>NZ_JBWBQF010000001.1:1140000-6547500 GCF_056278815.1 Pseudomonas sp. TE3644 | reverse complement strand
GCGAGGGTGATCTCGGTCTGCATGTCGGCCAGCTTCTTCTGGATCAGCTGGTTGGCCGCCAAGGGCCGGCCGAACTGTTGGCGGTCGAGGGTGTACTGGCGCGCGGTGTGCCAGCAGAACTCGGCCGCACCCAGCGCCCCCCAGGAGATGCCATAGCGAGCAGAGTTGAGGCAGGTGAACGGACCTTTGAGGCCGCGCACGTCCGGGAAGATGTTTTCCTCGGGGACGAAGACGTTATCCATCACGATCTCGCCGGTGATGGACGCCCGCAGCCCGACCTTGCCATGAATGGCCGGCGCGCTCAGGCCCTGCCAGCCTTTCTCCAGCACGAAGCCACGGATATCGCCGGCATCGTCCTTGGCCCACACCACGAAGACGTCGGCGATCGGGCTGTTGGTGATCCACATCTTGCTGCCGGTCAGGCGATAGCCACCGTCCACCGAGCGGGCACGGGTGATCATGGCGCCCGGGTCGGAGCCGTGGTTGGGCTCAGTCAGGCCGAAACAGCCGATCCATTCGCCGCTGGCCAGCTTGGGCAGGTATTTCTGTTTCTGCGCCTCGGTGCCGAATTCGTTGATCGGCACCATCACCAGTGAGCTCTGCACACTCATCATCGAACGGTAGCCGGAGTCCACACGCTCCACTTCACGTGCAATCAGGCCGTAGCACACGTAATTGAGGCCGCTGCCGCCGTACTGCTCGGGAATGGTTGCACCCAGCAGGCCGATCTCGCCCATCTCGCGGAAGATGGCCGGGTCAGTCTTTTCGTGGCGGAAAGCTTCCAGTACCCGTGGCGCCAATTTGCCCTGGGCGAACTGCTGGGCGCTGTCGCGCACCATGCGTTCTTCCTCGCTGAGCTGCTGGTCGAGCAGCAGCGGATCGATCCAGTTGAAGCTGGCCTTGGCGCCCATGGTGTGTCCTCGTCGCAAATGAATGGCAATGCATTGATGCTAGGCGCCGAACGGGCAGGGGACAAACGAGGATTTCGCATAGCCTTGTGCTAATTTCTCACTCCGAGAGGCGGAAAAAGCCCAATAAGCGCCTCCACCTGTGAGGTTGCCGTACATGCGCCGAAAAATCCCTAGCACTACCGCGCTGATCTGCTTCGAAGCCGCCGCGCGTCATGAGAGTTTTACCAAGGCCGCCCATGAACTGTCCCTGACCCAAGGCGCCGTGTGCCGGCAGATAGGTGGCCTGGAAGAGTTCCTCAATGTGGAACTGTTCCAGCGTTCAAGGCGCGGGGTGAAACTGACCGAGGCGGGGCTGTCCTATAGCCGCCAGGTGGCCACGCAACTGGATGCCGTGGAGCGCGACACCCTGTCGGTGATGGGGCAGCAGGGCAGCAATACCATTGAACTGGCGGTGGTGCCCACGTTCGGCACGCAGTGGCTGCTGCCCAGGCTGAAAGGCTTCCAGCAGCAGCACCCCGACATCACCGTCAACCTGACCAACCGCACCCGCCCGTTTCTATTCGCCGACACACCGTTCGACGCCGCTATCTACTTCGGCGACGCCGACTGGCCCGGTACCCAGTCCCATCGACTGATGGGCGAGAACCCGGTGCCGGTGTGCAGCCCGGCCCTGCTGGAGGGCAGGGCGCACCTGGACGCTGCCGCTATCGCCCAATTGCCCCTGTTGCAGCAGACCACCCGGCCCTATGCCTGGCGCCAATGGTTCAACAGCCTGGGCATGAGCGTCAGCCGCGACATGACAGGCCCGCGCTATGAACTATTCTCCATGCTTTCCCAGGCAGCCATGCACGACATGGGCATCGCGCTGATCCCGCCGTTCCTGATTCAGCGCGAGTTGGAGGAGGGCAGGCTGGTGATCGCCAACCCTCACGCACTGGCCAGCCCCAAGGCTTATTACCTGATGATTGCCGAGCGAAAGGTGGAATCCGCGTCACTCAAGGCATTTCGCGACTGGCTGATGGCTGAATCGTTTCGCTATGTAGCTGATCATGAAGGGAAAGCTGTAAAAGTAACTATGTAGTCCATAAAAACGCGTACCTACAGATATAAGGAAATGTCGTTTTTACGAAGACTGTTATGGCGGCGTGTAAAATTTGCTGAACACCCCGTTCTACATGGCCTACAGCGATTTTCGCGGGTCATTCCGCGCTATTCATCGGAACAATGTAAAAAAATATTAAATCCCTACAGAAAAGCTGGAAAGCCCGAGCTACCGGGGCTCGACTGGGTATGTTGCGGCAATCGGTCACAGGGTGACTTGTAGTGTTTCGTCCGTCACCCTTCATAACTGGTTGAAGGCCTGCAATAACGCCTGCAAAATGCCGCGCCCCGCTGGAATCAGGCGGGATCGTGCTGATCGGCCGCCCCAGCTGCGCCATCCGTAGTGCGCTGGTTAACTCAATAAGATCAAGCAGGAGATTAGACGTGCACATTGGTGTTCCTCTCGAAACGCAGACGGGCGAAACACGGGTTGCTGCAACCCCGGAAACCATCAAGAAACTGATCGGCCAAGGCCACAAGGTCACTGTCCAGAGTGGCGCCGGCGTGAATGCCAGCGTGACCGACAGCGCCTATGAAGCCGCCGGCGCCACCATTGGCAGCGCAAGCGATGCCTTCGGTGCCGAGCTGATCCTGAAGGTGGTTGCCCCCAACGACGCAGAACTGGCGCTGATCAAGAGCGGCACCGTTCTGGTTGGCATGCTCAACCCGTTCAACAACGAAACCATCGCCAAGATGGCCGAACGCGGCATTACCGCCTTTGCCCTGGAAGCTGCCCCGCGTACTTCCCGCGCGCAGAGCCTGGACGTGCTGAGCTCGCAAGCCAACATCGCCGGCTACAAGGCCGTGCTGCTGGCTGCCCATCACTACCCGCGCTTCATGCCGATGCTGATGACTGCTGCCGGTACCGTGAAGGCTGCCCGCGTGCTGATTCTGGGCGCCGGCGTTGCCGGCCTGCAGGCCATCGCCACGGCCAAGCGCCTGGGTGCGGTGATCGAGGCGTCGGACGTACGTCCTGCGGTGAAGGAGCAGATCGAGTCGCTGGGCGCCAAGTTCATCGATGTGCCGTACGAAACTGACGAAGAGCGCGAGTGCGCCGAAGGTGTTGGCGGTTACGCCCGCCCGATGCCCGCCAGCTGGATGCAGCGCCAGGCCCAGGCCGTTCACGAACGCGCCAAGGCCTCGGACATCGTCATCACTACCGCACTGATCCCGGGCCGCAAGGCACCGACCCTGCTGAGCGCCGAAACCGTCGCTCAGATGAAACCAGGCTCGGTGGTCATCGACCTGGCCGCCGCACAAGGCGGCAACTGCCCGCTGACCGTGGCCGATCAGGTGGTGGTCGAGAATGGCGTGATCATCTGTGGCCCCACCAACCTGGCTGCCATGGTCGGTGCCGATGCCTCGGCGCTGTACGCACGCAACCTGCTGGACTTCATGAAGCTGGTGTTCGACAAGGACGGCCAGTTCACGATCAACCTTGAAGACGACATCGTCGCCGCGTGCCTGATGTGCCGCGACGGCCAAGTCATCCGCAAGAACGGCTGAGGACAATAACAATGGAAGACATGCTGATCTCCCACGGCGTCTATAACCTGATCATCTTCGTACTGGCGATCTACGTCGGCTACCACGTGGTCTGGAACGTCACACCTGCCCTGCACACCCCGCTGATGGCCGTTACCAACGCCATCTCGGCCATCGTCATCGTCGGTGCCATGCTGGCCGCTGCCCTGACCGTGACCCCACTGGGCAAAATCATGGGCACCCTGGCCGTGGCCCTGGCTGCGGTGAACGTATTCGGTGGCTTCCTGGTGACGCGCCGCATGCTGGAAATGTTCAAGAAGAAGGCGCCAAAAGCGTCGGCCGAGGTGAAAAAGTAACATGAGCATGAACCTCGTCACTCTTCTGTACCTCGTTGCCTCGATCTGCTTCATCCAGGCACTCAAAGGCCTGTCGCACCCGACCACGTCGCGTCGCGGCAACCTGTTCGGCATGCTGGGCATGACCCTGGCCGTGCTGACCACCGTTGGCCTGATCTACAAGCTGGGCGCCGAACTGGCCACCGGCGGCATCGCCTACGTGATCGTCGGCCTGCTGGTGGGCGGCACTGCCGGCTCCATCATGGCCAAGCGCGTGGAAATGACCAAGATGCCTGAGCTGGTCGCCTTCATGCACAGCATGATCGGCCTGGCTGCGGTATTCATCGCCATTGCCGCGGTGGTAGAGCCTCAGTCGCTGGGTATCGTCCCGGCCCTGGGCGACGCCATCCCTGCCGGTAACCGCCTGGAGCTGTTCCTGGGCGCGGCCATCGGTGCCATCACCTTCTCCGGTTCAGTGATCGCCTTCGGCAAGCTGTCGGGCAAGTACAAGTTCCGCCTGTTCCAGGGCGCACCGGTACAGTTCGCCGGCCAGCACAAGCTGAACCTGATTCTGGGCCTGGCTACCCTGGGCCTGGGCCTGACCTTCATGTTCACCGGCAACTACGCGGCCTTCGCCGTGATGCTGGCCCTGGCCTTCATCCTGGGCGTGCTGATCATCATCCCGATCGGCGGCGCAGACATGCCGGTGGTTGTGTCGATGCTCAACAGCTACTCGGGCTGGGCGGCGGCCGGTATCGGCTTCTCGCTGAACAACTCGATGCTGATCATCGCCGGCTCCCTGGTGGGTTCGTCGGGTGCGATCCTGTCGTACATCATGTGCAAAGCCATGAACCGCTCGTTCTTCAACGTGATCGGCGGCGGCTTCGGCGGCGCCACTGACGTTGGCGGCCCGGCTGGCTCGAAAGAAGCCCGCCCGGTGAAATCCGGTTCGGCCGACGACGCAACCTTCCTGCTGACCAACGCCGACACCGTGATCATCGTCCCGGGCTACGGCCTGGCTGTGGCCCGTGCCCAGCACGCGCTGAAAGAGCTGACCGAGAAGCTGACCCACAACGGCGTGACCGTGAAGTACGCGATCCACCCGGTTGCCGGTCGTATGCCTGGCCACATGAACGTACTGCTGGCCGAGGCCGAAGTGCCGTACGACCAGGTGTTCGAGATGGACGACATCAACTCCGAGTTCGGCCAGGCCGACGTGGTGCTGGTGCTGGGTGCCAACGACGTGGTCAACCCTGCCGCCAAGAACGATCCGAAGTCGCCGATCGCCGGCATGCCGATTCTGGAGGCCTTCAAGGCCAAGACCATCATCGTCAACAAGCGCTCGATGGCCAGCGGTTACGCCGGCCTGGATAACGAACTGTTCTACCTGGACAAGACCATGATGGTGTTTGGTGACGCGAAGAAAGTCATCGAAGACATGGTCAAGGCTGTCGAATAACGGCTTGATCCACGGCAATACCCAAAACCCCGGCGCTGGTTAGGCTGGGGTTTTTTATTTGTGGCAACCCTTCCGTAGCCGCTGCCGCAGGCTGCGCTGGCCCTCATTTACGCTGGAGATTTCCAGTGCAGCAATGGGCCAGCGCAGCCTGGCGGCAGCGGCTACAGGACCGGTGGCTTACGACCTAAGTCGGGCGCCGAATTTTTTTGAAATCACTAGACTGCGCACAGCTCCGCTACCTGAGATAACACAACATGTACCGTGACCGTATCCGCTTGGACGCCTTGCAGAGCAAGGTGATGAGTGCGGCTGATGCCGCTGCCCTGATCAAGGACGGCATGACCGTCGGCATGAGCGGCTTCACCCGCGCCGGCGAAGCCAAGGCCGTACCCCACGCGCTGGCCGAACGCGCCAAGGCAACGCCGCTGCAGATCACCCTGATGACCGGCGCCAGCCTGGGCAACGACCTGGACAAGCAACTGACCGAGGCCGGTGTACTGGCCCGGCGCATGCCGTTCCAGGTCGACAGCACCCTGCGCAAGGCCATCAACGATGGCAAGGTCATGTTTATCGACCAGCACCTGTCCGATACCGTCGAGCAGCTGCGCAACCGCCAGATCAAGCCGGTGGACCTGGCCGTGATCGAATGCGTGGCCATTACTGAAGAAGGCCACCTGGTGCTCAGCACCTCGGTGGGCAACTCGGCCAGCTTCGCTATCCTGGCCAAGGAAGTGATCGTCGAGATCAACCTGTCGCAGCCGCTGGAGCTCGAAGGCCTGCACGACGTCTACATCCCCAGCTACCGCCCGACACGCCTGCCTATCCCTGTGCTGAAGTCGGACACGCGCATCGGCAGCGGTGCGGTGAAGATCGACCCGGCCAAGATCGTCGGCATCGTCATCAGCAACCAGCCCGACTCGCCGTCCACGGTGCTGCCGCCGGACGCCGAAACCCAGGCCATCGCCGACCACCTGGTGGCGTTCTTCAAGAGTGAAGTGGCCGAAGGGCGCCTGACCAACAGCCTGATGCCGCTGCAAGCGGGTATCGGCACCATCGCCAACGCCGTGATGTGTGGCCTGGTGGACTCGCCGTTCGAAAACCTGACCATGTACTCCGAAGTACTGCAGGACTCGACCTTCGACCTGTTCGACGCCGGCAAGCTGGAATTCGCCTCGGGCAGCTCCATGACCCTGTCGGCCAAGAAGCACGCCGAGGTGTTCGCCGATTTCAACCGCTACAAGTCGCGCCTGGTGCTGCGCCCGCAGGAAATCTCCAACCACCCGGAGGTGATCCGTCGCTTGGGCATCATCGGCATCAACACGGCGCTGGAGTTCGACCTGTACGGCAACGTCAACTCCACCCATGTGTGCGGCACCAAGATGATGAACGGCATCGGTGGCTCGGGTGACTTCGCCCGCAACGCGCACCTGGCGATCTTCGTCACCAAGTCCATCGCCAAGGGCGGCGCCATTTCCAGCGTGGTGCCGATGGTCAGCCACGTCGACCACACCGAGCATGACGTGGACATCCTGGTCACCGAGGTGGGCCTGGCCGACCTGCGTGGCCTGGCGCCGCGCGAGCGCGCCCGGGCGATCATCGACAACTGCGTGCACCCAAGCTACCGCACCGCATTGAACGAGTACTTCGAAGCAGCCTGCGAGCGTGGCGGCCACACCCCGCACATCCTGCGCGATGCACTGCAATGGCACAGCAACCTGGAAGAAACCGGGCGAATGCTGGCCGTGTAAAACACAACAGTTGGCAGCTGGTGCGAGGCTTTTGCGCATCAGTTGCCCAGCTGTTCCAAGTAGCCGTCTAAATCTGTACTGCTGTACCGGTAAAAACCCCGCCTCAACCCCCGCTAAAACCCAGGAATTGATCAAAAATGCACCATTCGAGTGCCGACCAATACAGTTGGCCTCATTTTCGGTCAAACAGTGCCCTTAAACAATTAACTGAACCCTCACAATACAAATGAACTGTGCCTGCAAATGTTGACTGTGCAGGAGGATCATAGGCACCAGTAGAAACCAACTAGCCAAGCCCGCCACAAGCGGAAGGATGTCAACCATGGAACGTACAATCAGTTCCGACCTGCTTTTCCAGAACAGCACCGAAGTAAACAGCACCTCGTTCCCGCTGCGTGTCATCAGCAACCTGATGCTGTGGCAACGTCGCATCGCCAGCCGCCATCAATTGGCCCGTCTGGACGCCCGCCTGCTGGCCGACGCTGGTATCAGCGAAGCACAGCGTTGCGAAGAGCTGAGCAAGCCTTTCTGGCGTTAATGCTGCACCCCGCTGGCCGACGTTTGCCAGCAACCTGAATTCGAACGAAGCCCGCTGCAGGCAACTGCAGCGGGCTTTGTCGTTTCTGCCTGAAGCAACAACGCACTTGCGTAGCCGCTGCCGCCAGGCTGCGCTGGCCCTAAACCTTGCTGGAGATATTCAGCGCACATGAGGGACAGCGCAGCCTGGCGGCAGCGGCTACAGGTACAGTTTTTGTTTTTATATTATTGGCAAGTACAGTTTTTACTTGATGAAACATCCCGCCCCAACCCTCCACGCCTGGAACTAAATCAGCAACAATTGTCTGACATGCGCGTGAACCGCAACGTATCGCACCCGGTACAGCGCGCGTCTGATGTAAAATGCTGCCCTCAACCCCAGTCCGCTCAGGAGAATGACCATGATTCGCACCCGTCTGCTTGGCGCTTCGCTGTTGCTGGCCCTTTCCTGCGGCGCGCACGCCTCCAGCTTCATCGTCACCACCGATACCATCGTGGATGCCACCAAAGCCACCAGCGATGCCACCTCCGACGCCACCGCTTCGCTGCGCGACAAAAAGGTCGTGCTGGAAGCCCGTGACGATGCCGCCAGCTTCGTCGCCAGCCAAGGCGCCGTGCGTGGGGCGCGTCTGGAGTGCGCCTTTGCCTACATCCGCCAGCAGAACCCGACGCTTGCCGCCACCGATGCGCAACTGGCCCAGGCCATCGTCGCCATCTGATCGAGTCCCTGTCACCTGGTAGCTTGAACGACTTATGCGTTTTACGTTTTCCCGCAGTCTCATCGCAGCTTCGCTGATCGCCGGTGCCTGGTGTTCCCAGGCGCTGGCGTTCGACACCACCACCCAGACCCTCGTCGCCACCGGCTACATCACCAGCCAGGTGACCACGGCGCCGTTCGACCGCAAGCTGGTGCGTGCCGCCCAGGATGATGCGGCCGCCTACGTCGCCACCGACGGCCAGATTGAAGGTGCGCGGCTGGAATCAGCGCTGACCTACCTGCGCCAGCACCATGCCGGTATTCATGCCAGCGACCTTGAACTGGCGCAGGCAATTCTCGTCCAATAATTACTCCCTGTCCTTGGAGACACCCCCATGCGTACCCCGTTGATTGCCGCCACCCTGGGCCTGCTGTTGCTGGCCGATGTGGCTAGCGCGCATACCCTGCAGCAAACCAGCAACATGATCGTGCACGCGTCCAACCGCACCATCAACTTCACCTCCGACACCACCACTTCGATCCGCGATTCGAAGGTAGTTCGTGACGCCCAGGACGACGCCGCCAGCTACGTGGCCAGCAACGGCACCATCCGTGGCGCCCAGCTGGAAGCCGCACTGGTTGCCGTGCGCGCCCAGGTGCCGGAAGCCAAGGACGCCAGCGACCAGGAACTCGCCCAGGCCATCCTGGCCCTGTGAGGCACCTGAGCGCCTGGCTGCTGGCCTGCGCCCTGTTGCTCTGCGGCACCAGCGCACAGGCCGCCTTGCGTTTGCACCTGCAGACCGAGGGCCTGGCTGCACCGCAGCAGCAGGCCAGCCAGGCGCTGCTCGACGAGGCATTGCGTGACCTGCCGCCCAGCTTCGTGCAGCGGCTGGATCGCCAGATCGACGTCGACTGGTCATCGCACATGCCCGATAACGCCTACGGGCAAGCATCGGCGGTGTCCAGCCTGGACCTCAACGTCAAGCTGCTGGCCAGCCTGACCGACGGCACCGCAGCCACCACGCAGACCCATCGCCCCCATGGCACCGTGCGTGAAGAACTGCTGGCCACCGTACTGCATGAACTGACCCATATTTATGATCGTGCCCGCCTGTGGCCCGATGCTGATCGAAAACTGTTCAACCGCTGCAAGCGCTACAGCGCCAGCCTGGGTGAAGTCGGCCTGCCGGGCGAATGCCGCGGCCAGACTGATCGCCGCTTTACCCTGAGCGATGACCCACGCTTGCTGGACCTGGCCGGTTGGTCGCAATCGGTGGGCACCCGCGGTGAGCGCAATGACGCCAACCGCCAAGTCGTGCGAAGCCCCGACATTTACGAAGTGACCAACCCGCTGGAATTCGTGGCGGTGAACATGGAGTACTTCCTGCTGGACCCGGAGTACGGCTGCCGCCGCCCCGAGCTTTACGAATACCTGAAGAACCACTTTGGCTGGGCCCCCGCCAACGCCGCCCAGTGCCAGACCGCCTTGCCGTTCCTCAACGCCGGCAACGATTTCGGCCGCACGCCACTGGGCAGCATCGACCCCGAGCGCGTCTACGAAGTGGATTATCTGCTGGCCGAAGCCAACCAGAACTGGGTCAGCCGCTGGGGCCACAGCATGCTGCGCCTGGTGATCTGCGCCCCTGGCCGCCCGCGTGGGCCCGATTGCCGACTGGATCTGGACCGCAGCCTGGTGCTGTCGTACCGCGCCTTCGTCAACGATGTGCAGCTGTCGACCTGGAGCGGCCTGACGGGTGGCTACCCATCGCGGCTGTTCGTACTGCCGCTGGGCCAGGTGATCGACGAATACACCAAGACCGAACTGCGCAGCCTGGCCTCGGTGCCACTCAAGCTCACCCGCAACGAGATCGACTCGCTGGTGCGCCATGCTGCGGAGATGCACTGGAGCTACGACGGCAACTACTACTTCGTGTCCAACAACTGCGCGGTAGAAACCCTGAAACTGCTGCGCGCCGGCACCCACAATGCCAAGTTCGATGACCTGGACAGCATCGTGCCCAACGGCCTGTTGCAGGTGATGGAAGCGCGCGGCATCGCTGACACCAGCGTGCTGAAGGACCCCAAGGAGGCGCTGCGCCTGGGCTACCGGTTCGATTCGTACCGCGATCGCTACCAGGCCATGTTCGACATCCTCAAGCAGCAGCTGCCCATCCCCCAGGAAAAGGTCGAGGACTGGATGAGCCTTGAGCCCAAGCAGCGCGAGCCCTGGTTTGCCAAGGCCGACCTGCGCACCAGTGCCGCGCTGTTGCTGCTGGAGCAGGCCAGCCTGCGTCGGCAATTGCTGCTGGCCCAGGATGAAGTGAAGCAGCGCTACCTCAATGGCCGCGCCGCCAATGACACCAGCCTGGTCAACGCCAACAAGACCTTGCAGGCGATGCTGGCCAACAGCGGCTTCCTCAGCCGCCCGGCCGAGCTGCTGGACAGCGGCGGCTATGGCCTGCCGCAGAAGGCAGAGTTCAAGCGCCTGGAGTCCGAAAGTGCCGAGCGGCAGAAGCAGTTGCAGACGCTGAGCGTGGACTTGGACAAAGAGGTGAGGGCGCTGCTGGAGCCCAAGCGGGCGGCCGAGATTGCGGCTACCGAGGCCAATATCAAAGTTGTCGCCGACCACCTGCGCACCCTGCATAAAGCCGCTGGCGGCCTGATACTGCCCTGATCCTGTAGCCGCTGCCGCCCAGGCTGCGCTGGCCCCTGAGCACACTGGAGATTTTCAGCGTGGCTGAGGGCCAGCGCAGCCTGCGGCAGCGGCTACGGTGGAATTCCGGAGATCGGGTAGGAAATTTCCGAAAGGTTGCTGAAAGCTTCCATCGCTAGCATCACCATCACCACCGGCACAGACCGGCGCTATCAAAAACAACAATGGTGATCCTGATGTCCTGCATGCCCCGCCCATATTCCGTCCCGCTCCCCGTACTCCATCGCCCCGACGCCTTGCGCTGAACCCTTCCGTCGCGACTGCCTGGAGTACCCGCTATGCTGACCTTCCTCGGCTTTGCCATGGTCATCACGTTCATGTGCCTGATCATGACCAAGCGCCTGTCGGCGCTGATCGCCCTGATTATCATCCCTATCCTGTTCGCCGTGTTCGGCGGCTTTGGCCCGAAAATCGGCCCGATGATGCTCGAAGGCATCACCAAGCTTGCGCCCACCGGCGTGATGCTGATGTTCGCCATCCTTTATTTCGCCCTGATGATCGACTCGGGGCTGTTCGACCCGGCCGTGCGCAAGATCCTCAAGCTGGTCAAGGGCGACCCGCTGAAGGTATCGGTGGGCACCGCCGTGCTGGCCCTGGTGGTGTCGCTGGATGGTGACGGCGCCACCACTTACATGATCTGCGTGGCCGCCATGCTGCCGCTGTACAGCCGCCTGGGCATGAGCCCCCGGATCATGGCCGGGCTGATTATCCTGGCCGGCGGGGTGATGAACATGACGCCCTGGGGCGGGCCCACCGCCCGCGCCGCCAGCGCCCTGCACGTGGACCCGTCGGCGATCTTCGTGCCGATGATCCCGGCGATGCTGGCCGGCGTGCTGGCCATCCTGGCCATCGCCTATGGCTACGGCAAAAAGGAGCGCGCGCGCCTGGGCGAACTGCACCTGCCGGGTGATGAGCCCGACCACAGCGACATCAGCGTGTCGCAGTTCCCCGAGGCCCGCCGGCCGAAACTGCTGTGGTTCAACGGCGCCCTGACCCTGGCCCTGATGGCGGCGTTGATCGCCGGCCTGCTGCCGTTGCCGGTGCTGTTCATGATCGCCTTCAGCATCGCCATGATCGTCAACTACCCGTGCCTGCAAATGCAGAAGGAGCGCATCGCCGCCCACTCCGGCAGCGTGCTGGCCGTGGTGGGGCTGATCTTCGCAGCGGGGATCTTCACCGGCATCCTCAGCGGCACCGGCATGGTCGACGCCATGTCGAAAAGCCTGCTGACGGTGATCCCCGATGCCATGGGCCCTTACCTGGCGGTGATCACCGCGCTGGTGAGCATGCCGTTCACGTTCTTCATGTCGAACGATGCATTTTATTACGGGGTGTTACCGGTTTTGGCCGAAGCAGCCAGCCATTACGGTATCAGCGCAGTGGACATGGCCAGGGCGTCAATCGTCGGGCAACCCGTGCATTTGCTGAGCCCGCTGGTACCTTCTACCTACCTGTTGGTGGCCCTGGCAGGCATCGATTTCGGTGATCACCAGCGCTTCACCCTCAAGTGGGCAGTACTGGTGTGCCTGTGCATAATGCTCGCCGCTCTGTTGCTGGGCACATTCCCATTGTTCGGCAGCCTGATCGTCTAAGATTTACCTCACGAAGGCGCACCGCACTGTACGGTGCGCCTCACTAACGCTCGAAGGAAAAAACATGGAATGGCTGACCAACCCGGAGATCTGGGTTGCCTTTTTCACGCTCACTGCACTCGAGATCGTGCTGGGCATCGACAACATCATCATGATCTCGATCCTGGTCAGCCGCATGCCCAAGCACATGCAGCAGCGCACACGGATCTTCGGCCTGGCCTTGGCGATGATCACGCGGATCCTGTTGCTGCTGTCCATCACCTGGGTAATGCGCCTGACCTCGGACCTGTTCGTGGTATTCGGCCAGGGCATTTCCGGGCGTGACCTGATTCTGTTCTTCGGTGGCCTGTTCCTGCTGTGGAAAAGCTCCCAGGAGATGTACCACGGCCTGGAAGGCGAAGACGAGGAAGGCCAGGAGCCGAGCGGCAAGGGTGGCAACTTCCTGTACACCATCATCCAGATCGCCATCATCGACATCGTGTTCTCGCTGGACTCGGTGATTACCGCGGTGGGCATGGTGTCCCACGTACCGGTGATGGTTGCCGCGATCATCGTGGCCGTGCTGGTGATGATGCTGGCCTCGGGCACCATCAGCAATTTCATCGACAAGCATCCGTCCCTGAAGATGCTGGCGCTGTCGTTCCTGCTGGTAGTGGGCGTGGTGCTGATCGCCGAAGCCTTCGACGTGCATGTCCCCAAAGGCTACGTGTACTTCGCCATGGCGTTCTCGCTGGCCGTGGAAGCCATCAACATCAAGATGCGCACGGCGATGGCGAAAAAGCGCAAACAAAGCGATCCGGTGAAACTTCGCAAGGACGTTCCGGGTCAGTAACCCAGGGCGCAGCGAACCGGAAGGGGCCTTGATCGGCCCCTTTTTTCATTTCCAAACTCGCCATTTAACTCGTGGGAGCGGGCTCTGCCCGCGAAAAGAACACCGCGCAACGCCTGACTGACCGATGTGCCTTTTCGCGGGCAGAGCCCGCTCCCACAACAGAACAATGCAAATGTTACAGTTTTATTTCAACGGACTAATTCCTGTGCCATGCTGGCGCCCAGGCCCATGGCCGACTAAAGCTTAAGTAGCCACGGCATAAAAAGATTTTCTCCAAAAGCCGCGCTGCCGCACATCCATCCGCTCCCGCATTGGGGGCCGTCTACAGGGGGCCTTTCTCATGCTCACCCTGCTCAATCTGCTATCGGCAGTAGCACTGCTGATCTGGGGCACTCACATCGTGCGCACGGGCATCCTGCGCGTATACGGTTCCAACCTGCGACGCCTGCTCAGCCAGAACATGTCCAAGCGGCCGCTGGCCTTTATCGCCGGCATCCTGGTGACAGCCGTTGTGCAGAGCAGCAACGCCACGGCCATGCTCACCACCTCGTTCGTCGGCCAGGGGCTGATGACCCTCACGCCCGCGCTGGCGATCATGCTGGGCGCCGACGTGGGTACGGCGCTGATGTCACGGGTGCTGACCTTTGACCTGTCGTGGCTGTCGCCGCTGCTGATCTTCCTTGGGGTGATCTTCTTCCTCTCCCGCAAGCAGACTCGCGTGGGGCAGATGGGCCGCGTGGGCATAGGCCTGGGCCTGATTGTGCTGGCCCTGCAACTGATCGTCGAGGCGGCCACGCCCATTACCCATGCCCAGGGCGTGAAGGTGTTGTTTGCTTCGCTGACCGGCGACATCCTGCTCGATGCCCTGGTGGGCGCCTTGTTCGCGATGATCTCCTATTCCAGCCTGGCGGCCGTGCTGTTGACCGCAACGCTGGCCGAAGCCGGCGTGATCAGCCTGCCGGTGGCGATCGGCCTGGTGATCGGCGCCAACATCGGCAGCGGCCTGCTGGCATTCATTTCTACCAGCATGCAGAACACTGCCGGCCGCCAGGTGGCGCTGGGCAGCCTGCTGTACAAGCTGATCGGCCTGCTGCTGATCGTGCCGGTGCTGGAGCCGCTGGCGCGCTGGATGGACAGCCTGACCTACGACCCCACCAACCTGGTGATCGGTTTCCACCTGCTCTACAACACCGTGCGCTGCCTGCTGATGCTGGGCACCGTGGGCCCCATGTCGCGCCTCTGCGTATGGTTGCTGCCTGAGCGTGAGACCGGCGACAGCGCCGCCAAGCCCCGCCACCTGGACCTGACCGCGCTGGAAACCCCCAGCCTGGCCCTGGCCAACGCAGTACGCGAGACCCTGCGCATCGGCGACCTGGTGGACAGCATGCTCGGCGCGCTGCTGAACGTGCTGCGCGGCGCCCAGACCGCGGTGACCCAGGCCGTGCGCAGCCAGGGCGAGGACGTGGAGGTGCTGTACAGCGCCATCAAGCTGTACCTGGCGCAGATGCCCCGCGAGGACCTCAGCGAGCAGGACAGCCGGCGCTGGGCCGAGATCATCGAGCTGGCGATCAACCTCAAGCTGGCCAGCGACCTGGTCGAACGCATGCTGCGCAAGATCCAGCAGCAGAAGACCTCCCAACGCCGCGAGTTCTCCGAGACCGGACTGGAGGAGCTGGCCACCCTGCACAGCCAATTGATGTCCAACCTGCGCCTGGGCCTGTCGGTGTTCCTCAGCGGCGACCCGGAAAGCGCCCGCCAACTGTTGCGCGAAAAGCGTCGTTTCCGTGCCCAGGAGCGGCGCCTGGCCCATGCCCACGTGAGCCGGCTGCAGCGTAAAGTGGTACAAAGCATTGAAACCAGCTCGTTGCACCTGGAGCTGATCGCCGACATGAAACGGCTCAATTCGCTGTTCTGCGGCAGCGCCTACGTGGTGCTGGAAACCGTCGATACCGGAGCCCTGCAAGCCGACGCTGTTCCCGACGATGCGCATTCGCCTTGAACGTACGCGGGCGCCGGCAGTCTGTTCCACAGTCTGAGCCGGTTCCCGCAGGAAGCTACCCATGCGTTGTCTGCTGTTGCTTTGCCTTTTGTTCAGTTGCACCCAAAGCCAGGCGCTGGATCGTTACAAGGTCGAAGGCTACCTGCTGCCCAATGGCCTGCAGGTGCTGATGAAACCGGGTGACGAGCGCGGCCACGTGGCCATCCGCCTGGTGGTGGGCGTGGGTTTTGACGACTTCACCTGCCACGACCGGGAACTGCCACACCTGCTGGAACACCTGTTGTTCAGCGGTATCGACGGCAGCGGCGAGGGCGGCCTGGAAGAGCGCATGCAGGCGCTGGGCGGGGAGTGGAACGCCTTCACCAGCGACAGCGACACCACCTTCGTGATCGAGGCGCCCGCCGCCAACCAGCGCAAGGTGCTCGACCTGCTGCTGGAGGTCGTCACCAAGACCACCATCGACCAGAAGGCCCTGGATATCTCCAAGCGCATCGTCGAGCGCGAGGACGGCGGCCACTATTCGCACCTGCAACGCTGGCTGGACAAGCAGGGCGTAGGCCATGCCGCCAGCGACCAGTTGGCCATGGAACTGGGCCTCAAGTGCAGCGAACGCTCCCCAGTGCGCGACATGACCCTGGCCCAGGTCGAGGCCGTGCGCAAGAACTGGTACGCGCCCAACAACATGACGCTGATCGTGGTGGGCGGCCTGGACAAGGTGCTGCCTGCCTACCTGGAACGCACCTGGGCCAGCCTGGATGCGGTCAAACCCACTGACCACCCGGACATCCCCGTCAACCTGCACAGCGCCGCCTTCGACCGCACCCTGCCGCTGGGCTGGCTGGGCGATGGCGCCAAGCTGCACGCGTTCTTCCCCGAGCCCGCCCTGAGTGACGACACGCCCGATGCCACCCTGGACCTGGTGCAGGTGTACATGGAGTGGGCGCTGTACAAGGAACTGCGCCTGGACCACGAACTGTCCTACGGCCCGTGGAGCCAGCGCGAGGCCTTCGGCGACACCGGCCTGCTCAGCCTGAACGCCGACCTTGACCGCGCCGACGTGGACAAGGCCCGCGAATTGATGGCGCAGATGATCACGCGCTTGAAGAAAGATGGCCTGGACGGTGCCACCTTCGAACGCCTGCGCCAGGCAACCATCGCCCGCCAGGGCTGGAGCGTGCAGGGCAACAGCCAGTTGGCCGACTTCTACTGGAACGCCTTGCCTACCTACGCCAAGGGCCGCTTCGAGGACCCGTCCCGCGACCTGCGCAAGGTCACCCTGGCCCAGGCCGATGCAGCGATGCGGCAGATATTCGCCGGCCGTGGCTATGTACGTGTCGAACAGCCGCTGCTCAGCTACGACCAACTCTACACCCTGGGTGTTGTCCTACTGATTGTGTGCGGTTTAAGCCTTCTGGCCTGGGGCGCCTTACGGCACAAGCGGCACTAATTGCGCATTCAGGGAGGCAAGGGCGTATCCTTGGCGGCGTTTTTTCCAGCACCTGCCAAGAATTGCCGAAATGCCCACACTGATCCTGCGCATCATCGAACTTATCAAGCGCTACCCCGGGGTGATCGCCCTAGGCGGCTTCATCTCGGGCATCGGCAGCTTCATCCTGGTGGACCGCCAGGCCAAACTGGCCAGCTGGGTGGCTGTGCTGATGCTGGTCAGCTGGGTGTGGCTGATGGTCGAACAGAGCGCCACGCGCTGGTTCAGCCGGCGCTTTCAGCGCGAGATCCCGGAGCCGCTGCTGCGCTACGCGACGCAGATGATCCACCAGGAAAGCCTGTTCTTCGTGCTGCCGTTTTTCTACACCACCACCACGTGGAACAGCGGCCAGCTGGTATTCACCGGCCTGCTGACGGTGGCCGGCCTGGTGTCGATCACCGACCCGCTGTACTACAAGTTCGTTGCCCCGCGCCGGTGGCTGTTCCTGGCGCTGCACACCCTGACGCTGTTCGCGGCCATGCTGACGGCGCTGCCGATCATCCTGCACATCACCACGGCGCAGAGCTTCCAGTGGGCGCTGGGCACGGCCATGGTGCTGTCGTTCCCCAGCCTGGCCACCAGCTTCCCCATCAACCACTGGCGGCGAGCAGTGGCGCTTGTGGCCGTGACCCTGGCAGTGGGCGGCTGCGGCTGGCTGCTCCGCTCGTGGGTACCGCCGGCCACGCTGTGGATCACCCAGAAGTCGGTGACCCTGGACATGGACAGCATCACCCGCAACCCGGGTGACAGCATCAAGAACGTCTCGGCCAGTCAGATACGGGCCAATGGGTTGTACGCCTACACGGCCATCAATGCGCCGCGCGGGCTGGATGAGCGCATCTACCATGTGTGGCGGTTCAACGGTAAGGAAGTGGACCGTATCGCCCTGGACATCCACGGCGGGCGCGACGAGGGTTATCGAGCCTGGACGCACAAACAGAACCTGCCACCCAACCCGGTGGGCAAGTGGCAGGTGCAGATCCTGACCGAGGACGGGCAGATGATCGGCATGCTGCGTTTCAAGGTCACCGACGACAGCGCCCCCGCGCAGTAGCACGCCCCGCAGGCCGCGATGCATCCTGTAGCCGCTGCCGATAGGCTGCGCTGGCCGGTGTGAGCACTGGAGATTTTCAGTGAGGCACAGGGCCAGCGCAGCCTGCGGCAGCGGCTACAGCAGCGCTGCAACTGTGTTGGAACCGCGATGCAGGCGACACCGTAAGGCGTAGGAGCCGACCTTGGTCGCGATGCAGGCGACACCGTTTCAAGTCAGTTGCTGCTACGCTCGGTGCATGACTATTCTCGCCGCCTACGGCAATGCCTACCTCGATTTCAGCATGCAGCCCCCGCGCCTGCACATCGTTGGCGACTGGACGCTTTCCCATTATTCACGCCTGCGCCAGCTGACCCGGCAACTGGCCACTCAATACGACGCCAGCACCCCCATCGACCTCGACCAACTGGGCGCCATCGACACCGCCGGCGCCTCCCTGCTGGTGGAACTGCTGGGCGCCGAACGCCTGGGCCGTCTGGCTGACACGGCGGTGCACCTGCCGGGCTCAAAACGCGCCTTGTTGCAGACGGTGTACAGCTCCATGCAGGACTTCTGCGAGCCTGCGAAAGAGCCCGAACTCAACACCGGCATCCAACTGCTCAGCCGCATCGGCACAGCCGTAAACACCGTGTGGCAGGACACCCTGCAACTGCTGGGCTTTATCGGCCTGATCCTGGAAACCCTGTGCCGTGGCCTGCTGCGCCCCAAGCGCTGGCGTACCACTGCCGTGGTTGCGCACATCGAGCAGACCGGGCTGGACGCCGCGCCTATCGTGGCCCTGCTGACCTTTCTGGTGGGCGCCGTGGTGGCGTTTCTCGGCGCCACCATCCTGTCCAAATTCGGCGCCAGCATCTTCACCGTCAACCTGGTGGCCTTTTCCTTCCTGCGCGAGTTCGGCGTGCTGCTGACCGCCATCCTCATGGCCGGCCGCACCGCCAGCGCCTTTACCGCGCAGATCGGCTCGATGAAGGCCAACGAGGAAATCGACGCCATCCGCACCCTGGGCCTGGACCCGATGGAATTGCTGGTGGTGCCACGGGTGTTGGCGCTGCTGGTGTCGCTGCCGGCCCTGACCTTCCTGGCCATGCTGTGCGGCATCGTCGGTGGCGGGGTGGTGTGCGCTTATTCGCTGGGGATCTCACCGGCGATGTTCTTGTCCAAGCTACAGGCCGACATCAGCGTGCAGCATTTCCTGGTGGGCCTGGTGAAAGCGCCGCTGTTCGCGTTCGTCATCGCCGCCATTGGCTGCCTGGAAGGCTTCAAGGTCAGCGGCAGCGCCGAATCGGTAGGCGCGCACACCACCTCAAGCGTGGTGCAGTCGATCTTCGTGGTGATCGTGCTGGACGCCGTCGCCGCCCTGTTTTTCATGGAGATACGCTGGTGAACTGGACCGTCGCAGCCCCCAACGTACCGGTGATCAAGGTACGCGGCCTGAGCAACCGCTTCGGTCGCCAGGTGGTGCATGACCAGCTGGACCTGGACCTTAACCGCGGCGAGATTCTGGCCGTGGTCGGCGGCTCGGGCAGCGGCAAGTCGGTATTGCTGCGCAGCATCGTCGGCCTGCGTCGGCCCGACGCTGGCACCATCCAGGTGCTGGGGCAGGACCTGGCCGGGCTCGACGAGCAGGCCCGCTCGCAGATCGAACGGCGCTTTGGCGTGCTGTTCCAGAAAGGCGCGCTGTTCTCGTCACTGACGGTTACCGAAAACGTCGCCCTGCCGTTGATCGAGCATGCCGGCCTGAGCCGCGCCGATGCCGAGCACCTGGCCTGCGTGAAGCTGGCCCTGGCAGGGTTGCCGCTGTCTGCCGCCAATAAATACCCGGCTTCGCTGTCGGGCGGCATGATCAAGCGCGCCGCCCTGGCGCGGGCCTTGGCGCTGGACCCGGACATCCTGTTTCTGGACGAGCCCACGGCCGGCCTGGACCCCATCGGCGCCGCCGCCTTCGACCAGCTGATCCTGACCCTGCGCGATGCCCTGGGCCTGAGCGTGTTCCTGGTCACCCACGACCTGGACACCCTCTACACCATCACCGACCGGGTGGCGGTGCTGTCGCAGAAGCATGTGCTGGTGGCGGCGCCCATCGCCAAGGTGGCCGCCACCCCGGATGCCTGGATTCACGAATACTTCCATGGCCCGCGTGGCCGGGCAGCGCGGCGGGCTGCTGCCGTGCAGAACGAGGTCTGATATGGAAACCCGAGCCCATCACGTATTGATCGGCCTGTGCACCGTACTGGTGGTGGTCGGGGCACTGCTGTTCGGGCTGTGGCTGGCCAAGTCCAGTGTCGACAGCGCCTTCAACGATTACGAAGTGGTGTTCAACGAGGCCGTGACCGGCCTGTCGCGAGGCAGCTCGGTGCAGTACAGCGGCATCAAGGTGGGCGACGTGACCGAACTGCGCCTGGACCCCCAGGACCCACGCCGGGTACTGGCGCGCATCCGCCTGGCGGCCGAAACGCCAGTCAAGCAGGACACCCTGGCCAAGCTGGCGCTGAACGGCATCACCGGCACCTCGATCATCCAGCTCAGCGGCGGTACCCCGCAAAGCCCGGAACTCAAGGGCGAGAAGGGCGCCCTGCCGGTCATCGTCGCATCGCCGTCGCCCATCGCCCGGCTGCTGACCAACAGCAATGACCTGATGGCCAGCGTCAATCAGCTGCTGTCCAACGCCAACCGCCTGATTTCCAGCGACAACGTCGACCGTTTCACCGCCACGCTGGAGCATGTGGAACAAGTGACCGGCGTTGTGGCCGCCCAGCGCGATGAAATTCGCCAGATGATCAGCCAGGCGTCCGGCACCGTGAACCAGGCCGGCCAGTTAATGCACAACGCCAACGGTCTGCTCAACCAGCAAGGCCGGCAGACCATGGGCAGCGCCCAGCAGGCCATGCAGTCGCTGCAACAGAGCGCCGCCACTCTGGACGCCTTGCTGGCCAACAATCGTGATGCGGTGAACAGCGGCCTGCAGGGCCTCAACCAATTGGCCCCGGCCATCCGCGAGCTGCGCGACACGCTGACGGCCTTGAAAGCCATTGCCCAGCGTCTGCAGGCCAACCCCGGCGGTTACCTGCTGGGCCGCGACCAGAACAAGGAGTTTGAACCATGAGTGCCGTGCTCCGCAGTGTGGCCCTGGGCCTGGTCATCAGCCTGCTGCCCGCCTGTTCGATCCTGCCCAAGTCCGAGCCCGCCGACGTCTACCGCCTGCCCGCCACTGCCACCCCCCCCCACAGCGGCCCCAGCCTGCCCTGGACGCTGCGCATCGGCAAACCCCAGGCCAGCGACGCCCTGAACAATCCGCGCATCGCTGTAGTGCCTCAGGGCGACCTGATCAGCAGCTACAAAGGCGCGCGCTGGAGCGACCCGGCGCCGGTGCTGCTGCGTAATCGCCTGCTCGATGGCTTTATCAGCGACGGCCGTGTGCGCGGGGTCAGCAACGATGACAGCACCGTACAGGGGACGTTTGAATTGGGCGGGGAACTGCAGGCCTTCCAGAGCGAATACTCAGCCGGCAGCGTGACCGTGCGTGTGCGCCTGGATGCTCGGCTGGTGGACGGCCGCAGCCAGCGCATCCTTGCCAGCCGGCGCTTCGAGGTCAGCCAGCCGCTGACCTCTGCGGCCGTGCCGAGCGTGGTAGCGGGCTTCGGCCAGGCCAGCGACCGGCTGACCGCGCAGGTAGTCGAGTGGACGTTGGCCGAAGTAGACTTGGGAGTTAGATAGGTAAACACACACTAACTCGGCTGACTACGCAGTTTGAGAATGACGCTACCCACTGCGAGGATAACGCTGTTGTCCGGAAGAACGTTGATCTTTCCAGCATGAACAACGCGCCCAAGTTCATCACTAATGGAAACTACACCGTTGTTGCCGAATGAAGCATCAGGTTTACCGCTTGCCAGAAACCTCAATACCCTGATCGTTTTTTCCGCTTGATCAGCATGAAAAACGGTAAATCGGTAGTCATCTGTGGTGCCGCTGGAAGTAGCGCCGTTCCACTCTTTAGAGTTAACGGAAAGGTAACCCGCTTCGCCGAAACTTCCATCGTTTTTTCCATTGACATCAAATGACCGCACGCCCATCGCACTTTCTGATAGTAAGCCCCAAGCCTTGATTGACTCATCGGTGTCTACGGTCAGGCCGTTGGGGATTAGCAGTTGTTGCGTAGTGATAATGGCCAAGCCCTGATCATCTGCTTCTCCGTCACCGAAGGTATAGTCCCGTTGCCCGTCCGAAAGCACGCGCAGAACATGATGAATCCGCGACCCGACCGCTGAGGGGCGCGTCCCGAACAACAACAAATTATTCACTCCAGCAGTCGTACGCTGAGTTGCTACCGCGCTAACATAGTTCCCTTTCGGCCAAGGACTTATCAAAGAAAGAAACTTTGGTCGCCCCCCGTTGAACGAGGAATCCAGCTCACCGGTTTCATCCAAGCAAATAATTACAGGTACCTCCGGCAGACCCAACTCTATATCTTCAGGCCAGTTCACATTGAATACGATGAAAAAACGGTCTCCGTCCACGGTTCCCAAAGCTTTGGAAACAACCATGTTGTTCTCTTCATCACCACCCAAACCCATAGCAAGATTATGGGGGCCATGGCTATCTTCAGAAGTATCTGGAGGCAGAGTGGAAACTTTGATCCGAAGTTCACCTGCATTACCGAACTCAACGTCGGCGGTGCCATCCAAGAGATAGCGGAACACGAGAATACTATCCGATGAGTGCCCGAGCACAACGAACGTATCATCAACAATATGAAGTGACGTAAACTGCTCCGCCATCGTTGACTCCAGTATCACCTCACCCTGATGACCGAATTGAGGATCAAGATTTCCGCTCTCCGTAAGTTTTAGAACGCTGTAGTTCAAGTAGTTCTTGTCTTGCCGGGTAAACACAAGAAAGCTTCCGTCCGATAGCCGGCAAAAATCAAGAAAACTATAACTAATCAGATCAAAGTTTAGGATGGTCTTTCCATCGGTGCCAAACGACGGATCAAGCGTCCAATCGGCTCGAGCTGCGAACTCATTCATGTCTATTGCTCCTGTAAGGGCTGGACTGCCCAACCCCATTAGGATCCACTTCACTGGATTTGAAACCTGTTAGATCTGACAGGTGGCCTTAGGCCATTGGTTTTATCCAGTAACGCAACACTCAGGCCGCCGTGGCCCCGAAGAACCAATAGCACACGGCAATCGCCGCCACCACGCCGGAAAACTCGGCCAGCAGCGCACAGCCCACCGCATGGCGGGCGCGCTGAATACCGACCGCGCCGAAGTACACGGCAAGCACGTAGAAGGTGGTTTCAGTGCTGCCCTGAATGGTCGCGGCCACCAAGGCTGGGAAGCTGTCCACGCCTTTGCTCTGCATGGTTTCGATCAGCATGGCCCGTGCGGCACTGCCGGAGAACGGCTTGACCATGGCGGTGGGCAGGGCGTCGACAAAGCGGGTGTCCATGCCCAGCCATTGCACCAGGTGGCGAATGCCGTCCAGGCCGAATTCCAGGGCGCCCGAGGCGCGCAACACGCCGATGGCGCACAGCATCGCCACCAGGTACGGCAGCAGGTTCTTGGCCACGTCGAAGCCTTCCTTGGCGCCTTCCACGAAGGTTTCATAGACCTTGACCTTGCGCAGCGCGCCAATGATCAGGAACAGCATGATCAGCCCGAACAGCGTCAGGTTGCCCAGGATCGACGACAGGCTGGCCAACGCCGCCGCCGACATGCCCGCCAGCATGGCCATGAACGCGCCCAGCAGCAGCGCGCCGGGGACCAGGTAAGCCAGCACCACCGGGTCCCACAGGCGCAGGCGCTGCATCACCGCCACCGACAGCAGGCCCACCAGGGTGGAAACACTGGTGGCCAGCAGGATCGGCAGGAACACCAGGGTCGGGTCCATGGCGCCTTGCTGGGCCCGGTACATGAAGATGGTCACCGGCAGCAGGGTCAGGGAAGAGGCGTTTAGCACCAGGAACAGGATCTGCGCGTTGCTGGCCGTGGTGGTGCTGGGGTTGAGCTCCTGCAGCGAACGCATGGCCTTAAGGCCGATGGGCGTGGCGGCGTTGTCCAGACCCAGGGCGTTGGCGGCGAAGTTGAGGGTGATCAGGCCCAGGGCCGGGTGGCCGCGCGGCACTTCAGGCATCAGGCGGGCGAACAGCGGGCCCAGCACCTTGGCCAGCCAGTCGACGATGCCGGCCTTCTCGGCGATGCGCAAAAAGCCCAGCCACAGGGTCAGGGTGCCGAACAGCAGCACCATCACCTCCACCGACAGCTTGGCCATGGCGAAGATGCTTTCCACCATTGCCGCGAAGATGCCGGCGTTGCCGCCAACCAGCCATTGGGCCAGGGCGGAAATGGCCGCCACCACGAAAAAGCCGAGCCAGAGGCCGTTGAGCATCAGTCATACCCCGAAGAAGATGCGGCGAATGATAGCGGCCTGGGTCCGGAAACGACAAACCCCGACACACAGGTCGGGGTTTGGGGGTGTTTCTGGATATTTACTGTGGGGCTGATGGCCTCATCGCGGCCAAGGCCGGCTCCTACGCTGTCCGTGGTAGGAGCCGACTTTAGTCGCGATGCAGACACCGCGACCACACTTACTCGGCGACTGCCTTGCCGGCAGCAGCCTGCTTACGGCTCAAGTGCGGCAGCGAGTTCCAGTAGCGCTCGCCCTTGGCGTCGTCGTACATGCCTTCCCAGCGGGCGATAACCAGTACGGCCAGGGCGTTGCCGATCACGTTCAGTGCGGTACGCGCCATGTCCATGATGCGGTCGACACCGGCGATGAAGGCCAGGCCTTCCAGCGGGATGCCCACGCTGCCCAGGGTGGCCAGCAGTACCACGAAGGACACGCCCGGCACGCCGGCGATACCCTTGGAGGTGACCATCAGGGTCAGCACCAGCATCACCTGCTGGCTGATCGACAGGTCGATGCCGTACAGCTGGGCGATGAAGATGGCGGCGATGCTCTGGTACAGGGTCGAACCGTCGAGGTTGAACGAGTAGCCGGTCGGCACCACGAAGCTGCTGATGGCTTTCGGCGCGCCGTAGGCTTCCATCTTCTCGATCACGCGCGGCAGCACGGTTTCCGAGCTGGCGGTGGAGTAGGCCAGTACCAGTTCATCCTTGAAGATGCGGAACAGCTTGAACACCGAGAAGCCGAACAGCTTGGCCACCAGGCCCAGCACGCCGATGGCGAAGAACAGGATGGCGACGTAAACCAGGATCACCAGCTTGGCCAGCGGCAGCAGCGAGGCGAAGCCGAAGTTGGCCACGGTGACCGCGATCAGGGCGAACACGCCGATAGGGGCGTAGTTCATGATCATGTGGGTGACCTTGAACATGGTCTCCGACACGCCCTGGAACACCTTCACCAGCGGCTCGCGGGTTTCAGGCGCCAGGCTCGACAGGCCCAGGCCGAAGAACACCGAGAAGAAGATGATCGGCAGCATGTCGCCACGGGCGATGGCCGCGAAGATGTTCGACGGGATCAGGTTGAGAATGGTCGCGATGAAGGCGTGATCATGCTGCACTTCCGAGGTGGTCTTCTCGTACTGCGAGATGTCCACGGTGCCCAGGGTGCTCATGTCGATGCCGGTTCCAGGGTGGAACACGTTGGCCAGCAGCAGGCCCACGACGATGGCGATGGTGGTCACCACTTCGAAGTACAGGATGGTTTTCAGGCCGATGCGGCCCAGCTTCTTCGCGTCGCCCACGCCGGCGATACCAACGACCAGTGACGAAATCACGATCGGGATAACGATCATCTTGATCAGGCGAATGAAGATGTCACCAGCCGGTTGCAGGACGTTACTGATCCACCAGGCCTTTTCGGCACTGAAATGGTTGAGCAATGCGCCCAATGCAATGCCCAGTACCAGACCGATGAGGATCTGCCAGGCGAGGCTGAGTTTTGCCTTCTTCATATTATTACCCTTGCTTCAAGTGAATCCGGGACATCTGCGTTTGATCCGTCAGAACCCGCAGGCTTGAGCCTTTGGAAGCTCTTTTGCCAGGTCTGCGGATGCCCCCGTAGAAGGTTTTCGCCGCACACCCATAAGGGCGCTTGCCAGCGAAAAAAGGCGCAACTATTCCGATGCAGGCCCGCGACGTCTAATGCCGTAAACGCCTACCCTATGCCGAATCGGCATGATATTTTTTGTGTCTAACGGACGTCACAACGGGTTGCTCTACACCCGTTCGGATTCTCGACGGTGGCCCGAACGGCACCGTTTAACCCGTTGCGCCCCTTGAATCGGGGGCATGGCCCGGCATTGTTCGACAATCCGAACGCGGTTTCCGAACGTTGAGGTAGAAGCGAGAGGGAAAAAAATCACGATAAATGGTCGGCCGGGCTGCGACAAAAAGTCCAAGGGCGTGGCGTCCTACAACCGACCAAACGCAAAAAAACCGCCGAAGATCGCCTGGCGGTTTTCTCAAGTTTCAAGCTCTCCGCAAGTCCGGCCATTGCTGGCACACGGACTTGCGTCGCAGCTTTCTCCTGACCTGGCCCTACATCGGAGGCACTCCCTGTACCCCTAGGTCACTCCGATCCTGTAGCAATCAGAACGTCCCGGCCCCTTGGTCATGCGTCGGCCCTCCTCGGGCGGGCGCAGTTAGTAGAAGCTAAATCCTTGAAAAGGTTCAGCTTCTTGATAAACCACTGGTCAGTACCAGTTAGGGTCTTTTTTCAGTTGCTCCATCAGCAGGGCCTGCATGCCCTGGTCCGGCTTGCCCAGCCACCGGTAATCCGCGTGGCGGGTGGGTGACTTGTCCGAAGGCAGGCCCTCGGGCACATCCACCAACATGGCGTAGGCATGCTGCTTGTCCCAGCTGAATGCCACGATCAGGCGATGGTTCTTGCAGACCTGCTGGCTTTCGCACAGCGGGCCCACAAGGTACTTGTCTCCATCTTCTTCTACAGCCGACATCTGCTGCTCGGAGACGCCAGTGAGGTTGAGTACCCAATCGGGCACGCGTTCCTCTTTCTTGACGACACCTTGCCATGTCTCGCGATACTGGGGGTCGCTGCTCAAAAGGCCATTGACCTGCACCTGGCCGTCATTGGCCGCCATCGCCATGCCACCGCAGCCCATCAGCAGGGCCACGGCGACAGCCTTGAAGGTCATGCATCGCATTGGTGTCTAGCCTCGCCCACGACGGCCAAAGATGAAGGAAGCCACGAACAACACCAGGAAGACGATGAAGAGGATCTTGGCGATCCCGGTCGCGGCGCCAGCGATACCACCGAAGCCCAGGACTGCAGCAATGATGGCAATGATCAGGAATGTGATTGCCCAGCTCAACATGGTGACTCTCCTTACCGTTTTTTGATTAGGGTGCTGCCTACTGCGATGCTCGCGGGGGCGAGACTGTCATCTAGAACACCCAGCTCTGGCTACGCACTGTCTGATCGCTGCTCTCGGCCCGCCGCAGCATGGCCTGGTCTTGCGATAACGGTGCGCGGTTGGAGCTGACGGCATTGAAATGTGGGTAGCTGATAGCGGTTTGCACGGGCGCCTGATGGGCTTCGTGCCAATGCTGATAGAGCTGACCGGCAAGCAGTGTGATCATCAGCGCCAGGGTTACCGACAGGCCCTGCTGGATCTGTTTGGACGAGATCGACAAGTGGGGTGAACATTGGCTTCTCATCCGGTAACTCCTCTTGGTGGTCTGATGATCATCACTGCCTGATAGTGATATTGCAGACACCGTGCCAGCTTTTTGAGAAGAGAAAACCCTTTAGAATCAGTGTGTTACGAGGTAGCTGTAACATCCCTTGGCGAGCAACCTGCACGATGGCCGCCGGTTGCTCGGGCGTTTTGCACGATGGTTCAGCTGGTGGACTTGCCCGCCACTTTCAGCAGGTCGGCGTCCACCCCGCGCACGCCCCGAATGTTGCGGGCGATCTCGACGGCCTCGGTCTTCTCCTGGGTGCTGGCGACCACGCCGGTGAGCGTCACCATGCCCTCCCGGGTGTCCACCTTGATATTGATGCCGTCCAGGTTGCGGCTATATAGAAGGCTGGCTTTGACCTTGCTGGTTATCCAGCCATCGCTGATGGACGCCTCGGTGGTCTTGGCGTCGGCTTCGGCCTTGGTGGTGTTGGTGTCGGCCGCCCCCAGGCTGATCAGGTTGTTCACCTGGGTGACGCCTTCGGTATTGGTCGCCAGGTCACCGGCCAATTGCTTGGCGTCGGCGGTTTGCGCGTGGCCCTTGAGCGTCACCACGCCGCCCTGGGTGTCCACGTCGGTGTCCAGCGCCTGGGTGGCACTGTTCCACAGCAGCTTGGACTTGATGGTGGCGGTCAGGGTGGCGTCGTCGAAGCGCTGGGCAATACGTTTTTGTACGGGAGGCTGGTTGGCCAGGGCCGGATCGATGGTCAGCTGGTTGTCGACCTTCTCGATGCCGGAAGTCTGCAGGGCAATCTGCTCCGCCAGGTCACGGTCCACTTCGTCTTCCACGCCGCCTTTGAGTGTGGCGACGCCCTGGCTGACGCTGACGCTGATCTTGAACGGGCTCAGGTGCCGGTTGAGGGCAAAGGAGGTCCAGATTGAGCCTTCCTGGCGAGCCGCCTGCAATTGGCTGCTGATTTGACTGGTTTCACCGGTGGCCGCCTGGCCGAGTGCAGGGATCAGGGCCACGCTTAGCGAGCAAGCGAGGGCGAGGCGTTTGAGGGCAAACATGACAAGTCTCCTTAAATACAGACAATCAGGTTGGACCCGCAACAGCCATGCCAGTGCCGTTTTTTCTATTTTCTCAATGGAACCAGTGGCTTAATGCCGCCATCACAGATAGTTACCATGCACGTCGCCTAATCAATCAGAATTGACCATGCAACTTGCCCGATTATTCTGACACTAACCAAGATCATTCTTTAAGGAGCGTAGGAAAAATGGAAGCTGGCACGGAACATCAAGGCCGAATCCTCCTGGTGGACGACGAATCCGCCATCCTTCGCACCTTCCGATACTGCCTGGAAGACGAAGGCTATAGCGTCGCAACGGCCAACAGCGCAGCCCAGGCTGACGCCTTGATGCAGCGCCAGGTGTTTGACCTGTGCTTCCTGGACTTGCGTCTGGGTGAAGACAACGGCCTGGACGTATTGGCGCAGATGCGCACCCAGGCACCCTGGATGCGCGTGGTGATCGTCACTGCCCACTCGGCGGTGGACACCGCTGTGGACGCCATTCAGGCCGGCGCCGCCGATTACCTGGTAAAGCCGTGCAGCCCGGACCAACTGCGCCTGGCCACCGCCAAGCAACTGGAAGTGCGCCAACTGTCGGCGCGCCTCGAGGCGCTGGAAGGCGAAATCCGCAAACCCAAGGACGGCCTGGATTCCCACAGCCCGGCCATGATGGTGGTGCTGGAAACAGCGCGTCAGGTGGCCGGTACCGATGCCAACATCCTCATCCTGGGTGAGTCCGGCACGGGTAAGGGCGAACTGGCCCGGGCCATCCACGGCTGGAGCAAACGCGCCAAGAAGGCCTGCGTGACCATCAACTGCCCGTCGTTGACCGCCGAGCTGATGGAAAGCGAGCTGTTCGGCCACAGCCGCGGCGCCTTCACCGGCGCCAGCGAAAGCACCTTGGGCCGGGTGAACCAGGCCGACGGCGGCACGCTGTTCCTCGACGAGATCGGCGACTTCCCGCTGACCTTGCAGCCCAAGCTGCTGCGCTTTATTCAGGACAAGGAATATGAGCGCGTGGGCGACCCGGTTACCCGCCGCGCCGACGTACGCATCCTGGCCGCCACCAACCTCAACCTCGAGGACATGGTGCGCGACGGTCGCTTCCGGGAAGACCTGCTGTACCGCCTGAACGTGATCACCCTGCACCTGCCGCCCCTGCGCGAGCGCAGCGAGGACATCCTGACCCTGGCCGACCGCTTCCTGGCCCGCTTCGTCAAGGAATACGCGCGCCCCGCACGCGCGTTCAGCGAGGAGGCACGGGCGGCCCTGCTGAACTACCGCTGGCCAGGCAATATCCGTGAGCTGCGCAACGTGGTGGAGCGCGCCAGCATCATCTGCGCCCAGGAACGCGTGGAAATCAGCCACCTGGGCATGGCCGAGCAACCCACCAACAATGCCCCGCGCATTGGTGCAGCCCTGAGCCTGGACGAGCTGGAAAAAGCCCACATCGGCGCCGTACTGGCCACCAGCGACACGCTGGACCAGGCCGCCAAGACCCTGGGCATTGATGCGTCGACCCTGTACCGCAAACGCAAACAGTACAACCTGTGAGGTTGCCGATGAAGTTGCGGACCCGGCTGTTTCTCAGCTTCTCGGCCCTGATCACCGTGGCGCTGCTGGGGCTCGCCCTGGGCCTGGTCAGTGTCATGCAGCTGGCCAGGGCTCAAGAGGGGCTGATCCACTCCAACTTCGCCTCCCTGGACCTGGGCCTCAAGCTGCGCCAGAACCTGGGTGACCAGCTGGTGATGATGCTCAGCGACCGCACCGACAAGGTCGCCCTGGGCAACACGCAGCAGCAGTTCCAGGACCTGATCAGCCAGGGCCTGGCCAGCGAGCAAGAGCAAGGCAACCCGGGGCCGTTCGCGCAGACGGCCAGCGACTACCAGAAATTCCTGGCCATTTATGCCCAAGCCAACAGCAGCGACGGCAACATCGGCGACAACCAGCCGCTCAGCGATGCCTTCAATGTGCTGCGCAACAGCCTGATCGATGGCCACAAGCGCGCCCTGGACAACATCAATGCCGCCCAGGAAACCGCCCATCAACGGGCGGTATTGGTGTCGGCGCTACTCGGCCTGGTAGGGCTGGCGGTGTTGCTGATCGGCTTCTTCACCGCCCATAACATTGCCCGGCGCTTCGGCGAACCCATCGAAGCACTGGCCACGGCGGCCGACAACATCAGCCAGGGCAATTTCGAGGTGGAACTGCCGCAGTCCAGTGCCGCCGAGCTCAACCGCCTGACCCAACGCTTCGCGACCATGGCACAGGTGCTGCGCAAGCACCAGGAAACCAATGTCGATGAACTGCTCACCGGGCAGCAGCGTTTGCAGGCCGTGCTGGACAGCATTGACGACGGCTTGCTGATGATCGACCGCGACGGCCGCCTGGAACACCTGAACCCCGTGGCTCAACGCCAGTTGGGCTGGGAGGACGACCGCCTGGGCATGGGCCTGGGCGAAGCCTTGCAGCGCCCGGAAATGGACGAGCAACTGGCACTGATCCTGCGCGGCGGCAGCCTGGAGCGCGCCCTTGAGGACCTGAATTTCGAAGTGGATGGCGAAACCCGGCTGCTGGCTTACAGCCTCACGCCGGTCAGCCACACCGAAGGGCACATCCTGGGCGCGGTGATGGTGCTGCACGACGTCACCGAACAGCGCGCCTTCGAACGTGTGCGCAGTGAGTTCGTGCTGCGCGCCTCCCATGAGCTGCGTACCCCGGTCACCGGCATGCACATGGCCTTCGGGCTGCTGCAGGAGCGCGTGCACTTCGCGCCCGAGTCACGCGAGGCCGACCTGCTGGAAACGGTAAAAGAGGAAATGCAGCGCTTGATGCAGTTGATCAACGACCTGCTCAACTTCTCCCGTTACCAGAATGGCCTGCAGAAGCTGACCCGTGGCCCCTGTGCCATCGACGACCTGCTGGACCGGGCACGGCAACGTTTCGACGAGCAGGCGCGGGAGAACGATATCGACCTGATCATCGAGCACCCGGAGGTGCTGCCGCGCCTGCATGCCGACCAGGCGCAGTTGGATCGTGTGCTGGATAACCTGCTGGACAACGCCATGCGCCATACTCCGCACAGCGGACGTATCCGCTTGCAGGCACGCCGGCATGCCGAGCGGGTGATCATCAGCGTCGAGGACAATGGTGAAGGGATCGCTTATGGGCAGCAGGGACGGATCTTCGAACCGTTCGTGCAGGTGGGGCGCAAGAAGGGTGGCGCCGGGTTGGGGCTGGCGTTGTGCAAGGAGATCGTGCAATTGCATGGTGGGCGCATGGGTGTGTATTCCCGACCGGGCCAGGGTACCCAGTTCTACATGACGCTGCCCCTGTAATCGCGTCGCCTGCATCGCGGCCAAGGCCGGCTCCTACACCGTCCGAGGTATGCGCTGTCCCAGGTAGGAGCCGGCCTTGGCCGCGATGCAGGCGACGCAGACCCTAAGCTTCATCGTCCAGGCGGCGGCCATTGAGGCGCCGCCCCCGGGTCACCAGCTCCATGAACTGCCGGGCATTGAGCGGATGGGCAAACAGCCAGCCCTGGCCGTAATGCACCCCTTCGCTGGTCAACAGCAGGGCCTGGGCCTCCAGCTCGATGCCTTCGGCAATCACCCGCAATTGCAGCGCGTGCGCCATGCGGATGATATGCGGCGCAACCCCGCTGCTGGCCGCATCATGGCCCAGGGCATCGATGAACGCCTTGTCGATCTTCAGGCAATCCACCGGCAAGGTCTGCAGATAGGCAAGGCTGCAATAACCGGTGCCAAAATCGTCGATCAGCACCTGGTGCCCCACATCCCGCAGCGCCTGCAGGTTATCCCGGGCCACCACCACATCGATCAGCCCACGCTCGGTCACCTCGAAGGCAATCTGATGCGCTGCCACCCGGTGCTGCGCCAGCAGGCGCGCCACCACGCGGCCAATGCGCGGCACCATGACGTCGCAGGCGGCCAGGTTCACCGAGACATAAATGTGGGGGTTGGCACGCAGCAACTGGCCCAGTTGCTCCAGCAGTTGCTGCAGGACGAAATCGGTAATCTCGCGGATCTGGCCGGTGTTTTCCGCCATGGGGATGAACAGGTCTGGGCTGGTCAGGGTTCCATCCGGACGCCGCCAGCGCACCAGCGCCTCGGCGCCCACACATCGTCGGCTGTTGAGGTCGAAGATCGGCTGGTACAGCACCTTCAGTTCGCCACGGCGCAAGGCGCCTTGCAGTTCGGCACTCAACGAGCGGCGCTCGCGCACCAGCAACAGCACCATCCAGCCCACGAACCCGGCCAGTACCAGGCTGCCGGGGAACAGCGCCCACAGCGCCGCGTTCATTTTCGGCAGCAGGCTGGTGCGTGGTGCGATCAGCACCAGTTGGTAGTCGGGCGACTTGGTGAACATGCGGTAGATGAGGCTGTCACGGGTGATCAGCAAGGCTTGCTGGGAGGGCGGCGGCCAGTTGGTGGTAGGCGGCCAGGCTTGCACCGGGCCCAGTACCGGCACCGCGCGCTTGCCCTTGTCCAATACCACCAGCAGGCTGCCGCCGGGGGTCAGGTCCACCACGTCGGTCAGATGGCCGCGCGAGGTCGACACCGTGAATGCCCCGCGCCCCAGGCGCAGGGCAGCCAGGTTGTCATCCGGCTGGGTGGTGGTGTTGAGCCAATAACTGTAGGTAGGGCCCTTGATATCCGCCGCGCGCAACTCGCTGGCACCCGGCTGGCCCGGACGGCTTGAGCAGCGTTGCTGGCCATCGGTGTACACCGCGTCGTAGACAAAGCGGTTATCGAACTCAACCTGCTGCAAGGCGCCGATCATCGCCGGGCTGCAGCCTTCAAGCCCTTGCCCGTTGAGCCAGTCGACGCTTTCGCGCAGCTGACCGAATATCTGTTCCAGACGATCGAGAAAGCGCTCGCCGCGAGCATTCATCTGCTCGATTTCGGTTTGCTGCACCTGGTGCATTACCAGCCCGAAACTGGCACTCAACAACAAGGCCGCACAAGCCGCAGCCGCCAGCATCGCCATTAACCAAGGACGATAGATAGCGCTACGAATACGCAGGAATGCGGGAGACATGGGTAAATATCCAGTTGCTTACCATGAGGTATAGCAACTGGCAGGGATTTAGCCTCGCCGTTGGGCGGGGCGCCGCTTAGCGGGCGTTGCTCAGCGCCTGGAGGATGGCGGCCGTTTCAGCGTCGGGCTGGCCATCGAAGCGGGCTGGGCGGAAGTGCATCTGGAAGGCCGAGATCACGTGGCGGGTGGCAACGTCGAGTTCGCCGGTCTGGTCCACGCCGTAACCCAGGCGGGTGAGTTGCTGCTGGTACCAGAGGATGCTCGGCTCGTTGACGTCGAAACGGGCCTTGTTGCGCGCAACGGCGGCGGCGTCGGGCCAGATACCCAGGCCTTCGTCGGCCAGGCGTTTCCACGGGAACATCGGGCCAGGGTCCTGCTTGCGCAGGGGGGCGATGTCGCTGTGGCCGACGATGTAGCGCGGCTCGATGTGGTAGCGCTTGACGATGTCCTTGAGCAGCGCCTCGACGGCCTTGATCTGCTCTTCGGTGTAGGGATACCACAGTCGGCCATTGGGGGTGTCGGTGTAACCCGGGTTGACGATCTCGATACCGATGGAGCTGGAGTTGAGCCAGGTGCGGCCATCCCATTGGCTTTCGCCGGCGTGCCAGGCGCGTTGGCTCTCATCCACCAGCTGATACACCTTGGGCGGGTTGAGGCCCACCAGGTAATGGGCGCTGACCTCGCCGTGGGTCAGCAGCGCCAGCGAGCGCTCGTCGGAGGCAGAGGTGTAGTGCAACACCACGAACTGGATGCGGCTGTCATGGTTGACCGAGGGGTGGCTGCGATCCAGTTGCAGGCCGGTGGAACAGCCCGTCAACACGAGCAACAGCAGGGCGCAGCCGAGGAGTTTCATAGGGGGGGACGACGACTTGGTGGACAGTAATGCAATAGTATAACACACAGGTGATCTAATCCCTGTAGCCGCTGCCGCAGGCTGCGCTGGCCCTGATGTTCACTGGAGATCTCCAGCGGGGGATCGGGCCAGCGCAGCCTGGCGGCAACGGCTACAGGTCAGCCGTTGAGTACGCGGTTGCGGCCGGCGTCCTTGGCGCGGTACAGCGCATCGTCGGCGCGCTTGAGCACCAGGTCGCTGCGCTCGCTGCCGCGGAAAGCGGCCAGGCCGATGGAGAGGGTGATGGTCACGCGCTGGCCCTTGAAGTGGAATGGGCAGGCCTCCACTGCGGCCCGCAAGGCCTCCACCAGGCGCAGGCCGTCGGCCATGGACGTCTGCGGTATCAGCAGCACGAACTCCTCGCCACCGAAGCGCGCCATGAAGTCCCCCGGCCGCACGCGCTTGCGCATTTCATTGGCGATGATCTTCAGCACCTTGTCGCCCGCCAGGTGGCCGTAGCTGTCGTTGATGGATTTGAAGTGGTCCAGGTCGAGCATGGCCAGCAGCAATTCACTGCCATCCTCCTGCCGCTGGGCCACGGCCTGCTCCAGGCGCTCGGACCACGCGGCGCGGTTGGGCAGGCCGGTCAGCGGGTCGATCAGGGCTTTCTGGCGCTGTTCTTCCAAGTGTTCACGGTAGCCCTGGGCTTCGCTTTCCATGCTGGCGACGCGCTCGGCCAGCCCTTGCAGGCGGGTGGCGATTTCCTGCTCGCGCTGGTCGCGTTGCTGCTGGTGCACGTCCATGGTGCCGATCAGGCCTTCCAGTCGCTGCTCCAGGATCTGCTTGAGGCTGTTGACGTCGGTAGCACCCTGCACGCTGCTTTGCAGGCCGCCGACCTGCTCGCGAAGCTGGCTGTCCAGCTCGCGGGCGGCCGAGCGGCTGTCGGCGTGGCCTTCGCTGGCGGCCTGCAGGTGGCTTTGGAAGGTGTCCAGACGCTCATTGAGCTGCTTGAGGTACAGCTCGAAGTCGTGCTGGCCGCTGTCGTTGATGGCCAGCATCAGCGTGGCCAGATCGTCGAGGATCGGCAGCAGTTCGTACCAGTTCAAGCCATGCTGCAGACGGTCGCGCATGTCTTCGGCTTGCGGGCGGTGGCGCTCGGGCAGGGTCAGGTCGTTGAGCAGCCCCAGCAGGGTTTCTTCAATGTGCGCGGCCACCGAGCTGTAGGAAGGCTCGGGCGACGGGGGCAGGGCATAGAGCACATCTTCAGCAGGCGCTTCGGGGTCGATGGCGGCGATGGCTTCGGCCATTACGGCGGGCAGTGGCAGGCGGTCGATGAAGACGGGGGTGGCGCTGTCGCTCGGAGCGGGCGAGGGCAGGTCCACGCTCGGCTCGACGATCGGTGCCTCGGGCTCCACTTCCGGTTCGGGTTCGGGCTCGGACAGCGGTGCTGCTTCGTCCACCGCTGGCAGGTCCACGATAGGCTGCGGGGGCGGCGCAACAACGGCAGGCGGCTCGGGCACCGGGGGCTCAGCCACAGGTGCCAGGACTGAAGCGGGTACTGGCTCCGCAGTTGGCACCGGGGCAATGGCCACGACCGGGGCGACCACAGGCGCTTGGCTGACCGGCTCGGGAGGCGCCTCTGGCTGTGGCGCAGGCTCCGCAACCGGGACGGGGGCCGCAGGCGTCGGGGCGACCGCTTCGGCCGCAGGCTCCGCTTCGGCATCGCGACTGCCGAACAATCGCTCCAGCAGCCCCGGCCGATGGCTTTCACCGCCACTTTCAATGCCGGTCAGCGCCTGGCCCTGCAAGGCGCTGAGTTCGCTGAGCAGCAGCGGAATTTCCCGCGCCTGACCCGCGCGGTCTTCCACCTGCTTGGCAAACTTCTTCAGGGGCTTGGCCACTTCACGGGGCAGCGGCAGTTTCTGCAACTGCTCCACCAGCGCCGTCAGCGCCGTGCTGGTCTGCGTGACCCGCGTTTCACGACGCTGCTCGGAGTCGAGCACGGCCTTTTCCAGGCGCGGGATCAGGGCGGCAAGGCCGGCGTCCATGTCATCGGTACGCACCACCTCGCGCATTTCTTTCATGCACTGGTCCACGGCCTTGTCGGTGCCTTCGGCCGCCAGGGTGCTGCGCACCAGGCCGCGGCGCAACAGGTCGAGCCGCGCATTCCAGCGGCGCTCCAGTTTTTCCTGCTGTTCAATACTCTTGAGGTACTTTTCTTTCCAGCGCTGGGCGTCGTCGGTCATGCCAAGGGTCTGCGAGGTGAGGGGCTAAGGGCCGGAAGCGCGTCGGCCACAAGGGAATCGGGCAAGCGGATCTCAACTGCCACGGGCAGGTGGTCGGAAATCGGCTGGGGCAGCACCTGCACCCGTTCCAGGGTCAGGGTAGGGCTGAGCAAAATATGATCAAGGCAACGTTGCGGGCGCCAGCTGGGGAAGGTGGCTTCCGCCTGCGGGGCCAGCAGGCCAAGGTCGCGCAAGGGCGAATGCAGCAGCAGGTCGCTGGCATGGGTGTTCATGTCACCCATCAGAATCTGGTGGCGGTAACCGCCAATCAGCTCGCGGATATACGCCAGCTGTCGCGCCCGGGTACGGGTGCCCAGGGCCAGGTGCATCATCACCACCACCAGGGCGTCGGCACCTTCGCCAAAGCGCGCCAGGATCGCCCCACGCCCTGCAGGGCCCGGCAACGGGTGATCCTCCAGGCTCCAGGGTCGCAGGCGGCTGAGGATGCCGTTGCTGTGCTGGGCCATGCGGCCAAGGTTGCGGTTGAGTTGCTGGTACCAGTAGGGGAAGGCGCCCAGTTGGGCCAGGTGCTCCACCTGGTTGACGTAACCGGAGCGGATACTGCCGCCGTCCACTTCCTGCAAGGCCACCAGGTCGAAGTCGGTCAGCAGTTCGCCGATCTTCTGCAGGTTGGTGGCCCGGCCGGTGTGGGGAAGCAGATGCTGCCAGCTGCGCGTCAGGTAATGGCGATAGCGTTGGGTGCTGATGCCTACCTGGATATTGAAACTGAGCAGGCGCAGCCGGCCATCCTCAGGGAGGCCGCTGGCAGTTACATGATGCTCGTTGACCCGCGGATCCCGCAGGCCAACCACACGTTCGGATCTCCAGCGGCGCACGGGCTCACCTGATGATTAGTTGGCAGCGCTCTTGTTGGCTGCACGTTCCTTGGCAATCAGTGCATCGGCCACTTTCAGCGTTTCTTCAGGGCCACCTGCGGTACCGAGGTCAAAACGGTATTTGCCGTTGACGATCATGGTCGGTACGCCTTGCACACCGTAAGCCACGGCCAGCTCCTTGTACTGCTTGACCTTGCCCTGGACGGCGAAGGAGTTGTAGGTCTCCAGGAACTTGGTCTTGTCCACGCCCTGGGTGGCTACGAAGTCAGCCATGTCGTTAGGATCGGTCAGGCGCTTGCCTTGTTTCTGAATGGCGTCGAACACCGCGGAGTGAACCTTGTGCTCCACACCCATCATGTCCAGGGTAATGAACAGTTGACCGTGCAGATCCCACGGGCCGCCGAACATGGCTGGAATACGCACGAAGTGTACGTCAGCCGGCAGCTTCTCGATCCACGGGTTGATGGTTGGCTCAAAGGCGTAGCAGTGCGGGCAGCCGTACCAGAACATCTCGACGACTTCGATTTTTCCGGGCTGGGACACCGGCACCGGGCTGGTCAGTTCGACGTACTGCTTACCCGCTTCCAGCGGGGCATCGGCGGCTTGGGCGGTGACGCCGAACAGAGTGGCCACAACCAGCGCGGCGCCGAAGATCAGATTACGCATGCTTTACTCCTGAGCAAATAGGGATCGCCACCCGGCGACGTGCGGTGAGACTCGCTGCCGAGGGGTTCAGTTCGCTAGTGTAACGGCAGACTTCAAGAAAAAGGGTAGCGGCGGCTACCCTTTTCCATTGTTTCATTTCAAGACACGACAATCCCGTCAGTGCAGGCCTTGCACGTAGGCAGCCAGGGCCTCGATGTCCTTGTTGCTGAGCTTGGACGCGATGCTGCGCATCACCATGGTGTCACCGTCATTGGTGCGGTTGCCTTCGCGGAAGTCCGTGAGCTGCTTGGTCACGTAGGGTGCATGCTGGCCGCCCAGGTGCGGGAAGCCGGCCATGGCGTTGCCGATGCCGTTGGGCGAATGGCACCCGGTGCAGGCGGGCATGCCCAGGTCCAGCTTGCCCCCGCGAAACAGCGCCTCGCCCTTGGCCACCAGGTTGGGGTCGGCGGCGCCGATGCTGCCTTTCTGGCTGTTGAAGTAGGCCGCCAGGTCGGCCAGGTCCTGATCGCTGAGGTTGGTCAGCAGGCCGGTCATTTCCAGCACCTGTCGCTTGCCGGACTTGATGTCGTGCAGCTGCTTGTTGAGGTAGCGCTCGCCCTGGCCGGCCAGTTTCGGGAAATTGGGCGCCATGCTGTTGCCATCCGGACCGTGGCAGGCACCACAGACCGCCGCCTTGGCTTGCCCGGCAGCCGGATCGCCCGCCGCCTGGGCCAAACCTGTGATTCCTACTGTCAGCAGCAGACTCACTATTATTTTTTTCATCAGCTAATCCAACTACGGCTAAGGGTGAAAGATCGGTGCCGCAGGCATGGGCCGCTCATCCAGTGGATTACGGTCTTGTAGTCTTCGGCACTGCTGTCCGTGCACAATCCACGTGGCGGCATAGCCTTGAAACCCTGAGTTACATCAGTGACGCTAGCAGCAAGCCGCCATTTCGTCCTGAAACGATAGGTTCAGGGTTGGGGGAATTTGCGTTCTAATGCGCGACGAACATCAAGATGCCCCCCGGTGTGTGCCCCTTTACGGCGGGACAAAGCACACACGAAATCTACGGCATTATATACTACCGACGTCAGCGAAGCGGAAACGACCCGCCTGCCAGGGCCCTTGCCCGGCGTCGCCCCACAGCGGAAATCACATGCAAGTCAAAAACCCCATCCTCGGTCTGTGCCAACAGGCTACCTTCTCGCTCAGCGCCGCCAAGGTCGACCAGTGCCCGGATGATGAAGGCTTTGAAGTGGCCTTTGCCGGCCGCTCCAACGCCGGCAAGTCCAGTGCCCTGAACACCCTGACCCACGCCAGCCTGGCGCGCACATCCAAGACCCCGGGGCGCACGCAGCTGCTGAACTTCTTCCAGCTGGATGAAGAACGCCGCCTGGTGGACTTGCCCGGCTACGGCTACGCCAAGGTGCCGATCCCGCTCAAGCAGCACTGGCAGCGCCACCTCGAGGCCTACCTGGGCAGCCGCGAAAGCCTCAAGGGCCTGATCCTGATGATGGACATTCGCCACCCGATGACCGATTTCGACCAGCTGATGCTCGATTGGTCGGTGGCCAGCCACATGCCGATGCACATCCTGCTGACCAAGGCCGACAAGCTGACTTACGGCGCGGCCAAGAACACCTTGCTGAAGGTGCAGTCCGAAATTCGCAAGGGTTGGGGCGATGCGGTGAGCATCCAGTTGTTCTCGGCGCCCAAGCGCATGGGCCTGGAAGATGCCTACGCCGTGCTGGCGCGCTGGATGGAACTGCCGGACAAGGTTGACGCGTGATTATGTAGGAGAAAGGGGGGCGCCTAGCCCTTGCTCGCGATGCAGGCGACGCAGTTCGGACCTGAACCGCGTCGATGCCATCGCGAGCAAGCTTTGCTCCCACAGGTGAAACGCTCAAATCGAGTTCACACTGTGGGAGCAAAGCTTGCTCGCGAGAGGCCGGTACTGATTGCCGGGAACCATAGATCTGCCACAGTAGATCTGGCAGCAGCTACAGGGTTGGTCAAATCGCGGGCAAAAAAAACCCCGGACTTCGTATGGGGAGGGGGAAGTTCGGGGTCTAAGTTCCGGACCGCTAGGGCGGGGTCCAGATATCTGCCAACACTTAACACAACATAGGAGCATCGAACGGCTTCACCAGCCATTCAGGTACTCTGAGTAGGGTTTGACAGGTTTAGTTCCCCGGGTGCTGAAAACTAATTGTCCTAAGCAGTGCGAGCGTTAGGCCTGATCCAATATCGGGGGCGCTCGCACCGGCCTCATCGCGGCCAAGGCCGGCTCCTACACGATCGGTGTAGCAGCCGACTTTAGTCGCGATGCAGGCGCCGCAATTACGGATCAGTGCGCCTCGTCCCAGTTATTGCCCACGCCCACTTCCACCAGCAGCGGTACGTCCAGTTCGGCGGCGCTGCTCATGTGCGGGCGAATCTGTTCGCTGACCTGGTCCACCAGGTCTTCACGCACTTCCAGCACCAGTTCGTCGTGTACCTGCAGGATCACCCGGGCATCCAGGCCCGAGTCGCTCAGCCAGTTGTCCACCGCCACCATGGCGCGCTTGATGATGTCGGCCGCGGTGCCTTGCATCGGGGCGTTGATCGCCGTGCGCTCGGCACCCTTGCGCAGGGCCGGGTTCTTGGCGTTGATGTCGGCCAGGTACAGGCGACGACCAAACAGGGTTTCCACGTAGCCTTGCTCGGCCGCCTGGGCACGGGTGCGCTCCATGTAGGCCAGCACGCCCGGATAGCGGGTGAAGTAGCGGTCGATGTATTCCTTGGCCTGCTTGTTGTCCACGCCGATCTGCTTGGCCAGGCCGAAGGCGCTCATGCCGTAGATCAGGCCGAAGTTGATGGCCTTGGCGCTGCGACGCTGGTCGGTGGTGACCTGATCCAGCTCCACGCCAAATACCTCGGCGGCCGTGGCACGGTGCACGTCCAGGTTGTTCTGGAAGGCGTGCAGCAAACCTTCGTCCTTGGCCAGGTGGGCCATGATGCGCAGCTCGATCTGCGAGTAGTCCGCGGCCAGCAGTTTGTAGCCTTGCGGCGCCACGAAGGCCTGGCGGATGCGCCGGCCTTCAGCGGTGCGGATCGGGATGTTCTGCAGGTTCGGGTCACTGGAAGACAGACGGCCGGTAGCGGCCACCGCCTGGTGATACGAGGTGTGGATACGCCCGGTGCGCGGGTTGATCTGCTCCGGCAGGCGGTCGGTGTAGGTGCTTTTCAGCTTGCTCAGCGAGCGGTACTGCATCAGCACCTTGGGCAGCGGGAAGTCCTGCTCGGCAAGCTCTGCCAGCACGGCTTCTGCGGTTGAGGCCTGGCCCTTGGCAGTCTTGTTGAGAATCGGCATGCCCAGCTTGTCGTAGAGAATCACGCCCAGCTGCTTGGGCGAACCCAGGTTGAATTCCTCGCCAGCGATTTCGAAGGCCTGGCGCTCCAGCTCGACCAGCTTGGCGCCCAGCTCACCGCTCTGTACGCCCAGCAAGTCGGCGTCGACCAACGCACCCTGGCGCTCGATCTTGGCCAGCACCGGCACCAGCGGCATCTCGATGTCGTCCACCACGGTCAGCAGGCTTGGCGCGGCGGCCAGCTTGGCCTGGAACAGCTGGTGCAGGCGCAGGGTCACGTCGGCGTCTTCGGCGGCGTAAGGGCCGGCCTGTTCCAGCGGGATCTGGTCAAAGGTCAGCTGCTTGGCGCCCTTGCCGGCGATCTGCTCGTAGGTGATGGTGGTGTGGCCCAGGTACTTGGCGGCCAGGCTGTCCATATCGTGACGGGTGGCCGTGGAGTCCAGCACGTAGGATTCGAGCATGGTGTCGAACTTCACGCCCTGCACCTTGATGCCCTGTTGAGGGTCGCCACCGATGGCGCAGTTGGCCAGGATGTTCATGTCGTACTTGGCGTTCTGGCCGACCTTGAGCTTGGCCGGGTCTTCCAGCAGCGGCTTGAGGGCACGCAGCACGGTGTCACGGTCCAGCTGCTCGGGGGCGCCAATGTAGGAATGGGTCAGCGGGATGTAGGCGGCTTCATGGGGCTGCACGGCGAACGACAGGCCCACCAGTTGCGCCTTCTGGGCGTCCAGGCCGGTGGTCTCGGTGTCGAAGGCGAACAGTTCGGCCTTGTTCAGCTTATCCAGCCACAGGTCGAAGCTTGCCTGGTCCAGAATGGTGTCGTAGCGGGTTTCCACGGCAGCCACCGGGGCCACCTCGGCAACCACTTCCTGCCCGGCGCGCTTGGCGTCGCGCTGCACGTCGTCGATCCAGCTCTTGAACTCAAGCTCGGTGTACAACTCTACCAGCGCCTCGCGGTCCGGCTCGCCGCACACCAGGGCTTCCACTTCCACGTCCAGCTCGACGTCGATCTTGATAGTGGCCAGCTGGTAGGACAGGAACGCCATGTCCTTGTGCTCTTCCAGCTTGGCGGGCAGGTTTTTGGCGCCGCGGATGGGCAGGGCAGGGACCTTGTCGAGGTTTTCGTACAGTTCTTTCAGGCCGCCGCCGATGCCTACCAGCAGGCCGACCGCCGTTTTCTCGCCAACGCCGGGAACACCGGGGATATTGTCGACTTTATCGCCCATCAGGGCCAGATAGTCGATGATGTGCTCAGGGCCGACGCCAAACTTCTCCTTTACCCCTTCAATGTCCATGACGCTGCCGGTCATGGTGTTGACCAGGGTCACGTGCCCATCGACCAGTTGGGCCATGTCCTTGTCGCCGGTGGAGATGATCACCGGCCGATCAGCGGCAGCGCTGCTGCGCGCCAGCGTGCCGATCACATCGTCAGCCTCGACGTTGTCCACGCACAGCAACGGGTAGCCCAGGGCACGCACGCTGGCGTGCAACGGCTCGACCTGCACGCGCAGATCGTCGGGCATGCTGGGGCGGTTGGCTTTGTAGTCGGCGAACATTTCGTCGCGGAACGTGCCGCCTTTGGCGTCGAATACAACGGCAAACGGGCTGTCCGGGTACTGTTTGCGCAGGCTCTTGAGCATGTTCAGCACGCCTTTGACCGCGCCGGTCGGCATCCCCTTGGAGGTGGTCAGCGGTGGCAGGGCATGGAAAGCCCGGTACAGGTAGGAGGAACCGTCCACCAGGACGAGGGGAGCTTTGCTCATGAGCAGAATCAACCTTTTCGGCGGGTCCGGCGCTAGAATGTCCGGAACATTGACGACAAAGGGACAAGGTTATCATGCGAACCGCTAAACGCTTGTTGCTGGCCAGTGTGTTGATTGCCTGTCCGATGGCCGTAATGGCTGCGGACGAGCCCGTCACGGCTGATCCGGATGTCACCATTCGCCAGGAAGGCGACAAAACAGTCCAGGAATACCGGCAAAATGGCTTCCTGTATGCGATCAAGGTCACCCCGAAACATGGCAAGCCGTACTTTCTGGTTCGCGCCGACGGTACCGATGCCAACTACATCCGGTCTGACCAGCCGGACATGCTGATTCCGGCATGGAAGATTTTTGAATGGAAATGACTCAACCTTAACTTCAACCGGGCGCCCCGACGGGGGTGCCAGTATGGGCAAATTTTTCATGTCAGTGTTTACACCCCTGTCGCGGCCTGAGCTTGAAACCTTTCTCGCACCTTACGGCCTGGGCCGTCTTCGCGACTTCCAGGGAATTGCCGCAGGCACCGAGAACAGCAATTTCTTCATCAGCCTGGAACAGGGCGAGTATGTCCTGACACTGGTCGAACGCGGCCCGGTGCAGGACCTGCCGTATTTCGTGGAACTGCTGGACGTGCTGCACGAAGCCGACCTGCCGGTGCCGTACGCCCTGCGCACCACCGACGGCGTGGCCCTGCGCGAGCTGGCCGGCAAACCCGCGCTGCTGCAGCCGCGCCTGCCGGGCAAGCACATCAAAGAGCCCAACAGCCAGCACTGCGTGCAGATGGGCGAGCTGATCAGCCACATCCACCTGGCCACCCGTGACCACGTGCTGGAACGCAAGACCGACCGCGGCCTGGATTGGATGCTGGAAGAGGGCGAACGCCAGATCGGCCAGTTGAGCAGCAATGCCGCCGCCCTGCTGCGCAGCGCCCTGGACGAGATCAAGGCGCACAAGGCGCAGATCATGGCGTTGCCCCGCGCCAACCTGCACGCCGACCTGTTCCGCGACAACGCGATGTTCGAAGGCACGCACCTGACGGGCGTGATCGACTTCTACAACGCCTGCTCGGGACCGATGCTGTATGACCTGGCCATTAGCCTGAATGACTGGTGTTCGGATGCCGCCGGTGCGCTGGATGCGCCACGGGCGCGAGCGATGCTGGGGGCGTATGCCGGGCTGCGGCCTTTCACGGCAGCCGAGGCCGAGCTGTGGCCGGTGATGCTGCGCGTGGCGTGCGTGCGCTTCTGGCTGTCGCGCCTGGTGGCGGCGCAGGCGTTTGCGGGGATGGATGTGTTGATTCACGACCCGGCGGAGTTTGAGCACCGCTTGGCGTTGCGCCAGCAGGTCAGCGTGGCGCTGCCGTTCGCGTTGTAATCTTTGGCTTAGCGTCGCGCCCATCGCGAGCAAGCTTTGCTCCCACAGTGTTGAGCCCGATCACGATGGTCGGCTTGAACACTGTGGGAGCAAAGCTTGCTCGCGATGAGGGCGACGCGGTCTGCGTAGGAGCCGGCCTTGGCCGCGATACAGGCGACGCAGTCCTTCAGAGTTGCTCCAGGCAACCAGCCAAATCGTTGCCCAGCTTTTCCATCAACTGCTCATAACCCTTCGGCGTAGCCTCGGCAAACCCACCCAGACCATCCAGCTCCGCCAGGCGCACCGGCAACCCTGCCGTCAGCGTCTCGGCCAACCGTGGCCGCGCCGGCGGTTCGCTGAACACACACGACTTGCCCACTTCCTGCAATCGCGCGCGCATGGCAGCCACGTGCTGCGCACCCGGCTGCACTTCGGCGGCCACGCTGAACACGCCGGTGTGCTTCACGCCGAACTCGTCCTCGAAGTAATCGAAGCCTTCATGGAACACGAAGAACGGCTTGCCGGCGACACCGGCCAGGCGCGACTTCAGGCGCGCATCCAAGGCATCCAGGCGACCGTCAAAGGCCTTCAGGTTGCTGGCATAACGCGGAGCGTTGGCCGGATCGGCCTTGCCCAGGTCATCGGCCATGCGCTGCGCGATCACGCGGGCATTGACCGTGGACAACCACAGGTGCGAGTCCAGGGTGCCAGGGCGGTGGTCATGGTCGTGCTCGTCCGGATCAGCCTCTTCGTGGGAATGGCTGTCGGCGGTGAAGTGGCGCAGTTTCAGGCCGCCCATGTCCTGGATGGTCACGGTGGGCTTGCTGCGGGTAGCCACTACGCGCGGCAGGAAGCCTTCCATGTCCGGGCCGATCCAGTACAGCAGGTCGGCATCGGCCACGCGGCGCACGTCGGAGGGGCGCAGGGCGTAATGGTGCGGCGAGGCACCCGGCGGCAGCAGCACTTCAGGGCTGCCGACACCGTCCTGCACGGCTGCGGCAATCAGTTGCAGTGGCTTGATGCTGGTGAGCACGCGAACCTCGGCCTGAGCAGGCAGCGTCACGACAGCGGCAAGGCAGAAAGCGACAGAAAGAGCAAAATTACGGGACACAATGACCACTCAAGTCGGCGAGAACGGGTAATATAATAACGTCTCTTGCTGATATCGTCGCCGCTCATGCCCAATACCCCGCTGGCCAACCGTCCCCACGACCACTCCCACTGCGTGCACAGCGCCCTGTCGGAAGCCGATGCCCTGTGCGCACGCATGGGCCTGCGCCTGACTGCCCTGCGCCGGCGGGTGCTGGAGCTGGTATGGCAAAGCCACAAGCCGCTGGGCGCCTACGATATCCTTGCGGTGCTGAGCGAGCAGGATGGCCGCCGTGCCGCGCCGCCTACCGTTTACCGCGCGCTGGATTTCCTGCTGGAAAACGGTCTGGTGCACCGCATCGCCTCGCTCAACGCCTTCATCGGCTGCAACCACCCCGAGCACGCACACCAGGGCCAGTTCCTGATCTGCCGCGAATGCCACGTGGCGCTGGAGCTGGAACAACCGGCCATCAGCCAGGCCATCGTCAACAGCGCCGCCGACGTGGGCTTCAAGGTGGAAGGCCAGACCGTGGAAGTGGTCGGCCTGTGCTCGGCCTGCCAGGCCGCCTGATGAGCGACGCACTGATCCGCCTGGAACAGGTGGCGGTCACCTTCGCCGGGCAGCCCGTGCTGGACAACATCCAGCTCAGCGTGCGCAGCGGCGAGATCGTCACCCTGATCGGCCCCAATGGCGCCGGCAAGACCACCCTGGTGCGCGCCGTGCTCGGCCTGCTCAAGCCCGACAGCGGCCTGGTGTGGCGCAAGCCCAAGCTGCGCATCGGTTACATGCCGCAGAAGCTGCACGTAGACCCGACCTTGCCGCTGTCGGTGTTCCGCTTCCTGCGCCTGGTGCCTGGCGTTGACCGCAAGCGCGCCTTGGCAGCACTGGCCGAAGTCGGCGCCGAGCAGGTTATCGACAGCCCGGTGCAGAACATTTCCGGCGGCGAGATGCAGCGCGTGCTGCTGGCACGCGCCCTGTTGCGCGAACCTGAATTGCTGGTGCTCGACGAACCCGTGCAGGGCGTCGACGTGGCCGGCCAGGCCGAGCTGTACAGCCTGATCACCCGCCTGCGCGACCGCCATGGCTGCGGCGTGCTGATGGTGTCCCACGACCTGCACCTGGTGATGAGCACGACCGATCAGGTGGTGTGCCTGAACCGCCACGTGTGCTGCTCCGGCCACCCGGAACAGGTCAGCGGCGACCCGGCGTTCGTCGAGCTGTTCGGCGACCACGCGCCTAGCCTGGCGGTGTATCACCACCACCACGACCATGCCCACGACCTGCACGGTGAAGTCGTGGCAGGCGATGGCAAGCATTCCAGTATTCTCACCCCCCATGTACACGGAGACGGCTGCAAGCATGGCTGATTTTCTGCTTTACGCCTTGCTGGCTGGCCTGTCCCTGGCGGTTGTCGCCGGCCCTTTGGGGTCCTTTGTGGTATGGCGGCGCATGGCCTATTTCGGCGACACCCTGTCCCACGCAGCCTTGCTGGGCGTGGCACTGGGCTTTGTGCTGGACGTCAGCCCCGCGCTGGCGGTGACCGTCGGCTGCCTGTTGCTGGCTATCCTGCTGGTCACCCTGCAGCAGCGCCAGCCACTGGCCTCGGACACGCTGCTGGGCATCCTGGCGCCCAGCACGCTGTCCCTGGGCCTGGTGGTGCTGAGCTTCATGCATGACGTGCGCATCGACCTGATGAGCTATCTGTTCGGCGACTTGCTGGCCATCAGCCCGTCCGACCTGGGCTGGATCCTGGGTGGCAGCGCGGCGGTCATGGCCCTGGTCCTGGCCCTGTGGCGCCCGCTGCTGGCGGTCACGGTGCATGAGGAACTGGCGCGGGTCGAAGGCCTGCCCGTGGCCGCATTGCGCATGACGCTGATGCTGTTGATTGCTATCGTGATTGCCGTGGCGATGAAAATCGTCGGCGTGCTGCTGATCACTTCGCTGCTGATCATCCCCGCCGCTGCGGCGCAACGTCACGCCCGATCACCGGAACAGATGGCCCTGGGCGCGAGTATCCTTGGCGTCATCGCCGTGTGCGGCGGCCTGGCCATGTCGTGGTTCAAGGACACGCCGGCCGGTCCGTCCATCGTCGTCTGCGCCGCTACACTGTTCCTATTGGGCTTCGCACTGCCGCGCCGTTGATGGTATTGATGGATCCCACAGGTTTTCGTGTCGCCGGGCAGGGTGTAGACTTGCTCGCTTTTTGCGCAAATAGAGAGTCGCAGGAATGAAGCCGTTCGCCTCCCGTTATCTGCTCCTTGCCGCATTTTCGCTCGTTTTGGGCGCTTGCCAGAGCCATGTGCCGCAGCCCGCCGCGCCCGCGCCGGTGCCTGACGTGTATCTGCAATTGCAGAAAAATATCGATGGTGGCGAGCTGGCCACCGCCGAGGATCAACTGGGCGCCTTGCAAAAGCAGAGCCCGGATGACCCACGCCTGGAGCCCTACCAGCGCCAGCTGGCCGAAGCCTACCTGCAGCGCAGCCAGATCGTGCTGCAGAAGGGTGACGTCAACGCAGCCGCCACCGCCCTGGCCCGCGCCCGCGCGCTGATGCCCAAGGCCCCGGCCCTGACCGGCGGCGCCAATGGCCCGATCCGCCAGGCACGCAAGGCCGAGCTGGACCAGGCCGAAGCCGCCTTGCAGGCAGCCGAAGCCAAGCCTGTGGCCAAAGTCATCGACCCTACGGCCCAGAGCACGCCGGTTGCCTTGAACATTACTGAAAGCCGCGCCTTGCAGCGTCAGCTGGATGATATCGCTGCGGACGTGGTGAATTACCACTGCGATGTGTTGGTGGTGGTGCCGCGAACCCAGGACTGGCCGTGGTTGCAGACGCTGATCAAGAAGCGTGTGGACAAGCTGGCGCCGCAGTTGCAGTGGGAATTGGGCCACAAGGTTGTGCGCAACCAGCCTGCGCAGATGGTGCTGACACCCCGCAAATAAACCGTAGCCGCTGCCGTCAGGCTGCGCTGGCCCTGTGCTTCACTGAAAATCACCAGTGACCATCAGGGCCAGCGCAGCCTGGCGGCAGCGGCTACAGGTTATGCCGGGACGGCCTTGGCCTTGGGCTCGCGATCCCACACGCGGTGCTTGGCGATGGCAGCAATGAAGGCCTTGTGCGCCTTGGCATCATCCCCCACCAGCAACCCCGCATCTTCTTCCAGCTTCAGCCCGTCAATCAGCGACTTCGCCTCGGTGCTCACGCCAATGGCCTTCAAATGCTTGTAGGCCTCAAGCACGAAGTGCAACGCCACCCCGTCACCACTCAACGCCTGCACCGACGCCTTGCCTCCCGGCACCCATACCGCATCGAACGCCACCGAAGGCAAGCCCTCGGCCGATGCATCCACGGGCAGCGCCTGGCCATCGGCCGTCTTCACCGGCGCTGACGTAGGCCCCAGCACCTTGGCGTGTGCACCTTCGCCCTCCAGGGCGGTCTTGATGGCAGCCACTTGTCCGCCATCGACACCGTCGGCCACCAGGATCGCCACCTTGCGACCCTTGATATCCCCCGACAGCAAGTTCAACTGGCTCAACGCCGGGGAGGTCTTGAGCGAAGGCTCGGGTACCTGCACGGTACCGGCCTTGGGCGCTGGCAGGCCGAGGTTCGCCGCCACGCGGCCAGCCAGGTCCAAGTCGATGTTGGCGAGGATCTCGTTCACCTCACGGGCACGGATGTACTCACGCTCGACCTTGCCCAACTCGAAGCTGTAGGCAGCAATCACGTGCTCCTGCTCGGGCTTGCTGAGGCTGTGGAAGAACAGCCGCGCCTGGGAGAAGTGGTCGGCAAACGACTCGCTGCGCTGACGGATCTTGTGCGCGTCGATCCGCTCGGGGTACGACACGAAGCCGCCATCCTGCGCGGCGGCGGGGGTTTCCTTCGGCCAGCCACCATCAATGGAGTTGGGCTCGTAAGAGGCCCGGCCCTTGTCGATGGTCACCCGGTGCTGCGCGTCGCGCTGGCCATTGTGGTTGGCGGCCAGCGGGCGGTTGATCGGGATTTCGTGGAAGTTCGGCCCGCCCAGACGGCTGATCTGGGTGTCGGTGTAGGAAAACAACCGCCCCTGAAGCAGCGGGTCATTGGAGAAGTCGATACCCGGGACGATATGCCCAGGGCAGAACGCAACCTGCTCGGTCTCGGCGAAGAAGTTGTCAGGGTTGCGGTTGAGCACCATTTTGCCCAGCGGCGTAACCGGCACCAGCTCCTCGGGGATGATCTTGGTGGGGTCCAGCAGGTCGAAGTCGAACTTGTGCTCGTCTTCTTCCGGCACGATCTGTACGCCGAACTCCCACTCGGGGTAGTCACCCATCTCGATGGCTTCCCACAGGTCGCGTCGATGGTAATCGGTGTCCTTGCCCGCCAGTTTCTGCGCCTCGTCCCACACCAGCGAGCAGACGCCGGCCTTGGGCTTCCAGTGGAATTTGACGAAGCTGGATTTGCCCTCGGCATTGATCAGCCGGAAGGTGTGAATACCGAAGCCTTGCATGGTGCGCAGGCTTTTCGGGATGGCACGATCGGACATGGCCCAGATCACCATGTGCGCCGACTCGGGCACCAGCGAGACGAAGTCCCAGAAGGTGTCATGCGCCGAGCCACCGGTGGGGATCTCGTTGTGCGGCTCGGGTTTCACGGCGTGGACGAAATCGGGAAACTTGATCGCGTCCTGGATGAAGAACACCGGCATGTTGTTGCCAACCAGGTCGAAGTTGCCCTCATCGGTGTAGAACTTGACGGCAAAGCCGCGTACGTCGCGCACGGTATCGCCCGAGCCACGCGGCCCCTGCACCGTGGAGAAACGCACGAAGACCGGAGTGACTTTCGCCGGGTCCTGCAGGAAACCGGCCTTGGTCAGGTCGGAATGCGCCTTGTAGGTCTGGAAGTAGCCATGGGCGCCTGTGCCGCGGGCATGCACGATGCGCTCCGGAATCCGCTCATGGTCAAAATGCGTGATTTTCTCGCGCATGATGAAGTCTTCCAGCAGCGATGGGCCGCGGGCGCCGGCCTTCAGGGTGTTCTGGTTGTCGCTGATCTTCACGCCCTGGTTGGTGCGCAGGGCCTGCCCGGTGGCGTCGGCACGGAAGGTTTCGAGGCTGTCGAGTTTGGGATTGGTGTTGGCGCGGTCCGGTGCGTCGGTACCGGCGGCCTGGCTTTGGCCGGAACTGGGCGTGTTCTTTTTCATCTGTCCTAGACTCCTCATCTGCGGCCATCCGTTGCGGATGGTCTGCATGGGCTAAACCCCTGTCACGGTCAGGGATCATGGGTATGCCTAGTAGTGACTGGCCGTGTTGGGCCCCGTTCCGTTTATTTTTCGAGACCTTCGATCGCCTTATTGCCGAATGAAAGGATGTTTACGAAATAAATGCTAAGTCTCTCTAAACGGACAGGCTAAAATGCGCGACCGGCTAACCGCTGTCCCCCATTCCATGCGCCCCACAAGGTTCGCTACGTGATCGAGTTTCAAAATGTGCATAAAACCTACCGCGTCAACGGTAGGGACATCCCCGCGCTGCACCCCACCAACCTGACCGTCGAGAACGGCCAGGTCTTCGGCCTGATCGGCCACTCGGGTGCTGGCAAAAGTACCCTGCTGCGCCTGATCAACCGCCTGGAAGCGCCCAGCGGCGGCACCATCATCGTTGACGGTGAAGACGTCACCGCCTTCGACGCCAACAGCCTGCGCCGCTTCCGCCAACAGGTCGGGATGATCTTCCAGCACTTCAACCTGCTGGCGTCCAAGACCGTGGCCGACAACGTCGCGCTGCCGTTGCGCCTGGCTGGCGAGCTATCGGCCAGCGAGATCAACGCCCGCGTTGCCGCGCTGCTGGAGCGTGTCGGCCTGTCCGACCACGCCAGGAAGTACCCGGCCCAGCTGTCCGGCGGCCAGAAGCAGCGCGTCGGCATTGCCCGCGCCCTGTCCACCAACCCCAAGGTACTGCTGTGCGACGAGGCCACCAGCGCCCTCGACCCGCAGACCACGGCGTCGGTGCTGCAACTGCTGGCCGAGATCAACCGTGAGCTGAAGCTGACCATCGTGCTGATCACCCACGAGATGGACGTGATCCGCCGCGTGTGCGACCAAGTGGCCGTGATGGACGCCGGCGTGATCGTCGAGCAAGGCCCGGTGGCCAAGGTGTTCCTGCACCCGCAGCACCCCACCACCAAGCGTTTCGTGCAGGAAGACGAGCAGGTCGACGAAGCTGAGCAAAGCGATATTTTCGCCCATGTGCCCGGCCGTATCGTGCGCCTGACCTTCCAGGGCGATTCCACCTACGCGCCGCTGCTGGGCACCGTCGCCCGTGAAACCGGCGTGGACTACAGCATCCTGGCCGGCCGCATCGACCGCATCAAAGACACGCCTTACGGGCAGTTGACCCTGGCCATCACCGGTGGCGACATGGACGCCGCCTTTGCCCGCTTCACCTCTGCAGACGTTCATATGGAGGTGCTGCGCTGATGGATTTCCTCAATTACTTCGCCAACGTCGACTGGTCCGAGATTCTCGAAGCCAGCAACGACACCATGATCATGCTCGGCGCCTCGCTGTTCTTCACCGTGCTGCTGGGCCTGCCGCTGGGCGTGCTGCTGTTTATCTGCGGCCCGCGTCAGTTGTTCGAGAACAAGGGCATCTACGCGCTGCTGGCCCTGTGCGTGAACGTGCTGCGTTCGCTGCCGTTCATCATCCTGCTGATCGTGCTGATTCCGGTCACCGTGCTGATCACCGGCACCTCGCTGGGCGTGGCCGGTGCCATTCCGCCGCTGGTGATCGGCACCACGCCGTTCTTCGCGCGCCTGGTGGAAACTGCCCTGCGTGAGGTCGACCGCGGCATTATCGAAGCCACCCAGTCGATGGGCGCCACGCCGCGCCAGATCATCGTCAACGCACTGCTGCCGGAGGCTTTGCCGGGCATCATCGCGGCAACAACCGTGACAGCGATTACACTGGTTTCCTACACGGCCATGGCCGGTGTGGTTGGCGCCGGCGGCCTGGGTGACCTGGCGATTCGCTTTGGTTACCAGCGTTTCCAGACCGACGTGATGATTGTCACCGTGGTGATTCTGGTGGTGCTGGTGCAAGTGCTGCAAACCATCGGCGACAAGCTGGTTGTGCACTTCTCCCGCAAGTAACCCCTAATGATGTGCCGCGGCCATGCCGCGGCGCCGAGGGCCCAAGGCCTTCGCAAGGAGCTGAACATGAAAAAACTGCTGGCGGCCTTTGCCGCTGTTGCCGCCCTGTCGGCCCATGCCAACGACACCCTGACCGTGGCCGCCACCGCCGTGCCCCACGCCGAAATCCTCGAATTCGTGAAGCCGCAACTGGCCAAGGAAGGCGTGGACCTGAACGTGAAGGTGTTCACCGACTACATCCAGCCCAACGTGCAGGTCGCCGAGAAGCGCCTGGACGCCAACTTCTTCCAGCACCAGCCGTACCTGGATGAGTTCAACAAGGGCAAAGGCACTAACCTGGTTGCCGTCACCGGCGTGCACCTGGAGCCGCTGGGCGCTTACTCCAGCAAATGGAAGAGCCTGACCGACCTGCCGGGCGGCGCCAACGTAGTCATCCCCAACGACGCCACCAACGGCGGCCGTGCGCTGTTGCTGCTGCAGAAAGTCGGCCTGATCAAACTGAAGAATCCGACCGACATCCTGTCCACGCCCAAGGACATCGTCGAGAACAGCAAAGACCTGAAAATCCGCGAACTGGAAGCCGCCACCCTGCCGCGCGTGCTGACCCAGGTCGACCTGGCGCTGATCAACACCAACTATGCACTGGAAGCCAAACTGGACCCGTCCAAGGATGCCCTGGCCATCGAAGGCAACGACTCGCCTTACGTGAACATCCTGGTTGCGCGCCCGGACAACAAAGACTCGCCTGCCATGCAGAAGCTGGCCGCGGCGCTGCACAGCCCTGAGGTGAAGACCTTCATCCAGGACAAGTACAAGGGCGCGATCATTCCGGCGTTCTGATTGACTCGCCGCTAGGCTGCTCTGGTCCTACGCCCCACGTGCCATCGTGGGCGTACATGCTGGCCAGCGCAGCCTTCGGCAGCGGCTACAGCGTTCCCACCTACCACACACAACCCGTAGCCGCTGCCGCCAGGCTGCGCTGGCCCGGTGCTGCACCCTGGAATCACGTGCGTAGATCCTAGTTGCGTTGCACCAACGCTGGCAGCTGCGCAGCCAGCTTCGGCCCGTTCAGCGGCGCGCGTATGAAACCACGCTGCGTACCATCCGGCCCCAGCAACGCCAGGTTGCCGCTGTGTTCCACGGTGTAGTTGGGTTTGCTGGTGTCAGCCGGGATGTAGGGGATGCTCAGCCCATTGGCCAGCTTCTGCAGGCCGTCCTCATCGCCAGTGAAACCCCGGAAATCCTTGTCGAAATAGCCCAGGTACTGCTTCAACTGTTGGGGCGTATCACGCTTGGGGTCGACGCTGACCAGAATGACCTGCAACCGCGCCGCCGCGTCCGCTGGCAGCTCGCTCTTCACTTGCCGCAGCTGCGCCAGGGTGGTGGGGCAGATGTCCGGGCAGAAGGTGTAGCCGAAGAACAGCACGCTCCATTTGCCTTTCAGATCATCCAGGGCCACCGGCTGGCCGTTCTCGTCGGTCATGGTCACCGAGGGAACGCTGCGGTGTTCGGGCAGCAGGATGATGCCGGCGTCGATGAAGCCGGTGTTGGCCCCCTCGTGGTTGTCCTGCAGCACCCGGTGCACGGTGAGGCCCAGGATGATGGCGACAATGGCGGCAAGGATGAAGACGGTTTTCTGGACTCGGGTCATAGGCTCAGCAACAGGTAATGATCGACGAGCAGGGCAACGAACAGCGCCAGCAGGTACCAGATGGAGTACTTGAACAGGCTCATTGCCGCATGCGGATTACTGCCACGGTACAGCACCACCGCCCATTGCAGGAAGCGCGCGCCCAGGCCCAGGGCGCAGATCAGGTAGAGCAGGCCGCTCATGCGGATCACGTACGGCAGCAGGGTGGCAACCAGCATCAGGGCGGTGTACAGCAGGATGTGCACTTTGGTGTAGTACACGCCGTGAGTGACGGGCAGCATGGGAATCTCGGCGCGGGCATATTCGTCACGTCGGTGAATGGCCAATGCCCAGAAGTGCGGTGGCGTCCAGGCGAAGATGATCAGTACCAGCAGCAACGGTTCGGCGCTCATGTGCCCGGTGACGGCTACCCAGCCGAGCATGGGCGGTGCCGCGCCAGCCAGGCCGCCGATGACAATGTTCTGCGGCGTGGCCCGCTTGAGAAAACCGGTGTAGATGACGGCATAGCCCAGCAACGACGCCAGTGTCAGCCAGGCGCACAGGGGATTGGTGAATACCAGCAACAGGACCATGCCGCCGACTGCCAGAAGCGCCGCAAAGCCCAGCGCCGCCGTGGGGCCTACCCGGCCTTCGGCCACCGGGCGCTTGTGGGTGCGGGCCATCAGTGCGTCGATGCGCCGGTCCACCACATGGTTGATCACCGCCGCACCGCCCGCGCACAGGGCAATGCCCAGGTTGCCGAACACCAGTACCGCCCAGGGCACGCCACTGCGGGTTGCCAGGAACATCCCCACCAGCGAGGTCATCAGCATCAGCACCACGACCTTGGGCTTGGTCAGTTCCAGGTAATCTCGCCAACCGGCCTGGGCATGGTCGCCCGTTGCCGTACTCATCGGGTTTCTCCTCAGTTGTCATTTACCTGACCAGAGCACCGGCAGGTGGGGGCGCCAAGGGCGGCGCTGCGCAATGGCCCGGGGTACCGGCACTGCGCGCACGCGGTAGTTCACCGCGATGACTGTCATCAACAGTATGGCCCCGCCTGCGTTATGGGCCACTGCTACCGCCAGGGGCAAGTGCAACACCACGTTGCTGATGCCCAGTGCCAGCTGCAACCCCAAGGCCGCCAGCAGCGCCGCACCAAGGCGGCCCAGGCCTTCGCTGCGCAGTCGCCAGGCCAGCCCGAGCAACACCAGGCTCAACACGCAGGCGCCGGCGCGGTGGGTCAGATGAATCGCCGTGCGGGCCTCGCTGTCCAGATGCCCGCCCAGGTAGTTGGGGCCAATGTGCTGGGTCAGGTGGAAGCCGTTGGCAAAGTCGGCATCCGGCAACCACTGGCCTTGGCACAGCGGGAAGTCCGTGCAGGCCATGGCCGCGTAGTTGGAGCTGACCCAGCCACCCAGCGCGATCTGCCCAATGGCCAGGCTCAAGGCCAGCAGTGCCCAACGGCGCAGGCGAGGCGACAGGCCAGGTAACGGCTTGAACGCCCCCGATAACCGCAGGGTAAGCAAAAGCAGCAGGCTGAGGGTCGCAAAACCGCCCAGCAGATGCGACGTAACTACCTGGGGCCACAGCTTGAGCGTCACGGTCCACATGCCAAAGGCCGCCTGCGCCACCACCACGCCCAGCAAGCCCAGCGGCAATCGATGGGGCTGTCCATCCTGACCATGTCGACGCCAGGCCTGGACGGCCAGCAAGCCCACCAGCAATGCCAGGCTGCCCGCACAGTAACGGTGGATCATCTCGCTCCAGCCCTTTTCGGCTTGCACCGGATGTTCGGGGAAATGCGCCTGGGCATGGGCCAGTTGCGCATCCGAGGTCGGCACCGCGAGGAAGCCGTAGCAACCCGGCCAATCCGGGCAGCCCAAGCCGGCATGGGTAAGGCGGGTGTAGGCACCGAGCATGATCACGATCAGCGCCAGCACCGTGGCCAGCAACGCGAGGCGAAATCCAGGTTTGGCCATGGTCGACTCCTACCCGATATTGGACAGTTTCAACAGTTGGCGCAGGTCGTTGAGCAGGTCCTTGCCGTTGACCTGCGGGCCGTAGCGCAGCACCAGGTTGCCGTGCGGATCGATGATCCACAGGTGCGGTCCGGGCTTGCCTTCGACCATAGGCGCGTACTTGTCCAAGGCCAGGGGGTAACGCTGCAATTGCGGATATTCATGGCTCAGGCGCGCTTCATATTCGACGCTTTGCGGGCCAGCGCTGGCCAGCGCGTGGCTGGCGCGCGATGCATCGCGGCCCAGGCCGATCTGGATCTGCCGCGCCAGGTACACCAGTTGCTGGCAGTCGGCGGTGCATTTACCCGGGCTGGTGACCAGCATCTGCCAGCGCTGCTCATCGGCCTGCACGCCCAGCTCGGCACGGGTCTGGCCGTTGGCGATCAGTTCGCCGTGATAGCTGCGCCCCTCCGGCACCCAGAAGTTGAGCTTGTACATGAAGGTGGCCAGCACCATCGGCCCGACCGTCACCAGCACGATCAGCAACAGTTGCAATCGCCCCTTGCGTCGGGTGGCCGGTGCCTTCACCTCAGACAGGCCGGGTGGATTCATGGCTGCTCCCATGGCGCTTCTCCTTCTTATTATTGAAGCCAAGGTAGACGTAGAGCCCCGCCAGCGTCAGGGACATGGCAAACCACTGCACGGCATAGCCGATGTGCTGTTCGGGCCCTAGGCTTACTACCGGCCACCCCAGTTGATAGGCCGCAGGCCCAGACGTAAGCCGCAGCTCATGGGCGTAACCTTCACGGCCCAGCTCGGCCCACAGCTTGCCCGGATCCAGTGCTGTCACCAGGCGCGGCCACTGCTGATTGGCAGGGTCGGCGCTCAACTGGTAGGTTGCGCCGGGCGGGACATAGATCCACGCCTCCACTTTCAGCACCTGCGCCGGCGTATCGAAACGAGGCGGGGTACGACGGTCCTGCCAGGGCATCCACCCGCGATTCACCAGCACCCAAAGACCGCTGGCCTGATCACGAAATGGCTGCAGCAGCTCGATGCCGACCCGCCCATCACGCTGGCGATTATCGAGAATAAGGCTGTGATCAGCGTCGAACTGACCGCTAAGCATCACTCGCCTAAACGCAGGGGCTTCCAGTGTTTGCAATTGCGTGCTGGTGACCGGTTCGGCCACACGATGCTGAGCGTCCAACGCCAGCAACTCACGTTTTTCCTCAGCCCGCCCCAACTGCCAGAACCCCAGGCTGATCAACGCAGGCAGCAATGCCAGCACCACCAGGGTGGGCAGCAGCCCGGGGCGAAAGCGCCTCGCTATACTTGAATACATCGCTTGCCCCCCTTTTGGAGTCCGCCATGCTCAAAGCCGCGATCGTGCTGATGTTGCTGGCGACGGTGGCCAGCCTGTTCAGCGGTCTGTTCTTCCTGGTCAAGGACGATGGCCACTCCAACCGCCTGGTCAAGGCGCTGACCGTGCGCGTTATCCTGGCGGCCCTGACCATCGGTCTGGTGGCCTGGGGATTCTTCAGCGGCCAGCTGACGTCCCACGCCCCCTGGTAACCTTGCCTACAGCACGTACACGAAAACAAACAGCCCCACCCACACCACGTCCACAAAGTGCCAGTACCAACTGGCCGCCTCGAACCCGAACTGGTGATCGGCATCGAAATGCCCGCGCAGGATGCGGATCAGCATCACCGTGAGGATCAGCGTGCCCATGGTCACGTGAGCACCGTGGAAGCCGGTAAGCATGAAGAAGGTGGCGCCATAGATGCCCGACCCCAGGGTCAGCCCCAGCTCCTGATAAGCCTCGACGTATTCATGAGCCTGCAGGAACAGGAAGGCCACCCCTAGCGCAATGGTTGCCGCCAGCCACAGCTTCAGCGGGCCGCGATGCCCGCGCTTCAGCGCATGGTGGGCGATGGTCACGGTGACGCTGGAGCTGACCAGCAGCACGGTGTTGATCAGCGGTAGGTGCCAGGGGTCGATCACCCCCTTGGGCGGCGGGAACTGCGCCGGGTCCGGGGTGTGCAACAGCGGCCAGGCGAACTGGAAATTGGGCCACAGCATATGGGCGACACCCTTGCTACCTTCACCGCCCAAGGCGGGGCCTGCAATGGTGCGCACGTAGAACAGCGCACCAAAGAAGGCAACGAAGAACATCACCTCGGAAAAGATGAACCACGACATGCCCCAGCGGAATGAGCGGTCCAGTTGCGGGCTGTATAGCCCCGCGCGGCTTTCCCTGATGACCGTGCCGAACCAGCCGAACATCATGTAGGCGACGATCAACGCACCGACGAAAAAGATCAGTGGCCCGTGGGAATGGGCGTGCGCCGCCTTCAGATCATTGAACCAGGTGCCCAGGCCGAACACCGTGACGAACAGCCCCACGGTGGCAATGATCGGCCACTTGCTTTGCGCCGGAACGTAGTAGTGCTGGTGGGTCGCCATCGTGTTGTTCTCCGTTGTTGCGGCACCGTTGTTGCGGAAAAATCCCGCGGCTAGCTGCCGGTCTTGACCGGCGGGTGTCGCGCGGTGATATCGAAAAGCGTGTAGGCCAGGGTCAGGTGCTTGATGTCCTTGGGCAGGTCGCGGTCGACGATGAAGCGCACCGGCATTTCGATGCGCTCGCCGGGGTCCAGCACCTGCTGGGTAAAACAGAAGCACTCGGTCTTGTGGAAATAGGCCGCCGCCTCGGCGGGCGCGATGCTGGGCACGGCCTGGGCGCTCATGGGCCGGTCAGTGGGGTTGCGTGCCACAAACATCATCTGCGTGACCGCCCCTGGGTGCACCGTGACCTCGGGCGCCGTGGAATAGAAGTCCCAGACCATGTCGGCGTTGTTGGTGGGCAAAAATTGCACACGCACTTCACGCGTCGTATCCACCACCTGGTTGCCTTCGTACTGACCGGCCGTCTTGCCGTTGATGCCGAACGCCTTGCACATCACGTCGTACAGCGGCACCAACGCGAAGCCGAAGGCAAACATCAGCGCCACCACCAGCAACAGGCGCGTCACCAGTCGTCGGGTGTTCATTCCACCTCCGGCGGTGTGGTGAAGGTGTGATACGGCGCGGGTGAAGGCACCGTCCACTCCAGGCCTTCGGCCCCGTCCCACGGCTTGGCCGGGGCAGGGGGGCCGCCGCGAATGGTCTTGATGACAATGAACAGGAAAAAGATCTGTGTGGCACCAAAGGTGAAGGCGCCAATGGACGAGACCATGTTGAAGTTGGCGAACTGCAGGTTGTAGTCCGGCACCCGCCGCGGCATGCCGGCCAAGCCGACGAAGTGCATGGGGAAGAACGCCATGTTCATGCCGATGAAAGACAGCCAGAAGTGCAGCTTGCCCAGGGTTTCGTCATACATGTGGCCGGTCCACTTGGGCAGCCAGTAATACGCCGAGGCAAAAATCCCGAAGATCGCCCCCGGCACCAGCACGTAGTGGAAGTGCGCCACCACGAAGTAGGTGTCCTGGTACTGGAAGTCGGCCGGGGCAATGGCCAGCATCAGCCCGGAGAAACCGCCGATGGTGAACAGGATCACAAACGCCACCGCAAACAGCATCGGCGTCTCGAAGGTCAGCGAGCCCTGCCACATGGTGCTCACCCAGTTGAACACCTTCACCCCGGTGGGCACGGCGATCAGCATGGTGGCGTACATGAAGAACAGCTCGCCGACCAGCGGTATGCCCACCACGAACATATGGTGCGCCCACACCAGGAACGATAAAAACGCGATGCTGGCCGTGGCGTAGACCATGGAGGTGTAGCCGAACAACGGCTTGCGCGAAAACGCCGGGATGATCGAACTGACCGCGCCGAACGCCGGCAGGATCATGATGTACACCTCGGGGTGCCCGAAGAACCAGAACACATGCTGGAACAATACCGGGTCGCCACCACCGGCAGCGTTGAAGAAGCTGGTGCCGAAGTGGATGTCCATCAGCATCATGGTCACGCAACCGGCCAGCACCGGCATCACGGCAATCAGCAGGAAGGCGGTGATCAGCCAGGTCCACACGAACAGCGGCATTTTCATCAGGGTCATGCCGGGCGCGCGCAGGTTGAGGATGGTGGCAATGATATTGATGGCGCCCATGATCGAGCTGATGCCCATCAGGTGGATGGCGAAGATAAAGAAGGTGACGCTGGCCGGGGCGTAGGTGGTGGACAGCGGTGCGTAGAAGGTCCAGCCGAAGTTGGGGCCACCGCCCGGGGTGAACAGGGTCGAGACCAGCAGCAGGAAAGCGGCGGGCAGCAGCCAGAAACTGAAGTTGTTCATGCGCGGCAGGGCCATGTCCGGCGCGCCCACCATCAGCGGGATCATCCAGTTGGCCAGGCCGACGAAGGCCGGCATCACCGCGCCAAACACCATCACCAGGCCATGCATGGTGGTCATCTGGTTGAAGAACGCTGGCTCCACGATCTGCAGCCCGGGCTGGAACAGTTCGGCACGGATGACCATGGCGAACGAGCCACCCAGCAGGAACATGCAGAAGCTGAACCACAGGTACAGCGTGCCGATGTCCTTGTGGTTGGTGGTCAGCACCCAGCGCATCAGGCCCTTGGCCGGGCCATGGGCGTGGTCGGCCCCGGCATGGCCATGATCGTCGATCACTGCACTCATCTGTGTCTTCCTCGGCAAGCACGCTTGCCCGGGTTATTTGGCTTGGGCCTGTTTCAACGCCAGCACATCCTTGGGCGTGACCATGTCACCTTTGTTGTTGCCCCAGGCGTTGCGCTCATAGGTCACCACGGCGGCGATATCCACTTCCGACAGTTGCTTGCCGAAGGCGGCCATGGCGGTGCCCGCCTTGCCGAAGTACACCCGGTGCAGGTGCGCGTCGGCAGGGCCGGTGGCAATTGGCGAGCCCTTGAGTGCAGGGAACAGCGGTGGCAGGCCCTGGCCTTCGGCCTGGTGACAGGCTACGCAGGTGGTGTGGTAAACCTTGTCGCCACGGTCCACCAGTTCCTGCAGGGTCCATTCCTTGCTGGTCAGTTCCTTGAGCTTGGCCGCCTCGGCCTTGCGTTCGCCCATCCAGGTGTCGAAATCGGCCTGGGTCTTGGCCTCCACCACGATAGGCATGAAGCCGTGGTCCTTGCCGCACAGCTCGCTGCACTGACCGCGGTAGATGCCGGGCTTGTCGATGCGGGTCCAGGCTTCGTTGATGAAGCCGGGGATGGCGTCACGCTTGACCGCGAAAGCCGGTACCCACCAGGAGTGGATCACGTCGGCACCGGTGACCAGGAAGCGGATCTTGCGGCCCACCGGCACCACCAGCGGGTTGTCCACTTCGAGCAGGTAGTGCTCGTCCTTGGGCGCCTGGTTGTGGATCTGCTCCTGGGGCGTGGCCAGGTTGCTGAAGAACTCCACGTCCTGGCCCAGGTATTTGTAGTGCCACTTCCACTGATAACCGGTGACCTGGATGTCCAGGTCGGGCTCGCTGGTGTCGTACATGCGGATCAGGGTGCGGGTGGCAGGGATAGCCATCACCACGAGGATGACCAGCGGTAGCACGGTCCAGAGGATTTCCACCTTGGTGCTTTCGTGGAAGTGGGCGGCGACCTGGCCGGTGGAGCGGCGATGGATGACCATCGACCAGAACATCACGCCGAACACCACGATGCCGATGACCACGCAGATCCAGAAGATGGTCATGTGCAGGTCGAAGACCTGATTGCTGATGTAGGTCACCCCCGGCGCCATGTTGGTGGTCCAGGCAGCGTGGGCAGGCGTGAATATCGGCCACAGCGCTAGGCCCATCCAGACTTGTGGATGTCGCATCATCGCGGGTTCCCCTTATCGTTCTTGTTCTACCCCAGGCTTTACAAGCCCACGGCTAAGGGAGCGGCGGTCAAGACGGCGATCTTCAACGGCCGGGGCCTTGCTGCGCTTGCAGTCGGGCATCAGGCAACGCGGTACTAAGGCGAGTATAGACAGCGCCTTTAGTGCTGCAACGAAAGGCGGGAAATGAAAATTTTCAAGGGCGCGACAACGCAGCGTTATAGCCGTTCCATATAAAGGTTAATTAATTATGACAAATGCGTCTTAGGCGGCGTCAGAACCCAGCTACCCTAGGTCTTCCGTTTGAAATAGCCCCGCCCTGGAGTCTTCATGAACACCGCCGCATTGCGCGAGCAGATCCAACGTGCCCATCAACACGAGGCCGAGACCGGCCAATTGACCCAGCAACTGGAAAAACAGCTGCCTCATCTGCACCCCGTCATCCAACTGCCGGAGGCGGATCGCAAGGGCGTGCTGACCCGCTTCGTGGCTGCATACATCGATCAGGTCCCAGACATGCTTGACGCCGCAAACGATGTCGCGGTGAAAGCCGGGATCGAGTCGCAGATCAAGCCGGTGCTTAAAATCGCCGAACAGTACTTCATTCAGCCGCCAAAAGAATTGAACGGCCATGAAGGGCTGGATTGTCTGCTGGATGAGGCCTACCTGGCCCACCGGTTGGTGGAAGAGGTCAACGACCTGTACATCAAGCACTTCCAACAGCCGCTGATTCCGCTGGATACCACGGTGGCCAACCTGATCGCCCATCAACTGATCGGCGAGGCGTTTGCCAACCAGCTGGATGAGGTGGTGCACCATTCGGTGGACCACATGCTCAACGAGGAAAGCTTCGCGCTGGAATCGGTGGAGCAGTTCCGCGACAAGCTGTCGGCTGAAGAAACCGGCAAAGCCTGGAGCCAGTGGCCCTGCCTGTCGCGCCAGTTTGGGCTGGCGCTGGATTTGAATTGATCTGCTGACGCCATCGCGGCCAAGGCCGGCTCCTACACTATCCGTGGTAGGAGCCGGCCTTGGCCGCGATACAGACGACGCCGATGTGGCGACCGATCACGTGGCGATGACTTTAGGCGTTCACACCAGCGCTGGTACGCATCTGCCCCTCAATCCTGCGCTTCAACCCGCGGCTTTCAATGATCAGCCGCGAACCACTGGCACGGTTCGCCCGCCCCCAGTCCTCCAGCAGTTCCAGGCAAGAGTGATCGATGTAACGCAGGTTACCCAGCGGCACATGGACGATGCTGCCCGCCGGAATGGTATCCAGCACCTGAGTCAGCGCCGGCACCTTGAGGAACGTGGCCGCCCCGGTCAGGCGCAATTCCAGTTCCTTGTCATCACGCTCCACCAGGTTGATCTTCAAGCGCGCCGCTTTCAGCGCCAGCATCAGCAGGGTCAGGGCAAAGCCCAGCAACACACCGGTCAGCAGGTCGGTGAAGATAATGGCCAGGGCCGTGGCACCGTAGATGAACATCGGCATGCGCCCATAACGTCCCAGGCTGCGCAGCGCCTTGAGGTCCACCAGCTTGAAGCCGGTATACACCAGCACGCCCGCCAGGCTGGCCACCGGAATGCTTTGCAGCACACTGGACAGCACCACCACGAAGCCCAGCAACCAAACCCCATGCAATATCGCGGACATGCGTGTTTGCGCACCGGCCTGCACGTTGGCCGAGCTGCGTACGATCACGCCGGTCATCGGCAGTGCGCCCAGCACCCCACACAGCATATTGCCTACACCCTGCGCCGACAGTTCGCGGTCGAAGTCAGAGCGTACGCCGCTGTGCATGCGATCCACCGCCGCAGCCGAGAGCAGTGTTTCGGCGCTGGCGATAAACGCTACGGCGAAAGCGGCAATCAGCAAGGTGGGATCGGCCAGGTTGAGCAGATCCGCAGGGCGCAGCCAATCGATGGCCTCAGCCAGGTTGGCCGGTACTTCCACGCGCTTGACCGCCATGCCCATGGCCAGGCTGACGGCGGTGGCCACGCCGACACCCAGCAGCGCGCCCGGCACAAAACGCAGCCGCTGGGGCCGCAGTTTCTCCCACGCATACATGATCGCGATGGTACCCAGCCCCAGCAGCCCGGCCTGCCAGCCAATACCAGCGCCCATCACCGGCAGGGCCTCGGCCACCGCGCCGGGGAAGCCGATCAGGTTGTGCATGCCCGATGGCAGTGGGGTGCGATCGAGCATCACGTGCAACTGCGACAGCACAATCAACACGCCGATACCCGCCAGCATCCCGTAAACCACGGCCGGCGCGGTGACGCGGAACCAGCAACCCAGTTTGAAGCGGCCTGCGAGCAATTGCAGAAAGCCTGCCAGCAACAGGATCGGGCCCAACATGGCCATGCCGTGCTGACGCACCAGCTCGAACACCAATACCGCAAGCCCCGCAGCCGGCCCGCTGACCTGCAACGGCGAGCCCGCCAAAAAGCCCACCACCACGCCACCGATGATCCCGGTGATCAACCCCTTCGCCGGCGGCATGCCGGACGCGATGGCGATGCCCATGCACAGTGGCAGCGCCACCAGGAACACCACCACCGAAGCCAATAACTCTCGCGGCAATACCGCCTTTAACTGTGCCATGTTCATGACGTTTCTCCTGAAAAGTAGTGCTGCAAGCCACATCCATGGCCGATCTCGAAAACCCTGTCAGGTTTTTCAGGCATGCGACTGCCCGCAACCGGGCCTACGGGCCGGCTGGCAATAACAGGGTTTTCGATAACGGCAACGGGGCAGGCGGCGTACCACAGTACGCCGCCCTCCAGGCCTCGTTTATCGCAAGGTCCGAGCGTTAGAAGCGCCCTTTGGGCGTTGCACTCGGGGTCGGCAGGGTGCCGTCCAGAGGGACGAAGCAGTCGCGCTCAGCGTCGTAGGCTTTGATTTCGCTGGTCTCGATGCTGTAGACCCAACCGTGAATGAACAACTGGCCGCTGGCCATGCGCGAGGCCACCGACGGGTGGGTACGCAGATGCTGCAGTTGGGCGATGACGTTCTCCTCGGTCAGCACCTTCATGCTTTCGGCTTCGGTGGCGCAGTTGCAGTTGTCGTGCACCACGGTCTTGGCCACTTCGGCGTGACGCAGCCAGGCCTTTACCGTGGGCATCTTTTCCAGCGTGTGCGGGTTGAGCACAGCGCGCATGGCGCCGCAGTCCGAGTGCCCGCAGACGATGATGTGATGCACGCCCAACGCCATGACGGCGTATTCGATGGCGGTGGAAACACCACCGTTCATCTGGCCGTACGGCGGCACCACGTTGCCCACGTTACGGGTCACGAACAGGTCGCCAGGCGAGCTGTGGGTGATCAGCTCGGGCACGATCCGCGAGTCAGCGCAGGTGATGAACATCGCCCGTGGGGTCTGGGCAGTGGCCAGTTTCTTGAACAGTTCTTCCTGCTGCGGAAACACTTCGTGGTGAAAATGCAGAAAGCCATCAACGATCGTCTTCAGTGCAGCTTCCGCGCTTTCAGCCTCGACGGCCGGCTCGTTCAGGGAAGAGTCCTTGTCGGTCATGATTCGTCCTCGTGAGTCGGTTAAAGGATTTTTCCCATTTTACGGGGTAAAACGCCCTACAAGAAGAAACTATGCAGGGCGATTTATGCAGCTTAGTGACTAATCGGTCACGTGGGATTCAAGGTAGAGATGAAATCTTAATTCAAGCTGAATAGAAGGCTCTGGGACGGGGGTTTGAAGTGTTTCAGGAAGCTACGAAGTGATGGCAAAAAAACATGATCTTAACTGCCAGAAGCCCTGAAACCGGCTCGGATCCACCCGCAATGGCCTTTGCTGGTCGCAAAGCGGACGGCGGTTTGTAGACCTTCAAAGGTATACAGCGTCATCGAGGCAGCGTAAGCTCATTGTAGCTACAATATGCTCACAAGGAGCCACTCATGGCGCATACTGAAGTTGTAAGGACCCGCATCGACAGCGAACTCAAGGCCAGTGCCACGGCTGCGCTTGAGGAAATGGGCATGACGATTTCGCAAGCCATTCGAATGATGTTGGTCCAGGTTGCCCAAACAAGAGAGCTGCCCTTCCAGGTTAAAGCCCCGTCACTCAATGCACGTGCTCACAAGGTGATGGAGGAACAGGACGCCAACCCGATAACCGTCGAATATGAGAGTGCAGAGGCCTTGTTCAAGGATCTCGGCGTTTGAGATCTAAAGCTCTGGTCATTCGAACAGGTCGTAAAAGCCGCCTGTCTGCTCTAGCGTGATCGTGCCCAGATGGATGTCACAGCGGTAGATCACCCACCAGTCGAACCCCACTCGACAGTTCCAGCGGCCAGGCGCGTTCACCAAGGGACAGTCGCATGCCTTCAACGGCAGGGGCAGTTGCTGTTCAAGGAGCTTCACCGCCTCTTTGAAAAATGTGGCATCACGCCCAGCACTATGCCGTTTGAAATCCTCGAGGAACTGCGGGGTTATCAAGATTTTGAGCAAGGTCGAGCCCACGTCGAAAAACGTCCGAGCGTAAAGACCTAAGCTAGAAAGTGATACCCAGTGGTCATCCCTGGTAACAACATCACAGCAACGACATCTGCCCCCCAGGCGGGCAAAAGGCGGTGCAGTCCAGCGAATAGCCTTCGCGCCGGCTCAGCCCGTAACGCTTGATACCGGCCTTGAACCGCTGCTCCAGCAAATCGGCAAACACGCCCTCGCCGCGAAAGCGCGCGCCAAAGCGGCTGTCATACAGCTCACCGCCACGGCTCTGGCGGATCAGGCTCAGCACATGGTCGGCCCGTTGCGGGTAATGCTGCTGCAGCCACTCCTCGAACAACGGGGCCACTTCCAGCGGCAAGCGCAGCAGCATGTAGTTGGCCGTCAGCGCCCCCGCCGCCTTGGCTTCGCGCAGCAGGCTTTCCAGCTCCATGTCGTTGATCATGGGGATCATCGGTGAGCACAGCACGCCCACGGGGATGCCGGCCTCGCGCATCACCCGGATGGCACGCAGCCGCGCCTTGGGGGCCGCGGCGCGCGGCTCCAGGGTGCGTTTGAGTTCGTCGTCCAGGGTGGTGAGGCTGATCATCACCGACACCAGATTGAGCTGCGCCAGCTCGGTCAGCAGGTCCAGGTCGCGCAATATCAGTGAGCCCTTGGTGACGATGGTGACCGGATGGCGGTAGCGCAACAGCACTTCCAGCACGGCGCGGGTCAGCTTGTGTTCACGCTCGATGGGCTGGTAGGGGTCGGTATTGGAGCCCAGGTTGATAGGCGCCACCTTATAGCCACGCTTGGACAGTTGCTGTTCCAGCAGGGCGGCGGCGTTGGTCTTGGCGATCAGCTTGGTTTCGAAATCCAGGCCGGGGGACATGTCCCAGTAGGCGTGGCTGGGGCGGGCGTAGCAGTAGATGCAACCATGCTCGCAACCGCGGTAAGGGTTGATGGTGCGGTCGAAGGGCAGGTCGGGGGAGGTGTTGCGAGTGATGATGCTCTTGGCCGTCTCGATGCGCACTTCGGTGCCCTGCGTGACCGGGACTTCCTGGTACCAGCCATCGTCTTCGGCCACCGAGCGGTGGGCGGCGAAGCGGTTGTGCGGGTTGGCGGCAGTGCCGCGGCCTCGTGGGGGCAGGGGCGTGGACATGGGTGGGCCTCTGTGCTGTATTTATATACAGTACACAGGCCGCAACCGTTTGGATAGCGCCGACCGTCCTGTAGCCGCTGCCGCAGGCTGCGCTGGCCCTCACCTTCGCTGGAGATCTCCAGTGTCAATGAGGGCCAGCGCAGCCTGCGGCAGCGGCTACAGGGGATTTTACTTGGAGGTCACTTGGCCCAGGTCATCGCCTGAGGTGGTTTTCAGGTCATCGGTGCGCAACGCTTTCACGTCCTTGGCCGATACCTGCGACCCGTTGTTGCCCCAACTGGTGCGGATGAAGTTCACCACGTCAGCCACTTCCTGGTCCGACAGGCGCCAGGCGTAGGACGGCATCGTGAAGTTCGACGGCGCGGTCTTGGTGGCCACCAGGGTGCCGCCCTTGAGCACGATATGGATCAGCGAGGTCGCGTCTTCAGTCTGCAACACCGGGTTGCCGGCCAGGGCCGGGAACACGCGGGTGTAGCCCTTGCCGTCAGTACGGTGGCAGGCGGCGCAGTTGTCGATGTACACCGAGGCACCCGGCTTGCTGTCGTCGCCTTTCCACAGCGCATCGGCGACGGCCTTGTCGTAGACCTGCGGCTTGTCGTCGGGATTCACCGCCGGCAAGGACTTCAGGTACCGGGCAATGGCGGTCAGGTCGGCGTCGCTCATGTACTGCATGCTGTGCTCGACCACGTCGCTCATGCCACCGAACACAGCGGTGCGGTCGCTGCGGCCGGTTTTCAGGAAGGCGGCCAGCTCTTCTTCGCTCCAGCTGCCCAGGCCGTCCTTGTGATCACCGCGCAGGTTCTTGGCGATCCAGCCTTCCAGCGGCGCGGAACCTGCCAGGAATTCCTTGCCGTCAGCCGGGTTCAGGGCCTTTTCCTGCATGGTGATGGCACGCGGGGTGTGGCAGGCGCCACAGTGGCCCAGGCCCTCGACCAGGTAGGCGCCACGGTTGATGGACTCATCGTTGCCAGCGGCTGTGAACGGCTCGACCTTGGGCGCGAACATGCCGCGCCAGATAGCCAGCGGCCAGCGCATGCTCAGCGGCCAGGGGATATCGACGTCCTTGTTCTCCTGAGGCACCGGCTGCACGCCCTTCATGAAGTAGGCATACAGCGCGTGCATATCTTCATCGCTGACGCGCGCGTAGGACGGGTACGGCATGGCCGGGTACAAGGTACTACCGCTTTTGCCGACGCCGTGACGGACAGCCTGGTCGAAGTCTTCGTACGAATATTCGCCGATACCGGTCTTGTCCGGGGTGATGTTGGTGGAATAGATGGTGCCGATCGGCGTTTCCATCGGCAGGCCACCGGCGAACGGCTTGCCGCCCTTGGCGGTGTGGCAGGCGACGCAGTCGCCAGCACGGGCCAGGTACTCGCCTTTCTGCACCAGCGCTGGGTCAAACGACGGTTCGGCTGCCCATACGGGCAGGCTGGCCAGGGCCAGGGATGCGATAAACAGGTTTTTCATGGTCATCGCTCCTTAAGCCTGCACCAGCGGGCCGGGGTTTTTCAGGTACTGCTCGCGAATGGCGCGGGCCGACCAGTAGGTCAGCGCGGCAACCAGGCCGGTAGGGTTGTAGCCCAGGCCTTGTGGGAACGCGGAAGCACCCGGCACGAACACGTTGTGCACGTCCCAGCTCTGCAGGTAACGGTTGATGGCGCTGGTCTTGGGGTCGGTGCCCATGATCGCGCCGCCGTTGAGGTGGGTGGTCTGGTAGGCGGCAGTGTTGAATTTTTCACCCACTTTCTTGCCCAGGATAGCGATGGACTTGGGGTTCATGGCCTTGGCGATCTTGCTCAGCTTGTCCGCCATGAACATGTTCATCTTGATGTCGTTTTCCTGCCAGTTGAAGGTCATGCGCAGCAGCGGCATGCCGAACGCGTCCTTGTAGGTAGGGTCCAGGTCGAGGTAGTTGCCACGGTAGGACTGATGCGCACCGTGGGCGTCCATCGACACCTGGTGGGTGTAGTACTCAGCCGTAGTCTTTTTCCACGCGCTGCCCCAGGCCGGGGTGCCGGGCGGGTTGGAAGTGCCGGCGATAGGGCGGCTGCCGGCCTGGTTGACCCAGAACGGCGAACCCCCGACGAAGCCGTGCGGGCCATGGTCAAAGTTATCGGCGTTGAAGTCATCGATGGCCACGCCATTGCCGCCGGCACCGATGAAGTTGTTGGTGTGGGTGTCTTTGTCGAAGAAGGCTTTGACCGTGGCCATGTTCTGGTAAGCGAAGTTCTTGCCCACCACGCCTTCACCGCTGACCGGGTCGTACGGCTTGCCGATGCCCGACAACAGCATCAGGCGTACGTTGTTGAACTGGAAAGCACCGAGGATCACCAGGTCCGCAGGCTGCTCCACTTCACGGCCTTGGGCGTCGATGTAGCTGACACCGGTGGCCAGCTTCTTGTCATCGGTGAGGTTGACCTTCAGCACATGGGCATTGGTGCGCAGCTCGAACTTGGGCTCCTGGCGCAGGGCCGGCAGGATGTTCACGTTCGGCGAAGCCTTGGAGTACATGTAGCAGACGTAGCCGCTGCAGAACCCGCAGAAGTTGCACGGCCCCATCTGCGCACCATAGGGGTTGGTGTACGGCCCCGAGGTATTGGCAGACGGCAGGTTGTAGGGCTTGTAGCCCGACTCGGTGGCGGCCTTGTGGAACAGCATCGCCGAGACGCCGTTCTTCTGCGCTTCGAGCGGGAAGGGGTTGGAGCGATCCGGTGCGTAGGCGTTGCCGCCTTTGCCCTGGCCAACGACTTGGCCCTTGACCGACCAGGCGGTGCCCGAGGTGCCGAAAACTTTTTCCGAGAAGTCGAAGAACGGCTCCAGTTCTTCGTAGGTCACGCCGAAGTCCTGAATGGTCATGTCTTCGGGGATGAATTTCTTGCCGTAGCGCTCTTCGTAGTGGCTGCGCATGCGCAACTCGATCGGGTCGACACGAAAGTGCACGCCCGACCAGTGCAGGCCCGCGCCGCCCACGCCTTTGCCCGGCAGGAACGCGCCCAGCTGGCGGTTGGGCAAGGCCACGTCATTGACGCTGTGACGGATGGTGACGGTCTCTTTGGAAATATCCTGGAAGAGTTTTTTACGCACGCTGTAGGTCAATTCATCGATGACCTGCGGATAGTTGCCGTCCGGGTAGGTGTCCTGCATCGGCCCGCGCTCCAGCGCTACCACGTGCAAGCCTGCCTCGGTGAGTTCCTTGGCCATGATGGCGCCGGTCCAGCCGAAGCCGACGATTACCGCGTCGACTTTTTTCAATACGGTCGCCATGCTCAAGCCCTCTCGCCGCGAATGGATACTGCCGGGAAGGGATAGGCCTCGTTGCGTTCCACCCAATCCATGAAATCAGCGCGTGCGCCGGGGAAGCCCACCAGGGTCCAGCCGACCATGCCCTTGTTGCCGCCGTGCACCGGGTCGCTGAAAAAGCCTTCCTTGGTGTTCTGAATCAGCAGTGCGAAGAAGGACTTGGACGGCACGTCATCGAACTGGATCTCGCCCGACTCAAGCTTGGTCAGCACGCTTTCCTGGGCGGCGGTGTCCAGTTGGGCAAACACCTTGCCGGCCTGCTTCTGGCACCAAGCGTCGGTGGCGGCGATGCCCAGACGGTAGATTTCCCGGGGCACCAGTTTGAGCTGGTAGCCCATTTCCGGCGGCGCATCGGCCACGAACGGCCCCTGCATGAACCACAACGCCCCGCTGGCGTAGGCGGTGTTCATCTGCCGGTCGATGAATTCCGGCGCACCGGCCTCCAGCGCACCCGGGCCCAGGTCATCAGCCGGGATCAGCCGCGCCACGGCGGCGTTGACGAACGCCCACTCTTCGGCGGTGAAGTAGGTGGGCTGATAGTCCTGCGCTGGCTTGACAGGCGCCGGCGCGGCCGGCTTTTCCGGCGCTGCCATCAGCTCGCCCACACCCATGCCCAGGCCAGTGCTGGCCACGGTGACGACGGGTATCAGGGTCAGTGTTTTGCGCAGGAAATCGCGCCGCGGGTTGTCGTGGTCTTGTTCATACATGGGTGATCCTCATCCGATCGCGGATTGTTCGCAGCCTTGGGGCTGCTTATCTTTTTGGTTGCTCATCGAGCTGCACAGGCGGGCATCGCGACGCTCTAAATAAAGAGCACCACGACGTTTTTTAGTTTTATCGAGTCTGGGCGGCACGCCAGGTTGTTGCTTCAGCCTCAGAAAAGGCTTTTCGAGAAGCGAAAATGTAACCGGTTTCAGCTAGGTTTTACAGGACTTTTACACGAAGTTTTACTTAAGCATAACGAACGGTGAGCAATCGGTAGGCGGTCGCCGCGTGTGCAGTGAGAGGGGTGGCGAAGGCGTCGATATGAAAACCAACTGCCTGTGGGACCGGGCGAAGCTCGGGAAGCGGACGACGCGACATTGCTGCCAGCCTTTTCCCGAGCTCCGCCCGGTCCCACAGAGACAATTGCTGATAGCGGGTTACGCCTCAGGCTTCTTCAGCTTCGGGTTGGGGAAGAATTGCACCGTCTGCACTTTCGGGTTGGCGACTTTCGGCGCCGACTGGTTAACCCGCGTCCCCAGCTCGCTGGGGATCGACTGGCCTTGTGCATTGAGTGTGTCGCTGTAGCCACAGGCCACGCACTCACGGTGCGGGACTTCGTCCTCGCTCCACATCATCAGCTTGTCCGACTCGCTGCACGCCGGGCAGACAGCCCCGGCGATGAAGCGTTTCTTGGTCTTGATCACGGTACTTTCACTCATGCTGCCGCGTCCTCACTCAGGCCGCTGTGGCGCAAGAGTGCATCAATCGACGGCTCGCGGCCGCGGAAGTCGACGAACAACACCATCGGCTCCTGCGAGCCGCCGCGCGCCAGGATGGCTTCGCGGAAGGCACGACCGGTGGCTTCGTTGAGCACGCCTTCTTCCTCGAAGCGCGAGAAGGCGTCGGCCGACAGCACTTCCGCCCACTTGTAGCTGTAGTAACCGGCCGCATAGCCGCCAGCGAAGATGTGCGCGAAGCTGTTGGGGAAGCGGTTGAACGCCGGTGGGCGCATCACCGAGACTTCGTCACGCACGCCTTCGAGCACCTGCAGCACCGAGCGGCCGTCGCCGTGGGTAGCGTGCAGTTCGAAGTCGAACAGCGAGAACTCCAGCTGACGCACCATCATCAGGCCGGACTGGAAGTTCTTGGCGGCCAGCATTTTCTCCAGCAGGTCCTGGGGCAGGGCGACACCGGTCTCGTAGTGGCCGGAAATCAGCGCCAGGCCTTCCGGCTCCCAGCACCAGTTTTCCATGAACTGGCTTGGCAGCTCGACCGCATCCCACGCCACGCCATTGATACCCGACACGCCAGCGTGCTCGACGCGGGTCAGCAGGTGATGCAGGCCGTGACCGAATTCGTGGAACAGGGTGGTCACTTCATCGTGGGTCAGCAGCGCTGGCTTGCCGGCGTCGGCCGGGGTGAAGTTGCACACCAGGTTGGCCACCGGGCTTTGCACCACGCCATCGACCTTGCGGCGATGATCACGGGCGCCGTCCATCCAGGCACCGCCACGCTTGTTGGCGCGGGCGTACAGGTCGAAGAAGAAGCGGCCCACGTGCTGGCCGTTTTCCTTGATTTCGAACAGGCGAACATCGGGGTGCCAGGTGTCGAAGCCAGTCTGTTCGGCGATTTCGATGCCATACAGGCGCTGGACGATGGCGAACAGGCCGGTCAGCACTTTGTCGATCGGGAAGTAGGCGCGAAGGGCTTCCTGGGAAACGCTATAGCGCTGTTCGCGCAGCTTTTCACCGTAGAAGCCGCTGTCCCAGCTTTGCAGATCGGGGCAGCCTTGCTCGGCGGCGTAGGCCTTGAGCTGGGCCAGGTCTTGCGCGGCGAACGGCTTGCTGCGCTTGGCCAGGTCCCGCAGGAAACCCAGCACCTGGTCGCTGGACTCGGCCATTTTGGTGGCCAGGCTCAACTCGGAGAAGCTGCTGTAACCCAGCAATTGCGCCAGTTCCTGACGCAGGTCGAGGATTTGCTCCATCACCGGGCCGTTGTCGTTCTGGCCGGCGTTAGGGCCTTGGTCCGAAGCACGGGTGCAATAGGCGGCGTAGATTTCTTCGCGCAGGGCACGGTCCTGGGCGTAGGTCATCACCGCGTAGTAGCTGGGGAATTCCAGGCTGATCAACCAGCCGTCCAGATCCTTCGCCTTGGCCGCGGCAGCCATTTGCGCCTTGGCCGAATCGGTCAGGCCGGCCAGGGCCGCTTCGTCGGTGACGTGCTTGGTCCAGGCTTGGGTGGCGTCCAGCAGCTGGTTGGAGAACTGGCTGCCCAGCTCCGACAGCTTGCTCTGCACTTCGGCATAGCGCTGTTGCTGCTCGGGCGGCAGGTCGATACCCGACAGGCGGAAGTCGCGCAGCGAATGTTCCAGGATGGTTTTCTGCGCCACGTCGAAGGTGGCCGCTTCCGGGCTGTTGACCAGGGTTTCATAGGCCTGGAACAGTTCGCGGTTCTGGCCCATCTCGGTAGAGTAGGCGCTCAGGGCCGGCAGGCAGGCTTCATACGCCTGGCGCAGTTCCGGGCTGTTGCACACTGCGTTAAGGTGGCTGACCGGGCTCCACGCCGCGCCGAGGCGGTCGTTGAGTTCATCCATGGCCAGTACCAGGCCGGCCCAGGTAGGGTTCTTGACCTGGGTTTCGAGAATCTTGGCGATCGCCGCACGGTTGTCGGCCAGGATCTGTTCAATCGCCGGCTGTACGTGCTCGGCACGGATCGCCGAGAACGGTGGCAGGTCATAAGACTGCAGTAGCGGGTTGGTCGCGCTCACGGTTACACACCTTGGCTGAAGAAACACCAGACCATCTTAATTACAATCGGCGCTGACCGCAGCTATCAACGCCAGAGAAGGAGCCTATCGTGGCCATTCGTACTTTCCAGCAGCACACGCCCGTGGTGGGTGAGCGGGCCTTTGTCGACCGTTCGGCGGTTGTGATCGGCGATGTCGAAATCGGCGAAGACAGCTCGGTGTGGCCCATGACCGTGATCCGCGGTGACATGCACCGCATCCGCATCGGCGCCCGCACCAGCGTGCAGGACGCCAGCGTGCTGCACATCACCCACGCCGGGCCGTTCAACCCGGATGGCTTCCCGCTGATCATCGGCGACGACGTGACCATCGGCCATAAAGTGATGCTGCATGGCTGCACCGTCGGCAGCCGCATCCTGATCGGCATGGGCAGCACGGTGATGGACGGCGCGGTGGTGGAAGATGAGGTGATCATCGGCGCCGGCAGCCTGGTGCCGCCGGGCAAGCGCCTGGAAAGCGGCTTTCTTTATGTGGGCAGCCCGGTCAAGCAGGCGCGGCCGCTGACCGACAAGGAGCGCAGCTTCTTCACCTATACCGCCGCCAATTACGTAAAACTCAAGGACCAGCACCTGGACGCCGGCTTCGCCAGCCCCAATCCGCTGTCCACTGACTGATCCAGGAATACCCATGCACTATCAGAACATCCTCTTCGACCTCGACGGCACCCTGACCGACCCGCGCGAAGGCATCACCCGCTCGATCCAGTACGCGCTGGAGAAGCTGGGCATCATCGAACCCGACCTGCAAAAGCTTGAGCATTTCATTGGGCCACCGCTGTTGCAGGCATTTATGCAGTTCTATGGCTTTGAAGAAGAAAAGGCCTGGCAGGCGGTGAATTTCTATCGTGAGCGCTTCAAGGTCACCGGGCTGTATGAGAACGAAGTGTTCGAAGGGGTGATCGAGCTACTTGAAACCCTGGAAGCGCAGGGCCGCCACCTGTACGTGGCTACCTCCAAGCCGTGGGAATTTGCCCGTGAGATCGCCCGGCATTTCGACTTTGCCAAGCATTTCAAGGTGATCTACGGCAGCGAGCTGGATGGCACCCGCACCAACAAGGTGGAGTTGATTGCCCACCTGCTCAAGGAAGAAGGCCTGGACCCGGCGCAGACGCTGATGATCGGCGACCGCAAGCATGACCTGATTGGCGCCAAGGCCAATGGTGTGGATGTGGTGGCGGTGGGGTATGGCTTTGGTAGCCGGGAGGAGCTTGCGGCCGAGGCGCCTACCTATCATTTCGATACCCTGGTCCAGTTGCACCAGGCATTTTTGGGGTGAGGCTGATGGCCTCATCGCGAGCAAGCTTTGCTCCCACAGGTGTACGACTCAGGTGGGGTGAACACTGTGGGAGCAAAGCTTGCTCGCGAGAGGCCCTTACTATCGATACAAATCTCAGAGGCCAGCCAGGTGTATCAAGGCAGCCTTACGCTCATCCGGCGGCAATTTGCCCAAGCGCTCCACCTCGCTGAAGAACCTCGGCCAATCACCACCGACCTGCCTGAACAACGCCGCAAACGACGGCACCCACTGGTCATACAGCCCAAACGGCAACAGCTTGGCGTTGTTCATCGGCGAGTACATCCAGGCGTCATAGCGCTTGTCACCGCTCCACTGGCTATCACGCAGCTGCCGGTAATCAGCCCGCATCCGCTCGAACTCACGCTGTTTGGCCACGCGCATCGCTTCAGGCGACAACGGTTGGGCATACACCGCTTTCAACCGCTCCCGGGTATCGAGCACCAGCTGGGTGAACTGATGGATTTGTTTCGACTGGTCCACGTTCGCCGGCGGCAACCCCTGATACGCCCGCCACTGCCGCGTACCCTCCTGCTCGACAAAAGTGGCGTACGACTCGTTGAACTCACTGTCGTCCTTCACATAAAACCGCTGATGCGCCAGCTCATGGAAAATCAGCGTCGCCAGCCGTTCGTCGCCACGATCCATCATGGTGTTGATGATCGGGTCATCGAACCAACCCAGGGTCGAATAGGCATCCACGCCACCGATGTAGACGTCCATCCCAGCCTGCTTCTGCAAGGCTGCCTCGCCCCGTGCACCGCCCAGGCTGTAGTAACCACGATAGGCCACACACCCGGCGATCGGGAAACAGTGGGTTTGCGGATCAAGGGAGAACTCCCGGGTAGCGAACACATTCCACACCACCGATTTGCGCTGCACATCAGCGTATAGCCGGTAGCTACGGTTATCCGGCAGATGCAGATGGCTGCTTGCAAAGTCCCGCGCCGCTTGGGAGTGGCGCAGTTGCGCGCGCAGTTTGGCGTCCCTGGACGGGTCGGCAATCACCTGACTGACTGGCTCCCGGGCCCGTAATAGTTGCACTTGGCCACCCAGCAGCTGACCGTAATAGGTCGTACAACCGTTCAGCAGCAAAACGGTGAGCAGGGGAACCAAGCGCCAGATTTTGCGGTCGAGTGCCCCAGGGTCTGAACGCCTTGGAAAAATAAGATCGATCATCTGTCGCGTGAATCCTTCAGTGGGACGATGCGGCCATCATTGCCATCGGGAGTGTTGCCATGCGTGCCTTTTTCCTTGTCTGCGGTCTTGCGACCGTGGCCGGCTGTTCCACCTTGCCCAACCCCGACCCGCACCAGGCCTGGGTTGACCTGAAGGCCGGCTCCGACAATTCGCTGAAGGCGGTAAAGGTCGACAACCATGACTGGACCGACCCACGTTACTTCGAAGTGCAGCCAGGCGCTCATGAATTGTGGGTAACATTTCAATTCCCCGTGGCGCCCACCAACATCGGCCCCGTGGCGCAGCCGCTGTGGCGTGATTGCAAGATGAAGCTCAGCTTCAAGGATTTCAACGCCGGCCAGCGCTACCAGTTGGAAGCCGGCAGCCTGGGTTTCCAGCCGTGGGCCAAGCTGTATGACGGGCAGCGTTACGTGGTCGGCAAGGCGCAACCGGCTGGCTGCCAAGCTACGTAAGCGGCATAACGGGGGTATGCTGGAGCTCTGTCCCCACATTGGAGCCCATCATGCGCCGCGCCCTTGCTGTAGCAGTACTCGCCACCCTGGCCGGTTGCAGCATCACACCATTGCCGCCGGTCAATCCCCAGCAGGCCTGGGTCGACATGACCATGCTGGGCGGCAAGGTAATCATGGCCGAGCGCCTGGACGGCGTGCGCCTCAACGATGGCCGTTACTTCCAGGTAACCCCCGGCAGCCACGAGCTGATGGTGCGCTACGACTTCGAGATCTACGCGGGCGGGTTGATGATGATGGAGCCCGACGAACGCACCTGCTACATCAACGTGCGCTATGACGGCTTTCAGGCGGGCCAACGCTATCTGCTCGAAGCCCGCACGCTGGGCTTGAACCCCAGCGTACGGCTGTATGACTCGAGCAAAAAAGTGGTGGCCGAAGACAGGGCGGTCAACTGCCTGTTCTAGCGGTCGTTCTTTTGGTAGATGATTTTCTTGGTGCCGCCTTCGCATGAACCCACGACCATATTCTTGTCGTGAACTTCTTCATTGCTGACGATTTCGAGGGTGTAGGAAGTGACGCCCTGGGCCTGGATCTTGGCTTCGATCTCGGCCTTGAGTTCTTCACAGGGCTTGGTGGCTGCCAGAGCGCTGGTGGCCGCAGCACAGCAGGCGAGGGTCAATATCAGTCGCTTGATCATGATGGCATCCCTGAATGGCTGTAGGCGCCGGGCTTGACCGCAATAGCGACCAAGGTCGGCTCCTACAGTGGACCACAAAGGCCATCATCTGTTCCGGTGCTGCCTCAGCTGACCAGCGTGGCGTCCAGGCTGATCTTCGCGCCCTTGAGCACTTTGGACACCGGGCAGCCTTCCTTGGCCTTGTTGGCCAGTTCCAGGAACTGTTCCTGGGTGGCACCTGGCACCTTGGCCTTCAGGATCAGGTGCACGGCGGTGATCTCGAACCCTTCACCTACCTTGTCCAGAGTGACCTCGGCAATGGTGTCGATACGGTCGGCCGTCAGGTTGGCGCCGCCCAGGATCATCGACAGGGCCATCGAGAAACAACCCGCATGAGCCGCACCAATCAGCTCTTCCGGGTTGGTCCCAGGCTGGCCTTCGAACCGGGTGTTGAAGCCGTAGGGGTTGCTTTTCAGCGCGCCGCTTTCAGTGGAAATCTGGCCTTTACCGTCCTTCAGGCCGCCTTGCCAAACCGCCGATGCTGTTTTTTTCATGATTGCTCCTCGGGTTGCACGCAAAGGTTCGCGCGGGTACTGAGTTTAGGAGGCTGGCGATGCAGGCAAGTTCAGATCGATTGACAAACACGCATTGAAGTTTCTCAATATGCCCATACTGTTGGGTAAAGGGCAGGGTGGACAGCGCGCACCAGCCTCCCGTTTACGACTGAGGACCTGCCCCATGAAACGACTCGCCGATATCAAGATTTCCGCCCTGGACCTGGTGCCCGTGCGCGCCGACAAGGGCCCTGCGCACTCGCTGCGCAACTCGCTGGACCTGGCGCAGCACCTGGAAAAATTCGGCTACCACCGCTTCTGGGTGGCCGAACACCACAACATGGACGGCATCGCCAGCTCGGCCACCGCCGTACTGCTGGGCTATCTGGCTGGCGGTACCTCCACCATCCGCGTTGGCAGCGGCGGGGTGATGCTGCCCAACCATGCGCCGCTGGTGATTGCCGAACAGTTCGGCACCCTGGAAAGCCTGTACCCGGGCCGTATCGACCTGGGCCTGGGCCGAGCGCCGGGCTCCGACCAGATGACCGCCCGCGCCCTGCGCCGCGAGCGCTCGGGCAGCGCCGACGATTTCCCCGATGACGTGCGCGAACTGATGAGCTACCTGGGCCCACGCACGCCTGATCAAAAAGTGATCGCCGTGCCCGGCACCGGCACCCAGGTGCCGATCTGGCTGCTGGGCTCCAGCCTGTTCAGCGCGCAGTTGGCTGGCATGTACGGTTTGCCGTACGCCTTCGCCTCACATTTCGCACCGCGCTACATGCACGAAGCCATTCGCGTGTACCGCAACCACTTCAAACCGTCGGACGTGCTGGACAAGCCGTACGTGATGCTGGGCGTGCCGCTGGTGGCGGCCGACACTGACGAGCAGGCCGACTACCTGGCCACCTCGGTGTACCAGCGCATCCTCAACCTGATGCGTGGCCAGAGCCTGGTGCAGCAACCGCCGGTGAAGAGTATGGAAGGGCGCTGGTTGCCCCACGAGAAAGCCGCAGTAAGCGACTTCCTGGGCCTGGCCATGATCGGCAGCCCGCAGAAGATTCGCGCCAAGCTGGATGTGTTGCTGGAGCAGACTCAGGCAGACGAATTGATCTTCACCTGCGACCTGTATGAACACGCCGACCGGCTGCATTCCTACGAACTGCTGGCGCAGCTCGCCAAGGGCTGAAAACAGCCTGTAGCCGCTGCCGCCAGGCTGGGCTGGCCCTATACCTCACTGAAGATTCCCAGTGAACAACAGGGCCAGCGCAGCCTGGCGGCAGCGGCTACAGGTTATTTCTTGTACACAATTTCCTTGTGGCCGGCTTCGCAGGTGCCTACCACCTTGCCGCCGGTGCCCTTGTCGGCAATTTCCAGCGTGTAATGGGTCACGCCTTTCGCATCGAGTTTTGCGGCGATTTCCGATTTCAGTTCTTCGCACGGCTTGCCTGCCGCCAGTGCCGAACCCGCCATGCATAACAACCCTGCTGCCAACAAAATCTTCTTCATCGGTCACATTCCCTGGTCAGAACAAAGCAAAAAAGCGCCCGGTAGCGTTACCGGTTGCCCCCCAGCAATGTTTGTAGCGGAATACCGGCCTTTCGGCCAGTAGGACGCGTCCGGAAATGCTGTCAGCTATTTTCTATGCGGAAGCCCACCTTCAGGGTCACCTGAAAGTGCGCCGCCTTGTTGTTCTCGATATGCCCACGGGTTTCCAGCACCTCGAACCACTCCAGGTGCTTGATGGTCTTGCCGGCCTCGGCCAGGGCGTTGTTGACGGCCTCTTCGATGCTGTTGGCCGAAGAACCAACCAGTTCGATCAGCTTGTAGGTGCGATGGTCAGACATGGTGAATCTCCTTTCGATAGTGGTCTTGAGCGTAGGTGGCCTTTTAGCTCTGTGCCGAATCGGGGCGCAAAAGTTCAGATGCACTGCACTTTCCTGAAGCAGTGCAGTCGGAAACTTACACACGCAACTCACCACGCAGGAGAGACACCTATGGCTACTTCACTTCGCAAAGCTTCGTTGCAAAGCATGGAAGCGGAAATCGAAAGTCTGCTCAAATCGCTGGAGAGCTTGAAGGACGATGCGTCCGACGAGTCGCGCAAAACCCTGAAAAGCCTGCGCGCCAACGCCGAAAATGCACTGAAACACTCGCGTCATCTGCTCAGTGACGTGTATGAAGACGTGAAGGTGAAAACCCGCGAAACCGGCGTGGCCACCCGCGACTACGCGCAGGAACACCCCTGGACCACCGCAGGCGTCGCCATTGGCGCTTTGGGCCTGCTGGCCGGCTACCTGCTGGTCAAACGCGGCAACTAATCCGTCTGGCGCGCCAGCTCCGCCGTGAGCCATTGCGCCAGTTGCCGGGCGCGTCCATCGTCGGCGCGCCGGGGCACCCACAGCGCCAGGCGCGCCGAGGTTTCGCTGAAACCCCACGGCGCTGCCAGTCGCCCCGCCCGCAGGTCGTCGATGACCAGTGGTTCCGGGGCGATGGCCACCCCCAGGCCGGCCACCGCCGCCTCCAGCAGATAATACAAATGCTCGAACCCCTGGCCGTTGCGCAACTGGCCGGGCGCCATGCCGTGGCTGTGTGCCCAGTTGGGCCAGGCCTGCGGGCGCGAGGTGGTGTGCAGCAGTGGCTCGCCCGCAAGGGCGTGGGCCGGGGCGGTTGCCAGTTTTCCAAAGCCTGTGAATCGCGGGCTCAGGACCGGGCCGATGCGCTCCACGGCTAATTCATAGACTTTCATGTCAGCAGGCCATGGCGGCTCGGCAAACACCAACCAGGCATCCAGGCCGGGACGGCGCGGGTCAAGGTCACCCTCGGCGGCCGACAGGTGCAAACGCAGGTCAGGCAAATCCGCATTGAGCTTGCCCAGCCGTGGAATGAACCAGCGCGCCAGCAGGCTGCCGGAGCAGCCCAGCACGAAGGGCGCATCGCTGGCACCCTGGCTGATCTCGGCGCAAGCCGTGCGCAGGCGCTCGAAGGCATCGCCGCTGGCATCGCGCAGGCGCTGTCCCGCATCTGTGAGTTTCAGGCCCCGGCCTTCCTTGACGAACAGGCTCACCCCCAAGTGCTCTTCCAGCACCTTCAGCTGCCGGCTGATGGCGCCGTGGGTCACGTGCAGCTGTTCGGCAGCGCGGCTTACGCTGTTCAGCCGGGCGGTGGCTTCGAACGCACGCAAGGCGTTCAGGGGGGGCAGGTCGCGGCTCATGGTATCTGTGAGTTTTCCTGACAGGTTGCAGCAATCTTATCGGTTTTATTCAAGGCGTGCCGTGGTTACAGTAGATTCATAGCTGACCTATTCATTTTCACCTGGAGCGACCCATGACCCAGACTACCCTGCGCACCGGCCCCGATGACAACGGCCTGTTTGGCGCCTTCGGCGGCCGCTACGTGGCTGAAACCCTGATGCCGTTGGTGCTCGACCTGGCCCGCGAATACGAAGCCGCCAAGGCCGACCCCGAATTCCTCGAACAGCTGGCCTATTTCCAGCGCGACTACATCGGCCGCCCGAACCCGCTGTACTTCGCCGAGCGCCTGACCGAACACTGCGGCGGCGCCAAGATCTACTTCAAGCGCGAAGAGCTGAACCACACCGGCGCGCACAAAGTGAACAACTGCATTGGCCAAGTGTTGCTGGCCAAGCGCATGGGCAAAAAACGCCTGATCGCCGAAACCGGCGCCGGCATGCACGGCGTGGCCACCGCCACCGTGGCTGCGCGCTTCGGCCTGCCTTGCGTGATCTACATGGGCGCTACCGACATCGAGCGCCAGCAGGCCAACGTGTTCCGCATGCGCCTGCTGGGTGCCGAGATCGTGCCAGTCACCGCCGGCACCGGCACCTTGAAAGACGCCATGAACGAAGCGCTGCGCGACTGGGTGACCAACGTCGATGACACCTTCTACCTGATCGGCACCGTGGCCGGCCCACACCCGTACCCGGCCATGGTCCGCGACTTCCAGTCGATCATCGGCAAGGAAACCCGCGAGCAACTGCACGCCAAGGAAGGGCGCCTGCCCGACAGCCTGGTGGCCTGCGTGGGCGGTGGCTCCAACGCCATGGGCCTGTTCCACCCCTTCCTGGACGACGCCAGCGTCGAGATCATCGGCGTTGAAGCCGGCGGCCACGGCGTGGACACCGACAAGCACGCGGCCAGCCTGAACGGCGGCGTACCGGGCGTGCTGCACGGCAACCGCACCTACCTGCTGCAGGACGGCGACGGCCAGATCACCGACGCCCACTCGATTTCCGCCGGCCTGGACTACCCAGGTATCGGCCCGGAACACGCCTGGTTGCACGAGATCAAGCGCGTGAACTACGTCAGCATCACCGACGAAGAAGCCCTGGCCGCGTTCCACACCACCTGCCGCCTGGAAGGCATCATCCCGGCCCTGGAGACCGCCCACGCCTTGGCTGAAGCCATCAAGCGCGCGCCAACCCTGCCCAAGGATCACCTGATGGTCGTCTGCCTGTCCGGCCGTGGCGACAAAGACATGCAAACCGTGATGAGCCATATGGCCGCCGCCGAGCAGGAGAAACTGGCATGAGCCGTCTAGAACAACGTTTCGCCGACCTGAAAGCCGAAGGCCGCGCCGCCCTGGTCACCTTCGTGACCGCAGGCGACCCTGGCTACGACGCCTCCCTGGCCATCCTCAAGGGCCTGCCCGCCGCTGGCGCCGACGTGATCGAGCTGGGCATGCCCTTCACCGATCCAATGGCGGACGGCGTTGCCATCCAGCTGGCTACCCTGCGTGCCCTGGACGCCGGCCAGACGCTGGCCAAAACCTTGAAGATGGTGCGCGAGTTCCGCGTCGACAACACCACCACGCCGATCGTGCTGATGGGTTACTACAACCCGATCCATCGCTTTGGCGTGGAAGCCTTCGTGGCCGAGGCCAAGCAAGCCGGTGTCGATGGCCTGATCATCGTCGACCTGCCGCCCGAGCATGACGCCGAACTGGCCACCCCGGCCCAGGCCGCCGGCATCGACTTCATCCGCCTGACCACGCCCACCACCGACGATGCGCGTTTGCCGCGCGTACTGGAGCGCAGCTCCGGCTTCGTCTACTACGTGTCGGTGGCCGGCGTGACCGGTGCCGGTTCCGCCACCACTGAAGCCGTCAGCAGCGCCATCGAGCGCCTGCGCCGCCACACCAGCCTGCCGATCAGCGTCGGTTTCGGCATCCGCACCCCCGAGCAGGCAGCGGCCATCGCCCGTCTGGCCGACGGCGTGGTGGTGGGATCGGCACTGGTGGACAAGATCGCCAATGCGCCGTCTGAAGACCAGGCCGTGGGCGATGTGCTGGAACTGTGCTCGGCCTTGGCCCAGGGCGTACGTAAGGCGCGGGTCAGCTGAAGGTAAATGTTTTGTTACAAAGGAATTAGTTGCTGATATTTCTGACTAATTTCACAGACCAGAGGGAACCTGATCGATAAGATCCGGTTCCCTTTTTTGTTGTTTGAGCAGTGAGGATTCGCTCGATGAAACTCTCCAAGCCACTGATTGCCAGCCTCGGCCTTGCACTCGTCGGCCTGACTGGCATGGCCCATGCCGATCAATGGGGCCCTGGCGGCCCTGGTGGCCCGGATGGTCATTACGATCACCGTGATGACCACCGCGATCATCGTGACGACCGTCGCTTCGACCACGGCGGCCCACCGCCGCGCGACTTTGGCCCGATTCGCCAGCACGCCTTCGACCATCGCGGTTACTTCGGCCGTGCCGAGCGCCTGCCGCCAGGCGTGTTCGTGGTCCAGGGCCGCCCGCTGGCACCTGGCTACGGCCGCCCGCTGGGCCCGCGTGAGCTGGAGCAACTGCCTTACTACCCAGGCTACCAGTGGATCGCCTATGGCCCGGATATCGTGCTGATCCAGGACGGTACCGGTGTGGTTTACCAAGTGCTGCAAGGCGTGTTGGCTTATTGATTTCCCTTTTGACACACCACCGCGAGGAACGCGTATGAAACTGCCAAAAACTGTAATCGCAGGCCTGGGCGTGCTGCTGGTTGGCGTCACCCCATTGCTGCAAGCGGCCCCAGGCCCGGATGATCAGCGCCAGGGCGGTGATCAGCACCAACAACAGCAACAGCAAGGCGGTCAGCGCGGCAACGAGCATGGCGCGCCGCAGCAACAGCAGCACGCTGGCGGTGGCAACCGTCCGCCACAGGACTTTGGCCCTGTGCGCCAGACCATCCAGCAGCACCGCGACACCTTCGGCCGCGGCAGCCCGCTGCCACCGAACGTGCACGTGGTCAAAGGCCGCCCACTGCCCCACGGCTACGGCAAGCGCCTGGACAGCCGCGCGCTGTCGCAGCTGCCACGCTACCCTGGCTACGAATGGCGCCGCCTGGGCTCTGACGTAGTGCTGATCTCGGTCGGTACCGGCGTGGTGTACGAGATTCTCGATGGTGTGTTGAACTGATAACGCCGCAACACCGTAGCCGCTGCCGCCAGGCTGCGCTGGCCCTGTGCCTCACTGGAGATTTCCAGTGTAATCACGGGCCAACGCAGCCTGCGGCAGCGGCTACATCACCCGCCGAACACCGATAGCTTCAAAGGCCGCACCGCCCCCATCCAGATCGCATGATCACGGTGGTCCGCCAACTCATCCCCACTCAACGGGTGCAAGAACACCACCAACCCGTTGCGGTTCATCGCCAGCCACGGCAATACCTGCACCACGGCCTGCGACTCAAACGCCAACTGGCAACTCCACTCGGGATGCGGCCCCACCAGCTTTTCATGCACCCGCCCCATGACCACGGGCAACTGCCGTGCGGCTTCCTCGCAGAGTGCCCGCGCCTGGTCGACGGTTGAGGCGTCGAAGTAGATGTGGGCGTGGTAGCCCTGGATTGCTTGCACAGTCGTTCTCCGCGTGTGGATAACTGAAGATTACCAGCTCCCACCCTGAGCTTGCTCAGCCATCAACCACTCCACAAACCGCCCAATCATCTCCCCCCGCCGCTTACGCTGCGGCACCACCACGTAATACCCCAACGCCGAACTGGCAGCCTCGGCGATCGGCCGGCACAGCAACCCCTGCTCGATCAACGCATCCACCAGGTGCCGCCAACCAATAGCCACGCCTTGGCCGGCAATGGCGGCCTGGATCAGCAGGGTGTAGTTATCGAACCGCAGTTGCCCCGGTGCTGGCGCGCTGGGGATATGCAGTTGGCGAAACAGGCCGGCCCAGTTGAACCAGTGGCTGGTGCTTTCCCCACGCAGGTGCAGCAAAGGGAGGTCCAGCAATGCCTGGGGCGACAAGGGTAGGGCGCGGCCTTCCAGCAGACGCGGGCTGCACACGGGGAAGACTTCCTCGGCAAACAGCCAGTGGCTGTCCCCCTGCTTGAAACGACCATCGCCAAACAGCACGGCCACATCGATATCGGCGCGCAGCATGGCGTGGCTGCGTTCGCTGGTCACCAGGCTCACATCCACGTGCGGGTGGGCCTGGTGGAAGCGGTGCAGGCGCGGCATCAGCCAGTACGCGGCGAAGGCGAAGTCGGTGGCCACCTGCAGCACTTCGTGTTGTGGTTGGGTGGTGATGGCGGCCAGGCCCTGGGCGATGGCGTCGAAGCCCGACTGCACGGCCTCGAACAGGGTGCGGCCGGCGTCGGTCAGTTCGATGCCGCGGTAGATGCGGTCGAACAGGCGCGTGGCCAGTTGGTCTTCCAGGCGCTTGATCTGCTGGCTGACGGCGGGCTGGGTGGTGCCCAGTTCGGCGGCGGCCACGGTGAAGCTGCGATGACGGGCCGCGCATTCGAAGGCGCGCAGCAGGTCCAGGGACAGGTCGGCGAGGCTATCAAACATTAGCTGTGCTTATCCTAGGCATTGCCCGGCATGGGCTTTACCTCATTTCAGCGCGATCGCATTCTGGTTGGCGAGCACTTTCGCATAATTCAACACTATGGAATGCCGCCAACCCATGAAGCGCAAGAACATCCTCTTCATCATGGCCGATCAGATGGCCGCGCCGCTGTTGCCTTTCTATGCCGCGAATTCGCCGATCAAACTGCCCCACCTGAGCCGCCTGGCGGAAACCGGCGTGGTGTTCGACGCCGCGTATTGCAACAGCCCGCTGTGCGCCCCTTCGCGGTTTACCCTGGTCAGCGGCCAGTTGCCCAGCAAGATCGGCGCCTATGACAACGCCGCCGACTTCCCCGCCGACGTACCCACTTATGCCCATTACCTGCGCCGCCTGGGCTACCGCACGGCGCTGTCGGGCAAGATGCATTTCTGCGGCCCGGACCAGTTGCACGGCTATGAAGAGCGCCTGACCAGTGACATTTACCCGGCCGACTATGGCTGGGCGGTGAACTGGGACGAGCCGGACGTGCGCCCCAGCTGGTATCACAACATGTCCTCGGTGTTGCAGGCCGGGCCGTGCGTGCGTACCAACCAGCTGGATTTCGATGAAGAGGTGGTGTTCAAGGCACAGCAGTATCTGTACGACCATGTGCGCGAAAGCGGCGAGCAGCCGTTCTGCCTGACCGTGTCCATGACCCACCCGCATGACCCGTACACGATCCCCAAGCGTTTCTGGGACCTGTACCGCGACGAAGACATCCCGCTGCCAGCCAATGTGCCGGGCCAGCACGAACTGGACCCGCACTCCCAGCGCCTGCTCAAGGTTTACGACCTGTGGGACAAGCCGCTGCCTGTGGACAAGATTCGCGATGCCCGCCGCGCCTACTTCGGCGCGTGCAGCTACATCGACAGCAATGTCGGCAAGCTGCTGGAAACCCTGGCCGACACGGGCCTGGCCGAGGACACCATCATCGTCTTCTCCGGCGACCACGGCGACATGCTGGGCGAGCGGGGGCTCTGGTACAAGATGCATTGGTTCGAGATGTCGGCGCGGGTGCCGCTGCTGGTGTGCGCACCGGGCCAGTTCCAGGCCGGGCGAGTGAGCGCGGCGGTATCGACGGCCGACTTGCTGCCTACGCTGGTGGAAATGGCCGGCGGTACTGTCGATCCACTGTTGCCGCTGGATGGCCGCTCGTTGCTGAGTCACCTGCAAGGGCAGGGCGGCCATGACGAGGTGTTCGGCGAGTACATGGCCGAAGGCACCGTCGGCCCGCTGATGATGATTCGTCGCGGCGATTTCAAATTTATCTACAGCGAGGACGACCCTTGCCTACTCTACGACGTACGCCGCGACCCGCAGGAACGTGAGGACTTGAGCCAGTCACCTGAACACCAGGCACTGTTCACCGCACTGCTGGCCGAGGCGCGGGCCAAGTGGGACGTGCCGGCGATACGCCAACAGGTGCTCGCCAGCCAGCGTCGCCGCCGCCTGGTGGCCCAGGCCCTGAGCCTGGGCAAGCTGAAGAGCTGGGACCACCAGCCGCTGGTGGACGCCAGTCAGCAATACATGCGCAACCACATCGACCTGGACGATCTGGAGCGCAAGGCCCGTTATCCGCAACCCTGCCAAGACCAATAACGTTCGAGGGGAAGTCCGATGAAGTTATCCACACAGGTCGTATTCGCGCTGCTGACGGTGACCAGCCTGCACGCGCTGGCCGACGAGCAAAGCTGCAGCACGGTGAAGATGGCTGACCCGGGCTGGAGCGACATTGCTTCCACCAATGCCATCACCGGGCTGCTGCTCGATGGGCTGGGCTACAAGGCCAAGGTCGATACCCTGGCCGTGCCGATCACCTACGGCGGCCTGAAGGACGGCAAGGTGGATGTCTTTCTCGGCAATTGGATGCCGGCGCAACAGGGCTTCTACGACAAGTTCGTGGCCACGGGCGACGTCACCCAGTACAGCAAGAACCTGGAAGGCACCGAGTTCACGCTGGCGGTGCCGGACTATGTGTGGGACGCCGGTGTGCACAGCTTTGCCGACCTGAACAAACATGCCGAGCAGTTTGGCGGCAAGATCTACGGCATTGGCTCGGGGGCGCCGGCCAACCTGTCGATTCAGGAGATCATCAAGAAAAACGAGTTCGACCTGGGCAAGTGGAAGCTGGTGGAGTCCAGCGAGCAGGCGATGCTCTCGGAAGTGCGTCGGGCTGTGGATAAGAAGCGCTTCGTGGTGTTCCTGGGTTGGACGCCACACCCGATGAACGTCGAGATCAAGATGCACTACCTCACCGGCGGCGAGGCCTATTTCGGCAGCAGCGGCAGCGTCTACACCCTGACCCGCAAGGGTTATGCACAGGCCTGCCCGAATGTGGCGAAGCTGCTGGGCAACCTGAGCTTTACCCTGGACATGGAGAACAGCATCATGGCCGACGTGGTGAAGACCAAGGCCAGTTACCCCGATGCTGCCAGGAAGTGGATCAAGGCCAATCCTGCCGTGTTGGATAAGTGGCTGGAGGGGGTGAAGACTGTGGATGGCCAGGATTCCCTGCCTGCCGTAAAAGCCAAACTGTAACTCTGTAGCCGCTGCCGAAGGCTGCGCTGGCCCTCAACCCCACTGAAAATCTCCAGTGTACTGAAGGGCCAGCGCTGCCTGCGGCAGCGGCTACAGGTTTGATGTGAACATGAGGACCCCATGCGCGGTACCCGACTGCAAAAACTGCTGCCCTTCCTCACCTGGCTGCCACGCCAGACCCGCGCCAGCGTGGGGCGCGATGTGGTGGTGGGCCTCAGCGGCGCGATCCTGGCCTTGCCGCAATCCATCGCCTACGCGCTGATCGCCGGCCTGCCGCCCGAGTACGGCTTGTACGCCGCCATCATCCCCGTATTGATCGCCTGCCTGTGGGGCTCCTCCTGGCACCTGATCTGTGGCCCCACGGCGGCCATTTCCATCGTGCTGTACGCCAGCGTCAGCCCGCTGGCCGTGCCCGCCAGCAGCGACTACGTGACCCTGATCCTGTTGCTGACCTTCCTGGCCGGCATCTTCCAGTGGCTGCTGGGCATGCTGCGCTTCGGCGCGCTGGTGAACTTCGTCTCCCATTCGGTGGTGCTGGGCTTCACCCTGGGCGCCGCCATTGTCATCGCCATCGGCCAGCTGCCGAGCCTGATGGGCATTCAACTGAGCAGCCAGGCCACCGCCTTGGCCAGCCTGACCAATCTGGTCCAGCATATTGCGGAGCTGGACCGGTCGTCATTGCTGCTGGGCCTGTTCACCCTGGTGCTGGGCGTGCTGCTCAAGGCGCTGGTGCCGCGTTGGCCGACGTTGCTGATTGCACTGGTCAGCGGCAGCCTGCTGGCCGCGTTGTGGCCATCGATGTTCGGCCATGTGCAGCGAGTCAGCGCGTTCGTGGGGCAGTTGCCACCGTTTAGCCCGTTGCCTACCGACCCTGCGCTGGTGCTGAGACTGCTGCCCAGCGCGGTGGCGGTGGGGATGCTGGGGTTGGTGACCAGCCTGTCGATTGCCCGCTCGATCTCTGCACGTTCGCAACAGTTGCTCGATGCTAACCAGGAAGTCCGCGCTCAGGGGCTGTCCAATATCGTCGGCGCATTCTTTTCCGGCTCGCTGTCGGCGGGCTCTTTCACCCGCTCGGGCCTGAGCTACGACGCAGGCGCCTGTTCGCCGCTGGCCGGGATGTTTTCGGCGATGTGGGTGGCGCTGTTCGCCGTGACCGGAGCACATCTGATCGCCCAGATCCCGATCCCGGCCATGGCCGGCAGCATCCTGCTGATCAGCTGGGGCTTGATCGACCATCGTGGCATTCGGGCGTTGTTCCGGGTCAGCCGCCCGGAGTTCGTGGTGATGACCCTGACCTGCCTGGCCACCTTGCTGCTGGAGTTGCAGACGGCGATCTATGCCGGGGTGCTGGCTTCGCTGTTCTTCTACCTCAAGCGCACTTCGCAGCCACGGGTGCAGCAATGGCGCGATGGCGATGAGGAAGTGCTGCGGGTAGGCGGTTCGATCTTCTTCGGCGCCAGCCATTACCTGCAGGTGCGGCTGCAACGCGCCCAGGGCCAGCACGTAGTGATCGACGCCCAGCAGATCAACTTCATCGATTATTCAGGGGTGGAGATGCTGCATCAGGAAGCGCGCCGCCTGCGCGCCCAGGACCGCAGCCTGACCCTGCGCCACGCACGGGCGCAGGTGGTGGAGGAGTTGCACAAGCTGGAAGGGGCAGCGCACTGCCCGATCCGCTTCGAGCCTTAACCGGCAGCCATTTCCTGGCGCAGGGTGGCCATGACGGCCTTGGAGTCCGGCGTCACGCCGCGCCAGTAGGTGAACGCCTCGGCAGCTTGTTCCACCAGCATGCCAAAGCCGTCCAGCGCCTGGGCGGCGCCATGTTCGGCGGCCCAGCGGCAGAACGGCGTGGGCTCCTTGCCGTACATCATGTCGTAGCACACGGTGACGCCCGGCTGGATCAGGCTGCTGCTGATCGGCGGCAGGTCGCCGGCCAGGCTGGCCGAGGTGGCGTTGATGATGATATCCACAGGCTCTTCCAGCCAGTCGAAACCGCTGGCGGCCACCGGGCCCAGGCCGGCGAAAATCTGCGCCAGCAGTTCAGCCTTGTCGACGGTGCGGTTGGCGATGACCAGCGACACCGGCTTCTGCTCCAGCAGCGATTCCACCACGCCACGCACGGCGCCACCGGCACCCAGCAGCAAGATGCGCTTGCCCGCCAGGCTGACACCGGCGTTGTTGATCAGGTCGCGCACCAGGCCCACGCCGTCGGTGTTGTCACCGCGCAGGGTGCCGTCGGGCAGACGGGTCAGCATGTTCACCGCGCCAGCACGCTCGGCGCGTGGGGTCAGCACGCTGCACAGGCGGAAGGCGTCTTCCTTGAAGGGCAACGTCACGTTGGCGCCCAGGCCGTCCTGGAAGAACTCGCGCGCGTTGCCGGCGAAGTCGTCCAGCGGCGCCAGGCGCGCGCCGTATTCCATGGTCTGGCCAGTCTGCTCGGCAAACAGGCGGTGGATGGCAGGCGACTTGCTGTGGCCAATCGGGTTACCGAAGACGACGTAGCGATCCATTCAGGCGGTTCCTAATCAAGGGCAGGCAATAAAAGGGTTATCCACAGCGGCCATCAGGCCTGGCCAAGCCAGTCGCGGTCGGTCAGGTAGTACTCGGTCAGCAGCGCTTCTTCGCTGCCCGGTACGGCCTTCCAGTCATAGCCCCAGCGCACCTGGGGTGGCAGCGACATGAGGATCGACTCGGTACGCCCGCCTGACTGCAGGCCGAACAGGGTGCCACGGTCGTACACCAGGTTGAACTCCACGTAGCGGCCACGGCGGAATTCCTGGAATTCGCGCTGTTGCGGGGTGTAGGCCGCAGCCTTGCGACGCTGGACGATGGGCAGGTAGGCCTCGATGAAAGCATCGCCAATGGCGCGCATGAAGGCGAAGCTGGTGTCGAAGTCCCACTCGTTCAGGTCGTCGAAGAACAGGCCGCCCACGCCGCGTGGTTCGTTGCGGTGCTTGATGTGGAAGTAGCGGTCGCACCAGGCCTTGTAGCGCGGGTACACATCCTCGCCAAACGGCGCGCAGGCGCGCTCGGCCACGCGGTGCCAGTGGATGCAGTCGTCTTCATTGCCGTAGTAGGGGGTCAGGTCGAAGCCGCCGCCGAACCACCACACCGGCTCCTCGCCTTCTTTCTCGGCGATGAAGAAGCGCACGTTGGCGTGGGAGGTCGGTACGTGGGGGTTGTGCGGGTGGATCACCAGCGACACGCCCAGGGCTTCGAAGCCACGGCCGGCCAGTTCCGGACGATGGGCGCTGGCCGACGGCGGCAGGCCGCTGCCGAAGACGTGGGAGAAGTTGACCCCGCCTTTTTCGATCACCGCGCCGTTTTCGATCACTCGGGTACGGCCGCCGCCACCGGCTGCGCGGGTCCAGGCGTCCTCGACGAAGCGGGCGCCGCCGTCTTCGGTTTCAAGGGCGTGGCAAATCCGCTCTTGCAGGTCGAGCAGGTAGGCTTTTACGGCTTCGGTGCGGGTAGTCATGGCATCACCTTGTAACGGGCAAAGGCCGGGCAGCGCTGGGGATTACCGCCGCCCGAGAGCAAATTCGGCGCGTAGCATAGCACCGGTGGCCCGCTTTGAGCGGTTGACGGCGCGCAGACAAAAGCGTCCGATAGGGGCTTTCCCTGCCCGGTTAAGGAGATTGCAGATGGCCAAACGTATCCAGTTCAGCGCTAACGGTGGTCCGGAAGTCCTCGAGTTCGTCGATTTCCAGCCGGCCGAGCCAGGCCCACAGGAAGTGCGGGTGCGCAACAAGGCCATCGGCCTGAACTACATCGACACCTATTACCGCAGCGGCCTGTACCCGGTGCCATCGTTGCCGTCGGGGCAGGGCACCGAAGGTGCAGGCGTGGTGGAGGCGATAGGCAGCGAAGTAACCTCGGTCAAGGTCGGCGATCGCGTGGCCTACGCCGGTGGCCCGCTGGGCGCCTACAGCGAAGTGCACACCCTGCCGGCTGCGGTGCTGGTGAAGCTGCCCGACGCCATCAGCTTCGAGCAGGCCGCCGCCGTGATGCTCAAGGGCCTGACCGTGCAGTACCTGTTCCGCCAGACCTACGAGCTCAAGCGGGACGAAACCATCCTGTTCCACGCGGCCGCGGGCGGCGTGGGCTCCCTGGCGTGCCAGTGGGCAAAAGCGATTGGCGCCAAGCTGATCGGCACTGTCAGCTCGCCTGAGAAGGCAGCGCGGGCCAAGGAGCTGGGCGCGTGGGAAACCATCGACTACAGCCATGAGGACGTGACCAAGCGCGTGCTGGAACTGACCGACGGCAAAAAATGCCAAGTGGTGTATGACGGCGTGGGCAAGGACACCTGGGAAACGTCGCTGGACTGCGTGGAGCCGCGGGGGCTGGTGGTCAGCTTCGGCAATGCGTCCGGTGCGGTCAGCGGTGTGAACCTGGGCATCCTGGCGTCGAAGGGTTCGCTGTATGTGACCCGTCCGACTTTGGCTACCTATGCCACGGCGGGCACCTTGCAGGCCATGGCTGACGAGCTGTTCGGCATGATCACCAGCGGCAAGCTGCACGTGGAGATCAGCCAGCGTTACCCGCTGGCCGAGGCAGCCAAGGCGCAGACCGAGCTGTCGGCACGCCGTACCATGGGCTCGACGATTCTGCTGCCATAAAACCGTAGCCGCTGCCGCCAGGCTGCGCTGGCCCCGTGCCTCACTGAAAATCTTCAGGATTCACACCGGCCAGCGCAGCCTTCGGCAGCGGCTACACGGTGCAAACGTCTCTACGGGCGGATGACTTCGCCGGTGACCAGATCACGAATCACGCTGGGGCTCTTGCGCCCACCCAGGGCGCCGGTCAGCACCACATCCACTTCACCCCGGAAATACTGCTCGATGCGCAGGCGCGTCATGGCCGGCGGGCGGCCCGCTGGGTTGGCGGAGGTGGACACGATCGGCCCCACCAGCGAGCACAGCTCACGCACCAGCGGATGATCGCTGACACGTATCGCCACACTGTTGTGCTTGCCGGTAATCCACTCGGGCAGCAACCCCTGGTGCGGCACCAGCCACGTGTTGGGGCCTGGCCAGGTGCTGGCCATGCGGTCGATCCAGGCCTCGGGGAAGTCCTCGAACAGGAAATCGAACTGACGGATGTTGTCAGCCACCAGGATCAGGCCCTTTTCCACAGGCCGCGCCTTGATCGCCAACAACCGGTACACCGCCTCCTCGTCCCAAGGGTTGCACCCCAGGCCCCAAACCGCTTCGGTTGGATAGGCAATCACCGCGCCTGCCTTCACATCACGCGCGGCTTGTTGCACACGCCAACTGCTCACCATCATTGCTACTCCGCTTGAATGCTTTGAGCAGTGTACTTAGCTAATCCGCGCAAACCAACGCCCGGCCTCGTTGACCACGCGCCCTTCAAGCTCCAGCTCGGTCAGGGCTTGCAACACCTTGGGCAACGGCCAGGCACTGGAGCGCACCAAGGCCTCGCTGCTTTGCGGCGCGGCATGCAGCAGCGCCAGCAACGGGTGGTCCGGCTCGGGACAGGTCGCCGCTACCCGTTGCCAGCCCCGCAAGGGTTCCAGGATGTGCTCCACGGTCTCCACCAACTGCGCCCCGTCACGAATCAACTGGTGACAACCTTTGGCCCCGGGGTGATGAATGGAGCCCGGAATGGCATACACCTCGCGGCCCTGCTCGTTGGCCAGGCGGGCAGTGATCAGCGAACCGCTGGCCAGGCTGGCCTCCACCACCAGCACGCCCAGGGACAGGCCGCTGATGATACGGTTGCGCCGCGGGAAGTTGGCCGCCACTGGCCCGGCGTCCAGCGGAAACTCGGAAACCACCGCGCTGCCCGACGCCGCCATCTGCGCCGCGAGGGCCCTGTGCCGCTGTGGATAAAGTTTTTGGATGCCCGTGCCGAGCACCCCGATTGTCTGCCCGCCGACGTCCAGGGCGGCCTGGTGAGCGGCGCCATCGACACCCGCTGCCAGGCCGCTGGTGATGACAAAACCGGCCTTGGCCAGGCTGCGGGAAAACGCAGCGGCAGTGTCCAGCCCCGGGCGTGAAGCCCGGCGGCTGCCAACGATCGCCAGCTGCGGTTTCTCCAGAATGGCAGGGTCGCCAGCGACAAACAGCAGGGGTGGGGCGGCGCTGGTTTCGGCCAGCAGGGCGGGGTAGCCAGGGTCGTCCCACATCAGCAAATGCTGGCCCGGATGCTCTAGCCAGGCCATCGCAGCCCGTGCGCCGGCCTTGATGTCGGCACTGTCGCGGGCCTCGCAGGCTACCGCAGAAAGATTAAGTTTGCGCCACACCGACAACGGCCCGCGCAAGGCCTCGGCGGCCGTGCCGAAGGTCTCGAGCAGTTGATGGAAGCGCTTGGGGCCGGTATCGGGCAGACGATGAAGGCGCAGGCGCGCCTCCAGTTCGTCGACGGGAAGTGAAGCGTTGGCAAAGAGTGGCATCTGATCATCCTTGATTCAGGCCCCTGTGCAGCGGCAGGTAAAAGCTGTGGATAACTCTGTTGGTAACTGTTTAACAACTTTCCCGGATGGTCAGGGATTTTTCACCTTGTCCATCACTGCCAGGGAGCGATTGGCGTTGAGCACTAAACCATAGCTGAGCTTTTGATAAGTGCGGAACACCATCAACAGGCCGGCCCGTTCGTCGGGTATTTTCACCTGCTCACCAGTCACCCGGTCACGCACCGTCTCACCGGTCTTGTAGATCGCCAACACGTTGCCTTCCTGCAAACCATCGCGGCTGCCACGGTCCAGGGTAACTACGTCGTACTTGCCGATTTGTGTAACACCCCGTGGCACATCCAGGATGGTGCCGCTGATGGCACGGCTGGGCGCGCTGGGCAGGAATGTGGAGTTCACCGGCCGCTCTTCGCTGACGAACAGGCGATCGCCCAGGCGCACTTCCTCGCTGGAACGCTGCAGGTTCAGGGTGGCGATATCGCCTTCGGTGGCCACGATTTCGCCGCCGCCCATGTTGTCGGCGTTCACCCCCAGTTGCTCGTGGGTGACAGGGTCGGTGTAGACCTTGCCCTGACGGAAGATGCCGTACGAGGCGTGGGACGGATCGAAGGTGCCACGGGCGTAGATGCGGTCGCCCATGCCGCTGACCACGCGCTCACCCTGGCCTGCAACAATGTACGGCGCCTGCTGGAAGGCTTCGGTGCTGTCCAGGATACGGTTGCTGAGCAGGAAAGCGTTGATCGACTGCAGTGGAATGCTGGGGATGGCGTCGGCCACCGGCGTGCTACGCACATGGGGTGACAGCTTGATAGTGCCGCGTGAACCGCCACGCTCCAGCATCAGTTGCGGCTGGCCGTTGACGTAGCTGAGCACCAGCGAGTCGCCCGGGTAGATCAGATCAGGGTTGGCGATTTGCGGGTTGGCGTGCCAAATCTGTGGCCACTGCCAGGGTTCACGCAAAAATTTGCCGGAAATGTCCCAAAGTGTGTCGCCCTGAACCACAGTGTAGCGCTGTGGATAACCGTCCTTGAGCTGCACATCGGCGTTGGCCAGGCCGGCGCACGCCATGAGCAGCAGGGCGAGTAGTGATTTCCTCATGCCGTGAATCCCTTTATTATGTACGTTCACGTGAAACGCAGCCGTTTACGGCCCTTCTCCCTGGGAGAACGTTTGACAGGCAGACCGCCCCCAACCTTGCGCGGCTGCTACCTTTGACTTTACCTCACAGTGCAGCAATTACGCATATGGCTATTTTAAACATCCTCGAATTTCCAGACTCGCGTCTGCGCACCATCGCCAAGCCTGTGGCCGTGGTGGACGACGAAGTTCGCCAGTTGGTCGATGACATGTTTGAAACCATGTACGAAGCGCCTGGCATCGGCCTGGCCGCTACCCAGGTCAACGTGCACAAGCGCGTGGTGGTGATGGACCTGAGTGAAGATCGTAGCGCGCCCATGGTGTTCATCAACCCAGAGTTCGAGTCGCTGACCGAAGAGATGGGCCAATACCAGGAAGGCTGCCTGTCGGTACCCGGCTTCTACGAGAACGTCGACCGCCCGCAGCGCGTCAAGATCAAGGCCCTGGACCGTGATGGCAAGGCCTATGAGCTGATCGCCGAAGGCCTGCTGGCCGTGTGCATCCAGCACGAATGCGACCACCTCAACGGCAAGCTCTTCGTTGATTACCTGTCTACGCTCAAGCGTGACCGCATCAAGAAGAAGCTGGAAAAAGCCCACCGCCAGCAAGCTTGATCCCTCACATTCCAAAGGCTTGCCACGGCAAGCCTTTTTCTTTTCCAGCGAGTAATCCATGAGCATGCGCATCGTCTTCGCGGGCACGCCCGAATTTGCCGCCGAACACCTCAAGGCCCTGCTGGCCAGCCCGTATGAAGTGGTCGCCGTGTACACCCAGCCGGATCGTCCTGCCGGGCGTGGCCAGAAACTGATGCCCAGCCCGGTCAAGCAACTGGCCCTGGAACACAACATCCCGGTGCTGCAACCGCCGACCCTGCGCAACGAAGAGGCCCAGGCTGAACTGGCCGCGCTCAAGCCCGACCTGATGGTGGTAGTTGCCTACGGCCTGATCCTGCCGCAGGTGGTGCTGGATATCCCGCGCCTGGGCTGCATCAACAGCCACGCCTCGCTGCTGCCACGCTGGCGCGGTGCCGCGCCGATCCAGCGCGCCGTGCAGGCGGGCGATGCCGAAAGCGGCGTGACCGTGATGCGCATGGAAGCGGGCCTGGACACCGGGCCGATGCTGCTCAAGGTCAGCACCGCGATCACTGCCCAGGACACGGGCGGCAGCCTGCACGACCGCCTGGCGCAGATGGGCCCGCCGGCCGTGATCGAAGCCATCGGCGGCCTGGCCGCAGGTACCCTGGCTGGCGAAGTGCAAAACGACGAACTGGCCACCTACGCCCACAAACTCAACAAGGACGAGGCACGCATTGACTGGAGCCAGCCGGCCGAGGTGCTGGAGCGCCTGGTACGCGCCTTCTTCCCATGGCCGATCTGCCACAGCACGCTCAATGGCGAAGCCGTGAAGGTGCTGGCCGCCACCACCTGCGAAGGGCAGGGCGCGCCGGGCACCATCCTGGGCGCCAGCAAGGACGGCCTGGTGGTGGCCTGCGGCGAGCAGGCGCTGTGCCTGACCCGCCTGCAGTTCCCGGGCGGCAAGCCGCTGAACTTCAGTGACCTGTTCAACAGCCGCCGCGAGAAATTCGCCGTCCGCGCGGTGCTGGGCCAATGAACCCGCGTCTCGCCGCCGCCCGCGCCCTGGCCGCCGTACTCAGCGGCAAGGCCTCGCTGAACAGCTCGCTGCCCCTGCAACTGGACAAGGTCGAGGCCCGCGACCGCGGCTTCACCCAAGACCTGGCCTTCGGCACCGCCCGCTGGCAGCCGCGCCTGTCGGCCCTGGCCGAAAAGCTGCTGCAAAAGCCTTTCAAAGCCGCCGATGCTGACGTCGAGGCGCTGATGCTGGTCGGCCTCTACCAGCTGTTCTACACCCGCGTGCCGGCCCACGCCGCCATCGGTGAAACCGTGGGCTGCGCCGACAAGCTCAAGAAGCCCTGGGCCAAGGCGCTGCTCAACGCCGTGCTGCGCCGTGCCCAGCGTGAAGGCAACGACCTGCTGGCCGAGATGGAGCGCGACCCGGTGGTACGCACCGCCCACCCGCGCTGGCTGCAGAAGTCGCTGAAAGCTTTCTGGCCGCAGCAGTGGGAAGCCATCTGCGCCGCCAACAACGCTCACCCGCCGATGATTCTGCGGGTCAATCGTCGCCACAACAGCCGCGATGCCTACCTGGACCTGCTCAAGCAGGCCGAGGTGAACGCCAGCGCTTGCCAGTACAGCCGTGACGGCATCGTCCTGGAACAAGCCTGCGACGTGCGTGATCTACCCGGCTTCGGCGACGGCTGGATCAGCGTGCAGGATGAGGCCGCGCAATTGGCCGCCGACCTGCTGGACCTGGCCCCCGGCCAGCGCGTGCTGGACGCCTGCTGCGCCCCCGGCGGCAAGACCTGCCACCTGCTGGAAGCCGAACCTGCGCTCAAAGGCGTGGTAGCCATCGACCTGGAAGCCAAGCGCCTGGTGCGCGTGCGCGAGAATCTCGACCGCCTCAAGCTCGATGCCCAGCTGATTGCCTGCGACGCCCGGGAAACCGGCCAGTGGTGGGACGGCCAGACCTTTAACCGCATCCTGCTGGACGCGCCGTGCTCGGCCACCGGCGTTATCCGCCGCCACCCGGACATCAAGCTGACCCGTCAGCCTGACGACATCCAGGCCCTGGCCACGCTGCAAGGCGAACTGCTGGACGCCCTGTGGCCCACACTGGAAGTAGGCGGCGTGCTGCTGTACGCCACCTGCTCGACGCTGCCCACCGAGAACACCGAAGTGATCGAAGCCTTCCTGGCCCGCACCCCCGGCGCTCGCGAACTGGACCTGGCCACCGCCGCCGGCATCAAGCAGCCCCACGGTCGCCAGTTGCTGGCGCAGGAAGGCGGCCACGATGGCTTCTACTATGCCAAGCTGATCAAGATCGCGGCGCATCGCCCGAGCTGACGGGAGTAACGGATGAAGATCATCATCCTGGGTGCCGGCCAAGTCGGCGGCACCCTGGCCGAGCACCTGGCCGGCGAGGCCAATGACATCACCGTGGTGGACACCGACGGCGACCGCCTGCGCAGCCTGGGCGACCGCCTGGACATCCGCACCGTGCAGGGCCACGCCTCGTTCCCCACGGTGTTGCTAAAAGCCGGCGCCGAAGACGCCGACATGCTGGTGGCGGTGACCAACAGCGACGAAACCAACATGATCGCCTGCCAGGTGGCGCACACGCTGTACCACACGCCCACCAAGATCGCCCGGGTGCGGGCGGCGGCCTACCTGACCCGCGACACCCTGTTCGACAACGACGCCATCCCGGTGGACGTGCTGATCAGCCCTGAACAGCTGGTGACCCACTACATCAAGCGCCTGATCGAAATCCCCGGCGCGCTGCAGGTGATAGACTTCGCCGGTGGCAAAGCGCAGCTGATCGCCGTCAAAGCCTTCTACGGCGGCCCTTTGGTGGGCCAGCAACTGCGTCAGATCCGCGAACACATGCCCAACGTCGAAACCCGGGTGGCGGCGATCTTCCGTCGCGACCGGGCGATATTGCCGCGTGGCGACACGGTGGTTGAGGCCGATGACGAGGTGTTCTTCATCGCCGCCCGCGAGGACATTCGTGCGGTGATGGGAGAGTTGCGTGGCGTGGACGAGAGCAACAAGCGCGTGGTGATCGCCGGCGGCGGGCAGATCGGCGAGCGTCTGGCCGAGGCCATCGAAAGCCGCTACCAGGTGAAGATCATCGAGATGAGCCCGGCGCGCTGCCGGCACCTGTCCGACACGCTCAATAGCACGGTCATCCTGCAAGGCAGCGCCTCGGACCGCGACCTGATGGTGGAAGAGAACATCGCCCAGGCCGATATCTTCCTGGCCCTGACCAACGACGACGAGGCCAACATCATGTCGTCGCTGCTGGCCAAGCGCCTGGGTGCGCGCAAGGTGATGACCATCATCAACAACCCCGCCTACGTGGACCTGGTGCAGGGCGGCGAGATCGATATCGCCATCAGCCCGCAGCTGGCCACCATCGGCACCCTGCTGGCCCACGTGCGCCGCGGCGACATTGTCAGCGTGCACTCGCTGCGCCGTGGCGCGGCCGAGGCCATCGAGGCGGTGGCCCATGGTGATGCGAAATCCAGCAAGGTGGTGGGCCGCGCCATCGAGAACATCGCCTTGCCGTCCGGCACCACCATCGGCGCCATCATCCGTGACGAAGAAGTGATCATTGCCCGCGGCACCACGGTGATCGAGGCGGGCGACCATGTGATCCTGTTCGTTGTGGATAAAAAGTACATTCGTGACGTGGAGAAGCTGTTCCACGTTGGGTTGAGTTTCTTCTAAAAGGATTACCGCGTGCTCGAATCACTGGAGAAGATGCTGGCCAAGGGTGTGGATAACGCACTGCTGCGCTTTGGGCTGGGCAAGGGTTACCTGGACCTGGGCGAGCCTGCCAAGGCGGCGCAGCACCTGGCCCGTTGCGTGGAACAGGACCCCAAGTATTCGGCGGCGTGGAAGCTGTTGGGCAAGGCGTTGCAGGGGCAGGGTGATGCGGCGGGTGCCAGGGCGGCGTGGCAGCAGGGGATCACTGCCGCGCAGGCCCATGGTGACAAACAGGCCGAGAAGGAAATGAGCGTGTTCCTGAAAAAGCTGGATCGCACCGCGCCTTAACCGACACAACGCGGCGCCTGTGACGCGGCCTGGCGGCCGCTGCTACAAGGTCAGCCGCACCGCCGTCCTGTAGCAGCAACTGTCTATGTGGGAGCGGGTTCTACCCGCGAAAAGCACACCGCGGCGTATCAGGAAGTCCGCGTGCCCTTCTTCGCGGGTAGAACCCGCTCCCACAGGAGTGGTGTAGCAAGCTGCCGAAGGCGGCGTCAGTACCAGCGCGTCTCGCCGGCAGGGCGCTTCTTGAAGCGCTTCATGCTCCACATGTACTGGCTTGGGTAAGCCCGCACATACTTGGCAATCACTTCACTCATCGCCGCCACCGAGGTCTCGGTGTCGGTGCTGTACATCGCCTCGGGCGCCGCTTCCAGGATCACCTTGAAGCCCGAACCATCCGGCAGCCGCAAGGCATGCAGGAACACGCCCACCGCCTTGCCACCCGCCAGCATGTTGGGCACAAACTTGCTGGTCAGCGCCTGCGTCCCCAGGAACGGCACGAACACGCCCGCCGATTCCGCCGGCTCCGGGTCGGCCGGGATGCCCACCTGGCCGCCCTTGCGCACTTCCTTGATGACGCTGAGGATGCCTTCCTTGGTGGACGCCGCCACGCGGTTGCCCAGTTGCACGCGCTGTTTCTGCAATAATTCATCCACCGCCTTGAGCTTGGGCGGGCGATAGAAAATGATCGGTTTGCACTGCATGCAATAGAAGTGGTTCAGCACTTCCCAGTTGCCCAGGTGGCTGGTGATGCCGACCACGCCCTTGCCCGAAGCCAGCGCCTGCTCCAGCACTTCCAGCCCCTGCACTTCGCGCACCAGCTTCAGCGACTTCTCGGCCGGCCAGATCCAGGCGCAGGCGCTCTCGGTCAGGCTCTTGCCAATGTCCATCATGCTCTGGCCCACCAGGCGCTCGCGCGCGGCAGCATCGAGTTCGGGGAAACACTTGGCCAGGTTGATGCGCACAATTTCCCGCGACCGGTTCGGCAGCTTCCAGGTCAGCCAGCCAATGGCCGAACCCACGGCCTCGACGGCGCGCCAGGGCAGCATGGCAAACAATTTCAGGGCCCCGACCATCAGGGCACCTTTGAACTTATCCACAGACCACTCCTTTCTTCAGCAAGGCGCCATTGTAACCGTCAGTGGCACAAAGCGGCGTAGCGATCACAATCCTGGGTGTGGTCCATCACCATGCCCGACGCCTGCATGAAGGCGTAGCAGATGGTCGGCCCCACAAAGGTGAAGCCGGCTTTCTTCAACGCCTTGCTCATGGCTTCGGCTTCCGGGGTCTGCGTGGGGATGTGGCTGCGGTCGGGGAAATGGTTGATGCGCGGCTTGCCGCCGACGAATGACCACAGCAGCGCCACCGGATCGTCAAGTTTCAACCAGGCCTGGGCGTTCTGCCGCGCCGCCTTGATCTTCAGGCGATTGCGAATGATGCCGGGGTCGAGCATGCGCTCTTCCACCTCGGCGTCGGTCATGCGCGCCAGCCGCTGCGGGTCAAAGCCGAACATCACCTTGCGGTAGTGCTCGCGCTTTTTCAGCACGGTGATCCACGACAGGCCAGCCTGGCAGCCTTCCAGCAGCAGCAATTCAAACAGACGACCGGGGTCACGCAGCTCAACCCCCCATTCTTCGTCATGATAAGCCTGGTAGATCGGCTCATCCGAGCACCAAAAGCAGCGTGGCATAAGGCTCCATGGGTAGAGGTGAGGGCGAATCGGGGTATACTCCCGCTCTTTATATTCGCAGCCCTAGAAACAGGTGAATTTCGTGAGCCAGCCTACGCCAGCCGTGCGTACCTTCCAAGACTTGATCCTCGCGCTCCAGCAATACTGGGCCGAGCAAGGTTGTGTGGTGCTTCAGCCCTACGATATGGAAGTAGGCGCCGGTACTTTTCATACCGCCACGTTCCTGCGCGCCGTAGGCCCGGAAAACTGGAACGCCGCCTATGTGCAGCCAAGCCGCCGTCCGGGTGACGGCCGTTATGGCGAGAACCCCAACCGCCTGCAGCACTACTACCAGTTCCAGGTGGTCCTCAAGCCAAACCCGGAGAACTTCCAGGAGCTGTACCTGGGCTCGCTGAAGCACATCGGCCTGGACCCGCTGGTCCACGATATCCGCTTCGTCGAAGACAACTGGGAATCGCCGACCCTGGGCGCCTGGGGCCTGGGCTGGGAAATCTGGCTCAACGGCATGGAAGTCACTCAGTTCACCTACTTCCAGCAGGTAGGCGGCATCGAGTGCTACCCGGTGACCGGCGAAATCACCTACGGCCTGGAGCGCCTGGCCATGTACCTGCAGGGCGTGGACTCGGTCTACGACCTGGTATGGACTGACGGCCCGTTCGGCAAGGTGACCTACGGCGACGTGTTCCACCAGAACGAGGTGGAGCAGTCCACCTACAACTTCGAACACGCCAACGTCGACAAGCTGTTCGAACTGTTCGACTTCTACGAAAGCGAAGCCAACCGCCTGATCGAGCTGGAGCTGCCGCTGCCGACCTACGAAATGGTCCTGAAAGCGTCGCACACCTTCAACCTGCTCGATGCCCGTCGCGCGATCTCGGTCACCGCCCGCCAGCAGTACATCCTGCGCGTGCGCACCCTGGCCCGCGCCGTGGCGCAAAGCTACCTGCAAGCCCGCGCCAAGCTGGGCTTCCCCATGGCGTCCCCTGATCTGCGTGATGAAGTGTTGGCTAAGCTGGAGGCTGCACAATGAGTGCTCAAGATTTCCTGGTTGAACTGGGCACCGAAGAGCTGCCACCCAAGGCCCTGAACACCCTGGGTGACGCCTTCCTGAGCGGCATCGAAAAAGGCCTGCAGGCTGCCGGCCTGAACTTCACCGCCAAGAAGGTGTACGCCGCGCCGCGTCGCCTGGCCGTGCTGATCAGCGGCCTGGACACCCAGCAGCCTGATCGCAGCATCAACCTCGACGGCCCGCCACGTCAGGCCGCCTTTGACGCTGAAGGCAACCCGACCCAAGCGGCCCTGGGCTTCGCCAAGAAGTGCGGCGTCGACCTGGCCGAAATCGACCAGAGCGGCCCCAAGCTGCGTTTCAGCCAGCGCATCGTCGGCAAGCCGACCGCCTCGCTGCTGCCGACCATCGTCGAAGATTCGCTCAACGACCTGCCGATCCCCAAGCGCATGCGCTGGGGTGCCCGCAAGGTCGAGTTCGTGCGTCCGACCCAATGGCTGGTGATGCTGCTGGGTGACCAAGTGGTGGATTGCACCATCCTGGCCCAGAAAGCCGGTCGCGAGTCCCGTGGCCACCGCTTCCACCACCCGGAAAATGTACGCATCAGCGCCCCGGCCAACTACGCCGAAGACCTGCGCAAGGCCTACGTGCTGGCTGACGCCGCCGAGCGTCGCGACATCATCAGCAAGCGCACTGCCGAGCTGGCCATGCAGCAGGAAGGCACCGCCATCGTGCCACCGGCCCTGCTGGACGAAGTAACCGCCCTGGTCGAATGGCCAGTGCCGCTGGTGTGCTCGTTCGAAGAGCGTTTCCTGGAAGTGCCTCAGGAAGCCCTGATCACCACCATGCAGGACAACCAGAAGTACTTCTGCCTGCTCGACGTGGACGGCAAGCTGCTGCCGCGCTTCATCACCGTGGCCAACGTGGAAAGCAAGGACCCTAGCCAGATCGTGCTGGGCAACGAGAAAGTCGTGCGCCCACGCCTGACCGACGCCGAGTTCTTCTTCAAGCAGGACAAGAAGCAGCCGCTGGAAAGCTTCAACGAACGCCTCAAGAACGTGGTGTTCCAGGCCCAGCTGGGCAGCGTCTACGACAAGGCCGTGCGCGTTTCCAAGCTCGCCGCCTTCATCGCCCCGCTGATCGGCGGCGACGCCCAGCGCGCTGCCCGTGCCGGCCTGCTGTCCAAGTGCGACCTGGCCACCGAGATGGTCGGCGAGTTCCCCGAGATGCAAGGTGTAGCCGGTTACTACTACGCCCTGAACGACGGTGAGCCGGACGACGTTGCCCTGGCCCTGAACGAGCAGTACATGCCGCGTGGCGCTGGCGCAGACCTTCCAAGCACCCTGACCGGTGCCGCCGTGGCCATCGCCGACAAGCTGGACACCCTGGTGGGCATCTTCGGCATCGGCATGCTGCCTACCGGCAGCAAAGACCCGTACGCCCTGCGCCGTGCCGCCCTGGGCGTGCTGCGTATCCTGATCGAGAAGCAGCTGGACCTGGACCTGGAAAAGGCCGTGGCCTTCGCCGTGTCCGCGTTCGGTGCCAACGTCAAGGCCGCTGGCCTGGCTGGCCAGGTGCTGGAATTTGTCTTTGACCGCCTGCGTGCGCGTTACGAAGACGAAGGCACCGACGTCGCTACTTACCTGTCGGTACGCGCCCTGAACCCGACTTCGGCACTGGACTTCGACCAGCGCGTGCAGGCCGTTCAGGCCTTCCGCAAGCTGCCGGAAGCTGCTGCCCTGGCCGCGGTGAACAAGCGCGTGTCCAACCTGCTGAGCAAGGCTGAAGGCTCCATCGCCGCCACCGTTGAGCCCAAGTACTTCGACAACGCCAACGAGTTCTCGCTGTACTCGGCCATCCAGCAGGCCGACCAGGCCGTGCAACCGATGGCAGCTGCCCGTCAGTACAACGAAGCACTCACCCGCCTGGCCGCCCTGCGCGAGCCGGTGGATGCGTTCTTCGAAGCCGTGATGGTCAACGCCGAAGACGCCAAGGTACGCGCCAACCGCTACGCCCTGCTGTCGCGTCTGCGTGGGCTGTTCCTGGGCGTTGCCGACATTTCGCTGCTGGGGTAAGCCTTGAAGCTGGTGATACTGGACCGCGACGGGGTCATCAATGAAGACTCCGACGCCTACATCAAGTCGGTAGAGGAATGGATTCCGATCCCCGGGTCCATCGACGCCATTGCACAGTTGAGCAAGGCCGGCTGGACGGTTGCCGTGGCAACCAACCAGTCGGGCATTGCTCGCGGTTACTACGACCTGGCCACCCTGGACGCCATGCACGCGCGCTTGCGCCTGCTGGTGGCCGAGCAGGGTGGCGAAGTCGGGTTGATCGTCTATTGTCCCCATGGCCCCGACGAGGGCTGCGATTGCCGCAAACCTCGCCCGGGCATGCTCAAGACCATCGCCGCCCATTACCAGGCCGACCTGGCCGGGTTGTGGTTCGTGGGTGATAGTAAGGGTGACCTGGAAGCTGCGCTGGCCGTCGACTCTCAACCTGTTCTGGTGAAAACCGGGAAAGGCTGCAAGACCCTGGACAAGGGCTTGCCGGAGGGGACGCTGATTTTCGATGATCTGGCTGCTGTAGCCAGAGCACTTATCCACACCTAGGGCGTCGTTGAATCCCTGATCATTACCGTGCCGCACTGCGGCCGGTGGTGTCGGCGGTTCGCAGGCGCACTTTTAACAGGCGGGTTCGCCCGCAACGGTACAAGCCGCTATGTCGACACTGCAGGCGATCAGAATTTTCGTCTTCTACTTGCTGCTGGGCACCAGCTCGCTGCTGTGGTGCACCCTGAGCTTCTTTATTGCTCCCTTTCTTTCGTTTCCGGCCCGTTATCGTTTCATCAACGTGTACTGGTGCCGCTGCGCATTGTTCCTGACCCGGACCATCCTCAACATCCACGTCAAGGTGACGGGTGCCGAGCATGTGCCCGAGCGGCGCTGCGTAATCGTTTCCAACCACCAGAGCACCTGGGAAACGTTTTTCCTTTCCGCTTATTTCCAGCCCTTGAGCCAGGTGCTCAAGCGCGAACTGTTGTACGTGCCGTTCTTCGGCTGGGCCATGGCCATGCTGCGGCCTATCGCCATTGACCGTGACAACCCCAAGGCAGCCCTGAAAGTAGTGGCCGCCAAGGGCGACGAACTGCTCAAGGACAATGTCTGGGTGCTGATTTTCCCTGAGGGCACCCGCGTGCCGTTCGGCAAGATCGGCAAGTTCTCGCGCAGCGGCTCGGCCCTGGCGGTAAACGCCGAGCTGCCGGTGCTGCCGATTGCCCACAACGCCGGCAAGTACTGGCCCAAGGAAGGCTGGGGCAAGCGCGCCGGCACCATCGAGGTAGTGATTGGCGCGCCGATGTACGCCAACGGCACCGGCCCACGTGCCATTGCCGAGCTCAATGACCGGGTAGCTGCCTGGAACGAGCAAACCCAGCGCGCCTTGGGTTCGCTGCCGGAAAACCCCGAGGTGGTGGACACTCCGGCTGTCGGCTGATCTGTGGATAACTTGTGTACAGTATTTGGATCATTTCCAAAAAACGTTCGTAAGTTGTTAATTTTAAACCTTATTTCAGCACGCGATGGCGCAATGCAAAACGTGCATAAGTTTTTCGAAGCATAAAAAAACCGGCCTTGATTGCCGGTTTTTTTATGCCTGTGAATCCCCTGTAGCCGCTGCCGCCAGGCTGCGCTGGCCCTCAAGTACGCTCCAGATCTTCAGCGTAAGTCGGGGCCAGCGCAGCCTGGCGGCAGCGGCTACAGGGCTTCAGACTTTATCCAGATCGACCCCGCGGGTTTCCTTGAGGCAGAACAGCCCCACCACCAGGCTCACGCCCGTCACCAGCACCGGGTACCACAGGCCATAGAAGATATCCCCGGTGTACACCACCAGCGCAAACGACACCGTGGGCAGGAAGCCGCCGAACCAGCCATTGCCAATGTGATACGGCAGCGACAGCGAGGTGTAGCGGATACGCGTGGGGAACAGTTCCACCATCACCGCCGCCAGCGGCCCATAAGTCATGGTGGCAATCAGGATCATGGCAACAATCAACAGCACCACCATCGGCTGGTTCACCAGGCTGGGGTCAGCCTTGGCCGGGTAACCCGCCGCCGTCACTGCTGCGCGCATGGCGGCTTCGTCGTAGCCATCAATGCGCTTGTCACCGATGGTCACCACCACCGGGTTGGCCGCATCCGCCGGCGCCGAGGAGTAGGGCAGGCCCTGCTTGACCAGGAACGTCTTGACCTTGTCGCACGGGCTGTCGAAACGCGCCTTGCCCACCGGGTCGAACTGGAAGGTGCAGCCGGACGGGTCAGCCATTACCGTGATCGGTGCCTGGCGGCTGGCCTGGTCGATTTGCGGGTTGGCATAGTGGCTCAGGGCCTTGAACAGCGGGAAGTACAGCAGGGTGGCCAGCAGCAGCCCGGTCATCAGGATAGGCTTGCGGCCAATGCGGTCCGACAGCCAGCCGCAGATGACGAAGAACGGCGCACCAATGATCACGCTGATGATCAGCAGGCTGTTGGCCTGGGTGGGGTCCATCTTCAGCATCTGGGTCATGAAGAACAACACGTAGAACTGCGCGCAGTAGAAGGTCACCGCTTGGCCGGCGTTGATGCTGAACAGCGCGATCAGCACGATCTTGAGGTTCTGCCAGGAGCCGAACGACTCCTTGATCGGCGACTTGCTGGTCTTGCCTTCGGCCTTCATGCGGGTGAAGGTCGGCGACTCATGCAGGCTCATGCGAATCCAGGTGGATACGCCCAGCAGGATGATCGACAGCAGGAAGGGCAGGCGCCAGCCCCAGGTCTCGAACGCATCACCTGTGAGGTAGCGGCACGCCAGCACCACCAGCAAGGACAACAGCAGCCCGAGCGTGGCAGTGGATTGAATCCAGCCCGTATGCAACCCGCGCTTGCCGGCTGGGGCGTGCTCGGCCACATAGGTCGCTGCGCCGCCATACTCACCGCCCAGCGCCAGCCCCTGCAGCATGCGCAGGCATACCAGGATGATGGGCGCGGCGATGCCGATGCTGCTATAGGTGGGCAACAGCCCCACGGCGAAAGTCGACACACCCATCAGCACAATGGTCATCAGGAAGGTGTACTTGCGGCCGATCATGTCCCCCAGCCGGCCAAACACTAGGGCGCCGAAAGGGCGTACCAGGAAGCCGGCGGCAAACGCCATCAGGGCAAAAATGAACGCCGTGGTCTCGTTCACTCCGGCAAAGAACTGCTTACTGATCACCGCCGCCAGGGCGCCATACAGAAAAAAGTCGTACCACTCGAATACGGTTCCGAGCGATGAAGCGAAGATGATTTTCTTGTCTTCCCGCGCTGCGCTGGGCGCCAGCGCAGCGCCCTGATCCTGTATGTAATCCGCCATGTCGTTGTCCTTTCAGCCCTTGGGGCACAGTGATTATTGTTGTTGTCCACTGCCGATGGCCGCCGACTGCTGCGGCCATCGCCTTTCCCGACCAGTCAGAAAACCGGTTGGGCGTATTGCCGTGAGGTGCCCTCCACGCGTGGGGTAGCTTGCAGAATCATCTGTGCTGCCTTTTCGGCAATCATCAGGGTAGGTGTGCAGGTGTTGCCCGAGACAATGTCCGGCATGATCGAGGCATCCACTACCCGCAGGCCGTCGATGCCGTGTACACGCAAGGTGGCGTCGACCACGTCCTGCGGCCCATTGCCCATGCGGCACGTGCCCACGGGATGAAATATAGTCGTCCCTATCGCGCTTGCTGCTTCGTGTAGCTGGGCTTCGGTCTCCATCGCCGCGCCTGGCAGGTATTCAGACGGTTTGAAGATGCGCAGGGCAGGGGCGTCGACGATGCGCCGGGTGAGGCGAATGGCCTGGGCGGCAACGCGCAGGTCCTCCGGGTCGCTGAGGTAGTTGGGGTCGATAATCGGCGCGTCATCGGGATTGGCCGAGCGGATATCCACACGCCCGCGGCTTTTGGGGCGCAAGTTGCACACAGAGGCGGTGAACGCCGGGAAAGCGTGCAAGGGCTCGCCGAAGCGGTCCAGGGACAAAGGCTGCACGTGGTATTCGAGGTTGGCGCTGGGCTGCTCTGGGTCTGACTTGATGAAGGCACCCAACTGGCTGGGCGCCATGGCCAGCGGGCCGCTGCGGTCGTACAGGTAGCGCAGGCCCATGCCCAGCTTGCCCCACAGGCTGTTCGCCACCTGGTTGAGGGTGCGGGTGTTGTTGACCTTGTAGATAAGCCGCAGCTGCAAGTGATCCTGCAGGTTGCCGCCCACACCGGGCAGTTCGTGCTTCACGGTTATCCCCAGGCGTTCGAGCAAGGGGCGGGGGCCGATACCGGAACGTTGCAGGATGCCAGGCGAGCCGATCGCGCCAGCGCTGAGCAGAATCTCGCGACGGGCTGTGTATAACTGCACCTGGCCCTCGCAGCGTGCATTGATGGTGGTTGCACGGCCGTTATCCACAGTCAGCTTATCGACCTGCACGCCGGTCAGGATCGTCAGGTTGGGGCGCTTGAGGACGGGGCGCAGAAATGCCTTGGCCGAATTCCAACGGATGCCGGCACGCTGGTTGACCTGAAAATATCCACAGCCCTGGTTATCCCCGGTGTTGAAGTCGTCCACGCTTTCCACACCGCATTGCGCGGCGGCGCTGCGGAAGGCATCGAGGATGGGCCAGCGGTAGCGCTGCAGTTCCACCCGCCACTCACCTTTTCCGCCGTGGGCAAGGGAGTCTCCGCCATGGTGGTTTTCACTCTGGCGAAACAGCGGCAGCACATCCTTCCAGCCCCAGCCGGCATTGCCTTGCGCAGCCCAGCCGTCGTAATCGGCCGCCTGGCCACGCATATAGATCATGCCATTGATGGAGGAGCAGCCACCCAGCACCTTGCCCCGTGGATAACTCAAGGCGCGGCCCTTCAGCCCGGGCTGCGCCTCGGTCTTGAAGCACCAATCGGTGCGCGGGTTACCAATGCAGAACAGGTAGCCAACGGGGATGTGAATCCAGGGGTAATTGTCTTGCCCGCCCGCTTCCAGCAGCAGGACCGAGACCGTTGGGTCGGCAGAAAGACGATTGGCCAGCAGGCAACCTGCTGGGCCGGCACCGACGATGACGTAGTCATAGGTGCTGGTGGCTGATGGCATGGGGATCCTCGCGCCTGTTTTTATTGTTGTCTTCCCTCATGGTATTGATTAGCTTCGAGATGAAAACACGCGTTTTCACCCACCCGCTGTGCGTTTTTGAACAAGGACCGACCATGTTCGACTGGAACGACCTGCGCTTTTTCCTCGAACTGCACCGCAGCGGCCGGCTGCTGACGGCCGCCAAACGCCTCAACACCACCCACAGCACCGTCGCCCGGCACATCGAATCCATCGAGCACAGCCTGGGCAATGCGCTGTTCGTGCAGCACGCTCAGGGCTACGAACTGACACCTGCCGGCCAGGCGCTGCTCAAGCACGCCGAAGCCATGGAGAACGTCGCGCTGCTGGCCCAGGAAGAGATGACCCAGCCAATGATGCCTCTTGGCAAGATCCGCCTGGGCGTGACCGAGGGCATCGGCATCATGTTCCTGACGCCACGGCTGGGCGGCCTGTTCGAGCGCTACCCCGGGCTGGAAGTGGAACTGGTGGCAGTGCCGCGCTTCGTCAGCATCCTCAACCGCGAGGCGGAGATCAGCATCCACCTGGACCGGCCTGCGGCCGACCTGTTGATAACTCGCAAACTCACCGACTATCGCCTGGCCCTGTACGCCAGCCCCGCTTACCTCACGCGCGCGCCTGCACTGAACAGCCGGGAAGACCTGGCGGCCCATGACTGGATCGGCTATGTGGATGATTTGCTGTTCAGCCAGGAATTGCTATTTCTCAACAGCTTCTGCCGCGCCCCCAACGTGGTATTCCGCAGCACCAGCGTGATCGCCCAGCAACAGGCGGCGAGGGCGGGGCTGGGTATCGCGGTGTTGCCCATGTACATGGCGGCCGATGATCCGCAGTTGGTGCGGGTGGTCCCCGGGGAAACCATCCAGCGCAGCTACTGGATGAGTACCCGGCGCGAGCTGCACAAGTCTGTGCGGCTGAGGGTGGTGTGGGACTACCTGTTGCAGGTGTGCGCGGCCGAGCAAGATCAACTGCTCGACCACGCCTGAACCTTATTGGAATACGCGGTAGACGCCCAGCGAGAACGACAGTAGCCCCAGCCCCAGCAAAACGATACCCGGCGCGCAGTCAAGCAGGCGACGCAGGCGGCGGTAGCGGTCCAGACGGCGGGACAGCAGGCTGTAAGCGATCAGGATCGAGATATCGATAGCCGCCCAGATCAGGATCAGCGCCGCTGCCTGCACCGTGAACGGCTCGGTGGGCGAGATGAACCCCGGCAGGAAGGCTAGGAAGAATAGGATGTCCTTGGGGTTTGATAATCCGACACCCATGGTTTTCCAAAAGCCATAGCCGTTGCCGCCGGTTTGCAGCGATTTGCCGGTGCTCTCGTTTAAGCCACTGCGGCCCAACCAGGCGAGGTAGCAACCACCCAGAATCTGGCCCCAGTTGAGCACAGAGGCGTTCAGATGGGCCGTTGTGTCGATCGCAATCAATGCGCACACCAGCAGGATTTGCGCAGATACCACCCCACCCGCAATGACTCTGCCCGGCCAGCCACGCCGGGCATCCGCGATGACCATCGCCACGATAGGGCCAGGTGACGCGATCAAAAACAGAACCGCTGTAGCGAAGGACAGGTATCTAGCGCTCATGATCATCCGTGATGTTGTTTAGTTGTTGATGTGGAGAGGAGCGTCATGACTGACGCCATGGCTTCTGTGAACGCATTGCTTTTGCCATCCGATAAACCTTGTCCCGCCCCTTATGCCGAGTCCATCTCAGATTTTCCACCAATAACCTTTCATCAGCATTGAGCCGTAGATACCCCGGCTTATCACCATAATGGGCATCCCCAACTTGGCCCCCTACGTCCGGGATTAAGACATCTTGTAACTGGCGTAGCAGAAAAGCCTGAAGCGCAGGGTTGATGAATTCCTCTGGGGGCTGCGAGCCGCCTAGGTTTTCGAGCAGCGCGATAATGGATTTGACCTGCATGGTGGCAGAAGGGGAAAGTCTCGGTTCTATATGCATAGTTCTGCTTCCTTATGGACGGAGGTTCCGGCTGCTGCTCCAACCGTTGGAAGGCCATGAGTATTGGCCTCCACCCAAGATTTGAAAAACGGATAAAGTGCAGGGGTTGCATGAGTAGGAATCATGGTTAAGGACAGCGGTAATGACCTCACGGCTTCCCCCCTTGTATGCCTTGCGAGCATTTGAAGTCGCAGCACGCTATGGATCATTCACCGTAGCCGCACACACACTGTGCATAACCCAAAGCGCTGTCAGCCGGCACGTTAAAAGCCTGGAGGACCACTTAGGCTGCGCGCTGTTTGAGCGCAAAGGACCAAAGCTTTCTTTGACAGATACCGGTCGCCGATTGGCGCAGGAACTGGAGGTCAGCTTCACTGCCATCGAGTCTGCTTGCGCAACTGCGCGCCGCCCCCGAGGGACATTGCGAATAAAGACGCCTCCGACCATTACCATGCGGTGGCTGATGAGGGTGCTCGAAACATTTCAGGCTACCAGTGGTGCTGACCGAGTTCAGTTGACCAGCGCCTGGATGGACGTAGACACTGTGGACTTCCGCAACGAGCCCTTCGACTGCGCCGTCCTGTTGAGCAATGGCGACTTCCCTAAGGACTGGAGTTTCATCAAGTTGTTTGATGAATGGCTGGTGCCCGTGTGTGCGCCTTCGGTTCAGGGCAAGAAGCCGTGGAGCATCGAGCATCTTGCCATGGCCGAACTGATCCATCCCTCACGCGACTGCCGCGACTGGCGCCGGTGGCTGGAGCGGCAAGGGGAGGGCGATGCGGTGGACTGGAACGAAGGCAAGCGCTTCGACACCCTGGAGCTGGGCATGACTGCGGCGGCTGGAGGGCATGGGGTTTCCATCGGCGACCTGGCCTTGGTCGGGCCGCAACTCAAAGATGGCTCTCTGGTGCTACCGATCCGCACGGCGGTCAAGACGGGCGACAGTTATTACCTGATCTGGTCGCAACGTAACCCGGAGCATTACCTCCTGGATGGAGTGCGGGATTTCCTGCTGAAGAATGTGCCGGTGATGGATACCCGGAATATCCAGATGCTGGAGTGACCGTAGCCGCTGCCGCAGGCTGCGCTGGCCCTCTCATTCGCTAGAGATCTCCAGGGTACATCAGGGCCAGCGCAGCCTGCGGCAGCGGCTACACCTCAGGCCGACTTCGAGACTAAGGTCGATTTTTCTTCTCAGTGGCCTGCAACTGCTTGATGCTGCTGCCGGGCGTCGGCAGGTCCTCCGGCATGGTCCCCCTAGTTCCAACGCGATAACTTGATATCGCGAACCTCACGCTGCGCCCCCGACCCGATAGAGACCAATACGAGGATGTCCTCGAAATGGTCTTCAACATCTTGACCGCTGTTGCTGCAAGCATCGCTCGAACGACTGATGTTGATCCTTCATGCGCCTGATCCTCAGTGAGCTGATGGACTCCAGTGAGCGCTATCGCTCTGGTAGAAGATACCGATTCTAAAATAAAAAACCCCGGCGCCAGGGCCGGGGTTTCTGTCATTGAGCGATTATGGGATCGCCCATTTGTGACATTTGATGTGCCTTCGATCCTGTATCAGAAATCCAGGTTCGACACCGCCAACGCGTTGTTCTCAATGAACTCACGACGCGGCTCTACAGCATCACCCATCAGGGTGTTGAAGATCTGGTCAGCAGCGATCGCGTCTTCAATGGTGACTTTCAGCATGCGGCGCACTGTCGGGTCCATGGTGGTTTCCCACAGCTGGTCCGGGTTCATCTCACCCAACCCTTTGTAGCGCTGGATGGTGTGGCGCTTGGTGCTTTCGGTCATCAGCCACTCGAGCGCTTCCTTGAACTCGACCACTGGCTTCTTGCGTTCGCCACGTTGTACGTACGCGCCGTCGTCCAGCAAGGTCGCCAATTGCGCGCCCAGTGCGGTGACGGTGCGGTAGTCGTTGCTGCCGAAGAAGTCGCGGTTGAAGGTGATGTAGCTGGCCAGACCGTGCGAGGTGATCTCCACTTCCGGCAGCCACACATTACGCTCGCGGTCTTCACGCAGGCTGGCCTTGTAGACCAGGCCCGACTTCTCGCTGGTGCGCAGACGCGCGTCGAACTTGGCCAGCCAGGCTTGCATGCCAGCGTGGTCCGACAGGTCGTCCAGCGACACCGCCGGCAGGTACACGAAGTGCTCGGTGAGCTCTTGCGGGTACAGGCGCGACAGACGCTTGAGGGTCTTCATCACCATGCGGAAATCGTTGACCAGACGCTCCAGCGCCTCGCCCGAAATGCCCGGTGCCGAGTCGTTCAGGTGCAGGCTGGCGTCTTCCAGGGCCGACTGGGTCATGTATTCTTCCATGGCCTCGTCGTCCTTGATGTACTGCTCCTGCTTGCCCTTCTTCACTTTGTACAGCGGCGGCTGGGCGATGTAGATGTAGCCGCGCTCGATCAGCTCAGGTAACTGACGGAAGAAGAACGTCAACAGCAGCGTACGGATGTGCGAACCGTCGACGTCAGCATCGGTCATGATGATGATGTTGTGATAACGCAGCTTGTCGATGTTGTACTCTTCGCGACCGATACCGCAGCCCAGTGCAGTGATCAGCGTGCCCACTTCCTGGGACGAGATCATCTTGTCGAAACGAGCTTTCTCGACGTTGAGGATCTTGCCCTTCAGCGGCAGGATCGCCTGGGTGCGACGGTTGCGCCCTTGCTTGGCCGAGCCACCTGCGGAGTCACCCTCCACCAGGTACAGTTCGGAAAGGGCAGGGTCCTTCTCCTGGCAGTCCGCCAATTTGCCTGGCAGGCCGGCGATGTCCAGCGCACCTTTGCGGCGGGTCATCTCACGGGCCTTGCGCGCTGCTTCACGGGCACGGGCAGCGTCGATCATCTTGCCGACCACGGCCTTGGCTTCGTTCGGGTTTTCCAGCAGGAAGTCGGAGAAGTACTTGCCCATCTCCTGCTCGACCGCGGTTTTCACTTCGGACGAAACCAGCTTGTCCTTGGTCTGCGAGCTGAACTTTGGATCAGGCACCTTCACCGAGATGATCGCGGTCAAACCTTCACGGGCGTCGTCGCCGGTGGTGGCTACCTTGTTCTTCTTGGCCAGGCCTTCCTGTTCGATGTAGTTGTTCAGGTTACGCGTCAGCGCCGAACGGAAGCCCACCAGGTGGGTACCGCCGTCACGCTGGGGAATGTTGTTGGTGAAGCACAACAGGTTCTCGTTGAAGCTGTCGTTCCACTGCAGGGCGATTTCCACGCCCACACCGTCATCACGCTGCACATTGAAGTGGAACACTTCGTTGACTGGCGTCTTGTTGGTGTTCAGGTATTCAACGAACGCCCGCAGACCGCCTTCGTATTTGAAGGTCTCGTCTTTGCCCGAACGCTCATCCTTCAGGTAGATGCCTACGCCGGAGTTCAGGAACGACAGTTCGCGAATTCGCTTGGCCAGGATGTCCCAGCTGAAGTGGATGTTCTTGAAGGTTTCAGCTGAAGGCTTGAAGTGGATCTGGGTACCCGTGGTTTCGCTGTCGCCAACGATTTTCATCGGTGCCTGTGGAACACCGTGCACGTAGGTCTGTTCCCAGATTTTGCCGCTACGGCGAACGGTCAGCACCAGGGTCTCGGACAGGGCGTTAACCACGGAAACACCTACACCGTGCAGACCGCCAGAAACCTTGTACGAGTTATCGTCGAACTTACCGCCGGCGTGCAGCACGGTCATGATGACCTCGGCTGCCGAAACGCCTTCTTCTTTGTGCACATCAACCGGAATTCCGCGACCGTTGTCGCGGACGGTGATGGATTCGTCAGGATGGATAATGACGGTGATGTCGTCGCAGTGGCCGGCCAAGGCTTCGTCGATCGAGTTGTCGACGACCTCGAACACCATGTGGTGCAGACCGCTACCATCATCGGTGTCGCCAATGTACATACCGGGACGTTTGCGTACGGCATCCAGCCCTTTCAGCACTTTAATGCTGGAGGAATCGTACGTTTGATTTTCGCTCATGCCTTCACTCCCGATGGTCGTGGGTCTGGGTGATACGGCCCTGTTCCACGTGGAACAAAGCGACTGGCGTTTCCGTCTGCCAGCCTTCCCTCAATAATTCGTGGTCTACACAGGTGATGAACACCTGGCAGCGTAATTCTTCTAGCAAGCGGCAAAGTGCGCGGCGGTGTTGCTCGTCGAGTTCTGACGGCAAGTCGTCCACAAGATAAATACATTGACCGCGTCGTGCCTGGCTGACCAGGTGCCCCTGGGCAATACGCAAGGCACACACCACCAGCTTTTGCTGGCCACGGGAAAGGATATCCGCAGCGTTGTGGGCACCCAATCGCAACCGCAGGTCAGCGCGTTGCGGTCCAGCCTGGGTATGGCCCATCTGCTGGTCACGTAGCAGGGAAGCGCTGAGCACCTCGGAGAGGTCCCGCTCCTTGTCCCAACCGCGATAGTAACTGAGGGTCAAACCTTCCAGCTCGACGAGCTCACTGAGGGTCTGCTCAAACACCGGCTTCAACGCCTTGATATAGGCCCGACGGTACTCATCAATTTCAGCACTGGCCAGGCATAACTCCCGGTCCCATGCAGCTTGCGAAGCAGCGTCAAGTGTACCACGCCGAAGCCACGAGTTTCGCTGCTTCAAGGCCTTCTGCAGGCGCTGCCAGGTGGCCATGAAGCGCGGTTCCACGTGGAACACACCCCAATCAAGAAACTGCCGGCGGATTTTCGGAGCCCCTTCCAGCAGGCGAAAACTGTCCGGGTTGATCAGCTGCAGTGGCAGAATTTCTGCCAGTTGCGCTGCGCTGCGGGCATTCTGCCCGTCGATCCGGATGGTGAAATCACCTTGCCGCTCCCGCGACACACCCAGCGCGGCATGGCCGCCTTCGTTCAATTCGACCTGGCCGAACACCGTGCAAGCACCTTGCTCGTACTGGATGACCGGCAACAGGCGAGTGCTGCGGAACGAACGCGCCAGCCCCAACAGGTGGATAGCTTCCAGCACGCTGGTCTTTCCACTGCCATTGGTTCCGTACAGGATGTTGATGCGGGGGGAGGGGGAGAAGGTCACCGGGTGCAGGTTACGCACCGCGGTGACAGAGACACGACTGAGGGACATCTAGAGTCTGCTGGGCAAGTTACAGGCGCATCGGCATAACGACATAGGCGGAATCGTCGTTATCGGATTCTTGCACCAGGGCGCTGCTGTTGGAGTCAGACAGAATCAGGCGAACCTGTTCAGTGGTCATCACACCCAGTACGTCCAGCAGGTAGCTGACGTTGAAGCCGATTTCCAGCGAACCACCGTTGTAGTCCACGCCCACTTCTTCTTCCGCTTCTTCCTGCTCAGGGTTGTTGGCCTGAATCTTCAATTGGCCAGCGGCCAGTTGCAGACGGATACCGCGATACTTTTCGTTGGACAGGATCGCGGTGCGGCTGAACGCTTCACGCAGTGCCTGGCGGTCACCCAGTACCAGCTTGTCGCCACCTTTGGGCAGCACGCGCTCGTAGTCGGGGAACTTGCCGTCGACCAGCTTGGAGGTGAAGGTGAACTCGCCGGTGGTAGCACGGATGTGGTGCTGGCCCAGGACGATGCTCACGGTGCCATCCGGTTCGGTCAGCAAGCGCGCCAGCTCCAGGATACCTTTACGCGGCACGATCACCTGATGACGACCGTCATGGGTGATGTCGGCTTTCATCGAGCACATGGCCAGACGGTGACCGTCGGTAGCCACGGCGCGCATCAGGCCGTTGGACACTTCCAGCAGCATGCCGTTGAGGTAGTAACGCACGTCCTGCTGGGCCATGGCGAAGCTGGTGCGCTCGATCAGACGGCGCAGGCGGCTTTGCTCAAGGCTGCACGTCAGCGAACCCGGGCCTTCTTCAACGGTCGGGAAGTCGTTGGCTGGCAGGGTCGACAGCGTGAAACGGCTGCGACCGGCCTTGACCACCAGCTTCTGCTCATCGACCTTGATGTCGATGAGCGCGTCGTTTGGCAGGCTTTTGCAGATATCCATCAGCTTGCGCGCAGGCACGGTGATTTCGCCCTGCTCGGCAGGCTCTTCAAGTTGCACGCGACCGACCAGCTCGACCTCAAGGTCGGTACCGGTCAGCGACAGTTGCTGGCCTTCGACAACCAGCAGCACGTTGGACAATACCGGCAAGGTCTGGCGGCGCTCGACGACGCCCGCGACCAGTTGCAGGGGTTTCAACAGGGCTTCGCGTTGAATGGTGAAATGCATGGTCTAGTCCCTTGCCTTAATAAGCTGCGCTGACGTTCATCAAGTAGTCAGCGTCCGCAGCAGGTTCTTGTAGTCCTCGCGGATATCCGCGTCGGATTCCTTGAGTTCGTTGATCTTGCGGCAAGCGTGCAGCACCGTGGTGTGGTCGCGGCCGCCGAACACATCGCCGATTTCCGGCAGGCTGTGGTTGGTCAGTTCCTTGGACAAGGCCATGGCCACCTGACGTGGGCGGGCCACCGAACGCGAGCGGCGCTTGGACAGCAGATCGGAAATCTTGATCTTGTAGTACTCGGCCACCGTACGCTGGATGTTATCCACACTGACCAGTTTATCCTGCAGCGCCAGCAAGTCCTTGAGCGATTCGCGAATCAGCTCGATGGTGATGTCACGCCCCATGAAGTGCGAGTGGGCGATGACACGCTTGAGCGCACCTTCCAGCTCACGCACGTTGGAACGGATGCGCTGGGCGATGAAGAACGCCGCGTCATGCGGCAGCTCTACCTTCGCCTGGTCTGCCTTCTTCATCAGAATGGCGACGCGGGTTTCCAGTTCCGGCGGCTCGACGGCTACGGTCAAGCCCCAGCCAAAGCGCGACTTGAGACGTTCTTCCAGGCCTTCGATTTCCTTCGGGTAACGGTCGCTGGTGAGGATCACCTGCTGGCCGCCTTCGAGCAGGGCGTTGAAGGTATGGAAGAACTCTTCCTGGGAACGCTCCTTGCGGGCGAAAAACTGAATGTCATCGATGAGCAACGCATCCACCGAACGGTAGAAGCGCTTGAACTCGTTGATCGCGTTCAGCTGCAAAGCCTTGACCATGTCGGCGACGAAACGCTCGGAGTGCAGGTACACAACCTTGGCATTGGGGTTCTTCTTGAGCAGGTGGTTACCCACAGCGTGCATCAAGTGAGTCTTACCCAGGCCAACGCCACCATAAAGGAAGAGTGGGTTGTAGCCATGCTTGGGGTTGTCGGCCACCTGCCAGGCCGCCGCGCGGGCGAGCTGGTTGGATTTACCTTCGACGAAGTTTTCGAAGGTGAACGTCCGGTTCAGGTAGCTGGTGTGCTTGAGCGCACCTTCGACCTGCACATTGCGTTGTTCGGTGCGCGCCGGCGCCTGCTGGGAGGCAGCACCTGCCATGGAGTCGAAGCTGTCACGCGAAGGTTCTTCGCTGGCCTCGACCACGGCGGAGGTAGCTGCAACGGGTTCAGGTGCAGGAGCAGCCACAGGTGTCGGCTGCTGCTGGGCGGCTTGGGACGCGGCAACGGCGGCCGCCAGTGGCGCATTGGGTGCGGCACGTGGCGCCGAGCTGCGACGGCTACCTATTAATAAGGAAAGAGCAGGCGCGATTCCGCTGCCGTGCTCGGCCAACAGTTCAAGCAGGCGACCCAGGTACTTTTCATTGACCCAGTCCAGCACAAAGCGATTGGGCGCATACACACGCAACTCGTCGCCTTCGGCTTCGACCTGTAGCGGACGGATCCAGGTGTTGAATTGCTGGGCAGGCAGTTCATCGCGCAGAAGCTCCACGCACTGCTGCCAAAGTTCCACTGACACGGATATCCCCTGAGTTGAAAGCCGGAGAGGCAAAAAACGATCCCCATTGTACCGATGCCGAGCACACTTATCCACATGCAGGGGTGTGCAGATAAAGGCGAATCAGCACCTTACGTAGAAAAAAATACCTGAGGGGTCTGTGAATAAACTCTGTGGATAACCGCCATTGAGCACTCTGCACAACTGGGGGTCGAAATCTGTGCATAACTGCCCTGTGCATAAGTAGCCATTTCATGCACAGCTTTTCCGAGGGCTTGGCACAGCCGCAGCACCGTTTCTCGACAGGGTTACCGATCGCTGTACATCACGTAAACAAAGGGCTGCAAGTGGTTATCCACAGAAGGGTGCCTGCCTAAGATCTATAAGTTCTACAGAAAAGCTTTAAATAAGGTCCTTCTCTATTTCTATATTTTCCGCAGGTTTGTCCGGTCAGACCAACGGTCATGCCCATGCAAAGGAAAAGCTGGTTGGAAATTGACCTGAGGGCTTGCTTTCACTAGAATCGCCGGTCTCTTAAAACGGGGACCATTCCGGCCCGTTGTGGACGAACCAGGTAACACGCCATGAAACGTACTTTCCAACCCAGCACCATCAAACGCGCCCGCACCCACGGCTTCCGTGCTCGCATGGCCACCAAAAACGGCCGTGCCGTTCTGTCGCGTCGCCGTGCCAAAGGCCGTGCGCGCCTGGCAGTTTGATCACTCGGCACTGGGGGTGAGTCAGGACTACAGTCGGGAAAAGCGTCTTCTGACAGCCCGACACTTCAAAGCGGTCTTTGACTCCCCAACCGGCAAGGTTCCAGGGAAAAACCTGCTGCTCCTTGCGCGCGAAAACGAGCTGGATCACCCTCGTCTGGGGTTAGTGATCGGCAAAAAGAGCGTCAAGCTCTCCGTTCAGCGCAACCGACTCAAACGCTTGATGCGTGACTCGTTCCGTCTGCACCAGGACATCCTGGTTGGCTGGGACATTGTCATCGTCGCGCGTAAAGGTTTGGGTGACGTAGAAAACCCGGAACTGCATCAGCATTTTGGCAAGCTCTGGAAACGACTCGCTCGTAGTCGGCCTCCAGTGGAAAAGACCGAATCTGAAGGGGTAGACAGTCAAAATGCGTAAACTGGCCATCGTTCCGATCCAGTTTTACCGCTATGCCATCAGCCCCCTGATGGGCAATCACTGTCGTTTTTACCCCAGTTGTTCCTGCTACGCGCTGGAAGCCATCGAAATCCATGGCCTTCTACGCGGCAGCTGGCTGACCCTCCGTCGTCTGGGTCGCTGCCATCCCTGGCACGCCGGTGGTCTTGACCCGGTTCCGCCAGCCCCATCTCCCCGTAATTCTTCGATAGCCGAGTAATCATGGATATTAAACGCACGATCCTGATCGCCGCACTGGCAGTCGTGTCCTACTCCATGGTCCTGCAATGGAACAAGGACTATGGCCAGGCTGCCTTGCCGACTCAGAATGTTGCTACCAACACTGGCGCATCGGATTTGCCCGAAGCCCCGCTGGGTAACAATGCTCAAGCGAGTGCCGACGTACCCAGCGCACCTTCTGCCAACGCTCCTGCGCCAACCCTGGCCCCGGATGCCGGCAGCAAGAACCTGATTCGAATCAAGACCGATGTTCTGGATCTGGCTATCGATCCAAATGGGGGCGACGTCGCCCAGTTGACTCTGCCGGAATACCCGCGCCGCCAGGATCGTCCTGACGTGCCATTCCAGCTGTTCGACAACGGCGGCGAGCGCACTTACCTGGCACAAAGTGGCCTGGTAGGCACCGACGGCCCGGACTCGCGTTCCACCGGTCGCCCGCTGTACAGCTCGGAACAGAAGAGCTACCAGCTGGCCGACGGTCAGAACCAACTGGTCGTTGACCTGAAGTTTTCGTCCAATGGCGTCAACTACATCAAGCGTTTCAGCCTCGACCGTGGCGAATATGACGTCAAGGTCAGCTACCTGATCGACAACCAGGGCACCACGCCTTGGTCGGGCAACCTGTTCGCGCAATTGAAGCGTGACAACAGCTCCGATCCTTCGTCCAGCACCGCCACCGGTACCGCCACTTACCTGGGCGCCGCCCTGGGTACGCCGGCCGAGCCCTACAAAAAGATATCGATGAAAGATATCGACAAGGGCAACCTGAAAGAAACCGTTCAGGGTGGTTGGGTAGCCTGGCTGCAGCACTACTTCGTCACGGCGTGGATTCCGAACCATTCGGACAACAACGCCATGTCGACCCGCAAGGACAGTGCCGGCAACTACATCATCGGCTTCACTGGCCCAACCCTGACCGCCGCACCTGGCGCCAAGGTTGAAACCAGCGCCGTGCTGTACGCAGGTCCAAAAGTTCAGGACAAGCTCAAAGAGCTGGCCCCGGGCCTGGAACTGACCGTCGACTACGGCATTCTGTGGTTCATCGCCCAGCCGATCTTCTGGCTGCTGAAACATATCCACATGCTGCTGGGCAACTGGGGCTTCTCGATCATCGTGCTGACCCTGATGATCAAGCTGCTGTTCTTCCCGCTGTCGGCTGCCAGCTACCGTTCGATGGCGCGCATGCGTGCCGTTGCTCCGCGCCTGGCCCAGCTGAAGGAACAGTTCGGCGATGATCGTCAGAAACTGTCGCAAGCGATGATGGAGCTGTACAAGAAAGAGAAGATCAACCCGCTGGGTGGCTGTCTGCCGATTGTCGTGCAGATGCCGGTCTTCCTGTCGCTGTACTGGGTACTGCTGGAAAGCGTCGAGATGCGTCAGGCACCTTGGCTGCTGTGGATCACCGACCTGTCGATCAAGGACCCGTTCTTCATCCTGCCGATCATCATGGGTGCCACCATGTTCATCCAGCAGCGTCTGAACCCGACGCCGCCGGATCCGATGCAGGCCAAGGTGATGAAGCTGATGCCGATCGTGTTCACCTTCTTCTTCCTGTGGTTCCCAGCAGGTCTGGTGATGTACTGGGTGACCAACAACACCCTGTCGATCCTGCAACAGTGGTACATCACTCGTGGTATCGAGGCGAAAAGCAAGAAAGCTGCCGCCTGAACAGGTTGATCATCTAACCTGTGGATAAACGCCCCATTCGTGGGGCGTTTTGCTATCTGTCGATTTATTGAGGCCCGCATCATGAACAGTCCCCGTGAAACCATTGCCGCCATTGCCACCGCCCAGGGCCGCGGCGGGGTGGGTATCGTGCGTATTTCCGGGCCATTGGCCGGGGCCGCCGCGCAAGCCATTGCCGGGCGCCAGCTGACCCCGCGCCACGCCCACTACGGGCCGATGCGCACGGCCGACGGCGATGTGATCGACGAGGGCCTGGCCCTGTATTTCCCGGGGCCCAACTCGTTCACCGGGGAAGATGTGCTGGAACTGCAGGGTCACGGTGGCCCAGTGGTGCTGGACATGCTGCTGCAGCGTTGCCTGGAGTTGGGTTGCCGCCTGGCACGGCCGGGTGAGTTCAGCGAGCGGGCGTTTCTCAACGACAAGCTTGACCTGGCTCAGGCCGAGGCGATCGCCGACCTGATCGAGGCCAGCTCCGCACAGGCGGCACGCAATGCCGTGCGCTCGCTGCAGGGTGCTTTTTCCCGTCGTGTGGATAACCTCACGGAGAAATTGATCGCCCTGCGCATCTATGTGGAGGCGGCCATCGACTTTCCCGAGGAAGAAATCGACTTCCTCGCCGATGGCCATGTGCTGAGCATGCTCGACGACGTGCGGGAAAACTTGTCCACAGTCATGCGCGAAGCCGGCCAGGGCGCCTTGCTGCGCGACGGCATGACCGTGGTTATCGCCGGCCGGCCGAACGCCGGCAAGTCCAGCCTGCTCAACCTGCTGGCGGGCCGCGAGGCCGCGATTGTCACCGACATCGCCGGCACCACGCGGGATATCCTGCGCGAACATATCCACATCGATGGCATGCCGCTGCACGTGGTGGACACTGCGGGCCTGCGCGACACTGACGACCAGGTGGAAAAGATTGGTGTGGAGCGGGCGCTGAAGGCCATCGGCGAGGCCGATCGGGTGCTGCTGGTGGTCGATGCGTCGGCACCGGAAGCCAATGATCCCTTCGCTCTGTGGCCGGAATTCCTCGAAGCACGCCCGGAGATGGCCAAGGTCACGCTGATTCGCAACAAGGCTGACCTTACCGGCGAGCCTGTGGATATGATCACCAGCGCCGATGGCCACGTGACCATCAGCCTCAGCGCCAAGGATGAAGGGCAGGGCCTGGACCTGCTGCGCGAGCACTTGAAGGCCTGCATGGGTTATGAACAGACCGCCGAAAGCAGCTTCAGCGCCCGCCGCCGCCACCTGGATGCCCTGCGCCATGCCAGCCAGGCGCTGGAACATGGCCGCGAGCAGCTGACCCTGGCCGGCGCCGGCGAACTGCTGGCCGAAGACCTGCGGCAAGCCCAGCACTCCCTGGGGGAAATCACCGGTGCATTCAGCTCCGATGATTTGCTGGGCCGGATCTTCTCGAGTTTTTGTATCGGGAAATGACCGTCAGGCCGCTGTGGATAAACTGAATCGCAGCACCGTACCGGTGGGTTGGCCTTGGGCAATGTGGATATCACTGCCATGCAGCTGCAACATGCGCTGCACGATGATCAGGCCCAACCCGCCACTCTCCGGCGATGCTCGGCGCAAGGCCGAGGCACGGGTGAACAAGCCGGCATGCAATTCCGGCGCTATGCCCTTGCCCGTGTCGATCACGGCTACCTGAACATTCCCCTCCACTGGCTCCAGGCGCACGATGATCCGGGTGCCGGGCGGGTTGTGGCGGATGGCGTTATCCAGCAGGTTGGTCAACACCCGTTCGATCATGCCCAGGTCAGCGTTCACGCTAGGCACCGCCTGGGGCATGTTCACCTCCAGCTGTTGTTGGCGGGCTTCTGCGGCCAATTCAAACTTCTGCAACACATCCTGCACCAGATCGGGCAGGGCGAAGGTTTCTGCCTGTGGATGAACCAGGCCCGACTCCAGCCGCGCCAGCTCGAACAGCTCCTGCGCCAGCCGGCCCACCTTGCGGCTCTGCCCCAGCGCCACATCCAGATAGTGGCGGCGTTCCTCGGCGCTCAGGCTCTCGTCTTTGATACGCAATGTTTCCAGATAGCCGTGCAGGGAGGTCAAGGGGGTGCGCAGGTCATGGGAAATGTTGGCCACCAAGTCGCGGCGCTGCTGGTCCTGGCGGGTCAGCTCCTGCCATTGTTCGGCGATGCGCTGGCCCATTTGTGAGAATGCCGCGCTCAGTACGCCGATTTCATCGCCTTTATCCACAGGCTGCAGAGGCAAAGCGGCCGCTTTATGGCCATTGGCGTCGAACTCGCGCACTTTTTGCGTCAGTGCTTTTAGCGGGCGGGTGATCAAACGGAAGGCGATCAAGCCCATGATCAGGCTCAAAACAACCATGAAGCACATTATCCACAGGGCGACCCGCAGGGTTGAGTCACGGGACAACGCCGCTGACAGCTGATCATGCGCTTCGCCCTGCAACACCACGTAGACATAGCCGCCGTCACGGCCGCCCACTTGAACCGGCGCGGCGCTGAATACTTTATCCACATCCAGGTTGCGCGGGTCTTGCCCCAATACAGGCAGCGGGGCGCCGCCCAAAAACTTATGCACAGGGCGTAAATCCACCGCCTGGCGCTTGAGATTGTTGTCGGGGGCACCGTTGCCGACGATCCTGCCGTCCCTGGAGAGCAAGTACAGCTCTACCGAGGGGTTGACCGCCATCAGCTTGTCGAACAGGTCGTGCACGGCTTCCGGGCGCCAGCCGCTGGCATCCATCAGTTGCGCGGTGCCGGCGATATGCGCCGCCAAGCCGCTGGACAGGCGCTGCACCACCTCTTGCTCATGACGGGTGCTGGCGCTGATCTGCAGCCACATGGCCACGCCGCTGCAGGCCAGCAGCAGGGCGGCGAATACCAACGATAGGCGCTGGCCCAGGGACAGGAATTTCAAGAGGCAGTCTCCGCGCTCACCGGGGTGGCGGCGAACTTGTAACCACGGCCCCACACCGTGAGGATGCGCCGCGGTGCGGCGGGGTCTTCCTCGATCTTGGTGCGCAGGCGATTGATGTGGGTGTTGACGGTGTGTTCATACCCATCATGTTGATAACCCCACACCTCGTTGAGCAGGTCCATGCGCGAAAACACCTGGTCGGGGTGGCGAGCAAAGAAGTACAGCAGGTCGAATTCGCGCGGCGTCAGCCCCAGCGCCTTGCCATCCAGGCTGGACTCCCTGGCTACGGGGTCTATCGCCAACCCATGAGTTATCAACAGGCCGGATTCCAGGCGGGCATTGCGCGCCATGGCGTCGGTACGTCGTAGCAGGGCCCGTACCCGCGCCACCAGTTCCAACATGGAGAACGGCTTGGCCAGATAGTCATCGGCGCCCAGTTCCAGGCCCAGGATGCGGTGCATCTCGCTGGAGCGTGCGCTGGTGATGATGATGGGCGTATAGCGAGCCATGGCACGGGCGCGCTTGCAGATCTCCAGGCCATCGATGCCGGGCAGCATCAGGTCCAGCACCAGCGCGTCCCACTGGCCTTCCTCGAGCATGCGCACGCCCAGGTTGCCGTCGTCGGCGTGTTCTACCACGTACCCCTCATCGCGCAGATGCAGGCGCAGCAAATCGGCGATGTGTGCGTCGTCTTCGACGATCAGTACGCGTTTAGGCCTTTCCATGCAGTTATCCCCAGGCAGCTGATAGCTCATTGTGGCGAAAAATTGGCCAGGGAGTTATCACATTTAATTTAACTCTGTGTGAGGACTTGGCGACCAGGCGGCCCGAACAATGGGCCCAACAACGCTGATACCCGGAGCCTGCAATGGCCAGCACAGCAACCCTTGAGAAGACCGCCAGCCACCCTGGCTGGCTGCGCCTGACCCATTGGCTCAACGCCGTGGCGGTGCTGATCATGGTGACCAGCGGATGGCGCATCTTCAACGCATCCCCGCTGTTCGGCTTCAGTTTCCCCTCGCAATTGACCTTGGGTGGCTGGCTGGGTGGCGCCCTTCAGTGGCATTTCGCGGGTATGTGGCTGCTGTTCGTGAACGGTGTGCTGTACCTGATGCTCAACATCGCCACTGGCCGGTTATTCACACGCTTCTTCCCGCTGTCGCCGCGCGGGGTGCTGCAGGATTTATCCACAGCGCTGCGCGGCAAGCTCGCCCATGACGACCTCAGCCACTACAACCAGGTGCAGCGGCTGGCGTATCTGTTCGCCATTGTGGATATCGCCCTGTTGATAATTTCTGGCCTGGTGCTGTGGAAGTCCGTTCAGTTCGGCCTGCTGCGCGAATTGCTGGGTGGTTACGAAACCGCGCGCCGCGTGCATTTCTTTGCCATGGCGCTGTTGGTGGGCTTTGTAGCGGTGCATCTGGTGATGGTCGCACTGGTGCCGCGCACGCTGCGGCTGATGATTACCGGCAAAGGGGGCAAGTCGTCATGATTGTGGATAAATCGCCTATCAGCAGTGATGCCAATGAGATCATCACTGAAAGCCGACGCCTGCTGGCGCCGCGCATCCACGACACCACGCGCCGAAACTTCCTGCTCAAGGGTTTGACCCTTGGGGGCATCTCCATGCTCAGCGGGTGCAGCTTGAGTGACAGCCAAAGCGTTGAAACCGCGCTGGCGAGCATCTCCCGTTTCAATGACCGGGTTCAGGGCTGGCTGTTCGACCCCAAGGCGCTGGCGCCGGTGTACAACGAGGCCATGATCACACGGCCGTTCCCGTTCAATGCTTTCTACGGGGAGGACGATGCGCCCAGCGTCGAAGCCGCCACCTATCGCCTGGAGATCAGTGGCCTGGTGGCCGACAAGCGCAGCTGGCGCCTGGAAGAGCTGCGCGCCATGGCGCAGACCGATCAGATCACCCGGCACATCTGTGTTGAAGGCTGGAGTGCCATCGGCCGCTGGGGTGGGGTGCGTTTCAGCGATTTCCTGCAGCGCATCGGCGCTGATACCAGCGCCCGCTTCGTGGGCTTCAAATGCGCCGATGACTATTACACCAGCATCGACATGGCCACCGCCCTGCATCCCCAGACCCTGCTGGCGCTGACCTATGACGGCCAGACCCTCCCACGCCAGTACGGCTTCCCGATGAAGCTGCGCATGCCTATCAAGCTTGGCTACAAGAACCCCAAGCATATCCAGGCCATTTACATCACCAACACCTACCCCGGTGGGTATTGGGAGGACCAGGGCTACAACTGGTTCGGCGGTAGCTGAAAACCTTATCCACAGCGCCGCCTGCGCGGTGCTTTTATCCCACGATCCAAGGAGCACTACCATGAAAAAACTATCCACAGTCGTATTGTCGATGTGCCTGGCCCTTGGCACGGCTGGCGCCTATGCAGCCGACACCACGAGCAGCGGCTCGATGAGTAACGACAGCATGTCCAACGGCTCCATGTCCAAGGACATGATGAAGAAAGACACCACCACGAAGAAAGACGCCATGACCAAGGACAGCATGAAAAAGGATGCGATGAAGAAAGACAGCATGTCCAAGGACGGGATGAGCAAGGATTCAATGAGCAAGGATCAGTGATCTGAAGGGGCGCCAGCAGGTTATCCACATGCCTGCGGGTGCCCCGCCTTTGGAGGCTGTAATGAAAGCGATTTTCCGCAGTGTGCTGGCCGCCGCCATCTTGTCCACAGCCGCTTGTGCCCAGGCAGCTGAGAATGCGGTTGTGATTGACCCACCCAAGCTCGACGAGAGCAGTAAAACTATCCACAGCGAGACAGCCGTGTTCGCCGGTGGCTGCTTCTGGGGCGTGCAGGGCGTGTTCGAGCATGTGAAGGGGGTTACCCAGGCGGTGTCCGGCTATGCCGGTGGCTTGGCACGTACGGCGCACTACGAGGAGGTAGGCTCGGGTGACACGGGGCATGCTGAATCGGTGCAGGTGACGTACGACCCTACGCAAATCAGCTACGGACAGTTGCTGCAGATCTACTTCTCGGTTGCCCATGACCCGACCGAGCTGAACCGCCAGGGCCCTGACAGCGGTACCCAATACCGCTCTACCGTCTTTGTGGCCAATACCGAGCAGCGTGAAGTGGCGCAGGCGTATATCGCCCAGCTGAATGATTCCCACGTGTTTACCAAGCCGCTGGCCACCACTGTGGAAAACCTCAACGGCTTCTTTCCTGCCGAGGCTTATCACCAGGACTACCTGGTACAGAACCCCCATAGCCTCTACATCATGATCAACGATCAACCCAAGATCGCCAACCTGGCGAAGCTGTTCGCCAAGCGTTATCGCGAAGACCCCGTACTGGTCAGCAATTGACCTGGTCGACCTGTAGCAGCTGCCGAAGGCTGCGTCTGGGAGCACGCGGTATTCCTGATTAACCACTGCGCCTGTGACGCGGCCTAACGGCCGCTGCTACGGGTGTTCTCGTGACTGAAAACTTTTCAACAACCCCAAAATAAGCCCTGTGGAAAACCCTGCCTCAGCTCTGGTGATAAGCATGCCTCAAAGCTGGAGATAAATCCGCCTGTGGGTAACTGGCACTTTCATCCACAGGTTTAAACCGCTTATCCAAGGGGCTCCTGTGCACATGACCACAGGGTTCAACTTCTCTGTACAGTACGTAGATAAAGGCCTGTAGAACGTTATCCACAGAAAGGTGGCTGCATAGAAATAAACATAAAAACAAAGCTTTAATAAATTTCTCTCTCTATTTTTATTTCTGCGCCGTGGTTCAAACCGAGCACAGCCATTCATCCACAGCTGGTTAAATTTTGTGCAAAAGGTTCCTATAGAGGGGGGTAAGTCCCTATACTGGTGAGCTATCCCAATTACCCATCAATGAACAGGCACGAGGTGCGTGGTGGATTTCCCTTCCCGTTTTGAAGTGATCGTCATCGGCGGCGGCCATGCCGGAACCGAGGCTGCGCTTGCGTCAGCACGCATGGGCGCAAAAACCCTGCTGTTGACACATAACGTGGAAACCCTCGGGCAGATGAGCTGCAACCCTGCGATCGGTGGCATCGGTAAAAGCCATTTGGTCAAAGAGATCGATGCGCTCGGCGGCGCCATGGCGCTGGCCACCGATAAAGGTGGTATCCAGTTCCGCGTGTTGAACAACCGCAAGGGCCCGGCCGTGCGTGCCACCCGGGCACAGGCCGACCGCATCCTGTACAAGGCTGCCGTACGCGAAATTCTCGAGAACCAGCCCAACCTGTGGATATTCCAGCAGTCGTGCGATGACCTGATCGTCGAGCAGGACCAGGTACGCGGCGTGGTCACTCAGATGGGTCTGCGTTTCTTCGCCGACTCCGTGGTGTTGACCGCCGGGACCTTCCTGGCCGGACTTATCCACATTGGTCTGGAAAATTACTCCGGCGGCCGGGCAGGGGATCCACCCTCCACGGCGCTGGCACGCCGACTGCGTGAGTTCCCGCTGCGCGTGGGCCGTCTAAAGACCGGTACGCCGCCGCGTATTGATGGCCGCTCGGTGGATTTCTCGGTGATGACCGAGCAACCGGGTGACACGCCAATCCCGGTGATGTCGTTCATGGGCTCCAAGGAGCTGCACCCACGTCAGGTCAGCTGCTGGATTACCCACACCAACGCGCGCACCCACGAAATCATCGCTGCCAACCTTGATCGCTCGCCCATGTACTCGGGTGTCATCGAAGGTGTTGGCCCGCGTTACTGCCCGTCGATCGAAGACAAGATCCATCGCTTTGCCGACAAGGAAAGCCATCAGGTGTTCATCGAGCCGGAAGGCCTGACCACCCATGAGCTGTACCCGAACGGCATTTCGACTTCGCTGCCCTTCGATGTGCAATTGCAGATCGTGCGTTCGATCCGCGGCATGGAAAACGCCCACATCGTTCGCCCTGGCTACGCCATCGAGTACGACTACTTCGACCCTCGCGACCTGAAGTACAGCCTGGAGACCAAGGTCATCGCCGGCCTGTTCTTCGCTGGCCAGATCAACGGCACCACCGGCTACGAAGAAGCCGGTGCGCAAGGTTTGCTGGCCGGTACCAACGCGGCATTGCGTGCACAGGGCCGTGATGCCTGGTGCCCGCGTCGCGACGAGGCGTACATCGGCGTGCTGGTTGACGACCTGATTACCCTGGGGACCCAGGAGCCGTACCGCATGTTTACCTCGCGCGCCGAATACCGGCTGATCCTGCGCGAAGACAACGCCGACCTGCGCCTGACCGAGAAAGGTCGCGAGCTGGGTCTGGTCGATGACGCCCGCTGGGCGGCCTTCTGCGCCAAGCGCGAAGCCATCGAGCTGGAAGAACAACGCCTGAAAAGCACCTGGGTGCGCCCGGGCACCGAGCGTGGCGATGCCATTGCCGAGAAATTCGGCACCCCGCTGGGCCACGAATACAACCTGATGAGCCTGCTGACCCGTCCGGAAATCGACTACAACGGCTTGATCGAGGTCACCGGCGAAGGCGCCGTGGACCCAACCGTCGCCGAGCAGGTCGAGATCAAGGCCAAGTACGCCGGCTACATCGACCGTCAACAAGACGAGATCGCCCGTCTGCGCGCCAGCGAAAACACCAAGCTGCCTGTGGATATCGACTACGCTGCGATTTCCGGCCTGTCGAAGGAAATCCAGGGCAAGCTGGGGATAACTCGCCCCGAAACCCTGGGCCAGGCCTCGCGTATCCCGGGCGTGACCCCGGCAGCGATTTCGCTGTTGATGATTCATTTGAAAAAACGCGGCGCAGGCCGTGAGTTGGAGCAAAGCGCTTGAGTTCTATGGTTACCCCCCAACACTCGCAGGAACTGGCCCAAGGGGCCCGGGAGCTGGGCGTCGAACTGAGCCAGGCCCAGCATGATCAACTGCTGGCCTACCTGGCCCTGTTGATAAAGTGGAACAAGGCCTACAACCTGACTGCCGTGCGTGACCCCGACGAAATGGTCTCGCGCCACCTGCTCGACAGCCTCAGCGTGATCGCGCACATCGGTGAAGGCGAGCGCTGGCTGGACGTGGGTAGCGGCGGCGGCATGCCGGGTATTCCGTTGGCTATCCTGTTTCCGGGCAAGCAGATCACCTGCCTGGACAGCAACGGCAAGAAGACGCGTTTCATCACCCAGGTCAAACTGGAGCTGAAACTGGACAACCTGCACGTTATCCACAGCCGGGTCGAGGCGTTTCAACCAGCACTGCCGTTCAACGGGATCATCTCCCGTGCGTTCAGCAGCCTGGAGGACTTCAGCAACTGGACACGGCACCTGGGTGACACGAATACACGCTGGTTGGCAATGAAAGGGCTGCATCCTGCCGATGAGCTGGTAGCATTGCCGGCAGATTTTCACCTCGAAAGCGCACAGGCCTTGACCGTACCGGGTTGCCAAGGCCAACGTCATCTGCTGATACTGCGCCGCACGGCATGATTGGGAACACACGCAAGAATGGCTAAGGTATTCGCGATAGCGAACCAGAAAGGTGGTGTGGGCAAGACCACCACCTGCATTAACCTCGCAGCATCGCTGGTCGCGACCAAGCGCCGCGTGCTGCTGATCGACCTCGATCCACAGGGCAACGCCACCATGGGTAGCGGTGTGGACAAGCACGGCCTGGAAAACTCGGTCTATGACCTGTTGATCGGCGAGTGCGATCTGAACCAGGCCATGCACTTCTCCGAGCACGGCGGCTACCAGCTGTTGCCGGCCAACCGTGACCTGACGGCGGCCGAAGTGGTGCTGCTGGAAATGCAGATGAAGGAAGCTCGTCTGCGCACGGCCCTGGCGCCGATCCGCGAAAGCTACGATTACATTCTGATCGACTGCCCGCCGTCGCTGTCGATGCTGACCCTCAACGCCCTGGTGGCGTCCGATGGGGTGATCATCCCCATGCAGTGCGAGTACTTCGCCCTGGAAGGTCTGAGCGACCTTGTGGATAACATCAAGCGCATTGCCGAGCTGCTGAACCCGGAACTGAAGATCGAAGGCCTGCTGCGGACCATGTATGACCCGCGCCTGAGCCTGATCAACGATGTATCCGCGCAGCTCAAGGAACACTTTGGCGACCAGCTGTACGACACCGTGATCCCGCGCAACATCCGCCTGGCCGAGGCCCCAAGCTTCGGCATGCCGGCGCTTGCTTACGACAAGAACTCGCGTGGCGCCCTGGCCTACCTGGCCCTGGCGGGCGAGATGGTTCGTCGCCAGCGCCGCAACACTCGCGCTGAAAAAGCTTAAGGAATCCACATGGCCGTGAAGAAACGAGGTCTCGGACGTGGACTGGATGCCCTGCTCAGCGGGCCTACCGTCAGCGCGCTGGAAGAACAGGCCGTACAGGCCGACCAGCGAGAATTGCAGCACCTGCCCCTGGACGTGATCCAGCGCGGCAAATACCAGCCCCGTCGGGACATGGACCCGCAGGCGCTGGAAGAACTCGCCCACTCGATCAAGAGCCAGGGCGTGATGCAGCCGATCGTGGTGCGTCCGATCGGCAACAACCGCTTCGAGATCATCGCCGGTGAACGCCGCTGGCGTGCCAGCCAGCAGGCCGGCATGGACACCATCCCGGCCATGGTCCGCGATGTGCCCGACGAAGCCGCCATCGCCATGGCGCTGATCGAGAACATCCAGCGCGAAGACCTGAACCCGGTCGAGGAAGCCATTGCGCTTCAGCGCCTGCAGCAGGAATTCCAGCTGACCCAGCAACAGGTCGCCGATGCAGTGGGCAAGTCGCGGGTGTCCGTGGCCAACCTGCTGCGCCTGATCTCGCTGCCGGAAGTGATCAAGACCATGCTGTCCCACGGCGACCTGGAGATGGGCCACGCCCGCGCTCTGCTCGGTCTGCCGGACGAACAACAGGTTGAAGGGGCGCGACATGTTGTCGCACGTGGTCTGACCGTGCGCCAAACCGAAGCACTGGTCCGCCAGTGGCTCAGCGGCAAGCCTGAGCCGGTGGAACAGAGCAAGCCTGATCCGGACATTACCCGTCTGGAGCAGCGCCTGGCAGAGCGTCTGGGCTCTGATGTGCAGATCCGTCACGGGCAGAAGGGCAAGGGTCAGTTGGTGATCCGCTACAACTCCCTGGATGAGCTCCAAGGTGTGCTCGCTCACATTCGCTGAAACAATCCTTCTGTAGCGCGCAGTCGGAAATCACTACCTGACAGTTGAATAGGGGCTGAACCGCCCCTATACTCTGCGCGCATTTTGTCGGCACAAATTATGCCAAGTCATTGATTTTGGCGAGCCGACTCACGAGGAGCAATTGTGATGGAAACCCGCACGCCAAACCGCCTGCCCTTCCATCGCTTGGCGGTATTTCCGGTATTGCTGGCTCAATGTGTCGTGTTTCTGTTGGCAGCCTTGGCGTTGTGGCAGTGGCGCGGGGCAGTCACTGGATATTCAGGCCTCCTTGGAGGGCTGATTGCCTGGTTGCCGAATTTGTACTTTGCTCACAAGGCTTTCCGGTTTACCGGAGCCCGAGCCGCGCAAGCCATCGTCCGGTCGTTCTACGCTGGCGAGGCAGGCAAATTGATTCTGACGGCAGTGCTGTTCGCGCTGACGTTCGCAGGTGTGAAACCATTGGCGCCGTTGGCAGTATTCGGTGTCTTCGTGCTGACTCAGCTGGTCAGCTGGTTCGCACCCCTGTTGATGAAAACAAGACTTTCGAGACCTTAGGGCGTTTGAGGCAACCATGGCAGCAGAAACCGCTTCGGGCTATATCCAGCACCACTTGCAGAACTTGACCTTCGGTCAACTACCAGATGGCGGCTGGGGCTTTGCCCACTCCGCAGCACAAGCCAAGGAAATGGGCTTTTGGGCTTTCCACGTCGATACCCTCGGCTGGTCGGTAGCCCTGGGCCTGATTTTCGTCCTGATTTTCCGCATGGCGGCTAAAAAGGCGACTTCCGGCCAACCTGGCGCCCTGCAGAACTTCGTCGAAGTGCTGGTAGAGTTCGTCGACGGCAGCGTCAAGGACAGCTTCCACGGCCGTAGCGCCGTGATCGCTCCCCTGGCACTGACCATCTTCGCCTGGGTGTTCCTGATGAACGCCATCGACCTGATCCCGGTCGACTGGATTCCTCATCTGGCCGCCGCCATCACTGGCGATCACGAGATTCCGTTCCGTGCAGTGTCCACCACTGACCCGAACGCTACCCTGGGCATGGCGCTGTCGGTGTTCGCACTGATCATCTTCTACAGCATCAAGATCAAGGGTATCGGCGGCTTCCTGGGTGAACTGACCCTGCACCCGTTCAGCAGCAAGAACATGCTGGTTCAGATCATTCTGATCCCGGTCAACTTCCTGCTTGAATTCGTGACCCTGATCGCCAAGCCAATCTCTCTGGCGCTGCGACTGTTCGGCAACATGTACGCCGGTGAACTGGTGTTCATCCTGATCGCCGTGATGTTCGGCAGCGGTCTGCTGTGGCTGAGCGGTCTGGGCGTTGTACTGCAGTGGGCGTGGGCTGTGTTCCACATCCTGATCATCACCCTGCAGGCCTTTATCTTCATGATGCTGACCATCGTCTACCTGTCGATGGCGCACGAAGAGAACCATTAAGACCCGCCTGGCGTGTCTGATGACCCTTCCACCCCGGTGGGAGGGTGCCCTTGGGGGGAGTCTGCCGGGGCTGCTGCAAAAACGATTTGTTTTACCGCTTTAATCTAAAAAACCTAACCAATACGACGTAAAAGTCGGGAGGAAAGATGGAAACTGTAGTTGGTCTAACCGCTATCGCTGTTGCTCTGCTGATCGGCCTGGGCGCACTGGGTACTGCTATCGGCTTCGGCCTGCTGGGCGGCAAATTCCTGGAAGGCGCTGCTCGCCAGCCAGAAATGGTTCCAATGCTGCAAGTTAAAATGTTCATCGTCGCCGGCCTGCTCGACGCCGTGACCATGATCGGTGTTGGTATCGCTCTGTTCTTCACCTTCGCAAACCCCTTCGTTGGTCAACTCGCTGGCTAATCTCTCGAATTTTCGAGTTGATTGGTGTGTTGGACAAAGAACGAGCGAGGTGTTGGCGTGAACATTAATGCAACCCTGATTGGCCAGTCCGTTGCGTTCTTCATCTTTGTGCTGTTCTGCATGAAGTTCGTGTGGCCTCCGGTCATCGCGGCTTTGCACGAACGTCAGAAGAAGATCGCGGATGGACTGGACGCTGCGCAACGAGCAGCTCGCGACCTGGAGTTGGCCCAAGATAAAGCGGGTCAGCAACTGCGTGATGCTAAAGCTCAAGCAGCCGAAATCATTGAGCAAGCCAAGAAACGCGGTGCTCAGATCGTCGACGAGGCCCGTGAACAGGCCCGTGTCGAAGCTGACCGTGTGAAGGCTCAGGCTCAGGCCGAGATCGAACAGGAACTGAACGGTGTCAAAGACGCGCTGCGTGCCCAAGTGGGTGCTCTGGCCGTAGGCGGTGCCGAGAAGATCCTGGGCGCCACAATCGATCAAAACGCGCACGCGGAGCTGGTTAACAAACTGGCTGCAGAAATCTAAGCGAGGGCGATCATGGCAGAACTGACCACGTTGGCCCGACCTTACGCTAAGGCAGCCTTCGAGCATGCCCAGGCCCACCAGCAACTGGCCAATTGGTCAGCCATGCTCGGCCTGGCTGCTGCAGTGTCGGAAGACGACACCATGCAGCGCCTGCTCAAGGCCCCGCGACTGACGAGCGCACAAAAGGCCGCCACTTTTATTGAAGTGTGCGGTGAAAAGTTTGATACCCAGGCACAGAATTTCATTCATGTTGTCGCGGAAAACGAGCGCCTCCTGCTGTTGCCGGAGATCGCCGCTCAGTTCGACCTGTACAAGGCCGAGCTCGAGAAATCCGTAGACGTGGAAGTAACCAGTGCCTTTGCATTGAACGACGAACAGCAAGACAAACTCGCCAAGGTTCTCAGTGCACGGCTTGGCCGCGAAGTGCGACTGCACACCGCGCAAGATGCCTCCCTGATCGGGGGCGTCGTCATTCGCGCTGGTGACCTGGTAATCGATGGTTCAGTGCGTGGCAAACTCGCGCAGCTGGCCGAAGCATTGAAATCTTGAGTTTGAAGGGGCAGCAGAGCAATGCAGCAACTCAATCCTTCCGAAATAAGTGAAATTATCAAGGGCCGCATCGACAAGCTCGATGTGACCTCCCAAGCCCGTAACGAAGGCACTGTCGTCAGCGTATCTGACGGCATCGTGCGGATTCACGGTCTGGCCGACGTAATGTACGGCGAGATGATCGAGTTTCCGGGCGGCGTCTTCGGCATGGCACTCAACCTGGAGCAGGACTCCGTAGGCGCCGTTATTCTCGGTTCCTACCAGTCCCTGGCCGAAGGCATGAGCGCCAAGTGCACTGGCCGCGTCCTGCAGGTTCCGGTTGGTAAGGAACTGCTGGGTCGCGTCGTCGACGCACTGGGTAACCCTGTTGACGGTAAAGGTCCTCTGGGCCACACCGAAACTGACGCTGTCGAGAAAGTCGCACCAGGCGTGATCTGGCGTAAATCGGTAGACCAGCCTGTACAGACTGGCTACAAGTCGGTTGACGCCATGATCCCTGTCGGCCGTGGCCAGCGTGAGCTGATCATCGGTGACCGCCAGATCGGCAAGACCGCCATGGCGATCGACGCGATCATCAACCAGAAAAACAGCGGCATCTTCTGCGTGTACGTGGCAATCGGTCAGAAACAATCGACCATCGCCAACATCGTACGCAAGCTGGAAGAAAACGGCGCAATGGCTAACACCATCGTCGTAGCCGCCAGTGCTTCCGAATCGGCTGCCCTGCAATACCTGGCTCCGTACTCCGGCTGCACCATGGGTGAATTCTTCCGCGACCGCGGTGAAGACGCGCTGATCGTTTATGACGATCTGTCCAAGCAAGCAGTGGCTTACCGCCAGATTTCCCTGCTGCTGCGCCGTCCACCAGGCCGTGAAGCCTACCCAGGTGACGTGTTCTATCTCCACTCCCGTCTGCTGGAGCGTGCATCGCGCGTTTCCGAAGAGTACGTTGAGAAGTTCACCAACGGTGCAGTGACTGGCAAGACCGGTTCCCTGACCGCACTGCCGATCATCGAAACCCAGGCTGGCGACGTTTCCGCGTTCGTTCCGACCAACGTGATTTCCATCACCGACGGTCAGATCTTCCTGGAATCGGCCATGTTCAACTCGGGCATCCGCCCTGCAGTGAACGCCGGTGTTTCGGTATCGCGTGTGGGCGGTGCCGCTCAGACCAAGATCATCAAGAAGCTGTCCGGTGGCATCCGTACCGCTCTGGCTCAGTACCGTGAACTGGCGGCATTCGCCCAGTTCGCTTCTGACCTGGACGAAGCCACCCGCAAGCAACTGGAGCACGGTCAGCGCGTTACCGAGCTGATGAAGCAGAAGCAATACGCTCCTATGTCCATCGCGGACATGGCGCTGTCGCTGTACGCCGCTGAGCGTGGTTTCCTGACTGACGTCGAAATCGCCAAGATCGGTAGCTTCGAGCAGGCCCTGATTGCTTACTTCAACCGCGATCACGCCGATTTGATGGCGAAGATCAACGTGAAGGGTGACTTCAATGACGAAATCGACGCTGGCATCAAAGCCGGTATCGAGAAGTTCAAGGCCACCCAAACCTGGTAAGCCGCAGCGGGAGCCGCGAGGCTCCCGCTTGCTAACCTGATAGGTGTTACATGGCAGGCGCAAAAGAGATTCGCAGTAAGATTGCGAGCATCAAAAGCACGCAAAAAATTACCAGCGCCATGGAAAAAGTGGCGGTCAGCAAAATGCGCAAGGCTCAAATGCGCATGGCAGCCAGCCGTCCTTATGCGGAGCATATCCGCCAGGTGATTGGGCATCTGGCCAACGCCAACCCGGAATACCGCCACCCGTTCATGATCGATCGCGAAGTAAAGCGCGTCGGTTATGTCGTTGTGAGCAGTGACCGTGGTCTGTGCGGCGGCTTGAATACCAACCTGTTCAAGGCCTTGGTCAAGGACATGGCGGCTAACCGCGAGCGCAACGTCGAAATCGACCTGTGCGTGGTTGGCAGCAAGGGTGCGGCGTTCTTCCGCAGCTTCGGCGGCAACGTCGTTGCAGCGATCAGCCACCTGGGCGAAGAGCCATCGATCAATGATCTGATCGGCAGCGTCAAGGTGATGCTGGATGCCTACCTGGATGGCCGTATCGATCGCCTGTCCGTGGTGTCCAACAAGTTCGTCAATACCATGACGCAAAAGCCAACGGTCGAGCAGTTGATTCCGTTGGTCGCAACCCCGGATCAAGAGCTCAAGCACCACTGGGACTACCTCTACGAACCCGACGCCAAAGAGCTGCTGGACGGCTTGATGGTTCGCTACGTGGAGTCGCAGGTCTACCAGGCGGTGGTTGAGAACAACGCGGCTGAACAAGCTGCGCGGATGATCGCGATGAAAAACGCCACCGACAACGCCGGCGACCTGATCAGCGAATTGCAGCTGGTCTACAACAAGGCGCGTCAGGCTGCGATCACCCAAGAGATCTCGGAAATCGTCGGCGGCGCTGCCGCGGTTTAACGGTTCAAATATTCAGAGGATCCTGCTATGAGTAGCGGACGTATCGTTCAAATCATCGGCGCCGTCATCGACGTGGAATTCCCACGTGACAGCGTACCGAGCATCTACAGCGCGCTGAATGTTCAAGGCGCGCCTACCACTCTGGAAGTTCAGCAGCAGCTGGGCGACGGCGTGGTTCGTACCATCGCAATGGGTTCCACCGAAGGCCTGAAACGTGGCCTGGACGTGGTTGACACCAAGGCGCCTATCTCGGTACCAGTCGGTAAAGCGACCCTGGGCCGTATCATGGACGTTCTGGGCAACCCAATCGACGAAGCCGGTCCTATCGGTGAAGAAGAGCGTCGTGGTATCCACCAGCCAGCTCCTTCGTTCGCCGAGCAAGCTGGCGGCAACGATCTGCTGGAAACCGGCATCAAGGTTATCGACTTGGTTTGCCCGTTCGCCAAAGGCGGTAAAGTTGGTCTGTTCGGTGGTGCCGGTGTAGGCAAAACCGTAAACATGATGGAACTGATCCGTAACATCGCGATGGAACACAGCGGTTACTCCGTGTTCGCCGGTGTGGGTGAGCGTACTCGTGAAGGTAACGACTTCTATCACGAGATGAAGGACTCCAACGTTCTGGACAAGGTAGCCCTGGTCTACGGTCAAATGAACGAGCCGCCAGGCAACCGTCTGCGCGTTGCGCTGACCGGCCTGACCATGGCCGAGAAGTTCCGTGACGAAGGTAACGACGTTCTGCTGTTCGTCGACAACATCTACCGTTACACCCTGGCCGGTACCGAAGTTTCGGCACTGCTGGGTCGTATGCCATCGGCCGTAGGTTACCAGCCGACCCTGGCTGAAGAGATGGGCACTCTGCAAGAGCGCATCACTTCGACCAAGTCCGGTTCGATCACCTCGGTACAAGCCGTATACGTACCTGCGGACGACCTGACTGACCCGTCGCCAGCCACCACGTTCGCCCACTTGGACGCCACCGTCGTACTGTCCCGTGACATCGCTTCCCTGGGTATCTACCCAGCGGTCGATCCACTGGACTCGACTTCGCGCCAGCTGGACCCACTGGTCATTGGCCAGGAACACTACGACACCGCTCGTGGCGTTCAGTACGTGCTGCAGCGTTACAAAGAGCTGAAAGACATCATCGCGATCCTGGGTATGGACGAGCTGTCGGAATCCGACAAGCAACTCGTTACCCGCGCTCGTAAGATTCAGCGCTTCCTGTCGCAGCCGTTCTTCGTGGCTGAAGTCTTCACCGGTGCCTCGGGTAAATACGTTTCCCTGAAAGACACCATTGCTGGCTTCAAAGGCATCCTCAACGGTGACTACGACCACCTGCCAGAACAAGCGTTCTACATGGTCGGCGGCATCGAAGAAGCGATCGAGAAAGCCAAGAAACTGTAATCCCGGCGCCCGGCAACGGGCGCTAATCAGGTTGAGGCAAGCAGATGGCTATGACAGTCCATTGCGATATCGTCAGCGCGGAAGGGGAAATCTTCTCCGGTCTGGTCGAGATGGTGATTGCACACGGTGAACTGGGTGACCTGGGCGTAACCCTGGGCCACGCACCGTTGCTCACCAATCTGAAGCCAGGTCCGATCCGCTTGATCAAGCAGGGTGGGGAAGAGGAGGTGTATTACATCTCCGGTGGTTTCCTCGAGGTTCAGCCGAACATGGTGAAGGTCCTGGCCGACACCGTGCAACGTGCTGCCGACCTGGACGAAGCCTCCGCTCAGGAAGCCGTCAAGGCTGCTGAGAAGGCCCTGAACGAGCAAGGCGCGGACTTCGACTACGGCGCTGCTGCCGCACGTCTGGCCGAGGCCGCAGCTCAGCTGCGCACCGTTCAGCAGATTCGCAAGAAGTTCGGCAAGTAAGCCGTAACCTCTGTGCGATTGAGTAAAAGGGTAGCCTCGGCTACCCTTTTTCTTTTTGTGCTTTTTATCTTCTGGTCGCATTCGCCGACCAGCCCGGATTGGTAGCCACTCAATGTCTCTCGATATCGTCATTCTTGCCGCTGGCCAAGGCACCCGCATGCGCTCGGCCATCCCCAAGGTGCTGCACCCGGTCGCGGGCAATTCCATGCTCGGCCATGTTATCCACAGCGCCCGGCAACTATCGCCCCAAGGCATCCACGTGGTCATCGGCCACGGCGCGGAGCTGGTGCGCGAACGCCTGGCCGCCGCGGACCTGAATTTTGTACTGCAGGACAAGCAACTGGGCACCGGCCATGCCGTGGCCCAGGCCGTGCCTGCACTGACAGCCGACACCGTGCTGATCCTGTACGGTGACGTGCCGCTGATTGAAGTGGAAACACTGCAGCGCCTGCTGGCCCTGGTCACGCCGGATCAACTCGGCCTGTTGACGGTAAACCTGGCCGACCCGACCGGCTACGGCCGTATCGTGCGTGACGCAGCGGGGCAGGTCAGCGCCATCGTCGAACATAAAGACGCCAGCGACGCCCAGCGCGCCATCAAGGAAGGCAACACCGGCATCCTCGCGGTGCCCGGCAAGCGCCTGGCCGAGTGGCTGGGCCGCCTGTCCAACAACAACGCCCAGGGCGAGTACTATCTCACCGACGTAATTGCCATGGCCGTCGGCGACGGCCTGGTGGTGGCCACCGAGCAACCCCATGACGCCATGGAAGTGCAGGGCGCCAACGACCGCCGCCAGCTGTCCGAGCTGGAGCGTCACTACCAGCTGCGCGAAGGCCGCCGCCTGATGGCCCAGGGCGTGACCCTGCGCGACCCGGCCCGCTTCGACGTGCGTGGCGAAGTCACCGTCGGCCGGGATGTGCTGATCGACGTCAACGTCATCCTTGAGGGCAAGGTAGTGATCGAGGACGACGTGGTGATCGGCCCCAACTGCTATATCAAGGACAGCACCCTGCGCAAAGGTGCCATCCTCAAGGCCAACACCCACCTCGATGGTGCGGTGATGGGTGAGGGCAGCGACGCCGGCCCGTTCGCGCGCCTGCGCCCGGGCACCGTGATGGACGCTCGCGCCCATGTGGGTAACTTTGTGGAGCTGAAAAATACCCACATGCACGAAGGCGCCAAGGCCGGCCACCTGACCTACCTGGGCGACGCCGACATCGGGGCGCGTACCAACATTGGTGCCGGCACCATCACCTGCAACTATGACGGCGCCAACAAGTGGCGCACGGTGATGGGTGAGGATGTGTTCATCGGTTCCAATAACTCGTTGGTCGCGCCTGTGGATATCCAGGCAGGTGCCACGACTGCCGCAGGTTCCACCATCACTCAGGAAGTACCCGCAGGCCAACTGGCCGTAGGTCGCGCCCGCCAACGCAACATCGACGGCTGGAAGCGCCCCGAAAAAATCAAGAAGCCCTGAGTTATCCACACCCACGCCGCACCTCGTAGCCGCTGCCGCCAGGCTGCGCTGGCCCCCCTCCGCACTGAAAATCTCCAGTGAGGCCCAGGGCCAGCGCAGCCTTGCGGCAGCGGCTACGTGTTTGTGGATAACTTGATGAAACCACCTGCCGTCACCTGAACCACAGTTCACTTGACGAAAACCCGCCGATAGGTTTTGATTGCTTCCGTTATCTTTCGAATCGAAACTTAAAAGCCGCCATGTCGAAACGCAACACGCCCCAGCGCCGTCACAACATTCTTGCCCTGCTCACTGAACAGGGCGAGGTGAGCGTCGACGCGCTGGCACGTCGCTTCGAAACTTCCGAAGTCACCATTCGTAAGGATCTGGCTGCCCTGGAGAGCAACGGGTTGCTGTTGCGTCGCTACGGCGGTGCGATCCCGGTGCCTCAGGAGCTGATCGCCGAGCAGGCGCAAAATGTTTCTATCCACAAGCAGGCCATTGCCCGTGCTGCTGTGGACAAGATCCGCGAGCACGCCCGCATCATCATCGACAGCGGCAGCACCACTGCCGCCATGATCCCGGAACTCGGCCATCAGCCTGGCCTGGTGGTCATGACCAACTCGTTGCACGTGGCCAACGCCCTCAGCGAATTGGAACATGAGCCGGTGCTGTTGATGACCGGTGGCACCTGGGACCCACATTCCGAATCCTTCCAAGGCCAGGTCGCCGAGCAGGTACTGCGCTCCTACGACTTCGACCAACTGTTCATTGGCGCCGATGGCATCGACCTGACGCGTGGCACCACCACCTTCAATGAACTGCTCGGCCTGAGCCGGGTAATGGCCGAGGTCGCCCGCGAAGTGATCGTGATGGTCGAATCCGACAAGGTCGGTCGCAAAATCCCCAACCTGGAACTGCCCTGGAGCAGTGTCCACACCCTTATTACCGATGATCGCCTGTCTCAAGAGGCACGCGACCAGATTCAGGCCCGCGGTATCAACCTCATCTGCGCCGCCGCAAGCTAGGAGAACAACCCATGTGTGGAATCGTTGGCGCCATCGCCGAGCGTAATATCACCGCTATCCTGCTCGAAGGCCTGAAGCGCCTTGAGTACCGTGGCTACGACAGTGCCGGCGTGGCGCTGTACACCAACACCGGTTCGCTGCAGCGCCGCCGTCGCGTGGGCAAGGTCAGCGAGCTGGAAGCAGCCCTGGCCGCCGACCCGCTGGCCGGCCAGTTGGGCATCGCCCACACCCGTTGGGCCACCCACGGCGCGCCGACCGAGCCTAACGCGCACCCGCATTTCTCGTCCGAAGACGTGGCAGTGGTGCACAACGGCATCATCGAAAACCACGAAGTGCTGCGCAATCGCCTGAAGGGCCTGGGCTACGCCTTCACCTCCGACACCGACACCGAAGTCATCGCTCACTTGCTGCACCACACCCTCAAGACCGTCCCGGACCTGACTGACGCCCTCAAAGCCACCGTCAAGGAACTGCATGGTGCCTACGGCCTGGCCGCGATCAGCCTCAAGCAGCCTGACCGCCTGGTAGCCGCCCGCAGCGGTAGCCCGCTGGTGATCGGCCTGGGCCTGGGCGAAAACTTCCTGGCGTCCGACCAGCTGGCCCTGCGCCAGGTGACCGACCGCTTCATGTACCTGGAAGAGGGCGACATCGCCGAGATCACGCGCGAGACCGTGCGCATCTGGGACAACGCCGGCCAGTTGGTACAGCGTGAAACCGTGCAATACCACGAAGGCGCCGAAGCCGCTGACAAGGGCGAATTCCGTCACTTCATGCTCAAGGAAATCCACGAGCAGCCAAAAGTGGTGCAGCGCACCCTGGAAGGCCGTCTGGGTCAGGAGCAGGTACTGGTGCAGGCCTTCGGCCCACAGGCCGCCGAACTGTTCGCCAAAGTGCGTAACGTACAGATCGTCGCCTGTGGTACCAGCTACCACGCCGGCATGGTCGCCCGTTACTGGCTCGAAGGCCTGGCCGGCATCCCTTGCCAGGTAGAAGTGGCCAGCGAATTCCGCTACCGCCGCGTGGTGGTACAGCCGGACACCCTGTTCGTCTCGATCTCCCAGTCGGGCGAAACCGCCGACACCCTGGCCGCCCTGCGCAACGCCAAGGAACTGGGTTTCCTCGGCAGCCTGGCGATCTGCAACGTAGGCATCAGCTCTTTGGTACGTGAGTCGGATCTGACCCTGCTGACCCAGGCCGGCCCGGAAATCGGCGTGGCCTCGACCAAGGCCTTCACCACCCAGCTGGTTGGCCTGATGCTGCTGACCCTGTCCCTGGGCCAAGTGCGTGGCACTCTGGAAGCCGGCGTCGAAGCTGAACTGGTCGAAGAACTGCGCCGCCTGCCAACCCGCCTGGGCGAAGCCCTGGCGATGGATGGCACCGTGGAAAAGGTCGCTCAACTGTTCGCCGAGAAGCACCACACCCTGTTCCTGGGCCGTGGCGCGCAATTCCCGGTAGCGATGGAAGGGGCCTTGAAGCTCAAGGAAATCTCTTACATCCACGCCGAAGCCTACCCAGCCGGTGAGCTCAAGCACGGCCCGCTGGCGCTGGTGGACAAGGACATGCCGATCGTCACCGTGGCGCCGAACAACGAACTGCTGGAAAAGCTGAAATCCAACCTGCAGGAGGTGCGTGCCCGGGGTGGTGAGCTGATCGTGTTTGCGGACGCGCAGGCGGAGTTCCGGGATGGGCCGGGGACGCATGTGATTGCCATGCCGCACATCGTTGATGCGCTGGCGCCGATCTTGTACACCATTCCGTTGCAGTTGCTTTCGTATTACGTGGCGGTGCTGAAGGGGACTGATGTGGATCAGCCGCGGAATTTGGCGAAGTCGGTGACTGTGGAGTAACGGCTGGACTGCTGCAAAACCGAGCCCTTGATTGAAAAATCAGGGGCTTTTTTGTTGACGTAACAAATTAACTATGGTCCTTATATTGACATGGTCTAAAAAAAGACTATAATAGGTCCAGTCAGCCAAGCTGATGATTTTTATTGAACGTCCCATGAAGGGACACAGGGGCTCAATAGCCCCCTTTCAGGAGAGGTTCGCCTCATGAGAGTTGAAACGATTAGCTATTTAAAGAAGCACGCTGCAGACCTGAATCTGGATGGGCCGATGGTCGTCACTCAGAACGGAAAGCCTGCCTATGTAATCGAGACTTACGAAGAGCGTGAGCGTCGAGAACAGGCAATCGCTTTGGTGAAGCTGCTCGCCCTGGGATCGCGCGAGATTCGCGAAGGCAAGAGTTGCTCCGTTGACGAACTGAAAACCCGTCTGGCCAGGAGATTTAACCAACATGAATAACTGAGGAGACACTATGTCCAACACTGCACCCCGTTACACCGTAATCCTGGCCAACTCGGCCGAAGAAAGTATTGCTGATCAGATCGAATACTTGGCCGGTACCCTGCATCATTCCATCGACTCCGCCTACAGCGCAGTCCTTGCGGTTGTAGACAAGGTGCATGCAAATCTGGCGTTTTTTCCCGCCGCCGCCCCCGTCTCCCCTGAAGCCAGTGAAATTGGCGTAACGCACTATCGGCGACTCCTGATCGATGGCTTTCGCATCTTTTACGAGATTGACGAGCAACTCGCCCAGGTTCATGTTCTGTTGATGCTCAAATGCAAGCAGGACGTGAAAGACGCACTTATCCGTTACTGCCTTATCAGACCGGATAATTGATTCAGGGATTCGCGTGGCAGCCATCGTTTGTCGATGGCTGCGCTGTCCATCGATAGCACGTTTTCGTATCCATACCTCGGACCCTTTTGGCGAAGCCCAACGGTTCACCCGTTGAGAACGGTCATGCCCGCAATTCGCCGTTAAAGACCGTTGCGAAAGGTGGGTCACCTCGACTTTGCGCTGGCTAAAAGGTGCGCTTCGAAACAATGTGTAACGGAAGAAAACCCACAAAAATCCGCACCATGGTCTAAGACGATAGTCGCGGCTCCCCTTGCAGTGCCAAATTCTGGACTACCCTGAATCTCAGAGAAGCCTGACTTAGGGGGGTTAAACATGCTCGCGCAATTGCCACCGGCCTTACAGAAACTTCAGCTACCGCTACGCCTGAGACTCTGGGATGGTCATGAGTTCAACCTGGGCCCCGAGCCCAGTGTCACGATCGTGGTGAAGGATCCACAGCTGGTGACGCAGTTCACTCACCCTACGCTGGATCTGCTGGGCACCGCCTTCGTCGAAGGCAAGCTGGAGATGGAAGGTTCGATCGGTGAGGTGATTCGAGTATGTGACGAGCTGAGCCAGGCGTTGCTCGATGACGATGAAAGCGACCAGCCTATCCGCACGGTCCATGACAAGGACACTGACGCGGCGGCCATTTCTTACCACTACGATCTGTCCAATGAGTTCTACCAGCTGTGGCTGGACAAGGACATGGCCTATTCCTGTGCGTATTTCCAGACCGGCACCGAGACGCTGGAGCAAGCCCAGCATGCCAAGTTCGAGCATCTGTGCCGCAAGCTGCGCTTGAAGGCCGGTGACTATCTGCTCGACGTGGGCTGTGGCTGGGGCGGGTTGGCGCGCTATGCGGCGCGCGAGTACGGCGCCAGGGTGTTCGGTATCACCCTGAGCAAGGAGCAACTCAAGCTGGCGCGCAAACGGGTGAAAGCCGAAGGCCTCGATCACCTGGTTGAATTGCAGCTGCTGGACTATCGCGACCTGCCTCAGGACGGCCGCTTCGACAAGGTGGTCAGCGTGGGCATGTTCGAACACGTCGGCCACGCCAACTTGCAGGTGTACTGCGAGCGCCTGTTCGGCGCCGTACGCGAAGGCGGTTTGGTGATGAACCATGGGATTACCGCCAAGCATACTGACGGCCGTCCTGTGGGACGCGGGGCAGGGGACTTTATCGAGCGGTATGTTTTCCCACACGGTGAGCTGCCGCACATGGCGATGATGTCTGCGCGTATCAGTGAGGCGGGCTTCGAAGTGGTGGATGTGGAAAGCCTGCGGCTGCATTACGCCAAGACTCTGGATCACTGGAGCAAGCGTCTGGAGGGCAAGCTTGAGAAAGCTGCTGCCATGGTGCCGGAACAGGCCCTGCGCATTTGGCGGTTGTACCTGGCGGGCTGTTCCTATGCGTTCGCACACGGCTGGATCAACATCCACCAGATCCTCGCCGTCAAAGCTTACTCCGACGGTACCCACGGCCTGCCCTGGACGCGTGAGGATTTGTACCGCTAAGCGGCGTAGCGATGCGCATCTACAGGATGGGTGAAATCAGCCTGGCGATGCGCATGCCCAACTTCTGCAGCTGGTGCGTGTGTCGGCTGTCTTCCACGGTAATTTCCCGGGATAGCGCAAAGTCGGCCTCAAGCATGTCCTGCACTTGGCCGGCGAATACGCTGTCGACTGTCAGCAGCATGATTTCGAAGTTGAGCCGGAACGAGCGGTTGTCCATGTTGGCGCTGCCGATGGCGCTGATTTCGTTGTCCACCAGCACCACCTTCTGATGCAAAAAGCCCGGACCGTAACGGAACATCCTCACGCCGGCGCGCACCGCTTCAAAAGCAAACAGGCTTGAGGCGGCGTAGACCACTTTGTGATCCGGGCGCGATGGCAACAGGATACGCACGTCCACCCCTCGCAGTACCGCCAGGCGCAACGCAGCGAACACGGCTTCGTCAGGGATGTAATAGGGCGTGGTTATCCACACCCGCTCGGTGGCCGCATGAATGGCCTCGACGAAAAACAGCGAGCAGGTTTCCTGTGGGTCGGCCGGGCCGCTGGCCAATACCTGACACAGCACGCCATCTTCCTCATAGGCATCCGGCAGTATCAGCGGCGGCAATTTACGTGAGGCCCAGAACCAGTCCTCGGCAAACGACTCCTGCAGGCAGGCCACGACAGGCCCGCCGACGCGGACGTGAGTATCGCGCCACGGGGAAAGCTTCGGGTTGCCGCCCAGGTATTCGTCGCCGACGTTATGCCCGCCGACAAACCCGACGAGGCCGTCGACCACGACGATTTTGCGGTGGTTGCGAAAGTTGACCTGAAAGCGATTGAGCCAGCCGCTGCGGGTGGCGAAAGCGCGTATCTTCACGCCGCCCTGGCGCAGCACTTCACCGTATTGGTGGGGCAGGGCGTGGCTGCCGACGCTGTCGTAGAGCACATAGATGTTCACGCCCTCGGCTGCTTTCTCCAGCAGCAGGCTTTGCAGCTCTTTGCCGATCTGGTCGTCATGGATGATGAAGAACTGCACCAGGACCACCTCGCGTGCTCCCCGAATGGCGGCGAAGATGGCCTCGAAAGTTGCCTTGCCATCGACCAGCAAGCTGACCTGATTGTTGGCCAGGCAGGGCATGCGTCCCAGCTTGGGCATGGCCCGCAGTGAAGCGTAAGAGCTGGAGTTGCGCGCGGTGAGAGCTTCTTCCACCCAAGGGCGCCAATCCAGCTCGGCAATTGCCTTGTGCATTTCGCGGTTGGCCTGACGGCGGGCTTCGATGTACGCATCGAAGGTACTGCGACCAAACACCAGGTAGGGGATCAAGGTAAGGTAGGGCACGAATACCAATGACAGTGCCCAGGCAATCGAGCCTTGTGCGGTGCGCACGGTAAACACCGCATGGATGGCTGCGATGACACCCAGCAGGTGAATCAATCCAAACAGGTAGCCAAAAAACCAGGGGCTGTGATAATCCATGCGCAGCGTTGCTCCCGAATGCGTAGTGTCTAACAGACCACGTTGGCAGCGGGTTGTCTCGAAATAATTCAGCATGCAACGCAATCGGCTATTTGGCATCCAAGTAACATCATCCAGCCAAGACTGGACCACCACCCCAGGAGTTATCCATGAAGATTCGTTTGCCGGCTGTGGCTTTGGCCCTGTGTCTGTCGGCGCCCCTCGTGCAGGCGCAGATGCTCCAACCGGGTTTGTGGGAATTGACCACCAGCAACATGCAGGTCGATGGCAATGCCTTGCCTGACCTGAATGTGATGTTGGGGCAGATGCAGATGCTGGCGCCCGAACAGAAGGCGATGGTCGAGCAAGCGATGGCCAAACAGGGGATCAGCGTAGGTGGCAAGGGCATCCGCAGCTGCCTGACCCAGGCCCAGGTGCAGTCCGATGACATCCCTTTGCAGGATCCTCAATCGGGCTGCAAACAGCAGATCACTGCGCGCCACGGCAACGTATGGGACTTCCGCTTCAACTGCCCCAAGGCGCAGGGCACTGGGCAGGCGACCTTCCTTAGCCAGCGTGAATTCCTGACCAAGGTCAGCGGTACCTTCAATGCTACCGGCACCCAGCAGAAGGGCAGCATGGAAACCCGCGCGGTGTGGCTAGGCAACGACTGCGGCACCGTGCGCCCCCGTCCGTAACCCGGAATCTGTAGCCGCTGCCGCCAGGCTGCGCTGGCTCTATGCCTCGCTGGAGATCTGCCGTGTATAGAAGGGCCAGCGCAGCCTGGCGGCAGCGGCTACAGGGAATACGGCGGGGTTCCACGTGGAACACTCAGATGTAGAAAATTTCATAATCCGGACCGCACGCCCGGTTTAGAGTCGCCACCATGCGGACTCTCTGCCTGTGCTATTTCATCTTGGGCGATTTTCCGCATGTTATATTATAACGATGCGAAAACTGTAACCTCCTTTGATGAAGCCTCGCCGGACCCGCCATGCATAGACGCCAACTGCTCACCTTCATCCTGGCCAGCACGACGCTGGCATTGCCACTGGGCGCCTCGGCGGCGCTGGTGCGCGACGCGCGATTGTGGCGCAGCAGCGACAAGCTGCGAGTGGTGTTTGACCTGAGCGGCCCGGTGCAATTCAAGACCTTCACGTTGCAGGCGCCCGATCGCCTGATCGTCGACGTGGCTGGCGCGCAACTGAGTGGCGACCTCTCCCATTTGAATCTTGCAGGCACCAGCGTGCGGGCCATTCGCTCCGGCCCGTTCGGCCATGGTGATACCCGTATCGTCTTCGACCTCAAGGCGCCGATGCAGGCCTCCGCATTCTTGCTCGGCCCTCAGTCGGGGCAGGGCCATCGCTTGGTGCTGGACCTGATGCAGCCTGGCGTTGCTGCCGCTGCGCCCGCGGTGGCAGCGCGCGCGCCCGAGCCGGTGGAGCAGGAAGCCGAAAAGCCGGTCGCCGCCAGCAACTTTCACCCCAAGCGTGACATCGTGGTGGTGGTCGACCCGGGTCATGGTGGCAAAGACCCCGGCGCCATCGGCGGTAAGGGCGAGCGCGAGAAGGACGTGGTGTTGTCCATCGCACAACTGCTTGCCCGCCGCTTGAAACGCGAAAAAGGCTACACCGTGCACCTGGTGCGCAACGACGACTTCTATGTACCCCTGCGCAAGCGCGTCGACTTTGCCCGCCAGCGCAATGCCGACATGTTCATCTCTGTACACGCCGACGCAGCGCCACGCCTGACAGCTTCGGGTGCCTCGGTTTTTGCCCTGTCGGAAAACGGCGCTACTTCGGCCACTGCGCGGATGATGGCCGACCGTGAAAACGGTGCCGACCTGATTGGCGCCGCCAGCCTGCTCAACCTCAAGGACAAGGACCCGATGCTGGCCAACGTGATCATCGACATGTCGATGAACGCCACCATCGCCTCCAGCCTGGAGTTGGGGCACACGGTGCTGGGCAGCCTCGCCGACATCACCACGCTGCACCAGAAGCGCGTGGAGCAGGCCGGCTTTGCCGTGCTCAAATCGCCTGATGTGCCGTCGATCCTGGTGGAGACCGGCTTCATCTCCAATGCCAGCGATGCACAGCGCCTGGTGACCGCACGTCATCAACAGGCCGTGGCCGATCGCTTGTTTGCGGGTATCAATACCTACTTTGAAAAACACCCGCCCAGCGGGTCGTTCGTGGCTTGGGCGCAAGAGCAAAAGGCGCAGCAAACCGCCTGAGAGGACAATCGGTATTGGCTATCCTGTAATGTAATAATATAACATTGCAGGATAGCCTGGCAGTTCATTCCAAAAGACCAGGCGTCCATGAGGAACCGAACCATGCCCCATCGTCTTCCCGTCACCGTGCTGTCCGGCTTTCTGGGCGCCGGCAAGAGCACCCTGCTGAACCACGTGCTGCGCAACCGCGACAACCTGCGCGTGGCCGTGATCGTCAACGACATGAGCGAGATCAACATCGACGGTACCGAGGTGCAGCGCGATGTCAGCCTCAACCGCGCCGAAGAAAAACTGGTGGAGATGAGCAACGGCTGCATCTGCTGCACCCTGCGCGAGGACCTGCTGGAGGAAGTGGCGAAGTTGGCCGATGAAGGCCGTTTCGATTACTTGCTGATCGAGTCGACCGGCATCTCCGAGCCGCTGCCCGTGGCCGAGACCTTCACCTTCCGTGACGAGCAAGGTCGCAGCCTGGCCGATCTGGCGCGGCTGGACACCATGGTGACGGTGGTGGATGGCGTTAATTTCCTGCGTGATTACGAGGCAGCCGAAAGCCTGGCCAGCCGAGGGGAGACCCTGGGCGAGGACGACGAGCGCGCTATCACCGACTTGCTGATCGAGCAGGTGGAATTCGCCGACGTGATCTTGATCAGCAAGATTGACCTGATCAGCGCCAGCGATCGCGAAGAACTTATCCACATCCTCAAGCGTTTGAATTCCCAGGCGCAGGTACTGCCGATGGTGATGGGGCAAGTACCACTAGGCCGTATCCTGGACACCGGCCTGTTCGACTTCGAACGTGCGGCGCAGGCGCCTGGCTGGCTGAAGGAGTTGCGTGGCGAACACGTACCCGAAAGCGAAGAGTACGGCATCACTTCAGGTGCTTACCGGGCGCGCCGACCCTTTCATCCACAGCGCTTTTACGATTGGATTAACAGCCCGTGGGAAAACGGCAAGTTGCTGCGCTCCAAAGGCTTCTTCTGGCTGGCGAGCAAGCCGCAGGAGGCGGGCAGTTGGTCTCAGGCGGGCGGTTTGATGCGGCACGGTTTCGCTGGCCGCTGGTGGCGTTTTGTACCCAAGGCGCACTGGCCTCAGGACGCCGAAAGCACTGCATCGATCCTGGCGCACTGGCAGCCTGACAGCGGTGATTGCCGTCAGGAGCTGGTGTTCATCGGCCAGGGCGTGGATTTCCAGCGCCTGAATGCAGAACTGGATGAGTGCCTGCTGACCGAAGCGGAAATGGCCATGGGCAGCGAAGCCTGGACCGCGTTGCCAGACCCGTTCGGCCCCTGGCATGAAGATGCGGCCTGATCAGGGCTTGAGCCAGGTGCCCAGGCTTTTCTGCTCGCAAAACGGCTCGAGGTAAGCCGCATCGGTGGCCACGCCGTAATAGTGGATATCCTGCCGATAGGGCATATTGTCCACATGGGCGTTGCTGCACACGCCAAACGCCCCCGCCGGGCACTGGTCGACGAACTGCACGTCGACCTTCTGCCCCGGCAGGTTGGGCTCACAAAAACCGTCGTGGAACATCTTTTCGGGGATGTTGCGATTCTGCTGACAGACTTTCACGTCCAGCCGCTCGGCGTGGCTGTGGACAACACAGGCCTGGGCCCATACCTGGGTGCTGGCCAGAGTCAGTACCAGTACCAGCGCACCACGAAAACCCATCCACTACCTCCATTCAAGAAACCACTGATGCTTGAAAATATACCCACTCACGTCATCGCCGGGCCCCTGGGGGCTGGCAAGACCAGCCTGATCCGCCAATTGATGGCGCAGCGGCCCGCGAATGAACGCTGGGCAGTGCTGATCAACGAGTTTGGCCAGATCGGGCTGGATGCCGCGTTGTTGAGCACTGGCGATGATGGTATCGCACTGGGCGAGGTGGCGGGGGGCTGCCTGTGTTGCGTCAATGGCGCGCCGTTCCAGGTGGGGTTGGGGCGATTGCTGCGCAAAGCCAGGCCTGATCGGTTGTTTATCGAGCCATCGGGGTTGGGACACCCGTCGCAATTGCTGGCGCAATTGCGCGAGGCACCGTGGCGCGGGGTGCTGGCGGTGCAGCCGGCGATCATGGTGCTGGATGGTCCGGCACTGGCCTGTGGACAACTTTTGCCGGAGCCTCAGCGGCAAGCGCTGTCGAATATGGGATTGCTGGTTGTGAATAAGTCTGCTGGATTGACTGTGGAAAACAGGCTGTTGATAACTTCTCAACTGCCTGATATTGATACATTTTTTACAAACGACGGGTTTTTGGATTTTTCCGATTTGGTACAGATGGACCTAGGGCCAGTTTTTGAGGCTGTGGATAAAATACCGGACTCTGCCGCTGAGCCGTTTCCGCTGTGGATAGATCCGTTTCACCCAATACGGGCTGTGCATAACCAGGCGGATGGCTGGAGCGTCGGTTGGCGCTGGCATCCAGAGCGAATATTCGACCTGGAAAAGTTGCATGACTTTTTATCCACAGTGCGCTGGAGACGAGCCAAGGGAGTTATCCACTCTGTGGATAAATGGGTGTCGATTAACGCTGTGGATAACGTTATACAGGGGTGGCAGGCCAGTGAATGGCGGCGCGATTCTCGGTTGGAACTGATTTTTGCCGAGGCGCAGGATGAGGTGGCGTTGGATAACTTGTTACGCGGGTGCCTGTGATGGCCAGCGCAGCCTGCGGCAGCGGCTACGCAGGCTGTAGCGTTTGATCAGGGGCGCCAGCGCTTGTGTTCCTGACGCCACTGGTCCATTTCGATGACCTCGGCGGTGGGGTGGGTCTTGATCTCGAACGGGTAGGGCGCCAGCTCGATCTGCACCGCGTGGCCGCCGAATTGAGTGATGGTGCCCGGGTGGCGCTGCTCGCCGGTCACGGTGAATTCAAAGTTATACACACGGGCAAAGCGGCGGCGGCCATTGGCGTCGCGCACGAAGGCGAAGCGCTTGAAGGCGACGTTTTCGTCCAGCAGTTCCAGGTCCAGCTTGGCGCAATGCTGCTTGACCCGCTCCAGCGCCCGCTCGCGCAGGCCATGGTTATGCCACAGCCAGGCAGCACCCGCGCCCAGCACCATCAGCACAAACAGATTTCCGAGGGTTAACATCGAGGAATGCTCCAACTAATTGTGCCCAGCTTAACTGCGACTTCGGTCTGTCGTACAGACGCCATTTGGCGCCATACTGCGCCCTCGAAAATCAGTTACCGCTGCGGGATATTTGCATGAAACGTACTCCACACCTGCTTGCCATTCAGTCGCATGTGGTCTTTGGCCATGCCGGCAACGGCGCCGCCGTGTTTCCCATGCAACGAATGGGGGTCAATGTGTGGCCGCTGAACACCGTGCAGTTCTCCAACCACACTCAGTATGGTCAGTGGGCGGGAGAAGTGTTGGCGCCGGCGCAAATTCCCGCGCTGGTGGAAGGGATTGCGACGATTGGCGAGTTGGGCAACTGCGATGCAGTGCTCAGCGGTTACCTGGGCAGCGCTGCCCAAGGTCGCGCCATCCTGGAAGTGGTGCGCAAGGTCAAGGCCACCAACCCCCACGCGCTATACCTGTGCGACCCGGTGATGGGCCACCCCGAGAAGGGCTGCAGCGTGCCATCCGAGGTCAGCGACTTCCTGCTGAGCGAAGCCGTGAGCGCCGCCGACCTGGTGTGCCCGAATCAGTTGGAGCTCAACACCTTCTGCGGTCGCCCGGCGCAGTCGCTGGAAGATTGCGTGGCCATGGCGCGTATGTTGCTGGCGCGTGGCCCCAAGGCCGTGTTGGTCAAGCATTTGGCTTATCCCGGCAAGGGCGCTGAAGACTTCGAGATGTTGCTGGTCAACGCTGAGGGCAGCTGGCATTTGCGCAGGCCTCTACTGGCTTTCGCGCGCCAGCCGGTGGGCGTGGGTGATCTGACCTCGGGGCTGTTCCTGGCCCGTCTGTTGTTGGGCGACAGCCAGGTGGCGGCGTTCGAATTCGCGGCCGCGGCGGTGCATGAAGTGCTGCTGGAAACCCAGGCCTGCACCAGCTACGAACTTGAGCTGGTGCGTGCGCAGGATCGCATTGTGCATCCGCGTGTGCGCTTTGAGGCGCAGCGCCTCACGGCATGACCCCGTAGCCGCTGCCGCCAGGCTGCGCTCGCCCTCACATACACCCGAACATTCAGGGTTGGAATCAGGGCCAGCGCAGCCTGGCGTCAGCGGCTACAAGTCAAAGACCGTCGTCTTTTATTTCCTGGTAGCGCTTCTCCAGTTCCTGGCGGATCTGGCGGCGCTGCTGCGCCTGCACGAAGCGGCGTTTCTCTTCGCTGGTCTCGGGCTCCAGGCGCGGCACCTGGGCCGGCTTGCGCTGGTCGTCCACGGCCACCATGGTGAAGAAGCAGCTATTGGTGTGGCGTACCGAGCGCTCACGGATGTTTTCCGTGACCACCTTGATACCGACCTCCATCGAGGTGTTGCCGGTGTAGTTCACCGACGCCAGGAAGGTCACCAGTTCACCGACGTGAATCGGCTCGCGGAAGATCACCTGATCCACCGACAGGGTTACCACGTAGCGGCCGGCATAACGGCTGGCGCAGGCGTAGGCCACTTCGTCGAGGTACTTGAGCAAGGTGCCGCCGTGCACATTGCCAGAAAAGTTGGCCATGTCCGGGGTCATCAGAACAGTCATCGACAACTGGGCGTTTCCGGGTTCCATAGTGCGCTCACGGTAATGTTGCTGTAGTTAAGGGGCGACGCCTATCTTGGCGCTTGCCCACATGGACAAATCCCATCCTTTCGGGACGTCGACCATTGGCCTGACGTCACAGCCGGGGCGCCGAGCGCCAACGGATCTGTTTCCACTTGTTGCATCGGCATTTCCGCAAGTTTCACGGTGTTAACCTCAGATTTGAGATGTTACACCGTGAACAGGAGCCGCACCCATGCATGCCATCAGTTTCATCCAGGACCTGGCCGTGATCATGCTGATAGCCGGGGTGGTCACGGTGATTTTCCATCGCCTGCGCCAGCCCGTGGTGCTGGGCTACATCGTCGCCGGCTTCGTGATCGGCCCGCACACCCCGCCCTTTGGCCTTATCCATGATGAAGACACCATCAAGACGCTCGCCGAGCTTGGGGTGATTTTCCTGATGTTCTGCCTGGGGCTGGAGTTCAGCCTGCGCAAGCTGTTCCGGGTAGGCGCCACGGCCTTTATCGCGGCCTTCCTGGAAATCGTGCTGATGATCTGGATCGGTTACGAGATCGGCCGTTGGTTTGGCTGGGGCACCATGGACTCGCTGTTCCTGGGCGCGATTCTGGCTATCTCTTCCACCACTATCATCGTCAAGGCGCTCAACGACCTGAAGATGAAGAACCAGCGCTTCGCCCAACTGATCTTCGGGGTGCTGATCGTCGAGGACATACTGGGCATCGGCATCATTGCCTTGCTGTCCGGCATTGCCGTCAGCGGCTCGGTGAGCTCCGGCGAAGTGTTTTCCACCGTGGGCAAGCTGTCGCTGTTCATGATCGTCGCCCTGGTAGTCGGGATTCTGCTGGTGCCGCGGCTGCTGGCCTATGTGGCGCGGTTTGAAAGCAACGAGATGCTGTTGGTGACTGTGCTGGGGCTGTGTTTCGGGTTCTGCCTGCTGGTGGTCAAGCTTGAATACAGCATGGTGCTGGGGGCGTTCCTGATCGGTGCGATCATGGCCGAGTCCCGTCAGTTGCTGAAGATCGAGCGCCTGATTGAGCCGATCCGCGACATGTTCAGCGCCATTTTCTTCGTGGCCATCGGCTTGATGATCGACCCGGCCATTCTGGTCGAGTACGCCTGGCCTATCGCTGTGATTACCGTCGCCGTGGTGCTGGGCAAGATGGTTTCCTGCGGCCTTGGGGCATTTATCGCCGGTAATGATGGGCGTACGTCGCTGCGGGTAGGGATGGGCTTGTCGCAGATTGGTGAGTTCTCTTTCATCATCGCCTCGCTGGGCATGACCTTGCAGGTGACCAGCGACTTTCTGTACCCGGTGGCGGTGGCGGTATCGGTGCTGACGACCTTGTCCACGCCTTATCTCATCCGGGCCGCTGACCCGCTTGCCGGCAAACTCGCAGGCTGGGTGCCCGTGCGGGTGGCGCGGGTGTTCGGGCTATATGGCGAATGGTTGCGCAGTATTCAGCCCCAAGGCCAGGGGGCGTTGCTGGCGAGCATGATCCGGCGGATTCTGCTGCAGGTCGGTGTGAACCTGGCGCTGGTGATGGGGATATTCTTCAGCGCCGCCTATTTCGCCGACCCTATCGCCGCTTATCTCGCCCATTGGGTCGAGGAGGCGCGCTGGCACAACGCGTTAATCTGGGGGGCATCGCTGTTGCTGTCGCTGGCGTTCCTGATTGCCGCGTATCGCAAGCTCAAGGCGCTGTCGATGTTGCTGGCGGAAATGGGTGTGAAACCCGAGATGGCAGGGCGGCATACCGAGCGGGTGCGGCGCGTGGTGGCCGAGGTCATCCCGCTGGTGTCGCTGCTGGTGATTTTCCTGCTGCTGGCGGCACTGTCGGCCAGCATTCTGCCGACCAGCGAATTGCTGGTGGTGGTAGGGCTGGTGGCGGCTGCGGTTGCAGCGGTGTTGTGGCGCTGGTTTATCCGCGTGCACACGCGCATGCAGGTAGCGCTGTTGGAAACCCTTGGCAACAACGCGGAGCCTCACTGACCTGTAGCTGCTGCGGCAGGCTGAGGCTACAGGACGGCGTCGTTTGCATCGCGACCAAGGTCGGCTCCTACGCCGTACGTGGTAGGAGCCGACCTTGGTCGCGATGCAGGCGACGCCGTTACGCGGTTGGAATCAGCTTTCCAGCCAGACGTCGCGCGCCCAGTGCCATACCGATTCCCAGCTTTCCTCGGTGACCAGCTCTTCTTCGCCGGACCACAGCACCACGGTGCCGTCTTCTTCGACGCAGTAGAAGTCTTCACCGTCCTGGCAGATCGGAATCAAGTCACGGGGCACGCCCGAGTCCCAGGCATTGGCCGCCACTTCCGGCAGGTAGGTATGCGACTGCGGATCGGTAGCGGTGACGGGCTCGAGGCTGCCGTACACAACGTCGCTGACCGTCAGCAGGAATTCCTTGAAGACGAACGGGATATTGATGAACAGTTGTTCTTCGATCTCGACCAGTTGGTCCTCATCGGGCAACTCGAGTGGAACGGGGACCGGTTCATTGGCTTCCCGGAGTTGTTCGATCACTTCTTCCACGGCATGTTTCCTCTCAACGAATTGCGCGGTGCGGTTTATACATTAGCTGGATATTTCCGCAATGTTAAAAATGAAAAAACCCCGGCATGAGCCGGGGTCTTGTGAAGCGGCGCCGCTGGATCAGCCGTTCTGGCGGATACCGGCAATCAGCCAAGGCTGGTTGTCGCCCTGCGGACGTTCCATGTTCCAGCTTTCGCTGAACACTTCGCCCTGGTCAAAACGCGAGGTCTTGGAGACGCCGCTGAAGGTCAGGGTGGCGATGGTCTTGTCGGCGCGATCGTCGACGCCATCCAGTTGCACATTCAGGTTGTCGATGTAGGTGGACTGGAAGTTGTCGCCCAGGCTGGCGCGTTCCTGACGCAGGAACTGCAGCATTTGCGGGGTCACGAACTCGGCGATCTTGTCCATCTCGTTGGCGTCCCAGTGTTGCTGGATCGCTTCGAAGTGGCTGCGGGCAGCGTTCAGGAAGTTCTGTTCGTTGAACCAGGCCGGTGCATTGATGACCGGGCGCGCAGGCTGGCCACCGCCGCTGCCGAAGATCGGCTGTGCAGGTTGCTCGAAGGCCTCACGCTGGAACGGCGCGCCGGCGGGAGCCAGTTGCTCCTGCTGCTTGCGCCGACGGGCGGCGATGAAGCGGAAGATCACGAAGGCGATGACCGCCATGATCAGGATGTCGAAGAACTGCATGCCCTGGAAACCACCGCCCATGAACATGGAAGCCAGCAGGCCGCCTGCGGCGATGCCGGCCAGTGGGCCGAGCCATTTCGAAGCGCCACCGGCCGCACGGGCAGGGGCTGCGGCTGCAGCAGCGCCCGCGCCAGCTCCGGCAGAAGACGGTGCCATCTGTTGGGTCTGGTGGGTGGGCGCAGCGCCCATGCTCTTGCCGCCACCGAAACGCTTGGCGTGAGCGTCGATACTCATCGTCAGGCCGATGCACAGCGCCAGGGCGATGCTGAGAAAACGTTGCATATGGGGAGTCCCGTGTGTGGATTGCACTGAAGCCATGTTGCACAGAAGGGCAGGCCATGGCCAGTGACATAGTGTTTCGAGCTTTTACAGGGGGAAACAATCACGCGTGATACGTAGCCGCTGCCGCGAGGCTGCGCGGGCCTTCCCATGCTCTGGAGATCTCCAGCGAGGCAGGGGGCCAGCGCAGCCTGGCGGCAGCGGCTACAGGATCAGAGAGCTTCGAGCTTGGCGTAGCCCATCATCAGCCACTTGCTGCCTTCGCTGAAGTTGACCTGCACCCGCGCCTGGGCGCCAGAGCCTTCGAAGTTGAGGATCACGCCTTCGCCAAACACTGCGTGCTGCACGCGCTGGCCCAGGCTGAACTCGGTCTGCGGGATGTTGGCACCGCCGAACAGGCTGCTGGAGTTCTGTTTCTGGCCCGAGCCGAACGGCCGGCTGACGCTGTTGGAAAGGCGCACTTCCTGCACCAGACCCGCCGGAATCTCGCGTACGAAACGCGAGACCTTGTTGTAGGTCTCGCTGCCATACAGCCGCCGGGTTTCGGCGTAGGTCATCACCAACTGTTCCATGGCACGGGTGATGCCCACGTAGGCCAGGCGCCGCTCTTCTTCAAGGCGGCCGGGCTCTTCCAGGCTCATCTTGTGCGGGAACAGGCCTTCTTCCATGCCCACCAGGAACACGTGGGGGAATTCCAGGCCCTTGGCACTGTGCAGGGTCATCAGCTGGATGCTGTCTTCGTGCTCGTCGGCCTGGGTGTCGCCAGCTTCGAGCGAAGCATGGCCCAGGAAGGCGGCCAGCGGCGTCAGGTCTTCGTCTTCCTCGGTGGTTTCGAAGTTGCGCGCCGCGCTCACCAGTTCTTCAAGGTTTTCTACCCGTGCCTGGCCCTTTTCACCTTTTTCTTCCTGGTGATAAGTGATCAGCCCGGACTGCTCGATGACGGTCTGGGTCATCAGATGCAACGGCATCTCCATGACCTTGGCTGCCAGGTTCTCGATCAGCTCCATGAACGCGCCCAGGGCATTGCCGGCACGGCCGGTCAGGCCCTTGTTGGCCACCAGCTGGCGCATGGATTCCCACATGGAAATCTCGGAGTGGCGGGCGTGGTCGCGGATGGCTTCGACGGTCTTCTCGCCGATGCCGCGCGGTGGCACGTTGATAATGCGTTCCAGCGCCGAGTCGTTGCCACGGCCTTCCAGCACGCGCAGGTAGGCCATGGCGTTCTTGATTTCGGCCCGCTCGAAGAAGCGCTGGCCGCCGTAGATGCGATACGGGATACGCTCGCGCAGCAGGGCTTCCTCCAGCACCCGCGACTGGGCGTTGGAGCGGTACAGAATGGCGATATCGCTGCGCGACATGCCTTTCTTGATGGCCGCCTCGATGGTTTCCACCACGTAGCGCGCTTCATCATGTTCGTTGAACGCGGCGTACAGGCTCAACGGCTCGCCGTCGCCGCCGTCGGTCCACAGCTCCTTGCCCAGACGGCCGGTGTTGTTGGCGATCAGGGCGTTGGCGGCTTTCAGGATGCCCGCAGTGGAGCGGTAGTTCTGCTCCAGGCGGATGGTTTCCACATCCGGGAAGTCGGCGGAGTACTGGTGGATGTTCTCGATTTTCGCGCCACGCCAGCCGTAGATCGACTGGTCGTCGTCGCCTACCACCATCAGGCTGTCGCCACCCTGTGCCAGCAGACGCAACCAGGCGTACTGCACGGCGTTGGTGTCCTGGAACTCGTCCACCAGCAGGTGGCGGAAGCGGCGCTGGTAGTGCTCCAGCAGGCCTTTGTTGTCACGCCACAGGTCCAGGGCGCGCAACAGCAATTCGGAAAAGTCGATCACGCCGGCACGGGCGCAGGCCGCCTCGTAGGCTTCGTAGATGGACTTCATGGTGCCCAGGAACATGTCGCCGCTGGCCTGGATATGTTGCGGGCGCAGGCCCTCATCCTTCTGGCCGTTGATGAACCACTGCGCCTGGCGAGCAGGCCAGCGCTGTTCGTCCAGGCCCAGTTCGCGGATCACCCGTTTGACCAGACGCTGCTGGTCATCGCTGTCCAGGATCTGGAAGTTCTGGTTCAGGTTCGCTTCCTGCCAATGGGCCCGCAGCAGGCGGTGCGCCAGGCCGTGGAAGGTGCCCACCCACATGCCGGCCGGGTTGATACCCATCAGCTGCTCGATACGCTGGCGCATCTCGGCAGCGGCCTTGTTGGTGAACGTCACCGACAGGATCGAGTGGGGGGAGGCCTGTTCGACCTGGATCAACCAGGCGATACGGTGCACCAGCACTCGGGTTTTACCGGAGCCAGCACCGGCCAGGACCAACTGACGGCCAACAGGGGCCGCTACGGCCTGCCGTTGGGCATCGTTGAGGGAATTCAGCAGAAGGGAGAGGTCATCGCGCATCCCGCCATTTTAGGGTGCTGGACAAGATTGGAGCAAACCCGGCGTGCGAGCGGTCGATAAAATACCGCCGACGATCCGTGTGCGGCAGGGCTTTGGCACGGCGCAGCGCTTGTGTATGCTCCGTGCACGACAAGGCTCAGCACACCAATAAGAATACTGCCTATGACACTTGCTACAGGTCCTGCTTCCACGGAGGGGCAACGGGATATTCGCCGCAAATACGCCGCCCAGTTGGCGGTAGAGCGCACGCGCCTGCTGTATCAGGGCTCCCTGCTGCCTACGTTGCTGATGCTGCTCAACGGGCTGTTCTGTGCATGGCTGCTGTGGGAGCCGCAGCATTACCTGCTGGTGAGCATCTGGCTGGTGTGGCTGACCGCGCTGGTAGCCATGCGCGTGATCCAGGTTGCCGCCTTTGATTCAGCCATTCCCGACCGTCAGGCCAATCCCAATTGGTTGCGCATGTTTCTGTTCGGCTCGGCCATCAGCGGCCTGACGCTGGCGGGCGCGGCCATCCTGCTGGTGCCGACTGACAGCTTCGTCCAACAGGCCTGGGTGTTTGGCCTGCTTGGCGCAGCCACGCTGTCAGCCAGTGTTGCCTACGCCGTCAGCCTGCCGGCCTTCCTGAGTTTCGCCTTGCCGTGCCTGCTACCGCCCATCGGTTTTCTGTTCATGATCGGCACCGGTGCCCAGCATGGCTGGGGCTGGCTGGGCCTGATCCTGCTGGGGGCGTTGTCGGTAGTGGCCTGGCAGGTCAATCGCCTGATCGAGCGTGGCCTGCTGCGCCGGTTCCAGAACCAGGAGTTGATCGAAAACCTGCAACAGGCCCACGTCGGCAGCGCCCGCCTCAATCAGGAACTGGCCCGCGAAGTGGAGCAGCGTCGCCGCGTCGAAGGAGAGTTGCGTGAAGCTCAGGCTGGCCTGGAAGACCGTGTGGCCCAGCGCAGTCATGAACTGGACCTGGCCAACCAGGCCCTGAGCAAGAGCGAGGCGCGCCTGGCCCTGGCGCTGGAAGCCAGTGAGTTGGGGCTGTGGGACTGGGACCTGCAGTCCGACGAAGTGCACCACACCCACGTCAAACAGCTATTCGGCCTGGACCCTGAATACGTCACGGCCATGCTGCGCCACCTCAAGCCACGCCTGCACCCCGAGGATGTGCCACACCTCAAGCGTGCCTTGGTCGAGCACATGAAGGGCCGCACCGAGGATTACCGCATCGAGTACCGCGTGCGCCACAGCGATGGTCGCTGGCGCTGGATCGAAGACCGTGGCCGCGCCGTCGAGCGGGCTGATGGCGGCAAGGTGCTGCGCATGCTAGGCACCCGCCGCGATATCAGCATCAGCAAGGCCCATGAAGACCAGCAGCGCCTGTCGGCGATGGTTTTCGAGGCGGCCAGCGAAGGCATCATCATTCTCGACAGCGATTGGCAGGTGCTGTCGATCAACGAGGCCTTCATCAAGGTCACCGGTTACTCGCGCGAGGAAGTGCTGGGCCGCAATGTGGTGGAGCTGCCATGCAGCCGCGACGCCCGCAGGCACCATCGCCAGATCGATGAGGCCCTTCACTTGTCGGGGCAATGGCAAGGCGAGCTGGTTGAGGCGCGCAAAAGCGGCGAACTTTATCCACAGTGGTTGCAGTTGAGCGTTGTGCGCGATCATCGGGGAAACATCAGCCACATCATCGCATTCTGCGCCGATCTGTCTTCCCGTCGCGAATCGGAAGAGCGGATGCGCTTCCTCACCCATTACGACGAGCTGACCGGCTTGGCCAACCGCGCCCTGTTCCGCGAGCGCTTGCAGGAAGCCAACCAGCGTGTCCGCCAGGGCGGCCGCAGCCTGGCGTTGCTGCACATCAACCTCGATCGGTTCAAGCTGCTCAACGAAACCATGGGCCATGAAAGTGCCGACCAGTTGCTCAAGCAAATGGCCCGTCGCATCACTAACGCTTTGCCCGAGGCGGACACCATTGCGCGGTTGTCGGGCGATGAGTTCGCCGTGCTGTTCGACGCCTACGCCAACCTGTCCAGCCTGGCGCGGGTCACCAGCCGGCTATTGGCCAAACTGCGCTTGCCGCAGATGATCGAGAACCAGGAACTGGTGGTCAGCGCCTCCGTCGGTATCAGCCTGCTGCCCGACAATGCCCGGGATGTATCGGCGCTGGTGGGGCAGGCGATCATGGCCATGCAGCACGCCAAGCATCTGGGCGGCAACAATTTTCAGTTTTATACCGAGAGCCTGCAGGCCAGCACCCTGGAGCGTCTGCAACTTGAGCAGCAATTGCGCAAAGCCATCGACGAAAACCAGCTGGAAGTCTTCTACCAACCCAAGCTGTGCCTGGCCAGTGGCCGTTTGAACGGTGCCGAAGCGCTGGTGCGCTGGCGCCACCCGACCATGGGCATGGTGCCGCCGGGCGAGTTCATCGGCCTGGCTGAAGAAACCGGCCTGATCGGCCCAATCGGTGAGTGGGTGCTGCGCCAGGCGTGCTGGCAGGCGTGCGAATGGCAGCGCCAGGGGCTGGCGCCGATTCGCATGTCGGTGAACTTGTCAGTGCATCAGTTGCGGCAGGGCAAGTTGGTCAGCCTGGTGCGCCAGGTGCTCGACGATACCGGGCTGGCGCCGCACTACCTGGAGCTTGAGCTCACCGAAAGCCAGTTGCTGGACAGCGTGGAGCACATCATCGCCACCTTCCATCAGTTGCAGGCGCTGGGGATAAAACTTGCCATCGACGACTTCGGAACCGGCTACTCTTCCCTGAGCTACCTCAAGCGCTTCCCGGTGGATTACGTGAAGATCGACCAGGCTTTCATTCGCGGCCTGGAGGAAGGTAGTGAAGATGCGGCCATCACCCGCGCCATCATCGCCATGGCTCACAGCCTGCAATTGAAAGTGGTGGCCGAAGGTGTTGAAACGCACGCGCAGCTTTCGTTTTTGAACGCGCATGGATGTGACGAAATTCAGGGTTACCTGATCAGCAAACCGGTGGAAGCCCAGGCTTTTGGCGGGTTGCTGGCGGAAGACCGTGATTACCGTCCTCAGCACGAACAGGTTCATTCGCGAACTTGACCATCGTTTAGCTGGGCGTGTCGCAGGTCATGTAGTATAACTACAAGAAAGCTACATCGGTCTTATGATCCTGAACGAGTCCTGCCCATTGAACCTGTTGCAACACATCGCCCAGTCTCGCCACCTGTTACGCAAGTCGGAGCTCAAGGTCGCCGACCACGTGCTGCTCGACCCTGCGGCCGTGATGCACAGCTCCATGGCGGACCTGGCGCACAACGTTGGCATCAGCGAACCGACCATCGTGCGTTTTTGCCGGGCGATTGGTTGTTCCGGCTTCCAGGACCTCAAGCTCAAGCTGGCCCAGAGCCTGGCGGCAGGCGCCAGTTTCGGGCAGTTCGCCATCCACGAAGATGATTCGGTGGCGGACTACAGCCTGAAAATCTTCGATACCACCCTGCACACCCTGATGGAAGTGCGTGAGCATCTCGATGCCCAGGCCTTGCAGCGTGCCGTGACCGCCATGGCTCAGGCGCAGCGGGTGGAGTTTTATGGTTTCGGCGCTTCCGGTGCCGTGGCGGCTGATGCCCAGCACAAGTTTTTCCGCCTGTTGCTGACGGCCGCCGCGTACTCCGACCCGCATATGCAGGCGATGTCGGCCGTGACCCTTAAGCCGGGTGATGTGGCCATCTGCATCTCGCAGTCCGGGCGTTCCAAAGACTTGCTGATCACTGCCAACCTGGTACGCGAGAGCGGTGCCACATTGATTACGCTGTGCCCAAGCCAGACGCCGTTGGCGGAGTTATCCACAGTCAATCTGGCGATCGATGTGCACGAAGACACCGAGATCTACACGCCGCTGACCTCGCGCATTGCCCATCTGGTGGTGATCGACGTGCTGGCCATGGGCGTTGCCATGGCGCGTGGCCCTAGCCTGGTGAATCACCTCAAGAGCGTGAAGCGCAGCTTGCGCAGCCTGCGGTTGTCACCCAAGTCGGTCAAAGCGCTCGACGATTGATACCGCACGCCCCCTGTAGCCGCTGCCGCCAGGCTGCGCTGGCCCGTATTGCCGCTTCAAATCTGCAGCGCACTCAGGGGCCAGCGCAGCCTTCGGCAGCGGCTACAGGGATCAGGTTTCATTGAACAGTCATTTCCCCGCCAGCAAATCGTAACCGCCAAAGCCCAGTCTGAAGTCCCCGCACTCGAACTGGGAGAGACGCAATGGCTCGTTACTTCGATGGCTCGCAGGACCAAGGCACCAACAAAACCAAGCGCCAGCAGGAAGACCAGCGCCGCATGGAATTCCGCCGCGCAATCGAAAGCTACTCCGAGCAGCGCCGCCTGCTGCAGGAAATCGCTGACTTCCCCGATCTTGATTCCATCAATTACTGGCAGGCAACGTCGGCAAACGTCCAGAAAAACGTTCAGCCAGGGCGGTGATCTGCGCCCGTTCCATGCGGATGAACGCCTGAAAGGCCAGCGCCACCGGCGATAGCCGTTTGGCCTTGGCCTGCACGATGCACCAACTGCGATAAAGCGGCAGTTCTTCGACCGGTAGTTCTTTGAGCACCCCCGTGGCCAACTCCATGTTCAATGCATGGCGGGTCAACAGGGCCAGGCCAAGCCCGGCGATGACGCTTTCGCGCTGTGCATCGGCATTGGCCACCTCGATGGTCTGCGTGAAGTGCACGCGTTTTTCCTTGAAGTACTCCTCGCAAGCCTTGCGCGTGCCCGAACCCTGTTCGCGCATCAGCAGTGTGTGTGGCTCCAGGTCCTGCAGGCGCAGGCGTTCCAGCTTGCACAGCGGATGATCCGGCGGCGCCACGGCGACGATCGGGTTGTTGAGGAACGGCATGAACTCCAACCCCATGTCCTGGGGCACCATCGACATGATGATCAGATCGTCGCGGTTATCCGACAGGCGACGGATGGCCTGTGCGCGATTGCACACCGTCAGGCTAAGGTTTACCTCGGGGTGCTGGCGCTTGAAGGCGGCGAACAGGTGCGGCACGAAGTATTTGGCGCTCGATTCCACCGCCAGCTTGAGCTGGCCTTGCAGCGAGCCCTGCATGTCCGAAAGCTGCATGTCGAAGCTTTCCAGCCGCCCGAAGATGTCCCGGCTGGCCCGTTGCAGCGCTTCGGCGGCCTCGGTGAGATAGAGTTTTTTGCCTACATATTCGAACAGTGGCTGGCCAACCAGCTCTTCCAGCTGCCGAATCTGCAGGCTGACAGCGGGTTGGGTCAGCGACATTTCCTCTGCAGCGCGGCTGTAAGAGCGCAGATCGCAGACTTCGTTGAAAATCTGCAGTTGTCGTAATGTCATACGCATCAATGACTTACGCATGATGTAGTCCTCGTTGCCGCGCCAGGGTCGCCTGACTATAAGGCTTCCTTTATGGCTGACCTAACAAATATTGATTTTTGTTAATTGTTGCACGGCGCTACTGTGAAGGTGCGACTGGCCGAGCGGGCCGGGTCATGCGCCGACTGGTTTTGCCGGTCGACAGTCAACGGTCGAGGAACATCCAAGTGATAAAAAAGATCCTGATCGCCAACCGTGGTGAAATCGCCGTACGAATCGTGCGTGCCTGCGCCGAAATGGGCATTCGCTCCGTCGCGATCTATTCCGACGCCGATCGGCATGCCTTGCACGTGAAGCGTGCCGACGAGGCCCACAGCATTGGCGCCGAACCGCTGGCCGGGTATTTGAACCCGCGCAAGCTGGTAAACCTGGCCGTGGAAACCGGCTGTGATGCCCTGCATCCTGGTTATGGCTTCCTGTCGGAAAACCCCGAGCTGGCTGACATCTGCGCCGAACGCGGGATCAAATTCATCGGGCCTTCGGCTGAAGTCATCCGCCGCATGGGTGATAAGACCGAAGCGCGCCGCAGCATGATCAAGGCCGGCGTGCCGGTTACCCCCGGTACCGAAGGCAACGTTGCCGACATCGAAGAAGCCCTGGCTGAAGGTGACCGCATTGGTTACCCGGTGATGCTCAAGGCCACCTCCGGTGGTGGCGGCCGCGGTATCCGCCGCTGCAATAGCCGTGAAGAGCTTGAGCAGAATTTCCCGCGGGTGATCTCCGAAGCCACCAAGGCTTTCGGCTCGGCTGAAGTGTTCCTGGAAAAATGCATCGTCAATCCCAAGCACATCGAAGCGCAGATCCTGGGTGACAGCTTCGGCAACGTGGTGCACCTGTTCGAGCGCGATTGTTCGATCCAGCGCCGCAACCAGAAGCTCATCGAGATCGCCCCCAGCCCGCAACTGACGCCTGAGCAGCGCGCCTACATCGGCGACCTGGCCGTGCGCGCCGCCAAGGCCGTGGGCTATGAGAATGCCGGCACCGTGGAGTTCCTGCTCGCCGAGGGCGAGGTGTACTTCATGGAAATGAACACTCGGGTGCAGGTGGAACACACCATCACCGAGGAAATCACCGGTATCGACATCGTGCGCGAACAAATTCGCGTGGCCTCGGGCCTGCCGCTGTCGGTGAAACAGGAAGACATTCATCACCGTGGTTTCGCGTTGCAGTTCCGCATCAACGCCGAAGACCCGAAGAACAACTTTTTGCCCAGCTTCGGCAAGATCACCCGCTACTACGCCCCCGGCGGCCCCGGCGTGCGCACCGATACGGCGATCTACACCGGCTACACCATCCCGCCGTTCTACGACTCCATGTGCCTGAAGCTGGTGGTGTGGGCGTTGACCTGGGAAGAAGCCATGGACCGCGGCCTGCGGGCCCTGGACGACATGCGCGTGCAGGGGGTGAAGACCACCGCCGCGTACTACCAGGAAATCCTTCGCAACCCCGAATTTCGCAGTGGCCAGTTCAATACCAGCTTCGTGGAAGCCCACCCTGAACTGACCAACTACTCGATCAAGCGCAAACCCGAAGAGCTGGCCCTGGCCATCGCCGCCGCCATCGCCGCCCACGCAGGCCTGTGAGGAACCCATAATGTCCAAGAAAATCTTCGTTACCGACACAATCCTGCGCGACGCCCACCAGTCCCTGCTGGCCACCCGCATGCGCACCGAAGACATGCTGCCTATCTGCGACAAGCTCGACAAGGTCGGCTACTGGTCGCTGGAAGTGTGGGGCGGCGCCACCTTCGACGCCTGCGTGCGGTTCCTCAAGGAAGACCCGTGGGAGCGCCTGCGCAAACTGCGCGCCGCCTTGCCCAACACTCGCCTGCAGATGCTGTTGCGCGGCCAGAACCTGCTGGGCTATCGCCACTACAGCGATGACGTGGTGCGTGCCTTCGTCGCCAAGGCGGCGGTGAACGGCATCGATGTGTTCCGTATCTTCGACGCCATGAACGATGTGCGTAACCTGCGCGTGGCCATCGAGGCCGTGAAGGCCGCCGGCAAGCACGCCCAGGGCACCATCGCCTACACCACCAGCCCGGTGCACACCATCGACGCTTTCGTGGCCCAGGCCAAGAAGATGGAAGCCATGGGTTGCGACTCGGTGGCGATCAAGGACATGGCCGGCCTGCTGACTCCTTACGCCGCTGGCGAGCTGGTGCGTGCGCTGAAAGCCGAGCAGTCGTTGCCGGTATTCATCCACTCTCACGACACCGCCGGCCTGGCTGCCATGTGCCAGCTGAAGGCTGTGGAAAACGGCGCCGATCATATCGACACCGCCATCTCCAGCTTCGCCTGGGGCACCAGCCACCCGGGCACCGAGTCCATGGTTGCGGCGCTCAAGGGCAGCGAATTCGACACCGGCCTGAGCCTGGAGCTGTTGCAGGAAATCGGCCTGTACTTCTACGCCGTGCGTAAGAAATATCACCAGTTCGAAAGCGAATTCACCTCGGTCGATACCCGCGTGCAGGTCAACCAGGTACCGGGCGGGATGATTTCCAACCTGGCCAACCAGCTCAAGGAGCAGGGCGCCCTCAATCGCATGAACGAAGTGCTGGCCGAGATCCCGCGGGTTCGTGAAGACCTGGGCTTCCCGCCGCTGGTAACCCCGACTTCGCAGATTGTCGGCACCCAGGCGTTCTTCAACGTGCTGGCCGGCGAGCGCTACAAAACCATCACCAATGAGGTGAAGTTGTACCTGCAGGGCGGCTACGGCCAGGCCCCCGGCCAGGTAAACGAGAAGCTGCGTCGTCAGGCCATCGGCAGCGAAGAAGTGATCGACGTCCGTCCGGCCGACCTGCTCAAACCGGAGATGGTGCGTCTGCGTGGCGAGATTGGCACCTTGGCTACCTCCGAAGAGGACGTACTGACCTACGCCATGTTCCCGGACATTGGTCGCAAGTTCCTCGAAGAACGCGCGGCCGGCACGCTGACCCCCGAAGTGCTTCTGCCAATCCCCGAGCCTGGCAAGGCGCCATCGGCGGGCGGTGAAGGGGTGCCGACCGAGTTCGTCATCGACGTGCACGGCGAAACCTACCGCGTCGACATCACCGGTGTGGGCGTCAAGGCTGAAGGCAAACGCCACTTCTACCTGTCCATCGACGGCATGCCGGAAGAAGTAGTGTTCGAACCGCTCAACGAATTTGTTGGCAGCGGCATCGGCAAGCGCAAGCAGGCCAGCGAGCCGGGCCATGTCAGCACCACCATGCCGGGCAACATCGTCGATGTGCTGGTGAAGGAGGGCGATGTGGTCAAGGCTGGCCAAGCGCTGCTGATCACCGAGGCGATGAAGATGGAAACCGAAGTACAGGCGCCGATTGCCGGCAAGATCACCGCCATTCACATCGCCAAGGGCGACCGGGTGAACCCGGGCGAGATCCTGATCGAAATCGTCGCCTGATCAACGTTTAACCTCTGGGGGGCTTCGGCCCCCCTTTTTTTTCATCCCCCCACCCCTGTAGCCGCTGCCGCAGGCTGCGCTGGCCCTGTTCCCCACCGCAGCTCTCCAGCGCACACAAATGCCAGCGCAGCCTGGCGGCAGCGGCTACGCGTACATCTGTAGCCGCTGCCGCAGGCTGCGCTGGCCCTGTTCCCCACGGCAGATATCCAGCGCACACAAAGCCCAGCGCAGCCTGCCGGCAGCGGCTACGCGTGCATCTTTAGCCGCTGCCGCAGGCTGCGCTGGCCCTGTTCCCCACGGCAGATATCCAGCGCACACAAAGCCCAGCGCAGCCTGCCGGCAGCGGCTACGCGTACATCTGTAGCCGCTGCCGCAGGCTGCGCTGGCCCTGTTCCTCACCGCAGATATCCAGCGCACACAAAGTCCAGCGCAGCCTGGCGGCAGCGGCTACGGATCATTTCTTGAAGGGGAGGTGCGCCAGCAATTGTTGCTGGATTTCCTTGCAGGAAACCCGCGATGTACCGACCTTGAACATGCCTTCCTCTTGCAGGTAGCTGAACTTCACAAAGAGGTTATTGCCCTGCTGTTTTTCCTTGGGGCTGGCTTTCATCAGCTTGGCCATGAACAGCGCGATCTGTTCCGCCTGGCTGGCTTCACGCACCGCGTTGCCCCAGACGCCTATCGCAAAGTCCGCCAAGCCTTTGGCCACCGCATTCAGCGGGAATACCCCCTCAAAGCGATCCTTGGGCACGTACAGCGACACGCCCATGTAGAGGGTTTGCAGGCTTTTGATATCGCTGACAATGCTGCGGCTGCTCGAGCGCTCCAGCAATTCCGCGATTTGCAACGCGGTACCGACGATGGCGAGCGGTTTCACGCCAGCCCCGGTTTCGGAGAAAAGGTACTGATTCTTGCTGTCCGGCACCGCCTTGTGCATTTCGCCGCGGTCCAGAATGATGCTGTGGTATTTGTTAACGTGCAGTTGCGGGGCAGGGACTCGCCACCATTCGGCAGCTTCAACGTAGTTGCTCATGATTTTTCCTCTTTCAGTGGTCAGGGCGTACTGAGTACGCCGCTAACACTGGCCTGAAAGTGGACCGCTAAAAATTCGGTAAATGTTCCGCCAAGGGAGCCATCACCTCAGCGGCGTTCACGGTAGGCCTTGCCGTAATAGGCTTCCAGCCGCGCCTGCACCAACTCCATGCCGATCGACATGACCCAATACAGAATCGCCGCCGTCGTCAGCATTTCGATGTAGCGGTAACTGGACCGCCCATACGATTGCGCCAGGAACATCACCTCCCACACCCCCATCACCGAAATCAGCGACGAGTCCTTGAGCATCGAGATGAACTGGTTGGTGGTGGGTGGGATGATGGTTCGCATCGCCTGGGGCAGGGTGACTCGCCAGAAGATTTGCGCCGGGCGCAGCCCCAATGCCAGGGCAGCTTCACGCTGGCCGGCGGCAACGCCGATGATGCCGGCGCGGAATATCTCGCTCAGGTAGGCGCCGTAGTTCAGCGACAGGGCGATGATGCCCGCGCTGATCGCCCCAGGCACGATGCCCAGTTGCGGCAGGCCCAGGTAAATCAGCAGGATCTGGATCAGCAAAGGTGTGCCGCGGAAAAACGAGGCATAGAAGCTGGCGACGCCAAAGGCCACCGCGCTATTGGACAGCCGCGCCAACGCCGTGGCGAAGCCCAGCAGTACCGAGACCACGATCGAACACAGACACAGGAACAGCGTCAGGGCCGCGCCTTGCAGGAAGCCATTGGGCGCCAGGTGCCAGCCCACCAGGTTTGGCAGTTTGTCGAGAATGATCGACAGTTTCAGGTCAAAACTGAGGAAAAACGCCGCGAACAGGGCGAACATCGCCGCCCAGGTCAGGTACAGCCGGGTACGGAACGTGAACACCCGCTGCAGCAGGCTTTCGCGGACCTGCTGGGGCAGGCGTGGGGGCTCGAAGGAAGTCATTTACTGATGTCGGCGCCGATCCATTTCTGCGAAAGCTTGCTCAGCGTGCCGTCCTGCTTGAGCTGGGCGAACACCTCGCGCACCTTGGCGTCCCACTGCGGGTCGCCTTTCTCGATGGCTACCGAGTTGGGCTCTTCATACAGCGGCGCGCCGGCCAGTTTGAAGCGTTTGTCCTGGTTCAAACGTGGCTGCGCAGTCACCAGGTTGGTGAGGATCGCGTCCAGACGTTTGCCAGCGCCCAGGCCCAGGTCCTGGAAGGCCACGTTGTCGGTGTCGTACGGGGCAATTTCGACGTTGTCGAATGGATACACCAGCGGCTTGTCCTCGGCGCCTTCAATCACCAGGTTTTTGTTCAGGTAGCTTTCGTAGCTGGAAGCGCTGGTAAGGCCGACTTTCTTGCCGGACAAATCCTTGGCCGAATGAATGCGGTCATCGTTGGCGTTGACCACGATCACGGCGGGCGAGGCGTAGTACTCCACCGGGAAGTCGAATACTTCGGCGCGGGCCTTGCTCGGGGTCATCGAGCAGATGCAGATGTCATAGCGCCCGCTCCAGTGGCCGGCGGCGATCACGTCCCAGGACGGGGTCTCCAGGCGCAGGGTCACGCCCAGCTTGGCGGCAACGGCCTTGGCCACGTCCACATCGAAGCCATCCAGCTGGTTCTGTTCGTTGAGGAACGAGAACGGTGGATAACTTTCCATCAGCACGCCCACCAGTTCCTTGTGGTCCTGCACGCGTTGCAGCGTGGCGCCGGCCAGGGCTTGGGTAGAGGCGGCCAGGGTGATCAGGCCGATGCCTAGCAGAGCGCGTAGATTCACAGGGTTCCCCAAAAAAACGGTTGTAAGTTAATTGAATGGCCGTATTAAATAGTTATAAGTAACTCGCTCATAGTGAGTTTTTTTCATATCGATATAAGCGGATGGCATATGACCAAAGCGGCAGTGGTAATTCTCGATGGCGGCATGGGCCGTGAGTTGCAGCGCCGTGGCGCCCCGTTCAGGCAGCCCGAGTGGTCTGCGCTGGCGTTAGGGGAAGCGCCGGACGCGGTTCGCGATGTCCACGCCGCTTATATCGATAGTGGTTCGCAGGTAATCACCAGCAACAGCTACGCGGTGGTGCCGTTCCATATTGGCGAGGAACGCTTTGCCCGCGAAGGTGAGGCGCTGGCCAGCGTGGCTGGGCGTCTGGCCCGGGAAGCAGCGGATGCGGCGTCGGGCAAGGCGCGGGTGGCGGGTTCGTTGCCGCCGCTGTTTGGCTCATATCGCCCGGATCTGTTCCAGCCGCAACGCGTGGAAGAATTGCTGCAGCCGCTGGTGCGCGGGCTGGCACCCCATGTGGACCTGTGGCTGGCCGAGACCCAAAGCTGCATCGCCGAGGCACGGGCCATTCGCGCCGGCCTGCCGGCAGACGGCAAGCCGTTCTGGCTGTCGTTCACGCTCAAGGATGAGGACACCGATGAGGTGCCACGCCTGCGCTCCGGCGAGCCCGTGGCCGATGCGGCCAAAGCCGCAGCCGAGCTGGGCGTGCAAGTGCTGTTGTTCAACTGCAGCCAGCCCGAAGTGATTGGCGCGGCCATCGATGCGGCCCGTGACACCTTCGCCGCCCTGGGCGCCGAGGTTGCTATCGGCGCCTACGCCAACGCCTTCCCGCCGCAACCCAAGGACGCCAAGGCCAACGATGGCCTGGACGAGCTGCGCGAAGACCTCGACCCGCCAGGCTACCTGCAGTGGGCCGCCGACTGGCGCGCTCGGGGCGCCACCCACATCGGCGGTTGCTGCGGTATCGGCCCGGAACACATCGCCGTGCTGGCCGCCGGGCTTTAACCGGCGCGCAGCTGGCTCAGGCTCTTGAGCTGACCGTCCGGGCCCTGGTTGGCATCCGCCAGCCAGGCCTCGAACGCGGCGTGCACGGCCGGCCATTGGCCGTCAGTGATCGAGTACCAGGCCGTGTCGCGGTTCTGGCCTTTGACGATCATGTGCTGCCAGAACACCCCTTCAAAGGTAAAGCCCAGCCGTTCGGCTGCTTGCTTGGAGCGCGCGTTGGCGTTGTTGCACTTCCACTCCAGGCGGCGATTGCCCAGTGCGAAAGCCAGCTTCGCCAGCAGGTACACCGCCTCGGTGCTTTTAGGCGTGCGCTGCATCGGCGCGCCGAAGGCCACATGGCCGATCTCGATACGGCCATGTTCAGGCACGATCGACATCAGGCTGAGAATGCCCTCGGCCTTGCCACTGGCCAGGTCGATCACTGTGTAGAACAGCGGGTCGGTGCTGGCGGCCTGGCCCTTGAGCCAGGCATCGAACAGGCCGCGCTCGGTGAACGGGCCGTATGGCAGATAATCCCACAGCTTCGGATCGGGCCCCTGCAGCGCTGCCCACAGGTCATCGCCGTGATGGCCGACATCCAGTCTCTCCAGGCGGATAAAGCGGCCTTGCAAGGTTGAGCCGCTGGGTTCAACAGCGGGTTGCCAGTCGGTGACGGGGTTGGACATGATCAATTCCTACACAGCTTTGCGAAATTGGATGAAGCCAGGGCGTTCGGCCACGCGCTCGTACAACTGGATGGCCGTGGCGTTGGTTTCGTGGGTCAGCCAGTGCACCTTCACGCAGCCATTGGCCGCAGCGGTGGCGTACACGTGTTCGATCAGCTTGCGGCCTACGCTCAGCCCTCGTGCTTCTTCAGCGACGAAAAGGTCCTGCAGGTAGCAGGAATTTTCGATGGACCAGTTCGAACGATGGTAGATGAAGTTGACCATGCCGATGGCGCGGCCGTCCTGCCAGGCCAGTGCGGCATTGGTCGGTTCGGCTACATCAAGCATGCGCTGCCAGGTGACATCGCTGACCGCCTGGGCCAATTCGGTGTTGTAGAAGCGCAGGTAGGCCTGCCATAGGGGCAGCCAGTGGGCGTGGTCGGCGGCGCTGACCGGGCGGATTTCAACGGATGACATGCAGACTCCTCAAGGCGTCATGAGCTGGGCAACGGCGTTGTCCAGGGGATCGGTGCTGGCCGCCAGGCCCTGTTGCACGCCGGCGATGTCGGCGGCGCTGCGGTTCTGGCTGAGCTTGCGCTTGCCTTCCAGGCGGGCAATCGGCAACTCGAAGCCGACGATGGCCTTCAGCATGCTTTGCAGGTAATCGGCTGGCGCGTCATCCACCGCCCAGGGTTTGGGCTGGCTGGCTTCGTGACGATCGGTGAGCTGACTGACCAGTGTGCGTAGGCGCTCGGGCTCGCTGAATACCTCGGCGGTGCCGTAAGCGTGCACGGCGAGGAAATTCCAGGTAGGTACCGCTTTACCGTGCTCAGCTTTGCTGGGGTAGAAGTTGGGGCTGACGTAGGCGTCGGCGCCGCTGAAGATCACCATTGCCTCGCTGCCGTTTTCCAAGTCGCGCCATTGCGGGTTGGCCCGGGCCAGGTGGCCGCGCAGGGTGCCGAACTCGCCTGCGCGGTGGTCCAGCAACAGCGGCACGTGGCTGGCCAACAGGCCGTTCTCGCCGTGGGTCACGACAATGGCCAGGCGGCTTTCCTCCATCTGCTGCTGCAGGCGCTGGATGTCCTGGTCGTGGAAAGCGGCGGGTAGGTACATGTCTCGATATTCCTCGGTGGATGTGGCTATCCTAGGCAGTGGATTGGACCTTTGTAAGATCCATTTACTGTCGTTTTCATAGGGCCATTGTCGTGACGATCACCTCCCCCGCGTTGCAATTCGACCCTGCCGGTATCCAGCTGGACGCTACTCGTGGGCTCAGCCGTGGTTTGTATCAGGCCCTGCGCCAACGGGTGCTTGATGGGCGCCTGGCCAGCGGCACACGGATGCCCGCCAGCCGTGATCTTGCCGGGGCGCTGGGGGTGTCGCGCAACACCGTCGTTCGCGCTTACGACCAGTTGTACGCCGAGGGCTTCCTGCAGGGGAGGGCGGGCGATGGTACTTATGTGGCAGTGCTTGAGGCGCCTGCGAAAAAACTATCCACAAAACTGTCCACAGGGTTATCCCTGGGTTTTTCCACAGGTTTATCCACAAAATCGGCTGAAAATACTGGGTTTTCGTCCAGTAAACTTATCCACAGCGAAGCGTTCAAGTTGCTCGACGAGCACCATATTTCGCCCGTGCGCAGCGGCCCGCCAAGGGCATTTCGGGTGGGTGTTCCAGCCTTCGACCTGTTCCCGTTCGCCACGTGGGCCAAGCTTTCCGCGGCTTTCTGGCGTGGACCGGACCCGGCGTTGCTCGGTTATGGCGACCCTGCGGGTGACCCTGGCTTGCGTGCGCTGATCGCAGCTTATTTGCGCAGTTCGCGTGGACTCAACTGCACCGCTGAGCAAATTCTGATCACCACCGGTGCACAGGAGGCAATTGGGCTTTGTGCACAGTTGCTGGTGGACGCCGGAGACACGGTCGCTGTGGAAAATCCTGGCTACCGGGCGGCAGGGCATGCGTTCGCCAATGCTGGCGCCGTGCTCAAGGGCGTGCCGGTGGATGGCGAAGGCTTGGTATGCGCCGCGCTTGAGCAAATCCAGGGTTGCCGCATGGTTTATGTCACGCCGGCGCACCAGTACCCCACTGGCGTCACCCTGAGCCTGGCGCGTCGCCTGGCACTGCTGGAGTGGGCCGAGCGCAACCAGGGCTGGATCATCGAAGACGACTACGACGGCGAGTACCGCTACAGCGGCGCACCGCTGGCGCCGTTGGCCGCGCTGGATCGCAGTGGGCGGGTGTTGTACGTGGGTACCTTTGGCAAGGTGGCATTTCCGGCGCTGCGGCTGGGCTATCTGGTCGTGCCGCCTGCCTTGGCTGAAGCGTTCTCGCGCAAGCGCGCGGTAGCCATGCGCCATTCGGAGATTGGCACCCAGCGAGTAATGGCGCGATTCATTGCCAATGGGCATTTTCAGCGGCACATACGGCGCATGCGCAGGGCAGCGTTGGCACGACGGGATGCGTTGTTGCAGCACTGGCCTGTGGATATCTCTGGGGTGGGCGCGTTGCCCACGGTTTCCGCGGGATTGCACTTGACGATCCCGGTGGAAAGCTTGGCGCGGGAGCAGGAACTGGTGATGAAGGCCGAGGAGGCGGGCGTGGAGTTAAATGCGCTGAGTCATTACTGGCTGAGCGATTCCGAGGTGCCTGTGGATAACCGTGCGGGGTTGGTGCTGGGGTTTGCGGCGGTGGATGAAGGCTCTACGATAAACGCGCTAAGGGTGCTGCGCAGGGCCTGGAGCAGCACATGACATAAAGGCTGTTTAAGGATAAGAGCTTGAAAATAGACGAAGTTACGGCATGGAAGCCCTTCATCACGTCTTTTGGCGAAGTGATGGACCTGTCGTTCCTCGATGCCCACCAAGCGTTTTATCGGCACGAAAAAGCGGACAAGCCTCCCATAACGTACGAATTCTGGGTGACCTATTCTTTCCATTGTTTTGCGAAAGATTACAGCGCTTTGACTCAGGACCAGCGTCAGCAGTTGATGTACCACGGCCCGAGAGAATCTCGGCCGTTTTGCCACGTTCGGTATGGACTTGCTAAATCATATCTTCGGCTAATCATTGGCAATTTAGGTTCCCCTGAAGCGCTCGTTCGCCACGCCGGCTGGGAAAGCTATGCCACGGCCAAAATTATCGACAGTTCAGGTATTGAGCTGTGGTACATGGTGCCATTCAAGGTGTTCAGGGAGCGTAAAAAATTCCGCATACACGTCACGAGTGCATATCCCGTCGCAGAAAAGCCGGGTGGTGACAAGGTTGGGTTTTTTACGATCGCACATAACTTGAAAGCAGGGAAAGCACTGCCCAAGCCACGTAAATAGATACGAATGACAAAAATAACAAAGCCCGCTTGAGCGGGCTTCGCCAGAATTGCTTCTGGTGTTCAGATCGCGTTTACCGGGCTTGGCCTGACCATTGCTGGTAGCGGGATGTCTGGTAGAACCAGTCTGCTGCATCCATTGGCCCAGTATAAAGCCACGGTCATGCCTGTCAATTGGCAGGTCGAATCAGGTTCACGTACCGGATTTTATCTTGGTCCAGGCACGTGTGCGCGCACGCTCTGCGTCGTGGGCCAACGGCCGCAAGGTGTAGAGCTTGGCCATCATCTCATCCGTCGGGTACAGGTTCGGATTGGTCCGGATCGCCTCCGACACCTTCTCGGTCGCATCCTTGTTGGGGTTCGGGTAGCCGACAAAATCACTGATCGGCGCGATCACCTGCGGTTGCAGCAGGTAGTTGATGAACTTGTGCGCATCCTCGGTATTGGCCGCGCCCTTGGGGATGGCCAGCATGTCGAACCAGATTGGCGCGCCTTCCTTGGGCAGGCGCATGTCCACCACTACGCCGTTCTTGGCGTCGCGGGCGCGGTTGGCGGCCTGGGAGAAGCTGCCCGAGTAACCCACGGCCACGCAGATGTCGCCGTTGGCGATGTCGGCCATGTACTTGGAGGAGTGGAAGTAGGTGATGTAGGGGCGGATCTTCATCATCAGGTCTTCGGCTTTCTTGTAGTCAGCCGGCTTGCTGGAGTTGGGGTCCAGCCCCAGGTGCTGCAGCGCCAGCGGCAGGATCTCCGAGGGTGAGTCGAGCATCGCCACGCCGCATTGCTTGAGCTTCTTGATGTTGTCTTCGTTGAAGATCAGGTCCCAGCTGTCCACCGGTGCGTTGTCGCCCAGCACCTGCTTGACCTTGGCCGGGTTGAAACCGATCAGGATGGTGCCGTACATGTAGGGCACGGCGAATTTGTTACCTGGATCGTTCTGCTCCAACAGCTTCATCAGCTTGGGGTCGAGGTGGTTGAAGTTGCTCAGCTGGCTGCGGTCCAGCGGCTGGAATACGCCCGCCTCGATCTGTTTGGCCAGGAACACGTTGGACGGCACCACCACGTCGTAGCCGGAGTTGCCGGTCAACAGTTTGGCTTCCAGCGCCTCGTTGGTGTCGAAGATGTCGTACACCAGTTTGACGTTGTCCTGTTTCTGGAAGTCCACCAGGGTTTGCGGGGTGATGTAGTCGAACCAGTTGTACACCTTCAGGGTACGTGGCTCGTCGGCATGGGCCGCGCCGCAGGCGAGGGCCAACGCACACAGCGCTTGCTTGAACTTATGCATGGGCGCCTTCCTTCAGTGCCGCTTCAAACCCTTCCAGCACGTTCACGGCGTTGATGCCGATCTCTTCCACGGCGTAGCCGCCTTCCATCACAAACAGCGTCGGCTTGCCCAGTGCGGCGATGCGCTTGCCCATGTTCAGGTAGTCGGGGCTGTCGAGCTTGAACTGCGAAATCGGGTCGTTCTTAAAGGTGTCCACGCCCAGCGACACGACGATCACGTCCGGTGCGTAGTCGTCGATGCGCTGGCATGACGCGTCCAGCGCCGCGCCCCACACATCCCAGGCGCTGCCTTCGGGCAGCGGATAGTTGACGTTGTAGCCTTCGCCAGCGCCTTCACCCACTTCGTCGGCATAGCCGAGGAAGAACGGGAATTCGAATTCCGGGTGGCCGTGGATCGAGGCGAAGAACACATCGCTGCGCTCGTAGAAAATCGCCTGGGTGCCGTTGCCGTGGTGGTAGTCGACGTCGAGGATGGCCACGCGCTTGTGGCCCTGATCGAGGAAAGCCTGGGCAGCGATGGCGGCGTTGTTCAGGTAGCAGTAGCCGCCCATCACGTCGCTGGCAGCGTGGTGCCCCGGTGGACGGCACAGGGCGAAGGCGCTGTAGGCGCCGGCCTGCATCGCGGCCTGGGCCGTCAGGGCCACTTGCGCGGCGCTGTAGGCGGCCTGCCAGGTGCCGGCGGTGATGGGCGCGCCACCGTCGAAGGAGTAGTAGCCCAGCTCGCCCAGCAGGGTGGTGGGCTTGATGGCGCGCAGGGTACGGGCCGGCCAGGTGAACGGCATGATGTCGTCCTCGCGGCCCGTCGCGATCCAGCGCTGCCAGGCACCCTGGAAGAAGTCCAGGTAGCCCTTGTCGTGAATGCGCTCGATCGGCGCGCGGCCAAAATCCCGGGGTGCCTGGACCGGTCCCAGCTCACGGTCCTTGACCCGCTGCAGCACATGGTCGGCGCGCGAGGGCATTTCGAAGCAGGGCATCAGTTGCCCGTCGATCAGCTCGCAGCGGCCGTGGTGCAGGTGGTGGTCATCCGAATAAATCGTAAGCATTTTCTTATTCTCCGGTGGCTGAATCAGGCCTCCATTCTTGATGGGCCAACGGTGAATCGGGAACGGCGGGAGTGGCCAAAAGGGGATCGATATGGCCAAAACCATTGACCGGATTTCGCCCCCGTTTAAAGCGCAGTGCACCAATCAGGCGCGGAAATGGCTCGGCGCCACGCCGCTCCAGCGCACGAAGGCATGGCGGAAGCTGGCGGTTTCACTGAAGCCCAGGGTTTCGGCAATGCGGTAAATGGGGATTTGCTTGTCGGCCAGCATCAGCTTGGCGCGCTCGAAGCGCAGTTGGTCGAGCAGGTCCTGGTAACTGCTGCCCACTTCACTCAGGTGGCGGCGCAGCGTCCTTGCCGAGCAATTCATCTGCCGTGCCAGCCCCTCCAATCCCGGGGCATCGGCCAATTGTGCTTCCAGCAGCTGACGAATGCGCCCCAGCCACGCCTGGCGTCCGGTGAATTCCTGATTCTGCAGGCGACAGCGCTCTGCCATGGCCCGGTGAGTGACTGGGTCGGCGAGGGGTAACGGCTGGTCCATCCAGGCTTTGTCGAAGGCGAAGGCATGGTCGCTGGCGTCGAAGTGCAACGGGCAGTTGAAGGTTTGGGCGTAACCGTCGCGGTAGCTCGGTGCGCCATGGGCAAAGCGCGCGCCCAGCAAGGGCAGGGCATGCCCCAACAGGTCGTCGCAGATGACCTTCAACGAGGTCATGCACAGCTCGGCGTTGAAAACCGCCAGGGTCGGGCTGTCGGTGTAATGGCTGGCGCTGAACCAGATGCGCTCGCCATCGTCTTTCAGCTGCAGGTGGAAAAGTGTTCCCAGCAGTGCCGGATAGTGCAACGCCAGGCGTAGGGCGTCACCGAAAGTGGCACTGGACAGCAGCGCATAGCCCAGCATGCCGTAGGCCGAAACGTGCATGCGCCGGCCCAGCTCCAGGCCGATTTCCTGGCGCAGGGCCACGGCGTTGGCACACACCTGCATCTCCTGGCTGGTGGTGATGCGCGGGTCGGGGCGGGTAAGGTCTGCGGGGCTGATACCGCTGCCGGCGAGCAAGGCTTCGCTGGTCAAACCTTCGGACTTGAAGGTGTTGAGCACCAGCGACACGGCGTTCAGGGTAGTGAGATGGGAGTGCAGCATGCTCGATATCCGACAGGGGCCTGGCGGATATCGAGCAAGGAGCGTGCCTTAGGCGAGTTCACCGCACAGGTCGAGCTCCACCAGGCGGCGGATCTCGGCCACCGGCAAGCCCGCGCCCAGCAGCGCATGCAGCTTGCCGAACGCCGCTTCGCGGGTCATGCCGCCACCGGCCAGCACGCCGGCGGTGCGCAGGCCGCTGCCGGCCTCGTAGACGTCGAACTCCACGCCGCCCTCATGGCATTGGGTCACAGCGACGATCACCACGCCATGGGCCTGTGCGGCCTTCAGTGCGGCCAGGAAGCCTTCGTTATCGCACGGGCCGGTGCCGCTGCCGTAGCATTCCAGCACCACGGCTTGCACGCCGCTGGCCACTACCGCGTTCAAAGGCTCGGCGCCGAAGCCGGGGAACAGCGGCAATACGGCGACCTTGGCCAAGGATTTGGGCTGGTTATAGCCCAACGCAGCCGGCACTTGCTCGGCACGGGCCACGCCACCGCGGCGCTTGAGTGCGGCGAACGGGTTGCGGCCGAAGCTGCGGATTTTCGCGCAGCGGGTCGGTGCCAGCAGCTCGCCATGGAAATACAGCTGCACTCCGGCCGACAGGCCTTGGCCCAGTGCCAGCAGGGCGCCGTTGATGTTTTCCCAGGCGTCGCTGTCCGGCACGCCGGCCGGCAGCATGGAGCCGGTGAACACCACCGGTGCCGGCAGGCCCAGCAGCTGGAAGCTCATGGCCGCCGCGCTGTAGGCCAGGGTGTCGGTGCCGTGCAGCACCAGCACCGCGTCGCAACCGTCCACTTCCACGGCCTGTACCACGGCTTCGCGCAGGCGCTGCCAGTAGTCCGGGGTCATGTTGGCGCTGTCGATCAGCGGCAGCAGTTCACGGAAGCGCCAGGCCGGGATGGCCAGGTCGGGGTGGCCGGCCAGTTGCTCGCGCAGGCGCTGTTCGAAGCCGGAGGCTGGCGCCAGGCCGTTGGCCGTGGCTTGCATGCCGATGGTGCCGCCGGTGTAGAGCACCATGACTTGGCGGGCGGGTGCTGCATGGGGCGAATTCATTGCCCGGTCTCCTCACGAATTAGGCCGGTATGGTCGAGCAGGGCTTCGACCACCAGTTGGGTGACATCGACCAGTTGCTTGTCGGTGTCGATGTCGGCAATCAAGGGTAGTTCGGTGCAGGCCAGCAGCACGGTGTCGGATTCGATGCCGTTCAGCAGCTCGACGAAGCGTGGCCGCAGCGAGGGGTGTTTGGGCCCCAACGCCTTGATGTCGTAGATCAGCTGATGCAAAGCCTGGGCCTGCACCGGCTCGAACTCCACGTGCTGGCGCAGCGACTGGTAGGGCGACCATTCGCCCAGTTCGGCCACTGGCCGCGCGCCCAGCAGGCACACGCGCTGTTGGCCGTTACGGCGCAGGAAGGCTTCCAGCACGTCGCAGAACGACACGAACACACTGCTCAGGTTGAGCGCGCGGATGCGATCGGCAAACAGGTTCAAGGTGTTGCAGGCGATGGTGAAGGCCGCGACCTTGCCGTCCAGGGCGAGTACGTCCTGGCGCAGTGCGTTCCACACTTGTTGTTCGGTTTTTTGCAGTTCCATCGACAACCCAAGTTCAGGGTCGGAGATGATCGACAGCGCAGGGGCGTCGAGGTCGCCGCGAAACGCCTGGCCCAGGCGACGGCGGTTTTCGTCCAGCAGCTTGGCCCACATGTCCATACCGGCTTCTGGCCCCGAGCCGGTGATGATTCCCAGCCTGGGCCGGGCGACGTAATCGCCCGGGGCCAGGTGGGTGGGCAGAAATGCCCCGGCCATTTAGCGTTGTGCCTGGGCCAGGTTTGCTGCTTTTTCGGTTTCAACCGAAGGGGTCACGGCAGGCCACGACTTGGCGTCGATGTCCAGGTCCGGGAACTTGCTGGCGTCGAATACCGGGGTCTTGATGCCGGCCTTGCGCTGGGCGTCGTAGTCGGCCAGCAGGCGCAGGCCGATGTTGAACAGCATGGCCAGGGCGATCAGGTTGACGAAGGCCAGCATGGTCATGGTGATGTCGGCGAAGGCGAACACGGTGCTCAGGTCTTCGACCGCGCCCCATACGATCAGCGCCAGTACCAGTGCGCGGTAGCCGATCAGCGCCTTGCGGTTTTCACCGACCAGGAAGCGCAGGCTGTTTTCGCCCAGGTAGTAGTTGTAGAGGATCGAGGTAAATACGAACAGTGCCAGGGCAACGCTGATGAACATGCGGCCCCAGTCGCCTACCACGGCGGCCAGCGAGTTCTGGGTCAGGGCGATGCCGTCACCTTCGAAGCCCGGGGTGTAGAAGCCCGACAGCAGGATCAGCAGGGCGGTGCAGGTGCAGATCACGAAGGTGTCCAGGAACACGCTGAACGCCTGAACCACGCCTTGCGCAACCGGGTGCTCGACCTGTGCCACGGCGGCCACGTTCGGGGCGCTGCCCAGACCGGCTTCGTTGGCGAACACGCCGCGTTTCACACCCATGACAATCGCGCTGCCAACCAGGCCGCCGAACGCCTGATCAAGCCCGAAGGCGCTCTTGACGATGGTTTCCAGCATGGCTGGCACGTGTTCGAACTGCAGGCCGATCACGTACAGGGTCACGCCGATGTACACCAGGGTCTTGACCGGTACCAGCAGGTCCGCCACCTTGGCGATACGTTTGATGCCGCCCACGAACACCAGGCCCAGCAGCACGGCCAGGGCGATGCCGGTCTTGTGCACGTCCAGACCGAAAGCGTTGTTCAGCGAGTGGGTCACGGCGTGCGATTGCAGGCCGTTGAAGGCGAAGCCGAAGGTCACCAGCAGCAGGACGGCCATCAGCATGCCGATCTTGCGCTTGCCCAGGCCGTGCTGGATGTAATACGAAGGGCCGCCGCGGAACTGACCCTCGGAGTCACAGCGCTTGTACAGCTGGCCCAGGGTACATTCGAAGAAGCTGCTGGACATCCCCACCAGCGCGGTTACCCACATCCAGAACACGGCGCCCGGGCCACCCAGGGTCACGGCGATACCGACACCTGCGATGTTGCCCGCACCCACACGGCCAGCCAGGCTGAGCATCAGGGCCTGGAACGAACTCAACTGGTCGGAGCTGCTCTTCAGGCTGTCACGGAACACCGCGAACATGTGGAAGAAGTGTCGAAGCTGGACGAAACGCGAGCGGATCGTGAAATAGCTGCCGAGGCCGACAATAAGCACGATCAGTACTTTGCCCGAGAGGAAGTCGTTGATGACTTCAAGCATGGAGTAATCCTCGCTGTTTTTTTTTTGATGGCGAATTTGACCGGGGTTGAGGCAACACGCCGCACCCCGTTCTCAGGGCGCAAATGGTTGGCGATTGACCCGTGCGGAGCAATTTCGCGGGTTGATGGAAAATGATGCTACTTGATGCTACCTTCGCGCTCCTTGGCGCCATATCGACGAGCTGCACATGCGTGAATACCTCCCGGCCAACCTTCAGCTGCTGTGTCGGCACTATCCGTCCATTGCCGAGGTATGCCGACGGCTGGATATCAACCGTGCGCAGTTCAACAAATACCTCAATGGCCAAAGCCTGCCGACGCCTTACAACCTGAAGCGCATCTGCGACTTTTTCGGGGTCGAGGAATACGAAATCGGCCTGCCGGCCGAGCAGTTCACCCGGCTGATCGGCGTACGTCACCGCCATGCCGTGGAACCCTTGCAAGCAAGCGGGCCACAGCGTGCCCTGGAGCATCTGCGTCAGCGTTCTTCGCCCGATCTGGCCGCCCACGTGGGGTACTACTACGAGTACTACCACTCGATGTCGGTTCCGGGACACATCCTGTGTTCGCTGGTGCACCTGCACGAAGAGGGCGGGCACTATACCTATGAGCGCAGCGAACGTCTGCAAACGCCCGGCATCAAGGGTGAAGAATATGAGCGCTACCGCTACCTGGGGGTGGCCTATAGCCTGCAAAACCGGTTGTTTTTCGTGGATTACGAATCGCTGACTTCAAATGAAATCTGCCAGACGGTGCTTATCCCCAGCTACAAGGCGCGCATCAAGCGGCTCAATGGCCTGAAGATCGGCGTTTCTTCCGCCGACCACCGCGCGCCTGCGTGCACGCGGGTGGTGTGGGAGTTTCTGGGCAAGGACGTGAACCGGGTGGACGCCTATCGGCGGGTGCGGCTGTATCGTCCTGAAGATCCCGAGATCGATGCCGACCTGCGTGAGCGGTTGGCGCAGACGCAGGTGGTGGATGGGTTGTTCCAGATCGGGTAAGCGACCTGACGGCCGCCGGGATAAAACAGCATTCGCCGCCCTCTGTAGCAGCGACTGTCTTGAAACCGCATTGCCTGCATCGCGACTAAAGTCGGCTCCTACGCCAACCGGTGTAGGAGCCGGCCTTGGCCGCGATGCAGACGACGCCGTCCCGTAGCAGCTGCCGGAGGCTGCGTCACAGGCGGCGCGGTGTGTCAGTAAGTGCGCGGCGTCCGTGACGCGACCTGACGGCCGCTGCTACAGGTTGATCAGAAGTAGTAACCAATGTTTACGTTGGTGCGGTAGTACCACTGGTTGCTCCCGCTCGACGAGGTGCTGGTCCACCCCGTGCCATTCTCCGCGCCGCCAAAGGGGTTGGCGTTTTTTGCCCAGGTGAAGTCCACCCACGCCATGATCGGCATGGCGATGAACTGCGCGCCTACGGTGAACATCTGCGAGTCGTCCCAGCCGCTCTTGTCTTTCATCATGCGGCTGTAGTCGTTGTACAGCTTGATCTTCTTCAGTTGCCCCAGGCTGGGCGTGTATATGTCGTAGCCGACGTTGAGCGAGGCGAGGGTGGCCTTGGCGGCGATCAGGTAGGCCGGGGTCAGGCCGTTGCCGCCCATCAGCACCGAGTCGTTGCTTACGCCAGTGGGGTTTTTGGGGTCGTATTCGTAGCGGATGCCTTGGCCGGTGACGGTCCAGGGGCCCTTGTTGAAGATGGCGTGCACGCCGCCGGCCCAGTAGCTGCCGTTGTCGTCGGTGGTGGCGTTGTACAGCTGCGAAGCGGCCAGCGAGGCGCCGATCTCGGTGCTCCAGTCGCTGCCGCGGAAGGTGCGCGCCACCCGGGCGTTGACCTGGTTGCGCTTCTCGTTGTCCTGGCGTGACTGGGTGATGGCCACGGCGTTGTCATTGAGGTCCGAATAACGGCCAATTTCCGGAGAATAGCGGATATCGGACGGCAACATGCGCGGGAAGTAGCCCAGTTGCAGGTCCCAATCCCTGTCCTTGTAGCTGTACTTCAGGCCCGTGCCGGCGCTGACGCCGTACCCCATGAAGAAGGGGATGTGGTAGCTCCAGCCGAACTGTGGATAAGGTTCAAGGCCGAAGGGTTTGAACGGTGCACCTACCTGCAGGTTCGAGGCGCTGGTTAAGCGGTAGCCCACGAATCCGTGATCCACGGAGTGCTTGCCGTCATCCTGGAACCAGTAGCCCACGTCGCCATAGGCCTGTTTATAAGTGGCCTTGACGTCCAGGCGGAAGGTGTCGAACAGGAAGCGGCCATTGTTCTCGGTGGTTTGCCAATGTTCGTCGCGGTAGTTAGTGCGCAGTGCACCCCCAATATCCAGGCTGCTATCACCATCATCGCTGCGCCATGAAATATGCGGGAACGGCTTTTTCACGTCACTGGGTACATCGGGCGCTGCCGGGCCGGGTTCGGCGGCCATCACGGTAATGCTGGTGAAGATCAAACCCAGGCCAATCACGGACTTTTTCATGTATATCCCCAACCCTGCGAAGTTGTACGGTTTGCCGTTTGATCGGCAACACTCTGCCGTCGCTCGAATAGCGAGCGGTGGTGTTGCATCGTTAACTGTGGGGTTCAGTGTTTTAAGGGTGGATCATTGTATTATGTGTGAACCCATATTGGATTTAGCAGGAACTATGCCATTGTCCGACAATCGCCAATACTTAAATAAATGCTATTGCTTTCAATGATTTATATATAAAACGAGGGTGTTCGTGCCGCCCCTGAAACAGGCTGCAGATTGGGTAACAATCGCGTGCTTCTTTAGTGCACGCGCTCATCAAGATGGCGCATGTAGCCGCTGCCGCAGGCTGCGCTGGCCCTGCACCACACCGCAGATCTTCAGGGTTCATGGGGGCCAGCGCAGCCTGGCGGCAGCGGCGACAGTGTAAAAAGCCGGCGCTGGGGCCGGCTTTGGTGAGTTATAGATCAAGCACCAACCTTCGACTCTTGCAACCGGATACGCACACCATCATTGATTTATTGGCCGCGCGTTCCGACTTGGTCAATACACCGTCTCGGTGATCGACATCACCTTCAATTACTTTGGTTTCACAAGAGCCACAAACACCCTCACGGCAGCTGTACTCGATATCGCAACCGGCTTCCAGCAATACATCGAGCAAGTTCAAACCTGGCTCAACTTTCAGTGTTTTACCCGACTTGCCAAGTTCAACGCTGTAGCTGCTTTGCGCTTCATCACTGGGCGGCAATTCGGCGGCGGCGAAACGTTCAATATGGGCATGTGGATAACCCAGGCTTTCGCAGGTGCTCTCGAACGCATCGAGCATGGGTGTCGGCCCGCAGCAATAGAAGTGGGTGTCCACGGGCTGCCCCGCCAAATATTGCGCAAGGTCCGGCGGCACGCCTTTCTCGTCGTTGAAGTGGTAGACCACCTTGGCATCCAGGCCGACCAACTCTTCGATCAGTGCCGCTTCCCGGCGCGAGCGCGCGCAGTAGATCAGCTGCGCGGATTTACCCAAGGCCAGAAGTTGGCGAAACATGCAGTAGATCGGCGTGATGCCGATACCGCCCGCCACCAGCACGCTGTGGCGTGCATTGGCATCCAGGGCGAAGTTGTTGCGCGGCTGGGAAATCTTCAACTGCATGCCGACGCGCAATTGCGCATGCACGTATTCCGAACCACCGCGGCTTTTACGGTCGCGCAGGATGCCAACCACGTAGCGGCCCTGTTCGCTGGGCGAATTGAGCAGGGAATAGCTGCGCACCAAGCCGTTGGGCAGGTGCAGATCAATGTGCGAACCGGCATCGAAAGGCGCGAAAACCGTGTCGCCCCATGGGCGCAGTTCCACGCTGATGATGCCTTCGGCTTCGTAGCGCAGGGTGTGCACCAGCGCGGTGATGGTATTGGAATTGGACATGCTTCAGCTCTCCTGCGCGGTGCGTAGGTCAACATCGAGCCGGGCGCCGGCCTCGATTTCCACCACCAGTTCGGGGAACACCAGGGCGCTCGTCTCGATCAGGGTGGAGGTAGGAAAATGGGCAAAGCCGTGGAAGAAATCCCGACGTGCGCGGCCGACTTCATCCTTGTCGGCAATGGCGGTGACGTACACCGTCAGCCGGTAAATGTTGCCGATGTGGCCGCCGGCGGCCTCCACCAGTGCCAGCACCTTGTTCAGCACCAGCAGGGTCTGGGCGTAGGCACCCAGTGGTTCGCCGGCCTGGGCCGCAGTGCGGGTGGCGGGATGCCCGGTCATGCCGGACATCACCACCTCGTTGCCGATCAGCAAGGCATTAGACCAACTGGCTGTGGCCAGTTCGGTTAAGTTCGACGCCTGGATACGCTGAACGGCGACGTTCATGGCAGTTGCTTCGCTTCAATCAGTTCGAGCTGGGCCTTGGCCTGGCTCTTCAGGTAACGGCGCAGGCGCACCACGCCCAAGTCGTGCTGGTAGAGGTTTTCACGCTGGTTGGCGTCCGGCTCCATGAACTCCAGCAACACGCGGTCCTGTTCCAGCACCGCCCAGTGGCGGGCTTCCAGGCGGTTCTTGTAGAGGAAGCGCCAGGTGTCGCGCTGCCAGCCGGTCAGCGGGCGGGCGCGCCAGTGGAACACGGCGGCCAGCGAACGGCTGCTGGGGGTGTAGCTGCCAATGATGGTGAAGTTGCCGCCCGGGCCGCCGGTTTTCGGGTAAGGGATTTCCAGGCGCAGCCAGTGGCAGCCGTTATCCAGGAACTCGGTCCAGTCGAAGTTGACGCCGCGCTGGCCTTCCTTCTCGAAGAAAAAGCCTTGGTCAGTGTCGCGGGTGACGAATTTGGCGGTGGCTTCGCCTTCGCTCATGGAGTGGGACATCTTGTGCAGGTAGGTGCCGTGCATCGGGTCCATGACGTTGTCGAGCACGTAGCGGTAGTCGCCTTTCCACTCGGTGTAGCACAGGAAACTGCTCCACTCGGGCGAGGTCAGTTGCTCGGGCAGCACCAGTTCGGGCGGGGTGTCCAGGTGCGGGTCAGTGGCGTTGAACAAAAAGATCGCGCCAGCGGCCTCGCGGGTGTGGAACATGCGGGTAGGGCGGGCGCCTTCCAGTTTGCAGCCGGGGCTGCCGGGCACCTTGGTGACGGTGCCGTCGCAGCGCACTTCCACGCCGTGGTATGGGCACTGCAGGCGGTCACCCAGCACGGGGCCTTGGGACAGCGGCGCGCCGCGGTGCGGGCAGTGGTCTTCCAGGGCGTGGACGGTGCCGTCGTTATCGCGCCACAGGGCAATCTTGTAGCCCATGCGCCGTACCGACAGCGGCTTTTCGCCCAGCAGTTCGGAAGGCAATACGGGGAACCACAGGTCTTTCAGGCCGTTGGCCAGCAGGTTCTCAACAGGGTCAGCGGTCACGTGCATATTCATGTTCTTCTACCTCGGGCGTCTTACGCGCCCAGCCGGGCCATCAGGGTCTTGTACGCATCTTCGGTCCACTCGCCGGTGGTCAGCGGGCAGGGCGGGCCGGCGTGGTTCAAGTGCGCCAGCAGCGCGGGCAGGTCGGCGATGCCGCTGCCGTAGGCGCGTTCGATGGAGTCGCCCAGCAGGTCTTCGAACTGGGTGTTGGGGCGTTTGCGCGCCTGATGGGGCTGCACGTAGGGTTCGCTGTTGCTCATGTCATTGGCCTCCGTTGCGCACCCGTTCGCGGATCATTTCGCGCACGGGTACAAAGTCATAAGTGGCATAGCATTCGGTGCGGAACACGCCCCAGGCGGCGCGCTCCAGCTCGACGTTGACCTTGCCCAGCAGGCTGGGCGGCAGGCGCAGGGTGACGATCTGGCCCAGGCCCATGGCCACGGTCCAGCTCACCACCTCGACGCCTTCGGGCGGGAAGCTTTCCCACCAGTCCATCTTTTTCATGTGCCCCTGGATGTCTTCCAGGTTCTTGGATTGATCGTGCTTGAGCAGCACGGTCAGCAGCAGGCTCTCGCTCATCGCTGGCCGCCTTCCTTGGGCTTGTCGGTGAGGAACTTGCCTTGCGGCGCCTCCACGTGTTGCTGGCGACGGGTGTTGCCGTCGATGCCGCCGGCAATCGCCCATTCGGCGAACACGGTAGGGCCCGGCTCGAATTCGCGTGGCTCCCATTCGCTGGTCAGCTGGTCCTCGTCGGCGTAGTACTCGATCAGCGCCCCGGCGGGGTTTTTGAAGTACCAGAAGAACGCCGACGACACCGGGTGGCGGCCCGGTCCGATCTCGGTGGCCCAGCCGCTGCGCGAGATGTGCATGCCGCCGCCGAACACTTCATGCACGTCGCGCACGGTGAAGGCCACGTGGTTCAAGCCGGCACGCGGGGCGGGCAGTTGCAGCATGAACAGGTCGTGGTGGCCGCCTTCTTCAGCAGTGCGCAGGAAGGCGCCGCGGTTGGGGTAGCGGTCCGAGGCCTGGAAGCCGAAGCGTTCGTGGTAGAAGGCTTCGCAGGCGTTGACGTCGGTGACGAAGAACACCACATGGCCGACTTCGATCGGCGTGGCGCGCTCGTAGATCGGTGCCGGTTTGTTGATACGGCCCTTGGTTTGCCAGGTGTTGTGGCCGCTGCACTCGATCTCCAGCTCGCGCTTGCGCGTGACCTGCAGGCGAATCGCCAGGCCGTTGGGGTCGGTGCAGCCGATGCGGCCGTTGCCTTCGACGAAGCCCGGGTCATTGGCGATGCGCTCGCTGTACAGGGCCAGGTCGGCTTCGTTCTCCACGCCCCACACCACTTCGCGCACGGTCGAACCGGCTTCGATGGCGGGCGGCAGGCCGGGTTTGTCGATGGCAGCCAGCACCACACGGCAGCCGTTGAGGGTTTCGAAGATCACCTCGTCGGCCTGCTCGCTGACCTGGGTCAGGCCCCAGTCGCTGAAGAAACGCGCGCAGGTGGCCAGGTCCTCGACGCCGTAGGTGACTTCATCAATACCTAAAACGCTCATCACGCTACCTCTCAGTGGCCGTTGGCCCAGGCCAAGGGTTGTTCGTTCATGCCCCAGTAGAGGCTCTTCTGTTCCATGTACTGCAGGATGCCCAGGCGGCCTTTTTCGCGGCCCAGGCCGCTGTCGCGCCAGCCGCCGAACGGGGTGGAAATGGAGAATTGCTTGTAGGTGTTGATCCACACCGTGCCCGCCTGGATCTTGCGGCCCAGTGCCCAGGCGCGCTTGTAGTCGCGGGTCCAGATGCCGGCCGCCAGGGCGTACAGGCTGTCATTGGCCTGCTCGATCAGTTCGGCTTCGTCGTCGAACGGCATGGCCACCAGTACCGGGCCGAAGATTTCTTCCTGGCAGGTCTGTTGGCTGTTGGTCAGGCCTTCGAGGATGGTCGGCGGGAAGAAATAGCCGTTGTCGTAGATGCCGCCGGTTGGGCGCTGACCGCCCAGGCGCAGGGTGCCGCCCTCGGCCAGGCCCAGGGCCACGTAACGTTCTACGGATTCGCGGTGGCTGGCGCTTATCAGCGGGCCCATCTGCGTCATCTCGTCGGCGGGGTCGCCCAGGCGCAGTTTTGCCGCGCCGGCCACCAGGCGTTCCATGAACGGCTCGTACAGCGAGCGCGCCACAAACAGTCGCGAGCCCGCGATGCAGGCTTCGCCCGACGAGCTGAAAATGCCGTACAGCACGCCGGCCACAGCGTGGTCCAGATCGGCATCATCCAGCACGATGGTCGGCGACTTGCCGCCCAGTTCCAGCGACACCGGCATCATTTTGTCGGCGGCGATGTGAGCAATGTGCTTGCCGGTTTTGGTGCCGCCGGTGAACGACACACGCTTGATCAGCGGGTGCTGGGTGAGGGCGTCACCCAGCAGCGAACCCTTGCCAGGCAGCACGCTGACCAGTCCTTTGGGCAGGCCGGCGTCTTCGCAGATTTGCGCCAGTTGCAGGGCCAGCAGCGGGGTGATCTCCGCTGGCTTGATCACCACCGCGTTGCCAGCAGCCAAGGCGGGTGCGACTTTCTGCGCTTCGCTGGCAATGGGCGAGTTCCACGGCGTGATGGCGGCCACTACGCCCATGGGTTCGTAGACGCTCATGGTCACGAAGTCGCCGCGCGATGGGGTGATGGTTTCTTCCAGAGTTTCGCAGGCTGCGGCGAAGAACTGAAAGGTGCCGGCGGCGCTGGCCACCAGGGCGCGGGTTTCGCCGATGGGTTTGCCGTTGTCCTGGCGTTGCAGCTGGGCCAGTTCTTCGCTGCGCTCGCGGATCAGCGCGGCAATGCGAAACAGCACGCTGGCACGCTCGTGGGGTTTGCGCTGGGCCCAGCCGCTGTGCAGGAATGCCTGGTGGGCGCCAAGCACGGCGTCTTCAACATCTTCCAGGCTGGCAGCGTTGAGCCAGGCCACCAGCTCGCCCGTGGCGGGGTAGCGAGTGGCGTAGCGTTCGCCACGGCCCAGGCGCCACTGGCCGGCGATGCAGATGGGTAAGGTCTGTTCCAAGGTCATGTTCATCCCCTAGATGGAAATCGCGTGGGCGTGGTTGCCGAGGGCGCGGACCACGCTGTACACGGTGAGTGCCGAGGTCTTCGGGTTGGCCTGCAGCGGCTTGCCGCGCAGACTCAGTTCGAAACCGCCGAAGGCGCCGCGGGCTTCGAACTGGTGCACGTTCTCGTCGCTGTGCGGATCGGCGATCAGCGTCACGTGGGTGCGGTCCAGGCCGATGCCGGCCAGCGACAAAGTGGCGGCGACGTTGGCGTTCTTCGGATAAAGCTGCGCGGCCTCGCGGGCGCTGCCCTGGAAGATCACCGTGGCTTCGGTGATGGCGTCCAGGTCGCAGGCCAATTCACCTGGCGTGTTCTTCCAGGCGCGCGCCGGTTTGCGGCCGATGTAGTTCACGGCGTCCAGGCCACCCACCTTGGCGGCGGACAACGCGTCGATGCCACCGATGGCGCCGGGCAGCAGTTCGATGCGCGTCTGCCCGCGTTCGGCGGCTGCCTCCAGGCGTTCCACCAGGCCTACCTCCGACAGGGCGCCGACGGAGACGATCAGGCAGGCGATGCCACGCTCCAGGGCCGGCAGCACGTGTTCTTCAATGGCGCGGTGGCCGGCGCACTCCACCAGCAGATCCGGACGGGCATCGGCGGGCAGGGCGGTCAGCACTTGAGGCGGGTTGCTGAAACTGGCCAGGCGCTGACGCACCAGGTCTTCGGAACCGGCCGAGGCGATGACGTGGTCAACGCGCAGGGTAGGGTCCTTCTCCAGCAGTTCCAGCACACCGACGCCAATGGCGCCGCAGCCGATCATGGTGATATGCAGCATGGCGCGGTCCTCAGGCAGTGGCCTTCTGAGCCTTGGTTTCGCTGTTGGGTGGGCCGGCGAACTGGGTGGCGAAACCACCGACGGCGAGCATGTCCACCTCCAGCAGGAACGGGCCGGGCTCGGCCAGCGCGCCCTCGATCACGCCACCGAAGTTGTTCAGGTCGCTGACCAGCGCGTGGCGCAGGCCCATGGATTCGGCCAGTTGCGAGTAGTCCGGGGTGTGCAGTTCCACGTAGGCGTGGCGGGCGCCGTAGATGGCATCCTGAATGTTGCGAATTACCCCGTAGCGCTGGTCGTTCATCAGCAGGATGACCACGTTGGCTTTCTCCTGAACCAGGGTCGCCATCTCACCCAGGTTAAGGATGAAACCACCGTCGCCAGCCAGGGCGAACACTTTGCGCTCCGGCGCGGTTTCGGCAGCGGCAACGGCAGCGCCAATACCCATGGCCAGCGCCTGGCCGATACCGCCGCCCAAGGCGTGAACACCTGCACGAGGATGGAACAGGTTGATCAGGCGGTTGCCCCAGATGCTGTTGGACAGGGTTACGTCGCGGACCCAGGAGAAGTTGCGGCCAGTGACGGCTTGCAGCTGTTCCACCAAGGCGGTGTACGGGCCCAGATCGGTATTCAACTGGGTGCGAGACTTGGCGCGCACCGCAGATAGTTCCACGTGGAACATTGGGTCTATATTCAGCCGACCCTCCAGTCGGTCCGCCAAACCGTCCAGCGCCAAGGCAGTATCCCCGCACACAAACTGATCGCTGCTGTAGCTGCGGCCTTCGATGGCCGGGTTGGCGTCGATGCGCAGGGTGGTTTGCGGCAGCTTCAGCGCATACTTGAAGGTCTCGTTGGAGCGCAGGCGCGAACCGGCTACCAGCAGCACGTCGCACGACTGCATGAACTGTTCCACGGCGCGGTTCTGCGAGAAGGCGCCCAGGCAGCGTTCATTGTCTTCATTGACCACGCCGCGACCTTGGGTGGAGGTGATAACCCCGACGCCCATGTCCAGCAGACGCTTCACTTGTTTGCCTGCATGACGCGCGCCGCCACCCAGCCACAGCATCGGGCGCTTGGCGCCGGCCATGCGTTCGGCCAATGCGTCCAACGCTTCGGGTGCAGGGACTGCCACCGGGATCGGCAGCGGGGCCAGATCGGTCGGCATGGTGATGAAGGTCGACTGGATGTCGATCGGAATCTCGACACTGACCGGGCCAGTCGGCGCGGTGAGGGCGGTCTGCACGGCCAGCTTCATGGTGCTGAGCGCGGTCTCGACACTGCGCACGCGGAAGGCGGCTTTCGACACGGCCTTGAGCATGGTCAGTTGATCACGTGCCTCGTGGATGTAGGCGAATTCCTGATCCAGGTACTGGGTTTCGATCTGCCCCGTGATGTGCAGCAGCGGCGTGCCGGCGGTCTGTGCTTCCACCATCGCGCCCGCAGCATTACCCGCCGCGGTACCGGTGGAGGTCAGGCACACACCCAGTCCACCCGTGGTGCGGGCATAGGCGTCGGCCATGTTGGTGGCGCCGGCTTCGCCGCGGGCCATGACAAAGCGGATGTTGCCGCGCACGGCAAAGGCATCGAGGATCGGCATGTTGTGGATCGAGATCACCCCGAACGCGGCCTTTACGTCGCACTGTTCGAGGAACGCGGTGATGGCGGCACCTACGGTGACTTGGTTGTCGTTACGCATGGCGGGACAGGCCTCCGGAAACGTCGATATGGCTGCCTGTGGTGTAAGCCGACAGGGGCGAAGCCAGGAACAGGATGGCGCTGGCTGCCTCTACGGGCAGGCCCAGGCGACCCAGGGGAATGTGTTTGCGTTGCGCCAGTTGCGCGGTCCATTGCGACCAGTCGAGGTGGCGTTCTTCGCGAGCTTCGAAGCGGCGGCGCCACTGGCCCGATTCCACCAGACCGATGAGGATGCCGTTGACGCGGATGTCTTTTTCGGCGAACTCGGTGGCCATGGAACGCACCAGGTTTTTCAGCCCGGCGCGGGCGGCAGAGGTGGCGACCATGTGCGGTTCGGGCTGGCTGGCCAGCAGCGAATTCACGCAGACGATGGACGCACCCTGGCGGCTTTCAAGCTGGGGCATGAAGGCGCGCACCGGGTTGATCACTGAGAAAAACTTCAGGTTCAGCTCTTCGGTCCAGGCGGCGTCGGTGGTGTCGGCGAAGGTCGATACGCGGCCTTGGCCGGCGTTGTTGATCAGCATCTGTGACGGGCCGAATGCCGCTTGGCTGGCGGCAGCGAACGCTTGAACGCTGGCGGCATCGAGCACATCGCACACTTGGGCGAGCAACCGGGCTTGCGGAAAGCGCGCCCGCAAGTCGGCTTCGGCGCTGCGCAGGCGGTCTTCGTTGCGGCCGCAGAAGGCGACCTTGGCGCCGGCTTCCAGCAGCAGCTCGACACAGGCCAATCCGATGCCCGAGGAGCCACCGGTGACAATCGCGGTGCAGTCCTGAATCTGATAAAGGCTCATCTCAATCCCTCATCAGCGCAGTGACGCGGCTGCCGTGGCCGGGGGTGTAGTTGAGCAGGCGCGACAGTTCGTCAGCGTTGCGCCGCACTTGGGCCAGGGTTTCCTCGAAATTGACGTGGCCGATCTGCGTGGTGGGAATGGTCACGCCTAAGGCGGCGACCACGCGGCCGCTGTGGTCGCGTACCGGTGCGGCCACGGTGGATATGGCCGACTCGAAAAAGCCTTCGCCGCTGACGTAGCCGCGTTGACGGTCGGCCTGTACCAGGTCGAACAGTTCCAGTACGGTCTTGGGCGTGCACAGCGAATGCTGTTCCAGGTGTTCCTCGGGATACAGTTCGCGCAGCTCAGTCAGCGACAGGTCTTCCAGCAGGATGCGGCCCAGCACCGTGGCGTGGGCGGGCAGGCGGGTGCCGACATTGACCGCGCTGGAGAACACCGACGGCGGCGAGACCTTGGCCACGTAGACGATGGAGCGGCCATCGCGCACCACCAGGTTGCTTGGGTAGTTGAGCTTGTCGCACAGGCGCGCCAACAGCGGCTGGCCCAATTCGGTCAGCTCCAGCGACGCCAGGTATTCGAAGCCCAGGCGCAGCACCGACATGCCCAGGCGGTATTCGTTGCCGCTGCGGGTGACGAAGCCCATGGTTTCCAGGGTGGTCAGCAGGCGGAAAATAGTGGAGCGGGGCAGTTCAAGGCGGCGCGCCAGTTCCGGCGCGGTGAGCGTGCGGTTTTGCCGGCTGAATTCGCACAGCAGCAACAGGCCGCGCTCCAGGCCCGGGACGATGTATTTGTCCTGCGCATCTTTGGTCAGATCAGAGTCATTCATTGAGCACTACCTGTCAGGGATTCCTTGAGGGCGAAGGCCAGGCGGCCCGCTACCACGGAGGGTTGTTCGATGGGGCTGGCGTGGCCGGCGTCGGCGATCAGGTTGAAGCTGGCGCCCAGGGCCTTGGCCAGGGTCAGGCAGCCTTCGGGGGCCGTGATGGCGTCGGCTTCGCCGCAGTGCACTTCGCAGGGCACCGGCAGCGGGGCGTGGCGCAGCAGGTCATCGCCGCACAGCAGCTCGATGGCCTGGCGATAACCGTGTTGATTCAGGCGTGACATGTTCCAGCGCACCCAGGCAAGTGCCTTGGCGGTGGGGCGTGGCGAGAGCATGGCGCTGCTGCGTTGGGCAGCCATTTGCGCGATGCCCAGGGTTTCCAGGGTGCTGATGCGTTTGCTGCGAATCTGCTGGCGCTGGATGTCGCGGGCAGGGTCGCCATAGCCGCGCGCCGGGCTGAGCAACACCAGGCGGCTGACGCGCTGCGGGTGCAGGCGGGCAAACGCAGCGGCCGTGATGGCCCCCAGCGAATGACCCACCAGTACGCAGCGTTCGATGTTCAATGCATCCAGGGTGTGCAGCAGGCGGTCGGCGTAGTCTTCGGCGCGCGGCGCAGTTGGCGCCAGCGGCGTGGAGTCGCCATAGCCGGGGGCGTCCCAGGCAATCACCCGGGCGCCCTGGCCCAGTTGCAGCGCCACTTCCAGCCAGGAGCCAGCGCCCGAACCGATGCCGTGCAACAGCACCACGGCCGGGCCGCTGCCGGTGTCGCGCACGGCTTGTTGGCCGCCGGGCACGTTCAGCAGTCGCTGGGGGAAACGGCTGGCCAGCAGGCCTTGCAGTTCAGCGCTGGGGTCGAGGTTTTCAGTGGCGTGCAACATGGCTTCAACCGCGCTTGATCGAGGCCAGAGGGTGCTCTGGCGGATAGGTCGGGGTAACCGGCTTCTTGGCGCCGAGCATCACGCACATCAGCGCGTCTTCATCGCCGATGTTGATCTCTTCGCGGTACACGCCTGGCGGCACCGAGATCACGTCGCGGTCGGTGAGGATGGTTTCGTAGCGCTCGCCGTCCTTCTCGATCACCACCTTGAGCTTGCCGCGCAGCACGAAGAACACTTCTTCGACGTCGGTGTGCAGGTGCGACGGGCCTTCGTGGCCGGCCGGGATCACCATGGTGGAGAAGGTGAAGTTCTCCGACGGGATGGTGTTCATGTCGGTGGACACGCCGGTGCCGCCGGTGCCGATGTAGCGCATTTGCGCGCGGCGGTATTTGGGGTCGTAGTCGGCCTGGAACTTCAGCGCGTTCCAGTCGTACTTGCGCGTCTCATAACGGGCGATGCGGGTTTGCATCCAGGCTTCCAGGCTGGAGCCCTCAGGGCGTTCCCAGCTTTTCGGGGCTTGTTGTTGTGCGGATAGATCAGTCACGGCTGTCTCCTTCTCAGGGCATGACAAACCCGCCGTTGACCGGCAGGGTTTGTCCAGTAATGAAGCGGGCAAGATCGGAAAGGGCGAAGATCACCGCGCCACTGACGTCCTCGGGCAGTTGCGCGCGCTGGAGGGCGCGCTGCTCGGTGTACAGGCGGTGGCGTGCTTCGGGCACATAAGCGGTGGCTTCCACCAGCACCAGACCGGGGGCGATGGCGTTGACGGTGATGTTGTCCTTGCCCAGTTCGCGGGCCAGGCTGCGGGTCATGGCGATCACCGCGCCCTTGCTGGCCACGTAGGCCAGCAGGTTGGTGGCGCCCCACAGCGGGGTGTCGGAGGCCAGGTTGATGACCGCGCCGGTGCCGCTCTGGCGCAGGGCCGGCAGGCAGGCCTTGGTCATCAGCCAGGTGCCGCGCACGTTGACCTTCATCACCGTGTCCCAGGTGTCGATGTCCAGCTCTTCGCAGGTCTTGCCGCCGGAGTTGGTCACCGAGGCGTTGTTGACCAGGCCGTCGAGGCCGCCCAGGTGTTGCGTGGCGGCGGCGACGCAAGCGTCGATGGAGGCTGGGTTGGCCAGATCCACGGTCAGGCCGGTGACATCCAGGTCCATGGCTAACAAGTCAGCGGCGGCTTGTTGCACGCGGTCGGCAAGAATGTCGGCAATCACCACGCGGGCACCGGCCCGGGCGATGGATTCAGCGAAGGCAAACCCCAGGCCGCGGGCGCCACCGGTGACCAGCACGCGGCGGCCTTCGAGCAGTCGAATGGCAGGCTTCATCATTGGGTACTCAGCATGGCTTTGGGCAGGTAATGCAGCACGCGCTTCTCGGCCCACACCACGGCGCCGTAGGCCAGCACGCCGATCAGGGTCAGCATGACGATGGCGACGAACACGCCACTGGTGTTGCCCTGGCCTTCGGCGTCCACCAACAGGAAGCCCAGGCCCTGGTTGCCGCCGACCAGCTCACCGACGGTGACGCCGATCACCGCCAGGGTGGAGGCAATGCGCAGGCCGGAGAACAGCGCGGCCATGGCCGAGGGGAACTCCACCAGGCGGAAGATCTGCCAGCGGCTGGCGTTCATGGTGCGCACCAGGTTGATCATGTCCGGGTCCACGGTGCGGATCGCCGACAGCACGTTGATCATCACCGGGAAGAATACGATCAGGATGGCGATCAATATCTTGGGGTAGATGGTGTAGCCCAGCCACATCACGAACAGCGGCGCGAACGCCACTTTCGGGGCAATCTGCAGGGCCAGGATGTACGGCGACAGCATGGCTTCGGCGGCAGGCGACAGGCCCAGCGACACGCCGATCATCACGCCCAGCAGGGCGCCCAGGCCGAAGCCGACGATGATTTCAAAGGCGGTGATCAGGGTGTGTTTCATCAGGCCGCTGGTGCCCCACATGGACACGGTTTCCTGGGCCACGCGGCTCAGCTTGGGCATCACGAATTCGGGCATGCCCAACAGGCCAGGGCCGAATTGCCAGGCCAGCAGGAACAGAATCAGCAACCCGGCGCTGCCGAGCATGGAGGGGTTCAGACTTCTCATCGGTGATTACCTGTGTGTGTCCCGCGGCTTACTGGGCGGCCGTCGTGGTGTCGATGAACTGGTTGGTGTAGAGGTCTTCCAGCTTGGGCTCCTTGGCGACGATGCCTTCGCTGACGTAGAACTGGCGGACCTTGTCCAGGCGCGCCGGGTCGATCTGGCCCAGCACGGTCTGGCGCGCGTAGACGTGGCCTGTTGGGCATGCCCGAATTCGTGATGCCAAGCTGAGCCGCGTGGCCCAGGAAACCGTGTCCATGTGGGGCACCAGCGCTGTCGACGTAGAGCTTGAACACGCGCTCAAGCTCGGCTTCCTTGCCGGCGTAGGCAGGCACCGCCTTGGCGAAGGTGACGGCGGCGGCGTGCGGGTCCTGGATGATGTCGCGCATACCTTGCAGGGTGGCCTGCACCACGCCGCGGACTACCTCGGGGTGGTTCTTGATGGCGTCATCGGAGGCCAGGATGGCTTGGGCCATGCTCTCGAATACCTGGTCCTGGGGGATCAATTTCACGTTGAGCCCGGCGTCCTGGGCATCCACTACCCAGTCCGGCACGCCGGCCATGGCTTCGGCTTTCTTCGCCGAGAACAGCTGCCACACACCGGCGGGGCCGGCGGCCTGCACGTTGACGTCGTCCTTGCCCAGCCCGGCTTTGCGCAGCGAGGCCAGCAGGGCGTAGTAGGTGGTGTCCGAGTAGGACATCACGGTCAGGGTCTTGCCCTTCAGGTCCTGGATGGAATTGATGTGGGCGTCGGCGTTGGTGGCAATCATGGTCACGCCGCCTGCGCCCAGCACGGCCACGGCCCGTACGGGAATGCCGTTGGCGCGCACCACGATCGGCGTGTCACCGATGGCGCCGCCGACCATGGCGTTGCCTGCGCCGATCTGCTTGGCCACGTCGACACCGCCCTTGGCGGCGATGAACTCGACGTTCAAATCCTTGCTGCTGTAGTAGCCCTTTTCCTTGGCGATCACCCAGGGTGCGAACGCGGGCGAATTCGGTGGGGCCGGCAGCAGGTAAGTGACGTCGGTCTGCGCCTGGGCCAGCGCCGCAAGGCCCAGGCCTGCGGCGAGGATCGTGGTGTTGAACAGGGACTTGAACATGCGTGCTCCAGAATCGGTTGATGGCCGTGAGGCGTTGATCAATGCAGTTCGGTGTCTTCGCCGACTTTCAGCAGCTCCATCAGGCGCCCGGCCAGCGGGCCGATTTCCGGCAGCTTGCGGCGCTCCAGCGGGTTCTCGCGGAAGGGCAGGTCGACGACGATTTCCTCGACGATGGTGCCGGGGCGGGCGCTCATCACCAGCAAGCGGTCAGACATGGCGATGGCTTCCACCAGGTCGTGGGTGATGAACAGCGCGGTTTTCTTTTCCTGATAGAGCATCTGCGCCAGGTCCTGCTGCAGGATCATCTTGGTCTGGGCATCGAGGGCCGAGAACGGCTCATCGAGGAACAGCACCTGCGGGTCGATGGCCAGGGTGCGGGCCAGCGCGGCGCGCTGGCGCATGCCGCCCGACAGCTGGAAGGGGTAGTGGTCGGCAAAACCTTGCAGGTGGCAGCGGTTGAGCAGATCTTCGGCGATGACTTTGCGCTGCTCCTTGGCCATGCCCTGGATCTCCAGGCCCAGCTCCACGTTGCGGCGGATACTGCGCCACGGCATCAGCAAGTCCTTCTGCAGCATGAACGCCACCCTGCGCACCGGCCCGGTCACTGCCTCGCCGCCCACGAAGACTTCGCCTTCGCTGGGGCGGTACAGGCCCGAACCCATGTTGAGGATGGTGCTTTTGCCGCAGCCGGACGGGCCGATGATGGACACCACCTCGCCACGGCGGATCTTGAAGTTGACGTTACGGATGGCGAACGGCGCTTCAGACTTCCCCTTGGCCGGGAAGCACTTGCCGACCTGGCGGAACTCGATCTCGGTCGGCTCCAGGTCTTCCTTGGGCGCGGGTTGATTCCATTGCGGGGCGATTGCGTACATCTCTTTCACAGCCATTGGGGAAGCTCTCTGGTCTGTTTTATAGGTGATACGACGTTTAGTGCATGAACAATGCCAGTTGCCCGCGGTTTTTGATTAGTTAGAAAATCCGTTAAATATTAATTAGTTAGATTATGTTGGCTAAAAGTTGCGCGTTTTACAGGTGAAACAAGGTTTCTTATGTGGCACGGATATGCACACTCATTGAGCGCACTTTGTGTAACTGCGAGAAAAGAGTGCTTTTTGAAGTAACGCTGGGGGAGGGGGTGGCAGATTGTTTGAGGGGTGAAGCGGCTTCCACTACTGTCTTGAGCGGCCCAACAAGGCTGACGACGCCGATCCCACAGGCCATGGCACGTTGCAACAAATGTAGGAGCCGGGCTTGCCCGCGATGCGCCGCGCGGGCGGCGCTCGATCTCAAGACCGCCCTAAAATCATCGACATCCGCCTCTGAGGCCCACCGCAGGCCCGTAGCCGCCGCCAGGCTGCGCTGGTCCTGTGCCTCGCTGGGGATCTCCAGTGGCCATAAGGGCCAGCGCAGCCTTCGGCAGCGGCTACAGGGCTTGTCTTGATGTATGTGGCGTTCTTGAGATCGAGCGCCGCCCGCGCGGCGCTTCCCCGCCTCACGCGCAAGCCCGGTCCCACATTTTGTTGCAACGTGCCATGGCCTGATGGATCGGCATTGCCCGCTTTGTGGGTTCGACATCGAGGCGGTGTCGCGGCATTTTCGCTCAGGCAAAAAAAAGGGCCCGCGGGTTTAAGCCCGGGGCCCTCAAAAGGTGAGAGGTGTCTAGTCCCTCGACCTGGTGAGCGGTGTAGCTGGCGTGGTGCCGAAGGTCAGGCCTTCAGGGGCACCAGGCGTGGAGCAATCATGTTTTCTGGGCGCAGGATGTCTTCCAGGCTGGCTTCGTCGAGCAGCCCTTCCTCACGCACCAGCTCCAGTACGCCACGGCCCGTTTCCAGGGCAACGCGGGCGATACGGGTGGCGTTCTCGTAGCCGATGTACGGGTTCAGTGCGGTAACCAGACCGATCGAGTGTTCGACCAGTTCGCGGCAGCGCTGTTCGTTGGCGGTGATGCCGACGATGCAGTGCTCGCGCAGCATATCCATGGCGCGCTGCAGCAGGCGGATCGAGTCGAAGATCTTGTAGGCGATCAGCGGTTCCATCACGTTCAATTGCAGCTGGCCGCCTTCGGCCGCGATGGTCAGCGCCAGGTCGTTGCCCATGATCTCGAAGGCACACATGTTCACGGCCTCCGGGATTACCGGGTTGACCTTGCCTGGCATGATCGAGCTGCCTGGCTGGCGGGCCGGCAGGTTGATCTCGTTGATGCCGGTGCGCGGGCCGCTGGACAGCAGGCGCAGGTCGTTGCAGATCTTCGACAGCTTGACCGCGGTACGCTTGAGCATGCCGGAGAACAGCACGAAGGCGCCCATGTCGGAGGTGGCTTCGATCAGGTCGGCGGCTGGTACCAGCGGCTGGCCGCTGATGGTGGCCAGGCGCGACACGGCCAGGGCCTGGTAGCGCGGGTCGGCGTTGATGCCGGTGCCGATGGCGGTACCGCCCAGGTTGACTTCGGTCAGCAGCTCCGGCGCCAGGCTGCGCAGACGGTTGAGGTCTTCGGTCAGCGTGGTGGCGAAGGCGCGGAATTCCTGGCCCAGGGTCATCGGTACCGCGTCCTGCAGCTGGGTGCGGCCCATCTTCAGTACGTGGGCGAACTCCTGGCCCTTGGCCGAGAACGCTTGAATCAGGCTGTCCAGGCTGGCCAACAGGGCGTCGTGGCCCAACAGCAGACCCAGGCGGATCGCGGTGGGGTAGGCGTCGTTGGTCGACTGCGCCATGTTCACGTCGTTGTTGGGGTGCAGGTATTTGTACTCGCCCTTGCTGTGCCCCATGGCCTCCAGCGCGATGTTGGCGATGACTTCGTTGGCATTCATGTTGGTTGAAGTGCCAGCGCCGCCTTGAATCATGTCCACCACGAACTGCTCGTGGAAGTCACCGCGGATCAGGCGAGCACAGGCTTCGCTGATGGCGGCGTGCTTGGCATCGCTGAGGTGGCCCAGCTCGCGGTTGGCGTCGGCTGCGGCCTGTTTGACCATGGCCAGGCCCACGACCAGCTTGGGGTAGTGCGAGATCGGGACGCCGGAGAGACGGAAGTTGGTTACCGCCCGCAGGGTCTGGATGCCGTAATACGCTTCAGCGGGGACTTCGAGAACGCCAAGCAGGTCTTTTTCGATGCGCGGTGATGCAGCGGAGGACATGATAGAGATAATCTCAATGTGGACCCGGCATGTGCCGGAACGCTGCCAATGCTAGGCTTGTGGCCAATCGTCGGCCAATGCTGTTAGACACTGCCCTATGCATAAACGGCATAATAGGTCGTGTGACGCATCAGTCTTCGAAAACGTATGGCGCCCGGGAGGTCGCGGATGAATCTTGAGAGTAAATGGCTGGAGGATTTCAGCGCCCTGGCCGCCACCCGCAGCTTTTCCCAGGCCGCCGAGCGCCGATTTGTCACCCAGCCCGCGTTCAGCCGCAGGATCCGCAGCCTGGAGGCCGCCCTGGGCCTGCAGCTGGTGAACCGTTCGCGCACGCCCATCGAGCTGACGGCGGCGGGGCAGTTGTTCCTGGTGACGGCGAGAACCGTGGTGGAACAGTTGGGCGAAGTGTTGCGTCATTTGCATCACTTGGAAGGTGGGCAGGGCGAAGTCATGCAAGTGGCGGCAGCGCACTCGCTGGCGCTGGGCTTCTTCCCGCACTGGATCGCGCAGCTGCGAAATGAAGGTTTGAACATCGCCACCCGGCTGGTCGCCACCAACGTCGGCGACGCGGTGCATGCGCTGCGTGAAGGTGGCTGCGACCTGATGCTGGCCTTCTATGACCCGGATGCTGCGTTGCAGATGGACGCCGAAATCTTCCCGTCGCTGCACCTGGGCCATACCGAGATGATCCCGGTGTGCGCGGTGGGGCCCGATGGCAAGCCGCTGTATGACCTTGAGCACGACATCAGCTTTCCTTTATTGGGCTATAGCACCGGGGCCTTTCTGGGCCGGTCGGTGAACCTGCTGCTGCGCCAGCGTAACCTGCGCTACACCACGGTGTATGAAACGGCCATGGCTGACAGCCTGAAAAGCATGGCGCTGGAAGGCCTGGGCATCGCCTGGGTGCCGCACCTGAGCGCCAAGGCCGAGCTCAAGCGCGGCGAGTTGGTAGTATGCGGCGGCCCGCAGTGGCATGTGCCGCTGGAGATTCGCCTGTATAGATGTGCGCTGGTGCGCAAGGCCAACGTGCGCCTGTTGTGGCGCAAGCTGGAAGGCGGTGCGGCGGGCACCCCAGCCCTGTAGCCGCTGCCGCAGGCTGCGCGGGCCCCTGAGTACACTTGGGATACTCAGTGGGGATGAGGGCCAGCGCAGCCTGCGGCAGCGGCTACAGGGGTGGTTGAGGTTTGAACTTCAGTTCTTTAGGCTGGCGCGTCAAATGGATTGCCTGCACCAGACAGGCTTTAAAGGATGAATGAATGCCCAGCTTTTATGATTATTTCAAAGAGAATATGGAAGGCTTGGGGCTGCCAGCTCCCGAGTCGCTATTCGGTAATGTAACGACGGCAGTGGCTACCGCGACGACCCTGCTTACCCAGATTGATAAGTTCGGCAAGACGGTCACCGTTGGGGAGTTGATAACAGCAGGAACCCGGCTGGAAAAGCTTGCGGTGATCGGCGCCTGCTCAGCGGCCTTTTACGTAGGTGCAGTCATTGGCAGTATCGCCGTGGCGACTGGCCGTAGCCTTTCGGGAGGCCTGTCACTTGCCGACGTATTGGCATCGGCCCGAGACAATAACCTGCAGCGCGGCTGGTTGACTGCCAGCTTGGCCAAACATCCAGGCATCTACCAGCCTCAAGTGCAGGGCAGGCGCCATTACCTCTACGCCAAGGGGTTTGTATGAAGGATTCCTTGCTACTGTTGATCACCGCCCTGGCCGTAGCGCTCGTGGCGTGGGCGTTCTGGCATTTCTCAGGCGTCGATGGCTTCGCAATCCTGAACCTCCTTGCGTTGCTGCTATTGGCAGCAGATAACCTGAGACTGCGCCGCCAGCTCAAGCGCAACGCCTGAACGTAAACCACGTTGTCTGCATCGCGACTAAAGTTGGCTCCTACGCCGTGCTTGGTAGGAGCCGGCCTTGGCCGCGATGCACGCGACGCCATCGCCAGTGTAAACACCTTCCCGTAGCCGCTGCCGCCAGGCTGCGCTGGCCCGCGAGTACACTTGAGAGCTCCAGTGTGGATAGGGGCCAGCGCAGCCTGACGGCAGCGGCTACCGTTGTCGGGCGTTGACTTGAAAGTCAGTAAAACCGCTGTTTTCAGCGCTGATAGAAGGTCTATTTATCCACGTTCTTTGCGGTATACTGCGCGGCCTTCGGTCGGTTTTACCGGCCATAATTCGTATAACAAGCCACGCCGGGTTTCCTGCGTGGCTTGTTGTTTTTTGACGCGCCTGCGGGCGCCCAAGAGAAGAGGCTCGACGATGAGTGCACTGGTTGGCGTGATCATGGGCTCCAAGTCCGATTGGTCCACCCTTAGCCACACCGCCGATATGCTGGACAAGCTCGGTATTCCGTACGAAGTCACCGTGGTTTCGGCCCACCGTACGCCCGACCTGCTGTTCCAGTATGCCGAGGAAGCGGAAAGCCGCGGAATCGAAGTGATCATCGCCGGTGCCGGTGGCGCTGCCCACCTGCCAGGCATGTGCGCGGCCAAGACCCACCTGCCAGTGCTGGGCGTGCCGGTGCAGTCCTCCATGCTCTCGGGCGTCGACTCGCTGCTGTCGATCGTGCAGATGCCGGCCGGTGTGCCGGTTGCCACCCTCGCCATCGGCAAGGCTGGCGCGATCAACGCAGCGCTGCTGTCGGCCAGCATCCTGGGCGCCAAGCACCCGCAATTCCACGCCGTGCTCAAGCAATTCCGCACTGAACAGACAGACAGCGTGCTGGAAAATCCAGACCCGCGTCAGGCCTGAGGCTCTTTCATGAAGATCGGTGTTATCGGTGGCGGCCAGCTGGGCCGCATGTTGGCCCTGGCGGGTACCCCGCTGGGTATGAACTTCGCATTCCTGGACCCGGCGCCAGACGCCTGTGCCGCGCCCCTGGGCGAGCACCTGCGCGCTGACTACGGCGACCAGGACCACCTGCGCCAACTGGCCGACGAAGTCGACCTGGTGACTTTCGAATTCGAAAGCGTCCCGGCCGAAACCGTGGCCTTCCTGTCGCAGTTCGTGCCGGTGTACCCGAGCGCCAATGCCCTGCGCATCGCTCGCGACCGCTGGTTCGAGAAAAGCATGTTCAAGGACCTGGGCGTGCCTACCCCCACGTTCGCCGACATCCAGTCGCAAGCCGACCTGGACGCGGCCGTGGCCAGCATCGGCCTGCCGGCCGTGCTGAAAACCCGCACCCTGGGTTACGACGGCAAGGGTCAGAAAGTACTGCGCAGCCAGGCTGACGTGGAAGGTACCTTCGCCGAGCTGGGCAGCGTTCCGTGCCTGCTGGAAGGCTTTGTGCCGTTCACCGGCGAAGTGTCGCTGATTGCCGTGCGCGCCCGCGACGGCGAAACGCGTTTCTATCCGCTGGTGCACAACACCCACGACAGCGGCATCCTGCGCCTGTCCGTGGCCAGCACCGATCACCCGCTGCAGGCCTTGGCCGAAGACTACGCGGGCCGTGTGCTCAAGCACCTGGATTACGTGGGCGTGCTGGCGTTCGAATTCTTTGAAGTCGACGGTGGCCTGAAGGCTAACGAAATTGCCCCGCGCGTACACAACTCCGGGCACTGGACCATCGAAGGCGCCGAGTGCAGCCAGTTCGAAAACCACCTGCGCGCCGTGGCCGGCCTGCCGCTGGGCTCGACCGCCAAGGTCGGCGAAAGCGCCATGCTCAACTTCATCGGCGAAGTACCGCCGGTGGACAAGGTCATCGCCATTGACGACTGCCACCTGCACCACTACGGCAAGGCGTTCAAGGTTGGCCGCAAGGTGGGCCACGCTACCCTGCGCAGCGCCGACATGGCTACCCTGCAGCAGCAGATCAAGGCTGTGGAAGCTCTGATCGGCGCCTGACAAGGGAACCTCCTCTGCAGTGAGCCCTCTGATTGCAGGAAGCCAAAGCGCAACTAGGCTTTGGCTAATGCAGTCAATCAGAGGGTTTAACATGGGCATTATCGGCACCATCTTCATCGGCCTGATCGTTGGCTTGCTGGCGCGTTTTCTCAAGCCCGGCGACGACAGCATGGGCTGGATCATGACAATCCTGCTGGGTATCGGCGGTTCGCTGGCCGCGACCTATGGCGGTCAGGCGCTGGGCATTTACCAGGCGGGCCAGGGCGCCGGTTTCCTCGGCGCGCTGATCGGCGCGATCATCCTGCTGGTGCTGTACGGCATGATCAAAAAAAACGACTGACATTCGCCCAATGGCCCTCTCTGCTGGCGCGCAGAGAGGGCTAGAATGCCCGACTCATTTTGTGTCGAGGCCCTTCATGCGCCGTATTCTTCTTGCCACCTTATTCGTCTGCAGCGGCCTTGTTCACGCCGCCGAAAAACTTCCGGAAACCGACTGGCTTTCGCTGATGCCCAAGTCGGATCAGAAGGCCCTGGAAGCCATGCCGGAAATTACCCACAACACCCCTGAGGGCGACGGCAACTTCACCCACAAGGGCGGCCTGAAGCAAAGCAAGGGGCTGCCGGCGGTGATGTATTCCACCAAGACCGTGGCTGAGATGGATGGCAAGAACATCCGTATCGGCGGTTATCCGGTGCCTCTCGAGACGGACGCCAAGGGCCGCGCCACGTCGTTCTTCCTGGTGCCGTACCCGGGCGCCTGCATCCACGTGCCGCCACCGCCGCCCAACCAGATGATCCTGATCCGCTACCCCAAGGGCTTGAAACTGGATGACATCTACACGCCGCTGTGGGCGATCGGGACGTTGAAGGTTGAGAAGGTCAGCAATGACATGGCCGATGCGGCGTATGCGATGGATGCGTCGAAGGTGCGGGTGGTGGTGGAGGCGGACCTCTAACCCACATCACGTCGAACCCGTAGCCGCTGCCGCCAGGCTGCGCTGGCCCTCGAGTACACTGGAAATCTCCAGCGAGGTTGAGGGACAGCGCAGCCTGGCGGCAGCGGCTACAGGCGGGGGGGTTACAGCGCTTCGCTGACCAGGGTGAAGCCCAGCGTATGCTCGGCGCCTGGCAGCAACACCACCACATCATCCATCACGTTGGCCGTCTCGATGCACAGCATGCGCTGCCAGCCATCGTCGGCCATGTCGCTGAGCTGCGCGGCGCGGTCGATCCACGGGTTCCAGATAACGGCTGCATTGGAGCCGCTGCTGGTGATGCGCACGCGACGCTTCCACGCCGGGTCAACGATGGTCAGTTGCGACGGCACCTGCTGATAGATACGGTCAGTCTCGCCCGCGAAACGCAGCTCATTGGCCTGTTCGCGCACCTGCCAGTCTTCCAGAGTCTCGATGTACTTGAGGTTGGCCACGCCTTCCACGTGTACATCGCGCACGTCACTGACGGCGAAGTAGCTGTGCAGCGCCTGGCTGATGGTGATCGGCTCGTCGCCCAGGTTGCTGGTGGTGAGGCTCACGCCCAAGTGGTCGCCCAGCACGATGCTCAACTTCAACGACGCCTTGTGCGGCCAGCCCGGCAATTTGCCTTCGGCCTCGGGCAGGGTGAAGTCGATGCGCAGGTTGTCATCGGTGGCGCTGTCGATGCCATGCAGCTGCCAGTCCATGGCCCGGACCAAACCGTGCGCGGGTGCAGAGTCGGCCTTGTACATGGCCTGCACCGATTGCGGGTTGCGCGCGTAGTTGCCGAACCACGGCCAGCACACCGGCACGCCTGTGCGCACGGGGGTGCCATGCTTGAACACCGCCTGGTCGTTGAGCCAGATCAGCGGCTGTTCACCGTCGCGTTGATAGCTGAGGATCTGCGCGCCCTGTTGGGCAACCAGCAGTTCGGCACCGCTGTGGCTGATGCGCCAGCAGTTCAGTTCATCCAGTTTGACTGACTCGACCTGGGGGGTAGACATGCGCAGTTCTCGCTTCCTATCAATAGATATGCAGTTGACCCCGAAACGGCCGTCAAGTTTGCCGATGCTCAGCGCCGCGGCGGCACCGAACGGGTGCGGCCGCTGCCATCGATGGCCACGAACACGAACACCGCTTCGGTTACTTTGCGCCATTCGCTGGACAGAGGATCGTCGCTCCACACTTCGACCATCATCTGGATCGAGCTGCGGCCGATTTCCAGGGTCTGGGTATAAAAAGACAATTGTGCGCCCACTGCAACGGGTACCAGAAATGCCATGCGGTCGATGGCGACGGTAGCCACGCGGCCGCCGGCCACTTTGCTGGCCATGGCGGTACCCGCCAGGTCCATCTGGGACACCAGCCAGCCGCCGAAGATATCGCCGAAGCCGTTGGTCTCGCGCGGTAGCGCGGTTATCTGCAAGGCGAGATCGCCTTGTGGAATAGGATCTTCTTGTTCGAGTTCAATCATGCTCGGGGTGCCTCTGACCCAAAACTCTCAATTGCGCTGGCGTTATACGATGCGCCCCTTGATAAAGCGATTCAGCCTAATACTACGCTGCTTTCGCCAAGGGAGGCGCTATTAGGGTAACTCTGCGAAATCGGCTAACGCATATAGCGACGTTTTCGCACAAACACCCCGTATACAAACAGAAAATTCCTACAGACGCGCAGTATATAGAGCGATATCTGTAGCGACGACCGTCCTGGCGCATTTATCGGCTGGAAATCACTAAACATGTGCTTTTTCCAGCAATTTGCTATCGTGCCCCACCTGCCAAGCCGCAAGCAGCCCTGGTGAGGGTTGCCGTAACGCCTATAAGAGAAGCCCCAATCATGACCTCCGTGCCCTCCAGTCACGCGCAACCGGCGCGTCCCCTGACCCGCAACGACTACAAGACTTTGTCGCTTTCCGCCCTGGGCGGTGCGCTGGAGTTCTACGATTTCATTATTTTCGTGTTCTTTGCCACCGTGGTCGGCAAATTGTTTTTCCCCGCCGACATGCCCGAGTGGCTACGCCTAATGCAGACCTTCGGCATCTTTGCCGCCGGCTACCTGGCCCGCCCCCTTGGCGGCATCGTCATGGCGCACTTCGGCGACCTGCTGGGCCGCAAGAAGATGTTCACCTTGAGCATCTTCATGATGGCCGTGCCGACGCTGATCATGGGCCTGCTGCCGACTTACGCGCAGATCGGCCTGTGGGCGCCGATCCTGCTGCTGTTGATGCGGGTGATCCAGGGCGCTGCCATCGGCGGTGAAGTGCCAGGCGCCTGGGTATTCGTGTCCGAGCACGTGCCGGCGCGCTACGTAGGCTATGCCTGCGGCACGCTGACGTCGGGTTTGACGGCGGGCATCCTGCTCGGTTCCCTGGTGGCGACGCTGATCAACAGCCTGTACAGCGCCACCGAGGTATCGGACTACGCATGGCGCATCCCATTCTTGCTGGGTGGCGTGTTCGGCCTGATGTCGGTGTACCTGCGCCGCTGGTTGCACGAGACCCCTGTGTTCGCGGAACTGCAACAGCGCAAGGCGCTGGCCGATGAGGTCCCGTTGCGTGCCGTGCTGCGCGACCACCGTGGCGCCATCGCCGTATCGATGCTGCTGACCTGGTTGCTGTCGGCCGGCATCGTGGTGGTGATCCTGATGACCCCGACCGTGCTACAGACTGTTTATGGCTTCTCGCCGTCCGTGGCCCTGCAGGCCAACAGCCTGGCCATCGTGTTCCTGAGCATCGGTTGCGTGTGCGCCGGCGCCCTGGCAGACCGCCTGGGTGCGGGCCGTGTGTTCGTGGGTGGCAGCCTGGCGCTGCTGGTCAGCTCGTGGGTGTTCTACCACAGCCTGCATGCGCACCCGGACTGGTTGTTCCCGCTGTACGCGCTGACCGGCCTGTTCGTCGGTACCATCGGCGCGGTGCCGTACGTGATGGTCAAGGCATTCCCGGCGGTGGTGCGTTTCACCGGCCTGTCGTTTTCCTACAACCTGGCGTACGCCATCTTCGGTGGCCTGACGCCGATGATCGTGACCTTGCTGCTGAAATCGGACCCGATGGGGCCTGCTTATTATGTTGCAGGGATTTGCATGATTGGTTTGGCGGTGGGCTTGTACCTGCTGGCCAAAAAGCGCTGAACCCCCGCTGCGCGGGCGTTTCGCCCGCGCATCAACACTTCGCTGCCGTCTGACTTAGACGGCGCAGCGTCGGTCCACCATGCAGGAAACGTCCCCGAAAAGCATGGCAAAATCCTCGGCTGAAAAAGCCGGAGCAAATGGATTGCCACCCAAGCCTCATACCCCAACGCTTTCGCCTCGATATGCCACCCATCTGCATCAGGATGATTTTATCGCCCATCCTCAGACAGGCCGGCAAAGCTATGGGTTGATACCTGAGATGAAAAACCGGGGGATAGCTCTACCGTCAGGTGAGATCCATTTGCGTGCAGGTCGGCACATCGGACCAAACAAAGGCTATGGCGTAAACCATATCTGGAAGGAGCATGCCCATGAGCTGCCCAAGTGGGGCTGCAAGCTGATAGATGGAGTGGCGGAGTATGTAGCTTCAGTCATTGTGCACAAGGCGCCGATCTACTGCGAGTTTCACCAGACCAGAAAAGGGTATCGGGTAACGGTGTTACGCAGTGCCAAGGGCTATGTCATCCTTGAGCCAATTCAGCTGGACGACGAAGCGCTTCAATTCTATTCGGTAGTGACTGCTTATCGGATGCAGCGCCGTGGTCATGGGACTCTAGTAGGGAACGTAATCGGCGTGAGCTCGCCGGATCCCAAAAGCAAAAAAGACGCGTGAGCGTCTTTTCAAGAAGGTGGGAGGGCTTGTAGTCGCAGCGCTTCACTTAGCTAATCATGATGAATCCATCACGATTGGGTCGCGAGCTAACCGTTGAAGCTTGGTTACCGCTACTCAGGGTGGTGCGCCCTGCGATCCGCACTGTCGGTCAATAGCCACCGTGACACCGAACAGCAATGCTCTTATCGAGCCCTCAACAACCATTTTCGAGCAATGGAGACAGGGTGTCAACGACGTGACATCTAAGGTAATGCGATTGGCCGGGGTTGCTTTTGGATGGAAACATCCCGTAATGGCCATTCATCCGCCTGTCATAATCCATACATAGAATGTTCACATGGGCCGCCAATACTTCGCCCAACCCCATTCGAACCACCTATTCCCAGGACTCACCCCATGACAATCAAGCGTTTGATGGCCGCGATCAGCTTCGTCGCCGCGGGTGTCGTCACCGTCCAGGCCTCTGCCGCCGTGGACCCTGCGATTCCGGCCTACGTGAAGACCACCGGCGTGTCGGGCAACCTGTCCAGCGTTGGCTCCGACACCCTGGCCAACCTCATGACCCTGTGGGCCGAGGCGTATAAAAAGGAATACCCGAACGTCAACATCCAGATCCAGGCCGCCGGTTCCTCCACCGCGCCGCCAGCGTTGACCGAGGGCACTGCCAACTTCGGCCCCATGAGCCGCCGCATGAAGGACGTGGAGCTGCAGGCTTTCGAGCAGAAGCACGGCTACAAGCCCACGGCTATCCCGGTGGCAGTGGATGCTCTGGCGGTGTTCGTGCACAAGGACAACCCTATCGAGCACCTGACCATGGAGCAGGTGGACGCGATTTTCTCGGCCAACCGCCTGTGCGGCGCCAAGGCCGAGGTCAAGACCTGGGGCGACCTGGGCGTGACGGGCGACCTGGCCAACAAGCCGGTGCAGCTGTTCGGCCGCAACTCGGTGTCGGGCACTTATGGCTATTTCAAGGAAGAGGCGCTGTGCAAGGGTGACTTCAAGCCCAACGTCAACGAGCAGCCAGGTTCGGCGTCGGTGGTGCAGTCCATCAGCAGCTCGCTCAACGGCGTGGGCTATTCGGGCATCGGCTACAAGACCGCCAGCGTGAAGACCGTGGCCTTGGCCAAGAAGGGCACCACCAACTTCGTCGAAGACACCGAGGAAAATGCCCTGAACGGCAAATACCCGCTGTCGCGCTTCCTGTTCCTGTACGTCAACAAGGCGCCGAACAAGCCGCTGGCGCCGATGGAAGCCGAATTCGTGAAGTTGGTGCTGTCACAATCCGGTCAGCAGATCGTGGTAAAAGATGGTTACATCCCGCTCCCGGCCAAAGTCGCCGCCAAAGCGCTGGCAGATTTGGGGCTGAGTGAAGGCTCAAAGTAAGTAGAATGGCTGGCGAGGCCGGAATAGAGGCCTCGCTTAACGATTCACCTGGTGTGCTGCCCAGCTTGGCTGGGCGGCAGACCTTGCTGCGTCAGTCTGCTGTCATGTTTCTGTCATACGAGGCCGCTAGGGTGTGCGCATGAATGATCTGGCCAACTCTGCAACGACACCGCCCAAGCCCCCGGCGCGCATTGATTTCAATACTCCGGAGCTGGTGCGCAAGCGCAAATGGCGCGCGCTGAACGACCACCTGACGCGGTGGTACGTGCTGGTGGGCGGCTTGGCCGTGCTCGCTGCCATCACCCTGATCTTCTTCTATCTTGCCTACGTGGTGCTGCCCCTGTTCCAGGGCGCCGAGCTGGAAACCAGGCCGGCGCTGACCCCCGCCTGGGAACAGGATGGCGGCAAGCCGCTGATGCTTACCCTTGAAGAGCAGAACCGCGTTGGCATGCGGGTTTCCGACCTTGGCCAGGTGCTGTTCTTCAGCACCAAGGACGGCGCCGAGGTGAAGCGCGTGAACCTGCCGTTGCCTGCGGGCGTGAGTGTGGCGTCCATCGGTGAGGACCAGCCGGGCAGCCCGCTGGTGATCCTGGGTCTGTCCAACGGGCAGGCGATGATCTTCCGCCACACCTACAAGGTCACCTATCCCGAGGGTGAGAAGACCATCACCCCCAACGTCGAATTCCCTTACGGGCAGGCGCCGCTGACCCTGGATGACCAGGGCAGGGCGCTGGAGCACGTCAACCTGAGCGCCACCGATACCGCCCTGGTCGTGGCCGGCTCCACCGGTCCGCAATTGCATGTGATTTCCCTGACCAAAGAGGAAAACATGCTGACCGGCGAGAGTGAGACCACCCAGGCCACCATCGAACTCCCGCAGATGACCGAGCAGGTCAAGGCCATCTTCGTCGACCCGCGTCAGCAGTGGCTGTACGTGATCAATGGCCGCGCCCAGGCCGACGTCTTCAACCTGCGCGACAAGAGCCTCAACGGTCGCTACAAGCTGCTTGAGGACGCCAACGCCGAAGTCACCGCCAGCACCCAATTGGTTGGCGGCGTTTCGCTGATCATCGGTACCTCCAAAGGTGGCCTGGCCCAGTGGTTCATGGCCCGTGATGTCGACGGCGATCCACGCCTGACGCACATCCGTGACTTCCAGATGGGCAGCACGCCCATTGTCGATATCACCGCCGAGCAGCGCCGCAAGGGCTTTATCGCCGTCAACGCGGCAGGACAGCTGGGCGTGTTCCACAGCACCGCGCACCGTACCTTGCTGATTGAACAAGTGGCCCAGGGCCCCGGCATCGTGGCGCTGTCGCCCCGTGCCAACCGCATCCTGGTGGAAGAGGGCGGCCGGCTGCTGAAACTGGTACTGGTCAACCCGCACCCCGAGGTGTCGTGGAGCGCGCTGTGGGACAAGGTCTGGTATGAAAACTACGACGAACCCAAATACGTCTGGCAGTCCACGGCCGCCACCTCCGACTTCGAGCCCAAGCTGAGCCTGGCGCCGCTGACCTTCGGCACCCTGAAGGCGGCGTTCTACGCCATGTTCCTGGCTGCGCCGCTGGCCGTTGCTGCAGCCATCTACACCGCCTATTTCATGGCCCCGCGCTTGCGCCGCAAGGTCAAACCGGTGATCGAGCTGATGGAGGCCATGCCCACGGTGATCCTCGGCTTCCTTGCCGGCCTGTTCCTGGCGCCGTACCTGGAAGGCCATCTGCCGGGCATCTTCAGCCTGTTGCTGCTGACGCCGCTGGGTATCCTGCTGGCTGGCTTCGGCTGGAGCCGGCTGCCAGAAAGCATTCGCCTGCGGGTGCCGGACGGCTGGGAAAGCGCCATTCTGGTGCCGGTGATCCTGCTGGTGGCCTGGTTCTCGCTGTTCATGAGCCCGCACCTGGAAAATTGGTTCTTCGACGGCGACATGCGCCTGTGGATCAACAACGACCTGAAAATCACCTATGACCAGCGCAACGCCCTGGTGGTGGGCCTGGCGATGGGCTTCGCGGTTATCCCCAACATCTATTCGATTGCCGAGGACGCCGTGTTCAGCGTGCCGCGCAGCCTGACCCTGGGCTCGCTGGCGCTGGGCGCCACGCCTTGGCAGACGCTGACCCGCGTGGTGCTGCTGACCGCAAGCCCGGGGATTTTCTCGGCGCTGATGATCGGCATGGGCCGCGCCGTGGGCGAAACCATGATCGTGCTGATGGCCACTGGTAACACACCGGTGATGGACATGAACCTGTTCGAGGGGATGCGCACCCTGGCCGCCAACGTGGCGGTGGAAATGCCCGAGTCGGAAGTGGGCGGCAGCCACTATCGCGTGCTGTTCCTGGCCGCGCTGGTGCTGCTGCTGTTCACCTTCGTGATGAATACCCTGGCCGAACTGATCCGCCAGCGTCTTCGCAAAAAATACTCGTCGCTTTGACAGAAGGTAGCGATCGGTGAAAAACGATTCCCTCAAAGGCTGGTTCAACAGCGGTTCGCCCGGCGTATGGCTGAGCGGCGGCGCGGTGTCCATCGCCGTGATCATGACCGTGGGCCTGCTGGCGCTGCTGGCCGTACGGGGCCTGGGCCACTTCTGGCCGGCCAACCTGGTGCACGCCACCTACGAAGTACCCGGCCAGCCGGCCAAGGTGCTGATTGGCGAAGTGGTACAGAAAGAAGAAGTGCCGCGTGCCCAACTGGCCGGCGCCGGGCTGCCGGTACCGGCGCAAGGCCCCGAATTCATGACCCGCGAGCTGATCAAGGTCGGCAACCGTGACATTGGCGGCATGGACTTTGTATGGGTGGTCGGCGACTGGCTGCGCGAGCAGAGCAAGCCCCTGGAGCTGGTGACCATCGAGCGCCGCGAATGGGGCAACTTCTACGGCTACCTGGTCAACATCAAGGAAAACGGCCAGGTGGTGGCCGAAGGCGATGCAGTGTTCGACCAGCTGTACCCGCGCATTGACCGCGTCAAGGACCTGGACCGCCAGCTCAAGCGCCTGGAAAAAGGCGAAATCGGCTCGATCAACGCCCAGCTCGAACGCATCCGCCTGCACAGCCGCAAGCTGGAGCTGGAGCACCGCCTGGACGCCACGGCCCAGGCCGACATGGACGCCGAGCGCGCCGCGCTCAAAGGCCAATACCTGGACATCGAATCGCGCCTTGGCGACCTGCACCAGGCCATTAACCGCGACAGCCTGACCGTGCGCGACATCAACGGCAAGGTCATGGAAATCAGCATGGGCAAGGTGCTGCACGCCTACCAGCCCAACGCCATGGGCCTATTCAAGAAGCTGGGCTTCTACTTCGGCAAGGTCGGCGAGTTCCTCAGCCAGGACCCCCCGTGAAGCCAACACCGAGGGCGGCGTGTTCCCGGCCATCTTCGGCACCGTGATGATGACCCTGATCATGGCCATGATCGTCACCCCGTTCGGCGTGCTGGCGGCGGTGTACCTGCGCGAGTACGCCCGCCAAGGGCCCATGACCCGGCTGATCCGCATCGCCGTGAACAACCTGGCCGGCGTGCCGGCGATTGTCTATGGCGTGTTCGGCCTGGGCTTCTTCGTATACGTGCTGGGTGGCTCGCTGGACCGCCTGTTCTTCCCCGAGGCCTTGCCGGCGCCGACCTTCGGCACCCCGGGCCTGCTGTGGGCATCGCTGACCCTGGCGCTGCTGGCGGTGCCGGTGGTGATCGTGGCCACCGAGGAAGGCCTGGCGCGCATCCCGTTGAGCCTGCGCGAGGGCTCGCTGGCCTTGGGCGCGACCAAGGCCGAGACCCTGTGGAAAATCGTTCTGCCCATGGCCAGCCCGGCCATGATGACCGGCATGATCCTGGCCGTGGCCCGCGCCGCCGGCGAGGTGGCCCCGCTGATGCTGGTGGGTGTGGTGAAGATGGCACCGTCGTTGCCGGTGGACGGCAACTACCCGTACCTGCACCTGGACCAGAAGATCATGCACCTGGGCTTCCATATTTATGACGTGGGCTTCCAGAGCCCCAACGTCGAGGCCGCGCGCCCGCTGGTGTATGCCACGGCGTTGCTGCTGGTGATGGTGATTGCCGCGCTGAACCTGTCGGCCGTCGCCCTTCGTAACCACTTGCGCGAGAAGTACAAGGCCCTGGACAACTGATCGTCCGCTTGTCACTCGCCCGCCGCCCCCTCATCGCGAGGCGGGCGGCTCAACCAACGCACTGAATGCGTAGGGAGCCACCCATGCAGCAAGATCCCAACAAGCCCGGCGGTGTCAGCCTCTCGGCCATCGGCCGCAAGCGCCAGGGCCTGAGCATGGCCAACGAAACGCTGGCCATTCAGGTGCCCGGCCTGAACCTGTACTACGGCGCCAAACAGGCACTGTTCGACGTGGCGCTGGATATCCCCAAGCAGCGCGTCACCGCCTTCATCGGCCCGTCGGGTTGCGGCAAGTCGACCCTGCTGCGCACCTTCAACCGCATGAACGACCTGGTGGACGGCTGCCGCGTGGAAGGCGAGATCAACCTCGACGGCCACAACATCTACCGCAAGGGCGAGGACGTGGCCGAGCTGCGCCGCCGCGTTGGCATGGTGTTCCAGAAGCCCAACCCGTTCCCCAAGACCATCTACGAGAACGTGGTGTACGGCCTGCGCATCCAGGGCATCAACAAAAAGCGCGTGCTGGACGAGGCCGTGGAATGGGCGCTGAAGGCGTCCGCCTTGTGGGATGAGGTCAAGGACCGCCTGCACGAGTCGGCGCTGGGCCTGTCCGGCGGTCAGCAACAGCGCCTGGTGATTGCCCGCACCATTGCCGTGGAGCCGCAGGTGTTGCTGCTCGATGAGCCATGTTCGGCGCTCGATCCGATTTCCACGCTGAAAGTTGAAGAACTGATCTACGAACTGAAATCCAAATACACCATTGTGATCGTGACCCACAACATGCAGCAGGCGGCCCGGGTGTCCGATTACACGGCGTTCATGTACATGGGCAAGCTGGTGGAGTTCGGGGATACGGATACCCTGTTCACCAACCCTGCGAAACGGCAGACCGAGGATTACATTACCGGTCGCTATGGCTAGAGGTAGCTGCGGCTTGCGGCCCCACGCTGCAAGCAGATGCGGTACTGCGTTTGTGTTCTGGATCACCACTTAACCACTTGTAGATTGCAGCTTTAAGTCTCAAAGCTGTCGCGGAGCGACCCGATGATTGATAAAGATAGCCTTACGCACCACATCTCCCAGCAGTTCAATGCCGAACTGGAGGAAGTCCGCAGCCACCTGCTGGCCATGGGCGGCCTGGTGGAGAAGCAGGTCAACGACGCAGTCATCGCGCTGATCGAGGCCGACTCGGGCCTGGCCCAGCAAGTACGCGACGTTGACGAGCAGATCAACCAGATGGAGCGCAACATCGACGAGGAATGCGTGCGCATCCTCGCCCGTCGCCAGCCGGCCGCTTCCGACCTGCGCCTGATCATCAGCATCTCCAAGTCGGTGATCGACCTGGAGCGCATCGGCGACGAATCCACCAAGATCGCCCGCCGCGCCATCCAGTTGTGCGAAGAAGGCCAGTCGCCGCTTGGCTATGAGGAAGTGCGCCACATCGGCGACCAGGTGCGCCGCATGGTGCGTGACGCGCTGGACGCCTTCGCCCGCTTCGACGCCAACCTGGCGCTGGCGGTGGCCCAGTATGACAAGACCATCGACCGTGAATACAAGACCGCCCTGCGCGCGCTGGTCACCTACATGATGGAAGACCCGCGCTCTATCTCCCAGGTGCTGAACGTGATCTGGGCCCTGCGTTCGCTGGAGCGCATCGGCGATCACGCGCGCAACATCTCGGAACTGGTGATTTACCTGGTGGGTGGTAAGGACGTCCGTCACCTGGGCATGGCGCACATGCGTGAAGCAGTGCAGGGTCGTCGCGATACGGCTAATGTTCCGGGCGTTTCGGACGATAAGTAAGACTGCCCGACTACAAATGCCTGGCCTGGTGCCAGGCATTTTTGTTTACGGTGCGTGAAAAGAAAGGCACCCCGTGAACGAAGAGTCCCGGCGTGACTAATAAGTTTTGGCAAATGGCCATCAGTCAGCGCTATGCTTGCCGGGTAATCTTAGGAGTGGTCAATGAGTAAGGTCAGTGTGCTGGTTGTGGATGACGCGCCGTTCATTCGCGACCTGGTGAAGAAGTGTCTGCGCAACGCGTTCCCCGGGGTGACCACGGAAGACGCGGTGAACGGCCGCAAAGCCCAGGCGCTGTTGATGAAGGACAGCTTCGACCTGGTGCTGTGCGATTGGGAAATGCCTGAAATGTCCGGCCTGGAGCTGCTGACCTGGTGCCGCGAGCAGGAAAATCTCAAGGCGATGCCGTTCATCATGGTGACCAGCCGTGGCGACAAGGAAAACGTGGTGCAGGCCATTCAGGCCGGCGTTTCCGACTTCATCGGCAAGCCGTTCACCAATGAGCAGTTGCTGACCAAGGTGAAGAAGGCGCTGGCCAAGATCGGCAAGCTCGATACCTTGATGGCCTCGCCAAGCCGCGCCAGTTCGGCCTTCGCCAATGATTCGCTCAGTGCCTTGACCGGTGGCAAGGCCGACGTGGTCAGCCCTGCCGCAGCGCCGGCGGCCCGCGGTGGCCTGCTCAATAACGCCCCCCGACCAGCGGCCACGCCAGCGGCTGCGCCAACGGGCAGCCGTGGCCAGGGCCAGCTGCGCCTGTCCAGCGGCAACCAGCAGTGCATCATCAGGGGCCTGAGCCTCAAGGAAGCGCAATTGGTAGTGCGCCGCGGGGAAGTGTTGCCTCAGGTGCTGGAAAACGCCGTGCTGGACCTTGAGCAAGGCGACAACGCCGAAGTGGCGCGGCTCAATGGCTACCTGCACGCCATCGCGGCTCACGAGCCCAAGCCGGACAGCGACTGGCTGCAACTGACGTTCCGTTTCGTCGACCAGGATGCGCAGAAACTGGACTACCTCTCGCGCCTGATCGCCCGCGGCACCGCGCAGAAGCACTTCGTACCCGGCGCCTGATAGCGGATATCTGTAGCCGCTGCCGCCAGGCTGCGCTGGCCCGCATGCCAGCCGGGATTTCCCGGGTGCATGCAAACGCCAGCGCAGCCTGCGGCAGCGGCTACGCTGTCACATCCCGTTTATCTGTTTGGCGAACGGGGGCCTCAGAGCTGCTAATCTTTGCTCCAGGCCCATTATTCCAGATTGCCATCATGCAGCTACGCTCCCTCCTTTTCTGCGTCCTGGCCATCGTCTGCGGCCAGGCTGGCGCTACCACCATCTACAAATACACCGACGCCTATGGCGTGACTTCCTACACCGACCGGCCCACCCGAGGCGCCAAGGTGCTGGTATTTGCCGACCGCATGAACGAACGGTTGGACCAGCAGGTGCACTTGAACGTCGGTAAACAGCCTGGCGTAACCACTTTTTCCGCGCGCAATGACCTGTACGCCCCGGTTGAGGTAGAGCTGCGCCTGAACAACCTGGGTAACGTGCGGCCGGGTACGCCGTCGGTGGTGCGCAAAGTGTTGCCGGCGCGCTCCACACTCGTTCTGGCTACCCTGGTGGCGCAAAAGCCTGGGCAGCCGCTGAGGTTCTCGCAAAAATTCCGTTATTCGCTGGGTAACCCGTCAATGGTCGCCCAAGGCTATCAATACCCGTTGCCATGGGTAGGTGGGCCCTTTCGGTTGACCCAGGGCCCCAACGGCACCTTCAGCCATTTTGGCCCCAGAAGCCGCTGGGCCATGGATATCGCCATGCCGGTGGGGACGCAGATCATCGCCGCGCGGGGCGGCACCGTGGTGAAGGTGGAGAACAGTCAGGGCAGTGGTGGCGCCAACCCTTCGGGCAACTTTGTGCGGATCCTGCACGATGACGGCACGATGGGGGTTTATCTGCACTTGATGCAAGGTTCGGTGAGTGTGCGCGAGGGGCAGTACGTGGCAGTGGGCACGCCGCTGGCGCGCTCCGGCAATACCGGCAACAGCACCGGCCCGCACCTGCATTTCGTGGTGCAGCGCAACGTGGGGCTGGGGCTTGAATCGATTCCCTTCCAGTTCAATCAACCGGTGGGCAGCTTGCCCAACTTTGCGTTGGGCAATAAATGATGTGTCGTCTGCATCGCGGCCAAGGCCGGCTCCTACCACGGACGGCGTAGGAGCCGGCCTTGGCCGCGATGACGTCGGTGGGGGCGATGGTTATTCCAGGCGAAGCACCTTGGCCAGGATGATCTTCGGGCCTTTCATCTTCTTGATGATGATGCGCAAGCCTTCCACTTCCAGCACTTCTTCCTCTTCCGGCACGCGCTTGAGCGTCTCGTACACCAGGCCAGCCAGGGTCTCGGCGTCGATGTGGTCCAGGTCCACGCTCAGCAGGCGCTCCACCTTGAACAGCGGCGTGTCGCCTCGCACCAGCAGCTTGCCCGGCTGGTAGGCCAGGATGCCGCGCTCGGCCTTGCGGTGTTCGTCCTGAATGTCGCCCACCAGCACTTCCAGCACGTCTTCCATGGTCAGGTAGCCGATGACCTTGCCGTCGGCTTCTTCCACCAGCACAAAGTGCGCGCCACCCTTGCGGAACTGCTCCAGCAACTGCGACAGCGGCATGTGCCGGGACACGCGCTCCAGCGGGCGGGTCAGCTCGGCCAGGTTGAACGACGCGGGGATGTGCTCAAGGTCCGCCAGTTCCAGCAGCAGGTCCTTGATGTGCAACAGGCCCACGAATTCGTTGCGCTTGGCGTCGTACACCGGGTAGCGGCTGAACTTGTGCCGGCGGAACATCGCCAGGATCTCTTTGAGCGGCGCGTTGAAGTCCAGGCTGACCATGTCCTCGCGGGAGTTGGCCCAGTCCACCACTTCCAGCTCGCCCATTTCCACGGCCGACGCCAGTACGCGCATGCCCTGGTCGCTAGGGTCCTGGCCACGGCTGGAGTGCAGGATCAGCTTCAGCTCCTCGCGGCTGTAATGGTGCTCGTGGTGCGGGCCAGGCTCGCCCTGGCCGGCGATGCGCAGGATGGCGTTGGCGCTGGCGTTGAGCAGGTAGATGGCCGGGTACATGGCCCAGTAGAACAGGTACAGCGGCACCGCCGTCCACATCGACAGCAGCTCGGGCTTGCGGATGGCCCAGGACTTGGGCGCCAGCTCGCCGACCACGATGTGCAGGTAGGAAATGACGAAGAAGGCGCTGAAGAACGAGACGCCCTTGGCCACTTCCGGCGATTGCACGCCCACGGCTTCCAGCAATGGCTCCAGCAGGTGCGCGAACGCCGGTTCACCCACCCAGCCCAGGCCCAGGGAGGCCAGGGTGATACCCAGCTGGCAGGCAGACAGGTAGGCGTCGAGCTGGCTGTGCACGGTGCGCAGGATTTGCCCGCGCCAGCCGTTTTTCTCGGCGATGGCCTCAACGCGCGTGGAGCGCAGTTTGACCATGGCGAACTCGGCGGCTACGAAAAAGCCGTTGAGCAGCACCAGCAGGATAGCGAAGAGAATCATGCCGAAATCGGCGAAGAGTGAAGCGAGGGTCAAGCCAGGGGAAGGGTCCATGATGGAGGTTTACGGGTTCCGTCTTTAGAAATGGGGGGAAAACGGTGCCTGAAATGCAGGCACAAGACCATCAATGTAGCGGCTGAGCGGGCGCTTGCCTAGAGCACTTTTTGCCCGGCGGCCTGCACCACCAACTGCTGGGGGGCGAAAATGCAGGTGAAAGTGCTGCCCTGGCCGGGTGTGCTGCTGATCTCCAGATGCCCGCGGTGGCGCAATAGCACGTGCTTGACGATGGCCAGGCCCAGGCCGGTGCCGCCCGTCGCCGAGGCCCGGCTGGAATCCACGCGGTAGAAGCGTTCGGTCAGGCGCGGCAGGTGCTTGGCGTCGATGCCGATGCCCGAGTCCTGCACGCTCATGAAGCCCATTTTGCCGTCGCCCCACCAGCGAATATGGATATTGCCCTCGGCCGGGGTGTATTTCACTGCGTTGAAGATCAGGTTGGAAAAGGCGCTGCGCAGCTCCGATTCGCTGCCCTTGAGACGGATGCTGTCGTCGGCCTCCAGGGTGATGCGCTGGTTGCGTTGGCCGGACAGGGCCTGGGCGTCACTCTTGATCGACTGCAGCAGCGCGTAGACGGCCACCGGCTGGGTGTCGGAGGGGTAGTCGGTGGCTTCCAGCTTGGCCAGCAACAGCAGGTCGTTGAGCAGGGTCTGCATGCGCCCGCCCTGTTGTTGCATCTGTTGAAGGGCGCGGGTCCAGCGCGGGTTGACCTGCTCGACGTTGTCCAGCAGCGTCTCCAGGTAGCCGCTGATCACCGTCAGCGGGGTGCGCAGCTCGTGGGAGACGTTGGCGATGAAGTCTTTGCGCATCTGTTCCAGCTGGTGGATGCGGGTCACGTCGCGCACCAGCATCAGGTGCTCGTTGTTGCCGTAGCGGGTGATCAGCATCTGCACGCGCATGCGGTCATTGGCGGGTGAGGGGATTTCCAGCGGCTCGGCGTAGTTTTCAGCCTCGAAGTATTCCTTGAAGCGCGGGTGGCGCACCAGGTTGGTGACTGGCTGGCCGCTGTCCTGGGGCGTCTTGAGGCCCAGCAGGGTCTCGGCAGCGCGGTTCCACCATTCCAGGTTGCCGTCGCTGTCGAGCATGATCACCGCGTCACGCAGGGCCGCCGTGGACTCCTGCACCCGGTCGATCACCGCTTGCAGGCGCCCCCGCACGCGCTGGTCGCGGCGTTGCAGGTGGTAGATGCTGTCGAATACATCGCCCCACAGGCCGGTGCCATCGGGCGGTGCTTCGTCGGGTTGGTGCTTGTTGAGCCAATGATGCAGGCGCAGCAGTTGCTTGAGCGTCCAGGCCAGGTACAGACCCAGGCCAACGGCCAGACACCAGCCGTAGTAGCCACTGATCAGCCCGGCCAGCAGGCAAAGCGTGATCAATATCAGCATGTGCCTGATCAGGATGCTGTGCCAGTTCTGGTTCAATTAACGTCGCGTCCTTTCGAGTAATTGCCGGGCGAGGGGGCTTCAGCTCTTGGTGGAAAAGCGGTAGCCGGTGCCGCGCACGGTTTGTACCAGATTCTCGTAGGCGATGCCGAGGGCCTTGCGCAGGCGGCGGATATGCACATCGACGGTACGCTCCTCGACATAGACGTTGCCGCCCCACACCTGGTCCAGCAACTGGCCGCGGGTGTAGGCGCGCTCCTGGTGGGTCATGAAGAACTGCAGCAGCCGGTATTCGGTAGGGCCCATTTCCGCCGGGCGGCCATCAATGGTTACGCGGTGGCTGATGGGGTCCAGCAGCAGGCCGCCGACTTCGATCGGGGCCTCGCCGTCGCTGGGGCCGGCGCGGCGCAGTACGGCTTTGAGGCGCGCTACCAGTTCGCGAGGCGAGAAGGGCTTGGTGATGTAATCGTCGGCGCCCACTTCAAGGCCCTGTATCTTGTTGTCTTCCTCACCCTTGGCGGTGAGCATGATGATCGGGATGTCGCCGGTCAGCTCGTCGCGCTTCAGGCGCCGCGCCAGTTCGATACCCGAGGTGCCGGGCAGCATCCAGTCGAGCAGGATCAGGTCAGGTTTGCGGTCGACGATGATGGCATGGGCTTGCTGGGAGTTTTCTGCTTCGAGGCAGTCATAGCCAGCCATTTCCAATGCGACGGCGATCATTTCGCGAATGGGCGCTTCGTCGTCAACGATCAGAATGTTCCTGCCAACCATGCTCAAACCTCTTTTCATTGAAGTGTCTTGGGGCGCATTAGATAACGGAATTATTGCAGTCGTGTGACAGGTTGCCGCTAGCCTACCAAGTTCCGGGGCCTGGGCTAAGCTGAAATTCCGTTACCACGAATAACAAGAGGTAAATCCAATGACACGACATACGCTGAACTGGATGGCCTTGGTGGGTGCCTTCGCACTCGCGGCGCCCATGCTGTCCCAGGCGGCTGAACCTGCCATGGCCAAGGACGGCATGATGGTGGATCACCACGGCATGACCCTGTACACCTATGACAAGGATGCCGACGGTAAATCCAACTGCAATGACAAGTGCGCCGAGAACTGGCCACCGCTGATGGCTGCAAGTGGCGCCAAGGACGACGGTGACTGGACCGTGGTCAAGCGTGATGACGGCAAGATGCAATGGGCGTTCGGCGGCAAGCCGCTGTACACCTTCAAGATGGACAAGAAGGCCGGTGACAAGATGGGTGACGGCAAGATGGACGTATGGCACGTAGTGCCCGCTGACGCTGACGCTGATTGATAGCGCGTACCCGCCACCTGCGATCAGTGGGAGCGGGCTCTGCCCGCGAAAAGAACACCGCGGTGGGCCAGACGCCCTGCGGTGCCATTTTCGCGGGCAGAGCCCGCTCCCACAATAATTGAGTCTTTACCGCAGGGCGTAATCGGCGACGATGCCGACAAAAATCGCCAAGCCCGCCCAGTGGTTGTGCAAAAACGCCTTGAAGCACTTCATGCGTTCGCGATCACGGGTGCTGTGCCATTGCCACGCAAAGCACGCCGCCGCCCCCAGCAACCCTAGGTGGAACCACCCCCCCAGCTTGAACTGCACGCCCGCCAACAGCAGGCACACCAGCGCCAACCCCTGCAAAATCACGATGATCAGGCGGTCAGCATCGCCAAACAGGATGGCCGTGGACTTCACGCCTATGCGCAGGTCATCGTCACGGTCCGTCATGGCGTAGTAGGTGTCATAGGCCACCGTCCACAGCAGGTTGGCGATGTACAACAGCCAGGCCGCCATCGGCAGGTGCCCGGTCTCGGCGGTGAAGGCCATGGGCATGCCCCAGGAAAACGCGGCGCCCAGCACCACCTGGGGGTAATAGGTGTAGCGCTTCATGAACGGGTAGGTGGCCGCCAGCAGCAAGCCGCCGAACGACAGGCCGATGGTGGTGGCGTTGGTGCACAGCACCAACGCGAAGCTGGCCGCGATCAGCACGGCGAAGAACACCAGTGCCTCGCGCGAACTGATGCGGCCGCTGACCAGCGGGCGTTGCTCGGTGCGCTTCACGTGGCCATCCACCTTGCGGTCGGCAAAATCGTTGATCACGCAGCCGGCACCGCGCATCAGCACCACGCCCAGTACGAAGATCAGCACATTGGCCAGCGAAGGCTTGCCTTCACCCGCCACCCACAGCGCCCACAGCGTCGGCCACAGCAGCAGGTAGATGCCGATGGGCTTGTCCATGCGCGTCAGCTGGACAAAGTCCCAGGCGCGCGGATGCAAACGGTTGAGGGATTTGAGCAGGCGTTGGTACATCAAGGATTCTCCGCATCCAATTGAGCGACCGGCCACAGGCTCGGCAGGAACACTTCGGCCACCAGCACGCGCAAACCCCCACGGTCAAAGCGCGAGCGGCGGCCCCACAGGCCGTCGCACGCCTGATCGGCCGGCAGCCAGGCGGCCGGGTAGCGGCACACCTCGATGGGCTGGCGTGCGAAGGCCGGGGTGGTGAACAGCAGCTCGCCCAGTGAGCGCGTGCCCAAGGCCTCCAGCGCCAGGCCATCGGTCTCCAGCGCCTGGCGCCCGGCCACGCTGCGGGCGAATACCCACGGCGTGCCGTGGCCGCGCAGGTACACCTCGCGCACCCAGCCGGTGCTGCCATCGGCCAGGCCCAGGGCCTGGCATTCATCGGCGCGCAATACCTGCCATTGCTCGTGCAAGGGGGTGACGCTGAAGTGGTCGTGGGACAGGCGGGTCAGGCGGCGGGTCAGCGAGCCCTGGTCGAACAACCAGTCGCAGGTGAGGGCAGTGGCATCGGCTGGCGCCTGCGCCAACCAGGCGGGCGCGGTGTCGCAAGGCAAGGGATGTGTCACGGTAAGCAGCTGTCTGCAAGCAAGTGAGCCGCCGAGCTTAGCATGCATTGGCGCTTGCATCTGTGCACAACCACCAGTACAAAACCCGCTGAGCAGGTCGGCAGCGCAGCAACCATCGACCGACCGTGCCTATGGCCTGAGCATCGAGGAAATCGTTACATGAAAAAGTGGCAGTGCGTGGTTTGCGGTCTTATCTACAACGAGGCCGACGGCTGGCCGGACGATGACATCGCCCCCGGTACCCGCTGGGAAGACGTACCCGAAGACTGGCTGTGCCCGGACTGCGGCGTAGGAAAAATGGATTTCGAGATGATCGAAATCGCCTGATCGACTCTTCAAATAACAAGGAAGCAGACAAATGACAGCACCTGTGGTGATCGTAGGCACTGGCCTGGCCGGCTATAACCTGGCGCGGGAGTTTCGCAAGCTGGACGGCGAAACGCCGTTGTTGTTGATCACCGCAGATGACGGTCGTTCGTACTCCAAGCCCATGCTGTCCACCGGCTTTGGCAAGAACAAGGACGCCGATGGCCTGAGCATGGCCGAACCGGGTGCCATGGCCGACCAGCTCAAGGCCGAGATCCGCACGCACACGCGGGTGACCGGTATTGATCCCGGCCACAACCAGCTGTGGATCGGCGAGGAAGCGGTGCCCTATCGCGACCTGATCCTGGCCTGGGGCGCGCAGACGGTGACCGTGCCGGTGCAAGGGGATGCGGGCGATGCCGTGTTTCCCATCAATGACCTGGAAGATTACGCACGTTTCCGTGCCGCCGCCCAAGGCAAGAAACGCGTATTGCTGCTGGGTGCTGGCCTGATCGGCTGCGAATTCGCCAATGACCTGATCCAGGGCGGCTATGAAGTTGAACTGGTGGCGCCGTGCGAGCAGGTGATGCCGACGCTGTTGCACCCGGCCGCCGCGGCCGCCGTGCAGGCGGGGCTGGAAGGCCTGGGCGCGCGGTTCCATCTGGGCCCGGTGCTCAACCGTCTGCAGCGCGTGGCGGCGGGCCTGGAGGCACATCTGTCCGACGGCACGGTGCTGGCCTGCGACCTTGTGGTGTCGGCCATCGGCTTGCGCCCGCGGGTGGACTTGGCTGCGGCTGCTGGCCTGCTGATCAACCGCGGCGTGGTAGTGGACCGCCAGCTCAAGACCTCGCACGCCAATATCTATGCCCTGGGCGACTGCGCCGAGGTGGACGGCCTCAACCTGCTGTACGTGATGCCGCTGATGAGCTGCGCGCGCGCCTTGGCCCAGACCCTGGCCGGCAACCCGACGCAGGTCAGTTACGGGCCTATGCCCATCACTGTCAAAACCCCGGTTTGCCCCTTGGTGGTGTCGCCGGTGCCACGCGGCCTGGAAGGGCAGTGGCAGGTCGAAGGGCAGGGGGCTGACGTCAAGGCCGTATGCCGTGATTCAGCCGGGAATGTGCTGGGTTATGCCCTGACAGGCGCGGCGGTGAGCGAAAAACTGGCGCTCAACAAGCTGCTGCCGGCATTGCTGGCGTAAATAACCGTCTTTCTGTCGGAATAACCCGATTTTTGGCCTTGGAAACGGGGGGTGGAGACTGGCGCAGCCTGTTGCGGCGTGCCATTCTCACTCGGTCTGCCGCAGCGTAGAGCCTGCGGCGCCTTAGGCGCTGTTTTGGATGAACAGCACGGGCATAACAACAAAAAATCCGTCAAAGGGGCTTCACTATGCGCAAACCAGAACTTGCCGCCGCTATTGCTGAAAAAGCTGACCTGACCAAAGAACAGGCCAACCGCGTACTTAATGCGGTCCTGGAAGAAATCACCAATGCCCTGCACAAGAAAGACAGCGTCACCCTGGTGGGTTTCGGCACTTTCCTGCAGCGCCATCGTGGTGCCCGCACTGGCAAAAACCCGCAGACCGGTGAGCCGGTGAAAATCAAGGCCAGCAACACCGTGGCGTTCAAGCCGGGCAAATTTCTGAAAGACAGCGTCAATCCATAAGCGTTAGCGCGAAAAAAAGGGCCCTGCGGGGCCCTTTTTCATTTCCGAGATGTGTTCATTTATCCTGTAGCCGCTGCCGAAGGCTGCGCTGGCCTCTCATTACACGGCACATGTTCAGCGGGGCGAAGGGCCAGCGCAGCCTGTCGGCGGCGGCTACAGGTCTGTGTGTCAAATCAGGTTGTTGTCACGATCATCCAGCAAGTTGTCCAACCCGCCCAACTGCTCGCGCGCTTCATCACGCTGCTTGAGCTTGGCCAACGCCGCCGCCGGCAGGTCGGTGATGCGGATCACGCCGGTGCTGGTCAGCACCTGAATCAAGTCATCCAGCACGCGGATCATGTCCAGGTCGCTCTGACGCAACTGGTGCAGACGCCCCTCGATGGTGCTGCGCGCATACCAGGCCTTGATCTCCGGGTGGTCGGGTGCCAGAGCCTCATCGGCTTCGGGGTAAGAGGAGTCTTCCACGCGAATCAGCTGACCATGTGTATTTCGCTGCACGTAATACATGAGGCCTCCTTGCAATAACGGTGACATTTAAGAAAGCAGCATAGGCGAGTTAGAGAGAAGCTGATTGCGAATATCAGGCCAACAACTGCATTTGTATCTTTGGCGATAACCATTCATGAATTAATCGCGGCGAGGTCTAACTATTCATTGACACCTCTCGCGCTATCAGAATAATGGCGCCCTGTTTGCCGAGGAAAAGAGGAGTCCGGCAAGCACTGAAGGGCGCGGGTTAAACAAGCTGCCTTTCTTTCCGGCATTGACCTGCCCCCCGCCCCGAGCATTCGGGGATTTCGGCACCGCAGTGCTCTTACCTGTTCTTCCATTTGCCCTGAAGCCCCCCGCCGTTACTGCGGGCGAACGCTGATATGGGTGGAAAAACGACACCCTCTCGACACGCTCCCGGGTTTTTCCGAGTGCGTGGTTTGTGTTCCCGGGGGGATTGCGTTGAACCGACTTACTTTGGCGATTGGTCAGCTTCGTGACGAGCAGATGGTGTTGCGTCAAGGCGGCCTTTATTGGATAGCCGCCGACCAGGCCGCCGATGCTGCCGTGCTGGCTGGCCAGTGCCTGGCCGCCATGCCGGAGCAGGCTCGCGCAAACCTGCTGTGCTGCGGTCACGACAGCCGCGCGCTGGCCGACACGCTGGCCGCCGATGCCGGCCCGGGCGAACTGGGCCTGTTCGACATTTCCCAGGCCGACATCGGCCTGACCCTCAAAGCCCTGATCAGCGAGCTGAACCGCAGCGTCAAGGCCGACGGTAGCGTCATCGTACTGATGCTGCCCATCAGCGCCTGGGAAAGCGAGGCCGCCCCCGGTCTGCGTCACTGGTGCGAGAGCGTCGGGCAATGGCTGGCGCAGCGGCAATCGACCCTGCTGGTGATCAGCCACGGCCAGTCCCCGGCGCTGCACGATCGCCTGCTGCGTCTGAACGAAACCCTGTCGGGCCTGGCCCAGCTGTACCGTCGCGACGGCGGCACCCGCTACCAATTGCACTACTGGCACAGCGAGCTGGGCGTGTGCAGCGGCCAGGAATTCGAAGTGGAGGAGGGCGAGCATGGTTTCGCCCTGACGGCCAGCGAGCAGGCCGGGCCGCAGTTGACCCATACCGACGACCAGCGCATTTACCTCACCCAGCGTTCGGTGCTGGAGGGCTCGCCTGCACTGTCGGACCAATGGCGTCTGTTCGAAGAGCGTGACGACCTGCTGTTGCAGGCCCGCCAGGCCCGCGCCGCCAGTGTGATCGTGGCCATCGACAGCAACCAGCAAGTGGAAGGCCTGGCGCGCCAGCTGTACGCGCTGCGAGAGCGCTGCGGCAGCAGCCTGAAAATCATCGTGCGGGAAATCGAACCCTGCCTGCGCTACCGCGACGAACGCCTGCTGGTGTCCTGTGGCGCCAACATCACCGTGCCCTACGGCACCACCCTGGCGTACTTCTTCAGCATCATCGACAGCGTGCAGGGCCAGACCTGGCGCCACAGCCGCAAGACCGATTTCCAGTCGCTGTTCGAGCGCCTGCGGCCGCCGGCCGAGCGCGGCCTGATGATGCCTGCCGAATTCCTGACCACCGTTACCCGTATTTACGGCGGCGCTTCGGGTGAAATCAGCCATCAGCTATTGAAGCTGCGTCCCCGTGGCGACATCGGCATCGAACAGTACCTCAACCAGATCAGCCTGCGCCGCTTCGGCGACCTGGCGTGCGTGGTGGAAGGGCATTTCTACCTGTTCCTGTTCGCCTGCCGCGCCGACGGCCTGGAGCCGGCGCTGGGCAATATCTGCCGGCTGTCGTGGCGTGACCTGTTCAGCGATTTCAAGATTCTGCCCGGGGTGGACGCCTTGCCCCGCGACACTTTCATGAACGCCGCCGAACTGCCGCCCAGCTTCCACCTGGCCGAGGAACGCGTGGCCGGCAGCTCAGCCGAAGCCGCCGACCACGGCGCCTACGCACCCAAGCGCGTCACGTTGACCATCGCCGAGACCTGCCCATGAGTTATTCCGACCTGCTGCAGGTGATCGGCCTGACCAGCCTGCTGACCCTGGCCGTGATCGTCACCCTGATGCGCTTCGGCCGTCATGTGCGGGCGACGGTCCAGGCCCTGTTGCCCCCGCGTTACCTGAAACCCCGTGGTGTGCGCCGCCGCGCGCCCGTGAAGAGCGAGCCTCATGAGCCAGTTTGAAGTCATCACCCCGCCGCGCGTGCGCGCTGCCTGGCCAGGGCTGGGCCTGTGGAACCTGTATTTCATCCTCAAGTTCGCCCTGGTGTGGACCGGTTACCTGAATTTCCAGGTGCTGCCCAACGTGGTCTTTGCTGCTGCCTTGTTGCTGCCGTTGCCGCACAAATACCTGCGCGTGCTGCGCACCGTGATCGCGATCCCGGTGGGCGTGGCGCTGTTGTACCAGGACACCTGGCTGCCGCCGTTCAGCCGCCTGCTGGACCAGCCCGACGTGCTGAATTTTACCGGCGCCTACCTGCTGGAATTGGTAGGTCGCTTCATTGACTGGAACCTGTGCGCGGTACTGGGGATTCTGATCGTGGTGTACGCATTCGTGCGCCACTGGCTGCGCCTGACCACTGTCAGCGTGCTGGGCCTGGCCTGGCTGGCCAGCGCCAGCGTGCTGGCCATGCACCCCAGCGCGGCCCCCGTGGCGGCCGTTTCGGCCAATGGCGTGGCGGCAGCGCCGGCCGGCGACCCGGACAACGCCACCCTGGAAGCCTACCTGCAGAAGTTCTACGCCACCGAAGCCACACGCCAAGTGGAGTTCAAGCCTTCGACCTCGGCCGCGCAGCCGTTCGACCTGCTGCTGATCAACATCTGCTCCATGGCCTGGGACGACCTGGACGCCGTGGGCCTGCGCGACAACGCACTGTTCCAGCAAATGGACGTGGTGTTCGACAACTTCAACTCGGCCACCAGCTACAGCGGCCCGGCGGCTATCCGCCTGCTGCGCGCCAGTTGCGGTCAGACCCCGCACAGCAAGCTCTACGGCACCGCGCCCGAGCAGTGCATGTTGATGGACGACCTGAAAAAGCTCGGCTTCGGCGACGAAGTGATGCTCAACCACACCGGCCAGTTCGAAGGCTTCCTCGACGAAGTGCGCGCCCAGGGCGCCTTGCCGCCGCCGGCCATCAGCACCAGCAACCTGCCGCGGGCACTGGTGGGCTTTGACGGCTCGCCCATCCTGCGCGACGGCCAGGTGCTGTCCAGTTGGTGGAAGCACCGCATGGACGAGAAGGGCGACCGCGTGGCGCTGTTCTACAACACCACCACCCTGCATGACGGCAACCGCGCGTTGACCGCTGATGGCGGTACCAAGAGCGCCGACTACAAGCCGCGTGCCCAGGGCCTGATCGACGATCTGACCGGCTTCATCAAGCAGTTGCAGGACAGCGGCCGCCGCGTGGTGGTGGTGATCGTGCCCGAGCACGGCGCCGCCCTGCACGGCGACCGCATGCAGATATCCGGCATGCGCGAGATCCCCAGCCCCTCGATCACTCACGTCCCCGTGGGCATCAAGCTGGTGAACATGGGCAGCAACCCGGGCACCGAGCCGCTGCACGTCACCGCGCCCAGCAGCTTCCTGGCGCTGTCGGAAATCATCAGCCGCCTGTACACCGCCCAACCCCAGGGCGCGGGCATGGCCCCCGACTGGCAGACCCTGCTCACCGACCTGCCGCAAACCGCAGCCGTCTCGGAAAACGCCGGCACCGTGGTCGTCGACTACGCCGGCAAACCTTATGTGCGTATCAAGGAGAAAGGCCAATGGCTCCCGTATCCACAGCGCTTCAAGTAAAGGGCAAGGTACAGTCGCGGGCCGATCGCGCCGACGACATCGCCCGCCTGAAGCAAGAGCTTGAACTGCCTGAGTTGGACTACGTGGACATCTCCGCGCAGCTGGAACTGCAGAAGGCGCTGCACCGCTGGCCGTTGCTGGCGGAAATGGAGCGCCTGCAACCCAAGGTGCTGCCGCCGGCCCGCAAATCCGAGCTGGAGATGCTGTCGTGACAGCCCTGAGCCTGCGCGGCCTGCGCGGTGGCACGGGGACCACGTCGCTGCTGGCTGCCACTGGCCATGCCTTGCACAGCCTGGGCGAGCGCGTGCTGCTGGTGGACATGTGCCCCGAAAACCTGCTGCGCCTGCATTTCAACGTCGGTGCCAACGAGCGCGCCGGTTGGGCGCGGGCCATGGTCGATGGCCAGCCATGGCAGGACCAGGCCTGGGAAGTGCAGCCCGGGCTTAGCCTGCTGCCCTATGGCCGCCTGAAGTACGCCGAGCAGGATCAGGTGGAACAGCGCCTGCGCAATGAACCCGAACTGTGGCGCCGCCGCCAGGCCAGCCTGGCGGCGCAGTTCGACTGGATTCTGTTCGATGTACCGCTGCGCCTGCCGGGCCACGCCCGCGTCGGCCCGTGCGCCCTGCGTCTGCAAGTGATCGAGGCCGATGCTGCCTGCCACGTATTGCTGCAACAGCAGGAAGCCCATGAAGAACACCTGCTGATCAATCGCTACGACGCCGGCAGCCAGTTGCAGCGCGACCTTTTGCTGATCTGGCGCAAGCAGTACGGCGAGCGCTTGCTGCCGCTGAACATCCACCTGGACGAAGCCGTGCGCGAGGCCCTGGCCTTCAAGAAGCCGGTTGGCGCCTACGCCCATGCCAGCCTGGCGGCCCAGGACATCCTCAGCCTGACCACCTGGTGCCTGACCCGGCGTCGGGAGGCGGCATGATCGCCCGCATCTTCCCCTACACGCGGCTGCGCCAGCGCTACGACTGCGCGCCGCCAGTGGCCCTGCTGCTGTCGACGCTGTGCGTTGTGGCCTGGGCGTGCCTGCGCCTGGAGGCGTCGCATTGGCGCAACCTGCTCGACCAGCGCCACCGCTGGTACCCGCAGGTGGCCGGCCGGGCGCCACGCCTGGGCGACCCTTTGCGCTACCTGGTGCAAAGCCTGTGGCTGCTGCTGGTCAAGCCAGCGCGCCCGCGCGCCCGCACCCTGACCACCCCGCGCTGGATCAAGGCCGTGGGCAACCTGTACCTGCGCCTGTGGTCACGGGTTGGCGGGGCGCTGGAGGAGCTGCCGCAACGCGCCGAAAACAGCGAACAGATCCGCCAGAGCACACGCTGGTGGAAAGGCCTGGGCCGCCGTCGGCAGCGTATCGTCAACCTGGCCGTGGGCACCGCAGCGCTGCTGCTGACCCTGTTGTGCATCACCGAACCCTTCAGCTACGCCGCGCAGTCGGTCTTCGTCCTGCTGCTGTGGGCGTCCGCCATGCTGGTGCGCAAGGTGCCGGGGCGTTTCCCCACCCTGCTGATGGTGGTGCTGTCGGTGATCGTCTCCTGCCGCTATCTGTGGTGGCGCTACACCGCCACGCTCAACTGGAACCAGCCGCTGGACCTGGCGTGCGGCACCATCCTGCTGGTGGCCGAAACCTATTCCTGGCTGGTGTTGATCCTGGGCTATATCCAGACCTGCTGGCCGCTGAACCGCAAGCCCAAGCCGCTGCCGCGCGACATCAGCCTGTGGCCCAGCGTCGACCTGCTGATCCCCACCTACAACGAAGACCTGTCCATTGTGCGTAGCACCGTCTACGCCGCCATGGGCCTGGACTGGCCGGCGGACAAGCTCAACATCTACATCCTCGACGACGGCAAGCGCGAGAGCTTCCGCCAGTTTGCCGCCGAAGCCGGCGTGGGCTACATCGCCCGTACCGACAACCGCCACGCCAAGGCCGGTAACCTCAACCACGCGCTGAAGTTGATCAGCGGCGAGCTGATCGCCATCTTCGACTGCGACCACGTGCCGGTGCGCTCCTTCCTGCAACTGACCACGGGCGGCTTCCTCAGCGACCCGAAACTGGCGCTGGTGCAGACCCCGCACCACTTCCTGTCGCCGGACCCGTTCGAACGCAACCTCAACGTGTTCCGCCAGCGCCCCAACGAGGGCGAGCTGTTTTACGGCCTGGTGCAGGACGGCAACGACATGTGGAACGCGGCGTTCTTCTGCGGCTCGTGCGCGGTGTTGCGGCGCACGGCCATCGAGGCCATCGGCGGCTTCGCCGTGGAGACCGTCACCGAAGACGCCCACACCGCACTGCGCCTGCATCGCCAGGGCTGGAATTCGGCCTACATCAAGATCCCACAGGCAGCGGGCCTGGCCACCGAGAGCCTGTCCGCGCACATCGGCCAGCGCATCCGCTGGGCACGCGGCATGGCGCAGATCTTCCGTACCGACAACCCGCTGTTGGGCCGCGGCCTGAGCTTCTTCCAGCGGGTGTGCTACGCCAACGCCATGATCCACTTCCTGGCCGGCGTGCCGCGCCTGGTGTTCCTCACCGCGCCGCTGGCCTTCCTGCTGCTGCACGCCTACATCATCTACGCCCCGGCGGCGATGATCCTGCTGTACGTGATGCCGCACATGATCCATGCCAGCCTGACCAACTCGCGCATGCAGGGCGAATACCGCCACACGTTCTGGGGCGAGGTGTACGAGACCGTGCTGGCCTGGTACATCGCGCGGCCCACTACCGTGGCGCTGTTCAACCCCAAGAAAGGCAAGTTCAACGTGACCGCCAAGGGCGGGCTGATGGAGGACAACCAGTTCGACTGGAAGATCGCCCAGCCGTACCTGCTGCTGGCGCTGCTCAACGTCGCCGGCCTGGGGTTTGCCGTGTGGCGCCTGCGCTACGGGCCCGAAACCGAGATATTCACGGTGCTGGTGAGCAGCCTGTGGGTGATCTACAACATGCTGATCGTGGGCGCGGCCGTGGCCGTGGCCGCCGAAGTGCGCCAGGTGCGCCAGACCCACCGCGTGCAGGTCAAGCTGCCTGCCGCCGTGCGCCTGGAAGACGGCCATTGCTACCCCGGCATGCTGGTGGACTATTCCGACGGCGGTGCCGGCATCGAGCTGGATACGCCGGTGTCGTTGCCCATCGGCGGGCGCATTTCGCTGCTGCTGCAACGCGGCGACCGCGAGTTCCTGTTCCACGGCCACGTGGGCCGCAGCCACCAGAACCTGATCGGCATCCGTCTGCACGGCCTCACCGGCCAGCAGAAGATCGACTTTGTGCAATGCACCTTCGCCCGCGCCGATGCCTGGCTGGGCTGGGGCGAGAACTTCACCCCGGATCGTCCGCTGCAAAGCTTCATGGACATCCTCAAGCTGGGCGCCGTGGGCTATTACCGCCTGTACGAATACCTGCCCAACTGGGTGCGGCGCATCGCCGGCCCACCCCTGCACCTGTTGCGCTGGCTGGCCAGCTTCCTGCCGCGCCGCCCCGCAGCCACCCCCATTTCCACCTCTCTACCAGTGAGCGCACCATGAGCCGCGTCTTCAGCAAATCCCTCGTTGCCAGCCTGGCGCTCCTGGCCATCGGTTGTTCCCAGGCGGCCGCCAGCCTCGATGCAGGGGCAACCGCGCCTGCCGTGGCAGCAGCCAACAACGTGCCCACCTGGAGCAGCGCCAACACCTTCGTGCAACTGGGGCGGCCGGCCGACACGCTGTTGCTGGGCATCCACACCAGCGACCAGGTTGAATTCAGCCTGCGCCGCGACCGCATCGCCAGCGACGCCAAACTGCAACTGCAGTACACCCCGTCGCCCTCGCTGCTGCCACAGGTCTCGCACCTGCGCATCTACCTCAACGACGTGCTGATGAGCGTGGTGCCGATCGAGAAGGACCAGCTGGGCAAGCGCGTCACCCAGAGCGTGGCCCTGGACCCGCACCTGATCGCCGACTACAACCGTGTGCGCATGGAGTTTGTCGGGCACTACGCCGACGTCTGCGAAGACCCCGCCAACAGCGCGCTGTGGCTGAGCCTGGGGCGTGACAGCCAGATCCAGTTGCAGGAACAGGCGCTAACCCTGAAGAACGACTTGGCATATTTCCCTATGCCGTTCTTCGACACCCGCGGCCAGGACAAACCCTCGATCGACCTGGTGTTGGCCAACGCGCCGACCCTGGGCGAGCAACGTGCCGCCGGTATCCTCGCTTCGTACTTCGGCAGCAAGTCCGCATGGCGCGGTGCGCGTTTCCCGGTGCAGTTCGACCAGCTGCCGGCCATCGACCCGCAGCATCGTGCGCGCCCGGTGATTGTCTTTGCGACCAACGAGCACCGCCCGGCGTTGCTGGCCGACAAGCAGAAATTCCCCGACGTCGACGCCCCCGTGGTGCAAATGATCGACAACCCCCAGGACCCGTACAGCAAGGTGCTGCTGGTGCTGGGCCGCAACGACGACGACCTGGCCGTGGCCGCCCGCGCCCTGGCCACCGGCGGCGACTTGCTGCGCGGCTCGCGCGTGACCATCGACAAGGTTCAGCAGATCAAGCCGCGCGTGCCCTATGACGCGCCCAACTGGATGCGCACCGACGGCCCCGTGCGTTTCGCCGAGCTGATCAAATACCCCGAGCAGCTGCAAGCCAACGGTCTGCTGCCGCGCTCCATCACCCTGGACGTGAACCTGCCGCCGGACCTGTTCGTGTGGCGCAACCAGGGTATCCCGCTGCAAACCAAGTTCCGCTACACGCCGCCGGCCGACAACGACGCGTCGAGCCTGACCATCAGCCTCAACAACCAGTTCATCACCAGCCTGCCGCTGCGCAGCAAGAGCACCAGCCAGCTGGAACAGATGCGCCTGGCGGTGATGGCCGATGAGTCGGCCAACCTCACTGACAAGCTGCTGGTACCGGCGCTGAAGATCGGCGACCGCAATACCCTGCGCTTTGACTTCAACTTCGCTTCCACCTACGGCAGCGCCCAGCGTGATCATTGCCAGACCACGCTGCCGGTGAACAACCAGGCGGTGATCGACGAAGAGTCGATCCTGGACATGTCCGGCTACTACCACTACATCGCCATGCCCGACCTGCGTGCCTTCTCCCGTGGCGGCTTCCCGTTCACGCGCATGGCCGACCTGTCGCAAACCCTGGTGATGGTGCCGTCGCACAGCACCCCGGTACAGCTGAGCACCCTGTTTGAAGCCATCGCCGGCATCTCCGCGCGCTCGGGCCTGCCGGCCTACGGCCTGCGCCTGTCCGATGACTGGAACGATGCCAAGGCCGATAACGACCTGCTGGTGTTCGGCGGCCTGTCGGCCACTGTGGGCAACGGCGATGATGCCAACCTGGTGCTGTCCAAGACCCGCGACGCACTGCTGACCCCAGGTAATCAGGATGGCGGTAAATCGGTGCGCGCCGGCCACTTCGACAGCACCCACGAGCAAGGCGCCACCCGTGTGGAAGTCAGCGCTCAGGCGCCGATCGCGGCCATCGTCGGCATGCAGTCGCCTTTCCACGAACAGCGCAGCATCGTTGCCTTGCTGGCCAGCGATGACGCTGATTACCAGCTGCTGCGCGACACCCTGGCCGACAGCGGCAAGATGGAGTCGGTAGCCGGTTCCGTGGCGTTGATCCGTAGCAGCGGTGTAAGCAGCAGCTTCGTTGGCCAGCCGTACTTTGTCGGTCACCTGCCGTGGTGGCTGCTGTTGTGGTACCAGCTGTCCGAGCACCCGATCCTGCTGGCCGGCATCGCCACCCTCAGCGTGCTGCTGACTGCCTTCCTGCTGTGGCGTGGCCTGCGCTGGATGGCGCGTCGTCGCCTGGCGGGCCAGGAGTAAGCCGATGAAAGCCTTCGCCGCCCTGGCGCTGGCCGGGATCGTTGCAGCACCCGGTCTGGCCAATGCCGGGGCGTGCGCATGGCCGGCCTGGGAGCAGTATCGCCAGGCCATGCTCAGCCCGGACGGGCGGGTGATCGACCACTCCAGCGAGCAGTCGGTGACCACCTCGGAAGGGCAGAGCTACGGGCTGTTCTTCGCCCTGCTGGGCAACGACCCGGCAAGCTTCGCCAAGGTGTTGCACTGGACCCAGGACAACCTGGCGGGCGGCGATCTCAATCGTCAGCTGCCGGCCTGGCAGTGGGGCAGGGACAAGGACGGCCATTGGCAGGTGCTCGATAGCAACAATGCTTCCGACGCCGACCTGTGGATCGCCTACAGCCTGCTGGAGGCCGGGCGCCTCTGGCATCGCCCGGATTACCAGACCCTGGGGCGCAATATGCTCTGGCGCACGGCCGCGCAAAGCCTGCGCAAGCTGCCGGGCCTGGGCCTGATGCTGCTGCCGGGTGACGTGGGTTTCGACAGCCCCAACGCCTGGCGCCTGAATGCCAGCTACCTGCCGCCGCAATTGCTGGCGCGCTTCGCCAGTGAGGCACCGATCTGGGCCGAGCTGGCGCGCAACAGCCAACGCCTGTTGCTGGAAGGCTCGCCCAAGGGCCTGGTGCCCGACTGGCAGCGGTGGCAACAGGGGCAGGGCTGGGCCGTCGACAGCCAGAAAGGCAGCGTGGGCAGCTACGACGCCATTCGCGTGTACCTGTGGGCCGGCATGCTGGCCAAGGATGCGCCCGGTCGCGCCGACTTGCTCGCGCACCTGCAACCGATGGTTCGGCTGACTGCCGAGCACGGTTTTGTGCCAGAAAAAATCGACAGCGCCTCCGGCGCTGACAGCGGCACTGGCCCGGTGGGCTTCAGTGCCGCACTGCTGCCACTGCTGGCCGCGAGCCCCGACAGCGCGGCTGCCCTGGCTACCCAGCGGCAACGCCTCAAGCAGCAACCGCCGCTGGCGGACGCTTACTACAACCAGTCGCTGGCCCTGTTTGGCCAAGGCTGGGACCAACAACGCTATCGCTTCGACAAAGACGGACACCTCGTGCCGAACTGGACTGCCGCATGCAAAAATTGACGGGTTTGGGCCTGCTGCTCAGCAGTGTCTACGGGGTCGCCCTGGCCCAACCGCTGAGCCCGCCCGACCAGCAGCAGTGGCTGCTTGCGCAGATCCGCATCGGCGAGGCGCTGTACCGTGAAGACCTGGTGCACGATTCGCTGGCGCGCCTGGAGCTGATCGCCCCGGACAACCCCCAGGTCAAAGTCATCGAGGTGCGCCAGGCGCTGCTGAACAAGGACCAGGCCGGTGCCGAGCGTCTGGTGGCGCAACTGCGCCAGCAAATCCCAGGCACCGCCGGGCTGCGCCAGGCCGAAAACCTGTTGAAGCTGCAAAGCCGCGATGGCCAGCAGGCCTTGCAGCAGGCCCGACTGCTGGCCACCGCCGGCCGTTCCGAAGATGCAGTCCAGGCGTACCAGCAGCTGTTCGGCGAAGACATGCCGGACTTCGCCACGAATCTTGAATACCTGACGGTGCGCAGCGGTATCAAAACCCAGCGCCCTCAGGTGATCGACCAACTGCGCGCCCTGGATCAGCAGTACCCTGGTAACGCTGGCTTGCGCCAAACCCTGGTAGGCCTGCTGTTTGCCGAACAGCGTGATGCCGAAGCCCTGGCGGTGCTGCATCAACTGGCGGGCGACCCGACGGCCGCCGCCAACGCTGCCGAGCGTGAATACAACTACCTGCTCAAGCAGCCGGTGGGTGCGGAGACCGTGCAGGCCTGGCAGACCTTCCTCAAGACGTACCCGGACACCACCTTGCGGGCCGATGCCAGCAAACAGCTTCAAGGTCAGCAGCAGTTGCTGGCGGACCCGGCCTGGCAGGCCGGGGTCAAGGGCAAGGCACTGCTGGACAGCGGCGACAACGTCGGCGCCGAAGCGCAACTGCGCCGGGCGCTCAAGCGCTACCCCCAGGATTCGAGCCTGCTGGGCTCGCTGGGCATCGCGCTGATGCGCCAGAGCAAGCACGAGGATGCCTACAACAGCTTCGTCAAAGCCTCGGCCATCGAGCAGGACACCTACTGGATGGCCAAGTGGCAGGACCTCAAGGACGCCAACCACCAGTGGATGCTGTTGCAGAAGGGTGATCTGGCCCTGGACCGCAAGGACTACCCGGCGGCCAAGCGCCTCTACCAGCAAGCCCGCGTGGCACAGCCCAAGGATGCCGCGCCGCTGATTGGCCTGTCGTACGTGGCCCGTGGCGAGTCTGAAGACATTACCGCCGAAGCGCTGCTGATGCAGGCGCGCAAGCTGGACCCGAAAAATGCCAGCGTGGTGCGCGGCCTGGTACGCCTGTACGAATCGCAGTCGGCGGAAAAAGCCGTGCAGTACCTCGACAGCCTGACGCCGGCCGAACAGCAGGAATTCCAGGGCGTGCGCACCAGCCTGGCGCTGGACCACCTCAATGCCCAGGCCGACGACGCCACGCGCCGCAGCGACTGGGCGCAGGTGGCGCAAATCCTTGGGCAGGCCCGCGTGCTGGACCCGGACAACCCGTGGCTGGTTTACCGGCTGGCCAATGCCCAGCGCCAACTGGGCCGCACCGCTGATGCCGATAACAGCTTCAGCCTGCTGTTGCAGCGCCAGGGCCAGAACCCGGAGGCGCGCTATGCCCACGGCCTGTTCCTGGCCGATGCCGATCGTGACGGCGATGCCATGGGCAGCCTGCAACAAATCCCGCGTGGCGCCTGGAGCGCCAACATGAACGAACTGTGGGCGCGTTTGCAGCGCCGCCAGTTGCTGGCCAAGGCCGAAGCCCTGCGTGCCGCCGGGCATGAGAGCCAGGCCGAAGCGCTGCTGCTGCAAGCCCCCACCACGGACGATTACCTGACCCTGGCCGACTGGGCGCAGCAGCGCAAAGACCTGGCCCAGGCTGAAAGCCGCTATCGCAAAGTGCTGGCCAGCGAGCCGACGAACGCTGACGCGCAGCTTGGCCTGGCCGAGGTGCAGATCGCCCAAGGGCAGCCGGGCGCGGCGAAAGCCGGTCTGGCCAAGGTCGTGCCGCCAGTGCCGCTGGACGTCTCGTTTCAGCGTCGTCTGGCCAACGCCTGGGCGGCGGTGGGCGACAAGGCCCGCGCCAACCAGATGTTCGCCGACCTGCTCAAGAACAAGCCTGCAGACCCGCTGGCCTATCGGGATGCCGCGCGCCTGCTGGCCCGCGAAGAGCCGCAGCGTGCCCTGGACTATTACGCCCAGAGCATGGGCGCAGCCAACATGATCACGTCATCGCAGGCAGCGCCACGTGACAACGTCGCCATGACCCAGGCCAGCCGCGCCCGTGACAGTGACGACTGGCTGCAGCGCAGCATCCGCAGTGACGTGGATGGGCTGTACCAGAAGCAGAACACCACGGTGAACCTGTACCACGACTTCGCCTGGCGCACCGACAACAGCGCTTCGGGCGTGTCCGACCTGACCACCCAGACCACCATCCTGCGCGTCGACACGCCGTTGGCCCAAGGCCAGGCATTTGTGCAGGCCGAAGATGTGCAACTGGACGTCAGCAGCTTCGCCAGCACCGACCAGTTCGGTTTGTGCGCAGTGGTGCAAGGCGGTTGCGCCAAAGGTGCGCAAAGCGTCAACGGCACCATGCTGGGCATGGGCTGGCATGACGACACCTGGGCCTTCGACCTGGGGCACACGCCGCAGGAATTCACCGTGTCCAACTGGGTGGGCGGGGTGACCTACAGCGGCGACTGGGACAGCATCGGCTACCGCCTGACAGCCTCGCGCCGGCCGGTCAGCAACTCGCTGGTGTCCTACGCGGGGGCCGTGGACCCGGTGACCGGCACCAAGTTTGGCGGCGTCACCGCCAACGGTTTCACCCTGGGCCTGAGCCACGACGAAGGCGGCAAGGACGGCGTGTGGGCCAGCCTGAGCAGCCATTGGCTGGTGGGGCAGAACGTGGAAAACAACCAGCGCCGCAGCGCCATGGGCGGTTACTACTACCGCCTGGTGGAGCGCGCCGACGAGCGTGTGCGCACCGGCCTGACGCTGATGTACATGGGCTACGACAAGGACCTGAGCGAGTCGACACTGGGGCAGGGCGGGTATTACAGCCCGCAGCAGTATTACTCGGTCAGCGTGCCGGTGAACTTCGCCTGGCGTGACGCCAACTGGTCGGCCTTCCTGGAAAGCTCGGTGGGCTGGTCGTTCGCCAAGATCGACAGCAGCGACCTGTACCCCAAGGCCAGCACGGCCAGCGATCTTGAGAGCCTGCTGGGCACGGGCCAGACGCTGGTCACCGACCCGACTCTGACCAAGAGCGGCAGCAGCAGTAATGGCGTCAACTTCCGCGTGCAGGGCCTGCTGGAGCGGCGTCTATCGGACAATCTGGTGTTGGGCACGGGCATCACCTGGCAGCACAGCGAAGGCTATGCGCCCAGCCGCGCCATGCTGTACCTGCGCTATACCTTCGATCCATGGCAGGGCAGCTTGCCGTTGCCTGTGGAGCCGGTCTCACCTTACGCGGACATGCGCTGAATAAAACAAAAATTCCAAACAATTATTTTATAGAAAAATAATTGATTTGCCTGAAGAGTCGTTCTAGCCTGAGATCAACTGCGCGCACGCGCGGATCAACGGCCCACAACAACAAATCAGGAGCCAACATGACCTTGAATATCGGTGTCATCGGGACCGGCGCAATCGGCCGGGACCACATCCGTCGCCTCAGCTTTGCCTTGGCGGGGGCGCGGGTGGTGGCGGTCAACGACATCAACGCCGACCAGGCGCGCACCGTGGTGAGCGACCTGGGCATCGAGGCGGAGGTGTACGCCAGTGGTCAGGATTTGATCAATGCCGCCAACGTCCAGGCTGTGCTGGTTACATCCTGGGGCCCCAGCCATGAAGAATTTGTGCTGGCCGCCATTGCAGCGGGCAAGCCGGTATTCTGCGAGAAGCCGCTGGCCGTCACCGCCGAGGGCTGCCGCAAAATCGTCGAGGCCGAAATGGCCTTCGGCAAGCGCCTGGTGCAAGTGGGCTTCATGCGCCCGTTCGACCAGGGCTACCGCGCGCTCAAAGAGGTGATCGACAGCGGCACCATCGGCGAACCACTGATGCTGCACTGCGCCCACCGCAACCCCGAAGTGCCGACGGCCTACGGCACCAGCATGGCCATCACCGATACCTTGATCCATGAACTCGACGTGCTGCGCTGGCTGATCGACGACGACTACGTTTCAGCCCAGGTAGTGTTCCCGCGCAGCACCCGCCATACCCATTCGGCCCTGCGCGACCCGCAGATCGTGCTGCTGGAAACCGCCAAGGGCGTGCGCATCGATGTGGAAGTGTTCGTGAACTGCAAATACGGCTACGACATTCAGTGCGAGGTCGTGGGCGAGCAGGGCATCGCGCGCCTGCCGGAGCCTACCAGCGTGCAACTGCGCAGCGAGGCGAAGCTGTCCACCGGCATCCTGATGGACTGGAAAGACCGCTTCATCGACGCCTATGACGTGGAACTGCAGGCGTTCATCAAGGGGGTCACCAGCGGCCAGCTCACCGGCCCCTCTGCCTGGAACGGCTACGCTGCCGCGGTGGCGGCCGATGCCTGCAACCTGGCGCAGACCAGCGGCAAGATCGAACCCATCACCCTGCCGTCGCGGCCGGCGTTTTACGCCAGCTGATCCCAACCCGTAGCCGCTGCCGCGAGGCTGCGCTGGCCCTTTGCCTTACTGCAGATCTCGAGCGCACCCACCGGCCAGCGCAGCCTTCGGCAGCGGCTACACCGCCCGTAGCCGCTGCCGCCAGGCTGCGCTGGGCCTGTGCCCCGCTGGAGATTTCGGGTGTACACCCCGGCCAGCGCAGCCTTCGGCAGCGGCTACACCGCCCGTAGCCGCTGCCGCCAGGCTGCGCTGGACCTGTGCCTCACTGGAGATTTCGAGCGCACACCCCGGCCAGCGCAGCCTTCGGCAGCGGATACACCGCCCGTAGCCGCTGCCGCCAGGCTGCGCTGGGCCTGTGCCTCACTGCAGATTTTGAGCGTACACGCCGGCCAGCGCAGCCTTCGGCAGCGGCTACAGCGCCCGTAGCCGCTACCGCCAGGCTGCGCTGGGCCTGTGCCTCACTGCAGATTTTGAGCGTACACGCCGGCCAGCGCAGCCTTCGGCAGCGGCGACAGCGCCCGTAGCCGCTGCCGCCAGGCTGCGCTGGGCCTGTGCCCCGCTGGAGATTTCGAGCGCACACCCCGGCCAGCGCAGCCTTCGGCAGCGGCTACACCGCCCGTAGCCGCTGCCGCCAGGCTGCGCTGGGCCTGTGCTCCGCTGGAGATTTCGAGCGCACACCCCGGCCAGTGCAGCCTTCGGCAGCGGCTACATCGCCCGTAGCCGCTGCCGCCAGGCTGCGCTGGGCCTGTGCCTCACTGGAGATTTCGAGCGCACACCCCGGCCAGCGCAGCCTTCGGCAGCGGCTACACCACCCGTAGCCGCTGCCGCCAGGCTGCGCTGGGCCTGTGCCCCGCTGGAGATTTCGGGTGTACACCCCGGCCAGCGCAGCCTTCGGCAGCGGCTACACCACCCGTAGCCGCTGCCGCCAGGCTGCGCTGGGCCTGTGCCCCACTGGAGATTTCGGGTGTACACCCCGGCCAGCGCAGCCTTCGGCAGCGGCTACACCGCCCGTAGCCGCTGCCGCCAGGCTGCGCTGGGCCTGTGCCTCACTGGAGATTTCGAGCGCACACCCCGGCCAGCGCAGCCTTCGGCAGCGGCGACAGCGCCCGTAGCCGCTGCCGCCAGGCTGCGCTGGTCCTGTGCCCCGCTGGAGATTTCGGGTGTACACGCCGGCCAGCGCAGCCTTCGGCAGCGGCTACGGATTTTTCCGGGGCTCGCAAGGCTTTTCGCCGCACATCCCTGCACCGTTGCGTCTATAACAAAAGGGCTGCCAGCCATTCGCGATACTTTGCGAAATGTCTCGCCGCCACTATTGACGGCGAGTAATCCCTTGTCCGAATATAGATAGTTAGCAAACTATGAATATCGGTGCGTTCCTGTCCAATGAATCTCGACAAGCTCCACCTTAGCATCAGCACCGGCATGGTGACCGCTGCCCGTCACTGGCGGCGCATTTGCCAGACCACCTTGGCCAACTACGGCATTTCCGAAGCCTGCGCGGTGCCGCTGTTGATCATCGTGCGCCTGGGCGATGGCGTGCGGCAGGTGGCGGTGGCCCATGCCGCAGGGCTTGAGAGCCCATCGCTGGTGCGCCTGCTGGACCAGCTATGCGCATCGGGTTTCGTGGTGCGCACCGAAGACCCCACCGACCGGCGCGCCAAGGCCCTGAGCCTGACGCCCACCGGCCGCGAGCTGGCCGAGGCCATCGAAGGTGAACTGGTGCGCCTGCGCCGCGACGTGCTGCAGGACATCGCCCCAGCTGACCTTGAAGCCGCCCTGCGCGTGGTGCGGGCGTTCGAGGAGGCAGGGCAGGGCACGGCGGTGCCATCGCCTTGAAAGCCTTCTTCAGTGATGTCCCGCCGCTGCGCGACTGGTTCTACGGTGTGCGTACCTTCATCGCCTCGATGGTGGCCCTGTACGTCGCCATGAAGCTGGAAATGCCTCGACCTTATTGGGCCATGGCTACCGTCTACATCGTGTCCAGCCCCTTCGTCGGCCCTACCACTTCCAAGGCGCTGTACCGTGGCATTGGTACCTTCGTGGGCGCGGCGGCGGCCGTGCTGTTCGTGCCCATGTTCGTGCAGACGCCGTTTTTGCTGGCGCTGATCGTCGCGGCCTGGACCGGTACGCTGCTGTTCCTGTCACTGCACCTGCGCACCGCCAACAGCTACGCCTTGATGCTGGCCGGCTACACCATGCCGCTGATCGCCCTGCCGGTGGTGGACAACCCCACGCTGGTGTTCGACATCGCCTCGGCGCGCTTCCAGGAAATCTGCCTGGGCCTGATCAGCGCCGCGGTCATTGGCTCGATATTCTGGCCACGGCGCCTGGCCCCGGTGCTGGGCGACGCCACGCGCAAGTGGTTCGGCGAGGCCACCACCTACAGCGACCGCTTCCTGTCGCGTGAAATCACCGCCACCGAAGTAGGCACGTTGCGTGCGTCGATGGTCGCCACCTTCAACTCCCTGGAGTTGATGATCGGTCAGATCCCCCACGAAGGCGCGCTGCCGCAGACCGTGCGCAACATCAAGGAACTGCGCGGGCGCATGATCCACCTGCTGCCCACCATCGACGCGCTGGACGATGCGCTGATCGCCGTGGAGCGCCGCACCGAGCTGATTGCCCTGCTGGCGCCGATACTCGAAGACGTACGCCAGTGGCTCAAGGAAACCGCCGAGAACGCCTCGCCGGCCCTGTGGACCCAATTGCATGCGCGCCTCGACGACCTGCAACCCGCGCCCGAAGCCCTGGACGATCGGCGCAACCTGCTGCTGTCCAACGCCCTGTATCGTTTGGGCGAATGGGTGGACCTGTGGCAAGACATGCGCAGCCTGCAGGCCGCCATCGAAACCGAAGACCAGTCGCAATGGCGCGCCGTGTACCGCCATTGGCGCCTGGGCCGGCTGTCGCCGTTCTTCGACCGCGGCATGATGATGTACTCGGCTTTCACCACCATCATGGCCATCGTCGTGGCCTCGATGATCTGGATCTTCACCGGCTGGGCCGATGGCGGTGGCGGGGTGATCCTGGCCGCGGTGGCGTGCAGCTTCTTCGCCGCCATGGACGACCCGGCGCCGCAGATCTATCGGTTCTTCTTCTGGACCCTGATCGCGGTGGTGATGTCCAGCCTCTACCTGTTCCTGATCCTGCCCAACCTGCATGACTTCCCGATGCTGGCGCTGGCCTTCGCGGTGCCGTTCATCACGGCCGCGACCCTGACCCTGCAACCGCGGTTCAACCTGGGCATGATGCTGACGCTGGTCAACGGCGCCACCTTCATCAGCCTGGACACGGCCTACGATGCCAACTTCCTGTCCTTCCTGAACTCCAACATCGCAGGCCCGGCGGGTTTGTTGTTTGCCTTCCTGTGGACCCTGATGGTGCGGCCGTTCGGCACCGAGCTGGCGGCCAAGCGCATGACCCGCTTCAGTTGGCGCGACATTGTCAGCCTCAGCGAAAAGGCCACCCTGGCCGAGCACCGCGCCATGGGCGTGCAAATGCTCGACCGGTTGATGCAGCACCTGCCGCGCCTGGCCCAGACCGGCCAGGACACAGGTGCTGCGCTGCGCGACCTGCGCGTGGCGCTGAACATGCTTGACCTGCTGGCCTACATGCCGCGAATCCCCGTGGGGCCGCGGGCCCAGGTGCGTCAGGTGGTGGATGAGGTAGGCGGCTACTTCCGCGCCTGCCTGAAAGCCCGCGAACGCCTGCCGGCGCCCATGGCTATCCTCATGACCATGGACCGGGCACGGCGGGCGTTGAGCCAGCAAAACGTCGGTGAAGAAGCCGAAGCGCGACTGCAGATGCTGCACTCGCTCAGCGGCCTGCGCCTGGCGCTGTTGCCGGGTGTGGAAGTGGTGATCGAGCCGAGCGCTGCCCCAGAGCCGCCGACTCAAGGCCTGGATGGAGCCCCGTTATGATCGGTGAAATTGATGTAAGCGGGATCTTCCTGCCCACGCTGCTGGTGATGATGGCCATCACCTATGTGCTGTTTCTGCTGGTGCATGGCGTGCTCAATCGCCTGCACTTTTACCGCCTGGTCTGGCACCGGGCCTTGTTCAACGTTGGTCTGTACGCGCTGATGCTAGGCGCGGTGGACGCACTCTGCCGAAACCTGATGACATGAAAAAACCTTTGTTGACCTTTGGCCGCATCATCCTGACCTTGCTGGTAGTGGCATTGGCCACCGTCGTGGTCTATCGCATGGTGATGTACTACATGTTCGCCCCCTGGACCCGCGACGGCCACATCCGCGCCGACGTAATCCAGATTTCGCCCGACGTGTCCGGGCTGATCCAGGACGTGGCGGTGCGCGACAACGAAGTGGTCAAGCGTGGCCAGGTGCTGTTCACCATCGACCAGGATCGTTTTAGCCTGGCCCTGCGCCAGGCCAAGGCGGCGCTGGCCGATCGCCAGGAAACCATGGCTCAGGCCCAGCGCGAAGCCAAGCGTAACAAGGGCCTGGGCAACCTGGTGGCCAAGGAGCAACTGGAAGAAAGCGACTCCAAGCTGGCCCGCGCCCAGGCTGGCCTGGCCGAAGCCCAGGTGGCCGTGGACACCGCCCAACTGAACCTGGACCGCTCGGTGATCAAGAGCCCGGTGGACGGCTACCTCAACGACCGCGCGCCGCGTGCCCACGAATTCGTCGCCGCCGGCCGTCCGGTGCTGTCGGTGGTCGACAGCACCTCGTTCCACGTCGATGGCTATTTCGAAGAAACCAAGCTGCCGCTGATCAACGTCGGGCAGAAAGTCGATATCCGCGTGATGGGCGACAACGCCCGCCTCACCGGCCATGTTCAAAGCATCGTCGCCGGCATTGAAGACCGTGACCGCAGCAGCGGCTCCAACCTGCTGCCCAACATCAACCCGGCGTTCAGCTGGGTGCGCCTGGCGCAGCGCATTCCGGTGCGCATTGCCTTCGACGACGTGCCCGAGCACTTCCGCATGATTGCTGGCCGTACCGCCACCGTTTCGATCATCGACGACGCCGGCCAGTCCGCGGAGGGCAGCCGATGAACCACTGCGTGCGTCTTTCGGCGGTGGCCCTGGGGCTGCTGCTGTCGGCTTGCCAGATGGTGGGGCCGGATTACCATCGGCCCAAGGAAGGCGCGATCAACCGTCCCGACCTGCAAGGCAGCCTGGCCACCGGTGACAGCAACGTAGTGTCGGCGCCGGTGCCGGGGGATTGGTGGAAGCTATATAACGACCCGCGTCTGGATCAGTTGGTGAACCAGGCGCTGGTGTCCAGCACTGACCTGCGCATTGCCGCGGCCAACCTCAACCGTGCCCGCGTGCAGATCGAGGAAGCGCAACACGCCGGTGGCTTCACCACCACTGCCGAGGCGGGCGCGCAGCGCTTGCAGGAGTCTGCCGAGTCTTACCTGCAGGGCGTGAAAATCCCGGTGGCCAACGTTGGCACCCTGGCGCTGAGCACCTCCTATCAGTTCGATCTGTGGGGTACGTTGGAACGTGGTGTGGAGGCCTCGCAGGCCAACGCCGACGCGGCCCAGGCCGCGGCTGACACCGCGCGCATCACCCTGGTGGCCGAGGTGGTGCGTTCCTATACGCAAATCTGCGCAGCCAACGAAGAGCGCCACATTGCCCAGAAGTCTCTGGACCTGCAGATGCAGGGCGTGAAACTGACCCAGCGCCTGCGTGATGCCGGCCGTGGCGACGAAACCCAGGTGACGCGCACCCAGACCCAATTCCGCTCGTTGCGTGCCGACCTGCCTAAATTCGAGGCCCAGCGTCAGGCCGGGCTATACATGCTGGGCATGCTGCTGGCTAAACCGGTGGACCAACTCCCCGCCGGCACCGCCGACTGCGCCGAACTGCCGAAAATCGCCCAAGTGATGCCGGTCGGTGATGGTGCTGCGCTGCTCAAGCGCCGCCCCGACGTGCGTCAGGCGGAACGCAAACTGGCCGCTGCCACCGCCGAGATCGGCGTCGCCACCGGCCAGCTGTACCCCAACATCAGCTTTGGGGCTACCGTGGGCTCGGTAGGTTTCCTGAAGGACTTGGGCGAAGACACCGCCAACCGCTGGGGCTTCGGCCCGCTGATCACCTGGACCATCCCGGGCAACCAGGCGCGGGCGCGTGTGCGTGAGGCCGAGGTATCCACCCAGGCTGCACTGGCGCATTTCGATGGCGTGGTACTCAACGCCGTACGTGAAGCGCAGACCGGCCTGGCCCAGTACACCGCCGTGCTGGAGCGCCGCGACGCCCTGGCCGAAGCCGAGGAATCGGCCCGCCAGGCGGCTGACCAGACCCATCGCTTCTACATGGCCGGTCGTGAGTCGTTCCTGGCCGACCTGCAGGCCACCAAGACCTACACCGACGTGACTGCGCAGCTGTCGGCGGCCAATACCCAGGTGGCGATGCAGCAGATCAATGTGTTTCTGGCGTTGGGGGGTGGTTGGGAGACTTCCTCCAAACCTTAGGTGCTCAGGGGGCTACTGGCCTCATCGCGAGCAAGCTTTGCTCCCACAGTGTTGACCACGCTTGAGTCGTACGCCTGTGGGAGCAAAGCTTGCTCGCGAGAGGCCAGTAGCCCTTACCGAAACATCCAGCTTCAATCCCAATCCCCCAGGGTGAAGGCCTTCCAGTATGTTCATTGCCTTCTGACCTTGGAGGCAATGGAATGCACACTCCTCAGTCCCATCGCTTGAGAACAGGCCGCTACGCAGAGCAGGGCCGTATCTATCTCATTACCCTTGTCGTCGAAAACCGACAGCCCTTGTTCGCTGATTGGATTACTGGCCGTCCCATCATCCAGGCCCTGAAAGCCGCGCACACTGAAGGTGAGGTCGACTCGTTAAGTTGGGTTCTGATGCCTGACCACCTCCACTGGCTGTTCGAACTCAAGACCGAGACGTTGGGGCGAGTCGTCTGTCGGATGAAATCTCGATCAACCGTGGTGTTCAATCGGCACCAGGGGCGGCATGGCCACTTATGGCAGGCTGGCTTTCATGATCGTGCATTGCGCCGGGAGGAGGATTTGAAGGCCGTTGCGCGGTATATCGTGGCCAATCCATTGAGGGCGGGGTTGGCCGAGAATATTGGTGACTACTCTCTCTGGGATGCTGCATGGATATGAGTGAAGCTACTGGCCTCATCGCGAGCAAGCTTTGCTCCCACAGGTGTACACCTCAGGTGCGGTTTACATTGTGGGAGCAAAGCTTGCTCGCGATGAGGCCAGTCAGTTTTCCACAACCATCAAGCCTTGCCGGAGAGGTCGGCCATGCCCTTGAGCAGCTCGATCGGCAGCGGGAAGACGATGGTCGAGGTCTTGTCGCCCGCGATCGAGCTCAGGGTCTGCATGTAGCGCAGCTGCATGGCGCCCGGCTGGCGGCCGAGCATTTCGGCGGCTTGGGCCAGTTTCTCCGAGGCCTGCAGTTCGCCTTCGGCGTGGATCACCTTGGCGCGGCGTTCGCGTTCGGCTTCGGCCTGCTTGGCGATGGCGCGCACCATGGATTCGTTGAGGTCGACGTGCTTGATCTCGACGTTGGCCACCTTGATGCCCCATGCGTCGGTCTGTGCATCGAGCACTTGCTGGATATCCATGTTCAGCCGCTCGCGTTCGGCCAGCAGTTCGTCCAGTTCATGTTTACCGAGCACGGCGCGCAAGGTGGTCTGCGCCAGTTGGCTGGTGGCCATCAGGAAGTCTTCGACCTGGATGATGGCTTTCTGCGGGTCCAGCACGCGGAAGTACAGCACGGCGTTGACCTTCACCGACACGTTGTCACGGGTGATGACGTCCTGGGGCGGCACGTCGAGCACCACGGTGCGCAGGTCCACGCGCACCATTTGTTGCACCACCGGGATCAGGATGATCAGGCCGGGGCCCTTGACCTGCCAGAAGCGGCCCAACTGGAAGACCACGCCGCGCTCGTATTCACGCAAGATGCGGAAGGTGGACAGTGCCAGCAGCAACAGCACCACCAGCGCGGCGGCATAGCCGATTTCGATGAACATGGCTCACGCTCCAGCAGGCGGTTTCGCCGCGGCCACTTCCAGCTGCACGCCGCGGCGGGCCAGCACTTTGACCTGCTCGCCCTGTTGCAGTGGCGCGTCGCAGCGAATCTGCCACTGTTCCCCGTGAAGCTGCACCCAGCCGGCGCAGGCGTTGTCCGATTGCAGGGCGGACACTTCGGTCACTTTGCCTACCAGTTCACTGTCGCCGCCCACCGGCCGGCGGCGTGCCGCGCTGATCGCCATGGCCAGTACCGTGATCACCAGCACCACCGCAACAACGGCCATGGCCAGTATCAACGCGCCTGAAACGGCGATGTTCGGCCCCTGGGCATCCACCAGCACCACCACGCCCAGCAACAGCACCACCAGGCCACCCACGCCCAGCACGCCGAAGGTCGGCAACAGTGCCTCGATGGCCAGCATCACCAGGCCGAACAGGATCAACCCCATGGCCGCCTGGTTGACGGTCAGCACGATTACAGCGCCCACTTGTACCTCCGGGGTTGCCCCTCGACGTCAGCGTCAAAATTACCTTTAATAAGAGCTTAGTTGACCGCGAGGGTAGCCACATGGAATCGCCCACCCATAGCCTGCCGGCCTTGTTCGACCAGTTGGGCCTGGCGTCCTCACCGGTAGAAATCGAACGCTTCGTCACCAGCCATTCGCCCCTCAAGCCAGGCCTGAAATTGCACGAGGCATTCTTCTGGACCCCCGCCCAGGCGGCGTTCCTGCGCGATGAGATTCTCGAGGATGCCGACTGGGCCGAGGTCATCGACCAGCTCAACGAGCTGCTGCACAAAGTGCGCTGACCCTGCCGCTTATCCGCTAGCGCCGAGCTTTTGACTTTTGCTGGCAGCAATTGCCATAGCGTGTCCTATGCTCTGATTTATCGGGTTCCTGTGGTCTGTTCATGACCGCGCGGCGGTACTCACGCGGATTCTTTCAGTCATCACTGGCCCCGGGTCAATGGGATGATAATAACTATGAAAGATTCCTATGCTCCAGGCTTCTGGTGCGCCACCACGGCGCTCGGATTGATTACTGCCACTTACTTCTACGGGGTCATCGAGGCCCATCAAATCGAGCAGGCTCTGGTTTTCTTCAATAGTGCGCTGGGGTTGATCGGCGTGCTGGCGATGGCGGTGCTGGCCTGGTCGGCCCACGAAAACGCTTTGCTGAAAAAACGACGGCAAACCCAAGGCCACACGCTGGTACGCATCTGGGACACCAAGGTTGCCCTGCGCAAGGTCGAAACCGTGTTCGACCGTTATTTCTGGGGCAGCTACTGGCAACCCGGGCGCACCTTCCAGGAGGTGATGGGTGATCTGGCGGGCACGCCACTGGAGAAATCCCTGGAGGCGTTGAAGCGCGAATGCCAGGGGCTGGACGACGAAATTCACAGCAGCGAGTGGCATTGGCTGGACGATGCCCGTGAGTTATCCACCGTCGCCACGGCGCTGGCGCGCCAACGCTACCTGCTGGATTTCTGCGACCCGCGCGCCAGTATCAAGGGCGGTGCGGTGATCGACAGGGAGATGGAGGTGCTGGTGTACACCTGGTCGACGCGCTTGCGGGCGTTCGATCACCAGTTGGATGCGCTGGAGACCGAGTACACCGTGTAGCCGCTGCCGCCAGGCTGCGCTTGCCCTGTGCCTCGCTGGAGATTTGCAGCGTGCATGAGGGCCAGCGCAGCCTGCGGCAGCGGCTACAGGATTACCGCGTCAGAACTTGTAGCTCAGGGTAGCCGCCACGTTGCGCTCCTCGCCCACGTAGCAGAAGTTCAGGCTGGCGCAGGTGGCCACGTATTTCTCGTTGGTCAGGTTGTTGGCATTCACGCGCAGGTCCAGCCCCTTGAGGCCGATCTTGCCCAGGTCGTAGCCCACCGACGCGTCATACAGGGTGTAGGCCGGCACTTTGGTGGTGTTCTCGGCGTCCGCCCAGCTGTAGCCCACATACCGCACGCCCGCGCCCACGCGCAGGCCATCCAGCACGCTGCTGTCGAATTTATAGTCAGCCCACAGCGAGGCCATCTGCCGTGGCGCCTGGGTGGGTGAGTTGCCCTTGTTCTCGATCACGTTGTCGGCAGTGCTCAGGGTGCTGATCATCGACTTGCTGTATTTCAGGTCGGTGAAGGTATAGCTGCCCAGCAGTTTCAGGTTGTCGGTCAACTGCATGTGGGCTTCCAGCTCCAGGCCCTGGGAGCGCACGGCACCGATGGCGCGGTAGAAATTTTCCTGCGGCAGCTTGGTGGCCAGGTTCTCCTGATCGATGCGGAACACCGACGCTGTGTAGAGGTTCTCCGAGCCGGGCGGCTGGTACTTCAGGCCGGCTTCCCATTGGGTGCCGTCGGTGGGCGGCAGCGGGTTGCCGGCAGCGTCGGAGTAGGAGTTGGGGTTGAACGACTCCGAATAGCTGATGTACGGCGCGATGCCGTTGTCGAACAAGTACAGCACCCCGGCGCGGGTGGTGAGCTTGCTGCGTTGGTCGCTGATGACCGTGCCTTCCGGCCGGCCGGTCTCGGCGATGCGGTTCTCATCCGAGGTCTTCACCCAGTCCTGGCGCACGCCCAGGGAGATGCGCCACTTGTCCAGCTCGATCAGGTCTTGCAGGTACACACCGGTCTGCTGCAGGCGGCGCAGGTAGCTGGTGGGGCTGTAGTAACTGATGGCGGAATTGCCGTACACCGGGTTGAAGGCGTTGATGGACGCCAGCGAGCCGCTGGTCCAGTCCACCACGGTCTTGCGGCGCTGGTAGTCCACACCCAGCAGGGTGGTGTGCTTGGCGGCGCCGGTGAAGTAGTCCGCCTGCAGCATGTTGTCGATGATGAACGAGTGCAGTTTTTCGCTGGCGCCTGAGTAGTAGCGGTTCAGCTCGTTGCTGCTGGGCGAGACCCAGCCATAGGCATAGACCTGGTCCAGATCGACCTTGGAATCCAGGTAGCGGAAATTCTGCCGCGCGGTGAATACGTCGTTGAAGCGATGCTCGAACTGGTAGCCGAACGACTGCTGGTCGCGGCTGTAGTGGTCTATGCCTGGCTCGCCTTCGAAGAAGTGCTCGGAGATGCGCTGACCGTTGTGCTGGCTCAGCAGGCCATCGGCGGGCAGGCCGCCGTGGTAGCCGCCCTCAGGGTCATGCTGGAGGTAGGCTTGCAGGGTCAGCGAGGTATCTTCGTCGAAGTCGATGCTCAGGGTGGGCGCGATGGCGTAGCGCTTTTCCTCGTTGTGATCAAACTGGGTGTCGGCCTGGTGGGTAAGGCCGGTCACCCGGTAGGCAATATGCTTTTCGTCATCCAGCGGGCCGCTGAAGTCGAAGCCCACGCCATGCTGGCCCTGGGTGCCGACGGTGGCCTGAATCTCGTGGTAGTCCTCGTACAGCGGCTTCTTGGTGGTCAGCGCCACCAGGCCGCCTGGCGAACTGCGGCCGTAAAGCACCGATGAAGGGCCTTTGAGGATGTCCACCCGCTCGAGGAAATACGGGTCGATCTGCATGGTGCTGTAGGTGCCGCTGTCGCCCATGGACTTCAGGCCGTCGATGTAGATGTTGTCGACCGAGCCGTCGTTGAAGCCGCGCATGGCGACGTAGTCATAGCGGTGGGTGGCGCCATAGGGGTTGGTCAGCACACCGGGGGTGTAGCGCATGGTCTGGGCGACGGTTTGCGCGCCCTGGTCGTCCATTTGCTGGCGGGTGACCACCGAGACGCTTTGCGAGGTTTCCAGCAGGGCGGTGCTGGTTTTGGTGGCGATCTGGCTGTGGGTGGCGTTGTAGCCGTCGGTGCTGCCCAGTGCGTTGCCCAGGGTGAAACCGCGGATGTCGGTGGACGGCAGGGTCATGGCCTGGTCCTGGGCAGCCTGCAGGATGAAGCTGCTGCCGTCGGCGCTGCTGGCTTGCAGGCCGCTGCCGGTCAGCAGGGTGTGCAGGCCCTGTTCCACGCTGTAGCTGCCCTGCAGCCCGGCGCTTTGCTTGCCCTGGGTTTGATCCGGGGTGCTGGCAAGCGTGATGCCGGCCTGGCGGGCGAACTGGTTCAGGGCGTCGCCCAATGGGCCTGCTGGGATGTTGAAGGTGCGGCTGGCGGCCTGGGTGGCGACAGGTTGCGCGGCGTGCGCAGCGAAGGGCAGGGCGGCCAGGGCGATGGCGGTGGACAGCAGTGTGGCGCGCAGGTCAGGGGTTTTGCCGGTCATGGTGCAGTTCCAAAGGGGCATGAACAGGTTGATTACTGTCCAAGCCGGGTGGCGCGACAAAACCCGCCAAAAAAAATCCAAAAGCCTCCACAACCTCAACCCGTAGCCGCTGCCGCCAGGCTGCGCTGGCCCTCAAGTACACCCGAAAATTCAGGGTTGGAATGCGGGACAGCGCAGCCTGGCGGCAGCGGCTACAGGTCAGGCGCTTTCCAGGCGCACCCAGTAGCGCGTGCGGGTACGCAGTTGCACGGGCAGGGTCTGGGGCAGCAGGGCCAGCAGCTTGTCTGTGTCGTCCAGGCGGAATACGCCGGACAGGCGAAGGTCAGCAATCTCGGCCGCGCACCCCAGGTAGCCATGGCGGTATCGGCCCACTTCTTCGAGGAAGGCTTGCAGGCGCATGTCGCGGGTCACGATCAGGCCTTCGGCCCAGGCGCCCATGTCCATGTCGGCGGCGGTCAGCAACCGTGGGCCGGCTGGGTCGATCTGCCAGCTCTGGCCGGCGTGGGCCCACACCAGTGTGCTGCCCTGACCGGGGTACATGGCTACCTTGCCGGTGGCAACGGTCAGGCGCGTGCAGTTGTCCTGCTGGCGCACCATGAATCGACCTTCGGCCGCCTCGAACAGCGCATCGCGGTTGCTGACCCTGAACGGCCGCGGATCGGGCTGGCAGGTCAGCATGATCTCGCCGTGCTTGAGACTTACCAGACGCTGCTTGCCGCTGAAGCTGATGTCGGCAGCACTGCGGGTGTTGAGTTGCATCCGCGAGCCGTCGGGCAGGGTGTAGCTGCGCCGCTCGCCGACGCCGGTGGCGTAGTCCGACGACCATTGCTGCCACTGGTCCAGGTTACGCCCCAGCCAGGCGGCGCTGCCCATGGCTGTGGCCACGCCCAACAGCTTCAGCGCCTGGCGGCGACCCAGGCGCTGCGCACCGGCTTCCAGGGCCTGGCCTGCGCCCGGCACGGCGCGGTAGCTGCTGGCTATTTCCTGGTTCATGGCCTGGATGCGCTGCCACGCCAATTCGTGGCGCTGGTCTGCGGCGCGCCAGTCCGCGAACTGGCGCTGCACGCGGGCATCGGGGCCGGCGTTACCCATGCGCAGCATCCAGGTGATGGCCTGGCGCACCATGCGCGGGTCGGGGGCGGCGTTGGGGTCAGTATTCATAGCGCAGCAGGTAGCAGTGGTAGAGCGCGTCGGCCACGTAGCGCTCTACCGAGCGCAGGGAAATACCCATGTGTGTGGCGATGTCCTTGTGCGCCATGCCTTCGCATTGCGACAGCAGGAAGGCCGTGCGCACCTTGGGTTTCAGGCCGTCGAGCAGGCGGGCGATGCTTTCCAGTAGCTCCAGCAGCAGGGCGCGCTCCTCCAGGCTGGGTACCTGGTCGGCGGGCAGGTGGGCAATGGTTTCCAGGTAGGCGCGGTGCAGGTCCTCGCGGCGCCAGTGATCAATCACCAAGCCCCGCGCGATGGTGCGGAGGAAGGCCCGTGGGGCGCTCAGTTCCAGGAGTTCAGTGCGTTGCAGCAGGCGCAGGAAGGTGTCTTGGGCAAGGTCTGCTGCATCGGCCGCATTGCCGAGGCGGCTGCGCAGCCAAGCGTTGAGCCAACCGTGATGATGGCTGTAGAGCGAGTGCACGGCATATTCTTGGGAGGACATAGAGACGCGCTGCGCAAAACTGCATGAATGATAATTAGTCTTATTTTCATGAAGCCATTCGCATTTTGCAACATTTGGCGTGCGCTGGGGATTTCTTGGGGGATGGGAGGGCCAGCGCAGCCTTGCGGCAGCGGCTACGGGTGTGTAGCCGCTGCCGTCAGGCTGCGCCGGCCCTGGATGTCGCCATCAGCCGAACAGATTGCGTACGTTATTCATGGCGCCATCGGCGAACTCCTGCAAAAACGCCTGGAAACCGGGCAGGGCTTCGGCGCCGCCTTCCCACGGTTCGCCCTGGATGGTCCACACCGCCTGCGCGCCCTGCTCGGTCTTGTGCACTTGCATCGACGCCCACAGGTTGCCGATGTTCAGGGTGGTGTAGATCAGGCTCCAGGTCATGCAGCGCTGCTGGTCGTCGTGGCTGTTGAGCTGCTCGATGACGATGTTCTCGCCGTCCTTGAAGAACTTCTTGCGCACCGAACGCACGCCAGTGCCGGTCATTTCGATGCGTTCCAGCGCCGGGATGAAGTGGTGAAAACCAGCGAAATCGCCGACCACTTTCCAGACTTTGTCGGCATCGGCATTGATATCCACGCTGGCGATCACGGTGCAGCCCTGCGGGTTGCGGATCAGGGTATCGGGAGTCAGTGCATTCATGGTGTTGCTCCTCGGTGTGGGGTGGTTCAGATGAACTGGATTTCCTTCAGGTACGCACAGCCCTTGCGCAGCAGCGCCGGGGTTTTACTGGGGTAGCACTCGCCCATGCGCTGCACGCCGCTGCGGGCATTGCCGTGGTCGATGCGCGAGATATCGCCGATGTCTTCTTCGAAACCATCCAGGTAAAAACCCAGCACGCCAAACAGCGCGTTGTCGCTGCCCACGTGGCCCAGTTGCTGTTGCCACTGGGCGACGCTGACCAGCTCGAACTCACGCCCGGCCTCGCGGAAGGCCGCCACGTAGCTGGCCCAGCTCAGCGGTTCGGGGTTGTGCAGGTTGAACACCGCCTGGCGGGGCTGATAGCGGGTGCAATGGAAGGCCAGGAAGCGGGCCAGGAAGTCCACCGGCATCAGATCGAAGTTCAGGCTCAGGGCGGGCACCTGGCCCAGTTGCAGCGAGCCCTTGAGCATCAGCATCAGGCGGTTCTTGTGCGGCTGGCACACACCGGTGCGGCTGTTGAACGTGATGTTGCCGGGGCGGTAGAGGTTGGCCCACACGCCCTGTTCGCGCGCCCGTTGCAGGATGCGCTCGGCTACCCATTTGGAAAGGTTGTAGCCGTTGCGGATGTAGATCGGCGGCGTGTCGGCTGGCGGCTCCTCCAGCACGTTGCCGTTGGCGTCGATCACACTGGATGCCGACAAGGTCGACACGAAATTGAAGATTTTCTTGCTGCGCCCCTCGCACAGGCGCAGGCAATGGAACACCGGTTCGACGTTGCTGGCCGCCAGCGCCTCGTAGTCGAGCACGTGGTTGACCAGGGCGGCGTTGTGGATCAGGGCGCCGTAGTGCTGGTCGATGTGGGCGTACACCTCGTCACTCAGGCCCAACTGCGGCTGGGTGATGTCGGCGGCATGGACGTGCACACGGCTGAGGTCCAGGTGCTCCAGACGGTTCTCCACCAGCGCCTGCCGGAAACGTTCGCTGGCGCTGAGCCCGGGTTGCTCGCGCACCAGGCAGGCCACCTCGCTGGCGCCCCAGGCCAGCAGGGCCTCGACAATGTGCACGCCGAGGAAACTGTTGGCGCCGGTGACCACCACTTTGTTCACATCGCCCAGGCGATCGATGGGCAGCGCCATCAGCTCCAGGTCGCGGAAGGCATCGCTCAGGGCCTGGGGGCTGACCTGTCGAACCTGATCCTCGACGCCACTGACCAGTTCGGCCAGGCGCTGAAGGGTAGGCTGCTCGATGAAGCGATTGATGGAAATGCCGGTGCCGAAGCGCTCGCGGATCTGCAGCAGCATTTGCGACAGCAGGATCGAATGGCCGCCCAGGTTGAAGAAACTGTCCTGAGTGCAGATGTCGTCCGCAGGCAGCTCCAGCAGCTCGCTCCACAACGTCAGCAGCTTGGCCTCGCCGGGATTGGCCGGCGCGTGCCGAACGCGTGCCGCGCTGGCGGCCTGCGGAATGGCCAGCAGGGCGCGGCGGTCGACCTTGCCGTTGGCGGTGGCCGGCAACACGGCCAGTTCGGTGTAATGCAGCGGGCGCATGTAGTCGGCCAGGTGGGCCTGGGCGTGTTCCCTGAGCCTGGCCAATGCCTGATCATCGCCTTGGCGCGGCTGGGCCACGAAGGCCAGCAAGCGTCGTTGAGCATCGACCGCCACGGCCACCTGGGCGAACTGGCCGCTGGCGCGCAGGCAATGTTCGATGTCCTCGGGCTCCACCCGGAAACCGCGTATTTTCACCTGGTTGTCGCGGCGGCCGCACAGGGTGATGCCTTCGCTGCCCCATTGGCCGATATCACCAGTGCGGTAGGCGGCTAGCGGCTGGCCGCCCGGCAGTTTGAGGGTGACGAAGCGTTCGGCGCTCAAGGCCGCGTTGTTCAGGTACCCCAGGCCCACGCCTGCGCCAGTGATGTACAGCTCGCCAGGCGTCGCGTCGGCCACCGGGTGGCCCTCGTCATCCAGGATCAGCACCTGCGCGTTGGCGATCGGCCGGCCTAACTGGCGAGGGTTGTCCCCGGCCAGCATGAGCCGGGTGGTGGCCAGCACCGTGGCTTCGGTAGGGCCGTAGATGTTGTGCAGCTGGCAGCGGTGGGCGAACGCCTCCAACACCGCCGGTTCGCAGACATCGCCGCCGGTAATCAGGTGCTGCAAGGTCATGGGCTGGTCGCTGGGCAGAATGCTCAGCAGTGCCGGCGGCAGGAAGGCATGGCTTACTTCCTGGGCGTTGATCAGCTCCAGCAGCTGGCTGGGGTCGCGGCGCTGGTCCGGGGTCGGCACCACCAGCGTTGCGCCGGCGATGAAGGTGGGCAGGATGTCCAGCAGCGAGGCGTCAAAGCCGATGGTGGAGAACTGCAGCACGCGGCTGCAAGGCTGCAGGTCGACATGCTGGCGGTACCAGGCCTGGAAATGGTTGAGGTTGGCGTGGCTGAGCAGTACGCCTTTGGGCTGCCCGGTGGTGCCGGAGGTGTAGATGGCGACGGCGGGGGCGTGGCAGTCGGCGAGCGGTTCAAACATCGAGGCGCGACTGGCCGGCGGCAGATTGTCGAGGCACAGCAGGCCTGGGTATTCGAAGGGGGCTGTGCCGCTGTAAAGCAGCACGCTGGCCTGGGCATTTTCGACGATGGCTTGCAGGCGTGAGGCGGGATGCCCGGGGTCCATCGGCAGGTAGACCGCGCCGCTGCCCAGTACTGCCAGCAAGGCTGCATACAGGTCGGCCGATTTCTCCAGGCATACCCCGATGACCTGGGGTTGGCCGGGCTTCAGGTGGGGTTGCAATGCGCTGCGGATGGCCAGCACCCGCTCGTGCAGCTCGCCATAAGTCAGGCTGCCTTCGGCCCATTGCAGGGCAGGGCGGTGGGCGTTGTGCAGCAGGCTGGCTTGCAGTTGCTGCAGCAGCGGTGGTTGCGCCGATGGCAGCAGGTGGGGTTGCAAGGTCTGGTTCAGGTGATGCCAGTAAGCCAGTGAATCCAGCGCGTGCAAGCCCTGCTGGCCTGCCAGTGCCGACGCATCGCAAGGCGGACGCTGGGCAAAATGCTGGAGGTCGCGGGAAAAACGGGTGATCTCCAGCGTCATGCGCTCAATCAGGTCCTGCACCAGTTGCGCGCGCATCGCCTCGCCATTGCCGTTGTCAGGCGATGGCGCTGCCTGGCAGATGATCAGCCGCTGTGCCTGCGCGCTGCCTGCCCAGCACTGCCATTGCACGGCAGGCAGCTGATTGTCGACCGGGGCAATGCTTACGCGCAGCCCCAAGTGCACGCAGCGGCTGCCGACAGCTGGCAGCGCTGGCTGGCTGCCATCCTCAATCAACAGCTCGGCCGGGCCCCCGCCATTGCCGACCTGGTGCCCGTGTTCGCGTAACGCATCGCACAGCCCGCGCAGCGCCGGGCTGGAACCACACACGATGATCTGCAGACGTCTCATGGTCGTTTCCTCGGGTCAGGGCAGGTAGGCCGCCAGGGCATCGCGCACGCAGGGGCTGTCGAGCATCGAACTGCCTTTGAAAAAGCGCAGGATGTTGCCCAGCAGCGGATGCTGGCGGTTGATCGGGAACGCCAGCCCTTGGGCTTCCTCGCGCAGGGCCTGGCGCACGCCAGGGTCGGGGTGCAGGTGTTCGATCAGCGCCAAGTCGAAGGCTTTCTGGATGTCATTGGTCAGGTAGCGTTCGATGAAGGTGGGCAGCATCTGCGCCAGGCTGGCCTGGTCGGCCGCAGGGGCGGCCTGCCAGTAAATGCGCACCAGGCGCTGCCAGAACGTGGCGTGACGACCTTCGTCCTGCAGGTGGTCGGCCATCAGGCCCTTGACCGACTCTTTCACCGTGGCGTCGCGGGCGAACGCCGCCACATCGTTGGTCAGGGTGTTCTCGGCGATCGCCACGCAGATCAGCTCGGCCGCCTGGCGCAATGCCTCAGGCACCTGCGCCAGCGCCGCCGGGATGGCCCGGCTGAGCTCGATTTCGCTGGGCAGGGCCACCGGTGTGATGCCGGTCAGCTCGATGGTCTGCTGCATGAAGTCCATCGCCACCAGTGCGTGGTAGTCCTCGTCCACCACCACCGTCATGGCGTCGTAGCGACAGGCAAACGGGAAGTCGTGGGCGAAGCGTCCGCGGGCAATGGCGCTGGCGGTGTGGTTGACAATTTCGGTCTCGAAAATCACCACGTCGTGGATGAATTTGTACAGGCTCTGCACCAGCGCGAAGTCCCGTTGCTGAGGGCATTCGCGCAAAAAGGTTGCGCTGAGCACCAGCGGTTGGCGGCTGAGGGGGTAGATCAGCCGCTGGTCGTCCTCCACCCGCCGCCGCGGGCGGGTGCGGATGGTGGCGCGGTCCTCCCAGGCGTCGGCGAACGAGCAGTAGTCGGCGGCGTTCATGCGCCCACCTCGGTGCCTGCCAGCATGCTGACGCGCAGGCGGTCCCACAGCGCCATGCGGCTGTCGATGGCAGCCAGGGCGGCCTCGTGCACTTCGTGCAGGCGCTGCGGGTCATCGCCCACCATGCGGTCTAGCAGCGCCTGGGCGGCGGGGCCGTGATCGTCGGCATCAACTTCGATATGCCGTTGCAGGTAGTAGAACAGCGTGGGCGCCTGGCGCTCGGTGATGCCCCAGTCGTCCAGGATGCGCTGGAACATCTGCGGGATCACACTTTCGCGGCCATGCAGGAATGCGGCGGCTACCGCATGGGCCGGTGCATGCAGCGCGGTGTCCAGGGTGTTGCAGACGAAGTCGATGGCGGCCGGGTCGGCGTTGACGCTGTGCAGGGCGGTTACGTAGTTGACGCCTTCAGCTTGAAGCCCGACGAAATGCTCGATGGGGCCGGTGTCGGCACCGATCTCGCGCATGGCGTCCAGGTACAGCTCGAAATGGCTGTAGTGGCCTTGATGCAGGTGCTGATCGGTCTCCTCGCCCAGCACGATTTCGTTGATCAACCTGGCCGATTTGGCGTCACGGGGCGGCAGCCAGGGCAGGCTCACGCAGGTCAGCTCACGCTGCAGGCGTTTGGTCAGCGACATGAAATCCCATACCGCGAATACATGGGTTTCCATGAACCGCTGCAGTATTGGCAGCGAATTGATTTCGCCGAAGATCGGATGGGCACCCAGTTCGTTCTTTTTCTGTTCAAGCAAAACGTTGTTAATAGTCATGTCGTTTTCCTAATGTATTGAACAAGCTGTCAACGGAGAAAGAGTGGTTTGCCGCTGTCGTAGTTATTGGTCGTGAATAACTCCTTTGTTTAGGTGAAGGGGTGTAAATTAATATTCGGGCCAGGTTTTCTGCGTCGACGGTGCCGCTGTCGACATGCTGAAAGTTAGACCATGAATTTTAGTTTGTTCAAATAAATTCGTTAAAAAACAGATAGTTACGTTTTTGATGAAAACAAGAGTCCGCTAAAACAAGCTCGACATGTTTTAGAAGTGCAAGTGCTCCCCTTTCGACGTTTAACGGTCAAAATAATAAAAACGGGTGAATGCATCACCCGAAGCACTGCAAAGGGCTGGGTGTTACTGATTCAAATATTTGAGGGCGTGAGGCCCTGTAAGAGATGCTCCTGCATGGGTGACGGTCGGCGGCCCATTGTGATGCCGGGCCATTCATGGGCTCGGTACATGCAAGAGTGTGCGCTAAATGGTCAGTTTGCCATCAGCGGGTGGTTTCGGAGAGTAAGGAAAGGGGGGGAGTCAGGCGCTGAGCAAGCCCAGGTGGGTATTGAAAATGTGCAACAGGCGTTGACGCTGGCTGTGTACGAAGAAATGGTCACCGTGCAGTTCGATCAACTCGAACTCACGCTGGGTGAACTGGCCCCATCGCAGCATGTCGGCCAGTGGATCCAATGGGTCGTCACTTCCGTACAACGCGGTCAATGGCACATCCAGCGAATGCCCGGTGGTATCAGACCAGGACTCGGCCAGGGTGAGGTCGCAGCGCAGCATGGGTTCCACAGACAGGGTGAAGTGCAGGTCGGCGCATTGCTCTGCGGTAACGGCATTGAGGGCCTGCAGCGCTTCGAACAGGGCTGGCCGTGGCAGTTGATGCAGCAGGGGCGGGCGGGGGCGCGAGTCCGGGCTGCGGCAGCCGGCGACGAACAGGCGGTGAGTCTGACCTGGGAAGGCGCGGGTGGCGCGCTTGGCTATTTCGTAGGCGATGCTGCCGCCAAGGCAATGGCCGAACAGGGCATGGGGGGCGGCAAGCAGGGGCTTGAGCTGCGCGAAGGTTTGCTCCAGCAGCGTGGGCCAATCGTCGAGTGCGGCTTCTTCTGTGCGTGAGCCATGCCCGGGCAGGCACACCGACACCAATTCAATGTGGTCATCCAGGTCGTCGGCCCACGCCAGGGGCATCGCCGGGTCTGCACCGGCACAGGAAAAGCAGATCAGGCGCATCAGCGCCGGCTGCCCGGAATTCTTCACCATCAACCACGGGTTGTCTTGAGCGTGCACAGCCTTCCCTCTGCCCGGTTGGGCTGGCAAGTGGCAACGCGCCGCCTCCCTGGGCGCGCCCCCGGTTCATTCAGTTTCGCGTGTGTCCAGGTAGTGCTGGATGGTATTGGCAGCGTTGTTGAGATGACGTTCCAGTGTCCTCACCGCGCGCTCGACGTCACCGTCCTGCGCGGCGTCGACCAGTTCGATGTGGTCGTCCTGTTTGGGTTTGCCCAGCCCCATTGACGACAGATGGAAGCGCAGGAAGCGCTCTTCTTCGTTGAGCTCGTGCTCAATCAGGCGCAATAGCTTGCGATTGCTGGTGCCAGCGTAGAGGGACAGGTGGAAAAGACGGTTCAGTCGGCCCAGTTCGCTGAGATTGGTCTCGGTATCGAGTTGGTCGATGTAGTGTCGCGCCTCGGCGACGTGCTCAGGCGTCAGGTTGGGGATGGACTGGCGCAGCGCCTCGCTCTCCAGCAACAGCCTGAGCTTGTAGGTGTCCACGGCGTCTTCGCCGATCAGCGGTGCAACCACGGCGCCCTTGTGCATTACAACCCTGAGCAGTGACTGTGCCTCCAGCTGGCGCAGGGCCTCGCGCACAGGCATGCGGCTGACGCCAAACAGCGTGGCCAATTCCTGTTGCCGTAATGCCATGCCCTCGGGGAGTCGGCCGTCCAGGATGGCGCTGCGCAGTTTTTCTTCGATGACAGAGCGTGCAAGATGGGCTGGAACCTGCTCGCTCACCAGAATAGAGCTCAACGACTTTTTGGCTGTCACGATCGGTGCACCTGATCAGATGTAACAAAATATGTGTGGGATCCAACTGAAGCTAGTGGCCCCTGGCTCGGCTGTCAAACGGATGGCGTGCCTGTTTTTTTGTACGGTCTGATTCGTTCAGAGGTGGCACGTCCTTTTCCGTTCAAGACTTAATCGTGACCCAGTTCAGGCCACAATGGAAGGTGGCAACGCGGCGTAGATTGTTGCCTGCTGAAACAAAGCGATAAATCGCCGATCAAGCGTCTAAAAGCGAAATATAGAAGGGAAAATCATTAAAGTGGCGGTACACTGCGCTGACCGTCACTCATCACTTTCGAGGCGTGTACATGAAGTTTCGCTTTCTGCTTTGGGCCATGGGCTTTCTGATGGCCAGGGCCAGCCGTAATAATCCGGCATTCAGCCAGCAACTCAAGGACCGCGACCTGGTGTTCCAGCTGCAAACGCTGGATGGCAAGGTAGCGCGGCATTTCATCGTCAAGGACATGCGCGTGACCAGCAAGGGCGGCAAAGTGGCTGACCCTGCGTTTGCCATCGCCTTCAAGGACGCCGCCTACGGGTATGAGACGCTGCAGGCGCGCAACAAGCAGTTGGCGTTCATGCAGGGGATTCAGGACAAGGCGATCCAGATCAAGGGCAATCCGGCGCTGGTGATCTGGTTCCAGGGCGTGATGAAGTACCTCAAGCCCAAGAAGAAGTAGGCATAAGCCCAAGCGTAAGCAGTTGATCGCGTCGCCTGCATCGCGGCCAAGGCCGGCTCCTACCCCGGATGGCGTAGGAGCCGACTTTAGTCGCGATGCAGGCGACGCGGTTTCAGTGCTGGGTAAACTGCGACGCCAGTTCGCGCAGCAGCACTTCGGCGTCCAGCACTTTGCTGACCACGTCCTCGGCCTTGTCGCGGGTCAGGCCCAGGCGCTCCAGCAATTCATCCGGAATGCCTTCGTCGGCGCCCGAGCCGATGCCGCGGCTGCGCAGCAGGCGCACGGCCAGGCACACCAGGTTCGGATACTGGGCGTAGTCGCCGTCGTAGCTTGGGTCGTGCTGGAAGCGCAGTGCCGTGGCCAGCTCTTCGGGCATGTCCCAGAAACGCATCAGCCAGGCGCCGATCTGCTCGCGGGTGATGCCCAGCAAGTGCTGTTCCACGTAGCTGTGGCACAGGTGCGGGTTGACCTCCAGGTGACGGCAGATCAGCGAGAAGTGCGGCGGGAAAACGTGTGCCAACAGCAGATAGCCGAAGTTGTGCAGCAGGCCCGCCAAGTACGTCAGGCCGGTCTCGGGGCGCTGGGCGCGCGGGATGGCGCGGGTCAGGCCTTCGATTACCGCAGCGGTGTAGATCGACTGCTGCCAGTAGGGCGTGGCGTGCTGCGGCTGGTCCTTGGGCAGGCTCAGGGTTTTGCCCAATGCCAGGCCCAGGGCCAGGTTGATCACCAGGTCGAAGCCCAGCACGCGCACGATGGCATCTTCCACCGAGCGAATCTTGCCTGGCGAGGCGTAGTAGGGCGATGCCGCCCAGCTCACCACTTGCGCGGCCAAGGCGGGGTCGGTTTCAACCACGCCGGTGATGTCATCGATGGTGGCGTTGGGGTCTACCCGCAGCTTGATGATCTTTTGCGCAGTTTCCGCCAGCGGCGGGATCTCGATGGTGGCTTCCAGGCGCTGCTGGATGCGCCGCGCGGTGAACACCTGCACGGCCTGGGTGATTTCCTGGCGGTCATCATCGGGGCGGTCGAGGTTGGGGCGGATGCTGGTCAGCGGCTCGCCGAAATTGCCGGCGCTGGCCTTGCTGAGCATCTTGCGGAAGTCGTCGCGGGTGATTTCCAGCAGCAGGCCAGGCTGACCTGAGTGGATCAGCAGGTCGCTTGGGTTGAGCAGCTGTTCCTCATACAGGCACGGTGAGCTGGTCAGCGTCGGCAGGCCTGGCAGTTGCGCCAGTTCGTGCTTGCCGAGCATTTTCTCCATGCGGTCGAGCGGCACGGCAGTCAGCTTGCGGCCGGTCAACTCGGCAAGGCGGTTGAGGTCCAGCAGATGGTTCTGAGGGAACAGCACCATGAGCGCGCCGACGGCATCGTTGAGCAGCACAGCCTGAACCTTGCGTGCAGGGTCCAGCGCGGGATGGTCCAACACCTCTCGGTAGCTGATACCCAGCTTGCCCAGCATCAATTGAATGACAGACGGGGTTTGCGGGGTTGCGGTGTCCAGGGCAACTTCAGTCATGGTCTGTATCCATATTCTTACTTTGGCGACAGTATACCCACCTTGTGGGTGCTGCTGGATCCATCGTGCCAAGTCTTTTTGATGTTTGTAGGCGCTGCCGCGAGGCTGCGATGGCCCATCCATGCGCCCGAAAGGTGTCGGGGAGGGGGACCGGCCAGCCCAGGCTGGCGGTCGCGTCTACGTTAGGGTCAAACCTGCCCGTATTGCTGGCCATGACGCAGCCAGCGGTCAAGCAAGGGGTCGACGTGCGCGGGCCATTGCGACAGCAAGGACTGCGCCGCATCCCGCACTGCAGGCAGCAGGTCGGCATCACGCATCAGGTCCGCTACCTTGAACTGTAGCAAACCGGTCTGGCGTGTACCCAGCATCTCGCCGGGGCCGCGCAGCTGCAGGTCTTTTTCGGCGATGACAAAGCCGTCGTTGGTTTCACGCATGATACCCAGGCGTTCGCGGCCGATCTGCGACAGCGGCGGGTGATACAGCAGCACGCAGTGGCTGATCGCGCTGCCACGCCCCACGCGACCGCGCAGTTGGTGCAGCTGCGCCAGGCCCAGGCGTTCCGGGTTCTCGATGATCATCAGGCTGGAGTTGGGCACGTCGACGCCCACCTCGATCACCGTAGTGGCGACCAGCAGTTGCAACTCACCGGCCTTGAATAGCGCCATGATCTCGGCTTTCTCCGCAGGCTTCATGCGCCCGTGGATCAGGCCCACGTGCAGCTCGCCCAGGGCGCTGGTCAGTTCCTCGAAGGTGGTTTCGGCAGCCTGGCAGGTCAGTTCCTCGGATTCCTCGATCAGCGTGCACACCCAATAGGCCTGGCGGCCTTCGGCGCAGGCGGCGCGCACGCGCTCGATCACCTCGATGCGCCGGCTGTCGGCCACCAGCACGGTATTGACCGGCGTGCGGCCGGGCGGTAGCTCGTCGAGCACCGAGGTGTCCAGGTCGGCATAGGCGCTCATGGCCAGGGTACGGGGGATTGGCGTGGCGGTCATGATCAGCTGGTGCGGGCACATGCGGCCGCCCACGCCTTTCTGGCGCAGCGCCAGGCGCTGCTGTACACCGAAGCGGTGCTGTTCGTCGATGATCACCAGGGCCAGCTTGGCGAACTTCACTTCGTCCTGGAACAGCGCATGGGTGCCGACCACCATGGGCGCGCCGCCGGCGATCTGCTCCAGGGCACTGGCGCGTGCCTTACCCTTGAGCTTGCCGGCCAGCCAGGCGACTTCAATGCCCAGCGGCTCGAGCCAGCGCTTGAAGGTGATGAAATGCTGCTCGGCGAGAATCTCGGTGGGCGCCATCAGCGCCACCTGGTAACCCGCCTCCAGCGCTTGCAGCGCCGCCATCGCGGCCACCACCGTCTTGCCGGCGCCGACGTCGCCTTGTACCAGGCGCAGCATGGGTTCGCGCTGGCTGAGGTCGTAGGCGATTTCCTTGCCCACGCGCTGCTGGGCGCCCGTGGGCGCGAAACCCAGGTTGGCCAGGTATTGGGCCGGCAGACGCTTGGCCTTGGGCAGCGCCGGGGCACGCAAGGCGCGCAGGCTGTCACGCAGGCGTGCCTGGGACAGCTGGTGCGTCAGCAGCTCTTCGAAGGCCAGGCGGTGCTGGGCCCAGTGGTGCCCCACGGCCAGTTCTTCCAGGTCGGCGTCGGGCGGTGGATTGTGCAGGTAGCGGATGGCCTGGTCCAGCGGCGCCAATTGGTGCTCGCTGGCCAGTTCCGCGGGCAGCCAGTCGGGCAGGCTGCGCGGGCCCAGCATGGACAGGGCCTGTTGCGACAGTTGGCGCAGGCGGGCCTGGGTCAGCCCCTCGGTGGTGGGGTAGATGGGCGTCAGGGTCTGCTCCACCGGCACCGGTTCATCGCCAGTCAGGGCGCGGTATTCAGGGTGGTAGATTTCCAGGCCCGAGGCACCGGGGCGCGCTTCGCCATAGCAGCGCAGGTGCGTGCCGCGCTTGAGCGCTTCTTTCTGGGCGTTGCTGAAATGGTAGAAGCGCAGGCTCAGCGAGCCGGTGCCGTCACCCAGGCGCACCAGCAGGCTGCGGCGCTTGCCCATGGCCACGTCGGCACCGCTGACCACGCCTTCGATCACGGCGTCCTGGCCTGGGCGCAGGGCGCCGATCGGTACAACGCGGGTGCGGTCCTGATAGCGCAGGGGCAGGTGGAACAGCACGTCCTGCAGGTTTTCCAGCCCTACTTTGGTCAGCTTCTCGGCCATGGCCTCGCCGATGCCCTTAAGGGCCGTGACCGATACCTTGGACAGCTCGGTCATGTCGCAACTTTACTCAACGGGGTCGGCTTGGCCACGGAGCACAGGCGGATGGAGTCGGCGAGGATCTCGATGGCCTTGGGCCGCGGGAAGCTGGCGCGCCAGGCGATGGCCACGGTGCGGAACGGCGACGGCGGGGTCAGCGGGCGAACATCGATCACGCCTGGGGCGTAATGATGGCTGTGCACGGCGGACAGCGGCAGTATCGACACACCCAGGCCCGAGGCCACCATGTGGCGGATGGTTTCCAGCGAGCTGGATTCCACGGTGGTGTGCTTGGCGCCTTCGGTGCCCTTGACCAGCGTGGGGCAGGCTTCCAGTACCTGATCGCGGAAGCAGTGGCCTTCGCCCAGCAACAGCAGGCTCTTGTCGTTGAGCAGGCCCGAATCGATGGTCTCCTTCTGGGTCCAGGGGTGGCCGGCCGGCATCAACACATAGAAGGGTTCGTCATACAGCGGCAGCGTCAGCACATCGGCTTCGTTGAACGGCAGGGCGATGATCACCGCGTCCAGTTCGCCATTGCGCAGCTTGTCGCGCAGGATGTGGGTGAAGTTCTCTTCGATGTACAACGGCATCTGCGGGGCAACCCGGTGCAGTTGCGGAATCAGGTGCGGGAACAGGTAGGGGCCGACGGTATAGATGGCACCGACCTTCAGGGGCGCGGTCAGCTGGTTCTTGCCGGCCTGGGCCAGCTCGCGAATGCCTTGGGCCTGTTCAAGCACCTTCTGGGCCTGGGCAACGATGCCTTCACCCACGGGGGTCAGGCGCACGGCGCTCTTGCTGCGCTCGAAAATAAGCACACCCAGTTCATCTTCGAGTTTCTTCACCCCCACCGACAAGGTCGGCTGGCTGACATGGCAACGCTCGGCGGCGTGGCCAAAGTGCTGCTCCTGGGCAAGGGTGACGATGTAGCGCAATTCTGTGAGAGTCATAACGTGCGTCCATGAAGTTGCGAGCCCAGCATAGCGGCTGCAATCGATAGACGCACGTTATCAAGGTTGCATCTGTATGTCAGAAACAGATATTCATCTTTTGTCCAACGAGTAGACGAAAGGTGCAACCACTTCCAGGCTGCCATTGTTCAGCAGCTCCTTGGGCGGCGGCGGCAACGGCTGGGCACGACGGATCATGTCCAGGGTCGCACGGTCCAGCGCCGCGCTGCCCGAACCACCGGCCAGCTCGTACGACAGCACCTTGCCCTCGGCGTCCACCACGAAGCGCAGGCGGTTGATGCCCTGCAGGCCGCGACGCCGTGCGTCTTCGGGGTACTTCTTGAACTTGGCCAGGTGACGCAATAGGTCGCCCTGCCAGTTGGGCAGTGCATTGCTGTTGGACGGCATCTGCGGCTGGGCCACTGGCGCCTTGGGCGCGGAGTCCTTGGCGGGGGCGGTGTCTACAACCTTTTCCGACGGCGGCTCTTCCTTGGGCGGTTCAGGCTTCTTCTCAGGCTTGGGCGGCTGTGGCTTGGGCTTGGGTTTGGGCTTTTCCTGCTTGGGGATGGCAATCGTCGGCTTGGGCGCCTCGGCCAGCTTGGGCAGTGGCAGCTCCTCGACCGGGGTTGGCGGCGTCGGCGGGGTGATGACCTTCGGCGGTGGCGGCGGCGCTACCTCGGGTACCGGCGCCATTTCCACCATCATTGCCATGGGCGGCATTTCCGGTGGTGGCGCGGCATGCCAGTTGAGCGCCAGGGCGATGGCCAGGGCGTGAACCCCGAGCACCACCGCAAGGCTACCGCCGTAACGCGTCAGCTTTTGGCGCGGCGTGATCATTTCTTCCCTACCGTCTCTAGGCCTACCAGGCCGACTTTCAGGTATCCAGCGCCACGCAGGGCGTTCATCACGTCCATCAGGTCGCCGTAATCGACGCTCTTGTCAGCCTGGAAGAAGATCGTGGTGTCCTTCTTGCCCTTGGTCTTGGCATCGAGCACCTGCCCCAGCTGGGCGCGGTCGACCTTGTCATCGCCCAGGTACAGGCTTTGGTCGGCCTTGACGCTGAGGAACAGCGGCTTTTCCGGCCTGGGGGCCGGCTTGGCCGTGGACGCGGGCAGGTCGACCTTGATGTCCACGGTGGCCAGGGGCGCTGCGACCATGAAGATGATCAGCAGCACCAGCATCACGTCGATGAAGGGCGTGACGTTGATTTCGTGGTTCTCGGCGAGGTCGTCGCCACCTTCGTTGAGGTGCAGACCCATGGATTAACCCACCTTCACCATTTGTGGCGAAGCGGTGCGCTCGCCTGGCTGGTGGTCCAGGTCACGGCTGACCAGCAGCAGTACCTGGGCGGAAGCATCGGAAACCTGAGCCTTGTAGCCGGCGATGGAGCGGGCGAAGACGTTGTAGATGACCACGGCCGGGATCGCGGCTACCAGGCCCAGGGCGGTGGCCAGCAGGGCTTCGGCGATGCCGGGGGCAACCACGGCCAGGTTGGTGGTCTGGGTTTTGGCGATGCCGATGAAGCTGTTCATGATGCCCCATACAGTACCGAACAGGCCGACGAACGGCGCGGTGGAACCGATGGTAGCCAGCACGCCGGTGCCGTTGCTCATGTTGCGGCCGCAGGCAGCTACAAGGCGCTCCAGGCGGAAGCTGACGCGTTCCTTGATGCCTTCTTTCTCGCGAGCGTTGGTCGACAGGTGCATTTCTTCGAGTGCGTCATGCACCAGCAGGTGGGCCAGGGTGCCTTCCTTGCTCGCCGATTCGCTGGCGGCTTTCAGGGTGGTGGCTTTCTTCAGCTGGGCAATCTCGCTGCGCAGGCGGCGCTTGGCGCCCAGCAGTTCGAAACCTTTGGCGATCCAGATAGTCCAGGTGATGATGGAGGCGATGGCTAGGCCGATCATGACGATTTTCACGATGATGTCGGCGTTCTGGAACATGCCCCATGGCGACAGGTCGTGGCCAAGGGCGAAGCCGGTTTCCACTACGGGCTCGGCGCTGGCGTCGTCAGCAGCCTGGGCGTCAGCGGCGGCAGCTGGCAATGCGGTATGGTCGGCAACCGGCGCGGTGGGCGCGGCAGCGGTGGCAGCAGCGGGTGCAGCCTGGTGTGCGGCGTTGGCGGCTTCGTCTGCGAAGGCTGTCGGGGTCAGTGCCAGGCCGATGACCAGGGCGGCAATACCGCGCCATGGGCGTGTACGGGATGGCGAAGCGCTAGGGCAGTGTTGAGTCATGCTGGCCGGACCTAAGAGGGAAATGAGTGAATGTCCTTCCAGGCCTCGAGAGCGGGCCGAGAACAAAATGGGCAGTGATTATTGCAAGTAATTCTTGTTAACAAAAGCGATACGCGTGTTTTTTTGCTGCTTTTTGTCGCTAAAGTAGTATCTAGACCGTGGTGTTGAGCGGACTCAGGAGCAGAAAAATGGCTGTGCCAAGCGTTTTGATCATCGGATGCGGTGACGTCGGCGGCCGTCTGGCCCGGCAGCTGCTCGCATTTGGCTGGCAGGTATTTGGCATGCGCCGACAGGTGTCAGCGTTGCCGGATGGGGTGGTGCCGGTCGCCGGCGATCTGGGGCTGGACCGGTGCCCGCTGGACTGGCCCCAGGGGCACATCAATTATGTGGTGTATTGCGTGGCGGCCAGCCAGCACGACGAGGCCGGCTACCAGGCTGCCTATGTCGATGGGCTAAAGCGGGTGGTGGGTTGGCTCGGTTATCACCGACAGATGCCTCAACGTCTGGTGTTTGTCTCCAGCAGTAGCGTGTACGCGCAATCGGCGGGGGAGTGGATCGACGAGTTTTCGGCCACCGAGCCGGTCGGTTATTCCGGTCGCCTGATGCTTGAAGCTGAAGACGTCGCCCGGGCCAGCGGCTGGCCCGCCACGGTGGTGCGCTTGACGGGCATCTATGGGCCGGGCCGTCAGCGTTTGCTGGAGCAGGTGCGGCAGGGCTACCGGGTGGCGCATGAGCCTGCCCTGTACGGCAATCGCATCCACAGCGATGACGCGGCCGGGTTGTTGGCGTTTCTGTTGCGCAGTGATGCCGAAGGCAAGCCGGTAGCCAGCTGTTACCTGGGCGTGGATGACAAGCCGGCACCGCTGGCCGATGTGGTGGAATGGTTGCGTGTGCGGCTGGGGGTGACGGGGTGGGCCGAGGAGTCCACGGTGCGTCGCAATGGCAACAAGCGTTGCAGCAATGCGCAGGCGCGGGCGTTGGGGTGGGTGCCGCAGTACCCCAGTTACAGAGAAGGCTACGAAGCCATCCTGAGTGGCGAATAACGCCATTCACCGCCTACACCTTCTGTAGCAGCGGCCGCCAGGCCGCGTCACGGGCGCCGCGTAGGGCCAGGCATGGCGCGGGGCCCCTGACGCAGCCTTCGGCAGCTGCTACAGGGGGAGTTGCGATGTATGATTTCGTGAGGTCAGGTCACTGCTTTTTCAGCAGCCAGCGGCGGGCGCCTTGGGTGAAGCTGGGCATTTCGTCGGCCTGGGCCTGGTTGACCACGTCGAAGATTTCCAGCTGCTTGCCGTCGCGCTTGAAGATGTACGGCGCGCCGTGCTTGTTCAGCTCGATCCACATGCTGTCCGCGTCGCCGGTCATGGTGGCGCAGTCGCCGGCCAGGCACAGGGCGTAGCGGTCGGCGTCAGGCAGGCCGGCCAGTTGGCCGTTGGCCAGGAAGTGCACGGCGCCACCTTGGCCCGGGCCTTCGACGATAGTCCAGTCGCCGCCCAGATAGGCAGCGTACAAGGCCTGCTCGAAACTGCTGCCCAGCGGTGCACCCGGCTCTACGCTGGTCTTGGGTTTGACGAATACCTGCTTGGGACCGGCCTGGCTGGCGGTCAGAATCAGTTCATCATCATCGGCTGTCATTTGCTGGTGCAGGTTGCCGGGGAAATCAGCGGCCCACTTGCCCTTGCCCAGCGGCTGCAGGTTGCCCTGCACGCGCTCGAAGCCATTGCTGAAGCTGGTCTGGCCAGCCTTGGTGTTGAGCTGCCATTCCAGTACCGGGCCGCTGGCGCTCAGGGCGTCACGCAGGCCTTGGCCCTTGGCGGCGGTATCGATGGCTTTCTGGTTGATCCAGACCCCGCTGGGGTCGACATTGCTGTGACTGGCGCAGCCGCTCAGCAGCGCGGCCAGCAACGGCAGGACAAGCGCGTGGCGCATGTAGGGAAATCCTTCCGGGGAGGGGGATGGCGAAGCGCGTGGCGCTTCGCCGTACTCGGCTTACTCGACGACCAGAATGGCGTCCATTTCAACCTGGGCACCGCGTGGCAGTGCGGCCACGCCGATGGCGGCGCGGGCTGGGTAAGGCTGTTCGAAGTAACGGCCCATCACTTCGTTGACCTTGGCGAAGTGGCTCAGGTCAGTCAGAAAGATGTTCAGTTTGACGATGTCCTTGAACGAGCCGCCAGCCGCTTCGGCCACGGCCTTCAGGTTTTCGAAGACCTGTACGGTCTGGGCTTCGAAACCTTCCACCAGTTCCATGGTTTTCGGGTCCAGCGGGATCTGCCCGGACATGTAGACGGTGTTGCCCGCCTTGATGGCCTGGGAGTAGGTGCCGATGGCGGCCGGGGCCTTGTCGCTGGTGATAACGGTCTTGGTCATTGATGACTCCTTGGCAGGGGGAAGGCCGCGTTACGCACGCATCCGTGTTATGCGGATGACGCCGGTCAGCGCCCGCAGTTTCTTGATCACGCGAGCCAGGTGCACGCGGTCGTGCACGCTGACGACCAACTGGACCACGCTGATGCGGCCATCGCGCTCATCCATGCTGATCTTCTCGATATTGCCATCGGCAGCGTTGACGCTGCTGGCCAGCAGGGCGATCAGGCCGCGCTGGTGCTCGAGCTCCACGCGCAGCTCGACATTGAATTCGCCGGTGACGTCCTTGGCCCAGGAAAGCTGGATGCATTTTTCCGGGTTGTGGCGGATTTCACTGATGTTGCGGCAGTTTTCCAGGTGCACGACCATGCCCTTGCCCGCCGACAGGTGGCCGACGATGGGGTCGCCCGGGATCGGCGTGCAGCACTTGGCGTAGCTGAGCACCAGGCCCTCGGTGCCGCGGATGGCCAGCGGGCCTTCGGGGCTGGGCAGTTGCTCGCCTTCGGTGGCCAGCAGGCGGCGCGCCACCACGTAGGCCATGCGGTTGCCCAGGCCGATGTCTTCGAGCAGGTCTTCGATCTGCTCCAGGCGGTACTCGGCCAGCATGGCGTGCACGCGCTCGGCCGGAATGCTCTCCAGCGCGCTGTCGAAGCCGTTGAGTACCTTGTTCAGCAGGCGTTCGCCCAGGCTGATGGACTCGGAGCGCCGCTGCAGCTTGAGGGCGTGACGAATGTGCGTGCGCGCCTTGCCGGTGACCACGAAATTGAGCCAGGCCGGGTTCGGTCGCGCGCCGGGAGCACTGACGATTTCCACCGTGGAGCCGCTTTGCAGCGGCTCGGACAGTGGCGCCAGGCGGCGGTTGATGCGGCAGGCAATGCAGCTGTTGCCCACGTCGGTGTGCACCGCATAGGCGAAGTCGACTGCCGTGGAGCCTTTGGGCAGCTCCATGATGCGACCCTTGGGCGTGAACACGTAGACCTCGTCCGGGAACAGGTCGATCTTCACGCTCTCGATGAATTCCAGGGAGTTGCCGGCACGTTGCTGCATTTCCAGCACGCCCTTGACCCACTGACGGGCGCGGGCATGGGTGCCCTTGGGCTGCTCGTCGTCGCTGGACTTGTACAGCCAGTGCGCGGCGATGCCGTTGTTGGCCATCTCTTCCATCTCGCGGGTGCGAATCTGGATTTCGATGGGCACGCCATGCATGCCGAACAGGGTGGTGTGCAGCGACTGGTAGCCGTTGGCCTTGGGGATCGCGATGTAATCCTTGAAGCGCCCAGGCAGCGGTTTGTACAAATTATGCACAGCGCCGAGCACGCGGTAGCAGGTGTCGACTTTGTCCACCACGATGCGGAAGGCGTACACGTCCATGATTTCGTTGAAGGCGCGACGCTTGCCGCGCATCTTCTTGTAGATGCCATAGATATGCTTCTGGCGGCCGCTGACATCGCCCTCGATACCGTCCACGGCCAGGCAATGGCTCAGGGACTGCTCGATCTTCTGGACGATTTCCTTGCGGTTGCCGCGGGCGCGCTTCACGGCCTGGTAGATGCGTGCCGAGCGCATCGGGTACATGGCCTTGAAACCCAGGTCCTCGAATTCCACGCGCACGTTGTGCATGCCCAGGCGGTTGGCGATGGGGGCGTAGATTTCCAGGGTTTCCTTGGCGATGCGCCGGCGTTTTTCACCGGACAGCACTTCCAGGGTGCGCATGTTGTGCAGGCGGTCGGCGAGCTTGACCAGGATCACGCGAATATCGCGGGCCATGGCCATGGCCATTTTCTGGAAGTTCTCGGCCTGGGCTTCGGCCTTGGTCTCGAAGTTCATCTGGGTCAGCTTGCTGACCCCATCCACCAGTTCGGCCACGGTCTCGCCAAACTGCGAGCTGAGGGCTTCCTTGGCGATGCCGGTGTCTTCGATCACGTCATGCAGCATGGCCGCCATCAGGCTCTGATGGTCCATGTGCATGTCGGCAAGAATATTGGCCACTGCCAGCGGGTGCGTGACGTATGGCTCGCCGCTGCGGCGGCGTTGGCCGTCGTGGGCTTGTTCTGCGTAGAAATACGCCCGGCGGACCAGGTTGACCTGGTCGGCGCCGAGGTAGGCCGACAAGCGATCGGCGAGGGCGTCTATGCTCGGCATGATGACTCCTGCCGAAGGCTGTAAACGCGCGCCGTACTACGTCGACCGGGCATAGGCTTAGACGGCCTCGTTGGACTCGTCCTCGAACGCTGCGAACAGCGGTTCGTCTTCGACGATTTCAGCGTTGGCGATGAACTCGTAGCTCATCAGGCCTTCGGCGATTTCGCGCAGGGCCACAACGGTAGGCTTGTCGTTTTCCCACTGGACCAGGGGCTCTTTGCCGCCGGTGGCCAGTTGACGGGCACGCTTGGTAGAGAGCATGACCAGCTCAAAGCGGTTTTCCACGTGTTCTAGGCAGTCTTCAACGGTTACGCGGGCCATGGTCTTCCTCGTAGCAAATGCAATATGCGCGCAGCCCGGATGGGCGAGCGGACTCGATAGTTTAAAAAATCACCAGCCTTAAGGGAAGCGCTGATTTCCAAACAGCCTGTCCAGCCGCTGCGCAGACACCTCAACGGTACCCTATCGCAGCGCGGAAAGCTTCATTTAAGCCAGTAATTGGCCCAATAGTTCGCTGTAACGACCCTGTTGCGACGCTTTGAGCAAGGTGTTGGCGCGGAAAATGGCCTTCAGGTCATCCAGTGCGGTGGCGAAGTCGTCGTTGATCACCAGGTAATCGTATTCGTCGAAGTGGCTCATCTCGCTGACTGCCTCGCGCATGCGCCCATCGATGATTTCGTCGCTGTCCTGGCCACGGTTGGTCAGGCGCTGGCGCAGGGCCTGCTGGGTAGGCGGCAGGATGAAGATGGAGCGTGCAGCCGGCATCAGCTTGCGTACTTGCTGGGCGCCTTGCCAGTCGATCTCCAGGATCAGGTCGTGGCCTTCGTCCAGGGTCTGCTGCAGCGCGCTGCGAGAGGTGCCGTAGCAATTGCCGAACACTTCGGCCTGCTCCAGAAAATCACCGTGCTCGATCATGCGGTGGAACTCGGCGCGATCGACGAAGTGGTAGTTCACGCCGTTCTCTTCACCCGGGCGCATGGCGCGGGTGGTGTGTGATACCGAGAGGCGGATGCTTGGCTGAGCGTCGATCAATGCCTTGACCAGGCTGGTCTTGCCCGCGCCAGACGGAGCGGAAACGATATAAAGGGTGCCGGTGCTGTGGTTCATTCTGCGGTTGCCTTACTCAATATTCTGCACTTGTTCGCGCATCTGCTCGATCAACACTTTCAGGTTGACCGCAGCCTGGGTGCTACGCGGGTCGAAGGCCTTGGAGCCCAGTGTGTTCGCTTCGCGGTTGAGTTCCTGCATCAGGAAATCAAGACGTCGGCCAGCCGCGCCGCCGGTTTTCAAAACGCGCCGTACTTCGGTGACATGGGTGGTGAGGCGGTCCAGCTCCTCGGCCACGTCGCTTTTCTGCGCCAGCAACACCATTTCCTGTTCCAGGCGCTGCGGGTCCAGCTCGGCCTGCATGTCGCTGAAGCGGTCGAGGATCTTCTGGCGCTGCACGGCCAGCATGTGCGGCACCTGGCTGCGCAAGGTCTTGACCTCGTCGGCCATGGCGTCGAGGCGATCGTTGATCAGCTTGGCCAGTTCCGCGCCTTCACGATCGCGGCCGGCCTTGAGTTCCTTGAGCGCATCATTGAACAGGGCAATGGCTTCCTGATTCAGTGCCTGCGGGTCGGCGGCGTCGGCCACCAGCACGCCGGGCCAGCCCAGCACTTCCAGCGGGTTGAGCGCGGCGGGCTGCTTGATCAGGCTGGCCACGGTCTCGGCGGCGGCAACCAGTTGGGCGGCGCGTTCGCGGTCTACCTGCAACGGTTTGCCGCTGCTGACTTCACAGAAGCGCAGGGTACATTCCACCTTGCCGCGCGACAGGCCTTGGCGAAGGGCTTCGCGCACGGCGATTTCCAGATCGCGGAAGGCTTCGGGCAGGCGCAGGTGCGGTTCCAGGTAGCGGTGGTTGACCGACCGCAGTTCCCAGCTGAGAGTCCCTTGGGTGCCCGCCCTTTCGACGCGGGCGAAGGCGGTCATGCTGTGCACCATGGGGAGTACCTCGCAGAAGGGGAGTGAAAGCCGGATGGCTGCAAAGGCGCAGGATTGTAGCGCACCGGTGGGCTGGCGCCCAAACCATTGCTGTTACAGCATGTCGACCGTCTGGCTGAAAAATGTATCCCCTGGGGCCCCACAGCTGAAACTCTAGTCGGGCATTAAATGACCACAGGTCTTATAATGCTCGGCAGTTTTCGTTCCTCAGTACAGGTATCCCAGATGAAACGTCCAAGTGGTCGCGCTGCCGATCAGCTCCGCTCGATCCGCATCACCCGCAACTACACCAAGCACGCCGAAGGGTCTGTACTGGTCGAGTTCGGTGACACCAAGGTTATCTGCACGGTCAGCGTCGAGAATGGCGTGCCGCGCTTCCTGAAGGGTCAGGGCCAGGGCTGGCTGACTGCCGAATACGGCATGCTGCCGCGCGCCACCGGCGAGCGTAACCAGCGTGAAGCCAGCAAGGGCAAGCAGGGCGGTCGTACCCTGGAAATCCAGCGTCTGATCGGCCGCTCGCTGCGCGCTGCCCTGGACATGTCCAAGCTGGGCGATGTGACCCTGTACGTCGACTGCGACGTGATCCAGGCTGACGGCGGTACTCGTACCGCTTCCATCACCGGCGCCATGGTGGCCCTGGTCGACGCGCTGAAAGTGATCAAGAAGCGTGGCGGCCTGAAAGGCGGCGACCCGCTCAAGCACATGATCTCCGCCGTGTCGGTGGGCATGTACCAGGGCGAGCCGGTGCTGGACCTGGACTACCTGGAAGACTCGGCTGCCGAGACCGACCTGAACGTGGTGATGACCAGCGCTGGCGGTTTCATCGAAGTGCAGGGCACCGCCGAAGGCGCCCCGTTCCAGCCAGAAGAGCTGAACGCCATGCTGGCGTTGGCGCAGAAAGGCATGGTTGAGCTGTTCGAACTGCAGAAAGCGGCCTTGGCTGACTGATGCCTCTGCCTCTGTGGGAGCGGGTTCTACCCGCGAAAAGCACACCGCGGTCCGTCAGGCATTACGCGGTGTGGTTTTCGCGGGTAGAACCCGCTCCCACAGGGCATACAAAAAAGCCGACCCCATGGGTCGGCTTTTTTGCGCCTCGACCTTTTAGATGGTCAAGGTCCAGTCATAGTCCACGATGAACGGGGCATGCTGGGAGAAGCGTGGCTGGCGCGGCAGGCGTGCGCTGCGCACGAAGCGCCGCAGGCCCGGGGTCAGCAGCTGATAGTCGAACCGCCAGCCCAGGTTGAGCATCTCGGCCTGTTCGTTATCCGGCCACCAGCTGTACTGGTCGCCTTCGCGGCTGACTTCGCGCAGGGCATCGACATAGCCCATGTTGCCGACAATCTCGTCCATCCAGGCGCGTTCCGGCGCCAGGAAGCCGGGGGATTGCTGGCTGTCGCGCCAGTTCTTGATATCCAGCTTCTGCTGCGCCACATACAGCGAGCCGCAGTAAATGTATTCGCGGCGCTTGCGACGCTGCTTGTCCAGATACTTGCCGAAGTCGTCCATCAACTTGAACTTCTGGTTCAAGTCTTCATCGCCATTCTGGCCCGAAGGCAGCAGCAAAGTGGCGATGCTCAATTTGTCGAAGTCTGCTTGCAGGTAGCGCCCGTAGCGGTCGGCTGTCTCGAAGCCGAGGCCGCTGATTACCGCCTTGGGTTGCAACCGCGAGTAAAGTGCCACGCCACCTTGGGTGGGTACTTCGGCATCGCAGGCATAAAGGAAGTAGCCATCCAGTTGGAAGGCTGGATCGTCCAGTTCAAAGGCGGAGGCACGAGTATCCTGCAGGCAGATGACGTCGGCATTCTGTGCCTGCAGCCAACTGAGCAAACCACGCTCGACTGCGGCATGAATACCATTAACGTTCACACTGATGATCCGCATAAATGGCCCCAAAAATCTCGTGCGTGTATGATACCCGAGCTCAACTCAATTAGCTAAAGCCGTGGTATTCGGGACTTTTTATGCACGCCTATCAACGCGACTTCATTCGTTTTGCCATCGATCGCGGGGTACTGCGTTTCGGTGAGTTCACCCTGAAATCCGGGCGCACCAGTCCTTATTTCTTCAATGCCGGCCTGTTCAACACCGGCACGGCCCTGGCCCAGCTGGGTAAATACTACGCCGCAGCCGTGGTTGAGAGCGGCATCGCTTTCGACGTGCTGTTTGGCCCAGCCTACAAGGGTATCCCGCTGGCAGCCGCCACCGCGGTGCAACTGGCCGAGCACCACAACATCGATATCCCATGGTGCTTCAACCGCAAGGAAGCCAAGGATCACGGCGAAGGTGGCAGCCTGGTTGGTTCGCCGCTGGAAGGCGATATCCTGATCATCGATGACGTGATCACCGCCGGCACCGCCATCCGTGAAGTGATGCAGATCATCACTGCCCAGAAGGCCAAGGCTGCCGGGGTATTGATCGCCCTGAACCGTCAGGAGCGTGGCAACGGCGAGCTGTCGGCCATCCAGGAAGTGGAACGTGACTTCGGTATCCCGGTGGTCAGCATCGTTTCCCTGGACCAGGTACTGGAGTTCCTGGCCGATGACGCCGAGCTCAAGCAGCACCTGCCGGCCGTTCAGGCTTACCGCGCCCAGTACGGTATCTGACTGCGTGACCCTGGTGCGCCGGTGGCTCGCGCCAGGCCTGTTGGCGGCCCTGGCATGCGCGTCGGTGCAGGCTGCAGACGGGCCGCCCATCGTGTTCTATCGCTATGTCGATAGCCATGGGGTGACGGTTCTCGACCGTCAGGGCGTGCCGCCCGAGTACGTGGCCAAGGGTTACGAAGTGCTCAATGCCCAGGGACGAGTGGTGCAAACTGTGCCTCCCGCGCCCACTGCCGATGAGATTCGCCAGCAGCAAGCCGCCAGCGCGCAGGCGGCGGCTGACAGCGAACTGCTGCATCAATACCCCAGCCTGGAAGAACTCGATCGTGCCCGCACCCGCCGCCTGGCGGACGTGGACGGCATGATGGCGCTTGCCCGCGGCAACCTGCAAACATTGCAGGGCCAGCATGACAGCGTGCAGGCGCAGGCGGCGGAGCTTGAGCGTAATGGTCATCCGGTGCCGCAGGAATTGCTGGATCAGCTCAAGGGCATCCAGGGGCAGCGGGCGGACGTGAATGCGCGGATCGTCAACTACCAGGCCATTCGGCAGCAGGTGGATCAGCAATTTGCCCGGGACCGGGCGCGGTTGGCGAAGCTGCTCGAGAATTGAGCGACACCTTGTAGCCGCTGCCGCCAGGCTGCGCTTGCCCTTATGTACGCTGGAAATCTCCAGTGGTAAACAGGGCCAGCGCAGCCTGGCGGCAGCGGCTGCAAGGCGTAGTATCAGTGACGCTTGCGGTTGCTGATCATGGTGCCCATGCCGATGTCGGTGAAGATCTCCAACAGGGTGGCATTTGGCACGCGGCCGTCGATGATGTGCGAGCTGGTCACGCCGCCTTGCACCGCTTCCAGCGCACAGCGAATCTTGGGCAGCATGCCGCCGTAGATGGTGCCGTCGGCGATCAGGGCGTTGACCTGCTCGGTGTTCAGGCCGGTCAACACGTTGCCCTGCTTGTCCATCAGGCCGGCGATGTTGGTCAGCAGCATCAGTTTCTCGGCCTTCAGGGCCTCGGCAACCTTGCCCGCCACCAGGTCGGCATTGATGTTGTACGACTCACCGTCCGGGCCCACGCCGATTGGCGCGATCACGGGGATGAAGTCGCCTTTCACCAGCATGTTCAGCAGGTCGGTGTTGACCCCGACCACTTCGCCCACGTGACCGATATCGATGATTTCGGGCGTGGTCATTTCCGGCGTCTGGCGGGTGACCTGCAGTTTTTTCGCGCGGATCAGCTCCGCGTCCTTGCCGGTCAGGCCGATGGCGCTGCCGCCATGGCGGTTGATCAGGTTGACGATGTCCTTGTTAACCTGGCCGCCGAGGACCATTTCCACCACGTCCATGGTCTGCGCGTCAGTGACGCGCATGCCATCGATGAACTCGCTCTTGATCGACAGGCGATTGAGCAGGTCGCCGATTTGCGGGCCACCGCCGTGCACGACCACCGGGTTGATGCCCACCGCCTTCATCAGCACGATGTCACGGGCAAAGCCGGTCTTGAGCTCTTCGCTCTCCATGGCGTTGCCGCCGTACTTGATCACCAGCGTCTTGCCGACAAAGCGGCGGATGTAGGGCAGCGCTTCGGACAATACCTTGGCGACGTTGGTGGCGGCATCACGTTCGAGGGTCATGCAGGGCTCCAGTGGAACAAATCAGAACGGTAGTTGGAGATCAGGGGCGATTTTTTTCAGCTCTGCGCGGAAAACGTTCTGGATGCGTTCGAGTTCGGCCTGGTCGTCGGCCTCGAAACGCAGCACCAGCACGGGCGTTGTATTGGAGGCGCGTACCAGCCCCCAGCCCTTGGGATAGTCCACCCGCACACCGTCGATGGTGGTCAGGTTGGCTTCGCCCCATTGTGCGTCGCGTTGCAGAGCATCAATGATGCTGAATTTACCCTCGTCGGTCACATGTATATTGATTTCGGGGGTAGAAATATCGTTCGGGAAGGCGGCGAACAGGTCTTCGGCGCTGTCTTTCTCCTGGCTGAGGATCTCCAGCAGGCGCGCAGCGCTGTAAATGCCGTCGTCAAAGCCGAACCAGCGCTCCTTGAAGAAGATGTGCCCGCTCATTTCGCCTGCCAGCAGTGCGCCGCTCAGTTTCATCTTTTTCTTGATCAGCGAGTGACCGGTTTTCCACATGACCGGGCGGCCACCGTAGCCGGTGATCAGCGGGGTCAGGCGACGGGTGCATTTGACGTCGAAGATGATGTCGGCGCCAGGGTTGCGCGACACCACGTCCTTGGCAAACAGCATCAGCAGGCGGTCGGGGAACACCACGCTGCCGGTGTTGGTGACCACGCCCACGCGGTCGCCATCGCCGTCGAAGGCCAGGCCCAGGTCGGCGCCGGTTTCCTTGACCTTGGCGATCAGGTCTTCCAGGTTTTCAAGCTTGCCCGGGTCCGGGTGGTGGTTGGGGAAGTTGCCATCCACGTCGCAGAACAGCGGGATCACTTCACAGCCCAAGGCTTCGATCAACTGCGGGGCGATGACGCCGGCAGCGCCGTTGCCGCAGTCCACGACCACTTTCAGCTTCTTGGCCAGGACGATGTCGTCCTTGATCTGCTTGAAGTAGCGATCCAGGATCTCGACTTTCTCGATGGTGCCCTTGCCGCTGGCCAGGTCGTTGGTCTTGAGACGGTCGTGCAGGGCCTGGATTTGCTCGTTGGCCAGGGTGTCGCCGGCGATGACAATCTTGAAACCGTTGTAGTCGCGCGGGTTATGGCTGCCGGTCAGCATGACCCCGGACTTGCCCGCCAGCACGTTGGCTGCGTAGTACAGCGCGGGGGTAGGCACCAGGCCTACATCGCTGACATGGCAGCCGGTGTCGGCGATGCCCTGGATGAGTTGCTGCACCAGCACCGGGCCGGACAGGCGGCCGTCACGGCCTACCGAAACGTTGGGTTCGCCCTGGGCGAGGCTTTGCGAGCCAATGGCACGGCCAATCCAGTAGGCGGTTTCGGCTGTCAAGGTGTCACCGAAAACCCCACGGATGTCGTAGGCACGGAAAATACTATCGGGAAACTGAGGTGCGACGTGCGCTTGGCTGTTCATAGCGTTGAGTTGCTCCATTCTCAGGGGGTCCTGATCGTCGTCGGGGGCAGCGATATCAAGTATTGCCGGGTTGTCCTTCAACGATCCTTTCGGGCCGAAGGCTGCTTTGTCCAGCAGGTCCACTGTCCATGCTTTACTGCTGGCATTGCCCTGCGGTGTGTCATGGCGGTTGCCCTGCAACGACAGCCTGGCAAGGCTTGCGGCCACGATGTTGAGCTCTGGCAGGCTCAAACTGAAGGCTTTGACGGCTTTTCCGCCCGAGAGTTCTTGGATCAGCTGGGTCAATTGTCGGGCATCGCCGGCTACCTGGGTTCGCAGGCGACGTGCCAGCATGGACAGCGACAGCCAGGCCGTGCCGATCGCGACCAGCAGCGCGAGGGCCCAGAACACCATGCTGCGCCACTGCACGGGGGATTTGAACATGGGGCCGGGGGTGAACGTCAGGGTCCAGCTGTCGATGTCAACGGGGTAGCGCTCGTCCAGCGCAGATGCGCCGCCCTTGAACAGAGTCTGCGTCGGCCCCTGATTGAAGCGCTGTTCCAGCAACACTTCCCCGAAGCCTTCCGGCAGGCTGCCGAACTCGGCGGTCAGCGTGCCCAGGTCGAAGCTCAGCAGCAGCGTGCCCAGCACCGTGGCGCCCGTGGCGTCGTAGACAGGCGCCAGGCTGTAGACCAGCCAGCGCTCGCCGACCTTCTGTGCCTGCAACGCCGGGCGCTTGCCCGACTCCACCTGGCGGATCAGGTCCAGAGTGACGAAGTTGATCGGCGACGGGCGATTACTGTCCAGTGCAGCCTGGCCTTTGCCTGCAGCGTAGGCGTCGACCAGGCCGGGCAGGTAGCTCAACGAAGGCAGCAGGGCGCTTGGGGTGTGCGTGGCCTGAATCACTTCGGGTTGATGCGCGGCGCCGTCGGTCTCGGCCACTACCACGGCGATGTGCTTTTGCAGCACCACCGCCTGGCTGGCGCCCGCCATGCGGGCCATCGAGCGGAATACCGTGTCAGGCGACGGGCTGGGCAGCCCGAAGCCCACCAGCACGGTTGCCACGGCCAGCCCCATCACAGCCACCCACAGGGCGTTGCGGACGTGTGGCGCACTTGTATCAGTAGCGCCGACCTGGCCGCTTGCTGTGAAATCGTTCACCGCGCATCTCCCTTTGACCGTCGGCTGTCTGAGCCGCGCCTCCAGCTGTCAGGCAAGCGTAGTCAATTGCTGCCCGAATGGCCGAATCCACCAGCACCGCGCTGGGTTTCGTCGAATGTATCGACCAATTCGAAGTGCGCTTGAACCACCGGCACCAGAACCAGCTGCGCGATGCGCTCGCCAACGGTGATGGTGAAAGCAGTCTGGCCACGGTTCCAGCACGACACCATCAGTTCGCCCTGGTAGTCAGAGTCGATCAGGCCTACCAGGTTGCCCAGCACGATGCCGTGTTTGTGGCCCAGGCCCGAGCGCGGCAGGATCATCGCCGCCAGGCCCGGGTCGCCGATGTAGATCGACAGGCCGGTGGGGATAAGCAGTGTCTGGCCGGGCTCAAGGACGGTGTCTTCCTTGAGCAGGGCGCGCAGGTCCAGGCCGGCGGAGCCAGGGGTGGCGTACTGGGGCAGCGGGAATTCGTTGCCGATGCGTGGGTCGAGAATCTTGGCTTGCAAAGCGTGCATGGTTAAACCTGGTCTAGCCGTTGGGCGATAAAGGAAACGATCTGGCGGGCAATCTTGCCCTTGCTGGTCTGGGTGAACACCGTGGTGTTGAGCCCGCGGTCAATCAGGCTGACCGCATTTTCCTCGCTGTTGAAGCCGATGCTGGGGTTGGCCACGTCATTGGCGACAATCAGGTCGAGGTTCTTGTCTTTCAATTTGCGTGCCGCGTAATCGAGCAGGTGCTCGGTTTCGGCGGCGAAGCCGACGCTGAAAGGGCGGTCGGGACGCGTGGCAATAGTGGCCAGGATGTCCGGGTTACGCACCATTTGCAGGAGAAGGCCGTCGCCATTTGTAGGGTCTTTCTTCAATTTTTGTGCGGCGACGACCTCGGGGCGATAGTCCGCCACGGCGGCCGAGGCGATGAACACATCGCACGGGATCGCCGCCTCGCAGGCCGCCAGCATGTCGCGGGCACTGACCACGTCGATGCGGCTGACGCGATCGGGCGTGGGCAGGTGCACCGGGCCGCTGATCAGGGTCACGCGGGCGCCGGCTTCCACCGCGGCTTCGGCCAAGGCAAAGCCCATTTTGCCGGAGCTGTGGTTGGTGATGTAGCGCACCGGGTCGATGTTTTCCTGGGTGGGGCCGGCCGTAATCACGACGTGCTTGCCGGTCAGCGCCAGGTGCTGGAAGCAGTCGGCAGCGCACTGGGCAAGCTCGGTGGCTTCCAGCATGCGGCCCAGGCCGATGTCGCCACAGGCCTGGCTGCCGGCGGCGGGGCCGAACACCTTCATCTCGCGGCTCTGCAGCAATTGCAGGTTGGCCTGGGTGGCCGGGTCGCGCCACATGGCCTGGTTCATGGCCGGGGCCAGCGCCACGGTGGCGTCGGTGGCCAGCACCAGGGTGGTCAGCAGGTCATTGGCCAGGCCCTGGGCCAGGCGTGCGATCAGGTCGGCGGTAGCCGGCGCGATCAGCACCAGATCGGCCCACTTGGCCAGCTCGATATGCCCCATGGCCGCTTCGGCGGCAGGGTCCAGCAAGTCCAGGTGCACGGGGTGGCCGGACAACGCCTGCATGGTCAGCGGGGTGATGAACTCGGCGCCGCCGCGGGTCATGACCACGCGCACCTCGGCGCCCTGGTCCAGAAGCCTGCGAACCAGCTCGGCGCTCTTGTAGGCGGCAATGCCGCCGCCTACGCCCAGAACGATGCGTTTTCGATACAGCCGCTGCATAGGCCTGCCTTCAGATCCAGTGATGACGCTCGGTGATGGCACCTCCCCGGGCCGGATCACCGTGCAAAAAAGATGGGCTAAGATAGCACAGCGCCAAGCAGGGAGCAGCGCGCGTACTGGCAAGGAGACGCCATGAGTATTCGAGATTGGCCTGCGGCTGAGCGCCCGCGGGAAAAGTTGTTGAAACAGGGGGCGGCCGCGCTTTCGGACGCCGAATTGCTGGCCATATTCCTGCGTACCGGGGTGGCGGGCAAAAGCGCCGTCGACCTGGCGCGTACCTTGCTCGAAGGCTTCGGCAGCCTGCGAGCGTTACTGGAGGCCGACCAGGCGGCATTTAGCGCCAAGCCAGGCCTTGGGCCCGCCAAGTTTGCCCAGTTGCAGGCAGTGCTGGAGATGTCGCGTCGGCACTTGGCCGAGCGGCTGACACGCGATTCAGCCCTGGAGAGTCCCCGCGCAGTGCGCGACTACCTCAAGGCCATGCTGCGGCACGAGCCCCACGAGGTGTTCGGCTGTCTTTACCTGGATACCAAGCATCGGGTGCTGGCATTCGAAGTGCTGTTTCGCGGCTCTATCGACGGGGCAGCGGTGTATCCCCGGCAGGTGGTGAAGCGGGCCTTGGCCCATAACGCGGCGGCGCTGATTCTGTGCCACAACCATCCTTCGGGTAACCCCGAGCCCAGCCATGCGGACCGGGTGCTGACACAGCGGCTCAAGGAGGCGTTGGCGTTGGTGGAGGTGCGGGTGCTGGACCACTTCATCATTGGCGAGGGGGAGCCGTTGTCGATGGTGGAGTATGGGTGGCTCTGATCCAGACCGTAATGCTGCGGCGCCTGCATCGCGGCCAAGGCCGGCTCCTACGCCGAACACGGTAGGAGCCGGCCGTGGCCGCGATGGGCACTAGGTTATGTAGCCGCTGCCGCAGGCTGCGGCTACGCGCCAGTGGTTACCAGTCTTCTGGGCGTTCTGCGTGCTGATGCAGGATTCGGTAGACCAGTAGAGCAGTCCCCTTAACCGTGTAAACCGCGCGGTAAGGATATTTCGAGAAGATCAGTTCCCTGCAATCGGGGATGTCTGAAGCCCTGCCAAGCTGGGGGAATGCTTCGAGCGTGGCAAGGGCCTCGAGGACGCTGAAAGCGATACCTTCGGCTCGTTCGTTGCCAATCAAGCGGGCGTAGTGTTCGAAGATGCCTTCAAGGTCACTTTCAGCTTTGCTGGTCAATGCGATTTTTGGCACGCGCTTCCCACTTAGCCTTCACGGCATCCAGGTCGGTAAGGTTGCCTGCTTCCGCGTCTGCGATACCCTCGGCTACGGCACGGAAATGCCACGATTCTGCTTCCACGTAGCGAGCCAAGGCGCGTTTAAGGTGGTATTGACGGTCGCGATCAGTTGCCGCAGCCAGCTGGTCGAGCTGGTCGATCAGGTCTGACTCCACGCGGAAGGACAGGACAGGTGAGGCCATGGTAGCACTCCAGAAATGACGCGTATACGTTGTCTACAGTCGACGACGGTAGAGCTAGGTGCTACCAATGTCAACGTTTTGCCGAATATTTCAGCCGAGCGTCAGGCGGCCCCCGCCGTCACCTCAAACTGCCCCACCAACTGCTGCAACTTGCTCGCATTGTGCTTCACCCGCTCGGCACTGTGCTGCAGCACCACCACCGTCTGGCGCATGTCGCCACTGGCCTGGTCGACCTGCTTGATGGTTTGCCCGCAATCCAGGCTCTTCTCGTTGAGCTGCTGGATGATGCCGAACAGGTTCTCCACGGCCTCATGCAAGTGCACGTTCTCAGAGGAGGCGCTTTCGGCCAGGCGCAGGCTTTCGTCGACGTTCTGCACGCCGCCTTCCATAAAGGCCACGGCGTTGCGGGTCTCGGTTTGCAGGCCTTCGACCATGCTGCGGATTTGCCCGGCGGCCTGGGCGGTGCGGCTGGCCAGGGTGCGGACTTCGTCGGCCACCACGGCGAAGCCGCGGCCGTTTTCGCCGGCGCGGGCGGCTTCGATGGCGGCGTTCAGGGCCAGCAGGTTGGTCTGGTTGGTAATGTCGGTGATCAGGCCTGTAAAGGTGCCGATCTCGTTCATGCGTTTGTCCAGTTCCTGCACGCTAGCGGCGGAACGCTGCACCACGTCGCGGATCGACTGGGTGCCGGCTTGTACAGAGGCGAATTGCTCCTGGGCGCGCAGAACCACCTCGTCCATGGCGCGCTTCATCTGTTCGGCGGTCAGCGAGGCTTGCTGGATCTCGCCCAGCTGGCCTTCGACGATGATCATCATGCGGTGGATGGCCTGGGCCACGTCATTGGAGGTCTGGCCGGCCATGCGGCTTTTGCCCAGCATCATCTCGTTGGTCTGGCCCACGGAATGGGAGGCGGCGATCACCTGGCCCACCACGGCGTCCAGGTTGTCGATGAAGCTGTTGATCCAGCGGCCCATGTCGCCAGTCTCGTCGTTGGCCAACTGGCTGGTGTCCAGGCGCTGGCGCAGGTTGCCTTCGCCCTCGGCAATGGTGCGGATCACGTCGGTCATGGCTTCCAGGCGTGCGGCCAGGCGTCTGGGGCCGATGGCGCTGAACAGCCAGGCGGCCAGCAGGATGCTGCCTGCCTGGATCAGATCGATGAAGGTTTGGTCCAGGCCGCTGTAGTGCTGCACGCCGAAGTTGCAGGCAAACAGGCCCGCCATGGTTGCCAGGTAGGGCTTCATCAGGCCGTGGGTCAGCGAACGGCGGCGGTACACCTCTTCCAAGTCGGCTTCGCACATCATGCCCCAGCGGTCTGGCGAGCCGGGCAATTGGAAGGTCACGCCTTTGCCTACCACGGGGATGTGGCGGTAGTCGGAGTAGCCGGGGTAGGTGACGAACAGGTTGCTACCGGTGCGCATGGTTTCGCGGATGCCGGGGTGCAGTTGGCCGGTGGCCGGGTCGGTGAAGCGCAGTTCGAGCTCGGTGTGGCGCTGGATGCGCACAGTGCCGAAGGCGGTGTTCACGCCGCTTTTCAGGTTGTCGCCGCCGGTGAAGGTGTCGTCCTCGAAGCGTGAGCGCGACAGGGCCGTGCCAGGCGCCACGGAGGGGTCGAACTGGGAGCGCACCATGAACAGGTAGTTATCGCCCGATTCGGGGAAGATGTGCCCGGCTTCGCGCTGGATCAGGTCGCCCAGCACGTCGTTGGGCACGCGGCCACACAGGCAGCCCAGGACTTTGCCGTCATGCTTGAGCGGCTGATAGAACATCAGCGTGACCTGGTCATGGAAGCGCGAGGTCGACGGGCCGATCTGCACGGTCAGGGGATCGACATAGGGGCCGTGGAGAAACGGTGCCTTCAGACCTTCCTTGAGCGCCGCAGGGTTGACCGCACGATTTCCCGTGTGGCCGGTGAAGGTGCTGGCCTGCAGCGCGCCATCAACGCCAATCACGAACAGCTCCGAGAAGGACGGTGCCTGGCGCAGCTTTTCGCTCAGCAAGGTGGCGTCGAGGCCGCCCGATTCGCGAGCCAGCAGCGCGGCCAGTTCGCCCAGGTGCTGCCATTGCTCCTGCGCCCAGTGCTGCAGCAGCTTCACGCGGGTGTCGGCGATGGCTTCGAAGGTTTTTTCCAGGGTGGGGCCGGCAGCCTTGTTCCAGTGGCAGGCCCAGCGCATGGCCAGTTTGCCGGTCTTGCCGAACCAGGGGAGCCAGCGGCGCTCGGCGGAAGAGAGCTGCATCGAATCACTGCGCAGGGACATGGCCATTCCTTACAACTACTACTTAGGTGGCTAAGTAGTAGCAATATGCCTGCCATGTCGTTTTCCGGCCAATCGACGGCGTTTGCAGAATATCAGCGGTTTTGTTTTGCCCCTGAAACGTGCAGGGCCGCATTGCGGCCCTGGTTTGGTGCGCCAGGTCCGTCTTATGGACCGACAGTGACCTTGGCGAAGTCCTGACGGCCGAACGGGCTGACCTCGTAGCCTTTGACGTCCTTGCGCGCCAGCACGGCAGCGGTCGGATGCGCCAACGGCACCCACAGTGCCTGCTCCTGAATTTGCTGTTGTGCCTGCAGGTACAGGCGGCTGCGAACGCCCTGGTCGCCGGTGGTCTTGCCGGCGGTAATCAGCTTGTCCAGTGCCGGGTCGCAGTAGCGGGCGAAGTTGGTGCCTGACTGCACGGCCGCGCAGGAAAACTGCGGGGTCAGGAAGTTGTCCGGGTCACCGTTGTCGCCGGCCCAGCCCATGAACAGCAGGTCGTGCTCGCCAGCCTTGGCGCGGCGGATCAGCTCGCCCCACTCGATCACACGGATATCGGCCTTGATGCCAACCTTGCCCAGGTCTGCCTGCAGCATTTGCGCGCCCAGGCTGGGGTTGGGGTTGAGCAGGCTGCCCGATGGTCGCGTCCAGATGGTGGTGCTGAAGCCATCCTTCAGGCCGGCCTTGGCCAGCAGGTCGCGGGCCTTGGCGGGGTCATAGGCGTAGCCGGGCAAGTCCTTGGCGTAGCTCCAGGAGTTGGGCGGGTAGGGGCCCTTGGCGGCCACGGCGGAGTCTTCGAACACGGCCTTGAGGTAGTTGGCCTTGTCGAAGGCCAGGTTGATGGCTTGGCGCACCTGCGGCTTGTCCAGCGGTGGGTGCTGGCTGTTGATGGCCACGAAGGCGGTCATGAACGCCGGGGTCTTGATCACCTGCAAGGCGCTGTCGCTGCTGGCTGCGCTGATGTCCAGCGGCTTGGGCGACAGGGTGATCTGGCACTCGTTGCGCTTGAGTTTCTGCAGGCGCACGGTGGGGTCGCCGGTGATGGCGAAAATCAGCGGGTCAACCGACGGCTTGCCACGGAAGTAATTGGGGTTGGCGCGGTAGCGCACCACGGCATCCTTCTGGAAGCGGCCAAAGATAAACGGGCCGGTGCCGATGGGCTGGCTGTTGAATTTGTCCTGGGCATTGGCGCGCAGCAACTGGTCGGCGTACTCGGAGGAGTAGATCGAGGCGAAGCCCATGGTCAGCGTGGCCAGGAAGGTCGAATCCGGATGGTTCAAGGTGAAGCGCACGGTCAGCGGGTCCACCGCGTCGACTTTCTTGATCAGGTCAGGCAACTGCATCGACTGGGCGTGCGGGAAGCCGCTCTGGGCGATCTTGTGCCAGGGGTTGCCGTCATCGAGCATGCGCTGAAAGCTGAACACCACGTCTTCGGCGCTGAGGTCGCGGGTGGGGGTGAAATACTCGGTCTTGTGGAATTTGACGCCGGGGTGCAGCTTGAACTCGTAGGTCAGGCCGTCGGTGGACAGGGTCCAGCTGTCGGCCAGGCTCGGCACGACCTTGCCCTGGGCGGTATCGTAGTCCACCAGGCGGTTCATCAGCACGTCGGCCGAGGCGTTGGTGGTGGTCAGCGAGTTGTACTGCACCACGTCGAAACCTTCGGGGCTGGCTTCGGTGCACACGGTCAGCGGTGCGGCATAGGCCAGCAACGGGCTGAAAAGGGGAGCGAGCAGCAGCGGCAAAGTCGCTAGGCGCATGGTGATTTCCTTGGCTGATTGATGGCCCATCTGCCAGTGCAGTCTGGAGAAAGTTCCTACCCTAGAGATCTCTGACGCCGTTGACCATCCAAATTTTCATCGGCGGCGCGACGAGCGGTTGACCGCCAACGCGCCCTGTAACGGCGGCCTTTGCGCTCTGCGGCGGCCCTGGATGGAAAATTGAAAGTGCGGTCAGAGTTGTTGCACGCAGGTCTTTCTGGTATAAAGCAGCGCTCTTTTCTAGGGGCCCAGAACCTTCGCCTGCGTGCGGAGCTGGTAAGACCCCTGAAGAAACGCGGCGCCTGGCGCCAAGACTGAGAGATAAGCGGCCAACCCATGCCGGGTTGGGCATGTGGTTTTAGAGGGCTGAGGCATGTCGAGAGTATGTCAAGTTACCGGTAAGGGTCCGGTGACTGGGAATAACATTTCCCACGCAAACAACAAAACCCGTCGTCGTTTCCTGCCGAACCTGCAGCATCACCGCTTCTGGGTCGAGTCCGAGAAGCGTTTCGTGCGTCTGCGCGTATCCGCCAAAGGCATGCGTATCATCGACAAGCGTGGCATTGATGTCGTGCTGGCCGAAATCCGCGCTGCTGGCGCCAAGGTCTAAGGGAGCTAAATCATGCGTGAATTGATTCGTTTGATTTCGAGTGCCGGTACTGGTCATTTCTACACTACCGACAAGAACAAGCGTACTACCCCGGACAAAATCGAGATCAAGAAATATGATCCGGTTGTTCGCAAGCACGTGATGTACAAAGAAGGCAAAATCAAGTAATTGATTTTCGCCCGAAAAAAAAGGCCCGCATCTTACGATGCGGGCCTTTTTTTTGGGGTTTGGATTTGCGGTGTCTGGTTCCCGGGCAGAGCCCGGTCCTACACCGTTCGGGCCATGCGCGTCAGTGATGCAAAGCGGTCCGCCTTTGGCGGCACAGCAGGACAATCGGTAGAGCCACCAGTGGCTGATCGCTTTGCCTCTCTGACACCACTGCCGCGAACGGTGTAGGACCGGGCTCTGCCCGGGAACCAGACGCCGCAAATCAAACCTTCTGTTCAAACATCACATAGATCTTGCGGCACGCTTCCAGCACCTCCCAGGTACCGCGAAACCCTGCCGGGATAACAAAACGGTCCCCAGCGCGCAAGGTCTTGGCATTGCCATCCAGATCACGCAATACCGACACGCCCTGCACGATCTCGCAGTACTCATGCTCGGTATAGTTGACGGTCCACTGGCCTACCTGGCCTTCCCACACACCCGCGCCAAACTGCTCACAAGGGCTTGAATAGTGGTGGTGAACCTTTTGCTCGGGGTCGCCCTTGAGAATTTTTTCCGCGGCGGGACGGTAGTGGTCGGCCGGCGTGGTGGCCAGTGCAAAATCGACGATGCTTTCGATGCTCATGGGCGAATCCTCCTCGGTTGTCCAATAAAACAAACATGACACGGCTTTTTATGGTTTGTTGTCAAATATATTGAAAATCTGGGCCCGACTGGTTTAGGGTGGCGGATGCCGTGAGTCGTTTTTTTGACCCGGCCCTATTCGGATGCGTGCGCGATTATCCTGCGCGTGCGCTGCAAATCAATAAGAGGAGGGGATACGTATGACCACTTTGACTCGTGCGGACTGGGAACAACGTGCCCGGGATTTGAAGATTGAAGGCCGTGCATTCATCAACGGTGAATACACTGCTGCCGCTTCCGGCGCCACGTTCGAGTGCCTGAGCCCGGTCGACGGTCGCCTCCTGGCGCAGGTTGCCAGCTGTGACCTGGCTGACGCCCAGCGCGCCGTGGAAAACGCGCGCAGCACCTTCAACAGCGGCGTGTGGTCGCGCCTGGCCCCGGCCAAGCGCAAGTCCACCATGATCCGCTTTGCCGGCCTGCTCAAGCAGAATGCGCAGGAACTGGCGCTGCTGGAAACCCTGGACATGGGCAAGCCGATCAGCGACTCGCTGAGCATCGACGTGGCTGGCGCTGCCAACGCCCTGTCGTGGAGCGGCGAGGCCATCGACAAGATCTACGACGAAGTCGCGGCCACTCCGCATGACCAACTGGGCCTGGTAACCCGCGAGCCAGTGGGCGTGGTAGCCGCCATCGTGCCGTGGAACTTCCCGTTGATGATGGCCTGCTGGAAACTGGGCCCGGCGCTGTCCACCGGTAACTCGGTGATCCTCAAGCCGTCGGAAAAATCGCCACTGACCGCCATCCGCATCGCCGAACTGGCGATCGAAGCCGGTATTCCGAAAGGCGTGTTCAACGTACTGCCTGGCTACGGCCACACCGTGGGCAAGGCCCTGGCCCTGCACATGGACGTGGACACCCTGGTGTTCACCGGTTCGACCAAGATCGCCAAGCAACTGATGATCTACGCCGGTGAGTCGAACATGAAGCGCGTGTGGCTGGAAGCCGGCGGCAAAAGCCCGAACATCGTGTTCGCCGATGCCCCGGACCTGAAAGCTGCTGCTGAATCGGCTGCCAGCGCCATCGCCTTCAACCAGGGCGAAGTGTGCACCGCCGGCTCGCGCCTGCTGGTTGAGCGTTCCATCAAGGACCAGTTCCTGCCGATGGTGCTTGAAGCACTGAAAGCCTGGAAGCCGGGCAACCCGCTGGACCCGGCAACCACCGTGGGCGCCCTGGTGGACACCCAGCAGATGAACACCGTGCTGTCCTACATCGAAGCGGGCCACACTGACGGCGCCAAGCTGCTGGTGGGCGGCAAGCGCATCCTGGAAGAAACCGGCGGCACTTACGTTGAGCCGACCATTTTCGACGGCGTGAACAACGCCATGCGCATTGCCCAGGAAGAGATCTTCGGGCCAGTGCTGTCGGTGATTGCCTTCGACACCGTCGAAGAAGCCATCAACATCGCCAACGACACCCCGTACGGCCTGGCCGCTGCGGTATGGACCTCGGACATCTCCAAAGGCCACCTGACCGCCAAGGCACTGCGTGCCGGTAGCGTGTGGGTGAACCAGTACGACGGTGGTGACATGACCGCTCCGTTCGGTGGCTTCAAGCAGTCGGGTAACGGCCGCGACAAGTCGCTGCACGCGTTCGACAAGTACACCGAACTGAAGGCGACCTGGATCAAGCTGTAAAAGCCCTGTAGCCGCTGCCGCCAGGCTGCGCTGGCCCGAGTGAACCCTGGAGATCCCCAGTGGGTTGCACGGCCAGCGCAGCCTTCGGCAGCGGCTACTTGATCCTCGACACAGCCGGGCCTTCCCCAGGGAAGTCCCGGCTGTGTCGTCTTGGCAGTTATCCACAGGAGCGTGGGAGATGCGTTGGGGTACCTATTTCGCCGTGCTGAGCGCCGTGTTGAGCGTAGGCCTGGCGTTGGGCGTGAGCATGCCGTTGGTGTCGCTGCGGCTCGAGGGGTGGGGCTACGGCAGCTTTGCCATCGGCGTGATGGCTGCGATGCCGGCGATTGGCGTATTGGCCGGAGCGGGCCTGGCCAGCCGCCTGGCGGCGCGCTTCGGCACGCCGGGTTTGATGCGTCTGTGCCTGTGGGGCGGTGCGCTGTCCCTTGGTCTGCTGGCGCTGTTGCCCAGCTACGTAGTGTGGCTGGCGCTGCGACTGGTGATCGGCATGGTGCTGACCATCGTATTCATCCTGGGCGAAAGCTGGATCAATCAGATTGTCGTGGAGCAGTGGCGCGGCCGCCTGGTGGCGCTGTATGGCAGCAGCTATGCGCTGAGCCAGCTGTGTGGGCCGCTGTTGCTCGGCGTGCTGGGCACTGAACAGGATTACGGTTTCTGGGTGGGCGTGGGCCTGCTGGTGGTGTCGCCCTTGCTGCTGTTGGGTCGCAGCGGCGCGCCCAGTGCCGAGGCGTGCGGGGTCACCTTGCGCGACTTGGCGGGGTTCTGCCAGCGGCTGCCGGTGATTGCCTGGGCGATCTCGTTGTTCGCTGCCTTTGAGGCCATGATCCTGACGTTGTTGCCGGTGTACTGCCTGCAGCAGGGCTTCACTGCGCAGGTTGCCTTGTTCATGGTCAGCACCGTGGTGGTGGGCGATGCGGTGTTGCAATTGCCTATTGGCGCACTGGCTGACCGCATGTCGCGGCGCACGCTGTTTTTTGGCTGCGCGCTGGCGTTGATGCTGTCGAGCCTGGCCATTCCGCTGCTGATCGAGACCGTGGCCATCTGGCCGCTGTGGGTGATTTTCGGTGCCAGTGCCGGGGGCTTGTTTACCCTGTCCCTGGTGTTGATCGGTGAACGCTATCGGGATGATGCGCTGGTGCGTGCCAACGCGCATGTGGCGCAGCTGTGGGGCATCGGCTGCCTGATCGGCCCGCTGCTGGCCGGGGCGGGTAGCCAGTGGGTGAGTGGGCATGCGTTGCCGTTGCTGATGGCGGCGGGGGCGTTCGGGTTGGTGCTGCTGGCGCGCAAGCCCCATGCGCTGGAGCTGCCTGCCTGAAGATGCCCGAATCCCGTAGCCGCTGCCGCAGGCTGCGCTGGCCCTAAGCCTCGCTGGAGATGTCCAGTGCGCTCAGGGGCCAGCGCAGCCTGGCGGCAGCGGCTACAGGGCGTCAGAGCATCTTCTCCAGGCCGATGGCCTTGCTCATCCACGCGTTGAACCTGCGCCACAAATCCCCTGGCTCGGTGGTCAGGGTATGCAGGTGGTGATTGTCCTCGGTCACCCACACCACCTTGCCGTCCTGCAGCACCGCCTGGTAGCTGAGCGCCGGTGACATGCCCTGCAACGCCAACTCACGGGTGCGTTCAGCCAGCTCAGGGCTGTTCACCAATACGCCCACTTCGGTGTTCCACAGCACCGAGCGGGCATCGAAATTGAACGAGCCGATGAACACCCGCTGACGGTCGAAGATCATCGCCTTGCTGTGCAGGCTGGAATCCGAGCTGCCTTGAAAACCCAGCAACTTGCGCTTGGGCAGCTCGCCCGGTTGCCGGCGCAGTTCGTACAGCTTCACGCCGTGCTCCAGCAAGGCCTTGCGATAGGGCGCATAGCCGCCGTGCACGGCTGGTACGTCGGTGGCTTCCAGCGAGTTGGTCAACAGCCGCACCGACACGCCGGCGTCAGCGCGCCCGGTCAGGTACAGCAGGCCCGGTTCCCGCGGTACGAAGTAGGCGGAAATCAGCATCAACTCCTGATGCACATCAGCCAACTGCGGTGCCAATTGTGTGGTCAGCAGCAAATGCGGGTCGGGTTCGTCGCGCGCCAGCACCTTGCTGGGGGCGTCCCACAGCACCTGGCTGTCCGCCCAGATCAGCTCGTTGCGCCAGGTCGCCATTTGCGGTGCGAGGCGGTAGGACATCAGCCGCTGATACAGGGCAGGGCGGTGCTCGCGGGCATCGGCCAGCCAATCCTCCAGGCGGGCGCGGGTCTTGACCAGGTCCTTGGCCGAGGGCTGGAAATACAGGAACTCACCGATCGGCCGGCTCAGGGCGCTGTTCCAGTACTGATCAAAGCTATGCCCCAGATTCACGGCGGCAGGCCCGACGCTGAGCAGGTCGATGTCAGTGAAATTGAGGTTGGGTTCGGCGTCGAAATACTCGTCCCCCAGATTGCGCCCGCCGACGATGGCCATGCTGTTGTCGGCGATCCACAGCTTGTTGTGCATGCGCCGATGCTGGCGCGACAGGTTGAACAGCCGGCCCATGGCCCGCGTGACACCCGTTTCGCGGCCCAGGTGCAGCGGGTTGAACAGGCGGATCTGAATGTTGGGGTGCTCGGCCAGGGTGGCGATGATGTCGTCCAGGCCGTCGCTGGTGGTGTCGTCCAGCAGGATGCGGATGCGCACGCCGCGGTCGGCTGCCTTGAGCAGCTCGTGCACCAGGGCGCGGGTGCTGAGGCCGTCGTGGACGATGTAGTACTGCAGGTCCAGGCTCTTCTGCGCGTTGCGGATCAGTTCGGCACGCGCACGAAAAGCTTCAGGGCCGTTGGGCAACAGGCGAAAGCCCGACTGCCCGCCGTGGTCGGCTACCTGGGCCTGTACCGAGCGGCCGAACGCCGACTGGTCGGTGGCCAGCGCCTGGCTGGGTTCTCGGTGGCTGACGCCGGTGGCGCAACCGGCCAGCAGGGTGAGCATCAGCAGTGGCAACAGCCAGTGGTTTCGCAACTCGGGGATCCTTCAAGGCAGAGCAGGCGTGGCTATGACTCCGGCATGCGGGTAAAAGTCATTCAGTCTCGTCATCCATTTCTGCAATCAAGCGCTTGGCCGTTTCCCCGACCTTGCGTACCGCAGCTTCGATCTCGACGGTGGCGCGCGCGGCGAAATTCATCCGCAGGCAGTTCCGGTATTTACCCGAGGCAGAAAAGATACTGCCCACGGCGATCTGCACATCTTGTTCCAGTAAAGCTCGGTTCAGGCGCAGCGTATCGAAACTTTCCGGCAACTCCACCCATAGCATGAAGCCCCCCTGGGGGCGGCTGGCGCGGGTGCCTTCGGGGAAGTAGCGGCTGACCCAGTCGATCATCAGGTCGCGCGAGCGCTGGTACTGGCTGCGCATGCGCCGCAGGTGCGGCTCGTAATGGCCTTCCTTGATGAAATCGGCGATGGCCAGTTGTGGCTGCGTGGCGGTGCAGCCGGTGCTGATGTACTTCATGTGCAGCACCCGTTCCAGGTAGCGCCCGGGCGCTACCCAGCCGATGCGCAGGCCGGGGGCCAGGGACTTGGAAAACGAGCTGCACAGCAGCACCCGGCCGTCCTCGTCGAACGATTTGATGGTGCGCGGGCGCGGGTAGGTGTAGGCCAGGTCCCCGTATACATCATCTTCGATGATCGCCACGTCGTAGCGCTGGGCCAGGGTCAGCAGGGCGCGTTTGCGCGCTTCGGGCATCACGTAGCCCAGCGGGTTGTTGCAGTTGGGGGTCAGCTGGATGATCTTGATCGGCCACTGCTCCAACGCCAGCTCCAGGGCTTCCAGGCTGATGCCGGTGATGGGGTCGGTGGGGATTTCCAGCGCCTTCATGCCCAGGCCCTTGAGCGTCTGCATGGCGCCGAAGAAGCTGGGCGAGTCGACGGCAACGATGTCACCGGGCTCGCAGACCGCGCGGATGCTGGCCGACAGCGCTTCGTGGCAGCCGGTGGTGATCACCAGGTCGCTGGCCTGCAATTGGCAGCCGGAGTCGACCAGCAGGCGTGCTACCTGTTCGCGCAGGGCTTCGGAGCCGTAGACGGTGTCGTAGTACAGGCCGGGCAGGTCCGAGCGCCGCGCCAGTTGCGCCAGGCTGCGCAGCAGCGGCTTGAGCGTCGGGCTGCTGACGTCGGGCATGCCGCGGCCCAACTGCACGATGTCTTTGCGCGGGGCCGTGCGTACCAGTTCCACCACCTGGTCCCATTGGGAAATTTCCACTGGGCGTTGGGCTGGGCGGCCTACGGCAGGCAGCGCTGGCAACTGGCGTGCGCTGGACACGAAGTAGCCGGACTTGGGCCGTGGCGCGGCCAGGCCATTGTCTTCCAGCACCCGGTAGGCCTGCTGCACGGTGCTCAGGCTCACGCCATGCTCGGCGCTGAGGGCGCGCACGGACGGCAGGCGGTCGCCGGGGCGGTAGAAACCCTGCTCGATGCGCGCGCCCAGCAGTTCGGCGAGGTTCACATACAGGGTCATGGCGTACTCCAGGTGCAGTATGGGGACCATACAGATAGCGAAAAAATACGCCATTCAGACGAGGTTTCGCTAGATCTGTATGGAAAATATAGCTGATTTTTGAATCTGTAATGAAATCTGTATCGGGCGGATCATGACCCCGTGCCCAACCACCACCGAGGATCACGGTCATGAACGGCTTTAGCGATGTGCGTCTGCTGCTGCGTAGCCAGGAACTCCAGGCATTGGATGCCGAGGGACGGCGAGTACGTTCGGCCCCCAACGGCCTGGGTTTCTGGGGCCTGATGTGGCACCGCCTGACCACGCGCAAGGCCTTGCTGGAACTGGACGCGGATCAGTTGCGCGACATCGGCCTGAGCGCCCATGAGGCGCGGGAGGAGGGTATCAAGCCGTTCTGGCGGCAGTGAAGGACCGGCGGGGGTATCGGTCGGCGGGGGCGGGCAGGCAAAATGTCGGCTCGCGTCGACAGGTACCGTCCCAATGAGCTGCAACCGCCACAAGATCCTTTTCCTGCGTGAGCAGATCCCATCGTTCGAGTGTGTACCGGGTTGCCACGATTGCTGCGGGCCGGTGACCACCTCATCCGAAGAGATGGCCCGCCTGCCGCGCAAGACGGCGGCCGAGCAGGAAGCGGCGCTGGCGGAACTGAACTGTGTGCACCTGGGGCCCAATGGCTGCACGGTGTATGACGAGCGGCCGCTGATTTGCCGGTTGTTCGGCACCACCGAGCGGTTGCCGTGCCCGAATGGGGCGCGGCCGGTGGAGTTGATTCATCCGTTGGCCGAGAAGGCGGTGCATACCTTCATTGCCAGTACTCGGCAGGTGTTGGTCTGATCGTCTGTAGCCGCTGCCGCCAGGCTGCGCTCGCCCTAAGCCCCACTAGAGATAATCGGTGAAAGTAAGGGCCAGCGCAGCCTGGCGGCAGCGGCTACAGGTCAGCTTCAATCCGGGATCGGCAGGCTTAAGCTCTCCTTCACCTCTTCCATCACGATATAGCTCTTGGACTCGCGCACATGCGGCAGCTTGAGCAGGATATCGCCCAGCAGCTTGCGGTACGACGCCATCTCGGAAATCCGCGCTTTCACCAGGTAGTCGAAGTCCCCCGACACCAAATGGCATTCCAGCACATGCGGCAGCTTTAGCACTGCGCGGCGGAACTCTTCGAAGGTATCGCCCGACTTGTAGTCCAGGCTGATCTCCACGAACACCAGCAGGCTGCCCTTCAGGTGCTGCGGGTTGAGCCGGGCGTTGTAGCCCATGATGATCCCTTCGCGCTCCAGGCGGCGCACCCGCTCCGTACAGGGGGTGGTCGACAGGCCGACTTTTTCGCCCAGCTCAGTGAAGGAAATACGCCCGTCGGCCTGCAGGATCCGCAGGATATTGCGGTCGATCTTGTCGAGCTCGCGTTTGCTCTGATGCTGGGTGCGCATAGGCGATGCCCCTCCGTAAAAGGCGTTTTTGCCGAGAATTCTCGCCAATAATAGGGCTTTATATAGTGAATAGCACTGGCTGATGTTTTTTAAACTGCGCGCATCTTCGCAATAAACAACAAATGTCAGCGGTTATCCGCGTTGAGGGATTGAGCATGCGAGTTCTGGTACTGGGTAGCGGCGTGATAGGTACTGCCAGTGCCTATTATCTGGCGCGGCAGGGCTTTGAAGTGACGGTCGTGGACCGCCAGAACGCCGTGGCCATGGAAACCAGCTTCGCCAACGCCGGCCAGGTCTCGCCTGGCTACGCCTCACCGTGGGCCGCCCCGGGTGTGCCGCTCAAGGCCATCAAGTGGCTGCTCGAACGCCACGCCCCGCTGGCCATCAAGGCCACCGCTGACATCGACCAATACCTGTGGATGGCGCAGATGCTGCGCAACTGCACCGCCAGCCGCTATGCCGTGAACAAGGAACGCATGGTGCGCCTGTCCGAGTACAGCCGCGATTGCCTGGACGAACTGCGCGCCGAAACCGGCATCGCCTACGAAGGCCGCACCCTGGGCACCACCCAGCTGTTCCGCACCCAGGCTCAGTTGGACAACGCCGCCAAGGATATCGCTGTGCTGGAGCAATCGGGCGTGCCTTACGAGCTGCTCGACCGCGCCGGCATCGCCCGCGTCGAACCGGCCCTGGCCAACGTCACCGGCATTCTGGCCGGTGCCCTGCGCCTGCCCAACGATCAGACCGGCGACTGCCAGATGTTCACCACCAAGCTGGCGCAGATGGCCGTGGACCTGGGCGTGGAGTTCCGCTTCGGGCAGAACATCGAGCGCCTGGACTTCGCTGGCGACCGCGTCAACGGCGTGGTCATCGACGGCAAGCTGGAAACCGCCGACCGCTACGTGCTGGCGCTGGGCAGCTATTCGCCGCAACTGCTCAAGCCGCTGGGCATCAAGGCCCCGGTTTATCCGCTCAAGGGCTATTCGCTGACCGTGCCCATCACCAACCCGGCCATGGCACCGACCTCGACCATCCTCGACGAGAGCTTCAAGGTCGCCATTACCCGTTTCGACAACCGCATCCGCGTGGGTGGCATGGCCGAAATCGCCGGTTTTGACCTGTCGCTGAACCCGCGTCGACGTGAAACGCTGGAGATGATCGTCAACGATCTTTATCCTCAGGGCGGTGATCTGAGCCAGGCGAGTTTCTGGACCGGCCTGCGCCCCACCACCCCCGATGGCACGCCCATCGTCGGTGCCACGCCGTTGCGCAATCTGTTCCTCAATACTGGCCACGGCACGTTGGGCTGGACCATGGCCTGCGGGTCGGGTCGCTTCCTTGCCGACGTGATGGCGCGCAAGAAGCCGCAGATCAGCGCCGAAGGCCTCGATATTTCCCGTTATGGCAAACACCAGGAGACTGCAAAACATGTCAATCCAGCGCCAGCTCACCAATGAGCGCATGAGTCAGGTCGTTACCCACAATGGCACGGTCTACCTGGCCGGTCAGGTGGGCGACGACCTGAACGCGGGGATTGAGCAGCAGACTCGCGAAGTACTGGGCAATATCGAGCGCCTGCTCGACCTGGCCGGTACCGACAAGACGCGTTTGCTCTCGGTGACCATTTACCTGAAGGACATCGACGCGCACTTCGAAGGCATGAACAGCGTGTGGGACAAGTGGCTGCCCAAAGGCGTGGCCCCGGCCCGCGCCACGGTCGAAGCCAAGCTGTGCGAACCAGAGATCCTGGTGGAGCTGTCCGTCGTCGCTGCCTTGCCTTAACCCTTACGCTCGCCCGGCACTGCCAAGGCCTTGCCGGGTTTTTTACGCCCCCAGTCTGCCCAGAAGAAGACAGCCGTCATGCGTCCTGCCCGTGCTTTGATCGACCTCGATGCCCTGCGTCACAACTACCGTCTGGCCCGCGAACTCGCCAATGGGGCCAAGGCCCTGGCCGTGATCAAGGCCGATGCCTACGGCCATGGCGCCGTGCGCTGCGCCCAGGCGCTGGAAGCCGAGGCCGACGGCTTTGCCGTGGCCTGCATCGAGGAAGCGCTGGAATTGCGCGCCGGTGGCATCAAGGCGCCGGTGCTGCTGCTGGAAGGCATCTTCGAGGCCGATGAGCTGCAGCTAGTGGTGGAGCACAACTTCTGGTGCGTGGTGCATTCGCTGTGGCAGCTGGAAGCCATCGAGCAGGCGCAGCTGGCCAAGCCCATCGTGGTGTGGCTCAAGCTGGACTCGGGCATGCACCGTGTCGGCCTGCACCCCAAGGATTACGCCGGCGCCTACCAGCGCCTGCTGGCCAGTGGCAAGGTCGCCAAGATCGTGCTGATGAGCCACTTCGCCCGTGCCGACGAGCTGGATTGCCCGGCCAGCGGCGACCAGGTCGCGGTGTTCGAGGCGGCGCGCCAGGGCTTGGCTGCCGAAACCAGCCTGCGCAACTCGCCTGCTTTGCTGGGCCTGCCACAAGTGCCCGGCGACTGGGTGCGCCCAGGCATCATGCTGTACGGCGCCACGCCTTTTGAACAGCCGCAGGCCGAGGCTGCGCGCCTGTTGCCGGTGATGACCCTGCAATCCAAGGTCATCTGCGTGCGCGAACTGGCGGCCGGCGAGCCGGTGGGTTACGGGGCCAAGTTCATCACCGACAAGCCCATGCGCATCGGTGTGGTCGCGATGGGCTACGCCGATGGCTATCCGCGTCACGCCGGTACCGATACGCCAGTGCTGGTCGCGGGCAAACGTAGCCGTATCCTGGGCCGGGTGTCCATGGACATGCTCTGTATTGACCTGACCGACGTGCCCGAGGCCGACTTGGGCAGCACCGTGGAACTGTGGGGCAAGAACATCCTGGCCAGTGAAGTGGCGGCCTGCGCCGACACCATTCCTTATCAGATTTTCTGCAACCTGCGCCGGGTGCCACTGGTCTATTCCCAGGGCTGACAGCCCGCAGCGCAGGGCCGCAAGTCGCCGGGGCGTAGGCCGGCAGGGGTAGAAGTGTTGTAAATACTGAACGCTGTTGCCATGATAACGTTCATAAAAACACCCCTGACCGTGAATACCCCCTGGAGGCTCCCGCATTGGACGTCGGTGAACGACTGCAAGCCATTCGCAAACTCAAAGGTCTGTCCCAGCGTGAACTCGCCAAGCGTGCGGGCGTCACCAACAGCACCATTTCGATGATCGAGAAGAACAGCGTCAGCCCCTCGATCAGCTCCCTGCGCAAAGTGCTGGGGGGCATTCCCATGTCCATGGTCGAATTCTTCTCCGAAGAGCTGCAGCCTGAAAACCCCACCCAGATCGTCTACAAGGCCAACGAGCTGATCGACATCTCCGACGGCGCCGTGACCATGAAGCTGGTGGGCAAGGCGCATCCGAGCCGCGCCATCGCCTTCCTCAACGAGATCTACCCGCCGGGCGCCGACACCGGCGAAGAAATGCTCACCCACGAAGGCGAGGAGACCGGCATCCTGCTGGAAGGCAAGCTGGAGCTGGTGGTAGGGGCGGAAACCTTCATCCTTGAAGCGGGCGACAGCTACTACTTCGAAAGCACCAAGCCGCATCGCTTCCGCAACCCGTACGACGAGCCTGCCCGCCTGATCAGCGCCGCCACGCCGGCGAATTTCTGACTGCCGATACAGCGCTACACTCATTCATCAGGGTGCCGTGATGTGCAAGCATCGCGGCAATACCCCCTAGAATAATAAGGTTGTTCAGGGGCGACAGGCTTTGTCGTTATACTGAACGTTGCCTGCGAAACCGTGGCCGCAGGCGCGATTAGCCACCATGAGGGTGTAGGCGTGAACGCTAAAATCAATAAGATGCTGGCCGCACCAGCAACCGTACTGGCCCTGTGGGCCCTGACTGCCCAGGCGACCATCACCGACGACATTGCCAAGCGCCTGGAGCCTGTGGGCCAGGTGTGCGTGCAGGGCAAGGAATGCCCCGGCATGGAAGTGACCGCCGTGGCCGCCGGCGGCGCCGCCAAATCCCCCGATGACGTCATCGCCAAACACTGCAACGCCTGCCACGGCACCGGCCTGCTGGGCTCGCCGAAAATCGGCGACGCCGCCGACTGGGGCAAGCGTGCCAAAGAGCAGGGCGGCGTCGACGGCCTGCTGGCCAAGGCCATCACCGGCATCAACGCCATGCCGCCCAAGGGCACCTGCTCCGACTGCAGCGACGACGAGCTCAAGGGCGCCATCAAGAAAATGTCCGGGCTGTAACCGCAGCCACGTAGCCGCTGCCGCCAGGCTGCGCTGGCCCCATGCCTCGCTGAAGATCTTCAGCGCACGCACAGGCCAGCGCAGCCTTCGGCAGCGGCTACAGCAGTGCGGCAGTGGCTTTTGTGGGGCGGGGCCATCTTGCTACGGGGCCTTTGCAGTGGCGAGCACCTGAAACACCTCGCTACCCAACTCAAACTGCTGACCTGGATATGCCGCCAACATGGCGACCACCGGCGGGGCACTGGCTTGCGACTTTTCTGCACTGAACAGCACGCCGGTCAATGCCCCGTGTTCGCAAGCGACTACGATAGGAGAACCAGTGGCCAGCCAGCGCTCGATGACGCCCAGGCTCCAGTCGCCATACAGCGCGCCGCCGTGCGCCGCGGTGTTGGGCTGTAGCAGGGCAGCAATGCCTGCAGCGTCTGCGGCGCTGGCGAGTCGAATACCGATGGTCATGGTCCGGATCCTCGGGAAAGGAAGCCAGTATCGATCGGTTGCCATTTCCATGGATTGATTTTGTGTAACAAGCGGTCAAAGCCCCATTGAGCGCAAGCGGAGGTGCCGATGACGCAAGTCTGTTCAATCGATCGTGCCGTGGACGAGGTGCTGGCAAGGCTGCCCGCGCATATCCACATGGGCCTGCCGCTGGGGCTGGGCAAGCCCAATCGGTTCGTCAACGCGCTGTATGCGCGCATCCGCCAGTTGCCGGAGCGGCGGCTGACCATCTACACCGCTCTGACCCTGGGCCGGCCGAAGCTGGGCGACGGCCTGCAGAAGCGCTTTCTGGAGCCCTTCGTAGAGCGCGTGTATGGCGACTACCCCGAGCTGGACTTCCTTGCCGACCTGCACGCCGACAGCCTGCCCGCCAACATCCGCGTCGAGCAGTTTTTCATGCAGCCGGGCAACCTGCTGCACAGCCAGGTTGCCCAGCAGTCCTACGTCAGCAGCAACTACAGCCACGCCGCCCGTGATATCAACGCTCAAGGCCTGAACCTGATCGCGCAGTTGGTGGCTCAGGACCCGTACCAGCCCGCCAAACTCAGCCTTAGCTGCAACCCGGACATCACCCTGGACCTGCTGCCCATGATCGCCAAGCGTCGCGAGGCCGGCGAGACCATTCTGATGCTGGGCCAGGTGCATGCCGAACTGCCGTTCATGGCCGGCGATGCCGAGGTGGAGCGTGACCTGTTCGACCTGATGATCGACGAGGCCGACACCACCACGCTGTTTTCCACACCGAACATGCCCGTGGGGCTACAGGACCATTTCATTGGCCTGCATGCCAGCGCCCTGGTGCGCGACGGCGGTACCCTGCAGATCGGCATCGGTTCGATGGGCGATGCGCTGACGGCCGCGTTGCTGGCGCGCCAGGCCGATAACGTCGGTTACCGCGCGCTGCTGGACGATATCGACCTGGCCCCCTGGCAGAGCCTGATCGAGCGTGAAGGTGGCATGGGGCCTTTTGCCGAAGGCCTGTACGGCTGCAGCGAAATGTTTGTCAACGGCCTGCTGGTGTTGGCGGACGCGGGCATTGTGCGGCGCAAGGTGTACGCCGATGTGGCGACCCAGGCGCTGGCCAACAATGGCAGCCTGGACGGCAGCGAGCGCAATGGCGTCAGTGTCCACGGCGGCTTTTTCCTCGGCCCGCGCAGCTTCTACCAGCGCCTGCGCGAGCTGCCTCGTGAAACCCTTGATGGTTTCAACATGACGGCCATCAGTTACATCAACGAGCTGTATGGCCAGGAAGCCCTCAAGCGTCTGCAACGGCGCGATGCACGTTTTATCAACACCACGTTCACGGTGACGCTGCTGGGGGCAGCAGTCTCGGACCAATTGGAAGATGGCCGGGTGCTCAGCGGGGTTGGCGGCCAGTACAACTTCGTGGTGCAGGGTCATGCGCTGCACGATGCCCGCTCGATCCTGGTACTGCGCAGCTGGCGCGAGGCGGGTGGCGAGGTCAGTTCCAACATCCTGTGGGAATACGGCCACTGCACCATCCCCCGGCATTTGCGCGATATCGTCGTGACTGAATACGGCATTGCCGATCTGCGCGGCCGCACTGATGCCCAGGTGATCGAAGCCATGCTGACCATCACCGATTCACGCTTTCAGACGTCGCTGATCGAACAGGCGCAGATTGCCGGCAAGCTGCCCAAGGATTTCCGCCTGCATCCGCGCTTTACCGACAACACGCCCGAGCGTTTGCAGGCGCTGGCGGACAGGCACGCGAAGCTGTTCCCCGAGTATCCGTTGGGGTGTGATTTTACGGTGGAGGAAAGGGATCTGTTGCGGGCGCTCAACTGGCTCAAGAGCAAGTTCAAGCTCACCGAGCTGCTGGACCTGGGCAAAGCAGCGCTGGATGCTCCGCCGGCGTCGGCATTCCCGGTGCATTTGCTGCGTATGCAATTGGCGCAGCCGGAGGGCTTGCGCGAGGACCTGTTGCAGCGCTTGCTGCTGGCGGGGTTGCAGGCCACGGCGCAGCCGGAGCCGCTCAGCTACCTGCGCGGCTAGCCAGTCTGTAGCCGCTGGCGACAGGCTGCGCTGGCCCCCGAGTTCGCTGGATATCTCCAGTACGGCTCAGGGCCAGCGCAGCCTGCGGCAGCGGCTACAGGTCAGGGTTACTCGATGAAGGTAACCACACCATCGGTCAACGACTTGACCCGCGCCAGCGACTCAACGTGGTAACCCTGCGCATCCAGTTCGGCACGGCCGCCCTGGAACGACTTCTCGATGACGATGCCCAGGCCGGCAACGCTGGCGCCCGCCTGCTTGATGATCGAGATCAGCGCCTGGGACGCTTTGCCGTTGGCCAGGAAGTCGTCGATCACCAGCACGCGGTCGCTGCTGTTGAGGTGGCGTGGCGAGATGGCCACGGTGCTCTCGGTCTGCTTGGTGAACGAGTAGACGGTGGCCGACAACAGGTTCTCGGTCAGGGTCAGCGACTGGTGCTTGCGGGCGAAAATCACCGGCACGCCCAGTTTCAGGCCGGTCATCACCGCCGGGGCAATGCCCGAGGCTTCGATGGTGACGATCTTGGTCACGCCGGAATCAGCGAACAGGCGGGCGAATTCGTCGCCGATCTGCTGCATCAGGACCGGGTCGATCTGGTGGTTCAGGAAGGCGTCAACCTTCAGTACCTGATCGGAAAGCACGATGCCTTCTTCGCGAATCTTCTTGTGCAGTGCTTCCACGGCAGTTCCTCAATATACGTATTGGCCCCGGCTACGGGGCCGAGGCGATGTTTAATTAGCGTTTGAGCATGGCGCGAATATCGGCCAATGCACTGTTGCCTCTTACGGCTTTGACTTCCGTGGGGGTGTCATCATTGCCTTCCCAGGCGAGATCGTCCGGCGGCAGCTCATCGAGAAAGCGGCTGGGCGCGCAATCGATGATTTCGCCGTACTGCTTGCGCTTGGCCGCGAAGGTGAACGCCAGGGTCTGGCGGGCGCGGGTAATGCCCACGTAGGCCAGGCGGCGTTCTTCCTCGATGGTGTCGGCCTCGATACTGGAGCGGTGCGGAAGGATTTCCTCCTCCATGCCCATGATGAACACGTAGGGGAATTCCAGGCCTTTGGATGCGTGCAGGGTCATCATCTGCACACCTTCGGCACCGTCTTCCTCTTCCTGCTGACGTTCAAGCATATCGCGAAGCACCAGTTTACCGATGGCTTCCTCGATGGTCATGCCGCCATCTTCGTCTTTTTCCAGGGTGTTCTTCAGGGCCTCCACCAAAAACCACACGTTGCTCATGCGGTAATCGGCGGCCTTGTCGCTGGAACTGTTGGTGCGAATCCAGGTTTCGTAGTCGATGTCCATGATCATGCCGCGCAGCGCGGCAATCGGGTCTTCGCCGGCGCACTGCTCGCGTACCTTGTCCATGTAGCGCTTGAAGCGCGACAGGCGGTCGGTGAAGCGTGCGTCCAGGTGCTCGGTCAGGCCCAGCTCATCGGTGGCCTGGTACATGGAAATCTTGCGCTCGGTGGCATAGTTGCCCAGCTTCTCCAGGGTGGTGGAGCCGATCTCCCGGCGTGGCACGTTAATCACGCGCAAGAAGGCGTTGTCGTCGTCCGGGTTCACGATCAGGCGGAAGTAGGCCATCAGGTCCTTCACTTCCTGGCGCCCGAAGAAGCTGTTGCCGCCGCTGAGGCGGTACGGCACCTGGTGGTGCTGCAGCTTGAGCTCGATCAGCTTGGCCTGGTAGTTGCCGCGGTACAGGATGGCGAAGTCACTGTACGGACGGTCGGTGCGCAGGTGCAGGGTGAGGATTTCCATGGCCACGCGCTCGGCCTCGGCGTCCTCGTTCTTGCAGCGCAGCACGCGGATTTCGTCGCCGTGGCCCATTTCACTCCACAGCTGTTTCTCGAAAGCGTGCGGGTTATTGGAAATCAGCACGTTGGCGCAACGCAGGATGCGGCTGGTGGAGCGGTAGTTCTGCTCCAGCATCACCACTTTCAAGGACGGGTAGTCATCCTTGAGCAGCATCAGGTTTTCCGGCCGCGCGCCGCGCCAGGCGTAGATCGACTGGTCGTCGTCGCCTACCACGGTGAACTGGCAGCGGGTGCCGATCAGCAGCTTCACCAGCAGGTATTGGCTGGCGTTGGTGTCCTGGTATTCGTCCACCAGCAGATAGCGCACGCGGTTCTGCCATTTTTCCAGGATGTCGGCGTGTTCCTGGAACAGCTTCACCGGCAGCAGGATCAGGTCGTCGAAGTCCACTGCGTTGAACGCCTTGAGCGTACGCTGGTAGTGGGTGTAGACGATGGCGGCGGTCTGCTCCTTGGGGTTGCGGGCGTTTTCCAGGGCCTCGGGCGGCAGGATCAGGTCGTTCTTCCAGGCGCCGATCATGTTCTTGATCTCGTCGACGCCGTCTTCGCCCGAATATTCCTTTTGCATGATGTCGGTCATCAATGCCTTGACGTCCGTTTCGTCAAAGATCGAGAAACCAGGCTTGTAACCCAGGCGCGCATGCTCCTTGCGGATAATGTTCAAGCCCAGGTTGTGGAAGGTCGACACCGTCAGGCCGCGGCCTTCGCCACCACGCAGCAGGGTGCCCACGCGCTCTTTCATCTCGCGCGCGGCCTTGTTGGTAAAGGTCATGGCGACGATGTACTGGGCGCGGATACCGCAGTTCTGCACCAGGTGGGCGATTTTGCGGGTGATCACGCTGGTTTTGCCGGAACCGGCACCGGCGAGCACCAAAAGAGGGCCGCCGACGTAGTTCACGGCTTCTTGCTGCCGGGGGTTGAGTCGGGACATGGGGAAAAGGGTCGCTTGCGAAAATGGCCGGGCATTTTAACAGGGTCGAGGGATAATGCCGCGACCATCCGACACTGTGACGCATCCCTCTATCTAAATTTGCCGGTTTTGTTACTTTGCCGCAGGATACGTAACAATTTTACCGCAGATAGTCGAAAATAGCGGTTGTCGATGGCCTTTCATGCCATGCCGAGCGTCGTCAGTCCGTCGACGCTGATCCTGTCCAGCCGTTGTTGCCTGTGGATTTTCCCGAGGAGCTCGCTTGTCTACGCCTGTCGAACCCGTGCGCCTGCTGCTTCTGGCCCAAGACCCTGCTTGGGCTGCGTCGCTGCGCGAGTGCCTGGCGCCTTTGGGCGCGGCCGCAGTGCTGGTGGTGGCGCAATCGTTCGAGGCCGTGAGCGAGCTGTTCCTGGGTGACCGAACCGCCGTGGTGCTGGCCACCCCGCCCTTGCAGCCCGCGCCGGGCCGTTGCAGCCTGCCGGTGGTGCTGTTGCTGGACCAGGAACCTGAACAGCCACCCATGGGCGCCAGCGATTGGTTGGTGAAGGACACCTTGGGCGTGGATGCCTTGCGGCGTTGCCTGCGCCATGTGCGCGAGCGCGGCGTGCTGGAAAACACCCTGCAACGCCTGGCCGAGCAGGACCCGCTGACCGGTATCGCCAACCGCCAGGGCTTCCAGACCCTGCTCAATGCCCGGCTGGCCGAATTCGAAGGCCGTGGCCTGGCGCTGGGCCACCTGGACCTGGACAACTTCCGCCACGCCAACGATGCGCTCGGCCACCAGGCGGGCGACCGCCTGATTCTGCAGGTCGTGGCGCGTCTGCGCAGCCAGTTGGAAGCCGGCGACCAGTTGGCGCGCCTTGGCAGCGATGAATTCGCCCTGCTGATCGACACCCGGCGTGACGCCGAACGTGCCGAGCGCTTGGCTGAAAACATCGTCGAGGCCCTGGCCGAACCCTATTGGGTCGACGGCGAGAGCCTGTTGATCGGCTGCAGCCTGGGCATCGCCCATTCTCGCGCCCAGGCCGGGGCCGACCCGCTGATGTGGCACGCGCACATCGCCATGCAGCAGGCCAAGAGCACCCAGGGCTGCACCTTCCATATCTTCAACGAACGCATCAATCGCAACGCCCGCAGCCTGGCCGACCTGGAAAGCGAGCTGCGCCGCGCCCTGCGCCGTGACGAACTGGAGCTGCACTACCAGCCGCGCATGGACCTGCAAAGCGGCAATATCGTCGGCCTGGAGGCGCTGGTGCGCTGGCGTCACGCCGAGCGCGGGCTGTTGCCGCCCAGTGAGTTCGTGCCCCTGGCCGAGCAGAGCGGCCTGATCGTGCCGCTGGGCTACTGGGTGATCTCCCGCGCCCTGCGCGACATGCAGGCGCTGCGCGAAAGCGGGCTGCCCGAGCTGCACATGGCGGTGAACCTTTCGTTCCGGCAGTTTCAGGACAGCCAGTTGCTGGCAACCCTGGGGCGTCTGATCAACGAGCGGGACATTGACGCGCGTTGGCTGGAATTCGAGCTGACGGAAACCGCCGTGATGCGCCGCAACGACCTGGTCAAACAGACCATGGACGCCCTGGGGCGCCTGGGCGTGCGTTTCTCGCTGGATGACTTCGGCACCGGCTTCTCATCGTTCGTGCACCTCAACAGCCTGCCGATTGCCTTGCTCAAAGTGGACAAGAGCTTTGTCGGCGGCATGGAACGCCGCGAGGAGAACCGCAAGCTGGTGCACGCCATGATCAATCTGGCGCACAACCTCAACCTGGAAGTGGTGGCCGAGGGGGTCGAGACCCCCGAGCAACTGGGCCTGCTGCGCAGCTTCGGCTGCGATCAGGTGCAGGGCTACCTGATCAGCAAGCCTTTGCCGCTTCCCGAGTTGCAGGAATACCTGATGTTCGGTCTGTCGCAGCGGGCGACTCAGGGCTGAGTGCGGCGGCAGCCCTAAGCCGCCGTACGCGCCAGTCGAACGCCACGGTCAGGCTGATGGCTGCACACGCAAGGCCCAGCGCCAAGCCCCACCACACACCCTGCGGCCCCCAGCCCAGCGGGAACGCCAGCACCCAGGCCGCCGGCGCACCGATCAGCCAATAGCAGCCCAGCCCCACCAGGAAGGTGGTCTTGGCATCCTTGAGCCCGCGAATGGCGCCCATGGCGATAGTCTGCACGCCATCGAACAGCTCGAACCAGGCAGCAACCGTGAGCAGCGTCACGGCCAGCTGGATGACCCCGGTAAAGCCCGGGTTGTTGCGGTCCAGGAACAGCTCCACCAGTGGCTGCGGCGCCAGCCAGAACAGCAGCGCGAAGCCCAGCATCGCCACCGCGCCAAAACAGATGCCCACGCGCCCGGCCCGGCGTACCGCCTTGAGGTCGCCCGCACCGTAGTGCTTGCCCACGCGCATGGTCACCGCATAGGAAAGCCCCGCCGGCACCATGAACGCCACCGACACAATCTGCAGAGCGATCTGGTGCGCAGCCAGTTGCGTGCTGCCCATGGTGCCCATGCACAGCGCGGCGAAGGCGAACAGGCCAACTTCCACCGAATAGGTGCCGCCAATGGGCAGGCCCAGCCGCCACAGCTCGCGCAGCGCCGGCATCCACGGGCGGGCCAGCCCCTGGCGCAGCGGGTACGCCAGGTAGGCCTGGTTGAAGCGGATGTACAGCGCCAGCGCCACCGCCATGCCCGTGGCGACGATGGCCGTGACCAGGCCGATGCCGGTCAGGCCCAACTTGGGCAGGCCGAACATGCCTTCGATCAGGGCGTAGTTGAGGGCGAAGTTGGCCACCGTCGCAACGATGCTGATCATCATCACCGGCCCGGCCTTGCCCAGCGCACTGGTGAAACCGCGCAACGCCATGAAGCTCAGGTAGCCGGGCAGGGCGAAGGGCAGCAGGGTCAGGAACTGGCGGGCGCCCTCGACGTTCTCGGCGGTCTGGCCAAGCATCAGCAGCACTGGCCCCAGGTTCCACAACACCAGGCCGGCCACCAGCGCCATGCCCCAGGCCAGCCACAGGCCTGCCTGGGTCAGGCGGGTAACACCCAGGGTGTCGCCCGCGCCTTGGCGAATCGAGGCCAACGTACCGACAGCCGCGATCACGCCGATGCAGAAAATCGACACGAAGGTGTAGCTGGCTGCACCCAGCCCGCCACCGGCCAAGGCCTGCGGGCTGATGCGGGCCATCATCAGGGTGTCGGTCAGCACCATCAGCATGTGCGCCAGCTGCGAGGCAATCAGCGGGCCTGCCAGGCGGAGCAGGGCACCGAGTTCAAGACGGATGGCGGAGGGCATGGGCAGGCTCATGTTCAAAAGGCGGCAGGAAAGCGATGATTCTGTGCCCTTGCCGGCAACTGCACAAAAGGATAAAAACGATGTCTCGCATGAGTTTTAATCATGCAGCCGGAATTCCGCTCTGGCACTGACCTCTTGTGTAGGAATTATCCACATGTCCCGTCGTCTGCCGCCTCTGTACGCCCTGCGAGCCTTTGAAGCGGCGGCACGCCACAGTTCATTCACCCGCGCAGCGGATGAGTTATCGATTACCCAGAGCGCGGTCAGCCGGCACATTCGTACGCTGGAAGATCATTTCGGCTGCCGGCTGTTCCAGCGCAACGGCCGCAACCTGCAGCTCAGCGAATCGGCGCGCCTGCTGCTGCCCGGTGTGCGCGAAGGTTTCACCGCGCTGGAGCGCGCCTGCGCCACCCTGCACAGCGAGGACGACGTGCTGCGCATGAAGGCACCTTCCACGCTGACCATGCGCTGGCTGCTGGCGCGGCTCAGCCGCTTCCGTCATGTGCAGGCCGGCAACGAGGTGCAGCTGACCAGCGCCTGGATGGAAGTAGACCACGTGGACTTCAACCACGAGCCCTTCGACTGTGCCGTGCTGCTGAGCGACGGCAGCTTCCCGCCGGACTGGGAAGCGACCCTGCTGTTTCCCGAATTGCTGATTCCGGTGGGTTCGCCCGCGCTGATCAGTGACGAGCCCTGGACCGTGCAACAACTGGCCGGCGTCGAGCTGTTGCATCCCACACCGGACCGCCGCGATTGGCGCGACTGGCTGGCGCGCATGGGCTTGAGCGAGCAGATCTCGCTCAAGGGCGGCCAGGCCTTCGACACCCTGGAACTGGGCATGATTGCCGCGGCGCGGGGTTACGGCGTGGCCATTGGCGACCTGCTGATGGTGGCGGAAGATGTTGCGCAGGGGCGCTTGAGCCTGCCTTGGCCCACGGCCGTGGCCAGCGGCCTGAATTACTACCTGGTATGGCCCAGAACGCGCCCGGGCGGCGAGCGTCTCAAACGCTTGAGTGAATTCCTCCAGGCCGAAGTGCAGGCCATGGAGCTCCCGGTCGTCGAAATTCTGGGTTTGGTGGCGAAAAGTAATTAAAATGCCATCAGTTTAACGTTTGCGGCAAAACCTTCCCCAGCACTCAAGTATTGGCTTTCGCAGCCGAATCTACAGGTGCAGGACCTCGTTCAGAAAGGTCCGTTGAATTCGAATCGAACATCATGCCGCCTGGCCCCGACCTTGTTTCGGGTGTGCCCTGCGGTCAGGAGCCATCATGTCTCAACCCCGTGCCCGAATTGCTTCGCAACTCGGTATTGCCCTTGCGGCCATTCTCGCTGTCGTCATTACTGGCAGCACTGTCTTTGCCTTGCGCTCGCTCGACAGCGCCAACCTCACCACGCGCCAGCAACACTTGGCCAGTGAGGCTCGCCTGCTGGCCGACCAGCTGAGCACCTTCCACGGCACCTTGCGCGACAGCACCCAGCGCCTGAGCGGGCTGTTCGAGAAGCGCTTCAGCAGCGGCCTGACCCTGGACAGCAGCGCGCCCGTCACTGTGGCTGGCGTGCCTACCCCGGCCTTGCTGCTCAACGGCAAGCCGCTGAACAACGACTTCCGTGAAGTGGACGACTTCCGCCAGATGACCGCAGGCGTTGCTACGGTCTTCGTGCGCAAGGGCGACGACTTCGTGCGCATCAGCACCTCGCTGACCAAGCAGGACGGCAGCCGCGCCATCGGCACGTTGCTCGATCACCAGCATCCGGCCTATTCGCGCCTGTTGGCCGGGCAGAACTACGTAGGCAGGGCGGTACTGTTTGATCGCTCCTACATGACCCAGTACACCCCGGTCAGCGACCGCAATGGCCAAGTCATTGCCGTGCTGTTCGTGGGCTTCGACTACACCGACGCGCAGAACGCCCAATTCGACAACCTGCGCCGCTTCCGCATCGGCCAGACCGGCTCGCTGGCGCTGCTGGACGAGAATCACAAGTGGCTGGTGGCCCCGGCGGGTGTGAAAAACCTGGACCAGGCCACGAGCATTCTCGACACCTTCATCAAGCACCCCGGCCACGGCGATTTCTGGAACGACACCAACGAAGCGTTCTACACCGTTGCCGTGCCGTTCGGTGATGGTCCGTGGAGCGTGCTGGCAACCATGCCCAAGGCCGAGATCCGTGCCGTGACCTGGAGCGTGGGTATCCGCCTGGCCATCGGCAGCCTGCTGGCGATGCTGCTGGCGGTAGGTGTGTCCATGTGGCTGCTGCGCAGCAAGCTCAAGCCCCTGGGCGACCTGGTTCGCCAGGCCGAGGCCTTGGGCGCGGGTGATCTGGACGCCCGCCTGAACGTATTCAGCAACGACGAAATTGGCCAACTGGCGCGCAGCTTCAACCACATGGGCGAAGCGCTGGCGACCATGGTTACCCATATCCGCAATGCCGCCCACGAAGTCAGCGGCCGCGCCCAGGCGCTGTCGGGCATGTCCACTGGTGCCTACGAGGGTATGGAGCAGCAGTCTGGCGAAATCACCAGCATGGCTGGCGCTGTCGAAGAGTTCAGCGCCACTTCGCTGAACATCGCCGACAATATGGGCAGCACCCAGCGCATGGCCGAGGAGAACGCCGAACAGACGCGCATCGGTCGCAGCTCCATGGAAGAAGCCTCTTCGTCGCTGCAGCAGATCTCGGGCGCGCTGAACAGCACGGCGACGGTCATCAACACCCTGGGCCAGCGTTCGCAGGAAATCGGCGGCATTGTCGGCGTGATCACCTCGATCGCCGACCAGACCAATTTGCTGGCACTGAACGCGGCAATTGAAGCTGCCCGTGCCGGCGAGCAGGGCCGCGGCTTCGCCGTGGTAGCCGACGAAGTGCGCAGCCTGGCCTCGCGTACCCGCCAGGCCACCGATGAAATCTCGGCGATGATCGGCAGCATCCAGCATGAAACCGGCAACGCCATCAGCACCATGGAACAAGGCAAGGAGCTGATGGAAGAAGGCCTGTCGCGCAATGCCAAGGTGGCCGCGGCACTGTCGCAGATCGACGAGCAAAGCCGTTCGGCTGGCCAGCAGTTCTCGGCCATCACCACTGCCACTCAGGAGCAGAGCAGCACCGCCACGCTGCTGAGCAGCAACCTGCAAAGCATCGCGCTGGCCAACAGCGAGCAGCGCGAAGTGGTCTCCAACCTGGCCATTACAGCCCGCGAGCTGGAAACCCTGGCCGCTGACCTGCGCCAGGAAGTGAACCGCTTCCGCGTCGGCCGCTAAGGCTTACGCCAGCACTGGCAGCCCCAGGCGGGCTGCGCAGTCGCTGAGCGAGCGTTGCTGACTGTCGGCGTAAAGCGCCAGTTCATCCAGCACGCTACGGCCCAGGGCACGATGGAACGCGTCCTGGGTCGAGCCGCCGGCGTAGTGGCTCTGGGCGTCATCGCCCAGGTTGGACTGGAAGATCCCCGCCGCGCTTACCGGCAGGAAATCCTCGTACACCAACGGTTCGAAATGCACGTGCCCGGCGTCGATCAGGCCTTGCAGGCTGGTCGGTCGATCGGATTGATCGCGTGCGGCCAGGCCTTTCTCAGTGGCGAAGTAGCGGAAGTAGGCAAGCGCCTGCTGACGCATCTGCCCCAGATCATCCGGAAACTCGGCAAAGTGATCGCCCAGCTGGCGCATGTACTCGGCCGCGTTGCTTTCGCTGGGGAACCCCGCCAGCGCATCCCGTGACGTATTCAACAGACGGTCGTACAAGGCGCGGCCCTTGGGCGTCAGCGCGGCGCCGCGCTGTTCGATCTCGCCGAAGCGCGCGGTGTGGCTGCCGTGCCCGGCCTGTTGGTCGGTGAAGGCGACCTGTTCCTGCAAGGCCTTGAAGCTGGTCTGGCGCAGCAGGATCGGGTGCTTGCGCGTGGGCGGGCCTTCGATCACGGCCTTGGGGGTGATGCCCTTGCCGGGCATGGCGGCCTGCACAGCGTCGATGTCCAGGGTGCGCGGGGTCAGGTGGTTGATGTGCGGGCCCTTGAACGCCACCACGTCGGCGATCAGCCGGTGCTGGTCGTGCAGTTGTTTGTATTGCTCGCTGCTGACCGTGGCGTCGCGGTGCCAGCGGAAGGTTTCCAGGGCCTGGGTGACGAAGTCCTGGGCATCCGCTTCGCTCAGGCCGCCCTCGCGTTCATGGCGCTCGATCAGTTGCAGGGCGCGGGCTGTAAAGATCTGCCGTTGCGCCAGCAGTGTTTCGGCCAGTTCGCGCAATGGTACGTTGTCGATCAGCTCCAGGCGCAGTAACGAGGTGAACACCCGGAACGGGCTGGTTTGCAGCGACTGTTCGTGCACGGCGCGGAACGCGGTGGAGTGCACCGGCACGCCGGCCGGCGTCAGGTCGTAATAGCCCACCGGCTCCATGCCCATCACCGCGAACAGACGGGCGATGGTGGCCAGTTCCGCGGCGGTGCCGACGCGGATCGCACCGTGGCGCTCCATGTCCAGGCGCTGGATTTCGCCGGTCCATTGCAGGGCGCGGGCGATACCCGGTTGCTGCTCCATGACGGACTGGTTGACCTCGCCGACCAGCTCCAGCAGCGCCCCGTAGAGGGGGACCTCCTGCTTGTACATGTCGGACATGGCCCGCGAGAAGCGGGCGCGGATCTCGTCGGGGCTGACGAAGCTGGGCATGGCGAAACTCCGAGTGGATGAGCTGAGCCTATGAAAGCGGGGAATGACATGGGGCCGCAAGCGAAAAAAAGTGGGTGTGTCATTCCAAAAACTATCGCCATAGCCACGGTAGCCGCTGCCGAAGGCTGCGCTGGCCCTTAGCCCCACTCCAGATATCCAGTGCACGCCAGGGCCAGCGCAGCCTGGCGGCAGCGGCTACAGAGATTCGCGGGTTAAGCCAACTGCTCAGCCACCCAATCCACCAACGCCCGTACCTTCGGCACTTCCGCCGAATGCTCCTGGTACGCCAGGAAATACGCGCCGTTACTGCGCATCGCATGCTGCCAAGGGACTACCAGCTTGCCCTCGGCCAGGTCGCGAGCCACCAGGTAGCGCGGCACCAACGCCACCCCGCAACCCGACAGCGCCGCGCTGATGCACATGTAGAACGTGTCGAAGCGCGGCCCGTGGTAGCTGTTGGCGGTGTGCAGGCCTTGTTCCAGGAACCACTCGTGCCAGGTCTCGGGCCGCGAGGTACTTTGCAGCAGTACCTGCTGCGACAGCTCTTCGGCGCTGTTCAATACCTGCCCCCCCAGCAGTTCCGGCGCGCACACGGGCACCACTTCTTCAGTAAACAGCTCCACGCAGGTCGCACCCGGCCAGGTGCCCTGGCCGAAGAAAAACACCACGTCAGCCTTGGCCTGCAGCAGGTTGAAGGGTTCCAGCTCGTTGCGGATGTCCAGGTGGATATTGGGATGGCGCTTGCCGAAACCCTTCAGGTGCGGGATCAGCCAGCCCACGCCGAAGCTCGGTTGGGTGGCCACGGTCAGCACTTCGGTTTCCTGCCCGTAGGAAAGGATGTAGCGGCTGGACATGTCCACCTGCACCAGGATCTTGTTCACCTCGGTCAGGTACAGGCTGCCGGCTGGGGTCAGTTGCAGGCGGCGGCGGATACGCAGGAACAGGTGGTGGCGCAGCATCTCTTCCAATTGCGCCACCTGCTTGCTGACGGCGCTCTGGGTCAGGTGCAATTCCTCGGCGGCGCGAGTAAAACTCAAGTGCCGGGCAGCGGCTTCGAAGCATTGCAGGGCGGCCATCGAAGGCACCAGGCGTTTGGACATGTCGGTCTCGGGCGGCAAAGTGTGGACATCATTCTGTGGAGGAATGATGTGCTGAATAAAGGTCGTTTGTTGCGCATGACTATTCGGATTAATACTGATCCCATCGCTTGATTTCAACTACTCATCGCATGCAGGAGAAGAAAATGGTTGATGGACTGCTTCAAAGCCTCGGTGTCGCCACCAGCGCCCATACCCACGGCAACCATCCCGTTCACACCCCCATCGATGGCAGCCAGATCGCCTCGGTCACCCTGGAAAGCAAGGCTCAGGTGCTGGGCCGCATCGACGTCGCGCACAAGGCTTTCCTGGCCTGGCGCGATGTGCCAGCGCCCCGTCGCGGTGAGTTGGTGCGCCTGTTCGGCGAAGTGCTGCGTCAGCACAAGGCCCAGCTGGGCGAGCTGGTGTCCATCGAAGCCGGCAAGATCACCCAGGAAGGCCTGGGCGAAGTGCAGGAAATGATCGACATCTGCGACTTCGCCGTCGGCCTGTCGCGCCAGCTGTACGGCCTGACCATCGCCTCCGAGCGCCCGGGCCACCACATGCGTGAAACCTGGCAGCCGCTGGGCGTGGTCGGCGTGATCAGCGCCTTCAACTTCCCGGTGGCGGTGTGGGCCTGGAACACCGCGCTGGCGCTGGTATGCGGTGATTCGGTGGTATGGAAACCTTCGGAAAAGACCCCGCTGACCGCGCTCGCTTGCCAGGCGCTGTTCGAAAAAGCCCTCAAGCAGTTCGGCCAGGCGCCGGAAGGCCTGTGCCAACTAGTGGTTGGCGACCGTGACGCCGGTGAAGCGCTGGTCGATGACCCGCGCGTTGCCCTGGTCAGCGCCACCGGCAGCACCCGCATGGGCCGCGAAGTAGGCCCGCGCGTGGCGGCTCGCTTCGGTCGTACCATTCTGGAACTGGGCGGCAACAACGCGATGATTCTGGCGCCTAGCGCCGACCTGGACCTGGCCGTGCGCGGCATCCTGTTCTCGGCCGTCGGCACCGCCGGCCAGCGTTGCACCACCCTGCGTCGAGTGATCGTGCATTCCTCGATCAAGGACGAGGTGGTAGCCCGCGTCAAGGCAGCCTACGGCAAGGTGCGCATCGGCGACCCGCGCAAGGACAACCTGGTCGGCCCACTGATCGACAAGGCTTCCTTCGATGCCATGCAAGGTGCCCTGGCCAAGGCCCGCGATGAAGGCGGCCAAGTGTTTGGCGGCGAACGCCAACTGGCGGATCAATACCCCAACGCTTACTACGTCAGCCCGGCGATTGCCGAGATGCCTGCGCAGAGCGAGGTGGTGCGCCACGAGACCTTCGCGCCGATCCTGTACGTGCTGGCCTATGATGATTTCGAAGAAGCGCTGCGCCTGAACAACGAAGTACCGCAAGGCCTGTCGTCCTGCATCTTCACCACCGACCTGCGTGAAGCCGAGCGCTTCCAGAGTGCGTCGGGCAGTGACTGCGGCATTGCCAACGTCAACATCGGTACCAGCGGTGCGGAGATCGGTGGCGCGTTTGGTGGCGAGAAGGAAACCGGCGGTGGTCGTGAGTCAGGTTCCGATGCCTGGAAAGCCTACATGCGTCGCCAGACCAATACCGTGAACTACTCGCGCGAGCTGCCGCTGGCCCAGGGCATCGTCTTCGACTAATCACTGACTTCACATCAACGCCTCACCCCCACAGGGGGGGAGGGGGCTTGGCTTTCCCCTTTGATTTGACCGGGTTCGCGTCATGACTCAATTGCGTCAGGAATGTCTTTGGGAACACCTCACACCTTCACATGACGCCGCTGGCGCCTTGGCCCATGCGGTCAAGGCCGATGTGTGCGTGATCGGCGGCGGCATCACCGGGCTCAGCGCCGCCATTGCCTTGCTGGAGAAAGGCCAGCGCGTGGTGCTGCTCGAAGCTCATCAGGTGGGTCACGGCGGTTCGGGGCGCAACGTGGGGCTGGTCAACGCCGGCACCTGGATACGCCCCGACGATGTTGAAAACACCCTGGGCCGCGAGCAGGGCAGCCGCCTGAATAAACTGCTGGGCGAAGCACCGGCCGCGGTGTTCGCCACCATCGAACGTCTGGGCATCGACTGCCAGGCGCGCAACACCGGCACCCTGCACATGGCCCACAACGCCACGGGCGTGGCCGACCTGGAAAGCCGACACGAACAATGGCGCCGCCGCGGTGCCGATGTGGAATTGCTGACCGGCGCGCGCTGCGAGGAGTATTGCGGCACTACGAAAATCGCCGCCGCGCTGCTGGACCGTCGCGCCGGTACCATCAACCCCATGGCCTACACCCAAGGGCTGGCTGCTGCGGTGAAGCGCCTGGGCGGCGAGTTGTATGAGCATTCCCCGGTCGAGCAGTTGCAGCGTCAGGGCGACGGCTGGCTGGTCAAGACTGCCAAGGGTGAAGTCAGCGCCGCCAAGGTGGTGATTTCCACCGGCGCCTATACCGAAGGCGACTGGACCGACCTCAAGCGTCGTTACTTCCGTGGCTATTACTACCAGGTCGCTTCCAAGCCCCTGACCGGCGCCGCTGCTGACGCGGTATTGCCCCACGGCCAGGGCTCGTGGGACACCCGCACGGTGCTCAGCAGTATCCGCCGTGACGCCGCTGGCCGCCTGTTGCTAGGCAGCATGGGGCGGGTGGACAACAAGCCTGCCTGGTTTGTGCGGCGCTGGGCCGACCGCATCCAGGGCCATTACTTCCCGGCGCTGGGCAAGGTCGAGTGGGAAATGCATTGGACCGGCATCATCGACTTCACGCCGGACCACCTGATGCGGCTGTTCGAACCGGCGCCAGGGGTGGTGTCGGTGACGGGGTACAACGGGCGGGGCAATACCACGGGCACGGTGGTGGGCAAGGCGTTGGCGGATTACTTGCTCAGTGACGACCCGGCGGGATTGCCGCTGCCGTTTTCGCTGGACAAGCCGGTGAGCCGGCCAGAGCTGCGCACGGGTCTATACGAGACAGGCTTCTCCCTATACCACGCCGGCCAATGCCTGCGGGTAGTCCTGTAACCCACCGCCCCTGTAGCCGCTGCCGTCAGGCTGCGCTGGCCCTTGACCACGCTGAAGATCTCCAGTGTATAAAAGGGCCAGCGCAGCCTGGCGGCAGCGGCTACAGATATTGCGATCGCTGGGAAATGGGTGTCAGCGTTCCTTGATGTGCAGCCAGTTGAGGAAACCGCCTTTGCGGATTTCCGCGGGCTTCTGCAGCAGCAACGACTGGCTCTTGCGCTGTCGATAATGCTGCAGCTTGGTAAACGCCGCGCGCACTTCGCTGCGCTCGTTCATGCAGGCTTTGAGCTCCTGCTTGTCGATGCGATACAGCATGCAGGTGGTCAGCGAGCGGAACTCGGCCAGCGAAACACCTTCGGACACCAGGTTGTCCTCACCCAGTATTTCCCCCGGCCCCATGCGGCCTGCCTCGATCATGCGGTCGCCATCCTTGATACTGGCCGACACCACGCCAGTGCCGATTACCAGCAAATCATCCGACGACGCGCCGTACGCCAGAATCAACTGATCTTCCGGGTATTCCACCGAACGCATGCGCTCGGCCAGGTGGTCCTTGTCGTCGCTGCTCAGCGAGCGGAACACCCGCACATCTTCCAGCAAGCTGCGCTGGCGCGACCAAGGCCGCTCCACCGTATCGGCGGCCCAGCTAACGCCCGAAGCCTGCAAATGCCGGTGAGCCAGGTCGAACATCAGATTTTGCGCCTCGGTTTTCTGGTCCATGGAAGGAATGAACCCGCTCGCTTCGTACTCCATGTACTCAAGGCTCGACGCCTTCACCGCCGCTTTTGGCTTGGGCGAAATCAATAGCGCGGTAGTGCCTTGCAGGGCCTTGTCCAGCGCGTCCAGCACCTTGCGCGGACGCACCTGCGACGGCACGCAGATGCGAATCGACACGCCATGCATGTTGCTGGGGCGGCTGAAGTTGAGCACCTTGACCTTGGCCGCCACCGAGTTGGGAATCACCGCCATGGCGCCGTTGCTGGTCATCAGGTGCGTGGCGCGCCAATCAATGTCCACCACTTTGCCTTCGGTGCCGTCGATGGAGATCCAGTCATCCACCTGGTACGGCTTGGTTGTGTTGAGCACGATGCCGGAGAACACGTCGCTCAGGGTGCTCTGCAACGCCAGGCCGACGATGATCGCCATGGCCCCCGAGGTGGCCAGCAACCCTTTCACGGGTAGCTGCATCACATAAGCGGCAGCCGCGACGATGGCGATCAAAAAGATCACGGCACCCATCACATCCTGCAACAGCCGACCCGTATGACCATTGCGCTGGAACAGCACGGCGCCCAGCACCACCGTCAGCACGCGCGCAGCGAACAGCCACCAGACGATCTCCAGCAACGTGGCGACCATGTTCAAGGTGGCGTCGTCGGGCCAGGGCGCCGGCGTCAGCGGACTCATGCCGGTGGAGTTGAGCACCCAGCTGAACAGCACGAACGCCGTGACCCGGGTGGCCAGGCGCGCGATGCGATGCTTTTGCGGTATCGAGTGCCAGACCGCAAGGTCGAGCAACAGCAGCACGCTGCCGATGGCCAGCGGATGGTTGGTGATCAGTGAGAACATGGCGGCCCCAGGGCGATTCGGCTGTTCTAGTGTGTTCGAGTATCCGCCATGCCGCCACTGCGGATCTTGAATGAATGAGCTTCGCCAGGCATCACTAATTATTGGGCCGATACTGCAACGCCTCCGCCACATGCCCCCGGCCAATCTGCTCCACCTCTTCCAGGTCTGCCAGCGTGCGTGCCACCTTCAACAAACGATGCGCTGCGCGCAGCGACAGTGTCAGCCGTTCACACGCGGTTTCCAGCCAATGCTCATCCTCTGTGGATAACTTGCAGTGAGCCTTGAGCCCCGGTAGATCGAGAAAGGCATTGGCACAGCCCTGGCGCTTGAGCTGGCGATCGCGGGCTTTCGCTACCAGAGCCGCGGCATGCGCCGTGTCGTCGCCAGGCTGCGGCACGGGGTTGAGGGCGGTGGTCTCACGAGCCACGGTGAGGTGCAGGTCGATGCGGTCCAGCAACGGGCCAGATAGCTTGTTGCGGTACCGGGCGATCTGATCGGTGCTGCAACTGCAACGGCTGCTGGGGTCGCCGAGATATCCACAGGGGCACGGGTTCATGGCTGCCACCAGCTGGAAGCGGGCCGGGAAGCGGATCTTGTCACGGGCCCGGGCAATGACGATTTCGCCGGATTCCAGAGGTTCGCGCAGCACCTCCAGCACTTTGCGGTCGAATTCGGGCAGTTCATCGAGGAACAGTACCCCGTGGTGCGCCAGGGTTATCTCGCCGGGTTGCGGGCGGCTGCCTCCACCTACCAGCGCGGCGCCTGAAGCCGAGTGATGAGGGTGGCGAAAGGGCCGCTGCGGCCAGTGCTTCAACGGCGCGAGGCTGGCTACCGACTGAATGGCCGCCACCTCCAATGCTTCACGCTCATCCAAAGGCGGCAACAGGCCGGGCAGGCGGCTGGCGAGCAGTGTCTTGCCGGTGCCCGGCGGGCCGCTGAAAAGCAGGTTGTGCGCCCCAGCCGCAGCCACCAGCAAGGCACGCTTGGCTGCCAGCTGGCCCTGCACTTCGCTGAGGTCGGGGTAGGGTCGGTCCAGCAGGATCAGGCCGTTGGAGCTGAACGGGCTGATGCGTTGCTGGTCGTTGAAATGACACACCAACTCCAACAGGCTGCTGGCGGCGATGACCACAAGCCCCGAGGCCAGGCTTGCCTCTTCGGCATTCTCGCAAGGCACCACCAACGCACGGCCCGCTTCGCGTGCTGCCAACGCGGCAGGCAACACGCCCTGCACCGGCCGTATCGCGCCCGACAACGCCAGCTCGCCCAGGCACTCCACATCACGCAGCGCCGCACTGGGAAACACACCGCTGGCGGCGAGTATGCCCAAGGCTATGGCCAGGTCGTAGCGCCCACCGTCCTTGGGCAGGTCCGCCGGGGCCAGGTTCTGGGTGATGCGCCGGGCGGGGAAGTTGAGGTTTGAATTGACGATGGCGCTGCGTACCCGGTCCTTGCTTTCCTTCACCGAGGCTTCCGGCAGGCCTACCAGGGTTAACGAAGGCAGGCCGTTGGCCAAGTGGGTTTCCACCGTGACGGCCGGCGCGCCGACACCGACCTGGGCGCGGCTGTGGACGATGGCTAGGGACATGGTTGCTCCGTGCGTTGAAGGGGGCCGCTTCCTGCGGTGTTTGAAGGGTAGTGGGTGGGGGTGGGAATGCCATGGGGATATTGCGGCAGGGTGTTGCTGGGCGAGGCAGGCTGATGTCCGACCCCGTGCTTGCCTTCGGGGTCGGGTGGGACTGATAGCAGCTTATCTGCGTAGAAAATCCACTGTTCGACTGTATAGCGCGGTAATGGGCTGTGCATGATCCGATTAGCCAAAGTCTCACCGAGATTCGATGGCGTTAGTCAGTCAGATGCACCCTGACCTCATCCAATACGTCCATCGGCTTGACCTTGTAACGCAAGGTGCGGCCTCCACGCCAGCGGATATCCTCAGTCGCATTAATTTCGAAAAAATTGCATTTATTTCGGAAACCGACAACTGGCATTGATGCTGTGATCGTCCTAGATCAACTTGTGGATTAGGACGGTGTGTTCGCCGTGCGCTTACGCCGTTGTTACGTAAGGGGTCGGTGAACACACCTTTCGTGCCCTGTCGATAAGGACGATTGTGTCCGCGTGTTTTTAAGCGGGCGCAATTGCCCTTAATGTCAGGATCGCCATGCACTGGACGTTACATCTGCAACGAAAACACCTGGAAGTGCGTATAGGTGTTCAAGTACACATGCATGATCTGGCTGGCCACTTCGGCGCTTAGATCATCTTCCACATCGAAGCTGCCGCTGTTGGCATCAAAATAAAGTCCCTCTTGACTGTTGTACGCGACCACATGCCCGCGGTTTCCGATGGCTGTTGGATCCATCAACCAAATAATATTGTTCTCGAACGGCGCTAGGTTTTGCGCGGCGTAAAGATTGCCAAATGTCATGGTGTTTGCCGCCACGGGAACGACCTGAATGATTGAGGGGTACAGCCCCTGGGCAATGTCAATCATGTGGGGCAAACCAATTGCCCCTCCGGACAACCAATTGCCTGCCTCTTGAAGCACGTTCAGTTGATGAGTGTTGCCTGGGCTGTAGGTAGCCATCGCGTTGACCGGGGTCGCAACTGATTGGAACATCACATCTTCACAGTCATTGGCTAGCCAATGGATCGAGAGAGAGAAGCACACGCCCATATTGTTGGGCGCTGGAAGTCCGCCAATGAACAGTCCTTGGTTACATGCGCTGATCAGATTCATATGTAATGTGCCTCCTGCACTCTACATGTGGCCTGGTTAACAGGGTGCGTGCAGGCCGCCTGACAGACCAGTTTAGCGGCGGTTACGGCAATTGCCACAGCGCTCCGGAATCATTGCTCTCAACTATTCCTGCTCTGCCACCGACTTCGGCGTACGCCCGTGATACGGCTCGAACGCCTAGGCGAGTGGTTTCATCGCCACGCCGCATTTTTACCGTTGCTACAAGCATGAATTCGGACGACATCCGCGAGCTGAACGTGGTACTGCGTTCTCGGTGTAAACCAGTGGGCCTTGGTCAAGTTGAGGGATTACTCAGTCGCATTTATTTCGATAAATTCGCATCTATTTCGAAAACCTACAGCCTCCGCCCACCATCGCCGCCCCGGAAGCCGAGTGATGAGGGTGGCGAAAGGGGCGCTGCGGCCAGTGCTTTAACGGCGAAAGGCTGGCCACCGACTGTATGGCCGCCACCTCCAGCGCTTCCCGCTCATCCAGGGGCGGCAACAGGCCGGGCAGGCGGCTGGCGAGCAGCGTCTTGCCGGTGTCAGGTGGGCCGCTGAACAACAAGTTGTGCGCACCGGCCGCAGCCACGCGCTTGGCTGCCGGCTGGCCCTGCACTTCGCTGAGGTCGGGGTAGGGCCGGTCCAGCAGGATCAGGCCGTTGGAACTGAACGGGCTGATGCGTTGCTGCTCGTTGAAGTGGCACACCAACTCCAACAGGCTGCTGGCGGCGATTACCACCAGCCCCGAGGCCAGGCTCGCCTCCTCGGCATTCTCGCAAGGCACCACCAGCGCACGTCCCGCTTCGCGTGCGGCCAACGCGGCAGGCAACACGCCCTGCACCGGCCGTATCGCCCCCGACAACGCCAGCTCGCCCAGGCACTCCACATCACGCAGCGCCGCGCTGGGAAACACACCGCTGGCGGCGAGTATGCCCAAGGCTATGGCCAGGTCGTAGCGCCCACCGTCCTTGGGCAGGTCCGCCGGGGCCAGGTTCTGGGTGATACGCCAGGCGGGGAAATTGAGGTTTGAATTGACGATGGCGCTGCGTACCCGGTCCTTGCTTTCCTTCACCGAGGCTTCCGGTAGGCCTACCAGCGTGAGCGAAGGCAGGCCGTTGGCCAAGTGGGTTTCCACCGTGACGGCCGGCGCGCCGACACCGACCTGGGCGCGGCTGTGGGCGATGGCTAGGGACATGGTTGCTCCGTGCGTTAAAGGGGGCGCGCGCTTCCCTGCGGTGTTTGAGGGTAGTGGGTGGGGCTGGGAATGCCATGGGGATATTGCGGCAGGGTGTTGCTGGGCAAGGCAGGCTGATGTCCGACCCCGTGCTTGCCTTCGGGGTCGGGTGGGACGGATAGCAGCTTATCTGCGTAGAAAATCTACTGTTCGTCTCAGTAATGACGGGCGCTGAGCGTGATTTCTGAGCACCCCGGTTGGCAGCATGACCGGCATATCCTTCAATCTGATCCAGCATTCCCCACGCCAGTTGAGCATCGAGATCGACATCTGTGGCCAGTCGAGCATGTACAGGTTCGGGCGGTTGGAATCTAACGGTTCAAACATTGCGTGAAGAGCCGGGATTACATCATGCGTTACCCAGCGCCTCAGGCTGCGATTCTCCACAGCGTAGTGGTAGACAAGCAGGGCGTAGACCCCGGATTCACTTAATACCAAAACATCCCAGGTCGTGCCTTCGCAGGTGATTTTGGTCGTTTGGTATTGGTCGTCATCAAGTTTTTGGAGGCGACGTTCATCGATGTGCTGACCGATCAGGCGGCCTATGTCGCGGGCATAAAACCAAGGTTCTGCGTTGATTAGCAGGGCGCGGAGTTTTAGCCCGTGCCTGGTAAATGGAACAGCTTGAAATCCTGAATGAGGCATGGCGAGGCCTTTGTCGAGCTTTGGATACCCCAGCATTTCTGTGGGGACGCGCCTTTTGCTGGCTGGATCGCCAAATCCAGTGCCGAAAATCAGCAGAGCCGAAAGGTATGCGTATGAAAGCGTCTGCGCAAGGCTACATAGAAAAATCAGAAATTTCCGTCATGCCCTGCGTCGGCAGGCTGTAGGGCGCTTCATCATCTATGCGGCTAGGTCGTTTCGGTCAATGCTGCTCCGAGGTGGTCAAAGGCAGGCACTCAGGCCTTCAAAACTCGCCACTCTTAGGCTTAATCAACCGCACTCGTTTCGGCAGGGTCGGGTTATGCGCAATAAACTGCGAGCGGGACTCAATTTCCGCCAGGTCCTGAAAAACCTCCTGCACCAGCCCGAGCTGCCAGACCACCAACATGAAAGAACGCAGTTCCACTACTGGTTCCCCCGCCTCTATCTTCCGCAGCGTTTGCTCTGAGACCGATAGGGCTTTAGCCAAGTCTTTCTGACGCTGGCGGGATTGCAGGCGCCTGCTTTTAATGAGAAGCCCGATTTTTCGTAGGGTTTCACAACATTCAATTGGGAAAAATGAATTCATAAGCCGCTTTTTGTGGTGGTTTATGGAGCATAAGCCGCGTCTTGATGACGTTTATCCAGCTACTTACCGCGGCAAATCACTCATAAACGCCTCCAACCGCGCCCGCAACCACCGCTCCCCCGGATCCGTATCCATCACGCTCAACCACACCATCGACAAATCCAGCGTCGGCGTATCAAACGGCAACGGCTCGGTATACAGATTCCCGTACCCCACCATCGCATTCGCCGCATAGTCCGGCGCACCCGCCAGCAAATCGGTACCGGCCAGCAAGGCGGGCAGGGCGCTGTATTGGGGAACCGAGAGCACCACATGGCGCTTGCGGCCGATTTCTTCCAGCCACTCATCCACCACGCCGCTGGTGTTGGCCATGTGCGACACCAGTACGTGCGGCCGTTCGCAGTATTCGTCCAGGGTCAGGGGGCGGTCGGATTTGTCGGCGCGCAGGATGCGCGGTTGGATGCGGCGCAGCAGTTTGCGTTTGGCGTTGGCTGGCAGGCCGCGGGTCTGGCTGATGCCCACGGTGATTTCGCCGGAGGCAAGCAGGTCGGGGACGCGCCAATAGTCGACGTGCTGGACGACGAAGACCACCTTGGGCGCTTCCTGGCGCAAGGCGCGCAGCAAGGGTGGCAGCAGGCCGAACTCGACGTCGTCGGACAGGCCGATGCGGAAGGTGGAGGTGCTGACGGCAGGGTCGAAGTCGTGGCTCAGGCTGATGGCGATGGACAGCGCATCGAGCGCGGGGGAGAGGTGGCGGGCCAGTTCTTCGGCGCGGGCGGTGGGTTCCATGCGGTGGCCGACGCGCACGAACAGCGGGTCGTTGAACATGCTGCGCAGGCGGTTGAGCGCCGAGCTGATGGTGGGCTGGCCAAGGAATAGCTTTTCTGCGACGCGGGTGACGTTGCGCTCCAGCATCAAGGTTTCGAACACCACCATCAGGTTGATGTCGGCCTTGCGCAATTCATTGCGGTTCATTGGCGCCTGTCCCCAGTCCATTCGCGTGATGGCTGGAGTGTAGAGGCGCCAGTCCGCAACGCGCAACGTGCAGGCACCTGTAGCCGCTGCCGCCAGGCTGCGCTGGCCTGTGTGAACTCGGGAGATTTCCAGCGAGGCATAGGGCCAGCGCAGCCTGCGGCAGCGGCTACGTGATTCAGGTTATTCGGTGGGGGGCGTCAGGCGCGCTTCGAGCTCGGCCATCTTGGCTTCCAGCGCTTCCAGGCGCGCACGGGTGCGGGCCAGCACGACCATCTGGCTGTCGAATTCGTCGCGGCTGACCAGGTCCAGTTTGCTGAAGCCGCTTTGCAGCAGCACCTTGAACTGGCTTTCCAGCTCGGCGCGCGGCTGGCTGGTGTCGCTGCTGAACAGGCGCGAGGCGTGGTCGCCTAGGGCGTCGAGGAAGGCTTTGGGCGCAAGCATGGTGAAATTCCTGAATCTGATGGCCTGGAGTGTAACACGCAGCCGTCTATAGTCAGTGGCAGGGCGGGCGCACGGTTTTTGCGCATTGCCCTGATTCATCGCGCACCAGGATGGAGCGCAACCGTTGATCAGGTAGGGGCACGGGGCAGGCAGTGGCGGTAAAAAGGCCGAATTTGTTGAGTTGCGCGGACATGGCAAGCTTTCTGCTTAGACACAATTGACCCATGCACTGATGCAGTCGATGTGACGAATGCAGTGCGCAGGCGGAGCGGGGAGAGTTTCGTCAGGAGCGGTTCTGGTGGTCGGTCAGGGGATGCAGGATCGACGACGCGTTACAAAGCCAGACACTGCGCTTAGACTTGAGCTGGGTTTGTTTTCCTGGGGCAAGTCCACTAATTCGGGAGAGAGTTTCATGAAGCTAGTCACTGCCATCATCAAGCCGTTCAAACTGGACGATGTACGCGAGTCGTTGTCCGAAATCGGCGTGCAGGGCATTACCGTAACCGAGGTGAAAGGCTTCGGGCGTCAGAAGGGTCACACCGAGCTGTATCGCGGCGCGGAATACGTGGTCGACTTCCTGCCCAAGGTGAAGATCGACGTCGCCATCGACGACAAGGATCTTGACCGTGTGATCGAGGCGATCACCAAGGCCGCCAACACCGGCAAGATCGGTGACGGCAAGATTTTCGTGGTCAATCTGGAACAGGCGATTCGCATCCGTACCGGCGAAACCGACACCGACGCGATCTAAGCCGCCCCAAACCCCAAAGCCCCAGGAGATAACAACATGACTCTGCGTCGTTTCGCAGGGCTAGGAGCCCTTTTGTCCCTCGTTTTGCCAACGCTTGCGATGGCAGCCGACGAGGTGGCAGCCCCCGCCGCCCCCGTACTCAACTCCGGTGACACTGCCTGGATGCTGACGTCCACCGCCCTGGTGCTGTTCATGACCATCCCGGGCCTGGCCTTGTTCTACGGCGGCATGGTCCGCTCCAAGAACATCCTGTCGGTAATGATGCAGTGCTTCGCCATCACGGGTCTGATCAGCATTCTGTGGACCATCTACGGCTATAGCCTGGCGTTCGATACCACCGGTATGGAAGCAGGCGTGGTCAACTACAACTCCTTCGTCGGCGGCATGGCCAAGGCCTTCCTGGCGGGCATCACCCCAGCCAGCATCACTGGCCCTGCGGCGCTGATCCCTGAAGCCGTGTTCGTCACCTTCCAGATGACCTTCGCCATCATCACCCCGGCGCTGATCGTGGGTGCCTTCGCCGAGCGTATGAAGTTCTCGGCCATGCTGGTGTTCATGGGCATCTGGTTCACCCTGGTGTACGCACCGATTGCGCACATGGTCTGGTCTGGCCCGGGTTCGCTGCTGGGTGACTGGGGCGTGCTGGACTTCGCCGGTGGCACCGTGGTGCACATCAACGCCGGTATCGCCGGTCTGGTAGCGTGCCTGGTACTGGGCAAGCGCAAAGGCTTCCCGACCACCCCGATGGCCCCGCACAACCTGGGCTACACCCTGATGGGCGCCGCCATGCTGTGGGTAGGCTGGTTCGGCTTCAACGCCGGTTCCGCCGCAGCTGCCAACGGCACCGCCGGCATGGCCATGCTGGTGACCCAGATCGCTACCGCTGCTGCCGCACTGGGCTGGATGTTCGCCGAGTGGGTCACCCACGGCAAACCTAGCGCACTGGGCATTGCTTCGGGCGTGGTTGCCGGCCTGGTAGCCATTACCCCGGCTGCTGGTACTGTCGGCCCGATGGGCTCGCTGGTCATCGGCCTGGCCGCTGGCGTGGTGTGCTTCTTCTGCGCCACTACCCTGAAACGCAAACTGGGCTACGACGACTCCCTGGACGCCTTCGGCGTGCACGGTATCGGCGGTATCCTGGGCGCGATCCTCACGGGTGTGTTCGCAGCCCCATCGCTGGGCGGCTTCGGCACCGTGACCGACATCGCCGCACAAGTGTGGATTCAGTGCAAAGGCGTAGGCTTCACCATCATCTACACCGCGGTGGTGACCTTCGTCATCCTCAAGGTGCTGGACCTGGTCATGGGCCTGCGCGTCAACGACGAAGAAGAGTCGGTTGGCCTGGACCTGGCACAACACAACGAGCGCGGCTACAACCTGTAATCGCCCCCGTTAAAAAAATGCCCGGCTCGCCGGGCATTTTTTCGCCTGTGATTTGTCATTTGCTTCAAGCGCAAACGGTTTCTTCGGACGAACTTCAGGCATCCCCGGTGCATGGGCGTTTGGCTTACAAGCAATGATGAATTTAGCCCCTTTGCTTTTTCCCAGAGCGCGCTAGAATGCGCCCCGAACGTGTGGAGAATGGTATGTGGCAGCAACGGTTGATCACCTTGAAGCCAAGGCCTCGCGGCTTTCATCTGGTGACGGATGAATTGCTGGTCGACTGGCCCGAGTTGCGTGCATGCCGAATCGGCCTGCTGCACCTGATGCTGCAACACACGTCGGCGTCGTTGACCATCAACGAAAACGCCGACCCGGCGGTACGTCGTGACTTCGAGCGTTTCTTCAACCGCCTGGTGCCGCAGGGTGACAGCGGTTTTGAACACAACGACGAGGGCGCTGATGACCTGCCGGCGCACTTCAAGGCCAGTTTGCTAGGCTGTCAGTTGACGTTGCCGGTACGGGACGGACGGCTGGCGCTGGGTACCTGGCAAGGCGTGTATTTGGGTGAGCACCGTGATCACGGCGGGGCTCGCAGGGTCGTCGCCACTTTACAGGGCGAGGCCAAATGAACGTCGGCAAACCGACGGTTATGAATTTTTACTGGCAGCCATCGACAGACGGTCAGGCTGCGCTATAAATAATCTGCTTTTCGCAAGTCATGAGGTAGAACATGAGCGACGATGATCTGGAAAACGACGAACTCGAAGTAGGTGACGAGGACGATACCGAGGAAGGCCTGGAAGCGGCGGCGGAAGACGTTGCTGACGACAGTGGCGACGACGCCCCTGCGCCCACGGCCAAAGGCAAGTCCAAGGCTGCTGTGTCGGTTGACGAGCTGCCTAGCATTGAAGCCAAGAACAAGGAGCGTGATGCCCTTGCCCGTGCGATGGAAGAGTTCCTGGCACGTGGTGGCAAGGTGCAGGAAGTCGAGGCCAATGTGGTCGCCGACCCGCCCAAGAAGCCGGACAACAAATATGGCAGCCGCCCTATCTGAGTCCCTGCTTCCCTGAAAAAGCCCGCCGTCGCTGCGGGCTTTTTCATGTCTGTTTCTAGCCGCTGCCGCCAGGCTGCGCTGGCCCTTCCATACGCTGGAGATGTTCAGTGTGGTTGAGGGCCAGCGCAGCCTGCGGCAGCGGCTACGGGCTTACCAGCCTGCCAGCACCTGAGGGATTTCCAGCAGACTGCGCACCTCGGCATCCGGCTTGTGATCGGCCTCCCACACCTTGCCCTGCGGGTTGTACCAGATCGCCCTGAACCCGGCCTGCTGCGCGCCAAAGATGTCATCGCCAGGATGATCCCCCACATGCACCGCAGCACCGGCAGCCACGCCACCAGCGCGTTTCAGCGCCTCGACGAAGGGCGCCGGGTCCGGCTTGCCGATGCCCAGGTCTTCGGCGCATAGCGCGAAGGCGAAGTGGTCGGCCAGGCCTAGGCGGCGCACGTCGGCGTTGCCGTTGGTGACCACGCCCAGGGTGTAGCGCTGGCCCAGTTGTTCGAGCGCCGGCTGCACCTCCGGGAAGATTTCGATCTGGTGGCGGGCGTGCAGAAATACTTCGAAACTCTTTTCTGCCAGTGAGTCTGCCTCGGCATCACCGTAGCCAGCGTCCAACAAGGCGTGCTGCAACACCAGGCGGCGCAATGCGCTGATGCGGTGCTTGAGATCCGGCTGTGCCTCCACCAGGCGTTTGCGAATGGCGAACAAGTGCTCGACTTCCACTGCGCCCAATTTTGGTGCGTGTTGGGCCAGCCAATCGCGCAGCACCGCTTCGGCGCTGACGATCACCGGCGCGGTGTCCCACAGGGTGTCGTCGAGGTCGAAGGTAATCAGCTCGATGCTCATGTATCACTGTCCTTGCTGCGTTTGGCCCGGGGGTGGGCGCTGTCGTAGACCGTGGCCAGGTGCTGGAAGTCCAGGTGGGTGTAGATCTGCGTAGTGGCGATGTCGGCGTGGCCGAGCATCTCCTGCACCGCGCGCAGGTCCTGGGAGGACTCCAGCAAGTGGCTGGCGAAAGAGTGCCGCAGCATGTGCGGGTGAAGGTTCTGACCCAGCTCGCGCTCGCCAGCGGCCTTGACCCGCAGCTGGATAGCCCGGGGGCCCAGGCGACCGCCTTGCTGGCTGACGAATACGGCATCGTCGGCCGGATTGCTCAGGGCGCGCAGCGGTAGCCATTGCTGCAAGGCTTCGCGCGCCTTGCGGCCCACTGGCAGTACGCGGGTCTTGCTGCCCTTGCCGTGCACTTGCACCAGGCCGTCGGCCAGGTCCAGTTGTTCCAGGTTCAGGCTGGTCAGCTCCGACAGGCGCAGGCCGGAAGAGTAGAACAGCTCCAGCATGGCCTGGTCGCGGTGGGCGAGAAAGTCGTCCTCCACCGCGCCTTCCAGCAGTTGCAGGGTGCGGTCGGTGTCCAGGGTGCGCGGCAGGCGGCGCTCGCCCTTGGGCGGCGACAGGCCGTTGGCCGGGTCGTGGTTGCAGATGCCTTCGCGGTTCAGGTAGCGGTACAGGCCGCGCACCGCCGACAACAGCCGCGCCAGGCTGCGTGAGGACTGGCCCTGCTGGTGCTGGCGCGCCACCAGGCGGCGCAGTTGCTGGATATCCAGGGCACTCCAGCCGGCCAGCTGTTCCTTCTCGCAGAACGCCACCACCTTGTCCAGGTCGCGGCGGTAGGCCAGCAGGGTGTGGTCGGACACTTGTCGCTCACTGCGCAGGTGCGCGCAGTAGGCGTCCAGGTGCGCTTGCATGGTCAGCGTACCGAGCGCAGGCTGCTGGTGAAGCGCGGCAGGGTGCGGCCCAGGACTTCGGCGATGTAGCTCAGGAACAGTGTGCCCACCGAGCTCTTGTAATGCTGCGGGTCGCGGCTGCCGATGGCCAGCACGCCGTGCAGGCCCTGGTGAGTGAGGGCCACCACGGCGGTGGAACCCACTTGCTTGCGCTGCTCTTCGCCAAACAGGAACTCCAGCTCATGCTCACGCAGGCTGCCGCTGACGGTCTTGCCGCCGGTCAGCAGCGCGCCGATGGCCTGGTGCGCCTCGCTGCTGCTGACCCAGCGACCCACCGGGGTGGCAATGTCGCTGAACAGGATCAGGCTGACGAAGGGCACCTGAAATTCCTGGCGCAGGCTGTCCTCGACAGCAATGACCACCTCTTCCAGGCTGCCGGCGTCGAGAATGTCGAGAATCAATCGGCGGGTTTTTTCGAACAGCCGATCGTTGTCGCGGGCCACGTCCATCAGTTGCGACAGACGATGGCGCATCTCGATGTTGCGCTCGCGCAGCACCTTCATCTGCCGCTCCACCAGCGACACGGTATCGCCGCGCTGGTGGGGCAGGCGCAGGCTGATCAGCAGCTCTTCGTGCTCGACGAAAAACTCCGGGTTGGCGCGCAGGAACGCCGCAACCGCTTCGGCCCCAAGGGCCGGCGCCGTGCTGTCCTCAACGGTATCAAGGGGCTGTGGGGCAGGTGCCTGGGGCTTGTCGGTCATGGTCGTTGCTCGCTCATAGACGCACTTGGCCTTCGTAAACCCGCACGGCCGGGCCGGTCATCAGCACGGGCTGGCCAGGGCCGCCCCATTCGATGGACAGGCGCCCGCCGGGCAGGTCGATCAACAACGGTGAATCCATCCAGCCCTGGCTGATGGCGGCCACCGCTGCGGCGCAGGCGCCGGTACCGCAGGCCTGGGTTTCCCCGGCGCCGCGTTCCCAGACGCGCAGTTGCGCGCGCTGACGGTCGACCACGTGCAGGAAGCCGACGTTGACCCGCGCCGGGAAGCGCGGGTGATGTTCGATTTTCGGACCCAGCTGGTGGACTGGCGCCGAGTTGATGTCATCCACCTTCAGCACCGCATGGGGGTTGCCCATGGAGACGGCCGCCAGGTTCACCACCTGGCCGTCGACGTCGACGTCGTAGTTCTTCGCCTGGGCATCGGCCACAAACGGGATATCGGCCGGCACCAGGCGCGGTGGCCCCATGTCGACGCTGATCTGGCCATCGTTGCGGATATCCAGTTCGATGATGCCGCTTTTGGTCTCGACGCGGATGCGCTTCTTGGCGGTCAGGCGCTTGTCCAGCACGAAGCGGGCGAAGCAGCGCGCACCGTTGCCGCATTGCTCCACTTCCGAGCCATCGGAGTTGAAGATGCGGTAGCGGAAGTCCACGTCGGGGTTGCTCGGCGCTTCGACCAGCAGCAACTGATCGAAACCGACGCCCGTGTGGCGGTCGCCCCACTGTTTGGCATGTTTGGGCAGGATATGCGCGTGCTGGCTGACCAGGTCCAGGACCATGAAGTCGTTGCCCAGCCCATGCATTTTGGTAAAGCGCAGCAGCATGGGTTTACTCCGGCAACAGGCTTTCGCCCGCGAACAGTTCAGCAACCGTTTCACGGCGGCGCACTTCAAACGCCTGGTCACCATCGACCAGCACTTCAGCGGCACGGCCGCGGGTGTTGTAATTCGAGCTCATGACGAAACCATACGCCCCGGCCGAGCGCACGGCCAGCAGGTCACCTTCTTCAAGGGCCAGCTGGCGCGCCTTGGCCAGGAAGTCGCCGGTCTCGCAGATCGGCCCGACGATGTCGTAGCTGCGGCCTTGGCCTTCGCGCGGCCGCACGGCGCTGACGTCCATCCAGGCCTGGTACAGGGCCGGGCGGATCAGGTCGTTCATGGCGGCGTCGACGATGGCGAAGTCCTTGTGATCGGTGTGCTTGAGGTACTCGACCCGGGTCAGCAGCACGCCGGCATTGGCGACGATGTAGCGGCCCGGCTCGAACACCAGCGCCAGGTCGCGGCCTTCCAGGCGCTCGCGCACGGCCTTGATGTAATCACCGGCCAACGGCGGTTGCTCGTCCTGATAGCGCACGCCCAGGCCACCGCCCAGGTCCAGGTGCTGCAGGAAGATGCCGCAGTCGCTCAGGCGATCGACCAGGCCCAGCAGGCGGTCGAGTGCGTCGAGGAACGGTTCCAGGCTGGTCAGTTGCGAGCCGATGTGGCAATCGACACCGATCACTTCCAGGTTGGGCAGTTGGGCGGCGCGGATGTACACGTCTTCGGCGGCGACGATGTCGATGCCGAACTTGTTCTCGGCCAGGCCCGTGGAAATGTACGGGTGGGTGCCGGCGTCGACGTCCGGGTTGACGCGCAGCGACACCGGGGCGCGCACACCCATCTCGGCGGCCACGGCCTGCAGGCGCTCCAGCTCATCGGCGGATTCGACGTTGAAGCAGTGCACACCCACTTCCAGGGCGCGACGCATGTCTTCGCGGGTCTTGCCGACACCGGAAAACACCACGCGGTCGGCACGGCCGCCAGCGGCCAGGACGCGTTCCAGCTCGCCACCGGAGACGATGTCGAAACCGGCGCCCAGGCGCGCCAGCAGGTTCAGCACGCCCAGGTTGGAGTTGGCTTTCACCGCAAAGCACACCAGGTGCGACATGCCGTCGAGGGCGTCGGCATAAGCCCGGTATTGCTGTTCGATGTGCGCGCGGGAATAGACGTAGGTCGGCGTGCCGAAACGCTCGGCAATGGAAGCCAACGACACGCCTTCCGCGAACAGCTCACCGTCGCGGTAGTTGAAAGCGTCCATGGTCTTCCCTTACATCATGTGCTTGTGCGATTTCGACGAGCCGTCCTGTTGCACGGTGGATTTTTCGCCGTCTGGCAGGTAGAGCGGGCCTTTCTGGCCGCAGGCGGAAACGAGGCAGGCCACCGCGACGAGCGCAGCAAGGGCGGAAATCAGGCGCTTCATGGCGAAATCCTTTGTAAAAGCGTTAATTGCGCCCGAGTATACCGGCCACCCGGCGGCTTGCCTATTGATGCCCGGTCGCCGCCGCCGCGCGGCCCTGTAGCCGCTGCCGCCAGGCTGCGCCGGCCCTGCGCTTCGCTGGAGATATTGCAGATTCACACCGGCCAGCGCAGCCTGGCGGCAGCGGCTACAGCGGTAGTTGGTCGTAATAACTTTGCAATCGGCGCGCGCTGCTCGTATCTTCCCGCGCTTGCAGTGTGAGTAGACACTTATCGAGGTTCCCGCAATGAGTTTGACCGAAGCGCGCTTTCACGACCTGGTCGATGCCACCCAGCAGGCATTGGAAGAACTGTTCGAAGACCACGCCGATGACGTGGAAATCTCGTCCGGCCTGATGACCATCAAGTTCGACAACGGCAGCCAGCTGATCATCAGCCGCCAGGAGCCCCTGCGCCAACTGTGGCTGGCGGCCCGTTCGGGCGGCTACCACTTCGACTACGACGAAGAGTCGGGCAAGTGGGTATGCGAAAAGTCCGAAGAGCTGCTGGGCGAGATCCTCGCTACCGCCACCTGGGCACAGGCCGGCGTGAAGCTGGACTTCGAAGAGATCTGAGTGTGACCACCCAAGCCCCGGCGGCGCGCCCGCCCAAGCCCCTGTACAGCAACGTCAGCACGGCGGTGCCTTCGCCGTGCATCAGCCTGTGTCGGCTGGATGAGCAGAAAGTGTGCAAGGGCTGCTTCCGCCACGTGGAAGACATCCGCGAATGGCGCTCGGCCGATGACGAGCGCCGTCGACAGATCAACCTCGAAGCTGCCGCGCGCCGCGCGGTGCTCTAGCCTACATCTGGCTCAGGGCGTTGTTCAGCGACCGTTCCAGGTCCGCCTTGTAGCGCAGGTACAGATGGGTAGCGCCGGGCACATCACCGAGCAGGCCGGACAGGTCCAGGTCGGTGATGTAACAGCGATACGCCGTGCCCTGCACCCGTTGCTGCAGAATCTGCCGAGCCACCACCGCGAACAATTGGCCGCCGTGCTCAACCTCGGAAAACTCCCGCTGATTGCAATACAGGGTCACATGAGACTGCCCGGGCAACGAGTGCTCGACAATCGCCTGTACCTCGAAGAAGCGCTGGTCGGCCGCCGTCGGCGGGCCCGGTCTTGGCTCCACGCTGCGGGCGCGGCCGGGGCCGGTCGGCAGTAGTTGGTAGTACAGCACTTCGCTCGCCTGGCCCTGCATCTTGTTGTCGATGGGCAGCAAGGCATTGCGCCGGTAGACAACGGCTTCCAGGAACCGCTGCAACGGCGTCAGCAGGCTGGCCTCGTCATGGAAGGGCAGACGCTGATGCCACAGGGCGTTGAGCTCGTCGAGCACATAGACGTCCGCCCAGTTGTCCTGAAGCCGGTAGAACAGCTGAATGCAATCCGGTTGCCCGTGGGGCAGCACCAGGCTTAGATCGTGGTCGGCCAGGGCCTGGCCATCCAGATGCAGCGGGCTGTAGCTGGACAGGTCCTCACCCAGGTATTGCACCAGTCCGGCCACGGTGGGCAATGCCACATGACGGACCTTGCCCGGCACCAGTTCGAGCACGTGGTACTGCTTCTGGATCTGAATCAGGTAGCGATAATTCAGCTTGCTGACCAGCAATTGCTGGGCGGCGGCCAGCAGGCTTTCCACACGTTGGGCGATGGCCTGCGCACGGTTGTGGCAGAAGCAGCGCACCCGAACCCTCGGCGGTGTGCCGGCCGGCAGGCCGTTGAGGTAGTCGCGCACGCAGTCCAGCAGGGCGGTGGGGCCGTCGAAGCGGTTCACCGACACTTCATGCCAGCTGTTCAACGTGACCTGGTCCAGGGTCAGCACCAGGTTTTCCCGCACCCCGGCGTAACTTAGCGAGTCGGTGCGCTCGGTGGTCATCAGGATGTTCAGGTCGCGGTGATGCTTGAGCGGATCAACCCCCACGTTCACCAGGAACAGGATTTCCACCGGCACGCTGGGGCGCAGCAGTTGTTCATCGGCGACGCTGGGCAGGGGCAGGGGGATGCTCTGCTGCAGGCTGGCAATCAGGTTGAACAGCTCGAATTCCGTCAGGTCGCTTTCGCCCGGGTGCAGGGCCAGGCGCGTGCTGCTGTCGATCACGCCGTTGCGATGGCACCAGGCAAGCATGGCCAGCAAGTCACGGCTGCGCTTGAAAGGGGCGAAATGCTCCCACTCGTAGGCGCCCAGGTTGCCGTTGTACAGCCCCCACAGGGTCTGCCCAGGCTCCTTGCGGTTGGGCGATTGCACCAGCGTGAGCGTGTCTTCGGCCAGGTCCGGGGCGATGCCCGGGTTGACGAACTCGATCTTGCCGGCCTTGCGCTCGAAGGCTGCATACAGCCTGCGGCCGAGGATGCTCAGGTCGCGCTTGTTGATCAGGTTCACTGCCTGCTGGGCGCGGGCGAACTGGGTGAGGAAGCGGTAGCTGTAGTTGAGCTCGCTGACCAGGGCGCGGCGTTCGCTGGTCACCTGGCGCACCTTCCATTGGCTGCGGCTGTCCAGTAATGCCAGTTGGCGGCGGTCCCAGTTCCATTCCCTGGCCAGGCGTTCCATCACCAGCCTTTGCCAACTGGCGGGGCGGTTGCGGGCGCTGCTGCTGAGTTTCTTGTTGACCTTCAAGTACAGGGCACGGCGTATCAGCTCCAGGCGGTCGACGTCGCCACGGGCCAGCAGGTATTCCTCGATGCGTCGGTACACCACCATGTAGGGGTCCAGCTCGTCGAGGTCCACCTGGTTGGCGAACACGGCCTGCTTGAAGCGCAGGCTCAGGCATTGCACATGGGGGTGTTCGCTGGCGTAGACCTCGGTCAGCAGCAGTTTGAGCACGGACTTGTAGGGTGAGTCGATGCCCTTGAACAGCTGCCACAGCCCGGCGCCGATGTATTCCCCGGCGGGAATATGGGCCAGGTTGCCCAGGTCCAGCACATCGTCGGCGCGGATAAAGCGCTTGCCCAGCAGGGTTTCGGTGTACTGCGCGTACTGCGCTTCCTCGTAGACCGGCACCAGCCACCACAGCGGCGTGCGCCCGGCCAGCCAGATCGCGGTGCGGTAGAACTCGTCCAGCAGCAGGTAGTGCTGGCTGGTACCGCAGTCTTCGGAGCTGAGTTCGGAGTCGCGCTCGCCGCGTACGAAACGGGGCGGGTCAATCAGGAAAAAGTGCGCTTCGGCGCCCTGGGTTGCGGCCCAGGCTTCCAGTAGCTGGCATTTCTTGCGCAGCTCGGCGACCTCATCGGCACCCAGGTTCGTGTCGTGGCACACCCAGAAGTCCATGTCGCTCTGTTCGGCTTGGGCCAGGGTGCCCAGGCTGCCCATCAGGAACAGGCCGTGCAGCGGGCGCGGTGGGTTGCCGAGCCGGGCCTTGTAGGAGAACGAGCGGGTCAGGCGCTGGGCTTCGGCCAGTACCTCGGCGTCGGGCTCATAGTTGCTCATGCCAGCTGGGGTGTTGCCGGATACGTAGCCGGGCAGCAGGGGGTGGTTGACGTGGAAGAACAGCGGCAACAGTGTCAGCACCTGTTGCTGGCGGTTCGACAGGCCCTGCATGGCGCGATTGAGGCGGCCTTGGTTGAGGGTCAAAAATCGCGCGCGCAGGGTCGAGAGGACCTTGCGGTCGATTCCCTCGTCCAGATCGGGGCGAATTTCTTGGTTGCGCGGCATCTGAGGCTCGAATCGACGGCTGGGCGGCGTTACAGGGGTAAGCGGAAGACCCGCCTTCAGCTTGTTATCGGCGGGCTTGAGAGGAGTTTGAGTGTTGAGGGGGGAAATAAATCGAATTTTCTTCCAGCCAGTGACGCCGACGCCGACGCGCTTTTGCTTTTGCTTCCGTGAGGCCTTTGATCTTGATTGTATGCCCCGTTAGAGCCCAGGGCCGACCGGAGACGTCGATCAAGCGGCCTTCAGCGTAGCTGAAGGAGACGGAACCGGAGGCGCTTCTATTCCGGGCCGTCGTCCGCTTGAACGACGTCGGAGGGAGGGGACCCGGAGCGAAGCGTAGGGACCGGGCTCGGGGCAAGCCTTTTTTGGTTATTTTTTGGCTGGGCCGGCACACCGGGCGTTTGTCAAAAAGTGACCCGCCGTAAGGGCGGAAAGGTGATTCAGCATCACCCTAGATAATGGATATGCTTACCGTCCTCGAAGCGCGCTTTTTCGTTCGGGGGGCATATCCATTGCTACGGGTGCGACCACCGACCGTTTCGCCCTTACGGCGAGTCACTTTTTGGCAGTCGCCCCAAAAAGTAACCAAAAAGGGCTCGCCCCGAGCCTGGGCCCTACGCTGCGCTCCGGGTCCCCTCCCTACGGCGTCGATCAAGCGGACGACGGCCCGGAATAGAAGCGTCTCCGGTTCCGTCTTCTTCGGCTACGCCGAAGACCGCTTGATCGACGCCTCCGGTCGGCCCTTGGCTCTAACGGGGCCGAAGATCAAGATCAAGATCAAAAGCCAAAACCAAAGCCAAAGCCAAAGCCAAAGCCAAAGCCAAAGCCAAAGCCAAAGCAACAGCAACAGCAACAGCAACAGCAAAGCCAAAGCCAGGTCGAAGACACTGCTCAATTAACGTTGCTTACAGGACGAATAGCGTCAGCGCATGGCTGAAATGACAAGCCGGTGCCATGTCCGGCACCGGCTAGAAAACGCAGCGTTTCAAGCCGCTTCAGCAATCCGCAGCACCGTCAGCAACGCCTGCGCATGCTGCGCAGCCTGCAGCCCGCCACTGGTCAGGTAACCGCCATCCACCTGAGTGATCAGCTCCTTGTCGTATAGCCGTTTGGCTGCCGCAATCGCCTGAGGCGTAGCGGTATGGTGAACTTTGAGACCTTCCTGCGTGTTTTCCAGATTGAACAGCGCGAGTATTTCCAGTTCGGCGACCAGCTCAGGGGTATACGACATAGGTACTCCGGACTTTTCTAGGAATTAGACGACCGCCGCGTGGGGGCAGGCCGTGGCGGCCCCGTTTTGCTTGCAGGGCAGCGGGGCAATTCCAGTGTAGTAAGCCCGTGGCGACTTTGCCGGGAAAGTCAGTCCTCTTCAGGCTTGGCCTCAGGCGGCAGCTCGGGCAGGGCGCGCAAGGCTTTTTCGTACCATTCGGTGTCGAACGCGCGGTCTTCTTCCAGGATCTTGTCGATTTCGACGGCCAGTACATGGGCCATCATTTCCAGGATATCGTCGCGCTCGTAGCCGACCAGCGTCAGCTTGTTGAACGTGGCCTTGGCCGCAGGCGGGTTGTCGCTTTCGATCTGGTTTTCGATGGCCTGGATCAGGGTGTCTTCGGCGAACTGTTCGTCTTCGTCGTCGCGTTGGGTAACGTCGTTCATTGCAGGATTCCTCACGGTAGGCCGACAGTTTAACGATATTGGGGCGCGTTGCACCCAGGACGCTTGTTGAAATAAACGCTGGCCCCTGGCCTGACGGTAGCTGTTTAGCGTAGTGGGCTGACTTTTGGGCCATGGAGGGCCACGCAATGCTCAAGCTGTACGGGTTTGCTTCAAGCAACTATTTCAACATGGTGCAGTTCGCCCTGCTGGAGAAGGAAATCGCCTTTCAGGAAGTGCTGCTGCACGGCTGTCAGAGCCCTGAGGTCATGGCGGTCAGTCGTCGCGGGAAGATTCCGGTGCTGGGTACGCCGGAAGGGTACATGAGCGAAACGGACGTGATCCTCGGCTACCTGGAGGACCTGTACCCGCAAAATAGCCTGCTGCCTCGCCAGCCATTCGACAAGGCACGTGTGAAGACACTGGCCAAGGAGATCGAGCTTTATATCGAGCTGCCTGCGCGGGTTTGCTACCCAGAGGTGTTTTTTGGCGGACGGGCTACGCCACCGGCTTTGAAGGAGAAAGCCAGGCGCGACCTGGTAAAGGGATTTGCGGCATTGGCTCAAGGCGCATCGTTTACGCCCTACGTCGCCGGTGCCGAACTCAGTGTTGCGGATATCTACTTCCTGTACAGCGTGGACCTGGCCAGGGAGGTGGGGCTGAAGCTGTTCGATGTCGATTTTCTGGAGGGTTTGCCTGGTGCACAGGCATTGCTGGCGCTGTTGGCGCTCAACCCCAATGTGGCCACCATTGCCCGGCAAAGGGCCGATGACAGCCCGCGATTCCTGGCGCAGCTAAACCCGTAGCCGCTGCCGCAGGCTGCGCTGGCCCCCGATGACACTGAAGATTTCCAGTGACAATACGGGCCAGCGCAGCCTGGCGGCAGCGGCTACAGGTGCGTATCAGCGCTGGGCGAGCAGCGACTGGCCGCGGATGACGGCGGCGCGGACCTGGGCGGGGGCGGTGCCGCCGATGTGGTCACGGGCGTTGACCGAGCCTTCCAGGGTCAGCACTTCGAACACATCCTGGTCGATCTGGTCGCTGAAGCGGCGCAGTTCTTCCAGGCTCATCTCGGCCAGGTCCTTGCCGCTGTCCACGCCGTATTTCACGGCGTGGCCGACGATCTCGTGGCAGTCGCGGAACGGCAGGCCGCGGCGTACCAGGTAGTCCGCCAGGTCGGTGGCGGTGGAGAAACCGCGCAGGGCCGCTTCGCGCATGATGGCGTGCTTGGGCTTGATGGCCGGGATCATGTCGGCGAAGGCGCGCAGCGAATCGCGCAGGGTGTCAGCGGCGTCGAACAGCGGTTCCTTGTCTTCCTGGTTGTCCTTGTTGTAGGCCAGGGGCTGGCCTTTCATCAGGGTCAGCAGGCCCATCAGGGCGCCGAACACGCGGCCGCTCTTGCCGCGTACCAGTTCTGGCACGTCGGGGTTTTTCTTTTGCGGCATGATCGAGCTGCCGGTGCAGAAGCGGTCGGGCAGGTCGATGAACTGGAACTGGGCGCTGGTCCACAGCACCAGCTCTTCGGAGAAGCGCGACAGGTGCATCATGGCGATGCTGGCGGCGGCGCAGAATTCGATGGCGAAGTCACGGTCCGACACGCCGTCCAGCGAGTTGCCGCCCACGGCTTCAAAGCCCAGCAGCTGGCAGGTCAGCTCGCGGTCGATCGGGTAAGTGGTGCCGGCCAGTGCGGCGCTGCCCAGGGGCATGCGGTTGGCGCGCTTGCGGCAGTCCACCAGGCGCTCGTAGTCGCGGCTGAGCATTTCGAACCAGGCCAGCAGGTGGTGGCCGAAGGTCACGGGCTGTGCGGTCTGCAGGTGGGTGAAGCCCGGCATGATGGTTTCGGCTTCGCGCTCGGCCTGCTCCAGCAGGCCTTTCTGCAGGCGGGTGATTTCGCCCAGGATCAGGTCGATCTCGTCGCGCAGCCACAGGCGGATGTCGGTAGCCACCTGGTCGTTGCGGCTACGGCCGGTGTGCAGCTTCTTGCCGGTGATGCCGATGCGATCGGTCAGGCGCGCTTCGATGTTCATGTGGACGTCTTCAAGGTCCACGCGCCACTCGAAGGTGCCGGCCTCGATCTCGCCCTGGATGGTTTTCAGGCCATCGACGATGGTGTCACGCTCGGTGTCGTTCAGTACGCCAACCTTGGCCAACATGGTCGCGTGGGCGATCGAGCCCATGATGTCGTGACGGTAGAGGCGCTGGTCGAAGTTGACGGATGCGGTGAAGCGGGCGACAAAGGCGTCGACGGGCTCACTGAAGCGGCCGCCCCAGGACTGGTTGGTCTTGTCAGTACTCATGAATTCGCTCGTTGAAGGCGTGAACGGGAAATTGCCTGCAATAATAACAGGGGTTCAATCCCGCCGGGGATCGAACGCCCAGTGGAATACGCATAATGCCCACAGATGGACGCAATGCCGCACGCCCGGGGCGTGCGCAACAGGAGTTTTTCCTGCCGGTGCTGTGCGAAGCCCAGGCTTTGCTGGTGTTGGTGATGCTGGCCGAGCTGCTGGTGATGGTGCTGGTGCTGGCCGAACCCATGGGGCCGGCCTTCGATTGGTCGCGGCTGGCGCTGACCTCGCTGTTCGTGCAGTGGATCGTGCTGCTGTCCGCCGCCTTGCTGTGCGGCTTGCGCCCCTGGCTGGCGCGCTTGCACACAGGGGTGGCTGGCGGGCTGTGCTGCGCGATGGTGGTGGGCCTAACGTTGCTTGCCACCGGCCTGACCGAATATTTCCATCTGGTGGACCGCCCCTCCACACCTTCGGATTTTTCCTTCCTTGAATTCACCCGTTACCTGCGGCACGGGCTGATCGCGCTGATCATGTCGGCGCTGCTGCTGCGCTATTTTTACCTGCGCAACCAGTGGCGAATCCAGCAACAGGCCGAACTGCAGGCACGCCTGGAAGCCCTGCAGGCACGGATCAAACCGCATTTTCTGTTCAATACGCTCAACAGCATTGCCAGCCTGGTGGCCGTGGATGCCGTGCGCGCCGAGCAGGCGGTGCTGGACCTGTCCGACCTGTTTCGGGCCAGCCTGGGCAAGGTCGGCACCCTGGTCACCTGGAAGGAAGAACTGGCCCTGTCGAAACGATATTTGCGGATTGAGCAATATCGTCTTGGCGAGCGTCTACAGTTGGACTGGAGGATCGACACAATTCCCGATGACTTGCCGATCCCGCAGCTAACCTTACAACCGTTGTTGGAGAACGCCCTGGTCCATGGAGTGGCCCCTCGAATCGAAGGAGGTGTGATCCGGGTGGAAGCCGACTATAAAGGGGGAGAGTTCATATTGTGTGTAAGCAATCCCTACGACGAGGTCGCCCAGCGCAAGGTATCGGGCGGTACTCATCAGGCCTTGTCGAATATTGGTGCTCGACTTGCGGCACTTTTTGGCCCGCGCGCGAGTCTGAGCGTGGATCGCCGTGACGGTCGTCACTTCACCTGTCTACGCTATCCTTGTGCGAGACTCACGCAGGAATCCAGTGCAATATGAATGTCCTGATCGTTGATGACGAACCCCTAGCCCGCGAGCGCTTGAGCCGATTGGTCAGCGATCTCGAGGGATACAATGTGCTTGAGCCCAGCGCCACCAATGGCGAAGAGGCCCTGGCCCTTATCGACAGCCTGAAGCCGGACGTGGTGCTGCTCGACATCCGCATGCCCGGCCTGGATGGCCTGCAGGTTGCCGCCAAACTGTGCGAGCGCGAAGCGCCGCCGGCGGTGGTGTTTTGCACCGCCCATGACGAGTTCGCGCTGGAAGCATTCCAGACCAGCGCGATGGGCTATCTGGTCAAACCAGTGCGGCCCGAGCTGTTGCTTGAAGCGCTGAGAAAGGCCGAGCGCCCCAACCGTGCGCAACTGGCTGCGCTGACCCGCCCCGCCGCCGAAAGCGGCAGTGGCCCGCGCACCCATATCAGTGCCCGTACGCGCAAGGGCATCGAGCTGATCCCGCTTGCCCAGGTCATCTATTTCATCGCCGACCACAAGTACGTGACCCTGCGCCATGAAGGCGGCGAGGTGCTGCTCGACGAGCCCCTAAAGGCGCTGGAAGACGAGTTCGGTGACCGCTTCGTGCGTATCCACCGCAACGCGCTGGTGGCCCGCGACCGCATTGAGAGGCTGCAACGTACGCCGCTGGGGCATTTCCAGTTGTTCCTCAAGGGGCTCAATGGTGATGCGCTGATTGTCAGCCGCCGGCATGTGGCGGGCGTGCGCAAAATGATGCAACAGTTGTAGCGCGGACGGGGCGGCACAGGCCGCTCCCGCCGCCATGCTGTGCCTGCGATGCTGGTATGATCGGCCCATCTACCCAGCACGGATTGATTCATGCCTATTCGCGAGATCCGCATCGCCACCCGTAAAAGCGCCCTGGCCCTGTGGCAGGCCGACTACGTCAAGGCCCGCCTGGAACAGGCGCACCCCGGCCTGATGGTTACCCTGGTGCCGATGGTCAGCCGCGGCGACAAGCTGCTCGACTCGCCCCTGTCGAAAATCGGCGGCAAGGGCCTGTTCGTCAAGGAGTTGGAAAACGCCCTGCTCGACAACGAAGCCGACATCGCCGTGCACTCCATGAAAGACGTGCCCATGGACTTCCCCGAAGGCCTGGGCCTGTTCTGCATCTGCGAGCGCGAAGACCCGCGCGACGCCTTCGTTTCCAACACCTTCAAAAGCCTTGAAGCCTTGCCTGCCGGCAGCATCGTCGGCACCTCCAGCCTGCGTCGCCAGACCCAGTTGCTGGCGCGTCGGCCCGACCTGCAGATACGCTTCCTGCGTGGCAACGTCAACACGCGCCTGGCCAAGCTGGATGCTGGCGAATACGACGCCATCATCCTTGCAGCCGCTGGCCTGATTCGCCTGGGCTTCGAAGACCGCATCACCGACAGCATCAGCATCGAAGACAGCCTGCCGGCCGGTGGCCAGGGTGCCGTGGGCATCGAGTGCCGCAGCGCCGATGCCGAGATTCACCAATTGCTGGCGCCACTGCATCACCATGACACCGCCGTGCGCGTGACGGCCGAGCGTGCCTTGAACAAACACCTCAATGGCGGTTGCCAGGTGCCCATTGCCTGCTACGCGGTGCTGGAAGGCGAGCAGGTATGGTTGCGTGGTTTGGTGGGTGAACCGGATGGCGGTCGCCTGCTCAGCGCCCAGGCGCGTGCCCCGCAAGCCGAGGCTGAACGCCTGGGTGTCGAGGTGGCCGAAGCGCTGCTGCGCCAGGGCGCCGACCAGATTCTCACGGCGGTCTACGGCGAGGAAGGCCATCCGTGACGGGCTGGCGCCTGCTGTTGACCCGGCCGGCGGAGGAATCCGCCGCAGTGGCCCAGGAGTTGGCTGCCGCCGGTGTCTACAGTGCCAGCCTGCCGTTGCTGACTATCGAACCGCTTCCCGTGACACCGGCCATGGTCGAACAGGTGCTGAACCTGGCGCATTATGGCGCGGTGATCGTGGTCAGCAAGCCTGCGGCGCGCCTTGGCCTGGACCTGATCGATCAGTACTGGCCGCAAATGCCGATCCAGAGCTGGTTCAGCGTGGGTGCCGCTACCGCGGCCATTCTTGAAGATTATGGCCTGCGTGTGCACGTGCCGCCCCAGGGCGATGACAGTGAAGCGCTACTGGCCTTGCCGGCGTTGGCCGAGGCCCTGGCGCAACCCTATCCCAAGGTATTGATCCTGCGCGGGGAGGGCGGTCGAGAGCTGTTGGCCGAGCACTTGCGCGAGCAGGGTGCTACTGTCGATTATCTGCAACTCTATCGCCGCTGCCTGCCCGATTACCCCGCACAGGCGCTGTACCAGCGGGTAACAGCGGAACGCCTGAACGCGCTGGTGGTCAGCAGTGGGCAGGGTTTCGAGCATTTGCAGCAATTGGCCGGTGAACACTGGCCGCAATTGGCCGGGTTGCCGCTGTTCGTGCCCAGCCCGCGAGTCGCCGCCCAGGCCCAGGCCGCCGGCGCTCGCCATGTCGTGGATTGTCGTGGTGCCAGCACCGCGGCCTTGTTGGCGGCCCTGCGTGAACACCGCCTACCCGGGTGAAATCGCCCAATGCAAAGGATGGATACGTGAGCGAAACAGTCTTGCCCCAAGATGATCTGCAGTCGACGCCCGAGGCGGCGGTCGCCCCTGTGGTGAAAAAGTCCGGTCGCGGTGCGGCCGGTATCGCGGTCGTGGCATTGCTGCTGGGCGCCGCAGGTGTCGCCGCTGGCGGCTGGAGTGTCTGGCAGTTGCGTCAGTTGCAGGCGGGGCATCAGGCCCAGTCCGGCCAATTGCAGGCGCTCGACAGCCAGGCCCAGGCCTTGAGCCAGGGGGAGCAGGCGCTCACCGCACGCCTGGGGCAGCTGCCCAGTGCCAATGAGCTGGAAGACCGCCGCCGCCTGGTGGCGCAATTGCAGGGTGATCAGCAGCGCTTGAGCCAGCGTCTGGAAAGTGTGCTGGGTGCCAGCCGCAAGGATTGGCGCCTGGCCGAGGCCGAGCACTTGCTGCGGCTGGCCAGCCTGCGTCTGTCGGCGTTGCAGGATATCGTCAGCGCCAAGGCGCTGGTGCAGGGTGCCGACGAGATTCTGCGCGAGCAGGATGACCCTTCGGCGTTCGCCGCCCGCGAGCAGATCGCCAAGTCCATGGCCTCGCTCAACAGCGTGCAGCAGCCGGACCGCACCGGCCTGTTCCTGCAACTGGGCGCCCTGCGTGATCAGACCGTGGGGCTGTCGGCACTGGCGCCGGAGTTCCAGGCCCAGGGTGATGCACAGCGTGCGCGCTTGAGCAGCGACGATAACCGCTGGGAGCGCTGGTGGGCGAAGATTTCCAGCTACTTCCGCGTCGATTTCCGCCCGGATGAAAACATCCGGCCGTTGCTGGCAGGCCAGAGTCTGAATCAGGTTCGCCTGGCACTGAGCCTGGCGCTGGAGCAGGCGCAATGGGCTGCCCTCAACGGCGAGCCGAAGGTCTACGGCCAGGCGTTGGATGAGGCGCGCAGCATCCTGCTGGCCAGCTTCAACCAGGACAATACCGAAAGCCGCAGCATGCTGGCGCGTATCGACGAGCTGAAAACCCAGCCGGTGTCGGTGCTGACGCCCGATCTGAACGCCAGCCTCGAGGCCGTACAGAACTACCTCGAGCATCGGCACATGCCCGCCGAGGCGCTGATGAGCCAGCCGGGCGCCCAGGTGCAACCGGAGGCGCGCCCATGAAGCGCCTCTATGTCATCGTTTTCGTGGCCATTGCCGCTGCCGTCGGGCTGGGGCTGGGCATCGCCAAACACCCTGGCTACGTGCTGATCGACTACCCCCATGTGTTCCGCTACGAGTCGGGGCTGTGGTCGACCCTGGCCGCGCTGGTGGCACTGGTGGTGTTGGCATTCGTGCTGTGGGTGGTGCTGAGCCTGGTGCTGGTCTCGGCCGGGGTGGTCAACCCCTGGTCGGGGCGCAACCGGCACCGCCGTGTGCAGGTGGCTGTCGAGCAGGGCCAACTGGACCTGGCCGAGGGCCGCTGGGCGGCTGCCCAGCGCAATCTGCACCGGGCGGCGGAAGGTGAACGCCAGCCATTGCTCTACTACCTGGGTGCGGCGCGCGCGGCCAACGAACTGGGCCGCCACGAAGACAGTGACAGCCTGCTGGAGCGAGCGCTGGAGCGTCAGCCCCAAGCCGAGCTGGCGGTGGCATTGACCCACGCCCAATTGCAGATTGATCGCGGTGACGTGGAGGGTGCACGCACCACGCTTGAAACCATGCGCGAGCGTCATCCTGGCAATGTCCAGGTGCTGCGTCAGTTGCAGCGCCTGCACCAGCAGCGTGGCGACTGGACAGCGGTCATCCATTTGCTGCCGGAACTGCGCAAGAGCAAGGCCGTCACCGCGGCCGAGCTGACCGACCTGGAGCATCGCGCCTGGGGCCAGAACCTGACGCTGGTGTCCTCGCGCGAGGAGGGCGAGGCTGCCTTGCACGCCCTCAAACGGGCGTGGGAGCAATTGAGTGCAGGTCAGCGCCAGGAGCCTGCGCTGGTGCTGGCCTACGCCGAGCAGCTGCGCCAGCTGGGCGCCCAGGCCGATGCCGAAGGCGTATTGCGTGGTGCGTTGAAACGCGACTACGACACTCACCTGGCGCGCCTTTATGGCCTGGTGGTGGGCAGCGACCCTGCCAAACAGTTGCAGACAGCCGAGGGCTGGCTCAAGCAGCACGCTGATGATTCCAGCCTGCTGCTGACTCTGGGCCGCCTCAGCCTGCAGAACAGCCTGTGGGGCAAGGCCCGGGACTACCTGGAAAACAGCCTGCGCCTGCAGCGCAACCCTGAAGCCTGCGCGGAGCTTGCCCGTCTGCTGGCCCGCCTGGGCGAAACCGACCGCAGCAATCAGCTGTTCCAGGAGGGCCTCGGGCTGCTGGATGAGCGTCTGCTGGCATTGCCATTACCGGAGTCATCCCGGGCCTGACGGCAGCTCTGGCTGCCGTGCTTACAAGCCTCAGGGCTTGTTCGTACGGCTGCCGCTCCACCTTCCTTCAAGGTTGGTCGGAATTTCCCTACAAGGTTACGGAAATGTCTGTCTAGCAGCGCCTTGAAAGGATTCATGGCTTTCCTCTAACGTAGTTTCCATCTGTCACGTTACTGGATTTGTCATGGTGCAGGCTCGTTCGCGCTCCTTGTTCTTGCTGGGTTTTCTGGTGTCCGTGGGCACGCTTTGCGCCGCCTATTATCTGGAATGGCAGGTCGGGCTCAAGCCTTGCTCGCTGTGCCTGGTGCAGCGGTTTTTCATCGCCGTGTTCGGGCTGTCCTGCCTGACGGCATTGGTTCACAGGCCGTCGCGCTGGGGGCAGCGTGGCTACCTGCTGCTCAATACGTTGATGCTCGCCGGTGCCGCAGCGGCCGCGCTGCGGCAGCTGTGGCTGCAGGCCAATGGCGAGCAGCCCAAGGTGGCCTGCCAGCCGGGGCTTGAGTACCTGCTGACCACCTTACCGTTTCCCGAAGCCGTCAAGACCCTGCTGCTGGGCACGCCGGAGTGTGCCCGCGTCAACTGGACGTTGCTGGACATGAGTGTCCCTGAGTGGAGCCTGCTGGCCCTCACCTGCCTGCTGGTATTAACCCTGACAGGGTGGCTGCAGGCCCTGCTGCCGCAGCATCCTGGCACTGCCTAGCTCGATTCGACGCCCAGTTTTCGGGGGCGGAAAGGCCGTGAGCGTATTAAACACTTGTATGAACTTTATCGCAGGGGCACCTTGAAGCTGTCAGCGCACGGGCATAATCTCCCTGCACGCACCATAGAAAAACAGGCTGCTTGATTGCTGCTTTTTTCCGAACGGTCCCGTTCCCGCGATGTCTTGGAATGGGTCGATAGCGGCATGACCCAAAAGGGAAGAAAAGACCATGTTGGAAAGTTGTCAGAATGCTCAGGAACGCTGGGGTGGGGTGCACAAGCTGATTGACCGCTGGCTGCAGGAGCGGCAAAAGCTGGTGGAAGCCTTTGATGTGCTTGGCGAGACGCCGGAGGCGCTGGCTGGCAACCGCAAGAAGCTCAAGGAGTTCTGTGGTGTGCTGGTCGATTACGTGTCGGCGGGGCACTTCGAGATCTACGAGCAATTGATCGCGGAAGCCAAGGCTTTCGACGATGAGCGTGGCCTGGAGCTGGCCGATACGATTTTCCCTCGCATCGAAGCTATTACCCAGTTCGCCCTGGACTTCAATGACCATTGCGACAAAGGCGACTGCTCCTGCGCGCAGACGCTGACCGGCAAGCTCAAGGAGCTGGGCAGCCGCCTGCATGAGCGCTTTGAGCTCGAAGACTGCCTGATCGAAGTGCTGCACAACGCGCACAAGGAAGAAGCGGCCGTTCAGGCCTGAGGCTGGTGCGCCTCTGTCAGGCGCCCACATCAAGCAAGCTGATTTCGAACACCAAGGGCGTATAGGGTGGTATCAGGTCACCCGCGCCGTCCGCGCCATACGCCTGGTCGGACGGAATCACCAGTCGCCATTTCGCGCCCTTGGGCATCTGCTGCAAGGCGATGCGCCATCCACTGATCACGCTGTCCAGCCTGAACCATTGCGGCTGCTGGTTCTGGTCGAATACCGTGCCATCCGGCAACATCCCCACGTAGGTTACCTGCACCCGGCCATCGGCCGTGGGGTGCGGGCCATCGCCAGCCGCAAGCTCGCTCATCAGGATGCCGTTGCCCAGCTCATGGGTGCCGGCCTTGGTGCGTTCGCCGGCCATGAAGCGTGTTTCGGCTGTCAGGGCTTTCTCGATATTGGACGGGGCGGGCTGGGCATCGGCCTGCGCGTCATGCTCACGCAGAATCTGCTCAATGCGCTCCGGGGGCAGCGCCAGCGGCTTGTTTTCGTACGACTGCTGCAGGCCTTGCACCAGGGCCTGAATATCGATGCCGGGTGCTTCCTCACGCAGCCGCTCGCCCAGGCTGGCACCCAGGCTGTAACCCAGGTCATGAGGGCTCGCTGGCGCTGCGCTGTCGGCGGCATGGGCCAACGGCAGCAATAACCACAACGGCAATATCAGGTAACGCGACATGGAGAATAACCCTGTTCGAATGCGGATGATTATGCCAGCCTCGCAAGTTGCCCGGCCAAGAGATTTCAGGCCGATGACAGCAGACTTTGCGACAACTTCTACACTTGTCTCGAAGTGCCCTTAAAAACAACTTTGCCCAGGCATGCAACGCGGCGCATTCAGTACTGTCAACAATGTCTAGCGGTGACACTTGCACAGGTCTAGTATGAGCCGCAATCACGTCAGCCAGGAGGTAACCCATGTCGGCTAACAAGAAGCCAGTCAATACCCCGTTGCATTTGCTCCAACAGCTTTCGAGCAGCCTGCTCGAGCATTTGGAAAGCGCCTGTTCCCAGGCTCTGGCTGATGCCGAGAAACTGCTTGCCAAGTTGGAAAAACAGCGCGGCAAGGCTCAGGAAAAACTGCATAAATCCCGTACCAAACTTCAGGTAGCTGCCACTGCCGGCAAAGCCAAGGCCCAGGCCAAGGCAAAAGCTGCCGGCGCTGAATTGGAAGAACTGCTGGACGCCTTGAAAGATCGTCAGGCCGAAACACGTAATTACATTGTTCAACTCAAGCGCGACGCCCAGGAAAGTTTGAAGTTGGCCCAGGGCGTAGGCCGTGTGCATGAAGCGGCTGGCAAAGCGCTGACTACGCGCGCCGCCAAGCCTGCCAGCGCACCCGCCGCTGCCAAGAAAGCACCGGCCCGCGCCGCTGCCAAACCGGCGACAAGCACCAAGGCGCCTGCCAGCAAACCCGCAGCCGCCAAAGCTGCTGCTGCCAAGCCTGCGGCTCGTACTTCTGCCGCGAAACCTGCTGCGAAACCTGCGGCCAAGGCTGCAGCAAAACCGGCTGCGAAGCCTGCGGCCAAACCTGCTGCCGCCAAGGCGCCTGCCAGTGCCGCCACCAAGCCAGTAGCGACCAAGGCCGCTGCCAAGCCTGCCGCCAAACCTGCGGCCAAAACCGCAGCTGCCAAGCCAGCCGCCGCCAAGCCTGCAGCCAAGCCAGCTGCTGCGAAACCAGCCGCCAAGCCAGCTGCTGCCAAGCCTGCGGCCGCCAAACCGGCAGCGAAGCCAGCCACCAAGGCCGCGCCGCGTGCAGCAGCCAAAAGGCCTGCCGCCCCCGCGGCCAAGCCTGCCGCTACCCCCGCTGCCACCAAACCGGCGCCAACGCCAGCCGCCGCCGCTCCCGCGCCATCGAGCCCGGCGAACAGCAGCGCGCCAGCCCCAAGCGCTTCTTAACCGGCAGCACTCGCGGCGTGCAGCCTTTGCAGCGCGCCGCGTTGTTTTTCCCGGGCAACGGGCGGCGCGACGCCGTCCAGCCAGGCCGCCAGGTCGTCCGCGCCCTCTGCTTGCCAGTCCTGGGCCATTAGCTCGATGCGCTCCAGCAATTGCCGCTCTGCCTCCAATTCCAACGCCTTTACCTGATCACGCAGCGCTTCCAGCTCCGGGTCGCGGGTAGCCGCCTCGCGCCAGCTCTGGCGCAAGTGGCGCAGGGGCCGGATCACTTCGTCATGCCAGGGCTCGCCCATGTCCCGCAGGCGTGCCAGGCGGTCACCATTGCACGCAATGCCCAACTGCCCCAGCCACGCGGCGCCCAGCAGCAGGCACACGTTGGCGCCTTCGGCCTGTAAATCAAGGCAGGCTTGCTCAATGCCAAGGCGAGTGTAAAGATCCAGGGAAAAGCTCCACAGGTCAGAGTGCATAGTCCTTCTCGCGCCAGTTGTCGCCGAAGCTGGTAGACTCCGCCGCCATTATGATTCGACTTCAAAACCTTACTTTACAGCGTGGCCCGCAGCGTCTGCTAGAAGACGCCGAGCTGACCCTGCACGCCGGTCAGAAAGCCGGCCTGATCGGTGCCAACGGCGCCGGCAAATCCACCCTGTTCGCCTTGCTGCGCGGCGAGCTTGTGCCCGACTCCGGCGACTGCCAGTTGCCGGCTGATTGGCGTATAGCTCACATGCGTCAGGAAGTCGATACACTCGAGAGAATAGCCGTAGACTACGTTCTCGACGGGGATTTACGTTTGCGTGAGGTCCAGCAGCAGTTGGCCGCTGCCGAGGCCGCCCACGACGGCGCCGCCCAGGCACGCCTGCATGCCGAGCTGGACAGTGCCGACGGCTACACGGCCGATGCACGGGCGCGCAAGCTGCTGGCCGGGCTGGGGTTTACCAACGACCAGATGGATCGTGAGGTCGGCAGCTTCTCCGGTGGCTGGCGGATGCGCCTGAACCTGGCGCAGGCGCTGATGTGTCCGTCCGACCTGCTGCTGCTCGACGAACCGACCAACCACTTGGACCTGGACGCCATCCTGTGGCTGGAAGAGTGGCTCAAGAGCTACCCCGGCACCCTGATGCTGATTTCCCACGACCGAGACTTCCTCGACGCGGTGGTGGACCATGTGGCCCATGTCGAGCAGTGCAAGCTGACGCTTTACCGTGGCGGCTACACCGCCTTCGAGCGCGCCCGCGCCGAACGCCTGGCCCAGCAGCAGCAAGCCTACGAGAAGCAACAGGCCCAGCGCGCGCACATGGAAAAGTACATCGCCCGCTTCAAGGCCCAGGCCACCAAGGCCCGTCAGGCCCAGAGCCGGATCAAGGCGCTGGAGCGGATGGAGGAATTGTCCGCTGCCCACGTCGATTCGCCGTTCGACTTCGTCTTCCGCGAATCGCAGAAAATCTCCAGCCCGCTGCTGGACCTGTCCGAGGGCCGCCTTGGCTACGGCGACAAGGTCATCCTGGAGAAGGTCAAGCTGCAACTGACCCCGGGCGCGCGCATCGGCCTGCTGGGCCCCAACGGTGCGGGCAAGTCGACCCTGATCAAGAACCTGGCCGGCGAGCTGTCGCCCATCGGCGGGCGCCTGGTGCGCGGTGAGAACCTCACCGTGGGCTACTTCGCCCAGCATCAGCTGGACTCCCTGGACAGCAAGGCCAGCCCGTTGCTGCACTTGCAGCGCCTGGCCCCGACCGAGCGCGAACAGACCCTGCGTGACTTCCTCGGTGGTTTCGACTTCCGTGGCGCGCGCATCGACGAGCCGGTGCTGAACTTCTCCGGCGGCGAAAAGGCCCGTCTGGCCCTGGCGTTGATCGCCTGGGAGCGGCCCAACCTGCTGCTGCTCGACGAACCCACCAACCACCTGGACCTGGAAATGCGCCTGGCGCTGACCATGGCCCTGCAGGAATTCAGTGGCGCGGTACTGGTGGTCTCCCACGACCGTCACCTGCTCAAGAGCACCACCGATGACTTCCTGCTGGTGGCGGATGGCAAGGTCGAGGCCTTTGATGGCGACCTGGACGACTACACCCGCTGGCTGGCCGATTACCGCCTGCGCAACGCGCCGGTCAGCAACGCCCCGGCCAACCCCGACAAGACCGACAAGAAGGCCCAGCGCCAGGCCGCGGCCGCGCTGCGCCAGCAGTTGGCCCCGCACAAGCGCGAGGCTGACAAGCTGGAAGCCGAGTTGGGCAAGGTCCATGAGCAGTTGGCCAAGGTCGAGGCGGCATTGGGTGACAGCGGGATCTACGAAGCCGGCCGCAAGGACGAGCTGCGTGATCAGTTGGCCCAGCAGGCCAAGCTGAAAGTGCGTGAAGCCGAGCTGGAAGAAGCCTGGATGATAGCGCTCGAAACCCTGGAAACCATGCAGGCCGAGCTCGAAGCGCTGTCCTGATGCATGTAGCCGCTGCCGCCAGGCTGCGCTGGCCCTTGAGTACACTGGACATCTCCAGCGAACTTCAGGGCCAGCGCAGCCTGCGGCAGCGGCTACAACCCGCAAAATTCCCATAGCCATTTCCCTCGGCAAGCAGTAGGTTTACCGATCTACCGATTTTGTTACGAGGTGCGTCATGGCGCTGCAAACCTGGCTGGCATTCTTTGCCGCCTGCTGGATCATCAGTCTTTCCCCTGGCGCTGGCGCGATTGCGTCCATGTCCTGCGGCCTGCAGTACGGTTTCGTGCGCGGCTACTGGAACGCCCTGGGCCTGCAACTGGGCCTGATCCTGCAGATCGCCGTCATCGCCGCCGGCCTGGGTGCTGTCCTGGCAGCCTCGGCCACCGCTTTCACGCTGATCAAGTGGTTCGGCGTGTTCTACCTCGTGTACCTGGCCATCAAGCAATGGCGCGCGCTGCCCATGGACATGTCCGCCGACTCGGCCGTTCGCCCCATCGGCAAGCCCATGAGCCTGGTATTTCGTGGCTTCCTGGTCAACGTCAGCAACCCCAAGGCGCTGGTGTTCATGCTGGCGGTGCTGCCGCAGTTCATTGATCCGCACCAGCCGCTTGTGCTGCAGTACGTCACCATTGCCGCCACCATGATCACTGTCGATCTGCTGGTGATGGCGGGTTACACCGGTTTGGCGTCCAAGGTATTGCGCCTGCTGCGCACGCCTCGCCAGCAGCAGCGGGTGAATCGCACCTTTGCCGGGCTGTTCATTGCCGCGGCGACTCTGCTGGCCACCCTGCGCCGCGCGCCAGTGTAATGCTCACCGACCGTGGCGCCCGGATCGCGGCCAAGGCCGGCTCCTACCAGACCGTGTAGGAGCCGGCCTTGGCCGCGATAGCCGCGACGCGTATTGCAGGCACAAAAAAGCCCACCGAAGTGGGCTTTTGCGTTTCTGGCGTATCAGTTACCGAACCATTTGCTGGAGCGGTTGACGTCGGCCTTGCCGGTGTCTTCCAGCAACGCCTTGGTGCCGGAGCTGACATTGCGCGTGGCGTCCGCCTTGGACTGCACCACGTCGGTCTGGGCAGCGCTGCTGCGCAGGTCGGCGTCGATGTAGTCGTTGGCGCGATCGGCCTTGGCTTTCATCGCTTGCAGCTTGAGCTTGCGCTCTTCGATGTCCAGGGCGCGGTCTTCATCTTCCTGTTGTTCGGCACGAGTGCGCAGGCGAGTGTTTTCCTGGGCGACGGCCTTGCGTTCAGTCGCAGCCTGCTCGGCAGCGCGAGCCTGGGCAGCGGCGCGGGCGCGGCGGTTGGCGTCTTCACGCGCCTGGGCCTTGGCCTGCTGATCTTCCCACTGGCGCTGGTAGGCAGCCTGCTGGGCTGCTTCCACCTGCTGTTGCTGTACTTCGATCTGGCGGAGCTGGTCGAATTGCCCGGCATCAGCCTGGGCCGCCAGCAGCGACAGGGTCAAGGCAATGAGTGTGCGATTCATGATCGGTTTCAGCCTTTGACGGGTTCTGGGCAGGTGGCGTTAGGCTGGATGCGAGTCTCGTTGTTGAGCATCATCACCATCAGCGAAACGCTGCCCGGCGTGAATTGGCAAGGTTTGCCAACCTGGGCCGAGGTGTAGATCTTGCCGTCTTCGGAGTAACCCAGCAGCACGCCTGGCACCAGGCTGGTTTCGTTGACCATGGAGCCGGCCAGGGCACCGGCTGCGCCGCCGCCCACTGCGCCGATCAAGGCGGTATCGCCGTTATGCTTGGCACCCAGGGCGCCGCCGCCGACGGCACCCAGCAAGCCGCCCACAACTTGAGCCGCCTGACGGTTGGAGGCGTTGCTGACTTTGATCTTGGTAGGGGAAACGGTCAGGATCTGAACAGTCTTGGCAGGCTGTTTGGTGTTGACCTGGCTGGCGTCGAACACGTCTGCCTGGTAGTCCTCGCCAGTGGCTTGGCAGCCGGCGAGTACGGCGGCCAGAGAGAGAACAGCCACGGTTTGCTTGAACATGAACATTACTTCCTTGCATTCATAAAGGGGTGAAACGGCTTCCCTGCGCCCATCGGTATTGCCACGCAACGAAATCGCTTTTGTATCTGAAAAACGAAATGTCAATTTGCTATCAATAAAAGTGTAACTAAAACAGACTAGTTAGTGAACTATTTAATGGTTCGGCGGTCTTCGGTGCGCATGCGATTGCCGTGGTCGGTGTCGTACAATGGCGGCCGTTTTCCCTGCTGTGAGTCAACCATGCGTGTATGGATCGATGCCGACGCCTGCCCCAAGGCGGCCAAGGACCAAGTCATCAAATTCGCGCTCAAGCGCCAATTTGACGTGCTGATGGTGGCGGGCGTGCCGCTGATCAAGCCGGCCTTCACTTGCGTGAAGCTGGTGGTGGTGCCTGCCGGGCCTGATGCGGCCGATGATTACCTGGTAGAGCACGCTGTGCCTGGTGAGCTGGTGATTTGCAGCGATGTGCCGCTGGCCGATCGGCTGGTGAAGAAAGGCGTCGCCTGCCTGGACCCGCGTGGCAAGGAGTTCGACGAGAAGAATATGGGCGAACGCCTGGCGGTGCGAAACCTGTTTACCGACCTGCGCGAGCAAGGGCAGGTCGGCGGTGGCCAGGCGGGTTACGGCGACAAGGACAAGCAGGCTTTTGCCAATAGCCTGGACCGTATCCTGACGCGTTTGGCGCGGGGTTGATCTGTGAATGTGCGGCGTGCTCGGGGGCCAGCGCAGCCTGCGGCAGCGGCTACAGGCAGCAACACTGCGTATGCCTGTAGCCGCTGCCGCCAGGCTGCGCTGGCCGTGTAGCTCACCTCACATCAATTGCCGAACAGCTTCTTCGAGCGATTGACCTCCGCTTTCCCGGCATCCTCCAGCAGGGTCTTGGTACCCGAACTCAGATTGCGCATGGCATCGGCCTGGGACTGCACCACATCGGTCTGGGCCGCCTTGCCGCGCAACTCGGCATCGACGTATTCATTGGCCCGATCGGCCTTGGCTTTCATGGTTTGCAGCCGCAGCTTGCGCTCTTCGATATCCAGCGCGTGTTCCTCGTCCTGATGCTGCTCTGTGCGCGCACGCTGGCGTGCCTGTTCCCGCGCAAGCACTTTGCGCTTGGCCGCCGCCTGCTCGGCTGCGCGGGCCTGGCTAGCACGCCGGGCGCGTTGCTCGGCTTCTTCACGGGCCGTCGCCTTGGCCTGCTCGGCGGCTTGTACCTGTTGCTGCTGGACTTCGATCTGGTGCAGCTGGTCGAACGGGCCGGCCTGCGCTTCGGCCGCCAGGGCAGCAAGGGCTGCCACAATGATAAGGCGTGCCATCAGCCTTTTACCTCAGGTGGGCAAGTGGCATTGGGCTGGATACGCGTCTCGTTGTTGAGCATCGTCACCATCAACGACACTTCACCGGTGGTGAATTGGCAGGGGCGACCGACCTGGGCCGACGTGTAAATCCTGCCGTCCTCCGAATAACCCAGCAGCACGCCGGGAACCAGGCTGGTGTCGTTGACCATCGAGCCTGCCAAGGCACCGGCCGCTCCGCCGCCCAGGCCACCCACAAGCGCCGTGTCACGGTTCTTGGTGGAACCAAGCATGGCCCCGCCGGCGGCGCCCAGCAGGCCACCCACCACAGTGGCGGCCTTGCGGTTGGCTTCGTTGGTCACCTTGATGCGGGTAGGGGTGACGGTGATGATTTTCACCGTCCTGGCCGCTTGTTGCTGGTTGACCTGGCTGGCGTCGAAAACGTCGGCCTGGTATTGCTCGCCCGGGGCCTGGCAGCCGGTGAGCAGGGCGGCGAGCGAAAGCGCGGCCACAGTGTGTTTGAACATTGGTTGAACCCTTGGAGTAATGAACGAGCGGCACGTGAAGGCCTGCTCAGAAACAGAACGCCAAGTTTAAAGAGGGCTCTCAGGGGGCATCAGTGCCCGATTTCCCAAGTGATAGTGGGAAATATCCGAAACTGTTGATTCGACACCTGCATCGCGGCCAAGGCCGGCTGCTACCACGGACGGCGTAGGAGCCGACCTTGGTCGCGATGCAGACGACGCGGTTTCAAGGCAGTCGCAGCTACAGGGTCAATTCCAGCACCCGGTCCACCAGCTTGTTGATGCCTTCGGCCGCCTCGCCAATCGACTGGGCGCTCATGTACGCCGGCGTGCTCACCAGCTTGCGCGCCGTGTCTTCGACAATCTCGCTGACCGCGCACGGCTCATGGGTACCGCCCATCTTGTCGATGGCCTTGGCGGTGTCCTCGTCGGTGCCGATGGTGCAGGTCACGCCTGGGCCGTAGATCTTGGCGGCCAGGGCAGGGGAGATGCAGATCAGCCCCACCGGCTTGCCGGCCTCGGCGAAGGCTTCGGCCAATTCCAGCAACTGCGCGTTCACGGTGCAACCGGCGCCCTGGGTGGCAAAATTGGAAAGGTTCTTCGCAGCGCCGAAGCCGCCTGGCACGATCAGCGCGTCGAATTGCTCTGCATCGGCCTGGGCCAGGTCTTTGACTTCGCCACGGGCAATGCGCGCCGACTCGACCAGCACGTTGCGGGTCTCGGGCATTTCTTCGCCGGTGAGGTGGTTGATGACGTGCATCTGTTCAATGTTCGGGGCGAAGCATTGAACCTGGGCGCCGCGCTGATTGAGGCGCAGCAGGGTGATCACGCTTTCGTGGATTTCGGCGCCGTCATAAACACCGCAGCCGGAAAGGATTACCGCAACTTTCTTGGTCATGCTTGCTTCTCCCAACGCTGTCCCTGTATCTCTGAGCTTATCAGTACATGGAACACAGGGGCGACGTTGGGTTCAGCGCAGCTTACTCGGCCTGCTGGTCGGCAGCCGTCTTGCGCGCTACTCGCGCGGCCTTGATGCGCCGGCGCAGCCACAGCAGGCCACCCAGCAGCAACAGGCCACCCAGTACCCACAGCTCGTATTTCTTGATGTTGCCCAGCATGCCTTCCAGGATGGCCCCGAAGTGATAGGCGGCCAGCGCCAGCACCGTGGCCCATACGGCGGCGCCGATGCCATTGAGCAACAGGTAACGACGCGGCGGGTAGCCGGACAGGCCGATGGCCACCGGCATCACGGTGCGCAGGCCGTAGACGAAGCGGAAGCTCAGCACCCAGATGTCCGGGTGCTTGCGGATGTGCTCCAGCGCGCGGTCGCCCATGAGCTGCCAGCGCGGCTTGCGTGCCAGCAACTTGCGCCCATGCTTGCGCCCCAGGAAGTACCAGAGCTGGTCACCGGCGTAGCTGCCGAAGAAGGCCACCACGACGACCAGGTTGATATCCATGTATCCGCGGAACGCAAGAAACCCGGCCAGGACCAGAATCGTCTCGCCTTCGAAAAACGTACCTAGAAACAGGGCCAGATAGCCGAAATCCTGCAGAAATTGTTGGAGCATTGTCTGGATGCTGGCGAAATGAACGCGCAGCCTAACCCGTCGCGGCCATTCGTGAAAGTGTCGAAATGTGTCTCGACGTGAACAGCGTGCAGAATGACAATGGGCAACGCTGTCTGTAAGGGCTTGACGCAAGATTGTCATGCAAACGTCATAATGCCCGCTTATAACTGTCGCGCCGGCCCGCACGCGTGGGCCCAGGAGTTTGCCGTGAGCCGTGCCCGCGCCCTGCGCCTGCCCTCCAGCCACCGTCAGTGTGATGAGTTGGCGTCCCGCCTCGTCAGTGCATGTACAGTCACTGTCGACGATATGATCGTGCCAACCACCGCCTCACCTGATTCGCAAACCGTGCCGCTCAACTGAATGAGAGGGCAATTGAGCCCTTCAGGATCGCTAGATGAATAACGAAGCACTTCAAGAGACTGCCGTGAAAGAAGCACAGCCAGTGCTTGAGCAGATCATCGAAACGCCACCGGCGATGGAGCCGATCGAAGAGCCCGTTGCCGAAACCACCCCGGCCACCGCGCCCCTGCCCGCTGCGGTGCCTGGGCTGGATGACAGTAGCCTGTACATCCATCGCGAGCTGTCCCAGTTGCAGTTCAACATCCGCGTGCTGGAACAGGCTCTGGATGAGTCCTACCCGCTGCTGGAACGCCTGAAGTTTCTGCTGATCTTCTCCAGCAACCTGGACGAGTTCTTCGAGATCCGCGTGGCGGGCCTGAAGAAGCAGATCACCTTTGCCCGTGAACAGGCCGGTGCCGACGGCCTGCAGCCGCACCAGGCGCTGGCGCGCATCAGCGAACTGGTACACGGCCATGTAGACCGCCAGTACGCGATCCTCAACGATATCCTGCTGCCGGAGCTGGAAAAGCACCAAGTGCGCTTTATCCGCCGTCGCAACTGGACCACCAAGCTCAAGACCTGGGTGCGCCGCTATTTCCGTGACGAAATCGCGCCGATCATCACCCCCATCGGCCTGGACCCGACCCACCCGTTCCCGTTGCTGGTGAACAAGAGTCTGAACTTCATCGTCGAGCTGGAAGGTATCGATGCCTTCGGTCGCGATTCGGGCCTGGCGATCATTCCGGCGCCACGCTTGCTGCCGCGGGTCATCCGCGTGCCGGAGGAAGTGTCTGGCACTGGCGACAACTTCGTGTTCCTGTCGTCGATGATTCACGCCCACGCCGATGACCTGTTCCAGGGCATGAAGGTGAAGGGCTGCTATCAGTTCCGCCTGACCCGTAACGCCGACCTTGCGGTAGACACCGAGGACGTCGAAGACCTGGCCCGCGCCCTGCGCGGCGAGCTGTTCTCGCGTCGCTACGGCGATGCCGTGCGCCTGGAAGTGGCCGATACCTGCCCTAAACACCTGTCCGACTACCTGCTCAAGCAGTTCAGCCTGGCGGAATCGGAGCTGTACCAGGTCAATGGGCCGGTCAACCTGACGCGCCTGTTCAGCATCACCGGCCTGGACAGTCATCCGGAGCTGCAATACAAGCCGTTCACCCCGGCCATCCCCAAGCTGCTGCAGAACAGCGAGAACATCTTCAGCGTGATCAGCAAGCAGGACATCCTGCTGTTGCACCCGTTCGAGTCGTTCACGCCGGTGGTCGACCTGCTGCGCCAGGCCGCCAAGGACCCGCACGTGCTTGCCGTGCGCCAGACCCTGTACCGCAGCGGCGCCAACTCGGAAATCGTCGATGCGCTGGTGGATGCCGCGCGTAACGGCAAGGAAGTGACCGCGGTCATCGAACTGCGCGCCCGTTTCGACGAAGAGTCCAACCTGCAGATGGCCAGCCGCCTGCAAGCTGCCGGCGCCGTGGTGATCTACGGCGTGGTGGGCTTCAAGACCCACGCCAAGATGATGCTGATCCTGCGCCGTGAAGCCGGCGAGATCGTGCGCTACGCCCACCTGGGTACCGGTAACTACCACGCCGGCAACGCGCGCCTGTACACCGACTACAGCCTGCTGACCTCCGATGACGCCTTGTGCGAAGACGTGGGCAAGCTGTTCAGCCAGCTGATCGGCATGGGCAAGACCCTGCGCATGAAGAAGCTGCTGCACGCGCCGTTCACGCTGAAGAAGGGCATGCTCGACATGATTGCCCGCGAGACCCAGTTCGCCCTGGAAGGCAAGCCGGCGCACATCATCGCCAAGTTCAACTCGCTGACCGATCCGAAGATCATCCGCGCGCTGTACAAGGCCAGCCAGTCGGGCGTGCGTATCGACCTGGTGGTGCGCGGCATGTGCTGCCTGCGACCGGGCATTGCCGGGGTGTCGCATAACATCCAGGTGCGCTCGATCATCGGCCGCTTCCTGGAGCACACGCGGGTGTTCTACTTCAGCAATGGTGGCGAGGAGCAGATGTTCCTGTCCAGCGCCGACTGGATGGAGCGCAACCTGGACAAGCGTGTCGAGACTTGCTTCCCGGTAGAGGGCAAGAAGCTGATCCTGCGGGTGAAGAAGGAGCTGGAAAGCTACCTGACCGACAACACCCACTCGTGGATCCTGCAGCCGGACGGCCGCTACGTGCGTAGCTCGCCAACCGGCAACCAGAACCCGCGCAGCGCCCAGGACACGCTGCTGGAGCGCCTGAGCATCCCGATCCTTACCGTACGGTAAGCACCACCGCGACCCGGGTCAGCCACTCCGCTTCCAGCGCGAAGTCGGCCTGGGTCAGTTGGTTCTCTTCCAGCCAGCCAGCCGGGAATTCCACTTCCAGGCTGTCCTGGCCTGCGTACAGCTTCACGGCCGGCATTTCCTGGGTACCACGGATGTGGTGGAACAGGATGGCGAAGCGCAGCAGTACGCACAGGCGGATCAGCTTGACGCCTTCGTCGCCGAACTCGGCGAACTTGTCCCGCGGGATGTTGCGGCGGTGGCCACGCACCAGCAGGGCCAGCATTTGCTGGTCTTCGCGGGAGAAGCCGGCCAGGTCGGAATGCTCGATCAGGTAGGCGCCGTGCTTGTGGTAGTGGTAGTGGGCGATGTCCAGGCCCACTTCATGCACCTTGGCGGCCCAGCTCAGCAGTTCGCGCCACACCCCATCGTTCAGATCCCAGTCGTCGGCCACCTGGTCGAAGGCGTGCAGTGCCTTGCGCTCCACGCGGGCAGCCTGGTCCAGGTCCACGTGGTAGCGCTCCATCAGCGAGCTGAGGGTGCGCTCGCGCACGTCTTCGTGGTGGTGGCGGCCCAGCAGGTCGTACAGCACGCCTTCGCGCAGGGCGCCATCGCAGTGGTCCATGCGCTGCAGTTCGAGGGCGTCGAAAATCGCTTCCAGAATCGCCAGGCCCGCGGGGAAGATCGAGCGGCGGTCAGGCTTGATGCCGTCGAAGTCGATCTTGTCGACCTCGCCCAGTTTGAACAGTTTGCGCTTGAGCCAGGCCAGGCCTTCGGCGTTGACCTCGCCGGTGCCATGGCCGCCGGCCTTCAGGGCCAGGCCGATGGCGCGGATGGTGCCCGAGGAGCCGATGGCCTCGTCCCAGGTCAGGCGGTGCAGGGCATTCTCGATGCTCATGATTTCCAGGCGCGCGGCGGTGTAGGCCTGGGCGTAGCGCGCCGGGGTGATCTTGCCGTCCTTGAAGTAGCGCTGGGTGAAGCTGACGCAGCCCATCTGCAGGCTCTCGCGCAGCAGCGGCTCGAAACGCTGGCCAATGATGAACTCGGTGCTGCCGCCGCCGATGTCGGCCACCAGGCGCTTGCCGGGGGTGTCGGCCAGGGTGTGGGACACGCCCAGGTAAATGAGACGGGCTTCTTCACGGCCGGAGATGACTTCCACCGGGTGGCCGAGGATTTCCTCGGCGCGGCGGATGAACTCGCCACGGTTGCGCGCTTCGCGCAGGGCGTTGGTGCCGACGATCCGCACGGCGCCCAGGGGCAGGCCGTTGATCAGTTGCGAAAAACGCTTCAGGCAGTCGAGGCCGCGCTGCATGGACTCTTCGTCCAGGTTGCGCTGCTCGTCGATACCGGCGGCCAGCTGAACCTTCTCCCCCAGGCGCTCGAGAATGCGGATTTCATTATGGTGGGCTTTGGCCACTACCATGTGAAAGCTGTTCGAGCCCAGATCGATGGCGGCGATCAGGGAAAGGTTGGGGGCGGTGGCTTGCGGCATGGTCTGAGAATCCCGGTCGATAACCCTGCCATCGTGCCACGAACCAGCGGTGCCGCCAACGCGTTTGGATTTGTGTTGCCTGCTTCCCGAGCTTCGCCCGGTCCCACAGGGGTGCACCGACTCCTGTGGGACCGGGCGAAGCTCGGGAACGGCTCACTGCATACCAATGAAATTCGCCAACTCCGGCGTCTGTGGCTCGGCAAACAGCTGCTTGGGGTGCCCCACTTCATGCACCTTGCCCTGGTGCATGAACACCAATTTATCCCCCACCTCGCGGGCGAAGCGCATTTCGTGGGTCACCATGATCAGCGTCATGCCGTCCTGAGCCAGCTGGCGCACCACGCTGAGCACTTCATTCACCAGCTCCGGGTCCAGCGCCGAGGTGATCTCGTCGCACAGCAGCACCTTGGGCGACATGGCCAGGGCGCGGGCAATGGCCACGCGTTGTTGCTGGCCGCCGGACAAGCGGTCGGGGTAGGCGTCGAACTTGTCGCCCAGGCCCACGCGCTCCAGCATCTGCCGGGCCAGGGTGGCCGCCTTGGCCTTGGCTACTTTTTGCACAACCTGCGGCGCCAGCATCACGTTCTCGCCCACGGTCAGGTGCGGGAACAGGTTGAACTGCTGGAACACCATGCCCACCTTCTGGCGCAGGCTGCGCAAGTCGGCGCGGGCGGCGTCCAGGTATTCGCCGTCCACTTCGATGACGCCGTCGTTGATCGATTCCAGGCCATTGAGGGTGCGCAGCAGGGTGCTTTTGCCCGAACCGCTGCGGCCGATGATGGCCACTACCTGACCTTCGTCCACCGTCAGGTCGATGCCCTTGAGTACGTGGTGCTCACCGTAATATTTGTGCAGGGCGGAAATTCTAAGCAGAGGCATGCAGTCTCCTTTCCAGGTAGCGGGCGCTGAGCGACAGCGGGTAGCACAGGATGAAGTAGCCCAGGGCCACCAGGCCGTAGACAGTGAAGGGTTCGAAGGTGGCATTGGCGAGCATGCCGCCGGTCTTGGTCAGTTCGGTAAAGCCGATGATCGAGGTCACGGCGGTGCCCTTGACCACCTGCACCGAGAAACCCACGGTGGGCGCTACGGCGATGCGCAGGGCCTGGGGCAGGATCACGTGGCGCAGTTGCTCGTAGGGCGTCATGGCCAGGCTGGCCGAGGCTTCCCATTGGCCATTGCCGATGGATTCGACGCAGCCGCGCCAGATTTCGGCCAGGTAGGCGCTGGTGAATAGCGTCAGGGCCAAGGCAGCGGCAACCCAGGGTGAAATGTCGATACCCAGCAGCGCCACGCCGAAAAACACCAGGAACAGTTGCATCAGCAGCGGCGTGCCCTGGAACAGTTCTATATAGCCGCGGGCGATGCCGCGCGGCAGCCCCTTGTCGCTGATGCGCATGGTCATCACCAGCAGGCCAATCACGCCGCCGCCGATAAAGGCCACCAGGCTAAGGGCCAGGGTCCACTGCAGGCCCAGCAGCAGGTTGCGCAGGATGTCCCAGAACGTGAAGTCCATCAGCGGCTCCTTGCCAGGTAGCGACGGCCCAGCCAGTTGAGCAGGGCACGGATCAGCACGGCCATGGCCAGATAGATGAGGGTGGTGAGCACGTAGGTTTCAAAGGCGCGGAAATTGCGCGATTGAATGAAGTTGGCGTAGAAACTCAGCTCCTGGGTGGCGATTTGCGAGCACACCGCCGAGCCCAGCATGACGATGATGATCTGGCTGCTCAGCGCCGGCCAGACCTTGCCCAGCGCAGGCACCAGCACCACGTGGCGGAAGGCCTCGGCGCGGCTCATGGCCAACGCTGCCGCGGCCTCCAGTTGCCCGCGCGGGATGGCCTGGATTCCGGCACGGATGATCTCCGTGCTGTAGGCGCCCAGGTTGACCACCATGGCCAGCACGGCGGCCTGCCACTCACTGATCTGCACGCCCAGGGACGGCAGCCCGAAGAAGATAAAGAACAGTTGCACCAGGAACGGCGTGTTGCGGATCAGTTCGACATACACGCCGAATATCCCCGCGAACGGGCGGATCTTCCAGGCGCGCACCACGCCACCGACCACCCCCAGGCTGACACCCAGCAGGGCGCCGATGGCAGTCAGCTCCAGGGTGAACAGCGCGCCCTTGAGCAGCAGGTCGGCGTTGGCGATGACCGGGCTGAAATCGAAGTGGTAGGCCATATCAGGTCGCGTGCCTCAAAGATCGGCGGGCAGCGGCTGTTTCAGCCAGGTCTGCGAGTTCTTTTCCAGGCTGCCGTCCTGCTTGGCCGTGGCGATGATCTCGTTGACCTTGGCCAGCAACTGCGGCTCGCTTTTGTTCAGGCCCACGTACACCGGCGAGTCCTTGAGTTTTACCTTCAGCGCTGGAATGCGCTTGGGGTTGCGCTCGCTGATGGCGACCATTACCACGTTGCCGCTGGCGATCAGGTCGACCTGGCCGGCCAGGTAGGCGGCGATGGTGGAGTTGTTGTCCTCGAAGCGCTTGATGGTCACGCCTTCGGGCGCCACCTTGGTCAGCTCGATGTCTTCGATGGCGCCACGGGTGACGCTGATGGTTTTGCCCTTGAGGTCGTCCAGGGTGGCGACGGGCGCGTCAGGTGGGCCGAACACGGCGAGATAGAAGGGTGCGTAGGCGCTGGAGAAATCGATGACCTTCTCGCGGTCCGGGTTCTTGCCCAGGCTGGAGATCACCAGGTCGACCTTGCCGGTGGTCAGGTAGGGGATGCGGTTGGTGCTGTTGACCGGGGTCAGTTCCAGCTTGACCTTGAGGCGGTCGGCGATCAGCTGCGCGGTATCGATGTCCAGGCCGCGGGGCTTCATGTCCGGGCCGATCGAGCCGAAGGGCGGGAAGTCCTGGGGCACGGCGACTTTCAGGGTGCCGCGCTGGACCACATCCTCCAGGCCGTCGGCGTGGGCGGGGGCCTGGCAAAGCATCAGGCTGGCGAACAGAGCGGTGAGCAGGGCGGTACTGCGCTGGATCATGGCACGGTCTCCGAAAGTGAGTGGCAAACCGCAGTGCACAGCCCATGCCAGTTCCCTGTAGCCGCTGCCGCCAGGCTGCGCTGGCCTGGGTGAACGCTGGAAATCATCAGCGGGGCACAGGGCCAGCGCAGCCTGGCGGCAACGGCTACGGGTGTTGAACGAGGTCATACTGGTCTGAACAGTTGCACCGGTTTCGGGCAATGAATACGGGGCTTGCACGTTATCGGGCGTGATTTGCCAGCCCGTGGAAATGGCGTTACAAGGTCATTTTCCAGCGGCCCGAATACCTGTGACGATGATGAATTCAATGAATCGAGCGGTACCTGACGTGGCCATCCAGGGCATCCGTCAGATGATCAGCCGAGACGGTTACGAGGCCGGCGCCGCGCTGCCTTCACAGCGTGATCTGGCCGAGCAACTGGGGGTCAGCCGCGCTTCGCTGCGCGAGGCCTTGTCGACTCTCAGCGCCCTGGGGGTGGTCAGTATTCAGCCAGGCAAGGGCGTGTTCGTGCAGGCACCCAGCGCTGCACCGTCGTCGAGCGGGGGCCTGGTCTGGCCTTTCGCTGCACAGGCGGCACCCGAAGACATCTTCCAGTTGCGCTATGCCCTGGAAAGCTTCGCCGCAGGCCTTGCCGCGGTGCGGTTGACGGCCGAGGAACTGGACGGCCTGCAGGACAACGTCGAGGCCATGCGCGCCGAACTGCGGGCCGAGGATTTCGAAGCGGCGGCACGCCTGGACTTCGATTTCCACCGCCGTATCCTGGTGGCCAGCGGCAATCAGGCCATGGCCGGCATCCTGGTGGCCAGCGCCGATATCTTCCTGGAAAGCCAGAAGTTGCCGTTTATCCGCAGCGAGCGCGCCATGGAAACCTGGCAGGAGCACCGCAAGATCCTTCGCGCCCTGGCGCGTCACGCCGCGGCGCCGGCCTCCAAGGCCATGCAGGAGCACATCCGCGCCGCCGCCTTGCGCACGGGGATTGCGTTCGTGGCACCGTAAACGCCTGATTGGTCAAATCTTGAACAGTCATAGCGAGACTCAATCATCAGTGGCTTCCTGTAAAAGGCCTGTGCCGTTATGATGGGCAACGTTTTTTTACATCCGACTGCGGAGCCCCTTATGAGCAGCGACAAAATCGTTCACGTCACTGATGCAACCTTTGAGGAGCAAGTACTCAAGGCCAAGGGCCCTGTCCTCGTTGACTACTGGGCTGAGTGGTGCGGCCCATGCAAGATGATCGCCCCTGTTCTGGACGAGATCGCCGGTACCTACGAAGGTAAAGTGACCATCGCCAAGCTGAACATCGACGACAACCAGGAAACCCCTGCCAAGCACGGCGTGCGCGGTATTCCTACGCTGATGCTGTTCAAGGACGGTGAAGTGGCAGCGACCAAGGTCGGCGCCCTGTCCAAGTCGCAATTGGCCGCTTTCCTGGATGCCAGCCTGTAATAAGGCCGAAATATCCAGTGGTAATAGCCCCGCACCTTGCGGGGCTTTTTCTTGGGCGAACGACTAGACGCCCGGAAATTCAGGTGTTACATTCGGCCTCGCACTAGTATCTCTAGTGCCCCCTGCAAGCCGTCGCCGACGCACTCCTACTCGAATTAGTACGCGATCCTGTCGCCTTCTCTGCGGCGCGGCCTCATTAAGCCCAAAGCTTAATTTCTCCCTCCATACATGATTACGTCATTCCCTTATGAACCTGACTGAACTCAAGCAAAAGCCGATTACCGATCTGCTCGAAATGGCCGAACAGATGGGCATAGAAAATATGGCCCGTTCGCGCAAGCAGGATGTGATTTTCTCCCTGTTGAAGAAACATGCCAAAAGCGGCGAGGAAATCTCCGGTGATGGCGTGCTGGAGATTCTCCAGGACGGCTTCGGCTTCCTGCGTTCGGCTGACGCTTCGTACCTCGCGGGCCCGGATGACATTTATGTCTCCCCAAGCCAGATCCGTCGCTTCAACCTGCGCACCGGCGACACCATCGTCGGCAAAATCCGCCCTCCAAAGGAAGGCGAGCGTTATTTCGCCCTGCTCAAAGTTGACACCATCAACTTCGACCGCCCGGAAAACGCCAAGAACAAGATTCTGTTCGAAAACCTGACGCCGCTGTTCCCGACCGTGCGCATGAAGATGGAAGCCGGCAACGGTTCCACCGAAGACTTGACCGGTCGTGTCATCGACCTGTGCGCCCCGATCGGCAAGGGCCAGCGTGGCCTGATCGTTGCTCCGCCGAAAGCGGGCAAGACCATCATGCTGCAGAACATTGCCTCGAACATCACGCGTAACAACCCTGAAGTTCACCTGATCGTGCTGCTGATCGATGAACGTCCGGAAGAAGTGACCGAAATGCAGCGCACCGTGCGCGGCGAAGTGGTTGCCTCCACCTTCGACGAACCGCCAACCCGCCACGTGCAGGTTGCCGAGATGGTGATCGAGAAGGCCAAGCGCCTGGTCGAGCACAAGAAGGACGTGGTCATCCTGCTGGACTCCATCACCCGTCTGGCGCGCGCCTACAACACCGTGATCCCGAGCTCCGGCAAGGTACTGACCGGTGGTGTCGACGCCCACGCCCTGGAGAAGCCAAAGCGTTTCTTCGGTGCTGCGCGTAACATCGAGGAAGGCGGTTCGCTGACCATCATCGCCACCGCGCTGGTTGAAACCGGCTCGAAGATGGATGAAGTGATCTACGAAGAGTTCAAGGGTACCGGCAACATGGAACTGCCCCTGGACCGCAAGATCGCCGAGAAGCGCGTCTTCCCGGCCATCAACATCAACCGTTCGGGTACCCGTCGCGAAGAGCTGCTGACCGCCGACGACGAGCTGCAGCGCATGTGGATTCTGCGCAAGCTGCTGCACCCGATGGACGAAGTAGCCGCCATTGAGTTCCTGGTCGACAAGCTGAAGCAGACCAAGACCAACGACGAGTTCTTCCTGTCGATGAAACGCAAGTAACGAGCCTTCCGGCCCGTTCAAAAAAGGCGCCCCCTGGGGCGCCTTTTTTTATGCGCGCCTTTTCGTACACCGTAGCCACTGCCGCCAGGCTACGGGTTGCCTGGATTTATTGTTGTTTTCGGAACTGTTACAAAGATCGTGTTTCTATTACCTTGGTCATGGCCCTGAGGGCCGGACTTCGTATCGCTGTTTCAATAATAAAAGCAAAGGATTGTCATGGTCGGACTCGGTTACCGTCGAGACATAGACGGGCTACGTGCGCTGGCCGTCAGTATGGTCGTGCTGTTTCATTACGGCATTCCCGGGTTCACTGGCGGCTTCGTCGGCGTCGATGTCTTCTTCATCATATCGGGGTATCTGATTACCTCGATCATCTGGCGCCAGCGTGAAGCGGGCCAGTTCAGTTTCATCGATTTCTGGACCCGCAGGGCCCGGCGAATCCTGCCGGCCTTGTTTACAGTAATGGCTTGTTGCCTGGCGCTTGGCTGGTGGTTACTGACCCCGGATGAGTACGTCCAACTGGGCCGATCGGTGCTCTACCAGGCGATGTTCGCTTCCAATATCCTTTTTCGTAGCCAGGACGGTTATTTCGAGACCGCCTCGGACCTCAAGCCGTTGCTTCACACCTGGTCGCTATCGGTCGAGGAGCAGTTCTATATTGTCTTCCCGTTATTGTTGGGGCTGCTGATCCGCTTCTCACGGCATTGGCGATGGTGGCTGCTGGCATTGGCGTTGTTGTCGCTGGCGTTGAGCATCAGGGCAGTTGATCGCCATCCCGCAGCGGCGTTCTTCCTATTGCACATGCGCGCCTGGGAGCTGCTTGCCGGCGGCTTGCTGGCAGTGCTGCCGACAGGCAGGCGAGTGATGGCGAACTGGATATGTCAGGCCGCCAGCCTCGTCGGGCTGGCAATGCTGGCGCTGGCGACCTTCACTTATGATCAGTCCACGGCTTTTCCAGGGCTGGCGGCCCTGCTGCCTGTGCTGGGCACCCTCGCGATCATCTGGGCTAGCGGGCAACAGCCCACATGGGTGGGACGGCTGCTGGGCAGTAAGGTGCTGGTGGGCATTGGCCTGATTTCCTACTCCTGGTATTTGTGGCACTGGCCCGTTCACGTCTTCGCCCGGTATGCGGCCGTGGATGGGCTGACCGGGGGGCAGGTTTTCGTGCTGTTGGTGCTCAGTCTGTTGCTGGCGTATGTTTCGTGGCGCTGGGTAGAACAACCATTTCGCCGCATGGGCTCAGGGCAGGCGCCTCGCAAGGTGCTGGCCTGTGCGCTTGGTGCGTTGCTGATGCTGGGCTTTGTCGGCAAGGGCCTGGTGGTCTTCGATGGGGTGCCGACGCGCTTGTCTGATCAGGCGTTGCGTTACGCCGACGCCGCGCACTGGAATGACGGCCAGATGCAGTGCATGTCCGACAAGAAGACCGCCCGGCCAATGTGCACCTTTGGCCCACCGACAGCCAATACCCCGTCGATTCTGGTTTGGGGCGACAGCCACGCCGCCGGCCTTGAGCCTGCGTTGCGCATGGCCGCCCGAGCCCATGGCCAGGCGGCTTCACTGGCCTCACGCTCGGGTTGCATCCCGGTCCCCGCACTGGAAGCCCAATCTGCCTGCCGACATTTCAACGAGCGCACACTTGAGCATGCCAGCGCGAAGGAGGTGACCGATGTTGTGATCGCGGCCCGCTGGAGCCTTTATCTGTATGGTGATGAGCGCGGGGACGACACCCAGGTGATCAGGGCGCCCGGTAGCCGGGCAGTTGACAGTGTCTACGCCGAGAAGCAGTTGCAAAGCCATTTGCAGGCTTTGGTCACACGGTTGCGGGCAGGGGGTCGTCGTGTATGGCTGGTCAAGGAGGCCCCATTGCAAAAGCATCGGGTGCCTCATCAACTGAGCCGGCTCGCGATGCTAGGGCGCGCGGCTGATGGTCAGGGGCGGCCGCTGGCAGACCATCTGGCTCGACAGGCGTTCATTGACCGCCTTTTCAGGCAGATGGCCGAGGCTGATCCCCAAGTGAAAGTCATCGATCCGACGCCGGCCCTGTGCGCCGAAGGCGGGATTTGTCGCATGGAAGCGGGCGGCGAATCGTTGTACATGGATGACAACCATTACAGCGATGGCTCCGGTGCGATACTGCAACCGGTGCTGGCGCCGCTGTTCGAGCAGGGCGCGCTGAGCGCCGGAGCGCAGAGAATTGGCGCTTATTCCTCGCAATGACGGCGCCAAGGCTGCCAGCCAGCTCGGGAGCAGGTACGATGTACGCCTATTTTACGAGTGGCATGGTCGATGAAATTCAAGGATCTTCGGGATTTCGTGCAGCAGCTTGAGCAGCGCGGAGAGTTGAAACGCATTCAAGTGCCGATTTCTCCGGTGCTGGAAATGACGGAAGTGTGTGATCGCACACTGCGCAACAAAGGCCCGGCGCTGCTGTTCGAGAAACCCACCGGTTACGACATCCCTGTGCTGGGCAACCTGTTCGGCACCCCGGGCCGCGTGGCCCTGGGCATGGGCGCCGAAGACGTCAGCGAGCTGCGCGAAATCGGCAAGCTGCTGGCCTTCCTCAAGGAACCGGAGCCGCCCAAGGGGCTGAAAGACGCCTGGTCGAAGCTGCCGATCTTCAAGAAGATCATCGCCATGGCCCCCAAGGTGGTCAAGGACGCGGCGTGCCAGGAAGTGGTCATCGAGGGCGATGACGTCGACCTGGGCATGCTGCCGGTGCAGACCTGCTGGCCGGGCGACGTCGCGCCGCTGATCACCTGGGGCCTGACCGTCACCCGCGGGCCGAACAAGGACCGCCAGAACCTGGGTATCTATCGCCAGCAGGTGATTGGCCGCAACAAGGTCATCATGCGCTGGTTGAGCCATCGTGGCGGCGCGCTGGATTATCGCGAATGGTGCGACAAGCACCCCGGTCAGCCCTTCCCTGTGTCCGTGGCGCTGGGCGCAGACCCTGCGACCATTCTGGGCGCGGTCACGCCGGTGCCCGACAGCCTGTCGGAGTACGCCTTTGCTGGCCTGCTGCGCGACAACCGCACCGAGCTGGTGAAGTGTCGCGGCAATGACCTGCAGGTTCCGGCCAGCGCCGAGATCGTGCTGGAAGGGGTGATTCATCCCGGCGAAATGGCCGATGAAGGCCCGTACGGTGACCATACCGGTTACTACAACGAGGTCGACAGCTTCCCGGTGTTCACCGTGGAGCGTATCACCCATCGCATCAAGCCGATCTACCACAGCACCTACACCGGCCGTCCGCCGGATGAACCGGCGATTCTGGGCGTGGCCCTGAACGAAGTGTTCGTGCCGATCCTGCAGAAGCAGTTCCCGGAAATCACCGACTTCTACCTGCCGCCCGAGGGTTGCTCGTACCGCATGGCGGTGGTGACCATGAAGAAGCAGTACCCAGGCCATGCCAAGCGCGTGATGCTGGGTGTGTGGTCGTTTTTGCGCCAGTTCATGTACACCAAGTTTGTTATCGTCACCGACGACGACATCAACGCACGCGACTGGAACGACGTGATCTGGGCCATTACCACGCGCATGGACCCCAAGCGCGATACGGTGATGATCGATAACACGCCGATCGATTACCTGGACTTCGCGTCGCCGGTGTCCGGCCTGGGCTCGAAAATGGGCCTGGATGCCACGCACAAGTGGCCGGGCGAAACCACCCGTGAGTGGGGGCGTGTAATCGTCAAGGACGATGCCGTTACCCGTCGCATCGATGAACTGTGGAACCAGCTGGGAATAGATTGATGCGCGTAACCTTGCAGCCATCGGGCGCGGTGCTGGACACCCGCCCTGGGGAACGGATTCTGGAAGCCGCCCAGCGATTGGGTCATGAGTGCCCGCAAAGCTGTCGCAATGGCAATTGCCATGTGTGTTCGGCGTTGCTGGTCGAAGGCCGGGTGCTTCAGGATGGCGTAGAGCGTGACCACGGTGAAATCTACACCTGCATCGCCGAGCCACTGGAGGACTGCATTGTGCTGTGGGACGGCGTGCTGGCGCTGGGCGAACTGCCCGTGCGCCGCTTCGCGTGCCAGTTGAGCGAATGCACCCCGGTGGGTGGCGACGTCTGGCGCGTACGCCTGCGTGCGCCGGCCGGCAAGCCGCCGCGCTACCACGCCGGGCAATACCTGATGATCGAGCGCGAGAACGGCGAGAAGTCGGCGTTTTCCCTGGCGTCTGCGCCCCACAGCGGCCGTGATCTGGAGATGCACGTGCTGGTCCGCGAGGCCAGTGCGCAAAACCTGATCGAGCAGTTGCAACGCAACGGCATGGCGCGTGTGGAGTTGCCGTTTGGCGATACTCACCTGGCCGAACTGCCGGACGGCCCGCTTGTGCTGATCGCCGCTGGTACCGGTATGGCGCAAATGCACAGCCTGATCGAGCATTGCCGCGCCCAGGGCTTCAGGCACCCTGTGCACTTGTACTGGGGCGTGCGCAGGCCTGAGGACTTCTATCAGGTGGAACACTGGGAGCAGTGGAAGTCGTTACCCAATCTGTTCCTGCACCAGGTGGTCAGCGATCTGTGCGGCTGGGAAGGGCGTTGCGGCATGCTGCATGAAGCGGTCTGCGAGGACATTGCCGACCTGAATGGGGTGAGCGTCTACGCCAGCGGTTCGCCGGCGATGATCTACGCCACGCTGGACGCCCTGGTGGCGGCTGGCATGGACGCGCACCAGATGCGTGCGGATGTATTTGCCTACGCGCCGCGCCCTTAAAACCCCGGATAGGAAGTTTCTGGATATGAAACTTCCTAATATCTTGTGGGAAACTTCCGCAGGCTCGGAAGTGCACTATCCTCAACTCATGGATCAGGGGTAATTTTGTCGTCGGCGCCACATGTGTGCGCTGTTGGCGAGAATGGTCCATATCGGTGCTTTATAACCAACACAAATCCGGTTGCTTATAAGGCTTCGCAACAGCTTGTTTTTCTGAGGTTATCTGCCGTACGGTAACAGCGGGGCTGAAGCAATCGGTTACAGTGGATTGGCCATGTCGATTCACGGGGATATCAGGCGACGACTATGTCGGCTATCGAAACTGCGCACTTCAATGCGATTTATCCACCATCGCTCGACCTGGGGCCGCAACTGACCCACGAGCAATTGGTGCACTCACTCCACACTACCATGGCGCGCCATAAAGGCGGGCCGGTCTGGCTGTTTGCCTACGGCTCGCTGATCTGGCGCCCCGAATGCAGCGCCGTGGAGCGCCGACGCGCGCGGGTGCATGGCTATCATCGTGGCCTGTACCTGTGGTCCCACGAACATCGCGGCACGCCCGAGCGCCCCGGCCTGGTGTTTGGCCTGGACCGGGGCGGTTCGTGCAGCGGCTTTGCCTATCGCCTGCCGCAGGACCAGCTGGAGGACTCGCTGCTGGCCCTGTGGCAGCGGGAGATGCCGTACCCCTCATACCGACCGCATTGGTTGAACTGCCGTCTTGACGACGGCACCAAGGTGCAGGCGTTGGGGTTCGTGCTGGAGCGCCATCTGCCCAGTTACGCCGGCAACCTGCCCGACAACCTGCTCAGCCATATCCTGAAAAGCGCCAGCGGCCGGTTCGGCAGTACGCTGGATTACGTGCAGCAGACCATCAGCGCCTTGCGCAGCCACGAAATGCCGGACCGCAACCTGGAAGCGCGGATAAAACGCTGCCATTCGCGCGAGGCCTAGCCGCCTGTGGCCGGCGCCATCAGCTCCCGGTACATGCCTTGTACGGGCGCAACCGGTGCCGACAGCCCCACTGCCGGGTTGAACGGCTTGCCCGCCAGTGAAGAGAAAGCCGCCCAGTTGCTGCCATGGCTGACCGCGCGTTCGTTGTTCTGCGATTCGGTGACGGGGATGCCGCCGGGCACGTTGATATAGGAATATTTGCGCATGTTGGCGTAGATATCGTCGCTCTTCTGCATGGCCTCGTGCGCACGCTTGATCGCGCCGGCGTCCAGCCCCAGCTGTTTGCCCAGCTTTGCCCCCCAGCGTTGCAGGCAGGTTTCGGCCAGATGCCGCACAATCAGGCCGGGTTCAGGGACCATCTTCGGGCCGCTGTCACCATTGATCGAGGCATTGCCGACCAGCGTGGCGTGCCGCCCCGGCAGCGGGTAGATGCCGATTCGGGTCTGCGGGGCGGTTTTGGGGATTACGCTGGCAAACCCTTTGCTGCGTTCATCCCGGGCGTAGAAACCCACGTACTCCCTGACGTTGGCCCCCAACTGCACGCGCTCGGGCTGGAAATTGAATGGGCCGGGCACCGGGTCGACGGCGAAAATATTCACCGGGATATGCTTGAGCGCGGGGTCGTTGAGCATGGCATTGGCCAGCATGTGACAGCTGATGCCGCCGCGGCTCCAGCCCACCAGGTTGACCTGGGTGGGGATCTTGCCGCCCACCCGGAACTGGTTGACGATCTGCTGTTGCAACTGCTGCGGGGTGACCTTGCTGTCGCCATAGTCGTACACCCGTGCCCAGAACCTGCCTTTGACGGTGACGTCCCTGATCGGGATGCCGGCCGCCTTCAGCGCCTGGTAGCGCGCCTCGGTCAGCTTCTCGCGCTGCCATTCGAACTGGCCCTTGATCATGTTCAGGGCATGGCGCACGTTGGTTTCCCAGCCCTTGCCAAATGCCGTGCCTGCATAGGGGTGGTCGTGGGATTCCACGGTGAGTGTATCGGCCTGCAGGTTACCGCTGCCGGGGCCATCGACGATGATCCAGTGGGCAAACTCCCTGTCCTGCGTGTTGGCGGCGAGGGTGGCGATCAGCTCGCCATTCCAGTAGTTCTGATGGTTGTTGTCGAATTGGGTGGCACTGGTACCGCAGAAGTAAACGGTGAATACGCTCATGTTCAGTCCTTGTACAACGGCGTTGAGAGGGGGGCCAGTTCAACGCCGTTTGTGCAAGGAGGTAATGCTGAAGGTTTTCCTATTGGGGAATTCAGCGCACCGCTATCACCAGTTTGCCCACCGCCTGGCGCTGCGCCAGGGCATCGATGGCGGTGCCGGCCTGGGCCAGTGGATAGGTCTGCGACACCAGTGGCTTGAGCTTGCCTTCGGCGAACCACTGGAACAGTGTCTGGAAGTTGGCGGCATTGTCCTGCGGCTGGCGCTGGGCAAAGGAGCCCCAGAACACACCCACCACGGCTGCGCCCTTGAGCAGTGCAAGGTTGACGGGTAGCTCGGGGATGCGCCCACTGGCGAAACCCACCACCAGCAGCCGACCGTTCCAGGCAATGCCACGCACGGCCTGGTCAAACAGGTCGCCGCCCACCGGGTCGTAGATTACGTCCACGCCATTGCCGCCGGTAAGGCGCTTGATCTCGTCCTTGAGGCTGGTTTCGCTGTAATTGATCAGCTCGTCGGCCCCGGCCGCCTTGGCCACGGCCAGTTTATCGGCGGTACTGGCGGCGGCGATGACGCGTGCGCCCATGGCCTTGCCGATTTCCACCGCCGCCAGGCCCACTCCGCCCGAAGCGCCCAGTACCAGCAGGGTTTCGCCCGGCTGCAGGTTGGCCCGCTGCTTGAGGGCATGCATGGACGTGCCGTAGGTCATGCTGAAAGCGGCGGCGGTACTGTAGTCCATGCCGTCGGGAATGGGTATCACGTTGTAGCCGGGCACGGCGATTTCCTCGGCGAAACTGCCCCAGCCGGTCAGGCCCATCACCCGGTCGCCCACCTTCAGGTGGGTGATGTTCTCGCCTACGGCACTCACCACGCCGGCCGCCTCGCCACCGGGCGAGAACGGGAAGGGCGGCTTGAACTGGTATTTGCCCTCGATGATCAGCGTATCGGGGAAGTTGACCCCGGCGGCATGCACTTGCAGCAGTACTTCGTTCTTCTTGATCGCGGGGCTGGCGACCTCTTCCAGTACCAGTGTTTCGGCGGGGCCGAAGGCTTTGCACAGCACAGCTTTCATCGGGCTATTCCTTTGCAGGTTGTGGCCGATAAGTGTAGGTGTGAGGGTTGTGCGGTCAACGAGCATGCCCCCAGCTGATAGCCGGGCATAAGCGCCGGCGCGTGGGTTAATCTTGATATGCTTGCGCCAACAGAATGAGGAGCAAATTTGTGAAAGCGTGGATCGTGATGGCGTTGGCCCTGAGCCTGCCCGTGTCGGCAGTCATGGCTGAAGAAGGCAAGGAAGAGGGCGGCCCGCCAAAAGTCAGCTACATCACCCTGAGCCCGCCCTTCGTGGGCAACTATGCCCTGGACGGCAGCCCGCGCCTGCATGTGTACAAGGCCGATGTGGCGCTGCGCGTGACCGGTCCCGAGGCGGAAGCCGCGGTCAAGCACCAGGACCCGCTGATTCGCAACCAACTGGTCGCGCTGTTCTCGCAGCAGACCGTGGACTCGCTGAGCAACGTCGAGTCCAAGGAAAAGCTGCGTCAGGAAGCGTTGAAACAGGTCCAGGAAGTGATGACCAACGAAGAAGGCAAGCCGATGGTCGAGGACCTGCTGTTCAACAACCTGATCGTTCAGTAAGGCTTAGCGCAGTGCCAGCACCGCCGCCCATTGTTCGGCGGTGACCGGCATTACCGACAGCCGACTGCCTTTCTGTACCAGAGGCAGCTCGGACAGTGCCGCCTGTTGCTTGAGATAACCAAGGCTCAGCACTTTGGTGAAGGTCTCGACGTGGGCCACGTCCACGGCGCTCCAGGGATTCTTGTCGGCATTGGCCTTGGCGTCGTGATACACGCTGGCCGGGTCCAGCGCCGTGGGGTCGTCGTAGGCGGCCGCGCTGATGCGCGCGATGCCGGCGATGCCCGGCTCCGGGCAACTGGAGTGGTAGAAGAAAAACTCGTCGCCCACCGCCATGGCACGCAGGAAGTTGCGTGCCTGGTAGTTGCGCACGCCATCCCAACGGGCTTCGCCCAGCTTGGCCAGGCCCTTGATGGAGAGCTCGTCCGGCTCGGATTTCATCAGCCAATAGGCCATGTGTGGTGCTCCAGATTTGTAACCGAATTTGCCATTATGGCGTTTTCGAGACAACCCGACGGTCGGTTGACGCCAGCGTTTGCGTGTCGCGTCATGTTGCCGCAGAATGCGCGCATTTTACGCTTCACCTAATCACCGGGCCATCTTCAAACCATAGCGCCCGACTTCATCACGACTTGCCTGAGGGGGGCAACTGATGCGCCGCAAACCGGATTTGCTTTGGATTTTGGTCATTTTGTTTGGCTTGGGGGTTGTGACCACGGGTTACGCGCAGACGTTGTGGGACCGCAAGGCCAACGCGCCGGTTGAAGTGACTGCTCCCGCCCAGTACCGCTGAATTGCGGTAAAAAAAGGCCCGTCGGCATGCCGACGGGCCTTTTTTGTGCCTGGAAATCACTGACTCTGGGTTCTACGGAACCCGTAGCAGCGGCCGCCAGGTCGCGTCACAGGCGCCGCGTGCTGGCTGACTCACCGCGCCGCCTGCGACGCAGCCTGCGGCAGCTGCTACAGGGTTACGCCAGGTACCAGCGTTTATCCGACACGGTGCCCTGCAACGGCACATCCCAGCTGGCCTGGGCCAGGCGCTCCACCTTCTGGCACTCATGCGCCAACCCCAGCAACACCGGCTTCTGCCACGCGCCCCGACGGCTGCGGTACGCCAGGCTGCGGTCGTAGAAGCCGCCGCCCATGCCCAGGCGCCCACCCACCTCGTCGAAACCCACCAGCGGCATCAGGATCAGGTCCAGTGCCCAGATCACCCGCTGGCGTGCCGGGTTGATGTGCGGCTCGGGAATGCGGAAACGGTTGCGACGATATGCCTCACCCGCGCGCACCTGCTGGAACACCATTTTGGTCCGCGGCCAGGCGCTGAGCACCGGCAAATAGGTTTTTTTGCCGCGGCGCTGGGCTTCGGCCAGCAGCAGGCGCGGGTCGATTTCGCTGTCGTTGGGCAGGTACAGGGCCACGTGACGGGCACGGCGAAACAAGGGGTGCTGGGCCAGTTGGCGGTACAGCCCGCGGGCGGCTTCACGTTGTTGCGCAGGGGTCAGTGCCCGTCGGGCATCGCGCAGCAGGCGGCGCAATTGAGGGCGTGAAAGCGGTGCCGATTCGGTCATGGCGAAGGCCATCCTGAAGCGCCCGGGCCGCGCAGGGCGGCGGGGCGGATGCCCATGCCGGCGAGGCCAGGCAGGGGCAGATAAAGCGAGACTCCCCGACGAACCGCTGTCGGTGTAGCCCTTGAACCCGAAAGTTCAAGGTGGAGATTGCAGGAGGCGTTAAGGCTTTCCGTCAAGCGGACATGCGCACCGGCCTCAGCGTGCAACCCCCGTGGTTGTGCGTATCGGCTCAGGGACATGACCGACTGGCAAGCACTCCAGGGAGCGGCGCAAGTATACCCGAAACAATCTGAATGTTTCAGCCCCGGGTTTCATCCTGATCAGTGGCAAGCACCAAATCGACACGCTCGAGCAGGTCGCGAACCTGCTCGCGGGTGGAGCCACTGGCGGTCAGTTCGGGGGTCTCCTGCTTGTGCAGCAGGTCATGGGTAATGTTCAGCGCAGCCATCACGGCGATGCGGTCGGCGCCGATCACTTTGCCGCTGCTGCGGATCTCGCGCATCTTGCCATCCAGGTAGCGCGCGGCGCTCACCAGGTTGCTGCGCTCCTCGGGGGGGCAAATGATCGAATACTCTTTATCGAGGATCTGCACAGTGACGCTATTGCTTGAACTCATGAGTCTTGCTCCAGGGCCTTGAGGCGCGAAATCATCGACTCGACCTTGTGCCGGGCGATTTCGTTTTTTTCTATGAGGTGTGCGCGCTCCTCGCGCCAGGACTTTTCCTGCGCTAATAGGAGTCCGTTTTGTCGTTTTAGTTGCTCGACTCGGTCGATCAGTTGTTCGAGTCGGCCCATCAGCGCTTGCAGGTCGTTCTGTTCCATGGGGTCCCGTTCGCTACGATCGTGGAGTGGCGCAAGGCCTTGCGTGTTAACGAGTTGGCCGCGTCGATGGTCTTGGCGCGCCTGCCGGTGCTAGGATACAAGGTCTTCATTCTAGTCATTGCGCCGCCTGGCGCCTAGTTGCCATGTCTATTCAGAAATCCCCGTATCAAGGCTTTGCCGACCTGCTCAATGCTGGCGGTCACCCCGTATCCCCTGCCGAGCTGCATGGCCTGTTGCTGGGCCGCAGCTGTGCCGGCGCCGACTTCGACGCCGACGGCTGGCTGGCCGACGCCGCGCTGTCGCTGGACACCGAACCTGCGGACAACGTGCGCAACGCGCTGGTTGGCCTGCAGCAGATGGTGCAGGGCGAACTCACCGGCGAGGACGTGACCATCGTCATCCTGCTGCCGAGCGACGACACCTCGCTGACCGAACGTGCCACGGCCCTGGGCCAATGGTGCCAAGGCTTCCTGACCGGTTTCGGCCTGCACTCGGGTGGCAAGACCCTGAGCCAGGAAGCCCAGGAAATCCTCCAGGACATGGACGCCATCTCCCAGGTGCAGGAAGCGCTGGAAGAGTCCGAAGACGCCGAAAGCGACTACATGGAAGTGATGGAATACCTGCGTGTTGCGCCGATGCTGCTGTTCACCGAGTGCGCCAAGCCGGTTGCGGCTGCCAAGCCTTCCCTGCACTGATGCGAAAAAGGGCCTGCCTGTGCCAGTAATTCATATCCCGAAGTCGGAATACGCTCGTCGACGCAAGGCTCTGATGGCACAGATGGAGCCCAACAGCATCGCGATCCTGCCGGCCGCTGCAGTGGCCATCCGCAACCGCGATGTGGAGCATGTGTACCGCCAGGACAGCGACTTCCAGTACCTGAGCGGCTTCCCCGAGCCCGAGGCGGTGATCGCCTTGATCCCTGGCCGCGAGCACGGGGAATACGTGCTGTTCTGCCGCGAACGCAATCCCGAGCGCGAGCTGTGGGACGGCCTGCGCGCCGGGCAGGAAGGCGCCATTCGCGAATATGGCGCCGATGATGCGTTCCCCATCACCGATATCGACGACATCCTGCCCGGCCTGATCGAAGGCCGCGACCGGGTGTACACAGCTATGGGCAGCAACACCGAGTTCGACCGGCACCTGATGGAGTGGATCAACGTGATCCGTTCCAAGGCCGATCTGGGCTCGCAGCCGCCCGAGGAATTCGTGGCGCTGGACCATCTGCTGCACGACATGCGCCTGTACAAATCGGCCAACGAGGTGAAAGTGATGCGCCATGCCGCGCAGATCTCCGCCCGTGCCCATGTGCGCGCCATGCAGGCCTGCCGCGCGGGGCTGCACGAGTACAGCCTGGAAGCCGAGCTGGATTATGAATTCCGCAAGGGCGGCGCGAAGATGCCGGCCTACGGCTCCATCGTCGCCGCCGGGCGCAACAGCTGCATCCTCCACTATCAAGAGAATGACGCGCTGCTCAAGGACGGCGACCTGGTGCTGATCGACGCCGGTTGCGAGATCGACTGCTATGCCAGCGACATCACCCGTACCTTCCCGGTCAGTGGCAAGTTTTCGCCCGAGCAAAAGGCTATCTACGAGCTGGTGCTCAAGAGCCAGGAAGCGGCGTTTGCCGCCATCGGCCCCAACCGTCACTGGAACGAAGCCCACGAGGCCACCGTGCGCGTCATCACCGAAGGCCTGGCGGAGCTGGGCCTGCTGCAGGGTGACGTACGCGAACTGATCGTCAGCGAAGCTTACCGCGCCTTCTACATGCACCGTGCCGGCCACTGGCTGGGACTGGACGTGCACGATGTCGGCGATTACCGCGTGGGCGGCGAGTGGCGGGTGCTGGAGCCGGGCATGACCCTGACGGTCGAGCCGGGCATCTACATCAGCCCCGATAACCAGAAAGTCGCCAAGAAGTGGCGCGGCATTGGCGTGCGCATCGAGGACGATGTGGTGGTGACCCGCAGCGGTTGCGACATCCTTACCCGCGACGTGCCGAAAACCGTTGCCGAAATCGAAGCCCTGATGGCTCAAGCACGTACCGAGGCCGCATGAATCGCGTAAATCTGGCAATCATCGGCGGCGGCCTGGTCGGCGCCAGCCTGGCCCTGGCCCTGCAGGCCGGCGCCAAGGCGCGGGGCTGGAAGATCACCCTGATCGAACCCTTCGCCCCGGGCGATACCTATCAGCCCAGCTACGACGCGCGCTCCTCGGCGCTGTCGTTCGGCACCCGGCAGATCTACGAGCGCCTGGGGCTGTGGCAGCTTATCCATCGCCGCGCCCAACCGATCAAGCAGATCCATGTCTCCGACCGTGGCCGTTTTGGTGTCACCCGTCTGACGGCGCTGGAAGAAGGCGTGCCGGCGCTGGGCTACGTGGTGGAAAACGCCTGGCTGGGCCAATGCCTGTGGCAGGCGCTGGACCCCGAGGTGGTGAGCTGGCGGGTACCTGCCGAAGTCACCCGCATGCAGGTGTTGGAAGAAGGCTATCGCCTGACGCTGAACGACGACACCAGTCTGGATTGCGACCTGGCGGTGCTGGCCGATGGCGGGCGTTCCGGCCTGCGCGAGCAACTGGGTATCGGCGTGCGTCAGCGGCCTTACGACCAGAGCGCGCTGATCGCCAACATCAGCCCCAGCCAGCCCCACGAAGGCCTGGCCTTTGAACGCTTCACCGACGACGGCCCCATGGCTTTGCTGCCGCTGCCGGACAACCGCTGCGCCCTGGTGTGGACCCGTCAGGGCATGGACGCCAAGCGCTTGGCCGAGATCGACGAGCGTGCCTTCCTGCGCGAGCTGCAAGGCGTGTTCGGCTACCGCCTGGGCACCTTGCAGCAGGTCGGCGCGCGGCACCTGTACCCGCTGACGCTGGTCGAGGCCGAGGAGCAGATACGCTCCAACCTGGTGGTGCTGGGCAACGCTGCCCACGCGCTGCACCCGATTGCCGGGCAGGGTTTCAACCTGTCCCTGCGCGATGTGCAGTCGCTGGCCGACGCGTTACTGGCCAGCCAGGCGCCGCTGGGCGACTTCGCTACCTTGCAGCGTTACCGCGAGCGGCAGCGCGTGGATCAGGACCTGACGGTCGGCTTTTCCGACAAGGTCACGCGCCTGTTCGGCTCGTCCCAACCGCTGGTGGCTGCCGGTCGCAACCTGGGCCTGCTGGGCCTGGACCTGCTGCCCCCGGCCAAGCGCTGGTTCGCTCGCCAGGCCATGGGCCTGGGCACCCGCGCCGATATGCAGGGTTGAACATGACCCTGTCGGTTTACCTCCCTATCACCCCCGTGGAACAGGCTTGAGCATGGAAATGCGTGCAGATCTGGTAGTAGTCGGCGCCGGCATGGTGGGCAGTGCCCTGGCCCTGGCGTTGCAGAACAGCGGCCTGGAAATCCTGGTGGTCGACGGCAGCCCGTTGAGCGTCAAGGCGTTTGATGCGCAGGCACCCTTCGAACCGCGTGTCAGCGCCCTGTCGGCAGCCAGCCAGCGCATCCTCGAGCGCCTGGGCGCCTGGGAGGGCATTGCCCGCCGTCGTGCCAGCCCCTATGGCGAGATGAGCGTCTGGGATGGCAGTGGCACCGGCCACATCCACTTCAGCGCGGCCAGCGTGCACGCCGAAGTGCTGGGCCATATCGTTGAGAACCGCGTGGTGCAGGACGCGTTGCTGGAGCAGCTGCACGACAGCGACACCGGCCTGCTGGCCAACGCGCGCCTGGAGCAACTGCGCCGCTCCGGCGATGACTGGCTGCTGACCCTGGCCGACGGCCGTACGGTGCGCACGCCGCTGGTGGTGGCCGCCGACGGCGCGCATTCCGCCGTACGCCGCCTGGCCGGGTGTGAAACCCGCGAGTGGGATTACCTGCACCACGCCATCGTCACCAGCGTGCGCTGCGCCCAGCCGCACCAGCGCACCGCCTGGCAGCGCTTTACCGATGACGGTCCGCTGGCATTTCTGCCGCTGGACCATGCTGATCAGCAGCACTGGTGCTCGATCGTCTGGTCCACCACGCCGACGGAAGCCGAACACCTGATGGCGCTGGACGACCAGGCCTTCTGCGCCCAATTGGAGCGTGCCTTCGAAGGCCGTCTGGGCACCGTCGAGCATGCCGACAAGCGCCTGTGCGTGCCGCTGCGCCAGCGCCACGCCAAACGCTACGTGGCCGAAGGCCTGGTACTGATCGGCGACGCCGCGCACACCATCCACCCGCTGGCCGGGCAGGGCGTGAACCTGGGCTTCCTTGACGCCGCCGTGCTGGCTGAAGAACTGCTGCACGCCCACGGCCGCGGCGAGCGCTTGGCCGATGTGCGCGTGCTCAGCCGCTACGAGCGCCGTCGCATGCCCCATAACCTGGCACTGATGGCGGCCATGGAAGGCTTCGAGCGCTTGTTCCAGGCCGACCCGCTGCCGTTGCGGTGGTTGCGCAACAGCGGCTTGAAGTGGGTAGAGCAGATGCCCGAAGCCAAGGCCATGTTCGTGCGCCAGGCCCTGGGCTTGAGCGGCGACCTGCCGGAGCTTGCTCGCCCACTGTAGCCGCTGCCGCCAGGCCGCGCTGGCCCTTCCATTCGCTATAGATATGCAGTGTAAACGAGGGCCAGCGCAGCCTTCGGCAGCGGCTACAGGGTTATCGAAACTTCTGGGAAACATCTGGTAACTGCTTACTTTCGAGTTCGATTGAGATGGCAAAAGTGATTCTCTACCATTCGCTGCTCAATCGACTTCGAGAGTATTTCCCATGCTGGCGACCAAGCGTGTCCTGACTGCACTGGCCCTGACCTTGTTCGCCCATGAAGCCCGCGCCGCCGACGAGGTGGTGGTGTATTCCTCGCGCATCGACGAGTTGATCAAACCGGTATTCGACGCCTACACCGCGAAAACCGGCGTGCCGATCAAGTTCATCACCGACAAGGAAGCGCCGCTGATGCAGCGCATCAAGGCCGAAGGTGAACACGCCACCGCCGACCTGCTGCTGACCGTGGACGCCGGCAACCTGTGGCAAGCCGAGCAGATGGGCATCCTGCAGCCCATCCAGTCCAGCGTCATCGAAGCCAACATCCCACCGCAGTACCGCGCCGCCAGCCAGGACTGGACCGGCCTGAGCCTGCGGGCGCGTACCATCGCCTATGCAAGCGACCGGGTGAAGCCGCAGGAGCTGTCCACCTACGAGGCCCTGGCTGATTCGCAATGGGAAGGGCGCCTGTGCCTGCGCACGGCCAAAAAAGTCTACAACCAGTCGCTGACCGCCACGCTGATCGAAACCCATGGTGCGCCGCAGACCGAGACCATTCTCAAGGGCTGGGTCAACAACCTGTCCACCGACGTGTTCTCCGACGACATTGCCGTGCTGCAGGCCATCAAGGCCGGCCAGTGCGACGTGGGCATCGTCAACACCTACTACTACGGCCGCCTGCACCGTCAGGACCCGCAACTGCCGATCAAGCTGTTCTGGCCCAACCAGGGCGACCGTGGCGTGCACGTGAACCTGTCGGGCATCGGCCTGACCCGCCACGCACCGCATCCCAAGGCCGCCAAGGCACTGGTGGAGTGGATGACCGGCCCGGAGGCGCAGAAGATCTTCGCCGACACCAACCAGGAATTCCCCGCCAACCCCCATGTGCAGCCTTCCGCCGAAGTGGCCAGCTGGGGCAGCTTCAAGGCCGACACCCTGCCGGTTGAAGTGGCCGGCAAGCGTCAGGCCGAGGCCATCCGCCTGATGGACCGTGCCGGCTGGAATTGACACAGCCCATGCACCAGCGCCGCTGGTACCTGCCGGTCTACGCCATGGCGGCGCTGGTGTTGTTGCCACTCAGCGTGTTGCTGCTGTCGTGGCAGAGCATCGACGCATCGATCTGGGAGCACTTGTGGGCCACCCAGTTGCCACGGCTCCTGGGCAATACCCTGACCTTGCTGCTGGGCGTCGGCGTTGGCGTGACCCTGCTGGGCGTGAGCCTGGCGTGGCTGACCAGCCTGTGCCAGTTCCCGGGGCGGCGCTGGCTGGACTGGGCACTGATGCTGCCCTTCGCCATTCCCGCTTACGTGCTGGCGTTCGTTTTCGTCGGCCTGCTGGATTTCGCCGGCCCCGTGCAGACGCTGCTGCGCGAATGGTTTGGCAGCGGTTTGCGCCTGCCACGTGTGCGTTCCACCGGCGGCGTGATTATCGTCCTGGTGCTGGTGTTCTACCCCTATGTCTACCTGCTGGCGCGTACTGCGTTCCTGGCCCAGGGGCGCGGCCTGATGGAGGCGGCGCGGGTGCTGGGGCAGACGCCCTGGCAGGCTTTCTGGCGGATTGCCTTGCCCATGGCGCGGCCGGCCATTGGCGCGGGCATCGCCCTGGCGATGATGGAAACCCTGGCCGACTTTGGCGCCGTGGCTGTGTTCAATTTCGACACCTTCACCACGGCCATCTACAAGACCTGGTACGGCTTCTTCAGCCTGTCCAGCGCAGCGCAACTGGCCAGCCTGCTGCTGATCGCCGTGGTGCTGGTACTGTATGGCGAGCGGCGCATGCGTGGTGCGGTCCATGCTGGCAGCGAACGGGTGCGTGGGCAGATGCTGTATCGCTTGCACGGCTGGCGGGCGGCCGCCGCCACCACGTGGTGTGGCCTGGTGTTCACCTGTGCGTTCGTGGTGCCGGTGCTGCAACTGATTGTGTGGTGCTGGCAGCGCGGTCGCTTCGATCTGGATGAGCGTTATGGGGGGCTGATCCTGCACACCCTGTACCTGGGCGGCCTGGCCTCACTGGTGACCGTGACGCTGGCGCTGCTGCTGGCGTTCGCCCGGCGTCTGGTGCCCACGCGCGGCATCGGTGTGGGCGTGGGGCTCGCAAATCTGGGCTACGCCTTGCCGGGTTCGGTGCTGGCGGTGTCGATCATGCTGGCCTTCAGTTACCTGGACAAGGCGCTGGTCATCCCCGTGGCAGGCCGACCGCTGCTGCTGGGCAGCCTGACTGCGCTGTTGCTGGCCTACCTGGTGCGTTTCATGGCGGTGGCCTACGGCCCGCTGGAAAGCAGCCTGGCCAAGATCCGCCCGTCGTTGCCCGAGGCGTCACGCAGCCTAGGCGTTGGCGGTGCGCGCCTGTTTGGCCGGGTCTACCTGCCGTTGCTGCTGCCCGGTGCCCTGAGCGCGGCGCTGCTGGTGTTCGTCGACGTGCTGAAGGAAATGCCCGCTACGCTGTTGATGCGCCCCTTCGGCTGGGACACGCTGGCGGTGCGTATCTTCGAAATGACCAGTGAAGGGGAGTGGGCCCGGGCCTCGCTGCCGGCATTGACGTTGGTGCTGGTGGGATTGCTGCCGGTTATCGGCCTGATTCGACGTTCGGCACGACGGATCGGTCAAACCTCATGACGCCTGTGCCCAAAGGTGTCAGGGCCGCGCCTTGCGGCTACAATGCGCGGCATTCTGCGCGGCCGGTCATTGTGAACTGGTTTTATAGGCACCCCGCAAAGCCCTGTTCCAGAGCCCTGCGGGTGATTTGCCCAGTATTCGCGCTTTCGCCAATCCCGGAAGGAGAAACCCATGGGACAGCGTACGCCTCTCTATGACCTGCACTTGGCCCTAGGCGCCAAAATGGTCGATTTTGGCGGTTGGGACATGCCCCTGCATTATGGATCGCAGGTTGAGGAGCACCACCAGGTGCGTCGCGACTGCGGCGTGTTCGATGTATCGCACATGACAGTGATCGACATCGCCGGGCCGCACGCCCGGTCGTTCCTCCAGCGCCTGCTGGCCAACGATGTCGAGCGCCTGCAAGCCACCGGTTCGGCGCTGTACAGTGCCATGCTCGACGAGCGCGGCGGCATCGTCGACGACATGATTGTGTACCTGGTTCAGGACGGTTACCGGCTGGTGGTCAATGCGGCCACCCGCCAGCAGGACCTGGCCTGGATCGAGCGCATCGGCGCCGATTTCGATGTGCAGATCAGCGAGCGCCCCGAACTGGCCATGCTCGCCATTCAGGGCCCCGAGGCGCGGCATAAGGTCGCGCAATTGGTCAGCCAGGCCCGCGCCAATCTGATCAGCCAGCTCAAACCTTTCCAGGGCCTGACCGACGGTGACTGGTTCATCGCCCGCACCGGCTATACCGGTGAAGACGGTCTGGAAATCGTCTTGCCGGCCGATCAGGCGCCCGCTTTTTTCAACGATCTGGTCGGGGCCGGCATCTCGCCAATCGGCCTGGGGGCCCGGGATACGCTGCGTCTGGAGGCGGGCATGAACCTCTACGGGCAGGATATCGACCAGGCGCATTCGCCGCTGACCTCGAACATGGCCTGGAGCATTGCCTGGGAACCCACCGCCCGTGAGTTCATCGGCCGCGCCGCCCTGGAAGCCGAATGCGAACAGGGCGTTGGCGAAAAATTGGTCGGCCTGGTACTGGAGGAGCGCGGTGTATTGCGGGCCCACCAGGTAGTTCGTATCGCAGAAATTGGCGAAGGGGAGATCACCAGTGGTAGTTTCTCACCTACGTTGAGCAAATCGATCGCCCTGGCGCGGGTGCCGATGGCCACCGCCGACCGTGCCGAGGTTGAAATCCGCGGCAAGTGGTACCCGGTACGGGTGGTGCGCCCCACGTTCGTGCGCCATGGTAAAACCCTGATCTGAACATTTTGCGGGCCTGCCGCTGACCCTGTCGAGGACAAGAAAATCATGAGCAATATCCCAGCTGACCTGCGTTTTGCCGAGAGCCACGAGTGGGCCCGTCTGGAAGCCGATGGCACCGTGACCGTGGGCATTTCCGACCACGCCCAGGAAGCCCTGGGTGACGTGGTGTTCGTCGAGCTGACCGAAGTGGGCAAAGTGTACGCCGCAGGCGAGGCCGCCGGTGTGGTTGAGTCGGTGAAGGCTGCTTCGGACATCTACTCGCCGGTGTCGGGCGAAGTGATCGCTATAAACGAAGAGCTGGCCGACAGCCCTGAACAGCTGAACGAGGAGCCTTACAGCGCCTGGATCTTCAAGCTCAAGCCAAGCGACACGGCTGAACTGGACAAACTGCTGGACGCTGCCGGTTACAAAGCCGCCATCGGCGAATAACTTCCGACGCAGGCGGCAATCTCTTTCTAGACTGAACGTGGCCACGTTCAGTCCAGAAAGAGAGCACCGCCATGTCCCGCCTGCCACCCCTGAGCGAACTGCAAGACCCGGACGCCTTCGCCAGGCGCCACCTGGGTCCCGATGCCGCCGAACAGCGTGCCATGCTCGATGCCCTGGGCCTTGCCAGCCGTGTCGAACTGATCGAACAGACCGTCCCCCCCAGCATCCGTTTCAACCGCCCGCTGGACCTGCCCACCGCCCTGGATGAAACCGCCGCCCTGGCCAGACTGCGCGGCTACGCCGAACAGAACCAGGTGTGGACCAGCCTGATCGGCATGGGCTACCACGGCACCCTGACCCCCGGCGTGATCCTGCGCAACGTGCTGGAAAATCCCGGCTGGTACACCGCCTACACCCCTTATCAGCCCGAGATAGCCCAAGGCCGTCTGGAAGCGCTGCTCAATTTCCAGCAGATGGTCATCGACCTCACGGGCCTGGAGCTGGCCAACGCCTCGCTGCTGGACGAAGCCACGGCTGCCGCCGAGGCCATGGCGCTGGCGCGACGGGTGAGCAAATCGAAAAGCCCGCGTTTTTTCATCGACAGCCAGTGCCACCCGCAGACCTTGTCCGTGGTGCAGACCCGCGCCGAAGGTTTCGGCATTGAGCTAATCATCGACACGGTGGATAGCCTGGCCAGCCACGACGTGTTCGGCGCGGTACTGCAGTACCCCGACACCCATGGCGAGGTGCGCGACCTGCGCCCTGTGATCGAACAGTTGCATGCCCGCCAGGCCATCGCTTGTGTGGGCGCCGACCTGTTGAGCCTGCTGGTGCTGACACCGCCTGGCGAACTGGGGGCCGACGTGGTGTTCGGCTCCACCCAGCGCTTCGGCGTGCCCATGGGCTATGGCGGCCCCCACGCGGCCTTTTTTGCCAGCCGCGAGGATTACAAGCGGGCCATTCCCGGCCGTATCATCGGCGTGTCCAAGGATGCGCGGGGCAATGTCGCCCTGCGCATGGCCCTGCAAACCCGCGAGCAGCATATCCGCCGCGAGAAGGCCAACTCCAACATCTGCACCGCCCAGGTGCTGCTGGCCAATATCGCCGCGTTCTATGCCGTCTACCATGGCCCAATCGGGCTGCAGCGCATTGCCCAGCGCGTACATCGCCTGACGCAGATTTTGGCCGCAGGGCTTGAGCGCAAAGGCATCAAGCGCCTCAACCAGCATTTCTTCGACACCCTGACGCTGGAGGTGGGCGGCGCCCAGACAGCGGTCATCGAGAGCGCCCAGGCCGTGCACGTGAACCTGCGCATTCTGGGGCGCGGCCGCGTGGGTCTGAGCCTGGACGAAACCTGCGATGCCGCCACCGTGGGGTTGCTGTGGGACATTCTGCTGGGTGCCGATCACGGCCTGGACGTGGGCACCCTGGATGCCGAAGCCCTGCCGTCCGCTATCCCGCCTGGGCTTGAACGCACATCGACCTACCTGACCCACCCCGTATTCAACCAGCACCACAGCGAAACCGAGATGCTGCGTTACCTCAAGCAGTTGGAGAACAAGGACCTGGCGCTTAATCAGTCGATGATCCCGCTGGGCTCCTGCACCATGAAGCTCAACGCGACCAGCGAGATGATCCCCATCACCTGGCCCGGCTTTGCCAATCTGCACCCGTTTGCGCCCACGGAGCAGGCGCGTGGGTACAAGGCGATGATCGACGAGCTTGAGCAATGGCTGTGCGCGATCACCGGCTTCGATGCCATCTGCATGCAGCCCAACTCCGGCGCCCAGGGCGAGTACGCCGGGCTGCTGGCGATCCGCAAATACCATGAGAGCCGCCAACAGGGGCAACGCAACATCTGCCTGATTCCCGCCTCGGCCCATGGCACCAATCCCGCGTCCGCGCAGATGGCCAGCATGCAGGTGGTGATCGTCGAATGCGACGAGGCCGGCAATGTCGACCTAGAAGATCTCAAGGCCAAGACCCGGGCGGCGGGGGACAAGTTGTCATGCCTGATGGCCACCTACCCATCCACCCACGGCGTGTACGAAGAGGGCATTGTCGAGATCTGCGAAGTGGTGCACCAGCACGGTGGGCAGGTGTACATGGATGGCGCCAACCTCAATGCCCAGGTAGGGCTGGCGCGGCCGGCCGACATTGGCGCCGACGTGTCGCACATGAACCTGCACAAGACGTTCTGCATCCCCCATGGCGGCGGTGGGCCAGGCATGGGCCCGATCGGCGTGCGGGCGCACCTGGCGCCCTTCGTCGCCAACCACCCGGTGGTGTCCATCGACGGGCCGCTGCCCAACAATGGCGCTGTCAGTGCCGCGCCGTGGGGCAGCGCCAGCATCCTGCCGATCAGCTGGATGTACATCGCGATGATGGGGCCGCAATTGGTGGATGCCACTGAGGTGGCGATTTTGTCGGCCAACTACCTGGCGCAGCAGCTGGGCGGGGCGTTTCCTGTGCTTTACAGCGGGCGCAACGGCCGCGTGGCCCATGAGTGCATTCTGGACTTACGGCCTCTGAAGGCGCAGACCGGCATCAGCGAGGAGGATGTGGCCAAGCGGTTGATGGACTTTGGCTTCCATGCGCCGACCATGTCATTCCCGGTGCCTGGCACGTTGATGATCGAGCCTACCGAGAGTGAGTCCAAGGCGGAGCTGGACCGTTTTGTCGAGGCCATGCTGAGCATTCGCGCCGAGATTGCCAGGGTGGCGAGTGGTGAATGGCCTGGGGAAGACAACCCGCTCAAACGCGCACCCCACACCTTGGCGGATGTCACGGGTACCTGGGAAAGGCCGTATACGATTGCCCAGGCAGTGACCCCCAGCAGCCACACGCGGGCGCATAAATACTGGCCAGCGGTGAACCGGGTCGACAATGTGTATGGGGATAGAAACCTGTATTGCGCCTGCGTGCCGGTGGACGACTACCGCAGCTGATGTAGCCGCAACTATCTTGAAACCGCGTCGTTTGCATCGCGACTAAAGTCGGCTCCTACGCGGTTCGGGGTAGGAGCCGGCCTTGGCCGCGATGCAGACGACGCCGTCTTGTAGCAAGCTGCCGCGGTTTTACTCGGCTGCCACGGGCTCGGAGCCCTTGATCAGAATGGCGTTGGCCAACTCCATGTCAGAGGCCTTCAGGCCCGGGTTGTCCGTGCGCACTTGCTGCATGGCCGCTTCCAGGTACGGCCCCTTGATGCTGCCGTTACTGGCCACATAGCTGCCGGCGTCATCCTGGGCGGCGACAATCAGCTTGTGGTGACGGAACGTCAGGTAGGTCGACGCGGTGGTGGCACCGGAGGACAGTACGTCTCTCAGGAAACCATCGGCCATGGCCGAGCCAACTGGTACCGAGAGCAGGGCAAGCGTTACTACGGCAGTTTTAAGACGCATGATGGGTGACTCCGACAGGGTTATCTCGGTATTTTGATGCTGACCTGGTGAGCTTGGTTCCCGAAAGCCCAAACACTATTTCAAATCGTTTCTCGGGGTGACCCGCAGCACCTCCTCCAGGGTGGTCTGGCCGGCGGCGATTTTCTGCGCGCCGGACAGACGCAGGCTCCGCATACCCTCCATCACGGCCCGGCGCTTGAGCGACATCAGGTCGGTCTCCGCCTGGATATGCGCTTTTACCGTGTCCGTCATCTGCATGATTTCGTACACCCCGGCCCGCCCGCGAAAGCCCGTGTCACGGCACTCCGTGCAGCCGATGGCCTGGTGCGCCTGGCTGGGGAGGGGCGCCTGCCAGGGGCGTGTCAGCGCCTGCCAGTCGTCTTCGGCCAGCTGCTGAGGGGCCTTGCAATGGGGGCACAGGGTGCGCACCAATCGTTGGGCCATGACGCCAATCAGCGTCGCCTTGATCAGGTAATGCGGCACCCCCAACTCCAGCAGGCGGCTGATGGCGCTGGGGGCGTCGTTGGTGTGCAAAGTCGACAGCACCAGGTGGCCGGTCAGCGCGGCCTGGATGGCCATCTCGGCGGTCTCCAGGTCGCGTATCTCGCCGATCATGATGATGTCCGGGTCCTGCCGCATCAGCGCGCGCACGCCGCTGGCAAACGTCAGGTCGATATTGTGCTGCACCTGCATCTGGTTGAACGCAGGCTCCACCATCTCGATGGGGTCTTCGATGGTGCACAGGTTCACTTGCGGCGTGGCCAGGCGCTTGAGCGTGGTGTACAGCGTGGTGGTCTTGCCCGAGCCGGTGGGGCCGGTGACCAGGATGATGCCGTTGGGCTGGCTGATCATGTCTTCCCAGCGGCGCAGGTCGTCGGCGCCGAAGCCCAGGTCCTGGAAGTCCTTGAGCAGCACCTGGGGGTCGAAGATGCGCATCACCATCTTCTCGCCAAAGGCCGTGGGCAGGGTGGACAGGCGCAACTCCACCTCGCCGCCCTGCGGGGTCTTGGTCTTGACGCGCCCGTCCTGGGGTTTGCGCTTTTCAGCCACGTTCATGCGCCCCAGGCTCTTCAGGCGGCTGACAATGGCCATCACCACCTGCGGGGGGAACTGGTAGACATTGTGCAGAATGCCGTCGATGCGAAAGCGCACGGTGCCTTGTTCGCGGCGTGGTTCGATGTGGATATCGCTGGCGCGCTGCTGGAAGGCGTATTGGAACAGCCAGTCGACGATGTTGACGATGTGGGCATCGTCCGCGTCCGGCTCTTGATCGCTGGCGCCGAGATTGAGCAATTGCTCGAAATTGCCCGAGTTGCCGCTGCGCGGATCACCGTTGTTGGCACCGCTGACCGACCGCGCCAGCCGATAAAACTCCACGGTGAAGCGCTGGATTTCCGCCGGGTTGGCCACCACGCGCTTGATCGGGCGCTTGAGCACGTGGGTCAGGTCTGCTTCCCAGCCGCTGACAAAAGGCTGGGCGCTGGCTACCGTCACGGCGCCGCGCGAGGCGGCCACGGCGATGATCTTGTGGCGCTGGGCAAAGCCGTAGGACATCAGTGGCGTCAGCGCCGCCACGTCGATTTTCAGCGGGTCGATGCGCAAGTATGGTTGCCCGGCCTGCTGGGCAAGCCATAGGGTCAGTTGTTCCAGGTCCAGGTACTTGCCTGGGCGGCTTTGGTCCTCGAGTTGCTGGCCGGCGATGAATTCCAATGGGTGCAACTGGCAGTTCCGCAGGCCACGCCGGGCGGCCAATGCGTGTTCGGCGCCGTCCTGGCTGAGAAAACCCTGGTCCACCAGGTCGCGCAACAGCTCATTCAAATCCAGCCAGCGGTCCTCGGTAACGGTGACGACGGACATGCGGGCTCCTTGACTCGGTTCTACGATACCCAGGCTTGTTGGGGTGCCTGAGTGAAAAGGTAGACCGGGGAATCCCGTTGAGGTTGCCGCAGGCGGCGGGAAAAAGTTTCAAGGCCTTGCGAAGGGCTCAGCCAGCGGCCGCCAGCCCCTCGTCGTTCGCGGCCTGCAGGTCCACGCTCAGCACGCAGATCAGGTTGAGCATTTTGTGACCAATCACTTCAGCGCGGTGCCAGCTCAGGCCGTCCACCGTCAGGTCCACGTGCAACAGGTCATCTTCGCGCACCACGTTTAGCGACAGCGGCGTCAGGTATTGCATGGCCAACAGGTTCAGCACCCGGCACAGGCTGTCGGGCTCGGCTTCGGCGACCAGGCGGTAACGCACCAGGGTGGTGGGCTGGCGGCCGTTCCAGTGGTCGCTGCGGGTTTCGTGAAGGGACATGGCTGGGCTCCGGAAACGATTGGCACAGCTTTGCATGGACAGCCCGGTATTTCTTGTCTCAAATAAGTGAGATCGGTGTTCCTGTGAATTATATGATTCGCCTAACTGCGCTTATTGGGATTAATTATGCAAAGCGAACTGGATCAGTATGATCGACGCATTCTGGCCTTGCTGCAGGAGGACGCCTCGCTACCCAGCGCGCAGATCGCCGAGCAGGTGGGGCTGTCGCAGTCGCCGTGCTGGCGGCGCATTCAGCGGCTCAAGGAGGAGGGGGTGATTCGCGGGCAGGTGACGCTGCTAGATCGCAAAAAGATCGGGCTGAACACGCAGATATTCGCCGAGGTGAAGCTCAATGCCCATGGGCGCTCCAATTTCACCGAATTTACCGACGCGATTCGTGGCTTTCCGGAGGTGTTGGAGTGTTATGTGTTGATGGGGTCGGTGGATTTTCTGCTGCGTATCGTTACGCCGGACATTGAAGCGTACGAGCGGTTTTTCTTCGAGAAGCTGTCGCTGGTGCCGGGGATTCAGGAGGTGAACTCGACGGTGGCGCTGTCGGAAATCAAGTCCACCACCAGCTTGCCGGTGCTGCGCTGACTGTAGCCGCTGCCGCCAGGCTGCGCTGGCCTGTGTGAACCCTGAAAACTTTCAGCGAGGCACAGGGCAAGCGCAGCCTGTCGGCAGCGGCTACAGGGGTATTACTTGCGCAGAATCTGCTTCCAGGCACGGCTCTGCATCACCGTCAGCGCCTGGTGCACGCGTGCTTCCAGCACTTCGTCGCTGATGTCGGTATCCGCCAGCTCGTGCAGCTTGTTCAGCTCACCGTACAGGCGATCCATTTCCGGCAGATCAAGCACGTTGCGGGCATGGTGCAGCCAGGCCTGGATGCGCTCGATGCGTGGCAGCTGCTCGGCCAGGTCTTCGGGCTGCTGCTGGTAGCGGCCCAGTTGCAGGGCGGCGGCTTCTTCGCCCAGGAAGTGGCCCAACCAGTTGGCCAGTTGCGCGGCGCCCTGGCGGTTGCCACGGTTGTTGCGCTCAACGGTCCAGGCGCGGTCCATCAGCCAGCGAGAAGTGTTCAGCGAGAACAGGCCCCAGCGCACGTCCAGCAGCTCTTCGGCGAACTGCTCGGGCGCCGCCTGGCGCACGTCTTCATCTTCCTGACCGGCCTGCACCAGCGGGCGCCAGTCTTCCAGCAGGGCATCCAGGCTGATACGCAGCTCGTGGGTGGTGCTGCGCGGGGCGGCCTGGCCCAGGCTGCCGGCCAGGGCGCGCAGTTCGATCAACTGAGCCAGCCAGTCTTGCAGCAGGCGCCAGTGACCGTTGAACCGGTATTGCTCGGCCAGCCGCTGGCTGCTGCCCAGCAGGTGCCAGGCCAGGGCGTTGAAGGTGTCGTCCAGCGGCATTTCCGCGGTGAGTTCCGGCGCTGGCAGGCTCAGGGCGTAGCTGCCCGGCTCGGCCAGGCGATAACCACGCTCGGCCTTGCTGATGTCACACGGCATCAGCGGCAGCTTGATGGCCAGTTCCGCAGCCAGTTCCAGCAGCGCGGCAGGCTCGCCTTCGCGCAGTTCCAGTTCCAGCTCGCAGATGTCTTCGGACTGCTTGCCGACGATCACTTTGCCCAGGTCCAGGGCGGCTTCAATCACGACCTTGGCCTTGCCACGGCCCCAGGCGATTTCGGCGCGCTCGCGGACGAAGTCGGTGGTGAACACCGGCTTGATGGTTTTCTTGTCCAGCTCGGCCAGTTCTTCAGGCCAGCATTCGCCGTCCAGCTTCTTCAAGTCCAGCTTGGCCTTGGTCAGGTCCCAGTTGTACTCGTTGCGCTCGGACAGACCGGCGACGCTCTGGCCACGGGTCTTGAGGGTCTGGATGACCTCGTCGCCGTCCTTGCGCAGGCGCAGGGCGACCTTGGCAGCGGCCAGCTCGCCGGTCGGGGTGTCGAAATACTGATTGAACAGCTCACGGCGTTCCCAGCCACTTTTGTTGCGTTTTTTCAGCAACGGGTGTTCGCGCAGCTCAGCCAGGGTTTCGGGGCTGACGCGCAGTTTGATTTCGGTTTCTTTTTGCATGGCGGGAGAATCCAGGCGCTGTTCTGATAGGAGCGCAGATGACTGCTAAGGCCGTGCAGTGTACAGGACTCGCATCCCCACGGTTTATTCTCAGTGCTCAATGGCTCTATGATGGGGTTCGCACCCTGGAGAATGCCCATGCCGCTGCCCACGTTCAAAGAGCAATTCGCCGCCCTGATCGCGGCGCCGTCGGTGAGCTGCACCCAGGCCAGCCTGGACCAGTCGAACCAGCCGGTGATCGACCTGTTGGCCAGCTGGCTGGGGGATCTGGGTTTCAAGTGCGACATCCACGAAGTGTCGCCCGGCAAGTTCAACCTGCTGGCCAGCCGTGGCACCGGCCCTGGCGGCCTGGTGCTGTCGGGCCACAGCGACACCGTGCCCTACGACGAAAAGCTCTGGCAGACCGACCCGCTCAAGCTCACCGAGGTGGACGGGCGCTGGGTAGGCTTGGGCAGTTGCGACATGAAGGGCTTCTTCGCCCTGATCATCGAAGCCGTGCTGCCGCTGCTGCAGCACGACTTCAAGCAGCCGCTGTTGATTCTCGCCACCTGTGACGAAGAAAGCTCCATGGCCGGCGCCAAGGCCCTGGCCGCCGCCGGTTGGCCCCTGGGCCGTGCTGCGGTGATCGGCGAGCCGACCGGGCTCAAGCCGATCCGCCTGCACAAAGGCGTGATGATGGAGCGCATCGACATTCTGGGACGCAGCGGCCATTCCTCCGACCCAAGCCTGGGCCACAGCGCCATGGAAGCCATGCACGGCGCCATCAGCGAGTTGATGGGCCTGCGCAAGCAGTGGCAGGTGGAATACAACAACCCGCAGTTCAGCGTGCCGCAACCCACCCTCAACTTCGGCTGCATCCACGGCGGCGACAACCCCAACCGTATCTGCGGCCAGTGTTCGCTGGAATTCGACCTGCGGCCGCTGCCGGGCATGGACCCCAAGGTGCTGCGCGACGCCATTCGCCGCAAGCTTGCACCGCTGGCCGAGCTGCACCAGGTCAAAATCGACTACGCGCCGTTGTTCAGCGAAGTGCCGCCCTTCGAGCAGGCCGCCGACTGCGAACTGGTGCAGGTGGCCGAACGCCTGACCGGCCATCGGGCGGAAGCGGTGGCATTCGGCACCGAAGCGCCTTATCTTCAGCGCCTGGGCTGCGAGACCCTGATTCTGGGCCCCGGCGACATTGCCTGCGCGCACCAGCCGGGAGAATTCCTGGAAATGTCACGTCTTGAGCCCACAGTGCGTCTATTACGTCAGTTGATCGAACATTATTGCCTGCAACCTGCCTAAACCGCTGCGTTGCCCATTCGTATTGAAGAGAGGAGAGCCCGCGTGTCGCCAAGCCTGTTACGACGATAACCAGCAGCCAGCTGTGAGTTCCCACGTTGCTCGTCCACTTATCCACAGGCTTTTGAAGTTATGCCCGAATACGTCAATTGGCTCCGTCACGCCTCTCCCTACATCAACGCCCACCGCGACTGCACCTTCGTGGTCATGCTGCCCGGCGATGGCATTGAAAACCCCAACTTCGGCAACATCGTCCACGACCTGGTGCTGCTGCACAGCATGGGCGTGCGTCTGGTGCTGGTCTACGGCTCGCGTCCGCAGATCGAAAGCCGCCTGGCCGCCCGCGGTCTGACTCCGCATTACCATCGCGGCCTGCGCATCACCGATGCCGCCACCCTGGAATGCGTGGTCGACGCCGTTGGCGCCCTGCGTATCGCCATCGAAGCACGCCTGTCCATGGACATGGCCTCCTCGCCGATGCAGGGCGCGCGTTTGCGCGTAGCCGGCGGCAACCTGGTCACCGGCCGCCCGATCGGCGTGGTCGAAGGCATTGATTACCACCACACCGGCGAAGTGCGCCGCGTCGACCGCAAGGGCATCAACCGCCTGCTGGACGAGCGCTCCATCGTGCTGCTGCCGCCGCTGGGCTACTCGCCCACGGGCGAGGTGTTCAACATCGCCTGCGAAGACGTGGCCATGCGCGCTGCCATCGACCTGGGCGCCGACAAGCTGCTGCTGTTCGGCGCTGATCGCGGCCTGATTGACGCCAACGGCAAGCTGGTGCGCGAACTGCGTCCACAGCAGGTGCCCGCGCACCTGGAACGGCTGGGCATGGAAAACTACCAGGCCGAATTGCTGGATGCCGCTGCCCAGGCGTGCAAAGGCGGCGTGGGCCGTGCGCATATCGTCAGCTATGCCGAAAACGGCGCGCTGCTGACCGAGCTGTTCACCCGCGACGGTGGCGGCACCCTGGTGGCCCAGGAGCAATTCGAACAGGTGCGTGAAGCGGCCATTGAAGACGTCGGCGGCTTGCTGGACCTGATCAGCCCGCTGGAAGAGCAGGGCATTCTGGTGCGTCGTTCCCGCGAGGTGCTGGAGCGCGAGATCGAGCAGTTCAGCGTGGTGGAGCGCGAGGGCATGATCATCGCCTGCGCGGCGCTGTACCCGATTGCCGACTCCGAGACGGGCGAACTGGCGTGCCTGGCGGTGAACCCTGAGTACCGTCATGGCGGGCGTGGGGATGAATTGCTGGAGCGCATCGAAGTGCGTGCGCGGGAGATGGGCTTGAAGACGTTGTTCGTGCTGACGACGCGTACCGCCCACTGGTTCCGCGAGCGTGGTTTCGAGCCTAGCGGCGTGGAGCGCCTGCCAGCGGCGCGGGCTTCGCTGTACAACTACCAGCGCAACTCGAAAATCTTCGAAAAAGCACTTTAAGGCCATATCCGCGTTACGGCCATCGCGGCCAAGGCCGGCTCCTACCACGATCAGCGTAGGAGCCGGCCTTGGCCGCGATGGGCGCGACGCGTGATATCAGTTACTGATCGCCAGGATACTGGCCTGGTACGAGCCAACGAAGGTATCGAAATCCCCCACCTCGGTCTGCTCCAGCTCCGCCTGGTCGGCAATCGACTTGCGCGCCATCTCTTCGAATTTCGCCTGTTCCTCGACGCTCAACGCCTGGTTGCGGAAATACTCCGCATGGGCCTGGCTTTGACGCAACGAGAACTGCGCGAAGCTTTCCTTGTGCTCAGCCATGCTCGCCAGCACCTGCGCCGACGGCGTCAGTGACGGGTCGCTGACCTTCGCCCGCTGGGCCGCCAGGGCCTTGGCGTGCTCGTCGCCGCCGTGGCTGCGGTCCAGCAGTTCGGCCAGGGGCGCGATCTGGTCCAGCAGTTCGCCGGCCCACTGCTTGAGCTCCACCGGCTGGCCGTTGCGCTGCAGTTGCAGGCCCGGCTTGCGGCCTTCCTTGACCACGCTGAGGAAGTTGTTGGTGGCGCCGCCGCACTCGATGTTTTCCAGCAACGGGCTTTCCTGCAGGGCGCAGAACAGCAGGAACGCGTCCAGGAAACGCGCCTCCGTCAGGTCGACGCCGGTCGGCAGGAACGGGTTGATGTCCAGGCAGCGCACTTCCACGTACTGCACGCCGCGCGCCATCAGCGCCTGAATCGGCCGTTCGCCGGTGTAGGTCACGCGCTTGGGGCGGATGTTGGAGTAGTACTCGTTTTCGATCTGCAGGATGTTGGTGTTCAGCTGCACCCACTCGCCATCCTTGTGGGTGCCGATTTCCACGTACGGCGCGTACGGCGTGGCCACGGCCTTGCGCAGGCTGTCGGTGTAGCTGGGCAGGTCGTTGTAGCACGGCGTCAGGCCGGCCTGGGCGTTGCTCTGGTAACCCAGGTCGCTCATGCGCAGGCTGGTGGCGTACGGCAGGTACAGGGTGTCGGCGTCCAGCTGTTCCAGCTGATGGCCGCGACCGCGCAGGAAGCCGGCGTCCAGGGCCGGGGACGCACCGAACAGGTACATCAGCAGCCAGCTGTAACGACGGAAGTTGCGGATCAGGGCGATGTAGGCCGAGGACTGGTAGTCGCGGTCGCTCTGCACGGCGCCTTCGGCTTCGCGCAGCAGCGGCCACAGCTGCTCGGGCAGCGAGAAATTGTAGTGAATGCCGGCGATGCACTGCATGGTGCGGCCGTAGCGCAGGGCCAGGCCCTGGCGGTACACGTACTTGAGCTGACCGATGTTGGAGGTGCCGTAGTAGGCGATCGGAATGTCTTCCTCGGCCGGCAACGGGCAGGGCATCGACGGGCTCCAGAGGAACTCGTTGCCCAGCTTGGAATAGGCGAAGCGATGGATCTTGTCCAGGCTTTGCAGGGTCTGCGCCGGATCGGCCAGGGCTGGGGTGATGAACTCCAGCAGCGATTCGGAGTAGTCCGTGGTGATCTGTTCGTGAGTCAGCGCGGCGCCCAGCGCTTCAGGGTGCGGCGTCTGTGCCAGGCGGCCTTGGGCAGTGACGCGCAGGCATTCGCGCTCGATGCCATGCAGGCAATGCTCGAGCAGGGTCAGGTTGGCAGCCTCGCCCAAAAGGCGCAGGCGGCGGTTGAGAATGTCGCTCAAGTTGGATTCCTTCACGCGTCAGTCGCCCCAATATGGGGGTAGAGTTGACGGTCTACAAGGGTGACGAAAGGAACCGGCGTTGTCGCCTGGTACTGTTATTGGTGTCAGATTTTTCGCCTGACGTTCCATTTGCTTCCAGGTGGTCGATTCCGGCACCGCATACGCAGTGCCGAAATTAACCCAGAACCGATACAAACCGCTAGAGAACCACGAAGGTCCCTTGCGCTTTAGCCATCAGTTTGTCGCCCTGAAGCACTTCGGCGTCGACAACCAGCGTGCGCTTGCCGCCGTGCACGATGGTGGCTACGCACACCACCTCGCCCTGGGCCACGGGGCGCATGTAGTTGATCTTGCATTCCAGGGTTACGCTTTGCTGATCGAAGCCGTGCTGGCTGGAGCAGGCCAGGCCCATGGTGATATCCACCAGGCTGAACAAGGCCCCACCATGCATCACCTGGCCGCGGTTGCGCAGGTGCGGCTCCAGGGCCAGGGCCACCTCGGCCTTGCCTTTCTCAAGGCTCAGCAGGCGGCAGCCCAGCATCTGGCTGAAGGCGCTGTGCACCAGCGCTTCAGGGATTTGCATCAGCGTTTCTTCAACTGCTTGGCGTTGGCGAACAGCGAGGCCATGGCGTTGTTCACCGGCGCTGCGGCGGGCTCCTTCTGGCGTGCCGGGGCGCCTTGCTGGCGGGGTGCCGAGCCTGGGCGGCTGCCACGTGCGCCGTCTACTTTCTCGCCCGGGGTGTCGCTCATGCGCATCGACAGGCCTACGCGTTTGCGCGGGATGTCGACTTCCATGACCTTGACCTTGACCACGTCGCCGGCCTTCACCGCTTCACGCGGGTCCTTGATGAACTTCTCGGACAGCGCCGAGATGTGCACCAGGCCGTCCTGGTGTACGCCGATGTCGACGAAGGCACCGAAGTTGGTCACGTTGGTGACCACGCCTTCGAGGATCATGCCGGGTTCCAGATCCTTCAGGTCCTCGACGCCGTCCTGGAAGGCGGCGGTCTTGAACTCGGGGCGCGGGTCGCGGCCTGGCTTGTCCAGTTCCTGCAGGATGTCGGTGACGGTCGGCAGGCCGAAGGTCTCGTCGGTGTATTTTTTCGGGTCCAGGCGCTTGAGGAAGGCGCTGTCGCCGATCAGCGAGCGGATGTCGCGGTCGGTTTCAGCGGCGATGCGCTTGACCAGCGGGTAGGCTTCCGGGTGCACCGCAGAGGCGTCCAGCGGGTTATCGCCGTTCATCACGCGCAGGAAGCCTGCGGCCTGTTCGAAGGTTTTCTCGCCCAGACGGGGGACTTTTTTCAGCGCGGCGCGGGTCTTGAACGCGCCGTGCTCGTCACGGTGGGCAACGATGTTCTGCGCCAGGGTGCTGTTGAGGCCCGAGATGCGTGCCAGCAGTGCCACGGAGGCGGTGTTGACGTCCACGCCCACGGCGTTCACGCAGTCCTCGACCACGGCGTCCAGACCGCGCGCCAGCTTGAGCTGCGATACGTCATGCTGGTACTGGCCGACACCGATGGATTTGGGGTCGATTTTCACCAGCTCGGCCAGCGGGTCCTGCAGGCGACGGGCGATGGACACGGCGCCACGGATGGACACGTCCAGGTCCGGGAATTCCTTGGCCGCCAGTTCCGAAGCCGAGTACACCGAAGCGCCGGCCTCGGAGACCATGACCTTGGTCATTTTCAGGCCTGGGTATTTTTTGATCAAGTCGGCGGCCAGCTTGTCGGTTTCGCGGCTGGCGGTGCCGTTGCCGATGGCAATCAAGTCAACCGAGTGCTTGGCGCACAGGGCGGCCAGCACGGCGATGGTCTGGTCCCACTTGTTGTGCGGCACGTGCGGGTAGACGGTGGCGGTGTCCAGCACCTTGCCGGTGGCGTCGACCACGGCCACCTTGCAGCCGGTGCGCAGGCCCGGGTCCAGGCCCAGGGTGGCACGCGGGCCGGCCGGGGCGGCCAGCAGCAGGTCATGCAGGTTGTGGGCAAAAACGTTGATGGCCTCGGTCTCGGCGCCGTCGCGCAGCTCGCCGAACAGGTCGGTTTCCAGGTGGGTGTACAGCTTGACCTTCCAGGTCCAGCGCACCACTTCGCCCAGCCACTTGTCGGCAGGGCGGTTCTGGTTTTTCAGGTCGAAATGCTCGCCGATCATCATTTCGCACGGGTGCAGGGTGCCCGGTGCCTCTTCGCCCACCTTCAGGGTGGAGCTGAGAATGCCTTCGTTGCGGCCGCGGAAAATGGCCAGGGCGCGGTGCGACGGCATGCTCTTGAGCGGTTCGTCGTGTTCGAAGTAGTCGCGGAACTTGGCGCCTTCTTCTTCCTTGCCGGCGACCACGCGGGCGGTGATGGTGGCTTCCTGCTTGAGGAAGTTGCGCAGCTTGTCCAGCAGCTTGGCGTCTTCTGCAAAGCGCTCCATCAGGATGTACTTGGCGCCTTCCAGGGCGGCCTTGGTATCGGCCACGCCTTTGTCGGCGCTGACGAAGCGGGCCGCTTCGGCCTCGGGGTTCAGCATCGGGTCGCCCACCAGGCCGTCGGCCAGCTCGCCCAGGCCGGCTTCCAGGGCGATCTGGCCCTTGGTGCGGCGCTTCTGCTTATACGGCAGGTAAAGGTCTTCGAGGCGGGTCTTGGTGTCGGCCAGATTGATGTCGCGGGCCAGTTCAGGGGTCAGCTTGCCTTGTTCCTCGATGCTGGCCAGGATGCTGGCGCGGCGGTCATCGAGTTCGCGCAGGTAGCGCAGGCGCTCTTCCAGGTTACGCAGTTGGGTGTCATCCAGGCTGCCGGTCACTTCCTTTCGGTAGCGGGCGATAAAAGGCACCGTGGAGCCTTCGTCCAGAAGGGCCACGGCCGCTTCGACCTGTTGCGGGCGGACGCCGAGTTCTGCGGCGATGCGGCTGTTGATGCTGTCCATGAAACCACCTGACCAATTGTAAATGCAGAGCCGCCGGCCGGGGCTGGCGATCACGACTGCCGGGCGCGCCCGACGTAAAAGGGGCGCATTATAACCAGCGATTCAGGCTTGGGGGATGCTGGCAAAGTCACCCGTCGGCGCGTCTGCCATGGCAAGCCAGGTAAAATCTGCTAACAATGCACACAGCACACTGATTCGGTAGCTGCGCCATAATGCGCGCCGAGATCAAAGGAGTAAGCCATGAGCAGTACTGCACAAGCACCAAAGATTCTGATTGTCGATGACGATCAGGTCATCCGTGACCGGCTGGTGCGCTTCCTCACCGAAAACACCGACTTCAATGTCCGGGCCGTGGGTGACACCAAGGAAATGGACCGGTTGCTGGCGCGCGAAACCTACAACCTGATCGTCATGGACCTGATGTTGCCGGGCGAAGACGGCCTTACCGCCGCCGCACGCCTGCGTCGCGAGCGCGCCAACCCCGTGCCGGTGATCATGCTCACCGCCAAGGGCGACGACCAGGACCGTATCGCCGGCCTGGCCCATTGCGATGACTACCTGGGCAAGCCGTTCAACCCGCGCGAGCTGGTGGCACGTATCAAGGCCGTACTGTTCCGCCGCGTGGCCCCGGTACCGGGCGCGCCGGCCAGCGAGGACGAAGTGGTTACATTCGGCGACTATTCGCTGTCGCTGGCCACCCGCGAACTCAAGCGTGGCGACCAGGTGAACATGCTCACCACCGGCGAATTCGCCGTGCTCAAGGCACTGGTGATGCACGCCCGCGAGCCGTTGACCCGTGACAAATTGATGAACCTGGCCCGTGGCCGTGAGTGGGATGCGCTGGAGCGGTCCATCGATGTGCAGATTTCCCGTCTGCGTCGTATGATCGAGCCCGACCCGTCCAAACCGCGCTATATCCAGACTGTCTGGGGCGTTGGCTACGTGTTCGTGCCGGACGGCAACAGCAAGTGACGGGGCATTTGTAGGAGCGAGCAGTCCCGGCTTCATCGGCCAGGACGGCTCGTTATCCGCAATCAGTGCGAGCTGTGCTCGCTCCTGCAAAGTTTATGGCTGCTGTGTATGAAGACCCCCGTTTGGTTCCCCCAGAGTTTCTTTGCCCGCACCTTGTGGCTGGTGCTCATTGTCGTACTGTTTTCCAAGGCGCTGACCCTCGTTTATCTGTTGATGAACGAGGATGTGCTGGTCGATCGTCAGTACAGTCACGGCGTGGCCCTGACCCTGCGCGCTTACTGGGCGGCTGACGAAGATGATCGCGAGCGCATCGCCGACGCTGCCGGTTTGATCCGCGTGGTGGGTGGCGGCGTGCCGGAAGGTGAGCAGCACTGGCCCTACAGCGAAATCTACCAACGGCAGATGCAGGCCGAGCTGGGTGCCGACACCGAAGTGCGCCTGCGCGTGCATGCGCCACCAGCGCTGTGGGTACGCGCGCCAAGCCTGGGCGCCGGCTGGCTGAAAGTGCCGCTGTACCCGCACCCGCTGCGCGGGCAGAAAATCTGGAGCGTGCTGGGCTGGTTCCTGGCCATCGGGCTGCTGTCCACGGCGTCGGCGTGGATTTTCGTGCGCCAGCTCAGCCAGCCGCTCAAGCGCCTGGTGTTCGCCGCGCGCCAGCTGGGGCAGGGGCGCAGCGTGCGCTTGCCGATCAGCGACACGCCCAGCGAGATGACCGAGGTGTATCGCGCCTTCAACCAGATGGCCGAGGACGTGGAACAGGCGGGCCGTGAGCGCGAGCTGATGTTGGCGGGGGTGTCCCATGACCTGCGCACGCCGTTGACGCGCTTGCGCCTGTCCACCGAGTTCATGGACCCGTCCAGCGACCTGGCGGCGGACATGCAGCGTGACATCGAAGACATGGACGCTATCCTCGACCAGTTCCTGGCCTTCATCCGTGATGGTCGCGATGAAGCGATCGAGGATGTCGACCTGGAGCATCTGGTGCAGGAAACCGTGGCGCCGTTCAACCAGCCTCACGAGCGTGTGCGGTTGTGTCTGGAGCCCATTCCACCGTTCCCGTTGCGCAGGGTATCGATGAAGCGGCTGCTGACCAATTTGATCGGCAACGCCTTGCATCATGCCGGTGACGGGGTGGAAGTGGCGGCTTACGTGTCCGGTGACAACAGCGCGCCTTACGTGGTGCTCAGTGTGCTGGACCGTGGCGCCGGTATCCCCGAAGACGAGCTGGCGAGTATTTTCGACCCGTTCATCCGCGGCGATCGTGCCCGCAGCGGCAAGGGCACCGGGCTGGGGCTGGCCATCGTAAAGCGCATTGCCGCCATGCACGGCGGCAACGTCGAGCTGCGCAACCGCTCCGGCGGCGGCCTGGAAGCCCGAGTACGCCTGCCGTTGGGCCTGATGCTGCCCCGCGACGCGGTGTAGCCCCCCCCCTCTAGCAGTAACTGTCTTGAAACCGCGTCGTCTGCATCGCGACCAAGGTCGGCTCCTACGCCGTACGTGGTAGGAGCCGGCCTTGGCCGCGATGCAGACGACGCCGTCCGTAGCTGCCGAAGGCTGCATCTTGCGTAGGCAGTGCATCAAGTGAACCGCCGCGCCTGCAACGCCGCCTGGCGGCCGCTGCTACAGAGGTCGGCGCAAACCTTGTAGCCGCTGCCGTCAGGCTGCGCTGGCCGGTGTGAACGCTGAAAATCTCCAGTGCCGCTCAGGGCCAGCGCAGCCTGGCGGCAGCGGCTACGTAAATTTGTAGCGGCTGCCGAAGGCTGCGTATGGCGTACACGGTGCATCAGGTTAACCGCCGCGCCTGCAACGCGGCGTGGCGGCCGCTGCTACAGAGGTCGGCGCAAACCTTGTAGCCGCTGCCGCCAGGCTGCGCTGGCCGGTGTGAACGCTGAAAATCTCCAGTGCTGCTCAGGGCCAGCGCAGCCTGGCGGCAGCGGCTACGTAAATCTGTAGCCAGTGCCGAAGGCTGCGTCTGGCGTACGCGGTGCATCAGGTGAACCGCAGCGCCTGCGACGCGGCCTGGCGGCCGCTGCTACAGAGGTCGGCGCAAACCTTGTAGCCGCTGCCGTCAGGCTGCGCTGGCCGGTGTGAACGCTGAAAATCTCCAGTGCCGCTCAGGGCCAGCGCAGCCTGGCGGCAGCGGCTACGCAAATCTGTAGCCGGTGGCGAGGGCTGCGTCTGGCGTACGCGGTGGATCAGGTGAACCGCAGCGCCTGCGACGCGGCCTGGCGGCCGCTGCTACAGAGGTCGGCGCAAACCTTGTAGCCGCTGCCGTCAGGCTGCGCTGGCCGGTGTGAACGCTGAAAATCTCCAGTGCTGCTCAGGGCCAGCGCAGCCTGGCGGCAGCGGCTACGTAAATCTGTACCTGCCGGAAGCTGCGTATGGCGTATGCGGTGCATCAGGTTAACCGCAGCGCCTGCGACGCGGCCTGGCGGCCGCTGCTACAGAGGTCGGCGCAAACCTTGTAGCCGCTGCCGTCAGGCTGCGCTGGCCGGTGTGAACGCTGAAAATCTCCAGTGCCGCTCAGGGCCAGCGCAGCCTGGCGGCAGCGGCTACGTAAATTTGTAGCGGCTGCCGAAGGCTGCGTCTGGCGTACGCGGTGCATCAAGTGAACCGCCGCGCCTGCAACGCGGCCTGGCGGCCGCTGCTACAGAGGTCGGCGCAAACCTTGTAGCCGCTGCCGCCAGGCTGCGCTGGCCGGTGTGAACGCTGAAAATCTTCAGTGCTGCTCAGGGCCAGCGCAGCCTGGCGGCAGCGGCTACGTAAATTTGTAGCGGCTGCCGAAGGCTGCGTATGGCGTACGTGGTGCATCAGGTGAACCGCAGCGCCTGTAACGCGGTCTGGCGGCCGCTGCTACAGGGTGGGGGACGGTCAGCCCTTGCCTTTGGTGCGCGTCAGGTTCGGCCCGCCGTTTTTCTCCAGGTGTTCGATGATCATCCCGGCCACATCCTTGCCGGTGGTCACCTCGATACCTTCCAGACCCGGCGAGGAGTTCACCTCCATCACCAGCGGCCCATGGTTGGAGCGCAGGATATCCACACCGGCCACGCTCAAGCCCATCACCTTGGCAGCGCGGATGGCGGTCATGCGCTCCTCGGGCGTGATCTTGATCAGGCTGGCGCTGCCGCCACGGTGCAGGTTGGAGCGGAATTCACCAGGCTTGGCCTGGCGCTTCATGGAGGCGATCACCTTGTCGCCCACCACGAAGCAACGGATGTCGGCGCCGCCGGCTTCCTTTATGTATTCCTGCACCATGATGTTCTGCTTCAGGCCCATGAAGGCCTCGATCACCGATTCGGCGGCCTTGGTGGTCTCGCACAGCACCACGCCGATGCCCTGGGTGCCTTCCAGCACCTTGATCACCAGCGGGGCGCCGTTGACCATCTGGATCAGGTCGGGAATGTCGTCCGGGGAGTGGGCAAAACCGGTCACCGGCAGGCCGATGCCCCGGCGCGACAGCAATTGCAACGAGCGCAGCTTGTCTCGCGAGCGGGCAATGGCTACCGATTCGTTGAGCGGGAACACGCCCATCATCTCGAACTGGCGCAACACCGCGCAGCCGTAGAACGTCACCGAAGCACCAATGCGCGGGATCACTGCATCGAAGCCTTCCAGCGGTTTGCCGCGGTAGTGGATCTGCGGCTTGTGGCTGGCGATGTTCATGTAGGCGCGCAAGGTATCGATCACTACCATTTCATGCCCGCGGGCGACCCCGGCTTCAACCAGGCGGCGGGTGGAATACAGACGCGGGTTCCGCGACAGCACAGCGATCTTCATGCAACACCTGTGGAAGAGGTAGTAGAGGCCGGAAACACCGGCTTGTCTTGAACGTAAGTAACGCCTGGATTGACCACCAATTGGCCATGAACCAGGGCTTTGGAGCCCAGCAGCAGGCGATAGCGCATCGCCTTGCGGCAGGCCAGGGTAAATTCGACCTGCCAGATCCGGTCACCCAGCGCCAAGGTGGTGCGGATGACGTAACGGGTCTGGGCGTGGCCGTTGGAGCTCTTGATGGTTTTCATTGCCACCATGGGCGCTTCGCAGCGTCGATGTCGCAATTGCACCACCGTGCCCAGGTGCGCGTTGAAGCGCACCCACTGCTCGCCATCACGCTCGAACGGTTCTATTTCCGTGGCGTGCAGGCTGGAGGTGCTGGCGCCGGTATCGATCTTGGCGCGCAGGCCGGCGACTCCCAGGTCGGGGAGCGCCACCCACTCGCGCAGGCCGATAACGGTCAAATGATCAAATGTTTTCAATAGGGCAACCGAGGGTGTAAAGGTTTTCTGATCGCAGCATAGCCGCCGTAAAGCGGCTGCGAAACGACCCATCTCGCAAAGCGCGGTATTCACGCAGAAACCGTTGCAAATGGCGATAGATATCGACTGGCAAGCTGAATATTTCGTTCATCTGAAAGGGCCTGCTGACTGTCCTGGTCACCGACGGGCACTGTAAGCCTTTAGCGTCTGACCTTGCATCCGACAGGCACGGTAGTACAGTTCCATTAAATTCCTGAGTCGAGGGTTTGTTGTGGCACAAAAACAGGAAGAGGACGACAAGGTTCGTCTGGACAAATGGTTATGGGCGGCGCGCTTCTACAAAACCCGTGCGTTGGCCAAGGCGGCGATAGAAAGCGGCAAGGTGCATTGCCGTGGCGAGCGCTGCAAGCCGGGCAAGGAGCCCAGGGTAGGCGATGAATTTCAACTGAGGACCGGCTTCGACGAACGCACCGTGGTGGTCAAGGCGCTGTCGCTGGTACGCCGGGGTGCGCCAGAAGCGCAGCTATTATATGAAGAGACGCCACAAAGTGTGGCCAAGCGCGAAGAGGCTGCGCAATTGCGCAAGGCCGGCTCGCTGGGCGTGACCACCGATGGGCGGCCGACCAAGAAACAGCGCCGGCAGCTCCATCAGTTTCACAGCGAGTCTTAAGCGCTGACCACGCTCAGGCACTTGAACAGCGGCAGGCGCTGCAGCACGCGGAACAGCGGTTGCGTCACACGCAGCAGCCAGCCCGAGATGCTGGCGGCATACGGCGTGTAGTAGCCCCAGCCCAGTGCCATCAGTGCCATGGACACGCCGCCGATGTAGTCATCCTGGCCCCAGTGGGCGCCAGCGACCAGGCGCGGCATTGAAAACAGCAGCACCAGGCCCCAAATCACCAGGTACTGGCCAAATCGACGGGCAAAAATGCTCATGAACATGCCCCAGATCAGCAGCACCGAGGCGTGGTCGCCTGGGAAGCTCTGGTTCGAACCGTCCTTGAGCTCAAGGTGCGAATCGATGTGCGGGTACAGGTCGCTCAGGCGGATGGCGTCGCTGAGCACCAGCGACGGGCTGTGATGCTGCCAGCCCATGGCGTCGCACACCTTGTCGAACAGGGCGCGGATGATCAGCAGCAGTACCAGCATCGACACAAAGGCAAAGGTGGCGCGGCGGGTATGGATGGCTTCGATCACCCAATTGCCGCGAATCAGCAGCGACAGCAGGATCAGCCCGACAATGATGTCGAACGGCCGCATGCTGGCCACGGCCCAGATCGAGCGCCACACCACGTGGTCGGCCAAGGGCTGATTGAGCAGATGGAACAGCCATTCGTCGAAAGATGTGAAAAGCGCATGGCCGGTCGGCAGCAACCACAGCCCGATCAGCCCGAAGGCGATTAGATTACAAAGCAGTAGGCCTCGTACGTTCCACCTGGCTTGGAACAGTGCGGGTTTGTTCATAAGATACCTCTAAGTCAGACAGAGCGAGCCGCCTCAGGCTGGTGCTCTAAAACGGGCTTTTATAGGCCCTTGTAAACATCTTGTCACTATTATCAGATACCCAGACCTCTATGCACGACACACCGGACACCGATTTCACCCAACGTTTCATCTTCGACGAATCCGACATTCGTGGCGAGATGGTTTCCCTGGAGCGCAGCTACGCCGAAGTGCTGGCCAAGCACCCGTACCCGGAGCCGGTTGCCCAACTGCTGGGTGAGTTCATGGCCGCCGCCGCGCTGCTGGTCGGCACCCTGAAGTTCGATGGCCTGCTGATTCTGCAAGCGCGCTCCGACGGCCCGGTGCCGCTGCTGATGATCGAGTGCTCCAGTGATCGCGACATCCGCGGCCTGGCACGTTACGAAGCTGACGCAATCAACCCGGGCGCCACTCTGGCCGACCTGATGCCCAACGGTGTGCTGGCCATGACCGTAGACCCTACCAAGGGTCAGCGCTACCAGGGCATCGTCGAATTGGACGGCGCCGACCTGTCGGAGTGCTTCACCAACTACTTCAAGGTTTCCGAGCAACTGGGCACGCGCTTCTGGCTGAACGCCAACGGCAGCCGCGCCCGCGGCATGCTGTTGCAGCAATTGCCCGCCGACAAGCTCAAGGACGCCGAAGAGCGCGAAGCCAGCTGGCAGGACGCGGCCGTGCTGGCCGGCACCCTGACCGCCGAGGAGCTGCTGGGCCTGGACAACGAGACCATCCTGCACCGCCTGTACCACGACCAGGCCGTGCGCCTGTTCGACGTGCAACCGCTGCGCTTCCATTGCAGCTGCTCGCGCGAGCGTTCGGCCCGCGCGCTGGTCAGCCTGGGTGAGGCCGATGCACAGGAACTGGTGATTGAACGCGGTGGCCAGATCGAGATCGACTGCCAGTTCTGCAGCCAGCGCTATCTCTTTGATAGCACTGAAGTTGCTCAGCTTTTCGCCGGCGGCGGCATCGACGAACCGTCAGATACCCGTCACTGAAACGTTTAAGTAGTGCGCGTTCGCGCAAGTGCCGCCGGGTTATCGCCGTTTCGACGGGAGGCCTCTACTATTTCCAGGCGTTTCTGGCATAATCCGGCCCACTTTTTGAGCTGTAGTAGTTTTTTTGTCTCTACTACAAAACGTTTGGAGTACTCGGCCCTGGGCCGACGGGGAACCTCATGACGCAAGCTAATAACACCGTGTACACCGATCTGAGCATCGATGAACTGGTACAAGAAGCCCTGAATCGCGGTGAAGGCGAGCTTGCCGATACTGGCGCGCTGGTAGTGAAGACTGGTCACCGTACCGGTCGTTCGCCAGTTGACCGTTTCATCGTTGAAGAATCCTCCACCCAGGACGCCATTGCCTGGGGCCCGATCAACCGCAAGTTCCCGGCCGACAAGTTCGACGCCCTGTGGGACCGCGTTGCCGCCTACCTGGGCGAGCGCGAGCGGTTTGTCTCCCACGTTCACGTAGGCTCTGACGAAGCGCACTACCTGGCCGTCAAGATGACCACCGAGACTGCCTGGCACAATCTGTTCGGCCGTTGCCTGTTCATCAACCCGGAAATCTACAACCCGGGCGCCAAGCAGGAATGGCAGGTCATGAACGCCCCTTGGTTCGTGTGCGAACCTGAGCGTGACGGCACCAACTCCGACGGCACCGTGATCATCAACTTCGCGGCCAAGAAAGTCCTGATCGCCGGCATGCGTTACGCCGGTGAAATGAAGAAAGCCATGTTCTCGGTGCAGAACTTCCTGCTGCCGGCTGCCGACGTACTGCCAATGCACTGCGCGGCAAACATGGGCGAAGACGGCGACGTCACCCTGTTCTTCGGCTTGTCGGGCACCGGCAAGACCACCCTGTCGGCTGACGAAAGCCGCTACCTGATCGGCGACGACGAGCACGGTTGGGGCGAAGGCGTTGTCTTCAACATCGAAGGCGGCTGCTACGCCAAGTGCATCGACCTGTCCGAGAAGAACGAGCCGGTCATCTGGAAAGCCATCCAGCATGGTGCCGTACTGGAGAACGTGGTCCTGGACCCGGTCACCAAGAAAGCCGACTACGCCGATGACAGCCTGACCCAGAACAGCCGCGCCGCCTACCCGCGCGAGCTGATCGAAAAACGCGCACCGAAAAACCTCGGTGGCGAGCCAAACGCCGTTATCTTCCTGACCTGCGACCTGACCGGCGTGCTGCCGCCAGTGTCCATCCTCAGCGAAGAGCAGGCTGCCTACCACTTCCTGTCGGGCTACACCGCGCTGGTCGGTTCGACCGAAATGGGTTCGGGCGCCGGCATCAAGTCGACCTTCTCCACCTGCTTCGGCGCGCCGTTCTTCCCGCGTCCGGCTGGCGAATACGCAGAGCTGCTGATCAAGCGCATCCGCGGCTTCAACTCCAAGGTCTACCTGGTCAACACTGGCTGGACCGGTGGTGGCTACGGTGTTGGCAAGCGCTTCAACATCCCGACCACCCGTGGCGTGATCGCGGCCATCCAGAGCGGCGCTCTGATCGGCACCGAGACCGAGCACCTGGACACCATCAACCTGGACGTGCCGAAGGCCGTACCGGGCGTTGATACCGTCCTGCTGAACCCACGCAACACCTGGGCTGACCAGGCTGCCTACGACGAAGCAGCCAAAGGCCTGGCCAAGCTGTTCATCGAGAACTTCAAGAAGTTCGAAGTCAGCGACGCCATCCGCACTGCCGGTCCACAGCTGTAATAGCTGCCACGACCTGAAAAACCGCCCCCGGGCGGTTTTTTTATGCCCGCCACAAACCCGTAGCCGCTGCCGCCAGGCTGCGCTGGCCCTGTGTCTCGATGGAGATTTTCAGGGCTCATGCGGGCCAGCGCAGCCTGGCGGCAGCGGCTACAGGGCAGTTTGCATTCACGCACTGAATAAGCCGCATCACCCGAATAAAGTTCAAAACCGGCCCGTGCTGTTCTATGGTTTGGGGATTGCCCAGCTACCTTCATCAGAGGATCTGCCATGAGCCAAACCAGCTACGACATCCAACGCGCCGCCGTCATTGGCGCCGGCACCATGGGGCGGGGCATCGTGATGTGCCTCGCCGCAGCCGGCATCCAGGTCAAATGGATGGACAGCAACCCGCAGATGCTCAACCAGGCGCTGGAGATAGTCGGGCACACATGGGCGCGCAATGTCGAACAGGGCCGTATTGATGACGCCGAAGCGGCGCGGCGCCTGGCGCGCATTGCCAAGGTGGCCGATTACCCGGCCATTTTTGATGTGGACCTGGTAATCGAGGCGGTCTACGAAAACCTCGAGCTCAAGCAGCAGATATTCCGCGACCTGGACCGCGTGCTCAAACCGGGTGCGATCCTGGCCAGCAACACCTCGGCGCTGGACATCGATGCCATCGCATCAGTTACCAGCCGCCCCGAGCAGGTGCTGGGCCTGCACTTCTTCAGCCCTGCCCACATCATGAAGCTGCTGGAGGTAGTGCGCGGCGCCAAGACATCGCCTGAGGTGCTGCAAGCCAGCCTGGTGCTGGGCGAGCGCATGGGCAAGGTCAGCGTAGTGTCGGGCAACTGCCACGGTTTCATCGGCAACCGCATGCTGCACCCCTATGCCAAGGAGGCGCGGATGATGCTGCTGGAAGGCTCGCTGCCCTTCGAGGTGGATTCGGCGCTGCAAGGCTTCGGCTTTGCCATGGGACCGTTCCGCATGTACGACGTGGTCGGCATCGACCTGGAGTGGCGTGCCCGCCAGCTGTCGGGGCAAGGCATGCGTGAGCCGGAAGTGCAGGTGGACAACCGCCTGTGTGAAATGGGCCGCTTTGGCCAGAAAAGCGGCGACGGCTACTACCACTACGAACAGGACAGCCGTCAGGCCGAGCACGACGATGAGGTCGACGCCCTGGTGATCGGCGTCAGCCATGGCATGGGCTACGACCGCCGCGCCATCGGTGCCGAGGAAATCGTCGACCGCTGCGTGCTGGCGCTGGTCAACGAGGGCGCGAAAATCCTTCAGGAAGGCATCGCCCAGTCGGCCCACGACATCGACCTGGTGTACCTCAACGGCTACGGCTTCCCCCAGCAAGGCGGCGGCCCCATGGCCTGGGCCGACAAGCAGGGCCTGGCCGAGATCGAGCGTCGTCTGCTGGAATTCAAAGGCCGCTTCGGCGAGCATTGGCAGCCGGCTGAGCTGATCAGCCGCCTTGCCCGCGAGGGCGGTACGTTTGCACAGGTGACCCACGGATGAATGAAGCAATGCCCCAGCGCGAAGACTACCGGCACTTCCAGCCGATCATCACGCGCTGGCACGACAACGATGTGTATGGCCATGTGAACAACGTGACCTACTACAGCTTCTTCGACACGGCGGTGAATACCTACCTGATCGAGCAGGGCGGGTTGGATATTCACGATGGCGGGGTAGTGGGCTTCGTGGTCAGTTCGTCCTGCGACTATTTCGCTTCCATTGCCTTCCCCGATCGCATCGAAATTGGATTGCGGGTGGGCAAGCTGGGCAACAGTTCAGTGCAGTACGAGTTGGCGGTGTTCAAGGCGGGGGAGGCGGATGCCTGTGCGGCGGGGCGCTTCGTGCATGTGTTCGTGGATCGCGAGAGCAATCAGCCGGTGACCATTCCGCCAGCCCTGCGTGACGCCCTGCAGCGCCTGACGCCATAATCTGTAGCCGCTGCCGCCAGGCTGCGCTGGCCCGTATTCCACCCCGGAATTTTCGGGTGTACTGGAGGGCCAGCGCAGCCTGGCGGCAGCGGCTACGGTTGACGTGGCGTTGAGCCGCGGATATTAGCGATGACGCCAGTGGCGACGGTCGTGGTGATCCCAGCGACGGTCATGGCCGCGGTAGTGGCGGCGGTCGTCGTAGCCGCGGCCACGGCTGTGGGCCTCGCGGTCGCTTTCCTTGCCCATGTAGTTACCCAGCGCGCCACCGGCGCCGCCGCCTGCGGCCGCGCCGATCAGGCCGCCGGTGCTGCCGCCTACGCTGCGGCCCAGCACGTTGCCGCCTGCAGCGCCCAGGCCACCACCGATGGCGGCTTCGCCACGGCTGTGCTTGTTGGCACCCACGGCCGCGCCACCGGCGCCACCCAGGCCTGCGCCAATCGCTGCACCGGTGCTACCGCCCAGTTGCTGGCCGACGGCTGCGCCCAGAACCCCACCCAATGCGCCACCGATACCTGCTTCTGCGGTGCCGCCGGCGGAGGCGAAGCCGCTGACCAGGCTCAGGGACAACAAGAGAATCGAGGTGTACTTCATAGACTAAGTCTCAGTGGGATGACGGCGCGATCCTGAGGCTCTGTAAGGAAGCTGACAACATGAAACCGACGAATAGCACGACTTGTACACAATTTTATAAGTTGTTGTTTTCAGGATGAAACTTTAGGAGGTTTGGTGTGTCAGATGTACTTCGGGAAGGCCATTTCAGCGGTGAAATGGCCTTTTTTTATTGGCTTTGGATACATGAAGAAGCTGAAGCCGCAACGGTCTCACGCCTTGGATTGGCTGTATACCCTGGGCCCGCTTTTTTGTGGAAGGTGAATCAGATTCAAGTTGTGCCGGCGAGCCCATTGTACCGCCAGCCCGGTAGGCGATGACAAGCTGACCAGCGTCTGGATGCCGGCCCGCAGCACCTTCTGGATCAATTCCAGGCTGCAACGGCTGGTTACCACCGCCAGCCCGCCCGTGGTGGAGATATCCTGACGGATCAGCGCCCCGATCAGCTTGTCCAGCGCGTTGTGGCGACCAATGTCCTCGCGCCCCATCAGCAACTCGCCCTGATGGTTCATGAACAGCGCGGCATGCACCGCGCCACAGTGTTGGCCCAATGGCTGGAATTCGCTGATGCGCTGGCGCAGGCCTTCCAGCCAGTGCGCAGGCGGCAGCGGTGCGCCTGCCAGCACGTTCAGTTCGGGCAGCGCCTGTTCCACTGCCTCCACGCCGCATAGCCCGCAGCCGCTGGTACCCGCCAGTTGCCGCCGCTGGTCCTTGAGGTTCCAGAATGCACGGCTGGAGATTTCCACCTCGGCCTGCTGCGCCGAACCGCAGCCGCTGAGCTTCATGTCATAGATATCGTCCGCCGAGGCGACGATGCCGCTGCCGATGCTGAAACCGACGATGAAGTCTTCCAGGTCGGTAGGGCTGACCAGCATCACTGCCTGGCTGATGCCGTTATAGGCGATGGCCAGCGCTACCTCTTCGGCCAGCGCTGTGCTGCCCTGCTCGTCCTGGGCGAGCAGGGTGTAGCTGTAGGTCTGGCTGGCAGGCTGCAGGGTGTCCATGGAAAAGGTACCGCTCTGATAGATGATGAAAGCCTAGGCTTGTGGCCAATCGACGTCTAATCGCTAATGCCAATACATCGATAGACGCAGTCGATGTGGGAGCGGGTTCTACCCGCGAAGAGCGCGCCTGGGCGTGTCTGGTACTGCGCGGTGCTCTTTTCGCGGGTAGAACCCGCTCCCACGTTATAGGTCGTTGATCAGCTCGCGGTAGTCGTCCACGGCGTTGAATTCCTCGGTGTCCTTGTGGCCCTTGCTGCTATCCGGCTCGCGCACGGCCAACAGGTGCGCCACGCCGAACGTGCGAGCACTGCGCAAAATCGGCAAGGTGTCATCGATGAACAGGCTGCGCGCCGGATCGAAGTCGATGTCGGCCTGCAAGGCGCTCCAGAAGTTCTGGCTCTCTTTGGGAAAGCCGTAGTCGTGCGAGCTGATCAAACGCTCGAAGTAGGGCGCCAGGGCCACGCGCTCAAGCTTTACCGACAGCGAATCCCGGTGGGCGTTGGTGATCAGGATCACCCGTTTGCCGGCCTTGCGAACCGCCGCCAGGAAGGTATCGGCATGGGGGCGCAGGGCAATCAGGTGCGCCGTTTCCAGCTTCAATTCACGTACCGGCAGGCGCAACTCGTTGCTCCAGAAATCCAGGCAATACCAATTCAGCGTACCGGCGTTTTTCTCGAACAGCGGGCGCATTTCCAGTTCGGCCATGGCGCGGCTGATGCCATGGGTTTCGGCGTAACGCTGGGGCAGATGTTCCAGCCAGAAGTGGTTGTCGTAATGCAGGTCCAGCAAGGTGCCGTCCATGTCCAGAAGGACGGTGTCGATATCGCGCCAGGTTATGGGGTGCATACGAAAGATTCTCAGGCAGTGAATGGACAAGAATGGCATCTGCCACGCCAAGCCACGGTATAGTAACCCGTTCACGCCAAGGAGCTGCCCCATGCGCCAGAAACCCACCGTCCTCGCCCGCGAGATCGTCGCCAGTAGCCGTCTGTTCCGGGTTGAAGAGGTGCAGTTGCGTTTCTCCAATGGTGTGGAGCGCACCTACGAACGCCTGGTGGGGCGCGGCAATGGCTACGGCGCGGTGATGATCGTGGCCATGGTCGACGCCGAGCACGCGGTGCTGGTGGAAGAATACTGCGGGGGTACCGATGCCTATGAGCTGTCGCTGCCCAAGGGGCTGATCGAGCCCGGCGAAGATGTGCTGGCTGCCGCCGACCGCGAACTGAAGGAAGAGGCCGGCTTTGGCGCACGCCAGCTGGAGCACCTGACCGAACTGTCGCTGTCGCCTGGCTACATGAGCCAGAAAATCCAGGTGGTGCTGGCCACCGAGCTCTACGAAGAGCGCCTGGAGGGCGATGAGCCTGAACCCATGCGTGTGGACCGCGTCAACCTGCGCGAGCTGGCCACCCTGGCCACCCACCCGCAATTTTCCGAGGGCAGGGCGCTGGCCGCCCTGTACCTGGCCCGTGACCTGCTGATCCAACGTGGAGCCTTTAGCGTATGACTTCGTCCCACCCATTGTTGCCGGGCGTTATCGAACTGGCCCACGCGGCTGGCGAAGCTATCCTGCCGTTCTGGCGTGCTGGCGTGGAAGTGAACTCCAAGGCCGATGACTCGCCTGTGACCGCTGCCGACCTGGCGGCGCACCATGTGATCGTCGATGGGCTGACGGCCCTGGACCCTTCGATCCCGATCCTGTCGGAAGAAGACTGCGGTATCTCCCTGGCCGAGCGGCAGGGCTGGAGTCGCTGGTGGTTGGTGGACCCGTTGGACGGAACCAAGGAATTCATCGCGGGCAGTGAAGAGTTCACCGTCAACATCGCCTTGATCGAGCAGGGCCGCGTGGTGTTTGGCGTGGTGTCCATGCCCACCAATGGCCGTTGCTACTTCGGTGGTGCTGGCCTGGGCGCCTGGCGTGCGGACGCCGGTGAGGCGCCGCAGCCGATCGCGGTGCGTACTGCGCCGCCGGCTGGCGAGGCGTTTACCGTGGTGGCCAGCCGTCGTCACTCAAGCCCTGAGCAGGAGCGCTTGCTGAGTGGGCTGGCGGCGAGCCTGGGCGAACTGGCGTTGGCCAATGTTGGTAGCTCGTTGAAGTTTTGCTTGCTGGCTGAAGGGGCTGCTGACTGCTATCCGCGTCTGGCGCCGACTTCGCAGTGGGACACGGCAGCGGCCCAAGGCGTGCTGGAAGGTGCGGGCGGCGAAGTGCTGGATGTGGAAGGGCAGGCGTTCACTTACCCGGCGCGGGAGTCGCTGCTCAATACCTTCTTTTTGGCCTTGCCGGCCAAGGCGGCGTGGCGCGAGACGTTGCTGCGGTTGGCGCGTATCTGACGGCGGTGACGCAAACCCTGTAGCAGCAACTGTCTTCATGTGGGAGCGGGCTCTGCCCGCGAAGAGGACGCCGTGGTGGTTCAGATACTTCGCGGTGTTCTTTTCGCGGGTAGAACCCGCTCCCACAGGTGTGGGGTCTCCTACACTGTCCGTGGTAGGAGCCGGCCTTGGCCGATGCCGCCGTTCTGTAGCTGCCGAAGGCGGCGTCAGATACGCCTCAATGTGTCAGGAAGACCGCAGTGCCCATGACGCGGCCTGTCGGCCGCTGCTACAGGGACCGTTCGGCTTTCAGCGATGCAGCACGTATTGCCCGCTGAACCGTACCGCCGCATCACTGCTGTCTTGATTGAATACACACGTCTGCAACGTCAACCGCCCCCGCCCATACCGCGTCCACGACGCCAGAAACCGCTTCCAGGCCTTGTCATCCGGCGCCTCGCACACCGCCACTGCATCACCCGTCACGGGTAGCGGATAGCTGATCTGCCCTTCCTGAATCACGATATGCCCATCCTCGATGCCTTCCTCGCGCAGGCGCAGGTGCAGCCAGCCCCAGCCCGCCAACACCGCGCCGCAGTAAAGGCTGCCGCCGAACATGGTGCTCTTGTGATTGACGTTGGCGGCCAGTGGCAGATGCAGGTGCAGGGTTGCGTCCTGCCAGCTGATCACCTCCAGGCCCATGTCGCGGGTCAAGGGGATGTCGCTGTGCAGGATGGCGGCAAGGTCCACGCAGTCTTGGTTCATGGAAGAGTCCTCACGTGTCATGGTCCTCGCCTGCGGCGAAGTTCAGGCCGTGCTTGCGCAGTTTGTCGTGCAGGGTCTTGCGCGCAATACCCAGTGCCTCGGCCAGGCTGCGCAGGGAGCCATGGGGCCTGGCCATTTCCGCGGCGATCAGCGCCCGCTCGAAATTCTCGACCTGTTCGCTGAGGTTGCCAGCCATGGGTGCAGGTTGCGCACCGGGGGCTGCCGGCTGGCTGTTGTCCAATTCCAGGTCCAGCCCCAGGGCGAATCGCTCCGCCGCGTTTTGCAGTTCGCGCACGTTGCCCGGCCAGGTATGGCGCAGCAGCAACGCGCGCTCGCCGGGCATCAACTGGTTGGCCAGCAAACCATGGCGTTCGCTGGCGGCGCTGGCGTAGTGCTCGAACAGAATCAGGGCGTCTTCGCCGCGCTCGCGCAAGGGCGGGATGCGCAGCGAGGCCACGTTGAGGCGGTAGTAAAGGTCGGCGCGGAAGCGGCCCTGGTCAGCGGCCTGGCGCAGATCCTCTTTGGTCGCCGCAATGATGCGGATATCCAGCGGGATCAGCTGGTTGCCCCCCAGCCGCTCCACCACGCGCTCCTGCAGCAGGCGCAGAAGCTTGACCTGCACATCCAGGCTCATGCTCTCGATTTCATCGAGGAACAGCGTACCGCCATTGGCGAACTCGAACTTGCCGATGCGGCGCTTCTGCGCGCCGGTGAAGGCGCCCGGCTCGTGGCCGAACAGTTCGCTTTCCACCACCGACTCGGCCAGGGCGCCGGCGTTGATGGCCACGAACGGCCCGTTACGGCGGCTGGACAGGTCGTGCAGGGCGCGGGCCACCACTTCCTTGCCTGCACCGGTTTCACCCAGGATCAGCACATCGGCCTTGGTTGCCGCCAAAGCACCAATTTGCTCGCGCAGGCGTGCCATGGACGGCGACTGCCCCACCAGTCGGGCACTCAGCTCATGGCGATCACTGAGGGCCAGGCGCAGGCTGCGGTTGTCCAGCACCAGGCGGCGCAGGGCCAGGGCGCGGCGCACGCTGTCCAGCAGGGCGTCGCTGGCGAAGGGTTTTTCCAGGAAGTCGTAAGCGCCGGCGCGCATGGCCTGCACCGCCAGCGGTACGTCGCCGTGGCCGGTGATCAGCAACACCGGCAGCTCGGCATCCTGGGCGTGCAACTGCTGCAGCAGCTCAAGGCCGTCGATGCCGGGCATGCGGATATCGCTGACGATCACGCCAGGCCAGTCGCGCTCGATCAGCGCGGCCACGCCATTGGCGTCACCCAGGGGCAAAACCTTCAGGCCAGCCAGGTCCAGGGTCTGGCTCAGGGCCTGGCGCAGGTGAGGATCGTCATCGATCAGCACTACCTGGATCTGGCTGTCGATGGCGGAGGCCGTGGTCATGCGGAAGGATCCTCTGGCGGTTGGAGATTGACGCCCGGTGGCGCGCTGCGCAGGCGCAGGGTCAGCAGTGCGCCGCCCTGCGGGTGGTTGGCCAGCAGCAGCTCGCCGCCCAAGGCACGCATCAGCGTATCGCAGATGGCCAGCCCCAGGCCAAGGCCCTGGGTGCGGGTCTTGGTGGTGAAGAACGGCTCGCGGGCGCGGGTCATGGATTCACGGGTGAAACCGGGGCCGTTGTCGCGAATCAGCAGGTCCACGCCTTCGGCGGTCTGCTCGGCGCTTATCCACAGGCAGCGCGGAGTGGCTTTTTCCGTCAGAGCGTCGAGGGCGTTGGCCAGCAGGTTGCTCAGCACCTGGCGCAGGCGGGTTTCGCCTGCCTGTACCCACAGTGGGGCATCCGGGAGGTCGCGGAACAGCTCCACCGCCATGGCCCGTCTGCGTTTGGCCAGCAACGCCAGGGCGTCATCCAGGGCGGGTTGCAGTGCCACGCTTTCCAAGGCGTGACGGTCGCGGCGGGCGAAGGCGCGCAGGTGGGCGATGATCGAGGCCATGCGCCCGGTCAGTTCGCCGATCAGTTTCAAGTTGCCGCGGGCGTCTTCGGTGCGCTGGTGGTCCAGCAGTACCTCGGCGTTTTCGGCATAGCTGCGGATGGCGGCCAGGGGCTGGTTGAGTTCGTGGCTGATACTGGCCGACATGGTGCCCAGCACCGACAACTTGCCGGCCTGCACCACTTCATCCTGCACGCGCACCAGCTCCTGCTGCGCCTGTTCGCGTTCCAGTACTTCTTGCTTGAGGCGGCTGTTCAGCGACTCCAGATCGCTGGTGCGCTCACTGACGCGTACCTCAAGTTCACGCCGGGCCTTGGCTTCGAAAGCAATGCGGTCCAGGTAGTTGCGTCGCCGCTGCATCATCAGGCCCAGCAACAGCATCAGCACCAGCAGGGCGGCGCCGCCAATGGCCAGGACGGTGCGCACCGGGCGGTCGATGAGCGCGCGCGGGGCAAGGATGCTGGCGTTCCAGCCGGTCTCGGCGATGGGATGGGTTTGCATGATCCAGGCTTTCTCATCCAGGTTCAGCGGCTGTGGCGCCTGGGTGGGGTAGGGCTGGATGGAGGCGATGGACTGATGTTCTGCGTCCGTCAGCGGCCGGGTGGCACGGAAGCGCCATTCGGGTTGGGACGTGAGGATGACTACGCCATGCTGGTCGGTGAGCAGCAGTTGCTCGGGGGTTTTGCCCCACAGGGTTTCGGTGTGGTCCAAGTCCACCTTGACCACCAGCGCACCCACCACCTTGTCGCCCTCATGCACGGCGGCCGCGAAGAAATAGCCGCGCTTGCCGGACGTGGTGCCCATGCCGAAGAAGCGTCCCACACGCCCGGCGATGGCGTCGCTGTAATAGGGGCGGAAAGCGAAATTACGCCCGACAAAGCTGTCTTTCTTCTGCCAGTTGGACGCGGCCAGGGTGTTGCCGTCCGGGTCCAGCAGGTACATCACCTCGGCGCCGGTCTGCTCGCTGATGTCCTTGAGCAGACGGTTGGCGTGCTCCACCACGCGTGTGTCGGCGGGCGCCGCCAAGGTCGCGCGCAGGGCGGGCAAGTCACCCAGGATCTGCGGCAGGGTTTCATAGCGGTGCAGGGTGCCCAGCAGGTTGGCCACGTACAGGTCGAGGGTCTGGCGGTTCTGGCTCACCAGTTCGCTGCGATAGTAGCGCTCGGCAAGGTGCTGCAGCGGCCACAGCAGTGGCGCCAGGCACAGGGCCAGCAAGGCGAGGCTACGCCAGCGGGGGCGGCGGGGGAGCGTAGGTGTCATGTCGAAAGCAAATGCGCCGGAGGATGTCCGGCGCATTATGCGTCATGCCAGGGGTGCCAGGCACTCGATCAGCGCTTCGCGCCAATGCGGCAGGTGCACGTTCCACTGTTGTTCCAGGCGGCTGCAGTCCAGTCGCGAGTTCAGCGGGCGCACTGCCGGGGTCGGGTAGGCGCTGGACGGGATCGGCTCCAGGGTGGCGCAGGGTTTGTCCTGGGCCAGCAGGTGCTTGCCGATTTCCTGGGCAAAGCCGAACCACGAGGTTTCGCCCTTGGCGGTCAGGTGGTAAGTACCCCACGGGCCAGCGTTGCCGGCCAGCCAGTGCTCGATCATTGCCTGGGTGGTGCCGGCGATGGTGCCGGCCCAGGTGGGTGCGCCGATCTGGTCGGCCACCACGCGCAGTTCCGGCTTTTCCTGCAGCAGGCGCTGCATGGTCAGCAGGAAGTTGCGCCCGTGCAGCGAATACACCCAGCTGGTACGCAGGATCAGGTGTTTGCCGCCTGCGATCCGTATGGCTTTCTCGCCTTCCAGCTTGCTGCGCCCATATACGCCAAGCGGGTTGGTTTCGTCGTCCTCGGTGTAGGCCCCATCCTTGCGACCGTCGAAGACATAGTCGGTGGAGTAGTGGATGAACGGGATATCCAACGCCGCTGCCTCCTGGGCAAAGATGCCAGGGGCGGTGGCGTTGATGGCGAAGGCCAGATCCTCTTCCGTTTCCGCCTGGTCCACCGCCGTGTGTGCGGCGGCGTTGATGATCAGGGTAGGGCGCAGGCTGCGCACCACCTCGCGGATGCTTTCGGGCTGCGACAGGTCCAGCTTGTCGCGGCCCAGCACGTGCAACTCGCCAAGGTGCCCCAGGCGCTGCTGGAGTTCGCGGGACACCTGGCCGAACTGGCCACTGATGAGGATCTTTTGGGTCATGGGAACAGGTCTGCCTCTTGCAGGGATTTGCCTTGCTGGTCCTTGGCCGACAACTGGGGAATGATCCCGCCCAGCTCCCAGTCGATGTTCAGGGTCTCGTCGTCCCAGCGGATGCAGCGTTCGGCTGAGGGGGTGTAGTAGTCCGTGGTCTTGTACAGGAACTCAGCATAGTCGCTGAGCACCACAAAACCATGGGCAAAGCCCTTGGGCACCCACAATTGGCGATTGTTCTGCGCGCTCAGGCGCACGCCTACCCACTGGCCGAAGGTTGGCGAGCTGCGACGGATGTCCACGGCCATGTCCAGCACTTCGCCGGCGGTGACGCGCACCAGCTTGCCCTGGGCGTTTTCGATCTGGTAATGCAGGCCGCGCAACACGCCCTTCTGCGAGCGGGAGTGGTTGTCCTGGACAAAGGTATCGGTGATACCCGTGGCCTGCTCCAGGGCCTTGGCGTTGAAGCTTTCGTAGAAAAAGCCGCGTTCGTCACCAAATACCCGGGGCTCGATAATCAGAACCTCGGGTATTTCGCAGGCGATCACATTCATCGAGATTCCCCTGCAATGCTGTACAGATATTGGCCGTAGCCGGTCTTGCCGAAGTATTTGGCGCGCACCAGCAGTTGCTCGCGGTCGATCCAGCCATTCTGGTAGGCGATCTCTTCCAGGCAGGCCACTTTCAGCCCCTGGCGGTGCTCGATGGTCTGCACGTACTGCGACGCTTCGATCAGGCTGTCGTGGGTACCGGTGTCAAGCCAGGCGAAGCCGCGGCCGAAACGCTCCACACGCAGGTCGCCGCGCTCCAGGTAGGCGTTGTTGACGTCGGTGATCTCCAGTTCGCCGCGCGGCGATGGTTTCACGTTCTTGGCGATCTGCACCACGTCGTTGTCGTAGAAGTACAGGCCGGTCACGGCATAGCTGGACTTGGGCTGCGCCGGCTTTTCCTCGATGGACAGCGCTTTGCCGTTCTCGTCGAAGTCGATCACGCCGAAGCGCTCCGGGTCTTTTACCCAGTAGCCGAACACCGTGGCACCCTGGGGCTGGCCGGCGGCGCGCTTGAGCTGTTCGCCGAAGTGCTGGCCGTGGAAGATGTTGTCGCCCAGGATCAGGCACACCGGGTCGTTGCCGATGAACTCCTCGCCAATCAGGAACGCCTGCGCCAGGCCGTCCGGTGACGGCTGCTCGGCATAACTGATGCTAACGCCGAACTGGCTGCCATCGCCCAGCAACTGCCGGTATTGCGGCAAGTCGGTAGGGGTGGAAATCAGCAGGATCTCGCGAATGCCGGCCAGCATCAGTACCGAGATCGGGTAGTAGATCATCGGCTTGTCGTAGATGGGCAGCAGTTGCTTGGAAACACCCAGGGTAATGGGGTGCAGACGTGTGCCGGAGCCCCCGGCCAGTACGATACCTTTGCTCATGCGATCAGATCCTTTGGGTCGGTGGAGCCAAGGCGTTCGCCCTGATAACTGCCGTCTTGAACGCGACGGCACCATTCCTGGTTGTCCAGGTACCACTGTACGGTCTTGCGCAGGCCACTGTGGAAGGTTTCATCGGGCACCCAGCCCAGCTCGCGCTCGATTTTGCTGGCGTCGATGGCGTAGCGCAGGTCGTGGCCCGGGCGGTCCTTGACGAAGGTGATCAGCTCGGCGTACTGGCTGATGCCGGCCGGGTGCTGGGGGGCGAGTTCATCCAGCAGGGCGCAGATGCTGCGCACCACGTCGATGTTCTGTTGCTCGTTGTGGCCGCCAATGTTGTAGGTTTCGCCGACCTTGCCTTCGGTCACCACCTTGAACAGGGCGCGGGCGTGGTCTTCGACGAACAGCCAGTCACGCACCTGCTTGCCATCGCCGTACACCGGCAGCGGCTTGCCCTTGAGCGCGTTGAGGATGACCAGCGGGATGAGCTTTTCCGGGAAGTGGAACGGCCCGTAGTTGTTGGAGCAGTTGGTGATCAGTACCGGTAGCCCGTAGGTACGCTGCCAGGCGCGGACCAAGTGGTCGGACGCTGCCTTGCTGGCCGAGTAGGGCGAGCTGGGCGCGTACGGGGTGGTTTCGGTGAACAGGTCGTCGACGCCGTGCAGGTCGCCGTACACCTCGTCGGTGGAAATATGGTGGAAGCGGAAGGCTTCTTTCTCGCCGGCTGGCAGCTTGGACCAGTAGGCACGGGTGGCCTCCAGCAGGCTGTAGGTACCGACGATGTTGGTCTGGATGAAGTCCGACGGCCCGTCGATGGAACGGTCGACGTGGGATTCGGCCGCCAGGTGCATGATGGCATGGGGCTCGAAGCGCGCCAGCACGGCACCGACCGTGGCCTGGTCGACGATGTCGGCCTGGACGAATTCGTACCGGCTATTGCTGGCAATGCTGGTCAGCGACTCCAGGTTGCCGGCGTACGTCAGCTTGTCGAGGTTGAGCACTTCGTGCTCGGTGTTTTCAATCAGGTGCCGCACGAGTGCCGAGCCGATGAAACCAGCACCTCCGGTGATCAGGATTCGCATGGGGATTTGCCTTCTTCCATAACTGACATTGAGCGGTTGCAGCATAGCTTGTGGGCAGGGATTTCCCTGTGCAAGCGTGATTCATCGACAATTTGTCGCAACGGGCAATCAAACGGCAAATTTTTCAACGCACTTGCGAAACCGCAGGCGCAATGGCGATATAGCGGCTTAAAACTACAAGAGGTCGCCCCAATGTCGCTTGCCACGTTGATCCACCGGTCCAGCCAGCCCAGCCCTGTTGTCAGCGTCGAACAGGCGCAGGCACTGCTGCGTGCGCACTATGGCCTGCACGGTGCATTGACGCCATTAGGCAGCCAGCAAGACCTTAACTTCCTCGTCGATACCGATGATGGACGTTTCGTACTGAAAATCTGTCACGGTGATTACGCAACGCTTGAATTGCAGGCCCAGCACGCCGCCTTGGCGCACCTGGCGTCCAGGGGCGTGCCGGTGCCGGGGGTGCGGCAGGCGGTCGATGGGCGCGATTTGCTGAGCGTTGAAGTCGACGAGCGGTCGCTGCAGATCCGCGTACTGGAGTATATCCACGGCCAGCCATTGACCCGTCTGCCGTACTTCGGTGCCCGCTTGTGCGAGCAAATGGGGCAGTTGTGCGCCCAGGTCGACCAGGCGCTGGCCGATTTCGACCACCCGGGGCTGTCCCGCACGCTGCAATGGGACCCTCGCCACGCCCAGGCCCTGATTGCCGAACTGCTGCCGGTGCTGGCCGACCCCGAGCGTCGCGCCCAAGTGGCCGAGGCCGCGGCACAGGCCGAGCAACGGCTGCTGGCGGTGCAGCACGAGTTGCCCAGCCAGCCCATCCACCTGGATATCACCGATGACAACAGCGTGTGGCATCGCGATGCGGCTCGGCACTGGCAGTTGAGTGGGTTGATTGATTTCGGTGACCTGATCCGTACCTGGCGGGTAGCGGACCTGAGCGTTACCTGCTCTGCCCTGTTGCACCATGCCGAAGGCGACCCGTTCGCTATCCTGCCGGCGATCCGCGCCTATAACGCCGCCAACCCCCTTACCCGCGCCGAATGGCTGGCCCTGTGGCCGATGATGGTAGCCCGGGCCGCCGTGGTGGTGCTCAGCAGCGAGCGGCAATCGAGCGTGGAGCCTGGCAACCGCTATGTGGCCGATAACCTGGCCCACGAATGGGAAATTTTCGATGTGGCCACCTCCGTGCCTTTCGATCTGATGGAGGCGGCCATTCTGCAGGCGACTGGTCACTGCCTGCCCGTGCTGGATTTGAGCGGTTGCGCGCCGCTACTGCCCGATGTGGATGCGGCAGCGTTTGTGCCCGTTGATCTGGGGGTGCTGGGCGAGGATTTCAGCGATGGCAACTGGCAACAGCCGGGAATTGATGAGCAATTGTTGAAGCGTTATCCACAGGCCGGCTCGCTGCATGGGCAATATCGCCTGTCGCGCACCCGTATCGACAGTGCCGGGGAGCCGCACACCTGCGCCTTGCACGTGGAGCTGAATGTGCCGGATGGCAGCGCCGTGCAGGCGCCGTTCCCCGGCATGCTGCGTCGTGCCGCAGATGCGGGGTTGTGGCTGGTGGGCGAGGGCGTCAGCCTGCATCTGTGGGGCGTGGACAGCGACCTGGACGATGGCGCGCAACTGGCCAGCGGCCAGTCACTGGGGCGCAGTAGCGGCATGTTGCTGGTGCAACTGTGCCGCGCCGAGGAAATCAGCCCACCCTTGTTCGCCCAGCCCTCGCGGGCGCAGGCCTGGCTGGCGTTGTGCCCGTCGCCGGCGCCTGTGCTGGGCTGGAACTGTGATGCACCGCCGATCGCCGATGCCCAGGCGCTGCTGGCGCGACGTGATGCCAGCTTCGCCCGCTCGCAAAAACATTATTACCAGGCACCGCCACAAATTGAGCGGGGCTGGCGCAACCACCTGATCGACATGCACGGGCGGTCCTACCTGGACATGCTCAACAACGTCGCAGTGCTGGGCCACGGCCACCCGCGTATGGCGGCGGTGGCCGCGCGCCAATGGTCGCTGCTCAATACCAACTCGCGCTTCCACTACGCCGCCATCGCCGAATTTTCCGAGCGCCTGCTGGCGCTGGCACCCGAAGGGTTTGATCGGGTGTTTCTGGTCAACAGCGGCACCGAGGCCAACGATTTGGCCATCCGCCTGGCCTGGGCGGCCAGTGGTGGCCGCGACATGCTCAGCGTGCTGGAGGCCTACCATGGCTGGTCGGTGGCCACCGACGCCATCTCCACTTCGATCGCCGACAACCCCCAGGCCTTGAGCACCCGGCCGGACTGGGTACACCCGGTGACAGCCCCCAATACCTACCGCGGCGCCTTCCGTGGCGCCGACAGCGCCGCCGGCTATGTGCAGAACGTCGACCAGACCCTGGCCCGCCTGGCCGCGCAGGGCCGGCAAGTGGCCGGTTTTATCTGCGAACCGGTGTATGGCAACGCCGGCGGTATCGCCCTGCCAGACGGTTACCTGCGTGAGGTTTACGCCAAGGTCCGCGCCCAGGGCGGCGTGTGCATCGCCGATGAAGTGCAGGTGGGCTACGGCCGCCTGGGCGAGCACTTCTGGGGCTTCGAGCAGCAGGGCGTGGTGCCCGACATCATTACCATGGCCAAGGGCATGGGCAACGGCCACCCGCTGGGCGCGGTCATCACCCGCCGGGAAATCGCCGAGGCGCTGGAGGCCGAAGGCTATTTTTTCTCATCGGCCGGCGGCAGCCCGGTCAGCTGTCAGATCGGCATGGCGGTGCTGGATGTAATGGGCGAGGAAGGGCTGTGGGAAAACGCCCGCGTAGTAGGCGGCCATTTCAAGGCGCGGCTGGAAGCCTTGATCGATCGACACCCGCTGGTGGGGGCGGTGCATGGATCCGGTTTCTACCTGGGTGTGGAGCTGGTGCGTAACCGCGAAACCCTGGAGCCGGCCACCGAGGAAACCACCTACCTGTGCGATCGCCTGCGTGAACTGGGTATTTTCATGCAGCCCACGGGGGATTATCTGAACATCCTCAAGATCAAGCCGCCGATGGTGACGACCCGTGAGAGCGTGGATTTCTTCGTCGATTGCGTGGATAAGGTGCTCTCTGAAATCGATTAATATCTGCATGCCATTTCGCATCCCCTGTAGCAGCGGCCGCCAGGCCGCGTCACAGACACCGCATATTTTCAGATGCATTAGCGGTGTTAAGGACGCAGCCTTCGGCAGCTGCTACGAGAAGGTGTCGCCTGCATCGCGGCCAAGGCCGGCTCCTACCACGGACGGCGTAGGAGCCGACCTTGGTCGCGATACAGGCGACGCCATTTCACGACGGTTGCTGGGTATTAGGAAGCGGCTTTAAATCCAGATAAATATCGGCTATAACTGTTTGGTGTGTGCCGTCCTAACCTGTATCGTGCACCTACCACTCTCGATGCCTCCCAGGAGTCCAGACCCGCCATGACCACTTTCACCAGCACCCCACGCGCCGACGGCTTCCACATGCCTGCCGAATGGGCCCCGCAAACCCAGGTTTGGATGGTGTGGCCCGAGCGCCCGGACAACTGGCGCCTGGGCGGCAAGCCTGTGCAGGCGGCCCACGTGGCGCTGGCCAAGGCCATCGCGCGTTTCGAACCGGTCACCGTGGCCGTTTCGGCCGGCCAGTACGATAACGCCCGTGCCCGTCTGGACGTGCCGAACATCCGCGTAGTGGAAATCAGCAACGACGACGCCTGGGTGCGCGACACCGGCCCGACCTTCGTTATCAACGACCAGGGCGAAGTGCGCGGCGTGGACTGGGGCTTCAACGCCTGGGGCGGCTTCGATGGCGGCCTGTACGCGCCATGGAACCGTGACGAGCAACTGGCCAGCAAAGTGCTGGAAATCGAGCGCAGCGGCCGCTACCACACAGAAGGTTTTGTGCTGGAAGGCGGCTCGATCCACGTCGACGGCGAAGGCACCCTGGTGACCACCGAGGAATGCCTGCTCAACCGCAACCGCAACCCGCACCTGAACCGCGAGCAGATTGAAGCCGTACTGCGCGATCACCTGGCCGTGGACACCATCGTCTGGCTGCCCGACGGCCTGTACAACGATGAAACCGACGGCCACGTCGACAACTTCTGCTGTTACGTGCGCCCGGGCGAAGTGTTACTGGCCTGGACCGATGATTCCAATGACCCCAACTACGCGCGCTGCCGCGCAGCGATGAGCGTGCTGGAGAACACCAAGGACGCCAAAGGCCGCACCTTTGTGGTGCACAAAATGCCGATCCCCGGCCCTTTGTATGCAACTGAAGAAGAATGCGACGGCGTCGATCCGGTAGCCGGCAGCCAGGAACGCAACCCTTCGGTGCGCCTGGCGGCGTCCTACGTCAACTTCCTGATCGTCAACGGCGGCATCATCGCGCCAAGCTTCGACGACCCGAAAGATGCCGAGGCCAAGGTGATTTTGCAGCGCATCTTCCCCGATCATGAAGTGATCATGATTCCGGGCCGTGAACTGCTGCTGGGTGGCGGCAACATCCATTGCCTGACTCAACAGCAACCTGCACCGTTTAAAGCCTGATCGAAGAGTCAAATGAAGAACCTGTCAGGTGGCAGGTTTCTTGTATCCGTCCGGATATATTGAAGCGCCGTGGCATAGCTTTTGTATCGTTTTCATCGGCTTAAATGACAGCACGTATCAATCGTTCTGTCACAAAGCGTGGGTAAGTTTGCCGCTCACGGATCCGGGGAAAACAGGTGTCGATATGAACGCAATCAGTGAGCCGGCTTCGCACCCATCGCCCATCACTGCAGATTCGTTGCAGCGAGTGGCGCAATGGTTGAAATGCAACGGTGGCATCAAGCTGCAAAAACAAGATCCGCTGCAGGCACTCAGTGATCGCTACCCCGCCGGCCTGCTCAGCCAGGCCGAGCTGGAAGCACTACTGGGCTCCTTCCACCATTAGCAGTAACAGTCGTCACGACGACGAAACATCTCAGAGGCATGGAGCCTCTCCCTCCTTGCTGCGACATTTGGTTATACCCTCCAAACTCCTGGTAAATTGACACTCTGGCTGGGCCCCCGCTAGGATTCCGCCCAACGCCTGTGGCTATCCGCCACCTGTCCAGTATTCGATGAGGCCCGCGTTGCATTCGTGCACGCGGGCCTCTGCATTTTGCGTCGGGGAAACGTACTGGGCGGGCGTCTTAACCAGCAATAAGGAAAACAAGATGTTGAACACACGTATCGGTCTGATCGCCCTTGGCCTGATGAGCGCCACCCAGGCCATGGCCAGCGATCAAGACGATGCCAAAGGCTTTGTCGAAGACAGCCACCTGTCGGTGCTGGCGCGCAACGCCTACATCAATCGTGATTACAAGAACGGCAAGGACGACAAGTCCGAGTGGGGCCAGGCCTTCATCGGCAAATTCACCTCCGGCTTCACCCAAGGCACCGTGGGCGTGGGCGTTGACGCCTTCGGCCTGTACGCCAAGAACCTGGAACAATCCGACAGCCGCAGCGGCGCTGGCGGTATCGACTTCTTCCGTCAAGGCAGCGACGGCTCGCCGGCCAGCGACCTGGCCCGTGCCGGTGCTGCGGTCAAGTTCCGCATCTCCAACACCGTGATCAAGTACGGTGACCAGATGCCGGCCCTGCCGGTGCTGAATACCGATGACAGCCGTCTGCTGCCGGAAAGCTTCACCGGTACCCTGATCACTTCCAAAGAGATCAAGGGCCTGGAACTGAACGTTGGTCACTTCACCGAAGAAGCGCAGAAAAGCGCCGAAGGTCGTGACAGTGGCGAGCTGAAAAGCCTGAACGTATACGGCGGCAGCTACGCCTTCAACGACAACTTCAAGGCGTCGCTGTACGGCACTACCATCGAAAACGTCGGCAAGAAGCAGTACCTGGGCGCAACCTACGTATTGCCAATCCAGAAAGACCAATCGCTGACTTTCGACTTCAACGGTTACAAGACCGAACTGGACAGCAAGTGGGCTGACGACAACGGCACTGGCCGTGACAACACCATCTGGAGCCTGTCGGCCACCTACGCCCTGGGCGCGCACTCGTTCATGGTCGCGCACCAGCGCAGCACCGGCAGCACCGGCTACAACTACGGCGGCTACCAGCGTGGCGGCGCCGTGGGCGACGGTGGTACCTCGATCTACCTGACCAACTCCTACTGGTCGGACTTCAACGGTGAAGACGAGCGCTCCTGGCAGTTGGCCTACGGTCTGGACTTCGGTGCCTACGGCATCCCGGGCCTGACCTACAAGTTTGCCTACGTGCGCGGCGACAACATCACCGCAGGCGACGCCACCGGCGGCACCGAGCGTGAAATCTTCAACCAGCTGCAATACGTGGTTCAGCAAGGCCCGGTCAAAGACCTGACCGTGCGTGTACGTAGCTCGATCCTGCGCGTTTCCGACAATGTCGGTTCCGCCAACCCGACGCCGTACAACTTCAGCGGTAACGAGCTGCGCGTATTCGTCGACTACCCGATCAACATTTTCTGATCGAACTGACGCCTCGCGCATCACCAGCAAGCCCCGCCTAGCGCGGGGCTTGTTGCATCTGCGCTACTATCCACGACTTCTTTCCTACAGGACGTATCCCGTTATGCCGCGACTGAACCGCTACGCCTGGACCCTGGCCGCTGCCATGTCGCTGGCTTGCGCGTTGCCTGCCAGCGCCGAGCAAGTGCTGGCGCTGAGTACCGCCCAGCAGCAGATGGTGGATGGCATGATCAAACTCGATGGCCACGCCGAATACCAGAACGTCCCGTTCGGCTTTGGCGTAGTGCCTGGGGTGGCCAACGCCTACCAGGGCAATGGCACCGACGACGGCGTGCTTATCCCGCTGGGCGGCGACCGCGAGATCACCGTCAACGCCGGCTACGACGCCGCGATGCTGGGCAGCACCAAGTCGGTAATGGACAGTGAATTGTCGGAAGTGGAGCCGGGCGGGGTGCAGCGTCAGCCTGTGGTGCTGGACTCCCAGCCGGCTGAACAGGCGCAGTGGACTGACGGCGAATTTGTGCGGCGGGTGATCGTCGAATACCGCAGCACGGGGCCTGACGATGGCATCAACTACACCTTGCGCCTGCGTACCGATGCCGAGCATCAGCAGGCCGATGGCGAGGCGTTCGACGCCGTGGTGAAATCGTTCAAGCATCATCAGATTGAGAGTGACTGACCCCGGCGGGTAGCCGCAACGGTCTTGAAACCGCGTCGCCTGCATCGCGGCCAAGGCCGGCTCCTACGCGGTCCGTGGTAGGAGCCGGCCTTGGCCGCGATGCAGGCGACGCGATCGAAAGGGTTACTGTTCGGTAGGCACCAACTCCACACCCACAATCTTCCACCCATCCTTATCCTTGCCCAGGCTCACATTCAGCACCTGGCTGTTGTCCTGGGTCGTCCCCAACACAACATTCTCCTTCGCCGTCGTACCCTTGCTGGCCGTCTCGGTCACCTGGATATGGGTCAGCCAGGTATCGTCATAATCCTGCGACTTGATGAAGTAGTCCTCATCCAGCCCGTCCTCGCTCTTGGCCTGCTTGTCGATCGACTTGATCAGGCTGTCCGCCACGAACTGCTGCATCTGCTGCGGGTTGTCATTGAGCGGCACCTTGTCATCGCTCAGGCGCTTCAAATACCAGGCATAAAAACTCTGGGTGGTTTGCTGGGCGGACGCCGACGCATCAGCCATGGCGATGGAAAAATGAAAACCGGCCAGTACACACAACAGCGAAAGCAGACGCTTCATAATCAGTTACCCAACAGATTGAACAACATGGCGCATAGTACAGAGACCATGCAGCGCAGGGCCAGTTGCAAGGCGCTGGTTCAACGCACCGGGTTACTCACACCCTCGATCTGCCGCTTCACCTGCAACGGATCATCGATCCCCTTCAACACCAGATCACTGATCCCCCGCCCGGTAATCCGCACCGTGCCAAACCCCAGCAACCGCCCCATCACACTCTGATCCAGATCCACCGTCTCGATCGACGACAGCTTCATCTCGTCCGTGGTACGGCTGATGATCCCGCGCTTGTGGATAACTCGCTTGTTGGTCACCCCGTTCTCCTGGCAGCGCAGGCTCAGCCACTTGTAAATGGCCACGGGGGAGAGGATGCCCACCGTCAGCACCGCCAACAGAATCCAGAACCACACATTCACCCAGCTCAGCCAATGCAGCTTGAACACGGCCTCGATCTGCTCGCCGGCTGACAGAGAACTTTCGATATAGGATTTGCTTGCCACGGGGTATTCCTTTGCGGTTGATGGGCAGGACTTTAGCACTGTCAGGGCCCACAGAGGCCAGCCCACGCCCTCGCAAAACGGGGTTACATGACCGAGGGCGCCATACATCGTTACGCGGCAGGCCGACCAAGCGCGGGTGGTATAGTCTCGCGAATTTTTACGACTGAGCGCATGGATGCCAGGGGGAATTAATGGCTTTATTTACTGCGGGCTACGAAGGTCTGAGCATCGACGCCTTCATCGAACGCCTTAAATCTGCGGGCGTCGATAAAGTATTGGACGTTCGCGAATATCCGCTCTCCAGAAAACCCGGGTTTTCGAAGAAGTCCTTCGCCGAACGCCTGGCGGGCGCGGGCATCGGATATGAGCACATTGCCGGGCTGGGATGCCCGAAGCCTGTACGCAATCAATACAAGATCGATCGTGACTGGGGTCGCTACGTCTCAGGTTTTCGCGCCTATATCCAGGCCCAGCCTGGGCATGTGCGGGAAGTCATTGACCAGGCTGGCCGCCAGAACGTATGCATGGTCTGCTTCGAGGCAGATTACCGATTTTGTCACCGCAGCCTCATTGCCGAGGCTGCGGCAGACATGGTTCCGTCCATGGAAGCAGTCCATCTCCCGTTCAGAACAGAGACTGCTGGCGATCTATTTCAGGATGTCGCCTAGGCGGATAGATCAGGCTGACTATCAGCCATTGATCCGGAAACCGATGAACAGTGCCCATCAGCAGCATCAGGTCATTCTGAGGAAGCTGGCGTTCAATTTTGTCCCTGAATGCTTCCTCCCAGGCCGATGCACCGTGACTACGCTTCACGTTGCGGTACAGCGCGCCTGCCTCCCAATCCACGATCTTGTGTTTGTGTTGAGTAGTGACGCCTTCTGACTCGCACTCATAGTGGTAGTAGAAGTCGAAGGGCACCTTTTCCAGCCGTTTGAAGATCGGTCGTTCGTTATCAAACAGACTGGCCTGGCGTTGGAGCCGTTCCAGGATATCGATTTCCTCCGGTGTCCAAGCGTCACTTTTTGCGCTCCTCACCTCCAGGCCCGTCACGCAGGAGGGCTTAAGGAGGCCCAGCGATAGCCCGGTTTTCAAGCGCTGGGCGTCGAGCTCATGAAAACTGGCGAAGATCGGCAGCTTCTCCAGCCATTGACGGCGGCCGCACCATTGCCGGGAGGTAGGCACGATTTCCTGAGTCGTGATCGTATCAACGTAGATTTTGTGGCTTTCGGGGCGATGATCTACCGGGCTCTTCTCAATCAACGCTTCTATCCACTGCCATTTGGCGAATTGCTGGTCTTGCTGGACCATTCGGAACGGCACCGGAAAAAGGCGAATCAACGCTCCATTTTCATCCATCCCCGCCACACATGAAGTCTCTGCGTATTTGGTGCTGGGGGACGGGTAGGTTTTGCACAGTACAAGGATGCGTGTTTTCCGTTTCATTGAATCTTGTCCATGGTGAGCCCTTACCCGAGCCCAGGGGGGCAAGCGAGTGGACGCAGTGTAAAAATGCCAAAAACAACAAAGCCGACTTTCGCCGGCTAGTTTTTGATCAGAGTTGAAGGCTGCAATGGTCTGGCCGAGTCCAAGCGTGGTCAAATTTCCAATGGTTTCGGTTTATGTCTCTGGCACACACCCCGTCGGACAGACGGTTACCCCCTCATAACCTGTGCGATGATGGCCCCAGGCCTTATTCATGGTGACAAGCGTGGACGCCGACGCCGAGCAGCCCCCCAAGCCAGACGTACTAACGGACGAACGCTTCCATGGACTGACGCGCCTAGCGCAACGCCACTTCGGCGTCACCTGCGCGATATTGATGCAGCACCACAACGGCCAGCCCAGCCTGCGCGCCAGCAGCGGCACCCCACCGCCAGCCCACCCGGAAGGCCCGCGATGCCACGCCCCCATCACCACTGAAGACGGCCAGCCCCTGGGCGAATTCATCCTGCTGGGCCGCAACCAACTGCACCCTGGCGAACAGCAACTGCTCGAAGACCTGGTACACCTGGCCGCCGCCGCGCTACAGGCCGAACAGCGCGAAACCGCCCTCAAACACGAACTCCACGCCCTGCGCGAAAGCCAGGACCGCCTGGCCCTGGCCATCGACAACAGCGGCACCGGCGTGTGGGACCGCGACGTACTGCACAACCAGATCCACTACTCCCCCGGCTGGAAAGCCCTGCTGGGCTACGAACCCCACGAACTCACCCCCAACCTCAGCGACAGCTACAACCGCGTCCACCCCGACGACCTGCCGTTTGTGCAAGCCACCATCCAGGCCCACTTCCAGCAACGCACCAGCGCCTACGAAGTGGAACACCGCATCCGCTGCAAGGACGGCACCTACAAATGGATCAACAGCCGCGGCAAAGTCGTGGCCCGCGACGCTGACGGCAACCCCCTGCGCATGATCGGCACCACCACCGACATCACCGAACGCAAACGCCTGGAAGCCGACCTGCAAGTGCACGCCAGCATCGACTTCCTCACCCAACTGCCCAACCGTCGGCACTTCATGCAGCAGCTGGTGGGCCAGCAGCACAACGCCTGCGTACTGATGCTCGACCTTGACCACTTCAAACACATCAACGACCGCTGGGGGCATGCCACTGGCGACCTGGCGCTGAAGCACTTCGCCAACATCCTCAGCGGGCAACTGCGCAAAACCGATGTGGCCGGGCGGATTGGCGGCGAGGAATTTGCTGTGTTGCTGCGCGAAACCCATAGCCGGGATGCGTGTGTGTTTGCGGTGCGGTTGCAGGAGAGGCTGGCGGTTACGCCGTTGATGCATGGGGGGCAGGTGATTGGGTTGACCGTCAGTATTGGCGTCAGTGATTTGCGCGAGGGGGATGAGGGGGCTGAGGCGGCCATGGGGCGTAGCGATCGGGCGCTTTATCGGGCCAAGGCCAGTGGGCGCAATCGCGTGGTGGCCGAGTAAGCCTTCCAGGCTGCAAGACTGGGCCAGGATGCAGGGTCCCGGCCCAGTCTTCGTATCGCCCGCGTGGAGTTATCAGGCCTTTGCAGGCGCCAGCTTTTTGCAGGTTTGCCTGCGCGCAGGGTACTGCTCGCACTGCTTCAACAAACTCTCCACCTGCCCGGTGTCCTTCAACTGCAAGTTAGCCTGCAGCTTCTGTGCAATGAACAGCTCCTGTGAACCCAGCGTGCGCTCCCCCTTGTCGATCGTGGCCAGCGCAGCGGCCGGGTCACGTTGCGCCAGGTGGTAGGTGATCATGTAGTCGTACATCTCGGGGCTTGCCAGTGACCAATCCTTGATCGCCTGCAGGTCTTTCATGGCTTCCTGCTTGCGCCCCTGTGCCAGGTGCAACGTGAACGATGCTTTGCGGATGCCGGGCTGGTCGCGCACCGCAGAGGCCAGCGCCTTGGCATTGGCGGCCTCGGCGGCGCGCATGTCGTTCTTGGCCAGGTCGACAATCACCGAGTTGGCATCCCGGTAAGCCTGCATGGCAGACGCTACCGGCGCGGCATCGCGCACTTTCGGCCAACTGCGCTTGTCGACGTGCGCGCGGCGCTGCTGGGGGTATTCGCGTTGCAGGTATTTGCGCAGCTCTTCATCGCGAGACAGCGGCGACATATGCGCGCGCTGCAGGTAATTGGTCGCTGTCTTGATGCCGTTGTTGAGGCCGCCATTGATCAGTACGTTGAGTTCCTGGCTAAAGCGGTTCACGTTCAACGCTTGCAGCGACTCTTTCATGGCATCCTTGCGCTCGTCCAGGAAGCTGCTGAGCAACGGTGCCTGTTTACCCTGATAGTCGTTCAGCCGCTCCAGGGAATAGTTGGCCCCGCGCGGCGCGTAGCCTGCGCGAATCATCAGGTCGGTACCCAACAGGTCGGCCTGGTCCTCCTGCGTGCGCCCCCAGGCCGTGCTCCAGACGTTTTCCGAGAAGCTGTTGATCAGCGCGGTATAGATCATCGTCTTGCCGACGGTATTCTGAGTGCGCAGCGGGTTCTTGCTGACAAACTTCATCTGGCCGGTGCTGCGATCCACGCCCGTGTCGGCAACCACGCTGCCAAGCAGGATCGAAGTGGCCAGGCCCACCATCATGTCCTGTTGCTGCTTGAAGGCAGCCTCCCGATCATGATGGTGCAGCAGCACATGGCTGATTTCGTGGCCCAGCATCGCCGCTATCTCGTCCTCGCTTTCAACGTTTTCGAGCATCCCCAGCGGAACGAACACATTGGCGTAGGCATCAGCTGAGGGGCCAAACGTGTTGCTGTCGACAATGCGCACCTGCAGGGGTGGCGCCTCGCCCGGCCAGCCCTTCACCAGCTTATCAACGATGCCCTGCAGGTAGGTTTGCAGCCTGGGAATATCCACCACGTTACTTTCGCGAATATCGTCGGCCGGTATGCTGCGTCCGTCATAGCTAAGACGTACCGTGCTGACCCGCTGGGGGTCGAGTTTGTAGAACGGGTGCACCTCGTCGGTCTCGATGTAGCGCTGCTGCAACCGCGACTGGGTGGAGGGGCCAACCAGATTCATCACCGCGTCCGGAGCACCTTTGATCGTGCCGCAGCCGTTAAGCGCAGTGAAGGCCGCCAGCCCTGCCGCTACACGAATACTGATGGGCTGCGCGCGCATCACTCGCAACCGCCATAACCCAGGCTGGAGCTGTTCTCGCGCTGCTTGCCAGTAGGTATTTCCTTGCAACCCAGTTTCACTACTTTGGTGGGCTTCATGCGCAGGTCCTCGGTATCCAGCCACACCTGCTTGCCGGCCACCTCCACTTGTACCAGGTCCAAGGCATCGTTGTATTGCAACACCGGCAAGGACCCTTTGGGCGCATCTTTGCGGGCGAGCTCCCCAATCTGTTGACCCTTGGCATCAAGGATGGCCACGGGATCGGCCAGGAAGCCTTCCACAACCTGCGTGGCGGCGACGGCTTGGCTGGACAGCAGGGCGGCGAAAATAAGTGCGGAGGTCTTGTTCATCCTTGATTACCTTGAGGCTGACGAGGAACGGAGGGTTTGGAAAAGTACTGATCGAATTTTTCGCTGAACAACGCGAGCGACAAGGTCGCGATCCCCAGCACGTTGGCGGGGGTGATGTGCAGCCAATACAGCGCCAGGGTGATCCCCATCAGCAGCGCCATGAACCCAAACCAGGTGGCCCAGGGGGAGCGCGTAGCGATCGGGCCTTGCAGGCTTGCTGAATCCTTCCCTGATGTGATTTTTTTCAGGGCTGCGATCAGCACCAGCAATGCCAGCTCAAGGGCATCAACCCAACTCACTTCAAAGCCGTCGAGCGAAATCGAAGCAGGATCGTGGTCGTAGTCCATGCCTCTGTTGATCAAGTTATCCAGCGCCATCGCGTGCAGGTATACGCCGGGTATCTGCCCATGCACGGGGGAATTCACCACATCATTGACCGAGGTAATGTCCGCACCCACCAGCACCAACCGGCCGTGCAGCAGCGAGCGGATTACTTCACGATCTTCCGGGCTGCTGGCTTCAAGGTCACTGGCATTAAGCGTCAGCGTGGGCGCACAACGGCCTCGGTCAGCGCCTTTTTGCTTCGAGGTTATGCCCGCCAGTATCTCGTGCAGCGCTTCACCCAACGGCACTGAAGGTTTCGTACAGTTGTTCACATGCGCAATCTTGCGCTGGTTCTCCGGCGGATGACTGCCCCACTGCACCGCGATAGTGGGTGCATCCGTGGCGGCAGTCGCATCCTTGGGTAGCTCGGCACAGTCGTAGGCTTTGCAGTACTCCCGGTACAACGCCAGTGCCGGCGTTTCCATCGGGCCAATATCCGTGGCTTGCGCCAACGGGTACTGGCCGTTCAGCCCGCCCCAACTCACCAGCGCAGGCTTGGTGACCGTCGTCACCACCCCTTGTGCATTCGCGCCTTCGACAGACCCGGCTTTGAGCCCGGTATTGGCCAGGTACAACGGGATGCCTTGGTGCTGATACCGATCAAACACGTTTGCCAGTAACTGACTGCTGGGTGCCTGTTCATTGGTGGAGTGGTCATGGCTGTACAGCAAATCGACGAAAACCGCCCGTGGCTTGTAGGCCAGCAGCCGTTTGAACAACTTGCTCTGTTCGTCATAAGGCAACGGCCAATACGTGTCATGGCTGTTCACGTAGGCGTCGTCGATGATCACCACCGCAATTTTCTGTTGGCCCTGAGTGGGGTACAGGTGCGAGAAAACCCGATTCAGCCATTTGCCAGAAACAGCGTCACTCGACGAGGTAATGCCGAAGGGGTCCAGAAGGGTCAACAGTCCGATCACCAGGCCTAAAACGCATTGGCGGAAGGTAAAAAAATGAAGGCAGGCCGGCATCCATGGCTCTAGGTGTTTTTGAATGAGGGGGCTTTTTAAAGGAGAGGGCGGAGTGATGTCAAGATAGTGGCGCCAATAGGCGTTTTTCCGGCTGTGGATAACTTACGCGAGAAATATCCTCATCTCCCCGCACCACCAGCCCTTCAGATTCCTACGCACTTTGGGAAATTTCCTACAGATCTCCCGTCCTCCGCCGTCGACCATGCGCACAAAGCGAACGCCTTCGTTTGCCCATGGATCATGCGGAGAACCAACAATGGACATTCAATTCAGCCTCACCCTGGATACCCAGGAAGTCGCCGAGATCGCCCAGATCATCGGCTGTCCCCTGGCGCAGGTACCCACCGCCCTGGCCGGCTACGGCAAATCCGCCTTGCAGGAATACCTGGCCATGATGCGCGGCCAGAAAGCCCTCAAGCGCGGCACCGACATACACGAATACCGCCTGTTCCTGTTGGTGGAAAACGTCTTCGCCGGCCACATCCCGGATGAACAGACCATCAGCAAAATCTTCCAGACCACCGCCACCGAAAGCCGCGGCCTGCTGCGCTCCATCATCTCCAAATACCAATACCTGCTACGCGATGCCATCGACCAAACCCTGAAACTGGTACTGGAAGGCGCCACCGCCGAAAGCGCCAACGGCCCCTACCTGGTGACCATGAACAGCGTCAACGTCATCGAGGAACTGAACAAAAAACTCGCCTCCATCGACGGCACCCTGGCCTCCATCAGCAAAAAGCGCGGCAGCGTGTCCACTTACGAAATCACCAAATCATCCTACGAACAGCTATGCACCGTCCTCGCCGCCACCCCAGCGGTGTACGTGCCATGAGCGACGCCCTCTCGGCGGCCAGCCTGCTGATGGCCGTGGTCGCCATTCTCTATGGCGCCTGGTACCAGGAGATCAACCAGGCCACCGCCCTGACCGTGCCCACCCACGACCGGCACAAGCCACTGGGCGTGGTGGAGGCAGCGCTTTTCGCGCGGTGCCTGCCGTTGGCGGGCATGGCGGTGATGGTGGTGTTGGTGTTCTTGCCGATGCTGGTGGAGATCGTCTGGCATGCGCTTGGGGTGGCTCGGGCGCGGGGGCTGGGTGGGTATGTTTTGTATGACTCGGTGCGGATGGCGTTCTGTTTGGTTGTGGTGGTGGGGGCGGGGATTGCTGGACATCTGTGTCGGATGACGTGGGTTTTGGTGAGGCTTCGGGGGCGGTTGAAGGGGTGATTTTGGAGGGTTCGGGATCTCGCTTTTTTGGCTGGATTTTTGGGTTTATCCACAGGGCCGAAAACCCCCATTTCGGCCCTGTAGGAGCCGACCTTGGTCGCGATAAGGGCGCCGCTAACTGGCGTAAAAACTATCAACATCAATGAGTTATGCACGTGGATAAGTTGTTTTACAGTCCAGTTTTACTGGCTGTTACGCTGTGCATAAAAATATCCACATTCGACATTCGCAGGTTTTCCACAGGTGGGCAGAGCGCTACAAAACACTTGCCCGCCCGAAAATTTTTAGCTCAAAACACGAGAAAGCTCGCCTGTGGATAACTCAAATCGATCGCGAATTGGCTCAAGCAGGCATCTGACTTTTTCAGCATCGACCTTCTCCGTATGGGCTGCGTCCAGAAGCTGGAGCACTAGCGCTAGCGCACCGTTCAGATCGTGGAGTTGGCGTATGGCTGGATCAGTGAAGCTTAGCTGGGAGGTCAGTACGTCCAGGTCGGACACTAGCTGTTCGGCTTCTGGCTCGGGGATGGTGTCGGGGATCTGGAGCAGGTGGCTTAGGGTGTGGTTGAGGGATGCTACGCGAGCTTGGATGGACATTGAGGAGGGCTCCTTGCGGTGTGATTGTCGGAGCGAGTCTAGGGCGTGTCGGGGATTGATTTACTAAGATGTACTTAGGTGCAGCGCCAATGGGCCAAGGTCACCTAGGCTTGAGATTATCGCGGTTACAGATATCTGTTTGACAGATATCTGAATCCGCGATAATTTGCCTGTTATGTAGGGACGCCAAAGACCAAGAATTATGCGAGTGATAGCGAAACCGACGGTTGCCCGAGCTGTGGAGGAGCACAGTCAATGGAAAGCCGCATTGAGTCTGTGGCTCACCACCTTCGACAGGCCCACCCTGCGCTTTGAGTCTTTTGAACAGCTACGAAAGGTCTGGGCTGCCGCTTCTGGATGGAACGTCGATCGAGTCCCCCACTCCAAGCTGAGGCATGCCAGCCTAAAAGGGCCTCTTGATATATATGTGTTTGATATCAAGAAAAATGAGTGCCGGATTATTTCGTGGATTAACACGCGTAATGGCACAATTTATATCAAAGACATTCTTTCACATGCCGCGTACGATAAATGGTGCAAAAGTGATGTCAAGTCGTAGGTCAAAGTGGCCTGCCTTTTATGTATGATGCAATTATAGGTGATGAAATGAAGCGTGATAAAGTCGAAGCCACTGGACTGGATTCCTTCATAGCCAATATTTCACCCATGCTGGATGGTCTGAATGATCAGATAGCTACAATGTCCCAGTTGTTATCTGCATGTCACGATCCAATTGAAAGTGATGACGACTTGAAGGGGCGGATGGCGCTGATTGATGAACTCTACTCTCATGCAGATAGTGAGGCCCACGCAGCGGCGCGCTTTGCGGAGCTGGTTGCTGATCGTGTATATGAGTATGAGACTGCTACTGTGTTGATTCCTTATGCCTCTCAGTCGGAAGCACTCGCTTTTCTGATCTCGGATAGGGGGATCAAGCAGAAGGATTTATCTGATGTTGCAACTCAAAGCGCAGTTTCCGAGATTTTGAACAATAAAAGAAAAATGACGGTTGCTCAGATAAAGGGATTTTCGGAATTTTTTAAGGTTCCGGTTGAGTTTTTTATGCATGGGGTGGTTTGAGTTCGGTCGGTCGGGAATTGGGTAGGTGGTACCGATCAGTGGAGGCAGTTTTGTGTAAAAACAACCTTTAGCAGGCTTGCCCAAACGTGGCTTCCACCTCTTTGAAACGATAATCGTCATTACAACGAGATCCATGCCCGTGGCATCTATCAATATCCGGATCGACGACGACCTGAAAGCGCGTGCTTACTGCGAGCTGGAAAAACTGGGCGTCACCCCTTCTGAGCGGGTGCGCCAAGTCTTGCAGTACGTAGCAGAGCGTGGCGAGCTACCGTTCAAGCCAGTCCTGGTGACCGAGGACGATGAGCCTTTGGTCGCGACCGTGCGCGAGCGGCTGGCTAACCCCCAGCGGATCAAGGTTTCGTTAAATAGCCTATAGCCCCGAGTTCGATGCGCGTGCAGTAAAGGAGTGGCAAAAATTGAGCAAGGCACTAAAACGCTATGGCGGCACCAGGAGTCAAAAAATAATGTAAGTGTTTGATTTTTTTATATTAATTTATCTAGCTTTCGCTGGCGTACCCCTAAGACTATCCTTTTGCTTTTTTTCGGGCTGACGCCCGTCTTTAAAAAAGAGTGGCAGAGCGCCTCGTGCGGAGGCTGATGTATTGAGCCTGCCTGGACATAATGATGGCGAATTAGTACTGTTAGCTTATGTAGCTTAGGACGGCAATTCTTCAGGGGGGAACGAATTGGTTATTTTTGTTGGTGGGATTCATGGAGTGGGCAAAACCACGTTTTGCCAACAGCTTGCCACTCAAGTCGCGATGAAACATCGGACAGTAAGCGATATAATAAAAGAAGAGTTGGTTACACACGAACTTGATAGTACTAAAAGAGCCGGTGATATAGATAGCAATCAACGTGCATTGATTAGCTGGCTTAATAAAAACAAAGGGAGTGATCGATTAATATTCGATGGTCATTTTACTTTGCTGAATAAGGATCACGGTATTTATAGGGTCGAATTTGACGTTTTCGAGAAAATAAGGCCTCGCGGGTTGATTTGTCTCGAGGCTCCTACTGATTTGATTCAGGCTCGCCTGGAGCAAAGAGACGGCCAGATTTGGTCGACTGAATTAATCCAAAATATGGCAGATGCTGAACGAGTCTGGGCTGAAACTGTAGGGAAGAACCTTGATATACCTATCTGCGTTCTCTCCAGCTTTGATGTGTTGTCAGCTAAGCGCTTTGTAAATGAACTTATGGAATAGTTTAGAATGGCAAGCAGTACTTTCAACAGTCTAAAATATGATGTTTTTTCTAGCGCCGAGTTGAGTGAGGAGTTTTTTGACTCGTTAAAAAATGATTATGCCGGCTTTCCTGGGTGGTACGCGAAAAAAATCGCGGCAGGGGATAAAGCGTACACATTTAGAGGGTCTAAGCGGCGCCTGGATGGATTTCTTTATTTAAAGAGCGAAGACGAATCTGAGGGAATTGAGCCTGCTTTACCCGCAGGAAAGCGGTTAAAGATAGGCACGTTGAAAATTAATGCGCATGGCACTAGGCTTGGTGAGCGATTTATAAAGAAAATTTTTGATCATGCCATCAGTGAAAAAGTTGAATTTATCTATGTAACTGTTTTTCCAAAGCATCAGTCACTGATTGAATTACTCTTACGCTATGGTTTTGAGCTTCACGGCTTTAAAGATTCGGTCGATGGTCGTGAAGAGGTATTTGTTAAAAAATTGACTCCGTTGGTTGGCGATCCGGTCAAGGATTTTCCAAAGGTTGAGCTAAAAGACAAAAGATATTTCTTGCTCGCGATATATCCAGAGTATCATTCTTCGTTTCTGCCGGAATCAATACTAAAGAATGAAAGTCATGATATCTTGGAAGACGTTTCTCATACAAACAGTATTCATAAAACATATATATCCGGCATTGCTCGTGCTAAACAGATGCGTCCGGGCGATGTTATAGTTATCTACCGCACTACAGACCGGCCAGGACAAGCAAGGTTTCGGTCAGTGGCTTCTTCAATTGTAGTTGTGGAAGAGGTTCGCCAAATTAAAACATTCAACACTGAAAGTGAGTTTGTAAAATATACAAAGCCCTATAGTGTTTTTACCAAGGAAGAACTCAAAGAGTATTTTACTAATAGAAAGAAATACTATATAATAAAATTTACCTACAATGCAGCGCTCACGACGCGTATCATTAGAGGTAGACTCATCGATGAATGTGGTATTAGCGCACCTCGATGGGATTTAATCGGTCTAACAGAAGACCAAGTTCGGTGGATTGCAGATTTCGGGGGCGTTAATGAAGGTCTTATTGTCGATTAAGCCCGAGTATGCATCTAAAATTCTCAGCGGTGAGAAACGCTTTGAATTTAGGAAGGTCGGCTTTTCCAATCCGGCTGTTCACACAGTTGTTATTTATGCCACTAAACCAGTTGGCAAAATTGTTGGTGAGTTCGAAGTTACTAATATTTATCAGGATTCTCCTAGTAAAATTTGGGAACAGACCAAAGCATTTGCTGGGATCAATAAAAAATTTTTCGACTCTTATTATGAGGGGCGGACCAAAGCTGTCGCTATCGCGGTCGGGCGGGTTGTAGCTTACGATATACCTTTTGACTTAAAAGAATTAGACGGGCCCAAAAGTCCGCCTCAGTCATTTTGTTATATTGGATCGCCTGACCGTCAAGTATCGTTAGAATTGTCATGAGCGTTATGGTTTGTAGAAAAACCTCTACCGAATGGTGGCGAAATGATTGAATCGTTAGAGTTTCCGCGCTTAATAGATCGTGAGTATCTAAACTCAAACTCGGATGCAATCATTACGCTGTTGCCAAAGGTTTTTCAGCACCTATCAGAGCTATCTGGGTATTATCCAGCTTTTGATGAGTGGCTCAGTAAAAAAGTTTTCCCGGGATTGATCACCGGTGAGCGAAGCATTATTTTGGAATATCGCCGTCATGATTTGTCGGGTTTGGCAATTGTTAAGAATGATGGGGTTGAGCAGAAGCTATGCTGCTTAAGAGTCTTGCCCCCTTATCAGGGAACAGGTGTCGGCTTAAAACTTTTTGAGCGTTCGTTCGATGTTCTGAATAACGAGTCCCCGTTATTGTCTATTGCGGAAGAGCAATTAGCAGTGTTTCGGAAACTTTTTAATTACTATGGCTTTGAAATTGCTAAGATCTATCCTGATTATTACAGGCCCTGCAAGGCAGAGCTTAGCTTTAACGGGTTGATTGAACAGAGTTCGACTCTATTGCAAGATAACCTAATTCAAAATCAGCCGAATAGTCTTAAAGTTGCTGTTCGCTAGCGTTTTTTAAGACTATGAGCGCTTTTTCCTGCCAAATAAGTTTCGAGCTTTCCTAGTCAGCAGTTTCCATAGTGGCTCCGCAACCATCAAAGCTACGCCCGCAGATGTTAAGACGAGTATTTTGAGCGCGGGATCTCTGCAGGTGGCCGTCGAGTAGCCAATCACACAGGTTGGGATTACCTCCCAAACACCGTTACCTGTAGCCCCGAAGATAATACCCAGTAGTATAAATCGAATTATCAGGCCGATGCCGGACTTGGTTTTAGAGAAGCGGCCTAGGACAATTAAGTCTTTAACGCCATTTTCATTGCTTGCAGTCCATTGATGCCCTAAGTAGTTGCTGACGCTATTTTCTTCGGAGATTCTTTCTCTGTGGTCTAGTCTTATATATTCATTCCATACATCTTCATCCATTAAGGATCTGTAGCCCATATAAGTTTTTCCTTGGGATGAGCAGTCCTCGCTTCGGTCAGTTGTTAAGAAACAGTGTATTCTTTCGAATTGAGGAAACTCTACGGTTTCGCTACCACTTAAAAGTTCCTCGGGTACGCCACGGCGAACATTAATTCGAAAGTCAATAATTCTTGTTACAGTTCTTGAACTTATAATTGTTCGGTCTTTCTGTTCAAACGTACTGGTGTACATTTTTTCGGGCACGTTGCGAATTCTAAATCTAACGTATGCAGAAATTCTTTTATCTTTACTGAGTGTCTCGGGGTGTGGGCGCGGGATCTCCACCATTAAGCGGGTTGAAGTAGCTCCGTTGCTTAGGTGCACATACTCAATCTTAAAAAGTTCAGAGTTTAATCTAAGCAAAGAAAACGGTTTTTCATCTTTTCCATCCTTGCGAAAACTTATATTTGCAAAGTTGCCCTCGGCAAAGCCATCGTAGTGAACTACTTCATTAAATATTGCTGCGACGCTTTTTTCGCCATTCAATTTTGCGCCCAGATCACTAAGATCTCTTTTGTTGACTTCCCAAGGCAGGTCAACTTGCACAAAGCCTGTATGGTCGCGGCTTGATATCATTACACCGATATCCATGAAAGGGCTGCTTGTGTTATCCCCTATTTCCCAAATGTTTATATGTAATTCATCTTTTCGTTTCTTTTCGTTTAGCGGCCTGTCTTGGGGTGTTTGATCTTTCTCTAATGCCTCTGCGCACTTTGCACAAACTTTTGGGGAGTCTGTTTCCCCCGCGTTCAGTTCCTTGTCAGAATCTTCTTTTTTAGGTTCGCGAGATGCCTCGGCCTCGGGGAGTACCTTGTCCACCGAATGATATTGACAAATCCCTTGCTGAGGGGGACGGTATCGTACGATTATTCCCGAAAATGGTGGTCGCATAGCGCGCTCCTTACCCAAGTGCATCAGCATTTTGGGGCGGGATTTGACGTATGTCAATCGGCTATCATTTGTTTCTTCTCTGGCAGGGGGGCTTATGCGCGAAAAGCTTAATTTAGCTTTTTAAGAGATTTTTGCGGCTCTATTTATGCTAGATCAAGTAGCAAAAATAAAATTCTCTCTCTTTTTTGTTCGGCTAAGTATGTTTATGGTTTTATTAATTTTTAATTATTTTTTTGGTCGTAAGTTGGTTTTTTCCAAGTCGGGATTTTATTAGCTTAACAGTCAAATAGTAATAGTAGCGGGTTGGTTCTGAACAGCCTTCTAAGTGTTTTGTGAGAAACCAGCGTAAGTGTTTATCCTTCCAGCGCCATGGATTTTCAAGCCTCCAGCGACAGGCTATAGTCGACTGTATAACCTTAGCTTGGCGTATGTGACGTTCGCGTGTGGCATGTGCTCCAGTCAGCACCCCAGCCAAGAAGATCTCCATATCGAATGGTTTATTCATACCCAACCACCGATGTACGCCGATACCACGTCGATTCGACCATGTCCCAGCTCATAGCTGATTTGTAAGCGTGCCTCTCGATCAAGGCGTGGATCGAGGCGCCTGCACCTGCCACCGTTGATGGGTGCTAGGTGATGGGTGATCTGCTCATAGCGTTCGCACGCATAGGCCGCGCGCAGTTCATGGAAGCCTTTGAGGTTGTGCGTATGGAGAATATCTCGGGCGGGCCGGACGATCTCCCGTTGGAAATCGAGGTAGCTCTCGTTCGGTACCAGTAGGTTGCGGCTACCGTCGGGTGAGATCTGTTCGGCGTAACTGAGTGCTTCGCGAATATGGTCATCCACCGTGATCCAACGAGGCGCGGTTGCGCCGCCGCGGCCACCTTTGGTGCCGTCCTGGATGTTGATCTTATCGTAGTGTTCGGCTTCATACTTGAGTCGCGATAGGTCGGCCAGAATCGCTTCGCGCAGGCGCATGCCAGTGGCGCGTGCCAGTTGTGCGATGGCGGCAGCACGCGGATGCTCTTCGCGGAGCGCTTCGACGATGCGCATCACGTATTCGTGATCTTGGCCCTGAGGATTTGTCGTGCGCACAGTGGTGCGCTGCGCTCCCAAAGCATTGCTCGGACTTGGCAATTTCACATACTGATCACCGCGAAGCGCTGCCATGGTCCTGTTAACGCTGGACAGGCGGTTTTGAGCGGTGCTGACGGCGAGATCACCGCGCTTAACTATGTCGCGCAGATACGCCGCGTAGTCGGCCAATACCTTTCGATCAATCTGCCGCGCATCATTGATACCTGGCCCTTGTTCGGAGCGGCACCACTTCACGAATGCCTGCCATCGATCACAGTGTGCTTTGACCGTTCCGTAGTGGCCACCGCCAAACATGTCTTTCAGCGCCTGCGGTCCTGCGTAGCTCAATTGCCTGCCGTAGCCGAAATTGCGGCCATTGCGTATGCCCACCAATGCCATGTCGAATCACCTCATCGTTCGCTCTCCGATCCTCGCCCCACGTCATCCCGCCAAGAATGTTGAGTGTTATCAGGGATCAAGGCCCCTGCGACCTGTGGGGAATGTCCTCTTCGCGGGACTGGCGGCTCCTTACGTCCGGGAGCAAGGGCATCTCATGATCTGGCCTCCTGAACACCGTTACCGGTGGGCGGGTGGAGGCTGCATTGGCTGACGAGACCAATGCCGCGAGATCCTGAGCCATGTGCAAGCAGCAATGCGATGACCGGGGCATACCTGACTGTCAGTCAGGTGCAGTCCATTCCTTAGTCTGCGGCACCATCATCTACATCGCTGTTGCTGGTGACATCGGCGTTTGTCACGCCGATTGTCGCGAGGGGAATTGCCGCAAAGCCATGTGCGATCAGGGCTGCAGCAGTTCTAGAAGTGCCCGTCTCTTTCCAGAAGAAAGAGACGGGCACAGGTTGGCGCAATAGCCGGCCAAGCGGATAGGTTGCTGCAGGGCAGCGAGGTACGGTCTGTCTGGCGCACGAGGGCCATATGTGTCAGAGCATCCATCACATGGGTAGTGACCGGGCGAGCTGCCGGATGCGAATCGCCATTGGGGAGAACCACCGCGGGAGCGGCGTGACCTTTAAGGTTCGGGTCACCTGGGGTGCTGTCATCGACAGCGCTTGCAACTCCCGGTCTACGCCTGTGGACAATATTCGTCAAGCAAAGCGATTTCAGGGATTTAGCGCCTGTGGATAAAACTATCCCCCGGTGGACATCTGTGGTTTTCAACAAACGTATGCTGTGCCAGCAGTTTTTTTTCTTAGGTATGGTCCTTTCAAACGGGGCGGCTTTGCAGCCCCGTTTGAAAGGACCCGCGCGGAGGAGCTTCATGCGGTGCTGTGGGTAACTTCACAGCGAGTTGAGGTGGTGGTGCGGCGGGTTACTCGGTCCTCTTGGCACTGCGCAGGCGCGTGACGTTCTCGCCCGTCTGCTTGGCAAACTTATGCGGCGTTACATGGTCCTCGCGGTTCGCCTCTAGAAACCGGCTCCACCAGGTCATGATCATCCGGCGCTCTTCGAGGAACTCGGCCTTGTGGGTATAAGCGGCCCGCACGTTGTTGCGTTCCTTGTGGCTCATCTGCCGCTCGATAGCCGTCTCCGACCACAGCCCGGACTCGACCAGCGCACTGCACGCCATGGCTCGGAACCCGTGGCCGCAGATATCCACCTTGGTGTCGTAGCCCATCGTCCTGAGCGCGGCATTCACCGTGTTCTCGGACATCGGTTTCCACGGCTTGGCATCGCCAGCAAACACCAGTTCGAACTTGCCGGTGATCGCGTGGATCTGCTCAAGCAAGGCCACTGCCTGCGGCGATAAGGGTACAACGTGGATGTCACCGGCCATCTTCGTGCCCCTTGTGGAAAAGGGCACGCCGTCCAGCGCCGGGCGGGTGTCGGGGATCTCCCAGATTCCGCGCTTGAGGTCGAACTCGTTCCAGCGGGCGAAGCGCAGTTCGCTGGAGCGTACGAATACATGCAAGGACAGCATCACCGTGAGGCGCGTGAGCGGGCGACCTCTGTAGTCCTCAATGCACGCCAGTAGCTCTGGCAGCCGCGATAAGGGTAGTGCGGGTCGGTGAGTCACCCGTGGTGTCTTGATCGAGCCATCGAGGTCGTGAGCCGGGTTCGCCGTGATCAGTCGCAGCCGTTTGGCTTCACGCATGATGCTTTGCAGGTAGTTCTTGATCCTGAGCGCAACGTCGATGGTGCCGCGCTTCGTCACGGCTTCCAGTGGTTGCATGAGGTCGTGGGTGTCCAACTCAACAATTGCTCTGGCACCTAGCAAAGGGAATACGTGAGTTCTCAATCGGCTGAGCACTGTCTTGGCGTGGCCGGGCGCCCACTTGGGCACCATGCTGGCGTGCCAGTCGAGCGCAACGCTTTCGAAGGTGCGGCCGTTGATCACGGCTTGGGTCTTGGTTTGCTGCTTGTACTGGATGGGGTCTATGCCGTTGGCGAGCTGCTGCTTGATCTCGAAGCGCTTGCGGCGTGCGTCGCCCAGCCCGACCACCGGGTAGCTGCCGAGGGCGGTCAGGCCTTCGCGGCCATCGGGTTTCACGTACCTGAGCCGCCAGCCTTTGCGGCCGTTGGGTTGCACAAGGAGGTAGAGACCGTCGCCGTCGAATAGCTTGTACTCGCGCTCTCTGGGCTTTGCCGTGCGACAGGTGGTGTCTGTAAGCGGGGCAGTGGTGCGGGCCATAAGGGTAGTCTCCGATATCGAAACGGACCTCTATCCTTAAAACTACCCTTATTAGCACTGGCTACCCTCGGAATCCGACGGAACGCCAAAACGAAAAAACCCGCCAGAAGGCGGGTTTTTCAAGGGTTCCAGAGATTTTGAAAGCCTTCTCTGGAACCTCAAATGGTGCCGGCACCAGGAATCGAACCCGGGACCTACTGATTACAAGTCAGTTGCTCTACCATCTGAGCTATACCGGCATGTGAGGGCGCTGATTATAGCGACTCATCGCCCCGAGTAAACCCCCAATTTGCACTATTTTATTACCAGCGCCGCCCACCCCCAAAAACGCTTATGCACAATATCCCGGTGAACAGACCAAAGGCCGCCCCCCGCGGCGACGATTTTGCAGCGTTTGCGCAAATGGCTGTTTTTGCAGCCAAATAAATGATGAACAAAAAATGACCAAGCCTTATTAGCGCATGGATCCAGCGATTTTCTTAGCTTGCTGGCAATACTACCCACAGAGTTATCCACAGGTTGTGTTCTAGTTTTGAAACGCTTTTGGGCGTTCTGCCAGCACCATGAGGTTGCGAGGGGTGAGGGCGGTTGTGCAGAAAAGTCCCAGTCGTACCTGGTAGCCGTTTTCCTGCAGATAAAGTGCGCGGTCCAGTACCAGCCAGAGCTCCAGAGGGCGGCGGAACAGGTTGCGAACCAGTTCCAGGTTGCGGACGTGCGCCAGGCGCTGCCAGCCAGCGGCTTCGGCAGCGGACCAATCGGTCGCGCTAGCTAGTTCCAAGCCTTTTAAAGCCGCCAGATCAGTGCAGTACTCGGCAAAGGTTTTCCCCAACCAAGCGGCAGGCAACGAAGGTGTGGGCAAATATTCATCCACACCCCGCGCCGACCGTTGCAGCAGATCAAACCCCAACCGCCACGCCATCGACTGATCCCGCTGCCGTCGCACCCGCGCACCGGCAGTAACTGTCTCGCTCAACGGCAGTCCCAGATCGTCCCGGCTCAGGCGCAAAAAAGAAGCCGCAGCGGCCCGTGACAGCGGCTGGTACTGCGTGCTCTGGGTGCGGTTGTAGCAGCAAGGTGCGATGGCCAGTTGTGAGCTGGCCAGAAGCACAGAGCGCTTCAGCAATTGCACGTGCAGATCCCCGCAGGCATGCAGCGCGACAGCAGCTTTATCCACAGGCAAGCAGCAGTCGCTGGCCATCACGTCTTGCAGGCGGTGTTCGGCGTTCAGGCCGTGGTGCTGGCTCAAGGTGTGGCCGGCTTCTACCAGGGCGGGGTCGTACTCGTAGCAGGTCAATTGCTGCCCAGGTTGCAACAGGCGGCGGCCGAGGTGGCCCTTGCCTGCGCACCAGTCCAGCCAGCCGGTGACGGGGTGCTGGAAGGTAAGGGCATCGGCGAAGGCTTCGATCTGCTGCCATTTGCGCCCGGGCACGTCGACGTTGAGGCGTGGGTGGCAGGGTTGCAGGGCGCCTTTGGATAACGGGGGTACTTCGCTGAGTGCCATAGCCTGGGCGGCCAGCGCAGGGTAGGGCGCCGGGGCGGTCAGCAGTTCGGGGTGGTTGTGTTCGGCTTCGGCCTGGTCGAGGGTGCGGGTGCGTAGCCAGGTGGCCAGGTCGGGGTAGGCGGTTTCCCACGGCAGGGTGAGGTGGGTGAAGGGTTTGGGGCGCCAGAGGGGCTGGTGGGCCAGCAGGAAGGCGTCCAGGGCTTGGAAGCGGGCCAGGAGGGTTTCGGGGGCTAGGCTCATGGACAGTTCCGGGTGGGGATGTTCGGTGAGGCTTGGGGCCAGCGCAGCCTGCGGCAGCGGCTACGGGTTGTGGTGGTGTCGGCTGGCCTCATCGCGGCCAAGGCCGGCTCCTACCCCGAATCTGTGTAGGAGCCGACTTTACGCGGTGCTGCGTCAGCGGCCTTGGCAGGCGTCTACCCGCAACCAGCGCTCCAGCACCTTGAAGCCTTGCACCAACACGAACGAGATCAGTAGGTACAGTACGCCGGCCGCGAAGAAGATTTCCACCGGCAGGTAGGTGCGCGCGATGATGGTCCGCGCCATGCCGGTCAGGTCCAGCAGGGTGACGGTGCTGGCCAGGGCGCTGGCCTTGAGCATCAGGATCACTTCGTTGCTGTAGGCCGGCAGGCCGATGCGTACGGCCCGCGGCAGGATGATGTACAGCAGGGCTTTGCTGCGCGACATGCCCAGGGCGCGCGCTGCTTCGATTTCGCCCTTGGGGATGGCCTGGATGGCGCCCCGCAGGATTTCGGCGATGTAGGCGGCGGTGTGCAGGGTCATGGTGGCGGCGGCGCACCAGAAGGGGTCGCGCAGGTAGGGCCACAGGAAGCTGTGGCGCACGGCGTCGAATTGGGCGGCGCCGTAGTACACCAGGAACAGTTGCACCAGCAGCGGGGTGCCGCGGAAGAAGAAGATGTAGCCGTAGGGCACTGCGCTGACGTACCACTTGCGCGAGCTGCGGGCGATGCCCAGCGGCACGGCCAGGATCAGGCCGGCGAGCACGGCGATGGCCACCAGCTCCAGGGTCACGGTGGCGCCCTGGGTGAGCTTGGGCAGCCACTTGATGATTACTTCCCAGTTCATTGCGCGGCCCTCGTGAAGCCGCGTGCGGCGTACTTTTCCATGTAATGCATGCCGATCATGGCCAGTACCGTGAGGCTCAGGTACATGACGGCGGCCACCATGTAGAAGTTGAAGGCCAGCTTGGTGTCGGTGACGGCGTTTTGCGCGTTGCGCATGATTTCTTCAAGGCCGATGACGGAGACCAGGGCGGTGTCTTTCATCAGGATCATGAACAGGTTGCCCAGGCCCGGCAGGGCGATGCGCCACATCTGCGGCAGGATCAGCCGGGTGAAGATGCGCACCTTGGACAGGCCCAGGGCCTGGCCGGCTTCGCGGTGGCCTTTGGGGATGGCCAGGATCGCGCCGCGGAAGACTTCCGTGGCGTACGAGCCAAAGCACAGGCCCAGGGCGATGACGCCGGCGGCGAAGGGGCTCAGGGTGAGGTCGGGCATGCCGAACCAGGACCCCAGCGCGGCCATCATGTTGACGGTGCCGAAGTACAGCAGCAGTACCCACAGCAGCTCGGGCACGCCGCGCACGATGGTGGAATAGGTGCCGCCCAGCGCTTGCAGCGCCTTGTACGGCGAGGTCTTGGCCAATGCGCCGAGCAGGCCCAGGACCAGGCCCAGGCACAGGGCCGACAGCGCGAGTTTGACAGTCATCAGCGCGCCAGCCGCCAGGGCCGGGCCGAATCCGTGGAGATCAATGTTCATGGGCAGGCTTTATTGAGGACCAGCCGCCGCGCACGGGGCGCGGCGGCAGTCGGGCAGGTCATTCGATGCTGAACGGGAAGTACTTGTCGTTGATCTTCTTGTAGGTGCCGTCGGCCTTGATTTCTTTCAGGGCGGCGTTCAGCTTCTCGCGCAGGGCGTCGCCCTTGCGCACGGCGATGCCGATCTTGTCGCTTTGCTCAACCGGCTCGCCTTTGAACTCGTAGTCTTTGCCGGCTGCCGATTTCAGCCACTCGTAGTTGGCGTACTTGTCGGCCAGGATGCCGTCCAGACGGCCCGAGGTCAGGTCCAGGTAGGCGTTTTCCTGGGTGTCGTACAGTTTGACCTGCACGTCCGGCATGTTGTCTTCCAGCCAGGTGCCCGACAGGGTGGAGCGCTGGGTGCCGATGATCTTGTCTTTCAGCGCGTCCTTGTCCACTTTGAAGTCGACGTTCTTGGCGGCGATGAACTGCAGTTTGTTGGTGTAGTACGGGTCGGTGAAGTCGACGGCCTGCTTGCGTTCGTCGGTGATGGACATGGACGAGATCAGGAAATCGAATTTCTTGGCGTTCAGGGCCGGGATGATGCCGTCCCAGTCGGAGGTGACGATTTCACACTCCACTTTCATCTTGGCGCACAGGGCCTTGCCCACGTCAGCGTCGAAGCCTACGACGTTGCCGCTGGCGTCTTTGCTGTTGAACGGAGGGTAGGCGGCTTCGATGCCCATCTTCAGCCCGTCCGCCATCACGGTGGCGCTCATCGCCAGGCTGGCGGCAGCGGCCAGGATCAGTTTTTTGTAAGTCTGCATGCGTGATGCTCCGTTAACGGTTGCTGGACATGAATTGTTTGCAGCGTGCCGACACTGGGTTGTCGAATACTTGATCAGGTGTGCCTTGTTCTTCCACCAGGCCCTGGTGCAGGAACACCACTTCGCTGGACACCTGACGCGCAAAGCCCATCTCGTGGGTCACCAGCAGCATGGTACGGCCTTCTTCGGCCAGGTTGCGGATAACTGTCAGCACTTCCTGGACCATTTCCGGATCGAGGGCCGAGGTGGGCTCGTCGAACAGGATCACTTTAGGCTGCATGGCCAACGTACGCGCGATGGCCGCGCGCTGCTGCTGCCCGCCGGACAGCTGATTGGGGTACACGTGGCGCTTGTCGGCGATGCCGACCTTGGCCAGCAGGGCTTCGGCCACTTCGATGGCTTCGGCCTTGCTTTGGCCCAGTACGCGGCGCGGTGCCTCGATGATGTTGTCGAGCACGGTCATGTGCGGCCAGAGGTTGAAGTTCTGGAACACGAAGCCGATTTCGCTGCGCATGCGGTTGATCTGGCGGTTGTCGGCAGCCACCAGTTCGCCATTGCGGGCGGCCTTGAGCTTGAGCTCTTCGCCGGCCACGAAAATCTGCCCCTGGTGCGGGTTTTCCAGCAGGTTGGTGCAGCGCAGCAGGGTCGACTTGCCCGAGCCGGACGAACCCAGGATCGAGATCACGGCGCCTTCCTGGGCGCTCAGCGAAACGCCCTTGAGCACCTCAAGCTGTCCGTAACGTTTGTGCAGGTTGCGGATTTCCAGCGCGGGCGTGGCCTGGGCCATGTGCGGTCCTCATCTATACGGTTGCGTTCCCGCCCAAAAGCGGTGCGCCAAACTAGCATGGCGCCGCCGATATGGCAGTGGGCACGGGCGAGGGGTGTCGCATGGCTGTAGCGGCGTGTCGCCGGCCAGGCAGTGCGGGGCCCCGCGCGCAAGCGGGTGCGCGTGAAAAAAGGCGCGATGGTGCCAGTTTTGGCCGCCAATGGAAAGTAACCATTCATTAAACCGACCGGTGTGCACAGTGCCCAGTGGCGTCCGTTGGTTGCACGTTTTTGTCGCTAAAAGCCGTGCCAGGTTGCACCTTTGGTTGCACTTAATTTGTGCATAGGTGTTACCGAAGTCAGTTTTTGGTGCGACATTTCGTCCTGTTATTGTGTAGGCCGGTAACCCTTGGTTACAGGTGTACGGAAATGTCATTTTGATCAAGGGCTTGACCAATAAGGCTCAAAAGGCCGTCCTAGCGCTTTGGCATCAATCGTGAAAGGTTTTGGCGCAATATTTGCGTAAAAAATCCTCAACGGCATGTTGCATTCCCACAACACGGGTAGGTGTAACGCCAATTGCTGGACCGAACGCTATTCTTTGCATAGGTAGTTTTATGAGCAATAAGCACAACCACAACGACCTCGGGTCGGGGCTCAAACAGCGTCACGTGACCATGCTGTCCATCGCCGGTGTAATCGGCGCCGGCTTGTTCGTGGGTTCCGGCCATGCGATCGCCGAGGCCGGCCCTGCCGTGCTGCTGGCCTACGCCGCTGCCGGTACGCTGGTGGTCCTGGTGATGCGCATGCTGGCCGAAATGGCCATTGCGCAGCCCGACACTGGCTCGTTCTCTACTTACGCTGACCGTGCCATCGGCCACTGGGCCGGCTTCACCATCGGCTGGCTGTACTGGTGGTTCTGGGTACTGGTGATCCCGCTGGAGGCCAACGCCGCCGCCGGCATCCTGCATGCCTGGTTCCCGGACATCGCCGTATGGGCGTTTACCCTGGTGATCACGCTGATCCTGACCGGCACCAACCTGCTCAACGTGAAGAACTACGGTGAATTCGAGTTCTGGTTCGCGCTGATCAAGGTGATCGCCATCATCGGCTTCATCGTGTTGGGCGCTGCGGCCGTGTTCGGTTTCGTGCCGGGCAGCCAGGTCAGCGGTGTCAGCCACATCGTCGACACCGTGGGCTTCATGCCTAACGGCCTGGGCGCCGTGGTTGCAGCCATGCTGACCACCATGTTCTCGTTCATGGGTACCGAGATCGTCACCATCGCCGCTGCCGAATCGAAAGATCCGGGCAAGCAGATCACCAAGGCCACCAACTCGGTGATCTGGCGGATCTTCCTGTTCTACCTCGTGTCGATCTTCCTGGTCGTGGCCCTGGTGCCATGGAACAACCCGGCGCTGCCGGCCATTGGTTCGTACCAGACCGTGCTGAACCTGATTGGCGTGCCTAATGCCAAGATGATCGTTGACGTGGTGGTACTGGTTGCCGTGACCAGCTGCCTGAACTCGGCGCTGTACACCTCTTCGCGCATGCTCTACTCGCTGAGCAAGCGTGGCGACGCGCCGAAGATGGCCCAGCGCACCAGCAAAGGCGGCACGCCGTACTGGGCTGTGCTGCTGTCCACCGCTGCTGCCTTCCTGGCCGTGTTCGCCAACTACGTAGCCCCGGCTGAAGTGTTCGACTTCCTGCTGGCCAGCTCCGGCGCCATTGCCCTGTTGGTTTACCTGGTGATCGCCGTTTCGCAACTGCGCATGCGCAAGCAGCGTGAGCAGAAGGGCGAGAAGATCGAGTTCAAGATGTGGGCGTTCCCGGTGCTGACCTGGGTGGTGATCGCGTTCATCATCGGCGTGCTGACCGTGATGGCGATTCGTGTTGACCACCGTGTGGAGATCATCGCGACCGGTCTGCTGACCATCGCCGTGGTTGCCGCTGGTTTGCTGGTTGATCGTCGTCGCAAGGCGCTGCCGCAAGGCCAGGCTGCCTACGGCAAGTGATCGGCTAACACCTGTAGCCGCTGCCGCCAGGCTGCGCTGGCCCTCTGCCTCGCTGGAGATCTCCAGTACTGCTGCGGGCCAGCGCAGCCTTCGGCAGCGGCTACAGGGGTAGAAGAGCCGCTGTCAGCGATGACAGCGGCTTTTTTGTGGTCGGCGTTCAGGAGAATTTCACTAACCCTTGGGCATACTGCGGTTTTCCTATTCGAACCGTGCCCAGCCCCATGAAGCAGATCACCACCACGCTCCTCGACGACCTGACCGCCCGCGCCCAGCAGTCCCCACGCCTGCGCGCCCACCACAACCTGCACCCTGAGCTGTCCGACCCCACCCAGCGCCTGGCCGTGGCCATGGAGCCGGGCACCTACGTGCGTGCCCACCGCCACCCGCACACGTTCGAAATGCTCCACGCGCTGCGTGGGCGCTTTGTGGTGCTGCATTTCAATGACGCTGGCGAGGTGATTGATCGCGTGGTGCTGGGCGATGAGGTGAAGATGGTCGAAACCCCGGCCGGTGTGTGGCACGCGGTGCTGTCGCTGGAGGAGGGGGCGGTGATCTTTGAGGTGAAGGATGGCGTATATACGCCGATTCCGGAGGAGGATTACATGGAGTGGACGGTTGCCGAGGGGGAGCAGGGGATGGAGGCGATTATTGCCTGGTATGCCGTGGCGCAGGTGGGTGACCGCTTCCCTGGCTGAACCAAATATTTTGGGGGAGGCTGATGGCCTCTCGCGAGCAAGCTTTGCTCCCACAGGCTAAACGCTGAAATTGTGTTCACACTGTGGGAGCAACCGGGGTCGCGTTCGACCTTGCTCGCGATGCAGGCGACGCGGTATCAGGCCGCCTGCGGCTGGACCTGCAGCTTGCCGTCCACATCCTTCACCAACCCGCTGGCCAGGAACAGCGGCACCAGCCGCTTGTGCAACTGCGGCTCGACAAAGCCCTTGATCGCATCCATGTCCAAAATCGCGCCGTTACCCAGCTCGGTCTTGGTGTACGACAGCCAGGCCTTCTTCAGCACCAGCAGTACATCGCTACCCGCCGTCAGCGCATAGCGACGGTTAACCACTTGGCCTTGCAGGTCGAAGGTGTGCTGGAACTCGTAGCCGCTTTCATCGCCGCCGCTGGTCACGCACCGCACGCAGGTGCACTTGCCGTCGCCGAAGGCGGCGCGCAGGTAGCTGTTGAATTCGGTGACGGGCTTGAGCGACAGGCGCTTGTCCACCTCAAACAGGTCTCCGGTCATTTTTTCCTGGGTGCTCATGGTTGGTTCCTCGTGGATCGTTCACAGCGGTGCACGATACCAGTCGAGGCCGCCGCGCGCTTTCAAACATTAGTGCAGCAGGGTGAACAGGCCCTTGCCGCCCACCTTGTAATTGAGGTCGTGAGGCCTCTCGCCCATGGGTTTGGCGCCGGTGCCGCCGACTATCTTGTAGGGCGCGATATTTTTCGCCACCAGGGTATTGGCAGTCACCACGGCGCCGCGGCCGATGCGCACGCCATGGCCGACGATGGCCCGCGAGGCGATCCAGGCGTAGTCGTCGATGTAGATGGGCCCCGACACCGACCAGAACTCGCGCGCGGTCAGGTCGTGGGTGCCGGCGATGATCAGTACGTGGGAGGCGATGGCCACGTGGTCACCGATGATCAGCCCGGCACGGGCGTCGATCTGGCAGTGCCAGGCGATGACGCTGTCGTTGCCGATGACCAAGTTGTTGACGCCCAGCACCTCGGTGGTGCGCCAGATGCTCGAACCCTTGCCGATCTTCGCGCCGCCCAGGCGCAGCCACGCCACGCGCACGTTGTGGCTGGGGATCTTGTTGATAACGATGTTGTAGACCTGCTCCCAGGCGCGCAACCAGCGATCCTTGAGGGTGGCCCAGTTCTTCCCGTAGCGCGGCACCAGCGGGGCAGGGATGTCCTTGCGCAGGCGCTGGAACAGGCGCCGGGCCAGTGGGTCCTGGATGCTGGGTTCAATGTCGATGGAATTGATGAAGTAGCGGGCCTGCTCGCCTTCGCCCTCGGCGAACAGCACATTGTTGCTCACGCCCCAGCCATAGGCTGCGCTCAAGTGCTCGTGGCTTACGCCCAGCTCGCTGGCCAGGCCTGACAGGCGCTCGGGCAGGTCGGTGGAATGGAATACGCGATGCTTCATGCTAGGTATCCTTGGGTGTCGACCGCTATTTTGTTGGGGGGGGAGCGCAGGCGTGACGACAGGTTGGCCGCGTGGCACAAACTGTAGCTACTGGCAGATTGAGATTGCAAGTGAGGGGAGGGCTAAATCGCAGGCAACAAAAAACCCGCACTGGGCGGGTTTTTTGTGGGCTTCAGATGGTGTAGCACCATCTAAAACGAAATATGGTGCCCAGAGACGGAATCGAACCGCCGACACGGGGATTTTCAATCCCCTGCTCTACCGACTGAGCTATCTGGGCAACGGGGCGCATTAAAAGGCTTTTTCGACCTTGCGTCAAGCACGATCGCAAAAAATTTTTAATTAATTCCTCCGCTTACGCTTTCCGACCGTTATTCGCTTGGCGGCACGTAGCCTTCAGCCTGGGCGTAATCTTCGCCGCTGAAGAACTTGTCCATTTCGCCCTGCAGGTATTTGCGGTCTTCGGCGTTCATCATGTTCAGGCGCTTTTCGTTGATCAGCAGCGTCTGGTGCTTCTGCCAATCGGCCCAGGCCTTCTGGGACACGTGTTCGAAGATGTCCTGGCCCTTGGCGCCCGGGTACGGAGGGCGCTCCAGGCCAGGCAGTTCTTCTTTGTACTTGCGGCACATTACGGTGCGGGTCATGACAACTCTCCTGCATTCAAGGCATCGGCCGCGCGTTTGAGCAGCTTTTTCACCGGGGCGGCAAGGCCCAGGCGCGGCGGGGTGGCGAGGTTATACCAGAGCCAGTCGGCCTCGGCCACGTGATGCGCCGACTCCTGTACCGGCACCAGCCAGGGCGCGATGGCCAGCTGGAAGTGGCTGAATGTGTGGGTTAGCGGCTCCAGGGCACGCGGTGCGTCCATGGCCAGGGCGTGCTGGGCGGTGAGGTGCTCGATGTCTTCGTAGTTTTCGAGCTCCGGCAGGCTCCACAGCCCACCCCATAAACCGCTGGACGGGCGACGGTAAAGCAGAATGGCGCCGTCGCGGTTCATCAGCAGCGGCATCAAAGTGTGCTTGAGTGGCACGGCCTTTTTCGGCTTGGGCACCGGGTAGCGGATTTCCAGGCCCAGCATGTGCGCCTGGCAGCCCTTTTCCAGCGGGCACAGCAGGCAGCTGGGCTTGGTGCGGGTGCACAGCGTGGCGCCCAGGTCCATCATCGCCTGGGTGTAGTTGTTCACCCGTGTGTGCGGGGTGTACAGCTCGGCGTTGGCCCACAGCTGCTTGGCCACCTTGGGCTCTCCTGGGTAGCCCTCTTGCGCGGTGTAGCGGGCCAGCACGCGCTTGACGTTGCCGTCCAGGATCGGTGCGCGCAGGCCCATGCTGATGCTGGCGATGGCGCCGGCGGTAGACAGGCCGATGCCCGGCAGTTCGGTCAGTTTCTCGACGTCACGGGGGAACTCGCCGCCGTACTGCTGCACGACGATTTTCGCGGTTTTCTGCAGGTTGCGGGCGCGGGTGTAGTAACCCAGCCCGGTCCACAGGTGCAGCACTTCGTCTTCCGGCGCCTCGGCCAGGGCTTCAACCGTTGGCAGCGAGGCCATGAAGCGGTCGAAGTAGTTGAGCACGGTGCTGACCTGGGTTTGCTGCAACATGATCTCCGACACCCACACCCGGTAAGGGCTGATGCCCTGTTGCCAAGGCAGGTCGTGACGGCCGTTGCGGTCGAACCATTCCAGTACTGCGGTGGAAAATTGCTCTGGGTTCATCGTTTGAACAGACCTTTCAGCGTGTTTTTCAGCTCGGGGCTGACCTTGTCGCCGAATTTTTCTTCCAGTTTTTCGGTGATCCTGTCGCCGGCTACCTTGGCAGCTACCTTGCCCATGCCGTCGCGGTCGATACGGCAGGCCTTGGCCCCCAGTTCGATCGGGCCGCGGCAGCGCAGTGGCCATTCAATACCGGCGAAACGTTCGTTGACCTGGCAGGCCGGGTCGGGCATGTCGCTTTTGTCGCCTTCGATCACCACGCCCACGCGGTAGTCCATGCCCAGCACGCGCAGGTCGATGTCGCCGTTGCCGTTCACGCTCAGGCCGGGGATGCGCACCTTCAGGTCCTGGTTGCTGGCTACGCCGTTGCGTACCACCAGGCTGCCCTTGAGCTCCTGGAAGGGCGTGTCCTTGCCGCGTGGCTCGCCCGTCAGCGACTTGCGGTTGATGGTGGCGATGCCTTGGCACAGCTGCTGTTCCACGTTGGCATTGACCAGCACGCCGTCGTTGAGCACGAAGTTGGCCGTGCCGTTCAGGCTGCCGATCAGCGCGCTCTGGCTGTTGCCGGTGCCGGTCAGGTTGCTGTTGAGGGTCATCAGGCCACGAATAGGCGCGGCGCCGTTGTTGCGGCCCTTGATGAAGTGTTCCACCGGCACTTTGTTGAGCTGGGTCTGCAAGGCTATCAGCGGCTTGTCGGGGCGCACGTCGAGGGTGCCCTTGCTGCTGAAGGTGCCGTCGTACAGGCCGCCGGACAGGTTCTCCAGGGTGATCAGGCCATCCTGGCCCTGGGCCTTGAGGCTGGCGTTGTCGATGGGCCACTGGTTCAGGGTCAGCTGGCCGAACGACAGGTCGGCGTGCAGGTCGAGTTTGCGCAGGCGCTCCACCGGCAGCAGGGTGTCGGTGCTCCAGGCGCCCTGGGTGGGGGCGCTGGGCAGCGGGGTGTCGCCGCTGCCGCCGATGGCGGTGGCTTCGGTGGTCTTCACCTCGGCGTCACGGGCCGCGCCAGCGCTGGAGGCTTCGGCGCTCTTGGCTTTCATGTAGCGGTCGGCGTCGAATTTGTCGGCCTTGAGTTGCACGTCCAGCGCCTGTTTGGCGAAGTCGGTCACTGCCAGGCTGCCGACGAAGCTGCTGCCATCCAGTTTCACCGCCAGGCTGTTGAGGGCCAGGCTGTTGGCCGTGCCGTCCAGGCGCGCGACCATTTCGAACTGACGCAGGCTGTCATCGGCCATGGCCGGCAGCGGCTGGTTGAGGCCGTCCATGAAGGCGCGCAGGTCCATCTGGGCGATGGAAATGCCGCCGGTCAGCTTGGGTTCGGTTTTCAGGTCGCGGGCGTTCAGCTCGCCCAGGGCGCGCAACTGGTTGAAGGACAGCTTCAGATTGCTCCAGTCGGCGACGTTGGCGGCCAGGTCGACACTGATGTTGCCCTGGGCCGAATAAGTCACGGTCTTGCCTTGCAGCGGGTCGCCGCTGGCTTCGCCCATCAGCTTCATGTCGCTGAGCTGGAAGCGCTTGAGGGCGCGCTCCATGCGCAGGTCGCCATTGAGCTCGGTGCGCGCGCGCAGGTTGGGCAGGTTGGTGCCCAGGAAGGCGGTCAGCTTGACCGGAATGTCGATGCCGTCGTGCACGGGGCCGGTGCTCAGCTGGATGCTCTCGGCGGTCAGCTCGCGGCCGGTCTTGGCGTCGCTAAATTGCACGCGGGCGTTGTTCACGGTCAGGCTGTCGATGTCCAGTTTCACCGGGCGATCGGCCTTGTCCGGCGCGCTTGGGGCCGCAGGGGCTGCGACGGCGACGTTGGGGTCTACCACCTCGCCCGGCGCCGGCGCCTTGGGCAGCGGCTTGCCGATGTCTTCCCAGTTGCCGTGGCCGCGTTCGTCGCGGGTCAGGGTCAGGTTCAGGCCTTCAACGCGCACGTCGCTCATCTGCACTTCACGGCGCAGCAGCGGCAGCACGCGCACCGACAGGCCCAGCATCTGCAGGTCGGCGAACGGGGTCTTGGGGTTCTGCAAGGTCGCGATGCTGGCGTCGTGCAGTTCCAGGCCCAGCCACGGGAACAGGCTCCAGCCGATGTCGCCGTTCAGGGTCAGCTCGACGTGGCCCTTGTCGCGGGCCAGCTTGCGAATCTCGTCTTTGTAGTCGTTGGGATCGAAGAAGTGGGTCACGGCGAAACCGAGAGCCACAATGATCAGCAACAGCCCGAGAACACACAGCCCCAGGATTTTGCCGAACGCTTTCATGGGCGAGTCCTTGTAGTGTTGGATTCAAATTCAGCCCGCGAGTATAGCGCCATGGGCCTGGTGGCAGGCCACCATGGGTGCGATTACCTGCAGCGGTTGCTGCCTTGTGGGAGCGGGTTCTACCCGCGAAGCAGGCGCCGCGATCTGCCTCTAATACCGCAGCGCCTGCTTCGCGGGCAGAGCCCACTCCCACAAACATCCCTGGGGCGGTGTTTCGGCCTCGTTGTTTCGTGATGTTTCCACAAAAAGTCAGCGAAAGAAGATGGCTAATCGCCTCTAGTGTAACGATCGGGTGATAATCTTGGTCGCCTCGATGAACCGATAGGCGGCATCAATCTAGCGAAAATCAGGGTTGTGCCGATAAAACGATCGAAGGCCTGCGTGCTTCAAGGTCGTGAGCCACCATCCGGGCGCATCGAGCTAAAAATCCAAGGGGGAATTATAAAAATGAGCAGCACTATCACATCCGGAGGGATCGCGGGCGAACGCCCGGGCTTCTTCTCCAAGGAGCGCATCATCGCGCGGCCAGGCTTCAACCGCTGGCTGGTACCACCGGCCGCGCTGGCCATTCACCTGTGCATCGGCATGGCGTACGGCTTCTCGGTGTTCTGGCTGCCGCTGTCCAAGGCCATCGGCATCACGTCGGCGGTCGCCTGCCCGGCCGACATGAGCTTTCTGACCCAGGTGTTCTCGTCCACCTGTGACTGGCCGATCTCCATGCTCGGCTGGATCTACACCCTGTTCTTCATCTTCCTGGGCTGCTCGGCGGCCATCTGGGGTGGCTGGCTGGAACACGCCGGGCCACGCAAGGCCGGTACTGTGTCGGCCCTGTGCTGGTGCGGCGGCCTGCTGATTTCGGCGCTGGGCGTGTACACCCATCAGATCGCGCTGATGTGGCTGGGTTCGGGCGTGATTGGCGGTATTGGTCTGGGCCTGGGCTATATCTCGCCGGTGTCGACCCTGATCAAGTGGTTCCCGGACAAGCGCGGCATGGCCACTGGCATGGCGATCATGGGCTTCGGCGGCGGTGCCATGGTCGGTGCACCCCTGGCGGCGGCTTTGATGAGCCACTTCGCTACCCCGGACAGCGTCGGCGTATGGCAAAGCTTCGTGGCCATGGCGGTGATCTACTTCGTGTTCATGATCGGCGGCGCCCTGTCGTACCGCGTGCCGCCTACCGGCTGGAAGCCTGAGGGCTGGACCGCGCCGGTGAAAAAGGCCAGCAACGCGATGATCACCCACCGTCACGTGCACGTCAGCGTGGCCTGGAAAACCCCGCAGTTCGCGCTGGTCTGGCTGGTGCTGTGCCTGAACGTTTCGGCCGGTATCGGCATCCTGGGCATGGCTTCGCCGCTGCTGCAGGAAGTGTTCGGCGGCAAGCTGCTGGGCCTGGACCTGAAGTTCAGCGAGCTCAGTGCTGCGCAATTGGCCCAGATTGGCGCCATTGCCGCCGGTTTCACCGGTTTGCTCAGCCTGTTCAACATTGGTGGCCGTTTCTTCTGGGCCTCGTGCTCGGACTTCATTGGCCGCAAGAACACCTATTTCGTGTTCTTTGCCCTGGGCATGGTGCTGTACGCGCTGGTGCCTAACCTGGGCCACTTGGGCAACATTGCCCTGTTCGTGGCGGCGTTCTGTGTGGTGCTGTCGATGTACGGCGGTGGTTTCGCCACGGTACCGGCCTACCTGGCCGACCTGTTCGGCACGCAGATGGTGGGCGCCATTCACGGTCGCCTGTTGACCGCCTGGGCCGCTGCCGGCGTGCTGGGTCCGGTGCTGGTCAACTACCTGCGCGAGTATCAGCTGAGCATTGGCGTGGAACGCGCTGCCGCCTACGACATCACCTTGTACATCCTCGCCGGCCTGCTGGTGCTGGGTTTCCTGTGCAATGCATTGGTGCGTCCGGTGGCCGACAAGCATTTCATGACTGAAGAGCAGCTGGCTGCCGAACAGGCGCTGGGCCATGACAAGGGCGCCGACAGCAACACCGTGCTGGAATGGAAAGCGGCGCCGGGCAGCAAGCCGCTGGCCGTGCTGGCCTGGCTGGTGGTGGGCATTCCGCTGGCATGGGGCGTGATCGTCACCCTGCAGAAAACCGCCGTACTGTTCCACTGACGGCAACCCTGTAATCTTTGGCTATGTGGGAGCGGGCTCTGCCCGCGAAGAGGGCGCTGCGGTCTCTCAGGGGCTCCGCAGTGTGGCCTTCGCGGGCAGAGCCCGCTCCCACAACGGCCATGTAAGCCCTTATGTCAGCCTTTTGTTTCTGTTTGGCGCCCGCACGGCCTATAATGTCTGCCTTTTTCGCCCAATGATTTTGCGGAGCTGGTGATGGCCGAACGTAAGGCGTCCGTCGAGCGCAACACTCTGGAAACCCAGATCAAAGCCTCGATCAACCTGGATGGCACCGGAAAGGCCCGATTCGATATCGGGGTACCTTTTCTTGAACACATGCTCGATCAGATCGCCCGTCACGGGCTGATCGACCTGGACATCGAGTGCAAGGGCGACCTGCATATCGACGACCACCATACCGTCGAGGACGTGGGTATCACCCTGGGCCAGGCGTTCAACCAGGCCATCGGCGACAAAAAAGGCATCTTCCGCTACGGCCACGCCTACGTGCCGTTGGACGAAGCGCTGTCGCGCGTGGTCATCGACTTCTCCGGCCGCCCAGGCCTGCAGATGCACGTGCCCTACACCCGCGCCAGCGTCGGCGGCTTCGACGTTGACCTGTTCCAGGAATTCTTCCAGGGCTTCGTCAACCACGCCAACGTCACCCTGCACATCGACAATCTGCGTGGGCACAACACCCACCACCAGATCGAGACCGTGTTCAAGGCGTTCGGCCGCGCACTGCGCATGGCCATCACCCTGGATGAGCGCATGGCCGGGCAAATGCCTTCCACCAAAGGTTGCCTGTAATGCAGACGGTAGCGGTTATCGACTATGGCATGGGCAACCTGCACTCGGTGGCCAAGGCCCTGGAGCACGTAGGTGCCGGCAAGGTCATGATCACCAGCGACGCTGCGGTGATCCGCGAGGCCGACCGCGTGGTGTTCCCCGGTGTTGGCGCGATTCGCGACTGCATGGCCGAGATCAAGCGCCTGGGCTTCGACGCCCTGGTGCGTGAAGTCAGCGTAGACCGTCCGTTCCTGGGCATCTGCGTGGGCATGCAGGCCCTGCTGGACCACAGCGAAGAGAACGAGGGCGTCGACTGCATCGGCCTGTTCCCCGGCAACGTGAAGTTCTTCGGCAAGGATTTGCATGAAGACGGCGCGCACCTGAAGGTGCCGCACATGGGCTGGAACGAAGTGAGCCAGTCGGTGGACCACCCGCTGTGGCACAACATTCCGGACATGGCGCGTTTCTACTTCGTGCACAGCTACTACATCGCCGCCGCCAAGGCTGGCCAGGTAGTGGGCCGCGGCCATTACGGCGTCGATTTCGCCGCCGCGCTGGCTGAAGGTTCGCGCTTTGCCGTGCAGTTCCACCCGGAGAAGAGCCATACCCATGGCCTGCAGCTGCTGCAGAACTTCGCCGCCTGGGACGGCCGCTGGTAATGAGCAAGAAGAAACCGCCGATCCTCACGCTCACCCCCGAGCAGGAAGACCAAGCCACGACCAAGATCAAACGGTTCATGGAGGACCGTTTCGAGCTGGATCTGGGCTCGTTCGAGGCGGCGGAGATTCTTGAGCTGTTTACCCGTGAAATTGCTCCGCACTATTACAACAGGGCGATTTTCGATGTTCAGGCGCACCTCAAGGAGCGTTTCGAGAGCATTGAAAGCGACCTGTGGGCGCTCGAGAAAAACTGATCTCGGGCATCGCTGAAAAATCGAATTGAAGGTTTGCCAGATGCTGATTATCCCCGCTATCGATCTCAAAGACGGTGCCTGCGTACGTCTGCGCCAGGGCCGCATGGAAGATTCCACAGTGTTCTCCGATGACCCGGTGAGCATGGCTGCCAAGTGGGTGGAGGGCGGCTGCCGCCGTCTGCATCTGGTCGACCTGAACGGCGCTTTCGAAGGCCAGCCGGTCAACGGCGAAGTGGTGACTGCCATCGCCAAGCGCTACCCCAACCTGCCGATCCAGATCGGCGGCGGCATCCGCTCGCTGGAAACCATCGAGCACTACGTCAAGGCTGGCGTCAGCTACGTGATCATCGGCACCAAGGCAGTAAAAGAGCCCGAGTTCGTGGCCGAGGCCTGCAAGGCCTTCCCGGGCAAGGTCATCGTCGGCCTGGACGCCAAGGATGGTTTCGTCGCCACCGACGGCTGGGCTGAAGTCAGCACCGTGCAGGTCATCGACCTGGCCAAGCGCTTCGAAGCCGACGGCGTCAGCGCCATCGTCTACACCGACATCGCCAAAGACGGCATGATGCAGGGCTGCAACGTGCCGTTCACCGCCGCACTGGCTGCCGCCACCAGGATCCCGGTCATCGCCTCCGGCGGTATCCACAACCTGGGCGACATCAAGGCCCTGATGGATGCCAAGGCCCCTGGCATCATCGGCGCCATCACTGGCCGTGCTATCTACGAAGGCACCCTGGACGTCGCCGAAGCTCAGGCTTTCTGCGATTCCTACAAAGGCTGAGGACTGACCCATGGCGCTGGCCAAACGCATCATCCCTTGCCTGGACGTGGACAATGGCCGCGTAGTGAAGGGCGTGAAGTTCGAGAACATCCGCGACGCCGGTGACCCGGTGGAAATCGCCCGTCGCTACGACGAGCAGGGCGCGGACGAAATCACCTTCCTGGACATCACTGCCAGCGTCGACGGCCGTGATACCACCCTGCACACCGTGGAACGCATGGCCAGCCAGGTGTTCATCCCGCTGACCGTGGGCGGTGGCGTGCGTACCGTGCAAGATATCCGCAACCTGCTCAACGCCGGTGCCGACAAGGTGTCGATCAACACCGCCGCGGTGTTCAACCCCGAGTTCGTCGGCGAGGCCGCGCAGCACTTCGGCTCGCAGTGCATCGTGGTGGCCATCGACGCCAAGAAAGTCTCCGGCCCGGGCGAAACCCCGCGCTGGGAGATCTTCACCCACGGCGGCCGCAAGCCTACGGGCCTGGACGCGGTGGAGTGGGCGATGAAGATGGAAGGCCTGGGTGCCGGTGAGATCCTGCTGACCAGCATGGACCAGGACGGCATGAAGAACGGCTTCGACCTGGGCGTCACCCGCGCCATCAGCGACGCGCTGGGCATCCCGGTGATCGCCTCGGGCGGCGTCGGCAACCTGCAGCACCTGGCTGACGGCGTACTGGAAGGCCACGCCAGCGCGGTGCTGGCTGCCAGCATCTTCCACTTCGGCGAATACACTGTGCCGGAAGCGAAAGCCTTCATGGCCAAGCAAGGCATCGTCGTGCGCTGACCCACCTCCATCCGTAGCCGCTGCCGAAGGCTGCGCTGGCCCTTGTCCACGCAGGAGGTCTCCAGCGTACTTGGGGGCCAGCGCAGCCTGGCGGCAGCGGCTACGGGATGGGATTGTGGATAATGGCAAACTGCCTTAGTGTTTCACTCGACAGCCATGGAATTAGGGCCGACTCCGATGAAGCGTGTTGCATTCGCCTGTCTGACCAGTATTTGCCTGTCGTTTGCCCTGGGCGCCCGTGCCGAGGTGCCAGCCGACTACTCCATGGTGTTGCTGACCGAAAATTTCCCGCCTTACAACATGGCCGCCAACGGCAAGAATTTCGCCCGCGAAGAAAACATCCAGGGCATTGCCGCCGACGTGGTGCGCGAGATGTACAAGCGCGCCGGCATTCATTACAGCATGACCCTGCGCTTCCCCTGGGACCGCATCTACAAGCTGGCCATGCTCAATTCCGGTTACGGTGTGTTCGTGACGGCCCGTCTGCCCGAGCGCGAACAGGCGTTCAAATGGGTTGGCCCCATTGGCCCGGATGACTGGATTCTGCTGGCGCGTGCCGACAGCAAGCTCAAGCTGGACAACCTGGCCCAGGCCCGGCGTCTGAAGATTGGTGCGTACAAGGGCGACGCCATCGCCGAGACCCTGACCCGCGAAGGCATGCACCCGGTGATCGCCCTGCGGGACCAGGACAATGCGCAGAAGCTGCGCGATGGCGAGATCGACGTGTGGGCCACCGGGGATCCAGCCGGCCGCTATCTGGCGCGGCAGGAAGGCGTGAATGGGTTGAAGACGGTGTTGCGCTTCAACAGCGCGCAGCTTTACCTGGCGTTGAACAAGGACACGCCGGATGAGGTGGTGCAGCGGTTGCAGCACGCCCTGGAGCAGATCCGCAGCGAAGGCATCGTCGACGACATCATGGCCCGTTATCTCTGAGACTTCTCACCCTCCCTTGTGGGACCGGGCGAAGCTCGGGAAAGGCGCGACGCGGTGTCCCAGTTACTCCGCGGTGTTCTTTTCCCGAGCTTCGCCCGGTCCCACAGGTGTAGCGGGTGCAGCAGGGACTGGTACAGGCTTGTAAGTGCCATCCTTCCCATGCGCCGGCATCGCCCGGTTTGCCCGCTGGGCAATCATCTGCCGCACCGGTATCCAGTCGATGCCCTGGCCTTTCAGGTTCGGCAGCTCACGCTCCAGCACATCCAGCGTGACCGGATAGGGATGACCAATCACCACCACCGAGCCAAACTTTTGCGCGTGGGCAATGGCCGTATGCAGCTGCTTGGCAATCGCCTCGGGCGTGCGTACATCGTCCAGGAACACGTCGCGCGACACATGCGCCAGGCCAATCGCCTGGGCCTTGGCTGCCGCCACGGTGGCCGCGCTGGTGCGGCTGTCGACGAAGAACAGGTTACGTTGCTGCAATTCACCCATCAGCATCGCCATGGCCTCGGGTTGCGAGGTCATTTTGCTGCCTTCGTGGTTGTTCATGCCCGCCGCGTACGGCACGGCCTTGAGCGCCGCCTGCAGGCGGTTGCGCAACTCGTCCATGGACAGGTCGGGGTGCCAGGCGAACGGGCCGGTGGCGGGGTCCATGGGCATGTGCACGATCACCGTTTTGCGAGCCTTGTGCGCTTCGCGGGCGAAGTCGGCAGCGTGCGGGGTGTCGGGCATCACGGCCAGGGTAACCGGGCCGGGCAGGGCCAGGGCGCGACGGTCCCGGGGCAGGTTCTGCCCCAGGTCGTCGATGATCAGCGTGAAGTAGGCCTTGCGTGGCTTGGCGTCGCCGCTGTCCGGCGCGGCGTGGGCCAGGCCGGACAGGCAGCACAGCAGAAGCAGTACCGCGCGAACGGAAATCACTTGTTGCGGGTCACGCTCAGCCCCTTGAGCAGCGACAACGCCTGGCTCAACTGGAAGTCGCCATCCTGTGGGCGTGCCTTGGCCTTGCCGATCGGGCTCTGGCTGGACGACGGACGATCCTTGCCGCCGTTGCCGTTGCCCAGGTGGCCCTGCAGGTCGGCTTCCTTGAAGTTCTCGTTGTCAGGCTGGTCGTTGGTCAGCTTGCCCTGACGCACCTCCACGTCCGGGACAATGCCCTGGGCCTGGATGGAGCGGCCGTTAGGCGTGTAGTACAGCGCCGTGGTGATCTTCAGCGCGCGGTCGTTGTTGAGCGGCAGCACGGTCTGCACCGAGCCCTTGCCGAAGCTGTCGGTGCCCATCAGCACGCCACGCTTGTGGTCCTGCAGGGCGCCGGCAACGATTTCCGAAGCCGAGGCGCTGCCGCCGTTGATCAGCACCACCAGTGGCACGGCTTCGCTTTCGTCGTGGCCGGTGGCCGAGAAGCGCAGTTCGGAGTTGGCGATGCGGCCCTTGGTGTACACGATCAGGCCGCTGGTGATGAAGTGGTCCACCACCTCTACCGCCGCCTGCAGCACGCCGCCGGGGTTGTTGCGCAGGTCCAGCACCAGGCCGTCGAGCTTCTTGCCGTTGTCCTTGCGCAGCTTGGCCAGGGCCTTGGAGACTTCCTCGCCGGTCTTGACCTGGAATTGGGTGATGCGGATGTAGCCGTAGCCATTTTCCAGCATCTGCGCCTTCACGCTCTTGACCTGGATGATCGCGCGCGCCAGGGTCACGTCAAACGGGTTGCCGCCGTTGCGCACCAGGGTCAGGGTGATCTTCTCGCCGATCTTGCCGCGCATCTTGTCCACGGCTTCGGTCATGCTCTGGCCGCGGGTAGGCTGGCCGTTGATCTTGACGATCAGGTCGCCCGCCTCGATGCCGGCCTTGGTGGCCGGGGTGTCGTCGATGGGCGAGACCACCTTGATGAAGCCGTCCTCGGCGCCCACTTCGATGCCCAGGCCGCCGAATTCGCCGCTGGTGCTTTCCTGCAGCTCCTGGAAGTCTTCCGGGCCCAGGTAGGCGGAGTGCGGGTCAAGGTTGCTGAGCATGCCCTTGATGGCGTTTTCCAGCAGGGTCTTGTCGTCCACCGGCTCCACGTAGGCGGCCTTGATGCGGTCCATTACCTCGGCGAAGGTGCGCAGCTCGTCCAGCGGCAGCGGCGCCTTGGCCGGGTCGGTGGCGGCCGCTGCAGGCGCGGCGGCGGTCGTGGTGGTGGCGGCCAGGCGCGCAGGCTCGGCAGCACGGGCGAGCGGGGCGCCGATCACCACGGCGATCGTCAGGGCCAGCGAGGTAAGGCGGGGCAAGTGCAGCATGACGAACGAACTCCTGATTCTGGTTTTGCGCCTTTCGGGGCATCGGCGCGCCGTCATTCACGACGGCCATAACGCCCTAAATGTGGGTGCCGGCTTCAGCCGCGGCACCATTGCGAAGGATCGCTGGGGCGACCTTGCTGGCGAACGGCAAAATACAATGCCGACGTGTCCTGCCCACCACTGTTGCCTACCGTCGAGATAGCCTCGCCGGCTTTCACTACATCACCGGCGCCCTTGAGCAGGCTCTGGTTATGCCCGTACAACGTCAGGTAACCGTCCCCATGGTCGAGAATGACCAGAAGTCCGGCACCGCGCAACCAATCGGCGAACACCACGCGCCCGCCATGCACGGCATGCACCTGTGTACCTGCCGGTGCACTGATCATGACACCATCCCACTTGGTTCGCGCGTCGTCGCCGCGAGTTTCACCAAAGCGTGCCAACAATCGACCATCGACAGGCCATGGAAGTTTGCCGCGGCCTGCTGCAAATGCACCGCCAAAGTTGGCGCCGCCACTGGAGACTAGTGCACCAGGCGTGGCTTTGGGGCGTTTTGGCGCATCGTCGGCCTTGGCCTGAGCGTTTTCACGCTGGCGCTGCTTCTCGGCTTCCTGGGCGGCCAGCAAGGCTTTCTGGCGGGCTTCCTCGGCTTCTCGAGCCTGGCGGGCCAGGGTTTCCTCGATGGTCTTCAGCACTTTGGCCAGGTCTTCCTGGTCCTGCTGGCGGGCGCTGAGCTTCTGGTCCTGCGCCTTGTAGCTGTCGTTGAGCTTGGCAAGGGCGGCCTGGCGGTCCTTGCGCACCTTGTCCAAGTCCTGGCGCTGGCTGTCCAGGCTGGCCTGCTGGGCAAGCAACTGCTCCTGCTGGCCGGCGATGTCTTGCTCGACATTGGCCAGCTGGCGCAGGGTTTCATTGAACTGCTTGAGCTGCGCCATGCGCGCGTTGCTCATGTAGTCGTAATAAGTCAGGGTCCGGGCGAATTTCTCCGGATTCTGCTGGTTGAGCAACAGCTTGAGGTACTCCTGACGGCCGCCCTGGTAGGCGGCGCGGGCCTGGATGGCGATCAGGCGTTGTTGTTCAGTTTTGCTTTGCTGGAGTTGATCTTTTTGCTGGGCGAGGCGATCCAGCTCGCCTTGGGTCTTTTTTAGTTCGGTTTGCAGGGCCTCCACCTGCTTCTCCAGCTTGCCCATTTGGGTTTCAGTTCCGCGCAGGTCTTTCTGCACGCCGTTCTTTTGTTCCTGCACCTGGCTGAGTTGTTTCTTCAGCTCGGCGATGTCCTGCTTGGTGGCATCCAACTGCTGTTGGGTTTGCTCACGGTCGTCGGCATAGGCCGTACTCAGCAGGCCGGTAAGGGCTAGGGCTATCAGTGCACGAAGCATGGGGGTTGGCGGTACCAGTGTGGAGACGGGCCTAGTATGCCCGCCGCGAGCTGCAAAAAAAACGCCCGTGCGGCAACTGCCGGACGTTTCATCCAGTGCGGGGGGCAGGGCGCTGGTACCTGGCCCCCACGCAGTGAGCTTAGCCGTCGATCAGGATCGAGTGGCCAGTCATTTCTTCAGGCTTGGCCATGTCCATCAGGTACAGCATGGTCGGTGCCACGTCGGCCAGCACGCCGCCTTCACGGACCTTGACCTTGCGCTTGCCCACGTAGATGAACGGCACCGGCTCGGTGGTGTGCGCGGTGTGCGCCTGGCCGGTGGCGGCGTCTTCCATCTGCTCGCAGTTGCCGTGGTCGGCGGTGATCAGTGCTTCGCCGCCCACCTTTTCCAGGGCGTCGACGATACGGCCCACGCAGGTGTCCAGGCATTCAACCGCCTTGACCGCCGCTTCCATCACGCCGCTGTGGCCCACCATGTCGCCGTTGGCGTAGTTGACCACGATCACGTCGAAGCGCTGGTTTTCGATGGCGTCGACGATCTTGTCGGTCACCAGCGGCGCGTTCATTTCCGGCTGCAGGTCGTAGGTGGCGACTTTCGGCGACGGGATCAGGATGCGTTCCTCACCCTTGAACGGCTCTTCACGGCCACCGGAGAAGAAGAACGTCACGTGGGCGTACTTCTCGGTCTCCGCGATGCGCAGCTGGGTCTTGCCGTTGTCGGCCAGGTACTCGCCCAGCACGTTGTGCAGGCTGCCGGCGGCGAAGGCGGCCGGGGCCGGAATTTTTGCCGAGTACTGGGTCAGGCCCACGAAACCGGCCAGCTTGGGCTGGCGCTTGCGCGCGAAGTCGGCGAAGTTGTCTTCGACGAACACGCGGGTCAGCTCGCGGGCGCGGTCGGCGCGGAAGTTCATGAACACCACGGCGTCGCCATCTTCCACCTGCACCTTGTCGCCGATGCTGGTGGCCTTGACGAATTCGTCGCTCTCGCCGCGCTCGTAGGCGGCGTTCAGGCCTTCCACGGCGCTGGCGGCGGTGTATTCGCTGGTGCCGTCGACAATCAGCTCGTAGGCCGCGGTTACGCGGTCCCAGCGGTTGTCACGGTCCATGGCGAAGTAGCGGCCGATGATGCTGGCGGTGCGGCCCTTGCCCAGGCGGGCGAAGGTCTGGTCCAACAGCTCCAGCGGGGCTTCGGCGCTTTTGGGCGGCGTGTCGCGGCCGTCCAGGAAGGCGTGCAGGTAGATCTTGTCGGCGCCACGCTTGGCGGCCAGCTCGGCCATGGCCACGATGTGGTCCTGGTGGCTGTGCACGCCGCCATCGGACAGCAGGCCGAGGATGTGCACGGCCTTGCCGGCGTTGACCGCTTTATCCACGGCGGCGCAGATGGTGGGGTTCTCGAAGAACTCGCCATCGCGGATGGCCTTGGTCACGCGGGTGAAGTCCTGATACACCACGCGGCCGGCGCCCAGGTTCATGTGGCCGACCTCGGAGTTGCCCATCTGACCGTCGGGCAGCCCCACGTCCATGCCCGAGCCCGAGATCAGGCCATTGGGCACGGTCTTGGTCAGGCGGTCCAGCACAGGCTTGTTCGCCGAATAGACAGCGTTGTATTCATGGCTTTCGCTGTGACCGAAACCATCCAGGATGATCAGGACCAAAGGTTTAGGCGTGGTTGTCATAGATCCACTCGCGGCTATGTCAGATGGAAAAGGAGGAGCGTATTTTAGGGCATAGATGCCGACGCTTGCGAATAACCTTCATCAATCGCATCAATCAAGCACAGACAAGGCAAGCGGGGGGCCGGTTCCGTGAAGGTTGCGCCCGGCGGGCTTTGGTCCACTTTGGCTGCTGTGTATACTGGCCGACATTTTAACGCCCTGGAATCTGCTGATGGTCGATCACCTGCTCCAATTCGCCACAAATCACTATCTGCTCGTCGGCGCTTTCGCCATTCTGCTGATCATGCTGCTTGCGCTGGAAGCGAGCCGTGGCGGCAAAAGCCTGAGCCCACGTGAGCTGACCGCACTGGTCAACGCCGAGCAGGGCGTGGTCATCGACATCCGCGCCAAGAAAGACTACGCCACCGGCCACATCGTCGGCGCGCTGAACATCCCTCAGGACAAGCTGGCCTCGCGCATGGCCGAGCTTGAGAAGCACAAGGGCAAGACCCTGATCATCGTCGACAGCATCGGCCAGCACGCCGGTACCACGGCTCGCGACCTGCTGAAGGCCGGCTACACCGCGGCAAAACTGTCAGGTGGTGTTTCCAGCTGGCGCGCTGACAATCTTCCACTGGTAAAGTGAAATGACCCACGTCGTCGTCTACTCCAGCGATTGGTGCCCCTACTGCATGCGGGCCAAGGCCCTGCTCGAAAGCAAGGGCGTGGCCTTCGAAGAAATCCGCGTCGACGGCCAGCCGCAAGTGCGCGCCGCCATGGCTCAGAAGGCCGGTCGCACCTCGGTACCGCAGATCTGGATTGGTGAGCAGCACGTAGGCGGCTGTGACGATCTGTATGCCCTGGAGCGCGCCGGCAAGCTCGACGCGCTGCTCAAGGCCTGAATTCAAACCACGTTACGACCTTAATGTAAGAAGGATCTGCGATGACTGATCAACCGAACAACGGCGCGGCAAACGAAGAAGCCAACGCCCCGCAATTCTCCCTGCAGCGCATCTACGTGCGTGACCTGTCGTTCGAAGCGCCGAAAAGCCCGGCCATCTTCCGTCAGCAGTGGGAGCCTAGCGTTGCCCTGGACCTGAACACTCGCCAGAAAGCGCTGGAAGAAGGTTTCCACGAGGTTGTGCTGACCCTGTCGGTCACCGTCAAGAACGGCGAAGAAGTAGCCTTCATCGCTGAAGTGCAGCAGGCCGGTATCTTCCTGATCAAGAACCTGGACGACGCTTCCCTGAGCCACACCCTGGGTGCCTTCTGCCCGAACATCCTGTTCCCGTACGCTCGCGAAACCCTGGACAGCCTGGTTGTGCGCGGTTCGTTCCCTGCGCTGATGCTGGCCCCGGTGAATTTCGACGCCCTGTACGCGCAAGAGCTGCAACGCATGCAGGAAGCCGGCGAAGCGCCGAAGCCTTCGCTGCAGTAAGGCTTGCCGCAACGCAAAAAGCGCCCTTCGGGGCGCTTTTTTGTGGAACCTGACATCTTCTGATTTTGTGGGAGCGGGCTCTGCCCGCGAACAGGGCGCTGCGTTTTAACTGACTGTGCGCGTTGTGCCCTTCGCGGGCAGAGCCCGCTCCCACGAAGAATGATCAGGCGAAGCCCAGCTGGCGCCATGCCTCGTACACCGCGATAGCCACGGTGTTCGACAGGTTCAGGCTGCGGCAACCTTCACGCATCGGCAAGCGCAGGCGCTGGTCGCTGCCCAGCGGGTCCAGCACCTCGGGCGGCAGCCCGCGGCTTTCCGGGCCGAACAGGAAGGCGTCGCCATCGGCGAAGCTGACCTCGTGGAACGGCTTGGAGCCCTTGGTGGTGAAGGCGAACAGCCGCGGGTTGCCCAGGCTCTCCAGGCAGCTGGCAAGGTCGGCGTGGCGCTGGAGCGTGGCGTACTCGTGGTAGTCCAGGCCAGCGCGGCGCAGCCGCTTGTCATCAAGCTCGAAGCCGATCGGTTCGATCAGGTGCAAGTGGCAGCCGGCGTTGGCGCATAGCCGTATAATGTTGCCTGTATTGGGCGGTATCTCTGGTTGAAAAAGGATGACGTGAAACATGCACGGCTCCGAACTGAAAGACGGGCAGCATTCTACCCCTGAACCGGACCCGCGTCCGAGCCTGTTCCCGCGGGTGATGTTCTCGCTGGCGATTATCGGCTTGATGGTAGGCCTGATGATCGGCAAGCTCACCAACCCCGAGGTGCTGGAGCTGGTGAAAATCGAGGAACAGCCCGCAGCCTTGGTGCTGTGGTTCACCGGCGAGCCCAAGGTGGAGTCCACCACGGTGGACGGTGCCCTGGTGGTGCAGTTCCAGGCGCACGGCCTGACCCGCAATGGTCAGATAGATATCGACGGCAAGAAGGCCAACTGGCGCACGCAGCCGGGTCAGGATGGGTTGTTGTTGAACGTGGTCGCGGCGCGCCCCTTGCAGGGTGACATCAGCGGTACGAAAGAAGATGGGCGCTGGAGGCTGAAGCTCAGCCTCCGGGAGGAATAAAAGAGGGAATCCCCGGCCTGCCTGTACCAAGGTCCCCAAAAGCGGCGGGGTGGCGCAGCACTCGTGGAGTGCTTCGCGCCCCGTTGTAAAGAAGGGGAATCCCCGGCCTGCCTGTACCAAGGTCCCCAAAACGGGTGTGGACCGCAACCCTCGTCGAGTGCTGCGCGTCCCGGTGTAAAGAAGGGTTCCCCGGCCTGCCTGTACCAAGGACCCCAAAACTGGGCGTGTGTTTCTGTTCCTGCACTTACTACATTGCAGAGCGCGTGCCAGCTTTTGAAAAAATGCGCTCAGGGTGTTGCGGATTTGTGATGGAAAGGCTGCAGGCCTTGAAATACGTGGGTTTGCCGATGAGTGGCGATTTTTCGTAGCGCAAGTGGCATGCCATTTTGGCGGGATCCAAGGGCAAAAACGCCTTGTGGCGGTGCACAAAAAACAGCCAGTGCACAAATACAGCGAATTTTCTGCAGACCCCGAATTCGTAATTGGATGGACTCGCCCAAGCCGAGGCGTCAATGCGCCACGGTGGCAGTCTAAACAGCCAACGACAGCGAGGGCGAGTCCATGAAAAAGCATACTTCGATTGATCAATCCTTGTCTTCCGCCAATTTGTCGGCTTGCACGACCGTGGCAGTCGACCTAGCCAAACATGTCTTTCAGGTTGCCGGAGAGGATGCCCTCGGCCACGTGCACTATGAGCAACGCCTCAAGTCGCGCGAAGCGTTCTACGAATTCCTTCAACAACTGGCACCCCACGTCATAGTCTTGATGGAGACGGGGCCAGGTGCGCAAGCCTGGGCGCGTCAGCTGCAGGAACAGGGCGTCGAGGCTCGGATTTTGCCGGCCAAGCTGGTGACAGCACACCGCACAGGACCTAAAAACGATCGTAACGATGCGTTGGCGATTTTGCGGGCCGGTCGTGATGAGAAAATCTGCGCAGTACCGATCAAGAGCGTTGCGGCGCTTGCCATGCAGGCATTGCATCGTGCCCGCCAGGGCTATGTGCGCCGCCGCACCGCATTGAGTAATCAGATGCGCGGCCTGCTGCTTGAGCACGGCGTGGTCCTGGCTCAAGGTGATATCGCCATCAGCCAGAGAATTCCACGAGTATTGGAGGATGCCACTCAACCAGTGCCAGCCATGTTGCGCGAGTTGATCGATGAACTGCTGGCGGAATGGCGCTTTTTGGGCGAGCGCATTGCGGTGTTGACGGGCCGTCTGGAAGCAGCGGCAAATGCCGACAGCACGGCCAAGCGGCTGATGAGCGTGCGCGGTATCGGTCCGGTGACCGCCACGGCGTTGGTAGCCAAGGAAACCCAGCCCGAACGGTTCCCCAATGCACGCAAGTTCGCGGCCTACTTTGGCCTGGTTCCCGACCAACACAGCAGCGGGAATAAAGTTCGCCTGGGCGGTATGAGCAAGCGAGGCGATTCATATCTGCGCAGCCTGATGATCCAGGGCGCACACGCGGTGCTGCAACAACTGCGATCCGATTCGGAGCAACCCGACGACCGCCGATTACTGCGCTGGATGAGCCGCCTGGGCCGCAAACAGGCTGCGGTCCGGCTGGCCAATCGCAACCTGCGTATCGTCTGGAGGCTTCTACAGAATGACCAGACTTATCGTCGACAGCATGGCAGCGGCCAGCCAGCGATGATGAGCCACTGATCCACCGAGTTCTGCCACCGAGGTAACTACTGTCCAACCCTGTGCTGAAAAACATTGACCCCAGATAGGATCGGCGTGGATTGATGCCTAAGCGGCTAGCGGCCTTCGAGGCCTGACTGTAATCGGCATACCACGAGCTCTTCCAATGTCGGCCAGAGGCCCAAAGCGGCTTCCTTGAATAGGCCTAATACATAGATGCAACGGGCGGCAGTTTTTCAAAAGCGGGTAGACAGGAGGGGCGAGTCCATACATAGCCGCTGCCGCCAGGCTGCGCTGGCCGGTGTGAACCCTGAAAATCTCCAGCGGGGCTCAGGGCCAGCGCAGCCTGGCGGCAGCGGCTACACGGCATAAAAAAACCCGCCAGGGTCGCTGGCGAGTTTTTGGGTACGGTAGGGCGAATCAGGCGTCATCGCCCTCGTCGTCATCCCCACCATCCACCTTCATGCCCAGCTCCTTGATCTTGCGCGTCAAGGTGTTGCGGCCCCAGCCCAGCAGTACGGCGGCGTCGCGACGGCGGCCGGCGGTGTGCTTCAGGGCGGTCTCGATCATGATGCGTTCGAAGCTCGGCACGGCGCTGTCCAGCAGGCTGGACTGGCCGCGTGCCAACGCCTGGTCGGCCCACTGGCGCAGGGCCTGCTCCCAGTTGGTCACCGGGGCTGCATCCTGCGGCAGGCTGAGCAGCTCTGGCGGCAGGTCGCCGATGTGCACTTCGCGGCCCGAGGCCATCACCGTGATCCAGCGGCAGGTGTTCTCCAGCTGGCGCACGTTGCCGGGCCACGGCAGGTTCTTCAGGTATTCCTCGGTCTCCGACTTCAGCAGCTTGGGCTCGACGGCCAGCTCCTGGGCGGCGCGGCTGAGGAAGTGCTTGGCCAGGGTCGGGATGTCTTCGCGACGGTCCGACAGGCGCGGAATGTGGATGCGGATCACGTTCAGGCGGTGGAACAAGTCTTCACGGAACTTGCCGGCGTGCACCAGGGTTTCCAGGTTTTGGTGGGTGGCGGCGATGATGCGCACATCCACTTTGACCGGGGTATGGCCGCCCACGCGGTAGAACTCGCCGTCGGCCAGCACGCGCAACAGGCGGGTCTGGGTGTCGGCCGGCATGTCGCCGATCTCGTCGAGGAACAGCGTGCCGCCGTCGGCCTGTTCGAAGCGTCCGCGACGCAGATTGGCCGCGCCGGTGAAGGCGCCTTTCTCGTGGCCGAACAGCTCGGACTCCATCAGGTCCTTGGGAATGGCCGCCATGTTCAACGCGATGAACGGCGATGCTGCCCGCGGGCTGTGGCGGTGCAGGGCGTGGGCCACCAGCTCTTTCCCGGTACCCGACTCGCCGTTGATCAGCACGGTGATGTTGGAGTGGCTCAGGCGGCCGATGGCGCGAAACACTTCCTGCATCGCCGGCGCTTCGCCGATGATTTCCGGGGTGCGGGTGAGGGTAGGCACCTCGGTCAGGCCTTGCTGTTCCTGGGCGTGCTGGTTGGCGCGTTTGACCAGGGCCACGGCCTCGTCCACGTCGAACGGCTTGGGCAGGTACTCGAAGGCACCGCCCTGGTACGACGCCACGGCGCTGTCCAGGTCCGAGTGGGCGGTCATGATGATCACCGGCAGGCGCGGGTGCGACTCGCGGATGCGGGCCAGCAGGTCCAGGCCACTGGCGCCGGGCATGCGGATGTCGGAGATGATCACGTCAGGCTGCTGGCGAGCCAGGCGGCTCATGACGCCGTCGGCACTGTCGAAGCTTTGGGTGGTCATGCCTTCCTGTTGCAAGGCTTTTTCCAGCACCCAACGGATGGAACGGTCGTCATCGACGATCCAGACAGTTTCACTACGACTCATGACGAAGCGGCTCCTTGTTCCAGCGGCAGGAAGATCGAGAAAGTGGTGTGGCCGGGGTGGCTTTCACACTCGATCAGCCCTTGGTGCTGGCTGATGATGTTCTGGGTAATGGCAAGGCCTAGGCCTGTACCGTCCGGACGCCCGCTGACCATCGGGTAGAAGATGGTTTCCTGGAGTTCGGCCGGGATACCGGGTCCGTTATCGGTGATTTCTATCTTGGTCACCAGCCGGTGGCGGGTGTGGCCAATGGTGAACTGGCGCATGGTGCGCGTGCGCAGGCTGATGCGCCCCAGGCGCAGCTCGTTCTGGCCGCTGATGGCCTGCATGGCGTTGCGCACGATATTGAGCACGGCCTGGATCATCTGTTCACGGTCGATCAACACGTCCGGGATGCTGGGGTCGTAATCGCGCACCAGGGTGATGCCGCCCTGACTCTCGGCTTCCACCAGGCTCGATACGCGCTCCAGCACTTCGTGCACATTGGTCATGGCCAGCGACGGCAGCTTGTTGGAGCCCAGCATGCGGTCTACCAGGTTGCGCAGGCGGTCGGCCTCTTCAATGATGACGTTGGTGTAGTCCTTCAGGCTTTCCTCGGGCAGTTCCCGGGCCAGCAACTGTGCGGCGCCACGGATGCCGCCCAGCGGGTTCTTGATCTCGTGGGCCAGGCCGCGCACCAGCATCTTGGTGGTTTCCTGCTTGGACAGCTGCGCTTCTTCCTTGGTGATGCGCAGCAGACGGTCGCGCGGGTGTACTTCAAGCAACAGCAGCGTGTGGCCATTGTTGAGGATGGGCGTTACCGCGTAGTCGACGGTCAGCGTCTGGCCGGTCAGCGCGGTCAGCATGGCTTCGCGCTTGGTGAACGGATGGGCCTGCTCCACGGCCTGGCGCAGCGAGTTGAGCGCCTCGGCCGACTCGGTGAACAGCTCGCTGATGAACTGGCCATGGCTGCGCTGGCCGCTGATGGCCAACAGCATTTCGGCCGCCGGGTTCATGTACTCCAGGCGCAGTTCGGCGTTGAGCAGAATCGTGGCGGTGGTCAGGTTGTCCAGTAGCAGTCGGTGCAGTGCATCACTGATGGTCATGAGCTGTGGTTGACCTCTTTTGGCCCATCGCCGCTGGACGGCGGTCCGAAGCGGCGCGGGCTGGTAATCCGCTGATACAACTAAAATGCAAGAACCAAACCAAGGCTCCGAAAAGAAGCGTGGCCAGCGGAAAATAGCGCTTTCACTGCCCATTTAGTGACGCGCCAAGCCCTGTCTCGTTCAGGTTTGACCCAAAATGGGATGTTAGTGTGCCATCTTCCAGTAAAGGCGCACCGTTATAGGGCAAGCGCTTCCAATATAGCGGGCCGGGCTTTACTCGTCGTCCTCTGGCTTGTCGGCCAGGGGGCATTCGGGGCGCACGCCATAGTCGGCGGTGACGCAGGGGTTGTTGCGGCGCTTCTGGATCAGCGAGATGCGCAGCATGTGAAACGGCTGGGCGGGCGTGCGCTCGATGACGGTTTCCTCGTTGTCGATGATTTCTGCCGCCAATTGGTGCGTGCCGCGGTCGATGTTCTTCAGCTGGAACACCGGGCTGACGGCGGGGCCGGCCACCACGTTGCCGTCCACCAGCACGCGGTAGCCATGGTTGGGCATCAGTGGCGGGTCGCTGGTGATGGTGACGATCATGTTGCCGGAGGCATCGTTGATGGAAGCGTCCGGGTCGGGGATCAGGATGCGCAGCATCTCGTAATGCTCGATGGGCTGCTTTTTGGCGCGTTTGCGCGCGGCCGAAGGTGGCGGCACCGGGGTGGCGCTGATGGCGTTGCTGGGGTGCACCTGGATGCGGGTGGCGTTGGCGTGAGGCTTGTCGGTGTACACGCGGTTGCCCTGGGCGTCGACGTAGGTATACACCTCGGCCAGGGCGGTGCTGCTCACCGCCAGCAGCAACAGGGCTGACAACAGGCGACTCATGGGCGTTTTCCGGCGGGGGGCAGATGGAAGCGTTGCAGGGTGAAGGTCACCGTCGGGCTCTGCTGCACTACTTTGTCGTTGTAGAGCACTTGCACGGCCAGGCTATGGTCGCCGCGGTCAAGGTTGACCACCTGCAGGCGCGGCACGTTGCTGGGTTGGCCATAGGGCTGGTCGTCCAGCAACAGGCGCAGGCGGTGTTCCATGCGCAGGCGTGGGTCGATCAGCACGCCGACGGTGAAGGTGCCGTTGTTGGCGCGCAGGGCTTCCTCGTTGGGAATGTCGGTCAGTTGCAGGGTTTTGTAGGCCTGCACGTTGTCACGGTCGCGGTCGCGCGGGGCGGGCACCATGGGGGCAATCGGGGTCTGGGGTTGCACGCTGTTGAGCGGTGGCAGCTCCAGTGTCTGCGCCTTGGTGCCCTCGGGAGGCTGGTTGGAGTAGGCGGTGTTGCCTTCGGCATCGGTGTATTTGTAGATCTGTGCACCGGCAGGCAGGGCAATCAGCATCAGCAAATAGATAAGGCATGAACGCATGAAGGCATCCTGTCGGCTCATGGAAGAGGTGGGCCTTTTAGCCCAAGTGCCAGCATAGAACAGAATGGCCGACGGATGGTTTCGGGTTTGTACCAGGGGGTTCGGCGTTGTCCGCTTCCCGAGCTTCGCCCGGTCCCACAGGTGCCGGTGCAACTCAGCCTGTGGGACCGGGCGAAGCTCGGGAAGGGCGCGACACGATCAGGAAGGCGTAGCGCACAACTCGCCAGTGGCGCGGATCAGCGCGCTGCGCTGCAGGGCGTCAGCCTTGCGCGCTTCGATGGCCCCCGCGACCCAGCGCGGGCACTGCGGGTCGTTGCGCGAGGGCGCGAACGCCGCCAGGCGCTCCAGCAACTGCTTCTGCAGTACATCCAGTTGCGGACGAATCTCCTTGCCCAGGTCTACCCGCGGGGTATCCGGGGCCTTGCCCTGCTGGTTCCACTGCGACAGCAGCCCGTACTGCACCAGCTTGTTGGCTTCGATCTGGGCCGCAAAGAACTGCTCGGCCAAGGCGCCATCCAGTTTGTAGTCGACGGCCAGCTTCCCGGCGCCGGCAATCACGTCGCGCTCACGCGGGGTGTCCAGCACGGGCTTGTGATTGTCCCACTTGGTGAGGGCTACCTTGGGGGCGATCTCCAGGCGTTGCTGCACGCTGTCCAGCAGTGGCGCCAGGGTGGCGGGCGCGGCGGCGAAGGCCGGTTGGGCGAGGGCGGTTAGCAGCAGGGTGGCGATCAATGGGTGTTTCATGGGGGGCTTTCCTTATTTTTGGGGGCATAAATAGACCTGAAGCCAGGCAAACCAGGCTGGCAACGCCGAACCACCAGGCCATGGCTCGTTGCAACAAATGTAGGAGCTGCCGTGAGGCGGCGATGCGCCGCGCGGGCGGCGCTCGATCTCAAGAGCGCCAGAAAAACCAAGGCATGCACCTCCAACAAACACCACCGACCCTGTAGCCGCTGCCGCCAGGCTGCGCTGGCCCGTGTGAACGCTGGAGATCTACAGTGAGGCGTAGGGCCAGCGCAGCCTTTCGGCAGCGGCTACAGGATTGCGTCGTGGCCACCAGGTGCTAGCCGATGATGTTATAGCGCCCTTTAGATCGAGCGCCGCCCGCGCGGCGCTTCCCGGGCAGAGCCCGGTCCCACATTTGTTGCACCGTACCATGGCCTGATCCATCGAGTTGCCAGCCCTGTGTGTAGGGCTCTAGATTTTCATGATGCAGATGCGCATTTCTGGAAATCCAGCCCCATAAAAAAAGCCTCCCGAAGGAGGCCTTTTTCAAATCACGCGGCTTGCGCCAGCGTCACGGGATTAGCAGCTGTAGTACAGCTCGTATTCCAGTGGGTGTACGAAGGTACGAACCTTGATTTCTTCTTCGCTTTTCAGGGCGATGTAAGCGTCGATGAAGTCGTCGCTGAAAACGCCGCCTTTGGTCAGGAACGCACGACCTTTGTCCAGCTCTTCCAGGGCTTCTTTCAGGCTGCCGCAAACTTGTGGGATCTCTTTCGCCTCTTCAGGCGGCAGGTCGTACAGGTTTTTGTCAGCTGCATCGCCAGGGTGGATCTTGTTCTGGATACCGTCCAGGCCGGCCATCAGCAGAGCTGCGAAGGCCAGGTATGGGTTGGCAGCCGGATCCGGGAAGCGTGCTTCGATACGACGGCCACGTGGGCTGTTGACGTAAGGAATACGGATCGAAGCCGAACGGTTGCGGGCCGAGTAGGCCAGCATTACTGGAGCTTCGAAGCCTGGAACCAGACGCTTGTACGAGTTGGTAGCCGGGTTGGTGAAGCCGTTCAGGGCCTTACCGTGCTTGATGATACCGCCGATGAAGTACAGGGCGGTGTCGGACAGGCCGGCATAGCCTTCGCCAGCGAAGGTGTTCTTGCCATCTTTGGCGATGGACATGTGTACGTGCATACCCGAGCCGTTGTCGCCATACAGAGGCTTAGGCATGAAGGTAGCGGTGCGACCGTAAGCGTCGGCAACGTTGTGCACAACGTACTTCAGGGTCTGAACTTCGTCAGCTTTCTTCACCAGGGTGTTGAACTTGACGCCGATTTCGTTCTGGCCGGCAGTTGCCACTTCGTGGTGGTGAACTTCGACGACCTGGCCCATCTCTTCCAGTGCGTTGCACATGGCGGTACGGATTTCGTGGTCGTGGTCGAACGGAGGTACTGGGAAGTAGCCGCCTTTGACGCCTGGACGGTGGCCCTTGTTGCCGCCTTCCACGTCCTGGTCGGACATCCACGAACCTTGTTCGGAGTAGATCTTGAACATGGAGCCGGAGATGTCGGACTTGAACTTCACTTCGTCGAAGATGAAGAATTCTGGCTCTGGGCCAGCGAAGACGGTGTCACCGATACCGGTGGTCTTCAGGTATTCTTCAGCGCGGTGAGCGATGGCACGTGGGTCGCGATCGTAACCTTGCATGGTCGAAGGTTCGATGATGTCGCAGACCAGGATCAGGGTCGGCTCTTCGGTGAACGGGTCCAGGACGGCAGTTTCGTCGTCCGGCAGCAGGATCATGTCGGAAGCTTCGATGCCTTTCCAACCAGCGATGGAGGAACCGTCGAACATCTTGCCGACTTCGAAGAAGTCGTCTTCCAGCGCGTCACGGGCTGGCATGGTGACGTGGTGCTGGGTGCCCTTGGTGTCCGTGAAGCGCAGATCAATCCACTTGACGTCATGATCTTTGATGAGTTGAACCGACTTCGACATGTTGTCCTCCGGGGTGAATAAGGGCTGGTAGTGGTGAGCCCTGTAATTTGGGTGATGCCGGGCGCGAATAGTCCGCCAAGGCAACCTGCCTCACAAGGGAGCAATTTGCATGCCAGTGCCCCGAGATGGGTTTTTCGCCCCAAACCCAAGCATTCCGGCGTTTTTTTAGCCAAATGCGCCGTTTTGGCGCACTGATTTGATGCGCTAGCAATCCGCGGCGAACCAAAACAGTGCACTGAAAACCTTCTGTACGATAACTGGTTAAAAGCTGAGCAATTTCCGCTATAATCCTGCCCCCCTTTTTCGGCTGGCACCTCGCGCGCTGTTTTTCATGAAACTAATCGTAAAAGTCTTCCCAGAAATCACCATCAAGAGCCGGCCCGTTCGCAAGAACTTCATTCGCCAGCTCGCCAAGAACATCCGCGTCGTGCTCCGTGAACTGGACCCGAAGCTGGTGGTGGATGGCGTGTGGGACAACCTCACGGTTGTCACCCGTATTGAAGATCCGAAAATTCAGCGCGAGATGATCGAGCGTCTGAGCTGCGTGCCGGGCATCACCCACTTCCTGCAAGTGGATGAATACGCCCTGGGCGACATGGACGACCTGGTTGCCCAGTGCAAGCAGCACTTCGGCCACCTGCTGCCAGGCAAGATGTTCGCCGTGCGCTGCAAGCGCGCCGGCAAGCACACCTTCAGCTCCATGGACGTCGACCGCTACGTTGGCAGCCAACTGCGTCAGCAGTGTGGCGCCGCGGGCATCGAGCTCAAGACCCCGGACGTGGAAGTGCGCCTGGAGATCCGCGACAAGCGCGTCTTCATTATCCACAGCCAGCACCAGGGCATCGGCGGCTACCCGCTGGGCTCGCTGGAGCAGACCCTGGTATTGATGTCCGGTGGCTTCGACTCCACCGTGGCCGCCTACCAGATGATGCGCCGCGGCCTGATGACCCACTTCTGCTTCTTCAACCTGGGCGGCCGTGCCCACGAGCTGGGCGTGATGGAAGTCGCGCACTTCCTGTGGAAGAAATACGGCAGTTCCCAGCGCGTGCTGTTTATCAGCATCCCGTTCGAGGAAGTGGTGGGCGAGCTGCTGGGCAAGGTCGACAACAGCCACATGGGCGTGATTCTCAAGCGCATGATGCTGCGCGCCGCCAGCCGCATGGCCGATCGTCTGCAAATTGATGCCCTGGTAACCGGTGAAGCCATCTCGCAAGTGTCGAGCCAGACGCTTCCGAACCTGTCGGTGATCAGTGCGGCAACCGACAAGCTGTTGCTGCGTCCATTGCTTGCCAGCCATAAGCAGGACATCATTGACCAGGCGAACGAAATCGGCACCGCCGACTTCGCCAAGCACATGCCTGAATATTGCGGGGTGATTTCGGTCAACCCCACCACCAAGGCCAAGCCCCACCGCGTTGCCTATGAAGAACAGCAGTTCGACATGGCCGTGCTGGAGCGGGCCCTGGAACGCGCCAAGCTCGTCTCCATCGACAATGTGATCGATGAATTGGGCCAGGACATCGAGATCGAGGAAGTCAGCCAGGCGTTGGCCGGGCAGGTGATCGTCGATATCCGTCATCCGGATGCCCAGGAAGACGAGCCCCTTGAACTCGAAGGCATCGAGGTCAAGGCAATGCCGTTCTATGCACTGAACAGCCGTTTCAAGGAACTGGACCCCACCCGTCAGTACCTGCTGTATTGCGACAAAGGCGTGATGAGTCGCCTGCATGCCCACCATTTGCTCAGTGAGGGACATGCCAATGTGCGCGTTTATCGACCGAGCTAAGCGCCCGGGGCTGTTTGCCTGTGGCCTGCGTCACCGGCCCCCCGACGCCACCGTAAAGCTGTAACGGCTTTGCGGGACTCTAAGTCAAATCGCTGTCACAACCTGTCAGCACACCGAATCCTCTGATCGAGATACACAAGTGATCGAAAATCTACGTAACATCGCCATCATCGCTCACGTTGACCATGGTAAAACCACCCTGGTAGACAAACTGCTGCGTCAATCCGGCACCCTGGAGCGCAACGAGCTCAACGACGAGCGCGTGATGGACTCCAACGACCAGGAGAAAGAGCGCGGTATTACCATTCTGGCGAAAAACACCGCCATCAACTGGAATGGCTACCACATCAACATCGTCGACACCCCCGGCCACGCCGACTTCGGCGGTGAAGTAGAGCGCGTGATGTCGATGGTTGACTCCGTTCTGCTGCTGGTTGACGCTCAAGACGGCCCTATGCCGCAAACTCGCTTCGTGACCAAAAAGGCTTTCGAAGCCGGTCTGAAGCCGATCGTCGTGATCAACAAGGTTGACCGTCCGGGCGCGCGTCCTGATTGGGTTCTGGACCAGATCTTCGATCTGTTCGACAACCTGGGTGCCACCGACGAACAGCTGGACTTCAAAGTCGTCTACGCCTCGGCCATCAACGGCATCGCCGGCCTGGACCACGCCGACATGGCTGAAGACATGACCCCGCTGTACCAAGCGGTTGTCGATCACGTTCCGGCTCCTGCCGTTGACCGTGATGGCGCGTTCCAGATGCAAATCTCGGCACTGGACTACAACAGCTTCCTGGGCGTTATCGGTGTTGGCCGTATCGCTCGCGGTCGCGTCAAGCCTAACACTCCAGTGGTAGCGATCAGCGCCGACGGCAAGCGCCGCAACGGCCGTATCCTGAAGCTGATGGGTCACCACGGTCTGCACCGCATCGACGTTGAAGAAGCAGCTGCCGGCGACATCGTCTGCATCAGCGGCTTCGAAGAGCTGTTCATCTCCGACACCCTGTGCGACCCACTGACCGTCGAAGCCATGAAGCCGCTGACCGTCGACGAGCCAACCGTTTCCATGACCTTCCAGGTAAACGACTCGCCATTCTGCGGTAAAGAAGGCAAGTTCGTGACCTCGCGTAACATCAAGGACCGTCTGGACAAAGAGCTGCTGTACAACGTTGCACTGCGCGTTGAAGAAGGCGACTCGGCTGACAAGTTCAAGGTTTCGGGCCGTGGTGAGCTGCACCTGTCGGTACTGATCGAAACCATGCGTCGCGAAGGCTTCGAGCTGGCCCTGGGCCGTCCTGAAGTGATCATTCGTGAAGTCGACGGCGTCAAGCAAGAGCCGTTCGAAAACGTGACCATCGACATCCCTGAAGATTCGCAGGGCAAGGTCATGGAAGAGATGGGCCTGCGTAAAGGCGACCTGACCAACATGGTGCCGGATGGCAAAGGCCGTGTTCGTCTGGAATACAACATCCCTGCTCGCGGTCTGATCGGTTTCCGTAACCAGTTCCTGACCCTGACCAACGGTGCTGGCATCCTGACCTCGATCTTCGACCGTTACGACACCGTCAAGTCGGGCCACATGTCGGGCCGTCAGAACGGCGTTCTGGTTTCGGTTGAAACCGGCAAGGCACTGACCTACTCGCTGGAAACCCTGCAGGCTCGTGGCAAGCTGTTCGTAGAACACGGCCAGGAGATCTACAACGGTCAAATCGTCGGCCAGAACAGCCGCGACAACGACCTGGGCGTCAACCCTACCAAGGGCAAGAAGCTCGACAACATGCGTGCTTCGGGTAAAGACGAAACCATCGCCCTGGTTCCACCTGTTCGCTTCACCCTGGAACAGGCTCTGGAATACATCCAGGAAGACGAGCTGTGCGAAGTTACTCCTAAGTCCATCCGTCTTCGCAAGAAGATCCTGGACGAAAGCGAGCGTACCCGCGCTGCCAAGAAAGCCAAGGCGTAATCTAGCCTTCGCTGAATGAAAAACGCCCCCGGTCGAAAGGCCGGGGGCGTTTTTTTATGCCTGGGTTTTTCGTCTGCACCCTTTGGGCTGATGCTACTGGCCTCTCGCGAGCAAGCTTTGCTCCCACAGCGTACACCTCAGGTTCGGTTCACACTGTGGGAGCAAAGCTTGCTCGCGATGAGGCCCGTCAGAACGTCGCAGCTTTTGGTTTGTAAGCGCAGTAGCCAGGACGCGGCCCAACCCGCGGGTGATTGCGGCAAGTATCCGGACGCTTGTCATAGATGGTGCACATGCGGCTCTTGCGATCCAGGTACAGGCAATCGTTGTTGCTCATGCGTTGCAGGGTGAATATCCCCGACTTCTGATTGAAGCGCTCGACGATGCCGTCCTTCTGCAGGCGCTTGGCAATGTTCTTCGGCGGGTCGCCCAGCTCGAATTCGTCCACCACGCCGATGCGCACCAGATCCTTGATCTTCACCTCGACGGGCAGGGTGCAGCAGCTCGAAATGCAGGCGCCGCACATGGGCTGGGTGAATTTCTGCCAGGTTTCGAGGCGGTCGATTTCGGCAGCGGCAATCAGGGTGGTTTTCATCAGGTTCGGGTTTTTCGGGGTAATCGGGCGCGCGATCATACCGGGACTGGTGAAATTGTGAACAACCATTTGCCGGTTAGGCCTTCAGGTGTTTCGTGGTTATTACAGAAAAGCACGAACCCGGCCTTTCACCTTGTGTCGAACCGTCTAGGCTCAGACAACCCACTGCTTAAAATTCGTCAATTTCCCAGAGGACGCATTCAATGTCTCAGGAACCGCTTGCCCGTGACGCCGAGGTGGCTGAATTCCGCGCCGCTGTACTCGCCAAACTCACCTATGCGGTTGGTAAAGACCCTGATCATGCCTTTGATCACGACTGGTTCGAGGCCATCGCCCTGGCCGCCCGCGACCACATGGTCGAGCACTGGATGGACCACACCCGGCAGATTTACCGCAAGGCGCAGAAACGGGTGTACTACCTCTCCCTGGAATTTCTGATCGGCAGGCTGCTGTACGACAGCCTGAGCAACCTGGGGTTGCTGGACATCGCCAAGGAGGCGTTGACCGACCTGGGTGTGGACCTGGAGCGCATCCGTCTGCTGGAACCGGACGCGGCGCTGGGTAACGGCGGCCTGGGCCGCTTGGCAGCGTGCTTCATGGAAAGCATGTCGACCCTGGGCGTGGCCGCCCACGGCTACGGCATCCGTTACGAACACGGGCTGTTCCGTCAGGCCATCGTCGATGGCTGGCAGCAGGAGCAGACCGAGAACTGGCTGGACTTCGGCAACCCCTGGGAATTCGAGCGCCCCGAGGTGATCTACCCGATCAGCTTCGGCGGCCATGTGGAAACCGTGCAGGACGCCGGTGGCCAGCAGAAGCAGGTGTGGTGGCCGGCCGAAACGGTGCGGGCGGTGGCTTACGACACCCCCGTGGTGGGCTGGCGCGGCTCTAGCGTCAACACGTTGCGGCTGTGGCGTGCGCGGGCATTGGAAGAGCTGCACCTGGAGCGCTTCAACGCCGGTGACCACCTGGGCGCCGTGGCCGAAGTGGCCCGCGCCGAAAGCATCTCGCGGGTCCTGTACCCGGCCGATAGCACCGAGGCCGGTCAGGAACTGCGCCTGCGCCAGGAATACTTCTTCGTCTCGGCCTCGCTGCAGGACCTGCTGCGCCGCCACCAGAACATCCACCCGTCGCTGCTGAACCTGGCCGAAGGCGCCGCCATCCAGCTCAATGACACCCACCCCTCCATCGCAGTCGCCGAACTGATGCGCCTGTTGGTCGACACCCACGGCATCGCCTGGGACACCGCCTGGAACATCACCGTCAACACCCTGGCCTACACCAACCACACCCTGCTGCCCGAGGCACTGGAAACCTGGCCGGTGGGCCTGATGGAACGCATGCTGCCGCGGCACATGCAGATCATCTACCTGATCAACGCCTACCACATCGATTCGCTGCGGGCCAAAGGCATCCACGACTTCGACGTGCTGCGCGCGGTGTCGCTGATCGAGGAAGACAACGGCCGCCGCGTGCGTATGGGCAATCTGGCGTTCCTGGGTTCGCACAGCGTCAATGGCGTGTCGGCGCTGCACACCAAGCTGATGCGCAGCACCGTGTTCTCCGAGATGCACAAACTGTATCCCGACCGCATCAACAACAAAACCAACGGCATCACCTTCCGCCGCTGGCTGTTCCAGTCCAATGGCGCGCTGACCTCCATGCTGGTGGACGCCCTGGGCGAGGACGTACTCGACCATCCCGAGCAACGGCTGATCGATCTGGAGCCGTTTGCCGACAAGTCGGATTTCCGCAAGGGCTTCGCCGCCCAGCGCCTGGCCAGCAAGAAGGCCCTGGCACGGATCATCCAGGATCGCCTGGGTATCGCGGTCAACCCCGAAGCGATGTTCGACGTGCAGGTCAAACGTATCCACGAATACAAGCGCCAGTTGCTCAACCTGCTGCACACGGTGGCGCTGTACCAGGCCATCCGCGCCGAGCCGAGCACCAACTGGGTGCCACGGGTGAAGATCTTCGCCGGCAAGGCGGCCGCCAGTTATCACCAGGCCAAACTGATCATCAAACTGGCCAACGACATCGCTCGCACGGTCAACAACGACCCCACGGTGCGTGGCCTGTTGAAAGTGGTGTTCCTGCCCAACTACAACGTCAGCCTGGCGGAAAGCATTATCCCGGCGGCGGATTTGTCCGAGCAGATCTCCACTGCCGGTTACGAAGCTTCGGGCACCAGTAACATGAAGTTTGGCCTCAACGGCGCTTTGACCATCGGCACCATGGACGGCGCCAACGTGGAAATGGCCGAGCTGATCGGCACCGAGCACATGTTCATCTTCGGCCTGACGGCGCAGCAGGTGGAAGCGCGCAAGAAAGCCGGCGAGTTCAGTGCCAGTGGCGAGATTGCCGCCTCCCATCGCCTCAACGATGTGTTGCAGGCGATTCGTGGCGGGGTGTTCTCACCGGACGACTCGACCCGCTACGCCGGTTTGATCGACGGCCTGATTGCCTACGACCGCTTCCTGGTGTGCGCTGACTTCGATGCCTACTGGGACGCGCAGAAGCGCGTGGAAGACCTGTGGCACGACCCGGCGCGCTGGTGGCACTCGGCGGTGCTCAACACCGCGCGTACCGGCTGGTTCTCGTCCGACCGCACCATCCGCGAATACGCCGAGCAGATCTGGAACGCCCTGGAGTAACCTGATTCATTTGCTGAAAGCAGCCATGCCATGTGGGAGTGGGTGCCCGTGGGAGCGGACACTTGTGGGAGTGGGCTCTGCCCACGAAAAGAACACCGCGGTGCTCCAGTAAATCCGCGGTGTTCTTTTCGCGGGCAGAGCCCGCTCCCACAACAGCCCTTGATGAATTGCCCTTTATGGCATGTTCTGCTTGTCGGGATATCCGTCAGCAAATACTGGCCCAATCGATATACTGTCGCCCTGCCATGGACTTGTGACACCGGTTAGGGAAATCGATCATGCAATGGGTATTGCTGTTGCTGGGCCTCGCGCTGGGCGCTGTGTTCGATGAATCCATCGACGGCGCGCTCATTGGCGGGCTATTGGGGTTGGCCCTGGGCCAAGCTTTTCGCCTGGGCGCGCTGACACGGCGCAGCAATGAACAAGGCCAGGCACTGGCTGCCATTCAAGCGCGGCTGCAAGCGCTGGAGGGCGGGGCGCCTGTTGCCGTACCGCAACCTGCGCCTGAACCGGTAGAGCTGGAATGGGAGCTGCCCACCCCGGCCCCTGCGCCCGAACCGGGGGACGCCTGGACCACCCCACCTTCACGTCCCACCGAACCCGATATCTTCAGCAAGGCCTTCGACGCCGCACGCGGCTGGCTGCTGGGTGGCAACACCGTGCTGCGCGTCGGCCTGGTGCTGCTGTTCCTGGGCCTGGCCTTCCTGCTGCGCTACGCCACCGAAGGCGTCGTGGTGCCCATCGAAGTGCGCTATGCCGGGGTGGCTGCCAGCGCCGTGGCGCTGCTGGGCCTGGGCTGGTGGCTGCGCCTCAAGCGGCGCGGCTACGGCCTGTTGCTGCAAGGCGCAGGCGTGGCGGTGCTGTACCTGACCATCTTCGCGGCCATGCGCCTGAACGCGCTGATCGACCCGGGCCCGGCCATGGGCCTGCTGGTGGCGGTCACGGTGTTCTCGGCGGTGCTGGCAGTGCTGCAGGACACCTTGGGGTTGGCCTGCGCGGCGGCCCTGGGCGGCTTTGCCGCGCCGATTCTGGCGTCGACGGGGGCGGGCAGCCATGTAGCGCTGTTCAGCTATTTCGCCCTGCTCAATGCCGGCATACTGGCCATTGCCTGGTTCAAGGCCTGGCGCCTGCTGAACCTGATCGGTTTCGTCGGCACTTTCGGTATCGGCTTCGCCTGGGGTGCGCGTAGCTACACCCCGGAGCTGTTCTGGAGCACTGCGCCGTTCCTGTGGCTGTTTTTCGCCATGTACCTGGCCATCGGCCTGCTGTTCGCCCGCCGCACTTTGCTGGACAGCCCCGAGCCACCTGCCGATGCCGACCGGGCCACGCTGGTGCGCTGGGCGGCGCGGCAGGGTGACTACGTGCACGGCACCATTCTGTTCGGCCCGCCGCTGGTGGGCTTCGGCCTGCAATGGGCGCTGATCCGCCATTTGGAGTTTGGCGCCGCGTTCAGTGCGTTGGGGCTGGGCGCGATTTATATGGCGCTGGCCTGGCTGCTGGCGCGCCGCGCGCCGCAGCGGGCGACGCTGCTGACCGAGACCTGCCTGGCACTGGCGGTAATCTTCACCAGCCTGGCGATACCGCTGGGGCTGGATGCCCGCTGGACCAGCAGTGCCTGGGCCATTGAAGGTGCGGGGCTGTATTGGCTTGGCCTGCGCCAACAGCGCCGACTGGCGCGCTGGTTTGCCCTGCTGTTGCAGGCAGGCGCGGCAGGCTTCTGCCTGTTTGGCTGGAGCCTGTCGCCGTACAGCCTGCTCAGTGATGACTTCGCCTTCAGCGCCCTGTTGCTGGCAGTGGCCGGGCTGGTCTGTGCCTGGCGCCAACACGTGGAGCGGCCCGCCACGGTGCTGGGCACCGCCTTGCTGGTCTGGGGCGCTCTGTGGTGGCTGCTGGCGTGTATCAGCGGTGTCCCGCGCCTTGTGCATTGGCCATTGGACACCACCGCCGTGCTGATCGCCTTCACCCTCAGCGCCGCGCTGGCGGCCTGGCAGGCACCGCGCCTGCGGTGGTCGGGGCTGGCCCATGTGGCCTTGCTGCTGGTGCCATTGGCGTGGTTGCTGTTGCCCCTGGGCTGGCGGCTCGGCTTCAACGTGGCCAGCCGTCTGGGCTGGCTGGCCTGGCCGCTGGTGTTCGTGGTGCATTTCTGGTCGCTGCGCCGCCTGCCGCAATGGCTGGAGCAGCGGGTGCAGACGGTCAGCCACGTGCTGGGCGCCTGGTTGCTGATCGTGCTGCTGTCGATGGAGCTCAGCTACGGCCTAGAACAATTGTCCGGTTACTACAACGCCTGGCGCTGGCTGGGCTGGGCGGTCTTCCCGGCGCTGTTTTTGCTGCTGGCCGCCAGCGAACGCCCCTGGCCACTGGGCAGTTATCCACAAGCGTACCGCTGGTGGGCCGCCTGGCCGCTGGCCTGGGTGATGCTGGCGTGGTTCTGGCTGGCCAACTTTTTCAGCGATGGCTCGGCCCAGCCGCTGCCTTATGTGCCGCTGATCAACCCGCTGGAGCTGGGCCTGCTGGTGGTACTGTATGCCCTGTTCATCTGGGCGCGCAGCTTCGACAGCCGCCTGCGCAGCCTGAAGATGCGCGGCCCGGTCACCTGGAAACTGGCGGCGTCGGGTTTTGCCGTGCTGACCGCCATGGTCATGCGCACTGCCCACCATTACGCTGGCTTGCCTTATGATCTGGATGCCTTGCTGGCATCGATGCTGGTGCAGGCCAGTCTGTCGATTGTCTGGACCCTGCTGGCGCTGGGCCTGATGATCGGCGGGCACCTGCGTGCACGGCGCCAGGTGTGGCTGGTAGGCGCGGGGCTGATCGCCGTGGTGGTGGCCAAGCTGTTTTTTGTCGAATTGAGCAATCACGGCGGTTTGGCGCGTATCGTCTCGTTCATTGGCGTGGGTGTGCTGTTGCTGGTGGTGGGCTATTTCGCCCCGCTGCCGCCACGGCGTGTAGCAGCGGCGGGGGCCGATTCCTGAGATGGGGCACATGATCAAAAGCTGGTGTGGAATGTTGGGCCTGTTTGCTGCGCTGTCGGCCATGGCCCAGGAGCAACCCGGCGATTTTGCCAATCAGGTGCCGTTGAGCATCAGCGGCCAGGGGCCCTGGTACCGCCTGGACCTGCCGCTGGCCCTGCAACTGGGCGCCCGTCAGGCCGATCTGAGTGACGTGCGGGTGTTCAACGCCGCCGGTGAGCCCCAGGCCTACGCCCTGGTGCACGAGCCGGTGCGGCATCTGCAAAGCGAGCATCAGGCCACGGTGAAGTGGTTCCCCCTGTACGACGATGCCGAGGATGCCCCGGCGACGCCCAGGGTGCGCATCCAGACCGGCCCCAACGGCAGCCTGATCGAGGTGCAGCCTGAAGAAGAACTGGAGGCCGGCGAAGAAGTGCTGCGCGGTTGGCTGCTGGACACCAGCGCCATCAAAGAGCCCCTGACCCAGTTGAGCCTGGACTGGAGCAGTGAGCGCGAAGGCTTCCAGCGTTTCAGCATCGAGGCCAGCGACGATTTGCAGCATTGGCGCCCGTGGGGCGAAGGGCAGGTGGCCCGCCTGTCGTTTGCCGATGAGCGCATCGAGCAGCACGAAGTCAGCCTGCCCGGCCAGCCGGCGCGTTACCTGCGCTTGCTGTGGCAGGTGCCGCAATCGGCGCCGGTGCTCAGCCAGGTACTGGTGCAAAGCAGCGCCAGCAGCCATGTGCCGCCGCCTCTGGTGTGGTCCGAGCCGATCAAGGGCAGTAGCCTGAAGGCCAACGAATACACCTGGACCCTGCCTGCTGCCTTGGCGGTGGAGCGCGTGCAGATTGGCCTGGACCAGCCCAACAGCCTGGCGCCCGTGGACCTGTTTGGCCGCTATGACCCCAATGGCAGCTGGGAGCCGCTGGAAAGCGGCCTGCTGTACCGCCTGACACAAAACGGCCAGGACGCGGTGCAGAGCGAGTTGCCCATGCGCGGCGAAACCCTGCGCCAGTTGAAGCTGCAGGTCGATGACCGCGGCGGCGGCCTGGGGGCCGAGGCACCGTTGCTGCGTGTGGCCGTGCGCCCGGTGCAACTGGTGTTCCTGGCGCGGGGCGCGGGACCGTACCGGCTGGCCATCGGCAATGCCAACGCCGTGGGTGCGCAACTGCCGCTGGCCACGCTGATCCCGGATGCCGACGAGCAGCGCCTGGCCGCGATCGGTGTCGCCGAGCTGGCCATTACCCCGGTGATCGTCAAGCCCGCGCCTACCGAAATGGCCGCTCCAGCCTCCAACTGGAAGCGCATCAGCCTGTGGACCGTGCTGATCATTGGCGTGCTGGCGCTGGCCGCCATGGCCTGGAGCCTGATCCGTACCAAGCCTGCCGGCCGTTAAGGCCATACACGCCACCTGCGGTCGTTTTCGGACTACGCTTGAGCGGATGGCGTGAACCTTTAACGTTACAGCCCTGTCTGAAGGGCTGGAACCGCGCCCCTATCGCTCGCTAGGTCGTCAATGAGCCTGTAAACTGCGCGGGTTTTTACCACCCCCATTCTCCGGAGCCGTCCATGTCCCGCGTTACCCTGAGTCGCTATTTGATCGAGCAGACCCGCAGCAACAAGACCCCTGCCGATCTGCGCTTCCTTATCGAGGTGGTGGCGCGCGCATGCAAAGAGATCAGCCACGCTGTGTCCAAAGGCGCCCTGGGCGGCGTGCTGGGCAGCATGGGCACCGAAAACGTGCAGGGCGAAGTGCAGAAGAAGCTGGACGTACTGTCCAACGACATCCTGCTTGAGTCCAACGAATGGGGCGGTCACCTGGCCGGCATGGCGTCCGAAGAAATGGACAATGCCTACCAGATCCCGGGCCAGTACCCCAAAGGCGCCTACCTGCTGGTATTCGACCCGCTGGACGGCTCGTCGAACATCGACGTCAACGTATCGGTCGGCACCATCTTTTCGGTACTGCGCTGCCCAACCGAGTACCTGACCCAGAACGACAGCCTCAACGAGCAGGCTTTCCTGCAGAAGGGTACTGAGCAGGTCGCCGCCGGCTACGCCATCTACGGCCCGCAGACCATGCTGATCCTGACCCTGGGCAACGGCGTCAAGGGCTTCACCCTGGACCGCGAGATGGGCAGCTTCGTGTTGACCCACGAAAACATCAGCATCCCGGAAACCACCGCCGAGTTCGCCATCAACATGTCCAACCAGCGCCACTGGGAAGCCCCGGTGAAGCGTTACGTCAGCGAGCTGACTGCTGGTGAAGAAGGCCCGTTGAAGAAGAACTACAACATGCGCTGGATCGCCTCCATGGTGGCCGACGTGCACCGCATCCTGACCCGTGGCGGCCTGTTCATGTACCCGCGCGATGATCGCGAGCCGGAGAAGCCAGGCAAACTGCGCCTGATGTACGAAGCCAACCCGATGTCGTTCCTGGTGGAACAGGCTGGTGGCGCTTCCACTGACGGTCACCAGCGCATCCTGGACATCCAGCCTGAAGGCCTGCACCAGCGCGTGGCGGTGTTCCTGGGTTCCAAGCAGGAAGTGGAGCGCGTGACTGCGTACCACAAGCAATAACCTGTAGCCGCTGCCGAAGGCTGCGCTGGCCCTGTGCCTCACTAAATATTTTCAGGGTTCACACCGGCCAGCGCAGCCTGGCGGCAGCGGCTACAAGTTTGATGCAAAAAAAGCCCCCATCACTGGGGGCTTTTTTTTAGATGCGGAAACTGCCCACCAAATGCTTCAACCGCGTCACCTGCTGCTCCAGATCACTGCACGCACGCAACGTCGACTGCAGGTTCTCCACCCCTTCCTGGTTCAGCGTGTTGATCTCGCTGATGTCCATGTTGATCGCCTCGACCACCGCCGTCTGTTCCTCGGTAGCCGTGGCCACCGACTGGTTCATGCCGTCGATCTCGCCGATGCGCTGGGTCACGCTGCCCAGGCGCTCGCCGGCCTGGTTGGCGATGCTTACGCTCTGCTCGCTCTGGTTCTGGCTTTCGGTCATGGTGCCCACCGCTTCGCGGGCACCTACCTGCAGTTCCTCGATGATCTTCTGCACTTGCTGCGCCGAGTCCTGGGTGCGGTGCGCCAGGTTGCGCACTTCATCTGCCACCACGGCAAAACCACGGCCAGCGTCACCGGCGCGGGCCGCCTCGATGGCGGCGTTGAGCGCCAGCAGGTTGGTTTGCTGGGAAATGCTGGTGATCACTTCCAGAATCTGGCCGATGTTCACCGTGTTGGCGTTCAGGGTCTCGATATTGCCGCACGAGTCGCTGATTTTCGCCGACAGCTGGCCCATCACCTGGATGGTCTTGTTCACCACCTGCTGGCCGTCTTCGGCCAGGCTGCGCGCGTCGCTGGAGTGCTGCGAGGCGAGGGCGGCGTTCTGGGCGATTTCCTGGGCGGCAGCGCCCAGCTCGTTGATGGCGGCGGCCACGCTGCTGGTGCGGTTGGCCTGCTGGTCAGAGTTGAGCATCGAGGCATTGGAGGCGCTGACCACCTGCAAGGCCACTTCGTTGACGCGGCCGGTGGCCGAGGACACTTCGCGGATCGACTCGTGAATGCGCTCCACAAAGCGGTTGAACGAGTTGCCCAAGGTGCCGAATTCGTCCTGGGCGTGAATGGTCAGGCGCTTGGTCAGGTCGCCTTCGCCTTCGGCGATGTCATGCATGGCGCGGCCCATCACGTGCAGCGGTTCCATCAGCACGCGAATCAGCAGGCCCAGCAGGGCGATGATGATCACCACCGAGATCACTGTGGCCACCAGCGCCGAGGTGCGGAACTGGCCCAGCATCGAGTAGGCCGCGTCCTTGTCCAGCACCAAGGCCACGTACCAGTCCGACGACGGCACGCCGTTGATGCGGGTGAAGGAAACGAACTGCTCCTTGCCGTTGAGCTCCACCTCTTTCATGCCTGGTGTTACCTGCGGCGCGCCCTGTGGATAAGCGTCGGCCAGGGTCTTGAGCACCAGCTTGGTGTCCGGGTGGATCAGGATCTTGCCGGCACCGGTGACGATGAACGCCTGGCCATGGCCGCCGAAGTTCAGCGAGTTGATGATGGCGCTGACGCTGGTCAGGTCGATGTCCGCGCCGGCCACGCCGATAAACTGGTTATCGTGGCGCACCGGGGTGGCGATGGTGATCACCAGCTTGCCCGACGAGGCGGCAATGTAGGGCTCGGTAACGATGGTCTGCTGGGCGGCATTGGCAGCCTTGAACCAGCCACGCTGGCGCGGATCGTAGTCAGGCGGGCGGTTGCCGGCCGGTACCGAGAACATCACGCCATTCTGGCCACCGAAGTAGGTCAGCTGGAAATTGCTCGAATACGCCGGCAGGCCCACGCTGCGCGCAAGGCTGGGGGCCGAGTCGCCATCCACCGCCACTTGCTGGCCCAGGGACTGCAGCAACTGGATGCGGCTTTCCAGCCACGTCTGGATGTTGCTGGTGGTCAGGGTGCCCAGCTGCTGCATCGACGCATCGGTGCTGTCGTGCAGGGTGGCCCGCTGGCGATAGTCGTTGAACAGCATGAAGCAGGCGAACGCCAGGGCGACGATGAGTGCTGCTGCGATCAGGATCTTGTGGCTGAATTTCAGGTTTTTTGTCATTGACGTGATCTGTACGCAAGGAGGGCTGATCAAACGGGGGTGGCAATCTGCCAGAAGCACGCAGATAGCGCTATCTGATGTCGGCACTTTTTTAAGGAAGATTAATGTACGGTTTGGTGAGTTGACCGACGGGCAGGCAGGGCTGGCATAAATGCCGCCGGGGGCCGGGAACCAGATGGCGGTTTTCTCTTCTAAGCTACAGCTGGCAGCCAAGCCGGCCTTACTGTCCAGGAGTGACCTTTCATGTCGTTGCGTTCCATTGCCCTGTTGTCGTTCTGCGTGCTGTTGGCCGCATGCAACAAGATCAACCAGGAAAACTATTCACAGATCAAAGCGGGCATGAGCAAACACGAGGTCGAGAAACTGCTGGGCAGCCCCACCGATTGTTCCGGTGCACTGGGCGTTTCCAGCTGCACCTGGGGTGACAAGAACAGCTTCATCAGCGTGCAGTACGCGGGTGAAAACGTAGTGATGTATTCAGGGCAGGGTCTGAAATGAGCCGTTTGAAGATGGTGGCCATGTTGCTCGGCGGGTTGGCCGCCGGGGCACTGCTGGCTGGCTGCGCCAACAAGGGCGACGATGGGTTTGCACCGCGCACCGTCGATCACGTGGACCTCAAGCGCTACCAGGGCACCTGGTACGAGCTGGCGCGGTTGCCGATGTTCTTCCAGCGCAACTGTGCCCAGTCCGAGGCCCACTACCGCCTCAAGCCTGATGGCAACATCGCCGTGCTCAACCGCTGCCGCACCGAAAAGGGCGAGTGGGAAGAAGCCACCGGCACCGCCTCGCCGCAGGTGCCGGGCAAAACCGACAAATTGTGGGTGGTGTTCGACAACTGGTTCTCGAAGATCCTGCCGGGCGTGGCCAAGGGCGATTACTGGGTCCTGTACGTAAGCGATGATTACAAGCAGGCGATCGTCGGCAACCCGGACCGCAAGTATCTGTGGCTGCTGTCGCGCACGCCGACTGTGCCAAAGGAAGTGCGCGAAGAGATGCTGGCCAAGGCGCAGCAGCAAGGGTATGACACCACCAAGCTGATCTGGCGCGCGAAGGATTCAGAGATCGGCAAGTAGCTCCCATGTAGCCGCTGGCGCCAGGCTGCGCTGGCCCTTTTATACACTGGATATTTTCAGTGGGGCACAGGGCCAGCGCAGCCTGGCGGCAGCGGCTACAGGTCAGTTGAGGAGTTCGCGCAGCACCTGGGTGAAGGCCGCGGCACTTTCGCCTTCCAGCGCATGCCGCCCCTCCCTCACCACCTGCTTGCCATTGACCCACACATCCCGCACCTGACGATCCCCACCGGCAAACAGCCAGCGGTTGAGAATGCCATCGCCGCTGGCAGTGGCCAGGTAAGGGTCACTGCCATCCAGCACCAGCCAGTCCGCCCGATTGCCCACGCGCAATTCACCAATGGCCTGCCCCAACGCCTGGGCCCCGCCTTGCAGGGCTGCGTCGTACAGGGTGCGGCCAACCATCGGCTGCTCGGCGCCATACAGCCGGTTACGCCGCTGGTCGCGCAGGCGCTGGCCATATTCCAGCCAGCGCAGCTCCTCCACCACGCTCAACGACACATGGCTGTCAGAACCGATGCCCATGCGCCCACCCTGGGCCAGGAAGTCCACGGCCGGGAAGATGCCATCACCCAGGTTGGCCTCGGTGGTCAGACACAAGCCGGCCACGGCGCGGCTGTGGGCCATGCGCCGCACTTCGTCGGCATCGGCATGGGTGGCGTGCACCAGGCACCAGCGTTGGTCCACATCGACGTTGTCGTAGAGCCATTGCAGCGGGCGTTTGCCGCTCCAGGCCAGGCAATCGTTGACCTCTTTCATCTGCTCGGCGATGTGGATGTGGATAGGGGCGGTTGGATCGCTGGCGGCCAGTACTTGGTTGATCTGCTCGGGCGTCACCGCGCGCAGGGAGTGGAAGCACAGGCCCAGGCGCTGGGCCGGTTGTTCGGCGAGGATCGGCGCCAATTGCTGCTGTAGGCTCAGATAGCCGTCGGTGCTGTTGATAAACCGACGCTGGCCGTCGTTGGGCGCCTGACCGCCAAAACCGGAATGGCTGTACAGCACTGGCAGCAGGGTTAGCCCCATGCCACTGGCTGCCGCCGCCTGGCTGATGCGCCGCGACAGTTCGGCCGGGTCGGCATAAGCCTTGCCTTGCTGATCGTGGTGTACGTAATGGAATTCGGCCACCGAGGTGTAGCCGGCCTTGAGCATCTCGATGTACAGCTGGCGGGCGATGACTTCCAGCTGTTCAGGGCTGATCTTGCCAACCAGGCGGTACATCAGGTCGCGCCAGGTCCAGAAGCTGTCGTTGGGGTTGCCGGCCACTTCCGCCAGGCCCGCCATGGCGCGCTGGAAGGCGTGAGAGTGCAGGTTGGGCATGCCCGGCAGCAGCGGGCCCTTCAGAGGGGTGGCGTTCTCGGCACTGGCGTTGGCCTGGAGCTGGGAGATAAGGCCGTCGGCGCCCACCTCGATACGTACATGTTCAGCCCATCCGGTTGGCAACAACGCGCGTTCGGCAAAGAAGGCGGACATCGACACTTACCTCATCAGGTTTATTTGTATATACATATACAGACGTTTGCCTGCTCGGTAAACTGCGGCAAGCTATCCATCTATCGTTTCGAATTGGCTTACCAGAAGGATTTCCCGTGTCGACTCCGCCCGCAGTTTCACCGCTGGTTGCCCAGATGGGCGAAAGTCCGGCACCGCTTTATGCCCGTGTCAAACAGATGATCGCCCTGCAGATCCAGAACGGCACCTGGCCGCCGCACCACCGCGTGCCGTCGGAAAGCGAGCTGGTCAGCCAGTTGGGTTTCAGCCGCATGACCATCAACCGCGCCCTGCGCGAGCTGACCGCCGAAGGCCTGCTGGTGCGCATGCAGGGCGTAGGCACCTTCGTTGCCGAACCCAAGAGCCAGTCGGCGCTGTTCGAAGTGCACAACATCGCTGACGAGATCGCCTCGCGCGGCCATCGTCATCGCTGCCAGGTGGTCATGCTGGCCGAGGAGGCCGCCGGTTCCGAGCGCGCCCTGGCGCTGGACATGCGCGAAGGGCAGAAGGTGTTCCACTCGCTGATCGTGCACTTCGAGAACGACATCGCCGTGCAGATCGAAGATCGCTACGTGAACGCCGTGGTGGCGCCGGACTACCTCAAACAGGACTTTACCCAGGAAACGCCCTACGCTTACCTGTCCAGGGTCGCACCGCTGACCGAGGGTGAGCATGTGGTGGAGGCCATCCTGGCCGATCCGTCGGAGTGCCAGCTGTTGCAGATCGAGCCGGGCGAGCCTTGCCTGCTGATCCGCCGCCGCACCTGGTCCGGCCGCACGCCGGTGACGGCCGCGCGCCTGATCCACCCCGGCTCCCGTCATCGCCTGGAAGGAAGGTTCAGCAAATGAACAGCATCAAGCACCTGCGCGCCTCGGGTTACCCGCGCATGCCGTGGAAGAACGGCGGCGGCAGCACCGAGGAAATCACCCGTGACGGTGGCGACAGCCTGGACAGCTTTGGCTGGCGCCTGTCGATTGCCGACATTGGCCAGTCGGGCGGGTTTTCCAGTTTTGCCGGGTATCAGCGCATCATTACCGTGTTGCAGGGGCCTGGCATGGTGTTGAGCGTCGACGGCACCGATAGCCGTGAACTGCAGCCATTCGATGCCTTTGCCTTCAAGGGTGACAGCACCACCGCCTGCACCCTGGTGGGTGGCGCCATTCGTGATTTCAACCTGATCTATTCGCCGGCGCGTTACCGTGCGCGGCTGCAATGGCTGGACACGCCGCAACGGCTGTTCAGTGCGGCGCAGACCGTGCTGGTATTCAGTGTGGTGGATGCGTTGACGGTGAAGGCGGATACGGCCGCGCAGATTCTGGGGCTTTACGACTGCCTGCAGATCGAGACCGATGGCCTGACCGAGCTGAACATTGATGGGCACTGCTGCCTGATCGAAATTTCCCCGATCTGACGCAGTACACCCTGTGGGACCGGGCGAAGCTCGGGAAGCATGCACCGCAGTTTAACTGTAGCTGCGCGGTGTGGCCTTCCCGAGCTTCGCCCGGTCCCACAGGGGTACAGCTGGGAATTTCTCGCGCACCAAAATGTTACTGATTGCCCCATGCCGGAGCAAAACGCCTTATCGGTAACGACCTAATCCCCCCTTTCCAAACCGATAAAAAAATTTTTTTCACCCCCTCGCAACCCGCCAGCCACCTGCTTTCCACCCTCCCAACACCCCTCAAAAAAATTACGCTCAAAAACTTGGCAACTCAATTGCATATGCTTGTACATACAAGTAAATACGTGCACGGATCAGTGCACTCACATGCTGAGGAGTCCCGTACGTGACTGACAATGCCCAAAACAAATTCCGCGATGTCGAAATCCGTGCCGCACGCGGTACCAAGCTGACCGCCAAAAGCTGGCTGACCGAAGCGCCTCTGCGCATGCTGATGAACAACCTCGACCCGCAAGTGGCGGAGAACCCCAAGGAATTGGTGGTATACGGCGGCATCGGCCGCGCGGCGCGCAACTGGGAGTGCTACGACAAGATCGTCGAGAGCCTGACCAACCTCGATGACGACGAAACTCTGCTGGTGCAGTCGGGCAAGCCGGTGGGCGTGTTCAAGACCCACAGCAATGCGCCGCGCGTGTTGATCGCCAACTCCAACCTGGTGCCGCACTGGGCCAACTGGGAACACTTCAACGAACTGGACGCCAAGGGCCTGGCCATGTACGGCCAGATGACCGCCGGCAGCTGGATCTACATCGGCAGCCAGGGCATCGTCCAGGGCACCTATGAAACCTTCGTCGAAGCCGGCCGCCAGCACTACAACGGCAGCCTGCAAGGCAAGTGGGTACTCACCGCAGGCCTGGGCGGCATGGGCGGCGCGCAGCCACTGGCCGCGACCCTGGCCGGCGCCAGCTCGCTGAACATCGAATGCCAGCAGAGCCGCATCGACTTCCGCCTGGCCAGCCGTTATGTCGACGAGCAGGCCACCGACCTGGACGACGCCCTGGCGCGTATCGCCAAGTACACCGCCGAAGGCAAGGCCATCTCCATCGCCCTGCTGGGCAACGCCGCCGAGATCCTGCCGGAACTGGTGAAGCGTGGCGTGCGCCCCGACATGGTCACCGACCAGACCAGCGCCCACGACCCGCTCAACGGCTACCTGCCCGCTGGCTGGACCTGGGAGCAGTACCGCGACCGCGCCCAGACCGAGCCGGCTGCCGTGGTGAAGGCCGCCAAGCAGTCCATGGCCGTGCACGTGCAAGCCATGCTCGACTTCCAGAAGCAGGGCGTGCCGACTTTCGACTACGGCAACAACATCCGCCAGATGGCCAAGGAAGAGGGCGTGGCCAACGCCTTTGATTTCCCCGGTTTCGTACCGGCTTACATCCGTCCGCTGTTCTGCCGCGGCATCGGCCCGTTCCGCTGGGCAGCGCTGTCGGGTGACGCCGAGGACATCTACAAGACCGACGCCAAGGTCAAGGAACTGATCCCGGACGACGCCCACCTGCACAACTGGCTGGACATGGCCCGCGAGCGCATCAGCTTCCAGGGCTTGCCGGCGCGTATCTGCTGGGTTGGCCTGGGCCAGCGCGCCAAGTTGGGCCTGGCGTTCAACGAAATGGTCCGTCGTGGTGAGCTGTCGGCGCCGGTGGTGATCGGCCGCGACCATCTGGACTCGGGTTCTGTGTCCAGCCCCAACCGTGAAACCGAAGCCATGCAGGACGGCAGCGACGCCGTGTCCGACTGGCCGCTGTTGAACGCCCTGTTGAACACCGCCAGCGGCGCCACCTGGGTCTCGCTGCACCACGGTGGTGGCGTGGGCATGGGCTTCAGCCAGCACTCGGGCATGGTCATCGTCTGCGACGGTACCGATGAAGCTGCCGAGCGTATCGCCCGCGTACTGCACAACGACCCGGCCACCGGCGTGATGCGCCATGCCGACGCCGGCTACCAGATTGCCATCGACTGCGCCAAGGAGCAGGGCCTGAACCTGCCGATGATCAAAGGCTGATCACCCATTACCTGTAGCCGCTGCCGCCAGACTGCGCTGGCCTGTGTGAACCCCGGAGATGTCCAGCGAGGCACAGGGCCAGCGCAGCCTTCGGCAGCGGCTACAGGGGTCGCCTGGCATGTAGCCGCTGCCGTCAGGCTGCGCTGGCCGGATTGCACACTGGAGGTCTCCAGCGGGCACAGGACGACAGAATTGGCTTCCAATTTGCTTGTATGTACAAGCATAGATAATTGCCTGGTGCGGGCGAGTAACACTTTCTCTCATTCAACGTTGCAGGAAGGTTAACGATGGCGCAGAAATTCAGTTTGTTGGGTTCATTGGCCCTCGGCGCAGTACTGCTGGTGGCCCTGCCGCTGGCGCAGGCCAAGGAATGGACCTCGGTCAACATCGCGACCGAAGGCTCCTACGAGCCCTGGAACGTGACCCTGCCTGGCGGCAAGATCAGCGGCTTCGAGCCCGAGCTGATGGACATCCTCTGCCAGCGCATGAAGCTTACGTGCAACATCTCGGTGCAGAACTGGGACGGCATGATCGCCAGCCTCAACGCCGGCAAATTCGATGTGCTGATGGACGCCGTGGTCATCACTGAAGACCGCAAAAAGGTCATGGCCTTCTCCATTCCCTACGCGCGCACCCCCGCCAGTTTCATCGCCCTGGACGCCAATGTGCTGCCAGGCAAGACCGGGCCGGCTAACGAGATCACCCTGGGCACCGACGAGAAGCAGATCGGCGACGCCATCGAAGGCCTGCGCAAGGCCCTCAAGGGCAAGACCATCGGCATCGCCTCGGGGACCATCTACACCGCGTTCATCGACGACCACTTCAAGGACGTCGCCACCATCCGCGAATACAACGCCTCGGCCGACACCATCCTCGACCTGCAGGCCGGCCGCATCGACGTGGCGTTCGATGACGTGACCTTCCTCGATTCGCTCAAGGCCAAGGACGGCAACAAGAACCTGGCCTACACCGGCCCGCAAATCGGCGGCCCTATCTGGGGCGACGGCGAAGGCCTGGGCTTTCGCCAGGCGGATGCCGATCTGAAAGCCAAGTTCGACGCCGCGCTGAAAGAAGCCCTGGCCGACGGCACGGTGAAAACGCTCAGCGAGAAGTGGTTCAAGCTCGACCTTACGCCCAAGTCGTAAGCGCTGCAGGGCCGGCGCCTGCGGGCGCCGGATGTTCAACGATTGAAGTGGTGGGAAAAACCTCATGAATCTCTTGCAGATGCTCAGCTTCGGTGACACCGGTTGGGGCATGGCGCTGCTCAAGGCAGCGGCCATGACCCTGCTGTTGACCCTGGCGGCGTTGCTGATCGGCGCCCTGGTGGGCAGCCTGGTGGCGGCGGCGAAACTCTCGCGCCAGCGCAGCGTGCGCTACCTGGGCGATGCCTACTCGATCCTGTTCAGAGGGATTCCTGAACTGCTGGTGATCTACCTGTTTTACTTCGGCGGCGCCAGCGTGGTGTCGGCCATCAATCATTGGTTCGGTGGCCAAGGCTACGTCGACGTGCCGCCGTTTCTGGTGGGCGCCATCGCCGTGGGCCTGATCTCCGCGTCCTACCAGGCCGAGGTGTACCGCGGTGCGTTCATCGCCGTGGCCAAGGGCGAGCTGGAAGCGGCGCTGGCCATCGGCATGACCCGCGGCATGCGCATCCGCCGCGTGCTGATCCCGCAAATCTGGCGCTACGCGCTGCCAGGCCTGGGCAACGTCTGGCAAATGAGCCTCAAGGACTCGGCGCTGATCTCGGTGATCGGCCTGGTCGAACTGATGCGCGCCAGCCAGGTGGCGGCCGGTTCCACCCGCCAGTACTTCACGTTCTACATCGTCGGCGGGGTGTGCTACCTGATCCTCACCGGCCTGTCCGGGCGCCTGTTCAACATTGCCGAAAACCGCGTGCAGCGCACCCAGCGCCGCAACCCGGCCCAGTCCTGAGAGGGTAATTGTGATGATCGACTTTGCCTTTCTCGCCGACACCATGCTCAAGCTGCTGGGCGCGCTGCCCACCACGCTGACGCTGTTTTTCTCGTCGCTGCTGCTGGGCCTGATCCTGTCGCTGGGCGTGGTGTCCATGCGCGTCAGCCGCTGGTGGTTCCTGAGCTACCCGGCGCGCTTCTACATCATGCTGTTCCGCGGCACGCCGCTGCTGATCCAGATGTTCCTGATTTACTACGGCCTGGGCCAGTTCCCGGCCATTCGCGACAGTTTCCTGTGGGTGGTGCTGAAGTCGCCCTACGGCTGCGCCGTGGTGTCGCTGGCCATGTGCACCGCCGGCTATACCGCCGAGATCATCCGTGGAGGCCTGCAAAGCGTGCCCCCTGGCCAGATCGAAGCCGGCCAGGCCGTGGGCATGAACCGCTGGACCCTGCTGTACCGGGTGATCGGCCCGGTCACCCTGCGCCAGGCGCTGCCGGCCTATTCCACCGAGGCCATCCTGCTGGTCAAGTCCACCGCCCTGGCCAGCCTGGTCACCGTGTGGGACGTGACCGGCGTGGCCCAGCAGATCATCCAGCGCACCTACCGCACCATGGAAGTGTTCATCTGCGCGGCGCTGATCTACCTGATCCTCAATTTCCTGGTGGTACGGGCCGTGGCCTGGATCGAGCATCGCCTGTCGCCGCACCTGCGCGAGCGGCCCCAGGGCCTGCCGGCGGCGCCTGCGCCTGAAGCCTCTACCCATTCCTGATTGCAGCGGAGCTTGTCATGAGTACTCAATTCCAGACCGCCCTGTCGGTCGCCAATATTCACAAGGCCTTCGGTGCAACCCAGGTGCTCAAGGGCATTTCGCTGGACGCACACAAGGGTGACGTGATCTCGATTCTGGGCGCGAGCGGCTCGGGCAAAAGTACCTTCCTGCGCTGCATCAACCTGCTGGAAACCCCGGACGAGGGCAGCATCGTGCTGGACGGCGAGGCCATCGAGATGAAGCGCCACCGCGACGGCCGCCTGCTGCCGGGCAACCGCCGCCAGGTGGAAGCCATGCGCAGCAAGCTGGGCATGGTGTTCCAGAGCTTTAACCTGTGGTCACACATGACCGTGCTGCAGAACGTCATCGAAGGCCCGATGCGCGTGCTCAAGCGCTCGCGCGCCGAATGCGTGGAAGAGGCCGAGCAACTGCTGCACAAGGTGGGCCTGTACGAGCGCCGCGATTACTACCCGGCGCACCTGTCCGGCGGCCAGCAGCAGCGCGTGGCCATCGCCCGCGCCCTGGCCATGAATCCCCAGGTGATGCTGTTCGACGAACCCACCTCGGCGCTCGACCCGGAGCTGGTGGGCGAGGTGCTGCGGGTGATGCGCTCGCTGGCTGAAGAGGGCCGCACCATGTTGGTGGTTACCCACGAAATGGGCTTCGCCCGCCATGTGTCCAACCGCGTGGTGTTCATGCAGGGCGGCCAGATCGACTGCCAGGGCACCCCCGCCGAGTTGTTTGAAGGCTTGCCGACCGAGCGTTTCCGCCAGTTCGTGTCCAGCCATCAGCAGCGTAACGCCGAGTAATCGCCACCATTTTTTGAGGGTCGTTGTATGGCTGGTTCAGTTGACCGTGCTGCGAGCACGCCATTGATCGAAAAACGCTCAATCGATTACATCCCTGAATCCGAGCGTCATGGTCGGCTATTCAGTCAGTTCACCCTTTGGCTGGGGGCCAACCTGCAGATCACCGCCATCGTCACCGGTGCCCTAGCCGTGGTGCTGGGCGGCGATGTGTTCTGGTCGCTGGTGGGCCTGCTGGTCGGCCAACTGCTGGGCGGCGGGGTGATGGCCCTGCATGCCGCCCAGGGCCCGCGCCTGGGCCTGCCGCAGATGATTTCCAGCCGCGTGCAGTTCGGCGTGTACGGCGCGGTGATCCCGCTGGTGCTGGTGTGCCTGATGTACATCGGCTTCTCGGCCAGTGGCTCGCTGCTGGCGGGGCAGGCCATCGCCCAGTTGCTGCAGGTGGATGACTGGAAGGGCATCGTCATCTTTGCCGCGCTGATCGTGGTGCTGACCATCTTTGGCTACCGCGTTATCCACATGATCGGCCGCGTTGCCAGCCTGTTGGGCGTGATTGCCTTCATTTACCTGTTCTACAAGTTGCTGGCGGGTAACGATATCGGCGCGCTGCTGGGCAACAAGCATTTCTCCCTGAGCAGCTTTTTGCTGGCGATTTCGCTGTCGGCCTCGTGGCAGATCGCGTTTGGGCCCTACGTGGCGGACTATTCGCGCTACCTGCCCAGCAAAACCTCGGTGTCGGGCACCTTCTGGGCCGTGGGCCTGGGCGCGGTGATCGGCGCGCAGGCGTCCATGGTGTTTGGCGTGTTCGCCGCGGCCCTGGCCGGCTCGCAGTTCGCCCACCACGAAGTGTCCTTCATCGTTGGCCTGGGCGGCACCGGCGCGGTGGCGGCAGCGCTGTATTTCAGCGTGGCCTTCGGCAAGGTCACCGTCACCACGCTCAATGCCTACGGCAGCTTCATGTCGATCGCCACCATCATCAGCGGCTTCCGCGGCAACCGGCATATCTCCAGCGCCCTGCGCCTGACCTACATCTTCCTGATGGTGGGCATGGCCACGCTGCTGGCGGTGCTGGGCAAGGACTCGTTCCTCAAGGACTTCTCGGCGTTCATCCTGTTCCTGCTGGCGTTCTTCACGCCCTGGAGCGCCATCAACCTGGTGGACTTCTACTGCATCACCAAAGAGCGCTACGACATCCCCGCGCTGTCCAACCCCGACGGCCGCTACGGGCGCTGGAACCTGCCGGGCATCAGCATCTACGTGATCGGCGTGCTGATCCAGATGCCGTTCATCTCCACCCACTTCTACACCGGCCCGTTGGTGGCCAGGCTGGGTGACACCGATATTTCCTGGATCATCGGCCTGGTGGTGCCGGCGGTGCTGTATTACCTGGTGGCCACGCGCTGCAAGCGGTCGATCCCCGAGCGCCTGATCCTGCCAGGCGAGGCCCCGGTTGCTCATGACGAACTCGGGAAGGCTATACCTCAGGGGACCTTCTGACGTGTGAGAGCCGCCCATGTTCCCCGATAACCTGACCTTCTCCATCGCCGACTGGGTCAACCGTGGCGTCGACGCCCTGGTGACCCGTTACGGCGACTTCTTCCGGCACGTGTCCGAGTCGCTGCTGTGGCTGATCGTGCGCCTGGAAAACGGCCTGCGGGCGCTGCCCTGGTGGCTGGTGCTGCTGATCGTCGGCGCCGTTGCCCTGCACGCCACGCGGCGGCTGGTCAGCGCGGTGGTGATCATGGGCCTGCTGTTTCTGGTGGGGGCCGTGGGGCTGTGGGACAAGTTGCTGCTGACCCTGGCGCTGATGCTGGTGGCCACGGTGATTTCGGTGCTGATCGGCATCCCCCTGGGCATCCTGGCCGCGCGCAGCAACCGCTTGCGCGCGGTGCTGATGCCGCTGCTGGACATCATGCAGACGCTGCCCAGCTTCGTGTACCTGATCCCGGTGCTGATGCTGTTCGGCCTGGGCAAGGTGCCGGCCATCTTCGCCACGGTGATTTACGCCGCGCCGCCGCTGATCCGCCTCACCGACCTGGGCATCCGCCAGGTCGACCGCGAGGTGATGGAGGCGGTCAACGCCTTCGGGGCCAGCCGCTGGCAGCAGTTGTTCGGCGTGCAGTTGCCGCTGGCGCTGCCCAGCATCATGGCCGGGGTCAACCAGACCACCATGATGGCGCTGTCGATGGTGGTCATCGCTTCCATGATCGGTGCGCGGGGCCTGGGCGAGGACGTGCTGGTGGGCATCCAGACGCTGAATATCGGCCTTGGCCTGGAGGCAGGCCTGGCCATCGTCATCCTGGCCGTGGTCATCGACCGCATCACCCAAGCGTACGGGCGTTCGCGCCACGAGGTGCGCCCATGATCGAGGTGCGCAACGTGTCCAAGGTGTTCGGCGCCAAACCGGAGCGGGCGTTGGCCATGCGCCGCGAGGGGGCCAGCAAGGACCAGGTGTTGGCCGCCACCGGCTGCGTGATCGGCGTCGATGACCTGTCGCTGACGGTGGAGCAGGGCGAGATCTTCGTGATCATGGGCCTGTCCGGCTCGGGCAAGTCGACGCTGGTGCGGCATTTGAATCGGCTGATCGACCCCACCAGCGGGCAGATTCTGGTCGATGGCCAGGACATCCTGGGCTACGACCGCCACGCCCTGCGCGAATTTCGTCGGCACAACGTCAGCATGGTGTTCCAGAGCTTCGGCCTGCTGCCCCATCGCACCGTGCTGGAAAACGTCGCCTACGGTTTGAAAGTGCGGGCCGAAAGCCGCCAGCAGTGCGCCGAGCGCGCCGCCCACTGGATTGCCGCCGTGGGCCTGCAAGGTTATGAAAAAGCCTGGCCGGCGCAGCTTTCCGGCGGCATGCGCCAGCGCGTGGGCCTGGCGCGGGCGCTGGCGACCGATACGCCGATCATCCTGATGGACGAGGCTTTCAGCGCCCTCGACCCGCTGATCCGCGCCGAAATGCAGGACCAACTGCTGGCGCTGCAGCAAAGCCTGCACAAGACCATCGTGTTCATCACCCACGACCTGGACGAAGCCGTCCGGCTGGGCAACCGCATTGCCATCCTGCGCGACGGCCGCCTGATTCAGGTGGGCGCTGCGCAGGACATTCTTCATCACCCGGCCGACGACTACGTGGATCGTTTTGTGCGGCGCCGGGTGGCCACTTTTTAAGGAGCGTTGTAGATGTTGTTGGCCGAAAACGTCGTAATCGCCGATGCACGCTTGCGTTGGCAGGATGTGGTCGCCGTGGCGCGCTTTGGCGCGCGCCTGGAACTGTCGGCCCAGGCCTGGGCGCGTATCGATAACGCCCAGGCGATTGTGCAGCGCATCGTCGAGAGCGGTGAGCGCGCCTATGGCGTCAATACCGGCCTGGGCGCGCTGTGCAACGTGTCGCTGCAGGACGAGCAACTCAGCCAGCTGTCGCGCAACACCTTGCTCAGCCATGCCTGCGGGGTGGGCAAGCCGCTGACCGACGAGCAGACCCGGGCGATCATCTGCGCGGCCATCATCAACTTCTGCCAGGGCAAATCCGGCCTGCACCGCCAGGTGGTCGAGGCCCTGCTGGCGCTGCTCAATCGCGGTATCACCCCGCAGGTGCCGTCCCAGGGCTCGGTGGGCTACCTGACGCACATGGCGCATATCGGCGTGGGCCTGCTGGGCATCGGTCCGGTCAGCTATCGCGGGCGGATCGTCGACGCTGCCCAGGCCTTCGCTGCCGAGGGCCTGCAACCGGTGATTCTCGGTGCCAAGGACGGGCTGTGCCTGGTCAACGGCACGCCATGCATGACCGGCCTCAGCTGCCTGGCCCTGGACGACGCCTGGCGCCTGACCGGCTGGGCTGACGTGATCGGCGCCATGAGCTTCGAGGCCCTGCGCGGGCAGATCGATGCCTTCGATCCGGCCATTATCAGCCTCAAGCCGCACCCCGGCATGCAGGTGGTGGCGAAAAACCTGCGCTGGCTGCTGGCCGACAGTGAAGTGATCGCCAGCAGCCGTGGCATTCGTACCCAAGACGCCTTGAGCATCCGCTCGATTCCGCAGGTGCACGGCGCCTCGCGGGACCAGTTGGAGCATGCGGCGCGGCAGATCGAGATCGAACTCAACTCGGCCACCGACAACCCGCTGCTGCTGGGCACCCCCGAGGATTATCGGGTGATGTCCCAGGCCAACCCCCACGGCCAGTCCGTGGCCATGGCCGCCGATGTGCTGGCGATCACCGTGGCCGAAATCGGCGCCATCGCCGAGCGCCGCCTGGACCGCATGATCAACCCGCTGGTCAGCGGCCTGCCGGCGTTTTTGGTCAGTCAGCCGGGCGTCAACTCGGGGATGATGATCGTCCAATACGTCGCCGCCTCGTTGTGCGCCGAAAATCGCCAGCTAGCGCAGCCGGCGGTTGTGGATAACTACGTGACCTCCGGCCTGCAGGAAGACCACCTGAGCATGGGCACCAACGCCTCGCTCAAGCTGCACCGGGCGCTGGAGAACTGCACGCAGATCCTCGCCATCGAATACCTGCTGGCCGCCCAGGCCTTCGAATTTCTCAAGGAGCAGCGCTTCGGCGCCGGCACCGACACCGCCTGGCGCCTGCTGCGCGAGCGCATCCCGCCTTATGACCAGGACCGCTGGCTGGCGCCGGACATCGCCGCCAGCGCCGCCATCCTCAAGGATCCGGCCCTGCTGGGCCGCACCTTCCCTGAATTGTTCCAGGAGACCCTGTGATGAAAACCCTGTGGCAGCACTGCCATGTGGCCACCATGGCCCATGGCAAGTACTCGATCATCGAAGACGCGGCGATCCTCACCGCCGACGGCCTGATCGAATGGGTCGGCCCGCGCAGCGAAGCACCGGCAGGGCAGGGCGTTGACCTGGGCGGCGCCTGGGTGACACCGGGCCTGATTGACTGCCACACCCACACGGTGTTCGGCGGCAACCGCAGCGGCGAGTTCGAGCAGCGTTTGCAGGGCGTCAGCTACGCGGAGATCGCCGCGGCAGGTGGCGGCATCGTCAGCACCGTGCGCGCCACCCGCGCGGCCAGCGAGGACGAACTGTTCGCCAGCGCGCGCAAGCGCCTGGTCAGCCTGCTGCGTGACGGCGTCACCACCGTGGAAATCAAGAGCGGTTACGGCCTGGACCTGGCTAGCGAGCGCAAGATGCTGCGCGTCATTCGCCGCCTGGGCGAAGCGCTGCCGGTCAGCGTGCGCGCCACCTGCCTGGCCGCCCACGCGCTGCCGCCGGAGTACAAGGACCGCGCCGACGACTACATCGCGCATATCTGCGACGAGATGCTGCCGGCGCTGGTCGCTGAAGGGCTGGTCGACGCCGTGGATGCCTTTTGTGAATACCTGGCGTTTTCCCCGGCGCAGGTCGAGAAGGTGTTCCTCAAGGCCCGCGAGTTGGGCATCCCGGTGAAGCTGCACGCCGAGCAGTTGTCGTCGCTGCATGGCTCAAGCTTGGCCGCGCGCTACCAGGCGCTGTCGGCCGACCACCTGGAATTCATGACCGAAGACGACTGCATGGCCATGGCCGCCGCCGGCACCGTGGCGGTGCTGCTGCCGGGCGCCTTCTACTTCCTGCGCGAAACCCAGCTGCCGCCCATGGACGCCCTGCGCAAGCACGGCGTGGCCATTGCCATCGCCAGCGACCTCAACCCCGGCACCTCGCCGGCGCTGTCGGTGCGGTTGATGCTGAACATGGCCTGCACCCTGTTCCGCATGACCCCCGAGGAGGCGTTGGCCGGTGCCACCGTGCACGCCGCCAAGGCCCTGGGCCTGGGCGCCAGCCATGGTTCGCTGGAAGTGGGCAAGGTCGCCGACTTCGTCGCCTGGGACATCGAGCGCCCGGCGGACCTGGCGTACTGGCTGGGCGGTGAATTGAACAAGCGCGTCGTGCGTCACGGCGCGGAAGTCATTGTGGGAGACATCACCTGTGGATAACGTCCTGACCTTCAAGCGCGGCCGCGTGCCGCTGCTGATCAGCATGCCCCATGCCGGCCTGCGCCTGACCCCGGCGGTGGAGAGCGGCTTGATCGACGAGGCGAAAAGCCTGCCTGACACCGATTGGCATATCCCGCGCCTGTACGACTTCGCTGATGAACTGGGCGCCAGTGTCGTCGCGGCCGAGTATTCGCGCTTCGTCATCGACCTGAACCGGCCATCGGACAACAAGCCGCTGTATGCGGGGGCTACCACCGGCTTGTACCCGGAGACGCTGTTCGATGGCGTGCCGTTGTTCCATCAACAGCCCTCTGATGCCGAGCGTGCTCGCTACCTGGAAGAAATCTGGGTGCCGTACCACCGCACCATCGAGCAGGAGCTGGCGCGTTTGCGTGAAGAATTCGGCTATGCCCTGCTGTGGGACGCGCATTCCATCCGCTCCCACGTGCCGCATCTGTTCGAGGGGCGGCTGCCGGACTTCAACCTGGGCACTTTCAACGGTGCCAGCTGCGATCCCGAGCTGGCGCGGCGCCTGGAAAGCGTGTGTGCAGGCTTTGGCGACTACAGCCATGTGCTCAACGGGCGTTTCAAGGGCGGGCACATTACCCGTCATTTTGGCGACCCGGCGAAGCATATCCACGCCGTTCAGCTGGAATTGGCGCAGAGCGCGTACATGGAAGAATTCGAGCCGTTCAATTACCGGGAAGATTTGGCCCGGCCGACGCAGGTGGTGCTCAAGGCGTTGCTCAGCGAACTGCTGGCCTGGGCCCAGCAACACTACCCCCGCTGACCTCAAGACAACCTGAATACTGTGAGGGGCTTTGGTCTTTGGCTGTCTGTACCGGCCTCTCGCGAGCAAGCTTTGCTCCCACAGTGTCAAGGCCCGCATCGGTGCTTGCCTAAAGCCTTGGGGGCACATTCGCTCCCACAGAACCAATGCAACTACCGATATGAGCCTTGACACTGTGGGAGCAAAGCTTGCTCGCGAGAGGCCGGTACAGGTTGTACAGCCCCTTGGAATTTCCCACAGTGTCCATGTCACAGGCGGTTGAGGGTAATGACCAGTGGCGTTTCGGCCATGGCTGCAATACCCCCTGACATCAAGGGGGCATGATCTGTAAGCGATTCGGGTTTATGATGCCTGACGGCACTTATGACAGAAGTCCCAGCAGGGATGACCCAACACCCTTACGGAGCGTGCAATGCAGACTTTGTACCCGCAGATCAAACCCTACGCCCGGCACGATCTGGCCGTGCAAGCGCCGCATGTGCTGTATGTCGATGAAAGCGGCTCGCCCGAGGGCTTGCCGGTACTGTTCATCCACGGTGGCCCCGGCGCAGGCTGCGATGCCCAGAGCCGATGCTATTTCGACCCGAACTTGTATCGAATTGTCACCTTCGACCAGCGCGGCTGCGGCCGTTCCACGCCCCACGCCAGCCTGGAAAACAACACCACCTGGGACCTGGTGGCCGACATGGAGCGCATCCGCGAGCACCTGGGCATCGAAAAATGGGTGCTGTTCGGCGGTTCCTGGGGTTCCACCCTGGCCCTGGCCTACGCGCAAACCCACCCCGAGCGTGTGCATGGCCTGATCCTGCGCGGCATCTTCCTGTGCCGCCCGCAGGAAATTCAGTGGTTCTACCAGGAAGGCGCCAGCCGCATGTTCCCTGACTACTGGCAGGACTACGTGGCACCGATCCCGGCGGATGAGCGTCACGACTTGCTCAAGGCCTTCCACAAGCGCCTCACCGGCAGCGACCAGATCGCCCAGATGCACGCCGCCAAGGCCTGGTCCACTTGGGAAGGCCGCACCGCCACGCTGCGCCCCAACCCGCTGGTGGTCGATCGCTTCTCCGAGCCCCAGCGCGCGTTGTCCATCGCCCGAATCGAATGCCACTACTTCATGAACAATGCCTTCATGGAGCCCGACCAGCTGATCCGCGACGTACCGAAGATCGCCCACCTGCCAGCCGTCATCGTGCATGGCCGCTATGACGTGATCTGCCCGCTGGACAACGCCTGGGCGCTGCACCAGGCCTGGCCCAACAGCGAGCTGCAGGTGATCCGCGACGCTGGCCACGCTGCGTCCGAGCCGGGCATCACCGATGCGCTGGTGCGTGCCTGTGACCAGATGGCCCGGCGTTTGCTGGACCTGCCCCTGGAGGAAGCGTGAAGGGGCTGCTGCAGCGGGTCCGTTCAGCGCGGGTGGAGGTCGACGGTGAAATCGTCGGCGCCATTGACCAGGGTCTGATGGTGCTGGTGGCGGTGGAACCAGAGGATACCCGCGCCAGCGCCGACAAACTTCTGCACAAGCTGCTTAACTATCGGGTGTTTTCCGATACACAGGGCAAGATGAACCTGTCGCTCAAGGACGTGGGGGGTGGCCTGCTGCTGGTTTCGCAGTTCACCCTGGCCGCCGACACCCGCAGTGGCATGCGCCCAAGCTTCTCGACGGCGGCACCGCCGGCGCTGGGTATCGAGCTTTACGACTACCTGCTGGCGCAGGCGCGGCAGCAGCATGAAGGGGTGGCGTGCGGGCGATTCGGGGCCGATATGCAGGTGCATTTGGTCAACGATGGCCCGGTGACCTTCCTGTTACAGTCATAAGTGTCCGTAAATCGTTCATTTGCACGATTTTCGGTGAGTTTGTAGCATAAAAAGTTTACATACCCTGATGCGTTGTAACGCAGGCTGCTGGATAATCTCGCGTTACGACGATCAGCGTTCGTTGATCCATTTTGTTCCAACATGAGCCTTGGCCGTCACCGTTTGGGGAATCATTGCGCCCTTTCGGAGTCGGAACAATGCTCGCCAACCCGGCACATCACAGCTGGCCGTTGGTTCTTTGATTTGTTTTTCGGCGAGGGTTGCTCGTGATTGTTAGTCCCAGTAATGCACCAAGAACCCCAGGCAAGCGCCTCCGCACCGCGCTGTTGACGGGGTCTGCACTCCTCTGCCTGCTGAGCGCGGGCCAGATCTGGGCCTTTGGCCTGGATGACGTGGCAGCCAAGGCAAAGGATCTTGCCGGGCAGAAATTCGAGGCACCCAAAAGCAATCTGCCTGCCGAATTTCGGGACATGAAGTTCGCTGACTACCAGAAAATTCGCTTTCTGAACGAAAAAGCCGAATGGGCCGGTGACAAGACCCCCTTCAAGCTGTCGTTCTACCATCAGGGCATGCACTTCGACACGCCGGTGCAAATCAACGAGATCGCCAACGACAAGGTCACGGAGATCAAGTACGACCCGGCTCGTTTCGATTTCGGCGACCTGAAATTCGATCCAAAATCCACCGAGAAACTGGGCTACGCCGGTTTCCGCGTGATGTACCCGCTCAACAAGGCTGACAAGCAGGACGAAGTCATGACCCTGCTGGGCGCCAGCTACTTCCGCGTCGTCGGCAAGGGCCACACCTACGGTCTGTCGGCTCGCGGCCTGGCCATCGACACCGCGCTGCCGTCGGGCGAAGAGTTCCCGCGCTTCACCCAGTTCTGGATCGAGAAGCCGAACCCTACCGACAAGTTCCTGGTGATCTACGCCCTGCTGGACTCGCCACGTTCCACCGGTGCTTACAAGCTGACCCTGCGTCCCGGCGAAGACACTGTGGTGGACGTCAAGTCCAAGGTGTTCCTGCGTGACCACGTCAGCCGCCTGGGCATCGCCCCGCTGACCAGCATGTTCCTGTTCGGCTCCAACCAGCCGTCGCGCGTGCTCAACTACCGCCACGAACTGCACGACTCCACCGGCCTGTCGATCCACGCCGGCAACGATGAGTGGATCTGGCGCCCGCTGAACAACCCTAAACACCTGGCCGTCAGCAGCTTCACCGTCGAGAACCCGAAAGGTTTCGGCCTGCTGCAGCGTGGCCGCGAGTTCAGCCGCTACGAAGACCTGGATGACCGCTACGACAAACGTCCAAGCGCCTGGGTAGAGCCGAAGGGCGATTGGGGCAAAGGCACCGTCGACCTGGTCGAGATCCCGACTGCCGACGAAACCAACGACAACATCGTTGCGTTCTGGAACCCGGAAAAGCTGCCTGAGCCTGGCCAGGCCCTGGACCACGACTACCGTCTGGTGTGGACCTCCAACGAAGACCAGCTGCACTCGCCTGAAACCGCCTGGGTCAAGCAGACCCTGCGCTCCACTGGCGACGTCAAGCAGTCCAACCTGATCCGTCAGCCTGACGGCAGCGTGGCCTTCCTGATCGATTTTACCGGTCCGGTGCTCGCCGCCCTGCCGGAAGACGCCCAGGTACGCAGCCAGGTCAGCGTTGGCAACAATGCCGACCTGGTCGAGAACAACCTGCGCTACAACCCGGAAACCAAAGGCTGGCGTCTGACGCTGCGCCTGAAGGTCAAAGACCCTAAACAGTCGGTGGAAATGCGCGCCGCACTGGTCAAGGACGCTCCACTGCCGCCAGCCAAACCGGCTGAGCCTGTGAAGGAAGAGAAGCCTGTCGCCAAGCACGCCAAGGCCAACGCCAAGCATGCCAAGGCTGACAAGGCCGCCGAGCAGCCTGCCGCAGCGGCTGCGCCCACCCCTCAGGAACCGGTCAAACCCGAACAGGTACTGACTGAGACCTGGAGCTACCAGTTGCCTTCCGATGAGTAATTCACAGACCCGGCCGGAATCGCTCAGCGAATACCTGGCCCACCTGCCCCTGAGCGAGCAGCAGCGCGCAGAACTTGCCCGCTGCAACTCGTTCAGCGAGCTGCATGAATACCTCTCCGCACAGCCGACGGATGAGTCGGCCGAGGCCGCCCAGGCCTCGGTCGGCCGTCGCCTGACCCTTAACAGCGCTGCCGAAATGGAAGAGGCCGAGATGCTGTCGGTCGATTCCGACGGCCACGTGCGCCTCAAGGCCACCCCGCCGATCAACCGTACGCGGGTGGTCCCGGAGCCTTGGCGCACCAACATCCTGGTGCGTGGCTGGCGTCGTCTTACCGGCCAGAAAAGTGCGCCGGAGCCGGTCAGCGACAAGCGTGAACTGCCCAAGGCGCGCTGGCGCTGGGTGGGTTCCATGCGTCGCTACATCCTGCTGGCGTTGATGCTGGGCCAGACCGTGGTCGCCGGCTACTACATGAAAGGCATCCTGCCCTATCAGGGCTGGTCGTTCGTTGACCTGGACGAAGTGCTGCATCAGTCGATCGCACAGACCGCGCAGCAAGTGCTGCCGTATGTGCTGCAGACCAGCATCCTGATCCTGTTCGGTATCCTGTTCTGCTGGGTGTCGGCGGGCTTCTGGACCGCCCTGATGGGCTTCCTGGAACTGCTGACCGGGCGCGACAAGTACCGTATTTCCGGCGCCAGCGCCGGTACCGAACCGATCGAAGCCGGTGCCCGCACCGCGCTGGTGATGCCCATCTGCAACGAAGACGTGCCCCGGGTATTCGCCGGTCTGCGCGCCACTTTCGAATCGGTGGCCGCCACGGGCGACCTGGACCGTTTCGACTTCTTCGTGCTGTCGGACACCAACGACACCGACATCGCCGTTGCCGAGCAACAGGCGTGGCTGGAGGTGTGCCGCGAGGCCAAGGGCTTCGGCAAGATCTTCTACCGCCGTCGCCGTCGCCGCGTAAAACGCAAAAGCGGCAACCTCGACGACTTCTGCCGTCGCTGGGGCAGCGACTACCGCTACATGGTGGTGCTGGACGCCGACAGCGTGATGAGCGGCGAATGCCTGACCAGCCTGGTGCGCCTGATGGAGGCCACCCCGGACGCCGGTATCATCCAGACCGCGCCGAAGGCGTCGGGCATGGACACCCTGTATGCGCGTCTGCAGCAGTTTGCCACCCGCGTGTACGGCCCGCTGTTCACCGCCGGCCTGCACTTCTGGCAGCTGGGCGAGTCGCACTACTGGGGCCACAACGCGATCATTCGCATGAAGCCGTTCATCGAGCACTGCGCCTTGGCGCCGTTGCCGGGCAAAGGGGCATTCGCGGGCGCCATCCTGTCCCACGACTTCGTCGAAGCGGCGCTGATGCGCCGTGCCGGCTGGGGCGTGTGGATTGCCTACGACCTGCCGGGCAGCTACGAAGAGCTGCCGCCCAACCTGCTCGACGAGCTCAAGCGTGACCGTCGCTGGTGCCACGGCAACCTGATGAACTTCCGCCTGTTCCTGGTAAAGGGCATGCACCCGGTGCACCGTGCGGTGTTCCTGACGGGCGTGATGTCGTACCTGTCGGCGCCGCTGTGGTTCTTCTTCCTGGTGCTGTCCACCGCGCTGCTGGCGGTGAACACGCTGATGGAGCCGGCGTACTTCTTGGAACCACGGCAGCTGTACCCGCTGTGGCCACAATGGCACCCGGAAAAAGCCGTTGCGCTGTTCTCCACCACCATCGTGCTGTTGTTCCTGCCCAAGCTGCTGAGCATCATCCTGATCTGGGCCAAGGGCGCCAAGGAATACGGCGGCCGCTTCAAGGTCACCATTTCCATGCTGATGGAGATGCTGTTCTCCATGCTGCTGGCGCCGGTGCGCATGCTGTTCCACACCCGTTTCGTGCTGGCCGCGTTCCTGGGTTGGGCTGCCACCTGGAACTCGCCACAGCGTGACGACGACTCCACCCCGTGGAGCGAAGCGGTACGCCGTCACGGTCCGCAGACCTTGCTGGGCTTCTTGTGGGCGCTGCTGGTGTGCTGGCTGAACCCAAGCTTCCTGTGGTGGCTGACGCCTATTGTCGGTTCGTTGATGCTGTCGATCCCGGTATCGGTGATTTCCAGCCGCACCAATCTGGGCCTCAGCGCTCGCGACGAGAAGCTGTTCCTGATCCCTGAGGAATACAACACGCCGCAGGAACTGATCTCCACCGATCAGTACACCCATGAGAACCGCTGGCACGCACTGAAGGACGGTTTCGTCCGCGCCGTGGTCGACCCGCAGCAGAACGCTCTGGCTTGCGCCTTGGCTACCGCCCGTCACCACTCGGTGGCGCCGGTGGAAGCCATGCGTGAAGAGCGTATCCGCAAGGCGCTGACCGTCGGCCCGCACAAGCTGGACGGCAACACGCGTCTGCACCTGCTCAGTGACCCGGTGGCCCTGGGTCGCCTGCATGCACTGGTATGGGGCGAAGGCAACGATGCCTGGCTCGAAGCCTGGCGTCAGTCGCTGGCAGCGGACCCGCATTCGCCGTTGCTGCCGCTGCAACCGCACTCGGCGACCCCGCCAGCCCTGGCGAACGCCTGATTCCGGGCCCCCGGGCACACCGCCCGGGGGCTTTGGAAACTCCCTGTAACACTGCCAACGGTCACTTTATGTCGATCATTGCGCATTAAATCCCTCATCAGCACTTGTATCACCGGACGAGTACGTTAGGATCGCACCCCGAAATGGTGCGCCCACGTATGCGGCGCCCTGAATTGCCTCACACCGCACGTTGTGAGCGTTAGTTAGGGGACTTGGTGATGAAGAAGTATCTGTCGATGCTGCTGCTGGGCGTCATGGCGCTGGGCGCAGTCGATTCCGCCCAGGCGGGAGCCATCGATGACGCTGTCAAGCGCGGCACGCTGCGGGTGGGCATGGACCCTACCTACATGCCTTTCGAAATGACCGACAAGCGCGGCGAGATCATCGGCTTTGAAGTGGACCTGCTCAAGGCCATGGCCAAGTCGATGGGCGTCAAGCTTGAGCTGGTGTCCACCAGCCTGGACGGCATCATCCCGGCGCTGATGACCGACAAGTTCGACCTGATCGGCAGCGGCCTGACCCTGACCCAGGAACGCAACCTGCGCATCAACTTCAGCGACCCCTTCATCGTGGTCGGCCAGACCCTGCTGATCCGCAAGGAGCTGCAAGGCACCATCAAGTCCTACAAGGACCTGAACGATCCCAAGTACCGCCTGACCTCCAAGGTGGGTACCACCGGCGAGATGGTCTCGCGCAAGCTGATCGCCAAGGCCCAGTACCACGGCTACGACAACGAGCAGGAAGCGGTGATGGACGTGGTCAACGGCAAGGCCGACGCCTTCGTCTATGACTCGCCGTACAACGTGGTGGCCGTGGACAAGGCCGGCAACGGCAAGCTGGTGTACCTGGACAAGCCGTTCACCTACGAACCGCTGGCCTTCGGCCTGAAGAAGGGCGACTTCGACAGCCTGAACTTCATCAACAACTTCCTGCGTCAGGCCCACGAAGACGGGTCGTACGATCGCATTCACGACAAGTGGTTCAAGAGCACCACTTGGCTCAAGGACATGGAATAAGCCCCAGTCGTCCTTGTCTGACACCAGCGCGCGGGCTTGCCCGCGCGTTCGCATTTACGGAACGCAGTAGTGATCAAACACAAAAAAGCCCAGTGGCCCTGGCACGGGCTGACGGCGCTGGTCCTGGTGGGCCTGGCCGTCGCCCTGTTTTACGCGACTTCGCTGATTTCCTATGAATGGCGCTGGAGCCGCGTGCCGCAGTACTTCGCCTACCAGGCCGAAGACGTGCAGCGCGCAAGCGGCAACGGCACCGTGGAGGCCATCGACGCCCAGGGCAAGATGACCCGGGTGACGCTCAAGGACGAAGACGGCGACCAACAGGTGTTGGACGTGGCCCAGGACAGCGTGCGCGTGTCCCAGGGCGACGACGTCAGCGAAGGCGACCCGGTAGGCGTCACCCGTCACTGGGCCGCAGGGCCGCTGGCGTGGGGCCTGTGGGCCACGGTGTGGATCTCGGTGGTGTCGGGCGTGATCGGCCTGTTCATCGGCCTGGTGGCGGGCCTGTGCCGGCTGTCCGGCAACCCGACCCTGCGTGACCTGTCCACGGTCTACGTTGAACTGGTGCGTGGCACGCCGCTGCTGGTGCAGTTGTTCATCTTCTACTTCTTCATCGGCACCGTGCTCAACCTGTCCCGCGAGTTTGCCGGCGTGGCGGCGCTGTCGCTGTTCACTGGCGCTTACGTGGCCGAGATCGTGCGTGCCGGGGTGCAGTCCATCGCCCGTGGTCAGGGCGAGGCCGCCCGTTCCCTGGGCCTCAGCGCTGGCCAGTCGATGCGCCACGTGATCTTGCCGCAGGCGTTCAAACGCGTGCTGCCACCGCTGGCCGGGCAGTTCATCAGCCTGGTCAAGGACACCTCGCTGGTGTCGGTGATTTCCATCACCGAGCTGACCAAGGCCGGCCGTGAGGCCATCACCACCTCGTTCTCCACCTTCGAGATCTGGTTCTGCGTGGCCGCCCTGTATTTGCTGATCAACCTGCCGCTGTCGCACATCGCCAGCCGGCTTGAGCGGAGGCTTGCGCAAAGTGATTGAAGTTCGTGACCTGGTAAAAGTCTTCGACACCCGTGGCCAGGTAGTGCGCGCGGTGGACCATGTGACCACGCAAGTGGCCAAGGGCGAAGTGCTGGTGGTGGTCGGGCCTTCGGGCTCGGGCAAGTCGACCTTCCTGCGCTGCCTCAATGGCCTTGAGCAGTTCGACGAAGGCACCGTGAGCATCGACGGTCTGTCCCTGGCCGATCCGAAAACCGACATCAACGCCTACCGGCGTGAAGTGGGCATGGTGTTCCAGCACTTCAACCTGTTCCCGCACATGACCGTGCTTGAGAACCTGTGCCTGGCGCAGAAGATCGTGCGCAAGCGTAGCAAGAAAGAGCGCGAAGAAAAGGCGCGCATGCTGCTGGACAAGGTAGGCATTGGCCAGAAGGCCAATGAATTCCCGTCGCGCCTGTCGGGCGGCCAGCAACAGCGCGTGGCGATTGCCCGTGCGCTGGCCATGGACCCCAAGGTCATGCTGTTCGACGAACCTACCTCGGCGCTCGACCCGGAAATGGTCGGCGAAGTACTGGACGTCATGAAGACCCTGGCGCTGGAAGGCATGACCATGATCTGCGTCACCCACGAAATGGGCTTCGCCCGCGAAGTGGCGCACCGGGTACTGTTCTTCGACCATGGCAAACTGCTGGAAGACTCCCCGCCCGAGCAGTTCTTCGCCAACCCCCGCGACCCCCGCGCCCAGGCGTTTCTGCGCCAGGTGCTGTAAGCGGCGTAACCCGCTCCCCGTCCTGGCACAGTGTACGCCTCGCCTCTGTAGCAGCTGCCGAAGGCTGCGTCACAGGCGGCGCTGTGGATCAGCCAGTGCGCGGCGCCTGTGACGCGACCTGACGGCCGCTGCTGTGTAGCGGCTATAGCTTTCAGTGCGCCGGGCAGGCGTCCACCAGCGCTTTGGCAGCATCTATCAGCGGGATGATCGCGCGCGCCAGGCGCTGGTCCACCAGCGTGTCGCTGTCAGCGATTTCGTAAGCCACGGCGCCGGCATAGCCGAGCAGCAGGGAGGCATGGGTGAGGGCATCGGCGGGGTGCAGGCCTTCGCGCACGGTGAACAGCGGTTCGTTGTTGCGGTCGAGCGGGCCAAAAGGCTGAGCCAAGGTTAGGGCCGTTGGTTCGATATGCATCTCAAAAACTCCGGAGGGTATTGGAGCCGCTCCAATGCTTGCACGCATTGGGTGGCGGCCGGGCGCAAGTGTGCAAGACCGGGTACCCTTCGAACCCAGCAGGACCGAGGTCCTCCTGCGCCGGCCACCATAGCTTTTCGCGGGCGTACGAGTACGCCGACGGCATTCTACAGCAGTCGCGAAGGGTAACTCAGGCTTGCACACCTGATCGCTGTACTCAGCGACCCGGGGAGCCTATCCCCGTCACCCAGCGACCTCAAGTCAGACGTTTCCGAAAATGACGTAACCTTGTAGGACGTAACATCTGTAGCCGCTGCCGAAGGCTGCGCTGGCCCTGAGCCCCGCTGAAGATCTACAGCGAGGCATATGGCCAGCGCAGCCTGGCGGCAGCGGCTACAGGTCACACGCGGAAACGGCCTACCAACCCTTGCAGATGATTCCCCAACCGCGCCAGCTCCACGCTGGACGCCGCCGTCTCTTCACTGGCCGCCGAGGTCTGGTCCGATACATCGCGCACGGTCATCACGCTGCGGTTGATCTCTTCCGCCACCGCGCTCTGCTGCTCAGCCGCTGCAGCAATCTGCTGGTTCATGTTCTGGATGGTCGACACCGTCCGAGTGATGCTTTCCAGCGATGTACCCGCCCGACGGGTCAGTTCGACGCTGCTGTCCGTCAGCGTGCGGCTGTTGTCCATGACTGCGGCGACCTGCTGGGTACCGCTTTGCAGGCCGGCGATCAGTTGTTCGATCTCTTCGGTGGACTGCTGGGTGCGTTGCGCCAGGCTGCGCACCTCGTCGGCCACCACGGCGAAGCCACGGCCGGCTTCACCGGCACGCGCCGCCTCGATGGCGGCGTTGAGGGCCAGCAGGTTGGTTTGCTGGGCCACGGATTTGATTACGTCCAGCACGCCACCAATCTTGTCGCTCTCGCGCTTGAGCTGGCCCATGGCTTCGGTGGAATGGCCCACCTCGGCCGCCAGGCGCTCGATCTGGTCGATGGCCTCGCTGACCACTCGATCGCCCTCGCGGGCCTGCTGATCGGCGGCCACGGCGGCTTCGCTGGCCTGTTCGGCGTTGCGCGCCACTTCCTGCACGGTGGCGGCCATCTGGTTCATGGCGGTGGCCACCTGGTCGGTTTCCACTTTCTGGCTGGTGACGCCAACGCTGGTCTGTTCGGTGACGGCCGACAGCTGTTCGGCGGCGCTGGCGATTTGCGTGACGCCGTCGCTGATGCCTCTGATCAAGGTGCGCAACCCTACGGTCATGCGCTGCAGGCTGTTCTGCAGTTGGCCCAGTTCGTCGCGGCGGTCCACGGTGTGGTCGTGGGTGAGGTCGCCGGCGGCCACCTCATCCATGATTTTCAGGGTGGTTTGCAGGGGGCGAACCACCTGGCGGGTGATGGCGAAGCCGGCCAGCATGCTGAATACCAGTGCCAGCGTCGCCGCCACGCTTAGCCAGAGCTTGGCGTTGGCGGCATCGGCGTCGCGCTTGGCGGTCTGCGATTGTGCCAGCTCTTCGCTCATGTCCAGCAGCACGGTGCCTGCATCCGCCATGCGCTTGAGCAGGGGCTGCTGGACGGCTTGGGCGGCCTGGGCGCGTTGTGCCTGATCCAGGTCGTTGAGCGCCTGGCGGTAATCGCGGGTAGCGGTGATCTGCCGATCAATCCGGCTGACGTCGTCGGGCGAGCTGAGATGGCTGCGGGCCAATGCCAGTTGCTGATCCAGTTTGCCCAGCACACTGATGACGCCGTCGATGCTGCCGTTCTGGTTGGCCACGCTGAGGCGGGCAATGCGCAGGTCACGGGACAGGTCATTGACGGTGGCGATGGTGTTGAGCTTGTCGCCCCGGTCGATCAGGCTGCTCAGCCCGGTCCAGCCCATGGTGGTGGTCAGCAGGGTCATGACCAGCACCAGGCCGAATCCCAGCATCAATTTGCGGCGCACACCAATGTGCCCGAGGTGGTATTGCATCCAACGATACATGCGCTTGCACTCCTAGCGAGCAGACTGGGCTAATAGCCATTAGCGTGCCTATGTATCGGCTTGGTGCAAAGGTTCTGTAATACCGTGGATCGGACTTTTACGGGAGTGGCCTGTAGCCGCGGCCGCAGGCTGCGCTGGACCTATGCCTCGCTGGAGATTTTCAGTGGGGCATAGGGCCAGCGCAGCCTGGCGGCAGCGGCTACAGAGCTTAAAACAGGCGGGCCAGCAGGGCGGTGACGGCAGTTTCGACGCGCAGGATGCGATCGCCAAGCTGCACCGGATTCAGGCCCGCCTTGCCCAGCAGTTCGACCTCGTAGGGAATCCAGCCGCCCTCCGGGCCAATCGCCAGCGTCACCGGCTCGCTCAGGCCGCGGGGGCAGGGCGGATGCTCGCCAGGGTGGCCCACCAAACCCAAGGTGCCCTCGGCAATGGCGGGCAGGCGATCTTCGACAAACGGCTTGAAGCGCTTCTCGATGATGATCTCGGGCAACACGGTGTCACGCGCCTGCTCAAGCCCCAGTACCAGGTTCTCGCGAATGGCCTCGGGCTGCAAAAACGGCGTCTGCCAGAAGCTTTTCTCGACCCGGTAGCTGTTGACCAGGATCACCTTGGGCACGCCCATGGTGGCGACGGTCTGGAACACCCGGCGCAGCATTTTCGGGCGTGGCAGGGCCAGCACCAGGGTGAGCGGCAGCTTGGCAGGCGGTGGTTGATCCAGCACCACTTGCAGCTCGGCTTCACGCGGCTCCAGGCGTAGCACTTCGGCGCGGCCCATCAGGCCATTGATGCGGCCTACACGCAGGCTGTCGCCCACGGCCACGCCATGGACTTCCTGCATGTGCTTCAAGCGGCGATCACGCAGGATCACCCGGTCGGCCGCGATGAAATCGGCCTCCTCGAGCAGCAGCAGGTTCACGCCTGGGTCGCTGGCGGCTGGTCGTTGTGGTCGTTGTCGCTGGCTTGTTCATGGTCGCCGCGTTTGCTGACCAGGCCGCCGAACAGCACGCCGACTTCGAACAGCATCCACATGGGCACGGCCAGCAGGGTCTGCGAGAAGATGTCCGGCGGGGTCAGCAGCATGCCGACCACGAAGCAGCCGATGATCACGTACGGGCGCATCTTCTTCAGCTGCGCGACGTCGACCACGCCGATCCACACCAGCAGCACCACGGCCACCGGGATTTCGAACGCCACACCAAAGGCGAAGAACAGGGTCATGACGAAATCGAGGTAGCTGGTGATGTCGGTCATCATCTGCACGCCGGCCGGGGTGGCGGCGGCGAAGAATTTGAAGATCAGCGGGAACACCAGGAAGTAGGCGAAGGCCATGCCACAGTAGAACAGCAGAATGCTGGAAATCAGCAGCGGCACCGCCACGCGCTTCTCATGCTTATACAGGCCCGGCGCGATGAAGCCCCAGATCTGATGCAGGATGACGGGGATGGCCAAAAACAGCGAGACCATCATGGTCAGCTTGAGCGGCGTCAGGAAAGGCGACGACACGTCGGTGGCGATCATGGTCGCGCCCGCCGGCAGGTACTCGCGCAGCGGCACCGAGACGAAGGTGTAGATCTGCTGGGTAAACGCGAACAGGCCGGCGAAGATGATGAAAATCGCCGCTACGCAGCGCAGCAGTCGGGTACGCAGCTCGGTGAGGTGCGAGACCAGCGGCATGGGCTGGTCGTTTTCGGGAATTTCGCTCATGGGACTCGCGGCGGCTGTGTCGGATCGTGAGGCGGGGTGTGCGCGCCGGGGATTTGTTCGGGGGAGGGCTGCACGGCATGCGCTTGATCTGGGTGCGCGGTGCTGCCATCGCGACCAAGGTCGGCTCCTACGGGGGCGGGCGGTGTGGCATCGATCGGGGCCGCCGCCGGCTGTGGCTGGGCAGGCGTGGGGTTGATCGCCTGCTGCAGCGGGTTCAGGATCTTCTTGGCTTCCTGCTCCAGCGACAGAATGTGCTCGTTGTGCAGTTGCCGGCGAATCTCGTCGGCGCCGATTTCACGCTCCACTTCGGCCTTGATGGCGTTGAAGCTGCGCTTGAGCCGGCCTACCCACAGGCCTGCGGTGCGCGCGGCACCCGGCAGGCGCTCGGGGCCGAGCACCAGCAAGGCCACCAGGCCCACCAGAAGCAATTCACTGAAGCTGATCCCGAACATGACTTTAGTCTTTCCTGATCGGCTCTTCGACCTTCTGGGCCGTGGCATCGATGGTGTGCGGCTGGCTCAGCGGCGAGGTGGCCTGTGGATGAACCGGCTGGGCAGGTGGCACCTGCTGGTCAGCGGGCTTTTCATCGTCGTTCATGGCCTTGCGGAAGCCCTTGATCGACTCACCGACGTCGGTGCCCAGGTTTTTCAGTTTCTTGGTACCGAATACCAGTACCACGACGATCAGGATGACAATCCAGTGTTTCCAGTCAAAGAGACCCATGGGGTAATTCCTCGTTCGATACGTTATGCAGAAGGCTGGCGAGCGGCTTTTTCAACGTGGCCCGACAGGCCGAAGCGGCGGTCCAGTTCATCCAGGACAGCTTGCGGATGTTGCCCCATGGCAGCCAGCATGACCATGCTATGGAACCACAGATCGGCGGTTTCGTAGATGACATCGCTGTAATCACCGCTGATGGCGGCGTCCTTGGCGGCGATGATGGTCTCGACCGACTCTTCGCCGACCTTTTCCAGGATCTTGTTCAGGCCTTTGTGATACAGGCTGGCGACGTAGGAACTGTCGGGCTCGGCGCCTTTGCGCGACTCCAGTACCTCGGCGAGCCGGGTCAGGGTGTCATTCATGGGAGTGTCCTGCCTGGTAGATGGCTTTCGGGTCCTTCAGCACCGGATCGACGGTTTTCCATTCGCCGTTTTCATGGACGCGATAGAAGCAGCTCTGGCGGCCAGTATGACAGGCAATGTCGCCCACCTGCTCGACCATCAGGATAATCACATCGGCGTCGCAATCCAGGCGCAACTCATGCAGATGCTGCACATGTTTGGAGTCCTCGCCCTTGCGCCACAGCTTGCCGCGCGAGCGCGACCAGTAGATGGCGCGGTTCTCGGCGACTGTCAGCTCCAGCGCTTCGCGGTTCATCCAGGCCATCATCAATACGCGCCCGGTCTTGTGATCCTGGGCGATGGCCGGGACAAGGCCGTCGCTGTTCCAGTTGATCTCGTCCAGCCAGTCTTTCATTTTCGACTCCGACATCGAGCTCGATCGGCTCGAACTCCTCACTAGTGTGCCAGCCCCATGGGCGGCTGGCTATCAACGCACGACCAGATAAAGGCCTGCGGCGAACATGATCCAGGCAGGCCAGGCGGCCAGGGTGTCGATGGCACCGCCGGTAGCGGCCAGTGTCGCACCGCCCGCCAGCAGAATGCCACCCACCAGGCGCACGAAACGCTGCTCGCTGGGCTTGTGCCAGGGCGGCGCCGGGTCCTTGGCGTGGGGCTGCGACATGCGTTCCAGCAGGTCGCGGGTCATGTTGGCCAGGTGCGGCAACTGCTCGACCTGCGACTGCACGTTGTGGAATAGGCTCTTGGGGCTCATGCGCTCGCGCATCCAGCGCTCCAGGAACGGCTGGGCGGTGCTCCACAGGTCCAGGTCCGGGTACAGCTGGCGGCCCAGGCCTTCGATGTTGAGCAGGGTTTTCTGCAACAGCACCAGTTGCGGCTGCACTTCCATGTTGAAGCGCCGCGCGGTTTGGAACAGGCGCATCAGCACCTGGCCGAAGGAAATGTCCTTCAACGGCTTTTCGAAGATGGGTTCGCACACGGTGCGGATCGCCGCTTCGAACTCGTTGAGCTTGGTCTCGGCCGGCACCCAGCCCGAATCAATGTGCAGCTGCGCCACGCGGCGGTAGTCACGCTTGAAGAACGCAAACAGGTTGCGCGCCAGGTAATCCTGGTCCTCGGGCGTGAGGCTGCCGACGATGCCGCAGTCGATGGCGATGTACTTGGGGCTCCACGGCGCCACGGTGCTGATGAAGATGTTGCCCGGGTGCATGTCGGCGTGGAAGAAGCTGTCGCGGAACACTTGGGTGAAGAAGATCTCCACGCCGCGCTCGGCCAGCAGCTTCATGTCGGTGCGCTGGTCGGCCAGGGTGGCCAGGTCGGTGACCTGGATGCCGTAGATACGCTCCATCACCAGCACCTTGGGGCGGCACCAGTCCCAGTACACCTGGGGCACGTAGAGCATGTCCGAGCCTTCGAAGTTGCGCCGCAGCTGGCTGGAGTTGGCCGCCTCGCGCAATAGGTCGAGCTCGTCGTAGATGGTTTTCTCGTAGTCGGCCACCACGTCCACCGGGTGCAACAGGCGCGCGTCGGCGGAGAACTTCTCGGCCCAGCGCGCCAGCAGGAACAGCCACGCCAGGTCCTGGCCGATGACCGGCTTGAGGCCCGGGCGCACCACCTTGACCACCACTTCCTCGCCACTGCGCAGTTGCGCCGAGTGCACCTGGGCCACCGAGGCCGAGGCCAGGGGCTCCACGTCGAAGCGGCTGAACACCTCGACGATGGTCTTGCCCAGTTGCTGCTCGATCAGCTTGATCGCCTGCTGCGGATCGAACGGCGGCACGCGGTCCTGCAGCAGCATCAGCTCGTCGGCGATGTCTTCGGGCAGCAGGTCGCGGCGGGTGGACAGCAACTGACCGAACTTGATGAAGATCGGCCCCAGGTCCTGCAATGCCAGGCGCAGCGCGGCGCCACGGGTCAGCTGCAGCGGCTTGCGCGGCAGCCAGCGCCAGGGCATGACGAACCGGGTAACGCGCAGGAACCACGGCAGGGGGAGGGCGAATAGCAGGTCATCGAGACGGTAGCGGATCACGACGCGCTGAATGCGCAACAAACGGCGGACGGCAAGCAGCTTCATGCGTTATCGCTAGGTTTGAGGGATCGGGCGAGGCGCTCAAGGCGCGCTTCGAGGCGTTCGACATCGAGCTTGAGCTCGTCGATTTCGGCAAACCTGGCTTCGGCTTCGTGCTTGCCCACCAGGGTGCGGGTTTCTTCGGCCAGGTATTCGGCCATGTTCTGGTTCAGGCTGGTGACGCCCTTGCGCACCCAACTGGCGTCGCGGCGCAGGTGGCCGCTGATCAGTTGGCTGGCCACCGGGCCGAGCCAGCGTTGCAGCTCGTATTCCCAGTCCAGTTCCAGGTCTTGCAGCACGGCCACCAGTTCCAGCAGCACACCGCTGTCGCCGGCAAGGTCTACCTGCGGGCTGTGCAGCACGGCGGTCTTGTCGCGGCTGACGGCCAGTTGCACCAGGCTGCTGGCCGGGGCCTGCAGCACGCAGTCGGCCGGCGCCGCCCATTGGCTGGCCAGCATCAGGCCTTCACCGCTGGGCAGGACGAACAGCTTCATGGCCGGCTTCAGGCAATCGACTTCGATCACCTTGCCGGCCAGGCGCGCCAGGCGCGGCAAGGCAGTGCTGTCCAGGCGCAGCACACGGTTGAGGCCGTGTTCAGCGCTGGCGATCAGGCCGCTGTACAGCATCAGGGCTTGATGCCGCGGTGCAGGGCGACGATGCCCGAGGTCATGTTGTGGTAGGTGACGCGGTCGAAACCGGCCTGCACCATCATCGACTTCAGGGTTTCCTGGTCGGGGTGCATGCGGATCGATTCGGCCAGGTAGCGGTAGCTTTCCGAGTCGTTGGTGATCAGCTTGCCGGCCAGGGGCATGAACGCGAACGAGTAGGCGTCGTAGACCTTGGACATGAACTTGTTGGTGGGCTTGGAGAACTCCAGCACCAGCAGGCGGCCGCCCGGCTTGAGCACGCGCAGCATGGAAGCGATGGCGTCTTCCTTATGGGTGACGTTGCGCAGGCCGAAGGCGATGGTCACGCAGTCGAAGTAGTTGTCCGGGAACGGCAGCTTCTCGGCGTCGGCCTGGACGAACTTGACGTTGCCGGCCACGCCCAGGTCCAGCAGGCGGTCGCGGCCTACCTTGAGCATCGATTCGTTGATGTCGGCCAGTACCACCTCGCCGGTGCTGCCCACCAGGTGGGAGAACTTGCGCGTCAGGTCGCCCGTGCCGCCGGCGATGTCCAGTACGCGGTTGCCGCTGCGCACGCCCGACAGTTCGATGGCGAAGCGTTTCCACAGCCGGTGCATGCCGCCCGAGAGCACGTCGTTCATCAGGTCGTACTTGGCCGCTACCGAGTGGAAAACCTCGGCGACCTTCTCGGCCTTCTTGCTTTCAGGCACGTTTTTGTAGCCGAAGTGGGTAGTAGGTTCGGCATCGCTGGCTTTGCGCTGATCGGTCATATCGCTGTCACCGGGAAAAATTACTGGCCATTCTAATCCCCATGGCCGGCTTTGTCTTGGCAAGGCTGGTCGCAGATGGCTTGGAAGGCCATCCGCGATACTATAGCGACCATTATCACTTGAGCGGGATCAGTTGGATGACGCAAATCAGCGTTGAGCGCAAACACAGCCTGGGGCGCGAAGCGGCCCGGCAGAAAGCCGAAGTGCTGGTGGACAAACTGGCTCGCGAGTACGACCTGCAGGCCCGTTGGGACGGCGATACCGTGGAGGTGAAGCGCAGCGGCGCCAGCGGCACCATCCGCATTGGCGATGACACCATTCGCGTGGATCTGAAGCTTGGGATGATGCTGTCGGTGATGGGTTCGTCCATCAAGGGCGAGATCGAGAAGGCGCTGGACAAGGCGCTGGCGGCCTGAGCCCTGTAGGCGCTGCCGAAGGCTGCGCTGGCCGGTGTGCCCGCTGAAGATCTTCAGCGAGGTATAGGGCCAGCGCAGCCTGGCGGCAGCGGCTACAGGTGGTGTTATTTCTGCACTACGGCGGTGTTGGCATCGGCCTTGGGGGCGATGGTCGCGTAGTCGCGCAGGCTTTTCGGGTTGTACGGGTCGCCGATCAGGCGTGGTCGCACCACGAACTTGTCATTGACCACGCTCTTGGTCGGGTCCCACTCGTTGAAGCTCAGCCCGGCCAGGTCGGCAAAGGTGTGGATCAGGTGCTGGCTGCTGTAGGGCCGGTTGACGTCGCCCTGGAAGCCCCAGGCGTGGTCGGCCTTCCACTTCGGCGAGGCGTACAGCATGAACGGAATGGTGTACATCGCCGACGTCGGGTTGCCTTCGTTGCGGCCCAGGTTGGTGTGATCGCCCGAGTCGTACACGTCTTCGCCGTGGTCGGACAGGTACAGCAGGAAGCCGTTGGGGTCCGCCGCCTGGAACTCCTTGATCAGGCTCGATACCACGAAGTCGTTGTACAGCACCGCATCGTCGTAGTTGTTATAGGTCTCCAGACGTTCGCCGCTGATCGACGGCGGCACGCCGACGTTATCGGTGAACTTGGCAAACTCCGGCGGGAAGCGGTACTGGTAATTGACGTGTGTGCCCAGCAGGTGGATCACGATCAGCTTGCGCGGCGCGGCATCGCCCAGCACCTTGGCGAACGGCTCCAGTACGTCGCCGTCGTACTGGCGGGCGTTCTGGTTGCGGTTGTTGTTCAGGTAGGACTGCTCGTCGGCCTGCTCGGAGAAGGTGGTGAGCATGGTGTTGCGCTTGGTCAGGGTCTGCTGGTTGGTGATCCAGAAGGTCTTGTAGCCCGCCTGCTTCATCATTTTGACGATGGAGGGGGTCTTGAGGAACAGGTCCGGGTTTTCCTCGTCGGCGAAGGTCAGCACCTGCTGCAGCGCTTCGATGGTGTAGGGGCGCGGGGTGACTACGTCATTGAAAATGGTCAGCTGGTCGCGCATCTTCGACAATTCGGGGTTGGTATTGCGCCCGTAACCGTACAGGCTCATGTGCCCGCGGTTGGTGGATTCGCCAATCACCAGCACCAGCGTGGACGGCTGGCCCGCCATGGTGTCCTTGAGGTTGCTCAGCGGCGGGATCTTGGCATCCAGCGCCAGCATGTCCTGCATGCCGTCCAGTTGCTTGAGGTAGTTGTTGTAGCCAATTACCAACTGCCACGGTACGGCAGGCTCCATGCGGCCCTGGAACGATTCCATGCCCACTTCGTAGCCGCCCTTCTTCTTCACCGCCTTGACCAGTGGCCACACCAGCAGGCCCAGGATCAGCGCCAGGCTGACTGCGATGGCCTTGGTGGTGCTGATGCGTACCGGGCGCAGGCGAGTCCAGATGAATACCGGCACAGCGGCGTATAGAAGGAAGGTCGGCACCATCCACCACTGGAAGTACTGGCCCAGGTACTCGCCCGCCTCGGCGTTGTTGGACTCGAACATGATGAAAATCACGCTCTGGGAGAACTCCTGGTGGTACACCAGGAAGTAGAACAGGCTGCCCAGCGAGCTGAGAAACAGCACGATGCCGATCACGGCGGCGATCATGCGCGTGCGCGAGGGGAACAGCAGCGCCGGGATCAGCCATAGCGCGCTGAGGAAGAAAGCGTCGCGAAAGCCTTGGAAACCGGTGGTGCCGGCCATCAGGATCAGCGCCTGGGTGACGCCGGAGAAGTACCAGAAAAACAGGAAAAGCCAGCCCAGCCCCGCCCAATCTGTGCGGGTACGGCGGACGGTTGTGGCGGATGCAGTGGTCATGAGGGGAGTTCCAACTCTGTGCCATCAGGCAGCTGAGTCAGAGGCCTGAAATGGAAAGCGACCGGCATCCTACGACTTCAAATGTGAGATTTTTGTCAAAGACGTTACCGTTTGCTGGCAATTGTCACCGTTGCTTAGGGTGAGCATTCTAATTTTTGTCATTAAGGTGTGCTCATGCCCTGTGGTTTGGGTGGGCAATCCTCCCTCTTAGAAAACATGAGGTGCACCATGGCAAAAGCGATCCTTAAGAAGAAAGTCCAGGTACCGGCCGAGCATGCCGCCGGCGAGGTTCGATCCTACGCGCGCAAGATCTGGCTGGCCGGCATCGGCGCCTACGCCAAGGCCGGCAAGGAAGGGGTCAGCTACATCAAAGAGCTGATCAAGACCGGTGAAGGCGTAGAGAAAGTCGGCAAGAAAAAGATCGATGCCGAGCTCAAGGCCGCCAACACCGAAATCGCCGAAGTGAAGGGCGAGGTCAAGGCCGAACTCAAATCGGTGAAGGGCAAGGTCGAGCTGCAGCTGGACCGTATCGAAAGTGCTTTTGACACCCGGGTGGCCAGTGCCTTGAACCGCATCGGCATTCCGTCTAAACATGACGTCGAGACACTCTCTGCTAAGCTCGATGAGCTGACGGCATTGCTTGAACGTGTCGCGCGTAAACAATAAGGAGAGCAGGATGGCTGGCAAGAAGAAGGTTGAGAAAGAAGGCAGCTCCTGGGTCGGCGAAGTGGAGAAATACTCCCGCCAGATCTGGCTGGCTGGTTTAGGCGCTTACTCCAAGATCAGCAATGACGGCAGTAAGCTTTTCGAGAACCTGGTCAAGGACGGCGAAAAAGCCGAGAAACAGGCCAAGGACGAAGTGGACAAGGGCGTCGATTCGGTGAAATCCACCGCCAAGACCGCCAAGTCGCGTGTGGGCGATGTGAAGGATCGCGCACTGGGCAAGTGGGGTGAGCTGGAGGAAGCGTTCGACAAGCGTCTGAACAGCGCCATCTCGCGCCTGGGCGTGCCGAGCCGCCTTGAGGTCAAGCAGCTGCACAGCAAGGTCGATACCCTGACCAAGCAGATCGAGAAGCTGACCGGTCAATCGGTGACGCCGATCTCCAGCCGTTCGACCGCAGCCAAGCCTGCTGCCAAACCTGTAGCCAAACCGCTGGCCAAGGCAGCTTCCACTGCCAAGACCGCGACCAAGGCAGCGGCCAAGCCGGTAGCGGCTAAAACCGCGGCAGCGGCCAAGACGGCTACCAAGGCAGCCGCCAAGCCAGTGGCCGCGGCTAAAGCAGCGGTGAAGCCAGCGGCGAAGAAGCCCGCGGTGAAAAAACCGGCAGCCGCCAAGCCGGCCGCCCCGGCCGCCAGCGCAGCCCCGGCGTCCACCGCCAACAGCGCCGCCGCCCCGGCAGCGCCGGCGCCAAGCAGCAGCGCTGCGCCGGCGAGCGCACCGCAGTCCTGATTCATCCAGGACCGCCTCAACGCCCGGCCCCCAAAAGGCCGGGCGTTTTTGTTCTGGCCCTGTAGCCGCTGCCGCCAGGCTGCGCTGGCCCTGACCCACGCTGAACATATGCAGGGGTCACACCGGCCAGCGCAGCCTGGCGGCAGCGGCTACAAGGCTTTGCGGTTTCAGGCTGGGGCGATCAACCTTCCAGATAGCGCAGGGCGATCTGCTCGGCAGCATGGCGCGGTTCATCGTGCAGGTGCGGCGCCACCAGCATCATGATCTGGTACACCACCACGCCCACCTCGCCATCGCGCCCGAGAATGCGCTGGTAATCCAGCGAAAACACCAGCGTCAACGTGATCTGCTCCACCAGTTGCCCCAGCGCCTGGGTGTCACTGGTGATCTGCCCCTGCGCCTTCAGGCTGGCCAGCAGCGAGGCCAGGGTGCGTTTGATGGCGTTGAGCAGGCTGCGCACGCCCCGCGCCAGCTTGGGCAGGCGCCCGGCCAGGTTGGACAGGTCCTGGAACAGGAAGCGGTACTGGGCCATGCGCTCCACGATCAGGTGCAGGAACAGCCAGTAATCCTCCGCCGATAGCTGCACATGCTCGGGCGGGTCCAGCAGGGGCGTCAGTTCGTCCTCGAAGCGCTCGAACAGCCCCAGTATCAATGGCTCCTTGCCGTGGAAGTGGTAATAGAGATTGCCAGGGCTGATGCCCATTTCGTTGGCAATTTCCATGGTGGATACGTTGGGTTCGCCCTGCTGGTTGAACAGCTGCAGGGCGCATTCCAGAATGCGGTCGCGGGTTTTCATCCGTTCTTCTTGTCAGTCCTTTGGCGAACGTCAGCGCACCAGCACGTAAGTGCCGGGCGCCGCATCCAGGGTCGGGTAAGTGGCGCTGCCCAGGGCCGTCTGGGTCTCGCGTTGGGTGCCGGAGCGCGCCTGTATCCAGGCCAGCCACTCGGGCCACCAACTGCCTTCGACGTTCTTGGCGTCGTAGTACCAGGCCCGCGGGTCGCTGCTCAGGCGGCTGTTTTCCACGTAGTTGGCCTTGGGGTTGCCCGGTGGGTTGAGGATGCTTTGCACATGGCCGCTGTTGGACAGCACAAAGCGCCGCTCGCCGCCCAGCAGCAGGGTGGAGCGGTACACCGCGTCCCACGGGGTGATGTGGTCATTGATGCCGGCCACGCTGAAACTGTCGACCGTGACCTTGGACAGGTCGATGGCGGTGCCGCACACCTCCAGGCCACCTTCGTGGGCCAGGGGGTTGTGCTTGAAAAAGTCCAGCAGGTCGCCGTGCAGGGCGGCCGGCAGGCGGGTGGTGTCGTTGTTCCAGTAAAGGATGTCGAACGGCGGCGGCGTCTTGCCCAGCAGGTAGTTGTTGACGAAGTAATTCCAGATCAGGTCGTTGGGGCGCATCCAGGCGAACACCCGGGCCATGTCCCGACCGTCCAGCACGCCATGCTGGTAGGAGCGCCGCTTGGCTGCTTCCAGGGCCTGCTCGTCCAGGAACAGTGCTGCCGGGCTGTCGATCTGGCTGTCCAGCAGGCTCACCAGGTAGGTGGCACTGGACACCCGGCGCAGTTGGCGCTTGGCCTGCAGCACGCCTTGCAGTGCCGCCATGGTCAGGCCGCCGGCGCAGGCGCCGATCAGGTTCACGTCACGGGCGCCCGTGATGGAGCGGCACACGTTCAGCGCTTCCTCCAGCGCCTCCACGTAAGTGGACAGGCCCCATTCGCGGTGCCGTGGGTCTGGGTTGCGCCAGCTGATGGTGAACACCTGCAGGCCGTTCTTCAGCGCGTACTGCACGAAGCTGTTGGTGGGGCTGAGGTCGAAGATGTAGTACTTGTTGATCTGCGGCGGCACGATCAGCAGCGGCTTGGCGTACTGTTTTTCGCTCATGGGCCGGTACTGGATCAGTTCCAGCAGCTCGTTGCGGAACACCACCGAGCCGGGCGTGGCAGCCAGGCTCTTGCCCACCTCGAACGCCTCGCGCGTGACCTGCCGGGGCAGGCCGTCGTTGTGACGCAGATCGTCCAGCAGGTGGCCCAGGCCCTTGATCAGGCTGCGGCCGCCGGAGTTGAAGATCTCCTTGATCGCCAGCGGATTGAGCAGCGAGTTGGTGGGCGACAAGGCGTCATTGAGCAGCGAGAAGACGAAATGCGCGCGGGCGCGCTCGTCATCCGGCAGGCCGCTCTCGTCGATCCAGTTTTTCACTTCCTTCTGCCAGCTCAGGTAGGCCTGCAGGCCGCGGCGGTAGAAGGGGTTGAGGCTCCAGGCCGGGTCACTGAAGCGGGTGTCGCGAGGGTTGGGCTGGTGCAGGGTGTCGCCCATCAGCACGCGGCCCAGTTGACCACCCAGCGCCAGGGCATGGCGGGCAGTGTGCACGGGGTGCAGCACGCTATGGCGGCCTACCGTGCGCAACGTCGACACCAGGTCGCGGCCACGCAGCCCGGTAATGGCGCTCTGGGCATTCATGAAGGTGGCGGCGACGGACGTCGGCCCCTTGGCTGGTTTGTCTTTCATGTGGCAACACTCCTTCGTCGAGCCATCAACCAACACTGCGGTGCGGCCCCGGCAGGCGCCGCACCCCGGTTACGTCGCGATGGATGGCACTCCGGCCCCCACGCGCGACACGTGCGGCCCGGTCAGGGGCCGCCGAACGGCGCCGGGTGCGGGTGCATCACCGCACGTTGGCGCTCTTCCTGGAGAAACTTCATGATGATCGGTGCGACGGCCTCGGCCCGGGTAATCAGGAACAGGTGGCCGTCGTCGATGATGTGCAGTTGGGCATTGGGAATCCGCCAGGCCAGCAGGCGCATGTTGATCAGCGGGATCAGCGGGTCATCGTCACCGGCCAGCACCAGGGTGGGCTGGTGGATCTTGTGCAGCCAGTGAATGCTGGTCCAGCCCAGGCCCGCAAACAGCTGCCAGTAATAGCCCAGCTTGCCCGAGGAGCGCACCTTGCTGGCGTGGTTCATGGCCAGGTCCGGGTCGCGGCGGAAGGCCCCGCCGTAGATTTCCGGCGCAATGCGCACCACGTGCGAGGGCTGGATATAGCGCCTGGGGCTGGCCATCATCATCAGCACCTTGGGCTTGCCCGGCACCATCACCGCCCCTGCCGCCGTGGCCGCCAGCACCAGCTTCTTGCAGCGCTCGGGGTAGTCGTAGGCAAATTGCTGGGCCAGCGCGCCGCCCCAGGACACGCCAATGGCGTTGACCTGGCCGTAGTCCAGGTAATCGAGCATGCGCGCGGTCAGGCGCGCCAACCCCGGGAAGCGATACGGGTAGCTGGGCGTGGACGAGCCGCCCACGCCGGGCACGTCGAAGGCAATGACCTCCAGGTCCGGGTCCAGCGCCTCGACGAACGGGAACACCAGCTCCAGGTTGGCGCCGATGCCATTGAACACCAGCAGCGGCGTCAAATGCGGCTTGCCCGGCCTGACCGCCGTGCGGATGGCCTGGCCGTCCAGGTCGACCGTCCGGAAGATGTACTGTTGCTGCATGCATCAAGCCCTATAAGGTGGTGCCGCCATAGCGTAGACCATGACGGCGCTTGGGCGGGCCTGGCGCTTAGCGCTCGTGCACGTAAGTCCCGGGTGAAGCCTCTCCCGCCGGGTATGCCTTGTTGCCCAGCTTGAGTGGCGCTTTTTTCAATTCCCCTGAACGCTCGGTCAGCCAGGCTGCCCAGTACAACCACCAGGAATCGGTGTGCTTGGTCGAGTCCTCCTGCCACTGGGCGGGCGTTGCCGTCAGCTGGCTGTTGGTCATGAACCGCGCCTTGGGGTTGCCCGGCGGGTTCAGGATGCTCTGGATATGCCCGCTGCTGGACAGCACGAACTCAACCTTGCCGCCGAACAGTTGCGCTGACTTGTAGCACGAAGTCCATGGCGTAATGTGGTCGTTGGTGCCCGCCAGGCAGAAAATATCGCTGTCCACCTGCTTGAGGTCGATGGAGGTGCCGCACACTTCCAGCGCATCGGGGCGGGTCAGCGGGTTGTTCTTGAACATCTCGATCAGGTCGCCGTGGAAAGCGGCCGGCAGGCGCGTGGTGTCGTTGTTCCAGAACAGGATGTCGAACACCGGAGGCTCGTTGCCCATCAGGTAGTTGTTGACCCAGTAGTTCCAGATCAGGTCGTTGGGGCGCATCCAGGCGAAGATCTTCGCCATGTCCTTGCCTTCCAGCACGCCGGATTGATAGGAGTGGCGCTTGGCGGCTTCCAGGGTCTGCTCATCGACGAACAGCGCCACCTGGGTGTCCAGGGTGGTGTCCAGCACGCTCACCAGCAGGGTCAGGGCATTGACCTTGCGCTCACCCAGGGCGGCGTAGTGGCCCAGCAGGGCGGTGCAGGTGATGCCGCCGGAGCAGGCGCCCAGCATGTTGACGTCCGGGCTGCCGGTGACGGCGATGACCACGTCCACCGCTTCCTTCAGCGCATCGATGTAGGTCGACAGGCCCCATTCGCGTTGCGCCTTGGTGGGGTTGCGCCAGCTGATGATGAAGGTCTGCACGTTGCTGCGCAGGCAGAAGCGCGCCAGGCTTTTCTCGGGGCTCAGGTCGAAGACGTAGAACTTGTTGATCTGCGGCGGCACCACCAGCAGCGGGCGCTCCAGGGTCTGTTCGGTGGTGGGGCTGTACTGGATCAGCTCCAGCACGTCGTTGCGGTAAATCACCGCGCCTTCGCTGATGCCCAGGTTCTTGCCCACCTCGAAGGCGTCCATGTTCACCTGGCTGGGCATGCCGCCGTTGTTGACCAGGTCTTTGGCCAGGTGGGACAGGCCGTCCAGCAGGCTCTTGCCGCCGGTCTCGAAAAAGCGTTTCACCGCCGCCGGGTTGGCCATGGTGTTGGTGGGGGCCATGGCTTCGGTCATCAGGTTGATGACGAAGTGGGCGCGGGCGGTGTCCTGATCGGTCAGGGCGCTCTCGTCGGCCCAGTCATGCAGTTCCTTGCGCCATGCCAGGTAGGTCTGCAGGTAGCGGCGGTACAGCGGGTTCTGGCTCCAGGCGGGGTCGGCGAAGCGACGGTCATCGCTTTCGGGTACCAGGCTGGATTTGCCGAACAGCACGTTCTTGAGTTCGAGGCCGAAGTGGGCCACGTGCTTGGCACTGTGCAGAGGTTGCTTGAGTGCCTGACGCAGGATCATGCGAGCCGAGGTGAGCAGATCCTTTCCGCGCAAGCCGATGACAGGATTCAAGCCCAGGGTATTTTCCGAGGCCTGGTACTTCAGTTCATCGTTGTTCTTGTTACTCATCTACGACGCTCCGTTGTCCTGAGACGAGTACTGGTGGTGACTGTGCCGACAGCGCAGCCGCGAGCCAGTACTACTGCCCGGGTGACCAGTGATAGCGAACAGTTGAGGTCAAGGGTTGCATGGACCTTGCCACTTCGCATTGGTTACCCGGTTTTGTAGGAAATCGCAAGCGACCATAACCGTGGCGCTGCCAGGGCATTCAAGCAAATAGAATTAGAAAATGCTCTCTAGAAAATCCGAGGCCCGGACTAGAGCATCAGTTTGACTACCGACAATGCGGGGTCGCGGGTTTTTCCGGCTTTCTGCAATTCGTCGAGATAGTCCGCCCACAGTTGCTCCTGGCGCACTGACAACTGGTAGAGGTAGTCCCAGGTGAACAGACCGCTGTCGTGGCCGTCGTCGAAGGTCAGTTTTAGTGCATATTGGCCGGCCGGCTCTATTTTGGACAGGCCGACGCCCAGTTTGCCGAATTGCAGGATGGGCTTGCCGTGGCCCTGGACTTCGGCGGAGGGGGAGTGCACGCGCAGGAATTCGGCGGGCAGGTGGTACACCTCGTCCGGCCCGTAGGTGAGGGTCAGGGTTTTCGAGGCTTTGTGCAGGTTGATGGCGGTGGGGAGCTTGGTCATGGATGGAGCACCTGTCATCTGTAGCCGCTGCCGCAGGCTGCGCTGGCCCTGGAGTTCACTGGAAATCTACAGTGAACCAGGGGCCAGCGCAGCCTGGCGGCAGCGGCTACAGGAGCTGTAACCGGGAATGATGGTTACAGGATATACCGGGACAGGTCTTCGTTCTGCGCCAATTCGCCCAGGTGGCTGTTGACGTACTCGGCGTCGATGCGGATCGGCGTTTCGTCATGGGCGCTGGCCAGGTCGCCAGCGCTGAACGAGACTTCCTCCAGCAGACGCTCAAGCAGCGTGTGCAGGCGACGGGCACCGATGTTCTCGGTCTTCTCGTTGACCTGGAAGGCGATCTCGGCCAAACGCTTGATGCCCTCTGGCGCGAACTCGATGTTCAGGCCTTCGGTCTTCAGCAGCTCGCGGTATTGCTCGGTCAGCGAGGCGTGCGGCTCCTGCAGGATGCGCTCGAAGTCTTCCGGGGTCAGCGCCTTGAGCTCCACGCGGATCGGCAGACGGCCTTGCAGCTCGGGTACCAGGTCGCTTGGCTTGCTCAGGTGGAACGCGCCGCTGGCGATGAACAGGATGTGGTCGGTCTTGACCATGCCCAGCTTGGTGTTCACGGTGCAGCCTTCGATCAGTGGCAGCAGGTCGCGCTGCACGCCTTCACGGGACACATCGGCGCCGCCGACGTTGCCGCGCTTGGCCACCTTGTCGATTTCGTCGATGAACACGATGCCGTGCTGTTCGACCGCTTCCAGGGCCTTGGCCTTGAGTTCTTCCTCGTTCACCAGGCGACCGGCTTCTTCCTCGCGCACCAGCTTCAGGGCTTCTTTCACCTTGAGCTTGCGGGATTTCTTCTTGCCCTTGCCCATGTTGGCGAACAGGTTCTGCAGCTGGCTGGTCATCTCTTCCATGCCCGGCGGCGCGGAAATGTCGACGCCCATGGCTTCGGCCACTTCGATCTCGATTTCCTTGTCATCCAGCTGGCCTTCGCGCAGGCGCTTGCGGAACAGCTGACGGGTGTTGGAGTCGGTGCTGTGCGTCTGGTCTTCGTTAAAGCCCATGCGCGCCGGCGGCAGCAGGGCGTCGAGGATGCGCTCTTCGGCGGCGTCTTCGGCGCGGTGCTGCACGCGGGTGATTTCCTGTTCGCGCAGCAGCTTGAGGGCAGCGTCGGCCAGGTCACGGATAATCGACTCGACGTCGCGGCCCACGTAGCCCACTTCGGTGAACTTGGTGGCTTCGACCTTGATGAACGGCGCGTTGGCCAGTTTGGCCAGGCGGCGGGCGATCTCGGTTTTACCGACACCGGTAGGGCCGATCATGAGGATGTTCTTGGGCGTCACTTCAACGCGCAGCTCGGCAGGCAGCTGCATGCGGCGCCAGCGGTTGCGCAGCGCGATGGCGACGGCGCGCTTGGCATCGTCCTGGCCGATGATATGACGGTTGAGTTCGTGGACGATCTCGCGGGGGGTCATGGACATGATATGTGGCGGTCCTCTAGCGGTGGTTCCAAGCGTGGGAAGGCCCGGCTGTGGCCGGGCGCCAGAACAACTTGTTATTCCGCGAGGTCCTGCTCCTCGATGGTCAGGTTATGGTTGGTGAACACGCAGATGTCACCGGCGATGCCGAGGGCCGTTTCCGCGATTTCGCGGGCCGACAGGTCGGTTTTCATCAGCAGGGCGCGGGCGGCAGCTTGGGCGAACGCGCCACCGGAGCCCATGGCGATCAGGCCGTCTTCAGGCTCGACCACGTCACCGTTGCCGGTGATGATCAAGGAGGCGTCTTTGTTGGCCACGGCCAGCATGGCTTCCAGGCGGCTCAAGGAGCGGTCGGTACGCCATTCCTTTGCCAGCTCGACGGCGGCGCGGACCAGATGGCCCTGGTGTTTCTCCAGTTGGCCTTCAAAACGCTCGAACAGCGTGAAGGCGTCGGCGGTGGCCCCGGCGAAGCCGGCGATCACTTGACCGTGGTACAGGCGGCGCACTTTCTTGGCGTTGCCTTTCATCACGGTATTACCGAGGGAAACCTGGCCGTCGCCGCCCATGACGACTTTGCCGTGGCGACGAACTGAAACGATGGTGGTCAAGGGGAGAGTCTCCACGCAGCGGGGCGAAAATGCCCTGATGGAAACTCATATGGGGGTGCGGTTGGGTATTTCAACCTTGGGGGATGAGTGGTGCTGTCGCGAATGCCTGTAATTGGATGGACTCGCCCAAGCCGAGGCGTCAATGCGCCACGGTGGCAGTCTAAACAGCCAACGACAGCGAGGGCGAGTCCATGAAAAAGCATACTTCGATTGATCAATCCTTGTCTTCCGCCAATTTGTCGGCTTGCACGACCGTGGCAGTCGATCTGGCCAAACATGTCTTTCAGGTTGCCGGAGAGGATGCCCTCGGCCACGTGCACTATGAGCAACGCCTCAAGTCGCGCGAAGCGTTCTACGAGTTCCTTCAACAACTGGCACCCCACGTCATAGTCTTGATGGAGACGGGACCAGGTGCGCAAGCCTGGGCGCGTCAGCTGCAGGAACAGGGCGTCGAGGCTCGGATTTTGCCGGCCAAGCTGGTGACGACACACCGCACAGGGCCTAAAAACGATCGTAACGATGCGTTGGCGATTTTGCGGGCCGGTCGTGATGAGAAAATCTGCGCAGTACCGATCAAGAGCGTTGCGGCGCTTGCCATGCAGGCATTGCATCGTGCTCGCCAGGGCTATGTGCGCCGCCGCACGGCATTGAGTAATCAGATGCGCGGCCTGCTGCTTGAGCACGGCGTGGTCCTGGCTCAAGGTGATGTCGCCATCAGCCAGAGAATTCCACGAGTATTGGAGGATGCCACTCAACCAGTGCCAGCCATGTTGCGCGAGTTGATCGATGAACTGCTGGCGGAATGGCGCTTTTTGGGCGAGCGCATTGCGGTGTTGACGGGCCGTCTGGAAGCAGCGGCAAATGCCGACAGCACGGCCAAGCGGCTGATGAGCGTGCGCGGTATCGGTCCGGTGACCGCCACGGCGTTGGTAGCCAAGGAAACCCAGCCCGAACGGTTCCCCAATGCACGCAAGTTCGCGGCCTACTTTGGCCTGGTTCCCGACCAACACAGCAGCGGGAATAAAGTTCGCCTGGGCGGCATGAGCAAGCGAGGCGATTCATATCTGCGCAGCTTGATGATCCAGGGCGCACACGCAGTGCTGCAGCAACTGCGACCTGACTCCGAGCAACCCGATGACCGCCGATTACTGCGTTGGATGAACCGCCTGGGCCGCAAGCAGGCTGCGGTCCGGTTGGCCAATCGCAACCTGCGTATCGTCTGGAGGCTTCTACAGAATGACCAGACTTATCGTCGACAGCATGGCAGCGGCCAGCCAGCGATGATGAGCCACTGATCCACCGAGTTCTGCCACCGAGGTAACGACTGTCCAACCCTGTGCTGAAAAACATTGACCCCAGATAGGATCGGCGTGGATTGATGCCTAAGCGGCTAGCGGCCTTCGAGGCCTGACTGTAATCGGCATACCACGAGCTCTTCCAATGTCGGCCAGAGGCCCAAAGCGGCTTCCTTGAATAGGCCTAATACATAGATGCAACGGGCGGCAGTTTTTCAAAAGCGGGTAGACAGGAGGGGCGAGTCCATACATAGCCGCTGCCGCCAGGCTGCGCTGGCCCTTGTGTTCGCTGAAGATCTCCAGTGAATGACAGGGCCTGCGCAGCCTGGCGGCAGCGGCTACAGGTTATTGGCGGGTCTGGCGTTGTTGTAACAGCAAATTGCTGAAGCCGCTGCCCGACAGTTGCTTCTGTGCCACGGTCAGCTGTTCACGGTTGCTGAACGGCCCCACCAGCACGCGGTACCAGGTTTCATCCTTCACGGTACCCGACTCAACCGCCACCGCCTGCCCCAGCAGAATGATCTGCGCGCGCACACGGTCCGCATCGCTCTGCTTGCGGAACGAGCCCGCCTGCAGGAAGAACTGCGTGGTCGCCGCCGGCTTGATCACCGCAGGCGCCGGTGGCGGCGTCTGCCCCGACAACGCCGCCTGGGCGCGGGCGGTGTCGATCTTGGCCGCTTCGGCCGGGGTGACCGGCGGCTGCGCCGGTACTGGTGGAGTCTTCTCCGGTACGGCTTCAGGCGGCACGATCACTTCCGACTCGGGCAGCAGGGTATAGAAGTCGTACTTGGGCTTGACCGGCGCCTGCGGGCTTGGCGGCGTCTTGTTGGCTTCGGCGATCTTGTCGGCCTTGGCCTGCTCGGGTTTCACCCGTTTGACGTCGTCATGCCCAGGCTCAAGCTTCATCAGGAAGACGATGAAGGCGCCGACCGTGAGGCCGACCGCCATCCATACCCATCCCGGGATCGGCTTTTTCGCTGGTGCGGAGTTTCGGCTGGCGCCACGCTTGGGAGCAGGTTTTTTCTTGGCAACCAACTTACATTCGCTCCAGAGTTTCCAGGCCCAGCAGCTCCAGGCCTTGTTTGAGGGTGCGACCGGTCAGGGCGGCCAGGCGCAGGCGGCTTTGCTGCTGCTGCGGGGTGTCGGCGCTCAGGATCGGGCAGTTTTCGTAGAAGCTGGAGAACAGCCCGGCCACGTCGTACAGGTAAGTGCACAGTACGTGTGGGGTGCCTTTCTCGGCCACGTTGTTGAGGATCTCGCCGAACTGCGCCAGCTTGGCCGCCAGTTCGTGCTCTTGCGCCGCTTCCAGTTCGATCTGGCCGTCGACGTCGCCGAAGCTCTTGCCCAGTTTGCGGAACACGCCCGCCACACGGGTGTAGGCGTACAGCAGGTACGGGGCAGTGTTGCCTTCGAAGTTGAGCATCAGGTCGAAGTTGAAGCTGTAGTCGCTGGTGCGGTGCTTGGAGAGGTCGGCGTATTTCACCGAGTCGATGCCCACCACCTTGGCGATGTTGCGCAGCTCGTCCTCGGCCAGCTCCGGGTTCTTTTCCTTCACCAGCGCGTAGGCGCGTTCCTGGGCTTCGGTCAGCAGGTCGATCAGCTTCACGGTGCCGCCGTCACGGGTCTTGAACGGACGGCCGTCGGCGCCGTTCATGGTGCCGAAGCCCATGTGTTCCATGTCCATCGGGTGGGTGACGAAGCCGGCCTTGCGGGCCACGGCGAACACTTGCTGGAAGTGCAGGGCCTGGCGCTGGTCGACGAAGTACAGGGCGCGGTCGGCGGCCAGCTTGCCGCTGCGGTAGCGCACGGCGGCCAGGTCCGTGGTGGCGTACAGGTAGCCGCCGTCGGCCTTGACGATGATCACCGGCAGCGGCTCGCCCTCGGCGTTCTTGAATTCGTCGAGGAACACGCACTGGGCGCCGTTGCTCTCGACCAGCAGGCCGGCGGCCTTGAGGTCGTTGACCACATTGATCAGGTCGTCGTTGTAGGCGCTCTCGCCCATCACGTCGGCCATGGTCAGCTTGACGTTGAGCAGTTCGTAGATCTTCTGGCAGTGCGACAGCGAGATGTCCTTGAACTTGGTCCACAGGGCCAGGCAGTCGGCGTCACCGGCCTGCAGCTTGACCACCAGACCGCGGGCGCGGTCGGCGAACTCTTCGGACTCGTCGAAGCGCTGCTTGGCGGCACGGTAGAAGTTCTCCAGGTCCGACAGCTCGTCGCTGGTGATCGGGTTTTCCTGCAGGTAGGCCATCAGCATGCCGAACTGGGTGCCCCAGTCGCCCACGTGGTTCTGGCGGATCACCGTGTCACCCAGGAACTCCAGCACGCGGGCCACGCCGTCACCGATGATGGTGGAGCGCAGATGGCCGACGTGCATTTCCTTGGCAAGGTTTGGGGCCGACAGGTCGACCACCACGCGCTGGACGCTACCTGCCTTGGTCACGCCCAGGTTGGCGTCGGCCAGGGCGGCGTCCAGGCGGCCAGCCAGGGCCTGAGTGTTCTGGAAGAAGTTGAGGAAGCCGGGGCCGGCGATCTCGACCTTGCTGATCTGCGCGTCGGCAGGCAGGGCGGCGATCAGTTTCTCGGCCAGGTCACGCGGCTTCATGCCCGCAGGCTTGGCCAGCATCATGGCGATGTTGCTGGCGAAGTCGCCGTTTTTCTTGTCGCGGGCGTTTTCCACCTGGATCGCTGGCGTCAACCCTTCAGGCAACACACCTTCCGTGACGAGTTGGGTGAGGGCTTGTTGAATCAGCTGGCGAATGGTGTCTTTCATGGTCTTCTCGTTCGGCCGCGTGGGCGGTCGGCGCTTGGAAGCGCGGGTGGAAAAACTGGATATTATCCGGTGCTGGTGGGGCGTTGCCAACCTTAAATCTCTGTTGTCTGGTTCCAGGGCAGAGCCCTGTCCTACACCGATCGCGGCAGTTGAGTCAGTGAAGCCAAGCGATCCGCCTTTGGTGGTCCTCAGATAGACCTGCTGTGCCCCTAAGGCTATGCGCTTTGCATCACTGACACCCATTGCCCTGACGGTGTAGGACAGGGCTCTGCCCTGGAACCAGGCGACGCGACCCTCAATACAAATCAACCGGGTCGACATCCAGCGACCAACGCACCTGCCGGCCGCCCGGCATCTGCTCCAGCGCCAGCATCCAACTGCTGATCAGCCGATGCAGCGGCGCCCGGGCGTTGGCCTGCAGCAACAGCTGCGCCCGGTACCGGCCCGCCCGTCGCTCCATGGGCGCGGGCACCGGCCCGAGCAGTTCGATGCCCGAAAGCTGCAATTGTTCCAGCAGGCGCTCGGCCTCACTGCACGCCTCATCCAGGAAACCTTCGGCCTGCCCCGGCTTGTGGGCCTCGGCGCGCAGCAGTGCCAGGTGCGCGAAGGGCGGCAGCCCGGCGGCGCGGCGTTCGCTCAGGGCCTGCTCTGCGAAAGCAAAGTAGCCTTGCTCGGTCAGTTGCACCAACAACGGGTGGTCGGCCAGGTGGGTCTGGATGATCACCCGGCCCGGCTCCTCGGCGCGTCCGGCGCGGCCGGCCACCTGCACAATCAACTGAGCCATGCGCTCGCTGGCGCGGAAGTCGCCGGAAAACAGCCCGCCGTCGGCATCAAGGATGGACACCAGGGTCACCCGTGGGAAGTGATGGCCTTTGGCAAGCATCTGCGTGCCCACCAGAATGCACGGCTGGCCTTTCTGGATAGTGGCGAACAGCTGGTTCATCGCGTCCTTGCGCGAGGTGCTGTCGCGGTCCATCCGCAATACCGGGTAATCGGGGAACAGAATGCTCAGGCGTTCCTCGGCGCGCTCGGTGCCAGCCCCCACCGGGCGCAGGTCCACGGTGTTGCACTTGGGGCAGCGGCGCGGCACGCGCTCCACGTAGCCGCAGTGGTGGCAGCGCAACTCGCCCGAGCGCTGGTGCACAGTGGTGCGCGCATCACAGCTGGGGCATTCGCTCATCCAGCCGCAATCGTGGCACAGCAGGGTCGGCGCGAAGCCGCGACGATTGAGGAACACCAGCACCTGTTGGCCGTTGGCCAGGGTCTGGCCGATGGCTTGCTGCATGGGGCCGCTGATGCCGCTGTCCAGGGGGCGGCTCTTGACGTCCAGGCGCAGGAACTTTGGCTGCTTGGCGCCGCCGGCCCGGTGTTCCATCTTCAGCAGGCCGTAGCGGCCCATGTAGGCGTTGTGCAGGCTTTCCAGGGACGGCGTGGCCGAGCCCAGCAGAATGGGGATGTTTTCCTGGTGGGCGCGCACCACGGCCAGGTCGCGGGCGTGGTAGCGTAGGCCTTCCTGCTGTTTATAGGAGCCGTCGTGCTCTTCGTCGATAATGATCAGCCCCGGGTTTTTCATCGGGGTGAACAGCGCCGAGCGGGTGCCGATAATAATGTCGGCCTCGCCATCGCGCGCGGCCAGCCAGGCATCCAGGCGCTCGCGGTCGTTGACGGCCGAGTGCAGCAGGGCAATGCGGGCGTTGAAGCGCTGCTCGAAGCGCGCCAGGGTCTGCGGCCCCAGGTTGATCTCGGGGATCAGCACCAGCGCTTGCTTGCCGGCCTCCAGCGTTTCGCGGATCAGTTGCAGGTACACCTCGGTCTTGCCGCTGCCGGTGACGCCGGCCAGCAGGAAGGCGTGGAAGCTGTCGAAGCCTGCGCGCACGGCCTCGAAGGCGGCGCGTTGCTCGGTGTTGAGCGGCAGTTCGGGTTGCGCCAGCCAGTGCTCGTGGCGCACGCCTGGGGCGTGGCGGCGTACTTCGACGTCCACCAGGCCTTTATCCAGCAATAGGTCGAGGCTGGGCTTGTTCAGCCCCAGCTTGCTCAGCAGTTGATGCGCGACGCCGTGCGGGTGCTGCGCCAGGGTGGCCAGGGCTTCGCGCTGCTTGGGGGCGTTCTTGATGCGCGGGTCGTCCATGCGGGCGTCCGGGCTTTTGAGCCAGAAACGTTCCTGGCGCGCCTCGGCCGGGTCGCCCTGGCGCAGCAATACGGGCAGCGCCCAGCTCAAGGTGTCGCCCAGGCTGTGCTGGTAATACTGAGCGGTCCACAGGCACAGCTTGAACAGCGGCGCAGGTAGCGGGCTGACCGGGTCAAGCAGGGCCAGGGCGGGCTTGAGCTTGTCGGCCGGCACCTCGCTGTGCTCGGCCACCTCCACCAGAATGCCGATCATCTCCCGCCGCCCGAACGGCACGCGCAGGCGCATGCCGGGGCTGAACGCGCTGGCTGGCATGCCGGCCGGGGCCCGGTAATCGAACAGGCGTCGCAGCGGCGAGGGCAGGGCGAGGCGCAGGATGACGTCGGGCACGCGTGGGGGTTCTCTGATTGATTGCGAATGGTGCGCCCAACCTTGTGGGACCGGGCGAAGCTCGGGAAGGGCGCGCTGCGGTGGATCAGACCTTGCGCGGTGCTTTCTTCCCGAGCTTCGCCCGGTCCCACAGGGAGGCTGCGGTATGGCCGGAAGCGTATCAGACGACAGCCGGTGCGAGCGATAACTTGCGTGTTTGACAGCGTCTGGTAAGATACGCGGCCTAATTACGTGCGGTATTCAACAATGGTGTTGGATGGCGGCACGCAGCCTGAGGAAGTAGCCATGAAACCAGAAATTCATCCAGCGTACGAAGCCGTTGACGCCACCTGCAGCTGCGGCAACGTCATCAAGACCCGTTCGACTCTGTGCAAGCCACTGAGCCTGGACGTTTGCTCCGAGTGCCACCCGTTCTACACCGGTAAGCAGAAAACTCTGGACACCGGCGGCCGTGTTGACCGCTTCCAGAAGCGTTTCGGCGGTTTCGGCGCTAAAAAGGCTTGATCGAACGATCCAGCTGGTAAAAAAGGTGTCCTTCGGGACGCCTTTTTTTATGCCTGCAATTTGCCCTCGGTATCACTGCGGCCCTGTAGCCGCTGCCGCCAGGCTGCGCTGGCCCTCAGGTGCACTTCAGATCTTCAGTCTATTGCGGGCCAGCGCAGCCTGCGGCAGCGGCTACAATAGATCCTTTAAATTGTGGACATAAATAAAATTAATTGTGAACAGTTGTAGGCCGCGCAGCGTCTGGGCTTGCGGCCAAAGTCCTATGGACGGGCGCTTGCGGCAAGTGACCGGCCAGTCTTGTCGCCTGTTTGCAGGGCGAGTATCCTCGGCGCTTCAAAAAGTCCATAGCACAAGCGGAACGCCAAAATGTCAGATTTGAAAACTGCCGCTCTCGAGTACCATGCCCAGCCGCGTCCTGGGAAACTGAGTGTCGAGCTCACCAAACCTACCGCTACTGCCCGTGATCTTTCCCTGGCCTACAGCCCAGGTGTAGCCGAGCCGGTCCGCGAAATCGGTCGCGACCCAGAGCTGGCCTACAAGTACACCGGCAAGGGCAACCTGGTAGCAGTCATCTCCGACGGTACTGCCATTCTCGGCCTGGGTAACCTGGGCCCACTGGCTTCCAAGCCGGTCATGGAAGGCAAGGGCGTTCTGTTCAAGCGTTTCGCCGGTATCGACGTTTTCGACATCGAAGTCGACTCCGAAAGCCCACAGGCCTTCATCGACACCGTCAAGCGCATCTCCATCACCTTCGGTGGCATCAACCTGGAAGACATCAAGGCACCTGAGTGCTTCGAGATCGAGCGCGCCCTGATCGAACAGTGCGACATCCCGGTATTCCACGATGACCAGCACGGTACCGCCATCGTGACTGCGGCCGGCATGATCAACGCCCTGGAAATCGCCGGCAAGACCCTGGAAGACGCCAAGATCGTCTGCCTGGGCGCTGGCGCTGCCGCCATCTCCTGCATGAAGCTGCTGGTGAGCATGGGTGCCAAGGTCGAGAACATCTACATGATCGACCGTACCGGCGTGATCCACGCTGGCCGTGACGACCTGAACCAGTACAAGGCCGTGTTCGCCCACGCCACTGAAAAGCGCACCCTGGACGACGCCATCGAAGGCGCAGACGTGTTCGTCGGCCTGTCCGGCCCGAACCTGCTGAGCGCCGAGCAACTCAAGCGCATGGCCGCCAACCCGATCGTGTTCGCCTGCTCCAACCCTGATCCGGAAATCTCGCCAGAGCTGGCTCACGCCACTCGCAACGACGTGATCATGGCCACCGGTCGTTCCGACTACCCGAACCAGGTCAACAACGTACTGGGCTTCCCGTTCATCTTCCGTGGTGCCCTGGACGTTCGCGCCAAGCGCATCAACGAAGAAATGAAGATCGCCGCCGCCAACGCCCTGCGCGAGCTGGCCAAGCTGCCGGTGCCTCAGGAAGTGTGCGACGCCTACGGCGGTATCTCGCTGGAATTCGGCCGTGAGTACATCATTCCGAAGCCAATGGACCCACGCCTGATCACCCTGATCTCCGACGCCGTGGCCAAGGCCGCGATCGAGACCGGTGTTGCTACCCTGCCGTATCCGAAGCACTACCCGCTCAAAAGCGTGGATGACGTGTTCAACGGCTAAGCGCAGCTGGCAATAAAAAAGCCCGACTCATTGAGTCGGGCTTTTTTGTGGGTGTTGCATTATCCCTGTAGCCGCTGCCGCCAGGCTGCGCGGGCCGGCGTGAACCCTGGCGATCTTCAGTGAAGCACAGGGCCAGCGCAGCCTGGCGGCAGCGGCTACGGGATTGGAGGCGCCTTAGAACAGGTCGATCGGCGCCGACTCGTCCGCTGGCAGCGGGCTGCCCGGCGCGCTGCCGTTGCCCAGTTCGTTGACCGACGGCGGCGTATCCTCGCTCTTGAACAGCTCGAAGTAGGCGTTCGGCGTGCTCGGCGTGGCCGCGCGGCCGCTGATCGGGTCTACCCGCAGGCTGACGATGCCTTCCGGCTCGGCCTGGGTGTGTGCCGGTTTGTCCTTGAGCGCAGCGCCCATGTAGTTCATCCAGATCGGCAGCGCCACGGTGCCACCGAACTCACGACGGCCCAAAGTTTCAGGCTGGTCGAAGCCGGTCCACACGGTGGTCATGTAGTCGGCGTTATAGCCCGAGAACCACGCGTCCTTGGAGTCGTTGGTGGTACCGGTCTTGCCCGCCAGGTCGCTGCGGCCCAGGGCCATGGCGCGGCGGCCGGTGCCCTTCTTGATCACGTCTTCCAGCATGCTGTTGAGGATGAAGGTGGTGCGGCCGTCGACCACGCGGGTAGCCACCGCTGGCGCCTGGGTCAGGGCCGGGTTGCTGGCGTCGGTGATCAGCGAGTGCTCGGGCGCTGCCATGCCTGGCGTGGTGGCGGCTGTAGCGTCGCCCGGCACGCTGGGCGGGTTGGCGACGAACAGGGTGTCACCGTTGCGGCTTTCGATCTTCTGGATCAGGTACGGGGTGATCTTGTAGCCGCCGTTGGCGAAGGTGCTCCAGCCGGTGGCGATCTCGATCGGGGTCAGGGTTGCAGTGCCCAGTGCCAGCGACAGGTTGGGCGGCAGGTCCTGCTTGTTGAAGCCGAAGCGGGTGATGTAGTCGATGGTCGGGTTCACGCCCATGGCCTGCAGCACGCGGATCGACACCAGGTTACGCGACTTGTACAACGCTTCGCGCAGGCGGATGGGGCCCAGGAAGGTGTTGGTGTCGTTCTTGGGCCGCCAGACGTTGTCCAGGTTGGCGTCGGCGAACACGATCGGCGCGTCGTTGACCAGGCTGGCCGGGGTGTAGCCATTGTCCAGTGCCGCGCAATAGATGAACGGCTTGAAGCTGGAGCCCGGCTGACGCTTGGCCTGCACGGCGCGGTTGTAGTTGCTCTGCTCGAAGGCGAAGCCACCCACCAGGGCGCGGATGGCACCATTTTGCGGGTCAAGCGACACCAGTGCGCTCTGCACGGTCGGCACCTGGCTGAACTTCAGCGTGCCGTCGGCCTGCGGCTGCACGCGGATCAGGTCGCCGACCTGGGCCACATCCGAAGGCTGCGACGGCGCGCGGCCCTGGCTGTTGGTGTTGAGGAACGGGCGCGCCCATTTCATGCTGTCCCAGCTCACGCGCTGTTGCTCGCCATTGCGGTTCAGCACGCCCAGGCCGCCCTTGTCGACTTGGGTGACGATGGCCGGTTCCAGGCCATTGAGCGGCCGTTGCTTGGCCAGCTCCTGCAGCCAGGCGTCACGGGTTTTGCCTGGCAGGCGCGACTCGGGGCCACGGTAGCCGTGGCGCTGGTCGTATTCGATCAGGCCGGCGGAGACGGCGGCGTTGGCGTCTTCCTGCAGGTTGCTGGGCACTGTGGTGGTAACGCGGAAACCTTCGGTGTAGGCCTCGCTGCCATAGCGGCCGACCATTTCGGCACGGGCCATCTCGGCGATCCACGGCGCGGTCACTTCCGGGGTAGGCACGTGGTAACTGGCGTTGATCGGTTCGGCCAGGGCCACCTGGTACTCGTCCTCGGTGATCTTGCCCAGCTTGTACATGCGGCCCAGGATCCAGTCGCGGCGCTCTTTGGCGCGTACTGGGTTGGCCAGCGGGTTAAAGCGCGACGGCGCCTTCGGCAGGCCGGCGATCATGGCCATCTGCGCCAGGCTGACGTCGCGGATCGATTTGCCGTAGTACACCTGCGCAGCGGCATCGATGCCGTAGGCGCGGTTGCCCAGGTAGATCTTGTTCACGTACAGCTCAAGGATTTCATCTTTGGTGAGCTGGCGTTCGATCTGCAGTGCAAGAAGAATCTCTGTGGCCTTGCGCGAGAAGCTACGCTCACTGCTGAGGAAGTAGTTCTTGGCCACCTGCATGGTGATGGTGCTACCGCCCGTCTGAATATGGCCGCTGCTGAACAGCTGGCCGGCGGCGCGCATCAGGCTGCTGGGGTCGACGCCATAGTGATTGGCGAAGTTGTCATCTTCGGCCGACAGCAGTGCCTGAATGAAATGCGGCGGGATTTCAGCGAACTTGATGGGAGAACGGCGCATTTCGCCAAATTCTGCGATCAGCTTGTTGTCGCTGCTGTAAACCCTCAGCGGAATCTGCAATTGCACTGACTTCAGCGCATCGACGGACGGCAGACTGGGGCTAAGATACAGGTACGCACCGCTCAGACCGAGCAGCAGGCCACAGAAAATAGCGACGAAGGACCACCAGAAAAACTTCAGCAGGCGTATCAAGGCTTTTGGATTTCCAGATAAAAGAATGGGTTACGCGCAAGGCACGGCGGCAAGGGCAAAAGTGCTGGGCATTATAAGCATTTTTCGACACAGAGCGTTATTTGCGCTTCTGTCAAGACTGCTATTAAATGCCTCGTACTATAAGTGGTCCGTAAGTCACGGATAATGATAGGGAATCGGGCGTGCTTGGACTCTTCGGCAAGAAAGCGAATTCGCTTCTGGGGATCGACATCAGCTCTACATCGGTGAAATTGCTTGAGCTGAGCCGCTCGGGCAACCGATTTAGGGTTGAGGCCTACGCGGTCGAGCCGTTACCGGCCAACGCGGTGGTTGAAAAGAACATTGCGGAACTGGAGGGCGTCGGCCAGGCCCTGTCACGCGTGCTGGTCAAGGCCCGCACCAATGCCAAGAGCGTTGCCGTTGCGGTTGCCGGCTCGGCCGTGATCACCAAGACCATCGAGATGGACGCTGCGCTTTCCGAAGATGAAATGGAAAACCAGCTCAAGGTCGAGGCTGATCAGTACATCCCCTATCCCCTTGAAGAGGTCGCCATCGACTTCGAGGTGCAGGGCATCTCTGCGCGCAACCCCGAGCGGGTTGACGTGCTGCTGGCGGCTTGCCGCAAGGAAAACGTCGAAGTGCGCGAGGCGGCCCTGGCCCTGGCCGGCCTCAGCGCCCGCGTGGTCGATGTCGAAGCCTATGCCCTGGAGCGTGCCTTCGGCCTGCTGGAGCCCACCCTGATGGACGGCGACGGCCCCCTGACGGTGGCCGTGGTGGACATCGGCGCCACCATGACCACCCTCAGCGTGCTGCACAACGGCCGCATCATCTACACCCGCGAGCAACTGTTCGGCGGCCGCCAGCTGACCGAGGAAATCCAGCGCCGCTACGGCCTGTCCATGGAAGAAGCGGGTCTGGCCAAAAAGCAGGGCGGCCTGCCTGACGACTACGTGGTGGAAGTGCTGCAGCCCTTCAAGGACGCCGTGGTGCAGCAAGTGTCGCGTTCGCTGCAGTTCTTCTTCGCTGCCGGCCAGCACAACGACGTCGATTACATCCTGCTGGCCGGTGGCACTGCCTCCATTTCCGGCCTGGACCAGCTGATCCAGCAGCGCCTGGGCACCCCGGCGATGGTCGCCAACCCCTTTGCCGACATGGCCCTGAGCAGCAAGGTCAACGCTGGCGCCCTGGCCAGTGACGCGCCGGCGCTGATGATTGCCTGCGGCCTGGCGTTGAGGAGCTTTGACTGATGGCGCGCATTAACCTGCTGCCGTGGCGCGAACAGCTGCGCGAAGAACGCAAGAAGCGGTTCCTGCTGTCCCTGGCCGGCGTCGTGGTGGGCGGTATCGGCATCATTCTGCTGGCCGACCAGTACTACAGCCATGCCATCGACCAGCAGAACGCCCGCAATGCCTACATCCAGAAGGAAATCGCCGTCCTGGACGAACGCATCAAACAGATTTCCGAGCTCAAGGCCCGGCGCAAGCAGCTGGTCGAACGGATGAAGATCATCCAGGACCTGCAGGCCAACCGCCCGATCATTGGCCACCTGTTCGACCAACTGGCGCGCACCCTGCCGGACGGGGTGTATTTCACTGACGTGAAGATGACCGACAAGACCATTGCCGTCACCGGCACTGCCGAAAACAACAATCGTGTATCGGATCTGATGCGCAACATGGAGGCTTCGCCCTGGCTGGCGGCCCCGGTGCTGACCGAGGTCAAGGCACGTCAGGCCGCTGACCCGCAGCAGGCCCAGCAGAGCAACAACTTCCAGCTGTCGGTACGTCAGACGCTGCCCGACGAGGAGAATGCCAAATGAATTTCTCCGAATGGCTGGACGGCCTGCGCAAGATCAACCTCAGCGAACTGGACGTCAACAACCTTGGCGGCTGGCCACCGGCGATCAAGACCCTGGCCGGCGTGCTGCTGATGATCGTGATCCTGGCGCTTGGCTACAACTTCCATATCAGCGACCTGGGGGACGAGCTGGAGCGCGCCCAGGCGCAGGAACAGAGCCTCAAGGAACAGTTCACCACCAAGGCCTCCCTGGCGGCGAACCTTGAGGCCTATACCCAGCAGATGAAGGACATGGAAATCTCCTTCGGCGCCATGCTGCGCCAGCTGCCCAGCGACACCGAGGTGCCGGGCCTGCTCGAGGACATCACCCGCACGGGCCTGGGCAGCGGGCTGGAGTTCGAAGAAATCAAGCTGCAGCCCGAGGTGACTCAGCAGTTCTACATAGAGCTGCCCATCCAGATCACCGTGACCGGCAACTACCACGACCTGGGCACCTTCGTCAGCGGTGTGTCCAGCCTGCCGCGCATCGTTACCCTGCATGATTTCGAGGTGAAACCGGTGGTTGATGGCAACACCACGTTGTTGCGCATGAACATCCTGGCCAAGACCTACCGCTACCACGACAGCGACAAGGACAAGCCCAAGGGGGCAGGACAGGCTCAGGACAAGGGGGCAGCCAAATGAGGGCAGTGTGCAGCCTTGTGCTGATCGCATTCGTATCGCTGCTCTCGGGTTGCGGCAATGGTGACTTCGACGACCTGGACGCCTACATGGCTGACGCCAAGGCGCATACCAAGGCCACCATTGACCCGATTCCCAAGTTTGCCCCCTACGAGCCGTTCACTTATCAGGCGGCCGCCTTGCGCAGCCCCTTCCAGCCGCCCATCAAGATCGACCTGGCGCACCGCCAGAAGGGCGCCAGGCAGGTCAAGCCTGATCCGACCCGGGTCAAGCAGTTCCTGGAAGGCTTCAACATCGAACAGTTCGAAATGGTCGGCACGCTGGCCAACGAAACCGGCAAGTTTGCCCTGATCAAGGGCGCTGGTGGGGTTTACCGAATGAAAGTGGGTGACTATCTGGGCCGCAACGAAGGGCGAATCGTGTCGATCACCGATTCGCAGGTCGACGTGGTCGAGATTGTCCCCGATGGCGAAGGCGGGTGGCTGGAACGGCCGCGCACCATCGCTTTGAAAGAACGCTCGTAACGGGCCTGGTCAAGCACGCATAGTGGAACTCGATAATGAATAGGATGCTTTCAGCCCTTGGTCTCTCGCTATGGATGGCGTTGCTTTCGCCTGCCCTGATGGCGGCCACCCTGAAGACACTGGATGTAGCGGCGTTGCCAGGGGACCGGGTGGAGCTCAAGCTGACCTTCGATACACCCGTGCCTGCGCCACGTGGCTACACCACCGACCAGCCCGCACGTATCGCCCTGGACCTGCCAGGCATCAAGAACGGCCTGGCCACCAAGACCCGCGACCTGGGCGTGGGCAACGCGCGCAGCCTGACCGTGGTGGAGGCCAAGGACCGCACGCGGCTGATCATCAACCTGACCAACCTTGCGCCCTACGGTACCCGTGTGGAGGGCAACAACCTCTATGTGATGATCGGCCAGGGCGCCAACAGCCTGGTCGGCGGTACCACCCCGGCCGCCGCGCCGCGTGCCGGTGGCGCTGTTGCCAGCGCTGCGCCTTCGCGTCCCGCGTTTGCCCAGCCGGTGGGTCGCGCCATCCGCAATGTCGACTTCCAGCGTGGCGAGCAGGGCGAGGGCAACGTGGTGGTCGACCTCAGCGACCCCACCATCGCCCCTGACGTGCAAGAGCAGGGCAACAAGATCGTCCTGACCTTCCCCAAGACCCAGCTGCCTGATCCGCTGCGCGTGCGCCTGGACGTGAAAGACTTCGCCACCCCGGTGCAGTTCGTCAACTCCACCGCCTCTGGCGACACCGCCACGGTCACCATCGAGCCGGGTGGCACTTTCGATTATTCGGTGTTCCAGACCGACAACAAGCTGACCGTCAGCGTGCGCCAGGTCACGGCCGAGGACATCGCCCGCAAGAATGCCGATCGCTTCGTCTACACCGGTCAGAAGCTGTCGCTGAACTTCCAGGACATCGACGTGCGTTCGGTGCTGCAACTGATCGCCGACTTCACCAACCTCAACCTGGTGGCCAGCGACACCGTCCAGGGTGGCATCACCCTGCGCCTGCAAAACGTGCCGTGGGACCAGGCCCTTGACCTGGTGCTCAAGACCAAGAACCTGGACAAGCGCAAGATCGGCAACGTGCTGCTGGTGGCGCCTGCCGCCGAAATCGCCGCCCGCGAACGCCAGGAGCTGGAATCGCAGAAACAGATCGAAGAGCTGGCGCCACTGCGTCGCGAGCTGCTGCAGGTCAACTACGCCAAGGCGTCGGACATCGCGAAGCTGTTCCAGTCGGTGACCAACTCGTCGTCCAAGACCGGCACCAAAACCGACGAGCGTGGTTCCATCACTGTGGATGACCGCACCAACAACATCATTGCCTACCAGACCCAGGACCGCCTGGACGAACTGCGTCGCATCGTGGCCCAGCTGGACATTCCGGTGCGTCAGGTGATGATCGAGGCGCGCATCGTCGAAGCCAACGTCAACTACGACAAGAGCCTGGGCGTGAGCTGGAGCGGCGCCACCAATGGTTCGGGCAGCAACCGCTGGACGGTGGCCGGTACCCAGACCACCAGCACCAACACCTTCGTCGATCTGGGCGCCAGCAGCGCCACCTCGGGCATCGGCCTGGGCTATGTCTCCAACAACCTCACCCTGGACCTGCAACTCAGTGCCATGGAAGCCACCGGCAACGGTGAAGTGGTGTCCCAGCCCAAGGTGGTGACTTCGGACAAAGAGACCGCGCGTATCGTCAAGGGCACCGAGGTGCCGTACCAGGAGTCCTCGTCCAGCGGCGCCACCTCGGTGTCGTTCAAGGAGGCCTCGCTATCGCTGGAGGTGACCCCGCAGATCACCCCGGACAACCGCATCATCATGGATGTGAAGGTCAACAAGGATGAGCCTGACTACGCCAACGCGCTCAATGACGTACCGCCGATCAAGAAGAACGAGGTGAAGGCCAAGGTCCTCGTCAATGATGGCGAAACAGTGGTAATTGGCGGTGTTTTCTCCAATACGCAAACTAAAACGACGGATAAGGTGCCATTTCTTGGAGATGTGCCGTATCTTGGCCGCCTGTTTCGATCGGATACCGTGTCTGAGGCAAAAACCGAGCTGTTGGTGTTCCTCACTCCGCGTATCATGAATAACCAGGCGATTGCTGTGAGTCGTTGATTCTGTGCGAAATTTGATACTTGTTGGGCCAATGGGTGCCGGTAAGAGCACCATTGGTCGATTGCTGGCCAAAGAGCTCCGGTTACCGTTCAAGGATTCCGACAAGGAAATTGAACTGCGCACGGGCGCAAACATTCCATGGATTTTCGACCAGGAAGGCGAAGCCGGTTTCCGTGATCGCGAGCAGGCCATGCTGGCCGAGCTGTGCGAGCACGACGGGCTGGTGCTGGCTACCGGTGGTGGTGCGGTGATGCGCGATGAAAATCGCCGCGCCCTGCATGCCGGTGGTCGGGTGGTCTACCTGCATGCCTCGGTAGAGCAGCAGGTGGGCCGCACCGCCCGCGACCGCAATCGTCCATTGCTGCGTACCGCCGACCCCGCGGGCACCTTGCGTGCGCTGCTGGCCGTGCGTGACCCGCTTTACCGCGAGATCGCCGATCTTGTGGTAGAGACTGACGAGCGGCCGCCGCGCATGGTGGTGCTGGACATTCTCGAGCGCCTGGCCCAGTTGCCGCCACGCTGACGCAATCGTCATCGACCGCTGGCGTAAATAGGCTATTCTCGGCATCCCCCCTGGCTTGCCAGCCGGGGGGCGTGTCGACCAATAATAACGACTGAGACAGGGCGACGGGCCCGGCTTCACGGTGGGGGAACATGCAGACAATCAAGGTCGAACTGGGTGAGCGCAGCTACCCGATCTACATTGGCGAAGGCCTGCTGGGCCAGCCTGAACTGCTGGCACCGCATATTGCCGGCCGACAAGTGGCCATCGTCACCAACGAAACCGTCGGCCCCCTGTATCTGGAGCAACTGAGCCGCGCCCTGGGCGCCTACTCGGTGATGTCCGTGGCCCTGCCCGACGGCGAGGCCTACAAGAACTGGGAAACCCTGCAGCTGATCTTCGATGGCCTGCTGACGGCCCGTCATGACCGCCGCACCACCATCATCGCCCTGGGCGGCGGCGTGGTGGGCGACATGGCCGGTTTCGCCGCGGCCTGCTACCAGCGCGGCGTGGACTTCATCCAGGTGCCTACCACGCTGTTGTCCCAGGTCGATTCGTCGGTGGGCGGCAAGACCGGCATCAACCACCCGCTGGGCAAGAACATGGTCGGCGCCTTCTACCAGCCCAACGCCGTGCTCATCGACACCGCCAGCCTCAAGAGCCTGCCAGCCCGCGAGCTGTCGGCGGGCCTGGCCGAAGTGATCAAGTACGGCCTGATCTGCGATGAGCCGTTCCTGGGCTGGCTGGAAGACAACATCGATGCCCTGCTGGCCGTCGATCAGACCGCCCTGACCTACGCCATCAAGCGTTCCTGCGAGGCCAAGGCCGAAGTGGTCAACGCCGACGAGCGCGAAACCGGCGTGCGCGCCACCCTGAACCTGGGCCATACCTTTGGCCACGCCATTGAAACCCAGATGGGTTACGGTGTGTGGCTGCACGGCGAAGCCGTGGCGGCCGGTACCGTGATGGCCCTGGAAATGTCCATGCGCCTGGGCTGGATCAGCCAGCAGGCCCGTGACCGCGGCATCCGCCTGATGCAGCGCGCCGGCTTGCCGGTGGTGCCGCCGGCAGACATGACCCCCGCACAATTTCTCCAGCACATGGCCGTCGACAAGAAAGTCATCGATGGCCGTATGCGCCTGGTGTTGTTGCGCCACCTCGGTGAAGCCGTGGTGACCGACGATTATCCAACTGAAGTTCTACAAGCCACGCTGGCGGCGGATTACCGCGCCCTCGCGGCTTCGCTTTGAGGTAATAGAGTTCGATGACACTGCACGCCGATGAGGCCTTTCTGGGCCACTACCAACTGGACCATGACCCGTTTGCGGCCCGTGTGCCCGGCTTCAAGTTTTTCCCTGCCCAGCGCAAGCCGGTGCTGGGGCAGTTGCACCACCTGGCGCGCTACAGCCAGTTGTTGCTGGTAGTCACCGGCCCCGAGGGCAGCGGCAAGACCCTGCTGCGCCAGGCCCTGGTGGCCAGCACCAACAAACAGTCGGTGCAGAGCGTGGTGGTTTCGGCCCGTGGTGCCGGTGATGCGCCGAGCGTGCTGGCCCAGGTGGCCCAGGCGCTCAACGTGGCCCAGGCCGACACCCAGGCGATCCTGGCGCAGGTGGTGCAACTGGCCCTGACCGGCCAGGAAGTCTACCTGCTGGTGGACGATGCGGAACAACTTGCCGAATCCGCACTCGAAGCCCTGCTGACGTTGGCGGCCGGTACGCCGGAAGGGCGCCCGCACGTGTTCCTGTTTGGCGAGGCGTCGGTGATCGACGGCCTGGAGCAATTCAGCGCCGAGCAGGAGCTGTTCCACGTCATCGAGCTGCAACCGTACAGCGTCGAGGAAACCCGTGAGTATCTGGCCCAGCGCCTGGAAGGCGCCGGGCAGGGGATCCAACTCTTTACCAATGATCAGATTTCCGACATTCACGAAAACTCAGAAGGCTGGCCAGGCGCAATCAACCAGGTCGCCCGTGATGCAATGATCGAGGCCATGATCGCTAGCCGCTCGGCGGTGAAGCGTCCATCTATGGGGTTCAAAATGCCGAAAAAACACGTACTGGCACTGACCGGGGTTGTTGTCATCGCCGTGGCCGCGGCAGCCTTGCTGCCAGGCCGCAAGTCGGCCAACGCGCCGACGGCGCCGGCCACCGAGCAGGCGCAACTGCCGCTGGGCCAGGGCACGCCTGGCAATGCCCAGCCGAACCAGGATGGCAGCAACGCCGCCATCGAATTCGCCGGCAACTCCAAGCCCATGCCACTGCCGCTGGTCGGCCAGTCGCAGCCGGTGATGCGCGGCCCGCTGGCCGAGGCCGCAGGCTCGGGTGACGGCGAAGAAACCACGCCCATCGCCCACGGCTCGTCCGCGCCGCCCACCGTGACTACTACCGCGCCGCCACCTGGCGTGCCAGCTGGCCCTGCAGCCACCCCAGTGCCGGTCCCTGCCCCGGCACCGGTTGCCGCCCGTCCGACGCCAGCACCGGCCCCTGCGCCCGTGCACAAGGCGCCTGTGCAGGTGGCCACCGCCAAACCTGAGCACAAGCCGGTCGAGAAGAAGCCCGAGCCCGTTACCGCCGCCAAACCTGCCGCCACCGGTGGCGCAGGCGCTGGCTGGTACAAAGGCCAGGCCGCTGGCAACTATGTGGTGCAGATCCTGGGTACCAGCAGCGAAGCCACCGCCCAGAACTACGTGAAAGAGCAGGGCGGCGAGTACCGTTATTTCAAGAAAACCCTGCAGGGCAAACCCCTGTACGTCATCACTTATGGCAGCTTCAGCAGCCGTGATGCAGCCGTTGCGGCAATCAAGAACTTGCCAGCGAAGGTCCAGGCTGGTAAACCTTGGCCTAGAAGTGTCGCCAGCGTCCAACAAGACCTGGCATCGACGCGCTGAATGCCGCAAGCCCTGACCCGATAGCGGTCGGGGCCTTGTCCGGTGGCACCATCCCCGCCACCTCGCTGAGCGTCTCCTGATACGACCCCAAGCCTGCTGCGCAGAACGCGGCAGGCTTTCGTGTCCCAGACTGTCTGTGGTTACCCCCATTGCAGTCCAGGCTGATAAGCTTCAGACTCAAGCATCGTTGCTACCACAACACCTTGCTTAAAACTTATAGAATTGCGACATGATTTTGTGCGGAGTCGCCGCGCAAATTTGTGGGCGACCCTGTCGCTGTGTACAATGACCTCCCTTTTGCCCCTGCAAAGCTGGCGTACGTTCGGCGCGGTTGGTAAGCGGTTGAATTGAAAAGAAATTTGTCCCCCAAGGGGGCAGCCTGGTGAGAAAGTGTCTATGAAAACAGGTCTGTACCAACCCGATGAATTCAAGGACAACTGTGGCTTTGGGCTGATTGCCCATATGACCGGCGAACCCAGTCACCACCTGTTGCAAACGGCCATCGAAGCCCTGACCTGCATGACCCACCGCGGTGGGATCAACGCGGACGGCAAGACCGGCGACGGTTGCGGCCTGCTGATGCAGAAGCCCGATCAGTTCCTGCGCGCTGTCGCCCAGGAAACCTTCGGCGTCGAACTGCCAAGGCAATACGCCGTGGGCATGGTGTTCCTGAACAAGGACGACGCCCGCGCCGAGGCTGCGCGCGAAAACATGAACCGCGAAATCCTGGCAGCCGGCCTGAACCTGATCGGCTGGCGCCAGGTGCCGATCGACACCAGCGTCCTCGGCCGCCTGGCCCTTGAGCGCCTGCCGAAAATCGAGCAGGTGTTCATCGGCGGCGAAGGCCTGAGTGACCAGGAATTCGCGATCAAGCTGTTCAGCGCCCGTCGTCGCTCGTCCGTGGCCAACGCCGCCGACACCGACCACTACATCTGCAGCTTCTCGCACAAGACCATCATCTACAAAGGCCTGATGATGCCGGCGGACTTCACCGCCTTCTTCCCGGACATGAGCGACGCGCGCATGCAGACCGCCATCGCGGTCTTCCACCAGCGTTTCTCCACCAACACCCTGCCAAAGTGGCCGTTGGCGCAGCCGTTCCGGTTCCTCGCCCACAACGGCGAGATCAACACCATCACCGGCAACCGCAACTGGGCCCAGGCCCGTCGCACCAAGTTCGCCAACGACCTGATCCCGGACCTGGAAGAACTGGGCCCGCTGGTCAACCGCGTGGGTTCGGACTCCTCGAGCATGGACAACATGCTGGAGCTGATGGTGACCGGCGGCATCGACCTGTTCCGTGGCGTGCGCATGCTGATTCCGCCAGCCTGGCAGAACGTTGAAACCATGGACCCCGACCTGCGGGCGTTCTATGAGTACAACTCCATGCACATGGAGCCGTGGGACGGCCCGGCCGGCGTGGTACTGACCGAAGGTCGCCATGCCGTCTGCCTGCTGGACCGCAACGGCCTGCGTCCGGCGCGCTGGGTAACCACCAAGAACGGTTACATCACCCTGGCGTCGGAAATCGGCGTGTGGAACTACAAGCCTGAAGACGTAGTGGCCAAGGGCCGCGTCGGCCCGGGCCAGATCTTTGCCGTGGACACCGAAACCGGCCAGATCCTTGACACCGATGCCATCGACAACCGCCTCAAGTCGCGCCACCCGTACAAGCAGTGGCTGCGCAAGAGCGCCCTGCGCATCCAGGCCACCATGGAAGACAACGACCACGGGTCGTCCTTCTATAACCCTGAGCAGCTCAAGCAGTACATGAAAATGTACCAGGTCACCTTCGAGGAGCGTGACCAGGTGCTGCGCCCGCTGGGCGAGCAGGGCTACGAGGCCGTGGGTTCCATGGGCGACGACACGCCGATGGCCGTGCTGAGCCAGCGCGTGCGCACCCCGTACGACTATTTCCGCCAGCAGTTCGCGCAGGTCACCAACCCGCCGATCGACCCGCTGCGCGAAGCGATCGTGATGTCCCTGGAAATCTGCCTGGGCGCCGAACGCAACATCTTCCAGGAGTCGCCTGAGCACGCATCGCGCGTGATCCTCAGCTCGCCGGTCATTTCCCCGGCCAAGTGGCGCTCGCTGATGAACCTCGACCTGCCGGGCTTCGAGCGGCAGATCATCGACCTGAACTACGACGAAAGCGTGGGCCTGGAAGCGGCCGTGCGCAACATCGCCGACCAGGCCGAAGAAGCCGTGCGTGCCGGTCACACCCAGATCGTGCTCAGCGACCGCCACATTGCCCCGGGCAAGCTGCCGGTTCACGCCTCGCTGGCCACTGGCGCGGTGCACCACCGCCTGACCGAGAAAGGCCTGCGTTGCGACAGCAACATCCTGGTCGAAACCGCCACTGCACGCGACCCGCACCACTTCGCGGTGCTGATCGGCTTCGGCGCCTCGGCGGTCTACCCGTTCCTGGCCTACGAAGTGCTGGGCGACCTGATCCGTACCGGTGAAGTACTGGGCGACCTCTACGAGGTGTTCAAGAACTACCGCAAAGGCATCACCAAGGGTCTGCTCAAGATCCTGTCGAAGATGGGCATCTCCACCGTGGCCTCGTACCGCGGTGCGCAACTGTTCGAAGCCATCGGCCTGTCCGAGGAAGTCTGCAACCTCAGCTTCCGTGGCGTGCCAAGCCGCATCAAGGGCGCGCGTTTCGTCGACATCGAAGCCGAACAGAAAGCCTTGTCCGTCGAAGCCTGGAGCGCGCGCAAGCCGATCCAGCAAGGCGGCCTGCTGAAGTTCGTGCACGGTGGCGAATACCACGCCTACAACCCTGACGTGGTCAACACCCTGCAAGCCGCCGTGCAGCAGGGCGACTACGCCAAGTTCAAGGAATACACCGCGCTGGTCGACAACCGCCCGGTGTCGATGATTCGCGACCTGTTCAAGGTCAAGGAACTGGACACCCCGCTGTCGATCGACGAGATCGAGCCGCTGGAAGCCATCCTGCAACGTTTCGACTCGGCGGGTATCTCGCTGGGTGCGCTGTCGCCCGAGGCTCACGAAGCCCTGGCCGAAGCCATGAACCGTCTGGGCGCGCGCTCCAACTCCGGTGAGGGCGGCGAAGATCCGGCCCGCTACGGCACCATCAAGAGCTCCAAGATCAAGCAAGTGGCTACCGGCCGTTTCGGTGTAACCCCCGAATACCTGGTCAACGCCGAAGTGCTGCAGATCAAGGTAGCCCAGGGCGCCAAGCCGGGCGAGGGCGGCCAGCTGCCAGGCGGCAAGGTCAATGGCCTGATCGCCAAGCTGCGCTATGCGGTACCGGGCGTGACGCTGATTTCGCCACCGCCGCACCACGACATCTACTCCATCGAAGACTTGTCGCAGCTGATCTTTGACCTGAAACAGGTCAACCCGGCCGCCCTGGTTTCCGTGAAGCTGGTGGCCGAAGCAGGCGTGGGCACCATCGCCGCCGGCGTGGCCAAGGCCTATGCCGACCTGATCACCATCTCCGGCTATGACGGCGGTACCGGTGCTTCGCCACTGACCTCCATCAAGTACGCGGGCGCACCGTGGGAGCTGGGCCTGGCCGAGACCCACCAGACCCTGCGCGGCAACGACCTGCGCGGCAAGGTGCGGGTACAGACCGACGGCGGCCTGAAAACCGGCCTGGACGTGATCAAGGCAGCCATCCTGGGTGCTGAAAGCTTCGGCTTCGGTACTGCCCCGATGATCGCCCTGGGCTGCAAATACCTGCGCATCTGCCACCTGAACAACTGCGCCACCGGCGTGGCCACCCAGAACGACAAGCTGCGCAAAGACCACTACATCGGCACCGTCGACATGGTGATCAACTTCTTCACTTACGTGGCAGAAGAGACCCGTGAATGGCTGGCCAAGCTGGGCGTGCGCTCGCTGGGCGAGCTGATCGGCCGTACCGACCTGCTCGACGTGCTGGAAGGCCAGACCGCCAAGCAGAACCACCTGGACCTGACGCCGCTGCTGGGCAGCTCGCACATTCCGGCCGACAAGCCGCAATTCTGCGAAGTGGACCGCAACCCGCCGTTCGACAAAGGCCTGCTGGCCGAGCAAATGGTCGAGATGGCCAAGGGCGCCATCGCTGCCAAGTCCGGCGGCGACTACAGCCTGGACATCTGCAACTGCGACCGTTCGATCGGTGCCCGCATCTCGGGTGAAATCGCCCGTGCCTACGGCAACCAGGGCATGGCCAAGGCGCCGGTGACCTTCCGTTTCAACGGCACCGCGGGCCAGAGCTTCGGCGTATGGAACGCCGGTGGCTTGAACATGTACCTGGAAGGCGACGCCAACGACTACGTGGGCAAGGGCATGACCGGCGGCAAGCTGGTGATCGTTCCGCCCAAAGGCAGCCCGTTCAAGACCCAGGACAGCGCCATCATCGGCAACACCTGCCTGTACGGCGCCACTGGCGGCAAGCTGTTCGCCGCCGGTACCGCAGGCGAGCGTTTTGCCGTGCGCAACTCCGGTGCCCACACCGTGGTGGAAGGCACTGGCGATCACTGCTGCGAATACATGACCGGTGGTTTTGTCTGCGTACTGGGCAAGACCGGCTACAACTTCGGCTCCGGGATGACCGGTGGTTTCGCCTACGTGCTGGACCTGGACAACACCTTCGTTGACCGCGTCAACCACGAACTGGTGGAAATCCAGCGCATCAGCGGCGAAGCGATGGAGGCCTACCGTAGCCACATCGAACGCGTGCTGGCCGAATACGTGGCAGAAACCGATAGCGAGTGGGGCCGTAACGTCTGGGAAAACCTGGACGACTACCTGCGCCGTTTCTGGTTGGTCAAGCCCAAGGCTGCCAGCTTGAAATCGCTGCTCACCAGCACCCGTGCCAACCCGCAGTGATATGCGCCTGAAGAAGTTGATGAGGTTTTAAAATGGCTGAACGTCTGAATAATGACTTCCAGTTCATCGAGGTCGGGCGCAAGGATCCGAAGAAGAAACTGTTGCGTCAGCGCAAGAAAGAGTTCGTGGAAATCTACGAACCCTTCAAACCCCAGCAGTCGGCCGACCAGGCCCACCGCTGCCTGGGTTGCGGTAACCCGTACTGCGAATGGAAGTGCCCGGTGCACAACTTCATTCCCAACTGGCTGAAGCTGGTGGCCGAGGGCAACATCCTCGCCGCCGCCGAGCTGTCGCACCAGACCAACACCCTGCCTGAAGTGTGCGGCCGGGTGTGCCCGCAAGACCGTCTGTGCGAGGGTGCCTGCACCCTCAACGACGGCTTCGGCGCGGTGACCATCGGTTCGGTGGAGAAGTACATCACCGACACGGCGTTCGCCATGGGCTGGCGTCCGGACATGTCCAAGGTCAAGCCGACCGGCAAGCGCGTCGCCATCATTGGCGCCGGCCCTGCTGGCCTGGGCTGTGCCGACGTGCTGGTACGTGGCGGCGTGACCCCGGTGGTGTTCGACAAGAACCCGGAAATCGGTGGCCTGCTGACCTTCGGCATCCCCGAGTTCAAGCTGGAAAAGACCGTGCTGAGCAATCGTCGCGAAGTCTTCACCGGCATGGGCATCGAGTTCCGCCTGAACACCGAGGTGGGCAAGGACGTGACCATGGAGCAACTGCTCGAAGAATACGATGCCGTATTCATGGGCATGGGCACCTACACCTACATGAAGGGCGGCTTCCCGGGCGAAGACCTGCCGGGCGTGCACGACGCGCTCGACTTCCTGATCGCCAACGTCAACCGCAACCTGGGCTTTGAAAAGTCGCCGGAAGATTTCGTCGACATGAAAGGCAAGAAGGTGGTGGTACTGGGCGGTGGCGACACCGCGATGGACTGCAACCGCACCTCCATCCGCCAGGGCGCCAAGGCCGTTACCTGTGCCTACCGCCGTGACGAAGCGAACATGCCGGGCTCGCGCAAAGAGGTGAAGAACGCCAAGGAAGAAGGCGTGAAGTTCCTCTACAACCGCCAGCCCATCGCCATTGTCGGTGAAGACAAGGTCGAAGGCGTCAAAGTGGTCGAGACCCGTCTCGGCGAGCCTGACGCCCGTGGCCGCCGCAGCCCCGAGCCGATCCCGGGTTCCGAAGAGATCATCCCGGCTGATGCCGTGGTCATCGCTTTCGGCTTCCGTCCAAGCCCGGCGCCGTGGTTCGAGCAGTTCAGCATCCAGACCGATAGCCAGGGCCGCGTTGTTGCGCCGGAACAGGGCAAGTACAAGCACCAGACCAGCAACCCGAAGATCTTCGCCGGTGGCGACATGGTGCGTGGTTCTGACCTGGTGGTGACGGCGATCTTCGAAGGCCGCAACGCCGCCGAAGGGATCCTGGATTACCTGGAAGTCTGATCCGATACCGCGTCGTACCATTCGCGGGCAGAGCCCGCTCCCACAGGGGCCAGTACATGCCCTGTGGGAGCGGGCTCTGCCCGCGAAGCCTTTATAAACGCCGCGGCAAATCGCCCCGATAGATAAAAGGCACGGCGCACGCCGTGCCTTTTGCGTTCCAGTCTGGGAAAATGCTGGCACTTATCTGCCGGATGCTCCCATGACTGCCCTGAAGAACGACCGTTTCCTTCGTGCCCTGCTCAAGCAACCCGTCGACGTCACCCCCGTGTGGATGATGCGTCAGGCTGGTCGCTACCTGCCTGAATACCGCGCCAGCCGCGCCAAGGCCGGTGATTTCATGAGCCTGTGCATGAACCCGGCGTTCGCCTGCGAAGTCACTATGCAACCGCTGGAACGCTACCCGCTGGATGCGGCCATTCTGTTCTCCGACATCCTTACCATCCCCGACGCCATGGGCCAGGGCCTGTACTTCGAGACCGGCGAGGGCCCACGCTTCAAGAAAGTGGTCAGCACCCTGGCCGACATCGAAGCCCTGCCGATCCCCGATCCGCAAAAAGACCTGGGCTACGTGATGGACGCTGTCAGCACCATCCGCCGCGAACTCAACGGCCGCGTACCGCTGATCGGCTTCTCGGGCAGCCCGTGGACCCTGGCCACCTACATGGTCGAAGGCGGTTCGTCGAAAGACTTCCGCAAGACCAAGGCCATGCTCTACGACAACCCGCAAGCCATGCACCTGCTGCTGGACAAACTGGCCCAGTCGGTCACCAGCTACCTCAACGGCCAGATCCTGGCCGGCGCCCAGGCCGTGCAGATTTTCGATACCTGGGGCGGCAACCTGTCGGCTGCGGCGTACCAGGAGTTCTCGCTGGCCTACATGAAGAAAATCGTCAGCGGCCTGATCCGCGAACACGAAGGCCGCAAAGTGCCGGTCATCCTGTTCACCAAGAACGGCGGCCTGTGGCTGGAAAGCATCGCCGACGCCGGCGCCGACGCGCTGGGCCTGGACTGGACGTGCGACCTGGGCGAAGCCCGTCGCCGCGTGGGCAACAAGGTGGCCCTGCAGGGCAACATGGACCCGACCGTGCTGTACGCCAAGCCCGAAGCCATCCGCGCTGAAGTGGCGCGCATCCTGGCCAGCTACGGCAATGGCACTGGCCACGTGTTCAACCTGGGCCATGGCATCACGCCGGAAGTGGACCCGGCGCATGCGGGCGCGTTCATCAACGCCGTGCATGAGTTTTCGGCGCAGTACCACCAGTAAGCAAGGCTTCAGAAAATTCCACCTGTAGTTTAGGAATCGTCTGACAGCCGGTTCCTACGGCGTTTCTTAGACTCCTCCCTCTTCAGATTTGAACAGGGAGGTACGAAGATGAAATTCGCAATGCAACCCAGGGCCGCGCTGCTTGGCGCGGCTGCCTTGGCCACTGCCTGTACGGCACTGCTGGCCAGCCAACAAGCCGCCGCTCACGGCTACATGAGTTTCCCACCTTCGCGCGCCAAGCTTTGCCAGGACCGCGTCAACACCGATTGCGGTGGCGCTCAGTACGAGCCGCACAGCGTCGGCGAGACACTCAAGGGTTTCCCGGCCACAGGCCCGGCAGACGGTAAACTGGCCAGCGGTATCGCGCGTTTCGGTGCCATGGATGCCCAGTCGGCAACCCGTTGGCACAAAACCGAGATCACCGACCGTGAGATCGCCTTCGACTGGCGGTTCACCACCGCGCATTCCACCACCGGCTGGGAGTACTTCATTACCCGGGTGGGTTGGAACCCCAATGAACCCCTGACCCGTGCCAGCTTCGACCTGACACCCTTCTGTACCGTGGCATTCGGTGGTGGCTTCCCCACCGGTGGTTCAAACGCCAACCCCGGCGATCTGGCGAAAAAACATCAGTGCACGCTGCCTGCCGACCGCCAGGGTCACCACGTGATCTACGGGGTGTGGACCGTCAACGACACCGCCAATGCGTTCTACAACGCGGTGGACGTGGATATCCAGACCGACCCCTACGACGATGGCTGGAAAAACGTGGGCTCCTTCGCGCCGCTGCCACCGTTGATCGCTGGTGACGTGGTGACCGCACGGGCGTTCACCGACAGCGGTGAAAGTGCGCCGTACTCGGTCTCCCTGGCCATCGACAGTAATGAACTGGGCCACCAGGACAACTGGAGCCTGGCGCTGGCGCACAAGCTCAACGCCGCGCAGCCACTGGTGCGTGCGGGTCAGCGCAACGCTGAAGGGCAGATCGAGGCCCAGCGTGGCATGAACCTGTTCTACGCCCAGCCCGAAAGCGGCGTGGTCAGCTACCAGATGGACTTCCAGTTGGTGGGGGACCCAGGGGCGTTCGCGCGCATGGAGGACCTGCTGCCCGAGTACGAACTGCAGCAGGGCCGCGTCGATGTCGACCTGAAGGTGGCCACCAACCGCACGCTGAATGTCGAAGTCACGGTTTTCGATGCCCAGCACAAGGCCGTCGGCACTGCCCGCCAGATCGTCGACGGCACCACGGCGCCGCTGAGTATCGCCGTGCGTTCGGCGCCGGGCCCGCACCAGGTCAAGCTGCTGGCACGCAGCGATGACGGCCGCATCAACCTGCAGGCACTGCAGGACGTGACCCTGACCGGTGAGGCCGGTGGCGGGGATTACGAGTATGTCTACGGCGAGGGCGTGGAGCACTACAAAGGTGGCACCACGGTGCTGCAGACAGACGGCAAGGTCTATCGCTGCCTGTCGGACCAGGTCGCACCTTGGTGTCGGAACACTTCCCCCGTGCACTACGCACCGGGTGTCGGGCATGCCTGGCAGTCCGCCTGGGAAGCGCTTTGACGTTGTCGCCGAACCGCCGGGCGAGTGCTTCGCCCGGCTCCTCGCCTGAGTTGAAGCCCATGAACACACAGTACTTCACTCCCCTGCAGATAACGCTGCACTGGCTGTCTGCGGGTGTCATCCTCTGGGCGCTGGGCAGCGGCTTCCTGGTTGCTTTCGCGGACCTGGCCGCAGCCACCGAGGCGTGGGTCAGCGCCCTCAATATCTCGTTGACCGCGCTGTTGATCCCGCTGTTCGCGTTGCGCATGGGGCTGGCCTGGCGTCACCGCCACCAGCGCCGGCATACCCCCGGCCTGATGGGGGCGCTGGCGCGCCACGCCCACCTGGGCCTGTACGCCATCACTGTGCTGGTGCTGATAACCGGCATTGCGATGATGGACCGCCAGATTCGGATATTCGGTCTGATCAGCTTCGCCCCACCGCTGACCGACCCCGCGCTATTGACGTGGTTTCACGGCCTCCATCGATATGCCTGCGCGGTGCTGGGCATCATGGTAGTGCTGCATGTTGCCACCGTACTGTTCCACCAGTGGCGCCGCACCCCGGTGCTGCGACGGATGTGGTACTGATGGCCTGGCCGCAGGTGTTGCTCAAGTGGCTGGCCCCGCTGCTGGTGCTGCTGTGGGCCGGGTGGCAGGCCACTCAGGAGTATCGGTTGCGTCAGGTGCCGGCCTTGGTGGCGTTGCCTGCGCCTGTGCCTGCGCCCGGCGCTTTTGACGGCACCGGCATCGCCACGCTGTTTGGCCTGGCCCCCGCACCTGCGGCAGGCAGCGCCTCCCACGCGGTGCGGGCGATAGTGGCCGAACGCTCCGGTCAGGGCCGTGCGCTGATCAGCAGCAACGGTCATGAAGGCTTTTACCGGGTAGGTGACAGGTTGCCGTCAGGGGCGGTACTGCGTCGCGTCGAGCCTGGACGGGTGGTGCTGTGGCACGGCCGTCGCGAGCAGGTGCTGGGCCTGGCCAGCGCGCCATCCTGGCTTGCTGCCCGCGCGCCCGGCCTGCCAGCCCAGCGCCACCTGCGCCCAGGGCCGCCACCATGAGGCGCTGGATCTGCGCGGCCGCGCTGAGCCTCGCCCCTTGGTGCATGGCCCCCTGGAGCATGGCCGATGAAGAGCGCTGGTACCTGAGCATGCAGGATGCCGAGTTGCGCGACGTGGTGCAGGAAATGTCGACCATCCTGGGGACCACGGTGGTGCTCGATGCGCGAGTCAAAGGCCGCATTACCGTGCACTCCGACCGCGAGCTGGACCGGGCCGGGGTGCGCGAACTGTTCTATTCAGTGCTCGATACCCACGGCTTTGCCGCCGTCGCCGACGGCCAGCAATTGCTGATCGTGCCCGCCGCCGAGGCCAAGGCGCGCTCCGGCAGCGAGGCCCGTAGCCAGTTCGTCACCCGCGTGGTGCCCCTGGGTGCGGCCAGTGCCGCCGATTTGAGCAGCTTGCTGCGCCCGCTGATTTCCGCCAACGGTTACCTTGGCCCTTCGGCTTCGGCCAATGCCCTGGTGATCACCGACGCGGCGCGTAACGTGGAGCGCCTGGTGGGCATCGTCCAGCGCCTGGACACCGGCGAGCATCTGGCCCATGACGTGATCGAACTGCGGTTGGGGCTGGCGACCGATGTTGCCAAGGTCATGGAGCAGTCCTTGACCAAGGCGGCAGGGGAGGCCGGCAGCCAGGTGATTGCCGACCCGCGCAGCAACCGCTTGATCATCATCGGCGCGAAGCCTGCGCGTGAGCGCCTGGCACGGCTGGCGCGCTCACTGGACACTGATGCCAGCCGCAAGACTGACAACTCGCGGGTGGTGCGGCTGCGCCATGGCGACGCGACGCAATTGGCGCAGGTGCTGGATGGCATTGCCCAGCAGATGGGCCAGGCCGTACCGGCCGGCGCAGGCAAGGCCACCATGAAGGCGGCCGGTGAGGTGCTGGTGCGGGCCGACCAGAGCCAGAATGCGCTGGTGCTGATCGCCGAACCCGCCCAGCTGAACATGTTGGCGCGCATTGTCGAGCAACTGGACCTGCCCCGCGCCCAGGTGCTGATCCACGCGGCCATCGTTGAAATGTCCGGCGATGTCAAAGAGGCGCTCGGCGTGCAGTGGGCTTTCAACAGCGGCAACGCGGGCGGCGCCATCAATTTTCCGGGCACCGGTATCAGCATCGGCTCGCTGCTGGGCAAAGGCGAACTGAGTTTGCCCGAGGGCGTGGTGCTGGGCGCCGGCACTGACCGCTTCGGTGTGCTGGTCAGTGCCCTGGCCAGCAGCAGCCACAACAACCTGCTGTCCACGCCCAGCCTGCTGACCCTGGACAATCAGCCGGCGGAAATCCTGGTGGGCCAGAACGTGCCGTTCCAGACGGGTTCCTACACCACCTCGGGCAATGGCGCCGACAACCCCTTCACCACCGTGGAGCGCAAGGATGTGGGTATCAGCCTGAAGATTCTGCCGCACATCAACGAAGGGGCCACGCTGCGCCTGGAAGTGGAGCAGGAGAGCTCGGAGATTGCCGCCGCGTCGGCCGGCACCAAAGACCTGATCACCAATAAGCGATCGCTCAAAAGCACCATCCTGGTCGACGACGGCGAGATCATCGTCATCGGTGGCCTGATGAAGGACAGCGTTCGCCACCAGGAGTCGGGTGTGCCACTGCTGCGCAATATCCCGTGGCTGGGTGGCCTGTTTCGCTGGCGCAGCGAGGTGCAGGAGAAGACCAATCTCATGGTGTTCCTGCGCCCCACCATTGTCCGTGGACAGGCCGCTTTGCAGGGGTTGAGCGAAGGCAGCTATGAACGGTTGCGTGGCGCGGATGGCCGCGCGCCCTTGCTGCACCCGCGCCTGGAGCAGGTGTTCGATGGGCCGACGGTCGATATGCGCCGTACTGGAGGGAAAGCGCCATGAGCACCTTGCCGTTTGCATTCGCCCAGCGCTTCGGTGTGCTGTTGGATCAGGGTTGCCTGTGGCTGCGCGAGGATGCCCCCCTGACAGCCGTGACCGAGGGGCTGCGCCTGATGCCGCCGCAGGCGTCACTGCAGGTGCTCGGGGCGGCCGAATTTGCCAGCCAGCTGGCTCGCTGCTATCAGGAGGGGCACAGCGCGGCCGAGCAGATGGCCCAGGGGCTGGATGGCGACCTGGACTTGCTGCAGGTGGCCGAGCAGTTGCCGCGTACCGCCGATTTGCTGGAGCAGGAGGGTGATGCGCCGATCATTCGTCTGATCAATGCCCTGCTTGGCCAGGCCGTGCGCGAGAAAGCCTCGGACGTACACCTGGAGACGTTCGAGCACAGCATGGTGGTGCGCCTGCGCATTGATGGCCAATTGCGTGAGGTGCTGCGACCACGGCGCGAACTGGCCAGCCTGTTGGTGTCGCGGATCAAGGTCATGGCGCGCCTGGACATCGCCGAACGGCGCCTGCCACAGGATGGGCGCATGGCCCTGCGCCTGGCGGGGCATGAGGTGGACGTGCGCGTCTCGACCTTGCCCTCTGCCCACGGCGAGCGGGTGGTGCTGCGCCTGCTGGACAAGCAGGCTGGCCGTTTCGATCTGTCGGCCCTGGGCATGGCCAGCGACACGCTGAGTCGCTGGCGCGACGTGCTGGCGCGGCCCCATGGCATCGTGCTGGTGACCGGGCCCACGGGTTCAGGCAAGACCACCAGCCTGTATGCGGCGCTGGAGCGGCTCAACGACAGTTCGCGCAACATCCTCACCGTCGAGGACCCGGTGGAGTACCACTTGCCCGGGATTGGCCAGATTCCCGTCAATCCACGGGTGGACATGACCTTTGCCCGTGGCCTGCGGGCCATACTTCGCCAGGACCCGGACGTGGTCATGGTCGGCGAAATCCGCGATGGCGAAACCGCGCAGGTGGCGGTCCAGGCATCGCTGACGGGGCATCTGGTGCTGTCCACGCTGCACACCAACAGCGCGGTCAGCGCCATCACCCGTCTGTTGGACATGGGGGTGGATGCGTACCTGCTGGCCTCGTCGTTGACTGCCGTGCTGGCGCAGCGGCTGGTGCGCACGCTGTGTGGTGCCTGCAAGGTGGCCCATGACGTGGGCGCGCAGGATTTGAGGCGCCTGGGGCTGGCCGTTGCGCCCACCGCGACGCTGTACCGCGCGGCAGGTTGCGAGCACTGCCTTCAGGGCTATCGCGGACGCCAGGGCATTTACGAGCTGGTGGTCATGGACCCTGCGCTCGCCTCGATGGTGCATGCCGGCGCCGCAGAGGGCGACTTGCTGAACGTTGCCCGCCAGGCCGGCCCCGGCCTGTTCGAGGATGGCCTGCGGCTGGTTCTGGCTGGCCAGACCAGCATCGACGAGCTGTTGCGCGTCACCGGGGCGACCTAGGCATGGCGCATTTTCGCTATCGCGCCCGCAACGCCGAGGGTCGCACGCTGCGAGGTGTGCAAACGGCGGACAGTGCCCGTGTTGCCCGGCAGGCATTGCGTGATCGCGGGCTGGTCGTGGAGTCGATGGTGGTCAGTCATCATGGCCCTGGCGGCGTCAGGCTGGGCAGTGCGCAGCTGGCATTGTTTACCTGCCAATTGGCCACGTTGGTGCAGGCTGCCCTGCCGCTGGAGGAGGCCTTGAACGCGGTTGCCGGCCAAACCGCCCGGCCAGCCGTGGCCGCGCTGATCCAGGCGCTGCGCCTGCGGGTTGTCGAAGGCCATGGGTTGGCCGATGCCCTTGGGGAGCACCCCAACAGCTTCCCTGAGTTGTATCGCGCCACCGTGGCTGCCGGTGAAAGCAGTGGTCATCTTGGCCTGGTCCTGGAGCAATTGGCCGATTACACCCAGGCGCGCCAGCAAGCGCGTCAGCGCATCCAGATGGCATTGGTGTACCCCCTGATTCTGTTTGTGGCGTGTACGGGGATCGTCGGGTTCCTGCTGGGCTTCGTGGTGCCTGATGTGGTGGGGATGTTTGCCGACAGCGGCCAGGCCCTCCCGTGGCTGACCCAGGCGTTGATCGTGCTCAGCGACGGGGTCAGCGGCCATGGCCTGTGGGGGCTGGGGCTGATTGCGCTGGCTGGCGTCGCTGCGCGCGCCGCCTTGCGCCGACCGGCCCTGCGTCTGCGCTGGCATGGCACGCTGCTGCGCCTGCCGCTGCTGGGGCGGACCCTGCGGGCGATGGACGCGGCGCGTTTTGCCAGCACCCTGGCCATCCTGGGGCATAGCGCGGTGCCGCTGCTGGACGCCTTGCACATTGCCGCCAGCGTGGTGGGCAACCTCGGCATCCGCACCCGCCTGCTGCAGGCGGCCGAGGCGGTGCGCCAGGGCAGCAGCCTCACCCACGCGCTGACCCAGGCCGGTGACATGCCACCGATGATGTTGCACCTGATCGCCTGCGGTGAACGCGTAGGCGAACTCAACCCCATGCTTGAGCGCGCCGCCCAGCAGCAGGAAAAGACCCTCGCCGCCCAGCTCGCGCTCCTGGTCGGCCTGTTCGAACCCTTGATGCTGGTGGTGATGGGGGGCGTGGTGCTGCTGATCGTCCTGGCCATCCTGCTGCCCATTCTCAGCCTCAACCAACTGGTGACTTGATGCACATGCGGCAACGTGGTTTTACCCTGATCGAAATCATGATCGTGGTGGTGATCATCGGCGTGCTGGGCGCGCTGGTGGTGCCGCAATTCATGGGCCGGCCCGACCAGGCCAAGGTCGTTGCCGCGCGCAGTGACCTGCAGGCCATCGCCACCGCGCTGGAAATGTACCGGCTCGACAACCACGCCTATCCCTCCAGCCAGCAAGGGCTCAAGGCCCTGGTGCAGCGGCCCGTGGGGCTGCCCGAGGCGCGGGCCTGGAACCCCCAGGGCTATTTGCGCCGTGTGCCGGTGGATCCTTGGGGCACGGCGTATCAGTACATCAACCCGGGCCAGCGCTCCCCCGGCCACTACGATCTGTACTCCCTGGGGGCCGATGGCTTACCTGACGGGGAGGGCATGGCCGCGGATATCGGCAATTGGCAGCAACCATGAACGCCCCCGGCATGCAGGGCTTTACGTTGCTGGAGACACTGTTGGTGATGGTGCTGATCGGTGTGCTGGTGGGCATGGTCAGCCTGGTCGCCGGGCCTACGCCTGGGCGTGAGGCACGCGAGCAGGCGGCTGGCGTCGTCCGTCTGGTCCAGGCCGTCAGGGAAAGCGCCGTGCTGGAGGGGCGTGAATACGGGTTGCTGTTCAACGTTGAGGGTTATCGCCTGCTGCGGCTTGAGGCAGGCGGCTGGCAGCCTGTGGGCGCGTTTCAACGCAGCGGCGACCTGGCCTGGCAGTGGCGGCAGGCACCCCTTGATGCCGATGCCACGGTGCCGCAGATAACCGTGTGGAGCAGCGACGAATACAGCCCGTTTGAGCTGCATTTGCAGGCACAGGGCAAGGCGCTGCTGATCGTCGAAGGTGATGGTTTGAACGAGCCGGTCTGGCATGAAGCCTGAGCGTGGCTTCACCCTGCTGGAAATGATGGTGGCGCTGGCGGTGTTCGCGGTCATGGCGGTTGCGGTGCTGGGCGCCAGCCAGTTCGTGCTGCGCCAGGCCGGGCAGTTGCAAGAGCGGCAGTTCGCACTGTGGATTCTGGACAACCATCTTGCCCACCTGGTGTTCGAACCTGATCGCTTTCGCAGCCGCAAGTCTCAAACCATCGATTTTGGCGGCCGCCGCTGGCTGTTGCAGCAAGCCCGGGAGGGCGACACGGTTCGGGTGCAACTGCGGTTGGAGGCCGACGGTAGTCGCGTGCACACCCTTGATGCCTGGAGGACCTGGGGTGGATAGGCAGCACGGTTTCACCTTGCTGGAACTGCTGATTGCCCTGGCGCTGTTCGCCTTGCTGGGCGTGGGCTGCTGGCAGTTGTTCGACACCGTGATCCGCGCCCAGCGCATCGCGGCTGAACAGGCGCAGGGTTTGCGCAGCCTGCAACGGTCGCTGGCAGTCGTGGAACGTGACGTTCTGCACCTTTTGCCGCGCTCATTACGCCTGACCCCTGATGGTTTGCAATTGCTGCGAGGCAACTGGCGCAACCCGCTGGGGCAGCCGCGCAGTGAGTATCAGCAGGTCAGCCATGGCCTGGTTTCGTCGGCCTGGCGCCGTGAAGGGCAGGGGGCGGCCCACAGTCAGCGTTTGCTGGACGGGGTGCAGCAACTGCAATGGCGCGTGCGCGACCAGGAAGGTGTCTGGCACCTGCGTTGGCCCACTGGTACGCGTCGCGCGGTGGCCCTTGAGCTGAGCCTGTCCACGGCGCGTTACCCGCACGTACGCCGTGTATGGCTACTGTCGGACGGCCGCTGATGCCACATCATCAAAGGGGGATCGCGCTGATCAGCGTGCTGCTGGTCATGACCCTGGCGGTGCTGATCACGGCCGGCATGGTCCGCGAGCACCGTTTGCTGGTGCGCAGCAGCGCCTGGCAACTACAGGCACTGCAGTTGCGCCAATGGGCGCTGAGCGCCGAACAATGGGCACAGGGCCAGTTGCCGCGCCAGGCTGGGCCGGTGACGCTCGACCAGCCCTGGGCCCAGGTGCAGGCGCCCTGGGCACCGGCAAGTGGGCAGTTGGAGGTTGTGATCGAGGATCTGGCGGGGCGTGCCAATCAGCCTGCTGCTGGCCACCCGGGCCTGACGAGTCAGGCATCAACCGCCGTGGCCCATTTACCGCCTCATGCCGGCTTGAACATCAACACCGCAGGGCTGGCCGCCATGCAAACGGCGGGACTGGCGCCGGAGGTTGCCCGGCAGCTCATCGCCAATCGTCCTGCCCAGGGGTACACCAGCGTTACCGCCGCCCTGGGCGGGCAGGTACCGGCAACCCCGGTGCTTAGCATTTCCAGCCGCTGGTTTCAGGTGCGGGCGCGCGCGTCTATAGGCGGGCGTGGTGTGCAGTTGATCAGCGACTTTGAACTTGAGCGCAACAGCCGTCGCCCAGTGCTGCGGCAGCGGCGCTTGTTGCCGTTCAGCGAAACGGGAGAACACTGGCCATGACTGCCTGGTTGTACTTGTTGCCCGAGGGCCTCGACAAGCCCGGTGCGCAGTGGCCTTGCCTGCTGTACCGGCCAGGTGAGCCGGCGCGCGCCACGGCGCTCGATGCACTGGGCGTCGAGCCTGTGCGCGTGGTACTGCCCATGGAACTGTTCGGCTGGCTGCGCACCGAGCCGTGGCCTGGGCGCCGTCCTTCAACCCTGGCGATTGCGTATGCGCTGGAGGAGCAGATGGCCGGCGACCTTGAGGCTTTGCAGCTGTTCGTGACCGGTGCCGACCCTACCCGGCGCTACTGCCTGTGGTTCACCGAGCGCGAGCGCTTCGCTTCGGTAATGGGCGTGCTGCAAGGGGTAAACCTGCTGGCTGTGCACATTGACGCCGACCTGCTGCCCAGCCAGATTCCCTGCGGGCTCTGGTGGGGTGGCCGCTGGTTGCTGGGCGGTGCCTTGCCTGCGCGGCTGGCCCTTTCAACCGAGGGCCTGGCGCTGCTGAAAGAACGCCTGCCGGGCGATATGCAATGGTTCGGGGACGATGCCTGCTGGCGGCCGACCCGCCCAGGCTTGGACCTGATGGCCGGTAAGCCGCATGCATGGCTGTTCCCCTGGCGCAGCGTGCTGGCCAGCGCCATGGCAATGGGCTTGCTGGCGAGCGTGTTCACCCTGGCCCGTGCCCAGCATATTGATCAGCAAGCCCAGACACTATCGCAGGCCAACACCGAGCGTTTCGAGCACCTGTTCGCGCAACAACGGCATGTGGTGGACGTGGCGACTCGGCTGCGCCTTGCCCAACGTCCGCGCCAATCCCCGCAAAACACAGAAATGGATCGCCTGGCACAGCTGGTGACAATGATCGCGGCCAGCCCGCAGCTGGAGGTAGAGCGCATTGCCTGGCGCCCCCGCGAAGGCTGGGCTGTCGACGTCAGCACGGTGCACCCGCAGGCCCTGGCATTGCTGCAACCGCCACTCCAGGTACAGCCCGGTACCTCGGTCGAAGGACGAAGCAGGGCTACCGTGGTGTGGGCCGGGGACCCGCCATGAGAAGCTACTGGCATCAGCGCTCCGTTCGCGAGCGGCGTGGGTTGCAGGGCCTGGGAATATTCCTCGCTGTGGTCATCGGCTATGTCGGCGCCTGGTTACCCGCGCGCGAATACCTGGCGCAGGTGCGCATCGAGCACCAGCAACAGCTGCAATTGCAGCACGCCCTGGCTGCTATCGATCATCCAGGGAAAATGCCGCTGGCAGACCGGCTGCGCGAGAGCGCCGAGCGGGGCAACGTGACCCTGCGGGAGCTGACCGTCGAGCGCGGCAGCTTGCATCTGTTGGCAAGCGGCGAGGCGTTGGCGCTGCTGCGTTGGCTGGCAAGCCTGGAGCACATGGGCAACCGTTGGCAAAGCCTGGAAACACTGCGCCAGGAGGACGAGTTGGTGGTGCGCCTGCGCATGGTCGACGGGTGACCCGTTGCTTTTGAAATGCAAAGAGTTACCATTCCATTTCGTGCGATAATATTGTTTCGCTATCATCCTGATTGCCAGCCAGCCGCCATGAAACCAGCCCACTACACCCCCGCCCAGCTAGTCCTGCATTGGCTGTCCGCAGCCTTCATCCTCTGGGCATTGGTGATGGGTTTCTCGGTGATGCTGCTCGACGTCACGCCCATCTTCAAGGCCACTATCGCCGGCCTCAACGTATCCCTGTCGATTCTGTTCATCCCCGTATTCGCCGTGCGCACCTGGCTGCGCCTGCGCCACTTGCGCGACCATGGCCACCGGCCGGGTGAGCGGCTGGCCGGGGTTATCCACAACGTCATCTACGCCGTCACCGCCTTGGTGCTGCTGACGGGCGTGCTGATGATGGACCGGCCCATCCAGGTGTTTGACTGGGTGACCCTGCCGCAGCCGATTGCGGACCCGGTGTGGGATCATCGTTTCCATACCCTGCATGCCGGGTGCAACGGGTTGCTGGGGGTGCTGGTGGCGCTGCATGTGCTGGCGGTGGTGAAGCATGAGGTGGTGGGCAAGCCGGTGTTGCGGCGGATGTGGGTGGCGCGCTGACCGCTGTCTCACGGGGGAGACGCGCCTCCTGTAGCCGCTGCCGAAGGCTGCGCTGGCCCTGTGCCTCGCTGAAGATTTCCAGTGCTCATAAGGGCCAGCGCAGCCTGACGGCAGCGGCTACAGGGCTGAATGCGCGTCCACGTCAGCGCAGCGCCTCCCCGGCATGGCTGCGCTGGTCAAGGATGTTCAGCGCCGCGCAGCCTGGCTCCAGCAGTAGATAGGCTGCCAGGGCGAAGTGGCTGAGGTCCGAGTCTTCAGTGGCATGGGCGTTCAGGCACGCCAGGCTCTTGAGCATGTTGTTGGCGGCGCGCATGCGCACGTCGGTGAACTCCAGCAGGTCGGCCATGGGGGCTTGGGCGTCGAGGTGGAGGATGGGGTGCGAGGTGAAGTTGGATGCTATTGGTACGAAACGGGTCATGGTTGAGCCTTCTGTCAGGAGTTGATTGGCCACGCGTCGCTGCTAAACGATCAGGTGGCAACTGCACACGGATTAGCAGACCGGGTCACTCCCACCCCGGCGCATCCGAAGATGCCCCATGTGCAGTAGCCATAAACTGAGGGCGATACGAAACGCCTCGGTCCAACGACGAGCTGCATGGGGAGTGAGCCGGACTGCTAAATCCAGGCCGCTGAAAACGCGACCGCCGGACTATGCGGCCACACTTCCCCTTCAACAACCCCACTTCCGGCCTTTGGGAAATGTCCTTCAAGACTTTCGGATTCTATAAAGAATTTGTAGGACCAGCCCGCCCCAAGCGTGAGCAGATGTAACCCCCGCACTTTGTGAAGGCCTGCTGCCGCAGGTTGCGCTGTTTTCAGTGCACGCGAAGGCACCCGCAGCCTGGCGGCAGCGATGGGATTGATGGATGGTATCGGCGAGCGGACGGGGAAATCAGAAACGAGAAGGCCCTGCAATGCAGGGCCATGACATACCTAGTCTCTTCACCGTTTCTTCAGCCCGGGAGTGGAGGTGCTAGGGCAGTAATGCAAGGCTACTGAGTCCCGTCAGGATAGTCAAACTCTCAAATAATTTGAAACAGCTTCACTCTAGCTTTAGGCATAGCGTGCGTATGATTATTGTAATTATCAATATTGAAGCGCTTAGGAGTTTTGGTAGCCAATGGCATGGCAAATATTAGAAGCAAGGCTATCAACGCCGAGGATGTCTCGGTATTTGAACTGTCATGATGGTGAGGTTGGCCATGCTGTTGAGGCGTATACTCATAACATGAGGGTGGCTGAATCTTTAGTGTGTATATTTCACGTGCTGGAAGTTGCTGTTCGGAACGGTATTCAGAAAGAAATGATCTTTGAGTATAAGCGCTCGGATTGGTACGAAGAGTGGGCAGATCTCGATATGCCGGCTTTTCAGGCGTTATACCGAAAAATCGGTGAGGCAAAACGGGATTTGGGACGTCGTCGTCGGAATTTTGGCCACGATGATATCGTCGCAGAATTGAGTTTCGGATTTTGGACTACGTTGTTCAATCGTTCATCAATCACGCATATTTCCAAACCTCTGATGAGGGTGTTTCATTATTGTCCGAGTCACCGTCGTCGCCCTGATGTTATTAGATCTCGCTTAAATGCGGCTAGAACCTTTCGTAATCGTTGCTTCCATCACGAGCCGTTGCTGTGGAATCCACTACACGCTCTGCATGAGGATATTTTGGAATTAATTGGGTGGATTGACCCAGCATTGAGAAGGTGGACGGAGCAGCACGACCGATTCCCGTTGGTGGTAGGTGATTGGATGGCGTGGCGCGAAAAAAGATCTCAAGCAATGGGCGAGCGCCCCTCGGTTGCTCAGTCCAGACCTTGAAAATGGCAAAGCAAGGGGGGGCAGTACCGTTCAAGTCACCTTGCCCAACGGCGCCAACCTGGCCAACCGCGCCGCCACCATCAACGCCACCACCAACAACCCGCCAATAAACACCCCAACCCCGTTCCACCCCGCATAGTTCCAAGCCACCCCGCCCAAGGTCCCCGCCACACTGGACCCCACGTAATAACTGAACAAATACAACGAAGAAGCCTGCCCCTTGGCCTTGGTCGCCCGCCGCCCGATCCAGCTGCTGGCCACCGAGTGGGCGCCGAAGAAGCCGAAGGTGAACATCAACATGCCGACGATGATCACCGGCAACGGGCTGAGCAGGGTGGCCAGCAGGCCGGCGAACATCAGGGTGATGCTCATCCAGAACACTTTGCGGCGGCCGTGCTGGTCCGCCAGGGCGCCGACCTTGGCCGAGCTGTAGATGCCCGCCAGGTACACCACCGACAGCAGGCCCACCAGCGCCTGGCTCATGTGGTATGGGGCGTCCAGCAGGCGGTAGCCGATGTAGTTGAACAGGGTGACGAAGGCGCCCATCAGCAGGAAGGCTTCCAGGAACAGCCACGGCAGGCCGGCGTCCTTGAAGTGCATGGTGAAGCCTTCCAGCAGGCCGCGCGGGTTCATTGTGCGCGGGCGGAAGTTGCGTGACTCAGGCAGGATTTTCACGAACACCGTGGCCGCGATCAGCGCCAGGCCGCCGATGACCAGCATTGCCGTGTGCCAGCTGACGAAGTCGATCAGTACGCCGCTGATCAGCCGCCCGCTCATGCCGCCGATGGCGTTGCCGCCGATGTACAGGCCCATGGCCAGGCCGATGTGCTGGGGGTGGATCTCTTCGCTCAGGTAGGTCATGGCCACGGCGGCCAGGCCGCTGAGGGACAGACCGGTGAGTGCGCGCATCACCAGCACGCCTTGCCAGGTGGGCATCATGGCGCTGGCCAGGGTGCACAGGGCGGCGGCGAACAGGGCGAAGACCATCACCGGCTTGCGGCCGATGGCGTCGCTGATGGGGCCGGTGATCAACAAGCCGATGGCCAGCATGCCGGTGGACACTGACAGGATCAGGCTGCTTTGCGCGGCGTTGATGGCGAATTCCTTGGACAGGATCGGCATCATCGGTTGCACGCAGTACAGCAGGGCAAAGGTGGCGAAGCCGCCGGAGAACAGCGCCAGCACGGTGCGCATGAACAGCGGCGTGCCTTTCTCGATGTAGGCCTCACTCAGGTGCGCGGCAACGTCGGCAAGGGAGGTGGGGGGTACTTCTTGGTGCTGGGGTGCAGCGGCAGTTTTCACGCGGGGCCTCGAAGGGGCAGCAGAAAGGGGTCAGTGAAAAAAGCATATAGCCGGCTAATTATTCTTTCCAATATATTGTTCGACCCATTTGATAGCTTTTACGACCTAATCGAGGGCCTCCATGGAACTGCGACACCTGCGTTACTTCATCGCCGTGGCCGAGGAGCTGCACTTTGGCCGCGCCGCAGAGCTGCTGGGCATCTCGCAGCCGCCGCTGAGCCAGCAGATCCAGGCGCTGGAGCAGGAACTGGGCGCGCGGTTGTTCGAGCGTACCAATCGTCGGGTGGCGTTGAGCGAAGCGGGGCGGCTGTTTCTGGAGGAGGCGCGGCTGGTGCTGGCGCAAGTGGACAAGGCCGCCGACGTGGCCCGCCGCGCGCAGTTGGGCGAGTTGGGTGAGATGAAGATTGGCTTCACCTCGTCGGCGCCGTTCAACTCCGGGATTCCCAAGGCCATCTATGCCTTCCGCCAGGCGTTCCCGGCGGTGCACCTGAACCTTGAGGAGATGAGCAGCAAGGGCGTGGCCGACGCGCTGGTGGATGAAACCATCGAAGTCGGGCTGATCCGCCCGCTGCCCCTACCTGACTCGCTCACCTGGACAGAGCTGTTCAGCGAGCCGCTGGTGGCGGTGCTCAATGCCGATCACCCCCTGGCCCAGGGCAGCGAGGACGGTTTGTACATGGCGGCCCTGGCACAAGAGCCATTCGTATTCTTCCCGCGCAGCTACGGCAGCGGCCTGTACGCGCAGCTGATCAGCCTGGCGGCCCAGGCCGGGTTCAGCCCGCATGTTGCCCAGGAAGCGGGCGAGGCCATGACCATCATCGGCCTGGTGTCGGCCGGCCTGGGTGTCTCGGTGCTGCCGGCTTCCTACCAGTCGATGCGTATCGACGGAGTCGTCTACCGCAAGCTTCTCGACCCGGAAGCCATCACCTCGGTGTGGCTGGTACAGCGCAAGGCCAGCACCTCGGCCATGGCCCAGGCGTTTGTGGACATGGTGACGCGTCAGTCAACTACTTGAAAAATGGTCGAAACGGTACGTTCAAGTTGTCGCACCCCAGGCCGATGAATACAGGGCGAGTTATCCCCCTGGAGTCCCTATGAACGTCCGTCAGTTGCGCATCTCGACCCGTGCTTTCCTCAGCTTTGGCCTGATCAGCCTGCTCATGCTGGGCTTTGGCTTCTTCTCCATGAACCAGATCACGCACATGCGCGAGGCGGTGATTCATACCGAAGAGGTTTCCCATGCCGGTACGCGCTGGCTGGGCAGCATCCGCGACAACTCGCTGGGCATTCGCGTGCTGACGTTCCGCCTGATGCTCAACCGTGACCCGGCGCAACTGCGCCCGGCGCTGGACCGCATGACCTTCCTGCGCGGTGAGCTGGACAAGGCCATCCAGGGTTATACCCCGATCGTGCCCGAGGCGGCGCGTTCGGCGTTCAGCCAGATGCAAAGCGTGGTCAGCCGTTACCAGGAGCAACTGTCGCGCTACCAGGCGCTGTCCGACCAGGGTGATACCCAGGCCATGGTCGCGCTGCTCAACGGCCCGATCCAGGACCTGTCCGACCAAACCGGCAACCTGTTCAACGAGCTGGTGAAAATCAACCTGCAGGAATCGGCGCTGTACACCGCCGCCGCCAAGGGCAGCTATGACACCGCTATCCAGACCACCATCGCGGTGCTGGTGATTGTGTTCCTGCTGACCGTTGCGCTGGCCTGGATGCTGACCCGCAGCATCGTCAAGCCGCTGGAAGAAGCCGTGAGCGCCGCTGGCCGTATTGCCAAGGGTGACCTCACTGGCCGCATCAACGTGGAAGGCCAGGATGAAGCCGCCGAGCTCTTGAATTCGCTGGTCAACATGCAGAAGAGCCTGATCGACACCCTGCGCCTGATCGGCGATTCGTCGCACCAATTGGCGGCAGCGTCGGAAGAAATGACTGCCATCACCAACCAGACCTCCGGCGACCTGAACAACCAGAACGCCGAAATCCAGCAGGCCGCCACCGCAGTCAACGAGATGACCGCAGCGGTCGAGGAAGTGGCGCGCAACGCCGTGTCTACGGCCGATGCGTCCAGCGATTCGACCAAGGCTGCGCAGTTGGGGCGTCAGCGCGTCGACACCACCATCATCGCCATCCAGCGCATGGGTGAGCGTGTCGAGGATGCCTCCGATCAGGTCAAGGAGCTGGCTGCCCACTCCCAGGACATCGGCAAGATCCTCGACGTGATTCGTGGCGTGGCTGAGCAGACCAACTTGCTGGCGCTTAACGCTGCCATCGAGGCGGCTCGCGCCGGTGAAGCGGGCCGTGGCTTTGCCGTGGTAGCCGACGAAGTCCGTGCCCTGGCCGGCCGCACCCAGACCTCCACCCAGGAAATCGAGCAAATGGTCGCCGCCATCCAGCAAGGTACCGCCAAAGTGGTGGAGACCATGCAGGCCAACAACGATCAGGCGCTATCTACCCTGGATGCCGCCAAGACCGCCGGCACCGCGCTGGACGAAATCAGCGCGGCGATTTCCTTGATCCACGAACGCAACATGGTCATCGCCAGCGCCTCGGAAGAACAGGCCCAGGTAGCCCGTGAGATCGACCGCAACCTGGTCAACATCCGCGACCTGTCGATCCAGACCTCCGAAGGCGCCGGGCAGATCGATGAGGCCAGCCAGTCGCTGTCGGGCTTGTCCCATGACCTGAAGAATATGGTTGGCCGGTTCCAGCTCTGACCGTCCCCTGCAGCAACAGTCTTGAAACCGCGTCGCCTGCATCGCGACTAAAGTCGGCTCCTACGCTATCTGGGGTAGAAGCCGGCCTTGGCCGCGATGCAGGCGACACGGTCTTCAGGGTCACAGCGCCGATGCCATCGCGAGCAAGCTTTGCTCCCACAGCGTACGCCGCAACTCTGTAGCAGCTGCCGAAGGCTGCGTCACAGGCGGCGCGGTGGATCAGCCAGCGCGCGGCGTCGTGACGCGACCTGGCGGCAGCGGCTACAGTCGGTGCTACTGCACCTTGCTCAAATCACCTTTCAACGCTACACCGCCAATGAACGCACCAGCGTGGCATTCGTAGTTGGTGGCGTCGGCGTGGGCGTTGGATTTGTAGTAGCTGACGATGTTGGTCACGGCGTTGGCGCCGACCTTCTTCGCCGCTGCATCCAGGGTCAGGATGGCCGACTGCAAGGCCCATTCGCAGGCTTCGACGTCAGACTTGTTGAAGGCGTTGGTCTTCTTGTTGGTGACGGCGTTGGGGCTGACCACGGTGATTTTGCCGCGTGGTGTGTTGCCGGCCAGGTAGAACTTCACGCTACCGTCGATCTTGCCTTCGCTGGTCATTTGCGCGACCACCTTCTGAAACGGCAGGTAGAGCTGGGTATCGCGTGCCTGGCTGATGCCCGGCAGGGCACACAGGGCGAGGGTGGCCGCAGCGGCCCACTGTTTGATCTGCATCGTGTCTCTCCTTTTACGTGGTCAGAAATCAGTTGGCCTGCAACTCGGCGGCGTCGCGCTCGGCTTGCGCGTCGTTCTGCTCGCCCTTGAGTTTGCGCAGGATGCTGCGGTCCAGCAGGATCACCCAGCGGTTGTAGTTGCGGTTGATCTTGCCATTCTTGTAGTCCAGGTCCTGGCTGTCGCGGTAGGCAATGCGGTAATGGTTGGCGTCGTAGGTGATGTCGACCTTGGCGGTGTACTTGTTGCGCACCACCACCTGGGCCCTGATCACGTCGTTGCCAATGCTCTCCACCGTCCATTTGCGCGCATCCAGGGTGCTGAGGATCGCCTGCTTGATCTGCGCCTTGCTGGTGCTGATGGTGGCCGACACGGTGCGGTCGGGGGTGATGATTTTGCGGCTGGTGCAGGCGGTCACGCTGGACAGCATCAGGACAACCAACAGCAGGCGTAGCATGGAAGACATTCCATTTTCTCCAGGTTTGAAAGTCAGGACCAGCGGCGGAAGATCAGCGAAGTGTTGACGCCGCCGAAGGCAAAGTTGTTGTTCATCACGTATTCGTTGCGCATGTGCCGGAACTCGCCACGCAGGTAGTCCAGCTCACCGCACAGCGGGTCGATGGCGTCCAGGTTGAGGGTGGGCACGTACTGGTCGCGGTTCATCATTTCGATGCTGAACCAGGACTCCAGCGCGCCACAGGCGCCCAGGGTGTGGCCCAGGTAGCTCTTCTGCGAACTGATGGGCATGCGCGCGCCGAACAGGCTGCTGGTGGCCTGGGTCTCGGCGATGTCGCCCTGCTCGGTGGCGGTGCCGTGGCCGTTGACGTACCCGATGGCGTCCGGTGCCAGGTTGGCATCTTCCAGGGCAAGCTCCATGGCGCGGCGCATGGTGGCCTGCTCGGGGCGGGTGGTGTGCTGGCCGTCGGCGTTGCTGCCGAAGCCGACGATCTCGGCGTGGATGTGCGCGCCACGGGCCAGGGCGTGTTCCAGTTCCTCAAGCACCAGCATGCCGGCGCCCTCACCGATCACCAGGCCATCGCGGCCGCTGTCGTAGGGTCGCGGGCTGGTGTGCGGGGCGTCGTTCTTCAGGCTGGTGGCGTACAGGGCATCGAACACCATGGCCTCGGTAGGGCACAGCTCTTCGGCGCCGCCGGCCAGCATCAGTGGCAGGCGCCCGAACTTGATGGCCTCGTAGGCGTAGCCAATGCCTTGGCTGCCGCTGGTGCAGGCGCTGGAGGTGGGGATAAGCCGCCCGGTCAGGCCAAAGAAGATGCTGATGTTGGCCGCCGTGGTGTGCGGCATCATGCGCACGTAGGAGTTGGCGTTCAGCCCCTCGGCCACCGAGTTGAGCAGCATGTTGCCGAAGGCCTTGATCTCGTCGGTGCTGCCGGTGGACGAGCCACAGGCCACGCCCATGCGCCCGTCGCGGATGATCGGGTCGTCCAGCAGGGCGGCATCACGCAGGGCCTGCTCGGCGGCGCCCACCGCCAGCCGTGACACGCGGCCCATGCTGCGCAATTGCTTGCGCGTCCAGTGCGCGGGCACCTGGAAGTCATCGATAGGGCCTGCCAGGCGGGTGTTCAGTTCTTCGAAACGGTCCCATTCATCCATGCGCCGGATGCCGCTGCGCTGCTCGGCAAAGCGGCTGGCGATGGACGCCCAGTCGCTGCCCAGCGAGGTGATGCCGGCCATGCCGGTGACGACGACGCGCTTCATCAGCACAGCCCCCCGTTCACCGCCAACACCTGGCGGGTGATGTAGCCGGCTTCGGCCGACATCAGGAAGTTGACGGCGGCGGCCACTTCTTCAGGGGTGCCCAGGCGCTGGGCGGGGATCATCTTCATCAGCTCTTCCACCGGCACGTTCTCGTCCAGCATGGCGGTGTCGATCAGGCCAGGGGCCACGCAGTTGACGGTGATGCGGCGTTTGCCCAGCTCGATGGCCAGGGCCTTGGCGGCGCCGATCACGCCGGCTTTGGAGGCGCTGTAGTTGACCTGGCCGCGGTTGCCGATCAGCCCCGACACCGAGGTGATGCAGACGATGCGCCCCGGCGCGCGACGGCGGATCATGGGCATCATCACCGGGTGCAGCACGTTGTAGAAACCGTCCAGGTTGGTGCGCATCACCAGGTCCCAGTCTTCCTCGCTCAGGGCCGGGAAGGCGCCGTCACGGGTCAGGCCGGCGTTGCACACCACACCGTAGTAGGCACCGTGGGTTTCGACGTCGTCGAGCAGCACCTGGGCGCAGGTGGCGCGGTCGGCCACATCGAACTGCAGCACGCGGGCCTGGCGGCCCAACGCCTGCACTTCGGCCTGCACCGCTTCGGCTTCGGCGCGGCCGCTGCGGCAGTGCAGCACCAGGTCGAAACCGGCCTGGGCCAGGCGCAGGGCGATGGCGCGGCCGATGCCGCGGCTGGAGCCGGTGACCAGAATGGATTCAGACATGCGAGGACTCCTGTGCCGCGCCCAGGTACTGTGCAGCCTGGGGCGGGCGATAAACGTTGAGACGGGCGCTGGCCTGGATGCCGGGGCCGCGCAGGTGGCATTCGAACACGCCCATGCCGCTTTCATCTTCCAGCGAGCGCAGGGCGTGGATCTGCAGGGGGCTGCCGACGGGGAAGTGCTCCACGTTGCATTCGAACTTGCGCGTGCCCAGCAGGAAGCCCAGCTCCACCGGTTGCTGGTTCTGGCGCGCGCGGCAGCCGGCGTAGGCCGCCACGGTCTGGGCCATCAGCTCGACGCCGACCCAGGCCGGCAGGCTGCCGTCTTCGCGGTTGAAGGGGCCGCCGGCGCGCACGGTGACGTGGACGTGGATGTTGTCTTCGTCGAACGATTCGACGTGGTCGATCAGGATCATGTCCCCGGCATGGGGCAGCAGCTCGGCGACGGGCCAGGCAATCATGGGGCGTCTCCAATTATCAGGCTGACGTTGTTGCCCCCGAAGGCAAACGAATTGCTCATCAGGCGACGTGGGCCAGCGGTGGCCAGGCGCTGGCCGGGCAGCACCCAGGCCAGGGCGGGCAGTGACTCATCAGGCTCGCCGTCCCACAGGTGGGGCGGCAGGGCGTTTTCGTTCAGGCTCAGGCAGCAGAACGCCGCTTCCAGCGCGCCAGCCGCACCCAGGGTGTGGCCGCTCAAAGGCTTGGTGGACGAGCAGGGCACGCCCGCCGGAAACACCTGGGCCACTGCGTGGCTTTCCATGGCGTCGTTGTGCGGGGTGGCAGTGCCGTGCAGGTTCAGGTAATCCACTTGGCTGGCGGCGATGCCCGCCTGGCGCAGGGCTTTGTCCATCGCCTGCATGGCGCCGCGGCCCGAAGGCTCCGGGGCGGAAATATGGTGCGCATCGCAGCTGGCACCGGCGCCCAGCAGTGCCAGGGGGCGGGGCTGGTCGCCGAGGTTTTCGCGGCTCATCAGGAACAGCACGGCGGCCTCGCCGATGTTGATACCCCGGCGGTTACCCGAGAATGGGTTGCAGCGCTGGTCCGACACCGCTTCCAGCGCACTGAAGCCGTTGAGAGTGAGCGCACACAGGCTGTCCACGCCGCCACAGATCACCGCATCGCACAGGCCCAGGTCCAGCAGGCGCCGGGCACTCATCAACGCCCGGGCGCTGGAGGTGCACGCGGTGGAGATGACGTAGGCCGGCCCTGACAGTTCCAGCCACTCGACCAGGAAGTCCGCCGGGGCGTTGAGCTCCTGCTGACCGTAGTGGTAGCCGGCCGGGAACTGGCCGTCGCGCAGGTAGGCGGCAATGTCCTGGCTGGCTTCGTCGATGCCTGAAGTGCTGGTGCCCAGCACCACCGCGATCCGGTGGGCGCCGTAGCGCTGGGTGGCGGCCCTCAGAGGGGCTTCGATCTGCAAGGCGGCGTCCAGTAGCAGCTGGTTGTTGCGGCTGTGGTGGCTGGCCAGGTGGGCGGGCAAGGCGGGCAGTTCGTCTGGCACGGCGCCCACGGGCAGTTCGCGCTCGGCCACCCAGCCGGCTTCGGCGCGCATGCCCGGGCTTTCGCCGGCCAGCAGGGCGCGGGCAACCTGGGCCTGGCCGCGGCCCAGGGCGCAGGTCAGGCCCAGGGCATTGAAGTAGGCGGTCATGGTGAGGCCTCTACGGGCAGTGGCGTGATTTCATAGCGCAGGCCCTGGTCCAGGGTCAGCGTCAGGTCGGTGCTGGCGCGGTAGCGCACGGCCCAGCGGCTGCCCAGTTGGCGCAGGTGATCACCCTGGGTGGCGGTGGGGTACAGCTGGGGCAGTTCCTGTGCGTCGGTGAACGCGAACAGCAAGGCGGCGAACAATTCACGTGCCGCCGGATTGGGCGGCAGCAGGCCATCGGCTTGCCACTCGCCGTCCAGCAGTTTCTGCCGGGCGACCGGGATGCCCAGCGGATCGATCATCGACCAGCGCAGGCCGTTGTCCTGTTGCTGGATCACCAGCAGCCAGTCCTGGCGCTGCTGGCCTTGCAGGCGCTGCACGTGCAATTGCAGCGGTAGCGCCAATTGCGGCAGTCGCGCCGGCAGCGGCGCACGGCTGGCGCAGGCGCTTAGCAATAAGGCAAAGCCCAGCCACAGCAGGCGTTTCATGGTTGAGCACCCAGCGGCTTGCGCGCCACCACATTGACCAGCGTTTCCTCGCGCTGGCCGAACGGCTTGGGCTTGCGCAGGCGCAGGCGTTCCAGCAGGCCGAAATCCTTGGCCCGGCTCCACCACAGGTACGGGTAGGAAACGTTGCGCGCGTCGAACTCGAAGCCCTGCTGGCGGATCATGTCCAGGTAACCGGCGGCGCTCTTCTGCACGTGCATGGGGTGGCGGAACAGCCAGCGGATCACCCAGGTGTCGATGTACGCCTCGGTGGATTCGGCGAACAGCAGGTAGCCGCCGGGCTTGAGCACGCGGTAGAACTCGGCCAGGGCCTGCTCCTGCTCCACCAGGTGGTGGAAGGTCTGATGGCAGAACAGCAGGTCGACGCTGGCGTCGGCATACGGCAGGCTGGCGCAGTCCGCGCCCTGTACCTGGGCATTGACGCCCAGGCGTGCAGCCTCGCGGCGGCTGAGGTCGACGCTGTGCGGGTCGGCGTCGCTGCCCAGCATTTGCCCCGGGGCGAACACCTTAAGCAGGTACTGGAAGGACTTGCCCTGGCCGCAGCCGGCGTCCAGCAGCACTGGGGCGCTGGGCAGCGGCTCGCTGAACAGGCTGCGCAGGTCATTGACGGCCACGCGCAGCACATGGTGCTGCCAGGTGTGGCTGCGCAGGAACCAGAAACCGAAGCGGGTTTCCTCCACGTAGGTGTTGCTCAGGTACGGGCCGTTCATGCTGGCACCCGCGCGCACACTTCAGCCAGCATGCGCAGGCGTCGCTTGGGCTCGGCCACGAAAGGGTTGCGCTCATCCCAGGCGTAGCCGGCCAGGATCGAGCTGATCATGCGGCGGATCTCGGCCGAACTGCCGGGGTGGTAGATCACGTCCTGGAAGCTGCCGTCGTACCAGCCTTCCACGTAGGCGCGGAAGGTGTCGACGCCGCGCTTGAGCGGTTCGGCGAACTGGCTGTGCCAATCCACGGTTTCGCCCTTGAGTTGGCGGTCCAGCAGGCCGGCGGCCATGCTCGCCGAGCGCATGGCGATGGTCACGCCCGAGGAGAACACCGGGTCGAGGAATTCCGCCGCATTGCCCAGCAAGGCGAAGCCGGGGCCGTGCAGGGTGGTGACGTTGGCCGAATAGCCACCGATGGTGCGCGCCGGGGTGTCCCACTCGGCGTTCTGCAGCACGCGGGCCAGGCTTGGGGTTTGCGCCACGAAGCCCTTGAGGCAGGCGTCCAGGTCATCCTGGCCGTGGAAGCGCTCGGCGGCTGCGACCACGCCCAGCGAGCAGCGGCCGTTGCTGAACGGGATGGTCCAGAACCACACATCGCGGTGTTCGGGGTGGGTGGTGACCAGGATCTTCTCGCGGTCAAACGATTGGCAGTCGATACGGTCTTCGATGTGGGTGAACACCGCCTTGCGCACCGGGAAGTTGGACGGTGCTTCCAGGGCCAGCAGGCGCGGCAGCACGCGGCCGTAGCCGCTGGCATCGAGCACGAAGGTGGCGCTGACGCTGTATTGGCTGCCGTCCAGGCGGCGGCTGCGCAGCTGCGGACGCGGCCCGCTGAAGTCGGCACTGACGATTTCTTCTTCGTAGCGAATCTCGACGCCTTGCAACTCGGCCTGATCAGCCAGCAACTTGTCGAAGTCGGCGCGCTGCACCTGGAAGGTGCTGGGCTTGCCCTGGCTGAAGGTGTCGCCGAAATCGAAGGCGCTGTATTCATCGCCCCAAGCGAAGGCCGCGCCGTTCTTGCGCTGGTAGCCTGCGGCCTCGACCGCCTCCAGCATGCCGGCTTCTTCGATGAAGTCGATGCAGTGCGACAGCAGGCTTTCGCCGATGGAGAAACGCGGGAAGCGCTGGCGTTCGATGATCAGCACATCATGGCCACGGCGCTTGAGCAGGGCGGCGGCGATCGCACCGGATGGCCCCGCGCCAATCACCACTACCTGGCGTTGTTCCATTTCAGTGTTCGGCATGACGCCTCCTTGCAGGTTGAGCGGTATTCAAAGGGATCCTCGGCAGGCCGGCCAGCGCGGGTAACAGCGTGGCGAACAGGCCCATCAGCATCAGCGCGAAATACAGCGCGGGGCTGAGCAGGTGTTGTTGCAGCAGCAGGTTGAGAAAGACGATCTCACTCAAGCCGCGAATATTCAGCAGCAGGCTTTCGCGCCAGCGGCTGGCGCCGGCGAACGAGGGCGTGGCCCAGCACAGGCCCAGCCAGTTGCCCAGCACCTTGCTGGCGACGGGCGCGGCCAGCAGCGCCGCCATTGGCAGCCAGCCCAGGCCTTGCAGCGCGGCGTGCACATCGATCTGGACGATGCCGAAGGTCATGATCAGCGGTATCGCCAGGCCGTTCTGCACGGCTTTCATCCAGACCGGGTTTAGCGGCAGGCGCAGCTCCAGCTTGAGGCGCTTGAGCCACATCAGGTAGACGATGCCGAAGATCAGCGCATTGAAGCGCCAGTGCTCGGCCGCCACCAGCAGCGCCAAAAACAGCGCGCCGTGCAGCAGGGGCTGGCGCAGGCGCAGAAGGTGCAGCAGCAGCGGTGTGCAACCCACCACCAGCGGCAAGGCCAGGCTGGCCAGGTGCAGGCTGCCCTGGCCCAGGCCGAACAGGGTCCAGCAGGTCAGGTCGATGAGGATGGCGGCCTGCATCAGCCGGCCCAGCGCCGCCGGCGGGTAATTGATGTGGCGCAGGTACAGGTACAGCACCGGGATGGCCGTGATGGCGAACACCAGCCCCAGGGCCAGGGTGCTCAGCCACGACTGGGCCGGCAACAGCCACACCCCGCACGCCAGCCCGGCGATGAAGGGCACCAGGAAGCTGGGCAGGGCGATCTTCAGGCTCTGGCGATCGGGGCGCACCTGCATCACGTCACTGAGGATATGCCCCAGCAGCAGCGCAAAGCTCAGGCTGTACAAGCCCTTCAGCCACTCCGGTGCCACCAGCGCGGCGCCGTCCAGGTGCCAGTGCGGGGTTATCCACAGGCCCATCAGCAGCGGCAGGCCGAAGGTGGCCAGCAGCAACTGGCTGACCACCGGGATGATGCCCAGCAGGTTGCCCAGGCGGGTGGCCAGGGCAAACAGGACGAAGGCCAGCAGCCAGAAACAGGCCACCATCATGGCTGCACCTTCGCGGTGTGCTCGCCGGCCCAGGGCGCCAGCAGGAAGCTGAAGGCCAGGCCCAGGCTGACTGACAGGCCGAAGTTGCTCACCGCCGGCGTGCTCGACACGGCCAGCAGGCCGAACGACAGCCAGGTGGTGGCCGCCGCCAGCAGGGTACCCAGCAGGCTCACGGCCGCGCCGCCGATGCGTTCACGCATTAGGATGGCGTAGTCGACGCTGATGGCCGTCACCAGCAGCAGGCCGAACAGGCTGAACAGCGTCAGCGGCTGCCCCAGCCAGCCCAGGCTGGCCAGGCTGCACAGCGCTGCCAGCAGCGGCAGGGCGACGATGCGCAGGGCGCCGCGCAGGCCGAACGGCAGAATTAGCAGCAACACGATCAGCACGCACGACAACAGCTTCAACTCCGCGGCGCTGACCTGGGTGGCGGCGAATACCTGATTCAGGGCGCCCAGGCGGTCCACCAGGCGTACGCCCGGCAACGCCTGCGCCACCGACTGCAGCAGGCCACTGTTGGCCAGCCCCTGCAGGCTGACCATGGCGGCCACACCGTGTTCGTCGGCGCCCAGCCACAGCGCGCGCCACGGCTCACTGAGCGGGCCTTGCAGCGCCTGGTCGATGGTTTGCGGCGCCAGCGCCTGCAACCCGGCCAGTTCAGTACGCAGCGCCGTTTCGGGAATGCCCAGCGCCACCAGCGGTTGCCAATGGTCGGGCAGGCGGGCCAGGGCATCGCGCAACTGCGTCTGCTCGGCGTCGCTGCTCAGCAGTTGCGACAGCCCCAGGTAGCCCTGCAGGCGGCCTTGCTTGACCAGGTCGTCCAGGCGCTGGTCCAGCGCCCGCTCGCGTTGCAGCAACTGCTGAGGATCATCGGCCTGGATCAGGAAGAATTGGCTGGTGGGCTGGTAGCCGGTAATACGGGCCACGGCCTGGGCCTGTTCCAGCAGTTGCGGCGGTGCGCCCACCCACTGGCGGATGTCGTTCTTGACCGTCAGGTGCCACAGGCCGCCCGCGCAGAACGCCAGCACAATGGCCAGCAAGCACGGGCTGGCGACCTTGGCCAGCAGCGCCTGGCGCACGTCGATCAAGCGTTGGGCCAGGGTCAGCGGCCACTGCGCCGGCCGCAGGTCGATGCCCTTGAGCAGGGCCGGCAGCAGGCACACGGCCGTCAGGTAGGCGCCCACCAGGCCGGCGGCGGAGAACACGGCAATTTGCGTCAACGCCGGGAAGGGCGTGGCGGCCAGCGCCAGGTAGCCGATGCAACTGGTGGCCAGGCTCAGGCTCAGGCCCGGCAGGGTCAGGCGCAGCGCCGGCCAACTGTGCCAAGGCCGCAGGCTCCAGCCCTTGGACAGGTAATGCAGCGGGTAGTCCACTGCCACGCCGATCAGGCTCGAGCCCAATACCAGGGTCATCACGTGCATGTGGCCGAACACTGCGATGCAGCCGGTGGCGCCGAACAGCATGCCCACCAGCACCGGGGTGAACGCCAGCAACACCCGCCAGCGGCGGAAGGCCAACAGCAGCAACAACAGGATGCCCAGCGTGGCACCACCACCGACCCAGGCGATTTCCCGGCTGGCCTCGCGCTGGCCGTTGGCGGCGTACAGCAGGCCACTGGCGGCCAGCAGCTGGCCATGGGCCTGGGCCGCTTGCTGGCGGGCCTGGCTCAGCAGATCATCGACCTTGAGCGGCAGCTTCATGTCGAAGGCGTCGCCCAGGGTGCGGGCGCGCAGCAGTACCCACTGCTGGCCGTCGGCGGCGGCCAGCAGCGCGCCACTGCCGATGTCCAGTTGCACGGCGCCATGGCTGGGCTGGCTGGCCTGGATACGGGCGGTCAGGCCCAGCCAGTCGTCCTGGCTGGCCACCAGGCTGAAGCCTGCGAACGGGTCGAACAGGCTGCGTACCCGTTGCTGGATGAAGGCATCCGGGTCATTGATCAGCAGTGCACGGTCGGCGCTGCCCAGCATGGCCAGGCGGCCACGCAACAGTTGCGCGCGCAACGCCGGCAGATCGGCCTGCAGGTTCCACTGCACTTTCTCGAACAGCCCGCTGGCCTGCCATTGGCTGGCCAGTGACTGCGCCAGTGCGATGGCCTGCTGCTTGTCCGCGTGGCCCACCAGCACCAGCAGCTCGCGGTTCAGCGGCTCCTGCATGCGCTGTTCGGCGCGCTGCTCCAGGGCATCGGGTTTGCCGCCGGGTACCAGCTCCATCAGGTTGGCCGACAGCGGCGAGGCGCCGTGCCATTGCCAGGCGGCCAGCGCCATGACGGCCACCAGCAACAGCAGGAACAGCCGCGGCAGTTGCCGTTCATTGAGCAAAGTCGTGGTGCTCCGCGTCGGTCAGGGCGGCGCCGCTGGTGCTGTCGGGCATGCGCAACACGGTGCTGTCGCCCTGGGTTTCACTCAGTTCGATGCGTTCCACGTATTGGCCGCCGCTGATGCGGATCTGCGTGAAGATCTGCTTGAGCAGCAGCGAGCGCGGCACCAGGCGCAGTTGCCAGTGGCGGCTGTCGCCTTCCAGTTGCAGTTCGAAATCGCGTTCCAGGGCGCTGGTATCGCCTTGCAGCACGGCGAAGAACAGCCGGTTCTGCTCGCTGCCGGCATTGCGCTCGGGCAGCATCTGCCAGCCCGACGGGTCGCGGCGGGCGATGCCCTGGGCGGTAATCCGGTAGTCCTGTTGCAGCGGCGTCTTCAGCAGCCACAGCAGGCCGGCGTCCCGAGCCAGCACGAAGGTGCCCTGGCTGGTCAACGGCAAGGGCAGGGCGCGCAGGTGTTTTTCCTGGATGAACGGGCCGCGCACCACGGCCGGCCGGGCCATTTGCGTGCTCAGTTCATGCAGGTCGAAAGCCTGGGCCTGGCAGGCCAGCAGCATCACCGCTAGCGCGCAGATCAGTCGGCGCATGGCAGGCACCTCTGCACGGCTTCGACGAACACTGCCGGCGAGGCCAGTTGCATCTCGCGGCTGACCACATCGACCGCCACCTGCACGGTGCTGGCACGGGTCAGGCGTTCACCGGTCACGGCGTCGCTGATCAGGTAGTTGATCTTCAGGCGGTTTTCCCATTCCACCAGGCTGGCCCGCACGCGCAGGCGCTGGCCGAAGGTGGCGCCGCGCACGTAGCGCAGCTGCAGGTCGATCACCGGCCAGGCATAGCCGGATTCCAGCATGTGCGTGTAGTTGTGGCCGATGTGGTCCAGCAGCGCGCAGCGGGCCACTTCCAGGTATTTGACGTAATGGCCGTGCCAGACGACGTGCATGGTGTCGATGTCGAAAAAAGGCACCAGCACTTCGGTATCGGCGTGAATGGCGCCCTGACTACGCATGCAGCCTCCAGTATTGTTCGGCGATGCGGGTCAGGCACAGGCGCAGTTCGCCTTCCAGGGCACGGTCCTCGATGACCGGGGGGAAGTCCTGGGCCAATTGCCGGTGCATGTCTGCCAGGGGCGCCGGCAGTGGCCGGGCGTCGGCGTCGCGGCTGCGCAGCCACACGCCCTGCTGGGCGGCCAGCAGGGTGGCGGCGGCCACTTGCTCGGTCAGTTCCAGCACGCGCAGGGCGTCGCGGGCGGCGATGGTGCCCATGCTGACCTTGTCCTGGTTGTGGCATTCGGTGGAGCGCGAGAACACGCTGGCCGGCATGGTGTTTTTCAGGGCTTCGGCAGTCCAGGCGCTGGCGCCGATCTGCACGGCCTTGAAGCCATGATTGAGCATGGCGCGTTCGGCGCTGGCGCCCGACAGGTTGCTGGGCAGGCCATGGTTGTAGCGGGTGTCCACCAGCAGCGCCAGTTGGCGGTCCAGCAGGTCGGCGACGTTGGCCACCAGGTTCTTCAGGCTGTCCATGGCAAAGGCAATGTGGCCGCCGTAGAAGTGGCCGCCGTGCAGTACCCGTTCAGCCTCGGCATCGATGATGGGGTTGTCGTTGGCGCTGTTGAGCTCGGTTTCGATGAAACTGCGCAGCCAGCCCAGGCTGTCGGCCAACACACCCAGCACATGGGGGGCGCAGCGCAGCGAGTAACGGTCTTGCAGGCGGTGCAGCGGTGCGGTGGGGGCGTCGATGGCCAGGTCCTGGCGCAGCCACGCGGCTACCTGAACCTGGCCGGGGTGCGGCTTGGCGGCAAACAGGCGCTCGTCGAAATGCTCGGGGTTGCCTTGCAGCGCCACCACGTTCAAAGCGGTGATACGCGTGGCCAGTTGCAGCAGGTACTGGGCGCGCGAATACGCCAGGCACGCCAGGCCGGTCATCACTGCCGTGCCGTTCATCAAGGCCAGGGCTTCCTTGGGGCGCAGCACCAGGGGCTGCCAGCCCAGCTCGCGATGCACGTCCAGCGCCTGGCGACGTTCGCCTTGCCACAGCACTTCGCGCTCGCCGCACAGGGTGGCGGCCACGTAGGACAGCGGTGTCAGGTCGCCGCTGGCGCCCACCGAGCCCTCTTCCGGGATCAGCGGCAGCACGTCGTGGGCCAGGAACGCGTGCAGGCGTTCCAGCAGTTCGATGCGCACCCCGGACACGCCGTGGCACAGCGACTGCAAGCGCGCCGCCAGCACGGCGCGGGTGGCGCGCGGGTCAAGCAGCTTGCCCAGGCCACAGCCGTGGAAGGTGTACAGGTGGCGCGGCAGGGCCTCGACATGTTGCAGCGGCACCGCCACCACGCAGGAGTCGCCGTAGCCGGTGGTCACGCCGTAGATCACGCCTTCCTTGTCCAGCAGCGAGTCCAGGAAGCGCGCGCCCTTGGCGATGCGCTCGCGGTACGCGGCATCGTCCTGCAGGCGGCTGGCGACCTGGCGGTTGGCCACGGCCAGCAGGGCTTCGATACTCAGGGGGTGTTCGCCAAAGGTTACCGGCTCAAGCACGGGAGTCGTCATCGGTCTTCCAGAATGGGTAGAAATTGAACCATTGCCCGGGGGCCTGCAGGCAGTAGTGGCCCAGGCGCTCGGCGTAGCGGGCGGCCCAGTGGGCAATCACCTGGTCGCGGTCACTGCGGCGCCAGTGGATGGCCTCGGCGAACGGCTCCAGGATGACCCGGTAGCGACCGTTGCTCTTGAGGCAGAACAGCAGGTTGAGCGGGCATTTGAGCAAGCCGGCCAGCAGCCACGGGCCTTGCGGGAAGGCTGCCGGGTGGCCGAGGAAGTCCACGCGCACGTGGCGGCCGCCGTGCAGCGGCACGCGGTCGCCGGCAATCGCCAGCCACTCGCCCTGGTCCAGGCGCTGGCTGAGTTGCAGCATCACCGCCGGGTCCAGCTCGCTGACCTGGATCAGCCGCAGGTTGGTGGCGCCCGCTTCGCCCAGCAGGCGGTTGAAGCGTTCGGCGTGGCGGGTGTGCACCAGCACGTTCATGGTCACCTGTTCGCCCAGCTCGGCCAGCGCCCGGCACACCTCAAGGTTGCCCAGGTGCGCGCCCACCAGCATCTGCCCGCGCGGCGCGCGCAATTGCTGACGCAGGTTGGCGGTGTCGACGATCTCGATCTGCTGGATATTGAGCTTGCCGTTCCACACGTCGAGCTTGTCCAGCAGCGCTTCGGCGAAGGCCATGAACTGGCGGAACACCCGCCAGTGAGTGGGCTTTAGCTGCGCGCGGCCCGACCAGTCGGCCAGGCGCTGCTGGTACTGCCAGGCGGCGCGCCGGGCCGTGCGGCCGAACAGGAAAAAGTACAACACGATGCCGTACAGGATAGGGCTGAGCAGGCGGCGGCCCAGCACGCGCACGCCGCAAGCGGTCAGCTTCATCAGCCAGAAGCTGCCACGCTCCTGATGATCGGCCCAGTGCTGGTCGCTCATGCCCGCCACCGCCGCCACAGGATCAGCGGCAGGCGCAGCAGCATGCCGAAGAACAGTTTGGCGTGCATCTTGGAGATCAGGGCGTTGTCGTGGAACAGGCGGAAATGCGACAGCCCGTCCTGGGGGTAATGCACTTTGGTGGGCAGCCACTGCATGGCCTGGTTCTGCCAGGCCATGCGTACCAGGATTTCAGGGTCGAAGTCCATGCGCCGGCCCAGGCTGACCCGGTCGATCAGGGCCAGGGTGACGGGCAGCGGGTACACGCGAAAGCCGCACATCGAGTCGGGAATGCGCAGCGACAGGCTGTTGATCCACACCCACACGTGGGTCAGGTAGCGGGCGTACAGGCGCCCCTTGGGCACGCTGGCGTCGTATTGCGGGTAGCCGCACACCAGCGCGTGCGGGTACTGGCGTGATTGCTCGAGGAAGCGGGCGATGTCCTGCAGGTCGTGCTGGCCGTCGGCATCTACCTGCAGGGCGTGGCTGAAGCCCAACCGAGCGGCTTCGCGCAGGCCGGCCATGACCGCACCGCCCTTGCCCTGGTTGACGGGCAGTTGCACCAGCCAGACATCGGCCCTGGCGGCCAGCTGCTGCAGTACCTGGGCGCAGGCCACGCTGCTGGCATCGTCCACCAGCACGCAGGGCAGGCCCGCTGCCAGCAGTTCGTCGACCACCGCTGGCACCGCCAGCTCGTGGTTGTACACCGGAATAACGGCGCAAGGTTTATGCATGGGCGGGCTCCAGCAGGATACGGCCGCTGGAGCAGGGGTTGCCGCCCTGGCGATAGCTGAAATGCAGCTTGCCGCGCTCGGCGTCGAAGCGCAGGGTCAGGTCCAGCCGGTCGCCGGGGCGCACCAGTTGCTGGAACTTCAGCACTTCCATGCCGGCAAAGCGCGGTGGCAACGTCAGGCATTCCTGGCCCAGGGCCAGCGCCCAGTCCACCTGCACCACCCCCGGCAATACCGGGGCCACCGGGAAATGGCCGCTGAAGTACGCCAGGTCCACCGGCACACCCAGTTGCAGTTGCCACTCGCCGTCGACGTGCTGGCGGGCCAGCACCTGGGCCGCTTTCGGGCGTGGTGCCAGCAGCAGGCTGTCGACCAGGGCCTGGGGCAGTTTGCCCTGGCTGTTGAACGGCAGCTCGCTGACCAGGCGCCAGCGGCGCGGCAGCGCCAGGGCTTCGCAATGGGCGCTCAAGTGCCGGCGCAGTGTTTGCGTCAGCGCGCGCCGGCCATTGCTGTGCAAGGCTTGCAGCCCCTCGGCGCTGAGCGCCAGCAGGGCGCCCAGGCTGGCGCGCGCCTGGCGGATCACGCCCAGGCGCACGTCCTGCACCCAGGGATGCTCAAGCAAGGCCTGCTCCAGCATCGGCAGCGACACGCGCTTTTCCTCCAGCTTGACGATGCGGTCCAGACGGCCCAGCAGGGTGAAGCGGCCATCGGCGGCAAATTCGGCAGCGTCAGCGGTGTGCTCCACATGGCCAGGCGGCAGGTAAGGCGACTCGATGCACAACGCGCCCTCTGCATCCTGGGTCAGGCGGATGTCGGCGAAGGCCTGCCACAGCGCGTCCTGCTGGCGCCAGGCGATGCCGCCGGTTTCCGAACTGCCGAGGATTTCGGTGGGGCGCTGGCCGATGCGCTGCTGCAGCAATGCCGCGGCGTCCTCGGGCAGTGCGCCACCTGAGGAAAACACCCGCTCCACCGCGCTCATGGCCGGCCAGTCGAGGTTGTCGCCCATGCGCTTGAGCAGGGCCGGGCTGGTGACCCAGGCGAACTGACGGTGCTCGCGGCTGTGGCGTTGCACGTCTTCGGCGAATGGCAGTTGCTGGCGTACGAACGGGCGTCCGGCACACAGGGGCCACAGCACGCGGAACAGCAGCCCGTAGATATGCTGGGTGGCCACGCTGCCGATGATGCAGGCATCGCCCAGGTCTGCCGACCACAACGCGTCAAGCGCCTGCACCTCGTTGGCCAGCTGGCGCAGCGATTTGTCGATGCCCTTTGGCGCGCCGCTGGAGCCGGATGTGCACAGCTTGAGTTGCAGCACGTCCAGGTCCAGCGCAGCCGGGGCCAGCGCCGTGGCGGACAGGCTGGCCAGGTCCGGCCCGTCATCGGTCAGCCACAGGTCGACTTCGGCATCCCAGCGCTGGCGCGTCTGCGGTTGCAGGTCGGCGGGCAGCAGCACGCTGGCGCCGGCGCGCCAGGCGCCCAGCAGCGCAACGGCCAGTTCGCCTGCGTCTTCCAGGTACAGCGCCACGCGCTTGGCGCCCCGGGCTTGCAGCCCGGCGGCCAGGGACAAGGCCCGCTGGCGCAGTTGGTGGCAGTCCATGGCCGGCGCGAAGGTGACTTCGCGGTTTGGCCCATGCTCGAGCAGCAGGTGCTCAAGGGGTATCCAGGTCATGCGCGGCCTCTTACGCGTTGTCTAATCAACCATTCGGCGCCGAACAGCAACCCCATCAGCCCGTAGGCGATGAGGCCGTTGTACAGCGTCCACCAGCTCAGCGGCGCCCACAGGGTCAGGGCGGCGGCCACCAGGCCGTTGGCCAGGAAAAACAGGCTCCACGCCTGGGTAACCTTGCGGGTGTAGGCAATGGCGATGTCCGGCAGTACCGGCTCGCTCAACCGTGCCAGCCGCTCGGCCACGGGCATGCCGTAGCGCAGGCTGAGGCTGAACACGGCCAGCATCAGGCTGCTGATCAGCACCGGGTACCAGCGCAGCAGGTGCGGGTTGTCGAACAGCGCCAGCAACAGGCAGAAGCCGATGGCCAGCGCCGCCATCCACACGTTGCCGGGCCGCCGCTCGCCGGTCAGGGCGCGGCCCAGCCACAGGCAGCCCAGCAACAGGCCGAACTGCCAGGGGGCGAAGTGCTCCATGCCGAAATACACCGCAAAGGGGTACAGCAGGCCGGCCACGATCAGGCCCAGGCCAATCAGCTGTTTCATGCGGCGGTGTTGACCAGGCGGAACACCGCCTCGACCACGTCGTCGACGGTACGAACCGCCTTGAACTCATCGGCGGCGATTTTCTTGCCGGTCTTGCGCTTGATGTGGTCGATCAGGTCGACGGCGTCGATGCTGTCGATTTCCAGGTCCTGGTACAGGTTGGCCTGAAGGGTGACGCGCTCGGGCTCAAGCTCGAACAGTTCGACCAGGGCGTCGCGCAGGGTGTTGAAAATGTCTTCACGGGTTTGCATGGTGCTGCCTCACGCGGCCTTTTTTGCCGTGACGAACGCCGCAAGGCTGGTCACGTTGGTGAAATGATTACGGGTGTCCTTGGCGTCGGCGTCGATCTTGATGCCGAAGCGTTTCTGGATCGCCAGGCCCAGTTCCAGGGCGTCGACCGAGTCCAGGCCCAGGCCTTCGCCGAACAGGGTCTGCTCGTCGCCGATGTCTTGGGCGCTGATGTCTTCAAGGCCCAGGGCATCGATGATCAACAGCTTTATTTCGTGGTTCAGCTCAGGGTACAGAGCGCTCATTGAGGGCGAGCTCCTTGATGAAGTAGTGGTGCAGATGGTCATTGAGCGCGCGCGATGCCTTTGGCGCGGGGCCTTGGGCGGCGAACGCCTGTGGTTCGATATCGGCGCCAACGTGCAGACTGAAATGCACGCGGCGCGACGGAATGCGGTACCAGGGTTCGGCCTTGGTCAACGTGGTGGGGCTGACCTGGATCACCACCGGAGTGATCACCTGGGCGCCACGCAGGGCAATGGCCGCTGCGCCACGATGAAAGGTGGGGGCCTTGCCCGGGCAGGTGCGCGTGCCCTCGGGGAAGATGATCAGGGTCTGGCCCTGCTCCAGCGCACTGACGGCGGTATCGAGCATGTCCATGCTGCCGTCGTTGCTGATGTAGCCGGTGGAGCGCACCGGGCCGCGGGTGAAGGGGTTCTGCCACAGGCTTTGCTTGACCACGCAGTTGGCATCGCGCACCAGGCCGATCAGGAACACCACGTCGATCAGCGACGGGTGGTTGGCGATGATCATCTGGCCGGGGCGGCCCAGGCGTTCGGCGCCGCTCACTTCGTAGGTCAGCACGCCGGTGCGGGCCATGAAACGGATGAACAGCCAGAACAACTGGCTGACCGTGCGCCGTGCCCGTTGACGGTGAGCCGCCGGGTTGCCAGGCAGCAGCGCCAACAGGGGGAAAATCACCAGGCGCAGGCACAGCCCGCCCAGCCCGAACAGGGCAAAGCTGCTGGCGGTGGCCACCAGGCGCCACAGCCAGGCGTCGCGGGCCTTGCTCAGCGGTTGCGTTGCCAGTTCCATGCGCGGCGTTTCCATACGTGGTGGCAGTCAGTCTGGTCGGTGACCAGGGCGCGTAGCAGGTTCAGGGCGTGGGGCCATTGGCACGCCGGGGCATCAGTGGATGCCGGGGTCAGGCTCAGGCTCCAGTCGTCGCCGGCGGTGATCACCAGGCCAACGGCATAGGGGAACGGGATATCGGTGATCCACTGGGCGTAGGCGGCAGGTGGCTGTTCTTCGCTGATGATCAACAGCACTGCTTCGGCGCCATCGTCGAGCAAGGCCGCGGCTTCGATCAGACCATGTTCCAGGCCGTCGCCGGCCGCCGCCAGGGCGGTCATCTCACTGGTTTCGGCGCGCAGGATGGACCACAGGCCGATCACCGCATTGTGTACCGAGAGGCTGAACTGGGTGGGCGACAGCGGCTGCCGGGCGGCCAGGTCGCCGAGAATATTGAACGTGAGCGGCGTTTCGCCGTGGCGTGACATGAACACCAGCGGCATGGGCGGGCGGGCATCGGCCAGCGGCCAGCCCACATGAAACGCCATGCGCGCCAAACGGCCCAGGCGGCGGCGCTGCATGGCCGGCAGGAACGACACGTCGGGGGCTGCATCGCCACAATCGAGTCGGCACGGTGCGTGGCTCCATTTCAGCCAGTCGTCCGCCGAGGTCAGCCCTGGAGCCCAGGCCTGCCATTGTGCGATGTTGAAGTTGATCACTGTAGGTTTTCCGGCCCTTTCGGGCTTCCATTCCATGGGAATCGACTCGGGTCTGCGGTTCGCTTTGTAACGGCACAGTACCGAAGTGGCGCGCATTATCCGGATGAGTGCTGTCGGTAGCAAACATTGGTTACATGCCCGCTACAAAACATTACAGACGGTCGTGGTTTGTGTCCGGCCGTCATTTTTTCGCAGCCATCGAGGATGATGTCAAAAAGCCTGTTTTTAAGTCGGCAGGCCGGCCGCGAACCTTAGGGCCTGAGGCACAATCTTCACAGACGACCACTTCCGAAACGGCTGTAGGACCCCTCTGATCCAAAGGTGCTGGCTAATGCGCAGCGCCGCCATCTACACTGGCCCATTCACTGGTACACGGAGGTTTACCCATGCGGCGTGTGGTGTTCAATCAGAAAGGTGGCGTAGGCAAGTCCAGCATTGCCTGCAACCTGGCGGCCGTCAGTGCCCAGGCAGGCTATCGAACGCTGTTGATCGATCTGGATGCACAAGCCAACTCGACCCAGTACCTGACCGGGTTGACGGGCGAGGACATCCCCATGGGGATCGCCGATTTCTTCAAGCAGACCCTGGCCTCGGGGCCGTTTGCCAAGAAGAACACCGTGGACATCTACGAAACGCCCTTCGACAACCTGCACGTGGTGACCGCCACGGCGGAGCTGGCCGACCTGCAGCCCAAGCTTGAGGCCAAGCACAAGATCAACAAGCTGCGAAAGCTGCTGGATGAGCTGGCCGATGATTACGACCGCATCTACATCGACACGCCGCCGGCGCTGAACTTCTATGCGGTGTCTGCCCTGATTGCCGCCGACCGCGTGCTGATCCCTTTCGACTGTGACAGCTTCTCGCGCCAGGCGCTGTACGGCCTGATCGCCGAGATCGGTGACCTGCGCGACGATCACAACGAAGACCTGGAGGTGGAAGGCATCGTCGTCAACCAGTTCCAGTCGCGCGCCAGCCTGCCGCAGCAGATGCTCGATGAGCTGATTGCCGAGGGGCTGCCGGTGTTGCCGGTGTACCTGAGCAGCTCGGTGCGCATGCGCGAGTCGCACCAGGCCAGCCTGCCGCTGATCCACCTGGACCCGCGGCACAAGCTGACGTTGCAGTTTGTGGAGCTGCATCATTTGCTGGAGAACAACGCGGCTTGAATGTTGGCACAAACACACAGCCGTGATGTCGAACACACAAGGCTGACAACGCCAATCCAACAGGCCATGGCGCGTTGCAACAAATGTGGGACCGGGCTCTGCCCGGGAAGCGCCGCGCGGGCGGCGCTCGATCTCGAGTGCTACAGAAAAAAATCGACTAGCACCTGGCGGCCATGACGCGATCTCCAGCCGAACCTTTCGAAGAAAACCCGATGCGCCTGCCATGAGCCTGCATCAAGGCTTGAAGGTGCATGTCGTGGGTTTTTCGGCGCCCTTGAGATCGAGCGCCGCCCGCGCGGCGCTTCCCGGGCAGAGCCCGGTCCCACATCTGTTTCGGGCCAATTTTGTCTGTGGGATCAGCGTTGTCAGCCTTGTTTGCCCGCTTCAGATTCCTTGCGAAGCCAACCAACCCAACAGCTGCGGCAACGGAAACGCGCCGCTCTGCCGCGCCACTTCGCGACCATTCTTGAACAGAATCAAGCTGGGAATAGAACGGATGTTCAACTGCCCCGCCAGTTGCTGATTGGCCTCGCTGTCCAGCTTGGCCAGGCGGCAGCGCCCGCTCAATTGCGCAGCGGCCTGCTGGAAAGTCGGTGCGAACGACTTGCACGGCCCGCACCATTCGGCCCACACATCCACCAGCAACGGCAGGTCGCCCTTGATCTGGCTGGCGTAGTCGCCCTGGGTCAGGTCGAAGGGCTTGGTCAGGATCACTTCGCCCTTGCAGCGCCCGCACTTGGGGCTGTCGCCCAGGCGGTCGGCGGGGATGCGGTTCAGGCCATTGCAGTGGGGGCAGGGGATAACCAGGGGTTCGGACATGGCGTGCGCTCGATAGGTCAGTTGCCCAGCATTCTAACCCGAGTGGCAACTGTGCCCATTGATCACTGTGTTGCTGTATCTGCCGAATGCCCATACTGGGGGGTAGCCTTGAGGTTTGGCATTCAAGGCAGGAGCGACGTCGATGCAAACCCTGGGCATTGTGGGCGGCATGAGCTGGGAGTCCACCGCGGTCTATTACCGGCAGCTCAATGAAGGTGTGCGTGATCGGCTGGGCGGGCTGCACTCGGCACCCTTGCTATTGCACTCGGTTGATTTCGCCGGCATCGCGGCTTTGCAAAAATCAGGTGAATGGGACACCGCGGGCCTGCAACTGGCATCCGCGGCCCAGGGGCTTGAGCGGGCGGGTGCCAAGGCGCTGTTGCTGGCGACCAACACCATGCACAAAGTGGCGCACGCCATTGAGGCGGCCGTGGACATTCCCCTGCTGCATGTGGGCGATGGCGTCGGCCAGGCCCTGCAACAGCGAGGCGTGCGCAAGGTCGCCTTGCTGGGCACGCGGTTTACCATGCAGCAGGACTTCTATCGCGTGCGCCTGGCCGAGCACTTCGGCATCGAGGTGCTGGTGCCCACGCCCGAGGAAATGGCAGAGGTCGACCGCATCATCTTCGCTGAACTGTGTGTAGGCGTGATCAAGCCAGCTTCCCGCGAGTATTACCTGGCCTGCCTTGAATGCCTTGGCGCTGCGGGTGCCGAGGCTGCAATCCTGGGTTGCACCGAAATCGGCATGCTGCTGGACGGTGCACAAAGCCCCCTGCCGCTGGTCGACAGCACCACCGTGCACGTGCATATGGGCCTGGACTGGCTGCTGCGATCCCTGTAGCCGCTGGCGAAGCCTGCGCTGGCCCTGCGCTGCACAGCGGATTTTCAGCGTACTCGGGGGCCAGCGCAGCCTGGCGGCAGCGGCTACAAGCGGTTGGGAATGGTCCTACCCGATCAGCGGAAATATCGCATTTTGCTATTTTCTTTGTTGTGCCATCGTTTTCCACATAGCAAAATGCGATATGGACGATTTGATGCACGTGATCAGCGAATAGCGAATTTGGGAGGCAAAGGCCAATTGGCCGCGAGCGGCAAGTGCTTTGGATGCATGGTATAGGCTCGCCAAGAGCGGTTGCCCCCATGATTTCGCCGCAATGAAAATGACCTTCCCCGCCACAGACAAGGTGGGTGATTTGCATGTTTTCGATATCGGCGGCAACAAGTTGAGGCTGATCGCTATCGTTCGATACCGCGCCCAACGTATCTACATAAGGTCCATTCTGGATCATGCCCAATACACAAAGGGCAAATGGAAGGAGGAAGCGTTTTGAACCGTTCGATCAAATTCGCGACCGAGCATTGGCAGCTGTTATCGCCATTGCTTGCCAAACCCGTTACCGAGCAAGACTACGACGCCTTGGTGGTCTCGCTGGACGAACTGCTTTGCCTGACTGGCGCGGATGAGCAACATCCGCTTTCAGGGCTTGTCGATCACCTAGGGGACCTGATTGCCGATTATGACCGGCATCACCGCCCCATGCCCAAGGCATCGGGCGGTGAGGTACTGAAGTTTTTGCTGGAGCAGCATCGGCTCAAGCAAGGCGATCTGCCCGAAGTCGGCCCGCAATCAGTCATTTCCGAACTCATCAGTGGCAAACGCCAGTTGAACCTGCGGCAAGTCCGAGCGCTTGCTGCGCGCTTCGGCGTCTCGGCAGATGTATTCATCTGACCCGTAGCCGCTGGCGAAGCCTGCGCTGGCCCTGCGCTGCACAGCGGATTTTCAGCGTACTCGGGGGCCAGCGCAGCCTGGCGGCAGCGGCTGCTTATCAGGAGGAACAGCTGATTTCCAGGTGCTTGCCCCACTCGGGCGGGCGCTGGGCGTAGCCCTCCATCCCCACCTGTTCCTCGAACGGCCGCGTCAGCACCTGATGCAGGCGCCGCACTTCTTCGTAATCGCCTTGCTGCGCCGCGTCGATGGCTTTCTGCGCCAGGTAGTTGCGCAGCACGTACAGCGGGTTCACCGCGTGCATGCGCACGGTACGCGTGGCCGGCTCGCCGTCGCGCTCGGTGCGTTGTACATAGCCCGCTGCCCAGCGATCAAAACCCTCGCGGTCGACGAAATCGTCACGCAGCACGGCCACGGCCGCCGCCGCTGGCTGATCACCCAGTTGGCGGAAGAACAGGTTGTAGTCCACACCGCTGTTCTGCATCAGGCGCAGCAGTTCTTCGACCATGGCCTTGTCGCCGTCTTCGGCGCGGGTGAAGCCCAGGCGCCGACGCATCAGGTCCAGGTAATGCGCCTCGTACAGCGGCAAAAACAACTCCAGGGTCTCGCGCAGGGCTTCGACGCTGATGAACGGCGTCAACGCCTGGGCCAGGGCGCTGAGGTTCCAGTGGGCAATCGGCACCTGGTTGCTGAAGCTGTAGCGGCCTTCGTGGTCGGAGTGGTTGCAGATGAAGTTGGCGTCGAAGTCGTCGAGGAAGGCAAAAGGGCCGAAGTCGAAGGTAATGCCCAGGATCGACATATTGTCGGTGTTCATCACCCCGTGGCAGAAGCCGTAGGCCTGCCATTTGGCGATCAGCTCGGCGTTGCGCTCCAGCACGGTGCGGAACATGGCCAGGTAGGGCTCGGGCTGCTCCAGGCATTCGGGGAAATGCATGGCCAGCACGTGCTCGCCCAGCACCTTGGCCTGCTCGGGTTGCTTGGTGTAGTAGAAATACTCGAAATGGCCGAAGCGCACATGGCTGGGCGCCAGGCGCAGCAGCATGGCGCCGCGCTCCTGGGTTTCGCGCCATACCGGGGTGTCGGAGCCGATCACGCACAGGGCGCGGCTGCTGGGGATGCCCAGGGCGTGCAGGGCTTCACTGGCAAGGAACTCGCGGATCGAGGAGCGCAGCACCGCGCGGCCATCGCCCATGCGTGAGTAAGGTGTCAGGCCAGCGCCCTTGAGGTGCAGGTCCCAATGCTTGCCGGCCTGGTTGTAGACCTCGCCCAGCAGCAGGCCGCGGCCGTCGCCCAGGCGTGGGCTGTAGCCGCCGAACTGGTGGCCGGAATAGACCATCGCCCGCGGCTCTGCCTCGGCCCACAGCTTGTGGCCGCCGAACAGCTGGGCAAATACCGGGGAATGGGCCTCGGTGGGCTCAAGGTCCAGCAGCGCCATGGCCGCGTCGCTGGCTACCACCAGGCGCGGGTTGTCGAGGGGGTCGGGCAGTACCGAGGTTGAGAACGCGTCGCCCAGGCGGGCGAAGCGGTTGTCGAAGGTCAGTTCGTCGAGGGCTTTCAACGGCCATCTCCAGCAGAATGTCCAAGCATTCTGCTGGGGTATGGCCGTTGCGTCCAGTCAGTCCAGATGAGTGTCGGGTGGCTCGGGACGGGTCTTGGGCTGCGCCTGTACGTTGGGCAGCAGCTGTTGATCGACCTTCTCCAGCGGCACCATCTTGAATTCCTGGCCCTGGGTGTTCTTGAGGTACACCTCCATCTGCCGGAACGAGATGTTGATGTTGTTCTTCTTGAACTCGCGGTTGATGTAGCGGTTCATCTCGTCGAGTACCGGGTTGCGGTCGCCCAGGTCACGCACGTGCATGCGCAGTTCGTGGTCCAGGGTGCTTTCGCCGAAGTTGAGGAAATACACGCTGGGAGACGGATCCTTGAGCACCCGCGAGTTTTCCTGGGCGCCCTTGAGCAGCAGCGAGCGCACCAGGTCCAGGTCCGAGCCGTAGTCCACGCCCAGCTTCAGGGTGACGCGGGTGATGGTGTCGGTCAGCGACCAGTTGATCAGTTGCCCGGTGATGAACGTCTTGTTCGGGACAATGATGTCCTTGCGGTCGAAGTCGGTGATGGTGGTGGCGCGGATGCGAATCTTGCTGACCGTGCCCGACAGGCTGCCGATGGTGATGGTGTCGCCGATGCGCACCGGGCGCTCGAACAAAATCATGATGCCGGAGATGAAGTTGGCGAAGATCTCCTGCATGCCGAAACCCAGGCCTACCGACAGTGCTGCGACCAGCCATTGCAGTTTGTCCCAGCTCACGCCCAGGGTAGACAGCGCCGACACGAAGCCGATACCGATGATCACGTACGACAGCAGCGTGGTGGTGGCGTAGGCGCTGCCCTGGGCCAGGTTGAGGCGTGACAGCACCAGCACTTCCAGCAGACCGGGCAGGTTGCCCGCCAAGGCCACGGTGATACCGACGATGATCAGCGCGCCCAACAGGTCGCCGAGGCTGATCGGCACCATGCTCATGGTGGCGCCGGTGCCGCTGGTGTACTCGTAGAGGGTGATGTTGTCCAGGTAGGCGAACACGCTGATCAGGTCCGACCACACCCAGTAAAGGCCGGCGATGAACACGCCCATCAGTGCCAGGCGGATCAGGCGCAGCGACTGCTGGTTGACCTGCTCGATGTCCAGGGTCGGCTCTTCGATGGGGATTTCGCCGTCGCCGCTTTCCTTGGCGGCCTGGCGTTTGCTCAGCGCCCGCTGGTAGGCCAGGCGCCGCGCTGCCACGCTGAGGCCACGGACAAAAGCGGCTTCGATCACCTGCCACAGCATCAGCAGGTACAGGGTGTCGATCAGCCGGTCGGTCAGCTTCAGCGCGGTGTAGTAGTAGCCAAAGCACACCGCCATAAACAGCGCCACCGGCAGTGCGGTGAAGGCCACGCCCACCGCCTTGCGGAACAGCGAGGTGTTGCGGTGGGTGGGGCTGCTGATCAGCAGGGCGGCTGAGCAGCCAGGCCATCAGCGCGTAGCAGGTCAGCACCACGACAATGCCGATCACATCGTCGGCCAGGGCCGAAGGCTGCAGTTCGGCGATCGCCACCACGGCCACCAGGGCCATGACCACAATGCCCAGGCGGCGTACCCAGTTGCGCAGGAACTCCACTTGCGGCTTCTGCCAGCGGAAGTGCACCTCGGCCACACCGCCCGGCGCCAAAATCCGGTAGGCGGTATAGAACACCAGCCAGGCCTGGGCCATTTGCAGCAGGGCCGAACCCAGGCTGGCGTTCTGGCCGCGGGCGTCGAGCTGCAGGGCTAGGCCGCACAGGGCCAGGCCCAGGCCCACCGGGATGGCCAGCAATACGTTTACCAGCAATGCCTGGGGCGTGTGCCACTGGCTGTCACGCTTGAAGTGGCCGATGTCCTTGTGCACGCGGTTGAGGCGGTCGTGCAGGTAGCTGCGGCGCCACAGCAGCACGCCGATCAGCAACAGCAGCGGCACGAAGAACAGCGGGCGCTGCACCAGGCCGTCGGCCAGTTCGCTGAGGCTGGAGGCCCAGGGCAGGGTGGTCAGCTGTTTGCTCAGGTGCGACGGCGCGCCTTCCAGCCAGTCCGGGTCCAGCGGTTTGTTGCTGGGGATCCAGAACATCTGCTCGTCCAGGGTGGCGCGCAGGCTCAGGGCGGTACTGAGCAATTGTTTCTGGTTCAGTTGCAGGGTGATGGATTCGTTGAGCAGGGCGCTCAGCTCACGGTTCAGGCGCTCCAGCAGGTCGCTGCGGGTTACGGCCAGGTCCAGCAGTTGCTTGCGCAGTTGCGGGGTGACCTGCTCGGGCGGCTGCGCGGCGATCAGGCCATCGACATAGGCGGTGGGGCTGCTCAGGGCTTCGCGCTGCTGGTTGACCTCGAACTGGTACAGGCGGATATCGGCGATCTCGTCCGCCAGGTTGCGGTCCACCTTCAGGTGCGGCAGGGCCTGCTTCTGTTTGTAGAGGATCTTGGACAGCAGCAGGCTGCCCTTGAGCACGTTGATCTGTTCGTCCAGCGCCTGGTCGCTCTGGGTCAGGCTGTCCAGTTGCTGCTGGGTGCGCAGGTTCTGCTGGGTCAGGTCGTTGAGGCGGTCGGTGCTTTTGAGCAGGTAGTCCGACAGCTTCAGGTTGGTGGCGCTCTCGGTGGCCATCACGCTGCTGCCGCCGGCCTTTTGCGCTTCGATGGACTGCTGGGTGACGGTCTCCTGGGACTGGGCCAGGCGCTTCTCGTTGATCAGCGACTGCAGGTCCTGGATTTCCTGGCTGATGCGCGCGATTTTCTCGAACACCAGGTCGTGCTGGCTGTTGCCCAAATCCTGCAGCAGGGTGTTGCCGGCCAGTTCCTGGCGGCGCAGGGCGATCAGCGCATTGAGGGAAGCCTGTTCGGCCAGCAACTGGTTGCGCTGGTCGGCGGACACGACTTTGCCGTTGTCCTTGCCGGCCTTGAGGATGCCGTTGATCTGGGTGATGCGCGCCTGGCTGTTGCTGATTTCGGTCTGCGCGCGCTCCGGGCGGGTCTGGGCCGTGATGCTCAGGCTGTTGGCCTCGGTCAGCTGCTTCTGCAGATCGCCCTGCTGGGCGCCGCGGTCATTGAGCAGTTGCTCAAGCTGCGGTACCGACAGGTTGGCGTAGCGCTGGGCCACCGGGATTATCTTGGTGGCCTTGAGTTTGGTCAGCTCGTGCTGGTTCTCGGCGATCACCTGCGGGGCTTCGGTCAGCTGCTTCTTGAGGGCCGGCAACTGGTTGTTGCTGTCGTCGCGGTTGCCCAGGTAGGTCAGGGTCTGTTCCAGCACTTGTTGCAGTGCTTTCTGGTCGGCGTCGGACAGCTTGCGGTCGGCGATCTTGTCGATGCTTTGCTGCACCGATTCACTGGTGGGCGGGTCGGCTGCGTGAACGGCAGTGACAGTCAGGCACAGCCCAAGCAGGGCTGCGGAGAACAATGAGCGCAGTGAGGGCATAGTAGAAAAGTCGTTACAGCTCGAAAGAGAATGGCAGTTTAGAGGAAGAGTCCAGGACCTGGGCTGCTTCCTTCGGGCAATTTGACGCCCACTTTGTGGATCTTGTTCCCGTCCATCACGGCCACAGTCCAGATTGTGTTGTTCCACACCACGTGGTCGCCGACCACCGGCGCGCCGCCAACCTTCTGCATGATGAACTGGCTGAGTGGCGTTTGCGGATCCTGGCCATCGAGCTGCAAACCGTACAACGCGGCTACAGGCCCCAGTTCTGCGTCCCCTTCGAGCACGAAGTCGCCGAAGAAACGCAAATCCAGACCCCGTTGCGGCGCCTGGCTGAACAGCTTTCCGAGGGCTGGCAAATTGTGTTCGTGGCCGATTACGCACAGCAGATCGTCCACTTCCAATACCGTACTACCCGACGGATGGAGCAGTTCCTGACCCCGAAACAGGGCCGCGATACGGGTGCCGTCGGGCATTTTCAGCTCGCGCAGCGGGGATCCAATGCACCACTTCTCGGCGCCCAGTTTGTAGACGAACAGCTCCCATTCACTGGTGACGTGCACTTCCAGCGCCGAGCGGGAAATGGGCGCCGGATCCGGCGGCACGGTGACCTTCAGCAGCTTGGCCATCCACGGCAGGCTGGTGCCTTGCACCAGCAGCGATACCAGGACGATGAAGAAGGCCAGGTTGAAGTACAGCTGCGCCTCGGGCAGGCCGGCCATCAGCGGGAACACCGCCAGAATGATCGGTACTGCGCCGCGCAGGCCCACCCAAGAAATAAAGGCTTTCTCGCGGCCATGGAAGGCCTTGAACGGCAGCAGGCCGACGAACACCGACAATGGCCGCGCCACCAGAATCATGCCCAGCGCCAGGACCAGGGCGGGCACGGCGATTGGCAGCAGGTCGTGGGGGGTAACCAGCAGGCCCAGTACCAGGAACATGCCGATCTGTGCCAGCCAGGCCATGCCGTCGAGCATGTGCAAAATGCCGTGGCGGCTGCGGATCGGCTTGTTGCCCATCACCAGGCCGCACAGGTACACGGCCAGGAAGCCGCTGCCGTGCAGGGCGTTGGTCAGGGCGAACACTACCAGGCCGCCGGCGATGACCAGGATCGGGTACAGGCCGCCAGCCAGGTGGATGCGGTTGACCAGTTGCAGCATCACCCAGCCGCCGCCCAGGCCGATGATGGCGCCGATGCCGAATTCCTGGACCAGGTGGCCCAGCAGGCTCCAGTGCAGGCCGGTCTGGTGGCTGGCCAGCATGTCGATCAGGGTGACGGTGAGGAACACCGCCATGGGGTCGTTGCTGCCCGACTCGATCTCAAGGCTGGCCGTTACCCGTTCGTTCAGGCCCTTGCCGCCCAGCAGCGAGAACACCGCTGCGGCGTCCGTGGAGCCGACGATGGCGCCGATCAGCAGGCCCTGGATGATGTTGAGGTTGAACAGCCAAGCGGCCAGCACACCGGTAAGGCCAGTGGTGATGAGCACGCCCACGGTGGCCAGCGACAAGGCCGGCCATAGCGCCACGCGGAAACTGGCGACCCGGGTTCGCAAGCCGCCGTCGAGCAGGATCACCGCCAGTGCCAGGTTGCCGACCAGATAAGCCGTGGGGTAGTTGTCGAAAATGATACCGCCGCCGTCGACGCCGGCGGCCATGCCTACGGCCAGGATGATCACCAGAATGGGGATGCCCAGGCGCGAGGACAGGGAGCTGACCAGAATACTAGCGCCTACCAGCAACGCGCCGATCAAGAACAGGCTGTTGATGGTCGTCGCATTCAAAGGCAGTACTCCCTAAAACTGAGGTGGCGAAGCGGCGTGCATCATGCAGGCCGCGTGCCAAGGGATTCTAACCTGTGCAAATGTACCTATGTCAAAAAGCTTCGTATTTCCGATGGTTCATGACGGTAGCCGCTGCCGAAGGCTGCGCTGGCCGTGTGCCTCGCTGGAGATCTCCAGCGCACGGGATGGCCAGCGCAGCCTGGCGGCAGCGGCTACATCTCGGTTTCAGAACCAGGTGTCATTCATGCCCAGGCAAGTATCGTCACGGCTCTGCAACAAATGCAGGTCGTGATGACAGGCCGGCAGCTCCCAGGTCAGGAAGTACCGCGCTGCCTGCAACTTGCCCTGATAAAACTCGCTATCGGCCGCATTGCCCTTGTCCAACCCCTCCTGCGCTCGAATCGCCTGCTCCAGCCAGCGCCAGGCAACTACCGTGTGGCCGAACACCTTCAGGTACAGCGCCGAGTTGGCCAATGTCGCAGTGATTTGCCCCTTGGCCAGATCACCCAGCAGGCTCAGCGTCACCCCTTGCAAGGCCGTCAGCATTTGCTCAAGCGGCTGGCGCAGCAGTGTCAGGGATGCGTGGGGCTGGGCGCGCTCGCAGGTCTCGCTGATCAATCGCATCAACTGCTTGAGCCCCGCACCGCCATTCTGCGCCAGCTTGCGGCCCAGCAAGTCCAGGGACTGGATACCGTGGGTGCCTTCATGGATCGGGTTCAGGCGGTTGTCACGGTAGTACTGCTCCACCGGGTATTCACGGGTATACCCGTGCCCGCCCAGGATCTGGATGGCCAATTCGTTGGCCTTCAGGCAGAACTCCGAGGGCCAGGATTTGACGATAGGCGTCAGCAGGTCGAGCAGTTCATGGGCCTGCCGGCGCACTTCATCGCTCTCCCCAGTGAGGGTGTCATCGAACAGCCGCGCCGCGTACAGGCCCAGGTCGAACGCGCCTTCTACGTAGGCTTTCTGGGTCAGCAGCATGCGCCGCACATCGGCGTGGTTGATGATTGCCACCGGCGCGGCGGTGGGGTCCTTGGCATCGGGCAGGCGGCCTTGCGGGCGTTCGCGGGCGTAGTCCAGCGAGTACAGATAGCCGGCGTAGCCGAGCATCACTGCGCCCATGCCCACGCCAATGCGGGCCTCGTTCATCATCTGGAACATGTAGCTCAGCCCCTGATGCGCCTTGCCTACCAGATAGCCGACGCAACTGCCGTTATCGCCGAAGTTAAGCGCGGTGGACGTGGTGCCACGCCAGCCCATCTTGTGGAACAGGCCGGCCAGCAGCACATCGTTGCGCGGGCCAAGGCTGCCGTCATCGTTGACCAGGAATTTGGGCACGATGAACAGCGAGATGCCTTTCACCCCGGCCGGGGCGTCCGGCAGCTTGGCCAGTACCAGGTGCACGATGTTCTCCGACAGCGGGTGATCGCCGCCGGAGATGAAGATCTTGTTGCCCTTGAGCCGGTAGCTGCCGTCGGCGGCCGGTTCTGCGCGGGTGCGGATGTCCGACAGCGACGAGCCGGCATGGGGCTCGGTGAGGGCCATGGTGCCGAAGAAGCGGCCCTCGATCATCGGCTGCAGAAAGCGCTGCTTTTGTTCGTCGCTGCCGCAGCTTTCGATCAGGTTGGCGGCGCCCATGGTCAGGAACGGGTACGAGGTGCTGCCAGCGTTGGCCGCCTGGAAGTGCGCAAAGCACGCTTGGGATAACAGGGTAGGCAACTGCATGCCGCCGTCTTCGAACGAGCGCGCGGCGTTGAGGAAGCCGGCTTGCAGGAACGCGTCCACGGCCGGTTTCACTTCAGGAATCAGTACGGCGGCGCCGTTTTCATAGCGAGGCTCGTTTTCATCCGCCTTGCGGTTATGCGGCGCAAAGTACTTCTCGGCGATGGTACGGGCGGTGCCGATGGCGGCGTCGAAGGTTTCGCGGTTGTGTTCGGCGAAGCGTTCGCGATGGGTGAGGCCTTCGGCGTCGAGCACTTCGTAGAGCTCGAAGGCCAGGTTGCGGGCGCTGAGGAGAGTCTCGGACATGGCGGCAATCCCTTTTATTGATGCGCCGAGTGTAGAAGCGTGGGGAGGGGAGGGAACAGGAAGATAGATGGCGGTGATGATGGCGCTGCCCCGATAACCCCTGTAGCCGCTGCCGCCAGGCTGCGCTGGCCCTCTGCCTCGCTGGGGATCTGCAGTGCAAAAAGGGCCAGCGCAGCCTGGCGGCAGCGGCTACAAGGAGGTTCAGGCACAAAAAAGGCGCCTGGTCAGGCGCCTTTTTCAGGGTGCAGCAATCAGCCGATGGTCATCAAGCTGGCGTTACCGCCCGCCGCAGCGGTGTTGACGCTCAACGCCCGCTCGATCACCAAACGCTCCAGGGCGATGTTGCTCTCGCCATGGGACAGCCCTTGTACGCCAACGATCGCACCAGCACGCTTGGCCACCTGCTGGCAGACGGCGCGCAGCTGATCGGAGTCGCCATGGTGCAGCACGGCGTCGAACACCGCCTCGTCCTTGTTCCAATCGGCAACCAGTTGGATGCGTGCCTGCACTTCCTTAGGCAGGCGGCCACGCAGGGCCTTGCTCAGCTCGGCTTCCGGCCACACGGCAGTGCTGCCCACGGCCAAGGCGGCCGCCAGTTGCACCAGCAGGTCGGCTTCCTGGTCGGCCAGGCACAACACGTGCTCGCGCGGCAGGATGCTGTAGCTGTTGCGCTCGCCGGTCGGGCCCACCAGTTGGCGGGTCACGCCGCTTTGCGATTGCTGGGCGTACTGGCTGCACACGTCAGCCAGTTCAGCATGCTGATTGCTCCCGGCCCAGGCTTGCAGGGCTTGCAGCGGCTTGGCCATGGCGTCGCGCAGGCGCACGTCCGGGGCAGACTCACTGTCAGCACGCTTGAAGGTGTGCTCGATGGCGCCTTCTGGGCGGGTCGACAGCAGGCGGTACAGGTACAGCGGGCCGCCGGCTTTGGGGCCGGTGCCCGACAGGCCTTCGCCGCCGAACGGCTGCACGCCCACCACGGCGCCCACGATGTTGCGGTTGACGTAGACGTTACCGGCGTTGACGTTGTCGATCACCTTGGCGATGGTCTCGTCGATGCGGGTGTGCACGCCCAGGGTCAGGCCGTAGCCGGAAGCGTTGATCTGCTCGATCAGCTGGTCGAGGTTCTTGCGGCTGTAACGCACTACGTGCAGTACCGGGCCGAAGATTTCACGTTGCAGCTCGTCGAAGCTTTCCAGCTCGATCAGGGTTGGCATCACGAAGGTGCCGCGCTTCACTTCCTCGGCATCGGCGATGGCCACCTGGTACACGGCGCGGCCTTTGTCGCGCATGCCCTGGATGTGTTTCTCGATGCCGGCCTTGGCTTCGGCGTCGATCACCGGGCCGATGTCCACCGACAGACGCTCGGGGTTGCCCAGGCGCGATTCGGCCATGGCGCCCTTGAGCATTTCGATCACGCGGTCGGCGGAGTCTTCCTGCAGGCACAGTACGCGCAGGGCCGAGCAGCGCTGGCCGGCCGAGTCGAAGGCCGAGGACACCACGTCGATGACCACTTGTTCGGTCAGCGCCGAGGAGTCGACGATCATGGCGTTCTGGCCGCCGGTTTCGGCGATCAGCGGGATCGGCCGGCCCTGGCTGTCCAGGCGCCCGGCGATGTTGCGTTGCAGCAGGCGCGCCACCTCGGTGGAACCGGTGAACATCACGCCCTTGACGCGATCGTCACCTACCAGGCGCGCACCCACGGTTTCGCCACGGCCCGGCAGCAGTTGCACCACGCCCTCGGGAATGCCGGCTTCCAGCAGCAGGCGCACGGCCTGGGCCGCTACCAGCGGGGTCTGTTCGGCCGGCTTGGCCAGTACCGGGTTGCCGGCGGCCAGTGCCGCAGCTACCTGGCCGGTGAAGATCGCCAGCGGGAAGTTCCACGGGCTGATGCACACCACCGGGCCGAGTGGGCGGTGGGCGTCGTTGCTGAAGTCGTTGCGGGCCTGCACCGCGTAGTAGCGCAGGAAGTCCACGGCTTCGCGCACTTCGGCGATGGCGTTGGCGAAGGTCTTGCCGGCTTCGCGGGCCAGCAGGCCCATCAGCGGCTGGATCTCGGCTTCCATCAGGTCGGCGGCACGTTCCAGGATAGCGGCGCGTTCGGCCGGCGGCGTGGCCTGCCAGATCGGGCCGTTGCTCATGGCGCAGAGGATGGCGTTGTCGACGTCGGCGACGGTGGCTTCCTGCACATGACCGACCACGTCGCGATGGTCGGACGGGTTCAGCACGGCCTGGGCCGCTTCGTTGCTGGCATCGCAACCCAGCATCGGCAAAGCTTTCCAGTCAGTGTGGGCAGTGCTCAGCAGCGCGCACGACAACGACGCCAGGCGGTGTTCGTTGGCCATGTCGATGCCGGCCGAGTTGGCGCGCTCGCTGCCGTACAGGTCGCGTGGCAACGGGATGCGCGGGTGCGGCAGGCCGGTGTTGCCTTCCTGGGTGGCCATGCGCTCGATGGTGCTGACCGGGTCGGCCACGACGCCAGGCGGTGTTCGTTGGCCATGTCGATGCCGGCCGAGTTGGCGCGCTCGCTGCCGTACAGGTCGCGTGGCAACGGGATGCGCGGGTGCGGCAGGCCGGTGTTGCCTTCCTGGGTGGCCATGCGCTCGATGGTGCTGACCGGGTCGGCCACCAGTTCCTGGATGGAAATGGAGGTGTCGGCGATGCGGTTGACGAACGAGGTGTTGGCGCCGTTTTCCAGCAGGCGGCGTACCAGGTAGGCTAGCAGCGTTTCATGGGTGCCCACCGGTGCGTACACGCGGCAGGGACGGTTCAGCTTGCCATCGGCAACCTTGCCTACAACCTGTTCGTACAGTGGTTCGCCCATGCCGTGCAGGCACTGGAACTCGTACTGGCCGGGGTAATAGTTCTGACCGGCAATGTGGTAGATGGCCGACAGGGTGTGGGCGTTGTGGGTGGCGAACTGCGGGTAGATGACTTCCGGCACCGACAGCAGCTTGCGCGCACAGGCGATGTAGGACACGTCGGTGTACACCTTGCGGGTGTACACCGGGTAGCCTTCCAGGCCCTCGACCTGGGCGCGCTTGATTTCGCTGTCCCAGTAGGCGCCCTTCACCAGGCGGATCATCAGGCGGTGACGGCTGCGGCGCGCCAGGTCGATGACGTAGTCGATCACGTACGGGCAGCGCTTCTGGTAGGCCTGGATAACGAAGCCGATGCCGTTCCAGCCGGTCAGTTGCGGTTCGAAGCACAGGCGCTCGAGCAGGTCCAGGGACAGCTCCAGGCGGTCGGCTTCCTCGGCGTCGATGTTCAGGCCGATGTCGTATTGCTTGGCCAGCAGGGTCAGCGATAGCAGGCGCGGGTACAGCTCGTCCATCACGCGCTCGTACTGGGCGCGGCTGTAGCGCGGGTGCAGCGCCGACAGCTTGATCGAGATGCCCGGGCCTTCATAGATGCCGCGGCCGTGGGAGGCCTTGCCGATGGAGTGGATGGCCTGCTCGTAGGACGCCAGGTATTTCTGTGCGTCGTGCTCGGTCAGCGCCGCTTCACCCAGCATGTCGTAGGAATAGCGGAAGCCCTTGGCTTCGAACTTGCTGGCGTTGGCCAGGGCCTCGGCGATGGTCTCGCCGGTGACGAACTGCTCGCCCATCAGGCGCATGGCCATGTCGACGCCCTTGCGGATCATCGGCTCGCCGCTCTTGCCGATGATGCGGCTCAGGGACGACGTCAGGCCCGCTTCGTTGTGCGTGGACACCAGCTTGCCGGTCAGCAGCAGGCCCCAGGTGGCGGCGTTGACGAACAACGACGGGCTGTTGCCCAGGTGCGGCTGCCAGTTGCCGTTGCTGATCTTGTCGCGGATCAGGGCGTCACGGGTGCCCTTGTCGGGGATGCGCAGCAGCGCTTCGGCCAGGCACATCAGCGCCACGCCTTCCTGGGAGCTCAGGGAGAATTCCTGCAGCAGGCCCTGGACGATGCCGGCACGGCCACCGGCGCTTTTTTGATTGCGCAGCTTTTCGGCGATGCCGGCGGCCAGCTTGTTGGTGGCCTCGGCCATGGCGGCCGGCAGGCGTGCCTGTTCCAGCAGCATCGGCACCACTTCGGGTTCCGGGCGGCGGTAGGCGCCGGTAATGGCGGCGCGCAGTACTGACTGCGGCAGGATGCTTTCGGCAAACTCCAGGAAGCACTGGTGGGCGTGGTCGGCCTGCAGTTCGCCGGCGTCGTCATTGGCCGGGTGCGCGTGGCCGTTGAGTTCAGGCAGGGTGGCGCCACCCTCGAGCTTTTCCAGGTAATTGAAAATCGCCTGCTTGATCAACCAGTGCGGGGTGCGGTCGATCGATTGTGCAGCCGTTTTCAGTCGCTCGCGGGTAGGGTCGTCAAGTTTGACCCCCAGGGTGGTCGTCGCCAATTTCTTGTCCTCATCAAGGCCACGTAGGTGTGGCAATAAAGCCGGCGGCAAGATTAGCCGTTGCTCACGGTAAGGTGCAACTAGGTGCAACCCTTATTTTGATGAAAAGTTGCACCTGTCATCGGGTTGCCCACAGGGTGTGGTGAATCTGCACAAATGGGGTGCGGAAACCGCTAGCAATGCTCCCTAAAGAAGCAGAATCAGGGCTTTGCCGCCATTCGCCGACTGTTCTGTAACAAGGTGCAACTTGCAGGCCATATCGGTTGCGCCCTGTCCGCTGATCGCACCAAAATGCACTTCGCTGGTGCAACCCGTTTTTGCGCCAGCGGTCATCGTGCAGAAAGGTGCAACCCTATGGTTGCGACATAACAACAACTAGAAAAGGACGTTTGCCATGGGTGTGAGCAACCCCACATTGATCACGTTCGTGATCTACATCACCGTCATGGTGCTGATCGGCTTGATGGCCTATCGCAGCACCAACAACCTGTCGGACTACATCCTGGGTGGTCGCAGCCTGGGCAGCGTGGTCACTGCCCTGTCCGCCGGGGCTTCGGACATGAGCGGCTGGCTGCTGATGGGTCTGCCGGGTGCGATCTACCTGTCGGGGCTGTCGGAAAGCTGGATCGCCATCGGCCTGATCATCGGCGCGTACCTGAACTGGCTGTTCGTGGCCGGGCGCCTGCGTGTGCAGACTGAACACTGCGGTGACGCGCTGACCTTGCCGGATTATTTTGCCAGCCGTTTCGAGGATAAAAGCGGGATGCTGCGCATCATTTCGGCGGTGGTGATCCTGCTGTTCTTCACCATCTATTGCGCGTCGGGCATCGTCGCCGGGGCCCGGCTGTTCGAGAGCACCTTCGGCATGAGCTACGAAATGGCGCTGTGGGCCGGCGCGGCGGCGACCATTGCCTACACCTTCGTCGGCGGTTTCCTGGCCGTGAGCTGGACCGACACGGTGCAAGCCACTTTGATGATCTTCGCCCTGATCCTCACGCCCATCGTGGTGATGCTGGCCACCGGTGGCGTGGACACCACGTTCATGGCGATCGAGGCGAACAACCCGGCCAACTTCGATATGCTGCGCAACACCAGCTTCATCGGCATCGTCTCGCTGCTGGGTTGGGGCCTGGGCTACTTTGGCCAGCCGCATATTCTGGCGCGCTTCATGGCGGCTGACTCGGTGAAGTCGATCGCCAAGGCGCGACGCATCTCCATGGCGTGGATGATCCTGTGTCTGGGCGGCACGGTGGCGGTGGGTTTCTTTGGGATTGCCTATTTCGCCGCGCACCCGGATCAGGCCGGCGCGGTTACTGAAAACCATGAGCGGGTGTTTATCGAGCTGGCCAAGCTGCTGTTCAATCCGTGGATTGCCGGCGTGTTGCTGTCGGCCATCCTGGCGGCGGTCATGAGTACGCTCAGCTGCCAGCTGCTGGTGTGTTCCAGCGCGCTGACCGAGGACTTCTATAAGGCGTTCCTGCGCAAGGGCGCCGGCCAGCGCGAACTGGTGTGGGTGGGCCGGGCCATGGTGCTGGCGGTGGCGTTGGTGGCCATTGCCCTGGCGGCAAACCCTGAAAATCGCGTGCTGGGGCTGGTCAGCTATGCCTGGGCGGGCTTTGGCGCGGCATTCGGGCCGGTGGTGCTGCTGTCGGTATTGTGGAAAGGCATGACCCGCAACGGCGCCCTGGCCGGCATCGTCACCGGGGCAGTTACCGTGGTGCTGTGGAAGAACTTCAGCCCGATCGAGCTGTATGAAATCATCCCGGGCTTTGCGTCCGCAGCCTTGGCCATCTGGCTAACCAGCGTGCTGGGCAAACGACCTTCGGGCGCCATTCAGGCGCGTTTCGAGGCCTCGCGCGCTGCCTACCACGCCGGCAAGTGATCGGATCGCCGGTCCTGCAACTTGGGTTGTGGGGCCGGCTCAAGGTAAACTCCCCGGCCTTGCAGGAGTTGCCATGAACTATCGTCACGCCTACCACGCCGGCAACCACGCCGACGTCTTCAAACACCTGGTCCTGAGCCGTCTGCTTGCGCTGATGTCGCGCAAGGAGCAGCCCTTTGCGTACCTGGATACCCACGCCGGCATTGGTCTGTACGACCTGCGCGGCGACCAGGCCAGCCGTACCGGCGAGTTCCTGGAAGGCATCGCCCGCCTGTGGCAGGCCGATGACCTGCCCGCGCTGACCGCCGACTACATGGGCATGATCCGCGACATGAACCCAGACGGTGAGCTGCGTTACTACCCCGGCTCCCCGGAAGTGGCGCGCCGCCTGACGCGCCCCCAGGACCGCGTGCAGCTCAACGAAAAGCATCCTGAGGATGGTGTGCTGCTCAAGGAAAACATGAAGTGGGACCGCCGCGTGGCTGTGCACCTGGGCGAAGGCTGGCATGTGCCGCGTGCCTTGCTGCCGGTGCCGGAAAAGCGTGCGGTGATGCTGATTGATCCGCCGTTCGAGCAGTTGGATGAAATGCAGCGTTGCGCCAAGGCGCTGAAGGAAGCGGTAGGGCGCATGCGCCAGACCGTGGCGGCCGTGTGGTACCCGGTGAAGGACCAGCGTGCGCTGAAGCGTTTCTATCAGGACCTGGCCGGCAGCGGCGCGCCGAAGCTGTTGCGCGTGGAGCTGCTGGTGCACTCCCTTGAGCGGCCTGACAGCCTGAACGGCTCGGGCCTGGCGATTGCCAACCCGCCTTGGGGGCTGGAAGAGGAATTGCGTCAGTTGCTGCCATGGCTGGCGGTGAAGCTGGGGCAGACCCAGGGTAGCTGGCGGATGGATTGGCTGATCGCTGAGTAATTCTGCGTCGCGCGGCCTTGCGGCAGCGGCTACGGGATCGTTTTGTAGCCGCTGCCGAAGGCTGCGCTGGCCGTTGCGTACACTGGAGATTCCCAGCGAGGCATAGGTCCAGCGCAGCCTGGCGGCAGCGGCTACGGGATCGCCTTGTAGCCGCTGCCGAAGGCTGCGCTGGCCGTTGTGTACACTGGAGATTCCCAGCGAGGCATAGGGCGAGCGCAGCCTGGCGGCAGCGGCTACGGATCGCCTTGTAGCCGCTGCCGAAGGCTGCGCTGGCCGGTGTGTACGCAGGAGATTTCCAGCGAGGCATAGGTCCAGCGCAGCCTGGCGGCAGCGGCTACGGATCGCCTTGTAGCCGCTGCCGAAGGCTGCGCTGGCCGTTGTGTACACTGGCGATTCCCAGCGAGGCATAGGGCCAGCGCAGCCTTGCGGCAGCGGCTACGGATCGCCTTGTAGCCGCTGCCGAAGGCTGCGCTGGCCGTTGTGTACACTGGAGATTTCCAGCGAGGCATAGGTCCAGCGCAGCCTTGCGGCAGCGGCTACGGATCGCCTTGTAGCCGCTGCCGAAGGCTGCGCTGGCCGGTGTGTACGCAGGAGATTTCCAGCGAGGCATAGGTCCAGCGCAGCCTGGCGGCAGCGGCTACGGGATTGGGGTTGTTTGCTTGATCAGCGATTCAGCCACGGCGGCATGCACACGCCGGTGCCGCCCAGGCCGCAGTAACCCTCGGGGTTCTTGGCCAGGTATTGCTGGTGGTAGGCCTCGGCATAATAGAACGCTGGCGCTTCGGCGATTTCGGTGGTGATTTCACCTTCGCCCGCCTTGCTCAGTTCTTCCTGATACGCCGCCTTGCTGGCCTCAGCCGCCGCCAACTGCTCAGGCGTGGTACCGAAAATCACCGAACGATATTGGGTGCCGATGTCGCCGCCCTGGCGCATGCCCTGGGTCGGGTTGTGGGATTCCCAGAACGGTTTGAGCAGCGCTTCGTAGCTGGTTTCCTTGGGGTCGAACACCACCAGCACTACTTCGCTGTGGCCGGTCAGGCCCGAGCAGGTTTCTTCGTAGGTAGGGTTGGGCGTCATGCCGCCGGCGTAACCCACGGCGGTGGTGTACACGCCCGGTTGTTGCCACAGCAGGCGCTCGGCACCCCAGAAGCAGCCCATGCCCAGGATGGCCACTTCCAGGCCCTCAGGGAACGGGCCGGTCAGGGGGCGGCCGTTGACGAAGTGCTCGGCCGGCACGCTCATCGGGGTTTCACGGCCAGGCAGTGCCTGGGCCGCAGTGGGCAAGACGTTTTTGTTCACAAGAATCTCCGAGCGCAGAACCATGTCCCATTCCCCTTAATGCGGGTGTGGATAACCTGGGTGGTCATCTATTGATAGCCCGATAGTGTGCCCGAGAGTTGCGCCGCTGTCAGGCCACCGGGCCGCGCGGGTAGCGTTTGAGCTTGCGCAGCAGTTCATGGCTGGGGATGGGGCGGTCGAACAGGTAGCCCTGGCCCACGTCGCAACGGTGGCGGCGCAGGAAGCTCAGCTGTTCGGCGGTCTCGATGCCTTCGGCCACCACCTTGAGTTTCAGGTTGTGCGCCATGGCGATCACTGCCGAGGTGATTTCCATGTCGTCCTGGTTGTCCGGGATTTCATGGATGAAGCTGCGATCGATCTTGATGATGTCGATCGGAAATTTCTTCAGGTAGCTGAGCGACGAGTAGCCGGTGCCGAAGTCGTCCATGGCCAGGGTCAGCCCCAGCGCCTTGAGTTGGTCGAGTTGCTGGTGGGTGTCGTCGGTGGCCTCCAGCAGCAGGCCTTCGGTCAGCTCCAGCTCCAGCAGGGCCGGGTCCAGGGCTTCTTCCTTGAGGATGTGGGCGATGGAGGCCACCAGGTCAGGGTCGGAAAACTGCTTGGGCGACAGGTTGATGGCTACCTGCAACTGGCCCAGGCCTGCGGCGCTGAGGGTTTTGGTCATGCGGCACGCCTGGCGGGCGATCCACTTGCCGATGGGGATGATCAGGCCGGTTTCTTCAGCCACGCTGATGAACTGGTCGGGACGGATCATGCCCTTTTCCGGGTGGTTCCAGCGCAGCAGCGCTTCCATGCCCAGCAGGCGGCCGGTGCGCAGGCACAGCTTGGGCTGGTAGAACACCTCCAGCTCGTTCTGGGTCAGGGCGCGGCGCAGGTTGTTTTCCACGAACAGCTTGTAGCTGGCCTCGGCGTTCAGCGCCTCGGTAAAGACCTGCACCTGGTGTTTGCCGTTGGCCTTGGCCTTGTGCAGGGCCAGGCCGGCGTTCTTCATCAGGGTCTGCGGGTCGCGGCCATGCAGCGGCGCGCAGGCGAGGCCCACGGAGCCGGTAACGTTGATCAGCTGGTTGTCGACGAACATCGGCTTGTCGAGGGTCTTGAGCACCTGCACGGCGGTTTGGTGGCCGGTCTCAAGATCGGTGTCGTCCAGCAATACGGCAAATTCGTTACTGGCGAAGCGCGCCAGGCTGCCGCTGGGGCTCAGGCTGTTGCGCAGGCGGCGGGCCAGGCTGATCAGCAGCTTGTCACCGGTCTGGTGGCCGAGGCTGTCGTTGATGCGCTTGAAGTTGTCGATGTCCACCAGCAGCAGGCTGATCGGCGTATTGCTGTCACGGGCAAAGCGTTCGTCCAGGTTGCGGATGAACGCCGGGCGGTTGCCCAGGCTGGTCAGGTTATCGGTGTAGGCCAGGCGCTCGATGCGCTGCTGGGCCAGCTTGCTTTGGGTGATGTCTTCGTAGATGCCGATGTAGTGAGTCAGCTCGCGATTGTCACCGTACACCTTGGAGATCGACAACTGGCCCCAGTAGGGTTCCAGGTTCTTGCGCCGGCTTTTGAATTCGCCCTGCCAGCTGTTGCTGTTGGCCAGGCTTGAAGGGGCGTCGAAGAGGATCTCGCTGAGGTTTTCCAGGGCAGGCAATTGCGACAGGCGCTGGCCGTGGACTTCCTCGGTGCTGTACTGGGTGATGGCGGTGAAGCTGGGGTTCACGTACTCCACCACGCCGTCGCAGTTCACCAGCAGGAAGGCGTTGGCGCTTTGCTCCACCGCGCGCTGGAACAGGTGCAGGGCGCTGGTGGCGGCGCGGCGGTTGTGGTTGTTGATGACCTGCGCGAACTGATCGGCCAGTTCGCCAGCGAAGGCGATCTCGTCGGATTGCCAAGGGCGCGTGGCCCCGGTCTGCTCCAGGCACAGTACACCTACCACCTGGCCATCGATGCGGATGCTGGCGTCGAGCACGGCGTTGATGCCCTGGGCCTGCAGCATGTCTGCCATCTCCAGGGTGCGCGGGTCGCTGGCGGTGTCGTTGACGTCCACGGCGCGGCTGGTGTGCAGGGCGTCGAGGTAGTTGGGATAGTGGCTGATATCGATGGGGGCGGGCTGGCGGTATTCATCGCTGGCCACGTCATACGCGGCGATCGACTCCAGGCGCTGGCCCACCAGGTTCCACAGGCGCGCGCCGCTGATGCCGTAGATCTCGCAGGCGCTGCGGGTAATCAGTTGCCCGGCTTCCTGCAGTGGATTGTTGGTGCTGTAGCGCTGGCGCGCCAGGCGCAGGATCAGGTCTTGCTGGGCGCGCACGCGTTCCAGGTGTTGCAGTTGTTCCTGCTGGGCGCGCTGGTTCAGCTCCAGCGCAGCCTGCAGGCGGTTGTTCTGGGTTTCCAGGTCGCCGTCGTCGGGTAGCAGTTCACCGACCAGGGCTTCGACGACCAGCAGGTACCCGCGCAATAACTGGCGGTTGTGCTGCTTGTAAGGTTCACCCAGCTCCAGCAACGCCAGCGGGCCGCTGGAGGTGTGCAGGGTGTAGCGCACCAGGTAATGGGGCTTGTTGGCCAGCTGCAGCTGGATCGAGTCATGCAGTTGATAGCGAGCTTCGGGCTCCATGAGGCTGGCGTAGGGCGAGCCAACCAGGGCGCATAGCTCCGCTGCGGGCAGGCCAAATTGGCGCTCGCAGTTGGGGTCCAGGAACAGCAGAGCCCAATTGGCTTCATTCAGCCGTTCGAAACGCAGCATACCGAGGCGCGAGGGCACCGGTAATTGCGTCACTACCTCGGCCGCCATACGGCTGGCGGCATCGGGTTGGCTTTTCATGGAGAGCTCGCTTCAAGAGTGCTGGTCGTGCGCGGCGGGTCAAAACCCTGTGGAACCGGGCGCATATGGCAAGGTTGCATCATGGCGCTCAGGCTGACAAGCAATACAGTGGCTCCGTGCCTGTATCGTTATCGGCAGGGCGAGTCGATACTTCAATTTCGGGTGAAAATGAGTGTTTGTGGCGGGTTTGTTGGCGCCAGTGACCGGGTGGTTCTGAAGCGAAATCACTCGGGGCAACCCCAATCTCCAGCCAGGCAAACAAAGCGGACGGCGGAGAGGCCACTGACTGTGGGAGCGGGCTCTGCCCGCGAAGCGCCGCGCGGGCGGCGCGCGGTCTCATGAACACCGAAAATCCCAAGCGCACACCTCCAAGGCCCCACCACAACCTGTAGCCGCTGCCGCCAGGCTGCGCTGGCCTGCGTGAGCGCTGAAGATATCCAGTGTAAATGAGGGCCAGCGCAGCCTTCGGCAGCGGCTACAGGTTGTAGTGGGCCTCAGGGTGTGCGCTTGAGATGTTCAGCGGTCACACAATCGAGCGCCGCCCGCGCGGCGCTTCGCGGCCACAGGCCGCTCCTACCATTTGTTTCGGGCCAATTATGCGAGTGGCATCTCCGCAGTCCGCCTTGTTGGCATGACAACAGATCGGTTTCGCCCCGTTTTAAAAGCAAAAAAAAGCCCCGCCAAATTGGCGGGGTTGAGGTACGAGCGTGGCGCTCGAAAAAAACAGGCTGCCCCCCGCAAGGGGAGGCAGCGAACAGCGGTTTACAGCAGCATGGTGCGGATGTCGGTCAGCAGGTCGCCCAGGCGCTTGGTGAAGCGCGCAGCCGCGGCGCCGTTGATCACGCGGTGATCGTAGGACAGCGACAGCGGCAGCATCAGCTTGGGTTGGAAGGCTTTGCCGTCCCAAACAGGCTGGATGGTGGCCTTGGACACACCCAGGATCGCCACTTCCGGCGCGTTGACGATCGGCGTGAAGCCGGTGCCGCCAATGTGGCCGAGGCTGGAGATGGTGAAGCACGCACCCTGCATGTCGTCTGCCGAAAGCTTTTTGGTCCGGGCTTTTTCAGCCAGGGCGGCAGCTTCGGCAGCCAGTTGCAGCAGGCTCTTCTGGTCGACGTTCTTGATGACCGGTACCAGCAGGCCGTCAGGGGTGTCTACCGCGAAGCCGACGTTGACGTACTTCTTGCGGATGATGGCCTTGCCGCTAGGGGCCAGGGACGCATTGAAGTCCGGCAGCTCCTTGAGCAGGTGGGCGCACGCCTTGAGCAGCAGCGGCAGCACGGTCAGCTTGACGCCAGCCTTCTCGGCCACGGCTTTCTGCGCAACGCGGAAAGCTTCCAGCTCGGTGATGTCAGCCTGGTCGAACTGGGTGACGTGCGGCACGTTCAGCCAGCTGCGGTGCAGGTTGGTGGCACCGGCCTGCATCAGGCGGGTCATCGGCACTTCTTCGATTTCACCGAAGCGGCTGAAGTCCACGACCGGGATCGGCGGGATGCCGGCGCCGCCGGTAGCGCCTGCTGCGGCAGCAGGGGCTTCCTTGGCCTTGGTCATGATCGACTTCACGTACGCCTGAACGTCTTCTTTCAGGACGCGGCCGTGTGGGCCGGTGGCGCTGACAGCGCTCAGCTCTACGCCGAACTCGCGGGCCAGCTGGCGAACCGCCGGGCCTGCGTGCACCTTGGCGCCCGAAGCTGCAGCCGGGGCGGCAGCGACAGGGGCTGGGGCGGCTGGCGCCTTGGCAGCCGGGGCTGCGGCAGGCGCAGCGGCGGCCGGTGCGGCAGCTTGAGCCGGGGCGGCAGCAGGGGCTGCGCCAGCGACTTTCAGCTTGAGGATCAGGTCGCCGGTGCCGACTTCGTCGTCCAGCTTGACGCTGATGCTCTCGACCACGCCAGCAGCAGGAGACGGGATCTCCATGCTGGCCTTGTCCGATTCCAGGGTGATCAGCGATTGATCAACTTCGACGCTGTCGCCGACCTTGACCGACAGCTCGATGATCTTGGCCTTGCCCGACGAGCCGATGTCCGGCACGTGGATGTCCTGCACGCTAGGCGCTGCAGCAGCGGCCGGCGCCGGGGCGGCGGCAGGTGCTGGAGCAGCGGCAGCAGCAGACGCGGCAGCCTGGGCCGGTGCGGCGGCTGGGGCGGCGCCCGCAACCTTCAGCACCAGGATCAGGTCGCCAGTACCCACTTCGTCGTTCAGCTTGACGCTGATGCTTTCGACCACGCCAGCCTCTGGCGACGGGATCTCCATGCTGGCCTTGTCGGATTCCAGGGTGATCAGCGACTGATCAGCCTCGACGGTGTCGCCGACCTTGACCGAGATCTCGATGATCTGGGCCTTGCCCGACGAGCCGATGTCCGGCACGTGCACGTTCTTGCTGGCGGCAGCAGCGGCCGGGGCCGGTGCTGCAGCAGGCGCAGGGGCTGCGGCTTGTGGCGCAGCAGCCGGGGCGGCAGCGGCAGGCGCAGGCGCCGCGGGGGCTGCAGCAGCACCCTCGACTTCCAGCTCCAGCACGTCGTCGCCTTCTTTCAGGCGGTCGCCCAGCTTGACCTTGATGGCCTTGACCACACCGGCCTTGGGAGCAGGGATTTCCATGCTCGCCTTGTCCGATTCCAGGGTCAGCAGGCTCTGGTCGGCTTCGATGCGGTCGCCGACCTTGACCAGCAATTCAATTACTTCACCCTCACCGCTGCCGATGTCAGGTACGCGAATGATCTCGCTCACGAAAATACTCCTCAGCAGTCCAGTGGGTTGCGTTTCTCGGGGTCGATACCGAACTTGACGATGGCCTCGGCCACCACTTTAGGTTCGATGTCGCCACGATCAGCCAAGGCTTCCAGGGCAGCCAGCACAACGAAGTGACGGTCGACTTCGAAGAAGTGACGCAGCTTCTTGCGGCTGTCGCTGCGACCGAAGCCATCGGTACCCAGGACTTTGAATTCCTTGGAAGGAACCCACTGACGGATCTGCTCGGCGAACAGCTTCATGTAGTCGGTGGAAGCGATGACCGGGCCCTTACGGCCAGTCAGGCACTCTTCGACGTAGGTAGCGCGAGGCTTCTGGCCTGGGTGCAGGCGGTTGAAGCGCTCGGCGGCCAGGCCGTCGCGACGCAGTTCGTTGAAGCTGGTGACGCTCCATACATCGGCGCCGACGTTGAACTGCTCGCGCAGGATCTTCGCCGCCTCACGGACTTCGCGCAGGATGGTGCCCGAACCCAGCAGTTGTACGTGGTGGGCCGCTTCTTTCTTGTCTTCTTCGAGCAGGTACATACCCTTGACGATGCCTTCCTCGACACCGGCCGGCATGGCAGGTTGCTGGTAGGACTCGTTCATCACGGTGATGTAGTAGAAGACGTCCTGCTGCTCTTCGGTCATCTTCTTCATGCCGTCCTGGATGATCACCGCCAGCTCGTAGCCGTAGGTAGGATCATAGGTGCGGCAGTTCGGGATGGTGCCGGCCAGGATGTGGCTGTGACCGTCTTCGTGCTGCAGGCCTTCACCGTTCAGGGTGGTACGGCCGGCGGTGCCGCCGATCAGGAAGCCACGGGTGCGGCTGTCGCCCGCGGCCCAGGCCAGGTCGCCGATACGCTGGAAGCCGAACATCGAGTAGAAGATGTAGAACGGCAGCATTGGCTGGTTGTGGCTGGAGTACGAAGTACCGGCAGCGATGAACGAGCTCATGGCGCCTGCTTCGTTGATGCCTTCTTCAAGGATCTGACCTTTCTGGTCTTCCTTGTAGAACATCACCTGGTCTTTATCGACTGGCTCGTACAGCTGGCCAACCGAGGAGTAGATGCCCAGCTGACGGAACATGCCTTCCATACCGAAGGTACGGGCTTCGTCCGGGATGATCGGGACGATGCGCGGGCCGATTTCCTTGTCCTTGACCAACTGCGCCAGGATGCGCACGAACGCCATGGTAGTGGAGATTTCACGGTCGCCCGAGCCGTCCAGGATCGCTTTCAGCGTTTCCAGTGGCGGGGTCGGCACGCTGAAGCTGTTAGCGCGACGCTGTGGCACGAAACCGCCCAGGGCCTGACGACGGTCGGCCAGGTAACGGGCCTCGGCGCTGTTTGGCTCTGGCTTGAAGAACGGCAGGTTTTCCAGCTCTTCATCCTTGACCGGGATGTCGAAGCGGTCGCGGAACAGCTTCAGGCTGTCGACGTCGACCTTCTTGGTGTTGTGCGCAGTGTTCTTCGCTTCGCCAGCGCCGGTACCGTAACCCTTGATGGTCTTGGCCAGGATGACGGTAGGCTGTTCTTTGTGGTTGACCGCTTCGTGGTACGCCGCGTAGACCTTGTACGGGTCGTGGCCGCCACGGTTGAGTTTCCAGATTTCGTCGTCGGACAGGTCGGCAACCATCGCCTTGAGTTCAGGCGTGTTGAAGAAGTGTTCGCGTACGAAGGCGCCGTCTTTGGCCTTGTAGTTCTGGTACTCGCCGTCGATGACTTCGTCCATGCGACGTTGCAGGATGCCGTCGACGTCTTTGGCCAGCAGTGGGTCCCAGAAACGGCCCCAGATGACTTTGGTGACGTTCCACTGGGCGCCGCGGAACACGCCTTCCAGTTCCTGGATGATCTTGCCGTTGCCGCGAACCGGGCCGTCGAGGCGCTGCAGGTTGCAGTTGATGACGAAGATCAGGTTGTCCAGCTTCTCGCGGCCGGCCAGGGAGATGGCGCCCAGGGATTCAGGCTCGTCGCACTCGCCGTCGCCCAGGAAGCACCACACTTTCTGCTTGCCTGGCTGGATGAAGCCACGGTGTTCCAGGTACTTCATGAAGCGTGCCTGGTAGATCGCCTGAATCGGGCCCAGGCCCATGGATACAGTCGGGAACTGCCAGAAATCAGGCATCAGCCAAGGGTGCGGGTAGGACGACAGGCCCTGACCGTCCACTTCCTGGCGGAAGTTGTTCATCTGGTCTTCGGTGATGCGGCCTTCCATGAACGCACGGGCGTAGACGCCTGGCGAGGTGTGGCCCTGGAAGTAGATCAGGTCGCCGCCGTGTTCGTCGGTCGGGGCCTGGAAGAAGTAGTTGAAGCCGATGTCATACAGAGTCGCACTGGAAGCGAAGCTGGAGATGTGACCGCCCAGGTCCGAATCCTTCAGGTTCGTGCGCATTACCATCGCCATGGCGTTCCAGCGTACCAGCGAGCGAATGCGGCGTTCCATGAACAGGTCGCCAGGCATGCGTGCTTCGTGGGTAACGGGGATGGTGTTGCGGTATGGCGTGGTGATTGCGTAGGGGAGTTGCGAACCACTGCGGGTGGCCAACTCGCCCATGCGAGTCATCAGGTAGTGAGCGCGGTCTTCGCCTTCTTTGTCGAGAACCGACTCCAGGGCGTCCAGCCATTCCTGGGTTTCGACGGGATCGAGGTCTTGCATGGCTTGCTCCAGGGCGGAAAGGCTTCCAGAATCGAAGCCAGAGTTTGCGACGGCCTTGTGGGCAGACGATATAGATTCTTGGATTACCGGGGGTTGTGCCGGGGTCGTGTAGTTTTACTACAAATCGTTGGTCATTTCATGCGTTGACATTACGACCATCGTAGTAAAACTACAGGCAGAGGGCTTTTGGCCACCTGTCTCGTTGTGAGAAAAATCGTTAACGTGGGTTAAAAATAAGTCCTCAAAAGGTCGGGTGCGATGCTTTCTGCCAAGAAATATCCAATTTCAGCTATTTCTAACTTTTGTACGACAGTCCAACCGGCGCGAATCATTCGCCTGGTGTCGTACAACCCCCTTCGCACGCCGATCAAGGATAGACCATGAGCCTGCCAACGCCTGTGCAATTGCCGGCCATTTTGGCGCCACTTGTTGCGCGCAATCGCCAGACCTTCGAAGCCGCCGTCGCCGTGCTGCAGCGCAGCGATGAACTGGCCACATGGCCCGCACCGACCTGGGACGCCTTCGACCGGGTGTGTGCCGCCAGCGACTTTGTCATCCAGCAATCCAGCGCTACCGCCGACCTGCTGCTGGACCTGGTGGCCAGCGGTGAGCTTGAGCGCAGCTTCGCCGCCGGCGAGATGCGCGGGCATATCGCCAATGCCGTGCAAGCCGCCACCACCGAAGATGAACTGGGCCGCCAACTGCGCCGCCAGCGCGCGCGCCAACAGGTGCGCATCATCTGGCGCGACCTGACGCGCCAGGCTGACCTGGTGCAAACCTGCCGCGATCTGTCGGACATGGCCGACGCTGCAATAGATGAAGCATATAAATGGTTGTATAGACGTCACTGCGATCAGTTCGGCACCCCGATGGGCCGCCGCAGCGGCGAACCGCAGCAGATGGTCATCCTCGGCATGGGCAAGCTGGGGGCGGTGGAGCTGAACCTGTCTTCGGACATCGACCTGATTTTCGCCTACCCCGAAGGCGGCGAGACCGAGGGCGTGAAGCGCTCGCTGGACAACCAGGAGTTCTTCATCCGCCTGGGCCAGCGGCTGATCAAGGCGCTGGACCCGGTGACGGTCGACGGCTTCGTGTTCCGCGTCGACATGCGTCTGCGCCCCTACGGTTCGGCCGGCGCCCTGGTGCTCAGCTTCAATGCGCTTGAACAGTATTACCAGGACCAGGGCCGTGACTGGGAACGCTACGCCATGATCAAGGCGCGGGTGGTGGCCGGCGACCAGCAGGCCGGCGCGCAGTTGCTGGACATGCTGCGGCCCTTCGTTTACCGCCGCTACCTGGACTTTTCCGCCATTGAAGCGCTGCGCACCATGAAGCAGCTGATCCAGCAGGAAGTGCGGCGCAAGGGCATGGCCGAGAACATCAAGCTGGGGGCCGGTGGCATCCGCGAGGTGGAGTTCATCGCCCAGGCCTTCCAGTTGATCCACGGTGGCCGCGACCTCAGCCTGCAACAGCGGCCGCTGCTCAAGGTGCTGGCGACCCTGGAAGGCCAGGGTTACCTGCCGCCTGCGGTAGTCGCCGAACTGCGCGAGGGTTACGAGTTTCTGCGCTACACCGAACATGCCATCCAGGCCATCGCCGACCGCCAGACGCAGATGCTGCCCGGCGGCGAAGCGGATCAGGCGCGCATCGCCTTCATGCTCGGTTTTGCCGACTGGCCAAGCTTCCACGAGCGCCTGATGCACTGGCGTGGCCGCATCGACTGGCACTTCCGCCAGGTGATCGCCGACCCCGACGAGGAGGAGGGCGACGAAGGCGAAGTGGTGGTGGGCGGTGAATGGCTGCCCCTGTGGGAGGACGTGCAGGACGAGGAAGCGGCGTGCCGCCAGTTGCAGGACGCCGGTTTCAGTGACGCCAGCAAAGCCTTGCGGCAACTGGCTGGCCTGCGCGCCAGCCCGCAGCTGCGCGCCATGCAGCGCATCGGCCGTGAGCGGCTGGACGCCTTTATCCCGCGCCTGCTGGCCCAGGCCGTGGAACACGAGAACCCGGACCTGGTGCTGGAGCGCGTGCTGCCGTTGGTGGAAGCGGTGGCCCGTCGCTCGGCCTACCTGGTACTGCTGACCGAAAACCCCGGCGCCCTGCGTCGCTTGTTGACGCTATGTGCCGCCAGCCCGTGGATTGCCGAACAGATCGCCCGCTACCCGCTGCTGCTCGATGAACTGCTCAACGAAGGCCGCCTGTTCAGCCCGCCGCTGGCCCCGGAGCTGGCCGCCGAACTGCGCGAGCGCCTGACCCGCATCCCCGAGGACGATCTGGAGCAGCAGATGGAGGCCCTGCGCCACTTCAAGCTGGCCCACAGCCTGCGCGTGGCCGCCTCGGAAATCGTCGGCAGCCTGCCGTTGATGAAGGTCAGCGACTACCTGACCTGGCTGGCCGAAGCCATTCTTGAACAAGTCTTCACCTTGGCCTGGCGCCAGACCGTGGCCCGCCACGGCCTGCCCCAGCGCGCCGATGGCAGCCCCTGCGACCCCGGTTTCATCATCGTCGGCTACGGCAAGGTCGGTGGCATCGAACTGGGCCACGGCTCGGACCTGGACCTGGTGTTCATCCACGATGGCGACCCCGGCGCCGAGACCGACGGCGCCAAGCCCATCGACGGCGCGCAGTTCTTCAACCGCCTGGGCCAGCGCATCATCCACCTGCTGGCCACCCAGACCAACTCCGGCCAGCTGTACGAAGTGGACATGCGCCTGCGGCCATCGGGCGCTTCGGGCCTGTTGGTCAGCTCGCTGAATGCCTTTTCCCGCTATCAGGAAAACGAAGCCTGGACCTGGGAACACCAGGCCCTGGTGCGTGCCCGCGTGGTGGTGGGCTGCAATCACGTAGCCGTCGGTTTCCAGGCAGTTCGCGCCCAAGTGCTGGGCCGCGAGCGCGATTTGCCCAAGCTGCGCGCCGAAGTCAGCGAGATGCGCGCCAAGATGCGCGACAACCTGGGCAGCAAGGCGACGGCCGCCGGCACAGCGGCCAATGCCTTCGATGCCACGGCGCCGTTCGATATCAAGCAGGACGCCGGTGGTATCGTCGATATTGAATTTATGGTGCAATACGCGGCCCTGGCGTGGTCCAGGGATTATCCGGCGTTGCTCAAATACACCGATAATATCCGCATTCTGGAAGGGCTCGAGCAGGCCGGGTTGATACCGGCCGAGGACGCGGGCCTGTTGCGTGAAGCCTACAAGGCCTATCGTTCGGCCGCCCACCGCCAGGCCCTGCAGAAGCAGGCCGGGGTGATCGCCGGTGATCAGTTTGTCGCCCAGCGTAGGGAAGTGCTGCGCATTTGGGCCGAATTGGGCTTGAGTTGATGTAGCAGGTGTCGGGCTGGGAGCCTGAGATCGACAAGGGGCGCGGACGGTCAAACCGCGCCTGACCAAAAGACAAGACGGGGAGGCCAGGCTGTACTACAACGGTCTGTTGCCTCCTCGGTCGTTTCTGGAAAGAGCATGAAAATTCTGATCATTGGACCCAGCTGGGTCGGCGACATGGTGATGGCGCAGACACTGTTCCAGTGCCTCAAGGTTCGCCATCCCGACTGTGTGATCGACGTTCTGGCCCCTGAATGGAGCCGGCCGATCCTGGAACGCATGCCCGAAGTGCGTCAGGCCTTGAGCTTCCCGCTCGGCCATGGCGCGCTGGAGCTGGCCACGCGACGCAAGATCGGCAAGTCGCTCAAGGGTCAGTACGACCAGGCGATTCTGCTGCCCAACTCGCTGAAGTCGGCGCTGGTGCCGTTTTTTGCCGATATTCCCCAGCGCACCGGCTGGCGTGGCGAATTCCGCTATGGCCTGCTCAATGACGTGCGGCGCCTGGACAAGGCGCAGTACCCGTTGATGATCGAACGCTTCATGGCGCTGGCCTTCGAGCCGGGCGCCGAGCTGCCCAAGCCGTACCCGCGCCCCACGCTGCGCATCGAGCCGGCCAGCCGTGATGCTGCGCTGGCCAAGTTCGGCCTGGCGCTGGACCGTCCGGTGCTGGCGCTGTGCCCGGGCGCCGAGTTCGGCGAGGCCAAGCGCTGGCCGTCCGAGCATTACGCCAAGGTCGCCGAGATCAAGATCCGCGAAGGCTGGCAGGTGTGGCTGTTCGGCTCCAAGAACGACCACGCCGTGGGCGAGCAGATTCGTGGCCGCCTGATCCCGGGCCTGCGCGAAGAGTCGGTGAACCTCAGCGGCGAGACCTCGCTGGCCGAGGCCATCGACCTGATGAGCTGCGCCGACGCGGTGGTGTCCAACGATTCGGGGCTGATGCACGTGGCCGCCGCGCTGAACCGCCCGCTGGTGGCGGTGTACGGTTCCACCTCGCCAGGCTTCACCCCGCCGCTGGCCGACCAGGTGGAAGTGGTGCGCCTGGGCCTGGACTGCAGCCCGTGCTTTGACCGCACCTGCCGTTTCGGCCACTACAACTGCCTGCGCCTGCTGGAGCCGCAACGGGTGTCCGACGCCCTGCAGAAGCTCGATGGCCCGGCCACGGTCGAACTGACGGTCGGGGTCGATTAAGTTGCGTGTACTGTTGATCAAGACCTCGTCCCTGGGCGATGTCATCCATGCGTTGCCGGCGCTGACCGATGCTGTCCGGGCGATCCCGGGCATCCGCTTTGACTGGGTGGTGGAAGAGGGCTTTGCCGAAATCCCCACCTGGCACCCGGCTGTGGATAAAGTCATCCCCGTGGCCATCCGCCGCTGGCGCAAAAACCTCTGGCAAACCGTCAAGAGTGGCGAGTGGCGACGCTTCAAGCAGAGCCTGGCCGAGCGCAAGTACGACCTGGTGATCGACGCCCAGGGCCTGGTGAAAAGCGCCTGGCTGACCCGCTACGTCAAAGCCCCCATTGCCGGCCTGGACAAGCAGTCGGCCCGCGAACCGCTGGCCAGCCGCTTCTATGACCGACGCCTGGCCGTGGGCCGTGGCCAGCACGCCGTGGAACGTCTGCGCCGACTGTTTGCCCTGGCGCTGGGTTACGACCTGCCGCCTGGCCAGGGCGAATACGGCCTGGCCGCTGAGCGCCTGGGCAACGGCAAATCTTCGGTGCCCTACGTGGTGTTCCTGCACGGTACTACTTGGGACACCAAGCACTGGCCCGAGCTGTACTGGCGCGAAATGGCCGAGCGCCTGGGCCATGCGGGCATCCAGGTGCACCTGCCGTGGGGCAACCCGGCCGAGCACGAGCGTGCCCAGCGCATCGCCGCCGGCTTGAAAAACGCCGTGGTGCTCCCCAAATTGAACCTGGCGGGCGTGGCCAAAGTGCTGGTCGCCGCCCGCGCCTGTGTGGCGGTGGACACCGGCCTTGGCCATTTGGCCGCCGCGCTGGATGTGCCGACCATTTCCCTGTTCGGCCCCACCAATCCGGGGCTGACCGGTGCCTATGGCCGCGACCAGGAACACCTGGCCAGCGATTTTGCCTGTGCACCGTGCCTGTCCAAGACCTGTAAATATCAACCGACGCCGGAAGACCAGCGTCGGTTCGACCTGAAACGCGAGTGGCCCCTGTGCTTCACTCGCCTGAATCCCGAGCGTGTGGCGAGCCGACTAAGCGCATTGTTACTGGCTGAGGATCTTCGTTGATGCAACTGGCGTTTGTTCTATACAAGTATTTCCCTTTTGGCGGGCTGCAGCGCGACTTCATGCGCATTGCCCTGGAGTGCCAGAAGCGTGGGCACCAGATCCGCGTCTACACGCTGATCTGGGAAGGCGACGTGCCGCCCGGTTTCGAGGTGTTGGTGGGGCCGGTCAAGGCCTTCTCCAACCACCGCCGCAACATCAAGTTCAGCGCCTGGATGGAACAGGACCTGGCCAAACGCCCGGTCGACCGCGTGATCGGCTTCAACAAGCTGCCGGGCCTGGATGTGTACTACGCCGCCGACGGCTGCTACGAAGACAAGGCGCAAACCCTGCGCAACCCCATGTACCGTTTTTGGGGTCGCTACCAGCACTTTGCCGAGTTCGAGCATGCGGTGTTCGCACCCGATGCCAAGACCGAAATCCTGATGATTTCCGAAGTGCAGCAGCCGCTGTTCATCAAGCATTACCACACCCCGGTCGAGCGTTTTCACCTGCTGCCGCCGGGTATTTCCCTGGACCGCCGGGCGCCGGCCAACGCCGCGCAGATCCGCGCCGAGTTCCGCGCCGAGTTCAAGCTGGGGGACGATGACCTGCTGACGGTGCAAATCGGTTCGGGCTTCAAGACCAAGGGCGTGGACCGCAGCCTCAAGGCCCTGGCGGCCTTGCCGGCCGACCTGAAGAAGCGCACCCGCCTGTTCGTCATCGGCCAGGATGAGCCCAAGTTCTTCCAGTTGCAGGCTGCCGCGCTGGGCCTCAGCGATCAGGTGCAGATCATGAAAGGTCGCAGTGACATCCCGCGCTTCCTGCTGGGTGCCGACCTGCTGATCCACCCGGCCTACAACGAGAACACCGGCACCGTGCTGCTGGAAGCCGCCGTGGCCGGCCTGCCGGTGCTGGTATCGGCGGTATGCGGCTACGCCCATTACATCGCCGAGGCCGACTGTGGCCTGGTGCTGGATGAGCCGTTTGAGCAGGCGCAGTTGAACCAGTACCTGTCGCGCATGCTGGCCGACGACCAGGCGCGTGCCGATTGGGGCCGCAACGGTCTGGCGTTCGCCGATTCGGCTGACCTGTACAGCATGCCGCAGCACGCCTCGGACGTGATCCTGGCAGGAGCAGCCTCATGAAGCTGATCCTTGCCGAGCCGTTCAAGACGCTGTGGGCCGGACGCGACCCCTTCGAGGCCGTCGAAGCCTTGCAGGGTGAGGTGTATCGCGAACTGGAAGCGCGGCGCACGTTGCGCACCGAAGTCGACGGGCGGGGCTATTTCGTCAAGATCCACCGCGGCATCGGCTGGGGCGAAATCGTCAAGAACCTGGTCACCGCCAAGCTGCCGGTGCTGGGCGCCGGCCAGGAATGGCAGGCCATCGAGCGCCTGCAGCAAGTGGGCGTGGCGACCATGACCGGCGTGGCCTATGGCGAGCGCAACAGCAACCCGGCCGACCAGCATTCGTTCATCATCACCGAGGAGCTGGCGCCCACCGTCAGCCTCGAGGACTACAGTATCAACTGGCGCACCGAGCCGCCGGCGCCGCGGCTCAAGCGTGCGCTGATCGACGAAGTGGCGCGCATGGTCGGCATGATGCACCGCGCAGGCGTCAACCACCGCGACTGCTACATCTGCCACTTCCTGCTGCACACCGACAAACCGGTGACGGCGGACGACTTCCGGCTCTCGGTGATCGACCTGCACCGCGCCCAGACCCGCCCGGCCATCACCCGTCGCTGGCGTAACAAGGACCTGGCCGCGCTGTATTTCTCGGCGCTGGACATCGGCCTCACCCGCCGCGACAAGCTGCGCTTCCTGCGCGGCTACTTCCAGCAACCGCTGCGCCAGATTCTCAAGGAAGAAGCGCGCCTGCTGGCCTGGCTGGAAGGCAAGGCGGAAAAGCTCTACGCCCGCAAGCTTCGCTACGGGGATGCGCTCTGATGGCTGGTTGGAAACTCGAACCCGGCTATGCGCACCTGCACGCCGACTTTGGCACCCTGGACGCGGTATTCGCGCTGCAGGGTGAACAGTTGACGCGCGACCCGCTGTCCGAGGTCATCCGGGTCAAGCGTGACGGGGTCAATTACTACGTCAAGCGCTACACCGGCGCTGGCAAAGGGCTGCGTCGTTACCTGGGCCGGCCGCGGGTCAAGTCCGAGTGGCAGAACCTCAAGCGCTTCGCCAAGTGGGGCATTCCGACGGCCGAGATCGTCGGCTGGGGCCTGGAGCGACGGGGTGCGGCCTTTGATCGTGGCGCGTTGATCACCCGTGAGCTGCCCAACACCGTAGACCTGTCGGCACTGGTGAGCAGCCGCGATCCGCGTCTGAAAGACCGCGCCTGGGTCGATGGCATCAGCCAGCAGTTGGCGCGCGCCACGCGAACCATGCATGACCAGCACTTCACTCACAACGATCTGAAGTGGCGCAACCTGCTGGTGGATGACAAGAGCACGCTGTTCTTCATCGACTGCCCCAATGGTGCGTTCTGGATCAGCTTCTGGCTGCGCTACCGCATCACCAAGGACCTGGCCTGCCTGGACAAGGTGGCCAAGTACCAGCTGTCCAACACCCAGCGCCTGCGCTTCTACCTGCAATACCGCCGTCGCCAGCGCCTGAATGCTTCCGACAAGCGCCGTATCCGTCACATCATCACGTTTTTCGAGGGCCGCGAATGAGCGACTTCATCGCCGACGCCGAGCAGTCCTTGCTGCAGCGTCACGGCCTGGACAGTTTCGACGCCCTGTGGTCCCTGCAACTGGACCCGGTGGATGAACCCAACACTGCGCGTGGTGGTTACAGCCAGGTGTTCCGCCTGGAACTGGAAGGCAAGGGGTATTACCTCAAGCGGCAGCGCGGTTACCTGACGCGCACGTTGCATCATCCGTTGGGTGAACCGACGTTTTCCCGCGAGTTTCGTAACATCCGTCGCTATCAGCAGATGGCGATACCGGCCTTGCAGGCGGCCTACTATGGGCAGCGCAAACTGGACGGCGACCTGTGCGCGATCCTCATGACCCGCGCACTGGATGGTTGGACCGATCTGGACGCCCTGTTGCAAGAGTGGCCGGCCTCCACCGCCTCGCGGCGCCAGGCCATCCTGGCCGCCTGCGGTACCTTGGCGCGCACGCTGCACGGTGCTGGCCAGGTGCATGGCTGCTTCTACCCCAAGCATATTTTTTTGCGCCAGGGTGCCCATGGCTATCAGGCGCAACTGATCGATCTTGAGAAAACCCGGCCGGCGCTGTTTGGTCGGCGTGACCGCGTGCGCGACCTGGAACCGTTGCTGCGCCGGGCGCCGATGTGGGCCGAGGGTGATATTCGCGTATTCCTGGCGGCCTACCTGAACCAGGACGGCACCAGCCCTGTGGTACAGGATTGGTTGCAGCGCCTTACGCGCCGTCGCAGCCAGAAGGAGGGCCGCTGATGCGCCTGTCCGAACTGAGAAGCGCCGGGCGTGCCCCGGCCTTGCCGTTGAACCTGAGCCTGGCCGATGCCGCGGGCACGGCTGACCTGCAACTGCTCAGCCTGCTGCGCGTGCTGCCGGGCCAGCGTTACGTAGGCGCCGGCGTATGGCGCGGGCGCACGGTGCTGGCCAAGCTGCTGGTCGGGCCCAAGGCGGCGCGGCATTTCCAGCGTGAGCGCGATGGCGTCAAGCGCCTGGCTGATCAGGGCCTGACTACACCGCTGTTGTTGGCCGAAGGCTTGCAGGACGGTGAGGGCGGCTGGCTGCTGTTCGAATACCTGGAAGGCGCGCAAAGCCTGGCCCAGGCCTGGGCGGCGGTGGAGCAACTGCCGGTATTGGCCGACGAGCAAAGCGAAGTGCTGGCCGAGGCCCTGGCCGCCGTGGCGCAGATGCACGCCAAGGGTCTGTGGCAGGAAGACTTGCACCTGGACAACCTGCTGCGCCACGGCGGGCAGTTGTACCTGATCGATGGCGCCGGCGTGTGCGCGGAGGAGGCAGGCAAGCCGCTGTCGCGTCAGCGCGTACTGCAGAACCTGGGGGTGTTTTTCGCCCAGTTGCCCAAGACCTTCGAGCCGTTCATCGAAGAGCTGCTGGTGTATTACCTGCTGGCCAACGGCGAGCATGCCCTGCCGCTGGAAGCGCTGCTCAAGCAGGTCGACAAGGTGCGAGCCTGGCGGCTGAAGGACTTCCTGGCCAAGGTGGGACGTGAGTGCAGCCTGTTTGCGGTCAAGCGTGGGGCGTTCATGCTGCGTGCGATTCGCCGTGAAGAGGAGCCGGCCATGCTGCCGGTGCTGGCCCAGGCCGATGAGCTGCTTGACCAAGGGCATCTGTACAAGACGGGCGGCGCTGCCAGCGTCGGCCAGGTGCAGGTCGAAGGCCGTACCTTGGTGATCAAGCGCTACAACATCAAGCACTTCGCCCACTGGCTCAAGCGCTTCTGGCGCCCCAGCCGTGCCTGGCATTCGTGGGTGCAGGGCAATCGCCTGGCGTTTCTGGGCATTGCCACGCCCAAGCCGTTGGCGGTGCTGGAGAAGCGGTTCCTGTGGCTGCGGCGCAGTGCCTACCTGGTCACCGAGCATTTGGCCGGGCCTGATCTGATCGAGCGCTTCGCGCCCTACGTCGATAATGCGGCAGTGCCTGAAGCCGAACTGACGGCGCTGGATCAGTTGTTTGCCGACCTGATTCGCGAGCGCATCAGCCATGGCGACTTCAAGGGGCATAACCTGTTCTGGGACAACGGCCGCTGGTCGCTGATCGACCTGGACGCCATGGTCCAGCACCCCACGCCAGCCAGCTTCGCCCCGGCCCACGCCCGCGACCGTGCGCGCTTTTTGCGCAACTGGCCAGCCGACAGCGCCCTGCACCAAATGCTGGACCAGCGCCTGCCGCGCTGATACCTGCGTAGCCGCTGCCGCCAGGCTGCGCTGGCCCTTTGCCCCGCTGAAGTTCTCCAGTGGGCACATTGGCCAGCGCAGCCTTCGGCAGCGGCTACAGGCTTGGCTCGGGGGGATTAAAACCCGTATTCCAACCCCACCCCCGCATACCACGACCTTCCCGGCGCAGCCTCGTAGTACCGCTTGTTACTGTCCCCGACAATCACCGAACCCACGTACTGACGGTCCAGCAGGTTGTCCAGGCGCAGCGTCTGGTGGAAGGTCCAGTGGTCCACCTTTTGCTCGAACCGCGCGCGCCAGTTGAACACCGCGTAGGACGGTGCCGCCTTTTCCTGGTTGGTGTCCTCCACGTAGACCTTGCTGCGGTACATGCCTTCGATGGCCGTGCTGACCCAGCTTTGCGGCTGCCATTTCAACTCGCCGAACAGGGTGTCCTTGGGGACACCGGGCAGGTAGTTGCCTTTGTCCACCTGCTTGGCGGTGGTGCCGCTGCCGCTGGTGAAGTTGCTGTCGTAGGTGGCGTTGAGATGGGTGTAGGCGAGCTGGGTGCTCCAGGTCGGGGTCAGTTGGCTGTCCAGGGACAGTTCCAGGCCGCGGCGCAGGGTGCGGCCGGCGTTCTGGTAGCTGGTGCGGCCGTCGGTGGACTCGGCCACTACCAGTTCATCCTCGGTGGTGATCTGGAACAGCGCGGCGTTGATGCGCGTGTCGGCGCCCACCTTGGCCTTGATGCCGATTTCGTACTGGCGGCTTTCAGACGGCTTGAGGCCGAAGTTGAAGCCTTCGACGCTGCCCGGTGCGTAGGCCATCTCGGCCTGGGTCGGGGTCTCGAAGCCCTTGCCCGCGCTGACATACCCATGCAGGTTTTCGGTGAACGCATACATCACGCTCAGCGACGGGGTGTTCTGCTGGTAGTCCTTGCTGCCGCTGGCATCGCCGTTGCTGAGGAATTTGTCATCCACGTCCATGCGCATGGTGCTGTGGCGCAACCCGGCCTGCAGGGTCCAGTCACCCAGCGCCCAGTTGGCTTGCACGAAAGGGTCAAGGCTGGTGGCGGTGTCGATTTCATCGCGGGCCATGGCGCCTTTCACGCCCAGGGTGCTGCCGCTGTAGTTCTGGTAACCCTGGCGGTCATCCTGGCTGCGATCGTAGTCCAGGCCGGCGATGATTTTCAGGTCGCCGGGGGCTGACAGGATAGGCTGAATCCAGTGCAGGCTGCCGCCGTAGAAGGTGCGGTCGAAGTTGACCACGCCGCCGCCCCGGGTATCGGCTGCCGTGCCCTTGGGTATCGACAGATACTGAATCACGCTACGCGTGCCGTAGTAAGTCGTGGCCTGCAGCGTCGCATCACCCAGGTAGCGCTCGTAGGTCACGCCCAGTTGCTGATGGTCGATGCTTTTGCGCGTGTTGTAGGTCAGGGCATTGGTCGCCACCGATCGTGGATCAGCCTTGTAGGCAGCCCAGGTCTGCCCCAGCGGGTCCTGGGTGCCGTTCTGCTCCAGGCTGCTGTAGATCAGTGTCAGCTTGCTGTCATCGTCCGGCTTGAGGTTGAGCTTGGCGAAAGTGGTGTCGCGGCGCGCAGCGCTGTGGTCGCGATAGCCGTCAGTGTCCATGCGCGAGGCGTCCAGCACGAAACCTATATCGTCATTGATGCCGCCCTCGGCATACACATGGTTTTTGCTCATGCCGTCACTGCCCATCAGCGTCTCGGCGCCGACCTTGGGGGCGCCTTCGCCATCACGGGAAAACATCTGGATCACCCCGCCGGCGTTGCTGCCATACATCGTCGCGGCCGGGCCGCGCAGCACCTCGATGCGCTCTGCGGTGTCCAGGTTGAACGTCGCCGCCTGGCCTTGGCCATCGGGCGTGCTGGCTGGAATGCCGTCGGCGATCAGCTTCAGGCCGCGTACCCCGAACGCCGACCGCGCGCCAAAGCCGCGCGAGGAAATCTGCAAGTCCTGGGCGTAGTTCTGGCGGTTCTGCACCACCAGCCCCGGCACCCGTTGCAGCGCCTCCGAAGCGTTGATGCCCAACTGGCCGTCCTTGATCTGTTCTTTCGTCAGCCCGTCTACCGAATAGGGCAGGTCATAGGTACTGCTTTCACTGCGCGCGCCGCTGACCACCACGGAATCGAGCACGATCTCCGGCGTATCGGCCTGGGCCAAGGGGCTGGCCAGCAGCAGGCCGGTGAGTAGGGAGCGGCGTCGCAGGAAGGGTGGGGCGCAGGTCATTGGGGATGGTAGTCCGGCAGGGGAAATGTACAGAATCGTACAAGTTTACCAATACGTGAGCGTTACCGCTGACATATGTTTACCCTGTTGATTGTTTTTCGGGTTAAGTCAGTTTGAATATGTTTGTCGTCAGCTTGAAGTGGTCGGAGTGCAGTTGTAACTTGGTATTGTACTTATATTGGCAGGTGAATATTATGGCTGACGCTAAGGGAATCAAGCAGACGAAACATGAGTCTCGTAAACCAATTGATACATCGCTCGCCGTCGCGCCGCATACGGTGAGCGTTAAGGGTAGCGAAGGCGGCCGCCCTATTCGATGGGAGGCTCAGCGTTTTCAGTTTGCTATCTTTGATGATCAATACTCGTGGTTTTCCGCTTTCTCCGGACTCGGCGAAAACTCCCCGGCTTTTTTTCTGGAAGCGGAGTATGGGTTGTCAATCGGGCGCCACGATATAGCGCCACCTGGCAGCGGTCGCTTGATTGCGATGCACGGTTTTGAATTGGCTGGAGGGGTCGCCGGAGAGGCGTACGGTACCGGCATTCTTGAAATCACGCATTTAGTCTATCCCGGTGTGCTCGCCATGAATGCCGTTGCCGAATTTTCATGGTTTAATCGTGCGGGGGAAATATGCAGTGTGAATATAACCATAACATCGCAGTAAGGTAGGTCATGTTGTTTGCCGCTCGCGCTGCCGGTGAATGTTTATATTGGAGGCAAACAACTTTATTTTTTCAAGGGGTGCTGCACGGCGCGAGCGCTACCTGTTTCTCGCTACTTCGCTCGAAGAAGAGGGGCCCCATGCAAATGGGTGATTTGGAAGAGGTCGGGGGCATTGATGAGCGCTAACGATCGATCAGGTGTGTAATGGCTCCGCCAAGGGGCGAGTGGTGCTACCGGAAGGAGATCGCCCTTGGGGGCGGCAATGATCCGTTCGCCTGCTCGGCTCATGCAGCGTGCCCGATACGATGCACAAGATTCTCTTCGGGCTGGCAAGCGGAAAGCTCGCACCACGTTTGCCCTACCTAGAAAGCTGAAACTTCCTACATCGCCCCCTCGCCGCCCCCATATGCAGCCCCCCGCACGAATGCGCTATAATCCCGCCCTTTCGCCGCCGACAGCCCTTCGGCCCTCGGCGCACATATTCCGTTTAAAGAGGCTAGACCCTTGGCATTGACGATTCTTGGCCTGTCCGGCGCCCTTAGCCATGATCCTTCCGCAGCCCTGTACATCGACGGCAAGCTGATCGCGGCCGCCGAAGAAGAGCGCTTCGTTCGTGACAAACATGCAAAGAACCGCATGCCCTATGAGTCGGCGAAGTTCTGCCTGGAGCAGGCCGGCATCAAACCTTCCGACGTTGACGTGGTAGCGATTCCGTTCGCGCCCATCAGCCTGTTCGGCAAGGCTCGCTGGCACTACGCCAAACGCTACTGGTACGCCCCGGACCGCGCCCTCGATGCGCTGCTGATGGGCAACCGCCGCTACAAGCGCTACCGCAACAAGATCGTCTGGTGCCTGGAGCAATTGGGGTTCGACCCCAAGAAGATCAAGATCGAGCCGGTGGAGCACCACCTGGCCCACGCCTCCAGTGCCTACCATTGCTCGGGTTTCAAAGAGAAAACCGCCATCCTGGGCATCGACGGCAAGGGCGAGTACGCCACCACGTTCTTCGGCTACGGCGAGAACGGCAAGATCCACAAGATCAAGGAATTCTTCGACCCGGATTCGCTGGGTGGCCTGTATGGCGCGATCACCGAGTTCCTGGGCTTCGAAATGCTCGACGGCGAGTTCAAGGTCATGGGCATGGCGCCGTACGGCGACGCCAGCAAGTATGACTTCTCGCGCCTGGCCACCTTTGAAAACGGCGAGCTGGTGATCAACACCGACTACGCCAACGTCATCGGCCTGCGCCGCTACAAAGAGAAGGGCAAGGGTTTCTACTTCTCGCCAAAACTGATCGAGTGGCTGGGGCCCAAGCGCGAAGGCGACATCGCCGACGAGCCGTACATCCACTACGCGGCCAGCATGCAGGCGCTGTTCGAGAAGCTGGCGCTGCAGATGATCGACTACTACCTGGGCGACACGCTGAAGGAAACCGGCAAGCTGGCCTTCGCCGGTGGCTGTGCGCTGAACGTCAAGCTGAACCAGAAGATCATTGCCCGCAACGACGTGAAAGAACTGTTCGTGCAGCCGGCTTCCGGTGACGCCGGCACCGCCGTGGGCGCTGCCGCCTACGTGTCGCATGCCCGTGGCGTGCCCGTCGAGAAGATGGAGCACGTGTACCTCGGCCCGTCGTACAGCAACGAGGACGTGATTGCCGCGTGCGCCCGTCACCCGAACAAGCCGGCGTTTCGCAAGCTTGAGAACATGCCGCAGCAGATCGCCCAGATCATGGTCGACGGCAACCCGGTGGCCTGGTTCCAGGGCCGCATGGAATTCGGCCCGCGTGCGCTGGGTGGTCGTTCGATCATCGGCTGCCCAAGCGTGCCGGGCGTGGCTGATCGCATCAACCACCAGATCAAGTTCCGCGAGCGCTGGAGGCCTTTCTGCCCGTCGATGCTCGACACCGTGGCGCCGCAGATGATCAAGATCGACCACCCTGCGCCGTTCATGACCTTCACCTTCGAAGTGGCTGAAGAGTGGAAGACCCGCGTGCCGGAAGTGGTGCACGAGGACGGTACCTCGCGCGCCCAGGTGCTCAAGCGTGAGTACAACCCGCGTTACTACGACATGATGAAGGCGTTGGAGGACTTGACCGGCAACGGCGTGTCGTTGAACACTTCCCTCAATCGCCGTGGTGAACCGATGATTTGTTCGCCAACCGATGCGTTAAATATGTTCTTCGGCTCCGATTTACAGTATTTAATAATGGAAGATATTTTGGTGGTAAAGGATGCCGGGACCGAATGACATCAAATGACAAGCTGATCAGCGTCGTTGTACCTACGTATAATTACGCGCACTATCTGCCGCGCGTACTGGATTCAGTTTTGGGTCAGTGGGCAGATGATTTAGAGCTTGTCATCGTTGATGATGGATCCACGGACGATACCGGTGCTGTGCTGGCCCGGTATGCCGAGCGCTCGCCGTCGATCCGGGTGATCCGGCAGCCCAATGGCGGCGCTGCCTCGGCGCGAAACCTGGGCGTGAGCAACGCACGGGGGCAGTATGTGCTGCCCCTGGATGCCGACGACGAACTCGTGCCGTCGGCGTTGCAGGTGTTTCGCTCCATGCTGACGGCCCACCCCGGGGCAGATCTGATGCTGGCAGGGCACCTGTCCGTGATGCCCGACGGCCGTGAGCGCCTTCGCACGCCCGCGCCGGTGAAGGGCGCCAGCCCTGCGGATATTGCGCGTGCCTACCTGCTGCATAAATGCATTTCAATTTCCCATAGCTGTACGTTGGTGCGGCGCGAATTGCTCGCCCAGCGACCTTATCCCCAGCGCCTGCGTACGGGTGAGGATGTCCCGGTTTTTGCGTTTATCCTGGTCAATGGTCAAACGGTGGTGACCGATCAGGTGGTGGCCAGAATTCACAAGCACGCCGACAGTTTGCGCAATGATCGATCCAATGAAGAAGCGTACGCGCTGGAGATGGCAGACGAAGTGTTTTCCTCGTTGCCGCAGAGTTGCCAGTTTCTGCGGCCGCGATATGTAGCGCAGCGTTACCTTTCATTGTTTCGCGCGGCCTATCAGGCGCGTGATTATGCTGCGGCAAGAGGGTTCTACCGAAAGGCACTCAAGCTTAGCTTGCGCCAGGCGCTGCGTTGGCCCTATCTGAGTAAAGCATTGCGACTATTGTTCAAGGCCTGAATTCATGCGCTCGACAGTATTGCCTGCCCTGTTGGGGCGTTTGGCTGACGTTTCTGCGGTTCGCCTGGCCTTCCTGGGCAGTGTGTTGTTGTCTTGTATCGCCCTGCTGGGCGTCGATGTGCTGGCGCGCGATGCTGCGTTCTACATGGACATTTCCCAGCAGGTTGCCCAGCACGGGCTGAGCAGGGGCTGGGAGGCATTCGACTGGCCCTGGTTCACCTTCCTGCTTGCCGGCACTCATCTGTTGCTCAGGCTTCCCATGGAGGCGGCGGCCTACCTGTGGGGTGTGTTGTTCCTGGCGGGTACCTGCGCCCTCATGGTCGACTGCGTGCGGCAGCGCGCGCCAAGGGCTGCTTATTGGGCGTGCCTGGTGGTGTTGGCCATGCCTGCGGTCAATCAGTTCCGCGATGACATTATCCGGGAGTTCGGGTTCTGGTTCTTTTGCACGCTGGCGCTGTGGTTGGCCATGCGCTGGAGCGATCAGGGCGGCTGGTGGCGCGCGCTCGCCGTGCATGCGGCCATTTTGCTGGGGGCGCTGTTTCGTCTCGAGGCGGTCGTGCTTTATCCCGCGCTGTTGCTATGGCAATTACCCGGCCTGCGTGACGCGGCGGGCCGCCGCGCGTGCCTGCAGTTGTTCTGGCTGCCGGCCCTGGCCCTGATCAGTCTGCTGGCGGTGGTGCTGGCAGGGCACGTGCAGATTCGCCGGTTGAACGTCTATCTCGAGATGCTGCGCCCCAGCACCGTATTCGCGGCCTTCAACCAGTTGTCACGGCAGTTCGCCGACTCGCTGATCTACAAGTACTCGGCGGACGAGGCGGGGCGCATCATTTTCTTCGGGCTGGTGGCCTCGCTGGTCATCAAGTTCATCAGCCTGATGGGGCCGTTTTCCCTGCCTTTCCTGCAGGCTCGTCAATGGCGCGCTTTCGCCCTGTACTGGCGCGACTTCAGGCTGGCCGCGTGGATAGCGCTGGCGTACCTGGCGGTGTTGATGATTTTCTACGTGCGCATGCAGTTTCTCAACGGCCGCTACCTGAGCGAGCTCAGCCTGCTTGCGGTGCCATTGTATGCATTGCTGCTGACGGCGTTTGCCCAGGCCTGCCCGCGGCTGGCCAAGGGGCTGGTGGCTGTGGGGCTGTTGGTGATGTTGTCCAATGTGCTGTCGCTGGGGGCAGCCAAGACTCAGTACATCCGGACCGCGCACTGGCTGGCCGAGCACACAACGCCGGATGCCGCCATTTACTACGAGGATGGGCGAGTATCGTATTACGCCAAGCGCGGGTACACGTTACCGGTGGTGACCCGCGAGCAGGCCATGGCCGCCCCGGCCAGCCAGCAGTATCAGTATTTTGTGCTGGATGCCGATGCCAACGAGCCGTGGTTGCAGGCCTGGCTGGCCGAAAACCACATGCAGGTGCTGGCGCGTTTTGCCAATCGCAAGCACGCCGCCATGGTGGTCATCGGCCGCTAGTCACGCCAGGGCCGCGCCCAGGCGTGACATCAGGCCGGACTCGGCGAGGCTCGCGGGCAATGCCTGGTGGTAGCCGTCCAGAAAAGTCTGCGCTCCGTCTTCGCCGCGCAGCCACTGCAGGTCAGCCTTGTAACGCAGCATATGCTGGAAGTTGCGCAGCCGCTTGCTGGCGGACAGTGACCGGCGATAACAGCGCAGGTCGGCGATGTCGATCAGCCCGAGGGTGCCGTGCGGGGTGAGCACCACATTGCCCAGGTGCAGGGAGCGGAAGTACACGCCCTGATCATGCAGGCGGGCAACGAAAGCGCCAAACTGGGTGCGCAGCGCTTGCGCCTTGGCGGGGTCCGCCATCAGCTGGCGCAGGGTATCGCCTGCCAGTGGTTCGTAATAAACGCCGTCGCGCTCGATGCTGGGAATGCGATACACGTTCAGCACGTGAGGGCATGGGATGCCGCGTTCGAGCAGGCGCTGAGTGTTGCTGGCAAAGCGTTGAGCATAGGGGAACAGCGCCGCCGAGGTGAATAGCCGCTTGCGCCGGAACAGTTTCAGAAAGCGGCCGTCGGCCAACAGCAGAACCTTGTCGCCCGAGCCGTCTGCCTCAAGTACTTTGGCGCCTTCGCGAAGCGCCAGGTATGAAGAATGGTTGAGCGATTGCATGGGTCGTCCTCGAAAAACAGTCGAGCATCTTACCCGAGTTGGCCCGTTTTCACCTGTCGCCTAGTTCATTCAAGGGGATTGTTCATTGTGTTAGCATTGCGTTTTTTCGTGTGCGGATCCCTATGAGCAGCCCAGAACCTCAAGCGCAATCGACACTCAAGATTTATTTGCGCCTGCTGACCTATGTGCGTCCTTACATTGGCCTGTTCGTGCTGAGCATCGTCGGTTTTCTGATCTTCGCTTCGACGCAGCCCATGCTGGCTTATATCCTCAAGTACTTCGTCGATGGTCTTGCCAATCCCGAAGCTTCGCTGTTCCCCAACGTTCCGCTCCTGGCGCACCTGCAATTATTGCAGGCCGTGCCGCTGATGATCGTGCTGATCGCTACGTGGCAGGGCGTGGGCTCCTATCTGGGCAACTTCTTCTTGGCGCGTGTGTCGCTGGGCTTGATCCAGGACCTGCGCATCGTGCTGTTCAACAAGCTGTTGGACCTGCCCAATCGTTACTTCGACAACCACAATTCGGGCCACTTGATTTCGCGCATTACCTTCAACGTGACCATGGTCACGGGTGCTGCCACCGACGCCATCAAGGTGGTGGTACGCGAGGGTATGACCGTTATCTTCCTGTTCATTTCGCTGCTGTGGATGAACTGGAAACTGACCCTGGTGATGCTGGCGATCCTGCCTATCATCGCCCTGATGGTGGGCAGCACCAGCCGAAAATTCCGCAAGCAGAGCAAGAAAATCCAGGTGGCCATGGGCGATGTCACTCACGTGGCGTCCGAGACCATTCATGGTTACCGCGTAGTGCGCAGCTTTGGTGGCGAGGCCTACGAGCAGGAGCGGTTCCGCAAGGCCAGCCAGAGCAACACCGATAAGCAGCTGAAGATGACCAAGACGGGTGCCGTGTACACCCCGATGCTGCAACTGGTGACCTACAGTGGCATGGCAGCGGTGATGTTCCTGGTGCTTTACCTTCGCGGCGATTCGTCGGCCGGTGACTTGGTGGCGTATATCACCATGGCCGGCCTGCTGCCCAAGCCGATTCGGCAATTGTCGGAAGTCAGCTCCACCATCCAAAAGGGTGTTGCCGGTGCCGAGAGCATCTTCGAACAGCTGGACGAGCCGACCGAAGTCGACGGCGGTACCGTGGAAGTCGACCGTGTCAGCGGCCGTCTGGAAGTGCGCAACCTGAGCTTTGCCTACCCGGGCAAGCAGGAAAAGGTGCTTGATGACATCAGTTTTGTTGCCGAATCCGGGCAGATGGTGGCCTTGGTAGGGCGCTCGGGCAGCGGTAAATCGACCCTGGCCAGCCTGGTGCCTCGTTTCTATCAACACGCTGAGGGGCAGATTCTGCTTGATGGCGTCGAGGTTCAGGACTATACGCTGCGCAACCTGCGCAAACACACCGCCTTGGTCACCCAGGCTGTCACCCTGTTCAATGACACGGTTGCCAACAACATTGCCTACGGCGACCTCTGCGGCGCGCCGCTGGAGGATGTCAAACGTGCCGCCCAGTTGGCATTCGCCGACGAGTTCATCGACAAGATGGCCGACGGCTACAGCACTTTGGTGGGCGAGAACGGCGTACTGCTGTCCGGTGGCCAGCGCCAGCGCTTGGCAATCGCCCGGGCCTTGCTGAAGAACGCGCCGCTGCTGATCCTCGACGAAGCCACGTCGGCACTGGATACCGAGTCCGAACGCCACATCCAGGGCGCCCTTGACGAGGTGATGAAAAATCGCACTACGTTGGTCATCGCTCACCGCCTGACCACCATCGAAAAAGCCGATCTGATCCTGGTCATGGACCAGGGCAAAATCGTCGAGCGTGGCACGCATGCAGAGCTGCTGGCGATGCAGGGCTATTACGCGCGGCTGCATTCGCGTCAGTTCGAGAAGGGCGACGACTCCGAAGCGCGGGCGGTTGACCTGTGCTGAACCGGTTTCGTTGCTGGCGTGAACGTGGCTGGAGTCAGATCGATGCAGCTGATTACGCACTGACCTGGCACCGCCATGGCGGCAGCGTCGCTACCCACCCGCTGGTGGTCGAGCGGCTGGCTGGCCTGGCTGGCATCCCGGTGCGCTACCTGGGGTTCGAGCAGGCCGGCGAGCGTGTCGGCGCCGTGGCCTGCTGGGGGCGCGACTTGGCGCTGTCCAAGGATGTGCTCAAGCGCCGCGGCCAGCGCGCGCTTTTCGATCTGGGCAATGCCGAAATCATTCTGCCGGTCGACAGTGCCGCCAAGGTACCGCTGCGTCAGCAGGGGCGCTATATTTCCCAGCTCAACGAGCCCGGCGTTACCACGCTCAGGGCGCAACCCGAGGGTCTGGCCCTGGCGAGGGAACCTGAAGAGTATTCGAAGAAGTTTCGCTATAACCAGCGTCGTGAAATGCGCCTGCTGGAAGAGGCGGGTGGCCAGTTGCGCCCGGTGGCCGACTACAGCCCGCAGCAGCTTGCCGATATCTACGCCGACCTGTTCCAGCGCCGTTGGGGCAAACCGGCACCCGGCCTGGAGCATTTGGGCGCGGTGTTCGGGCTTATGCGCGAATTCATGACCGGCTCTGTAGTGCTGTTGGGCGATGCCCCCGTGGCCATCCAGGTTCTGTACAAGGTAGAGGCGCCGGGCTGGGTGTCGGTTGAGTACATCAACGGTGGCGTCGATCCTCAGAGTCGCGAGTTCAGCCCTGGCAGTGTGTTGAGCTTCGTCAACACTCAGCAGGAGTGGGAGGCGGCCAGAGCACTCGGCAAGCCGCTGCGTTACTCATTTGGCCGTGCTGATCGGGAATACAAGGACCGTTGGTGCCATACGGTGCCGGTCTATCAGGTGTGAGACCCCATGTCCGAGCGTAAACAGCAACTGCTCAAGGCTTACCGGCGAAAAAAGCGCATCGTGCTGATAGTGGCGCTGGTGGTGTTGATCGTATTTGCGGTTTTCGCGCCGTGGTGGTCGGCGCCACTGTTGGTCGTGCTCGCCTGGGTGGCTCATGAAGCATGGTTCGCCGATCATCTGTTTTACCGTGCCAGCGACGACTACCAGTACATCTTCCCCGAGACGGCCCAGTGCCGACAGGTAACCTTGGGCAACGATGGCGCGCTGGTGCTGAGCGGATCATTGCCTGCGGGCGAGACCCTGCTGCTGGAAGTGAACGTCACGGCGGGTCTGTCGGGCCGCGTAGTGGACCCGTACGTGCAGGTGGGCGATGATCGCCAGGACTTCGAACGTGCTGTGGCAGGGCGCCGCTACCTCAATTTGTCGGGGCAGCGTGAGGCCTTGGCGGGCGGAGCATTGCGGCTGCGCGGCCGTCACTGCCGTTTGGCGCCCGATGCCCGCCTGGTTGCCTTGGATAACCCTGATTTCAGCCGCCGTCGTGTCATGGTGCTCGCGCCGCACGCCGATGACGCTGAGCTGGCGGCCTTTGGCCTGTACCACCGCACCGACGAAGTCAGTATCGTCACCCTCACCCAGGGTGAGATCGAGGCTCAGGGTTTCCGTGCGCTGGGCCTTGATGGTCAGCAGGCAGCGCGGCTCAAGGGTCGACTGCGTACCTGGGACAGTCTGGCAGTGCCATTATGGGGCGGTGTTGGGCAAGATGCCTGCGTGCAACTGGGCTACTACTGCCTGCAGTTGCAGGCCATGGCGGCCGCCCGGCAGACCCCCTTCGGCTCGCGAGAGTCGGGCGAGTCCGACACGCGCTCGGTGCGCGGCTTCAATCCGTTGACCTTGGCGGGCGATGCCGACGGGCAGCCCACTTGGGACAACCTGGTGGCGGATCTACGCGGGTTGATCAAGCACTTCCGCCCGCAGGTAGTGGTAATGCCCCACCCCGAACTTGACCCCCACCCGGATCACGTAGCGACTGGCCTGGCGTTTCGCGAGGCGCTGCAGGGTACTGAGGGCTGCGAAATTGCACTGCTCTATGCCAATCACCTGCCCGACAACGATCGCTGGCCCATGGGCCCGGCGGGTGCCGGTATAGCGCTGCCGCCTGCGGTCCAGCCATTGCCGGCCGATGGCTTGTGGAGCCCGACCCTGAGCGCCGAGCAGCAGGTGGACAAGGCCATGGCGCTGGGCATGCAGCACGACCTGCAAGGGCCGTTGCCTCTCAAGCGTCGCTTGCGACGTTGGATCCAGCATGTCTTGGCCGGGCGCCGGTGGCCTGCGTCCGGCGACAACGAGTTTTTCCGCAAGGCCGTACGCCGTCATGAGTTGTTCTGGGTGCGTAACCTGAAGGATTAACCCCGTGGCCGCGATCAGGCTACGAGCAATCCTGGCGCCTGATTATCGGTGCCAAGCCAGCTTTGCCCATGCCCTGTGATAAGATCCCGCCCTTGTTAATTTTGTATGTGGGTTGCCCATGAAGTTGTCCATGCCGCGATTCGATCAAGCCCCTGTTCTGGTGGTCGGCGATGTCATGCTCGACCGCTACTGGCATGGTGGTACCTCACGGATTTCTCCCGAGGCCCCGGTACCGGTGGTCAAGGTCGAGCAGATCGAGGACCGTCCAGGCGGTGCCGCAAACGTTGCACTGAACATTGCCGCCCTCGGCGCGCCAGCTTCGCTGATTGGCGTGACGGGCGAAGACGAGGCTGCCACCAGCCTGTCCAACAGCCTGCAGGCTGCGGGCGTGCGTGCCCATTTCCAGCGCATTGCGCACCAGCCGACCATCGTCAAGCTGCGGGTCATGAGCCGTCACCAGCAATTGCTGCGCATTGATTTCGAAGAACCCTTCGCCACCGACCCGCTGGCCCTGGGGGCTGAAGTGGATCAACTGCTAGAAGGCGTCAAGGTGCTGGTGTTGTCCGACTACGGCAAAGGTGCGTTGAAGAACCATCAGGCGTTGATCGAAGCTGCACGCACCCGTGGCATCCCCGTTGTCGCTGACCCGAAGGGCAAAGACTTCAGCATCTACCGCGGTGCCAGCCTGATCACGCCTAATCTCAGCGAGTTCGAAGCCATTGTTGGCGGCTGTGCCGATGAAGCCGAACTGGTCGCCAAAGGCGCGGCGCTGATGAGCGAGCTGGAACTGGGCGCGCTGCTGGTCACCCGCGGCGAGCACGGCATGACCCTGCTGCGCCCTGAGCACCCGGCGCTGCACCTGCCGGCCCGTGCCCGTGAAGTGTTCGACGTCACCGGTGCCGGTGATACCGTGATTTCCACTCTGGCCGCCGCGCTGGCGGCTGGCGAAGAGCTGCCCCACGCCGTGGCGCTGGCCAACCTGGCCGCTGGCATTGTCGTTGGCAAACTGGGTACGGCCGCTATCAGCGCGCCGGAGCTGCGTCGCGCCATCCAGCGCGAGGAAGGCTCGGAGCGTGGCGTGCTCAGTCTGGACCAGTTGCAACTGGCCATCGAAGACGCTCGTGCGCACAACGAGAAGATCGTTTTCACCAACGGTTGCTTCGATATCCTGCATGCCGGGCACGTGACCTACCTGGAGCAGGCCCGGGCTCAGGGCGACCGTCTGATCGTGGCGGTCAACGATGACGCATCGGTAAGTCGCCTCAAAGGCCCTGGCCGTCCGATCAACAGCGTCGATCGACGGATGGCTGTGCTGGCGGGCCTGGGCGCGGTGGACTGGGTAATCAGTTTTGCCGAAGGCACCCCGGAAAACCTGCTGACCCATGTACGCCCCGATGTACTGGTCAAAGGCGGCGACTATTCGGTGGACCAGGTGGTGGGTGCTGACATCGTCAACGCCTACGGCGGTACCGTCAAGGTGCTGGGCCTGGTGGAAAACAGTTCGACCACGGCGATTGTCGAGAAGATTCGTAGTCGTTGACTGCGTGCCCGGCCTGCACGAGCAGGCCAGCGCGCTTGAGTTCAGTTGCGTCCCGTGTGCGGTCGTCCGGCGTGAAGTCTCAAATCGCCAGATCCCGCCCACGGGTTCCTTTTTTTGTCATGTGGTAAGTCGATATATGAAAGTCATGCTCTTGGTGATGGGCGAACAACGGGTGATCCTTGACCGTCTGTACGAGATCGTCCAGCAGAACTGTGATGAGTGCATTATCTACCGCCTGACCAAAGAACAGCAGCTCAAACTCGGGCCGTTCCTGGCCTCCGTGGACTATCAGAGCTTTGACCGCGTGGTGATTTTCTCCCGGGTCAAGCGCCTTTTGCCGCAGCTCAACGTGCTCAAGTGCATCCCGGGGCTGATTTTCCTGGAGCACGACGCTTACCAGAACTACATGCCCAACAGTAAGTATCGCACTGCCTACTCGCGCCTCTATTCGGCGTTGCCATGGTGTCGCGCGCTGGTGTCCGGCGCGGTGGTGGCGCGACGCCTGGTGGATGAGGGCATCGATGCGGTATTCGTCTCCAAGGGCTATGACGAGAAGATGCTGCACAACCTCGGTGGCCCTCGGGATATCCCCATCGGTTTTCTGGGCAGCCTGAAAAGCAAAGAGTACGCGCAGCGCAAGGCTATCCTCGAGTCGCTGGCGGTACGCACCGGAATGCTGGTGACCCGTACCAAATCCGGGGATGAATACCTGCGCATGCTTAATCGCATCAAGGTATTCGTCAGTGCCGATATAGGCATGGGCGAGTTCATGATCAAGAACTTCGAGGCCATGGCCTGCGGCTGCGTGCTGCTGGCCTACAGCCAAGGCGAGGAAGACCGCCTGCTGGGTTTCGAGGACATGCACAACACCGTGTTCTATCGCACCGAGCAAGAGGCGCTGGAAAAACTGCAGATGCTGCAGGATGACCCGCAGCTGGCCGAGCGCATTGCCCGTAACGGCCAGGCGTTTGCCGAGAGCCGCTACTCGTTCGCCCGCGTGGGCGCCGATCTGGCCGCCGAAATTCAACGCCCCATGCGCCCTTGGCCGCAGCCTTCGGCCGTGACCCGCTTCCTGGTCAAACTGCGTCACGGCCTGAAGGTGGCGGGCTGAATGGCGCGTTCACAGGACGGAACCTGCAACGAGATGGCACTGAACGCGCTGCCCGGTGGCGATCAGGATGTGTTCGCCGCCCTGCCCGATGAGCTCAAGGCTTGCCTGGCGGGTGCTTCTCGGGTTGTGCTGGTGGCCAACAACCCGGCCATCAGCGCAGCGGACATCGACGCGCTGAGCCTGGGCACCGGTGACGTGGTGGTCAGCTTCAATACCTGTATCAAGGCCGGTCTGCTCAATCCCCTGTGCACCCATGTGTTCGTGCATGGCTTCAACGCGCCCGATGCTTACTTTTTCGGCCTGCCTTACGGCCCTGATGCCATGAAGCTGATCGAACACCCGCAGGCGCGCTGTTTCACGGTGCTGGTGGGCTGCACGGCGGCCATGTCACCGCTGCCGCAGGTCACCCTGCTGCGCGAGCGCATCCCCCTGCCGCCGTTGTGGAACTATCCGGTCGACCGACCCGGTGGCAAGCGTTACGTGGGGCCTTCCACCGGCTTCAATGCCTTGGTGGTGCTCGATTGGCTGCGTCGTCGTGCCGGTTACCACTACCAGTTGTTTACGCTGGGTTTTTCCAACGAGGCGGGCAAACTGTGGGGCGGGCATGCCTGGGACTACGAGCGTGAATGGTTACTGGGCTCGGATGTGATCAGCATCAAGCTGCAACCGCGCTCCTGGTGGCAGCGGTTGTTCAAGCGTATCAAGTAGACGCCTGTGGGACAGACAGGCCGAAGTGATCGACTATATTTCCAAGGTGGCGCGAAGTGTTGAAAGTTGCAGTGGCATTCTTTGGTATCCCGCGAAATTCCGAAATCTGCTTCCCCTCCATCCAGCAGAACCTGTTGGCGCAATTGCCGGCCGGCAGCGAGGTGAAGTGCTTCTACCACCTGTACAAGATCGATCAGGTGCAGAACCAGCGTTCCGGTGAGCAGGGTGAACTGCACGCTGACAACTACGACGTGTTCCAGGCAATGACCGGTAAGCTCGACTCCACCGATGGCGTGCTTGAGCGCTGGGATTTCGAGCGGGTCAAGGCGCAGGGCGACACCTGGGCCGATAACTTCGCTTCGCTGCGCAACTTGATCTACCAGCTCAATTCGCTGCATCAGGTAACGGAGATGATCGAGCCGTTCGACCCTGACTTCGTGGTGTTTGCACGGCCCGATATCCTTTACCACTCGGCCATCCCTGCCTATGCCTTCAAGCGCCCGCAGGCACGCCGGCTGAATGTGTACATTCCGGACTGGCAGTGGTGGGGCGGCCTCAACGACCGGTTCGCCATTTGTGGGCGTGACACCTACAAGGCGTATGGCAAACGCGTCGAGCAAATCTTCAAGTTCTGCGAGGCAACGGGCCGCAAGCTGCACTCCGAGCGCTTGCTCAAGTACGTGTTGCAGCAGGTCGGTGCCAAGGTCTGCACTATGGATACCACGGCTTCACGGGTGCGCATCACCGGCGAATTCGCCGAGGAATCATTCTCGCCCAAACGCGGCATGGGGCGTCGGGAGAACCGCTATTTCCATCTGTTTGCCCGCCTGCGCACCTGGGCCGACAAGCGTCTGAAGGATCAGGCCGAACGCTAACCGTGCAGCCCGCTGCGTACTAAGCGCACCAACTGTCGCGCCTTGACCCGCAGGCGCGTCAGTTTGGAACGCGATTTTTTCTTCACGGGCGCCAGTCCCTGCTGTACCAGCCAGTCCTTCCAGCGAATACGCTCCTCGCGCACTACCCAGCCTTCCTGCGGCGCAAAACTTTCCGCCAGGCACACCCCCCGGGTACTGGCCGCATGCAGTTGGCCTTTCTTAAGCGTGTACAGCTCTGCGCACGGCTTGCCGTCCTTGAGGGGCATCAGGTACAGATCCGGCTTGCTGCGATCCAGCCGCGCCACCAACTGATCTTTCTCCAGACGCTCGTCAACGTGGAACAGGCTCAACGACTTGGCCTCGCGGGGCACCTCCAGGCGCAGGTCATACACCAGTTGCAGCGATGCCGTAGGCAAGTGCACGTAAGCGCGCGGCCGCTCGATCAGGTTCAGGCTGCCGCTGCGTACCGGCAACGCTGCGCCCGACAGCGGGCGCAGGGTGAAGGGCTGCTTGTCGCGATAGTGCAAGGCGCCGGTGTAGGGGGTGGGCAGCCAGGTGTCGTTGAAGCGCCCGATCAGCCAGCCTTCGGTGGTTTCCAGCAGGCATTCTTCGGCCACTTCCTGGATGGCGGTGAGCAGTGGCAGATTCAGCTCGTGGGCAGGCACGTAGCCGGAGATCAGCTTGAGCACCACGTCGCCACGATCCTGGCGGCGCTGGCGTACCAGAATCCAGTAGTCGCGATTCTGCCAGTTGAGCGTCAGGCGTACCGACACCCCCAGGTTGGCCAGTTCAATGGCAAAGCGCTGGGGGTCTTCCACGGCAACCTGGCGCCGCCGCTGCAGGGTCTGGGCGAAGTTCAGCGGCATGCCGACGCTCTGGTAGCTCAGCCCTTCGGGGGTGGCTTCGACGAACAGCGGCAGGGTCTTGAAGTTGCTGGGGTTCTTTCTTATCAGGGTACGCGGCATGTCGGCTCCTTCTTGCGTCGGGGTCGGCCGCGTGGGCGGCTCCGTGTGTTTCAGCTCCCGCGAATGACAGCGGCTGCGGTGGCCACGTTATGGGCCAGGTGCAACGGGTTGATGGTACCGACAATAGCACTGGCGACACCGGGGTGGGCAAACAGCAGCTCGAAACTGGCGCGCACCGGGTCCACGCCGGGGCTCAGGCAGGCGTGGCCGCTGGCCAGGGCCTTCTTGACCAGGATTGCCTTGCCGTGGCTGGCAGCGTAGTCCAGTACCGGGCGTTCGCCTTGTTCGTTCAGATTGTAGGTGACCATGGCGCAATCGCCGGTCTCAAGCGCCTTCAGGCCACCGGCCACGGTCTTGCCCGAGAAGCCGAAGCCGCGGATCTTGCCTTCCTGCTTCAGCCACGCCAGGGCTTCGTACACGCCGGTCTGTTCGAGAATGGCCAGGTCGTTGCCATCGGAGTGCACCAGCACCAGGTCGATGAAGTCGGTTTCCAGGCGTTTCAGGCTGCGTTCCACGGAGAAGCGCGTGTGTTCGGCGCTGAAGTCGAAATGCGACTGGCCGGCGTCGAACTCCTCACCCACCTTGCTGACGATTACCCATTCGTCACGCTGGCCACGCAGAAGCGGGCCCAGGCGGGTTTCGCTGGTGCCGTAGGCCGGGGCGGTGTCGATCAGGTTGATGCCTAACTGGCGAGCCTGGTCCAGCAGCATGCGCGCTTGGGCATCGTCCGGGATGGTAAAGCCATTGGGGTATTTCACGCCCTGGTCGCGGCCCAGCTTGACGGTGCCCAGGCCCAGGGGCGAGACGTTCAGGCCGGTGCTGCCCAGTGGGCGGTGCAGGTCGTGCAGGGTGGCAACGGTCATGGCAGCAATTGCTCCCAAGGGGTTTGGCCCATGGGCGGGCGGGGCAGCGCTGGCAGCGGCGCGTGGCTGCCTGGCTTGATGCTGTCGCGCTCAAGGCTGGCGATGACACGGTCGGCGAAGTCGGGCGCCAGGGCCAGCTTGGTTGGCCAGCCCACCAGCAGTGGGCCCTGGTCGGCCAGGAAGGCGTTGTCGGGGCGCACCAGGCCGGACTGGGCCGGCTCGGCGCGGTCCACGCGCAGGGTGGCCCATTGCACTTGGCTGAGGTCGATCCAGGGTAGCAACTGGCCCAGTTCCTTCTGCGCAGTGGCGATCTGTTCGGCCGGCGTGCGCGCCACGCCGTCGGCCTCGGCAATGTCGCCACCCAGGTACCACACCCACTGGCCGTTGGCCGCCGGGTGGGTGGTCACGGTGATGCGCGGCTTGGTGCCGCCGCCCAGGCAGTGGGCGTACAGCGGCTTGAGGCTGGCGCCCTTGGCCAGGATCATGTGCAGCGGCCGGCGTTGCATGGCGGGCTGGTCGATGCCCAGGCTGGCCAGCAGCTCGGCAGTGCCGGCGCCGGCGCTGAGCACCACGCGCTGGGCGCGGATGTCGCAGCCGTCCACGCGCAGGCCGGCCAGTTGGCCGTTGTCCAGCAGCGGCTCCAGGCGCTCGCCGGCCAGCAGGCCGTCACCGCCCAGTTGTGCCAGGCGTTCGATCACGCCGGGGGTGTCCACCACCAGTTCGGCCAGGCGGTAGACCTTGCCCTTGAAGGCCTTGTCCTGCAGGGCCGGTGGCAGTTCGTCGCCCTTGACCTGGTCGACGCGGCCACGCACTGCCTTGCTGGCGAAGAAGCTGGTGAGGTTGCCCGCGATAGTGCCCGGCGACCACAGGTAATGGGCCTGGGACAGCACGCGCACGCCGGCCAGGTCCACCTCGCCGGTACCGGCCAAGGCTTCGCGCCAGCGCCGCGGCATGTCGGCGATGGCCTCGCTGGCGCCGGTCAGTGCACCGTGCAGCGCATATTTGGCGCCGCCATGGATGATGGCCTGGGACTTGAGGCTCTGCCCGCCACCCAGGCTGGCGTTTTCCACCAGCACAGTCGAATAGCCCAGGCGCCGCAAGCGGGCGTTGAGCCACAGGCCGGCAACGCCAGCGCCGACAATCAGCACGTCAGTGGAAATAGCGGAAGACATCAAGCAACCTCACAGGCGAAAACAGACCCGCAGTATACAGACTCAGTGCCCGGCGGTTTTCGAGAACAGCTGGATCACCACCACGCCCAGCAGGATCAGGCCCATGCCGGCCACGGCGGGCATGTCCAGTTTCTGCCCGTAGACCACCAGGGCGGCGATGCTCACCAGCACGATGCCCATGCCCGACCAGATGGCGTAGGTAATGCCGACCGGAATCACTCGTACCACCAGGATCAGCATCCAGAACGCGATGGCATAGCCACAGATCACCAGGAACAGGGGCAGCGGCGTGCTCAGGCCTTTCACGGCTTTCATGCTGGTGGTGGCGATGACTTCGCAGCAGATGGCGATAGCGAGGAAATAGTAGGCAGTCATGGTAGGAACCCTCTTGAGATGGCTCGCATTCTAGTGGCTGGACAGATGGGGTAAAGTGAATACCTATCAGGTGTGGAGATAGGTTGCCATGGGCGTCCAATGGAATCTGGAGCAGATCCAGCTGTTTGTGCAGGTGGCCGAGCAGTGCTCGTTTTCGGCCGTGGCCCGCCAGCAGGGGCGTGCGCAGTCGGCCGTCAGCAGCGCAATTGCCCTGCTTGAGGATGACCTGGGCGTGACCCTGTTCAACCGCAGCAGCGGCCGCCAGCCGCAGTTGACCGAAGCGGGCAGGGCGTTGCTGGAGGAGGCCCGCGAGTTGCTGCGCCAGTGCGAACGCCTGGACGGTCGCGCCCTGGCCCTGCATCGCGGCCAGGAAGCGCAGTTGCGCCTGGCCCAGGATGAGGCCATGCCCTACCAGCCGGTGCTCGACAGCCTGGAGAAACTGGCCGGCCGCTACCCCGCCGTCGAAGTGCAATTGGCCAACAGCGCCCCGGGCGACGTGGCGCGCAAGCTGGTAGAGCGCCGTGCCGACCTGGGCTTGCTGTTTCACCATGAGCACATGCCAGCGGCCCTTGAGCGCCGTGCCCTGGGCAGCGTCGAGATGGTGACGGTGTGCTCGGTGAATCATCCGCTGGCCGCCCATGCCCACGTCACCCGCCAGCAACTGGCCCAGCACCGGCAGTTATTGGTGGCGCTGGAAAGCAGCCGCTATCCCGGCGGCGACCCGATCAGCCCGCAGATCTGGCGCGCCGACAGCTTCTACGTGATGGCCGAACTGCTGATGCGCGGCCTGGGCTGGGCCTGGCTGCCACGGCATGTGGTGCAATACCCGGCGTACCAGCAGCAAATGGTCGAGCTCAACAGCGAATGGGTGCCGCCGGCGCTGGTGGTGGAACTGGTGTGGCGCCGCGACGAGCCGCTGGGCCCTGCCGCGCGTTACCTGGCCGAGTGCTTCACCTGGCATCTGCGGGCCATTGGTTAAGCGGGCGCGCTACTAGTAAACTCCGCGCCCATGAACAGAACTCTTTACACCCTGCTGTTTCACCTGGGGCTGCCACTGGTAGCGTTGCGGTTATGGCTGCGTGCACGCAAGGCGCCGGCCTATGCCAAGCGGATCGGCGAGCGCTTTGCGCGCAACCTGCCGCCGATGCGCACCGGCGGTATCTGGGTGCATGCGGTGTCGGTAGGCGAAAGCATCGCCGCAGCACCGATGATTCGCGAACTGTTGCAGCGTCATCCCGAGCTGCCAGTGACCATCACCTGCATGACCCCCACCGGTTCCGAGCGCATCCAGGCGATGTTCGCCAACGAGCCGCGCGTGCAGCATTGCTACCTGCCCTACGACTTGCCGTGGGCGGCGGGGCGTTTTCTGGATCATGTGCAGCCGCGCCTGGCGGTGATCATGGAAACCGAGCTGTGGCCCAACCACATTCACCAGTGCGCCCTGCGCGGCATCCCGGTGGCGCTGGCCAATGCGCGGTTGTCGGAGCGTTCGGCGCGCGGCTATGCGAAGTTCGCCAAGCTGACGGCGCCGATGCTGGCCGAGATGAGCCTGATCGCCGTGCAGACCGAAACCGAGGCCGAGCGCTTCCGCCAGTTGGGCGCGCGGCTTGAGTGCGTGCAGGTGACCGGCTCGATCAAGTTCGACCTCAAGGTTGACGGCCAACTGCTGGAACGGGCCGCTGCCTTGCGCCACGAATGGCAGGCCAGCGAGCGCCCGGTGTGGATTGCCGCCAGCACCCATGAAGGCGAGGACGCCATTATCCTGGCTGCCCATCGTCAGTTGCTGGCGCTGCATGGCGACGCCTTGCTGATCCTGGTGCCGCGTCATCCGGAGCGCTTCAACAGCGTGTTCGAGTTGGCCGTGGGGCAGGGGTTTGCCAGTGTGCGGCGTTCCAGCGGCGAAGCGGTGGCGGCGCAGCATCAGGTGCTGGTCGGCGACACCATGGGCGAGTTGCTGTTTCTCTACGCCTTGGCCGACAGCGCTTTCGTTGGCGGCAGCCTGGTGCCCAATGGCGGGCATAATCTGCTGGAGCCGGCGGCGTTGGCCAAGCCGGTGCTCAGTGGGCCGCATGTGTTCAACTTTCTGGAGATCGCGGCGATGCTGCGCCAGGCCGATGCGTTGATCGAGGTGGATGATGCGGCGGGGTTGGCCGAGGCGGTGCGCAAGTTGATCGAGTTGCCGCAGGATGCCAAGCGCATTGGTCAGGCGGGGTGGGCGGTGATGCAAGCCAACCAGGGCGCGCTGGAGCGCCTGCTGACGGGCCTGTCCCGATTCCTGTAGCCGCTGCCGTCAGGCTGCGCTGGCTCTGATGTTCACTGAAGATTTCAAGCGTATATCAGGGCCAGCGCAGCCTGGCGGCAGCGGCTACAGACCGCCACGTAGCCGCTGCCGCAGGCTGCGCTGGCCGGTATGAACCCTTTAGATCTCCAGTGAGGCACAGGGCCATCGCAGCCTGGCGGCAGCGGCTACAGGCATCCTAAGGCTTCTTCGGGGGCTTGAGCAGGTCCTGCGCAGCCTTGGCCAAATCCGGCGGCAGGAAGTCCTTGTCCGGGTTGTAATCAGGCTTCAGCCAGCGCGCCAGGTCCTGCAGATCCTGAGGGCTCAGCGTGCCCGCCGCCTGTTTCAGCCGCAGGTTGTCGAGGATGTAGTCATACCGGCTGTTGTTGTAATCACGTACCGACGAATACAACTGCCGCTGCGCATCCAGCACATCGACGATGTTGCGCGTACCCACCTGATAGCCAATCTCGGTCGCCTCCACCGCACTCTGGTTGGAAATGATCGACTGCTTGCGCGCCTGTACCTGGTCCACATCGGTATTCACCGCGCGGTGCAGGTTGCGGGTGTTCTCCACCACCTGGCGGCGCAGGCTTTCGCGCTGCTGCTCGCTCTGGTTCAGGCGCTGATACGCTTCGCGCACCTGGGAGCTGGTCAGGCCACCGCTGTACAGCGGGATGTTGACCTGCAAGCCGACGGTGCGCTGTTCCACGTCACCGCGATAGGTCACGCCGGGAAATGAGCTGGGGTTGCTGAAACCCAGCAAGTCGTTGTCACCTTTCTCGTATTTGGCCACCGCGTCCACCGTGGGCGCATGCCCGGCCTTGCGCTGGCGCAGGGTTTCTTCGGCGCTGGTAACGGCAAAGGCGCTGGCCTGCAGGTTCAGGTTCTGCTGCGAGGCCGTCTCCACCCAGGTCTTGGCATCGTTGGGGCTGGGCGGCAGCACCGGCAGGGTGTGCACCACGCCCTGCACCGAGTTGTAGTCGCGGTTGGTCAGCGTCACCAGCGCCTGGAAGGCGTCGTCCACCTGGCGCTGGGCGAGGATGCGGTTGGCGCGGGCGGTGTCGTAGCTGGCCTGGGATTGCAGTACGTCGGTCTTGTCGGAAAGGCCCACGTTGAACCGCTCGTTGGACTGGTCCAGTTGGCGCCGGAACGCGGCTTCCTCGGCCTTGGTGGCGGCCAGGCTGTCCTGGGCGCGCAGCACGCTGAAATAGTTTTCGGCGGTCTGCAGGATCAGGTTCTGTTCGGTGGCCGACAGTTGCAGCGCGGCCTGTTCGTTCACCGCCTTCGCGGCCTTGAGCTGGAACCAGCGGTCGGCACGGAAGATCGGCTGGCTGAGCGTGGCCTGGTAACTGGTGCCGCTGCGCGTGGTGGTTTGCGAAGGCTCGTCGAGCTGGGTGCGCACGTTGGTGATGTCGCTGCCGGCCGACAGGTTGGGCAGCAGGCCGGCGCGGGCCTGGGGCACCACTTCGCTCTGGGCGGCGTAGTCGGCGCGGGCCGCAGCCAGGTCGGCGTTGTTGTTCACCGCTTCCTGATAGACGCTGACCAGATCGGTACGGCTGGCCAGGGGCGCAATCTCTGCTGCCTGTGGCATTGCGTTGAAGGCACCCGACACCGCAATCGCCAGTGCAATGTTGCGCAGCATGATTCAATCCTTGTAATTAAACGCTGTGCGAGTGTAGTTGCACGGGCGTGCTGCAACAATCCGTCATATCCGCCATTTATCCCGCCCCATTACACAACCCTTGGCGTTTCGCCCCCGCGCGTCTAGACTGATGGCGTTCTTGTCGGGGTGCCTTGAGTGAAAGGCTGAGATCGGTTAATCCGGATCCCGTTGAACCTGATCAGGTTAACGCCTGCGTAGGGAACAAGATTTCTCGTCCTCCCGGCGAGTCCTCTTGTGCTTCGTCCGGGAAATTGTTCAATTATTGAACAGTTGCGACGGCCAAAGCACAGCACCGCCCCAGGTGCAGTCCGTGCATTTTTCAGGTTCCACTCCCGACATTCCACTGCTGGATGCTGTCTGGAGAGCCTGTGATGAGTAAACAAGAAAAAAACCTTGCCCACCTGAGCGAATCGGCCCAGGTCGACGCGCAATCGGTAAAGCCGTTCACCCGTTCGCAAAAAGTCTACGTGCAGGGCTCGCGCCCCGACATCCGCGTGCCCATGCGTGAAATCAGCCTGGACGTGACGCCCACCGACTTCGGTGGCGAGATCAACGCCCCGGTCACCGTGTATGACACCTCCGGCCCCTACACCGACCCCAACGTGGTGATCGACGTGCGCAAGGGCCTGGCCGACGTGCGTTCGGCATGGATCGACGACCGTGGCGACACCGAACGCCTGGAAGGCCTGAGCTCCCACTTCGGCCAGCAGCGCCTCAACGATGAAGAGCTGACCAAGCTGCGCTTCGCCCACGTGCGCAACCCGCGGCGGGCCAAGGCCGGCGCCAACGTCAGCCAGATGCACTACGCGCGCCAGGGCATCATCACCGCCGAGATGGAATACGTGGCCATCCGCGAGAACATGAAGCTGGCCGAGGCGCGCGCCGCCGGTCTGCTCAAGGAACAGCACAAGGGCCACAGCTTCGGCGCCAGCATCCCGAAGGAGATCACCGCCGAATTCGTGCGTGAAGAGATCGCCCGCGGCCGCGCCATCATTCCCGCCAACATCAACCACACCGAACTTGAGCCGATGATCATCGGCCGCAACTTCCTGGTGAAGATCAACGGCAACATCGGCAACAGCGCGCTGGGTTCTTCCATCGAGGAGGAAGTGGCCAAGCTGACCTGGGGCATCCGCTGGGGCTCGGACACGGTGATGGACCTGTCCACCGGCAAGCACATCCACGAAACCCGCGAGTGGATCATTCGCAACTCGCCGGTGCCGATCGGTACCGTGCCGATCTACCAGGCGCTGGAGAAGGTCAACGGCGTGGCCGAGGACCTGACTTGGGAGCTGTTCCGCGACACCCTGATCGAACAGGCCGAGCAGGGCGTGGACTACTTCACCATCCACGCCGGCGTGCTGCTGCGCTACGTGCCCATGACCGCCAAGCGCGTCACCGGCATCGTCAGCCGCGGTGGTTCGATCATGGCCAAGTGGTGCCTGGCGCACCATAAAGAGAACTTCCTCTACACCCATTTCGACGAAATCTGCCAGATCATGAAGGCCTACGACGTCAGCTTCTCGCTGGGCGACGGCCTGCGCCCCGGCTCCATTGCCGACGCCAACGATGAAGCGCAGTTCGGTGAGCTGGAAACCCTGGGCGAGCTGACCAAGATCGCCTGGAAGCACGACGTGCAGTGCATGATTGAAGGCCCGGGCCACGTGCCCATGCAACTGATCAAGGAGAACATGGACAAGCAGCTGGAGTGCTGCGACGAGGCGCCGTTCTACACCCTGGGCCCGCTGACCACCGACATCGCGCCGGGCTACGACCACATCACCTCGGGCATCGGTGCGGCGATGATCGGCTGGTTCGGTTGCGCCATGCTGTGCTACGTCACGCCCAAGGAGCACCTGGGCCTGCCGAACAAGGATGACGTCAAGACCGGCATCATTACCTACAAGATCGCCGCACATGCCGCCGATCTGGCCAAGGGGCACCCTGGTGCGCAGATCCGCGACAATGCCCTGAGCAAGGCGCGTTTCGAGTTCCGCTGGGAAGACCAGTTCAACCTGGGCCTGGACCCTGATACCGCGCGGGCCTACCACGATGAAACCCTGCCCAAGGATTCGGCCAAGGTGGCGCATTTCTGCTCCATGTGCGGGCCGAAGTTCTGCTCGATGAAGATTACTCAGGAAGTGCGCGAATACGCGGCCAACCAGAAAATCGAGGCTGTGGATATCTCCAGGGAGGAGGGCATGCGCGAGCAGGCCGAACGCTTCAAGCAGGAAGGCAGCCAGTTGTACCAGAAAGTCTGATCAACGATACCGCGTAGCCGCTGCCGCCAGGCTGCGCTGGCCCTGATGTTCGCTGGAAACCTTCAGTGCACAGGCGGGCCAGCGCAGCCTGGCGGCAGCGGCTACGGCTTGTCCACCTCACCCGAGATCCAAATTGAACACACCCAGCCATTACTCCCCGGACGTCGCCGTCCCTCCCTCCCAGCGCGTATTCGGCGCGCGGGACCTGTTTTCCCTGTGGTTCTCCCTGGGCATCGGCCTGATGGTGCTGCAGACCGGCGCCCTGCTGGCGCCAGGCCTGGGCTTGTCCGGCTCGTTGCTGGCGATCTTGCTGGGCACTGCCGTGGGCGTGGTGCTGCTGGCCGCCGTCGGCGTGATCGGCAGTGACACGGGCCTGTCGTCCATGGCGGCACTGCGCCTGAGCCTGGGCCAATATGGCGCCTCGCTGCCGGCCTTGCTCAACCTGCTGCAGCTGATCGGCTGGGGCGCTTTTGAAATCATCGTCATGCGCGACGCGGCCAGCCTGCTCGGCGCCCGGGCGTTTGGCGAGGGCAGCCTGCTGACCAATCCGACGCTGTGGACCCTGGTGTTCGGCGCCTTGGCCACCTTGCTGGCGGTCAGCGGGCCACTGACTTTCGTGCGCAAGATCCTGCGTAAATGGGGCATCTGGCTGCTGCTGGCCGCCTGCCTGTGGCTGACCTGGAACCTGTTCGCCAAGGCCGACCTGGGCGCCCTGTGGGCCAAGGCGGGTGACGGCAGCATGGCCTTCGCCGTGGGCTTCGACATCGCCATTGCTATGCCGCTGTCGTGGCTGCCGTTGATCGCCGACTATTCGCGCTTCGGTCGCAAGGCCAAGGGCGTGTTCGGTGGCACTGTACTGGGCTTCTTCATCGGCAACTTCTGGCTGATGAGCCTGGGCGTGGCCTACACGCTGGCTTTTGCACCCAGTGGCGAAACCAACGCGCTGCTGCTGGCGCTGGCCGGTGCCGGCATGGGCATTCCGCTGTTGCTGATTCTATTGGACGAGTCGGAAAACGCCTTTGCTGATATTCACTCGGCGGCGGTATCCACTGGCCTGCTGGTACGCCTGAAGGTCGAGCACCTGGCGCTGGCCATCGGCATCATCTGCACGCTGATCGCCTGCTTCGCGCCGCTGGCCCAGTACCAGAACTTCCTGCTGCTGATCGGCTCGGTGTTCGCGCCGCTGTTCGGCGTGGTGCTGGTGGATCACTTCATCCTGCGCAAGCGCAGCGCTCAGGTCCAGGCCGTGCCGCTGCGCTGGGCCGCGCTGGTGGCCTGGGTAGGCGGCATTGCCACCTACCACGTGCTGGCCAACCTCTACCCTGAGGTGGGCGCTACCCTGCCGTCATTGCTGCTGGCCGGTGTGCTGCATGCGGTGCTATCGGCCTTCAGCCGCGGCCGGGAAACAGTTCCGGCTTGATCACGCCGTTGAGCCTTGGGTAGTCGAGCTTGATTTCCGGCTGGCCCAAGGCGTACGGCGCGATGGTGTTGACGTCATATTTGAGGATGATGCCGCCGTAGGTCAGGGCGATGTGCGGCGTCTGCTTGAACGGCCAGTCCTTGAGGAACTTGGGGTCGCTGGCCAAGCCGTTCTGCACCTGCCAACCGCGATGGGCTTCTTCGGCCGCTTTCCAGAACGCCGGCTCCTCGCCAGGCACCAGCATGTCCTGCAGCGTCAGCACCTTGTGCAGCGGGCGCGACCAATTGATGAAGCCGCGGCCTGGCGTGCCTTCCGGCGCGCCGGTGTCCAGGAAGCTTGATACTTCGACAATCACCAGCCCGTCATGCTGCTCGCGTACCTTGGATTGCAGGTAGCTGCCGTAGCGCGCCGGGGCCTTGCTGAAGAAGCTGCTTTCGTAGGCCTGCAGGGAAGCGGGCAGCGGCGCGTCGTTGTCGGTGCGGGTCAATTGCAGCAGGCGACGTTCGACAATCGGCTCAAGGTCCGGCTCGCTGGGGAAGTGCACCACGTCCAGGTTGAACAGCGGGCAATCAGGCGTGGTGCAGCCGGGCTTGATGTGCTCGAAGGCATCACGTTTGGTTTCCAGCGGCGCTTTCAGGTTCGGCTGGAACAGGCTTTGGCAGGCACCCAGGGTCAGGGCCAGGCAGGCCATGGACGTGAATTTCAGAAGCGACATGGTGTTCCTTGACGGTCAGGAAGGGGCTGGCGGGGCAAATGTTGTCGTGCTTCGACTCTCGGCATCGCCTTCAGTTCGCCACTAAGCTCAATAGTATCCGCACGGTGGCTTGCCGCCTATCTTGCCGTCCGCCGATGCGTCTTGAAAGGGGCTGCAAAGCCGTGGCATCGCAGTTAGGATGGCGCCAAGCGGCATGGACGATGAACGAGGTTACACATGACAGACAGGGCACAGCCGACCAAGGTCGAGATTCTCAAGCGCGAGAACTGCTACAAGGGGTTCTACCAACTGGACCGCTTGCACCTGCGCCACGAACTGTTCGATGGCGGCACCAGCAAGGAAATGACCCGCGAGGTGTTCGTGCGCCACGACGCCGTGTGCGTGCTGCCCTACGATCCCAAACGTGATGAAGTGGTGCTGCTGGAGCAGTTCCGCGTTGGCTCCATGCTGAAAACCGCCAACCCGTGGCTGGTGGAAATGGTTGCCGGTCTGATCGACAAGGCCGAGCAACCGGAAGAAGTTGCGCACCGCGAAGCCGAGGAGGAAGCTGGACTGACCTTGCATTCGCTGTGGCCCATCACCAAATACTTCCCATCGCCTGGTGGCAGCAACGAGTTCGTGCACCTGTACCTGGGGCATTGCGACAGTGAAGGCGTGGGTGGGCTGTTTGGCCTGAAGGAAGAAAACGAAGACATCCGCGTGACCGTCTGGGCTTACGAAGACGCCCTGCAGGCCGTGCGTGATGGCAAGATCATCAACGCGGCAACGATCATCGCCCTGCAGTGGCTGGCGTTGAACCGCGAGGAAGTCAGGGGGCTGTGGAAGTGAACCCGTTGCGCGAACGCTACCGTGTCGACCTGGTCGGCCTGCAGGCAGCCTGCGAGGCCAACTACGCACGCCTGATGCGCCTGTTGCCCAACATGCGCCAGGACCAGCATTCGCGCAAAGTCGCCATGACCCAGGGTGAGCAGATGCTGGGCGTGCTGACCCTGGAAGTGGTGCTCGCCTGCCCCTACACCACCACCCTGCGCGTGCGTCAGGAACACAGCTTGCCGTGGCTGCCGGTGCCCAGCCTGGAAGTGCAGGTGTACCACGACGCGCGCATGGCCGAAGTGGTCAGCGCCGAGCATGCGCGCAGGTTCCGCAGCGTGTACCCGTACCCCAACGCCAGCATGCATCAGCCGGATGAGAAGGCTCAGTTGAACCTGTTTCTGGGGGAGTGGCTGAGCCATTGCCTGGCGTGTGGGCATGAGTATGAGTATGTGCGGTAGGGGGTGAATTCGTTTTTGGGACGGGCAGGTGCAGGGCTTGAGGGTTTCGGTGTTCTTGAGGTCGAGCGCCGTCCGCACGGCGCTTCGCGGCCACGGGCCGCTCCTACCGTTTGTTTCGGGCCAGCTACGTCTGTTGCATGACCTGGTCCGCCTGGTGTGTTCACTGCGTTTTTGTGTGAGTGCCAACAAGGCGGGCCCAGGAGATCTACCTGAAATAATTGGCCCGAAACAAACGGTAGGAGCGGCCCGTGGCCGCGAAGCGCCGCGCGGGCGGCGCTCGGTTTCAAGGGCGATACAAAACCCCCGCCATACACCTCCATGCTCCACACATCCCCCTTTTTTTATCCCCAGATGTGAGCCACATCCCGCCCCCACGTTTGCCCCCCGCCCGTATCCCCACCATAATCCATCCTGATACCCCCTCAAGGAGACGGCCTTGCCGAGCGCATCCACCCCCACCGCTGACGAACCCGTATTGCTGGTGCAGATTTCGGACAGCCACCTGTTCGCCGACGCCGACGGTGCACTGCTGGGCCTGAAAACAGCGGGCAGCCTGGCGCGCGTGGTCGAGCAGGTGCTGGCCGAGCAGCCGCGCATCGATCTGGTGGTGTGCAGCGGGGACATCTCCCAGGACGGCAGCCTTGAGTCCTACCAGCGTTTCGACGCGCTGACTGCTCCGATCAAGGCGCCCAAGCGCTGGTTCGCGGGCAACCACGACGAGCCGCTACCGATGGAGCAGGCCGCCCAAGGTAGCGATTACCTGCAACCGGTGGTCGACATGGGCAACTGGCGCATCACGCTGCTGGATTCCTCGGTTACAGGCTCGGTGCCTGGCTACCTGGCCGACGATCAACTGCAACTGCTGGCCCAGGCCCTGAGCGAGGCGCCCGAGCGCCATCACCTGATCTGCTTCCACCACCACCCGGTGTCCATCGATTGCAAATGGATGGAGCCCATCGGCCTGCGCAATCCCCACGCGCTGTTCGAAGTGCTCGACCGCTTCCCTCAGGTGCGTGCGCTGTTGTGGGGCCATATCCACCAGGACTTCGAGCGCGAGCGCAACGGCGTGCGCCTGTTTGCCTCGCCGTCGACCTGCATCCAGTTCACCCCGCGCAGCGAGGATTTCGCGCTGGATGACAAGGCGCCGGGCTATCGCTGGTTGCGGTTGTTGCCCGATGGCAGGATCGAGACCGGGGTTTCGCGGCTGGAAGGCTTCGAGTTCACGCCGGACATGAGTGCCGAAGGGTACTGAGTCCCCCCGTAGCCGCTGCCGCAGGCTGCGCTGGCCCCTGAGTACACTGAAAATCTCCAGCGAACACCCGGGCCTGCGCAGCCTGTCGGCAGCGGCTACCGGCAGATGCGCCCTTTGTCGCGAAACGTCTCCGCTCCATGGACTGTGATGTGAATGGCTGTTAGCGTTATCAAAAGGTAATACCTCGTGATACGGAGGCCTCAATGGCAACGTCCATCAAGATCGACGACGATCTGAAAGATCGCATCCAGCACCTGGCTGGTTTGCGCCAGCGCACGGCTCATTGGCTGATGCGCGAAGCCATCACTCAATATGTGCAGCGGGAAGAGGCGCGTGAGAGCTTTAAGCTGGAGGCTCAGGAGTCATGGGCCGCCTATCAGGAAACCGGTCAGCATTTGAGCGGTGAGCAAGTCAGTACCTGGTTGAAAAGCTGGGGTGGCGATGCGCCGACGGAGGCGCCTGAGTGCCACGACTGATCGTTACGCAGCGCGCAGTACAGGGGTTGGAGCGGTGTCGCCAATTCTTGCTGGAAAAAGGGCCCCAGGCCGCGGCGCGCGCCGCATTGGCCATCGACAGACAGTTTTCCCTGGTTCAGCTTACGCCAAATATGGGGCGCCCCTTCTCGTTGAGCCCTGACATGCGCGAACTGCTCATCGAGTTCGGTGATTCGGGCTATGTCGCTTTGTACCGATTTGAGCCGAAAGACGATGCAGTCTTCGTCTTGGCGTTCCGTCATCAGAAAGAGGCGGGGTATTGAGTCTGCCCAAGGTAGGGTTGTTCCGCCCGATAAATCGTTACAGAACCTCTTCCCCTGCCTAAACGTCACCAAGGCGCTGTAAACTGGCGCCTTTTGCACGGGAGGTGTCGGCGTGGCAGGTTCCATTCTTTATATCCATGGTTTGAACAGCGCGCCGGCGTCGAAGAAGGCCAGCACGCTCACCGAGGTGATGCAGCGCCTGGGGCTGGAAGGCCAGTTGCAGGTGCCTGCGCTGCATCACCACCCGCGTCAGGCCATTGGCCAGCTGGAGGCGGCGATTGCCCAGCTGGGCGCGCCCTTGCTGGTGGGAAGCTCGCTGGGCGGCTACTATGCCACTCACTTGGCCGAGCGCCACGGGCTCAAGGCCTTGCTGATCAACCCGGTGGTCAACCCGCACCGTCTGTTCGACGGATTCCTCGGCACTCAGGAAAACCTGTATACCGGTGAACAGTGGGAGCTGACCCTGGACCACGTGCAGGCCCTGGCCGAGCTGGAAGTGGCGGCCCCGCACGACCCCCAGCGCTATCAAGTGTGGCTGCAAACCGCCGATGAAACCCTTGATTACCGCCAGGCAGAGCGCTTCTACCGCGCCTGCGCCCTGCGTATCCAGGCTGGGGGCGACCACGGCTACCAAGGTTTTGCGGCCCAATTGCCCAGCCTGCTGAATTTCGCCGGCATCGAGCCCGGGCTGTACCGCGGCATCGATTTCGACCAGCTTTGAGCCTTTTTATTTTTCACGAACGACTGACGATGAGAACCCATGGCCAATCCCAGCGCTAGCTCTTATAACGCAGACGCCATCGAAGTCCTCTCGGGCCTCGACCCGGTGCGCAAACGCCCGGGCATGTACACCGACACCACGCGGCCAAACCACCTGGCCCAGGAAGTCATCGATAACAGTGTCGACGAAGCGCTGGCCGGCCACGCCAAGTCGATTCAGGTCATCCTGCACGCCGATCACTCGCTGGAAGTGACCGACGATGGCCGCGGCATGCCCGTGGACATCCACCCCGAGGAGGGCGTCAGCGGTGTGGAGCTGATCCTTACCAAGCTGCACGCGGGCGGCAAGTTCTCCAACAAGAACTACCAGTTCTCCGGTGGCCTGCACGGCGTGGGTATCTCCGTGGTCAACGCCCTGTCCAACCAGGTGCGGGTCAAGGTCAAGCGTGACGGCAACGAGTACCAGATGACCTTCGCCGATGGCTTCAAGGCCACCGACCTGGAAATCGTCGGCACCGTGGGCAAGCGCAACACCGGCACCAGCGTGTACTTCGCGCCGGACCCCAAGTATTTCGATTCGCCCAAGTTTTCCGTCAGCCGCCTCAAGCACGTGCTCAAGGCCAAGGCCGTGCTGTGCCCTGGCCTGTCGGTCACCTTTGAAGACAAAGGCACCGGCGAAAAGGTTGAGTGGCATTACGAAGACGGCCTGCGTTCGTACCTGGTAGACGCCGTCACCGAATTTGCCCGCCTGCCCGACGAGCCGTTCTGCGGCAGCCTGGCCGGCAACAAGGAAGCCGTGGACTGGGCGCTGCTGTGGTTGCCCGAAGGCGGCGACAGCGTGCAGGAAAGCTACGTCAACCTGATTCCCACGGCCCAGGGCGGTACCCACGTCAACGGCCTGCGTCAGGGCTTGCTGGATGCGATGCGCGAGTTCTGCGAATTCCGCAACCTGCTGCCGCGCGGCCTGAAGCTGGCGCCCGAAGACATCTGGGAGCGCATTGCCTTCGTCCTGTCGATGAAAATGCAGGACGCCCAGTTCTCCGGCCAGACCAAAGAGCGCCTGTCGTCCCGTGAAGCCGCCGCGTTCGTCTCCGGTGTGGTCAAGGACGCCTTCAGCCTGTGGCTCAACGCCCACCCCGAAATGGGTATGCAGTTGGCCGAACTGGCCATCAGCAACGCCGGCCGTCGCCTCAAGGCCAGCAAAAAGGTCGAGCGCAAGCGCGTCACCCAGGGCCCGGCGCTGCCTGGCAAGTTGGCGGACTGCGCGGGCCAGGACCCGATGCGCGCCGAACTGTTCCTGGTGGAAGGTGATTCCGCCGGCGGTTCCGCCAAGCAGGCCCGCGACAAGGAATTCCAGGCCATCCTGCCGCTGCGCGGCAAGATCCTCAACACCTGGGAAGTGGACGGCAGCGAAGTGCTGGCCAGCCAGGAAGTGCACAACATTGCCGTGGCCATCGGTGTCGATCCGGGCGCAGCGGACATGAGCCAGCTGCGCTACGGCAAGATCTGCATCCTCGCCGACGCCGACTCCGACGGACTGCACATTGCTACCTTGCTGTGCGCGCTGTTCGTGCAGCACTTCCGTCCACTGGTGGATGCGGGGCACGTCTACGTGGCCATGCCGCCGCTGTATCGCATCGACCTGGGCAAGGAAATCTACTACGCCCTGGACGAAGCCGAGCGCGACGGCATCCTCGACCGCCTGGTGGCCGAGAAGAAGCGCGGCAAGCCGCAGGTCACGCGATTCAAAGGCCTAGGTGAAATGAACCCGCCGCAATTGCGCGAAACCACCATGGACCCCAACACCCGCCGCCTGGTGCAGCTGACCCTGGACGACTTCGCCCAGGCGTCGGAAATCATGGACATGCTGCTGGCCAAGAAGCGTGCAGGCGACCGCAAATCGTGGCTTGAATCCAAGGGCAACCTGGCCGAGGTGCTGGCCTGATGCGGCATGCGTTGGCAGCGTTGCTGCTGACTGTTCTGCCGCTGCTGGCCAACGCCGGGCAGGTCGAGCAACTCAAGCTGGTGGCCGAACACCCCGTGGACGGCATGGTCGGCGGCAATCTGTCGGGCATCGCCGCGTGCGGCGATCGCCTGTGGACGGAATCGGACCGCGACGACGGCATCATCTACCGGCTGGATACCACCAGCACCGTGTGGAAAGCCGAGAACGTGCTGATCCAGGCACCGCCTCCGCCTGCCGACACCGGCCTGCCGATGATGCTGCGGGCCACGGCCCATGCGGCGGCGCTGATCCGCGGCGGCATCCTGGATTTCGAAGGCATCACTTGCGATGGCCAGGGTAACCGCTACCTGGTCAGCGAGGGCTTTGCCGCCGTGCTGAAGGTGCCCGTGGAAGGCAAGCCAAGCTGGTTGAACATCAACCCGGCGGTGATCCGCGAGGCCTACGCCAAGGGCATGCTGCGCCGCTTCAACGCCATCTTCGAAGGCCTGGCCATCAATGCGGCTGGCGACCACCTGTGGCTGGCCGCCGAGCGTCAGCATCGTGGGCTGCTGTCGCTGTACAGGCAGCAGGACGGCAGTTGGGATTGCCGGGGCAGTTGCATCCTGCTGAACGAAGGCGGCACTGAAATGCAGCCCGCCAAGCTCAAGGGTGCCCACCCGGTATCCCGGGATTTTGCCGACCTGTCGTTGTACAAGGGCAAGCTGTATACCCTGGAACGCAACATCTACCAGATCTGCCGCCGCGACCTGCAGACCGCCAAAGTCGAGCATTGCTGGTCGTTTGCCGATGAAGCCTTGCTGCCCAATCGTCAGTACACGCAGAACTACGGCCTGACCGAAGCGCTGATCATCGACGACGCGGGCGCCTGGGTAGGTATCGACAACAACGATGGCGCCCGAGCCGACGGCGAGGTACGCCCGATTGTCTGGCGCTTCGCCGCGCCGCAGGGCGGCTGGGACGTGGCGCCGTGAGTCAGCAGCCTGCCGGCAAGCGCGCCGGGCGGATATTCCTGATCCTGGCCTGGGCGGCGCTGCTGTTTTTGGCTACGCGCTTTTTCGGGCATTGGCAGCAGAGCCGCGAAAACCCCAACCCGGTGGTGGCCAGCGAACACGGCCAGGGCTTTATCGAGGTGCGGCTGGCCAGCAATGGCCAGGGGCACTTCGTGGCCAGCGGCAAGATCAACGGTACGCCCGTACAGTTTATGCTGGACACCGGCGCCACCGACGTGGCGCTGGGCAAGTCGCTGGCCGAGCAGTTGAAGTTGCCCTACGGCTACCCGATCACGGTCAACACCGCCAATGGCCAGGCCCAGGGCTATCGTACGCGCCTGGACCGCCTGCAACTGGGCGACATTGTCCTCAAGGACGTGCGCGCCGTGGCCATCCCCGACATGGATGGCGACCAGGTGCTGCTCGGCATGAGCGCCCTGAAACAACTCGAATTTTCCCAGCGCGGCGGCACCATGCTGCTGCGCCAGACTACACAATGATGAGGCCCGCATGAGCGACTCCCTTGATCTCAGCCTGGACGGCGTAGAACGCCGCTCGCTGGCTGACTTCACCGAACAGGCCTACCTCAACTACTCCATGTACGTGATCATGGACCGGGCCCTGCCGCACATCGGCGACGGCCTCAAGCCGGTCCAGCGTCGCATTGTCTACGCCATGAGTGAGTTGGGGCTGGATGCCGATTCCAAGCACAAGAAGTCGGCCCGTACCGTGGGTGACGTGCTGGGTAAGTTCCACCCGCACGGTGACTCGGCCTGTTACGAAGCCATGGTGCTGATGGCGCAGCCGTTCAGCTACCGCTACACCTTGGTAGACGGCCAGGGCAACTGGGGTGCGCCGGACGATCCCAAGTCGTTTGCGGCCATGCGTTATACCGAAGCGCGACTGTCGCGCTATTCCGAAGTGCTGCTCAGCGAGCTGGGGCAGGGCACGGCGGATTGGGTGCCGAACTTTGACGGTACCTTGGACGAACCCGCTGTTTTGCCGGCGCGTTTGCCGAACATTCTGCTCAATGGCACCACCGGTATCGCCGTGGGCATGGCCACCGACGTGCCGCCACACAACCTGCGCGAAGTGGCCACTGCCTGCGTGCGCCTGCTCGACGAGCCCAAGGCCACTGTCGAGCAGCTGTGCGAGCACATCCAGGGCCCGGACTACCCGACCGAGGCGGAAATCATCACGCCGCGTGCCGAACTGCTGAAAATCTACGAAACCGGCCGTGGCTCGGTGCGCATGCGTGCGGTGTACCGCATCGAGGACGGCGATATCGTCGTCACCGCGCTGCCGCACCAGGTATCGGGCGCCAAGGTGATCGAGCAGATCGCCGCGCAGATGCAGGCCAAGAAGCTGCCGATGGTGGCTGACCTGCGTGACGAGTCGGACCACGAGAACCCGTGCCGTATCGTCATCATCGCCCGTTCCAACCGGGTCGACCTCGACGAGCTGATGCAGCACCTGTTCGCCACCACCGAGCTGGAGTCGACCTACCGGGTCAACGTCAACATCATCGGCCTGGACGGTCGCCCGCAGTTGAAAAACCTGCGCGTGCTGCTGCTGGAGTGGCTGGAATTCCGCATCAACACCGTGCGCCGCCGCCTCAAGTTCCGCCTGGACAAAGTGGAGCGTCGCCTGCACCTGTTGGAAGGCTTGCTGGTGGCGTTCCTCAACCTGGATGAAGTGATCCACATCATCCGTACCGAGGAGCACCCCAAGGCTGCATTGATCGCCCGCTTCGAACTGACCGAGATCCAGGCCGAATACATCCTCGAGACCCGCCTGCGGCAGTTGGCGCGTCTGGAAGAGATGAAAATCCGCAACGAGCAGGACGAACTGGCCAAGGAACAAGCCAAGTTGCAGGCCCTGCTGGGCAGCGAAACCAAGCTGCGCAAGCTGGTACGCAGCGAGCTGATCAAGGACGCCGAAACCTACGGCGACGACCGTCGCTCGCCGATCGTGGCCCGCGCGGAAGCCAAGGCACTGTCGGAAAACGAGCTGATGCCGACCGAGCCGGTTACCGTCGTGCTGTCGGAAAAAGGCTGGGTGCGTTGCGCCAAGGGCCACGACATCGATGCCACTGGCCTTTCCTACAAGGCTGGCGATGGCTTCAAGACCGCGGCCATGGGGCGTTCCAACCAGTTCTCGGTGTTCATCGACTCCACGGGGCGCAGTTATTCGGTGGCGTCGCACACGCTGCCGTCCGCCCGCGGCCAGGGCGAACCGCTGACCGGCCGCCTGACCCCGCCGCCGGGGGCATCCTTTGAATGCGTGCTGCTGCCCGAGGATGAGGCGCTTTACGTGATTGCCTCCGACGCCGGCTATGGCTTCGTGGTCAAGGGCGAAGACCTGCAAGCCAAGAACAAGGCCGGCAAGGCACTGCTCAGCCTGCCCAACGGCGCCAAGGTGCTGGCACCGCGGCCGGTGCTGGACCGCGAGAACCATTGGCTGGCGGCCGTCACTACCGAAGGTCGCCTGCTGATTTTCAAAGTCGCCGATCTGCCGCAGCTGGGCAAAGGAAAGGGCAATAAAATCATCGGTATTCCCGGTGAGCGCGTGGCAAGCCGTGAGGAATATGTCACTGATTTGGCGGTGCTCAGTGACGGTGCGACCCTTGTATTGCAGGCCGGCAAGCGTACATTGTCGCTGAAGGGCGACGATTTGGAACATTACAAAGGTGAGCGTGGTCGGCGCGGCAACAAACTGCCTAGAGGCTTCCAGCGAGTGGATGCCTTGTTGGTGGAAAACGCGGGCTGACAAGAAAATGCTGTTTGGGAATTGCTTCCAGACAGCATGCTAGAGCGGTCGGTTTGGGTTTTTAAGCGCAGATCGACGCTTAAACGCTGGAGTCGGGGCGCATATTCGCGGATGATATGCCCCTCTTGAGGTGTCGGCGTGGCCGAGCCCCGGACGAATTCGTTGAGTATCACTGCGGCGTGCCTTGTGGCGGCCGCCTGGATGGAATGATGACTTTTCTGCGCCTTCCTGTTTTATTGCTGACCGGTGTACTGGCCCTGGCGGGCTGCGCCGTTCACCAGCCGGTCGCGCTGTATCAGCTCGACAGCGGCAACCCCGGCCAACCCAAGCAAAGCACCGGCATGTCGGTATTGCTGGGCCCGGTTTCCGTAGCCGACTACCTGCAGCGTGAAACGCTGTTGCAGCGTCAGCCTGATGGCAGCCTGAGCGCGGCGACCGACGGTCGCTGGGCGGGCAGCCTGTCTTCGGACATCGACCAACTGCTGCTGCGCCAACTGGCGTGGCGCCTGGACAGCCAGCGCGTGACTCTGGCACCGGCTACCAATACCGGTACGCCGGATGTGCAGGTGCTGCTGTCGATCACCCGCCTGGACTCCGGTGATTCGCAGCCAGCGATCCTGGACGCCCAATGGCGTCTGCTGGACCGTCGTGGCCAGGTGCGGGATAACCGCATCGTGCACCTTGAAGAGAAGCACGCAGGTGGCACGGCTGCCCAGGTCAAGGCGCAAGGCATTTTGCTGCAGCGCCTGGCCGAGCAGTTGAGCGTCGCGGTCAAGCCGCTGGCCAACCAGCCGGCCTTGGTGGAAGAGAAGAAACCCGCCGCCAAGCCAGTGGCCAAGGAAGAGCCGGACAAGCCGAAGATGCCGATCGCTTCGCCGATCCGCACTGATATGGAAGTGTTCCGCTTCTAACGAAAAAGCCCGCAGCGATGCGGGCTTTTTTGTGGGCGTCTTTGCGGCCAGCCGACTCAGCGCAACTCGCTCAGCAGATCCCACAACTGCCGTTCTGCCTGATCATCCAGCGGTTGCACTGGCAGGCGCGGGTCGCCCACCACCAGCCCGGTCAGGGCCAGGCCGCTTTTGACAGTGGCCGGCAACCCACCCTTGAGGATGAACGAGAGCAGCGGCAGTTGCTGGTCAAACAGTGCCTGGGCCTTGTCCAGCTCGCCCGAGCGCATGGCTTGATACAGCTGGCAGGTCAGCTGGGGTATCAGGTTAGGCGCTGCCGTGCACCACCCGCTGGCCCCGGCCTTGAACGCTTCGAGCGCCAGGGGGTTGCACCCGTTGTAAAACGGTACCTCGCCCTGGCTCAACTCGTGCAGCCGGTGCATGCGCTCGATCTGCCCCGTGCTTTCCTTGACCATGGTGACGTTTGGCACTGTGCGACAAATGTCCAGTATCAGTTCTACCGACATGTCGGTGCCGCTGGTGGCTGGGTTGTTGTAGAGCATGATAGGAATGTCGATGCTGTCGCCTATCGCCTGGTAATGCTGGCGGATTTCGGGCTCGCTCAGCTTCCAGTACGACACTGGCAATACCATGACGGCGTCGGCCCCGTGACCTTGCGCGTAGCGTGCGCGCCGTATAGCGCTGGCGGTGGTGAGGTCGGAGACGCTCACAATGGTAGGGACCCGTTTGGCTACGTGCTGAAGGCTGTGCTCGCACACCAGGTCCCACTCACGGTCATTGAGGTAGGCGCCCTCGCCAGTGCTGCCCAGCGGCGCGATGGCGTGTACGCCGCCCTCGATCATGCGGTCAATGGTCCGCCCCAGAGCGCCCAGGTCAAGCTGGTCGCTGGTGGCCTCGAAGGGGGTCACGGTATAGCCGATGATGCCGTGGATGGTTGCGTTGACCATGTTGAGTCCTTTCATTGGTGTTGAGTAATGCCTAATCAGCCCAGGCAGTCAGCGTGCTTGCGCAGGTGCCGCCGAACCTGGTAGTTGAACGCGGCGGCTTCCCGGCGCGCAGTGGATATCCAGTCATGGGCCTCCTGGCCGAGTTCGGGCAGGATGGGGCGGATGGTGCCCGCAGCACCGGCCAGCAGTTGCAGTTGCGCGGCACGCTCGATCAGCAGCGCGAGCATGCAGGCCTGCTCCACGGTGTTGCCGGTGCAGACATGCCCGTGATGCCCGAGCAGGATGGTGCGCTTGTCGCCCAGGGCACCTGCGATCAGTTCGCCTTCCTCGTTGCCCACCGGAATGCCCGGCCATGTCGGCAGGAAGGCACAGTCGTCGTAGAGGGGCATCAGGTCCATGTGCGAGACCTGCAGGGGTACCTCCAGCATCGACAGCGCTGTGACGTGGGTGGGGTGGGTGTGGATGATGCAGTTCACATCCGGGCGCGCGGCGTAGATCCAACTGTGGAACCGGTTGGCCGGATTGGCCATGCCCTGGCCTTCCAGCACGTCCAGGTCCTCGTTGACCAGCAGCAGATTGCCCGCCGTTATTTCGTCCAGCCCCAGCCCCAGCTGCTGGGTATGGAATGTGCCTGTCTGTTGGCCGCGGGCACTGATTTGCCCGGCAAGGCCGGCATCATGGCCATTCTCGAACAAGATCCGGCAAGTCAGTGCCAGCTTCTGGCGCGGTGTCCATGTGCTGTCGGGCAAGGCGCGGCGCATTTGCGCATGGGCGTTGGCAACCAACTGCTCCTTGGGGGCGCTCATTGAATGGGCCATTGGCAATCCTTTGACGACTGAAGCGTTGATGACGCGGTTGAATCTAAAAGACTCGACGCTTCATCTGACAGCCAAAAGGTTTTGCCTGAGGTTTCAGGCGCCATGCGCCAAGGCGAGAACGTAGCATTTGCCGGGGTTTCAGCCCGTCACCCAGCTTGGTTACTCAATGTGTAGGGGAATGAAAAGGGGCGCCTGTTGGCGCCCCTTTCCGCCGGGATCAGGCCCGGGCTTCGTGCATGCGCGCCAGTTGGCGCTCCAGCAGGGACGGGTAGGGCTCCAGCAGGCGTTCCACACAGCAGGCGCCCTCGGGGCTGGCAATGGGACGGATGCGGGCGCGCTGGCGCACCAGGCTGTCGTCGCTGATGCGACGCTCCACCAGCAGCAGGTTGCGGCTGTGCTGGGACAGGGCCAGGGCGTCCTGGGCCGGTTCGGTCAGCAGCAGGTCGATCTGGCTCATGCCGGCCAGGTCGTCGCCCAATACCAGGCCCAGTTGCAGTTGCAGGGTGATGCCGCTGTCGGCGACTTCGATCTGCAACTGATGCCCTAGGGCACGCAGCAGTTCGCCACAGCAAATGGCGTTGGTCAGGTAGTCTTCGCCGCTGCTGTCGCTGTTGAACAGCATCAGGGTGCTGCCGTCATTGAGCGTGTGCAGTTCGCTTTCGTACAGCGAGGCCGCCTGGTCCAGGCAGGCGCGATAGCGTTCCAGCAGTTCCAGCAGGCGTGCGCGGGGCAGGCGGCGCAGTTGTTCCTGACCGCCCAGCTGCACGGCCAGGACTGCGCTGTGCTGCGGCACGCGTGGCGCCACGGGCGCGGGCACGGCCGCCTTGGCGGCCACTGGCGCGGTGTCGCGCAGGTCGGCGAACGGGTCGTCGCCGTCCTCGTCTTCATCTTCTTCGGCATGAATGACGCGTTTGGGCACAGGCTTCACCGGTACCGGGGCGCTTTCGTCGAAGCTGGGATCACGCAGGTTGCGCACCTCAAAGGTGGGGCCTTCGTCTTCCTCGTCCTCGAACTCCGGTTCCTCGATCTCGGGCTCCGGCGCTGGCTCTGGGGCGTAGCGCTGGTGCAGGTCGCGGGCCAGGTCGCCGATTTCGTCCTGACGCTGGGTAGCCGGGGTGTGTTCGTCGATTTCGCGCAGCCATACCCGCAGTTGCAACAGCGGCGTGGACAGGTTGCGGCCCAGGCGCAGGCTGAGTACCAGGGTGACCAACAGCAGGATGCCGCCCAGGATGGCCATGCTTTCCAGGCTGATGGTCATCGGCTGCTGGAACTGGGTCATGTCCAGGCTGATGCGCAGGTGCCCGGCGGTGACGTCCTGGAAGGTGATCTTGGTTTCATACAATCCGCCCGCTTCCCCCAGCAGCCCGTTTTTGGGGCGGTTGCCGGCTTCGGCGAGGATGCGGTTGTCCACGCTGTAAATGGCGGCGTGGGCCACCAGCGGGTTCTTCACCAGATTGTTGAGCAGCACGTTGAGGCTGAGGATGTCGTTGGACACCAGCAGCTCGGTGGCCGAGGTTGCCGTCTGCGTCGTCAGGCTCTGCCCCAGGGCGTCGGCTTGCTGATGCATGGCCTGCTTGAATTGCAAACCCATCACGCAGGCGTAGATCACCAGCGCCAGGGCGACCAGCAATACATTGAGGCTGGCAATGCGCAATGCTATCGGGGCGCGGCGGTGACGCAGGGCCCGGAAGATCAGCAGGAAGAAATTGTCGGTTTTTACTGGCGTGGGCCGGTTCACTGAGCGCGGCTCTTTATGTCCGTGAAGTTGCTGCGCAGTATAGCGACAGGCCCCAGAGCGGCAAAGCGCTGCCTGTGCCCGATGGTCACTGAAAGTAGGTAGAATGCGATTTTTTTCCACGTACGGGGTGCCCTTTGCGCGAAATCGTCCTGATCAACATCATCGGTTCCGACCGTCCTGGCCTGCTGGCGGCCATCACTGGTGCTCTGGCCGAGGATGGCGTGCGCATTCTGGACATCGCCCAGTCGGCACTTCACGGTACGCAGTCGCTGGCGGTGATCGCCAGTGCCGATGACAGCGCTCGCCTGAAGGCCGTTCGCGAGCGTATCCAGGGGGTGGCGGGGCCCCAGGCGCGCTTCACTGCGTTGTCGGAACAGGACTACCTGCAGTGGGCCAATGGCGGCACTGACGACCGTCATGTACTGACGCTGATGAGCCGTGAGATCACTGCTGCGCAGGTGCAGTCGGTTACCGAAATCGCGGGTCGGCACGGCCTGGTCATCGAGAGCATTGACCGTCTGTCGGCTCGTCCTGGGTTGGCTGCCGCTTCGGCCGAAGCCAAGGCCTGCCTGGAACTGATTGCCCGTGGCGTGCCCGCGGATATCACCTTGCTGCGTCGCGAATTCCTGGCCGCCGGCACCTTGCTGGATGCCGACTTCGCCATCCAGCGCGATGACCTGTTCCGCCGCCACCGTCGCCTGGCCGTATTCGACATGGACTCCACGCTGATCCAGGCCGAAGTCATCGACGAACTGGCCAAGGCCCATGGCGTGGGCCATCTGGTATCGGAGATCACCGAGCGTGCCATGCGTGGCGAGCTGGACTTTCGCGCCAGCTTCAAGGAGCGCATGGCACTGCTAAAGGGCCTGGACGTGAGCGTGCTGGACGCCATCGGCGCGTCGCTGCGGCTGACCGAAGGCGCCGAGGTGCTGTTTGCCGAGCTCAAGCGCCTGGGTTACAAGACTGCAATTCTGTCGGGTGGCTTCACTTATTTTGCCAAGCAGATTCAGGCCCGGTTGGGCATCGACTATGTGTTTGCCAACGAGCTGCAGGTGGAAGATGGCAAGTGCACCGGCGTTGCCGTTGAGCCGATCGTCGACGCCCAGCGCAAGGCTGATCTGCTGGAGCAACTGGCCGAGCAGGAAGGGCTGACCCTGGAGCAGACCATCGCCGTGGGCGACGGCGCCAACGACCTGCCGATGCTGGCCAAGGCTGGCCTGGGCGTTGCGTTGCATGCCAAGCCGCTGGTGAAGCAGTCGGCGCGTTACAACATCTCTACCCTGGGGTTGGATGGCGTGCTGTATCTGCTGGGCGTGCGCGACAACCAGGCCTGATCTGTAGCCGCTGCCGCCAGGCTGCGCTGGCCGGTCTGAACCCTGGAAATCCTCAGCGAGGCACAGAACCAGCGCAGCCTGCCGCAGCGGCTACAGGCGCCTCAGAGGTCTTTCCACAACGAATCAAATTCGCTTTCCGCCTGGGCTGCCGCAGGGGCGGCCTCCAGGATCCGGAATTCGAACTGATTGAAGCTGCCCGTGGAGCTTACCTTGCGCCCAAGGTTGGCGCGGTTCTCTTCGCCATGGGTGTTGATCATCACCTTCTGCCCTTCCTGGAAGGGCAGGCGCGGGGCGATCAGCGAGGCCTGGATGTCGATGGCGCGGATTTCCGGCAGTTGCAGGCCGCGCACGTACTGGCTGCTTTCCTGATTGCTGCGCAGTAATTGCAGGCCGCACGGTTGGGCATGCGGGGCAATCAGTTCGATGCCCATCTGCGTGCCGCCACCGCGTACCTGGCGGATCCAGCGCACCACGGCCACGCTCCAGCCTTGGGACGGGGCGTCCTGAATGCCCACCAATTCACCGGCCTGCAGTTGCGCCGGCACTTCACGCAGCCATGCCAGGCAATAGCCGCCGGGGCTGTGGTTGACGATCTGCAGTTCGTGCACCGGGTATTCGCGTGCGGCGTTGGCCGGGCCGCCTTCTAGGTCTGCGGCCGGGTACTCGATTTCTTCGTAAGGCAGCAGGCCATGGCTGTCACCGGTTTTGGCTGCATCGAAGGCCAGGCTCCAGCCATCGCTGGCGCCTGCGGGCTTGCTGGCACTGAACGTCGCGCTTTGCCCGGCTTCCGGGCGCTTGAGCAGTTCGCTGAAGCTGCGCTCGCCACCCAGGTAGTAATGCAGCGTGCTCATGCCGATGCACACACTCATGGTGCCTTGGCCCGGCGTGCGATGGAACGTGCGCTCGGCCACGTCGCCCCAGGCCGCTGCCAGGTGCTGAAGCATGTCGATGGTCAGGCCCGGCGGTACCAGCAGCCCGGACCGTTGGCGCTGGTCGGCGGGCAAGTGCAGCCATTCGGTAATTGCCTTGACCAGCGCGTGCGGGTCAAGGCCAAGCATTTGCGGCAGTTGCGTGGCCGGGAACAGGCTTTTGTAGCGTGGCGGTGCGTCGGCGTCTGGCGCCACGGCGAATTGCGCCGAAGCGTCGCTGGCGCTGACCACCCGGGTCAGGGCGCTCCAGGGCTCCAGCACGTTGGCCAATTGCACGATGGCCTGCTGGCGCATCTGATTGCAGCGCGAGCTGCCCATCAGTAGCGCGGTTGCATAGGTATGCTCGATGCTTTGCTGGCGCTTCTGACTGACCAACTCATCATCGACGAATGTGCGGTGCAACTGGTACTTGAGGGCCACCTGGTACAGCTGGTGCAATTCCAGCCACAGGCCTTCAGGCACCGGGCAATACAGCAGGCTGGCGCGCACCAGCGGGCCTTTGAGGGCATGCATGGCGCGCTCGATGGCGGTGGCCAGCAGCAGGTTGCGGTCCTTGAGGCGTGAAATCACGCGCAGTACCACCTGCTTGTAGCCGACGGCCAGCAGGTTTTGCAGGGCCTGGCACAGGTTGGCGATCTTGCGGGCGCGCTCGTCCAGCACCACTGACTGGTTGAGGAAGTGCCGCTCCAGGTGACTGCAGACGAAATAGACTTCCGGGCGCAGCAGCTCCAGCAGTTGCAGGCGGTTTTCGCTAGGGGTGATCAGCTGGCTGAGTTCGATCAGGCCCTGGTACAGCTGGCGCGCGGTTTCGCCCAGGTTGGCTTTGGGCAGCGTGGCGATCCAGCGCTTGAGATCGCGAGGCGTGGCTTCGCAGAACGTCAGGTTGGCCTGCGAGGGAGTGGGGGCGCGCAAAAGAGGTGGCGGGGGTGCGGCAGACATCGAGCGATTCCCGTTGAGTCAGTCGTGCATGGGTGGCCTATTGTCACCTTTTGCAGTCAAGACTGCACGGCCTTGGCGTCGCAGGCAAGTGGCCCGTTACCCTCGCGTCATGCTGTAGCCGCTGCCGTGAGGCTGCGCTGGCCCTTGTGGTCACTGGAAATGTCCAGCGAGCCACGAGGCCAGCGCAGCCTGGCGGCAGCGGCTACCAGGTGAATCAGGCGGCGCTGTCGACGCCCTGGCCGATGCGCTGGCCCATGTTGACCGTCGACCCGGCGCCCAGTTCGTGGGCCCATTTCACCTGCTCCGGGCCAAACAGCACGACAGCCGTGGAGCCCAGCTTGAAGCGGCCCAGCTCGGCGCCTTTTTCCAGATGGATAGGCGCGCGGGCAGCTTCGTCATAGCGTACGGTCTTGAGTTCGCGCTTGGGCGGCGTCACCAGCCCGGCCCACACGGTTTCCACCGAGGCCACAATCATCGCGCCCACCAGCACTACGGCCATCGGGCCGCGCTCGGTGTCGAACAGGCACACCACGCGCTCGTTGCGGGCGAACAGCTCAGGCACGTTTTCGGCGGTGGTCTGGTTGACCGAGAACAGGCGGCCCGGCACGTAGACCATCTCGCGCAGGGTGCCGGCCAGCGGCATATGCACGCGGTGGTAGTCCTTGGGCGACAGGTAGATGGTGGCGAACTCGCCGCCCATGAACGGTGCGGCATTGGCCGGGTCGCCGCCCAGCAGTTCCAGGGCGCTGAAGCTGTGGCCCTTGGCCTGGAAGATGCGGCCGTGTTCGATCGCGCCCCACTGGCTGATGGCGCCATCGGCCGGGCTCAGGATTGCACCCGGGGTCGGGTCCAGTGGGCGTGCGCCAGGCTTCAGGGCGCGGGTGAAGAAGTCGTTGAAGTGCTCGTAAGCGGTCAGGTCTTCGACCAGGGCCTGGGACATGTCCACCTGATAGCGCTTGGCGAACCAGGCGGTAAAGGCGTTCTTGAACCAGCGCACGCGGCATTCGGCCACGCAGCCGGCCAGGCGGGACAGCAGGTGATGGGGCAGCAGGTACTGACTGAGGATAAACAAACGGGATTTCATCGAGTGTCCTTAAACTTCAACGGGCGTGTCGGGGTGGTTGCCCCATTCGCCCCAAGAACCGGCATAACCTTTGACGCGCGGGTAGCCGAGCGCCTTGGCCACCAAATAGGTGAAGCCGGAACGGTGGTGGGTCTGGCAGTGGGTAATGATTTCCTTGTCCGGGGTGATGCCCAGGTCCTCAAGGATTTTTGGCATGTCGCTGCGGATGCGCAGGTTGCGCGCCTTGTCCATGCCGGCAGTCCATTCGAAATTGATCGCGCCGGGGATGTGCCCGCCCTTGGCCGCCAGGACCTTCTCGCCGCTGTATTCAAGCGGCCCGCGGGCGTCCCAGATGGCCAGGTCGGCGGCGCCGATGCGGCTTTGCAGGTATTCACGGGTGGCCGTGGGCTCGTCGTGCAGGGTCAGGGCCACGGTGCCGACGCGGGCGGCCGGTACTTCGCCGCTCACCGGCAACTGCGCGGCTTCCCAGGCCAGCAGGCCGCCGTCCAGGTAGTGATAGCGGGTATGGCCGATGACATCCAGCAGCCAGATGAAGCGGCCGGCCCAGCCGCCGCCTTCGTCGTCATACACCACGTAGACCGCATCGGGGTTGTGGCCCAGTTCGCCGAACAGGGCTTCCAGCGCAGGCTGGGAAGGCATCAGGCCCGGCGCCGGTGGCTGGCCCAGTTGGGTGCGCTTGGGGTCGACGAAGCGGGCGCCGGGAATGTGGCCGGCGGCGTAGCGTGCCGGGCTGGTCAGGTCGACCAGGATCAGCTCTGGAGCATCGAGGCGTTGCTGTAGCTGGGCAGCTTCGATCACCAGCGGCAGGCCCGAGAAATCAGCCATGTGAGGTCTCCAGATTGAAAAGTGGGGGCCGATTGTAGCGCATGCTTCAGGCGCCGCGCTTACTGAAGGCGGCGAGGGCGCGTTCGATGCATTGCACGGTGCGGGTAAAGGCCTGCACGGTGATTTCCGAGAACGGTACGCCACCCTGGTCGGCGACGATCAGCATGACTACCCGTTCATTGCCCAGCACAGAGCGCAGCATCACGTGCTCGCCTTTGAACAGGCCGCGCAGGCTCGACGGGATCATGGCAGAGAACTGGGTATTGTTTTGCGGGGTCAGGCGCACCTGGGCCGGTTTGTCCATCAAGCGCTGCAGCACGTTGCTCTGGCTGATCAGCAGGTTCAGGTTGGCCGCTTCGGCGGGCAGGCCTGCGGTCTGGTGAACCCGCAGGGTGGTGCCTGTCTTGTCGGCCATCAGCAGTATCACCCGCTGCATGCCGCAGGCCACCAAGGCATCGCGGGCGCAGGTGGTCAAGTGCATGGCGTTGGTGAATCGGCTGGGCTCCACCAGCAGCTCGGCGCACAACTTGCGCCAGCTGGCCAGGTCCTCGGCCGTGGGCGGCGGTGCCGGCTGCAGGCCTTTGTGCACGCGGCGGGTGTCCCATGGCCACAGCAGTGCCTCGGCGGGGTGCCACAGGCCGGGCGCGGCGTAGTGTCGGGCGTTCTGTACGGCATGCTGGTGAACCTGCTGTTGCAGGTCGTCCATGGGCATTTGCAGGTACAGGCAGGTCAGGTACTGCCAACGCAGGGTATGCGGGGTGTTCCAGGCTTCCTGGGCAGACAGCGCCAGGCCGTTGGCCAGTACCACGGTGTTGGCCGGCTGGTTGAGCCAGCGGCGCAGGCCAGGGTCCTGGTCCAGCTGCTGTTGCTGGCGCAGGCGGTCTTCGTCGTCGCGGGCGATGTGCAGCACTTTGACGAATTCGCGTTGCTCGTCCAGCAGCAGGTTATAGCCATGGTGAATCCAGGCCGGCAGCCGCCATTGCAGCGCAAGGCTCTGGCACAGGTTGAGCAGGCGCACGCCGAACAGCTCAAGTTCGACCTTGGCTGCGGCCTCGCCCTTGTGCACCACCCGCAGTTCCCATTCTTCCAGCAAGCGCGGGTGGGTGATTGCCAGCGGCCACAGGGGGGACAGGAACAGCAGGCTGCCCCAGTGGATCTCCTGCCACAGGCGTGCCAACCGCGCGGCGAACAGGCCGTTGGCCTGCTGCGCAGCATGTTGGCTGATCAGCAGCAGCTGGCGCAGCCCGCGCGGAGTGTCTTCGGGCAGGGCAGTGGGCAGGCGCTCCAGCAGCTCGTCGGTGCGTGCAAGGCCCAGCCGGCCCAAGGCTATCTCCAGGCTTTCCACCGGTTCGGCCAGGCTCTGGTGAACGTGATGGTTGGCTTCGCGGATAACACTGAGTACCAATGCCGGGCTATCCTGCATCAGCTCGGCGATGTCGCGCAGCGAACTGCGGCTGTCGCGCAGGGCGGCCTGAACGCGTTCATGGCTTGCCATCGGCACCGGCAAACGTACGCTGTCGAGCAGCTTTATCCAGTCTGGAAGGGTATTGGGCGTCTTGATAGGCACGTTGGGCTCAATTGGCATGCTGGTAGGACCGAACTGGCTTTTCACCTTTTCAGGCTATAGTCTGGCGCAGAACTGCCGATAAGTAGAACAAGAGATTTAGAATCTTGCGCCCACACCCCTGACCACGACATGTAAGTGCTTCCAATCTATGGCTAAAATTATCGGCATCATCGTCGTATTCGCGAGTGTGCTCGGCGGATACGTTCTATCCCACGGTAAGATCGCAGCGTTGATTCAGCCCTTCGAAGTGCTGATCATCGGGGGTGCGGCCTTCGGTGCGTTCCTGCAGGCCAACCCGGGCTACATGACCATGAAGGTCATCAAGAAGTCCGTGGGCATGTTCAAATCGCGTTTTTCGCACGCTTTCTATATGGAAGTGCTGGGCCTGGTCTACGAGATTCTCAACAAAAGCCGTCGTGAAGGCATGATGGCGATCGAGAGCGATATCGAAGACGCCGCGGCCAGTCCGATCTTCGCCAAATACCCGATCGTGCTCAAAGACGAGCGCATGACGGCCTATATCTGTGACTACCTGCGCATCATGTCCTCGGGCAACATGGCTCCCCATGAGCTTGAAGGCCTGTTCGACATGGAACTGCAGAGCATCAAGGAAGAGCTGGAGCACACCTCCCACGCCGTGACTGGCGTGGCCGACGGTATGCCCGGTTTCGGTATCGTGGCGGCGGTATTGGGTATCGTGGTGACCATGGCCTCGCTGGGTGATGGCGACAAGGCAACCATCGGTGCCCACGTAGGTGCGGCGCTGGTAGGTACCTTCTTCGGTATTCTGGCCGCGTACGGCTTTGTTGGCCCCCTGGCCACTGCGATCGGCCACGATGCCAAGGAAGAAGTGAATGTGTACGAGGCCATCAAGGCCTCGCTGGTGGCCTCGGCCTCGGGCATGCCGCCGTCGCTGGCCGTCGAGTTTGGCCGCAAGGTGCTGTTCCCGGCACACCGCCCAAGTTTCGCCGAGCTGGAACAAGCGGTTCGCGGTCGCTGAGTCATGGAAAATAACCAGCCGATAATCATCAAGCGCGTCAAGCGCTTCGGCGGCGGCCACCACGGCGGTGCCTGGAAAATTGCCTTCGCCGACTTCGCCACGGCGATGATGGCGTTCTTCCTGGTGCTGTGGTTGCTGTCCTCGGCCACCCCGGAACAGAAACTGGCCATTTCCGGCTACTTCCAGGACCCGGTGGGCTTCACCGAAAGCGGTTCGCCCTACATCATCGACATGGGCGGCACGCCGCAGTTGGCGCCCGACAAAACCCTGAACCCGCAGATCGAGAGCTCGACGCCGCAGCCTCAGACCCCGGATACCCTGAGCGAGAAGGATGCCGAGGCGGCCGCCGAGAAAATCGACCAGGAACGCCTGAACCTGCTGTTGCAGGAACTGCAGAACAAGGTCGACCAGAACCCGCAACTGCAGAAGTTCAAGGATCAGATCCTGTTCGAGATCACTCAGGAAGGCTTGCGCATCCAGATCATGGACGCCGAGAACCGCCCGATGTTCGATACCGGCAGCGCGCGTCTGAAGCCGTATTTCGAGGACATCCTGCTGGCCATGGCCGACACCATCAAGGCGGTGCCGAACAAGATTAGTGTCAGTGGCCATACCGACGCCCAGCCGTACGCAGGCCAAGGCGATTTCGGCAACTGGGAATTGTCGGCCAACCGCGCCAACGCCGCTCGCCGGGCGCTGGAAGGTGGGGGGTATCCGGACAATCAGGTCGCTCGCGTGGTGGGTTACGCCTCCTCGTCGCTGTTTGACCGCAAGAACCCGCTGAACCCGGTCAACCGCCGCATCGACATCGTGGTGCTGACCAAGAAGGCCCAGCGCGACATCGAAGGCGAGACCACACCGGATGCGCCCCCCCCGGCGGCCCCTGGCGCGCCAGCCAAGCCTGGTGCCGCCGCACCGGCTCCAGCCGGCAAGCCGAGTGCATCGACGGCAGCGCCCATCGAGCCGATGCAACCGCACGAACTGCGGCAGAAGCTGAACATGTTCGAAGATGGCACGCTGAAAATGGACGAACAGGGCAAGCAGTAAGCCTATCGCCCTCCACAACGCCCGCCCCGACCCCCGTCGCGGCGGGCGTTGTGCTTTCAGGCGTGCAGGGTGATGGCGCCGATGATATGGCGGGTGCTCCAGCCACACTCGGCACTGGCGGCGGCACGCACCCTGGGGGAAATGCGCTCGGGACCGAAGGGTTTGATGGCGATGATGACTTTGCCCAGACGCTTGGCGGCATCGATTTCCTTGTCGATCCACTTGCCGTAGGTGGGGTACACGCCTGCCATGATCACCAACACCGAGCACGCCTGCAGTTGCTCGACAATCGCCTGTTCAAGTTCCTGGTCGGAGCGTTCGACCACCGGGTGGGGGGCGGGCAGGGCATGGCTCTGAAAGCTGAAGCTGGTGTCCAGTTCCAGCAGGTTGAGCAAGCGGTCGTAGGCATCTGAATAGCGCCAGGACTGGCTGATGAACAGGTGGTAGGTCGACATGGCTATCCCTTTCAGTCGGTTTCCGGTGACAGGGATGAAGATTGTTCAGAAGTGTTTTATGAGGCAAGGGACGACGTGCGAAAGAGACCGTTCCTACATCGAAAGGTAAAATTTCCTACAAAATCGCCCCGCAAAATCCCCCCTACAGCGGGACACCTGTAGCCGCTGCCGCAGGCTGCGCTGGCCGGTGTGCCCACTGTAGATCTCAAGCGAGGCACAGGGCCAGCGCAGCCTGGCGGCAGCGGCTACGCGGGATGCGTGGCGAGTGCTGTAGCCGCTGCCGCAGGCTGCGCTGGCCGGTGTGCCCACTGTAGATCTCAAGCGAGGCACAGGGCCAGCGCAGCCTGGCGGCAGCGGCTACGCGGGATGTGTGGTAAGTGCTGTAGCCGCTGCCGAAGGCTGCGCTGGCCGGTGTGTTCGCTGTAGATCTCAAGCGAGGCACAGGGCCAGCGCAGCCTGGCGGCAGCGGCTACGCGGGATGCGTGGCGAGTGCTGTAGCCGCTGCCGAAGGCTGCGCTGGCCGGTGTGTTCGCTGTAGATCTCAAGCGAGGCACAGGGCCAGCGCAGCCTGGCGGCAGCGGCTACGCGGGATGCGTGGCGAGTGCTGTAGCCGCTGCCGAAGGCTGCGCTGGCCGGTGTGTTCGCTGTAGATCTCAAGCGAGGCACAGGGCCAGCGCAGCCTGGCGGCAGCGGCTACGCGGGATGCGTGGCGAGTGCTGTAGCCGCTGCCGAAGGCTGCGCTGGCCGGTGTGTTCGCTGTAGATCTCGAGCGAGGCACAGGGCTAGCGCAGCCTGGCGGCAGGGGCTACGGCTTGCGGGGGCTTAGTAGGTATCTTCCGGCAAGCTGGCAATGATCGAGCGGTAGCTGTTCATGCGCTGCTGCTGCACGCGGCCTTCTTCCAGGGCCTTGAGCAGCGCGCAACCCGGCTCGCGGTCATGCTTGCAATCGCGGAAGCGGCAATGGCCGATCAGCTCGTCGAATTCGATGAAGCCCGCTTCCACGTCCGCGCGGCTGACGTGGCCCAGGCCGAACTCGCGAATACCCGGCGAGTCGATCAGTTCGCCGCCGCCAGGGAAGTGGAAGAGCCGCGCCGTGGTGGTGGTGTGCGTGCCTTGGCCGGACAGCTCCGACAGCGGCCCCACACGGGTCTGCACTTCAGGCAGCAGGCTGTTGACCAGCGATGACTTGCCCACGCCCGACTGGCCCACGAACACGCTGATGTGCCCGTCCAACTGCGCCTGCAACTGCTGCATGCCATCGCCATGGTGCGCGGACACTTCCAGCAACGGATAACCCAGTTGGCGGTACACCGCCAGCAGCGCGTTCAGCGCCGGGGCGTTGTCGTCATCGATCAGGTCGGCCTTGTTGAGCAGCAGCAACGGGCGGATGCCTGCGTGTTCAGCCGCCACCAGGTAGCGGTCGATCAGGTTGGCATGGGGCTCGGGCATGGGCGCGAAGACGATCACGATCAGGTCGACGTTGGCCGCCACCGGCTTGAGTTGACCGCGGCTGTCGGGCCGGCACAGCTCGGTGCTGCGCGGCAGTTGCGCGACGATCACGCCGATGCCCTGGTTGCCCGCGCGCCACACCACTGTGTCGCCGGTCACCAGTGCGGGCAGGTTGGCCCGCAGGTGGCAACGGAATACCTGGCCCGCCAGCTCGCCTTCCTGTGCCTCGACCTCGACCTGCACACCGAAGTGGGCAATCACCAGGCCCGTCTGCTCAGGGCCCAGGTCACCGCCTTCCAGTGTCTCCAGCGTGTGGGACTCGCGTTTGGCGGCACGAGCGGCGCGCTCGCCCTGGATTTTTTCGATGCGCCAGTTCTGGCGACGGTTGAGCTGGCGTTTGGCCATGAGTGTTCCGTGCAGGGGGTAATTAAAACGGCGACGAGTTTAGCATGCCCGGCTGAGCTAAACTGCGCAGTCAAGCCGAGGAGCCCCCCCACATGCAAAACGCCAACAACCTGATCTGGATCGACCTGGAAATGACCGGGCTGGACCCGGACAGCGATGTGATCATCGAAATGGCCACCATCGTCACCGACAGCGACCTCAACACCCTGGCCGAAGGCCCGGTCATTGCCATCCACCACAGCGACGAAGTGCTGGCGCGCATGGATGAGTGGAACACCCGCACCCACGGCAACTCGGGCCTGACCCAGCGCGTGCGTGAGAGCAAGGTCAGCATGGCCGAGGCCGAAGCCCAGACCATCGCCTTCCTGGAGCAATGGGTGCCCAAAGGCAAATCGCCGATCTGTGGCAACAGTATCTGCCAGGATCGCCGCTTCCTGTACCGCCACATGCGCGGCCTGGAAAATTACTTCCATTACCGCAACCTGGACGTGTCTACCCTCAAGGAACTGGCCGCGCGCTGGGCCCCCGAGGTCAAGGACAGCTTCAAGAAGGGCAGCACTCACCTGGCGCTGGACGACATTCGCGAGTCGATTGGCGAGCTGCAGCATTATCGCAAGCATTTCATCAAGTTCTGATGATCGCCGCGCCGGTTAACGCCTTATTGTGTTTCTGGATATGCGCTTGCGTCGGCGCCTCTTACCCAAATCAGTAGGGGCGTCGCCAAACGCTGTAGCGGCCGCCGTCCCCTGTACGCGGGGATATACCTCGGGTTCTGGTCAAGGGGCAGCGTTCATCGCTGCCCAAGTGGCCATCATCGCGAACTGCTAGTCCATCCAATCTGCAATCTCGACAGCATTTTTGCTGGCTGATAAGAGTGTGTGCTTATCCACTAACTCTTTGTATTGGTATGGAAATGAAACATGCACTGGTAATTCGCCATCTGGCATTTGAAGACCTCGGTACGTTCGCGGACCTCCTTCAGGCGCGCGGCTACAACCTTTCCACGCTGGACGCTGCGGTCGATGACCTGGCTCAAGTGGATGTCACTACGCCTGACCTGGTGGTATTCCTGGGTGGGCCAATCGGTGCATTCGATGAGCTGCAGTACCCCTTTCTTGCCCACGAACTGGCATTGGTGCGACAGAGATTGGCCAGTGGAGGCAAGCTGCTGGGCATCTGCCTGGGGGCGCAGTTGATCGCGCGGGCACTGGGTAGCGAGGTGGCGCCCATGGGCGTGAAGGAGATCGGCTTTGGGCGCCTCACGCTGACCCAGGACGGGGTTGATTCCTGTCTTGCACCCCTGGCCGCCGATATTCCTGTGCTGCATTGGCATGGGGACCAGTTCCAGGTACCGCCGCAAGCTACGCGGTTGGCGGGCACCGCCATTTGCCCGAACCAGGCGTTCAGCGTGGGCGGTTCAGTGCTGGCATTGCAGTTTCACCTTGAGGTTAATCCGCAGCGTCTCGAACCGTGGCTGGTGGGGCATGCTGCGGAGCTTGGGATGGCAGGCATCCTGCCGGCTGACTTACGCAAGCAGGCTAGTGCCATGAACGCCTTGGTGCCGGCCGCTCAGGCAGTATTGAGTCACTGGCTCGATCTGGTCTGAATTAACCGGATATATATGTGCTTGTGTATTGGTATATGCGAGCAATAAATCGGATGTTGATGCTGTAGGACTTTTCTGAAGTTTCGTTTTTGCCCTTGCGACTTTTTCGGTGATGCTTAAGCTGAATCGGTATGGTGCGCCTGGTGCTGGCCATATAAATACAATAAATAATATTTCAAGGAAGATTGCGATGAAGGATTTTGCGTCGTTGAATGAAAAAGATCCGGTCGGTGAAATGTTATCGAAGTTGTCGGCCCTGTGGGTTTCTCGTGCGGCCGTGAACAATGAGCAAACGCCCTATTCAGAGCTGGCATTCAACCCGGTCAAGGCCGATTTCAGCGAGTCGCTGCTCCCTTTCAGGGGGCATGACGCCTGGCGTGAAGCCCCTGCGGGGGTAAAAGAAAAATGCCTCTCCTATGCCTGGGTTATTTACAATCTGAAAACTATCTACATCGAATGTAACGTGGTCACTCCAGCCTGTGAAGATATTATAAAGTCTCCGCCGGTCAATTCGCCGAATCGTGAGATATTGCAGTCAGTCATGGCTGAAGCCCTGCTGGATGAGGCGCTGCACACCAAGATGTCTATCAGTGCAAGTAACTATATCTATCATCATCGTCAACTTCCGTATTTGGATTACTGCGACTTTAATCTGATCGGCTGGCGTAATGCTTTGTTATCAAGTTGCACGGCCGAGTGGCAACGTCGATTGACTCGGTTTGGCATCGCCTGTGCGAGTGAAACCCTGATCACCGATTATCTGAAGACGATGGCGGAGGACAGCAGCATTCAGACGGTGTGCCACGAGGTCACCCGCACTCACGCCATGGATGAATGGAGTCACTCCAGCGTCTTCAGTTTTGTGGCCATTGACATCGTGAGCCAACTCAGCACGTCAGAGAAAGTGTACCTGCATGAGGTCATCAAGAAGACGGTCAGCATGTTTGCGAACAATGAGATGGGCGCCTGGAAAAAAGCCTTTTCCCTAGCGGGGCTTGAAGGTGGAGAGGACATCGTTGCCGATGTCGGCGACATGGGCGAAATCAACGTGTACACCGGTTCCGTCAATAGCCTGCTCGCGCGCGTTGGTCTTGAGTCTGTGGGGTCGGGCCCTGTACTGGCTTGCGGAGGTGGCCGTGGCTGAAGGCATGATGCTTCGATGCGAGCAGGTTCGGGATGAGGCCGCAGGCATTCGCGCATTCACCCTGCGACTGCTCGACCCCTTGGGCGGTGATCGGCTGGAGCCGGGGCGCTATCTTTCACTCGACTGTCCCGATCCCGGTGGCCAGGTACGTAGCCGATGCTATTCCATCGTGGCCCGCCCCACGCTTGACACCATTGAAGTGGTGATCAAGCGCGGCGGCCACAATGGTGTTTCGGATCAGTTGTTTCAACAGGTGCAGCCGGGCTCTACATTGTCCGGCGGGGCAATCGACGGGGATATCACCGCCAGTCGCCTGCTGCATCATGGGCAGGTGGTGATGTTGGCCAATGGCATCGGCGCCACCTTGCCAATGGCCCTGATCCGCAGCATGGCCGGTTTACGCGAGCAGGGGCGGCCAACGCCCCGAGTGTCGCTGCTGCTGTGCAATCCCACCCTTGCCTCGATTCCCTTCCTGGCGGAGTTGCTGCGCCTCGACTTGGCGAACGATTGGTTCAACGTGCGATTTCACATTACTCGCGAGCCCATCGACAGATTCAACGGGCATTTCTATGCCGGGCGGCCGTGTGCGCAGGATTTACGGGCGCTGGGCATGCCTGGCGCGGTGGTGATATGCGGCGGGCACGAGTTCGCCCTGGGGCAGCAGGCCCTGGCGGCGCAGGTATATCGCGAGCCTGAAATTCTGGTGGAGGCTTTCAGCGCGCCGACCCGCAGTTTGGTCGAAGCAAGCGAAGGGCAGACGTTGCTTTGTATTGGTGATCAGGGCATCGAACTTCCCGTGGATAGAGGACGCACGCTGCTCGATGAGCTTGAGCGCCATGGCGTGCCAATGCGCAGCCAATGCCGGTCGGGGATCTGTGGAAGTTGTCGGGTCAAGGTTGTTGAGGGCAAATGCCGGCGGGAGGCAGACTTCACCTTGAGTTCAGCCGAGCGCGCGGAAGGGTTCGCTCTGGCGTGCTGCACTTACGCAGATGATGACCGGGTGGCCATACTATTGCAGTGAGGTTATCCCCCCGCCCGCTGGTCATGCTCCTTCAGTGCCCATTCGACGTGCTCGCGAACCATCGCCGAAGGGTCAGCCCGGCGAGCCTTGAGCGCTTCGATCACCGGGATGCTGGAAGGGGCGTTGCCCAGTCCAACCGCCAGGTTACGCAACCAGCGCTCATACCCGGCGCGGCGCAGGGGTGAGCCTTCGGTGCTGCTGAGGAATTTGTCCTCATCCCACAAAAACAGCTCGGCCAGACCGGCATTGTCCAGGTTATGCCGCGGCTTGAAATCGCCTTCCCCGCTGGGCCGGGCGAAGCGGTTCCACGGGCAGACGATCTGGCAATCATCACAGCCGAATACCCTGTTGCCGATCAGCGGTCGCAGCTCCTCGGGGATGGCGGTCTTCAATTCGATGGTCAGGTACGAGATGCAGCGGCGGGCGTCCAGTACGTAAGGGCCGACGAAGGCATTGGTAGGGCAAATGTCCAGGCAGGCGCTGCAACGGCCGCAGTGCTCAGTGGCGTGCGGCTCGTCCACCGGCAGCGGTAGGTCGACGAACAGTTCGCTGAGGAAAAAATAGCTGCCAGCCTTGCGGTTCAGCACCAGGGTGTTCTTGCCGATCCAGCCCAGCCCGGCCTGCTCGGCGATGGCCTTTTCCAGTACCGGGGCGCTGTCGACGAAGGCGCGGAAGCCAAACGGGCCGATGTGCTGCTGGATGCGGTCGGCCAGTTGTTGCACGCGCTTGCGGATCAACTTGTGATAGTCGCGGCCCAGCGCATAGCGTGAGATGTAGGCTTTTTCTGGCTGGGCCAGCAATTGCGCCATCTGTGTGTCGCCCGGCAGGTAGTCCATGCGCAGCGACACCACCCGCAGGGTGCCTGGCACCAATTGTTCGGGGTGCGAGCGCTTGCTGCCGTGGGCGCCCATGTACTCCATTTCGCCGTGGTAGCCCGCTGCCAGCCAGCGTTCCAGGTGTTGTTCGTGCTCGCCAAGGTCCAGGCCGGCGATGCCGACTTGCTGGAAGCCCAGTTCGCGGCCCCAGTCTTTGATGGATTGGGCCAGGGCGGGGAGATCGGCGATAACGGCGGACATGCGAAGAGGGAAACCGGAGCTGAGGTGGGTATAATTCTGCCAGACATTGCGAGCGAACGTTTAATCATGCCACTGCCAGACGACGACTTACCCGATCTGCTCTATGCCGCAGCGCAGGTGCGGGCGCTGGATGCTGCCCTGATTGCCGCCGGTACCGACGGCTTCGAACTGATGCAGCGCGCGGCCCGAGCTGCCTGGCGTGCCCTGCGCCGCCAGTGGCCGGACGCCGACCAGATGACCGTGCTGGCCGGCCACGGCAACAATGCCGGCGATGGCTACCTGATTGCCGCGCTGGCGCAGCGTGCTGGCTGGGCGGTCAGCGTACTGGCCGTCGGCGATCCTGCCCGCTTGAGCGGCGATGCCGCGGCCGCCTGGGCTGAAGCCCGGGCCAGCCAGGTGGATATACAGCCGTGGGCACCGGATGCCGGACTGCAAGGCGTGGTGGTGGATGCGTTGCTGGGCACTGGCCTCAAGGGCACTGTGCGGGCGCCTTACGAGCAGGCGATCCAGGCCATTAACGTCAGCGGCCTGCCCGTGCTGGCGGTGGATATCCCCTCGGGGCTGTGTGCTGATACCGGGCAGGTACTGGGCGCGGCGGTTCATGCCGAGCTGACGGTGACCTTCATCGGCCTCAAGTTCGGCCTGTTCAGCGGCCAGGCGGCCGATCATGTAGGCCACCTGGTATTCGACGACCTGCTGGCCAGCCCGGCCATCGTTGCCGCGCAGCCAGCCATGGCCAGGCGCCTGCATGCGGCCTCGCTGCCAAGGCCCGCCCCAAGGCCGATGACTGCGCATAAAGGCCAATATGGCCGCCTGCTGGTCATGGGTGGCGATCACGGCACCGGCGGCGCCACGTTGATGAGCGCGGAGTCGGCGTTGCGCAGCGGCGCTGGCATGGTCACGCTGGCCACCCGCCCGGAACATGTGGCCGCAGCCGTGACCCGCCTGCCCGAGGTCATGACCCTGGGTGTGCATTCCTCCAACCAGTTGCTCGACGTGCTGGACAAGGCCGACGTCGTGGTGATCGGCCCAGGCCTGGGGCAGGGCAGTTGGGGGCGCAGCCTGCTGTCGGTGGCTGCCACGGTCGCTAGAGCCCAGGTGTGGGATGCCGATGCATTGAATCAGCTGGCTGAAGGGCGCGCCGCGCTGCCGGCGGGCTCGATCATCACCCCACACCCCGGCGAGGCGGCGCGCCTGTTGGGCGTGTCGACCGCGCAAATCCAGGCCGACCGCGCCCACGCGGCGCTGGCCCTGGCGAAAAAATATTCAACCGTGTGCGTGCTCAAGGGCAGCGGCAGCCTGATCGCCGCCCCCGATGGCAGCCTGGCCTTGTGCGACCGTGGCCACCCCGCCATGGCCACGGCGGGGCTGGGTGACGTACTGGCAGGGTTGCTGGGGGCACTTCTGGCCCAGGGCATGGCCCCGTATGATGCCGCCTGTCTGGGCGTGTGGCTGCATGCGCGTGCCGGCGAGCAACAAGGTAGCAAGGGCCGCGGGCTGGCGGCCACCGATTTGATTCCAGCCATCCGTCAGGTGTTCGAGGAGCTGTCCCCTTGTCTGAAATAACGCTGTTTCTGGGCGATGAAAACGCCATGGTCGAGTTTGGCGGGCGCCTGGCGCAGGTGACCCAGGCCGTCGGGGTGATTTTCCTCGAAGGCGACCTGGGAGCCGGTAAAACCACGCTCTCCAGGGGGCTGATCCGCGGCCTTGGGCACCAGGGCGCGGTGAAAAGCCCGACCTTCACGCTGGTGGAACCTTACGAGTTGCCGAGCTTTCGCGCCTATCATTTTGATCTGTATCGCCTTGTGGACCCGGAAGAACTGGAATTTCTTGGCATTCGGGATTACTTTGAAGGTGACGCTCTCTGTCTGATCGAGTGGCCACAGCGTGGCGCAGGCTTTTTGCCAAAGCCTGACCTGACCATTACCATACGCCCCCACGCGGGCGGCCGTTCACTGACTCTGACGCCACAAGGCGCGCGTGGCGAGTCGTGGTGTGCCGTCCTGGCACAGGAATTCAAATAAATCTGGGTGGGTGGTTTGTATGCGCATTCGCGCGCTGGTCGCGTTCGTGGGGTTGCTGTTGGCGGTATTTGCCGTCGACGCGTTTGCGGCTTCGCAGGTCAAGAGTGTTCGCCTGTGGCGAGCGCCGGATAACACGCGACTGGTATTCGACCTGTCGGGCCCGGTCGAACACAGTCTATTCACCCTGCAGTCCCCCGACCGCCTGGTGATCGACATCAATGGCGCGACCCTGGCCGGGCCGTTGAACCTGCCCATTGCCAACACCCCGATCACGTCGGTGCGCTCGGCCCAGCGCACGCCTACCGATCTGCGAGTGGTCATCGACCTGAAAAAGGCCGTGACCCCGAAAAGCTTCTCCCTGGCGCCCAACCAGCAATATGGCAACCGCCTGGTGGTGGACCTGTTCGACAACGCCGCCGATGCAGCACCGCCGCCGCCGGAGCCGACCGTGGCCACTACCCCGGCGATCCCCGTTACCCCCGCGCAACCGGCGATCAAGCTGGCGCCGGTGCCCAACGGCAAGCGTGACATCATCGTCGCCATCGACGCCGGCCACGGCGGCGAGGACCCGGGTGCCTCGGGCTCCCGTGGCCAGCATGAAAAAGACATCACCCTGTCGATTGCCCGCGAATTGCAGCGCCAGATCAACGGCGAAAAAGGCTTCCGCGCCGAATTGACCCGCACCGGCGACTACTTCATCCCGCTGCGCCAGCGCACCGAGATCGCCCGCAAGAAGGGCGCCGACCTGTTTGTGTCCATCCACGCCGACGCTGCGCCTTCCTCGGCCGCCGTGGGCGCTTCGGTATTCGCCCTGTCCGAACGTGGCGCTACTTCCGAGACCGCGCGCTGGCTGGCCGACAGTGAAAACCGTTCCGACCTGATCGGTGGCGCCGGGGCCGTGAGCCTAGACGACAAGGACAAGATGCTGGCCGGCGTACTGCTGGACCTGTCCATGACCGCCTCGCTCAGCTCCAGCCTCAACGTGGGCCAGAAGGTGCTGAGCAACATTGGCCGCGTCACGCCGCTGCACAAGGCGCGTGTCGAGCAGGCCGGGTTCATGGTGCTGAAGTCGCCGGACATCCCGTCGATCCTGGTGGAAACCGGCTTTATTTCCAACGCTGGCGAGGCGGCCAAGCTGCAAAGCTCCAGCCACCAGCAGGCCCTGGCCCGCTCCATTACCAGCGGCGTGCGCCAGTTCTTCCAGCAGAACCCGCCACCGGGCACCTACATCGCCTGGCTGCGTGACAGCGGCAAGCTGGCCCAGGGGCCGACCGAGCACGTGGTGCGCCCCGGCGAAACCCTGCCGATGCTGGCGGTACGCTACAACCAGTCCGTGGCCACGTTGCGCAGTGCCAACAACCTGACCACCGATGAGCTGAAGATCGGCCAGACCCTGAACATCCCGGCCACTGTCCTGGCGGCGCAGCAATGAGTTCGTCCGCTCGCATCGAGCTGCTCAGCCCGCGCCTTGCCAACCAGATCGCCGCCGGTGAGGTAGTCGAGCGCCCGGCGTCGGTGATCAAGGAATTGCTGGAAAACAGCCTGGACTCCGGCGCCCGTCGCATCGACGTGGAAGTGGAGCAGGGCGGCGTCAAGCTGCTGCGCGTGCGCGACGACGGCGGCGGTATCGCCTCTGACGACCTGCCGCTGGCCCTCGCGCGTCACGCCACCAGCAAGATCCGCGACCTGGAAGACCTGGAGCGGGTGATGAGCCTGGGTTTCCGTGGCGAAGCCCTGGCGTCGATCAGCTCCGTGGCGCGCCTGACCCTGACCTCTCGCACCCGCGACGCCGATCAGGCCTGGCAGGTGGAAACCGAAGGCCGCGACATGGCCCCGCGCGTGCAGCCTGCGGCGCACCCGGTGGGCACGTCGGTGGAAGTGCGCGACCTGTTCTTCAACACCCCGGCGCGACGCAAGTTTCTCAAGACCGAAAAAACCGAATTCGATCACCTGCAGGAAGTGATCAAGCGCCTGGCCCTGGCGCGCTTCGATGTGGCGTTCCACCTGCGCCACAACGGCAAGACCATCCTCAGCCTGCATGAAGCCAACGATGAGATCGCCCGCGCCCGCCGCGTGGCCTCCATCTGCGGGCCGGGGTTCCTGGAGCAGGCGATGCCGATCGAGATCGAGCGCAACGGCCTGCACCTGTGGGGCTGGGTTGGCCTGCCAACGTTCTCGCGCAGCCAGGCAGACCTGCAGTATTTCTTCGTCAACGGCCGCGCGGTGCGCGACAAGCTGGTCGCCCACGCGGTGCGCCAGGCCTACCGCGACGTGCTGTTCAACGGTCGTCACCCCACCTTTGTGCTGTTTTTCGAGGTGGACCCGACCGTGGTAGACGTCAACGTGCACCCCACCAAGCACGAAGTGCGCTTCCGTGACGGGCGCATGGTGCATGACTTCCTCTATGGCACTTTGCATCGTGCACTCGCGGACGTGCGACCCGAAGACCAGCTGCCCACGGCGTCAGCTGCCGAGCCGATGGCCCGGCCTACAGGCCTGGAAGCCGGTGAGTTCGGCCCTCAGGGCGAGATGCGCCTGGCGGCCAACCTGCTTGAGCAGCCGCAACAGGAACCCGCCAGCCGCGGCTACAGCAGCAGTGCGGGCGCCGGCTACCAGTACGTGCCGCGCCCGGCGCAGCCCGCACCCACCGCCGAGACCCAGGCCGCCTACCGCGAATTCTATGCGCCGCTGCCTCAGCAAGCCGGGGCTGCCGGGCCAAACCTGCCGCAAGGCCAGGGCGACATTCCGCCGCTGGGCTACGCCCTGGCGCAGCTCAAGGGCATTTACATCCTGTCCGAGAACGCCCAGGGCCTGGTACTGGTGGACATGCACGCCGCCCACGAACGCATCATGTATGAGCGCCTGAAGGTGGCCATGGCCAGCGAAGGCCTGAGCGGCCAGCCGCTGCTGGTGCCCGAGTCCATTGCGGTCAGCCAGCGCGAGGCCGATTGCGCCGAGGAGCACGCCGTGTGGTTCCAGCGCCTGGGCTTCGAATTGCAGCGCCTGGGCCCGGAAAGCCTGGCCATCCGCCAGATCCCGGCCCTGCTCAAGCAGGCCGAGGCCAACCGCCTGGTGCACGACGTGCTGGCCGACCTGATGGAGTACGGCACCAGTGACCGTATCCAGGCCCACTTGAACGAACTGCTGGGCACCATGGCCTGCCACGGCGCCATCCGCGCCAACCGGCGCCTGGCGATCCCGGAAATGAACGGCCTGCTGCGCGACATGGAAAACACCGAGCGCAGCGGCCAATGCAACCATGGCCGACCAACCTGGACCCAGATGGGCCTGGATGATCTGGACAAACTATTCCTGCGTGGCCGTTGATTGCGATGAGTGCGTTACCCCCTGCGATATTCCTGATGGGCCCCACGGCCGCCGGCAAGACCGACCTTGCCATTGAGCTGAGCAAGGTGCTGCCTTGCGAGCTGATCAGCGTCGATTCGGCGCTGGTCTACCGCGGCATGGACATCGGCACCGCAAAGCCTTCGAAAGAGCTGCTGGCGGCCCATCCCCATCGTCTGATCGATATCCTCGACCCGGCCCAGGCCTATTCGGCCGCCGAATTCCGCGCTGATGCCCTGCAGGCGATGGCCGAGATCACCGCGCGTGGAAACATCCCGTTGCTGGTTGGCGGCACGATGTTGTATTTCAAGGCGTTACTGGAAGGCCTGGCCGACATGCCGGCCGCCGACGCTGCGGTACGTGCAGAGCTGGAAGCCATGGCCCAGGCCGGCGGGCTGCAGGCTTTGCACGATGAATTGACCCGCGTCGACCCGGTTTCGGCCGCGCGCATCCACCCCAACGACCCCCAGCGCCTGATCCGTGCACTGGAGGTTTACCGGGTAAGCGGTTCCAGCATGACTGAACATCGTGTCCGACAATCTGCGCAAAGTACCGACGCAGGCGCTCCGGGCGGCGGTCAATTGCCCTATACTGTTGCCAGCCTGGCGATTGCGCCAACGGATCGTAAGGTGCTGCACGATCGTATTGCCCTGCGTTTTCAGCAGATGCTGGAACAGGGCTTCATCGACGAGGTCAGAGCACTGCGTGCCAGAAGTGACTTGCACGCGGGCCTGCCGTCTATACGTGCAGTGGGTTATCGCCAAGTCTGGGATCATCTGGATGGCAAGCTGAGCTCGATGGAAATGCAGGAGCGCGGCATCATTGCAACACGTCAACTGGCCAAACGGCAGTTCACCTGGCTAAGAAGCTTCGGTGATCTTCACTGGTTGGACAGCCTGGCTTGTGACAATCTGCCACGCACCTTGAAATACCTTGGAACGGTCTCCATATTGAGCTGAGTCCTTGAAATTGCCGTCTATCCTTGGGGTGGGGCGGCCTAAGCCATCATTTTTTCTGATTTTCTTATCTATTGATCCTTAAAGGAGTGCGGCACATGTCAAAAGGGCATTCGCTACAAGACCCTTACTTGAATACATTGCGTAAAGAGAAGGTCGGCGTTTCGATCTATCTCGTTAACGGTATCAAGTTGCAAGGTACGATCGAATCGTTTGACCAGTTCGTGATTCTGCTGAAGAACACTGTCAGCCAGATGGTCTACAAGCACGCTGTCTCCACCGTTGTACCGGTACGTCCGATCCGTCTGCCTAGCGCAACCGAATCCGAGAGCGGCGACGTCGAGCCAGGTAACGCCTGATAGGAGTCTGCTTTGTTCTTTGAGCGCCACGGTGGTGGTGAGCGGGCAATCCTCGTTCACTTGGATGGTCAGGACCCTGAGGCGCGCGAAGATCCGCAGGAGTTTCAGGAGCTGGCCGTGTCGGCCGGCGCCGAAACTGTCGCGTTCGTCAACGTGGCGCGGCATCAGCCCACGGCCAAATACCTGATTGGCAGCGGCAAGGTCGAGGAGTTGCGCGACCGGGTCAAGGCCGAACAGGTAGATCTGGTGATCTTCAATCACACCCTCACGCCCAGCCAGGAACGTAACCTGGAGCGCGCTTTCGAGTGTCGCGTGCTGGACCGTACCGGTCTGATTCTGGATATCTTTGCCCAGCGGGCACGCACCCATGAAGGCAAGCTGCAGGTGGAACTCGCCCAGCTTGAGCACATGAGTACGCGGCTGGTTCGCGGCTGGACCCACCTTGAGCGGCAGAAGGGTGGTATCGGCATGCGCGGCCCCGGTGAAACCCAGCTGGAAACTGACCGCCGCCTGTTGCGGGTGCGGCTGCGGCAGATCAAGGCGCGCCTGGAAAAGGTTCGCAGCCAGCGTGAGCAGGCCCGTCGCGGCCGGCGTCGCGCCGATATACCTTCGGTTTCACTGGTGGGCTATACCAACGCCGGCAAATCGACCCTCTTCAATGCCGTGACCTCGTCCGAGGTGTACGCCGCCGACCAATTGTTCGCCACCCTCGACCCGACCCTGCGTCGTCTCGAGCTGGATGACCTTGGGCCGGTGATCCTTGCCGATACCGTGGGTTTCATTCGTCACCTGCCGCACAAGCTTGTCGAGGCTTTCCGGGCTACGCTCGAAGAGTCGAGCAACTCCGACCTGCTGCTGCACGTGATCGACGCCCATGAGCCGGAGCGCATGGCGCAGATCGAGCAGGTGATGGCGGTGCTGACCGAAATCGGTGCCAGCGGGCTGCCGATCCTCGAGGTCTACAACAAGCTCGACTTGCTGGAAGGGGTAGAACCGCAGATTCAGCGCGATGCCGATGGCAAGCCGCAGCGGGTCTGGGTGTCGGCGCGTGACGGGCGGGGCATGGACCTGGTGAAACAGGCCGTGGCAGAGTTGCTGGGCGAAGACCTGTTTGTCGCCACCCTGCGCCTGCCGCAACGCATGGGCCGTTTACGCGCACAGTTTTTCGAGATGGGTGTGGTACAGAGCGAGACACATGACGAGGAAGGGGCCAGCCTGTTGGCTGTGCGCGTGCCTCGTGTCGAGCTCAACCGTCTGGTCAGTCGGGCAGGGATGGAACCGCTGGAATTTATCGAGCAACACACTTTGCAATAAAAAGGCCTGCAATGCGGCGATGCCGCGAGCTCGGGCATTCTGTAGCATTGGTTGGCGCGCCGTGGGTGCGTCTTTGCTTTATCAGATGGAGAGCGCTATGGCTTGGAATGAGCCGGGTGGCAACTCGAACAATCAGGATCCTTGGGGTGGTAAGCGCCGTGGGGGCGACCGCAAGGGGCCACCGGATCTCGACGAAGCCTTCCGAAAGCTGCAGGAAAGCCTGAACGGTTTGTTCGGTGGTGGGAAAAAACGCACGGGTGATGGTGGCGGTTCGTCCAGGGGCGGTGGCTTCGGCCTGCTCGGGATCGGGCTTGTCGTGCTGGCGGCCATCTGGCTGTACAGCGCCATCTACGTGGTGGACGAGCAGGAGCAGGCCGTTGTGCTGCGCTTCGGCAAGTACTACGAAACGGTCGGTTCGGGCTTGAATATCTATTTCCCGCCCATCGACAAGAAGTACCTGGAGAACGTGACGCGTGAGCGTACGTACACCAAGCAGGGGCAGATGCTCACCGAAGACGAGAACATCGTCGAGGTGCCGCTGACCGTGCAATACCGCATCAGCAACCTGCAGGACTTCGTGCTCAACGTCGACCAGCCGGAAGTCAGCCTGCAGCACGCCACCGACAGCGCCCTGCGCCACGTGGTGGGGTCCACCACCATGGACCAGGTGCTGACCGAAGGCCGCGAGCTGATGGCCAGCGAAATCAAGAAGCGCCTGCAAAGCTTCATGGACACGTACAAGACCGGTATCACCATTACCCAGGTCAACGTGCAGAGCGCGGCCGCCCCGCGTGAAGTCCAGGAAGCCTTCGACGACGTGATCCGTGCCCGTGAAGACGAGCAGCGTTCGCGCAACCAGGCCGAGACCTACGCCAATGGCGTGGTACCGGAAGCCCGTGGTCAGGCCCAGCGCATCATCGAGGACGCCAATGGCTACCGCGATGAAGTGGTGTCGCGCGCCAAGGGTGAAGCCGACCGCTTCACCAAGCTGGTGACCGAGTACCGCAAGGCGCCGGAAGTCACCCGCCAGCGTCTGTACCTGGAAACCATGCAGGACGTCTACAGCAACACCAGCAAGGTGCTGGTGAGCAGCGAGAAAGGGGGTAACAACCTGATCTACCTGCCGCTGGACAAGATGGTCAACAGCAGCCACGGCCCCGCACCAGTGGCGTCGGGCAGCGTGACGCCGTCGGTCACCGACGCCGCCGGCGCCCGTGCGGCCGCCGATCTGCAGCAGCAACAACGTGAACTGCGTTCCAGGGAGAGTCGCTGATGGGCAATAAATCACTGATCGCCCTGATCGTTGGCGTGGTACTGGCCATCGTGGCGTGGAACAGCTTCTACATCGTGTCCCAGACCGAGCGCGCCGTACTGCTGCGCTTCGGTCGTGTGGTACAGGCCGATGTAGCCCCTGGGCTGCACGTGAAAGTGCCGTACGTGAACCAGGTGCGCAAGTTCGACGCGCGCCTGATGACCCTCGATGCCCCTACCCAGCGGTTCCTGACCCTGGAGAAGAAGGCAGTGATGGTCGACGCGTACGCCAAGTGGCGCGTGAAGGACGCCGAGCGCTTCTACACCGCCACCTCGGGTATCAAGCAGATCGCCGACGATCGTCTGTCTCGCCGCCTGGAGTCGGGCCTGCGTGACCAGTTCGGCAAGCGCACCCTGCACGAAGTCGTGTCGGGCCAGCGTGACGAGCTGATGGCGGGTATCACCGAGTCGCTGAACAAGATGGCCAACGACGAGTTGGGCATCGAAGTCATCGACGTGCGGGTCAAGGCCATCGACCTGCCCAAAGAGGTGAACAAGAGCGTCTTCGACCGCATGAGCACCGAGCGTGAGCGTGAAGCCCGCGAGCACCGCGCCAAGGGTAACGAGCTGGCTGAAGGCATCCGTGCCGACGCCGATCGTCAGCGCCGCGTGTTGCTGGCCGAGGCCTATCGCGAGTCTGAAGAAGCCCGCGGTGATGGCGACGCCCAGGCGGCTGCCATCTACGCCAAGGCCTACGGTCAGGACCAGGAGTTCTACTCCTTCTACCGCAGCCTGCAGGCCTACCGTCAAAGCTTCTCCAACAAGAGCGACGTGCTGGTGCTGGACCCAAGCAGCGACTTCTTCCGCTACATGGAAAAGTACAAGCCTTGATCTAGGCCGCACGTGAAAGGTACCCGCCGGGCGGTCAAATCGCCCGGCGGGGTGACCATTTCAGAAAACGTGTTATGATGCGGCAGCCGGGAAATTCCCGGCTTTTTTGCGTCTGCAAGATCGATTGGCCGTCTGCGCCAGTCTTTTGCAAAGTGTTTCAGACTGTTTTCCATGTAATCGAGGGCAATGGCCCAGCAGGCAGGGCGGCGTTACACACCGCTGCATGTTGCCTCGTCATTGCCTGCTTCACTCAAGGCTCGCAAGAACGCGTGCCGCCCGGATCATAGGGGAAAGGCGTAATGGCAACGGTAGACCGCTGGCTGCTGCCAGATGGCATCGAAGAAGTACTGCCGCCGGAAGCGGCGCGCATCGAAGTAGCGCGTCGCCAGGTGTTGGATCTGTTCCAGAGCTGGGGCTACGAGTTCGTCGTCACCCCGCATATCGAGTACCTGGAGTCGCTGCTGACCGGCGCGGGCCAGGACCTGGATCTGCGCACCTTCAAGGTTGTCGACCCGCAATCCGGTCGCCAGATGGGCTTCCGTGCCGACATCACCCCGCAAGTGGCGCGCATCGATGCGCATACCCTGCGTCGTGAAGGCCCGAGCCGCCTGTGCTACGCCGGCAGCGTGCTGCACGCCCAGCCGCGTGCCCTGTCGTCCTCGCGCAGCCCCATCCAGCTGGGTGCCGAGCTGTACGGCGACGCAAGCCCGAGCAGCGATGTGGAAGTGATCAGCCTGATGCTGGCTATGCTTCAACTGGCGGACGTGCCGGATGTGCACATGGACCTGGGCCACGTGGGTATCTACCGCGGCCTGGCCCGTGCCGCCGGTTTGTCCGGCAGTGTCGAGCAGCAGTTGTTCGATGCCCTGCAGCGCAAGGCCATCGACGAAGTCATCGCCTTGACCTGCGGCCTGCCGGCTGACCTGGCTGCCATGCTGCAGTCGCTGGTCGAGCTGTGCGGTGGTTCGGAAGTGTTCGCCGAGGCGCGCGTGCGCCTGGCCAAGGCGCCGGCCCCGGTCATCGCCGCCCTGGACGACCTGCAAGCCATCGCCGAGCGCCTGGCTGCACGTTTCCCCGAGCTGCCGCTGTATTTCGACCTGGGCGAGCTGCGCGGTTACCACTACCACACCGGTGTGGTGTTCGCCGTGTTCGTGCCGGGCGTTGGCCAATCGATCGCCCAGGGCGGTCGTTATGACGATATCGGCGCCGACTTCGGTCGTGCGCGTCCGGCGACGGGGTTCTCCACCGACCTCAAGACCCTGGTTACCCTGGGTCGCGCCGAAGTGGAACTGCCTAGCGGTGGCATCTGGATGCCAGACAGCACCGATGCGGCACTCTGGCAGCAGGTCTGCCAGCTGCGTCGTGAAGGCCAGCGTGTGGTCCAGGCCCTGCCTGGGCAGGCGTTGAGCGCAGCCTTTGAGGCTGATTGCGACCGCCAATTGATTCAGCAGAACGGGCTGTGGCAGGTACTGCCGCTGGCTTCTTGAGTTTTCCCGCCGGCCAATGCCGGCACCAAGTTTGCGCGAATGAGGACAAGTGTCATGGGTAAGAATGTCGTAGTCCTGGGCACCCAGTGGGGTGATGAGGGCAAAGGCAAGATCGTTGATCTGCTGACCGAACATGCAGCCGCCGTAGTGCGCTACCAGGGTGGCCACAACGCTGGCCACACCCTGGTGATCGACGGTGAAAAAACCGTCCTGCACCTGATTCCATCGGGCGTGCTGCGCGAAGGCGTGCAGTGCCTGATCGGCAACGGCGTGGTGGTAGCACCCGACGCCCTGCTGCGTGAAATCGTCAAGCTGGAAGAGAAGGGCGTACCGGTGCGTGAGCGCCTGCGCATCAGCCCATCCTGCCCGCTGATCCTGTCCTACCACGTGGCCCTGGACCAGGCGCGCGAGAAGGCCCGTGGCGAGCTGAAGATCGGCACCACCGGTCGCGGAATCGGCCCTGCGTACGAAGACAAGGTTGCACGCCGTGGTCTGCGCATCGGTGACCTGTTCCACCGCGAGCGTTTCGCCGCCAAGCTGGGCGAGTTGCTGGACTACCACAACTTCGTCCTGGTGAATTACTACAAAGAGCCGGCCATCGACTTCCAGAAGACCCTGGACGAGTGCATGGAATATGCCGAGCTGCTGAAGCCGATGATGCTCGACGTCACCGCCGAACTGCACGCCCTGCGTCGCGCCGGCAAGGACATCATGTTCGAAGGCGCCCAAGGCTCGCTGCTGGACATCGACCACGGTACCTACCCGTACGTCACCAGCTCCAACACCACTGCTGGCGGCATCGCCACCGGTTCGGGCGTTGGTCCGATGTACCTGGACTACATCCTGGGCATCACCAAGGCCTACACCACTCGCGTCGGTTCGGGTCCGTTCCCTACCGAACTGTTTGATGACGTTGGCGCCTTCCTGGCCAAGCGTGGCCACGAGTTCGGTGCCACCACCGGCCGTGCCCGTCGTTGCGGCTGGTTCGACGCCGTCATCCTGCGTCGCGCCATCGACGTCAACAGCATCTCGGGCATCTGCCTGACCAAGCTGGACGTACTGGACGGCCTGGAAACAATCAACATCTGCGTAGGCTACAAAAACGCCGACGGCGCCGTCATCGACGCACCGACCGACGCTGACAGCTACATTGGCCTGGAGCCGGTGTACGAGCAGATGCCGGGCTGGAGCGAATCGACCCTGGGCGCCAAGTCCCTGGAAGAGCTGCCAGAAGCTGCCCGTGCGTACATCAAGCGCATCGAAGAGCTGGTTGGCGCACCGATCGACATCGTGTCGACCGGCCCGGATCGCAACGAGACCATCGTGCTGCGTCATCCGTTCGCGTAAGAAGCATTGCTGTAAGCCACAAGGGGCCCTTTAAGGGCCCTTTGTCGTTTCTGGCCTGTAGCCGCTGCCGCAACGCTGCGCTGGCCTGTAGCCGCTGCCGTAAGGCTGCGCTGGCCTCTGGGGGGGCGCTGGAGATGTTTAGCGGGGCATAGGGCCAGCGCAGCCTTCGGCAGCGGCTACGCAGTAAGTGTGAACTTTAGGGGAGGGCAGAAACGCAAAAACCCGCTTTCGCGGGTTTTTGAGATGACTCAAAGATCGTTGATCTGTGAATCTGAATTGGTGCCCAGAAGAAGACTCGAACTTCCACGACCGTAAGGTCACCAGCACCTGAAGCTGGCGTGTCTACCAATTTCACCATCTGGGCAGCTACTTCGACGTTGTCCGTCGTTGTGGTGCGCACTATACGGAGGGTTCGAATACCTGTAAACCCCCGGAACAACATTTTTTCAAAAAAACTCAAAGAATCTTTTCAGACCCCCTGAAACGCAAAAACCCGCTTTCGCGGGTTCTTGTGAGAGGCTCAAGATGTTGTAATCTCAAGCCTGAAATTGGTGCCCAGAAGAAGACTCGAACTTCCACGACCGTAAGGTCACCAGCACCTGAAGCTGGCGTGTCTACCAATTTCACCATCTGGGCATCATCTTCAGCGCGTTTGCGTTGTCGATGGCGCGCACTATACGGGCGTCCTTTTGACCTGTAAACCCCTGTTATGAAAAAAGTTTAGGTTTTTTTGTCAGGCGCTGGTTTTTGTCCGAAAGTGCGGCATCGCGGGACTGTCAAACCATGAAATTTCCCGTTTCAATACGCGTATGCCAAACTAACCCTTATATAGACAAGGTGAAATTTCTCTAATGGCCGATTGGCAGTCCCTCGATCCCGAGGCCGCTCGTGAAGCGGAAAAATACGAAAACCCTATTCCCAGCCGTGAGCTGATCCTCCAGCACCTCGACGAGCGTGGCTCTCCCGCCAGCCGCGAGCAGCTGGTAGACGAGTTCGGGCTGACCACCGAGGACCAGGTCGAGGCCTTGCGCCGCCGCCTGCGCGCCATGGAGCGCGATGCGCAACTGATCTACACCCGCCGTGGCACCTACGCCCCTGTGGATAAACTGGACCTGATCGCCGGCCGCATTGCGGGCCACCGCGACGGTTTCGGTTTCCTGATTCCTGACGACGGCTCCGACGACCTGTTCATGAGCCCGGCGCAAATGCGCCTGGTGTTCGACGGCGACCGTGCCCTGGCGCGCGTTTCCGGCCTGGACCGTCGCGGTCGTCGTGAAGGCGTGATCGTCGAAGTGGTGTCCCGTGGTCACGAGACCATTGTGGGTCGTTACTTCGAAGAAGGCGGCATCGGCTTCGTGACCCCGGACAACCCCAAGGTGCAGCAGGAAGTGTTGATCACTCCGGGCCGCAACGCCGGGGCCAAGATCGGTCAGTTCGTGGAAGTCAAGATCACCCACTGGCCCACCCCGCGCTTCCAGCCACAGGGTGATGTGATCGAAGTGGTCGGCAACTACATGGCGCCGGGCATGGAAATCGACGTCGCGCTGCGCACCTACGACATTCCCCACGTATGGCCGCAAGCCGTGCTCAAGGAAGCCGGCAAGCTCAAGCCTGAAGTGGAAGAGAAGGACAAGCAGAACCGCGTCGACCTGCGCCACCTGCCGTTCGTCACCATCGACGGCGAAGACGCCCGCGACTTCGACGACGCCGTCTACTGCGAAGCCAAGAGCAAACTGCGCCTGTTCAACGGTGGCTGGAAGCTCTACGTGGCCATCGCCGACGTGTCCAGCTACGTGAAGCTGGGTTCGGCCCTGGACGAAGAAGCCCAGGTGCGCGGCAACTCGGTGTACTTCCCCGAGCGAGTGATTCCGATGCTGCCCGAGGAGTTGTCCAACGGCCTGTGCTCGCTGAACCCGCACGTTGATCGCCTGGCCATGGTTTGCGAGATGACCATCTCCAAGACCGGCGAGATGACTGACTACCAGTTCTACGAAGCCGTCATTCACTCCCACGCGCGCCTGACCTACAACAAGGTCAGCACCATGCTCGAGCATTCGCGCAGCAGCGAAGCCAAGGCCTTGCGCGGTGAGTACGGCGACGTGCTGCCGGACCTCAAGCAGCTGTACGCACTGTACAAAGTGCTGCTGGGTGCCCGTCATGCCCGTGGCGCCATCGACTTCGAAACCCAGGAAACCCGCATCGTCTTCGGTTCCGAGCGCAAGATCGCCGAAATCAAGCCGACCGTGCGGAACGACGCTCACAAGCTGATCGAAGAGTGCATGCTGGCCGCCAACGTGGCCACCGCCGAATTCCTCAAGAAGCATGAGATTCCGGCCCTGTACCGTGTGCACGATGGTCCGCCGCCAGAGCGTCTGGAAAAGCTGCGCGCCTTCCTGGGCGAGCTGGGCCTGTCGATCAACAAGGGCAAGGATGGTCCGTCGCCGAAGGACTACCGCGCGCTGCTGGAAAAAATCCAGGACCGCCCGGACTTCCACGTGATCCAGACCGTGATGCTGCGCTCCCTGAGCCAGGCGGTGTACAGCGCCGAGAACAATGGCCACTTCGGCCTGAACTACGAAGCCTACACCCACTTCACCTCGCCGATCCGTCGCTACCCGGACCTGCTGACCCACCGCGCCATCCGCAGTGTGATCCGCTCGAAGATGGACACCCCGCACGTCAAACGTGCCGGTGCCATGACCATCCCGAAAGCGCGCATCTACCCGTACGACGAGCCGGCGCTGGAACAGTTGGGCGAGCAGTGCTCGATGAGCGAGCGCCGTGCCGACGAAGCCACTCGCGACGTGGTCAACTGGCTCAAGTGCGAGTTCATGAAAGACCGCGTGGGCGAAACCTTCCCGGGTGTGATCACCGCCGTGACCGGTTTCGGCCTGTTCGTGGAACTGACCGACATCTTCGTCGAAGGCCTGGTGCACGTCACCGCGCTGCCGGGCGACTACTACCACTTCGACCCTGTGCACCACCGCCTGGCGGGCGAGCGCACGGGCCGCAGCTTCCGCCTGGGCGACACCGTGGAAGTGCAGGTCATGCGTGTGGACCTGGACGAGCGCAAGATCGACTTCGGCATGTCGGAAAAATCCGCCACCGCGCCAGTGGGTCGCAAGAATCGCCAGGCCGAAAAGCCGGAAGCGAAGAAAAGCGCCCCTGAGCGCAAGTCGGCTGACAAGAAGCCGGCGGCCAAGTCCTACGACAAGCCTGTGTACGAAAAACCGGCCCCGGCAGCACCGCTGTCGAAGCCGTCGAAGCGTCCGGCCAAGTCGTCCGAGTCGTCCAGCGCCTACCGCGCGTCGGATGCCACGGCCAACAACGCCGACGTGCGCAAAAGCCGTGAAATGAAAAAAGCGCTGCTGGCCGAGGCCAAGGGTGGCGCGGGCAAGCCGGCGCGTTCGGACAAGTCCGGCGCTGCCAAGCCCACCACGCATCGCAAGGGCCCGTCGAAAACGGGTGCTCGTAAACCGAAGGCGAAGTCATGAGTCAGTTGGAAAAAATCTACGGCGTGCACGCCGTGGAAGCCCTGTTGCGTCACCACCCCAAGCGGGTCAAGCAGATCTGGTTGGCCGAAAGCCGCAACGACCCGCGCGTTCAGCCGCTGATCGCCCTGGCCGCGGAAAACCGCGTGTCGGTGGGTCAGGCCGAGCGTCGCGAAATGGACGCCTGGGTTGATGGTGTTCACCAGGGCGTGGTTGCCGAAGTCAGCCCAAGCCAGGTGTGGGGCGAGGCGATGCTCGACGAGCTGCTGGACCGTACCGATGGCGCGCCGTTGCTGCTGGTGCTGGACGGCGTGACCGATCCGCACAACCTGGGTGCCTGCCTGCGCACCGCCGATGCGGCGGGCGTGCTGGCGGTCATCGTGCCCAAGGACAAGTCGGCCACCCTGACCCCTGCGGTGCGTAAAGTGGCGTGCGGCGCTGCCGAAGTGATCCCGCTGGTGGCCGTGACCAACCTGGCGCGCACCCTGGAAAAACTCCAGCAGCGCGGCCTGTGGGTGGTCGGCACCGCCGGCGAAGCCGAGCAGGAGTTGTACCAGCACGACATGACCGGGCCAACCATCCTGGTGATGGGCGCCGAGGGCAAGGGCATGCGCCGCTTGACCCGCGAGCACTGCGACTACCTGGTGAAGCTGCCGATGCACGGCAGCGTCAGCAGCCTGAACGTGTCGGTGGCCACGGGTGTGTGCCTGTTTGAAGCCGTTCGTCAGCGCGGCGCCAAGAAGTAAGATCGGCGTTGGCCTTTTCCCGGGCAGAGCCCGGTCCTACACCCTTCGGGCCATGGGTGTCAGGTAGGCAAAGCGATCAGCCTTTGATGGTTTGCAGTTCATCCTGCTGTGCCTCCAAAGGCTGATCGCTTTGCGTCACTGACACCCATGGCCCGAAAGGTGTAGGACCGGGCTCTGCCCGGGAACCAGGCACCGCAATTCTGTTCAAATATTCACCAATTCCCTTGCTTGTCCCCACTCCCTTCTCTACAATTGCGCCCCTTGCCTCGACGGCAGGTGCGGGCAGTTCATCGCCACCACCTTTTCCGCGAGCAAGACATACAGTGTCATTCACTCCTTGTCTGACCGCCCTGGCGGCAGGCTACAACCCGTAAGGAGCATTCATGCGTCATTACGAAATCATCTTTCTGGTCCACCCTGACCAGAGCGAGCAAGTCGGCGGCATGGTTGAGCGTTACACCAAGCTGATCGAAGAAGACGGCGGCAAAATCCACCGTCTGGAAGACTGGGGCCGTCGTCAACTGGCCTACGCAATCAACAATGTTCACAAGGCTCACTACGTGATGCTGAACGTTGAGTGCACCGGCAAGGCCCTGGCCGAGCTGGAAGACAACTTCCGCTACAACGATGCCGTGATCCGTAACCTGGTCATCCGTCGCGACGAAGCCGTAACTGGTCAGTCCGAGATGCTCAAGGCCGAAGAAAACCGCAGCGAGCGCCGTGAGCGTCGTGACCGTCCTGAGCATGCTGACAGCGCCGATGGCGATGACAGCGACAACAGCGACGCCAGCGATAACGCTGACGAGTAATCCACGGACCTTTTGAGGAGCCAATTACATGGCACGTTTCTTCCGTCGTCGTAAATTCTGCCGCTTCACCGCTGAAGACGTGAAAGAGATCGATTACAAAGATCTCAACACTCTGAAAGCCTACGTATCCGAAACCGGCAAAATTGTTCCAAGCCGTATCACCGGTACCAAAGCTCGTTATCAGCGTCAGCTGGCCGTCGCTATCAAGCGCGCCCGCTTCCTGGCCCTGCTGGCCTACACCGACAGCCACGGCCGCTGAGACCAGGTAGTCGACAAGTAGCAAGGGATTGAATGCATGCGCCCCATAGCTGATTTCATCATGCGCGGACGCATGCAGGCCACCCTGGTGGTGGCCATATCGGCAGTCATGCCGCTGTTGTTCTGGTTGGGTGCTGCCGCGGGAAGCCTGGTGCTTCTGCGGCGCGGATTTCAGGATGCCAAAAGCGTCCTCGCCCTCGGCCTGCTGCCCGCTTTGGCGTGGTGGCTGCTGGGGAGCGATCACGACCCCCGCGCACTACTGGTGCTGCTGGGCTCGGCGACCCTCGCGCAGGTGCTGCGCTCGAGTGAGTCCTGGATCCGTGTGCTGCTGGTCAGCATAGCCCTGGGGTTGGTGTATGCAGTGGTGCTGGGCGCGGTTTTCCGCCCTCACATCGAGGTGATGTCGCAAGGCCTGTCAAAGGTTCTGCCCATGGCCCTCGGTGATTTCTACCAGCAAATGCCGGTGGAAGAGCGAGCGCGCCTTGATGCACTCATGCCCCTGCTCCTGACCGGGATGATCGCGGCCATGCTGCAGATCGTCAGTTTGAGTTGCCTGATACTGGGCCGATACTGGCAAGCGATGTTGTACAACCCGGGTGGGTTCGGTCGCGAGTTTCGCACCGTGCGCATCCCGCGGGGGCTGGCGTTGATGCTGCTGGCGTGCATGGTGGTGGGGCCGAATATCGGTAACCAGCTGGCCATGCTCACGCCGCTGTGCAGCGTACCGCTGGCCTTCGCAGGCCTGGCCTTGATTCACGCCCTGGTCGCTGAAAAGCACCTGGCGCGGTTCTGGCTGGTGGGGTTGTATGTCACGCTGCTGGTGTTGATCAACCTGATCTATCCGTTGCTCGTGGTGTTGGCCATTGTCGACAGCCTGATTGATTTTCGCGGACGTTTGGCGCCCAAAGGCCCTGACAATGCGAACGGTGAAGGTTAAAAGTTAGAGGATTTCCACATGCAACTGATCCTTCTGGAAAAAGTCGCCAACCTGGGCAACCTGGGCGACAAAGTAAACGTTAAGGCTGGTTACGGCCGTAACTACCTGCTGCCTTACGGCAAAGCCACCGCCGCGACCCCAGCCAACCTGGCTGCGTTCGAAGAGCGTCGTGCTGAGCTGGAAAAAATCGCAGCAGACAAGAAAGCTTCGGCTGAAACTCGCGCTGCCCAACTGGCTGAGCTGGAAGTGACCATCACTGCCACCGCCGGTGACGAAGGCAAGCTGTTCGGTTCGATCGGCACCCACGACATCGCTGATGCACTGACCGCCTCGGGCGTTGAAGTGGCTAAAGCTGAAGTTCGTCTGCCGAACGGCACCATCCGTAACGTTGGCGAATACGACGTTGCCGTGCACCTGCACAGCGACGTAGAAGCTACCGTACGCGTTGTTGTTGTAGCTGCTTAAGGCAACACCTATCGGCTGGCACCCTTGGGTAACAGCCGGTAACATTGGGCACGATCCTGTCTACAGGTCGTGCCCTTTGTCTTTCTGTATCCCCTGATTTCAAGTGGCCATGAACGAGATATCGCAACCCGAGCAGTACGATCTGCAAACCGCCGCCCTCAAGGTGCCGCCGCATTCCATCGAGGCCGAACAGGCTGTGCTCGGTGGTTTGATGCTGGACAACAACGCCTGGGAGCGCGTGCTGGATCAGGTCTCGGATGGCGATTTCTACCGTCATGACCACCGCCTGATCTTCCGCGCCATTGCCAAGCTGGCTGACCAGAACACACCGTTCGACGTGGTCACCCTGCACGAGCAACTGGACAAGGAAGGGCAGAGCTCCCAGGTCGGTGGCCTGGGTTACCTGGGTGAACTGGCGAAAAACACGCCGTCGGTCGCCAACATCAAGGCCTATGCCCAGATCGTCCGCGAGCGCGCCACGCTGCGCCAGCTGATCAGCATCAGCACCGACATTGCCGACAGCGCCTTCAACCCCCAGGGCCGCAACGCCGCCGAGATCCTCGATGAAGCCGAACGGCAGATCTTCCAGATCGCCGAGGCGCGGCCGAAAACCGGCGGCCCGGTCAGCGTCAACGACCTGCTGACCAAGGCCATCGACCGCATCGACACGCTGTTCAACACCGACGAGGCCATCACCGGCCTGTCGACCGGCTATACCGACCTGGACGAGAAGACCAGTGGCCTGCAGCCTGCTGACTTGATCATCGTTGCCGGTCGTCCGTCCATGGGTAAGACCACCTTCGCCATGAACCTGGTGGAGAACGCGGTGTTGCGCAGCGAGAAGGTCGTGCTGGTGTACTCGCTGGAGATGCCAGGTGATTCGCTGGTCATGCGTATGCTGTCCTCGCTGGGCCGTATTGACCAGACCAAGGTGCGTTCCGGCCGCCTGGACGACGACGATTGGCCACGGCTGACGTCGGCGGTCAATCTGCTCAACGACCGCAAGCTGTTCATCGACGATACTGCCGGCATCAGCCCGTCGGAAATGCGTGCCCGTACCCGTCGCCTGGTGCGTGAGCACGGCGACATCGGCCTGATCATGATCGACTACCTGCAGCTGATGCAGATTCCCGGTTCCAGCGGTGACAACCGTACCAACGAGATCTCCGAGATCTCCCGCTCGTTGAAAGCCCTGGCCAAGGAATTCAACTGCCCGGTGGTGGCGCTGTCGCAGCTCAACCGCTCCCTGGAACAACGTCCCAACAAGCGCCCGGTGAACTCCGACTTGCGGGAATCCGGAGCGATCGAGCAGGACGCCGACGTGATCATGTTCGTCTACCGCGACGAGGTGTATCACCCGGAGACCGAGCACAAGGGCATTGCCGAGATCATCATCGGCAAGCAGCGTAACGGCCCCATCGGCTTCATCCGCCTGGCGTTCATCGGCAAATACACGCGCTTCGAGAACCTGGCCCCAGGCAGCTACAACTTCGACGACGACGAGTAACGTCACCGAAATTCAACAACGATCCCTTGTGGGACCGGGCGAAGCTCGGGAAAAGCCCTACGCGGTACGCCAAGTATTCGCGCTGCGGCCTTCCCGAGCTTCGCCCGGTCCCACAATTGGTCAAAATTTGTGCTATATTCCGCGCCCGCGTTTTTTCATCACGTAGCCATACGGTCATCGACATGCAAGCAGCCAAGCCGTTATTCGACTATCCAAAGTACTGGGCCGAGTGTTTCGGGCCAGCGCCATTCCTGCCCATGAGCAGGGAGGAGATGGATCAGCTCGGCTGGGATTCGTGCGACATCATCATCGTCACCGGTGATGCCTATGTCGACCATCCGTCGTTCGGCATGGCCATCATCGGCCGTCTGCTGGAAGCTCAGGGCTTCCGCGTGGGCATCATTGCCCAGCCCGACTGGACCAGCAAAGACGACTTCATGAAGTTGGGCGAGCCCAACCTGTTCTTCGGCGTCGCGGCCGGCAACATGGACTCGATGATCAACCGCTACACCGCGGACAAGAAAATCCGTTCGGACGACGCCTACACCCCTGGCGGCCTGGCGGGCAAGCGCCCCGACCGTGCCAGCCTGGTGTACAGCCAGCGCTGCAAGGAAGCCTACAAGCACGTGCCCATCGTGTTGGGTGGCATCGAAGCCTCGCTGCGCCGCATCGCTCACTATGACTACTGGCAGGACAAGGTCCGCCATTCGATCCTGATCGACGCCTGCGCCGACATCCTGCTGTACGGCAACGCCGAACGCGCGATCGTCGAAGTGGCTCAGCGCCTGTCCTACGGCCAGAAGATCGAAGACATCACCGACATCCGCGGCACCGCCTTCGTGCGCCGCGATACGCCGCAAGGCTGGTACGAGGTGGACTCCACCCGTATCGACCGTCCGGGCAAGATCGACAAGATCATCAACCCGTACGTTAATACCCAGGACACCCAGGCCTGCGCCATCGAGCAGGAGAAGGGCGAGCAGGAAGACCCGAACGAAGCCAAGGTCGTGCAGATTCTGGCCAGCCCGCGCATGACCCGTGACAAGACGGTCATCCGCCTGCCGTCGTTCGAGAAAGTCCGTGCCGACGCCGTGCTCTACGCCCACGCCAACCGCGTGTTGCACTTGGAAACCAACCCGGGCAACGCCCGCGCGCTGGTGCAGAAGCATGGCGAAGTGGACGTATGGTTCAACCCGCCGCCCATTCCCATGACTACCGAGGAAATGGACTACGTGTTCGGCATGCCCTACGCGCGTATTCCACACCCGGCGTACGGCAAGGAGAAGATCCCGGCCTACGACATGATCCGCTTCTCGGTGAATATCATGCGTGGCTGCTTCGGCGGCTGCACCTTCTGCTCCATCACCGAGCACGAAGGCCGCATCATCCAGAACCGCTCGGAAGAGTCGATCATCCGCGAGATCGAAGAGATCCGCGACAAGGTGCCCGGCTTCACCGGCGTGATCTCGGACATGGGTGGCCCAACCGCCAACATGTACCGCATCGCCTGCAAAAGCCCGGAAATCGAATCGGCGTGCCGCAAGCCGTCGTGCGTGTTCCCGGGCATCTGCCCGAACCTGAACACCGACCATTCGGCGCTGATCCAGCTGTACCGCAGCGCCCGTGCCTTGCCGGGTGTGAAGAAGATCCTGATCGCCTCGGGTCTGCGTTACGACTTGGCGGTGGAGTCGCCGGAGTACGTCAAGGAGCTGGTCACCCACCACGTGGGCGGCTACCTGAAGATTGCCCCGGAGCACACCGAAGAAGGCCCGCTGAACCAGATGATGAAGCCGGGTATCGGCTCGTACGACAAGTTCAAGCGCATGTTCGAGAAGTACTCCAAGGAAGCAGGCAAAGAGCAGTACCTGATCCCGTACTTCATCGCCGCGCACCCGGGCACCACCGACGAAGACATGATGAACCTGGCCCTGTGGCTCAAGGGCAACGGTTTCCGCGCCGACCAGGTGCAGGCGTTCTACCCGTCGCCCATGGCGTCGGCGACCGCCATGTACCACTCGGGCAAGAACCCACTGCGCAAGGTCACTTACAAGAGCGACCCGGTCACCATCGTCAAGAGCGAGGCCCAGCGCCGCCTGCACAAGGCCTTCCTGCGCTACCACGACCCGAAAGGCTGGCCGATGCTGCGTGAAGCGCTGGAACGCATGGGCCGCGCCGACCTGATCGGCCCGGGCAAGCACCAGCTGATCCCGCTGCACCAGCCGGCGACCGACACTTACCAGAGTGCCCGTCGCAAGAACTCGACGCCGGCCGGCAGCCACAAGGTGGCCAAGGAAACCCGCATCCTGACCCAGCACACCGGCCTGCCGCCGCGTGGCAGCGACGGCTCCAAGCCGTGGGACAAGCGTGAACAGGCCAAGGCCGCCGCCGAAGCCCGCGCCAAGGAAGCCGCCAAGGCCCGCCACGACGCGGCCAAGGGCGGCAAGGGCAAGAAGAAACCTTCTCGCCAGCCGGTTCTGCCACGCTGATGTGAAGCCGGGTGTAACCGAAACCTTCGGTTACACCCGGTTTGCCGTTTCCCCTTGCACCCCACGGCCGGCCTGCGCAATATTTCATTAAGCCCCACGCCCGTAGCAGCGGCCGCCAGGTCGCGTCACTAGCACCGCGTAGCAACAGGTACACCACTCCCTGTGGGAGCGGGTTCTACCCGCGAAGAAGGGCACGCGGACTTCCTGATAAGCCGCGGTGTGCTTTTCGCGGGTAGAACCCGCTCCCACATAGACAGTTGCTGCTGCATATCGCATTTCCTCCCCCTCCCACTGAACAAGGAACCGTCCAGTGAGCACCGCTCTCAATCCGTCCTTTACCACCCCCTCCCAACACTCGCCCGCCAGCGCGTCGAAAGCCGCATCAACCTGTCACGCCTGTTCGCCGCCATCGATGCCGATCCCGGTATCGTCGGGGCGGGTGTGATGTATATCGATGGGGATTTCAACGTCATTACCCTGCGCGAGTTTCGGCCGATCTGCAGTCGGACGGTCAAGCGGCTCATTTTTCGTGAAACGCAGAGGCATACGACGCCGCAGCAATTCGTGGAACACTCCAATGAAGTCAATTGGAGCCGGGTTATACGAGGAATTGGCGGATGACTAAGGTGCTCACGCCGCGGGAGCGTATCGCCCGGTACATGCCCGTATTCATGGGCGTTGTGTTCATGGGGTGCTTGTCATTGGGCGCGGTTGTGTCCCTGGCGGGCGATGCTTTCTTTTCCGGTGTCCTGTTACACAAACGGGCTATCTATTCCTGGCTTGGTTGCATGGTGCTCGGATCCTTTGTGGTCCAGACGAATGTTTTCATTCTGTTTGGCCGACGCAAATGGGCCGCTGTAATGGCTGCTTACTTTGTCATTTGCCTAATCCTGGTGTTGTTCAGCTTTGCGCCTGACGAATCCAAGGTGCTGATAAGTATTTCAGTACTCTGGCCTCTCTTGGGCTTATTACTGCTCAACAGTCGTCGTCACCGCGAAATGCGTGACTATCATGTGTGGCTTCGTGGCCAGCGTATGCAAAAAACTGCGCGACGCTAGCAAGTGCTGCCGTTCCCCGCACGCGCCCTTTCTGTGCGACGCTGCGCACACACATCAGGCATGGCACGATCTTGGTGCTGTGCTTGAATGAGCAGGCGCTCTAGTGCTTGGCTTTGCCCACGTGGCATAAACCTTGCGCGGTGCGCTTACCGTTAAGGCTCGCAGGAGGCACGCCGTGTCGATTCATGTCGCATTGCACCATGTCACGCATTACCGCTACGACCGTGCGGTTGAACTTGGCCCGCAGATCGTCCGCCTTCGCCCCGCGCCCCATAGCCGCACGCGCGTGCTGTCCTATGCGCTGAAGGTGTTGCCCGAGCAGCACTTCATCAACTGGCAGCAGGACCCCCAAGGCAATTACCTGGCGCGCCTGGTGTTCCCGGAGAAAACCGACGAATTTCGCGTCGAGGTGGACCTGGTCGCCGAAATGGCGGTGTTCAACCCCTTCGACTTTTTCCTTGAGCCGTACGCGGAAAAGATTCCTTTCGCCTATGCCAAGGACGAACAGCACGAGCTGGCGCCTTACCTCGAGAAGTTGCCGCTGTCGCCCAAGTTCGAGGCTTACCTCAAAGGCATCGACCGCACGCCGATACCGGCCGTGGACTTCCTGGTGGCGCTCAACCAGCGCCTGAGCCAGGACATTGGCTACCTCATCCGCATGGAGCCGGGGGTGCAGACGCCCGAGCAAACGCTGGAAAACGCTTCGGGTTCGTGCCGCGACTCGGCCTGGTTGCTGGTGCAACTGATGCGCCACCTGGGGCTGGCCGCGCGCTTTGTGTCCGGTTACCTGATTCAACTGGCGGCGGACGTGAAAGCCCTGGATGGCCCGTCCGGCACCGAAGTGGACTTCACCGACCTGCACGCCTGGTGCGAGGTGTACCTGCCGGGTGCCGGCTGGATCGGCCTGGACGCCACCTCCGGGCTGTTCGCCGGTGAAGGGCATATCCCATTGGCCTGTAGTCCCGATCCGTCCTCGGCGGCACCCATCAGCGGCTTGGTAGAGCCGTGCGAGTGCGAGTTCAGCCATGAAATGTCGGTAGAGCGCATTTGGGAAGCGCCGCGGGTTACCCGGCCCTACACCGAAGAGCAGTGGCAGGCCATCTCGGCCTTGGGCCGGCAGATCGACGCCGACCTGGTGGAAGGCGACGTGCGCTTGACCATGGGCGGCGAGCCGACCTTCGTCTCCATCGACGACCCCGACGGAGCCGAGTGGAACACCGCCGCCCTGGGCGAGGACAAGCGCAAGCTGTCCGCCGAGCTCTACCAGCGCATGCGCGCCCGCTACGCCCCCAAGGGCCTGGTGCACTTCGGCCAGGGCAAGTGGTACCCCGGCGAGCAACTGCCGCGCTGGTCGTTGAACGCTTACTGGCGCGTGGACGGCGAACCGATCTGGCACAACGACGCGCTGATTGCCGATGAGACCCGTGATGACGGCGCCACCGGCGAGTTGGCCGGGCGCTTCCTGGCCAGTGTGGCCGAACGCCTGAAGCTGCCGACGCGCTTCGTGTTCCCCGCCTACGAGGACAATTTCTACTACCTGTGGCGCGAAGGCGCGCTGCCGGTCAACGTCACCGCCGAGGACTCGCGCCTGGGTGAGGAAATGGAACGCAAACGCCTGCGCAAGGTGTTCAGCCAGGGCCTGGACAAGGTCGTCGGCCAGGTGCTGCCGCTGGCGCGCACCGCTGCCGGTGATCAGTGGCAGAGTGGCCGCTGGTACCTGCGCGACAACCATTGCCGCCTGGTGCCGGGCGACTCGCCACTGGGCTATCGCCTGCCCTTGGGCTCGCAGCCCTGGGTAACGGCCGCCGAATACCCGTTCGTGCACCCCCGCGACCCCAATCAGGACCTGGGCGCGCTGCCCACGCCTGTGCAGTTGCAAGCCACCACCACCGCCCAGGTCGAAGAGCAGGAGCGCACGCCCAAACTCGACGAGTCGGCCAGCTGGCTGACCCGCACCGCCCTGTGCGCCGAAGCCCGGGACGGGCGCCTGTACCTGTTCATGCCGCCGTTGTCCGAAGTCGAGGCCTACCTGGAACTGGTGGCCGTGATCGAAGCCACCGCCGAAGAGCTCAAGTGCCCGGTGCTGCTGGAGGGCTACGAGCCGCCCTACGACCCGCGTCTGGCCAACTTCCGCATCACCCCCGACCCAGGCGTGATCGAGGTCAACGTGCAGCCCTCGGCCAGCTGGGATGAGCTGGTGGAGCGCACCGAATTCCTCTACGAACAGGCCCGCGAAACCCGCCTGAGCACCGAGAAGTTCATGATCGACGGCCGCCACACCGGCACCGGCGGCGGCAACCACTTCGTGCTGGGCGGCGCCACGCCGGCGGACTCGCCGTTCCTGCGCCGTCCCGACCTGCTGCGCAGCCTGATCAGCTATTGGCACAATCACCCGTCGCTGTCGTACCTGTTCAGCGGCTTGTTCATTGGCCCGACGTCCCAGGCACCACGGGTGGACGAGGCGCGCAATGACTCGCTGTACGAGCTGGAAATCGCTTTCCAGCAGATGCCAGCGCCCGGCGAGCAGTGCCCGCCGTGGCTGGTGGACCGCCTGTTGCGCAACCTGCTGATCGACGTGACCGGCAACACCCACCGCGCCGAGTTCTGCATCGACAAGCTGTATTCGCCTGACGGCGCCACCGGCCGCCTGGGCCTGCTGGAGCTGCGTGGTTTCGAGATGCCACCCCATGCGCGCATGAGCCTGGTGCAGCAACTGCTGCTGCGCGCCCTGGTCGCGCGCTTCTGGCGCGAACCCTATGCACCGCCCAAGCTGGCGCGCTGGGGCACTGAGTTGCACGATCGCTTCATGCTCGCGCACTTCATCGAGCAGGATTTCGCCGATGTCATCGCCGAGCTCAACGGCGCCGGCTACGGCCTGCGCGCCGAGTGGTTCGCCGCGCACCTGGAATTCCGTTTCCCCAAGATCGGCGACTACGCCGTGGCAGGCATCGAACTGGAGTTGCGTCAGGCCCTGGAGCCTTGGCACGTGCTGGGCGAGGAGGGCGGTGCCGGTGGTACGGTGCGCTACGTCGACTCGTCGCTGGAGCGCGTGCAGGTCAAGCTCAACGGCCTGTCGCCGCAACGCTACGTGCTGACCTGCAACGGCCGCACCGTGCCGTTGCACAGCACCGGCAAGGTCGGCGAGTACGTGGCCGGCGTGCGTTTCCGCGCCTGGCAGCCGTTCAACTGCCTGCAACCGACTATCCCGGTGCACGCGCCGCTGACCTTCGACATCCACGACACCTGGATGCAGCGCTCGCTGGGCGGCTGCCAGTACCACGTGGCGCATCCGGGCGGGCGCAACTACGAAACCTTGCCGGTCAATGCCAACGAAGCCGAAAGCCGGCGCCTGTCGCGCTTCTTCCGCCTGGGCCATAGCACCGGGGCGCAGCCTGTGCCTACACTCACGAACAATGACGAGCTGCCGATGACACTGGATATGCGTCGCACCTGAAAGGGCGGCCGGGCAACCGGCCTACCCGCATTTTCTGATGTATTACTGCCTGCGCCGAGCGTTCCATGCCAGACCTGCTTGACCGATACCCGCTGACCGCGGGAAGTTTTGACGAGATGCTCAAGGCCGATGGCTCGGTGCGCCCGCACTGGCGCAAGCTGTTTGACCAGTTGCAGCGCAGCAGCCCGGCGCAACTGGCTCAGCGGCAGGCGTTGCTGAGTCGGCAGATCCAGGAAAACGGCGTGACCTACAACGTCTACGCCGACCCCAAGGGCGCCGATCGCCCGTGGGAGCTGGACCTGTTGCCCCACGTCATTCCGGCTGCTGAATGGCAGCACCTGCGCGCCGGCATTGCCCAGCGCGCCAAGCTGCTCAACGCCGTGCTGGCCGATATCTACGGCCCGCAGGAGCTGATTCGGCAAGGCTTGCTGCCTGCCGAGCTGGTCTACGGCCACAACAATTTCCTCTGGCCGTGCCAGGGCCTGAAGCCGCCGGGCGATATCTTCCTGCACCTGTGCGCGGTGGACTTGGCGCGTACGCCCGACGGCCAATGGTGGGTCACTGCAGACCGTACCCAGGCGCCATCGGGCGCCGGCTACGCCTTGGAAAACCGCATGAGCGTGTCGCGGGCTTTCCCCGAGCTGTACCGCGACCTGAAAGTGGAGCACCTGGCCGGCTATTTCCGCACCCTGCAGGACACCCTGCGGCGCCTGGCCCCCGATGGCCACGAAGCGCCACTGATCGTGCTGCTGACCCCCGGGCGCTTCAACGAAAGCTACTTCGAACACCTGTACCTGGCACGCCAACTGGGCTATCCGCTGGTGGAAGGTAGCGACCTGACGGTACGCGACGCCACCGTCTACCTCAAGACCTTGAGCGGTCTGCGCCGGGTGCACGCGATCATGCGTCGCCTGGACGACGACTTCTGCGACCCGCTGGAGCTGCGCACCGACTCGGCCCTGGGTGTGCCCGGCCTGCTGGAAGCGGTGCGCCAGGGCCGCATACTGGTGGCCAACGCCCTGGGCAGCGGCGTGCTGGAGTCGCCCGGCCTGCTGGGCTTCCTGCCCACCATCAACGAGCACCTGTTTGGCGAAAAACTGATCCTGCCGTCCATCGCCACCTGGTGGTGTGGCGAGCCGCCGGTGATGGCCCAGGCGCTGGAAAAGCTGCCCAACCTGCTGATCAAGCCGGCGTTCCCGTCGCAAAGCTTCACCCCGGTATTTGGCCGCGACCTCGACGCCAAGCAGCGCAAGGCGATGGCCGAGCGCATCCAGGCGCGGCCGTATGCCTACGTAGCCCAGGAACTGGCGCAACTGAGCCAGGCGCCGGTTTGGCAGGACAGCGGCCAGCTGGCGCCCCGCGCCATCGGCATGCGCGTGTATGCCGTGGCCGGCTACGACGGATACCGGGTGCTGCCCGGCGCCCTGACCCGCGTGGCCGCCGAGGCCGACGCCGAAGTGGTGTCGATGCAGCGCGGTGGCGCCAGCAAGGACACCTGGGTGCTGGGCGAGCGCGTGCCCATCGGCGAGCAGTGGAAGGCCCAGCGCACCATCGGCGTCCATGACGTGGTGCGCGTCGACCCCTACTTGCCGTCGCGGGTGGTGGAAAACCTGTTCTGGTTCGGCCGCTACTGCGAGCGCTGCGATGACAGCGCGCGTTTGCTGCGCATCATCCTTGGCCGCTATATCGATGGCGACGACCCGCTGGCGCTGGAGGCCGCAGTGGAGCTGGCCGAACGCCTGTCGCTGCTGCCCGAAGAAGGCGATCTGGAAGAACGCCTGCTGGCGGCGCTGCTGGGCGAAGAGTGGCCGTTCAGCCTGCGCGCCAACCTGCAACGCCTGCAGTGGGCCGCCTCCCAGGTGCGCGGCAAGCTCTCGCGGGAAAACTGGCAGGCGCTGGTGGAGCTGCAACGCGAAGCCCAGAGCCTGGATGTGGAAGAGCCGGACTTCGGCGAGTTGCTGGATTTCCTCAACCGCCTGGTCATGTCCCTGGCGGCCTTGTCCGGCTTCGCCCTGGACGACATGACCCGTGACGAAGGCTGGCGTTTCCTGATGCTGGGCCGGCGCATCGAGCGTCTGCAGTTCCTCAGCACCAGCCTGGCCGCCTTCCTGCGCGGTGTGGCGGTGTCCGATCAGGCCGGGCTAGAGTGGCTGCTGGAGCTGGGCAACAGCAGCATCACCTACCGCTCGCGCTACCTGGCCGTGCCGCAACTGATCCCGGTGCTGGACCTGTTGCTGCTCGACGAACAGAACCCCCATGCCGTGCTGTTCCAGCTCAAGCTGGTGAACCGCTCGCTGCGCCGCCTCAACGAAGAGTTCGGCGCACCCCGCGAACGTGGCCTGGCGATGCTGATCGAACGGCTGTCGGCCTTCGACCTGGGCAGCCTTGAGCACTCCCTGTTCGGCGCGCCCAGCGTGCAGGCGGTGCTCGACGGCCTGGCCGATCTGCTGCAAACCATCAACGAGGCCAGCGGCCAGGTCTCAGACCGCCTGGCCCTGCGCCATTTCGCCCACGTCGATGACGTCAGCCAACGGACGATATCGGTATGAGTGCCCACTACCAGATCATTCACGACACCCATTACCACTACGACAGCCCGGTGTCCCTGGCCCAGCAGCTGGCGCACTTGTGGCCGCGGCCGTGCGCCTGGCAGCTGTGCCGCGAGCAGGCGTTGCAGATCAGCCCCGAGCCCACCTGGCGTGTGGATGACTATGACGTGTTCGGCAACCCGCTGACGCGCCTGACCTTCGAGCGGCCCCATGACGAGCTCAAGGTCAGCGCCCGCCTGAAAGTGGAAGTGCTGGCGCGGCCGGCGCTGGATTTTGCCGCCTCGCCAAGCTGGGAAGCGGTGCGCAGTGCCCTGTGCTACAGCAGTGCGCCCATTGCCGAAGACCTGATGAAAGCCTGTCGCTACCGCTTCGAGTCGCCCTATGTGCGCCTCAAGCAGAGCTTCGTGGCGTTCTCCGCCGATTGCTTCCCGCCAGGCCGGCCATTGCTGGAAGGCGCACGGGCGCTGATGGAAAAGATATTCGAAGAGTTCACCTTCGACGCCGAAGCCACGCAAGTGGCAACGCCGCTAGTGGAAGTGCTGGAGCGTCGCCGCGGGGTGTGCCAGGACTTTGCCCACCTGATGCTGGCGTGCCTGCGCTCGCGCGGCCTGGCGGCACGCTATGTCAGCGGCTACCTGCTGACCCAGCCGCCGCCCGGGCAGCCCCGGCTGATTGGCGCCGATGCGTCCCACGCCTGGGTGTCGGTGTATTGTCCGCCGTTCGGTTGGGTGGATTTCGACCCGACCAACAATGTGCAGCCCGCGCTGGAACACATCACCCTGGCCTGGGGCCGGGATTTTTCCGATGTGTCGCCGCTGCGCGGGGTGATCCTGGGCGGCGGCAGCCATGACCCGGAAGTGCAGGTCACGGTGATGCCGCTGGGGGAAATGCCGGACTGATCAGTCCGGCTTCTTGTCGGTCCACTTGGGCAGCACGGTAGGGCGCCAGGCATCCAGGGCGTCGAGCAGATCGCTGGCCGACTCGTTCACCTGCAGCATCGAGCGGTGCTGTTCACGCACGAAGTTCTCTTGCACCAGGTGGTCGAGGAAGCCGGTGAGCTTGCTGTAGAAACCATTGACCTCCAGCAGGCCCAGCGGCTTGCCGTGGTAGCCCAGTTGGCCCCAGGTCCACACTTCGAACAGCTCTTCCAAAGTCCCCAGGCCGCCAGGCAGGGCGATGAACGCATCGGCCAGCTCGGCCATGCGCGCCTTGCGCGCGTGCATGCCGTCCACCACTTCCAGGCGGGTCAGGCCCTTGTGGCCGATTTCCAGATCGTTGAGGCTGTGGGGGATGATGCCGATCACCTCGCCACCGGCTTGCAGCACCGCATCCGCGACGATGCCCATCAGGCCCACGGCGCCGCCACCGTATACAAGCGTCAGCTTGCGCTCGGCCAGGGTGCGCCCCAGGGTAATGGCCGCTTCACGATAAACCGGGTTGTTGCCGCTGCTGGCGCCGCAGAAAACACAGACTGAAGTCAGTGACATGGGGTTACTCCTGGCCGTTGAGGTGCCACAGGGTAAATCCGCGAGGGCTCTGGCTCCAGTCTTTCGTTCAGTCGTCCAGATAATCGGTGCCGGTGTTGCCGCAGGCGTAGGCGGCGAGCAGGCTGCGCAGGAAGTTGTTCATGTAAACGCTCCGTGATTGATATTGTATACAATATTGGGTGCGTGTTAGGTTTGTCTTGTTGATTGTCTCGATGAGGCTCATAGAAGAAGCCTTGCTTGAAACCTGTCCTGGAGAACCACCCATGTTCGCGAAAGTAGTAGCCGCTTCCCTGCTTGCCCTCGCTGCTGGCCAAGTATTTGCCGCCGAATGCTCGGTTGACGTCGATTCCACCGACAGTATGACCTTCGACAAAAAGGCCATCGAAGTCAGCAAGAGCTGCAAGACCTTCACCGTCAACCTGGGCCACTCCGGCGCCCTGGCCAAGAACGTGATGGGCCACAACTGGGTGCTGAGCAAGACCGCCGACGCCCAGGGCGTGGCCACCGACGGCATGGCCGCGGGTATCGAGAAGAACTACCTGAAGGATGGCGACGAGCGCGTGCTGGCGCACACCAAGATCATTGGTGCGGGCGAGAAGGATTCGGTGACTTTTGATGTGGCCAAGCTGCAGGCCGGGACTGATTACGCGTTTTTCTGCTCGTTCCCGGGGCACATCTCGATGATGAAAGGCGCGGTGACGCTGGTTAACTGATCCCCACACCCGTAGCCGCTGCCGCCAGGCTGCGCTGGCCCCTGAGTACACTGTAGATTTTCAGTGAGGCACAGGGCCAGCGCAGCCTGGCGGCAGCGGCTACGGGGTTTCAGGGTTTGACCTTGAACACATGGCGCAGATACGCCACGAAATTCTCATCCCGGCACTGCGTCTTCGCCGCCTCATCCGAGATCTTCGCCACCGGCTGGCCATTGCAGTCGGTCATCTTCAGCACAATGCTCATCGGCTCCACCCCCGGAATATCGCAGGTCAGGTTGGTGCCAATGCCAAAGCTGACGTTGATGCGCCCCCGCAACGCGCGGAAAATTTCCAGCGACTTGGGCAGGTTCAGCCCGTCGGAGAACACCAGCGTCTTGCTCATCGGGTCGATGCCCAGCTTCTGGTAGTGCGCGATGGCTTTCTCGGCCCACACCACCGGGTCCCCTGAATCATGGCGCAAGCCGTCAAACAGCTTGGCAAAGTACAGATCGAAATCGCTGAGGAAGGCATCCATGGTGATGCAGTCGGTCAAAGCGATGCCGAGCAGCCCCCGGTATTCACGCACCCAGCAATCCAGCGCCGCACTTTGGCTGTCGATCAGCCGCGGGCCCAGTTGCTGATGGGCCATGATCCACTCGTGGGCCATGGTGCCCAGCGGCTTGATGTCCAGTTCACGCGCCAGGTGCACGTTGCTGGTGCCGACGAAGCGCCCTGGGAAATCATGCTTGAGCACTGTCACCACTTCTTCCTGCACCTTGTAGGAAAAGCGTCGACGGGTGCCGAAGTCGGCTACCTGCAATTCAGCCAGCTCATCGGCCGAGGCGTTGGCGGTCAGCCACTCGAACTTGCGGTACAGCTGCTCGCGGGCCTGGCCCAGGGTGACTTCGCGGTAACGCACGCGGTTGCGCACTTCACTGACGATGGCCAGCAGTGGCACTTCGAACAGGATTACGTGCAGCCATGGGCCGCGCAGGCGGATGCTCAGCTGGTCGTTGTCGATGCTGGTCTGGATGTAACGCAGGTTGAAGCGGAACAGGCCCAGGAAGCGCAGGAAGTCCGGCTTCATGAAGTTGATGCGCTCAAGAAAGTCCAGCTGGTCGCTGCTCAGACTCAGTTCGCACAGCCGCTCGATCTGATAACGAATCTCGGCCAGGTAAGGGCGCAGGTCTTCACCGTTGCGGCAGCGGAACTCCCACTCCACCTCGACGTTGGGGTAGTTGTGCAGGACGGCCTGCATCATGGTCAGCTTGTACAAATCGGTGTCGAGCAGGTTCTGCACGATGCGATCAGCGAATACGCTCTCGCTCATTGAGGGCTCCAACTGGGCCTGGCGGCATGACGGAAACGGTAGTGGCGCACAGTAAAGGCACATTCTGCCAGTCTTTTGTGCCGGCCGCCGAATGCTTGAACCTGGCGCAAAAGCCTCTGGCCCAGCCATTTCGCCGCTTATATAAGTAGTTTCCTAACTAACTCTGTGTTTTTTCCTACACCGGCTAGCCTGTAATGGTGCGAGCCGTAGCAATCACGCACCTCGGATGTGCACTTCGGTTACGCAGCCTGTTACAGGTCGGTTGCACGCTGTGGCACGGGCAGGTTGCAATGATGGCACTTTAGGGTTGCTCCTTTTGTGTTGCAGGGTGCTACCAAGCGCCATCTAGACGGTTGCACGACCCGTATCGATGCGGGCGCAGGGCCTTCGCGCGGCAAAAGCGCGACGGTTTTCAGCATTTGAAAATCCGCTGGCACGGCGCTTGCTCAGAGCAATTGCTGAAGTTGTGAAGTTGTAGTGCCAACCAAAAAAACTCAGGAGCACCACCTCATGTCGCAGACGTTTTACAGGAAAGGTTTTCTGGCTCTCGCAGTGGCTACTGCATTGGGGGTTACTTCGTTTGTACAGGCAGCCGACATCAAGATCGGCGTGGCAGGCCCTATGACCGGTGCCAACGCATCGTTCGGCGAGCAATACATGAAGGGGGCCCAGGCGGCCGCTGACGAAATCAACGCCCACGGCGGCGTGAACGGCGGCAAGATCATCCTGGTGGCCGGCGACGACGCCTGTGAACCCAAGCAGGCCGTGGCCGTGGCCAACAAACTGGCTGACCAGGACAAGGTTGCCGGCGTAGTGGGCCACTTCTGCTCCTCGTCCACCATCCCGGCGTCCGAGGTTTACGGCGATGCTGGCGTGATCGCCATCACCCCAGGCTCCACCAACCCGGCCGTTACCGAGCGCGGCCTGACCGCCATGTTCCGCATGTGCGGCCGTGACGATCAGCAAGGCATCGTCGCTGGTGACTACATCGTCGACGTGCTGAAAGGCAAAAAAGTCGCGGTCATCAACGACAAGGACACCTACGGCAAGGGCCTGGCTGATGCCACCTCCGCCCAGCTGACCAAGCGCGGCGTCAAGCCGGTGCTGGAAGAAGGCCTGACCCGCGGCGAGAAGGACTTCAGCGCCCTGGTGACCAAGATCCGCGGCGTGGGCGCCGACGTGGTGTACTTCGGCGGCCTGCACCCCGAAGCCGGCCCACTGGTGCGCCAACTGCGTGAGGCCGGTCTGAAAGACGTGAAGTTCATGTCCGATGACGGCGTGGTTACCGACGAGCTGGTGACCACCGCCGGCGGCGCGCAATACGTCGATGGCGTGTACATGACCTTCGGCGCCGACCCGCGCCTGCTGCCAGACAGCAAGGCCGTGGTGGACAAGTTCCGCAAGGCCGGTTACGAGCCTGAAGGCTACACCCTGTACGCCTACGCTTCGATCCAGGCCCTGGCCGCCGGCTTCAACGGCGCCAAGTCCGACAAGGGTGAAGACGCCGCCAAGTGGCTCAAGGCCAACCCGGTGCAGACCGTCATGGGCACCAAAACCTGGGACACCAAGGGCGACCTGAAGGTCTCGGACTATGTCGTCTACCAGTGGGACAAGGACGGCAAATACCACCAGCTCGAAAAGCAGAAATGACATGAGGTCGGCCAGGCCTGCGGGGTAGCCCGCAGGCCGGGTCAAACAGGGCCTGGCCGAGTGTGCGGCGGGCCTGTCAGTTCTCTACCACCGCTCGTGTTCGAGTGGGCAGGCCCGGCTTGCCCGCGCGGACCCGTGCGGCCCAGAAGTTCGTGAGCGTGCATGATGGATGGTATTTTCCTGCAACAAATGATCAACGGCCTGACCCTGGGTTCGGTCTACGGTTTGATCGCCATCGGTTACACCATGGTTTACGGCATCATCGGCATGATCAACTTCGCCCACGGCGACGTGTACATGATCTCTGCCTACCTGGCCGCCATCGGCCTGGCCGTGTTGTCGTTCTTTGGTGTCGAGTCCTTCCCTTTCCTGATTCTCGGCACGCTGGCGTTTACCATCGTCGTCACCGGGGTCTACGGTTTTGTCATTGAGCGGGTGGCCTACAAGCCCCTGCGCAACTCCACGCGCCTGGCGCCGCTGATCAGCGCCATCGGTATCTCGCTGATCCTGCAGAACTACGCGCAGATCGCCCAGGGCCCCAACCAGCAGGGCGTGCCCACGCTGCTCAGTGGCGGCTGGCGCTTCGACATCGGCACCGGCTTCGTGCAGATCACCTACACCAAGCTGTTCATCCTGGTGGCCGCGTTCGCCGGCATGGCCGTGCTGACCTACATCATCAAATACACCAAGCTGGGGCGCATGTGCCGTGCCACCCAGCAAGACCGCAAGATGGCCTCCATCCTGGGCATCAACACTGACCGGGTGATCTCCTACGTGTTCATCATCGGCGCGGCCATGGCGGCGCTGGCGGGGGTGCTGATCACCGTCAACTACGGCACCTTCGACTTCTACGCCGGCTTCATCATCGGCATCAAGGCCTTCACCGCCGCGGTGCTGGGCGGCATCGGCTCGCTGCCGGGGGCCATGCTGGGCGGGTTGATCCTGGGGGTTGCCGAGTCGCAGTTCTCCGGCCTGATCAACTCCGACTACAAAGACGTGTTCAGCTTCGCCCTGCTGGTGCTGATCCTGATCTTCCGACCCCAAGGCCTGTTGGGTCGACCACTCGTGGCGAAGGTGTAATTTATGTCTGGTGCCCCAATCAAACCCATCGATATCAAACAAAGCGTGATCGATGCAGTCATCGCCGGGCTGCTGGCGCTGATCGTGTTCGGCCCCATCGTCGGCGTGGTGCTGCAAGGCTACGAGTTCAACCTGGAACCCTCCCGCGTGGCCTGGCTGGTGGCGGCGGTGGTGGTCGGGCGCTTCCTGATCAGCCTGTTCCTGCAGACGCCCAAGGGCATCCGCATGTCCCAGGGCATGGAGCGCGGCGGTTCGGGCGTGCATGTGCTGGCGCCTGGGCACAAGTCGGCGCTGCGCTGGGTGATCCCGCTGGTGATCGTGGCGGCGCTGGTGTTCCCGGTGTTCGCCAACAAATACGTGCTGACCATCGTCATCCTCGGCCTGATCTACGTGCTGCTGGGCCTTGGCCTGAACATCGTGGTGGGCCTGGCCGGGTTGCTCGACCTGGGTTATGTGGCGTTCTACGCCATCGGCGCCTACGGCCTGGCGCTGGGCTATCAATACCTGGGCCTGGGCTTCTGGTCGGCGCTGCCGCTGGCGGCCCTGGCGGCGGCGTTGGCGGGGTGCATATTGGGTTTCCCGGTATTGCGCATGCACGGCGACTACCTGGCCATCGTGACCCTGGGCTTCGGTGAAATCATCCGCCTGGTGCTGAACAACTGGCTGTCGTTCACCGGCGGCCCTAACGGCGTGCCAGTACCGTCGCCGACCTTCCTGGGCCTGGAATTCGGGCGCAAGGCGAAGGAGGGCGGGGTGCCGATCCACGAGTTCCTGCACATCGACTACAACCCCAACCTGAAATTCGTGTTCATCTACGCCGTGCTGTTCCTGGTGGTGATCGGCGTGCTGTACATCAAGCATCGCCTGACCCGCATGCCGGTGGGCCGCGCCTGGGAAGCGTTGCGCGAGGACGAGATTGCCTGCCGGGCCATGGGCCTGAACCACGTGCTGGTGAAACTCTCGGCCTTTACCCTGGGTGCCTCCACGGCCGGCCTGGCAGGTGTGTTTTTCGCCAGTTACCAGGGCTTCGTCAACCCTACCTCGTTTACCTTCTTCGAATCGGCACTGATCCTGGCCATCGTGGTACTGGGCGGCATGGGCTCCACGGTGGGGGTGGTGATCGCCGCCTTCGTGCTCACCGTGGCCCCGGAGCTGCTGCGCTCGTTTGCCGAGTACCGCGTGCTGCTGTTCGGCGTGCTGATGGTGCTGATGATGATCTGGAGACCGCGCGGCCTGATTCGCATCAGTCGTACCGGTGTGGTTCCGCGTAAAGGAGTGGCGCCATGAGTGAATACGTACTCACGGTCGAAAAACTGATGATGCACTTCGGTGGCATCAAGGCCCTCAGCGATGTCAGCCTGAAGGTCAAACGCAATTCGATCTTTGCCCTGATCGGCCCCAACGGCGCCGGCAAGACCACGGTGTTCAACTGCCTGACCGGCTTCTACAAGGCCACCGGCGGGCGCATCGAGCTGGAAACACGCGGCATCAAGACCAACGTCATCAAGCTGCTGGGCGAGCCCTTCCAGCCCACCGACTTCGTCTCGCCGCGCAGCTTCGCCAGCCGCATGTACTACAAGATGTTCGGCGGCACCCACCTGGTCAACCGGGCGGGCCTGGCGCGCACGTTCCAGAACATTCGCCTGTTCCGGGAAATGTCGGTGGTGGAGAACCTGCTGGTGGCCCAGCACATGTGGGTCAACCGCAGCATGGTCGCCGGCATCCTCAACACCCGCGGCTACCGCCAGGCCGAGGAGGACGCATTGAACACGGCGTTCTACTGGCTGGAGGTGGTGGACCTGGTGGACTGCGCCAACCGCCTGGCCGGCGAGCTTTCCTACGGCCAGCAGCGCCGCCTGGAGATCGCCCGGGCCATGTGCACACGGCCGCAGGTGATCTGCCTGGATGAGCCTGCCGCCGGCCTCAACCCGCAGGAAACCGAAGCGCTGAGCGGCATGATCCGCCTGCTGCGCGACGAACACGACATGACCATCGTGCTGATCGAGCACGACATGGGCATGGTCATGGGCATTTCCGACCACATCGTGGTGCTGGACCACGGCAACGTGATCGCCGAGGGCGGCCCGGAGCAGATCCGTCACGACCCGAAAGTGATCGCCGCCTACCTGGGCGCGGATGAAGAGGAGCTGGTATGAGTAACCCGATCCTCGAACTGAAAGAGATCGACGTGTTCTACGGGCCTATCCAGGCCCTGAAGAAAGTTTCGATGCACATCAACGAAGGCGAGACCGTGAGCCTGATCGGCTCCAACGGCGCGGGCAAGTCGACGCTGCTGATGTCCATCTTCGGCCAGCCGCGCGCTGCCAATGGGCAGATCATCTACCAGGGCACCGACATCACCAAGAAGTCGTCCCACTACATCGCCTCCAACGGCATCGCCCAGTCGCCGGAAGGGCGGCGGGTGTTCCCGGACATGTCGGTGGAAGAGAACCTGCTGATGGGCACCATCCCCATCGGCGACAAGTTCGCTGGCGAGGACATGCAGCGCATGTTCGACCTGTTCCCGCGCCTCAAGGAGCGCCGCAACCAGCGCGCCATGACCATGTCGGGCGGCGAGCAGCAGATGCTGGCCATCGCCCGCGCGCTGATGAGCCGGCCCAAGCTGTTGCTGCTGGATGAGCCGTCGCTGGGGTTGGCGCCGATTGTGGTGAAGCAGATTTTCAGCACGTTGCGCGAGCTGGCCAAGTCGGGGATGACCATCTTCCTGGTGGAGCAGAACGCCAACCACGCGCTGAAGCTGTCGGACCGGGCCTACGTGATGGTCAACGGCGAGATTCGCCTCACAGGTACCGGTCAGGAGCTGTTGAGCAACGACGAAGTGCGCAACGCCTACCTCGGCGGCCACTGATGTAGCCGCTGCCGAAGGCTGCGCTGGTCCTTGTCCACACTGCAGATTTTCAGCGAGGCACAGCGCCAGCGCAGCCTGTCTGCAGCGGCTACAGGCATCTCAAAAAGGGTTTTCCACACAATTGTGGAAAACCCTTTTTCATTTCCCGCTGACTGCGACATAAAACCACCCCAATTCATGATTCTGTCACCTTATGCACTTGTCCCCGTTTATTGTGGAACTGGCTGTGGGTAACTTGGGTGTATGTGGTTGAAGGCCTTGATTGGCGTGGCCTGCAGGCATGTGGTTGTTTTTTGATCAGTGATTTATAGGTCGCCGTGAGCGCGGTTTGTCAAGCCCTTATCCACTGGCAAATACCGTTCATCAGAGGCATAAAAACCTGTGGATAACTCTGTGGGCAAGCCTTGGAAAGACCGCCCGAAGCAGCGTAGTTACTGGCCTGGCGCCATCCCTTCGGTTTTCCTGAATGCGTGGTTGCTGGCAGGGCTACCTGACTGCACGGTCAAGGTCAAGGCAAAAAGCCGTTACACAGGGCTACAGGCCCCGCACCGCAAGGCTTTGTCCACAGCGAAGTTGCCCACGGATACTGTGCAAGCCCCTGTGGATAAGGTGCGTAAAAGTCGACGCGGACCAGCTGCGACAAGGGTTTGCGAGCTTCGATCATTTTTTGATCAGTGCGCCCTTTTACTTGCCGTCCCGCCGTGGGGCGGGCATGCTTCGAAACGATCTTTTCCACACAGCCTTTCAGGAGCATGCAATGACTTCCACCGTGTTTATCACTGGCGCCACTTCCGGGTTTGGCGAAGCCTGTGCACGTCGTTTTGCCGAGGCCGGCTGGTCGCTGGTGCTGACCGGGCGTCGTGAGGAGCGCTTGAACGCGCTGTGCGAAGAACTCTCCAAGCAGACCAAGGTGCATGGCCTGGTGCTGGACGTGCGTGACCGCAAGGCCATGGAAGAAGCCATCGGCAACCTGCCGCCTGAATTCGCCAAGCTGACCGGCCTGATCAATAACGCCGGCCTGGCCCTGGGCATTGAGCCGGCGCCCAAGTGCGACCTGGACGACTGGGACACCATGGTCGACACCAACGTCAAAGGCCTGATGTACAGCACCCGCCTGCTGCTGCCGCGCCTGATCGCCCAAGGCCGTGGCGCCAGCATCGTCAACCTGGGTTCGGTGGCGGGCAACTACCCGTACCCGGGCAGCCACGTGTATGGCGCTACCAAGGCGTTCGTCAAACAGTTCTCGTTGAACCTGCGCTGCGACCTGCAGGGCACCGGCGTGCGCGTGACCAACCTGGAGCCGGGCCTGTGCGAAAGCGAGTTCTCGCTGGTGCGTTTCGGCGGCGACCAGGCGCGTTATGACGCGACCTACGCCGGTGCCGAGCCTATCCAGCCGCAGGACATTGCCGACACCATCTTCTGGATCATGAACACCCCGGCGCACGTCAACATCAACAGCCTGGAACTGATGCCGGTCACTCAGAGCTGGGCCGGTTTCGCCATCGAGCGCCCGCACAAGGCGTGATGCCTGGGTTCGCTGGAGATTTTCAGTGGGGCACAGGGCCAGCGCAGGCTAGCGCCAGCGGCTACATCCCGTAGCCGCTGCCGCCAGGCTGCGCTGGCCCTCGAGTCCCCTGAAAGTCTCCAGGGAATCAGATAGCCAGGCTCTCGTAGCAGGTAGCCAGGTGGTACGGCGTGGTGGACGGCATGTCCAGGCGCGTCACCACACCCGCGGCATCACGGCACTCATACCAGCCGCCTGCGTGCAGGAAGCGCTCGCGCAGCACCTGCAATTGCCCCTCCACATCCCCAGCGGCCCGCAGCGTCAACGCACGCAGGTACTCAGCCTGAGCCCAGATACGCTGAGTGCCGTCGCGTACACCGCCGTCCACGTCCAACATGGCCAGCACGCCGCCATCCTTCACGCCCATACGCTCGGAGGTTGCGAAGGCCCGGTCCAGCGAACCGTGCAGATCGCCCCCGCGCAGCAGCGCGGAAGACTCCAGCAGGTAGAACCACTCGAACTGATGCCCGGGTTCCCACCAGTTATCCACAGCACCGCACGGCTTCTCCATCAGAAAGCCCGACGCCGGGTCGACGAAGCGCGCCTGCATGGCTGTGCATAAGCCCAGCAGGGCTTGGCTGACGGCCTCATCGTCGCGCACGGCCAGCGTGGCCAGGAAGGCTTCGGCCAAGTGCATCAGCGGGTTCTGCAGCGGCCCTGCGCCCACCTCGGACCAGTCCTCGGCCAGCGTGGCCTCGTACAGCCCGTCACCTGTGGAAAACTGCGTGGCCACCACGCTCAGCGCGGCGTCCAGCACCGATTCGGCCAATGGGTCGCGGGACTTGTGCCAGTAATGCGCGCAGGCAAACACGATGAACGCGTGGGTGTAGAGATCCTTGCTGCGATCAAGCGGGCGCGCCTGGGCATCGATGCTGTAGAACCAGCCGCCATGCTCGGCATCGTGGAAATGCTTCTGCAGCGAGCGGAACAGCGCTGCGGCATGCTCGCGCGCGCCCGGTTGCTCAATCAGCCCCGAAAACAGATACAACTGCCGCGCACAGGCCATGGCCCGGTAGCGCTGCACGGGCATGGGCCGGTGCTGCGGGTCCAGGGCTTCGTAGGGCAGGGCCAGTTCGGCGTTCCAGCCCGGGCCTTGCCATAGCGGCACGATGGTCTTCAGGAAGTGCTCATGCACGGCGGTGAAGGTGGCTTTGGGGGAGTGATCGAGCATGAAAGGTGTCGTCAGAGGGGCGATTTGGGCGACATGGTAACAGGGGGCGGGCGCAGATGGGCAAAGCAAGGTTTGTAGCCGCTGCCGCCAGGCTGCGCTGGCCTGTCATTCACTGCAAATCTTCAGTGAGCTCAAGGGCCAGCGCAGCCTGGCGGCAGCGGCTACGGATCAGCCGGCGAGCAGCCAGGCGCCAGTCAGGGCAGACAGGGCGCCGGCGATGCGCACCAGAGGGCTGGCCGCTTGCGGCAGCAGGCGCACCGCGGCGTAGCCGACCGCGTGCAGTGCGGCGGTAGCGGCGACGAAGCCGGCCGCGTAAGCCCACGGGCTGGACATTTCCGGCAGCTCCAGGCCATGCGCCACGCCATGGAACAGCGCGAACAGCGCCGTAGCGGCGACCGCCAGGGCCACCGGTGGACGAATGGCCAGCGCCACGGCCAGGCCCAGGGCCAGTACCGAGGCGGCAATGCCGCTTTCCAGGCCCGGCAGTTCCAGGCCTTCAAAGCCCAGCAGGCCGCCAATCAGCATGGTGCCGACGAAGGTGGCGGGCAGGGCCCAGCGCGCCTTGCCGGTCTGCTGCGCGGCCCACAGGCCCACGGCCAGCATGGCCAGCAGGTGGTCGATACCGGTCAATGGGTGCAATACGCCGGCGACGATGCCGTGCTCGCCGTGGCCGGGGTGGGCGAAGGCCAGGGCGGGGGTGAGCAGCAGGGCGGCAGCGCCGAGGAGTTTTTTCAGGGTCATCTCTAAGCTTCCTTGTTGAACGTACGTGTAGGAGCGGACTGCGTCCGCGAACCAGGCGACGCGGTGTGTCAGCAAGTGCGCGGTGTAGCCTTCGCGGGCACGGCCCGCTCCTACAGGGGGACGGTGGTGGATGAGCAGATCCGGGTCAGGCTGCGGTCAGCAGCCCCTGGCGTTCGATGAAGGCGATGATGGCTTCAAGGCCCTGGCCGGTCTTCTGGTTGCTGAACACGAACGGCTTTTCACCCCGCATGCGCTTGGTGTCGCCGTCCATCATCTCCAGCGAGGCGCCTACCAGCGGTGCCAGGTCGATCTTGTTGATCACCAGCAGGTCGGACTTGCAGATGCCCGGACCGCCTTTGCGCGGCAGCTTGTCGCCAGCCGACACGTCGATCACGTAGATGGTCAGGTCCGACAGCTCGGGGCTGAAGGTGGCGGACAGGTTGTCGCCGCCCGATTCGACCAGGATCAGGTCCAGGCCTGGGAAGCGGCGGTTGAGCTGGTCCACGGCTTCCAGGTTGATGGAGGCGTCTTCGCGAATGGCGGTGTGCGGGCAGCCGCCGGTTTCCACGCCGATGATGCGCTCGGGCGCCAGGGCCTCGTTGCGCACCAGGAAGTCGGCGTCTTCGCGGGTGTAGATGTCGTTGGTGACCACGGCCAGGTTGTAACGCTCGCGCAGGGCCAGGCACAGGGCCAGGGTCAGCGCGGTCTTGCCGGAACCGACCGGGCCGCCGATGCCGACGCGCAGGGGCTGGGTATTCATGGTTGTCATCTCCTAGGAACGGAACAGGCGGCTGTATTGGCGTTCATGGGCCATGCTCGCCAGGGACAGGCCGAACGCGGCGCTGCCGTAATGGTGGGGGTCTAGTTCGCTGGCGTGCTGCTGGGCTTGCTGCAGCAGCGGCAGCAACTCGCTGGTCAGGCGCTGGGCGGCTTGCTGGCCCAGCGGCAGGGTTTTCATCAGCACCGCCAGCTGGTTTTCCAGCCAGCTCCACAGCCAGGCGGCCAGGGCGTCGGCCGGGCTGATCTGCCAGGCACGGGCGGCCAGCGCCCAGCCCAGGGCCAGATGCGGTTCGGGCGTGGTGGCGAGAAAGTCACGGGCAGGTGCATCCAGCTCGGGCAGGCCGTCGAGCAATTGCTTGAGCGAATAGCCCATTTGCCGGCTTTCCTGCGCCAGTTCTCGGGTTTCGCGGCTGGCGCGGTGCTGGTCGCTGAGGGTACGCAGGCTGGACCAATCGTTTGCCGCGGCGGCCGTGCAATGGGCCAGCAACAGCGGCGCCTCGAAGCGCGCCAGGTTGAGCAGCAACTGATCGCTGATCCAGCGCCGGGCGTCGTCGGCCTGTTTCACCGTGCCCTGTTCCACGGCCATTTCCAGGCCCTGGGAATAGCTGTAGCCGCCGATCGGCAGTTGCGGACTGGCCAGGCGCAGCAGGGCCCAGGCCGGGTTCACGTGCGCACGCCGAACTGGTGGAGTTTGGGTGCGTAGTTGAAGTCTTCTTCGCCGTGACGGGAATGGTGGTGGCCACCGCCGTAGGCGCCGTGCTCCGGCTGGAAGGGCGCTTGGATGGCTTCGGTGCTGGCGCCCAGTTGTTCGAGCATGGCCTTGAGCACGTAATCGTCCAGCAGGCGCAGCCAGCCATCCCCTACTTGCAGGGCTACGTGACGGTTGCCCAGGTGATAGGCGGCGCGGGTCAGTTCAAAGGCGTTGGCGCAGGTGACGTGCAGCAGGGCTTCGGGGCGGGCCACCACTTTGACGATGCGTCCGTCCTGGGCTTCCAGGCATTCGCCGTCATGCAGGGGCGGTTGGCCACGTTCAAGAAACAGTCCGACGTCTTCGCCGTCGGCACTAAAACAGCGCAGGCGGCTTTTGCTGCGCGCTTCGAAATTGAGGTGTAATTCGGCCGACCAGTCAGGTTTTGGTTCGGTTCTGCGGTGGATCACCAGCATTTTCAGGCATCCGGCTGAGTGCGATACTCTGCTGACAGCAAGTGTCTTGCCAACTTGCTAGCGCTGCAAATGCCGGCCTTGTGCCAGAAGATTGGGCAACGAAATGTTACAACTTGGTGCGCTGTCGCCTGTATGGCACCAACTTGGGTCAGCCGTCAATGCTGCTCAAGCCTTGCCAGTGTTTGGCGCCCATGAAGATGAAGCGCAACTGCTGCGTGATCTTCGCCTGGGGCGTCAGTTGCCGGGGCAGAGCGGCGGCGGGCGGGTCGATCAATTCGGGCAGGGTGGCGAAGACCGTCTTCACCACCAGGTCAGCCATGACCGCCAGGGCGGCGCCGTCCAGATGCTGCCATTTGGGCATCAGCGCAAGGTCGGCGGCCAGGTCCGAACTGATGCCGTCACGCAGGCACGTCAGTGCCTGGCGCACCGGGCGCGAGTCGCCGTATTGCTCACGGGCCAGGAACAGGAACTGCGAACGGTTGGCCGCCACACTGTCGAGAAAGATGCGCACCGAGGCATCGGTGAGCCCTCTGAACTCGAATTCATTGCGACGCACGCGGCGGATGGTTTCTCGGAAGGTCTCGCCCACTTCATTGACCAGGGCCAAGCCCAGCTGGTCCATGTCATCGAAATGCCGGTAGAAACCGGTGGGCACGATGCCCGCGGCCTTCGCCACTTCGCGCAGGCTGATGCTGCCGAAACCACGGCCAGCGTCGATCAACTGCCGGGCGGCGTCCAGGAGGGCGTGACGGGTCTGCTGTTTCTGTTCGGCGCGGGGCAACATGGTGCGGAATTCTGTGAAGGGCAGCGCAGCACTCTAGCAAATCGCGGGGAAAATCAAAGCCCGGTGCAGAGACCGGGCTTTTTTCAAGGCTACCAAGGCTTAGCTCGCACGGTTCAGGGTGCGATCGGAACCGTCCTGGGCGACGCGGATCAGGGTGCGGTCCGAACCGTCTTGAGCAACGCGATTCAGGGTGCGGTCCGAGCCATCTTGAGCAACGCGGTTCAGGGTGCGGTCCGAACCGTCTTGAGCAACGCGGTTCAGGGTGCGATCCGAGCCGTCTTGAGCAACGCGGTTCAGGGTGCGGTCCGAGCCGTCTTGGGCAACACGGTTCAGGGTGCGGTCCGAGCCATCTTGGGCAACACGGTTCAAGGTGCGATCCGAGCCATCTTGGGCGACACGGTTCAGGGTGCGGTCAGAACCGTCCTGAGCCACGATCACCGCAGCACTGTGCTGGGCGACTGGTTGTTGAACATTGCTGGCGGCGAATACGTTGGCGGCCAGTACAGAGAGGGTCAGGGTCAGCAGCAATTGGCGTTTCATGATTTGGCGCTCCTTTGGAGGGCTGAAAAGTGGGTACGAAGCCAATGCTACTCTCAGGAATTAGATATAAAAGTTCATATAGGTAATGGTAACAATCAACGGAATTGATTGTTTGCCGGCAACCTGTCTAATCAACGGCTTACAGCGGTTTTTTGTGCACCGTCGCGGTGAGCGGCCGGGGAAAATGCGCCACCGTGGAACGTTCGTCGATCGCTGTGTTCGCCGATTTCATCAATCCGGTTAAACCCCCAGGCTGTTTGCCAGTCCTAAGGTAATGCTGCAACCGAGCGGGCCGCCCCCGCTGTCACTTGGAGATTCGTGCATGACGCGCCCCCGCAAGATCCTGGCCTGGGTAGTCGCCACCTTCGTGGTGCTGATCGCAATACTGGTGGTGGTGATCGCCACCTTCGACTGGAACCGCGTCAAACCGACGCTGAACGCCAAGGTGTCCGAGGCGCTGCATCGACCGTTTGCCATCAATGGCAACCTCGACGTGCTGTGGTCGCGTGAACCGGAGGAGGGCGGCTGGCGCGCCTGGGTGCCTTGGCCGCACTTCGTGGCCGAGGACCTGACCCTGGGCAACCCTGAATGGTCCAAGCAGCCGCAGATGGTCGGCCTCAAGCGTGTTGAATTCCGCCTGTCACCGCTGCCCCTGCTGGCCCAGCACATCGTCATCCCGCGCATTGACCTGACCCAGCCCGACGCCAACTTGCAGCGCCTGGCCGATGGCCGTGCCAACTGGACCTTCGATTTCGGCCCCAAAGACCCCAATGCCGAACCGTCGAAGTGGGTGATGGACATTGGCTCCATCGGTTTTGACAAGGGCCACGTGGTGTATGACGACGTGACGCTCAAGGCCCACGCCGATGTGCTCATCGACCCGTTGGGCAAGCCGATCCCCTTCAGCGACATCGTCGGCAGCGGCGCGGCCAAGAAGGTCAGCGACCAGGGTGCCACCGCTCAGGACTATGCCTTCGGCTTCAAGGTCACGGGGCGCTACAAGGACCAGCCCGTAAACGGCACCGGCAAGATCGGCGGCCTGCTGGCCTTGCAGGACGCCGCCAAACCCTTCCCCGTACAGGCAGACGTGCGCATTGCCGACACCCACGTGGCCGTGGCCGGTACCCTGACCGATCCACGCAACCTGGGCGCGCTGGATCTGCGGCTGAAGCTGGAAGGCGCCAGCCTGAGCAAACTGTACCCGCTCACGGGCGTAACGCTGCCAGACTCGCCGCCGTATTCCACTGACGGTCACCTGCAGGCCAAACTGCACGAACCTGCCGGGGCGACCTTCGACTACCAGGATTTCAACGGCAAGATCGGTGACAGCGACATTCACGGCGACCTGAGCTTCGTGGCCAGCCAGCCGCGGCCCAAGCTGACCGGCAAGCTGGTCTCCAATCAATTGCTGTTCACTGACCTGGCGCCGCTGATCGGTGCCGACTCCAACGCCAAGCAGGCTGCGCGTGGCAGCGATAGCAAGCAACCGACGGGCAAGGTGCTGCCGGTTGAGGAGTTCCGCACCGAACGCTGGCGCACCATGGATGCCGATGTCGAGTTCACCGGCAAGAAGATTGTGCAGAGCAAAGAGCTGCCGTTTACCGACCTCTATACGCACTTGATCCTCGATGACGGCCAGTTGAAGCTTGAGCCGCTGCGTTTTGGCGTGGCCGGCGGCAACCTCGACGCGCAGATCAGCCTCAATGGCCGCACCACGCCCTTGCAGGGCCGGGCCAAGCTGACGGCACGGGGCTTCAAGCTCAAACAGCTGTTCCCGACGTTCGAACCGATGAAAACCAGTTTCGGCCAACTCAATGGTGATGCGGACATTTCCGGCACTGGCAATTCCGTGGCGGCCTTGTTGGGCACCTCCAATGGCGACCTGAAACTGTTGATCAATGACGGTGCCATCAGCCGCGGGCTGATGGAGATCGCCGGCCTGAACGTGGGCAACTACGTGATGGGCAAGATCTTTGGCGACAACGAAGTGAAGATCAACTGCGCGGCAGCCGACCTGGGTATCAAGGACGGCCTGGCAGCGCCACGGCTGTTCGTGTTCGACACCGAGAACGCGATCATCTACATCGACGGCACGGCCAACTTCAAGACCGAGCAACTGGACCTGAAGATCAACCCTGAATCCAAGGGCTTCCGCCTGCTGTCGCTGCGTTCGCCGCTGTACGTGCGCGGCCCGTTTGCCAAGCCAAGTGCTGGCGTGCAGGCGGTGCCGCTGCTGTTGCGTGGGGCGGGGATGATTGCGCTTGGGGTGGTGGCTGCGCCAGCGGCCGGCCTGTTGGCCCTGGTGGCGCCAAGTGGCGGCGAACCTAACCAGTGCACGCCGTTGCTGGAGCAGATGAAGGCCGGCAAAGCCCCGAAAACCGTCCCCAGCACCCGCTGAGACCCAAACGTAGCCGCTGCCGGCAGGCTGCGCTGGCCCTCGAGTACACCCTGGATGTAAAGGGTGGAGGGGAGGGCCAGCGCAGCCTGGCGGCAGCGGCTACGGGGTGGGGTTGAATCAGAGGCCTTCGAGGATATCCGCCATGTCGTCGGCGTGTTCTTCTTCCTGGGCCAGGATGTCTTCGAACACACGGCGCGTGGTGGGGTCCTTGTCACCGATATGCTGGATGATCTCCCGATAGCTGTCGATGGCGATGCGCTCGGCCACCAAATCTTCGTAGACCATTTCCTTCAAAGTGTTGCCGGGCTTGTACTCGGCGTGCGAACGGCTGCTGAGGCTGTCGGGGTTGAAGTCCGGCTCGCCGCCCAGTTGCACGATGCGCTCGGCCAGCTTGTCGGCGTGTTCGGCTTCCTGGGTGGCGTGCTCCAGGAATTCGGCGGCTGCCACTTGCGCCTTCACGCCCTTGGCCATGTAGTAATGGCGTTTATAACGCAGCACGCACACCAGTTCAGTGGCCAGCGAATCATTGAGCAGGCGAATGATTTCCTCGCGGTCACCCTCATAGCCTTCGGTCACCGCACCGTTGTCCACGTTCTTGCGAGCGCGTTCACGCAGGGTGTTCTTATCGATCAATTCAATAGTCATGAGCATCTCCAGGCTATACGGTTGGGGTCGTCAGGCTCTATCGCGCCCGTCATTCAACGGGCGCCCGGCGTGATCGGTTCAGAGGTTGTGAGTACGCGGCACGGCGGAAAGTTTTATCGGCGCGACGTCAGGGCATGGCTTTCACGTTGGCCGTGCGTTGCGCACAGGTCATGAAACCCTTGCTGTCGACATGGCCGCTGGCGTCGAAGGTGACGTAGTAGGCCTGCTGCTTGCCGTCGGTGTTGAGCACGTAGTTGTTGCAGGTACCGGCGCTGGTCTTGCCGTTGCCGTCCACCACCGAAGAAGGCGTGCCGCCGATGGCGATGACTTGCTGCATGGTCATGCCGTTTTCCACCTGTTTGACCAGGGGCTCGTTGCGGTAGGTGACGAAGTCCACCGGGTTTTCGACCTTGGAGTTGGCGCAGCCCGCCAGCGAAGCCAGTACGCACACTGCAGCCAGGGTTTGCTTGTACATAGGTGTCGCTCCTTCGAATGAGCCAATAGTGGCCCCGTAGTATTGGGGCAACGGCGCAACGCAGGAGTTCGATGTCAGTGCGCTAGTATTGGAACTTGCCCTCAAGGATGTCACCGCCATGAACCAGCCCGGCGCTACGCGCTACCCCATCATCCTTGTGCCCGGCATGCTCGGCTTCGTGCGGCTGCTGCTGTACCCGTACTGGTTCGGTATCGTGCGGGCGTTGCGTCGTGGCGGCGCGCAGGTGTTCCCGGTGCAGGTGTCGCCGATCAACAGCACCGAGGTACGCGGCGAGCAACTGTTGCTGATCATTCAGCGCATCCGTCACGAGACGGGCGCCGCCAGGGTCAACTTGATCGGGCATAGCCAGGGCGCGCTCACTGCGCGTTACGCCGCTGCGAAGCGCCCGGAATGGGTGGCCTCGGTTACTTCGGTGGCCGGGCCTAACCATGGGTCTGAACTGGCCGACTACCTGGAAAGACGCTACCCGCATAACTCGGTGGGCGGTCGCCTGCTGCATTTCGTGCTGTACCTGCTGGGCCTGCTGATGGGCGCCCTGGAGACCGGCTGGCGCGGGCCGATTCTGCCCATCGACGTGCACGGCTCCCATGGTTCGCTGACCTGCGCCGGGGTGGCGCTGTTCAACCAGCGTTATCCACAGGGCATCCCGGCTACGTGGGGCGGGCAGGGGGAGCCGGTGGTCAACGGCGTGCATTACTACTCGTGGTCCGGCGTGTTGCAGGCCCCGGGTGCAGATGGCGCAGGCAACCGCCTGGACGGTTCGCACCAAAGCTGCAAGCTGTTTGCCCGCACCTTCGTGCGCGAAGCCGGGCAGTGCGATGGCATGGTGGGGCGCTTCAGCTCGCACCTGGGCCAGGTGATTGGCGACGATTACCCCATGGACCACCTGGATATCGTCAACCAGTCCCTGGGCCTGGTGGGCAAGGGCGCCGAGCCGGTGCGGCTGTTCACTGAACACGCCGCACGGCTGGCAGGTGCAGGGCTCTAGGCGCGCCCCAGCGGGGTGGTCCAGCGCTCAGCCAGCACCACGCCGCCCAGGGTGAGCAGGCCACCGACCAGGTGGTACAGGCCCAGTTGCTCGTGCAGCACTGCCGCTGCGATCAGCGCGGTCACCAACGGCAGCAGGTTGAAGAACAGCGCCGTGCGGCTCGGGCCCAGGCGGCTGACCGCCTGCATCCAGGCCAGCGGCGCGATCATCGAGGCCAGCAGGCAGGCGTACAGCACCAGGCCGATATTGCCCGTGCCCAGGCCCACCTTGGGCGACAGCACATACAGGGGCAGCAGCACGATGATCGCCACCAATACCTGCAAGTACAGCAATTGCAGCGGCGGCAGGCGTAACTGCCATTTCTTCAGCAGGGTGCTGTACACCGCATAGGCCAGGGTGGCCAGCAGCATCATGGCGTCGCCGCGGTTAAGCCCGTGGGCCAGCAGATTGCCCAAGTGTCCGCCGGAGACGACCACCAGCACCCCGGCCAGCGACAGGATCGCGCCGAACATGGCCCCTGCGGTGAGGCGCTGGCCCAGGCTGATGATGGCCAGGGTCAGGGACATCAGCGGCATCAGCGACAGGATGATGCCCATGTTGGTGGCGCTGGTCAGCGCGGCCGCGAAATAGGCCAGGCTCTGGTATACGGCCATGCCCAGCAGGCCGAGCACGAAGATTTTGCCCAAGTGGGGGCGGATGACGCTGCGATTGGCCCAGACCTTGGGCAGCAGGAACGGGGTGAACAGCACGGCGGCCAGTACCCAGCGGTAAAAGCCGATTTCGGCGGGGAAGATGGCACCAACGGCCATCTTGTTGATCACGGTGTTGCCGGCCCAGATCAGAATGGCCAACAACGGAAACGCGTATTGCATGGGGAACGCCTGTCAGTCGATAAGGCGCGATTATCCCTGCATGTGCGCCGTTGCACCTACTGATAACCGGTCAACCGACCCCACAAACCCGACACATCCCGGGTTGGCGGGCGTGTTACAAACTTTGTCTACACTTCAGGTCAATGCCGCGCGGCCCAGCGCGGCGCCAAGGAGAAAACTCCATGAAAATGCTCCACGCGCCTCTGCTGGTGCTCGGCCTGCTGCTGTGTTCGCAAGGTTTCGCCGCCACCGCGCAACAGAACAAGATGACCACCTGCAACGCCGACGCCACTGCCAAGAGCCTCAAGGGCGATGAGCGCAAGACCTTCATGAGTACCTGCCTGAAAGCCACGCCTGCGGCCGCTACCAAGACCCTGACCCCACAGCAGCAGAAAATGAGCACCTGCAATGCCTCGGCCAAGACCCAGAACCTGGCCGGGGATGCGCGCAAGACCTTCATGAGCACCTGCCTGAAGAAATAACCCCGTAGCCGCTGCCGCCAGGCTGCGCTGGCCTTCGAGTACACTGCAGACCTCCAGTGTGGCACATGGCCAGCGCAGCCTGGCGGCAGCGGCTACGCGGTGCCAAGGAGCACTGGCCCTGCCAGGCGAAGGCTGGCAGACTGCCGGTCCTTTCATGTGTTACATGTTCGAGGCTGTATGCCAACGTTTTCCCAGCGTCATGTGTTATGGGCCAGCCTGATCATCGTCTTTGGTGGTCTGTTGCTGGTGATGCCCCTGCGCCTGTTGCCCAGCCTGCTTGCAGGCCTGCTGGTATACGAACTGGTCAACATGCTCACCCCCAAGCTTGAGCACCTGATCTCGGGGCCGCGCGCCCGCTGGGTGGCGGTGGCGCTGCTGGGCACGGTGATTGTCAGTCTGCTGGCAGTGGTGTTTGCCCTGGCCATCAGTTTCCTGATGCACGAGGCCGAAAACCCCGGTGCCTTCCTCGACAAGTTCATGGACGTGGTCAATCGCGCCCGTGGGCAACTGCCGCCGTCGATCGATGCTTATTTGCCGGCCAACGTGACGGAATTCCGTTCGGCGATCAGCGACTGGGTCAGCAAGCACCTGGCGGAACTGCAACTGGTGGGCAAGGATGCGGTACGCACCTTCGTGACCTTGCTGATTGGTATGGTGCTGGGCGCCATTGTTGCCTTGAACCGTATCCCGCCCGAGGCACAGACCAAGCCCCTGGCCGGCGCCCTGCTGGTACGCCTGACCCTGCTGGTACAGGCCTTCCGCAACATCGTCTTCGCGCAGATCAAAATCGCCGCACTGAATACCGTGTTCACCTCGGTGTTCCTGCTGGTGATCCTGCCGCTGTGCGGCATCAAGTTGCCCCTGCACAAAACCATGGTGGTGCTGACCTTCATCCTCGGCCTGCTGCCGGTGATCGGCAACCTGATCTCCAATGCGTTGATTACCACCATTGCCCTGTCGGTATCGATCTGGGTGGCGGCGGCTGCATTGGGCTGGCTGATTTTGATCCACAAGCTGGAGTACTTCCTCAACGCCCGCATCGTGGGCAGTCAGATCAGGGCCAAGTCGTGGGAATTACTGCTGGCGATGCTGATTTTCGAGGCGGCGTTCGGGTTGCCGGGGGTGGTGGCGGGGCCGGTTTACTACGCGTATCTGAAAAGCGAACTGCGGCGCGCCGAGCTCGTGTGATGTAGCCGCTGCCGAAGGCTGCGCTGGCCCTTTCATACGCGGTGATTTCAGCGTTGAAAACCAGGGCCAGCGCAGCCTGCGGCAGCGGCTACAGGTGTCAGCCGTAACGCTTGCGCGCTTCAATCGCCAAACCGCTACCAATGCTGCCAAAGATGTTCCCTTCCACATGCCGCGCATTGGGCAGCATCGCCGCCACGCTGTTGCGCAGCGCCGGGATACCGCTGGAACCACCGGTAAAGAACACCGTATCCACCTGCGCCACGCCTACGCCGGCATCGCTCAGCAACTGGGTAACGCTGCCACGCACGCGCTCCAGCAGGGTGTCGATGGACGACTCGAACAGCGCACGGGTCATGTCCACACTCAGGCCCGGCTCGATGCGGTCCAGCGCTACCAGGCGGTTGTCGGCATGGGTCAGCTGGATCTTGGTTTCTTCCACTTCCATGGCCAGCCAGTGGCCGGCGCGCTGGTCGATCAGCTTGAACAGGCGGTCGATGCCGTCGGTGTCTTCGATGTCGTAGCGCATGCTGCCCAGGGCCAGCTGGGATTTCTGCGAGTACACCGAGTTGATGGTGTGCCAAGTGGCCAGGTTCATGTGGTGGCTGGTGGGCATGAAGGCACCGCTTTTCATGCGGCTGCCGTAGCCGAACAGCGGCATCACGCCCTGCAGGCTCAGCTGCTTGTCGAAGTCGGTACCGCCGATGTGCACGCCGCCGGTGGCCAGGATGTCGCTGTGGCGGTCGTCCAGGTTGTGACGCTCGGGGGCCAGGCGGATCAGCGAGAAGTCGGAGGTACCACCGCCGATGTCGACAATCAGCACCAGCTCTTCGCGCTGGATGCTCGACTCGTAGTCGAAGGCTGCGGCGATAGGCTCGAACTGGAATGACACTTCCTTGAAACCGATTTTCTTCGCCACGTCTTCCAGGGTGTCCTGGGCTTCCTGGTCGGCCGCCTTGTCGTCGTCGACGAAATGCACCGGGCGGCCCAGCACCACTTCGTCGAAGGCGCGGCCAGCATCGGCTTCGGCGCGCTTTTTCAACTCGCCGATGAACATGCCCAGCAGGTCCTTGAATGGCAGCGCGGTACCCAGCACGCTGGTGTCGTGCTTGATCAGCTTGGAGCCCAGCAGGCTCTTGAGCGAGCGCATCAGGCGCCCTTCGTAGCCTTCCAGGTACTCGTGCAGCGCCAGGCGGCCGTACACCGGGCGGCGTTCCTCGATGTTGAAGAACACCACCGACGGCAGGGTGATCTTGCCGTCTTCCAGCGCAATCAGGGTGTCGACGCCCGGACGGTGCCAGCCGACAGTGGAGTTGGAGGTGCCGAAGTCGATGCCGCAGGCGCGGGCCGGGGTTTGGTTGGTCATGTCGTTGCCGGATTCTGTGCAAAAAACGGCCGCGCAGTTTATGCCAGTGGCAGCGATAATCAAGGCCATCGCTGCTTTAATTGCCGCGCGGTCACACCTTGAAACCGGGCATGCGGCCCCCAATCTTGCAGTCATTCCTCACGACTGCGCCCACGGCCCTTCAACAAAGCCTGCCGGCAGTCGATAAACTTACACCTCATCGCCGGGTCTCTACACTATGTGGAATGACCTCGCGATCCCGATAAACGGATGGTGATCCTTAGATGGACTTCAAAGACTACTACAAGATATTGGGCGTGGAGCCGACGGCGGACGACAAGGCGATCAAGACCGCCTATCGCAAGCTGGCACGCAAATATCACCCCGACGTCAGCAAGGAAAAGAACGCCGAGGACAAATTCAAGGAGGCCTCCGAGGCCTATGAAGCGCTGAGCAACCCGGAAAAACGCGCCGAGTACGACGAAATCCGCAAGTACGGCCAGCACGGCCGTCCGTTCCAGGGCCCGCCAGGCTGGCAGGGCCGCGGCGGTGGCGGTTTCGAGGAAAGCGCCGGCGACTTCTCCGACTTTTTCAGCTCCATCTTCGGTTCGTCCGGGCGTGGCGGCAATGGCAACCCCTTTGGCCGCGGCCAGCAACGCAGCGCCGGGAGGCGAGGACAAGACGTGGAAATGGAACTGGCGATCTTCCTTGAGGAAACCCTGGCCACCGAATCGAAGCAGATCAGCTTCCAGGTGCCGCAGCACAACGCGGCTGGCCAGCAGACGGGCCATACCACCAAGACCCTCAACGTCAAGATCCCGGCCGGTGTCACCGACGGCGAGCGCATCCGCCTCAAGGGCCAGGGCGCGCCGGGCGTGGGTGGTGGCGCCAATGGCGACCTGTACCTGATCGTGCGCTTTGCCCCGCACCCGATGTTCGATGTGGAAGACCATGACCTGATCATCACCGTGCCCCTGGCGCCGTGGGAAGCGGCGCTGGGCACCAAGGTGGCGGTGCCGACCCTGACCGGGCGCATCAACCTCACCATCCGCCCCGACAGCCAGAGCGGCCAACGCCTGCGCGTGAAGGGCAATGGCCTGCAGCGCAAGCAGGGCGAGCGCGGTGATCTGTACGCACAGCTGAAGGTGGTGATGCCACCGCACGCCGATGAAGCCACCCAGGCACTGTGGAAAACCCTGTCGGAGAAAGCGGCCTTCGACCCACGCGCCAACTGGAGTCGTTAATCATGAGCAGCCCCCTGTACGTTCAACTGGATATGCACAGCTTCTGTCAGGCCGTCGACTTGTCGCCGGCCTTCGTGATCGAGATCGTCGAGCACGGCATTGTCGAACCACAGGGGCGAACGCCGGATGAATGGCTGTTCGATGACCACGCGCCGGGCATCGCCCGCCGCGCGGCCAAGTTGCATCACGACCTTGAGCTGGAATGGGAAGGCGTGGCGCTGGCGCTGGAGCTGCTGGAAGAGGTCCACGACCTGCGGGCCGAGAACGCCATGCTGCGCCAGCGCCTGGGGCGGTTTTTGCAAGGCTAGAAAATGGTTTCCTCGTCTATCAGGGCCTCCAGAGTACCCATCTCCAGCAGTACGTTGGCGCGGATGGGGGCCATCTCCGTTTTCAGCACCTCGCCCTTGTCCAGGCTCAAGCGCGGTACCAACCCGCGATCAATGTCCTTGACCCGCAGGCTGACGCTGCCCGTCAGGTCCGCAAGCCCTGGCGTGCCTTTGAATGTGCAGGCGCGGGTCTGATCCAGCAAGGCTATCCATTTGCCCTCGGGGTTTCCCGCCTGGTGCGCTTCGATGCGTTTGAAGGCGTAGTAGGCCCGCATGCGCCGCGCGGTGTTGGCCGGCACATCGGTCAGGCCTTGGCCGGACAGGCTGGCGGCGCAGTCCAGGGCCTTGAGCTTGATGCCCTGGCGTCGAGCTTCGGTTACGACCCTATAGGGCGTGTAGCGGCCCAGGTCGAGTAGTTCGCTGCGGTTGTTCATCCGTTTGAGTTGTTTTTCCAGTTCCCGTGGCATGCTGTTGGTATTCCAGTACTGGTCCAGCAGCTGTTGATGCAGGTCGTTGGCCAACCCCTCGATGTACAGCGTATCCACCCCATCCTGCTTGAGTTGCGCCATGTACTTGATCAGGAACTTGCGCCCGGCCATGCCACTGCGCGAGTCACCCAGTACCAGCCCGTAGGCATCCGAATACACTTCCTCCAGGAAGCGTGAAGGGGTCATGTTGCGGGTGATGACGGGTACCGCCGGCACGTCGCGGGCCGGCGGGGCGTCGAAGAATTCATTGGCCTGGCGTGCCAGCGCCTTGCGCAGGTTGACCAGCTCGCTGCGGGCACTGCTGAACACCCCGTCCAGTGCCGCGTTCATGAAGTTGTCGGCGTCGCGACCAATCAGGATTTCGGCCATGTCGTGATAACTCTTGGACACGTCCAGTTGCCGCAGTTGCAGGCTCAGCCGCCGTGCCTTGGCCAGTGGGTGCGCCGGATCGGTTGGCGTATGCAGCACCTGCTGCACGGGCGCGGTGACGCGCATCACGAAGGGCTCCCACTTGCCGCGCCAGTTGCGCTCCACCGGCCAGCTGCCGTACAGGCTGGCGGGGTTGGCCGGGTCGACGATTACCCAGCGCTCCAGCAGCTCGATATAGCGCACTTGATAGACCTGCCCGGCCATGCGGATGTACGAATGGGTTTCGTCCTGCTGATACACACCGCGACGTATGCCAACGCCCTGGGGGAAGGGCTCCGGATCAAGGTCCACGGCCAGGGCGCGCAAGGCCGGGTGGCTGTCCGGCACCGGTTCGACGCTGGCTACCTCGGTAGCCAGCAGCTCCTCGCCCAGGCCCAGGTCGGCGAACTCGCTCAAGGCGCTGTCCCCGGTGCTCTTGAGCAGTGGAACATCCAGCAGAATGGTCACTGCGTCCAGTACCGCGGCGCGGAACCCGGCCTGGCGGGACGCTCTGTCTTTACCATGCACCGCCTTGGCCAGGTGCGAGCCGAAACTCAACGAGCCCGCTGCCACTGTCACCAGGGCAATGGCCGGGTCACCCGGGGCCAGGGGGGCGGTGATGCGCACCAACGCATCCAGGTCTACCAGGAACAGCTCCTTGCGCAGCTCATAGTTGCTTTGCAGCAGCACGCGGGCGTCCTGTTTCAATCGCATCGCTACCTGTTCGAACAGAAAGGTGAACACATCACCCTGCAGCGTCTGGGTATTGACGTTGAGCAGCTGCTGGTCGGCACGCCAGGGGGTGGTGCGGATACGTTCCATGATCGGCAACAGCACCGAGCGTGGCGCTACGGTTGGGTCGTCGGGGTTGGCGAAGTGCTCCAGCAGGCGATCACGGGTGTAGGCATCGGCAGCGGTATCGCGCAGCCAGTCGTACATTTCCTGTTCATTGTGGAATACCTTGAACCAGCCGGGCGCCATGTACAGGATCTCGTGCTGGTCCTGGGTTTTGATGCGCAGGATGTCCCGTGCGCTCAAGTCGCCCAGGCTGAAGGTATGGACTGTGGCCAGCTTGCGGGCAGTGAACTCGGTGTCCAGGTTTTGCACACTGGGCGGCATGCCGGTGGTACCGGCCACCGTGTTGATGACCGTCTTCAGCTGGTTGCGGCTCAGGGAGCCGGCGTTGTAGGCGCGCCAGCTGAATGCGAAAAACAACACCTTGAGCAGCAGCCGGCCATCGCGGCCGCAGCGTTGCAGAAAGCCGTCCAAGCGCTTGTTGTAGTAGCTGGAAAAATCCGTGGCCCAGAACTCGTGCATGATCGAGGACGGTGCCAGCAGCACCTCATTGGTTTCGTCGAAGCGGGTGGCGTCCTTGGTGGTGTAGAAGCCTGACATCTGGTCCAGCAGGTCGAAGTTGACCTGGTAGAACATGTCGAAGCGGCGCAACACCAGTTCGGTCATGCTGATGGCTTGCTTGGGTGGCCCGAAGTGTTGCTGGCCAGTATGGGTGAGTGGGCTGTTCTGGGCGTTGTCGAAGTCCAGCCAGTACACCTGGTCGGGGTCCAGGTTCTGGTCGGTGTGGAACTTCAGCAGCTTGATCGCCCAGTCTCGGGCGCAGGTGCGCACGTCCGGGAAGTTTTCGTAGTAGCGGTCGGCGATGGCGCCGATTTCCTTGAGGGTGACTGCGTGGGCAGCGGACATGTCCGGCTCCTGGTGGGTAGGGAAGCCGGTACTCTAGGAAACCGCAGGGGGGGCCTGGCGGTAGATAGTTAGCGGGGGCTGGCGCGCAGCCCCCGCCGGGGTCAGAACAGGAAGTAACGCTGGGCCATGGGCAGCGTGTCCGCCGGTTCGCACCACAGCAGCACGCCGTCGGCCTTGACCTGATAGGTCTGGGGGTCGACGTCGATCGCGGGCAAGTAGCCGTTGTGGATAAGATCGGTCTTCTGCACGGTGCGGCAGCCCTTCACCACGCCAATCTGCTTCTTCAGCCCCAGCTGCTCGGGTACGCCGGCGTCCAGCGCTGCCTGGCTGATGAAGGTGATGCTGGTGGCATGACGCGAGCCGCCGTAGCTGGCGAACATGGGGCGGTAGTGCACCGGCTGCGGGGTGGGGATGGAGGCGTTGGCGTCGCCCATCAGGCTGGCCGCGATGGCGCCGCCCTTGAGGATCAGCGTCGGCTTGACGCCGAAGAACGCTGGGCGCCACAGCACCAGGTCGGCCCATTTGCCGATCTCGATCGAGCCCACTTCATGGCTGATGCCGTGGGTGATGGCCGGGTTGATGGTGTACTTGGCGATGTAGCGCTTGGCGCGGAAGTTATCGTTGCCGGCCACGTCCTCGGCCAGCGGGCCGCGTTGCTTTTTCATCTTGTCGGCGGTTTGCCAGGTGCGCGTGATCACCTCGCCCACGCGGCCCATGGCCTGGCTGTCGGAGCTGATCATGGAGAACGCGCCCAGGTCATGCAGGATGTCTTCGGCGGCGATGGTCTCGCGGCGGATGCGGCTTTCGGCGAAGGCAACGTCCTCGGCAATGCTGGGGTCCAGGTGGTGGCACACCATCAGCATGTCCAGGTGTTCGTCGATGGTGTTGCGGGTGAACGGCCGGGTCGGGTTGGTGGAGCTGGGCAGCACGTTGGGGAAGCCGCAGGCTTTGATGATGTCGGGGGCATGGCCGCCGCCGGCGCCTTCGGTGTGGTAGGTGTGGATGGTGCGGCCCTTGAACGCGCCCAGGGTGGTTTCCACGAAGCCGGACTCGTTGAGGGTGTCGGTGTGGATGGCCACTTGCACGTCGTACTGGTCGGCCACGCTCAGGCAGTTGTCGATGGACGCCGGGGTGGTGCCCCAGTCTTCGTGCAGCTTGAGGCCAATGGCGCCGGCTTTCACCTGTTCGATCAACGGCTCGGGCAGGCTGGCGTTGCCCTTGCCGGTGAAGCCGATGTTCATCGGGAACGAGTCGGCGGCCTGCAGCATGCGCGCCATGTGCCACGGCCCCGAGGTGCAGGTGGTGGCGTTGGTGCCGGTGGCCGGCCCCGTGCCGCCGCCGATCATGGTGGTAACGCCGCTCATCAGCGCTTCTTCGATTTGTTGCGGGCAGATGAAGTGGATGTGCGTGTCGATGCCGCCGGCGGTGAGGATCATGCCTTCACCGGCGATGACTTCGGTGCTGGCGCCGATGGCGATGGTCACGTCGGGCTGGATGTCGGGGTTGCCGGCCTTGCCGATGGCGGCGATGCGGCCGTCCTTCAGGCCCACGTCGGCCTTGACGATGCCCCAGTGGTCGATGATCAGGGCGTTGGTGATCAGCGTATCCACCACCTCGGCGGCCAGCAGTTGGCCCTGGCCCATGCCGTCACGGATTACCTTGCCGCCGCCGAATTTCACTTCTTCGCCGTAGGTGGTGAAGTCCTTTTCCACTTCGATCCACAGGTCGGTGTCGGCCAGGCGCACCTTGTCGCCGACAGTGGGGCCGAACATGTCGGCGTAGGCTTGTCTTGAGATTTTCATTGTCTGCCTTTGGGAATTCGGTGTGCTTGAGACCGTTCGCTTCGCTCACTTTCGCGGGCACGGCCTGCTCCTACAGAGGCACCGCTGTACCTGTAGGAGCGGGCCGTGCCCGCGAAAAGAGCAACGCCGAAATTACAGGTCGCCCATGATGCGGCCGGCGAAGCCGAACACGCGGCGGTTGCCGGCCAGGTCCACCAGTTCCACTTCGCGGCTCTGGCCCGGCTCGAAACGCACGGCGGTGCCGGCCGGGATGTTCAGGCGCATGCCGCGGCTGGCGGCGCGGTCGAAGGTGAGGGCGTCGTTGGTTTCGAAGAAGTGGTAATGCGAGCCCACCTGGATGGGCCGGTCGCCGCTGTTGGCCACGGTCAGGCTGAGGGTGCGGCGGCCGACATTGAGCTCGATGTCGCCGGGCTGGATCTGGTATTGGCCAGGGATCATTCAGGCCTCCTTAAAGGGTCTTGTAGAAAAACGCCGTGGCGGTGTATTCGCCGTCCGGGCGGCTGGCGAAGCCGGGGATCTGCCCGGCGCGCTTGTAGCCCTGGGACAGATAGAACGCCTCGGCGGGCGAGCCGGCCTCGGTGTCCAGGTGCAGCAGGCCGCGCTTGTACTGGCGCGCGGCAACTTCCACCGCTTCCATCAACTGCTGGCCCATGCCACGGCGCTGGGCGTCGCTGCGTACCATGAGCTTCTGCACCTCGGCACGGTTCAAACCGTTCACGCGCTTGCAGAACACCAATTGCGCGCTGGCCAGCACTTGCTCGTCACGCACTACCACCCACAGCACCAGGTCATTGATGGCGATGCGGTTCTTCACTTCGTCGAGGTAACTGTTGGCCTCATGGGCGTCCAGGTCGGTCAGAAAACCGATGGACGCCCCCTGCTTGATCGAGTCCAGCAGCAACTCGACCAGGCCCTGGCGGTAGTGGGCAAAGCTTTCAACGGTGACGCGGCGCAATTGGGCGGCATTCATGGCGGCTTACTCCACGGGAGTCGGGGAAGGTTCGGCGCCCGGGTTCAGGATCAGTTGCATGAAGGTCAGGTCCAGCCAGCGGCCGAACTTGCTGCCCACCTGGGGCATCTGCCCCGTGATCGTGAAACCGAGTCGCTGGTGCAGACGGATCGAGGCCGCGTTGCCACTTTCGATGGCGGCCACCATCACGTGTTTGTCACAGCCGCGTGCGCGTTCGATCAGGGCGTTCATCAGTGCGGGCCCCAGGCCCTTGCCTTGTTGATCGTTGCGCACGTAGACCGAGTGTTCGACGGTCTGGCGGAAACCCTGGAAGGGACGCCAGTCACCAAATGAAGCGTAGCCCAGCACGGCGTCGGCTGCGTCCACGGCCACCAGGATCGGGTAGTGCTGGGCCTGGCGTGCGGCGTACCAGGCCTGGCGGTTGCCCAGGTCCACCGGTTGCTCGTTCCAGATGGCCGTGGTGTTGGCCACGGCGTCGTTGTAGATGTCGCGGATGCCGGGCAGGTCGGCGTGTACGGCGTCGCGAATGCGGAAGGTCATGGCAGGCCTCAGGCGATGGGTTGGTGGACGGTGACCAGTTTGGTGCCGTCGGGGAAGGTGGCTTCCACCTGGATCTCGGGGATCATTTCCGGGATGCCTTCCATCACCTGGTCGCGGGTCAACAGGGTGGTGCCGAAGTGCATCAGCTGGGCGACGGTCTGGCCGTCGCGGGCGCCTTCCAGCAGCGCGGCCGAGATGTAGGCCATGGCTTCCGGGTAGTTGAGCTTCACGCCACGGGCCAGGCGGCGCTCGGCTACCAGGCCGGCGGTGAAGATCAGCATTTTGTCTTTTTCGCGGGGTGTCAGGTCCATGGTTCTTCCATATGTTCTTCGTTGGGTTTGCTGGCCTCTTCGCGGGCACGGCCCGCTCCTACAGATAATGCGCGGTCGTGTAGGAGCGGGCCGTGCCCGCGAAGGGGTCAGCAAATCAGGTGCTCCAGATTCTGGGGGCCAGGGCTTCTTTGCCCAGCACCTCGGGGCGCAGCAGTTTCCACAGGGCGATCAGCCAGTCGCGTGCGTGCAGGCCCTCATGGGCCAGGCAGCGGGCCACCAGCAGGCCGGGCAGCTGGCTGAGGTCGCCACGCACCTGGCCTTTCAAGGCGCGGCATTGTTCAAGCAATTCGGGGCTGATATCGGCACTCACCAGCAGGGTGGCGAACACAGTGTGGCCATCCAGCCCCATGGGCGAATCCAGCAGCCCGTCGTCGCCCACTACACGCTGGCGCTCATGCCACAGCAGCTCGCCGTCACGGCGGATGTCCACGTGGCTTTGGAAATGCCCGCGCTCAAAGCGCTCATCGGCCGCCGGGCGGCCTAGGGCAACCACGTCCCAATACACCAGACGGGCATCGCCTTGCAGCTCGATGGTTGTTTGCAGCTCTGCCTGCGCGGCGCTGTAGACGATGGTCTCCTGCGGCAGCCACTCCAGGGTCGCGCCGGGGGCCACGCTCAGGTTCAGGGTCTGGTAAGCGGGCCCGGCGGCGCGGTACCACTTGGCGGCGCCGGGGCTGGTCAGCTGCGCCCAGGCATTGGTGCCGACATCGACACTGATGTCCAGGCGGTCGCCGCCGGCAATGCCGCCAGGCGGGTGCACGATGATGTGCTGGCACACCTCGGGCCCCTCGGCGTACAGGTGCTTCTGTACCCGCAGCGGGCCAAGGTGGCGGCGCTGGGTGGGCCGGGTGGTGTCGCCGAAGCGGCCGTAGCCCAGCTCAAGCTCGGCGTGCCAGCTGGGCGTGTACAGGGCGGTGGAGACGGGCAGGTTCATAGGCGTGTTCGTTATTGGTTTGCGTGCAGATTAAATGGTTACCAGGCCGCGTACACCCTCGGCCTCCATATTTTCACCGCGACCCTGCTGCACGATCTCGCCGCGGGACATCACGATGTAGTGGTCAGCCAGTTCGGCGGCAAAATCATAGAACTGTTCCACCAGCAGAATCGCCATGTCGCCCCGCGCCGCCAGCTTCTTGATCACCGCGCCGATCTCTTTGATCACCGACGGCTGGATGCCTTCGGTGGGCTCGTCAAGAATCAGCAGGCGCGGGCGGCTGGCCAGGGCGCGGCCGATGGCCAGTTGTTGCTGCTGGCCGCCGGACAGGTCGCCGCCACGGCGGTGCTTCATTTGCAGCAGCACCGGGAACAGTTCGTAGATGAAGGCGGGCACTTGCTTGGCCTCGCTGGCGCTGAAGCGCGACAGGCCCATCAGCAGGTTTTCTTCCACGGTCAGGCGGCCGAAAATCTCGCGCCCCTGGGGCACGTAGGCGATGCCGGCGTGCACGCGCTGGTGCGGCTTGAAGCCGGTGATGGGCTTGCCTTCCCATTGCACCTGGCCTTCCTTGGACGGGATCAGGCCCATCAGGCACTTGAGCAGGGTGGTCTTGCCCACGCCGTTGCGGCCCAGCAGGCAGGTGACTTCGCCGACTTTGACGTCGAAGGACAGGCCGCGCAGGATGTGGCTGCCGCCGTAGTATTGGTGAAGCTTTTCGACCTGGAGCATAGTTTTTTATTCCTGTCTGTGGCGGCCTCTTCGCGGGCAGAGCCCGCTCCCACAAAGGCTGGGCTGATCATGAGCCTTGTGGGAGCGGGCTCTGCCCGCGAAGAGGCCCTAGAGGCTAGCGGCCGAGGTAAACCTCGATCACCCGCTCATCGGCCTGCACCTGCTGCAGCGACCCTTCGGCCAGCACGCTGCCCTGATGCAGCACGGTGACGTAGTCGGCGATGGTGTCGACAAAGCCCATGTCATGCTCCACCACCATCAGCGAATGCTTGCCGGCCAAGGTCTTGAACAGCTCGGCGGTGAACTCGGTTTCGGCATCGGTCATGCCCGCCACTGGCTCGTCCAGCAGCAACAGTTGCGGGTCTTGCACCAGCAGCATGCCGATCTCCAGGAACTGCTTCTGCCCGTGGGACAGCAACCCCGCCGGGCGCCGCACCGAGGTGGTCAGGCGGATGGTGTTGAGCACTTCGTCGATGCGGTCCTTCTGCTCGCCCGTGAGCCGCGCGCGCAGGCTGGCCCACACCGACTTGTCGGTTTTCTGCGCCAGCTCCAGGTTCTCGAACACGCTCAGCGCCTCGAACACCGTGGGCTTCTGGAACTTGCGGCCGATGCCGGCCTGGGCGATGTCGACCTCGCTCATCTTGGTCAGGTCCAAGGTTTCGCCAAACCAGGCCTTGCCGTGGCTGGGGCGGGTCTTGCCGGTGATCACGTCCATCAGCGTGGTCTTGCCCGCGCCGTTGGGGCCGATGATGCAGCGCAGCTCGCCCACGCCGATGTACAGGTTGAGGTTGTTCAGGGCCTTGAAGCCATCGAAGCTGACGCTGATGTCTTCCAGGGTCAGGATGGTGCCGTGGCGGGCGCTGAGCGCGCCGTCCACCCGCTGGCCCAGGCCGATGGCGTCGCGGCTGGTGCCGGCGTCGCGGTTGGGCTCAAGGATGGGTTCGAGCATGAACTCGGGGGTAGGCGTGCTCTTCATTGTTCGCCCCTTTTCTTGATCAGGCCGATGACGCCCTTGGGCAGGTAGAGGGTGACGATGATGAACAGCGCACCCAGGAAGAACAGCCAGTACTCGGGGAAGGCCACGGTGAACCAGCTCTTCATGCCGTTGACCAGACCGGCGCCCAGCAGCGGGCCGATCAGCGTGCCGCGGCCGCCCAGCGCCACCCATACGGCGGCTTCGATGGAGTTGGTGGGCGACATTTCGCTGGGGTTGATGATGCCCACCTGCGGCACGTACAGCGCGCCCGCCAGGCCGCACAGCACTGCGCTCAGCACCCAGATGAACAGCTTGAAGCCGCGCGGGTCGTAGCCGCAGAACATCAGGCGGTTCTCGGCGTCACGCAGGGCGGTCAGCACGCGGCCGAACTTGCTCTGTGCCAGGCGCCAGCCCAGCAGCAGGCTGCCCACCAGCAACGCCACGGTGAGCAGGAACAGTACCGCACGGGTGCCCTGCGAGGTGATGCTGAAACCCAGGATGCTGCGGAAGTTGGTGAAGCCGTTGTTGCCGCCAAAGCCGGTCTCGTTGCGGAAGAACAGCAGCATGCCGGCAAAGGTCAGCGCCTGGGTCATGATCGAGAAGTACACGCCCTTGATCCGCGAGCGGAAGGCGAAGAAGCCGAACACCAGCGCCAGCAGCCCCGGCGCCAGCACCACCAGGCACATGGCCCACAAAAAGTGCTGGGTGCCGGTCCAGTACCAGGGCAGCTCGGTCCACGACAGGAAGGTCATGAACGCCGGCAGCGCATCGCCGGCCGACTCGCGCATCAGGTACATGCCCATGGCGTAGCCGCCCAGGGCGAAGAACAGGCCGTGGCCCAGGGACAGCAGCCCGGCGTAGCCCCACACCAGGTCCAGGGCCAGGGCGACAATGGCGTAGCAGAGGATCTTGCCCACCAGGGTCAGGGTATAGGCCGACACCTGCAGGCTGCTGGTGTCAGGCAGCAGCGACATCAGCGCCAGGGCCACCAGCACCAGCACCACCAGGGCGCCGATGGCGATCGTGGCCTTGGGGCCGGCCTTTTGCGCGGCGGTTACCATCAATGGTTGGTTCATCAGTCGATCACCCGTCCTTTCAATGCAAAGAGGCCCTGCGGACGTTTCTGGATAAACAGAATGATCAGCGCCAGGATCAGGATTTTGCCCAGCACCGCGCCAATCTGCGGCTCCAGGATCTTGTTGGCGATGCCCAGGCCGAAGGCCGCCGAGACGCTGCCGGCCAACTGACCGACGCCGCCCAGCACCACCACCAGGAACGAGTCGATGATGTAGCCCTGGCCCAGCTCCGGGCCCACGTTACCGATCTGGCTCAGGGCCACGCCGCCCAGCCCGGCAATGCCCGAGCCCAGGCCGAAGGCGAGCATGTCGATGCGCCCTGTGGGCACGCCGCAGCAGGCGGCCATGTTGCGGTTCTGGGTGACGGCGCGCACGTTCAGGCCCAGGCGGGTCTTGTTCAGCAGCAGCCAGGTCAGCACCACCACGAACAGCGCGAAGGCGATGATGACGATGCGGTTGTAGGGCAGTACCAGGTTGGGCAGCACCTGGATGCCGCCGCTCAGCCATTCGGGGTTGGCCACTTCCACGTTCTGCGCGCCGAACATCAGGCGCACGGCCTGAATCAGGATCAGGCTGATGCCCCAGGTGGCCAGCAGGGTTTCCAGCGGGCGGCCGTACAGGTGGCGAATGATGGTGCGTTCCAGCGCCATGCCGATGCAGGCGGTGACGAAGAACGCCACCGGCAGCGCCACCAGCGGGTAGAACTCGATGGCGCCGGGGGCAAAGCGTTGGAACAGGATCTGCACCGCGTAAGTGGAGTAGGCGCCGATCATCAGCATCTCGCCGTGGGCCATGTTGATCACGCCCAGCAAGCCGAAGGTGATCGCCAGGCCCAAGGCCGCCAGCAGCAGGATCGAACCCAGGGACATGCCACTGAAGGCCTGGCCCAGCAGGTCGCCGATCATCAGCTTGCGCTTGACCTGCACCAGGCTGGTTTCGGCGGCGGTGCGCACGCCGGGGTCTTTTTCGACGTCGGGTTGCAGCAGGTTTTCCAGGCGGGTGCGGGCCATGGGTTCGCCGGTGTCGCCCAGCAGGCGTACCGCCGCCAGGCGCACGGCCGGGTCGGGGTCTACCAGCTGCAGGTTGGCCAGGGCCAGGCTCAGGGCGGTCTTGATGGTGCTGTCCTGTTCGCCGGCCACCACGTGGTCCAGCAGTTTCAGCTGGGCAGGCTGGGCGCTTTTCTGCAGTTGCTGTGCGGCGGCCAGGCGCACGGCCTTGTCGTTGTTGAGCAGTTGCTGGCTGGCCAGGGCGTTATCCACCAGGCCGCGCAGGCGGTTGTTCAGGCGCACTTTGCGCAGATTGCTGTCGGCAGGCGCGTCGGGTTTTTCGATGACGGCGTGTTTGTCGGCGTCCATGGACACCCGACCGTCCTGCAGCGCCAGCAGCAGGTCGAGGCGTTCGGGAACGGGCTCGGCGGCCCAGGTTTCCAGCAATTGGGCCTGCTGCGCGGAACTGCCGGCGACGAAGTCGTCAGCGTCGCTGGCGTGGGCGGCCAGGGGCAGCAGCAGGATGAGGGACAGCAGAAGGCGATAGAGGGACATGGCAGCGTCCTGGGCAGCGAAAAAAACGGATGGCGTCACGCATGTAGCCGCTGCCGACAGGCTGCGCTGGCCCCTGAGTACACCCAAAATTTGCAGTGAGGCTCAGGGCCAGCGCAGCCTTCGGCAGCGGCTACAGGGTTAGTTGCTCTTCACTGCGTAATCAGGCTTTTTGTCGTTGCCCGGGATGAACGGGCTCCATGGCTCGGCGCGGATCGGCTCCTTGGTCTGCCACACCACGTTGAACTGACCGTCGTCCTGGATCTCACCGATCATCACCGGCTTGTGCAGGTGGTGGTTGGTCTTGTCCATGGTCAGGGTGAAGCCCGACGGCGCGGCAAAGGTCTGGCCGCCCATGGCTTCGCGCACTTTATCCACATCGGTGGACTTGGCTTTCTCGGCGGCCTGGGCCCACATGTGGATGCCCACGTAGGTGGCTTCCATTGGGTCGTTGGTAACGGCCTTGTCGGCGCCCGGCAGGTTGTGCGCCTTGGCGTAGGCTTTCCAGTCGGCGACGAACTTGGTGTTGACCGGGTTATCCACAGACTCGAAGTAGTTCCAGGCGGCCAGGTTACCCACCAGCGGCTTGGTGTCGATGCCGCGCAGTTCTTCCTCGCCCACCGAGAACGCCACCACCGGCACGTCGGTCGCCTTCAGGCCCTGGTTGGCCAGTTCCTTGTAGAACGGCACGTTGGAGTCGCCGTTGACGGTGGAGATCACCGCGGTTTTGCCGCCGGCGGAGAACTTCTTGATGTTGGCAACGATGGTCTGGTAATCGGCGTGGCCGAACGGGGTATAGACCTCTTCGATGTCGCTGTCCTTCACGCCTTTGGAGTGCAGGAAGGCGCGCAGAATCTTGTTGGTGGTGCGCGGGTAGACGTAGTCGGTACCCAGCAGGAAGAAGCGCTTGGCGCTGCCGCCGTCTTCGCTCATCAGGTATTCCACTGCCGGGATGGCCTGTTGGTTAGGCGCAGCGCCGGTGTAGAACACGTTGGGCGACATTTCTTCGCCTTCATACTGCACCGGGTAGAACAGCAGGCCGTTGAGCTCCTCGAACACCGGCAGTACCGACTTGCGCGACACCGAAGTCCAGCAGCCGAACACCACCGACACCTTGTCCTGGGTCAGCAGCTGGCGGGCCTTCTCGGCGAACAGCGGCCAGTTGGACGCAGGGTCCACCACCACCGGCTCCAGCTTCTTGCCATTGACGCCGCCCTTGGCGTTGATCTCGTCGATGGTCATCAGGGCCACGTCTTTCAACGAGGTTTCGGAAATTGCCATGGTGCCCGACAGCGAATGCAGAATACCGACCTTGATGGTATCGGCGGCCTGGATGGTCCAGCTCATGCCCATGGCGGCGATGGACGCCGTGAGGGTAAACGCCTTGATCAAGCTACGACGCTTCATGGTGCAATCTCCATTTGATTTGGTTTTTTAGTGGGGCAGATGGCGACTTCTGCCAGGGAGATTGCAAGGGGTGTGCCGAAGTGGTGCGGGGCCGTGGGATGGCGCTTTGAGGGCGGTGGAGGTCGCACGGCTGCACCGGGCTGGTGCGCGTTTGGCAGGGCGGTGCGTGGGGTTGGGCATTGCTGGTGCATTGCTAGCGGTGTTGCTGGCAATCGCCCACCGCTGCGTTGAGTGCAACGCCATCTGTAGCAGCGACCGTCAGGTCGCGTCACAGGCGGCGCGCACCGTCTGACCCACCGCGTCGCTCGTGACGCAGCCTTCGGCAGCTGCTACAGGACCGCGTCGTCTGCATCGCGGCCAAGGCCGGCTCCTACCACCGACCGCGTAGGAGCCGGCCTTGGCCGCGATGGCGTCAGGTTGCGGTGCAGGCATCCACCAAAGCCTTGGCGCTTTCAATCAGCGGCATCACCGCGCGGGCCAACAGCTTGTCGCCGGTGGCATCGGCTTGCACGCCTGGCCGCTGATTTCAGCGACCAGAGGAGGCTATCCCTGGTACGGAGTGAGCTCAAGTCAGACGTTTCTGAAAATGAGGTTACTTTGTAGGACGTTTTCGCAGCAACGCGTTCTGATGCCGTGCAAACAAGGCCGACAACGCGAGTCCCATAGGCCATGGCACGTTGCAACAAATGTAGCACCGGCCGTGAGGCCGGGTCGCGCCGCGCGGGCGGCGCTCGATCTAAAGGGCGCTGCAAATGCCTTGGCTAGCGCCTGTCAGCCCTAACGCGGTCGCCTGCCATTGACGTGTGTTTTTTTGAGGTTTTCCCTGCGCTCAGCCGCATCATGGCTACCACCCGCCTGTCTTGATTGTTGTTGTGCCCTTTAGATCGAGCGCCGCCCGCGCGGCGCGACCCGGCCTAACGGCCGGTGCTACATTTGTTGCAACGTGCCATGGCCTGGGCTGCTACGAGTGCACCGCGCTCGAGCTTGGAATACGCGCCAACGCCCACTCGATTACCCACACCACCGCCAACGACACCCCCACCAGTGGAAACATCACCCCCAGCGCAACCATGATGCCGATCGCCACTTTCCATTTCGGCAAATCATGCCGCAACGGCGGCACCCCCAGTTGCCCCACGGGCCGGCGTTTCCACCACATGATCAAGCCGCTCGCCGAGCCCAGCAGGATCATCAGGCACACCAGCAGAATCACGATCTGGTTGAACGGCCCGAACATCTTCCCTTCATGCAGCATCACCCCGGCTTCGGTGGCGCGTGCGACGGGGCCGTAGTCTTTCCAGCCGACGCTTGCCAGCACTTCGCCGGTGTATTGGTCGACGTGCAGGGTCGCATCGTTGCGTGGGTCGTCGGCGAACACCGAGACGGTGAACACGCCGGTGTCGGTGGTCGGCAGGGTGATGCTGTAGCCCGGCTCAATCCGCTGCGCTGTGGCCAGGTCTACCACCTGCTGCAGGCTGATCAACGGATCGGCCGGCATCTGCATGTGGCCGCCGTGGGCCATGTGCTCGGCATGGGCGCCACCGGACATGGGCATCGGCGTGTTTTCCAGCGCCCACGGCACGGTCTGGCGGTTGGCTTTGTTCAGCTCGCCGGCCTGCACGTCGGACTTGGGTACGTTGTCCCACATGGCGGCGGGGAAGGTGTTCCACACCTGGGCGAATTGCTTGCCCCACAGGCCGGTCCAGGTCATGCCGCTGAGCAACATCAGCAGCAGGAACGCCGAGCCCCAGAAACCCAGCACGCCATGCAGGTCGCGCCAGAACAGCCGGCCGCGCGCGTTCAGGCGCGGCCATAGCACCCCGGCGCCGGCCTTGCCGCGTGGCCACCACAGGTACAGGCCCGACACCACCAGCACAATGCCCCAGCCGGCGGCCAGCTCCACCAGGCGGTCGCCGACGGTGCCGATCATCAGCTCGCCATGCAGGGCGCGGGCGATGGCCTGCAGGTTGAGTTTGGCGTCCTGGTCGCCGAGCACCGTGCCGGTGTAGGGGTTGATGAACACGTTGAGTTCACGCCCCTTGGCGGTCAGCACGAACTGCGCGCTGCGGTCGGCGGCGGTGGCGGGCAGGTATTGTGTGATGCCGTCCTGTGGATAACTGCTGTGCACGCGCTGCATCAGTTCGTCGGCGCTGAGTGTGTGCTCGGCGGGGGTGACGACCATCAGCGAGCGATACATCAGCGGATCGAGCTGGGGCTTGAATAGGTAGATGATCCCGGTGATCGCCAGCAGGATCATGAAAGGGGCGACGAACAGCCCGGCGTAGAAGTGCCAGCGCCAGGCCAGGTTGTAGAAATTAGTAGTTGGCTTGCTCATCAGGGAGCGCTCCACGGTAGCAAAAGGCGGCGCGATCCAGACGCGCCGCCGAAAGGGTTCAGAAGCTGAAATCAACCTTGGTCCACAGCGTGCGACCGGTTTCGTTCACGGCCTGCGGGTTGCTGGCGGGGTAGCCGAAACCGGCGTTGCCCGCCAGGTTCAGGTGTTCCGCGTAGGTCTTGTTCAACAGGTTGTCGACGCCGGCGCTGACCTTCAGGTGCTGGTTGATGCGGTAGGCGCCGTTGAGCGAGAACACGCCGAAGCCGGGGCTTTTTTCGTAGTCCTTGCCGACGACGTTGCCAGCGCCGATGTCCACGCGGTTCTGCGCGGCCACCAGCCGCCACAGCGCACCGGCGCTCCAGTTGTCCTGGGCGTAGGTCAGGCCCATGCGCGATTCCAGCGGCGGCATTTGCGGCAGGGCGCGGCCGTCGCTGCTGTTCTTGCCCCAGGCGTAGGCCAGGGTGGCGTCGGCTTTCCAGCCCTCGGTGAGCCGGTAGGCTGCGCCCAGTTCGCCGCCCAGGATGCGCGCGTCGATGTTGCGCGCCTGGGAGCTGCCGCCGCTGTAGTCGAACAGGATGAAGTCGCGCACCTGGCCGACGTAACCGGAGGCCCAGGCTTCCAGTTGTTCGGTCTTGTACTGCAGGCCGAAGTCCAGTTGCGTGGTTTTCTCCGGTTTCAGGTCGTGGAAGGCGTTGACCGCGCCGGGGCCGGAGGTGGGCGAGAACAGCTCCCAGTAATCCGGAAAGCGCTGCACGTGGCCCAGGCCGATGTAGGTGGTGGCAGGGACGGCGGCCAGATCATGCTCGTAACGCAGGAAGCCGCTGGGCAGCGTTTGCTCGCGCGTTTCATCGGCAGTGGGATTGGCCACGGCGCTCATCCCGGAGCCCGTGGTTTGCCGATAGTCGCGCGCCTGGGCGCGATCCACACGGGCGCCGCCGATGACACGGTCATTGCCGCTGACGTACCAGGTCAGTTCGCTGAACACGCCGATATCCTGCATGTCGGCGTCCTTGCTGCGCGGCACGTCCTTGTAGGCGTCCACGCCCATGGCGCTGCGCTTGCGGTGCTGGCTGGTCTGCGCGTCGATACCGCTCAGCAGTTGCCAGTCGGCCCACTTCCAGGTGGCCTTTATACGCGCCCCCAAGGTGCGGCGGTCAGGGTTACTGGCCATCGCGCCACTGCTGGACGGCGTGCGCAGGGTGTAGTTGTCCATCACGTGGTCGGCGTAGTTGTAGTAGACCTGGGCTTCGACCTTGTCCAGCACCTCGCCGATGTTCGACTTCTCGAAGCGCAGCCCCAGGCTTTCGCGCTTGAACTGGGTGCCGTCCATGCCGCGCCCGGCGTAGCGCGATTCGCCATCGCCCTTGCCTGCGGTCAACTCCAGCAGGGTGTCGGCGTCGGGCGTCCAGCCCAGGGCCACGTCGCCGTTCCATTTGTCCCAGCGCGAGGGCACGGTGTCGCCGTTGCCATCCTTGTAGTCGTCGGACTGCGAGGTGTTGCCGACAAAGCGGGCGTAGCCATCGGCATTGCCTACCGCGGCATCCACCACCTTGTCGAAGCGGCCGTTGGAACCGGCCAGCAGGCTGGCGTTGAAGCGGCTGCCCAACGTGCCGAAGTGCTCGGGCTCGCGCTCGAACAGCACGGTGCCGGCCGAAGCGCCGGGGCCCCATTGCACGGTCTGCGGGCCCTTGATCACGGTCAGGCGATCGAAGGTTTCCGGGGCGATGTAGGAGGTGGGCGCGTCCATGCGGTTGGGGCAGGCGCCCAGTACGTTGCCGCCGTTGGTGAGGATGTTCAGGCGTGAGCCGAACAGGCCGCGCAGCACCGGGTCGCCGTTGGTGCCGCCGCTGCGGATGGCGGAGAAGCCGGGGATGGTTTTCAGGTAATCGGCACCGTCGCTGGCCGGTACGGGCTGGCGCGGGTCCTTGGGGTTGGTGACGACTGTCAGCGGCGAGCTGGGCGCCACGGCGGTGATCACCGTGGGGCTCAGTTCGGCTGCGTCAATCAATTCGGCGGCAAAGGCCGCAGGGCAGAAAAGCGTGCCGCACAACGCGGCGGCCGTCCGTTTACGGGACAGCAATAAGGTAGCAGTAGACCTGGACATGGTTTATCCAACTTCGATCAGTCACAAAGGCACGGGTGCACGCCCGCCGCCGCGAGGGCAGCGTGGGAAACACGACGTGATCAGGGGCTAGGCGAAACGGATGGCAGGCGGTGCGCGGGTGCGGGCGCCAGGGAACACGGCCTGGGCGGCGTGGCCTTGCTGGGTGGGGGCAACCAGGCCAGCCACGGGCAGTGGCTTGGCCAATGGCAGGTAACCGGGCGCCTGGGGCAGGGCCGGGGTATGGAAGAACAGGCTGCAGTATCCGCACTTTTCCCACAGCGGGTGCAGCGTGGGGTCCGCATGATGGTCGCCCATGTCCATGCCGGGCATGTCCATGGACATTTCCATGGGCATGGCGCGGTCGTGCTCCATCGGCATCGACTGGGAAACCAGCGGGCCGAGGAACATCATCAGCATGGCGAACAGGCTTAGCCAGGTCGCCCGCCGGTTGGGCGGGGCATGGGGCCTGTGGTGGTTCGCGCGGCTCATGGCTTAGGGATTGGCTACCGGGGGCTGTTTCATGACCACTACTTGCACAGTGATATCACCGGCTTGTTTGAAGTGTAGTGTCAGCGGGAAGTGCCCGCCATCCTGCAACTGGCTGCGGTCGCTGAGGTTGATCAGCATCACGTGATAGCCCATGGGCTGGAACGTGGCCTGCTCGCCGGCGCCGATGTTCACGGCCTCCACGTGGGCCATTTTCATCATGCCGTCGCTGTTCATGTGCTGATGGATCTCGGCGCTGCCGGCGATAGGGCTTTCGGCGCTCAGCAGGCGATCGGCGGTGTTGCCGTCGTTGCGCAGGGTGAAATACGCAGCCACCGTGGGGGCGTTGGGCGGCAGTTCCTGGGACCAGGGTTGCAGCACCTGGATGTCCTTGGCCTGGGCCATGAAGGCGGGCAGCAGCAGGGTCAACGCTAACAGCACTTTCTTGAGCATGGTGGATATCCATGAGCAGCGTGTGGGATGACGGCGGTGGGGGATTATCCACGATAGCCCAGGGTTGCGCAGCCCCTCGTGGGGCAACTGGGCATTTCTAAGCTGTTACGACATATATCGTCAAATACGTTACAGGCTGGAGACGTATCCTGTTAGCTCATAGTCTGAAAAATATAAGTTGCTAAGGCGGGTTGGTAAAAAGATATTTAGTTAATATTCGGCAGCGGCCTGAACAATCTCCTAGCCTTTATTCAAGTGTTGCTTCATTGGCATGCGATGACAGATAACCTGGTTGAGGGAAATGTGATGGGGAACTTACTGACAACCTCCGAATACAGCAACTATGTGCGGCCGCTGAAGGCGCCGGCCCCAGTCCGTAACGTTGCAGAAGGTGAAATACCAGCTCCGGAAATTCTCGGGGCCGAGAATTATACCATCAGTGCCGAGCACGCACGGCAAGGCATCGAAGTCAGCGCTGGCCCTTACGTGGGCATGCGTGAAGGCGACGAGCTATCGGTTTACTGTTTGAGCGCTGCACCTATGGGCAGCGTTATTAAGCATTTTCTTATTGAAGTGCGTGACGTTGGGTTGTCGGTGAGGTTTTTTATCGAGCCGAGTGAGGTTTTACTTAGCAGCAATTCTACGCTTTATTTGCTTGCGCGTGTCAGTTCGGCAGGGGTTGATCGTTTAGGGTTGTGTGGTGCATACGAAGTCCAGGGTGCGCTGCCTGGGTTGATAGTCAATGACTCTTGGGGGGCTAGATACGATGTCTATCCGGTTCCTTACGAGGACCCTGCCCAGAAGATTGCGATGACGATTCCAGGGCTTTCGACAGTAGATGAGGACGACTATCAAGTTGTTTTTAACGTGGGGTCCCAACGCCCGGTCCTCAACGATTACGCATTATTCGAGCGACGTATGGAAGACCGACCCTTTGAAATCGGGGTGATTGCGGGCTCGCCTCAGTGGGCTGGCCGGCCTATTGGAATGACCAGTATAAGCCTGGTCGAAAAGCCTGACGGAACCTTGCTTTCGGGACCTCGCGTGCAATTTTACTTTTATCAACGGCAACTTGGGCTGGCACGTTCTCATTAAGGAGCTATGTCATGGCTATTCAGATTGTTCGGGGTCGGCTGAGCCCGGTCGAGGGCTTCGAAAAAGAGGAATTTCTTGAGGCACCTACCATTGATGAGGCTGTTGGTTTTGAGATTTCCGAGACCGTCGCCAAAGGTGGTCTCACGTTAAGAGCAAACGTTCCCCCCAGCTGGCCAGTGGGTAAAGAAGCTCTATTTATGATTGGCCCCTATGAGAATGCCAGTTTTGCCGCGCGAGTTTATGTTGATGAGAATCATCAGATTGTCAGGTTTCTCCAGCCAGAATACGCTTTGCGGCTTTTGAATCAAGAAGTGTGGTTCGCCTATGGCCCCTCCGACGAGCTGATTCTATCGGAGCAATCCTTCTATGCTATTGCAGTCGATACGTACAAAATCGATATAGCTGAGGCTGAGCGTCAAGGATATGTAAATAGAATTCCAGCTGATGCGGTTTTGAAAGGGCTGAACCTGTCTCTAAGGTTTTCTGGGGCGCGGCGCGAGGGTGATGTGGTTTCCATCTATCTCAGCGGTCTTGGTACGGCGCCTGCTTTTGTACGCCACATAGTGCTTGATTCTGATAATTTGAGAAAGGGAGTAGTGCTGCCAGTGCCGAGTCAATTTATACTTCCGCATATGGGAGGTTTTTTGACAGCTTTTTATGTTGTTAATGCGTTGGGCGTGGAGATACAAGGGCCGTCAGGGATTTTTCTGTTAGGCCGAACACCTGGGCTCCAAACGATTGGGCCCAAACTTGATAATTATGGAAACATTCGTGGCGTTGACACTTCTTTACAGATCAAGGCCCCCGAGTACCTTGACAAGCGAGAGGGTGACCTGCTCACCCTATGCCTCTATCACGATGTTTTTATCTACGATACTCGCAATTACAGCATTTACCGTCAGCAGGTAGCGTCGCCCGGTGTTGGTTGGGATATCCTTTTTGATGTGCCGCTTGCCACCATGATCCCTGAGAGTATCTGCCTGGCAACCATTATCCTGGAGCGCCAGCAGGGCGAGCCGCTTCTGGTGTCTGAGCAGATTGTTTATTTGCCTCCGTTCGGCCAGCGGGATAAGGAGGGCTTAACCCGAAGGGTCGTCGGCAACAATAGATGCGATCAAGTGTAGGAGCCGGCCTTGGCCGCGATGGCATCACCACCGATCTGTGGTGCCTGCATCGCGACCAAGGTCGGCTCCTACAAGGCCTGCAGCAGATCTGTAACTGAATAAAACTCGCGGTCTGTAGCGGGCAACACCGGGCGCGCCAGGACCAGCACCGGCACGCCTCTTTCCCGCGCCACTTCGAGTTTGGGCTCTGTCGCGGTACTACCACTGTTCTTGCTGATCAGCACATCAATCCCCCGCCGCTCGAACAGCGCCCGCTCATCCTCGATGTGGAACGGCCCGCGTGCGCCAATCACTTCGCACCGCTCATTACCCGGGCAACTGTCCAGGGCCCGCAACGTCCAGAACTGCCCCTCGGGGATCTCATCCAGATGCTGCAACGGCTCACGCCCCAGCGTGAACAGCGGGCGCTTGAACGGTTTGAGCGCTTCGATCAACGCCGGCCACCCCTCAAACTCGCGCCAGTCATCCCCCGCCTGCGCCTGCCAGGCCGGGCGGCGCAAGGCCCAGCATGGAACGTCCGCCATTGAAGCCGCCAGCACGGCATTGGCGCTGATCTGCGCGGCATAGGGGTGGGTTGCATCAATCAACAGGTCGACGCCTTCGGCACGGATAAACGCTGCCAGCCCTTCGGCGCCACCGTAGCCGCCAACCCGCACCTGGCAGCGCAGGTCTGTAGGCACCCGGCCCACACCCGCCAGGCTGTAGATATGTTCAGGCCCCAACGTGCGAGCAATCGCCAGCGCCTCGGTGACGCCGCCCAGCAACAGAATCCGTTTCAACGCGCTTCCCCCACAATGCCGCCCACCCGGTCGATGGCGAAGACTTCCACCTGCACCTGCGCCGGTACCACGCTGCGGGCGAAAATCAGCGCATGGCGGCACACTTCATCGCCTAACTTGATCCCTACCGCACTGGCCATGGCGAGTGCTTGCTGACTGGTGTTGGCGCCACGAATAGCCGCCTGCAGCTGTGCATCAGCACCGATGCCCGCCGCCCAGTCAGCCAATTGCTCAAGGTTGATACTCGAATGCCGGCTATGCAGGTCCATGTGCCCCGCCGCCAGCTTGCTGATCTTGCCAAACCCGCCACACAAGCTGAGTTTATCCACAGGCACCTTGCGCAGATGCTTGAGCACCGCGCCGACAAAGTCGCCCATCTCGATCAGGGCGATTTCCGGCAGGTTGTACACCCGGCGCATGGTGTCTTCGCTGGCGTTGCCGGTGCAGGCGGCGATGTGCATGAAGCCGTTGGTGGTGGCCACGTCGATGCCCTGATGGATCGAGGCGATGTAGGCCGCACAGGAGAACGGCCGCACGATGCCGCTGGTGCCCAGGATCGACAGGCCACCGAGAATGCCCAGGCGCGGGTTCATGGTCTTGAGCGCCAGGGCGGCGCCGTCCCGCACGTTGACCGTCACTTCGAAGCCGCCGCCGTAGCCGCACTCCAAAGCCAGCGCCGCGAGGTGCTCGGTGATCATGCGCCGGGGCACCGGATTGATCGCCGGCTCGCCCACGCCCAGCACCAGGCCGGGGCGGGTGACGGTGCCCACCCCTTCGCCGGCCACGAAACGGATGCCGTCAGCGACCAGCCGCACCCGCGAGTACAGCAGGGCGCCATGGGTCACGTCCGGGTCGTCGCCGGCGTCTTTAATGGTGCCGGCTTCGGCGCCAGCGTCGAGCCGCCGGCAGAACTCCAGGCGCATCTCCACCTGCTTGCCCTTGGGCAAGGTGATTTGCGCAGCGTCCAGCGCCTGGCCGGTCAGCAGCAGGCGTGCGGCGGCCAGGCTGGTGGCGGTGGCGCAGCTGCCGGTGGTCAGGCCGCTGCGCAGGGGTGAGGGTTGTTCGGCGGTTTCGTCACGCATCAAGGGGTTTGACCAGTTCCAGCAGGGTGATGGGCAGCGCCTGCCGCCAGGTGTCGAACTCGCCCAGCGGCTGCGCCTGGGCCACGTGGATGCGGGTGAGGTCGCCGCCGTGTTGTTCGCGCCAGTGGGCCAGGGCCAGCTCGCTTTGCAGGGTGACGGCGTTGGCCACCAGGCGGCCGCCGGGTTTGAGCTGCTGCCAGCAGGCTGCGAACACGCCCTCGCGGGTGACGCCGCCGCCGATGAAAATCGCGTCCGGGCGCTCCAGGCCGTCCATCGCCTGGGGCGCGCGGCCGCGGATCAGTTGCAGGCCGGGCACGCCCAGGGCGTCACGGTTGTGTTCGATCAGTTGCTGGCGGCCGTCGTCGCTTTCGATCGCCAGGGTGCGGCAGCTGGGGTGCGCACGCATCCATTCGATGCCGATCGAACCGCTGCCGGCGCCCACGTCCCACAATAGTTCGCCGGGCTGCGGGGCCAGGCGGGCGAGGGTGATGGCGCGCACGTCGCGCTTGGTGATCTGGCCATCGTGGCGGAAGGCGCTATCGGGCAGGCCGGCCAGGCGCGACAGGCGCGGCGCGTCGAGGGCGGCGCGGCAGTCGATGGCCACCACGTTGAGGTCGGCCACTGGCGCGTCGGGGCATCCGCAGGCGGTGAAGGACAGGCGCTGTTCGGCGGGACCACCCAGGTGCTCCAGCACGGTCATCGGGCTGTCACCGTAGCCGCGCTCGCGCAGTAACTGGGCGATGGCCGCGGGGCTGCTGCCATCATTGCTCAGCACCAGCAAGCGCACGCCGTTGGCCAGGTGGGCATTGAGCGCCGCCACCGGGCGGGCGACCACCGACAGCGTGACCACGTCCTGCAAAGCCCAGCCCAGGCGGGCAGCGGCCAGGGACAGGGACGACGGTGCGGGATGGATCAACAGTTCATCCTGAGCCACCTGGCGCGCCAGGCTGGCGCCGACGCCAAACAGCATCGGGTCGCCGCTGGCCAGCACGCACACCGCCGTGCCGCGCAATGCCAGCACGGGTGCCAGCGAAAACGGGCTGGGCCAAGGCTGGCGCTCGGCGCGGATGCAGTGGGGCAGCAGCTCAAGCTGGCGCGGGCTGCCAACGATGCGCGTGGCATTGAGCAGGGCATGGCGTGCGGACTTGCCAAGGCCGGGGTAACCGTCCTCGCCAATACCCACGATAGTCAGCCAGGGTGACATGAATCTTCCTCATAACCAGCTAATCCGACCGGCAGGCTTTTCATGCGCTCGGACAAAGCAGGCATAATACCGCGCCTTCTACACTGACAACGCCTTTTCACGATTGCCGGATGCCCTCTTGAGCCCACCTCAGCCCTCTGCTTCGATCCGCCCCTCGGCCTGCCCGGGGTTGTTGCGCATCGTCCAGGCGCTGGACGGCGGCATCTGCCGCATCAAGCTGGCCGGTGGTGAACTGAGTGCCGCCCAGGCGCGCGCCGTGGCCGAGGCGGCCGAGCGCTTCGCCGGCGGCGTGGTCGAGGCCACTAACCGCGCCAACCTGCAGATTCGCGGCATCACCGGCTCGCACCCGGCGATGCTGGAAGGCCTGCTGGCCGCAGGGCTTGGCCCGCGCAGCAGCGGTGGCGACGATGTGCGTAATCTGATGCTCAGCCCCGCCGCCGGTATCGATCCGCAAATGCTGTTCGATACCCGACCGTTGGCTGCGCAGATCCTCGACAGCCTGCAACGCCGCGAGCGTCTGCATGAACTGTCGGCCAAGTTCGCCGTGCTGCTCGATGGCGGCGAAGCCCTGGCCATGCATGAGCATGCCCATGACCTGTGGTTGGCGCCGCTGCAACTGGGCGGTGACATCTGGCTGGGCTTCGGCCTGGCCGGCTGCCCGGGGCAGGCACTGGCCGCCGTGCCGCTGCATCAGGGCCATGACCTGGTGATGGCCGTGCTGGAGCGCTTCCTCGACCTGGCCAGCCCCGAGCAGACGCGCATGCGCCATGTGCTTGCGCACGTCAGTGCCGAGGATTTCATCGCCCCGCTGGCCGTCACCCTGCGCCTGGGCCCGTTCCCGGTGCGCAAGGCGGGCAGCGACTGCCTGGGCACTTATCCACAGCGCCACGCGGGCAAAGTGTTCGTCGGCGCCGCGCCAGCCCTGGGCCGTCTCGACCCGCCGATGTTGCGCGGGCTGGCCCGGCTGGCCGAGCAATACGGCGACGGCACGCTACGCCTGACGCCTTGGCAAAGCCTGATCCTGCCCAATGTGGTCGACGCCCCGGCGTTGACGCTGGCGCTTCAGGCCTTGGGCCTGCTGTGCAGCGCCAGCCAGCCGCTGGCCGGGCTGATCGCTTGCACCGGCAGCGACGGCTGCAAGAAAGGCCTGGCCGACACCAAGGCCGATGCGCGCCTGCTGGCCACCCTGCTGCCTGCCGCGCAAGCCGTGCACCTGAGTGGCTGCACCCGATCCTGCGCCGCCGCCCATGTGGCGCCGGCCACCCTGCTGGCCACCTCGGCCGGCCATTACGACCTGTATCTGCGTGACGCCGGGCAACCGGGCTTCGGTGCCCTGCGCGCGCGCAATCTAGACCTGCACGCCGCCAGCGACCTGCTGGCGCGCCTGCCCACGGAGCAACACCATGATTGATTACATCCGCGACGGTCAGGAGATCTATCGCAACTCCTTCGCCATCATTCGCGCCGAGGCGGACCTGAGCGGTATCCCGGCAGACCTGGAAAAACTCGCCGTGCGAGTGATCCACGCCTGTGGCCTGGTGGACGTGGTGCAATACCTGCGCTTCTCGCCCGGGGCCGGCAAGGCCGGTCGCGATGCGCTGGCCAAGGGCGCGCCGATCCTGTGCGACGCCCGCATGGTGGCCGAAGGCATCACCCGCGCGCGCCTGCCGGCCAACAACGAAGTGATCTGCACCCTGCGCGATGAAAGCGTGCCGGCAATGGCTCAGCAGCTGGGCAACACCCGTTCGGCCGTGGCACTGGAGCTGTGGCGCCCGCACCTGGAAGGCGCGGTGGTGGTGATCGGCAATGCGCCGACCGCATTGTTCTACCTGCTGGAAATGATCGACGCCGGCGCCCCTAAACCGGCGCTGATCCTCGGCTTCCCGGTGGGCTTCGTCGGCGCGGCAGAGTCCAAGGCCATGCTGGCCGCCGACAGCCGCGGCATCCCGTTCGTCATCGTCGAAGGCCGTCGCGGCGGCAGCGCCATGGCGTCGGCGGCGGTCAACGCCCTGGCCACGGAGGTCGAATAATGCAGGCTCGTGGACGTTTGCTGGGCCTGGGCGTAGGCCCGGGTGACCCGGAGCTGATCACCGTCAAGGCCTTGCGCCTGCTGCGCGAATCGCCGGTGGTGGCGTATTTCGTGGCCAAGGGTAAGAAGGGTAACGCCTTCGGCATCATCGAAGCCCACCTGCAACAGGCCCAGACCCTGCTGCCGTTGGTGTACCCGGTGACCACCGAGGCGCTGCCCGCGCCGCTGTCCTATGAACAAGTGATCAGCGACTTCTACGACACCGCCGCCGTGGATGTGGCCGCGCACCTGGACGCCGGCCGCGACGTGGCGGTGATCTGCGAAGGCGACCCGATGTTCTACGGTTCCTACATGTACCTGCACGACCGCCTGGCCGAGCGCTACGAGGCGCAGGTGATTCCGGGCGTGTGCTCGATGCTGGGCGGCGCCTCGGTGCTGGGCGCGCCACTGGTGTATCGCAACCAGAGCCTGTCGGTGCTGTCCGGTGTGCTGCCCCACGAAGAACTCAAGCGCCGCCTGGCCGACGCTGACGCTGCAGTGATCATGAAACTGGGCCGCAACTTCCCCAAGGTACGCGACGTGCTGGCCGAACTGGGCCTGGCCGAGCGTGCGCTATACGTGGAGCGCGCCACCATGGCCAACCAGAAAATCGTGCCCATCGATGAAGTGGACCCGACCTCGTCGCCGTACTTCTCGCTGATCATTGTTCCGGGCGAAAGGTGGCAGGGCTGATGAATTCCAATGCACCGGCGATTGTCATCCTTGGCAATGGCAGCCTGGCCACCGCGCACCGCATCCAGCAAATCTACCCTGATGCGCTGATCCACGGCCTGGCCGAACGGGTCGAGGGCGCTGATCGCAGCTACGCCGATTTCGGCGCTACCTTGCGCCAGCTGTACCAGCAGGACACGCCGATCATCGCCCTGTGCGCTGCCGGCATCGTCATCCGTAGTCTGGCAGGCGTGTTGCTGGACAAGGGCGCCGAGCCGCCCGTGCTGGCCGTGGCTGAAGACGGTAGTGCCGTTGTGCCGCTGCTGGGCGGCCTGGGCGGCGTCAATGTCATGGCCCGCCAACTGGGCGCCGGCCTGGGCGTTGCTGCCGCGATTACCACCAGCGGCGAGCTGCGTTTTGGCACCTGCCTGCTAAACCCGCCCAGCGGCTATGCCCTGGCGGACCTGGAGCTGGGCAAGCGTTTCGTCAGCGACCTGCTGGCCGGTGAAAGCGTGCGCATCGAGGGCGCCGCCCCTTGGCTGGCCGACGCGCGCCTGCCCCAGGACGATCACGCGCAATTGGCCATTCACGTGGGCTGTACGGCCCGTGAGCCGTCGGCCAATGAATTGCTGATCTACCCGAAGAATGTGTTGGTAGCAGTGGACGCTGGCCTGGCGGACATCGCCGCCAGCGTGCGCGCAGCCCTGCAACAGGCGCGTATCGCCTTGCCATCGCTGGCCTGCCTGCTGGCCAATGATACGCAGATGGCCAGCCCGGCGTTGCGCGACGCGGCCCGCGAATTGGGCGTGGCCTTGCGCTTCGCGGCACCGGCCGACAGCGTTTGCGAACTGGCCGAACGCGCCGTGCCGCAATTGCTGCCAGCCCTGAGCGTGAACCCGCAACTGGCCATCGTGGTGGCCAAGCAGCCGCTGGACGTGCAGCACATCGGCCGCGAACGCGGACGGTTGGCGGTCATCGGCCTGGGCCCGGGTGCGGCCGAACTGATGGTGCCAGCGGTGAAGGCCGAGCTGGCGCGTGCCAACGATATCCTCGGCTACGAGACCTACGTGCGCATGGCCGGGCCGTTCCGTCCTGATCAGGTGATGCATTGCACCGACAACCGCGAAGAAATGCAGCGTGCCCGGCACGCCTTCGAGTTGGCGGCTCAGGGCCGTTCGGTGGTGGTGGTGTCCTCGGGTGACCCGGGCGTGTTCGCCATGGCCGCGGCGGTGCTGGAAGCGCTGCACGAGTCCAGTGAGGCGGCGTGGCACAACGTCGAGCTGGAGATTTTGCCGGGCGTTTCGGCCAGTTTGGCGACTGCTGCCCAGGCCGGCGCACCGCTGGGGCATGACTTCTGCGTGATGTCACTGTCGGACAACCTCAAGCCCTGGGACATCATCGAAAAACGCCTGGACCTGGCCTGTCAGGCTGACCTGGCGCTGGCGTTCTACAATCCCATCTCGCGCTCACGCCCTTGGCAGCTGGGCCGCGCGCTGGAAATCGTGCGCCTGCATCGCAGCCCCGAAACCCCCGTGGTATTGGGGCGCGACATCGGCCGACCAGGGCAGACCCTGCGCAACATCACCCTGGGTGAGTTGACGCCGGAGCAGGTGGACATGCGCACCATGGTGTTGGTCGGTTCCTCCACGACCTGCGCCTTCCCCCGCGCCGAGGGTGGCAGCTGGGTCTACACGCCGCGCTGGTACGGGCAACGCCCGTGACGGGTTAGTTTTCTACACTTTATTGTGTAGGAAGCACCACCTGATCGAGTCAGGCTTTCCTCTCAGCCTGCCCCTTTGCACAGGCAGCTCACCCTCCGTGAGCTGCTTCCCTGTGCCACCGCCCCAGCGCTGTTCGTACCTTGTGGCCATCGGTTCCACCCCGGAGCCGCATTGCGCAAGGGAATACGTGATGGCACATCTGCACGAAAAGGTCACTGTTGAAACACGGCTCGCCAGGATCGCCAACTATCAGCTTTCGGTAAAAGGCGTCGAGGACGAGGTGGACACTAGCGCGGCGGTGGTGGGCAACTCCGTCCTGTCGTTTGTCACCGGCATCGACAGCGAGCGCAAGCAGGATGCGATGAACACTTACCTGCTTGCTACCAAGGTGGCTGACAAGGCAGTGAAGTCGGGTCAGGGCGAAGACTGGTACGCCAAATTTCGCCAAGTCATGAAGGACTGCGGTTGGGTGGAAATCAACAATACCTACCGCCAGCACAGCAGCAAGAAGCAGCAGTTCACCATGGAAGAGGTTGCCGTAGAAATCCTCAAGGGCGCCGTGGTCACGGCGGCCATGTCGGGTGTGACGGCGATCACCGCCGTCGACGGCGCTCGCAAGGCCATCGAAGCACTAGCCAAGAAAGAAGGCCCGCTCAATGTCTTTGAACGTCATGTGCGCAGCGACCGCGGTGGCAGCTTCGGCCTGGGCAGCGCCGTGCAGACGCCGGAAGGCGATGTCATTCTGGCCCTGGGTACCGTCCATTACGCCAGCCAGACTAATGCTACCAGTGTGCTGTTCAGCAATTGGGACAGTGGGTCGGTGGAGATCTACCAAGGCGCCACATCCTTTGTCATGAACCCGATGCTGATCGCGGCAACCCGCGCAACCGTCGCGGCGAAGCTGGTAGGCAAGGCTGCAAGTGCCATTGCCGAATACGACATCGACTGATCGCGCAGGCGCACGGGGCCACCCGTGCGCCCTTCCACTCGGCAAGGAGGCATTCCATGTCTTTGAGTAACTACGAAGCCTGGCTTGATGGGGGGCAGTTGGTCTGTGTCGAGTCAGGCATGGCCGCTTGGCAGCGGGACATATTGCTCAAGTCCTCTCTTTATTTTCAATTCGCGGCCACCCGGCAGGTCGAGAAGTCCGGTGCGGCGCCTGGCTGGTTCGATAAATATGAGCAGGTGATGAAGGCTTTTGGCTGGCGGGTGCTGGAGAAGGGCAGCCACCACCAACGTGTCGCGGTGCTCGATGTGGGTCAACTGATCGCATCGCTGCATACCATGACCGGTGTATGCCGCCTCGATACCGTTCAGTCACTCTTCGCGTCACCCGCCCAGGTGCCGCAACAATGGCTGCGCCAGTCCTTACGCACGCGGATGGTGGGAGACCAGCCAATCCACGAGGTAAACCTGCTGCTGGGCAGCGCCCATTCCCGTCATCGACTGGACACGGTGCTGATCCGGTTTGAGCTGCGCCACCCTTCGTTGCCGGACCTGCTGAAAGAAACCTTCAGTGGCCCTGGCGTAGTCGGGGAGGTCAGCGTTTGCTGGTTGTGCGGTGAGCCTGACGGTCTGTCATTCCATCAGTTCAAGCCTGTCATCCTTGAGCGGTTGGCCAGGCGTGCCGACGGCAAGCCTGTGCGTGTCGATTTACCAGGGGGCCAGCCATGATCGAGCCAAACAGTGGCGTGGTGGCGTTCGGGCCAGGGCTGTCGGATGAAATTCGTGACGATATCTGCGACCTGCTGCAGTACGCCGACCGTATGGGGAGCAACGCCCGCGACCGCAACGAGAACTGGAAGGGGTGGGTGGACTACCACAGCAATCGCTTGCGCCGGTATGGCTGCGAAATGCGCAGCACCATTGCCACGGGGCCTCTGTTCATCTCCGCTCTGGACGAGATCGAGGCGATCAATCTCAACATTCATGGCCATGACGATGACCCCGAGCGCTTCTGGGCGCTCGGTGCCCAGGCCCTGCAGAAGCTGGATATCTACGGCTTTGCCGAAACCTTTTTCAAGCATGGCAGGGCCGGCGACACCTTGCAGTCCTGGCAGGTGGTGCCTTGCGAGCGCAACCGCCATGGGGAAATCATCCTGATGACCGTCGGCGTCCATGTGAAAACCGTGAAGGGCCACCGCGCCGGTGGCAGTTCTGGCCCGCTCGACGGGGAAATCATCATCCGTATCAACGGTGGCGTATACCTGTTCCAGCCTCACGACTATTCGGCATTCTTCCGTGACGACATTCGCAAGGCACTGATCGGGACTAGCCTGCGCCGCTTGCTGCGCCAGGAACTATGACGTTCAGGACAGGTAGCCCTTAATCCCGGTAAAGATGATCTGCGCAGCCAGGGCGCAGACGAACAGCCCCATCAGACGGCTGACGATCTGCAAGCCCTGTTCGCCCAGCAAGCGCTCGATGCGGTTGGACAGGTAAAGCACCAGCCCCACGGTAAAACTGGCCAGCGCGATGCTGAGGATGGCCATCAGCTTGTCATCCCAGTGCGGCTGGCTGACGCCCATCACCAGCAGCGCGCCGATGGTGCCGGGGCCGACGGTGATGGGGATAGTCAGCGGCACGATGGTCACGTCCTGCTGCACGTTGTCGGTCTGCACCCCTGATTTGCCTTGGGCCATGCCCAGTGCCGAGATGAACAGCACACTGCCGGCGCCGATGCGGAAGGCGTCGGCGGTGATGCCGAACACGTTGAAAATCACCCGGCCGAACAGATACAGCAGCACGCTGGCGATCAACACACCCAAGGCCACCTTCCACGCCAGGCGTTTGCGTTCTTTCAGGGAGTAGCCGCGTGACAGGCCGATGAAGCACGACAGAACGAAGAACGGGCTGTAGAGCACCAGCATCTTCAGGTAAACGCTGAACAACGTTTGCAGCATGGTCAAGGCTCGGGCGGGATGGGCGAGGGCAAAGTCTATAGTGCGAGCCGTCACGCCCGCGAGCTTTAAATCGCACCTGTAGCCGCTGCCGCAGGCTGCGCTGGCCCTGTGCCTCGCTGGGGAACTTCAGGGTTCACGCCGGCCGGCGCAGCCTGGCGGCAGCGGCAACATGGATCGCCTGTAGCCGCTGCCGCAGGCTGCGCTGGCCTTGTGCCTCGCTAGGGATCTTTAGGGTTCACGCCGGCCAGCGCAGCCTGGCGGCAGCGGCTACATGGATCGCCTGTAGCCGCTGCCGAATGCTGCGCTGGCCTTGTGCCTCGCTAGGGATCTTTAGGGTTCACACCGGCCAGCGCAGCCTGGCGGCAGCGGCTACATGGATCGCCTGTAGCCGCTGCCGAAGGCTGCGCTGGCCTTGTGCCTCGCTAGGGATCTTTAGGGTTCACACCGGCCAGCGCAGCCTGGCGGCAGCGGCTACATGGATCGCCTGTAGCCGCTGCCGCAGGCTGCGCTGGCCTTGTGCCTCGCTAGGGATCTTTAGGGTTCACGCCGGCCGGCGCAGCCTGGCGGCAGCGGCTACATGGATCGCCTGTAGCCGCTGCCGAATGCTGCGCTGGCCTTGTGCCTCGCTAGGGATCTTTAGGGTTCACACCGGCCAGCGCAGCCTGGCGGCAGCGGCTACATGGATCGCCTGTAGCCGCTGCCGCAGGCTGCGCTGGCCTAGTGCCTCGCTAGGGAACTTTAGGGTTCACACCGGCCAGCGCAGCCTGGCGGCAGCGGCTACGGGGCGTCAGGAATTGCTGGCGCGGTCCTGGCCCAGTTCGCGTTGAGCTACCCAGTGCTCGATCAGCTCGCGCAGTTGCGACAGCTCGATCGGCTTGGCCATGTGTCCGTCCATGCCCGCCTGGCGGGCGCGTTCCTTGTGTTCGGTGAGGATGTGCGCGGTCAGCGCCACCACTGGCGTACGCTCGCGCTGGGTGCCACGTTCCCAGTCACGCAGTTGCTCGGTGGCTGAGAAGCCGTCAAGGATCGGCATTTCGCAGTCCATCAGCACCAGGTCGTAGCGCTCGGCCTTCATCGCGCGCAGGGCTTCTTCGCCGTTGCTGGCGGTGTCGGGGGACACGTTGAGCTTGCCCAGCATGCCACGGATCACTTTGGTGGAAATGCTGTTGTCCTCGGCCACCAAAATGCGGAAGTCGGCGGGCACGGTGATGCTGCTGGCAGCGATACTGGGCGAGACCGGTGTGAGCTGTTCGCCCTGATTGCGCTGCGCCAGCTCGTCGGCCAGGGTGGTTTTCAGCGTGTAGCCGGCCACGGGCTTGGCCAGGATGCGCTTGATCCCGGCATTGCGGGCGATGATCTTGCTCGGCGCATTGCTGATGCCGGTGAGCATGATGATCAGGATGTCGTGGTTAAGGCTGGGGTCTTCCTTGATCTTGGCCGCCAGCTGCATGCCGGTCATGCCGGGCATGTTCTGGTCCAGCAACACCACGTCGAAGTAGTCACGCAGGTGCGCCTTGGTGCGCAGCAGCGCCAGTGCCTCCTTGCCCGACGGCACCGAACTGACGTTCAGGCCCCAGGCGCCGCATTGCTGCACCAGCACCTTGCGGCAGGTGTCGTTGTCGTCCACCACCAGCACGCGTGCGCCGCGCAGCGGGCTGTCCAGGTCCAGGGTAGGGTGCTCGAGACGCTCGGGGTCCAGCGGCAGGGTCAACCACAGGGTGCTGCCCTGCTGGCTGCCGCTCTTGATGCCGAACTCGCCTTTCATCAGCAGGATCAACTGGCGGGCGATGACCAGGCCCAGGTGGCCGCCCACTTCATTGCCCGATAGCAGGTTTTTGCTGTGCAGTTCGCTGTGCAGCAGTGCCTCGCGCTCGTCACGCGGGATGGGGACGCCACTGTCCTGCACGGCGATGCGCAGGCGCGGCTCGCCACTGCGTTGGTCCAGGGCCACCACCAGCAGGATTTCGCCCTGGTCGGTCTTCTTCAGCGCGTGGTCCAGCAAGGCCAGCAGTGTCTGGCGCAGGCGCGTGGGGTCGCCGCTGATCACCTGGGGCACCTGGGGCTGGGTGAAGCTGATCAGCTCCACGTTCTGTTGCTCGGCCTTGGCGCGGAAGATGTTCAGACAGTCTTCGATCAGCGCGCTGAGGTCGAACTGCACGTCGTCCAGCTCGATCTGCCCGGACTCGATCTTGGAGATGTCGAGAATCTCGTTGATCAGGGTCAGCAGTTCGTTGCCGGCGCTGTGGATGGTTTGCACATAGTCACGCTGCTTCACGGAGAGCGGCGTACCCAGCAGCAGCTCTGTCATGCCCAGCACGCCGTTCATCGGTGTGCGGATTTCATGGCTGATGCGGGCCAGGAACTCGGCCTTGGCGTTGACCTCGGCGTTGCTGGCGGCCAACTCGCGGCTGGCGCTGAAGCGGTCTTCGCTGATGTTGCGCAGGCGTTCGCTGAGGGCGGTGTTCAGCATCAGGCCGGTCAGCGCCCCCACCGCCATCAGGCCCAGCGCCAGCCACTGTGGCGGCGTGCGGGTGAGCACCAGCAGGGCCGGCAGCACGATCAGCACGCCCAGGTTGAGCAACAGCATGGCGCAAGTGAACAAGCGCGCCGGGCGGTAGCCCTGCTGCCAGTGATACGCGGAGGTCAGCAGCATCGCCAGGCCGCCCACTACCATCATCGAGTAGGTGATGGAGTTGATGGGCAGGCCGTCAATCAGCAGCACCATCAGCCCGCTCAGGCCGATCAGCAGCTTGGCGGCGGTCAGCAGGCGGTCGATCAGCGGCGTGGAGCGCGGCGCGAAGAAGCGCTGGGTGAACAATACGCAGCAAATGGCCGCCAGCATCAGCGCCAGGTAGCTGCCGGTGGTGCGCAGCGAGTGCCAGGTATCGAACCAGGGGCCGCTGAGGTTGAGCAGGATGGCGGCGCTGAGGGTCAGCAAGGCTTCCGAGGCCGCCAGCCACAGGCTGCTGCTGGAGCGGCTGTAGGCGTAGCGCGCCAGGTTGTGGACCACTAGCATGGCCAGACAGCCGAACAGCAGGCCCATCAATAGCGTTTCGCGCTGGTCGCTGGCGGCGCCGATGGCGGGCATAAGGCTGACGCTGGGGCGCAGTTGGTGTTCGGAAGTAAGGCGCAGGTAAAGGTCCAACGGCTTCTGGCTGACCGGCACGGGCAGCATGATGTCGGTGTTGGCGAACGACGGCTCGCCGCCGGGCACGCCGGCATCATTGCGGCGCTGGCTGATCAGCCGATCACCGTCCAGGACGTAGAAATCCAGGTCGGCAAGGTCGGGCGCATAGATGCGCACCACTTGTTCGTGGGCAGGCGGGGGCAGGCGGTAATGCAGCCACTGGGCGGCATTGGGCCCGCTGGCAACCAGTTGGTTGAGCTCGATGGGGCTGAACTGGTTCTGGAATCGGTCGGAGCGGATGTCGCTCAACTGCAGGCGTGCGTGTTCATCGAGCAATACCGACCAGCCGCTGCTGGACTCGGCCTGGGCCGGGCTTACGCAGAGCAGCGTCAGTACACTGACTATCGATGAAATGGCGATCCTGAGCCAGCGCACAGCGAAATCCCTTCCAAGGTTAATGACTGAGTATAACTATGCGCGGTGGATAAAGCGTAGGGCAAGTGGCCGAACGGCCTGAAAGTACCGGGAAAACCCGGTACTTCAGGCTTAGGCGCGGGGATTACTGACCGTTTTCGCGGGCAATGGCGCGGTAGCCAATGTCGGTACGGTAGAAGCAGCCTTCCCAGTCGATCTTGGCAGCCAGGGCGTACGCCTGTTGCTGGGCCTCGCCAACGGTGTTGCCCAGGGCGGTGGCGCACAGTACGCGGCCGCCGGAGGTCACGACCTGACCGTCCTTAAGTGCAGTACCGGCGTGGAACACTTTGCCGGCCAGTTGCGCGGCGGCGTCCAGGCCACCGATGGCAGCGCCCTTGGCGTAGTCGCCAGGGTAGCCGCCAGCGGCCAACACTACGCCCAGGCTTGGGCGTGGGTCCCACTGGGCTTCGATCTTGTCCAGGGCCTGGGCCATGGCGGCTTCCACCAGCAGTACCAGGCTGGACTGCAGGCGCAGCATCACCGGCTGGGTTTCAGGGTCGCCGAAGCGGCAGTTGAACTCGATGACCTTGGGGTTGCCCGCCTTGTCGATCATCAGGCCTGCGTACAGGAAGCCGGTGTAAACGTTGCCTTCCTCGGCCATGCCGCGCACGGTCGGCCAGATCACCTGGTCCATGACCTTCTGGTGCACGTCAGCGGTTACCACAGGGGCAGGGGAGTAGGCACCCATGCCGCCGGTGTTCGGGCCGCTGTCGCCGTTGCCGACGCGTTTGTGGTCCTGGCTGGTGGCCATTGGCAGTACATTCTTGCCGTCGACCATGACGATGAAGCTGGCTTCCTCGCCGTCCAGGAACTCTTCGATCACTACGCGCGAACCGGCGTCACCAAAGGCGTTGCCCGCCAGCATGTCGCGTACCGCGTCCTCGGCTTCGGCCAGGGTCATGGCCACGATCACGCCCTTGCCGGCGGCCAGGCCGTCGGCCTTGATCACGATCGGCGCGCCTTTTTCACGCAGATAGGCCAGGGCTGGCTCGATCTCGGTGAAGTTCTGGTATTCGGCAGTCGGAATCTTGTGGCGCGCCAGGAAGTCCTTGGCGAACGCCTTGGAGCCTTCCAGCTGGGCCGCGCCTTTGGTCGGGCCGAAGCAGTCCAGGCCGCGCGAGCGGAACAGGTCGACAACGCCGGCAACCAGGGGTACTTCCGGGCCGACGATGGTCAGGGATACGTTTTTCTCGGCGAAGTCGGCCAGTTGCTCGATGGCCTGCACGTCGATGGCGACGTTCTCGCACTTGGCTTCGATGGCGGTGCCGGCGTTGCCGGGGGCGACGAAGACTTTCTCGACGCGTGGGTCCTGGGCTACTTTCCAGGCCAGGGCGTGTTCACGACCGCCGCTGCCGATGATCAATACGTTCATGTCAAAACCTCGAATTCAGTAGGTGGCGGTCGTTCTATTGTGGGAGCGGGCTCTGCCCGCGAAAGGGTCGGTGGTGACCTCTTCGCGGGCAGAGCCCGCTCCCACAGGTTAACGAACCGCCAACGATCACTTAGTGGCGGAAGTGGCGCATGCCGGTGAAGACCATGGCGATGCCGGCTTCGTCGGCAGCAGCAATCACTTCAGCATCGCGCATCGAACCGCCTGGCTGGATCACCGCAGTGATACCCACTTTAGCCGCGTTGTCGATGCCGTCACGGAACGGGAAGAACGCGTCCGATGCCATGACCGAACCCTGAACCTGCAGGCCGGCGTGCTCGGCCTTGATGGCAGCGATGCGCGCGGAGTTGACGCGGCTCATCTGGCCGGCGCCGACACCGATGGTCTGGCGGTTCTTGGCGTAGACGATGGCGTTGGACTTCACGTACTTGGCCACTTTCCAGGCGAAGATCAGGTCGTGGATCTCTTGCTCGGTCGGGGCGCGCTTGGTCACCACTTTCAGGTCGTCGGCGCTGATCATGCCAATGTCACGGCTCTGTACCAGCAGGCCGCCGTTGACGCGTTTGTAGTCCCAGGCAGCGGCGCGGTCAGCCGACCACTCGCCGCAGGCCAGCAGGCGCACGTTGGCCTTGGCGGCCACAATGGCGCGGGCTTCGGCGCTGACCGACGGGGCAATGATCACTTCCACGAACTGACGGTCAACGATGGCCTTGGCGGTCTCGGCGTCCAGCTCGCGGTTGAAGGCAATGATGCCGCCGAACGCGGATTCGGTGTCGGTGGCGTAGGCCAGTTCGTACGCCTGGCGGATGCCGCCTTCGGCGTCAGGGCTGACGGCCACGCCGCACGGGTTGGCGTGCTTGACGATCACGCAGGCCGGCTTGACGAAGCTCTTCACGCATTCCAGCGCGGCGTCGGTATCGGCCACGTTGTTGTAGGACAGTTCCTTGCCCTGCAGCTGCTCGGCAGTGGCAATGCCCACTTCGGCCGGCTTGGCTTCCTTGTAGAACGCCGCGCTCTGGTGCGGGTTCTCGCCGTAGCGCATTTCCTGGGCCTTGATGAACTGGCTGTTGAAGGTGCGCGGGAATTCGCTGCGGCCTTCAGTGCTCAGGGTCTCGGCGGCCTGGTTCACGGTGCCCATGTAGTTGGCGATCATGCCGTCGTAGGCAGCGGTGTGCTCGAACGCTTTGAGCATCAGGTCAAAGCGCTGGGCGTAGGTCAGGCCGCCGTCTTTCAGGCTGGCCAGCACCTGGCCGTAGTCGCTGGCGTTGACCACGATCGCCACGTCTTTGTGGTTCTTGGCAGCGGAGCGGACCATGGTCGGGCCGCCGATGTCGATGTTCTCGATGGCGGTCGGCAGGTCGCAGCCTGGCTTGCTGATGGTGGCTTCAAACGGGTAGAGGTTGACCGCGACCAGATCGATCGGCTTGATGCCGTGCTCGCTCATGATGGCGTCGTCGATGCCGCGACGGCCCAGGATGCCGCCGTGGATTTTCGGGTGCAGGGTTTTCACCCGGCCGTCCATCATTTCGGCAAAACCTGTGTAATCCGCCACTTCCACTGCGGCAACGCCGTTGTCCGCAAGTAGCTTGAAGGTACCGCCGGTGGACAGGATCTCGACGCCCAGGGCTTCGAGTTCACGGGCGAATTCAAGGATACCGGTCTTGTCGGAGACGCTGATCAAAGCGCGGCGGACGGGCAGGCGGGTAGTCTGGTCGGTCATTTCAATTTCCGTCTAAAGCAGAGGAGTCAGCAAAAAAGGCGACCCTGGACAGGTCGCCTTTTCTGGTTTGAATGCATGCTTACAGCAGATCGTATTGCTTGAGCTTCTTGCGCAAGGTACCGCGATTCAGGCCCAGCATCTCGCTGGCCTTGGTCTGGTTGCCCTTGACGTAATTCATCACGCTTTCGAGCAAGGGGGCCTCGACTTCGGAAAGCACCAGGTTGTACACGTCAGTGACGGCAGCGCCCTCAAGATGGGCGAAATAATTGTGCAGCGCCTTCTCGACGCTGCCACGAAGGGTCTGACCCTCTTCGCTGGGCGTGTTGAGGTGCTGTTTCAAGTTGACGTTGTCGCTCACGGGCGTTGTTCCACTCACTAAAGTCTCGGTCATCATCGTCATGCGGCCACCCCCTGTCCGTCCCCTTTCACAGGGCTCTCGTTACATTCGCTGAGGAACCGGCGAACGTTGGCGCACTGCGCTTCCGTCTCTTCCAAACGATTGAACTGGGCGCGAAATTCCTTGGCGCCCGGCAAGGTGGCCAGGTACCACCCGACATGCTTGCGGGCGATACGCACGCCCATCACATCACCGTAGAAGGCGTGCAGCGCAGCCAGGTGTTCCAGCAGAATCTGTTCCACTTCACTCAATTGCAGTGCCGGCAGCAGTTCGCCGGTACGCAGGTAATGCTCGGTTTCGCGGAAAATCCACGGCCGCCCCTGGGCAGCCCGGCCAATCAGCAAACCGTCGGCGCCGGTGGCGTCGAGGACGTGCCGGGCCTTTTGCGGTGAATCGATGTCGCCGTTGGCAAAGACCGGGATCGACACCGCCTGCTTGATGGCGGCAATGGTGTCGTATTCGGCTTCGCCGGTGTACAGGTCGGCGCGCGTGCGGCCGTGAACGGCCAGGGCGCTGATGCCTGCCTGTTCGGCAATGCGTGCAACGGTGATGCCATTCTTGTTCGAACGGTCCCAGCCGGTGCGAATCTTCAAGGTGACCGGCACCTCGACGGCGGCAACCACGGCGTGCAGGATTTCCTGCACCAGTGCCTCGTCTTTCAGTAAAGCGGAACCTGCCGCCTTGTTGCAGACTTTCTTCGCCGGGCAGCCCATGTTGATGTCGATGATCTGGGCGCCCATCTCGACGTTGGCCCGTGCTGCCGCGGCCAGCATCTGCGCGTCACCACCGGCGATCTGTACCGAGCGCGGCTCGGGATCACCTTCGTGAATCATGCGCAGGCGCGACTTGCGGCTGTTCCACAGGCTCATGTCGCTGGTGACCATTTCTGATACAACCAGGCCTGCACCCATCCGTCGGCAAAGCTGACGGAAGGGCTGGTCCGTGACCCCTGCCATTGGGGCGAGGATCAGGGCGTTATTCAATGTATATGGGCCGATGCGTACCGCCGACATAGGTGTTCCCTGTTGTGGGGCCGGATCATTAGAGTTCGAAAAAGGGTGGGCATAATACCCGCTCTCGGTGACCGGATAAAGATCGTTTTGGATAAAATCTGAACAACTATTGGCTTATGCCGGGTGGTTTGGTTGCCACGCGACAGTCGGTGGTGAGGTCGGACGCAGCCTTCGGCAGCTGCTACAGGGTGATGTAGCAGCTGCCGAAGGCTGCGTCAGGGCCATCACTCGGGGGAGCGGAAGCTCAGGCTGTAGTTCACCGCTTTCGCGCCCGGGTCCAGGATGTCCAGGGAGATGTGGATCGGCGTCTGCGGCGGCATCTCCGCCTGTCCGGCCAACTCGCCCGACAGGTATTCGCCCGGCTTGAACCGACGACTGGCGATCAGGTGACCGTTGAGGTCGGCAAAGCGCAGCTCCAGCAGGGGGAACGGCTGGGAGAACGCCGCCCGGTTGTAGATGATCGCATCCACCACCAGTGCGCCGTTGAAGTCCGGGTGGCTGCGCACCACCAGGTTGCTGCTCTTGATCTTGTCGATGTCGACCTTGGAAGGCACGGTGCAGCCCACGCTTGGGCACAGCTGCTGGAACCACGGACGGTACTGGTCCTGGCGGGCCAGTTCGTCGAAGTGGTACCACACGTACTGGCCGGCCAGCGCCAATGCGGCGATCAGCGTCAACAGCAGCCACAGCAAACGCTTGCCCCAGGGCGTATCGCGTTTCTGCCAGTCCAGTTGCAGCGGGTCGTCGATCAGGTCCAGCAGCGGGGCGTCGCGCAGGTTGGGTTCGCTGCGTTCGTGCTTGTGCTTGCCCTGGCGTGGCGCCGGTTCGTCAGGCTCATCGTCGTCATCAAGGGCCGACAGGCGGTCCCCTCGCGGCGCAAGGTCGTCGTCGGCATGCAGCTTGCCAATCGCCGGTTCGTCGTGTGTCGGCGGTTCCAGCGACAGCGAGGGTTCAGTGCGCTCGTCGATGGCCGGCGGTGCTTCGTCCAGCGGTGGCTCGCGCTCGATGATCGGCGGCGCCGGGTCATCGTCGTGCAGTTCCTCTTCGTCGCCATGGGTGCCGAACGGCTTGTCGTGCCACTCGTCATGGGCGTCGTCGCGGCTGGCGCTGAACGACTCTTCACGCGGCGGCTGGTCACGGAAGACCTTGGCGGGCTGGATCTCCCGTTGCTCCAGGCGGGCGAGCTCGCCATCCAGGTCCAGTTGGTCCAGGTCCAGCTCATTGGCCGACCATTCGCGCAGGCTGATGGGCGTGGCGCGACGTTCAGGTGCAGCAGGCTCGGGTGCGGCAGGCTGCTGCTGTCGCCCAGCGCTTTGCTCCAGCAGTTGCCGGGCGGCGTTGAACACTTGCAGGCAGGCGCCGCAACGCACCACCCCGCGGGCCACGCTCAATTGATTGTGGCTGACGCGGAAGCTGGTCTGGCAATGGGGGCACTGGGTGACGAAACTGTCGGTCATGCGCGGGTCCGGATTATGCAGGCAGCCATTCTAGGCCGTCTCAGCGGCGACGACCACTGATGCGTACCCAGCCGTCGCGATTGGCGATAGGGTCCAGATCGAAGTCGGCAGCGTAGGCCGCGGCCACTTCTTCGCCCTGTTCGGCGAGGATGCCCGACAACGCCAGGCGGCCGCCCGACTTGACCAGGGTGCTGAGCTGCGGTGCCAGGGACACCAGCGGGCCGGCCAGGATGTTGGCCACCAGCACGTCGGCCTGCACCTGTGGCAGGTCTTCGGGCAGGTACAGCGGGAATTTGTCTTCGGCAACGCCGTTGCGGCCGGCGTTTTCACGCGAGGCTTCCAGCGCTTGCACATCGATGTCGGTGCCCACGGCTTCCTTGGCGCCCAACAGCAGTGCGGCGATGGCGAGGATGCCCGAGCCGCAGCCGAAGTCCAGCACGTTGCAGTCGGTCAGGTCCTGGCCGTCCAGCCATTCCAGGCACAGTGCGGTGGTGGGGTGGGTGCCGGTGCCAAATGCCAGGCCCGGGTCCAGCAGCAGGTTGACCGCGCCAGGCTCGGGGGCCGCGTGCCAGCTTGGCACGATCCACAGGCGCTGGCCGAAGCGCATCGGGTGGAAGTTGTCCATCCAACTGCGTTCCCAATCCTGGTCTTCGATGACTTCGGCGTGGTGCTCGGGCAGGGCGGCGCCGGTCAGCAGTTCCAGGTGCGCGAACACGCTGTCAGGCTGTGCGTCGGCTTCGAACAGCGCCAGCAGGTGGGTGTGGGTCCACAGCGGCGTGGTGTTGAGCTCTGGCTCGAAGATAGGCTGGTCTTCGGCGTCCATGAAGGTGACCGAAACGGCGCCGACTTCCAGCAGGGCGTCTTCGTAGGTTTCGGCTTGTTCTGGGCTGATGGCCAGACGGACTTGTAGCCAGGGCATGGCGGGTACCTTTGGAATCGGGAGCTAAAGCGGGGGAGTTTACTAGAGAATGAGGGTGAAGGCGGGGGGCCAGGCGGGGTTTTTTTGGCGTGTTCGAGATCGCGCGCCGCCCGCGCGGCGCTTCCCGGGCACAGCCCGGTCCTACATTTGTTTCGCGCCAGTCATGTCAGGGACATCACCTGGCCCGCCTTGTTGGTTCGCTGCCGATTTGTGTCGGTCCCACAAAGCGGTCGAGGTGATCTCGCAGGAAAAACTGGCCCGAAACAAATGTAGGACCGGGCTGTGCCCGGGAAGCGCCGCGCGGGCGGCGCGCGATCTTCGCTACCCCAAAAATCGCCAGGCGGGCACTTTCCATAAAAAAACCGGCCACGAGGGCCGGTTTCTTGTGCAGCTATCTACAACCGTGAATCACTTCTGGGCAGCCAGCTTGTGTTCCAGGTAGTGGATGTTGACGCCACCCTTGCAGAAACCTTCGTCGCGAGTCAGGTCGCGGTGCAGCGGGATGTTGGTCTTGATCCCGTCCACCACGATTTCGTCCAGGGCGTTGCGCATGCGCGCCATGGCTTCGTCGCGGTCCTTGCCGTAGGTGATCAGCTTGCCGATCAGCGAATCGTAGTTCGGCGGTACGGCATAGCCACTGTACAGGTGCGAATCGACGCGAACGCCGTTGCCGCCTGGGGCGTGGAAGTGCTTGACCGTGCCTGGGCTAGGAATGAAGTTTTTCGGGTCTTCGGCGTTGATACGGCATTCCAGCGAGTGACCGCGGATGACCACGTCGTCCTGGGTGAAGGACAGTGGGTTGCCGGCGGCAATGCTCAACATCTCTTTGACGATGTCGATGCCGGTGACCATTTCCGATACCGGGTGCTCTACCTGTACGCGGGTGTTCATTTCGATGAAATAGAACGCGCCGTTTTCATACAGGAACTCGAAGGTGCCGGCGCCGCGGTAGCCGATGTCGATGCACGCCTTGACGCAGCGGGCGAAGACCATCTGGCGGGCTTCTTCGTCGATGCCCGGTGCCGGAGCTTCTTCCAGTACCTTCTGGTGACGGCGCTGCAGCGAGCAGTCGCGGTCGCCCAGGTGCACGGCGTGGCCCTGGCCGTCGGACACCACCTGAACTTCCACGTGACGTGGGTTGGTCAGGAACTTCTCCAGGTACACCATCGGGTTGCCGAACGCAGCACCGGCTTCGGTACGGGTCAGCTTGGCCGAGGCGATCAGGTCTTCTTCCTTGTGCACCACGCGCATGCCGCGACCACCACCGCCACCGGCGGCCTTGATGATCACCGGGTAGCCGACTTCACGGCCGATGCGCAGGGCTTCTTCTTCGTCTTCCGGCAGCGGGCCGTCGGAACCTGGAACGGTCGGCACGCCGGCTTCGATCATGGCGTGCTTGGCCGATACCTTGTCGCCCATCAGGCGAATGGTGTCGGCTTTCGGGCCGATGAAGGCGAAGCCCGATTTTTCGACCTGTTCGGCGAAGTCGGCGTTTTCAGCCAGGAAGCCATAGCCTGGGTGAATGGCGGTAGCGCCGGTCACTTCGGCGGCAGCGATGATCGCCGGGATGTGCAGGTAGGATTGCGCAGCCGGTGCCGGACCGATGCAAACGGATTCGTCTGCCAGGCCCAGGTGCATCAGCTCCTTGTCGGCCTTGGAGTAGACGGCAACAGTCTTGATACCCATTTCCTTGCAGGCACGCAGGATCCGCAGGGCGATTTCGCCGCGGTTGGCAATCAGGACTTTTTCCAATTTCGCAGGTTGGGACATCGTTGGCTCTCCGCGATTCAAACGATGGTGAACAGCGGCTGGTCGAACTCAACCGGCTGGCCGTCTTCAACGAGGATCGATTCGATCACACCGCTGGTTTCAGCTTCGATGTGGTTCATCATCTTCATCGCTTCGACGATGCACAGGGTGTCGCCTTTCTTCACGGTCTGGCCGACTTCAACGAAGGCTGGCGAGGCTGGCGAAGCTTTGCGGTAGAAGGTACCGACCATTGGCGAACGGGCAACGGTGCCGTTCAGTTTTGGCGCGGCTGGCGCTTCGGCGGCAGCTGGGGCAGCGGCGGCAACCGGTGCAGCCACCGGGGCGGCTACTGGAGCTGGCGCGTAGTACTGCTGGGCCGGGGTTTTGCTGTGGCGGCTGATTCGTACGGACTCTTCGCCTTCACGAATTTCCAGCTCGTCGATGCCGGACTCTTCCAGCAGCTCGATCAGTTTCTTTACTTTGCGAATATCCATAAATCATCAACTCCCAAGGGTCGGTCAGGGGCGTTCAGGTAGTGTGTACATACAAGTTTCAAGGCGACCTCCCAGCCAGTCTGCGTGTGCGCTGGCGCCAAGGTCGCTGACCAGCCCGGTGGCCGTGAGGCACTGCCGGGCTGATGGCGCAGATTCTGCGAATGGCCTGTCGGACAATCGCACGTCGAAGAGTGGGATGCTCACTCTTGGCGGCGCGTCACGTTTTGCGTTGATACCAAGGGCAACTCAAGCGAAAACCAGTGGATCATCTTCATTCGCGGGCTCCCTGCATGGGCCAGAGGGTACTGGCGGGGTGACTATGCCGCACTGGGGCAACGACTGTCCAGTCAAGCACAATAGACAGCACGTTGCCCGATGTTCGCATAAAATTTGTGACTAACTTGTGTAAAACGGTCATTCGGGCCGGAATTGCACCGGCCTGAGGGCTTATGGCGTGCGTTGGCTGTCGGCAACGGCGATTTTTTGCAGGAAGCCGGCTGTGTCGATCTCGCCGATCACCTTGGCGGCGTCAATTTCGTCGCCGTTGGCAGCAAAGAACATCAGGGCAGGGGGGCCGAACAGCTTGTAGCGGTCCAGCAGCGCACGTTGCTCGGCGTTGCTGTCGGTGACGTCAAAGCGGATTTGCTGGTAGCCGGCCAGGCGCGTCTTGATCTCGGGGTGGGTCAGCACTTCGTGTTCGATCACCTTGCAGCTGATGCACCAGTCGGCGTACCAGTCCAGTACCAGCGGCTTGCCGGCCTGTTTCGCCGCAGCCAGGGCCTGGTCCAGTTGTGCCGGCGTGGTGATGGTTTGCCAGGTGCTGGCGGTTTCAGCTGTGGCGGCGGCAGTGGCTGGCGCAGGCAATGGGCGCATCGGATCGCCCTGGCCACTGAGCGCGCCGTACCAGCAAGCCAGGCCGTAGACCACCAACAGCAGGCCCAGCAACTGCGCCAGACGCCGGCGGGGAGCTTTGGAGGTGAACTCCAGGGCACCCAAAAACAGGCCCACACCCACCGCCAGCAACCCGACCAGCAGCAAGGTGACCGGGCCCGGCAGGACGCGGCTGAGCAGGCCGATGGCAAGCCCCAGCAGCAGGACCCCAATGGCGTTCTTGACCACTACCAGCCACGGGCCGCTTTTCGGCAGCCAGGTCACGCCACCGATGGCCACGGCCATCAACGGGATGCCCATGCCCAGGCCCAGGGCGAACAGCTTCAACGCACCGCCCAGGGCGTCGCCCGTGGTGCTGATGTACAGCAGCGCCCCGGCCAGGGGCGCGGAAACGCAAGGCGACACCAGCAGGCTGGACAGCACGCCCATCACCGCGGCGCCCCACAGCGAACCGCCCTGGGTGTTGCCGGCGATGCGGTCCAGCCGATGGGTCAGCGCGGCGGGCAGCTTGAGCTCGAACAGGCCGAACATCGACACCGCGAACAGCACGAAGAACAGCGCAAAGGGCCCCAGTACCCAGGCCGACTGCAGGCGTGCCTGCAGATTGAGGCTGGCACCGAACAGGCCCATCAGCGCGCCGAGGATGGCAAAGCACAGGGCCATGGGCAGCACGTAGGCCAAGGCCAGGGTGTAGCGGCGCAGGCGGCTGGTCTGCCCGCGCATTACCACCGCCGACAGAATCGGCAGCATGGGCAACACGCACGGCGTGAAGGTCAGGCCGATGCCGCCCAGCAAATACAGCAGCAGGTCCTTCCAGTCCCAGCCTTTGGCGGGTGCTGTGCCTGCCGTGACCTGGGCTTGCGCGGCGCCGCCATCGATCGCCAGTTTTTCGGTTTCCGGCGGGTAGCACAGGCCTTTGTCGGCGCAGCCCTGGTAGGTTACGGCCAAGGTAAACGGGCGGGTGTCCTTGGGATCGCGGGGCAGGGTGATCTCGACAATGCCGTGGTACACCTCGACGTCGCCGAAGTACTCGTCGTGCTTTTTCTCACCATCGGGAATTTGCGGTGCGCCGAGTTTGATGTCTGCCGGGGTGGGCTTGAACTGGAAACGATGGCGGTACAGGTAATAGCCATCGGTGGCGACGAACTGCAGGACAATGGCTTCAGGCGTGGTTTTGCTGACGTTGAGCTGGAAGGCCTGATGAACGGGCAGGAAATCACTGCTGTTGTTCAGCGCGCTGCCCAGGGTGGCGCTGGGGCGGCTGTCCAGCAGGCCAGCACTGAAAGCGGGCAGGGACAGCACCAGTAAAAAGAGGCAAAGCAGGCGGCGCATGGCAATCTCGCAAAGCAAAAGTCTGCGCATCATAGCCCAGCGGGCCCGGGCATGCAGGTGACAGGGTTGTAACCCGATCTTGCCAGCCCCGGTAGCCGCTGCCGCCAGGCTGCGCTGGCCTGGGCGAACACTGGAGATCTTTGCTGCCGCACAGGGCCAGCGCAGCCTGGCGGCAGCGGCTACGGATCGACAGTCTGCACGCGGTTGCGGCCGCCACCCTTGGCGCGGTACAGCGCTGCATCCGCCTGGGCCGCCATGCTCAAACTGTCACTGGCTTCACCCATCTGCACCACGCCGGCGCTGAAGGTGCAGCACAGGTCCAGCGGCTGCGCGGGATAGTGAATTTCGGCAAAGCGCTCGCGGATTTCATCCAGTACAGCATGCGCGGCCGCAAGGTCGGTGTCGGGCATGACGATGGCGAATTCCTCGCCGCCGTAACGACCAATGAAATCGGTCTTGCGCAGCCGTTGCTTGAGGAATAGCGCCAGGCTCTTGATGACCCGGTCGCCCATGGGGTGGCCGTGGCTGTCGTTGACCTTCTTGAAATGATCGATGTCCAGCATGGCGAAGCTCAGCGGCTTGCCTTCGCGGCGCGCACGGAAGGCACAGTCTTCCAGCAACTGCAGGATATGAGTGTGGTTGTACAGCCCCGTCAGGCTGTCGCGCACCATGCGCGACTTGAGGCTGCGCGCCCGTGAGGCGCGGTTGCGCACGGTGGTGATCAAGTGCCGCGAGCGAATGGGCTTGGTCAGGAAGTCGTCGCCGCCTTCGCTCATGGCATCCAGCTGCTTGTCCAGGTCATCCTCGGCCGACAGATAGATGATCGGCACGCTGACGTAGCGGTCGTTGTGGCGAATCACCTTGGCAAGCTCGGTGCCCGTGCAGGCGGGCATGTACATGTCGAGGATGATCAGATCGGGCTGGAAATCGGCCAGGTCGGCCATGGCGCCGATCGGGTCGGTCAGGGTACGGGTGACGATGCCCGCGCCGTTGAGCAAACGCTCTGTGTACATGGCCTGGGCCCGTGAGTCGTCGATGATCAGCACCCGGAACGGTTCGTACTGGGCGACGCAGGTCAGGTTCTCGATTTTTTCCAGCAGGCTGGACGCTTCCAGTGCCCCGGTAAGAAACTCCTGGCCACCGGCGCGCACGGCGGCCAGGCGGGTAGGGGTATCGGTTTCGTGCAGGCTGAAGAACAGCAGCGGCAGCTTCGGGTCCTGGCCGTCCTGGGCCCTGGCCGCCAATTGCAGGCCAAGCCCGCAGCCACCGAAGTCGACGTCCATGACAATGGCCGCCGGCTGGCATTCCTGCATCGAGGCCAGGAAGGCTGGCACGCTGTCCAGCGCCTGGGCATGCAGGCCGAAAAACTCCAACTGCATGGCCAGGCGTTCGCCTCGCTCGCTGTCTTGCAGCAGCACGTACACAGGTTTGCGCAGGGGCGGCAGCGGGGTGAGTTCGAGTTCGTCGCCATGGCGCAGGCCGGTGCGCGAAAGGCGCTGCATCAGGCGGTTGAGTTCGTTGATCAGCTCGCTGCTCAGGCGTGCGCGATTGTCTTCGACCGCCAGCAGTACCTGGTTGAGGTGGCGGGCGATATCGGTGTGGTCGGGTTGCTCGAAACGCTCGGCAAAGCGCAGCAGCCGCAGATTGGCCTCGTTGAGTTCCTGCAGATCTTCGTTGGACCACTCGCTGCGGTGCAGCCGCTGCCAAATCTCCAGAATCTGGCGGGCCTGATGAACCACGCGCTGGGCAAAGTGATGCTTTAGGCGCTCTCGGCTGGGGTCGTCTGCTTCGGTCATGGACTGACTACTTGTTGGGGGCGCTGCGACTCGATAGTGGCTCTATGCTAGCACTACTTTCCTTTCACGCGACGCTCATCCGGGAAATAACCTTTTACTTTGTGTATTCATTTAATGACTGGTCAGTCGCTTAACCCAATGGCGCTGCTTCCTTTATAGTGAGTACAGGATCGCCAACCCCGCTGGCACGATGCGCAGGGCGTGCGGTCGAATTTTTTGAATTCAGTGATCGAAAGGAATATAGCCATGCTGGACTGGAAGAACCGCACAGGCAAAGGCGAACCGCGCAAGCCCGCCGATAGCCAGGGGCCTACCAAGGCTGCGCCGCGCAGTTATCTGGGCGGCCTGCTGGTGAGCCGCGCCCTGCTGACCGTGGTGTGTCTGTACCTGGTGGTCACTGGGTTGCTGGGCTGGTACTGGAGCGAGGAGCCGGCCCTCTTCCCGGTGCAGCAGCACGCTCAGGAAGCGGCGGCCGCTGAAGGCCACAAGATGGTCGTCGGCTACACCACCGTGGAAACCCTGAAGACCGTCGCCGGTACCCTGCTGCACAAGCCGGGTGGCTATATTTCCAACGATCGCTTCCCGCCAGGCCTGTGGATGGACAACATGCCCAGCTGGGAGTACGGCGTGCTGGTACAGGTGCGTGACCTGTCCCGGGCCATGCGCAAGGACTTCGCCCGGTCGCAATCGCAGTCGGCGGAAGACGCGGACCTGGTCCGCGCCGAGCCCAAGTTCAACTTCGACAACAAGAGCTGGATCTGGCCCTCCAGCGAATCCGAGTTCCAGGATGGCATCAATTCCCTGAGCCGCTACCAGGCCCGGCTGTCCGACCCCAACCAGACCGGCGCGCTGTTCTACCCGCGTGCCGATAACCTCAACAACTGGCTGGGCGATGTGGCCACGCGCCTGGGCTCGCTGTCCCAGCGCCTGTCGGCCAGCGTAGGCCGGGTGAAACTGAATACCACCTCCAAGACCGAAACCATTGTGCCGGGCCAGGCGCCGCAGCTTGATGAGGAAATCGTCGAAACCCCCTGGATGCAGATCGACAACGTGTTCTACGAAGCGCGCGGCCAGGCCTGGGCGCTGTCGCATATGCTGCGCGCCATCGAGGTCGACTTCGCCGACGTGCTGGCCAAGAAGAACGCCACGGTCAGCGTGCGCCAGATCATCCGCGAGCTGGAAGCCTCGCAGGAGCCTGTCTGGAGCCCGATGATCCTCAATGGCAGCGGCTTCGGCATCCTGGCCAACCACTCGCTGGTCATGGCCAACTACATCTCCAGGGCCAACGCGGCGGTCATCGACCTGCGTCAACTGTTGTCCCAGGGGTGATGGATGTCGTACTCCGATAAAGAAGCGGCGCACCGCGCCGCGTCCGACGCCGAGGCCATCGTCTGGGTCGATGAGGAGGACAACCTGCTGGGCGCCTTGCCGCGCCGGGAGATACGCGAGCGCGGCCTGATTGGCCGCGCCACCTTCATCCTGCTGTTCAATTCGGCCGGTGAACTGTGCGTGCACCGGCGCACCCTGAGCAAGGCCGTGTACCCGGGTTATTGGGACGTGGCGGCAGGCGGCATGGTGAGTGCGGGTGAAAGCTACGTCGACTCGGCGGCGCGGGAGTTGAGCGAAGAGCTGGGGGTGTCGGGCGTGCCGTTGACGCCCCATGGCCAGTTCTTTTTCGACCAGCCGGACAATCGGATCTGGTGCGCGGTGTTTTCCGCGGTCTGGGATGGGCCGCTGAATGTGCAGCCTGAAGAGGTGATGGAAGCGAATTTCATCCCGGTGGCGCAGGCGTTGGCGGACAGTCGTACGCGCCCCTATTGCCCTGACTCGTTGGCAGCGTTGCAGCGAGTCGTGACCCCGTAGCGATCGTGTAGCCGCTGCCGCCAGGCTGCGCTGGCCTGTGTGAGCCCTGAAGATCTTCAGCGGGGCACAGGGCCAGCGCAGCCTGGCGGCAGCGGCTACAGCTGTTCAGGGCACCAGGCGTCGCGAATCCTGTGGAAAATGGCGCGTTTTGGCACTTAGCAATCCTTGCATTTGCCGTTACACTGCGCGACCTTTTCAAGCTGTCGCCATCCCCATGGCTTCAGTAGCGCTGCCCCTGCCTGAGTGGGGCTTCGCGGTCGGAACCCGCCCTGTGCGCCGGCCAGTTTTTTCGTCCTCACAAGAGGATTGCCAGTGGCCAAAAAAGCCGCATCCTTCGCCGCACTCGGCGGCCTGGTGTTCTCCACCGATGCAGGTCGGCATTGCCCGGACTGTCGTCAACCCGTAGATGCCTGCACCTGCAAGCAGAACGTCATCCCCGAAGGTGACGGGATTGCCCGTGTGCGTCGTGAAAGCAAGGGCCGGGGCGGCAAGACGGTGACCACCATCACCGGCATCCCGCTGGCGCCAGACGACCTCAAGGAACTGGCCACCACCCTCAAGCGTCGCTGCGGTACTGGCGGGGCGCTGAAGGACGGTGTCATCGAGATCCAGGGCGACCACGTCGAGCTGCTGCTCGCCGAACTGGTCAAACAGGGTTTCAAGGCCAGGAAGTCCGGCGGCTGATCAGCCCCACGCGTTTCCATTTCTAAACTTGACGTGGCCGGCAGGGTCTACCCTGCACTGGCAGGTAATCGTCATCTTCGCTTATTACACTGCACCGGCCGAATTACCGGTGGATTCTGACTATTTATAGGGGACTTCAATGTCCGTACGACGCACACGCAAAGACGATGGCAGCCAATGGACAGTTGCGGACAGCCGCAGCGTTTATGGGATACGCCATTGGGGGGCCGGTTATTTCGCGATCAACGAGGCCGGGCGCGTGGAAGTGCGTCCCAATGGGCCGAAAAGCGCGCCCATCGACCTCTTCGAACAGGTAGACGAGCTGCGCAAGAGCGGCCTGTCGCTGCCCTTGCTGGTGCGCTTCCCCGATATCCTGCAAGACCGCGTGCGCCAGCTGACCGGTGCCTTCGATGCCAACATCGAGCGCCTGGAATACCAGAGCAAGTACACCGCGCTGTACCCGATCAAGGTTAACCAGCAGGAAGCGGTGGTGGAAAACATCATCGCCACCCAGGATGTGTCCATTGGCCTTGAAGCCGGCTCCAAGCCTGAGCTGCTGGCCGTGCTGGCCCTGGCGCCCAAAGGCGGCACCATCGTCTGCAACGGTTACAAGGACCGCGAATTCATTCGCCTGGCGCTGATGGGCCAGAAGCTGGGCCACAACGTCTTCATCGTCATCGAGAAAGAGTCGGAAGTGGCGCTGGTGATCGAAGAAGCCGCCGAGCTCAAGGTCAAGCCGCAAGTGGGCCTGCGCGTACGTTTGTCGTCGCTGGCGTCCAGCAAATGGGCCGATACCGGTGGCGAGAAGTCCAAGTTCGGTCTGTCGGCTGCCCAGCTGCTCTCGGTGGTAGAGCGCTTCCGCGCCGCGGGCCTGGACGATGGCATCCGCCTGCTGCACTTCCACATGGGCTCGCAGATTGCCAACCTGGCCGATTACCAGCACGGTTTCAAGGAAGCTATCCGCTACTACGGCGAACTGCGCTCCCTGGGCCTGCCGGTGGATCACATCGACGTGGGCGGCGGCCTGGGCGTGGACTACGACGGTACCCACTCGCGCAACGCCAGCTCCATCAACTACGACATGGACGACTACGCCGGTGTGGTAGTGGGCATGCTCAAGGAATTCTGCGACGCCCAGGGCCTGCCGCACCCGCATATCTTCTCCGAGAGCGGTCGCTCGCTGACCGCCCACCACGCCATGCTGGTGGTACAGGTCACCGACGTCGAGAAGCACAACGACGAAGTGCCGGAAATCCAGGACAAGGAAAGCCTGCCCGAGACCGTGCAGTGGCTGGTTGACCTGCTGGGCCCGACCGACATCGAAATGGTCACCGAGACCTACTGGCGCGCCACCCACTACATGAGCGACGTGGCCACCCAGTACGCCGATGGCAAGATCACCCTGGCGCAGAAGGCCCTGGCCGAACAGTGCTACTTCGCCGTGTGCCGCCGCCTGCACAACTCGCTGAAGGCGCGTCAGCGTTCGCACCGCATGGTGCTGGACGAACTCAACGACAAGCTGGCCGACAAGTACATCTGCAACTTCTCGGTGTTCCAGAGCCTGCCTGACACCTGGGCCATTGGCCAGGTACTGCCGATCCTGCCGCTGCACCGCCTGGACGAAGAGCCCATGCGCCGCGCCGTGCTGCAGGACCTGACCTGCGACAGCGACGGCAAGATCAAGCAGTACGTCGACGAGCAGAGCATCGAGACCAGCCTGCCGGTGCACTCGGTGAACGAGGGCGAGGACTACCTGCTGGGCATCTTCCTGGTGGGCGCCTACCAGGAGATCCTGGGTGACATGCACAACCTGTTCGGTGACACCGACTCGGTGAACATCTACCAGAACGCCGACGGCAGCGTGTACAGCGCAGGCATCGAGACCCACGACACCATCGAAGACATGCTGCGCTACGTGCACTTGTCGCCCGAGGAGTTGATGAACCACTACCGCGACAAGGTGGCCAGCGCCAAGATCAGCCCGCGTGAGCGTACCCAGTACCTGGACGCACTGCGCCTGGGCCTGACCCGTTCTTCGTACTTGTCGTCGTAAGCCGATGAAGGGGCTGCTGGCAGTGCTGGGCGGCCTGATCATGGCTGCGTTGGCGGCCTGCTCGCCCCTGAAGGTGGTCGACCGCCTCACGCCCACGGACAGCTACAAGCTGACCGCGGGCGTGGCCTACGGCGGCGACCCGCGCCAGCAGCTGGATATCTACCAGCCCCTGAAACCACTGCCGGATCACCCGGTGGTGGTTTTTTTCTATGGGGGCACCTGGAACAGTGGCTCGCGCCAGCAATACCGCTTTGTCGGCGAGGCGCTGGCGTCGCGGGGCATTTTGACGGTGGTGGCTGACTACCGGCTTTATCCACAGGTGCGCTACCCGGATTTTCTCAAGGACAACGCTGCGGCAGTGGCGTGGACCTACCGGCACATCGGCGACTATGGCGGCAACCTCAAGCGCTTCTTTGTGATGGGGCACAGTTCGGGGGCCTACAACGCCGCGATGCTGGCGCTGGACCCGCGCTGGTTGCAGGCCGAAGGGTTAACGCCCGCTATTCTGCATGGCTGGATCGGTCTGGCCGGACCGTATGACTTCCTGCCGATCGTAAACCCTGAGGCCAAGCCGGTGTTCTTCTCGCCGCACGAGCCGCCGGACTCACAACCGATCAACCACCTGAGCGCCGCCGCGCCGCCAGCCTTGCTGATTGCGGCCAACCACGACAACCTGGTCAACCCCCGGCGCAATACCTGGCAGTTGGCGACCCGCCTGCGCGAGCAGGGTGTGCCGGTGCAGGACTTCTACTATAACCGCATCAACCACGTGACCCTGGTGGGCAGTTTGGCCAAGCCGCTGCGCTGGATGGCGCCGGTGCTGCCCGACATCGTCAGCTTTGTGTCTGTTCCCTGATTCACTCGATACCCAACTGGCCTCATCGCGAGCAAGCTTTGCTCCCACAGTGTAATGCCGACTCCGGTGCAGGATTCAACACCGTGGGAGCAAAGCTTGCTCGCGATGAGGCCAGCCCTGCCTGTGAAGAATTCAGCTCAGTTGAACCAACCATCGCGCCGCTGCAATCGCCACCCCACCACCCCCAACGTCACCGCCCGCAGCGCCATGAACAGCAGAAAACTTATCCACAACCCATGGTTGCCCCAGCCCATCGTTACCACCCCCACCGGCACCATCAACACCACGCTCAGCAACATCGCATTGCGCATCTCCCGCGCCCGTGTGGCACCAATGAACAGCCCATCCAGCAAGTAACTCCACACCGCAATCAACGGCAGCACCGCCAGATAAGGCAGGTAGATATCCGCCGTCTCGCGCACGCTGGGGATAGTGGTCTGCGCCGCAATGAACAGGTGCCCACCCAACAGAAACACCAGTGCAAATGCCACGCTAGCCAACAACGACCAGCCGCAGGCAACGGTCATCGACCGGCGCAGTTCGTCGCGCTTGCCCGCACCAATGGCATGCCCGCACAGGGCTTCCACCGCATGGGCCAGCCCATCCAGGGCGTAGGCCGTCACCATCAAGCCGTTGAGCAACAGGGCATTGGCCGCCACGGTCGCATCCCCGAGGCGGGTGCCCTGCACGGTGATCAGGAAAAACACCAGCTGCAGCGCCAGGCTGCGCAGGAAGATGTCGCGGTTCACCACCAGCATCGGCCTCCAGTTCTGCCACACCTTCAACGCCGCCCAGGCGACCTGGCCGGGGTAGGCGCGCAGGGCGGGGCGGGTCAGGGCCAGGCCGATCGCCACCGACAGCCATTCCGACAGCACCGAAGCCCAGGCCGAGCCGATCACGCCCCAGCCCAGGCCCAGCACAAACCACAGGTTGAGCACGATGTTGGTGAGGTTGGTCACCAGCAGGATCGCCAGCGGCGCGCGGGCGTTCTGGGTGCCCAGGAACCAGCCCACCAGCGCATAGCTGGCCAGCGCCCCGGGCAGGCCCAGCAGGCGTACCTGGAAGAAGGCGCGGGTGCTTTGTTCAAGCTCGGGCGAGGGCTGCATCAGCCCCAGAGCCAGATGGCTGAAGGGCAGGGCCAGCGCCCACAACAGCAGCGAAAACAGCATCGCCAGCATCAGCCCCTGGGCCAACACCTGGCGCAGCCCGGCACCGTCATTACGGCCGGCGGCCTGGGCAGCGAAGCCGGTGGCGCCCATGCGCAAAAAGCCCATGGCCCAGGCCAGGAAACCGTACAGGCTGGCCCCCACGGCCACGGCGCCCAGCTGATGGGCGTGGGGCAGGTGGCCGATGACGGTGCTGTCTACCAGCGCCACCAGCGGTACGGAAATATTGGAAAGGATCATCGGCGCGGCCAGTGCCCACACCCGGCGATGGGTGGGGCGGTCGCGCCAGTCGGTCAACAACATACTCATGGAGGCTCCTCGCGGGGCCGCCATCCTACCGCAAGCCTGTCAGTGAATGATCCAGCTGAGCAGCCATAGCCCCAGAATCAGCCAGATCACCCCGAGGAAAATCGACGCGCGCATGAAGGCCCGCAGGGCTGAATACAGGAACATCAGGCCAATCACCAGGGCGATGATGCTCACCAGCGAGGCATCCATCCCCAGGGTGCGTGACAACCCATCGACAAAATTGCCGCCCGCGTGGGCCAGCAGATTGAACAGCCAGCCGAGGCTGTCCACCACAAAACGAATGATCGCCCCCAGCGCCTGGCCGAGCCATTCGAAAAAACCTTCTGCGTGCATGTGAGCTTCCCGATCGATTACCGGCCTGCTGCCGGCCAGAGCCTTGGGCACGGCCGATTGCGCCGAGTTCCCCATCCACATCGTACTCGTATCCACTGTAGCCGCTGCCGCCAGGCTGCGCTGGCCTGCAGATGCACCGGAGATCTCCAGTGGGGCTCAGGTCCAGCGCAGCCTGGCGGCAGCGGCTACGGAGGGAGTCGGGGATCAGTGGCCGACCAGATGGATCTTGGGTTCGGGGAACAGATTGTTCAGGGTTTCCAGCAGTCGCACGTGGTAGATGGGCTTGCGGAACAGGTCCAGCACCTGCAGGCGCAGCATGTCGCTGACGTCCTCCATGTCGGCGTGGCCCGAGGTGACGATCACTGGCAAGTGCTGGCGCGAAGTGTGTTCGCGCAGCCGCCGGATCAGCGACATGCCGCTTTCCTCCGGCATGCGCAGGTCGGTGATGACGAGGGCAATGTCGGGGTTGCGGGTGAGGTGGTGCAGGGCGAGCTTGACCGAGGTGGCGGTGAAGCAGGTGAAGCCCTCGCCTTCGAGCAGCTCGGCCAGTTCCAGCAGGGCGTCCTCTTCGTCGTCCACGAGAAGCAGTTGTTGGCGTGGGGTGGGGGAGGGACTCATAGGGAATACCTGATGCCGATTGAAATCATGAGTGAAGGCCGTTAACCGTTACCTTTATGCAGGGTCAGTGTAGAGCACTAGAGGGCATCCCGAATGCTGGTAAACATTACGGTGACTTTTGCCGCAATTGGCCCGCTGAAGGCGACGAGAGCAACTGCCACCATGGTTGCAATAATTGCATACTCGATACCTGACGCACCGTCGGTACGCTTCAGGAAACGAGTGATAGCTTGCTTGGCTTTATTCAGGGACATAATGGATTCTCCTTGGCGCCATGGCGCTGATGCTCCCGGTACAACGTGATTCCCCTCTACAGCAGCATCGACAACTCCCCGCCCCCCAGCAACTGTAAGAAAGCATTATCACTAAAGTGATAGTCGCCTCGAGTCCGTCAATAACCCGTTGTTTTTTCAGCCCGCCAACGTTTGCGCATATTTTGTTCCAGCCAGTAATGGCGTTTCGTCCTAGCTCAACTACCTTGAAATAGCGAAATGGTTTCACGTACTTAACACCTGCACTGGCCAGACTTCGGAAGGCTGACGGTTATCAAGCATAGGGAGGCGCGCAGATGAGCAGTCGATTGACCATGATCCTGGCGGGCCTTTTCCTGGTAGGCGCGCTGGTGGCGGGCTATTGGGGCATTGTCCTCAGCAAGCCTGCCGCGCCGCCTCCTGCACCTGTGCCAACGGAGCCTGTGGCGAATAGCGAGCCTGCTCCGACTGCGCCGCCGCCCCCGGACCTGCTGCAGTCGGTGGTGGTGCTGGTTCACGACATCAACCCCAACACCCCCTTGGTCGCGGCTGACGTGGCCGTGGAAAAGGTGCGTATCGCCCCGCCCGGCAGCTTTTCCAACCTGGACCAGGCCATCGGTCGCAGCACCTGGCGCAGCCTGCCGGCGGGTACCTGGCTCAACGATGAAGCGTTCAGCGCAGGTGGGCCGTTAGCACGCATGATTCACCCTGACGAGCGCGCCCTGGCAGTGGCGGTGGATGAAGTCATCGGTGCCGCTGGTCAATTGAGCCCGGGCGACTACGTGGATGTGATGCTGTACTTGCGGCAAGACCAGAGCAACCCGCTGGCTTCGGCCCAGGTGGTGGTGCCGGCCGTGCGCGTGCTGAGCATCGGCGATCAGCTAGGGCTGGCCAACGACGGCCATCCTGCCGTGCCGGGGGCCAGCAATGACGACAAGAATCACCGCAGCGCCCGCACGGTTGTGCTGGCGGTGCCTCAGGAACTGGTCAGCCGCCTGATGCTGGGGGCACAGGCGGGTACCTTGCGCCTGGCAGTGCGCAGCGCCGACGAGAACCGCCTGGCCCGTTACTGGGCAGGTGACAAGGACGCAGCAAAGACGGTGGAAGCCACCAATCGCGAGCTGCTGCAGTTCAACAAGTTGGCCATGAGTAATGGGGCATTGCCCGGCCTGGCGCAGGGCACGGCCCCGGCCCGACGGGAAATGGAAGTGATTCGCGGAAACGAGAAATCCGAAAAGACGCCCTGAATGACAGCAAGGATGCCCGAATGAGCAGTCGTACCGTGCCGGTTTTCCAGCGAATGATCCACAGCGTGCTGTTGGCGGGCATGTGTGTGCCTGCCGTGCAGGCGGCGCCTGCAGGGTGCGTGCAATTGCCTGCGCTGCCCGGCGTGATGGAAGTGACCCAGGGTTTGCAGAGTGAAGTGCACAGCCCTGTGACCATTACCCGGGTGGCCATTGGCGAGCCCAAGATTGCCGACGTGCACCCGGCCGGTGACAACGGCTTCGTGGTGACCGGCGTCGCCCAGGGCACCACCAGCCTCACGGTATGGACTTCATGCTCCACCGTTCCGCGTCAGAGCATGGTGTTTGTGCGCGGTGCCGCCACCGCTGGCATGGACCCACGCGGCGGCCCGCCGGCCACCGACCCGGACCTGCCCAGCCAGGTGCAGACCGACATCCGCTTTGTCGAAGTCAGCCGTACCAAACTCAAGCAGGCAAGCACTTCCATCGTCGGCAATAGCTCCAATTTCCTGTTCGGTTCGCCCGGTACCCTCAGCGGCACCGTGTCCCCAGGAGCGATCGGCAGCGTCGCAGGGGCGGCCACGTTGGCCAGCGGTACCTTCAATATCGCCTTTGGTGGAGGGAAACTACTGGGCCTGATCAACGCCCTGGAGAGCAGTGGCTTCGCCTACACCCTGGCGCGCCCCAGCCTGGTGGCCTTGAACGGGCAGAGCGCAAGTTTTCTCGCCGGCGGCGAAGTGCCGATCCCGGTGCCCAGTTCCGGCAGCAACAACATTTCCATCGAATACAAGCAGTTCGGCATCCGCCTGACCCTCACCCCAACGGTGGTCAGCGGCGACCGCATCACCCTCAAGGTGGCGCCCGAGGTCAGCGAGCTGGATTACTCCGGCGGCCTGACCATCCAGGGCACCACGGTGCCGGCGCTCAACGTGCGCCGCACCGATACCAGCGTGTCGCTGGCCGACGGCGAAAGCTTCGTGATCAGCGGCCTGATCAGCAACAAGACGATCTCGGCAGTGGACAAGTTTCCCGGGCTGGGCGACATCCCGATCCTGGGTGCCTTCTTCCGCAGTTCCTCCATCAGCCGCGAAGAGAAGGAGCTGCTGATGGTGGTGACGCCGCACCTGGTCCGGCCACTGGCAGCGGACGCCCAGCTACCGAACCTGCCGGGCGAAAAAATGCGCAATTACGACCCCAACTGGTACCGCATGTACTTTCTGGATAACGGCAAATACGACCGCATGAGTGGGTTGTCCCAATGAGCCAGAGCCTGAGTCAGACCTTCCTCGCCATCACCCGCAACGACGGTGACCTGGAATGGTTGCAGGGCGCCCTGGCGCCCTTGGGGCAAGTGGTGGGGGCAGCCGGTGACAGCCTCGATGAATTGCTGGCGCTGGTGGACGTGACCTTCGCCAGCCTGGTGTTCATTGGCCTGGACCGCGACCAGGTGGGCAACCAGTGCGCGCTGATCGAAGGTGCCCTGGAAGCCAAGCCAATGCTGGCAGTAGTGGCGCTGGGCGACGGCATGGATAACCAGCTGGTGCTCAATGCCATGCGCGCTGGCGCCCGCGACTTCGTCGCCTATGGCTCGCGCTCCAGCGAAGTAGCCGGCCTGGTGCGGCGCCTCAGCAAGCGCCTGCCACCCACCGCGCCCAACCCCAACCTGGGGGCGTTGACCGTGTTGTATGGCGCCCAGTCCGACGGTGACGGCGCGTTGCTGGCGGCGCACCTTGGGCTGGTGGTGCACCGCAGCAAGCAGCACACGTTGCTGCTGGACCTGGGGCTGCCCCGAGGCTCCAGCCTGGCCATGCTCAATCTGGAAGCCACCTTCCACTTCGGCGATGCCCTGCGCAACCTGCGCCGCCTGGACGGCACCATGATCGACAGTGCGTTTCCGCGCTCGCCCTCGGGCATGAGCATTCTGGCCTACAGCGAAAAGGACGAGCCGCTGTCCGAGACCAGTGCTGCCGAGCTGTACATGCTGCTCAGCGCGCTGCGCCAGCACTTCCAGCACATCGTCGTGAACCTGATGGGGCAGCCAGACAGTGAAGCGGTGCGCACCTTCGTCAGCCATTGCGACAAGCTGCTGTGGTACACCGACCAGAGCGTGGTGGAGTGTCGTCGTAACCTGGCCGTGCTCAACCTGTGGCGCGAAAAAGGCATGAAGCTGCAGCACGCCAGGCTGCTGGTGGACCGCTACCTGCGCTCCGTGGTGCCCGACTCCGACGCCCTGGGTAAAAGCTACGGCCTGCCGGTGTTGTCGGTGCTGCCGTTCAGCCCCGAAGTGCGCATGAACGCCAAGAACCAGGGCGTCAGCCTGTTCGAGCTGGCCCCCCGCGAAACACTCACCAATGGCCTCAAGGCCTTGGGCGAGCGCCTGGCCAAACGCTCGGAAAGCGTCAGGCCCCAGGCCTCGGGCTGGTTCAACCGCCTCTGGAGTAACAAGGAATGAGCGAAAAACTGTTCGGAGGCCCGCGTGGGCAAAGCTCGAGTGCAGATCCCCAGGGCCTGAAACTGGTGCTGCACCGCTTCATCATCGATGCCATCGAAGAGTCCGGGAAAAACCTGCTGGAAGGCTCGCGCGCCTCACTCGCGCAATTTGTCATGGACAAGGTCGGCGACTATATCGCCCGTCGGCACTTGGCTGTGTCACGCTATGAAATGGAGCGCCTGGGCGAGGAGTTGGTCGACGAGCTGACCGGTTTCGGCCCGCTGGAGGTGTTGCTGCGCGACACCAGCGTCACTGAAATCCTGGTCAACGGCCCGCATCGGGTATTCGTTGAACGTCAGGGCGTGCTGCACCACACCGACCTGCGCTTCATCGATTCGCACCACGTGGAGCGGGTGATGCAACGCATCCTTGCGCCCCTGGGCCGGCGCCTGGACGAATCCTCGCCCATGGTGGATGCGCGCTTGCCCGACGGCAGCCGGGTCAATGCCATCATCCCGCCGATTGCCCTGGACGGGCCGTGCCTGTCGATTCGTAAATTTCGCAAGGACATGCTCAAGAGCGCCGACCTGATGGCCACGCAAACCATCGATCAGGCCATCTACGACTTCATCCAGGAAGCCGTGGGCAAGCGCTGCAATATCCTGGTCAGTGGCGGTACCGGCACGGGCAAGACCACCATGCTCAATATCCTCAGCCAGTTGATCAGCCCCCATGAGCGCTTGGTGACTATCGAGGACGTGGCCGAGTTGCAACTGGAGCACCCCCACGTGGTGCGCCTGGAAACCCGGCCGCCCAATGCCGAGGGGCACGGCGAGGTGAAGTCCTCCGATTTGATTCGCAACGCCCTGCGGATGCGCCCAGACCGCATCATCCTGGGGGAGATCCGTGGCGTTGAGGTATTGGACGTACTGACGGCGATGAACACCGGTCACGATGGCTCCATGAGCACCGTGCACGCCAACAATGCCCAGGACGCGCTGCTGCGCCTGGAAACCCTGGTGGGGCTGACGGGGCGTACGGTTGCCGAGAAAACCCTGCGGCAGATGATCTGCGCGGCGCTGGACGTGGTGATCCAGCTGACCCGCCGGCCCGATGGCCGCCGTTGCGTGAGTGAGGTGGTGGAAGTGGTGGGCGTGCGTGACGATGTCTACGTGACCAATACGCTGTTCCGCCTGGACCGCCAGACCGGCTATGGCTTCGTGCGCGAAGCCATCAACCCGGCGGGCCAGAAGCTGCGCCGCGACACCATCAGTCACTCGCACTGAGCCGGGGCCAGCATGATCGCGGCAATCGTGATGGGCGTGCTGAGCGCGGGACTGCTTGGCCTGTCCGTGCGGTTCTTCTTCGCCGGGCTGCGCCGTACAGGCGACAAGCGTGTGCTGGAACGTCTGGGCCAAGGCCAGGCGGCCACGCCCAGCGAACGCCCGCTGATGCGTTGGCTGGAACGCTGGTTCTTGCGTGCAGGCCTGGGGCGCCCCAATGATCGCGTGGGGATTTTCCTGGCGGTCTGGGCGTTCATCGTGCTGCTGGGCGCACTGAGCGGCAGCTGGTTCGGGTTTATGCTGGCGCTGCTACTGCCGCCCCTGGGGCTGCGACTGTACGTGAGTTGGCTGTACCGCCGCCGGGTGCAGCGCATGATCCAGCAGCTGCCGTCGATGCTGGATTACACCGTGCGCAGCCTCAAGTCGGGACGCACCCTGGCCGACGCGGTGCTGGGCGCGATGGACGCCAGCAGCGACCCGCTGCGCGAGGCCATGGTGCGGGTGGATCGCAACGTGCGGCTGGGTGTCAGTTTGGACGAGGCGGTGGAGGATTTTGCCGAGTTGTACGAGCGCGACGAATTTCGTCTGTTTGCCCTGGGCCTGCGCATCAATCAGCGCTTCGGCGGCAACGCCAGCGAGCTGCTGGAAAACCTGATCAAGCTGATCCGTGAACGGGAGCAGGCAGCACGGCAACTGGCGGCCATGACCGGCGAGACACGCATGACCGCCATGGTGCTGGCGGGGCTGCCGACGGCGGTAGCGGGCTACTTCCTGGTCACCAATCCCACTTACTTGACCCGTATGTGGTACGACCCCAGTGGCCAGTACATGCTGATGGCGGCCATCGGCTTGCAGATCGTGGGATGCCTGGCGCTGTGGCGCATGTTGAGGAGTATCTGACATGGCGATGTTGGTCAGTGCATTGCTACTGTTGCTGAGCGCCGGCCTGCTGGCGAATCAGTATGTGGACATGCGTCGCCGCGAGCGGCTGGTGGCCCGGCGCCTGCGTGGCGAATTGGATGTGGACCCGCGTACCAGCAGCATCTGGCAGCGGCTGGGTGATAGTCGGCTCGGGCAGCGGGCCGTCAGCCTGGACAGCGAAACCCAGACCCTGCTTGACCGCATTGGCTGGCGCCGGGCGAGCCAGCGTTCGCAATTTGCCGCCTGGCAGGTGGGCACGCCCTTGGTGGCGTTGATTCTGGTGTGGAGCCTGCAGACGGTGTTTTTCCAGCCGGTGCAACATGACATGCTGGCGCCGATCTTCGCCCTGGGAGTGGGCTATATCCTGCCCAAGCGTGTGCTGGCCTGGGCCGCCGAGCGTCGCAAGCAGCAAGTGGCACGGGAGGTGTCGACCTTCATTCCCCTGCTGCGCATTCTGTTCGAGTCAGGCCTTGCCGTGGAGCAGGCGCTGCGCGTGTTGACCAACGAATCCCGGACGCTGCTGCCCGTGTTGTCCAGTGAACTGCGTGCCGTACTGAATCGCGTGGATTCAGGGCTGGAGCTTGGGGAGCAACTGGACAGCGCGGCCCGCCTGCTGGCGGTGGATGAATTCACTGACACCTGCGTGATTCTGCGCCAGTTGATCAGCCAGGGTGGGGGCGCAATGAAGTCCCTGCTTTCGCTCAAGCAACTGCTGGATGACCGGCGGCTGACGGGGCTGCAGGAATACATCTCCAAGCTCTCGGGCAAGATGTCCGTGGTGATGATGGTTTTTCTGTTTCCTGCCTTGTTGATCATATTGGCTGGCCCCGGCTTCATGGCGTTGTCGCGGGCCTTTGTACGATGATGCTGCATACCGGAGTTTCACGGATGAAAGTAGTGTTACTGGCAACCCTGCTGCTGGCCTTGGGCGGTTGCGCCGCCGACGGCCGATTTGACCTGCAGGCGCTCAACGGCAATGCCCGGCCCGGAATGTGCGCCAAGCCCACCCCGGAGCAGGAATTGTCGCTGAACCTGGCCGATGACATGGCCAACGAAGGTCGCCTGCACGCCAGCCTGGCCAACCTGGAAGGCCTGCCGCCTGACCTGGTGCAAGTGCGGGTGCGCAAGGCGCGGGTGCTGCGCCTGTTGGGGCGTGGCGAAGCCGAGCCGCTGTACCGTGGCCTGATCGGTACCTGCATGGCCGCCGAAGGCGAGCAGGGACTCGGCCAGCTGGCGGCGGCGCGGGGCGACAATGGCTTGGCCATGAGTCACTTGCAACGGGCCGCTCGTCTGTCGCCTACCGATGAGCGCATCCGCAATGACCTGGGGGTGGTGTACCTCAATCAACTGCGCCTGGACGATGCCCGCTTCGAGTTCCTCACGGCCATGGAACTGAAGCAGTCCGATACCTTGGCGGCCACCAATCTGGTGACGTTGCTGATCTATCAGGACAACTGGAAGCAGGCCGCCGAGTTGGTGACCCGCGCCAACCTCACGCCCGACCAGGTCAGCGATGCCCAGGCCCGGGCCGACAAGCTCAAGCACGGGAGCAAGGTGGTCGCGGCCATCGATACCCCGACCCCGTCAGCCAAATAACCCGCAGGAGGCAGCATGAGTGCCAAGGCATTGATCGTGGCGGCAGCGTTGATCACAGGTCCGGCCTGGGCCATCGAGCCGGGGCCGTCGTCGGCGCCGCAGAAGGGCACCGAGCAGTGGCTGCAGTTGCAGAGCAGCGGCGCCGCAGCGTCGCGCAATCCACAAGCCACCACGGCCGTGGAGAAAGAGGCGGCGATGAAGCGCTGGCTGGAGAGCTACACGCTGAAAATCCCGCAGTGGTACACGGACGAAGACTCGGGCGAGATCAGCAAGTAGAGCGCAGTTCGCGTTGGCGCGGGTTCATGGCCAGGGCCAGTTGCGTGCGGTTATGCATGTGGGTCAGGCGCAGTACCTGGCTGACGTAGAGTTTTACGGTGTTCTCGGTAATGCCCAGTTCGCAGGCGATCTGGTAGTTGGTCTGGCCCTTGCCTACCAGTTTTGCCACGGCCAGTTGCCGGGGCGACAGTTGATTGAAGTTGGGGGGGATGATCAGCGCCACGTTTTCGCGGGCTGCTTTGCTGACCTCGCCACGCAGTGGCCGCTGCGCACGTTCCAGGTCCTGGTATAGCGCCTCGATGGATTCGCTCAGGTACTGCAGCTTTTCGTTGAGATCGCCCAGTTGGCGGTACTCTTCCTGGCGTTCGGCAAGGCTGGCCTCATGTCGGCGCAGGCCTTCCAGCAGCTCGGCGGTATCCACCGGCTTCTGGTAGTAATCCACGAACCCCTCGCGCAAGGCCTTTATCACCTCCTGCTTGCCGGCGCGGTCGGTCATCATGATCGGCTCGAAAGGGCGCGCTTTCCCGGCAATATGCCGCAGTTCACGCAACAGTTCTATGCCGTCCAGCCCGGGCATGTGCAGGTCGCACAGTACCAGGCCGATATCCGCTGCCTGGGCGAAACGCTCCAGTGCCTGCTGGCTGCTGAACGCTGGGACGCAGCGGTAACCGTGGGCCTGCAGGAATTCACAGAGCTCTTCGACGATCGGTGGCTGGTCGTCGACCACCAGCACGGCGACGGGTGAGGCGGGCTTGTTCACGGGCGACTCCCTGCTGACGACCTGATGTAGACGGTCGTGTCCATTGGCCTGGTGGCACATGATGGCCACCAGGCTGCTGTCTTGAAGGTAGTACTACTTTGCGACTATGTACATGGAATGAGTGCGGTGGCCGATCAATGGATCCAGACTAGCGACGCCAGGAAGCCGGCCAGCAGGAAGGGTACGAACGGCGGCTTGGTGGTCGGGTCCGGTTGCAGGTTATGCAGGCGTTTGCGTGTTTTGATGCTCAATTGCTTCCACAGGCGTGGCCCCAGCAGCACCCAGGCGATCATTACCACCCCTGCGCCGATGAAGGTGCCCAGCACATGCATGCGGTCGGTGGCCAGCGCCAGCGCCCATAGCAATTTGACGTCGCCGGCACCCAAGCGGCCCGTCATGTAGCCGGGCAGGGTAAGCACCATGGCGATGGCCAGTGCCAGGCCGGCTTCCTCGACCGAGCCGCCCAGCCACGTATGGCCGCTGTAGAACAGAAAGAAAAGCGCAAACAGGGCTCCGCCCAAGGTCAGTCCGTTGGCAACCTGCCGCTGGCGGATGTCCTGTTCGGCGCATAGGGTGAACCAGATCAGGAGTACTAGGCTTGGCATCCGGTAAAAAACGTCCCTTTTTGTCGAATGATTCTATGCTCTAACACAGGTGTACTGTCAGGGTAGACGCGATCATGAATGCAAGCCTCCCCCGCAAGCAAAAAGGTGCCGCCGCGATCGAGTTCGCGCTGGTGTTCGTGATCTTTTTCGCGGTGTTCTACGGGGTGGTGGCCTACAGCCTGCCGCTGCTGATGATGCAATCATTCAACCAGGCCAGTGCCGAAGGCGTGCGGCGCGCGGTGTCGATCGACCCCACTACGTCAGGCTCCAATTACGCAGCGTTGGTCAGGTCAACGGCCACCACTGCCACGGCCAATGCCTTGACCTGGATTCCGCCGGGCCTGAACTTCAACTCGAGTTATATCTCAGTGAGCTACACCGGGGCAGGCAGTTCCTTGACGGTCACCATCCGCTACCCTTCCAGCAACATCAGCAACGTATTGCCTTTCCTCGTGTTGCCCGGGGTTGGTCAGGTGCCTAGCCTGCCCACCACCCTGACGGCTTCGGCGAGCCTTATCCTTTGAGTGCCGGCGAGAAGCTGTTCGGGCGATGGCGTTCGCAGCCTACGCCAGTGCTGCCGGTCGCCCTCGAAGTGGCGTCGCAGGTCACCAGTGGCTTGCAACTGTTGCTCGACGCCCAAGGGCAAGTGCTGCGTGTCAGTGGTCCGCTGCGCCACCAACTGGCGCCCCTTGCCGGTACTGACCGGCGCCTGGCGACTTACCTGATGCCCAATAGTCGGCTCGCGGTAGAAGGCGAACCGTCCGACTGGCAGGGGCAGACGTTGGACCTGGACTTCAAGGCCAGCGATGGCGCCTTGCCGACCCGCGGCTGGGTGCAGCACCAAAGTGAGGGCTGGGTGCTGCAGGTCTTCGATGTCAGCGATCTGCTGGCCGAGCGCGGCCAGCAGCAGGATCACGGCCAGTTCCAGCGTCTGCTCGCCACGATTGGCGAGCGCCTGCGCTTGAGTAGCCTGGAGCGCCTGGACGAGGTGCTCGTCGAGCAACTGCACGGCATCGCCAGCCATTGCCAACTGCCCGGTGTGGCGCTGGTGCTGCGTGACAGTGAGTCGGCGCAGTGGCGTTTGTTCTCTGACTGGTTGCGCCCCGGCGAAATCACCCTCTGGCCGGCAGAAACCCGGCTTAACCGCAGTTTGGCTGGCCTGGACAGTCACAGCGTGGTGGACACCGACCTGCTGGCCCCGGCCGCTGGCTGCCTGGTGCCCTATCGTGAAAATCAGGGCGTGGTGGGCTGGTTGCTGTGTGCCTTGCCGCCCACTGACGTGCCCACGGCATTGCGCGAGCAGGGCGTGGCGCTGCTGGCTGCGCTTGCCGGCCCGGTGCTGGCGCGGCTGGCCGAACGTGGCCATCGTCATCAGCTGGAACGCCTGGAAACCTTGCAGGGCCTGATGGGCACCGGCTGGTGGGAGTTCTTCCCCGAACGCGACAGCCTGCAACTGGCCCCTGGCCTGGCCCAGGCGCTGCATGCGCCGGAGCAACTGGCGCTGGCCGATTGGCTGGCCCTGATCCATCCGGCCGATCGCACTGAATTGCAAAGCCGCCTGCGCGACGTGCAGCGTGGCCATGAACTGATGCTCAGCGTGCGCCTGCACAATGCCGACACGCCCATCTGGTACCGCATCCAGGGGCGGGTGCTGGAAGGCGACCGCATCCGTCGCGTGGTGGGCATGATGCTCGACATCAGCGACATCAAAAACCAGCAACAGCAGGCCACGGCCGCCCACAAGCGCCTGGACAACGTCATCGCCAGCTCGCCGGCGGTCATCTACGTGCAACGCTATGCCGAGGGCGCCCTGCAACCCTCGTTTTTCAGCGACAGCCTGCGGCCGTTGCTGGGTTGGACCCTGGAAGACTGCCAGGACGGCGAGCTGGCGCAATGGGTACACCCCGACGATCGCGATGGCTACTTCCAGCGCACTCGCCAACTGCTGCGCGAAGGCGCCGTGCGCAGCCGTTATCGCTTGCGCGACAAGCAGGGCAACTACCATTGGCTGCTGGACGAGGCGCGGTTGTTGCGCGACGACCTGGGCATGCCGGTGGAGGCCGTGGGCCTGTGGTTGGACATCACCGAAGCCACCGTCGCCTCGGAGCGCGTGCGGGAAAGCGAAGAGCGTTATCGCATCCTGGTAGAGGACTCGCCGGCGATGATTTGCCGCTACCGCCCCGACCTGACCCTGACCTTCGGCAACCAGCCGCTGGCGCGTTACCTGGAGTGCACCACCGACGAGCTGCCAGGCATCAACCTGGGTAACTGGCTGTCCGATGAGCAGCGCGCTGCGTTCATCCAGCGCGTACGCACGCTAACCCCGCAAAACCCCGTCAGCGCGTCGGAAATCGCCCTGCAATTGCCGGGGCGCGAGCATGCATGGTGGGTGTGGTCGGACCGTGGCGTGTTCGACGATCGCGGCCAACTGGTGGAGATCCAGGCCGTGGGCCGCGACAACACCGAAGTGCGCCGCACCCAGCAGCAACTGACCCAAAGCGCGAAAATGGCCACCCTGGGCGAAATGGCCACCGGCCTTGCCCACGAGATCAACCAGCCGCTGAACGTAATGCGCATGGCCATCGTCAACGTGCTCAAGCGCCTGAGCAACGGCGATGTGCAGATCGATTACCTGCAGGACAAGCTCAACCGCATCGACTCCCAGGTGCAGCGCGCCGCGCGGGTGGTGGACCACATGCGCGTGTTCGGCCGCCGTTCGGAAATCGAGATGCAACTGTTCAACCCCAAGGTGGCGGTGGAGGGCACCTTGTCACTGTTGTCCGAGGGCATGAAAGGCAAGGGCGTGGAGTTGCGCGTGCCGGAGATGACCCTGGACGTGCAGGTGCGCGGGCATGTGGATCAGCTTGAGCAGGTGCTGATCAACCTGATGGTCAATGCCCGGGATGCCCTGCTGTCCAAGCGTGAAGGCAATCGTGAGCTTGAGCCGTGGATCGAGACCACGGGGGAGTCGGATGAGGAGAAGGTGCGGCTCTATGTGCAGGACAATGGCGGCGGCATTCCCCCGCGCTTGCTGGAGAAAATCTTCGAACCGTTCTTCACCACCAAGCCGGTCGGTGTGGGCACTGGGCTGGGGTTGTCGGTGAGTTACGGCATCATCGAAAACATGGGTGGGCGGTTGAGTGTGGTCAACACCGAAGAAGGGGCGCGCTTCTGCATTGAGCTGCCCATCGCCCGGTCAGAACCGGAAGCGACAGCCCCAGCCTCGTAGCCGCCAGGCTACAGCACCAGCTGTGAACGGCCAGTATGGCAGGTTAGATTCGCCCCGACGTCGAGGGTGGCGAGGTCTAAGCCCAAAAGACTTAGCAGATTATTTATTATCGGGTCCAGCAATGGGCCCAGTATTGCACTCAAGGCTGAGCCTACGCTGCCCAAGAGAGTACTCACGATAGTTCCCACCAGGGCGAAGAGGCCGCCCGAGTTGCTACTGACTGACACCAGGGTGGAGTTGGATAAGCTGCTGCCAAGGTTGGTTACGATGTTGTTTGACGAAAATGTCTTGTAAAGCGGTGCCTGCCCTACGTTGGGGGCAGGGGTGTACACTGAAGTGTTGGTACCAGGGGCCACTTTGAAGTTGCCACCCAGCTTGACCGTGGCGATAGTTGATGGGGTTCTGGCACCGCACACTAATGCTCCGAGCAAGCTGCGGGTGCAGGTTTTCGTGCCGATATCCACCAGGGTAAGCGGGCTGTCTACGGGGGGGCTGGCCGATGAAAAGAAACTGGTTGAATCTATGCTGCCTAGAATGATCGTAGCCGCTGACTGGTCAGATTGAACGGTGAGTGCTTTATTCGTGCCTGTGCAGTCAGGCTTGATGACATAGGCACTGCCGGTGGCAGCCAATACCCCTACGTCAATTGAGACGCTCGCTGTTGCGTCTGGCATCGCGGTGCAGGTGCCAACTATACATAGGGTGTCTGACAAAAAGTTGATGGCTCCCGTCGCGAGCGAAACGGCGCTATTGACCAAGCCGGATTGAAACGAAATCAACAGTCGGGTTTGTGCGGTCGATACGTAAATCCTGTCGGCTCCCGTTGGATTGAGTTTGGCACGATCAGGGTTGCCGGTAGCCGAAAACTGCGGGGGCTGGATCAGGCCCAATTTGACACTGACGTTGGCCAGCGCCCCAAGATTCACACCGGCGCTGATATCCAAGGCCTTGCCTTTTCCCGCCACCTGAACGAGCCCCTGCACTAATTGCAGCAACTGTACGTTGGCATCCAGCCCGGCGGTGCTGGTACCAGTGGCTGCCTGGATCAAACTCCCCAGCTTGATCGTAGAGCCGCTGCCCAGCGCTGAGATCTGTCCAAGGGTCGAGGTTACAGAGACGGCTGAGCCACTTTGCTGGACCACTGTGGCGGCTGCCTGCACCAAGGTCGCGACGCTCACATTAGTATTCAGCAGCGTGGTGTAGTCCCCCACTGTGACACCGGCGGATAGGGCGGCCTGGTTCAGGTAACTGAGCAAGTTGAGGTTGGTATTGGCCAACCCTTGGTATTGGACCGCAGTCAGGTTCAGGCTACCACCCAGAACTCCGCCAATTAAGGCGTTGAGCAGGGCCGATTGGCTGCTGCTGATGCTGACTAACCCGCTGCGAATCGTGAGCTGTGCCAAAGGATCCCCCACATACCCCGCCGTAGCCGTGGCATGCAGCGTGGTATTGGTACTGAAACTACCGCCGGCCAGCAGCGTCCACAGCCCATTGGCGAAGCTGGTAGTTACCGTCTGAGCTGCCGTTACCTGGATGGCCTGGGTTGCAGTGGTACTGGCGGTAAAGGTGCGCAGGTTGTTGCTGCCGGTGGTCAGCGTGCCGCAGGTCGCTGTCAGGGTATTGCCGCTGCCCACGGTGTACCCGTTTCGCGCGGCGCTGGCTTTGGCCTGGGTCAGGGCGTTGACGCCGGTGCCACTGCACACGGCATTGAGGTTGGAGGCTTCCAGCGCCGCAGTGTCGACCACTCGCTGTAGCGCGCGCTTTTCCATGTACAAGCGCCCAGTGTCGATCACCAGCAACATGAACAACAACGCCATCCCCAGCGTAATCGCCGCCATCAACCCGATAGCACCGCGTTGCCGGTGCACAGAAGCAAAGCGCGGGACCATCGAGCACTCCTTGCTGACACTGTCACATCCAGTGGGTGTGTTTCAGCGTAGCAGGTGAGGTCGGTGTTGCCCGCATCGCGACCAAGGTCGGCTCCTACGCCGTTCTTGGTCGCGATGCAGGCCTGTAGCAGCTGACGAAGGCTGCGTCAGGTTCACGCGTTGAATCAGGTATACCGCAGCGTCCGTGACGCGGCCTGGCGGCCGCTGCTACAGGGGGCGGCGTTGTTTGCGATGGGGGTCACGCTATTTCGGCGGGTAGTTCGACAACACCTTGGTCACGGTCTTCTGGATGGCCGCGGTACGCTCGGATGGGCTAGGCGGGTAATTGTTCATCACCTGCTCCGAGCTGCCACGCCACACCAGCTTGCCGTCGCGGCCGTCCAGCAGGTCCACCTGAATGGTCGCTACCTTGTAGTCCACGCTGCGGGTTTCGTTGTAGGCCGGGCCACCCCAGTAGCCGCCCCAGTAACCACCCCAGGCGCCGCCGTAGTTGGTGGTGATCTGCTGTTGGCGGTTTTCCACGATCAGGTAGGTCTGCACGCTCAGGTCACCCTGGGCGCCGGCCTTGGCTGGCCGCAGGCCGCGCTGGTCCAGCTCGCTGGCCACGGCTTCGCGGATGCGTTGCTCGGTCAGGTCACTCTTGATGCGCGGGTCATCAGGGCGGTACTGCAGGGCCGGGGTCTTCCAGCTCCAGCTGCGGTAGGCGGCGAAGTCACGACTGGCATCGAAGTCGTGATTGACCCGGTTGCTTTCGCACGCACTGAGCAGCAGCGCAACCAGTGACAGTAATGCAAGACGGCGGAACATGATGACGTTCTCCCTTTGCCTAGCGTGGGGGGTAGGCCGTGAGGGCCTTGTTGACGGCTGTGCGCAAGGCATCGCCGCGTTGACTGATGCTGCCACGGCCGTCGCTCTCGGCGCTGGTGCTCCACACCGGCTGTCCGCTGGCGCCGTCGAACAGGGTCAGGCGTACCACCATCACCTGCACTTCATAGGTGCGCACCACCGGCGGGTAGCCGCCGTACGGGCCGTAGGGGCCATACCCCGGCCCCGGGCCGTAGTCTTCCTGCACCTGGCGCAGGCGTTTCTCCATGCGCACATCGGTGCTCACCAGCAGGTCGGCAGGGCCGTTGCGGGCGGGGCGCAGCCCGCGCTGGTCCAGGCCTTCACTGACGGCTTCGGCAATCTGGTTGGAGTCGGCCAGGGGGCTGCCCGGCGGCAACTGGTGGTTGAACCAGGTCCAGCTGCGGTAGCTGGCGAAGTCCCGGGGCGCGGCCGGGTAGGCGCTGGCGTCGAAGCTCTGCGCCGCTTGCGGCGGCGCAGGTGGCAGCGGGTTGGAGCTGGCCGTGTAAGGGTTGGGGCTTTGGCAGGCCGCCAGTGTCAGGCAGATCAGGCTCAGGGCAAATGGGCGGTACATGGTGATCTCCACAGCGTCAGACGGGACGGCAGATCCAGTGCAGATAGCGGCCAAGGCCCGCGTACGCCGGGTGGCGCCGGTAGGCCAGTTCCATTTCCAGCAAGTCATCGAGCGCGGCCTTCTTCTGGAAGTCGACCGGCATGTAGTCGTGGAATACCCTGACACCGCTTCTGCTTTCGACAAGCCAGTGGCCATCAAGTTGCGCCTGCAACTCGCGCGGGTCCAAGGGCATTTGCGGGGTCAGGCTTTGCTTCTCGCCAGCCATGTCGTTGCTGCGCAATTTGCGGAAGTGGCCCTTGAGCAGGTTGCGGTACACCAGCGCGTCGCGGTTGTAGAACGCCAGCGACAGCCAGCCGCCGGGGGCTACCAGGCTGTGCAGTACCGGCAGGATGGTGTGCGGCTCGGCCAGCCATTCCAGCACGGCGTGGCAGATGACCAGGTCGTATTGTTCGGTCAGCAGGCCGGGCAGGTCCTGCCAGGGCGCCTGGATGAACGTGGCGGCAAGGCCTGCTTCGGCGAAGCGCTGGCGGGCGCCGTCGAGCATGGGCTCGGCGGGTTCGGCCAGGGTTACCTGGTGGCCCTGTTCAGCCAGCCACAGCGACATGTGGCCCAGGCCGGCGCCGATGTCCAGCACGCGCAGCGGGCGCTGGGGCAGGGCTTCGGTCAGGTCGGCCTGCAGCACGGCCAGGCGGATGGCACCCTTGGCGCCGCCATAGATTTTCTCGGCGAAGCGGGTGGCCAGTTGGTCGAAATGACGGTCGCTCATTTGGCAAACCGCGCTTCGCTGTGGGCCAGTTTGCTGCGCACCACGTGTTCCATGTCCAGGCCCAGTTCGCTGCACAACAGCAGCAGATAGAGGACGATGTCGCCCACTTCCTGGCCGGCGTGTTCAAGTTGGTCGGCTGGCAATTGGCGCGACTGGTCTTCGCTGAGCCATTGGAAAATTTCCACCAGCTCGGCCATTTCGACGCTGGCGGCCATGGCCAGGTTCTTGGGGCTGTGGAAGCCACGCCAGTCATTGTTGTCGCGGATGCGATGCAGGCGTTGGGTCAGTTCTTCGAGGTTCATGGTGCTCTCCTGTACCTCAAGCTTGGGGCGCAGGGGCGCGGGGCGCAAGAGCGACGCGAATGAAAATCTGTATGGGGGCTGAAACGGATGCACATTTCCCTGTAGCCGCTGCCGCAGGCTGCGCTGGCCCAGATGGTCGCTGGGGATTTTCAGTGAACCCAGGGGCCAGCGCAGCCTGGCGGCAGCGGCTACAGGGTCAGGCGAGTACGGCCGTCCAGGCTGAGATCAGCAGCAACACCGCCAGCACCTGGTTCATGCGCTGCATGGCCTGGGGCGAGCGCAGCCAGCGGGCGGAGCCGGCGCCCAGTAGGGCCCAGCAGGCCATGCACGGCAGCGAGACGAGGAAAAACGCCAGCGCCAGCCAGTGCACCGCCAGCCCCCGGGCACTGAACACGCTGACCACTGCCAGCGCCATCATCCAGGTCTTGGGGTTGACCAGTTGCAGGCTGGCCGCGCTGGCCACGCTCAACCGGCGTTCATCGCGGGCATCGACGGCCTCTGCAGGTGCGGCCCAGATTTTCCAGGCCAGGGAGGTCAGCCACAGCAGGCCGATCACGGTCATGGCTGGTTGCACATAGGGCAGCGTCATCAGCGTGCGCCCAAGGCCGGTGCCCACCGCCAGCACGATCAACGCCGCCGCCGCGCAGGCGCCGAAGATGATCGGCAGCGCGGCAGGCAGGCCAAACCGTGCGCTGTTGCTCAGCACCAGGATGTTGGTGGGCCCGGGGGTGATGGAGGCGACGAAAGCGAACAGCAAAAAGGCGAGCATGGCAGGCTCCAAAGGCAGGGAGTGGCCATGATCAACCACGTCTGTGGTTCAGTCTGGAAGGTTTGAGCAGCGCTTGCGGTACGCCGCCGGCGTCATGCCATAGGCGCGCAGGAACCAGCGGCCCAGGTGGCTCTGGTCGGCGAAACCCAGGTCGCTGGCCACATCGGCGGGCCAGGCGCCACCCGCCAGCAGGCGACGGGCGCGGGCCAGGCGCAGTTGCACCAGGTAGGCGTGGGGCGGCAGGCCGTAAGCGGCCTTGAAGGCGCGGGTCAGGCGATAGCGGTCCACGCCGCACGCCAGCGCCAGTTCGTCCATGCCCAGGTCGCGGTAGCAGTGGGCGTGCAGGTAGTCGCGGGCGCGTTGCGCCACCAGTGGCAGGCGCGGATCGCTGGCCTGGCGCTGACGCCATTGGGTGTGCTCGGTCAGGCGCGCAAGCAAGCCGTCCAGGGCGCTCTGGCGCACGATGCGCAGTTCCTGGCCGTGCAGCGCGCCGAAGGCGAACAGGGCGGCGTGGGCCAGGCGCGGGTCTTGGGTCAGGGTTTCGGCGAAGCTGAGCGCGTGGTTGGCCGGGGCGCCCTCGAACAGGCTGGACAGTTCGCGCTCCAGCCACTGCGGGTCCAGGTACAACATGCGATAGGTGAAGCCGGCATTGTCTGGCGCTTCGCCGTCATGGATCTCGCCCGGCTCGATCAGGAAGATCTTGCCCGGTGTGCTGTCGTGCCGCGTGCGCCGGCAGTTGAAGCGCTGCACGCCTTGCTCGGTGACGCCCACCAGGTAGCTGTCATGCCAGTGCGGGTCGTAGGCATGACCTTTGTAAAAGTGGGCGCGCAGGGTTTCGATGCCGGTTTCCCGGTCCTGGGCCAGGTCGATCCAGTTGGCAGGGTTCATGGGCCAAGCTTAACGCGCGCGCGCCGGGGGCTGTCTAGAAGCTTTGTGCAGCCCCCGGGCGGATCATTCGATCAGCGACCAGTGGCCTTCCATGTGCAGCAAGTCACCCTTGCCCTTGAGTTCAAACTGGCCGCTGGCGCCACCGGTGCTGGCCCACAGCACCAGCTCGCTGGGCAGGCGCACGGGTTTGCGGAACTGCGCGTGCACGTCGTAATTGGCCGCCGGCAGCTGTTCGCGCAAGGCCGCCAGGGAGCGTGCCTTGCTCCACATGCCATGGGCGATGGCGGTGGGGAAGCCGAACAGTTTGGCGGTGGCGGCGCTCAGGTGGATCGGGTTGTAGTCGCCGGAGACCTTGGCGTACTGGCGGCCGCAGTCGTTGCCCGCGTACCAGCGTGCCTGTTCGAGCATCGGCGCCGTGCCGGCCTGCAACTCGGCGGCCGGGGACCCTTCAAGCTTCACGCCACGGCACAGCATGACGCTGGTCTCTTCCCACAGCGGGCCCAGGCTATCGTCGATGCGGGTGATCAGGTCGAAGGTCGCGCCTTTCTCGTGAGGTTGCAGGTTGTCCACATGTACCCGCGCATGCACGCGACTCAGGCCGCCCAAGGGGCGCAGCACACGAATGCTGTTGCTCAAGTGCACCAGGCCCAGCAGTGGAAAAGGGAAGTCATGACTGGTGAGCAACTGCATCTGCAGGGCAAAGGCCATGACGTGTGGATAAGTGGGCGGCAACAGGCCGCTTTCGCCGAACCCGCACACCTGCCGGTACGCGGCCACCCGCTGGTTATCCACCGTCAGCCAGGCGCGCAGGCCGGTGTCCGGCAACTGCTGGCCGCTGATTTTGCGGCGCAGCGCGGCGCGGGTGGACAGGCCGGAAAGGGAGGCGACGCGGTCGAGGTCCTGCCAGTGCACGCTCATGCTCAAGCCCCCACCACGCTTTGGCCGCACACCCGCAGCACTTGGCCGTTGACCGCGCCACTGCCCGGTTGCGCCAGCCAGGCCACGGCCTCGGCCACATCCTGAGGCAGGCCGCCCTGGCCCAGGGCGTTGGTGCGCCGGCCGGCTTCGCGCAGGGCGAAAGGCATCTGCGCGGTCATGTGGGTTTCAATGAAGCCAGGGGCCACCGCGTTGATGCTGGCGCCACGTTCGGCCAGCGTCGGCGCGTAGGCTTGGGCCAGGCCGATCAGCCCGGCCTTGCTGGCGGCGTAGTTGGTTTGCCCGCGATTGCCGGCGATGCCGCTGGTGGACGACAGCAGGATCACCCGGCCATTGTCCTTCAGGGTGCCGCTGTCGAACAGCGCCTGGGTCAGCCGTTGCGGGGCGTTGAGGTTCACGGCCAGCACCGAGTCCCAGTATTCGGGCGTCATGTTGACCAGGGTCTTGTCGCGGGTGATGCCGGCGTTGTGCACCACCACGTCGACGCCATCGGGCAACGCCGCGATCAGTTGCTGCGCGGCATCGGCGGCGCAGATGTCCAGGTCCACGGTGCGCCCGCCCAGGCGTGCGGCCAGGGCGTCGAGGTCGGCCTTGGCCTGCGGCACGTCCAGCAGAATCACCTCGGCGCCGTCGCGCGCCAGGGTTTCGGCGATGGCAGCGCCGATGCCTCGGGCGGCACCGGTGACCAGGGCTTTCTTGCCGGCCAGGGGCCGAGTCCAATCGGCGACCTGCGTGGCGCACGCGCCCAAGCGCAGCACCTGGCCGTCCACAAAAGCGCTTTTGGGCGACAGGAAGAAGCGCAGGGCGCCTTCCAGCTCGCTCTCAGCGTCCAGTTGCAGCAGTTGCAGCACGCCGCCGTTGCGCAGTTCTTTGGAGAGCGAACGAGTAAAGCCTTCGATGGCCTTCTGGGCAATGTGCGCGGCAGGTTCCAGACCGTCTGGCACGCGGCCCAGCACCAGCAGGTGGGCGCTGTTGTCGAGGCTTTTGATCAACGGCTGGAAGAATTCACGCAGTTGCTTGAGCTCGCTGATGTCGGCGATATGGCTGGCGTCGTACACCACGGCCTTGATTTTCGGGCCCAGGCCAGGGGTCCAGGCGGGCAGGGCGGTACCCTCGCTGGCAAAAGCGAAGGCGCTGTCCGTCAGCTTCGGCGCAAATTCGGCCACCTTCGCCGCCAGTGGCCCGCCGCCTACCAGCAAGCTGCCTTCGATCGGCCGCAGCCGCCCGGCCTGCCAGCGCTCCAGCCGGGCCGGGGTGGGCAGCCCGACGGCGCCTACCAGGCGGCGGCCGATGTCGGAATTGGCGAAGTCGATATAACGGTCGGACATGGAACGCTCCCCGGCAGATTGAGTTCAAAGTGTGGACCACGTTAGCGGGTCAGTCGTTCGCTCGGGCACGTTTGATCTACCGTAGCCGCTGCCGCAGGCTGCGCTGGCCCCTGAGTACACTGGAAATCTCCGGCGAGGCATGTGGCCAGCGCAGCCTGGCGGCAGCGGCTACGGTAATGGGTACCTTGCCCACTTTTACAGGGAGTCTCACATGAATGCAGTGCGTCGGGTCGCCATCATCGGCGGCAATCGCATCCCCTTTTCCCGCGCCAACGGGCCTTACGCACGGGCCAGCAACCAGGCCATGCTGACAGCCGCCCTGGAGGGCCTGATCGAACGCTTCGGCCTGCATGGCCTGCGCATGGGCGAGGTGGCGGCAGGGGCGGTGCTGAAGCTGTCACGTGATTTCAACCTGACCCGTGAATGCGTGCTGGGCTCGCGCCTGTCACCGCAAACCCCGGCCTACGACGTGACCCAGGCCTGCGGCACCGGGCTGGAAGCGGCCTTGCTGGTGGCCAACAAGATCGCCCTGGGGCAGATCGAGTGCGGTATTGCTGGCGGTGTGGACACGGCTTCCGATGCGCCGATCGCGGTTAGCGAAGGCTTGCGCCAGATTCTTCTGCAGGTCAACCGCGCCAAGAGCACGGCGGACAAGGCCAAGGCGTTCCTGCAGTTACGGCCGCATCATCTCAAGCCGGAACTGCCACGCAATGGCGAGCCGCGCACAGGCCTGTCCATGGGCCAACACTGTGAACTGATGGCAAAAACCTGGCACATCAGCCGCGAAGACCAGGACCTGCTGGCCCTGCACAGCCACCAGAACATGGCCCGCGCCTACGCCGATGGCTGGCACGACGACCTGGTGACACCGTTCCTGGGCCTGACCCGCGACAATAACCTGCGCCCTGACCTGACCCTGGAAAAGCTCGCTGCCCTCAAGCCCGTGTTCGAGCGCAGCGCGCAGGGCACCCTGACAGCCGGCAACTCGACGCCACTGACCGACGGTGCCTCGGTGGTGCTGTTGGGCAGCGAAGACTGGGCGCGCGAGCGCGGCTTGCCGATACTGGCCTACCTGCGCGACGGCGAGACGGCGGCGGTGGACTTCGTCAACGGCCACGAGGGCCTGCTGATGGCCCCGGCCTACGCCGTGCCGCGCCTGCTGGCGCGCAACGGCCTGACCCTGCAGGACTTCGATTACTACGAGATTCACGAAGCCTTCGCCGCCCAAGTGCTGTGCACCCTCAAGGCCTGGGAAGACCCCGATTACTGCCGCACGCGCCTGGGGTTGGATGCGCCGCTTGGGTCTATCGACCGCAGTAAACTCAACGTCAAGGGCAGCTCCCTGGCCGCCGGGCACCCCTTCGCCGCCACCGGCGGGCGCATCCTGGCCAACCTGGGCAAGCTGCTGGCCCAGGCGGGCAGCGGCCGCGGGCTGATCTCCATCTGCGCCGCCGGCGGCCAGGGCGTCACCGCGATTATCGAACGCTGACCGGGGCCTGGGCGTCGATCTCGGCCAGGGTCTGCGCCTTGATGCGGTGCGAGTAGCTTTCGGCAATCACCGAGCAGACGATCAACTGCAGCGGGTGGTAGATCATGATCGGCAGCAGGATCAGCCCGAGGCCCGGGTTGGCGCCGAAGATCAGCGCTGCCATGGGCGCACCCGCCGCCAGGGATTTCTTGGTGGCGCAGAACACCGCGGCCACCTCGTCGGCGTGGTTGAAGTGCAAAGCCTTGGCGCTGCGCGTGGTCAGCACCAGGATCACCGCCAGCAGGATCGCCGTGCCGACAAACGCGGTGACCAGCACCGTGTCACCCTGCTGCTGCCACAGGCCGGAGACCATCGAGTTGCAGAACGCGGCGTACACCAGCAGCAGAATCACCAGCTTGTCGATGACGTTGGTGTACTTCTTGTAGCGGGCGAAGAATTTGCCCAGCAGCGGGCGCATCAGCTGGCCCAGCACCAGCGGCAGCAACAGCATGGCGCACAGGTCCAGCAGGGTCTTGCCCAGGTCGATGCCGCCGCTGCCAGTACCCACCACCAGGCTCACCAGCCACGGCGTGATGAAAATGCCCAGTACGCTGGACAGGCTGGCATTGAGGATGGCCGCCGGCACGTTGCCCGACGCGCTGCCGGTGAGCGCCACCGACGAAGAAATGGTCGAGGGCAGGGCGCACAGGTAGAAGAAGCCCAGCATCAGCGTCGGCGAGACGAATGCGCCGAATAGCTTGTCGCACGCCAGCCAGATCAGCGGGAACACCACAAACGTGAATACCTGCACCATGAGGTGCAGCCGGGTGTTTTTCAGGCCGTGACGGATCTGCTCGCCGGACAGGTTGATGCCGTGCATGAAGAACACCACGAACACCCCGGCGTTGATCACGTACTCGGCGTGCATGGAGCCGCCGCTGGCGCCGAAGCGCGGGAAGAAGTACGCCAGCAGCGTGGCGAGGAACATGCCGAGCAGAAACCAGTCGGTGACTACGCGTTTAAGGTGTTTGAGCGCTTGCATAGCGGGATCCTGCGGACGGATTTGTAATCATTGGTCGCAAAGATTACCGTGGGCCATCTTCTGCCGTCTTGCGACACAAGGCCAATCGATGCCGACTAACGGACAAAACGGCCTGCCACGCCGAATTCCTGCCCTGACCCGCCTGCCACGCCCGCTCTACGCCCGTGCCGAGAGCCTGAGCGCCGGTTCCTGGACGCCACGCCACACTCATGAGTGGATTCAGTTTTCCTACGCCATCAGTGGCGTGCTCGGTGTGCACACCGCCGAGGGCAGTTTTTTTGCCCCACCGCAGTGGGGTGTATGGATTCCGGCCGGCATGGAGCACGAAGTGGTGACCTCCATGCGCGCCGAAATGCGCAGCCTGTACGTGCGTCGCGAAGACGCGCTGTGGGCAGGCCCGCGCTGCCGGGTGCTGGAAGTCACGCCCCTGGCCCGTGAGTTGATCAAAGGCTTCTGCCAGTTGCCGGTCGACTACCCGGAAGGTGACACCGCCGAGGCACGCCTGGCCCAGGTGCTGCTGGACCAGTTGGCTAGCCTGCCGGAGGTGGGGTTCTCATTGCCCTTGCCGCGCCATCCGCGACTGCTGTCGTTGTGCAACGAACTGATCGAAAACCCCGAACAGGCCGTGACCCTCAGCGATTGGGCCAGCCGAATGGGCACTTCGGAAAAGACCTTGATGCGCCTGTTCCAGCGCGAGACCGGCCTGAGCTTCCGTGGCTGGCGCCAGCGCATGCGGCTGCTCTCATCCCTCGATCATCTGGAGCAGGGGCGCAGCGTGACCACGGCGGCGCTGTCCTGCGGCTACGACTCCACTTCAGCGTTCATCGCGGCCTTCAAAAGCCTGTTCGGGATTACCCCTGGGGAATTGTTCCGGTAGGCAATTGCCATGTTTCCCACAATGCATAGCTAAAGCGCTGGCTCTCAATCGGGATCTTTCATGCAGCCCGTGACGGTCGCGTCCTAAATGCAAGCGCTGCACACCTCCGTAGTTTGTCTTGGCCAACGGCAATCACAACTAAGGAAGGTTGAACATGAGCAAGCATTTCTCCATCGCACTGCTGGCCACCAGCGTGGCTGTCCTCAGCCACACCGCGCAGGCCGAGCAGGCGTCATCTGCCTACTACCCGGGCGAACGCGCCATTCTGGCGGCCGCCAGTGCCGGCACGCAGGCCTGGTACGGCGAGCTGTCGGGTATCCGCGGGCGCTTCGATGAGTTGCGCAACCAGGGTGGCCAAGAGGGGGTATGGGTGCGCACCCTCAACAGCAAATCGCGCTATTCGCCCACTAGCGGAGCTGACTTCACCCAGCGCCAGGGTGGCTTCACGGTGGGTATCGATGCAAGCCTGAGCGACGAGGCGCGGGTAGGGTTGATGGGCGGTTACAGCCGGTCCAACCTCAGCATCAAAGGCAGCGACAGCGCCTACCTGTCCAGTTACTACCTGGGGGCGTACGGCACCTGGATGAATGAGGAAGGGTATTACCTGGATGGCTTGGTCAAGGCCAACCAACTGCGCAACGACCTCAAGTCGAGCTTCCGCGAGTACCGCATCAAGGGGCAGTACCGCAACCTGGCGCTCGGCGCGTCGGTAGAGGGTGGCAAGGTGATCACGCTGGATGACGGCTGGTACCTGAAACCGTTCGGGCAGCTGTCGGCAGTGGCCGTGCAGGGTAAGGATCATGAGCTGAACTACGGTCTGGATGCCCATTCCGAGAGCAATCATTCCATGCTGGGCAAGGCTGGGTTGCAGGTGGGGCGCAACCTGATGACGGCGGATGGCGGCGCCCTGCAGCCTTATGCCCGGGTGGCGTACGCCCGTGAGTTTGCCGACACCAACGAAGTCTACGTAGCCGACCGTTACTACACCAACGACATGGCGGGCGGTCGCTATGAATATGGCGTGGGCGTGGCGGCGCAGGTGTCGGAGCGGGTGCAGCTCAATGCCGATGTCGAATACGCCAAGGGGAAGCGAGTCGAGCAGCCATATGGCCTGAACGTCGGCCTGCGCTACGCGTTCTGACAAGGCGTCTGCGATACCTGTAGCCGCTGCCGCCAGGCTTTGCTGGCACCTGAGTACGCTGGAGATGTTCAGCGTGGACAAGGGCCAGCGCAGCCTGGCGGCAGCGGCTACAGTGCTATATGCCAATCAGGTGCGGAAGCGCCGCACCAACGCATCCAGCTCATTGGACAGCCCCGCCAGGCTCTGCGAATCCGTGCGGGCGGTATTGGCCAACTCCGCCACCAACTGCGCATCGCCATGAATCTGGCTGATGTGCCGATTGATGTCCTCGGCCACCTGATGCTGCTCTTCGGCCGCCGTGGCGATCTGGGTGTTCATGTCGCGAATCACATCCACCGACTCGCGAATCTGCCCGAAGCTGGCCCGCGCCTGCCCGATGCGCTCCACTGACTGTTGCGACACTTCCAGGCTGGCGTGCATCTGCTGCGCCACCTGACTGGTGCGTTGCGCCAGGTTGCCCAGCAGGCCATCGATCTCGGCGGTGGAGTCCGCGGTGCGTTTGGCCAGCGCCCGCACCTCGTCTGCCACCACGGCAAAACCGCGACCCTGCTCGCCAGCCCGTGCAGCCTCGATGGCGGCGTTGAGGGCCAGCAGGTTGGTCTGCTCGGCGATGGAGCGGATAGTGCCCAGGATCGACTGGATATCGTTACTGTCGCGTTCAAGCTGGGCAATTGACTGCGCCGACTGCTCGATCTCCTGGCTCAGGCGATCGACACTGTTCACCGCTGCATCGATCTGCTGCTGGCCTTCGCGGGCCTGGCGCTGGCCGCTGTCGGCCGAGTCCGCGGCCTGGCTGCACGAGCGGGCCACTTCGTTGGCGGTGGCAACCATTTCATGGAAGGCCGTGGACACCATGTCCACCGCTTCGCGCTGGCGGCCAGCGGCATCGGCCATGTTGGCCGACACTTGGGTGGACTGGCTGGAGCTGGCGAGGATCTTGTTCGCCGCGCCGCCGATGTGCTGGATCAGGCTGCGAATGGCACCCAGGAACTGGTTGAACCAGTTGGCCAGCTGCGCCGTTTCGTCGTTGCCGCGGATGCTCAGGTTCTGGGTCAGGTCGCCTTCACCCTGGGCGATGCCCTCCAGGCCGCTGGCTACGCTGCGGATTGGCCGCACGATGACGGTGGCGAAGCTGGCGCCCACCACGGCGAAGATGATTGCCAGTACCGCGGCAATGCCAGCGATCAGCCAGGTCAGCTGGGTGGCGCCGCTCATCACCTCGCTCTGCTTGATCAGGCCTACGAAAGTCCATCCCAGTTGCTCGGAGGGCCAGACGTTGGCCATGTAGCGCTCGCCATTGATCTGCACTTCCACCAGGCCTTTGCCGGCGGTGGCCAGCTGCGCGTAGCCCTCGCCCAGGCTACCCAGGGCCTTGAAGTTGTGTTCGGGCTGTTTGGGGTCGACCAGTACGGTGCCGTCGCGCTCCATCAGCATCAGGTAACCGCTTTCGCCCAGCTTGATCTGTTTGACGATCTCGGTCAGGCCCTTAAGTGATACGTCGATGTTGACCACGCCGCCCTGGCTGCCCAGTTCATTGGCCACGGCGCGCACGGTGCTGACCAGCACGGCGTCGTCACCGGCCCAGTAGTAGGCCGAGGTGCGCACGGTTTTGCCGGGGTTGGCCATGGCGGTCTTGTACCAGGGGCGCTGGCGCGGGTCGTAGCTGGCCATTTTCGGGTCGCCGGGCCAGAAGGCGTAGCCGCCGTTGCTGGTGCCGTACGACACGTAGGAATAGTTGGGGTGGCTGGCGGCCAGGCTGGCGAAGAAGTCGAACAGTTGCTTGTCCTTCTCGCCCATGGGAATGCTCGGGGCGTCGGCGCCCATGTAGCTCTTGATACTGGCATCGGCGCCCTTGACCAGCGGGTGCGCGGCCAGGAAGTCGACGTTCTGGCTGATGCCATCGAAGAACAGCTGCATGGCATTGGCCACCTGGCGGATCTCGCGGCTGCTGCCATCGACGAAGTTGGATCTGGCATCGCTGCGCAGATTGAGGATGACCAGGGTTGCCACCAGGATGATCGGCAGACACGCGATCACCGCAAAGGCCCAGGTCAGTTTCTGTTTGATGTTCATCCGCGCTCCAGAATCTTTTTTATATAAAAGGGGCAGTTCATCGAAAACAAAAGGCAGTGCGCAGGCGTGGTTTTTTTGGAGGCCTGCGCTGGTAGTGTCGGCTGGTATACCAAAAAATTGAGCTGAATTTTTCGGGGCAGAAGGGTCAAACGGTTCAGTGGCAAAAGTTGCTTACAGAGCTTGGCATTGCCTTTGCTCGGGAAAAGTCGGCATTGTGGCGCCACTGTGAGAGGATGGCCGCCGAACCATTGCATTCCCGCGTGTTTGGTTACAAAGGACCCACAATAAAAGCTGATGAAGACTCCAAAACGCATTGAACCCCTGATCGAGGACGGTCTGGTCGACGAGGTGCTGCGCCCACTGATGAGTGGCAAAGAGGCAGCGGTCTATGTGGTGCGCTGTGGTAAAGAGCTGCGCTGCGCCAAGGTCTACAAGGAGGCGAACAAACGAAGTTTTCGTCAGGCGGCCGAATACCAGGAAGGCCGCAAGGTGCGTAACAGCCGTCAGGCCCGCGCCATGGCCAAGGGGTCCAAGTTCGGGCGCAAAGAGGCCGAGGAAGCGTGGCAGAACGCCGAAGTGGCGGCCCTGTTTCGGTTGGCCAGTGCTGGCGTGCGGGTACCCAAGCCGTTCGACTTCCTGGAAGGCGTGCTGCTGATGGAACTGGTGTCCGACGAATATGGGGACGCGGCGCCGCGCCTCAACGACGTCGAACTGGACGCCGACCAGGCGCGCGAGTACCACGAGTTTCTGATTCGCCAGATCGTGCTGATGCTCTGCACCGGCCTGGTGCATGGTGACCTGTCGGAGTTCAACGTGCTGCTGGGGCCTGATGGCCCGGTGATCATCGACTTGCCACAGGCGGTGGATGCGGCGGGCAACAACCACGCGTTCAGCATGCTGGAGCGTGATGTGGGCAACATGGCCAGCTACTTCGGCCGCTTTGCCCCTGAATTGCGCGACACGCGCTACGCCCGTGAAATGTGGGCGCTGTACGAAGAGGGCAAGCTGCACCCCGAAAGCGTGCTGACTGGTCAGTTCGCCGACGACGACAGCGTGGCGGATGTGAACAGCGTAATGCGCGAAATCGAAGCTGCGCGCATCGACGAAGCCCGCCGCCAGGCCGCGCGCGCCGCCGACGACGCCCCGCCGTCCAAAGCCGAAGAGCCGCCACCCCCGTGGCTGCAGTAAACCTGTAGCCGCAGCCAAAGGCTGCGCTAGCCCTTACCCACGCTCGAGATCTTCAGCGAACTCAGGGGCCAGCGCAGCCTGGCGGCAGCGGCTACAAGTGCTCGTAGCCGCTGCCGAAGGCTGCGCTGGCCCTTGTTCATGCTGGAGATCTTCAGTGAACTCAGGGGCCAGCGCAGCCTGGCGGCAGCGGCTACAAGTGCTCGTAGCCGCTGCCGAAGGCTGCGCTGGCCCTTGTTCATGCTGGAGATCTTCAGTGAACTCAGGGGCCAGCGCAGCCTGGCGGCAGCGGCTACAAGTGCACGTAGCCGCTGCCGAAGGCTGCGCTGGCCCTTGTTCATGCTGGAGACCTTCAGTGAACTCAGGGGCCAGCGCAGCCTGGCATCAGTGGCAGCAGCCGCCGCCCGAGGCCAGGTCTGCCAGGATCGGGCAGTCGGGGCGGTCGTTGCCCTGGCAGTGCGACGCCAGGTTCTGCAGGGTGTCGCGCAGGCCGGTCAGTTCGGCGATGCGCCGGTTCAGGTCGTCGATATGCCGATGGGCCAGGGCCTTCACGTCGGCGCTGGCGCGGCCACGGTCCTGCCACAGGGTTAGCAGTTGTGCCACTTCCTCCAGGGAAAACCCCAAATCCCGCGAGCGTTTGATGAACGCCAGCGTGTGCAGGTCATCGTCCTGATATAACCGGTAGCCGCTGTCCGTGCGCAGCGCCGGCTTGAGCAGGCCAATGGATTCGTAATAGCGGATCATCTTGGCGCTCAACCCGCTTTGGCGGGCTGCCTGGCCGATGTTCATGTTCATGGTGTCATTCCTTCCCATTCAGCCCGCCGGGCTTCCAGGTCTTGAGCAGCAGGGCATTGCTGACCACGCTGACGCTCGACAGCGCCATGGCCGCGCCGGCCAGTACCGGGTTGAGCAGGCCGAACGCGGCCAGCGGTATGCCGATCAGGTTATACACAAACGCCCAAAACAGGTTCTGGCGAATTTTGGCGTAGGTCTTGCGGCTGATCTCCAGCGCGGCGGGCACCAGCCGGGGATCGCCGCGCATCAGGGTGATACCGGCTGCCTGCATGGCCACGTCGGTGCCGCCGCCCATGGCGATGCCGACATCGGCGGCGGCCAGGGCCGGGGCGTCGTTGATACCATCACCCACCATGGCCACCACGCCGTCGGCCTTCAGGCGCAGCACAGCGGCGGCCTTGTCGGCGGGCATCACCTGGGCATGCACATCGTTGATCCCCAGCGCCCGGGCGACGACCTGGGCACTGCCCTGATTGTCACCGGTCAGCAGATGACAGCTGATGTGGCGTTCCTGCAACTGCGTCACCGCTTCCAGGGCGCCAGGCTTGAGGCTGTCGCCGAAGGCCAGCAGGCCCAGTACACGAGGCTCCTCACCCTGCTCGATAAGCCAGGAAAGGGTGCGCCCTTCGACTTCCCATGCCTGTGCCTCGCCCTGCAAGCCATCGCTGCCCAGTGCTTGCAGCAGGTGCCGATTGCCCAGCGCCAAGGCATGCCCCTGTACGGTGCCGCTGATGCCCTGGCCGGGCAGTGCGCGGGCGTCCGACGGCGATTCCAGCGCCAGCCCTCGCTCGGCGCAGGCGCTCAGCACAGCCTTGGCCAACGGATGCTCGCTGGCTTTCTGCAGGCTGCCGGCCCAGGCCAGCAACCTGTCTTCACTGATCCCCACGGCCTGCCAGTGCACCAGCGTCGGGGCACCGGTGGTCAGTGTGCCGGTCTTGTCGAACACCACGCGGTTGACCGCATGGGCACGCTCCAGCGCTTCGGCGTCCTTGATCAGAATACCGTGGCGGGCGGCCACGCCGGTGCCGGCCATGATTGCCGCCGGTGTCGCCAGGCCCAGCGCGCAGGGGCAGGCGATCACCAGCACGGCCACAGCGTTGATGATCGCCTGTTCCAGCGGCGCACCGTGCAGCCACCAGCCCACCAGCGTCAGCAAAGCCAGCACCAGCACGGCCGGGACGAACACCTGGCTGACCCGATCGACCAGTTTCTGGATCGGCGCCTTGGCCGCCTGGGCGTCCTCCACCAGCCGGATGATCTTCGCCAGCGTGCCTTCACGCCCCAGTGCCTGGGCCTGGACCAGCAGGCGGCCTTCGCCATTGATGGCGCCGCCAATCACCTTGTCTCCCGGCTGCTTGGCAACTGGCAGGCTTTCGCCGCTGATCAGGGATTCGTCGGCATGGCTGCGACCTTCCAGCACCTGGCCATCGACGGCAAAGCGCTCGCCTGGCCGCACCACCACTTGGTCACCCAGGCGTAATTGATCAATGGCCACATCCTGCTCCACGCCGTCACGCAGGCGCACCGCCCGCTCAGGGCGCAGTTGCTCCAGGGCGCGGATGGCGCTGGCAGTCTGGCGTTTGGCGCGGCTTTCCAGGTATTTGCCCAGCAGCACCAGGGCAATGACCACCGCCGAGGCCTCGAAATACAGGTGCGGCATGCCGCCTGCAGGTGTGCGGGCCCATTCATACAGGCTCAGTCCGTAACCGGCGCTGGTGCCCAGGGCCACCAGCAAATCCATGTTGCCGGCCCGGGCACGCACCGCCTTGAAGGCAGCAATGTAGAAGCGGGCGCCCAGAATGAATTGCACCGGCGTGGCCAGCGCCCACTGCAGCCAGGGCGCGAGCATCCAGTTGAGCCCGAAAGGCTGCACCAGCATGGGAGCGATCAGCGGCAGGGCCAGCAACAGCGCCGCCACCAGGGCCAGGCGCTCACGCAGCAGCGCAGGGGCGGGGTCGATGGGCGGCGCATCGGGCAGGCTGGCGTTATAGCCGGCCTTTTCCACGGCGGCCACCAACTGCGCCGGGTCCATGGCCTGGGTCAGTTCCACATGGGCACGCTCATTGGCCAGGTTGACGCTGGCCAGGCGCACGCCCTCGACTTTATTGAGGGCGCGCTCCACCCGGCCGGCGCAACTGGCGCATGTCATGCCGCTGATGGGCAATTCGAGGGTCAGGGTATCGGACATCCGGGGTCCTCCTTGGCAGAGGACCCTAGAATCAACCTTGCCACCTTGGCAAGGTCAAGTGTCGGCTCAGTACTGATCCGCGGGGGCGTTCTTCAGGTACAGCCCGTTGGGGCCATTGGCGATGCGGTACTTTTGCACCGCACCGGCACGCAGTTCGATGGCCGTGGCATTGGGAGCGGGCAGGCCGGGCGCGCAGCCCGGGGCCTGGCCAGGCTCCTGCATCAGGCGTACCACCACCTTGCCCGGCGGCAGGTTGAACGACACCTCCTGCTCCTGAAACAGGCGGCCCACCTTGTTGTCGCCGATATAGATGCCCAGCTCGCACGGCGTGCCGACTTCCAGGCGTTCACGGGAAATGATCAGGACACTGTAGTCCTGGATGCTCTCGGCCTGGGCCCAGAGCGACAGGGTCATCAAACCCAGGATGGCCGTCAGGCGGGAAAGGGACCTGCGCATGGCGCGTTGCTCCTGCTATGTGGATCGTCGATCACCCAGCTTGGCGGACCCGAGCATTAATTTCCAGCCCGGCAGGTTGCGCCAGAACTTGACCTTGTCATGATGGCAAGGTTGAAGCTATACCTTCATCCAGTATCAGGAGGCACCAGCATGCAAGAGTTCAACGTACAAGGCATGACCTGCGGGCACTGCGTGCGGGCCGTGACCCAGGCTGTTCAGGCGCTGGACGCGGCGGCCGTGGTGGAGGTCGATCTGGCCAATTCCAAGGTGCGCGTGCAAAGCCAGCAATCGCCGGCCGCCATTGTCGATGCCATTCAGGAAGAAGGTTACAAAGTCGCCGAGTGACATAGCGTCGCGGCTTTCGCCTTTGGGGATCCTGTGCGGTTAAACTGTCCCGTTGCCTTGTCTGCAACACTTCACTGGATCCTCGATGAACCTCAGAACCATCCTCATTCTCGGCGCGCTCAGCGCTTTCGGCCCGCTGGCCATCGACTTCTACCTACCGGGTTTCCCGGCGATGGCCCAGGCGTTCGGTACCGACGAGCAGCATATCCAGCTGACCCTGGCCGTGTACTTCCTCGGCCTGTCCATTGGCCAGTTGGCCTACGGCCCAATTGCCGACCGCTTTGGCCGCCGCACCCCGCTGTTGGTGGGTGTCAGCCTGTTCACCCTGGCGTCGCTGGCCTGTGCCTTCGCGCCAAACCTGGAATGGCTGATTGCTGCGCGCTTCGTCCAGGCGTTGGGTGGTTGCGCGGGCATGGTGCTGTCGCGGGCCATCGTCAGTGACAAGTGCGATGCCGTGGGCTCGGCCAAGGTGTTCTCGCAACTGATGCTGGTGATGGGCCTGGCGCCGATCCTGGCACCGATGCTGGGCGGCGCCTTGGTCAACACCCTGGGTTGGCAGTGGATCTTCTACCTGCTGACGGCGTTCAGTGCCCTGGCCGGCGCGGCCGTATTTATGGGCCTGCCGGAAAGCATGCCCGCCCACCACCCGCGTCAGCCGCTTAGCGGTGCGCTGGGGCGTTATGTAGGGTTGATCAAGGATCCGCTGTTCATGGGCAACGCCCTGACCGGCGGTATCGCCATGGCCGGCATGTTTGCCTACGTCGCGGGCTCGCCGTTCGTGTTCATCAAGCTTTACGGCGTGCCTGCCGAGCACTATGGCTGGCTGTTCGGCAGCAACGCCGCCGGCTTCATCCTGGTGGCCCAGGTCAACGCGCGGCTGCTGGCCAAGCGTGGTCCGGCCTGGTTGCTGGCGCGCGCGGTGTGGGTGTACCTGGCAGCGGCACTGGCGTTGTTGGGCGTCAGCGCCTTGCACACCACGCAGCTGTGGCCGCTGCTGATCCCGTTGTTCATCTGCATCGCCAGCCTGGGTTGCATCATCCCCAACGCCTCGGCCTGCGCCATGAACGGCCAGGGCGCCCGGGCGGGAAGTGCTTCGGCCCTGCTGGGTTGCCTGCAATTCAGCGTGTCGGCCGGCTCGGCGTCGCTGGTTGGCGCGCTGTATGACGGCAGCGCCATTCCCATGGCCCTGGTGATCAGCGGATGTGGCCTGTTGGCCGTGACGTTGGCGATGCTGACCCTGTGGGTACGACGCGCACGCGCAGCCTAGTTGGCGGCGCGCTGTTGGCGGTAGGGGAGTCTGTGCGGTGCGGCCAGGCGTGATTCCAGGGTCTGGATAAACGCCCGGGCCTCGGCTTCACTGCGGAAGGTCACTACGTGTTGGTCGAGGCGTACCTGCCAATGGCTGCCGTTTTCCCTCGCAAGTTCGGTAAGCGCAATCTTCATGGCGGATGCCTCCGGGGGTCAGAGGCCTCAAGTGTAGATCGGGTTGCTGCTGGATGGGTTGATCCAGAACAACCTTTGGACTGACGGTAGCCACCCACCCCGTGGGAGCGGGTTCTACCCGCGAAACGGCCACCGCATAATACCTGGGGTCACGCGGCGCCCTCTTCGCGGGCAGAGCCCGCTCCCACAGAATAATCTGCGGCGACGGCTCAGAAGCCTTCGAGGACGATCTTGCCGCGGGCCGTTCCGCTTTCCAGCAACGCATGGGCCCGCTTCAGATTGGTCGCATCGATGCGCCCGAAATGCTCGCCCACCGTGGTACGCAATGTTCCGGCATCAACCAGCTCCGCCACTCGATTGAGCAAATGATGCTGTTCAATCATGTCGGCCGTCTCGTACAGCGAGCGGGTGTACATGAACTCCCAATGCAGCGACAGGCTCTTGCGCTTCAGCAGGCCCACGTCCAGCGTCTTGGGGTCGTCGATCAACGCCAGCCGACCCTGGGGCGCCAAGGCCTCCACCAGTTCGGCCAGGTGCTGGTCGGTCTGGGTCAGGCTGGCCACATGGGTGACCGGCCCCAGCCCCAGGCGCTTGAGTTCTGCGCTCAGCGGTTGGCTATGGTCGATGACATGGTGGGCGCCCAGCTCCCGCACCCAGTCCTGGGTCTGCGGCCGCGAGGCGGTGCCGATCACGGTCAGCCCGGTGAGCTGGCGGGCCAGTTGCGTCAGGATCGAACCTACCCCGCCAGCGGCACCGACGATCAGCAGGCTTTGGCCTTCATCGGCCTGGCCTTGCTTGATCTGCAAGCGTTCGAACAGCAGTTCCCAGGCTGTAATGGCGGTCAGCGGCAGTGCGGCCGCGTCGGCAAAGCCCAGGCTGGCCGGCATGCGGCCGACGATACGCTCGTCCACCACGTGCAGTTCACTGTTGCCACCGGCACGGGCAATGGAGCCTGCGTAATACACGCGGTCGCCGGCCTTGAACAGGGTCACGTCGCTGCCTACGGCCTGCACCACGCCAGCCACGTCCCAGCCCAGTACTTTCGGGTTGCCGCCCTCAGGGGCCATGTTCAGGCGCACCTTGGTGTCCACCGGGTTGACCGAGATCGCCTTGACCTCCACCAGCACGTCGCGTGGGCCGGGCTGGGGGGCGGGCAGTTCGATGTCCTGCAGGGCGGCGGGGTCGGTGATGGGCAGCGAGGCGTAATAGGCAATGGCTTTCACGTTTGGGGCTCCAAAGTCAGGTAGCCGCTGCCGCCAGGCTGCGCTGGCCCGTATTACAACCTGGAATCATCGGGTGTACATCAGGGCCAGCGCAGCCTTCGGCAGCGGCTACGGAAGGTATAGGTCATCATTCGCTATTTCCAAGGCAGGTAAAACCGGCTAAAAGCACAGGCTCTTTCAATATTTTTTTGATAATGGCCATGCTGCGATTCGATGATCTGCAACTGTTTGTGCGTGCCGCCGACCTGGGCAGCCTGTCTGCCGCCGCCCGGGTCATGGACCTGTCGCCCGCCGTGGCCAGCGCCGCGCTCAAGCGCATCGAGGCGCAACTGGGCGCGCGGCTGCTGGCCCGCTCCACCCGCAGCCTGCGCCTGACTGCCGAGGGCGAGGGCTTTCTGGACTATGCCCGGTCGGCGCTGGGCAGCCTGGAAGAGGGCCGCCAGGTGTTGGCCCGTGGGCAGGCGCAGATCAGCGGTGTCATCCAGTTGTCGGCGCCCTCGGACTTTGGCCGCAACGTGCTGTTGCCTTGGCTGGACGAGTTCCAACAGCAATACCCCGAGCTGTCGGTGCGCCTGCTGCTGGGCGACCGCATTGCCGACCTGTTCCGTCAGCCCGTGGACCTGGCGTTGCGCTACGGCGAACCCGAAGATTCAAGCCTGGTGGCTTTGCCGGTCAGCCCGGACAATCGCCGCGTGCTGTGCGCCTCGCCTGCCTACTTGTTGGCGCATGGGCGCCCGCAACAGGTGGAGCATCTGGCCCAGCATAATTGCCTGCTGTTCATGCTGGGGGGCCGTGTGCATGATCACTGGCGCTTCGAGGACGGCAAGCGCGAGATCAGCCTGACGGTACGCGGCGATCGCTTCAGCGATGATGCCGATGTGGTGCGCCGCTGGGCCCTGGCCGGGGCTGGCATCGCCTACAAGTCCTGGCTGGATGTGGCGGCCGACGTTCTGGCAGGGCGCCTGGAGGTGTTGATGCCCCACCTGGCGGGCGAACGTACCCCACTCAATTTGCTGTGCGCGCACCGTTCCCAGTTAAGCAAAACCGTCAAATTGTTGCATGAGCGACTACGAAAAGGATGTACTGAACTGTCCGATAGTTGCCGTCGCCTGTAGTTGTCTTCAGACTTCTTTTGCAGGTTTTTTTTACTTTGGTTGTAGGTATTTACTACCTGTGATTAAAGTTACAGTAAGTTTCTCTCGCGGCAAGTCATTGCCGCGACTCGCCTGGCATCTTTTTCAAGGCAAGTTTCGTCTGTTTTATTTCCCTGTCCGCCATTGCTCAGCTTGGCGTACACATCGCCATTACTGGCAACGCGCGGCGTCTTATACCAACTTGTACAAAATCGCACGCTTATAATAGCCAGGCAGCCATTGCCATCGAGAGAGGACAGCCTTGGCCCGGTGCGCCCTCAATCCTTGCATGGGGCAACTTCCACGGGAAATGAAGTGCAGGTGCCTGCGCTTCCTTGACGGGCCCATATCAGGCTTCCACAGCCTCGTTCAGGTTGAACGCGGAATGCTATCCGGCTTTTGGCACTTGTAACCTCTTTCGTTGGAGCTGTTTCAGTGAGCGCTGATCGCAGCGATCAAATAGACGAATGTTTCGACAGGGAGTTATTACATGGAACATGCACCTAGCATTAGCCATATCGCCATGCTGTTGGCAGACCCCAAGCGCAGCGCGATGGTCTGGGCGTTGATCGATGGTTCGGCACGCGCCTCGGAGGACCTGGCAAAGCTTGCCGGCCTGACCCCGTCCTCGGCCAGCGCCCATTTGGCGCGACTGGCCGCAGGGGGGCTTTTGAAGCTTGAATCACGGGGGCGAAAACGCTTTTTCAAGCTGGCCACTCCCCAGGTAGGCACGGCGGTGGAGGCGTTGGCCAGTGTATGCGCCGGGCGCGGCGATATCCCCCAGGGGCTGGCGTTGGCCAGCCTGCCACCGGCTCCGCCATCCATGCGCAAGGCACGGTTGTGCCATGACCATTTAGGTGGCGAACTGGCGGTGGAACTGATGCAGAGGCTGCTGGAGGCGGCCTGGCTGGAGCAGCGTGATCATCGTCTGGAGGTCACGCGCAAGGGCGGCGAGCAACTGGCCCGCAAGGGTATCTACATACAGGCGCTGGCGCGGCATCAGGATCAGGCGGTGGGCAGTTGCTGCGATTGGAGCACCAATAGACCCCACCTGGGCGGGGCGCTGGGGGCCAGCCTGCTGAGGTTGTTCCTGCAGTCCGGCTGGGTGCGCATGAGTGATGAGACCCGGGTGCTGCAGGTCAATCAGGCCGGGCTGAGAGCCATGCGCAATTTTGCCTGCGAGGCGGCCCTGCCTGATGTGATTTAGCGGGTGCAGCCACGACGCCCGCAGGCCAGGGCTGTCGGCGTCGTTCACAGGGGCGGCGGGGTCGCTGTCAGGCATTGGCCATGGTGTCGTTCCCGCACACTCGCTGCAGGACAATGACAGCGAGGAGCGGCCCATGCCCATTCACGGTTTCAGTGCGGCGGAGCGGCTTGAACGGCTGCCCGTCAGTGGTTATCACCGCGTGATCTTCATCGTCATCGCCCTGGCGTTCCTGTTCGACTCCATGGACCTGGCGATGATGACCTTCCTGCTGGGCTCGATCAAAGCCGAGTTCGGCCTCAGCAGCGCCCAGGCCGGGATGCTGGCCAGCTCCAGTTTCTTCGGCATGGTGGTAGGCGCTTCCCTGTCAGGCATGCTGGCGGACCGCTTCGGTCGCAAGCCGGTATTTCAGTGGAGCATTGTGCTGTGGGGCCTGGCCAGCTACCTGTGTTCCACCGCCCAGGACGTGCACACCCTGACCCTGTTCAGGGTGCTGCTGGGGTTCGGCATGGGCATGGAATTCCCCATTGCCCAGTCGATGCTGTCCGAGCTGATCCCGGCGCGCCAGCGTGGGCGCTACATTGCCTTGATGGATGGATTCTGGCCGTTGGGGTTCGTTGCGGCCGGGGTGTTGTCGTACTGGCTGCTGCCGCTGATTGGCTGGCGCGACATTTTCCTGGTGCTGGCGGTGCCCGCGGTATTCGTGCTGGCGGTACGCTTTTGCATTCCCGAGTCGCCGCGCTGGCTGGAGCATTCGGGGCAGCATGACGAAGCGGACCGCGTGCTCAAGGGCATCGAAGCCAAGGTCCAGCGTTCGCTGGGCGGCGCGCCGCTGCCTGAACCTGTGGTCATGCCCCGCCAGGCGGCGGTACCCAATGGCTTTTTTGCAGCGTTCGCGGCCTTGTGGTCGCCGCAGTATCGCCAGCGCACGGTGATGATCTGGAGCCTGTGGTTCTTTGCCCTGCTGGGGTTTTATGGCCTGACGTCGTGGCTGGGTGCGCTGCTGCAGCAGTCCGGTTTTGCGGTGACCCAGTCGGTGTATTACACGGTGCTGATTTCCCTGGGCGGTATTCCCGGCTTTCTGATGGCGGCCTGGCTGGTGGAACGCTGGGGGCGCAAGCCTACGTGCGTGGTGACGTTGCTGGGCGGCGGGGCAATGGCGTTCGTGTATGGGCAGAGCGCGGTGTTTGGCGGCAACGTCGGGTGGCTGATCGGCTCGGGGTTGCTGATGCAGTTCTTTTTGTTTGGCATGTGGGCGGTGCTGTACACCTATACGCCTGAACTGTATCCCACGTCGGCGCGGGCCACGGGGTCGGGGTTTGCTTCGGCGATTGGCCGAGTGGGGTCGCTGCTGGGGCCCATGGTGACGGGGCTGGTGTTCCCGTTGACGGGGCAGGGCGGGGTGTTTGCGTTGGGGGCGCTGTGCTTTGTGCTGGCGGCGCTGGTGGTATGGCTGTTCGGGATCGAGACGCGGGGGCGGACCCTCGAAGAACTTACACAAACCCTGTAGCCGCTGCCGCCAGGCTGCGCTGGCCCTCGTGTACACCGAGGATCCAGCGCTGTAATACTGGCCAGCGCAGCCTGGCGGCAGCGGCTACAGGTTGCTTCAGGTCAAGGCTTGACCAGTCGCGCATCCAGGCTGTTCTGGGCCAGACGTTTGGCCTGGTCCTGGGTCATGCCCAGGTCCTTGTACAGCGCATGGAAGTTCTCGGTCACGTAGCCGCCGAAGTACGCCGGGTCATCGGAGTTCACCGTTACCTTCACGCCACGCTCCAGCATGTCGAGGATGTTGTGCTGGCTCATGTGGTCGAACACGCACAGTTTGGTGTTGGAGAGCGGGCACACGGTGAGCGGGATCTGCTCGTCGATGATGCGCTGCATCAGGCGCTCGTCTTCGATGGCGCGCACGCCATGGTCGATACGCTGGATCTTGAGCAGGTCCAGGGCTTCCCAGATGTACTCGGGCGGGCCTTCTTCGCCGGCGTGGGCCACGGTCAGGAAGCCTTCGCCGCGGGCACGGTCGAACACGCGCTTGAACTTGCTGGGCGGGTGGCCCATTTCCGAGCTGTCCAGGCCAACGGCAACGAACGCGTCACGGAACGGCAGGGCCTGGTCCAGGGTTTTCTCGGCTTCTTCTTCGCTCAGGTGGCGCAGGAAGCTGAGGATCAAACCGCTGCCGATGCCCAGTTGCTCACGGCCATCCTTGAGGGCGTGATTGATGCCGTTGAGCACCACTTCGAACGGGATACCGCGGTCGGTGTGGGTTTGCGGGTCGAAGAACGGTTCGGTGTGAATCACGTTCTGCGCCTTGCAGCGCTGCAGGTAGGCCCAGGTCAGGTCGTAGAAGTCCTGCTCGGTGCGCAGCACGTCGGCGCCCTGGTAGTACAGGTCGAGGAATTCCTGCAGGTTGTTGAAGGCGTAGGCCGCGCGCAGGGTTTCCACGTCGTTCCACGGCAGGGCGATCTTGTTGCGCTCGGCCAGGGCGAACAGCAGTTCCGGTTCCAGGGAGCCTTCCAGGTGAAGGTGCAGTTCTGCCTTGGGCAGCGCGTTGAGCCAATCGTACATAAAGGTGTCTCTTAAGGTGCAATGGGCCGCATTCTACAGAGGTTATCGCCCGGGCGAGCGATAACCTGACCAGCCGGTTCAGATCGCCTCGGCCTGCTCGCGTCGGTAGGCATAGGTATCGGCGAAGCGGGACAGTAGAAATTCGGCGCACGTGGTGGGCGGGTACTTGGCCGGATGACCGATATCCTGACAGCCCGGCAGGCACTCGATGGGCGTGTCGGGGTGGGGTTCGGCGAAGAACGGCATGGAGTAGCGGTGCACCCCCAGCGGGCTGATCACCCGGTGCGGCGTGGACACGTACTGGTCGTTGCTCCAGCGCGCCATCATGTCGCCCAGGTTGACCACGAAGGTGCCGTCGATGGGCGGCGCGTCAATCCACTGCCCGTCTACGTTGCGCACCTGCAGGCCGCCGGCGGCGTCCTGGTACAGCAGGGTGATGCAGCCGTAGTCGGTGTGGGCGCCGGCGCCTTGCTGCTCGGGCGAGCTGGCGGTCTGGCGCGGCGGGTAGTGGATCATGCGCAACACGCTGACCGGGTCCTTGAAACGCTGGTCGAAGAAGTGCTCGTCGATGTCCAGCGCCAGGGCGATGGCGCGCAGCAGGGTCTGGGCCAGGGCCTGCATGTCCTGGTAGTGGGTTTCCATCAGCGTCTGCCAGCCGGGCAGGCTGGGGTGGCGGTTGGGGCCGCGCAACGGCTTTTCGGCCAGTACCTCCGGGTGGTCGGCCGGCAGGTGCAGGCCCATGTCGAAGGTTTCCTTGAGGTCGCTGGGCAGGTTGGGGTCCAGCTGCTCGGTGGCGATGGCGCCGTAGCCGCGGTGATGGCGGGTCTGGGTGATGTCGATGCTCAGCTTGTCGGCCAGCGGCTGGGCGAAGAAGGCGTGGGCGGCGGCTTGCAGCTCGGCAATGCGCTGCGCACTGATCGGGTGGCCCTTGATGTAGAAGAAGCCCCAGTGCCGGCAGGCGTGGTCGATGGCCTTGGCCACGGCCAGCCAGCCCTGGCGGTCGCCCTGGTACAGCGGGGCGATGTCGATGATTGGAAGTGAGTCCATCAGCAGTGTCCTGTAGGGCCGCCCCGGGGCGGCCCGTGTTGTTGTTATTGGGGCAGCTTGGCGCTCAGGCCTTCGACGTAGTAGTTCATGCCGGCCAGGTCAGCCAGGGTGGCGGAACTGCCCGCCGGGATTTTCACGGTGCCGGCCTGGTCCTTGATCGGGCCGGTGAACGGCTGGAACTCGCCGCTCTTAATGCTGGCGATCAGTGTTTCGGCTTCGGCTTTCACGTCGGCCGGGACCACGTCGCTGATCGGCAGCTCCACTGTGCCGTCTTTCAGGCCGCCCCAGTAGTCTTCGGACTTCCAGGTGTGGTCGATGACGTGCTGGGTGGTCTGGGTGTAGTACGGGGTCCAGTTGTTGACGATCGAGGTCAGCACGGCCTTGGGCCCGAAGTGGGCCATGTCCGAGGCATAACCCACGGCGTACACGCCGCGGCGCTCGGCGGTCTGGATCGGTGCCGGGCTGTCGGTGTGCTGGAAGATCACGTCCGCGCCCTGGTCGATCAGGGCGTTGGCGGCGTCGGCCTCTTTGCCCGGGTCGAACCAGGAGTTGACCCACACCACTTTCAGTTCGGTGCCGGGGTTGTACTTGTTCAGGGCCAGTTGGATGGCGTCGATGTCGCGGATCACTTCCGGGATCGGGAACGAGGCCACATAGCCGATCTTCTTGGTCTTGGTCATCTTCGCCGCCAGGAAGCCGCCCACGTAGCGACCTTCATAGGTGCGCGCCAGGTAGGTGCCCAGGTTCTTGCCCTGCTTGTAGCCGGTGGCGTGTTCGAAGATCACGTTGGGGAACTGCTGCGCCACCTTGGCGGTGGGGTTCATGTAGCCGAACGAGGTGCTGAAGATCAGGTCGTACTTGTCCTTGGCCATGTTGCGGATCACGCGCTCGGCGTCGGCGCCTTCGGGCACGTTTTCCACGTAGGTGGTGTTGATCTTGTCGCCCATCTTTTCCATCAGTTGCTTGCGGGCCACTTCGTGCTGGTAAGTCCAGCCGTGGTCGCCGATCGGGCCCACGTAGACGAAACCGATTTTCAGCGGGTCGGCGGCGCTGACCGCAAGGCTGGTAGCCAGGCCGATGGCCACGGCGAGGGTCCCCAACAGCGTCTTCAACGGGCGGTTTTGCATGAGTGTTCGAAGCTCCATGTTGTTGTGTGTGCAGCAGGCCAATGCAAAAAATTGACCAACAGGACAACAACGCCGCTTCGGCAATCACCCCCACCCCGTAGCCGCTGCCGACACGCTGCGCTGGCCTGTATTCCAACGCTGGATTCTCGGGTGTATACGGGGGCCAGCGCAGCCTGGCGGCAGCGGCTACGGGTGTCGAGTAGTGCACGGTAGCGCAATGTTGCTTTGTACTGGTGCGAGGGAAACCATCCGCCCCGGTCTACAGTCACTAGCTCAACGCCCCAACGCCGAGCCCCCGATGCTGACCTTATTGAAACAAGAGAAATACCTGCTGCTGGCGTTGATCGTCACCTGCGCGGCCTACCCGCTTGAGCCCTGGCTGATGGGCCACGGCCACGGCATGGCGCTGCTGGCCGGCGTGGTGCTGGTAGCGGCCATCGTCTGCGCCTCGGTGCAGGTCGCCCAGCACGCCGAGTTGCTGGCCGAAAAGGTGGGCGACCCCTACGGCACCATGATCCTGACCCTGTCGGCGGTGCTGGTGGAGGTGGTGATCCTGGCGATCATGATGAGCAACGAGGCCTCGCCCACGCTGGTGCGCGACACCATCTATTCGGCAGTGATGCTCGACATCAACGGCATCCTCGGCCTGTGCGCCTTGATGGGGGGTATCAAGCACGGTGAGCAGGTGTACAACGACGATTCGGCGCGCTCCTACGGGGTGATGATCATGACCGCCATGGGCATTTCCATGGTGGTGCCCGAGTTCATTCCCGAGGCCGACTGGAAGCTGTATTCGGCGTTCACCATTGGCGCCACGGTGATTCTGTACACGGTGTTCCTGCGCATGCAGGTGGGCCCGCACAGCTATTTTTTCAGCTACAGCTACCCGGAAAAAAAGCGCCGCCAAAGCAGCGGTGCACAACCCAAGCCGGTCAACCTGCCGTTGTCGGTCGGCACCCTGGTGTTCGGCGTGGTCGTGATTGGTGCGCTGGCCGAGGTAATGTCCAAGACCCTGGACTATGGCCTGGAAGGCAGTGGGGCGCCGCCGGTGCTGATGGCGATCATCGTTGCCGCGATCTCGGCGGCGCCGGAGATTCTCACCGCGTTGCGGGCGGCGCTGGCCAACCGCATGCAGTCCACCGTCAACGTGGCGCTGGGGGCATCGTTGTCGACGGTGATCCTGACGGTGCCGGTGATGGAGGCCATGGCCCTGTACACCGGGCAGCCGTTTCAGATGGCGATGACGCCGGTGCAGACGGTGATGATCGCCATTACCCTGATTGTCAGCGCCATCAACCTGAATGACGGCGAGACCAACGCGATCGAGGGCATGACGCACTTCGTGCTGTTTGCCACCTTCATCATGTTGGCCTGTCTGGGTCTGTAAACCTGTAGCCGCTGCCGATAGGCTGCGCTGGCCCTCATATACACTGAAGATCCCCAGTGAAGCATAGGGCCAGCGCAGCCTGCGGCAGCGGCTACAGGATGAGTGCCTTGGCGGCTTGCCGGTGATCAGCTATCAACCCCTGCACATCCAGCCCATCCACCTGCCCATCCACCACCCGCCACACGCCACCCACCATCACCCGATCCGCCCGGTCTGCGCCACACAACAGCAACGCACTCAACGGATCATGACTCCCCGAAAACCGCAGTTCATCCAGCTTGAACAACGCCAGATCCGCCTGCTTGCCCACCGCCAGCTCACCAATGTCATCACGGCCCAGCAACCGCGCCGACCCCCGCGTGGCCCAGCCCAGCACCCCTTCAGGCGTGATCGCCTGAGCGCCGTAGCGCAACCGTTGCAGGTACAACGCCTGACGCGCTTCGAGGATCATGTTGGAGGCATCATTGGACGCCGAACCATCGACACCCAGGCCAATGGGCGCCCCAGCCGCCAGCAGATCCTGGGTTGGACAGATGCCAGACGCCAGGCGCATGTTCGACGTAGGGCAATGGCAGATACCGGTCCCCGCCGCCCCCAGCCGGGCGATCTCGTCGGGGTTGAAGTGGATGCCATGGGCCAGCCAGGTGCGCGGCCCCAGCCAGCCGACGCTGTCCAGGTAATCCACGGTGCGCAGGCCGAACCGTTGCAGGCAGAAGTCTTCTTCGTCCAGGGTCTCGGCCAGGTGGGTGTGCAGACGCACATCCAGGCTTTCAGCCAGCTCGGCGCTGGCCCGCATGATTTCAGGGGTGACCGAGAACGGCGAGCAGGGTGCCAGGGCGATCTGTATCTGCGCGCCCGCACCGCGCTGGTGGTAGCGCTGAATCAAGCGCTGGCTGTCGGCCAGGATCACTTCGCCTTGTTGCACGGTCTGTTGCGGCGGCAGGCCACCGTCGGCTTCGCCCAGGCTCATGGAACCGCGGGTGAGCATGGCGCGCATGCCCAGTTCGCGTACCACCTCGACCTGCACGTCGATGGCCTGCTCCAGACCGTCGGGGAACAGGTAGTGGTGGTCCGCCGCCGTGGTGCAACCGGACAGCAACAGCTCGGCGAGCGCGACCTTGCTGGCCAGCGCCAACTTTTCCGGCGTCAGCCGCGCCCACACTGGGTACAGGGTTTTCAGCCAAGGGAACAACGGCTGGTTGACCACCGGCGCCCAGGCGCGGGTCAGGGTCTGGTAGAAATGGTGATGGGTATTGATCAGGCCGGGCAGCACCACGTGCTCGCGGGCGTCGAATATTTGCTGGCAGGGCAGGGCGGGGCTTTGTCCGGCGGCCAGTACTTCGCTGATGACGCCATCGTGCAGCACCAGGCCGCCGCGACCATCGAGGTCGTTGCCGGTGAACAGGGCGAGGGGGTTCTTGATCCAGATACGGGGTGCGGGCATGAGCCGGCTCCTCTGAAAGTTATGTTCAGGTTAGCCAGCTCAGTGATTGCCCTGTCTGCTGATCCAGGGGCGCCGGGTCTTGCAACAACCGGACGCGGGCAGATGTTAGCGCATTACCAGGGAATCGTCTCGCCCCGGTAATTGACGAAATGATGGCCGCCTTTGCCGGCGTAATCGTTTACCTGCTGGACCAGGCCGCGGGTGCTGGTCTCCACGTCCAGGTCGGCGCCTTCGCCGCCCATGTCGGTCTTCACCCAGCCGGGGTGCAGGCTGAGCACCGTCAGCGCAGTGTCGCCCAGGGTGGTGACGAAGGTGCTGGTCATGGAGTTGAGCGCGGCCTTGCTGGCCTTGTACAGCGCCAGGTCCGGCGCGTCGGGCATGGTCACGCTGCCCAGTACCGAACTCATGAAAGCGATCACGCCGCCTTGGGCACGCACCTGGTCCTTGAAGTGGTTGGCCAGGCGAATCGGCGCTACGGCGTTGGTGTAGAACAGCGCGCCGATGTCCTCGGGGCTGACCTTGTCGGCGCTCTGATCGTTGGGGCCCTTGACCCCGGCGTTGACGAACAGCAGGTCCCAGGTCTGGCCTTTGAGGGTCTGGGTGAGTTCGGCCAGCTGGCTGGCGTCGTCCATGTCCAGTTTCTCGATACGCACGCCGGGCACAGCCTGAAGCGCTTCGGCGGTGTGCAGGTTGCGCACCGTGGCGGTGATGTTCCAGCCGTCCTCGTGCAGGCGTTGCACCAGGCCCAGGCCCAGGCCGCGGGAGGCGCCGATGATCAAGGCGTTCTTGCTCATGATGGGAGTCCGTTGTCAGGCAAAGAGCATCAGCATACACCCCGATATCTGTAGCCGCTGCCGCCAGGCTGCGCTGGCCCTCGTTTACACCCGAGGATTGAGCGTTGAAATACGGGCCAGCGCAGCCTGGCGGCAGCGGCTACAGTATTTCAGTGCCCAGGTTGCCAGGGCTGGCCCAGCGACACCGGCGCATACAGCCGCGTGCGCAGCGCATCGCGTGACAACAGCACCAGCACCACGATGGTCGCCACGTACGGCAGCATCGCCAGCAAGTTGGACGGAATCGACAAGCCGATCCCTTGGGCGACCAGGTGCAGAATGCTGGCCAGGCCAAACAGATAGGCCCCCAACAACACCCGCCACACCCGCCAGCTGGCAAACACCACCAACGCCAGCGCAATCCAGCCACGCCCGGCACTCATGTTCTCCGCCCACATCGGCGTGTACGCCAGCGACAGATAAGCCCCCGCCAGGCCCGCCATGGCGCCGCCGAACAGCACCGCCAGGGTACGCACCCGCAGCACCGGCAAGCCCATGGCGCTGGCCGCATCCGGATTTTCACCCACCGCCTGGACGATCAAGCCCACGCGGCTTTTCAGCACCACCCACGCCACCAGGGCAAACAGCGCGAACGATAGATACACCAGCAAATCCTGGGCAAACAGCATGCGCCCGATCAGCGGAATGCTGCTCAGGACGGGAATGGCCACCGGCTCGAACCCGGTCAGCGGCTTGCCCACCCAGGCGGCGCCGACAAAGGTCGACAAGCCCACCCCGAAGATGGTCAACGCAAGGCCCGTGGCCACCTGGTTGGCATTGAACACCAGCGCCACCAGGGCAAACAGCGACGACAGCAGCATGCCGGCGACCATGGCCAGCAGCACCCCCAGCCACAGGTTGCCGCTGTTGAACGCGACGATGAAACCCACCACCGCGCCAAACAGCATCATGCCTTCCTGGCCCAGGTTGAGTACCCCGCTTTTCTCGCAGATCAGTTCGCCCAGGGCCACCAGCAGCAGCGGCGTGCCGCAGCGCACCATGGCGTAGAGAATGTTGCTCAGCAGATCGATATCCATCACAAGGCTCCCACGGTCGCGACCGAGGTGGTACGGCGAGCCCAGCGCAGCTTCAGGCGCGGGCGGTAAAGGATCAGCACGTCACAGGCCAGCAGGAAGAACAGCATCATGCCCTGGAACAGCTGGGTGATTGCCTGGGGCAGGTTCATGGCCATCTGTGCGTTCTCGCCGCCCAGGTACAGCAGCGCCATCAACAGGCTGGAGAACACGATGCCGATCGGGTTCAGACGCCCGAGGAAGGCCACGGTGATGGCCGCGTAGCCGTAGCCCGGCGATACCTGCGGCACCAGTTGGCCGATTGGGCCGGTCACTTCGCACACGCCCGCAAGGCCTGCCAGCGCACCGCTGATCAGCAGCGCCAGCCACACCAGGCGTTTCTCGCGAAAGCCGACGAAACCGGCAGCGCGCTGGTCCAGGCCCAGCACCTTGATCTGGAAGCCCACAAAGCTTTTCTGCAGCAGCACCCACACCGCCACCAGCGCCAGCAGCGCGAAGTACAGGCCCGCATGCAGGCGTCCGCCTTCGAACACCAGCGGCAGGCGGCTGGCGTCGCCGAACATGGCTGATTGCGGGAAATTGAAGCCGGCCGGGTCTCTCAACGGCCCGTGGACGAAATACAGCAGCAGGTTCAGGGCGATGTAATTGAGCATGATGCTGGTGAGGATTTCATTGGCATTGAAGTGCGTGCGCAGCCAGGCGGTCAGCCCGGCCCAGGCCGCACCGGCCAGGGTGCCGGCCAGCAGCACCATCACCAGCGCCCAGCGGCTGTCCATGCCGATGATGTTCACCGCCACGGCGCTGCCGCCCAGGGCACCGATCAGCAACTGGCCTTCGGCACCGATGTTCCAGATGCGCGCCTGGTAGGCCACGGCCAGGCCCAGTGCGCACATCAGAATCGGCAGCGCCTTGACCAGCAGTTCGCTGACACCGTAAAGGTCGCTGATCGGCTCGATCAGCAGGGTATGCAAGGTGTGCAGCGGCTCATGGCCCAGGGCGATGAACAGCAGCGAGCCGCAGCCCAGGGTCAACAGCGCCGCCAGCAACGGCGAGCACCAGAGCATTAGGCGCGACTGCTGGCCACGGGGTTCGAGGGAAAGCAACATGAAGGGCTCCGTTATCCGGCCAGGGCGGGGGAAAGTTGTGGGCTATCGGCAAAGCGGCCGGCCATCCAGCCGCCCAGTTCCACCTGGGTGGTCTGGGCCGTGGCTTGCAGGGCGCTGAGGCGGCCGCCGCTGAGGGCGCCGAGGCGGTCGCTGATCTGGAACAGTTCATCCAGGTCTTCGGATATCACCAGGATGGCCGCGCCGGCATCGCGCAGCGCGATCAAGGCACGGTGGATGGTGGCCGCCGCGCCCACGTCCACGCCCCAGGTCGGGTGCGCAGCCACCAACAGGCGCGGCTGTTGGAGGATTTCGCGGCCCAGGATGAATTTCTGCAGGTTGCCGCCCGACAGGCTGCGTGCCGGGGCCTGGGCATTCGGGGTTTTCACGGCGAAGCGGCGGATGATCTCGTCAGCCAGGGCCAGTACCTTGGCCGTGCGCACCATGCCGTTCTTCACCAGGCCCTGCTGGAAGGCGGTGAGCAGGGCGTTGTCGGCCAGGCTCATTTCCGGAACGGCGCCATGGCCCAGACGTTCGGCAGGCACGAAGGCAAGGCCCTGGCTGCGGCGTTGGTCGGGGCGCAGATGGCCCACGGGCACACCAGCGAATTTGATGGTGGCGGCTGCCTGAGTGCGCTGCTCCCCGCTGAGCAGGGCCAACAGTTCGTCCTGGCCATTGCCGGCCACCCCGGCGATGCCGACGATCTCGCCGCTGCGCACTTGCAGGTCGACCCCGCGCAACGAGCAGCCGAATGGATCGGGGTTGTGCCAATCCAGTTGTTCCACTTGCAGGAACGCCGCGCCGCCGCTCGCCTTCGGGTATTGGGCGACCAGGCCTTCGGCGTCGCCGACCATCAGCCGCGCCAGTTCCAGGTCGCTGCAATCGGCCGGCACGCAGTGGCCCGACACGCGGCCGCCGCGCAGCACCGTGGCGCTGTGGCACAGGGCGCGCACTTCGCCCAGCTTGTGGCTGATGAACAGGATGCTGCAGCCTTCGGCCGCCAGGCGGCGCAGGGTGATGAAGAGCTCGTCGGCTTCCTGTGGGGTAAGCACCGAGGTCGGCTCGTCCAGAATCAGCAAACGGATGTCCTGCATCAGGCAGCGCACGATCTCCACACGCTGGCGCTCGCCGATGGACAGGCTGTGCACCAGCCGGTCCGGCTCCAGCGGCATGCCGTAGCGCGCCGACACTTCGCGAATCTTTGGTTCCAGTTGCGCGGGCGTCTGCCCCGGCCCCATGGCCAGCGCAATGTTCTGCGCCACGGTCAACGTTTCGAACAAGGAAAAATGCTGGAACACCATGCCAATGCCCAGTTGGCGGGCCTGGGCCGGGTTGCGCATCTGCACCTCGCGCCCCTGCCACAGCACGCTGCCGCTGTCGGCCTGGGTCACGCCGTAGATGATCTTCATCAGCGTGCTCTTGCCGGCACCGTTTTCGCCCAGCAGTGCACGAATCTCGCCCGGTTGTATGCTCAGGTCGATGTGGTCGTTGGCCAGGCAGCCGGGGTAACGCTTGCTGATCGCGCGCAATTGCAGGCGCGGGGTGTTCGCAGGGTTGGACATGACGGGCTCGGTTGAAATGGGACGCTGGTGCTTAAGCAATTTCCTGGCCAGTGGGTCAGGAAATGCATTTCAGAGCCTCGCGTCTGTTTTCGAGCCGGCTTGCTGGCACCAAGCCAGGGCAATGATGGCCACCGCGCCTCGGAACGGGGCTGATCAAAAAATGATCAGCTTGGTGCGGGAGCGATGCAGCCAGCGGCTTGCGCAGGCTTGCACGGCTTATCCACAGATTGATCCACCGTTTTTGTGCGAAAGGCCTGGGGGTGGGTATAAGCCGGGGCCGGCTATCTTCGAATGGCGATAACTGTGCATAAGTGATTGATCGGGCGTTGTTTTTGGTTGTGGACAAGCGGATTGATCAAAAAGTGATCAAAAGTCTGCAGCCCTTGATCTGCAAGGCCTGGAGCCTGTTGCGCAGAGGTTATCCACAATCGGGTGCACAGTAGATGTGGGCAGTTTCGCGCGGGCACCTACTGTCTGTGTGGGAGCGGGTTCTACCCGCGAAAAGCACACCGCGGTATGCCAGGGAGTCCGCGTTGCCTTCTTCGCGGGTAGAACCCGCTCCCACAAGGTAGGGCAGCCATTGCGCGGCGCCTGTGACGCGACCTGGCGGCCGCTGCTACGGGGTGTGTAGCAAAATGCGGCCGCGGCTCAGGTCTGCCAGTTGCTGCTGCAACCGCGGCACATGCTCACGCCCCAACGCCAACTGCAGGTCGACACCATTGGCCGTGAAGTCCTCCTGCACCACCAACCCATCCAGCTCCGCCACCCGCAGCTTCACCAACGCCAGCTCACTGAAACTGCACGAACACGTCACTGCAATCCGGCTCACCAGCACGCGCTTTTCCGCCTGCTGCAGGCACTTGTTAGCACCGCCACCGTACGCGCGCGCCAGGCCGCCGGTGCCCAGCTGAATCCCGCCATACCAGCGAATCACCAGCACCACCACCTGGTCGCACTCCTGAGCCTCGATGGCCGCCAGAATCGGCCGCCCCGCCGTACCGCCCGGTTCGCCGTCGTCATTGCTGCGGTATTGCTCGCCCAGCTTCCAGGCCCAGCAGTTGTGGGTGGCATCGGGCACGCTGTGCTGGTCGATGAACGCCTGGGCGTCGCCGACGCTGTCGATGGGGGCGGCGAGGGTGATGAAGCGGCTCTTGCGGATTTCTTCGCGAAACTCGCAAGGGCCGAGCAGGGTAGAGGGCATTCAGGGCAGATCCGCGCAAACAGTCATTGGACAGGGGTGAGGCCACAGCCTTTGAGGATTATACGGATCAATTGCTCGCCGGCTTCATCGAAGTCCTGCTTGGTCAGGCGCGTGCGGCCGGTGACGCGGCAGATCTGCGTGGCGAAGTCGGCGTAATGCTGGGTGCTGCCCCACAGCAGGAAGATCAGGTGCACCGGGTCTACCGGGTCCATCTTGCCCGCGTCGATCCAGGCCTGGAACACCCCGGCACGGCCCTGGAACCAGGCGCGGTAGTCCTGGCTGAAATAGTCGTTCAGGCACTGCCCGCCACTGATGATCTCCATGGCGAAGATGCGCGAAGCCTGCGGATGGCGGCGCGAGAACTCCATCTTGGCGCGGATGTAGCGGGTCAGCGCCTGGGCGGGGTCGTCATGGACGGTAAGGGTGTTGAAGGTGCTGTCCCACAGTTCCAGGATGTTGCTCAGCACCGCGATGTACAGGCCTAGCTTGTTGGTGAAGTAGTAGTGCAGGTTGGCCTTGGGCAGCCCGGCGTTGAGGGCGATGGTGTTCATGCTGGTGCCCTTGAACCCGTGGCGGGCGAATTCGTCCTCGGCGGCCTTGATGATGGTTTCTTCGTTCTTCTGACGGATACGGCTGGCAGGTTTGCCGTTGGCATGGGCGCTGTGCGCGGGGACTTCGAGGGTCATGGGGCGGTTCCGAACAGATCGTGTGGGTGCATCCTGATGCGTTGATAACGCACCCACACGTCGCAGACAAGTCCTGTGCGGCAAAACCTTCAAACGCGAGTTTCAAGTGCCTCGCTTTCCACCGGCGCTTGGCTGGCCTGGGGCTTTGCCTCGGGCAGCAGCAGGCACATGACCAAAGCGGTCAGGCCGCCACTGGTGATGGCCGAATCGAACAGGTTCTGTACCAGCTTGGGCAGCAGGTGGAACAGCGTCGGCTGTGCCGCCACGCCCAGGCCCACGCCGAAGGAGGTGGCGATGATCAGCATGCTGCGCCGGTCCAGCGGCCCCTGCGCCAGAATGCGCACGCCCGCCGCCGCGACGCTGCCGAACATCACCAGGGTGGCGCCGCCCAGCACCGGTTTGGGGATTTGCTGCAACACGGCGCCAATGGCCGGCACCAGGCCCAGCAGGAACAGGATGGCGCCGATGTACAGGCCCACGTAGCGGCTGGCCACGCCGGTAAGCTGGATCACGCCGTTGTTCTGGGCAAAGGTGGTGTTGGGGAAGGCGCTGAAGGTGGCGGCCAGCATGCAGCTGAAGCCGTCACCCAGCACGCCGCCCTTGAGCCGGCCGATGTAGCTGGGCCCCGTAATGGGCTGGCGCGACAGCATGCAGTTGGCGGTCAGGTCGCCCACGGTCTCGATGGTGCTGATCAGGTAGATCAGCGCCACCGGGAAGAACGCCGCCCAGTCGAAGCTGAAACCGAATTTGAACGGCACCGGCACGCTGAGCAACGGCAGGACCGGCAGCGCCTGGGGCACCAGCTTGCCGCTGAACCAGGCGGCGATGCTGCCCACGGCCAGGCCGATGATGATCGCCGACAGACGCACCCATGGGGTGCTTGAGCGGTTGAGCAGAATGATCACCAGCAGCACGAACGCGCCCAGTGCCAGGTTGCCGGGGGCGCCGTAATCCGGGGCGTTGAAGCCGCCACCCAGGTCGGTCATGCCCACCTTGATCAGGCTGATGCCGATCAGGGTAATGACGATGCCGGTCACCAGCGGCGTGATCACCCGGCGCAACTGGCCGATGAAGCGGCTGAGCACGATCTGCACCGCAGCACCGAAAAAGCACACGCCGAAGATCATCGCCATGATGTCCTCGGGGCTGCCCCCGCGCTGCTTGACCATGAAGCCGGCCGACAGCACGGCGCCCAGGAAGGCGAAGCTGGTGCCTTGCAGGCAGATCATCCCGGCGCCGATGCCGAACGGCCTGCGTGCCTGGATGAAAGTGCCTACACCCGACACCATCAGCGCCATGCTGATCAGGTAGGGCAGGTGTTCGGTCAGGCCCAGCGCCGAGCCGATGATCAGCGGCGGGGTGATGATGCCGACGAAACTGGCCAGCACATGTTGCAGTGCGGCCAGCACGGCGGCCATGGGGTTGGGGCGATCGTTCAGACCGTAGATCAGTTCGTTGGGCGACGATGATTCTGGTGGCATGGGAGGCTCTCGGCACGGGGTCGTGTATCAGATACACATCCCGTTGCAAAAAGCTGTCCAACTGCTCAGGTTTGAAATGAGTGTTTTATCTACAGGCCTTAAAAATCATAGGGTTGAGATATTTTTATTGAGTTGTGGAGGTGCTGGCCCTTGGGTTGCTTTGGCTAGCAATGCACTACCGTGTAGCCGCCAGGCTCTCCAGAAAGCTTTCCAGCACCAAATGCGGGCGGCGGCCCTTGCGCGTCACCCATGACAGGCTCAGGTCATAAAAGCGCTGCGCCGGCTTGAGCGCACGCAGGCGCCCCTGTTGCACCCAGAAGCTGGCGTAATGATCGGGCAGGTAGCCGATGAAGCGCCCGGTCAGGATCAGGAAGGCCATGCCCTCGCGGTCCGAGGCGCTGGCCGTGCAGTTCAGGGCTTGATAGTGCGCCTGGATCTCGGCCGGCAGGCGAAAGGTCGGCGCGATGGCGTCCTGGGCATTGAGGCGCTCATCGTCAAGGTCCGCGTCGGCGGCATAGAACAGCGGGTGGCCGACCGCGCAGTACAGAAGCGAGCGCTCGCTATACAGGGGCGCGTATTCCAAACCTGATAACGGACTGGCCTGGGGCACCACGCCCACGTGCAGGCTGCCGTCGAGCACACCTTGTTCCACCTGGCTGGGGGCGATCATGCGGATCTGGATGCGCACGTCCGGCCCCCGGTCCTTGAGCTGCGCCAGCGCGTGGGTGATGCGCATGTGCGGCAGGGTCACCAGGTTATCGGTCAGGCCGATGTTCAGCTCGCCGCGCAAATGCTGGTGCAGGCCGTTGACCTCGGTGCGGAAGCTCTCGATGGCGCTCAGCAATTGCAGCGCCGAGTGGTAAACCTCGCGGCCTTCCTCGGTCAGCGAAAACCCGGCGCGCCCGCGTTGGCACAGGCGCAGGCCCAGGCGTTGTTCCAGGTCGCTCATCTGCTGGCTGATGGCCGAGCGGCCAATGCCCAGCACGTTCTCGGCAGCCGAAAACCCGCCGCATTCCACCACGCTGCGGTAAATCTTCAGCAGGCGAATGTCGAAATCGCTGACTTGTGCCAAAGGATCGGGACGTCGGCTCATAGTTTAGTCATCGCCTAACCAAAGATTGGAAAAACAGGATTTTCCAGACTTTATCGCCGTGACAACGTAGCTGCAACAACACTCGTCCTTCCTGATTCGAGGTCTTGCACGCATGAACATGCCCGAAACCGCACCTAACGGCATCGCCAGCCAGCTCAAGCTGGATGCTCACTGGATGCCCTACACTGCGAACCGTAGCTTCCAGCGCGACCCGCGCATCATCGTCGCCGCCGAAGGCAGCTACCTGACCGACGACAAGGGCCGCAAGATCTACGACAGCCTGTCGGGCCTGTGGACCTGCGGCGCCGGGCATACCCGCAAGGAAATTCAGGAAGCAGTGGCGCGTCAGCTGGGCGTGCTGGACTACTCGCCGGCGTTCCAATATGGCCACCCGCTGTCGTTCCAACTGGCCGAGAAAATCACCGAGCTGACCCCCGGTGACCTGAACCACGTGTTCTACACCAACTCCGGTTCCGAGTGCTGCGACACCGCGGTGAAGATCGTGCGTGCCTACTGGCGCCTCAAAGGCCAGGCCACCAAGACCAAGCTGATCGGCCGTGCCCGTGGTTACCACGGCGTGAACATCGCCGGCACCAGCCTGGGCGGCGTCAATGGCAACCGCAAAATGTTCGGCCAGCTGATGGACGTCGACCATCTGCCGCACACCCTGCTGGCCAGCAACGCCTTCTCCAAAGGCGCGCCGGAGGAGGGCGGCATCGCTCTGGCCGACGAAATGCTCAAGCTGATCGAGCTGCATGACGCCTCCAACATTGGCGCGGTCATCGTCGAGCCCATGGCCGGTTCCGCCGGCGTACTGCCGCCGCCCAAGGGTTACCTGAAGCGTCTGCGCGAAATCTGCACCCAGCACAACATCCTGCTGATCTTCGACGAAGTGATCACCGGCTTCGGCCGCACCGGCAACATGTTCGGCGCCGACACCTTCGGCGTTACCCCGGATTTGATGTGCATCGCCAAGCAGGTCACCAACGGCGCCATCCCCATGGGCGCGGTGATTGCCAGCACCGAGATCTACCAGACCTTCATGAACCAAGCCACGCCTGAGTACGCCGTGGAGTTCCCGCACGGCTACACCTACTCGGCCCACCCTGTGGCCTGCGCCGCCGGCCTGGCCGCGCTGGACCTGCTGCAAAAGGAAAACCTGGTGCAGCAAGCCGCCGAATTGGCGCCGCACTTCGAAAAAGCGCTGCACGGCGTCAAGGGCAGCAAGAACATCATCGACATCCGCAACTTCGGCCTGGCTGGCGCTATCCAGCTGGCCCCGCGTGACGGCGACGCCATCGTGCGCCCTTACGAGGCCTCGATGAAGCTGTGGCAAGCCGGCTTCTACGTGCGCTTCGGCGGCGACACCCTGCAGTTCGGGCCAACCTTCAACGCCCAGGCCCAGGACATGGACCGCCTGTTCGATGCCGTTGGCCAGGCGCTGAACGCGATCGACTGATCCCTCTATATATAGGAAGCGGGACAGCCCGCTTCCTGGCACCCTTTTCCAGGAGTTCTACATGAGCAGCATTCAGCACCTGATCAATGGCGATCTGGTTTCCGGCGGCGACCGCACCGCTGACGTCTACAACCCATCGACCGGTCAGGTTATCCACAAGCTCCAGCTGGCTGACCTGCAAACCGTGCAGCAGGCCATCGACTCGGCCAAGGCCGCCTTCCCGGCCTGGCGCAACACCCCTCCGGCCAAGCGCGCCCAGGTGATGTTCCGCTTCAAGCAACTGCTGGAGCAGAACGAAGCGAAAATCTCGCAGCTGATCAGCGAAGAACACGGCAAGACCCTGGAAGACGCTGCCGGTGAACTGAAGCGCGGTATCGAGAACGTCGAGTACGCCAGCGCCGCCCCCGAAATCCTCAAGGGCGAGTACAGCCGCAACGTCGGCCCGAACATCGACGCCTGGTCCGACTTCCAGCCCCTGGGCGTGGTCGCCGGCATCACCCCGTTCAACTTCCCGGCCATGGTGCCGCTGTGGATGTACCCGCTGGCCATCGCCTGCGGCAACTGCTTCATCCTCAAGCCCTCCGAGCGCGACCCAAGCTCCACACTCTTTATTGCCCAGTTGTTGCTGGAAGCCGGCTTGCCTGCTGGCGTGCTGAACGTGGTGCATGGCGACAAAGTCGCCGTGGATGCCCTGATCCAGGCGCCGGAAGTCAAAGCCCTGAGCTTCGTGGGTTCGACGCCAATCGCCGAGTACATCTACAGCGAAGGCACCAAGCGCGGCAAACGCGTGCAGGCACTGGGCGGCGCCAAGAACCACGCCGTGCTGATGCCCGACGCCGACCTGGACAATGCCGTCAGCGCACTGATGGGCGCCGCCTACGGTTCGTGCGGCGAGCGCTGCATGGCCATCTCGGTAGCCGTGTGCGTGGGCGACCAGGTAGCTGACGCCCTGGTGGCCAAGCTGGTGCCGCAGATCAAGGCACTGAAAATCGGTGCGGGCACCTCGTGTGGTTTGGACATGGGCCCGCTGGTAACCGGCCAGGCCCGTGACAAAGTTGCCGGGTATGTCGAAGACGGCGTCCAGGCGGGCGCCAAGCTGGTAGTCGACGGCCGCAGCCTGGTGGTGCCGGGCAACGAAGATGGTTTCTTCCTGGGTGGCTGCCTGTTCGACAACGTCACCCCCCAGATGCGCATCTATAAGGAAGAGATCTTTGGTCCGGTGCTGTGCATCGTTCGGGTGAACAGCCTGGAAGAGGCGATGAAGCTGATCAACGATCACGAGTACGGCAACGGCACCTGCATCTTTACCCGTGACGGTGAAGCGGCGCGGTTGTTCTGTGATGAGATTGAAGTGGGCATGGTCGGCGTGAACGTGCCGCTGCCGGTGCCGGTGGCTTACCACAGCTTTGGTGGGTGGAAGCGGTCGTTGTTTGGTGACCTGCATGCCTATGGGCCGGATGGGGTGCGGTTCTATACGCGGCGCAAGGCGATTACGCAGCGCTGGCCGCAGCGGGCGAGTCATGAGGCTTCGCAGTTTGCGTTTCCTAGTCTTTGAGGTTGTAGGGTGAGACAGGGCGGGCCGTTAGGCCCGCCTTTTTTGGGTTTTGGGGGGCATGGTTGAAGGTTGCGTTATGGCTGCCAGGTGCCAGTCTTTGTCCTTCTAGCGCCCTTGAGATCGAGCGCCGCCCGCGCGGCGCTTCCCGGGCAGAGCCCGGTCCTACATCTGTTTCGGGCCAGTTATGCCAGTGCCATCGCCTGGTCCGCCTTGTCTGCCCACTGGAGATCTGTGTTGGTGCCGCCAGGCTGGCAACCCCACTCCTGAGCGGGGCACGTTGCAACAAATGTAGGACCGGGCTCTGCCCGGGAAGCGCCGCGCGGGCGGCGCTCGATGTCATGAGGCATGAAACTCTTCCGGCATGCACCTGGTGGCCCTGATACGGTGGGATGTGGGGAAGCTTTTGACTTTAAAGACAATTTGTTGAAATTACCCCTTGACCTCCCCCTGAATCTCTCTATAATTCGCCCCACTTCCGGCGCAGACCAAACGGAAAACTCCTTGAAACTCAATGAGTTAACCGAAGTAACCAGCCCTGAAGTGTTTCGATCTTAACGTCGAAAGCGGCAAAAAAAGGCAGTTGACAGCGACTCAAATCACTGTAGAATTCGCCTCCCGCTAACGAGAGATCGAAGCGAGCCAAGTGTTTGAAGTTCAACGAGAAATTCTGAAAAACTTCAAAATAAACGCTTGACAGGCCCTGAGGAAAGCGTAGAATGCGCGCCTCGGTTGAGACGAAAGAATCAACCAACCGCTCTTTAACAACTGAATCAAGCAATTCGTGTGGGTGCTTGTGACTCAGACTGATAGTCAGAAAGATTATCAGCATCACAAGTTACTCCGCGAGAAATCAAAGATGTAACCAACGATTGCTGAGCCAAGTTTATAAGGTTTTCTCAAAACCTAATTGCAGTATTAAACTGAAGAGTTTGATCATGGCTCAGATTGAACGCTGGCGGCAGGCCTAACACATGCAAGTCGAGCGGATGAGAAGAGCTTGCTCTTCGATTCAGCGGCGGACGGGTGAGTAATGCCTAGGAATCTGCCTGGTAGTGGGGGACAACGTTTCGAAAGGAACGCTAATACCGCATACGTCCTACGGGAGAAAGCAGGGGACCTTCGGGCCTTGCGCTATCAGATGAGCCTAGGTCGGATTAGCTAGTTGGTGAGGTAATGGCTCACCAAGGCGACGATCCGTAACTGGTCTGAGAGGATGATCAGTCACACTGGAACTGAGACACGGTCCAGACTCCTACGGGAGGCAGCAGTGGGGAATATTGGACAATGGGCGAAAGCCTGATCCAGCCATGCCGCGTGTGTGAAGAAGGTCTTCGGATTGTAAAGCACTTTAAGGTGGGAGGAAGGGTTGTAGATTAATACTCTGCAATTTTGACGTTACCGCCAGAATAAGCACCGGCTAACTCTGTGCCAGCAGCCGCGGTAATACAGAGGGTGCAAGCGTTAATCGGAATTACTGGGCGTAAAGCGCGCGTAGGTGGTTTGTTAAGTCGGATGTGAAATCCCCGGGCTCAACCTGGGAACTGCATCCGAAACTGGCAAGCTAGAGTATGGTAGAGGGTAGTGGAATTTCCTGTGTAGCGGTGAAATGCGTAGATATAGGAAGGAACACCAGTGGCGAAGGCGACTACCTGGACTGATACTGACACTGAGGTGCGAAAGCGTGGGGAGCAAACAGGATTAGATACCCTGGTAGTCCACGCCGTAAACGATGTCAACTAGCCGTTGGGGACCTTGAGTCTTTAGTGGCGCAGCTAACGCATTAAGTTGACCGCCTGGGGAGTACGGCCGCAAGGTTAAAACTCAAATGAATTGACGGGGGCCCGCACAAGCGGTGGAGCATGTGGTTTAATTCGAAGCAACGCGAAGAACCTTACCAGGCCTTGACATCCAATGAACTTTCCAGAGATGGATTGGTGCCTTCGGGAACATTGAGACAGGTGCTGCATGGCTGTCGTCAGCTCGTGTCGTGAGATGTTGGGTTAAGTCCCGTAACGAGCGCAACCCTTGTCCTTAGTTACCAGCACGTAATGGTGGGCACTCTAAGGAGACTGCCGGTGACAAACCGGAGGAAGGTGGGGATGACGTCAAGTCATCATGGCCCTTACGGCCTGGGCTACACACGTGCTACAATGGTCGGTACAGAGGGTTGCCAAGCCGCGAGGTGGAGCTAATCTCACAAAACCGATCGTAGTCCGGATCGCAGTCTGCAACTCGACTGCGTGAAGTCGGAATCGCTAGTAATCGCGAATCAGAATGTCGCGGTGAATACGTTCCCGGGCCTTGTACACACCGCCCGTCACACCATGGGAGTGGGTTGCACCAGAAGTAGCTAGTCTAACCTTCGGGGGGACGGTTACCACGGTGTGATTCATGACTGGGGTGAAGTCGTAACAAGGTAGCCGTAGGGGAACCTGCGGCTGGATCACCTCCTTAATCGACGACATCAGCTGTATCATGAGCTCCCACACGAATTGCTTGATTCATTGAAAAAGACGATAGAAGCAGCTTTAAGCTCCAAGCTGATAGCTGAACTAGCTAACAGTTACGCTCGAAATTGGGTCTGTAGCTCAGTTGGTTAGAGCGCACCCCTGATAAGGGTGAGGTCGGCAGTTCGAATCTGCCCAGACCCACCAATTTTTGTGTGGGAAATGCCTGTATACGGGGCCATAGCTCAGCTGGGAGAGCGCCTGCCTTGCACGCAGGAGGTCAGCGGTTCGATCCCGCTTGGCTCCACCACTTAACTGCTTCTGCGTTAAAGCTTAGAAATGAGCATTCCATCCAAGTGATGGTGAATGTTGATTTCTAGTCTTTGATTAGATCGTTCTTTAAAAATTTGGGTATGTGATAGAAAGATAGACTGAACGTTACTTTCACTGGTAACGGATCAGGCTAAGGTAAAATTTGTGATTCAAATTGCAAATTTTCGGCGAATGTCGTCTTCATAGTATAACCAGATTGCTTGGGGTTATATGGTCAAGTGAAGAAGCGCATACGGTGGATGCCTTGGCAGTCAGAGGCGATGAAAGACGTGGTAGCCTGCGAAAAGCTTCGGGGAGTCGGCAAACAGACTGTGATCCGGAGATGTCTGAATGGGGGAACCCAGCCATCATAAGATGGTTATCTTGTACTGAATACATAGGTGCAAGAGGCGAACCAGGGGAACTGAAACATCTAAGTACCCTGAGGAAAAGAAATCAACCGAGATTCCCTTAGTAGTGGCGAGCGAACGGGGACCAGCCCTTAAGTGGCTTTGAGATTAGCGGAACGCTCTGGAAAGTGCGGCCATAGTGGGTGATAGCCCTGTACGCGAAAATCTCTTGGTCATGAAATCGAGTAGGACGGAGCACGAGAAACTTTGTCTGAATATGGGGGGACCATCCTCCAAGGCTAAATACTACTGACTGACCGATAGTGAACTAGTACCGTGAGGGAAAGGCGAAAAGAACCCCGGAGAGGGGAGTGAAATAGATCCTGAAACCGTATGCGTACAAGCAGTGGGAGCAGACTTTGTTCTGTGACTGCGTACCTTTTGTATAATGGGTCAGCGACTTATATTCAGTGGCGAGCTTAACCGAATAGGGGAGGCGTAGCGAAAGCGAGTGTTAATAGCGCGTTTAGTCGCTGGGTATAGACCCGAAACCGGGCGATCTATCCATGGGCAGGTTGAAGGTTGGGTAACACTAACTGGAGGACCGAACCGACTACCGTTGAAAAGTTAGCGGATGACCTGTGGATCGGAGTGAAAGGCTAATCAAGCTCGGAGATAGCTGGTTCTCCTCGAAAGCTATTTAGGTAGCGCCTCATGTATCACTGTAGGGGGTAGAGCACTGTTTCGGCTAGGGGGTCATCCCGACTTACCAAACCGATGCAAACTCCGAATACCTACAAGTGCCGAGCATGGGAGACACACGGCGGGTGCTAACGTCCGTCGTGAAAAGGGAAACAACCCAGACCGTCAGCTAAGGTCCCAAAGTCATGGTTAAGTGGGAAACGATGTGGGAAGGCTTAGACAGCTAGGAGGTTGGCTTAGAAGCAGCCACCCTTTAAAGAAAGCGTAATAGCTCACTAGTCGAGTCGGCCTGCGCGGAAGATGTAACGGGGCTCAAACCATGCACCGAAGCTACGGGTATCACCTTAGGGTGATGCGGTAGAGGAGCGTTCTGTAAGCCTGTGAAGGTGAGTTGAGAAGCTTGCTGGAGGTATCAGAAGTGCGAATGCTGACATGAGTAACGACAATGGGTGTGAAAAACACCCACGCCGAAAGACCAAGGTTTCCTGCGCAACGTTAATCGACGCAGGGTTAGTCGGTCCCTAAGGCGAGGCTGAAAAGCGTAGTCGATGGAAAACAGGTTAATATTCCTGTACTTCTGGTTATTGCGATGGAGGGACGGAGAAGGCTAGGCCAGCTTGGCGTTGGTTGTCCAAGTTTAAGGTGGTAGGCTGGAATCTTAGGTAAATCCGGGATTCTAAGGCCGAGAGCTGATGACGAGTTGTCTTTAGACGACGAAGTGGTTGATGCCATGCTTCCAAGAAAAGCTTCTAAGCTTCAGGTAACCAGGAACCGTACCCCAAACCGACACAGGTGGTTGGGTAGAGAATACCAAGGCGCTTGAGAGAACTCGGGTGAAGGAACTAGGCAAAATGGCACCGTAACTTCGGGAGAAGGTGCGCCGGTGAGGGTGAAGGACTTGCTCCGTAAGCTCATGCCGGTCGAAGATACCAGGCCGCTGCGACTGTTTATTAAAAACACAGCACTCTGCAAACACGAAAGTGGACGTATAGGGTGTGACGCCTGCCCGGTGCCGGAAGGTTAATTGATGGGGTTAGCTAACGCGAAGCTCTTGATCGAAGCCCCGGTAAACGGCGGCCGTAACTATAACGGTCCTAAGGTAGCGAAATTCCTTGTCGGGTAAGTTCCGACCTGCACGAATGGCGTAACGATGGCGGCGCTGTCTCCACCCGAGACTCAGTGAAATTGAAATCGCTGTGAAGATGCAGTGTATCCGCGGCTAGACGGAAAGACCCCGTGAACCTTTACTATAGCTTTGCACTGGACTTTGAATTTGCTTGTGTAGGATAGGTGGGAGGCTTTGAAGCGTGGACGCCAGTTCGCGTGGAGCCATCCTTGAAATACCACCCTGGCAACTTTGAGGTTCTAACTCAGGTCCGTTATCCGGATCGAGGACAGTGTATGGTGGGTAGTTTGACTGGGGCGGTCTCCTCCTAAAGAGTAACGGAGGAGTACGAAGGTGCGCTCAGACCGGTCGGAAATCGGTCGTAGAGTATAAAGGCAAAAGCGCGCTTGACTGCGAGACAGACACGTCGAGCAGGTACGAAAGTAGGTCTTAGTGATCCGGTGGTTCTGTATGGAAGGGCCATCGCTCAACGGATAAAAGGTACTCCGGGGATAACAGGCTGATACCGCCCAAGAGTTCATATCGACGGCGGTGTTTGGCACCTCGATGTCGGCTCATCACATCCTGGGGCTGAAGCCGGTCCCAAGGGTATGGCTGTTCGCCATTTAAAGTGGTACGCGAGCTGGGTTTAGAACGTCGTGAGACAGTTCGGTCCCTATCTGCCGTGGACGTTTGAGATTTGAGAGGGGCTGCTCCTAGTACGAGAGGACCGGAGTGGACGAACCTCTGGTGTTCCGGTTGTCACGCCAGTGGCATTGCCGGGTAGCTATGTTCGGAAAAGATAACCGCTGAAAGCATCTAAGCGGGAAACTTGCCTCAAGATGAGATCTCACTGGAACCTTGAGTTCCCTGAAGGGCCGTCGAAGACTACGACGTTGATAGGTTGGGTGTGTAAGCGCTGTGAGGCGTTGAGCTAACCAATACTAATTGCCCGTGAGGCTTGACCATATAACACCCAAGCAATTTGAGCGGAAGCCAGATTGCGGTGTTGTGAAGATGATACGAACCGAAAGTTTGCTGATCCACAAATACCATCACATACCCGATTCGCTGGAATGCCACCCAAAGGGCATCCTGGCTACAGAATTTCTTGACGACCATAGAGCATTGGAACCACCTGATCCCATCCCGAACTCAGCAGTGAAACGATGCATCGCCGATGGTAGTGTGGGGTTTCCCCATGTGAGAGTAGGTCATCGTCAAGATTAAATTCCGAAACCCCCATCTGCGAAAGCAGGTGGGGGTTTTGTCTTTATGGCCTGGAATTCAGGGACAGCAGTCCTGGCCTCATCGCATCGTAGCCGCTGCCGCCAGGCTGCGCTGGCCCCAAGCCCCACCGAAGATCTCCAGCGCACACCAGGGCCAGCGCAGCCTACGGCAGCGGCTACAGATTTAGCGCAGCCTGGCGGTGGTGATATAGATCACCCTGGGAAATCCCCCACACAATTATCAGACCCATCAGCATGTAGCCCCCCGCACCACATCTGATAAGGTTCTCACCTGCCCAAGCCTCCCCATTGAAGGAATCATCCATGCCGGCCAACCCGCCCCTTACCCCAGGTTTCATGGTGGTTCACGGCAACCGCCTCGATGAACTGCGCAGCCTGGTGGTCAGCTGGATGCGGCGTTATCCGCTCGCGCCTTTGGAACACGAAATCGCCTTGGTGCAAAGCAACGGCATCGCTCAATGGCTGAAACTCGCCCTGGCGGAAGACGCGCAGGACGATGACCTGGGCGGCTGCGGGATTGCCGCCGCCATCGACGTGCAGCTGCCGGGCAGCTTCATGTGGCAGCTCTATCGCAGCGTGCTGGGCAAGGATGAAATCCCGCAAACCTCGCTGCTCGACAAGGCACCGTTGACATGGCGCCTCATGCGCCTGTTGCCTCAACTGATCGACCAACCGCATTTCGAGCCGCTGCAGCGCTTCCTCACGGATGACAGTGACTTGCGCAAACGCTATCAACTGGCCGAACGCCTCGCGGACCTGTATGACCAATATCAGGTATACCGGGCAGACTGGCTGGAAGATTGGGCCGCTGGCCGCCATCAGTTGCGCAACGTGCGTGGCGAAGCCAAGCCGCTGGCAGACGCCAACCGCTGGCAGGCAGAGCTATGGCGGGCCCTGTTGCATGACGTGGGTGAGGAGGGCATGGCCCAAAGCCGGGCCGGCGTGCATCAGCGTTTCATCGAGCGTATCAACGGTCTCGAACAAGCGCCCAAAGGCCTGCCAAACCGCGTAATCGTCTTCGGTATTTCCTCCCTGCCAGCCCAGGCCCTCGAGGCCCTGGCAGGTCTGTCGCGTTTCAGCCAAGTGTTGCTGTGCGTGCATAACCCTTGCCGCCACCACTGGTCCGACATCGTTGCCGACAAGGACCTGCTGCGTCACCAGTACAAGCGCCAGGCACGCAAGCAGGGCATGCCCGTGGTGATCGATGCCGATGCATTGCACCAGCATGCACACCCGCTGCTTGCCGCATGGGGCAAGCAGGGGCGCGACTACATCAACCTGCTGGACAGTTACGACGACCCCAACAGCTATCGGGTGGCCTTTCGCGAAGGGCGGATTGACCTGTTCAGTGACGGCCAGCCCACCACCCTGCTTGGCCAACTGCAGGACGACATTCTCGAGTTACGCCCGCTGGCAGAAACGCGCGAAACCTGGCCTGCGGTCAACATCGCCAAGGACCGCTCCGTCCGTTTCCATATCGCCCACAGCGCCCAGCGCGAAGTGGAAATCTTGCATGACCAATTGCTGGCCCGCTTCAGCGCCGACCCGCATCTGCGCCCGCGTGACGTTATCGTCATGGTCCCCGACGTTGACAGCTATGCGCCGCATATTCGCGCAGTGTTCGGGCAGCTGGACCGCAACGACCCGCGCTTCATTCCGTTCACCCTCACCGACCAGAATCAGCGTGGTCGTGACCCGCTGCTGATTGCCATCGAACACTTGCTCAAGCTCCCCGACAGCCGTTTCGCCGTCAGCGAAATTCTTGATCTGCTCGACGTGCCGTCGCTGCGCAATCGCTTTGGCGTGCAGGAAAGCGACCTGCCTACCCTGCATCGCTGGATTGAAGGCGCCGGCATCCGCTGGGGGCTCAACGCCGCTCAACGTGCAGGCTTGGGACTGCCAGAGCAGTTGGAGCAGAACAGCTGGCGATTCGGCTTGCGTCGGATGTTGCTTGGCTACGCAGTAGGTGGTGGCCAGGGTTACGGCGGTATTGAGCCGTATGATGAAATCGGCGGTCTGGATGCGGCCCTGATTGGCCCATTGGTCGCGTTGCTCGACGCCCTCGAAGTCGCCCATCAGGTGTTGTCCGCGCCTGCAGAACCCAAGGAATGGGGCGAGCGCCTGCAAGGCCTTACCCAGGTGTTCTTCCAGGCCAGCAACGAGCATGACGACTATCTGTTGGTGCAGCTTGAGGAGTTGCGCGAGCAATGGCTGCGCACCTGCGAGTCGGTTGACCTGCATGAGCCGTTGCCGCTGACGGTAGTGCGTGAAGCCTGGCTGGCCGGCCTTGACCAAGGCAAGCTGTCGCAACGCTTCCTCGCCGGCGCCGTGAATTTCTGCACGCTGATGCCCATGCGCGCCATCCCGTTCAAGATCGTCTGCCTGCTGGGCATGAACGACGGCGACTATCCGCGCGCGCAACCACCGCTGGACTTCGACCTGATGGGCAGCGACTACCGCCCCGGCGATCGTTCACGCCGTGAAGATGACCGCTATCTGCTGCTTGAAGCCCTGCTGTCGGCGAGAGAACAACTCTATGTCAGCTGGGTCGGCCGCAGCATTCGCGATAACAGCGAGCGCCCAGCCTCCGTGTTGATCGGCCAGTTGCGCGATCACCTCGCCAGTGGCTGGCAACTGCACGACGCCCAGGAAGGCGCCAAGCTCAATGCCGGCGAACAGTTGGTGCATGCCCTTAGCCTTGAGCATCCGTTGCAGCCTTTCAGCGCCCGCTATTTCCATGAAGGCAGTGGCCTGTTCAGCTTCGCCTCCGAGTGGCGGGTATTGCATACCGATCTACAGCCACAGGCCGCTGAAGAGGTGTTGCCAGCCCACGTCCAGGAAGAGCCGCTGGCCCTCACCCAGCTGCAGGACTTTCTGCGCAACCCGGTACGACATTTTTTCAGCCAGCGCCTGAAAGTATTCTTCGAGACCGCAGAAGCGCCGCTGGCCGACGAGGAGCCCTTCGTACTCGACGCGTTGGAACGCTACACCCTCAGCGACAAGCTGCTGACCACCGCCATGGCTGCCGCCGACGATGTTGATGCAACCCTTTACGCCCAGGCCCGCCGCATGCAAGGCAGCGGGCTGCTGCCAATGGCCGGTTTTGGCGAGTGTCTGCAGGAGGAGTTGATCGAGCCGTTGCCCGACCTGCTCCAGCGTTTCCAACAACTACTGGTGCTTTGGCCGACGCCGGTGGTAACCGCCAAGCCGGTGAACTTCGAATACCAGGGCCTGCGCCTGGATGGCTGGGTCAGCAACCTGCATCAACGCGGGGACGGCAATCTGCTCAGCGTCACCGCCATTGCCAATGCCATTGGCGGTGCCCGGTCACGCAAATGGCATCGCCTGGTTCGCAGTTGGGTTACGCACCTGGCGGCCTGTGCCGTTGGCCTGCCACTGACCACCGCCGTGGTCGCCAGTGACGACACCCTGGTGTTGGCGGCACTTCCCGCCGACAAGGCACGCGACGCATTGGGTGACCTGTTGCTGGCCTGGCAACAGGGCATGCGTCGCCCCTTGCCGGTAGCCGTGAAGACCGCGTTTGCCTGGCTTGGCCAAGGCGATCCGATCAAGGCCGAGGCCGCAGCCCGCAAAGCTTACGAAGGCGATGGCATCACCACCGATGGCGAGCGTCGCGAAAGCGTGGCGCTGGCCCGTCAGTTTCCCGATTTCAATGCCCTGATCGACAGCGAGGAGTTCGAAGGCTGGTGCGATGCGCTGTACCGCCCCATGTTCGAAGCCCCTTGGCGCTCCATCGACGGCGACGAGGCCCGCTCATGACCGACCACCACGAAAAGCCCTTGGCGCTGGCCTTCCCCCTGCGCGGCAGCCAACTGATCGAAGCCAGTGCCGGTACCGGCAAGACCTTCACCATCTCGGCGCTGTACCTGCGCCTAGTGCTGGGCCACGGCGGTGAACAGTCCGGCTTCGGCCGCGAACTGCTGCCCCCGCAGATCCTCGTGGTGACCTTCACCGATGCTGCCACCAAGGAATTGCGTGAGCGTATCCGCACCCGCCTGGCGGAAGCCGCGCGTTTCTTCCGCGACGAGATGCCCAGCCCCGATGACCTGATCAGCCAACTGCGCGACGAATTCGCGCCCGAGCAATGGGCCGGCTGCGCCAATCGCCTCGACATCGCCGCCCAGTGGATGGACGAAGCCGCGGTATCGACCATCCACAGTTGGTGCCAGCGCATGCTGCGCGAACACGCCTTCGACAGCGGCAGCCTGTTCACCCAGACCCTGGAAACCGACCACAGCGATCTGCTGGGTGAGGTGGTGCGCGACTACTGGCGGCGCTTCTGCTACGCCATGCAGGGCGACACGCTGAACTGGGTGCGCAGCAACTGGGGTGGCCCGGCTGCCTTGCTGCCACGGGTGCGGGCGCTGTTCGGCAGCCCGCGCCGCGCGGACGGCGGCCAGGAACCAGGAGCCTTGATCGAAGCCGCCTTGACCGAGCGCAAGCAGGCGCTTGAGCAGCTCAAGGCCCCGTGGGCCCAATGGGCCCAGGAGCTGCGTGTCATCTGCCTGGAGGCCGTTGCTGCCAAGGCCGTGGACGGTCGCAAAATGCAGGCCCGCTATTTCGAGCCCTGGTTCGACAAACTGGTGGCCTGGGCCGGTGACGAAAGCCTGGTCGAACTGGACATCGGCACCGGCTTCACTCGCCTGACCCCTGACGGCATGGCCGAGGCCTGGAAGGGCGATCCGCCCACGCACCCGGGCCTGGACGCCATGCAAGGCCTGGCCGATGCCCTGCGCAACCTGCCTACCCCTGACGCTGCAGTGCTTGAGCATGCGGCGCGCTGGGTGGGCGCGCGCTTCGAAGAGGAAAAGCGTCGTCGCGCCGAAATGGGCTTCGACGACATGCTGCTGCGCCTGGACGCAGCGTTGCAGGGGGCCGGCGGCGAGCGCCTGGCAGGGCTGATCCGCGAACAGTTCCCGGTGGCCTTGATCGACGAATTCCAGGACACCGACCCGGTGCAGTACCGTATTTTCGAGAGCATCTACCACATCGAGGCCAACCAGCCCGACAGCGGGCTGTTCCTGATCGGCGACCCCAAGCAGGCCATCTATGCCTTCCGCGGTGCCGACATCTACACCTATCTGCGAGCCCGCCAGGCCACCACCGGCCGGCTGCACACGCTGGGTACCAACTTCCGTTCCAGCCATGCCATGGTCGAGGCGGTGAACCACGTATTCGACGTTGCCGAACAACGTGCGCTGGGGCGTGGTGCCTTCCTGTTCCGGCACGGCGATGACAACCCGGTGCCATTCCTGCCGGTATTGGCCCAAGGCCGAAAGGAAAGCCTGAGCATCAACGGCCAGCCCGTGGCGGCCTTGAACCTGTGGCAACTGCCCAGCGATGCCCCGCTGTCGGGCCCGGTGTATCGCCAGCAACTGGCCGGTGCCTGTGCGTCTACCATCGTCGCCCTGCTCAACGGCGGCCAGCGAGGTACGGCAGGTTTCACCAAACCGGGCGAAACACTGAAACCGGTCACCCCCGCCGACATCGCCATCCTGGTCCGTGACGGCAAGGAAGCCCAGGCCGTGCGCGGCGAACTCGCCGCCCGCGGCGTGCGCAGCGTGTACCTGTCCGACAAGGACTCGGTATTCGCCGCCCAGGAAGCCCACGACCTGCTCAGCTGGCTGAAGGCCTGCGCCGAGCCGGACGCCGAGCGCCCTTTGCGCGGCGCGTTGGCCACCACCACTCTGAACCTGCCCCTCAGCGCCCTGGCGCAGTTAAACCAGGACGAGCTGGCCTGGGAGCGGCGCGTCATGCAGTTCCGCACCTACCGCACCCTGTGGCGTACCCAGGGCGTGCTGCCCATGCTGCGGCACCTGCTGCACGATTTCCAATTGCCCCAGGCACTGATGGCACGCAGCGACGGTGAACGCATACTGACCAACCTGTTGCACCTGGCCGAATTGCTGCAGCAGGCCGCCGGTGAGCTGGATGGCGAGCAGGCATTGATCCGCCACCTGTCCGAGCACCTGGCCACCTCCGGCCAGGCGGGTGAAGAACAGATCCTGCGCCTGGAAAGCGATGAGCAACTGGTCAAGGTGGTCACCATCCACAAATCCAAGGGCCTTGAATATCCGCTGGTGTTCCTGCCCTTCATCTGCTCGACCAAGCCGGTCGACGGCAAGCGCTTGCCGTTGTCGTTCCACGATGCGCAAGGCAGGGCGCAGGTCACCCTCAGCCCCACGGCGGAGCAGGTGGCTTTGGCCGACGACGAGCGCCTGGCCGAAGACCTGCGTCTGCTCTACGTGGCCCTGACCCGTGCCCAGCATGCCTGCTGGCTGGGTGTTGCCGACCTCAAGCGCGGCAATACCAAGGACTCGATACTGCACCGTTCGGCGCTGGGCTATTTGCTGGGCGGCGGCCAACGGCTGGACGAGTCCCAAGGTTTGGCCCGCTGGCTGCTGGACATGCAGGCCGGCTGCGCAGCCATTCACACCGCCCCCATGCCCGAAGCTGACGATCAGCGCTACGTACCGCCGCGCAACGAAGCCAGCCTGCTGGCCGCCAAGGTGCCCAAGCGCCGCGCCGCGGAAAACTGGTGGATCGCCTCCTACAGTGCCCTGCGTATCAGCGACAGCCTGGCCCCGGGCAGCGATCAGTCGCCAGACAGCCCCCAGGCACAGAAGCTGTTCGACGACGAGCGTCTGGACCCGGCTGCCCCGCGAGAGGTACAGGCCCTGAGCGGCGATATCCATCGATTCCCCCGTGGCCCCAACCCCGGTACCTTTCTCCACGGCCTGCTGGAATGGGCTGGGCGCGAAGGTTTCGCCACCGTCGCCGCGCAGCCTGAACTGCTGGCCGACACCGTGGGTGCCCGTTGCAACCTGCGCGGCTGGCAGGGCTGGATTCCCACCCTCAATGCCTGGCTGCAGCATTTGCTGCAGGCGCCGCTTGCCTTGGGTGATCAGACGGTGAGCCTGGTAAGCCTGGAGCATTACCAGATCGAGATGGAGTTCTGGTTCGCCAGCCATCGCGTCGACGTCAGCCAGCTCGATGCCCTGGTGCGCGAGCATACCCATGGCGGCGCACCACGCGCGCCAGCCGAAGGCGCCATGCTCAACGGCATGTTCAAGGGCTTCATCGACCTGACCTTCGAGCATGACGGCCGCTACTACGTGGTCGACTACAAATCCAACTGGCTGGGCGTCGATGAGAGCGCCTATACCGAGGACGCCATGACCCAGGCCATCCTCGACCACCGTTACGACCTGCAATACGTGCTCTACCTGCTGGCCCTGCATCGCCAGCTCAAGGCACGCCTGCCCGACTATGACTACGACCTGCACGTGGGCGGCGCGGTGTTCATCTTCCTGCGCGGCGTGCATGCGCCCAGCCAGGGCCTGGCCTTCGCGCGCCCGCCGCGTGAATTGATCGAGCGCCTGGACGAGCTGTTCCGCGGCATCGTCCGCCAACCCGAGCCCATGGGCGACTTGTTCGAAGGAGAACCGGCATGAGCCGTACATTTGCCGATCTGCTGCCCACTGCGCTGGAAGCCCGCACCCTGGCCGAGCTGGCGCCGCTGCAACGCGTCGATGACCTGCTGGCGTTGCTGGAGCGCTGGGCCGAGCGTGGCTGGCTGCGGGCGCTGGACAAGGCTTTCGTCGGCTTCCTCGCCGAGCGGGAGCCAGACGGTGATCCGCTGGTACTCCTGGCCGCCGCCCTGACCAGCCACCAACTGGGCCACGGCCACGTCTGCCTCGACCTTGCGCGCACCCTGGAAGAGCCCGACTTCGCCCTGTCGCTGCCGCCCGAGGGCGATGCATTGGCCGGCCCCGTGCTGCTGCCCTCGCAGTTGCTCGAACACCTGGCCGCCGAAACGTGGCGAGCCACCCTGGCCAGCAGCCCGCTGGTGGCCCTGGCCGAGGACGACAGCGGCGAGCGCCCGCTGGTGCTGGCCGGCCAACGCCTCTACCTGCGCCGCTACTGGGCCTACGAGCGTCGTATCGACCGTGCGCTTCGCCAACGCCTGGCCGAGCAGGAAAACACCCCCGACGACCTGCGCGCGCGCCTGGAACAACTGTTCGGGGCGCCCGGCGGCGAACAGATCGACTGGCAGAAACTGGCCTGCGCCCTGGCCACCCGCAGTGCTTTCAGCATTGTCACCGGCGGCCCAGGCACCGGCAAGACCACCACCGTGGTGCGTCTGCTGGCCTTGCTGCAGGCCCCGGCCGTGAACGCCGGCACCCCGCTGCGCATCCGTCTGGCCGCGCCTACCGGCAAGGCCGCCGCACGCCTGACCGAATCCATCAGCGCCCAGGTCAAGCAGCTCACCGTCAGCGACAGCGTGCGCGACAAGATCCCTACCGAGGTGACCACCGTTCACCGCTTGCTGGGTAGCCGACCGGGCACCCGGCACTTCCGCCACGACGCCAGCAACCCGCTGCCACTGGATGTGCTGGTGGTGGACGAAGCCTCCATGATCGACCTGGAAATGATGGCCAACCTGTTGGGCGCCATGCCCGCCCATGCGCGTCTGGTATTGCTGGGCGACAAGGACCAGTTGGCTTCGGTAGAGGCGGGCGCCGTGCTGGGTGACCTGTGCCGCGATGCCGAACAGGGTTGTTACAGCCCGCAAACCCTGGCCTGGCTGGAACAGGTCAGCGGCGAACGCATCACCAGCCTTGAAGTGGGCAGCGCCGAGCGCCATCCGCTGGCCCAGCAAGTGGTCATGCTGCGTCACTCACGCCGTTTCGGCGAAGGCAGCGGCATTGGCCAACTGGCACTGCGGGTCAACCGCCAGGAAGCCGAGCAAGCGCGCGAGCTGCTGACGGGGCGGCAGTTCGCCGACATCTTCAGCGTGCCATTGAAGGGCGAGCAGGATCGCAGCCTTGACCGTCTGCTGCTGCAAGGTCAGTCCAGCGATGGTGCGCAGGGCTACCGACATTACTTGAGCGTGCTGCAAGCCAACCGCCCGGCGCTTCGCACGCCGCTGGAAAGCGAAGCCTGGGCCACGTGGGCCAGGCAAGTGTTGCAGGCCTTCGAGGCCTTCCAGTTGCTGTGCGCCGTGCGCAAGGGGCCTTGGGGTGTCGAGGGCTTGAACCAGCGCGCCACGCGCGTACTGACGACGGCACGCCTGATCGAAGGGGACCAGCCCTGGTACGAAGGCCGTCCGGTGCTGATGACGCGCAACGACTATGGTCTGGGGCTGATGAACGGCGACATCGGCATTGCCCTGCGCCTGCCCGATGGCAGCGACACCGACCGTCAGGTACTGCGCGTGGCCTTCCCGCGCAACGACGGCCAGGGCGGCGTGCGCTTTGTATTGCCCAGCCGTCTCAACGACGTGGAAACGGTGTTCGCCATGACCGTGCACAAATCCCAGGGCTCGGAGTTCACCCACACCGCGCTGATCCTGCCCGACGCGCTGAATCCGGTATTGACCAAGGAACTGATCTACACCGGCATCACCCGCGCCAAGCAGTGGTTCAGCCTGATCGAACCGCGCAAGGGCGTGTTCGAAGACGCCGTGCAACGCAAGGTCAAACGCCTCAGCGGCCTGATGCTGGAAACCTAGCCACCGAACCCAACCGAACCGAACCCGTAGCCGCTGCCGCCAGGCTGCGCTGGCCAGCATGACCCCTGAAGATCTCCTGTGAAATTCAGGGCCAGCGCAGCCTGGCGGCAGCGGCTACAGGTTGCTCGCCAGCCGCACTGGCTCATCGGCCACCATCCCGATGAACCGCCGCACCCGCTCCGCCTCCGGCGCATGCCGAATACTCTCCGGCGCAGCATCCAACTGCACCTTGCCGTCTTCCATGAAAATCACCCGCGTCGGAAATCGACAGGGCAAAATCCATCTCATGGGTAACGATCAGCATGGTCATCCCTTCTCGCGCCAGGTCGGCAATCACCTTCAACACATCGCCCACCAACTCCGGGTCCAATGCCGAAGTCGGCTCGTCAAACAGCATCACCTGCGGCCGCATCGCCAGCGCCCGGGCGATGGCCACGCGTTGCTGTTGCCCGCCGGACAACTGATGCGGGTACTTGTTGGCATGGGCCAGCAGCCCCACCTTTTCCAGCAGCACAAACGCCTGTTGCCGCGACACGTGCCGTTCGCCACCGTGATACACCGGCGCCAGGATGATGTTGTCCACCAGGTTCAAATGCGGGAACAGGTTGAAGCTCTGGAACACCATACCGATGTGCCGCACCCCTCGACGCATCTGCGGGTTGTTGGGTGTGTCGCCGGCGTGAATGAAGCTTTCGCCGAACAGCACGATCTCGCCTTGATCGATACCCTCCAGGCCATTGACGGTGCGGATCAGCGACGTTTTGCCTGAACCCGAAGGCCCGATGATCGACACCACCTGGCCGCCGGCCACGGTCAGGTCGATGCCCTTGAGCACATGATGGTCGCCATAGCGCTTGTGGATATTCTGCAACTGCAATACGGGTGCAGCACCGGGCGCAACCTGGCGATTAACCACTAGAGCCTGCTTCGCCAGGCCTTGGCGCAACTGCGCCAGCGGGTTGGCTGCCAAGGTCTGTGGTTTGCGCTGGCTGAGATCCAGGTAGCTTTCCAGCCGCTGCAACAGCCAGCCAAACAGGCTGACGATTAGCACGTAGTACACGCCGACCGCCGCCAGGGTCTCCATGACCAGAAAATTCTGCGCGTACAACCGCTGCCCCACGGTCAGCAGTTCGGTGAGGGAAATCACCGAAATCAGCGAGGTCAATTTCACCACAGTGATGTATTCGTTGATCAACGTTGGCAACGAAATGCGAAACGCCTGGGGGATCACGATCAGCCGTTGCAGCCCCAGGCTGCCAATGCCCAGCGCGCGTCCGGCTTCCTTCTGCCCCTTGTGTACGGAGATCAGCCCGCCGCGGTGAATCTCGGCCATGTACGCCGCTTCGGTCACCACCAGCGCAAACAACCCGGAGTAGAACGGGTTGGACAGCACGCTGCCGGTGGCGGGGAATAGCTGCGGCAGGTTGTAGACGAACACCACCAGCACCAGCAACGGGATGCTGCGAAAGAACCAGATGTACACCCCGGCGGGCATGCTCAGCCATTTGACGCTGGACAGTTTGGCGCTGGCCAGGCCAAAGCCCAGCAGCATGCCGATAAACCAGGCCAGGGCGCTGAGCTCCACCACGGTGACGCTGGCCTCCCAGAACGCCGGCATGGAAAACAGCGAGAAAAAATAGGACCAGTCGAATTGCATAGGCACCCCCATGGCCGCCCCGCAATCGGGGCGGCCGGCTTCAAGATCAGTTGGAGGCTTCTTCCAGGTTGTACTTCTTCAGGATCGCCGCGTATTCACCGGACTGCTTGCTCTGGGCTACGGCCTTTAGCAGCGCCTGGTAGGTGTCGTCATTGCCCTTCTTCACGTAGATACCCAGGGTTTGCGGGTACACCAGTTGCTGCGAGGTCACCACCACGCGGCCCTTGGTCTTGTCGGCGATCATGTGAGCCGCGCCGGAAATCTCGACCTGCGCCTGGATATTCTTCGACAGCAACGCCTGGGTCACTTCCGGCGCAGACGGGAACTCGCTGACGCTGATCGCGCCCTTGTTGTTCGGCACGCAGTAGTCGGTGGACAGTTTCTTGAACTGCGCCACCCAGGTGGTGCCTTGCTCAAGGCCTACCTTCAGGCCGCACAGGTCTTCGGGCACGGCCGGTTTCAGTGTGCTGTCGGCCGGCACCATGATCGCCGCCCCGGTGCGCGCGTAAGGAATGGTCAGGGCCTGGGCCTGACGCTCGGGGGTGATGTACATGCCGGAAATGATCGCGTCGTAGTGCCCGGCATTGAGCCCCAGGATCAGGTTGGGAAACTTGGTGTCGACGAACTCGGCCTTGGCGGCCAGTTGCTTGGCCAGGGCGTGGGCCAGTTCCGGGTCGGAGCCCACCACGTTCTTGTCGCTGTCGTAGGACTCGAAGGGTGGATAGGTGATTTCCATGCCCACTTTCAACTGGCCGGGGGTGGCAGTGGTGGTGGCCAGGGCGGCACCGGTGCTCAGCAGGCAGGCGGCAAATAGGGCAAGGCGGGTCGGGTTGAACATGTCGTGTGCTCCAGGAATGAGGGAAGTCAGCAGCGTCAGGAAGGCAGCGCCTGTTTTTTCAGATGGCCGAAGCTCGAAGGCTTGCGGGCCTTGGCCGGCAGTTGCACCTCGCCGTTCTCCACGCGTTTGCGCAGGTACTGGTAGGTTTGCAACGCCTGGCCATACATGTGCTCGCCGATGGCGATTTCCTCGTACGCCTGATCGTCCTTGGCAAAACTGGGCAAAGGCCTGATCTGCGTGTGGTAGTCGCAGGCGTAGAACAACGGAAAGGAATAGCGCTCCTGGCTGACCTTGCGAACCCGGTGCGCCGTGGCCACGAAGGTGCCCGCGGTCATCACCTCCAGCATGTCGCCGATGTTGACCACGAACGCGTCGGCAATCGGCGGCGCGTCGATCCACTGGCCCAGGTCGTTCATCACCTCCAGGCCAGGCTGGTCGGCCTGCAGGATGGTGAAACACTCGTAGTCGGTGTGCGCGCCGATGCCCGGTGCATCCACCGCTTCGGCGTCGAACGGGTAATGGATCAGGCGCAGCTTTGAAGGCGGGCGGGTGACCAGGGCGTCGAAGTAGTTCTCTTCCAGGCCCAAAGCCAGGGCGAAGCCGCCGAACAGCTTGCGGCCCAGGGCAAACACGGCGGCGTAATAGGCCTGTACCGAAGGCTTGAAGCCCGGCACCTCGGGCCAATGGTTCGGCCCCAGCAGCGGCGTGTTGGCCAGTACCAGCGGGTCGTCGGCGGGCACTTCAAAGCCCACGTCGAAGGCTTCCTTGTGGTCGGGCTTGCCCTTGGAATACACCTCTTCACCTTCCGGCACGAAGCCCTTGTGGGTGTCGGAGGTGCCGATGTAGTGGCGCATCTTGGCGTCCAGCGGCTGGGCGAAGTAATCGCGGGCCGCCTGGCGCAGGTTGGCGATCAGCTCGGGGGCGATGCCGTGGCCGGTGATGTACAGGAAGCCGACCTCGCTGGCCGCCCGGCCCAGCTGTTCGGCCACCGCCAGGCGGTGTTCCAGTTCGACGCTGAACAGCCCGGCGATATTCACCACCGGGATGCTCTTGAAGTTGGCCTTGGGCTCAGTGTTGTTCATCAGGTTTCCTCAGCAGTGTGCGGCACGAAAGCGTTCGAAGTGGGCGCGCTCGGTGCGGGCCATCCACACGTTGAGCGACCACAGGTCAGCCACCGGAACATTGGTAAAGGGCAGGTGATGCAGGTAACCGTCGGCGCCGAATTCCGGGGTCAGGGTGCTGACCTGATAGCCGCGCGCCTGCTGGGCGGCCCAAATGGCTTCCCAGTGTTTCTGGTGGAAGGCCAGCTCGCGGCCGTACTCCGGGGCGCCGGGGTGCGGCACTTGCGGGCCCTGGTCATAGCCAACCCGGGCCTGCACGTGGTGCACGCGCTCGATGAAGGCGCTGAGGTCGTCGGCGGGGTCGTCCAGCAGCCGTTCGCAGGTCACTACCCAGTGGCTGATGTCACTGGTGAAGCGCAGGTCCGGCAGTTGGCGGATCAGCTCCAGGGTCACCCAAGGGTTGAACAGCGAGCGCGAGCGGTGGGTCTCGAAACTGAGGAACTGGCCGTGCTTGTGGCCCAGTTCCATGGCCCGGCCGAAGAAGTCCACCTGCTGGGCCAGCGACCAGCGATCATTGCCCGCCAGCACGTTGATAAAGCGCGGCGTCAGCTCGCCGGCCCAGGCCAGCTTGCTGTCCAGGTCGTTCAAATGCTCGGCGGGCAGGGCGGATTGCTGGGGCAGCACATCGTAGGCGGTGAACAGAGTACAAATGTACCCCAGCGAGTTGGCGCGCAGGAACGCGGCGAATTCGCTGCGCTCGCGGGCCACCAGCGGCAGCCGCGCCTCCATGCCATCGAAGCCGGCGGCCTGCAGTTCTTCCAGGGCCTGGGCCTTGCTGGCGGTGTAACCCCACAGGGTGCGGAATATCTCCAGTTTCATCGATGCTCCTCATGCTACGCAGCACCCCGACGGCATGGGCCGGGGCGTCATTGGGCTGGGCAGTAGCAAAAGGGCACAGGAGTGGCCGGGTCTCTGACGGAACCGGTCCGGGTTGATGGGCCGATCTTAGGCAGCCCGCGCGGCACAGAAGAATAGGAAAGCTCAAATCGATAGTTTAGAAATCCTTGAACCATTAGCCAGCTACCCACCGTCTGGCAACGGATAGGTTGTGCTATGGTTTTTGGCAGCATGGAGTATCGATGCCTGCGCGCGTGTTCACGAAGAGGGCTGTCTGGATGGCGGGTTTCGAGTGCTATGGAAAGCGGATGCAGGAGCATCGGCGATGAATGAACGCAGTGCTTTGCGACGTGCGCATCGGGTGCTGGCATTGACGGCCGCCGGGTTGGGCGCGGGCCTGTTTGCGCTGGCGCGGGTGCTGGATATCGGCCAGTCCGGCGCCTGGCTGGTGATGACGTTCGCCCTGTGCATGGGCGCGGGCAGCCTGGGCGCACTGGCCCTGTCGCGACGTACCTTGACGCAGGCCGTGGAGCCTCTGCAAAAGCTGGCCAGCCTGGCAGCGGCAGCTTCGCAGTTCTCCGCGAGCCTGCAGGCCGAGCAGCCGCAGCAGGCCAGCGTCGACCCGTTGACGGGGCTGCCCAACCGCGCCTTCTTCGAAGGACGGCTGGCGCGCAACCTCAAGGGATTGGGCAAACGCCAGGGTTACCTGGCGGTGTTGTACATCGACATCGACCATTTCCGCCAACTCAATGATCGATACGGTTACGAGGCGGCCGATGAAGTGTTGATTCGTCTCGCAGGTCGGATGCGTGCGCAATTGCGCGAGAACGATCTGCTGGTGCGCCTGGAAGGCGACGAGTTTGCCGTGCTGCTGCACCTTGAGCAGGCCGAACAGGCAAGGCAGATTGCCGATAACATCATTGCCAGTGCGTACGCGCCGATTGTGTTGCCTGACGGCGGTGAGGCAACCGCGTCGCTGAGCGTAGGCCTGGCGCAGGTGACCGCAAGCGAACACACCCCCACCGACGTGCTGGAAGAGGCCCATGTAGCCCTGTTGCACGCCAAACGCCAAGGCCGCGGGCGGCTGCACCAGCTTGTCTCCACACCTCTGTAGTTCGCCGTGCTGCTTGAAACCGCGTCGTCTGCATCGCGACTAAAGTCGGCTCCTACACCGTCCGTGGTAGGAGCCGGCCTTGGCCGCGATGCAGGCGACGCGGCCGTCAAACGGTGGGTGCGAACTTCAGCGCCTGGCTCTCACCCATCAAAACCGCCCCATTCAACTCCGTCACCTCGCGAATGTAATCCCACAACAAATTAATCCGCTTCAACTTGCGCAGATCCTCCCGGCAATACATCCAGAACTGCCGCGTAACGCTAATTTCCCCGGCCAGTACCGGCACCAGATCGTCAGCCTGCGCCGCCAGGAAGCACGGCAATATCGCCATCCCCCGCCCCTGCCTGGCCGCCACATACTGGGCAATCACACTGGTACTGCGCAGGCTGGCGCTGGCGTTGGGCAGCAGGTTCGCCAGGTACAGCAACTCCGAACTAAAGGCCAGGTCGTCGACGTAGCTGATGAACCGATGCCCCACCAGATCACGCCCCGTATGGATGGGCGGGTGACGATCCAGGTAGTCCTGGGTGGCGTACAACTGCAATCGGTAGTCGCACAATTTGCAGCACACATAAGGCCCATGCTCCGGCCGTTCCAGGGCGATGACGATGTCGGCCTCGCGCTTGGACAGGCTGATGAAGTGCGGCAGCGGGAGTATGTCGACGCTGATGGCCGGGTAGGTGTCGACGAAATGGCTTAGCTGCGGGGTGATGAAGAAGCTTCCGAAGCCTTCGGTGCAGCCCATGCGGATATGCCCCGACAACGCCACCCCCGAGCCCGACACCTGCTCGCAGGCCATGTGTAGCGTGCTTTCGATGGACTCGGCGTAGCCCAGCAGGCGCTGGCCCTCGGCGGTCAGGATGAACCCCGTGGTGCGCGATTTTTCGAACAGCAGAGTGCCCAGCGCCGACTCCAGTGACGTGATGCGCCGCGACACCGTGGTGTAGTCCACCCCCAGGCGCTTGGCGGCGTTGCTGGCCTTGCGCGTGCGGGCCACTTCGAGGAAAAACTTCAGGTCGTCCCAGTTCAGGGCGGCCAGCGACGTGATGTTTTTTTGCATGTTGGACCGGCTTTTATCCGCGTTCTTGTTGGATGTTTGCACATCTATACTCCAGGACAGAGCCATCACGCCATGCACAACAACAATTACGCGGAGGTCTTGATGAACGTTTCTGTAACGGCCGGTATCCAGACAGTCAAACTGCTGATCGACGGCGAATGGGTCGAGTCCCAGGCCAGCGAATGGCGCGACATCGTCAACCCGGCCACCCAGCAAGTGCTGGCCAAAGTGCCTTTTGCCACCCAGGCCGAGGTCGACGCGGCGGTGGCTGCGGCGCAAAAAGCCTTCGTTGGCTGGCGCAACACCCCAGTAGGTGCGCGCATGCGCATCATGCTCAAGTTCCAGGCGCTGATCCGCGAGCACAGCAAGCGCATCGCCCAGACCCTCAGCGCCGAACAGGGCAAGACCCTGGCCGACGCCGAAGGCGATATCTTCCGCGGCCTGGAAGTGGTGGAGCATGCTTGCTCAATCGGCAGCCTGCAGATGGGCGAGTTCGTGGAGAACGTCGCCGGTGGCGTCGACACCTACACCCTGCGCCAGCCCATCGGCGTGTGCGCAGGCATCACCCCGTTCAACTTCCCCGCCATGATCCCGCTGTGGATGTTCCCCATGGCCATCGTCTGCGGTAACACCTTCGTGCTCAAACCGTCCGAGCAGGACCCGCTGTCCACCGTGCAACTGGTGGAGCTGGCGCTGGAAGCCGGCATCCCGCCGGGCGTGCTCAACGTGGTGCACGGTGGCAAGGACGTGGTGGACGCGCTGTGCACCCACGCTGACATCAAGGCGATTTCCTTTGTCGGTTCGACGGCGGTAGGCACCCATGTCTACAACCTGGCCGGCCAGCACGGCAAGCGCGTGCAGGCGATGATGGGCGCCAAGAACCACGCCGTGGTGCTGCCCGACGCCAATCGCGAACAAACCCTCAACGCCTTGGTGGGCGCTGCGTTCGGCGCCGCTGGCCAACGCTGCATGGCAACCTCGGTGGCGGTGCTGGTGGGGGCGGCCAAGCAGTGGTTGCCGGAGCTCAAGGCGCTGGCTCAGCAGCTCAAGGTCAACGCTGGCAGCGAGCCGGGCACCGACGTCGGGCCGTTGATTTCACGCCAGGCCAAACAGCGCGTACTGGGCCTGATCGACAGCGGCGTGAAAGAGGGCGCCACCCTGGAACTGGACGGCCGCGAGGTGAAAGTGCCGGGCTTCGAGCAAGGCAATTTCGTCGGGCCAACGCTGTTCTCGGGCGTGACCACCGACATGCAGATCTACACCCAGGAAATCTTCGGCCCGGTGCTGGTGGTGCTGACCGTGGACACGCTGGACGAGGCTATTGCCTTGGTCAACCGCAACCCCTTCGGCAACGGCACGGGCCTGTTCACCCAAAGCGGCGCGGCGGCGCGCAAGTTCCAGAGCGAGATCGACGTGGGCCAGGTGGGCATCAACATTCCGATCCCGGTGCCGGTGCCGTTCTTCAGCTTCACCGGCTCGCGCGGCTCCAAGCTCGGCGACCTGGGCCCGTATGGCAAGCAGGTGGTGCAGTTCTACACCCAGACCAAGACGGTCACGGCGCGCTGGTTCGACGACGACAGCGTCAACGACGGCGTCAACACCACCATCAACCTGCGCTAGGAGTTGGCCATGAACATCGCATTTATCGGCCTGGGCAACATGGGCGCCCCCATGGCGCGCAATCTGCTCAAGGCGGGGCATCACCTGTACCTGTTCGACCTGAACAAGGCCGTGCTGGCCGAATTGGCGGCCATGGGCGGCACCATCAGCACCTCGCCCAAGGACGCAGCGCAAGCGGGTGACCTGGTCATCACCATGCTGCCGGCCGCCGCCCATGTACGCAGCGTCTATCTGAACGACGATGGTGTGCTGGCGGGGATCCGCGCCGGTACGCCAGCGGTGGATTGCAGCACCATCGACCCGCAGACCGCCCGCGATATTTCCACGGCAGCGGCGAAGCAGGGCGTGGATCTGGGCGATGCGCCCGTTTCAGGCGGTACCGGTGGCGCGGCGGCAGGCACCCTGACGTTCATGGTAGGGGCCTCGGCGGCGTTGTTCGACACCCTGCACCCGGTGCTGGCGCAGATGGGCCGTAACATCGTCCATTGCGGTGAAGTCGGCACCGGGCAGATTGCCAAGATCTGCAACAACCTGCTGCTGGGCATCTCGATGATCGGCGTGTCGGAGGCCATGGCCCTGGGCAATGCGCTGGGCATTGATACGGGTGTGCTGGCGGGCATCATCAACAGCTCGACGGGACGCTGCTGGAGTTCGGACACGTACAACCCGTGGCCGGGGATCATCGACACGGCGCCGGCGGCGCGGGGGTATAGCGGTGGGTTCGGGGCCGAACTGATGCTCAAGGACCTGGGCCTGGCCACCGAAGCGGCGCGCCAGGCGCATCAGCCGGTGATACTGGGTGCGGTGGCGCAGCAGCTGTACCAGGCGATGAGCCTGCGCGGCGAAGGCGGCCTGGACTTCTCGGCCATCGTGAAGGGCTACCAAAAACCGGAATGATACCGGCGACCTCCATCCTGTGGGACCGGGCGAAGCTCGGGAAGGGGCCTGCCCCAAATACCGAGGCGGCTGCTTCCCGAGCTTCGCCCGGTCCCACAAAGAAAACGCAATCAGGCGAAGACGAAGTACTTGCGCACGGTCTCGACCACTTCCCAAGTGCCCTTCATCCCCGGCTCCACGATAAAGATATCACCCGCGCGCAGATGCACCGGTTCCATGCCGTCCGGCGTGATCACGCAGTAGCCTTCCTGGAAATGGCAGTACTCCCACTTCACATAATCCACGCGCCACTTGCCCGGCGTGCAGATCCAGGTGCCCATGATCTTGCTGCCGTCCTCGCTGGTGTAGGCGTTGAGGTTGACGGTGTGCGGGTCGCCTTCCAGCTTCTCCCACTTGCAGGCATCCAGCACGGGCAGGGGATGGGTGTCGCGCAGTACAACGAGAGGCTTGGACATGACGGGCTCCGGCAGACATTTCAGGAGCCCGCATGCTGACGTGCCAGGTGGGGGGGCGAATGCCTGAGGTCGACATCCGGGTGCCCGCAAACGCCGTGGTCAGATATCGTCCTTGTGCACCACCGCGTGGAAGTCTGCGTGGTACACGTAATCGCCGGCTTCCAGGCTGTCGGCGTAAGCGCCCAGCAGCGCGCTGAAGCTGCTGGCCATCACCGGGCGGATGCCGTCGTCGTGCCACATTTCGATGATCTGGCCGGCGGTACCGTGCGGGCCGGGGGCCAGGTCGATGCAGAAGTGGTCGCCGCCGCCGTCGTGGGTGAAGGGAATCCACCCGGCATTCCACCAGTCCTTGCGCACCAGCAAGCCGTCGGCCTCGCTTTCGAAGTCGGCGAAGGTGTCCTGGTCCAACAGCTCTTTCCAGATCGACCACTGGGCTACAATCTCGGCCAACGGCAGGAATTCCCAGCCCAGCAGCAGGCAGGGGGCGTTGGTGTCCTGGCCATCGTGAAGCAGGTAGCTGGCGCGCACATCGTCGGGCAGGCGTACGCCCAATGTGCGTTCGGTTTCTTCGAGCCGGGCCTGGCTTGCAGGGCCATTCAAGCCGGCGAAGGCCTCGGGGGCATGGACGCTTAGCCAATCTTCAATGCGTTTCCATACATGTTTCATCGTTGCTCCTTGTGAGCGGCCATTCAGACAGGTTGGCATGGTACCCCATGAACGGATTTCTCTCGATGTATCAGGATTTGGGCTGGGCCGTGTCGCTGCTGGTGCTGGGCACTTTCCTGCTGGCCGGCACGGTCAAGGGCGTGATCGGCCTGGGGCTGCCCACGGTGTCCATGGGCCTGCTGGGCCTGGCCATGGCGCCCGCGCAGGCGGCGGCGCTGCTGATTGTGCCCTCGACCTTCACCAATATCTGGCAACTGTTGCTGGGTGGCCATCTGCGTGGCTTGGTGGTGCGCTTATGGCCGATGCTGTTGACCATTTTTGTCGGCACGGCCATTGGCAGCCTGTGGCTGGGTATCGACGGCGGGCAGTGGGTGGTGCGGGCGTTGGGCGGGGCGTTGGTGGTGTATGCGCTGTGCGGGCTGTTCCTGCCGGTGCTGCATGTGCCGGCGCGGCATGAGCGCTGGTTGGGGCCGCTGTGCGGCGTGGTCACCGGGATCATCACGGCGGCTACCGGTGTGTTCGTGATTCCGGCGGTGCCTTACCTGCAGGCCCTGGGGCTGAATCGGGATGAGTTGGTGCAGGCCCTGGGATTGTCGTTCACCGTGTCGACCCTGGCGTTGGCCGGGGGGCTGTTATGGCATGGGGAACTGGGCGGCGGCGAGCTGGGCGCTTCGTTGTTGATGCTGGTGCCGGCGCTGGTGGGCATGCAGGTGGGGCAGTGGCTGCGGGGGCGTATCAGTGCGGTGGTGTTCAAGCGGGTGTTCTTCGTGGGGCTCGCGCTGCTGGGTGCGCACCTGGCAATCAACGGCTGACCCGTAGCCGCTGCCGCCAGGCTGCGCTGGCCCTGTGGTTCACTGGAAATCTGCTGGGTTCACACCGGCCAGCGCAGCCTTCGGCAGCGGCTACGGTCAAGCGCGCACGGCACTGGCAGGGCTGAGCATCTCGATACGCTGGAACTCGAAATCACGCTCCAGGTACTCCATGCGCTGCTCGGCGAACGCCGCCATGTGCGGCAACGCCGAATGCACGTCCAGCGCTGCCTTCGATGCCCAGATCTCGTAGAACAGGAACAGCGTCGGGTCATCCAGGTCGCGCAGCATGTGGTACTCGATGCAGCCTGGCTCGCCGCGGCTGGCTTCGACATGGCCAAGGAACAGCGCGTGGAATGCGTCAGCCATGTGCGGCTTGGTCTTGGCCTTGACGATGAAACCGTATTGTTCGTTCATGGGCACCTCCGAATTAAGTGGCTCGCATTCTAAAAGCAATAATGAATAGCCATTCGTGCTTTTAAGGCAAATGTGATTTGCCCCACCAGGCCTTATTCCGCCCGCGTGGGGCCGGTAAAGTGCGCTCCATTCCTTTGCCGAGACCTTCCCCATGAAAAAGATTCTGTTGCTCAACGGCGGCAAGCAGTTCGCCCACTCCGACGGCCGCTACAACGCCACCCTGCACGACGCCGCCCTGGCGCTGCTGGACCACGCCGGTTTCGACGTGAAAACCACTTTCATCGATGGCGGCTACGACATCGCTGAAGAAGTGCAGAAATTCCTCTGGGCCGACGTGATCATCTATCAGATGCCGGGCTGGTGGATGGGCGCGCCGTGGACCGTCAAGAAGTACATCGACGAAGTCTTCACCGAAGGCCACGGCAGCCTGTACGGCAGCGACGGCCGCACCCGTTCCGATGCCTCGCAGAAATACGGCAGCGGCGGCCTGATCCAGGGCAAGCAATACATGCTGTCGCTGACCTGGAACGCACCACAGCAAGCCTTTGACGACCCCACCGACTTCTTCGAAGCCAAGGGCGTGGACGCCGTGTACTTCCCGTTCCACAAGGCCAACCAGTTCCTGGGCATGACCGGCCTGCCGACCTTCCTGGCGGTGGACGTAATGAAGCGCCCCAACATCGAAGGCGACGTGGAACGCTACAAGGCTCACCTGGCGCAGGTGTTGGGTTTCCAACTCTGAGGTAGAGTGGGTGACCATTGTGGTAGCCGGCGTGCCGGCAAGCGTTGCAGGGAAACCCAGGTTGAAAGCCAGATCCGACGAGCTCCAGGTATTTATCTCGGTCATCGAGTGCGGCTCCATTTCAGCGGCGGCCGAGCAGGTGGGGCAAACCCCGTCGGCCATCAGCCGCACGCTGGCGCGCCTGGAAAGCAAGCTCGACACCACACTGATCAACCGCACCACCCGGCGCATGGACCTGACCGAGGAGGGGCGGTTTTTCTTCGAGCGCGCCAAGCAGATCCTGCAGCAGATGGAAGAGCTGGAAGAGCGTCTGGCGGTTCGGCACCAGACGCCCTCGGGGCGCCTGCGGGTGAACGCCGCCTCGCCGTTCATGCTGCACGCCATCGTGCCGTATGTGGACGAGTTCCGCGCGCGCTACCCGGACATCACCCTGGAACTCAACACCGACGACCTGCTGATCGACCTGCTGGAACAGAGCACCGACATCGCCATCCGCATCGGCGTGCTGGCCGACTCCACGCTGCATGCACGCCTGCTGGGCCGCAGCCCGCTGAACATCCTGGCCAGCCCCGAATACCTGCGCCGCCGTGGCACGCCCCGACATGTGCAGGACCTCAGCGAGCACAGCCTGCTGGGCTTCACCCAGCCCGACCACCTGAACCAGTGGCCCCTGCGCCATGGCGACGGCGACCGCTGGCAAGTGCAGCCGCAGCTGTCGGCGTCCAGTGGCGAGACCTTGCGCCAGCTGGCGTTGGCCGACCAGGGCATTGTCTGCCTGTCGGATTTCATGACCCATCAGGACATCGAACACGGCCGCCTGGTGCCCTTGCTGGTCGAGGCCAACAGCGGCTATCGCCAGCCGATTCACGCCGTGTACTACCGCAACTCGCAACTGGCCCTGCGCATCCAGTGCTTCCTGGACTTCATGCAGGAAAAGCTCGCCTGTTACGCCCATACGGATATCTGACGAGTCATCGGGATTGAAAACGCGGCCTTGATGGTCCTAACTGTTGGCAGCTTTTCATAACAACAGTAAGGACACCCGATGCGTATTGTGTTGTTCAAGACCCTTGCCCTGAGTGCGGCGATTGTCGCCAGCTCCTCCTCGTACGCCGCGCTGCTGGACGCTGGCGCCGTGGCCGCCCCTGACCAGTACGGCGCCAAGGTGGCGGCGCAGATTCTCAAGAAAGGCGGCAACGCCGTCGACGCCGCCGTTGCCACCGCGTTCACCCTGGCCGTGACCTACCCCGAAGCCGGCAACCTGGGCGGCGGCGGGTTCATGACCCTGTACGTGAAGGGCAAACCCTACTTCCTCGACTACCGCGAAACCGCGCCCAAGGCCGCCAGCCGCGACATGTACCTGAACGAAAAGGGCGAGGTCATCGAAAACCTCAGCCTGGTGGGCGCCAAGGCCAGCGGCGTGCCCGGTACCGTGCTGGGCCTGTGGGAAGCGCACAAGCGCTTCGGCAAACTGCCGTGGGCCGAGCTGCTGACCCCGGCCATCGGCTACGCCAAGCAAGGTTTCACCGTGGCCGACAAGCAGTTCCAATACCGCCAGGATGCGCTGAAACTGTTCAACGGCCAGACCAACTTCAACGACTACTTCGGCACCATGAAGCCTGGCCAGACCTTCCGCCAGCCCGAGCTGGCGCAAACCCTGGAGCGCATCGCCGACCAGGGCGCCAAGGACTTCTACGACGGCAAGACCGCTGACCTGCTGGTGGCGCAGATGCAGGCCGACAAAGGCCTGATCACCAAACAGGACCTGCACGACTACAAGGTCAGCTGGCGCCAGCCGCTGCACATCGACTGGCGTGGCAACCTGATTTACACCGCGCCGCTGCCCAGCTCCGGCGGCATTGCGCTGGCGCAACTGCTGGGCATCAAGGACATCCGCAAGGCCGACTTCAAGGGTGTGCCGCTCAATTCCGCGCGCTACATCCACCTGCTGGCCGAGATCGAGAAGCGCGTGTTCGCCGACCGCGCCAACTACCTGGGTGACCCGGACTTCAACGATGTGCCGGTGAACAAGCTGATCGCCCCGGCCTACCTGCTCAAGCGCGCCGACGAGGTCAACCCCACGGCCATCTCCGCCACCGAGAATGTGCACCCCGGCCTCGAGGCACACCAGACCACGCACTTCTCGATCATCGACCACGATGGCAACGCAGTCAGCAACACCTACACCCTGAACTGGGACTACGGCAGCGGCGTGGTGGTGAAGGGCGCAGGCTTCCTGCTCAACGACGAAATGGACGACTTCAGTTCCAAGCCGGGCGTGGCCAACGCCTTTGGCGTAGTGGGCGGCGACGCCAACGCCATCCAGCCGGGCAAGCGCATGCTGTCGTCCATGAGCCCCACCCTGGTGACCCGCGACGGGCGCGTGACCATGGTCATTGGCACGCCGGGCGGTTCGCGGATCTTCACCTCGATCTTCCAGGTGCTCAACAACGTCTACGACTACCACCTGCCGCTGGCCAAGGCCGTGGCGGCGCAGCGCGTGCATCACCAGTTGCTGCCCAAGGACACCATTTACTACGACAGCTTCGCGCCGCTGACCGGCGAGGCCGCCGAGCAGTTGAAAGCCATGGGCTACACCCTGGAAGACCAGGGCTGGGAGATGGGCGATATCCAGGCCATCAAGGTGGATGGCCGCAAGGTCGAGACCGCCTCTGACCCGCGTGGCCGTGGGGTAGGGCTGTTGGCCAAGTGATTGCGCCGGGAAGTTCATGATGTAGATCGCGCTTAGCGGTAAGATAACTTCCTTTTCACCCGTAGCCGCTGCCGCCAGGCTGCGGCTACGGGTACGAAGCCCGCCTGCCGATCAGGACATTCCATGAAACGCGTTGCCCTTGCCCTCGCCATCGCAGCGACCGCCGCCTGCGCCCACCAGCCAGCTGCCGACCCGGCACCCAAGCCACCCGTGGCCAAGGCCCAGCCGACCATCAAAGTGCCGGCCCCGGTCGACAAGGCCAACCAGCTGATGTTCGACATGGTCAAGCGCACCCCCCTGAGCAACAGCGTGCTGCGCGATGGCGACCAACTCAGCTTCATGATCATCCGCGCCAAGGACGACACCCTGCGCCAGGACATCATGATGCAGATCCAGGCCTCTTGCGTGGAGCCATCGGCCAAGCTGATGTACTTCGACGGCGGCAAGCGGTCCTACGTGAAAAGCCAGGACGGCCTGTACATGCCCGCCGTGCGCATGCGCAAGGACGTGGCCGAGGCCCTGCTGAAGAACCCCGATTTCGTCGACGCCTGCCACAACACCCCGCTGCCCGACTGGCGCGTGGTGCACACTGCCGCCAACGGCCAGCAGACCCTGATCGACCGCGCCAGCATCAAGCCCCAGGGCGACACCCTGCGCTTCTGGACGGCCTGGGATGAGCCGGTCACCACCTTCGACCTGCCGTACTACGCGCCCATGGCGCAGAAGCGCGAATACGTGGCAGTGGACTGCAAGCAGCAGACCTTCAAAGTGCTGTCCGGTTTCGACCTGGACGAGCGCAACCGCGTGACCGACGGCGCCGTGCACTTCGTGCCCGATGCCCAGCAGATCGCCCGCGACACCGATAACCAGGCCACCTACAAAGCCATCTGCGGCAACCCCCAGGCGTTGGGCAAGCTGCCGGCCTTCAGCCCGCGCGTCAAGGCACCGCTGGCCGCGCCGTACCCCGGCGTGATGGCGCTGCCGTTGGCGGCCATTCACAAGCTGGGCATGCCCGCGCCGCGCAAGCCGCTGACTTACCTGTCCGAGACCGGCACCGCCAACGGTCCCAACGGCGCGATGCCGCTCAATGTCGAGACCTTCATCGAGCATGACCCGGTGACCGGCCAGTTGGCCGTGCGCTCCAGCAGCGACGGTTTCGACAGCAGCGAAGTGTCGTTCCGCGGCCTGTTCTCGCTGGCCAGCAAGACCACCTTCCATGGCCTGGACACCGTGTTCGAAAGCTCGGCGGTGATCGATGCGCAGTTCCATGGCAACTGGCGCACCCTGCCGGTGGGCAGCAACGTTGGCGTGACCCTGGACACCAGCGCCGTCAGCGCCCAGACCGGCGCCGTGCTCAACCGCGCCACTGTTGAATGCGCGGTCAAAAGCCAGGTTGCGGCCAGCCAGGTCAACCCGCGCCTCAGCGGGCAGGCCAAGTTGATGCGTTGCACCATCAACAGTGAAAAACGCCAGAGCGTCGATACCCTGTACTACCTGGAAGACTACGGTTACTTCTACCAGTCGGGCACCGACAAGAACGACCACTATTACAGCGAGCGCCAGCTGCAGAAGGTGCGCTAACCAGGAATCGCGTCGCCTGCATCGCGGCCAAGGCCGGCTCCTACCCCGGACGGTGTAGGAGCCGGCCTTGGCCGCGATGGCGTCAGTGTAAACACCGCCGATTTAGCTGTGTTTCATGGAGAAAATAGCTATGCAACGTCTGCCTCTAGCGCTGCTCATCACCCTGGTGGCCGGATGCGCCCAGCACCCGCCCACCCCCACGCCTGAAGCGCCCAAGCCTCACCCACTCACCGACGCCGAGAAAATGCTCAGCGACACCCTGGCCCTGCCGCCGGTGCCCGAGTCGGTGATGCGCGATGGCGACAACCTCAGCTACCTGGCCGTGCCGCCCGTTACCGAGCAGCAGCCGGTGCCGTTCGCCGCGCAGATCGAAGCCTCATGCACTCAATACCAGGCGCGTATCGCCTACGTGCAGGGCGAGAAACGGGTGTATTTCGGCAGCAGCAACGGCGGCTACATGACGCCACGCAATGTGCCTGAAGAACTGTCCGAACCGCTGAAGAACAACGCTGCCTTCAAGGCCGCCTGCCAGGCCACCACCGTCCCCGAGTGGCGGGTGATCAAGGGCGGCAACGATGTGTTCTGGGTGCTATTGGACCGCAACAGCATCAAGGCCGACGGCAGCGAGATCCGTTTCTGGTCGGCCCTGGACGAGCCCATCGTCACCGCCGGCAAGCCCTACCATGCCCCCAGCGCGCAGAAGCGCGAGCATTACGCGGTGGATTGCTCAAAGCAGACCTACCGCCTGCTGATGGGCTACGACGTCGATGAACGCAACACGGTAACCGACGGCAAATTGTTCAAGGACCCGCAGCCGCAACCGGTCAGCCGCAGCGTGCCCGAATACCAGATGCTGTTCAGCAGCGTCTGCGGCAAGCCCGAGTCGCTGGCGCAGTTGCCTGCCTACAGCCCGCGCAGCAAGGCGCCGATCGACACGCCGTTGCCCGCCGTAGGCGCGGTGCCGCTCACCGCCATCAAGCACCTGAACCTGGCGCCGCCAAGCAAACGCTTCAAGCAGACCCTGGAAACCGGCATGGCCAACACCGCCAAGAGCAACCTGCCGATCCGTGAGGAACGCTTCTTTGAAATCGACAAGGCCAGCGGCCAGTTGGGTATCCGCGTGCGGGGCGACAGTTACGAAGGCAAGGAAGTGAGCTTCCGTGGTTTGGTGTCGCTGGCGCAGAGCACGCGGTTCTTCGGCAAGACGGTGATGGCAGAGGAAGCGATGCTGACCAACCTCACCTTCATCGGCGACTGGCAGCAGATGCCGGTGGGCAAGGAACTGGCGTACATCACCCAGGGCAAACGCAAGAACTCGATGATGGGTGACCTGGGCGAGAGCCGCCAGGTGGTCAAGTGCATGGTGGACAGCGAGGCGTCGGCGGCGCAGATCAATGCCAGCCTCAGCGGCCAGGCGAAGAAGCTGCGGTGCAGCGGGGAGGGGGATCCGTACAACCGGGTGGATACGGTGTGGTACCTGGAGGACTACGGGTATTTCTTCAAGCAGGGCACCGACAAGAACGCCCTGTACTACGACGAGCGCACGCTCCAGACCGTGCAGTGAGGGCCCTCGTGGGAGCGGGCTCTGCCCGCGAAAAGAACACCGCGCTGTTCCAGGAACACGGTGGTGTCTTCTTCGCGGGCAGAGCCCGCTCCCACGTTTAAAAGCGTGCGGGGTGTTACACGCGGAAATGGCTGACCATCATCTGCAACTGATTGCCCAACCGCGCCAGCTCAACACTGGACGCCGCCGTCTCTTCACTGGCCGCTGCCGTCTGCTCCGACACGTCACGGACATTGATGATGCTGCGGCTGATCTCTTCAGCCACCGAGCTTTGCTGCTCGGCCGCCGCGGCGATCTGCTGGTTCATCAGCTGGATGTTCGACACCGTGCGGGTGATGTTCTCCAGTGACACGCCGGCCTGGCGGGTCAACGCCACACTGCTGTCGGTCAGTTGACGGCTGCTGAGCATCACGTTGGCCACCTGCTGGGTGCCGCTCTGCAAGCCAGCCACCAGGCCTTCGATTTCCTCGGTGGACTTCTGCGTGCGTTGCGCCAGGCCACGCACCTCGTCCGCCACCACGGCAAAACCACGACCGGCTTCACCGGCACGCGCCGCTTCGATCGCCGCGTTCAGCGCCAACAGGTTGGTCTGCTCGGCCACGGCCTTGATCACGTCCATGACCTTGCCGATCTTGTCGCTTTCCTGCTGCAGCTGGCCCATGGCTTCGGTGGAGCGATTGACCTCACTGGCCAGGCGCTCGATCTGGTCGATGGCCTGGTTGACCACTTTGTCGCCGTCACGGGCCTGGCTGTCGGCGTCGGTAGCCGCCATGGAGGCCTGCTCGGCATTGCGCGCCACTTCCTGCACGGTGGCCGTCATTTCGTGCATCGCCGTGGCCACCTGATCGGTTTCCACTTTCTGGTTGTTCACGCCGGCGCTGGTCTGCTCGGTCACGGCCGACAGTTCTTCGGCGGCGCTGGCGATCTGGGTCACGCCGTCGCGGATGCTGGTGATCAGCTCGCGCAGGGTGGTGCCCATGTTCTGGATGCCTTGCTGCAGCACGCCCAACTCGTCCTTGCGGGTAACGCGCAGGGTCTGGGTCAGGTCGCCATCGGCGATGCGCTTCACCGCGTCCAGGGTTTCCTGGATGGGGCGGGTGATCTGGCGGGTGATGATGACGGCTGCGGCAATGCCGAACAGCAGTGCCAGCAGGGTGGCGATCACCTGCACGCTCTGGGCCTGGCCACTTTCAACATCACGGCGATCCAGCTGCAACTGATACAGGGCGTCGCTGATGCGCACAATCTCGTTGCCTTCGTCGGTCATTTCCTTGCGGGCCTGGACGATGTCGGCGTTGGCTGCCTTGAAGCGGTTGAGCGCCGCGCGGTAGCTGTTGACGGCGCTCTCGTACAGCTTGATGCCGTCCTGTTGGCCCGGCAGCGCGCTGTACAGCGGAGCCACCGCCGCCTGGGCGGTATCGAGCTGGGCGAACGCGGTCTGTTCGTTGGCAGCGCTGGCATCACCCAGGTAGCCACGCACTTCGTAGCGCACTACCAGCAGCAGGTCCTTGGCTTTGCTCACCGCGACCACTTCTTCCATGCGGCGATCCGCCTGCACCGACAGGTTGACCTTGTCGATGGTCTGGAAAGCGGCAATGGCCGTGTCGTTCAGGTCCTGACGCGCCGCGTTGCTGGTGCGGTAGGCGGCGCGCATCTTGTTCAGCGAGACCTTGTAGGCTTCCAGTTGACCATTCTGCTCTTTGAGCAGCTTGATGTTTTCCGGGCTCTTGAAGGTATCGAGGATTTTTTTCTGCTGGGCCTCGAAGCCGTCCAGGGTGGTTTGCACCAATTGCGCTGCGGTGTCGTCGCCGTTGGCCAGCATGTACTGCAGGCGCGCCACGCGCAGTTTGGTCAAGGCAGAGTTGAGCTGGGTGATGTCACTCATCCAGTTACTGCGGTTAATCAGGCCACCCATGCTGTTCCAGCCGGCGGCGGCCAGCAGGGTGGTCAGTACCAGCACCAGGCCAAAACCCAGTCCCAGTTTTTTGTTCACGCTTATGTTGGCAAACCAACTGTTCATTATTCCCTCCGGAAACGTGTGCGCTTCTTGATCGTTGGTTGCTGGGGGTATTTTTTTATCGTTGGCAGCCAGCAGATTTTCTTTCTTCTTAGGCACGGTTTATCGGCGGGGAAAGCGCAAACATGAAATTTTAGTCATAAGCCTGTAGCCGCTGCCGTCAGGCTGCGCTGGCCCTGTGCCCCGCTGGAGAAGTCCAGTGAATGTGGGGGGCAGCGCAGCCTGGCGGCAGCGGCTACAGGTGGGCGGGGTGTCAGGCGAATTCTTGCAGGGCGTCTTGCACCGCCGCGATGAAGTACTCATGCGACGAACGGTCAAACAGCACGTCGAACGTCGGCACCTCGTCGCCTACGTTGATCACGATCACATTGATTCGCGCCGCCGAGGTCTGTGCCACCGCCCCCGCGCCAAACGCCTCGGGCCGCAGGTCCACGCCACACAATTTGGCCATCAACGCCGGCAGCAGGCTGCCGCTCAGCCGTATCCAGGCATGGCTGTCCTGCCGCGGCAGCAGGTAGTTGGCGCTGTGGTCCAGCTCCCAGCGCGCTTCTTCATCGGCAATGCGCTGGCCTTGGTCGCCCTGGCTGCCGAGTAGCAAATACTCGGTCTGCGACAAGCGCGCCACCCGGCTGCCATCGGCCTGCACCACGGCGCGGTTGGGCGCTGCGGGCAGTTGGAAGCCGCGCTGCTGCAGGTAGGCGGCGCTGTCGGCGCCACGAAAGCCCACCCGGGGCAGGTCGAGCAAATCCAGCAGGGCGCAGGGTTGCACGGCCTGCCCGATGTAATCTTCAGCTTTGAGACTGGACATGGCTTACAGCTCCTGGCGCAGGTTGTCGGGGTCGAAGAAGGGCAGCTTGACCACGGTGGCCTCGACCACCACACCGCCTTCCACGCGGATCGGGATTTTCTGGCCGGGTTGGCTCTGGTCAAAACCGGCATAGGCCAGGCCAATCACCTGCCCCAGGGTTTCGGAGTATTCGCACGAGGTGACGTTGCCGCTGATGTCCGGCCCGCTCAGTACCAGGTGGCCTTCCAGCGGTTGCAGCGAGCCTTTGGGCAGGGTGAAGCCCACCAGCTTGCGGGTCATGGGCTGGGCTTCGAGGATGTCTACCGAGCGTCGGCCCACGAAGAAGGGCTTGGTACGGCTGACCGCCCAGCCCATGTCGATCTCGGCGGGGTGGGTCATGCCGTCGGTGTCCTGGCTGATGATCACGTGGCCTTTTTCCAGGCGCAGCAGGCGCTGGGTTTCGACGCCGAAGGGGCGAATGTCGAAGGCCTTGCCGGCTTCCGTCAACGCGTCCCACAGCTTCGGCGCGTGGCGGGCCGGCACGTGGATTTCATAGCCCAGCTCGCCGACGAAGCCTACCCGCAACAGCCGCGCCTTGATGCCGGCGACGGTGCCCTGGCGCACGGCCAGGTAAGGGAAACCGGCGGGCGACAGGTCCAGGTCGGTGCACACTTTTTCCAGCACTTTGCGCGCATCCGGCCCCGCCACGTTCACCGCCGAAATGGCCGCGGTGACGTTGGCGATGTCGACGTTCAGCCGCCATTGCGCGTTCCATTTCAGCATCTGCTGGTAGATACGGTCGACGCCGCTGGTGGTGGCCGTGACGTAGAAATGATTCTCGGCAAACCGTGCGCACACGCCGTCGTCGATCACCACGCCGTGTTCGTTGGTCATCAGTGCATAGCGCGAGCGGCCCACCGGCTGCTTGAGGAAAGCGAAGGTGTACATGCGGTTGAGCAGCTCGGCCGCATCCGGGCCACGCACATCCAGGCCGCCCAGGGTGGAGACGTCGATGATGCCGACCTTGTTGCGCACATGCAGCGCCTCGGCCTGCATGCACAGCTCACGCTGCGACGCCCTGCCGTAATAGGCCGGGCGCTGCCAGATGCCGGCGGGCATCATCTTCGCCCCGGCTTCCAGGTGACGGCGGTGCAGCGGCGTTTGCCGATACGGATCAAAGGCGCGGCCGGCGACATGGGCCAGCTTTTCGGCCACGAAAGGCGGGCGCGCCGTGGTGACGCCGGTCTCGCTGATATTGCGCTGGGTGGCCTGTGCCACCAACCGCGCCGTGGGCAAGGCCGAGTGACGGCCCTGGGACGGGCCCATGCCGACGGTGGAGTAGCGCTTGACCAGTTGCACGTCGCGGTAGCCGATTTTGGTGGCGTTGATGATGTCCTGCACTTGCAGGTCTTCATCGAAGTCGACGAAGTCCTTGCCCTTGGGGTGCGGGAAGATCGGCCAGGCAAAGTTGACCCGCGCTTCGGGCGCCAGGTTGACGCGCACCTGGGCGTTCAGGCCCAGGGCCGTGACGATGTCGGCGGCGCAGTTGCTGGCGTCGCTGAGCACGTTGTCCAGGCTGTGGCAGCCGTTCACCGAGCCGGCCACATGCAGAATCTTCGGCAGGCCGCTGAGGCTGAATTCGGCCAGTTGGTCGTCGTAGGCCAGCTTGCCGCCGGCCTGGCACAGCAGTTGGTAGACCGGCATGTAGCCGCCGGACATACACAGCAGATCGCAGTCCAGTTTCAGCGCGCTGCTGGCCACCTGGCCCTGGCCGGTGATTTTGCGCAGTTCCACGCCGCTGACGTGGCGCATGCCGCTTTCGTGCAGGGCTTCGAACACGGTGGTGTCGACATGCAAGGGGATGGAGCGATGCTCCAGTGCGCGCAGCAGGGCGCGGTCGGCGGGGCCGTTGCGCAGGTCGACCACGGCGGCCACTTTCACACCCTGCTCGTGCAGGTCCAGGGCGGCCAGGTAGCCGTCATCGTTGCCGGTCAGCACCACGGCGGTGTTGCCTGGCTTCACCGCATACAGCTTCATCAGCCGCTGGGCGGCGCTGGTCAGCATCACCCCGGGCAGGTCGTTGTTGCGGAAAATCACCGGCTGGTCGAATGAGCCGCTGGCGATCAGGCACTGCTGGGCACGCACCTTGTACATCCGCTTGCCCTGAATCACCGGCAGGTAGTTGTCGGTAAACCAGGCGTTGCAGGTGGCCTGTTTGAGGATCTGGATATTGGCGTGGTTCTCCACTGCGCTCACCAGTTCGCGGCGCAGGGTTTCGGCGCGGCTGCCGTCGATGTCGAAGCGCGCGTACGTCAGCGAGCCACCGAGGATCGGGCTTTGCTCGATCAGCAGCACCTTGGCGCCGGCATTGGCCGCACTGAGCGCGGCTTGCAGGCCGGCGGGCCCGGCGCCGATCACGGCCAGGTCGGTGAACAGGTAGGCCTTGTCGTAATACTCAGGCTGGAACTTCAGGTCCAGCACACCCAGCCCGGCCTTCTTGCGAATGATCGGTTCCCACACCTTCCACATGCCCTTGGGCTTGTAGAACGAGCGGTAGTAGAAACCCACCGGCATGAACTTGGAGAATTTGCCCAGCCAGGCATCCTTGTCGTTATCCAGGCTGCCGTTGAAGTTCTGCCCGGTGGCGGCCAGGCCCTGTTCCAGCGGCTGCATGTCGGCCAGCACGTTGGGCTCGCGCGGCAGTTGCACCAGGCTGTTGGCGTCCTGCCCGGCCATGCTCAGCGGGCCGCGCGGGCGGTGGTATTTGAACGAGCGCGACAACAGGAAGCGACCGTTGGCCAGCAGCGCACTGGCGATGCTGTCACCGGCGAAACCCTGGTAGGGCTTGTCGTCGAAACTGAAAGTCAGTGGCTGGTTGCGGTCGATCAGCAGGCCCATGGGGGCGGGGAGGCGGTTCATCCTGCGATCTCCTTGGCGGCGAATTCCACGCGGGTGGTGAAGACTTCCTTCGGGTCGAAGGTGCGGATGATTTCGTCAGTGACTGTGTGGCGCTCGGCCAGGAACCAGTAGCTGGACGGGGTGTGCATCCACCATTCGCGCACCACGCCGGCGAGGTTCTCGCAGTTGAACACGTAGTCGGCCCATTCGGCGTCGGTGCAGGTGGCGGGGTCGGGCATGGCCTTGAACTCGCCGCCGTAGGTGAATTCGCTGATGTTGCGCGGCCCGTTGAGCGGGCAATTCATGATTTTCATCGTCCGATCCTCAGTGGCTGGCCGCGGTGGCGCCCATTTCGTTGACCTGCTTGAAGGTGCTGAAGCGCGCCAGGCTGAACGGCTTGATCAGCTCCGGCACCTTGCCGCCGCTGGCCACCAGTTCGGCCATGGTCTTGCCGCAAATGGGCGTGGCCTTGAAGCCCCAGGTGCCCCAGCCGGCGTCCAGGTAGTAATTCTTCACCGGTGAAAGGCCCATGATCGGGCTGTAGTCCGGGGTCATGTCGGTGATGCCCGCCCACTGGCGCATCAGCTTGGCGTTGGCCAGGAAGGGGAACATCTCGATGGCATGGGCCAGCAGGCTTTCCTTCAATTCCAGAGTGGAGCGCGTGTTGAACAGCGGGTACGGGTCGGAACCACCGCCGAACACCACTTCGCCACGGCTGGTCTGCTGCACGTAGCAGTGCAGCGCCGAGGAACTCACCAGCGGGTCGAGGAACGGCTTGAACGGCTGGGTCACCATGGCCTGCAGCGGGAAAGTCTGGATCGGCGAGCGGATGCCGGCCTTGGCCATCATCTGCGAGCTCATGCCGGCGATGGCTTGCACCGCGCAGCCACACTGGACGGTGCCGCGGTTGGTCTTCACCGCGGTGATGGCGCCGTTCTCGATCACCAGTTCCTGCACTTCGGTGAGCTGGTGGATCTCCACCCCGCGCTTGGCTGCCTGCTTGGCGTAGCCCCAGGCCACGGCGTCGTGGCGGGCGGTGGCGCCATCCATGTGCCACAGCCCGGCGATCACCGGCAGGTGGCCGGGGTCCAGGTTGAGGGTGGGCACCAGTTCGCGGATCTGCTGGCGGTCGATCATCTCGGTGCGGCCGCCGAAGTGCTTGTTCACTTCGGCGCGCTGGCGGAACGAGCGTACGGTGGCGTCGGTGTGGGCCAGGGTCAGCTGGCCACGGTGCGAATACATGATGTTGAAGTCGAATTCGTTGGACAGGCCTTCGAACATACGCACCGATTCGGCGTAGAACTTCACCCCTTCGCTGGTCAGGTAGTTGGAGCGAATCACCGCCGTGTTGCGTGCGGTGTTGCCGCCGCCCAGGTAGGATTTTTCCAGCACGGCGATATTGGTGATGCCGTGGTACTTGGCCAGGTAATAGGCCGTGGCCAGCCCGTGACCGCCTCCGCCAATGATCACCACGTCGTAGCGGGGTTTGAGTTCCTTGGGCGCGGGCAGGTCGACCTCGACCGGGTACTCCGCGCTCAGGCCATATTTCAACAGGTTGAAAGGCATGGGGCCTCCGACAGACTGCGTTGGGTATTGGCCTGCTGCAGCGCAGCGGTCAGGGTGTTTTTCATCAGGAAGGCGATGGTCATGGGGCCTACGCCACCGGGCACTGGGGTGATGGCGGCTGCCACCGGCAGCGCGCTGGCAAAGTCGACGTCGCCCACCAGGCGGCTGCGGCCGTTGTCGTCGATGCGGTTGATGCCCACGTCGATCACTACGCAGCCGGGCTTGAGCCAACCGGCGTCGATCATCTGCGGGCGGCCGACGGCGGCCACCACGATGTCGGCCTGGCGGCACAGCTCGCGGGCGTTGACGCTGCGCGAGTGCAGCACGGTGACCGAGCAATGGGCCTGCAACAGCAGGGCGGCCATGGGTTTACCGACGATGTTGGAGCGACCGATGACCACCGCGTGCTTGCCGCTCAGGTCGCCCAGGGTGGCCTGCAGCAAATGCATGCAGCCGGTGGGCGTGCAAGGGGTGAGCACGTCGCGGCCCTGGCTGAGGCCGCCGACGTTTTCGCTGTGGAAACCGTCCACGTCCTTGGCCGGCGCAATCGCCTGCAAGGCCAGGGCTTCTTCTATATGCGCCGGCAGCGGCAGCTGCAGCAGGATGCCATTGACGCTGCTGTCAGCGTTGAGCCGGGCGATCAATGCCAGCACTTCGGCCTGGGTGGTGTCCGCGGGCAGGCGGTATTCCAGCGAGCGGATGCCGGCTTCCTCGGCGCGCAGGATCTTGTTGCGCACGTACACGTGGCTGGCCGGATCATCGCCCACCAGGATCACCGCCAGGGCGGGGTGGATGCCGTGCCGGACGATGTCGGCTTTTACCTGGCGCAGCACCCCGGCCGCCGCCGTCTTGCCGTCAATCAACTTGAGACTGTTCACCGGAAGATCACCGTGCGGTCCTGGTTGAGGAACACGCGGTGCTGCAGGTGGTATTTCACCGCCTTGGACAGCGCCACGGTTTCGGTATCGCGGCCGATGGCGACCAGGTCATCGGGCAGGTAGGCATGGTCCACGCGCTGCACTTCCTGCTCGATGATCGGGCCTTCGTCCAGGTCGCTGGTGACGTAGTGGGCGGTGGCGCCGATCAGCTTCACGCCGCGCTGGTAGGCCTGGTGGTAGGGCTTGGCGCCCTTGAAGCCGGGCAGGAACGAGTGATGGATGTTGATGGCGCGCCCCGACAGTTGCTTGCACAGATCGTCGGAGAGGATCTGCATGTAGCGGGCCAGCACCACCAGGTCGGTCTGGGTTTCGTCCACCACCTTCATCAGCTCGGCTTCCTGGCGCGCCTTGGTGTCCTTGGTCACGGGCAGGTAGATGAAACGGATGCCCTCGCGCTCGGCCATGGGCCGCAGCTCCAGGTGGTTGGAGACGATGGCGGTGATGGTCATGTCCATCTCGCCCTTGTGGTAGCGGTACAGCAGGTCGGTGAGGCAGTGGTCGAACTTGCTCACCATCAGCAGCACGCGCATGGGCCGGCTGTTGTCGTGCAGCTCCCAGTCCATGTCGAACTGGCCGGCCACGTCGCCGAAACCGGCCTTGAGTTGATCGATATCGCCGAGGTGGCCGTCGTTGAAGCGAAACACCGCCCGCATGAAAAACCGCCCGCTGAGTTCGTCGTCGAACTGGGCCATCTCGCCGATGTAGCACGCGTTGCCCGCCAGGTACGAGGTCACCGCGGCCACGATGCCCGACGTGGCCGGGCAACTGATCTTGAGAATGAATTGGTGTTTTTCGTGTTGCATGGCTTGTCCTCGGGGGAAGGGTGGCGGCAGCGCATCGCAGGGCGAAAAAAGGCGTCCCACAGGAAATTGCCTGTGGGGAATAAAATATTCCTTGGTGGGTTTTATAGGGGAAAGCGCGGGGGGCGTCTAGAGGGTTGGTGAAAGTTTTTTAACTGGCAGGAATTTTTTGCGAGGGGTTAATCAGTCCCGTAGCCGCTGCCGCCAGGCTGCGCTGGCCCTGTGCCTCACTGAAAATCTTCAGCGTTCACACCGGCCAGCGCAGCCTTCGGCAGCGGCTACAGGTCAGGTGGCGTCTGGGCCGTAGTTCATGATCGACAACAGCTTGATCGGCACCTGCACCAACTGCTCCGGCCCATGGGGGATCTCGCCGTCGAAGGTCAGGCTGTCCCCAGCCTCCATGCGGTACAGCTGGTTACCGTGCCGATAGATCAACTCCCCTTCCAGCAAATGCAGAAACTCGGTGCCCGGGTGCGAGAAGGTCGGGAACTCCTCGCTGGCGTCGTCCATGCTGACCATGTACGCCTCGAAGCTCTTCTTCGGCCCGCGGGTGTGGTTCAGCAGGTGGTAGGTGTGGCCCTTCTCGGTGCCGCGGCGCACCACCTCCAGCCCTTCATCGGCCTTCACCAGCAAGGCGCTGCTGCCCTGCTGGTCATACTGGCTGAACAGCTTGGACATGGGCATGCCCAGCACGTCGCACAGGCGGCTCAGGGTATCGAGGCTGGTGGACACCTGGGCGTTCTCGATCTTGCTCAGCATGCCTTGGCTGATACCGGCGATGCGGGCCACGTCGGCCAGCTTGAGTTCCTGCGCCTGGCGCTGGCGCTTGATCTGCATCCCCAGGTACTGCTCCAGCTTGAGACGCGGTTGGGGGTCGATAGGCATGTTCATAAAGGCCTGCACGGTTTCTGTACATTAATATTAGTTTCGCACCACGAAAGTGCAAATTCGGGGACCTCCGCCGTTCGGCGTTTGGTGGTATTCCCCCTGGGAAAACTATATTCCCATATAGACAGCGCACAAAGCTCGTTTTCTCGTCGGCTGGGCGGCATCGGCAAATCTGGCAAGCGGCTTGCATTCCTATTGGGAAAGTAAGTTTCGTTAGCGGAATAATCGATCAGCCAGCCAGTCGCGAGGAGTGAAGTGCACATGTTGCCAGAAGAAACCCAGCGCATTATCGAGCAGCACGGGATCAAGTACGTGCTGGCGCAGTTCGTCGATATCCACGGTGCCGCCAAGACCAAATCGGTGCCGGTGTGTGGCCTCAAGACCGTGGCCGAGGAAGGCGCGGGTTTCGCCGGCTTCGCCATCTGCGGCATGGGCATGGAGCCCCACGGCCCGGACTTCATGGCCCGTGGCGACCTGTCCACCCTGACCCCGGTGCCGTGGCAGCCAGGCTACGGCCGCGTGGTGTGCATCGGCCATGTCGACGGCAAGCCGCACCCCTATGACAGCCGCTACGTTTTGCAGCAACAGGTGCAGCGCCTGGCCGACAAGGGCTGGACGCTGAACACCGGCTTGGAGCCCGAATTCAACCTGATGCGCCGCGACGCCGGTGGCAAGCTGCAACTGGTGGACGCCAGCGATAACCTCGACAAGCCGTGCTACGACTACAAAGGCCTGTCGCGCTCGCGTGAATTCCTCGAGCGCCTGACCGAAGCCCTGCAAAAGGTCGACTTCGAGATCTACCAGATCGATCACGAAGACGCCAACGGCCAGTTCGAGATCAACTACACCTACAGCGACGCCATGACCTCGGCGGACCGCTTCACCTTTTTCCGCATGGCCGCCGGCGAGATCGCCAACGACCTGGGCATGATCTGCTCGTTCATGCCCAAGCCCGACCCCAAGCGCGCCGGCAATGGCATGCACTTTCACCTGTCGATCGCCAGCGCCGACAACAAAAACCTGTTCCATGACGCCAGCGACCCCAGCGGCATGGGCCTGTCGAAACTCGCCTACCACTTTGCCGCAGGCCTGTTGGCCCACGGCCCGGCGCTGTGTGCCTTCGCCGCGCCCACGGTCAATTCCTACAAACGCCTGGTGGTGGGCAACTCGCTGTCCGGCGCCACCTGGGCCCCGGCGTTCATTGCCTTCGGTTCCAACAACCGCTCGGCCATGGTCCGCGTGCCCTACGGCCGCCTGGAATTCCGCCTGCCGGATGCCGGCTGCAACCCGTACCTGGTCACCGCCGCCATCATCGCCGCAGGCCTGGACGGCATCGACCGGCAGTTGATGCCCGACCAGGTGTGCAACGAAAACCTCTACAAGCTGAGCCTGGAAGAAATCGCCGCACGCGGCATCAAGACCCTGCCGCAATCGCTCAAGGAAGCCTGCGACGCACTGGAAGCCGACCCGCTGTTCAGCGAAGTGCTGGGCCAGGAAATCGTCGGCGAGTTCATCAAGCTCAAGCGCATGGAGTGGGTGGAATACAGCCGCCATGTCTCCGACTGGGAGATCCAGCGCTACACCGAATTCTTCTGATTATTTCCCTTCAATAAAGCGCTGGCGGCGCCTGTGCCGCACAGTGAAGGAGACCTGTTATGTGTGGAATCGTGGGGCTGTACCTGAAGAACCCGCAGCTCGAAGCCCAGCTGGGCAAGCTGTTCGAACCGATGCTGGAGGCCATGACCGATCGCGGCCCGGACAGCGCCGGCTTTGCCATCTACGGTGACGAAGTGGCCGATGGCTGGGTCAAGCTGACCCTGCAAAGCACCACCGAAGGTTTCGATTTTCACGCACTGATGAGCGCCCTTGAAGGGCAGTTGGGTTGCTCGCTGGACTGGTTCCAGAACGCCACGGCCGCGGTGCTCAAGGTCAACACCGACGAGGCCAGCGCCCGCGCCGCCCTGGCCGAGCTGGCACCTGAACTGCGCATCATGAGCGCCGGGCAGAGCATCGAAATCCTCAAGGGCATGGGCCTGCCACGGGAAATTTCCCAGCGCTTCGGCCTGGCCGGCATGAAGGGCAGCCACATCATCGGCCACACCCGCATGGCCACCGAGAGCGCGGTGACCATGGAAGGCAGCCATCCGTTCTCCACCGGCGCCGACCTGTGCCTGGTGCACAACGGCTCGCTGTCCAACCACTTCCGCCTGCGCCAGGAACTCAAGCGTGAAGGCATCAAATTCGAAACTGACAACGACACCGAAGTGGCGGCTGGTTACCTCACCTGGCGCCTGCAGCAGGGCGACTCGCTGAAAGAAGCGCTGGATAACTCTCTGGAAAACCTTGATGGCTTCTACACCTTCGCCATCGGCACCCGCAACGGCTTCGCGGTGATCCGCGACCCGATTGCCTGCAAACCGGCCATCCTCGCCGAGACCGATGACTACGTGGCCATGGCCTCGGAGTATCAGGCGCTGTCGAGCCTGCCGGGCATCGAAAACGCGAAAATCTGGGAGCCGGCACCGGCCACCCTTTACGTCTGGGAACGCGAGTCGGCCTAAGGAGCACGCACATGAAAACCATCGACCTTTCCACTGCCAGCGTGCGCGACCTCAACCAGGCGCTGCACGACCAGGTCAACAACGTTGAAGACCGCGAGTGGGTAGTCACCCATTCCAACGGCAAGCACAACCTCGCCGTCGGCGTGAACGAAGCGGTGTCCATCGATATCCAGGGCCACGCCGGCTACTACTGCGCGGGCATGAACCAGAAGGCCTCGATCACCGTGCACGGCAACGTCGGCGTCGGCTGCGCCGAGAACATGATGAGCGGTTACGTTCGGGTCAAGGGCAGCGCCTCCCAGGCGGCCGGGGCCACGGCCCATGGCGGTTTGCTGGTGATTGAAGGTGATGCCGGCGCGCGTTGCGGCATTTCCATGAAGGGCATCGACATCGTCGTTGGCGGCAGCATCGGCCACATGAGCTGCTTCATGGGCCAGGCCGGGCGCCTCGTCGTATGCGGCGATGCCGGCGATGCGCTGGGCGACTCGCTGTATGAAACCCACATCTACGTGAAGGGCAAGGTCGAGTCCCTGGGCTCGGACTGCATCGAAAAAGAGATGCGCGCCGAGCACCTGGAAGAGTTGCAGGAACTGCTCAACCGCGCAGGCTTCGCCCACCAGGCGGCGGACTTCAAGCGCTACGGTTCGGCCCGTCAGTTGTACAACTTCAAAGTCGATAACGCGTCCGCGTACTGAGGAGCATTGATATGAGCGAGAAGAACCCTCCGGTGCTGCGCGAGTCCGCCACCTTCGACCGCCTGACCATCCAGGAAATCCAGCGTGCCGCCGAAACCGGCATCTATGACATTCGCGGCGGCGGCACCAAGCGCAAGGTGCCGCATTTCGATGACCTGTTGCTACTGGGCGCCAGCGTGTCGCGTTACCCGCTGGAAGGCTACCGCGAGAAGTGCGGCACCGACGTGATCCTGGGCAACCGCTTCGCCAAGAAGCCCATCCACCTGAAAATCCCGGTGACCATCGCTGGCATGAGCTTCGGCGCGCTGTCGGCCAACGCCAAGGAGGCCCTGGGCCGTGGCGCCACCATCGCTGGCACCAGCACCACCACCGGTGACGGCGGCATGACCCCGGAAGAGCGCGGCCAGTCCCAGCAGCTGGTGTACCAGTACCTGCCGTCGCGCTACGGCATGAACCCGGACGACCTGCGCAAGGCCGATGCTATCGAGATTGTGCTCGGCCAAGGGGCAAAGCCGGGCGGCGGTGGCATGTTGTTGGGCATGAAAGTGACCGAGCGTGTGGCCGGCATGCGCACATTGCCGATCGGCGTTGACCAGCGCTCGGCCTGCCGCCACCCCGACTGGACCGGGCCGGACGACCTGGCGATCAAGATTGCCGAGATCCGCGAAATCACCGACTGGGAAAAGCCCATCTACGTGAAGATCGGCGCCAGCCGGCCGTATTACGACGTGAAACTGGCCGTGAAGGCCGGTGCTGACGTGATCGTGCTGGACGGTATGCAGGGCGGCACGGCGGCCACCCAGGAAGTGTTTATCGAGCACGTGGGCATCCCGATTCTGCCGGCTATCCCGCAAGCGGTACAGGCTTTGCAGGAGATGGGCATGCACCGCAAGGTGCAGCTGATTGTTTCCGGTGGCATCCGCAACGGCGCCGACGTGGCCAAGGCCATGGCCCTGGGCGCCGATGCGGTAGCCATCGGTACCGCCGCGCTGATCGCGCTGGGTGACAACCATCCGCGTCTTGACGAGGAGCTGAAGAAAATCGGCTCGGCGGCCGGTTTCTACGATGACTGGCAGAACGGTCGTGACCCGGCGGGCATTACCACTCAGGACCCGGAGCTGTCCAAACGCCTGGATCCGGTGGAAGGTGGCCGGCGCTTGGCCAACTACCTGCGCGTGCTGGTGCTGGAAGCGCAGACCATGGCGCGGGCGTGCGGCAAGTCGCACCTGCACAACCTCGATCCCGAGGACCTGGTGGCACTGACTGTTGAAGCGGCGGCCATGGCGCGGGTGCCGTTGGCCGGCACCAGCTGGATCCCCGGTTCCGGTTACTAACCCGTAGCCGCTGCCGCCAGGCTGCGCTGGCCCTCTGTTTCACTGGAAATATCCAGTGGGCACGGGGCCAGCGCAGCCTGACGGCAGCGGCTACAGCGTTTCGTACGAGAGGCCACGAAGGCCCATTGTTTAAAACCCATTTCGCTTGCTGCCAGACAACCTTCCATTCCTCGCAGGAGCTTCGAAAATGGTCAACCGTCTACCCGGCATTTCCCTCCTCGCATTAACCCTTCTATCCCCCCTGGCCCACGCCGCCGACACCCCCCCGCCGGTGCTGAACCTGGGTAGCACCGCCTGGATGATCACCGCCGCCGTGCTGGTGCTGTTCATGTGCCTGCCGGGCCTTGCGCTGTTCTACGGTGGCCTGGTGCGCGCCAAGAACATGCTTTCGCTGTTCACCCAATGCTTCGGCATCGCCGGTGTAGTGGGCGTGCTGTGGGTGATCTACGGCTACAGCATGGTGGTCGACACCACCAACATGGTTGATGGCCAGGTCACCTTCAACAGCTTCGTCGGCGGCCTGAGCCGGGTATTCCTGGCCGGCATGAACGCCGACAGCATCGTCGGCGACATCCCCGAAGGCGTGTTCGTGACCTTCCAGATGACCTTCGCCATCATCACCCCGGCACTGATCGCCGGCGCCTTTGCCGAACGCATGAAATTCTCGGCGGCGCTGATCTTCATGGCCGTGTGGTTCACCCTGGTCTACGCGCCCATCGCCCACATGGTGTGGGGCGGGGCAGGGGCCTTGATGCACAACTGGGGCACCCTGGACTATGCCGGTGGCACCGCCGTGCACATCAACGCCGGCGTCGCGGCGCTGGCCGCGTGCATCCTGCTGGGCAAGCGCAAGGGTTATCCACACACGCCCATGCCCGCGCATAACCTGAGCTTCACCATGGTCGGCGCGGCCATGCTGTGGGTAGGCTGGTTCGGCTTCAACATCGGTTCGGGCGGTGGCCTTAGCGGCATCTCCGGTATCGTCATGATCAACACCCAACTGGGCGCCTGCGCCGGCATCATCGGCTGGATGTTCACCGAATGGTTCAAGGCCGGCCGACCCAGTGCTTTAGGTTTGGCCAGCGGTGCCTTGGCAGGCCTGGTCGGTATCACCCCTGCGTGCGCCTATGTCGGCACGGGTGGTGCGTTGGCCATCGGCCTGCTGTGCGGGGTGATCTGCTACCTGGGGGCCACCAGCCTCAAGCGCCGCTTCGGTTACGACGACAGCCTGGACGTGTTTGGCCTGCATGGCATCGGCGGTATCGTCGGGGCGTTGCTGACGGGTGTGTTCTGCGTGCCGTCATTGGGTGGGTATGTGCCAAACGTCACCATCGCCGGGCAACTGCTGGCGCAGTTCAAGGGCGTGGCGTTCACCTTCGTGTACTGCTTTGCGGTGAGCTGGATCATCCTGAAGGTGATCAAGGTGGTGATTGGCTTGCGGGCAGATGAGGCGACGGAGGAGTTGGGGTTGGATCTGGGTGAGCATAATGAGAGTGCTTACAATCACTGACATATTCGATGTGACGACTGTCGGTCTGGAATTGACTCCGATGAAGGGCTGATCAAGAATGTCCGCTGAGGGCTCACATAAGAGCAGGGGTATCAGAGCATCAGGCGAATTGGCTCGGTACTGCGGATGTGCGAAACGCGCCAGTTTCGCGGTAGCGGTAACTCGGAGGCCTCGGCCAAACAGTTAGCACGTAACCCAGCTTTTTCGGAAGCTAGCTAAGCGAGCGCTGCGACTACCAGCCCTCCGTATTCCGCAATTAAGGCGCCTTGCTGGCGCCTTTTTTCGTATCAGGCCCTCACCACCGCGACTGCCCTGCCGTTGGTGGCTCGATTTCTATAAGCCGTCACCACGCTATAAAACATCTCGTCCGCGTCGATCAAATCTGCAAACGCGGCCAGCACCACACAACCTTTACGCCCTCTCAGTACGATCAGGCGATGGTGTCCTGCCATCTCATTGAACTCGCAAACAATGCTTGCTCCATCAACAATGATGTCACTCACGAAATGCGGTACGTCGTAGATGCTTGGGTATCCGAAGCGCGCCAAGTCGTGACCTCGCTCCTGCCAGATATGCCTGATGCCAAAACCTCTGTGCGGGCCGTAGTGCCGACCTGCTCGTAAAAGGATGGGGCCACCTGGCTGCTGTAGCAATTGGCTGGTTACTTCCACCTTTCCCCAGTGTTCCTTGCCTGTCAGCGGGTGACAGAAAGCATGATCTTCGTGGTAGTCAAAGCCATCGGGGACAGGCAGGGATTGCGGTGATCTGAAGCGAGACAATCGGCGGTCCTTGTACGACTGGATTGCCATTTTGCCATAGGGATTTGGGTACTCAGGTCCTGAAGCTGCCTGGTGTTATTTCTGGACGTTTCCAAGCGTGCCCGAATACCGTAGCCGCTGCCGTCAGGCTGCGCGGGCCCTCATGACCGCTGGAGATATCCAGGGTTCACGCGGGCCAGCGCAGCCTTCGGCAGCGGCTACGGTGGGTCTCAGTTGCCGCCGAACGGGCCGGCGGCTACGAAGGCGCCGCCTTGGTAGGCCGTGGCCGGGTCATCGGCTGGCGGCATTGGCTGCGCTTCCACCTTGGCTTGCGGGCAGATGAGGCGACGGGGGAGTTGGGGTTGGATCTGGGTGAGCATAATGAGAGTGCTTACAATCACTGATCAGAAACCGCGTCGCCTGTATCGCGGCCAAGGCCGGCTCCTACGCCGCCCGTGGTAGGAGCCGGCCTTGGCCGCGATGACGTCAGTGCGTGCTCCGAGCCGTAGCCGCTGCCGCCAGGCTGCGCTGGCCCTTATGTCCGCTGGAGATATCCAGGGTTCACGCGGGCCAGCGCAGCCTTCGGCAGCGGCTACGGTGGGTCTCAGTTGTCGCCGAATGGGCCGGCGGCTACGAAGGCGCCGCCCTGGTACACCATGGCCGGGTCATCGGCGGGCGGCATTGGCTGCGCTTCCACCTTGGCACGGAACTGTTCGCTGCTGTCCTTGGGCTGGTAGCCCAGGTGGGCGGCGTAGCGGTTGTCCCACCAGTTCGGGGTGTTGTCGGAGGCGCCGTACACCACGGTATGGCCGATGCTGTCGGTATAAAGCCCGCGCGCAATCAATTGCGTCAGGTCATCGAAGCTCAACCAGGTGCTGAGCATGCGGCGGTTCTGTGGTTCGGCGAACGAGGAGCCGATGCGGATGGTCAGGGTTTCGATGCCGTAACGGTCGAAGTAGAAGCTGGCCATGTCCTCGCCATAGCACTTGCTCAGGCCGTAATAGCTGTCCGGGCGGCGTGCGCTGTGGGCATCCAGCACTTCGGTCTGCTTGTGGAAACCGATCACGTGGTTGGAGCTGGCGAAAATCACCCGCTTCACGCCATGGCGGCGCGCCGCTTCATAAATATGAAACACCCCACAGATATTGGCGCCCAGGATTTCCTCGAACGGGCGCTCTACCGACACCCCGCCAAAATGCACGATGGCGTCCACGCCCTCGACCAGGTGGTGCACCGCCTGCTTGTCGGAAAGGTCGCACAGCTGGAATTCTTCGGTCTTGTCGTCCACGGCGCCAATGCTGGCGATGTCGGACAGGCGCAGGGTGCGGCAGAAGGGCTTCAGGCGCTGGCGCAGTTCCTTGCCCAGGCCGCCAGCGGCACCGGTCAGCAGCAGTCGATTGAGGGGTTTGCTTGGGGTGGTCATGGGCGGCTCTGGCCTCTTGTTCATTGTTATGGTTCAGATGTCATCGTACAACTTGTCGTGAATTATTGGGAGCGCAGCCCGTCGCTGTCAATCTCCCGAGCGCTGAATCGGCATTGACACCTAATCGCCAGTATCGCTATAAGGTGGTTATACGACAACGTATGACTAAATGTGTCGAAGGCGCGACTCCCTCCTGTGGATAACGCTCACCTAACAAAAATACAATCAAGGTGATGTGATGAAGATAAAAGGCATCCGTTGGTGGATGGTGGCCCTGGTGATGGGCGGCCTGATCGTCAACTACTTGGCCCGTAACACCCTGTCGGTCGCAGCGCCCACGATGATGAGCGAACTGACCATTACCACCGAGCAGTACTCCCACATCGTAGTCGCCTGGCAGATCTGCTACGCGCTGATGCAGCCGATTGCCGGTTACATCCTCGATGCCATCGGCACCAAGATGGGCTTTGCGGTATTCGCCGTGGCGTGGTCGCTGGCGTGTGCCGGCGCGGCAATGGCCACGGGCTGGCAGAGCCTGGCGTTCCTGCGCGGCCTGCTGGGGCTGACCGAAGCGGCCGGCCTGCCGGCTGGCGTCAAGGCCACCACCGAATGGTTTCCGGCCAAGGAGCGCTCCGTCGCCATCGGCTGGTTCAACATTGGTTCGTCGGTCGGCGCACTGCTGGCACCGCCACTGGTGGTGTGGGCGATCCTGCACAGCGGCTGGCAGCTGGCCTTCCTGATCGTCGGCGCGGCCGGCATCGTCTGGAGCGTGGGCTGGCTGTTCCTCTACAAACACCCCCGCGACCAGAAACGCCTGAGCGACGAAGAGCGCGAGTACATCCTCAGCGGCCAGGAAGCGCACTTCAAGGAAGAGCCCAAGCAGCGCGGCAGCTGGAAAAAAATCGTCGCCAGCCGCAACTTCTACGCCATCGCCTCGGCGCGCATCCTCTCGGAGCCGGCCTGGCAGACCTTCAACGCCTGGATTCCGCTGTACCTGATGACCGAACGGCACATGAACATCAAGGAAATCGCCATGTTCGCCTGGCTGCCGTTCCTGGCCGCCGACCTGGGCTGCGTGCTGGGCGGCTACCTGAGCCCGATCTTCCACCGCTACTGCAAGGTGTCGTTGTTCACCTCGCGCAAAATGGTCATGCTGTTCGGCTGCTCGTGCATGATCGGCCCGGCCTGCATCGGCCTGGTTGATAGCCCTTACATGGCTATCGCCCTGCTGTGCGTCGGCGGTTTCGCTCACCAGACCTTGTCGGGTGCGCTGTATGCCATTACCTCCGACTCGTTCGGCAAGAACGAAGTGGCGACCGCCACCGGTGCTGGCGGCATGTTCGGCTTCCTCGGCGCAGCAGCCTTCACCGCCGTGTTTGGCGTGCTGGTGACGCAGGTAGGTTACAGCCCGCTGTTCGTGGTGCTGGCGATTTTCGACATCATTGCAGCGATCATCGTGTGGACGGTGGCGCGGGAGGTGGTGCGCATCAAACCGGAGATAGAGGTCAGCAACAGCGTGGAAGGTGCGGTTGCAAGCTCGTAAGCTGAATGACCTGAGACCGGCCTGATGGCCGGTCTTGTTTTTGCCTCACCAATAGTCCGGCTTCAAAGCCGGGCGTTTTAGGGTAGGCACTCGGTCTGGAAACTGGCAGGCCTTTAGCTCATCGTTGGTGACGGTCCGTCGCATCCAGTCGGACAGGTTCTGCAGAGAACCTGGTGGTTCTCGTTTTATCCCCTCCCGATGCGGAAGGATTACGCCTAGGGTCAGGTTCGGAAAGTCTTCACGGATTGCCCGCAGTGCTGGCGTCATGTCGGTATCGGCAGACACCAGGACTATTTGCTCTATGCGCAAAGTCTCGGGAAGCACCTGCTGTTGCGAGGCAAGACGGTACATGCTGATCGCGATATGCACGTCGGTCTCCTTCTCCTCAAGACGCCATATATCGACTTGATCCGTCCTGGAGGCGGGTACTTTTTTGCTGATGAAACGTGGGGCGCGCCCAGGCTCCAGGCGGTGTCGGCCATGGCAAACGGTAACGTCGCGAGCGATAAGCGCACGTAGGTAACTGTCCTGCGCCTCTTTGGATTGGCGGCCCCGGCTGGCGAGGTCCGGCTTTACCCCTGCCGTAAAAAACGTGACCGATTGGAGTGTGCTGGAAGGCTGCTCGACATGAAGAATACGTTGTAGCAGCGTGGGAAGATCAAGCCATTTGTACTGTGTGCCGGCCAGCAAGCCATAGAACAGGTTATAGCCATCGACGAAAAAGGCGGTCCGCACAAAATTTGCCCTTGAAAACGAAAAAACCGGCCAAAGGGCCGGTTTCTTCACCTCAACAGCCAGCGAACTTAATCGCTGCGTACGAGGTTGAGTCGTGCGCCCATCATGGCCGAGCGTGCCGGTTGCGTCAATCGTGGCAAACCATGTGGCTAGCGGGCAAATGCTACTTGCCATGTACCGCCGGCCGGGCGCCCCGGGCAATTGGATGGGGCTGAGTGCGGATACCATAAAGCCATTCAGGAATCTTTCCATCGGGAAATGGTAAGGATATATTTGCGGCCGATGCCGAGTCGCGGTGAACGATCGGGTATCTGCGTCAAATACCACGCCAACACCCCCGCCACACTGGCCACAGCCGTCACCCCCACCATAGGCCCCAGCGTCCCATCCGACAGCCTGCCCACCCCATGACTGCACACAGCCGTCATCGTCATCTGGATAAAGAAAAACAACCCCGAAGCAGCCCCCGCCACATGCGCATAGGGTTGCAGCACAGCTATCTGACAGGCCGGGATCACCAGCCACACCGACACCATGATCCACAGCAACGGCTGCTGCAGTTGCCGGAGGGGGGTGATGCGCAGGCGTTCTGCAGGCGGGCTGCCGAGGTGGGGTTACGCCTGCAGCCGGTCAGTCAGTTCTGCCACCAGGCCCATCACCCGGGTGCCGTGGTGCTGGGTTATACGGCGCTGACCCTGGCGCAGATCAAATACCACGTCCGCCAGTTGGCACAGCTGTAGCCGCTGCCGCCAGGCTGCGCTGGCCCCCACATACACCTGAGATCTCCAGCGCACACCAGGGCCAGCGCAGCCTGGCGGCAGCGGCTTCAGGGCGCGGACTCAGCGGAAGGCGGGCATCACGTGGTCGATGAAGAGTTGGAGCGACTTGCGCTTCTCTTCATGCGGCAAGCTGTTGTCACACCAGAAGCTGAACTCGTCCACCCCCAGTTCCTGGTAGTACTTGATCCGCGCCACGATCTCTTCCGGCGTGCCGATCATGGTGTTCTTGCGGATGTTCTCCAGCTGGAACTCCGGGCGCTCGGCGAATTTCTCTTCCGGGCTTGGGTCGAGGAAGCCGTTCACCGGCACGGTCTTGTTGCCGAACCAGGCATCGAAGGTGCGGTAGAAGCGCGAGATGGCCTTGGCGCCCACTTGCCAGCCGTCCGGGTCGTCCTTGGCGTGCACGTGGGTGTGGCGCAGCACCATCAATTGCGGGCGCGGGATGCCGGGGTTGTTGGCCAGCGCCGCTTCGAATTTGTTCTTCAGGTCGACTACTTCTTCGTCGCCCTTCATCAGCGGTGTGACCATCACGTTGCAGCCATTGGCGACGGCGAAGTTGTGCGAGTCGGGGTCGCGGGCGGCGATCCAGATCGGTGGTGTGCGCACCGGTTTCGGCACGCTGGTGGAGGTGGGGAATTTCCAGATTTCGCCGTCGTGGGCGTAGTCGCCTTCCCATAGTTTGCGCACCACCGGCACCATTTCCCGTAGGGCATTGCCGCCGCTGCTGGCGGGCATGCCGCCGGCCATGCGGTCGAACTCTACCTGGTAGGCGCCGCGGGCCAGGCCCACTTCCATGCGGCCGTTGCTGATCACGTCCAGCAGGGCGCATTCGCCGGCTACCCGCAGCGGGTGCCAGAACGGCGCGATGATGGTGCCGGCGCCCAGGTGGATGGTGGTGGTCTTGCCGGCCAGGTACGCCAGCAGCGGCATCGGGCTAGGCGAAATGGTGTATTCCATGGCGTGGTGTTCGCCGATCCAGACGGTGCTGAAGCCGCCTTTCTCGGCCAGCAGGGTGAGCTCGGTCAGGTCTTCGAACAGCTGCCGGTGGCTGACTTGCTCATCCCAGCGTTCCATATGCACGAACAGGGAAAACTTCATGACGCGTACCTCGGATCTTTTGTTTTTGACCCGCCACAAGCGGGCCTGATGCGGTAGGGAGCGCTAGGCGCTGCGGTCGTATTATTGGTATACCATAATACCAATAATCTGCAATGTCTTTATGCGAAGGCCGGTAGCGCGCCCATCTTGCCGCGGCAGTACACCAGCGGGCTGTCACCCTGTTCGGGAACGATCAGGTTCTTCACCGCGCCGACCATGATGGCGTGGTCGCCGCCTTCGTATTCACGCCACAATTCGCACTCGATGATGGCCACGGCGCCCGCCAGCAGCGGGTTGCCCAGCTCGCTCAGGGTCCACTCGATGCCGGCGGCCTTGTCCTTGCCCTTGCGCGCAAACGCGTACGCCTCGGCCTGCTGCTGGCCGGACAGCAAATGGATGGCGAAGCGCTTGTTCTTGATCAGCACAGGGTAGGAGTCGGAGCTGTAGTTGGGGCAGAACAGCACCAGGGCCGGGTCGATGGACAGCGAACTGAAGGCGCTGGCGGTGAGGCCCACGATCTGGCCATCGTCGTCCAGGGTGGTGATCACGGTCACGCCCGAAGGGAAGGAGCCCATGACATTTTTGTAGACGGTGGCGTCGATCATTTGGTGTTCCTCGGTAGACGCGGCTGAATTGGTTTTATGCCGCTTTATTGTCTGATGGTATGCCAAGTTTCTGCTTGTGGAAAGCTTGGAATACCATAATATGGTGTTCGCTCGAGAGGGCGTCGATGAACGGCCTCCGAATTGCATTTCCATACAAAGACAAAAATAGAGAATCGAGTGCATCCATGTCCCAGAAAACCGAACAGACGCAGTTGATCGAAAATCATACGGTGGATTACGTGCCGTTAGCTGAGCGCCATGGGAAGGCGCGCGATCTCTTTACCTTGTGGTTCAGCACCAATATCGCCCCCCTGCCAATCGTGACCGGGGCCATGGTGGTGCAAGTGTTCCACCTCAATTTGCTGTGGGGGCTGATCGCGATTGTGCTCGGCCACATGATCGGCGGGGTGGTGATTGCCCTGGCCTCGGCCCAGGGCCCACGCATGGGCATCCCGCAGATGGTGCAAAGCCGGGGCCAGTTCGGCCGCTATGGGGCCCTGCTGATCGTGTTCTTCGCGGCGATTATCTACGTGGGTTTCTTCATCTCCAACATCGTGCTGGCCGGTGAATCGATTCATGGCATCGTCAATGCCGTGCCGCTGCCGGCGGGCATCATCATTGGCGCGTTGAGCGCCACCGCCATCGGCGTGATCGGCTATCGATTTATCCACACCCTCAACCGCATCGGCACCTGGGTGATGGGCAGTGCGCTGCTGGCCGGCTTCTTCATGATCTTCAGCCAAGACTTGCCGCTGGACTTCTTCAGCCGTGGCGCCTTTAACCTGTCGGGCTTTCTGGCCACTGTGTCGCTGGGCATCATCTGGCAGATCAGCTTCTCGCCGTACGTGTCGGATTATTCGCGCTACCTGCCGGCGGATATCGGCATTGCCCGGCCGTTCCTGGCCACCTACGCCGGCGCCTGCCTGGGCACCATCCTGTCGTTCAGCTTTGGCGCCGTGGCAGTGCTGGCCACGCCTGAAGGTACCGAGGCCATGGCGGCGGTGAAGCAGGCCACCGGTGGGCTGGGGCCGATTTTGATGGTGCTGTTCCTGGCCAATATCATCAGCCACAACGCCTTGAACCTGTATGGCGCCACGCTTTCCATCGTGACCTCGATCCAGACTTTTGCCGGCAACTGGACGCCGAGCATCAAGGTGCGGGTGGTGCTGTCGGCCATTGTGCTGGTGGGGTGCTGCTTCATGGCCTTGGGCGCTTCGTCGAACTTCATCTCGCACTTTATCGGGCTGATTCTGGCGTTGTTGCTGGTGCTGGTGCCGTGGGCGTCGATCAACCTGATCGACTTCTACCTGATCAAGCGTGGCTGCTATGACATCGCCTCGATTTTTGCGGCGGATGGCGGGGTGTATGGGCGGTTCAATCTGCATGCGATCGTGGCGTATTTCATCGGGATCGTGGTGCAACTGCCGTTTGCCAATACGTCGCTGTATGTGGGGCCGTGGGCGAATGTGATTGAGGGGGTGGATTTGTCGTGGTTGGTGGGGTTGGTGGTGACTTGTCCGTTGTATTGGTGCCTGGCTACGCGAGGCCATCAAGCCCAGACCTCCAAGCTTGAGTACGCCAAATAACGTAGCCGCTGCCGCAAGGCTGCGCTGGTCCTGAACCTCGCTGGAGATCTTCAGTGAACTTGAGGGCCAGCGCAGCCTGGCGGCAGCGGCTACGGAATGGGGCGGTAATGAAAAAGGCGCCTGGTCAGGCGCCTTTTTTGTAGCTGGCGATCGGGATTTAATGCGCGCCAGCCGCCTTGTTCAGGTCACCTTCGGCCCACTCGGTATACACGCACGCATCCGCGGTTGCCCAGCGCACCCGCACCGGATCGCCAGCCTTCAACGGCATCCCGGCCGCGCTCAGGGCCTTCACGGTCATGGCGGTGCCGCCTGCGGTAATCACACTGCAGGTCTGGCTTTCACCCAAAAACAGCACCTCAGTCACCTTGGCCGTCACTTCATTCCAGCCCGCCTGCAGCGGTTCGCTGATGGCCTGCGAGACGCTCAGCGCCAGGGCCTTTTCCGGACGCACCATCAATAGCACATCCTGATCAGTACGCAGGTTGGGCGTCAGGCGAATCGACAGCGCCTGGTTCTCGAAGGTGGCCGCCGCGTTGCCCTGGGCCTTGAGCTTGAGGAAATTGGAGTTGCCGAGGAACGACGCCACAAAGGCATTCGGCGGGTTCTGGTACAGGTCGTAGCCGGTGCCCAGGCCGACGATCTTGCCGTGGCTGAAGATGGCGATGCGCTGGGACAGGCGCATGGCTTCTTCCTGGTCATGGGTGACGTAGACGATGGTGATGCCCAGCCGGCGGTGCAACTGGCGCAGTTCGTCCTGCAGGTCTTCACGCAGCTTCTTGTCGAGCGCGCCGAGGGGTTCGTCCATCAGCAGAATGCGTGGCTCGTAGACCAGCGCACGGGCGATAGCCACGCGCTGTTGCTGGCCGCCGGACATCTGCGAAGGGCGACGGTGGGCAAATGGTTCCAGCTGCACCAGCTTGAGCATGGCATCGACGCGCTTTTTCACTTCCTCGGCCGAGTGCTTGCGGATGCTCAGCGGGAAGCCGATGTTGTCGCGCACCGACAGGTGCGGGAACAGCGAATAACGCTGGAACACCATGCCGATGTCGCGCTTGTGCGGCGGCACGTTGACCAGCGACTGGCCGCTGACCAGGATCTCGCCGCTGCTGGGCGTCTCGAAGCCGGCCAGCATCGACAGGGTGGTGCTTTTGCCCGAGCCGCTGGAGCCCAGGAAGGTGAGGAATTCGCCGTCCTGGATATCCAGGGAAATGTTATCCACAGCGGCGAAGTCGCCGTAATGCTTGTTCAGGTTACGCAGGCTGACCAGGGTTTTGCCCGGTTGCGCAGTTTCGTTGATCACGGCACTCATTTGGAAACTCCCAGACGCATTTCATTGCGCCGACGCAGGGCGGCGGCGATGACCATCACCAGCACCGACAGGCCGATCAGCAACGTCGAAGCGACGGCGATCACCGGGGTCAGGTCCTGGCGCAGGGTGGTCCACATTTTCACGGGCAGGGTTTGCAGGGTGGGGCTGGCCATCATCACGCTCAGCACCACTTCATCCCACGACACCAGGAAGGCGAACAGGCCGCCGGCCACCATGCCCGGGCGGATGCCGGGGAAGGTCACCTTGACGATCGCCTGCAAGCGCGAGGCGCCGCAGATCACCGCGGCGTCCTCGATGGACTGGTCGAACAGCTTCAGGGAATTGATGATGGAGATGATGGTGAACGGCAGCGCCACGATCACGTGGCTGACCACGAAGGCGAACAGCGTGCCGGTGTAGCCCAGTTTCAGAAACAACGCGTACACCGCCACGGCGATGATCACCAGCGGCACGATCATCGGCAGGGTGAACAGGCCATACAGCATTTCCCGACCGGGGAACTTGCCGCGCACTAGGGCAAAGGCGGTGGGCAGGCCCAGCGCCACGGCGAAGAAGGTGGTGAGTATCGCCACCTTCAGGCTCGACAGCGCGGCGTCCATCCAGTCGGCATTGGAGAAAAACTGCACGTACCATTTGGTGGTCCAGCCCGGTGGCGGGAACACCAGCCACTGGGATGAACCGAATGACAGCAGCACGATGAACACGATGGGCAGCAACAGGAACAGCGCGATGATGCCGGTGGTGGTGTAAAGGCCGACACGCAGGCGCGTGCTCATGGCATTGGGGGTCAGCAGCATGTCGGCTTACCTCGCGTTGCTGGAGCCGACCGGGCTTTCCGGTTGCAGCTTCAGGTAGAAGTAGAACAGCACCAGGGTGATGACGATCAACAGCGCCGCCGCCGCACTGGCCAGGCCCCAATTGAGGAAGGACTGCACCTGCTGGACGATGAACTCGGGCAGCATCATGTTCTGCGCGCCGCCCAGCAGCGCTGGCGTCACGTAGTAGCCCAGCGACATCACGAACACCATCAACGCCCCCGAGAACAACCCCGAGCGACACAGCGGCAAGAACACCCGGAAGAAGTTGGTCCACGGGCTGGCGCCGCAGATGGCACCGGCCTGCAGCACCATCGGGTCGATGGCCTGCATGGTGGCCTGCAACGGCAGCACGATGAACGGGATCATGATGTAGCTCATGCCGATCACCACGCCGGTGAGGTTATGCACCATCTCCAGCGGCTGGTCGATGATGCCCATGGCCATCAGCGCCTTGTTGATCACCCCGCTGGCCTGCAACAGCACCAGCCAGGAGTAGGTGCGCGCCAGCAGGCTGGTCCACATCGACAGCAGCACGATGTTCAGCAGCCAGCGGCCCCAGCCACGCGGTACCAGGGTGATCACCCAGGCCAGCGGGAAGCCCAGCAGCACGCTGAACAGCGTCACCAGGCCGGCCACCGAGAAGGTGTTGAACAGCACCCGGGCGTAGGCCGAGTTGGCGAACAGTTCCTGATAATTGCCCAGACCCGGTACCGGCTCCAGCACGCCGCGCAGCAGCAGGCCGATCAGCGGGGCGAAGAAGAACAGGCCCAGGAACAGCATGGCCGGCAGCAGGTTGCGGCTGCCGCGCCAGCGTTGGGCCAGGGTGGGTGTGTTCATGGCAGGCGCCTTGCCGTGGGGTGCGCCGACAGCGCTGGGGGCGCTGTCGGTGCTGTGACGGTGGGAAGCCGCCGTCATCTTTATTTGACCAGCCATTCGTTCCACCGTGTCGCAATAGCCGGGCCGTTTTTGGCCCAGTAGGCGAAGTCGAGGGTGATCTGATCCTTAGCGTAGGCAGTGGGCAGGTTGGGCGCGAGCTCAGGCTTGAGCAGGCTCACGCTGTCCTTGTTCACCGGGGCATAAGCGGTGAGGTTGGCGAAGTCCGCCTGGCCTTTGGCCGAGCTGGAATTGGCCAGGAACTTCATCGCCGCGTCCTTGTTTTTCGAGCCCTTGGGGATGACCAGGAAATCGGCCATGACCAGGTTCTGTTTCCAGCTGACGCCTACCGGCGCGCCATCCTGTTGCAGGGCGTAGATGCGGCCGTTCCAGAACTGGCCGATGCTGGCTTCACCGGAGGCCAGCAGTTGCTGGGACTGCGCGCCACCGCCCCACCAGACGATGTCTTTCTTGATGGTGTCGAGTTTCTTGAAGGCGCGGTCCAGGTCCAGCGGGTAGAGCTTGTCGGCGGCTACGCCGTCGGCCAGCAGGGCCAGTTCCAGCACGCCGGGGCTTGGCCATTTGTACAGGGCGCGCTTGCCGGGGTAGGTCTTGGTGTCGAACAGGGCGGTCCAGTCCTGGGGCTTGCCGGCGCCCAGCTTGCCCTCGTTGTAGCCCAGCACGAAGGAGAAGTAGAACGAGCCTACGCCGTGGTCGCCGACGAAGCGCGGGTCGATCTTGTCGCGGTCGATGACCTTGAAGTCCAGCGGTTCGAGCAGGCCTTCGGCGGCGGCACGCAGGGCGAAGTCCGCTTCCACGTCGACCACGTCCCATTGCACGTTGCCGCTGTCGACCATGGCCTTGAGCTTGCCGTAGTCGGTGGGGCCGTCCTGCACCACCTTGATGTTGAGGGACTTGCTGAAAGGCTCGGCCCAGGCGGCTTTCTGTGCATCCTGGGTGCTGCCACCCCAGCTGACGAAGCTCATGCTGTCGGCGGCAAATGCAACGCTCGTGGATACGGCCAGAATGCCGGCGGCGAGAACCGCGGTAGCACCTTTGTTGAACACCATTTGTACGCCCTCATTTGTTGTGTTTTGAGCGGGCTTTACATCGCCCGCCTTTCGGGAGCAGTGGGTCCAGGGGACCTGGTAATGGTCGACCGCGTCAGGGCTTGTTGTTTGTGCTGTCCCTGGCGGGCGCACCTGACACATTCTTTCGGTCTACTGGAATATCATATTATGGTATTCCAAGATTTGTACAAGAGTTTCGCCTTACCGGCTATCTTGTAGCCGCTGCCGCCAGGCTGCGCTGGCCCTATGTTCCACTGGAGATCTTCAGTGGGATGGAGGGCCAGCGCAGCCTGCGGCAGCGGCTACAGGGCGCGTCAGGGTTGGAAGGGAATGCTTTCCACCACCTCCAGGTCATACCCCGTCAGCCCCGCATACTTCAGCGGCGGCCCCAAGTGGCGCAGCTTGCCCACGCCAATGTCCTGCAATATCTGCGCACCCGTCCCCACCTCGGAGTAGATCCGCGACTGCGACCGGCTGTACTGCCGCGGCGGCTGGGTCAGCTGCGGTACACGCTCCAGCAACGCCTGGGACGACTCATGGTTGGCCAGCACCACCACCACGCCACGACCTTCCTCGGCCACCCGCTGCAACGCCGCCCACAGGGTCCAGTTGCTGGGCCCGCTGTATTCGGCACCCACCAGGTCGCGCAGCGGATCGATCACGTGCACGCGCACCAGGGTGGGGTCGTCGCGGCGGATGTCGCCCATCACCATGGCCATGTGCACGCCGCCTTCGATGCGGTCTTCATAGGTAATCAGACGGAAGGTGCCATGTACCGTGGGCAGGTCGCGCTCGCCGTTGCGCACGATGGTGTGCTCGGTGCTGAGGCGGTAGTGGATCAGGTCGGCGATGGTGCCGATCTTGATGCCGTGCTTGCGCGCAAACACTTCCAGGTCCGGGCGGCGGGCCATGGTGCCGTCGTCGTTCATCACTTCGACGATGACCGCGGCCGGGGTGAAGCCGGCCAGGCGCGCCAGGTCGCAACCGGCTTCGGTGTGGCCGGCGCGGGTCAGCACGCCGCCTTCGCGGGCGCGCAGGGGGAAGATGTGGCCGGGCTGGACAATGTCATTGGCGCTGGCGCCAGGCGCCACGGCGGCCTGCACGGTACGCGCGCGGTCGGCGGCGCTGATACCGGTCGTCACCCCGACAGCGGCCTCGATGGACACGGTAAAGGCGGTGGCGAACACGCTGCCGTTGGCCGGCACCATCTGCTCAAGGCCCAGGCGTTGGCAGTGCTCGTCAGTCAGGGTCAGGCAGATCAGGCCGCGGGCTTCGCGGGCCATGAAACTGATGTCGGCGGCGGTGCAGCGGTCGGCTGCCAGCAGCAGGTCGCCTTCGTTTTCTCTATCCTCATCATCCACCAGCAACACCATCTTGCCCTGACGGAAGTCTTCGATGATTTCTTCGGTGCTATTGAAGGCCATGTGTTGTCTCACCTATGACTGGCAGGCTTTATCGTTATTCTGGTATACCATAATACAATTTTAACCGGAACCGTCGAGGTAGTAATGAAGGCTTATTGGATCGCCCAGGTAGACGTCACCGACCCTGAGCAATACACCGAGTACACCCAGCGTGCGCCCACGGCATTTGCCCTGTATGGCGCGAAGTTCCTGGCCCGTGGCGGGCGCAGCATTGCCATGGAAGGGCGCGAGACACCACAGCGCAGCGTGGTTATCGAGTTTCCCTCGTACCAGCACGCCATCGATTGCTATAACTCGCCCGAATACCAGCAGGCCAAGGCGCAGCGCGAAACCGCAGCCACGGCTGAAATCATCATAGTCGAGGGGTACCCGCTGGGTGACGACACCGCGGTGTAGTCAGCGGATGAAGTGGATCTTGCCGCTGTCGTCGTTGCCCATGTAGATGCCGTAGACCCCAGCCTGGCGTTCCTCGATGTAGCGTTCGAGGATCTGCCGTATGGCCGGGTAGTAAATGGCGTCCCACGGAATGTCGTCCGGGGCGAAGAAGCGGTAGTCGAGGGTTTCCGGGCCGAAGGCGCCGGTGATTTCCACGGCGATGGCGCGGAAGATGATGTACACCTCGCTGATGCGCGGCACGCTGAAAATGGAGTAGGGCGAGACGATGTCGGCGCGCACGCCTGTCTCCTCCCACACCTCGCGCACGGCCGCCTGCTCGGTGGTCTCGCCGGCTTCCATGAAGCCTGCCGGCAGCGTCCAGGTGCCAGGGCGCGGGGGGATGGCGCGCTGGCACAGCAGGTACTTGCCGTCCTGCTCGATGATGCAGCCGGCGATGATCTTGGGGTTGATGTAGTGGATGTAGCCACAGCCCGTGCACATCAGCCGTTCATGGGTATCGCCGGCAGGCACCTGGTGAACCAGGTGGGCGGCACCGCACTGCGGGCAGAAGCGTGGGCTGGGCATGATCAACTCCCTATGCGCGGTTCTTTCTGGACGATGGGGGTGGCGATGTCACGCAGCTTGCTGGTGTCGTTCTGCTTCAGGCGCAGGTAGTCCAGGGCCACTTTTGCGGCGGCGCGTACGTGGTCCACCGAGGCCTGGTGGGCGGCCAGCGGGTCGCCGCTCTTGATGGCCGCAACAATGCGCTCCATTTCCTGGTTGCTGGCGCCGCGACGGTTTTCCTGGGACACGGACGTTGCGCGCAGGTAGCTGATGCGTGCCTGCAACTGACGCAACTGGGTGGCGGCCACGTGGTTGCCCGAGCCTTCCAGCAGCACGTCGTAGAAGCCCTGCACCGAGTCCAGTACCTGGGTCAGTTCGCCCTCGTTGAGCGCCCGGCGGTTCTCGTCCAGGGCCTTTTCCAGGGCGCGGATGTCTTTGGCTTTGGCGTTCAGGGTGAACAGCTGCACGATCAGGCCTTCCAGCACGCAGCGCAGCTCGTAGATGTCGCGGGCGTCTTCCAGGGTGATGATGGCCACGCGCGGGCCCTTGGCGTCGGCGAATTCCACCAGGCCTTCGGACTCCAGGTGGCGCAGGGCCTCGCGCACCGAGGTGCGGCTTACGCCCAGGCGTTCGCACAGGTCGCGCTCTACCAGGCGGTCGCCGGGCAGCAGCTGGAAATTCATGATGGCGCTGCGCAGTTTATCCAGCACGATTTCGCGCAGGGTGACGGGGTTGCGATTGACCTTGAAGCTGTCGTCGAGTGGCAGGCGTTTCATCGGGTCCGCTCTGATTAGTTGGGTGGGTACCTCAGGGCCGGAATGGGGGCCGGACAAGGGCCGAAAATCATGGGCGAGTTTATCATGGGCTCCAGGCTTGAGGGCCTCTCGCGAGCAAGCTTTGCTCCCACAGTGCAAGTCGCACCACCTATGTGGGGTCGTACACTGTGGGAGCAAAGCTTGCTCGCGAGGGGCCCTCAAGGTTCTCACACAATAGTAGGCAAAGCCCCCAACTTACCCTTGTGGTAAACCATCGGCGTCACCGGCTCCGTCGGCAATATCAGGTTTTTCACCTGGCCAACGATGATGGCATGGTCGCCACCATCATATTCACGCCACAACTCGCACTCGATGATCGCCGTGGCCTTGGCCAGCAGCGGGTTGCCCAGCTCGCTCACGTGCCACTCGATGCCCTGGGCCTTGTCCTTGCCCTTGCCGGCAAACGCGTAGGCCTCGGCTTTTTGGTCGGCCGACAGCAGGTGGATGGCAAAGCGCTTGCTGTCGCGCAGCACCGGGTAGGTGTCGGACGCGTAGTTGGGACAGAACAGCACCAGTGCCGGGTCGATGGACAGGGCGCTGAAGGCGCTGGCGGTGATGCCGACGATGCCGCCGTCCGGGCCCAGGGTGGTGACCACCGTGACGCCGGAAGGGAAGGACGCCATTACTTCTTTGTAGATGCCGGGTTCGATCATGGCAGTGGCTCTCTTAGCGCATCACAAAAGGATCGGGCATGGGCGCCTGCGAGAGGTTGATCCATACCGTTTTCAGCTCGGTATAGGCCAGCACCGAATCGATGCCGCTCTCGCGGCCGTAGCCGCTGTTCTTGAAGCCGCCAATCGGCGCCATGGCCGATACAGCGCGGTAGGTGTTGACCCAGATAATGCCTGAGCGCACGTCGCGGGCCAACCGATGGGCGCGGCCCAGGTCGCGGGTCCAGATGCCGGCCGCCAGGCCGAACTGCGAGTCGTTGGCAATCGCCAGCGCCTCGGCCTCGTCCTTGAAGCGGATCACCGAGGCCACGGGGCCGAACACTTCTTCCTGCATGATCTTCATCGAGTTGCTGTCGCACTCGAACAGGGTGGGCTCGTAGTACCAGCCATCGCTGTCACTGTGGGCGCGCTTGCCGCCGGTGCGCAGGGTGGCGCCTTCGGCCAATGCGGCAGCGACCAGGCCTTCGACCACGGCCAGTTGCTGGGCGGTGGCCATGGGGCCCATCTCGCTGGTTTCATCCTGCGGGTTGCCGATGCGGATGCGCTGGGCGCGTTCCACCAGGCGGGCGACGAATTCGTCGTAGATCTCGTCCTGCACCAGCAGGCGCGAGCCCGACACGCAGCTTTGCCCGGAGGCGGCGTAGATGCCGGCCACCGCGCCGTTGATCGCGCTGTCCAGGTCGGCGTCGGCAAAGATGATGTTCGGCGACTTGCCGCCCAACTCCAGCGACAGCTTGGCGAAGTTTTCGGCGCTGCTGCGCACCACGTGGCGGGCGGTGGCGGCGCCGCCGGTGAAGGCGATCTTGCGCACCAGCGGATGGCGGGTCAGCGCCGCGCCGGTGCTGGGGCCGTAGCCGGTGACCACGTTGACCACGCCCGGCGGGATGCCGGCCTCAAGGGCCAGGCGCGCCAGTTCCAGGATAGTCGCCGACGCGTGTTCGGACGGCTTGAGCACGATGGTGTTGCCCGCCGCCAGGGCCGGGGCCAGCTTGATGGCGGTGAGGTACAGCGGGCTGTTCCACGGAATGATGCCGGCGACCACGCCCATGGGCTCGTGCACGGTGTAGGCAAACAGGTCAGGCTTGTCCAGCGGCAGGGTGCCGCCTTCCAGCTTGTCGGCAAGGCCCGCCGTGTAGTGGAAGAACTCCGGCAGGTAGCCCACCTGGCCGCGGGTTTCGCGGATCAGCTTGCCGTTGTCACGGCTTTCCAGCTGGGCCAGTTGCTCTTTGTTTTCGGCAATCAGGTCGCCCAGGCGGCGCAGCAGTTTGCCCCGGGCGGTGGCGGTCAGGCCGCGCCAGGCCGGGCTTTCAAAGGCTTTCTGCGCCGCTTGCACGGCGCGTTCCACGTCGGCTTCGTCGGCGTCGGGCAACTGCGCCCAGGCTTGGGCGGTGGCCGGGTTGAGGCTTTCGAAGGTTTTGCCGGACAGCGCATCGACCCATTGGCCGTCGATGCACATCTGAAAGCGGGCGAGAGTCATGCAACGATCCCCTTGGCGTGGTTCTGGGTGGTGAGCGCGTGGGCCAGGAAGTCCAGCAGCATCTGGTTGACCAGGCGCGGCGACTCCACCGGCATCATATGCCGTTGTTCCTCAAGCACTGCAACTTGCGCGCCGGGAATGCGCTCGGCCAGTTGCTGGGCCATCAGCGGCGTGGAGCCGGGGTCCAGTTCGCCGGTGGCGATCAGCGCGGGCACGTGGATGCTGCCCAGGTCGTCGGCGCGGTACATGTCCTGGGTGGCGAACAATTCATAAGTGGTCAGGTAACCCTGGGGGTCATTGCTGGCCAGGGTCTGGCGAATGGCGGCGATCTGCGCCGGGTTGGCCGCCTGGTACTCGCGGCTGAACCAGCGCGACAGGGCCGCCTCGGCGTTGGCGTCGGGGCCGTGTTCGGCGGCCTGGGCGGTGCGGGCGATCACCCCGGCGCGCTGTTCGGCGCTGCGGTTGAACACACTGTTGAGCACCACCAGCCCCGACAGGCGCGTGGGGTGGTGCAAGGCAAAGGCGCGGGCCACCAAGCCACCCATCGAAAAACCGATGACGATGGCCTGGGGTATCTGCAGGTGGTCGAGCAGTTCCAGCAATTGGTCGGCATAGCCGCCCAGCGGCGTGCCCTGCGCGGGGCGCGGGCTGGCGCCGTGGCCCAGCATGTCGTAGGCAATGACGCTGTAATGCGGGGCCAGGCCGACCATCTGGCCGCCCCACATTTCTTTGTTCAGGCCCACGCCATGGATCAGGATCACGGGGTGGCCTTGGCCGGTCGCCAGGTAACTGGTGCCGGCCGGGGTGAGTTCAGCGGTAGGCCGAATCATGGAACGCTCCTGCAAGCCTTAGTTGTTTTTTTCTGCGGCCAGTTCTTCAAGGTCGATGTAGCGGTTGCCGATGCGCGGGTGCAGACGGCCGCCGTTGGCAGCGCCCAGTACCACCACGATCTCGTCGGCACGCGGCGCGTCTTCGATCTTCATTTCCAGGGTGATGTAGTGCGAGCGCAGGCCTTCGTCGTCCTTGTGCATCATCGGGATCTGGATGGAGGTGCCCGGGCCGCCGCGCTTGTTGGTGAAGCTCAGGTAGCTCTTGGCCTGCACCGCTTCGCGGTAGTGGTTGCCGAAGCGCAGGGTGTGGATAACCGCCGAGGCGTGCTCGATTTCACCGTCGGCGCCTACCACGGCAGCCTTGCCGTAGGCTTCGATCTTGTCGGCACCGCCGATGGCGGCAGTCAGGCGTTCCACCATCAGCGCGCCCAGTTCGGAGCAGTTGGCCTTGATCACGGGCTTGAGGTCTTCGACAAAGCCGTTGCCAACCCATGGGTTCTTGATCACCACGGCCAGGCCGACCATGGTCACGGGCTTGTCAGTGGCCTTGCCGCCTTCGATGAGGGTTTCCTCGGTGTAGCTGACGATCTTGCGGATTTCGAAACTCATGACCTGCTCCATTTTAGGGATGGGATTTGGTGTTGTTGTATGATGGTATACCATAATATTGTTCGTGCAAGCCCCTTTGTGCAAGGTGCAGGGGAGGGCAGACGACAAAAGGTATTCGGTATGCCAGAAGATGACATTCCAAGGATAATAGCGCAGAAGGGGGGAGGGGGATAAGGAGCAGATGGGTGGAGCAAAAAGCGGTGCAGCTGCAGCCGAGCTGTGGCCTTGAACGATCACCCTGTAGCCGCTGCCGCGAGGCTGCGCTGGCCCGCGTGAACACTGGAGATCTTCAGTGTGGTTGAGGGCCAGCGCAGCCTGGCGGCAGCGGCTACGGGGATTTAGTGTTTGGCGGGGGCGATCAGGGTGTTCAGGTAGTCGTACAACCCATCCGCCACCTTGAGGTAGCCTTCCTTGGTGAAGTGCACAAGATCCGGCCGTGCCAGGTTCTGCGCCTGCCAGCTGTTGATCGAACAATCCCCACCCATGAACGCCTGCCAGCTCCAGTACAACGTACGATTCTGACTGGCCACACGCTTCTGGCTGTCGATTACCCCATGCAGGCTGCGCGGCTGCCGCGCCTGGCAGCCACTGGCGCCTTTGTTCTTGATCGAATCCGGCGCGCCGACAATCAACAGCACGGTGCCCGGCAAGGCCTGGCGCAGTTGCTGGATGCGCTGGGTCTGCTGGCTTTCATACAAGCCTATGTCCAGGTCATCATCGAAGGCTTCATTGGTGCCGTAGGCCATGATCAGCAGGTCAGGCTTGAGTGCCTTCAAGGTGTCGAGCCAGCCGGCTTGCCACTTGTCCACCACGCTGAACTGCGCGCCATTGATGCCCAGGGTGGAGAACACCACGCCGCTGTTGTTCTGCGCCAGGATGTTCCAGCCACCCACGGCCAGGTTCTGGCCGCTGGCGAAGGTCAGGTCCATGGGCAAGGCCAGGTTGCCGATGGCTGGGCTCAGGCGCCATTCACCGTTGGTGGCGGGTAGCGGGCGTGCTATCTGGGTGTAGTCATCGCGGGCCTGCAGGGTGTTGTTGCTGGCGGCCTGGTACAGGGTGGAGACGCGGTAGCGCATGTCCGTGGCGGGGGTGGGCTCCAGGTGCACATGGGCGCCCGCCGTCTGCGCCACCGACAGGTAGCCGCCCAGGGGGAAGCGATCGCTGTGCTGGTTGCGCGCCGAGGTCAGGGCCCACTGGCTTTTCGCCGCGGTAATGCGCACCTGGTCATAGCGTGTGCCCGGCACGGCTGTGCCCGAGATAAAGCCGATGCCGCCGTTGCCGTAGTCCTGCTGGAAGCGCGTGCGCAGCTCCCCGGTCAGCAGGTCGGCGGCTGTGTGCGAGTCGCCCAGTTGCACGATGGTGACCGCCGAGCGCTGGGCGTTTTTCAGTTTGTTCTGCAGCAGGCGCAGGTTGGGGTCGGCGTCTGCCGTCTTGGCTACCCGCACCACTTTGGCAGGGCTGGGCGTGGTTTGCGTGGCGACGGCCGAGACCGGGCTGCAGCCGCTCAACAGCAGGGCGCTCAGCAGCGTCATGGGGCCAGGCAGTCGTTTCATTCAACGCTCCGTTAAGTCGTGGGTCTGGACATTGATCAGCGACATCACCCGTTCGGCGATGAGCTTCTGCCCGGTAGTAGTGAAATGGATGCCGTCATCGACGCGGGTCTTCACTTTCTTGCCGTCGGCACTTTCCAGGTATGGCGAGAAGGTGTCGTCGTGGTAACCCAGCACATCGTTGGCCGACAGGAACAGCTGGCCGTAGTGGCTGGCTTCGCTTTTGTACAGATCGCTGAGGTAGGCCATGGCAGTGGACAGCTTGTCCTTGCGCATGTTCGGTGGCCCCACCCAGATGACCTGCACGTGGTGCACCTTGGCCAGCTCGAAGATGCTTTCCACGCGCTGTCGGTAAGAGGCTTCCCAGTCGACGCTGTGGAAGCGCAGGAACGGTTTGCCCTTGGCCACCGGCATGTCCCACGGGTCGTTAGGCCCCATGAACACCACGATCAAACGGATATTGGGGTTGGCCTGCAAGGTCTGCTGCACCGTCAGCGGCCAATTGAAGAAGCCGGGGTAGGCAAGGCCGGTGCTTTGCTTGCTGAGGTTGACGCTGTTGATCTTGTAGCGCTTGAGCAGGGTGTTGGCCATATGCGGCGCCACACCCTGCATCAGCGAATCGCCAACGAAAAACACCTCGTCATTGCCGCTCAGGTTGGCGATGGTCAGGGGCGTGACCTTGACCGGTTCCTGCACCTTGGGCACCACCACCGGCTCGGGTACTTCCACCACCTGCGGCTGGGGCGCCACCACCGGTTCGATGACAACCGGCTCGGGCGGGGGCGTGCCGTCCATGCGGGCCAGGAACGCGCCGCGGGCGTCATCCATGGCCTGGGTCAGGGTGGCGCCGAAGGTCCAGGCGCCATTGTCACTGAGGCCGGGCACGCTGCAGGCGGCGTGGTATTTCTGCTGGCAATACAGGCGCACCGACGTCTGGTTCAGCCACAGCAGAATCAGCGCGGCCACCAGCAGGCCCAGGGTCACTTGCAGCGCCTTCACGGGCTGGCTGGCCCACCACTTAGAAACTGGCATAGATGAACCCCGGCACGCCCGATGGCGACGCAAAGATGACCACGGAAATGAACAGGCCCAACGGTACCGGGTACACCAGCCACGGGATGCGCTGGCTGGCGGCGAAGCCCTTGCGCAGGCTGGCGACCAGCCACGGGTAGCAGGCCACCAGCGTCAGGCAAGCCAGAATGCCGGCCCATGGGCCCTGGCTCAGACCTTCGAAAGACAAGTGGGTGAGGCCGGCCAGCATGTCCTGGGTGTCTTCCAGGGTGGCGCTGCGGAAGAAAATCCAGGCAAAAGCCACGTAATGGAAGGTCAGCAGGCGCGCCAGCAGGTCGGCGCCCAGCCACGTGCGCTGGCCGGGGAAGGCGCGGCTATAGAGCTTGTACACGATCAGGCCCAGGCCATGCAGCGCGCCCCAGATCAGGAAGTTGAGGCTGGCGCCGTGCCACAGGCCCGAAATCACCATGGCCGCGAACAGGTTCAGGTTGCTACGCCAGAAGCCTTTGCGATTGCCACCCAGCGGGATGTACACGTAGTCGCGGATGAACGTGGACAGGCTGATGTGCCAGCGGTCCCAGAACTCCTTGAGGTTGCGCGCCATGTACGGGTAGTCGAAGTTGCGCGGCAGGCGGAAGCCCAGCAACAACGCGATGCCGGTGACCAGGTTGGTGTAGCCGCTGAAGTTGAAATAGATCTGCAGCGAGTAGCCGTAAATGCCCAGCAGGATCTGTTCCGGCGAGAAGCCGGTAGGGGTGTCGAACACCGGGTCTACCCAGTTATTCGCCAGCCAGGTGCTGAACAGGAACAGCTTCACCACCGCCAGCGCCACCAGCCCCAGCGCCCGTTGCGGCTCCAGTATCTGGCGCGGCGCGGCGGGCAGGATCTGCGGCAGCAAGTGCTCGGCGCGGTTCACCGGCCCTGCGATCAGGCTGGGGAAGAACGCCAGGTACAGCGCCAGGTCCAGCGGCGCGGCAGGCTTGAGCGTGCCGCGGTTGATCGACATCAGATAGCTGACCGAGTGGAAAATGTAGAACGACATACCCACCGGCAACAGCACTTCAATCAGCGGCAACGCCATGTCCACGCCCATGGCCTGGAAGCCCTGCTGGGCATAGCCGACGAAGAAATCCTGGTACTTGAAGAAGTAGAAGCAGCCCAGCACCAGCACCATGATGGCGGCGTGGGTGAACCATCGCCCAGGGTGGCGGGCACTCAGTTTGCCCAGGCCGAACACGGCCACGGTGTACACCAGCAGGATGTTCAGGAAGTTCAGGTTGAAGCTGGCGAGGATGGCGTAGCTGGCGCCGAGCAACAGCAGGTTCTGGGCGCGCAGGCTGAAGCTCAGGCACCAGTACAGCAGGAAGAACACAATGAAACAGAGACCGAATTCGATCGAGAAGTAGCTCATCAACGTAGTCCGTTACGCAGTCTGCGGCCGCAGGGAGGGGGGCGTTTCAGGCGCCAGGCCGCAAATCAGGGCGCGGATTATGTCAGAGTGCCACAGGGTCGCCAATACGGTGTTGGATGAAGGTTGTTGAGCGCGCAACGCGGGCCGTGCGGCGGCAACGCCAAGATGAAAACTTGCCCATTAAGTGGATCCATTATTGATGTGGCGTGATATGGTCCAAGACCCGCCACTCGCTCCGACGGATCGCGAGCTGCACCTTGGCAAGTGTTTTGACGCACTTCAGTTTTTTCAACATCGAGTACTCGACCATGATGGTTACAATCTCTTTACCGGATGGAAGCCGCCGGGAATTTCCCCAGCCCCTCACTGTTCAGCAACTGGCCCTGTCCATTGGCACGGGCCTGGCCAACGCCACGCTGGCTGGCAAGGTCAACGGCACGCTGGTGGACGCCGGTTACCTGCTGGACACGGACGCCACGGTAGAGATTGTGACCACCAAAAGCACCGATGCCCTGGAGCTGGTGCGCCATTCCACTGCGCACTTGATGGCCCAGGCCGTGCAGCGCCTGTACCCGGGCACCCAGGTCACCATTGGCCCGGTCATCGCCAACGGTTTCTACTACGACTTCGTGGCACCGCGCCCCTTCACCGTGGATGACTTGGCGCTGATCGAGGCCGAGATGGCCAGGATCGTCAAGGAACAACTGCCCGTCAGCCGCAGCGTGCTGCCGCGCGACGAGGCCCGTGCGTTTTTCCTGGAAAAGGGCGAGGGCTACAAGGCCGAGATCATCGACTCCATCCCCAGCGACGAGCCACTGTCGCTGTACACCCAGGGCGAATTCACCGACCTGTGCCGCGGCCCGCATGTGCCCAACACCGGCAAGCTGGGCGCGTTCAAGTTGATGAAGGTGGCCGGTGCCTACTGGCGCGGCAACTCGGACAACATCATGCTCAGCCGTATCTACGGCACCGCCTGGTTGAACGACAAAGACCTCAAGCACTACCTGCAGCAACTGGCCGAGGCGGAAAAGCGCGACCACCGCAAACTGGCCAAGCAGTTCGACCTGTTCCACCAGCAGGAAGAGGCGCCGGGCATGGTGTTCTGGCACCCCAAGGGCTGGTCGCTGTGGCAGTCGGTGGAGAACTACATGCGCCGCGTGTACCGCGACAGTGGCTACCGCGAAGTGCGCTCGCCCCAAGTGGTGGACAGCACCCTGTGGAAGCGCTCGGGGCACTGGGACAACTACAAGGAAAACATGTTTGTCACCGAGTCCGAGAACCGCGAATACGCCTTGAAGCCCATGAACTGCCCCGGGCACATTCAGATCTTCAAGCACGGCCTGCGCAGCCACCGCGAACTGCCGATCCGTTACGGCGAGTTCGGCGGCTGCCACCGCAACGAGCCCTCGGGGGCGTTGCACGGCATCATGCGGGTACGCGCCTTTACCCAGGATGACGGGCATATTTTCTGCACCGAAGAGCAGATCCCCGACGAGATCAAAGCCTTCCACCAGCAGGCGTTGAAGGTGTACGCCGACTTCGGCTTCACCGACATCGCGGTGAAGATCGCCCTGCGTCCCGAGCCAGGCAAGCGCCTGGGCAGCGACGAGGTCTGGGACAAGGCCGAGGACCTGCTGCGCAACGCCATGCGCGATTGTGGCGTGCAGTGGCAAGAGCTGCCGGGGGAGGGCGCGTTCTACAGCCCCAAGATCGAGTACCACCTGCGCGACGCCATCGGCCGGGAATGGCAAGTGGGGACCATCCAGGTGGATTACCACATGCCGGATCGCCTGGGCGCCGAGTACGTCGACGAGCATTCCCAACGTCGTCGTCCGGTGATGTTGCACCGGGCAATCGTCGGTTCGCTGGAGCGCTTCCTGGGCATCCTGATCGAGCACCACGCCGGGGTGTTCCCTGCCTGGCTTGCGCCGGTGCAAGCGGTGCTGGTCAACGTCACCGATGCCCAGAACGACTACGTTCAGGCTACCCGCGAGCGGCTGGTGAAGATGGGCTTCCGGGTGGAAGCGGACCTTCGCAACGAGAAAATCGGCTACAAGATCCGCGAGAATACCTTGCAGCGCGTCCCCTACCTGCTGGTGGTGGGCGACCGCGAGAAAGAGCAGGGCCTGGTCACCGTGCGTGCCCGTTCCGGCGAAGACCTGGGCGCCATGACGGTTGCCGAGTTTGCTGAAAAACTGCGGCAGGAAACGGATTTCAGCGAACACGCTGAAGCCTGATCCTGATAAACGGCGGGCCTTGGGGCCCGCCGTTTTTTTTCGCCTGGCGTTTGCCCGGGTAACCGGATTTGTCTGACATTCCGACATGCGGCGCCGACGATGGCCGTCATCTTTTGACACCTGCGCTAGGCTTTTCCATTCAACCAAAAAGGAGGTGGTTATGGACCGCTCAAACAGTGATCGTTCACGTATGGCCGCTATGGATAGCGCAGTGGTCAGGGAAAATCTGTACCAGGAATGGGACAGCGGGGAAGTCATCGAGCAGCCCTGGGGCACCGCGCGCGGAGGGTCTGGCTACCTGAAGCATGAAGCGGGCTACGACATGGAAGAGGAAGAAGAGGAAGAGTAACGGCTGGGCGCGGCGGCGATGCACCGGGTGGGCATCGCCAGCCGCAAAGCCCTTAGCGCGGGGCTGAAAAAACGGTGTCGCACCAGCCATGCAGGCTATAGCGCGCCCGGATCGCTTCAGGCACCGGCACATACGCGCTTTCCAGAAACGCGCGAGGTATCTGCGGGTTCTGCTCGTCGATCACCAGAATGTTGGCCGGGTTGTAGAAGTCGTAATCCACCACCGACGCATTGTTGGTGATCACCTTCTTGCCATGCATCATCCCCTCGAACAGCCGGAAGCTCAGGCCGCTTTGCCGTGGGCGAATCAGGTCGATCAAAATGTCCGCCTCGGCGATCAGCCGGGTCACGTCATCCAGCCCCAGGCGCTCGCGGAAAAAGGTAATGCGGCTGCGCGCCTCGCCGGGCTTTTTGTATTGCACCATGAACAGATACTGGGGGAAGCCGGCCTGCTCCAGTTGCTGGCCAATGGCATCCAGCAGGGCCAGGCGATCCAGGCCAGCCATCACCAGGAACGCCTTGTACTTGGCGTGGCTTTGCGGGGTGGGCACGGCAAGGTCTTCATACATGAAGTTGTAGAGCTTGGTCAGGCCGTGGCGCCGGGCATCGGGCGCTTCGAAGCTGTACACCTGGTCATACCGCTTGAGCCAGCTGTCCGACACCGGGGAGCGTGCCAGGCTGTCATACAGATAAGCTTTTTTCACCCTGGCAATGGCCATGGCGCGCTCGATGGTGGCGGGCTCTATCTGCCCGGGGTTGACCACCAGCAGGTAATCCGCCTGGCCGAAGGCCTTGATCTTGCGGGCATCCAGCCATAGGCCCAGATGGTGCCGGGCCACCGAGCGCAACTTGCCCGAGAGCCAGTCCAGGCGTGGGCTGGACTGCGCCGTATCGAGGAAAAGGACCTGGTGGCCCTGGTGTTGCAGAAAATCGGACAGCTTGCGGATGTACCCGCCCATGTCCTTGCAGATCAGCAGAATGCGCATAAACGATTGGTGTTCCAGTAAGACCTGCCAGCCGCGCAGTTTACGATAACTGGAGCGGTCCGCCCTATGGTGGGTATCAACTATTTGGTCAGCGATGTGTCGCACCTGTTACGCAGTGGTTAAATGTTTGCGGTGATGGCGATGTAATGTCCAGGTAAGACAACTACCTCTGGAGATCGACCGTGTACATTTCAAAAAGCATTGTGGGGGCAGTCGTGCTGAGCATTCTGGCCCCGGCCGCCTTTGCAGATACACATTCCCGACACCAGAGCCAGGTGGGTGTGACCTTCCAACTGCCCTTCGGCCAGGGCGGAATCAACCTCGACAACGCGCGCGTGGGCCTGGCCTACCAGCATGTCTATTCTGAAAGCGCCGACACCGTGTACGGCGGTGCAGCGACCGTCACCACATCGCTGCATGCATTCGACCCTCGGGTTGGCGTGCAGGCGCTGGGCGGTGATCGCGACTTCTACGCCGGCGCCGGCGTGAGCTATGGCACCTCGGGCTGGGGTGTGCCGGTTTCGCTGCATGCGCCCTTTGTTGAAGTGGGCCTGGACAACATCGGCGAACTGGGTGGGTTCTATGGTGGCGTGAACACCATGAACGGCTTCAAGAAATACGAGAAGCGTGAATCCGCCCCGCAGCAGATCTTCGAATAAACGGTAGCCGCTGGCGCCAGGCTACGCTGGCCCTGTTGCATGCCGAAGATCTGCGGTGAGGCACAGGGCCAGCGCAGCCTGGCGGCAGCGGCTACGGTTGCATTTTGCTGGCGCTGGATTCGCGCCAATGCACGTTAAGTGCCTGCATCTTGCCGCTGCTCAAATCCACGGTACTGCGCATTTCGCGCCCGTCCAACTGGGCGACAATCACGTACTTGCCGGCCGGCAACTGCGCCAGCAGGATGGGCCCGACGTCACTCACGTTCAGCACTTCATGCCCCTGGGCGCCCTGGATCGCCACCTTGATGCCCGACTCATACTTGTTCTCGGGGCCGGCGGAAAAGGTGATGTGCAGGTTATAGCCACGCATCTTCTGGATGGCGCAGGACTCGTCCTGGCCAATACCGCCCGACACATAATTGATGCCGTTCTGCTGTTGCTGTTGCAGGTGTACGCCTTCCTGGTTGACCGGGTCGACGCAGGCGGCGTAGGCCGGCAGGGCAGCCACGCTGGCCAGCATGATGGCGGAGAAAACGAACCGTTGTGCAGCTTTCACGACGAACACTCCCGAGCCCGCGTGGGCTCTGTGACAGTGGTACAGCGTTGGACTGCCGTGGGGCCGGGGTCGTTCGACCGCAGGCTGTAAAAGTGCGCTTGAAAGCCAGTCATACGCGATCGCTGCTGAGAATGTTTTGCAGTTGTATCGGCGCTGCCAACAATTGATAATGGTTTTCATTAAATCGCTGCGGTCCTCCCCTATGCCCCCGACACCCGCCTTCAGCGCCCCCGATCTGAGACGTCATGTGTTGCACTGTTTGTTTGGTGACCATCACGGTTGGCTGGTGCAACGGTTGCGGGCGCGCCTGGGCTGTCAGCATGACGCTGCGGACATGGCGGCCGAGACGTTCATGCAGGTGGTGGCGCTGCCGGCGCCGGAGGCCATTCGTGAGCCCCGGGCCCTGCTGACTACCATCGCCAAGCGGCTGATGTACGACACCTGGCGCCGCCGTGACCTGGAGCGCGCTTATCTGCAGGCATTGGCGCTGCAGCCCGAGGCCGTCGAACCGTCGCCTGAAGAGCGGGCGTTGACCATGGACACGTTGCTGGCCATTGATGCCTTGCTCGATGGCCTGTCGCCGCGGGCCCGCACTGCTTTCCTGTGCAGCCAGTTGGACGGCATGAAATACGCCGATATCGCGGCCATGCTCGGCGTGTCCACCATCCGCGTGCGTCAGTACGTGGCCAAGGGGTTGAAGCTGTGCTGCCGCGAGTTGCTGGAGTCATGAGCCTGCCCCGTGCGGCCCTCGAACAGGCCATTGAATGGACGGCGGTATTGCGTGACGAGCCCTTGCCGGCCAACGAGCGCCAGGCATTCGAGCGGTGGCTGGGTGCCGACCCGGCCCACCCGCAAGCCTGGGCGCGGGTGCAGCAGCACCTGCATCGATCGCTGGCGCCGCTAACCACGCGCGAGGCACCTGCCCGGCAGGCTTTGCAGGCACCGCGCCCCAGCCGACGGCACTTTCTGCGCGGGGCACTGGCGCTGGCCGGCGTGGGTATCACGGGCGTGACCCTGACACGCCAGGGCATGCCGTTGGCGGAGCTGGGCGCCGACCTGCGCACCGGCACCGGCGAGCGCCTGTCCCGTGACCTGGCGGATGGCAGCCATCTGCAACTGGACGCGCGCAGTGCGGTGGACATCGATTTCAACGACCGTGAGCGGCGCCTGGTACTGCGCGGCGGCAAGCTCATCGTCAGCGCCCAGGCCGACCCGCGCCCGCTGCGTATCGTCACCCCGTTCGGCAGCGTGCAGACCTTCGACGGCCAGTGCATGGTAGCCAACCATGTGCAGTGTGCGCACGTCTGGGTGATGCGCTCCAGCGTCACCGTCGATCTGCCTGGCGGTAGCCAGCACGTGGAGGTCAAGGCTGATCACGGTGTGCGCCTGGGGCAAAGCATCGAAGCACTGGCCGCCACCGGCAACGACGAAAGCAGCTGGCAGAATGGCTTTCTCAACGTGGTGGACTGGCCCCTGGGCGACGTCATCACCGCCCTGCAACCCTACCGCCGCGGGGTATTGCGCATTACCCCGCAGGCCGCACGCCTGCGGGTGTCCGGGCTGTTTTCCCTGGACCACAGCGACCGCGCACTGGCGGCGCTTGAGCAGACCATGCCCCCCCCCCCCCCCCCCCCCCCCCCCCCCCCCCCCCCCCCCCCCCCCCCCCCCCCCCCCCCCCCCCCCCCCCCCCCCCCCCCCCCCCCCCCCCCCCCCCCCCCCCCCCCCCCCCCCCCCCCCCCCCCCCCCCCCCCCCCCCCCCCCCCCCCCCCCCCCCCCCCCCCCCCCCCCCCCCCCCCCCCCCCCCCCCCCCCCCCCCCCCCCCCCCCCCCCCCCCCCCCCCCCCCCCCCCCCCCCCCCCCCCCCCCCCCCCCCCCCCCCCCCCCCCCCCCCCCCCCCCCCCCCCCCCCCCCCCCCCCCCCCCCCCCCCCCCCCCCCCCCCCCCCCCCCCCCCCCCCCCCCCCCCCCCCCCCCCCCCCCCCCCCCCCCCCCCCCCCCCCCCCCCCCCCCCCCCCCCCCCCCCCCCCCCCCCCCCCCCCCCCCCCCCCCCCCCCCCCCCCCCCCCCCCCCCCCCCCCCCCCCCCCCCCCCCCCCCCCCCCCCCCCCCCCCCCCCCCCCCCCCCCCCCCCCCCCCCCCCCCCCCCCCCCCCCCCCCCCCCCCCCCCCCCCCCCCCCCCCCCCCCCCCACCCCCCCCCCCCCCCCCCCCCCCCCCCCCCCCCCCCCCCCCCCCCCCCCCCCCCCCCCCCCCCCCCCCCCCCCCCCCCCCCCCCCCCCCCCCCCCCCCCCCCCCCCCCCCCCCCCCCCCCCCCCCCCCCCCCCCCCCCCCCCCCCCCCCCCCCCCCCCCCCCCCCCCCCCCCCCCCCCCACCCCCCCCCCCCCCCCCCCCCCCCCCCCCCCCCCCCCCCCCCCCCCCCCCCCCCCCCCCCACCCCCCCCCCCCCCCCCCCCCCCCCCCCCCCCCCCCCCCCCCCCCCCCCCCCCCCCCCCCCCCCCCCCCCCCCCCCCCCCCCCCCCCCGGTGCGGGTACAGCGCTACTTCGATTGGTGGGTGAGCGTCGACGCCGTGTGAATTTTATTTTTCCGTGGCTATATCGCTTTTTCGATCTCGCGGCACATAGCTCAGGAACCGTATCCAAATGCGGACACACAATGGAGCTTGTCATGTACCGCCGTCGCCCCCGCTTCACCCTTTCGCCCCTATGCCTGGCCCTGCTGCTGTCGGGCGCGCCGCTGCTGGTGAGCCCGGCCAGCGTTGCCGCGCAGACCCAGGCCAGCTATGCGTTCAACCTGCCCGCCGGCCCTCTGGCCACCACCCTGGCGCGTATCGCCCAGACAAGCGGCAGTGAGATCGTCTACTCGCCGCAACTGGTGGCAGGCCGACAGGCCCCGGCGGTGCAGGGTGAAATGACCACGCAGATGGCGCTGACCCGCGCCCTGGCAGGGTCCGGGTTGGGGCTGGAAAGCACCCCGGGCGGCGTGCTGACCCTCAAGCCCTTGCCAGCGGGCGCGCTCAGCCTGGGCGAGGTCAACATCAACGGCGTTACCCAGAGCGACGCCGGCGACAGCGGCTACAGCTACGTCGCCAAGCGCAGCCGCGGCGCCAGCAAAACCGACACGCCGCTGGTGGAAGTGCCGCAATCGATCTCGGTGGTCACCCGCAAGCAAATGGATGACCAGGCCGTGCAGGGCGTGAGTGAAGCGGTGCGCTACACCCCGGGCGTATTCGGCGAGTACACCGGTGCCAACAACACCCGCGAACAGTTCCGCATCCGCGGTTTTTCGCCCTATGTGTTTCAGGACGGGCTGATGCTGCCTTACGGCGAAAGTGGCCAAGGCAGCATGTCCGAACCCTACGGCCTGGAAAGCGTGGAGGTGGTGCGTGGCCCAAGCTCCATGCTGTACGGCCAGAGCCGCCCCGGTGGCCTGATCAACCTGACCAGCAAAATGCCCACCGACACCCCCTTGCACCAGTTGCAGGTGCAGGGTGGCAGCCATGACCTCAAGCAACTGGGCTTCGACTTCGGCGGCCCGCTGGACGACCAGAGCACCCTCAGCTACCGCCTGACCGGCCTGGTCAAGGACAGCGGCACCCAGATCGACCACGTCGACAGCAACCGCCAGTTCATCGCCCCGGCCATCACCTGGCGCCCCGACGAAGACACCTCGTTGACCCTGCTGGCCCAGTACCAGCGCGACTGGGGCGGCACTACCGAGCAGTATTACCCGGCCAGCGGCAGCCTGCATGCCTCGCCGTGGGGGCACATCAGCAGTCATACCTTGCTGGGCGATCCTGACTTCGACAAGCTGCGCCGCGAGAGCTTCCAGCTGGGCTATCTGTTCGAGCACCATCTCAACGATACCTGGACCCTGCGTCAGAACCTGCGCTGGAGCAAGGTCAACGTGGAGAACCGTTCGGCCTACGGCAACGGCTACGTCAGCACCACCAGCCCGCTGCTGGCCCGCGCCACCTCGGACATCAAACGCAACCTGCAGATCTTCAACGTCGACAACCAGGCCCAGGCCAACTTCAACACCGGCGAACTGCAGCACACTCTGTTGCTGGGTGTGGACTACCGCCGCACTGGCCTGTTGAACACCGCGGTGAACGGCACGTACACCTCGATGAACCCCTATACCGGCGCCGGTACCGACGGCACCCAGGGCACTACCCGCGTAGGCCGTGACCTGTACCAGACCCTCAAGCAGACCGGCGTGTACTTCCAGGACCAGATCAAGCTGGACCACTGGATCCTGACCCTGGGCGGTCGTTACGACTGGGCCGATGCCGACAGCCACTTCCGTCCGGACGGCAGCAACCCCAGCGACCGCTACATCCGCCAGAACGATGAAAAAGGCACGTGGCGCGGTGGCCTGGGCTACCTGTTCGACAATGGCCTGATGCCGTACTTCAGCTATTCGCAGTCGTTCGACCCGATGCTTAACACCAGCGTCAGCGCCACCACGCCTATCTTCAAACCTACCGAAGGCGAGCAGTATGAAGCGGGGGTCAAGTACCAGCCGCCCGGCCAGGACAGTTTCATCACCGCCTCGGTCTACCAGTTGACGCAGAAAAACCTGACCACCGCTGACCCACTTAACATCAACAACACCGTGCAGATCGGTGAGGCGCGCAGCCGTGGCCTGGAGCTGGAAGGCAAGGCTGTACTTAACGAAAACCTCAGCTGGCTGGCCTCCTACACCTACACCGACAGCGAAGTGACCCAATCGGGCAACACCACTGCGCTGAACCACGACAAAGGCAACGAATTGCCCTTCACCCCGCGCCACCAGGCCTCGACCTGGTTCGACTACAGCTTCCATGGCGGTGCCCTGGACGGCTTTGGCGTGGGCCTGGGCGCGCGTTACACCGGCTCGCTGTGGGGCAGCAGTGTCAGCTCCACCAATGCCATCGCCAACCGCATCAAGACCGGCAACGTCACCGTCGCAGACGCCGCCTTGCACTATGACCTGGGCAAGCTGAGCCAGAGCCTGCACGGCACCCGCGTGGCGCTGAACGCCAGCAACCTGTTCGACAAGGACTACGTAGTGGCGTGCAGCAACGGCAACTCATGCTTCTACGCCCCGCGCCGCAACGTGATCGCCACGCTGACGTACGATTGGTAAAGCCTGGCAGCCGTGCACTCCCCTGTGGGAGCGGGCTCTGCCCGCGAAAAGTACGCCGCGTTTTATCCATTGGTGCGCGGCGTTCTTTTCGCGGGTAGAACCCGCTCCCACAGGGTGGACGAGGTCGCTATCTGGGCCAGCGCCAGGCTGGCTCCGCCAGGTGCTGGGCAAAGAAATCCGCCAGTGCCTTGATCTTCACCGGTCGCGCACGCGCCGACGGCGTGACGAAATACAGCCCGCCCCGCGCCATGTGCCACTCCGGCAGCAGCGCCACCAGGCGCCCGTCCGCCAGGTATTCACTGGCAATGAACTCCGGCAATTCGGCAATCGCCAGCCCTTCCAGCAACGCCGGCAACAAGGCATCCGAATTGGTTACCCGCAGCGGCCCGCTGGGTACCACGTCTTCTTCCGTACCGTCCTCATGGGTAAAGCGCCACACCTGGCTGCGCGCCCGATACGCATAACTCAGGCACGCCCGGCCCGCCAGCGCTCGCGGGTGCTGCGGGGTGCCGTGGGCTTGCAGGTAGGCCGGTGACGCCACCAGATACTGCGTAACCGCACAGATGCGTCGCGCCACCAGTGACGAGTCCGGCATCACCGCAATGCGCAGTGCCGCATCGAAGCCCTCGGCGATCAGGTCCACCGACGCGTCGGACAAATGCAAATCCACCGACAGCTCCGGGTACTGCCGCATCAGCTTGGGCATCAACGGCGCCACCCAGCGCAGCCCGAACGACATCGGCACCGCCAGCCGCACCTGGCCACGGGGCTGCACCGACAGTTCCTGCGCCTCGCTTTCCACTTCCTCGGCCTGGCGATAAATGTCACCGGCCTTGGCCGCCATGCTGGCGCCGAACTCGGTCAGCGCCAATTGCCGCGAGGTGCGGTTGAACAGCCGCCCACCCAGACGCTCCTCCAGCCGCGCCACCGCACGCGACACCGTGGGCACCGACACGCTCATCACCCGCGCGGCGGCGGCGAACGAACCTTCTTCTGCCACCTTGGCAAACATGGCCAGGCCTTCGAAATCGGGGAGTTTGCTCATTTCAAATCTGCAATGATGAGTTTCATATGATTCTATTTTGAAACATGACCGCCGTCGATATGCTTCTCCCACACCGCAACACAACCCACTGATTCAAACCTGGAGAAACATCATGGCTCGCAAACTCGAAGGCAAAATCGCACTGGTCACCGGCGGCACCACTGGCATCGGCCTGGCCACCGCCAAACGCTTCGCCGCCGAAGGCGCCCACGTCTACATCACCGGCCGCCGCCAGGCCGAGCTCGACGCCGCCGTCGCCGCTGTCGGCAACGCCACCGGCGTGCAAGTCGACTCGACCCGCCTGGAGCAACTGGACAACCTCTACAGCCAGATCGGCGCTGCCCACGGCCACCTCGACGTACTGTTCGCCAACGCCGGCGGCGGCTCGATGCTGCCCCTGGGCGACATCACCGAACAGCACTACGACGACACCTTCGACCGCAACGTCAAAGGCGTGCTGTTCACCGTGCAGAAAGCCCTGCCGCTGCTGGCCAAGAACGCCTCGGTCATCCTCACCGGCTCCACCGCCGGCAGCTCGGGCACCGCCGCCTTCAGCGTGTACGCTGCGTCCAAGGCCGCCGTACGCTCCTTCGCCCGCAACTGGATCCTGGACCTCAAGGATCGCCACGTGCGCATCAACACCATCAGCCCGGGCGCCACCCGCACCCCAGGCCTGGTGGACCTGGCCGGCCCGGATGCCGCGCAACAGCAAGGCCTGCTTGACTACCTGGCCTCGCTCATCCCCATGGGCCGCGTGGGTGAAGCCGAAGAAATCGCCAGCGCTGCGCTGTTCCTGGCTTCGGACGACGCCAGCTTCGTCAACGGTATCGAGTTGTTCGTCGATGGTGGTCAGGCCCAGGTCTGACCTACGCGCCGGGCGGCCTTGCTCAGGCCGCCCATGCGCAGGCGTGTACCGCGATCCCCTTGTGGGACCGGGCGAAGCTCGGGAAGCGGTCACCAACCATACCGAGTCGTACGCTTCCCGAGCTTCGCCCGGTCCCACAGGGGGACGTGTGGAACCTCTCGCTTTGACTTGCGCCCGCCCCCGACGAACGGCGAGTCAATATCTTCAACCCCCTGCATCCAATCCGCCTCCCCACGGGTAGTACAGGTAGTAGCCAACGCTGCTGACCTGATCCCCTCCCTGGAGAGCACCACATGAACAGCAAAAATATCGTGGGCATCATCGCCGCCACCTGCCTCATGACCGCCATCCCCGCCGCCTTCGCGCAAACCAGCCTGCCGGAAAACATCAAAGTCCCGGACGGCCACAAAGTCGCCCTGCAAACCACAGGCGTCGGCGAAATCACCTACGAGTGCCGCGACAAGGCCAACGCCGCCGGCCAGACCGAATGGTTCTTCGTGGGCCCCAAAGCCGTGCTCAACGACCGCAGCGGCAAACAGATCGGCACCTACTTCGGCCCACCCGCCACCTGGCAAGCCCAGGACGGCTCCAACGTGACCGGCACCCAACTGGCCGTCGCCCCTTCGGCCCCGGGCGATCTGCCCTACCAACTGGTCAAAGCCAACCCCACCCAGGGCAAAGGCGCCATGAGCAACGTCAGCTACATCCAGCGCCTGGCCACCAAAGGCGGTGTAGCCCCGAAAACCGAATGCACCGCCGCCAACAAAGGCGCCCGCGAAGTGGTGAAATACCAGGCGGACTACGTGTTCTGGGCCGCCAATTGAGCCAACCCCGGGCCTGAAGTCGTCTACGCTGCTGCCAAGCACCCCAGCCCATGTCGACGGCAGAACAAAGTGTCCTTACCCGAGCCCCTTTTCGACTACGAAGCCTGCCTGGCCTCGTGCAGCCAAGGCGACCGGCAAGCGCTGCGCGACCTGTACCAACAGGAAAGCGCACGCCTGCTGGGCGTCGCCCAACGCATCGCGCGCGACAACGCGCTGGCCGAAGACATCCTGCACGACGTCTTCCTGCGGATATGGACACGCGCCAGCAGCTTCGACCCTACCCGCGGCTCCGCCCGGGGCTGGATCTACAGCGTCACGCGCCACCTGGCGCTCAACTTGGTGCGCAACCACGGGCGGGAAGTGCACATCGACGAACAAGCCGAAACTGCAACGGCCGAGCACCTGGACACCTTCGAATACCAAGCCCGCTCGGGGCGCATCTACACCTGCCTCGAACACCTGGACCCTGCGCGTCGCAACTGCATCCTGCACGCCTACGTGGATGGCTACTCGCATTCCGAAATTGCGCAGAAAGTGGGTGCGCCACTGGGCACCGTCAAAGCCTGGATCAAGCGCAGCCTGGCAGCATTGCGGGAGTGCATGGGATGACAGACCCAATTGATGAACTGGCAGGCGAATACGTGCTGGGCACGTTGCCGGCCGAGCAGCGTCGCGAGGTAGAGGCGCGCCTTGCCCATGATGTCGAACTGCGGATGGCGGTCGATGCGTGGGAGCGTCGCTTGCTAGCCCTGACCGAACTGGCAGAACCACACACCCCGACGCCCCAGTTGTGGGGGCGCATCGAACGCAGCCTGTTCCGCGAAGACCTGCCAGCACCCCGGGCTTCGTGGTGGAACCTGTTGCCCCTGTGGCGCGGGTTGGCGGGGGCGGGGCTGATGGCGACGCTGGTGCTGGGGGGCTTATTGCTGACACAAACGGCGCCCGTGCATACGACCAACTACCTGGTTGTATTGGTGGCCCCGCAGGACAAGGCGCCGGGGTGGGTGGTGCAGGCCAGTGACACGCGGGAGATACAACTGATACCGCTGGCGGACACGCCGGTGCCCAGCGACAAGGAACTGCAGTTCTGGACCAAGGTGGATGGCTGGCAGGGGCCGGTGTCGTTGGGGTTGGTGAAGCCTGGGCAGGTGCTGTCGGTGCCTGTGGATAAGTTGCCGCCGTTGGAGGCGAATCAGTTGTTTGAGTTGACGTTGGAGGGGCGTGGTGGGTCGCAGACGGGGCGGCCTACGGGGGCGGTGCAGTTTATTGGGCGGGCGGTGAAGGTGATATGAGGTGCAACTGGCGACTGTAGCCGAGCCCGGACCTGTAGCCGCTGCCGCCAGGCTGCGCTGGGCCGCATATGCAGCCCCGATATCCAGTGTGGCCAAGCCATGACGGAGCCGACCACTCGTTAGTGATCGTTTCCTGCAAATCCCTAGGAAGGTTCCTACAGCCGTACCAGCCCCGTAGTGCGCTAGCATAGGCAACGTCCGACAGAGCCCTCACAACCCCCGATGCTAGTCTGGCCGAATCGCTGAAACATCAGCGTTCGGGTGTGAGAACCCGTCGGAAATTGGAATGCAGCCTGCCGTCGAGCAGGCTGTCCTTCACTGCATCTTAGCTTCATGGCAGCCGTGCGCGGGCGGGCTTTGGCCCGACCGGGTTTCCCGTATTTCCCTGGTTCTCACCCCGCGTACGGCCGCCACCCAGTTCTGTGAGAAGGATTGGGTGGTTGGTCCTAGGATTGGCTTTGATAATACGGAGATGTGCCATGAGTGACGTTTTTGCGGATCAACATTTTTCCTCATCCCCTTTTTGTGTGCGGCCTGATGTCAGTGCTGAGCAGGTGCTTCTGCATTTGTCGCAGGTGCTTCGGGCGGGGGAGGCTGCGGCTTATGAACTGACGGAGAGTCCTGGGTTTAATGCCGGAGGGTTGGCGTTGGCCGGTAGTGCAGGCGATGGAGGCGGCGCAGGTGTTGGTGGGGCGGTTGATTGATTTTGAGGGCGGTGCGGGAAGTCGATAGCCTATGACCTTTGTCACGATTTTCCGGAGTGGGCCTTGTTCATGGCGTAGGCGGAGAGCTGTGCGCAAGTCTTGATATGTACTCAAGCCTCTACGGGCAGGTGTCCACGTTTTATGGAATGTGGACACCTGGAGATCTGGCATTCAGGGGTTTTTAGGAGGCCCCCCAGTTGATCGATCAGCAACCCACAAAGCTGTGGTGGATCCTCTCAGACGCTTTCGTCGACAACGAGGTCGACTACCCCGCAATTGCCCGGCAGCTCCAAGGATTCGATCCTCCCTATTGAACGAGCCCCATGAAAGACGGGTGGACCTGTGGCGAAGTGTGTAAAGCGCCAGATTGCGCTCGCGCAAGGAAGTGGTTGTCTGGGCTCAGTCGTTTGAGGAGCGTTGTTCGGCCTTTAGCACTCGGCCGGCCGCAGTCAGGCGATAGCGTTGCTTGCTGCTGTTGGGCTTGCTTGGAATGGTCATCTCGACCACGCCAAGCGCCAGTAGTGGGGCCAAAACCTGCTCGCGGAACTTGCTGCGGTTGCTGCGCCCGACGAAGGTCATTAGCTCTGGCGCAGAATGATCGCCTGTCATCTTGTACAGCAGCGTTACCTGCTCTTGCTGCAAGGGCAGGCGAGGGTCGGATTGCTCCCCTTCGGCAGCGGACTCAGTCCCTACTTGGTCCCTACTTGGTCCCGACTTAGTCCCTACTTGGTCCCCACTTGGGCCCGAAAGAGGCCCTTTTTCAACGGCGCGCTGAATCACCACCTTGAACTGATTACTCTGCCGGTCGTCCTCCAGCTGGATCATTGGCCAAGCATCGATAGCGCGCGGGATGCCGGTGCCCAAACCGCGGTAGGGGAGAATGTGCACTGCATGCGAAGTGAGCGTCGGGTTACGACGGTTGGACAGGCCGAATCGAATTTTATCGGTATCGAGCACATCAGGCAGATGCCCGGGGCTGATCAGTTCGATGCGGTCGGCGAAGATCATGATCCGGATGGAGGCGCTGACAAAGTAGTCGCGGTGGATCAGGGCATTGACCAGCAGTTCTTCAAATACCTCCTCCGGCACTTCCAGCTGGCCGAGGGAGTTGAAGCCCTGCTGGCGCTGCACGTGGCGTAGGTTGCGCTTTATGAAAGAAAGGCTGCGTCGGTACTGCTCCTGCAGGTTACCGTCGATATCTTCACTGTCTAGATAGTGTCGGTCATGCAGAACTGTGCCCGGAAACGCCACGGCCTTGATATCGAACGCCGGGCACAGACGTTGTGGCGCCTGGCCGAAGAGCAGCAAGCCGGCCAAATTGGGTGTGCCGTCGCTGGCGAGGCCGAGATTTTCCAGGATACGGATGGTTTCTAAACCAGTCTGCTCAGGGCTTTGCCGAAAGCGATGTTGGAAGTACTCGCCAAGCGCCTTCGCGTCGATGTCCGCTACGCTGCTGCCCCTCACTGGTACCGCATCGGCACACACTAGCCCGGCCTGCTGGAACAAACGTTGCAGTTCTTCACGGGCTGTGACCCGACGCTTGTCGGAGCCGTTTTTTACCCAGATGCGACCCTGGCTATCGACAAAGGGTTTGTTAAGCCCTTGTTCTACTGTCACCACCATGACCAGTCCGTGCTCGGTCTGAATGTTGCAGGACAATGGATTGATCGCCGGGCGGACGTTCTGGGAGGCCGCATTGGAGAGCAGTTGATTGAGTCGCCCAATGTCGGTACTACTCAGCCCGCTAAACTCCCCTGAGTCCTCTACGCCGATTATCAGATAGCCACCGGACGTATTGGCGAACGCCACCAACTCGGCTGTCAAGGCATCAATATTGTTGAAATCGCGCTTGAACTGATGGCGACTGTCCTCACCACGGGCAAGGATCTGATGAAGCTCGGCAAGGGTCATTAAGCGTCTCTAGGTGTCGCGGTCGATAAGTCGTGTAGTAGGGGGCATTATCCCTCATGAACGAGTACGGTGGCCAACCCAGCAATCAGAATCGGCGTCATCCTGTTTGTGCCCACAAGTTTTCATTCAAGGCCTCCAGCACCACGGCCAGGTTCCCGCCGAGCACTTTGTCCAGCCGCTGGCTTCGGTATCGCTATGTATTTGGGGGGAAATTGCCAGGGCTTTTCCGTCTGGCGGGGGGGGTGAGCTGGGGCGGGCGTTTTCGCAGGCTTTGGGGGGGGGTTAGTGGTTTTGAGGGCCAGCGCAGCCTGCGGCAGCGGCTACGGGGCGCTTGGCTGGGGGAGTGGGGTGGCTTTTTCCCGAGCTTCGCCCGGTCCCACAGGGGGGGAGGGGGCTTAGGCTTGGAGGGCCTGGAGTCGTTCTTGCACTGCATCATCGAAGATGATGTACAGCGTTTCGACATCCGCAGGCTTGACCTTGCGCCCACTTTCCAACTCGCCGATCAGGGCGATCTGCATTTCCGCTTCGCGCTCCAGGTCCGCCCGTGTGCTCGCCGCATTCAACGCGCGCACCAGGTCATCGATCTGGTTGCGTACAGGCTTGGCAAGCTTCAACAGGTCCAGGCGTTCTTGGAGCATGGGGGCGATCTCTGGCGGGAAATGGAGGGGTAGTGAAGACCCTGGAAACAAAAAAAGGCACCCGCTAGAGGTGCCTTTTTCGTGACGCTTTGTTTGGTGGAGCCGGGGGGATTTGAACCCCCGTCCGCCAGTACTCCGCTGTCGGTTCTACATGCTTAGCCGTGTCTACTAAGTTAACCCTCGGCCGCCCGACGGGCAGGGTGCTTCAGGCGAGTTGTGTAAGTTTTAGGCGCTTCGTCCACAACGTACTAGGCGACGATTCTGTTCTATATGACAATCGCTTCGAGTTTACAGACATCCTCTAACGATTGCTGGAGCCGAAGCTACCAGAAGGGAAAGCTAACACCGCTTACGCGGCGAGAGCGAATTCCCCGTAATTGTCATCATTGGCAATTATAAAGTTTGCAACAGTGGATTTACGAGTTCTGTTACCCACTCGGCATGCACCTAGAGTTTCGTTACCGGCGTCGAATCCTAATCGGCCCCGCTTTCTGCTCTTGCCTGCCCGCGTTAGCGAGCAAGACGGTCAGTGTACGGCAAAACGCGCCGTGAGTCGACCGTCTGTCATCCTTGAAGCTGTTACTGGCCTTTGCCGTCGCTGTTGTTGGCCTTTTCGTACTCTTGCAGCACGCGGGTGGACAGGGCGATGCACTTGTCTTTGTCGCCGCTGCTCTGGGCTGCCTGGGCTTTCTGGATGTCTTCCTTGTTGGCTTCCATGATCTGCGCGGAGGCGCTGCCGGCGGTTTTGTCCTGGTCGTCGATTTTCTGCAGGTTGGCGGCGCACAGGTCGTCGGCGGCGAAGGCGTGGGAGGTCATCAGGGCGGCGGCCATGCACAGGCCAGTCAGGGTGATGCGTTTCATGGTAAGTCTCCTCGACGTGGAAGACTCGGCAGCGCCGACCGTGAATGGCTCAGGCACCGAGCGGTTGGGCCTTTTTAGCAGGCCTTGATAGATGGACTTTGGGGGATGTGAGGGGTTCGAAATATTTGCGCGGGGATAGTGGGAAAAAGCCATTTCAATTGCAACTGAATACTTCGGCGGTGAATGGTTCCCGGGCAGAGCCCGGTCCTACACCGGTCGCGGCAGTGGTGTCAGTTAGGCAAAGCAATCCGCCTTTGGTATTTCATCGGTAGACCTGCGTTGCTACCAAAAGCGGATAGCTTTGCGTCCCTGACACCACTGCCGCGATCGGTGTAGGACCGGGCTCTGCCCGGGAACCAGCCACCACCGATCTAAACCGCCCGCGTCACACGGTCCACCAGATAAACCAGGCTGTGGTAGTCGATGCCGCTGTGGCTGCTCAGCCCGATTTCACAGGTGCGGCTGGTGGAGATGCCTTCTTCGCAGTACTGCACGGCATCCTTCAACGTGCGCAGGGCATGGTCGTTGAGCTCCGGGGTGGTGAAGCCTTTGTCCCCCGCGAATCCGCAGCAGTGGATGCCTTCGGGTATCACCACCTGGGTGCTGCAGCGCCGCGCCAGGTCGATCAGTGCCTGGCTTTCGCCCAGATGCTGGGTGCTGCAGGTGACGTGCACGGCGATGGGGGTGTCTTGCGGGGTGAAGATCAGTTTGTCCAGCAGGTGGGTGCGGATAAAACGTACCGGGTCGTAAAGGTCGAGGCGTGTTTCGGCCAGGTCTTGCACCAGGCGCAGGGTGCAGGGGCTGGTGTCGCAGTAGATGGGGTCCAGGCCGCCGCGGCTGGCGGTGAGCAGGGCGGCGATGAGTTGCTGGCGTTTGTGTTCGGCTTGCTCGGCGTAGCCTTTGGAGGCGAAGGGTTGGCCGCAGCAGAGGCTGTCCTGGTCGGCGGGGAAGATGACCTGGTACCCGGCTTTTTCCAGCAGGGCGCGGGTTTTGTCGAGCAGGGAGGTTTGTTCGCGGTCGCTGGCGGCGGGGCCCATGACGCGCGATACGCAGGCGGCCAGGTAGACCACGCGCGGGCGGGCGTCGGTGACCTGTGGGGGGATGCGGATGGCGTTTTCCGGCTGGGGCATGGCCGGGGTCCATTGTGGCACGCGGCCTTGGCTGGCGCGGGTGAGGCGCGCGGACAGGCTGGCCAGGCGTGGGGCGCCGAGTAGCATGCGGGCGCCGTTGGCGACGTGCAGGGTGAAGCGGGCGCCTTGCAGGGCGGTGGCGAAGTGGTTGCCTAGCCAGGTGGCGGCCTTGAGGTTGGTGGCGGTGCGGGCGCGCAGTTTTTTTACCAGTTCGCCGGTGTTGATGCCCACGGGGCAGCGTTGGGCGCACAGGCCGGTGGCGGCGCAGGTGTCGATGCCCTGGTATTGGTAGTCGCGCTCGAGGGCGGTGGTGTCGAGGCCTGCGCGTTTTTTTGCCTGGATGTCGCGCCACATCACGATGCGTTGGCGCGGGCTGAGGGTGAGGCCTTTGGACGGGCATACCGGTTCGCAGAAGCCGCATTCGATGCATTTGTCGACGATGGCGTCGGCGGCGGGCAGAGGCTTGAGATTTTTCAGGTGGATCTGTGGGTCTGTGCTCAGTACTACGTCAGGGTTGAGGATGCCGGTGGGGTCGAGCAGGCGTTTGAGTTGCCACATCAACTGGTAGGCGTCGTGGCCCCATTCCAGTTCGACGAAGGGCGCCATGTTGCGGCCGGTGCCGTGTTCGGCTTTCAGCGAGCCGCCGAATTCCACGGCCACCAGGTGCGCTACGTCGTCCATGAAGGCCTGGTAGCGCGCCACTTCTTCGGGGTTGTTGAAGCCCTGGGTGAAGACGAAGTGCAGGTTGCCCTCCAGGGCGTGGCCGAACAGGATGGCTTCGTCGTAGTGGTGTTTGTCGAACAGCGCGATGAGGCGGTTGACGCCGATGGCCAGTTGTTCGACGGGGAAGGTCACGTCTTCGATGATGACGGTGGTGCCGGTCTGGCGCACGGCGCCGACGGCGGGGAAGGTGTCTTTGCGGATGGCCCACAGGCGGGCGTTTTCCACAGGGTCTTCGCTGAAGTCGACCTGGCGCTCCACGGGGAAGGTCGCCAGCGCGGTCATGATTTGCGCGAGTTGTTCGTGCAGCAGGGCCTGGCTGGCGGCGCGGCTTTCGATCAGCAGGGCGCAGGCGCCGTCGGACAGTTCGCGGACGAAGGCGGGCATGCCTTTCATGTCCTGCACCGAGCGCATGCTGCGGCGGTCCAGCAGTTCCACGGCGGCTACGGGCTGGGTTTTGAGCACGGTGACGGCGGTGCAGCAGGTTTCCACGTTGGGGAACACGATCAGCGCCGAGGCCTTGAAAGGGTGATCGATGACGGTGTCGTAGGTGACGGCACTGATAAAGCCCAGGGTGCCTTCGGAGCCGACCAATAGGTGGCTGAGGATGTCCAGCGGTTCGTCATAGTCGACCAGGGCGTTGAGTGACAGGCCGGTGGTGTTTTTCAGACGGTATTTGTGGCGGATTCGCGCGGCCAGTTCGGCGTTGGCGCGGGTCTCGCGGCCCAGTTCGGCCAGGCGGTCGAGCAGGGCTGAGTGGCTGTGGCGGAAGGCGGCGACGCTGGCCGGGTCTTCGCTGTCCAGGCGGGTGCCGTCGGCCAGTACCAGGCGCATGCCGGCCAGGGTGTGGTAGGTGTTCTGTGCGGTGCCGCAGCACATGCCGCTGGCGTTGTTGGCGACGATGCCGCCGATTTTGCAGGCGTTGATCGAGGCCGGGTCGGGGCCGATCTTGCGCCCGAACGGCGCCAGCCAGGCGTTGGCCTGGGCGCCGATGACGCCTGGTTGCAGGCGGATCTGCGTGCCCTGGCCGCGGATTTCGCGGCCGTTCCAGTTGTCGCCCAGCACGATCAATACCGAGTCGCTGATGGCCTGGCCGGACAGGCTGGTGCCGGCGGCGCGGAAGGTAACCGGCACGTGTTCGCGGTGGGCGAGTTTGAGCAGAGCCACCACTTCGTCCTCGGATTCCACGCGGATCACGAGCTTGGGGATCAGCCGGTAGAAGCTGGCGTCGGTACCGAAGGCCAGGGTGGAGGTGGGGTCGTCGAAGCGCCGTGCAGCCGGGATCAGTTGGCAGGCTTCACGCACAAAGGCAGCGGGCAGGCTCATTGGTCCTCCAGGATCAGCACCACCAGGTCTTTGGGGCCGTGGGCGCCGTAGGCCAGCACTTGTTCGATGTCGGCGGTTTTCGACGGGCCGGAGATCAGCAGGGCGTTGGTGGGCATGCCGCCGGCCCAGTTGAACTGGCGTTGTACCTGGTAGAAGTTATCGTGGATTTCGCTGGCTTTCAGCAGGGCGAAATGCACGGGCGGCACCAGGCTCATCAAGCGCGGTTCTTCACGGGTTGGCCATACGATCAGGCTGCCGGTGGCGGCGATGGCGCCCAGGGTACTGGTCAGGCTGGCGCTGGTGTCGTTGAACAGTTCGGCTTTCCATTCTTCCACGGGGCGGTCGTAGGCCTTGAGCGTGGGCAGGTCTTGTTGGCCTTGCCATTGGGCGGTCACGCGCTGGCCGTGGGCGGTGCCGGGGGCGATCAGCAGGTCGGGCGTTTGCCGGTCGCGCAGCAGTTGCGCCAGCAGCGCGGGCCAGGCGGCGTCAGTGGTGAGGTGGATCTCGGTGTGCACCGCTTCCATCAGTTTGCGCAGTTGGGCCACGCGTTCGCCCTGTGCATAAGTCCACGGCCGGGTGACCAGGCCTTCGTCGAAGTTATCCACAATCGGCGTGGTGCCTTCCAGGCTTTTGCGCAGTTTGGCGAGGATGTTGTGCTTGGCGTTCATCGGCGGTCTCCCTGCTGGGCCAGGTGTTCGCGGGCCATGTCGTGCAGCGACCGGGCGGCGGGTTTCGGTGCGCTGTGGTTTTGTGTCCAGGGGCCGACGTTGCCGGGCACAAGGTTGCGCAGGCGCGTGGCAAAGAAGCTGAACAGCCGGTATAGCACGGGCGAGCGGTTGAGGGCGGCCCAGGCGTTCCAGATCAGGCGTTCCTTGCGCGAGTATTTGCTGCCTTGGCCGCGCATCACTGGATGGGGGCTGTCGGGGGCTTTGACGTTTTCTTCGCGCAGGCGGCGCAGGATGGCCGGGATGGGGATTTTCACCGGGCACACTTCACCGCACGCGCCGCACAGCGACGAGGCGCTGGGGTGGTCGGGCACCTTGGCCAGGCCGACCATGTGCGGGGTAATGATTTTGCCGATGGGGCCGGGGTAGACCTCGCCGTAGGTGTGGCCGCCGACGCGGGTGTACACCGGGCAGTGGTTCATGCAGGCGCCGCAGCGGATGCAGTTGAGGCTTTGGCGCAGTTCGCTGTCGGCGAAGGCCTGGCTGCGGCCGTTGTCCAGCAGCACCAGGTGCACTTCCCGGGGGCCGTCGCGCTCGTCGGCCTTGCGTGGGCCGCTGATCATGTTGACGTAGGTGGTGATCGGGATGCCCAGCGCCGAGCGGGTCAGCAGTGATAGCAGGGGCACGGTGTCGCGCAGGTTTTCCACGACTTTTTCGATGCCGGTGACGGCGATGTGCACTGGCGGCACGGTGGTGGACATGCGGCCGTTGCCTTCGTTTTCCACCAGCAGCAGGGTGCCGGTTTCGGCCACGGCGAAGTTGACGCCGGACACGCCGATGTCGGCTTCCAAGAACTTCTGCCGCAGCACGCTACGGCCGATCTGGATCAGTTGGTCGACGTCCTGGGTGTACTCCACGCCGAGTTTGTCGTGGAACAGCGAGGCGACCTGGCCAGCGTTTTTGTGGATGGCCGGCATGATGATGTGCGAGGGTTTTTCGTGGTCGAGCTGGACGATGTACTCGCCCATGTCGGACTCCAGGCACTCGATGCCCTGGGCCTCCAGCGCGTGGTTCATCTCCATTTCTTCGCTGACCATGGACTTGCCTTTCACCACCTGGCGGGCGCCGTGGGCATCGATGATCGACTGGACGATGGCGTTGGCCTCGCCCGTGGTCTCGGCCCAGTGCACGGTGACGCCGTTGCGGGTGAGGTTGCGCTCCAGGGTTTCCAGCAGTTCGGGCAGCTTGGACAGGGCGCGGGCGCGCACGGCGTTACCGAGGGCGCGCAGTTGCTCGCGCTCGTCGGGGTCGGCGAAGGCCACGGCGCGCTTGGTCATCAGCGAATCCATGGCTTTGCGGAAGTTGTTGCGCAGTTGCTGGTCGCCCAGGGCGGTGTGGGCGCGGGCGCGGAAGTCTTCTTCGATTTCGACGGTAGGAATGCGGGCTTGGGAGTTCATCGGCTACCTCCGCTACGTTGCCACAGGAAGCTGGCCAGGTGTTGGCCGCGCAGGGCTTCGCGCTGTTTTTCCAGGGCGCCGTTGATGTTCATCAGGCAGCCGCAGTCGGCGCTGAGCACCTGGTGCGCGCCGGAGTCCTTCAGGTTGCGGGTTTTGTCGGCCACCATGGCGCCGGAAATATCCGGCATGCGCACGCTGAAGGTGCCGCCGAAGCCGCAGCATTCGCTTTCGTGGCTGTGCTCCACACGCTCGACGTTGGCCAATTGCGCCAGCAGGGCACGGCCGTGCAGGTGGGTGTTCATTTCCCGGCGGGCCGAGCAGGACGTGTGCAGCGCTACCTTCACGGGTTGGCCGCTGTCCTTGAGTTGCACTTTGCACACGTGCAGCAGGAATTCGGCCAGCTCATAGGTGCGTTCGGCCAGGGACTGCACCTGTTTGAGCATGTCGGGTTCGCCCTTGAATAGGTCGGCGTAGTGCTGGCGCAGCATGCCGGCGCAGGAGCCGGACGGCACCACCACGGGCTGGTCGCCGGCGAACAGTTTCAGCTGCGCGCGTGCCACTTCCCGCGCCTGATCGGTATAGCCGCTGGTGTAGGCCGGTTGGCCGCAGCAGGTCTGGCCTGGGGGAAAGTCGACGCGAATGCCTTCGCGTTCCAGCAGGCGGATCGCGTCCATGCCGGCTTCGGGGTAGAACAGGTCGACCACGCAGGTGCCGAACAGGTGCACCCGCGCGGGTTTGCTGGCCGGGTAGCTACGTGGCGCCGGGATAGGCGGGGCCACGCGGGTGGCGTTGGGCACGGCGTTGTAGAAAAGCTCGCTCATCAGGCGTCGTCTCCGGGTGTGTGCCGCATCAATGCACCAGCATGCCGGTGAACCAGTACGCCTGGGCCAGGGTGATCAGGCCGACGATGGTGGCGAAGAACAGGCTGTGCTTGAGAGTGAACCGGAACAGGTCCGACTCTTTACCCACCAGGCCGGTGGCGGCGCAGGCCACGGCGATGGATTGCGGCGAGATCATTTTGCCGGTCACGCCGCCGCTGGTATTGGCCGCCACCAGCAGGGTGTCGCTGACGTTGATCTGGTGCGCGGTGGTGGCCTGCAGCGAGCTGAACAGGGCGTTGGACGAGGTGTCGGACCCGGTCAGGAACACGCCCAGCCAGCCCAAAAACGGCGAGAAGAACGGAAACGCCGCGCCCGTGCCCGCCAGTACCAGGGCCATGGTCGACGACATGCCCGAGTAGTTGGTGACGAAGGCGAAGGCCAGCACCATGCCGATGGACAGGATGGGCAAACGCAGTTCGTACAGCGTTTCAAAGAAAGTGGTCATACCAATTCTGGATTTGATCTTCAGTACCGCCATAGACACCAGGGCGGCGAGGAAGATGGCAGTACCGGTGGCCGAGATCGGGTCCAGCTTGAGCACGGCGGCAATCGGGGTAGGCGCGGCAGCGATCGGCGCCACCTTGATCACCAGTTGGTCCAGGTGCGGGACGGCGAAGCTGAACACGGTCGAGTACATCGCCCCACCGGCGGCGAACAGTGCCTTGAAGGGTTTCAGTGTCCAAATGGTCACCAGCACGGTGAGAATCAGGAACGGCGACCAGGCCTTGAGAATGTCGCCAAAGCTGTAGGGCGATACCGCTTGGCTGCGCGGCTTGCCGAAGCCGCCGACGCTGGCCACGGCGGCCGCGCCGTCGGCGGTGCCGGCAATGTGGTCGCCGGCGCTGCGGTGCGGTTGCCACACTTTCAAAAACAGGGTCAGCGCGATCAGGCTGACCAGCGCCGAGGTGATGTCGGGCAGCTCCGGGCCAATGAAGTTGGAGGTGAAGTACTGGGTGATGGCGAAGCTGGCGCCGGCCACCAGGGCGGCGGGCCAGGTTTCGCGCACGCCGCGCATGCCGTCCATCATGAACACCAGCCAGAATGGCACGAACACCGACAGCAACGGCAGTTGGCGGCCAGCCATGGCGCCGATCTTGAAGGCGTCGATGCCGGTGACCTGGCCGGCGACGATGATCGGGATGCCCAGGGCGCCGAAGGCGACCGGCGCGGTGTTGGCGATCAGGCACAGGCCGGCCGCGTACAGCGGGTTGAAGCCCAGGCCTACCAGCAGGGCAGCGGTGATGGCCACCGGTGCGCCGAAACCGGCCGCGCCTTCCAGGAAGGCGCCGAAGCAGAAACCGATCAGCAGCACCTGCAGGCGCTGGTCGTCGGTGATCGACAGTACCGAGCTGCGGATGATTTCGAACTGACCGCTTTTCACCGTCAGTTTGTACAGGAACACCGCTGCCACGATGATCCAGGCAATGGGCCACAAGCCATACAGGAAGCCATAGCCGGCCGCGGCCAGGGCCATGTCGGTGGGCATGCCGAAGGCGAAGATCGCCACCAGCACCGCCAATACCAGGGTGATGCTGCCCGCCACGTGGCCTTTGAGGCGAAACACGGCCAGGGCGAGGAAGAAGAATACGATCGGGATGACAGCGGCGAGCGCCGACAGGCCAAGGCTGCCGAGCGGGCTGTAGAGTTGTTGCCAGGTTTGCATGTGGGGTGGCCCCTAATTGTTGTTGGTCAGGCACTTCGCGGCTATTGGCAAATTGGTAATACCAATTTACAATGCAGCGTTGCTAGGTTAAAACCCCTGTTGGCGGTGTGTCAATTTGTCACCGTGCAACTTTGGTCGCAGTTCGATGGGTGGAGAGGTGGTGATGGCGTTTGATCAGGTGCGGCAGCGTCGTCTGTCCGACGATATTGTCGAGCGGCTGGAAGGCATGATTCTGGAAGGCACCCTGCGTGCCGGCGAGCGGTTGCCGGCAGAGCGGGCGTTGGCCGAGCAGTTCGGCGTGTCGCGGCCGTCGCTGCGCGAGGCCATCCAGAAGCTGGTGGCCAAGGGCATGCTGATGAGCCGGCAGGGTGGTGGTAACTATGTAGTGGAATCGCTGGGGTCGACCTTCAGTGACCCGCTGATGCAGTTGCTGGAGAGCAACCCCGAGTCGCAGCGCGATCTGCTGGAGTTTCGCCACACGCTGGAGGCGTCATGCGCGTTCTATGCGGCCAAGCGTGCCACCGAGCTGGATCGCGAGCGATTGAAGGTGGCGTTCGACGCGTTGCTCGACTGCTACGCGCGGGAAGACAAGGTGACCCGTGCGGAGGAGGGGGCGGCGGATGCCAACTTCCACCTGGCGATTGCCGAGGCCAGCCATAACGCGGTGCTGCTGCACACCATTCGCGGGCTGTTCGACCTGCTCAAGCGCAACGTGGTAATCAACATTGGTGGGATGTACGAGCAGCGCAGCGAAACCCGCGACATGCTGATCAGCCAGCATCGCGAGTTGTACCAGGCCATTATCGAGGGGCGTGCCGAAGACGCCCGAGAGATCTCCAGCCGGCACATCCTGTATGTGCAGGAAGTGCTGGATGAAGTCAGGCAGCAGGTGCAGCGCGTGGCGCGGGCAGAGCGGCGCAAGGGGCTTTGATCGCGGTTGGGGTTGAGGGCCTCATCGCGAGCAAGCTTTGCTCCCACAGCGCTAACCACACCTGAGGTGTACGCCTGTGGGAGCAAAGCTTGCTCGCGATGAGGCCGGCAGCCTCACCACAACCCCGCAACCTTAGTCGTCCTTGCCCTTGGTGCGCACGGCGCGGTGCAATTCGCGGTCCGAATCACGCTCGCGCTCGGTATGGCGCTTGTCGTATTCCTTCTTGCCCTTGCCCAGCGCGATTTCGCACTTGATCAGGTGCTGCTTCCAGTACATGGACAGCGCCACGCACGCATAGCCTTTCTGTTGCACCAGGGTGAACAGTTTTTCCAGCTCGCGCTTGTTCAGCAGCAGTTTACGGGTACGAACCGGGTCAGCGATGACGTGTGTGCTAGCCGCGGTCAAGGGCGTGATATGGCTGCCCAGCAGCCAGGCTTCGCCATCCTTGAGCAGGACGTAACTGTCGATCAACTGCGCCTTGCCGGCACGCAGACTTTTTACTTCCCAACCGGACAGGACCAGACCGGCCTCGAACTTGTGCTCGATGAAGTAATCGTGTCGCGCCTTCTTGTTCTGCGCGATAGTCCCTTCGGGGTGTTTCTTTTGTTTGGCCATAGGGGGCGCATTATAGGCAGTCGCGACGTTGTCGGCTACGGTGTAGCTACGTGCTTGAGCCTGTGCGGTGAATCCCGGACAATGCGCGATCTTTTTTGATCACCTGGGCCTTGTAGCTGTCGACTGATAGGCACCGGAGGAAATGACGCACTCATGACTACGCATATCCAACGTTCGGCCCTGTTGCCTTACCCCGCGCAGGCCTTGTATGACTTGGTCAACGATGTGGCGCACTACCCGGACTTCCTGCCGTGGTGTTCGTCGAGCACCGTGATCGAAGCCACCGATACCTCCATGCGCGCCAGCCTGGAAGTGGCCAAGGGTGGGCTGTCTCAGAAATTTGTCACACGAAATGTATTGGTGCCGGGCAAGACCATCGAAATGAACCTCGAGGAAGGCCCGTTCACCCAGTTGCATGGTTTGTGGGTGTTCAAGCCGCTGGGTGACAAGGCCTGCAAGATCAGCCTGGACATGTCCTTCGACTATGCGGGCGCCCTGGTACGTGCCACCTTGGGCCCGCTGTTCAATCAGGCGGCCAATACCCTGGTGGATGCGTTCTGCCAGCGTGCCAAGCAGCTGTATGGCTGAGCCAGCCATCAACGTCGAGGTGGTCTTTGCTGCCGTCGATCGTCAGGTGCTGCTGAGCGTGCAGGTGCCAGTCGGTTGTTCGGTGCGCGAGGCGGTGGAGCGATCGGGGATTGCCGGGCAATTCCCCGAGTTTGATCTGCAGGCCTGCCCGGTGGGCATTTTCGGGAAGGTAGTCGCTGATTTGGGGCGCCCGGTAGAGGAGGGTGACCGCATCGAGATCTACCGCCCGTTGATCGCTGACCCAAAAGAGGTGCGACGATTGCGCGCAGCCAAGGCCGCAGAAGCCGCCCGATTACGCAACGCCTGAATGAAAAAAAGCCCCGGGCTCCTGAAGAGGCCGGGGCTTTTTTGTACCAATCGATTACTGCGGGTTGGCTTCAATCGGGGCAGGCGTTGGCACCGGCACCACTTTCACGTCGTCGACGCTGCGCTGGATCTGGTCCAGGGTAGAGCCCGGCTTGACCGGTGCTTCCTTGGCCGGCTGCGCAGCGTTGTCCACTGGGGCTGCGGCCGGTGCGGCGCTTGGCGCGCCGAGGATGGATTGGTCCTTGCTCACGCCCGGCATGAAGTCGCCGGACAGGCTGGCCAACTGGTCGTTGTCATTGAAGAAAACGCTCATCCGTTCCTGCTGGCGTTCGCCGCCACCTGGTTGGATACTGTAGAGGTAATCCCAACGATTGGCATGAAACGTATCGACCAGCAGAGGGTTGCCCATGATAAACCGTACTTGTCGGCGGGTCATTCCCGGCTTCAACTGGTCTATCATGTCCTGCGTGACGACATTGCCCTGCTGGATGTCGATTTTGTAAACCCCGGGGAATGAACAACCGGCGAGTGCGAGCAGTCCCACGAAGGTGAGGCTGAAAAGCAAGTGCTTGGTGTTTTGCATCGGTGGGCGACTTCCACTATCTTGGCTGGGACAACGTAAACCCCGATCATACCCGCATTAAGAGAAGCTGCGAAGCAGCATCGGCGAGAAAGCTGACCATGGTTGAAAATAGCGAGTTACGAAAAGCCGGCCTCAAGGTGACCCTGCCTCGAGTCAAGATCCTGCAAATGCTTGACGCTGCAGAGCAACGCCACATGAGCGCCGAGGATGTCTACAAGGCGCTGATGGAAGCAGGCGAAGATGTGGGCCTGGCCACGGTTTACCGTGTACTGACCCAGTTCGAAGCTGCTTCCCTGGTGGTGCGCCATAATTTCGATGGCGGCCATGCCGTGTTCGAGCTGGCAGACAACGGCCACCACGACCATATGGTCGATGTGGACACCAGCGAAGTGATCGAGTTTGTCGACGAGGAAATCGAGAAACTGCAGCACGCTATTGCTGAGCGTCATGGTTATGAGTTGGTTGACCATAACCTGGTACTGCACGTTCGCAAGAAGAAGTAATCGACTGGCGTGACGAACGAAGGCGACCCTAGGGTCGCCTTTGTGCTTTTTGTAGCCGCTGCCGCCAGGCTGCGCTGGCCCATGTGGGCACTGGAGATCTTCAGTGGGTATAGGACCAGCGCAGCCTGGCGGCAGCGGCTACGGGGTTAGCCGCAGCGGGCGGTGACCACCATCTTTTTGGCGTGGGCCAGCGATTCCTTGGTCAGGTCGATGCCGCCCAGCATCCGCGCCACCTCTTCCACGCGCTCACCTTTATTAAGGTTGGCCACGGCCGTGCGCGTTTCGTCACTGCCGCGCTGCTTGTGCACAAACAGGTGGTGATGGCCTTGCGCCGCAACTTGCGGCAGGTGGGTTACCGTCAGGACCTGGCCGCGCTCGCCCAGGCGGCGCAGCAGTTGCCCGACAATCTCCGCGGTCGGCCCGCCAATGCCCACGTCCACTTCGTCGAATACCAGCGTGGGTACCCGCGACGTCTGCGCAGTGATGACCTGAATCGCCAGGCTGATACGCGACAGCTCGCCGCCCGAAGCCACCTTGGCCAGGGATTTCAGCGGTTGACCCGGGTTGGCGCTGACCAGCAGTTCCACCTGTTCCAGTCCATGTGGCGCCAGGTCATCGCCGCCAAGGGCGCGCAGCTCGATGGTAAAGCGACCGCCGGGCATGCCCAGGCGCTGGATTTCCACTTCCACGGCCGCAGCAAGGCTGGTGGCCGCCTGTTGGCGCAGGCCACTGAGTTCGCGGGCGTGCTCCTGGTAATGACGGGCATAGGCCGCCACTTCGTCGGCCAGGCGCTCGATGGATTCGTCGTTGGCGTTGAGTGTTTCGATCTCGTCCAGCAGCTTCTGTTGCAGGGCGGCCACTTCGGTGGGGTGGATGCGATGCTTGCGCGCCAGGGTGTAGATGGTGTCCAAGCGCTCTTCAAGCTGCTGCAGGCGCGCGGGGTCGGCGTCGAAGTGATCGAGGAAGCGGTTTAGCTCGCCTACTGCTTCTTCTACCTGGATCTGCGCGCTGGACAGCATGCCTGCCGCTTCGGCCAGGGCGCGCGGGGCGTTGTGCACGGCGGTCAGGCGGTTGAGGCTGACGGTGAGGGCGCTGAGCACGTTGCCCGAGTCGTTCTCGCTGCAGTGGTCGATCACTTGGCGGCAGATGCCGAACAGCGCCTCGGCGTTGGTCAGGTTCTTGTGTTCCTGTTCCAGCAGTTCCAGCTCGTTCTCGCCCAGGTTGAGGTTTTCCAATTCCTCCAGCTGATAGCTGAGCAATTGGTGGCGGGCGCGCTGCTCGTCGCCGGAATTCGACAGGCGGTCGAGCTCCTGGCGGGTTTGACGCCACTTCTGCGCAGCCAACTGCACCTGGCGGGCCAGGTCGGTGGCGCCGGCGTATTCGTCCAGCAGGCGGCGGTGGGTGTCGGTCTTGAGCAGGGACTGGTGTTCGTGCTGGCTGTGGATGTCGATCAGCAGCTCGCCCAACGCCTTCAGGTCGCCCAGCGGGCAGGGCGTGCCGTTGATATAGCCGCGCGAACGGCCTTCGGCGGTGATGACGCGGCGCAGGATGCACGGGCTGGTGCCGTCCAGGTCGCGCTCGTCCAGCCAGGTGCGGGCCTCGGGGATGTCGCCCAGGTCGAAGGTGGCCAGGATGTCGGCCTTGTCGGCGCCCGGTCGAACTACGCCACTGTCGGCGCGGTCACCTAGGGTGAGCCCCAGGGCGTCGAGCATGATCGACTTGCCCGCGCCGGTCTCGCCGGTGATCACGCTCATGCCGCGCGCAAGCTCAAGGTCCAGGTGTTCGACGATGGCGTAGTTGTGTACGGATAGGTGCACCAGCATGGGCGGCTCCCGGGCTAAAAGGTCTGGTTATTTATACAGTGTTTTCGATTGCCCTGACAATGCCTTCGCTTAGCACCATTGGCTTGCACCCACTGCTTTTTTATTGCGCGCCGGCATTTGCCAATCTTCACGGGCTGCAACAAAGCCCCTTGAAGCTGAGAATTGCGACCCCATATAGCGGGCAGAAGCGCGAGTCGAGCTCGCAGACGAAATTGAAAGGAGAACCCCCATGGCTGACGAACAGACTCTGGACGAACAGAATCTCGATGCAAACCAGGCTGCCGCTGGCGCCGATGATCTCGCTGCACGGGTGAAAACCCTGGAAGAGCAACTGGCCGCCGCGCAGGACCAGTCCCTGCGCGTTGCCGCCGACCTGCAGAACGTGCGCCGCCGCGCCGATCAGGACGTCGAGAAGGCGCACAAGTTTGCCCTGGAGAAGTTCGCCGGCGACCTGCTGCCGATCCTCGACAGCCTGGAGCGTGGCGTGGAACTGTCCAGCGCCGACGACGAAGCCGTTCGCCCGATGCGCGAAGGCATGCAGCTGACGCTGAAAATGTTTGAAGACACCCTCAAGCGCTACAACCTGGAAGCCATCGACCCCCATGGCCAGCCATTCAACGCCGAGCATCACCAGGCGATGGCCATGCAGGAAAGCGCCGATGTCGAGCCCAACAGCGTGCTGAAAGTGTTCCAGAAGGGCTACCAGCTCAACGGTCGCCTGTTGCGCCCGGCCATGGTCGTGGTCAGCAAGGCCCCGGCACCGGCTTCGCCGTCGATCAACGAGCAGGCGTGAAACTTCTGTTAATGGGTGGCCTTGAAATTCCTTCCAGGGCCCCCATTTTGATGTCAAGCGTTTAAGTGCTACCGCAGACAGCCACTACTGCTGCGGCATCCAAATCCAAAGTTTCGGGAGAGTTAACATGGGCAAGATTATCGGTATCGACCTGGGGACCACCAACTCCTGCGTCTCCATTCTGGAAAACGGCAAGGCCAAGGTTATCGAGAACGCCGAAGGCGCTCGTACCACCCCGTCGATCATCGCTTACGCCAACGACGGTGAAATCCTGGTTGGCCAGTCGGCCAAGCGTCAGGCGGTCACCAACCCGCACAACACCCTGTACGCGGTAAAGCGTCTGATCGGCCGTCGTTTCGCCGAAGATGTCGTGCAGAAAGACATCCAGATGGTCCCTTACAAGATCGTCAAGGCTGACAACAACGACGCCTGGGTGGAAGTGAACGGCCAGAAAATGGCACCGCCACAGATTTCCGCCGAAATCCTGAAAAAAATGAAGAAAACCGCTGAAGACTACCTGGGCGAGGCGGTGACCGAAGCGGTCATCACCGTGCCTGCGTACTTCAACGACAGCCAGCGTCAAGCCACCAAGGATGCCGGTCGCATCGCTGGCCTGGACGTCAAGCGCATCATCAACGAACCCACCGCAGCCGCTCTGGCCTACGGCATGGACAAGGCCAAGGGCGACCACACCGTGATCGTCTACGACCTGGGTGGCGGTACCTTCGACGTGTCGGTGATCGAGATCGCTGAAGTCGACGGCGAGCACCAGTTCGAAGTACTGGCCACCAACGGCGACACTTTCCTGGGTGGTGAAGACTTCGACATCCGCCTGATCGACTACCTCGTCGACGAGTTCAAGAAAGAAAGCGGCATGAACCTCAAGGGTGACCCGCTGGCCATGCAGCGCCTGAAAGAAGCCGCTGAGAAAGCCAAGATCGAGCTGTCGTCCAGCCAGTCGACCGACGTCAACCTGCCGTACATCACTGCAGACGCCACCGGTCCTAAGCACCTGAACGTGAAAATCTCGCGTGCCAAGCTGGAATCGCTGGTTGAAGACCTGATTCAGCGCACCATCGAGCCTTGCCGCATTGCCCTGAAAGACGCCGGTATCGACGTAGGTTCGATCAACGACGTGATCCTGGTGGGCGGTCAGACCCGTATGCCACTGGTTCAGAAAACCGTTACTGATTTCTTCGGCAAAGAAGCCCGTAAAGACGTCAACCCAGACGAAGCCGTTGCCATGGGTGCTGCCATCCAGGGCGCCGTTCTGGCCGGTGACGTGAAAGACGTTCTGCTGCTGGACGTCAGCCCGCTGACCCTGGGTATCGAAACCATGGGTGGCGTGATGACCGCGCTGATCGAGAAAAACACCACGATTCCTACCAAGAAATCGCAAGTGTTCTCGACTGCCGACGACAACCAGAGCGCCGTGACCATCCACGTGCTGCAAGGTGAGCGCAAGCAGGCTGGCCAGAACAAGTCCCTGGGCAAGTTCGACCTGGCCGAGATCCCGCCAGCTCCACGTGGCGTGCCACAGATCGAAGTGACCTTCGACATCGACGCCAACGGCATCCTGCACGTAGGCGCCAAAGACAAGGCTACCGGCAAGACTCAGTCGATCGTGATCAAGGCCAACTCCGGTCTGTCTGACGAAGAAATTCAACAGATGATCCGCGACGCCGAAGCCAACTCGGAAGAAGATCGCAAGTTCGAAGAGCTGGCCACTGCCCGTAACCAGGGTGATGCGCTGGTGCACTCGACTCGCAAAATGGTCGTGGATGCCGGTGACAAGGTGTCGGCTGAAGAGAAAACCGCTATCGAAGCGGCCGTTGTTGCCCTGGAAGCCGCTGTCAAAGGCGACGACAAGGCTGCCATCGACGCCAAGGTAGAAGAGCTGTCGAAAGTCAGCGCTCCGGTTGCCCAGAAGATGTACGCCGAACAGGCCGAGCAGCCTGCCGGTGCAGCGGCTCAGCCGGCTGAAGAAGCTGGCAAGCACGATGACGTCGTCGACGCCGAGTTCGAAGAAGTCAAAGACAACAAGTAAGCATTGCTTGTTGGTCGGCCAGTTGACTGCGCTTTGGCAGTCACTGGTAGGATGTCGCCGCGCGGGGGCTTGCCCCCGCGTTGGCGTGTCTGGAATAGACGAATTTTTACAGCATGCGACTGACTCGGATGCTGTCGGCACGGTCGGAGGCCCCCCTTGGTGCCCCGGCGTCCTGAAGAGTAAATAGAACTATGTCAAAGCGTGACTATTACGAGGTTCTGGGGGTCGAGCGCGGCTCCAGCGAAGCCGATCTGAAAAAGGCCTATCGCCGCCTGGCGATGAAGCATCACCCGGACCGCAACCCGGGCGACAAGGCATCGGAAGACATGTTCAAGGAGGCCAACGAGGCCTACGAAGTGCTGTCCGATTCCAGCAAACGCGCAGCCTATGACCAGTACGGTCATGCCGGCGTCGACCCAAGCATGGGTGGCGGTGGCGGCTTTGGCGGCGGCGGTGCGAACTTCTCCGACATCTTCGGTGACGTGTTCAGCGATTTCTTCGGTGGCGGTGGCGGCCGTGGCGGTTCCCGCGGTGGCGCCCAGCGTGGCAGCGACCTGCGCTACACCCTGGAGCTGAACCTGGAAGAGGCCGTTCGCGGCACTACCGTCAATATTCGCGTACCCACGCTGGTCAACTGCAAGCCATGTGACGGTTCGGGTGCCAAGAAAGGCTCGGCGCCGGTTACCTGCCCAACCTGTGGCGGTATCGGCCAGGTGCGCATGCAGCAGGGCTTCTTCTCGGTGCAGCAAACCTGCCCGCGTTGCCATGGCCAAGGCAAGATTATCTCCGATCCGTGCGATTCCTGCCGTGGCGAAGGCCGCGTGGAAGAGTACAAGACCCTGTCGGTGAAAGTGCCGGCTGGCGTCGACACCGGTGACCGCATCCGTCTGTCGGGTGAAGGTGAAGCCGGTACCCAGGGCGGCCCGACCGGCGACCTGTATGTGGTGATCAACGTGCGCGAGCACGACATCTTCCAGCGCGACGGCAAGCACCTGTACTGCGAAGTACCGATCAGCTTCACCGAAGCGGCGCTGGGTGGCGAGCTGGAAGTGCCAACCCTGGATGGTCGCGTCAAGCTGAAGATCCCGGAAGGTACCCAGACCGGCAAGCAGTTCCGTCTGCGCGGCAAGGGCGTTGCCCCGGTGCGTGGCGGTGGTGCGGGCGACCTGATGTGCCGCGTGGCGGTGGAAACCCCGGTCAACCTCAGCCGTCGTCAGCGTGAACTGCTGGAAGAGTTCCGCGGCACCCTGGAGGGTGACAGCTCGCATTCGCCCAAGGCCAGTGGCTGGTTCGAAGGCATGAAGCGATTCTTCGGCGACTTGTAAGGGGCCAGGCATGAGACGTATTGCGGTGATGGGCGCTGCCGGGCGCATGGGCAAGAACCTGGTCGAGGCCGTGCAACAGCGCGCGCCGCTGACCGGGCTGACCGCGGCGATCGTTCGCCCGGGCAGCACGATGATCGGCGCGGACGCCGGCGAGCTGGCGTCCCTGGGGCGTATCGGCGTGCAGCTGACGGGCAACCTGGAGCAGGTGGCCGACGAGTTCGACGTGCTGATCGATTTCACCCTGCCGGACGTGATGCTGAAAAACCTGGCCTTCTGCCGCGCGGCAGGCAAGGCGATGGTCATCGGCACCACCGGTTTGAATGCCGAGCAGAAGCACGTGCTGGACGAGGCGGGCAAGGACATTCCGATCGTCTTCGCTTCCAACTTCAGCGTTGGCGTGAACCTGTCGTTCAAGCTGCTGGACCTGGCGGCGCGGGTGATGGGTGAAGAGGCGGACATCGAGATCATCGAAGCCCACCACCGCAACAAGGTCGACGCGCCTTCGGGCACGGCGGTCAGCATGGGTGAAGTGGTTGCCAATGCGTTGGGTCGTGACCTGAGCAAGGTGGCGGTGTATGGCCGTGAGGGCCACACCGGCGTGCGTGAGCGCGACACCATCGGCTTTGCCACCGTGCGCGGCGGCGATGTGGTCGGCGACCACACCGTGCTGTTCGCCGCCGAAGGCGAGCGCCTGGAGATTACCCACAAGGCCTCCAGCCGCATGACCTTCGCCAAGGGCGCCGTCCGCGCGGCCCTGTGGCTGGATGGCAAGGCTGCCGGGCTGTATGACATGCAGGATGTGCTGGATCTGCATTGATCTGTCCGCGTCATCGCCGCACGCGCGATGACGTGACCCTGCGCAATTTTCCGTAGCAGCTGCCGAAGGCTGCGTCCCGTCGCCGCACCGTGTTGTGGCCGGACGCCGCCTTCGGCAGCTGCTACGGGATTGTGGAGGGCGAAAAAGCTCGCTGGCGAGCCAGCTCCCACGTACAATTGCGGCTTGTAACCCCCGTTTTACCCCGCCACGCGATTCCTTGTCGCATTCCTCTGCCTTTCAGGCTCAATGGCGGTAGATAAAAAAATCATTTTTCTGTAAGCTACAGCTTTAGTGTGTCCACTAAAAGCGCGCAGATAATTCGATGAAGAAGCGGGGTGACGTGTCTATACGTCATTCCGCTTTTTTACAACCTGCGATCGCCCTTTCAGGTTTTATTTACGGGAGGTCTTCTTGACTAAGCCAGCCATACTTGCCCTTGCTGATGGCAGCATTTTTCGCGGTGAAGCCATTGGCGCCGACGGCCAGACTGTCGGTGAGGTGGTGTTCAACACCGCAATGACCGGCTATCAGGAAATTCTCACCGATCCTTCCTATGCCCAGCAAATCGTTACCCTGACTTACCCGCACATCGGCAACACCGGCACTACCGCCGAAGACGCCGAGTCGAACCGCGTGTGGTCCGCCGGCCTGGTCATCCGTGACCTGCCGCTGGTTGCCAGCAACTGGCGCAACACCCAGCCGCTGGACGAGTACCTGAAGGCCAACAACGTTGTCGCCATCGCCGGTATCGACACCCGTCGCCTGACCCGCATCCTGCGTGAGAAAGGTGCTCAGAACGGCTGCATCATGGCCGGTGACAACATTTCCGAAGAAGCGGCCATCGCCGCTGCTCGCGCTTTCCCAGGCCTGAAAGGCATGGACCTGGCCAAGGAAGTCAGCACCAAGGAGGCCTACCAGTGGCGCTCCAGCGTGTGGAACCTGGCCACCGACAGCCACCCGGAAATCGCTGACAGCGAACTGCCGTACCACGTGGTTGCCTTCGACTACGGCGTCAAGCTGAACATCCTGCGCATGCTGGTTGAGCGCGGCTGCCGCCTGACCGTGGTACCGGCCCAGACCCCTGCCGCCGACGTGCTGGCCTTGAATCCCGACGGCGTGTTCCTGTCCAACGGCCCGGGCGACCCCGCGCCATGCGACTACGCTATCCAGGCCATCAAGGAAGTGCTGGAAACCGAGATTCCGGTATTCGGCATCTGCCTGGGTCACCAGCTGCTGGCCCTGGCCTCCGGCGCCCAGACCGTGAAAATGGGCCACGGCCACCACGGTGCCAACCACCCGGTCCAGGACCTGGACACCGGCGTTGTGATGATCACCAGCCAGAACCACGGTTTTGCCGTTGACGAGGCGACCCTGCCAAGCAACGTGCGGGCGATCCACAAGTCGCTGTTCGACGGTACCCTGCAGGGCATCGAGCGCACCGACAAGAGCGCGTTCAGCTTCCAGGGCCACCCTGAAGCCAGCCCAGGCCCGAACGACGTGGCCCCGCTGTTCGACCGCTTCATCGACGCCATGGCCAAGCGCCGCTGAGTGAAGTTGTTGGAAGCGTAATGCGCGCCTGGCAGGCCCCGCTTAATGCGGATGTTGCCTGCCCGGCGCCGCCAAAGAATGTTCAAGGCGGCTCGCCCAAGGGCCTGCCGACTGACCTGCGGATTTGAGTGACAACCATGCCAAAACGTACAGACTTAAAAAGCATCCTGATTCTTGGCGCCGGCCCGATCGTGATCGGCCAGGCCTGTGAATTCGACTACTCCGGCGCCCAGGCCTGCAAAGCCCTGCGCGAAGAGGGTTACCGCGTCATCCTGGTGAACTCCAACCCGGCCACCATCATGACCGACCCGGACATGGCCGACGCCACCTACATCGAGCCGATCAAGTGGCAGACCGTTGCCAAGATCATCGAGAAAGAGCGTCCGGACGCCGTGCTGCCAACCATGGGTGGCCAGACCGCTCTGAACTGCGCCCTGGACCTGGAGCGCGAAGGCGTTCTGGAGAAGTTCGGCGTGGAAATGATCGGCGCCAACGCCGACACCATCGATAAGGCTGAAGACCGTTCGCGTTTCGACAAGGCGATGAAATCCATCGGCCTGGCGTGCCCGCGTTCCGGTATCGCCCACAGCATGGAAGAAGCCAACGCGGTCCTCGAGACCCTGGGCTTCCCGTGCATCATCCGTCCCTCGTTCACCATGGGCGGCACCGGTGGCGGTATCGCTTACAACCGTGAAGAGTTCGAAGAAATCTGCGCCCGTGGTCTGGACCTGTCGCCAACCAAAGAGCTGCTGATCGACGAATCGCTGATCGGTTGGAAAGAGTATGAGATGGAAGTGGTCCGCGACAAAAAGGACAACTGCATCATCGTCTGCTCCATCGAGAACTTCGACCCGATGGGCGTGCACACCGGTGACTCCATCACCGTGGCACCGGCACAGACCCTGACCGACAAGGAATACCAGATCCTGCGTAACGCCTCCCTGGCGGTACTGCGCGAGATCGGCGTGGAAACCGGCGGTTCGAACGTGCAGTTCGGTATCTGCCCGAACACTGGCCGCATGGTCGTGATCGAGATGAACCCGCGCGTATCGCGTTCCTCGGCCCTGGCTTCGAAAGCAACCGGCTTCCCGATCGCCAAGGTCGCGGCCAAGCTGGCCGTGGGTTACACCCTGGACGAACTGCAGAACGACATCACCGGCGGCAAGACTCCGGCGTCCTTCGAGCCGTCCATCGACTACGTCGTCACCAAGCTGCCACGCTTCGCCTTCGAGAAATTCCCGAAAGCCGACGCCCGCCTGACCACCCAGATGAAATCCGTGGGTGAAGTCATGGCCATCGGCCGTACCTTCCAGGAATCCCTGCAGAAAGCCCTGCGCGGTCTGGAAGTGGGCGTTTGCGGTCTGGACCCTAAAGTCGAGCCAAGCAACCCAGAGTTCCACAGCATTCTGAAGCGCGAGCTGACCGTGCCGGGCGCCGAGCGTATCTGGTACGTGGCTGATGCTTTCCGCGCTGGCATGACCTGCGACGAAATCTTCGCCCTGACCATGATCGACCACTGGTTCCTGGTGCAGATCGAAGACCTGATCAAGGACGAAGAGCGCGTCAAGACCCTGGGCCTGGCCGACATCGACAAGGCCTTGATGCTGAAACTCAAGCGCAAGGGCTTCTCGGACCAGCGTCTGGCCAAGCTGCTGGGCGTGACCGACAAGAACCTGCGTCGTCACCGTCACAAGCTGGAGATCTTCCCGGTCTACAAGCGCGTTGACACCTGCGCCGCCGAGTTCGCCACCGACACTGCCTACCTGTACTCCACGTACGAGGAAGAGTGCGAAGCCAACCCGTCGACCCGCGACAAGATCATGATCCTGGGCGGTGGCCCGAACCGTATCGGCCAAGGCATCGAGTTCGACTACTGCTGCGTACACGCCGCCCTGGCGCTGCGTGAAGATGGTTACGAAACCATCATGGTCAACTGCAACCCGGAAACCGTGTCCACCGACTACGACACCTCCGACCGTCTGTACTTCGAGCCGCTGACCCTGGAAGACGTGCTGGAAGTGGTTCGCGTCGAGAAGCCAAAAGGCGTGATCGTCCAGTACGGCGGCCAGACCCCGCTGAAACTGGCCCGTGCCCTGGAAGAAGCCGGCGTGCCGATCATCGGTACCAGCCCTGACGCCATCGACCGCGCCGAAGACCGTGAGCGCTTCCAGCAGATGGTTCAGCGCCTGAACCTGCTGCAGCCGCCAAACGCTACCGTGCGCAGCGAAGAAGAAGCCATCCGCGCCGCCGGCGTGATCGGCTACCCGCTGGTGGTTCGCCCGTCCTACGTACTGGGCGGCCGCGCGATGGAAATCGTTTACGAGCTTGAAGAGCTCAAGCGCTACCTGCGTGAAGCGGTGCAAGTGTCCAACGACAGCCCGGTGCTGCTGGACCACTTCCTCAACTGCGCCATCGAAATGGACGTGGACGCGGTCTGCGACGGCACCGACGTGGTGATCGGCGCAATCATGCAGCACATCGAACAGGCTGGCGTTCACTCCGGTGACTCCGCGTGCTCGCTGCCACCGTACTCGCTGCCTGCCCACGTGCAGGACGAAGTGCGCGAGCAGGTCAAGAAAATGGCCCTGGAACTGGGCGTTGTCGGCCTGATGAACGTGCAGCTGGCCCTGCAGGGCGACAAGATCTACGTGATCGAAGTCAACCCGCGCGCCTCGCGTACCGTACCGTTCGTGTCCAAGTGCATCGGCACTTCCCTGGCCATGATCGCTGCCCGCGTAATGGCTGGCAAAACCCTCAAAGAGCTGGGCTTCACCAAGGAAATCATTCCTAACTTCTACAGCGTGAAAGAGGCGGTGTTCCCGTTCGCCAAATTCCCTGGCGTGGACCCGATCCTGGGCCCAGAGATGAAGTCCACCGGTGAAGTCATGGGTGTCGGCGACACCTTCGGCGAAGCGTTCGCCAAGGCCCAGATGGGCGCCAGCGAAGTGCTGCCTACCGGCGGTACTGCGTTCATCAGCGTGCGTGACGACGACAAGCCACTGGTGGCTGGCGTTGCCCGCGACCTGATCGCCCTGGGCTTCGAAGTGGTGGCCACTGCCGGTACCGCGCGCGTCATCGAAGAAGCCGGCCTGAAAGTACGCCGTGTGAACAAAGTGACCGAAGGTCGCCCGCACGTGGTCGACATGATCAAGAACGACGAAGTCACCTTGATCATCAACACCACCGAAGGCCGTCAGTCGATCGCTGACTCCTACTCCATCCGTCGCAACGCGCTGCAGCACAAGATCTACTGCACCACCACCATTGCTGCTGGCGAAGCGATCTGCGAAGCGTTGAAGTTCGGTCCGGAAAAGACCGTGCGTCGCTTGCAGGACCTTCACGCAGGATTGAATGCATGAATAAATACCCCATGACCGTCCAGGGCGCTCGCGCCCTGGAAGAGGAGCATCTGCACCTGACCAAGGTGGTTCGCCCCAAGCTCAGCCAGGACATCGGCACTGCCCGTGAACTGGGTGACCTGAAGGAGAACGCCGAGTACCACGCTGCTCGCGAGCAGCAGGGTATGGTCGAAGCGCGCATCCGTGACATCGAAGGCCGTCTGCAGAATGCCGTGGTGATTGACGTCACCACCATTGAGCCAACTGGCAAGGTGATCTTCGGTACCACCGTGGAAATCGCCAACGTCGAGACCGACGAGCGGGTCAAGTACCAGATCGTTGGCGAAGACGAAGCCGACATCAAGCTGGGCAAGATCTCGGTCGGCTCGCCGATCGCCCGTGCCCTGATTGCCAAGGAAGAAGGCGACGTGGTCGCGGTCAAGACCCCTAGCGGTGTCATCGAGTACGAGATTGTCGAAGTCAGCCACATTTGATAAGCGCCGCCCGTTTACCGCGGGCGCGATCATCTGGCAGCTTGCCCAGGTATTCTGGGTAGGCGGCTTGTGGGTCCTGCACCTGGGTGTGCTGCCTGCGCTGGGCCATTTCGGCCTGGCGCCGGTGCTGATCGAGGATGTGGGTGCGCAGATCGCCACGCTGCTGGTCGGTTTCTGTGCCTTCTGTGTTGTAATGCAGGGGTTGGTGCTGATCAGGGCCGAGGGCTTCGCTGCCTTGTGGCGCGATATGCGTGGACAGTTGCTGTCCGTGGCCGTGCTGGATGCTGCGCTGTATGGCGCAGTGACGAGCTGGGCCATGGACCCGCTGCGTTGGCAGTTGTTTTGTTACCTGGCGCTGGCCCTGGTGGGCCTGGCGCTGGTAGTGCAACCGGTACCGGGCAGGGCGCGCAAGGCGCGCCTCTGAACGGTGCGAACATCACTTGTTGCGTTGGATGTTCGACAGTTGCTTGTTTGGCTGCGGGTTGCGGCGATAGATCAGCGCTTTCTTGCCAATGGTCTGAACCAGTTCGGCACGGCCGACCTTGCACAGTTCGGCAATAGTGGCTTTACGCGCTTCGCCGTCGTCCGAGCGAATCTCGATCTTGATCAATTCGTGATCGGCCAATGCGCGTTCCAGTTCGCCCAGCACCCCTTCAGTCAATCCATTACCTGCCACAATCAGAACTGGTTTCAGATCGTGGCCAATGGATTTGTACTGTTTCTTCTGCTCGTTAGTGAGCGGCATAATCTGACCCTTTGTTTGGATTTTGCAAAAATGGCGGCCATTTTACCCGAGGGCCCGTGGATCCGCCCAATTAATCACGACCCTTATCATCGAGGTGCCCAATGGCGCGTTCCAAGACAAGCCTTGGTTGGCTAAAAGAACATTTCAACGATCCGTACGTCAAAAAGGCGCAAAAAGACGGATATCGCTCGCGCGCGAGCTACAAATTGCTTGAAATTCAGGAAAAGTACCGCTTGATCCGCCCTGGCATGAGCGTGATCGACCTGGGCGCGGCCCCGGGTGGCTGGTCGCAGGTGACCAGCCGTCTGATCGGCGGTCAAGGCCGCCTGATTGCTTCCGACATCCTGGAAATGGACAGCATCCCTGACGTGACTTTCATTCAGGGCGATTTCACCGAGGAATCGGTGTTGGCGCAAATCCTGGAAGCGGTCGGTAATTCGCACGTGGACCTTGTGATTTCCGATATGGCCCCCAATATGAGTGGTACGCCTGAAGTGGACATGCCCAAGGCGATGTTCCTGTGCGAACTGGCACTTGATCTGGCCGAGCGTGTACTCAAGCCGGGTGGCGACTTTGTGATCAAGATTTTCCAGGGCGAAGGCTTCGACCAGTACCTGAAAGACACCCGCAAGAAGTTCGACAAGGTGATCATGCTCAAGCCGGACTCTTCGCGCGATCGTTCCCGCGAGCAGTACATGCTGGGCCGTGGTTACAAGGGTGAGTAAAGGTTGGTAGAAAAACGGCAGGGCACCCGATAGTTTTTTCCAATCGGCGCGCCCTGCCTGCCCTGGATGAACATCGTGTAGTCTAGTTTTCACAAAGGGTTACAGACGGCACCTGCAGACAAGCAGGTTATGTAGTAAGTTAAGCCGGTGATTATCATGCGAAGCATGCCTGCGCGGGTTGCGGGTAGCAGGCTTCAGAGGGTAGCGAATTGAACGATATGGCAAAGAATCTGATCCTGTGGTTGATCATCGCGGCTGTCCTGGTGACAGTGATGAACAACTTCTCCAGCCCCAATGAGCCTCAGACCCTCAACTATTCCGACTTCATCCAGCAGGTCAAGGATGGCAAGGTCGAGAAAATCACGGTTGATGGCGCGGTCATCACCGGCAAGCGCAACGACGGCGACAGCTTCAAGACCGTGCGCCCGAACATTGCCGACAACGGCCTGATCGGCGACCTGGTCGACAATCACGTGGCCATCGAAGGCAAGCAGCCTGAGCAGCAGAGCATCTGGACCCAGTTGCTGGTTGCCAGCTTCCCGATCCTGGTGATCATCGCCGTGTTCATGTTCTTTATGCGCCAGATGCAGGGCGGTGCGGGCGGCAAGGGCGGCCCCATGAGCTTCGGCAAGAGCAAGGCACGCCTGCTGTCCGAAGACCAGGTGAAAACCACCCTGGCTGACGTCGCCGGTTGCGACGAGGCCAAGGAAGAAGTGGGCGAGCTGGTCGAGTTCCTGCGTGACCCGGGCAAATTCCAGCGTCTGGGCGGCCGCATTCCGCGCGGCGTGTTGATGGTCGGCCCGCCGGGTACCGGTAAAACCCTGCTGGCCAAGGCCATCGCGGGCGAAGCCAAGGTGCCTTTCTTCACCATTTCCGGTTCGGACTTCGTGGAAATGTTCGTCGGTGTCGGCGCCAGTCGTGTGCGTGACATGTTCGAACAGGCCAAGAAGCACGCGCCTTGCATCATCTTCATCGACGAAATCGACGCCGTCGGCCGCCATCGTGGCGCCGGCATGGGTGGCGGTCACGACGAACGCGAGCAGACCCTCAACCAGTTGCTGGTAGAGATGGACGGCTTCGAAATGAACGACGGCATCATCGTCATCGCCGCGACCAACCGCCCAGACGTGCTCGACCCTGCGCTGCTGCGTCCGGGCCGTTTCGACCGTCAGGTGGTGGTCGGCCTGCCGGACATCCGCGGTCGCGAACAGATCCTCAAGGTTCACATGCGCAAGGCGCCACTGGGTGACGACGTCAACCCGGCCGTCATCGCACGCGGTACCCCTGGCTTCTCCGGTGCCGACCTGGCCAACCTGGTCAACGAAGCTGCGCTGTTCGCTGCCCGCAACGGCAAGCGCATCGTCGAGATGAAGGAATTCGAGCTGGCCAAAGACAAGATCATGATGGGCGCCGAGCGCAAGACCATGGTCATGTCCGAGAAAGAGAAGCAGAACACCGCTTATCACGAAGCCGGTCACGCCATTGTCGGTCGCGTTGTGCCTGAGCATGATCCGGTCTACAAGGTGTCGATCATCCCCCGTGGCCGTGCCCTGGGCGTGACCATGTTCCTGCCTGAGGAAGACCGCTACAGCCTGTCCAAGCGTGCGCTGATCAGCCAGATCTGCTCGTTGTACGGTGGCCGTATCGCCGAGGAAATGACCCTGGGCTTCGACGGTGTCACCACCGGCGCGTCCAATGACATCATGCGTGCCAGCCAGATCGCGCGGAACATGGTCACCAAGTGGGGCCTGTCCGAGAAGCTGGGCCCGCTGCTGTACGCCGAAGACGAAGATCAGGGTTACCTGGGGCGCGGCGGCGGTGGTTCGGCTTCGGCCATGTCGGCTGAAACCGCGCAGTCCATCGACCTGGAAGTGCGCAGCATCATCGACCAGTGCTACGGCACAGCACGCCAGATCCTCACCGATAACCGCGACAAGCTGGACGCCATGGCGGACGCCTTGATGAAGTACGAGACCATCGATGCCGATCAGATCGACGACATCATGGCCGGTCGCACGCCGCGCGAGCCGCGTGACTGGTCGGGCGGTTCGGGTTCGGCAGGCACTCCGGTGCCACGGGACGATCGTCCCGAGAGCCCTATCGGCGGTCCGGCAGCTCAACACTAAGGTCTGACATGACTTCAAAGCAGTACCCAACCCGGTTGCCTTGCGGCAACCGGGTTCTTGATTTAAGCCGTACCCATGTCATGGGTATCCTCAATGTCACCCCCGATTCCTTCTCTGACGGTGGCCGTTTCAGCCAGCGCGACGTGGCCCTGCGCCACGCGCAGGAGATGGTGGATGCCGGCGCGACGCTGATCGACGTGGGCGGTGAGTCCACCCGCCCTGGTGCGCGCGTGGTGTCGCCCCTCGAAGAGCTGGAGCGCGTGGCCCCGGTAGTCGAGGCCATCGCCCGGGAAATCGACGTGATCATCTCGGTAGATACCTCCACGCCGGCCGTCATGCGCGAAACCGCGCGGTTGGGCGCTGGGTTGATCAACGACGTGCGCTCGCTGCAACGCGACGGTGCCCTGGATGCAGCGGCGGCCACTGGTCTGCCGGTGTGCCTGATGCACATGCTGGGCGAGCCGGGCGACATGCAGGACGACCCGCGCTACGACGACCTGGTCGGCGAAGTGACGCAGTTTCTCGATGAGCGCATGCAGGCCTGTGCCGCAGCAGGCATTCCTGCCGAGCGCATCATCCTCGATCCGGGTTTCGGCTTTGCCAAGACCCATCAGCACAACCTCAGCCTGTTCAAGCACATGCAGGCCCTTGATGCCCTTGGGCGCCCGCTGCTGGTCGGCGTGTCGCGCAAGAGCATCGTCGGCCTGGCCTTGGGGCGCCCGGTCTCCGAGCGCCTCTACGGCAGCCTGGCGCTGGCTGCCCTGGCCATGTTCAAGGGCGCAAAGATCCTCCGGGTTCACGATGTGGCGCAAACCGCCGATGTCGTACGGATGATCACAGCGGTAGAAACCGCTGAATAAGAATGACGGAGCACACATGAGCAGAAAATATTTTGGCACCGACGGTATTCGCGGTCGTGTCGGGGAGTACCCCATTACGCCTGACTTCATGCTCAAGCTGGGCTGGGCGGCAGGCATGGCGTTCCGCAAGATGGGCGCCTGCCGCGTCCTGGTAGGCAAGGACACGCGCATCTCGGGCTACATGTTCGAATCGGCCCTGGAAGCCGGCCTGTCGGCCGCCGGCGCCGACGTGATGCTGCTGGGCCCGATGCCTACCCCGGCCATCGCCTACCTGACCCGTACCTTCCATGCCGAAGCCGGTATCGTCATCAGTGCCTCGCACAACCCCCATGACGACAACGGCATCAAGTTCTTCTCGGGCCAGGGCACCAAGCTGCCTGACGAGATCGAGCTGATGATTGAAGAGCTGCTGGACACGCCGATGACCGTCGCCGAGTCGAGCAAGCTGGGCAAGGTGTCGCGCATCAACGACGCGGCCGGCCGCTACATCGAGTTCTGCAAGAGCAGCGTGCCCACCAGCACCGACTTTGCCGGCCTCAAGCTGGTGATCGACTGCGCCCACGGTGCCACCTACAAGGTCGCGCCCAACGTGTTCCGCGAGCTGGGTGCTCAGGTCACGGTGCTGTCGGCAGCGCCCGATGGCCTGAACATCAACGACAATTGCGGCTCCACCCACATGGAGGCCTTGCAGGCTGCCGTATTGGTGGGCCACGCCGACCTGGGCATTGCCTTCGACGGCGACGGCGACCGCGTGCTGATGGTCGACCACACCGGTGCCATCGTCGACGGTGACGAGTTGCTGTTCATCATCGCCCGTGACCTGCACGAGCGCGGCAAGCTGCACGGTGGTGTCGTGGGTACCCTGATGAGCAACCTGGGCCTGGAACTGGCCCTGGAAGAGCTGTCGATCCCCTTCACCCGCGCCAACGTCGGCGACCGCTACGTGATGGCCGAGCTCAAGGAGCGTGACTGGCAGTTGGGTGGCGAAAACTCCGGGCACATCGTGTGCTGCCAGCACACCACCACGGGCGATGCGATCATCGCCGCGCTGCAGGTGCTGCTGTCGCTCAAGCGTCGCGATGAAACCCTGGCCCATGCCCGTCACGGGCTGCGCAAGTGCCCGCAGGTGCTGGTCAACGTGCGTTTCGCCGGTGGCGATGTCGACCCCATCGAGCACCCGTCGGTGAAGCAGGCGTGCGAGCGCGTGACTCAGGCCATGGCCGGTCGCGGGCGCGTGCTGCTGCGCAAATCCGGCACCGAGCCGCTGGTGCGCGTGATGGTCGAAGGTGACGATGAAAAGACCGTGCACGGCTATGCCGACGAGCTCGCAAAAGTTGTTAGTGAAGTTTGCGCTTGATACGGCTTGCCAGTAGTCGCTTCGTTGGGTAACATCTGCGCCCACTTTGACCGACGAGGTACAGCATGCGTCGCCCTATGGTAGCTGGTAACTGGAAAATGCACGGTACCCGCGCCAGCGTCGCTGAGCTGCTCAAGGGTCTCGTCAATGAGGCCCTGCCAAGCGGTGTCGATGTGGCGGTATTTCCGCCCAGCCTGCATGTCGAGCGCGTTATCGACGGCCTGCAAGCGGTATCGATCGAAGTAGGTGCGCAGAACTGCGCAACGCAACAAGGGCAGGGCGCCCTGACCGGCGAGGTTTCGTCGGCTCAGTTGGCCGATGCCGGTTGCAAGCTTGTGTTGATCGGTCACTCCGAGCGCCGCCAGATCATCGGTGAGCAGGAAGACGTGCTGGTTCGCAAGTTCGAGGCGGCTCAGGCCGGTGGTCTGGTTCCGGTGCTGTGCATCGGCGAGACACTGGCAGAGCGCGAAGCCGGCAAGACCCTGGAAGTGGTAGGGCGCCAGCTGAGCAGTGTGATCGATGCCCTGGGCATCGGCGCCTTCGCCAATGCGGTGATTGCTTATGAGCCTGTATGGGCCATCGGCACTGGTCTGACGGCAACGCCAGAGCAGGCGCAAGATGTGCACGCAGCCATTCGCGCACAGCTTGCGGTAGAGAATTCTGAAGTCGCACAAGGTGTGCGGCTTCTATACGGCGGCAGCGTCAAGGCGGCCAATGCGGCTGAACTGTTCGGCATGCCGGATATCGATGGGGGGCTCATTGGTGGAGCCTCCTTGAATGCAGATGAGTTCGGTGCGATCTGTCGCGCCGCGGGAAACTGAGAAGATGCTGGAAACAGTCGTAGTCGTGTTTCATCTGCTGGCTGCCCTGGGTGTAGTTGCCCTGGTTTTGCTGCAGCAGGGTAAAGGTGCGGACGCTGGCGCGTCTTTCGGAGCAGGTGCATCAAATACTGTGTTCGGAAGCCAAGGTTCCTCTACCTTTCTTAGTAAGTTTACTGCTATACTTGCCGCAGGTTTCTTCATAACCAGCTTGGGGTTAGGATACTTTGCTAAAGAGAAAGCTCACCAGCTGACTCAAGTAGGGTTACCCGCTCCGGCCGCCGTTGAAGCGCCAAAGCAAAAGCCGGCAACAGATGATGTTCCGGTGCTTCAAGAGCAAAAGACTGACGTGAATGCCACTGACGTACCTCCAGCTCAAGAGCAAAAGTAACACGGGTTTCAAATGTAGTATTGCCGAGGTGGTGGAATTGGTAGACACGCAACCTTGAGGTGGTTGTGCCCATAGGGTGTAGGGGTTCGAGTCCCCTTCTCGGTACCAATTATTCAGGAGAGCCCGCAACAGCGGGCTTTCTTGTCGGTGGAAGTGTGCGATTGACCCAGCAGGGTATCAGCCGTATACTTTTGCCCCAGCTTTGTCGCGGGATGGAGCAGTCTGGTAGCTCGTCGGGCTCATAACCCGAAGGTCGTTGGTTCAAATCCAGCTCCCGCAACCAGTTTTACTGGAGCCCCTTTTACAGGGGCTTTTTGTTAGCTGAAAAGATCATAGCGCCGGTATTCAACGGCGTTTCAGGGATGGGCGCTTCGCCCATTTTTTATTTGCATAAGCATGCACGAGGGGGTTCAGGTGTCGAGCAAGCTAGAACAGTTGCAGGCCTTGCTGGCCCCGGTGGTCGTGGCCCTAGGCTATGAATGCTGGGGTATCGAGTTTTCGGCTCAGGGCCGTCACTCAATGTTGCGCATTTATATCGACAAAGAAGGCGGTGTGCTGGTAGATGACTGCGCCATTGTCAGTCGTCAGGTCAGCGGGGTCCTCGATGTGGAAGATCCTATCGCTGTCGAATACACCCTTGAAGTTTCCTCTCCTGGCATGGAACGCCCACTGTTCACCCTTGAACAGTTCGCCAAGTATGCCGGGGATCAAGTGAAGATAAAGCTGCGTTCTCCCTTCGAAGGGCGTCGTAACTTTCAGGGCCTTCTGCGCGGAGTAGAGGAGCAGGACGTCGTGGTGCAGGTAGACGACCATGAGTTTTTGCTGCCGATCGATATGATCGACAAGGCCAACATTATTCCCAGTTTTGACTGAGACGTGCCAGATACTGCGGATCCCGCGGATCCAATGGCTTGCGAAAGGCGAGGCGTACGATGAGCAAAGAAGTACTGCTGGTTGTTGAGTCGGTATCCAACGAAAAGGGTGTACCGGCCGGCGTAATATTCGAAGCGCTGGAGATTGCTCTGGCAACCGCTACCAAAAAGCGCTTCGAGGACGAAGTGGACCTGCGTGTGGAAATCAACCGCCACACCGGTGCCTATGAAACTTTCCGTCGCTGGGCAGTGGTCGAGGATGAAGACCTGGACGACCCGGCGATCGAACTGGCCGTCGACCAGGCCCAGGCCAAGAAGCCGGGCGCCGTTGCCGGTGACGTGATCGAAGAGAAGATCGAATCGATCGAATTCGGTCGCATCGCAGCACAAACTGCCAAGCAGGTGATCGTCCAGAAAGTTCGTGAAGCAGAGCGCGCCCAAGTGGTTGACGCTTACCGCGAGCGCCTGGGCGAGATCATCTCCGGTACCGTTAAAAAGGTTACCCGTGACAACGTCATCGTGGACCTTGGCAACAACGCCGAAGCCCTGCTGGCCCGCGAGGACATCATTTCTCGCGAAACTTTCCGAGTCGGTGTGCGCCTGCGCGCCCTGCTCAAGGAAATCCGCACCGAGAACCGCGGTCCGCAGCTGATTCTGTCGCGTACAGCGCCAGAAATGCTGATCGAACTGTTCCGCATCGAAGTGCCGGAAATTGCCGAAGGCCTGATCGAAGTGATGGCTGCGTCCCGTGACCCGGGTTCGCGTGCCAAGATTGCGGTCCGCTCCAAGGACAAACGCATCGACCCACAAGGTGCCTGCATTGGTATGCGCGGTTCGCGCGTCCAGGCGGTATCGGGTGAATTGGGCGGTGAGCGTGTGGATATCGTCCTGTGGGATGACAACCCCGCGCAGTTCGTGATCAACGCGATGTCCCCAGCTGAAGTGGCGGCGATCATTGTCGACGAAGATGCCCATGCAATGGACATCGCCGTTGGCGCTGACAATCTGGCTCAGGCCATTGGTCGTGGTGGTCAGAACGTCCGCCTGGCCAGCCAGTTGACTGGCTGGACCCTGAACGTGATGACCGAATCGGACATCCAGGCCAAGCAACAAGCTGAGACCGGCGACATCCTGCGCAACTTCATCGACGAGCTGGAAGTCGACGAAGAACTGGCACAGGTGCTGGTTGATGAAGGTTTCACCAGCCTGGAAGAGATTGCCTACGTACCGTTGGAAGAAATGCTCAACATCGACGGCTTTGACGAAGACATCGTCAACGAGCTTCGCGCTCGGGCCAAGGATCGACTGTTGACCAAAGCCATCGCTACAGAGGAAAAGCTGGCAGACGCCCATCCGGCCGAAGACCTGCTCTCGCTTGAGGGTATGGACAAGGATTTGGCGATGGAACTGGCGGTGCGCGGCGTGATTACCCGCGAAGACCTGGCCGAGCAGTCTATTGATGATCTGCTCGACATCGACGGCATTGACGATGATCGTGCCGGCAAGTTGATCATGGCCGCCCGAGCCCACTGGTTCGAGTAAGTAGGCGCGGCCTGAGGAGAGAAGTGCATGACGCAAGTCACGGTGAAAGAACTGGCCACAGAGGTCGCCGCACCGGTAGAGCGCCTGTTACAGCAGATGCGTGAGGCAGGTCTGCCGCACACCGACGCCGGACAAGTTGTGACCGATAATGAGAAGCAGGCTCTGCTGGCTCATTTGAAAAGCAGCCACAAGGCTAAAGCGGAAGAACCGCGCAAGATTACCTTGCAGCGCAAGACCACCAGCACCCTGCGTGTGGCTGGCAGCAAGAGCATCAGCGTAGAAGTACGCAAGAAGAAAGTATTCGTGCAGCGCAGCCCTGAAGAGATCCAGGCTGAGCAGAAGCGCGAGCTGGAAGAGCGCCGTGCGGCTGAAAACGCCGCGCGTCAGAAAGCCGACCAGGAAGCTGCCCGTCAGCGTGCTGAAGAAGAAGCACGCCGCCCGGCCGCGCCTGCTGCCCCGGCTGCTGCCGTGGAAGCACCGGCTGCCGCACCTGCCAACGTTGACCTGGGCGCTGTTGCACCTGCCCCGGTTGCCGACCGCAAGAAAGACGAGCCGCGTCGCCCGGACAAGCCGCGCAACGACGACAGCCGTCGCAACGATGGCGAGCGCAAGAACGCGCCGCACCGTGCTTCGGTCAAGGAAAAGGCGCCGACCCCACGTGCCGCTCCACGCACCACCGACGAGGAAAGCGATGGCTTCCGTCGTGGCGGTCGTGGCAAGGGCAAGCTGAAGAAGCGCAACGCCCACGGCTTCCAGAACCCTACCGGTCCTGTGATTCGTGACGTGCAGATCGGCGAGACCATCACCGTTGGTGATCTGGCCGCGCAGATGTCGGTCAAGGCTGCCGAAGTCATCAAGTTTATGTTCAAGCTGGGTACCCCGGCCACCATCAACCAGGTACTGGACCAGGAAACTGCCCAGCTGGTTGCTGAAGAACTGGGCCACAAGGTGACCCTGGTCAGCGACACCGCCCTGGAAGATTCCCTGGCCGAGTCGCTGAAGTTCGAAGGCGAAGAGTTCTCCCGTGCACCGGTTGTGACCGTAATGGGCCACGTTGACCACGGTAAGACCTCGCTGCTGGACTACATCCGTCGTGCCAAGGTAGCTGCTGGCGAAGCCGGTGGTATCACCCAGCACATCGGTGCTTACCACGTTGAAACCGACCGTGGCATGGTGACGTTCCTCGACACCCCTGGTCACGCCGCGTTTACCGCCATGCGTGCCCGTGGTGCCAAGGCTACCGACATCGTGATCCTGGTGGTTGCTGCCGACGACGGCGTGATGCCTCAGACCATCGAAGCCGTACAGCACGCTGTTGCTGCTGGCGTGCCTCTGGTTGTCGCGGTCAACAAGATCGACAAGCCGGGTGCAGACCTGGACCGTATCCGCAGCGAGCTGTCGGTACACGGCGTGACCTCCGAAGAGTGGGGTGGTGACACTCCGTTCGTTCCTGTCTCGGCCAAGATGGGTACTGGCGTCGACGAGCTGCTGGAAGCTGTCCTGCTGCAAGCCGAAGTGCTGGAACTCAAGGCAACCCCATCGGCCCCGGGCCGTGGTGTTGTGGTTGAATCGCGTCTGGACAAGGGCCGTGGCCCTGTTGCCACAGTACTGGTTCAAGACGGTACCCTGCGCCAAGGCGACATGGTACTGGTCGGCTCCAACTACGGCCGCGTGCGTGCCATGCTCGACGAGAACGGCAAGCCGATCAAGGAAGCAGGTCCGGCCATTCCGGTCGAGATCCTGGGCCTGGACGGTACCCCGGACGCTGGCGACGAGATGAGCGTGGTTGCCGACGAGAAGAAAGCCCGTGAAGTGGCTCTGTTCCGTCAAGGCAAGTTCCGCGAAGTCAAGCTGGCCCGCGCTCACGCCGGCAAGCTGGAAAACATCTTCGAAAGCATGGGCCAGGAAGAGAAGAAGACGCTCAACATCGTCCTCAAATCCGACGTTCGTGGTTCGCTGGAAGCTCTGCAAGGCGCTCTGAACGGCCTGGGCAACGACGAAGTGCAAGTGCGCGTGGTCGGTGGCGGTGTCGGTGGTATCACCGAATCCGACGCCAACCTGGCACTGGCCTCCAATGCAGTACTGTTCGGCTTCAACGTGCGTGCCGATGCCGGCGCGCGCAAGATCGTCGAGCAGGAAGGTCTGGATATGCGTTACTACAACGTGATCTACGACATCATTGAAGACGTCAAGAAAGCCCTGACCGGTATGCTCGGCAGCGACGTTCGCGAGAACATCCTGGGCATCGCCGAAGTGCGTGACGTGTTCCGTTCGCCGAAGTTCGGTGCGATCGCCGGTTGCATGGTTGTCGAAGGTACCGTTTACCGGAACCGTCCGATCCGTGTACTGCGCGAAGACATCGTTATCTTCGAAGGCGAGCTGGAATCGCTGCGTCGCTTCAAGGACGACGCCTCGGAAGTCCGTGCCGGCATGGAATGCGGTATCGGCGTGAAGAGCTACAACGACGTCAAGGTCGGCGACAAGATCGAAGTCTTCGAGAAGGTCCAAGTGGCTCGTACGCTCTAATACGCGAGCTAGAGGAGTGCGCCAGGCTTGCCTGGGCACTCTAAACGCAACGCCCGGTCCGGCTCTCGCCTGGCCGGGCGTTTGCCGCTTCAGTTACAGGTAAGAATTCATGGCAAAAGAATACAGCCGTACCCAGCGCATCGGCGACCAGATGCAGCGCGAACTGGCACAACTGATCCGCCGCGAGGTCAAGGACCCGCGCGTGGGCCTGGTGACCATCACTGCCGTTGACGTCAGCCGCGACGTGGGCCATGCCAAGGTGTTCATCACCGTCATGGGCCAGGACAGCGCCGACGCCATCAAGCAGACCATCAAGGTGCTGAACTCCGCCGCAGGCTTCCTGCGCGTGCACCTGGGCAAGGAAATGAAGCTGCGCAGCGTGCCGCAACTGCACTTCCATTACGACGAAAGCGTGACCCGCGGCGCCCAGCTGTCCGCGCTGATCGAGCGTGCCGTGGCCGAAGACAGCCAGCACCAGGACGTCGACAGCAAACCAGGCACCGAGGAGTAAGCGGTGGCTCAGGTCAAGCGTATCCGTCGTAACGTCAGCGGTATCATCCTGCTGGACAAGCCGCTGGGGTTCACCTCCAACGCCGCCCTGCAGAAGGTCCGCTGGCTGCTCAATGCCGAGAAGGCCGGCCACACCGGCAGCCTCGACCCGCTGGCCACCGGCGTGCTGCCGCTGTGCTTCGGCGAGGCCACCAAGTTCTCGCAATACCTGCTCGATTCCGACAAGGGCTACGAGACGGTCATGCAGATGGGCCAGACCACCACCACGGCCGACGCCGAAGGTGAGGTTTTGCGCACTCGAGATGTAACCGTTTGTCGCGACGACATCGAAGCCGTTTTGCCACAATTTCGTGGTCAAATCAGTCAGATACCGCCGATGTACTCCGCCCTCAAGCGTGATGGCCAGCCGCTTTACAAGCTGGCACGTGCAGGGGAAGTAGTGGAGCGCGAGGCGCGTTCTGTTACTATTGACCGGCTGGAATTGCTCGCCTTCGATGAAACCCGTGCACGGTTGTCGGTAGGTTGCTCCAAAGGCACCTATATCCGTACCCTGGTCGAGGACATCGGTGAGCAGCTGGGTTGCGGTGCATACGTTGCAGAGCTGCGTCGCACCCAGGCAGGTCCCTTCACGCTGGCCCAGACGGTCACCCTCGAAGAACTTGAGCGCGTGCACGCCGAAGGTGGCAACGAAGCGGTGGACCAGTTCCTCATGCCTTCAGACAGTGGCCTGCTGGATTGGCCGCTGTTGCAGTTCTCCGAGCACAGTGCGTTCTACTGGCTGCACGGACAACCGGTACGCGCCCCCGACGCGCCGAAATTCGGCATGGTGCGGGTGCAGGATCACAACGGTCGCTTCATCGGTATCGGTGAAGTGAGCGAAGACGGGCGCATCGCGCCACGTCGACTGATTCGGTCAGAATGACCGAACGAGGGTGGCTGTTAACAGGCACGGTCATCCCTCACTTTTAAATACGAGGATCTGTCCTCGGCCTGTTGGAAACCGGTCAAACGGTTCCCTTAGTAATGGAGATGCCCTCATGGCACTTAACGTTGAAGAAAAAGCAAAGATCGTTGGTGAGTTCCAGCAAGCCGCTGGCGACACCGGTTCGCCAGAAGTGCAAGTTGCACTGCTGACTGCCAACATCAACAAGCTGCAAGGCCACTTCAAGGCCAACGGTAAAGACCACCACTCGCGTCGTGGCCTGATCCGTATGGTTAACCAGCGTCGTAAGCTGCTGGACTACCTGAAGGGCAAAGACACCACTCGTTACGCTGCCCTGATCGGCCGTCTGGGTCTGCGTCGCTAATAGCGGCCCGGGCTTGTGGTGTGCGCGGCGTGTTGCCTCCGTCGAATCCGGCGCCTGGCGCCGGAGCTGACGAACACGCCGCGCGTATCAATGAGGTTGGTTGGCTGTTTTGCATCGGCGCTTAGGCGTTGATGCAGGCAGGCTTCCAGCCTCAAGTTTTATCTGGACTGCCAAAGGGCCGATTCCCCTTGCTGCCCAAGAATTTCGCAAGAAACCAGTTCCCCCAGAGCCAACTGAAGAAGGTAGGAAACCGTGAACCCGGTAATCAAGAAGTTCCAGTTCGGTCAATCGACCGTAACCCTCGAGACTGGCCGTATTGCCCGTCAAGCCTCCGGTGCCGTACTGGTGACCGTCGACAACGACGTGACCGTGCTGGTAACCGTCGTAGGCGCCAAGCAAGCTGATCCAGGCAAGGGCTTCTTCCCCCTGTCCGTGCACTACCAGGAAAAAACCTACGCCGCCGGCAAGATCCCTGGTGGTTTCTTCAAGCGTGAAGGCCGTCCTTCCGAGAAAGAAACCCTGACCTCGCGCCTGATCGACCGTCCGATCCGTCCGCTGTTCCCGGAAGGCTTCATGAACGAAGTGCAGGTTGTCTGCACCGTCGTTTCCACCAGCAAGAAGACCGATCCGGACATCGCTGCGATGATCGGTACCTCGGCTGCCCTGGCTATCTCGGGCATTCCGTTCGAAGGCCCGATCGGCGCCGCCCGCGTTGCTTTCCACGAAAGCACCGGCTACCTGCTCAACCCGACTTACGAGCAACTGGCTGCTTCGAGCCTGGACATGGTCGTTGCCGGTACTTCCGACGCCGTGCTGATGGTTGAATCCGAAGCCAAAGAGCTGACCGAAGACCAGATGCTGGGCGCCGTGCTGTTCGCCCACGACGAATTCCAGGCCGTCATCAAGGCTGTCAAAGAGCTGGCTGCCGAAGCTGCCAAGCCTACCTGGGCCTGGGCTCCTCAAGCCGAAGCCACCGAACTGCTGGGCGCCATCCGTGCCGAGTTCGGCGCTGCCATCTCCGACGCCTACACCATCACCGTCAAGGCTGACCGTTACGCGCGCCTGGGCGAGCTGAAGGATCAGGTCGTTGCCAAGCTGTCCGGTGAAGAAGGCCAGCCTTCGGCCAGCGAAGTCAAAGCAGCATTCGGTGAAATCGAATACCGCACCGTTCGCGAAAACATCGTCAACGGCAAGCCACGTATCGACGGCCGCGACACCAAGACCGTGCGCCCGCTGAACATCGAAGTCGGCGTCCTGCCCAAGACCCACGGTTCGGCCCTGTTCACCCGTGGCGAAACCCAGGCCCTGGTCGTTGCGACCCTGGGTACTGCCCGTGACGCGCAGCTGCTGGACACCCTGGAAGGCGAGAAGAAAGACCCCTTCATGCTGCACTACAACTTCCCTCCGTTCTCGGTGGGCGAGTGTGGTCGCATGGGCGGCGCGGGTCGTCGTGAAATCGGTCACGGCCGTCTGGCCCGTCGTTCGGTACAGGCCATGCTGCCAGCCGCCGACGTGTTCCCGTACACCATCCGTGTTGTGTCGGAAATCACCGAATCCAACGGTTCCAGCTCCATGGCTTCGGTCTGCGGCGCTTCCCTGGCCCTGATGGACGCCGGTGTACCGATGAAGGCACCGGTTGCCGGTATCGCCATGGGTCTGGTTAAAGAAGGCGAGAAGTTCGCTATCCTGACCGACATCCTGGGTGACGAAGACCACCTGGGCGACATGGACTTCAAGGTGGCCGGTACTGCCAAGGGCGTTACCGCCCTGCAGATGGACATCAAGATCAACGGCATCACCGAAGAGATCATGGAAATCGCCCTGGGCCAAGCCCTGGAAGCGCGCCTGAACATCCTCGGCCAGATGAACCAGATCATTGGCCAGTCGCGTACCGAACTGTCGGAAAACGCGCCAACCATGATCGCCATGAAGATCGACACCGACAAGATCCGTGACGTCATCGGCAAAGGCGGCGCCACCATTCGCGCCATCTGCGAAGAGACCAAGGCTTCGATCGATATCGAAGACGACGGCTCGATCAAGATCTTCGGCGAAACCAAGGACGCGGCCGAGGCTGCCAAGCAGCGCGTGCTGTCGATCACTGCCGAGGCCGAGATCGGCAAGATCTACGTGGGCAAGGTTGAGCGCATCGTCGACTTCGGCGCGTTCGTCAACATCCTGCCAGGCAAGGACGGTCTGGTTCACATCTCGATGCTGAGCGACGCTCGCGTAGAGAAAGTGACCGACATCCTGAAAGAAGGCCAGGAAGTTGAAGTACTGGTACTGGACGTGGACAACCGCGGCCGTATCAAGCTGTCCATCAAGGACGTCGCTGCTGCAAAAGCTTCCGGCGTGTAACTAGCCGGTTGTGAAAAAGGGCCCTTCGGGGCCCTTTTTTATTGCCTGTACCACACCCGTAGCCGCTGCCGTCAGGCTGCGCTGGCCATCAGCCACGCGTTAGATCTCCAGCGCACGGTGGGGCCAGCGCAGCCTGGCGGCAGCGGCTACGGATGATGGCAATCCAATTATTTAGCGGACATGCAACTTGCACGCGGTTTCGGCAGCAAGCATGCAATATGCACGACTTGCAAAAATGCGCACATTTGCAAGCCATTGATAATTAAGCACTTTATTTCATTCGAAAGTTGGCACATGCCCTGCAACGGTATAGCTAACCCTGCAGCCAGGCTCTACCCCTGGCGCAGACTTCTCGAAAAACAGGAGTGACTCGTATGAAAAAGTTCGCTATTGCTGCCGCTACTGCTACCGCCCTGACCCTGGCCATGGGCAACTTCGCGTTCGCCGCTGAAACCACCGCAGCCGGCACCGTTGAGAAGACCCAGCAAGCAGGCTCGGACACCTGGATCACCACCAAGGTCAAAGCTGACCTGCTGACCGAGAAAGGCATCCCAGGTAGCGACATCACCGTGGAAACCAACCACGGCGTGGTAACCCTGGCTTCCAAAGATGGCGTCAAGCTGACCGAAGCGCAGAAAACCACTGCAGTCAGCATCGTCAAGAAGATCAAACACGTTAAGTCGGTTTCGGCTGACGCGCTGCAAACCCAATAATCGGTTCATGCGAAGGGCACAGGATGTGCCCACTCAAAGCCCCGGCCTTGCGCCGGGGCTTTTTTTTGGTAGCCGCTGCCGCCAGGCTGCGCTGGCCCTCAACTGCACTGGAGATGTTCAGTGTGGATAAGGGCCAGCGCAGCCTGGCGGCAGCGGCTACAGGTCAATCAGCCTCAAGATGCAGATTAGTCACCACCGTCCCATCCTTCTGCGCCTCACCGATAATGGTGTCGATCAAAAACACCTTCTCATCGGGCAACTGCCCTTTGTCCACCAGGAACGCCTTGATGCTGGCCGAGCGGGCCTGGCCCACGGCACGCAACAGTTGCTCATCCGCGCCCCAGGACTTGATCACGGCATCGCGAAGGTTGCTCTCACGCTGTTTCTTCTCCAACTGATCCCACTCGGCCGGCGGCGCCTTGTTGAGCCGTGCGCGGTAGATAGCCGCCAGCATCGGCGCCTTCTCGTCCTCAGGCACGGTAAGCAGTGAAGCCTGGGCGGGCACTTTGTCGCCGCGCCGCTGCAGCATCTTGAAGTAGGTGGTCTGGTATTCGCGCTCCAGACGCTGCTGGCCCACCAGCGGGCCATCACTGCTGGCGGCAGCGCCACCTTCTACTTCCAGGTGCAGGCCGGGGCGGGCTTTCATGGCGGCCGCCAATTTCATCAGGTTGCCTTGGGCGCTTGGGCTCAGGTCGCTTGAGCCTGGGGCGAAGGCAATGTTGCTCAGGTCTGTCGAATCACCACCACTGACCAGCCCGCCCAGCAGTTTGAACGGCGCGGCCACGGCCTTGACCACCAGGTTGCGCAGGGTCTGCCACACAATCGGCATCACGCTGAACTGGGGGTTGTTGAGGTCGCCGGTAATGGGCAGCTCGATGTTGATCTGGCCGTTCACGTCCTTCAGCAATGCGATGGCCAGTCTCACCGGCAGGCTGACGGCATCGGGGCTGTCGACTTTCTCGCCCAGCTCCAGTTGGTCCACCAGCACCTTGTTCTCGGCCTTGAGCTGGCCCTTGGTAATCACGTAGTGCAGTTGCAGGTTCATCCGGCCCTTGCGGATGCGGTAGCCGGCGAACTTGCCGGAGTAGGGCGTCAGCGTGGTCAGCTCCAGACGGTTGAAGCGCGTATCGATATCCAGGCTGGCCATGGGATCGAACGGCGTCAGCGCGCCCTGGATGGTGACGGGGGCATAGCGGTCGACCTTGCCCTTGATGTCCACCTTCGCGGGTTTCTGCTGCTGGCTGTCGATGGTGCCAATGGTGCCGGTGAGCTGCTGGATGTTGGTGGCGAAGTTGGGGGTCAGGCTGGAGTCGGCGAAGTACGCCGAGCCATCGTTGATCTTGACGCCGCCCACATGGATGAGCAGCGGCTTGCTGGCCGCGGCAGGTTTGGCGTTGGCTTGTGCCTGGGCATTCTGCGCCTGGGGTATCAGCAGGTCATTGACGCTGGTGGTGCGGTCTTCGTTGATCATGAAGCGCGCATAGGGCTGCATCAGCGTGACGGTGTCGATGGTCAGGCTGTTGCCGTGCTCGTAGTCCAGGCCGTCGAGCTGCAACTGGTTCCATTTGACGAAATCGCGGCCCTTCACGGTGTCCAGGGTGTGCAACTGGTCCACCTGGGCGCGGCCCTTGATGCTCAAGGTCAGCGGGTCGACGTTGCTCAGGTTCACCGCCAGGTCGCTGCCCAGCATGCCGCTGCGCAGCTCCAGGCGAATGAACGGCGTGATGTAGGCCTGTGCCACGCGCAGGTCGATGTCCTGGGTCTTGACGTTGAGTGTGGCGGTCACCGGCGCCAGGTTGACCTCACCGGTGGCGCTGAGCTTGCCCTGCTTGCCGATACCGGTATCGAGCTTCACGGTGAAGGGCGATTTGTTCAGGCTGTCGAAATTCTGCAGGTCGACGTTCAGTGGGCCTACGTCGATGGCCACGGGTTCTTTCTGCAGGCGGTCGGCCAGGTGTACCTGATAGTCACGCAGTTGCACGTCCTTGAGCAGCACCTGCCAGGGTTTGCTCGGGGCCGTGGGCACCGGTTGCGTCTCGGGTTTGGCATCGGCGGTGGCCGGGGCGGTCTTTTCCTGCGGCGGCGGCGCGTTTTTCTGGCTGGCGAACAGCTTCTGCCAGTCCAGTTGGCCATCGGCCTCGCGGGCGGCCCAGGTCTCCAGCTTGTTACTGCGTATCTTGCCGACGGTGACCAATTGCTTGGCCAGGTCTACCGAGGTGTCGCTGACCTCCACCCGTTCCAGGCGCACCAACGGCCGGCCATCAGGCGCGTCCAAGGCGAAGGGGGCGATGCTGACCGAGGCGTTGGTCAGGTTCAGTTCGGTCTCTTTGGACAGGTCCAGGGCGTAGTCGGTGCTCAGGTTGAGAATGCCGTCCTGCAAAGCCAGCGGCAGGGCGTCACGCACGTAGGGCCACCACACCTTCATTTTGCCGTCGGTGACCTTCAGGGTGCCCTTGGAGGTGATCGGCACCAGGCTAATGCTGCCTTTCCAGTCGATCTGGCCGCCATCGGGGCCGGCGGCCACCATGGTCATGTCGGCGTTGTCTTCGGGCAGGGTGCTGAGGTTCTTCAGCTCCAGGTTCATGGAGTTGTAGAGGAACTCGATGGGCTCGCTGGGGCGCACGTCCTTGAAGTGCAGGTAACCTTCATTGAGCTTGATGGCGCCGATGCGCAGTGGGAACGGCTTGCTGGGCGGTTCGTCGGCCTTGGCCGGCTCGCCGGGCGGCAGTTTGAACAGCTGCGCCAGGTTGAGGGTGCCGTCCTTGTTGAACTGCAGTTCGGTGCGCGGCTTGTCCAGCTCCACGGCGTCCAGGTGCAGCGCACGGGTCCACAGGCTGTCGATCTGCAGGTTGGCGTACAAACGCTCGAAACCGACCTGCTCGATGCCCGGCTCGCCAATGTGCAGCCCCCACAGGGTCAGCTCCAGGCTGAAAGGGTTGAACTCAAGACGTTCCAGGTGCGCGGGCACGCTCGAATACTTGGCCAGTTGCTGATTGGCCACCCGCAAGCCGATGCCCGGCAGGATCAGAAACCCCAGCAGGCTATAAAAGGCGAGCGCGGTCAGTACGGCGCCGATGGCGCGTATCAATCCTTTGTGCATGGGGGAACGTCTACTGTCTCGAGATAGGAGTGCTTGGAGTATGGCACGCCTATCTGGTTCCGAAGACTTGTCCGCTTTATGTGTAGGATTTTTCTACAAACTTACAGTTGTAACACCAGTGTCTTGAGCGGTGGCTGGCCGTCCATGGAGGGGAAATCGCTGGCCGGTTTGATCACCTGCCAGTCGCGCACCGGACGGCCGGCTTTCTCGGCGCAGCGCAGCACCTGTTCGCGCCAATCGTCGAAGGGCACTTTTGCCAGGTTGTTGCAGCAGATCAGCACGCCATTGTCGGCGGTGCTCAGCAGGGCGGGCTTGAGCAGGCTCTGGTAGTCGCGCAGCAGGTCGACGGTGCCGAAGGCGCTCTTGGCCCAGGCGGGCGGGTCGAGGAACACCAGGTCGTACTGGCGCTGTTCCAGGCGCGGGTAGCTGGGCAACTTCTGGCCGCGGCGCTGGCTGATGGGCAGGCCGGCCAGTTGGCGGATGGCCGGGAAGTAGTCCGACTGCACGAAGCTCATGGGCACCAGCGCCGGGTTCAGCGCGCCGTTTTCCTTGCCCACCGCCAGGTTGCCCTCGGCGAAGTCCAGGTTGCACACCTCGCGCGCGCCGCCTGCGGCAGCGGCCAGGCCGACGCCGCAGGTGTAGGCGAATAGGTTGAGCACGCTTTTGCCCTGGCTGTTGGCTTTCACCCAGCCACGGGCGTTGCGCAGGTCCAGGAACAGCAGCGGGTCCTGGCCGGCGTGGCGGCCGCGCACACGGTAGTTCAGGCCCCATTCGTGGCCCACCAGGTCGGCCAGTGCGGCGTCGTCGGGTTGGTAGATGCTGTCCTGGCGGTCGATGCGCGAATTGCCTTTGGAGCGGTCGTTGTAGACCAGCAGCAGCTCCAGGCCCAGTTCGCGGTTGATGGCGTCGTGGATGGCCAGCAGGTCATCGCGTTCCAGGCTGGTGTGGAAGCTCTGCACCATCAGTTGCGGGCCGTAGCGGTCCACGGTGAGGCCGCCGGCGCCTTCCTGGCTGCCGTGGAACAGGCGGTAGCAGTCAGTGCCCTGGGCGTGCAGTTGGGTGAGCAGGTCTTTGCGGGAATCGAGAGCGGCGCGCAGCGCCTGGTTCATGGTGGACATGCGCTGTACGCCTGAAAAAAAGAGGCGCCAGTTTAATCGTAGTAGGCCGCAAAAGCACATGTAGCCGCTGCCGCAGGCTGCGCTGGCCTGCCGATACACTGAAGCTCTTCAGCGAGGCACATGGCCAGCGCAGCCTGCGGCAGCGGCTACAAGGTGATGCCCATGCGGCGCCTGGCGCGGTGGGCGGAGCCGTCGCGCACAGCCCAGCGCAGCACGGGCGCAGTGCTGTTGATGCCACTGCGCACCAGGCGGCGCTTCAGATCGCTCTGGGGCAGTTCCAGCATCGCGCTGGCCCAGTCAGGCAGCAGGTCGACACCCGCCTGCATCATCAACGCCCCAAACGGCTTGGCCAGGCGGCTGGGCGCCGGGGCATTCATCAACAGGCGAATCACTTCACGACTGCGATGATCACACACCAACTGCGGCCGAATGCCTTCCAGATACTGCGAAATTTCCTCCCGCGATGCCGGCACATCCCGCGCGCCCAGCCGCTCGGCGATCAGCGCGATTTCCGCGTAGTAGCGATCCTGGTCCGCCAGCGACAGGTGCGGGTTGCGGTAGCGCAGGTGCGCGGCCAGAAAATGACTGACCTCGGCCACATGCACCCACGTCAGCAAATCCGGGTCGCTGGCCGCGTAGGCACGGCCATCCTCGGCATGGCCGGTGACCTGCAAATGAATGGTGCGCACCTTGTCGATCAACCAATTGGCATCACCGCTGGCGCCGAATGTGGTGCCGGAGATGAACTGCCCCGTGCGCCGCAGGCGCCCCAGCATGTCGGTGCGAAAGTTGGAATGGTCCCACACCCCGGCCAGCGCCAGTGGGTGCAGGGCCTGCAGCATCAGCGCGCTGATACCGCCCACCAGCATGCTGGTGAAGTCGCCATGCACCTGCCAGCACACCGCATCGGGCCCGAACAGGCCGGGGTCGCCCTTGGGGTTTTCCAGGTCCAGCTGGCCCAGGGACAGGCCGGTCAGGCTCAACACTTGTTTCTCGATGCGGCGGCGAATGAATTCCATGGGCAACTTGGGTCGGGGCGCGGCCGGGGTAAGCCGGTCGCGCAAGGTTCAGCGGTTCAGGCGCTGGTCGATCAGGCCCTGCACCACACTGGGGTCGGCCAGGGTCGAGGTGTCGCCCAGGCTGTCGGTTTCGTTGCAGGCGATCTTGCGCAGAATGCGGCGCATGATCTTGCCCGAGCGGGTCTTGGGCAGCGCGGGCGCCCACTGCACCAGGTCCGGCTTGGCAAAGCGGCCGATCTCCCGGCTGACCAGGGCCAGCAGTTCCTTGAGCAGCGCATCGTCCGGCGTCACGCCGTTCATGGGTGTGACGTAGGCGTAGATGCCCTGGCCCTTGAGGTCGTGAGGGTAACCGACCACGGCGGCTTCGGCGACACTGTCGTGCAGCACCAGCGCGCTTTCCACCTCGGCGGTGCCGATGCGATGCCCGGAGACGTTGATCACGTCATCCACCCGCCCGGTTATCCACAGGTCGCCGTCTTCGTCGCGGCGCGCGCCGTCACCGGTGAAGTAGTAGCCGGGGAACGGCTTGAAGTAGGTGTCGAGCATGCGCTGGTGGTCGCCGTAGACGCTGCGGATCTGCCCTGGCCAACTGGCCTTGAGCACCAACAGGCCGCTGCCGGGCCCTTCCAGCACCTTGCCCTGGTCGTCCAGCAACAGCGGTTGCACGCCGAAGAACGGCTGGGTGGCGCAGCCGGGCTTGATGCGGCGGGTGCCGGGCAGCGGGGTCAGCATGATGCCGCCGGTTTCCGTCTGCCACCAGGTGTCGACGATGGGGCAGCGCTGCTTGCCGACTTCGTTGAAGTACCACGCCCAGGCTTCCGGGTTGATCGGCTCGCCGACGCTGCCCAGCAGGCGCAGGCTGGCGCGCGAGGTGTTGGCCAGCGGCGCGTCGCCCTCGCGCATCAGGGCGCGCAGGGCGGTGGGGGCGGTGTAGAAAATGTTGACCTGGTGTTTGTCCACCACCTGCCAGAAGCGCGAGGCGTCGGGGTAGCTGGGCACGCCCTCGTAAATCAGCGTGGTGGCGCCGTTGGCCAGCGGGCCATAGACGATGTAGCTGTGACCGGTGACCCAGCCGACGTCGGCGGTGCACCAGAAGACTTCGCCCTGGCGGTAATCGAAGACGTACTTGAAGGTCATGGCCGCCTGCAACAGGTAGCCGGCGGTGGTGTGCAGCACGCCCTTGGGTTTGCCGGTGGAACCGCTGGTGTAGAGGATGAACAGCGGGTCTTCACTGCCCATGGGCTCGGGCGGGCAGTCAGGGCTGACGCCGTGAATGGCTTCGTGGTACCAGATATCGCGGCCCGTCTGCCATTGCACGGTGCCGCCGGTGCGCTGCACCACCATCACGGTGCTGACGTTTGGGCAGCGTTGCAGCGCCTGGTCGACATTGTTTTTCAGGGGCGTGTATTTGCCGCCGCGCACGGCCTCGTCGGCGGTAATCACCGTACGGCAGTCGGCGTCCAGTATGCGGTCGGCCAGGGCATCGGGGGAGAAGCCGCCGAACACCACCGAATGCACCGCGCCGATGCGCGCGCAGGCCAGCATCGCATAGTCTGCTTCGGGCACCATGGGCATATAGATGCACACGCGGTCGCCCTTGGTCACGCCGCGCTCCTTGAGCACGTTGGCCAGGCGGCAGACGTTGTGGTGCAGCTTGCGGTAGGTGATGTCGGCGGATTCGCTGGGGTCGTCGCCTTCCCAGACGATGGCGATGCGTTCGCCGTGGGCGGCCAGGTGGCGGTCAATGCAGTTATAGCTGACGTTCAGGCGCGCGCCTTCGAACCAGCTGGCCTGGCCGCGGTGCAGGTCGCTGGTGTGCACGTGGGTCCAGGGGGTGATCCAGTCCAGCAAGGCCTTGGCCTGTTCGGCCCAGAAGGTCTCGGGGTGGTCGATGGACTGGCGGTACAGGCGTTGGTAGCCGGCGTCGTCCAGGGCGGCCGAGCGGCGTACGGCGTCGGCCTGAGGGTAGGCGGTGATGTCGAACATGGCGGTGGTCCTTGTTCTTGTGGTTCACAAGGACAAGGGTGGACCCACATCGCCAGCCCGGCAAGCACGCGCTGTTTGTGGGCCCGGGGGAAGCTCGGGAAAAGAACGACGCGGTATGGCTGATACACCGAGGCGTGCTTTTCCCGAGCTTCGCCCGGTCCCACAAAGGTGGAGCCAAAAAAAATCCCCTCGGGTGAGGGGATTTTTTTATCAACCGCGGTGACGGCCGCGGAAGTAGTTGATCAGGCCCTGGGTGGACGCGTCCTCGGCCGGCTCTTCGATGCCGCCGGTCAGGCGCTGATACACGCCCTTGCCCAGTTCCTTGCCCAACTCCACGCCCCATTGGTCGAAGGCGTTGATGCCCCACAGCACGCTCTGCACGAACACCTTGTGCTCGTACATCGCCACCAGAGCGCCCAGACGGCGCGGGCTGATGCGTTCAACCACCAGGGTGTTGCTCGGGCGGTTGCCCGGGATCACCTTGTGTGGCGCCAGTTTCTGGATGGCGGCTTCGTCCATGCCCTTGTCGCGCAGTTCGGACTCGGCCTCGGCGCGGGTCTTGCCCAGCATCAGCGCCTGGCTCTGCGACAGGCAGTTGGCGAACAGCCACTGATGGTGGTCAGCCACCGGGTTGAAGCTGACTACCGGCACGATGAAGTCGGCCGGGATCAGCTGGGTGCCCTGGTGCAGCAATTGGTGGTAGGCGTGCTGGCCGTTGCAACCCACGCCACCCCAGATGACCGGGCCGGTGTCGGTGGTGACGGGGGTGCCGTCCTGGCGCACGCTCTTGCCGTTGGACTCCATGTCCAGCTGTTGCAGGTGCTTGGTGATGTTGCGCAGGTAGTGGTCGTACGGCAGGATCGCATGGGCCTGCGAGCCCCAGAAATTGCCGTACCACACGCCCAGCAAGGCCAGCAGCACCGGCATGTTCTGTTCGAACGGCGCGGTCTGGAAGTGCTGGTCCATGGTGTAGGCACCGGACAGCAGCTCTTTGAAGTTGGCGGTACCGATGGCCAGGGCAATCGGCAGGCCGATGGCCGACCACAGCGAGTAACGGCCGCCTACCCAGTCCCACATCGGGAAGATGTTCTCTTCACGGATGCCGAAGGCCACGGCGGCAGCATTGTTGCTGGACACGGCGATGAAGTGGCGGTGCAGTTCGGCTTCCGAGCCGCCCTGGGCCAGGTACCAGGCACGGGCGGCCTGGGCGTTTTTCAGGGTTTCCAGGGTGCTGAACGACTTCGACGAGACGATGAACAGCGTGGTCTCGGCGCGCAGCTTGGTGGCCAGTTCGTGGAACTCGCTGCCGTCGATGTTGGCCAGGTAATGGCAGCGCACGCCTTTCTGGGCGTACGGCAGCAAAGCTTCGGACACCAGCTCCGGGCCCAGGAACGAGCCACCGATGCCGATGTTCACAACGTCCGTGATGGGCTTTTCGGTGTAGCCGCGCCACAGGCCGTCGTGGATACGGGTGACCAGCTCGGTGATCTGGTTCAGCACCTTATGCACTTCGGGCATGATGTTGGTGCCGTTGACGTTGAGCTTGTCGCCCACCGGGCGGCGCAGGGCGGTGTGCAGCGCCGGGCGGCCTTCGGAGGCATTGAGCAGTTCGCCGGCGAACATCGATTTGATGGCGCCTTGCAGGTCCACTTCACCGGCCAGCTTGACCAGCAGGTCGCGGGTGTCAGTGGTGATCAGGTTTTTCGAGTAGTCGAGGAACAGGCCGCAACCACTCAGGGAAAATTGGTGAAAACGCTGCGGATCGGCCGCGAAGGCTTCGCGCATGCTGAAATCCTGCATGGCCTGGCGGTGCTCGGTAAGGGCTTGCCAGGCGGGCAGAGCGGTAACGTCGTGGGGGGTACGGTAATACGCCATCGCTGCGGGTTTCCTTGTACTTGAACAGCCATTGGACACGAAGGCGGTCCGGTCGGTTGCATAAAACTTTCATCAGGCCTGAGGAACCCCTGTAGGAGCGGACTGTGTCCGCGAAGGTCCCACCGCGTTTTACCTGGTGCTACGCGGGGAATTCTTCGCGGGCACGGCCCGCTCCTACAGGTGGGTCCACCGTAAACGCTCCGGTCCTTTTTATCAGTTCCGGGCCTTGCAGGATAGCAGTCAGGCGTCGAGGTTCAGGTGCAGATTGTCGATCAGCCGTGTGCTGCCGATGTAGGCTGCGGCAATGATCACCACGTCGCGATCCTCGGCCGTGGCCGGGCGCAGGTTGATGCCCTGGCGGATCTCGAAGTAGTCGGTCTTGAAACCGGCTGCCGTGATCTGCTCGCAGGCTTCGTTCAGCAGGCGATCGTAGTCACGTTCGCCGCTTTCGATAGCCTTGGCCACTTGCTGCATGGAACGGTACAGGGCCGGCGCGGCAGCGCGCTGCTCGGTGGTCAGGTAGCCGTTGCGCGAGGACAGCGCCAGGCCGTCCTCGGCGCGCACGGTGGGCTCGCCGATGATCTGGATGGGCATGTTCAGGTCACGTACCAGCGCGCGGATCACCGCCAGTTGCTGGTAGTCCTTCTGGCCGAACACGGCCAGGTCCGGCTGGACCATGTTGAACAGCTTGCTGACAACGGTGGCTACGCCTTCGAAATGCCCGGGGCGGCTGGCGCCACACAGGCCTTCGGACAGGTGGGGGACGCTGACGCGGGTCTGCACGCCCATGCCGTCGGGGTACATCTCTTCCACGGTGGGGGCAAACAGCAGGTGGCAGCCGGCCTCGACCAGTTTTTCCTGGTCGGCGGCGAGGGTGCGCGGGTACTTGTCCAGGTCTTCGGCAGGGCCGAACTGCAGCGGGTTGACGAAGATGCTCGCCACCACGAAGTCGACACGCTGGGCCGCCTTGGTCACCAGCGCGGCATGGCCGCTGTGCAGGTTGCCCATGGTCGGCACGAAGCCGATGCGCTTGCCTTCGCTACGGGCGCGCGCCACGGCGGCGCGCAGTTCTTTGACGGTTTTTACGGTGTTCATGCATTAAATCCGTGTTCGGTACCCGGGAAGCTGACTTCCTTGACGGCGGTGACGTAGGCGCCCAGGGCGCTCTGGATGTCCGGCTGGCCGGTCATGAAGTTCTTCACGAACTTGGCCATGCGCCCGGTCAGGGACAGGCCCAGCATGTCGTGCAGCACCAATACCTGGCCGTCCACTGCGCTGCCGGCGCCAATGCCGATCACCGGGATTTTCACCGCCTGGGTGATTTCGCTGGCCAGCTCGCTGGGCACGCACTCAAGCAGGATCATCGCCGCGCCGGCCTGTTCCAGGGCAATGGCGTCGGCACGCATCTGCCGCGCCTGGGCTTCGTTGCGGCCCTGCACTTTATAGCCGCCCAGCACGTTGACGGTCTGTGGGGTCAGGCCCATGTGCACGCACACCGGCACGCCGCGCTCGGCCAGCATGCGGATGGAGTCGGCCAGCCACACTGCGCCTTCCACTTTGACCATGTGGGCGCCGGCCTGCATCAGCTGGGCGCTGTTGGCGAAGGTCTGTTCCAGGGTGGCGCACGCCATGAAAGGCAGGTCGGCCATGATCAGCGCGCCCTTGTTGCCGCGCTTCACGCAGGCGACGTGATAGGCCATGTCGGCATTGGTGACGGGCAGGGTACTGTCGTGCCCCTGCAGCACCATGCCCAGCGAGTCGCCGACCAGCAGGATTTCAACGCCTGCCTGGCTGGCCTCATGGGCGAAGGTGGCGTCATAGCAGGTCAGCATGGCGATTTTCTCACCCTTGAGCTTGAGGCTCTGCAGGGTGGTCAGGGTGATTTGTGGCATCAAAGGTGTCCTCATTCAGGCGCCGTGAATACTGCTCTCAATAAGCGGGTCAAACACAACATCATCTGCCGTGATGTTTAGGAAACGGCCACCATCAGGCCGCTCCGCGCCGTTTTGCTGCGTTAGGGCGCAACGGGATGCCTATAGTCGTGAGGAGGGGGCGGGAAGTCAATTGGATGTGTTACGGGTGTGTTACTGGGTGGGGGGATTGTGTGTTACCGGGGGGGGGCGAGCGGCGGCGTGGGATTGCGTGAGGGCGACCATGTGTCCGCCTTGGGGGATTCGTCGTTCATGAGATCGAGCGCCGCCCGCGCGGCGCATCGCGACCAAGGTCGGCTCCTACGTTTGTTGCAACGTGCCCCGCTGTGGATTGGTGGTGCGCCTGGCGGCACCAACGCATATCTGCAGCGGGCAAACAAGGCGGTCAAGGCGATAGGACTGGCATAACTGGCCCGAAACAGATGTAGGAGCCGACCTTGGTCGCGATGCGCCGTGCGGACGGCGCTCGATCTCAAGAACGCCAAAAGAGCCAAAGCGAACACCTGTCAGCCCAAACGCAACCTCAAGCCAACCGCTCCAACCCCTCAAACGGGCAACCAGCCAGCAGATCAGCCAAATGCCGCCCATCCGCCAACCGCAACCCCGCAGGCGCCACCTCAGCCAACGGATACAACACAAACGCCCGCACGTGCATCTGATAATGCGGCACCGTCAACCGCGGCTCATCAATCACCCGATCGCCAAACAACAGCACATCCAGGTCCAACGTCCGCGGCCCCCAGCGCTCAGCCCTTACACGCCCCTGGTCGTTCTCGATGGCCTGCAAGGCATCCAGCAATACCAACGGCGCCAACGAGGTCTCCAGCCGCGCCACCGCGTTGGTATAGCGCGGCTGCCCCGGCGACAGCGATTCACTGCTGTACAGCGCCGACACTTTCAGCCCCTGGCTAAAAGGCAACTGCCCCAGCGCCTCGATGGCCTGGCGCAGTTGTTCGGCCGGTTCGGCCAGGTTGCTGCCCAGGCCGATGTACACGACTTCCATCAGCTTACTCGCCCGAATCCGCCGCCGCGCCACGCTTGCGCTTGGCACCGCTGCGCTTGCGTTTGCGTGGGCCGGCGCCGGTTTCGTCCTTGTTGCCCAGGTCGCGGATCATGTCGCGGCGTTCGCTGTCATTGGCGTCCTGGTAATCGGTCCACCATTCGCCCAGGCCGTCGGTCTGCTCGCCGGCGCTTTCACGCAGCAGCAGGAAGTCGTAGCCGGCGCGGAAGCGCGGGTTGTCCAGCAACAGGTCGGCACGTTTGCCGCTGCGGCGTGGCAGGCGCTCCTGCATGTCCCAGATCTCGCGAATCGGGATGGTGAAACGCTTGGGAATGGCGATGCGCTGGCACTGTTCGGCAATCAGCTGGTGCGCGCCTTCCTGCATGGCCGGGATCGGCGGCATGCCACGTTCCTGCAAGTGCACCACGCGGGCGGGCAGGGCCGGCCACAGCAGGGCGGCGAACAGGAAGGCCGGGGTCACCGGTTTGCCCTGCTTGACGCGCAGGTCGGTGTTTTTCAGCGCTTCGCTGATCAGCGTGTGCGTGTAGGTGGGCTGGTGCTCCAGCGAGTGGGCACTGGCCGGGAACAGCGGGTCGAACAGCTGCAGGTCCACCAGCATCTCGAAGGTGTCCGAGGCGTTGCCCGACAGGAACAGCTTCAGGCTCTCTTCGAACAGCCGTGCCGACGGGATCTCGCGCAGCATGGGCGCCAGTTCGCGGATCGGCGCGGCGGTGTGCTTCTCGATGCCGAAGTCCAGCTTGGCGGCGAAACGCACGGCGCGCAGCATGCGTACCGGGTCTTCCTGGTAGCGCTGGGTCGGGTCGCCGATCAGGCGGATCAGGTGGTTGCGAATGTCGTGTACGCCGTTGGCGTAGTCGAGGATGCGCTCGCTGACCGGATCGTAATACAGCGCGTTGATGGTGAAATCGCGGCGCTGGGCGTCCTCTTCGAGGGTGCCGTAGACGTTGTCGCGCAGGATGCGACCACTTTCGTTACGCGACGACTGGTTGCTGTCTTCCTCTTCTTCATCCTGGGGATGATTGGCGCGGAAGGTGGCAACCTCGATGATTTCGCGGCCGAAGTGGATGTGCACCAGCTTGAACCGGCGGCCAATCACCCGGGCGTTGCGGAATTCCGCACGCACTTGTTCGGGGGTGGCGCTGGTGGCGACGTCGAAGTCCTTTGGCGTGATGTTGAGCAGCATGTCACGCACGCAACCGCCCACCAGATAAGCCTGATAGCCCGCGTTCTGCAGGCGTTCGACGATGCTCACCGCATGGCGGCTGAACTGGTTGCGCTGCAGCGAGTGTTGCCCGCTATTGAGCACTTCGGGCGTGGTGCGCAGGTGGTGCGGACGACGCACGGGGGTACGGATAGACTGGAACAGCTTCTTCAGCATGGGATGCACTGTTTGAAGGAATGTTCGGCCATGAATGGAGAATGACCGCATGATGGGCGGGGATTCTAGCATTTAGTCGAGGGATGGTGTAGGACGCAGCGCGACGAGGGGGACGAAACGTAGAAACTACAAGGGGAGCCGAAGCTCCCCAAGGAATGTAGTTGCATGCTCTTCTTGTTTTTTTGATCGGGCTTCTTGTTTTTGTTTAACGCCCTACCCACGTGGTCTTTGCCAGTGGGCTGCTCCATAACCTGGAGCAAGAGCAAACGGATTGCTTTGGTCGCTGAGTTGCTTTCATCCCATGCCGTTTCTGCTTTTCAGTGCAGTTTTTATTGGTCTTTGCCTGGGTGTGGGGCTAGCCCCAATTACAACGCCTCTCCAAAAGAATCAGTTAGCTGCGCCTCCGCCGTGTTGTTCTTGTTATGCGTGAGCCGTTTCATCTTGTTTTTATTAGAGTGTGTCATTGCTTATTGTTGTTCTTGTACCAAATACATAGCAGGTGCCGTGCCAACTTTTTAAAAGCCTTGTAAAACAAGGCCTTGAGCCGTTTGATGGCTCGGTGCCAGCGCCTGCGAAGGACCAAATTCGTTACCGTACGCCTCGGTGTTTGTTACGCCTTGGCGGTGGGGGTAACAGTTTGTCACTCCCCCACGTTTGTTACCTGTGACACTCGATAATTAGCTGAAACGTATCAGCTCTCGCTGGCCACACCCGACTTGCGACGCGGTATGCCCAAACGCTGACGCCGTTCCCACAGACACTTGCGGCTGACGCCCAACTTGCGCGCCAATTCGGTCTCGGTCATGTGGTCCTGGTGTTCCAACACGAAGTGCTGGAAGTAGTCCTCCAGGGACAGGTCCTCGGTGGGCTCGTGGTTGGTGGTGCCGACATTGCTGCCCGGTTGCGCGGCCAGCGCCTCGAAGGCCTCGTCGTCCAGGTCCTCCAGCTCGATATCGATGCCCAGCAGCTCGGCGGAAATTTCCGCGCTCTCGCTGAGAATCACCGAACGTTCCACGGCGTTTTCCAGTTCCCGCACGTTACCCGGCCACGAATAGTGACGGATGGCCTGCTCGGCGTCCGGCGCAAAACGCAGGTCGTTACGGCCGATGCGCGCACTCTGGCGGGCCAGGAAGGCGTTGGCGATTTCGTTGACGTCGGCGCCACGCTCACGCAGGGCCGGCAGCTTCAAGGCGATCACGTGCAGGCGGTAGTACAAGTCCTCACGGAATTGACCGACCTTGGCCAGGCTCTTGAGGTCACGGTGGGTGGCGGCAATCAGGCGTACATCGACCTTTTGCGACTGCACCGAACCCACGCGGCGGATCTCGCCCTCTTGCAGCACGCGCAACAGGCGCGCCTGGGCTTCGAGCGGCAGCTCGCCGATCTCGTCGAGGAACAGCGTGCCGCCGTCCGCCGCTTCCACCAGGCCCGCGCGCCCGGCGCTGGCGCCGGTGAACGCGCCCTTTTCGTGGCCGAACAGCTCGGACTCGATCAGGGTTTCCGGGATGGCGGCGCAGTTGACCGAAATCATCGGCGCCTTGGCCCGGCGTGACAGGTTGTGCAGGGCGCGGGCCACCAGTTCCTTACCGGTGCCCGACTCGCCCTGGATCAGCACGTTGGAGTCGGTGGGTGCCACCTTGCGGATCTTGCTGTACAGGTCCTGCATGGGCGGGCACGAGCCGATGATGCCGATGTCGCCATTGGCGTTCTCGGCCCCGGCTGCCGCCTTGCCGCTGCCGTTGGTGGCGCGTTCGGCGGGGGCGGCGACAGGCGCGGGGGCGCTTTGCCGGTCGCGCAGGATGCGCGCCACGGCCTGCAGCATCTCGTCGTGGTCGAAAGGCTTGGCGATGTAGTCCACCGCGCCCATCTTCATGGAGTCCACCGCCGAGCGCAGGCTGGCGTAGCTGGTCATGATCAGCACCGGCTTGCCTTGGCCCAGCTTGATCAGTTCGGTGCCCGGGGCGCCAGGCAGGCGCAGGTCACTGACGATCAGGTCAAAGGTGGGGATGGAGAAGCGCTCTTGTGCTTCCTGCACGGAGCCGGCTTCGCTGACCTGGTACTGATTCCGTTCAAGCAGGCGTCGCAGGGCAGAACGAATGATTGTTTCGTCTTCGACGATCAGAATGTGCGGCATTGATTCAATACTCTCGACGGTCTCAGTTCACGGCGGACGTCGCTTCGACATGACGCGGCAAGGTCACCCGGATACGGGTGCCGCGTTGGCTCTGGATATCAGCCGGGCTGTCGATGGTGATTTGTCCATAATGCTCTTCAACGATGGAATAGACCAGAGCAAGCCCCAGTCCGGTTCCCTCGCCAGGGTCCTTGGTGGTGAAGAACGGTTCGAATAAACGGTCCATGATGTTCTTGGGAATGCCGCTGCCTTCGTCCTCGACGATCAGGTCCACGGTGTGTTCGCTGGCCTCACTCTTGACCCGCACCGCGCCGCCCGCCTTGGAGGCATCGCGGGCGTTGGACAGCAGGTTGATCAGCACCTGGGCCAGGCGTTGCGGATCGCCCTCCACCCAGTGGTCGGGGTCGCAGAGGTTGTAGAACTGCACTTCGAAATTGCGCCGGTTCAGGGCCAGCAGGCCGATGGCGTCCTGGGCCACCTCGGCCAGGCTCACCGGTTCGTCGCTGTGCTGGTGGCTGCCGGCGTGGGCGAAGCTCATCAGCGACTGCACGATGCGCGACACGCGCTTGGTCTGCTCGAGGATCTGGCTGCTGAGTTCGGTGATCTCGCCGTCTTCTTCGCGCTCTTCACGCAGGTTCTGCGCCAGGCACGCAATGCCGGTGATCGGGTTGCCGATTTCGTGGGCCACACCGGCGGCCAGTCGGCCAATGCTGGCCAGGCGCTCGGAGTGCACCAGCTTGTCTTCCAGCATCTGCGTCTCGGTCAGGTCTTCGACCAACAGCACCAGGCCGCTGTTGCCCGGCGCCAGCGGCTCGTCGATGGCCGCCTTGTGCAGGTTAAGCCAGCGGGTCTGGCCGTCCAGGGCCAGGCGCTGTTTATGCAAGTGCTCGTCAGGCACGTTGATGAAGCCTTGCAGCAGGCCGCGCCACGGCTCGCCGATGGTCATCAGGCGCGAGCCCACCACGCGCTGCGCGGCAATGCCGGTCAGCTCTTCCATGGCCTTGTTCCACATCAGGATTTCCTGGTCCTTGGCCAGCGAGCAGACGCCCATGGGCAGCTCTTGCAGGGTCTGGCGATGGTAGCGGCGCAGGGCGTCGAGCTCGGCGGCAAGGCCGGTAAGGCGCGAGTGGTAGTCTTCCAGGCGGCTCTCGATGAAGTGGATGTCTTCGGTAACGTAGTTCTCGTTGCCCGATTTGTACGGCAGGAAGGTCTCGACCATGTCCTGGGCCACGCTGGGGCCCATCAGGCCGGACAGGTTGGCCTCGATGCGGTCGCGCAGGCGGCGCAGGGCATAGGGGCGGCGCTCGTCGAATGGCAGGTAGAGGTCGCGCAGGGCCTGCTCCACTTCCTTCTGCGCGGCCTTGGCGCCCAGCGGCTTGGCCAGTTGGGTGGCGAATTCCTGGGGCGAGGCGGCGTGCAGCTCGCGGCGCTGGGGCCGGCGCACGTTATCCACGGCGCAGGCTTCGGCGGCGCTGGCCTCTTCGGGGCTGGGGTTACTGAACAGCGAGATCAGGGTGAACATCAGCACGTTGGCCGCCAGCGAGGCGATGGCCGCGATGTGCCAACTGGTGTCGTCCAGCACGTAGATCATGTTCAGCAGTGGGATGTAGAAGCCCTGCAGGTTGCCGATCAACGGCAGCAGCATGGTCACCATCCACACCGTGATGCCCGCCAGCAGCCCGGCGATGAAGCCACGGCGGTTGGCCGCCGGCCAGTAAAGCACGGCCAGCACGCCGGGCAGGAACTGCAGGGTGGCGACGAAGGCGACGATGCCCAGGTTGGCCAGGTCCTGGGCGGTGCCCAGCAGCAGGTAGAAGGCGTAGCCGGCCATGATGATGGCCACGATCAGGCCGCGGCGGGTCCACTTCAGCCAGCGGTAGATGTTGCCCTCGGCCGGCGGCTGGTACAGCGGCAGCACCAGGTGGTTCAGGGCCATGCCCGACAGCGCCAGGGTAGTGACGATGATCAGCCCGCTGGAGGCCGACAGCCCGCCCACGTAGGCCAGCAGCGCCAGGGCCTTGCTGTTGGCGGCGATGCCCACGCCCAGGGTGAAGTATTCCGGGCTGGTGGTGGCGCCCAGGCGCAGGCCGGCCCACAGAATCAGCGGCACCGCCAGGCTCATCAGCAACAGGAACAGCGGCAGGCCCCAGCTGGCGCTGACCAGCGAGCGCGGGTTGAGGTTTTCGGTGAAGGCCATGTGGTACATGTGCGGCATCACGATGGCCGATGCGAAGAACACCAGCAACAGGGTGCGCCATGGGCCTTCTTGCAACGGTGTGTGCAGGGCGGCGAGGGCGGTCTGGTTTTGCAGCAGCCACAGTTCCAGTTCATGGGGGCCGTTGAACACGCCGTACAACGCGTACAGACCGATGCCGCCCACGGCCACCAGCTTGATGATGGACTCGAAGGCGATGGCGAACACCAGGCCTTCGTGCTTTTCCCGGGTGGCGATATGGCGCGAGCCAAAGAAGATGGTGAACAGCGTGATCAGCGCGCAGAACGCCAGCGCCACGCGGTTCTGCACCGGGTCGCGGGTGAGGATGCTGATAGAGTCGGCCACGGCCTGGATCTGCAATGCCAGCAACGGCAGCACGCCGATCAGCATGAACACCGTGGTCAGCGCGCCGGCCCAGGTGCTGCGGAAGCGGAAGGCGAACAGGTCGGCCAATGACGACAGCTGATAGGTGCGGGTGATCTTCAGAATCGGGTACAGCAGCACCGGTGCCAGCAGGAACGCCCCCGACACCCCCAGGTAACACGCCAGGAAGCCGTAGCCGTACTGGTACGCCAGGCCCACCGTGCCATAGAACGCCCAGGCGCTGGCGTACACGCCCAGCGACAGCGTGTAGGTGAGGGGGTGGCGAATGATTGCGCGCGGGATCATCCCGCGTTCGCTGACCCAGGCCACGCCGAACAGCACCAGCAGGTACGCGGCGCTGATCAGGATCATCTGGGTGAGGCTAAAGCTCATCGGCATCACGTTGGCTCTGGAGAATGAAGGTCACCACAATCAGGATCAGCCACAGCAGATACGGCCGATACCAGGCGCCGGTCGGTTCTATCCACCAGTCCATGATCGCGGGGGAGAACAGGTAGATACCGACTACCAGCAGCAGGACCAATCGATAGATATACATGCCGGCCTCTCGAGTGGATAAAGCGTCAAACCCCAGGGTGCTCGACTTATTATTGTACGCATGGGCTAAAAAGGTGCGGCGATGGTAACGCAAGCGCATCGTAGTGCAACTGGAAGTTCACTACATCCGGCTGAGGGCCTCATCGCGAGCAAGCTTTGCTCCCACAGGTGTACGCCTCAGTTGCGGCGGACACTGTGGGAGCAAAGCTTGCTCGCGATAGCCGCGCCGCGGTTCAGGGGGTGAGCTGCGCTTCAGCCAGGGTCAAGGTGCGCGGGATCAGGTCGGCGTTCCAATGGGCGATGCCCCAGGCCAGCACTTCTCCGGGCATGGCATCGCGCAACTGCGCCGGCACCGGCTGCCCCAACGCCCGCAAGGCACGCACCAGCAATGGCGCCGCCTCATCAGCCTGCAACGGCGGCGAGCGGTAACTCTTGCCCAGCTTGTGGCCATCGGGCTGGGTAATCAGCGGCACATGCAGATACCTGGGCTGCGGCAACCCCAGCAACTCCTGCAGGTACAGGTGCCGCGGGGTGGAGTCCAGCAGGTCGGCGCCGCGCACGATGTGCGTCACCCCCTGCCAGGCATCGTCCAGCACCACGGCCAACTGATAGGCATACAGCCCGTCCCGGCGGCGGATCACGAAGTCCCCGGACTCGCGCCCCAGGTGCTGTTCGAAACGCCCTTGCACGCGGTCGACGAAGCTGTAGTTCAGTTCCGGCACGCGGATACGGATGGCTGCGTCCTCCTGGCCATGGCCAAGGTTGCGACACAGCCCCGGGTAGATCCCGTGGTAAGGCTCCAGCTGCTTGCGCGAGCAGGTACAGGCATAGGCCAGCCCCTGCTGGAACAGGCGGTCGATGACCTGGGCATAGGCGTCATGACGCCGGCTTTGGTACACCACCTCGCCGTCCCATTCGAAGCCGTAGTTCTCCAGGGCCTGGAGGATGGCCGCCTGGGCACCGGGCATTTCCCGCGGCGGGTCCAGGTCTTCCATGCGCAGCAGCCAGCGGCCGCCGACGGCACGGGCATCAAGGTAGGAGGCAAGGGCGGCCACCAGCGAGCCGAAATGCAGGAAACCACTGGGCGTTGGCGCGAAGCGGCCAATGTAGGCAGGCGTGTTCATGGGGAACAGGGTACTGGAAATGTCAGCGAAGGGGGGCAGCAGTACCGGGGCGTTGGGCACGCCCCGGGCTCAACAGGTCATTTGCCGACCTGTTTTTCCTTGATCTCTGCCAGGGTCTTGCAGTCGACGCACAGGTCGGCGGTAGGACGGGCTTCAAGGCGCTTGACGCCGATTTCGACGCCGCACGAATCGCACCAGCCGTATTCTTCGTCGGTGATCAGTTGCAGGGTCTTATCGATCTTCTTGATCAGCTTGCGCTCGCGGTCGCGGGCACGCAGTTCCAGGGCGAATTCCTCTTCCTGGCTGGCACGGTCGGCGGGGTCGGGAAAGTTGGCAGCTTCGTCCTTCATATGGTCCACGGTCTTGTCGACGCCGACCATCAGCTCCATCTTCCATTTTTGCAGGAGCTTGGTGAAGTGGGCGCGCATGGGCTTGCCCATGTACTCCTCACCGGGAGCTACTACGTAAGGCTCAAAGCCCGATTCCAGTGTTTGGGTAGATGCTTGCTTTTCATTGGTGGACATTTGGTGACCGCCTCTCGCTCTTCTAATCCATTGCGCAGGATGCTCCATCTCCGACACCCGCCGGCCCTGCGACTGCAAGCCGGCGAACTTAGCAGATCAATCCGGACGGCGCCACTCCCGGTTGTCGAGCCTGTCGCAGATGACGTCAAAGCATATGGACCGGCCGTTTCGCGACACGTTCGACTGGCGTGTCCGGTAGAATCGTCATTTTACACCCTTTTAAGGAAGGTCAATGGCCCAGCCCTACAGTGCGCGCAGCCGCGCCATCGAACCCTTTCACGTCATGGCGCTGCTGGCGCGGGCCAATGAATTGCAGGCGGCGGGCCATGACGTCATCCACCTGGAAATCGGCGAGCCGGACTTCACCACCGCCGAGCCGATCATCAAGGCCGGCCAGGCCGCCCTGGCCAACGGGCAAACCCGTTACACCGCGGCCCGCGGCCTGCCAGCGCTGCGCGAGGCCATTGCCGGTTTCTACGACCAGCGCTACGGCGTGTCGGTGGACCCCCAGCGTATTCTGATTACCCCCGGTGGCTCCGGTGCGCTGTTGCTGGCCAGCAGCCTGCTGGTGGACCCGGGCAAGCACTGGCTGCTGGCCGACCCCGGCTACCCGTGCAACCGCCATTTCCTGCGCTTGGTCGAAGGCGCGGCGCAACTGGTGCCGGTTGGCCCCGAGGTGCGCTACCAACTGACGGCAGACCTGGTGGCCCGCCATTGGGACAGCGATAGCGTCGGCGCCTTGGTGGCGTCGCCGGCCAACCCCACCGGCACGCTGCTGAGCCGGGACGAACTGGCCGAGCTGTCGCAGGCCATCAAGGCACGCAATGGCCACCTGGTCGTGGACGAGATTTACCACGGCCTGACCTACGGCACTGATGCGGCCAGCGTGCTGGAAGTGGACCAGCAAGCCTTCGTCCTGAATAGTTTTTCCAAATATTTCGGCATGACCGGTTGGCGCCTTGGCTGGCTGGTAGCACCGCCTGAAGCAGTGCCTGAGCTGGAGAAGCTGGCGCAGAATCTCTACATCAGCGCCCCGAGCATGGCCCAGCATGCCGCCCTGGCTTGCTTCCAGCCCGAAACGCTGGAGATTCTGGAGCAACGCCGCGCCGAATTCGGCCGCCGTCGTGACTACCTGCTGCCGGCCCTGCGCGAACTGGGCTTCGGTATTGCGGTGGAGCCCGAAGGGGCGTTCTACCTGTACGCCGATATCAGCGCGTTCGGCGGTGATGCCTTCGCGTTCTGCCAGCACTTCCTCGAAACCGAGCACATTGCCTTTACCCCGGGCCTGGACTTCGGCCGCCATCAGGCGGGCCACCATGTGCGGTTCGCCTACACCCAGAGCCTGCCGCGCCTGGAGCAGGCCGTGGAGCGCATCGCCCGTGGCCTGCGGAGCTGGAAAGGCTGATGGAATTCAATCCCCCGTTGCAAGAAGGTCGTCTGCTGCGTCGCTACAAGCGTTTCCTGGCCGACATCCGCACCCTGGACGGCGAAGAGCTGACCATCCATTGCCCCAACACCGGCTCGATGTTCAATTGCATGGTGGAGGGCGGCCAGGTGTGGTTCAGCCGCTCCAACGACCCCAAGCGCAAGCTGCCCGGCACCTGGGAAATCAGCGAAACGCCCCAGGGGCGGCTGGCATGCGTCAACACCGCGCGGGCCAACCGGCTGGTGGAAGAGGCGTTGAACGCCGGTGTGATCACCGAACTGGCCGGCTTTACTGCCCTGAAGCGTGAGGTGGCCTATGGCGAGGAAGGCAGCCGCGTCGATTTTTGTCTGCAATACCCCGAAGGCCCGGCCTACGTGGAGGTCAAGAGCGTGACCCTGGGCTACGACGGCACCGCCGTGGCGGCGTTCCCTGACGCCGTGACCCAGCGCGGCGCCAAGCACCTGCGCGAACTGGCGACGTTGGCGCGCAATGGCGTGCGGGCGGTGCAGTTGTATTGCGTGAACCTCACCGGTATCGAGGCCGTGCGGCCGGCCGGGGAGATCGATGCCGCGTATGCCGAGGCGTTGAAGGTGGCGGTGGAGGCGGGTGTGGAGGTGTTGGCGTATGGGGTGCATCTGGACAGCGAGCGGGTGTACGTGAACCGCCGCCTGAACGTGATTCTGTAACCGTCTTTCTTTTGTGGGAGCGGGCTCTGCCCGCGAAAAGAGCGCCTCGGTGTGTCAGAGGTTGCTCGCAGTAGCTTTCGCGGGCAGAGCCCGCTCCCACGAGATTAATTTTTGCCAGGGGTCACACCTCGACCCAAATCCCCTTGTCATCCTCGCGGCAGTCGAAATTCTCCAATTCCTTACCCTCGCAAGGCCCTGCCACGCACTCCCCCGAGTCCATCAGGAACAGCGCCCCATGGCTGGCGCAGCGGATCATGGTGGCGCTGTCGTCCAGAAACACGTCGGTTTCCCACTGCAATGCCGTGCCCCGATGCGGGCAGCGGTTGCGGTAGGCATACACCCGTCCTTCGCGGCGCACGATAAAAAGCTTGATGCCCTCACACTCAAAACCACGGCTTTGTGCTTCGCTCAAAGCGCTGCTTTCACACAGCCACTGCATGCTGACCTCTATGTGTTACCTGATGATACAAGGGTTGGCTTGACGTCCAAATGCAAATAATTATCAAATGGAATGTCGAGTTGCCGTTCGGGCGCGCATTCAACGGGATATCGTCGAGCGCCGCAACCCTTGCCATTTATTGATCAGAGGATTACCAGATGCGCTTGAGCGCCAAGGTCATCGGTTTCACCGCCACCCTGTTGCTGCACCCCTGGGCCATGGCCGCCGAAGCACTGCCCCAGCACTGGGCCAGCGCCGGCGGCAGCTTGACCGAGTGGGTGGTGGCCATGGGCGGGGAGAGCAAGCTGGTGGGCGTTGACACCACTAGCCAGCACCCGGACAGCGTCAAGGCGCTGAAAAGCATCGGCTATCAGCGTGCGCTGTCGTCCGAGGGCATCCTCAGCCTCACGCCGCGCCCCGATATTCTCATTGGCACCGAGGAAATGGGACCACCGCCGGTCCTGGAGCAGATCCGCAGCGCCGGCCTGAAAGTGGAAATGTTCGACAGCAAGGCGGACCTGCCGACCCTGCAAGCCACTTTGCTGCACTTGGGCCGCCTGTTGGGCGACGAAGCCCATGCCGGCAAGCTGTTCGATGATTACCGTCAGCAATTGGCCAACCATCAGGAGTGGGTCAAGCAGGCCGAAGCCAAACAGCCGGCACCGGGGGTTATCCTGATGCTCGGGCACATGGGCGCCAAGCCGCTGGTGGCAGGGCCCGACACCGTCGCGGGCTGGCTGATTACCCAGGCAGGGGGCCGTAACCTGGCCACGCAGCCGGGTTACAAGAACTTCTCCACCGAAGTGCTGGCGGCCCTGGACCCGCAGGTGATCGTGTTCGCCGATCGCTCACTCAGTGGTGAGGCGGCCATCGCCGCGCTGCTCAAGGACAACCCGGCGCTGGCCACCACCCAGGCGGTGAAGAACAAGCGCATCGTGCAGCTTGACCCGACCCTGCTGGTGGGTGGCCTGGGCCCGCGTCTGCCGGCCAGCCTGAACGGCTTGTCGCAGGCGTTCTTCCCTGATGCCAAGCCTGCACCATGAGGCCAGTGCTGGCGCCGCGCACGCTGTTCGTTGCCCTGGGGCTGTTGTGCCTGCTGGCCTGTTGGCTGTCGCTGGCGCTGGGGCCTGTAAGCTTGCCGCTGCTGGACACCGTGCGGGCCTGCCTGCATCTGCTCGGGGTGCCGATGCAGGGGCAAGGGCTGGAACAGGCGGAAATGATCGTCGGCCAGATCCGTCTGCCGCGCACGCTGCTGGGCCTGACCGCCGGTGCGGTACTGGCGCTGGCGGGCGTGGCCATGCAGGGGTTGTTTCGCAACCCGCTAGCCGATCCCGGCTTGGTCGGTGTGTCCAGCGGGGCGGCGTTGGGGGCGGCCATTGCCATTGTCGGGGGCAGCTGGTTGGGTGGCTTGCCGCCGATGCTGGAGCCTTACCTGCTGTCGATCTGCGCGTTCCTGGGCGGGCTGGGCGTGACCGCGTTGGTCTATCGCCTGGGGCGCAAGGACGGCCAGACCAGCGTGGCGGTGATGCTGCTGGCCGGCGTCGCCCTGACAGCGCTGGCCGGCGCAGCAGTGGGGCTGTTCACCTACCTGGCCGATGACGCCACCCTGCGTACCCTGACGTTCTGGAACCTGGGCAGCCTCAATGGCGCCAGCTATCAGCGCTTGTGGCCGCTGTTGCTGATTGCCACCGGGGTATCGCTGTGGCTGCCACGCCGGGCCAAGGCGCTGAATGCGCTGTTGCTGGGTGAATCGGAAGCACGACACCTGGGCATCGATGTGGAGCGCCTCAAGCGTGAACTGGTGTTCTGCGCCGCGCTGGGCGTGGGCGCGGCGGTGGCCGCTGCGGGGCTGATCGGCTTTATCGGCCTGGTGGTGCCGCACCTGGTGCGTCAGGTATCGGGGCCTGATCATCGCGTTCTGCTCCCAGCTTCGCTGTTGGCCGGGGCGAGCCTGCTGCTGTTTGCCGATTTGATTGCGCGCATGGCCCTGGCGCCGGCTGAATTGCCGATTGGCATCGTCACGGCGTTCCTGGGCGCGCCGTTCTTTCTTTTTCTGTTGGTGCGGGGGCGTCCCTGATGGTGCGTGTGGATAACCTGAGCGTGCTGCGCGGTCAGGACGTGGTGCTGGAGGACATCAGCCTGGCGTTGCAGCCGGGTGAAGTGCTGGGCGTGCTGGGGCCCAATGGTGCCGGCAAAAGCACCTTGCTGGGGGCGTTGTGCGGCGAACTGGCGGTGAAGCAAGGTCAGGTATGGCTGCATGACCGGCTGCTGGCCGAATGGACCGGGCCGGAGCGGGCGCGACGGTTGGCGGTATTGCCGCAGGTGTCGACGCTGGGGTTTGCCTTCCGGGTCGAAGAAGTGGTGGGCATGGGCAGGCTGCCCCACGACAGCGGTTTGGCACGTGATGGCGAGATCATCGAGGCCGCTTTGCAGGCTGCCGATGCACTGCACCTGTGCGGCCGCAGCTACCTGGCACTGTCGGGTGGCGAGCGGCAGCGCGTGCACCTGGCGCGGGTGCTGGCGCAGCTATGGCCGGGGGAGCCGGGCACCACGTTGTTGCTGGACGAGCCCACCTCTGCCCTCGACCCCTTGCATCAGCACGTCACCCTTCAGGCGGTGCGGGCGTTTGCCGACCGCGGTGCAGCGGTGCTGGTGATTCTGCATGACCTGAACCTGGCGGCGCGGTATTGCGACCGGATTCTGTTGTTGCAGCAGGGTAGGGCGGTGGCGCTGGATACGCCTGGCAAGGTGTTGCAGCCCGATGTGCTGCAGGCAGTGTTCGGGTTGGAAGTGCTGGTGCAGGCCCACCCGGAGCGGGGGCACCCACTGATCATCGCCCGGTGATGCTGTAGCCGCTGCCGTCAGGCTGCGCTGGCCCCTGAGTACACCCGGCAAACCCCAGCGTATAGGAGGGCCAGCGCAGCCTGGCGGCAGCGGCTACGGATCGCGAGGCAAATCGCAGGCAAAAAAAGACCCGGCAAAAAGCCGGGTCAATAACCGTGATTAGCCTGATGAGGAGATAATCTGAGAGTCCGAACCAAGGTCTTTCAAATCATCACTGGCCTCGCGACCAGATGTGATAATCATAACAATTCTCATTTAGAAGTCAACAGGCCGTTCCAATCTTTTTCACGGGCTGTCGATCAGCCGTGTCACCTGCTTGTTCAATGCCTCGATGCGTCGCGCCATGCTCTCGATCAAGCTATGAGCAATGCGCGGGTTGGTCTGGGTCAGGCTGAGGAACTGCTCCTTGGGGATGATCATCAGCGTGGTGGGCTGGCTGGCGATCACGGTGGCGCTGCGCCTCTCGTGGGTGAAGATGGCCATGGCGCCGAAAATCTCGTCCTTGGGCACATCGCCCACCTTGTGCCCGTCCACAAACGCCTCGGCGTGGCCGTCGATGATCACGAACACGTGGTCGGCCTCATCGCCCTGATTGATCAGTACCGCCCCGGCCGCCACGTGCTGGAAGCCGTTGCTGGCGCGGTACTCGGGCTGCTTGAGGCGGGTGATGGCATCGCACAGCAGGGTGGTCTGCCCGGTCAGGTACTCGATCAGCAGTTCCTGGGTGCTTGGGGTGGCGTTAATGTGCGCCAGTACTTCGCTGCGCAGGTAGGGCACCAGGCGCAGCAGGCCGTCGGTGCTGTACTGATAGGCCAGGTCGTCGCGGTTCTGGTACAGGCCCAGCAGGTCGCCGTCCTGCAGGTAGAACAGCGGGCGCTGGCTGATGCAGGCCTTGATCAGGCCGCTGTCGATCAGGTACAGGTGGCTGTCGACCAGCAAGGGCGACAGGTCAGCCCCCGGTTCCAGCTCCAGGGCCGGGCCATGCGGCGCCACGCCCAGCAGCAGTTGCGAAGCAATCCCCTGCAGGCGATTGACCCACGCATCGGCGTACGCCGGCTGCTCTCCAAATAGATACATTGCGCGATTCCCTCGACAGTCGAGCCTGACGCGCGGGCGCGGTCAGTTTTTACGACGAGACGATATCGCGTCGAGTTGCTGATTCAAAGCCTCTTTGCGCTCGGCGGGGATGTCATTCCAGTGCACATCCAGCAGCGCGCCCTCGATGGCATACAGCAACACCTTGGAGGCGCGGAAACCTCGGGTCTTGACCGCGCGGTAGGCGTCCACCGCGCCCAGGCGGCGCAAGTCCGAGGCGCTGTGGATGCCGACGGCGTGCAGCCATTGGGCTGAGGTCTTGCCCAGGTTTTTCAAATGCTGAAGCTCATCGTTCATCAAGCCTCCTTGCGTCAGCGGAACGGGTCGGGGCGCAATTGCTGGCCATTATGAAAAGGGAGTGTAGCGGCAGATTGGAAATGCGCTCAGGCACGCTTTTCTGCGGATATCAGCAGCTTGCAGGCGTCAGCGATCCGGCACGCAGGGCGCCGGACGGCCGCGGGGGGAGGTTTCAGCGGGTGCGGTAGCGCAGGCGGGTGCCGAAATTGACCGACATCAGGATTTCGTCGGCGCTCAATTCCACCGGGAAGTAGGCACCGGAGATTTGCGCATGGGCCAGGCTGGCGCCTTCCATGCAGCTGTGGCGCAGGTCCAGGCCGCGCAGGTCGGCGGTACGGAAATAGGCGTCGGTGAAGTCAATGCCGCGGGCGTCGAGTTCGCGCAGGTCCAGGCCGCGAAAGTCACCGCCACGGAAATCGACCTTGCCCTCAGGCGGGCGTTGTTCATTGAAACCGCGAACGTTTTCGTGGTGCACGAGGGCGTAGAGGGGCGAGTCGAGCTGCTTGGGCTGGCTCATGGCGACTTCCTGTTGGAATTATTGACGCCATTACAATGACATCATTCGCTGGGCCAGACTGTCGACTGCTTCACGGCTGGAGAAAATATCTTGTGGGACCGGGCGAAGCTCGGGAAGCGGCCAGCACGGTCATCGAGTCGTCCGCTTCCCGAGCTTCGCCCGGTCCCACAAAGATAGGTGCCGCTTTTACAGCCCCGGCAAACGCTGACGAATCTGCTCTACCAGCTTGTCCAGGCTGCCGCTTTCATTGGTTTCCACGCGCTTGCTCAGCGCCTGTTCCTCGGCAGTCAACGGCTCACGGCTGGCCTGCTGGGCCTTGATCACTTCCAGGGTGGCGTCGGAAGGGTCGTTCTGCTCGGCCTGACGCTGTTGCAACCACGCTTCCAGCACCGCCTGCGGTGCGTTGCAGTCCAGGATCAGGAATGGCACGCCGGTAGTCTCGGCAATGGCCGCAGCCTGCTGGCGCTGGTCGTGCTTGAGGTAGGTGGCGTCGATCACCACCGGGAACCCGGCGCGCAGGATGCCATCGGCGACCTGGTGCAGATGCTGGTAGGTAGTGACGCTGGCCTCGTTGCTGTAAATGCCGCTTTGCAGCAGGTTGTCGCCCTGCTGCTCACCGAACAGGCGCTTGCGCTCCACGTCCGAGCGCAGGCGGATGGCGCCCAGGGCTTCGACCAGGCGCATGGCCACGTAGCTCTTGCCCACCGCCGACACGCCGCTGGTCACGGCCAGGAAGCGCGACGGGATGGCGCTGTAGCTTTCCGCCAGGTTGGCGTACTTGCGGTACTGCTTGAAGGTGGTGGCGCGCTGCACGGCGTCCGACTCGGGCGTCAGGCCGAACAGGGCGACCTTGGCGCGCACCAGGGCGCGGTAGGCCTTGTAGAAGTTCAGCAGGTCCAGGCCGCGGTAGTCGCCGGTCAGCTCCAGGTACTGGCTGATGAAGCGGCGGGCCAGGCATTTCAGGCCGCGGTCTTCCAGGTCCATGGCCAGGAAGCCGATATCGGCGTACACGTCGGTGAAGCGGAACGGTTCGTTGAACTCGATGCAGTCGAAAATCACTACCTCACCGTCGATCAGCGTGGCGTTGCCCAGGTGGATGTCACCGTGGCATTCGCGGATCGAACCGCCAGCCTTGCGCTCTTGCAACAGCGGCTTCAGGCGCTCGAAGCTGGCCTGGGCCCAGCCTTGCAGAGCGTCGAGTTGTTGCAGGTCGGCCGCATCCTTGAGGAACGGGCGGATCTGGTCGAAGTTCTGCTGCACCGGGGCCATCACCGCTTCCGGGGTGCCGGCTTCGTTGTCGGCCGGCACCACCGGGGCGCTGAGGTGGAATTCGGCGATCTGGCGGGCCATGGAGTCGATGTGCGTGCTGGTCAGCTCGCCATTGGCCTGCAGGGTGCTGAGCAGGTTGCTCTGCGGGAACTGGCGCACTTGCAGGGCGTACTCGATGGCCGGGCCGTCGCCACCCAGCACGGGGGCCTCGGCGGTGCCGGTGATGGGCAGCACTTGCAGGTACAGGTCGTTGGTCAGGCGCTGGTTCAGGCGCAGCTCTTCATGGCAGAAGTGCGCGCGCGATTCCAGGCTGGAGAAGTCCAGGAAGCCGAAATTCATCGGTTTCTTGATCTTGTACACGTAGGGACCGGTGAGCAGCACCCAGGAAATGTGCGTCTCGATGACCTGGAAGCCCTCGACGGGGTGAGGGTAAAGGGCCGGGTTCTGCAGGGCGGCGATAAGGGCTTGGCTCACGGGCGGTCCTTCAAGAGTTGAAAATTCAAGGCCCGCATTATGGCCGCTGGTGGGCCCTGTGCAAACCTTTCATGGGCGCTTGTCGTCGTACGGCCGGGACGTCTGCCCAGCGGGAATAAAGTGCGTATAATCCGCCGCCATGACTCGATCCCGATCCCCCCGCACCCCTAAAAAACGCGCCTCCGGCGGCCTTCGTACCTGGCTTGGCTGGGGCCTTAAGCTGGGCCTGGTAGGCCTGGTGATACTGGCTGGCTTCGCCGTGTACCTGGATGCCATCGTGCAGGAGAAGTTCTCCGGCAAGCGCTGGACCATCCCGGCCAAGGTGTATGCCCGGCCGCTGGAGATGTTCGTCGGCCAGAAGCTGAGCGAAACCGACTTCCTCACCGAACTCGACGCCTTGGGCTACCGCCGCAGCGCCGCCCTGGACGGCCCCGGCACCGCCGTGGTCAAGGGCACCTCGGTAAGCCTCAATACCCGTGGCTTCCAGTTCTATGAAGGGCTGGAGAAAGCCCAGCCGGTGCAAGTGCGCTTCAACGGCGACTACGTGGCCGAGCTCAGCAGCCTGGACGGCGCCAAGCTGCCGGTGGTGCGCCTGGAGCCGCTGCTGATCGGTGGCCTGTACCCTAAAAATCTTGAAGACCGCATCCTGATCAAGCTCGATCAGGTGCCGCCGTACCTGCTCGATACCCTGGTCACGGTGGAAGACCGCGACTTCTATCACCACTTCGGCGTGTCGCCCAAGTCCATCGCCCGCGCCATCTGGGTCAACACCTCGGCCGGTCAGATGCGCCAGGGCGGCAGTACCCTGACCCAGCAGTTGGTGAAGAACTTCTACCTGACCAACGAACGCAGCCTGAGCCGCAAGCTCACCGAAGCGATGATGGCGGTGCTGCTGGAGGTTCACTACAGCAAGCAGGAGATCCTGGAGGCGTACCTCAACGAGGTGTTCATCGGTCAGGACGGCCAGCGTGCGGTGCACGGCTTCGGCCTGGCCAGCCAGTTCTTCTTCAGCCAGCCATTGTCCGAGCTCAAGCTGCACCAGGTGGCGTTGCTGGTGGGCATGGTCAAGGGGCCGTCCTACTACAACCCGCGTCGTTACCCGGACCGTGCGCTGGAGCGCCGTAACCTGGTGCTCGACCTGCTGGCGCAGCAGGGCGTGGCCACCCAGGCGCAAGTGGATGCGGCGAAGAAAATGCCGTTGGGCGTGAGCAAGCAGGGCAGCCTGGCGGACAGCTCGTTCCCCGGTTTCCTGGACCTGGTGAAGCGTCAGTTGCGTGAAGACTACCGCGACGAGGACTTGACTGAAGAAGGCCTGCGGATCTTCACCAGTTTCGACCCGATCCTGCAGCAAAAGGCTGAAGCGTCGGTGACCGACACCTTCAAGCGCCTGGGCAACCGCAAGGGCGTGGACGACGTGGAAGCCGCCATGGTGGTCACCAACCCGGAAAGCGGGGAAGTGCAGGCCCTGGTCGGCAGCCGCGTGCCGGGCTTCGCCGGTTTCAACCGTGCCCTGGACGCCGTGCGCCCGATCGGCTCGCTGGTCAAGCCGTCGATCTACCTGACGGCGCTGGAGAAACCCAGCCAGTACACCCTGACCAGCTGGGTCAAGGATGAGCCATTCGAAGTGAAGGGCGCTGACGGCCAGATCTGGCGGCCGAAGAACTACGAAGGCAACTCCAACGGCACCATCTTCCTGTACCAGGGCCTGGCGCACTCGCTGAACTTGTCCACAGCGCGCCTTGGCCTGGACCTGGGCGTGCCCAACGTGTTCAAGACCATTTCCAAGCTGGGCGTGGACGTGGACTGGCCGACCTACCCGTCGATGCTGCTGGGCGCCGGGGGCATGTCGCCGATTCAGGTGGCCACCATGTACCAGACCATCGCCAACGGCGGTTTCAATACGCCGATGCGCGGCATTCGCAGTGTGCTGACCGCCGATGGCGAGCCACTCAAGCGTTACCCGTTCCAGGTGCAGCAGCGCTTCGACCCGGGCTCCATCTACCTGATCCAGAACGCCATGCAGCGCGTGATGCGCGAAGGTACCGGCCGCTCGGTGTACAACGTACTGCCCAGCTCGCTGAACCTGGCGGGCAAGACCGGTACCAGTAACGACTCGCGCGACAGCTGGTTCGCCGGCTTCAGCCAGGACGTGCTGGCCGTGGTGTGGATTGGCCGTGACGACAACGGCAAGACACCCTTCACCGGTGCCACCGGTGCGTTGCAGGTGTGGACCAGTTTCATGAAGAAGGCTGACCCGTTGCCGCTGGACACCCCGGTGCCGGACAACGTGGTACAGGCCTGGATCGACCCGCACAGCGGCCAGGGCTCGGACGCCAACTGCCCTGGCGCCGTGCAGATGCCGTATATTCGTGGTAGCGAACCCGCCGCAGGCCCCGCCTGTGGTAGCCAGGCACCGGCCGATTCCGTGATGGATTGGGTCAAGGGCTGGCTGAACTGATCTTGGTCGAGCCAAGCAAAGAGGAATCGAAGTGAACAAGTGGTGGTTTCCTGCTGTAACGGCCCTGGCGCTGCTCAATGGCTGCGCCACGGTGCCGCAAGGTTCAATCCCGGTGGTGGACTCGGGCAGTGCCGTGTCCAACAGCGAGCGCGTGTCTGCCGGCAACCGTGGCTACGCCTCGGTACAGCGCCAGGCGCCGCGCGCGGTGTCGGAAGATTCGGGTGTGGTGGTGATGCCTCAGGGCAATTCCGCGCCCATGACCTTCGCTGCGCCGCAAAACGCGCCGATCAGCACCGGGCCAATCACCCCGGGTGCCTACACCCCGCCGCCAGCGGCTGCCCAGCCGTATAACAGCGCGCCGGTCACCAGCAATTACTCGATGCCGTCGAGCAACAGTGCGCCTACCGGCATCCCGCGTGGCAACACCGGTGGCGGCCTGGCCGCTGACGAACAGCTGGACGGCCCGGTGCTGGCGCTGTTGACCACCGCCCAGCAGCAACAGGGCGGTGGCGACCTCAACGGCGCCTCGTCGAGCCTGGAGCGTGCCCAGCGCATTGCCCCGCGTGAGCCGCAGGTGCTGTACCGTCTGGCCCAGGTGCGCCTGTCCCAGGGCGACGCCCCGCAGGCCGAGCAACTGGCCCGTCGTGCCTTGACCTATGCCAACGGCCGCCCTGACCTGCAGGCCAGCCTGTGGAACACCATCGCTCAATCCCGCGAGAAGCAGGGTGACAGCGCCGGTGCCAACCTGGCTCGCCAGAAAGCCTCGGGGAATTGATGATGGACGCACGTTTTCCGCAGATCGCCGACCATTTGCTGCTGATCGAGCGTGAGCTGCGGGTGCAGGGGTGGTGGTGCGAAGCGCTGCCGACGGCTGAACAGTTGTCCAGCCAGGAGCCTTTCAGCGTCGACGTCCTCGACTTTTCCCAGTGGCTGCAGTGGATCTTCCTGCCGCGCATGAAGCAGATCCTGGAGCAGGACCTGCCCTTGCCCAATGCGTCGGGGATTCTGGCCATGGCCGAGATGGTGTATGCCGATCAGGCCGAGAAAAGCCGTGGGATTCGGGTGTTGTTGCATGAGTTTGATGAGTTGATTGCCCAGCACAGCTGAGTGTGCTCTGGAAATCTGCTGGGGGGCTATGGCCAGCGCAGCCTAGCGGCAGCGGCTACAGCGCGTTGTAGCCGCTGCCGCCAGGCTGCGCTGGCTTTTATGCCCGCCGAAAGTCTTCAGTGAGGCGCAATGCCTCATTGGCAATTCTCCGCCAATTGCTTCTGCACCAGCGCAATTTTCCCCTGGCGTTCCTCCTCCGTCAGCGGCTTCAGCTCCCCGCCAATCTCCTGGCGAATCCTCGGATTGCCCTGCAACTGCGCCAGATTGTTACGACTGGTGTCGCAGAATTGCGCCATTTGATCATTCTGGTCCTGTACCTGCTGCTGCACCTGCTGGTCTGCCGCGCGCTGCGCTGCCTGGGCCTGGGCCGGGTCGCGTGCCCTGGGTGCGGCGGGCGGCGGGGGCGCCACCGGTCTGGCCGCGTCCACCGCGGTTGCGTTCTGCCCGGTCGGCGGCTGGGCGTCGAAGTGGGTCACGCCCTGGCTGTCGACCCATTTGTAGATCTGGGCGGCGAAGCCCGCAGGGCTCGCCAGCACCAGCGCAATTGCAGGGATGAGGATCGCTCGCATGCTAATTCCTTGATCATTAACGCAATCATGAAACTACCTGAGACGCTTCTGAGCAAATGTTTTCTGCATCTGGCGAAAAAATTAGCACGCATTAAATTGCAACAGATGGCTTGACTTGAGCGTCGCGAATCACAACAATCGTAAGTCCGCTGTATAGGGACTGCCAGAAGCAGACCTTACCAGCAGATCATGAGGCGCACACCCGCGCCGACCCGCAACACCCGCAACGCGTTACCTCGCGCTGGGTGGGAAACCCCCGCAACACTTTGGGGAAGTCCCAATACTTGCTCAGTCAGTGCTGACGTAGTCGGCGACCACCGTCGCTCATGCTCTGCTGGCAGTAAACCTATTAAGACCCGTTCCCATGGAGCGGTATTCTGGCGTTTTAGAGGTGAACAACGTGGAGCTTTTATCTGGCGCTGAGATGGTCGTCCGCTTTTTGCGTGACGAAGGCGTTAAGCACATCTACGGGTACCCTGGTGGTGCTCTCCTGCATGTTTACGATGCCCTGTTCAAAGAACCGGAAGTGGAACACATCCTGGTTCGTCACGAGCAGGCCGCAACCCATATGGCTGACGGCTACGCCCGTGCCACCGGCAAGGCCGGCGTGGTACTGGTAACCTCCGGCCCGGGTGCGACCAACGCCATCACCGGCATCGCCACGGCCTACATGGACTCGATCCCCATGGTCGTGCTGTCCGGCCAGGTTGCTTCCACTCTGGTAGGTACCGACGCGTTCCAGGAAACCGACATGATCGGTATTTCCCGGCCGATCGTGAAGCACAGCTTCATGATCAAGCACGCGTCGGAAATCCCTGAAGTCATGAAAAAAGCCTTCTACCTGGCGCAGTCCGGTCGCCCGGGGCCTGTCGTTGTCGACATCCCGAAAGACATGACCAACCCGGCCGAGAAGTTCGAATACGTCTACCCGAAAAAGGCCAAGCTGCGCTCCTACAGCCCGGCCGTTCGTGGCCACTCGGGCCAGATCCGCAAAGCCGTGGAAATGCTGCTGGCCGCCAAGCGTCCGGTGATGTACGCCGGCGGTGGCGTGATCCTGGGCGGTGCTTCGGCGCAGTTGACCGAGCTTGCACAGCTGCTGAACCTGCCGGTGACCAACACCCTGATGGGCCTGGGCGCCTACCCGGGCATGGACCGTCAGTTCGTGGGCATGCTGGGCATGCACGGCAGCTACACCGCCAACCTGACCATGCACCACGCCGACGTGATTCTGGCCGTGGGCGCGCGCTTCGATGACCGTGTCATCAACGGCGCCAGCAAGTTCTGCCCGAACGCCAAGATCATCCACATCGACATCGACCCGGCATCGATCTCCAAGACCATCAAGGCAGACGTGCCTATCGTCGGCCCGGTCGACAGCGTGCTGACCGAAATGGTCGCCACCCTGAAGGAAATCGGCGAAACCCCGAACAAAGAGTCGGTGGCCAGCTGGTGGAAGCAGGTTGACGAGTGGCGCGGTGACAAAGGCCTGTTCCCTTACAACAAGGGCGACGGCAGCCTGATCAAGCCGCAGACCGTGATCGAGACCCTGTGCGAAGTGACGGGCGGCGACGCCTACGTCAGCTCCGACGTGGGTCAGCATCAGATGTTCGCAGCCCAGTACTACCGCTTCAACAAGCCGAACCGCTGGATCAACTCCGGCGGCCTGGGCACCATGGGCTTCGGCCTGCCTGCCGCCATGGGCGTGCAGATGAGCTTCCCCGACGCCCACGTGGCCTGCGTGACCGGTGAAGGCAGCATCCAGATGAACATCCAGGAGCTGTCCACCTGCCTGCAGTACGACTTGCCGGTGAAGATCATCCTGCTCAACAACGGCGTGCTGGGCATGGTCCGCCAGTGGCAGGACATGAGCTACGGCGGTCGTCACTCGCACTCGTACGTGGAATCGCTGCCTGACTTCGTCAAGCTGGTCGAGGCCTATGGCCACGTCGGCATGCGTATCACCGATCTGAAAGACTTGAAGCCGATGATGGAAAAAGCCTTCGCCATGAAGGACCGTCTGGTGTTCCTGGACATTCAGGTCGACGTCACCGAGCACGTCTACCCGATGCAGATCAAAGACGGTTCGATGCGCGATATGTGGCTGAGCAAGACGGAGCGTACCTAATCATGCGGCACATTATTTCCCTGCTGTTGGAAAACGAACCGGGTGCGCTGTCGCGTGTGGTCGGGCTGTTCTCGCAACGCAACTACAACATCGAAAGCCTGACCGTGGCGCCAACCGAAGATGCGACCCTGTCGCGCCTGACGCTGACCACTGTCGGCCACGATGAGGTGATCGAGCAGATCACCAAGAACCTCAACAAATTGATCGAAGTGGTCAAGCTGGTCGACCTGTCGGAAAGCGCGCACATCGAACGTGAGTTGATGTTGGTCAAGGTCAAGGCCACCGGCGCCCAGCGCGCCGAGATCAAGCGCACCACGGATATCTTCCGCGGGCAGATCGTTGACGTCACCAGCAGTGTCTACACCGTACAACTGGCCGGGACCAGCGATAAGCTGGACAGCTTCATCCAGGCCATCGGCACCGCCTCGATCCTGGAGACCGTCCGCAGCGGCGTCACCGGCATCGCCCGCGGCGACAAAGTGCTGAGCATCTGAACACGGCAGTAAAGGTGGCGGGACAACCCGCCACCCTCAACCAAATTAGCGTATGGCCACAGGCCAAGATAACAGGGGTAATTTCATGAAAGTTTTCTACGACAAAGACTGCGACCTGTCCATCATCCAGGGCAAGAAAGTTGCCATCATCGGTTACGGCTCCCAGGGCCACGCTCAAGCGTGCAACCTGAAAGACTCCGGTGTTGACGTCACTGTCGGTCTGCGCAAAGGCTCGGCCACTGTTGCCAAGGCTGAAGCCCACGGTCTGAAAGTTGCCGACGTGGCTAGCGCCGTCGCTGCTGCCGACCTGGTCATGATCCTGACCCCGGACGAGTTCCAGGGCGCCCTGTACCGTGACGAAATCGAGCCGAACATCAAGAAGGGCGCTACCCTGGCCTTCTCCCACGGTTTCTCGATCCACTACAACCAAGTCGTGCCACGCGCTGACCTGGACGTCATCATGATCGCGCCGAAGGCCCCAGGTCACACCGTGCGTTCCGAGTTCGTCAAAGGCGGCGGTATCCCTGACCTGATCGCTATCTACCAGGACGCTTCGGGCAACGCCAAGAACGTTGCTCTGTCGTACGCTTCGGGCGTTGGCGGCGGCCGTACCGGCATCATCGAAACCACCTTCAAGGACGAGACTGAAACCGACCTGTTCGGCGAACAAGCCGTACTGTGCGGCGGTACCGTTGAACTGGTAAAAGCCGGTTTCGAAACCCTGGTTGAAGCTGGCTACGCGCCGGAAATGGCCTACTTCGAGTGCCTGCACGAACTGAAGCTGATCGTTGACCTCATGTACGAAGGCGGTATCGCCAACATGAACTACTCGATCTCCAACAACGCCGAATACGGCGAGTACGTGACCGGCCCTGAAGTCATCAACGCCGAATCCCGTCAGGCCATGCGCAACGCTCTGAAGCGCATCCAGGATGGCGAATACGCCAAGATGTTCATCAGCGAAGGCGCTACCAACTACCCTTCGATGACCGCCAAACGTCGCAACAACGCCGCTCACGGCATCGAAGTCATCGGCGAGCAACTGCGCTCGATGATGCCTTGGATCTCGGCGAACAAAATCGTCGACAAAGCCAAGAACTGATTCAAGTCTTGTAGCGATGAAAAACGCGGCTTAGGCCGCGTTTTTTCGTTATGGCGGTCAGGTTCTGGTATAAAGCTGCAACGTTTGCGGTCGAACCCCGGCCGCGCACGTCTGTCGAAACTTTCCACACCGTTGCAAGGTACTGTCCATGAGCGAACGTCCCGAAGAGCCGCACACGGCCTCTGACGCCGAAAGCCTGCTGCCGATCGATGAGCATGTCGAAGAAGGGCATGACGCAGAAGGGCGTAAAGTCCGGCATCGCGGCATCTATCTGCTGCCAAACCTGTTTACCACGGCAAACCTGTTTGCCGGGTTCTACTCGATCATCAATTCCATCAGCGCGCAAAGTGCACTGAGCGCCGGCAACTCCGTCGATGCCGCCAAGTACTTCTCGTTTGCTGCCATCGCCATTTTCGTTGCCATGGTGCTCGATGGCCTGGACGGCCGCGTGGCGCGCATGACCAACACCCAGAGCGCCTTTGGCGCCGAATACGATTCGCTGTCCGACATGGTCGCCTTTGGCCTGGCGCCGGCGCTGCTGGCCTTCGGCTGGGCGCTGGGCGACATGGGCAAGGTGGGCTGGATGGTCGCCTTCATCTATGTAGCCGGTGCCGCGCTGCGCCTGGCTCGCTTCAACACCCAGGTCGGCACCGCCGACAAGCGCTACTTCATCGGCCTGGCCAGCCCGGCTGCGGCCGGCGTTGTGGCCGGTACCGTGTGGGCGTTCAGCGACTACGGCATCCAGGGTTCCAAGCTGTCGTTCCTGGTGGCCTTGCTGGTTGCAGCGGCGGGCATGCTGATGGTCAGCAACATCAAGTACAACAGCTTCAAGGAGCTGGACCTCAAGGGCCGCGTGCCTTTCGTGGCCATCCTGGCCGTGGTGCTGGTGTTCGCCGTGGTGTTCAGCGATCCGCCGCGCATTTTGCTGCTGATCTTCCTGTGCTACGCAGCCTCCGGCCCGATTCAATATCTGTTACGCAAGAGCCGGCACAAGGCGGGCGAATAAGCTCATACTCCGTGGTCTGATGCTGATATAGCCAGACCGCGGAGCGCTTATGCTGATCAAGCTTGCAAAGACTTCGGACTGCAACGAGTCCGAAGTCACCCCTCACGCTACCTACCTTTCGCGTCGCACCTTGCTCGGCGGCTCCCTGCTGGCCCTGGCCGCGACCGGCCTGCCGCGCATCGCCACGGCCGACCCCTCTTTATATAGTGACGTAGAACCCGGCAAGGCACCTGGCTGGTTCAGCGACAAGCTGCCCGGTACCCAGTGGCAGGCCATGACCGTGAAAGGGGAGGCCATCACCCCGTTCAAGGACGCCACCCACTACAACAACTTCTACGAGTTCGGCACCGACAAGGGTGACCCGGCTGCCAATGCCGGCGCCTTGAAGACTGAGCCGTGGACCGTGGTGATTGACGGCGAAGTCGGCAAGCCGGGGCGCTACGCGCTGGAAGACTTCATGAAGCCTTACCAGTTGCAGGAGCGCATCTATCGCATGCGCTGTGTCGAGGCCTGGTCGATGGTCATTCCCTGGCTGGGGTTTCCCCTGGCCGATCTGCTCAAGCAGGTGGAGCCCACCAGCAAGGCGAAATACATCCGCTTCGAAACGCTCAACGACCCGAAGGTGATGCCAGGTCAGCGATCCGATTTCGCCCTGATCCAATGGCCTTATGTAGAGGGCCTGCGCCTGGACGAGGCCATGCACCCGCTGACCATCCTGGCGGTGGGCATGTACGGCCGCGAACTGCCCAACCAGAATGGCGCGCCGTTGCGCCTGGTGGTGCCGTGGAAGTATGGCTTCAAGGGCGTGAAGTCTATCGTGCGTATCAGCCTGGTCAGCGAGCCGCCGGTTACCACCTGGCAGAACATCGCCCCGGACGAGTACGGCTTCTACGCCAACGTAAACCCCCAGGTTGACCACCCCCGTTGGACCCAGGCCCGCGAGCGCCGCCTGCCCAGCGGGCTGTTCAGCCCCAATGTGCGCGACACCTTGATGTTCAATGGGTATGAGGAGGAGGTGGCTTCTCTTTATACGGGTATGGATCTGCGGAAGAACTATTGATGCGTTACGTGTGGTGGCGGTTGGCGGTGTTTGTCGCGGCGGGGGTATGGCCGTTCTGGTGGGTGTATCAGGCGTGGATCTTCGCGCTGGGGCCAGACCCGGGCAAGGTGCTGGTAGATCGCCTGGGGTTGGGCACCTTGATATTGCTGATGGTGACCTTGTGCATGACCCCGTTGCAGAAGTTGACGGGGTGGGCCGGGTGGCTGCGTGTTCGGCGGCAGCTGGGGTTGTGGTGCTTTGCTTATGTGGTGATGCACCTGGCGGCGTATCTGTTTTTTGTCCTGGGATTGGATTGGGGGCAGTTGGGCGTGGAGTTGCGCAAGCGGCCTTACATTATTGTGGGGGCGTTGGGGTTTGTGTGTTTGCTGGTGATGGCGGTGACGTCGAACCGTTATAGCCAGCGGCGGCTGGGGCGGCGGTGGAAGATGCTGCATCGGTTGGCTTATGGGGTGCTGGGGTTGGGGTTGTTGCATTTTTTGTGGGTGGTGAGGGCGGATTTGAAGGAGTGGGTGGTTTATGCGGGGGTGGGGGTGTTGTTGATGGTGGTTAGGGTGCCTGGGGTGGCGCGGCGGATTCCGCGGGTGGTTTAGGGTTGGGTGTTGTGGGATTGCATGAGGGCGGCTAGGTGCATGTCTTTGGATTGCATTAAGGCCACCAGGTGCATGCCTTTAGGATTTCATGCCTCATGAAATCGAGCGCCGCCCGCGCGGCGCTTCGCGGGCAGAGCCCGCTCCCACGTTTGTTTCGGGCCAGTTATGCCAGTGCCATCACCTCGTCCGCCTTGTTTGCCCACTGCAGATCTGTGTTGGTGCCGCCAGGTGCACCACCAATCCACAGCGGGGCACGTTGCAACCAACGTGGGAGCGGGCTCTGCCCGCGAAGCGCCGCGCGGGCGGCGCTCGATCTCATGAGGCATGAACCTCTCCCGACATGCACCTGGCGGCCCCGATCCGGTGTGCTGCGTGGATGCTTTTGACTTTAAAGACAATTTGTTGAAATTAACCCTTGACCTGCCTTTGAATCTCTCTATAATTCGCCCCACTTCCGGCGCAGACGAAACGGAAAACTCCTTGAAACTCAATGAGTTAACCGAAGTAACCAGCCCTGAAGTGTTTCGATCTTAACGTCGAAAGCGGCAAAAAGGCAGTTGACAGCGACTCAAATCACTGTAAAATTCGCCTCCCGCTAACGAGAGATCGAAGCGAGCCAAGTGTTTGAAGTTCAACGAGAAATTCTGAAAAACTTCAAAATAAACGCTTGACAGGCTCTGAGGAAAGCGTAGAATGCGCGCCTCGGTTGAGACGAAAGAATCAACCAACCGCTCTTTAACAACTGAATCAAGCAATTCGTGTGGGTGCTTGTGACTCAGACTGATAGTCAAAAAGATTATCAGCATCACAAGTTACTCCGCGAGAAATCAAAGATGTAACCAACGATTGCTGAGCCAAGTTTATAAGGTTTTCTCAAAACCTAATTGCAGTATTGAACTGAAGAGTTTGATCATGGCTCAGATTGAACGCTGGCGGCAGGCCTAACACATGCAAGTCGAGCGGATGAGAAGAGCTTGCTCTTCGATTCAGCGGCGGACGGGTGAGTAATGCCTAGGAATCTGCCTGGTAGTGGGGGACAACGTTTCGAAAGGAACGCTAATACCGCATACGTCCTACGGGAGAAAGCAGGGGACCTTCGGGCCTTGCGCTATCAGATGAGCCTAGGTCGGATTAGCTAGTTGGTGAGGTAATGGCTCACCAAGGCGACGATCCGTAACTGGTCTGAGAGGATGATCAGTCACACTGGAACTGAGACACGGTCCAGACTCCTACGGGAGGCAGCAGTGGGGAATATTGGACAATGGGCGAAAGCCTGATCCAGCCATGCCGCGTGTGTGAAGAAGGTCTTCGGATTGTAAAGCACTTTAAGGTGGGAGGAAGGGTTGTAGATTAATACTCTGCAATTTTGACGTTACCGCCAGAATAAGCACCGGCTAACTCTGTGCCAGCAGCCGCGGTAATACAGAGGGTGCAAGCGTTAATCGGAATTACTGGGCGTAAAGCGCGCGTAGGTGGTTTGTTAAGTCGGATGTGAAATCCCCGGGCTCAACCTGGGAACTGCATCCGAAACTGGCAAGCTAGAGTATGGTAGAGGGTAGTGGAATTTCCTGTGTAGCGGTGAAATGCGTAGATATAGGAAGGAACACCAGTGGCGAAGGCGACTACCTGGACTGATACTGACACTGAGGTGCGAAAGCGTGGGGAGCAAACAGGATTAGATACCCTGGTAGTCCACGCCGTAAACGATGTCAACTAGCCGTTGGGGACCTTGAGTCTTTAGTGGCGCAGCTAACGCATTAAGTTGACCGCCTGGGGAGTACGGCCGCAAGGTTAAAACTCAAATGAATTGACGGGGGCCCGCACAAGCGGTGGAGCATGTGGTTTAATTCGAAGCAACGCGAAGAACCTTACCAGGCCTTGACATCCAATGAACTTTCCAGAGATGGATTGGTGCCTTCGGGAACATTGAGACAGGTGCTGCATGGCTGTCGTCAGCTCGTGTCGTGAGATGTTGGGTTAAGTCCCGTAACGAGCGCAACCCTTGTCCTTAGTTACCAGCACGTTATGGTGGGCACTCTAAGGAGACTGCCGGTGACAAACCGGAGGAAGGTGGGGATGACGTCAAGTCATCATGGCCCTTACGGCCTGGGCTACACACGTGCTACAATGGTCGGTACAGAGGGTTGCCAAGCCGCGAGGTGGAGCTAATCTCACAAAACCGATCGTAGTCCGGATCGCAGTCTGCAACTCGACTGCGTGAAGTAGGAATCGCTAGTAATCGCGAATCAGAATGTCGCGGTGAATACGTTCCCGGGCCTTGTACACACCGCCCGTCACACCATGGGAGTGGGTTGCACCAGAAGTAGCTAGTCTAACCTTCGGGGGGACGGTTACCACGGTGTGATTCATGACTGGGGTGAAGTCGTAACAAGGTAGCCGTAGGGGAACCTGCGGCTGGATCACCTCCTTAATCGACGACATCAGCTGTATCATGAGCTCCCACACGAATTGCTTGATTCATTGAAGAAGACGATAGAAGCAGCTTTAAGCTCCAAGCTGATAGCTGAACTAGCTAACAGTTACGCTCGAAATTGGGTCTGTAGCTCAGTTGGTTAGAGCGCACCCCTGATAAGGGTGAGGTCGGCAGTTCGAATCTGCCCAGACCCACCAATTTTGTTATGGGGCCATAGCTCAGCTGGGAGAGCGCCTGCCTTGCACGCAGGAGGTCAGCGGTTCGATCCCGCTTGGCTCCACCATAAACTGCTTCCAAAGCTTAGAAATGAGTATTCGCATCGAATATTGATTTCTGAACTTTATCAGAATCGTTCTTTAAAAATTTGGGTATGTGATAGAAAGATAGACTGAACGTTACTTTCACTGGTAACGGATCAGGCTAAGGTAAAATTTGTGATTCAAATTGCAAATTTTCGGCGAATGTCGTCTTCATAGTATAACCAGATTGCTTGGGGTTATATGGTCAAGTGAAGAAGCGCATACGGTGGATGCCTTGGCAGTCAGAGGCGATGAAAGACGTGGTAGCCTGCGAAAAGCTTCGGGGAGTCGGCAAACAGACTGTGATCCGGAGATGTCTGAATGGGGGAACCCAGCCATCATAAGATGGTTATCTTGTACTGAATACATAGGTGCAAGAGGCGAACCAGGGGAACTGAAACATCTAAGTACCCTGAGGAAAAGAAATCAACCGAGATTCCCTTAGTAGTGGCGAGCGAACGGGGACCAGCCCTTAAGTTGATTTGAGATTAGCGGAACGCTCTGGAAAGTGCGGCCATAGTGGGTGATAGCCCTGTACGCGAAAATCTCTTGTCAATGAAATCGAGTAGGACGGAGCACGAGAAACTTTGTCTGAATATGGGGGGACCATCCTCCAAGGCTAAATACTACTGACTGACCGATAGTGAACTAGTACCGTGAGGGAAAGGCGAAAAGAACCCCGGAGAGGGGAGTGAAATAGATCCTGAAACCGTATGCGTACAAGCAGTGGGAGCAGACTTTGTTCTGTGACTGCGTACCTTTTGTATAATGGGTCAGCGACTTATATTCAGTGGCGAGCTTAACCGAATAGGGGAGGCGTAGCGAAAGCGAGTGTTAATAGCGCGTTTAGTCGCTGGGTATAGACCCGAAACCGGGCGATCTATCCATGGGCAGGTTGAAGGTTGGGTAACACTAACTGGAGGACCGAACCGACTACCGTTGAAAAGTTAGCGGATGACCTGTGGATCGGAGTGAAAGGCTAATCAAGCTCGGAGATAGCTGGTTCTCCTCGAAAGCTATTTAGGTAGCGCCTCATGTATCACTGTAGGGGGTAGAGCACTGTTTCGGCTAGGGGGTCATCCCGACTTACCAAACCGATGCAAACTCCGAATACCTACAAGTGCCGAGCATGGGAGACACACGGCGGGTGCTAACGTCCGTCGTGAAAAGGGAAACAACCCAGACCGTCAGCTAAGGTCCCAAAGTCATGGTTAAGTGGGAAACGATGTGGGAAGGCTTAGACAGCTAGGAGGTTGGCTTAGAAGCAGCCACCCTTTAAAGAAAGCGTAATAGCTCACTAGTCGAGTCGGCCTGCGCGGAAGATGTAACGGGGCTCAAACCATGCACCGAAGCTACGGGTATCACCTTTTGGTGATGCGGTAGAGGAGCGTTCTGTAAGCCTGTGAAGGTGAGTTGAGAAGCTTGCTGGAGGTATCAGAAGTGCGAATGCTGACATGAGTAACGACAATGGGTGTGAAAAACACCCACGCCGAAAGACCAAGGTTTCCTGCGCAACGTTAATCGACGCAGGGTTAGTCGGTCCCTAAGGCGAGGCTGAAAAGCGTAGTCGATGGAAAACAGGTTAATATTCCTGTACTTCTGGTTATTGCGATGGAGGGACGGAGAAGGCTAGGCCAGCTTGGCGTTGGTTGTCCAAGTTTAAGGTGGTAGGCTGGAATCTTAGGTAAATCCGGGATTCTAAGGCCGAGAGCTGATGACGAGTTGTCTTTAGACGACGAAGTGGTTGATGCCATGCTTCCAAGAAAAGCTTCTAAGCTTCAGGTAACCAGGAACCGTACCCCAAACCGACACAGGTGGTTGGGTAGAGAATACCAAGGCGCTTGAGAGAACTCGGGTGAAGGAACTAGGCAAAATGGCACCGTAACTTCGGGAGAAGGTGCGCCGGTGAGGGTGAAGGACTTGCTCCGTAAGCTCATGCCGGTCGAAGATACCAGGCCGCTGCGACTGTTTATTAAAAACACAGCACTCTGCAAACACGAAAGTGGACGTATAGGGTGTGACGCCTGCCCGGTGCCGGAAGGTTAATTGATGGGGTTAGCTAACGCGAAGCTCTTGATCGAAGCCCCGGTAAACGGCGGCCGTAACTATAACGGTCCTAAGGTAGCGAAATTCCTTGTCGGGTAAGTTCCGACCTGCACGAATGGCGTAACGATGGCGGCGCTGTCTCCACCCGAGACTCAGTGAAATTGAAATCGCTGTGAAGATGCAGTGTATCCGCGGCTAGACGGAAAGACCCCGTGAACCTTTACTATAGCTTTGCACTGGACTTTGAATTTGCTTGTGTAGGATAGGTGGGAGGCTTTGAAGCGTGGACGCCAGTTCGCGTGGAGCCATCCTTGAAATACCACCCTGGCAACTTTGAGGTTCTAACTCAGGTCCGTTATCCGGATCGAGGACAGTGTATGGTGGGTAGTTTGACTGGGGCGGTCTCCTCCTAAAGAGTAACGGAGGAGTACGAAGGTGCGCTCAGACCGGTCGGAAATCGGTCGTAGAGTATAAAGGCAAAAGCGCGCTTGACTGCGAGACAGACACGTCGAGCAGGTACGAAAGTAGGTCTTAGTGATCCGGTGGTTCTGTATGGAAGGGCCATCGCTCAACGGATAAAAGGTACTCCGGGGATAACAGGCTGATACCGCCCAAGAGTTCATATCGACGGCGGTGTTTGGCACCTCGATGTCGGCTCATCACATCCTGGGGCTGAAGCCGGTCCCAAGGGTATGGCTGTTCGCCATTTAAAGTGGTACGCGAGCTGGGTTTAGAACGTCGTGAGACAGTTCGGTCCCTATCTGCCGTGGACGTTTGAGATTTGAGAGGGGCTGCTCCTAGTACGAGAGGACCGGAGTGGACGAACCTCTGGTGTTCCGGTTGTCACGCCAGTGGCATTGCCGGGTAGCTATGTTCGGAAAAGATAACCGCTGAAAGCATCTAAGCGGGAAACTTGCCTCAAGATGAGATCTCACTGGAACCTTGAGTTCCCTGAAGGGCCGTCGAAGACTACGACGTTGATAGGTTGGGTGTGTAAGCGCTGTGAGGCGTTGAGCTAACCAATACTAATTGCCCGTGAGGCTTGACCATATAACACCCAAGCAATTTGAGCGGAAGCCAGATTGCGGTGTTGTGAAGATGATACGAACCGAAAGTTTGCTGATCCACAAATACCATCACATACCCGATTCGCTGGAATGCCACCCAAAGGGCATCCTGGCTACAGAATTTCTTGACGACCATAGAGCATTGGAACCACCTGATCCCATCCCGAACTCAGCAGTGAAACGATGCATCGCCGATGGTAGTGTGGGGTTTCCCCATGTGAGAGTAGGTCATCGTCAAGATTAAATTCCGAAACCCCCATCTGCGAAAGCAGGTGGGGGTTTTGTATTTATGGCTCCCCCACTCCCTTGTGGGACCGGGCGAAGCTCGGGAAGCGAACGACTCGATTCCCCTGCTGGCCCCTTCCCGAGCTTCGCCCGGTCCCACAGGCGCCTTGCCGTAGCCGCTGCCGCCAGGCTGCGCTGGCCGCAAGCCTCACTGAAGATCTGCAGCGCACTCCAGGGCCAGCGCAGCCTACGGCAGCGGCTACAGGTTTCGCAGGCACAAAAAACCACCCATCGCGGGTGGTTTCTTTGCAAGCCATCAGCTCAGATCAAGCCGAAACCTCTTCAGCCTCATCATCCTCAACCACCACCTTCACCGCATCATGACGACGGATGTACTTCCAGTCCGACTCATCAATGTAGATGCCGTTAGGCCCGCTACCACCTTCCAGGTCGATGGCCACATGGGCCGACACCTGTGGCTTCACGCTCGCCAGAATCGGTACAAAGCCCAATTGCTGGCTGGTTTCCAACAGCGCCGACTGGTTACGCTCGTCGATGTCCGCCGCCTCGTCCAGGTAGTAAGGCAAGCGAATACGCCCCGCCTGGTCACGGTCCATCAAGTGCAGCAACAAGTACATGTTGGTCAGCGCCTTGATGGTCATGGTGGTGCCGTTGGACGCCGCACCGTCGATGTCGGTGTGGATGATTGGCTGGCCGTTGACCTTGGTGATCTCGAAGGCCAGTTCGAACAGGTCCTTGAGACCCAGCTGGTTATGGTTGGCAGCTACCAGGCGGGCCAGGTATTCCTTGGCCTCTTCGTTCTTGTTGTCCTGCTCGGCGCTTTGGCTGAGGTCGAACACCGACAGCGTCTCGCCTTCTTCGTACTGGCCGGCGCTGTGGATGATCTGGTCAATGTGCTTGAGCGCTTCCTTGTTGGGGGCCAACACGATGCGGAAGCTCTGCAGGTTGGACACCTGACGCTTGTTGATCTCGCGGTTGAACAGCGCCAGCTGGTGTTCCAGGCTGTCGTAGTCGCTGCGGATGTTGCGCAGGGTACGGGCGATGTCGGTCACCGCCGCGCGCCGGGCCTTGGCCAGGGTGATGGCTTCTTCGCTGCGGTGGTCATAGGCGTTGATCAGCAGTTGCAGACGGCGCTCCATGTCATCTTCGCTGTCGAACTTGGCCACGCCTTTCAAGCGCACCTGGGCGTATAGCGCGTCGATCTGACCGTCCACGCGCTGCAGGCCTTGCCAGCTGTCCTGGTAGTCGTTGAGCAGTGGCAGCAGGTTGTCCATGGAGTCGTCCACCGCTTCCATGAACGGCGTGCCGAACGGCAGGTCAGCCGGCAGCAGCTGACGGCGGCGCAGTGCGTCGTCCAGGGTGCGTTGCTTGGCTTCCATGTCAGCGATCTGGCGGCCTACTAATTGCAGCTTGGCCGACAGTTGCTGGACGCGTTCGGTAAAGGCATCGCTGGAGCGCTTGAGTTCGTCCTGGGCGGCTTCCAGTTGCGCCAGTTGTTCCAGCTTGTCTTCTTCCTCGGCACCCAGGGTCTGGGCACGGCGGAAATCTTCCAAAGCCTTCTGGGCATCGAGTACCTGCTGGTACAGGGCCTCGGTCTGCTCTTTGCTGGCGGCGCGGTCGGAGGCCACGGCCTGCTGGGTCTTGAGCTGCTTGAGCTCTTTCTCCAGACGCTCCTTCTGCTCGCGCAAGGCGGCACGGTCGGCCAGGGCCTGCAGGGCAGGGGGCTCGATGTGGGACAGGTCGATGGAAATACCCGGCACTTCGAAACGCTCACCCTTGAAGCTGTCCAGGATCGCTTCCAGGGATTTGACCCAGGCGTCGCTGTCATCCAGGGCAATGCCCTGCTCACCCAGCGGCAGGCTGAACAGCGCGCTGTTGAACAGGCGCATCAGGCGCTCCACGTCCTGTTGCGAGAACTCCTCGCGCAGGCGGGCGTAGCTGTTGTTGTCGGCATGGTCGAGTTGCTGACGCACCGACTTCAGGCGTTTTTCCAGGTCGCGCAGACGCTCTTCCAGGTCTTCGGCGCTGAACTGACGTGACTGCGCCAAGGCACCGGCCAGTTCGTCGTGGGCGTCCTTGGCGGCCAGCAGTTGCTGTTCCAGCACCTTCACGTCGGTGACCAGCGCGAAGCGATGCTTGAGCACCGACAACTCGCCCAGCCAGCGCTGCACTCCGGTGATCTCGCGCTCCAGGCGCATCAGTTCCTGGGTGCCGCCACGCTGGTTGTTCTGCAGCGCGTCCTGTTCCTTGCGGTAGTGCTCGGACTGGATGACCAGCTCTTCCTTGCGCGCACCGGAGTAGTCCTGCCAGGTACCCAACAGCGAATCCAGTACCGGCGAGATGCGGTGCAGCTTGCCGCGCAGAATGTCGCGCTGACGCACGCCGTTGGCCAGGGCCTCGACCAGCGGGCCGGCGGACACCAGCGAGTTGTAGTCCTGCTCCATGCGTCGCACATCACGGAAGGCTTCTTCGCACGCGGCGATGTAGTCGACGCTGCCCGAACGCAGGCTGTGCTCGAAGGCATCCAGGAACAGCTGCTTGAGCTTGGCCGCGGTGATTTCGCGCATGTGCAGCAGGTTGATGAACAGCGCGCGGAAAGTCTTCAGGCTCTGCTCGCTGGTGGAGCGCAGCGGGATCAGGGTCAGGTCCAGCGGTACCGAGGTGTGGCCGCCTACCAGCAGGCGGCGCAGTTCGTCGGGCTTGAGCTCGTAGGCCTTCAGGCCATTGCGCTCCAGGTTGCTGAACAGCTCTTTCTGCCGCAGGCAGGTGTCGTTCTTTTGGTAGTGCGCCAGGTCCAGCTCGCCTTTATAGGCAAAGAACTGGTGACCGAAACCACCACCCGGGCCGCGACCGACCACGCCGATCACGTGCCGGCCGTGGGGCAGCGACACTTCGCAGAGGATGTAGCTGGTGTCGCTGGCAAAGTAGAAGCGCCGCGATTGCTCCAGGCTGTACTTGCCGAAACTCATGTCCGACATGCGCGCCAGAATCGGGAACTGCAGCGCGTTGATCGACGCCGACTTGCCCAGGTTATTGGCACCGTACACCGACAGCGGGTTTTCCAGCGGGAACAGGCCCAGGCTGTAGCCGGCGGTGTTGAGCAGGGCAAAGCGGGTGATGCCGTAGCGTTCCTGGCTCATGCATCGATCTCCTGTTCTTCGGCGATGGCACGCGCCAGGGCTTCTTCTTCCGACTCGTCGGCGTCATCGATGACGATGATGTCGTCTTCATCCACCAGCACCGGGGTCGGCAGTGGCAGGTCGCTGTGCAGGCTGGCGGCCAGGTTGCGGTCCTGCTGCACCGACAGGCACACGTCGAGAAAACGGTGCATGGGCGGCAGGAAGCGGAACACGCCGTTTTCTTCGCCGGCGAAACCCAGCTGGGTCATGCGGCGCATGATCTTTTCTTCCAGCTCTTCGGGGGTCTGCACCTCGGCCTGCAGAAACAGGTCACGGTACTTCTCCAGCAGCGAAGGCAACTCGTCGCGGCCGATGCTGCCGCCGTCCAGGACGGCCATCGGGTCGCGGCCCTGGTCGGCCAGGTGTTCTACCAGGATGAAGGTGAACAGCGACAGGCGCTGGGCGGTCTTGTTGACCTGCGCCGCAGCCTGCTCGGGCACGAAGTAGTAGAAACCGCGGGTGTCGCATACCAGTTCGAAGCCCAGCGCGCGGAACAGGCCGCGGTACTGGTCTTGCAGGTTGGACAGTTGCGCGTACAGCTCCGGGTCCCGGCGGCTGATGTGGAAGCCCTTGTACAGCTCGCGAAAGATCGGCGCCAGCTGGGACATTTCGGACAGATCAAGATTCATGTGCAGTGCTCGCAGAGGGTTCCAACGGCGCCGCGATGGGCGTATCGGCGCTGGAAAGCAGGGCGAAGGAGCGCAGGCTGACGCGGTGCTCCAGGGTGTGATATTCGCGGCGCTCCAGGCGCTCGCGGGCAAAGCGTTTGTCGCGCGACAGGCGCGAGAACCAGTACAGCAGTTCGTCGGTGGCGCCCTCGGGCTCCTGCTCCAGTAGCCATACCATCAGGTCGGGCAGGGGCAGGGCGTCTTCGCAACGGTCGAGCATTTCCTTGACCGTGCGCGGTGCTTTCGGCGGCTCGCCGTCGCGGGTCTTGTGCGCCTTAGGGAACTGCGCCGGCTTGGCTTCGAAGCGCGCCAGGGCGTAGACATAGGCCTCCACCTGGCTGGCACTGCCCAGGAAGGTGCTTTGCGGCCGGGTGAACATCGGCATGGCGGCCTGTGGCACGGCATCCAGGCCCTTGCGGCGGATGGCCGACAGGGCCAGGGCGGCGCCACGGGTCACGGCGTTGTGGCGGCGCGCCTCTTCACGCAGCGGCAGCAGCAGTTCGCGCGCATGACGCAGGGTCAGCTGGGCGCGGGTCTGCATTTCGAGGATGCGCGCGTGGGTGCGCAGCAACATGTCGTCGTCCACCAGATGGCCCAGGCGCTGTTGCTCGGTGAGCATGCGCAACAGCACGTTCTCGACCTTGCGCACGCCTTGCTCGAAGGCGCCGTCGGCGTTCACCAACTGGATCATCGGCTCGACGTATTCGTCCCAGGTGGCCAGTACTTCTGCGTAACGCTGACGCAGCGGAATCTGCCGGTCGCTGGTCTTGGCGCGCTCGGCCACGGCCACCAGGGCCTGCTCATCGTTGTCGAGCTTCTTCAGCACGTCGCGGATCCGCATGTCCAGCAGGCGCAGTTGGCGGGCCAGGTCGTTGCCATCGCGAATGTCGAAGGCGTCCTGAATGTGCCCGGCCAGCCGCTCCAGGTGGCGCAGGTAGGCTTCGATTTCCAGGCACAGCCCCAGGCGGTGCTCGCGACGCAGGTAGGCGAGGAAGTCGTGGATCTGCGCATTGAGCTCAAACCGGTTGGGGCTCTTGGCCACCGGCACCAGAATGTCCAGGCGGATCCACACGTCCAGCACCGCGGTGATTTCCTGCGGCGTGCTGTCCAGTTGCTGGGCAGCCACCTGCTGGCGAAGTTCGCTCAGGCTCAGGGTGCCCTGGTCGAAATGGGCGCACAAAGGTTCCAGCAATGCCCAGTGTTCGGCGAGTGCGCGCAAGACGCGCTTGGGTTCGATCATTGGATGGCCGACTCGTTGCCAAATAAAAGCGGCGATTGTACTGCATCAACCGCCCCTTCATTGAGCCCCTGATCGACTTGGCGCAGGTTTGTGATGATCAACTGCGGCACGGCGCACAGAACGGCGGTAGAATTGGCGTTTAACTTATCCACAGATGGCCGCGCTTTGTTGATCGAATCCAGTCGCCGCGCTTACCTGGCCGCCATGCAAGTGGTGCAATGGCTGCCGCGCACCGAATTGCCGTTCGCCGCGCCCTCGCGCTCGGAACTGCTGGCCCCGCCGGCACCGGTCGAGCCGCCGCCGGTCGCCGTGCAGGCCCCCGCAGGCGCATCCGTCGCCCCGGTGGCCCGTTCGTCCGAGCGGCCTAAAATCGAAGTGCCACGGCCCACGCCCAAGGCGGCCAGCAAACCGGCCATCGAGCCTGAAGCCGCCCCCGTGGCGCCCAAGGTTGTGCAAGCCCCGCCGCCACGCTTTGCCCTGCAACTGCTGCGCGCCGGTGCCTGCCTGATCCTGGTGGAACTGCCCACCGGCGAGCCGTTCCAGAGCCGCGACCCGGCCTACCTGCTGCTCAAGGACATGCTGCGCGCCGCCGGCCTGCCCGACGCGCCGCAGATCGTCGGCGAGCCGGTACGCTGGCCGCTGCTGGTACGAGGCAACCTGGACCAGGGCCCGGAAGCGGCCCGTGATTTCGTCCAGGGCTTTGTGCTGGCTCGGCTGGAAGAGGCACCCTGCGAGTGTCTGTGGCTGGTAGGCCTGCCTGCCGTACGCTTTGCCGGCGAAGCCAACGCCGAAGACTACAACCGCGAATTGCAGGTGGAGGGCCTGGGCAGCGCCTGGTGCCTGCCAAGCCTGGAACTGTTGATGGACGAGCCGCAGCGCAAGGCGGACGTCTGGAAAGCCATGCGCCAACTGATGGCGCGCTGGAAATCGAATAATGAGTGATGCCGTAACCTTCCGCCGCATGACCGAAGCGGACCTTGAAGCTGTACTGAAGATTGAATACGCCGCCTACAGCCATCCGTGGACGCGTGGCATCTTTCTCGACGGGCTCAAGTCCTATGAAATCTGGCTGATGTTCGAAGGTGAGCAGCAGGTAGGGCACGGCGTGATCAACGTGATCATCGATGAGGCGCACTTGCTCAACATCACCGTCAAGCCGGAAAGCCAGGGGCGCGGGCTGGGCCTGCGCCTGCTGGAACGCTTGATGAGCCGCGCGTATGAGATGAACGGGCGCGAGTGCTTCCTGGAAGTGCGTGACAGCAACCGTTCGGCGTATCGTTTGTATGAGCGCTTCGGCTTCAACGAAATCGGCCGACGTCGCGATTACTACCCGATTGCTGGCGGCCGGGAAGACGCGCTGGTGATGGCCTGCACCCTGTTCGAATAACCCTCTCCCCCCCTGTGGGACCGGGCGAAGCTCGGGAAAGCCTCACCGCGGTATGTCTGAACCACCGCAGCGTCGTCTTCCCGAGCTTCGCCCGGTCCCACAAGGGATTGTGAGTAGCCCTTTCAGCGCTTGCCATCCAACGGATCAACCTGCGCCCACTCGGCCTCATCCAGCCCATCCCCGCCACCAATCTCATCCTCATCCACCACGCTCAGGCTCGCATCCGCCGCCCGGCCACGCCCGGCTTCATTGGGCGAGCGCGCGCCGTCCTCGTCGATCAGGGTTTCGGGGCTCATGTCGTCATCGGTCGGTTCATGATCATCCATCGAAGCCCCCGTCATACCCGCCTCACGGGCTCGCCGGGGTGGCAGTTGCTGCTCAAGCTCCGGGGTGGTCATCTCGTCACCGATTTTTGCCGTGGGCTCGTCCTGGTCCAGGTGCAGCTCTTCCATGGAGCCCATGCGGTCTTCGTTGTCGTCGATGGGCGCTGGCTGCGGCGCGTGCATCGGGCGGTGTGACTCGGTCATGGCAATTCCTCATGTTTTGGGGCCTTAATAGGGTGGACCCATGGCCTTCATGAAGATTCCCCCCGGTATCGTGCCAGCCATCGTGGCAACCGCGTGACCTGGGGCGCCTGGCGCCAGTCATAGGTTGCGCACCAATTTCGAGGCTAGAATATGAACGATCTACAGGAACTGATTGATAACAACGCCCGCTGGGCCGAAGGCATCAAGCAGAAGGATCCCGATTTCTTTGCCAAGCTGGCACGCCAGCAGACGCCGGAGTTTCTCTGGATCGGCTGCTCCGACGCACGGGTACCGGCCAACGAGATCGTCGGCATGCTGCCGGGCGATCTGTTCGTACACCGCAACGTGGCCAACGTGGTGCTGCACACCGACCTCAACTGCCTGTCGGTGATCCAGTACGCCGTGGACGTGCTCAAGGTCAAACACATCCTGGTCACCGGCCACTACGGCTGCGGCGGCGTGCGCGCTTCCATGCAGGACCGCCAGTTCGGCCTGATCGACGGCTGGCTGCGTTCGATCCGCGACCTGTACTACGAAAACCGCGTGGCCCTGGCCGAGTTGCCCACCGAGGAAGAACAGGTGGACCGCCTGTGCGAACTCAACGTGATCCAGCAAGTGGCCAACGTGGCGCACACCAGCATCGTGCAGAACGCCTGGCACCGTGGCCAGCCGCTGTCGGTGCATGGTTGCATCTACGGCATCAAGGACGGCCGCTGGAAGAGCCTGGGCGCCAACATCAGCGGCTTCGAGCAACTGCCGCCGCAATACCGCCTGCGCCCGATCGACCCGCAGTCGTAACACCGCCGCCCTGTAGCCGCTGCCGAAAGCTGCGCTGGCCCTGACTTACACTGAGAATCTGCAGTGAACACAAGGGCGAGCGCAGCCTGGCGGCAGCGGCTACGTGCTACAGGGGGCTTGGCGGCAAGGTCGCCGGCGCCTTCAGGCTTTTCGCCGCGCTGCACAGCGCTTGCGCCTGCTCCGGCGTGTCCTTGCGAATCGTGGTGTAGAACAATTCGCAGCTCTGCAGCTTGTCCGTCACCTGCCACTTCTGCGTGCACGCGCTCAGCGTCGCCTTCGGGTCAGCCTTCGGGTTGCCACCCATGCCTGCTTGCCAGCAAGCGGCCGTCAGATCCTGCCCCATCACTTTCACACCGGCCGCATCGGCCTGCGCCTGATTGTTGTCATGGTTGGCCGGGTCCGCCGCATACCAGATGTAACTGGGGTGGTTGGCCCCCAACACCGGTACATTCTTGCCCGGCACAGGGCTGATCGTCGCCAGGCCCAGCACTGACACCGTAGGCCCGTATTGGGTCTTGATCCAGTTACGCACCGGCGCACCAAAGGCCACCATCGGCAGCGTCTGCCCGGCCAGGCTCTGGCTGACCTGCTTGACCATGGTGGTCTGGTAATCGTTGAAGTAGCTGTAGGTGCCTTCCAGGTCGCTGCCCGCCGTGGCAGGGGCGGCGATAGGGGCGATGTCGATGATGGTCTGGTAGCCCGGCGTCTGCGCGGCGGCCACGCCGTTGGTGGTCAACAGCTCGGCCCAGCGGTCAGTGGTATTGGATTTCAGATAGTCCTGGGCCTGGGTCAGCGAATAGTCCGGCGGGAAGTGCAGCAACTCCACGCTGCGACGGTTCTCCAACGCCATGCCCAGCGGCAGGAACAGGTACCAGTTGTACGCCCACTTCTTGTCGGCCAGCAATTGGCTGGCGCCCTTGTAGGCCAGGTCGCCTGCGTTGAGCAACTGGATCAGCGGCTGATCGTAGTTGTCGGGCACGCCCTTGAGGGTGGCGAACACCTGTTGATTGTCCACCGTCACCTTGAGCGTGGCGTTGGTATACCCATCGCGTTGCAGGCTCTGGTTGAGGTAGTGCTCCACGGTCTGTTCCAGCGTCCAGTTCTGGAAGCAGATGACATTGCAATTGTTGGGGTAGGCAAACAGCTGGGTGACACGCTGGGTGCTGCCCAGATCAATCTGGATATCGGCCTGGGCGGCGCCGGCCAGGGTCAGGCCGGCCAATACGGTCGCGAGCGCAGAAGCTTTCAACATGCATAACTCCTTGTCAGTGGGAGCGGGCATAGTGCGTGACTGCGCCTTGCCGTGGAATGCCCCCGCGCAAAAAATCTGCGTTGTAGCCGCTGCCGCCAGGCTGCGCAGGCCCCCAGCTACACTGCATATTTTCAGCGCACACTTTTCAGCGTACACCAGGGCCAGCGCAGCCTGGCGGCAGCGGCTACGCAAGGGTGGGGGCACAATGAAGGTGATCGTGGTGATGACGCTGATCAGCACCCTGGCAAGCGCCAGCGATGACCGCGACCAAGCTCAATTCGTGCACTGGCTCCGCCACCACGACACCACCCGCTTCGAACGCTTCCTGGTACAGCGCCACCTCGACACCGTGGTGCCGCTGTACCAACTGCTGCGCACCGCCAGCGACTGGCGCCAATGCCAGGCCCAGCCCTTTGCCATCCCCCCGGCCAGCCAGTGGCCCGCCGTGGAGTCGACCCTCAAGCTGCTCGACACCCTCAGGCAACAAGGCGTGCTGACCCGCTTCGAAGTGGTATCCGCCTACCGCGACAAGCGCCTCAACACCTGTGCCGGCGGCGCGGTCCACAGCGCCCACACCCAGGCTTTCGCCGTGGACCTGGAATTCCCTGAGGGCAGCACCGACCCACAACGCCTGTGCCAATTCTGGCGGCAGCACGGCGGCGAGTGGCAATTGGGCCTGAGCCGCTACCCCTCCGGCCGCGTGCACCTGGACACCACCGGCTACCGCACCTGGGGCGAGGACTACAGCGCCCGCACCTCGTATTGCCTTCAGCCCCAATGAGCCTTGAGCACCGCGAGCACCTCCCGGGCCAGTGGGTCCGCGTGTTCATTGACGCGCGCGCGAAACTGCACCGGGGGCAGTGGCGGCATTTGCCAGTTGGCCGGCACTGGCACCGTGCCCGGCGGTATCGATGACTCATTCAGGCAGGCCACCCCCAGCCCGGCGCTTAGCGCCGATTGCAGACCGGCAACGCCCGATGCCGAATGCGCCACCAGATAGGGGCGGCGAGCGCGGTCGAGGATATCCAGCGCCAGCCCCTGCAACGAGCAACTGGCCGGCAAAATCACCAGTGGCAACGTGGCGGGGCGCTGGTCTGCCAGGTGCTCGGCCACGACCCACTGCAAACGCTCATCACGCACCGTCTCCACGCCTTCGGCGGGCGCCGTATCGTCACGCAGAATCTGCATGTACAGGCCGATATCGAAATCCGCAGGCTCAGCCTCGATCAGCGCGCTTTTGCGCACTGTCACATGCAGGCGCAGGCCGGGGTAACGCTCGGCCAGGCGTTTGAGCAGCGGGGCGATGGCGTTGGGGCGGAAATAGTCGGTAATCAGCAAGCGCAGGTCACCGCTCAGGCGCGTGCCGCGCATGTCGTGCAAAGCCTGCTCATTGAGGTCCAGCAGTTGCCGGGCATGACCCAGCAGCCGCTCGCCTGCCGGCGTCAGGCGAGTGCCGCGCTTGCTGCGGGTGGACAGTTGCAGGTCGCAGAAGGCTTCCAGTTTCTGCAACTGTTCGCTGACCGCCGACTGTGAGCGATGCAAGCGTTCGGCTGCCGCCGACAAGGTGCCGGATTCGGCCACCATCACCAGGGTATGAAGCAGATCAAGGTCGAAGCGCTGCATGATGATCACGCCATTTACCGATGGATATCATTTAAATATCCCGCTTTTCCGATGTCTGGGCAAGGGTGAAGATTACTCCACCACCCATCCCACCAAGGAGCGACATCATGCCTGGCCTGTCATTGCTGATTTCCGGCGAACCCAAATCCGAGCTAATCCCCTTGCTGGCGCGCGAGCTCACCGAGCTGACCTGCGCGGTGCTCGACAAGCACCCACACAGCACCACCGTGCTGATCGACTTTCTGCCCCGCGCCCAGTGGTTTATCCACAACCGCAGCCTGGCGGAACTGGGCAAGGACGCCTTCCGCCTGCAGGTGACCATCACCGACGAAACCACCACCAAGGATCAGAAGGCGCGCTTCCAGAGCGAGGTCTACGCGCTGCTGGCCGAGCGCATCGGCAACCTGCACTCGCACTCCAACGTGCACGTGATCGACTGCCGCGCTTCGGCGTACAGCTACGCCGGCATCACCCAGGAACACCGTTACCAGCATCCCCAGGCGTAGTACTCAAGGCGTAAACGGGATAGGCGTCAGCACCGGCTGGCCAGCGAAGAAGGCCAGCAGGTTCTGATTGACCAGGCTCACCGTGGCCTCCGATGCCTGTGGCGACAAACCCGCCACGTGCGGGGTCAGCACCACGTTGTCCAGCGTCTTGAGGGCATCGGGCACCGATGGCTCGTCATCGAACACATCCAGCGCCGCGCCGGCGATGGTGCCCTGGCGCAGGGCCTCGATCAGGTCGTCGGTGGCGATCACGCTGGCGCGCGCGATGTTGACCACGAAACCGTCCGCGCCCAGCGCCTGCAAGGCGGCCTTGTCGATGGCATGGCGGGTGTCGGCGCCGCCGGGCGTGGCGATGATCAGGAAGTCGCAGGCCGCCGCCAGCTCCAGCGGCGTGGCGCAGTACTGATAGTCCACGTCCGTGCGCGGCCGGCGGTTGTGGTAGCTCACCGACATGTCGAAACCGCGCGCTGCACGTTTGGCAATCGCCAGGCCCACTGCGCCCAACCCCAATACGCCCAGGCGCATGCCCTCCAGCGTCGGGCGGCTCAGTTTGCGCCACTCACCACGGCGTACCGAGGCATCGGCCTGGGGAATGTCGCGCACCAACGACAGCAGCAGCGCCATGGCGTGGTCGGCCACCGACGAGGCGTTGGCGCCGGCGCCATTGGTCACCGTAATGCCGGCGGCATGGGCGGCGGCAAGGTCCACGTGCTCGTACCCGGCACCGATCACACAGATGATCTTGAGATTGGGCAGCGCGGACATTTCATCGGCGAAGAAACCCAGCGGGCCGCGGGTCAGCACCGCATCGATGCGTTCGCCGTGCTCCTTGATCGCGGCCGCGCGCAGCTCGCGGGTAGGCGCCAGGATCAGGTTGAAACCGCTGTCCTCAAGGATATGCAGGTAATCGTTGACGGCCTCTACCAGTACCAACACCGTTGCACTCATGGGGTCCCTCCGGGGGCAAGAAAGTCAGGCGCACGTGGCGCGGCCTCCCATTGACCGATTCCCTGCGACAATGGTCAATGACTAATCAAGCCGCCGCGAGTTTTTTTCATGTTCTGGTTGACCGACCCTGCCGTGTGGACGGCCCTGTTGCAGATCATCGCCATCGACCTGCTGCTGGGTGGCGACAACGCCGTGGTCATCGCCCTGGCCTGCCGCAACCTGCCGCGCCAGCAGCGGCGCAAGGCGATTTTCGGCGGTGTGGTGGGCGCCATTGCGCTGCGCGTGGTGCTGTTGTTTTTTGCCATGCAGTTGCTGTCGTTGCCCTACCTGAAGCTGGTCGGCGCGCTGTTGCTACTGTGGATCGGCATCAAGCTGCTGGTGCAGCAGGATGAAGGCCACGGCGAGATACGTGGCGATGTACACCTGTTCAACGCCATCAAGACCATCATCGTCGCCGACGCCGTGATGTCGCTGGACAACGTACTGGCGGTGGCCGCGGCTGGCGCCGGGAATATCTACCTGGTCAGTTTTGGCGTGTTGATCAGCATCCCGGTGATTGTGCTGGGCAGTCGACTGGTGCTGGCGGCCATGGAGCGCTTCCCGGTGGTGATCCAGTTGGGTGGGGCGTTGATTGGCTGGATTGCGGGCAGCATGGCGGTGGCGGACCCGGTGGTGGCGGGGTGGTTGCCCGGTAGCGTCGGGCTGCAGCATTACGTGGGCAGTGCGGTGGGTGCGCTGTTCGTGTTGGGCATAGGTGCATGCTGGAACCGGCGCTTGAAAGCCCACAAAAATCCCCTGCCGAGCAAACAAGGCTGACAACTCGGCCTGACAGGCTATGGCACGTTGCAACAAACTGTGGGAGCGGGCTCTGCCCGCGAAGCGCCGCGCGGGCGGCGCGCGGTATCAGGGGCACCGAAAAAATCCAGGCTGGCTCCTGTGAGCGTCACTGCAATTTCAAGGCAGGAAATTCGGGGGGTTCTGAATGAGTTCAGCTGTAGATTGCATCATGGCCGCCAGGTGCTAGCCGAAGTTTTTCCAGCGCCCTTCAGATCGCGCGCCGCCCGCGCGGCGCTTCGCGGGCAGAGCCCGCTCCCACAGTTTGTTGCACCGTACCATGGTCTGTCCCATTGAGTTGCCAGCCTTGTTTGCATGGCATAAGACCTGTGTTACCCGCTTGTAGGCCCCCATGAATCCATTTCTGTAGGACGTTTCCCAAGTTGCTTTTGCGGGGTTGTTTACGCCCGCAAACAGGGGGATATTGCCCCCCGTCATCCAAACGGATGGCCGGGTTTGACAGCTCGAACAACCCCTCTGCTTACCTTGCACGTTATGGTGACTGTGCGTGGGGCGCCCTCGGGCGCGCTGGAGGTTAGTGGAGGACTTCGGTCTGTCAACCCGCGCACAGCCACCACCCATTTGTGGGCGTGGCCCACCACTTCAAAGGAATGTTCCATGACTGATTTCATCCCCTCCAGCAGTAACTGCACCTCCACCCCCGTGCTCTACATCGACACCACCGCGCCGTTGCCCGACCTGTTCCAGTTCGCCGACACCCGCGTACGCGCCGTGCGCGACATGCTCAAGAGCCTGGCGTGCATGGGCTACCGTTCGCTGGATGAGGAGGACCTGGGCAGCTTCGCCACCGGCTGTTACCTGCTGCTGGAAACCGGTTGCGATGCGCTGGACCTGTGTGGGCAACGCCTGCAACGTGGTGAGGCTCTGCGCTAACACTCGATCTGCGCTACCCCTCAGACGTCCCTCGCTCCGAACCAGCTGGCTTCACCCGTTTTGAATTCAAATGCAAATCGCAATGTGCCCGATGCGAGGCTTGCTTGTGCTCTGATGATTGTTGTCATTACCCCTTAACCTCCCCCCGCTCTACTGATGCTTTTCCGCGCAAAGGGAGGCGCTAACCCATGACCCACTTCACCCTAGGCCGCCGACGTCTGCTTCAAGCCGCTGGCGCCAGTCTGCTGATGCCCAGCCTGGCCCCCGCCGTGATCGCGTCGGCCAACGACCGCCCGCAATTGACCGACGGTGTGCAGTCCGGCGATCTGCTGGGCGACCGGGCCATGGTGTGGAGCCGCACCGACCGGCCGGCGCGCATGGTGGTGGAGTGGGACACGCGCAGCGTGTTCGGCAACCCGCGACGGGTGGTATCGCCGTTGGCCGATGCGCGTACTGATTTCACCGCCCGGGTGGAGTTGACGGGGCTGCCGGTGGATCAGGCGATTTTCTATCGGGTGCGCTTCGAAGATGCGCAGACCGGTGTCAGCAGCGAGCCCTGGTTCGGCCATCTGCGCAGCGCCCCCAGTCAGCGGCGTGACCTGCGGTTTGTGTGGAGCGGCGACACGGTGGGGCAGGGCTTTGGCATCAACCCGGACATCGGCGGCATGCGCATTTATGAAGCCATGCGCCTGCGCCTGCCGGACTTTTTTATCCACAGCGGCGACACCATTTACGCCGACAGCCCGGTGCCGGCGCAGTTGACCGTGGAGGACGGGCGCATCTGGCGCAACATCACCACCCCGGCCAAAAGCAAGGTCGCCGAGACGCTGGATGAATACCGTGGCAATTACCGCTACAACCTGATGGACGAGAACGTGCGGCGCTTCAATGCCGAGGTGCCACAGATCTGGCAGTGGGACGATCACGAGATGATCAACAACTGGTCGCCCAGCAAGCAGTTGGACAACCGCTACCAGACCCGCGACATCAACGTGCTGGTGGATCACGCGCGCCAGGCCTGGCTGGAGTATTCGCCCATGCGCCGGCAACAGGCGGACAACGGCGGGCGCATTTATCGCAAGCTCAGCTACGGGCCATTGCTGGACGTGTTCGTGCTGGACATGCGCAGCTATCGCGGTGGCAACGGCGCCAACCTGGAAACCCGTATGGACGGCGAGAGTGCCTTCATGGGGCGGGCGCAACTGGACTGGCTCAAGCAGCAACTCAAGGCCTCCACCGCGCAGTGGAAGGTGGTGGCCGCCGACATGCCCATCGGCCTTGGTGTGCCCGACGGCGAGGTCAGCCCTGGCGTGCCGCGCTGGGAGGCCATCGCCAACAATGACCCCGGCGCGCCCAAGGGACGCGAACTGGAGATGGCCGAATTGCTGGCCTTCCTGCGCGAGCACAAGGTGCGCAACCATGTGTGGCTGACTGCCGACGTGCATTACTGCGCGGCTCACCACTACCACCCCGACCGGGCGGCGTTTCAGGATTTCGAGCCGTTCTGGGAGTTCGTCGCCGGGCCCTTGAACGCCGGCAGTTTCGGGCCCAACCCGCTGGACGCCACCTTCGGCCCGCAGGTGGTGTTCCAGAAGGCGCCCCCGGCGCAGAACACCTCGCCACTGGCGGGCTTCCAGTTTTTTGGCGAGGTGAATATCGAAGGGCAAAGCGCTGAGCTGACCGTGACCCTGCGCGACCTGGACGGCGTGGTGGTGTTCAGCCAGAAGCTGCAACCGGCTGTATAGCCGCAGCGCTCACCCAAGCACCTTGATGACCTTGTCGCTGTAACACAGGTAGTAATCGCCTTGGGGGGAGCGCACGGTAGCCGGGCGCCCCTCGCCGAATCCCTGGCCCAGCCTGCAGTCGAAGGCGCTGTTGCCGTCATCCCCGAAATCGGTGTCGGGCTCGCAGCGTTGGTTGACCCGACTGATCTGAAACTGATGGGCCATGAACCGGTCGCTGTAAAGGCCCCAGGTCAACAGCCGGTAACTGCCCTGGTCACCCCAGGAAATGCCACTGCACCACCCGGTTTTGTGCTGGGAGACGCCTACCGGTGTCAGCCACAGTGCGCCACTGTTGAAGCCGGGGTCCACGCTGCCGTCGAGGGTAAAGCCCAACCCCGCGCAGTCACCGTTGCTACGCACACCCAGCACCTTGAAGGTATCGGCGGCATCGAGCACCAGCCGGTTGGTCTTGGCAAAGTCGGCATACGCCAGCGCGACCAGGCCATCGCCTTGCGGTCCGAACGGGAAGTCCCGGGTGCCATCTTCATTGAGGCGGACGACGAAGTTGTCATGCCGATCGGTGGGGGTAAACCGACGCTCCACCAGCACCAGCAGTTTGCCTTTATTGCTGCCGTGCTGTTGAACCTTGAGGTCGACGGGCATGTTCCAGATGGGCTCCTGGCCGGCCAGGTCGATCACGGTGAACCCGGTTTGATTGAAGCCTGCGTCCAGCCCACCGTCCTGGTCCAGTCGCAGCACCACGGTCAGCAGGTGGGTATTGCTGCCCTGCCATTTTGCAGCGAAAGCCACATACCAGTAACTATCGTGCCGGACGGTGGTCAGTTTGCCGCTGAAGGCGGGAATCAAATCGCCCAGTGGCACATACACGGCGCCGTCCTGCCCGAAGCCTGGGTCGGGCAGGCCGTCGGGCTGGTAGCGTTTGATCATCAATTGGCTGGCCTGCGCGGCGATCACGGTGGGGCGGTCATCCCACAGGTGCAGCGCGGCGTTACGCGAACGTAGCGTGCCATCGAACAACGCGCCATCGCCCTTGGCAAAGCGCGTGTCCAGGGCACCCTGGGCGGTGAACTTGCTGAGCCAGTAGCCTTCGTCCGGGTTGTCCGACAGCACTAGCACGCCACCGTCACCGGCAAGTTGCATACCTTGGCACCTGGAAGGCCCGGCAAGGTGATCCAGGCTGACGATTGCGCCCAGCCCAAACGAGGGGTCCAGGTCACCGGGTTCGTTGATTTCGTCTTGAGCACTCATGGTCATATTCCTCTGATGGAAAACGAGGGGGCAGTCAGTCGCGCAGCACTTTGAGCAAGGCCGGGCCAAGGCCAAGCCAATAGGCGTCCTGGGTCAGCAACGTGGTTTTCTTCTCGGCGGAATAGCCGCTGGGCAGGTTGTAGATGAACCGGGAGAGGCCGGCGTCGCCAAAGCCCTCATCCTGCTCGCAATCGCGGTTCACACGGTTCACGTACACGCGGCGCTCATGGGTGGTGTTGTAACCCCATGTCATCAACCGGTAGTCCAATAGTCGGCCGGTGGATGTGCCGCTTAGCCAGAAATCATTGGCGTTCGAGGTCCACAGGCTGCCGCCGTTGAAGGCCACGTCAATGTTGCCGTTGGCGGTATAGCCCCGCGCGGCGCCCTCGAAGTCCCACTGCACGCCGATGACCTTCAGGTCATCGTTTTCGTCCGCGATCATTTCCTGGATATCCAGGATGTCGTCGGCGGGCAGTGCCACCCGGTTTGAATTGCTGTCGCCGAAGGTGTAGTCGTGGCTGCCGTCCGCATTCAACCGCACCATGAAGTCGGACAGAGCATCGGTATCGCCGGTCAGCAAGGCCCTTCTGCGCACAAACAACACGGGCTTGCCGGCGTTGGCGCCATGGGTTTGCACAATCAGGCGCGCGGGGGTGTTCCAGATGATCGCTTCTCCCGCCAGGTCAATGACGGTGTAACCTTTTTTATCGAAGCTCAGGTCGAGTTCGAACTGGTCATTCAGGCACACCAGCACGGATAGATAGCGGTCGCCAAACCAGCGCGCCGCGAAGGCGACAAACCAGCGGTTGCCGTGCTGAACCGTCAGCATGGGGCCTTTTGAGTAACCGGGGACTTTACCGGCCGGTACGCTGGCGCCGGTGTGGGGCAGGTTGAACCCGTCAAAAGGGATGCTGATGCGCCCCCCTGTCCCGAAGCCACTGTCCGGCAGCCCGTTTGGCAGAAAACGGTCAATGGTGAGGTGGGCGATGTCGTCAGAAAAAATCAGGGGCTTGTCACCCTGCAACTGCAGGTCGGCGCTGGCCGAACTGTTCGGGGCGTCGTTGATGATGTAGCCCTTGCCGCCTGCGAAGGTACGGTCCTGCACGCCGCTGGCGCTGTATTTGGACAGGAAAGCACCATAGGTTTGCAGGGAGTTGCACAGCACATACAACTCACCCTGCGCAGTGGTTTTCACAGCCTTTATGTTGGGCAAAGGGTTGCTGCCCAGCTCAATGGTCAGTACACCATCGAGGCCGAAATCGGGGTCCAGTTCACCTGGTTTGCGGGTACTTGAGGAAGCGTTCATGGGCGAGGGCTCCGGCGTCAACGAAGTGTTGATTGGATCCCTCGTCCCACCCGGCGTCTACTGTAAGAACTGACAGGTACCCCCGTCAGTACACATCGCGACGATAACGGCCCTGCTCGCTCAGCGACTCCACAGTATCCTCACCCAACACCTCACGCAGCGCCGCTTCCACGCCGCCGGCCATGCCTTGCAGGCTGCCGCAGACGTAGATCAGCGCACCATCGGCCACCCATTCACGCACCTCGCGGGCATGTTCACGCAGACGGTCCTGCACATAGATCTTGCTGGCCTGGTCACGCGAGAACGCCAGGTCCAGGCGTTGCAGGTGACCGCTGGCGTACCAGGCTTTCAACTCGTCCTGGCACAGGAAGTCGTGGGCACTGTGGCGCTCGCCAAAGATCAGCCAGTTGCGTGCATGGCCTTTGGCGGCGCGGGCCTTGAGCAGGCTGCGCAGGCCGGCCAGGCCGGTGCCGTTGCCGATCAGGATGACGGGCGCATCGTCAGCAGGCACATGGAAGCCGGCGTTGCGACGCACATGCAGGCTGATGGCCGCGCCCAGTGGCGCGTGCTCGGTCAGCCAGCCCGAACCCAGGCCCAGGGTGCCGTCCGGGTGGCGCTCCAGGCGCACGATCAATTCCAGACGGCCATCTTGCGGGATGGACGCAATGGAGTATTCCCGCGCCTGGGTCTGTAGCGGTACGTCGCTGCTCAGGCGCGGCATCACTTCGATCAGGTCGCCCGCTTGCCAGGTGTGCGGCGCCGGTGGCGTCAGCCCCAGCAGGTACACCGGACCGCCTTCGCTGCCGGGGTTCAGCAGGCGGCGCTCGCTCAGGGTCCAGTCTTCGTACAGCGGCGCCTGCCAGGCCATGATCGGCTGCGCGCCGGTGAGCTGGCCCAGTTGTTCCTGCCAGTGTTGCAGCGGCAGCGGGTCGGCGCTGTCCACTTCCACCGGGGCGAAGGCGCTTTGCGCACCGCGCTCGCCCAGCCATTGGTGCAGGCGCTGGCCAAAGCCGCAGAAGTGCTGGTACTGGCGATCGCCCAGGGCCAGCAGTGCATAGTTGAGGTGCGCCAGTGACCAGGCCTGGCCCAGCACTTTACGCTCGAAACCACGGGCGCTGTCCGGTGCTTCGCCGTCGCCGAACGTGCTGACCACAAACAGTGCGTTTTGCGCCTGGCTCAGGTCCTGCTCGGTCAGCCGCGCCAGCGGTTCCACGCGCACCGCAAGGCCTGCGGCTTGCAGTTGGCTGGCGCTCTGCCAGGCCAGTTGCTCGGCGAAGCCGCTCTGGCTGGCGAAGCCGATCAACCAGGCATCGGCTGCGGCCTTGGCGCCATCCACGCCCTGACGAGCAGCGCGCACCTGGCGTTTCTTGCGGCGGCGGTCCAGGTACAGCAGCCAGCCAGTGATGAAGAACAGCGGCATGCACACGGCCGCCGCGGTGTTGAGAATACGGCCGATGATGCCGAAGTAGCTGCCCACGTGCAGGGCGTAGACGCTGTCCAGCAGCTGGCCACCCAGGGCCTTGTCGGCGAAGCGTTCCTGGTGGCGCACCTTGCCGGTCAGCGGCTCGATGATCAGGCTGTTGAACGCGCGCTCATGCGGCGCGTCCTTGAGCAGGTAGAACACAGTCAACGGCTGGCCTTGGGGTGCCAGGCGCAGGTTGTAGGCGCTCAAGTCCGGCCCGGCCTGGTTGCGGATGCTGTCCCAGACGGCGTCGTAGTTCACCTCGACCGGGCCGCTGGGCGGGGCGGGGCGCTGCATGCGTCCGCGTGGTCGCTCATGCTGGCCGCCTTTGGGAGCCTCGCCCAGCATTGTGTTCAAGCCTTCGCGCACCCAGTCGTAAGACCAGAACAGGCCCGTCACCGACAGCAGCAGATAGAAGAATAGACACCAGGTACCGGCGACCGCGTGCAGGTCCCAGTTGAAGGCGCGGCCTTTCTTGGCCCACTCCAATGTCAGCCAGGCGCGCCAGTTCAGCGCCTTGCGCGGCCAGCGCAGGTACAGGCCCGACAGGCAGAAGAACACCAGGATCAAGGTGCAGGCGCCGGTGATGTTCTTGCCGAACTCGCCCATGGCCAGGAACCGGTGCAGTTGCAGGGTAAAGCCGAAGAAGCCTTCACCGCGCACCCGGCCCAGCAGCTCACCGGTGTAGGCGTTGAAGTAACGCAGCTCACCGCGACGCTCGCCCGGTGGCGGGGTGAAGAACACCCGCGAGGCCAGCCCGGTGTCGTTTTCCACCCACAGCGCCGAGATCGACTTGCCCTTGGCCGCCTCAAGCCTGGGCACCAGCTGCGAAGGCGGCAGTACGCCGCTGTCCTGCACCTGCACCTTGAGGCTGGTGGGGTTGAGGGTCTGCAGGATTTCATCCTGGAACGACACCAGCGCACCGGTCACGCCCATCAGGGCCAGGATCAGCCCTGCGGTGATACCGAAAAACCAGTGCACTTGAAACAGTGTTTTCTTCAACACTTGAGATCACCTTGCCAAAACGGGCGCTGAACGCGGCGGGTAGTATGCCGGATCGGTTGCGAATAAGTCCCAAACACGCAAAAGCCCCGCTCAACCAGTGAGCGGGGCCTGGGGCCACTTCTATAGGGTTAGAAGTGGAAGTTGGTGCTGAACAACACGGTACGACCGGCTGCCTGGTTGGCGAAGTGCGCGGCGTAAGCCTTGTCGTAGTAGACCTTGTCGGTCAGGTTTTGCACGTTGAGCTGGAAGTCGACGTTTTTGCTCAGCTTGTACGCGGCCATGGCGTCGTAGCGGGTGTAGGACGGTACGTACACGGTGTTGGCCGTGTCGCCCCAGACTTCGCCCACATAGAAGGCGCCGCCGCCGATGGTCAGCTTCGGTGCCACTTGGTAAGTGGTCCACAGGCTGGCGCTGTGTTTCGGGGTGTTCGGCAGTTCCTTGCCATCGGTAGCAGCACCGCCGGTGACGGTACCGTTACGGCCTGCCAGGCCCCCACTGACGATCTCGCTGTCCAGGTAGCTGTAGCCGGCGAACACTTGCCATTTCTCGGTGATCTTGCCGGTGGCCGACAATTCGAAACCGTCGACGCGGGTCTTGCCGGCGTTTTCATAGGTGTTGTTGGCGGTCAGCACCCGGGTGTTTTCTTTCTCGGTGCGGAAGATGTCAGCGGTCAGCGACACGCGATCCTGGAACACATCCCACTTGGTACCGATTTCGTAGTTTTTGGTGGTTTCCGGCTCCAAGTCGCTCTGCAGCGTGCTGTTACCGGCGGTCAGCGGGTTGCCGTCCACACCTTCGTTGAGCATGGCGCCCGGCGGGGTGGCCGAGGTGGCGAACGAGGCGTAGATGCTGCCGTTGTCCGTCGGCTTGAAGACCAGGCCGGCCTGCCAGTTCCAGAAGTTGGAATCGTTGCTGGTTTTGCCAGTGGTGGCGTTGTCGGCCTTGGTATCGAAGCTGTCGTAGCGCGCGCCCAGGTTCAGCAGCCATTGCGGGTCCAGCTCGATGGTGTCGAAGGCATAGATGGCGCGGGTGTTTGCGGTGGTCTTGGTGCCCGCGTAGTTGCGGGTGATGGTGCCGGTGTAGTCGTCGTTCGGGTTCGGGTCGCTCAGCGAGGTACAGGTGCCGCCGTTGGTCTCGCCTGGCTGGCAACCGGTGCCGCCTGGGGAGGTGGCACCCGGGTTGCTGTTGGCCGGGTTGGCGAAGGTGTAGCCGGTAACATGGCTGACTTCACGCGTGAATTCGACACCGGTGGAGTAGTTGTTCTTGAAGCCCAGTGCGTTGAACTCGCCAAACAGATCGGTCTGGTTGGTGGTGGTTTCGGTGGTGCTGACGCGGGCGTTGGCGCGGCGCCACACGGTGCCGTACTTGTTGACGTTCTTCTGGCTGTCGTCGGGCTGGGTCAGGATGTAGTCCTGGCCGGTGCTGCCGTGGCGCAGGGTGTTTTTCAGCGTCATGGTGTCGCTGAAATCGTGCTCGAACGAAATGGTGCTGATGTCGGCGCGGGTCTTGCGGAAGTCGCGGTCCTTCAGGCCATAGAAGTTGCTGCTGTCGCCGCCGTCGGTGGGTTTGTCGTGCACGTGGGCGGTAGCCGTGGCCGAGCTGTAGCCGTACGGGATGCCCGAGTCCGGCAGGTCGTTGCTTTCCACGTGGTAGTAGCTGAGGTTCAGCCGGTTCTCGGTGCCCAGGCCGAAGGTCAGCGACGGCGCCACGCCCCAACGGTCGTAGTTGACCGAGTCACGGCCGGCCACATTCTGTTCGTGGCTCATCAGGTTCAGGCGGAACGCTGCGGTGTCGAGGAACTTGCGGTTCACGTCCAGGGTGTAGCGACGGGTCTGGTCGGAGCCATAGGTGAAGCCGCCGTCGAGGAAGTCATGGTCCTTGGGCAGCTTGCTGATCAGGTTGATGCTGCCACCGGCCGAGCCGCGGCCGCCGAAGGCCGAGTTCGGGCCCTTGCTGACTTCCACCGATTCAATGTCGAAGATTTCCCGGGTCTGGGCGCCTGTGTCGCGCACACCATCCAGGTAGGTGTCGCCCTGGGCGTCGAAGCCGCGAATGAACGGGCGGTCGCCCTGCGGGTTGCCGCCTTCACCCGCGCCAAAGGTAATGCCCGGCACGGTGCGCAGGGCGTCCTGCAGCGAGGTGGCGGCAGTGTCCTTGATGACTTGCTGGGGGATCACGGTGACCGAACGGGGGGTGTCGGTGAGCGGTGCGGTGTATTTGCTCGAGGCCGATTTCTCGACTTGGTAGGAAGGCTCCTGCGCCTCGCCGGTGATGCTGGTAGCACCCAGCGAAATAGCGCCGGTCTGCTTGGCATCGGTGTCTTCGGCGGCCTGCGTGTACTGGGCAACCGAAGCTGCACCCAAGGCCATGCCGATGGCGGACACCAGCAAGCGCGGTGAGCTGACAGGAACGTAAACGTGTTGGCGTGACATTGTTTTTAGCCTTCCCCAAGGTGTTCGAGGCGGCGGAATGTAGGGTAAATGAAATTCGGTATCAATTGCGACACGGTGCTATCCGCACTGAATTTACGTTCTTTACACTTTTGCCTTACGGTTTTTACAATTTCGTACGTCAGGCACTTGTACACAGTCAATAAGAATCAATACCATTGGCATCCATCCGTTTTCAGGTGCCATCGCCATGCTGTTGCACATCCCCGCCATCTTCTCCCCGAAGGAAGTGGCACGCATCCGCCAGGCCCTGGAAACCGCTGATTGGGCCGACGGCAAAATGACCGCCGGGCACCAGTCAGCCAAGGCCAAGCACAACCTGCAGCTTCCCGAAGGCCACCCGCTGGCGGTGGAGATCGGCGCGGCGATGCTGGAGCGGCTGTGGAAAAATCCGCTGTTCATGTCGGCGGCGTTACCGCACAAGGTGTTTCCACCGTTGCTGAACTGTTACACGGCCGGCGGCAATTTCGATTTCCACATCGACAACGCCGTGCGCCAGGCCCGTGGCAATCCCGAGCGGGTGCGTACCGACCTGTCGTCCACGCTGTTCTTCAGTGACCCTGACGAGTACGACGGCGGCGAGCTGGAAATCCAGGACACCTACGGCACCCAGCGGGTGAAGCTGCCGGCCGGCGACCTGGTGCTGTACCCCGGCACCAGCCTGCACAAGGTCAACGCCGTGACCCGCGGTACCCGCTACGCCTCGTTCTTCTGGACCCAGAGCCTGGTGCGCGAAGACAGCCAGCGGGCGCTGCTGTTCGAGATGGACGGTGCCATCCAGAGCCTGACCCGCGATGTGCCCGATCACCCATCGCTGGTGCGCCTGACCGGCACGTATCACAACCTGCTGCGCCGCTGGGTGGACGTCTGACATGGGCTTTGAGCTGCGCCGCGAAGAGGTGCTCGATGCCGATCGGCTGAGCGCCATGCTCACCGAAAACCCGGCGCGGGCAGCCCAGGCGATCTTGATTGCTGCCCGTGCTGGCGTGGTCGATGCCCAGGCGCTGCTGGGGCAGATCCTGCTTGATGGCCAGGGCATAGAACGTGATCCGGCGCTGGCGCGCACCTGGTTCGAGATTGCTGCCAACGGCGGGCAACTGATGGCGCGCAACATGCTCGGCCGTTGCCATGAGCATGGTTGGGGCGGCCCGGCCGATACCGCGCAGGCGGCAATGCATTATCGCGAAGCGGCGGCAGCGGGGCTGGACTGGGGGCTCTACAACTATGCCAACCTGCTGGGTACCGGCCGTGGCGTGGCCCTGGACCATGAGCTGGCGCTGGTGTGCTACCGGCGTGCCGCGCTGATGGGCCACGCCAAGTCGATGAACCTGCTGGGGCGTTACCTGGAACACGGCATGGCCTGCGAGGCTGACCCGGCCCAGGCCCACGACTGGTATCGGCGTTCGGCGCAGGCCGGGGATTTTCGCGGGCAGTTCAGCCATGCGGCCGTGTTGGCCGAGGCGGGCAGGGTGGATGAGGCCTTGCATTGGCTGCAGGTGGCGCTGGAGGGCGGCAACCTGAATTTCCTGCGGGTCAGCGGGCCGGCGCTGTTGCAGGCCAGCGATGCGCGCATCCGCGCGATGGCCGCCCAATACGCCGCCAAGGCCGCCACCCTGTAGCCGCTGCCGCCAGGCTGCGCTGGCCGGTATTAACCCTGAAAATCTCCAGCGAAGGACAGCGCAGCCTGTCGGCAGCGGCTACAACGCATTCCTGTAGCCGCTGCCGAAGGCTGCGCTGGCCCAGTGCCCCGCCCACGATCCTCAGGGTTCACATTGGCCAGCGCAGTCTGGCGGCAGCGGCTACAAAAAAGCCCCGCACTAGGCGGGGCTTTTTCATTTTGCCAACAGCTTAGATGTAGAACGACTTCAGCGGCGGGAAGCCGTTGAATTCCACAGCGCTGTAGCTGGTGGTGTAGGCACCGGTGGACAGCCAGTACAGGCGGTCACCGATGGCCAGGTTCAGGGGCAGGCCGTACTTGTAGTTTTCGTACATGATGTCGGCGCTGTCGCAGGTTGGGCCGGCGATCACCACTTCTTCCACTTCACCTTTCTTCTCGGTCCAGATCGGGAACTTGATGGCTTCGTCCATGGTTTCGATCAGGCCGCTGAATTTGCCCACGTCGGTGTATACCCAACGCTCGACGGCGGTGCGCGACTTGCGGGCTACCAGTACCACTTCGCTCACCAGGATACCGGCGTTGGCGATCAGCGAACGGCCCGGCTCCAGGATGATTTCCGGCAGTTCGTCACCGAAGTCTTCCTTCAGGAAGCGGATGATTTCTTCAGCGTAGGTTTCCAGGCTGTTGGTACGGGTGATGTAGTTGGCCGGGAAGCCGCCACCCATGTTGATCAGCTTGAGGTGGATACCGTCTTCTTCTTTCAGACGCTCGAAGATCACCTTCACCTTGGCGATGGCGGCGTCCCACACGCTGATGTCGCGCTGCTGCGAACCCACGTGGAAGGAGATGCCGTACGGCACCAGGCCCAGGTCACGGGCCAGGATCAGCAGGTCCATGGCCATGTCGGTCTGGCAGCCGAATTTGCGGGACAGAGGCCAGTCAGCCGTGGTGGAGCCTTCGGTGAGGATACGCACGTACACTTTCGAACCTGGGGCGGCCTTGGCGATGTTGCGCAGGTCGGCTTCGGAGTCGGTGGCGAACAGGCGCACGCCTTTCTCGTAGAAGTAGCGGATGTCCTTGGACTTCTTGATGGTGTTGCCGTAGCTGATGCGCTCAGGACCAACGCCCTGGCCCATGACCTTGTCCAACTCGTAGATGGAGGCGATGTCGAAGCTCGAACCCTTGTCACGCAGCAGGTCGATGATTTCGACGGCTGGGTTGGCCTTGACCGCGTAGTACACCTTGGCGAATTCGAAGCCGGCGCGCAGGTCGTCGTAGGCCTGGCTGATCATCTGAGTGTCGATGAGTACGAAAGGGGTTTCTTGCTTGTCGGCGAACGCCTTCATTTTCTGAAAGGTTTCGCGCGCGAAATAGTCTTCGACCTGGATCGACATGCTGGGACTCCTGCTGGCAAACATTGAAAATATTCATGGGTGAAGGTGGCACCCGGTGCACACCTCTCTTGACCGCCCTCCGTATCCCCACTTTGGTTCGCCTACTTCCCAAGGCATGTCGCCGAAAGCAAAAAGGCCATAAGAAGCGTTGCTTCCACATGGCCTGCTGTCTCGTCGTCAGTACTTGAGCCGGATGGATCGTTTCCAGCATGGACGGTCGGCGCGAACTTTAGGACGTGAGGGGCTCAAGATCAACAAAAAATGTCGCGTTTTTACACGCGTTCGTCGCTGAGCCTTGGGCATACCCTTAGTAACCGACCTGCATGACAGGCTGATGTTCCCCTGCATACCCCAGTAGCCGCTGCCGACGGGCTGCGCTGGCCCTGTGCCTCACTGGAAATTTTCAGCGCACATCAGGGCCAGCGCAGCCTGGCTGCAGCGGCTACAGGTCAGGCAGTGGCCTGCTCTACCAGCTCGGCGGGGGAGACGATGTTGGTCTTCATGCCGCGCGAGCGGCCCGAGCTCAGGTAGGCCGCGATCGACTCCTGTGTCACCTCGCCCAGGAACACATTCTGGGCATCCAGCACCGGCAACCACGCGCGGTTGAACTCGTACATGCGCGACAGCAGGATGCGCAAATGCTCGTCATACGCCGCGGTGGCGTTGAACGGCCGCAGGTAGTCCTGGCAGGTGCCCTGCTGGCGGTGCAGGTCGCGGCGGCGCACGTAGCCCATGGCCTTGTTGTCGGCGTCGGTCATGACCACGTAGCGGCGGTCGTGCTCGTCCATCAGTTCCAGGGCGTCGGCCACCGGCGTCTCGGGGCTTACCGAGGGGGCGTTGTCGGCGGCGTCTTCTGCCTTCACCAGCAGCAGGCGCTTGAGGGTGCTGTCCTGGCCCACGAAGTTGCTGACGAAGTCGTCCACCGGGTGTGCCAGCAGGGTGTCGGGGTGGTCGATCTGCAGCAGTTTGCCGGCGCGGAAAATAGCGATCTTGTCGCCCAGCTTGATGGCTTCGTCGATGTCATGGCTGACCATGATCACGGTCTTGTTCAGCGCGCGCTGCATCTCGAAGAATTCGTTCTGGATCATCTCGCGGTTGATCGGGTCGACCGCGCCGAACGGCTCGTCCATCAGCAGCAGCGGGGCGTCGGCCGCCAGGGCGCGGATCACGCCGATGCGCTGTTGCTGGCCACCCGACAGTTCACGCGGGTAGCGGTGCAGGTACTGCTTGGGCTCCAGCTTGATCATGCTCATCAGGTCGCGGGCGCGCTCGTGGCATTTTTGCTTGTCCCAGCCCAGCAGGCGCGGCACCACGGTGATGTTTTCCTCGATGGTCATGTTGGGGAACAGGCCGATCTGCTGGATTACGTAACCGATGTTGCGGCGCAGGGTCACTTCATCCAGGCCGGTGGTGTCCTCGCCGTTGATCAGCACCTTGCCCGAGGTGGGCATGATCAGGCGGTTGATCATTTTCAGCGTGGTGCTTTTGCCGCAGCCCGAAGGCCCCAGGAACACGCAGATCTCGCCTTCATTGACGGTCAGGCTCACGGAATCCACGGCTTTGACGTCTTTGCCGTTGCTGGTGAAGGTCTTGGTCAGGTTCTGAAGTTCGATCATTTGAGTAATCCTTTGGGAGTCAGGGCGCGTTGCAGCCATTGCAGGGCGAGGTCGGCGATGATCGCCAATACGCTCACCAGCACGGCGCCGACGATGAGCATCGACATGTCGCTGCGGCTGATGGAGGTGAGGATGAGGACGCCCAGGCCACCGGCGCCGATGGTGGCGGCGATGGTCATGACGCCGATGTTCATGACCACGGCGGTGCGTACGCCGGCCAGGATCACCGGCACGGCGATGGGCAGTTCGACCATGCGCAGGCGCTGGCCGAAGGTCATGCCGATGCCGCGCGCCGCTTCACGGATGCCCGGTTCCACGCCGGTCAGGGCCAGGTAGGTGTTACGCATGATGGGCAGCAGCGAGTACAGGAACACCGCGGTGATGGCCGGCAACGGCCCCAGCCCCTGGCCGAACTTGGAGTAGAACGGCAGCAGCAGGCCAAACAGCGCGATGGACGGGATGGTCAGCAGCACCGTGGCGCTGGCCTGCATCACGCCGGCGGCGGAGGGGAAGCGGGTCATGACGATGCCAAGCGGCACGCCCACCAGAATCGCCAGGCTCACGGCCACGCCCACCAGGGCGATGTGCTGGCCGGTCAGGTGCAGCACCTGGGCCCAGTCCAGATGCGAGAAGGTGTCGAGGAAATTCATGGTTGCTCCTTCGCGGCTGCAGGCACGGGGTGGTCACGCAGGAACTGCGCGGCCACGGCGGTCGGGCTCAGGTGCTCGACGTCGACCTGGGCGTTGAGCTGGCGCATGGTTTCGTCGTCCAGCAGTTCGGCCAGCGGCTTGAGGTCGGCGGCCAGGTCCGGGTGGGCGTCGAGAAAGTCCTTACGCACCACCGGCGCTGCGGTGTAGTCCGGGAAGTAGTGCTTGTCGTCTTCCAGCAGCTTGAGGTGGAAAGCGTTCAGGCGGCCGTCGGTGGTGTACACCAGGCCGGTGAACACCTGGCCGTTGCGCAGGGCGGTGTAGACCAGGCCGGCGTCCATCTGTCGGATATCGCGGCGGGTGAATTTCAGGTCGTAGGTGTGGGTCAGGCCCACCAGGCCGTCGGAGCGGTTGGCGAACTCTGTGTCCAGCGCCAGCACGTGGCCCTTGTTCGGTTCATCGCGCAGCACCTGGTTGAGCTGGCTGATGGTGTTGACCTGTGGGTACGCCTTGGCGATGTTTTGCGGCAAGGCCAGGGCGTAGGTGTTGCTGAATTTCGACGGGGTCAGCCACACCAGGCCCTTCTTGGCGTCCAGCTCCTTGACCCGTTGATAGGTGGCGGCGCTGTCTAGTTTCTCGTCCACGTGGTTGTAGGACACCAGCGACACGCCGGTGTATTCCCACACCATATCCAGCTGGTTGGTTTCCTGGGCGCTGCGCGCCAGGTTGCTGCCCAGGCCACTGGTGACCTGCACGTTGTAGCCCTTGGCATCGAGGTATTGCGCGGTGATGGCGGCCAGCACCGACTGTTCGGTGAACACCCGGGCGCCGAGGCGGATCACCGGTTTTTCGGCGGCGTGGGCAACGCCCGCGCACAGCAGGGCCAGGCCCAGCAGCATGCTTGGTACTTTCATGAAGGATCCCTTGTTCAGCGAGTCAGACCGCGTTCCAGCCACAGGCGGCTGGCCATGGACACCAGGCCGTCGAGCAGCAGTGCCAGCAGCGCCGTGCAGGCGGCACCCAGCAGCAGTTGCGGCTGATTGTTCAGGGCGATGCCGGGGAAGATCAGGCTGCCAAGGCTGTTGGCGCCGATCAGGAACGACAGCGGGGCGGTACCGACGTTGATGGCCAGGGCCACGCGCACGCCACCGACGATGATGGGCACGGCGTTGGGCAGTTCGACCTGGAACAGCACCTGGCGCGGCGTCATGCCGATGCCGGTGGCGGCTTCCTTGAGTGAGCCCTGAACGTTTTTCAGGCCTTCATAGGTGTTGCGCACAATGGGCAACAGGGACGCGAGGAACAGGGCGAAGATGGCCGGGCCGCTGCCGATGCCAAGGATGCCCAGGGCGATGGCCAGTACGGCCAAGGGGGGGACGGTGTTACCGATATTGAAGATCTGCATGAAGCGTTCGGCGCGGCCAACCATGTTCGGTCGGCTCAGGGCAATGCCCGCGGGGATCCCCACCACCAGCGCGGCAACCATCGAGGCCACCACCAGAATCAAATGCGCTTGCAGGTAAAACAGTAAATCTTCACGGTACTGCTCGATGGTACTGATGCCGATCCAGTGGATCAGCAGGGCCAGGATGGCGACAACTGCCGCACACCCCATCAGCCCTTTGCCATAGCGAATAGCCACAGGCGGACTCCTATTTTTTCAGTCGGCGCACCCACCGTCGGTGGCGACCAGCCATGCCTGGCGGTCAACGGTGAGTTCGCGAGAAGCAGCTCGCGGACACCTGTGCAGACAGGTGTCGACGCGTGCCATAAGCGCAGCCTCGTCAGGCTACTGTTGCCGGTAGTGCAACACCCTGACGAATGGTCGAATCAGGGGAGTGGACGTCTCTACTTCTTAAAAGGTTCCCATGGACGACAGCATTTGGCCACCCTTTATGGGGTGAGCGGTCATTTTGGGTCCTTTGTTTTCAATGACATAACCCTGCATTGCTCGGAGGCTTTTCCGGTTTATGCCGGAACGCTCGCCCACGTAGTTTGGCCGCTCCATTCATTGGCAGGGAGCCATACCATGGCCAAGTCGTTAGCTGATAAATCGTTTGTCGCCACCATCAAATGTCAGGTTGCAGGGTTCGAGGGGTACTGGGACCGTCACGAGGTGTTCGCCCACCCCTATGGCAGTCATTTGCCTGGGCAGCGCATTGTGTCGTCCTACCTGACGGTCAATAACTTCTGCAATTTTCCTGACGTTGATGAAAGTGAGCGTTGCCGCTTCACCTTCAAATGCTATGCCCTCACGGACGGCTCGCCGGCTTATCAGATATTCGTCAAGGCAGGTGACGAGTATCAGCAGTTGGATGTGACGCAGGAGTTCGGGTATTTGCGCTTCTACCCGGTGAAGGAGTCCGATGCATTCTGGCGCATTTACATCGACGGCCAGCGCGGTGGCCCGACAGAGGTGGGTACGTACCGGCGATTTTCCATGCGCCCGTTTTTCAAGGCGCCATGGACATACCTGGGCAACCGCCAGAAGGATGGCAGGGTGATCCCGGTCAGTCGCAAGAACGATGGCAAGTACTGGCATGCCTATTTCGACGCAGACGGCCACCCCAGCGGCGGGGAGATGGTAGGTGACCTGAACGTGCTGAAGATGGGCTGACAGACCGGGCGTCCACCCACGGGTTCAGCTTGGGGCGGCTTTAGGCTATACTCGCCGCCCTTTTTTCGAATCTCCCTCCAGGCGATCTCCCATGACCCAACAGGCCGCCGAAGTCGCGAAACGCCGCACTTTCGCCATTATCTCCCACCCGGACGCCGGTAAAACCACCATCACCGAGAAACTCTTGCTGATGGGCAAGGCCATTGCCGTCGCCGGTACCGTGAAGTCGCGCAAGTCCGACCGTCACGCCACCTCCGACTGGATGGAGATGGAGAAGCAACGTGGTATCTCCATCACCACCTCGGTGATGCAGTTCCCGTATCGCGACCACATGGTCAACCTGCTCGATACCCCGGGCCACGAAGACTTCTCGGAAGACACCTACCGCACCCTGACCGCGGTGGACTCGGCGCTGATGGTGCTCGACGGCGGTAAAGGCGTAGAGCCGCGTACCATCGCCCTGATGGACGTATGCCGTCTGCGTGACACGCCGATCGTCAGCTTCATCAACAAGCTGGACCGTGACATTCGCGACCCGATCGAGCTGCTCGACGAAATCGAAGCGGTACTGAAGATCAAGGCGGCGCCCATCACCTGGCCGATCGGTTGCTACCGTGACTTCAAGGGCGTGTACCACCTGGCTGGCGACTACATCATCGTCTACACCCCGGGCCACGGCCACGAGCGTACCGAGACCAAGATCATCGAGAAGCTGGACTCCGACGAGGCACGCGCGCACCTGGGTGACGAGTACGACCGTTTCATCGACCAACTGGAACTGGTGCAGGGCGCATGCCACACCTTCAACCAGGAAGAGTTCATGAACGGCCAGATGACCCCGGTGTTCTTCGGCACCGCCCTGGGCAACTTCGGTGTCGACCATGTGCTCGACGCGGTGGTGGACTGGGCGCCGCGTCCGCTGGCCCGCGTGGCCAATGAACGTACCGTGGAACCGGTGGAAGAGAAGTTCACCGGCTTTGTGTTCAAGATCCAGGCGAACATGGACCCCAAGCACCGCGACCGTATCGCCTTCATGCGCATCTGCTCGGGCAAGTACGAGAAAGGCATGAAGATGCGCCACGTGCGCACCGGCAAGGACCTGCGCATCGGCGACGCCCTGACGTTCTTCTCGTCCGAGCGTGAGCAGCTGGAAGAAGCCTTCGCCGGCGACATCATCGGCCTGCACAACCACGGCACCATCCAGATCGGCGACACCTTCAGTGAAGGCGAAGCGCTGGGCTTCACCGGTATCCCGCACTTCGCCCCGGAACTGTTCCGCCGCGTACGCCTGCGTGACCCGCTCAAGTCCAAGCAACTGCGCCAGGGCCTGCAGCAGTTGGCCGAAGAAGGCGCCACCCAGGTGTTCTTCCCCGAGCGCAGCAACGACATCATCCTGGGCGCTGTGGGTGTGCTGCAGTTCGACGTGGTCGCCAGCCGCCTGAAGGAAGAGTACAAGGTGGAATGCTCTTACGAGCCGATCACCGTGTGGTCTGCGCGCTGGGTTGATTGCGCCGACAAGAAGAAATTCGAGGAATTCAAGAACAAGGCCGTGGAAAACCTGGCGGTGGACGGCGGTGGTCACATGACCTACCTGGCGCCTACCCGGGTGAACCTGGCGCTGATGGAAGAGCGCTGGCCGGACGTGAAATTCCGCGCCACGCGCGAGCACCACTAAAAACAAAAAGGGCAGCCCACGGGCTGCCCTTTTTCATTTGCTCAGATCACCTGTAGCCGCTGCCGCCAGGCTGCGCTGGCCCTATGTCTCCCTGGATATCTCAAGTGTCCACAAGGGCCAGCGCAGCCTTCGGCAGCGGCTACAGGTGCTTAGTTTTCTTCCAAAGCCCGCACGCGCTCGCCGCGCTGTTGCGCTTTCGGCGTTTCGGTCGGCTGCAAGGTGAAGTCGAAATCGATTTCGGCAAACGTGCCGCTCACCCCGTGTTGCTGCGCCCGCCCCTGATCATCGCTGAAGCGAATCTGCGCCACCAACTCATCACGCGTCGCATAGGCGAAATCGTCGTACAGGTACTTGTCCCCCGCCAGGTTGATCTGCGTGGTCAGGTGCCGATGCCCCGGCGCCGAGATGAAGAAGTGAATGTGCGCCGGGCGCTGGCCGTGGCGGCCCAGCTGGTCCAGCAACTGCTGGGTAGGGCCGTCCGGCGGGCAGCCATAGCCCGAGGGCACGATGCTGCGGAAACGATAGCGGCCTTCGCTGTCGGCCTGGATGCGACGGCGCAGGTTGAATTCCGACTGTGAGGGGTCGAAGTAGGAGTAGGTGCCGCCGGTGTTGGCCTGCCACACATCGACGATGGCGCCCGGCACGGGCTGGCCGTCGACGTCTTTCACCTGGCCCTGCATGAACAGCACGGTGCCGGCATCGCTGCCGTCGTCCAGGCGCGCTTCGTATTGGCTCAGCGGTGCACCGGCTACGTACAGCGGGCCTTCGATGGTTCGCGGGGTGCCGCCCAACTGGCCGGCTTCTGCGTCCTGGGCATCCAGTTGCAGGTCCATGTAGTGTTCCAGTCCAAGGCCGGCCACCACCAGCCCGGCTTCCTGGCGTGCGCCCAGCACGTTGAGGTAGTTCACGGCAGCCCAGAATTCCTCAGGGGTTACGTTCAGGTCCTCGATGATCTTCACCGAGTCCTTCAGTACGCGATGGATCAAGGTCTTGACCCGCGGATTGCCAGCGTCGTTGAACACACCGCTGGCTTCTTTCAGAAACTGCTGTACCGGTTCGGTTTGCGAAATGTGGACAGTCATGGTTGAGGCCTCATTTTATATTTATTAGTCAGCGCGCCAGGTCAGGCGTGAATCAACGGTCGTCTTCGTGGATCGAGGACGGGTGGCGGCACATCGCGTCCACCTCGATCGCCATGTAGGGGAACAGCGGCAGTTGCATCAGGGTGTCGTGCAGTTCCTGCACGCTGGCCACATCGAACACGCTGTAGTTGGCGTACGCCCCGGCAATGCGCCACAGGTGCCGCCATTTGCCCTCTTGCTGCAGGCGCTGGGCCAGTTCCTTTTCGTCGGCTTTGAGGCGGGTGGCCTTGGCCGGGTCCATGTCAACCGGCAGGTTCACGGTCATTTTTACGTGAAACAGCATGGCAGGTGTCTCCTCAACTGTGGCTGTAGGCTTTGGTCGCCTTGTCGCGGCGGTAAAACGCCACGCGGTCTTCGTCCAGTTCCAGGCCCAGGCCCGGGGTATTCGGTACCTGCAGCTGGAAGTCCTGATACACCGGAGGGGTGGCCAGAATGTCTTCGGTCAGCAACAGCGGGCCGAAAAGCTCGGTGTCCCAGGCCATCTTCGGCAGGGTGATGAAAGCGTGGGCCGAGGCCAGGGTGCCGATGCCGCCTTCCAGCATGGTGCCACCGTACAGGCCGATGCCGGCCGCGTCGGCAATGGCGGCGGCGCGCAGGGCGGCGCGCGGGCCGCCGGTCTTGGCGATCTTCAGGGCGAAAATGGTGCCGGCCCCCAGGCGCGCCAGGTTATAGGCGTCCTCCACTGACTCGATAGCCTCGTCCGCCATGATCGGGATCGGGCTGCTGGCGCTCAGGCGGGCCAGGCCGACCTGGTTGTAACGCGAGATCGGTTGCTCCACCAGGTCGATGCCGTTGTCGCCCAGGACACGGCAGGCGCGCAGGGCCACGGCCTCGTCCCACGCCTGGTTGACGTCCACGCGCACGCTGGCGCGGTCGCCCACGGCCTTCTTGATGGCGATGACGTGAGCCAGGTCCTTGCTGACTTCACCGGCGCCGATCTTCAGTTTGAAGATGCGGTGGCGGCGCACGTCGAGCATCTTTTCCGCCTCGGCAATGTCGCGGCCGGTGTCGCCGCTGGCCAGGGTCCAGGCCACCGGCAGGCTGTCGCGCAGGCGGCCGCCCAGCAGCTCGCTCACGGCCAGGCCCTGGCGCTTGCCCTGGGCGTCCAGCAGGGCGCTTTCGATACCGGACTTGGCGAAGGTGTTGCCGCGCACGCTGCGCTCGATGCGCTGCATGGCCGCGTTGATGTTGTCGGCCGGCTGGCCGACCAGCAGCGGGGTGATGTGGGTGTCGATGTTGACCTTGATGCTGTCCGGGCTTTCGTTGCCGTAGCTCAGACCGCCAATGGTGGTGGACTCGCCGATGCCTTCGATGCCATCGCTGCAACGCAGGCGCAGCAGCACCAGGGTCTGGTTCTGCATGGTGTGCATGGCCAGCTTGTGCGGGCGGATGGTTGGCAGATCGACAATGATCGTCTCGAGAGACTGGATCGTGGGATGACTCATTTCGATACCCGTCAGGTTATGTTCTTGTATGACCCGATAGTGATACGGCGCTTTCTTGCAATCCAATATAGAATTGGTCTGGTTTGATACCTGTCGGGTATTGTCAGCGTGGAGGCGCGTTGTGGAACTCAGGCATCTTCGTTATTTTCAGGCGTTGGCCCAGACCCTGAACTTCACCCGCGCCGCCGAGCGCCTGCACATTGCCCAGCCGCCCTTGAGCCGGCAGATCCAGCAACTGGAGGACGAGTTGGGCGTGAGCCTGATCGAGCGCGGCCGCCCCTTGCGCCTGACCGAAGCAGGCCGTTACTTCTTCGAACACAGCGGCGCATTGCTCCATCAACTCGATACCCTGTGTGAAAACACCCGGCGCATCGGCCTGGGCAAAAAGACCTGGATGGGCATCGGCTTTGCGCCCTCGACGCTGTACGGCGTGCTGCCGGAAATGATCCGCCGCCTGCGCAGCGAAGACGCCGAAATCGAGCTGGAACTGGGGCTGTCGGAGATGACCACGGTGCAGCAGGTGGAAGCCCTGAAGACTGGGCGCATCGACGTGGGCTTTGGCCGCATCCACATCGACGACCCCGCCATCGTCCAGACCGTGCTGCGCGAAGACCGCCTGATCGCCGTGCTGCCCACCGGCCACCCGCTGCTGGGCCACACCGCCAGCCTGGCGCAATTGGCCTGCGAGCCCTTCGTGCTGTACCCCGGCAACCCACGCCCCAGCTACGCCGACCATGTGCTGGCGCTGTTCGCGGCCCATGGCCTGAGCATCAAGGTGGCGCAATGGACCAACGAACTGCAGACCGCCATCGGCCTGGTAGGGGCGGGCATCGGCATTACCCTGGTGCCGGAGTCGGTGCAGATTCTGCATCGCGATGACATCGGCTACAGCCCGTTGCAGGAGGCCAACGCCACCTCGCCGATCATCCTCAGCCGACGGGTGGGGGATGTGTCACCGGCGGTGGGGTATTGCCTGGAGGTGATTGCGGCGCTGAAGGCGGGCACGTACCGGCCTTGAGACGAGCCAACAAGGCTAGAACCCCGGTATCTCAGGCCATGGTACGTTGCAACAAATGTGGGACCGGGCTTGCGCGTGAGGCGGGGAAGCGCCGCGCGGGCGGCGCTCGATCTCAAGAGCAGCGAAAAACCCCAAGGCATGCACTTACAAGCCACACCATCACATCTACAGGGCCGTGGCGTGGCTTAAAGGTGCTTGTCTGGAGGCCTTGTCGTTCTTAAGACCGCGCGCCGCCCGCGCGGCGCTTCCCCGCCTCACGCGCAAGCCCGGTCCCACATTTGTTGCAACGTACCATGGCCTGACACACCGAGGTTTTAGCCTTGTGCGCCTGGCACTTGATCGAGTGAAAGGTGAGTGTCACGCCCCCGCCACCACCTTCCCCCACACCTGCTTGCGCACCAGATCAATATCCGCCGGCATCGCCTCCAACGGAAACAGCCGGCTCATGGTGTCTTCATCCGGGTACACCAGGCTGTTGCCGCGCAGCGACGGGTCGATGAGCGCATCGGCCTTTTCATTGCCGTTGGCGTAATGCACGTAGTTGCTGATGCCGGCGATTACCTTGGGCTCCAGCAAGTAGTTCAGGAAGGCGTAGGCGGCCTTGGGGTCCGGCGCGTCGGCGGGCATGGCAACCATGTCGAACCACAGCGGGGCACCTTCGCGGGGTACGGAGTAGGCGATGTTGACGCCGTTGTTCTTAGCGCGGGCGGCGGTCTGGGCCTGCAGCACGTCGCCGTTGTAGCCCACCACCACGCAGACCTTGCCGTCGGTGAGGTCGTCGATGTAGCGGCCGGTGTCGAAATAGGCCACGTTGGGGCGGATTTTCAGCAGCAGCGCTTCGGCCTTCTGGTAGTCGTCCGGCTTTTTGCTGTGGGGCGCCAGGCCCAGGTAGTTGAGGGTGATGGGCAGCAGTTCCGGGCCGCTGTCGACGAAGGCCACGCCGCAGGCCTTGAGCTTGCTGATGTTCTCGGGCTTGAACACCAGGTCCCAGCTGTCCACGGGGGCGTTGTCGCCCAGCACGGCCTTGACCTTGTCGATGTTGTAGCCGATGCCGGTGCTGCCCCACAGGTAGGGGAAACCGTGGCGGTTGCCGGGGTCGTTGACTTGCAGCAGCTTGAGCAGCACGGGGTTGAGGTTGTCCCAATTGGGCAGTTTGCTGCGGTCCAGCTCCATCAGGTCATGGTGCTGCACCTGGCGCGCCATGTAGTGGGTGGACGGGAACACCACGTCGTAACCGGAGTTGCGTGCCGCCAGCTTGTCGTTCAGCACTTCGTTGCTGTGATACAGCTCGTAGGTGGGGACGATGCCGGTGCGCGCCTGAAAGTTCTTCAGGGTATCGGGGGCGATGTACTCCGACCAGTTGTAGACCTTGACCGTCTCGGCGGCCTGGGCGGCGCCGGTGGCAAGCAGCAGAAGGGCAATCAGGGGACGCAGCATCGGGCAAGCCTTGGCGGAGTGGGCTGCTACAGCATAAGCCACCTTGACGCAGATGGCATGTAGCCGCTGCCGTAGGCTGCGCTGGCCGGTGTGAACCCTGAAGATTTCAAGCGTGGCGCAGGGCCAGCGCAGCCTGCGGCAGCGGCTACTTGCGTTGTTTGAGGTAGGCGGTGGGGGACAGGCCGGTGTGCTGGCGGAAGCATTTGTAGAAGGCTGACAGCGAGTTGAACCCGGCAGCAAAGGCCAGTTCGTCGATGCGCGCGTTGGGTGTCTGCTCCAGGGCGCGCAGCAGGTGTTGCAGGCGGGCCTGGTTGACGTAGGGGTAGAAGCGCTGGCCCAGCACCTGGTTGAGCAGGTAGGACATCTGGTTGCGGCTGTAGCCGCAGGCGCGGGCGACTTCCTGCAGGTCCAGGTCGGGGTTGAGGTAGGGTTGCTGGTGCTGGAAGTAGTGCTGCAGGTCTTGCGCCATGATGCCCAGTTGCCGCGGCGACAGCCCCAGGCGCGCGGTGGCCGGGCGCGGTGCGTCGGCGACGTTTTCGCGTACCAAAGCTGCGTATTCGTTGACCTGCCAGATCAGCCCGTCGCGCACCACGATGGCCTCGCTGGCGCGGAACGACACCAGGTTGGCGGCGCCGCGCAGGGTCAGGGTGTATTGGATGAAGGCGGTGTCGCCGTCGACGCGGATGCGGTCGCTGTGGTCCAGGGCTTCATCGGCGTTGCGCGGCAGGTTGGCCTGCACGTAGTCACGCAATTGGGCCAGGCCCAGGGTGAGGTGCTGGAAAAAGTCGTGGTATTGGATGTCGGGGTGGTAGAGCGCCATGATGCCGTCCAGGTCGCGCTGTTTCCAGCACAGGTGGTAGCGGGTGACGGTGGCTAGGGTGGGGCTGGAGTCGCTGTGCATCGATGCTCCGGTGGTGGGGCTGATGGCCTCATCGCGAGCAAGCTTTGCTCCCACAAGCGTACGCCTCGGTTGTGGTTAGCACTGTGGGAGCAAAGCTTGCTCGCGATAGCGGTAGAACAGCCGCCATCGCGATCAAGGTGGTTACATCAGTTCAAGAACTGCTCGGCATAGTGGCAGGCCACTTGCCGGGTATCGACCTGGCGCAGTTCCGGCACTTCGCTGGCGCAACGCTCGGTGGCGTACGGGCAGCGCTTGTGGAAGGCGCAGCCAGGCGGCGGGTTGAGCGGGTTGGGCAGCTCGCCGACGATCTTGATCTTCGGTTTCGCCGGATCCGGCTTGAGGGTCGGCGTGGCGGACAGCAGCGCCTGGGTGTAAGGGTGCAGCGGACGCTTGTAGATGTCCTCCTTGGGCCCCATTTCCGCCGGCCGGCCCAGGTACATCACCAGCACGTCATCGGCCACATGGCGCACCACCGCCAGGTTGTGGGAGATGAACACGTAGGCGGTGTTGAACTGCTGTTGCAGGTCCATGAACAGGTTCAGCACCTGCGCCTGGATCGACACGTCCAGCGCCGAAGTCGGCTCGTCCGCCACCAGCACCTTGGGCTGCAGCATCATGGCGCGGGCCAGGGCGATGCGCTGGCGCTGGCCACCGGAGAACATGTGCGGGTAGCGCTGGTAATGCTCGGGGCGCAGGCCCACCTGCTGCATCATCGCCTGCACTTTCTCGCGGCGCTCGGCCTTGTTCAGGTTGGTGTTGATCAGCAGCGGCTCGCCCAATTGGTCACCGATTTTCTGCCGCGGGTTGAGCGAGGCGTACGGGCTCTGGAACACCATCTGCACGTCCTTGCGCAGTTGCTTGCGCTCGGCCTTGGTGGCGCCGTGCACTTCCTGGCCGGCGATTTTCAGCGAGCCGGAAGTGGGTTCCTCGATCAGGGTCAGGGCGCGCGCCAGGGTGGACTTGCCACAGCCCGACTCGCCGACCACGGCCAAAGTCTTGCCGGCCTCCAGTTCGAACGACACGCCATTGAGCGCGCGCACCAGGGCGTGGCCCTTGAACAGGCCACGGGACACTTCATAGTGACGGGTGAGGTCGCGGGCAGTAAGTACGACGGCCATCAAGCCACCTCCTGGTTCAGCGGGTAGAAGCAACGGGCCAGGCTATGGGCCTTGGGGTCCAGCGCCGGGCGCTGGGTGCGGCAGTTGTCCTGGGCGTAGGGGCAGCGTGGCGACAACAGGCAGCCCTGGGGGCGGTCATAGCGGCCGGGGACGATGCCCGGCAGCGTGGCCAGGCGCGCGGCGCCTTCGCTGTGCTCGGGGATCGCCGCCAGCAACGCTTCGCTGTACGGGTGGCCCGGCAGGTCGAACAATTGCGGCACCTGGCCCACTTCAACGGCTTGGCCGGCGTACATCACGCACACGCGCTGGGCGGTTTCGGCCACCACGGCCAGGTCGTGGGTGATCAGGATCAGCGCCATGTCCTGCTCTTTCTGCAGGTTGAGCAACAGCTCCATGATCTGCGCCTGGATGGTCACGTCCAGGGCGGTGGTGGGTTCGTCGGCGATCAGCAGTTTCGGCTCGCCGGCGATGGCCATGGCGATGGCCACGCGCTGGCTCATGCCACCGGACAGCTGGTGCGGGTAGGCATCCAGACGGCTTTCGGCGCCGGGGATTTCCACCTTCTTCAGCAGTTCCAAGGCACGCTGACGCGCCTGCTTGTTGTTCATGCCCAGGTGCTGGCGCAGCACTTCCTGAATCTGGAAGCCCACGGTGTAGCTGGGGTTGAGCGCGGTCATGGGGTCCTGGAAAATCATCGCCAGGTCTTTGCCCACCACTTGCCGACGTTGGCGTGCGCTGAGCTTGAGCATGTCGCGGCCGTCGAAGTTCAGTGCGTCGGCAGTGATGATGCCAGGGTGATCGATCAGGCCCATCAGCGCCATCATGGTCACGGATTTGCCCGAGCCCGATTCGCCGACGATCGCCAGTACTTCACCCTTGTCCACCGACAGGTCCAGCCCGTCGACCACCGGCACGGCCTTGGCATCGCCAAAGCGCACATTCAGATTGTTGATTTGCAACAGTGACATGGTCGTCCCCTCAGGCGGCATTCTTGAGTTTGGGGTCCAGCGCATCGCGCAGCCCGTCGCCCATCAGGTTGATTGCCAGCACGCTGAGCAAAATGGTCAAACCAGGCAGGCTCACCACCCACCAGGCACGTTCGATGTAGTCGCGGGCCGAGGCCAGCATGGTGCCCCACTCAGGGGTAGGCGGCTGTACGCCCAGGCCCAGGAAGCCCAGCGCCGCAGCGTCGAGGATCGCCGAGCTGAAGCTCAAGGTGGCCTGCACGATCAGCGGTGCCATGCAGTTGGGCAGCACGGTGACGAACATCAGGCGCAGCAGGCCGGCACCGGCCAGGCGCGCGGCGGTGACGTAGTCGCGGTTCAGTTCGCCCATCACCGCGGCGCGGGTCAGGCGCACGTAGGAGGGCAGCGAAACCACGGCAATGGCGATCACGGTGTTGATCAGGCCTGGGCCGAGGATGGCGACAATCGCCACGGCCAGCAGCAGCGAGGGCAGGGCCAGCATCACGTCCATCAGGCGCATGATGCTGGGGCCCATGATGCGCGGGAAGAACCCGGCCAGCAGGCCCATGAAGATGCCCGGGATCAGCGACATCACCACCGACGACAGGCCGATCAGCAGCGACAAACGCGAGCCGTGGATCAGGCGCGACAGCAGGTCACGGCCCAGCTCGTCGGTGCCCAGCAGGTATTGCCACTGGCCGCCCTGCAGCCACACGGGCGGGGTCAGCAGCGCATCGCGAAACTGCTCGCTGGGGTCATGGGGCGCCACCCACGGCGCGAACAGCGCGCAGAAGATGATCAGCAGCATGAAGGCAAGGCCGGCGACGGCGCCCTTGTTCTTGGCGAACGCTTGCCAGAATTCCTTGTACGGCGAGGGGTACAGCAGGCTTTGGTCAACGGTGACCGCGTTGTTTGGAGTAGTCATGTGCGGTACCTCAGCGCTGATGGCGGATGCGTGGGTTGGCCAGGCCGTAGAGGATGTCCACCACGAAGTTGACCAGGATCACCAGGCAGGCGATCAACAGGATGCCGTTCTGCACCACGGGGTAGTCCCGGGCGCCGATGGCTTCGATCAGCCATTTGCCCACGCCGGGCCAGGAGAAGATGGTCTCGGTCAGTACGGCACCGGCCAGCAGGGTACCCACTTGCAGGCCGAACACGGTCAGTACCGGGATCAGCGCGTTGCGCAGGCCATGCACGAACACCACGCGCGCGGGCGACAGGCCCTTGGCGCGGGCGGTGCGCACGTAGTCTTCACGCAGCACTTCGAGCATGGAGGAACGGGTCATGCGCGCGATCACCGCCAGCGGGATGGTACCCAGCACGATGGCCGGCAAAATCAGGTGGCGCAGCGCATCCACGAACGAGCCTGGCTCGTCACTGAGCAGCGTGTCGATGAGCATGAAGCCGGTTTTCGGCTCGATGTCGTACAGCAGGTCAATGCGCCCGGACACCGGCGTCCAGCCTAGGCTGACCGAGAAGAACATGATCAGGATCAGGCCCCACCAGAAGATTGGCATCGAATAGCCAGCCAGGGAGATGCCCATCACCCCATGGTCAAATAAAGACCCCCGCTTGAGCGCGGCGATCACGCCGGCCAGCAGCCCGACGATGCCGGCGAAGATCAGCGCGGCGATCGACAGCTCCAGGGTGGCCGGGAACAGCGACAGGAATTCGTGCCAGACGCTTTCGCGGGTACGCAGCGATTCGCCCAGGTTGCCATGCGCCAGGTTGCCGATGTAATCCAGGTACTGGGCATAGAGGGGTTTGTTCAGGCCCAGGCGCTCCATGGCCTGGGCGTGCATTTCAGGGTCGACGCGCCGTTCGCCCATCATCACTTCCACGGGGTCGCCCGGAATCAGGCGTATCAGTGCGAATGTCAGCAACGTGATGCCGAAGAAGGTGGGGATCAACAACCCCACGCGGCGGGCTATAAAACTAAACATCTTGAGTGGTACCTCATCAGCCGGTTAGGCAGTTCCTGCCCGCAGCCCGTGGGGGATGCGGGCGGGCGTTCTTCTTGTTACTTCACCAGGGTTGTAGCGAAGTTGTTATTGGTCAGGGGGTTAATGTGATAACCCTCGACGTTTTTGCGCACGGCGGTAAACAAGCGTGGGTAGGCCAGGCTCAGCCAGGGGATGTCCTTGGCAAAAATAGCCTGGGCCTGCTTGTAGGCCTGTTCGCGTTCTGCCGGGTCGCTGCTGGCACGTGCCTTGGCGAGGAACCCGTCGAAGTCCTTGTTGCACCAGCGTGCGGCGTTCTCGCCGCTGCTGGTTGCATCGCAGCTCAGGTTGGGGCTGAGGAAATTGTCCGGGTCGCCGTTGTCGCCGGCCCAGCCGTAGAAAGCCAGGTCATGTTCGCCCTGTTTGATGCGTTTGACCATTTCACCCCATTCGAGCACGCGAATATCGAGCTTGAGACCGATCTTGGCAAGGTCTCCCTGCAACAACTGGGCCGCCAGGGTGGGGTTGGGGTTGGTGGGGCCGGCGCCGTTGCGGGCGAACACGGTGAATGAGGTGCCCTCGGGCACGCCCGCTTCCTTGAGCAAGGCGCGGGCCTTGTCCAGGTCGTGGGGCGGGTCGACGATGCTTTTGTCAAAGCCCAGCAGGGTAGGCGGATACGGCCCGGTACCGGAGGTGGCACCGCCCGCGCCGAACAAGGTCTTGACCAGGGTGGGCTTGTCCACGGCCATGGCGATGGCCTGGCGCACGCGCACGTCGCTCAGGTACTTGTGCGAGGTGTTGATGGCCAGGTAGCTGGTCATCAGCGCCTCCATTTCGTCCACCCGCAGGTTGGGGTCGGCCTTGATGGCGGCGATGTCGTCGGGCTTGGGGTAAACGGCGACCTGGCATTCATTGGCGCGCAATTTCTGCAGGCGCACGTTGCTGTCCAGGGTAATGGCGAACACCAGCGCTTCGCTGGGGGCCACGCCTTTGTAGTAATCGGGGTTGGCCTTGTAACGGACCATGGCGTCCTTGCTGTAGCGCACCAGGATGAACGGCCCGGTGCCAATCGGCTTGCTGTTGATGTCGGCGGTCTTGCCGGCTTTCAGCAGTTGGTCGCCATATTCGGCGGAGTAGATCGACGCAAAGCCCATGGCCATATCCCGCAGGAAGGGTGACTCGGGACGCTTGAGGGTGAAACGCACAGTGTAGTCGTCCACCTTGTCGATGCCTGCGATCAGGTCTTTCATGCCCATGGCTTCAAAGTAGGGGAAGCCCATGGGCGCCTTGTCGTGCCACGGATGCTTGGGGTCCAGCTGGCGCTGGAAGCTCCACAACACGTCATCGGCGTTGAAGGTGCGGCTGGGCTTGAAGTAGTCGGTGGTCTGGAACTTCACGCCCTGGCGCAGGTGAAACGTGTAGGTGGTGCCGTCGTCGCTGATGTCCCAGCGCTCGGCCAGGTCAGGGATGACGTCGGTGGTACCCGGTTTGAAGCCCACCAGGCGATTGAAGAGGGTTTCCGAGGACGCGTCGGCGGTGACGGCGGCCGTGTACTGCACGATGTCGAACCCTTCGGGGCTGGCTTCGGTGCACACCACCAGAGGTTTTGCCGAGACGCCGACGGCGACGCTGAACAGTGCTGCCGCAATTGCGGCACGTAGGGGAAGCGCTTTCATGTAGTCCCTCTTTGATCAATTGCCAGTGGCCTTGGGGCGGTGGATCGCACCGTCCCAGGAGCCGTGGTTTACAGGATGTTGAACGGAACCGTGGTAACGATCCGCAGTTCGTCCAGGCTGCCATCAGCCTGGTTGGCACTGGCGCGGTGGGCGGTATAGGTGGCCCGCACGCTGGTGTCTTTCAGGGCGCCGCTCTGAATCACGTAGGAGGTGCCCACGCCGTATTCATAGTGATGCTCGCCGTCCATCTGGTTCACTTTGTAGGCAGTGCCGGTGTAGTGCGTACCGTCGATACCCCAGCCGCGCGCGGTGTACACGTTGAACTTGAGGCCCGGTACACCGTACTGGGCCATGTTCAGGCCGTAGGCCACCTGGAAGGACTTCTCGTTGGGACCGTTGAAGTCCGACAGCAGCGAGTTGGCCAGGAAAATGCCGTTGGTTTCGTGCAAGTAGTCGAAGTACTCGTTGCCGTTGATCTCCTGGTAGGCCAGGGTCAGGCTGTGGGCCTGGTGGGTGGCGGTCAGCGACAGGCTGCCGGCCTGGTTGTCGATCTCGCCCATCTTGCGGGCGCCGGTGTCGCGGGTTTTGTAGTAGTTGACCCCGGTGGTCAGGCTGACCACGGCGCTGTCACCCAGCACGTGGGTGGCGCCGAAGTAGTACTGGTTCCAGAAGTCTTCCACCTGGGTGGCGAACAGCGTGGTGGTGACGCTTTCGAACGGCTGGTAGTTCACGCCGGCAGTGCTGACGCGGTCGGTCTCCACGCCCGTGTTGCTGTATTCGGAGCGGAACTTGCTCAGGCTCTGCTCGGTACGCGGCGAGACGCGGTCGAAAGTGCCGGCCTGGAACGACAGGTTGTTGAATTCCTTGCTGTCGATCGAAATGCCCTGGAAGCTGGACGGCAGCGCGCGGTTGCCGATGGTGGCCACCATGGGGGTGTCCATGGCCTGGCGGCCCAGGGTCAGGGTGGTGTTGGACACTCGCGCCTTGAGGTTGCCCAGGCCCAGTTTGCTCCACTGGCCCACGGCATCACCGTTGCTGTCAGCCAGGGTGCGGTTGTTGGAGCCGCCGTTGCGGGCGCTGCCGCGTTCCAGTGCCACTTCGTTGTACAGCGCCGCTTCCACGCCAAAGCCTACCGTGCCCTGGGTGAACCCCGAGGTGTAGTTCACGGTGGTGCTTTGCAGCCAGTTGGTGCGGTTGTTCATCGGTTCACGGTCGCCGTTTTTGGCGTGTGTGAACAGCGGCCCACGCTTGGATTGTTCGCGGGCGTACCAGTTGCGGGTATTGCCCGACAGGCTCTGGTCTTCGACGAAACCCTTGGCGTCGGCCTGGGCGCTGGTGGTTTTCAGCGTGGTGGGCGTGAAGGCCTGGCTGGCGTCATCGGCAAACGCCAGGGTCGACAGCCCGCTGATGGATAAGGCCAGCATTGTTTTTCTTGTCATGCTCATGGTGAAGCTCCTTGGTCTTTTCTTTTTTTTATGCCGGTACCTTCAGGTACGCGGTCAACTAGGTACAACTGTGTTTGCAAACGTTTGGCCTTGTTCAATTGGCCGCAGTTTGCCGTGCGTTGATGCCCGCAAGCCTGGGCTTGCGCATCGGTGCGGGTTGGCTCACTCGGTGACGGATACCCCGGAGAACTCGTTGCGGCCAAAGGGGCTGACCTTGAAGCCCTGCACCTTGGCGCTGATGGGTTGGCTGACGGTGGAGTGCGCCACCGGCGTGATCGGCACCTGGGCCTTGAGGATCTGCTGGGCCTGGCGGTACAGCTCGCTGCGCTGTTCGCGGTCGGCCAGGGTCTTGGCTTTTTTCACCAGCGCGTCGTAGGTGGGGTCACACCAGCGCGCGGCGTTATTGCTGCCGATGGCGTCGCAGCTGTACAGGGTGCCCAGCCAGTTGTCGGGGTCGCCGTTGTCGCCGGTCCAGCCCAGCAGGGCGACGTCGTGTTCGCCATTCTTGGTGCGCTTGAGGTACTCGCCCCATTCGTAGCTGACGATGCGCGCCTTGATGCCTACCTTGGCCCAGTCGGACTGCAGCATTTCGGCCATCAGCTTGGCGTTGGGGTTGTAGGGGCGCTGCACGGGCATGGCCCACAGGGTGATTTCCTGGCCTTCCTTGACCCCGGCTTCGCGCAGCAGCTGGCGCGCTTTTTCAGGGTTGTAGGGCGCGTCCTTGACGCTTTCGTCATAAGACCACTGGGTGGGCGGCATGGAGTTGACCGCCAGCTGCCCCGACTCGTGGTAGACCGACTCTACGATGGCCTGCTTGTTGACAGCCATGTCCAGCGCCTGGCGCACCTTGAGCTGATTGAACGGCGCACGCTCGACGTTGTAGGCGATGTAGCCCAGGTTGTAGCCCGGGGCTTCCAGTACCTTCAGTTTGCTGTCCGCCTTCAGCGCGGCCAGGTCTGCCGGGCGTGGGTTGAGGGTGACCTGGCATTCGTTTTTGCGCAGCTTCTGCACGCGCACCGAGGCGTCGACGTTGATGGCGTAGATCAACTGCTCGATCTTGACCTGCTCGGGTTCCCAGTAGTGTTCATGGGCCTTGTAGCGGATCTGCGAGTCTTTCTGGTAGCGCTGCAGGGCGAAGGGGCCGGTGCCGATGGGCTTGTGGTTGATGTCACTGGGCTTGCCGGCCTTGAGCAACTGCTCGGCGTATTCGGCCGACAGGATGGCGGCGAAGCTCATGGCAATGTTCTGCACGAACGCGGCGTCCACGCTGCGCAGGGTAAAGACCACGGTCATGGGGTCTTGCTTGGTGATGCTGACGATATTCTTGTCCAGCCCCATGGAGCCGAAGTACAGGAACTCGGTGGGGTAGGCCTTGGTGAACGGGTGGTTGCGGTCGAGCATGCGGTTGAAGGTGAACAGCACGTCGTCGGCATTGAAGTTGCGGCTGGGGGTGAAGTCCTTGTTGCTGTGAAAACGCACGCCTTCGCGCAGGTGGAAGGTGTAGGTCAGGCCATCTTCGGAAATGTCCCAGCGGGTGGCCAGGGCCGGGACCACGGCGGTGCCGCCGCGCTCGAACTCGGTGAGGCGGTTGTACAGCGGGTGCGCGGCATCGTTGTCGGTACCGCCGGTGAACTGGGCGATATCGAAGCCTGCCGGGCTGCCTTCGGAGCAGAACACCAGGCTCTTGCCGTTGGCGTGGCTCAGCGGTATCTCAGCCAGCAGGCCGAGGCTCAGTAGCGATGCAACCAGATGGTGTTGACGCATGACGGTCTATTCCTTGGTGTCTGGATCGAAGTGCCCGTGTATTGCTTGAGGGCGGGCTTCGAAACTAGGGGCGCCAGCCTTGACCGTAAATGCGCGTTTTCCCTGGGGCTTGTAGGACGTTTCTGAAATGCACGAAGTCCCTGCGTGAAAATGCAGTAATCGTTGTCTTCAGGAAATTCCCACGGACCAATGTGTAGCCGCTGCCGCCAGGCTGCGCTGGCCCTGTGCCCCACGGGGAATCTCCGGGGTTCACTCGGGCCAGCGCAGCCTTCGGCAGCGGCTACAGGTTTACTTCTTGCTGTCGTCGATGCCCACGCCGTAGAACGAGTTCAGGCCGAACGGGCTGATCTTGAAGTCCACCACGCTGTTGCGCATTGGCTGATAGACCGTGGAGTGGGCGATCGGAGTGATCGGCACCTGGTCTTTCACGCGATGCTGGGCCTGCTTGTACAGCTCGGTGCGCTTGGCCTGATCAGCAGTGGCCTTGGCCGCCTTGACCAGTTTGTCGAAGTCGGCGTCACACCATTTGCCGAAGTTGTTGCCGTTGATGGCATCGCAACCCAGCAGGGTGCCCAGCCAGTTGTCCGGGTCACCGTTGTCACCGCTCCAGCCGATCAGCATGGCATCAGTCTCGCCGTTGTGGGCGCGCTTGATGTACTCGCCCCACTCGTAGCTGACGATGTTGGCCTTGATGCCGATCTTGCCCCAGTCCGACTGCAGCATTTCAGCCATCAGTTTGGCGTTGGGGTTGTACGGGCGCTGCACCGGCATGGCCCACAGGTTGATGGTGGTGCCCTCGGGAATGCCGGCTTCCTTGAGCAGAGCCTTGGCCTTCTCGGGGTCGTAGGCCGGGTCCTTGATGGTGGTGTCGTAAGACCACTGGGTCGGCGGCATGGCGTTGACGGCCAGCTGGCCTGCGCCCAGGTACACCGACTTGATGATCTGCTGCTTGTTGACCGCCATGTCCAGCGCCTGGCGGAACTTGAGGTTGTCGAACGGCTTGTGGGTCACGTTGTAGGCGATGTAACCGAGGTTGAAGCCGGCCTGCTCAGGCATCTTCAGGTTTGGGTCGGCCTTGAGCGGCTCGATGTCGGCCGGGCGCGGGTACGCGGTGATCTGGCACTCGTTTTTCTTCAGCTTCTGCATGCGCACCGAGGCATCGGTGGTGATGGCGAAGATCAGGTTATCGACCTTCACATCCTCAGGCTTCCAGTAGTCCTTGTTGCCCTTGAAGCGGATCTGGGCGTCCTTCTGGTACTTGCTGAACACGAAAGGACCGGTGCCGATCGGCTTCTGGTTGAGATCCTGTGGCTTGCCTTCCTTCAACAGTTGGGCGGCGTATTCGGCCGACTGGATGGAGGCGAAGCTCATGGCCATGTCCTGGATGAACGCGGCGTCGACGGTCTTGAGGGTGAACTTGACGGTGTGGTCGTCCAGTTTCTCGACCTTGGTGATGTTGTCGTTCATCCCCATGTCGGTGAAATACGGGAATTCGGTGGGGTACGCCTTGCGGAACGGCATGTCCTTGTCCAGCATGCGGTTGAAGGTGAACAGCACGTCGTCGGCGTTGAAATCGCGGGTCGGCTTGAAGTAGTCGGTGGTGTGGAACTTGACCCCTTCACGCAGATGGAAGGTGTAGGTCAGGCCGTCCGGGGCGATGTCCCAGCTGGTGGCCAGGCCAGGAACGACGGCGGTGCCGCCGCGCTCGAACTGGCTGAGGCGGTTGAACATGGTTTCGGCCGAGGCGTCGAAGTCAGTGCCGGTGGTGTACTGGCCCGGGTCGAAGCCCGCCGGGCTGCCTTCGGAGCAAAACACCAGGCTGGTGGGTGCTGCCAGGGCAAAAGGAGCGCTGGCTAGCAGCCCGGCGCCGATCAGAAACGGAATGACCGCGTGTTTGAGCATGGTGGCCTCAGTTGTTGTGTTTTTTGATTGAGGAGGACCTTGTGGGTCTACCTGCCGATACTTATGCAGGCGGCATACCCAAAGCAATACTTTGGCGTCAGCGAAAGGACAAACTGTGGAACTGGCGTACAAGAATGTCGCATGGATATAAAAAAGTATTCATTTGAACGTTTGCGTACGTTTTATTTGGTGCGTTGCGCGCCCAAAAACTGATCATTTGGTCAGGATTGTGCGCCAAAATGGTGCGCCACATAACGGCCTTCCCTGTGGGAGCGGGCTCTGCCCGCGAAGGGCGCGCCGCGTTGTACCTGGCGAGCTGAGGCGCTCTTTTCGCGGGTAGAACCCGCTCCCACGTGCCGGGAAAGGCTACTTCAGGCTTACGCCATAGAAGGGCGTCAAGCCGAACGGGCTGATGCGGAAGTCCTGTACTTCCTTGCGCATGGGTTGGAACACCGTGGAGTTGGCGATCGGGGTGATCGGCACCTGCGCCTTGAGGATGTGCTGGGCCTGTTGGTACAGCTTGATCCGCTCGTCACGGTTGCTGCTCAGCTTGGCCTGCTGGATCAGCTTGTCGTAGGCGGGGTCGCACCACTTGGCGTAGTTGCTGCCCTTCACCGCACCGCAGCTGTACAGCACGCCCAGCCAGTTGTCGGGGTCGCCGTTGTCACCGGTCCAGCCGTAGATCATCACGTCGTGCTCGCCGGCCTTGGCGCGCTTGATGTACTCGCCCCATTCATAGCTGACGATATTGGCCTTGATGCCCACCTTGGCCCAGTCGCTCTGGATCATCTGCGCCGACATGCGCGCATTGGGGTTGGAGGCGCGTTGCACGGTCATGGCCCACAGATCGATGGTGGTGCCTTCCTTGACCCCGGCTTCCTTCAGCAGCGCACGCGCTTTATCCGGGTTGTAGGGGGCGTCCTTGACGGTCGGGTCGTAAGACCATTGGCCCGGCGGGATGGCGTTCTGCGCCAGCTGGCCGGCGCTCTGGTACACCGCCTTGATGATGGCCGGCTTGTCGATGGCCATGTCCAGGGCCTGGCGCACCTTGAGCTGGTCCAGGGGCTTGTGGGTGACGTTATAGGCCAGGAAACCCAGGTTGAAGCCGGGCTGGCTGAGCACTTTCAGGTCGGGGTCCTGCTTGGCCACTTCGATGTCTTCGGGGCGTGGGTAGCCGCTGACCTGGCACTCGCCGCGCTTGAGCTTCTGCAGGCGCACAGCGGCGTCCGGGGTGATGGAGAAGATCAGGTTGTCGAGCTTCACATCCTCGGGCTTCCAGTAGTCCTTGTTGCCGACGAAGCGGATCTGCGCGTCCTTCTGGTAGCGCTTGAACACGAACGGACCGGTGCCGATGGGCTTCTGGTTGATGTCGGCGGCCTTGCCCTGCTTGAGCAATTGATTGGCGTATTCGGCGGACTGGATGGAGGCGAAGCTCATGGCCAGGTTCTGCACGAAGGCGGCGTCGATATGGTTGAGGCTGAACACCACCGTGTGCTCGTCGGTCTTGGTCACCGACTTGATGGTGGTGTTGAGGTCCATGTCGTTGAAGTACGGCGACTCCGACGGGTAGGCCTGGCGGAACGGCTGCTGCGGGTCCAGCAGGCGGTGGAAGGTGAACAGCACGTCGTCGGCATTGAAGGTGCGCGTGGGCGTGAAATAGTCGGTGGTGTGGAACTTGACGCCGTCGCGCAGGTGGAAGGTATACGTCAGGCCGTCCTTGGACACGTCCCAGGAGGTGGCCAGCCCCGGTTCGACCTCGGTGCCGCCGCGCTTGAACTGGGTCAGGCGGTTGAACACGGTTTCGGCCGAGGCATCGAAATCGGTGCCGCTGGTGTACTGGCTGGGGTCGAAGCCGGCGGGGCTGGCTTCCGAGCAATAGACCAGGGTGCTGGCGGCCTGCGCCAGGGGCGCGCCGGCCAGCAGGGCGGCGGCGAGCAGCAGCGGGGTGAAGGCGGTTTTGTCCATGAAAGCCTCAAGGGGTGCGTTAATCGAACGCAGAATACCCCATCTGTTGCCCCTATCACCGTAGCCGCTGCCGCAGGCTGCGCTGTCCGGCGTGAACCCTGAAGATCTCCAGTGGGGCAAAGGGCCAGCGCAGCCTGGCGGCAGCGGCTACAGCGGTTACGGCATCTGCACTTCGATGGTGCCGTCAGCGTTCATGCTGACCTGGCTGGTGCCGGCTTCCACTTCAGGGGTAGGTGCCGAATCGGCCATGGCCGACTTCATCATCATCGCCGCCCGGGGGAACGGCTGCTGATAGCCGCTGCTGTTGAGGTTCATGCTGACCACTTTATAGCCCTTGCCGCCCAGCGCCTCGGTCGCCAATTGGGCGCGGGCCTTGAACGCGGCCACGGCATCCTTGAGCAGCGCGTCTTCGCTCTGGGTGCGGGTCTTGGGTGAAATGGTGAAGGTCATGCCGCCCATCTTCAGGTCTTGCAGCAACTGCCCGGTGAGGGTGGACAGGGCCGGGAAGTCGGCGCTTTCCAGGCGCAGCTCGGCGTGCTCGCGCCAGCCGGTGATCTTCTGGCCCTTGTCGTCGTAGATAGGGTAGCTGTTGCGGCTGCCCTGGCTGATCTTCACTTCCTTCACCGCGCGGGCCTTGCCCAGCGCCTTGTTCATAGCCTCGGTGACCTGGGCGGCGAGCTTGGCGGGGTCGGCGTTCTGTTCTTCGCTGTACAGGGTGACCAGCATCAGGTCACGTGGCACTTCCTGGCTGACCTCGGCGCGCAGCGAGATCTGGTTGTAGCGGGGCTCGTCGGCCATGGCCGACAGGCTGGCAAGCAGGCCGGCGCCCAGGAGGAGGGCGGTGCTGCGGCGGAGGGTGTGCATGGGGGACTCCTTGTGGGCAAACCGATGAGACTGTAGCTGCCGGGCGGCGGTTCATCATGGATGTGTAACCATTTATGCCCCACAAATGCCTCCAGTCAAAAAACAGAGGCGGCTGAGGTGACCTCACAGACATAACTGGCCCGAAACAAATGTAGGACCGGCCTCTGGCCGGGAAGCGCCGCGCGGGCGGCGCGCGATCTCCAGAACGCAGCAGAACCCAAGGCATGCACCTCCAAACCACAACGCGATCCTGTAGCAGCGGCCGCCAGGCCGCGTCGGCGGTGTCCCTGGCGGACCGCAGTGCCTGTGACGCGACCTGGCGGCCGCTGCTACGGGGGATGTGGTGTTGTTGAGAGGTGCATGTCTTGAGTTCTGCTGCGTTCTGAAGATCGCGCGCCGCCCGCGCGGCGCTTCCCGGCCAGAGGCCGGTCCTACATTTGTTTCGGGCCAATTATGTCTGGGAGGTCGCCTGGTCCGCCCTGTTTGTTTGGCATAGGAGCTGTGGCGCGGCATTTGCGCTGTGGCGCTTTGCCGCAGTTTTGTCTGCGCCCTGCGCTAGTTTGTTACACTTGTAACGATCTACCTGGAGCGCTCATCAGGAGAGCTCATGCTCGTCCCATCCATGCCGTTGTCCGCTACACGTCAGAACCTCTGGCGCCTGACCTTTATCCGCATCCTGGTGCTGGCCGCGCAAGCCGGTTCGGTGGGCTTTGCCTACCTGACGCATTTGTTGCCGCTGCCTTGGCTGCAATTGAGCATCACCCTGGCGATATCGCTGCTGCTGTGCACCGTCACCGCGCTGCGCGTGCGTGCTTCGCTGCCGGTGACCGAGCAGGAATACGCCCTGCAACTGACCTGCGACCTGCTGCTGCACAGTGCGCTGCTGTATTACTCGGGTGGGTCGACCAACCCGTTCGTCTCGTATTACCTGGTGCCCCTGACGATTGCGGCGGTAACGTTGCCGTGGCTGTATTCGGTGATTCTCTCGGGTATCGCCCTGGCCTGCTATTCGCTGCTGCTGGTGCGCTTCTATCCGTTGCCCACCTTCCCCATCGACCGGGCCATTCTGCAGAACTACGGCATGTGGCTGAGTTTTGCCCTGGCCGCCGGGGTGATCACCTTCTTCGCCGCGAAAATGGCCGAGGAACTGCGCCGTCAGGAGCAGATGCGCGCCCAGCGCCGCGAAGAGGGCCTGCGTGACCAGCAACTGCTGGCCGTGGCCACCGAAGCCGCTGGCGCGGCCCATGAATTGGGCACGCCGCTGGCGACCATGAGCGTGCTGCTCAAGGAAATGCGCCAGGACCACCACGACCCGGCCCTACAGGAAGACCTGCAGGTGCTGCAGGACCAGGTCAAACTGTGCAAGGAAACCTTGCAGCAGCTGGTGCGCGCCGCCGAGGCCAACCGCCGCATGGCCGTGCTGGAGCAGCCCGTCACCCAGTGGCTGGACGAAGCCCTGAACCGCTGGCACCTGATGCGCCCCGAAGCCACCTACCGCTTCCAGCGTCTGGGCCAGGGCGAGGTGCCGGAGCTGGCGCCACCGCCAGACCTGACCCAGGCGCTGCTGAACCTGCTGAACAACGCTGCCGACGCCTGCTCCGAAGGCTTGCAGGTGCACCTGGACTGGAACGCTGAAGATATCTTCATCGTGATTCGCGACCACGGACCCGGTGTGCCTCTGGCTATCGCCGAGCAAATCGGCAAACCTTTCTTTACCACCAAGGGCAAAGGCTTCGGCCTGGGCCTGTTTTTGAGCAAGGCCAGCGTGACACGCGCAGGCGGCTCGGTAAAACTCTATAGTCATGAACAGGGCGGCACACTTACCGAGCTGCGCCTGCCCCGTGACGCCCGAGGAGACAGACATGAGTGACGAAAACCAGGTCGAAGGCGAAGAGCTGCCGCATCTGTTGCTGGTCGACGACGATTCGACCTTTACCCGCGTGATGGCCCGCGCCATGGCGCGTCGCGGCTTTCGCGTAAGCACCGCCGCCAGCGCCGAGGAAGGCCTGAAGCTGGCCCAGGACGACATTCCCGACTACGCCGCCCTGGACCTGAAAATGGAAGGCGACTCGGGCCTGGTGCTGCTGCCCAAGCTGCTGGAGCTGGACCCGGAAATGCGCGTGGTGATCCTGACCGGTTACTCGAGCATTGCCACCGCGGTGGAGGCTATCAAGCGCGGCGCCTGCAACTACCTGTGCAAGCCGGCCGACGCCGACGACGTGCTGGCGGCCCTGCTGTCCGAACACGCCGACCTGGACACCCTGGTGCCGGAAAACCCGATGTCGGTGGACCGCCTGCAGTGGGAACACATCCAGCGCGTGCTGACCGAGCACGAAGGCAACATCTCCGCCACTGCCCGCGCCCTGGGCATGCACCGGCGCACCCTGCAGCGTAAATTGCAGAAGCGCCCAGTCCGGCGCTGAGCGCCCGACGTGTTGATTCCAGATCCCCGCGCATCAAGGCCGATGCGCGCGCGGGTCACCATTATCGAGCTTATTCATGAATCAGAACGCTGAGCATTCCGCGGTCAACGATGCTGTGCGCGGTCATTTTCTGCGCCGGGTCTGGGGTTTGATTACCCCGTATTGGAAAAGTGAAGAAAAGGGCAAGGCCTGGTTGCTGCTGCTGACCATCCTCGGTCTGTCGCTGGCCATCGTGGCCATGTCGGTATGGTTCAACAGCTTCAACCGCGACATGTACAACGCTCTCGAGAAGAAGCAGTACGACGCGTTCGTCAAACTGATCCTCTATTTCTGCGGCATGGCCACGGTGTTCATCGCCCTTGGCGTAACCCAGACCTACCTGACGCAGATGCTGACCATCAGTTGGCGGCGCTGGCTGACGGAAAAGCATTTCCACAAGTGGCTGGCGCACAAGAATTACTACCGTCTTGAGCAGCAGGGCTCCACGGACAACCCCGACCAGCGGTTGACCGAGGATTTGCGCGACTTCACCAGCGACACCCTGACCATCGGGCTGGGCTTTATCAGCAATATCGTCAGCCTGGCGTCGTTTTCGGTGATCCTGTGGGGTATTTCCGGCGCGCTTGAAGTCTGGGGCATCACCGTTCATGGCTACATGTTCTGGGCGGCGGTGCTGTATGCACTGGCCGGCACCCTGATCACGCACCTGGTGGGGCGCCGCCTGATCGGCTTGAGCAACAACCAGCAACGGTACGAGGCAGACCTGCGTTTCGGGCTGATTCGCATGCGTGAAAACGCCGAGACGATCGCCTTGCTGGATGGCGAAAAGGTGGAGAACCAGCGTCTGGAGGCGCGTTTCCGCCAAGTGTGGAACAACTACTGGTCGATCATGCGCGTACAGAAACGCATGAATATCTTTACCAGTGGTTACGCACAGATCGCCAACATTTTCCCTGTCGTGGTCGCCGCGCCGCGGTATTTCTCCGGGGCTATCGAACTGGGTGTGCTGATGCAGGTGGCCGGCGCGTTCGGCAACGTGCAGGGCAGCTTGAGCTGGTTCATCGATGCGTATGCCAAGCTGGCTGACTGGCGCGCCACCTGCGACCGTCTGCTCAGTTTCCGCCAGGCCATGGACGAGAACGAGTCGCGCACCGGGGGTATCCAGGTGCAGCAACAAGGCAATCAATTGCACATTGCCGACCTGGAACTGACGTTTGGTAGCCGCCAGCTGCTGCAAGGCGCCAGTCTGAATGTTGCGGCGGGTGAGCGCGTGTTGCTCAGCGGTCGTTCAGGCAGCGGCAAGAGCACCCTACTGCGGGCCATGGGCAATCTGCTGGCCCAGGGGCAGGGGCGCATCGACATGCCCCAGGCACGTTCGCTGTTCATGCCGCAGAAGCCTTACCTGCCCATTGGCAGCCTGCGCGAGGCGTTGAGTTATCCACAACCGGGAGACGCGTATGCTCAGGATCGCTATGAGCACGTGCTGACGGTCTGTCGCCTGCCGCACCTGGTGGCACGCCTGGACGAAAGCGCCCACTGGCAAAGTCTGCTGTCCCCAGGCGAGCAACAACGCCTGGCCTTCGCCCGCGCCTTGCTGTACGCGCCGCAGTGGCTCTATTTGGACGAAGCCACCTCGGCCATGGACGAAGAAGACGAAGCCTTGCTGTACCAGGCCCTGATCGACGAATTACCCGGTATCACATTGATCAGCGTCGGCCACCGCAGCAGCCTCAAGCGTTTCCACTCCCGGCACATACGCCTGGAGGGTGGACATTTGCAGACACAAACAATGGGCGAGGCGACCACCGTCTAGGTGGTCGTACCACTGGAATGCGCTATGATGCGCCTATACACGTGATTTCGAGATAAGAAGTTCGCCATGGAAACGCCAATCGCCCCGCCTCGCGGCCGCCGCAAACCGCGCAGCCTTGCCCAGGAACTGGTCACCGTGCTGACCGAGCGCATCCTCAAGGGTGAGCTCAAGCGCGGCGACAAGCTGCCCACCGAGTCGGCGATCATGCAGGAGCAGGGCGTCAGCCGCACCGTAGTGCGCGAAGCCATTTCGCGCCTGCAGGCAGCGGGGCAGGTGGAAACCCGCCATGGCATCGGCACCTTCGTGCTCGACACGCCCAGCCCCAGCGGCTTCCGCATCGACCCGGCAACCATCGTCACCTTGCGTGACGTACTGGCGGTGCTGGAACTGCGCATCAGCCTGGAAGTGGAATCGGCCGGGCTGGCCGCCCAGCGCCGCTCGCCTGAACAGCTGGCGGCCATGCGTGCGGCGCTCGACGCCCTGGCGGAAAGCGCGGCGCATGCCTCGGACGCCGTGGCGTCTGACTTCCAGTTCCACCTGCAGATTGCCCTGTCCACGGGCAACCGCTATTTCACCGACATCATGACCCACCTGGGCACCAGCATCATCCCGCGCACGCGGCTGAACTCTGCGCGCCTGGCCCATGATGACCAGCAGCACTACATGAACCGCCTGAGCCGCGAGCACGAAGAGATCTACGAGGCCATCGCCCGTCAGGACTCCGACGCTGCCCGCGCGGCCATGCGCCTGCACCTGACCAACAGCCGCGAACGGCTGCGCCAGGCGCACGAAGAGGCGCAGGCAACCGCCTGATCCTGTTGGTTCTTTGTAAGCATATGTGGGAGCGGGCTCTGCCCGCGAAAAGCCCGCCGCGGTGCTTCAGCTGCTGCGCGGTGTTCTTTTCGCGGGCAGAGCCCGCTCCCACATGGTGTCCCTCAATTCCATTTTTGCTGCATCTACGCCCCGTATGACATTTCGTCGCACACCCTATTGAGCATTCATAATTTCAGTTGTACGATGACGTACGACATCAGCGAAGGCTGAGCGCACATTCCACGCAAACCAGGGTGTTCGAATAATGAATCCACAAGAACTGAAGTCCATCCTCTCCGCCGGCCTGCTGTCTTTCCCGGTGACCGATTTCAATGCCCAGGGCGATTTCGATCGCACTGGTTACATCAAGCGCCTGGAGTGGCTGGCCCCGTACGGTGCCAGCGCCCTGTTCGCTGCCGGCGGTACCGGTGAATTCTTCTCCCTGGCTGCCAGCGAGTACTCGCAAGTCATCAAGACTGCCGTCGACACCTGCGCCCGTAGCGTGCCAATCCTCGCCGGCGTCGGTGGCGCCACCCGCCAGGCCATCGAATACGCCCAGGAAGCCGAGCGCCTGGGCGCCAAAGGCCTGCTGCTGCTGCCGCACTACCTGACCGAAGCCAGCCAGGACGGCGTTGCCGCCCACGTGGAAGCGGTGTGCAAATCGGTGAACATCGGCGTCATCGTCTACAACCGCAATGTCTGCCGCCTGAACGCCGTGCAGCTGGAACGCCTGGCCGAGCGCTGCCCTAACCTGATCGGTTACAAGGACGGCCTGGGTGACATCGAATTGATGGTGTCGATCCGCCGTCGCCTGGGCGACCGCTTCAGCTACCTGGGTGGCCTGCCGACCGCCGAAGTCTACGCCGCTGCCTACAAGGCGCTGGGCGTGCCGGTTTACTCCTCGGCGGTGTTCAACTTCATCCCGAAAACCGCGATGGACTTCTACCACGCCATCGCCAAGGAAGATCACGTCACCGTCGGCAAGATCATCGACGACTTCTTCCTGCCGTACCTGGACATCCGTAACCGCAAAGCCGGCTACGCCGTGAGCATCGTCAAGGCGGGCGCCAAGATCGCCGGCTACGACGCAGGCCCGGTGCGTACCCCGCTGACCGACCTGACGGGTGAAGAGTACGAAATGCTGGCTGCCCTGATGGACAAGATGGGCCCGCAGTAAGCGTTGACCGCTCCTGCCCACCGCCGAGGGACCCGGCGGTGGGTGGGGCAACAAGCGTGGCGCCAGCCTGACGTCCCCGCTGATACAGTTTGTGAAAAACCCGCGTTAAAAAAAATAATCAGTGGGAGTACACCTTCATGCAAGCCGCCAAGCAGACGCATGTCCGCTATTTGATCCTGTTCATGCTGTTTGTGGTGACCACGATCAACTACGCCGACCGCGCGACCATCGCTATTGCCGGTTCCAGCCTGCAAAAAAGCCTCGGCATTGACGCCGTCACCTTGGGTTTCATCTTCTCCGCGTTCGGTTGGGCCTATGTGGCCGGGCAAATCCCCGGTGGCTGGCTGCTGGACCGCTTCGGCTCGAAGAAAGTCTACGCGCTGAGCATTTTCACCTGGTCGCTGTTCACCGTGCTGCAAGGCTTCGTCGGTGAATTCGGCGTTTCTACCGCCGTGGTTGCGCTGTTCATGCTGCGCTTTCTGGTGGGGCTGGCCGAAGCGCCGTCCTTCCCCGGCAACGCGCGCATCGTCGCGGCCTGGTTCCCCACGGCCGAACGCGGCACCGCGTCGGCGATTTTCAATTCCGCGCAATATTTCGCCACCGTGCTGTTCGCACCGCTGATGGGCTGGATTGTCTTCACCTTCGGCTGGCAGCATGTGTTCATGGTGATGGGCGGCATTGGCATCGTGTTTTCGGCGGTGTGGCTGAAAGTGATCTACAGCCCGCGCCAGCACCCACGCATCAACAGTGCCGAGTTCGAACACATCGCCAGCAACGGCGGCATGGTCGACATGGACGACAAGCCCCAGGGCAAGCGCGAAGGCCCGAAATGGGACTACGTGCGCCAGCTGTTGACCAACCGCATGATGCTGGGCGTGTACCTGGGCCAGTACTGTATCAACGGCATTACCTATTTCTTCCTGACCTGGTTCCCGGTGTACCTGGTGCAGGAGCGCGGCATGACCATCCTCAAGGCTGGTTTTATCGCTTCGCTGCCGGCCATCTGCGGCTTTATCGGCGGCGTGCTGGGCGGCATCATTTCCGACTGGCTGCTGCGCCGTGGCCATTCCCTGACCTTCGCGCGCAAGACGCCAATCATCGGCGGCCTGCTGCTGTCGACCACCATCGTGGCCTGCAACTACGTGGACATCGAATGGATGGTGGTAGGCTTCATGGCCCTGGCGTTCTTCGGCAAGGGTGTGGGCGCGCTGGGCTGGGCGGTGGTATCGGACACCTCGCCCAAGCAGATCGCCGGCCTGAGCGGTGGCCTGTTCAACATGTTCGGCAACATTGCCTCGATCACCACGCCGATCGTCATCGGCTACATCATCAGCACCACCGGCTCGTTCAAATGGGCCCTGGTGTTCGTCGGCGCCAACGCGCTGGTGGCGGTGATCAGCTACCTGGTGATTGTCGGCCAGATCAAACGGGTCGAGCTGACCGAGCCGCCGAGCAAAGGCTCGCGCAAGCCGGTAGAACAGCTGGCCCCAGCCAAAATTTGAGGAGCGCGTTCCATGCAGTTAATTGAGCACGCTGACTCGCCGCGGGTGATCCGCCTGCACGAGCGCGACAACGTTGTAGTCATCGTCAACGACCAGGGCGTGCCGGAAGGCACCGAGCTGCCGGGTGGCCTGATTACCCTTGAGCATGTGCCGCAAAGCCACAAGGTCAACCTGGTGGACATCGCCGAAGGTGGTGAAGTGATTCGCTACGGCCAGGTGATCGGCTATGCGCTCAAGCCCATCCCGCGCGGTACCTGGGTGCGCGAGGACCTGCTGCGCATGCCGACAGCGCCGGCGCTGGACAGCCTGCCAATGTCCGACAAGGTGCCCCAGGCTTTGCCGCCGCTGGAAGGCTTCACTTTCGAAGGCTACCGCAACGCCGACGGCACCGTGGGCACTCGCAACATCCTGGGCATCACCACCACCGTGCAGTGCGTGACCGGTGTACTGGACCATGCGGTGAAGCGCATCCGTGATGAGCTGTTGCCCAAGTACCCCCATGTGGATGACGTGGTTGCCATTACCCACAGCTACGGCTGCGGCGTGGCCATCACTGCCACCGACGCCTATATCCCGATCCGCACCGTGCGCAACTTGGCGCGCAACCCCAACCTGGGTGGCGAAGCACTGGTGATCAGCCTGGGCTGCGAGAAACTGCAGGCCGGGCAGGTGATGCACGAAAACGACAGTTCAGTGGACCTCAGCGAGCCATGGCTGTACCGCCTGCAGGATGCCAGCCACGGCTTCACGGAAATGATCGAGCAGATCATGGAACTGGCCGAAACGCGCCTGAAAAAACTCAACGAGCGCCGTCGCGAAACCGTGCCGGCCAGCGAGTTGATCCTGGGCATGCAGTGCGGTGGCAGCGACGCTTTCTCCGGTATCACCGCCAACCCGGCGCTGGGTTACGCCAGCGACCTGCTGCTGCGCGCCGGTGCCACGGTGATGTTCTCGGAAGTGACCGAGGTACGCGACGCCATCTACCTGCTGACCTCGCGCGCCGAAACCCCGGCCGTGGCCGATGCGCTGGTGCGCGAGATGGACTGGTACGACCGCTATCTGGCCAAGGGCGAAGCTGATCGCAGCGCCAATACCACCCCGGGCAACAAGAAGGGCGGGTTGTCGAACATTGTCGAGAAGTCGTTGGGTTCGATCGTCAAATCCGGCAACAGCGCCATCAATGCCGTGGTGGGGCCGGGCGAGCGGGTGCAGCGCAAGGGCCTGATCTTCTGTGCCACCCCGGCCAGTGACTTTGTCTGCGGCACCTTGCAGTTGGCGGCGGGGATGAACCTGCATGTGTTCACCACCGGTCGCGGTACGCCGTATGGCTTGGCCATGGCGCCGGTGGTCAAGGTGTCGACCCGTACCGAACTGGCCCAGCGCTGGCCGGACCTGATCGACGTCGACGCCGGCCGCATCGCCACCGGGCGGGCCAGCATCGAGGACCTGGGCTGGGAGCTGTTCCACTACTACCTGGACGTGGCCAGCGGCAAACAGCAAACCTGGGCGGAGAAGCACAAGCTGCATAACGACATCGTGCTGTTCAACCCTGCGCCCATTACCTGACCTGTAGCCGCTGCCGCCAGGCTGCGCTGGCCCCTAAGCACCCTGGAGATCTCCAGCGAAGCACAGGGCCAGCGCAGCCTTCGGCAGCGGCTACGCAGGTGGATAAAACCCTGCACCGCAGGCCCTGCAAGGCTTATCATTAGCCCCCTAAAACGGGCAATCAGGTTCCCTTGGCATGCTGGCCATTTTCATACAGACGCTGAACATCACCGCACCGGTGTTCGCCATGCTGTTTCTCGGTGTGTTCCTCAAACGCATCGACTGGATCAACGACAACTTCATTCATATCGCCTCGGCCCTGGTGTTCAACGTCTGCATGCCGGCGCTGCTGTTTTTGGGCATTTACCACGCCGACCTGCACGCGGCCATGAAGCCCGGGCTGCTGGTCTATTTCGTGGTGGTGACCTTCGCCAGTTTCGCCGCCGCTTGGGGCATGGCCCTGTGGCGCAGCCCGCCGGCAGACCGTGGCATCTATACCCAGGGCGCGTTCCGCGGCAACAACGGTGTGGTGGGCCTGGCGCTGGCGGCCAGCATGTACGGCGACTACGGCATCTCCCTGGGCGCAATCCTCGCCGGGCTGGTGATCCTGCTCTACAACAGCCTGTCCACCGTGGTGTTGGCCATCTACAGCCCCAACATCAAGTCCGACCCCTGGAGTATCTTCAAGAGCGTGCTGGCCAACCCGCTGATCATCAGCGTACTGGCGGCCGCGCCCATGAATTACCTGCAGATCGGCCTGCCCAACTGGCTGCTGGCCAGCGGTGATTACCTGGCGCAGATGACCCTGCCCCTGGCGCTGATCTGCATCGGTGGCACCCTGTCACTGGCAGCCCTGCGCGAAAGCGGCCAGCTGGCCCTGAGCGCCAGCCTGGTGAAAATGGTCTGGCTGCCGCTGTTCGGCACCTTGGGCGCCTGGTTGTGCGGTTTCCGCGGTGCCGAGCTGGGCATTCTGTTCCTGTACATCGGCAGCCCGACGGCGGCAGCCAGCTATGTCATGGCCCGCGCGGCCAACGGCAACCATCAATTGGCCGCGGCGATCATCGTGATTACGACCGTTGGTGCCGCGATTACCACCAATATCGGCATTTTCCTATTGCAGTGGGGCGGCTGGATCTAGATCCTGTGCGCCTTTGCGCATGCCCTCATGCAGTCATCCGAGCTCAAGGAAGCTTCAATGGACCAACAAACGACGCCCACGGGTTTGCACCGGGGCCTCAAGAACCGTCATATCCAGCTGATAGCGCTGGGTGGTGCCATCGGCACCGGGCTGTTCCTGGGCATTGCCCAGACCATCAACATGGCCGGGCCGTCGGTGATCCTCGGCTACGCCATCGCCGGCCTGATGGCGTTCTTCATCATGCGCCAGCTGGGCGAGATGGTGGTGGACGAGCCGGTGGCGGGCAGCTTCAGCCACTTCGCCAGCCGCTACTGGGGCGGCATGGCCGGCTTTGTGTCGGGCTGGAACTATTGGGTGGTGTACGTGCTGGTGGGCATGGCCGAACTGACGGCCGTGGGCATCTACGTGCAGTACTGGTGGCCGGGCGTGCCGACCTGGGTGTCGGCGGCGATTTTCTTCGTGCTGATCAACCTGATCAACCTCACCCAGGTGAAGGTGTTCGGCGAGATGGAGTTCTGGTTCTCGCTGGTCAAGGTGGCGGCCATCATCGGCATGATCGGCTTCGGTGCCTGGCTGCTGGCCAGCGGCAACGGCGGCCCTGACGCGGCGGTGGCTAACCTGTGGCAGCACGGCGGCTTCTTCCCCAACGGCATCGAAGGCCTGGCCATGGCCATGGCGGTGATCATGTTCTCCTTCGGCGGCCTGGAATTGGTAGGTATCACCGCCGCCGAGGCCGATGACCCGCAGCGCAGCATCCCGCGTGCCACCAACCAGGTGATCTACCGCATCCTGCTGTTCTACGTGGGTGCGTTGGCGATCCTGCTGTCGCTGTACCCGTGGCAGAAAGTGGTGACTGGCGGCAGCCCGTTCGTGCTGATCTTCCATGCCCTGGACAGCAACCTGGTCGCCACGCTGCTCAACGCCGTGGTGCTGACCGCCGCGCTGTCCGTCTACAACAGCTGTGTGTACAGCAACAGCCGCATGCTGTTCGGCCTGGCCACCCAGGGTGACGCGCCCAAGGCGCTGCTTAAGGTCAACAAGCGCGGCGTACCGCTGACAGCGCTGGGCGTGTCGGCCACCGCCACCGGCCTGTGCGTGCTGATCAACTACCTGATGCCGGGCCAGGCGTTCGGCTTGCTGATGGCGCTGGCCGTGGCAGCACTGGTGATCAACTGGGTGATCATCAGCATCACCCACCTGATGTTCCGCAAGGCCAAGCGCCAGGCTGGCGAAGCCACCTTGTTCAAAAGCTGGGGCTACCCGTTCACCAACTACCTGTGCCTGCTGTTCGTGGCCGGTATCGTGCTGGTGATGTGGCTGACCCCGGGCATTCGCATCTCGGTCATCCTGATGCCGGCCTGGGTGATTGCGCTGGCGCTTGCCTATGTGATCAAGCGCCGCGCCAGGGCTTAAGCCGGCTGATAGCTGTCGATGACTTCCTGCGCGGCACGGAAGGCATCGATGGCCGCCGGTACGCCGGCGTATACCGCGCAGTGCAGCAGCGCTTCGCGCATCTCCTCTACCGTACAACCGTTGTTCAAGGCGCCACGCACGTGGCCCTTGAGCTCTTGCGGGCACTTGAGCGCCGTCAGCGCGGCCAGGGTGATCAGGCTGCGGGTCTTCAGCTCAAGGCCCGGACGGTTCCACACGCTGCCCCAAGCGTGTTCATTGACGAAATCCTGCAGCGGTTGGCTGAACTCGGTGGCATTGCCCAGGGCGCGGTCGACGAAGGCGTCGCCCATGACCTGGCGGCGCATCTCGACGCCTGGCTTGCTGGTGTTGTTTTCGCTCATGGCCTTCTCCTTTCTTAATGTTGGCGGCGCCAGGCAACCACCGTGCTGACCAGCACGAACAGCCCCAGCACCGGCAGGACGTAAAACAGCATCAGGTGTTCAAGCCGCCCGGCCAGGGCCATGCCGGTGGTGAAGGTGATCACGTGCAGGCCGTAGGCAGCGAACAAGCCCAGCAGCACCAGGCCTTCGGCACGGGTGATGCGGTAGCCGGAATAGAACAGCGGCAGGCACAGCACCGACACACCGAGCATCACCGGCAGGTCGAAGTCCAGGGCGTTGGGGGAGACCGAAAGGGGCATGGGCGCGATGACGGCGGTGAAGCCCAGCACGCCCAGCAGGTTGAACAGGTTGCTGCCGATCACGTTGCCCACGGCAATCTCACGCTCGCCACGCAGGGCGGCGATCAGCGAGGTGGCCAGTTCCGGCAGCGAGGTGCACACGGCGACGATGGTCAGGCCGATGATGCGGTCGGAAAAGCCGTAGTCGGTGGCCAGTTCCACCGCCGCCCCCAATATCAGGTGCCCACCCCACACCAGCAGGCCCAGCCCGGCCAGGGTCATGAGCACGCTGCTGAGCCAGGGCGCCGGGCCATGACGCTCCACGGCGTGGGTATGCACTCGCGGGCGGTGATAGCGGCGTGACTGGCGCAACAGCAGGGCGAAATACCCGCCAAGGGCCAGCAGCAGCACCACGCCTTCCAGACGGCCGAGGGTCTGGTTCAGGGCCAGGGCGAACACCAGGGCGCTGGCGCTGATCATCAGCGGGATGTCCAGGCGCACCAGTTGGCGCGACACCCGCAAGGGGATGATCAGCGCGCACAGGCCCAGGGTCACCAGCACGTTGAAAATGTTGCTGCCGAACACGCTGCCCACGGCAATGTCCGGGGCATGGGTGAAGGCCGCTTGCAGGCTGACCGCCATCTGCGGCGCGCTGCTGCCCAGGGCCACCACGCTGAGGCCGATGATCAGCGGCCGCACCTTGAAGCTGGCCGCCAGGCGCACGGCGGCGCGCACCATCAGCTCGGCACCGAGGATAAGCAGCACCAGGCCGCCGGCCAGTTGCAGCAGGCTGAAGACGGTAAAAGTGTCCAGGTCGAAAATGGTTGAAGCTCCGGTGTGAGGGCTCAGTCGCTCAGACTTTGTACCCGTACGCGCGCCGATCCGCTACCGATCATGCCCAATTGTTCGGCGGCGCCCTTGGAAAGGTCGATCAGCCGGCCACGGGTATGCGGGCCGCGGTCGTTGATGCGCACTTGCACCTTGCGGTTGTTGGCAAGGTTAGTCACCAGCACGCGGGTGCCGAAGGGCAATTGGCGGTGGGCGGCGGTCATGGCGTTGAGGTCGAAACGCTCGCCGCTGGCGGTGCGCTTGCCTTGGTGTCTGGCGCCGTAGAAGCTGGCGGTGCCCGTTTCATCGTAGCCGCGGGGGTCGATGTCGTGGGTGGCGCAGCCAGCGAGGAAGGTGAGTAGCAGGAGGGGGATGAGCAGGCGCAGCATGCAGCGTTCTCCAGCAGGACAGTGGGCGCGCCGACGCTGAAACCCTGTGTGGGAGCGGGCTCTGCCCGCGAAAAGGACGCCGCGATGTTTCAGGCAATACGCGGCGCCTGTTTCGCGGGCAGAGCCCGCTCCCACAAGAGATCTGCACTGCCCCGTGAATGGGCAGTGCAAGCTTGGCAGATCAGCCTTCGAGTTTGCTTTTCAGCAATTCGTTCACCTGTTGCGGGTTGGCCTTGCCTTTGGAGGCTTTCATGGCCTGGCCCACGAAGAAGCCGAACATCTTGCCGCGCTTGGCTTCGTCGGCGGCGCGGTACTGTTCGACCTGCTCGGCGTTGGCGGCCAGCATTTCGTCCAGCACCTTCTCGATGGCGCCGCTGTCGGTAACCTGTTTCAGGCCGCGCGCTTCGATGATCTGGTCGGCATTGCCTTCGCCGTTGGCCATGGCTTCAAAGACCATCTTGGCGATCTTGCCGCTGATGGTGTTGTCCTTGATGCGCACCAGCATGCCGCCCAGTTGCTCGGCGCTGACCGGCGACTGTTCGATTTCCACGCCCAGCTTGTTCAGCAGGCTGCCCAGCTCGACCATGGTCCAGTTGGCGGCCAGCTTGGCGTCGCCGCTGATGCCCACCACCTGCTCGAAGAAGTCGGCTTGTTCGCGGCTGGAGGCCAGCACGCTGGCGTCGTAGGCCGACAGGCCGTACTGGCTCTGGAAGCGCTCGCGCTTGGCCGGTGGCAGCTCGGGCAGGGTGGCGCGCACGGTGTCCAGGAACGCTTGTTCGATGACCACCGGCAGCAGGTCCGGGTCGGGGAAGTAACGGTAGTCGTTGGCTTCCTCCTTGCTGCGCATGGCGCGGGTCTCGTCCTTGTTCGGGTCGTACAGGCGCGTTTGCTGAACCACCTTGCCGCCGTCCTCGATCAATTCGATCTGACGGGCGATCTCGCTGTTGATGGCCTTTTCGATGAAGCGGAACGAGTTGACGTTCTTGATCTCGCAGCGGGTGCCGAACTCGACCTGGCCCTTGGGGCGAACCGAGACGTTGCAGTCGCAACGCAGCGAGCCTTCGGCCATGTTGCCGTCGCAGATGCCCAGGTAGCGCACCAGCGCGTGCATGGCCTTGACGTAGGCCACGGCTTCCTTGGCGCTGCGCATGTCAGGCTCGGAAACGATTTCCAGCAGCGGCGTGCCGGCACGGTTCAGGTCAACGCCGGTCAGGCCGTTGAAGTCTTCGTGCAGGCTTTTGCCGGCGTCTTCTTCCAGGTGCGCGCGGGTGACGCCGATGCGCTTGACGGTGCCGTCTTCCAGGGTGATGTCCAGGTGGCCCTTGCCGACGATCGGCAGCTCCATCTGGCTGATCTGGTAACCCTTGGGCAGGTCAGGGTAGAAGTAGTTCTTGCGGGCGAACACGTTGTGCTGGCCGATCTCGGCGTCGATGGCCAGGCCGAACTTGACCGCCATTTGCACCGCTTGCTGGTTCAGCACCGGCAGCACGCCGGGCATGCCCAGGTCTACCAGGCTGGCCTGGGTGTTGGGCTCGGAGCCGAACGTGGTGGAACTGCCGGAGAAAATCTTCGACTGGGTGGTGAGCTGGGTATGAATCTCCAGCCCGATGACGACTTCCCATTGCATACAAGTTTCTCCTTAGAAGCCTTCGGGCGAGCGGGTGTGCCAGTCAGTTGCCTGCTGGTACTGGTGCGCGACGTTGAGCAGGCGAGCTTCCTGGAAGTACGGCGCCACCAGTTGCACGCCCACCGGCAAGCCGTCGACGAAGCCGGCGGGCATGGACAGCCCCGGCAGGCCAGCGAGGTTGGCGGTGATGGTGTACACGTCTTCCAGGTACTCGGCGACCGGGTCGGCGTTCTTGTCGCCGATTTTCCAGGCCGGGTTCGGCGTGGTCGGGCCCAGGATGACGTCGACGTCGTGGAACGCGGCCATGAAGTCGTTCTTGATCAGGCGGCGGATTTTCTGCGCCTGCAGGTAGTAGGCGTCGTAGTAGCCGGCCGACAGCGCGTAGGCGCCGACCATGATGCGACGCTGCACTTCAATGCCGAAACCTTCGCCGCGCGAGCGCTTGTACAGGTCGGTGAGGTCGGCCGGGTTCTCGCAGCGGTAGCCGAAACGCACGCCGTCGAAACGCGACAGGTTGGACGAGGCTTCGGCCGGGGCGATCACGTAGTACGCAGGGATGGCGTGCTGCATGTTCGGCAGGCTGATTTCCTTGACCGTGGCGCCCAGTTTCTCCAGTTCTTTGATGCTGTGCTGGATCAGGTCGGCGATGCGCGGGTCCAGGCCGGCACCGAAGTATTCCTTCGGCACGCCGATGCGCAGGCCTTGCAGCGAACCGTTCAGGCCGGCGCTGTAGTCAGGCACTGGCTCGTCGATGCTGGTGGAGTCCTGCGGGTCGAAACCGGCCATGCCTTGCAGCAGCAGGGCGCAGTCTTCGGCGGTGCGGGCGAAGGTGCCGGCCTGATCAAGGCTGGACGCGTAGGCGATCATGCCCCAGCGCGACACACGACCGTACGTCGGTTTCAGGCCTGTCAGGTTGGTAAAAGCTGCCGGTTGTCGGATCGAGCCACCGGTGTCGGTACCTGTCGCAACTGGCAGCAGGCGAGCTGCCACTGCAGCGGCCGAACCGCCCGACGAACCACCCGGTACGTGGGCCAGGTTCCACGGGTTTTTGACCGCGCCGTAGAAGCTGTTTTCGTTGCCCGAGCCCATGGCGAATTCGTCCATGTTGGTCTTGCCCAGGCTGACCGCACCGGCCTTGGCCAGGCGCGACACCACGGTGGCGTCGTAGGGGGCGGTGAAGTTGTCGAGCATCCTGGAGGCGCAGCTGGTGCGCACGCCCTGGGTGCAGAACAGGTCTTTGTGGGCCAGCGGCGCGCCCAGCAGGGCACCGGTTTCACCGGCGGCGCGACGGGCGTCGGCGGCCTGGGCCTGGGCAATGGCCAGCTCCGGGGTGACGGTGATGAAGCTGTTGAGCTGCGGGTCCAGCTGGGCGATACGCGCCAGCAGGGTGCGGGTCAGCTCTTCAGCGGAAAACTTCTTGTCGGCGAGACCACGGGCGATCTCGGCCAGAGTCATTTGATGCATGGCAGGCTCTTTTCCCTTTTAGTCGATGACTTTCGGAACCAGGTACAGGCCGTTCTCGACCGCAGGCGCGATGGCCTGGTAGGCCTCGCGATGGTTGCTTTCGGTGACCTGGTCGGCGCGCAGGCGCTGACTGGCTTCCAGGGGGTGGGCCAGGGGCTCGATGCCGCTGGTGTCGACCGCCTGCATCTGGTCGACCAGACCCAGGATACTGTTGAGTGCATCGGTGGTGTGCGAAAGATCTGCCTCAGTCAGGCCCAGACGGGCCAGGTGAGCGATTTTTTCCACGTCGCAGCGTTCAAGCGCCATGGGTATCTCCAGTGGAAAACAGCACGGAAGCGGATCAACTGCCGGTCCGTGTGTTAGATTGTCGGAACAGAACGCCAATTCTACGGTCATATGGCCGCGATTGAGTGAGGGCCTGCTCGGAAAAACAGCCAATTTAACATATTGGCGCCTTGCCCAAAATCCCCGCCGTTGTTAGAGTTTGCCGCACTTTTTTACCCACGCGTTGCCTAGGGTCACTTTCCCATGTTCAAGAAACTGCGTGGCATGTTTTCCAGCGATCTTTCCATCGACCTGGGCACTGCCAACACCCTTATTTACGTGCGTGAGCGCGGTATCGTCCTGAATGAGCCATCGGTCGTGGCCATCCGGACCCACGGAAATCAGAAAAGTGTTGTTGCCGTCGGTACCGAGGCAAAGCGCATGCTGGGCCGTACACCGGGCAACATCGCAGCCATTCGTCCGATGAAGGACGGCGTGATCGCCGACTTCAGCGTGTGCGAAAAGATGCTCCAGTACTTCATCAACAAGGTTCACGAGAACAGCTTCCTGCAGCCAAGCCCGCGCGTGCTGATCTGTGTGCCTTGCAAATCCACCCAGGTGGAACGTCGTGCCATTCGTGAATCGGCGCTGGGCGCCGGTGCCCGTGAAGTGTTCCTGATTGAAGAACCAATGGCCGCTGCCATCGGTGCCGGCCTGCCGGTAGAGGAAGCGCGCGGTTCGATGGTGGTCGACATCGGTGGTGGTACCACCGAAATCGCCCTGATCTCCCTGAACGGCGTAGTGTATGCCGAGTCCGTGCGTGTGGGCGGCGACCGTTTCGACGAAGCGATCGTGACCTACGTGCGCCGCAACTACGGCAGCCTGATCGGCGAGTCCACCGCCGAGCGCATCAAGCAGGAAATCGGTACTGCCTACCCAGGCGGCGAGGTACGTGAAGTCGACGTGCGCGGTCGTAACCTGGCCGAAGGCGTGCCACGTGCCTTCACCCTGAACTCCAACGAAGTGCTGGAGGCTCTGCAGGAGTCGCTGGCGACCATCGTTCAGGCCGTGAAAAGCGCCCTGGAGCAGTCGCCGCCGGAGCTGGCTTCCGACATCGCCGAGCGCGGCCTGGTGCTGACCGGTGGTGGCGCACTGCTGCGTGACCTGGACAAACTGCTGGCTCAGGAAACCGGCCTGCCGGTGATCGTCGCCGAAGACCCGCTGACCTGCGTGGCTCGCGGTGGTGGTCGTGCCCTGGAAATGATGGACAAGCACACCATGGACCTGCTCTCCAGCGAATAACGTCGCTGGCGGCAACCACGGGGCCCGGTCTACAGTTTGCGCTGTCGACCTTGGGCCTGCGCCTGTCGTTGGCGCATTTTCTGTCAATCTGCATCCGGGCCGGTTTGAAGCCGTATGAATGAGCCAATGAACATCAGCCTGGGAGGAGCGGCTTATTAAACCGCTTTTCTCCAAGGGCCCCTCGCTGGGCGTGCGCCTGTTGGTGCTGGTCGTGCTGTCCATCACCCTGATGGTGGTCGATGCGCGCTTCACGCTGCTGCAGCCGGTGCGCAGCCAGATGTCGCTGGTGCTGATGCGCGCCTACTGGGTCACGGACCTGCCTCAGCGTCTGTACCAGGGCGTGTCCAGCCAGTTCGGCAGCCGTACCGAGCTTGTCGCCGAAAACGAAAAACTCAAGACCGAAGCCTTGCTGCTGCAAGGTCGCCTGCAGAAGCTGGCGGCCCTGACCGAGCAGAACGTGCGCCTGCGCGAGTTGCTCAACTCCTCGGCGCTGGTCAACGAGAAAGTCGAAGTGGCCGAGCTGATCGGCATGGACCCCAACCCCTTCACCCAGCGCATCCTGATCAACAAGGGTGAGCGCGACGGCGTGTTCCTGGGCCAGCCGGTGCTCGACGCCCGGGGCCTGATGGGCCAGGTGGTGGAGTTGATGCCGTACACCTCGCGTGTGCTGCTGCTCACCGATTCCACCCACAGCATCCCGGTGCAGGTGAACCGTAACGGTTTGCGTGCCATTGCCAGCGGTACCGGCAACCCGGAACGCCTGGAATTGCGGCACGTAGCCGACACCGCCGACATCAAGGAAGGTGATTTGCTGGTCAGCTCCGGCCTGGGGCAGCGCTTCCCGGCCGGCTACCCGGTGGCCACGGTGAAGGAGGTGATTCATGACTCCGGCCAGCCGTTCGCCATTGTCCGGGCCGTGCCTACCGCTGCCCTGAACCGTAGCCGCTACCTGTTGCTGGTGTTCTCCGACAGCCGCTCGCCCGAGCAGCGCGCCACCGAGGCCGCCCAGGCCCAGGAAGCCGCCGACCAGAAAGGCCAGGCAACGGCCACCGGTACACCGGCTGCGCCCGCTGCGACCACGCCAGCCCCGGCGCCGGCCGCTGCGCCTGCGCCCGCTGCCGAGCATCCGGCCGCTGCCGCCAAGCCCGCCGCCGCGCCTGTTGCGGCTCCGGCCAAGCCGGCCGCCCATGGCACCTCTCGGGAGAGACACTGATGGTCAACAGCACCCGCCCGCGCAACGGTTGGTTCGTGTGGTTCACCTTCGTCATCGGCCTGCTGCTGAGCGTTTCGCCCCTGCCGCAGTTCATGGAAATCCTGCGCCCGCTGTGGTTGGCCCTGTTGCTGACGTTCTGGACCCTGGCCCTGCCGCACAAGGTGGGCATGACCACGGCGTTCCTGCTGGGCCTGGCCGAGGACGTGCTGTACGGCACCTACCTGGGCCAGAACGCCCTGATTCTCAGCCTGATCAGCTTCCTGGTGCTATCCCTGGCCCAGCGCATGCGCACCTTCCATGTGTGGCAGCAGTGCCTGGTGATTCTGGTGGTGTTCGGCCTGGGCCAGTTGGCGCAGCTGTGGCTCAGCGCCCTGACCGGTAACCGCCAGCCTACTTTGGCCTTGCTGCTGCCAGCAGTGATGAGTGCCTTGCTGTGGCCGTGGGTCAGCTTTGCCCTGCGAGGCCTGCGTCGCCGCCTGGGCATCAACTGAGCGTGACGCGGGCTTGTGCCCGGTATCCGAATTTCGACAGGGAGACGTCTGCATGAACTCGCTTTACCTGGCCTCCGGCTCCCCCCGACGTCGCGAACTGCTGACCCAGATCGGCGTTCCTTTCGCGCCCCTGAGCGCTTCCATCGACGAAACCCCACTGCCTGGCGAAGCGCCGCTGGCCTATGTCGAGCGCCTGGCGCGTGGCAAGGCCCAGGCGGGGCTGGCGCAATTGCGCGCCAACGGCACGGCCGCCGGTGCCGTGGTGCTGGGCGCCGACACCGCGGTGGTGCTGGATGGCCGCATCCTCGGCAAGCCGCTGGATCAAGCCGATGCCCTGGCCATGCTGGCCGCCCTGTCGGGGCGCGAGCATCAGGTGCTGACGGCCGTGGCCCTGGCCGACGAGCAGCGCTGCGAGGTACGCAGCGTCACCAGTCACGTGCGTTTTCGCCCCATCAGTGCCCAGCAGGCCCAGGCCTACTGGGCCAGTGGCGAGCCCTGCGACAAGGCCGGCAGTTACGCCATCCAAGGCCTTGCGGCGATCTTCGTCGAAAGCCTGTCCGGCAGTTATTCTGCGGTAGTGGGCCTGCCGCTGTGCGAAACCGCAGACCTGCTGGGCCATTTCGGCATACCCTGTTGGCAAGGCCAACAGGCACACTGAGCCTCTGACGCCAGCGTGCGAGAATGGAAACGTCGACAAGCGCGGCGTAATCCATCATTTTCGGTGACTACCTTTTGACGAGACCCTGCCATGAGTGAAGAGATTCTGATCAACATCACGCCGATGGAATCGCGCGTGGCGGTGGTAGAGAACGGTGTTCTGCAGGAAGTCCATGTCGAGCGCACCCAGCGCCGCGGCATCGTCGGCAATATCTACAAGGGCAAGGTGGTGCGGGTGCTGCCGGGCATGCAGGCGGCGTTCGTCGACATCGGCCTGGAACGGGCCGCCTTCATCCACGCTTCGGAAATTTCCCTGCGCGAAGGCTCGGCAGTGGAAACCATCAGCGCCCTGGTGCATGAAGGCCAGAGCCTGGTAGTGCAGGTGACCAAGGACCCCATTGGCTCCAAGGGCGCGCGCCTGACCACGCAACTGTCGATCCCGTCTCGCTACCTGGTGTACATGCCGCGCACCAGCCATGTCGGCATTTCCCTGAAGATCGAAGACGAAGGCGAGCGCGATCGGCTGAAAAAAGTGGTCAGCGACTGCGTGGCCCAGGAAGGCATCAAGGAAACCGGCGGCTTCATCCTGCGTACGGCGGCCGAGGGCGCCGGCGCCGATGAGATCCTGATGGACATCCGCTACCTGCGCCGTCTGTGGGATCAGATCGGCCTGCAGATCAAGACCGTGGGTGCGCCCACCGAAATCTACGAAGACCTGGGCCTGGCCCTGCGCACCCTGCGCGACCTGGTCAGCCCCAAGATCGAGAAAATCCGCATCGATTCCCGGGAAACCTTCCAGAAAACCACGCAGTTCGTGGCCGAGTTGATGCCCGAGATCGCCGACCGCCTGGAACACTACCCCGGCGAACGGCCGATTTTCGACCTGTACGGCGTGGAAGACGAGATCCAGCGCGCGCTGGACCGCAAGGTGCCGCTCAAGTCCGGGGGCTACCTGGTGGTGGACCCGGCCGAGGCCATGACCACCATCGACGTCAACACCGGCGCGTTCGTGGGCCATCGCAACCTGGAAGAAACTATCTTCAAGACCAACCTGGAAGCGGCCACGGCCATTGCCCGGCAACTGCGCCTGCGCAACATTGGCGGCATCATCATCATCGACTTCATCGACATGGAAGACGAAGAGCACCAGCGCCAGGTACTCCGTACCCTGGAAAAACAGCTGGAACGTGATCACGCCAAGACCAACATCATCGGCATCACCGAGCTGGGCCTGGTGCAGATGACCCGCAAGCGCACCCGCGAAAGCCTCGAACAGGTGCTGTGCGAGCCCTGCATCAGCTGTCAGGGGCGCGGCAAGCTGAAAACCCCGGAGACGATCTGTTACGAGATTTTCCGCGAAATCCTCCGGGAAGCGCGTGCCTATCAGGCCGAAGGGTATAGAGTGCTGGCCAACCAGAAGGTGGTGGACCGCCTGCTGGATGAAGAATCCGGCAATGTGGCGGAACTGGAGGCTTTTATCGGGCGAACGATTCGCTTTCAGGTAGAGTCCATGTATTCCCAGGAACAATATGACGTGGTGCTGCTCTGATTTCGTTCACCCCCCTGTGGCCACGCGCCACTGATTGCACCACCTGTTCCCGGACGCCTTGCCCATGCAGCGTCTGACCCGTGTGCTGGGCGCACTGACCCGCTGGGGGTTGGGGTTGTGTGCGCTGCTGTCCGTGCTGGTCGCTGTGTATGTGAGTCTGGGGCGCGAGTTGGTGCCGCTGGTCGATCAATACCGCTACGACGTGCAGGACAAGGCCACCCAAGCCTTGGGCGAATCGGTGTCCATCGGCAGCCTGGATGGGCGTTGGAGCGGCCTGGCGCCGATCCTGCTGGCCCGTGACGTGACGGTGGGCGAGGGCGACAGCGCCCTGCGCCTGGACCAGGTGCGCGTGGTGCCCGACCTGTGGGCCAGCCTGCGCACGCGTTCGGTGCGCATCGCCCACCTGGAAGTCAGTGGCTTGCAGCTGACCGCCGAGCAGGCCGAGGACGGCCAGTGGTCGCTCAAGGGTATCCCCATGCCCCACAGCGACGGGCCCATGGACCCGGGGCAGATACTGTCGCGCATGCAACAGGTCAGCAAAGTCTCGGTGCTCGACAGCCAGCTGACCCTGGTGCCCTACGACCGGGCGCCCATGACCCTGACCTACGTGGGCGCCAGCCTGACCAACGGCTTCAGCCGCCAGCGCCTGGACCTGCGCCTGACCCTGCCCGATGGCCAGCCCCTGGCGCTGAACCTGCGCACGCGCATCGACGCCGCCCACTGGCAGGACGCCGAGGGCCAGGCCTACCTGAGCCTGCCGCAAAGCGACTGGTCACGTTGGCTGCCGCCGCAATTGACCCAGCAGTGGAAGCTCAACGTACTCAAGGCCGGTGGCGAGGTGTGGGCCCAATGGGGCAAGGGCACGCTGCAAAGTGCCACCGTGCGTCTCAATGCCCCGGCGTTCAAGGGCGCCTACGCGGACCGCAAGCCGATCAGCATCGACAACCTGGCCCTCAATGGCTGGTTCCAGCGCACGGGCGCAGGCTACGACGTGACGCTGGACTCCCTGGCCATGAGCCTGGGCAAGACCCGCTGGGAGTCGCACCTGCAACTGCGTCAGTCCGATGCCACCGATTCCACCCTGCAAACCTATCACCTGCAGGCTGACCGCCTGGACCTGACCCCGGTGACCCCGGTGCTCGACGCCCTGGTGCCGATCCCGGACAAGGTCGCCGCGGTGGTCGATGCGCTGAAGGTCACCGGCGGCCTGCGCAACGTGCTGCTGGACTATCGCCCCCAGGCCACGGGCGACGAGCGCCTGAGCTTTGCCGCCAACCTCGACAATGTCGGCTTCCAGGCCACCCATGGTGCGCCAGCGGCCGGTGGCGTGAGTGGCGCCATCAACGGCAACCTGGGCCAGGGCGAGCTGCGCCTGGCCACCGACAAGTTCATGCTGCACCTGTACCCGATCTTCGCCAACCCGTGGGACTACCACCAGGCCAACGCGCGCCTGACCTGGAAGCTCAACCCGGATGGCTTCACCCTGATCGCCCCCTACCTGAAGGTGAAAGGCGATGAGGGGGACATCGCCGGCGACTTCCTGATCCGCCTGCCGTTCCACGAAAACGTCGAGCCCTACATGGACCTGCGCGTGGGCCTGACCCACGGCGATGGCAGCTACACCGCCAAATACCTGCCCCAGGTGCTGAGCCCGGCCGTGGACCACTGGCTGCGCACGGCTATCCTGGCCGGTGCCGTGGACCAGGGCTATTTCCAGTACCAGGGCTCGCTCAGCCATGCCGCCCCCGACCACTCACGCAGCATCACCCTGTACTTCAAGGTGCACGACACCCGCCTGGCGTTCCAGCCGGGCTGGCCGGAGTTGTCGCAGGTGGCGGGCGACGTCTTCATCCAGGACGGCGACGTGCGTATCGAGGCCAGCAAGGGCCAGTTGCTCGGTACCCAGGTCAGCAACGTTGTGGTCACCGTTCCCCACGTGCCGGCCGACCAGCATTCACACTTGTATGTGAAGGGCGATTTCGACGGCTCCCTGGGGGATGGCATCAAGATCCTGCAGGACGCCCCCATCGGCACCGGGCCGATCTTCGCCGGGTGGCAGGGCACCGGTCCGCTGGACGGCAAGCTCAATCTCGACATCCCGCTGGTCAAGGGCGAGGAGCCCAAGGTGGTGGTCGACTTCAACACCGAAGGCGCAGCCCTGAAAATCGCGGAGCCGGCGCTGGACCTGAGTCAGCTCAAAGGCAACTTCCGTTTCGACTACGACAAGGGGCTGAGTGGGCAGAACATTGCGGTGCAGGCATTCGATCGCCCGGTCAGCGCGCAGATCTTCGCCGAGGGCAAGCCTGGCAGCCCGCTGACCCGGATCACCGCCAAGGGCAGCATCGCCCTCAAGCGCCTGACCGACTGGCTGCAAGTGAACAGCAATCTGCCCGCCTCGGGCGACTTGCCGTATCAGCTGCAAGTCAGCCTGGGCGGCACCAATCAGCTGAACATCAAGAGTGACCTCAAGGGCCTGGCCATCGATCTGCCGGCCCCCTTTGGCAAGGCCGCTGGCGACGCCCGCGACACCCAGTTCCAGATGAACCTCAAAGGCGCCGACCGTCGCATCGATGTCAGCTATGCCGACCTGGCCACCCTCAGCTACCTGGCCCCCGGTGGCAAGCTGGCGGACGGGCGTGGCGAACTGCTGCTGGGCGCCGGCACACCGCAGCTGCCCGGCGAGAAGGGCCTGCGTGTGCGCGGGAGCCTCGATACCCTCGACGTCACGCCGTGGAAAGCGCAGGTGGACCGCTACGCCGGTGACGATCCGGGCGGCAGCGCCCGCCAGGCGCTGAACAGCATCGACCTGAAGGTGGGCAAGATCACCGGCTTCGGTTTCGACCTGGATCAGGCGCGGGTATTGCTCAACCGCAGCTCCAGTGCCTGGAACCTGTCGGTGGCCAGCAAGCAGCTTACCGGCACCGCCAGCCTGCCGGACACCAAGGGCGTGCCGATTCTGGTCGACATGCAGACCGTGCGCCTGCCTGCACCTGATCCCAAGGCCGTGACCGACGAAAACGCGCCCGACCCGCTGGCCTCGGTGGACCCGCGCAAGATCCCCGCCGTGGACGTGAAAATCATCAAGCTGTACCAGGGTGACGACTTGATGGGCGGTTGGTCGCTGAAGATCCGGCCAAATGGCAAGGGCATCGCCCTCAATGACCTGGACCTGGGCCTCAAGGGCATCAGCCTGGTGGGCGACGCCAGTTGGGAAGGGGCGCCCGGTGCGTCGGCCAGCTGGCTGAAGGGCAATCTCAAGGGCAAGAACCTGGCCGATGTCCTCAAGGCCTGGGGCTACGCGCCCAGCACCACCAGCCAGGACTTCCAGCTGAACGTGGACGGCAGTTGGCCGGGCTCGCCGGCGTGGGCGGCGCTCAAGCGCTTCTCCGGCAGCCTGGATGCCACCCTCAACCACGGCCAGTTCGTCGAAGTGGACGGCAGCGCCCAGGCGCTGCGGGTGTTCGGCCTGCTGAACTTCAACTCCATCGGCCGCCGCCTGCGTCTGGACTTCTCGGACCTGGTGGGCAAGGGCTTGAGCTATGACAAGGTCAAGGGCCTGCTGGTAGCCAGCAACGGCGTGTTCGTGACCCGCGAGCCGATCACCATGACCGGCCCGTCCACCAATCTGGAACTCAATGGCACCCTGGACATGAACCAGGACCGGGTCGACGCCAAGCTGCTGGTGACCTTGCCGCTGACCACCAACCTGCCGATCGCCGCGTTGCTGGTAGGCGCGCCGGCCGTGGGCGGCGCGCTGTTCCTGGTGGACAAGCTGCTGGGTGACCGCGTGGCCCGCTTCGCCAGCGTGCAATACAAGGTCGAAGGGCCGTGGAAAGAGCCTAAGATTACCTTCGACAAGCCTTTTCAGAAGTCCAACTGACAGCAGGAGCCGGTCATGACGGTGGCAGTGATTCAAATGGTCAGCCAGAGCGACGTGCTCGCCAACCTGGCCAGCGCCCGACGCCTGTTGGAGCAAGCCGCTGCCGGTGGCGCGAAGCTGGCGGTGCTGCCGGAAAACTTCTCTGCCCTGGGCCGTCGTGACAGCGCCGATATCGGTCGCAATGAAGCCCTTGGTCGGGGCCCGATCCTGCCATGGTTGAAACAGGCCGCCCGCGACCTCAACTTATGGATTGTGGCCGGCACCTTGCCGCTGCCGCCCCGGGGGCAACCCGACGCCAAGGTGCGGGCCTGCTCGCTGCTGGTGGACGCGCGCGGCGAAGAGGTGGCGCGCTACGACAAGCTGCACCTGTTCGATGTGGACGTGGCCGACAGCCGCGGCCGCTACCGTGAGTCGGACGACTATGCTCATGGGCAGGAGGTGGTGGTGGCCGACACGCCGGTGGGGCGCCTGGGACTGACCGTGTGTTACGACCTGCGCTTCCCCGAGCTGTACAGCGAATTGCGCAAGGCGGGGGCCGAACTGATTACCGCGCCCTCGGCTTTTACGGCGGTAACGGGGGCGGCGCACTGGGAAGTGCTGATCCGCGCCCGCGCCATTGAAACCCAATGCTATGTCCTGGCGGCGGCCCAGGGCGGAACCCATCCAGGGCCGCGCGAGACCTACGGGCACGCGGCCATCGTCGATCCGTGGGGGCGCATCGTCGCCGAACAGGATCAAGGCGAAGCCGTGCTGCTGGCCGAACGGGACAGCAGCGAACAGGCGTCCATCAGGGCGCGGATGCCGGTGTCCAGTCACCGGCGCTTTTTCTCGCAGGGCGCCACGCGGCCTGCGTCTATCGCGGAGTGATTATGAGCGAGATGTTATCCACCGTCAGCGAACACCTGCTGAGCCCCGGCGGCTTGACCCTGGACAGCCTGCAATCGGTGCTGGGCGAGCTCGCGGGGCCAGGCATCGACGCTGCCGACCTGTATTTCCAGGGGCAGATTTCCGAGTCCTGGTCGCTGGAAGACGGCATCGTCAAGGAAGGCAGTTTCAACCTCGACCAGGGCGTGGGCGTGCGTGCCCAGTCCGGCGAGAAGACCGGTTTCGCCTACAGCAACACCATCAACCAGGACGCCCTGCTGCAGGCCGCCCGTGCGGCCCGCTCGATCTCCCGCGCCGGCCAGAACGGCCGCGTGCAGGCGTTCAGCAGCCAGGACGTGGCCCAGTTGTACGCGCCTGACAACCCCCTGGACGTGCTGAGCCGTGCCGAGAAGGTCGAGCTGCTCAAGCGCATCGACGTCGCCACCCGTGCCCTGGACCCTCGTATCCAGCAGGTCAGCGTGAGCATGGCCGGCGTGTGGGAACGCATTCTGGTGGCCGCTGCCGATGGCAGCCTGGCCGCTGACATCCGTCCGCTGGTGCGTTTCAACGTCAGCGTCATCGTCGAGCAGAACGGCCGTCGCGAGCGCGGCGGCCATGGCGGCGGCGGGCGTACCGACTACCGCTACTTCCTGCAGGACGACCGCGCCATGGGCTACGCCCGCGAGGCCCTGCGCCAGGCGCTGGTGAACCTGGAGGCCATCCCGGCGCCAGCGGGCACCTTGCCGGTGGTATTGGGTTCGGGCTGGTCCGGCGTGCTGCTGCACGAAGCCGTGGGCCACGGCCTGGAAGGCGACTTCAACCGCAAGGGCAGCTCCAACTACAGCGGCCGCCTGGGCGAGATGGTGGCGTCCAAGCTGTGCACCATCGTCGACGACGGCACCCTGGCGGGCCGCCGCGGCTCGCTGAGCGTGGACGACGAAGGCACCCCCACCCAGTGCACCACGCTGATCGAGAATGGCGTGCTCACCGGTTACATGCAGGACAAGCTCAACGCCCGCCTGATGGGCATGGCGGCCACCGGCAACGGTCGCCGCGAGTCCTACGCGCACCTGCCGATGCCGCGCATGACCAACACCTACATGCTGGGCGGCCAGAGCGACCCGGCAGAAATCATCGCCTCGGTGAAGCGCGGTATCTACTGCGCCAACCTGGGCGGTGGCCAGGTGGACATCACCAGCGGCAAGTTCGTGTTCTCCACCAGCGAAGCGTACCTGATCGAAGACGGCAAGATCACTGCCCCGGTCAAGGGCGCGACGTTGATCGGCAATGGCCCTGAGGCCATGAGCAAGGTATCGATGGTGGGTAATGACCTGTCGCTGGACAGCGGCGTGGGCACGTGCGGCAAGGATGGGCAGTCGGTGCCGGTGGGTGTTGGCCAGCCGACGCTGAAGATTGATGCGATTACCGTGGGTGGGACAGGGGCATAGCGGGGGCCTTTTCCCGAGCTCCGCCCGGTCCCACACAGGCCTGCATAAACCCTGTGGGACCGAGCGAAGCTCGGGAAGGCCACACACTGGCCAAACCTGCTATCAGCGCAAACCGCGCTGAGTCTCGTCCAGCTCGCGGATGTACTTGAAGATTTTACGCGTGGCCGCTGGCGGTTTGTTCTGCGCGGTCTCGTGCTGGGCCTGGCGGATCAGCTGGCGCAGGTGCTGGCGGTCGGCGTCAGGGTATTCACTGACGAATTTCTCCAGAACCTCGTCAGTACCCGAGACCAAGCGGTCGCGCCAGCGCTCCAGATTGTGGAAACGCTCGTTGTACTGGCGAGTGGAGGCATCGAGTTGATCGAGCAATTGCAGGATCGCGTCAGTGTCCTGGTCACGCATCAGGCGGCCGATGAACAGGATGTGCCGCTTGCGAGCGATATTGGCGGTGTGCTTCGGCGCATCGGCCAGGGCACGGCGCAAACCGTCGGTCAGGGGCAGTTTGGCCACAATATCGGCCTTGAGTGTGGTCAGGCGTTCGCCCAGATCGACCAGCGCGTGCAGCTCGCGTTTGACCTGAGTTTTGCTTTTTCCCTCGTCGAGGGAGTCGTCGTAAGAATCAACCATGGGGGCAGTCCGCTAATAAACGCCGCCATGATAACCAGTCAGGGGCCGCTTGTCCGGCCCGGTCGTAGCTTGACCCCCTGATGACAGCAGATTTTGAGTGGAGAACACCATGAACGCAATTCAAAGCGTCGGTCCCGCGGCACTGCCGGCCCTGCAGGAACAGGTTGAGCAGATCGTCGCCGAAGCCAAGCGCCAGGGTGCCAGCGCCTGTGAAGTGGCGGTGTCGCTGGAGCAGGGCCTGTCGACCTCGGTGCGCCAGCGCGAAGTGGAAACCGTGGAGTTCAACCGCGACCAGGGTTTCGGCATTACCCTGTACGTGGGCCAGCGCAAGGGTTCGGCCAGCACCTCGGCCAGCGGCCCGGATGCCATTCGCGAAACCGTGGCCGCCGCCCTGGCCATCGCCAAGCACACCTCGGAAGACGAGGCCTCGGGCCTGGCCGACGCCGCCCTGATGGCCCGCGACCTGCCGGACTTCGACCTTTACCACGCCTGGGACATCAGCCCCGAGCAGGCCATCGAACGCGCGCTGGCCTGTGAGGCCGCTGCGTTCGATGCCGACCCGCGCATCCTCAATGCCGACGGCACCACCCTCAGCAGCCACCAGGGCTGCCGTGTGTACGGTAACAGCCACGGCTTCATCGGTGGCTACGCCTCGACCCGTCACAGCCTGAGCTGCGTAATGATCGCTGAGGCCGACGGCCAGATGCAGCGCGACTACTGGTATGACGTGAACCGCCAGGGCGAACTGCTGCTGGACCCGGCGGTGATCGGCCAGCGTGCCGCCCAACGTGCCGCCGGTCGCCTGGGCGCGCGCCCGGTGCCGACCTGCGAAGTGCCGGTGCTGTTCAGCGCCGAACTGGCCGGTGGTTTGTTCGGCAGCTTCCTGTCGGCAGTCAGCGGCGGCAACCTGTACCGCAAGTCGTCGTTCCTGGAAGGCGCCATGGGCCAGACCCTGTTCCCCGAGTGGCTGACCCTGGACGAGCGCCCGCACCTGCAACGCGCGCTGGGCAGCGCCGCGTTCGACGGTGACGGCCTAGCCACCTACGCCAAACCGTTCGTCGAAAACGGCCGTCTGGTCTCGTATGTACTGAGCACCTACTCGGGCCGCAAGCTGGGCATGCCCAGCACCGCCAACGCCGGTGGCGTGCATAACCTGTTCGTCACCCATGGCGACCAGGACCAGGCCGCGCTGATCAAACAGATGGGCCGCGGCTTGCTTGTGACCGAGCTGATGGGCCATGGGTTGAACATGGTGACGGGCGATTATTCGCGCGGCGCGGCGGGTTTCTGGGTCGAGAATGGCGAGATCCAGTTCCCGGTGCAGGAAGTGACCATTGCCGGCAACATGAAGGACATGTTCCGCCAGATCGTGGCCGTTGGCAGCGATTTGGAGTTGCGCAGCAATGTGCGTACGGGGTCTGTGCTGATTGAGCGTATGACTGTAGCCGGCAGCTGATCTCCTGTAGCCGCTGCCGCCAGGCTGCGCTGGCCCTGTGCCTCACTGTAAATCCCCAGTGAACACGATGGCCAGCGCAGCCTGACGGCAGCGGCTACATCGGCATCCACAAAAAAGGCGTGTCGCCCCCCAGGCGACACGCCTTTTTTGTTATCCCTTGTTTTGATTCTCAATATCAATTAATAATAAATATCATTATCGCTATGAGGCCGCGTCGATGAAGTCCGCCGTTCAAGAGCAGTCCTACCTGGAAAACTGGCGCTGGTTAAGCCGGCAAATCCGCTGCGCATTGACGCCGAACGACCCGCGCATCATCGAAGACTACATGGCCGAAGGCCGTTTCCTGATCAGTTGTGGCGCTACCTCGGCCTGGACGGTGGCGCGTACCTGTTTCCGCCTGCTGCTGGACACCGCCACCGACCCGGCGCTGCCGTGGCACTGGCGCTGCCTGTGCCTGGACCAGGCCTACCGCCCCCTGCGCGACATGCGCCTGGCGGCGCGCAACGCCGAACACCTGCAACTGTGGCATCAGCACGGGCGGCAACTGGCCGTGTGCACGCTGCTGCCATCGATTTCCTTTTCCGATCTGCTGCAAGGACATTCCGATGAGTAATACCCGAATCGAGCGTGACAGCATGGGCGAACTGCAGGTGCCGGAGGCGGCCCTGTACGGTGCCCAGACCCAGCGCGCGGTGAACAACTTCCCGATCAGCCAGCAACGCATGCCGGCGCAATTCATCCGCGCCCTGGTGCTGGCCAAGGCCGCTGCGGCCAAGGCCAACGTCGAGCTTGAGCAGATCAGCGCAGCCCAGGGCGAGGCCATCGTCAAGGCCTGCCAGGAGCTGCTGGCTGGCGACTTCATGCAGCACTTCCCGGTGGATATCTTCCAGACCGGTTCGGGCACCAGCTCCAACATGAACGCCAACGAAGTGATCGCTACCTTGGCTACCCGTGGCCTGGGCGCAGCGGTCAACCCCAACGATCACGTGAACTGCGGGCAGAGCAGCAACGACATCATCCCCACCACCATCCACGTCAGCGCCGCCTTGGCCCTGCACGAGCAACTGCTGCCGGCGCTGGAGCACCTGGTGCAGGTGATCGAGCGCAAGGCCGAGCAGGTGCATGCCTACGTCAAGACCGGCCGTACCCACCTGATGGACGCCATGCCGGTGCGCATGAGCCAGGTGCTCAACGGCTGGTCGGCGCAGATCCGCGCCAACATTGCCCACCTGCGTGGCCTGCTGCCAAGCCTGCAATCCCTGGCCCAGGGCGGTACAGCGGTGGGCACTGGTATCAATGCTCACCCGCAATTCGCGGGGCGCTTCAGCCACCAACTCAGCCTGCTGACCGGCGTGGAGTTCACCCAGGGCCAGAACCTGTTTGCCCTGATCGGCTCCCAGGACACCGCCGTGGCCGTGTCCGGCCAGCTGAAAGGCGCCGCCGTGTCGCTGATGAAAATCGCCAACGACCTGCGCTGGATGAATTCCGGCCCACTGGCCGGCCTCGGCGAGATTGAGCTGGAAGGCCTGCAACCGGGCTCCTCGATCATGCCCGGCAAGGTCAACCCGGTCATCCCGGAAGCCACCGCCATGGTCGCCGCCCAGGTCATCGGCAACGACACCACCATCGCCATCGCTGGCCAGTCGGGCAACTTCGAGCTCAACGTGATGCTGCCCATCGTGGCGCAGAACCTGCTGTCGAGCATCGGGCTGATGGCCAACGCCAGCCGCCTGCTGGCGGACAAGGCCATTGCGACCTTCAAGGTCAACGAAGCCAAGCTCAAGGAAGCGCTGTCGCGCAACCCGATCCTGGTCACGGCGCTGAACCCGATCATCGGCTACCAGAAGGCCGCCGAAATCGCCAAGACCGCCTACAAGGAAGGCCGCCCGATCATCGACGTGGCGCTGGAGCACACGGACCTGTCGCGTAGCCAGCTGGAAACCCTGCTGGACCCGGAAAAGCTCACCGCTGGCGGCATCTGAGCCGCTTTCATCGTTTCGGAGACACACCATGCAGCACTGGAAACGCACCATTGAAATGGCCAACGCCTGCTTTGCCCGCGGTGAACTGGTGGATGCGCGGGAGCTGTACCTGCAAGCCCTCGCGCTGGCCCAGGTGCTGTTCGAACGCTGGTCGGATGTCGACGAAGCGGTGGCAGCGTGCGTGATTTCCCACCACAACCTGGCTGACCTGCACCTGCGCCTGTCGCAACCGGAGGAAAGCGCCGAGTACCTGTGCGCCATCCACCAGCGCCTGTTGCAGGCCGCCCAGGACGCGCGCCTTACGCCCGCGCTGCGCGAAGCCGCGCTGCGCCACAGCAGCAAGACCTACGCCGAGCTGCTGGCCTTCATCAGCGAGCACGGCGAATACCCGCGTACCAGCCGGCTGTTGTTTGGCCAGGAGCCACGGGGCCATGCGGCCCCCCATTACGGAGTTCACTGACAATGCCTTATACCTTGCCTGCACTGCCTTACGCCTACGATGCCCTGGAACCGCACCTGGATGCGCCCACCATGGAGATCCACCACACTAAGCACCACCAGACCTACATCAACAACCTCAACGCGGCCGTCGAGGGGACCGAGTACGCCGAATGGCCGATCGAGAAGCTGGTGGGCGCGGTCAAGCAACTGCCCGAGAAACTGCACGCGGCCGTGATCAACCAGGGTGGCGGCCACGCCAACCACTCACTGTTCTGGGAAGTCATGGCGCCCAATGCCGGCGGTCAGCCGCAGGGTAGCGTGGCCGAGGCCATCGACAAGCAGCTGGGCGGCTTCGACGCCTTCAAGGACGCCTTCACCAAGGCCGCACTGACGCGCTTCGGCAGCGGCTGGGCCTGGCTGAGCGTAACCCCGCAAAAGACCCTGGTAGTGGAAAGCAGCGGCAACCAGGACAGCCCGCTGATGCATGGCAACACGCCAATCCTGGGCCTGGACGTGTGGGAACACGCCTACTACCTCAAGTACCAGAACCGTCGTCCCGAATACATCAATGCCTTCTACAACGTGGTCAACTGGGCTGAAGTAGAGCGACGCTACCGGGCAGCCGTGGCCTGATGAATCGGCGGTTGTTCTTCACCCGGCTGCGCCTGATCCTGGGCACGGCCCTGCTGTTGGCGGGCGCGGCGATCATCGTCGCCGAAGCCATGGCCCGCTTCGCTCCCCTCTAGAGGCGCCCCGCCATCTGTAGCCGCTGCCGCCAAGCGGCGGCTACGGCTGTAACGAAATCTCACCTTTGAATCCTCGTCCCTGTATCGCTTGGAGTGCGATTATTCCCTTGTGGTTATATTCCATCGGAGGAATAATAAGATATGGATTGGGATGTCGAGTACACCGATACATTCGGTGACTGGTGGCGGGCGCTCAATAGCGGTGAACAGGAATCTGTACTCGCAAGCGTCAAGTTGCTTAAGTCGCTGGGACCGGCGCTTGGGTTTCCCCATAGCAGCAACATTCAGGGATCACGCCGTGGAAACCTTCGCGAACTTCGCGTTCAGCACAAGGGACAACCCCTTCGGGTGCTCTATGCGTTCGATCCACGACGCACCGCGCTATTGCTGTTAGGTGGGAACAAGAAGGGAAATGAGCGGTGGTATCGGACATCTGTCCCTCTGGCAGAACGCCTTTACGACGAGCACCTTGAAAATCTTCGAGAGGAGGGTTTGAACGATGGCTAAGCAATTTTCCGAGCTGGAAGCGGCAATGTCGACGCAATCGCGAGCGAATGCGGAAGCACTTTTCCAGCAGCATCTGCGAGAAATGCCGCTGCATGAGCTTCGCCAGGCAAAGGCAATGAGCCAGGCAGCACTAGCGCAGACCTTGCAGGTCAATCAGGCGGCCATTTCCAAGATGGAGCGTCGTACCGACATGTATATCAGCACCTTGCGCAACTACATTCGAGCAATGGGAGGCGAGTTGGACATCATCGCGACATTTCCCGAAGGCCAGGTAAAAATCGAGAACTTCGCCAACTGACAGCATGTAGCCGCTGCCGCCAGGCTGCGCTGGCCCTTGAATGCGCTGGAGATTGTCAGTGAGGCCCAGGGCCAGCGCAGCCTGCGGCAGCGGCTCCATGCATCCAACAAAAAGCCCGGCACTTTGGCCGGGCTTTTTGTTGGGTGGGGCAGGGCGGTCATTCGCCTTCGTCGAACTTGTTGTTGATCAGCTCGACGATCGCCGCCATGGCTTCGTCCTGTTGCGCGCCCTCGGTTTGCAGGTGCACTTGGGTGCCCTTGCCGGCCGCCAGCATCATGACGGCCATGATGCTCTTGCCGTCGATCAGGCTTTGCGAGTTGCGACCAATGCGCACCTGGCAGTCGGGGAATTTGCCGGCAACGCCGACGAACTTGGCCGCGGCACGGGCGTGCAGGCCAAGCTTGTTGATGATTTCGATTTCACGAGCAGGCATCGCGATGGGGATCCTTTCAACTGAGGTCGCGGTGGCGAACCTGGACATTCTTGAGCGTCTGCTGCAGCGCCTGGCCCAGCCGTTCGGTCAGGTAGACCGAACGATGGTGCCCGCCGGTGCAGCCGATGGCAATGGTGACGTAGGCACGGTTGCTGGCGGCGAAGCGCGGCAGCCATTTCTGCAGGTAGGTGGCGATGTCCTGGTACATCTCCTCGACGTCCGGCTGGGCAGCCAGGTAATCGATGACGGGCTGTTCGAGCCCCGAATGGTCGCGAAGTTCAGGCTTCCAGTAGGGGTTGGGCAGGCAGCGCACGTCGAACACCAGGTCGGCGTCCACCGGCATGCCACGCTTGAAGCCAAAGGACTCCACCAGGAACGCGGTGCCAGGCTCCGGCTTGTTCAGCAGCCGCAGCTTGAGCGAGTCGCGCAGCTGGTACAGATTCAGATGAGTGGTATTGATCTTCAGGTCAGCCAAGTCGGCGATCGGGCTGAGCAGGTTGGTCTCCACCCGAATGGCCTCGGCCAGCGAGCGGTTGGCCGTGCTCAGCGGGTGGCGGCGACGGGTCTCCGAGAAGCGCTTGAGCAGGGTTTCCTCGTCCGCGTCCAGGTACAGCACATCGCATTGGATGTGCTTGTCGCGGGCTTGCTGCAGCAACTGCGGGAACTGCGACAGGTCACTGGGCAGGTTGCGGGCGTCGATCGACACGGCCACCAGCGGCTGCGCCAGTTCGGTACGGATCAAGGCCCGTTCGGCCAGCTCCGGCAGCAGCCCGGCGGGCAGGTTGTCGATGCAATAGAAACCGTTGTCTTCCAGCACGTCCAGCGCAGTGCTTTTGCCTGAGCCGGAGCGGCCGCTGACGATGATCAGGCGCATGGTCAATGACCTTTCTGTTCGTCCAGAACCACTTGATAGAGGGCTTCGCTGCTGGACGCAGAACGCAGGCGCTCACGCACGTCGGCGCGGTCGAGCATGCCGGCGATCTGGCTCAGCAGGGCCAGGTGTTCGTTGGTGGCTTCCTGGGGTACCAGGAGCACGAAGACCAGGTCAACCGGAGCGCCATCGATGGCGTCGTAGTCGATCTTGTTCTCCAGGTGCAGCAGGGCGCTGATCGGCGTGGCGCAGCCGGCCAGGCGGCAATGGGGGATGGCAATACCGTTGCCAAAGCCCGTCGAGCCCAGTTTTTCGCGGGCGATCAGGCTGTCGAACACCACCTGCATCTCAAGGCCCGGAACCTCCCGGGCGATCAGGTTGGCGATGTGTTCGAGTACTTTTTTCTTGCTGCCGCCCGGCACGTTCACGAGGGAACGGCCGGGGGTCAGGATGTGTTCAAGTCGGATCATGGGTGGGGAGTGTCAGCGGGCAGTCGCGCCTTGCAGCAGACTCTGCTGTTTTTCCTTATGCTTTTTGAGTTGGCGATCAAGCTTGTCGGTCAGCAGGTCGATGGCCGCGTACATGTCGTCATGTTCCGCGTTGGCCACTACCTCACCGCCGGGTACGCGCAGGGTGGCCTCGATTTTCTGTTTCAGCTTCTCGACCTCCATGATGACCTGCACGTTGGTTATCTTGTCGAAATGGCGCTCCAATCGGTCGAGTTTCTCACCGATGTAAGTGCGCATGGCGTCGGTCACAACCAGTTGATGTCCACTGATGTTGACTTGCATACCGCTTTCTCCTTATTGCCAGTGCATAAAGAGACAGGTTGGATAACCTGCCACTGGAACGCTGTGGCACATCCGGTACGCCCACTGGCAGCGCCTTGACGCTGCCAGGAGGATCACATCAGCCGCTTGCGTTCGCTCGAAGGGGCGATCCCGAGGGATTCGCGGTACTTGGCGACAGTGCGGCGGGCGACCTGGATGCCTTGTGCCTCCAGTAAACCAGCGATCTTGCTGTCACTCAATGGCTTTTTCTGATTTTCGGCCGCAACCAGTTTCTTGATGATCGCGCGGATCGCCGTGGACGAGCATTCACCGCCCTCGGAGGTGCTGACGTGGCTGGAAAAAAAGTATTTCAGCTCGTAGATGCCGCGAGGGGTGTGCATGTATTTCTGGGTGGTTACCCGCGAAATGGTCGACTCGTGCATGCCCACCGCTTCGGCGATGTCGTGCAGCACCAGCGGCTTCATGGCTTCGTCGCCGTAGTCGAGGAAACCACGCTGGTGCTCGACGATCTGGCTGGCGACTTTCATCAGGGTTTCGTTGCGGCTTTGCAGGCTCTTGATGAACCAGCGGGCTTCCTGCAACTGGTTGCGCATGAAGGTGTTGTCGGCGCTGGTATCGGCACGGCGAACGAAGCCTGCGTACTGCGGGTTGACGCGCAGGCGCGGCACCGCTTCCTGGTTCAGCTCCACCAGCCAGCGGTCGCTGTCCTTGCGCACGATCACGTCGGGCACCACGTACTCGGCCTCGCTGGACTCGATCTGCGAGCCGGGGCGCGGGTTGAGGCTTTGCACCAGTTCGATGATCTGGCGCAGCTCGTCTTCCTTGAGCTTCATGCGGCGCATCAGCTGGCTGTAGTCACGGCTGCCCAGCAGGTCGATGTAGTCGGCCACCAGGCGCTGCGCTTCGGCCAGCCAAGGGGTCTTGGCGTGCATCTGGCGCAGTTGCAGCAGCAGGCACTCGCTGAGGTCGCGGGCACCGATGCCGGCTGGCTCGAATTGCTGGATGCGGTGCAGCACGGCTTCGACTTCGTCGAGCTCGATGTCCAGTTCCGGGTCGAACGAGTCGCAGATTTCCTGCAGGGTCTCGTCCAGGTATCCCTGGTTGTTGATGCAATCGATCAGGGTGACCGCGATCAGGCGATCGGTATCGGACATGGGCGCCAGGTTGAGTTGCCACAGCAGATGGCTTTGCAGGCTCTCGCCGGCCGACGTGCGGGTGGTGAAGTCCCATTCGTCGTCATCGTTGCTGGGCAGGCTGCTGGCGCTGGTCTGGTAGATGTCTTCCCACGCGGTGTCCACGGGAAGCTCGTTGGGAATGCGTTCGCTCCATTCACCGTCCTCGAGGTTGTCGACGGTGGGTGCCGAGGTTTCCTGGTAACTCGGTTCCTGGATTTCCGGCGTGACCTGCTGTTCGGCCTTGTCGGCCATGGGGTCACTGTTGTCGAAGTCGTCGCCTTCTTCCTGGCGCTCGAGCATCGGGTTGGATTCCAGGGCCTCTTGAATCTCCTGTTGGAGGTCCAGTGTGGAGAGCTGGAGGAGGCGGATGGCCTGTTGCAACTGCGGTGTCATCGTCAGTTGCTGGCCCATTCTTAGGACGAGCGATGGTTTCATGGCAGGGGCTTAACACCTTATTCGCCGGCGCAGAGCGCCATCCACTACAGGGCGCCGAGGCTTTCGGCTTTTGTCGTAAGCAAATTATATGCCTGAAACCGAAGTGTTTGCCTAGAGCGATGCCGCAATAAAACCCCCAATGGGGTTAAAAAAGTTGCGGCACGCCCAGGCAACCAGCCAACACCTCGCCTGTTACAGGCGGAACTCGTGACCGAGGTAAACCTCTTTCACCAGTTGGTTTGCCAGGATGGTTTCAGCGTCGCCTTCGGCGATCAGCTGGCCATCGTTGACGATGTAAGCGGTTTCGCAGATGTCCAGCGTCTCGCGAACGTTGTGGTCGGTGATCAATACGCCGATGCCCTTGTTCTTGAGGTGGTGGATGATCTGCTTGATGTCACCGACCGAGATCGGGTCGACACCGGCGAACGGTTCGTCCAGCAGGATGAACTTGGGCGCGGTGGCCAGCGCACGGGCGATTTCCACCCGGCGGCGTTCGCCACCGGACAGGCTCATGCCCAGGTTGTCGCGGATGTGGGTGATGTGGAATTCCTGCAGCAGGCTTTCCAGCTCCTTCACGCGGCCGGCCTTGTCCAGTTCCTTGCGGGTTTCCAGGATGGCCATGATGTTGTCCGACACCGACAGCTTGCGGAAGATCGAGGCTTCCTGCGGCAGGTAGCCGATGCCCGACAGCGCGCGGCCGTGCATGGGCTGGTGGCTGACGTCCAGGTCGTCGATCAGCACGCGGCCCTGATCGGCGCGCACCAGGCCCACGATCATGTAGAAACAGGTGGTCTTGCCGGCGCCGTTAGGCCCCAGCAAGCCGACGATCTGCCCACTTTCGATGGAGATGCTGACATCCCGCACAACCTGCCGGCCCTTGTAGGCCTTGGCCAGGTGCTGGGCTTTGAGAATAGCCATTACTTGCCCTGCTGCTGGTCGGTTTTGCTTTTGGGCTGGATGACCATGTCGATCCGTGGCCGTGGCGTGACCTTGGCGCCCGTGGCGCGGCCGGCGTTGACCACCTGCTTGACGGTGTCGTAGACGATCTTCTCGCCTTCGGACGTGTTGCCGTCATTCACCACCTTGGCCTGGTCGATCAGGATGATGCGGTTCTGCGCCGAGAAGTACTGGATGGTCTTGCCGTAACCCTGCACGATCGGCTTGTCGATGGCCGGTTTCTGCTCGTAGTACGCCAGGTTGCCCACCGACGTGAACACGTCGACGTCGCCTTGCGCGTTGCGGGTGATGGTCACGGTGTTGCCGGTGATCTTCATGGTGCCCTGGGTAATGATGACATTGCCCTTGTAGGTGGCCACGCCCTGCTTGTCATCCAGTTGAGCGTCGTCGGACTGGATGTGGATAGGCTGATCACGGTCGGTCGGCAGTGCCCAGGCGCTCGCGCTTCCCAGTGCCGTGCCCAGGGTGAGCAATAAAGGAAGGGTATTAACGAGCCTCATACAATCCTCTTACGTTGGACAGCAAGTTGATCTTGCTGTCTTTCAAATATGCTTTCATGCCCTTGCCCGTAGAGACGCCACCGGCGCCGTCGATTCTAACGTCTCGGTCTGTCTGCGCATATTGCTGTTGGGGGAATACCGTCATGCGCGTGCTGGTGATCAGCGTAGGCCGGTTTTTCTGGTCGGTGCGGGCAATGCGGACGTTGTCGATCAATTCGACCTGGGTGCCGTCCGGGTTGACCTCGCCGTGGTCGCTGGTGACGTGCCAGGGGTAGACCGTGCCGCGGTACAGGTTCATGTCCGGGTTGGTCACCTTGGTGATCTGGCTGGCCTGCATGTGCTCGACCTTGTCCGCCGTCATGCGGTATTGCACGCCGCCGTCAGGCAGGTACTGCACACTGTGGGCATTGATGGCGTAATAGTCGATGGCACTATCGTCGATAGCCGCAGCCGGCTTCTCGAGGAAGGTGTCAGGGTTGATGTTCCAGTAGCCGACCGAGACGAAGATCGCCACGACGACACAGAACAGCAAGAGATTGCGCAGTTTTTTGCTCGGCATGGGAAACTCTATAAATAGGCGGCCAGGGCCGCTTCCAGGTTGCCTTGGGCGCGCAGGATCAGTTCGCAGAACTCGCGGGCAGCGCCTTCGCCACCACGCGCCTGGGTCACGCCGTCGGCATGTTCGCGCACGAAAGGCACGGCGTTGGCCACGGCCATGCCCAGGCCGACGCGGCGGATGGGCGCCAGGTCCGGCAGGTCGTCGCCCAGGTAGGCTACCTGTTCATAGCTTAGGCCCAGTTGTGCCAGAAGGTCGTCCAAGGCCACCAATTTGTCTTCGCGGCCCTGGTAAAGGTGGGCAATGCCCAGGCTTTTGGCCCGGCGCTCGACGATCGGGTTTTTGCGCCCGGTAATGATTGCCGTGGCCACGCCCGAGTTGATCAGCATCTTGATGCCTTGACCATCCAGGGTGCTGAAGGTCTTGATCTCGCTGCCGTCTTCACAGAAGTACAGGCGGCCGTCAGTCAGCACACCGTCCACGTCGAAGACGGCCAGTTTCACGGCCTGGCCGCGTTGCAGCAGGTCCTGGGTCATTACATTACTCCCGCACGCAACAGGTCGTGCATGTTCAGGGCGCCCACGGGGCGATCCTGCTTGTCGACCACCACCAGCGCGCTGATCTTGTGGTCTTCCATGATTTTCAGGGCCTCGGCGGCCAGCATCTCGGCGCGGGCAGTCTTGCCGTGGGGCGTCATCACTTCTTCGATGCGTGCGCTGTGCACGTCGATGGTGCGGTCCAGCGTGCGGCGCAGGTCGCCGTCGGTGAAGATCCCGGCCAGTGTGCCGTCGTCTTCTTCCACCACGGTCATGCCCAGGCCCTTGCGGGTCATTTCCATCAGGGCTTCCTTGAGCAGCGTGCCACGCTTGACCCGCGGCAACTCGTCGCCCGAATGCATCACGTTTTCGACCTTGAGCAGCAGCCGGCGGCCCAGCGCGCCACCGGGGTGCGAGAAGGCGAAGTCTTCGGCGGTGAAACCGCGGGCCTCCAGCAGGGCGATGGCCAGGGCGTCGCCCATCACCAGCGCAGCCGTGGTGGAGGAGGTGGGCGCCAGGTTCAACGGGCAGGCTTCCTGGGCAACGCTGGCGTCGAGGTTGACCTCGGCGGCCTTGGCCAGGGGCGAATCCGGGTTGCCGGTGAGGCTGATCATCTGGATGCCCAGGCGCTTGATCAGCGGCAGCAGGGTGACGATCTCGGCGGTGGAACCGGAGTTCGACAAGGCCAGGATGATGTCGTCACGGGTGATCATGCCCATGTCGCCGTGGCTGGCCTCGGCCGGGTGCACGAAAAAGGCCGTGGTGCCGGTGCTGGCCAGGGTGGCGGCGATCTTGTTGCCGATGTGCCCTGACTTGCCCATGCCCACCACGACGACGCGGCCCTTGCTGGCCAGGATCATCTCGCAGGCGCGGACGAAATCGGCGTTGATATGGGCCAGCACGCCCTCAACCGCCTCGAGTTCCAGGCGGATGGTGCGGTGTGCAGATTGGATCAGGTCGCTGGATTGGCTCATGTCGAAAACGTATTGCCTGATGAAAAGGCGGCGATTATAGCTGTATTGGTGGAAACCCTCACCTTCGATCGTCATCCTTTAAATGTCTTGTTGCCGAACCGTCCATGCAACAGCCTTGGGGCGCGTGTGTCAGGGGTGATATAGTTCGCCGCCAGTTGGCCCGCCAGAAGCGCGCGTGTCTTCGTGACGGGGGGAAGCGTCCGAGGATGGGCTGCATCGCAAGGAGTTTAGATGAGTGCCGATAATGACTACGCGGTCGAGCTGAAGGGCGTCTCCTTCAAGCGCGGTTCGCGGAGTATTTTCAACAATGTCGATATCCGCATTCCACGCGGCAAGGTCACCGGTATCATGGGGCCTTCCGGGTGCGGCAAGACCACGCTGCTGCGCCTGATGGGTGCACAGTTGCGCCCCAGCGGCGGCGAAGTCTGGGTCAATGGCCAGAACCTGCCGACCCTGTCGCGTAGTGATCTGTTCGACGCCCGCAAGCACATGGGCGTGCTGTTCCAGAGCGGCGCCCTGTTCACCGACCTCGACGTGTTCGAGAACGTCGCGTTCCCGCTGCGCGTGCACACCGACCTGCCCGAAGAGATGATTCGCGACATCGTGCTGCTCAAACTGCAGGCCGTGGGCCTGCGCGGTGCGGTGGAGCTGATGCCCGACGAGCTGTCCGGTGGCATGAAACGTCGCGTGGCATTGGCGCGGGCCATCGCCATGGACCCGCAGATCCTGATGTACGACGAACCTTTCGTCGGCCAGGACCCCATCGCCATGGGCGTGCTGGTGCGGCTCATCCGCCTGCTCAATGACGCGCTGGGCATTACCAGCATCGTGGTGTCCCATGACCTCGCCGAAACCGCCAGCATCGCCGACTACATCTATGTGGTGGGTGATGGCCAGGTGCTGGGGCAGGGCACGCCACAGGAGCTGATGGCAGCCGATAACCCGCGCATCCGTCAATTCATGAAAGGCGACCCCGATGGGCCGGTACCTTTCCATTTTCCGGCGCCGGACTACCGCGCCGATCTTCTGGGGACGCGCTGATGCGCAAGAAATCACTACTGGAACGCATTCGCCTGTTTGGCCGCGCGGCCATCGACATGGTGGCGGTGCTGGGGCGCTCCGGGCTGTTCCTGATGCATGCACTGGTCGGCCGCCGCGGTGTGGGCGGCGGTTTTCAACTGCTGGTCAAGCAACTGTATTCGGTCGGCGTGATGTCGCTGCTGATCATCGTCGTGTCCGGCATGTTCATTGGCATGGTGCTGGCCCTGCAGGGTTTCAGCATCCTCACCAAGTACGGCTCGGAGCAGGCGGTGGGGCAGATGGTTGCCCTGACGTTGCTGCGCGAACTGGGGCCGGTGGTTACCGCGCTGCTGTTCGCCGGCCGTGCGGGTTCGGCGCTGACGGCCGAAATCGGCAACATGAAATCCACCGAGCAACTGTCCAGCCTGGAAATGATCGGCGTCGACCCGCTGAAGTACATCGCGGCGCCGCGCCTGTGGGCAGGTTTCATCTCCTTGCCTATCCTGGCCATCATCTTCAGTGTCGTGGGTATCTGGGGCGGCTCCTGGGTGGCCATCGACTGGCTGGGCGTGTATGACGGCTCGTTCTGGGCCAACATGCAGAACAGTGTCAACTTCACCGACGACGTCATCAACGGCGTGATCAAAAGCATCGTGTTCGCTTTTGTCGTGACGTGGATCGCCGTATTCCAGGGCTACGACTGCGAGCCCACTTCAGAGGGCATCAGCCGCGCCACCACCAAGACCGTGGTGTACGCCTCGCTGGCCATCCTGGGCCTGGACTTTATTCTGACCGCTTTGATGTTTGGAGATTTCTGATGCAAAACCGCACCCTGGAAGTCGGTGTCGGCATGTTTCTGCTGGCCGGGATACTGGCGTTGATTCTGCTGGCTCTTCGCGTCAGTGGTCTGTCGACCAGTTCCGCCAATGACACCTACAAGCTTTACGCCTACTTCGATAACATCGCCGGCCTGACCGTGCGCGCCAAGGTCACCATGGCCGGTGTCACCGTTGGCAAGGTCACCGCCATCGACCTGGATCGTGACAATTTCACCGGTCGCGTCACCATGCAGATCGACAAGAACGTGAATAACCTGCCGACCGACTCCACGGCTTCTATTCTCACTGCGGGCCTGCTGGGCGAGAAGTACATCGGCCTGAGCGTGGGGGGTGAAGACACCCTGCTCAAGGATGGCGGAACCATTCACGACACCCAGTCGTCCCTTGTACTGGAAGATCTGATCGGCAAATTCCTGCTCAATACCGTTAGCAAAGACGCCAAATGAGGAGTTACTCCATGATGTCCATCCTGCGACGTGGCCTGCTGGTACTGCTGGCCTGTGTGCCGCTGCTGGCCAATGCTGCCGACCAAAGCGCCCATGACCTGGTGGATCGCACCACCAAGGAACTGCTGGCCGACCTGGCTGCCCACAAGGATCAGTACAAGGCCGATCCCAGCAAGTTCTATGACGCGCTGAACAACATCATCGGCCCTGTGGTGGATGCCGACGGCATCTCCAAGAGCATCATGACCGTCAAGTACTCGCGTGGCGCCACCCCGGACCAGCTGAAACGTTTTGAAGAAAACTTCAAGCGCGGGCTGATGCAGTTCTATGGCAATGCCTTGCTGGAGTACAACAACCAGGGCATCACCGTGGGCCCGGCCAAGGGTGACGAAGGCGACCGCACCAGTGTCGACATGACCGTCAAGGGCAACAACGGCGCTGTCTACCCAGTGCAGTACACCCTGGTCAAGCTCAATGGCGAATGGAAAGTGCGTAACGTCATCGTCAACGGCATCAACATCGGCAAGCTGTTCCGTGACCAGTTCGCCGACGCCATGCAGCGCAATGGCAACAACCTGGACACCACCATCAACAACTGGGCCGGTGAAGTGGCCAAGGCCAAGGCCGAGAACGGCACGGGTGCCGCCAAGGAAGCTCAATGAGCCAGGCCGCCATCAGCCAGGGCGCTGGCGGCGAACTGCTGCTTAGCGGTGTGCTGGACTACAGCACCGGCAGCGCCCTGCGCAAGCAGGGCCAGGCACTGGTCAAGGCCAGTACCGGCGCGGCATTGGTGCTCGATTGCGCAGGCGTGGTCAAGTCCAGCAGCGTGGGCCTGTCCCTGCTGCTGTGCCTGCAGCGTGATGCCATCGCGGCGGGCAAGAGCCTGACCTTCCGGGCCTTGCCGCGTGACATGCAGCAAATTGCCGAAGTGTGCCAATTGACCGCTATTTTGTCCGCAGCGTGAACATTCAGGCACAATGAACCAGCCCCTCCGTCAGAGTCCTCGCATCCGGGGTTCGCAGGCGAGGGGCTTTTTTTGTATGATGGCCGACCCGCGCGCACAGGGCGCCGATCGAGGTTGAGCATGCAGGCCGTAGAAGTTAAAAGCTTCCTTGAAGCACAGCTGGCAAATGTCCAGGTCGAAGTTGAAGGCGAAGGCTGCAACTTCCAATTGAACGTGATCAGTGACGAACTGGCCGCATTGAGCCCAGTGAAACGTCAGCAGCAGATCTATGCTCATCTCAATCCCTGGATCGTCGATGGCAGCATCCATGCGGTCACAATGAAATTTTTCAGCAGCGCAGCCTGGGCTGAGCGCACCTGAGCCTAAAGGCGTCGAGATTCTAATGGACAAACTGATTATTACTGGCGGCGTTCGTCTTGATGGCGAAATCCGCATTTCCGGGGCAAAGAACTCTGCCCTGCCGATTCTCGCTGCAACGCTGCTGGCCGATGGCCCGGTTACCGTGGCCAACCTGCCGCACCTGCACGACATCACCACGATGATCGAGCTGTTCGGTCGCATGGGCATCGAGCCGGTGATCGACGAGAAGCTGTCGGTCGAGATCGACCCACGCACCATCAAGACCCTGGTCGCGCCGTACGAGCTGGTGAAAACCATGCGCGCCTCGATCCTGGTGCTGGGCCCGATGGTTGCCCGTTTCGGTGAGGCCGAAGTGGCCCTGCCTGGCGGTTGCGCCATTGGTTCGCGTCCGGTGGACCTGCACATCCGTGGCCTGGAAGCCATGGGCGCGGTCATCGACGTGGAAGGCGGCTACATCAAGGCCAAGGCGCCGGAAGGCGGTCTGCGTGGCGCCAACTTCTTCTTCGATACCGTCAGCGTGACCGGTACCGAGAACATCATGATGGCCGCAGCGCTGGCCAACGGCCGCAGCGTGCTGCAGAACGCCGCGCGCGAGCCTGAAGTGGTCGACCTGGCCAACTTCCTGATCGCCATGGGTGCCAAGATTCACGGCGCCGGTACCGACACCATCACCATCGATGGCGTCAAGCGCCTGGACTCGGCCACCTACAAGGTGATGCCGGACCGTATCGAGACCGGCACCTACCTGGTGGCCGCTGCTGCCACCGGTGGCCGCGTCAAGGTCAAGGACACCGACCCTACCATTCTCGAAGCGGTACTTGAGAAGCTGAAGGAGTCGGGCGCCGAAATCACCGTGGGCGAGGACTGGATCGAGCTGAACATGCACGGCAAGCGTCCGAAGGCCGTCAACGTGCGCACCGCGCCGTACCCGGCGTTCCCGACCGACATGCAGGCGCAGTTCATCTCCCTGAACGCCATTGCCGAAGGCACCGGCGCGGTCATCGAGACCATCTTCGAAAACCGCTTCATGCACGTGTACGAAATGCACCGCATGGGCGCGCACATTCAGGTGGAAGGCAACACCGCCATCGTCACCGGTACCGAAAAGCTCAAGGGCGCGCCAGTGATGGCCACCGACCTGCGTGCTTCGGCCAGCCTGGTGATTTCGGCGCTGGTCGCCGAAGGTGACACCCTGATCGACCGCATCTACCACATTGACCGTGGTTACGAGTGCATCGAGGAAAAACTGCAGATGCTGGGCGCGAAAATCCGTCGCGTGCCGGGCTAACCTGCTTCGGGCGCACGGATGCGCCCCATGAATCTGTCCAGCCGGGCCTTCGGGGCCTGGCAGTGGCCCGGCGCCGATTGCGACCGGGCACAATCCTGATTAAGGAAAGACGTTTTCCATGTTGACCATCGCGCTGTCCAAGGGCCGCATTCTCGATGACACCCTGCCACTGCTGGCAGAGGCGGGCATCGTGCCCACCGAGAATCCGGATAAAAGCCGCAAGCTGATCATCCCCACGACCCAGGACGATGTGCGCCTGCTGATCGTGCGTGCCACCGACGTGCCGACGTATGTCGAGCATGGCGCGGCCGACCTCGGCGTGGCCGGCAAGGACGTGCTGATGGAATACACAGGCCAAGGCCTGTACGAGCCGCTGGACCTGCAGATTGCCAAGTGCAAGCTGATGACCGCCGGTGCCATTGGTGCCGTCGAGCCCAAGGGCCGCCTGCGCGTGGCCACCAAGTTCGTCAACGTAGCCAAACGCTACTACGCCGAACAGGGCCGTCAGGTCGACATCATCAAGCTGTACGGCTCCATGGAGCTGGCCCCGCTGATCGGCCTGGCCGACAAGATCATCGACGTTGTCGACACCGGCAACACCCTGCGCGCCAACGGCCTGGAACCCCAGGAACTGATCGCCACCATCAGCTCCCGCCTGGTGGTGAACAAGGCGTCCATGAAGATGCAGCACGCCCGCATCCAGGCGCTGATCGACACCCTGCGCAAAGCGGTAGAGTCGCGACACCACGACTGACCCACACGCGCGGCCTTGAGCCGCGCCCATCTATCCGTGTCATAGCCAGAATTCTCAGGTGCCCACGCGGATGGCTTGGTAGTCTAGCGGCGCCTGAGATTTGCTATTTTCAGCATTCGCCAACTATTGAGGCCCGCTATGACCACGTCCACTGCAATCCGCCGACTCGACGCCACTGATCCGGACTTCGCGCGCCATCTGGATCATCTGCTGAGCTGGGAAAGCGTGTCCGACGACTCGGTCAACCAGCGCGTGCTCGATATCATCAAGGCCGTGCGCGAGCGCGGTGATGCTGCCCTGGTGGAATTCACCCAGCGTTTCGACGGCCTGGAAGTGGCTTCCATGGCTGACCTGATCCTGAACCGTGAACGCCTGGAATTGGCCCTGACGCGCATCACCGCCGAACAGCGCCAGGCCCTGGAAACCGCCGCTGCCCGTGTGCGCAGCTACCACGAGAAGCAGAAGCAGGACTCCTGGAGCTACACCGAAGCCGACGGCACGGTACTGGGCCAGAAGGTTACCCCGCTGGACCGCGCCGGCCTGTACGTGCCAGGCGGCAAGGCGTCGTACCCGTCTTCCGTGCTGATGAACGCCATCCCTGCCAAAGTGGCCGGCGTGACCGAAGTGGTCATGGTGGTGCCCACCCCGCGTGGCGAGGTCAATGAACTGGTACTGGCCGCGGCCTGCATCGCCGGTGTCGACCGCGTGTTCACCATCGGTGGCGCCCAGGCTGTTGCTGCGCTGGCCTATGGCACCGAAAGCGTCCCGCAGGTGGACAAGGTAGTCGGCCCGGGCAACATCTACGTGGCCACCGCCAAGCGCCACGTGTTTGGCCAGGTGGGTATCGACATGATCGCCGGCCCGTCGGAAATCCTCGTGGTGTGCGACGGCCAGACCGATCCGGACTGGATCGCCATGGACCTGTTCTCCCAGGCCGAGCACGACGAAGACGCCCAGTCGATCCTGGTCAGCCCGGACGCCGAGTTCCTCGATAAAGTCGCCGCCAGCATCGACAAGCTGCTGCCCACCATGGACCGCGCCGAAATCATCAAGACCTCGATCAACGGCCGTGGCGCGCTGATCAAGGTGGCCGACATGGACCAGGCCATCGAAGTGGCCAACCGCATCGCCCCCGAACACCTGGAGCTGTCGGTGGCCGACCCGCAAGCCTGGCTGCCGAAAATCCGCCATGCCGGTGCGATCTTCATGGGCCGCCACACCAGCGAAGCGCTGGGCGACTACTGCGCCGGCCCCAACCACGTGCTGCCTACCTCGGGCACCGCGCGGTTCTCTTCGCCGCTGGGCGTGTACGACTTCCAGAAGCGCTCTTCGATCATCTTCTGCTCGCAGCAAGGTGCCTCCGAGCTGGGCAAGACCGCTTCCATCCTGGCCCGCGGCGAGTCGCTGAGCGCCCACGCCCGCAGCGCCGAATACCGCATTCTCGCCGACGACAAGCAGGGGAACTGAAACATGAGCAAATTCTGGAGCCCCTTCGTCAAGCAACTGGTGCCTTACGTACCGGGCGAGCAACCCAAGGTGGCCAACCTTGTGAAGCTCAACACCAACGAAAATCCCTACGGCCCGTCGCCTAAGGCCATCGAAGCCATGCGCGCCGAGCTGGGTGACAGCCTGCGCCTGTACCCGGACCCCAACAGCGACCTGCTCAAGCAAGCGGTGTGCGAGTTCTACGGTGTGCAGGCCAACCAGGTGTTCCTGGGCAACGGCTCGGACGAAGTGCTGGCGCACATCTTCCACGGCCTGTTCCAGCACGACGCACCGCTGCTGTTCCCGGACATCAGCTACAGCTTCTACCCGGTGTATTGCGGCCTGTACGGCATCGACTTCGAACAGGTAGCGCTGGACGAGCAGTTCCAGATCCGCGTCGAAGACTACGCCCGTCCCAACGGCGGCATCATCTTCCCCAACCCCAACGCCCCTACCGGCTGCCTGCTGGCGCTGGACGCGGTCGAGCAACTGGTGAAGAACAGCCCGGATTCGGTGGTGGTGGTCGATGAGGCCTACATCGACTTCGGCGGCGAGACGGCCATTGGCCTGGTCAACCGCTACCCCAACCTGCTGGTGACCCAGACCCTGTCCAAGTCGCGCTCGCTGGCAGGCCTGCGGGTTGGCCTGGCCGTGGGCCACCCCGACCTGATCGAGGCGCTGGAGCGGGTCAAGAACAGCTTCAACTCCTACCCCCTGGATCGCCTGGCCATCGTCGGTGGCGCGGCGTCGTTCAAGGATCGCGAGTACTTCGAACACACCTGCAAACTGGTGATCGACAGCCGGGAGAAGCTGGTGGCCGAGTTGGAACAGCGCGGTTTTGAAGTGCTGCCGTCGGCGGCCAACTTCATCTTCGCCCGCCACCCGCAGCAGGATGCGGCCGCCATTGCTGCCAAAGTGCGTGAGAAGGGCGTCATCGTGCGTCACTTCAAACAACAGCGGATTGCCCAGTTCCTGCGCATCAGCATCGGTACGCCCGAGCAGAACCAGGCGCTGCTGGACGCGCTGTAAACCCTGTTACTGCACTTCTTCGGTGGCACTCGGCGCCGGCGGCGGCCGCAGTCCCACTTCAGCCGTCAGCTTCATTTCCTTGCCATTGCGCATGATCTGGATGCTGATCTTGTCGTTGGGCTTGGTGCGCGCCACCTGGTTCATCGACTTGCGCCCATCACCCGCAGGCTGACCGTCGATGCTGAGGATCACGTCACCCAGTTGCAGGCCGGCTTTCTGCGCAGGGCCGTCACGGAAGATGCCGGCGACGACGATGCCCGGACGATCCTTCAGGCCAAACGAGTCCGCCAGTTCCTGGGTCAGCGGCTGCACTTCAATACCCAGCCAGCCACGAATCACCTGGCCATGCTCGATGATCGACTTCATCACCTCCAGCGCCAGCTTGACCGGAATGGCGAAACCGATGCCTTGAGAGCCACCGGACTTGGAGAAGATCGCGGTGTTGATGCCGGTCAGGTTGCCGTTGGCGTCCACCAGAGCGCCACCGGAGTTGCCGGGGTTGATCGCGGCATCGGTCTGGATGAAGTCTTCATAGGTGTTCAGGCCCAGCTGGTTGCGGCCAGTGGCGCTGATGATGCCCATGGTCACGGTCTGGCCGACGCCGAAGGGGTTGCCGATGGCCAGGGCGACGTCGCCGATGCGGATGTTGTCGGAGCGGCCGATGGTGATCGACGGCAGGTTTTGCAGGTCGATCTTCAGCACTGCAAGGTCAGTCTCCGGGTCGCTGCCGATCACCCGCGCCAGGGTCTCGCGGCCATCCTTGAGGGCCACCACGATCTGGTCGGCACCGGATACCACGTGGTTGTTGGTCAGCAGGTAGCCTTCCGGGCTCATGATCACGCCCGAACCCAGGCTCGACTCCATGCGCTTCTGCTTGGGCAGGTTGTCGCCGAAGAAACGGCGGAACTGCGGGTCTTCGAACAATGGGTGGTTGTTTTTGTTCACCACTTTGGTGGTGTACAGGTTGGCCACCGCCGGTGCGGCGAGTACCACGGCGTCGGCATAGGTGACCGGGCCCTGCACCACGCTGGACGAGGTCTGGGCCACCTGTTGCAGGTTGACGTCCTGGCTGGGCAGGCCTACCAATTGCGGAAAACGCTGGATGATCAGCAATGCGATGAGTAAACCAGTCAGCAGCGGCCAGCCAAAATAACGCAGTGCCTTGAACATTGAACGGATCCTGGGAGTTTTCACGGAGCGTGAGCCAAACCCGGTCGGGTGGCTCATAATGGGCGCCATTATACGAGTGCTTTAGCCGCTCTGAACTGCTATTTAGGAGTCTTTTATGGCTGTTGCCCTGAGCACCCTGGTCGAAGAAGCCGACCGCTACCTCAACAGCGCGAAAATCCAGGATTATTGCCCCAATGGCCTGCAGGTTGAGGGGCGTCCGCAGGTGATGCGCATCGTCAGCGGCGTCACTGCCAGTCAGGCGTTGCTGGACGCGGCGGTGGAAGCTCAGGCTGATTTGATCCTGGTGCATCACGGCTATTTCTGGAAGGGCGAGAACCCGTGCGTGGTCGGCATGAAGCAGCGCCGGCTGAAAACGCTGCTCAAACATGACATCAGCCTGTTGGCCTACCATCTGCCGCTTGATCTGCACCCGGAAGTGGGCAACAACGTGCAGTTGGCGCGCCAGCTGGATATCACCGTGGAAGGCCCGCTGGACCCGGCAAACCCGCGGGTGGTGGGGCTGTTGGGTTCCCTGGCCGAGCCGATGACCGCCCGCGACTTCGCCCGTCGCGTGCAGGATGTGATGGGTCGCGAACCGCTGGTGATCGAAGGCAGCGAGATGATTCGCCGGGTGGGTTGGTGCACCGGAGGCGGGCAGGGCTACATCGACCAGGCCATCGCAGCCGGTGTTGACCTGTATATCAGTGGCGAAGCCAGCGAGCAGACGTTCCACAGCGCGCGGGAAAACGATGTGAGCTTCATCGCCGCCGGCCACCACGCCACTGAGCGCTATGGCGTGCAAGCCCTGGGCGACTACCTGGCCCGACGCTTCGCGCTGGAGCACATCTTCATCGACATCCCCAACCCGATCTGATGTAGCCGCTGCCGCCAGGCTGCGCTGGCCTTTTTGTTCGCCGAAGATTTTCAGTGAGGCGCAAGGCGAGCGCAGCCTGGCGGCAGCGGCTACACACCCAAACTCCCGGGCATATTCTTATACTGCTTCGTTCTAACCACCCAATTAGATAGAAGTGGTCGCTGTGCTAGAGTGGGCGGCTCGAACACGGCCCGCAGGCCGTCCATAACGAATGTAATCCCCGTGAGTAGCCATGGTCGACAAACTGACGCATTTGAAACAGTTGGAGGCGGAGAGCATCCACATCATCCGTGAGGTGGCCGCCGAGTTCGATAACCCGGTGATGCTCTATTCCATCGGCAAAGACTCCGCCGTGATGCTGCACTTGGCACGCAAGGCGTTCTTCCCCGGCAAACTGCCGTTCCCCGTGATGCACGTGGACACCCAGTGGAAGTTCCAGGAGATGTACAAGTTCCGCGACCGCATGGTTGAAGAACTGGGCCTGGACCTGCTGGTGCACGTGAACCCCGAAGGCGTGGCGCAGGGTATCAACCCCTTCACCCACGGCAGCTCCAAGCACACCGACATCATGAAAACCCAGGGCCTGAAACAGGCACTGGACAAGTACGGCTTCGACGCCGCCTTCGGTGGCGCGCGCCGCGACGAAGAGAAGTCGCGTGCCAAGGAACGTGTTTACTCGTTCCGTGACAGCAAGCACCGTTGGGACCCGAAAAACCAGCGCCCGGAGCTGTGGAACGTCTACAACGGCAAGGTCAACAAAGGCGAATCCATTCGCGTGTTCCCCCTGTCGAACTGGACCGAGCTGGACATCTGGCAGTACATCTACCTGGAAGGCATCCCGATCGTCCCGCTGTACTTCGCCGCCGAGCGTGAAGTCATCGAGAAGAACGGCACGCTGATCATGATCGACGACGATCGCATCCTCGAGCACCTCAGCGAGGAAGAAAAAGCGCAGATCGTCAAAAAGAAAGTGCGTTTCCGTACCCTTGGCTGCTACCCGTTGACGGGCGCGGTGGAGTCGGAGGCCGAAAGCCTGACCGACATCATTCAGGAAATGCTCCTGACGCGAACTTCCGAGCGCCAGGGCCGGGTCATCGACCACGATGGTGCCGGCTCGATGGAAGACAAAAAACGTCAAGGCTATTTCTAAGTTAGGGTCAGACCATGTCGCACCAATCCGATTTGATCAGCGAAGACATTCTCGCTTACCTGGGCCAGCACGAACGCAAAGAGCTGCTGCGCTTTTTGACCTGCGGTAACGTCGACGACGGCAAGAGCACCCTGATCGGGCGCCTGCTGCACGACTCCAAGATGATTTACGAAGATCACCTGGAAGCCATTACCCGCGACTCGAAGAAAGTCGGCACCACCGGTGAAGACATCGACCTGGCGCTGCTGGTGGACGGCCTGCAGGCCGAGCGCGAGCAAGGCATCACCATCGACGTGGCGTACCGCTACTTCTCGACCGCCAAGCGCAAGTTCATCATTGCCGACACCCCGGGCCACGAGCAGTACACCCGCAACATGGCCACCGGTGCGTCCACCTGTGACCTGGCGATCATCCTGGTGGACGCCCGCTACGGCGTGCAGACCCAGACCCGTCGCCACAGCTACATCGCCTCCCTGCTGGGTATCAAGCACATCGTGGTGGCCATCAACAAGATGGACCTCAAGGGCTTCGACGAAGGCGTGTTCGAGGAAATCAAGGCCGATTACCTGAAGTTCGCCGAAGGTATTGCCCTGAAACCGAGCAGCCTGCACTTCGTGCCGATGTCGGCCCTCAAGGGCGACAACGTGGTCAACCGCAGCGAGCGTTCGCCGTGGTACACCGGCCAGTCGCTGATGGAAATCCTCGAAACCGTGGAAGTGGCCGGCGACCGCAACCTGACCGACCTGCGCTTCCCGGTGCAGTACGTCAACCGTCCCAACCTGAACTTCCGTGGCTTCGCCGGTACCCTGGCCAGCGGCATCGTGCACAAGGGCGACGAAGTCGTGGTGCTGCCGTCGGGCAAGAGCAGCCGGGTCAAATCCATCGTCACCTTCGAAGGTGAGCTGGAGCAGGCGGGCCCAGGTCAGGCCGTGACCCTGACCATGGAAGACGAGATCGACATCTCCCGTGGCGACCTGCTGGTGCATGCCGACAACGTGCCGACGGTCACCGACAGCTTCGACGCGATGCTGGTGTGGATGGCTGAAGAGCCGATGCTGCCGGGCAAGAAGTACGACATCAAGCGCGCCACCAGCTACGTGCCGGGCTCCATTGCCAGCATCGTCCACAAGGTCGACGTCAACACCCTGGCCGAAGGCCCGGGCAGCGCGCTGGCCCTGAACGAGATCGGCCGGGTGAAAGTGGCGCTGGACACCTCCATCGCCCTGGACGGTTACGACAGCAACCGCACCACCGGCGCGTTCATCGTGATCGACCGCCTGACCAACGGCACCGTCGGCGCCGGCATGATCATCGCCCCGCCGGTAGTACCGCACGGTTCGGCTGGTCATCACGGCAAGCAGGCCCACGTTGCCACCGAGGAGCGTGCCCTGCGCTTCGGCCAGCAGCCGGCCACCGTGCTGTTCAGCGGCCTGTCGGGCGCTGGCAAGAGCACCCTGGCCTACGCCGTGGAGCGCAAGCTGTTCGACATGGGCCGCGCGGTGTACGTGCTGGATGGCCAGAACCTGCGTCATGACCTGAACAAGGGCTTGCCGCAGGACCGCGCCGGGCGTACCGAGAACTGGCGCCGTGCCGCTCACGTGGCGCGTCAGTTCAACGAAGCTGGCCTGCTGACCCTGGCCGCCTTCGTGGCGCCGGATGCCGAAGGCCGTGAACAGGCCAAGGCCTTGATCGGTGCCGACCGTCTGGTGACCGTCTACGTGCAGGCATCGCCGCAGGTATGCCGCGAGCGTGATCCACAGGGCCTGTATGCGGCCGACGGCGACAACATCCCGGGTGAATCCTTCCCGTACGATGTGCCGTTGAACGCTGACCTGGTGGTGGACACCCAAAGCGTTTCGGTGGAAGAGGGCGTCAAGCAAGTGCTGGACCTGCTGCGTTCGCGCGGCGCGATCTAAGCGCTTAGCCCTGAAAAAGCCCGCCCCTCGCAAGAGCGGCGGGCTTTTGCTTGCCTACCTCCTCCACAGGATGGGGGGCATTCAGGCGCCCTTGCCCACCATCAAATAGAAAATCGCGATAAACGCCAGAAACGCCGGCCACCCCAGGCCAAACCACCACGCCATGTAGCGCCGTGCGTTCAACGGCATCGCCGTGCCCTGGGCCAACGCCTGATCGGCCAGCCGATGCACGCGAATCTGCAGCCACACCACCGGCAACCAGCACACTCCCGCAAACACATACAGGCCCATGCTCCACAGCAGCCATGGGCTCATCAGCGGCCAACCGGCCAGGTGCATCAGGCCCAGCCCGCTCAGTGGCTGGAACACCGCCGCCGTGGCAGTAAACGCCCAGTCAGCGAACACCAAATGGCGAAAGGTGGCGGCAATCACCGCAACGTTGGCGCTGCGCCATGCCCGCAGGGCGTAATAGGCAGACCCAAGGCCTGTGCCGAACAGCACGGTCGAGGACAGAATGTGCAAGGTTTTGAGGATCAGGTACAGGCTCACGGGCGGGCCTCCTGGCCGTACAGCCACAGGGTGGCGATGATCAGCACCAGGTTCTTGGAGACCCCGCCGTACGGGTCGAGCCAGTAGTGGGGCAACACCAGGGTGATGAACAGCGTATACGCGACCATCAGCACCAGTTGCGCCATCAGCACCCTGCGGCGCCAGCGCTTGAACAGCAGGCCCAGTCCCAGCACCGCGTCGCAACCTGCGCCACCGATCACTGCCAGCGACGCCAGCCAGCCGCTGGCACCGGCTTCGGCCATTATTCGCACGCCCCAGTCATAGCCGGGGCCCACGCAGGTAAAGGCGGTCCACAGCCAGGTAAACAACAGGGCGGCCAGCAAGGCGGGTCGCAGCCAGGGGGTAGGGATGTCCATCTCGATACCGCGTTCCGTGAGGGGAGGGCGAACATTCTGCCATTCACTGCCGCCAAGGTGCGCCAGATTCATCGAACCCGTTTAGAATGTCGCGTCAGGCGCCACCTTTTCTGCCCTGCACAGCGAAAAACAGCCTGACAGCACTCCCGCCTATCTCTGGATACGAAATTACCTGCATGATGGAAAATCTGCTTCTGGTCGCGCTCTATTTAGCGGCGATGGCCATTTTTTGCGTGGGTTCAAGCCGCCTGCCACTCCTCACCGAAGAGGCACAACACCGCGTTTCGTCACTGGACGGGCTGCGCGGCGTGCTGGCCACCGCGGTGCTGGCGCACCACTTCACGGTCAGCTACTACTGGCATGTCACCTCGGTATGGCAGATGACGGACAGCCGGCTGATCAACAACATGGGCGCAGTGCCGGTATCGCTGTTCTTCATGATCACCGGCTATCTGTTCGGCGGTAAGGTGTATCGCGGGGCGCCGCAGTGGAAGGCCATCGCGGCTTCGCGTATCCGTCGGATCTTCCCCATGTACCTGACCAGTGTCGCGCTTGTCGTGGCCATCGCGTTCTACACGCAGGGCGGTCACCTGGGTTCGCTGGCCGACTTCGGCAAGTCGCTTGGCCAATGGCTGGTCTTCATCGGCGTGCCATTCAACGACATCGACGATACCCGCCGCATCAACGCCGGCGTGCAATGGACGTTGCTGTACGAAGCGGTGTTCTACCTGGCCCTGCCACTGCTGTATTGCCTGCTGCGTCGCCGTTTGGCCATTGCGGCGGTACTGGTCTCGGTGCTGGCACTGGCAGCATTGTGGCCCCTGTATGGGCACCATTTCAGCAACAGCTACATCAAACTGTTCGTGGCCGGTATCGTCGTGGCCGTGCTGGAAGACTGGCTCAAGGCCAAGGCCATCGACTATGGCGGCTGGAAGTGCACCCTGGTGGCCTTGGCCGTGCTGGTGCTGTGCATGACACTGAAGCCGTACTCCAAGGCGCAGATGATCATCCTGGCCATCCCGTTTGCCCTGTTCGTGCTGGGTAACAGCCTGAACGGCCTGCTGGAGCACCGCGGCCTGAAGATCCTCGGCGAGGCCAGTTTCAGCATCTACCTGTTGCACGGCATCGTGATCTACCTGCTGTTCAGCGTGTTCGGCATCTACGACTTCCAGGCAGCCGACTTCCGCCATTACGTGTGGTACCTGCCGTTGGTGCTGTGGCTGGTGGCGAGCGTGAGTGTGGCGACCTACTGGGGCATCGAGCGCCCGTTCATCCGCCAGCGCCCACGCCCCACGGCACAGGCGCCTGCCTGACCTGTAGCCGCTGCCGCCAGGCGGCGCTCGCCCCATTACCCAGTGCAGATCTTCGGTGAGGCACAGGGCCAGCGCAGCCTGGCGGTAGCGGCTACGAGATAAAAAAACGGAGCCCGAAGGCTCCGTTTTTTCATGCAACGCAGTTTACTTGCGCTTCAACCCATACTGCTCATCCAGCATACCCGGCGAGTTCGGCGCCTTGGGCGCGTAGTCGCGTGGCGGCTCGGAGTCGCGGGGTGGGGTGAGGCGTTCGCGCGGGCCGGCGCTTTCGGCGTGCAGGGCTGCCAGCAGGCGTTGGCGGGTCAGCTCGTCCAGGGCCAGCTGGTTGGCGCCCTCGGCGAGATGTTCCTGCACTTCCTGGTAGCTCTGGGTCATTTTCTTGACCAGCGAGGCCGTTGTGTTGAAGTGAGTGACCACGTCATTCTGGTAGCTGTCGAAGCGTTCCTGAATCTCGTCCAGCTGGCGCTGAGTGCTGCTGGGGGCGGCATTGGGCACGAGGCGGGCGACGACCAGGCCAATCACGACACCCACGACGAGGGCGATAGTCGGCAACAACCAAACTAAGAGCGAGTGTTCCACGAGTCCTTCCTCTATAAACGGCTTTGCTTTACGTTAACGGCTCTAACCTGCGCTGTATACCGCGAGCAATCGCAAATATTTCAGACAGAATCCTTCGACTAGACGAGTCGACCCCTTTCGAGGTCACGGAGTACCCCCTTGCTGATCCGCGAAACCCCCGTTTTCATTGATGGCCCGCAAGGCCAGCTCGAAGCGCTGTACCTGGATAGCGCCGACGCGCGCGGCATTGCGCTGATCTGCCACCCCAACCCGGTGCAGGGCGGCACCATGCTCAACAAGGTGATCTCGACCTTGCAGCGCACGGCCCGGGATGCCGGTTTTGTTACGTTGCGTTTCAATTATCGTGGCGTCGGCCAGAGCGCCGGCAGCCATGACATGGGCAGCGGCGAAATCGATGACGCCCAGGCTGCGGCCGCCTGGCTGCGTGCCCAGCACCCGGAACTGCCATTGACGCTGCTGGGCTTCTCGTTCGGCGGCTTCGTCGCCGCTGCCCTGGGCGGCCGGCTGGAAGCGGCAGGCCAAAGCGTGCAGCGCCTGTTCATGGTGGCCCCTGCGGTAATGCGCCTGACGCCGGAGCATAGCCTGCCTTTGGGCGGTACGCTGACCGTGATCCAGCCCGAAACCGACGAAGTGGTGGACCCGGCCCTGGTGTACGCCTGGTCCGAGCAGCTGCAACGCCCCCATGAGCTGCTGAAAGTGGCAGAATGCGGACACTTTTTTCATGGCAAGCTGACCGACCTGAAAGATCTGGTCCTGCCACGCCTTTCGAACTGATTGCAGACTGACAAGAATCCGACCATGACCACTCGTATCCTGACCGGTATCACCACCACTGGCACCCCGCACCTGGGCAACTATGCCGGCGCCATTCGCCCGGCCATCGTCGCCAGCCGCCAGAGCGACGCCGACTCGTTCTATTTCCTGGCCGACTACCACGCGCTGATCAAGTGCGATGACCCGCTGCGCATCCAGCGCTCGCGCCTGGAAATCGCCGCGACCTGGCTGGCTGCCGGCCTGGACGTGGACCGTGTGACCTTCTACCGTCAGTCCGATATCCCCGAAATCCCCGAGCTGACCTGGCTGCTGACCTGCGTGGCCGGCAAGGGCCTGCTCAACCGTGCGCACGCCTACAAGGCCTCGGTGGACAAGAACGTCGAAAATGGCGAAGACCCGGACGCCGGCATCACCATGGGCCTGTTCAGCTACCCGGTGCTGATGGCCGCCGACATTCTGATGTTCAACGCCCACCAGGTGCCGGTGGGGCGTGACCAGATCCAGCACGTGGAAATGGCCCGCGACATCGGCCAGCGCTTCAACCACCTGTTCGGCCAGGGCCGCGAGTTCTTCGTGATGCCCGAGGCGCTGATCGAGGAAAGCGTGGCCACCTTGCCGGGCCTGGACGGGCGCAAGATGTCCAAGAGCTACGACAACACCATCCCGCTGTTCACTAGCGCCAAGGAGATGAAGGACGCGATATCGCGCATCGTCACCGACTCCCGTGCCCCGGGTGAGGCGAAGGACCCGGACAACTCGCACCTGTTCACCTTGTTCCAGGCCTTCGCTACCCCGGCGCAACAGGCCGAGTTCCGCGAAGAGCTGCTGCAGGGCCTGGGCTGGGGCGAAGCCAAGAACCGCCTGTTCAACCTGCTGGACGCCGAACTGGGCGAAGCCCGCGAGAAGTACCACCAGTTCATCGCCCGCCCGGCCGACCTGGAAGACATCCTGCTGGCTGGCGCTGCCAAGGCCCGCAAGGTGGCCACGCCGTTCCTCGGCGAGCTACGCGAAGCCGTGGGCCTGCGTTCATTCCGCGAGCAGGCGCACGTCGCCACCGCCACCGCCACCAAGAAGAAGGCCGCCAAGACCGCCCGTTTCGTCAGCTTCCGCGACGAAGACGGCAGCTTCCGCTTCCGCCTGCTGGCCGCCGATGGCGAGCAACTGCTGCTGTCGCGCAGCTTTGCCGATGGCAAGGCCGCCGGCCAGGTCAGCAAGCAACTGCAGAGTGGCGCGGCGCTGGACGTTCGCAGCGATGGCAACGGCTTTACCCTGTGGCTGGACGACGCTTGCGTCGGCGACAGCCCCGAGTTCGCCGATACCGCCAGCCGTGACGTCGCCGTAGAGGCTCTGCGCCTGGCCTTGCAGCCTCAACAGGACTAATGCGACCAACTGTCGCAAGTCTAATTGCCATAACCCAGGGTCGTCGTTACAGTGACGGCCCGTTTTTGTTGCCCTGCTAACGAATATGACGCCTCTAGAACGATATCAAGCTGACCTCAAACGCCCCGAGTTCTTCCATGATGCTGCGCAGGAAACTGCGGTTCGCCACCTGCAGCGTCTGTACGACGATCTGATTGCGGCGCATGACAGCAAGCCAGGCCTGTTCGGCAAGCTGTTCGGCAAGAAGGAGCAGCCGCTGGTCAAGGGCCTGTACTTCTGGGGCGGCGTAGGGCGGGGCAAGACCTACCTGGTGGACACCTTCTTCGAAGCGCTGCCCTTCAAGGAAAAGGTGCGTACTCACTTCCACCGCTTCATGAAGCGCGTGCACGAAGAGATGCGCACCCTCAAGGGCGAGAAAAACCCGCTGACGGTGATCGCCAAACGCTTTTCCGATGAAGCACGGGTTATCTGCTTCGATGAATTCTTCGTTTCCGACATCACCGACGCCATGATCCTGGGCACGCTGATGGAAGAGCTGTTCAAGAACGGCGTGACGCTGGTGGCCACCTCCAACATCGTCCCCGACGGCTTGTACAAGGATGGTCTGCAACGCGCGCGCTTCCTGCCAGCCATTGCGCTGATCAAGCAGAACACCGAGATCGTCAACGTCGACAGTGGCGTGGACTACCGCCTGCGTCACCTGGAGCAGGCCGAGCTGTTTCACTACCCGCTGGACGAAGCCGCTCACGAAAGCCTGCGCAAGAGCTTCAAGGCCCTGACGCCCGAGTGCACGGCGGCGGTGGAAAACGACAAGCTGATCATCGAGAACCGCGAAATCCTCGCCCTCAAGACCTGTGACGACGTGGCCTGGTTCGACTTCCGCGAACTGTGCGACGGCCCGCGTAGCCAGAACGACTACATCGAACTGGGCAAGATCTTCCATGCCGTATTGCTCAGCGGCGTGGAGCAGATGGGCGTGGCGACCGATGACATCGCGCGACGCTTCATCAACATGGTCGACGAGTTCTACGACCGCAACGTCAAGCTGATCATCTCGGCCGAGGTTGAACTCAAGGACCTGTACACCGGTGGGCGCCTGAACTTTGAGTTCCAGCGTACCTTGAGCCGTCTGCTGGAAATGCAGTCGCACGAATTCCTGTCGCGCGCGCACAAGCCCTGACCCTGTAGCCGCTGCCGCCAGGCTGCGCTGGCCCTGCTGTTCACTGGAGATTTTCAGTGGGGTAGAGGGCCAGCGCAGCCTGGCGGCAGCGGCTACATGCCTTACGCCTCCTGCAGGAACTGCTGGCGATACTGGTTTGGCGACAGCGCCGTATGCTGGCGGAACAAGCGCGCAAAGAAGCTCGCGTCGTCGTACCCCACCTCATAGCTGATGGTCTTGATGCTCTTGCGCGAGCCCGACAGCAATCCCTTCGCGGTTTCGATGCGCAGCCTCTGCAGGTAATGCAGCGGCTTGTCGCCAGTTGCGTTCTGGAACCTGCGCATGAAGTTGCGAATGCTCATGCCATGCTCGCGGGCCACGTCCTCAAAGCGAAACTTGTCGGCGAAGTGCTCTTCCAGCCACTGCTGAATCTGCAGGATGTTCAGGTCCTGGTGCAGTTTCTGCCCGCCGAAGCCCATGCGCCCCGGGGTGTAGTTACGCTGTACCTCATAGAGGATGTCCCGGGACACGGCTTGCGCCACGCTGGCGCCGCAGAAGCGTTCGATCAGGTAAATGTACAGGTCGCAGGCCGAGGTGGTGCCGGCGGCGCAGTACAGGTTGTCGGCGTCAGTGAGGTGCTTGTCCTGGTTGAGCACTACTTGCGGGAAGCGCTCGGCGAACTGGCCGAAGAAGCGCCAGTACGTGGTAGCCTCCTTGCCGTCCAGCAGGCCCGCTTCGGCCAGCCAGAACACACCGCTGGCCTCGCCGCACAACACCGCGCCACGGGCGTGCTGGGCGCGTAGCCAGGGCATCACCTGCGGGTAACGCAGGCACAGGGCGTCAAAGTCGTCCCAGAAGGCCGGCAGCACGATAATGTCGGCGTCTTCCAGGGTGCCGTCCACCGGCACCTGCACGCCACTGAAGGTCAGCACGGGCTGGCCGTCGGGGCTGATCAGGCGGGTTTCGAAAAGCGACGTCAGGCCCTGGCCCAGTTGCTTGCCGTAGCGCAGGCTGGCCAGGTGGAAGAAATCCTTGGCGTGCATCAGCGTCGAGGCAAAGACCTTGTCGATGGCCAGAATGCTCACGCGCCGTAATGACGGGGTATTCGGGGTAAACATCATGTTCATTATTCTTATAAGGGATAGTGGTCAATAAGCGGCTGGATCGTCTTATTTTTTGGCGTTTGTGTCCAGTGCCGCTACACAGCATGCGGCCTAGGCTGTGCTATCTAACATGGATCGCACAGGCAGAGGTGTAGGATGATTCCTAGGACAGTGTTCAGCTCAGACCATGAACTTTTCCGCGACAGCGTCAGAAAATTCCTAGAAAAAGAGGCCGCGCCCTTCCATGCCCAATGGGAAAAGCAGGGTCACGTCGACCGGCGTCTATGGAACAAGGCGGGGGAGGCGGGCCTGCTGTGCTCGCACATGCCCGAGGAGTACGGCGGCTACGGTGCAGATTTTCTGTACAGCGCCGTGGTGATCGAAGAGATCAGCCGCCTGGGCCTCAGCGGCCTGGGTTTCTCCCTGCATTCGGACATCGTCGCGCCCTACCTGCTGCACTACGGCAGCGAAACCCTCAAGCGCAATTACCTGCCACGCCTGGCCACCGGCGAGCTGGTATCGGCCATCGCCATGACCGAGCCGGGCGCAGGCTCCGACCTGCAAGGCATCAAGACCACGGCGGTGCTGGACGGTGACGAGTACGTGCTCAATGGCTCGAAAACCTTCATCACCAACGGCTTCCTCGCGGACCTGGTGATCGTGGTCGCCAAGACCGACCCCAAGGCCGGCGCGAAAGGCACCAGCCTGTTCGTGGTGGAGGCGGGAACCCCGGGCTTCGACAAGGGCAAGCGCTTGGAGAAGGTAGGCATGAAGGCTCAGGACACTTCTGAGCTGTTCTTCCAGAACGTGCGCATCCCCAAGGACAACCTGCTGGGGCAGGCGGGGCAGGGCTTCGCCTACCTGATGCAGGAGCTGCCTCAGGAGCGCCTGACGGTGGCCATTGGTGCGGTGGCCTCGGCCGAGGCGGCGCTGCAATGGACGCTGGACTACACCCGCGACCGCAAGGCGTTTGGCAAGGCCATCAGCGACTTCCAGAACACCCGGTTCAAACTGGCGGAAATCGCCACTGAAGTGCAGATCGGGCGGGTGTTCATCGATCGCTGCCTTGAATTGCACCTCAAGGGCGAGCTGGACGTGCCTACGGCGGCGATGACCAAGTACTGGGGCTCGGACCTGCAGTGCAAGGTGCTCGACGAGTGCGTGCAGTTGCACGGCGGCTACGGCTTCATGTGGGAATACCCGATTGCCCGGGCGTGGGCGGATGCGCGGGTACAGCGCATTTATGCCGGGACCAATGAAATCATGAAAGAGATCATTGCCCGCTCGGTGATTTGATGTGATCGGGCTGCACAAGAGCTCTGTGGGAGCGGGCTCTGCCCGCGAACAAACCGACGCGGTGCTGGCTGGATTGCGCGGTGTACGCTTCGCGGGCAGAGCCCGCTCCCACAGGGTGATGGATTACGGCGCCGGGTTGGGCTGATCCTTGTGGATCGCCTCGATGCCTTCCAGCACCTCATCGCTCAGCTTCAGATCGAAACTGGCAATGTTGGCGTCCAGTTGCTCCAGCGACGTGGCACCGATGATGTTGCTGGTCACGAACGGCTGCTGGGTGACGAACGCCAGCGCCATCTGCGCCGGGTCCAGGCCGTGCTCGCGGGCCAGGGCCACGTAGCGGCTGCAGGCCGCCACGCTTTGCGGGTTGGAGTAGCGGCTGAAGCGGCTGAACAGGGTCAGGCGGGCACCGGCCGGCTTGGCGCCGTTCTCGAACTTGCCCGACAGCATGCCGAAGGCCATCGGCGAATAGGCCAGCAGGCCGCATTGCTCGCGAATGGCGATTTCCGCGAGGCCCACTTCAAAGCTGCGGTTGAGCAGGTTGTAGGGGTTCTGGATCGACACCGCGCGCGGCCAGCCACGGCTTTCGGCCAGCTGCAGGAATTTCATGGTGCCCCACGGCGTTTCGTTGGACAGGCCGACGTGGCGGATCTTGCCGGCCTTTACCTGCTCGTCCAGCGCTTCCAGGGTGTCTTCCAGCGGGGTGATCAGCTCGTCCTGGGTGTGCTGGTAGCCCAGCTTGCCGAAGAAGTTGGTGCTGCGCTCGGGCCAGTGCAACTGGTACACGTCGATCCAGTCGGTCTTCAGTCGCGAAAGGCTGGCGTCCAGGGCCTGCACGATATGCTCGCGATTGTGGCGCAGCTGGCCGTCGCGAATGTGGGCGATGCCGTTGCCGGGGCCGGCAATCTTGCTGGCCAGTACCCAGTCGGCGCGATCACCGCGGCTGGCGAAGTAATTGCCGATGACGCGTTCGGTGCTGGCGTAGGTTTCCGGACGAGGGGGTACGGGGTACATTTCCGCCGTGTCGATGAAGTTGATGCCGGCCGCCTTGGCCCGTTCGATCTGCGCGAAGCCCTCTGCCTCGGTGTTCTGCTCGCCCCAGGTCATGGTGCCCAGGCACAGGGCGCTGACGTTGATGTCGGTGCGGCCCAATCGGCGAAAATCCATCTGCTGCTCCTCAAGGCAAAGGAATCATAAAAGCAGGTTGATATTTTTTTCGCAATCTGGATAATTCGGCCCCTCTCTCAGCAGTGGAAGTGATGCGCCGCTCGCCGAAGAATCTTGCCGTATATTGGACGCGCTGACCCGAGCCCCCGATAGCGTCTGTATCCGGCTGCCTTTGACTTGTCAAAGTACGCACTATTCAGTAAGATCTGCCGTCTCTTTTTGCTGGACGGCCTTCGAGGCTATAAAGAATGAAAACTTTTACTGCTAAACCGGAAACAGTAAAACGCGACTGGTTCGTCGTTGATGCTGCTGGTCAGACCCTGGGTCGTCTGGCTACTGAGATCGCGAGCCGCCTGCGTGGCAAGCACAAACCAGAATACACCCCTCACGTTGACACCGGCGACTACATCGTCGTCATCAACGCCGAGCAGGTTCGTGTCACTGGCGCAAAAACCTCTGACAAAATGTACTACTCCCACTCCGGTTTCCCGGGCGGCATCAAGTCGATCAGCTTCGAAAAACTGATCGCCAAGGCCCCTGAGCGCGTGATCGAGACCGCGGTTAAAGGCATGCTGCCTAAGAACCCGCTGGGTCGCGACATGTACCGTAAGCTGAAAGTCTATGCGGGCGCTGCTCACCCTCATACTGCTCAGCAGCCCCAAGAACTGAAGATTTAACGGAATAGTTCATTATGTCGGCGACTCAAAATTACGGCACTGGCCGTCGCAAGACCGCTACCGCACGCGTTTTCCTGCGTCCGGGCACCGGTAACATCTCCATCAACAACCGTTCTCTGGACGTGTTCTTCGGCCGTGAAACTGCCCGCATGGTAGTTCGTCAGCCGCTGGAACTGACCGAGACCACCGAGAAGTTCGACATCTACGTCACCGTTATCGGTGGTGGTGTCAGCGGTCAAGCCGGTGCAATCCGTCACGGTATCACCCGTGCTCTGATGCAGTACGACGAGACCCTGCGTAGCGCCCTGCGTAAAGCTGGCTACGTTACTCGTGACGCTCGTGAAGTTGAACGTAAGAAAGTCGGTCTGCGTAAAGCGCGTAAGCGTCCGCAGTACTCGAAGCGTTAATTCAAGCTTCGCGACTCCGTTCAAAAAAAAGCCCGGTTCCTTTGGAACCGGGCTTTTTTTATGTCGACTAGACTACGGTGGGCGCGTAGCCGCTGCCGCCAGGCGGCGCAGGCCCGAATGTTCGCTGCCATTTGTGTTGTTGCAAATGGCCAGCGCAGCCTGCGGCAGCGGCTACGATGAATGACGTGGGGTGCGAAGTTTTCATGCAGCGCTTTGCTGCATCTGCGTACCCCGCGCAAGACAAGGCGTGCAGCCGTTTGCCGCGGGTATTTCCCTTGTCTAGGTATGGGCTTTTCACTACCATTCGTCACATTTTCAGGTACTGACCCTACCTGTGCGGATGGAACCAACAATGTAGATGCCCGTTGCAACAGGGCACAAAAAGCCGATGGGAGAGGACTCAATGAGCAATGACGGCGTGAATGCAGGCCGGCGTCGCTTCCTCGTAGCGGCCACATCCGTGGTCGGCGCGGCAGGAGCGGTAGGGGCTGCGGTCCCGTTCGTGGGGTCGTGGTTCCCCAGCGCCAAGGCCAAGGCGGCGGGCGCTCCAGTCAAGTTCAACATCAGCAAGGTCGAACCGGGTCAGCAAGTGATCGCCGAATGGCGCGGTCAGCCGGTATTCGTGGTGCGCCGCACCGACGAGATCCTGGCCAACCTGGGCAAGATCGAAGACCGCCTCTCCGACCCCGAGTCCAAGAACTCCACCCAGCCTGCCTACGTCGACCCCAAGCTGCGCTCCATCAAGCCACAGGTGCTGATCCTGATCGGTATCTGCACGCACCTGGGCTGTTCTCCCACGTTTCGCCCCGAGGTGGCCCCGGCCGACCTGGGCAAGGACTGGGTGGGTGGCTACTTCTGCCCCTGCCACGGTTCCCACTACGACCTCGCCGGCCGTGTGTACAAATCCCAGCCTGCGCCGCTCAACCTGGCGGTGCCGCCGCACTCGTACGAGTCGGACGATGTGATTGTCATCGGCGTTGATCAGGAGAAAGCGTGATGAGCAAGTTCATGGCCTGGGTGGATGCCCGTTTCCCCGCGACAAAAATGTGGGAAGAACACCTCACCAAGTACTACGCCCCGAAGAACTTCAACTTCTTCTACTTCTTCGGCTCGCTGGCGCTGCTGGTGCTGGTCAATCAGATCGTCACCGGCGTGTGGCTGACCATGAGTTTCACGCCGTCGGCCGAAGAGGCGTTTGCTTCGGTCGAGTACATCATGCGCGACGTGTCATTTGGCTGGATTCTGCGTTACCTGCACTCCACCGGCGCCTCGGCGTTCTTCATCGTCGTCTACCTGCACATGTTCCGCGGCCTGCTGTACGGCTCCTACAAGAAGCCGCGGGAGCTGGTGTGGATCTTCGGCATGCTGATCTACCTGGCGCTGATGGCCGAGGCGTTCATGGGCTACCTGCTGCCCTGGGGGCAAATGTCGTACTGGGGGGCGCAGGTGATCATTTCCCTGTTCGGCGCCATTCCGGTGATCGGCAATGACCTGACCCAGTGGATTCGCGGCGACTACCTGATTTCCGGCATTACCCTGAACCGCTTCTTTGCCTTGCATGTGATTGCCTTGCCGATCGTCATTCTCGGCCTGGTGGTGCTGCATATCCTGGCGCTGCACGAAGTGGGCTCGAACAACCCCGACGGCATCGAGATCAAGAAGCTCAAGGACGAAAACGGCATCCCCCTGGACGGCATTGCCTTCCACCCGTACTACACGGTCAAGGATATCGTCGGCGTGGTGGTGTTCCTGTTCGTGTTCTGCTCCATCGTGTTCTTCTTCCCGGAGATGGGCGGTTACTTCCTGGAAAAGCCCAACTTCGAGCAGGCCAACGCCTTCAAGACCCCGGAGCACATCGCCCCGGTGTGGTACTTCACGCCGTTCTACGCGATTTTGCGGGCGGTGCCCGACAAGCTGCTGGGGGTGATGGCCATGGGCGCGGCCATCGCCGTGCTGTTCGTGCTGCCGTGGCTGGACCGCAGCCCGGTCAAGTCCATGCGCTACAAGGGTTGGATCAGTCGCATCGCGCTGACGCTGTTCTGCCTGTCCTTCGTTACCCTGGGCTACCTGGGCGTGCTGCCGCCCACGCCTGAGCGAACGCTGGTGTCGCAGGTGTGCACGGTGCTGTATTTCGCCTACTTCATCCTGATGCCGTTCTACACGCGGCTCGAGAAGACCAAGCCAGTACCGGAAAGGGTGACAGGCTGATGAAAAGAATAATTGCGGTTTTCATGCTTGCGCTACTGCCCATGATGACCTGGGCCGCCGAGGGTGGCCCGGAACTGGAAAAGGTGGACATCGACCTGGCCGACAAGCCCGCGCTGCAGGATGGCGCGCGTACCTTCGTCAACTACTGCATGGGTTGCCACAGCGCCAAGTTCCAGCGCTACGAGCGCGTGGCCGATGACCTGGGCATCCCCCATGACCTGATGCTGGAAAAGCTGGTGTTCACCGGCGCCAAGATCGGCGACCACATGACCATCGGCATGCAGCCAGCCGACGCCAAGGCGTGGTTCGGCGCCGCGCCGCCCGACCTGACTCTGGTGGCGCGGGTGCGTGGCACCGACTGGCTGTACGGCTATCTGCGCTCCTTCTACGAGGACCCTGCGCGGCCTTGGGGCGTGAATAACGTGGTCTTCCCCAACGTGGGCATGCCCAACGTGCTGGGCGGCCTGCAGGGGCGTCAGGTGATTGGTTGCAAGCAGGTGCAGGTGGTCACCGAGGGCAAGAAGCAGTACGACCCGCTGACCGGCTCGCCGCTGACCCACGAGGCTTGCGATCAGCTGACGCTGGTGCCCAAGACCGGTACCCTGACGCCCGAGCAGTTCGATGAAAAAATCCACAACCTGGTGACCTTCCTGGCCTATTCGGCCAACCCCAACAAGCTCGCCAGCGAGCGCATTGGCACCTATGTGTTGCTGTATCTGGCGGTTCTGTTCATCTTTGCCTACCTGCTCAAACGTGAATACTGGAAAGACGTTCATTGAATATGCGGTAAGATTTGCTGTTAAATGCGCGCGCCCCTCGGCAACCCTGCGTAGTGAGCCTGGAAGCTTTTCCGCTCACATTCGCTAACGGAGTGCTTCAGGGGCGCGCTCGTTTTTGTGTTATTCATGTTTTTTATACGCGAGGAGGACCGCCATGGGCGTGACCAACCGGTTGGCCTGCTACTCCGACCCCGCTGACCACTATTCTCATCGGGTGCGCATCGTGCTCGCCGAGAAGGGTGTTAGCGCTGAGATCATCAGCGTGCCGGCAGGTTCGCAGCCAGCCAAACTGATCGAAGTGAACCCGTACGGCAGCCTGCCGACGCTGGTCGATCGGGATCTGGCGCTGTACGAATCCACTGTCGTGATGGAATATCTGGATGAGCGTTACCCGCATCCGCCACTGCTGCCGGTGTACCCGGTGGCCCGGGCCAACAGCCGCCTGCTGATCCATCGGATTCAGCGCGACTGGTGCGGGCTGGTGGACCTGATTCTTGACGCGCGGACCAAGGAACCGGCTCGTGTGCAGGCCCGCAAGGAGTTGCGCGAGAGCCTGACCGGCGTTTCGCCGTTGTTTGCCGACAAGCCTTTCTTCCTCAGTGATGAGCAAAGTCTTGTCGATTGCTGTCTACTGCCCATACTCTGGCGTTTGCCAGTTCTGGGTATCGAATTGCCGCGGCCTGCAAAGCCGCTGCTGGACTATATGGACCGTCAGTTTGCCCGCGAAGCCTTCCAGGCCAGCCTTTCGGCAGCTGAACGTGAAATGCGCCAGGTTTGAAGGAGCCTTTGATGAACTCCAGTCGTCCGTATCTCGTGCGTGCACTCTACGAGTGGATCGTGGACAACGATTGCACACCCCACATGCTGGTCAATTCCGAATTCCGTTCGGTGCAAGTGCCCAAGGGCTTTGCCAGTGATGGCCAGATCGTCCTCAACGTGTCGCCCAGCGCCGTGCGCCATCTGCACATGGACAACGACGCTGTCAGCTTCGAAGGTCGCTTCGGCGGCGTCGCGCACACCCTGTACGTGCCTATCGGTGCCATCCTGGGCGTTTACGCCCGCGAGAATGGCCAGGGCATGGTCTTCGACCTGGAGCCGCCTGTGCTCGAGGAAGACGAGGTTGTGCTTGATGGGCATGACGACGACCTGCCGCCCGATGGTGGCCGGCCGCAGCGCCCTGCAGGGCGGCCAAGCCTGAAAGTGGTCAAGTAATAAAAAAGGCGATCCATCCGGATCGCCTTTTTTATTGCCTCTTGTAATTGGATGGACTCGCCCAAGCCGAGGCGTCAATGCGCCACGGTGGCAGTCTAAACAGCCAACGACAGCGAGGGCGAGTCCATGAAAAAGCATACTTCGATTGATCAATCCTTGTCTTCCGCCAATTTGTCGGCTTGCACGACCGTGGCAGTCGACCTAGCCAAACATGTCTTTCAGGTTGCCGGAGAGGATGCCCTCGGCCACGTGCACTATGAGCAACGCCTCAAGTCGCGCGAAGCGTTCTACGAATTCCTTCAACAACTGGCACCTCACGTCATAGTCTTGATGGAGACGGGGCCAGGTGCGCAAGCCTGGGCGCGTCAGCTGCAGGAACAGGGCGTCGAGGCTCGGATTTTGCCGGCCAAGCTGGTGACAGCACACCGCACAGGACCTAAAAACGATCGTAACGATGCGTTGGCGATTTTGCGGGCCGGTCGTGACGAGAAAATCTGCGCAGTACCAATCAAGAGCGTTGCGGCGCTTGCTATGCAGGCATTGCATCGTGCCCGCCAGGGCTATGTGCGCCGCCGCACCGCATTGAGTAATCAGATGCGCGGCCTGCTGCTTGAGCACGGCGTGGTCCTGGCTCAAGGTGATGTCGCCATCAGCCAGAGAATTCCACGAGTATTGGAGGATGCCACTCAACCAGTGCCAGCCATGTTGCGCGAGTTGATCGATGAACTGCTGGCGGAATGGCGCTTTTTGGGCGAGCGCATTGCGGTGTTGACGGGCCGTCTGGAAGCAGCGGCAAATGCCGACAGCACGGCCAAGCGGCTGATGAGCGTGCGCGGTATCGGTCCGGTGACCGCCACGGCGTTGGTAGCCAAGGAAACCCAGCCCGAACGGTTCCCCAATGCACGCAAGTTCGCGGCCTACTTTGGCCTGGTTCCCGACCAACACAGCAGCGGGAATAAAGTTCGCCTGGGCGGTATGAGCAAGCGAGGCGATTCATATCTGCGCAGCCTGATGATCCAGGGCGCACACGCGGTGCTGCAACAACTGCGATCCGATTCGGAGCAACCCGACGACCGCCGATTACTGCGCTGGATGAGCCGCCTGGGCCGCAAACAGGCTGCGGTCCGGCTGGCCAATCGCAACCTGCGTATCGTCTGGAGGCTTCTACAGAATGACCAGACTTATCGTCGACAGCATGGCAGCGGCCAGCCAGCGATGATGAGCCACTGATCCACCGAGTTCTGCCACCGAGGTAACTACTGTCCAACCCTGTGCTGAAAAACATTGACCCCAGATAGGATCGGCGTGGATTGATGCCTAAGCGGCTAGCGGCCTTCGAGGCCTGACTGTAATCGGCATACCACGAGCTCTTCCAATGTCGGCCAGAAGCCCAAAGCGGCTTCCTTGAATAGGCCTAATACATAGATGCAACGGGCGGCAGTTTTTCAAAAGCGGGTAGACAGGAGGGGCGAGTCCATACATAGCCGCTGCCGCCAGGCTGCGCTGGCCCGTGTGAACCCTGAAGATCCTCAGTGAGGCACAGGGCCAGCGCAGCTTGGCGGCAGCGGCTACAAGCGGTCAGCCAGGCTACAGGTCAGTCGATGTATTCGAACAGCTTCACGATCTTCTGCACGCCACCCACGCCCTGCACCAGCGATGCGGCCTGGGCTGCTTCCTTCTGGGTCACCAGGCCCAGCATGTAGACGATGCCGTTCTCGGTGATCACCTTGATGCGCGAGCCAGGAATCGTGGCGTCGGCCAGCATCTGGGTCTTGATCTTGGTGGTCAGCCAGGCGTCGTTGTTGCGCGCCAGGATCGAGGAGGGCGCCATCACCTGCAGTTCGTTATGCACGCGCTTGACGCGCTGCACGCTGCTGGCAGCCTGTTCGGCCATGGCCTTGAGGTCTGCGCGCGGGGTCTGGCCGGCCAGCAGGACGATGCCGTTGAAGCTGCTGACGATGATGTGCGAGTTCTGGTCCAGGTCCGGGCTGGCCTTGGCCACGTTCACCGACACCTTTGTTTCGATCAGCGAGTCATCGATCTTGCTGCCGAAAGTGCGGGTGCCGCGATCGTCTTCAATCGGCTTGTCGCGGGTAGCGGTCAGGAACGAGCTGCAGCCGGTCAGGCTCAGGCACAGGGTCAGGGCCATCAGGCCAAGGCGATTAGGGGTCATTCTTCACTCCCGAACAATTGGCTGTCGATCAAGTCGCAAAGGCAGTGGATCGCCAGCAGGTGAACTTCCTGAATGCGTGCGGTGACAGTAGCCGGTACGCGAATCTCGACGTCTTCAGGCAGCAGCAGCGACGCCATGCCGCCACCATCGCGACCGGTCAGAGCTACGACAACCATTTCGCGATCATGTGCGGCCTGGATCGCCTGAATGATGTTGGCCGAGTTGCCGCTGGTGGAAATCGCCAGCAGTACATCGCCAGGCTGACCCAGTGCGCGGATCTGCTTGGAGAAGACTTCGTTGTAGCTGTAGTCGTTGGCGATCGAGGTAATGGTTGAGCTGTCGGTGGTCAGGGCGATGGCGGGCAGGCTCGGGCGCTCGCGCTCGAAGCGGTTGAGCAGTTCCGAGGAAAAATGCTGCGCATCGCCCGCCGAGCCGCCGTTGCCGCACGACAGCATCTTGCCCTCGTTGAGCAGGGCGTTGACCATGACCTGGCTGGCTTGCTCGATGTGCGGTGCAAGGACTTCCATCGCCTGTTGCTTGGTATCGATACTGGCCTGGAAAAGCTGGCGAATTCGGGATTGCATGTCCATCAGTGTGACCTTAATTAGGGCGGCTGGTCGGGCGCTGTTCAGCGTCCCGGCACATGAATGTGCAGCCCGCAAAGCAAAGAGCGAAAATCGTTGAAATAAGGGGTTGTCCGGCAGCGCCAACGACCGCTTGTTCAGCTGTCAAAGGCATTGCGTAGCCAGTTCAGGCGCATGTCCTTGCTGGCGCTGCCTTCCAGGGCAATGACATCGAAGCGGCAGGGATGACTGGCCCAGCGCGCTTGCTGATGCAGAAACTGTTGGGCGGCGTTGACCACCCTGGCCTGCTTGCGCGCATCGATGCTTTCGAGCGCGCCGCCCCATTGTGCGTGCAGACGGTAACGAACTTCGACGAATACTACTGTATCGCCATCAAGCATGACCAGATCAAGCTCGCCGCCTTTACACAGCCAGTTCTGCGCAAGCACCTGCAAGCCTTGCTGTTGCAAGTGTGCAAGTGCCTGCGCTTCGGCCTGCAGGCCGGCCTGGCGCGACGAGCCCGCAGGCATTACTGGGCAGTGTCCGGCAGGCGCTGTACCTGGCCACCAGTGAACTGCGCCCATGGCAACTGGCGCTCGATGCGCTGGCTGGCGTTGACGCTCAGGTTGCCCGACAGGCCCTGCATGCGGTTGTCCGGCAGCGCCTTCAACTGACCAAGGCGCGGCGCCAGGCCAAACGCATCCACGCCCATGGCGTACAGACGGCCCAGGCTGCCACCGGCTTGCGGCCACTGGCGAACCACTTGCTGGCGCAGCGGGTTGCTGTTGTCGAGCAGCCATGGGGTTTCGCAGAAGCGCACTCCGTTCATGTCGTTGTACTGCGCCTGATCACCGCTGGCACTGTAGACGTTGGACGTCGCATACACCGGCACGTCACCGGCGTATTGGAAATTCAGCGTCGGCTTGATTTGCTGGGCCAGTTGCGGGGTGGAGGCCAGGAAGATGAAATCCACGTCCTGGCGGCGCGAACCGTTGCTGCCGTTGGCGCCTTGGCGGGCCTGCATCAGGTCGCCGATCTGCTGGGCCAGGGCCACGGGCTGGTCGACGCGCTGGGAGCCCAGCAGTTGCCCGCCGTTGGCTTCGAAGTCCTGGCGGAAGGCCGCCAGTACACGGTCGCCCCACTCACCACGTGGCACCAGGGCCACGGCGCGGTGCAGGCCGTCGGCACGGGCGCGGCGCGACACTTCGCGGGCTTCGTCTTCGGCGGCCAGGCCGAACTGGAACAGTTGTGGCGGGTTGGCCTGGGTACCGTCGCTGTAGTTCAGCGCCAGGGTAGTGATGGGCAGTTGCGGGCGACCGGCCAGTTGCTTGACCAGGGGTTTCTCCAGCGGGCCGACCACCAGTTGCGCGCCGGCGGCCTGGGCCTGGCGGTAGAAGTCGTCCATGGAGGTGACGCGCGAGCTGTCGAACACTTCGACCACTGGCGGCTTCTGACCGGACTGCTGGGCCTGATAGTAGGCGGCCATGAAACCGTCACGCAGGGCCTTGCCTACCGAGGCCAGCTGGCCTTGTTGCGGCAGCAGCAACGCGATCTTGGTCAGCGGCTGGCTGGTCAGCTCCTTGAGCTTCACCAGGGCTGCCGGCAACTGCTTGGCGGCGGGGTGGTCGGGGTGGGTGCTGCGCCAGTTGTCGATCGCGGCTTTCTGCTGGTCCAGGGTGCCGGCGCTTTTAACCGCCAGCGCCAGGCTCTGCCAGCCGGCCAGGTCATCCGTGCCAGCGGGTTGCAGCTGGTCGATGGGCAGGCTGTTGACCAGGGTCCAGATGGCCTCGCTGTTGGCTGCGGCGGCATCGCCGGTCAGCAATGGCGCGATGAACACGCGTTCCTGAGCGGCAGGCAGGATCTGGCCGTCGGCTTCCAGGGCACGGGCGCGCACGGTGTGGGCGCGTACCTGGGTGTCCACCGATGCTTCATTCAGGCGCTGCAGGCTGGGGTGGTTGAGGGCGCTCAGCGCTTGCTTGGGCTGGTTGCGCGTCATGGCCAGTTCGGCTGCCAGGGTGCTGGCGATGATCTGCTGGCCAACATTGAGCTGCTCGACCTGCACCTGCGCCAGGATCTGCCCGGCACGGTCGTTGGCGTGCTGGCGGTAGGCGAGGTCGGCGGCGCTCAGGCGCAGTGCCGAGGCATCGGCCGGCGTCCTGGCGGACGCGGCCTGGCCCAGCAGTTGCTCGATGCTGGCGTCAGGGGTGCGCGGCAGTTCGCCCAGGCTGCTGGAGGGCGAGCTGGCGCAGGCGGCCAACAGTGCGGCAAGGCATAGGGCTGAGAGCAGCCTCAGGCAAGCTGTCATGTATATCTTCCTGATACTCGATCGGTTAGGCCGGCAATTGTACCCAAGCATGGGCCCCGGTGCGATGTCACAGGTGTGAAAGGCGTACCAAAGGTCATTCAGGGTTTTACCGAGGGCTTTTTGGCCGTTGGGCGGAAGCACGCGTTACAATGCCGCTTTTGCCAACGACAGGTGTGTGCTGTGACTGCTGCAGGTGCTTCGAATTCCGCGATGGGAACACTTTATGTGGTGGCCACGCCCATCGGTAACCTGGACGACATGAGCGCGCGCGCCTTGAAGATCCTGGGCGACGTGGCGCTGATCGCGGCCGAGGACACCCGTCACTCCATCCGTCTGCTGCAACACTTCGGTATCAATACGCCGCTGGCGGCGTGCCACGAGCACAACGAGCGCGATGAAGGCGGTCGTTTTCTCGACAAGTTGCTGGCGGGCGAGAGTGTGGCGTTGATCTCCGATGCCGGTACACCGTTGATCTCCGACCCGGGCTATCACCTGGTGCGTCAGGTGCGTGCTGCGGGTATTCCGGTGGTGCCAGTACCGGGCGCTTGTGCGCTGATTGCGGCGTTGTCGGCGGCGGGCCTGCCGTCTGACCGTTTCATTTTCGAAGGTTTCCTGCCGGCCAAGACCGTGGGCCGCCGCTCGCGGCTGGAGCAAGTGCGTGAAGAGCCGCGTACGTTGATTTTCTACGAGGCGCCGCATCGGATTCTGGAATGCCTGCAGGACATGGAGTTTGTGTTTGGCCCCGATCGCCCGGCATTGCTGGCGCGTGAGCTCACCAAGACCTTCGAGACCCTGAAGGGCTTGCCGCTGTCTGAATTGCGGGCTTTTGTGGAGAACGACAGCAACCAGCAGCGCGGCGAGTGCGTGGTGCTGGTGGCAGGCTGGACGCCGCCGGAGAGTGATGAGGTGGTGAGCGCCGAGGTGATGCGCGTGCTGGACCTGCTGCTCAAGGAGATGCCGTTGAAACGTGCGGCGGCGTTGGCGGCGGAGATTACCGGGGCGCGGAAGAATGTGTTGTATCAGGTGGCGTTGGAGCGGCAGAAGGGGGGGTGAGGGGTGGCATGGCGGGGGTGTAGGGTGAAGGCCGCCATGTGCATGGCGAGGTTTTGAGGTATGGCCATCAGGTGCCAGCCTGGGGACCTTCAAGCCTCATGACATCGAGCGCCGCCCGCGCGGCGCTTCCCGGGCAGAGCCCGGTCCTACATTTGTTTCGGGCCAGTTATGCCAGTGGCATCGCCTGGTCCGCTTTGCTTTTTCCCTGCAGATTTGTGCTGGTGCCACCAAGGCGGGCTAGGTGACCTCCCAGACGTAACTGGCCCGAAACAAACTGTAGGACCGGGCTCTGCCCGGGAAGCGCCGTGCGGACGGCGCTCGATCTCAAGAGCGCCGAAACTCTAAAGCCAGCCACGATAAAGCTTGTCCTAACCCCCTCAGACCATTAACCTTGTCGCCGGAGAGTCGATTGGACAGTCGCTGCCTGCTTTTGTTCCGCAAAAGCGGGGGGAGGAAAGTCCGGGCTCCATAGGGCAGAGTGCCAGGTAACACCTGGGAGGCGCGAGCCTACGGAAAGTGCCACAGAAAATAACCGCCTAAGCACTTCGGTGCCGGTAAGGGTGAAAAGGTGCGGTAAGAGCGCACCGCACGTCTGGTAACAGTGCGTGGCTAGGCAAACCCCACTCGGAGCAAGACCAAATAGGGTTCCATATGGCGCGGCCCGCGTTGGAACCGGGTAGGTTGCTAAAGGTGTCCAGTGATGGCCATCGTAGAGGAATGACTGTCCTCGACAGAACCCGGCTTACAGATCGACTCTCCACCTCTTTTCCCTTCTGCATCAATTCAATAGCAGAAGCGGCCCTGGTAATACCGAAAAAATCTTACTCTTGATAAATCACTTTAAGTTTGAGCCGTAGACCCTTGAGTTAACTTGGCTTTATACCCCTTCGCTTCCCTCGAATTCGCCTATCTCCTTCCGTTTATCTCCTAAATCGCCGATCTGTAAGGGTTTTCCTTACGGGCGTGCCTTGACGGTGGTACAGGGGCATTCCTATAGTGTGCGCAAGTGGCGGAAAGTGGCACAAAGTGGGTTTTTAGGCACGAAAAACTAAAATTCTTGGGGAAGCGCCTCTGTGTTTCGCGGAGCTAATGCCGTCAGTCTCGATACAAAGGGCCGTCTCGCCATGCCGAGCCGGTACCGTGACGAGCTGGTTTCGCGCTCCAATGGCCAGTTGATCGTGACCATCGACGCTGTCGACCGCTGCCTTTGTGTCTATCCGCTGGACGAATGGGAATTAATTGAAACAACGCTGCGCGCACTGCCGTCGCTCCGGGAAGAGAACCGCCGTCTGCAAAGGTTGCTGATTGGCAATGCGGTTGACCAGGAGCTCGACGGCAGTGGGCGTTTTCTGGTTCCGCCGCGCCTGCGCGAGTACGCCAGGCTGGACAAGAAAGTGATGCTGGTAGGCCAGCTCAACAAGTTTCAACTGTGGGACGAGGATGCCTGGAACGCGCTTGCTGATGCGGACCTGGCAGCTATTCAACAACCGGGCGCCATGCCTGAAGAACTGCGTGATTTGATTCTGTGACTATAGATAGCGGCTTTAACCACATCACCGTATTGCTTGACGAAGCCGTCGAGGCTCTCGCCATACAGGGCGATGGCTGCTACGTGGACGGTACCTTCGGGCGGGGTGGTCACAGCCGGTTGATCCTCAAGCACCTGGGGGCCGACGGACGATTGTTGGGGTTCGACAAGGACCCACAAGCGATTGCCACGGGGCAAGCGCTGGCGGCCGAAGACGGCCGCTTTGTCATTGTGCAGCGCAGTTTTGCGGAAATGGGTAGCGAAATTGCTAGCCAAGGCCTGGCCGGCAAGGTCAACGGCGTATTGCTGGACCTGGGCGTGTCTTCGCCACAGCTGGACGACCCCGAGCGCGGCTTCAGCTTCATGAACGACGGCCCGCTGGACATGCGCATGGACCCGAGCCGTGGCGTCAGCGCTGCCGAGTTCATCGCCAACGCACCGGCCGAAGAAATTGCTCGCGTGTTCAAGGAATACGGTGAAGAACGTTTCGCCAAGCGCATGGCCAATGCCGTGGTCGCCCGTCGCGAAATCACCCCGTTCCTGCGTACCGCCGACCTGGCCGAAGTGCTGAAAGTGGCCAACCCTGCGTGGGAAAAGGGCAAGAACCCGGCTACCCGTGCTTTCCAGGGCCTGCGTATCCACGTCAACAACGAACTGGCCGACCTTGAAGCGGGCCTTGAGGCTGCGCTGGAGTCGCTGGAAGTGGGCGGCCGCCTGGTGGTGATCAGCTTCCACTCGCTGGAAGACCGCATCGTCAAACTGTTCATGCGCAAGCTGGCCAAGGGCGAAGCCGACAACCTGCCGCGCAACCTGCCGGTGCGCTTCCAGGCGTTCGAACCGAAAATCAAGGTGCACGGCAAGGCTCAGTTCGCCTCCGAGGCTGAGCTCAAGGCCAACCCGCGCTCGCGCAGCGCGGTCATGCGCGTGGCGGAGAAGCTGCGGTGAGCAAGCTCTACGCCAAGCCTTTGCCAGGCGGCAGCTTCCTGATGCTGCTGCTGTTCATCGGCGTGCTGGTTTCGGCCATCGCCGTGTCCTATAGCGCGCACCTGAACCGTCAGTTGCTCAACAGCCTGTACAACGAGCTGAGCGAGCGCGACAAGGCGCAGGCCGAGTGGGGCCGCCTGATTCTGGAACAAAGCACCTGGACGGCCCACAGCCGCATCGAGGCGCTGGCCAGTGGCCAATTGAAAATGCGTATTCCCGACGCCGCTGAAATCAAGATGGTGGCGCCATGATGAAGCTCGATGGGGCCCTGTACCCGTGGCGGTTCCGGGTGGTCGTGGCGTTGCTGGGCATCATGGTCGGCGCGATCGTGTGGCGTATTGTCGACCTGCAGGTCATCGACCATGACTTCCTCAAGGGCCAGGGCGATGCGCGCAGCGTGCGTCATATCCCTATCCCTGCGCACCGCGGCCTGATCACCGACCGCAACGGCGAGCCGCTGGCGGTGAGTACCCCGGTCACCACCTTGTGGGCCAACCCCAAGGAAATGCAGGCCGACAAGAACAAGTGGCCGGCACTGGCCGCCGCCTTGGGCCAAGACCCCAAGGAACTGTCTGCACGCCTGGACGCCCAGGCCACCAAGGAATTCATCTACCTGGTGCGCGGCCTCACGCCGGAGCAGGGCCAGACCGTGCTCGATCTCAAGGTTCCTGGTGTCTACGGCATCGAGGAATTTCGTCGTTTCTACCCGGCCGGTGACGTGACCGCCCACATGGTCGGCTTCACCGACCTGGACGACCACGGCCGCGAAGGCGTGGAGCTGGCCTATGAAGACTGGCTGGCCGGCGTACCTGGCAAGCGCCAAGTGATCAAGGACCGCCGCGGTCGTCTGATCAAGGACGTGCAGGTCACCAAGAACGCCAAGGCGGGCAAGACCCTGACCCTTTCGATCGACCTGCGCCTGCAATACCTGGCCAGCCGCGAACTGCGCAACGCCATCGTCGAGAACGAGGCGAAGGCGGGCAGCATGGTGATCATGGACGTGAAGACCGGCGAAGTGCTGGCCATGGTCAACCAGCCCACCTACAACCCCAACAACCGCAAGACCATGTTCCCGGCGTCCATGCGTAACCGGGCGATCACCGACGTGTTCGAGCCGGGCTCGACCATGAAGCCGATCTCCATGAGTGCGGCCCTGGAAACAGGGCGCTGGAAGCCGACCGACAAGGTCGAGGTATACCCAGGCAGCCTGCAGATCGGTCGCTACACCATTAAAGACGTGACCAAGACCGAGGGCCCGATCCTCGACCTGACCGGCATCCTGATCAACTCCAGTAACGTGGGCATGAGCAAGGTGGCCTTCGACGTCGGCGGCGAGAACATCTTCCGCGCCATGTCGGCCGTGGGCCTTGGCCAGTACACCGGCCTGGGCTTCCCGGGCGAGCGCGTGGGCAACCTGCCCAACCACCGCGACTGGAAAAAGGCCGAGACCGCCACCCTGTCCTACGGCTACGGCCTGTCGGTAACCGCGCTGCAACTGGTGCACGCCTATTCGGCCATCGCCAACGACGGCGAGATTGTGCCGCTGAGCATCCTCAAGGTCGACGGCAAGCCCCAGGCCACCCGGGTGATGCCCGAGCAGGTCGCCAAGACCCTGCAAGGCATGATGAAGGAAGTGATCGAGGACTCGCGCGGCGTGTACCGTGCGCGGGTGCCGGGCTACCACGTGGCCGGCAAGTCGGGTACGGCGCGTAAGGCCACCATCGGTTCGCGCGGCTACACCGAAAACGCCTACCGCTCGCTGTTCGCCGGTTTCGGCCCGCTCAGCGATCCGCGCTATGCCATCGTGGTGGTCATCGACGAACCGAGCAAGGCCGGCTACTTCGGTGGTCTGGTATCGGCACCGGTATTCAGCAAGGTCATGTCCGGCACGCTGCGGCTGATGAACGTGACCCCGGACAACCTGCCAAGTACTCCGCAGGAACAAGCCCAGGCCCAGCCTGCGGCCAGCAAGGGAGGGCGTGGCTGATGACGATGCCACTGAGCAAGATTTTCGCCCAGGCCAACCGCGATCCGTTGATCCGCGAACTGGCGCTGGATAGCCGTGCCGTGCGCCCGGGTGACCTGTTCCTGGCCGTGCCGGGGGCCAAGGTCGATGGTCGTGCGCACATCGCCGACGCCCTGGGCCGTGGCGCTGCCGCCGTGGCCTACGAAGTGGAAGGCGCCACCGTGCTGCCGATCACCGACGTGCCGCTGATTCCGGTCAAGGGCCTGATCCGTCAGCTGTCGGACATTGCCGGGCGCTTCTACGGCGACCCTAGCCGCCTGCTCAACCTGGTGGGCGTGACGGGCACCAACGGCAAGACCAGCGTCACCCAATTGGTGGCGCAAGCCCTGGACCTGCTGGGTCAGCGCTGCGGCCTGATCGGCACCCTGGGCACCGGCTTTTATGAAGCGCTGCAAAGCGGCCGCCTGACCACGCCAGACCCGATTGCCGTGCAATCGACCCTGCTGGACCTGAAAAAGGCCGGCGCCAAGGCCGTGGCCATGGAAGTCTCGTCCCACGCCCTGGACCAGGGTCGCGTGGCTGCCCTGGCGTTCGACGTGGCGGTGCTGACCAACCTCAGCCGCGACCACCTGGACTACCACGGCAGCATGCAGGCCTACGCCGCCGCCAAGGCCAAACTGTTCAACTGGACCGGCCTGCGCTGCCGCGTGCTGAACCTGGATGACGCCTTCGGCAGCACCCTGGCCGAAGAAATTCACGAGTCACGGCTGATCACCTACAGCCTGCTCGACCCGTCGGCCACCCTGTTCTGCCGCGAAGCCCAGTTCGACGACCACGGCGTGCGCGCCACGCTGGTCACCGCGCAGGGCGAGCACGTGCTGCGCAGCCGCCTGCTGGGCCGCTTCAACCTCAGCAACGTACTGGCTGCCGTCGGCACCTTGTTGGCCCTGGAATATCCGCTGGACGACATCCTCAAGGTGATGCCGCAGCTGGAAGGCCCGTTGGGCCGCATGCAGCGCCTGGGTGGTGGCAAGCAGCCGCTGGTGGTGGTCGATTACGCCCACACCCCGGACGCCCTGGACAAAGTACTGCAGGCCCTGCGCCCGCATGCCAAGGGCGAACTGCTGTGCCTGTTCGGCTGCGGCGGCGACCGTGACCGCGGCAAGCGCCCGCTGATGGCCGAAGTGGCCGAGCGTCTGGCCGACCGCGTGCTGGTGACCGACGACAACCCTCGCAGCGAAGACCCCATGCAGATTTTTGCCGACATCCGCCCCGGTTTCAGCGCTGCGGCGCGGGTGGAATTTGTCTCGGGCCGTGGCCCGGCCATTGCCCAGCTGATCGCCCAGGCGAGCGCCGATGACGTGATCGTGCTGGCCGGCAAAGGGCATGAGGATTATCAGGAAATCAACGGCCAGCGCCTGGCCTTCTCCGACCTGGAAGAGGCTGCCACGGCTCTGGCCACCTGGGAGGTGGACCATGCTTAAGCCCATGTCCCTGGCAGAACTGCTCAAGCCACTGGTTGCGCGTTTGCAGGGCCAGGATGTGCCATTCAACGGTGTCAGCATCGACAGCCGCGCCATTGCGGCGGGCCAGTTGTTCGTGGCGCTGACCGGGCCGAACTTTGACGGCCACAATTACCTGGCCGACGTGGCCGCCAAGGGCGCCGTGGCTGCCCTGGTGGAGCGCGAAGTGCCAGGTGTCGACCTACCGCAACTGGTGGTAGCCGACTGTCGCGTGGCCTTGGGCCAACTGGGCGCGCTGAACCGTGCCCGTTTCAGCCGCCCCGTCGCAGCCATCACTGGCTCCAGCGGCAAGACCACGGTCAAGGAACTGCTGGCCGGTATCCTGCGCACCCAAGGCGAAGTCCTGGCCACCCGTGGCAACCTGAACAATGACCTGGGCGCACCGCTGACCCTGCTCGAACTGGCGCCGCAGCACACCGCTGCCGTCATCGAGCTGGGCGCGTCGCGCCTGGGCGAAATTGCCTACACCGTGGGCCTGACCAAGCCCCACGTGGCGATTCTCAACAACGCCGGCACCGCCCACGTGGGTGAGTTCGGTGGCCCGGAGAAAATCGTCGAGGCCAAGGGCGAGATCATCGATGGCCTGGCCGCCGATGGTACTGCCGTGCTCAACCTGGACGACAAGGCCTACGGTATCTGGCATGCCCGTGCCGGCCAGCGCCGCGTGCTCAGCTTCGCCCTGACCAACACCGCTGCCGACTTCCACGCCAGCGACATTCAGGCGGACGCGCGCGGCTGCCCAAGCTTCAACCTGCACGGCCTGCAAGGCACCGCGCGGGTCCAGCTGAACCTGCTGGGCACCCACAACGTGCAGAACGCACTGGCTGCCGCAGCCGCTGCGCATGCCTTCGGCCTGGCCATCGGCGACATCGCCCGGGGCCTTGAAAGCGTGCAGCCGGTCAAGGGCCGCACCGTGGCGCAGATCGCGCCAAACGGCGTGCGTGTAATTGACGATACATATAACGCAAACCCCACCTCAATGTGCGCCGCCATTGATATACTCGCCGGCTTTTCCGGACGCACCGTCCTGGTGCTCGGGGACATCGGCGAATTGGGGCAATGGGCGGAAGAAGGGCATCGGCAGGTGGGCGAGTACGCCCGTGGCAAGGTCGACGTCCTGTACGCCGTTGGGCCGAACATGCTTCACGCAGTGAACGCATTCGGTGCCAATGCTCGCCATTTCGGTACACAACTTGACCTGATCGCAGCGCTTGGCGCCGAGCAGGGCAAAAACACCACTATTTTGATCAAGGGTTCGCGCAGCGCAGCGATGGAAAACATCGTGGCGGCCTTGTGCGGTTCCAGCGGGGAGAAACATTAAATGCTGCTGCTGCTGGCGGAGTATCTGCAACAGTTCTACAAAGGCTTCGCGGTCTTCCAGTACCTGACCCTGCGCGGGATTCTGGGTGTGCTGACCGCGCTGTCGCTGGCCCTGTTCCTGGGCCCCTGGATGATTCGTACCCTGCAGATTCGTCAGATCGGCCAGGCCGTGCGTAACGACGGCCCTGAATCGCACCTGAAAAAATCCGGCACCCCGACCATGGGCGGCGCCCTGATCCTCTCGGCCATCGGCGTCAGCACCCTGCTGTGGGCTGACCTGACCAACCGCTACGTGTGGACCGTACTGCTGGTGACCCTGCTGTTCGGCGGCATCGGCTGGGTGGACGACTACCGCAAGGTGATCGAGAAGAACTCGCGCGGCCTGCCAAGCCGCTGGAAGTATTTCTGGCAGTCGGTGTTCGGCCTGGGTGCGGCGGTGTTCCTGTACATGACTGCGCCAAGCGCGGTGGAAACCACCCTGATCATCCCGATGTTCAAGGACGCCAGCATCTACCTGGGCGTGGGCTTCATCGTCCTCACCTATTTCGTGATTGTGGGCTCCAGCAACGCGGTGAACCTCACCGACGGCCTGGACGGCCTGGCGATCATGCCGACGGTGATGGTGGGCGGCGCCCTGGGCATCTTCTGCTACCTGTCGGGCAACGTGAAATTCGCTGACTACCTGCTTATCCCCTACGTGCCGGGCGCCGGCGAGCTGATCGTGTTCTGCGGTGCGCTGATTGGTGCCGGCCTGGGCTTCCTGTGGTTCAACACCTACCCCGCGCAAGTGTTCATGGGTGACGTCGGTGCGCTGGCCCTGGGCGCGGCCCTGGGCACCATCGCGGTCATCGTGCGCCAGGAAATCGTGCTGTTCATCATGGGCGGCGTGTTCGTGATGGAAACCTTGTCAGTGGTCATTCAGGTGGCCTCTTTCAAACTGACCGGTCGCCGCGTGTTCCGCATGGCGCCGATCCACCACCACTTTGAATTGAAAGGCTGGCCCGAGCCACGCGTGATCGTCCGTTTCTGGATCATCACCGTGATCCTGGTGCTGGTCGGCCTTGCCACGTTGAAACTGAGGTAGAACGAAGTGTCTCTGATCGCTTCTGACCAATTCCGTATCGTTGTCGGCCTCGGCAAGAGCGGCATGTCCCTGGTGCGCTTCCTGGCGCGCCGGGGCGTTGCCTTTGCCGTGGCCGACACGCGCGAGAATCCGCCGGAGCTGGCGACGCTGCGCCGTGACTACCCGCAGGTGGAAGTGCGTTGTGGCGAGCTGGACGTGGATTTCCTGTGCCGCGCCAACGAGCTGTACGTCAGCCCCGGCCTGGCCTTGGCCACGCCTGCCTTGCAGCAGGCCGCCGCCCGTGGCGTGAAACTGTCGGGTGACATCGAGCTGTTCGCGCGTAACGCGCAGGCGCCCATCGTGGCCATCAGCGGCTCCAACGCCAAGAGCACCGTCACCACCCTGGTGGGCGACATGGCCGCCGCGGCCGGCAAGCGCGTGGCCGTGGGCGGCAACCTGGGTACTCCGGCCCTGGACCTGCTGGCCGACGACGTCGAGCTGTACGTGATGGAGCTGTCCAGCTTCCAGCTGGAAACCACCGATCAGCTCAACGCCGAAGTGGCCACCGTGCTGAACATCAGCGAAGACCACATGGACCGCTACAGCGGCCTGCCGGCCTATCACCTGGCCAAGCACCGGATTTTCCGTGGCGCGCGCCAGGTGGTGTACAACCGCCAGGACGCCCTGACCCGTCCGCTGATGGGCGAGGGCCTGCCGTGCTGGACCTTCGGCCTCAACAAGCCGGATTTCAAGGCCTTTGGCCTGCGTGAAGAGAATGGCCAGAAATACCTGGCCTTCGAATTCCAGAACCTGATGCCGGTCAGCGAATTGAAGATTCGTGGCTCGCACAATCAGGCCAACGCCCTGGCTGCGCTGGCCCTGGGCCACGCCGTGGGCCTGCCGTTCGAGCCGATGCTGGCCACCCTGCGCACCTTCGCAGGCCTGGCCCATCGCTGCCAATGGCTGCGCGAGCGTAACGGCGTGAGCTACTACGACGACTCCAAGGCCACCAACGTCGGTGCTGCCCTGGCGGCCATCGAAGGGCTGGGTGCCGACATCGACGGCAAGCTGGTGCTGGTCGCTGGTGGCGATGGCAAGGGGGCCGATTTCTCCGGCCTGAAAGCGCCGGTGGCTGCCCATTGCCGCGCCGTGGTGTTGCTGGGTCGCGACGCTGAACTGATCGCCGATGTGCTGGGCGACGACGTGCCGCTGGTGCGGGTCAAGACCCTCGACGAAGCCGTCGCACAATGCGCCGCCCTGGCCCAGCCCGGTGACGCCGTGCTGCTGTCGCCGGCCTGCGCAAGCCTGGACATGTTCAAGAACTATGAAGAGCGTGGGCGCCTGTTCGCCCAGGCCGTGGAGGGCTTGTCATGATTTTTGGCGTGATCAAGCCATACCCGTCGCCGCTGATCACCGGTCGCGGCATTGACGTCGATTTCCCGATGCTGGCCGGCTGCCTGGCACTGCTGGGCCTGGGCCTGGTGATGATCACTTCGGCGTCGTCCGAAGTGGCCGCCGTGCAATCGGGCAACCCGCTGTACATGATGATCCGTCACCTGGTGTACCTGGTGCTGGGCCTGGGCGCCTGCGGCGTCACCATGATGGTGCCGATCGCCACCTGGCAGCGCCTGGGCTGGCTGATGCTGCTGGGCGCCTTTGGCTTGCTGGTGCTGGTGCTGGTGCCCGGCATCGGCCGCGAGGTGAACGGCTCGATGCGCTGGATCGGCTTCAGCGCGTTCAACGTGCAACCTTCGGAAATCGCCAAGGTGTTCGTGGTGATCTTCCTGGCCGGTTACCTGATCCGTCAGCAGAAGGAAGTGCGCGAAACCTGGATGGGCTTCTTCAAGCCGTTCATCGTGCTGCTGCCCATGGCCGTGCTGCTGCTGATGGAGCCTGACTTCGGTGCCACCGTGGTCATGATGGGCGCTGCGGCGGCCATGCTGTTCCTGGGTGGCGTGGGCCTGTTCCGCTTCGCCCTGATGGTGGTGCTGGCGGTGGCTGCGGTGTTCATCCTGGTGCAGGCGCAGCCCTACCGCATGGCGCGTCTGACGACCTTTACCGACCCGTGGGCCGACCAGTTCGGTTCCGGCTACCAGCTGACCCAGGCACTGATCGCCTTCGGTCGCGGTGGCTGGCTGGGCGCAGGCCTGGGCAACAGCGTGCAGAAGCAGTTCTACCTGCCTGAAGCGCACACCGACTTCGTGTTCTCGGTATTGGCCGAGGAGCTGGGCGTGGTCGGCTCGCTGTGCACCGTGGCGCTGTTCGTGTTCGTGTGTATTCGCGGCATGTACATCGGCGTATGGGCCGAGCGCAGCAAGCAATTTTTCGCCGCCTACATGGCCTACGGCCTGTCGTTCCTGTGGATCGGCCAGTTCCTGATCAACATCGGCGTGAACGTCGGCCTGTTGCCCACCAAGGGCCTGACCCTGCCGTTCCTCAGTTACGGGGGCAGCTCGCTGGTGATCTGTTGTGCCTGCCTGGGCTTGCTGCTGCGCATCGAATGGGAGAGTCGCACGCACCTGGGCAGTGAAGAAACCGAGTTCAACGAGAGCGACTTCGCCGAGGAGCCTGCCCGTGGCCGGTAACGTAGTGATCATGGCAGGCGGCACTGGCGGGCATGTGTTCCCGGCGCTGTCCTGCGCGCGCGAATTCCAGGCCCGTGGCTACACCGTGCACTGGCTGGGCACCCCGCGCGGCATCGAAAACGAATTGGTCCCGCAGGCCGGCCTGCCGCTGCACCTGATCAACGTCGCCGGCCTGCGCGGCAAGAGCAAGCTGTCGCTGCTCAAGGCCCCGTTCGTACTGGTACGCGCGTTGCTGCAGGCGCGCGCGATCATGCGCACGCTCAAGCCTGTGTGCGTGGTGGGCTTCGGTGGCTACGTCACCGGCCCCGGCGGCCTGGCCGCGCGCCTGTGCGGCGTGCCGGTGATCGTCCACGAGCAGAACGCCGTGGCCGGTACTGCCAACCGTTTGCTGGCGCCGCTGGCCGCACGCATCTGCGAGGCCTTTCCGAACACCTTCGGGGCATCGGCCAAGCGTCGCACCACCGGCAACCCGGTGCGCCCCGAGCTGTTCCTGGAAACCCCGCGCCAGGCCCTGGCCGGTCGCCGGCCGCGCCTGCTGATCACCGGTGGCAGCCTGGGCTCCGAGCCCCTGAACAAACTGATTCCTGCCGCACTGGCGCTGGTGCCCGAGGCCATTCGCCCCGAGGTGTTCCACCAGACCGGCAAGCAACACGATGAAATCACCGCCCAGCGTTATCGCGAGGCCGGGATCGAGGCGCAAGTGGCGCCGTTCATCAAGGACATGGCCCAAGCCTACGGCTGGGCCGACATGGTGGTGTGCCGTGCAGGCGCACTGACCGTCAGCGAGCTGGCCGCAGCGGGCCTGGCCTCGGTGCTGGTGCCCTTGCCCCATGCGATCGACGACCACCAGACGCGAAACGCCGAATATCTGGCCCGCGAAGGCGCTGCCTTCCTGATGCCACAAGCGACAACCGGCGCAGCCGAGCTGGCTGAACGCCTGAACGAGGTTTTGATGCAACCGGAAAAACTCAACACCATGGCGAGCACCGCACGCCGCCTGGCCAAGCCCGATGCAACCCGTACCGTTGTCGACGTCTGCCTGGAGGTGGCCCATGGTTGAGAATCAGAAAGCCATGCCACAACCGGAAATGCGCCGCATCCGTCGCATCCACTTCGTCGGCATCGGCGGCGTGGGCATGTGCGGCATCGCCGAAGTGCTGCTGAACCTGGGCTACCAGGTGTCGGGCTCCGACCTCAAGGCGTCGGCCGTCACCGAGCGCCTGCAGTCGTTCGGCGCGCAGATCTTCATCGGCCACCGCGCCGAGAACGCCGCCACCGCCGACGTGCTGGTGGTGTCCAGCGCCGTCAACACCTCCAACCCGGAAGTGGCCACGGCGCTTGAGCGTCGCATCCCCGTGGTGCCGCGCGCCGAGATGCTGGCCGAGCTGATGCGCTACCGTCACGGCATCGCCGTGGCCGGTACCCATGGCAAGACCACCACCACCAGCCTGATCGCCTCGGTGTTCGCCGCCGGTGGCCTGGACCCGACGTTCGTCATCGGTGGCCGCCTGAACGCCGCCGGCACCAACGCGCAGCTGGGCACCAGCCGCTACCTGATCGCCGAAGCCGATGAAAGCGACGCCAGCTTCCTGCACCTGCAGCCGCTGGTGGCCGTGGTCACCAACATCGACGCCGACCACATGGCGACCTACGGTGGCGACTTCAACAAGCTGAAGAAAACCTTCGTCGACTTCCTCCACAACCTGCCGTTCTACGGCCTGGCCGTGGTGTGCCTGGACGACCCGGTGGTGCGCGAGATTCTGCCGCAGATCGCCCGTCCGACCCTGACCTACGGTGTCAGCGAAGAAGCCGACGTGCGCGCCATCAACATCCGTCAGGAAGGCATGCTGACCTACTTCACCGTGCTGCGCCGCGACCGCGAGCCGTTGAACGTGTCGGTGAACATGCCCGGCAACCACAACGTGCTCAACGCCCTGGCCACCATCGCCATTGCCACGGATGAAGGCGTCACCGACGAGGCCATCGTGCAGGGCCTGTCGGGCTTCCAGGGCGTGGGCCGACGCTTCCAGGTGTACGGCGAACTGCCGGTGGAAGACGGCAGCGTGATGCTGGTCGACGACTACGGCCACCACCCCACCGAAGTGGCCGCCGTCATCCGCGCCGTGCGCGGTGGCTGGCCGGAGCGCCGCCTGGTGATGGTTTACCAGCCGCACCGCTACAGCCGTACCCGCGACCTGTACGACGATTTCGTCCAGGTGCTGGCCGACGCCAACGTGCTGCTGCTGATGGAGGTCTACCCCGCCGGCGAAGAGCCTATCCCGGGTGCCGACAGCCGCCAGCTGTGCCACAGCATCCGCCAGCGCGGCCAGTTGGACCCGATCTATATCGAGCGTGGCGTGGAACTGGCCCCTCTGGTCAAGCCACTGCTGCGTGCCGGCGACATCCTGCTGTGCCAGGGCGCCGGCGACATTGGCGGGCTCGCCCCGCAATTACTGAAAAGTCCGTTGTTCGCCGCTGAAAAGGCCGGCGAGGGGAAATTGAAATGACAGCCAGTACCTCATCCTCCCTGCTATCGACCATCGCCCCGAAAGACTTCGGGCGCGTGGCCGTGCTTTACGGCGGCAAGAGCGCCGAGCGGGAGGTTTCGCTGAAGTCCGGCGCTGCCGTGCTTGAAGCCCTGCAAAGCGCGGGCGTGGACGCTTTCGGCCTGGACGTGGGCGACGACCTGCTGGCGCGCCTGCAAAGCGAGAAGATCGACCGCGCCTTCGTCATCCTCCACGGCCGTGGCGGTGAAGACGGCAGCATGCAAGGCCTGCTGGAGTGCCTGAACATTCCGTACACCGGCAGCGGCATCCTGGCCTCGGCGCTGGCGATGGACAAATTGCGCACCAAGCAGGTGTGGCAAAGCCTGGGCCTGCCCACGCCGCATCACGCGGTATTGGCCAGCGAAGCCGACTGTATTTCCGCGGGCACGGAACTGGGCTTCCCTTTGATCGTCAAACCGGCCCATGAAGGTTCAAGTATCGGTATGGCCAAAGTGTCCAGCGTCGAAGAATTGATCGGCGCATGGAAAGCGGCCAGCACCTACGATTCGCAAGTCCTGGTGGAACAATGGATTCAAGGTCCGGAGTTCACCATCGCGACCCTGCGTGGCCAGGTCCTGCCGCCTATCGCCCTGGGCACCTCGCACTCGTTCTACGACTACGACGCCAAATACGTGGCCAACGATACCCAGTATCGAATCCCGTGCGGCCTCGACGCTACCCGCGAACAAGAGCTGATCGACCTCACGGCACGTGCCTGTGAAGCCATCGGCATTGCCGGCTGGGCACGCACCGACGTCATGCAGGACGAGCAGGGGCGTTTCTGGCTGCTTGAAGTCAACACGGCCCCAGGCATGACTGACCACAGCCTGGTCCCCATGGCAGCTCGCGCTGCCGGTCTGGATTTCCAGCAATTGGTGCTGGCGATCCTGGCCGACAGCGTAGAGGCGCGAGGGTAAACCCATGAACGGCGCGACGCTTCGTCATCAGCAACCCGCACCCGGCCGCAACAAGCCGGTGCCCCGTGGCGCCAGCCGTATGGTGGCGCAAGAGCCCATGGGCGCACGGGTACGCAAGGCCAATTTCAGCTTCCTGAAGAAGCTGTTCTGGCCGGTGTTGCTGGTGGTGCTGGGCGTCGGTACCTACGAGGGCGCCATTTACCTGATGCCCTACGCCGACCGGCCGATCACCAAGATCAACGTGCAGGGCGACCTGAGTTACATCAGCCAGCAGGCGGTGCAGCAGCGCATCGCCCCGTACGTGGCCTCGACTTTTTTCACCATCGACCTGACCAGCATGCGCACCGAGCTTGAACAGATGCCGTGGATCGCCCACGCCGAAGTTCGCCGCGTATGGCCTGACCAGGTGGTGATCCGTCTGGAAGAGCAATTGCCCGTGGCCCGTTGGGGGGACTCGGCATTGCTCAACAACCAGGGTGAGGCGTTCGCGCCACGCGAGCTGGCCAACTACGAGCACCTGCCGCAACTGGTGGGGCCGCAGCGTGCCCAGCAACAGGTGATGCAGCAGTATCAGGTGCTCAGCCAGATGCTGCGGCCGATGGGCTTTTCCATCGTGCGCCTGGAGTTGCGTGAGCGTGGCAGCTGGTTCCTCACCACCGGCGCAGGGAGCGCAGGTCCTGGCATCGAACTGTTGCTGGGGCGTGACCACCTCGTCGAGAAAATGCGCCGTTTCATTGCCATTTACGACAAGACACTGAAAGACCAGATCACGAATATCGCAAGCATCGACCTGCGCTACGCCAACGGCCTGGCCGTGGCCTGGCGTGATCCGAATGCGCAGCCGACGGCCCAAGCCGCCGTCGCGAAGAATTAAGAAGAGGCAGGACCATGGCAAACGTGCAAAGCGGGAAAATGATCGTCGGTCTGGACATCGGCACCTCCAAGGTGGTGGCGCTGGTGTGCGAAGTCGCGGATGACGGTTCGCTGGATATCGTCGGGATCGGTACCCACCCTTCGCGCGGCCTGAAGAAGGGCGTAGTGGTGAATATCGAGTCCACCGTGCAATCGATCCAGCGCGCGGTGGAAGAGGCCCAGCTGATGGCGGGCTGCCGTATCCACTCGGCGTTCGTTGGCATTGCCGGCAATCACATCCGCAGCCTCAACTCCCACGGCATCGTGGCGATCCGTGATCGCGAAGTCAGCAGCGCTGACCTTGAGCGCGTGCTCGACGCTGCCCAGGCCGTGGCCATCCCGGCTGACCAGAGGGTCTTGCACACCCTGCCGCAGGACTACTCCATCGACAACCAGGAAGGCGTGCGCGAGCCGCTGGGCATGTCCGGCGTGCGTCTGGAAGCCAAGGTCCACGTGGTGACCTGCGCCGTCAACGCTGCGCAGAACATTGAAAAGTGCGTGCGCCGCTGCGGCCTGGAGATCGACGACATCATCCTCGAGCAACTGGCCTCGGCCTACTCGGTGCTGACTGACGACGAGAAAGAGCTGGGCGTGTGCCTGGTGGACATCGGTGGCGGTACCACCGACATCGCCATCTTCACCGAAGGCGCCATCCGCCACACCGCGGTGATCCCGATCGCGGGCGACCAGGTTACCAACGACATCGCCATGGCGCTGCGTACCCCGACCCAGTACGCCGAAGAGATCAAGATCCGCTACGCCTGCGCCCTGGCCAAGCTGGCCGGTGCCGGCGAAACCATCAAAGTGCCAAGCGTGGGCGACCGTCCGCCGCGCGAGCTGTCGCGCCAGGCCCTGGCCGAAGTGGTCGAGCCGCGCTACGACGAGCTGTTCACCCTGATCCAGGCCGAACTGCGTCGCAGCGGCTACGAAGACCTGATCCCCGGCGGCATCGTGCTGACTGGCGGTACGTCGAAGATGGAAGGCGCAGTTGAACTGGCCGAAGAAATTTTCCACATGCCGGTACGCCTGGGCGTGCCGCATTCGGTGCGCGGCCTGGCCGACGTAGTGCGCAACCCGATTTACTCCACCGGCGTGGGCTTGCTGATGTACGGGCTGCAGAAGCAGAACGATGGCACCACCCTGACCGGTCTGGGTAACAGCAACAACAGTTATGGCGAAGAACCCAAGGCACCCGTGCTGGAAAGATTGAAACGTTGGGTTCAAGGCAATTTCTGAGTTTCAGATTCATTGGCTGTAGTAGGCGCTAAAACTAGAGAAAGGAGAGGGAACATGTTCGAACTTGTAGACAACATCCCGCAAAGCCCGGTAATCAAAGTTATCGGTGTGGGTGGTGGCGGCGGCAACGCGGTCAACCACATGGTCAAGAGCAACATCGAAGGCGTCGAATTCATCTGCGCCAACACTGATGCTCAAGCCCTGAAAAACATTGGCGCGCGTACCATCCTGCAACTGGGCACCGGCGTGACCAAGGGCCTGGGCGCTGGCGCCAACCCTGAGGTCGGCCGTCAGGCGGCCCTGGAAGACCGCGAGCGTATCGCCGAAGTACTGGTCGGTACCAACATGGTCTTCATCACCACCGGCATGGGTGGCGGTACCGGTACCGGTGCTGCGCCGATCATTGCCGAAGTGGCGAAGGAAATGGGCATCCTGACCGTTGCGGTCGTGACCCGTCCGTTCCCGTTCGAAGGCCGCAAGCGCATGCAGATCGCCGATGAAGGCATCCGCGCGCTGTCCGAAAGCGTCGACTCGTTGATCACCATCCCCAACGAGAAGCTGCTGACCATCCTGGGCAAGGATGCAAGCCTGCTGTCGGCCTTCGCCAAGGCTGACGATGTACTGGCCGGTGCCGTTCGCGGTATCTCCGACATCATCAAGCGTCCAGGCATGATCAACGTCGACTTCGCCGACGTCCGTACCGTGATGAGCGAGATGGGCATGGCGATGATGGGCACCGGCTGCGCCAGCGGTCCGAACCGTGCGCGTGAAGCGACCGAGGCGGCCATCCGCAACCCGCTGCTCGAAGACGTCAACCTGCAGGGCGCCCGCGGCATCCTGGTGAACATCACCGCAGGTCCAGACCTGTCGCTGGGTGAGTATTCCGACGTGGGTAGCATCATCGAAGCGTTCGCCTCCGACCACGCGATGGTCAAGGTGGGTACCGTTATCGACCCGGATATGCGCGACGAGCTGCACGTGACCGTGGTTGCCACCGGCCTGGGTGCCAAGATCGAGAAACCTGTGAAGGTCATCGACAACACCCTGCAAGCCGCTTCCCAGCAAGCAGTCGCCCAACAGGCGCCCGCTCGTCAGGAACAGCCGTCGGTGAACTACCGCGACCTGGACCGTCCTACCGTGATGCGCAATCAGGCACACGCAGGCGCGGCACAGGCTGCCAAGCTCAACCCGCAAGACGATCTGGACTACCTGGACATCCCGGCATTCCTGCGTCGTCAGGCTGATTGATGGAATTTATCAGGGCTATGAAGGTGATTGGTGTTCAGCAAAGGCCGGGTCTGCTATTATCGCCAGCCTTTGTTGATACCAGTTCGCAATTTGCGCTGAAGCGGCCAATGCCATGATTAAACAACGCACCCTGAAGAATATTATCCGTGCCACCGGTGTAGGCCTGCACTCTGGGGAGAAGGTATACCTGACCCTCAAGCCGGCACCCGTGGATACTGGCATCGTTTTCTGTCGTGCCGACCTGGATCCAATGGTGCAGATTCCTGCGCGAGCGGAAAATGTCGGCGAGACCACGATGTCGACCACTCTGGTCAACGGCGATACCAAGGTAGACACGGTTGAGCACTTGCTCTCGGCCATGGCTGGCCTGGGCATCGATAACGCCTACGTCGAGCTCTCCGCGTCCGAAGTCCCGATCATGGATGGTAGTGCAGGACCCTTCGTATTCCTGATTCAATCTGCCGGCCTGGAAGAACAGGACGCAGCCAAGAAGTTCATCCGCATCCTGCGCGAAGTGACCGTGGAAGATGGCGACAAGCGCGCCACTTTCGTGCCCTTCGACGGGTTCAAGGTGAGTTTCGAGATCGATTTCGACCACCCGGTGTTCCGCAACCGCACCCAAAGTGCAAGCGTCGACTTTTCCAGCACGTCCTTCGTGAAGGAAGTCAGCCGCGCCCGTACCTTTGGTTTCATGAGTGACATCGAGTACCTGCGCAAGCACAACCTCGCACTCGGCGGCAGCGTTGAAAACGCAATCGTCGTGGACAAGGACGGCGTGCTGAACGAAGACGGTCTTCGATACGAAGACGAATTCGTCAAGCACAAGATCCTCGACGCCATCGGTGACCTCTACCTGCTGGGCAATAGCCTGATTGGTGAGTTCCGTGGCTTCAAGTCCGGCCATGCGCTGAACAACCAGCTCCTGCGCAAGCTCATCGAGCAGAAGGATGCCTGGGAAGTGGTGACTTTCGAAGATGCCAGTACGGCACCGATCTCTTACATGCGTCCCGTGGCGGCAGTGTAAGTCGAACACTCTCTTCTCTAGATGTTCTTGAGGCCACCTTCGGGTGGCCTTTTTTATGCTTGGGATTTGTGGTGCCTGCTTCCCGGGCAGAGCCCGGTCCTACACCGGTCGGGCCATGGGTGTCAGATAGGCAAAGCGTACAGCTTTTGGCGGCACCGCAGGATTATCCTTGAGCCTCCAAAGGCGGACCGCTTTGCTTAACTGACACCACTGCCGCGACCGGTGTAGGACCGGGCTCTGCCCGGGAAAAGGCCACCACCCACCTCACCCCTTTGGCTTGCCCGCATGCGCCGCCAGCCGCTCCAGCGCCGCGCGCAAGCCAGGATCAGTAATGCCTTCAGCCGTGGACTGGATATTCTCCGCCGACTGCGCCGACAGATCGATGCTGCGGCTGCCCGTGCTGCGCTGCACCGTGGGCGGCTGTACCTTGAACAGGATGCGCGTCAGGTTGATGAACTCTGGCAAGGCCTGCAGATCACGCAGCAGGCGCTTCTGCTGATAACGCAGGCGTGTAGCCCAATGGCCATCAGTGACAATTAGCAGCAGGCAGCCTTCACGCCACGAAGCCACATAGCAGTGTTCGCGTGCGGCCGGCTGCAGTTGGCTTTCAAACAGTCGCTGCAGGTGCGACAGGCGTTGTGCCTGGCTGAACAGGGCCTTGAGAGGCTTGGCTTCGCGCAGCAAAACGCCGGGCGCCCGGGCGGGGAGGGGGCGGAAGGCCATAGGGGAAACCTGAAGTTACAGAGCCGCCATGGTAGCAGAAACCGCCTGTTTCGAGCCGCAATCACCCGTTCGGTTACATAACTTCTTCACCGGATGGGTTGAAGTTGGGAAAAAAGCCCTTATTGTAAAAAAGCCCCGTCAAAGCGCTGTGCCAGCATCGTGGAAATAACGCCACTTTCCTCCTCGCCGTTTCCGGGTAGAATGCTCGTTCGCATGCGGCCATGAGGGCTGCACGGGCGACTCACGGGGCCGCCCTCCATCCCTACGTGTGGAAGATCCTGCCGATATGTTTGCGCCTTTGTTAAAAAAACTTTTTGGAAGCAAGAACGAGCGTGAAGTCAAACGCATGCTCAAGACGGTACAGATCGTCAATGCCTTCGAAGAGCAGATGGTGGCCCTCTCGGACGAGCAGCTGCGCGCCAAGACCGCAGAGTTCAAGGCCCGCCTGGCAAAAGGCGAGACCCTCGACAAGCTTCTGCCAGAAGCCTTCGCGGTCTGCCGTGAAGCCGGCAAGCGTGTCATGGGAATGCGCCACTTCGACGTCCAGCTCATTGGTGGCATGACGCTGCATGAAGGCATGATCGCCGAAATGCGCACCGGTGAAGGCAAGACCCTGGTCGCAACCCTGGCCGTGTACCTCAACGCACTGTCCGGCAAGGGCGTGCACGTGGTCACCGTCAACGACTACCTGGCCCGTCGAGACGCCAACTGGATGCGTCCGCTGTACGAATTCCTCGGTCTGACCGTGGGCGTCGTCACGCCTTTCGCGCCGCCTGAAGAAAAGCGCGCTGCCTACGCCGCCGACATCACCTACGGGACCAACAACGAGTTCGGTTTCGACTACCTGCGCGACAACATGGCGTTCAGCCTGGAAGAGAAATTCCAGCGCGAGCTGAATTTTGCCGTGATCGACGAAGTCGACTCCATCCTCATCGACGAAGCCCGTACCCCGTTGATCATCTCCGGCCAGGCCGAGGACAGCTCCAAGCTGTACACCGAGATCAACCGCCTGATCCCAAGCCTTGAGCAGCACATCGAGGAAGTGGAAGGCCAGGTGACCAAGGCCGGTCATTACACCGTGGACGAGAAAACTCGCCAGGTGGAAATGAACGAAGCCGGTCATCAGTTCGTGGAAGAGATGCTCACCCGCGTCGGCCTGCTGGCCGAGGGTGAAAGCCTGTATTCGGCGCACAACCTGGGCCTGCTGACCCACGTCTACGCCGGCCTGCGCGCCCACAAGCTGTTCAACCGCAACGTCGAATACATCGTCCAGGACGGGCAGATCCTGCTGGTCGACGAGCACACCGGCCGCACCATGCCGGGCCGTCGCCTGTCCGAAGGCCTGCACCAGGCCATCGAGGCCAAGGAAAACCTGAACATCCAGGCCGAGAGCCAGACCCTGGCCTCGACCACGTTCCAGAACTACTTCCGCCTGTACAACAAGCTGTCCGGCATGACCGGTACCGCTGACACCGAGGCGTTCGAGTTCCATCAGATCTACACCCTGTCGGTCATGGTGATCCCACCCAACAAGCCGCTGGCGCGCAAGGACTTCAACGACCTGGTCTACCTGACCGCGGACGAGAAGTACGCTGCCATCGTCACCGACATCAAGGAAAGCATGGCCCAGGGCCGCCCTGTGCTGGTGGGTACTGCCACCATCGAAACTTCCGAGCACATGTCCAACCTGCTCAACAAGGAAGGCATCGAGCACAAGGTGCTGAACGCCAAGTTTCACGAGAAGGAAGCCGAGATCATCGCCCAGGCCGGTCGCCCGGGTGCACTGACCATCGCCACCAACATGGCCGGTCGTGGTACCGACATCCTGCTGGGCGGCAACTGGGAAGTGGAAGTGGCGTCCCTGGAAAACCCTACCCCCGAGCAGATCGCCCAGATCAAGGCCGACTGGCAGAAACGCCACCAGCAAGTGCTGGAATCGGGCGGCCTGCACGTGATCGCTTCCGAGCGTCATGAATCGCGCCGTATCGACAACCAGCTGCGTGGCCGTGCCGGCCGCCAGGGTGATACCGGTTCGAGCCGTTTCTACCTGTCGCTGGAAGACAGCCTGATGCGCATCTTCGCCTCTGACCGGGTGAAGAACTTCATGAAGGCCCTGGGCATGCAGTCCGGCGAGGCCATCGAGCATCGCATGGTGACCAACGCCATCGAAAAGGCGCAGCGCAAGGTTGAAGGCCGTAACTTCGATATCCGCAAGCAATTGCTGGAGTTCGACGACGTTGCCAACGAACAGCGTAAAGTGATCTACCACATGCGCAACAGCCTGCTGGCTGCGCAGAACATCGGCGACACCATTGCCGAGTTCCGTCAGGAAGTGCTGGACAGCACCGTCAGCGCCCACATCCCGCCACAGTCGCTGCCTGAGCAGTGGGACGTGGCCGGCCTGGAAGCGGCCCTGCTGAGCGACTTCGGCGTGAAGCTGCCAATCCAGCAGTGGCTGGACGAAGACGATCACCTGTACGAGGAAACCCTGCGCGAGAAGCTGCTCACCGAGCTGCTGGCGGCCTACAACGAGAAGGAAGAGCAGGCCAGCGCCGATGCCCTGCGCACCTTCGAGAAGCAGATCCTGCTGCGCGTGCTGGACGACCTGTGGAAAGATCACCTGCAGACCATGGACCACCTGCGTCACGGTATCCACCTGCGTGGCTACGCCCAGAAGAACCCAAAACAGGAATACAAGCGCGAGTCGTTTACCCTGTTCCAGGAACTGCTGGAGTCGATCAAGCGCGACACCATCCGCGTGCTGTCGCACGTGCAGGTTCGCCGCGAAGATCCGGTCGAGGAAGAAGCACGCCTGCGCCGCGAAGCCGAGGAACTGGCTGCGCGCATGCAGTTCGAACACGCCGAGGCACCTGGCCTTGAAGCCCCTGAGCTGGTAGCCGAGGAAGGCGAAGACGTCGCCCTGGCCGCAGCCCCCGTGCGCAACGACCAGAAGCTGGGCCGCAACGAGCTGTGCTGGTGTGGTTCGGGCAAGAAGTTCAAGCACTGTCACGGCCAGATCAACTGACGATCCGGCTCTGACCTGAAACATCCGCGCCGCGACCGGCTTCCAGCCGTCGCGGCGTTTTTCCATCGTTAGCGCCGTGTGCTGGAACACGGCGTCCGTCTTAGCAGGAGTGTTCACATGGCTGTTGGTCTGGGTCCTTTGCCAACGTTGCACCCGGTGGCTGGTTTCGAGCTTGGTATCGCTTCGGCGGGCATCAAGCGCCCTGGGCGCAAGGATGTGGTCGTGATGCGCTGCGCTGAAGGTTCGAGCGTGGCCGGTGTCTTCACCTTGAATGCGTTCTGCGCCGCGCCGGTGATCATCGCCAAGCAGCGCGTGCAGGGCACTGTGCGTTACCTGCTGACCAACACCGGCAACGCCAACGCCGGTACCGGCGAGCCTGGCCTGGTTGCGGCCGAGCGCACCTGCGCCAGCCTGGCCAAGCTGGCGGGCGTTGACGCCAGCGCGGTACTGCCGTTCTCCACCGGCGTGATCGGTGAGCCACTGCCGGTCGAGAAGATCGAAGGCGCCCTGCAGGCGGCCCTGGACGATCTGTCGGTGGACAACTGGGCGGCTGCCGCCACCGGCATCATGACCACCGACACCCTGCCCAAGGGTGCAAGTCGTCAGTTCGTGATCGATGGCGTGACCGTCACCGTCACCGGCATTTCCAAGGGCGCGGGCATGATCCGCCCGAACATGGCCACCATGCTCGGCTACATCGCCACCGACGCCAAGGTCGCCCCGGCGGTGCTCAAGGACCTGATCCTGGACGGTGCCAACAAGTCGTTCAACCGCATCACCATCGACGGTGACACCTCCACCAACGACTGCTGCATGCTGATCGCTACCGGCCAGGCCAACCTGCCGGAAGTCACCGAAGCCCGTGGCGAGCTGTTCGACGCGCTGAAAAAAGCCGTGTTCGAAGTGTGCATGGAAGTGGCCCAGGCCATCGTCCGTGACGGCGAAGGCGCTACCAAGTTCGTCACCGTGCAGGTGAACGGCGGCGGCAACCACCAGGAGTGCCTGGACGTCGGTTACGCCGTGGCCCACTCGCCGCTGATCAAGACCGCACTGTTCGCCTCCGACCCCAACTGGGGCCGCATCCTGGCCGCCGTCGGCCGTGCCGGCGTGCCGGAGCTGGACGTCAGCAAGATCGACGTGTACCTGGGTGAAGTGTGCATCGCCAGCCGTGGCGGCCGTTCGGCCACCTACACCGAAGAGCAGGGCTCTGCGGTGATGGCGCGCGAAGAAATCACCATTCGTATCGAGCTGGGCCGTGGTGACTGCAGCGAAACCATCTGGACCACCGACCTGTCCCACGAATACGTGAAAATCAACGCCGAATACCGTACGTAACCCCGTAGCCGCTGCCGAAGGCTGCGCTGGGCCTGCCTTTCACTGGAGATCTCCAGCGTACGCGGGGGCCAGCGCAGCCTGGCGGCAGCGGCTACAGGATACTGGAGTACCCATGAAACGCATTCATGTAGCCGCCGCCGTCATCCGCGGCGCAGACAACCGTATCCTCATCGCCCGGCGTGCCGACACTCAGCACCAGGGCGGCCTGTGGGAGTTCCCTGGTGGCAAGGTGGAGGAGGGCGAAAGCGTGCGTGTGGCGCTGGCCCGTGAACTGGCTGAAGAACTGGCCATCACCGTCACCGCAGCGCGCCCGCTGATCAAGGTGCAACACGACTACCCCGACAAGCAGGTATTGCTGGACGTCTGGGAAGTCTCGGCCTTCACCGGCGAGCCCCACGGTGCCGAGGGCCAGCCGCTGGCGTGGGTCACCGCTCGTGAGTTGCCCAATTACGAATTCCCCGAAGCCAACCGCCCGATCGTCAAGGCGGCCGGCCTGGCCAGCGAATACCTGATTACCCCCGATGGCCTGGAAACCCCAGAGCTGCTGCGCGGCATTCAAAAAGCCATCGCCAACGGCACGCGCCTGGTACAACTGCGCGCGCCCAACGGCTACGACCCGAAATACCGTGACCTGGCGGTGGATGCAGTGGGTTTGTGCGCCGGCAAGGCGCAGCTGATGCTCAAGGGGCCGTTGGAGTGGCTGGGGGACTTCCCTTCGGCGGGTTGGCACCTGACCGCCGAGCAACTGCGCAAGTACGCCAGCAAGGGCCGTCCGTTCCCGCGTGAGCGGTTGTTGGCGGCGTCGTGCCACAACGCGGAAGAGCTGGCGCTGGCGCAGCAGATGGGTGCTGACTTCGTCACCCTGTCGCCGGTGCAGCCGACTCAGACGCATCCTGATGCCCAGCCATTGGGTTGGGAAACGGCTGCCGAGTTGATCGCAGGCTTCAACTACCCGGTGTTTCTGCTCGGTGGCGTGGGGCCGGCGGACAAGCAGCGTGCGTGGGACCTTGGTGCGCAGGGCGTGGCGGGCATCCGCGCGTTCTGGCCGCAACCCTGATCCCGCACGCCACCATCGCGCACCCCGCTATCACGTAGCCGCTGCCGCCAGGCTGCGCTGGCCCTCATGCCCCCTGGAGATCTTCAGTGAGGCATGGGGCCAGCGCAGCCTGGCGGCAGCGGCTACGCGTCGGCGGTGTCAGGGCTTTGCCGCAGGCTGCCAGAGAATCTCCGCCACCCCCTGACGCCGCGCAATAATCCGCGCCGCCACAAACAACAGGTCCGACAGCCGGTTGATGTAGGCCAGCCCCACACCCCCCAAAGGCTCCACCGCATTCAAATGCTGACAGCGCCGCTCGGCACCACGCGCCAGGCTGCGGCACACGTGGGCCTGGGCAATCAGCGCAGAACCGCCCGGCAGGATGAAATTCTCCAGCGGCCCCAGTTCCTCGTTCCACAGGTCGATCACCTGCTCCAGCCGCTCCACCTCCGCCGCATTCAACGCCTGATAGGCCGGCATCGCCAGCTCACCCCCCAGGTCGAACAAGCGGTGCTGGCACGGCGCCAAGGCCTCAACCACCTCGTCCAGGCGTGCATCCTCGGCACAGCCGGCCAGCAGCAGCCCCAGCTGGCTGTTAAGCGTGTCGACCTCGCCAATGGCTTCCACGCGCGGGTGGTCCTTGCCCACGCGGCGGCCGTCGCCCAGCCCCGTCTCGCCTTTGTCGCCAGTACGGGTGTAGATCTTTGACAGGCGAAAGCCCATGTCTTATGTCTCCGAGGTCAAGAGGGTGGCCGGCACGGTGCTGGCGATCAGGGGCAGGCGCAAGGTGAAGCAGGTGCCCAGGCCCGGGGTGGACTGCACCTCCATCTGCCCCTTGTGGTTGTTGGTGATGATGAAATAGGAAACCGATAGCCCAAGCCCGGTGCCCTGGCCGATTTCCTTGGTGGTGAAGAACGGCTCGAAGGTACGTTTGCGCACTTGCTCGGGCATGCCCACGCCGTTGTCCTCCACCTGGATTTCCGCCCACGGCGGGTTCAGCCGGGTGCGCAGGGTGATGCGCCCGGGCTCTGCACCTTCGGGGCGCTGGTGGATGGCCTGGGCGGCGTTCTTCAGCAGGTTGAGCAGCACCTGCTCAAGCTCGTTCGCCGTGCCGGGCACCGGGCCCAGGTTGGGGTCGAACTGGCGGATGATGTTCTGGCCCTTGAAGTCGAAGCCGATGGCCAGGTCGAAGTCATTGCCGGCGATTTCCACGGCCTGGTCGATCAGCGCGGGCAGGTCGCACGGCGCCAGTTGGCGGTTGCTGCGGCGGCTGAAACTGAGCATGTGGGTGACGATCTTCGCCGCGCGAGCGCCGGCTTGCTGGATGCCGTCCAACAGTTGCGGGATCTCGCGGTTGTGCAGGTACAGGTTGACCGTGGCCAGGTCGACGCCGGCCTCGGCGGCGGCTTCGACATTGCGAGGCAGGTCGGCGGACAGGCGGCGGCGCACGTTCTGCACGTTGTGCAGGATCGCCCCCAAGGGGTTGTTGATCTCGTGGGCCATGCCGGCGGCCAGCCCACCCACCGACAGCATTTTTTCCGACTGCACCATCATTTCTTCCAGCGACAGGCGCTGGCTGATGTCGTCGATACGGATCACCACACCGCGCCCGGCACCGCCCATCAGCGGGTAGAAGGTCAGGGCGTAATGGTGGGCAACGTCGTCCTTGACCCAGGTCACGCGTTCGATCTTGGCCACGGTGTGGCGCTCCACGGTGGTCTTGAGCTGCGGCAGGAAGGGCTTGAGCGGCTCGAAGGCGAGGAAGATCGGCTGGTTCAGGGCTTCGTCCAGCGGCGTGCCGGAGAGCGCGCTGGCCTCCTGGTTCCACTGAGTCACGTAGAGCTGCTCGTCCAGCGCGATCAGCGCCGAGGGCATGGAGTCGATGATGCTGTTGAGGTAGTTCTGGAAACCGGTGAGCTTCTTCTCGATCTTGCTGCGCACCTGCACTTCCAGCTCGAGTTTGCGGTTGGTGTGGCGGGTTTCCTCGGCCAGGCCCTGGGCCTGGTCATAGGCGGCCTGGGAGTCGTCCCTGGCGCGCTTGAGCTGTTGCTCGCGGGCTTCGATGCGCGACAGCATGGTGTTGAACGCCTCGGCCAGGCTGCCGATCTCGTCATGGTTGCCGGGGGCGGCGCGCAGGGCGTAGTTCTCTTCGCGGGTGACCTGGCGCGACAGCTCTTCAAGCTGGTAGATGGGCTGGGTGATCAGGCGCTTGATCTGCCGGGCGATGATCAGCCACAGCAGCACGCTGAACACCAGGATGCCGAGGCTTGCGGTGAGCGTGCCAGTGTAGAAGGCCATGGGCAGCTCGCTGCTGGCCACCAGCAGCAGGTGCCCCGACGGTTTGCCGCTGCGCGGCAGGTTGACCAGTTGGGTGCTGCGAAATTCGGTCTGGCGCCACTTTTCCATGGCGCGGTAATGCTCGGGTACCTTCAGTGACTGGCCATGCTGCAACTGTGCCAGCAGCTTGCCGTCGCTGTCATACACCGCCGCGGCGCGCAGGGGCGAGTAACTGTTGAGCTCTTCCAGCAACGCCTGGGCGCTTTGCGGCGAGTCCAGCGCCTCGATGGCCAGGGCCGGGTTGGTGACCAGCTTGCCGATGGTCTGCAGGGCCTGGGGCGCCATGCTTTCCTGGGAGATCCAGTAGGCGGCACTGATGAAGGTAAGGTTGGCGACCAGCAGCACGGTGGTCAGCAACACCAGCAGGGCGGCGAGCAGTTTTTGCCCCACCGGCAGGTTTTCTAGGCGCTGGCGCAATGGCATCGGCAGGTCCGTCTCTGTGGAAAAGGCTTTCAACCTTGAGTGTATCAAAGCGCGACAGGGCTTCAGGTGCTGGGCAGGCCCAGGGCCTGCAGGTGTTGGACCAGTTGTGCGTGCAGTTGTTGCAGGTGCGGCAGGCTGCGACGGTGGCGCTCGGCGGCGGCGCAGGCGTACCCCAACAGGTAGCTGATTTCGGTGCGCTGGCCGCGGGCGACGTCCTGGTGCATGGACGAGAAGTTGGCTGCCGTGGCCTGGATTACCCGCTGCACTTCCTCCAGCAGATTGACCGCCGCCTCGGGCTGCCCGCAGTGCTCGAGCAATTCCGCCAGCTCTGCGCACAGGGTCGCGACCTGGGCCGGGTGCTGTTGCAGCTCACCGTTGCGACAGTCGTGCAGCACGGTCAGCGGGTTGATGGCGCAGTTGAGTGCCAGCTTGCGCCACAGGCGGGTGAGGATGTCGGCGGTCCACTGATGGGGGATGCCGCTGTCGCTCAGCTCATTGAGCCAGTAAGGCGACTGGGGATTGGCCGGGTCACCCAGCCAGGTGAAACCATGGCCGGCAAAGGTTACCTGCCAGTCGCCGCTGCGGAACGCGCCCTCGGTGCTGGAGGCGAAGATGCAGCGGGCGTGGGGCACGGCGGCGGCCACCGCGTCCTGGCTGCCCAGGCCGTTCTGCAGCAGGATCACTTCAGCGCCTTCGGCCAGGCGCGGGGCCAGGCGCGCCGCCACCTGTTCGGCATCGTAGGCCTTGCAGGCCAGCAGCAGTCGCTTGATCGGTGCCTGGCTGTCGAAGGTTTCGGCAGGCATGGGGTAGCGGTGGGCGACGTCCTGCTCGATCAGCGTCAGGCCGCCTGCGGCCGCATAACTGGCCAGGCGCGCCGCATCACGCAACATCAGGGTCACGGGCAGGCCCTGGCGCGCCAGGCGGCACGCCCACAGGGTGCCCAGGCTGCCGGCGCCCAGAATGTGCCAAGGCGTACGTTGCATCAGTTGCGTACCGGATCGGGGTTCGACATAGGTGTCTCGTGTCGTGGGAAGGCAATCTGCCGCCGCATGGGACCAACTTCGCGCATGAAGGGGCGTTGTGCAGTGCTGGCAACCGTTATAATGACCCGGCATTTTAACCGTCAAGCCAGGCGTGCTCCATCTGTACCGAGCTGCGCCGTTTTTTTTGGAGAATTTTACATGCCCTCGTTCGACGTAGTGTCCGAGCTGGACAAGCACGAAGTCACCAACGCGGTGGAAAACGCCGTCAAGGAACTGGACCGCCGCTACGACCTGAAAGGCAAAGGCACCATCGAGTTCAAGGAACTGACCGTCACCCTGACCGCCGAGGCTGAATTCCAGCTGGAAGCCATGATCGAGATCCTCAAGCTGGCGCTGGTCAAGCGCAAGCTCGACGTGAAGTGCCTGGAAGTCAAAGACGCCTATGCCTCGGGCAAGGTAATGAAGCAGGAAGCCACCCTGCGCGAAGGTATCGACAAGGAGCTGGCGAAGAAGATCGTCGCGCACATCAAGGACGCCAAGCTCAAGGTGCAGGCCGCCATCCAGGGCGAGCAAGTGCGCGTCACCGGCAAGAAGCGCGACGACCTGCAGGAAGCCATCGCTGCCCTGCGCGCCAAGGAATTCGACATGCCGCTGCAGTTCAACAACTTCCGCGACTGAGTGCCCGGGGAACGTCGCAGGGAACCTGACGGGGGCTTGCGGCGTCCCACCCCCGTGGCGCGGGTGAATCGATTGCGCCAATCGGCATTAGGAGAGCCCTTATGGATGTAAACGCAGAAGTGGACCAACTCGTCCAGAAGTCCCAAACCTGGATCCCGATGATCATGCAGTACAGCAGCCGCGTGCTGCTGGCCGTGGTGACCCTGGCCATTGGCTGGTGGCTGATCAACCAGCTGACCCTGCGGGTGGGCAAGTTGCTGGCCCTGCGCAACGCCGACCTGGCGCTGCAAGGCTTCATCAGCAGCCTGGCCAACATCGCGCTGAAGATCATGCTGATCGTCAGCGTGGCGTCGATGATCGGCATCGAGACCACGTCTTTCGTCGCCGCCATCGGTGCCGCCGGCCTGGCCGTGGGCCTGGCGTTGCAGGGCAGCCTGGCGAACTTCGCGGGTGGGGTGCTGATTCTGCTGTTCCGTCCGTTCCGCATTGGCGACTGGATCGAAGCCCAGGGCGTGCAGGGTACCGTGGACAACATCATGATCTTCCACACCGTGCTGCGCACCGGTGACAACAAGACCGTGATCCTGCCCAACGGCCCGCTGTCCAACGGCATCATCACCAACACCAACCGCCAGCCGACCCGCAAGATCACCTACGACATCGGCGTGGACTACGATGCCGACCTGCAGAAGGCCCGCGAAATCCTGCTGGACCTGGCCAAGGATCCGCGCGTGCTGGAGAGCCCGGCGCCCGAGGCCGTGGTGTCGACCCTGGGCGACAGCTCGATCACCGTGTCGCTGCGTTGCTGGGTCAACACCTCCGACATGGGTGGCGTGACCAACATGATCAACGCCGAGATTCGCGACCGGCTGCGTGCGGCGAACATCGACATACCGTTCCCGCAGCGTGTGGTGCGGGTGGTGTCCGAAGCCGCCCAGTAACAAAAAAAGCCCCTGTTGAAGGGGCTTTTTCTTGGCAGGGATCTGTGTTGCCCGCTTCCCGAGCTTCGCCCGGTCCCACAGGGTTCGATGTGGGACCGGGCGAAGCTCGGGAAGCGGGCAACACGGTATCAAGGCTTCTCCGCTGCCACCTCTTCTTCCACCGCTTCCATCCGGTTGCCACGACTCTCCTGATGCCAATGCAAGGCAATCAGGAACAGCGTCGGCACACCCAGCACAGCCGTGATCAGGAAGAAATTGTGATACCCGAATTTCTCCACCATCACCCCCGAATACCCGCCAATCAGGCGCGGCAACAGCAGCATGATCGAGCTCAGCAGCGCGTATTGCGTCGCCGAGAACTTCAGGTTGGTCAGGCTCGACAGGTAGGCGACAAACGCCGAGGTGGCCATGCCTGAACTGAAGTTGTCCAGGGAAATGGTCACGATCAGCATCTTCAGGTTCGGGCCCATGTCCGCCAGCATCAGGAACAGCAGGTTGGTGCCCGCCGAGGCCACGCCGCCGATGAACAGGATGGGCAGAATGCCGAACCGCACAATCAGCAGGCCGCCGAAGCCGGCGCCCAGCAGGGTCATGATCAGGCCGAAGATCTTGCTGACGCTGGCGATCTGGTCTTTGGTGAAGCCCTGGTCGATGTAGAACACGTTGGCCATCACGCCCATCACCGTGTCCGACATGCGGTAGGTGGCGATCAGCCCCAACAGCAGCAGTGCCTGCCAGCGGTAGCGCAGCACGAAGTCGCTGACCGGGGTCAGCACCGGCGCCAGGCCGCGGCGGCCCATGGACGACAGGCACAGGGCGGTGAGGATGATGTAGAGGATGGCGCGCAGGAAGGCGCGGTCGGTCAGCAGCAGGTCCAGCACGCTTTCGCCGTGGAAGATCACGCTGGCGAAGTCGGTGTTGTACAGCTGGGTGAACATGGCCGGCACGGAGATCAGCAGGATGATCAGCACGAACACCGACACCAGCTGGTGGCCGAACTTGTAGCGCCCGGCGGACAGTTGCGTGCGCAGTGGCACCGACGGCTCGCGCATCACCAGGGTGGTGATCAGTGCCGGCACCATCAGCACGCCGAACAGCATGTAGGTGCCGGCCCAGGCCTTGTGCATGTAGGCATAGCCGGTGGAGCCAAAGGCCTCGGCGAAGAACAGCGCGCCGGCCGTGGCCAGCAGCGCGGCGATGCGGTAACCGGCCATGTAGCTGGCGGCCAGCGCGGCCTGGGTGTTGTCCTCGGCGATTTCCAGGCGGTAGGCATCCACCGCAATGTCCTGGGTGGCGGAGGCGAACGCCACCATCACCGCAATTGCGATCAGCCAGGACAGGTGTTTTTGCGGGTCGCAGAAGCTCATGCCGATCAGGCCGATGATCACCAGCGATTGCGCCAGCACCAGCCAGGATCGGCGACGGCCCATCCGGGCCAGGAATGGCAGGCGCCATTGGTCCAGCAGCGGGGACCACACCCACTTGAAGGCATACGCCAGGCCGATCAGGCTGGCATAACCGATGGTCTCACGGGCCACGCCCGCTTCACGAAGCCAGACGGAGAGGGTGGAGAACACCAGCATGTACGGCAGGCCGGCGGCGAAACCGAGCAGCAACAGGACAAGCGTCGAAGGGCTGGCATATGCGGCGAGCGCGGCGCGCCAGGTTTTACGGGGCATGGGCTGGAATCTGCCTCAGTTTACGAAAACAAAGCGCGCACTCTAACCGTTAGGGTCCATGGGGCGCCAGCCATGGCGACGTATATCCACGCGATTATTCATGAAATATACACCCTCGGCACGCAGCCGGGCCCGCTGCTCCTCACCCCCGACGGTGCCCGCCGCCAGACTTATCCGACCACCGGCACCTATCACCCGGTGCCATGGCAACTGGCTGCCTTCAGGTAGCTGGCCGAGGGTGCGCCCCACCCATCGTGCTGCACGGCCCAAGCCCGCCATTTCCGCGAGTTGGCCGTAAGTTACCACCTTGCCTTCGGGCACTTGCGACAGTACGACGTACAGCGCCGTGCGCCGCTCGGCAGCCGCATCCACGGGCCCAATGTCACCAAACGGTTGCATTTGCTTACTGAACTCATCTGTCATCTGTCGGTCTGTCCTTGCGCGAGGGCTTCTCATCCGGATGATTGCCCGCCTTCTTTCAAAATGCCGAGCCCGAATCCGCTTATGTTGTCCAGAACTCTACTGTGCCTTGCCATTGCCAGCGCCTCAACCACCGCCCTCGCCGACACCGTCTGGATGAAGAACGGCGACCGCCTGACCGGCAAGATCACGGTGTTCGACGGCGGCAAACTGATGTTGGATACCCCCTATGGTGGCTCCGTCGCCCTGGATTGGAAACAGGTCAAGACCCTGGAGAGCGACCAGGAACTGCTGGTGAAGCAGGATGCGTACAACGGCGAGAAGGCCAAGTCGCTCAAGCCTTCGGATGATGGCAAGGTCACCCTGCAGAACGGCGAAGCGCCCAAGACCGTCGAGCTGGCCAGTATCCAGCAGATCATCAAGCCCAAGCCTGTGGTCGAGGACCTGGTGTGGAAGGGCAACGTCGATGCCGCGCTGGACTTCAAGCGCGCCGACACCAACACCGACGACTACAACCTGGCCTTCAAGACCAGCGCGCGCAGCGGCCGCTGGCGCCACACGGCCGATGCCGAGTACAACCGCGAAGCCACCGACGGCGTGATCGGCACCAACAACTGGAACGCCGAATACGCACTGGACCGCTTCATCACCGACAAGTGGTACTGGCAGGGCCGCGTGAACGTCAAGCGCGACTTCGTCGAAGACCTGTCCAAGCAACGCACCGTCGGTACCGGTCCGGGCTACCAGTTCTGGGATGACGAACTGGGCGCGTTCTCGCTGGGTTCGCTGCTCAACCACAGCACCTATGAATATTCCGACGGCGCCAAGTCGGACTTCTATTCGGTGGGTGTGAAGTGGGCCTACAACCGTTTCCTGATCGGCAAGACCGTGGAGTTCTTCACCAACGGCGAAGTGGGCAAGCCGCTGAGCGGCGTGGCCGACTACAGCCTGGATTCGGAAGTGGGGCTGCGCTACAAGGTCACCCAGTGGGCCTCGCTGAACCTCAAGTACGAGAAGGACATGGTGACCGGCTCCAGCAATGCTGACCTTAATACCAGCCGCTATACCGCAGGCTTCGGCGTGGCCTGGTAACGTCGCGCCACACGCTGAACCTGAAGCCGCTGCCACAGGCTGCGCTGGCCCTATGTAACCTGAAGATTTTCAGTGTACTCCAGGGCCAGCGCAGCCTGCGGCAGCGGCTACAGTGCGTGGCTAGCCGACGCCAGGTGACAACCCCCTCGCCAATGTTTACCTTTGAGCCTTCCTTATATATCGATCAAAGGTGCTCAAGGTGACTGCCAAAGCCCAGCGTCAGGCCCGCGAACTGCTGCTCAAGGAGTACCGCGGCGTACTGTCCACCCACTCCAAGTCCATGCCGGGCTTTCCCTTCGGGTCGGTGGTGCCTTACTGCCTGGACGCCAACGGCCAGCCGCTGATCCTCATCAGCCGCATCGCCCAGCACACCCACAACCTGCTCAAGGACCCCAAGTGCTCGCTGCTGGTAGGCGAGCGCGGTGCCGAGGACGTGCAGGCGGTCGGCCGTCTGACCGTGTTGGCCGAAGCGCGCAAGCTGGTGGACGAGTCGGCCATCGAGGCCGCCGCCCAGCGCTATTACCGCTATTTCCCCGATTCAGCCAACTACCACAGCGCCCATGACTTCGACTTCTGGGTGCTGGAGCCGGTGCGCCACCGCTACATCGGCGGGTTCGGCGCCATTCACTGGCTGGACCAGCTCACCCTGGCCAACCCCTTCGTGGGCCAGGCCGAAACCGGCATGGTCGAGCACATGAACGCCGACCACGCCAAAGCCATTGCCCACTACGTGGAACTGGCGGGGCTGCCGGCGGACGTGCCGGCGCAACTGGCCGGCGTGGACAGCGAAGGCATGCACCTGCGCATCGGCCAGGCCCTGTATTGGCTGGCCTTTGAAAAGCCTTGTAACACTCCTTTGGAGGTGCGCCATGCCTTGGTTTCCCTGGCCCATGCCCAGGTCTGGCCGACGATTGGACAGGTCGAGGCTTGAATTCACGAAACATCGACGTCATCTAAGGTTTACTGGAAGTCGTTCTTCCGCAGAGGAAACCTTGATGCGTGTCTTTTTACTGTTGTTCCTGCTCTTCCCGGTGCTGGAGCTCTTCGTCTTCTTCAAGGTCAGCGTGGCGATCGGGTTCTTCCCGGCGCTGGCGCTGATCATTGCCGGCTCCGCCATTGGCGTGCTGGTGGTGCGCGTGGCCGGGTTGGCCACCGCCCTCAATGCCCGTCAAAGCCTGCAACGCGGCGAACTGCCGGCCGAGCAGGTGTTCCAGGGCCTGATGATGGCCATCGGCGGCGGCCTGCTGCTGTTGCCCGGTTTCATCAGCGACGTGCTGGGCCTGCTGTGCCTGCTGCCGTTCACCCGCAAGCTGATCGCCGGCAAGCTGCAAGCCAAGGCCCGCGAGCAGGCGTCGCGCCAGCGCTCGTTTGCCGAGGACCTGCAAGGTGGAGGGCGTACCTATGAAGGCCACGCGCGCCCGGCGGCCAACCATGCGGTAGGGCGTGAGCCCAATGTGATCGAAGGCGAGTTCGAAAAGCGCGACTGATCGACCTGCTTTCCAACAAACGGCCCCCAGGGGCCGTTTTTTATTGGCGCAAACCTGTAGCCGCTGCCGCAGGCTGCGCTGGCCTGCTTGAACCCTGAATATCTCCAGTGTGGCAGAGGGCCAGCGCAGCCTGGCGGCAGCAGCTACGGTCGTGCAATTTGCAAATTTTTTTTGGGCCGCCCTTGTAATCGTCACCGGCGACCTCATGTATGGGTCACCGCAAGGTTTCTGGCATTGCCAGACAATATTCCGCGTCTCGCACAGCGAGCCGCGACCGGCCCCGCCGGATGAACCACAACGCCGGTACAGACACCGGCCGCTGAAAACCATAATTAGGAGAGATCGACAATGAAGCTTCGTCCTCTGCATGACCGCGTCGTTATCCGTCGCAGCGAAGAAGAAAAGAAAACCGCTGGCGGTATCGTTCTGCCAGGTTCGGCTGCCGAGAAAGCCAACAATGGTGAAGTCATCGCGGTCGGTACCGGCCGAGTGCTGGACAACGGTGAAGTACGTGCTCTGTCCGTGAAAGTGGGCGACAAGGTCGTGTTCGGTCCTTACTCCGGCAGCAACACTGTGAAAGTAGACGGCGAAGACCTGCTGGTGATGAGCGAGAACGAAATCCTCGCCGTCATCGAAGGCTGATAAGTCGCTGTTCACCCTTTACTACCCAGTATTCAAGGAAATCGATCATGGCTGCTAAAGAAGTTAAATTCGGCGACTCCGCCCGCAAGAAAATGCTGACTGGCGTTAACGTCCTGGCTGACGCTGTAAAAGCGACCCTGGGCCCGAAAGGCCGTAACGTGATCATCGAGAAGAGCTTCGGCGCTCCGACCATCACCAAGGACGGCGTTTCCGTCGCCAAAGAAATCGAGCTGAAAGATCGCTTCGAAAACATGGGCGCGCAGCTGGTCAAAGACGTTGCCTCCCGTGCCAACGATGACGCTGGTGACGGTACTACCACCGCTACCGTTCTGGCTCAGTCGATCGTCAACGAAGGCCTGAAAGCCGTCGCTGCCGGCATGAACCCGATGGACCTCAAGCGCGGTATCGACAAGGCGACCATCGCCATCGTCAAAGAGCTGAAGGGCCTGGCCAAGCCATGCGCTGATTCGAAAGCCATCGCCCAGGTCGGCACCATCTCGGCCAACTCCGACTCCTCGATCGGCGACATCATTGCCGAAGCCATGGAAAAAGTCGGTAAAGAAGGCGTGATCACCGTTGAAGAAGGCTCGGGCCTGGAAAACGAACTGTCGGTTGTTGAAGGCATGCAGTTCGACCGTGGCTACCTGTCCCCTTACTTCGTCAACAAGCCAGACACCATGGTCGCCGAGCTCGACGGCCCGCTGATCCTGCTGGTTGACAAGAAGATCTCCAACATCCGCGAAATGCTGCCAGTGCTGGAAGCCGTTGCCAAAGCCGGCCGCCCACTGCTGATCGTGGCTGAAGACGTTGAAGGCGAAGCCCTGGCGACTCTGGTTGTGAACAACATGCGTGGCATCGTCAAGGTTGCAGCCGTCAAGGCTCCAGGCTTCGGCGACCGTCGCAAGGCCATGCTGCAGGACATCGCCGTACTGACCGGCGGTACCGTTATCTCCGAAGAGATCGGCCTGAGCCTGGAAAGCACTACCCTGGAGCACCTGGGTAACGCCAAGCGCGTCGTGTTGTCGAAAGAAAACACCACCATCATCGACGGTGCTGGCGTCGAGGCTGACATCCAGGCTCGCGTTACCCAGATCCGTCAGCAAGTGGCCGACACTTCGTCCGACTACGACCGTGAAAAACTGCAAGAGCGCCTGGCCAAGCTGTCCGGCGGCGTTGCAGTGATCAAGGTTGGCGCTGGCTCCGAAGTTGAAATGAAAGAGAAGAAAGCCCGCGTTGAAGACGCCCTGCACGCTACCCGTGCAGCCGTTGAAGAAGGCGTGGTACCTGGCGGTGGCGTGGCTCTGGTCCGCTCCCTGCAAGCCATCGCTGGCCTGAAAGGCGACAACGCCGATCAGGACGTCGGTATCGCTCTGCTGCGTCGTGCTGTTGAAGCACCTCTGCGCCAGATCGTTGCCAACTCCGGTGACGAGCCAAGCGTGGTTGTCGACAAGGTCAAGCAAGGCGAAGGTAACTTCGGTTACAACGCTGCCACTGGCGAATACGGCGACATGATCGAAATGGGTATCCTGGACCCAGCCAAAGTGACCCGTTCGGCACTGCAGGCTGCTTCCTCGATCGCCAGCCTGATGATCACCACCGAAGCCATGATCGCCGAGATCAAGGAAGACGCTCCAGCAGGCGGCGGCATGCCTGACATGGGCGGCATGGGTGGCATGGGCGGCATGATGTAAGCCAGCCTTACCCCGCTTCAAAAAGAACCCCGCCCTGTGCGGGGTTTTTTTATGGCTTTCCCTGTGGGACCGGGCGAAGCTCGGGAAAAGGGCGACACGATTCCAAGTCAGGCACTAGCCATCACTGGCCCTCGCTGCCCGAACGCCGTAAGCTGCCTGCGCCCACGGGCGAACACACTGGATGGAGAACCTGCCCATGCGAATTCTATTGGTTGAAGACAACCGCGACATCCTGGCCAACCTCGCCGATTACCTGGGCCTGAAGGGCTACACCGTCGACTGCGCCCAGGATGGCCTGTCGGGTTTGCACCTGGCGGCCACCGAGCACTATGACCTGATCGTGCTGGACATTATGTTGCCCGGCATCGATGGCTATACCTTGTGCAAGCGCCTGCGCGAAGACGCTCGTCGGGAAACCCCGGTGATCATGCTCACCGCCCGGGACCAACTGGATGACCGTCTGCAGGGGTTCCGTTCAGGCGCCGACGATTACCTGGTCAAGCCCTTCGCCCTGTCGGAACTGGCCGCGCGTATCGAGGCGGTGCTGCGCCGTGCCCAGGGTGGCGGCCGTCGCAGCCTGCAGGTCGGCGACCTCAGCTATGACCTGGACACGCTGGAAGTCACGCGCCAGGGCCGCGCGCTCAAACTCAACCCGGTGGGCCTCAAGCTGCTGGCCGTGTTGATGCAGAAAAGCCCGCACGTGCTGCGCCGCGAAGTGCTGGAAGAAGCGCTGTGGGGCGACGATTGCCCGGACAGCGACAGCCTGCGCAGCCACGTCCATCAACTGCGCCAAGTGATCGACAAACCGTTCGACAAACCGCTGCTGCAAACGGTGCATGGCGTGGGTTACCGCCTGGCCGAGGGCAAAGATGGAGTTTAAGCAAAGCCTGGCGCAACGCATCATCATTGCGTTTGCGCTGATGAGTGCACTGGTCGCCGGCGCCTTTGCCGTCGGCATTGTGGCAACCGTGCACCTTGTGGAAGAAAAACTGATTTCCGCTGGGCTGGGCGGCGACTTGCAGCGCTTGCTGCTGATGGACAACGTCAGTGACTGGAATCATCGCCCCGAGCCTGATCAGCTGTTTTATTACAGTGGCGGCCGCGGCGACTATGCGCTGCCCAAGGATCTGCACCACCTCAGCCCCGGGTTCCACGAAGTGTTCCGTGGCGACCTGTCATACCATGCCATGGTCGAGATCGTCGACGGCCGTCGCTACGTACTGTTGCAAGACCAGAGTGATTTCGAGGAGCGCGAGCGCGTGCTGTTCGCCGTGGTGCTGGTGGGCTTCGTGCTCAGCCTGGCGCTGGCGGTGTTCCTGGGTTGGGTGCTGGCGCGCCGAGTGATGGCCCCTGTGGTACGCCTGGCCCGCCAGGTTCGCCATCGCGATCAGTTGCTGGGCCTGGCGCCGCCGCTGGCGCCTGATTATGCCGCCGATGAAGTGGGCGAGTTGGCAGTGGCCTTCGATGCCACCCTGGGGCGCCTGCGCGATGCGTTGAACCGCGAACGGCTGTTCACCAGCGACGTCAGTCACGAATTGCGTACGCCGTTGATGGTGCTGGCCACCTCGTGCGAGCTGCTGCTGGAGAACCCGGCCCTCGACACCCGCGCCCGTGCCCAGGTGGAGCGCATCGCCCGCGCGTGCGAGGAAATGCGCGAGCTGGTGCAGACCTTCCTGATGCTGGCCCGCGCCCAGCGCAACGACGCCGACATGAGTGCGCAACTGACGCTGGGGCAGGTCGCCGACAACCTGCTGGGCCTATGGCGCGGCCCGATCGAAAAGAAAGGCCTGACCCTGACGGTGGTGCGTGGCGAGCTGCCTGATACGCGCTACAACGCCACCTTCCTGTTGGCGGTAATGGGCAACCTGCTGCGCAATGCGTTGCACTACACCGACGCCGGCTTTATTTGCCTGACCCTTGAGCCTCACGGCTTCAAGGTCGAGGACAGCGGCATCGGCATCCCCGAAGAAAAGCGCCTGGCGGTGTTCCAGCCTTTCGTGCGGGCTACCGAGAAGCGCGGCGAAGGCCTGGGCCTGGGCTTGTCACTGGTGCAGCGTATCTGTGATGACCAGGGTTGGCAGGTCGACCTTACTCCTCGCGAGCCCAATGGTTGCTGCTTCCAGGTAACACTGGCGACTGGCGCTTGAGGTGATGGCCCTTTGATATCGCCATTGCGCTGTAAAACTCATCGCTGAGGTTTCCTACACAATTTTCACATACCCCTTACTAAGGTGAGCGCCAATTCGTACGCGGTATGGCTTGTTCAGACGTTAGGCAAGGAGTAATGGATGGCAGTCGACTACACGACTGAGGCAGCGCCCGAGACGCGCTTCGACTATTTCTGGAATCAACAGGGCGAGTGGGTGGAAGAACCCAACGTCCGCCGGGGTGGCGAGAGTGGCGTGCAGCGACTGCATGCGGCAAATGGCCAGCTGCTGTACGTCAAACGGCAGACCGGCCACACCTATCGAAGCCTGATGCATCCTTTTGGCCGTCCCACCGTGCTGCGTGAACGCGACGCGCTGGCGGGCCTGAGTGCGCTGAACGTTGGGGTGCCAAAGATGGTGTTCTGCGGTGCCCAGCGCGATGCTGTGCATCAATGGCGGGCCCTTTTGGTCACCGAAGCCCTGGACGGGTTCCAGGAAATCGACCAATGGTATGCCCAAGGTGGCCCCCAACAGTGGGGGAATTCGGTGCATGAAGCCATACTCAAAGAGTTGGGCCAGACTTTGGCGCGCATGCACCGCGGTCGTTGGCAGCACAGCTGCCTGTACCCCAAGCATATTTTCGTGCGTGTGATGGGCGAGGGCGATAGTGCTCGCCCCGAAGTGGCTTTGCTGGACCTGGAAAAATGTCGTCAGCGCTTCAGCGCTCGCAGCGCAGCCCTGCACGACATGAAGCAACTGCGTCGCCACTCGTCGTTCGGCGAAGCTAACTGGAACAAACTGCTCTATTTTTACAAGACGGCGTTTGGCAGCCCGCTCAAAGGTTTAGAGTGATGAAACTAGAAATAGCTAGAGGTTTGTTTTTGCTTGCCGCCCTGGGTGTAACCACCGCCGCCATGGCCGCGTGGGACCAGCCTCGTCCTGGGGTGCTTAGCTCTCAGGCCGCATGCCCCATGCCACGCGCGCCCAAGCCGCACACGGCGGCCAAGCCGGATCACGATCTGTTGCTATTTCTGTTTGGCATGACTCAAGGCGTCCGCGCCAACGGTTGAATGTGCGTTGTCCCCAAAGGCCCCGTCACTCACGGGGCCTTTTGCTGTCTGCTTGTTCATCGGCGGTGTTCGTATCGCGACCAAGGTCGGCTCCTACGCTGTCCGTCGTAGGAGCCGACCTTGGTCGCGATGCAGGCACCGCGGTCTAAAGACAGCTGCGGCTACGCAGCAGCGGGTTTGCGATCCGGGGAAATCAGGGTGTACACGCACGGCAGCACGAACAGCGTGAACAATGTCCCCACCGACATCCCCGTAGCAATCACCGTACCGATGTCAAAGCGGCTTACCGCACCAGCGCCTGTGGCCAGGATCAGCGGCACCATGCCGAACACCATGGCTGCCGTGGTCATCAAGACCGGTCGCAAGCGGATCGCCGCCGCCTCTTCCACCGCTTCGCGCGCACTCAGCCCCTTGTCACGTCGCAACTGGTTGGCGAACTCGACGATCAGGATGCCATGCTTGCTGATCAGCCCGATCAGCGTCACCAGCCCCACCTGCGTGTAGATGTTCAGGCTCGACAGGCCCAGGAACAGCGGTATCAGCGCCCCGCAGATCGACAACGGCACCGTCACCAGAATCACCAGCGGGTCGCGGAAACTTTCGAACTGCGCTGCCAGCACCAGGAAGATGATCGCCAGCGCCAGGCCGAAGGTCACCCACAACGCACTGCCTTCCTGCACGTACTGACGGGCGCTGCTGCCATAGTCGAAGGCAAAGCCGGCAGGCGCTTCTTCCTGGGCGATCTGGCGTACTATCTGCACCGCCTCGCCCATGCTGACAATGGGGAAGCCCTGGATGATCGCCGAGTTCAGCTGCTGGAACTGATTGAGCTGGCGCGGGCGGGCGCGTTCGCTGACGGTGATCAGGGTCGACAGCGGCAACAGCTCGTTCTGGCTGTTGCGCACGTAATACTGGCTCAGCCACTCGGGGTTGTCGCGGTAGGCGCGTTCCACCTGGGCGATGACCTTGTAGCTGCGCCCATCGAGGGTGAAACGGTTGATCTCCGATTCGCCCAGCAGCGTGGCCAGCGTACCGCCCAGCTCTTGCATCGATACGCCCATCTGCGCGGCCTTGGCGCGGTCGATGTCGACCACCACCTCGGGTTTGTCGAACGCCAGGTCGATGTCGAGGAAGGCGAATTTGCCACTGGCCTCGGCCCGCTCCTTCACCCGTTGCGCCACTTCCAGCAGCGACTCGTAGTCATTGGCCGTGTTGATCACGAACGCGAATGGCAGGCCTTCGCCGGTGCCGGGCAGCGCCGGCAGGTTAAAGCCAAATATCTGCAGGCCGGGGATCTGCGCCAGGCGCGCCTGCACCTCGGGCAGCAGTTGCATCTGCGTGCGGCTGCGTTCATTCCAGGGCTTGAGCAGGAAGCCGCCGATGCCCGATTGCACCCCATTGAACCCGTTGATCTGGAACGAGGAGTAGTACTCGGGGAAGTCTTTGAAGATGGGCAGGAACTGGTCGGTGTAGGTGTTCAGGTAATCCAGGTTGGTGGGCTGCGGCGCGGTGGCCATCATGAAGATGATGCCCTGGTCCTCGGCAGGCGCCAGCTCTGACTGGCTGAACTTGAGAAACACCGGAATCAGGCACAGCACGATGATCGCAAATACCACCACCACCGGACGGGTGTTCAGGGTGCCGTGCAGCATGCGCTGGTAGCGCTGCTTGAGCCGGTCGAACAGCCGGTCCAGGCGGTGGGCCAGGCCTTTGGGGTTGGCGTCGGCGCGCAGCAGCAGGGCGCACATCATCGGCGACAGGGTGAGGGCGACGATGCCGGAAATCACCACGGCGCCGGCCAGCGTCAGAGCGAATTCCTTGAACAGCGCCCCCGTCAGGCCCTCCAGGAAGCCAATGGGGGCGTAGACGGCCGCCAGGGTGATGGTCATCGAGACCACCGGCATGGCAATCTCCCGTGCGCCTTCCAGGGCGGCGTCGAAGGGGGTGCGGCCCTCTTCTATGTGCCGGTGTATGTTCTCGACCACCACGATGGCGTCGTCCACCACCAGGCCGATGGCCAGCACCATGGCCAGCAGCGTCAGCAGGTTGATGGAATAGCCCATCAGTTGCATGAAGAACAGCACGCCGATCATCGAGAGCGGGATGGTTACCACCGGGATGATCACCGAGCGCAGGGCACCCAGGAACAGGAACACCACGACGATGACGATCAGTACCGCTTCGATCAGGGTCTTGACCACTTCGTCGATGGACGCCTGGATGAACAGCGTGGCGTCGTAGGCGATGGACGCCTTGAGGTTGGGCGGCAGCTGGGATTCCAGCTCGGGCATGATCTTGCGCACTTCGCGAATCACGTCCAGCGGGTTGGCGCCGGGCGTGCCCTTGATGCCGATGTACACCGACGGCGTGCCGTTGAAGGAACTAACCGTGTCGTAGTTTTCCGCGCCCATCTGCACCCGCGCCACATCGCCCAGCAGCACGCGGCTGTTGCCGTCGGTTTTAAGCGGTATGGCGGCGAAGCCTTCGGTGGACTTGAGGTCGGTGGTGGCGTTGACGCTGGTGACGATGTATTCGCCCTTGACCTCGCCCGCCGCCGACAGGAAGTTGTAGCGGCGCACCGCGTCGGTCACGTCGTTGGCGCTCAGGCCATAGCCGGCCAGTTTTACCGGGTCGATCCACAGGCGCATGGCGAACACCTGGTTGCCCAGGATTTCTGCTTCGGCCATGCCCGGCAACGTCGCCAGCTTGGGCTGGATGACCCGCGACAGGTAATCGGTGATCTGCGGGTTGTTGAGCTGATCACTGAAAAAGCTGATGTACATCAGCGCCGAGGCATCGGCGGCCTCCTTGCTCAGCACCGGGTCTTCGGCGTCCTGGGGCAGCTTGTTCTTGACCTCGTTGGCCTTGGCCAGCAGTTCGGTGAACAGGCGGTCGCTGTCCGAGCCGATGCGTGCGTAGATGGAAATCACCGAGAAGTTCTGCCGGCTGACCGAGGTCATGTAGTCGATGCCTTCGGCGCTGGCCAGGCTCTGTTGCAGGGGCTGGGTGATGTAGCCCTGGATGGTCTCGGCATTGGCGCCGGGGTAGGCAGTGGTCACGGTGATCAGCGCGTTTTCCATCTGCGGGTACTGGCGGATGCTCAGCTTGCTCCACGCCTGAAAGCCCAGCAGCACGATCAGCAGGCTGATCACGCTGGCCAGCACGGGGCGGCGGATGAACGGGTCGGTAAAGGCCATGGCCGTTCTCCTGGGTCAGCGGGTTTTGACAGTGGTGTCGGGGCTGACGCTGACAGTGGCACCGTTGGTGAGCTTCAGTTGCCCACCGGTGACCACCTGCTCGCCGGCCTTGAGGCCCTTGCTGACAATGACCACGCCATCGCGGCGCTCGCCGGTGTCGACGAAACGTCGTTCGGCGGTGAGCGCGGTTTTGCCGTCGGCGTCCTTCTTTTCCTCGACCACGTACACCGAGTTGCCGTACAGCGTGTAGGCCACCGCGCTTTCCGGCACCACCACTTCGTTCTTCGGTTGTGGCAATACCACCTGCAGGTTGGCGAACATGCCCGGCAGCAGGCGCCCCTGGGGGTTGGCCAGCGTGCCGCGTACCAGGATATTGCGGGTGGTGTCCTCCACCTTGGGGTTGAGCGCACTGACCACGCCCTGGAAGGTTTCGCCGGGGTAGGCGGCCACCGAGACCAGCAGCGGCTGGCCGAGATGAAGCTGGGGGATGGCCTGCTCGGCCACGGAAAAGTCCACGTACAGGCTGCTGAGGTCTTGCAGGGTGGCGATCACGGTGCCGCTGGCCAGGTAGTCGCCGACGTCCACCTGGCGGATGCCGATGGTGCCGTTGAAGGGGGCAATGATGTTTTTCTTCGCCAGGCTCGCCTTGAGCTGGGCCACGGTGGCCTTGTTCTTGAGCAGCACGGCGTTGAGGCGGTCGAATTCGCCCTTGGAGATGGCGCGGCTGTCCACCAGTTGCGCGCCGCGGCCGTAGTCGACCTGGGCAAGCCCCAGGTCAGCCTGGGCGGTGCCGAGCAGGGCGGTTTCGACATCGCTGTCCAGTTGCAGCAGGGGTTGGCCGGCCTTGACCTTCTGACCTGACTCGAACTGGATGCCGCGCACGGTGCCGGCCACTTCCAGGCTGAGGTTGACGCCCTGCAGGGCCTTGAGGCTGCCCACCGCCGGCAGCCGCGATTGCCAGGCGCGCTCGCTGGCGGTGGCCACGGCCACTGCGACGGGCGGCTTGGGAGCCGAGAACATCTGAACCTGCTGGTAGATCGACCATGCCTTGTAACCACCCAGCAGCAGGACGACGACCAGCACGATTCCCAACATGATCAGCATGCGGCGGCGCAGCATATTCCGTTTCCCTGGAAAGCAAAGCTAAGAGTCGGAGCACAGTATGCTTGTCGGGCCCGGCACGCTACTGCGCTTTATTGCTGGATATTACGCCTATCCCCATCACCACTGTAGCCGCTGCCGAAGGCTGCGCTGGCCCTGTGTCTGGCTGGAGATATTCAGGGTTCGCACTGGCCAGCGCAGCCTGGCGGCAGCGGTTACGGAAAACGCGGCGGCGAGCTTAATCAAACCCTGTGCACATGGTTATCCCAGAACCCCGCCGGCAAGGCCAGCGGCGTGCCCACCGGCGTTGCCGGGCGGCAGTCGAACAGGCGGCAACGGCCCTGGCCCGAGGTCACCACGAAGCCCTGAGGCACCGCCGCCACGCCTGCGCAGTCAGGCATGCTCACCTCCAGGCGTTCGGCCCCGGTGTCCAGGTCCCAGACGAAGAAGCGGTTGGCCCGCGGCGCGGTCAGCGCCACCAGGCGCAGATCATCATGCACGGCGACGCTGGCGCTGTAGTGCGCCATGGCCTGCAACTGCCGGTGCGCCACGGCGAATGGCTGAAATGCCTGCCCGGGTCGCTTGATCGCCAGCAACGGCGCCAGTTCGTCGGCGGGCCCCATGAACTGCTGGCAGGTCAATACCGTGCCGTCGGCGGCGATGGCCAGATGGCGGATGCTGTTCATCGGCTGCTCAAGCGTCTCCTTGCTCAGTAATCCGCCGTCGCGGTCCATCAGCACAAGGCTCGGCTCCATGGCGTGCAGGTTCATCTCCACGCGGCTCTCGGCCTCGGTGCGAATGCCGCCGTTGGCCACCACCAGGGTTTCGCCGTCGGGCAGCCAGGCCAGTTCGTGGGGGCCGATGCCGTGGCTGGGCAGCTCGCCGGCAGGCACCCACTGCGCGCCGTCAAAACGGTAGACGCCGATCACGCCACGCCCCGGGTCGCCGGTGTCGTTCTCAGTGGTGTACAACCATTCGCCGCTGGCGTGGATCACGGCATGGCCGTAGAAGTGTCGACCCGGGCGGGCCGTCAGTGTCTGCAACAGCCTGCCGTCGCGAAGGTCCAGCAGGTAGCACTCGGTGCCTGGCCTGCGGGCCACGAACACTGCCAGGCGGCGATCCGGGTGCTCGACCACGGCGTGGCAGCGCTGGCTGACGGGCGTTGCGAATACTGGTGTGCCGTCGAGCCGATGCCCCGTGGCGTAGTGCCGCCCGTCGGCATCGTCGCGGGCCGACAGCAGCAAGCTGTTGCCCGACCCCGGCCGCAGCAGGGAAGTGAACCACTGTGCCAGGCTCATGCTCAGTCACCGTCGTTGGCGTTGAAGCCCAGGGGGATGCCCAGGGCCTTGGCCAACTCGCCTTCGTGCAGGCGATGCACGGTATTGAGTTGGTCATAAAGGGTTTCCAGGTGTTGGCGACCTTCGGCACTGGCCAGCAGGTCGGGCAACGGGCGCTGGTTGTCGCCCAGGGTTGTTCGCGCGGCGGCGTAGGCGCCATCGATGCGTTCGGCCAAGGCCTTGTGCTCGCTGCCCAGCAGGCCGCGCAGGCCCTTGTCATCGACACCGGCCCACACGGTCTGGGCGGCGGCAAGGCTGGCCTGCAGGCTCTGCAGTGAGTCCTGGCTGCGCCAGGCCTGCGCCTGGAAGGGTTGCACCACGCCCTTGTTCTGCCGGCCCATGGGTGTGCCCAGCTGTTTCTTGAGCGTGTCCAGGGCGGTGACCTGGGCGCGCAGCAGGTCGGCGATGGCCTCGTTGGCGTCGGCGTAGCGCGGGTTGGGGAAATGGCTCATTTGCCAGAGCATGCCTTCGTTGCTGTTCCACTGGCCGAGGATGTTCTCGGCCAGGGTTTTCTGGTGCTCGCCGATGGCCACCAGCAGCGGGCAGTAACGGGCTTTCTGTGCGGCGTCCGCCAGGTCCAGGCGGGCATCGAAGAGGATGTATTCGTAGGCGGACAGCCCTTGCACCACCACGCTGGCCTTGGCCAGGCTGGCAGCATCCACCGGCGTCGCGGCGGCCACCAGTTGCTCTACCTGGCGGCCCACCAGGTTTTTCTTGTCGGGCCAGAACTGCACCTGCCAGGTGCGGTTGCCTTCGGCCAGCGGGCCGATCAGCAGGGGTTGCAGCTGCGCCCAGGCGCGCTGGGCATGCAGGAAGTCGGCGCGGGCCGTGGCCAGGCTTTCACTGCCTTGGCAGAACGCCTGGGCGCTGATCGCCAGTTGCCGATCGGCTTCCACCCAGCGGCTGTAGGTGGGCAGGATCACCTGATTGGCGATGGCGGCGCTGGTGACCGCCTGCCGGTCCTGGGGCGCGCAGGCCCCCAGGAACAGGGCGGCGAGGCTGGAAAACAGCAGCGTGGGACGAAACATGCGGGGCTCCCGGGGGAATTTCATAGTGAATTCAGAAAGGCCAGCAGCGCCGCGCGCTGCCCGGCGTTGAACGACAGCACATGACGCTGTGAGGCGGCCGCTTCGCCGCCGTGCCATAGCACGGCCTCCATGGCATTGCGGGCACGGCCATCGTGCAGGTACTGGGTGTGACCGCTGACGGTTTCGCTCAGGCCCATGCCCCACAGCGGCGGCGTGCGCCAGTCCTGGGGCCCGGCGGCGAACTCGCTGCGGCCGTCGGCCAGGCCGGGGCCCATGTCGTGCAGCAGCAGGTCGGTGTAGGGGCGGATGCGCTGGTTGGCCTGTTCCGGCTCGGCGGTGTGGGCGGCGGTGGTGTATTGCGGGACATGGCAGGTCTGGCAGCCGGCCTGGTGAAACAGTCGCTTGCCGGCCAGCACCTGCGGCGTGCTGACGTCCCGGCGCGCCGGCACCGCCAGGTTGCGGGTGTAGAACAGCACGGTGCGCAGGATATTGTCGCTGACTTCCGGCAGCCCGCCTTGCGCGGCCGCCAGGCAATCGGCCTGGGCCGCGGTGCAATCGTCACGCGCTTGCAGGTGGGTGGTCAGGCCCATGTCATTGGCAAAGGCGTGGGTGTTCTGCTGCTCCAGGGTGGGTTGCCCGGCTTTCCAGCCGAAACGGCCAATCACCTCCTTGCTCAGGGTGTCGTCCCACACCTGGTTGGGCCGGCCCCGTACACCGTCGTTGGCCGCTGCCTGGGCCTGGGCATTGGCCAGGATCGCCTGTTCAGGGATGGCCTCCAACAGGCCAAGGCCGATCATGGGCGGTGCTACCCGCGCCGAAAGCATGGCGTGGGGGTGGAGCGGGCCGTAGCCCAACTGGGTGATGACCAGCCGCGGCTTGCGCAGCTGCACCGGGGTGCCGTCGTCGAACGTGACGGTCAGCCTGTCGTATTCCACGCGCACTTTGGCTTCCGGGCGCACGCCGGGCACCGCCATGTCCTGTAACTGGGTGCCGTACACCGGCTCCGGGTTGACCCCGATGCGCTCGATGATGGCTGCCTGTTGCGCCGTATCGGGTATCGACACCCGCACCAGCATCGACACGGCATTGGCGGCGTCGGGTTCGGGCGGATGGCCGCGGCCGTCCTTGATGTGGCAGTTCTGGCAGGCGCTGGCGTTGAACAGCGGGCCCAGGCCGTCCCGCGCCGTGGTGGTGGCAGGGGCGATGACCCAGGGGCTGCGAAAGAAACTGTTGCCGACGCTGAAGTCGACCTTGCGCTCGTTGGACAGGTTGGCTGATGGCTGGGCGAAGGCATTCACGTCATCGCGCCATACCGTGCTGGTGCCACCCGCCAGCGCTTCATCGGGCTCCGTCTCCCCCAGACGTACGCCGTCGTCGCAGCCACCCAGGCAGAGGGCAAGCAGCGTGGCGCCGAGGCGGGAGGGGGTGGCTGACATCAATGGTCCGGGGCAGTGGGTGCTGGGCGGGCAAGCTTAGCAGGGGCCCCCTGCGCAAATGCCCGGGGTCAATGTTTGATACAAAAAATGCCTGGAGCACTCGGCTGGATGCGCGTGACTGTGTAGCAGCGGCCGCCAGGCCGCGTCACATACGCCGCGCAGCATCAGGTACACCTGTGGGAGCGGGTTCTACCCGCGAAAAGAGCACCGCGTAATACCTGGCGCCACGTGGTGACCTCTTCGCGGGTAGAACCCGCTCCCACAAAGACAGTTGCTGCTACGGGTCAGAACGTATGGTCCGCAGTTTCCGGGTTCAGGTCGGTGATGCCCAGCTTGCCTGCGGCCTGCTCGATGCTGCCGGTCTGCTTGACCAGGGCGGCGATAGCATCGCGCACCACTTGCTGGCCGGCGTCGTTACCCACGGCGATCAGCTGATCGTAATGTTCACCCTGGCTGGCGCGGTCGACGATGGCCTGCATCCTGCCCTCGGTGGCGGCCAGGTCGGCACGCAGGGTGGCATCGGCCGCCGGGTCGGCCTTGGCCACCAGCGATGACAGGCTTGGGCCCGTCAGGCGGCTGCCGTCCAGGCGGGTGTATTCGCCCAGGTAGACATTGCGCACGCCCTTGGCGTCATAGAAGTGCGAGAAATGGGTGTTGTCGCTGAAGCAGTCGTGCTCGTCTTCAGGCGAGTTGGCTTCCAGCGACACCTTCATGCGCTCGCCCGCCAGTTCACCCAAGGACAGGCTGCCCATGCCGAACAGCATCTTGCGCAGGCCATTGTTGCCAGGCTCGGCTTCCAGGGTGGCGCGGTAGTTGTCGGCCACGCCCGGTTGCCACTGGGCGACCATGGACTCCAGGTCGCTGACCAGCAACTGGGTCACGGCGCCCAGGTAGGCGCGGCGGCGATCATTGTGGCCACCGGTGGCGCCAGGGCCCTGCAGGTAGTCGGAGGCGGGACGGTTGCCGGCGCCGGGCCCGGTGCCGTTGAGGTCCTGGCCCCACAGCAGGAATTCGATAGCGTGGTAGCCGGTGGCGACGTTGGCTTCCGAACCGCCCAGTTCGTTGAGGCTGGCCAGGGCTTCAGGGGTGATCTCGGTGATGCTGACCTTGTCCTCGCCAATGCGAATTTGCGGGTTGGCGATGATATTGGCCGTGGCCGCCGGGTTGCCCAGCGCTGGCTCGTAATTGGCGTCGACGTAGTCGATCAGGCCTTCGTCCAGCGGCCAGGCATTCACCTGGCCTTCCCATTCGTCGATGATCGGGTTGCCGAAGCGGAACACTTCGCTTTGCAGGTAGGGCACGCGGGCCGCGATCCAGGCGTCGCGGGCGGCCTTGAGCGTGGTGTCGTCCGGCTTGGCCAGGAACGCTTCGACGGCTTTGTGCAGGGCCAGGGCGCTGGTGTGCGAGTCGCTGTAGACCGCCAGCACCAGGTCGGCGTAATGCCCGACCACGGCCTTGGCTGCCGCTTCGTCGACACCACTGCTGACTGGGGCTGGCGCGCTGCTGGCGGCCGTGCTGGCCGGGGGCGCGGCGGCCTTGTCATCCTTGCCGTCGCCGCAACCGGCGAGCGAAACGGCAAGGGCCAGCAGACTGGCGGTGGCCAGGGGCATGTGAGTCATGGCGGTATCCTGCGTCGGGAGAGGGGCGCGGCGATGGCCACGCGCAACCGGCGCAATGATGCGAAGCAGAAGCATTTCCTGTAAACAATGAAGATGTAAGCAAATTCGACAGGCCGCCGCGGCGGCCGATCAGAGGCTCACGGCCTGGCTGCGCTGGGCCTGCTTGAGGAACGCGGTCAGCTCCCGGGCTGGCAGCGGCTTGCTGTACAGGTACCCCTGGCCTTCGTGGCACCCTTCGGAAATGATGTAGCTTTCCTGCTCCAGGGTTTCCACGCCTTCGGCGATCACCTGCATGCCCAGGCTCTTGCCCAGCTGGATGATGGCCCGCACGATGGTGGCATCGTCGTCGTCTTCCAGCAGGTCCTGGACGAAGCTCTTGTCGATCTTGATCTTGTCCAGCGGCAGCGACTTCAGGTAGCTGAGCGACGAGTAGCCGGTGCCGAAGTCATCAATGGCGATCAGCGCGCCGGAGCGGCGCAGGCTCAGCAGGTGCTGGGCGGCAGTGCTGATGTCTTCCATCAGGCCGGTCTCGGTCACTTCCAGTTCCAGGCAGCGCGGCGGCAGCCGGTAGATCTGCAGGAAGTTGCTGACCACCCTTGGCAATTCGGCATGGTGCAGTTGCACAGTGGACAAATTGACCGCCATGCGCAGCTCGCTGAAGCCCTGGTCCAGCCATTCGCGCAGTTGCCGGCAGGCCTGATCCATTACCCATTCGCCGATGGCGATGATGCTGCCGTTCTGCTCGGCCAAGGGGATGAATTGGTCCGGCGGTACCAGACCGTACTCGGGGTGCTGCCAGCGCAGCAGCGCTTCGACGCCCACCACCCGATGGTCGCGGTAACTGACCTGCGGCTGGTACACCAGGTACAGTTGCCCGCGGGCGATGGCTTCGCGCAGGTCCTTTTCCAGCTCGCGGCGCCGCCGCATTTCGCTGTCCACGCTGGCGATGTAGAACTGGTAGCGGTTGCGCGAGCGCAGCTTGGCCAGGGTCATGGTCTGCTCGGCTTTCTGCAGCAGCTTTTCGGTGCTGTCGCCGTCTTCGGGGAACAGGGTGATGCCGATGGTGGCGCGCAGGCGGATCTCCTGCAGGTCCGGGCCGAACGGTGCCTCCAGGTCATCGAGGATGCTCTGGGCCAGCTCGGCGGCCTGGTAGGGTTGATCGATGTCGGCCTGCACCAGCGCGAACTGGTCGCCGCCCAGCCGCGCCAGGGCGCCCAGGCGGCCGCTGTGGGCGCGCAGGCGGTCGGCCAGGGCCAGCAGCAACTGGTCGCCGGTCTGGTAGGTGAACTGCTCGTTGATGCCCTTGAAGTCGTCCAGGCCCACGCACAGCACGGCCACCCGGCGTTGCAGGCGCCCGGCGTCGACCAGGATCTTGTCCAGCTGTGACTGCAATTGCTGGCGATTGGGCAACCCGGTGAGGAAGTCATACTGGGCCATGCGCCGCAGGCTGTTCTCGGCTTCGTGGCGCAGGTGGGTGTTGCGTTCGATGGACTCCAGCAACTGGTTGGCGGTGTTGATCCACAGCCCCAGTTCGTTGCGCTCGTGACCCTTGAGCAACGGCAATTTGTGCTGGCTGGGGCGATCGGGGTTGATGTGGGTCAGGTGCTCGATGATCTGCTTGAGCGGCTTGGTCAGCAGCCAGTGATAGACCAGGTACAAGGCCAGGCCCATGGCCAGCGCGCGCAGCACGCCGGAAATGAAGATGATCACCGAATTGATGATGAAGCCCTGGCCGTAAGGGGCGGTATCCAGGGTGATGCTCAGGTCGCCGTAATATTCACTGTACGGGCCACGGCCCACCAGTTGGGTGGTGAAGGTCTTTTCTTCGCCCAGGATGGGGTCGGTCAGCCAGCGCGTGGCGGTCTGCAGCGGCGGGCGCGACTTGTCGGCCAGCGTCGGTTCGTTGGGATGGCCGATGGAGGCGATGCGCACGGCATTGTCCTGGAACAGGCCTTCGATCACTTGCATGCCCATTTCCCGGTCCAGGCTGTAGACGGCCTGGGTGGAGGGGTCGCGGAACATGTCGAGAATGCGCGCGGCGTCGTTGGCCACGGCCTGACGGGTCTTGTAGGCATCGAAGACAATCTGGGCGCAACTGAGCACCACGCCTACGATCAACGCAGACAGCAGCACCACGCGTAGCAACTTCACCGACAAGCTGTTCTTGAGTTCCAGCTTCAAAGGGCCATTCCTTGTTGCGTGCAAGTGGCATCATTATGCCATTATGGTTGGCAATCCCGGTGGGCAGTCAAGGGGCAGTATGCGGAAGGTGGAGTACCTGGGGCGAGTCCCTTCTTCCTATGTCGGTTGGAACCGGCTTGCACTTGAATGCTGCCCGGCATTTTTCCCTTTTGTAGATCTTAGCTGTATCGCGGATCCAGGCAAGCCCCCACCCCATCTGTAGCCGCTGCCGCCAGGCTGCGCTCGCCGCGATGAGCCCTGAGAGTCTTCAGCCAGGCCCAGGGCCAGCGCAGCCTGGCGGCAGCGGCTACGGGTCGGGAAATTGCGCGAACGCACAAAAAAACCCGGCGCAAGCCGGGTTTTTTCTTCAAGCGCGAAGCTTAGGCAGTGAAGGTCTTGCCTTCGAACTGCTCGGCCACGAACTTCCAGTTGACCAGGCTCCAGAACGCCTCGACGTACTTCGGACGCAGGTTGCGGTAGTCGATGTAGTAGGCGTGTTCCCAGACGTCGCAGGTCAGCAGCGGGGTGTCGCCGCTGGTCAGCGGGTTGCCGGCGCCGATGGTGCTGGCCAGGGCCAGGGAGCCGTCAGCCTTTTTCACCAGCCAGCCCCAGCCGGAGCCGAAGGTGCCGATGGAAGTCTTGCTGAACTCTTCCTTGAACTTGTCGAACGAACCGAACGCGGCGTTGATGGCTTCAGCCAGGGCACCGGTAGGTTGGCCGCCGGCGTTTGGCGCCAGGCAGTTCCAGTAGAAAGTGTGGTTCCAGACCTGAGCGGCGTTATTGAAGATGCCGCCCGAGGAAGTCTTGACGATTTCTTCCAGGGTCTTGCCTTCGAACTCGGTGCCTGGCACCAGGTTGTTCAGGTTCACGACGTAGGTGTTGTGGTGCTTGTCGTGGTGGTATTCCAGCGTCTCTTTGGAGATGTGCGGCTGCAGCGCATCGTGAGCGTAGGGCAGCGGCGGCAATTCGAAAGCCATGGTGATTCTCCTAATCAGGTCTGTTGCGGTGAGCGCAAGGCCGATCACGGGCGGCCAGAGATACGCCGGCGAGTTTTTACTCTTTGCGGCGCAGGGTTTGGATCATAGCACCGGGGCCCAGGCATAACCACGCAACAACTGTGTGGGATAGAGGTTCCAGAGCGCTTGGGCACTTTCTGATGCCGCGCGTCGTTTACGTGAAAATCAACTGCGCCGCCACGGCGAACATCATCACCGCCACCATCAAGTCCAGCAGCCGCCACGTCGCCGGGCGTGCCAGCCACGGGGCCAGCCAGGCGGCCCCCAGCGCCAGGGTGAAAAACCACAGCAGCGAAGCGCTGGCGGCACCGGCCACGTAGGCGCTGGGCATGGTCTGCTGGGCGCCCAGCGAGCCGATCAGCAACACCGTGTCCAGGTACACGTGAGGGTTGAGCAGGGTGACGGCCAGGGCGCTGAGCAGCACCGCCCGGCGCGAGCGCTGGCCGTCGCCGTCACCCTGTTGCAGGCTCTGCCGCGAGCAGGCACGGCGCAGGGCCTTGGCGCCATACCACAGCAGAAACACCGCGCCGCCCCAGCGCGCCACGCCCAGCAGCAGCGGGCTGTGCGCCAGCACATTGGCCAGGCCGAACACGCCCAGCATCACCAGCAGCGCGTCGCACAGCACGCACAAGGCGGCGACGGGCAAGTGGTGTTCGCGACGCAGGCTCTGAGCCAGCACGAAGGCGTTCTGGGTGCCGATGGCCATGATCAATCCCGCTGCCACCAGCAGGCCGTTCAGATAACTGTTCCACATGATTTCAAACTCCAGGTCATGCGTTGGAGTGTGTCGCCCTTTGCTGTATAAGAAAAACCAATAATGCTGATCGCTCATTAGGAAAAATGATGTTCGATTACAAATTGCTTTCTGCCTTGGCGGCGGTCACCGAGCAGGGTGGCTTCGAGCGCGCCGCCCAGGTGCTGGGCCTGTCGCAGTCGGCTATTTCCCAGCGCATCAAGTTGCTGGAAGCGCGCGTCGGCCAACCGGTGCTGGTGCGCGCTACGCCACCCACGCCCACCGAGGTGGGGCGGCGCCTGCTCAACCACGTGCAGCAGGTGCGGTTGCTGGAGCGCGACCTGCAGGGCCAGGTGCCAGCGCTGGACGAAGAGGGCCTTCCGGAGCGCCTGCGCATTGCCTTGAACGCCGACAGCCTGGCCACCTGGTGGGCGCTTGCCGTGGGCGAGTTTTGTGCTGAGCGCGGTTTGCTGCTGGATCTGGTGGTGGAGGACCAGGAGGTGGGCCTCAAGCGCATGCGAGCCGGTGAAGTGGCGGCGTGCCTGTGTGCCAGCGAGCGGCCGGTGGCGGGGGCGCGCAGCGTGCTGCTGGGGGCCATGCGCTATCGCGCGCTGGCCAGCCCCGGGTTTGTTGCCAGGCATTTCCCTGACGGCTTCGATGCGGGACAATTGGCCCGCGCGCCCGCCCTGGTGTTTGGCCCGGACGATTTGCTGCAACACCGTTATATGGCAGGCCTGGGTATTGAAGGTGGATTTACCCATCACCTGTGCCCCTCTTCCGAAGGCTTCATGCGCATGGCCGAGGCCGGGCTTGGCTGGGGGCTGATGCCCGAGTTGCAGGTGCAGCCACAACTGGCCGCCGGCACCCTGCTGGAATTGACGCCGCAACGCTGGGTGGATGTGCCGCTGTACTGGCACCACTGGCGCCACGGCGGGCAACTGCTCACAGACCTGACCAGCCACCTGGCCCGCCAGGCCGGTACCTGGCTGGTTACGTAGCCGCTGCCGCCAGGCTGCGCTGGCGCTGGCGTTCGCTGGAGATCTGCAGTGAGGCATAGGGCCAGCGCAGCCGGGCGGCAGCGGCTACAACGTTTTTTTTATCTGATGGCAACGATGCGGAGCGCTTCATGAAAATTCTGGTAACCGGCGCAAGCGGATTCATCGGCGGGCGTTTCGCCCGCCATGCGCTGGAACAGGGCCTGGAAGTACGGGTCAGCGGCCGCAGGGCGGAAGGCGTCGAGCACCTGGTGCGTCGGGGCGCGCAATTCGTCCAGGGTGACCTGACCGACCCGGACCTGGTGCGCCGCCTGTGCATCGGCGTCGAGGCCGTGGTGCATTGCGCCGGTGCGGTGGGCAACTGGGGGCGCTATCAGGATTTCCATCGCGGCAACGTCGAGGTCACCGAAAATGTGGTGGAGTCGTGCCTGAAGGAGCAGGTGCGACGCCTGGTGCATCTGTCGTCGCCGTCCATTTATTTCGATGGCCATTCACGCCTCAACCTGCGTGAAGAACAGGTGCCACGGCGGTTCCACGATCATTACGCCAAGACCAAATTCCTCGCCGAACAGAAGGTGTTCGGCGCCGCCGAGTTCGGTATGGAGGTGCTGGCCCTGCGCCCGCGCTTCGTCACTGGCGCGGGCGATGTCAGCATCTTCCCGCGCCTGCTGCAGATGCAAAAGAAGAACCGCCTGAAAATCATCGGCAATGGCCTGAACAAGGTCGACTTCACCAGCGTGCAAAACCTCAACGTGGCGCTGATGAGCGCCCTGATGGCCGACGAGTCGGCGCTGGGCAAGGCCTACAACATCAGCAACGGCACGCCGGTGCCGATCTGGGACGTGGTCAACTATGTGATGCGCCAGATGAACCTGCCCCAGGCCACGAACTACCGCTCTTATGGGTTGGCCTACAGCGCTGCCGCGCTCAACGAAGGCGCTTGCCTGCTGTGGCCCGGGCGGCCGCAGCCGACCTTGTCGCGCCTGGGCATGCAAATCATGAACAAGGATTTCACCCTCGACATCAGCCGGGCAAGGCATTATCTGAACTATGAGCCCACGGTCAGCCTGTGGGCGGCGCTGGACGAGTTCTGTGGCTGGTGGAAAGCCCAGGACCGCACCGGTAGCCGTTGAACCGGCCGGCACTGTTGCGGTCGATCACAGCGGCGAATGGGCGGGTATACTCGCACCCCTATTTAGCCATAACTGTGCTTCATAAAAGGTTTCCCGATGCGTAACGATGCCCGTGACGACGATTTCGACAATGTGCCGCGCCTGAGTGCCAAGGACGTCGATGACGACGACTTCGCCCCGGCGACGGCCGCCGAGCGCGACCGCACCACGGTGTACTCGCGCACCACCCCCGTGATCAAGGTCAAGGGCCCCAGCACTGGTGCGCTGTGGGCGCTGAGCGGTGCCCTGGCCATTGCCCTGGTGGGCCTGGGCTGGTGGAGCTTCCAGCAGATTTCGCTGATGGAGCAGCAGTTGGTGGCCACCCAGGAAAGCTTCGCGCGCATCAGCGAGGAAGCGGCAGGGCGCCTGCAGGACATCAGCGGCAAGGTGGTTGCCACCGAGTCCAACGCCAACAGCGGCAGCGAGGCGCTGAAGTTGCAGATCAAGCAGTTACAGGGTCAGTTGCAGGACCAGGGCCGCCAGCAACAGGGCGTGGCCGGTCAGCAGGGTGATCTGGGCAAGCGGCTGGATCAGGCGTTGGCCCAGGCGGCTGCGCAGCAGGCGGCGAATGAGCAGGTGCAGGCGCAGCTCAAGACGTTGAGCGGCGATTTGGCTCAGCTCAAGGCCAGCCAGGTGGATGAAGGCAAGCTGGATGCGCAGATCAAGGCGGTGGCGGCTGATATTGCCACGCTGAAGAAGCAGGGTAACGTCACGGGCCGACTGGACGGCCTGGAGCAGGACTTGGTGGTGCTCAAGAGCGAGGTCGAGAACCGCCCGACGCCGGCTGCGGGGGCCAACACCGCCGAGTTCGACTCGTTCCGCGGGCAGACCACGCGCAACATCAGCACGCTGCAAAGCCAGATTCAGAACCTGCAGCAGCAGATCAATACCCGGCAATAAACCGCTACCGCTGCCGCACCGTAGCCGCTGCCGCCAGGCTGCGCTGGCCCTATGCCCCACGGAACATCTCCAGCGAGGTAAGGGCCAGCGCAGCCTAGCGGCAGCGGCTACGGTGGTGGTTTACGGTGGTGGTTTATTTACAACGTCGGGTAGTCCAGGTACCCCTCGGCACCCTTGCCGTAGAAGGTCTGCGGATTAGGCTCGTTCAACGCCGCATCCGCCGCCAGGCGGGCCACCAGGTCCGGGTTGGCAATGAACGGAATACCAAACGCTACAGCATCCGCCGTGCCCGCTGCCAGGGCTGCGTTGGCAGTCGCCTTGGTGAAGCGCTCGTTGGCGATGTAAGGGCCACCGAACGCTTCCTTCAGTGCTGCGCCGATGCTGTCGTCCGTTTCCTTCTCACGGGCGCAGATGAACGCCACGCCACGCTTGCCCAGTTCACGGGCCACGTAGCTGAAGGTTTCCAGGCGGTTGGCGTCGCCCATGTCATGGGAGTCGGCACGCGGTGCCAGGTGCACGCCCACGCGGCCGGCGCCCCACACGTCGATGCAGGCATCGGTCACTTCCAGCAGCAGACGGGCACGGTTTTCCAGCGAGCCACCGTATTGGTCGGTGCGCTGGTTGGTGCTGCTCTGCAGAAACTGGTCCAGCAGGTAACCGTTGGCGCCGTGCACTTCCACGCCGTCGAAACCGGCGGCCTTGGCGTTTTCCGCACCCTGGCGGTAGGCGTCGACGATGTCGGCGATTTCAGCGGTTTCCAGTGCGCGCGGGGTAGGGAACTCGGCAATCGGGCGCACCAGGCTGACGTGGCCGGCCGGCTTGATGGCGCTAGGCGCTACCGGGGTTTCGCCGTTCAGGTAGCTTTCGTGGGAAATACGGCCCACGTGCCACAGTTGCAGGAAGATCCGCCCGCCGGCACCGTGGATGGCCTTGGTCACGTTGGTCCAGCCGCGTACCTGGTCGTTGGACCAGATGCCGGGGGTGTCCGGGTAGCCCACGCCCATCGGCGTTACCGAAGTGGCTTCGCTGAGGATCAGCCCGGCGCTGGCACGTTGCACGTAATACTCGGCCATCATCGCATTGGGCACGCGGCCTTCGTCGGCGCGGCAGCGGGTCAGCGGGGCCATGATGATGCGGTTGGGCAGTTCGAGGTCGCCGAGTTTGATCGGGTCGAAAATCGTGGTCATGGGTCTAGCCTCACAAGGATTGAGTTGGCAAACGGGATCGGGGGACGCTCAGAGCTCTTGGCTCATCTGCTTGAGGAACGCCTGGATGGTGTCCTCGTTGCGCTGGAAAAAGTGCCACTGGCCCACCTTGCGGCTGCTGATCAGCCCGGCGCGCTGCAGCGTCGCCAGGTGTGCCGAGACCGTGGACTGCGACAGGCCGCAGCGCTGGTCGATCTGGCCGGCGCACACACCGATGTCGGTGCTGTGGTGCTGCTGGTCAGGGAATTCGGCTTCAGGGTTTTTCAGCCAGTTGAGGATTTCTCGCCGTACTGGGTGGGCCAGGGCTTTTATTATTTCGTCGAGATCGAGTGGCATGGCGGCAGGCTCGGTTGCTGTAGCGTTATATCGCGATGAGACGAAATATATATCTGTATTTCGCGATATACAAATATGATCGAGTGCTATGCACAGGCTAAATCGCTATATCGGGTTATAACGATATGGCCCACAGGTGATACGCTGAACCCATGAACTACCTTGCGCATTTGCACCTGGGCGGCCAGGAACCGGAGCAACTGTTGGGCAGCCTGTACGGCGATTTCGTCAAGGGCCGCCTGGAGGGGCGCTATTCGCCGAAACTGCTGGACGCCATTCAGCTTCATCGACAGATTGATGCGTTTACCGACAGCCACCCCGTGGTGCTGCGGGCGCTGGCGCGGTTCCCGGCGCAGCGGCGGCGCTACGCCGGGATCATTGTCGACGTGTTTTTCGATCATTGCCTGGCGCGGCATTGGGCGGATTATTCGGACATTGCGTTGCGGCAGTACACCGCCGGAGTCTACCGCGTACTAGCGGCCGAACCTGAGTTGCCGGGCCGGTTGGCGCGCATGGCGCCGTACATGATTGCCGATGACTGGCTGGGGTCGTATCGCGAGTTCGACGTGCTGGAGCAGGTATTCAACGGGATCTCGCGACGCTTGTCCAAGCCTGAGGGGATGCTGGGGGCGATGGGCGAGGTGCGCGCGTTATACGAGCCGTTGACCGAGGATTTTCGTGAGTTCTACCCCATCCTCCAGGCCTTCGCACGGCCTTGAACCTGCGTCGCCTGCATCGCGACCAAGGTCGGCTCCTACGCGGTCGGCGTAGGAGCCGACCTTGGTCGCGATGGGGTTTTCAAGCCGCTCGAGCTTGCCCGGCAGGAACGCTATCGCCAAACAACGCCACCCGCACCGCTTCCTGCGCCTGATACGCCAACGCCGCGCGCTCCATGCCGGCACTGGCAATCGGCGCCAGCAGGTGAATCTCCACGTCGCCCACGTCATTGCTGAACAGCCGCATCAGGTGCGACAGCAAATCATCATCACCAATGAACGGCGCCAGCGAATCAATCGCCCCGTCACGCAGGTAACGGATGGCCACTGGCTGCAACGGCACTTCGGCCTCGATGGCGCTGGCCAGCAGGCGACCGTGGAAGGTGCGCAAGCTTTGACCGTCAGTGGTGGTACCCTCGGGGAAAATCATCAGCGAGCACTGGCCACCCAGGTGTTGGGTCATTTGCCGGCGAATCAGCTGGCTGTCACCCGAGCCACGGCGGATGAACAGGGTCCCGGCCTTCAGCGCCAGCCAGCCGGCGATGGGCCAGGTACGCACTTCGGCCTTGGACAGAAACGACAGCGGCGCCAGTTGCCCCAGCAGCGCGATGTCGGTCCAGGACACGTGGTTGCACACCCACAGCGTGGGCTGTTGCGGCAACTGGCCGTGGACGGTGACACGGAAGGGCAGGGCGTTGGTCAGCCGGCCCATGAAAAATCGGGACCAGCGCTGACGGCGGGTCATGGAGTTGCGAATGCGCAGGCGCTCGTAGAGGGTGAAGATGGCGGCCATGCCCAGCCCCAGCGCCACTACCACCAGTACCCGGGCGATGCGCGCGTATACGCGCAGGCGTGCCATCAGACCGCTGCCTTGAAGTGACGGGCATAACGTGGGCAGAGGTTCTCGCGCTTGAGCAGGATGAACACGTCGGCCACCTGGAATTCCTCGTCCCAGCACGGCTCGCCGCACACCTTGGCGCCCAGGCGCATGTAGGCCTTGAGCAGCGGTGGCATTTCGGCGATGACGTTGTTCGGCACCTCAAGGTCTGGCAACGGCTTCTTCGGTTCGGCGCGCAGGTGCTCGGTGCACAGGTAGCGTTCGCGCAGGCGCTGCATGATCGCCCGGGCCTGTACGCCGCCGTCCTGCATGGGGATGCTGGCGCAGCCCATCAGGTAGCTGTAGCCACCTTCGTTTAGCACTTCGGCCAGCTCGCCCCACAGCACGGCGATGGTGCCGCCGTTGCGGTAGTCGGCGGCCACGCAGGTGCGGCCGATCTCCAGGATCGGGCCTTGTAGCCCACCCAAGCCGTGCAGGCTGAATTCTTCTTCGCTGTAGAACCGGCCCAGGCTGTGGGCGGCGGTGTGGTCCAGCAGGCGGGTGGTGGCCACCAGCTCGCCGGTGCTCAGGTCGCGTACGCCAATGTGGCGGCAGTGCGCGTCGTAGTCATCCATGTCCAGGCCCAGCTCGGCGCCCTTGAGCTTGGCGTCGAACTCGCCGCTGAACACATTGAAGCGCAGGCTCTGGGCTTCGCGAAGGGCTTTTGGGCCAGTCAGGCGTTCGGCTTGCAGGCGACGTTCGGTGCGTGTCACGCCAGATAGAGCGATCTGAGTCATTGCGAGTCTCCAAAAGCCAGCCCTGGGGTTGCGGCCGGTCGACTTTATTGGGCAATCTCAGCCTAGGTAGGACCGGTGTCATCACCGTTAAGCTTTGGTGATGCTTGTATGACAGCCCCCAAGGAGTGCCCCATGTCCTGGCTCAAGTTGCTTAACGTGCATGAACGGCTGCCGTCGGCGGCCACCCTGACTGACACCTATGCGGCCTTGCTCGAACGCCTGGGGGCGGTGTCGCCCTTCGAATTGGCGGTGCTGGGCGGGCAGGCGGTGCACAGTCCCGGCCTGGCTTTCCTGGTCGGCTACCAGGCGGCGTTGCGGGTGCTGTGGCCCAGCGCGCCACCCAGCCTGGGCGCGATCTGCGCCACCGAACGGCACAGCCTGCGCCCGGCCGACCTGCAGACCCGGCTGAGCGACCTGCGGGTCAATGGCCGCAAGGATTTCGTCACCGCGGGCGATGCGGCCGACTGGTTGCTGGTGGCGGCGCGCAGCGAGGCGTCCGGGCAGGCACCGCGTTTGAACCTGGTGGTGGTTTACCCGGGTGAGCCGGGTGTGCGGCTGGAGGCTTTACCGCCGATCGCGTTGATGCCCGAGATCAGTCACAGCCGTCTGCATCTGGATGACGCCCTGTGCGAGCGGCTGGCGGGGGATGGCTGGGATGCTTACGTGAAGCCGTTCCGCAGCCTGGAAGACCTGTATGTATTGAGTGCGATGATTGCCTGGCTGTATGCCCGGGGGCAGGACAACGGCTGGCCGCAGACACTGCAGTTACGGCTGGTGGGGTTGCTGGGCAGCTGCGCCGAGGCCACGCGCCAAAGCCCGGACGCGGCCACCAGCCACGTGTTGCTGGCGGGGATCTTCGAGCAATTCGCTGCGCTGTCGGCAGACTTGGAATCAGCGTTCGCGAAGGGGCCGGAAGACTTGCTCACCACGTGGCAGCGCGACCGCGGCCTGCTGACCCTGGCCGGTGGCGCCCGCCAGAAGCGCCTGGAAAAAGCCCTGCAAACACTAACCTTGTAGCCGCTGCCGCCAGGCTGCGCTGGCCCTTGTGTACGCTGGGGATCTGCAGTGAACTGCACGGCCAGCGCAGCCTGGCGGCAGCGGCTACGGGTTGCTATCAGCCTGTCACATTGGCTGTCTACACTGCGCCGCATGCTCAAACCCTGGCTACTTCTACTTGCAGTGCTTGCCCTGCCAGCCTTCGCCGAAGACTGGCCCGGCGAGCAGTGGACGCAAGATCTGCAAGCCCCAAGTCCTGCCTTGCAGGCCTTTACCGACTATGCATTCCCTACGCGTAATGACGACACCCGCGCCGGCATCCGCACCGATGCCCTGGTGGTCATCCGCGACGGCAAACTGGTCTACGAGCGCTACGCCCCTCCGTTCACCGCCGACTCCCTGCACAGCACCTGGTCGATCAGCAAAAGCCTGATGGCCTGCGTGCTGGGCGTGGCCTTCGGCCAGGGACGTTTTCATCTCGACGACCCGGTGGCCGAGCATTACCCCGCCATGGCCCGCCACCCGGACATTCGCCTGGTCGACCTTCTGCACTGGGCATCGGGCCTGGACTGGCAGGAAGACTACGAATACGCCCCGCTTTACTCCTCGGTAGTGGCGATGCTTTACACCCGTGGGCGCGGCGACATGGCGGCCTTCACCGCGGGGCTGGACACCTTCGTCGCGCCCGGCCTGGTGTTCCGTTATTCCAGTGGTGACAGCAACCTGCTGTCCGCTGCGCTGGAACACATGGTCGGCGCCCACGACTATCCCGACTACCCCTGGCAAGCCCTGTTCCAGCCGTTGGGTATCAGCCAGGGCGTCTGGGAGACCGACACCCGTGGCACCTTCGTCGCCTCTTCCTACGCCTACCTGCGTGCCCGCGACCTGGCGCGCGTGGGTTTGCTGATGCTGCGTGACGGGCGTTGGCAGGATCAGCAACTGCTGCCCAGGGAATGGATCGCCTTCAACCGCCGCCCCTTCGAACACGCCGTCGCCGAACCCGGCGAAGCCACAGGTGGAGGTCAGTGGTGGCTCAACCAGCCCGTCGGCAATGCGCCTCGGCCCTGGCCCGACGCCCCGGCACAGACCTTCGCCGCGCTCGGCCACTGGGGCCAGGCGCTGTACGTGCTGCCCGAACAGAAACTGGTCATCGTGCGCTACGGCGATGACCGCGACGGCAGCTATCAGCACAACGAATTGCTCAAGCGCGCCCTCGCCGCGTTCGCCCCGGCGGTGCAGCCATGAAGCGCGGCGTGGCCACCATCATCGTACTGGCCGTGGCGCTGTCGGTCTGGCATGAGCGTGTGGCGTTGTCCTCCTTCCCCGGCATCCTCAGTGCCTACAGCGCCAAGGAGTACTGCTCGTGTCGGTATGTGATGGGGCAGTCGGAGGGTTATTGCCGTGGTTACGTCAAGCAGTGGCTGCCCTTGAGTAGCCTTGAGGATGACGCGACGCATGCCAGGGTAGCGGCGCGTGGCCTGGGGCAAAGCGCGACGGCCGTATGGGTAGGGCCGCGGCAGGGGTGTCGGTTGCTGCCGTGATGCGGCGCTTCATACGAAATCCAGCAGACCGGCATCACGAAGAGTTTCTGCGATGGTTACCTCTTCCAGGTAGTAGGTGCCGCGAGCCGCCTTCCAGACCAGTTTTTTTTCCTGAAGAGCTGACAGCGCCGATTGACATGACTGGGTTGAAAGCTCCCTTTGCTCCAATTCAGCGTCAGCACTCGACAAAGCCTTGCGGTATAACTCGATGGTGGCCGATTCGAACGGGGCATACTGGTCCAGCGTCAACGCCATCACCTTCAATACGGCGAGTTGCAGGGGGGTCAAATTGTGGATCGTACGCAGAAGCTCATTTGTGGCCTCCGCTGCTTTCGCCCGCGCGGCTTCCTTGAACTGCAGCAGCCCTTCTTCATCACTCAAGCAGTCAAATGTCAGCACAAAACTGCCAGCGGCGGACAGCAAAATTTCAGGCCGGTAGCCATAGCGCTCAAATAACGGCATGACATCTTCCGGATGCAATGTGAACGGAAGCTCTATTGTTTCGCAAAACCACCTGATGAAGTTTGCGTCCAACATCTGGAATTGTGCTGTCTGTGCTCCAAAAAACGGTTGGTCTTTGCTGGATGTCATCAGGGATAGCTTGGCCCTGTTCGAGCCGGTACAGATGACTCTCAGCCCGTGGTGTCTGGAGCTGTTGAGCTCATCTCGAGCAGCCTTGAGCGCAAACATTGCACTTTCCCCTTCTCGGGACGTCTGGGTCTGCTGTGCTTCGTCGATGATCAGCACGATCACTTTTCCAGTTGCCTGCGATAGAGCCTCCAGCGCGTCCTTGAGCGAGAGTTGTGAGTCGCCGCCAAGCCCAATCTTGTTCAGGTCAAATTGGACACTGGCTACCTTGACGTTTGTGACACCCATCCTCTGAGCCAGCGATTGGATCACGCCTTTGTGACTACCAAGCTCCTGGCGGATTTTTTTGACGATTTCCTGGCCTGGATCGCCGATGGTGTCATCCCACAAATCGACGTAAATGACCACAGCGCCGGCTTCCTCGAGGGCTGGGCGCAGATCCTCACGCACGAACGTGGACTTGCCGACGCGTCTGGGTGCGGACAGGAATAGCCCCGAAGCGGTGGGGTTGATCCCGTCGCTTTTGAGGATGATCCTTGCATAGTTTTTGGCAAGGTCCGGACGATGGTAGACGGCCATTGGGCACCTTTCAGGTATGTTTATTGTCAATTATTGACAATTATCTGCGAAGGGCAAGCCGATTGTTATTTCATTTTATTTGCAATTATTTTCGATTATTTAAAAGGGGCCTCGCTCGCGCTTTTCAGGTGAGGGGGGCTTTGCCACCCAGTCCCCACCCGGTTATGGTTGAGCCCCAAGCTGTAACCGGAGGTTGCATGCATCCTCTATTCCTCTCGCGAGCCACCTGACATGGCCGGCCCTATCTTCCCCTGGCGCCCCGACAACCACTTCGAACTGCTGATCGACGGCCCGGTGTTCTTTCCGCGCATGCTCGACGCCATCGCTGGCGCGCGCCAGCAGGTGGACCTGGAGTTGTACCTGGTGGAGTCAGGCCGCTGCGCCCAGGCGGTGATCCAGGCGCTGGCCGAGGCGGCAGGGCGGGGCGTGACGGTACGTTGCCTGTTCGACGACTACGGTTCGCTGGCGCTGTCCACCGAGCTGCGCCAGCGCCTGATCGAGGCGGGCGTGGAGTTGCGTTGGTACAACCCCATGCGCCTGCGTCGGGGCCTGCGCAATCTGCGCCGCGACCACCGCAAGTTGTTGATCGTCGACCAGCAGTGGGCAACGGTCGGGGGCGCCGGGCTGACGGATCAGTTCTGGCAACCCGACCAGCCCACCAGTGAATGGCATGAGGTGATGGTGCAGATTGAGGGGCCATTGGTGGCGGACTGGCAGATGCTGTTCGACCGCCAGTGGCGGGCCAACCTGCGCCGTACGGCGTGGCGCCCGGCCACGCATTTCGGCTTGCCGCGTTTGCCAAGGGTGCCAGCCAGTGGCAGCGGGCTGGGCCGGGTGGCGTATGCCGATGCACGTCAGCACCGCGACATCCTGCGGGCGCTGGTGCGGGCCATCAACAGCGGTAAGCAGCGCATCTGGCTGGCTACGCCGTATTTCCTGCCCACCTGGAAGGTGCGTCGTTCGTTGCGCCGCGCGGCGGCTCGTGGCGTGGATGTGCGCCTGCTGCTGACCGGGCCGCGTACGGATCATCCGTCGGTGCGCTACGCGGGGCATAACTACTACCCACGGTTGTTGAAGGCGGGTGTCAGCATCCACGAATACCAGCCGTGCTTTTCCCATCTGAAAATGGTGCTGGTGGACGACTGGGTCAGTGTGGGCTCCTGCAACTTCGACCACTGGAACCTGCGCTTCAACCTGGAGGCCAATCTGGAAGCGGTGGATGCCAGTCTCAGTGCAGCCGTGCGCGACAGTTTCCTGCGCGACTTTCAGGCCAGCGTGCAGATCACCCTGGCGGACTGGCAGCGCAGGCCGCTCTGGGGCCGTGTTCAGCAACGCATATTCGGCTGGATTGATCGGTTGTCCATCGCGGTGTTCGGACGGCGGCAGTAGAACGATCCGATGAGTAGTACCCCCGTATTACCCACCGGGACAGCAGCAGGACTACCTTGATAAGGGAAAGGTAATTCACCCCAGTCAGAGGAGTACTACAGCATGGCCGCAAAGAAGATCTTGATGCTGGTGGGCGACTACGTCGAAGACTATGAAGTGATGGTGCCGTTCCAGGCGTTGCAGATGGTTGGCCATGTGGTGCACGCCGTGTGCCCGGACAAGCAGGCAGGGCAGAGCGTGCGCACCGCTATCCATGACTTCGAGGGTGACCAGACGTACAGTGAGAAACCGGGCCACAACTTCGCCCTGAATTTCGATTTCGCCAAGGTCAGTGCCAGTGACTACGACGCCTTGGTGATCCCCGGCGGGCGCGCTCCCGAATACCTGCGCCTGAACGCCAAGGTGCTGGAGCTGGTGCAAGCGTTCGACCAGAGCGGCAAGCCGATCGCTGCCGTGTGCCATGGTGCGCAGCTGCTGGCCGCCGCTGGCGTGCTGGAAGGCCGTGAGTGCAGCGCCTACCCGGCCTGCGCCCCGGAAGTGAAACTGGCCGGTGGCCGTTTCATCGACATCGAAGTGACCGCTGCCCATGTGCAGGGCAACCTGGCCACCGCCCCGGCCTGGCCAGCCCACCCTGCATGGCTGGCAGGTTTCCTCAAACTGCTGGGTACCCAGATCATCCTGTGAGGCATCGTGTATGTGCGAGCTCTACGTAAAAGCCGACCCCATCCTCTACGAGTCCCGCACGCGCTCGCTGCGTATCCGCGGGGTGGTCACCACCTTGCGCCTGGAGAATCAATTCTGGGACATCCTCAGCGAAATCGCCGACGGCGATGGCATGAGCACCAACCAGCTGATCACCAAGCTGTATGAGGAAGTGATGGATTACCGGGGCGAGGTGGTGAATTTCGCCTCGTTTTTGCGGGTGAGCTGCATGCGTTACCTCAGTCAAAGGCGTGCCGTGACGCCGGTGACACGCGCCTCGACGGTGGTGCCCATGACCGCGCATGCCTGACCCAAGGCTGACAACGCCGCTCTCACAGGCCATGGTACGTTGCAACAAATGTGGGACCGGCCTCTGGCCGGGAAGCGCCGCGCGGGCGGCGCTCGATCTCAAGAGCGATAGAAAAGCATCGACTAGCACCTAGCGGCCATGACGCAATCTCCCGCCGAAACTTGCGAAGAAAATCCGATGTGCCTGCCGTGAGCCCGCATCAAGGCTTAAATGTGCATGCCTTGGTTTTTCTGTCGACCTTGAGATCGAGCGCCGCCCGCGCGGCGCTTCCCGAGCTTTGCTCGGTCCCACATCTATTTGTTGCAACGTGCCATGGCCTGGGAGACCGAGCAGACAATAAAAAGCCCGGCACAAAGGCCGGGCTCTTCACCGCAAGGCTCTACGCCTTACTTCACTTCCACCGCCAGGCTTTCGCTGATCTTCTGTTGCCAGATCGCAGGGCCGGTGATGTGTACCGACTCACCCTTGCTGTCTACCGCAACGGTGACCGGCATGTCCTTGACGTCGAACTCGTAGATCGCTTCCATGCCCAGCTCTTCGAAGGCCACCACGCGCGATTTCTTGATGGCCTGGGCCACCAGGTACGCCGCGCCGCCGACTGCCATCAGGTAGACGGCCTTGTAGTCCTTGATCGCTTCGATGGCCACCGGGCCACGCTCGGATTTGCCGATCATGCCCAGCAGGCCGGTCTGGTCGAGGATCTGGCGGGTGAACTTGTCCATCCGCGTAGCGGTGGTAGGGCCCGCCGGGCCAACCACTTCTTCACGTACCGGGTCGACCGGGCCGACGTAGTAGATGAAGCGACCTTTGAGGTCCACTGGCAGGGTTTCGCCACGGTTGAGCATTTCCACCATGCGCTTGTGCGCGGCGTCGCGACCGGTGAGCATCTTGCCGTTGAGCAGGATGGTCTCGCCTGGCTGCCAGCTCTGTACTTCTTCAGGCGTCAGGGTGTCGAGGTTGACGCGGCGGGCCGACGGGCCGGCTTCCCAGACGATTTCCGGGTAGGCGTCCAGGTCCGGCGCTTCAAGCTCCGCCGGGCCCGAGCCGTCCAGCACGAAGTGGGCGTGACGGGTGGCAGCGCAGTTGGGGATCATGCACACCGGCAGCGAGGCGGCGTGGGTCGGGTAGTCCATGATCTTCACGTCGAGCACGGTGGTCAGGCCGCCCAGGCCCTGGGCGCCGATGCCCAGCTGGTTGACCTTCTCGAACAGCTCCAGGCGGATCTCTTCGATGCGGTTCTGCGCGCCGCGGGCTTTGAGCTCGTGGATGTCGATGGATTCCATCAACACTTCCTTGGCCATCACCGCGGCTTTCTCGGCAGTGCCGCCGATGCCGATACCCAGCATGCCCGGTGGGCACCAGCCGGCACCCATGGTTGGCACGGTCTTGAGCACCCAGTCCACGATCGAGTCGGACGGGTTGAGCATGGCCATCTTCGACTTGTTCTCGGAACCGCCGCCCTTGGCCGCCACGTCCACTTCTACGGTGTTGCCCGGGACGATGGAGTAGTGGATGACTGCCGGGGTGTTGTCCTTGGTGTTCTTGCGGGCACCGGCCGGGTCGGCCAGGATCGAGGCGCGCAGCACGTTCTCGGGCAGGTTGTAGGCGCGACGCACGCCTTCGTTGATCATGTCGTCCAGGCTCATGGTGGCGCCATCCCAGCGCACGTCCATGCCCACGCGTACGAACACGGTGACGATACCGGTGTCCTGGCAGATCGGACGGTGGCCGGTGGCACACATGCGCGAGTTGATCAGGATCTGGGCGATGGAGTCACGGGCCGCCGGCGACTCTTCGCGCAGGTAGGCTTCGTGCATGGCCTGGATAAAATCTACCGGATGGTAGTAGGAAATGAACTGTAGGGCGTCAGCGACGCTCTGTATCAGGTCGTCTTGCTTGATCACGGTCATGCGGCGCGCTCCTCTTAAAGACGGGAACATTCGTTAAGGTATTTCGACGCGTCGAGCGACCATCGAAACGACCTTTCAGGACGCGCCGGCGAGCTGCCGCCGACGCAAAAAAGGCGCGGCAGTATACCGCACCTGCTGGCCGCCGACACACGACGATAGACAAAGGTAGGGCGGTAATCGGCTTCGCGGTTTGGTCAAAAGTTGTACAGAACAGTTATACAACTCATGCAAAAGTGATAGTTATTTTTGACGGGTAGCACTAAAGTGGCACCTGGCCATAGCGCCGTTCGGTGCCAGGACGGGAAGGAATCCCTTTGAGCACGGTGAGTCAACGAGTGACCGACAAACTCCTACAGAAACTGCTGATGAAGCGTTTCATCCTAGCCGCCGGCACGTATGTGCTGGTGTTGATCCTGACCTGGGTGGCAACACTCAGCGACTACTTTCGCGCCTCTATCACCACTGCCGTCGTCACCACGGTGCTGGTCGGGTTGTGTCAGGGCGCCCTGGCGCTGGTGTTTTTCAAGGGCTGGAACCGACGGTTCCGCGACCCCAGCCTGACCGAATTCCAGGTCTTGCTGGCGATCGTCTGGCAGACCTGGCTGATGGCCAACCTGGACGGCGCACGCGGCACCTTCCTGGTGTTGTACCTGCTGATTCTGCTGTTCGGGTTGTTCCATTTGGGCCAGCGCGTGTTCGTGCGGTGTGCGGTGCTGGTGTTTTTCAGCTTCGCCGGCCTCAACCTGTACGAAGGCTACCAGATGAAGCTGGCCGACCCCGGGTTGGCGGCGATCCAGGTGTGCGTGCTGTTCGTCACCCTGGTGTGGCTGTGCCTGTATGCCAACTACGTGCAGGCCTCGCGCCAGCGCATGCGTCAGCGGCGCTACGCCTTGCAGGCGCACCAGGAGACCCTGCGCGGCATGATGCGCCAACTGGAAGACCTGGTGGCCACCGACGAGTTGACCGGGCTGTTCAACCGCCGGCATTTCCTGAGCCTGGCGGGCCGCGAGCTGTTGTCCATGGGCTCGGGCTCCCAGCATGGCCTGGCGTTGATCGACCTGGACCATTTCAAGCGTATCAACGACGTGCACGGCCACGCCGCAGGCGATCAGGTGCTGCAGGTGTTTGCCCAGGTGGCAGGCGCCTGCCTGCGCGAGGGCGATGTGCTGGCCCGTTACGGCGGTGAGGAATTCGTCCTGCTGCTGCCCGACTCCAACACCGAGCGCCTCAGCGTTTGCTGCGAGCGCCTGCGCCTGGCGTTTGCCGCGGCCGAGCCCCCGGGGCTGGAGCTGCATGAGCTGAGCCTGTCGGTAGGCATGACCCTGCTGTTGGAGGGCGATGACCTGGATGACGCCCTGCATCGTGCCGACCAGGCGTTGTATCGCGCCAAGCGCAGCGGTCGCAACCAGTGCGCGGCCGCCTGGGAAGCCGTGGATGCCTGAGCTGATTGTCGGCCAGCAGCGCTGGCCAGTCGCGGCGGGCCATAACCTGCTCGACGCGCTCAACGCCCAGGGCCTGAATGTGCCCTACAGCTGCCGCGCGGGCAGTTGCCACGCGTGCCTGGTGCGCTGCCTGCGGGGTGAGCCCCTTGACCGCAAACCCGACGCGCTCGACAGCCTCAAACGCGCCGAAGGCTGGCGCCTGGCCTGTCAGTGCCAGGTGCTGGACGATCTTGAAGTAGCCGTGTTCGACCCCACCCGCGACGGTGTACCGGCCGAGGTCCAGGGCTGTGACTGGTTGAGCGCCAACGTGCTGCGCCTGCGCCTTGCGCCGCAACGCCCGTTGCGCTACCAGGCCGGTCAGCATGTGGTGCTATGGACGGGCACCGGTGTGGCCCGGCCCTATTCGTTGGCCAGCCTGCCCCAGGAAGACCGCTGGCTGGAGTTCCACATCGACTGTCGCCAGCCTGGCGCCTTTGCCGATCAGGCCCGGGCCATGCAGGTGGGCGACACCCTGCGCCTGGGCGAACTACGCGGCGGCGCCTTGCACTATGCCCCGGACTGGCAGGACCAGCCGCTGTGGCTATTGGCTTCCGGCACCGGGCTGGCGCCGCTGTATGGCGTGCTGCGCGAAGCGGTGCGCCAAGGCCATCATGGCGAGATCCGGCTGGTGCATGTGGCCCACGATGTCAGCGAACATTATTTGCAGGATGAGTTGCAGGCCTTGCATGCCGCTCATGCCAACCTGCAAGTGGAGCTTCTGACGGCCGCCGAGGCGCCCGAGGCGTTGCGCCGTCTGCGGGTGCAATCGCGCCGCACCACGGCACTGGCCTGCGGTGGCGCAGCCGCGGTGGAGGCCTTTGCCCGACAGCTGTTCATGGCCGGGCTGCCGCGCAGCCAACTGCTGGCCGATGTGTTCGTGGCCCATGCCTGAAGTCAGCGGCTGCGGCGTGACCAGCTGGCCGGGGTGCCACCGCCGTCGGCTGCGAAGCGCCGAATCCAGGCGTAATAGCCGTCTCGATACACATATCCCCCGGCAATGATCTCGCCCTGTTCGGCCAGGCTCAGTGCCAGGTATTCGGATTCCTGCTCGGCCATCAGGTAACCTGCGCCGTCGGCGAAACTTGGGTCCAGCAAGCCGTCACGCCCCAACCGCACCAACGCGCCCTTGTGTCCCCGGGTGCCGGCACTGACGGCCAGTAGCAGGGCGCCCTGCTGGGTCGTCATGGCTTTAACCGCGTCCACTTCAAACGGCACACCCACCAGCAACGGTGCGCCGCCATTGAAATCCTGCGCGGGGCTGCCATCAGCGCATCGGTGGGTCACCAACAGCTCGCTGCCACAGGTACCGGCGGCGACTATTGCGCCTTGCACATCGACAACCACCCGGGCCAATTCGGTGCGGTTGGTCTGATCGCCGACCACCACGAACCCTGATCCATTGAAGGTGGTATCGCGGTGCCCGTGGTGGTCGAAGCGGGCGATCAGGCCGTGGCCGTTGTGTTCGCTGCCCGGTTGCGTGGCGCCGTACGCCAGGATATTGCTGCCTTGCAGCACCACGCCCTTGGCGATGATCTCCTGGCCTTCAAACATCACATGGGCAAAACCCTGCTGATTGAACTCCCTATCCAGGGTGCCGTCGGCCAGCAGCCTGACCAGGTAGCTGCGCCCGTCGCGGTGCTGCTCGTCCACCTCGTGAAAAAACAGCAACAGCCGTCCGTCCGCCTGCACCACCGGCGCCTGGAGTATGGAAATGCCCGAATGCAGGCTGCCGTTGCGCAGCCTGCCGGGGCGTCGCGGTGAATGCGGCAGTTCAACAATACGCTTGCCCGTGCCATTGAACGTCAGGTCGGGGGTGCCGTCGGCGTGGTAGCGGGCGATGGCGATGCGGTCCACGTCGAAGTCGAAGAAAGCGCCCACCACCAGTATCCGGCCGTCCTGCCAGCTGATCTGGTTGACCGCATTCAGCCCCGGGCCAGTGGGGTCGAAGCTGTCATAGAAATAGCCAGCCCCCGGCGCGCCAAACGAGCGGTCCAGGGTCAGGTCCGCGTTCACACGCGCCACGCAGAACTCGAATCCCGAATCGATGGCCAGCAACCATTGGTCTGCTCCAGGCACTTGGACAATGGCCTTGATGTCACCGTCGATCTCCAGCATCTGTTCGTCGAATGCCTGGGGCAGCGCGCTGGCTCCCGGGGTTGGGCGTTCGTGGTGGGGCGTGAAGCGTGAGTGCATGGGGCACCTCCCTGGTGGGCTGGAATGGAGGACGCCATTTCAGCGCATCGGGGGGCGACGCGGACCTGTCAGTTCTACCAGTAGCCAATGGGGTCCGCTGCCGCCAGGCAGCTATGCACCTAGCCAGCGCTTGAGAACCGGTTGTGCGTCGTCTGCGCTGATGCCCAGGGTCAGAATGTGGCTGTCCGGCTCAATGACTGCCCGTTCCAGGCTTAGCGTATCTGGATCGAGTACCTGGCCATTGGCGCCGAACGAGAGGTCAGGCGCGCCGTCAGGGTTGGCACGGCTGATCATGCCGGCAGCACCCAAGGCGCCGGTGACAACCGAGAGCCCATCAAGGCGGGCATCGATGGCATCACCCTTGTAATCGCCTTCCACGGTGGCGATACCCTGTTCCCCATAGCTGGGGTCCGGGTGGCCATCGACAGTCAATTTCAGGCGCAGCAGGCGGTTGTTATGGCTGGCTTCATGTTGGAGATCGCCGGTGCACAGCGCTGTGCCGTCGGCATTGAGGGTGATAGCCCGCAGGCGGGTCTGAAATTTGGGGCGTTGGTCCAGCACGAAGAATCCATCCTTGCCGAAGCCCAGGTCCAGCTCGCCCTCGGCGGTGTAGCGTGCCACCAGCCCCAGATAGGGCGGTGTCGACGTATGCCCCACCGCGAGGATATAGGCTTGAGTGCCGATGTTCTGCTCAGTCAGGCCAGTAATCAGCCGGTTCTGGTCACCGTGGAAGAATTGTCGAAAGCCTTGCTGGCCGAATGAGCTGTCCGGTTGTCCGTCCGGCCGCAGTGCAACCAGATAGGCAGGGTCCAGATAACTGGGGTGCACCGAGTTGATGGCGAACAGCAGGCGGCCGCTGGGGCTCTGCACGCACGCTTGCACCGTCGCCGGGTGGGAGGTCAAGGAGGGCGTGTGGCGAAAATCAGGAAGGCCGAAAGTGATCAGGCCGTCACTGCCGAAGCCTGGGTCGGGCGTGCCGTTTTCACGCAGCTTGAGCGCAAATCCCCTCGTTTCAAGGGGGGCACTGCGGGTGTAAGCCCCCAGTACCAGCAATGTCGAATCTGCAGATTGCTGCACGGAACTCAATACATAACCGTAGGCGGTGGCCTCGAGGAAGCGATAACGAAGGCTGCCGGCTGTCGCAAAGCCTTGGTCCGGAGCTCCTTGAGACGTGAGCCGGGTGAGCCAGAATCCATCCCGGTAGCCGCCCAGCCCAACAATGAGGCGCCCATCGCTGAGCCGCTTCAGCACTGCGGGCTGAGCACCCTTGCCGTCTTCGGCGTGCTGGCCGGTTCGAAACACGCCCTGCTCGGCGAATGTCAGGTCCAGGTCGCCTGCACGGCGGTGGGTGCCAAGTGTGTTCATGAGGCCTCCGGTTTCAACAGATCAGGTCAGAGATTGGAGCACCAGGGCGGTTCCGGGGAAACTGTCAGAACCTGCAGTCGGCGCGCAGACCTGTCAGTTCTATCAGTAGCCAGTCGTGGGGGCCGTGATCAGCATGATGATGAACAATTTTCGAGGCGTTCCATCATGCATCACGATTCTCAAATCAACCGCCGGGCTGGCGAACTGGATACCGGCTTCGGCGATCAGGGACAACTGCGCCTGGCCCACGGCACGATCTGTGATTTTCTGGCCGACCAGGGCGGCGCCACGCTGGCATTGGCGCGTCAGGCCCAGGCGTTTGTGCTCAGCCGTTTTGATGCGGCAGGCAGCGTGGACAGCTCATTTGGCGTGGCGGGCTATCGGGTGGATTCGTTCGACCCCTTGGGCCATTCCACGGTTTCAGCGCTGCGGGTGGCAGCCGACGGCGCAATCGCAGTGGCCGGGCGGGTGCGGCTGGACGGTGTGTGGCGTCCTGTCGTGGCTCGCTACGGGGCAGACGGCGAAGTGGGCAAAAAAACTATCCTGGACTTGGGCACTGGCCGGCCAACAGGGCCGCCTGCCACCGGCGATCGGCTGGTGTTCGCTTTTCATCGTCCGTCCAGTCAGGGCGGCGAGGGACAGTCCAGCCTGGTGGCGGTTGACGATGACAACCAGCTCGACGTGTCCTTCAATGGTTGCGGTCACCGCGCCCTTGCGTTCCTCAACGGCACGGTCACGCTGACCTGCCTGCAACCCACGGCCGATGGCTATCTGTTCGGCGCCACCCAAGGCAATACGGCGCTGATTGGCCGGTTGCTGCACGACGGTACGCCGGACGGGCGCTTTGGCGACGGGGGCTACTTCGTGCGGCTGCGCCCGGGCCATGTCTGCGCCATTCACGCCCTGTTGAGCCAGGCAGATGGCCGTATCATTGCCTACGGCAGCGAGGCATCGTTGTCGACGGGCGAGCCGCACTTGGTGATATGGGCGCTGGATGCGCGGGGGCAGCCGCTGCCGGGGATGCCGCAGCCGCTGTTGCCGGGGCTGCGTAACCCGCGTTCGTGGGCCTGTGGCCTGGCGGCCGACGGCAAGCCGGTGATGGCAGGTGCGGCGCAGGAGGCGGGCGATTACCGGCGCGCGGGGATCCTGGCGCGGTTCGTCGATGCCCAGCAGCTGGACCCTGACTTTGGGGTCGAGGGGATAGCCCGCAGCGCGCCTTACCGGGAGTATGTGTGCCTGTTGCCCCAGGCCGACGGCGATGTGCTGGTGGGTGGGCATCAGATGGATGAGGACTTTGTCTCGCAGGCGATGGTGCAGCGTTATCGGGGCGTGTGATGTGACCAAGAGGGCCAGCGCAGCCTGACGGCAGCGGCTACATGATCCGTAGCCGCTGCCCAGGCGTGACTCAGGCTGGACGTCGGCCGGCTGAGCACGTCGGCAGGGGCGAGGCCTGTGCCACGGCGATCGCTCCTTCGCCATCCACGCCATGACGTTTGAGCCACGCCTTGTCCTCTGGGTCTGCGAAGTAACCGGCGGTCAGAATGCTGTCATCGTTTTCGATGACCAGGCCGAAGTACTCCGACACTTCGGATGCCACGCTGTAGCCTTGCCCGCCCGCGAAACCGGGGTCCAGATCACCCTGGCGGTTCAGGCGCATCAGCACGCCATGGCGTTTGCCGGTCTGGAAGGCCGTACCGGCCACCACCAGATGAGCGCCCTGAGGTTGCACCGCATACAACCGGTCCAGCGGGGCGTTGGACAGCAGGAAGCGCAGCGGCCGCCCGCCGTTGAACTCCGGTGCCGGCAGGCCTTGGGGCTTGAGGTGCGCCATCAAGACATCGCTGCCCAGATCACCAAACGCGAAGATGTCACCTTGTTCATCCACGTGCAGGCTGCCGAAACGTGCGCGTTCGTAACTTTCGCCGATCAGGATGAACCCGGGCGACAGAGCGGCGTTGAAGCTGGCATCCAGCTGGCCATCGTGGGTGTAGCGGGCGACCACGGCGTAGGTGCTGTCTTCCAGCGGTTGGGTACCGCCGTAGACCAGCAGCGCGCCATCCTCCAGGCGATGCACACCGCCGGGGGTGATTTCCTGATCCTGCAGGCGCACATGGGCCACGCCGCTGCCGTTGAAGCTGGTGTCGAACGAGCCGTCGCCATTGAGGCGGATCAATTGCGTGGTGCCATCGGAGTTATCGAAGGTCGAGGCCAGCAGCACCAGCACGATCTTGTCATCGTCCAGCGTAAAGTGGCCCGCCGCCGAGCGTTGCAGCGCCTTGGCCAGTTGCTGGCGCGAACGATTGAACAGGCTGCGCAGATCCTGCCCCGACCGGGCCTGGGGCAGGGTGAGGATCAGTTTGCCGGCGTCACCGAAACTGCTGTCCACCTGGCCGTCGAGGGTGTATTGCGCCAGGGCGGCCTGGCTGGTGTATTCCCAGAAGTCGAAATATTCGCCGGTCAGCAGAATGCGATCGCCGCGCAACAGCACGCCGTAAGGCGCGGAGAAGCCGATGTCCGGGTCGCCGAAGACATCTTCGATGAAGCCGCTGCCATCGCTGCCGAACGTAGTGTCCAGCTCAAGGTCGGCGTCCACCCGCGCCAGGGCGAAGCCGTCCCACAGCTGGATACCCAGCAGGGCCTTGCCGTCGTCCAGTGGCGTGATCGCCAGGATCTCGCCTTCCAGGGTTTCAACGCTGTCGGCGGTGGCACGGCGGGTGCGCTGGCGCAGTTGCTGAATTCTCTGCAGTAGTGGGGAGTAGGTGGTGTTGTTCTGGTCCGCTGTCATGGTGATGTGCCTCATGGGAGTCCGCACCCGGGATGGGTACCGTGGGTCCATTCGGCGCTTTTACGGCGTGGAGCGAAACTGTAAGAACTGACAGGTGGCCCGGCTCCATTCATCAAGCCACGGGACGTTGCAGCACAGTCTTGTTTGCTCCCACAGTGTCAAGCCTGCCACGTCGGACGGCACACCACTGTGGGACCGGGCGAAGCTCGGGAAGGGGCCCGCCAGGTAATCCGCGTTGCCTGTTTCCCGAGCTTGCGCCCGGTCCCACAAGAATCAGGCTCAATTCAAGGTGATTCGCGTGACTTAAAGCTTGCCCGAAACCATAGAATCTCCCACCACGCGGTGTAGCAGCGGTCTTCATGTGGGAGTGCAGGGCGCCGTGGATTTTCAGGTACTTCGCGGTGTTCTTTTCGCGGGTAGAACCCGCTCCCACAGGTGCTGCGCCGTCCGTGGTAGGAGCCGGCCTTGGCCGCGATGCAGGCGACACAATCGCCATGTCGGGCAACAAAAAGCCCCCGGCGCTTGCACGCCGGGGGCTTGGTTGTGACGCGCAGGCCTTAGACCAGCGGATCACCGACATGCAGGATCTTCATGCCGTTGGTGCCACCGATGGTGTGGTAGCTGTCGCCCTTGGTCAGGATGACCCAGTCGCCTTGTTCGACCACGCCGCGTTTGAGCAGCTCGTCGACCGCAGCCTGGCTGACCTTGTCGGCCGGCAGTGCGGCCGGGTCGAAGGCTACCGGTACCACGCCACGGAACATGGCGGCACGGGCCTGGGTTTCGCGGTGGGGGGAGAACGCGTAGATCGGCACCGAGGAACGCAGACGCGACATGATCAGCGGGGTATAGCCGCTTTCAGTCAGGGCGATGATCGCCTTCACGCCAGGGAAGTGGTTGGCGGTGTACATCGCCGCCAGGGCGATGCTCTCGTCGCAACGTTCGAACTGGGTGTGCAGACGGTGGCTGGACTTCATGCTCATCGGGTGCTTTTCAGCGCCCTTGCAGATGCGGTCCATGGCCTGCACGGCTTCGATCGGGTACGAGCCCGCGGCGCTTTCGGCCGACAGCATCACCGCATCGGTGTAGTCCAGCACGGCGTTGGCCACGTCGGATACTTCGGCACGGGTAGGCATCGGGTTCTGGATCATCGACTCCATCATCTGGGTCGCCACGATCACCGCCTTGTTGTTGCGGCGGGCGTGCTGGATGATCTTCTTCTGGATGGCGATCAGCTCGGCGTCGCCGATTTCCACGCCCAGGTCACCACGGGCCACCATGACGGCGTCGCTGGCGCGGATCAGACCGTCCAGGGTTTCGTCGTCGGCCACGGCTTCGGCGCGTTCGATCTTGGCCACCAGCCAGGCGGTACCGCCGGACTCGTCGCGCAGGCGACGGGCGTATTCCATGTCGGAGGCGTCACGCGGGAAGGAAACGGCCAGGTAGTCCAGGTCCATTTCAGCGGCCAGCTTGATGTCGGCCTTGTCCTTCTCGGTCAGGGCCGGGGCCGTCAGGCCACCACCGCGACGGTTGATGCCTTTGTGGTCCGACAGCGGGCCACCGATCAGCACCGAGCAGTGCAGCGAGTCGGCAGTGGCGGTTTCCACGCGCATTACCACGCGGCCGTCGTCGAGCAGCAGCTCGTCGCCCACGCCGCAGTCCTTGACCAGGTCCGGGTAATCGATACCGACGATTTCCTGGTTGCCTTCGGTCAGCGGATGGCTGGTGGAGAAGGTGAAGGCATCACCGACTTTCAGCTCGATACGCTTGTTGGCGAATTTGGCGATACGGATCTTTGGACCTTGCAGGTCGCCCAACAGCGCGACATGGCGGCCCAGCTTGGCAGCGATGTCACGGATCAGGCGGGCGCGAGCCTTGTGCTCGTCCGGCGTGCCGTGGGAAAAGTTCAGACGGGCCACGTCCAGGCCGGCGTTGATCAATTGCTCGATCACTTCCGGCGAGTTGCTGGCAGGGCCAAGGGTAGCGACGATTTTGGTACGGCGAACGGTCATGCACTGACTCCTTTATTGAAGCGCAGCGAAAGGCTACTCCTGAAACGCGCTGTAGTCATTGTTCCTCTGCACTACCTTGGCAGCAGAGAGCTGGGCGATACTCACGTGACGGTGGTCGTTTGTCACTGAAGATTTCCGCAGGCTGGTCGATAAACCGCTCAGGACAGGAGATACCCATGCGAATCCTCATCGTTTTAGCCCTGGCGGCCAGTGTCGTCGGTTGTACCCGTTGGTCGATGGACCATCACTTGGACGAAGCGTACCGCCAGTACGACTACGGCAACTGCAACAAGGTGATGCTGGAGTTGTCCCAGGTCGACCGCAAAAGCCGCACCCGGCCGTATGTGCAGCCTGAGGTGTCGATGCTGCGCGGCTTGTGCCTGGAGCGCCAGAACCTGTTCCTGGATGCCGGCCAGACCTACGACTTCATCATTACCCAGTACCCGTACAGCGAATACGCCTACCGCGCCCGCGCGCGCCTGGACACGCTGCAGCAGTTGGGCCACTACCGCAGCGCCGCAGTCACCGCCCAGCCGCAAGTCGCACGCTGACCTGTAGCCGCTGCCGCCAGGCTGCGCTGGCCCTGTGTATCGCTGAAAATCTCCAGTGAGGCATGGGGCCAGCGCAGCCTGCGGCAGCGGCTACAAGGCGGTGACTGTTCGTCGGGTGCCCTCACGCTTGGTCGTTCTTCACTTTTAGCCGCGGTGGCCGGGTGAGATCATGAGCGATGATTTATAAACTGCGATGAGAACATGTTTACCGAACGCCGCATCGAGCGTCACCAACTGCCGTGTTATCTGAAAGTCTTCAACCGGTTTACGGGTCAGCCCATAGGGTTTCTGGGCAATGTTGACGAAGAGGGATTAATGCTGATCAGCAACCTGCCATTGCTGGTTGGCCCGGATTTCGAACTGCAGATCAAACTTCCCGATCAGGTCATCAACCTGAGCGCCGCCTGCCTGTGGTGCCACGAAGACGTGACGCCAGGGCACTACGATTCCGGCTTTCAGCTGCTGCATGCCAATGTCGAGTATGAGCAACTGGTGCAGGCGTTGCGTGATTACTTCAGCTTCCCGATGAACGAATCCGCCTGATCCCCATCCGTAGCCGCTGCCGTCAGGCTGCGCTGGCCCCGTGCCTCGCTGAACATCTTCAGGGTTCACACTGGCCAGCGCAGCCTGGCGGCAGCGGCTACAGGATTAGAGGGTGCCAGCCTTTTTCCAGCTCAGGTAGCGCGTCACCAACTGTGACCCCAACTCCTGCGGCCGCGCATCCAGCACCGGGATGCCATGGGCGGTCAAGCGCTCATGCAGCTCCGCCCGGGCATTCAGGTAATCGATGGTGCCGCAGTAATTGAGCGCCTGCTGCCAGGTTTGCACCGGCGCCTGACGCAGTTCATCCAGCACCGTCTCGCGCAAACTGGCGATCAGCACGCGGTGATGGCGACCCAGCCGTTTCACCGCCCCCAGCAACTGATCATCGTCCTCGTCCCGCAGATTGGTCACCAGCACCACCAGCGCCCGGCGCTTGTGCCGGGCCAGTAATCGCTCCGCGGCCGCAGCATAGTCGGCCGGGTGCTGGCTGCTTTCCAGGTCGTAGACAGCGTTGAGCAGCACATTGAGCTGGGCAGCGCCCTTGACCGGCGCCAGGTAGCGTTCCTGTTCGCTGGCAAAGGTGGCCAGCCCCACCGCATCGCCCTGGCGCAGGGCCACGTAACTAAGCAGCAGGCAGGCATTGAGCGCATGGTCGAAGTGCGCCAGCTCGCCATCCTGGCTGCGCATGCGTCGGCCGCAGTCGATCAGGAAGACGATCTGCTGGTCGCGGTCGTCCTGGTATTCGCGGGTGATGGGCATGCGCTGGCGGGCGGTGGCTTTCCAGTCGATCTGGCGCAGGCTGTCGCCCTCGCGAAACTCGCGCAACTGGTTGAACTCCAGCCCCTGGCCGCGCCGCTGGCGTTGTCGCACGCCCATCTGGCTGAGCCAGTTGTCGACCGCCAGCAGCCGTGCGCCGTACAGGCGGGCGAAGTCGGGGTACACGCGGGTGGTGTCGTCCAGCGCCAGCAGCCGGCGTTGCTGCCACAACCCCAATGGGCTGGGCAGCAGGCATTCCAGGCGCTGCCACTCGAAATGACCACGGCGCAGCGGGCGCAGGCGATAGCCCAGCTGGCTGTCGTGCCCGGGGTGCAGGTCGATGGTCTGTGGCAGGTTTTCAAAGCTCAGGCCATCGGGCACGTGATCGAACACCTGCAAACTCAGCGGTCGCTGGAAGGTGTGGCTGACGTCCACCCGCACTTCGCTCCAGCGCCCCAATGGCAGGCTGCCCGGCACCTGGCGACGCACCTGCGGCGAGGGCTGGCGGCGCACCAGCGTGGCATCCAGTGCACTGAGCAGCACCAGCGCCAGCAGCATGCCCCAGGCCACCGACTGCACCGCTGGCGGCAGCACCAACCCCAGCGCGTCGACGCTGCCCAGTATCAGGTTGGCCAGCAGCAGAGCGCCCGCCCAGGCCAGCAACAGCCGCGACGGTTTGATCACAGGCGCGGCGCCGCCACCTGGTCGAACATTTGCCGCAGCACCTGATCCACCGACAGCCCGTCGATGTCCAGTTCAGGCGACAGGCGCACGCGATGGCGCAGCACCGCCAGGGCGCAGCCCTTGATATCGTCGGGGATGACGAAGTCGCCGCCACGCAGCAGCGCCCGCGCCCGCCCGCCACGCACCAGGGCAATGGAGGCTCGCGGCCCGGCGCCAATCGACAGCCCCGGCCAGGTGCGCGTGGCACGCGCCAGGCGCACGGCGTAGTCCAGTACCTGATCATCGATGGGCAGCTCGCCGGCGATGCGTTGCAGCGCCACCACGTCCTTGGCCTGCAGCAAGGTGCGCAGCGGCTGCACATCGAGCATGTCGGCGCGCACCGAGCGGCTCACCTGGCGCACCATCTCCAGCTCCTGATCGACCTCGGGGTAGTCCAGACGCAGCTTGAGCATGAAACGGTCGAGTTCGGCCTCGGGCAGGGGGTAGGTGCCTTCCTGCTCCAATGGGTTCTGCGTGGCCAGCACCATGAACGGCTGGCCGATGGGCAGGGCGCGGCCCTCCAGGGTGACCTGGCGTTCCTGCATGGCTTCGAGCAAGGCGGCCTGGGTCTTGGCCGGGGCGCGATTGATCTCGTCGGCCAGCAGCAGGTGGGTGAACAGCGGGCCCTTGCGCAGCTTGAACTGCTCGGTCTGCATGTCGTACACGGCGTGGCCGGTGATGTCGCTGGGCATCAGGTCAGGGGTGAACTGGATGCGCGTGAAGTCGCCGCCAAAGCAGCGCGCCAAGGCCCGCACCAGCAGGGTCTTGCCCAGGCCCGGCACGCCTTCGAGCAGCACGTGGCCGCCGGCGATCAGCGCGGTCAGCACGTCCTCGATCACCGCCGGCTGGCCGATCACGGCTTTGCCCAGTTCGCTGCGCAGCGCTTGGGCGAGCAGACTGGCGCGGTGGCGCTGTTGGGCCAGGTGTTCGGGCGACTGGTTGACCGGGGGCGGCGCGCTGGCGCCATGGTCGTCGGGCACTTCGTCGTGGGTCGGGTCGCTCATAGGGCATTCCTGAGAGTTTGCAAGTGGGCCACCTGGCGGCTGAATTCAGCCGCGCCCAGGCGCTGTTTCAGTGGCGGGCGCAAGGCCTGGCCAATGGCGGCAGTGGGCTGGCGCGTCAGGCGCGACAGCACCTGCCATTGCTCGGCCACGGCGAGGCGGTCGAAACCGGGGTGGCGGCGCCGCGCCCGGCGCAGGATGTCTTGTTGCAGGGCGCGCAGCAGCCTGTCCTGGCCGGCATGGCGCAGCACGAACGCGGCGGTGGCGCGCAGGTGTTCGCGCAACTGCCGGCGGGCCACCGCCGGGGCCGGCAGCAGGGGGCCGTGGCGCAAGCCGAAATGCCAGACCACCAGCAGCACCAGCAAGCCCAGGGTGGCCAGTGCTTGCGGATAGTGGCGCCACAGCAGGGTAGCCAGGCTGTCGCGCGCGCTGCGGAACACCAGGGTCACGTCGGTGCCCTGATTGAGGTACCACAGCAGCCAGGCATTGTCGTAGCGGCCAATGGCGGCGTTGGTCCACAGGTCGGCGTCGGTGACCACGGTGACCAGGCCGTCGCCATACGTCAGCTGCATCAGGTGTGTGGCATTGGCGCTGTTGGCCCACGACTGCGCCTTGTTGGCCGGGTCTTCCAGGTGGAAGTCGGGGTCGAAGCTGAAATAGGCGGGCTTCTGCTCGTTCTCCAGGTACAGCTTGGTCAAGTGCGGGTAGTTGTCCGGCGTGGCCTGGGGCAGCGACGGCAAATCGCTGGCCAGGAACTGGCGCAATTGCAGGCGATCGAGCAGCACGTCGCCGCTCATCAGCTTGTCGTCATCCCACAGCGCCTGGGCCACGAACAGCAGGCGGCCGCCAGCGCGCACCCAGGCCAGCACATCCTCGGCCTGGCGGGCGTTCATGCGGTCGCGGTCGCCCAGCAACAGCAGGCTGTGGCCCTTTGGCGGCAGTTGCTGAAGCACTTCAAGGCCGTTGACGGTCTGCACATTCAGGCCGCGATGGCGCATAAACGTCTCGGCCGCCAGCCATGGGTTGGCGCGTACCTGGGGCGAGGGGCCGCGGTCGACCACCTCGTCATAGGGATGCAGATGGCGCGCCAGGTAGTAGCCGATGGCCCCCAGCGCCACGACCACCAGCAGGCCCAGCAGCCATTGGCCGCGGCGGTTCATGACGAGGTCTTCCGGGCGGCGAACAGCGCGCCCCAGTCATTGCACAGCTGCATGGCCAACTCGTCGCTGGGCAGCCGATGCCCATAGGCCAGGGCTTGCCAGTGGCGGGTCAGCACCTGACTGAAGGCTTGCAGCGCCGGGTCGTCCAGGCGGGCGATCTTGTCCAGTACCTGGCCTTCGGTGTCGGACTCGTGCAGGGGCAGGCGGTAGTCGTTGAGCAGGCGGTTGAGCAACCCGCGATACAGCACACCCAACGCCTCGCGCGGGTTGCTGGTCCACAATTGACGGGCGTGGCCGGCGATGTCGTCGGGCAGGCTCGGGCCATCCACGGCCAGGCCCCAGAGCTGCTGCGGTACCTGGGGTGGCGGTGGCGCCACGTTACGGCGGCGGCCGACGAAGGTGCGCAGCCATTCACGGTGGCGCCACAGCACCAGGCTGACCAGCGCTACCACCGCGCCCCACAGCAGGACCTCCACTGCCTTGCCCAGCCACTTCAGCCACGGGTGTTGCAGCAGTGCCTTGAGGTCGGCGGGCTTTGCCGGCTTGTCCTCGGGTTTGTCCAGCCGCCAGCGGTGCAGGGTCTGCTTGTTGCTGAATGGCGGCTGGTCGAGGATGCCCTTGATGTCGCTGCGTGCGGCCTGACTGGTGACGCTCTGGTGCACCAGGCGCGGGGCGTCGAAAGGGTTGGGCGCGGCCTCGCTGCGCGGCGCCAGGCCCATCACGCCCAAGCCCAGCACCAGCACCAGCGGTGTAAGGGCGGCCACGCGCTGGCGCAGGTTGCGCAGCACCAGTTCAATGTCCCAGGCCTCAAGCTCGGTGCGCCGGTTCAGGTACAGGGTAAAGCCGCAAGCCACGTAGATCGGTTCCCAGAACACCAGCACCAGCGCATACAGCGCGTTGGTCAGGTGCTCCAGCCAAAGCCAGCGGCCATTGGCGGCTTCGAGCAGGCGGTGCCAGCCCCAGTCCACTTCCACCTGATGGGGCACCATGAAATAGAACAGGGTCAGCAGCCCGATCCACAGCGCCCCTTCCAGATGCACCCCCACCAGCGTCAGCCAACGGGCGGTGTTGCCGCTGCGTTGATTGAGGATAGCCAGACGGCGCTGGCGCTCGGGGCCGGCCAGGCCTTCAAGTTGCTGCACCGGCAGGGTGAAACTGCGGCGCAGGCTGAAGCGGCGCCACAGCAGGCTGGGCAGCAGTTGCACCTTGAGCAGGCGCGGCCACTGACGCAGGGCCTGGCCCAGGGTAGGCGGCTCCTCGAACAGCGCCTGCGAAAGGATGTGCAATGGCAAGCGGTCGAACGCCGGCTTCAGCCACCAGAACAGCAGCATCGCCGCCGACGGCGAGTCCCACAGCAACAGGCTGATCAGTACGTAGATGGGCAGCGTCAGCAGCGCCCAGCTGAGCATCAGTAGGCGGCGATGCCGGGCGGCCAGCAGCACGCCCAGGTCAATGGCTTCCCAGGGTGTGCGCGGGCGGATGGCGATGCTGGCGTCAGTCAGGCGCATGCTGGCGTCCACCCAGGGTCAGGTAAGCGATCACCAGCAGCCACAGCAGCGCGCCCACCGAATATTTGACCTCGACGCTGAAGCTGGTCTTCGACGACCAGTAAGCCTCGATAAAGGCGGCGATCAGCAGCATGACAATCACGCCGTACACCAGTTGTATGGCGATACCCGCTGCCTCGCGCAGGGCCTGGCCGCGGCTCAGGCGACCGGGCGCCACCAGCGCCCAGCCCAATTTCAGGCCGGCGGCACCGGACAGGGCGATGGCCGTGAGTTCGAAAGCGCCATGGCCGATCACGAACGGCCAGAAGGTCTGGACATAGCCGATCTCGGTCAGATGGCCCGCCACGGCGCCGATCGTCAGCCCGTTGAACAGCAGGAAAAACAGGCTGCCAACGCCCAGCAGCAGGCCACTGGCGAAGGTCTGAAAGGCAATGCCGATGTTGTTCATGATGTAGTAGCCGAACATCATCCAGTCCTGGTCGGGCAGGCGTTGCGCGGCGGGGCCCAGGCGGGTCAGGTCGGGGTCGTACATGGCCTCGGTCTGCGCCACGCGTTGTGGGTCCATCAGGCTGTAGACCAGGTCAGGGAAGCTGTACACCAGTACCCCGGTCAGCAGCAGGCTGCCGAAAAACAGCAGGCCCGCCAGCGCCACGAAGCGCCATTGTTGGCGCACCAGGCGCGGAAATCCGGCCAGCACGAATACCAGGATGCTGGCGCCCACGGCATGTCGGCGTCGATACAGTTGCTGATGGCCGCGCATGGCCAGGTGCTGAAGGCTGTCGACCAGGTGGCTGCTGTAGCCGCGTTGGCGCGCCAGGGACAAGTGCTGGCACAGCCGCCGGTAGTCGCGGGCGAAGGTCTCGCTGGCATCGGCCCGGGACTTGCCGCCCTCCAGCAGCACCAGCAGGTGCTCGAAAGCCAGCCACTGGGCCTGGTGCAGGTGCTCGAACTGGCTCTGCTTCATGCCGGCCCCAACAAGCCGCGGGCGATGCCATTGATGCGCGCCATGGCCATGGCCGGGGTGACCTTCAGGGCCGGGGCGGCAATGGCGGCAAGCTCGGCCAGGCGTTCGGCGGACAGTTCATCCTGGCGTTCGGCCAGGCTCAGCAGGGCGCGTTGCTCGGCCAGGGTCAGGGCGAAGGGCGCGGCGATGGCCTCGGCGGCCGGCAGGCGAGGGCGCTGATGGGGCAGGTCGCGATACACCACCAGGGTACCCGCCGCCAGATCGCCGAGGCGCTTGAAGGTCGGGTGCTGCAGGCAACTGATGGCGCCCAGGAAGTAGCCGAAGGGCAGCATGTCGGCAAACCGCAGCAGGTTGCGCAACAACGAGGCCGACCAGCCCACCGGCGTGCCGTCATCCTCCACCACGCGCAGGCCCATCAGCTGCTTGCCGGGGGAGCGGCCCTGGTTCAACACTTCGAACAGCACCATGTACCACCAGTTGACCAGGAACAGCAGGATGGCCGCCAGGCCCATGCCCAGGTGGCCCAGCCAGCCCAGGGTCAGGAATACCACGCCCAGCAGCAGGCCACGCACGCCCAGGTCGATGGCAAACGCCAGGCTGCGTACCACCAGGCCTGCGGGCAGCAGGCCAAGGTCAATGCCTTCGGGTGTTTCGATCTGATAGCGGGTGTCCACTGGCGGGACCAGCATTGCATTCCGTCGCGTCGCTGAGGTCTGGGGCATGTAAGCCTTAAGGGTAGGGGTTGCCCTCGGATCGTAGCTATCGCCGGGGCGCGAAGCAACCCATCATCTTCTTGACACAGCCTTCGGCTCTTGTGGGAGCGGGTTCTACCCGCGAAGAGGGGCACGCGGACTTCCTGATGCACCGTGATGTATTTTTCGCGGGCAGAGCCCGCTCCCACAACAGCAACTGCGGCAAGGGCGAGGTCGCAGCGCCATCACTGGCCGTGGGCGGCCGCAACGCCTAGACTTCGCCGACTTTGTGTACAGGAACAACCCGTGAATTCCAGCATCTTCTGGTACGACTACGAAACCACCGGCATCAACCCGCGCAACGACCGGGCCCTGCAGGTTGCCGGTATTCGCACCGATGCCGATCTCAACGAGATCGAAGAACCGATCAACCTTTATTGCCAGCCCAGCGACGATATCCTGCCGCACCCGGCGGCCTGTGTAATCACCGGCATTACCCCTGAACGTCTGGCCGAGCGCGGCCTGTGCGAGGCCGAGTTCATGACCCGGGTCCACGCGCAAATGGCCCGCGCCGGTACCTGCAGCGCCGGCTACAACACCTTGCGCTTCGATGACGAGGTCACCCGCTACAGCCTGTACCGCAACTTTTTTGACCCCTACTCCCGTGAATGGCAGGGCGGCAATACCCGCTGGGACCTGATCGACGTGGTACGCACGGCCTACGCACTGCGCCCCGACGGCATTGTATGGCCCCAGGTAGATGGCCGCGTCAGCATGAAACTGGAATTGCTCACCGCTGCCAACGGCATCGACCATGGCCAGGCCCATGACGCCTTGTCGGATGTGCGCGCTACCATTGCCCTGGCGCGATTGATTCGAGACCGGCAGCCCAAACTCTATAATTGGCTGTATCAGTTGCGCAGCAAACAGAAAGTGCTGGATCAGGTTCGTTTATTACAGCCCTTGGTACATATTTCCGGGCGTTTTTCCGCGCAGCGCAATTATCTCGGCGTGGTGCTGCCATTGGCCTGGCATCCGCGCAACCGGAACGCTTTGATTGTCTGTGACCTTTATTTTGACCCACAAGTCTTGATCGACGAACCCGCCGAAGTTCTACGCGAACGGCTGTATGCCCGCCGAGATCAACTGCTCGAAGGGCAATTACCCGTACCGCTAAAGCTGGTACACGTCAATCGCTGTCCGGTGTTGGCGCCGCTAGGCGTATTACGCGAAGAAGATTGCCAGCGTCTGCAACTGGATATGGCGGTTTATCAGCAGCGCGCCGCGCAGTTGCAGCAGGCACAGGCGCTGTGGCAAGACAAACTGCCAGCACTGTATGGCGAAGAGGCATTCGCCGGTGTCGATGACCCCGAACAGCAGTTATACGATGGCTTTATAGGTGATCGTGATCGGCGTTTATGTGAACGGGTTCGCACACTGGATCCGCACCTGCTCGGGCGTGAAACCTGGATGTTCGATGACGAGCGCTTGCCTGAATTGTTGTTTCGTTATCGGGCCCGTAACTTTCCCGATACCTTGAGCGAAGAGGAAACGCGCACCTGGAATGAATTCTGTCGCCAGCGCTTGCTGGACCCGGCGCTGGGCGCGCCCAATACGCTGGCTGGTTTCGCTGAAGCGCTGGCGCAATGGCAAACCCAGGCCACGCCTGCACAAGGGCAGGTGCTGGCGCAATGGCAGGATTATGTCACGGCCCTCAAGCAACGCCTGGCGCTGTAATCGCAGGCATAAAAAAACGCCAGCATTGTGCTGGCGTTTTTTTTATTGAAGGGCCTTGGCCGATTCAATTAGCCCAGCAGAGTTGCCCAGCCTTCAACCACGTCGCCGCCCCACTTGGCTTTCCACTCTTTCAGAGTCTTGTGGTTGCCGCCTTTGGTTTCGATGACTTCGCCGTTGTGCGGGTTTTTGTACTGCTTAACTTTACGAGCACGCTTGGTGCCGGTGGCTTTAACTGCGGCGCCACGTGGGGCCTTGTTCAGCTTGGCTTCAGGATCCAGCAGCGCGATGATGTCACGCAGGGATTTCTGGTATTCGCCCATCAGGGTGCGCAGTTTGCCTTCGAATTCCAGCTCGGTTTGCAGTTTGTCGTCTTGCGACAGGTTTTTCAGACGGGCTTGCAGTTCTTTGATGGCTTCTTCGGTGGCGCGGTATTCGTTGATCAGGGACATGAGCAGGACCTTATGAATGCTGTGTCGGAGACTGTTGGCTCAATAATAGTCATAGGCCTTGTTCAAGTAAACATTAAACCTCATAACATTTTGCAAATGACGTTATTTTAATCGTGACCGACGGCAGTGATTTAAATTTGAACGCTCTGATATCTTTGGGCGTGGCGCTATTGTCTGCGCCAGTGCGTGACGGTTAACCCTGAACACTGCAAGGTCATGCGCGCTCGTCATCGCGGCTGCAACGAATACTGCAGTTTTGCCCAGTTGCCGCTAGAATAGCCGCCTTTGCGAAGTCTTGGAGTTTCCCCACATGCGCACTTTTCGGCTGGTTATCGCTTGCCCGGACCGCGTTGGCATCGTTGCCAAAGTCAGTAATTTCCTGGCTTCCCATAACGGCTGGATCAATGAAGCAAGCCACCACTCCGACGATCAGAGTGGCTGGTTCTTCATGCGTCATGAGATCCGCGCCGACACGCTGCCGTTCGGCATCGAGGCATTTCGCGAGGCCTTCGCCCCGATTGCCGAAGAATTTTCCATGGTGTGGCGTATTACCGACACCGAGCAGAAGAAGCGCGTTGTGCTGATGGCCAGCCGCGAGTCCCACTGCCTGGCCGACCTGCTGCACCGCTGGCACAGTGACGAGCTGGATTGCGAGATTGCCTGCGTGATCTCCAACCATGATGACCTGCGCAGCATGGTCGAATGGCACGGCATCCCGTACTACCACGTGCCGGTCGACCCGAAGGACAAGCAACCGGCGTTCGCCGAAGTCTCGCGCCTGGTCAACCATCACCAGGCCGACGTGGTCGTGCTGGCCCGCTACATGCAGATCCTGCCGCCGCAGCTGTGCCAGGAATACGCGCAGAAGGTCATCAACATCCACCACAGCTTCCTGCCGTCGTTCGTGGGCGCCAAGCCTTACCACCAAGCATCGCTGCGTGGGGTGAAGCTGATCGGCGCCACCTGTCACTATGTGACCGAAGAGCTGGACGCAGGGCCTATCATCGAGCAGGACGTGGTGCGTGTCAGCCACAGCGACAGCATCGAAGACATGGTGCGTTTCGGCCGTGACGTGGAGAAAATGGTGTTGGCCCGCGGCCTGCGCTACCACTTGGAAGACCGCGTGCTGGTGCACGGCAACAAGACCGTCGTCTTCAACTGACCATTGCGCAAGCGAGGCAGCCCCATGAGCGATCCCCGCGACAAGGCGGCTGCCACGCCGCCGCCCACCCTGGGCGAAGGCTGCCTGGCGCGTTATGACCCCGATGAATTGAGCGACGAGGATGGCACGGATTTCCCCGACGCCGAGGCGTTGTGGAAACAAACCCATCCCGACCCCGACCCTCTGTAGCCGCTGCCGAAGGCTGCGCTGGCCGGTGTGTACCCTGGAAATTTCCAGTGGGGCACGGGGCCAGCGCAGCCTGGCGGCAGCGGCTACGGGGTAGCGGCTGTCTCAGCGATACACCCGCTGCTTGATCCGCCGCAACAACGGCCCACCCACCATCGCCGCAAACACCGGCGCCCCCGCCAGCAGATAGAAGTAATAGGTCACCACCCGCCAGATCAGAATCGCTGCCGCCGCCGTCGATTTACCCACCATGGGCGCCAGCAGCGCCGCCGAGGTCAACTCCGCCGCCCCTGCGCCGCCGGGCAACAGGCTGAACTGGCCGGCAGTGAGTGACAGCATCTGGATCAGGAATGTCCAGGCCCAGCGTGCATCCGCCCCCAGCCCCTGCAACGCCAGGTACAGCACGCTGTAACGCACGCCCCAATGCAGGCAGGTCAGGGCGAAGGCCTTGAGCAACGTGCTGCGCGGCAAGGCGCAGGTATCACGGAATGCCTCAAGGAAATGCAGTAACTTGCGCGCCCAGCGTCGCCGTTTGCGCTCGCTCACCCCCAGGATGCGCAACAGCTTGCCGTTGCCGCGAATCACTTGGCGATGCCAGCGTACCAACGCGATGCCCAGTACCAGCCCGCCCAGCATCAGCAAGCCACTGAGCATCAGCAGCCATTGCAGGCTGTGGTTGAGGTGATGAAACAGCGCGTACAGGAAGATGCCCGCCAACGCACACAGGAAGAACGCCAGATCGCTGAGCTGATCCATGGCAAAGACCGCACTGGCCCGAGCCGGGCGAACGCCGTGACGGCCCAGCAAGGCCAGCAGCGTCAGCGGCCCGCCGCTGCCGCCGGGTGTGGCGCAGATGGCGAATTCGGTGGCCATGACGGTGCCCAGGCACCGGCGCAGGTTGAGGCGGCCCGCCATGTTGCCCAGCAACAGGCGCAAGCGCAGGGCGTTGATGCACCAGCACAGGCCGATCATGGCGAACATCACCGGCCACAGCGTGGCGGGGAAGCGTTGCAGGCGCCCAAACATGTCGCTGCCACCCAGCCATAGCGGGATCAGCACCGCCACCAGGATGCCGATCGCCAGCCACGGCCAGCGTTTCATGCGGCGTTACGGGCCAGCGCCTGGCGTTGCACCCAGGCCAGCTTGGTCAGCGGCGTGCGGCCCTGCTCCAGCAGGCGCTGTAGGGTGTCGAGCCAGTATTGGCGCGAATAGTCATGCTGCATGTCCACCGGGTGCAGCCCCAGGCGAATGCAGTCGGCCTGCTGCCATTTCTGCTGGCGCCAGTCGCTGACCACTTTCGACAGCCCGCGGCGCCAGGCGCTGCCGGCACTCCACACCAGGCCCGGCGCGGGGATCTCGGTGAAGTCGGGCAAGCGGTAGAGGTGCTGCGGGCTGCTGGTGTAGCTCAACGACAGGCGTTGCAAGGCACGGCGGGTGCCCTCGCTCATCAGCCAGGCCGGGGCCACGAACCCCTGCACCGGCCAATCGTTGCGGGCAAACACTTCCAGGCCAGCTTCAAGGCGCATCAGTGCCTCGGCCTCGGACAACTGATAGAACTCGCCTTCCCAGGTATAGACCCGGCGCATGAAGTACTCGCGCGGGGTGTGCGGCATGGGGCCGTCGTCGGCGTGGTAGAAGCCATGCAGCGCCAGTTCGTCGCCACGGGCCAGGCGCACGTCCATCATGCGCCGGAAGGCGGGAAAGTTGTGCAGGTGGTTGTGATGATGAAAGTCGGGCACCACCAGCAGGGTCATGGGCACGTCGCCCATGGCATCCACGGCGTCGACGAAGGGTTTGTAGTGCTCCCAGCTTTCGGGAGACACGTCATGCAGTACCAGTAACACGTCAGCCATGTCGCACCACCTTGCGGGCGCTGGTGCCGAGCACCGCGCGATAATGGTCCAGAAGCCCGGCCACCACGGTGTCCCAGGCGTAGTGCTGTTCGGCGTGGGCCCGGGCGCTAAGGCCCAGGTCGTTGTTTTGCGCGAACAACTGGCGCACAGCATCGGCCATGGCCGAGGGGTCATTGGGGCGGCAGAGCAGCCCGCAGTCCGGTTGCACTATTTCGGTAAAGGCGCCAGCCGCCACGGCTACCACGGGAATGCCGCTGGCCATGGCTTCCAGAATCACCAGGCCAAAGGTCTCCTGATCGCCGGCATGCACCAGGGCGTCGGCGCTGGCCAGCAGCCGGGCCAATTCGTGGGCCGGGCGGAAATGATCCATCACCGTGACGTTGCCCGGCACATTGGCCGGCATATGCGAGCCCACCAGCAACAGATGGTAGTGAGGGCCCAGGCGCTTCATGCAGTGCAGCAGCACCGGTAAATTCTTCTCTTTGGAACCACGGCCGGCGAAGATCAGCAGGCGGGTATCCTCGGCAATGCCCAACTCGGCACGCAACTCGGGGTCGCGGTGGCCGGGATGGAACGTGGTCAGGTCCACGCCCAGGCGCTGTACGTGCACATTGCCCACCCCCAGGCCGCGCAGTTTGTCGGCCATCACCTGGCTGGGCGCCAGCACGCGATCGAAGTTGCCGTACAGCTTGCTGACATAAGCTTCGACGTTGGGCGTGAACCAGTTGCCCATGCGGTTGCTCACCAGCAACGGCAAGTCGGAGTGATAAAAGCCGATCACCGGCACATCCAGCTGGCGCCGCGCGTCGAGTGCCGCCCAGGCGGTGAGGTAGGGGTCGCCCACCTCGATCAGGTCCGGTTGCAGGTCTTTGAGCACATTGCGCCAGGGGGCCAGGCGCAAGGGGAAGCGGTAGCCGTTGCCGAAGGGCAGGGCAGGGGCGGGTACCTGGTACACGCCGTTGTCTTCATTGAGCGCCGGCCCCGGAATCAACAGGCTGTGGCGCACGCCAGGCGTGGCCGTGAGGCGACGGTGTTTGGCATCAAGATAGGTTCGCACGCCGCCGCTGGCGGGGGCGTAGAACATGGTGATGTCAGCGATATGCACGATCGGTATCCCTGCGCAGTGTCATTCCCTAGGGTTGACCGCTGGCAGGAACAGTTGTTCGATCGGCATGAAACTGGACTGTGGGAGCAACTGCCTTTGTGGGAGCGGGTTCTACCCGCGAAAAAGACGCCACGTGGTGTCAGGTATTACGCGGTGTTCTTTTCGCGGGTAGAACCCGCTCCCACAGGTCTGCGAGTCAGATGCGGAAGCTGCCCACCAGTTGCTTCAGGCGGGTGGCTTGCTGCTCCAGGTCCGAGCAGGCGCGCAGGGTCGACTGCAGGTTCTCGATGCCTTCCTGGTTGAGGGTGTTGATTTCGTTGATGTCCATGTTGATGGAATCGACCACGGCGGTCTGCTCCTCGGTGGCGGTGGCCACCGACTGGTTCATGCCGTCGATCTCGCCGATGCGCACGGTCACGCTGCCCAGGCGTTCGCCGGCCTGGTTGGCGATGGACACGCTGTCGTGGCTGTGGCGCTGGCTTTCGCCCATGGTGGTCACCGAGGCGCGGGCGCCCACTTGCAGCTCTTCGATCATGCTCTGCACTTGCTGCGCCGATTCCTGGGTACGGTGTGCCAGGTTGCGCACTTCATCAGCCACCACGGCAAAACCGCGGCCTGCTTCGCCGGCGCGGGCTGCTTCGATGGCGGCGTTCAGGGCCAGCAGGTTGGTCTGCTGGGAGATGCTGGTGATCACTTCCAGGATCTGGCCGATGTTCACGGTCTTGCTGTTCAGCGTCTCGATATGGCCGCTGGAGGTGCTGATCAGGTCCGACAGACGGTTCATGGCCTGGATGCTGTTTTCAACCACCTGCTGGCCTTCCTCGGCCAGGCGGCGGGCGCTGGTGGCCTGTTGCGAGGCCTGGGCGGCGTTATGGGCGATTTCCTGGGCGGCGGCGCCCAGTTGATTGATGGCCGCGGCCACGCTGTTGGTGCGGTTGGACTGTTCGTCGGAATTGATCATCGACGAGTTGGAAGCCGCCACCACGCGCAGGGCTACTTCGTTGACCTGCTCGGTGGCCGAGGACACTTCGCGGATCGAGCCGTGGATACGTTCCACGAAGCGGTTGAAGGCGCGGCCCAGCATGCCGAACTCGTCGTTGCTGCCGATGTGCAGGCGGCGGGTCAGGTCGCCTTCGCCTTCGGCGATGTTTTCCATGGCGCGGATCATGGTGTGCAGCGGGCCCAGCAGCACGCGGATCAGCATGCCCAGCAGGGCGATGATGATCACCACGGCCACCACGGTGGCGATGATGGCCGAGGTGCGGAACTGGGTCAGCATGGCGAAGGCCTTGTCCTTGTCCACGGACAGGCCGATGTACCAGTTCACCGAAGGCAGGCCCTTGACCGGTGCGAAGGTGATGATGCGGGTTTTGCCGCCCACTTCCACCTCATGCAGCGCCGTGTCGATCTTCAGGTCGCTGCCTGGCGCCATTTCGTTGAGGGTCTTCATCACCAGGTCGCGCTCGGGGTGCACCAGGATCTTGCCATCGGCGCTGACCAGGAACGCATGGCCCATGCCGCCGAAGTCCAGCGAGCGGATGATCTGGTCCATGGTGTCCAGGCTCAGGTCGCCGCCCACCACGCCCAGGTTGGTGCTGCCCTGGTTGGCCGCCTCGACGATGGAAATCACCAGCTTGCCGGTGGCCATGTCGATGTAAGGCTCAGTCAGCAGGGGGCCGCTGGTGGCCAGGCCGCTTTTATACCAGGGGCGCACGCGGGGGTCATAACCGGCGGGCATGGTGGTTTCAGGTTTGTTGTAGAAGTGCCCCTGGTTGTCGCCCAGGTAAATGGCCAGGAAGTTATTGACCAGGGTCGGTTGTTCAAGCACATGGTTGACGTTGCCAGGCTCGGGGTTCAGGCGGATGTTTTCCACCGCGTTCTGTACCAGCAATATCCGCCCGCCCAGCCAGTTGCTGATATTGGTCGAGGTGACTTCGCCCATTTCCTGCAGGTAGCTTTCCAGGTCCTTGCGGATCGCGTTGCGTTGCAAGTAATCGTTATACAAGGTGAACAATGCAAAGGCGGCCAACACAATCAATGAGGCCGCGATGAGAATCTTGTGGCTGAATCTCAGGTTTTTATTCATGGGGGATACGATCCGCTAAGGTCTTAATTCGGGGCAGGTGATTAAGTGGTGCCTTCATCCCTTAAAGGCGGGGGCTAGCGTTTTTTGGAGTTTGGTCTGTCACCTGTTCTATCGACCGCGTCGGGGAAAAGCTTAAGCGAGGTGACGAAATGCCTGATAGTGCGCAATTGCTCATAGGGGCCGGCCTGACAGGGCAGCCCATCGGCCAGGACCTGCGCCTGGCCAACCGCCATGGCCTGATTGCCGGGGCCACCGGCACCGGCAAGACCGTCACCTTGCAACGCCTGGCCGAGGCCTTCAGCGATGCCGGGGTGGCGGTGTTTGCGGCCGACATCAAGGGCGACCTGTGCGGCCTGGGTGCCGCGGGCGCGCCCAGCGGCAAGGTGGCCGAGCGCATCGCCGGCATGCCGTGGTTGCAGCACCGGCCCCAGGCGTACCCCGTCACCTTGTGGGATGTGCACGGGCAAAGCGGCCACCCGTTGCGCACTACCCTCAGCGAAATGGGGCCGTTACTGCTGGGCAGCCTGCTGGAGCTGACCGACAGCCAGCAGGCCGCCTTGTATGCCGCCTTTAAAGTGGCCGACCGTGAAGGCCTGTTGCTGCTGGACATCAAGGACCTGAAAGCGCTGCTGGGTTATTTGCGCGACACCCCCCAGGCGCTGGGCGATGACAGTGCGTTGATGACCAGCGGTTCGGTCCAGGCCCTGCTGCGCAGGCTGGCCACCCTGGAGCAGCAGGGCGCCGAAGCTCTGTTCGGCGAACCCGCGCTGCAGTTGCAGGATATTCTGGCGCCCACCGCCGATGGCCGTGGGCGTATTCACCTGCTCGATGCCAGCCGCCTGGTGCATGAGGCGCCCAAGGTGTACGCCACGTTCCTGCTGTGGCTGCTGGCTGAGTTGTTCGAGCAGTTGCCCGAGCGCGGCGATGCCGACAAACCACTGTTGGCCTTGTTTTTCGATGAAGCGCACCTGTTGTTCGCCGGCACGCCCAAGGCCTTGCAGGACCGCCTGGAGCAGGTGGTGCGCCTGATCCGGTCCAAGGGCGTGGGCGTGTATTTCGTCACCCAATCGCCGGCCGACCTGCCCGACAACGTGCTGGCGCAACTGGGCCTGCGGGTGCAGCACGGTCTGCGGGCGTTCACGGCCAAGGAGCAGAAGTCGTTGAAGGCGGTGGCGGATGGTTTCCGTCCCAACCCGGCTTTTGACAGCCTGGCGGTGCTGACTGAGCTGGGGATTGGTGAAGCGCTGGTGGGCACGTTGCAGGACAAAGGCACGCCGGCCATGGTCCAGCGGGTGCTGGTGGCGCCACCGCAGTCGCGCATCGGGCCGCTGAGCGAGGCGGAGCGCGCGGCGATCATTGCCGCATCCTCGTTGCAGGGGCGCTATGACAAGCCGGTGGATCGCGAATCGGCGTATGAAATGCTGCTGGCGCGCAAGGCGCCGCCGGTGGATGAGACGGCCGAGCCTGCGCCGGCGGGTGGCAGCCTGGCGGACAGGGCAGGGGAGCTGCTGGGCGGGGTGGCCGGGCAGGCGATCAAGTCGGCGATGCGCCAGGCGGCCAGTCAGTTGGGGCGTGAGTTGGTGCGCGGGTTGATGGGGTCTCTTTTAGGCGGTAAAAAACGCCGGTAGCCGCTGCCGCCAGGCTGCGCTGGGCATCAGCCACACTGAAAATCTGGTGTGAACCTGATGGCCTGCGCAGCCTTCGGCAGCGGCTACAGGTGTTCCGATACAAAAAAGGCGCCCGAAGGCGCCTTTTTCAATCGCAGTGACCTTAGGCCACAAACTTCGACGACAACCAGAACAGCCCCGCCGCCAAGGCCATCGACGCCGGCAGGGTCAACACCCACGCCAGCATGATGGTCTTGATGGTGCCGCCCTGCAGCCCGCTCTTGTTGGCGACCATGGTGCCGGCAACACCCGACGACAGCACGTGGGTGGTCGACACCGGCAGCGCGAAGACGTTGGCCAGGCCAATCGACAGCGCGGCGGTGATCTGCGCCGACATGCCCTGTGCGTAGGTCATGCCCTGCTTGCCGATCTTCTCGCCGATGGTCAGCACCACGCGCTTCCAGCCGATCATGGTGCCCAGGCCCAGGGCCAGTGCTACCGCCACCACGACCCAGAAGGGCGCGTATTCGGTGGTGGTGGTCAGGTCCTTGCGCAGTTTCTCAAGGTCCGACTTCTCACGCGAGTCCAGCGCCGGCAGCTTGCCCACCTGACGCGCGGTGTCGTCCAGGCACAGCAGGTAGCGGCGTACTTCGATGCGCTTTTCCGGGGCCAGCGAATGGTAGTCCGACACACCGTTCAGGGTGGTCAGCAACGCATTGATGGTGGGCTCGGTCTGCTGCGGTTCGCAACGGTACTGGTCCGGCAGGTCACCGGCCTGGGACTTGCCCAGGGCCAGGTATTCGCCCAGCGTCGGTGCATTGCGCTGGTAGAACTGGCTCAGGTGCTGGGTGGCGTCGCGGGTACGCTCGATCTGGTAGGTGGTGCTGCTCAGGTCCAGTACGAACTGCGCCGGCACGATGCCGATCAGCACCAGCATGATCAGGCCGATACCCTTCTGACCGTCGTTGGAGCCGTGCACGAAGCTCACGGCCATGGCCGATACCACCAGCACCAGACGGTTCCAGAACGGCGGATGCTTCTTGGAATCGGTCTTTTTGCGCTGCTCGGGGGTCTTGTGCATGTTGGACAGCGGGCGCCACCACTTCAATGCAATCAGCACCAGCGCGGCCACCAGGAAACCAACGATGGGCGAGACCACCAGCGAGGCGCCGATGTCGATCGCTTTCTGCCAGTTCACGCCCTTGCCCAGCGGGATGTGGTTGAGCATGGCGTTGGCCAGGCCCACGCCCAGGATCGAACCGATCAGGGTGTGCGAGCTGGACGACGGAATGCCGAAATACCAGGTACCCAGGTTCCAGGCGATGGCCGCCGCCAGCAGCGAGAACACCATGGCCAGGCCCTGGCCGGTGTTGACGTTGATCAGCAACTCGACCGGCAACAGGTGAACGATCGCGTACGCTACGCCCACGCCGCCAAACAGCACGCCCAGGAAGTTGAAGGCGCCGGAGAAGAACACGGCCAGGTGTGGCGGCATGGCTTTGGTATAAATGACAGTAGCGACCGCGTTGGCGGTGTCATGAAAGCCATTGATGAACTCGAAAGCCAGGACAAAGGCGAGAGCGAAGAAAAGGCTCACCAGTACCCAGGCGTCGACTCCGTGGAATAAATCAATCATGAAGGTTTTCTGACCCGGTCATAAGGGGGCGCGATTATGCCAGAAAACCCTGCAAATCGATGCCCTCGCTGCCAGTCGGTAACAAATTTCGACAATTCGGTCAGGACGACCAAGGGCTGCCCGCCTGGGGGAACAGGCGGGGAAAGTCCGCAAAATGGCGGGCTTTGACGGGTTTTAGCGCAGATTTGAGCCTGTTTTAAAGGCCTCAAACAAGCGTATGAAATTTCCCGTCATCAGGCTGTCATTGATCGGTCATGGCGGGCAGGACCGTCTGTGATGCCATTAGAGTGCAATCAGCGCTCAAGGTTCCTCGCCCTTCAGATCCTTTTCGATCTTCTGGATTTCCTGGGCAAAGGCCTGGTCGAGCAGGCTGGCACGCTTGCGCCACGGTTTGCGTTCCGGCTCGGGTTGCGCGGCGTAAGTGGTCACTTCTCCGCCGTAAACATCCTTGTAACGTTGTTCCTGGCGCTCAAGTTCCGCGCGCAGTTCATCTTTCGTCACATTGTTACCTAATGGTTCTATTTGTTTCCGGTGTTTGCGCGATACCCGTCCAGGCTCACGGCCACGTCACCGGAAAAAGGGGCTGTCGTAGCAACAGTCTGTTTATTGTCGGGAGGCCGGCGATGCTGCGCCAAGCCACGTACCGGCGCCGAATGTTGGTCGATACGGAGTGTGCGCCTGTGTGAACTAAACTGTTACCAGGCCCACGCAAACTAATTATAGCAATACTCGCCAATAAGACTATCAACCGAATGCGTCGCTTGTATCAACTTGGCAACCAGTTTTGTTACAGCGCGCGTGGCAGGCGTGGGGCAGGGAAGAAAAAACGGCCTTGCCCCGGGGCAAGGCCGTGCCTGGGACTTCTTTGGTGGGTACCTGACCAGTCTCTCCAAGAAGCCACATGGTGGCAGTGGAAAGGTATAAGCAACCAGGCGAATGGTCAATTGCGATTATCGGCCAATCGTTCGATAATCGCCCTTGACGGACGCTTGTCGCGCATTGGCAGGATGCTCCCGCGTACAGATTGACCATGCAAAGGACCCGGAATGAACGATCAACTGCGCAATTCATTCACCTCATTGGCCCCGCCCATCGTGGCGTCCCCGGCCAAGCGTATCCAGGCGTTCGCCGGCGATCCGGACTTCATGACCTCGCTGGCGCGCGGCCTTGCCGTGGTGCAGGCGTTCCAGGAGCGCAAGCGCCACCTGACCATCGCCCAGATCAGCCACCGTACTGAAATCCCCCGCGCCGCCGTGCGTCGTTGCCTGCACACGTTGATCAAGCTGGGCTACGCCACCACCGACGGGCGCACCTATTCGCTGCTGCCCAAGGTGCTGACCCTGGGTCACGCCTACCTGTCGTCGACGCCGCTGGCCGTGACCGCGCAGCCGTACCTGGACAGCATGAGCGAGCAGCTGCACGAAGCCTGCAACATGGCCACGCTGGAAGGTGACGACATTCTCTATATCGCCCGTTCGGCCACCACCCAGCGGCTGATCTCGGTGGACCTGGCGGTGGGCGGGCGGTTGCCGGCCTATTGCACGTCCATGGGCCGCATCCTGCTGGCGGCGCTGGACGACGTGACCCTCAAAGACTACCTGGACAACGTCGACCTCAAGCCCAAGACCAGCCGCACCCTGACCACCCGCGAGGCGCTGCTCGAATGCCTGCAGCTGGTGCGGCAGCAGGGCTGGTGCATTGTCGACCAGGAGCTGGAACAGGGCCTGCGCTCCATCGCCGTGCCGGTCTACGACGCCTCCGGGCAGGTGTTGGCCGCGCTCAACGTCAGCACCCACGCCGGCCGCGCCAGCCGCACGGAACTGGAGCAGCGCATCCTGCCGATCATGCTCAACGCCAGCCGCGATCTGAGTGCGCAATTGTTTGCGTGAACCCTTCGGCGGTTGCTGTGCGATAAACGCACAGATATACCAATAGCGAATTGCGCCGCGTTGCGGCGCTGATTAATGTCGCCCGCACAGGTCGAGCCCCCCTCGACCTTCCAATAATAAAGTGCAGAGGTTGACCCATGACTCGATTCCCTTCCGTGCGCCCGCACGTGCTCCAGCGATCCACTCGCCGAGCCTGATCCCCGTCCAACCACTATGCTTTTGAGTGTGCAGGTCCAGTACCGGCATACGTGCTCCTGCGCGTCCTTTGCGGAATAAAAACAATGAACAGTCCACAAGCTGCTGTAGGGAACTGCCTTGATGTGCAGTCCTTCATCAATAACCAACCCCTGTCGCGCTACCAGTGGCGGGTGGTGATCCTGTGTTTCCTGATCGTCTTCCTCGACGGCCTGGACACCGCCGCCATGGGCTTCATCGCCCCGGCGCTGTCCCAGGACTGGGGCATCGACCGCGCCAGCCTTGGCCCGGTGATGAGCGCTGCGCTGATCGGCATGGTGTTCGGCGCCTTGGGCTCCGGCCCGCTGGCCGACCGTTTCGGTCGCAAGGTGGTGCTGGTCGGTGCGGTACTGCTGTTCGGCATCTTCAGCCTGGCTTCGGCCTACAGCGGTAACGTCGATCAACTGCTGGTGCTGCGCTTCCTCACCGGCCTGGGCCTGGGCGCCGGCATGCCCAACGCCACCACGCTGCTGTCCGAATACACCCCCGAGCGCTTCCGCTCGCTGCTGGTCACCAGTATGTTCTGCGGCTTCAACCTGGGCATGGCCGGCGGCGGCTTTATCTCCGCCAAGCTGATCCCGGCCTACGGCTGGCACAGCCTGTTGCTGCTGGGCGGCCTGCTGCCGATCGTGTTGGCGGTGGTGCTGCTGGTGTGGCTGCCGGAATCGGCGCGGTTCCTGGTGGTGCGCAACCGCGGCACGGATCGCATCCGCAAAACCCTGGCACCCATCGCCCCGGCCGTGGTGGCCGAGGCAGGCAGCTTCAGCGTGCCTGAACAGAACACCGTGAAGGGCCGCAACGTGTTGGCGGTGATCTTCTCGGGTACCTACAGCGTTGGCACCTTGCTGCTGTGGCTGACGTATTTCATGGGCCTGGTGATCGTCTATCTGTTGACCAGCTGGCTGCCTACCCTGATGCGTGACAGCGGCGCCAGCATGGAGCAGGCCGCCTTCATCGGCGCGCTGTTCCAGTTCGGCGGCGTATTGAGCGCGGTGGGCGTGGGCTGGGCCATGGACCGTTTCAACCCGCACAAGGTGATCGGTACCTTCTACCTGCTGGCAGGCGTGTTCGCCTACGCCGTGGGCCAGAGCCTGGGCCACATCACCGTGCTGGCGACCCTGGTGCTGGTGGCGGGCATGTGCGTGAACGGCGCGCAATCGGCGATGCCGTCGCTGGCCGCGCGCTTCTACCCCACCCAGGGCCGCGCCACGGGCGTATCGTGGATGCTGGGCATCGGCCGCTTCGGTGCCATCCTGGGCGCCTGGATGGGTGCAACCCTGCTGGGCCTGGGCTGGAACTTCGAGCAAGTGCTGACCGCATTGGTGATCCCGGCCGCGCTGGCCACCACCGCCGTGGTCATCAAAGGCATGGTCAGCCACGCTGACGCCACCTGACCCGTAGCCGCTGCCGAAGGCTGCGCTGGCCCTATGCCCCGCTGGAGATCTCCAGTGAATACCAGGGCCAGCGCAGCCTGGCGGCAGCGGCTACAAGGATATGTAGCAAGGCAAGGATTGGTTCGGTGATCGCACACAAGGTCGATTATCGGATTGTTTCACCAAAACCGGCAGCTTAATCTGCTACCCATTCTGGCGTGCCCCTCGCGCCTTTTTTTTATTCTGAGCTGCCACCGCTCACGGCCATTACCAGGAGAAGATTGATGCGTGAAGTATTCATCTGCGACGCGATTCGCACCCCCATTGGCCGTTTCGGCGGTGGCCTGTCCACCGTGCGTGCCGACGACCTGGCGGCTGCGCCGATCAAGGCCCTGATTGAACGCAACCCGCACGTCGACTGGACCGCGGTGGACGAAGTGTTCCTGGGCTGCGCCAACCAGGCCGGCGAAGACAACCGCAACGTGGCGCGCATGGCGCTGCTGCTGGCCGGCCTGCCGGAAAGCATCCCCGGCGTCACCCTGAACCGCCTGTGCGCCTCGGGCATGGACGCCATCGGCACGGCCTTCCGCGCCATCGCCAGCGGCGAAATGGAACTGGCCATCGCCGGCGGCGTCGAGTCGATGTCCCGCGCCCCGTTCGTGATGGGCAAGGCTGATGCGGCGTTCTCGCGCAACATGAAGCTGGAAGACACCACCATCGGCTGGCGCTTCATCAACCCGCTGATGAAAGCCCAGTACGGCGTGGACGCCATGCCACAGACCGCCGACAACGTCGCCGACGACTATAAAGTGTCGCGCGCCGACCAGGACGCTTTTGCCGTGCGCAGCCAGCAGCGCACCGCGGCCGCCCAGGCCGCCGGCTACTTCGCCGAAGAAATCGTGCCGGTGCGTGTTGCCCACAAGAAGGGCGAGACCATCGTCGACACCGATGAGCACCCACGTGCCGACACCACCCTGGAAACCCTGGCCAAGCTCAAGCCGGTCAACGGCCCGGACAAGACCGTCACCGCCGGCAACGCCTCGGGCGTCAACGACGGTGCCGCGGCGCTGATCCTGGCTTCGGCCGAAGCGGTCAAGAAACACGGCCTCACGCCACGTGCCCGTGTACTGGGCATGGCCAGCGCCGGTGTGGCCCCGCGTGTGATGGGCATCGGCCCGGTGCCTGCGGTGCGCAAGCTGATCGAACGCCTGGGCGTGGCGGTCAACGATTTTGACGTGATCGAACTCAACGAAGCCTTCGCCAGCCAAGGTTTGGCGGTAATGCGCGAACTGGGCCTGGCCGACGACGCTCCGCAGGTCAACCCCAACGGCGGCGCCATCGCCCTGGGCCACCCGCTGGGCATGAGCGGTGCTCGCATCGTCATGACCGCCTTGCACCAGCTGGAAAAAACCGGCGGCAAGAAAGGCCTGGCGACCATGTGCGTCGGCGTCGGTCAAGGCTTGGCACTGGCCATCGAACGCGTCTGATACAGAGCAGTCCGGTTACCCGAAATGCCCATCGGCCTCCACGCAAGGCCGTTGGGCTTTCGGGTAATTGTTTTGTCGGAGGGGGTTGTTACGGTATATGTCTAGACTGTTCCAACCTTAACGAGTGATAAAAACATGACAACAACTCATTACACCGGCGAAGAGCGCAGTAAACGCATCTTTGCAATCGTCGGCGCTTCCTCGGGCAACCTGGTCGAATGGTTCGACTTCTATGTGTATGCCTTCTGCGCGATTTATTTCGCACCGCATTTCTTCCCGTCCGCCGATGCCACTGTGCAGTTGCTCAACACCGCAGGCGTGTTCGCGGCCGGTTTCCTGATGCGTCCCATTGGCGGCTGGATCTTTGGCCGCGTGGCGGACCGTCACGGTCGCAAGAACTCCATGATGATCTCGGTGCTGATGATGTGCGCCGGCTCCCTGGTTATCGCCTGCCTGCCGGGCTATGAAAGCATCGGCCTGTGGGCCCCGGCTTTGCTGTTGCTGGCGCGCCTGTTCCAGGGCCTGTCGGTAGGCGGCGAGTACGGCACCACCGCCACGTATATGAGTGAAGTGGCCCTGCGCGGCCAGCGCGGCTTCTTCGCCTCGTTCCAGTACGTGACCCTGATCGGCGGCCAGTTGCTGGCCGTGCTGGTGGTGGTGATCCTGCAACAAGTGCTCAGCGAAGACGAACTGCGTGCCTGGGGCTGGCGCATCCCCTTCGTGGTGGGCGCCGTTGCCGCGGTGATCTCGCTGCTGTTGCGTCGCACCCTGAAGGAAACCACCAGCGCCGAAACCCGCCAGGACAAGGACGCCGGCAGCATCGTCGGGCTGTTCCGCAACCACACGCCGGCCTTTATTACCGTGCTGGGCTACACCGCCGGCGGCTCGCTGATTTTCTACACCTTCACCACCTACATGCAGAAGTACCTGGTGAACACCGCGGGCATGACCGCCAAGACCTCCAGCTTCGTAATGACCGGCGCGCTGTTCCTGTACATGTGCATGCAGCCGTTGTTCGGCATGCTGGCCGACAAAATCGGCCGCCGCAGTTCAATGCTGTGGTTTGGCGCGCTGGGCACGCTGTTCACCCTGCCGATCCTGCTGGTACTGAAAACCGTCACCAGCCCGTTCCTGGCGTTCGTGCTGATTACCCTGGCCCTGGCCATTGTCAGCTTCTACACCTCGATCAGCGGCCTGGTGAAAGCCGAGATGTTCCCCCCGCAGGTACGCGCCCTGGGCGTGGGCCTGGCCTACGCAGTGGCCAACGCCATCTTCGGCGGCTCGGCGGAATTCGTGGCCCTGAGCTTCAAGTCCGGCGGTAACGAAAACGCATTTTACTGGTACGTGACGATCATGATGGCCATCGCCTTCCTGTTCAGTCTGCGCCTGCCCAAGCAGCCGTCGTACCTGCATCACGATCACTGATCCAGCCAGCGCGCGCCCAAAGTGGGCGCGCGCCTTTAAGGAAGGTTTATGAGCGAGAGACCGAGCAACCAGCTGTTCGATGCCTACTTCAGCGCCGATGCCATGCGCGATATTTTCAGCGACCGTGGCCGTGTGCAGGGCATGCTCGACTTCGAGGCAGGCCTGGCCCGTGCCGAATCCCGGGCTGGGGTGATTCCCGCTGACGCCGTGGCGCCCATCGAAGCGGCCTGCCAGGCCTCGCTCTACGATTACCAGGCGCTGGGCCAGGCCATTTGCAGTGCGGGCAACTCGGCCATTCCACTGGTCAAGATGCTCGGCAAGCAGATCGCCAGCCAGGCGCCGGAAGCCGAACGCTATGTGCATTTGGGTGCCACCAGCCAGGACGTGATGGATACGGGCCTGGTGCTGCAATTGCGTGACGCCCTGCATCTGCTGGAAAACCGCCTGGCCGTGCTGGGCGACTCGCTGGCCCGTCAGGCCGAACGCTACAAGGCCACACCCCTTGCCGGCCGTACCTGGCTGCAACATGCCACGCCGGTGACCCTGGGCATGAAAATCGCCGGCTGGCTGGGCGCGGTCACCCGCAGCCGCCAACGCCTGCAAGAACTCAAGCCGCGCCTGCTGGTGCTGCAATTCGGTGGTGCTTCCGGCTCCCTGGCCGCACTGGGCGCCAACGCTTTGCCGGTGGCCGAAGCGCTTGCGCAAGAGCTGCAACTGACCCTGCCTGAACAGCCTTGGCACACCCAGCGCGACCGCCTGGTGGAGTTCGCCTCGGTGCTGGGCCTGATCGCCGGTAGCCTGGGCAAGCTGGGCCGTGATGTGAGCCTGCTGATGCAGACCGAAGCCGCCGAAGTCTTCGAACCGTCGGCGCCGGGCAAGGGTGGCTCGTCCACCATGCCGCACAAGCGCAACCCGGTGGGCGCCGCCGTGCTGATCGGCGCGGCCACCCGCGTGCCGGGCCTGGTGTCGACCATGTTCGCCGCCATGCCCCAGGAGCACGAGCGCAGCCTGGGCCTGTGGCACGCCGAGTGGGACACCCTGCCGGAGATCTGCTGCCTGGTGGCCGGTGCCCTGGAGCAGGCGCAACTGTTCGCCGACGGCCTGGAAGTGGACGCCGCGCGCATGCTCAAGAACCTCGACCTGACTCAGGGCCTGGTGCTGGCCGAAGCGGTCAGCATCGTCCTGGCCCAGCGCCTGGGCCGCGATGCCGCGCACCATCTGCTGGAGCAGTGCTGCAAACGCGCCGTGGCCGAAAAGCGCCACCTGCGCGCCGTGCTGGGCGATGAGCCCAAGGTGACGGCCGAACTTTCCGCGGACGAGCTTGATCGTCTGCTCGACCCCGCGCACTACCTGGGCCAGGCACAAACCTGGGTCGAGCGTGCCGTGGCTGAACATTCCCGTTTTAGTGCCTGAGGAGAACCGTTGTGGGCAAGATTCAACTCGCTGATGGTGAACTGAACTACCAACTCGATGGCCCGGCAGATGCGCCGGTGCTGGTGATGTCCAACTCCCTGGGCACGTCCCTGGAAATGTGGGACACGCAGATCGCCGGCCTGACCCAGCACTTTCGCGTGCTGCGCTACGACACCCGTGGCCACGGCGGTTCGCTGGTAACCGAAGGCCCGTACAGCATTGAGCAACTGGGTGGCGACGTGATCGCCCTGCTGGACGCCCTGCACATCGAGCGCGCGCATTTCTGCGGCCTGTCCATGGGCGGCCTGATCGGCCAGTGGCTGGGTATCAATGCCGGTGAGCGCCTGAACCGCCTGATCGTCTGCAACACCGCCGCCAAGATCGGCAACCCGGACGTGTGGAACCCGCGCATCGAGATGGTACTGCGCGACGGCCAGGCCGCCATGGTCTCGCTGCGCGATGCTTCCATCGCCCGCTGGTTCACCCCGGACTACGCCGAAGCCAACCCGGCCGAAGCCAAGCGCATCACCGACATGCTGGCCGCCACCTCGCCGCAAGGCTACGCCGCCAACTGCGGCGCCGTGCGTGACGCCGATTTCCGCGAGCAACTGGGCGCCATCAAGGTGCCGACCCTGGTCATCGCCGGCACGGGCGACGCGGTCACTACCCCGGCTGACGGTCGTTTCCTGCAAGAAAACATCAAGGGCGCCGAGTACACCGAGTTCTATGCGGCGCACCTGTCCAACGTACAGGTTGGCGAACCCTTCACCCAGCGCGTGCTGGATTTCCTGCTGGCCAAACACTGATAGTCGAGGAGTCATCCGTGGACGAGAAAGAACGCTACAACGAAGGCATGAAAGTTCGCCGCGCCGTGCTGGGCGACGCTCACGTGGACCGCAGCCTGACCAACATCACCGAGTTCAACGGTGAGTTCCAGGAAATGATCACCCGTCACGCCTGGGGTGACATCTGGACCCGGCCGGGCCTGCCGCGTCATACCCGCAGCCTGATCACCATTGCCATGCTGATCGGCATGAACCGCAATGAAGAGCTCAAGCTGCACCTGCGTGCCGCCGCCAACAATGGCGTCACCCGTGCCGAGATCAAGGAAGTGCTGATGCAGAGCGCGATCTACTGCGGCATTCCGGCGGCCAACGCCACCTTCCACCTGGCCGAGTCGGTGTGGGATGAGCTGGGCGTCGAATCGCGCGAATAATCGCGACGGTTGAAATGCAAAAAGGGCGATGAGAAATCATCGCCCTTTTTTGTTGCCTGTCACCGTAGCCGCTGCCGCAGGCTGCGCTGGCCCTTGCGTACACTGAAAATCTCCAGCGGGGCAGGGGGTCTGCGCAGCCTGGCGGCAGCGGCTACAGGGTTACAGAATGCTGATCGGGTACGACACAATCACACGGTTTTCGTTGAACTGGTTGGTGCCGTAGCTGCGACGCATGCTCGAGTTGCGCCACCGCAGGTTCAGGTCCTTGAAGGTGCCTTCCTGGAAGGTGTAGGCCACTTCCGATTCACGGCCCCACTCGCTGCCACCGTCGATGGTGGCGGTGTGGATGTTGTCACCGTGGATGTAGCGGTTCATCAGGGTCAGGCCTGGTACGCCGACAGCGGCGAAGTTGTAGTCATGACGCAGCTGCCAGGATTTTTCCTGCGCGTTGTCATAGCTGGAGTTGTAGCTGTCGTTCGCCAGGGTGCCGCCGCTGGTGCCGTTGACGCGCATCCAGTTGCTGTCGCCGGTCAGCTTCTGCAGGCCGACGTAGAAGGTGCTGCCGCCGTACTTGGCCGAGAGCATGGCCGAGTAGGTGTTGTTGTCCAGCTTGCCGTCCAGCGCGCTGCCGTCGTCGCTGCCGTGGAAGTAGCCCAGGTTGGCACCCAGGGTCCAGGCGCCTACCGGCTGGGAGTGGATCAACTGCAGGTATTGCTGCTTGTAGATGTCTTCCAGCTGCGAATACCACACGCCCACCAGGGTGCGCTTGTCGTTGAAGGTGTACTCGGCACCGGCGAAGTTGAAGCGATCGGACTCGTGCGTGGTATTACCGGTCAGCTGCATGGGGTTCATGCTGCCGTCGTTACGCGGGCTGTTGTCACGGAACTGACCGCCGTACAGGGTCAGGTTGGTGATTTCTTTCGAGGTGATTTGCGCACCGCGGAAAGTTTGCGGCAGCGAACGGCCGTCGTCCGAACGCAGGATCGGCAGCACCGGCATCCATTCGCCCACTTTCAGCTCGGTGTTGGAGATCTTGGCCTTCAGGGCCACGCCCAGGCGGCCGAAGTTGTCGGCGGCCTTGCCATCGCTGTCCAGTGGCAGCAGTTGGGTACCACTGGTACCGCCACCGCCGTCGAGTTTCTGCGAGTAGGTGCCCAGCACGTCGACGCCAAAGCCAACCACGCCTTGGGTGAAGCCCGATTTGGCATCGAGGATGAAGTTCTGCGTCCACTCGGCCTGGGTGCCTTGTGGTGCGGCGCTGTCAGTGAAGTTGCGACCGAAGTAGAAGTTGCGCAGGGTCAGGTTGACCTTGGCGTCTTCGGCGAAGCCTCCGGTGTCAGCTGCCATCACGGGCAGGGAAGAGCCGGCGATGGCCAGGGCGATGAGGCTGCGGGAGTAGGACGAGCGAGTGATGGCTTTCATTATTGTTGTGGTCTCTCTAATTATGAGCAACAGGGTGCCGTCGCGACGGTTGTTCAAGTCGTCGTGATTCATGCAGCGGTACAAGCGTTGAGGTTCAGCTGGTCAGCGGAGAGAGGGTGTGCATGGTGGCGTTACCTGTTGTTATTGTGTTTTTTTGTGTTCAGGGATCTGGCGATCCATCACCTGTCCTGTTGAGCGGATGGTGCTCGGTCGCAAGGGGTGAATCAATCTGTCGCAGTCTAAACGGGGCGATAAGCGAACACTAACTAACTTGTTAGTTCCGATCAACCCCCTTTATTTTATTAGCGCGTGTGTTTTATAGCATTGTTTCTGACGGGAATGACAGTTATTCATCAGTTGTCGTACGACTGTTAGGCTGGGGTTTTGTGGTGTGCATGCGACCGAGCGCCGCCCGCGCGGCGCTTCCCGGGCGCAGCCCGGTCCTACATTTGTTTCGGGCCAATTATGTCTGTGGCATCACCTAGTCCGCCTTGTTTGTTCGCTGCAGATTTGTAGTGAATAAACAGAGCGGACCAGGTGATGCCACTGGCGATGCACGCCCGAAACAAATGTAGGACCGGGCTGTGCCCGGGAAGCGCCGCGCGGGCGGCGCGCGATCGCATGAGCACCACAAAACCCCAGCCATGCACCCCAAACCCCACCCACAAAAAAGCCCGCCAACAAGGGCGGGCTTTTTCAGGTTCCATCGGTATCAGCCTTTCGGTGCCTCAGCCTGCTGCTCGCTGGCCTGCGCTTCACCCGTCTGCTTATACCAGCCGCCACCCAGCGCCTTGTACAGGTTGACCTCGCTGGTCAACTGCGACAAGCGATCGCTGATCGCCGACTGCTGGGCGCTGAACAGCGAGCGCTGGGCGTCCAGGAAGGTCAGGTTGCTGTCCACGCCGATGCGGTAGCGGCGCTCGGCCAGGCGGTAGTAGTCCTGGTTGGCTTGCACCAGGTCTTTCTGCGCCTGCAACTGCTCCTTGAAGGTCTTGCGCGCCGCCAAACCGTCGGAGACTTCCTGGAAGGCAGTCTGGATGGCTTTTTCGTAGTTGGCGACGTTGATGTCCTTCTGGATCTTCGCGTAATCCAGGCTGGCCTTCAGGCTGCCGGCGTTGAAGATCGGCAGGTTGATGGCCGGGGCGAAGGTCCAGGCGCCCTGGCCACCCTTGAACAGGTTGCCCAGCTGGGAGCTGGCGCTACCCGCCGAGGCGGTCAGGGTGATGCTCGGGAAGAACGCCGCACGGGCCGCGCCGATGTTGGCGTTGGCCGCCTTCAGCGAGTGCTCGGCTTCGAGGATGTCCGGACGACGCTGCAGCAGGTCGGACGGCAGGCCGGCCGGCACTTCGGTCAGCAGGTTGCCATCCAGCGGCTGCGCCTTGGCCAGGTTGGCCGGCAGCGGGCCGCCCAGCAGCAGCACCAGGGCGTTTTCGTCCTGGGCCACTTGGCGTTGGTACTTGGCCAGGCTGACCTTGGCGGTTTCCACCGAAGTGCGCGCCTGGGCCAGGTCCAGCGCCGAAGACACGCCCACTTCGCTGCTGCGCGCGGTCAGGCGGTAGCTTTCCTCGAACGCCTTGAGGGTGTCCTGGGTCAGCTTCAGCAGGTTCTGGTCGGCCTGCCAGGTGTAATAGGCATTGGCAACACTGGCCACCAGGCTGATCTGCGTGGAGCGACGTGCTTCCTCGCTGGACAGGTAGGTTTCCAGCGCCTGCTGGCTGAGGCTGCGCACGCGGCCCCACAGGTCCAGCTCGTACGAGCTGATACCCAGGTTGGCCGTGTACTCGCCGCCTACCACGGCCGTGCCGGTGGAGCTCAGGTCGGCCGGGGTGCGGGCACGGGTGCCGGTCATGTTGGCGCTGACTGCCGGGAACAGGTCCGCACGCTGGATGCGGTACTGCGCCTGGTAGGCCTGCACGTTGAGGATCGCCACTTTCAGGTCACGGTTGTTGACCAGCGATTCCTGGATCAACTGCTGCAATGCCTGATCATGGAAAAACTGCTGCCAGCCCTGCTCGGCAGCGGCCATGGCGGCTGCCTGGGCAGGCGAGTATGCCTGCCCTTGCGGGTACTGGGCCGGCACAGGCGCGGCCGGCTGCTTGTAATCCGGGATCAGCGAGCAGCCGCTGAGGATGGCCGCGGCGACCGCGATGGACACTAGGGACTTGCTCATTGCCCAGCCTCGTTACGTGGAGTTTGGGTCGATTCGATCGACTCGTGCGACGCGTGCTCATCCTTCTTGCGCTTGTCACCGAACAGCGACGACACCGACACGAAGAACAGCGGTACCCAGAACAGTGCCAGGGTAGTAGCCGTGATCATACCGCCAATTACGCCGGTACCGATGGCGTGCTGGCTGCCGGAGCCTGCGCCATGGGAAATGGCCAGGGGCACCACGCCGAGGATGAAGGCCAGCGAGGTCATGATGATCGGACGCAGACGCATCCGGCAAGCCTCGATGGCCGCCTCGGTGTAGCTGCGGCCCTGCTCGTGCAGTTCCTTGGCGAACTCGACGATCAGAATGGCGTTTTTCGCCGCCAGACCGATGGTGGTCAAAAGGCCCACCTGGAAGTACACGTCGTTGGACAGGCCGCGCAGGCTGGTGGCCAGCAGCGCACCGATGATACCCAGCGGCACCACCAGCATGACCGCGATCGGGATCGACCAGCTTTCATACAGGGCGGCCAGACACAGGAACACCATCAGCATCGAAATGGCATACAGCGCCGGCGCCTGGGAACCCGACAGGCGTTCCTCATAGCTCAGGCCGGTCCAGGACAGGCCCACGCCTTTGGGCAGCTTGGCAGCAATGCGCTCCACTTCGGCCATGGCCTCACCGGTACTGTAGCCCGGGGCAGGGGAGCCGAGGATCTCGACACCTTCCACACCGTTGTAACGGGCCAGTTTCGGCGAGCCGTAGATCCACTTGCCGCTGGCGAAGGCCGAGAACGGCACCATGGTGCCGGCGCTGTTGCGCACGTACCACTTGTTCAGGTCTTCAGGGTTCATGCGCGAATTGGCCTGGCCCTGCACGTACACCTTCTTCACCCGACCACGGTCGATGAAGTCGTTGACGTAGCTGCCGCCCAACGCCACCGACAGGGTGGTGTTGATGTCGGCGATGGTCACGCCCTGGGCGCTGGCGCGTTCGTCGTCGATTTCCAGCTGGAACTGCGGCTCGTCATTCAGGCCGTTGGGACGGGTCTGCGTGAGGATCTTGCTTTGCGCGGCCATGCCCAGGAACTGGTTGCGCGCTTCCATCAACTTGTCGTGGCCGATACCGGCACGGTCCTGCAGGTAGATGTCGAAACCGGTGGCGTTACCCAGTTCCAGTACCGCAGGCGGTACGAAGGCAAACACCATCGCGTCGCGCAGGCTGAAGAAGTGCTGTTGGGCACGGGCCGACAGGGCGGCGGCGGTGTTGTCGGCGTTACGCTCATCCCATGGCTTGAGCATGATGAAGGCCATGCCCGAGCTCTGGCCGCGACCGGCGAAGTTGAAGCCGTTCACGGTGAACACCGAGCTGACCGCACCTTTCTCCTCGTCCAGCAGGTACTTGCGCATGCTGTCGATGACAGTCTGCGTACGCTCGGCGGTGGAGCCGGGCGGGGTCTGTACCTGGGCGAAAATCACACCCTGGTCTTCTTCGGGCAGGAAGGAGGTAGGGATGCGGGTGAACAGCCAGGCCATGCCGACCACGATCAGCACGTAGGCCAACAGGTAAGGCGCCTTGCGACGCAGTACGTGGCCAACGCCAGCTTCGTACTTCTGCACGCCGCTGTCGAAGGTACGGTTGAACCAGTTGAAGAAACGACCGTGCTTGTGGTGATCCTCGCCCTTCTTGATAGGCGACAGCATGGTGGCGCACAGCGCCGGGGTGAAGATCAGGGCCACCATGACCGACAGGGCCATGGCCGAGACGATGGTGATGGAGAACTGACGGTAGATCACACCGGTGGAGCCGCCGAAGAACGCCATTGGCAGCAATACCGCCGACAGCACCATGGCAATACCCACCAGGGCGCCCTGGATCTGGCCCATGGATTTCTTGGTGGCTTCCTTGGGTGACAGGCCTTCCTCGGCCATCACCCGCTCCACGTTTTCCACCACGACGATGGCGTCGTCCACCAGCAAGCCGATGGCCAGCACCATGCCGAACATGGTCAGGGTGTTGATGGTGAAGCCCGCGGCGGCCAGGATCCCGAAGGTACCCAGCAATACCACCGGCACGGTCATGGTGGTGATGACGGTGGCGCGGAAGTTCTGCAGGAACAGGTACATCACCAGGAACACGAGGATGATCGCCTCGACCAGGGTTTCCACCACGTTATGGATCGAGGTGGTGACCACTGGGGTGGTGTCGTACGGGAACACCGCTTTCACGCCAGGCGGGAAGAACGGCTGCAGGTCGTTGATGGTCTGGCGGATCGCCTTGGCGGTGTCCAGCGCGTTGGCGCCGGTGGCCAGCTTGATCGCCAGGCCCGAGGCCGGGGCACCGTTGAACTGTGCGTTGATGCTGTAGTTCTCACCGCCCAGGCCCACTTCGGCGACATCGCCTACACGTACCTGGGAGCCGTCGGTGTTGACCTTGAGCAGGATGTTGCGGAACTGCTCGGCGGTCTGCAGACGGGTCTTGCCGATGATGGTGGCGTTGAGCTCTTGCCCAGCCATGGCAGGCAGGCCGCCCAGCTGGCCGGAAGACACCTGCACGTTCTGCGCCGAGATGGCGGTGGACACGTCGCCCGGGGTCAGCGAGTACTTGTTGAGCTTGGCCGGGTCCAGCCAGATACGCATGGCGTACTGGGCACCGAACACCTGGAAGTCACCCACACCGGCGGTACGGGAGATGGGGTCCTGCATGTTGGAGACGATGTAGTTACTCAGATCGTCCTTGGTCATGCTGCCGTCGGTGGACACCAGGCCCACCACCATCAGGAAGTTCTTCACCGCCTTGGTCACGCGGATACCCTGTTGCTGCACTTCTTGGGGCAGCAGCGGGGTGGCCAGGTTCAGCTTGTTCTGCACCTGTACCTGGGCGATGTCAGGGTTGGTGCCCTGGTTGAAGGTGGCGGTAATGGTCATGCTGCCGTCGGAGTTACTTTCCGAGGCCACATAGCGCAGGTTGTCGATACCATTGAGCTGTTGCTCGATCACCTGTACCACGGTGTCCTGCACGGTCTGTGCGGACGCACCCGGGTAGGTCACCTGGATGGCGATGGCAGGGGGTGCGATCGCCGGGTACTGGTTGATCGGCAGGCTCATGATCGACAAGGCGCCGACCAGCATGATCACCAGGGCAATTACCCAGGCGAAAATCGGACGGTCGATAAAGAATTTCGACATGGTTTACTCCCCTTTGCCGCCTGCGGACGCATTGGTGGCGGGGGCAGGGTTTGCAGGCTTGACGTTGGTGGCTTCGGTCGCCTTGACCTCCACGCCCGGTTTCACGTACTGCAGGCCTTCGGTGATCAGGCGGTCGCCGGCTTTCAGGCCGTCTTCCACCAGCCACTGGGTGCCCACGGTGCGGCTGGCTTTCAGCTCACGCAGCTCGACCTTGTTGTCGGCATTCACGATCAGTGCGGTCGGGGTGCCTTTCAGGTCGCGGGTAACGCCCTGTTGGGGCGCCAGGATGGCCTGGGCGGCAACACCGGCTTCCAGCTTGGCGTGCACGAACATGCCTGGCAGCAGGGTGTGGTCGGGGTTGGGGAACACGGCGCGCAGGGTCACGGAACCGGTGGTTTCATCAACCGACACTTCCGAGAACTCCAGCTTGCCTTCCTTGCCGTAGTTGCTGCCGTCTTCCAGGGTCAGCTGCACCTTGGCGGCATTGTCACCGGCTTTCTGCAGCGCACCGCTGGCCAGGTCGCGACGCAGCTTGAGGATTTCGGCCGAGGACTGGGTCACGTCGACGTAGATCGGGTCCAGTTGCTGGATGGTCGCCATGGCGTCGGTCTGGCCACCGGTCACCAGCGCACCTTCGGTCACGCCCGAGCGGCCGATGCGACCGGTGATCGGCGCGTACACCTTGGTGTACTTCATGTTGATCTGCGCAGTCATCAGCGCCGCTTCGTTCTGCAATTGCGTGGAACGGGCGTTGTCGTATTCCTGACGGCTGACGGCCTGCTCGCTAATCAACTGCTTGTAGCGATCAGCCAGCGACTTGGACGCCTGCAGGGTGGCCTGGGCGCTGGCCAGGGTGGCCTCGTACACCGACGGGTCGATCTGGTACAGCTGCTGGCCGGCCTTCACGTCCGAGCCTTCAGTGAACAGGCGCTTGAGAATGATGCCATTGACCTGAGGACGAACTTCAGCCACGCGGAACGCGGTGGTGCGGCCCGGCAATTCAGAGGTCAGGGTGTAGGCTTGTGGTTGCAGGGTTACGACGCCGACCTGAGGAGTTTGCGGGGCGGGTGCCGCCTCTTCCTTCTTACAGCCGCTGAGCAAAGTGGCCAGGGCGACGGCGGAAACCAGAGCGGTAACAGCTGGCTTGAATTGCATGAAAATCCTCGGGTCAGGAGCACAGGTGAATGCTCAAGAATAGTGGAATGGCGGGAAACGGTTGCTACTAGATAAGTAGCTTACTAACGAATATACTTACATTCATGGTTGTTTGTAAACACCCGATTCGACCCGCCACAGGGTCATCGGGCATTGATTCGCACCCCGGGAGCAGGCATTACAAGCGCCGCCCCGATTCGACCCCGACTGCCCAGCGCAGCGTGGCCCCTGATAGAGGTTTTACTGCCATGGTTCGACGTACGAAAGAGGAAGCTCAGGAGACTCGACACCAGATTCTCGAAGCCGCCCAGAACGCCTTCTATTCGCGCGGCGTGGCGCGTACCACCCTGGCCGATATCGCGGCCCTGGCGGGCGTGACCCGGGGTGCCATCTACTGGCATTTCAGCAACAAGGCCGATCTGGTGCAGGCGATGCTCGATTCGCTGCATGAACCGCTGGATGAATTGGCACGCGCCAGTGAAAGCGAGGAAGAACTCGACCCATTGGGCTGCATGCACAAGTTGCTGGTACATCTGTTCCAGCAAGTTGCACTGGATCCCAGTACGCGGCGCATTAACGAGATCATGTTCCATAAGTGCGAGTTCACCGACGAAATGTGTGACATTCGACGCCAGCGGCAAGCCGCCAGCCTGGACTGCAATGTGCGCATCGATCTGTCGCTGCGTAATGCAGTCAATCGTGGGCAGTTGCCCGAAGATCTGGATACCGCCCGTGCTGCGGTAGTGTTGCACGCTTATATCGATGGCATGCTGGGGCAATGGTTGCTGGTGCCCGAGAGTTTCGACCTGAACCTGCAGGCCGAGAAATGGGTTGACGCATGTTTCGATATGCTGCGCTTGAGCCCGGCACTTCGCAAATGAAAGTGTAATTCCGGTTGTATCAACGTATAAGCTGATAGCAGAATTAAAGCGCATTGGCTGTGTGCCATTATCCACGCGCAGACCTTGTTTGAATAGTTAGTAGGCTAAGTATTTTTTTGTTTTTTGCGCCGAGCGTGTGAATGACTTCGCAGACCAATCTGCTCAATGGCAACGACCAGCCCCTCAAGGGCATCGGCTTGATCTGTTTGTCGGTGCTGTTGTTTGCCAGCCATGATGCCCTGTCCAAATTCCTCTCCGGCCTGTATCCCATCGTCATGGTGGTATGGGCGCGCTACCTGGTGCACACCTTGTTGATGCTGGTGGTGTTCGTGCCGCGCGCGGGGCTGTCCAACGTGATCCGCACCAAGCGCCCCGGGCTGCAATTGGTGCGGGCTGTTTGCCTGATCGGCACCAGCCTGCTGTTCACCACCGGCTTGCGTTATATCCCGCTGGCGGAGGCCACCTCGGTCAACTTCCTGGCGCCGCTGCTGGTCACGGCGCTGTCGGTGGTGGTGCTGGGCGAGAAGGTCACCCGCAACCAGTGGCTGGCGGTGCTGGCCGGGTTTGTCGGGGTGCTGATCGTGGTACGGCCGGGCGGCGATCTGTTCACGCCGGCCATTCTCTATCCGCTGGGGTCGGCGTTGTGCTTCGGTTTCTATCAGCTGATCACGCGCAAACTCAGTGATATCGACAGCCCTACCACCAGTAACTTCCTGGCAGGCATATTCAACACGTTGATCATGTCAGCCTTGTTGCCGTTCTTCTGGGTGCGCCCTGATTGGCTGCATGCGCTGTTCATGATCGGCCTGGGCACCTGCGGCATGCTCGGCCATTTGCTGCTGACCCAGGCCTTCCGCCACGCACCGCCGGCCATGCTGGCGCCGTTCAGCTACGGGCAGATTCTGTTCGCCGGCATTTATGGTTACCTGATCTTCGACCACACGCCCGATGCCTGGGCGCTGACCGGCATTGCGGTGATCTGCATGAGCGGCCTGGCCGTGGCCTGGGCGCAACGCAAACGCTGAATCGGCGGCTACGCTCTGTTGACCTAACAACAAGAGAGTGTGGCCCCATGAAGGACATTGCACGCAGGTGCTGGGCGCTGCTGCTGTTGGCGATGCTGTCGCCGACGGTGCTGGCCGCCGCCAACGATGATGCCAAACAGGCCGCTGCCGCCAAGGCGCTGCTGGAAAAAGCCCTGGCCTACTATCACGACAACGGCGACAAGGCCTTGGCCGCGTTCAGCCGCCAGGGGCAGTTCATCGACGACGACCGCTACGTGTTCGTGGTCGACACCAAGGGCGTGATGCTGGCCAGCGGCGGGCCGTCTGCGGCGCTGATCGGGCGCAACGTCAACGACGTCATCGGCCCCGACCTGCAACAGGCGTTCAAGCAGGCGTTGAACGTGCCTGAAGGCAACGGCATCCAGCAGGCCGAATACAAATGGCAGAACTGGCAGGATGGCCGCGTGGAGCGCAAGCGGGTGTTCTACCAGCGCATCGGCGAGCGCATCATTGCCGTGGGTTACTACCTGCCGCGGGCCTCCGCGCAACAGGCCCAGGCCTTGCTGGACAAGGCCGTGGCGGGCATCAAGGCTGATCAGAAACAGGCGTTGCTGGACATCAACAGCCTCAAGGGCGGTTACCTGCAGGATGACCTTTATGTGTTCGTGGTCGACCTGGACAGCCACCGCTACCTGGCCCATGGCACCAACCAGCGCCTGGTCAACGTCGACTTCAACACCGTGCGCGACCCTGACGGCAAGCCGGTGGGCGAGCCGATCCTGGCGATGATGGCCAAACAGGACAGTGGCGAGTACGACTACCGCTGGCGCAACCCGGTGACCAGCCATGTGGAAGACAAGCATGTGTATGTGCGCAAGGTGGGGCAGGTGATGGTTGCGGTGGGGTATTACAGTCGTTGATACCCCTTTTCATTCGCTCGATACCTGTAGCCGCTGCCGAAGGCTGCGCTGGCCGCTGTGTGCGCTGAAGATTTGCAGCGTGTTCCATGGCCAGCGCAGCCTGGCGGCAGCGGCTACAGGGTTACCGACCGCGCAGGATGTTGTTGGGCATCGCCAGCGCCGCCGCCAGCCCCAGCACCGACACTGCCGCACTGCCCATCAGCAACAACCGAAACGTCTCCAGCAACTTCCCGCGTAAGGCTTCCTGCGCCGCGCCGGTGCTGGCGTTCAGGCTGGCCAGCAAGGCATCGCCCGAAGCCCCGTCAGCCCCCAGATCCAATCCGTGCAACAACGCCAGCAACAGCGCCGACATGCACGCCACGCCCATCGCCCCACCCAGCGAGCGGAACAGGTTGGTGGTGCTGGTGCCCACGCCAATGTCCTGCTGCTGCACCGCATTCTGCGCACCCACCAGCGAGGTCGGGAATTGCAGCCCGGCGGCAAAACCGGTCAACAGCATGAACACGCCACTGAGCCACAGGGCGTCGGGCGGGGTGAAGGCCAGGCCCAGGATACCCAGCGGCATCAACAGCGTGCCCGTCAGGATCACTGGCTTGAAGCGCCCGCTGCGGGCCGTGTGCCGGCCGCCCAGGAAGGCGCCGATCGGCAGCCCGATGGCCAGAGGCAGCACATCCAGCGCGGCGGCATCGGCGCCCGCGCCGGTCACGGTCTGGAAGCGCAACGGGATCAGCACCGACAGGGAAATAGCCTGGAACGACGTGAAGAACACCGTGCACCAGCACAGCACCGCCGGGCGAATGCTGAACAGGTGCATGGGCAGCAACGGCTCCGGTGCCCGACGTTCATGGCGCACGAACAGCCCCAGGGCCACTACCGCCAGCAGCAGCGTGCCCCACACCGGCGCCGTGCCGAAAGCGCGGCCCTGGCCCAGCTCGGTGATGCTCAGCAGCAGCGAGGTCAGGCCGACGATCATCAGCACGGTGCCCAGGTAATCGATGATCGGCTGCCGACGCTTCACCGCCAGCCCTACCAACACATGGCGGGCATACAGCCAGGCACCCAGGCCCAGCGGCAGGTTGAGCAGGAATATCCAGCGCCACGACAGATACTCGGTCATGTAGCCGCCCAGCACCGGCCCGGCCACGCTGGCGGCGGCGTACATGCTGCTGAAATACCCCTGGTAGCGCCCGCGCTCGCGCGGCGGCACGAAGTCGCCGATGATCGCCTGGCTGACCGACACCATGCCGCCGGCGCCGATGCCCTGGATCACCCGCGCCAGCACCAATTGCTCCATGCTCTGCGCCAAGGCGCAGAACAGCGAGGCACCGGTGAACAGCGCAAGGCCGATGAGGATCATGCGGCGCCGACCGTACAGGTCGCCGAACTTGCCATAGATAGGCACGGCCACGGTCATGGCCACCATGTAGCCGGAGATGACCCAGGCCAGCAGGTTGACGTCGTGGAACTGCGCAGAGATGGCTGGCATCGACACGGCGACGATGGTCTGGTCGAGGGCGCCCAGGAAAATCGCCAGCATCAATGAGATCAGGATGCTGCGCAGGGCAGGTTGGGGGTGGTTCAGGTTGGTCACGGGGCAGGCCTGCAAGGCAGAGAAACCCCCGGCGGCACCGAGGGGAAAAGTCCCCTCAGTTTACTCGATAGCTAGCTATGCGTTCTATTCGATTGTTTCGTAGGGCAGGCCCACGTAGTTTTCGGCGATGGTCTTGCGCCCGGCTTCCGAGCCCACGTAGTAGTCCAGTTCGGTTTGCTGGATGCGCTGGCTGAAGTCGTCGGTGTCGGGGAATTTGTGCAGCACCGAGGTCATCCACCAGCTGAAGCGTTCGGCCTTCCACACGCGGCGCAGGCAGACTTCGGAGTACTTGGCCAGCAGGTCGGTGCGGCCGTCCTGGTACACCTTGCAGAGGATGTCGAACAGCGTGCTGACGTCACTGGCGGCCAGGTTCAGGCCCTTGGCGCCGGTGGGCGGGACGATGTGCGCGGCGTCACCGACCAGGAACAGGCGGCCATACTGCATGGGTTCCACCACGAAGCTGCGCAGCGGCGCGATGCTTTTCTCGATGGATGGGCCGGTGACCAGCCGCTGGGCCAGGTCGGCTGGCAGGCGGGCCTTGAGCTCATCCCAGAAGCGCTCGTCGGACCAGTCTTCGACTTTCTCCTCGGCGCTGACCTGCACGTAATAACGGGTGCGGGTTTGCGAGCGCATGCTGCACAGGGCAAAGCCGCGTTCGTGGTTGGCGTACACCAGCTCTTCGTTGACCGGTGGGGTGTCGGCGAGAATGCCCAGCCAGCCGAACGGGTACACGCGCTCGAAGGCTTTGATCGAGTCGGCCGGAATCGATTGCCGCGCCACGCCGTGGTAGCCGTCGCAGCCGGCGATGTAGTCGCAGTCCAGGCGATGGGTTTCGCCATCTTTCTCATAGGTGACGTACGGCTGCTCGCCCTTCATCTCGTGGGGGCGCACGTTGGCGGCTTCGTAGATGGTCTGGGCGCCGCAGGCTTCACGGGCGGCCATCAGGTCGCGGGTCACCTCGGTCTGGCCGTAAATCATCACGGTCTTGCCGCCGGTCAGGGTCTTGAGGTCGATGTGCGCGCGGCGGCCGTTGAAGGCCAGTTCGAAGCCGGTGTGCACCAGGCCTTCGGCGTCCATGCGCTGGCTGACGCCCGCCTTGCGTAGCAGGTCGACCATGCCTTGCTCCAGCACGCCGGCACGAATGCGGCTGAGCACATAGTCGGGGGTCTGGCGTTCGAGCACCACGTTGGAAATGCCGGCCTTGTGCAGCAGCTGGCCCAGCAGGAGGCCGGAGGGACCGGCGCCGATAATCGCGACTTGAGTCTTCATTGTTGTTGTCCCAGGCATGTTTCGCTGGGCCCAGGGGCCACTGGCGAATAGTTTTTATGATTGGAGTGCCTGCATTTTTCGCTTGAAACGTGGGCTTCGGAAGGTGAAAAAACCGCCTTCTTTTGTACTTTTGGCTAATCGGTGCGATTATCGAGCGGTATCTGCCCTTGAGGAGTGCGTCATGATGTCGCGGGAATTTTCGCCGCCCATTCCGGTGTTCAAGCTGTATGGCGAAGGCCAGGACTGGCTGACCCCCGACCTGTTGCACTGCGAGACCATCCCCAAGCGCAGCCGCCTCTACCACTGGGAAATCAAGCCGCACCGCCATGCCGACCTCTGCCAGTTGCTGTACGTGCATGCCGGGCAGGCGGAAATCGAGGTGGAGGGCCAGCGACGGCTGATCACCGAGTCGGCGCTGCAGGTGGTGCCACCGCTGTACGTGCACGGCTTTCGCTTTTCCGAAGACATCGACGGCCACGTCATTACCCTGGCCGCGCCCCTGGTCAGCGAACTCAAGGCGCTGCTGGGCGCCAGCGGCGAAGTGCTCGCCAGCCCGGCCAACTTCCCCGCAGGCGCCGACCGCGACTACCTCAATGGCCTGGTGTCGGCCTTGCAGCGTGAGTACTCACAGACCCTGCCGGGCCGCGACCTGGCGCTGCATTCATTGATCAACGTGCTGGTGGTGTGGGTCAGTCGGCAGATGATCCAGCGCAGCAGTGCGGCGCAGACGGTGGAGCGCGGACGTGAGTATTTCAATGCCTTTACCCGGCGGGTGGAGGCGCAATTCCGCAGCCAGCCCAGCGTCGAGCAGTTGGCGTACGCCACCGGTATTTCAGTGGCGCACCTGAACAACGTCTGCCGCGATATGGCGGGGCAGTCGGCCTCGCAGATCATTCACCAGCGCCTTTTGCTGGAAGCCAAGCGCAACCTGATCTACACCAGCATGACGGTCAGCCAGGTGTCAGACAGCCTGGGCTTTGCCGACCCGGCCTATTTTTCCCGCTTCTTTCGGCGCCTGGCCGGCCTGTCCCCGCGGGCATTTCGCCAGGCGGGCAGTGCGCAGCCAGAACTCAGCGCAGGGCGTTGAAGGCGCCGGAGTGCGGCAGGCACATGGTGGTGCTGCAACTGATCTCCAGGCGCGGCACGTTGCGGGCCTGTTCCACGCGCCAGGCAGCGGTGGCATACAGGGCTGTCACTAAAATGACCAACAGCGGCATCACGCACTTTCTTGTTGTAATAATCATCACGCTCACCTTCGGCATGTAAGGCTTTAACTCTTATAAACAAGTCTAGAACAAGGTGTGCGAGGGTGATGGCTCCAGCTGGAATGTTAGCGGTTTGATACGAAATGTTTCATGCTTAAGAATCGGCTGGATAGACTGATTCGAAATTAGTATTTTTTTATTTCCTTTATAAACAGCCTGTTATGACTGCCAAACGGTTGCGTGCGGCAAAGTTACAGTAAGTTGACGCCGCAGGGGTTCTCTGGAACTATCGTGTCATGGCGTTGCGCCTTCTTTGCCGCCACCTGTTTACCCTCATTACCCAGCCTATCCAGACCAGCTTCTGTGCGGTAGCCATGCCCCGCGCTGCGTCTCGCCCCACTTTTCCTGATGCTCAATCGCCCCGCCTGACCGTGCGGTTGGCGACGCTTGCTTCTTCGTCCAAAAAAAGTTGACCGGGTGTAAACCTGGCGGCGATCCATCGCACTGGAGTCAAATATGTTCGGAAACTATCTGCAGACCACCACCGGCTGCGTAGTGGGTGGCGCCGGTCCCGCGGGCATGGGGCTATTGTTCAACGCCTTGCGCACCGGCACTATCGCCGAATTGGCCCGTTATGGCCTGATCATTGTCGACGCCAGCCCGGCCCCGGGCATCGGTCGTCTGGGGGACTATCAGATCACCGCCAACTCGGTGGGTGATGTGTTTCTCGATTGCCTGCGCGACCCGGCGATGGCCGAGGTGTTTGCCCCCCTGCAATCCTCCCCAGCGTACTGGCGCATCCGCGATCAGGCCCAGGAGGCGCCGCTGCTGTCGGAAGTCGGCACCTTGCTGTTCGAAGCCTCGCAACTGGTGCTCGACTACATCGTCGCCCATTACAGCGTGCAATTGTGGAGTGAGACCCTGATCACCGAGGTGATCTGCGAGCGCGATCAATACCACATCTGGGTGGAGCATCGGGGCAAGGTGCAGCGCATCTGCAGCATCTGCAGCCGCGCCCTGGTGCTCAACCTGGGCGGTCGGCAGGACCCGCAGCGTCTGCTCGACGGCCTCAAGGCCCAGGGCCTGGCGCTGCCGCCCATGCAATCAATCCGCAGCGCCGACAGCCTGCTGCGCATGTCGCCCCAGGCGCTGCGCGACAGCTTCGCGCCGGTGGTGGCCGACGGCGGCAGCTTTACCGTGATCGGCGGCTCGCACAGTGCCTTTTCCATGCTGGAAAACATTGCCGTGGCGCTGGAGCCCATCGGGCTTGAGCAAGTGAACCTGATCCACCGCTCGCCCATCCGGCTGTTCTATGAAAGCGTCGAGCAGGCCCAGGTCAACGGCTACGCCTTCGACCCCGTGGCCGATGTGTGCCCGGTGTCCGGGCGGGTCAACCGGTCCGGCGGCCTGCGCTACCGGGCGCTGTCGGTGGGGCGTGAAGTGTTGGAGCGCGGCTATGTCGGGACTACCTCGGTACGCGCTCGACTGTTCCAGACCGATGGCAGCAACCCTGAACAAATGTGGAGCGCCAGCGAAGTGCTGCGCGACGCTGCAGTGGTGATGCAGTGCACCGGCTACCAGCCGCTGTTGCCCTTGATGCGCTGGTCCGACGGTACCCTGGTGCAGTTGCGCCAGGTGACCGGCGGGCTGGACTCCGACGCCAGCGGCTGCCCCTTCGACGAGCAGGGGCGGCGCATGCATGGCTTGCATTTGTTCGGCCTGGGATCGGGGCTGGGGGTTGATCCGCTATTGGGTAGCGAGCCTTCGTTCAGCGGGCGGATTTATGGGGTGTGGCAGTTCCACCATGATGCCAGCCGGGTGGTGATTGATGCGGTGTTGCAGCGCTTGGCGGACTTGGCGGGTGCGGCTGCGGTGGTGCACCTGGAACTGGAGATGGCGCATGGTTGGCCGCAGCGGCGGGTAGGGGATGATTGGCAGGAAGCATCGACCTGATGCAAAAAAAGGCGAACCCGGTGGGTTCGCCTTTTTTTTGTTTCGCGACTGCGCGTCGTCTGCATCGCGACCAAGGTCGGCTCCTACGCCGTCCGTGTAGGAGCCGGCCTTGGCCGCGATGCAGACATTGTGGGAGCGGGTTCTACCCGCGAAAAGGACGCCACGAGGCGCCAGGTATTACGCGGTGTTCTTTTCGCGGGTAGAACCCGCTCCCACAGGAAGTGGTGTGACAGCCGAAGGCGGCCGCTACTACAGCTAACCGCGTTATCTGCATCGCGACCAAGGTCGGCTCCTACGCCGTCCGTGGTAGGAGCCGGCCTTGGCCGCGATGCAGATAACGCGGTTTAAGGTTCGCCCCTCAACGTTGGGCGGCCTGGCGCGCCAGCCAATCGGCAAACGCCAGTGTCCCTTCGGTCGGCGTGCTGCGCGGCGGCTGCACCAGGTAATACGCCAACCCCGTACGTACCTTCAGCTCGAAGGGCATGGCCAGCCGCTGCTGCGCCAGGTCTTCGGCAATCAGCGCCCAGTCACCAATCGCCACGCCCGTGCCTTGGGTGGCCACCGACATCGCCAGGTCCAGGGTTTCGAAATGCTGGCCCTGGCTCAGGTTGGGCAGGGTCACGCCTGCGGCCGACAGCCAGGTCTCCCAGTCCTGCTCGTCACGGGTGGGGTGCAGCAGCATGTGCTGGCGCAGGTCGGCGGGCTGTTGCAAGGGTTGCGCACCGTTGAGCAACGATGGCGCGCACACCGGTGTCAGCTCCTCATCAAACAGATGTCGCGGGCTTTGTCCTGCCGCCGGTTCTGGGCCATAGATGATCGCGGCATCGAAGCTCTCATGCCGAAAGTCGACACCGTGTTGCACCGTGGTGGTCAGCTCCACCGGCAGGTCCGGGCGCTCGGCCTGCCAGCGCATCAGGCGCGGCCACAGCCAGCGCATCACGCAGGTAGGCGCCTTGAGCTGCAAGGCCTGGCGCCTGCCCCCGGCCACTTCCACCGCCTCTTCGATCAAGCCGAATACCTGCTGGATACGCGGGAACAGCTCGCGGCCCTGTTGCGTCAGGCTCAACCCACGCGCCTGGCGCATGAACAGCGGGTAACCCAGGTGGCTTTCCAGGCCGGCAATCTGTCGGCTTACCGCGCCCTGGGTGATGTGCAACTGCTGGGCGGCACGGGTGAAGTTGCAGCACTGGGCGGTGACCAGGAAGGTGTGCAGGGCGGGGAGGGGCGGCAGGCGTTTCATGTGCGTTCAGCCATGATCTGGGGACATGGCTAGTATGACTATTTTTGGTTTGTGCGCATCCCCCATCACCGCTGAAATGACCGCCGATTGCACAACAACACACAGGCGGCGAAACAATGGCGACGTGCGGCGAAGTTTTAGTCAAGCTCCTCGAAGGCTACGGGGTGGAGCAGGTGTTCGGCATTCCCGGTGTGCATACCGTGGAGCTCTACCGGGGGCTGGCGCGCTCGCCCATCGCACACGTGACGCCGCGCCACGAGCAGGGCGCCGGCTTCATGGCTGACGGCTATGCGCGTACCCGTGGCAAGCCGGGGGTGTGCTTCATCATCACCGGCCCGGGCATGACCAACATCACTACTGCCATGGGCCAGGCCTACGCCGACTCCATCCCCATGCTGGTGATTTCCAGCGTGCAGTCGCGCAGCCAGCTGGGCGGCGGGCGGGGCAAGCTGCATGAACTGCCCAACCAGAGTGCCTTGGTGGCCGGCGTGTGCGCCTTTTCCCATACGCTGATGGCCGCCGCCGACCTGCCCGCCGCACTGGCCCGTGCTTTCGCAGTGTTCGACGGCGCGCGCCCGCGCCCGGTGCATATCGAGATCCCGCTGGATGTGCTGGTGGAGGATGCCGATGCGCTACTGGCCTGCGAGCCGGTACGGGTGCAGCGGGCCGGTGCCGCGCCGGCGGCGGTGGAACAGATGGCCGGTTGGCTGCGCACGGCCCGGCGGCCGCTGATTCTGGCCGGTGGCGGTGCCATCGATGCGGCCCCGGCGCTGACCCGCCTGGCCGAGCGGTTGCAGGCGCCGGTGGCGCTGACCATCAACGCCAAGGGCATGTTGCCGGCCGGTCATCCGCTGTTGATCGGCTCCACCCAGTCGCTACCGGCTACTCGCCAACTGATCGACGAGGCCGACGTAGTCTTGGCCATCGGCACCGAACTGGCCGAAACCGACTACGACATTACCTTCAAGGGCGAATTCCGCATCCCCGGCACCCTGCTGCGCGTGGACATCGACCCCGACCAGACCGTGCGCAATTTCCTGCCCAAGGTAGCCTTGGTGGCCGATGCCGACAGCGCCGCACAGGCGCTGCTCGATGCCCTGGACGGGCTGCAGCCGCGTGAACAGTCATGGGGTGCCAAGCGTGTCAGCGACCTGCGCGCCGTGCTGGCCAGCGAATGGGATGCACCCACCCAGGCGCAGACCCTGATGCTGCAAACCCTGCTGCAGGTGCTGCCCGGCGCGGTGCTGGTCGGCGATTCGACCCAGCCCGTCTACACCGGCAACCTGACCCTGGACATGGACCACCCGCGCCGCTGGTTCAACGCCTCCACCGGCTACGGCACGTTGGGCTACGCCTTGCCGGCAGCTATCGGCGCCTGGCTGGGCGGCGGTGGCAGCCGTGCCGAGCGGCCGCCGGTGGTGTGCCTGATTGGCGACGGCGGCCTGCAGTTCACCCTGCCGGAGCTGGCCAGCGCCGTGGAAGCGCGCATCCCGGTGATCGTGCTGCTGTGGAATAACCAGGGCTACGAAGAGATCAAGAAATACATGGTCAACCGCGCCATCGAGCCGGTGGGCGTCGACATCCACACCCCAGACTTTATCGCCATCGCCCGCGCCATGGGTTGCGCCGCCCAGGCGGCCAACAACGTGCCCGGCCTGTGCGAGGCGCTGCGAGCTGCCTGCGACCGGCAAGTGCCCACCCTGATTGAAATCGACCAAACCACCTGGATGAGCGAGTTCCACCCATGCTGAATTTCCCGCAGAACCTGGCCGGCCTGTTCATCGACGGCCAATGGCACCACGGCCCTCAGCCTCTGACGGTGATCAACCCGAGTAATGAGCAGGTGCTGGCCCACGTCGATGGCGCCGACGCAAGCGCCGTGGATCTGGCCGTGGCCGCTGCCCAGCGCGCCTTCGCCGGCTGGTCGCACACCCCGTCGCGCCAGCGCGCCGCTTACTTGCGCGCCATCGCCGATGGCGTCGAGGCACGCCGCGAGCGCCTGGTGCAGTTGCAGGCCTGCAACAACGGCAAGCCGCTGTTCGAGGCCGGTATCGACGTGGACGACGTGATCGGCACCTTCAACTATTACGCCGGCCTGGCCGAGCAGTTGGACGAGCAGCGCGATACCCCGGTACCGCTGCCCACCGACGAATTCAGCGCCCAGGTGCGGCGCGAGCCGTGCGGTGTGGTGGGGCTGATCGTGCCGTGGAATTTCCCCATGGTGACCACCGCCTGGAAGCTGGCGCCTGCGCTGGCGGCGGGTTGCTGCGTGGTGCTCAAACCCTCGGAAGTCACGCCCCTGGCCGAGCTGGAGCTGGCCGCCATCATCGCCGAGTGCGGCCTGCCCCAGGGCGTGTTCAACCTGGTGTGCGGCACCGGCCTGGCCGTAGGCGCGCCGATGGCGGCGCACAAGCGCATCGCCAAGATTTCCTTCACTGGCAGCAACGCGGTGGGCGTGCAGGTGATGCAACGGGCGGCGGAAACTGTGAAGGGCGTGAGCCTGGAGCTGGGCGGCAAGTCGGCGCTGCTGGTATTGGAAGACGCTGATCTGGACCTGGCGGTAGAGCTGGCCAGCGGCGGCGGGTATTTCAACGCCGGGCAGATGTGTTCCGCCACCAGCCGCGTGCTGGTGGCCCAGCCGCTGTACGACGAGTTCCTGCAACGGCTCAAGGCCCGCGCCGAGGCAATCGTGCAGGGTGATCCGTTCGAGCCCGGCACCGAGATGGGCGCGCTGGTCAACCGTGCGCAGTTCCAGCGCGTGCTGGGGCATATCGAGGCGGGTATCGCGGCGGGCGCTACGCTGGTCACCGGTGGTGCACGCCCGGTTGCCTTGCCGGTGGGCTACTTCGTGCAGCCCACGGTATTTACCGACGTGCCGTTGGACAGCGCGCTGTGGAACGAGGAAATCTTCGGGCCGGTGTTGTGCGTGCGTGCTTTCGACAGCGAGGCGCAGGCCATCGAACTGGCCAACGACAGTGATTTCGGGTTGGTGGCCAGCGTGGTCAGCGCTGACGTGCAGCGCGCGGGGCAGGTGGCCAATGCCTTGCAGGCCGGGCTGGTGTGGATCAACGCGCCGCAGGTGATCTTCCCGCAGACTGCGTGGGGTGGTTACAAGCAGAGCAGTCTGGGGCGTGAGCTGGGGCCGTGGGGGGTGCAGGCGTTCCAGGAGATCAAGCATATCGTGCGGGCTTGCTGACCGGGCAGGAATTGGCACCTTGCTGCTGTGGGAGCGGGCTCTGCCCGCGAAGCAGGCGACGCAGTTCGCGGTGTGCCATTCGCGGGCAGAGCCCGCTCCCACACATGATAAGTTTGAAGTCGATCTGCGGGTCAAACGCTGATGCGCAGGCGCTGCAAATCTCGGGCTGGCGGCGCGCCAAACAGCCGGCTGTATTCGCGGCTGAACTGCGAGGGGCTTTCATAGCCCACGCGATACCCCGCCGCGCACGCATCCAGCCCTTCGCTCAACATCAACCGCCGGGCCTCCTGCAAGCGCAGCTGCTTCTGATACTGCAGCGGGCTCATCGACGTCATCGCCTTGAACCGGTGATGCAGGGTGGACACGCTCAGGTTCACCTCGCGCGCCAGGTCTTCCATGCGCAGTGGTTGGTCAAAATGGTTGTTCAGCCATTTGATCGCCTGGGTCACCCGGTGCATCTGGCTGTTGCCCACGGCAATCTCATACAACCGATGCCCCTGCGGGCTGCGCAGCAGGCGATAGAGAATCTCGCGGCGCACCAGCGGCGCCAGCATGGCGATGTCTTTCGGGGTATCGAGCAGGCGCACCAGGCGCACCACCGCGTCCAGCAGCGGCGCGTCCAGCTGTTCCACGTAAAGCCCGCGTTCGGTCGGCCGGGTTGGCACGCCCAAGGGGCCGGCGGCGGCAATCAGCGCATTGATTTCCCCCGGGTCGATGTCCAGCCGCAACGACAGGCACGGGCTTTCGGGCGAGGCTTCCAGAATGGCGCCGCTGACCGGCATGGCCACCGACACCACCATGTAGTTGAGCGGGTCGTACAGGTAGTCTTCGGCGCCCAGGCGCACGCGTTTGCTGCCATTGGCCAGGATGCACAGGGCAGGGCTCATCAAGGCCGGGAAGGATTGGCTGCATTGATCCTGGCGGCTGAGGATCAGCGAAGGCACGGCGGAGGTGAAACTGCCGTTGCCGTTGGTGTGGCGCACGACCAGCTCGGCAAGGGTGGCGCGCTGGCTTTCCATGAAAGGGTCCAGCTGGGCGTGGAGACGCTCGAAATCAGTCATGGCAAAGCCTCGGTGGGCGAATGTGCCGAGGATAGTTTTGTGCAAGCGCCAGCGCCAGTCCGATCCTGTCGGATGCTTGCCTGATCCTGCCGATGTTACCCAGTGGCCCCGTTGGTGCGGGCCTGATTGGCGGATACCGGTTGTCCGGTCATTTCAGCGGTTGCTGGCTGCGGGGAATGCCTTGCGCAGGATCAGGCAAGCCACAGGCAGGAATCGACTAACGCCGGTTGGCGGCAGCGCTTAATCTCTGTTGCCGTACCACCAGAATCAGTCGACTACGGAGAGCCATCCCATGTCTGTATCCACCCCCGTCAGCCATTGTGCATTCATCCGCGCCCGTGCCGGGCGTTCGGCGGAACTGGGCCAGCGCCTGGAGCGCCTGTTGCTGCCCACGCGCCACACCCCGGGTTGCCTGCATTTCGCCTTGCAACATTCCCAGTGCGACGAGGACTTGTGGCTGATCAGCGGCTTCTGGGTCAACCAGCAAGCGATGTCGGTGTGGTTCGCCTCGCCGGTGATGCAGGTGTTTGATGCACTGGTCAGCGACCTGCTGGTCACCAGTCTGGATTTCCACACCTTCAGCGACGTCGAGGCGCGCGGTTGCGCGGCCGTGCACAAACTGGCCAGTTGAGCCGCTACAATGCCCGGCTTCGATCAATGGCCGGGGCACACAATGGCACGCAGAGAATTTCAGCACTTCGAGGCCGTTTCGGCCGCAGTACCAGGCGAGGGCGGCTACAGCGCAGCCATTGCCGTCAAGGAACTGGGCGCCGGTGGCGCGCCGCGCTTCCACAAGATACTGCCGGGCAGCACCTTCAGTACCGCCATGAGCGCTGACCAGGCCGCCTGCGACGAACTGGCCAGACTGGCCGATGTCGACGCCGACGGCGAGCTGGTGTGGTAACGCTTTACTGTGGGCGGTACATTTTGAAAAGCGCTTCTGGGCCGAGCTGGAAGTAGTCGGCCGGGCCGCCGCCACGCAGAATCGGCTGGGCGGCGGCGGTGTCGTAGACGCCGTCCTTGAGCAGCCATTTGGCAATATGCACCGCCACCACCTCACCCAGGATCAGCCAGCTGGGCACCACCTGCTGGTCGGCGCGCTGCAGTTGGATGATCTGCGTGACCTTGCACTCGAATGACACCGGGCTTTCCTGCACCCGTGGCACGGCAATCACCTTCGACGCCACCGGGGTCAGGCCGCTGAGCTGGAACTCGTCAACGTCAGGCGCCACGGCGGCGCAGCTCTGGTTCATCTGCTCGGCCAGCGGCCGGGTGGCCAGGTTCCAGGCGAACTCGCCGGTTTTCTCGATGTTGTTCAGGCTGTCCTTGCGGCCGATGCTGGAGAACCCGATGATCGGCGGGATGTAGTTGAAGGCGTTGAAGAAGCTGTAGGGCGCCAGGTTCAGGCGGCCGTGCTCGTCGTGGGACGAGATCCAGCCGATGGGCCGCGGGCCGACGATGGCGTTGAACGGATCGTGGGGCAGGCCGTGGCCTTGGGAGGGTTGGTAGAAGTGGATGTCGTCGGGCATTGCACGATCCTGGCGGGGTGGGGGAGGGGCTGAGTGTGCCGCCCCTCGCCCCGCTGGCGCAACCACCTGTAGCCGCTGCCGCAGGCTGCGCTGGCGGGTGTAAACCCTGAAGATTTTCAGTGTACCTGGGGGCCAGCGCAGCCTGGCGGCAGCGGCTACGGGGGGTAGTCCTCAGTCGGTGTCGATACGCGAATGGGTGCGGGTGTCTTTCATGAACACGTACACCAGCAGCGAACAGGCGATGCACGCCGTCACGTACCAGTAGTAGCCGCTCTCCATGCCGATGCTCTTGAACCACAGGGCGATGAACTCGGCCGTGCCGCCAAAGATCGACACCGTCAGCGCATAGGGCAAGCCTACGCCCAGGGCGCGGATTTCAGTGGGGAACAGCTCGGCCTTCACCACCGCGTTGATCGAGGTGTAGCCGCTGACGATGATCAGCGCCGCCATGATCAGGAAGAACGCGCCCCACCAGGTCTCGATGGTGTGCAGGGTGGTGAGGATCGGCACGGTGCACAGGGTGCCCAGCACGCCGAAGGCGATCAGGATGGGGCGGCGGCCGATCTTGTCCGACAGTGCGCCGATCACCGGTTGCAGGCACATGAACAGGAACAGCGTGGCGGCCGAGATCATGGTCGAGTCGGCCTTGCTCATGCCCACGGTGTTCACCAGGTACTTCTGCATGTAGGTGGTGTAGGTATAGAACGCCAGGGTGCCGCCCATGGTCAGGCCCACCACGGTCAGCAGCTCCTTGGGGTGGCGCATCAGGGTGCGCATCAGGCTTTCCTTGGGCGCTTCCTTCTTCTGGGTGAAGGACGCGGTTTCCTCCATGCCGCGACGCAGCCACAGGGCCACCACCGCACACATCGCGCCGATCACGAACGGTACGCGCCAGCCCCAGGCCAGCAATTGCTCTTCAGTCAGGGTCTGTTGCAGCACGATCAGCACCGCCAGGGCGATAAGCTGCCCGGAGATCAAGGTCACGTACTGGAAGCTGGAGAAAAAGCCGCGACGTTCCTTGGTGGCCATCTCGCTGAGGTAGGTGGCCGAGGTGCCGTACTCGCCGCCTACCGACAGGCCCTGCATCAGTCGCGCGATAACCAGCAGGATCGGCGCGCCGACGCCGATGGTTTCATAGCTGGGCGTGAGGGCAATCATCAGCGAGCCGAAGCACATCAGCAGCACCGAGGCCATCAGCGCCGCCTTGCGGCCCTTGCGGTCGGCATACAGGCCCATCAGCCAGCCGCCAATAGGGCGCATCAAAAAGCCCACGGCGAAGATTGCAGCAGTGTTGAGCAATTGCGCGGTGAGGTCGTTCTTGGGGAAGAATACTTGGGCGAAGTACAGCGAGAAGGCGGCGTACACGTACCAGTCGTACCACTCGACCATGTTGCCCACCGAGCCGCTGAAGATCGACTTGAGGCGGCTGCTGGTGGTTTTTGTGGCGGCGGGCGCCTGCGCCCCGACGGGCAGGGGTGTGGAGTGTTCCATGAGGGATCCCTTTAGTTGTTTTTGTATGGCAACGCACTGCGTGCCTTGGCAGGGATATAGCAGGGGGCGTGCCAGGTTGGAGGTGGCCGGTTTAGAGGGGTTGCGGCACCTCGATAGGCAAAAAACCGCTCATTTGCGATCAGTGGTTAGGCAAGAAACCGCCGATGTACACGCCCCCTCATGTGGGACCGGGCGAAGCTCGGGAAGCGAGCGCCGGGTATTGGCAGGAGGACCGCGGTGTTCTTTTCCCGAGCTTCGCCCGGTCCCACAAAAAGCGGGCTGGGCGGCGTCAGGGCAGGAAGTCTTCGCGCAGCAGGCCGTGGCGCTGCATTTTTTCGTTGAGGGTGCGGCGCGGCAGTTGCAGTTCGGCCAGCACGGCCTTGATGTCACCCTGGTGCCGGGTGAGGGCAGCACGCAGGCATTGGGCTTCGAAGGCTTCCTGTTGCGCGGCCAGCGATGTGCCGGCGGCGGTGTCGGCCAGCGGCGCTTCCAGGCCCAGGGCATGGCGTTCGGCCGCATTGGCCAGTTCGCGCACGTTGCCGGGCCAGTCGTGGCTCAGCAGGTGCGCCAGGTGCGCGGTGGCCAGTGGTGGCACCTCACGGCCCACGCGGGCAGCCGCCAGCTGGGCGAAGTGTTCGAACAGTTGCGGGATGTCCTCGCGCCGTTCGCGTAACGGCGCCAGGTGCAGTTCGGCCACGTTGAGGCGGTACGCCAGGTCTTCGCGAAAGCGCCCGGCGCGCGCCTCCTGCAACAGGTCCGGTTTGGTGGCGGCGACGATGCGCACGTCGATGCGGATGCTGTGGTTGGAACCCAGGCGCTCCAGCGTCTGCTCTTGAATCACCCGCAGCAGCTTGGCCTGCTGGGCCAGCGGCAGGCTTTCGATCTCATCCAGGAAAAGGGTGCCGCCGTCGGCATGTTCGAGTTTGCCGATGCGTCGGCCCTGCGCACCGGTAAACGCACCGCTTTCATGGCCGAACAGCTCGGCTTCGAACAACGCTTCGGGGATAGCCGCGCAGTTGAGCGCCACGAAGGGTTTGTCCGCCCGTGGGCCGCAACTGTGCAGGCAGCGCGCCACGCGCTCCTTGCCGCTGCCGGTCTCGCCACGGATCAGCACGTTGACCGGCAACACCGCCAGGTCAAGCAGGCGTCGGCGCAACTGCTGCATCGTCGGCGACTGGCCCAGCAGGTCGGCCTGCAAGCGGTCGTGATGGCTGGCGCGGGCCTGCAGGCGACGGTTGTCCAGCACCAGCGTGCGTTTGTCCAGCGCGCGGCGCAGGCTGTTCATCAGCGTGTCGGGGCTGAAGGGTTTTTCCAGGAAGTCATAAGCGCCGCCCTGCACGGCCTCCACCGCCATGGGCACGTCACCGTGGCCGGTCAGCAGGATCAACGGCAGTTGCGGATCGCGGGCCTGCACCTGTGCCAGCAGTTGCAGGCCATCCATGCCGGGCATGCGCACATCGCTGAGGATCACCCCGGGGAAGTCCGCAGGCAGCGTGGCCAGGCAGTCTTCGGCGCGCTCATGGGTGGCCACCTCAAAGCCCGACAGGCTCAGCCACTGGCGCACGGCGTCGCGGATGCTGGCGTCGTCGTCGACAACGATGACTTGGGGCAGGGCGGGTGAGGTCATGTGGGCGCTTTCTCGGCAGGCAACACCAGGCTCAGGATGGCACCGTTGCCTTGGTTGGCGGCGCTCAGGTGCCCGCCGGTTTCGTGAACGATAGCGTAGGACACCGCCAGCCCCAAGCCCAGGCCGTCGCCCACCGGCTTGGTGGTGAAGAACGGGTCGAACACCGTGGCCAGCAATTCGGGGGCAATGCCACCGCCGCTGTCGGCCACTGACAGACGCCAGCCGGCCGGGTCGGGATCGATGCGCACTTCCAGTCGGCGGATCGGCTTCTGGCTCATGGCGTCCAGGGCATTGCGCAGCAGGTTGATCAGCACCTGCTCCAGGCGGATCGCGTCACCGCGCACCCAGGCGGGCCGGGTCAGGTGCAGCACGGTGCTTACGCGCTCCTGGCGGATGTGCGGTTCCAGCAGTTGCAGGGCCTGGTCCACCACGTCGGCCAGGTCCAGGCGTTCGCGCAGGCCGGCCGGGCTTTTGCGCGCGAAGGTTTTCAGATGCCCGGTGAGCGCGGCCATGCGCGTGAGCATCTGCTCCAGCGGCAACAGCGCCTGATAGGCATCGTCGACCCGGCCATGGTCCAGCAGCAGGCGCAGGGTGGCCAACTGCATGCGCTGGGCCGTCAGCGGCTGGTTGATCTCATGGGCCAGCGCTGCCGACATCTGCCCCAGTGCCGCCAGCTTTGCCGCTTGCACCAGGCCGTCCTGGGCTGTTTGCAAATCGCGGGTGCGCACTTCTACCAGCGCTTCCAGTTCTTCGCGGCTGCGCTGGCGCACCCGGGCCAGGCGCCAGCGCTGATACAGGAACAGTGCCAGGAACACCAGGCTCAGCCACGCGCCGGCAGCTGCCAGCGCGGCGTTGCGGGCTTCCTCGATAGCGGGCGGCGGCTTGCGCAGCAGGTGCAGGGTCCAGCCTTCGCTGGCCAGGGGCAGCGACTCCCACAAATAGTCGGCGCTGCCCCCGGGGCCGTCGACACGGGCCAGCAGGCTGTCCCCCTCGAAGGCCTGCAACGGTTGCATGGTCAATGGCGTAAGGGGTTGGCGATCGTACTGGCGGGTCGCGGCCAGCTCGCTGCGGTCGGCTGCGCTCAGGGGCCTTAGCTGGCGATAGCGCCAGCCCGGCTGATTGGCGATGAACACGATGCCGCGGGCATCGCTGACCAGCAGGGTATCGCTGCCTTGCCGCCACTCGCGTTCAAGTTCGGGAAACTCCAGCTTGACCACCATGGCGCCGAGAAACTCGCCTTGTTGATCCTTTACCGCGCTGGACAGGAAATACCCCGGCACGCCACTGGTCACGCCCACGGCATAGAAGCGCCCGCTGCCCTGGCTGCGGGTTTGCAGGAAATAGGGGCGGAAGCCGTAGTTTTGGCCCACGTAGCTGGTGGGCAGTTGCCAGTTGCTGGCGGCCACTGCCAGGCCGTTGTGGTCCAGCAGTTCCAGGGTGGAGGACTGCGCGGCCAGGTTGACGCGCTCAAGCTTGCGGTTGAGCTGATCCTGGGTAGCGGCGCTGACCGGCCCCTTCAGCGCCTCGATCAGTTGCGGGTCCAGGGCCAGCACGGCCGGCAGGCTGCGGTAGCGTTCGATCAGGGTGTGCAGCGAGTTGGCGTACAAGCCCAATTGCTGCTGGGCGCGCGCGGCATCCTCGGCCATGGCCAGGCGCTGGGCGTGGCGCATGGCCCACCAGGCGGAGGCCAGCGTGCCGGCAACGATCAGCAAGGTGATGAGGGGCAGGCGCAGGGCACGGAATCTGGGGCGCATGGGGCAGAGCCGACAGTTTTGGGGGGCAAGACCATACCATGACGGGCAGCGTGGGGCGTTGCTGCACGTCATGGGTAATGCTTCCCAAGTACCCCGTAGCCGCTGCCGGCAGGCTGCGCTGGCCCTCCTTTGCACTGGAAATCTCCAGCGAGGCACAGGCCAGCGCAGCCTGGCGGCAGCGGCTACATTGGGGGCCGGATTAAAGCAGGGTAAAGCTGCTTTGTTTCACATCCTGCGAATCAAGGCCGATCTGCACTTGGAACTCACCCGGCTCGGCAGCGTACTTGAGCTGCGGGTTGTAGAACTTCAGGTCATCCTCGGTCAGGGTGAAGTGCACCACTTTTTCCTCGCCCGGTTGCAGGGTGACTTTCTCGAAGTTCTTCAGCTCTTTTATCGGGCGTGCCATGGACGCGACCACGTCATGCAGGTACAGCTGTACCACCGTGGCCCCGGCTACCTTGCCGGTGTTCTTCACTGTCACCGTGGCCACTACCTTGCCGCCCTTCTTCAGGGTGGCGCTGGACAGGCTGATATCCGAGACACTGAAGTCGGTGTAGCTCAGGCCATAGCCGAAGTTGTAAAGCGGGCCGGTTTCCTCGTCGAAATACTGCGAGGTGTAGTTGCCCGGTTTGCCCGGTGTGAAGGGGCGGCCGATGGTCAGGTGGCTGTAGTACACCGGAATCTGCCCCACCGAGCGCGGGAAGCTGATGGGCAGCTTGCCCGAGGGGTTGTAATCGCCGAACAGCACGTCGGCGATGGCGTTGCCGCCCTCGGTGCCGGAGAACCAGGTTTCCAGCATGGCGTCGGCCTGTTTCTGTTCCTCTACCAGCGACAGCGGCCGGCCGTTCATCAACACCAGCACCAGCGGTTTGCCGGTGGCCTTGAGTGCCTTGATCAGGGCTTTCTGGGTGTTGGGCAGGGCCAGTGTGGTACGGCTGGCGGACTCGTGGGACATGCCTCGCGCTTCGCCCACGGCAGCCACGATCACGTCGGCCTGTTCCGCGGCTTTGACCGCTTCGTCGATCATGTCCTGGGCAGGGCGCTTGTCGATGTGCACCTCTTCGCGGTCGAAGATGATGCGGTTGAGGAAGGCGATGGCGTCCTGGTTGTCGGTGATGTTGGCGCCCTTCACGTAGGTGATGGTAGCGCGGTCGCCGACGGCGTTCTTCAGGCCCTGCAGCAGGGTCACCGACTGGTCGGGTTTGCCGGCTGCCGACCAACTGCCCATCATGTCGATGGGTGCGTCGGCCAGTGGCCCGACCAGGGCAATACGGCCCTGTTTTTTCAGGGGCAGGGTCTGGTTGTGGTTCTCCAGCAACACCATGCTGGTGCGCGCCACTTCGCGGGCGGCCTCGCGGTGCAGGCGGCTGTCGGCATAGGTGTCGGCCGGGTCATCCGCGGCCTTGCCGATGCGGCGGTACGGGTCCTGGAACAGGCCCAGGTCGTACTTGGCGCCCAGCACTTCGCGCACGGCGTTGTCGATGTCGGCCTGGCTGACTTCACCGGACTTGACCAGCCCCGGCAGCTCCTTGCCATACACCTGATCGTTCATGCTCATGTCGATGCCGGCCTTGATCGCCAGCTTGGCTGCCTCGCGGTCGTCGCGGGCCACGCCGTGCTTGATCAGCTCGTGGATGGCGCCGTGATCGCTGATGGTCACGCCCTTGAAGCCCCAGTCCTTGCGCAGCAAGTCCTGCATCAGCCAGGTGTTGGAAGTGGCGGGCACGCCATTGATGGAATTGAGCGCTACCATCACCCCGCCGGCACCGGCGTCAATGGCGGCGCGGTAAGGGGGCAGGTAGTCCTGGTACATGCGCGTAGGGCTCATATCCACGGTGTTGTAGTCGCGGCCGCCTTCCACGCCACCGTACAGGGCGAAGTGCTTGACCGCCGCCATGATGCGCTCGGGCGCGGCGACATTGTCGCCCTGAAAGCCCTTGACCATCACCTTGGCGATGCGCGACACCAGATAGGTGTCTTCACCGAAGCCTTCGCTGGTACGGCCCCAGCGTGGGTCGCGGGCGATGTCCACCATCGGGCCGTAGGTCATGTCCAGGCCATCGGCGGCCGCCTCTGCCGCAGCCACGCTGGCGCTGCGGCCGATGGCGCCCATGTCCCAGCTGGAGGCCAGGGCCAGGCTGATGGGGAAAATGGTGCGCATGCCGTGGATCACGTCATAGGCGAAGAACATCGGGATCTTCAGGCGGCTGCGCTCAATGGCGGCGTCCTGCATGGGACGGTTTTCGGACCGGGTCACCGAGTTGAAGGTGCCGCCGATGCGCCCGGCGGCGATCTCGTCGCGAATCTGTTCGTGGGTCATTTCCGGGCCGATGGAAATCAACCGCAGCTGGCCGATCTTTTCGTCCAGGGTCATGCGTTTCATCAGGTCCGCGATGAAGGCGTCCTTGGTCTTGAGGGGCGAGGGGGCAGTGGCCGCCAGCACCGGTTGGAAGGCCAGGCTTGCAACCAGGCCCAGCAAACACAGCTTCTTCATGAAATTGCTCTCGTACGGCGTGCAACGGTTCGAAGGGCGAACAGGCCAGCCTAAGGGGTGGAACGAATATTTTTGTAATGTGCGCGCCTCTTTTAGCCCATCGGGGAGCGGCAATCCAGACTTGTTTTGCCGGTAGCCACAATTACCGTAGCCGCTGCCGGCAGGCTGCGCTGGCCATTTGCCTCGCTGGAGATCTGCAGTGCACGCGAGGGCCAGCGCAGCCTGGCGGCAGCGGCTACAAGGCGTGTCGTCGCTTGGGGTGAACAAGTCCGTGCCCTGGCAGGGCAAAGCCCCGTAAAATGCGCGCATTCCTTTTTCCAGGCCCTTTTTCGATGTCTGCCATTGCCGCAAGCCCCAAGACCGCGCCGGACCCGCGTGCCACTTTTCTCGACCTGCTGGGCCACAGCCTGGCCCAGAACGCCCTGGTCAAGCTGGTGCTGGCCCGCCAAGTGGGCGCCGAGGCGCAATTGCAGAAGGTCATCATCAAGCCAGTGATGGTCAAGGAGCAGGCCTGCCTGAGCTTCGTGTACCGCTACCAGACCCGCGACATCACCAAGAACCTGCCGCTGGACGAAGCCCAGGCGCTGATCGCCGACCTGCTGCCGGCCAGCTTCAAAAATGCGCACCTGCTGACCCTCACCGATGAGGTGCAACTGGAGTTCAGCAAGAAGAACAAACCCATGCTGCATCGCAATGCCGCGCAGCAGCCGCGCCAAGCTGCATCGGCCGAGCACGACCGCGAGAAGAAGCGCTACCTGGAACTCAGCCGCCCGTTCCTGGTGGACCTGGGGGTTACCAGCAAGCAGCATGAACTGATCCCGGCCATGTCGCGCAAATGGAAGCAGATCAACAAGTTCATCGAGGTGTTTTCCCACGCCTTCGCCGGTGCGCCTATCCCGGGCCAGCAAGCGGTGCGCGTGGCCGACTTCGGCTCGGGCAAGGGCTACCTGACCTTCGCCATCCACGATTACCTGCGCAACACCCTGGGCCGCGAGGCGCAGGTGACCGGGGTGGAACTGCGGGAAGACATGGTCACCCTGTGCAACACCGCTGCGGCGCGCCTGGAGCATCCGGGCCTGGTGTTCGAACACGGTGACGTGCGCACCGTGGTGCCCAGCGCCATCGATGTGATGATCGCCCTGCACGCCTGCGACATCGCCACCGACTACGCCATCCACACCGGTATCCGCACGGGCGCGGCGATCATCATGTGCTCACCGTGCTGCCACAAGCAGATCCGGCTGCAGATCCAGAGCCCTGGTTTGCTGAAGCCGATGCTGCAATACGGCCTGCACCTGGGCCAGCAGGCCGAGATGGTTACGGACAGCCTGCGCGCGCTGTACCTGGAAGCCTGCGGCTATGAGACCAAGGTGTTCGAGTTCATCTCGCTGGAGCACACCAACAAGAACAAGATGATCCTGGCGGTGAAGCGTGCCGAGCCTCAGGACCCTCGAGCCTTGCTGGAAAAGATCGAGGCGTTGAAGGCGTTCTATGCCATCCAGGAGCATTGCCTGGAGACGCTGCTCAAGGCCGACGGTTTGATCTGAGTCAGACCATTCCCACGGCGGCGTAGGACAGGTCTATTTCGCCGTGAGCGGGTAGGCAGCGCACGTCGCCCGGGGCAACACTACCCCATCATTCCATGGGCGAGTGCGGCACGTGAGCAAGTTAATCCTCAGCCTGGTGGCGGCGTTTTTCTGCGTCGCCCAGGCACTGGCGCAACAAGCGCCCAGCGATCCCGACTACCCCTCGCAGACTTACCTGCAGCAGGCCAACGTGCCGCCGGTGTGGGCGCGCTATACGGGCCTGGGCGTGCGCATCGGCCAGTTCGAGGCGCACAGCAAGGGGCACAAGGTGGCCTTTGCCTACCGCCACGAAGACCTGCTGCCCAATGTCGATCCCGAATGGCTGGCCAGCACGTCGTCCTGGTTCATGACCAGCAAGGCCAGCGTCGACCGCGATGCCGACCACGCCAACAGCGTGGCAGCGGTGATGGTGGCGGCCCGCAATGGCCAGGGCACCGTGGGCGTGGCGCCCCAGGCCACCATCGGCGGGCACTGGGTGGGCCAGCGCATGGAAAGCCTGGGGGCGCTCAAGCGCTACGATGTGGCCAATCTCAGCTGGGGCGCCCATGGGCGCTTCGAACCTGTGCTGAAGGTGCCGGCCATTGGCGCGATTCCGGTCGAGTACCGACTGGCCCTTAGCGAAGGTCGCGATGGCCTGGGCACGGTCATCGTGATGAGCGCGGGCAACGCACGGCAGGGTGGCGGCAACGCCAACTACTCCAGCCTGAGTAACATGCGCGGCAACATCATGGTGGCCGCGACGTGCCCGCCGCCTCGCACCGAACCCTGCGCGGCGCCCGGTTTTTCCAGCCCTGGGGCCAACCTGCTGGTCAGTGCCCAGGGCGTGGGCGTGGTCACTGGTGTCGGCCAACCGCAGACCGGCACCAGCCTGGCGGCGCCCATCATCAGTGGAGTGGTGGCGTTGATGCTGCAGGCCAATCCACGCCTGGGGTATCGCGATGTGCAGGACATCCTGGCGCTGACCGCCCGGCAGGTGCGCGACCCTTCCAGCCAATGGCAATTCAACGCCAGCCGTGCCTGGAATGGCGGCGGCATGCACGTCAGCCATGACTACGGCTATGGCGAGGTGGACGCCCATGCGGCGGTGCGCCTGGCCCAGGACTGGCCGGGGCGGCAGGGCTACACCAATGAAGCGCTACTGCAAACGCCGCTGACCAGCGCCCAGGGCAGTTTTGCCATTCCCGACAACGATGCGGTCGGCCTCAACTACAGCATGGGCCTGGACAACGCACGGCTGAACATCGAGCACGTGTTGGTGCAGGTGAAGCTCACCCATGAACGCCCCGGTGACCTGCAACTGGTGCTGATCTCGCCCTCGGGCACACGATCGATACTAATGGATCGGCCTGGCAAGTCACCTGGCAGTACCGAAGCGGGTGACCTGCGCTTCGACAAGCGTCGGTCGCTGGACTTCATCTTCAATACAGCACGCTTGCGCGGTGAACACGCCAACGGGCAATGGCAGTTGCAGGTGGTCGACAGCGCCCCGGGCAAGACCGGCACCTTGAACAGCTGGCGCATGAACATCTTCGGTCGGCTGGACAACGGCAACGATCACTATGTGTACACCAATGAATTCGCCCAGATGAATGCAGCCGAGCGGCGTGCCTTGCGCGACCTCGATGGTGGCGTCGACACGCTGAACGCAGCAGCCATCAGCAGTGCTTCGCTGATTGACCTGGGCAGCGGCTCGGCGCGGTTGGCGGGGGTGAGCCTGCAGGTGGAACACCCCGCCGACTTCGAGCATCTGATTGGCGGCGATTACGCCGACACGCTGATTGGCAATGATGCGGACAATGCCTTGTTCGGTGGCCATGCGGGGGACCGGCTGGAGGGCGGCGCGGGCGATGATTGGCTGGATGGTGGTGCGGGCCGGGACACCTTATCGGGTGGGCCGGGCCGCGACCGCTTCGTGATACGGGCCGAGACGGAGGCGGGCGACACACTGCTGGATTTCCAGCCGGGCATCGACCGGGTGCTGTTCAGCGGTTTTCCCGAAGGCACGCAACCTTTGTTGGTCCAGGTAGGGCCGCACACGCTGGTTACGCTGCCGCAGGGGCAGTTCGTGAGCCTGCACAACGTCAGCGTCGCCCAGTTGAGCGACCGCGACTGGCAGTGGCTGGCCGAGGCGCCAGCACTCGACCTGCTGGAGCAGGGCCTGCCGACGATCTAGCGCTTGCGCTTCACCGCAGGCTTGGGCACGGGCACGTTCAGGCTGGGCAAGCCCAGTGGGTGGCTGGTGGCATCGAAGAACACGATCTCGCGGCTTGGGAACAGGGCGGTGAAATACTGCTTCTGGCTCAGCACCCAGGCATCGCTCAACGGGAAGATCGACACCGCCAACTGCTGCACGCCTGCTTGTTCGATGGCCTCCAGCAAGTAGCGATCCTGTTCGCCCAGGCTATGGCCGAACAGGCACAGTGCGCCTTGATGGTTCGCCAGTTGGCCGTGGCACCAGCTCAGGTAATCGGATTGGCGGATGGCACGCAGTTTGTCATCGCGGCGGCCTTCGTTGACGAACAGCGGCACCTCGCCGGGCTGGTTGATGGCGAAACCGTCCAGCAGGGCGCTGCCAATGGCATTGCGTTTGCGGGTGGTGCCGTCGGCCTGGCGGATCAGGTGCAGGCCGCCGTGCAGGTGCAGGATACGCGTGGCCTGGGTGCGCGTGCGGCGCACGTCGAAGCCCAGGTCCACGTCGAACAGGTCATCGAAGCCGTCCGGCGCCTGCTCCACGGCCCAGCTCACCAGCAGGTCGTAATTGCTCGAATACACCGTGGCGTAAGTACGCAAGTGTTCGGCAATACCTTGCAACGCGTCGGGCTGCACCATACGGAAGGGGATGTGCACGCTGCGCATGGCGTGGATCAGCGCTTCCTTGATGGCGTAGTAGCGGTTCAGCGGCGCCGAGGCACTGATCGCCAGCGCGGCGTTGACGCGGGTGGTGAGGTTGAGCGCGCTCAGCACCTGCTCGAAGTTCTCGGTGCCCATGGACTTGAACAGCGCAAGGTCCGTCTGGCCCAGCGGTTTGTTGCGCACTTTCTGCGCCCGCTCAAACAGCGAGTCGTAGGCAAAGTTGCGCCACATCGCCCGGCTGGCGCCATTGCCCAGCAGCAGGCCGGTGCAGGTGAAGGGCAGTTGCGGCCATTGGCCGAGGCTGGCGTCGAAAGCGTCGAGTTCCATGAAATGCGTCTTGCTCGGGATCGGTTACAGGGCGCGACTGTACCATGCCGGGGCGGGGGTAAACCGTCTTGTCATGTTCATGGCCGACTATGCTGGTCTTTCGTTTTGATCCCGCAAGGAGCGTGTATGTCTGTACCCCGGCGCATCACCTGGCTCACCGTCGCATGGCTGTCGGCCCTCGCTGTCACCGCCCACGCCAAGGCCCCGGAGGGCCAGGCGCTGGCCCAGGCGGCGGGCATCCCCTGGCCTGCGGTGATCGCCCATCGCGGCGCTTCGTTCGATGCACCTGAGTCGACCCAGGCCTCGTATCTGCTGGCCCGGGAACTGGGCGCCGATTACCTGGAAATGGATTTGCAGCGCACCCGCGATGGTCAGCTGATTGCCCTGCATGACACCAACCTTGGGCGTACCACCGACATCGCGACCAAGTTTCCCGAGCAGAAGGACCAGCCCGTCAGCCAGTTCACGTTGGCCCAGCTCAAAACCCTGGACGCGGGCACTTGGTTCAACAAGGCCTATCCGGACCGTGCCCGGCCAGCCTACGCGGGCCTGAAGATTTTGACCCTGGACGAAATCATCGACCTGGCTGACCAGGACCCGGCCCACCGTCCGGGGCTGTACATCGAAACCAAGGCGCCGCTGCTGTTCCCCGGCATCGAGAAGGACCTGACGGCCAAACTGATCCAGCGCGGTTGGCTCACGGCAGACGGCCACGTCGCACCGCAACACCGGGTAGTGCTGCAGACCTTTGAAAAAAGCAGCCTGACCCTGCTCAACCAGTTCATGCCCAAGGTGCCGAAAGTACTGTTGCTGTGGGTAGGCGAGGGCAGCATCGAGCCGACCTCCAAGGTTGCCTTCGACCCTGCAAGCGGCGAAACCAAAGCCGCCTACTACGCCCGCCAGACCCCGCGCGACCATGCCGAATTCGAACGCTGGCTCGACTTCGCCAAGGCCAACGGCGCCATCGGCACCGGGCCTTCGGCCGCGCTCACCCAGGGTGGCGACCAAAGCTACATGGACCTGGTACAACCCTGGATGAACCAGATGACCCACGCCAAGGGCTTGCTGGTGCACGTCTACACCGTCGATGACCCGGTGGACTATCAGAAGGTCATGGACGCGGGCGTCGATGGCATATTCACCAACCGCAGCAGCGAGTTGCTGAAGTTCTACCACCGCCCGGCGAGCCGCAGCGTTGATGAAATCCTCAAGGCCAATGGGTACTGATGGCAAGTAGGAGGAGGGGGTAAGCAGGCTTCACTGGCCTCATCGCGACTAAAGTCGGCTCCTACGCGGTCCGTGGTAGGAGCCGGCCTTGGCCGCGATGCAGGCGACGCCGTCCTGTGGCAGCTACACGCCCCGTGGGAGCGGGTTCTACCCGCGAAGAAGGTAACGTGGAATTCCTGACCTACTGCGGTGTGTTTTTCGCGGGCAGAGCCCACTCCCACACAGACAGTTGCCGCTACACCGTCCTGTGGGAGCAAAGCTTGCTCGCGATGGCATCGACGCCGTAGACCAGAAAGACCGCGATGCAGGCGACGCCGTCCTGTGGCAGCTACACGCCCCGTGGGAGCGGGTTCTACCCGCGAAGAAGGTAACGTGGAGTTCCTGACCTACTGCGGTGTGTTTTTCGCGGGCAGAGCCCACTCCCACACAGACAGTTGCCGCTACACCGTCCTGTGGGAGCAAAGCTTGCTCGCGATGGTATCAACGCCGTAATCCAGAAAAACCGCGTCGCCTGCATCGCGAGCAAGCTTTGCTCCCACAGTGTCTACCTTCACAAGACAGTTGCTGCTACAGGCCGGCGTCGTCTGCATCGCGGCCAAGGCCGGCTCCTACCACGGACGGCGTAGGAGCCGACTTTAGTCGCGATGCAGGCGACGCGGTATCGAGGCAGTTGCTGCTACGGGGCGTTTCTCCATGCCTTACATCTTCGCGTCGAAGCGCTGAGCTAGTGGCGAGTGTCCAATGTGGGACCGGGCGAAGCTCGGGAAGGGGCCCGCCCGGCCCCACAAGTTTTCTTCGCCTGTTGTAGCCGCTGCTGAAGGCTGCGGCTACATGCACATCACTTACCTGCCATCTTCACGTTGGGCGGTGTCCACCCTCCGCCCAACGCCTTATACAGGTTCACCTGATTGATCTCCCGCGCCAGCTCCAGTTGCAGCCACTGCTGCTGCGCCCCAAACAGCGAACGCTGAGCGTCCATGGTGGAGAAATAACTGTCCAGCCCCGCCTCGAAGCGCAGGCGCGATTGGCGGTAGGCCTCTTGGTAGTCGGTGACCAGCCGCTGTTGCGCCGCCACCTGGGTCAGCATTTCCTGGCGTGCATTCAGCGCATCGGCCGCTTCGCGGAAGGCGTTCAACACGGTTTCTTCATAGGCGGCGGTGCTTTGGTCGTAGCGTGCATGGCTGGCATCGACGCCGGCCTTGCGCGTGCCGCCATCGAGCAGGGTCAGGGAGCCGGCCGCCGCCAGGTTCCAGAAGGCCGCCGGGCCGCTGAGCAGTTTCGAGAAATCGCCGCTCAGGCTGCCCAGCGCCCCGGTCAGCGAGAAGCTGGGGAAGTAGGCGGCGCGCGCGGTGCCGATTTCGGCGTTGGCGGCGCGCATCTGCGCTTCGGCCGCCATGATGTCCGGGCGCCGGGTGACCAGGCTGGAGGGTAGCCCCGCCGGCACGTCGGCCGTGGCCAGTTGCTGGCCCAGTTGACCTTTGGGCAGCAGCGCATCAGGCACGGGCTGGCCGACCAGCACGCGCAGGGCATTGAGGTTCTGCGCCACCTGCATGCGGTAGGTGTTGACCTGCACGGCGGCGGTATTGGTCATGGCGTCGCCCTGGTGCACGTCGATGCGCGCGGTGGAGCCCAGGTTATAGCTGGAGCGCAGCAGTTCGCCGTAATGGTGCTGGGACTCGTAGGTATGCTGCGCCAGGTCCAGCAGGGTCTGGTTGGCCTTGAGTGTCAGCCAGGTGCTGGCCACCTCACCGATCAGCGCCAGGCGGGCGGTCTGGTAATCGGCCTGGCTGGCTTCGTAGCGCGCGCCCGCCGCATGTTTCTGGCTGCGCACGCGGCCGAAGAAGTCCAGCTCGTAGGAGGTGAACCCGGCTGTGGCCTGGAAGGTGTTGGCGATGCTGCCGGGGCTGGAGCCGCCGCCCGGCGTTTGCACCAGGGCGGGCAGTTTGCTGCGGCCTGCGTACGTGTCGATGCCGATGCTGGGGTAGAGCGCTGCACTGGCGCCATTGAAGGATGCACGGGACTCGTCGACGCTGGCCGCGAACTGACGCAGCCCACGGTTATTGGCCAAGGCCAGGTCGACCAACTGCCGCAGGCGCTCGTCGCTGATGAAGTTGTGCCAGTCCTGCTCGAACGCTTGGCGGCCCTCGCAGCAGGCGCCGTTGGTGTTCGCCGGCCAGGCCTGGTCCAGTGGCGGCTCTGGCGGCTGGTAGGTCGGTTCCAGCGAACAGCCGCTGACCATCAGCAGCGACGCCAGGCAGGTGCCACGCAAGCGGTTACTCATGGACGCACTCCTACAGACGCGTGCCGAGCAGGGCGCGCAATTGAGAAATCAGCAGCCCCAGCAGGCCGCTTTTGCCGTGGGACGCCTGCATCAAATGCAGCGGCTGGCGACGGGCCGGCAGCGACGGGAAGCGCGTACTGCCAGGGGTGCGCCGCGGCCGTCGAGGTGGCAGTGGCGCCAGGCGTTTCTCGCCCAGCAGGGCACGGCGCAGCAGGCTGCCGAAGGCGATGCCCGGATGCGCCTTGCCGGCGACGTTGGCGTTGGCGTCGCTGAACAGGCGGCCGATCAGCTTGCGCCGCAAGGCTTCGTCCATGTCGATGAAACGCAGCCCCAGTTGCACGCCTCGCTGCTGACGCATCACCTGCACACGCACCCAGCCCACTTTATTGACCCAGATCTCCCCGCGCGCGCCGCTGCGAATGGAGCCCGCATGACGGCAGGCGAAGGCAGCGCCGGTGATGGAAATGTCCATGATCCGCCCCGCCAGAGTCCGCCCGCCCAGGCGGAAGCCGGCAGGCCGATCGAACGGGAAGCGCTCCTCGCCATGCAGGCGCGGGCGGTCGACGCAGGCCACCAGCGTGGCCAGGTTGTAGATCAGCGCCACCACCGTCCAGCACAGGTTGAAGACCATGTTGCCGTCCAGGCTATCGGCGGTGACGATGGCGGTGAAGGCGCCAATCTGCGCCAGGGTGGTCAGCGCCAGGAAGAAGCCGAACAGGTTCCAGTGCACCATGGTTTTCGAGCGGTCGATCCCTTTGGCAGTGACCTTGAACGGTCGCCCGAAGGGCCGCAGCAGGGCGCCGACCAAGGTGGCGGTAACCGCCAGCGAGGCAACGATCTGCGTTACCTCGGTGAAGATCGGCAAGGTGCGCCGGTCGGTGACCCAGGTGCCGTAGCCCCAGAAGGCGATCAGCGCAGGCATGCCGAAGGCCAGAAAATCCATGGGCTTGGCGTAGAAACCGGCGACGCCGAAGTACCAGTACAGCACCGGCGATATCAGCATCATCAAAATGAACGGTTTGGAAAACCAGTGCAGCAGCCCGTGGAGGTAATGCAGGCGGTCGTTGAGGCTGTAACCGCGCCCGCGCAAGGGGCCGTCCTTGAGCAAGGCGACCTGGACGGTGCCCAGGCACCAGCGGCCGCGCTGGTTGATGTACTCGGTCAGGCCTTCCGCCGACAGGCCAATCGACAGGCGCTCGTTGAGCCAGCGGGTGACGTAGCCATGCTGCAACAGTCGATACGTGGTGTAGATGTCTTCGCACACGGAGCCAGTGGGGAAACCGCCCAATTGCTCGATCAGATCGCGGCGCACCACAAACGAGGTGCCTACGCAGAAGGCTGCGTCCCAACCGTCCTTGGCCGGCTGGAACACATCGAAGAACACCCGCTGCTCGTCCACCCAACAGGTGGCCGAGCCCAGATTGTGCTGGATAGGGTCGGGGTTGTAGTAAAACTGCGGGGTCTGCACCAGGCCTACTTTTGGGTCTTCAAACAAACCTAAAGTACGCATCAGGATCGGCTGTTGCGGGGCGAAGTCAGCGTCCAGCACCAGAATGTACGGGGCATTGCTGCGGGCGGCTGACTGGCGCAGACCGTTGTTGAGGTTGCCGGCCTTGGCGTGCAGGTTGTTGTCGCGGCGTGCGTATTCCACGCCCATGCGCTGGCAGTAATCGCGCAACCAGTCGCGATGGGTGTCGTCCAGCACCCAGATAGTGAAGTTGGGGTAGTCCATGGCCTGCGCGGCGATGATGGTTTTCTCCAGCACGTCCAGCCCTTCGTTGTAGGTGCAGATGAACACGTCCACTGCAGGCGCCTGCTGGCCCATGGCGCGCAGGCGCTGTTCGCCGGCGTCGGCGTCAGGGCTGCGATCGCTGCGGCACAGCATGACGACGATGGAGAACAGCGTGTAACCGATGGCCAGCATCTCGAAGAACAGAAAGCTGTAGGACCACACCGTGGCGAAACCCGAGTGGCTGTCGGGCAGGGTGTAATGGATGCGCCACAGCAGGTAGTTGATCAGCAGCACTGCGGTCATGCCGCCGAACAGCGCACGTGCCGCCCACTGGTTACGGTGAGTGAGGCAACTGAACAGCACCACCATGGCCAGGGTCCAGAAGTTGACCTGCAACAGTTGCATTGCGTCCAGGGTATGCATGTCAGTTCGCCTCTTGAGCACCGGTGAAGGGGTTGACGCCGGTGGCGGCGATGGCCGCCCATGCCGTGGCGCCCAGGTGGGGCAGGTGGTAATAGAAAAAGTCGTTGGTGGTGGAGGTGGGGCCAATGGCCAGGCCGGTGCTGATTTGCGCCTGCGGCGTGGCGAACAGCCAACCGTCCCCGGCTTGTTGCGCCACCAGTACTGCCCAGAGGGGCTTGGCCTGTTGCGGCGCGCCGCTGAGTTGGGCCACCGCAGCGGCCTGGGCGGTGCCTTCAGTCCACAGGCCGTCAGGGGCGCGGTTGAAGCCGTAGCCATCGCCGAAACGGTGGGCGTGATCGATGAAGGCAAGGCTGCGCTGCCAGTCGGCGGGGCGGTCGCGCACGGCGATCAACGGCCAGATCTGCGCGTCCAGCCCGGACTTCTCGCGCTCCTGCGTGTGGCCGTCGGGCAGGGTGCCGATCAGGAATCGGCCCTGCTCGGCGTCCCACTGGCTGTCGACGAAGCGACGGGCGATCTGCGCCTGGCTGGCCGCCTGGGCGTTGGCGTGCAGACGGTCCAGCGCCTCCCAGGCGGCCACCAGGTCGACATTGTGCTCGGTCGACTTCCAGCCTTGGCGCTGAGGCGTGGGTGGGTAGCCGTAAAAGCCGCCGATGAAACCGGGCGGGTTCTGGCTGTCGTAGGTGTTGGCCTGGGTCCAGTCGAGAATCCGCCGGGCGGCCTGCAGGTAGCGTTGTTCCTGGCTTTGCCGGTAGGCCTCGAGCAGCGCCAGCACGGCCCAGGCCTGGTTGCCGGTGGCGCTGCCAACCTGGTAGGCATCCTGGTTCCAGGCGCCGCGCTCGGTGCTCCAGTAGCCGGGCAGGGTGATGGCGCCGTGCTTGATGGGGCCGGCGGCATAGGCGTTGCGCACGCGGCCGTCGCTGTAGTCCGGGTCATGGTCGGTGGCGTAGGCCAGGGCATCGGCGATCTGCCGCCCGGCGCTGGCGTTGCCGCAGCCAAACAGGGCGATGCTGGCCAAGGCGTTGTCGTAGGTGAACGCCACCCCGCGCAAGGCCAGCACCGGGGGTGGCTGGCCGTTAAGTGGCGGGTAACTGGCCAGCAAGACCGGCCCTTCGCCCAGCGCCTGCACCGCCTGCCCCATGGCGGCACAGGTCATTTGCGCCAGGCGCGGGCGTGCTTCATCAGCGCTTGCCTGGGCCAGCCACAACAGCGCGATGAACAACAGCGCCCTCATCGTGACACCGTTGCGGTGACCCAGTTGCCGGGGTTGCAGGTCAGCGCGCGTTCGTTGTCAGCCAGGTCAGTGTCGAAGGCCGCTACCACGTACACCGAGTTCTGCTCGGCGTAGGGGAAGGGCACGCTGTAACTGCTGGCCTGGATGTCGGTAGGGCTGGACAGCATCTGCATCACTCGCGCCTTGAGTGGTTGGTCGAGGCCGCGGATCGACACCTGCAGTTCCGTGTCGCGGGTGATCTTGCTGGCCATGCGTTCGGGGAATACCGCGATCACGTAGCTCTGGCTGCAATTGGTGGCACGCAGCAAGGTCGCGCCGGCGCGCACCAGGGTGCCCTGGGGTGCCACCAGTTCCTGCACGGTGCCCGGGGAGTAGGCCACCACTTCGTAGGCGGCCATCATCTTCACGCGCTTCTGTTCGGTGTCGATCAGTTGCTTGAGGTTGTCGAGTTCCTGCTGCTGGGTGGCGCGGTTCTTCGCCTGGTTGGCCAGGCTCAGCTGCAGCGTGGTCATCTGCGACTTGAGGTCAAACATGCGCAACTGGTCGGGGTCCAGGTACACCTGATCCTTGGCCGCCGACAAGTCACCGCTGTTGATGCGCAGCCGCGAGCGCACTGATTCCGCAGCCCCCTGCAACGACGCCAGCTGCGCCTTGGAACTGGCCACCACCGCTTCGCTCACGGCGCCCTGCTGGAACAGTTGCAGGTTGCGATCAACGGTGTCGCGGGCATCCGCCAGGCGCGCGCCGGCGGCGCTGCTTTCTGCCTGTAGGGCTTTCTGCGCATACATCTGTCGGGTCTGGTAGGCGCTTTGGTACTGCTGGCTGGTTTTCTCCAGTGCGTCGTAGAACTGCTGGTCGTGCTCGGCCTGGCTGGCCAGCGAGGACAGCTGTTGCTCCAGCGTCAGGCGGCGGGTTTGCAGGGTCAGCAAGGTTTCCTGATTGGCGCGGGGGTTCTCGATGGTGGCGATGTCCTGCCCGGTGGTGAAGGTGCTGCCGGGGGCGATGTTCAGGGTGCGGACCACCCCGTCGATGGGGGTCGTCAGCAGGATCACCGGCGCATTGAGAATGGCGCGCGTGGCCGAAGATGACATCAACGGCATGAACAGGGTGGAGAACAGCAACCAGATGATGAACGACAACACCCCGAACCCTACCAGGCGTGGCAGCAGCGATAGGGAAAAACGCTTTGCCTCAACTACTTCGGCCATTTTCCGGCACTCCCGAGTCATGCAGTTGCAGATAGCCCGGCAGGCGGGCACGCAGCACCCGTCCCTGCATTGATCACGGCAGTCAGAAGGCAATGAAGCAAAAAAGACTGAAACTACTTTCTTGATGTTTTTATTACAGTGCGGGGGTGCGTCCCGTCTTATTGAAAAAGAATCCGGGACACTATTGGAGCGATTCACTGACGCAAGAAATTAGGACTAAAGTTGTTTGCTGTCAACGACCTGCGCAGGTTGCGTGGTTGACGCTGGAATATTGGCGGGGTGTTATTGGCGGATCAAAGGTGTTGTTGAGTCGGGAACTTTTGCGAGGCGATTGTTTTTATAGCCTTTTTTTTGAATCCCATTTACCGGGCCGCGATTTTTTAAGACTGCCCGCACTGTTCGAGCGTCGAAAATAATATATGTACAATTGATTTGAGCGCAGCAAGGCCTGCCGGGCTGACAGGCTTTTTTCTGCCCCAAAGGCTCAGGCTCAGCGGCTACAGCTCGGTGCGGGCCTCTCGCAGGCTGGCAATGCTGCGATTGATGAAGTCCGCATTGCGGTCCAACGTCTCCAACGCGCTGCGTACGTTCTCAGCGATGTCCTCGGCCTCCCAGCGGACCTCGATCCACAGGGCCAGCTCTTCGACGGCGGCGGCGATGGCCAGTTGGTTTTCGTACAGTTTGTCCAACAGCAATGGTTGCAGCAGATGTTCCTTCATGCCGGGCTCCTGGGTGCTGGCAGGAAAATAATGATCAAGGTTACTGACCCGTTAATAGTGCACTCGTGCGGCGCACGTCACTAACGTCGTCGGGGTCAGGTGTACGCAATTCGGTGCGGGTGATCTATAAGTAGCATGCTATCTGTTGATCACCTATCTATTACGCTAATCATGACTATAGCCAACGAAGTCACCCCTGATGTGTATCCAGACGCTGTACGTCGCCGGTCACTGCTGGCCGCTTGCAGTGCCCATGCGGTGCACGACGGCCTTACCGACCTGATCTACGTACTGCTGCCGATCTGGCAAGCCCAGTTTGGCTTGAGTTTCGCCCAGGTTGGCCTGCTGCGCGGTGCCTACTCGGGCACGATGGCCGGTATGCAGTTGCTGGCCAGCCGGGCGGCTGCCCGCTGGGGCAGAGAGCGCTTGCTGGTCGGCGGCACGGCGTTGGCGGGGCTGGCGTATCTGTTGGTGGGGCAGGCCGGCGGACTGGGTGTGTTGCTGCTGGCGCTGATGCTGGGTGGCCTGGGCGCCAGTACCCAGCACCCGCTGGGGTCTTCGCTGGTTACCGATAGTCATGAGCCGGGCGGAAGAGTCAAGGAAGCGCTGTCGCAGTACAACTTCGCCGGGGATATTGGCAAAACCTTGATTCCCGGGCTGGTGGGGCTGCTGCTGACGGTCATCAGCTGGCGTGCCAGCACTACGTTGATGGGGCTGCTCGGGCTGGCGGCGGCTGCTTTGCTGTATTGGCTGCTGCCTTCGCGCGTTATCGCCAGCACCGGGAAGCAGGCCAGTACGGCGACCGGGCAAGGCTCAACCCTCGGTCTGCGTGCCCTGCTGCTGACCGGCACCCTGGACAGTGCGGTGCGCATGGGCTTTCTGACCTTCCTGCCTTTCTTGCTGCAAGCCAAGGGTGCAGGCACGGCCGGTATCGGCCTGGCATTGATGCTGCTGTTTATTGGCGGCGCGTTCGGCAAATTGCTGTGCGGGTACCTGGGCACGCGCATCGGCATGATGAAGACGGTGTGGCTCACCGAGTCCAGTACTTCGGTGTTGATCGTGCTGGCGGTGTTCCTGCCCCAATGGGGGCTGATGGCTTTGCTGCCGTTGTTGGGCCTGGCGCTGAATGGCACGTCCTCGGTGCTGTACGGCGCGGTACCTGAACTGGCCGCGCCGGGGCGCCGTGAGCAGGCGTTTGCATTGTTCTACACCGGCACCATCGGGGCGGGGGCACTGGCGCCCGTGGTGTTCGGGCGGTTGGGGGATGTGACGGGGATTACCGTGGCGTTGATGGTTGTGGCGGGGGTGTTGTTGCTGACGTTGCCGTTGGCTTGGGTGGTGGAGCGGGAGGTGGGTATTCGCCCTGTTTGATTTTAACGCTCGTTGCAGGAGGGTCTTGCAGTACCCAATTTGTGGCCGCTGCCGCCAGGCTGCCCTGGCATTTCGGCGTGGTCATACTGTGCCATGAGGTCCTAGGAAAATGCAGCCTCCCGTACCAGCTACGTGACAGGTTGCGAAAAAAGCCCATCCTTACAACCTCAGCTGATTAGTCCTACATTCCTCGCGAACGATGTGCGGTATCAAATGCACCTCCATTGAAAGCCCGAGCAAGACGATGCCGTTACTTTATCAACCCAAGGCTGGGACGATTGTCATGTGCGATTTCAGGGGGCATGAGCGACCTGAAATGGTTAAAACGCGGCCGGTGGTGGTGTTGAGGCGCAATTCGCAAAACTCTTCGCTTGTTACAGTCGTTCCACTCAGCACTACCGCTCCCCTGCGACTGGAGTCCTGCCACGTCGAATTTGATTCTCTCATCCCAGGCTCCCAGATACGGTGCTGGGCAAAATGCGACATGGTTTATACGGTCGGCTGTGCCAGGCTTGACCGTATTAAGACGCGAGACCGGGTGACTGGGCGCCGTGATTATGTTGTTTTGCCATTGCCTGCGGACCTGTTTGTCGCTATCCAGCGAGGGGTAAAGTCAGCACTAGGCCTGTGACATGGACTTACAAAATGGTGGTCGGAAAAGAGGTTGACTGATTTTTTCTCAAGGCCCGAAGTGTTAGAGTCTACGGGTTCCCGAAAGGGGCTTGTGAGACTCTGAGGATCCTGGGAAACCAGCAATCGCAGAGCCGGGCAGGTACAAGGCGATGACAAGCCGACCTGCTTGTGAATGAGGCGCCGAAAGGCGCCTTTGTCGTTTTTGGCGAACGGTGATTCGTCTCTCTGCCCCGCGGTTCTGTAGCCGCTGCCGCTAGGCTGCGCTGGCCTTCGGGTTCGCTGTAGATCTTTAGTGAGTTACAGGGCCAGCGCAGCCTTCGGCAGCGGCTACAGGGCATAGCTCGCGCAGCAGAACAAGGCTGGGCGTTGGGAGCAATATAAGGAGGAAAACACGAAGCAGCCTGGTGGCCGCGCTCCGTAAATCAGGACGATCTACGAAGCAGAAGAGGTTGGAGCGGGTGAAGGGAATCGAACCCTCGTTATCAGCTTGGGAAGCTGGAGTAATGCCATTATACGACACCCGCTGAACGCGGTTCACTTTTTACCAGAAGTCGCCCGCCAATTGAAGCCTTAATTGCGCACGCAGGCGTATTTGCCGGCAGGTCGCTGCGGTTGTTCATCTTCTGGGCCCCGTCAGGTGGCTTCGATGTACAAGCGCAGCGACCCGCTGGCGAGTCGTTCAGATGGCCAATGCATGGTGGCCGTCGAACGGGCGGTAGTGCAGGCGGCTTGGCTGGGCGGCGGGCTTGAGGAAGTCCATCAGCGCCAGTCGGGTGTCACGGCAGGCGGCCTTGTGCTCCATGTCCAGGAAATGCCCGGTGCTCTGGATGGTGGAGAACTCCGAACGCGCCACGTGGTTGGCGAAGTGCCTGGCTTCGTGGGCCGTGGTGTACTCGTCCCACTCGCCGTTCATGAACAGCACCGGCACGTTGATGCGTTTGGCGGCCTCAAGGGCGTTGCCCAGGTCATGCTGCAACACTTCGCTGATGTGGAAGTGCATCTGCATGTACTCATGGTCGTCCAGGCTGCTGACGTGGCGGTAGTTGAAGCGCTTGAACAGCGACGGCAAGTGCTTGCCGATGGTGTCGTTGACCAGGTGGCCGACCTTGTGGCGGTCGCAACGGCCCAGGTAGTGTTTGCCGCGTTCCAGGTAATCGCGCATTGCCTCGTTGAGCACCGGCGAGAACGAGCTGATCACCGCCTTCTCCAGTCGCTTGGGCTGATGCGCTAGCGCCAGCAGCGCGCAGGCACCGCCCCACGAGAAGGACATGACGTGCTCGGCATTGAAGTGGTCGATCAGCTCGACCAAGATCAAGCCTTCCTCTTCCTTGGTCAGTGACCGCTGGTGCACGTTGTGGGGCTTGGATTTGCCGGCGTACGGCTGATCGTAAAGCACCACGTTGAATTGAGGATGCAGATTACGCACTGTCTGGGCGAAAGACGCGGTGGTAGCCAGCGAGCCGTTGACCAGAATGATGGTCTTTTCAGCACCTTCCGCGCGGTAAAACTCCGTGTAAACCCGATACAAACCCTGTATGTCCAGCACTGCGATTTCTGGCCTCATGTCGTAAGACTCCTGGCAAAAAAAACGGGTACTCGCGCAATCGACTCTGCACGTTATTTGTGACAGGTAGGCATAAGCCTTGGAATTTTTTGCCCATGTCGATCCGTACAATCTGGTCGACGGGTATTGTTGTTCTGGGGGGCAGTTCGCCGGTCCCGGCCCGTGTGGAGCAACCGGTGACCAACAAAAAGGTTTCTTAGAATACGGTGGTGACTGCCGAGTCACATGTGGACCGACGATTGGATTCAAGCAGGCATCCGACGCCTGCGCAAGTACCGTTGGCACAATGTCAGTAAGGTTTCTGCCCGGCGGTAAGACGCCTAGATTTGCTGAATCTCTTCAGCCGTCAGGGCGCGGTACTGGCCCGGCAACAGCTCTGGATCAAGGGTCAGCGGACCCATTTGCTCACGATGCAGCCGTAACACCTTGTTTTGAAAGTGACCGAACATTCGCTTCACCTGATGGTAGCGGCCCTCGAAGATGGTCAGGCGAGCGCTGCGCGGACCCAGCAGCACCAGATCGGCTGGCTGAGTGGTCAGGTTTTCGAAGGAAAAATAAATTCCGCGGGCGAAGGTCTCGATGTACTGCGCATCGATCAGTTGCTCGGTTTCAACGTAGTACACCTTGCCCAACTTGGTGGTGGGTTGCGTGAGGCGGCGGGACCACTGGCCGTCGTTGGTGAGGATCATCAGCCCCGAGGTGTTGTAGTCCAGGCGGCCGGCCAGGTGCAGGTCGTGCTTGTCCGGCTCGTCCAGCAGGTCGAGTACCGTGGGGTGCTGCGGGTCGACTGTGGCGCTGACGCAGCCCATGGGCTTGTGCAACATGAAGTAGCGGGCCGGGCGGCCGGCTTGCAGCACTTGATCGTCCAGCAGTACCTGGCTGAACTCGCGCACTTCGTGGTGTGGGTCACCCACCGCGACGCCATCCACACGCACACGCCGCTCCACCAGCAGCAGGCGCACTTGTTTGCGATTGAACTGCGGCAGGTTGCTCAGGAATCGGTCGAGGCGCATGCCGGCTCGTCGGGGGGCAGTTGATCGAGTACCTGGGCGCAGCGTGGGCACAGGCAGGCCTTGTTGCGCAGGGCGGGGGGCAGGGCGGCCAGTACGCTGGCGTCGATGCTCACGCCATAGCACCAGCAGGCCTGGGTGGCGGTACGTGGGTCGGCCAGGCTGCAGGCGTTGCTGGCGCCGCAGGCAGGGCACAGGGTGGCATCATTCATAATGGGACTGGGGCAACTCGCTGCGCACGCAATTGCGTCCGCTCTGTTTGGCGCGATACAGCGCATGGTCGGCGCGGTTGAGCAGGCTGTGCAGGGTATCGTTGGCCTGCAGGCCGGTAACGCCGACGCTGGTGGTGATTTTCAGCGATTTGCCAGCGTAAGTGAAGGCGTATTCCTCGGTGCGCCGACGAATCTTCTCGGCGATCTGCAGGGCGTCGGTGCCCGGGGTGGCACGCAACAGCACAATGAATTCCTCACCACCCCAGCGGCAGAGGATGTCGGAGTGGCGCAGGCTGTCGCGCAGCACCTGGGCGAAGCCCTTGAGCACCTCGTCGCCGCCCAGGTGGCCGTGGTTGTCGTTGAGCTGCTTGAAGTGGTCCAGGTCCAGCAGCAGGGCGGCCAACGGCTGGGTATCGCGCTCGGCCTCGCTGATGGCCTGGCTGGCCAGCAGGTCGAAGCCGCGGCGGTTGGGCAGGTCGGTGAGCATGTCGCGGGTGGCCAGCACTTCCAGGCGCCGCTGGTAGCGATTGATCACGCGCTTGAGCAGTGCCAGCACCAGCGCGGTCACCAGCAGGCAGATCAGCAGGTTCAGGTACAGCGACTGGCGAAGGTCGCCCAAGGCGCTGTCTTCGCGCTTGTCGACGAACAGGAACCAGTCCAGCTCCGGAATGAAGCGTACGTTGAGGTAGTGCTTCTTGTCTTGGGCGGCGTATTCGTAGCTGCCGGTTTTCGGCGTGGGCATCAGGGTCAGCAGGTTGTGCATGTCCGGCAGCGCGTCCAGGCGCTGGCCACTGTGGGCCCCCAGCGGGCCGCCCTGGGCGCCGGTGAGCACCACGCGGCCCTGGCGATCCACGAAGTACACGCGGCGCTGATAGCGCTGCTCATAGTCCTCGATCAGCTTGACCACGGCGTTGACGGTCAGGCCCACCCCGGCCGCGCCGATGAAGCGGTCCTGATAATCGAACACCTTGTAGTTGATGAAGATGGTCAGGGCATCGTGGTTGGCCATGTCCACGTCGACGTTGATTTCGTAGGGCGTCTCCATGTCGCGCACGCGGAAATACCAGGCATCGCGTGGCTCGCGGGCGCTGACCTTCTTCAGCACGCCCTTGGCCTGGTAGTAGGTGAGGGTCTTGTCCGAGACGAAAAAGGCGGTGTACGCGCCGTAGTGGCTCATCACTTCCTGCAGGTAACGCGTCATCTGCTGCGGATCGCGTTCGCCGGCCATCACCCAGTCGCGCATGAAGGTGTCGCGCGACATCATCGAGGAGATCAGCACGGGGCGCACCAGGTCTTTCTGGATCTCCGAATACACCGTGTCGCTGGTCAGGGGCAGTTCGGTGTTGACGATATTGTCGCGGATGGAGCTGCGTGAGGCGTAGTAGCTCAGCAGCGAGGTCAGCACGAAGCCGCTGGTCAATAGCGCCACCAGGGTCAGGATCAGGTAGCGCTGGGGCAACGAGGTGAGGCGGGGCGGCATAGCTAGTCCATTGGCTGGTGACCGGTGCGTCATTCTAGGGGAGTACACCGGGCTGCGGGAGGATGGCGGTAAAGAAAGTGGCAATATGATTGGGAGTGTTTCGAACTTGTAGCAAATTATGTCGGCTACGGCACTGAGTCGGGTTTCCGCTGTCTGAATCTATGCCGATCGCTACATTTTGCTCGGCGCCGACCAGCGTCGCTGGTTCGAGCTGTCCAGCGGTCCGGGAGGCCGCCATGAAATCAAGACTTTTGCTGATTGTGTTGCTGGGTCTGCTGACTGCTGCGTGTGCACCTTATGAGGGATCTTCCTACTACCGAACGGACGTCTACGCCGGCAGCGCTTACCCCTATGGGTACTACCCGTCCGGGCCTGTATATTACAACTCCGGTTACTACGTGCGGCCGCAGCGTTACTACGCACCGCCGCGTTACTATGCGCCGCCGCCGCACTACTACCGCCCCGCCCCTGGGCCGGGTTATCGCCCTGGCTGGGGCAGGCCGGGCTGGGACGGCCATCGCCCACCGCCACCACCAGGCCGCGGGCCTGGACGGGGCAACTGGCAGGGGCATGGGGACCGTGGTGATCATGGTCGTGGAGGTTATGGCGGCGGGCGCCGTTGAGCCCTGCGCTGCCGCCTTCCTGGTTGTAAACCTGTAGCCGCTGCCGCCAGGCTGCGCTGGCCCCCGAGTACGCTGGAGATCTTCAACGACGTCAAGGGCCAGCGCAGCCTGCGGCAGCGGCTACATGTGTTCAATAATCAGATAAATCCGCCAGCGGATGGCGGCCTTCCCAGGCCTTGCTGAAATGGGCCTGCACCACCGCTCGCGGGACCGCCGCCACGTCCGGCCAATGCCAGCGCGGGGTCTGGTCCTTGTCGATCAGCCGCGCACGCACCCCCTCACTGAATTCCGGATGACGGCAGCAGTTCAGGCTCATGGTGTATTCCATCTGGAACACCTGCGCCAGGGACAAATGCCGCGCTCGTTCGATCTGCTCCCATACCAGGTGTGCCGTCAACGGGCACCCTTCGCCCAGCGTGTGCGCAGCCTTGGCCAGCAAGGCATCGTCACCGTGGCGCTGATGCACCAGGGCCCGCCAGGCCCCAGCCACTTCGCTGACGTCCAGCAGCTTGTCGATCTGTGCCCGGCGCGGCAGCCACTGGGCTTCGGGCAACTGGCTGGCGGCTTCATGCTCCAGGGCCTTGAGCAGGCTGTTGAGCTGCACGGCGGTCTGCTCCTGCCAGTTGAGTTGCAGCAGGCCCTGGATCAGCGCCGGTTGCTGGTCCTCGCCCAAAAAGCGGTCGGCCAGGCCCAGGTCCAGGGCGTCACGGCCGTTGATGTGCGAGCCGGTCAGCCCCAGGAACAGGCCAAGCTTGCCTGGCAGGCGCGACAGGAACCAACTGGCGCCTACGTCCGGGTACAGGCCGATACTGATTTCCGGCATGGCCAGGCGGCTGCTGGGGGTCACGATGCGGATATTGGCACCTTGCAGCAGGCCCAGGCCACCGCCCAGCACGTAGCCATGGCCCCAGCAGATCAGCGGTTTGGGGAAGGTGTGCAGGCGGTAGTCCAGGCGATATTCACCGGCGAAGAAGTGCGCGGCCAGGGGTGGCACCTCGCCGGGGTGGGCGCGGCAGGCCTGCACCAGGCTGCGCACGTCGCCGCCGGCGCAAAACGCCTTGGCGCCGCTGCCGCGCAGCAGTACGCAGACGATCTGGTCGTCCTGTTCCCAGCGCTCCATTTGGTCGTTGAGGGCCTCGACCATGGGCAGCGACAACGCGTTGAGGGATTTTTCGGCGTCCAGGGTGGCAACGCCAATGCGGGCGCCATCGACACCGACAAGCTCTTCGAATTGCAGATTCATCCTGACCTCTTGGGTGACGCGAGTTGGGCAGTGGTTGAACAAGCAGTATGGCCCGCACCCGACTTCCCGTCAGTCTCCTGTCACATCGATTGACAATCGGGGTGGGCTTTCCTAACGTCCGCCCCATTGTTTGCCAGGCACTGCCCCATGACCACCGACGATCGCATCAAACTCGAACCCAGCTGGAAGCACGCCCTGCGCGCCGAATTCGACCAGCCGTACATGGCCCAATTGCGTGAATTCCTGCGCCAGGAGCACGCCGCGGGCAAGGAAATCTACCCGCCGGGCCCGTTGATCTTCAACGCGCTTAACCTGACCCCGCTGGAGCAGGTGAAGGTGGTTATCCTCGGCCAGGACCCGTACCACGGCCCCGGCCAGGCCCATGGCCTGTGCTTTTCGGTGCAGCCGGGCATTGCCACGCCGCCGTCGCTGGTCAATATCTACAAAGAGCTCAAGCGCGACCTGAACATCGACATCGCCCCCCACGGCTGCCTGCAGCACTGGGCCGAGCAGGGCGTGTTGCTGCTCAACACCACCATGACCGTGGAGCGCGCCAACGCAGCCTCCCATGCCAAGAAGGGCTGGGAGTCGTTCACCGATCGCATCATTCAGACCGTCAGCGAGCAGCAGACAAGCGTGGTGTTCCTGCTGTGGGGCGCCCATGCGCAGAGCAAGCAGAAGCTGATCGACAGCAGCAAGCACCTGGTGCTGACCTCGGTGCATCCTTCGCCGCTGTCGGCGTATCGCGGGTTTATTGGCAATGGCCATTTCAGCCGTACCAACAAGTTCCTGCAGCAGAGCGGCCTGACGCCGATTGACTGGCAGTTGCCGCCCGTGTGACGTCATCGCGGCCAAGGCCGGCTCCTACCACGGACGGTGTAGGAGCCGGCCTTGGCCGCGATGCAGGCAACGCGGTCTAGGCTACAGCCGACACCGCGCGACGGCGCCACAACCGCACCAGCGGCAGCATCAGCATGACCGCCGTCAGCACCCACACCCCCGCCGTGATCGGGCTGGACCACAGGATATCCAGCGCCCCGTTGGAAATCGACAGCGCCCGCCGCAGGTTCTGCTCCATCAGCCCGCCCAGAATGAACCCCAGCAGCACCGGCGACAGCGGGAAGTCCAGCTTGCGCAGGATGTAGCCGAAGATACCGATGCCCACCATCAGGAACAGGTCGAAGGTGGTGGCGTGCACCGCGTACACACCGATGCCGGTGATGATGGCGATCACCGGCACCAGCGCCCAGTTGGGCACCGACAGAATACGCGTGAAAATGCGGATCATCGGGATATTGAGGATCACCAGCATCACGTTGGCGATGAACAGCGAGGCGATCAGCCCCCAGACAATGTCCGGTTGTTGCTGGAACAGCAACGGCCCGGGGGTGATGTTGTACAGCGACAGCGCGCCGATCATCACCGCCGTGGTGCCTGAGCCGGGCACGCCCAGGGTCAGCATCGGCACCAGGGCGCCGCAGGCCGAGGCACCAATGGCGGTTTCCGGTGCGGCCAGGCCACGCTTGTCACCCTGGCCGAAGGTGCCGCTGGCGCCGGCCATGCGTTTCTCGGTCATGTAGGCCACGGCACTGGCCAGGGTGGCGCCAGCACCGGGCAACACGCCCATGATGAAGCCCAGCAGGCCGCAGCGCAGGTTGACCACGAACACCGAGGCGGCTTCCTTGAAGTTGAACATCATGCGCCCGGTGGCCTTTACCGCTTCCTGGCCCCGGTGGGTTTTCTCCAGCAACAGCAGAATTTCGCTGATGGAGAACAGGCCCAGCACCAGCACCACGAACTGGATGCCGTCGGCCAGGTGCACATTGTCACCGGTAAAACGGTAAACGCCGCTGTTGGCATCGATGCCGACGCTGGACAGAAACAGGCCGATCAGTGCCGCGACGAAGGTCTTCAGCGGCCTATTGCCGGCCATGCCACCCAGGCAGACGATGGCGAACACCATCAGCACGAAGTACTCCGCCGGGCCGAAGGCAATCGCCCATTTGGCCAGCAGCGGCGCAAACAGCACCATGCCGCAGGTGGCGATGAAGGCGCCGATGAACGAGCTCCAGGCCGACAGCGACAGCGCCACCCCGGCCAGGCCCTGGCGGGCCATGGGGTAGCCGTCCAGGGTGGTCATCACGGTGGACGCTTCACCCGGAATGTTGAGCAGGATCGAGCTGATGCGCCCGCCGTACTCGCAGCCCAGGTACACCGCGGCCAGCAGGATCAGCGCCGACTCGGGCGGCAGGCCCAGGGCAAAGGCGATGGGGATCAGCAGCGCCACGCCATTGATCGGCCCAAGGCCAGGCAGCAGCCCCACCACGGTGCCGATCAGCGTGCCGCACAGGGCAGTGACCAGGTTATAGGGGCTCAGGGCCACGCCGAAGCCCTGGCCCAGGTAGCTGAAAGTGTCCATGTTCAGTTCTCCAGAAAGGCCAGCAGGCCCAGGGGCAGGGGCACGTCCATGGCCTTGTCGAACAGCAGGTACAGGCCGACGCTGAGCAGGCTGATGACCACCGCGCCGGGCAACCAGCGGCCGCCGTACAGCCGCGCCATGGGGATGCCGACCAGCAGGCTGGCGGGGATGAAACCCAGGCTTTCGAAGGTGCCGGCAAACACCAGCAGCAACACCACGCAGGCGCCGATCTTGGCCAGGGTGGCGCGATCCAGCGGTGGTTCTTCGTCACTGTGGGTGATGGCGCTGGGGCGGATGCACATGTACAGCAGCGCTGCGGCCATCAGGCCCAGCATCAGCAGCGGGTAGGCGCGCGGGCCCACCGGTTCGTAGGAAAACGCCGCCTGGTAAGGCCAGGCCATTACCGCCAGCGCGGCACAGGCCAGCAGCAGGGCCAGGGTGAACACTCGTTGCACAACCATGGTCGGAACTCCTCGTCAGGTTACTGGATCAGGCCGAATTCCTTGGCCAGGGCCTTGTACTCGGTAACCTGTTTCTTGACGTAGCTGTCCAGCTCGGCCCCGGTCATGGCGAATGGGAACAGCGAGCGCTGGGTGCGCAGGGTAGCGAAGTCCTCGGAGGTCAGCAGTTTGTCGAACGCGGCCTTCCACCAATCGTAATCGGCGTCGCTCACTTTTGGCCCCAGGTAGAAGCCGCGCACTACCGGCCAGACGATGTCGTAGCCTTGCTCGCGAGCGGTGGGGATGTCTTTCATTTGCGCATCGTCGATGCGCTTGTCGGCGAATACCGCGAGCATGCGCATGTCGCCGCTGAGGATGTGCGGCATGGAGTCGGAAATGTCGGTGCTGCCCACCTGGATATGCCCGCCCAGCAGCGCCGTTGCGATTTCCCCGCCGCCTTCCAGCGCCACGTAGCGCAGCTCGCGCGGGTTGATGCCGGCGGCCTTGGCAATCAGTGCGGTCTGCATCCAGTCCTGGCTGCCCACCGTGCCGCTGGCGCCGATCACCACCTTGCTGGGGTCTTTCTTCAGCGCTTGCACCAGGTCGTCGAGGTTCTTGTAGGGCGAATCGTTTTTCACCGCGATGGCGCCGTAGCTGGTGCCTACCGCTGCCAGCCAGCGCACCGCGTGCTCGTCGAAGCGGCCAAACTTGCCCTGGGCCAGGTTGAGCAGCGAGCCGCTGGACCAGGCCACCAGTGAACCGCCATCGGCCGGCCGCTGGGCGACCACGGCGTTGTAGGCCACGGCGCCGACGCCACCCGGCATGTAGGTGACGCGCATGGGTTTGCTGAGGATTTTCTCGTTGACCAGGGCGCTTTGCACCAGCTTGCAGGTTAGGTCGAAGCCGCCGCCGGGGGAGGCCGGGGCAATGCATTCCGGGCGCTTGGGTTCGGCGGCGAGGGCTGCTTGAGGGAGGGTCAGGCAACTGGCAGCCAGGGCCAGGGCAAAGACCGGCAAGCGGATCGATAGCATGGGCAACTCCGTTTATTGTTCTTGTTTTGATGAAAACGCATCGGGGCGTTTTTCGGGGCAGAATCGTGGGTGTGGACCTGCCGTGGGGTGATGCTAGGTCAGCAACCTTTCGCTAACCTTTCAAGCGAAAATTGGGTTTTGGGGGGATTTTTGAGGGGTACACTTGGGGTGTTCGGCTTGAGTTTTTTGGCGTTCTTGAGATCGAGCGCCGTCCGCACGGCGCTTCCCGGGCACAGCCCGGTCCTACATCTGTTTCGGGCCAATTCTGTCAGTGAGATCACCACGACCGCCTTGTTGGTTCACTATGAAGCTGCAGTGAAAAAACAAGGCGGACCAGGTGGTATTACAGACATAACTGGCCCGAAACAGATGTAGGACCGGGCTGCGCCCGGGAAGCGCCGCGCGGGCGGCGCGCGATCTCAAATACACCACAAAAACAAAGCCAAGCCCCCCAAAGCCCCCAAAACCAAAAAAAGAGCCCCCCAAAATGCGCGTGCTACTCGCCGAAGACCACCTCCCCCTAGCCGAAAGCGTCGCCCAGGCGCTCAAGAACAGCGGCCTGACGGTAGACGTGCTACAGGACGGCGTAGCCGCCGACCTGGCCCTGACCAGCGAAGACTATGCCTTGGCGATCCTCGACGTGGGCCTGCCGCGCATGGACGGCTTCGAGGTGCTGGCGCGCCTGCGCGGGCGCGGCAAGCACTTGCCGGTGCTGATGCTGACCGCGCGCAGCGACGTCAAGGACCGCGTGCACGGCCTCAACCTGGGCGCCGATGACTACCTGGCCAAGCCTTTCGAACTCACTGAGCTGGAAGCACGGGTCAAGGCCCTGCTGCGCCGCAGCGTGCTGGGCGGCGAGCGACAACAGCGCTGTGGCCCGCTGGTCTATGACCTCGACACCCGGCGCTTCACCCTGGCCGATGAGTTGCTGGTGCTGACGTCTCGCGAGCAGGCGGTGCTCGAAGCCCTGATTGCCCGCCCGGGCCGGGTGATGAGCAAGGAGCAGGTGGCCGCCCAGGTGTTCGGCCTGGACGAGGAGGCCAGCGCCGACGCCATCGAGATCTATGTGCATCGCCTGCGCAAGAAGCTCGATGGCCAGGCCGTGGCCATTGTCACTTTCCGCGGCCTGGGCTACCTGCTTGAGAGCCGCGATGCGTAACCTGCCCAGCCTGCGCGGCCGCCTGCTGTGGAACCTGGCGCTGCTGCTGGTGGTGCTGATGCTGGCCAGCGGCCTGAGCGCCTACTGGAACGGCCGCGAAGCCGCCGATACCGCCTACGACCGCACGCTGCTGGCCTCGGCGCGTACCATCGCTGCGGGCCTGTCCCAGCGCGACGGCAGCCTGAGTGCCGATGTGCCCTACGTGGCGCTGGACACCTTCGCCTACGACAGTGCCGGGCGCATTTACTACCAGGTCAACGACATCCACCAGCAGTTGATCTCCGGTTACGAAAACCTGCCCGCGCCGCCCAAGGGCACGCCGCGCACCGACGATTACCCGGCGTTGGCGCGCTTCTACAATGGCCGTTACCAGGGCCAGGATGTGCGCGTGGTCAGCCTGCTCAAGGCGGTCAGCGAGCCGGACATGAACGGCATGGCCGAGATCCGCGTGGCCGAAACCGAGGAAGCGCGCATCCGCATGGCCCGCAGCCTGATGGCCGACACCTTGCTGCGCCTGGGCATGCTGGGGCTGGGCGCGCTGATGCTGGTGTGGTTCGCAGTCAGCGCCGCGCTGCGCCCGCTGGAGCGCCTGCGTGCCGAAGTGGAGGCGCGCCAGCCCGATGACCTGCGGCCGTTGCCGGTGGTCAGCGTGCAGCATGAGCTGGTGCCGCTGGTGCTGTCGCTCAACCATTTCACCGAACGTCTGCGCGCGCAGTTCGAGCGCCAGGCGCAGTTCATCGCCGACGCCGCCCATGAGTTGCGCACGCCGTTGGCGGCGCTCAAGGCGCGCATCGCCCTGGGCCTGCGCGCGGAGGAGGGCGAGGTGTGGCGCCAGACCCTCGACGCGGCCGGCCAGGACGCTGATCGCCTGACCCACCTGGCCAATCAGTTGCTGTCCCTGGCGCGGGTCGAGAACGGCGCCCGGGCCATCGCCGAAGGCGGCGCCCAGCGCCTGGACCTGAGCCAATTGGCCCGCGAGCTGGGCATGGCCATGGCGCCCCTGGCCCATGCCCGCGGCGTGGCGCTGGCGCTGGAAGCCGATCAGCCGGTGTGGCTGCGCGGCGAGCCGACCTTGCTCAATGAACTGCTCAGCAATCTGCTGGACAACGCCTTGGCCCATACGCCGGCGGGGGGCAACGTGATCATGCGCGTCAGCGCCCCGGCAATACTGGAAGTGGAGGATGATGGCCCGGGCATCCCCCTGGGCGAACGCGATCGCGTGTTCGAACGTTTCTACCGGCGCAGCACCAAGGGCGCCGGGCTGGGCCTGGCCATCGTCGGCGAAATCTGCAAGGCGCACCTGGCGCAGATCAGCCTGCACGATGGCGCGCACACCGGGCTGAAGGTACGTGTCAGTTTCGTGGCTGATCCGGTGTCATAGGTGGGGTCTGTAGCAGCGGCCGTCAGGTCGCGTCACGGGCGACGCGCACTGCCTGCCGGACCGCATCGCCTGTGACGCAGCCTGGCGGCAGCTGCTACAGGGGCATGGCGTGCACGGGTGGACGCTACCGGAACATGCCCAGGGCCATATTGACCTCTGATGCCGGTATCGGCATTTCCTCGCCCAGGTTCAGGTGCTGATAGGCAGGCAGGTCGGGCAGGCGATGGTAGTCATGCTGGCGTACCAGACGCGCTATCTGCACGACGTCGGCGTAGTCGACCTCGGGCGTGCGGCGCGCCAGGTCCAGATACTGGCCTGGCACCAGCACCAGCGGCTGGGAAAACTCCCACGCACTGAGAATCTTCCCCCCCAGCAGCGGGTGGATGCGTTCGATCACATGGTTCAGGCAAATCGGGTCGGACAGCAGTTCGTTGTGGTCCTGGGCATAGGTCAGAATCGGCAGTACGCCGATCTGGTGCACCAGGCCCGCCAAGGCCGCCTGGTCGGGCTTGAGCGAGGTGTGACGGCGGCACACTTCGTAGCTCACGCCTGCCACTTCCAGGCTCTGGCACCACACGTCGTGCATCTTGGCCTGCACCACCGGCGAGCGGGCATGGAAGATCTGCTCGATCACCAGGCCGATCGCCAGGTTGCTGCTGTAGTTGATGCCCAGGCGGTTGATGGCGCCGTTGAGGTCGGTGATCTCCTGGGTGGCGCGCAGCATGGGGCTGTTCACCACCTTGATCAGGCGCGCGGCCAGGGCCGGGTCGCGACCGATGACCTTGCCCAGGCCAGGGACGCTGATGTCCATGTCCTCGGCAGCTTCGCGGATGCGCAGGGCCACTTCGGGAAGCGTCGGCAGGACCAGGTCATCGTTTTCGATGGCTGCCAGCAGATGCCCTTGAACCATTTCGGCCAGTTCGCTCATATCGACTTCCAGGAACGCGGTCGCGGTGGTGGCCTGCCGGGGCAGGCTTAGCGTTGGATCTCGCGATCGCGATCCAGTTCGTAGGGCAGGTCGAGCAGGCTCAGGCGCGGGCCTTCCAGGCTGTCCAGGTGCAGGTTGCCGTCTTCCACGGCTTCGGCCTGCAGCACGGCCAGCAGCTCAATGCCTTGCTCGGTGCGGGCCGCCAGGGCCACTTCACCGATGGCGCTGGCATGGGTGGGGGAAAACAGCGCGGTGCCAGGGGCGGGCAGCTGCTCGCCGGACAGCGACAGGCGATACAGGCGGCGCTTGAGTTTGCCCAGGTATTGCATGCGCGCGACGATTTCCTGGCCGGTGTAGCAGCCTTTCTTGAAGCTGACGCCGCCCACGGCCTGCAGGTTGAGCATCTGCGGGATGAAGGATTCGCGGGTTTCGGGCATCACCTGGGCGATACCGGCGCGGACTTGGCCCAGCAGCCAGGCGTTCAGGTCCTGGGCGCTCAGAGATTGTTCAAGCTGTTGTCGTACCGCTTCGGCCTGCTCGGCGGGCACCCACAATTCGGCGCGCTCGGGCGACACGCGTACGGCGATCAGTGCCTCATGACGGGCCGCTACGTTGCTGTCCTGACCCAGTTCCAGGCCCAGGGCCGTCAGTGCTGCCTGGCCATTGACCAGGCCGAAGCGCACCCAGGCGTCGCTCTCATCGGTGAGCTTGGACTTGGAAAACACCGCGTATTTCTTCAGGTCCGCCAGTTGCGGCTCCACCAGCTCGCGGGCCATGGCCAGCAGCACGCCGTCGCCCTGCAGCACAATGCGGAAACTGGACTGCATGCGGCCCTTCTGGGTGCAGCGCGCGCCCAGGCTGGCGTAATGCTCATTGAGGTAGTTGATGTTGCAGGTCAGTTGACCCTGCAGAAACTTGCCGGCATCGGAGCCGCGGACGGCGAGAACACCTTCGTGGGACAGCACGCAGAAAAAAGCTGAATCGGCCATGGGACATCGCAAAGGCAAAAAGACTGATCCACATCATAGAGGGGTGGGGGGGAAATGGGTAGCTGGCCATGGTTGCAGGGTTTTGGATTGTGGTGTCTGATTCCCGGGCAGAGCCCGGTCCTACACCGATTAGGCAATGGGTGTCAGGGACGCAAAGCGGTCCGCCTCAAGCGGTGAGCTTTGCCTCACTGACACCACTGCCGCGAAAGGTGTAGGACCGGGCTTTGCCCGGGAAAAGGCCACCGCAATTTATAGACATGCGTCCAAGTGCCGCGCAGCGCCAGCCCCTGTATACTGCCTGCCTATTTGAGGAGCGCTCCATGGTCGAAGATATTGAACTCAACCGGCTCTACTGGCATAGCCGCCGCGGCATGCTGGAGCTGGACGTCTTGCTGGTGCCTTTCGTCAAGGAGGTGTACCCAAGCCTCAATGACGTGGACCGCGAATGCTACCGCCGCCTGCTGGAATGCGAAGACCAGGACATGTTCGGCTGGTTCATGGAGCGCGCCGAATCCGAGGACCCGGAGCTGCAGCGCATGGTTCGCATGATCCTGGACCGTGTCCAGCCCAAGTAAGCTGTTCCAGTGCCGCTGGCGCGCCTCGCGGCGTTTGCTGGCGGCCTACCTCGCGGCACAGGGGCTGGCAATGCTCAGCCTGCTGTCGCTCGACGCCCCCTTCGCGTGGCGTTGCCTGGGGCTGCTGATATGCCTGGCCCATGCGGCCTGGCATCTGCCCCGCACGATTTTGCTCAGCCACCCCCGCGCCTGGCAGGCCCTGCGCCGCGATGCCAGCGGCTGGGCGCTGTGGAACCGCGCCAAGGGCTGGCAGGCCGTGCAATTGCTGCCCGACAGCATGGCCCTGCCGGGGCTGATCGTGCTGCGTTTTCGCCTGCCGGGGCAGTGGTGGCCACGCAGTCTGTGCCTGCCGGGCGACACCCAGAGCGCCGACGAACAGCGGCGCTTGCGGGTGCGGCTCAAGTTCAGTCGTCGTAGGTGGGCGGCACCAGAATAGTGTCCAGCGCCTCGGGCAGCATGTCCGGGTAATCCAGCGTGTAGTGCAGGCCGCGGCTTTCCTTGCGCTGCATGGCCGAGCGAATCATCAATTCGGCCACCTGGGCCAGGTTGCGCAACTCGATCAGGTCGCGGCTGACCTTGTAGTTACTGTAGAACTCATCGATCTCGTCCAGCAGCAGGCGCACCCGGTGCTCGGCGCGTTGCAGGCGCTTGGTGGTGCGCACGATGCCCACGTAGTCCCACATGAAGCGCCGCAACTCATCCCAGTTGTGGGCGATGATCACGTCTTCGTCCGAGTCAGTCACCTGGCTGGCGTCCCAGTGCGGCAATTGCTCGGGCAGGGCGGTGTGGGGCAGTTGCTCGACGATGTGCGCGGCGGCCGAACGGCCGTACACGAAGCATTCGAGCAGCGAGTTGCTGGCCATGCGATTGGCGCCGTGCAGGCCGGTGAAGGTGGTTTCGCCGATGGCGTACAGGCCCGGCACGTCGGTGCTGCCATGCTGGTCGATCATCACACCACCGCAGGTGTAGTGCGCCGCCGGCACCACCGGGATGGCCTGGCGCGTGATGTCGATGCCAAAGGTCAGGCAGCGCTCATAAACAGTGGGGAAGTGGCTGGTGATGAACTCGGCCGGCTTGTGGCTGATGTCCAGGTACACGCAGTCCACGCCCAGGCGCTTCATTTCATGGTCAATGGCACGGGCCACGATGTCCCGCGGCGCCAGTTCGGCGCGCGGGTCGAAGCGCGGCATGAAGCGTTCGCCGTTGGGCAGCTTGAGCAGGGCGCCTTCGCCGCGCAGGGCCTCGGTCACCAGGAAGCTCTTGGCCTGGGGGTGGTACAGGCAGGTGGGGTGGAACTGGTTGAATTCCAGGTTGGCCACCCGGCAGCCGGCGCGCCAGGCCATGGCGATACCGTCGCCACAGGCGCCGTCGGGGTTGCTGGTATAGAGGTAGACCTTGGCCGCGCCACCGGTGGCCAGGATGGTGAAGCGCGCGCCGAAGGTGTCTACCTCGCCGGTGCTGCGGTCCAGCACGTAGGCGCCCAGGCAGCGATCGCCCTCCAGGCCCAGGCGGCGCTCGGTGATCAGGTCTACGGCCACGCGCTGTTCCAGCAGTTCGATGTTGGGACGCAGGCGTGCCTGGGCCAGCAGCGTGGTGAAAATGGCCGCGCCGGTGGCGTCGGCGGCGTGGATGATGCGCCGATGGCTGTGGCCGCCTTCGCGGGTCAGGTGGAATTCGAAACTGTTTTCGTCGTGGGCCGGGTCATCGTCACGGGTAAAGGGCACGCCCTGGTCGATCAGCCACTGGATGGCTTCGCGGCTGTGCTCCACGGTGAAACGCACGGCATCTTCGTGGCACAGGCCACCGCCGGCGTTGAGCGTGTCTTCGACGTGGGACTGCACGGTGTCGGTGTCGTCCAGTACGGCAGCCACGCCGCCCTGGGCCCAGAAGGTCGAACCGTTGGACAGATCGCCCTTGCTCAGTACCGCAATGCGCAAATGCCCGGGCAGGGTCAGGGCCAGGCTCAAGCCTGCGGCACCGCTGCCAATCACTAGAACGTCGTGTTGATACTGCTGGCTCATGTCTGTATTTCCGCGGGTACGACTATTGTTTTCGGCGCAGTCTCCGCCATGGAGGCCTGTGTACGCAATCCTCACTTCGTAGCCCCCCAAAAATCAAAAGCCAGACAAACAGGGGGGACCCAGGAGATGCCACAGTCATAACTGGCCCGAAACAAACGGTAGGAGCGGCCTGTGGCCGCGAAGCGCCGCGCGGGCGGCGCTCGATCTCAAGAACACCAGAGCCCCCAAGACATGCCCCTCGAAACAACACCGCATTCCCCCGTAGCAGCGGCCGCGAGGTCGCGTCACGGGCACCGCGGTCAGGCAGGGACGCCGCCGACGCGACCTGGCGGCCGCGGCTATAGGGATCGCGTTGTGGCTTGGAGGTGCATGCCTGGAGTGCTGCTGCGTTCTTGAGATCGAGCGCCGCCCGCGCGGCGCTTCGCGGCCACAGGCCGCTCCTACCGTTTGTTTCGGGCCAGTTATGTCTGTGGCATCACCCGGTCCGCCTTGTTGGTAAGGCTTTTGATTTGAGAGGGCAGGTGAACTCGCAGCCACCTACTAGTATAAGAACGCCCCCGGCTGCACAATAGCGACGCCTTCATGGCGTTGTGGAACTATACCGTTGGTCGGGATATCAGATGCATGAACCGACGGATGGGGCGAATTGCGCGGGGGCTACCGGTCTTGAGCCTTGTTACACGGCTGAAACACCTACGCTATCTACGCAATCGCGCAACGTCCGCGGGCGATCCCTGCAAATACCGGGAACTTTATGCATTCACCCGGTATCCATAGACGGTCGCCCATGAGAAGGGAAACGGCGTCGGCTTTATGTGGGGCTGAAGTCGCTAGCCACTGCAAGCGGATTCGACGACAAGATTAGTGACGCAGCCGGCCATGACCGCGCTGCGGTTTTCGTGCAAGCCAAATTATGGTTCGCAGGAAACTTGCTTGGAGGGGAGAACTTTTGCGAAAAGCCCGAGTCTATGATTGCAAGCCTGAACGATGGCTTAAGCAATGCTCCTCCAGGTACAACGAGGAGTGTTCATGCTAACCCAGGAAGAGGATCAGCAACTGGTCGAGCGTGTTCAACGCGGCGACCGGCGAGCTTTCGATCTGTTGGTGCTGAAATATCAGCACAAGATTCTCGGGTTGATCGTGCGATTCGTGCACGACACCCATGAAGCCCAGGATGTGGCGCAGGAAGCCTTTATCAAGGCCTATCGTGCGCTTGGAAATTTCCGCGGAGACAGTGCCTTTTACACCTGGCTGTACCGCATCGCCATCAACACGGCGAAAAACTATCTGGTATCCCGCGGTCGCAGGCCGCCAGATAGTGATGTGAGTTCCGAGGACGCTGAGTTCTACGACGGCGATCATGGCCTCAAGGATCTGGAGTCTCCGGAGCGCTCCCTGTTACGCGATGAGATCGAGGGCACCGTCCACCGGACCATCCAGCAACTGCCAGAAGATTTGCGTACGGCGTTAACTTTACGTGAATTCGATGGTCTGAGTTACGAGGACATTGCAAGCGTCATGCAGTGTCCGGTGGGTACCGTGCGATCTCGGATTTTCCGCGCTCGGGAGGCCATAGATAAAGCCCTGCAGCCTTTGTTGCAGGAAACCTGAGACAGCGGCGACAGCCAAGAGAGGAACCGCCATGAGTCGTGAAGCTTTGCAGGAATCGCTGTCCGCGGTGATGGATAACGAAGCGGACGAACTGGAACTGCGCAGGGTCATCAACGCCCTGGAAGATCCTGAAACACGTGCAACCTGGAATCGCTATCAGATTGCCCGTGCTGTAATGCACAAGGACCTGCTTGATCCACGCCTGGACCTGGCCACCGCCGTGTCGGCTGCCATCGCCGAAGAAGTCGCACCGGTCAAGGCCTCTCGTGGCCCATGGCGCAGCATCGGCCGTCTGGCTGTGGCTGCCTCGGTTACCGTCGCGGTGCTGGCAGGCGTGCGCCTGTACAACCAGGACGAAATTGCCGGCAACCAGCTGGCCCAGCAACAACCGGCTACCCAGCAGGCACCATCGATGCCGCAAGTACAGGGCCCGGCTGTGTTGGCAGGCTACACTGAAAGCACCGACCAGAGCACCGGCCCCATGGCCAACGGCGTTCTGCAAGGTCAGGCCGGCGCGCACGACCAGCGTCTGCCAGGCTACCTGCGCCAGCATGCCCAGGAAGCTGCGTTGAAGGGCACTGAAAGCGCGCTGCCTTATGCACGTGCAGCGAGCCTTGAGAACCATTAAGGGAGCTTCATGCGCGCCATACCGTTACTACCGCTATTGCTCGGTTCCTGCCTGAGCGTCCCGGCCTTCGCGGCCACCGACGCTTCCCAATGGCTTAACCGCCTGGCCCAGGCCGAGCAGCAGCAGAGCTTCCAGGGTACGTTTGTCTACGAGCGCAGCGGCAATTTCTCCACCCACGATATCTGGCATCGCGCCCAGAACGGCAAAGTCAGCGAGCGGCTTCTGCAGCTCGATGGCTCCGCCCAGGAAGTCGTGCGTGTGAATGGACGCACTCAATGCGTGAGTGGAACCCTGGTTCCCGGTGTGAGCGAGGCGCCTGATTCATCCGGCCGCGTGCTGGACCCACTCAAGCTGATGTCCTGGTACGACCTGTCAGTCGCAGGACAGTCCCGGGTTGCCGGGCGTGACGCCACCATCGTCACCCTGACCCCCAAGGACCAGCATCGCTACGGTTTCGAATTGCATCTGGACAGCAAGACCGGCCTGCCGCTCAAGTCGTTGTTGCTCGACGACAAGGGCCGCCTGCTGGAACGCTTCCAGTTCACCCGCCTGGACACCGACGTACCGACCGATGCCGAGCTGGCTGCCAGTGACAACTGCAAGCCGTTGGCACCTTCGGTGGTGGCCGCAGCGCCTGCCCCCGCCGCTGGCCACTGGCATTCGGACTGGTTGCCGCCCGGCTTCGAGCTGGCGGGCAGCTCCGCGCGCAAGGACGCCGACAGCAAAACCACCGTCACCAGCCTGATGTATGACGATGGCCTGGCGCGTTTCTCGGTGTTCCTGGAGCCCCTCAATGGCTCCGTAGGCACTGACACGCGGACGCAGTTGGGGCCTACCTCGGCTGTCTCGCGGCGCCTGACCACACCTTCGGGTGAGGTGATGGTCACCGTGGTGGGCGAGATCCCGATCGGTACTGCCGAACGCATCGCCCTGTCGATGCGCGCCCAAGACGCCCAGGCCAAGAATTGAGGCGGCAATGCTGAGCAGGAAGGGGCGTGCAGGGAGTGCGCCACGGCATCCATTACAAAGGATGTCGAAATGAAATTTCTGTCAGTCAGGTTGCAAAACCCCCTGAATTTTTCTATAGGTCAGACCCTCAAGGGTCTGGCCTTGTCTGCTGTTTCAGGATCGCCACTGCCGACAAACCCGGACCCGGACATTGCCTTGCGGCAGTGCCCGGGTTTTGTGCGTCTGGCGAACCCCTTTGCTAAACCTCGCTCGTTAAATACGGGAGCCGTATGTCGATACTACGCTTGAAGAACTACCTGACCGTGTGCGCCGCCGTGCTGATGCTCGGCCAGGCTGTCACCGCCCAGGCCGAGGCGCTGCCTGACTTTACCAACCTGGTGGAGCAGGCCTCACCCGCCGTCGTCAACATCAGTACCACGCAGAAGCTGCCTGACCGCAGCAATGCCGCCGGCGACATGCCGGACCTGGATGACCTGCCTCCGGCCTTCCGCGACTTCTTCCGCAACATGCCGCGCTCGCCGCGCAGCCCCAAGGGCGGTGATCGCCAGCGCGAGGCCCAGTCCCTGGGTTCGGGCTTCATCATTTCCAATGATGGCTACGTGCTGACCAATAACCACGTGATTGCCGACGCCGATGAAATCATCGTGCGCCTGTCCGACCGCAGCGAGCTCAAAGCCAAGCTGGTGGGTACCGACCCGCGCACCGACGTGGCCGTGCTGAAAATCGACGGCAAGAACCTGCCGACCGTGAAACTGGGCGATTCCGACAAGCTGAAGGTAGGCGAGTGGGTGCTGGCCATCGGTTCGCCGTTCGGCTTCGATCACTCGGTTACCAAGGGCATCGTCAGCGCCAAGGGCCGTACGCTGCCCAATGACGCCTACGTGCCGTTCATCCAGACCGACGTGGCCATCAACCCGGGCAACTCCGGTGGCCCGCTGTTCAACATGAACGGCGAAGTGGTGGGCATCAACTCGCAGATCTTCACCCGTTCCGGTGGCTTCATGGGGCTGTCGTTCGCCATCCCGATCGACGTCGCCATGGACGTTGCCAACCAGCTGAAGAAAGACGGCAAGGTCAGCCGCGGCTGGCTGGGCGTGGTCATCCAGGAAGTGAACAAGGACCTGGCGGAGTCGTTTGGCCTGGACAAGCCGGCAGGCGCCCTGGTGGCCCAGCTGGTCGAGGACGGTCCTGCGGCCAAGTCCGGCCTGCAAGTGGGTGACGTGATCCTGAGCATGAACGGCCAGCCGATCATCATGTCCGCCGACCTGCCGCACCTGGTGGGTGGCCTCAAGGCCGGCGCCAAGGCCAGCCTGGAAGTGGTTCGCGAAGGCAAGCGCAAGACCATCGACGTAACCGTCGGTGCCATGCCGGCCAATGACGACGACATCATCGCCGGCGCCGGCGGCAAGGCCCAGGCGGAAAGCAACAGCAACCGCCTGGGTGTTTCGGTGGCCGACCTGACCGCTGATCAGAAAAAGTCGCTGGACCTGCAAAGCGGCGTGGTCATCAAGGACGTCCAGGACGGCCCGGCGGCCATGATCGGCCTGCAGCCGGGTGACGTGATCACCCACCTGAACAACCAGGCCATCGGTTCGGCGAAGGAATTCACCGACATCGCCAAGGGCCTGCCGAAGAACCGCTCGGTGTCCATGCGCGTGCTGCGCCAGGGCCGTGCGAGCTTCATCACCTTCAAACTGAGCGAGTGATCGCTGTAGCCTGAAGCAGGGAAGGGCGGTCATTGACCGCCCTTTTTTGTACCCAAATGGTTCCTGTAGCCGCTGCCGCCAGGCTGCGCTGGCCCGCCAATTCACTGAAGATTCCAAGGTGGGGCATAGGGCCAGCGCAGCCTGGCGGCAGCTGCTACAGGGCTGGCGAGGATCTTCATGATCAACCGTCTCCCACACAACCCCGTTATTCAGGTACAATTCCCGGCTATTTTTCGTTGGGCGTCCAGCCCGCAGCCTTTTCGAGTGTTGACCCGTGAGTGATTTGAGTCATATCCGCAATTTCTCCATCATCGCCCACATTGACCATGGCAAGTCGACGCTGGCCGATCGGTTCATCCAGATGTGCGGCGGCCTGGCCGATCGCGAGATGGAAGCTCAGGTGCTGGACTCCATGGACCTGGAACGTGAGCGTGGCATTACCATCAAGGCCCACAGCGTCACGCTGCACTACAAGGCTCAGGATGGTAAAACCTACCAGCTGAACTTCATCGACACCCCTGGCCACGTCGACTTCACCTATGAAGTCAGCCGTTCGCTGGCCGCCTGTGAAGGCGCGCTGCTGGTGGTCGATGCCGGTCAGGGCGTAGAAGCCCAGTCGGTTGCCAACTGCTACACCGCCATCGAGCAGGGCCTGGAAGTGATGCCCGTGCTCAACAAGATGGACCTGCCCCAGGCCGACCCCGATCGCGTCAAGGACGAGATCGAGAAGGTCATCGGCATCGACGCCACCGACGCCGTCGCGTGCAGCGCCAAGAGCGGCATGGGCGTGATCGACGTGCTCGAGCGCCTGGTACAGGACATCCCGGCCCCTACCGGCAACATCGAAGATCCGCTGCAAGCGTTGATCATCGACTCCTGGTTCGACAACTACCTGGGCGTCGTGTCCCTGGTACGCGTGCGCCATGGCCGGGTGAAAAAGGGCGACAAGATTCTGGTCAAGTCCACCGGCAAGGTGCACCTGGTCGACAGCGTGGGCGTGTTCACCCCCAAGCACACCGCCACCGCAGACCTGAAAGCCGGCGAAGTAGGCTTCATCATCGCCAGCATCAAGGACATTCACGGTGCACCGGTGGGTGACACCCTGACCCTGAGCAGCACCCCCGACGTGGCCGTGCTGCCTGGTTTCAAACGTATCCAGCCGCAGGTATACGCCGGCCTGTTCCCGGTCAGCTCCGAAGACTTCGAAGACTTCCGCGACGCGCTGTCCAAGCTGACCCTCAACGACTCGTCGTTGCAGTACCTGCCGGAAAGCTCCGACGCCCTGGGCTTCGGCTTCCGTTGCGGCTTCCTGGGCATGCTGCACATGGAGATCATCCAGGAGCGCCTGGAGCGCGAGTACGACCTGGACCTGATCACCACCGCGCCAAGCGTAATCTTCGAAGTGGTGCTCAAGACCGGCGAAACCATCTACGTCGACAACCCGTCCAAACTGCCGGACGTGTCGTCGGTCGAAGATTTCCGCGAGCCGATCGTGGCGGCCACTATCCTTGTGCCTCAAGAGCACCTGGGCAACGTCATTACCCTGTGCATCGAGAAGCGTGGCGTACAGCGCGACATGCAGTTCCTCGGCAGCCAGGTGCAGGTGCGTTACGACCTGCCGATGAACGAAGTGGTACTGGACTTCTTCGATCGCCTGAAATCCACCAGCCGCGGCTATGCTTCCCTGGACTACCATTTCGATCGCTACCAGTCGGCCAACCTGGTCAAGCTGGACGTGCTGATCAACGGTGACAAGGTTGACGCCCTGGCCCTGATCGTTCACCGCGACAACGCCCACTACAAGGGCCGTGCGCTGACCGAGAAGATGAAAGAACTGATTCCTCGCCAGATGTTCGACGTTGCGATCCAGGCCGCCATTGGCGGGCAGATCGTGGCCCGGACCACTGTCAAGGCGCTCAGAAAGAACGTACTGGCCAAATGCTACGGTGGTGACGTCAGCCGTAAGCGCAAGCTGTTGGAAAAGCAGAAGGCCGGTAAGAAACGCATGAAACAGGTCGGCAACGTGGAAATTCCACAAGAAGCCTTCCTCGCCGTGCTCAGGTTGGATAGTTAGGTCCTATGTCTCTAAATTTCCCGCTGTTGTTGGTGATTGCTGTAGCCGTGTGCGGTTTGCTGGCCCTGTTTGACCTGGTGTTCCTGGCATCGCGCCGCAAGACCGCGATCGCCAACTACCAGGGCAGTGTCAACGAGCCGGACCCGGTGGTGCTCGAGCAACTGAACAAGGAACCGACGCTGGTCGAATACGGCAAGTCGTTCTTCCCTGTGCTGTTCATCGTGCTGTTCCTGCGCTCGTTCCTGGTAGAACCGTTCCAGATCCCGTCGGGTTCCATGAAGCCGACCCTGGAAGTGGGTGACTTCATCCTGGTGAACAAGTTCTCGTACGGGATCCGCCTGCCGGTGATCGACAAGAAGGTCATCCAGATCGGTGACCCGCAGCGCGGTGACGTGATGGTGTTCCGCTATCCGAGCGACCCGAGCGTCAACTACATCAAGCGGGTTATCGGCCTGCCGGGTGACAAGATTCGCTACACCAGCGACAAGCAACTGTTCATCAACGATCAGTTGGTGTCGGAAACCTTGCTGGGTACCGAGCCAGGCACCCTGGGCACTGCCGAGCTGTATCAGGAAAAACTCGGCAACGTCGAGCACCTGATCCGCGAGGAAATGGGCCGTTATCACATGCCGCCGGACAATCAGTGGACCGTGCCTGCCGGGCACTACTTCATGATGGGCGACAACCGTGACAACTCCAACGACAGCCGTTACTGGGATGATCCACGTATTCCCAAGGAGCTGCTGGGCATGGTCCCGGACCGCAATATCGTCGGCAAGGCCTTCGCGGTCTGGATGAGCTGGCCGGAACCGAAGATGAGCCACTTGCCGAATTTCTCGCGAGTCGGGCTGATCAAGTAACACCAGGCGGCGCTGTCCAGTGGACAGCGCCGAATGCTTTTCAGGCGTCAGCAGGGATGGGAGCTTGAGATGATGAAAGCCGCTTCGCAAAAAGGCGTATCGTTGCTGGGAGGGTTGGTGATCCTGGCGGTGCTGGGGTTTGCAGCCAGCACGGCTTTCAAGGTGGTGCCGCACTATTTCGATTACTGGACGATGAAGAAGATCATCGCGTCGGTGTCGACCGACAAGGCGCAGCCCATCGACAGTGTCCGGGCGTTCTACGATCACGTGGACGCGGGCATGCAGGTCAACAATATCCGCGACCTGGACGCAAGGAAGGTCTTGACCGTTACACTGGACGACGACGTATTCGCCGCCCATTTGCAATACGAACAGCGTGAGCCACTGATTGGCAATGTCGATCTGGTGGTGAAATTTGACCACGAATTCAGCGTGCGTAAACCGTGAGTGTTTCCCTAAGTCGTCTCGAGCGTCAGCTCGGCTATACCTTTAAAGACCAGGACCTGATGGTGCTGGCCTTGACACACCGCAGCTTCGCCGGGCGCAACAATGAGCGCCTGGAGTTTCTCGGTGATGCCATCCTCAACTTCGTGGCGGGTGAATCGTTGTTCGAACGATTCCCCCAGGCCCGCGAAGGCCAGCTGTCGCGCCTGCGCGCCCGGCTGGTAAAAGGCGAGACCCTGGCCGTACTGGCCCGTGGTTTCGACCTGGGCGAATACCTGCGCCTGGGCAGCGGTGAATTGAAGAGCGGCGGTTTCCGTCGCGAGTCGATCCTGGCCGATGCCCTGGAAGCACTGATTGGTGCCATCTACCTGGATTCGGGCATGGAAGTGGCCCGCGAGCGTGTGCTGTCCTGGCTGACCAGCGAGTTCGACAGCCTGACGCTGGTGGACACCAACAAGGACCCCAAGACCCGCCTGCAGGAATTCCTGCAATCGCGTAGCTGCGAACTGCCGCGCTACGAAGTGGTGGACATCCAGGGCGAACCGCATTGCCGGACGTTTTTCGTCGAATGTGAAGTGACCCTTTTGAACGAAAAAAGCCGGGGTCAGGGCGTAAGCCGTCGCATTGCCGAACAGGTAGCGGCCGCTTCAGCACTGATTGCCCTGGGCGTGGAGAATGGCAATGACTGATACAACCCCAACCCGTTGTGGCTACGTCGCAATCGTAGGCCGCCCGAACGTGGGCAAGTCCACGCTGCTCAACCACATCCTGGGTCAGAAGCTGGCGATTACCTCGCGCAAGCCGCAGACCACTCGCCACAACATGCTCGGTATCAAGACCGAGGGCGAGATCCAGGCGATCTACGTCGACACCCCCGGCATGCACAAGAGCAACGAAAAGGCGCTCAACCGCTACATGAACAAGACGGCTTCGGCGGCGTTGAAAGACGTCGACGTGGTGATCTTCGTGGTGGACCGCACCAAGTGGACCGACGAAGACCAGCTGGTGCTTGAGCGCGTGCAGTACGTGCAGGGCCCGGTGATCCTGGCCATCAACAAGACCGACCGTATCGAGGACAAGGCCGAGCTGATGCCGCACCTGACTTGGTTGCAGGAACAGCTGCCCAACGCCGAGATCGTCCCGGTGTCGGCCCAGCAGGGTCACAACCTCGACGCGCTGGAAGGCCTGATCGCCAAGCACCTGCCGGAAAACGATCACTTCTTCCCCGAAGACCAGATCACCGACCGCAGCAGCCGTTTCCTGGCCGCCGAACTGGTACGCGAAAAAATCATGCGCCAGCTGGGCGCCGAGCTGCCGTACCAGATCACCGTCGAGATCGAAGAGTTCAAGCAGCAGGGCAAAACCCTGCACATCCACGCCCTGATCCTGGTGGAGCGTGATGGTCAGAAGAAGATCATCATTGGCGACAAGGGCGACCGCATCAAGCGCATCGGCATGGAAGCGCGCAAGGACATGGAGCTGCTGTTCGACTCCAAGGTCATGCTCAACCTGTGGGTGAAAGTGAAAGGCGGCTGGTCCGACGACGAACGCGCCCTGCGCTCGCTGGGCTACGGCGACCTCTGATCGCTGCACCAAGGGCGCCGACGCCCCTGTAGCCGCTGCCGCCAGGCTGCGCTGGCTCTTGTGTTCACTGGAGATATTCGGTGCACATCAGGGGCAGCGCAGCCTTCGGCAGCGGCTACGTTGTTTCGAGAGGCTCCCATGTCCACCCCCATCCTGCAACCCGCCTACGTCCTGCACTCGCGCCCCTACCGCGAGAACAGCGCGCTGGTCGACTTCCTCACCCCCCAGGGCCGCTTGCGCGCCGTGTTGCGCAGCGCGCGCAGCAAGGCCGGCACCCAGGCACGTCCATTCGTGCCGCTGGAGGCCGAGTTTCGCGGCAAAGGTGAGTTGAAGAACGTCGGGCGCATGGAAACCGTGGGCGTGGCCGCCTGGATGGTCGGCGATGCACTGTTCAGCGGCCTGTACCTCAACGAGTTGCTGATCCGCCTGCTACCCGCCGAAGACCCCAACCAGGTCATCTACGACGCCTACGCGGCCACCCTCCAGGCCCTGGCCGCCGGCCGGCCGCTGGAACCGCTGCTGCGCGCCTTCGAATGGCGGCTGCTGGACGAGCTGGGTTACAGCTTTGCCCTGGACACCGACATCAACGGCGACCCGGTGGAAGCCGACGGCATGTACCGCTTGCAGGTAGACGCCGGGCTTGAGCGGGTGTGGCTGGTACAGCCCGGTTTGTTCAGTGGCGGCGCGCTGCTGGCCATGGCCGAAGCCGACTGGGCTACCCCGGGCGCATTGAGCGCCGCCAAACGCCTGATGCGCCAGGCGCTGGCCGTACATTTGGGCGGTCGTCCGCTGGTCAGTCGGGAACTGTTTCGCAAGCCGTGAGCACCACGTATCCTTGGGGTCTCAATTCCAAGGAGCGCTCCCGTGACCACCAGCAATCGCATTCTTCTCGGCGTCAACATCGACCACGTCGCTACCCTGCGTCAGGCCCGCGGCACCCGCTACCCTGACCCGGTCAAGGCCGCGCTGGACGCCGAAGAAGCGGGCGCCGACGGCATCACCGTGCACCTGCGCGAAGACCGCCGGCACATCCAGGAACGCGACGTGTTGCTGCTCAAGGACGTGCTGCAGACGCGCATGAACTTCGAAATGGGCGTCACCGAAGAAATGCTGGCCTTCGCCGAGCGCATCCGCCCGGCCCACGTGTGCCTGGTGCCGGAGACCCGTCAGGAACTGACCACCGAAGGCGGCCTTGACGTGGCAGGCCAGGAAGCGCGGATCCAGGCAGCGGTGGAGCGCCTGAGCAAGATCGGCTGTGAGGTGTCGTTGTTCATCGATGCCGACGAGCGTCAGATTGCGGCGTCCAAGCGCGTTGGTGCGCCGGCTATCGAACTGCATACCGGTCGTTACGCCGATGCGCAAACGCCGGCCGAAGTAGCCGAAGAACTCAAGCGCATCGCCGACGGCGTGGCCTTTGGCGTGGCCCAGGGCCTGATCGTCAATGCCGGCCATGGCCTGCATTACCACAACGTCGAGGCCGTGGCGGCGATCAAGGGGATCAATGAACTAAACATCGGCCACGCGCTGGTGGCCCATGCATTGTTTGTTGGTTTCAAATCGGCGGTGGCCGAGATGAAGCAATTGATCGTGGCGGCTGCCCGCTGATTTCGCCCTGTAGCCGCTGCCGGTAGGCTGCGCTGGCCCTGATGTGCACTGCAGATCTTCAGTGCACATCAGGGCCAGCGCAGCCTTCGGCAGCGGCTACGGTTCAACCCTTGAGATACCCCTCCACCAACCCCACCCAGCACGCCGCCCCCAGCGGGATCACGGCGTCGTCAAAGTCGTAATGATCATTGTGCACCGAGCACCCGGTAAACTCCCCCGTGCCATTGCCCAGAATGAAATAGCAGCCAGGCTTCTCATCCAGCATCCAGGCAAAGTCCTCGCTGCCCATGATCCGTACCGGCATCTTCTGCAGCACGTTCTCGGCCCCCAGCACATCACGCGCCACGCCCAGCATGCGTTCGGTTTCGGCCGCGCTGTTGACCAGTACCGGCGCCAGCAGTTGGTAGTCGATCTCGGCCTTCACGCCGAAGCTGATGGCTTGCCCTTCGACGATCTCGCGGATGCGCTTCTCTACCCGGGCACGCACGGCGGGGTCGGCGGTGCGCACGCTGAGCATCACCTTGGCCGTCTCGGGAATGATGTTGTAAGCGGTGCCTGCCTGCACCATGCCCACGCTCAATACCGCCGCGTCATCGGTGGACAGGTTGCGCGAAATCACTGTTTGCAGCGCGGTAATGATGCTGGCCAGGGCGGGCACCGGGTCGATCGCCCGCTCCGGCATGGCGCCGTGGCCGCCACGGCCGGTCAGGGTGATGGTGACGCGCTCGGACGACGCCATGAAGCCACCGGCTTGCACCACGGCCTTGCCCACCGGCACGCCGGGCATGTTGTGGTAGGCGTACACCGCATCGCACGGGAAGCGGGTGAACAGGCCGTCGTCGATCATCTGCTTGGCGCCGGCCAGGCCTTCTTCGTCCGGCTGGAAAATCAGGTTCAGGGTGCCGTCGAATTCGGCGTGCAGGGCCAGTTGTTCGGCAGCGGCCAGCAGGGTGGCGGTGTGGCCGTCATGGCCGCAGGCGTGCATGCGCCCTTGGTGCTGGCTGGCCCAGGGCAGGCCGTTCTTTTCCACAATCGGCAGGGCGTCCATGTCGGCGCGGATGCCCAGGCTGCGGGTGCCGGTGCCGCGCTTGAGCACGCCTACTACGCCGTGGCCGCCCACATTGGTGTGCACGTCATAGCCCCAGGCGCCGAGCATTTCGGCCACCAGGCCGGCGGTGCGAGGTACGTCGCCGCCCAACTCCGGGAAGCTGTGGATGTCGCGGCGGATGGTTGCGAAATGTTCAGCGCTGGCTTGCAGTTTCTGGTTGATGATCAGGTTGCTCACGGTTGCTTCCTTTTTCTGGCAGTAAAGAGGGGGCTCAGGCGCGGCCGGGATGTTCCGGGAACAGGCGCAGGGCGATCAGACTCAGCATCAGGGTGGCGATCAGGTAGAAGGCCGGGGTCAGCGGGTTGCCGGTGAGGCCGATCAGCCAGGTCACCAGCAGCGGCGAGAAACCGCCGAACAGGGTCACGCCGAAGCTGTAGATCACCGACAGCCCGGTGACGCGTTGCTCGCGGGGGAAGGCCTCCATCAGCATGGCGAAGCTGGCACCCACGCCCACGGCCATGGGCATGATCAGCAGGGCGATGGCCAGCATGCACAGCCAGGTGCTTTGCAGGCCCAGCAGCAGGAACGCGGGGTAGGCGAACACCAGCGCCAGCCCGGCGATCCAGTACAGCAGGGGCTTGCGCCGTGGCAGGCGGTCGGCGTAGCGCGAGGCCACCGGCGGGATCACCGCCAGCAGGGCGCTTGCCAGGCACACCAGGGCGAAGGCGAAGCTGCTGGGGTAGTGCAGGGTGCGCACCAGGTAGGTGGGCATGTAGAACACCACCATGTACATGCTGACGGTGGAGGCGGCCATCCACATGATGCCCAGCAACAGCGTACCCTTCTGTTCACGCAGCAGTTGCGTCAGGGACGGGGTGTCGGCGGTTTCAGTATGGGTTTCGTCCAGGTGCTGGCGAATGAACCAGCCCACCGGGCCGATCAGCAGGCCGATCACGAATGGCACGCGCCAGCCCCAGCTTTCCAGGGCCTCGGGGCTCAGGTTGCTGCTCAGCAGCAGGCCGGTGAGCGCACCCAGCAGGGCCGCAGCACCTTGGCTGGCGCCCTGCCAGCTGACCATGAAGCAACGGTTGGCGGTGCTGCCCGACTCCATCAGGAACGCCGAGGCGCTGCCCACCTCGCCGCCGGCCGAGAGGCCTTGCAGCAGGCGGCCGAACACCAGCAGCAGGGTAGCGGCGATGCCGATGCTCGAATAGGTGGGGGTGAAGGCGATGATGCCGGTGCCCACAGTCATCAGCGCGATGGTCAGCGACAGCGCCGCCTTGCGCCCGCGTCGGTCGGCCACGCGGCCGATCAGCACTGCGCCCAGCGGACGCATCAGAAAGCCCACGGCAAATGTGGCCAGGGACATCAGCAACGACGCCAGCGCGGATTCGCCGGGGAAGAACAACTTGCCGATGATCACGGCAAAGAAGCTGTACACGGTGAAATCATAGATTTCCAGGCCGTTGCCCAGCGACGAGGCGATGACCACGCGACGCATCTTGCGCGCTTGCAGCGAGGCCGTGGCCGGGCTGGGGTGGAGGGGCAAATCACTGGCGGGGGTGCTCTTCATGGCGATGTTCCTGAACCCGGGATCGTGGTGAGCCGGAGTGTTGAACAGCGGGCCGCAAACTGCACATCGCTTTTATGCAAGGCCCCAACCGTTGGTGCCGATGACTGTCGCCGTAGGTCGGGGTGAACAGTGGTTGTGGGCATTTTCGACTCGCGATGCGCGAATGTGGTGCCGGCGAGGTGGGCAGATGGGTAACGCGGGGGCTTTGTGCCAGGCAGGTGATGGGGCGCGAGTGGGAAGAGGCACCCGGTATAGAGGCTATCCGGGGCTCATCCGGCGCAGCGGTAAACCCCTTGCGCAAACCTCTAGTACAATCTGTAGCCGCTGCCGCAGGCTGCGCTGGCCCTGAGCCTCACGGTAGAACTTCAAGGTTCACACGGGCCAGCGCAGCCTGGCGGCAGCGGCTACAGCGCAGGTCAGAGCATGGCGGGCTTGCCGGCCAGTTCTTCGTGCAGGTGCGCGAACAGTTGCCCGGCCGTCTTGGTCAGGTAACTGCGGTTCACGCACACCAGGTTCACCGAGTAGTCGGGCACCGGTTCCTGGATGTCGATTTTCTGCAGGTGCTTGGACATGTCGCTCATCCCCACCAATACATGCCCCAGCGCAGGCTCGCTCATGATCATCACCGCGTCGCTGTCGATCAGCATCTTGATCGCCAGGTTCATCGCCGTGCATTCGAACACCTTGCGCGGCCGCCCCAGGGCGCTGCCTTCAAACAGCTGGTTGAACTGCGACTGGCTGTCGGTCAGCGGGTCGACGCTGATCCAGTGCGCCTGCTGCAACAAGCGCAGGGAGCGCACGTTGCGCAACGGGTGGTCCTTGCGCACCACCACCACGCCGGGGATTCGGCACAGCGGCTGCCAGTCCAGGCCCACGGCATTGGTCGGCACCTGGGAGGTGAGGGCAAAGTCCAGCAAACCGTCGCGCAGGTGCTGCAGCAATTGCGTGGGGCGCATTTCCAGCACTTTCAACGTGGCGTTGGGGTAGCTTTGCTGGAAGCTGAGCAAGGTCTGCTTGAGTGGCTGCAGCAGGGCGGTGACGGGCGTCACGCCGATGGTGATCTCGCTCACCACCAGGCCCTTCATGTCTTCGATTTCCTGCCGCGCACGGCGCACGCTTTCCAGCGCCTGGCGGGCGTGGCCGAGCATGCGTTGCCCGTATTCGGTCAGGGTCATGCCCTTGTTGGAACGCACCAGCAAGGTAATGCCCAGCTCGTTCTCGAGTTCCTTGATGGCCCGGCTCAGGGCCGATTGGGTCAGGTGCAGCACTTGCGAGGCGTCTTGCAGGCTGCCGGTTTCGTGGATGGAGACTAACGCGCGGAGTTGATGCAGTTTCATTGTTATTCCCGACATCGGCCCGTGGGCCTGTTAGGTTGCCCTGCTGGGCACTTCTTTGCGCGAAGTGTGCCAGAGGGCAACCCGGCGCGACTAGCGGCCGTACACCGGGAAGTCGCGACTCAGTGCCGCAACCTGGGCGGCGACCTCGGCTTCCACGTCAGCGTCACCCAGGTGATCGAGCACGTCGCAGATCCAGCCGGCCAAGCGCGTGCACTCGGTTTTGCCAAAGCCGCGGGTGGTCACGGCCGGGGTGCCGATGCGCAGGCCCGAGGTCACGAAGGGCGACTGCGGGTCGTTGGGCACGGCGTTCTTGTTGACGGTGATGTGCACGCGGCCCAGGGCGGCGTCAGCGTCCTTGCCGGTGAGGCCGCGGCGAATCAGGCTGACCAGGAACAGGTGGTTGTCGGTGCCACCCGAGACCACGTCATAACCGCGGTCGACGAACACCTGGGCCATGACCCGGGCGTTATCGATCACCTGCTGCTGGTAGGCTGTGAATTCCGGCGCCAGCGCTTCCTTGAAACACACCGCCTTGGCGGCGATCACGTGCATCAGCGGCCCGCCCTGGCCGCCAGGGAACACCGCCGAGTCCAGCTTCTTCTCCAGTGCCGGGTTGCTGCGCGCCAGGATCAGGCCGCCACGCGGGCCGCGCAGGGTCTTGTGGGTGGTGGTGGTCACCACGTCGGCGAAGGGCAGCGGATTGGGATAAAGCCCCGCTGCCACCAGCCCGGCCACGTGGGCCATGTCAACGAACAGATAGGCACCCACCTTGTCGGCGATGGCGCGGAAACGGGCGAAATCCAGGGTGCGCGAATAGGCAGAGAAACCGGCGATCAGCAGCTTCGGCTGGTGCTCCACCGCCAGGCGCTCCACCTCGTCGTAATCGATCAGACCCTGATCATCGATGCCGTACTGCACTGCGTTGTACAGCCTTCCCGAGAAACTCACCTTGGCACCGTGGGTCAGGTGCCCGCCATGGGCCAGGCTCATGCCCAGCACCGTGTCGCCCGGTTGCAGCAGCGCCAGGAACACTGCGGCGTTGGCCTGGCTGCCCGAGTGCGGTTGCACGTTGGCGTAGTCGGCACCGAACAGCGCCTTGGCGCGGTCGATGGCCAGTTGTTCCACCACGTCGACATGCTCGCAGCCGCCGTAATAGCGCTTGCCCGGGTAGCCCTCGGCGTATTTGTTGGTGAGCACCGAGCCTTGGGCCTGCATCACTTGTGGGCTGGTGTAGTTCTCGGAAGCGATCAGCTCGATGTGCTGCTCCTGGCGGGTGGCTTCCAGGGCGATGGCGTCATTCAGGGCGGGGTCGAAATCGGCGAGGGTGAGGGCTTTGGAGAACATGGCGCGGTCCTTGTGTTCTGTTTGGTATGAGATTGAACAGAGCAAAGGCAGTGCCAAAAGTAAAATCTATATAAATCAGTTGGTTATGTTGATCGTGATGATGGGATTGGAACGAATTCAATACATTGTGATGATGGCGTATCCAGGGTTCGAACAGGAAAGCCGGACAAGTGACTCATTTTGTAATGATTTCGTTGCGGTGGATCGTTATCGCTACGTAGCCGCTGCCGCAGGCTGCGCTGGCCGGCGTGAACCCTGAGGATTTTCAGTGAACGGCAGGGCCAGCGCAGCCTGGCGGCAGCGGCTACAGGTCAGGCGCGTTCACTCCAGCGGATCACCAGCCTGGCCAGCCACGCCCCCGTGACGATCACACCAAACAACCGCAACGTCTGCATCGCCAGCACCAGCCCCACATCCGAATGGGTATCCACGGCAATGATCGCCATCGAATCCAACCCGCCCGGGCTGGTAGCCAGGTACACCGAGAGGAAATCCTTGCCCAGCAAATCCGCCACCAGCCACGCCGACAGCGCGCACAACACAATCAACAACAGCGAGCCGCTGATCATTGCCGGCAGCCGCTTGAACACGTAAGCAATGGTGGCGCGGTCAAAGCGCAGCCCCACGTAGCAGCCCACCGTGGCGTAAGCCAGGCTCAGCAGCGGCGCCGGCAACACGATGTGGATCAAACCGCACAACTGCAGCACGCCACCGATCAACAGCGGCCCCAGCAACGCCCCGGCCGGCAGCCGCGCGCCCAGCAGCACGCCGATGACGATCACCGCCAGGCTGATGGCCAGGTCGGGCAGCGGCGTGGCCGCCAGGCTCAGCACCGCGCCGTGGGCCTGGGTGCCGGTGCCGTCGGCGCCCAGCAGGCGACTGACCAGGGCGCCGATCATCACCACGCAGACCACCCGCACATACTGCATGGTGGCGACGATGCGGCCATCGGCGCCGTTGTCTTCAGCCATGGACACCATCGCCGACGCAGCGCCGGGCGAGGTGCCCCAGGCCGCCGTGCGGGCGCCGATGCCGCCGTAGCGGGCCATCACCAGCCCCACTGCGGTGCTCAGCAGCACCGTGAGCACGGTGGCCAGCAGCATCACCGGCCAGGACTGCACCACGGCCGTCAGCACCGCCATGCTGATGGAGTGCGCCACCAGCAGGCCGATGGTGCCCTGGCACAGGCGAAATGCCTGGCGATGGATGCGCAGGGTGGTGCCGCACACGCCGAAACCGATGGCCACCAGCATGGGGCCGACAAATTGCCCAGCGGGCAGTTGCAGGGATTTCAGCAGTTGGCCAGCGCTGCCGGCGAAAACGATCAATGCCAGCCACTGCAGCAGCGGTGGCCAGTAGCGAAGAGCGAGGGAAGGGGACACGTCGAGGATTCTCCAGGTACCCCGGTCAAGGCGGGGCACCAGAGAATTATCGACGCCGCGATCAATCAAGTCTATTTTCTAATAATGATCAAACGATAACTGGCAGTTATGAATCATGGACCTGCGTGACCTCACTTATTTTGAAACCATCGCCGAGCTCGGCCACCTGGGCCGCGCCGCCGACAAGCTCAACCGCAGCCAGCCGGCGCTGAGCAAAAGCATCCAGCGCCTGGAAGAATCCCTCGGCACCCAGCTGTTCCGCCGTGAAGGCCGCGGCATCCAGCTGACCGACGTTGGCGAGCTGCTGTTGGCCCGCGGCCGCGAGCTGCGCCAGAGCATCGCCGAGACCGAACGCGAGGTGAAGGATTTCGCCAGCGGCGCGGTGGGCATCATCCGCCTGGGCTGCGCGGCGTCGATGGCCGATCACCTGTTGCCACAATTGACGGCGGCCTTGCTGGCGCGCGCCCCGGACATCACCCTGAGCCTGGTGATCGGCCAGGACGATGTGCTGCGCGAATCCCTGGTGGCGGGGCGCCTGGACCTGATCATCAGTTCGTTCATTGCCAGCGAGGGCTCGCTGGTCAGCTACCCGCTGCTGCGGGACGAGGCGGTGGTGGTGGCCAGCGTCAACCACCCGATCTTCGACGGCCCCTACACCCTGGCGGACCTGACCCGCTACCGCTGGGTACTGCCCGGCCCCACGGTGGCCTCACGGCGCTGGCTGGATAACCTGTTCACCTCGCGTGAACTGCCGCCACCTGTGGCGCAGATCGAGAGCAACACCGTGTCGGTGCTGCCGCGGCTGATCGCCCATACTGACCTGCTCAGCTTCTTCTCCCGCGAGTCACTGACCCACGGCATCGGCATGAACCTGCTGCGCGAGGTGGTGCTGGCCGACACCACGGTGACGCGCACCATGGGCGTCACCGTGCGCACCGATGGCTACCTGTCGCCAGCGGCGCGGGTGCTGCTGGCCTTGCTGCAGGAGCGCGGCCAGCAGTTGCTGCAGCCTTAAGGCGCGAACGGCAGCTCGCGCTTGTGCTGGCTGTTGTCGTAGGTGCGCACGATGATTGCGTAGGCTTCTTCGCTGACCGGCTGGCCGTGCAGGAAGGCATCGATCTGGGCGTAGGTGACGCCGTGGGCTTCTTCGTCCGGCTTGCCGGGGCGCAGCTCTTCGAGGTCGGCGGTGGGCACTTTTTCCACCAGGTTTTCCGGTGCGCCCAGGTGGCGGGCGATGGCGCGGACCTGGTTCTTCACCAGGCCGCTGAGCGGGGCCAGGTCGCAGGCGCCGTCGCCAAACTTGGTGAAGAAACCCATCACCGCTTCGGCGGCGTGGTCGGTGCCGATCACCAGGCCGTTGTTGGCGTTGGCGATGGTGTACTGGGCCACCATGCGGATGCGGGCCTTGGTGTTGCCGATCACGAAGTCGCGGCGCGCGTCGGTCAGGCCATGCAGGTGCGCGACCTGCTCGGACAGGCCCAGCACGGCGCCGGCGATGTTCACGGTGTCTTCCACGTCAGCGCGGATGAACTGCATCGAGGCGGCGGCATCGTGTTCGTCGTGCTGCACGTTGTAGGGCAAGCGCACGGCGATGAACTTGTAGGCCTGGTCACCGGTTTCGGCGCGCAGCTCTTCCACCGACAGTTGCGCCAGGCGGCCCGCGGTCAGCGAGTCGACGCCGCCGCTGATGCCCAGCACCAGCACCTTGACGTGGGCGTTGCGCAGGCACTGCTTGATGAAGGCCTTGCGGCGGTCCACTTCCTTGACCAGGGCGGCGGTGTCGGCGAAGGGCGGGACCACGTTGAGGGCCGCGGCGATCTCGATTTGACGATTGCTCATGTCGAACTCCTGAGGGTGCAATTCAGACGCGAAATACATGTTTGAGGTAGGTGACGAAATTCTCGTCCAGGCACTGGGTCTTGCCTGGCGTGTCGGAAATCTTCGCCACCGGATGGCCGTTGCAGGCGGTCATCTTGATCACGATGTTCATGGGCTCAACCCCTGGAATGTCACAGGTCAGGTTGGTGCCGATGCCGAAGCTTACATTGATCCGCCCGTGCAGCGCTCTATACAGTTCCAGCGCCTTGGGCATGTTCAGGCCGTCGGAGAAGATCAACGTCTTGCTCAGCGGGTCGATGCCCAGGCTTTCATAGTGTTGGATGGCCTTTTCGGCCCACTGCAGCGGGTCGCCGGAATCGTGGCGCAGGCCATCGAAGAGCTTGGCGAAGTACAGGTCGAAGTCCTTGAGGAAGGCATTCATGGTGATGCAGTCGGTCAGGGCGATACCCAGCAGGCCACGGTACTCGCGCACCCAGCAGTCCAGCGCGGCGATCTGGCTGTCGATCAGCCGCGGGCCCAGTTGCTGGTGGGCCATGAACCACTCGTGGGCCATGGTGCCGATGGGTTTCACCTCCAGTTCGCGCGCCAGGTGCACGTTGCTGGTGCCCACGAAACGCCCGGGGAAATCACGCTTGAGGATGTGCACCACCTCCTCCTGCACGCGGTAGCTGAAGCGCCGCCGGGTGCCGAAGTCGGCCAGTTGGAAACCGGCCAGCTCCGCCGTGCTGGCCTCGCCCTTGAGCCAGTCGAGCTTGTTGTACAACTGCTCGCTGGCCTGCTCCAGCACGATGTGGCCGTAGCGCTGGCGGTTGCGCACTTCGCTGATGATCGCCAGCAATGGGATCTCGTAGAGGATCACGTGCAGCCACGGCCCGCGCAGGCGGATGCACAACTGGCCGTCTTCGACGCTGGTGTGCACGTAGCGCAGGTTGAAGCGGAACAGGCTCAGGAAGCGGATGAAGTCCGGCTTCATGAACGGGATGCGCTCCAGAAATGCCAGCTGGTCGTGGGTGATGGAAATGTCGGCCAGGCGCTCGATCTGGTAGCGGATCTCGGCCAGGTAGGGCGTCAGGTCCTCGGCGTTGCGGCAGCGGAATTCCCACTCCACCTCGGCGTTGGGGTAGTTGTGCAGCACCGCCTGCATCATGGTCAGTTTGTAGAAGTCGGTGTCCAGCAGGTTCTGCACGATACGGTCGGCGAATACGCTCTCGGCCATGATCAGGCCTCCTTGTTGACGGCAGCGGCCAGGTCGGTGGCGCTGGCGTAGAGTTCGATGCCGGCGGCCTGCATGTGCTGGCAGGCGGCCTGCGCGGTGGCGTCGGCGATGGCGCGACAGGCCGGCAGGTACACGCCGACGCGGAAACCGGCGTTGCGCAGCTGCAGGGCGGTGGTTTTCACGCAGTAGTCCAGGGCCAGGCCGCCCACCAACACAAAGTCCACCGCTTGTTGGCGCAGGAACTCGATGGCGCCGGTGCTGCGGGTGTCGGCCAGGTCGTGGTAGCAGGCGCCGTAGGGGTGCAGGTCGGGCTCGATGCCTTTCCACACGAAGAAGTCGTAGTCCAGCGGCTTGGGCAACTCGTCGAGCAATTCGAAGCCGGGGGTGCCGGGCACGCAGTGGCTGACCCAGGTGATGTCGGCGTTGGGCAGGTTCAGCGGTTGCAGCATCTGCGCGGGGCTGTCCACCACCCAGGCGGCTTGCGGCGAGTGGGCGTCCTTGCTGCCCAGGCGCAGGCTGGCGAAGCTGGCCAGGTGGTTGAGCGCCGCGCCGATCAGATGGCCTTCGGGCACCGGCAGTTCGGCCGGGCAGAGGGGGGTGAAGCCCTTTTGGGCATCGATGTCGAAACTGGCGATCTTCATGGGGGCAACTCCTTGCTTCGCTGTGCGTGACTACATATTCCACCTGATGTAATATGTGGTCAAGCAAATTTTGCCGCCCCGCAACCCTGTAGCCGCTGCCGCAGGCTGCGCTGGCCCGAGGGGGCGCTGGAGATCTCCTGTGAGGCACAGGGCCAGCGCAGCCTTCGGCAGCGGCTACAGCGAGAAGGATGCCCATGAGCAACGCCCAGATACTGGCCAGCGTCGACATCGTCGCCCTGCGCCTAACCCCCCAGCAGCGCCTCGAACTGCTGCTGATCCGCCGCGCCCGCGAGCCGTTCATCGACCAATGGGCGCTGCCCGGCGTGCTGGTCAATGGCCGCTGCGCCGACGCCAGCCTGGACGCCGCCGCCACCCGCGCCCTCGACGAGAAGGCGCGGGTAGTGCCGCGCCACCTGGAGCAGGTGGCCACCGTCGGCAGCGCCAGCCGCGACCCGCGTGGCTGGTCCATGAGCACCATCTACCTGGCCCTGCTGTGCCCCACCACCGTGGTGGAAGGCGACGACTTGCGCTTCTTCGCCCTGGACGCCATCCCGGCGCTGCCGTTTGACCACACCGAACTGGTGGCCCAGGCCCACGCCCGTCTGGCGGCCAAGGCGGTGTACACGGCCCTGCCGCTGCACTTGCTGCAACCGCGCTTCACCGTTACCGAAGCCCTGGGCGCCTTCGAGGCCAGCCTGGGCCAGGCGGTGCAGCACACCACCCTGCGCGGGCGTCTGGAGCGCATGAAGGACAAGGGCTGGATCGTCGATACGGGCGAGAAGAACCGCCCGCCCATGGGCCGCCCTCAGAACCTGCTGGAGCATCGGCCGCAGAACGGCAAGGTATTTGTGTTCGACCGCAGCGTGCTGGTGTGAACCGCACCTGACGGATGTTTCACGCAAACGGGAATTATTGGCAGTTAAAATCCACGGCGTTTTCATCCAGACCGAGGTTTCCGATGCAACGCCGTGCAACCCGCTCCACCCGCGCCAAGGGCCTGTTCGCCGCCCTGGCGTTCAGCCTGTTCAGCCCGCTGGTGCTGGCGCAGACGGTGACCGACATCGCCGGGCGCACGGTGCAGGTGCCGGACAACCCGCAGCACGTGCTGCTGGGCGAGGGGCGGATGATCTATGCCATGGCGTTGCTGGAAGGCAAGCAGCCGTTCCACCGCGTGGCGGGCTGGCAGGGTGAATTGAGCTCGGTGGACAAGCCTGGGTATGACGCGTTCAAGGCCATCTACCCGGCCATCGGCAAGGTGCCGACCATTGGCACCACCTCCGAGGCCAGCGTCAGCCCGGAGAAGGTGTTGGCGCTGAACCCCGACGTGGCCATCTTCGGCATCGCCGGCCACGGCCCGGGCCTGGACAACCCCATCGTCAAGCAATTGCAGGACGCCGGTATCCCGGTGGTCTTCATCGACTTCCGCCAGCACCCGTTGCAGAACACCGTGCCCAGCATCCGCCTGCTGGGCAAAGTGCTGCACCGCGAGCCCCAGGCCCAGGCCTATATCGACTTCTACCAGCAGCACCTCAAGCGCGTGCAGGATGTGGTCAGCACCATCCCGCGCGAGCAGCGCCCCAGCGTGTTCATCGAAATGCTCGCCGGTGTCGGCAAGGGCGGCATTCCCTGCTGCCACACGGCTGGCAACGGCAACATGGGCGACTTCATCGCAGCGGCGGGCGGCAACAACATCGCCGCTGGCCTGCTGCCGGGCGTGATCGGTGACATCAACCTGGAAAAACTCATCGCCGCCGACCCGCGCTTCTACCTGGTCAGCGGCACCCGCGACAACACCGCCACCGACCCCGGCTACAAGGCCGGCGGCGGCGTGAGCGAAGCCAATGCCCGGGCCAGTTTGCAGACCCTGGTGGCGCGCGAGGGCATCAGCACCCTGACCGCGGTGCGCGAGGGGCGGGTGCATGGGGTGTGGCATAACTTCTACAACTCGCCGCTGAACATCCTGGCGGTGGAAGCCATGGCCAAGTGGTTCTACCCGCAGCAGTTCAAGGACCTGGACCCGCAGCAAAGCAAGGCCGAACTGCAGAAGATGCTGCCTGAAGACATCAGCGGCGCCTTCTGGGCCGACCTCAAGGCAGGTCAATGAACACCGCCGTGATGCACGAGCAGGCGATCATGGACGACTATCGCCGCGTGCTGCGGCGCCGCCTGTTGTTGCTGGCGCTGTTCGCGGTGGCGATCCTGGCGTCGTTGCTGCTGGACTTCACCCTCGGGCCGTCCGGGCTGACCCTGCATGACCTGTGGCAGACCCTGTTGCACAAGGCCTCGGTCAACCCCGGCCAGCAAGTGATTGTGTGGAGCATCCGCCTGCCCCAGGCGCTGATGGCGGTGCTGGTGGGCGCCGCCCTGGGCCTGGCCGGCGCCGAGATGCAGACCATCCTCAACAACCCGCTGGCCAGCCCGTTTACCCTGGGCGTGTCCCACGCGGCGGCGTTCGGTGCGGCGCTGGCGATCGTCCTCAACCTGGGCATCCCCGGTGTGCCGGACGAGTGGCTGGTGGCGATCAACGCCTTCATCTTCGCCCTGATCGCGACGATGCTGCTCGACTTGCTGGCGCGCTGGCGCAAGGCCGATACCAGCGTGGTGGTGCTGTTCGGCATCGCCTTGGGGTTTACCTTTGGCGCCCTGGTGTCGCTGATTCAGTTCGTGGCCACCGAGGACTCGCTGCAGGCCCTGGTGTTCTGGACCCTGGGCAGCCTGGCCCGCGCCACCTGGCTGAAGGTCGGCCTGCTGGCGCTGGCGGTCGGCATCGCCCTGCCGTTGGCCCTGCGCCGCGCCTGGCAACTGACCGCCCTGCGCCTGGGTGAGGACCGCGCCGCCAGTTTCGGTATCGACGTGAAGCGCCTGCGCCTGAGCACCTTGCTGCGCGTCAGCGTGCTGTCGGCGCTGGCCGTGGCCTTTGTCGGCACCATCGGTTTCATCGGCCTGGTGGGCCCGCACATCGCCCGCCTGCTGTTCGGCGAGGACCATCGTTTTTACCTGCCCGGTAGTGCCCTGGCGGGTGCGCTGATTCTGTCGCTGGCCTCGGTGGCGTCGAAGAACATTATCCCCGGTGTGCTGATCCCGGTGGGCATCGTGACCTCGCTGGTGGGCATTCCGTTTTTCCTGTCGATCGTGCTGCGCCGCAGCGGAGGCCATTAATGCTGGAAGTACGGCAACTGGACGTCAGCTACGGCAAGCGCCCGATCATCGAGCAACTGAACCTGGCGGGCATCGGCCGCGGCCAGGTGACGGCCCTGCTGGGCCCCAACGGCTGCGGCAAGTCGACCTTGCTCAAGGCCATCGCCGGCCTGACCCCGGCCTGCGGCCAGGTGCTGCTGGACGGCGACGACCTGCTGCAGGCCAGCTACGCCGCCCGCGCCGAGCGCGTGGTGTACCTGCCCCAGAGCCTGCCGGCCAGCGTGCACCTGCGGGTGTTCGAATCCTTGCTGGTAGCGCGCCGGGCCAGTGGCAACACCCCGCGCCAGCAGGACATCGACGAGGCGCGGGCGTTGTTGGAACGGCTGGGCATCGCCCATCTGGCCATGAGCTTTCTTGATCAGCTTTCAGGCGGGCAGAAGCAACTGGTGGGGCTGGCCCAGGCGCTGATCCGCAAGCCGGTGCTGCTGTTGCTGGATGAGCCGTTAAGCGCGCTGGACCTCAACCATCAGTTCCACGTGATGGAAGTGATTGGCCAGGAAACCCGCGAGCGCGACATGGTGACGTTGATCGTGTTGCACGACATCAACATCAGCCTGCGGCAGACCGATCGGGTGCTGATGCTCAAGAGTGGGCGGTTGATTGCCCATGGGGCGCCGGCCGAGGTGATCGATGGTGACAGCCTGGCGGCGGTGTATGGCGTGCGTGGGCGGGTGGAACGCTGCTCGCAAGGCACTGCCCAGGTGATGATTGACGGGTTGGTGTAACCCGTAGCCGCTGCCGCCAGGCTGCGCTGGCCTGCGTGAACCCTGAACATCTGCAGTGAGGCACAGGGCCAGCGCAGCCTGGCGGCAGCGGCTACAGGTTACTTGCGAGCCTTGATCACCGCCCGCATCGGCGCCGGCAGCCCTTCAATCGTGCGGCTGTGGTCATTGGGGTCGAGGAAATCACCCAGCGACTGGTACTTCATCCACTCGGTACTGCGCTGTTCCTCCACCGTGGTCAGGCTCACGTCCACGCACTCGATGTCGGTGAACCCCGCACGCCGCAGCCACAACTCCAGGGCCGGCACCGACGGCAGGAACCACACGTTGCGCATCTGCGCGTAGCGGTCCTCGGGCACCAGCACCTGGTGCTTGTCGCCTTCCACCACCAGGGTTTCCAGCACCAGCTCGCCGCCCTTCACCAGGCAGTCTTTCAATGCCAGCAAATGCTCGATGGGCGAACGGCGGTGGTAGAACACGCCCATGGAAAATACCGTGTCAAAGCCTTCCAGGTTCGCTGGCAGGTCTTCCAGGGCGAAGGGCAGGTGCCAGGCCGGCAGGTCCGGCAGGTAGCGCTGCACTGCCTGGAACTGGCAGAAGAACAGCCAGTTGGGGTCTACGCCAATGACGCTGTCGGCACCGGCGCCGAGCATGCGCCACTGGTAGTAGCCATTGCCGCAGCCCACGTCCAGCACGCGTTTGCCTTTGAGGTCCAGGTGCGGGGCCACGCGCGACCATTTCCAGTCCGAGCGCCATTCGGTGTCCACGTGCACGCCGAACAGGTTGAACGGGCCCTTGCGCCACGGCGACAGGCCCATCAGCGCGTTGTGCATCTGGGTGCGGGTGGCGTCGTCGCAGGCGCAGTCCAGGGTCAGGCTGTCGGTCAAATCGATGTCAGTGGGCGCCAGGGCGGGCAGGGCGTCCAGGGCCGCTTGCCAGCGCGCAAGATCACCGTGGCCTTTTTCCATCTTGGCGTCGAGCTGGGCCTGCAGGCCCTCGCTCCAGGTGGCCAGGGGCGTGCCCGCCATGCGGCGGACCAGGGGGGCTAGATCAATCATGGCAGGGCAATCAACGAGGCAAAGTTAAGGCATTGGAACCAGGGCACTACCTTGGAGAAACCGGCGGCCAGCAGGCGCTCGCGGTGTTCTTCCAGGCTGTCGGGCTTCATCACGTTTTCGATAGCGCTGCGCTTCTGGGCAATTTCCAGTTCGCTGTAGCCATTGGCGCGCTTGAAGGCGACGTGCAGGTCGGTGAGCAGTTCGTGTTCCTGTTCATCGGCGAAACGCAGCTTCTCCGACAGAATCAGTGCACCGCCCGGCACCAGGGCCTGGCGGATGCGTTGCAGCAGGCCCAGGCGCTGGTCGGGGGTGATGAACTGCAGGGTGAAGTTCATGGCGATGACCGAGGCTGGGGCGAAGTCCAGGGTCAGGATGTCGCCGTCGATGACCTGCACCGGCAGCAGCTCCTGGAACATCGAGTCCTGGGCATTGAGGTATTCACGGCAGCGCTCGACCATGGCGCTGGAGTTGTCGATGGCGATCACCCGGCAGTCATCGGTGCGCACGTGGCGACGCAGCGACTGGGTGACGGCGCCCAGCGAGCTGCCCAGGTCGTACAGGGCGGTGTGCGGCTGGGCGAACTGGGCGGCCAGCACGCCGAGGTTCTCGACGATGGTCGGGTAGCCGGGCACCGAGCGCTTGATCATGTCCGGGAACACCCGCACCACGTCTTCGTTGAAGACAAAGTCGGGCACCTGGGCCAGGGGCTGGGCGAAAATGCGGTCGGGTTCTTTGCTCACGGCGGTTCCGGCGGGGTCGGTAAAAAACGAAGGGCGGGATTTTACCGGGATTGGCGGTTTATTGCAGGTGAGATGGATGAAGCGCCTGTAGCCGCTGCCGCCAGGCTGCGCTGGCCCTCGCATTCACTGGAGATTCCCGGTGGGGCGCAGGGCCAGCGCAGCCTTCGGCAGCGGCTACAGGGTGTCACTTGACCTTGATGGAGCAATCAAACACCTGCACCGGCTTCACCTCCGGTGCCCACGGCTGCTGCAACACCAGCAGCAAATGCCCATCGCCCGCCGCCTTGGCCTGGAAGCGCCACACCGATTGCCCCGCCGCGCCTACAAGGCCTGCGTCTTCGGGGTTGGTGTAGACCTCGGGGCTCAGCACCCGCAGCACGCTGGAGGCCGGGTTCTGCACCAGCCAGCGGTAGCCGGTGGTGGGGTTGCTGGGCAGGGCCAGGGTCAGGGTCTGGCCGGTGGTGAGGCTCAGGGGGCAGTCGCTCTGTTTGGCCAGGTCGACGTTGTGCGCAGGCTGCTGGGCGCAGGCGGCCAGCAGGGCGATGCCGGCGGGCAGAAGAAGGCGGGCAGCGGTCATGGGCGGCTCCATGTGAATGGGGTGGCCGTCAGCATAACTGAAGAATTGTGTTGCCTGCTTCCCGAGCTTCGCTCGGTCCCACACCTTTCGGGCCATGTGAGTCAGTGAGGCAAAGCACTCAGCCCTTGGAGGCACCAGATAGTCCTGCAGTGCCTCCAAAGGCTAAGAGCTTTGCTTCACTGACACAACTGCCGCGAAAGGTGTGGGACCGAGCGAAGCTCGGGAAGCGGCTGGCGCGGACTCAAATCAGAACAGCACTTTGGCCACATCGGCAAAGCGCTTGGCAAAGTGCACCGTCAGCCCCTGCTTCAAATAATCAGGCAGCTCTTCGAAATGCCCACGATTGGCCTCCGGCAAGATCAACTCATTGATCTTCTGCCGCCGCGCCGCAATCACCTTCTCGCGCACCCCGCCAATGGGCAGCACGTGCCCGGTCAGGGTCAGCTCGCCGGTCATGGCCACGCCTTTTTTGGGCGCCTGGTCGCGGGCCAGGGACAGCAGGGCGCTGGCCATGGTCACGCCGGCGCTGGGGCCGTCCTTGGGGGTGGCGCCTTCTGGCACGTGCAGGTGCACGAAGGCTTCGTCGAAGAAGGTCACGTCAGCGCCGAACTGCTTGAGGTTGGAGCTGATGTAACTGTGGGCGATCTCTGCCGATTCCTTCATCACTTCACCCAACTGCCCGGTCAGCTTGAAGCCGCGGTTGTGGGTGTGGATGCGCGTGGCTTCGATCGGCAGCGTGGCGCCGCCCATGCTGGTCCAGGCAAGGCCAGTGATCACGCCCTTGCCCGACAGCACCTGCTCGCTGCGGAACACCGGCATGCCCAGGGAGGCTTCGAGGTCCTTGGGGCCGATCTTGATCACCGCGTCCGGCTCGTCCAGCAGCTTGACCACGGCCTTGCGCACCAGCTTGCCCAGCTGTTTTTCCAGCTGACGCACGCCGGCCTCGCGGGCATAACCCTCGATCACCAGGCGCAGGGCGCTGTCGCTGATGCTCAGCTTGGCCTTGTCGACGCCGGCTTTTTCCAGCTGCTTGGGCCACAGATGGCGCTTGGCGATGGCCAGTTTTTCTTCGGTGATGTAGCCCGACAGGCGGATCACTTCCATGCGGTCCAGCAGCGGGCCGGGGATGGAGTCCAGGGTGTTGGCGGTGCACACGAACAGCACCTTGGACAGGTCCAGGCGCAGGTCCAGGTAATGGTCGAGGAAATCGACGTTCTGTTCCGGGTCCAGGGTTTCCAGCAGCGCCGAGGCCGGGTCGCCCTGGTAGCTCTGGCCCATCTTGTCGATTTCGTCGAGCATGATCACCGGGTTCATCACCTCCACGTCCTTGAGCGCCTGCACCAGCTTGCCCGGCTGGGCGCCGATGTAGGTGCGGCGGTGGCCCTTGATCTCGGCCTCGTCGCGCATGCCGCCGACGCTGAAGCGATAGAACGGCCGCCCCAGGGACTCGGCGATGGACTTGCCGACGCTGGTCTTGCCCACGCCCGGCGGGCCCACCAGCAGCACAATCGAGCCGCTGATCTCGCCCTTGTAGGCGCCCACGGCGAGGAATTCGAGGATACGGCTCTTGATGTCATCCAGGCCGGCGTGGTGCTGGTCCATCACCTTGCGGGCAAACTTGAGGTCCAGCTTGTCCTTGCCGTAGATGCCCCAGGGCAGGGCGGTGGCCCATTCCAGGTAATTACGGGTGACGGCGTATTCCGGCGAGCCGGTTTCCAGGATGGCCAGCTTGCCCATTTCCTCGTCGATGCGCTTCTGCGCCTGGGCGGGCAGGGTTTTGCCTTCCAGGCGTTGCTGGAACTGCTCCAGGTCGGCGCTGCGGTCGTCCTTGGTCAGGCCCAGCTCCTGCTGGATGACCTTGAGCTGCTCTTTGAGGAAGAACTCGCGCTGATGCTCGCCGATCTGCCGGTTGACCTCGGCGGAAATCTCTTTCTGCAGCCGCGCCACCTCAACTTCCTTGCGCAGCATGGGCAGCACTTTTTCCATGCGCTTGAGCATGGGCACGCAGTCCAGCACCTGTTGCAGCTCGGCGCCGGTGGCCGAGGTCAGGGCGGCGGCGAAGTCGGTGAGCGGCGAGGGGTCGTTGGGGCTGAAGCGGTTGAGGTAGTTCTTCAGCTCTTCGCTGTACAGCGGGTTGAGCGGCAGCAGCTCCTTGATCGCGTTGATCAGGGCCATGCCGTAGGCCTTCACCTCGTCGGTGGGCTCGGCCGGCTGGTGCGGGTATTCGACTTCCACCAGGTAGGGCGGGCGGTGGTGCTTGAGCCAGGAGCGAATGCGCACCCGCGACAGGCCCTGGGCCACGAACTGCAACTTGCCGTTCTCGCGGCTGGCGTGGTGGATTTTCACCAGGGTGCCGTACAGCGGCAGGTTGGAGGTGTCCAGGTGGCGGGTGTCTTGCGGGGTTTCCATGAAGAACAGCGCCAGCGAGTGGTGCGGTTCCTTGGCCACCAGGTCCAGGGTCTCGGCCCACGGCTCTTCGTTGACGATCACCGGCAGCACTTGCGCCGGGAAGAAGGGCCGATTGTGGATCGGGATGATGTAGACCTTGTCCGGCAGGTTCTGGCCCGGTAGGGTCAGCTCGGTGCTGGAGTGGGGGGAATGCTCGATGTGTTCGTGATCCACGGGGTCGGACGGGTGTTCGGGGAAATCCTGCTGGTCGCTCATGGGGCACCTGCGCAAATGACTATGCCGGTTAGATGGGGCAGGTGGGCAGTGGTTTCAATGGCGGCACTCCAGCTTTACCTAAACCTGACGATAACCTTCATATCAGGCCAAGCACAGGCTGTGTATCGGGATGGACACAGCGAGGTAGAGCGTCTGCTGCTATCCTTCGCGGCTTCGAGCGTCGCCTTTCGTCGGGAAAATTAAGTGATGGCAATTTGCCTCATCTTTCCGCGTGCTCTCTGCGTCCACTGCGTTTAATCTGCGGACAGTGGATAGCCAAGGCCGGCGACTTCTGTTTTCTGACCCTGGGTGCCGGTATGGCGAAAGTGCATGACTACATCGCAGCATTGATCCTAGGGCTAGGCGCCCCGGCCTGGTGCGCTGCTGCGCCGCTTACCGCCCACCTGCTCGACCCCCAAGGCAAGCCGCTGGCCGGTGCCGTGGTGAGCCTGCAGGGTGAAGCGGGCCAAGGCAGCGCCACGCCCACGGCCAACATGGACCAGGTGAAGCAGGAGTTCGTGCCCCACGTGCTGGCCGTGCACACCGGCACCCACATCAAATTTCCCAACAGCGACAACATCCGCCACCAGGTGTACTCGTTCTCGGCGCCCAAGCGTTTCGAGCTACGCTTGTACGAAGGGACGCCGACCAACCCACTGCTGTTCGACAAGCCGGGCGTGGTGGTGCTGGGCTGCAATATCCATGACTGGATGCTGGGTTATATCTACGTGACCGATGATCCGTGGTTTGCCGTCAGTGGTGCCGACGGCAGCATCAGCCTGGACGTGCCGCCAGGCCATTATCAGGTCACCCTGTGGCACCCGCAGTTGCCCGACATGCAGGCTATCGCCGGCGGCGCCATCGACGTTGCCGCCAGCGGCCTGCAGCGTTCCTGGAACCTTACGGTGCAGCCGCCTGCGGCTGACGCCCCCCATGCTCCTGAAACGAGTGGCTTCGGCGATGCCTTCAATAAAGCTGTCCGTGAAACTGAGAAGTAGTTTCCAGGCACGCATCGCCTGCGTCCTGATTCTGTTGCTGCTGGTGGTCATCGCGGCGTTGATCCTGTCGGTCAAGCTGGCGACCACCGATGCGGTGCGCGCCCAGGCCAGCAACCAGTTGCAGGTGGGGGCGCGGGTGTTCGAGCGCCTGCTGGATGTGCGCGGCAAGCGCCAGAAGGACGCCGCGCAACTGCTGGCGGCCGACTTCGGCTTCCGTGACGCCGTGGCCAGTGGCGACTCGGCCACCATCCGTTCGGCCCTGGCCAACCACGGCTCGCGCATCGGCGCCAGTGACATGATCCTGTTGGGCATGGACGGCAAGGTCATGGCCAGTACCATGCCTGGGCTTGAGGACGGCAGCCAGTTCGCTTTCGACCAGGCGCTGCGCGATGCGCGGCGGCAGAACCAGTCCATGCTGATCGTGCCGTTGCGCGGCGAGCCGCATTTGCTGGTAGAGGCCCCGGTGATGGCGCCACTGCCCATCGGCCGCGTGGTGGTGGGCTTTGCGATGGACGCCGCGCTGGCCCAAGAGCTGCACACCCTGACCAACCTGCAGGTGTCCTTCCTGTCTCGGGACCAGGACAAGAAGGGCCAGCTGGTCAGCACCCAGTCGGCGGACCTGCAGCCAGCCATCAACGACTGGATACTGGCCAACGCCAACAGCCATGACGTCTCGCTGGCCATCATCGGCAAGCGCCCCTACCTCAGCCAGTCGTTGCTGCTGGCCGACACCGATGCCGGCCAGGTCATCGCGTTGCTGCAAAGCCCGCTGGATGATGCCCTGCACGCGTTCGCAGCGCTGGACAAGACCTTCCTGGTGATTGCCCTGGGCGCGTTGGCAGCATCACTGGCCGGCGCACTGTTGCTGGCGCGCAGCGTGTCGCAACCGGTGCAGGTTCTGGCCCAGGCGGCGCAGCGCATCGGCGATGGCGACTATCAGACACCCGTGAACCTGGTGCGCCGTGACGAATTGGGGGTACTGGCCAAGGCCTTCAACCACATGCGCGAAGGGATTGCCGAGCGTGAACAACAGCTGGCGCATAACGCGCTGCACGACAGCCTGACCGGCCTGCCCAACCGCACGCTGGCCATGGAGCGTTTGAGCAGCGCCATTTCCGCCCAGCGGCCCATGGCGCTGCTGTACCTGGGGGTGGACAACCTGCGGGCGCTGAGCGAAGGCGCCGGCCCGGCCTTTGTCGATGGCTTGCTCAAGCAGGTGGGGATGCGGCTGTCCGCCACCCTGAACCCGGGCGACACCCTGGCGCATCTGCTCGCCGATGAATTCTTGCTGCTGCTGGAAAACACCGACGCCGATTCTGCCGTGGCGCGCGCGGACAAACTCCAGCAGTTGTTGCTCAAGCCGCACCGGTTTGGCACCCACGACGTGGCCCTGGACTGCCGCATCGGCATCGCCGCCTACCCGGCCGACGGTGCCGAGGCCGAAGAGTTGCTGGGCCGCGCTGCCGTGGCGCTCAAGGATGCCTCGCAAATGCCCGGCCGCCTGCAGGTGTACGAGCACGGCCGCGACCTGGCGCACCAGCGCCAGATCCGCCTGATCCGCGACCTGCGCCGCGCCGCCGACAATGGCGAGCTGCTGCTCAACTACCAGCCCAAGCTGGACATCCGCCAGGGCCAGGTGCGCCAGGCCGAGGCTTTGCTGCGCTGGCATCACCCGCAACTGGGCATCGTCTCGCCGGGGGAATTCATCGAATTGGCCGAGCGCACCGGCAGTATCCAGCTGCTGACCCGCTGGGTGATCGAAGAAGGCATCCGCCAGCTCAGCGAGTGGAACGGCCGCGGCCTGCGCGTGCAGCTGTCACTGAACATCTCCGCCGATGACCTGCTGGGCCAGGACCTGCCCGAGCGCGTTTCGCGCTTGCTGAGCCTGTACGGCGTACCGGCCGGGCAACTGATTTTCGAGATCACCGAAAGCGCGATCATGCGTGAGCCGGAGCAGGCCCTCAAGGTGCTCAACCGCCTGCGCGAGTGCGGCATCAGCCTGTCGGTGGACGACTTCGGCACCGGCTATTCGTCGCTGGCGCACCTCAAGCGCCTGCCGGTGCAAGAGCTCAAGATCGACCAATCCTTTGTGCGCAACCTGGATGAAACCAGCGAAGACGCCGTCATCGTGCGTTCCACCATCGAGATGAGCCACAACCTGGGCCTCAAGGTGGTGGCAGAGGGTGTGGAATACGAACACAGCCTGCGCCTGCTGGAGCGCTGGCACTGCGACACGGCCCAGGGTTACCTGATCAGCCGGCCGTTGACCGCCGTGGCCTTCGAGGCCTGGCTCAAGTTACCCCTGCCCTCACTGTCTGCAATGGTTCACTGAGATATGACGCGAAAACTGCCCCTGCTGCTCTGTTCCCTGTGTCTGTCCTCGGTCGCCGTTGCTGACCAGGGGCGCCTGTTGGCCACCGGCGGTGCCTCCAGCCTGGACGGCCCGGCCGGCGGCGGCATCAACCCCTGGGCGGTGCTGGCCGGTTACGGTGAGCAAGGCGAGTGGGGCGCCACCGCGTTCGGTACCCACGTCGACCTGCCTGACTACCATCTGGACGTGGTGGGCCTGGCGGCCAGCTACGACAACCGCGTGGAAGTGTCCTACGCCCACCAGCGTTTCGACCTGGGCACCCTGGTGCACAAGTTCGGCTTGCCCCAGGACAGCCTCGGCCAGGACATCTTCGGCGTGAAAGTACGGTTGTTCGGCGACCTGATCTACGACCAGTTGCCCCAGGTGTCGCTGGGCCTTGAATACAAGCACGACAACAACTTCCAGATCCCGCAACTGGTCGGCGCCCAGCGCGACTCGGACGTGGAGGGTTACCTGGCCGCCAGCCGGCTGTTCCTGGGCGGTGCCTTCGGCTACGACCTGCTGGTCAACGGCAACCTGCGCTACAGCCGCGCCAACGAACTGGGCGTGCTGGGCTTTGGCGGCGACCGCCGCGACAGCCGCAGCGTGCTCAAGGAAGGCTCGGTAGCGGTGCTGTTCAACCCGCGCTGGGCCGTGGGCCTGGAATACAAGGAAAAGCCCGACAACCTGTCGTTTGCCGGTGAAAGCGACTGGGCCGACCTGTTCGTCGGCTGGTTCCCCAACAAGCACGTCGCGGTGGTGCTGGCGTACGCCCGCCTGGGGTCGATTGCCACCCTGGATAACCAGAACGGCACGTATCTGTCGATTCAGGGGAGCTACTGATATGCGTCGTCTGTTGCTTGCCTCGGCATTGCTGCTGGGCGCCTGCGCGTCCACTACCCAGCCGCCCAAGGATGACAGTTTGTACCGCGACCTTGGGGCGAAACCCGGGATCACTAAAATCGTCGAGGGCATGCTGCTGCACATTGCCCATGACGATCGCATCGTCGAGCACTTCCGCAACGTCAACATCACGCGGCTGCGTGACAAGCTGATCGAGCAGTTCTGTGTCGAGGCAGGCGGGCCGTGCAAATACACCGGTGACACCATGGCCGAATCGCACAAGGGGCAGAACCTGACCCGCAGCGATTTCAATGCGCTGGTGGAGGACTTGATCAAGGCGATGGAGGATCAGGGGGTGCCGGTGCGGGCACAGAATCGGTTGATTGCGCGGCTGGCGCCGATGCGCGCCGACGTTATCGAGAAGTGAGTGGGGGCTTCTGGGGCCAGGCTTTAGGTTTTTGGCGGTCTTGAGATCGAGCGCCGTCCGCACGGCGCTTCCCGGCCACAGGCCGGTCCTACATTTGTTTCGGGCCAGTTATGTCAGTGCCATCACCTGGTCCGCCTTTTGTGTTCACTGCAGATCTTTGGTGGTGCAAACAGAGCGGACCAGGTGACCTCACGGACATAACTGGCCCGAAACAAATGTAGGACCGGCCTGTGGCCGGGAAGCGCCGCGCGGGCGGCGCGCGATCTCATGAACACCCAAAAACCCAAGCCTGGCCACCCCAAAACCCAACCCAATCCCCCCCAAAACCACCCCATAAAAAAACGGCTCCCCAAGGGGAGCCGTTTTTCATACCACTACATCACACCATCACTTGGACAGCTTGTACGCAATGATGTAATCGCCCATCTTGGTGCCCAGCGAACCATGACCACCCACCACGGACAGCACGTACTGTGCGCCATCCTTGCCGGTGTAGGTCATCGGCGTCGACTGGCCGCCAGCCGGCAGGCGGCTTTCCCACAGCTTCTTGCCGTTTTTCACGTCATAAGCGCGGATGTACTGGTCCAGGGTGCCGCTCAGGAAGCCAACGCCACCGGCCGTGACCATCGAGCCGCCCATGCTAGGCACGCCCAGGGTCAGGTTCAGCGGGATCGGCGAGCTGTCGCGGCTGGTGCCGTTCTTGTGCTTCCAGACCACTTTGGCGGTGGTCAGGTCGATACCGGCCACGTAGCCCCAGGCCGGGGCCTGGCACGGTACGCCGAACGGCGACATCAGCGGGTGCATGATCACGGCATACGGGGCGCCGCTGTTGGGCTGCACGCCGCTGGTTTCGCTTTCACGCTTGCTGCCGGCTTCAACCTGGGCGCGAGGCACCAGCTTGGAGACGAACGCCATGTAGTTGGGGCTGGTGAACAGCATCTGGCGAACCGGGTCCACCGAGACGGCGCCCCAGTTGAACACACCGACGTTACCCGGGTAGATGATGCTGCCCTGGGTGGACGGAGGGGTGTACTGGCCTTCATAACGCAGCGACTTGAACTGGATGCGGCACAGCAGCTGGTCGAACGGGGTCACGCCCCACATGGCTTTTTCGTTCAGCTCAGGCGGCAGCAGGTTCAGTTCCGAACGGGCCTGGGTGGGCGAGGTGTGGTCGCCCTCCACGGCACCTTTCGGCGCGTCCACTTCCTGGATCGGCACGATCGGCGAGCCGGTGGTGCGGTCCAGCACGTACAGGCTGCCTTGCTTGGTAGGCTGCACCAGGGCGTGTTTCACGCCTTCGGCGGTCTTGATGTCCACCAGGGTAGGCTGGCTAGGTACGTCCATGTCCCACAGGTCGTGGTGGGTGAACTGGTAGTTCCACTTCAGCTTGCCGGTGTCGATGTCCAGGGCCACGGTGCCGGCGCTGAATTTCTCCGACTCTGGGGTGCGGTTGCCGCCCCACTGGTCAGGCATCTGGTTGCCCAGCGGCAGGTAGATCATGCCCAGCTTCTCGTCGACGCTGGCCAGCGACCACATGTTCGGCGAGTTGCGGGTGTAGAACTTGCCTTCGGCGATCGGAGCGGTGTCGTCCGGGTTGCCGGCGTCCCAGTTCCATACCAGGTGGCCGTCGTGCACGTCGAACGCACGGATCACGCCCGAAGGCTCGTCAGTGGATTCGTTGTCGGTCACGTGGCCGCCGATGATCACCAGGTTACGGGTGATGGCGGCAGGCGAGGTGGCGTAGTAGCCGCCAGGGGTGAACTTGCCGATGTTGGCGCGCAGGTTCACGACACCCTTGTCGCCGAAGTCTTCACAGACTTTGCCGGTGTCGGCGTTCAGCGCGATCAGGCGAGCGTCGGCAGTGGGCAGGAACAGGCGGCGTGGGCAGCTGGTGGCCACGGCCTGGCCGGCGGTGGACAGGGCAGCCGGCGCGCTAGGCACGTCCGATTTGCTGTAGGCAGCTTCGTCGTAGTACGACACGCCACGGCAGGTCATGTGCGCCCAGCCACGGAAGTCATTGCCGTTAGGGCCTTGAATCTGTGGGTCGTAGCGCCAGATTTCCTTGCCGGTGTCCGGGTCCAGGGCCAGCACCTTGCTGTGGGCGGTGCAGGCGTACAGCATGCCGTTGACCTTCAGCGGGGTGTTCTGGTTGGTCAGCTCGACCGGGTCTTTGTCGGTCGGCATGTCACCGGTGCGGATGCGCCAGGCTTCAGTCAGATTGCCCACGTTGGCCGGGGTGATCTGCTTGAGCGGGGAGTAGCGCTCGCCGAACTCGGTGCGGCCGTACGACTGCCACTCGCCATCAGGCTGGGCAGGGGCGGCGCTGGTCATGTCGGTGCCGTCGCGGCCCAGGTCGCCGCTGATGTCGCCGTAGCTGGTGAATTGCGCGGCAACGGCGCAGGCGCCGGCCAGCACAACGGCAACGCCCAGTACCGAGGTAGCCTTGGGTGCAGGCGCACGCTGTACCAGTGGCTTGCGGAACCATGGCAGCCACAGCAGCAGGCCCAGTACGAACCACAGCGACAGGCGTGGCACCAGTTGCCACCAATCCAGGCCGGTTTCGGCCAGCGACCAGACGGTGCTGCCCAGCAGGAATACCGCGTAGACGCCGATGGCCACCGAACGGCCAGTCAGCAGCAGAATGCCGGTGACTACCAGGAAAAGACCGGCAATCACGTAGTAAAGCGAACCGCCCAGGGTGGCGAGTTTTACGCCCCCGGCCAGCAGGCCGAGGCCCATCAGCAGCATCACCAGCCCGAGCAAGCTCGGGGCGAGGCGAGACCGACTCGAAGCACTGTCAGTGCTCATAGTGTGGTTTCTCCGTTACGTTTGAGTGTGTCGAGCATAGGACAGAAAGGTCCTACGCCCGTTATCTGGTTACTTCTTCCGTAAAGTCGATTGTTGTTAGAAAGAACTTTGCACCTTGATGCCGGCGACCAGTGCGTTGTCGACTTCATCGACGCCACCCGGGTGCTTGATGTATTGCAGGTTCGGGCGCACGGTCAGCCAGTTGGTGACGTGCACGCCGTAGTTCAGTTCGGCGCTGGTTTCAGTGCGCTGGATTGGCAGGTAGGCAGGATCGTTGTAGTCGGTCACGCCATTGGCGGCGTTGGTCGCTTCTTCGTTCTTGCGGTACGCCGGGTTTACGTGGATGCGCGCCAGGGCGAAGCCGATGTCATCCTTTGGACGGGCATCGAACAGGCCTTTGTAAACCACACCAGCCTGGACATAGTTGTCGACCATGTTGGTCTTCTTGTCGTGCACGGTGACGTTGCCGAACACACTCAGGCCGCGCGAGTTGTCGCTGGCTTGAGAGGTCAGTTGCTGGTTCAGGGTCAGCCAGTAGCCGTGCTTGCTGGAGCTGGAACGATAGTCGCCGCCGCTCAGGGCCGCAGGCTGGCCGTTGGTGTCCTTGTAGACATCCTTGGCGTTGGCGGTGCTGTAGTAGTAACCCACGCGGTATTCGCCCGGCAGGTTGTTGATTTTCGGCGTGAACACCAGCTCAACCGGCAGCACGGCGCCGGTAGTACCGGCGTTGTTCAACTTGAAGCCGTTGTCATTTTCCAGGTTCGACGGGTTCAGGGCGTAGGCACCGATCTGTGCGTACACTTCGTCGTTCAGGTGGTATTTGACCCGCGCAGCCCATTGGCTGACCGGCCAGTTGTACCAGATGCCGGTGGCCCAGTTACCCACCTGCGAGCCGCAGAAGCCCAGGTTCTGGAAGTCGCACTGGAAGGTGTTGAAGTCTTCGCCTTCGCCGAAACGACCGACCTTGATGTCCAGTTTCTGGTCCAGGAACTTCTGCTCGTAGTACATCTGCGTGATGCGCACGATGCTGCCACGGCCATACACTTCCTGGGACGAGCTGATACCGCCGGTGCGCGGGTCGGCCACGCGGTCGTTGGTGATGTTGTCACCGTTGCGGTCGGTCAGGGTCAGTTGGAACTCTGCGTCGTGCCAGCCCAGGATCTTTTGCAGATCCATGTGCATGCCCAGCGCGAACTGGTCGCTGTAACGGGTGGCGTGGTCGTGGTTGTAGCCACCGTGCAGGTTCGAACCCGTTTCACCCACGTATTCCAGCTTGAAGTCATAACCCAGGTCATGCAGTTCGGTGCGCTTGCCGCCCCAGTCGCCGCTCATGTAAGGCGAGTCGGCGTCGAATGCCGGCGCCGCCTGGGCACAGGATGCCAGGCCAATGGCGGTGACGCCCCCCAGCAGACGCAGGGTAGGCGATACAGTGAAACGGCCGGCGGCACGAGCGCGGCGAAGTTCGAATTTTGGCATTTATTAAGGATCTTTAATTATTAACCAAACGGTACATTTTGTGATGAGCTTAATGTCACTTGAAAATGTAGGTTTTATTACGCAAAAAAAATCGATTCAGTTGCGGGGGGCGGAGGATATAGAGGTTTTTTTGTTATTAAAAGATACATCTTCAACATGGATAGTTACTAATGGCGTAACAATGCCTCATGCAACTCCCAAGCACCGGAATATCGACCGTTTACAGCCGTGAAGATTTCTTCAGCGTTCAGGGGAGGGACGATGACGGCGTGTTTATCTTTATAAGCAGCTGCAACTTGTAGCCGCTGCCGAAGGCTGCGCTGGCCCCCTGCCTCGCTGGACATCTTCAGGGTTCATGCCGGCCAGCGCAGCCTGGCGGCAGCGGCTACGGGGTAGGAATGGTAGATTTAGGAAATATCCTACACGGTGCGCAGCAAATGCTGATTCGGCAGGGCCGGGCAGGGCGGTAAGGTCTTCCCGCTGCCGGACAGCTCCGTTAAGGTGCGCACCCTCTCACTTGGCTGGAGCCTGGCATGACCCAACCCAACAACAACCCGCTGCATGGTGTAACGCTGGAGCAGATCCTCAATGCGCTGGTCGCCCACTACACCTGGGAAGGCCTGGCCGAACGCATTGATATCCGCTGCTTCAAGAGCGACCCCAGCATCAAGTCGAGCCTGACCTTCCTGCGCAAAACCCCTTGGGCGCGCGAAAAGGTAGAGCGCCTGTACGTGAAGCTGGCACGCACCAAGCGGCCCGTCGAGGACTGACCCTTATGTATTACCCCGTGCAATCGCGACCCGTGCGAACCTTTGTCGTCGTGGCGGCGTTCACCGCCTGGCTGGCCTTGGCGGTGCAGTTGCTGCTGATACTGCAAGGGCGCCTGGCTGACCAGGCCAGCCTGATGGGCGGGGTGCTGCATTTCTTCGGCTACTTCACCATCCTGACCAATACCCTGGTGGCGATTGTGCTGACGGTGGCGGCGCGAGGCGGGGATACGCCGTCTTTCTGGCTGCGGCCGTGGGTCAGTTCAGGGGTGACGGCGAGCATCATCCTGGTAGGGCTGTCGTACAGCCTGCTGCTGCGCAACGCCTGGCACCCGGAAGGGGTGCAGTGGGTGGTGAACGAACTGCTGCACGACATACTGCCGCCGGTGTTCGTTGCATTCTGGTGGTGGTGCGTGCCCAAGGGCGCGCTGCAGGCGCGGCATGTGCTGGCGTGGATGGTGTACCCGGTTATGTATTTCGGCTACTGCCTGCTGCGGGGGAGCGAGATCGGGGTGTACCCGTATCCCTTCATTGATGTGGGGCATCTGGGGTATGCCCGGGTGATGGTCAATGCGCTGGTGATTCTGCTGGGCTTCGTGGTGATTTCGCTGGGGCTGGTGGCGGTGGATCGCTGGCAGGGCCGCCGCTGAACACCGTTGTGGGAGCGGGCTCTGCCCGCGAAAAAGACACCGCGTAACACTCTGAACGAATGCGGTGTTCTTTTCGCGGGCAGAGCCCGCTCCCACAAAGGGTATGGGGTTTAGCCTTCGTCGTTCTCGTCCAGGCGCCAGTAGCCCGCCGCCTTGACCTGGGCGGTTTCACCCAGCTGGTGCTGTTCCAGCAATACCTTGCGCACCTGGCGCGACAGCGCCGCCTCGGTGGCTACCCAGGCGTACAGTTCGCCCTGGGGAATGGTCAGCTCGGCGACCGCCGCCAGCAGCGCGTTCTCGCGGCTGTGACGCTCCACCCAGATCACTTCCACTTGCGCGGCACTGTTGAGCACCTGCTGCTCGCGGGCGTCCTCGATCTCGATGACCACCAGTGCGGTGCGGTTGGCCGACAGTTCTTCCAGGCGGCGGGCGATGGCCGGGATGGCGGTTTCATCACCGATCAGCAGGTAGCTGTCGAAGATGTCCGGCACGATGGTGGAGCTGCGCGGGCCGCCGATGTACAGGTGCTGGCCGGGCGCGGCCTGTTCGGCCCAGGTGGAGGCAGGGCCGTCGCCGTGGATCACGAAGTCGATGTCCAGCTCGCCCGCCGCCAGGTCAATGCGGCGCGGGGTGTAGTCGCGCATGGCCGGCTTCGGGCCTTCGCTGGGGCCGCCCAGTTTCAGGGTTTGCAGGGCGGCCTGCTCTTCGGCATTGCGGGCGAACATCAGCTTGATGTGATCGTCGGCGCCCAGGCTCAAAAAGCCTTCCAGCTCCGGGCCGCCCACGGTGATGCGACGCATGCGCGGGGTCAGCTCGGTGACGCGCAGCACTTCCAGGCGGCGACGTTTGATCTCGTGCATCACGCGGTGTACGCCTTGGGTGTTCTCAGCCTTCATACGGACTTCTCCTGAGCGGGATAAGGGGTAACAGGGCCATCGACGATGGCCTTGGCGGTGCTGTTGAGCAGGTCACGGACCCGCACGATCTCATCAGAGCTCCAGCGTCCATGGTGCAATTGCAAAGCATGGCGCAGGTTATGGACGGCTTCGTGAATCTCGGCCGGGCGGTCATGGCCGCGCAGCGAGCGCTTGCTGACGTCGATGCGGGTGCGCACGCCGTCGAGGGCGATGGCCTGCTCGGCCAGCGAGGTGCGGCCGGCCTCGGTCACGGTGTAAAGCTTCTTGCCGCCCTGAGTGTCGCCCTGGACCAGTTCGCTTTCTTCCAGGAAGGTCAGGGTGGGGTAGATCACCCCGGGGCTTGGGCTGTAGGCGCCGTCGAACATGCCTTCGATCTGGCGGATCAGGTCGTAGCCGTGGCAGGGCTGCTCGGCCACCAGGGCCAGCAGCAACAATTTCAGGTCGCCGGGGGCGAATACACGGGGGCCGCGGCCGCCGCGTTCACGGCCGGGTCGGCGTTCCAGGCCGTCATGGCCGTCGCCGAGTTCACGGCGGGGGTGATGGTGGTCTCTCATCGTCATTTTCTCTTCGCTTGGTTACTTAAGATATACCTTAAGATATATCTTATTGCCGATGCAAGCGGAAAAGACGAATGGTTCTCATCTGGCTGTGGGGGCGGCGTCGTCCGCATCGCGGCCAAGGCCGGCTCCTACCACGAATGGCGTAGGAGCCGACCTTGGTCGCGATGCAGGCGACGCCATTTCAAGACGGTTACTGCTACAGGGCTGCGGTTTGGGTGGGGGGCTTGCATTGGGTGTCCGCCCCGGGCTGCACATACGGCGTCAGCATTGGCGCCATGCCCTTGAGCACCTGCACCGGCAAGGCCGAGGTAAAGCGGAAGCCCTCGGCAGCGCGGCCCGGCACAAACGCGGTCAACGTGCCGAAGTGGTGTTCGCCGATGTAGAACACAAAGGTCGCCGTCCGGTTGATGGCCTTGGAGCCCAGCACCCGCCCGCGCGCACCAAAGCTTTCGATGCGGTTGTCACCGGTACCGGTCTTGCCGCCCATCACCAGCACCGTGCCATCCGGGGTCTTGAAGCTGCCGGACACGCGCCGCGCGGTACCGGCATCCACCACTTGCGACAGCGCTTCGCGCATGGCCTGGGCGATTTCCGGCTTGAGTACCTGGCGGGCCTTGTCGGGCGCCGCCACCACTTCGGTTTCATACGGGGTGCCGGCGGCGAAGTGCAGGCTGTCGATGCGCAGCACCGGCAGGCGCACGCCGTCGTTCTGGATGATGCCGATCAACTCGGCCAGCGCGGCCGGGCGGTCGCCGGAGCTGCCGATGGCGGTGGCCAGCGACGGTACCAGGTGGTCGAAGGGGTAGCCCAGGCGCGCCCAGCGGCGATGGATGTCCAGGAAGGCTTCGATCTCCAGCATGGTGCGGATGCGGCTGTCGCGGGCGCTCTTGTGGCGGCTTTTGAACAGCCAGCCGTACACCTCCTGGCGTTCGAAGTGGCTGGCGGTCACCGCTTCGCTGAATTTGGCGTCGGGGTGCTGCATCAGGTAGCCCACCAGCCACAGGTCCAGCGGGTGCACGCGGGCGATGTAGCCCTGGTCGGGCAGGTCCCAGTGGCCGGGGCCGTAGCTGTCGTAATACTCGCCCAGGCGTTTCTCGGTGACAGTCTCGCCCTTGCCCAGGTGCGAACGCACGAAGGCGGTAAAGGTTGCCTGGCTGGCGGTGGGGTACAGGTAACGGTGCACGGCGGCCAAGTGCGAGGCGGTGGGGTGCAGGCCGTCGAGGAAGGTGTCCAGGCGCTCCTGGGCGGTCTTGTTCTGGTAGCGTTTGTAGAAGCGCAGCAGGAAGTCGCTGCCTTCCTTGTCGGCGAAACGGGCCAGGTATTCCTGGCGACGTGGGTCGCCGTCGTCTTTCAGCAGTTCGGCGCTGTTGTTGGGGGCGTTATAGGTGGTGTAGCGCACGATGTCGCGCATCACCCGGATGAACGGCAGGTTGATCGATTCGCGCAGGGCTTCCTTGAGGGTGGGGATGCGCCCGTTGTCCTCGTTGCGGAAGTTCTTGAAGGTGTGCATGCCGCCGCCGGTGAAAAAGCTTTCGCCGGGGCTGGCGGAGTATTTGCGCTCAAGGGCGGCGTCGAGCATGGGCTTGAGGCTGGGGTCCTTGGCCTGGATCAGGTAGTCGACGGCCCAGCGGCTCAGGCGGTCCTGTTCGTTGATCTCGACTTTCTTCAGGGCGACAGGGGACTGGCCGGCGAAGCGGTCGTGCAGTTCGCTGATGATTTCCAGGTAGCTGGTCAGCACGCGCATCTTGGCGGTGGAGCCCAGTTCCAGCTTGCTGCCCTCGTTGATGTCGAAGGGCTGGTCGGTGTTGTCGGTCTGCACCCGCACGCGCGAACCGTCGGCAGTGCGCTCCATCAGGGTGAAGCTGTATTTCACCTCGGGGGTGCTGGTGGGGGTCAGCAGGTGTTCGCCGATCAGCCCCAGCTGCTGGGCGAACGCCGGGTCGGCCAGGTGCTTGAGGTACTCGGTGACTTGCAGTTGCAGGTCGTTCTGCAAGGTGCTGGTGGCCGACAGGTCCAGGCGGTCAAGGTCGTACAGCGGGCGGTTGAGCAGGGTGGACAGGCGGGTGCGGGCCACGCTGATGCCCTTGTTGGTCTCGATGGCCTGCATCGTCGGTTCGCGCACCCAGTCGCGGTAGCTGACCTTGCTGGCCAGGGCGGCGTCGGCCAGCGGCCGGTCGATGACGTTGTTGGCGGCCAGCAGACGGATGTGGCTGTCGGTCAGTTGCGCCAGTTCGTCGTGGCCCTTGTTGAGGAAGTGCGAGGGGCGCCGCTGGGCGATCATCAGTGACAACACTTCACGCAGTGCCAGGCCGCGCTCGGCCATCACCTTGGGGCTGGTGTCGGTGGAGGCCAGCACCTGATTCACCCGCTGGAAGTCTGCGCCGTACCACACACGCAGGCCCTCGGCCATGCCGTGCACCTCGCCATGGCCGGGCACGGCGGACAGCGGCACGCTGTTGAGGTAGTCACGCACAATGCGCTGACGGGCCTCCAGGGTTTGCGGGCCTTCCTGGTAGGCGCGGACGCTGGCGGAGATCATCTGGCGAATCTTCTCGCCGCCCGACACCGTCAGGCCGTCAGGTGAATGCCGATATTTCTCCAATTGGGTGGCCAGGGTGCTGCCGCCCGCCGACTGGCCGGGCAGGGAGAATACCTTCGCCACTTGGGTATAGGCCGCCATGCCGAAACGCGGCCAGTCCACGGCCGGGTTGAGCAGCGGCTCGCGGCTATCCAGCAACGTGCGGTTTTCCACGAACAGCAAGCTGTTGACCATCACTGGCGGGATGTCGTCGAACTTTGCGTACAGCTGTTGCGGGTAGTTGAACTGGTAGAGCACGTCGGCCTTGCAGTCGGTGATCGACAAGCCCGCCTGGATCTTCTCGGAATAGGGGATGAACAGGCCGCGATCGTAGTAGGCCATCAATGAGGGCGAGAAACGCGTCTGTTCCTTGATGCTGTAGTCGCGCTTGATCAGGCGCGGCAGGAACTTGTCCAGGTCGCTGTAGCCCAGGCGCTTGTCGAAGGGGCCGTCGCCGGGGTAGGCGATGGAGTCGCTGGGGCCCGGTTCCAGGGTGTAGGTGAGGTCCTTGGCGTAGCGGCTGAACTCGCGCGATTGCAGCTTGGAGGTGCGCATTTCGGCGCGCATGGCAAAGGCCAGGGCCACCAGCGCGATCAGCACCAGCAGCCAGAACAGGCGCCGCCACAAACGGCGCTGGCGCGGGCTTTTCGGTGTTGGGGGCTCAGCCGGACTGTCGGTGGGTACCGCAGTCTTGGTGGGTTCGTTTTGCCACAAAGCGCCCATAGTCGTCAGCCCGATCAGGTAAATTCACCGTACCTGTCTGAAGCTTAGACGCTGGCCGTCGATGGTGAAAAATTTGTCGAACGTGCAACGAAAAAAACAGTTGGGGCGGCTAACTCCTTCCGTGGCGGGGAAAAAAGTATAGCTGATGGTTTCATGGCCCGTAGGAGCTGACCTCGGTCGCGATTCAGGCACCGCGGTGTATCAGGCAGGGCGTCATCGCGGGCAAGCCCGGCTCCTACGGGAGTGCGTAAATTCAGCCGCGCATCATTTCCTTGACCATACGCTCCTGCTCGGCCAGATCCTTCTGCCGCGCGTCAATGCGCGAGGCCAGCTGGAAGTTGTTGGCCGCCCGGCGTTTGGCGAAGTCCAACTGCTGCTGGGCCTGGCGGAAGTCGCCTTCCAGGGCGAAGTACTCGGCGCGGGCCTGGTGCAGGCCGATGATGTTGCCGTTGGCGCCGCGGGTGTCGGCCACCTGGTTCCACACGTCCGGGTCGTTGGGGCGCGAACGCAGCAGGTCTTCCAGCGCTTTCTCGGCGTCGGCCGTGCGGCTCTGCTTGATCAGCAGGTCGACCCGCACCTGGTTGAGCGGGAAGTTGTCGGGGTACAGGCCCAGCAGGCGGTCCACCCGCGATTGGGCGTCGGCCAGCTTGTTGCTGGCCACGTCCAGGTCCACCGCCGCCAGGTTGTAGACGATTTCATTGGGCGCCTTGGCCAGCAGCGGCTTGAGGTTTTCGCGCGCCTCGCTCAGCTGGCTGGCCTTGATCTGGGCGATGGCCAGGCCGTAGCGTGCCGGGTCCGACTTGGGGTTTTCGTCCAGCAGGGCACGGAAACGCTTGGCGGCCATGCCGGGGGTGTCTTCGTAGATCAGTTCCACGCGCTTCTTGATCAACTGGAAGCGCAGGCTGTCCTCGGTACCGCCCTTGGGGAACTGCTCGGCGCGGTTGCGGGTGTCGGCGATGCGCGCCTCGGTCACCGGGTGAGTCAGCAGGAACTCGGGGGGCTTGGCGTCAAAACGGTACTGGCGCGCCAGCTTCTCGAACATGTCGGGCATGTTGCGTGGGTCGTAGCCGGCCTTTTGCAGGGTGACCAGGCCGATGCGGTCGGCCTCGGCTTCGTTCTCGCGGGAAAACGCCCGCTGCGACTGGATGGCGGCGGCCTGGCTGCCCATGATGGTGGCAATGCCCGCTTCGCCACCGCCAGTGGCTGCCAGCACGATACCGGCCAGCAGCGCAGCCATCACCGGCATCTGCATGCGTTTCTGTTCTTCCACGCCACGGGCGAAGTGGCGTTGCGCCAAGTGGGACAGTTCGTGGGCCATGACGCCGGCGTACTGGCCTTCGGTGTCGGCATTCAGGAATAGCCCGCCATTGACCCCGACGATGCCGCCCGGGGCGGCAAAGGCGTTGAGCTCCTTGCTGTCGATCAGGATGAATTCCAGGCGGTGGTCCTGCAATTGGCTGCTTTCAGCCAGGCGGTAGACGGTGCTTTCGACGTAATCCTTGAGCTGCGGGTCGGACAGTTGGCCGACCTGGCTACGCAACATGCCCAGCCAGGCGCGGCCCAGGTCATGTTCCTGTTGGGGCGAGACAATGGCCGAACTGGCATCGCCGAGTGACGGCAGGTCGTCGGCGTGGCCCGGCAGGGCCAGCAGGCAGGCAAGCGTCAGCAGGGTGGGGCGCAATAAAGACATGCACTGGGCTCTGAGTCGATAAAGGCCTTACTGTAGCCGGGTGAATCGTCGGCGACCAGAGGCGCCTGCGCATGGGGTATTCTAGGCGGCTGACCCCAAGGCTTGCCCTGCGCTGGAGAAAAAAAGCCATGACTGACGCTGTACAGTGTGACGCGGAACTCGATGCCAGCGGTCTCAATTGCCCATTGCCGTTGCTCAAGGCCAAGATGGCCCTCAACGGATTGACCGCCGGGGCGGTGCTGAAAGTGATCGCCACCGATGCCGGTTCCCAGCGTGATTTTCATACCTTTGCCCGCTTGGCAGGTCATGCCCTGTTACATGAAACTGTTCGGGACGGGGTTTATACCTATTGGCTTAAGAAGGCCTGAGCGGCGTGCGTGCCCGCTTTCATAACAAGGAAAACTGATGTTCAAAGTGCTTCGCGACTGGATACAGCGTTACTTCTCGGACGAACAGGCGGTGGTGCTCACAGTATTGCTGGTGCTGGCGTTCACCGCCGTACTGACCCTGGGCGGCATGCTGGCCCCGGTATTGGCAGGCATGGTGCTGGCGTTCCTGATGCAGGGGCTGGTCAGTGGCCTGGAGCGCCTCAAGGTGCCGTCCGGGGTGGCCGTGGGGCTGGTGTTCGCGCTGTTCATGGGCGCCCTGGCGGTGTTCATGCTGGTGCTGGTGCCGCTGCTGTGGCATCAGTTGATCACCCTGTTCAACGAACTGCCGGGCATGCTGGGCAAGTGGCAGTCGCTGCTGTTGCTGTTGCCGGAGCGTTATCCGCATCTGGTCTCGGACGAGCAGGTGCTGCAGGCCATCGAGGCGGCGCGCGGCGAAATCGGCAAATTCGGGCAGTGGGCGCTGACGTTCTCGCTGTCGAGCCTGCCGCTGTTGGTCAACATCATGATCTATTTCGTGCTGGTGCCGATCCTGGTGTTCTTCTTCCTCAAGGACCGGGTCATGATCGCCAACTGGGTCAAGGGCTACCTGCCGCGCGAACGGGCGTTGATCACCCGCGTGGGCAAGGAAATGAACCGCCAGATCGCCAACTACATTCGCGGCAAGGTGATCGAGATCATCATCTGCGGGGTGGCCACGTATATAGCCTTCGTCGCCCTGGGGCTGAACTACGCCGCCTTGCTGGCGCTGCTGGTGGGGCTGTCGGTGGTGGTGCCCTATGTGGGCGCGGTGGTGGTGACCGTGCCGGTGACCCTGATCGCGCTGTTCCAGTGGGGCTGGGGTGACCAGTTCATCTACCTGATGGCGGTGTACGGGATTATCCAGACGCTGGATGGCAACGTGCTGGTGCCGTTGCTGTTTGCTGGTGCGGTCAATCTGCACCCGGTGGCGATCATCTGCGCGGTGTTGTTGTTTGGCGGGTTGTGGGGGTTCTGGGGGATTTTCTTTGCGATTCCGCTCGCTACCTTGTTCAAGGCGGTGCTGGATGCATGGCCGAGGAATGAGCCGCAGGTGGCGCCGATCCTGTAGCCACTGCCGCCAGGCTGCGCCGGCCCTGTGCCTCGCTGGAAATCTCCAGTGAATGATGGGGCCAGCGCAGCCTGGCGGCAGCGGCTATGGATTATGCGCTGTGCAGGGCTTGGGCGGCAGCCAACACCGCATCCACATGCCCCGGCACCTTCACGCCACGCCATTCCTGGCGCAGCACACCATCCTTGTCGATCAGGAACGTGCTGCGGTCCACACCCATGTACTCCTTGCCATACAGCTTCTTCAGCTTGATCACATCGAACAGCTGGCACAGCGCCTCGTCCTTGTCGCTGATCAGCTCGAAGGTGAAGCCCTGCTTGCCTTTGAAGTTCTCGTGGCTCTTGAGGCCATCGCGCGACACGCCGAACACTTCGGTGTTGGCTGCCTTGAAGGCTTCGTGCTGGTCACGGAAGCCCTGGCCCTGGGTGGTGCAGCCCGGGGTGCTGTCCTTGGGGTAGAAGTAGATCACCACCTGGCGGCCCTTCAGGGCGCTGAGGCTGACCGACTGCTCGCCAGTGGCCGGGGCTTCGAAGTCCGCGACTGCCTTGCCGATTTCAACTGCCATGTCGCAGGTCCTTCTTACATAGGGTTAGTTGGGCGCCACGGTTCGATCAGCGCGTCCAGGTTCAGGGCGTCGGCGAAGTCCAGGAACTGGTCGCGCAGCCAGCTGATCTGCACGCCAGGCGGCAGGGTCACGGTGAAGGTGGCGTTGAGCATGGTGCCGCCGGTCTGTGGCGCCTGGTAGGTGTCGCAGGTCAGGTTCTCAAGTTCCACATGGTGGTCGATGAAGAACTGGCACAGTTCGTTGATGATGTCCGAACGGTACACGGAGCTGACGTAGGCCACATAAGGCAGCGACAGCGGGCGGGTTTCCAGGGTGGCACTGCGCACCAGGTTGACGGTGAAACCGTGCTTCTTGGCCAGCGAGCCGAGGCTGGTTTCCAGGCGCGCCAGGGCGTCCCAGTTGCCCGATACCTGCAGCACCAGGGCGCTGCACTCGCCGTGGCGGGTGAGGCGCGAGGTCACGACCGAGCAACGGCTGTCGTGGCTGGCACGGCACAGCACGTTGGTCAGCTCCATGGGGTTAGGGCCAAGGGCACTGATGACAAGGAATTGTTCGCGAACTGTGGGGGTGGACATGCAGCATTCCTAAAGCGATGAGCGGTCGGTACCGAAAATGGACATGGCGGCTGCGCCGTGTGCACGCGACATGCACGGGCACTGTACCGGCAACGGCGTCAAAACGCCCGTTGGCAGGGCATAGGCGGCTCAGGAACAGGGGTTTGCACTGCTTATCGCACGTAGCAAACCGGACAAACACACCCATGGGTACCGATCAAAGTCTGAAGGGTAGCGAAAAGCAGCGCCAAGGGGAATGCTCGCAACGTGGTACTTCGCTTGTGCAAGGCACATGGCCCCAGTACCATTACCGCTCTCTTTTTCCGGCAGGAGCGGTTGCATGATTGCGGGCAGTATGGTGGCACTGGTCACACCCATGGACGCAGAAGGTCGTCTCGACTGGGACAGCCTCAGCAAACTCGTGGACTTCCACCTCAAGGAAGGCACTGATGCCATCGTCGCCGTGGGCACTACCGGCGAGTCCGCGACCCTGGACTACAAGGAACACATCGAGGTGATCCGCCACGTGGTCAAGCAGGTGGCCGGGCGTATCCCGGTCATCGCCGGCACCGGCGCCAACTCCACCCGCGAGGCGGTCGAACTGACCCGCAACGCCAAGGAAGCCGGCGCCGACGCCTGCCTGCTGGTAACCCCGTACTACAACAAGCCGACCCAGGAAGGCCTGTACCAGCACTTCAAGCACGTCGCCGAGGCCGTGGACATCCCGCAGGTCCTCTACAACGTGCCAGGCCGTACCGCCTGCGACATGAAGGCCGAGACCGTCATCCGCCTGTCCACCGTGAAGAACATCATCGGTATCAAGGAAGCCACGGGCGACCTGCAGCGCGCCAAGGACATCCTGGCCGGCGTTGCCAGCGACTTCCTGCTGCTGTCCGGTGATGATCCGACCGCCGTCGAGCTGATCCTGCTGGGCGGCAAGGGCAACATCTCGGTGACCGCCAACGTCGCGCCGCGCGCCATGCACGAAATGTGCGCCGCTGCCCTGCGTGGCGAAGCCGCCGAAGCCCGCGCCATCAACGAACAACTCATGCCGCTGCACAAGAACCTGTTCCTGGAAGCCAATCCGATTCCCGTGAAATGGGCACTGCACGAAATGGGCCTGATGCCTGAAGGCATTCGCCTGCCGCTCACCTGGTTGAGCGCCCCTTATCACGAAACGCTGCGTCAGGCCCTGCGCCAGACCGGCGTCCTGGTCTAATTGAGGAAGTACAACGCATGAAGCGATTGGCCGGTCTTTCCGCCCTTGCCCTGGTGATTTCGAGCACCAGCGGCTGCAGTTGGCTGTGGGGCGAGAATGGTTACTTCCGTGACCGTGGCAGCGATTACCTGGAGGCCCGTCAGACGGCCCCGATGCAAACCCCCGAAGGTGTGAGCCTGGACAAGCGTCTGGACCCGTTGCTGCCTATCCCGCGCAACGTGGCCGACCAGGCCCAGACCACCGGCGAATATGAAGTGCCGCGTCCGCTGCCGCTGCAGGTTTCCCAGGAATCCACCGACTACACCCTGCAGAAGAGCGGCGACGCCCGCTGGATTCTGTCCGAGCACCCGCCTGCCGAAACCTGGCCGGTGGCGCACCAGTTCTTTGAAGACAACGGCTTCCGCATTGCCGACGAACGCCCGCAGACTGGTGAATTCACCACCGCCTGGCAGCGTTACGACGACCTGTCCGCCTCCATGGCCAAGCGCCTGCAGGGCGCCGCTGCCAGCGGCGACGCCGAAACGCGCGTGCGCGTGCGCATCGAGCCGGGCGTGCAGCGCAACACCAGCGAAGTCTACCTGACCACCGTCAGCCGCCCTGCGGGCAGCAGCGACAACGTCGACTTCCCGAAAGCGCCGAGCAACTCCGGCACCGACCTGGCCCTGGTCGACGAAATGCTCGCCAGCATGACCCGCAGCGCCCAGAAGGGTGGTTCGGTGTCCCTGTTGGCCGCGCGCGACTTCGACGCCCCGAGCCGCGTGGCCCTTAGCGAAGACGGCAGCGGCAACCCGGTGCTCAACGTCGGCAGCGACCTGGACCGTGCCTGGTCCAGCGTGGGTCGCGCCCTGGACCATGGCCAGTGGAAGGTGGAAGACATCAACCGCAGCCTGGGCCTGTACTACATCAACCTGGCGGAGAAACCCGTCAAGAAGGATGAGAAGCCTGGCTTCTTCAGCAGCCTGTTCGGCAGCGAGCCGTCCAAGGAAGAGATCGAAGCCCGCGCCGAGCGCTATCAGGTTCGCCTGAGCAAGGTTGGCGAGAACGTGCAGGTCACCGTCGAGAAGAACATCAATACCGTGGCACCGGCCGATGTGGCCCGTCGCGTGTTGAGCGTGATCCAGGACAACCTGGGTTAAGTGCGCTTCGCCATTCTCGGTAGCGGGAGCCAAGGGAATGGCACGCTGGTGGTTCACCAGGACACGTATGTCCTGGTCGACTGCGGGTTCTCCCTGCGCGAAACCGAACGTCGGCTTGCCCGCCTGGGTGTAACCCCGGAACAATTGAGCGCCATCCTGGTAACCCACGAACATGCCGACCACGTGCATGGCGTGGGTTTGCTGTCTCGGCGCTACAATATCCCGGTGTACCTGAGCCGCGGCACCCTGCGCGCGCTGCGCAAGCCACTGGAACCCACGGGTTTCGTGGCCTGCGGCGACGTGCTGGAAGTCGGCGCACTGAAAATCAACGTGGTGGGCGTGGCGCACGATGCGCTGGAGCCTACCCAGTACGTGTTCAGCGATGGTCAGCGGCGCCTGGGCGTGCTGACCGACCTGGGCTCGTACTGCGGGCGCGTCATGGACAGTTACCAGGACCTCGATGCCCTGGTGATCGAGTCCAACCACTGCCGCGACCTGCTTGCCCGGGGCCACTACCCGATGTTTCTGAAACAGCGGGTGGGCGGCTCCCTGGGACATTTGAACAACCATCAGGCCGCAAACCTGGTGTCCGAGCTGGGCTGGCAAAACCTGCAACACCTGGTGCTGGCCCACCTGAGCAGCAAGAACAACCTGCCGCAGCTGGCCCGGCAATGTTTCGTCGACACCCTGGGGTGCGACCCGGACTGGCTGCAACTGGCCGATCAAGATGCAGGGCTCGACTGGCGACTTATCGCCTAGCCCATCTACTTAGCAAGCGGAGCCCATCATGGAAAAACGTGAAGAACTCTACCGTGGCAAAGCCAAATCGGTGTACAAGACCGACGACGCCGATCGCCTGATCCTGCTGTTTCGCAACGACACCTCGGCGTTCGACGGCAAGCGCATCGAACAGCTGGACCGCAAGGGCATGGTGAACAACAAGTTCAACGCCTTCATCATGCAGAAGCTGGAAGAAGCGGGCATCCCTACCCAATTCGACAAGCTGCTGGGCGACAACGAGTGCCTGGTGAAGAAGCTGGACATGATCCCGGTCGAGTGCGTCGTGCGTAACTATGCTGCGGGCAGCCTGGTCAAGCGTCTGGGCGTGGAAGAAGGCCTGAAGCTGAACCCGTACACCTTCGAGCTGTTCCTGAAGGACGACGCCAAGGGCGACCCGTTCATCAACGAATCCCACGTAGTGGCCTTCGGCTGGGGCACCGCCGAGCAACTGGCGAAGATGAAAGAGCTGTCGCTGAAGGTCAACGACGTGCTGAACAAGCTGTTCGACGACGCCGGCCTGCTGCTGGTGGACTTCAAGCTGGAATTCGGCCTGTTCCACGGCCAGATCGTGCTGGGCGACGAATTCAGCCCGGACGGCTGCCGCCTGTGGGACAAGGACACCAAGAAAAAAATGGACAAGGACCGCTTCCGCCAGGGTCTGGGCGACGTGATCGAAGCCTACGAAGAAGTTGCAAAACGTCTGGGCGTGCCGCTGTAATCGGGCAAGCTCACGCAAGCGTTTGATACCACGCAAATTTTTTTCAAAAAAGGTTTCGACTTTTCAGAAAACGCTGGTATGATGCGCGCCATTGGAGAGATGCCGGAGTGGCCGAACGGGACGGATTCGAAATCCGTTGTACTGGCGACAGTACCTAGGGTTCAAATCCCTATCTCTCCGCCATATATCGAAAAGCCCCGCAGCTGAGAAGCTGCGGGGTTTTTTGTTTGTGCGTCGCTTTCAATCGGCGGCTTCGCTGGAGCTTACAATCAGGAACAATCGATTGATTGACCCAGTGGGAGGGCGTCTCTATCCTGCTCGCATCCCGCCCATGGCTGTAAGCGGTCCTACCTATCCCGGACTGGCTGACCCCATGGGCGTTTTGCTATCTGGAGGAAATGGATGCCTACCGCAGTTTTGGTTGATGGCGCATATTTCATAAAGCGATTTCGGCGTATCGAGCCGCAAAATGCTTACAACGCCGAGCGTGCTGCTGATTTGGTACATCGGTGGGCGATTTCTCACTTGAGCAGGGTGCAGTCCAGGTGGATGTAAGCTCCATCGACCGCAAGCCCAGCCTCAGCAGCGATTTGTACAGAGTCTTCTTTGTACGGCAGATTAATAAGTGTTGCGGATGGGGGGCGCGATAGCTCGGGGGCTACAAGGGCAAGTGCTTAGCCCCCCAAAAAAACTGTGAATGGCTGCAGGCCCAGCGGGAGTATGTAATGGTCAACCCTGCTGGCCATAGTATGCGCTGTAGAGCTCTAGCGTACTCGCGGCCCACTGCAGCCTATCGGCTACGGTCGATCAGGAAATCTGCGTGATGATAAGCTCCGGCGATTGCCCCAGCGCCTTGCACAGCACCATGAACTCAATCACATCCAGACGCCTGTCGCCGTTCTCCACCTTGGCGATGAAAGATTGTGGCCTGTCGAGTAGTGCTGAAACCTGCGCCTGTGTCAGTCCGGCCGTTTTCCTGGCCTCGACCAGCAGCATTAGCAGCTGCTGGTACCGTTCCTTGTAGATGGTTTTCATGAGATTGCCGATTAGAGAAGTCGACACCTTCAATAAACCTATTTTAGGATTATCCCAAAATGGGATATTTGGTTTAGGATAGACCCTCAATGTGTCTCAGGCAGAGAGGATCAGGTTATGGAGCACCACCCACCGCGTTTCACCCGCAGCAAAGGGCATTTCAAACGCCCAGCCGGCGCCCGCTCAATCAGGCGCAAACCCGGCACCCGAATGTCCCCCCGTTGCTTCAATTCCCGCCAACGCATCGTTGATGCGCTGCACAGCTACCTGCTGGATGGCTGGAAGCAGCTGCCCGAACGAAATCGTCGACTGTTGGGGCTCGACCCACAGACGAGTGATATTCACGATGAACAGGCCCTGACCTACCTGGCGTATATTTTCATCGATTGCGCCAACCTGACATTGGACAGAGCCGTGGCCGCGAAGCGATCGCGGATGATGAATGGATAACGGCCTGTAGCCGCTGCCGTTAGGCTGCGCTGGCCCCTGAGTGCACTGGGGATTTACAGTGAGACATGGGGCCAGCGCAGCCTGGCGGCAGCGGCTACAGAAAGCCTGTGTAGCGACTATCGTGCGGGTGCCAAGGCCCCTGGCTGAGCCGTCAGATGCAGGCCTAATGCGCCTATTACCTTCAATACAGTGTCGTACCGAGGTTTTGCGCCCTCCTGCAAAGCTTTGTACAAGCTCTCGCGACTTAATCCGGTGTCTTTGGCCAGCTGCGTCATACCCCGGGCCTTGGCCACTTGTGCCAGCGCTTTCAGGAAGGCATTTGGATCTGCTTCCTGCAGGCTGGCGGAGAGGTAGGCGCTGATGGTTTCGTCGTTATCCAGGTAGCGGGATGCTTCGAAGGGAATCGTTTTGGATTCATCGAGCGCAATAATTGGCATGTCTTCGGGATCGAATGGCTTGGATTTAGCCATGTGCCTGCTCCTCAAGGTCCGCCAAGACACGCTTGGCTTCTCTAATCGCTCTCTGCTGATCGGTCTTGTTGCTGCCATGCAACAGCATGTAAACAATTTGGCCGAAACGGGTGAAATAAATCCTGTACCCAGGCCCGATGAAAACCCGCATTTCACTTATCCCTGCGCCGACAGAAGCGCAGTCTCCCCAATTGCCATTTTCTGCCTGCTCGATTCGTCTAATGATGACGCCTCGGGCTCGGTGGTCCTTCAGGTGGGTGAGCCAGGCATCAAACTGCCGGGTACTTCTTATTGTGTACTGGGTCATCTGATTTTACTGTATCCGAACGGCTACACCCTTGTCGACTGTCGTTGCTGCCTGACGATTTGGGTGTGTGTGGCTGGACCGGAGACTTTATGAATCGACGACAGTGGTGTCGTTAGGAGAAGAGTGATTTGTTAGTAGGATCATTCTGATTGGTGGGCGAGGGCTAAGCCGGGGCTACGCATCGCCCGACTTTTACAGCGCCAATAGGACCAGCGCAGCCTTGCGGCAGCGGCTACACCTTCCGCGAGATTTCGCCTACCCTTGCCAAACCCTCACGATAATCGAACACAATCCACGCATTAGTGGCTAAATAATGGCAACTAAGGTGTGACCCGCCCCCGCTTCCCACGGTCCCACACCATGGCGCAAAGGCACGTTTTTCATGGGGTGGGCACCTCTAGAAATTCCAGGCCATGCCGATAGCCCACGTATTGGAAAGCCCCACCGGGCTCATATTCATTCCCCTGACGGGATCGCGCATGCTGGCGTACAACCAAAAATCGTTTCTTATCGTCGATGACTTCTCCGACTTCCGCAGCTCGGTACGCTCCATGCTGCGCGAGTTGGGCGTGAAGGAAGTGGACACGGCGGACACCGGCGAGCAGGCGCTGAAGGCGTGTGCGCAGAAGCGCTACGATTTCGTGCTGCACGACTTCAACCTGGGCGACGGCAAGAAGAACGGCCAGCAGGTGCTCGAAGACCTGATGCTGGACAAGCTGCTCAGCCACGAAAGCGTGTTCATCATGGTCACGGCCGAAAACAGCCAGGCCATGGTGATGAGCGCGCTGGAATGGGAGCCCGACGCTTACCTGACCAAGCCTTTCAACCGTGCAGGCCTGGCCCAGCGCCTGGAGAAGCTGGTGCAGCGCAAGACGCTGCTCAAGCCCATCCTGCAAGCCCTGGACAAGGGCTTGCCGATGGAGGTGCTGGCGGCTTGCACGCGCCTGACCCAGGAGGACGCCCGCTACGCGCCGCTGTGCCATCGCTACAAGGCCGAGGCGCTGCGCGATCTGAATCAGCACGAGCCGCTGGAAGCCTTCCTCAAGACCATCCTGGCTGACCGCCCCACGCCGTGGGCGTTTGGGTTGCTGGGCAGCCAGCTGTTCAAGCGCAAGAAGCTGGCCGAGGCGCAGGACGTGTATGAGCGTGCGCTGAAAACCTTCCCCATGCTGCCCGCCCTGTACGACGGCCTGGCCGAAGTGCTGGTGGCGCGCAACGACGGCAAGCGTGCCCAGCAAGTGCTGGAAGACGCGGTCAAGTTGTCGCCGTTGGCGGTTCGCCGGCAGAGTCTGCTGGGCAAGCTGGCCATGGAGAACGAGGATTTCGATACCTCGTCCCGTGCCTATCGCCAGGCGGTCAACCAAGGCCAGTACTCGCGGTTCAAGAACCCGGAAACCAACCTGGGTTTTGCCCAGGCGCTGATCAACAAGGGCGGCGACGCCGGTCTGGATGCACGCAGCCGCGTGGAACTGAACCAGACCCTGGTGGACGTGGCCAAGGACAACAATGACGACCAGGGCATCCAGGTGCGCTCGCGCCTGATCAAGGCCACCAGCCTGCAGCGCTCGGACCCGGAAGCCGCCGCCAAGCTGACCGAAGAGGCCATGGGGCGACTGCAGGAGATGGACCAGTTCCTCAGCCCCGACGCCGCGTTGGCGGTTGCCGCGCAGCTCAAGAACCTCGGCCAGGCCGAGGCGGGTGTCGGCGTGCTGAAAAGCTGCGCCGAGATCTACGGTGACGACCCGGCGGTGATGCAGAACATCGCCAAGCACACCGACGACCCGGCCATCCTGGGTGCCAACACCGTGGCCGTGGACATCAACCAGCAGGGCGTGCGCGCCTACCGCGAAGGGCGCTTTGCCGAGGCGCAGGACCTGTTCCGCAAGGCCATGGCCCTGCAGCCGAAGAACATCAGTATTGCCTTGAACCTGGCCCAGGGCCTGCTCCACGCCAAAGGCGTGCCGATCACCGCCGCAGGGCTGGCCGAGTGCCGCGAGGCCTTGCGCATGGTCGGCCACATGCCGGAGAGCGATGCGCGCTTCGAGCGTTATCAGAAACTGCGAAACAGGGCGTTTGGCGCATGAGTGACGAAAAAGCGGGTCTGGATTTCTCCATGGTCATCGCCTCCATCGTGCATGACATGAAGAACTCCCTGGCGTCGGTGATGACCGCCCATGGCAAATGGGCGCAGAGCCTGCCCGAAGCTGCGCGCGAGAACGCCGAGCGCGGCGTGATCGACTACGAGTTCGCCAACCTCAACGGCATGATGGTGCAGCTGCTGGGCCTGTATAAGCTGGGCGTCAACCAGTTGCCGCTGCGTCCCGAATACCACGAGATGGACGACTTCATCGAGTCGCAAGTGGCGTGGCACCAGGAAGTGCTGGCCAGTCGCGGCATCACTGCCACCTATGACGTGGACGTGCTGTGCCCGCTGGGCTTCTTTGATCGCGAACTGGTGGGTTCGGTGGTGGCCAACGTCATCATCAACGGCATCCGCTTTGCCCGTGAAGCCATCCATATCACGGCGGGCGAGGAAGACGGTCAGCTGGTCATCAGCGTCAACGATGACGGCCCCGGCTACCCGCCGGCCCTGATCGAGTCGCAGTCGGACTACGTGCAGGGCATCAACCCGGTCAGCGGCAGCACCGGCCTGGGGCTGTACTTCGCCGCACGCATTGCCGAGCGCCATGAGCGCAACGGCGTGCTGGGCCATGTGCAGTTGGCCAACGGCGGCAGCCTGGGCGGCGGCAACTTCAAGTTTTACCTGCCCTGATCAGGGCGTGACGTAGAGCCGTGCCTGGGTGTCGCCCACTACCTTCTGATCCACTTTGTGCCACTGGCCGGGTATCGACGCGAAATCGTCGATATCCTCGGTGCCGCTGACCAGCCACACCCGCTGGTGGTTGGCGGGCAGCGCGGCCAGGGTGTCGACGTAAATCTGATCGCCGTGCTCATCCACCAGGTTGCCGAAGCCGTAGTCGGTAGGGCGGCCCGAGCTGCCGTCCGGTTTGGCCGGGGTGTACAGCAGCGGCTCGGCGCCGGTGGTGTTGTAGTACAGGTAGCCGAAATACCAGAACAGGTCGCTGACCACGATGCGGTCGCCCGGCTGATAGCGCTGGTTGACGAAGTCGACCATCTTGTCGAACTGATCATCGTCCACGTTGTAATTGCGTTGCAGCCCCACGCCCTGGATGGACACGTAAACCAGCACAGCGATCACCGCCAGCGGCCGCGAATAACGCGCCAGTCGGTCAGCTGCCACGCCCAGCACCAGCGGCAGGGCCATGGCGGAAAACATCATGTAGCGGTCCACCAGCAGCGGTGTCCTGAATGAAATCAGGAAGATCACCAGTAGCGGCAGCACGCAGTAAATCACCAGCATCGACGGCAACCGCAGGGCATGGCGGTCGCTATACAGCACCCACGCCAGAATCGCCGCCAGGATCACCGGCACGCTGACGAACAGCGCCACGGGCAGGTCGAAGCCGTCGCTGAGGATCAGATACTGCCACACCATCGAGGGCAGCGAGCCCAACGTCACCGCGCCGATCCAACCCACATCGTTGCCGGCTGCCAGTTCAGGCAAATGCTTCACCAGGCCGATCAGGCTGGGAATCCATGGCAGGTACATGGCGACGATGGCGACGTTGGCCAGCCACCAGCCCGGGCGTTGTACAAGACGGTTGCCACGGGTGCGCAACAAGGCCAGCCAGGCCCAGTGGGCCAGCACGCACAGGCTGGTGAAATAGTGCGTGTAGAAACTGGCCGCCATCAGCAGCGCGTAGATCACCAGGTAGCGACGCCGGTGCGGCTGCCGGGCCCAGTGCACCAGGACCACGGTAGCGCCCATCAGCCACATGCCCATCAGCGGGTACATGCGGATTTCCTGGCTGTAATGCACGGCAATCGGCAGCAGCGCCAGCATGATCCCGCCCAGCAGCGCCGCCCGCCGCCCAGCCGTCAATTGCAGCAGCCACACGCCCAGGCCCACGCTGACAATGCCGGGCAGGGCGCTGATCACCCGGATCGAGAACAGGCCATTGCCGAACAGCGCCATCCAGCCGTGCAGAATCAGGTAATACAGGGGCGGGTGCACGTCGTGGCCGGCGTGCAGCCAGATCTGCGCGGGGGCGTACTGGCTGATCACCAGGCTGGAGCCTTCGTCGCACCAGATGGCCGAGGCGGTCAGTTGATACAGACGGGCCACGGTGGCCAGCAGCATGATCGGCCAGAACCACAGGCCGGCGGGGGCGTTGCTCAGCCTCTGCAGCCAGGTGTGCCGGGGGGCGCGGTGCAGGTGGTCGTTCTGGGCGTTCAAAGTGCCTCCATCCGGGGGACTACAAGGATCGCGCCGGGGTAGATCGTTTGGTGGGGAGTATCCTAACAGTCGGCAGGGTGTGTGAGTAACTGGACCGCCTGGAACAAACTGTCTTTTCGGTTGGGTATGTCGAATCGGGGAAAGTGTGATTTTTTAAAAGCGGGGCAGACTAATGGCCGATGATGTCGTGTTGAACAAGGTTGCGATTATTCGACGCTGTGTTGGACGTGTGCGGGAAGAGTACGGCAAAGGGGCTGGTACATTTGCGTTCGATCATACTCGTCAAGATGCTGCGATCATGAATATCCAGCGTGCGTGCGCCGCATCGCTCGCTGTCGCCCAGCACATCGTCCGTCGTGAAAAGCTAGGCGTTCCACAAAGTGCGCGCAGTGCGCTGGAGCTTCTGGCCAAGGCCGGTTGGCTGGATGAGGCGCTACTGATCAGCCTCAAGAACATGGTCGGCTTCCGCAATATCGCAGTGCATGAGTACCAGACTCTGCAGCTTCCAATTCTCGTGTCTATCATCACCAAGCATATGGATGACTTCCTGAGCTTCAGCACTGCCGTGCTGCAAAAGGATGCCTCGCTCAGCTTATAGCCGCTGCCGCCGGCGCCAATGGAACGCGTTCCCCTGTGGGATGTGGGACCGGGCGTAGCTCGGGAAGGGGCTAACAGGAATCTTGAGTCGTTCCCTTCCCGAGCTTCGCCCGGTCCCACAAGGAGGAGCGCGTTAAGGTGATGGCGCATGCCTCGGGCATTTATGGCGCTCTGCAGATCGAGCGCCGCCCGCGCGGCGCATCGCGGGTAAACCCGGCTCCTACATTTTGTTGCAACGTGCCCCGGCCTGATGGATAGGTGTCGCCGCCCGGCCTACTACCAAAGACCCCCCTCGCGCCCCCCCAAAGCACCATTCTGCCCCCGCCGCCCCGCGCCTAGCATGGACCGGGCAACAAGCTCGCCTGATGAACCGCAACCTCGGTCCGCCCTTGGGCCAACCACAATAAAAGAGGATCAATCATGAGCAGCACTTTCTTTATTCCCTCCGTGAACATGATGGGTATCGGCAGCCTCGACGAAGCCGTGGTCGCCATTCGCAAGTACGGTTTTCGCAATGCCCTGATCGTCACCGACGCAGGCCTGGCCAAGGCCGGGGTGGCGGACAAGGTCGCCAAGTTGCTGGCCGAGCAGGACATCAATGCCACGATTTTCGACGGTGCCAAGCCCAACCCCACTGTCAGCAACGTCGAAAACGGCCTGGCCGCGCTGAAGCAGTCGCGCAGTGACTTCATTATTTCCCTGGGCGGCGGTTCGCCCCACGACTGCGCCAAGGGCATTGCCCTGTGTGCCACCAACGGCGGCCACATCAGCGAATACGAAGGCGTGGACCAGTCGGCCAAGCCGCAACTGCCGCTGATCGCCATCAACACCACGGCCGGCACGGCCAGTGAAATGACCCGGTTCTGCATCATCACCGACGAAGAGCGCCACGTGAAAATGGCCATCGTCGACCGCAACGTCACGCCGCTGCTGTCGGTCAACGACCCGGCGCTGATGGCCAAGATGCCCAAGGGCCTGACCGCCGCCACCGGGATGGACGCGCTGACCCATGCGGTAGAGGCTTACGTGTCCACTGCCGCCACGCCGATTACCGATGCCTGCGCGCTGAAAGCCGTGGAATTGATCTCCGCCAACCTGCGCACGGCCGTGGCCCAGGGCGACGACATGACCGCGCGGGAGAACATGGCCTACGCCCAGTTCCTGGCCGGCATGGCCTTCAACAACGCCTCCCTGGGCTACGTGCACGCCATGGCCCACCAGCTGGGCGGCTTCTACGACCTGCCACACGGCGTCTGTAACGCCGTGCTGCTGCCCCACGTGGAAAGTTTCAACGCCAGCGTCTGCCCGGCGCGCCTCAAGGACGTGGCCACCGCCATGGGCGTCGACACCCAGCGCCTGGACAACGAAAAGGGTGCCGCCGCGGCCATCGCCGCCATTCGCCAACTGTCATCCGACATCGGCATCCCCGGCGGCCTGGCCGAGCTTGGCGCCAAGGCTGATGACATCCCGACACTGGCGGCCAACGCGATGAAAGATGCGTGTGGGTTCACCAACCCGCGGGTGGCGACGCAAGAAGAGATTGAGGCGATTTTCCACACGGCGATGTGAAGATTCGAATTTCAGTCGCAACTTTCGTCTGTGGGACCGGGCGAAGCTCGGGAAGCGAACGACTCGATAGCCGTGTTGCCTGCTTCCCGAGCTTCGCCCGGTCCCACAAGGGCAGCCGCTGTTGCAAGTGATTCTGAGAAGGTTCGCATGGTTTGTTGCACGGCTATCTGCCCCAGACGGTGGGCAGTCATGTCCGCTATTCCTTGCAGGCAAATCCCCTGCAACCTGAACGAAAAAGCCCACAGTGTCTCCACCATGGGCCCGCGTTCTACACTCTCTGTAGCCGCTGCCGCCAGGCTGCGCTGGCCTTTACTACCACCAGCAACCTCCAGTGAAGCACAGGGCCAGCGCAGCCTTTCGGCAGCGGCTACGCCTTACTGGGCATCAAACCCATTCCCCGCCCCCCGCGTGCCCGGGTACTCCAACTGCTGCACAATCCGATCCTTGGCCAGCAAGCGTTTCTCCTTGAGTTTCTTCACCTCGTCATCCGCTGCGGCAGCGGATTCGGCCTTGAGCACGTCTGCATCGATGGCGTCGTAGTCGTCCAGCAGCTTGCTGAGCCTGTCATCGCTTTTCCTGCGGGTGTCGACCTCTTCGCGCGTGAGTTTCAAGTCCTCGAACAGATTGTGTTTGACCGGCATCTCGTCACCTCTGCTGGGTTAGTGGGCCTAGGTTGAGACTATTGAGGATAGCCCCGATTAGCGTTTTGGACCCGCGTGGACCGAGGGTGTTTCACCGGACTTACAAAGGCGCGCTTTTCACAAAATATTGATGTGGTTCTGCTTACAGTGCCGTGCAGGATATCTAACATTTTTTTCACAATGGGTTGACCGGTCTTTAACCCGGACGGCGTTAACGTCAATACCTACCTTATCCCTCGGGAAGTTGCGCTTCATGCCTTTGCCACCCTCGACACCTGCTGAGCGTGACGTGCCCGTAGCCCAGGCCACCCCCGTGCCGTGCGGCTTCGGCGCGCGGCTGGCCTATTGGCGCGAGGCGCAACTGGTGCGGCATTCCCTGCACTCGGCCGGGGAGCCGGGGCTGATCCTGGACCTACCTTGTGGCAACGGGCATTTCTGGCCGGTGCTGACTGAACACGCCAACCGCGTGATCCTGGCCGGCGGCCACAACGCCGACACCCTGGGCCGTGCCATGCGTGGCTTCAGTCCGGCACTGGCGGCGCGTATCACCCCGCTGCACGCCTCGGTAGAAGCCATCACCCTGGGTAATAATGCGGTGGACTGCATCTTCTGCATGGAGGTGTTTCATCGCGTGGCTGACGGCGAGCAGCGGCTGGCCATCCTGCGCGAATTCCACCGGGTCAGCCGCGATACGGTGATCATCTCGCTCTGGGTGGACGGCAACTACCGCGCCTGGCGCCGGCGTCGCCTGGAACAGCGACGTGCCAACGCCGAGCGCAACAACCGCTTCGTGGTGGCCCGCAGCCAGATCGAAAGCGAGTTTGTGCAGGCAGGTTTCGAAATCGTCGACCATCATGATCTGGTCCCCGGTTACGCGATGTGGCGTACCTACGTGCTGCGCAAGGTCTGATCCGCGGCGCCTTTGTCGATGGAATGCCCAGTAAATGTCGGGGTCGATATATACTGCGCGCCATTCTTCAGGGGAGAGCCTTGTGGCCATCGATATTCACTGGATTCGCGACGACGAAAGCCTGGCTCGGCAATGTGCCGAGTGGCAGCGTCTGCCGTACGTTGCACTCGACACCGAGTTCATGCGGGTCGACACCTTTTACCCGATAGCCGGCTTGATCCAGATTGGCGACGGCGCTAGCGCCTGGCTGATCGACCCATTGACCATTCAGCAGTGGCAGCCCCTGGCGCAACTGCTGGAAAACCCCGCTGTGATCAAGGTGGTGCACGCCTGCAGCGAAGACCTGGAAGTGCTGCTGCGCCTGACCGGCAGCCTGCCTGCGCCGCTGTTCGACACCCAGCTGGCAGCCGCCTACCTGAACCTGGGCTTCTCCATGGGCTACTCGCGCCTGGTGCAGGCGGTGCTCGACATCGAGCTGCCCAAGGGCGAAACCCGCTCTGACTGGCTGCAACGTCCGTTGTCGGAGACCCAGGTCAGCTACGCCGCCGAAGACGCCGTGCACCTGGCCGAAGTCTACGAAAAGCTGCGCCCGCAGCTGTCGGACGAGCGCTATGCCTGGGTGCTGGAAGACGGCGCCGAACTGGTGGCGCAACTGCGCCGCGAGGTCGACCCCAACGAGATCTACCGCGAGGCCAAGCTGGCCTGGAAGCTGTCGCGCCAGCAACTGGCAGTACTGCGCGAGCTGTGCGCCTGGCGCGAGCGCGAGGCCCGGGCCCGCGACCTGCCACGCAACCGCATCGTGCGCGAGCATTCGCTGTGGCCCCTGGCCCGCACCCAGCCGGATAACCTGGGCGCCTTGGCCAAGATCGAAGACATGCACCCGCGCACAGTGCGCCAAGACGGCGACTACCTGCTCAAGCTGATCAAGACAGCCGGCAGCGTACCGCCCGAGCAATGGCCGCCGGCGCTGCCCGAGCCACTGCCGATCGAAGCCTCGGGCATCCTCAAGCAGTTGCGCGCCATCGGCCAGGCCGAAGGCGAGCGCCTGGGCATCGCGCCCGAGGTGATGCTGCGCAAGAAGACCCTGGAAGCGCTGCTCAAAAGCGGCTACCCCGACGGTCCCTATCAATTGCCTGACACACTGCGTGGCTGGCGTCGCGAGCTCATGGGCCAAGCCCTGCTCGACGCCCTGGCCAGCGCAGGAGAGACACCATGAAACGCATTTGCTCCATCTACAAAAGCCCGCGCAAGAACGAAATGTACCTGTACGTGCTCAAGGCCGACGCCCTGAAACGCGTGCCCGAGGGCCTGCTGACCGTGTTCGGCAAGCCCATGCACGCCTTCGACCTGGTGCTGACCCCCGAGCGCGCCCTGGCCCGCGAAGACATCACCCAGGTGCTGGCTAACCTGGACAGCCAGGGTTACCACCTGCAGATGCCGCCGCCCGAAGACGAGTACATCGAGCACCTGCCCGAAGAGCTGTTGCGTCGCAACGATCCGGTCTGACCGCCACACCCTGCAGTCGCGCGTGGCGCAGGCAGGGTTTTCAAGGGTTTCTCAAGCATGCGTGTTCTGATTGCAGAACAGGATTACGCCCTTTACGCGCAACTGCTGCGTGAAGCGGCGCCGGACGTGGACGTCCTGACCAGCGGTGACTCGGCCGAACTGTCGAAACTGGCCGCCGACTGCCCGGTCTGGCTGGGCCAGCCCGACCTGCTGGCCAGCCTGCTGCGCCAGGGGCACAAGCCGCAGTGGCTGCAATCGACCTGGGCCGGCATTACGCCGCTATTGATGCACGGGCTGCCGCGCCATTACCGCCTGACCCGCGCCGTGGGCATCTTTGGCCAGGTGATGGCCGAGTACATGCTGACCTACATGCTGGGCCATGAACGCGAAGTCATGGCGCGCCTGGTCAGCCAGGTGGAGCGCAAATGGGACCCGCGCCCCGGGCACAGCCTGGAAGGGCGGCGGGTGCTGATCGTGGGTGCCGGTGACATCGGCCAGCGTGTGGCCGAGTTCCTGGTGCCGTTCGGTGTGACGCTGTATGGCATCGCCAGCAGCCCACGGCAGCAGGCGCCGTTCGTCGAAGTGCTGGGCATGGAGGCGTTGAGCGAGAAGGTGGGGCAGGTGGACTACGTGCTCAACCTGTTGCCCGATACCCCGGCTACCCAGGATGTCTACGATGCGGCCCTGTTCGCCCGCTTCAATCCCGACGCGTTGTTCATCAATGCCGGGCGTGGCGTGGCGGTGGTCGATGCCGACCTGGTGGAGGCGCTGAAACTGGGCCATCTGGCGGGTGCGGTGATCGACGTGTGCCGGCAAGAGCCGTTGCCGCAGCGTCATCCGTTCTGGACGGCGTGGGGATTGCTGCTGACGGGGCACAGTTCGGCGCCGACTTCGCCGCAGGCGATGGTGCGGTTGTTCGTCGACAACCTGGCGGCGTACAACGCCAAGCAGCCGCTGCGCGGCGAAGTGGATTTCACTCGCGGCTACTGATCGCTCAATGCCTTCAACACCGCGTCGTCTGCATCGCGACCAAGGTCGGCTCCTACCACGGATGGCGTAGGAGCCGGCCTTGGCCGCGATGGTTTCAAGGGCGCCGGGTATTACAGGGTGAAATCACCTTCTGCAGCCAACTCGCTCAGCGGGCGACGCGGGCTTGGCAGTTCGCGGGCCTGCAGGTGCTCGGCCAAGGTCGCTTTGTCACCCAGCTTGCCGATGGCAATGGCGGCGTGCAGCTCATAACCTTCCGGCACTTTCAGTTCCTTGCGGGTCAGTTCCTTGTCGAAACCGGCCATGCCGTGGGTGTGCCAGCCGCTCAGGCTGGCTTGCAGCGCCAGGTGGCCCCAGGCGGAACCGGTGTCGAAGGTGTGCCACAGCGCCGGGGTTTCTTCGGTGGCGCCAGGGGCGGTGAAGGTGGTCTTGGAGATGATGATCACCAGCGCCGCCGCGTGCTGCGCCCAGCTGCGGTTGAACTCGTTCAGCAGGCCCAGGTAGCGTTCCCAGTTCGGCGTGCCGCGGCGTGCGTACAAAAAGCGCCATGGCTGCGAGTTGTAGGCCGACGGCGCCCAGCGCGCGGCTTCCAGGAAGCTGAGCAGGGTTTCTTCCGGGATGGTGGCGTCGCTGAACGCGCGCGGGGACCAGCGGTTGATGAACTGCTCGTTGATGCCGAGCTCGGCGATACGCGGATTTGCACTCATGAACGCTTCCTGTGACGTGTGCGGAAAACAGCGAAACTACTGCGCCAGGGGGCCGGCTGACAAGTGAAGTGTTGACCGGATGTCGCACGCGCTTGGCCTTACGCCCGCACAGCACTAGACTGGCGGCCTTTTCCAGCCGGTTGCCGGCGGAAACGCATTTCAGAGACAGGACACCCCGCACCATGCCCGCACCCGTCGACCGCTTCTGGCTGACCAAGACCCTCGACCAGCTCAACCCCGTGGAATGGGAGTCGCTGTGCGATGGCTGCGGCCTGTGCTGCCTGCAGAAGCTGGAAGACGAGGAAGACAACAGCGTCTACTACACGCGCATCGCCTGCCAGTTGCTGGACCTCAAGACCTGCCAGTGCACCGACTACCCCAACCGCAAGGCCAAGGTGCCGGACTGCATCCAGCTCACGCCCGGCCAGGCGGACGAATTCAAGTGGCTGCCGCCCACCTGCGGGTATCGGTTGGTGAGCGAGGGCAAGGACTTGCCCAACTGGCATCACCTGGTCAGCGGCGACCGCAAGAAAGTGCACAAGAAGCACATTTCCCAGTCGGGGCGCATGATCAGCGAGAAGGATGTGGATGAGGATGACTGGGAAGACTATCTGATCTTCCGGGCGGGGTGAGGATTAGGCTGGGCATCTGCGGTGTCAATGCCGGCCAGCGCAGCCTGCGGCAGCGGCTACGGGGTTTGTAGCCGCTGCCGGAGGCTGCGCTGGCCCTCACATTCACAGCGATTGCCAAGCGAGGCTCGCTTCAAGCCTTGGGAGACTTCAGGTCTTCATTCCCGGTAACCGTCGCCGTCTTCGTCGCTTTCAGCGCACTTTCCTGCAACTTGCTCAACTCTTCCCCGGCACGCTCGATCTTGGCCCGCACGCCATCGAACTCCTGACGGCTCTGCTCGATCAGCGCCTTGGTGGCGCTATGGCCGGTCAGCCCACGGGCCAACGCCACGCCGCCAATCGCCACCTGGATCAGCCCGAACAGCCCGCCACGGCGCAAGCCCTTGCCGACCATGACGATACCGGTGGCCACCGAGCCTGCGCGCTCCCAGCCCTGCACGTTGTGCGCAGCCGACGGGGCAGAACGGGGGATGGTGTCGAAAACATCCAGATGCTGGTTGTCGCTCATTGTCATTCTCCTGAAGGGGCGCTGTTCTGTACTGACTGCCAAAGCCTGCGGCTGTTCCATCCACTTACTTGAATTTCGGCCCCGAGCGGGTGTTCAAGCCCTTGGCCATGCGGTCGTACAGCACCACGTTGACCGTCGCCGCCAGGTTCATGCAACCCTCGGTGGGGATGTAGATGGTGTCTTCGCACCAGTCGCGCACGCTTTGGTCCAGGGAGCCGTCTTCAGGGCCGAAGATGTAGATGGCGCGGTCCGGGTGAGTGTACTCGGGCAGCGGCCGGGCGCCTTCCACCAGCTCCACTGCCACCGGCGTGCAGCCCAGGGGGATGATCTTCTGCAGGTCGTCGATGCCGATCAGCGGAATGTCGTAGTGGATGCGCTTGGTGTCGGTGACAAAATCCCGTGCCCGCTCGTAGCGCTTGCCGGTGTAGAACACCGAATTCACACCGTAGCAGCCGGCGGCTCGCATCACCGAGCCGACGTTTTCAGGGGATTTGGGGTTGAACAGACCGATGCAGCTGTAACGCTTGTTGGCCACGCCGGATCAGTCCTTCTTCAACATGCCGGCCAGGGCCGCAAATGGATTGTGGGTGGCCTTGGCGATGGTCGGGGAGCTCAGGGAGCCTTCGCCAAAGTACTGCTGGTCGGTGTAACGAGCGTGCTCGTTATCGTGGCAATACAGGCACAGCAGCTCCCAGTTGGAGCCATCCTGGGGGTTGTTGTCGTGGTTGTGGTCACGGTGGTGCACGGTCAGCTCGCTGAGGCGCTTGCCGGAGAATTCACGGGCGCAGCGGCCGCACACGTGCGGGTACATCTTCAGGGCCTTGTCGCGGTAGCCGTTTTCGCGCTCGCGCTGGGTTTCGGCCAGGATGCGGTCGAGCTTGGCGGTATGGGGCGTGGACGAACTCATGGGTTCACCTCGGGGGTAATGACGGTCAGGCTTCATTCTACCTGAAGGTGCGGAGGTGGATGTACTGGCCTCATCGCGAGCAAGCTTTGCTCCCACAGTGTTAAGGCAAACATAGATGTGGGCCTTTACATTGTGGGAGCAAAGCTTGCTCGCGATGAGGCCAGCACAGGCAACCTCAGGCCTTGAGCTTTTCGCAGATCCAGATGGTATGCCGCGTGCCCTTGTTGCCATGGGCAAACACTTGCACCTCTTCGGCCTTGAAACCGGCCTTGCGCAGGCGTTCGTTGAACTGCCGGTCGGCGCTGGCCGACCACACCGCCAGGATGCCCTTGGGCCGCAGCGCCCGGCCGCAGGCAGCCAGGCCGCCGCTGGAGTACAGCCAGGAGTTGGCCTTCTGGGTCAGGCCTTCAGGGCCGTTGTCGACGTCGAGCATGATCGCGTCGAAACCCTGGGGCTCGGCTTGCAGCACCTTGGCCACATCGTCCTGGACGATGGTGGTGCGCGGGTCCAGCACCGGCATGCCGGCTTTCTCGCCCAGCGGGCCGTGGTTCCACTCGACCACACCGGGTACCAGTTCGGCCACCACCACCTCGGCGGTCTTGCCCAGGTGCTTGAGCGCCGAGGCCAGGGTGAAGCCCATGCCCAGGCCGCCGATCAGTACGCGCGAGTTGGGCCGCCCGGCCACTTTGCGGCAGGGGATTTCGGCCAGGGCGTCTTCCGAGCCGTGCATGCGCGTGTTCATCAATTGGCCGCCGTCGCCGCCCTGGATCTTGATGACAAAATCCTCGCCGTACTCGAACAGGCACAAGGCACCGCCGTTGTCAGGGATCGGCGTGGTGTCCAGCAGTACAAAACGTTTCATGGGGATCTCGCAAGGGGAGGGGACAGCAGGCGCGCCAGGGAGTAGCCTTGGGGGACTACAAGGCCGCGGAGCCGCCGATGAAGTCGCTTATTGTATCGGGCATTGCCGCCCTTGCGCTTGGCATTGCGTCAGCGCAGGCAGCAGACACGCCATCCAATGTGTTGCCGGCCAGCACGGGCGCGCCCGGCACGCCTACGCCGACGCCGTATCCGCAGGTGCCCACGCCAATTGTGCCGAAGGCGGGCGGGGTGGATGGCAGCTCACCCTTGCTGCCGCCAATCAAGGTGCCGGGGCCGCCGAAGGATGAGCCGTTGCCGGCGATGGAAACCCCCAACAAACCCCCAACCCTGTAGCCGCTGCCGCCAGGCTGCGCGGGCCCTGTGCCTCGCTGGAGATCTTCAGTGCTCACCAGGGCCAGCGCAGCCTGGCGGCAGCGGCTACGCGTCAGGGTTGCTGGGACAGCAGTTGCCCATCCACCATGCGCAGGCGCTTGGACATCGACACTGCCAGCGCGCGGATGATCTTGGCGGCGATCTTCGGCGCATCGTTGAGCATCTTGTCCAGCGAGTCCTTGCCCAGGTTGATCAGCACGCAGCTGTCGGCCGCAACGCAGGTGGCCGAGCGCCGTTCGCCGTCCAGCACGGCCATCTCGCCAAAGGCGCGGCCCTTGCGCAGGCTGGCCACCAGGATGGGGCGGTCGTCGTTGTCGGTCTTCTGCACGTTCACGGTGCCGCGGTGGATGATGCACATGAAGGTGCCGGCATCGCCTTCGTGGAATATCTCTTCACCCTGCGCAATGCTGGTGATGATGAAATAGCCGGCCGCGGCGGCAAAGTCCGCCGCCTGCAGCTGGTTGAACAATCCGCAGTCCATCAGCATGTCGCGGATTTCGTTATTCAGGTACGTTTTTTCTGGCATGGCATCACGGTCTTGTTATACGCACGGTGTCCGACTGAAGTGTAGGCGTCGGCCACCGTGCAGTGTGTGAAATCAATAGTGCCACTCAGACATCATTGCCTGGCGAAGTTCCCGCTCAGGCGATCCCCAGCACCTTGAAGACAAACCCGTATTCCAGCGCCACGTCGCGCAGGCCCTGGTAGCGGCCGCTCATGCCGCCGTGGCCGGCGCCCAGCTCGGTCTTGAGCAGCAGCAGGTGGTCGTCGGTCTTGGTCTCGCGCAGGCGTGCCACCCACTTGGCCGCTTCCCAGTACTGCACGCGGCTGTCGTTATAGCCAGCCACCACCAGCGTGGCGGGGTAGGCCTGGGCGCTGACGTTCTCGTAGGGCGCGTAGCCCTTGATGCGTTCGTACACCTCGGGCTCTTCGGGGTTGCCCCATTCGTCGTACTCGGTGACGGTCAGCGGCAGGTCCGGGTCGAGCATGGTGTTGAGCACGTCGACGAACGGCACCTCGGCGATGGCGGCCTTGAACAGGTCGGGGCGCTGGTTGAGCACCGCGCCAATCAGCAGCCCACCGGCGCTGCCGCCGCTGATCGCCAGCTGGTCGCTGCTGGTCAGGCCTTGGGCGATCAGGTGCTCGGCGCAGGCGATGAAGTCGCTGAAGGTGTTGGCCTTGTGCTCCTGCTTGCCGGCGCGGTACCAGGCCTCGCCCAGCTCGCCGCCGCCACGCACGTGGGCAATGGCGAAGGCCACGCCGCGCTCCAGCAGGCTCAGGCGGGCGTGGGAGAACCACGGGTCCAGGCTTTCGCCGTAGGCGCCGTAGCCATACAGGTACAGCGGCGTCGCCTGGCCCAGGGTGTCGCGCTTGGCCACCAGGCTGATGGGAATGCGCGTGCCGTCGGTGGCCGTGGCCCACAGGCGCTGGCTGACGTAGTCATCAGCGTTGAACGGGCCCAGCACCGGGGTTTCCTTGAGCACCACCTGGGCGCCGTCGGCCAGGGTCAGCTGGCGCACCTGGGCGGGGCGGTTCAGGGCCTCGTAGCGCAGGCGGATGCGGGTGCTGACGAATTCCAGGCTGTCGGACACGTGCAGGCTGTAGGCGGCGTCGGGCAGTTGCACGCGGTACGTCGGCAGGCCCTGGGGGTGCACTTCGATAATCGGCAGCCCGCCTTCGCGCAGGCTGAGGGTGAAGGCGTGGGCGTTGAGGGTCACGCCTTCGAGCATCACGTCGTCGCGGTGGGCGATCAGCGGCTGCCAGCGCTCGCGGGTCGGCACCTGGCCGTCGTCCGGCGTTTGCAGCAGGGCGAAGTTGATGCCGTCCTGGTTGCTGCGGATAAACCAGGCCCACTGGCCGTCCAGCTGGCCGTGGTCGGGGTAGTACTCGTGGTCTTCCGCCCGCGGCGCCAGGCACTGGAAGGCCTGCTGCGGGTGGTTGGCGTCCAGCACCCAGGCTTCGCTGGTGGTCTTGCTGTTGAGCAGCAGGATCAGCTGGCGCTCGGAGCTTGAGCGGTAGCAGTGCAGGAAGAAGCGGCCGTCGGTTTCCTCGAACACCAGCTCGGCGTCATCGCTGCCCAGCACATGGCGGTACAGCTTGTGCGGCCGGTGGGTGTCGTCCAGCTCGCCGAAGAACAGCGTCCGGCTGTCGTTGGCCCACGTGACGCTGCCGTCGCAATCGTCGAAGGGCAGTTCGCTGACGTTGCCGTTGGTCAGGTCTTTCACGTACAGGCGATAAATCTCGTCACCGCTGGTATCCAGGCTGTAGGCCAGCAGGCGGTGGTCGGGGCTGACATTGAAGGCGCCCAGTGACAGGAAACCGCCGGCGGCCAGCACGTTGGGGTCCAGCAGCAGCTCTTCGTGGCTTTCATCGACCGTGGGGCTGTCGTCGGCCGGGCGCGGGCAGCGGTAGTGGCGGGCATACTCGTCGCCGGCCGTGGTGCGGGTGTAGTACAGGTACGGGCCCCAGGGCGACGCCAGGGACAGGTCGGTCTCGCGGATGCGGCCCTTGATCTCTTCGAACAGCTGTTCGCGCAGTTCGGCCTGGTCGGCCAGTTGGGCTTCCTGGTAGGCGTTTTCGGCTTTCAGGTAGTCCAGCACCTCGTCGCTGTCGCGCGCTTGCAGCCAGGCGTACGGGTCGGCGCCGTCGGCCTTGCGGGCGATCGGGGCGCGTGGGGCAGTGGCTGATGGGGACATGGGCAACTCACTCGGCAGATGAAATGTGGCGGCGCCCGGTGGGCCATTTGGCATGGGGGGCGCCTGCGCGGCGAAAAGTCGTTATCATAAGCGCCTATGTGCGACACGTGTAGCGTGTCTCTGAGCTTCGAGGTGAGGAGTCATCTTGAAGGGTTTTCTGCCAGAAAACCGATAGCTCGGGTATCCAGTCCCGTGAAACAAAACCACTAAAAAGTCTAGTGCCTTCAAGGGCTTGCCGCAGCGGCGGTGGCACAACCCAAGGTCGATTAGCATTCGGCGGCTCGACTGCGATACCCTTTTCGGGGTGTTGGAATGCACACTCACTTCAGCCCTTTAACGGGGCGCAACCCATGCGGGAGAGAATCCCCGCTGGGGTTACCTCCTGCTTTTGAAACATGAGGTAACAATTTTCTTTGGCCCGCTGCTTTCTGCAGTTCTCGCCTTCCATCACTTCAGAGACATGAGCGGAAGCTCTGTTTGTCATTGTCCATCTACCTTGCATCATGAGGTGGTAGCGGACTCGTTGTGCGACCAACGATAGCCTAGGAAGACATGCGTCACTGGTAACGGTGAGGTGTGAAGCTCTTCTGACAATGTAGCCCCAGTAAGGTGCGCCTCTATCGTGAGATAGGGCGTAGAAGCTCAGAGCAGTGCTGGGCTGAGGCGCTAGGCTGGCTGGTATGGGTAACACAAGTGAACTGCTGATAAACGCCGTAATTATGAACAAGCCAAAGCTGCTGTCAGGCTTGAGCCAAAAGGCATGTGGTTGGTTACGTCTGTATAGGCTGGACGTACGTCGTCGTTAAACCACCGGTGGAAAGGCAGACCCTAACCCAGTCGTGTGACAGATAGGGAACGTGGTAAGCCCGTATGGCTGCCTTCGGGCAGGAAAGCCGTAAGGTGATCTGTTGGCCATGCGGGTATGGGATCGCAGAAAAAGCGAATGCCGAATTGTAATGATTCGGATAGGGGTTGAAACATCACCCCACGGGAAACCGGGCAGACTTCTGTGTGGTCTTTTATCGCATGAATGCTGAGTTAACCTGTCTCAATATACTTAGAAATCCAGCCGTAACGGATTTTCCATACACCCAACCCTGTCGGGGGCGTCCACTCCCGTCAGGGACGTGCACGTCTTTCGCTCAGGAAATTTGAGAGGAAGGCAGCATGTTAGAGCACAGCCAAATAGCCGTGTCTGCGCCTTCTGGCGTTGCGCAGCAATGGCACGACATCGATTGGTGGCGTGTACAGCGCACCGTACGGGCGATGCAGATACGGATTGCGAAGGCTTGTCGGGAAGGTAACTGGCGCAGGGTCAAAGCCCTGCAACGGATGTTGACCCGATCACGTTCGGCCAGATACCTGGCCGTGCGAAGAGTCACTGAAAACCAAGGTAAGCGTACGGCGGGAGTCGATCGTGAGCTTTGGGATACACCCGATACCAAATGGCAAGCGGTAAGTAGGTTGAGGCGTCACGGATACAAACCACGGCCTCTTCGGCGTGTGTTCATCCCGAAGTCAAATGGACAGGAGCGCCCGTTGGGCATTCCTACCATGACTGATAGAGCAATGCAGGCGCTGTATCTGCTTGCTCTGGCGCCCATCGCAGAGACAACGGGAGACCCAAACAGCTACGGCTTCAGGATCGAACGATCTACTGCGGACGCAATGGGTCAGCTATTTGTCTGCCTATCCAAGAAGGCCTCGGCCCAATGGGTGTTGGAGGCGGATATTAAAGGCTGTTTTGATCACATTAACCATGAATGGCTGCTTACCAATGTTCCTACCGACAGGGAAGTTTTGCACAAATGGTTGAAAGCTGGCGTGATTCATAGAGGCCAGCTACAGGCAACGGATGCCGGTACGCCACAGGGCGGGATCATCTCGCCAACCTTGGCAAATATGGTGTTAGATGGTCTGGAGTCACAGCTCAAGCAGTATCTGGGCATAACGAAAGCCAAGAAGCTGAAGATCAATGTGGTGCGCTACGCGGATGATTTCGTGATCACCGGAGCTTCGCAAGAGGTTCTGGAAGAAACGATCCGACCTTGGGTGGAGCAGTTCCTGGCGGTTAGAGGGCTGCAGCTATCACTCGAGAAAACGCGGGTTTTACACATAGACGAAGGCTTTGATTTCCTGGGTTGGAACTTCCGCAAATACGAAGGGAAGCTTCTGATCAAGCCAAGCAAGAAGAACGTTAAATCGTTCTATCGCAAGGTTAAGGAAGTCATCGACACCAACAAGATGGCGAAGCAGGAAAACCTGATTCGAGTGTTGAATCCCATCTTGAAAGGCTGGGCGCAGTATCACCAGCCTGTGGTAGCCAAGCAGGCGTATAGCCGTATGGACAATTTGCTGTTTCACATTCTTTGGCGTTGGGCCAAACGGCGTCATCCTAGGAAGTCACTGGAGTGGATCGGAAGGAAGTACTTCCGACCACAAGGCAGCAGAAGCTGGATGTTCGCCACCACGTCGATCAAGGACGACGGGGCAAGACGGGAAGTCGCGCTTTACTTGCTAGCGAGTACGGCGATCGAGCGACACAGGAAGGTGAGCGGGGATTACAACCCCTTCGATCCATCCATGGAGGAGATGGGGGAGAAGCTGCGTATGGAGCGGATGCTGAAAAAGCTGAAGTACCGGAAGCAGATCCTCAACCTTTACCAATCCCAGAAAGGGGTGTGTCTGCTGTGCAAGCAACCGATTACCAAGGAAACGGGGTGGCATGACCATCACATCCTCCACCGCACTCGAGGTGGTGGAGACACCCTTGATAACCGAGTACTATTGCACCCTAATTGTCACCAACAGCTTCACGTACGTGGACTGACAGTGACCAAGCCGGCCCCTGCAAGGGGCTTACTTAAGACTTGAGCCGTATGCGCTGAAAGGCGCACGTACGGTTCTTAGGGGGAGGCAGGCCAGTAATGGCCTGTCTCTACCCGCCTTGCCTGCCTTGCCACGGACACCATGACCGAGAACGACTATTTCCTCGCCTGGGGTATTTACGCCTTCGCCGCCTTCGGTTGCCTGATGGTATGGCTGCGCCTGACCACCTGGATCTGGCGCTGGTTGCGCCAGCCACTGCGCCTGGTGATGGCGGTGGTGCTGTTTACCCCCACGGTCGTTGACCCGGGCAAGGGCATGTTTGCCCCGGCCGTGGCCATGACCGGCCTGGACATCCTGTTCAAGGATGCCGGCCACGCCTTGCCGGCCATGTCGGACCTGGCCATGTACAGCCTGGTGGCGCTGGTGCTGTACGTCATCTACGCCCTGATTCGCTGGCCCATCGAACGCAGCAGCCGCGCCCGCCGCGCCGAGCAGGCTGCCCGCGAGCAAGCCCAGGCCAAGGCCGACGCCCAGCGTCGCGACGAGCCCGACGAGCCGTTCGGCGCGGGCGACCGCTACGGCCGCACGCCGCCGACTCCAACGCCGCCCAGCCCTGCCGGGCGCATGCGCGTCGAGCCACGCCTGTAACCCTGCGAGAGAGCCGCCATGTGTGAACTGTTGGGCATGAGTGCCAACGTGCCGACCGATATCGTCTTCAGCTTCACCGGGCTGATGCAGCGCGGCGGCCGCACCGGCCCGCACCGTGACGGCTGGGGCATCGCCTTCTACGAAGGCCGCGGCCTGCGGCTGTTCCAGGACCCGGCCGCCAGCAGCGAGTCGCAGGTGGCCGAGCTGGTGCAGCGCTACCCGATCAAGAGCGAAGTGGTGATCGGCCACATTCGCCAGGCCAACGTCGGCAAGGTCTGCCTGTCCAACACCCACCCCTTCGTGCGCGAACTGTGGGGCCGCAACTGGTGCTTCGCCCACAACGGCCAGCTGGCGGACTTCAACCCGGCCGCCACGTTCTACCGCCCGGTGGGTGACACTGACAGCGAAGCGGCCTTCTGCGACCTGCTCAACCGCGTGCGCGAAGCCTTCCCCGAGCCGGTGGAGATCGAAGCGCTGCTGCCCACCCTGGTCGAAGCCTGCGCCCACTACCGCTCCAAGGGCGTGTTCAACGGCATGCTCAGCGATGGCGACTGGCTGTTCTGCTTCTGCTCGACGAAACTGGCGCACATCACCCGGCGCGCGCCGTTCGGCCCGGCCCGGCTCAAGGACGTGGACGTGACCGTCGACTTCCAGGCCGAGACCACCCCCAACGACGTGGTATCGGTAATCACCACCGAACCGCTGACCGCCAATGAAACCTGGAACTGCTACGAACCGGGCCAGTGGGCCTTGTGGCGTCGCGGTGAGTGCGTACTCCAGGGCACCACAGACTAGGAACCCCTCACATGCTGCGAAGTTACCTGCGTTTGGTGTTGTTCGCTGTCGGTTTACTGCTGGGCGTCCAGGTGCCCGGCCTGATCAACGACTACGCGCACCGCGTGGAAGCGCACCTGATGGAAGCGCAGACAAGCCTGCGCGGCTTCCAGGACAGCGCCGACAAGTTCTTCAATGGCGACCTGCAGGCGCTGGTGGCGCATTACCGCGAAAGCACTGACCCGGTGTTCCAGAATGACGGTCAGAGCGTTAGCGCGCTGATCACCCGTCAGCAGGCGCTGGATGCCGAGTGGATGGCCCTGCAAGGCCCGTGGTGGGTGCGTGACTGGCACGTGATCAGCGCCGCCGACCCGCAGATCAGCCAGGAAACCCTCAACGGTTACACCTACCAGGTGCTGCTGGTGCCCGAGGCCATTGGCTGGGGCGTGGCGGTGGCGTTCATTCTGGCGCTGGTGCTGGAATGCCTGATCATGCTGCCGGCCTGGACGCTGTATGGGGTGCGCAAGTACAAGGGCGAAGTGCCTGAGCATTGGCGCTAGGCGCGTCTTGATGCAATTCACGTAGCCGCTGCCGCAGGCTGCGCTGGCCCTGTGCCTCACTGGACATCTTCAGGGTTCACACAGGCCAGCGCAGCCTGGCGGCAGCGGCTACGGGGCTTTATTTACTGAGAAAACGCATCCCTTCTTCCAGCCCTCGCAAGGTCAACGGATACATCTGATCCTCGATCAACTCACGCACGATATTGGTCGACGCCGTATACCCCCACGTATCCTTGGGGTACGGGTTTATCCAGATCAGCTTCTTGTACTTCTCCATGAACCGCTGCATCCACACATACCCGGCTTCCTCGTTCCAGTGCTCGACGCTGCCGCCCGGCTGGGTGATTTCGTAGGGCGCCATGGCCGCGTCACCGACAAAGATCACCTTCCAGTCCGGCCCGTACTTGTGCAGCAGATCCTGAGTAGAGGTGCGCTCGGACGTGCGGCGCATGTTGTTCTTCCACACCGACTCGTACACGAAGTTGTGGAAGTAGAAGTACTCCAGGTGCTTGAACTCGGTCTTGCAGGCCGAGAACAGTTCCTCGCAGATCTTCACGTGGGCGTCCATCGAGCCGCCGATGTCGAATAGCAACAGCAGCTTCACGGTGTTGCGCCGCTCGGGGCGCATCTGGATGTTCAGCAGCCCGGCGTCGCGGGCGGTGTGGTCAATGGTGCCATCAATGTCCAGCTCGTCGGCCGCGCCCTGGCGGGCGAACTTGCGCAGGCGGCGCAGGGCCACCTTGATATTGCGCGTGCCCAGTTCCACCTGGTCATCGAGGTTCTTGTACTCGCGCTGGTCCCACACCTTCACGGCCTTGCCCTGGCGCTTGCCGGCATCGCCCACGCGGATGCCCTCGGGGTTGTAGCCGCCTGAGCCGAACGGGCTGGTGCCGCCGGTGCCGATCCACTTGTTGCCGCCGGCGTGGCGTTCCTTCTGTTCTTCCAGGCGCTTCTTGAATTCCTCGATCAGCTTGTCCAGGCCGCCCAGGGACTGGATCTGCGCGCGCTCCTCGTCGCTCAGGCTGCGCTCGAACTCCTTGCGTAGCCAGTCTTCGGGGATCAGTGCCTGTAAATGATCGTCGAGCTTTTCCAGGCCATTGAAATAGGCCGAGAAGGCGCGGTCGAACTTGTCGAAATGGCGCTCGTCCTTGACCAGAATCGCCCGCGACAAGTAGTAGAACTCGTCCATGTCGGCGAACGTTACCCGCGCCTGCAAGGCGTTGATCAGGTCCAGCAGTTCGCGCACCGAGACGGGCACCTTGGCGGCGCGCATCTCGTTGAAGAGGTTGAGCAGCATGGCAAGGCCCTCAGCGGTTGCCGCGACGGCTCATGAACGCCAGGCGCTCCAGCAGTTGCACGTCCTGCTCGTTCTTCACCAGGGCGCCGGCCAGCGGCGGGATCGCCTTGGTGGGGTCGCGTTCGCGCAGCACGGCTTCGCCGATGTTGTCGGCCATCAGCAGTTTCAGCCAGTCCACCAGTTCGGAAGTGGAGGGCTTTTTCTTCAGGCCCGGTACCTTGCGCACGTCGAAGAACACGTCCAGCGCCTCGCTGACCAGCTCTTTCTTGATGTCGGGGTAGTGCACGTCGACGATCTGCTGCAGCGTGGTGCGGTCGGGGAAGGCGATGTAGTGGAAGAAGCAGCGGCGCAGGAAGGCGTCGGGCAGCTCTTTTTCGTTGTTGGAGGTAATGATGATGATCGGGCGCTGCTTGGCCTTGATGGTCTCGTCGATCTCGTAAACGTAGAACTCCATCTTGTCGAGTTCCTGCAACAGGTCGTTGGGGAACTCGATGTCGGCCTTGTCGATTTCGTCGATCAGCAGGATCACCCGCTCCTCGGACTCGAAGGCCTCCCACAGCTTGCCTTTCTTCAGGTAGTTGCGCACGTCGTGCACCTTGTCCACGCCCAGCTGCGAGTCGCGCAGGCGGCTGACCGCGTCGTACTCGTACAGGCCCTGGTGGGCTTTGGTGGTGGACTTGATGTGCCAGGTGATCAGGCGGGCGTTGAAGGACTCGGCCAGTTGCTCGGCCAGCATGGTCTTGCCGGTGCCGGGCTCACCCTTGACCAGCAAGGGGCGCTGCAGGGTGATGGCCGCGTTCACCGCCAGTTTCAAATCGTCTGTGGCGACGTATGCCGCGGTGCCTTCGAACTTCATTCTGCTTACCCTCGATTTGAGCGATTTGTTATGAATGCGACTATAACGCGGCACTCGGTCGAATGTGAACGCAGCACTATTATTCAGTCGCTGAATGAACACCGGCTTGCCGATTGCCCGTAGCCGCTGCCGCAGGCTGCGCTGGCCCTGTGCCTCGCTGGGGATCTTCAGCGTGGGTGAGGGCCAGCGCAGCCTGGCGGCAGCGGCTACAGGGGTTAGCCTTCTTTTGGCGGCGCCTGCTCGTACTTGGCATTGAACGCCTGCACAAAGCCGTTGCGCAGGATTTCCCAGAAGGCCTCCAGGGCGCTGATGTCCTGGCGATGGACGCTGCCACTGAGCTCCACTCGGGTCGCAAACTGGTTTTTGTTCTGGTTCTTGAGCAACGTCTGAGTGCCGCCCACAATCGCTTCCCACACCGAGCGGAAGAAGCCCTTGTTCTTGTTCTCCACGTCCTGCTGCCAGTTGAACACCTCGACGTTATGCAGCAGCGGCTTGATGTAGCCGGTGAGTTGGGCCTTTTTCGCCTGGGCCTCGATCACCACGTCGCCGGTGCCGGCGTTGAAGTCGAACTTGCCGTAGGCGCTGGAGAAGTCGTTGACCCGGCGCAATTCCACGCCGGTGGCACGCAGGCGGAACTGGAAGTCTTCGAAGTTGCTGAACGGGTCGAAGGTGGCAGTGGCCTCCAGCGGTGCCTGGCCGAACAACTGGGCGCGACCCTCGAAGCGGGCGTCGCGCTTGCCTTGCTTGTCTTCAACGTTGGTGAGGTTGTAGAGGCTGGCATTGACCTGGTTGGCCGTCAGCTTGACCGGCGGTTTGGAACTGAAATTGCGGAAGGTGATGGTGCCATCGTCGACGCGCACCTCGTTCAGGGTAAACGGCAACAGCTTGTTCATCTGCGCCCGCCAGTCGGTGCCGGCACCGGTCTGCGAAGCCTGCTTGTTGGCACCACCGTCGACGAAGTTGAGCTCCGGTTTGACGAACAGTACCTTCGCCACCACCGCATGGTCATGCCACAGCGAGCCCCAGCTTACTGAGAGGTCGATCAGCGGTGCGGTCAACAGCGGCACCGGCACCTTGCCATCGACCTTGACGATTTCCAGGCCATTTATCTTGTAGGCGCCGCGCCACAGGGCCAGGTCGACGTCGGCGATGTGGCCGCGGTAGGCGCCCATGTCGGCCAGCTTGTCGTTGAGGTAATTGCGCACCACGTAGGGTAGGGCAATGTGCAGGGCGATCAGCAGCACCACCAGGGTGGCCAGCACGCCGAGGGGCCAACTGTAGCGACGTTTCATGATGCGCATGTCCGGGACCGTATACAGGGATTGACCCGTGGCCGCCGCATCCGTTCGCACTGGACTCACCCGGCTGCCAGGCTTACCCTTGGATTTTTACGCTGGTGCATAAGGACCTCCTGCCATGAGCCGTATTTTCGCTGACAACGCGCACTCCATCGGCAACACGCCGCTGGTGCAGATCAACCGCATCGCGCCGCGCGGTGTGACCGTGCTGGCCAAGATCGAAGGGCGCAACCCGGGCTATTCGGTCAAGTGCCGCATCGGTGCCAACATGATCTGGGAGGCGGAAAGCAGCGGCAGGCTCAAGCCTGGCATGACCATCATCGAGCCCACCTCGGGCAACACCGGTATTGGCCTGGCCTTTGTCGCCGCTGCCCGTGGCTACAAACTGGTGCTGACCATGCCGGCGTCCATGAGCATCGAACGCCGCAAAGTGCTCAAGGCCCTGGGTGCCGAGCTGCTGCTGACCGAGCCGGCCAAGGGCATGAAGGGCGCCATCGAGAAAGCCGAGGAAGTGGCCGCCGCCAACCCTGAAACGTATTTCATGCCGCAGCAGTTCAGCAACCCGGCCAACCCGGCGATCCACGAGAAAACCACCGGCCCGGAAATCTGGAACGACACCGACGGCGCGGTGGACGTGCTGGTGGCGGGCGTGGGTACCGGCGGCACCATTACCGGCATTTCGCGCTACATCAAGAAAACCCAGGGCAAATCGATCCTCTCGGTTGCCGTGGAGCCCATCGGCTCACCGGTCATCACCCAGGCCATGGCCGGTGAAGAGATCAAGCCCAGCCCCCACAAGATCCAAGGCATCGGTGCCGGTTTCGTGCCGAAAAACCTCGACCTGTCGCTGGTGGACCGGGTAGAACTGGTGAGTGATGACGAAGCCAAGGCCATGGCCCTACGGCTGATGCAGGAAGAGGGCATTCTGTGTGGCATCTCCTGTGGTGCGGCGATGGCCGCCGCCGTGCGCCTGGCCGAAAAGCCGGAAATGCAGGGCAAGACCATCGTCGTCATCCTGCCGGACTCGGGTGAGCGCTACCTGTCGAGCATGCTGTTTGCCGACCTGTTCACCGAGGCTGAGAACCAGCAGTAAAGCTGCACTGCCCTCGATTCAGATTGTGGGAGCGGGCTCCGCCCGCGAAAAGGCCACCGCGGTGTTCTTTTCGCGGGCAGAGCCCGCTCCCACGTCGTTTCAGGTCGTTGATCTGGCTCAAGTGCCGTCCTTGCGCGCCGCGCAATAATGAATCTCGTCCGGAGCGGCTGTTTAGCCAGCCTCCCAGGGTTTATCATGGCGGACTGCCCATTCAAGGAGTTGTTGCATGACCCTTTCACTCACCGTCAAGCTTGCGGTGCTGATGCTGTTCGTCTGCAGCATCCTTTACGTGCACCTGCGCGGCAAGGCGCGCCTGCCGGTGCTGCGCCAGTTCGTCAACCACTCCGCGTTCTTCGCGCCGTACAACGCGCTGATGTACCTGTTTTCCGCCGTGCCGTCCAAGCCGTACCTGGACCGCAGCAAATTCCCCGAGCTGGACCTGCTCAAGGACAACTGGGAAGTCATTCGCGAAGAGGCCATGCACCTGTTCGACGAGGGCTACATCCGCGCCGCCGAGAAGAACAACGACGCCGGTTTCGGCTCGTTCTTCAAAAAGGGCTGGAAGCGTTTCTACCTCAAGTGGTACGACCAGCCCCTGCCGTCGGCCGTGGCCCTGTGCCCCAAGACCGTTGAGCTGGTCAGCCGCATCCCCAACGTCAAGGGCGCGATGTTCGCGCTGCTGCCGGGCGGCAGCCACCTGAACCCGCACCGTGACCCCTTTGCCGGTTCGCTGCGCTACCACCTGGGCCTGTCGACGCCGAACTCCGACGCCTGTCGCATCTTCGTCGATGGTCAGGAGTACGCTTGGCGTGATGGCGAAGACGTGATGTTCGATGAGACCTACGTGCACTGGGTCAAGAACGAAACCGACTTCACTCGCGTGATTCTGTTCTGTGACGTCGAGCGTCCACTGAGCAGCCGCCTGATGGGCCGCGTCAACCGCGCCGTCAGCGCCTTCCTGGGCCGCGCCACGGCGCCGCAGAACGTTGACGAAGAACGCGTGGGCGGCATCAACCAGGCCTACGCCTGGAGCAAGCGCTTCAGCGACGGCATTGCCGGCAAGGTGAAGAAATTCAAGCGCGCCAACCCCAAGGCCTACCGCGTGCTGCGGCCAGTGCTGGCGGTGGTGGTGCTGACAGCCCTGGGCTACTGGCTGTTCGGCTAAGCCCTGTGCCCCGGCCGTTCGGCCGGGGCCTCTTTGCTCAACCCAGCACGGCAACGCCGGCGCGGGCGATCTGGGCGTCAAATTCCGACTTCACACCCGATACGCCGACTGCGCCAATCACCTGGCCGTCGTGGATGATCGGCACTGCGCCTTCCAGGCAAGTCATGATGTCCACCGACAGGAACGAGTTGCGGCCGTTGTTGACCAGCTCTTCGTAGTACTTCGACTCGCGGCCGCTGATGGCCGAGGTGCGGGCCTTTTCCGGGGCCAGGTAGGCAGTGCTGGCGGCGGCGCCATCCAGGCGTTCCAGGGCCAGCAAGTGGCCGCCATCGTCGACGACGGCGATGCTCACCGCCCAGTCGTTCTGTTGTGCTTCAGCGCGGGCAGCGGCGAGGATTCGCGTGGTTTCAGTGTGGCCCAGTACGGCTTTGGTACGCATCGATCAGTCCTTTTATTGGGTGGGGCGTCGGCCGTTATCTTCACACGGGGCGGGATGCTTTGTCCCATGAATGACGACTTATCACTGCGGCCGCGATGCCTGGGCTAGAGGGATTAACCCCAGCGTGACCGACCTGCTGTAGCAGCGGCCGCCAGGTCGCGTCACAGGCGCCGCGGTCTACCTGATGCACCGTGTGAGCCCGACGCCGCCTTCGGCAGCTGCTACAGAGGCTACCCATCGCCCTGACATCACGCTTGTCAGCATCAGCTCGGCATGGTTATAGTCCTGCAACCTTTGAACACGAGTCACCCATGGCCATCTCCTGCTCCCTCACCCGCACTCCGCGCACAGCTCACGCTGTCGGCGCGCCGCGCGTGAATCAGCAGCCGGCCATGCTCGGCCAATACCCCCCTCCTGTCGTTCAGACGCTTGTGTGTGCAGTCGTTGCGCACGTTGCTGGCGTTGTTTCTGCGGTCTGACCCGCACATCAAAACACTGAATCCGGCTATCTAGCCGCGCTGGCCTTGATTGGCCCGAATGACAGGTGCATCACATGTTTGCCTTTTCGAAAGAATCCGTGGCCTCGGCGGCTACGGCGACGCTGTTCGTGCTGCTGTGGAGCAGCGCTGCCATTTTCTCCAAATGGGGCCTGGCCCACGCCTCCGCCTTCGCTTTCCTGCTGTGCCGCTTCGCCATCGCCCTGACGGCGCTGGTGCTGTTGATCCCCGTGCTCAAGCTGCGCTTGCCCACCACAGCAAAGGGCCTGGGGTACGCCTTCGCCACGGGGCTGGTGCTGTTGGGCGCCTACCAGAGCTTTTACATCCTGGCCCTGAGCTCGAAAGTCACCCCCGGGGTGATGGCCACGGTCATGGGTGTTCAACCGATCCTCACGGTGGTGCTGATGGAGCGCCGGTTTTCCCCGAGCCGTCTGCTCGGCCTGGTGATGGGCCTGGCGGGCCTGGTGCTGGTGGTGTTCCAGAGCATCAGCATGGCCGGCATGTCGATGCTCGGCATGCTCTTCGCGGTGCTGGCGCTGCTGTGCATGACGCTGGGCTCGATGATGCAGAAGCGCATCACCCACGAGCCGCTGGGCACGCTGCCGGTGCAATACGCGGCGGGTCTGTTGCTGTGTGCAGTGTTCACGCCCAGCCAGCCGTTCCATATCGAGCACAGCCTGGGGTTCTACGTGCCGGTGCTGTACATGGGGCTGGTGATCTCCGTGCTGGCGACCTTGCTGCTGTACCGGTTGATTGCGCGGGGTAACCTGGTGAACGTGACCAGCCTGTTCTACCTGGTGCCGGCGGTGACGGCGATCATGGATTGGCTGATCTTTGGTAACCGGTTGGCGTTGCTGAGTATCGGCGGGATGGGCTTGATCGTGCTGGGGCTGGTGTTCGTGTTTCGCAAGGCCTGACCCTGTAGCCGCTGCCGCCAGGCTGCGCTGGCCCTCAAATACGCTGAAGATCTCCAGTAGGGCACAGGGCCAGCGCAGCCTGGCGGCAGCGGCTACAGGTTTTTACGCTTCAGCGTCTCACTGGGCAACTCATCAAACAACGCCCGATAGCTGCTGGAAAACCGCCCCAAATGCCAGAACGACCAATGCATCGCCACCTCGGCTACCGTGGTGGCGCTGCCCTGGGCGGTCAGCAGTTCGCGATGGGCATTGTTCAAGCGCTTTAGCCGCAGCCACTGCGCCGGCGCCATCCCGGTGTAGGCCTTGAACGCCTGCTGCAACTGGCGCAGCGACACTTCGGCGACGTTGGCCAGCTCCACCAGGTTCAACGTCTCATCCGGCACATCGGCGGCCCATTCGAACACCCGCTTCATGATGCGCCGCTCGGCCGCGCGGCGGTGCAGGGCGCTGCCGTCCAGGCCCACCGAGGCGTTGTCGAGAATGAACAGGCAATCGTCGAGCAACTGCGCCATCAGCGCTTCACGGTCAGGCGCCTGTTCGGTCTGGGCCAAGCGCGTGAGGGTGCTGCTCAGCCAGCGGGTGAACAGGCTGTTCTGCCGGCAACTGAGCGGGGCCATGAACAGGCCTTGCAAGCGGGCGCTGTCCAGTCCATGGTCACGCACGAATTGCGGGCCGAACACCACGGCCACTTCGCGGTAGTTCTCCGGGGTGATCCAGATGTTGCGGCTTTCGCCATTGAGCAGGTACAGCGATTGCTCACTCAGGTCGAAGCAGAACGCCAGCGAGCCTTTGGGCGCGTTGAAGTGCTGCTCCACGCGGGTGTTCATGCCTTCTTCGTAAATTTCCACGCCCTGCAGGTCCAGGTAGCGGATCTGGCCACGGAAATGGCCCGGCGACATCTGCTGGTAATCCTGCACCCAGCCGGGGGTGGCGCGGATCTGCTCGGCAAAGCTGCCGGTATTGAAGGCCTGGACGTGAAGCGTGGAAGGCTCTTTCATGCGATAACCTGGCGCACCATTGTGGTGCATGTAGGCGTGCGTAAAATGGATAGATGGTTATAAGACGCTTAAGCAAGATATAAGGGAACGCGTAACAGGGGAAGACATGCCCCATGCACGCCGTGCAAAAAACATGCAAGATCGACCCAGACAAAACCATTACGAGGTCTTTATGAATGCCCCCTTCGACCAACTGTCCAGTTGGCTGAAAGATCACAAGATTACCGAGGTTGAATGCGTGGTCAGCGACCTGACTGGCATCGCCCGCGGCAAAATAGCACCCACCAACAAATTCCTGCATGAGCGAGGCATGCGCCTGCCGGAAAGTGTGCTGTTGCAAACGGTAACAGGGGACTTTGTCGACGACGACATTTACTACGACCTGCTGGACCCGGCCGACATCGACATGATCTGCCGCCCGGACCCGTCCTCGATCTACGTGATCCCGTGGGCCATCGAGCCCACCGCCATCGTGATCCACGACACTTTCGACAAGCACGGCAACCCGGTGGAACTGTCGCCGCGCAACGTGTTGAAGAAAGTGCTGAAGCTGTATGCCGACCACGGCTGGCAGCCCATCGTGGCGCCGGAAATGGAGTTCTACCTGACCCAGCGCTGCGAAGACCCGGACCTGCCCCTGCGCGCGCCGCTGGGCCGCTCGGGCCGTGCCGAAAGCGGCCGGCAGTCGTTCTCCATCGACGCCGCCAACGAATTCGACCCGCTGTTCGAAGACGTCTACGACTGGTGCGAAGCCCAGGGCCTGGACCTGGACACGCTGATCCACGAAGACGGCCCGGCGCAGATGGAAATCAACTTCCGCCACGGCGACGCCCTGGACCTGGCCGACCAGATCACCATCTTCAAGCGCACCATGCGTGAAGCGGCGCTCAAGCACAACGTGACCGCCACCTTCATGGCCAAGCCGGTGGGCGACGAGCCCGGCAGCGCCATGCACCTGCACCAGAGCGTGATCGACATCGCCACCGGCAAGCCGATCTTCGTCAACGAAGACGGCAGCAAGAGCCAGCTGTTCCTCAACCACATTGGCGGGCTGCAGAAGTACATCCCCAAACTGCTGCCGATGTTCGCGCCCAACGTCAACTCGTTCCGCCGCTTCCTGCCCGACACCTCGGCGCCGGTGAACGTGGAGTGGGGCGAAGAGAACCGCACCGTGGGCCTGCGCGTACCCGACGCCAGCCCCGAAGCCATGCGCGTGGAAAACCGCCTGCCGGGCGCCGACGCCAACCCGTACCTGGCCATCGCCGCCAGCCTGCTGTGTGGCTACCTGGGCATGGTCGAGGGCATCGAGCCGAGCGCGCCGGTGGAAGGCCGCGCCTACGAGCGCCGCAACCTGCGCCTGCCGATCACCATCGAAGACGCACTGGCCCACATGGAAGAGTGCGACACCGTGATCAAGTACCTGGGCGAGAAGTTCGTCCGCGGTTACGTGGCGGTGAAACGCGCCGAGCATGAAAACTTCAAGCGGGTCATCAGCTCCTGGGAGCGCGAGTTCCTGCTGCTGAGCGTGTAGTTAAAAACCATTAGAAAAGTACCAACGGAGTGAGTCGAATGCGTTTACTGAAATCCATGCTTCCCGCAGCCCTGGCGCTGCTGTGCGCCACCGGCGCGCACGCTGAAGGCAGTGTCAGTGTCTATAACTGGACGGACTACATTGGTGACACGACCCTGGCGGACTTCACCGCCAAGACCGGCATCAAGGTGGTGTACGACGTGTTCGACTCCAACGAAACCCTGGAAGGCAAGTTGCTGGCCGGCCACACCGGCTACGACGTGGTGGTGCCTTCCAACCATTTCCTGGGGCGCCAGGTAAAGGCGGGGGCGTTCCTGAAACTGGACCGCTCGCAGTTGCCGAACTGGAAAAACCTGGACCCCAAACTCATGGCCCTGCTGGAAAAGAACGACCCGGGCAATGAGCACTCTGTCCCCTATCTGTGGGGCACCAACGGCATCGGCTACAACGTCGACAAGGTCAAGGAAGTGCTGGGCGTGGACCACATCGATTCGTGGGCCGTGCTGTTCGAACCCGAGAACATGAAGAAGCTGTCCAAGTGCGGCGTGTCGATGATGGACTCGGCCGACGAACTGTTCCCGGCGGTGCTCAACTACATGGGCATGGACCCGCGCAGCAACGACCCCAAGGACTACGCCAAGGCCAAGGCCAAGCTCAAGGCCGTGCGCCCCTACGTGACTTACTTCCACTCGTCCAAGTACGTGTCGGACCTGGCCAACGGCAACATCTGTGTGGCCTTCGGCTACTCGGGTGACGTGTTCCAGGCCGCCAACCGTGCCAAGGAAGCCAAGAACAACGTGCACATCGCCTACGCCATTCCCAAGGAAGGCGCCAACCTGTGGTTCGACCTGCTGGCCATCCCTGCCGACGCCGCTGACGTGAAAGAGGCCCACGCCTTCATCAACAACCTGCTCGACCCGCAGGTCATCGCCAAGGTCAGCGCCACCGTGGGTTACGCCAACCCCAACCCGGCCTCCAACCAGTACATGGACAAGGACCTGCTGACTAACCCCGAGGTTTATCCGTCTCAGGAAGTGCTGGACAAGCTGTATATTTCCACCGCCCCGACGCCGGCCATCATGCGCTTGATGACCCGCGACTGGACCGACATCAAGTCAAACCGCTGACAGCGAGAAGTGTGATGGTGATGCAATCAGAACATGCCCGGTCGTATTACGCTGCCACCGCCGGCCAGATGCCTGACTACCCCTGCCTGGGGGAGGATCTGGTGGTTGATGTGTGCGTGATCGGCGGTGGCTTCACCGGCGTCAACACGGCCCTGGAACTGGCCGGACGCGGTTTGTCGGTGGTGCTGCTGGAAGGGCGGCGAATCGGCTGGGGCGCGAGTGGCCGCAACGGCGGGCAACTGATCCGTGGTATCGGCCACGCGGTGGACGGCTTTGCCCGCTACGTGGGCAATGACGGCGTGCGCTACCTGGAACAGGCCGGCATCGAGTCGGTGGCCGTGGTGCGCGAACGCATCGAGGCCAACCATATCGATTGCGATCTGCGCTGGGGCTTCTGCGAGCTGGCCAACACCGCGGCGCAGTTCGCGGCGTTCGCCGATGAACAGCGCTGGCTGGGCGACATCGGCTACGGCCATGAAACCCGCATCGTCGGCCCCGCGCAGATGCACGAAGTGGTGGCGTCCGACCAGTACGCCGGTGGTTTCATCGACATGGGTTCAGGGCATCTGCACCCGCTGCGTCTGGTGCTGGCCGAGGCTCGGCTGGCCCAGGCCCAGGGCGTGCGCATCTTCGAGAACAGCCCGGCGCTGGAGATTATCCATGGCAGCACGGTGCAGGTGCGTTGCGCCGGTGGCACCGTGCGCGCCGGCCATCTGGTACTGGGCTGCAACGCCCACCTGGATGACCTTGAGCCGCGTCTGAGTGGCAAAGTGCTGCCGGCCGGCAGCTACATCATCACCACCGAACCGCTGAGCCGCGAAGTGGCGCAGAGCCTGATCCCCCTGGACCTGGCCCTGTGCGACCAGAAAGTCGGCCTGGACTACTACCGGCTGACGGCTGATCGCCGCCTGCTGTTTGGCGGCGCCTGCCATTACTCCGGTAAAGACCCGGCCGACATCGGCGCCTACATGCGGCCGAAGATGCTCAAGGTGTTTCCGCAACTGGCCAACGTCAAGCTGGACTACCAGTGGGGCGGGATGATCGGCATCACCGCCAATCGTTTCCCGCAGGTAGGGCGCTTGAGCCAGCACCCGAATGTCTACTATGCCCAGGGCTACAGCGGGCATGGGGTCAACGTCACTCACTGGACGGCGAAACTGCTGGCCGAGGCCATCCATGCCGGCCATAGCCACGGTTTCGACGTGTTCAGCAAAGTGCCGCACATGACCTTCCCGGGCGGCAAGGCCCTGCGCTCGCCGCTGCTGGCGCTGGGCATGGCCTGGTACCGTCTCAAGGAAATCCTGGGCTGATTAGCGTCGCCTCTGACGCCGCCTTCGGCAGCTGCTACACAATCCTGTAGCAGCTGCCGAAGGCGGCGTCAGGGCCTTACCGATACTATGAAGCCTTCGTAGGCCGCAACACCAGATACAACGCCACCCCAATCAACACCCCGCCATACAGGTGTGCCCACGACAGCGGCTCACCCAGCAACATCGCCCCCCACAACACCCCGAACGCCGGGATCATGAAGGTCACCGTACTGGACTTCACCGGCCCGATGTCGCTCAGCAGGCGGAAGTACAGGATGTACGCGAACGCGGTGCACAACAGCCCCAACCCCAGCAACGAGCCCCACACCTCCCAGCCACCCCAACTGGCCGGCGGCGCGACGGCCACGCTGACCGCGAACAGCGGCGTCAGCAGCAAAGTGGCGCCCAGCATGCTGCCCAGCGCCGACAGGCGCGGGTCCAGGCCGCCTTGCTGGTCCAGCCAGCGGCGCGCCAGGAAGCCGGCGAAGCCGTAGCAGGTGGTGGCCAGCAGGCAGGACAGGGCGCCCATGGCCAGTTGCAGGTCGAAGGCAACCGGGCCTGCACGGGTGAGGATGCCTACCCCCAACAGGCCGGCGAACACGCCCAGCAGCTTGATGGGCGTCAGGCGCTCGTGGAAGAACAGGCCGCCGATCAACACGCCCATCAGCGGCGTGGTGGCGTTGAAGATCGCCGAGTAGCCCGCCGGCAGCACCTGGGCGGCCACCGAGTAGAGGGTGGCGGGCAGGCCGGAGTTGATCATGCCCAGCAGCAGGCAGGTCTTGAGCTTGCCGTTGAAGGCCCACTTCACGCGCATCAGGCCCAGAATCACCAGCAGCCCGGTGGCAGCGATGGCGACGCGGAAAAACGCCGTGGGGAAGGCGCCCAGCACCGGGGCAATGACGCGCATGAACAGGAAGCTGGCACCCCAGACGGCGGCCAGCAACAGCATGTTCATGAGGGAGGCAGGTTTCACGCAGATCTCCTGATCCGGTTGGGCGGGGCGCAAGTGTCCATGAGGTGGTTGGTATTGGCAACTTGGCTGTGTGGGGGATGCTGCTGGCCTCATCGCGAGCAAGCTTTGCTCCCACAGTGTTGAGCCCAATACTGGTGTATGGCTCAACACTGTGGGAGCAAAGCTTGCTCGCGATGAGGCCCTCCAGAACAACACCGCCATCCCGGCTGCTACGCTTTGGGTTCGCCCACCGCAGAGGCTCGAGACCCATGGCGCAACAATGGCCGGCCGCCGACATCGCCCGTACCATCCTCGATGGTTTCGACGATTATCGCGAACATTTCCGCCTGATCACCGACGGCGCCCGCGTCCGCTTTGAGCAGGCCCACTGGCAGGCTATCCAGGAAGCCTCGGCGGCGCGCATCAATCTGTACGAAGCCAAGGTCAGCCAGACCGTCAGCGCCCTGCGCGAAGGCTTCGACGCGGGAGTACTGATGGACGTCGGCCAATGGCCCTTGGTCAAAAGCGCCTACATCCGCCTGATCGACCTGCGCTTCGACGATGAGCTGGCGGAAACCTGGTACAACTCGATTTTCTGCGGCCTGTTCAGCCATGACCTGATCACCGATGGCTGCATGTTCATCCACACCACGCGGCCGTCCCTGCGCGGCGAGCGGGCAGCGCAGACGCGTATCTACAAGCCTGACGGGCAACTGGCAGGCATGCTGGCCAAGGTGTTCCGCGATTACCGCTTCGATATGCCTTACGCCGACCTTGAAGGCGATATCCGCCGCCTGGAAGGCCATTTGCGCAGCCATCTGCCCGACTGGGTGTGCAAGGACAGCGAATTGCACCTGGAGCTGTTCTCCTCGGTGCTGTACCGCAACAAGGGCGCCTACCTGGTGGGCCGGCTGTACACCCGCGACGAGCAGTGGCCGGTGGCGATCCCCTTTCTGCACCGCGAAGGCGAGGGCATCCGCGTCGACGCCTTGATTACCGACGAAGCTGAAGTGTCGATCATCTTTTCCTTCACCCGTTCCTACTTCATGGTGGATGTGCCGGTGCCGGCCGAGTTCATCGGCTTCCTCAAGCGCATCCTGCCCGGCAAGCACATTGCCGAGCTGTACACCTCCATCGGCTTCTACAAACACGGCAAATCCGAGTTCTACCGAGCGCTGATCCGCCACCTGGCCTCCACCGACGACCGCTTCATCATGGCCCCCGGCGTGCGCGGCATGGTGATGTCAGTGTTTACCCTGCCGGGCTTCAACACGGTGTTCAAAATCATCAAGGACCGCTTCTCGCCGTCCAAGAACGTCGATCGCAACACGGTGATCGAGAAATACCGCCTGGTGAAAAGCGTCGACCGGGTGGGGCGCATGGCCGATACCCAGGAATTCGCCGACTTCCGCTTCCCCAAAAGCAAGTTCGAAGGCGATTGCCTGGCCGAGTTGCTGGAGGTTGCACCGTCCACCGTGCAGGTCGAAGGCGACACGGTGCTGATCCGCCACTGCTGGACCGAGCGGCGCATGACCCCGCTGAACCTGTACCTGGAAAGTGCCAACGAGCCCCAGGTGCGCGAGGCGCTGGAGGACTACGGCCTGGCCATCAAGCAACTGGCCGCCGCCAACATCTTCCCCGGCGACATGCTGCTGAAAAACTTCGGCGTCACCCGTCACGGCCGCGTGGTGTTCTACGACTACGACGAAATCAGCTACCTGACCGAGGTGAATTTCCGCGTCATCCCGCCGGCGCGCTTCCCGGAAGACGAGATGTCCTCGGAGCCCTGGTATTCCATCGGGCCCCACGACGTATTTCCCGAGGAGTTTCCGCCGTTCCTGTTCGCAGACGCCGGGCAGCGCAAGCTGTTCAGCCAGTTGCATGGCGAGCTGTACGATGCTGATTACTGGAAAGGGCTGCAGGGGGCCATCATGGATGGCAAGGTGATCGACGTGTTCCCGTATCGCCGCCAGCAGCGCGACAATGAATAGTTGTCAGAACAGCGAGCGCTGGGCCTGCAACACCAGGCTGCCGTCACACCAGCTGTTCTGCCCCGAATACGCTTCGCAGCTGGCGCCGCCCAGGCTGGAACCACTGTAGATCAGGTTGAGGTCCACGCCCATGAACGCACGCGACAGCTGCACCGACCAGTCGCTGAAACCGCGCACTTCGCTGCCATCACCGATGGTATAGGGGGTGTCGAGCTGATGGTCGCCCACCTTCACGCGCACGCCGAAATCCAGCAGCGGCACGTGGCCGAAGTCGGCGAACAGGGTGCTGTCGCGGCGGCCGGGGTCGTCGCTGAAGGCTGCGCCGAAGCGGGTGCTGAGCACGGTCAGGCCGGCGTACACCTCGTGGCTGTCATTGGTGGCAAGGTCGGGGAAGGTGTAGTGGATCACGCCCACTTCGTAGCCCAGCGTTGGGGTCAGCGAGCTCTTGAAGCCGGTGTAGGTGTCGATTTCCATGCTGGTGGACGCGGTCAGGCCCATGCTGGGTGTCCACTGGCCGAAATACCAACCGGTGTCGCTGCTGAGGTCCAGGCCGCCATGCACGGTATCGGAGGTGGCCGGCTTGACCAGGCCCTGGGCCATGCTGCGGGCGGGGCTGGTGCCAAATTGCAGGTTGTAGTCGCCCAGGTCACGCTGCAACAGTTGCGCGCTCGCACTCTGGGACGCCATCAAGGTGGCTGCAAGAACAAGGGTGAGCCTGAGCATCATGCTCCTCCCGGGCTGGAAGGTCCGATCTAGAGGGGCCAAGCATACCGGGCAAACGTTTCCGTTTCATACCGTTCATCGGCTTTATGTGCGCCGATTGGCAGAAAGGCTAAGCGGGGGAGGGTACAGCGCAGGCAGTGGGCCGGGCGGCCCACAAGCCTTGGGAGGCAGCGCGGGTTATTTCTTGCCCAGGCTGATGTGGCGCGACGGCGTGAAAGTCTGGCCGCTGACGCCCTTGGCGATCTGCTGGATTTCACCACCGGATTTAAGGAAGGCAGCGATCTGGTCGTTGATCGATTCGCTGGTTTCCACGGCCGGAGCGGGCTTGGCTTTGCTGTTGGAGGCTTTAACACGCATGGCTGCCATTCACCTGTGCAATATTCAATACGGCCGGTGATTATACCGCAAAGCCCCTTTACTTGCTGGGCTAATATTGTCCGGGAAAGGCGTGAATAGTAATTTGTCAATCATCCGTTTAATTTTCAATAATCGGCCGTAAGCGCTTGTTTTAATGGGAAAGTTTATGGCGCGAAATGGCGGTCGGGGCGCGGGCGGGCTGATGTGGCGACCAGTGGTCTGACGAACGGGGCGCCAAGCCCTTGAAAATCAAGGGCTGGCGCGGCGGGGCAGCGGCAGCCGGGGATCTGGGGTAGAATGCGCGCACGTAACGAGGGTTTTTAGAAATGGCTTTAGTCGGTCGCTACAACAGTTTGCAAGTGGTTAAACATACGGACTTCGGTTTATATCTGGACGGTGGCGCCGACGGCGAAATACTGCTGCCCAACCGTTATATTCCCAAAGACATTCCCAGTGAAGATGAAGACTGGTTGAATGTATTCGTTTATCTGGACAGCGAAGACAAGTTGCTGGCCACCACGGAAAAGCCGAAAGTTCAGGTGGGCGAGTTTGCCAGCCTGAAAGTGGTCGAGATCAACAGCATTGGCGTGTTCCTGGATTGGGGCCTGCCCAAGGACCTGCTGCTGCCTTACTCGGAAGAGAAGCGCGAGCTCAAGCAGGGCGACTACTGCGTGGTGCACGTCTACCTGGACAAGCGCACCAAGCGTATCACCGCCACCGCGCGCCTGGACCGCTACCTGGACAAGTTGCCGGCCAACTACAGCGTGGGTCAGGAAGTGAACTTGCTGGTGGCCGAAGAAACCGACATGGGTTTCAAGGCCATCATCAACAACAAGCACTGGGGTTTGATCCACAAGAACGAAGTGTTCAAGTTCCTGCGCTCGGGCAAAGAGGAAAAGGGCTTTATCAAGGAGCTGCGCAGCGACGGCAAGATTGCCCTCAGCCTGCAGCCGATCGGTGAGCAACTGACCAGCAGCCTGCACAACCAGATCCTCAGCAAGTTGCGCGACAACAACGGCGTGCTGCCGGTGAGCGACAAGAGCGACCCGCAAGTGATCAGCGGGCTGTTCGGCGTGAGCAAGGGCAACTTCAAGAAGGCCATCGGCGCCCTCTACAAGGAAGGCAAGCTGGTGATTCATGCCGACCGCATCGAATTGACCTGAAGCCCTTGAGCTAGACACCCGGCGTGAACTTTTTGCGCCGGGCCTGGGCCTACACTGTACGAACCCCCTTCGAGGCAGTGTACCGATGAAAAAAGCCCTGATCGCCTACGTCAGCACCCTTCTGGTCATCCTGATTCTCGACGCCCTGTGGCTGGGCGTGCTCATGAGTCCCACCTACAAACAGATGCTCGGCTCTCTGATGCGCGACAAGCCGCTGCTGGGGCCTGCGGCAGGGTTTTACCTGCTGTATGCGCTGGGCGTGGTGGTGTTTGCGGTGTGGCCGGGGGTGAATGCCGGCAGCGTCTGGCGCGGGTTGGGGCTGGGGGCAATGCTGGGGCTGATTGCCTACGGCACCTATGACCTGACCAACTGGGCGACGATTGTGGCGTGGCCGCCGTTGCTGGTGTTCATCGATATGGCCTGGGGCGTGGTGGTGTCGGCCCTGGCGGCGGCGGTGGGGGTGTGGGTTACGACGAAGTGGGCGTGACCCTGTAGCCGCTGCCGCCAGGCTGCGCTGGCCCTCGTCCTCACAGAACATCTCCAGCGAGGCATAGGGCCAGCGCAGCCTTCGGCAGCGGCTACGGGTGTACGGCGGCGACAGCGTTTCAGCCTTGCAGAAACTGCACAAAGCCCACGCCCGCGCCCAACGGCCGCACGTCCTTGAGGAACGAATCCTTGTCGGCACTCAGCTCCAGGCTCACCGTCGACTTGCGCTTGCCCTCGTTGCGCACCACCAACCCTTCCATTTTCTCGCGGAAATAGGCGGTCGGCACCTTCAGGTGCAGCAACTGGTCGGTGCTGGGCGTGTGCATCAGCATGTGAATCCATTCGTACTGCCCGATCGCCAGGCGGCCCACCGGAATGTCGAACCAGAAAATGTTGCGACGGGCGTCGTGCAGGGTGAAATGGCAGTTGTTGACACCAAGCACCGCGCCGCCGAGTTCTTTGTTGCGGCGCGCGATGGCCAGGGGTTTGTCGAGTTTCATAGAAGTCCTACGCAAATGAAGCGTCAGCGCCGTGGCTGAATACGCGGTGCATTCTCAAGGTAAAACGCGCAAACATAAAGGCAAACCTGACGCCCTGCCGCCAAAAGCGGGCAGGGCGCAGGCCAGGGGTCAGCGAGGCAGGGCCTTGCTCAGCTCGGAAGTGGCGCCATCGGGGCTGGTGGCGGTCACGGTGAACGAGCGGTTGGGCTCTTTCACGTCCAGCGGGAAGCTGAAGTTGGCCACGCCGCGGCCGTTGGTGGACACATACACCTCGCCCAGGAAATTGGCAGCTTCGGTCTCGGTCGGCTTGGCGTTGCCAAACACTTCCACGCGGTAGCGGGCGTTGGGCTCGCCGCTCACTTCACCGTGCAGCCTGCCTGCAGCAATGGCGCGCAGCTTGGGCGTGGGCTGGTTGTGGTTGGGCAGTTGCTGGCAGTCGGCGGTGGCTGCGCCCTTGGCGGCGCAGATCACGGCCTTGCCGGCTTCCACGCCGGCGCCGCGGTTGCCCACGAAACTGGCGTTATCGGGGCCGGGCACGCCGATCACGATGGCGCCGGTGCGCTGGGTAGGGATGCAGGCGCCGCCGCTCTGGCAACGCTTCACGTCCTGGCTGTTGTCCCAGATGCGGTTGGCGCTGATGCGCGTGTTGTGGCTGACCGCCTCGGGGCGCAGGGCGATGCCGATGCGGTTGCTGTGGATCAGGTTGCCGTCCAGCAGGTTGTCGGCGCCGGTCACGCTGATGCCGATGGAGTTGCCGCTGAACACGTTGCCGCCCAGGTAGTTGCGGTCGCCGCCGTTGATCTGCACGCCGTCGGAATAGCCTTCGAAGCGGTTATGGGTGAGCGTGTTGTCGCTGGCCTGCATGATCTCCACGCCCTGGGAGACCTCGGGGGTCAGCTTGTTGGCGCGGAACAGGTTGTCGGCCAGCAGGTTGAACGCCGCGCCACGGGTCAGCTCAAGGCCGTCGCCGTTGTCGATCAGTTGGTTGCGCAGGATGCGGTTGTTGTTGGTGGTGTTGGCCGTGGCGTTGCCCTGGCCATCGTCGCCGGTCAGCATGATACCGGCACCGCCGCGGTTGTTGAGAATGCGGTTGTCGTGCACGGTACTGGTACCGGCGCGGTTGAGCAGTATGCCGATGCAGAAGTTGCGCACTTCCAGGCCGCTGATGTCCACGCCCTGGGTGTCGCGTACGGTCAGGCCGGGGTTGCTCAGGGTGCGCACGTTGGCGCCTGACTGGCCAGCCAAAGCGCCTGGGCAGGCCTTGGCGGTGTCGCCCTGCACATAGGCCGAACCGTCGATGGCGATGAAGTCGCCGCTGTGTTTCCAGGCCGCGCCTTCGATCACCACCGGGCCCTTGATGTCCGGCAGGGCCGAAGCCGGCTTGATCACAAAGGGCGCGCTGCCCACCGCCTGGATCTCGATGCGGTAATGGCCGGGGTTCTGGTTGTTCTGCTCGATGGCCCAGCGCAGGGTGCCATCCTTGCCGTCGTCGGCGTAGCTGTTGACCACCAGGGTCTGTGGCGCATCCGCGGTCGCGGTCGGCTCGTCCGCGTGGGCTGTCACCACGGGCAAGGCCAGCAGCAGGGCTGCCAGTACGGGAGAAACACGCATGAGTATCGATTCCGGGAAAACACTGTTGTTTTTTCGCGCTCGCCGGCTCGGTGGCGCAACGCGGCATGATTCTAGTAGATGCAAAACGCGGTTGGCGGACGGTGCGGGTGGTTGCGGTCGATATTCGCCCGTGCAGTTCATCGGGTAACGACGATTGCCGAGAAAAAATTGAAACTCTGGCGCAAAGCGGTCAGTCAACCTCTATGTCGACTTTAGACACCTGTACTTTCCTGAAAGGAGAAATACCATGAGTGGCACTAAAGACAAAGTGAAAGGAATGGCCAACGAAGCGAAGGGCAACGTCAAGGAAGGCGCCGGCAAGCTGGTGGGCAGCGATAAGCTGCGTGCCGAAGGCGCTGCGGACAAAGCCAAGGGCAAAGTCCAGCAAACCGTTGGCGAAGCCAAGGACAAGCTGAGCAAGCACTAATCGGTGCGCGCGCGGTCTTATCCCACACAGCGGTCATCCTCGGATGGCCGCTGTGCTGTCTGGACATTGCCGGTAACCGTTGCAGCATCGTGTTTGCGGCTATTTTAAGGTAAAACCTGCGCCCCAGCGTTGGGCCAGGTCCGGCGTTTCACTCGTTGTACTCCTCCACAATGGCGGCGAAAGGAGACGCTAATGATTTTTCAGGAAATGCGTGATTTACCTCTGCATACGGTGCTGGCGCGCACGGTGAAAGAGTTCATCGACGACGAAATGTCGACTTACGCCTCTGCACTGGCCTACCAGATGCTGTTCTCGCTGTTTCCCTTCATCCTGTTTCTGATCGCCCTGATCGGTTTCCTGCACCTGCCCGACTTTTTCTCGTGGCTGCGCCTGCAGGCCGAACTGGTGCTGCCGCCCCAGGCGCTGGACTCGGTGAACCCGGTGATCGACCAGTTGCAGCAGTCCAAGGGCGGCCTGCTGTCATTCGGTATCGTCATCGCGCTGTGGACCGCCTCGGCCGGTGTACGGCTGATGATGAGCGCCATGAACGCGGCCTACGACGTGGTCGAGGAGCGCCCGGCCTGGAAGCGCATTCCGCTGTCGATCTTCTACACCGTGGGCATCGCCGGCATGCTGCTGGCTGCCGCTGCGCTGATGGTGCTGGGGCCGCAGGTGATGGGCTGGCTGGCCGGGCAGATCGGCCTTGAAGACTTTATTGTCACCCTGTGGACCGTGGCCCGCTGGCCGGTCATTGTCATCCTGATGATGATCGCCGTGGCGCTGATCTACTACGTGATGCCCGACGTGAAGCAGAAATTCCGCTTCATCACCCCAGGCTCGGTGCTGGCCGTGGTGGTGTGGATCATCGCCTCGCTGGGCTTTGCCTTCTACGTCAAGACCTTCGCCAACTACAACGCCATGTATGGCAGCATCGGGGCGATCATCGTGCTGTTGCTGTATTTCTACATCTCGTCGGCAGTGCTGTTGCTGGGCGCGGAGATGAATGCGGTGATCGAGCACATGTCCGTGGAAGGCAAAGACCCTGGCCACAAGGAATTTCCCGAGGACGAAGCGGAAAATGCTAAAAAGCATGTTTCGGGGCTGGGGCGCGATCATTCGATCAAGCCGGACCCTGAGCAGGCCTGATCGGGGATCCGCCACACCATGATTCGTGACATTCTGAAAATGGGCGACGAGCGCTTGCTGCGCGTGGCCCAGCCCGTACCCACCGAGATGTTCGGCAGTGCCGAGCTGGACGAGCTGATCGCCGACATGTTCCAGACCATGGAACACGTGGGCGGCGTAGGGCTGGCGGCGCCGCAGATCGGCGTTGATCTACAGCTGGTGATCTTCGGCTTCGAGCGCAGCGAGCGTTACCCGGATGCCGAGGCCGTGCCGCAGACCATTCTGATCAATCCGCTGATCACGCCGCTGAACCCGGCCACGGAAGAGGGCTGGGAAGGGTGCCTGTCGGTGCCGGGGTTACGGGGTGTGGTGGATCGGTATTCGCACATTCGTTATGAAGGGTTTGACCCGCAGGGGCAGCCGATTCAGCGGGTGGCCCAGGGGTTTCATGCGCGGGTGGTGCAGCATGAGTGCGATCATTTGATTGGGCGCTTGTACCCGTCGCGGATTGCGGATTTCAGCCGGTTCGGGTTTACCGAGATTCTGTTTCCAGGGCTTGATCCGGCGAGTGATGACTGACGATCGCGCCGCCCCTATCGCTTCCAAGGTCGGCTCCTACACCGATCGTGGTAGGAGCCGACCTTGGTCGCGATAGGGGCGGCGCGGTATCACTCCTTGGCCACCGCCACCGGCTTGATAAACCGCAAGGTCATCCGGTCCGACTCGCCAATGGCCTGGTACTTGGCCCTGTCCTGCTCCCCCAGCTTGTAAGTCGGCGGTAACGTCCACACCCCCTGCGCGTAGTCCTTGGTGTCCTTGCTGTTGGCATTGATCTCGCTCTGCCCCACCAACGTGAAGCCCGCATCCGTGGCCAGTTTGATTACATAGGCCGTGGGCAGGTAGCCGCTGCTTTTGATCTGCCCCACGCTTTCCCCCGGCTTGCCGCGGTGGTCCACCACGCCCAGGCTGCCGCCCGGTTTCAACACCTGATAGAAGCCCTGGAACATCGCCTTGGCGTTGTCGGCCATCACCCAGTTGTGCACGTTGCGGAAGGTCAGCAGCAGGTCGGCGGAATCGTCAGGCCCGAATGTGGGCGCCTTGGGGTCGAAGCTGAGCAACTGCGCCTTGCCGAAATGGGCGCTGTCGGCAGCGAACTTCTGCTTGAGGGTGTCGGCGCTGCCGGACGATTGCACGGCGGCGATGTAATGGCCGTGGTCCTTGAGCAGCGGCGCCAGGATTTCGCTGTACCAGCCGTTGCCCGGGGTAATCTCGATGACGGTCTGGTTTTGCCGCAGGCCGAAGAACTGCAGGGTCTGGCGCGGGTGGCGATAGCGGTCGCGGGCGCTGTTGGCGGGGTCGCGCCAGTTGCCTTTGAGCACCGAGTCGAAAGTTTTTGTGCTGATGTTGGACGCGGGTGCCACGGCGGCCAGGGTCAAGGCAAAGGTGGGGGCGGCGCAGGTGAAGGCCAGCGCCGCAAGCAGCAGACGTTTCATGACAATCCTTGTGGGCGAAAAGACGATTCCCACAGGCTAGCACGCAATCCGTAGCCGCTGCCGCCAGGCTGCGCTGGCCTGTGTGAACCCTGAAGATCTATAGCGAGGTACAGGGCCAGCGCAGCCTGGCGGCAGCGGCTACGGTATCAGGGCCATGGCGATCAGGGCTTTGCTGCGCTGGTAGCGCACCAGGCGTTCGGCCAGGGCCTGGGGCAGGTCATACTGCTCGACGAAGCCCAGCCGCTGGTAGAAGCCGGCCAGGTCTGGGTCGCAGAACAGCCACACCGGGCCGGGAACGCTGGCTACCGCGTGTTGCACCAACGCACTGGCCACCCCCTGCCCGCGACAGGCCAGGGCCACCAGCAACCCCGTCAGCCAATGCCCGTCCGCCACAGGCGTGAGGTTGAGCGCCGCCACGATCTCACCCTGGCGCGCCACCCAGGCCTGGGCCGCCTTGTCGCCACGCATGGATGAGCGCTGCTCACGGTAGAACTTGTTCAACAGCGGCCACAAGTCCGCCGCCAACGGGCCGTAATCGATGCTCATGCCGAAGGCCATCCGCCGCCCAGGGCGCGGTACAACTGCACCCGGTCCAGCGCCACCTGGGTGGCGCTGTTGACCAGCGCGCTTTGGTTCTGCAAGCGGATGCGCTGCACGTTGAGCACGTTGATGAAGTCGATCGCGCCCTGGCGATAGCGCTCCTGCGCCACGTTCAGGGCCATGTCGTTCTGGCGCACCGCCTCGGCCAGCGCGGCATGGTGCTGCTGTTCGGCGCGGTAGTCGGTGAGGGCGTTGTCCACTTCATGCCAGGCGCCCAGCACGGTCTTCTGGTAGTTGAGCGCGGCTTCCTGCTGTTGGTGCTCACGCAATTGCAGGGTGCCGGTCAGGCGGCCACCCTGGAAAATCGGCAGGTACAGGCTGGGTCCGTAGCTCCACTGGCGCGAGTTCCAGGCGCCGAAGTTGGAGCCGTCCAGGGCCTGGAAGCCGAAGCTGGCGCCCAGGCTGATGCGCGGGTAGAAATCGGCCTTGGCCACGCCGATGGCGGCGGTGGCGCGGTGCAGGGCGGCTTCGCTGGCCTGGATGTCGGGACGGCGCTGGGCCAGTTCCGAGGGCAGGCCCAGGGGCACGCTCGTCGTCGGCGCGGGGATGGCCTTGGGGGTGGTCAACTCATTGGCCAAGGCGCCGGGAGCTTCGCCCAGCAGGTAGCTCAGGGCGTTGATCAGGCGGTCCTGGTCGGCCTGCAGCATGGGCAGCAGTGCCTCGATGCTGGCCACCTGGGCGGCCGAGTTGGCGGTGTCCAGGTGGGTGGTCACGCCGTTTTCCAGGCGGGTCTGGGTCAGGTCGCGGCTGCGCTTGGCGATCTCCAGGTTCTGCTGGGCCACCTGCAATTGGGTCTGTACGCCGCGCAGTTTCAGGTAATCGCTGGCGGTTTCGGCGCTGATGCTCAGCAGCACGCCGTTGCGCTGGGCCTGGCTGAGCTCCACTTCGGCATCGGCGGCTTCCACGGCCCGGCGCACATGGCCCCACAGGTCCACTTCCCAGCTGGCGTCAGCCGCCGTGCTCCACAATTCAAAGGGCGCCTGCCCACTCAGGTTGGAGGCATCCAGCAGGCTGACCGCACTGTTGCGTTCACGCTGGTAGCTGGCGCCCAAGCCGACGCTGGGCGCCCGCGCGGCCGCGCTGACCTGGCGCATCGAACGGCTCTGGTCCAGGCGGTTGCTGGCCACACGCACGTCGAGGTTGGCCTTGGCGGCGCGTTCCACCAACGAGGTCAGCTGTGGGTCGCCCAAGGCCTGCCACCATTGGCTATCGATAGCCGCAGTCTGGGTTTGCTGCGGCCACTGGGCGGGCAACTGCACCTGGGGTTTTTCAAAGTCGGGGCCGACGCTGCAGGCGCCGAGGCTGGCACAGGCCAGCACAAGCAGGGCACGTTTCATCTCAATGCAGCTCCTGGGCGGTGTCGATGCGGGTCACCACCGACATGCCGACGCGCAGTTTATCCAACTCCGGCTGGTCGGCGTCGAAGACGATCTTCACCGGAATGCGCTGCACCACCTTGGTGAAGTTGCCGGTGGCGTTGTCCGGGGCGATGGCCGAAAACGACAGGCCAGTGGCCGGCGCCACGCTGTCCACGTGGCCGGTGAAGGTGCGGTCGGGGAAGCTGTCGACCTCGATCTGCACGGTTTGCTTGAGGTGCATGTGCGCCAGCTGGGTTTCGCGGAAATTGGCCACCACGTAGGCGTCTTTCAACGGCACCACGGCCAGTAGCGGTTTGCCGGGGGCCACGTAGGCACCCACGCGCACCGAGCGCTGGCCGACCATGCCGTCCCGGGGCGCGACGATGCGGGTGTAGGACAGGTTCAGGTTGGCCTGCTGCAAGGCGGCTTCATCCTTGGCCAGGGCGGCCTGGGCCACTTCGCGTTGGGCCTTGAGCACGTCCAGGGTTTTCTGCGCGGCGACTTTGGCGGCGTCATCGCGGTCGCGGGCGGCTTGCCAGCCTTGCAGGTCGGACTCGGCCTTCTGGCGTTCTTCCTGGGTGCCGGCGCCGGCGTTGGACAGGTTGCGGTAGCGCTGGGCGTTGGCCTGGGCGAACGCCAGCGAAGCGGCGGTGGCGCGGATTTTTGCCGTGGCCTGGTCGATCTCGGCGGCCTGGCGGTCGATGCCGGCGCTCAGGTTCTTCAGCTGCGCCTGGGCGGCGTTGACGTTGGCGGTGGCCGCCGCCTGGGCCGCCAGGTAGTCGCGGTCGTCAATCTGCGCCAGCAGTTGCCCGGCGGTCACCGCCTGGTTGTCGGCCACGGCCACCTGGGTGATCTGCCCGGCCACGCGGGGCGCCACCAGTACGGAGTCGGCGTTGATGAAAGCGTCGTCGGTGCTTTCCACCGCGCCATGGCGCAGCAGCCGGTAAGCCCCGTAGCTGCCGCACACGATAACGGCGAGGGTGATCAGTGAAATGGCGGTTCTATGTTTCATGGGGATACCGGAGGTTGCGGTGGATAGGCACGTTTGGGCAGGGTCAACAGGACAAGCAGCAGCACCGCGATCACCGCGATCAGCGCCAGGAAGGCATCGCTGGCGGTCAGCACCAGCGCCTGGGCATGCACGCGGTGGGCAAGGCCGCTGTCATCAAGCAAGGGCGCAAGGCCCTGGCGCACGCTGCCCAGACGGTCGAGCAGTACGTTGGAATGCAGGTGTTCACGCCAGGTGACGAAGTTCTCCAGGGCCACCGCTGCCAGCACCGAGAACAGCGCGCGCAGGGTGTTGACCATGGCCGAGGCGAACGGGCCTTCCATGGGGTGGATCACGCCGGTGGCCAGCATCAGCAGCGGCACCACGATCATCGGCTGGCCGATGGCGTGCAGCGCTTGCAGCCAGTAGAAGTCGTCACGAATCCACTGGCTGGTGACCAGCGAACCGCCCAGGCAGGCTGCGGTGAGAACGGCCAGGCCGGCAGCGATGACGTAGCGCGCGTCCACCCAGTTGCGGTTAATCACGGTGGCCACCAGCGGCGCCAGCAGCAGTTGCGGCAAGGCGATGCTCAGGGCCAGCGGCATGGTCTGCAACGGCCGGTAGCCTTGCACGCCGGCCAGGTACGCGGCGGGGATGGCGCTGCCGGCCAGGCTGACGAACATGAACAGGGTCAGGGTGGTGATGCCGAAGGCGAAATTGCGCCGTTCCAGCAACTGCAACTTGAACAGCGGCAGCGGGTGGAACCATTCGTTGAGCAAGAACAGCGGCAGGCTCACCGCCGCGCCCAGCAGCAGCCAGCAGATCAGCTCCGAGTCCAGCCAGTCCAGGCGCTCGCCCTGGGTCAGGGCGATCACCAACATGCTGATGCCGCCGCAGCCCAGCAGGGCGCCACGCCAGTCCACCTGTTTGAAGCGCTCCAGACGCAGCGGGTCCTGGGGCAGCCCGAAGGCAATCAGGGCCGCGCCGATCAGGCCGGCGGGGATGATCTGCCAGAACAACAGGCGCCAGTCCGAATTCTCCGTCCACAGCGACGCCAGGGGCATGGCCACATTCGGGCCGAAGGTGGCGGTCAGGGCGTAGGCCGACAGCCCGTACAGCTTGATGTGCCAGGGCAGGAAGCGCAGTGCCACCGTCATCAGCAGCGGCGGCAAACAGCCACCGGCCAGGCCCTGGATCACGCGCAGGGTCAGCAGGCTTTCCAGGTTGGGCGCCAGCGGGCACAGCGCGCCGCACAGGCTGAACAGCAGCGTGACGACAATGGCGAAGCGGCGCAGCGAGAAGGTCACCGCCAGCCACGGCGCGATCAGCATGGCCGAGACTTCGGCGGCGCTGTAGGCCGAGCTGATCCAGGTGCCTTCGTCATGGCCCAGGCCGAACACGCCCAGCACATCGGCCAAGGCGATGTCGGTGGCGCGGTCGTTGATGCCCGAGGTCAGCGCGGCGATCAATACGCCCACGAGGCCCAAGGCCAGGCGCCAGCCGAACGGAGTGGGGGCGGGAGGAGGTGGAGGTGCCGACACGAAAGATTTCCCGAGACGCGAGCGAGTAAGAGTGCGATAATTGGTACAGTGTACTGATCAGCGATACATGAGGCAATCCAGTGACGACCGACAACGACCGTAGTGGCATTCAGGTGATCTCCCGCGCTGCCGCCATCCTGCGCTGCCTGGAAAACGAACCGGCGGGCCTGAGCCTGGGCGCCATCGCCAAGCGCATCGAGCTGCCGCGCTCCACCGTGCAGCGGCTGGTGGATGCGCTGGCGCTGGAGCAGTTGCTGGAAGTGCGCGGGGCAGGGGGCGTGTGCCTGGGCCCGGCGTTGATGCGCTTGGCTACGCACAGCCATGTGGACATTTCGCAGATGGCGCGCCCCTTCATGGAAGACCTTTCGCGCCTGACCGGGGAAACCGCCGTCCTGCTGCACGCCAGCGGGACCGAGCTGCTGTTGCTGCATTCGGTGGTGTCGGCCAACGAACTGCGCGTGGCGCCCGGCAGTGGCAACTTCCTGCGCATGCATGCTTCCTCGGGCGGCAAAATCCTGTTGGCCAGCAAGAGCGATGACGCAGTCCGCGAACTGCTGGACGGGCAGACCGAGCCCCTTACGCCGTTCACCCTGGACCTGGCGCAGTTGCTGGCGCAATTGCCGCAGATTCGCGAAGAGGGCTTTGCCTACGATCGTCAGGAACATATCGAGGGCGTGGGCGGCGTGGCCAGCCTGCTGCAGACGCCCCAGGGCAGCTACGCATTGACCGTGGTAGGGCCGGCGTGGCGGATCGAGCAGCACCATCCGCGCATTCGGGAGCACCTGGGTCGAATCCGCGATGAGTTGAGCCAGGCGGTGCACAGCAAAATCTGATTGTTGCAACTTCGGCAACAGTGCATGTCGGCAGTTGATCTTTATTCCTGGCGGGGAAGTTGTATTCTAAGTGTGTCCCCGCTGACATATAACTACAGCCGGGACAGGTACTTCGTGTTACGTGGAAAGTTCCAAAAACGTAACAACTTCTTCCAGCCCCAACACGGCAAATGAAGTCAATCAGCGTGATTGCTTTAAAGGCCCTCTATCATGAAAAGTCTGTTAATTGCCGCACTGGTCTCTTTCTCGGCCGTGGCCGGCGCTGCCACCTTGCCCGCCGCCCAGAACAACAGTGTTCAGGAATATAGCTACGGCACCCATCTGGATATTGCCAAGGTGGTCAGCATGACCAGCATCCCCGATGTGTGCGAAGTGGTGCCGGCTAAAATGACCTACCTGGACCATCAGGGCGAACGCCACACCATCGAATACCGCGTGATGGGCAACGGCTGCGAGAACAACTGACCGGTTGCGGGCCGTGACGTGGCCATGTCGGCTGTAGTATGGTCCACGCCACTGACTGCCCCCGGAGTGTTCGCTTGAAATCGTTACCGTTGAAACCGCTGTATGTGGCTGGCGTGGCCATCCCTTTCTGGTTGGCCATTGCGCTGCTGATTCTGGGCAGCCTGTATCCCGATTACAGCCAGTTCGAACAGTCCATGAGTGTATTGGGCGCGGTGGATGCACCGACCCATTTTATTGCACCGTTGATTAATAACTTTCCGATTGGTTTGTTATTCATTTTGTTTGGGGTAAGTGTCTTTAAAACCTTCCCGCAATCGGCGTTGGCACGGTTGAGTGGGTTGTTGATTGTGTTGCATGGTTTGGCCAGTTTTGTAACTGGAGATTTCTCTTGCGACGCCGGTTGTTCGCCTGAAGATCCTTCCACCGCGCAGCAGATTCATCATATTGCCGGTGTGGTCATGGCCTGGAGCTTGATTGTTGCCGGTGGTATCTGGGCCTGGCTGGGTTTGCGTCTGCAGGGTTTCCGTGGGCTGGCGTTCTTCTCCATGGTGTTTACCCTGGCGGCGTTGGTGACCTTCCCGATGGTGGTGATTTCGGCGAAGAACCTGGTGGGGCATGGCTTGTATGAGCGCGTGAACACCTTTGTCTCGGCGATCTGGACGGCGATTTTTGCGGTGATTCTGTTGCGTCGCACGGCCTGATCCCTCGCGTTGCCCCTATCGCGGCCAAGGCCGGCTCCTACGCCGATCGGCGTTGGCCGCGATTACGTAGGTGTTGGCCATGATCGCCAATCGGCGTAGGAGCCGGCCTTGGCCGCGATAAGGGCGACGCCGATTTCAGGCGATGTTCACTTTGCTCAGGGCCTGCGTTATGTCGCGCTCCAGGTCCTCGACATCCTCGATTCCCACGCTCAACCGCACCAATCCCTCCGTCACCCCATACTGCCGCCGAATGTCCTCGGCCACTGCGCTGTGCGTGGTGGACGCCGGGTGGCAGGCCAGCGAATCGGTGTCGCCCAGCGATACGGCCTGGGTCACCAGGGTCAGGCTATCCAGAAAAGTGCGAGCCGCCGCTTTACCGCCCTTGAGTTCAAACGCCATCAGCGCGCCGAATCGGCTCATCTGCCGCTTGGCCACCGCGTGCCCGGGGTGGCTGGGCAGGCCGGGGTAGAACACCGTGGTCACGGCCGGGTGTTCGTCCAGCAGCCTGGCGATGCGTTCGGCACTCAGACTCGCGGCCTCCACGCGCAGTGGCAGGGTTTTCAGGCCACGGATCAGCAGGGAGGCTTCGAACGGGCTCAGGCAACCACCGAACTGTTTCAGGCCTACACCGCGAATTTTCTCGATCAAGGCTTTGTCGGCCACTACGACTCCGCCAGTAGCATCACCGTGTCCGCCAATGAATTTGGTCGCCGAGTGCACTACCACATCAATGCCCAGGCTCAGCGGCCGGGTCAGGCACGGGGTGGCGAAGGTGTTGTCGGCCACGGTGACGATCTGGTGGGCGCGGGCGATGCGCGCGGTTTGTGCCAGGTCCACTATGCCGAGCATGGGGTTGTCCGGGGTTTCGGCGAAGATCAGCCGCGTCTTGGGGGTGATGGCGGCCTCCAGTTGCTCCACGCCCGTCACGTGGAAGGAGCGTACGCCGAAGCGCGGCAGCAGGTTGCGCATCACCCCTTCGGTGCCGCCGTACAAGGTGCCGACGTGGATCAGTTCGTCGCCCGCCGACACCAGGGCCAGCACGGTGGAGCAGATCGCCGCCATGCCACTGGCGAACGCCACGGCGCTTTCGCCACCCTCAAGCGCCGCCATCTTGCCTTCCAGTGCCGCCACCGTCGGGTTGGCGAAGCGGCTGTAGAGGTAGCCCGGGCTTTCGCCGCTGAAGCGTTGCTCGCCGGTGTCGAAGTCACCGTAGGAATAGGCCGAGGCGGTGCTGATGGGCGTGGCCACCGCCCCGGTACTCGGGTCGGGGGCTTGGCCAGCGTGGACGGCGAGGGTACGGATACCAAGGGGGTGTGAGGTGTGCGTGGTCATGCCTGACTCCTTCAAGACATTGTCCTGTCAGAGAGTAGACCGCGCCGCGTGGTATTCGTCCGTCAGTACCGCCAGCAGTTCGGCGGCGGGCAGGCTGCGCGCGCGGGTGGCGCCGGTGCCGGCCCAGTGGGCGGCGAACTCGGGCGAGCCGGCTTTGGCCGCAGCGGCGATCAGTTCCTTGCCCGCGTGGTAGGCGATGCCGAAGCCGGGCACGGGTGGGTGGCCGGCGGCCCCTACTTCAACCATGAAACGGTTGACGATGCCCCGTGCCGGGCGACCGGAAATCACTCGGGTGAAGTCGGTGCGCTGGGCACGATCGCTGGCCAGCATTTGCCGGTAAGCCGGGTTGGCGGCCGACTCCGGGCACAGCACGAAGGCGGTACCCAACTGCGCGGCCACTGCGCCCAGGGCCAGCACTTCGGCGATGTCGGCGCCGTCCATCAGGCCCCCAGCGGCGATGATCGGCACCTGCACCTGTTCACGCAACAGGCGCAGCAGGTCCCGCACGGGCAACTGCTCATCGGCGCCATGCTCATCGAAAATGCCCCGATGGCCCCCGGCTTCGGCACCTTGAGCCACCACCACATCGATGCCGGCGGCCTGCACCTGCAGCGCCTCGGCCAGCGAAGTGGCGCTGGCCAGCAGCAGGATACCGGCCTGTTTCAGCGCATCGATGCGCGCCTGGGGCGGCAGCCCCAGGTGCAGGCTGACGATGGGCGGGCGTTCGTCGAGCAGCACCTGGAATTGCGCTTCATCGTCGAACAGGCTTTTGTAGATGTCGTGGAGGGCGGCAGGCGGCTGCGCGCCGAATTCATTGAAGAAGGGTTTGAGGTGCGTCAGCCAGGCGCTTTCAATCGCTGCGTCAGGCCGGGAAGGGCGGTTGCAGAACACATTGATGTTGAAGGGACGCTCGGTCAGCGCCCGCAGTTGACGAATCATTGCCCGCCCGGCCTCTGCATCCACCGCTGCAATCGAAATGGAACCCAGCCCCCCGGCATTGCTGACCGCGGCGGCCAGCTGCGGCGTGGCCGTACCGGCCATCGGCGCCTGAATGATGGGAGTGCGGATGCCCAGCAGCGTGTGTGCGTCAGTCATGATGCGGCCCTCGAGTCCAGTGTCCATGGCAGCATCCTAGAATCCGGCGGGGTATTAATAAACCCGGCCGGGCGGCTAACTGACATGAATCCGATGAATATCGCGCAGCTGTAGCCGCTGCCGCAGGCTGCGCTGGCCCTCAGCCTCGCTGAAGATCTGCAGGGTACTCAGGGGCCAGCGCAGCCTGACGGCAGCGGCTACGAGCCGCCTTGGGCGCAATTTTTTCCAATACTTTCAGGGAAGGTTTTGGCCCAATACGCCTTTCGTTTTCCCCTTCGGATGCTTTGCCATGCAGTTCTCCAGCGGTTTCCTCCTCAGCCTTTCCCTGTGCCTGGACATTGGCGTGGCCAATATCGCCATGATCACCCTGGCGATGCAGCGCGGGTATCTGCAGGGGTTCTGGCTGGGGCTGGGCACCTGTTTTGGCGACCTGGCCTACGCGATTCTGGCGCTGGTGGGCATGACGGTGTTGTTGCAGTACACCTGGGTGCGCTGGGTGCTGTGGGTGGGCGGCTCGCTGTTGCTGGTGTATTTCGCGGTGAAGATGCTGATCAGCGCCTGGCGGCATGACAGCGCGCTGCAAGCGGGGGAGGTGGCGGGGGCCGGCTCGGGATTGAAGGAGTTCTTTCGCGGGATCTTCCTGGCCATGTCCTCGCCCAGCGCCATCCTCTGGTTTGCCGCCGTGGGCGGCACGCTGATTTCCCGTTCGGGTGGGGGCGGGCTATTGAGCGCCGGGCAGTTCCTGGCCGGTTTTTTCTGCGCCGGGGTGCTGTGGTGCGTGGCCATCTGCACGGCGGCCAGCCAGGGCGGCAAGTTGTTGGGCGATCGTCTGCTGCGTTATAGCTACCTGGCGTCGGCGGGGATCTTCGCCTGGTTTGCGGTTTACGTGATCGGTTCGGGCTATCAGGAATTCATTGTGGGGCAGGCATCGGCGTAAATAGTCCGTCGCCCCGTGGAACAGGTGTTATACCTAATAGAACCATCCACCCAACCAGGGGAGTGCTCGGCATGAAAGGCATGGACTCGAAGAAAGCAGCGAAGAAAAAACCCACCCGCACCGCGGAAGAGAAACGCGCTGAAAAACGTGCGAAGAAATCGAATATTTTCGGCCACTGACCCTTTGGCCGTTACCGGCAAAAGCCCGCCCCGTTGCGGGCTTTTGTCTTGAAGGCCTGGGCATAGGCCTGCGGGGTCACGCCCATCACCTTGCGGAAGGCGTTGATAAAGTGGCTCTGATCGTAAAACCCCAACTCCCCGACGATCTGCAGTGAATGCTGTTGGCGGCGCAGGCGTTTGCGCGCCTCCAACAGGCGCAGTTGCATCTGGTACTGCAATGGCCCCAGCCCGGTGTGCTTCTTGAAGCAGCGCACAAAATGGTATTTGCTCAGCCCAGCGACGGCGGCCAAGGCGTCCAGTTCGATCTTCGCCCCCAGATTGTCACGCAGGTAGTCCAGGCTATGCTGCACCCCGGCGTGCTGCTCGCCGGCCTTGCCGGGGCCCGGCTCCATCCACTGGCACAGCATCTGGATAAAGGCTTCTTCCTGCTCGGCGCGGTGGCTGGCCGGGGTGGCGGCGAAGTCGAGGATGGCCTGGTGCAGGCCGGCATGATGGAACACGCCTTGCTCGAAGGTGCTGCCGGCCAGGTTGTTGTCGCGCACCACCTGTTCAATGGCGTGGGGGGCCAGGTGCAGGCTGATGTATTCCACGCCCTGCGGGCTGAATTGCGAGGCCTGCATGGCCTGTGGGTTGTACAGGGTGATGGCACCGGCGGGGGCTTCCAGGGCGTGGCCGTCCAGCCAGATATGTTCCACCCCGGTCAGGTTGGTGCCCAGCACGTATTCGTCGTGGGTGTGGCGTGGGAAGCTGGCGGCTTCGGCGCGCACCCATGAGGCTTCGACCACGGCGCCGGCGTGCCAGTCTTCGGTAATCAGGTTCATGCCGACTTTTCCGGGGGTTGGGAGGTCAGAACGTTAACGCACGGGGCAAATGGCCTGCAAGGTACCCCGTACTTCGTAGTAGCGATTGTGGGAGCGGGTTCTACCCGCGAAGAAGGGCACGCGGACTTCCTGATACGCCGCGGCGTGCTTTTCGCGGGTAGAACCCGCTCCCACAGAGACAGTTGCTGCTACGGTGAGTGCAGGTCAACTCAGGACGCGAGGTATTCATGACTGGAATCGAACCCACCGCCATCGAGCCGGTGCGCTATGAACAGGGCCGGGCGATGATCATCGCCGGTTTGTCCGACCGCTTTACCCAGGACACCACCAGCGGCATCGAGGCGCTGTGGCGCGAGTTCGTGCCGTTTTTGGGCAAGGTGCCGGGGCAGTTGGGGCATGAAAGCTATGGGGTGTGCTGCAACCCCGATGGCATCGGCGGCTTCGAGTACATCGCCGGTGTCGAGGTTGAGACCGAGCGCGAGCTGCCCCAGGAATTTCGCTGGATCAAGCTGGCGCCCCAGCGCTACGCGGTGTTCGAGCACCAGGGGCATATTTCCGGCCTGGGCCAGACCTTCCAGGCCATCTGGCAGGTGTGGCTGCCCAATAGCGGCCTGGAAGCGGCCGATGCGCCCGAGTTCGAGCGCTACAGCGATGATTACGAGCCGGCCACCGGTAACGGCCGACTGGAAATCTGGCTGCCGATCAAGGACTGATCGCTTACTGGCCGGCGGTCAGCGCCCGGCGGCAGTCATGGAACATGTCCAGGCCAGACTGGTACACGCCGGTCTGCACCTGGAACAGGCCTAGCACCGAGTGGAAAATGTTGTCGTGGCTCAGGTCGCCCTCGTCCTGCTTGGCCTTCAGGCACGAGCGGTCGATGCCGTCCTGAGCCAGGGTGTCCTTGCCGAACCACATCACCATCGGCACGTGGGTCTGCGCCTCGGGGGCGATGGCGTACGGCGCGGCGTGCAGGTACATGCCGTTTTCACCCAGCGACTCGCCATGGTCCGACACGTAGATCATCGAGGTGTCGTACTTGTCCTGGTTCTGCTTGAGCAGGTCGATCACCTTGGACAGGAAGAAATCGGTGTAGAGGATGGTGTTGTCGTACACGTTCACCAGTTCGTCATGGCTACAACTGCCCAGCTGGTTGGTTCGGCACACCGGCTGGAACGCCTCTTTGTCCTTCGGATAACGCTCGTAGTACTCCGGGCCGTGGCTGCCGTCGGCGTGCAGGACGATGATGGCATTGTCCTTCAACCCGTCGATGTAGTCCTGCAGGCCCACCAGCAGCGACTCGTCCAGGCAGTTGCTGCCGTCGCAGAAGGCGCTTTTCTGGTCTTTGGGAATGTCGTGGTGGGGGATGCGCAGGCAGGTGCCCTTGCAGTCGCTGTTGTTGTCCAGCCACACGGTCTGCACGCCGGCGCGCTGCAGAATATCCAGCAGGCCTTCGTAGGTTTTGCCCTTCTTGTCGCTGTAATCGCTGCGCGGGAACTTGGAGAACATGCACGGCACCGACACGGCAGTGGAGGTACCGCAGGAAGCCACGCGGGTGAAGTTGAGGATGTCCTGCTTCTTGAGTTCGGGGTTGGTCTCACGGGCGTAGCCGTTGAGCGAGAAGTGGTCGGCGCGGGCGGTTTCACCCACCACGAAGATCATCAGGCTCTTCTTGGGCCGCGCCTTGGCGTCGGCGCTCATCACCGCGTCGGTGCCGATGGGCTGCACCACCACGTCCTGTTTCACCGAGTAGCGCGACTTGGTCAGCTTGGTCACGGCGTAGAGGTAGTTGGTGGGGTTGATGAAGTGAGTGAGCTTGTCTTCCTGGCGGAAGATGGGCGCGTAGGTGGAGTAGAAGGCACCGACCGAGGCCGCCACCACCACCAGGCCGGCGACAATGACCAGCACCTTGTTCAGCAGCCCGGGGAAGAAGCGGCGGTACTGCACCGGCAGCCACCACACCAGCGCCGAGGGCAGTACACCCAGCACCAGCAGGTAGCCGAACAGTTTCGGGCTGAGCAGGGCCTTGGCCTCGCCGGGGTTGGTCTCCACCACGTTCTGGATCATCACCGTGTCGATGGCGATGCCGTAGTTGTTCATGAAGTAGGCCGCCGCCGCCGAGGCCAGCGCCACCACGGTAATCACCGGCTTGAGCAGTGGGCGGAACGACACCAGGGTCAGCAACACGGTGAAGGTGGCCCACAGGAACAGGCCGAAGGACAGGTAGAAGCCGGCACGCTTGACGCCTTCCAGCGTCACCAGGTTGCCCAGCGCCTGCCAGGTGGCGAGGTTGTAGAACAGCACCATGGCCAATGAAAACAGCAACACCAGACGTGTTGAAGTGATTTGAAACCGTCTGCCCTGACTTGCCACCATCTTCACTGCTCCTGGCCTCTGCGTGCCGTCAATAAACCCATGCCCTTGCGGCGAGGGAATCTAGCGCTGAAATCGTCAAAAAAACGTGAACCTGTAACATAGTTCAGGTATCGGGCAGCGCCAGCTTCAAACAACGTTCCAGGCCCACGCGGCCGCGATAGCCGGTGCCGCAATCCACCCAGCCAGCGCGCGTGTACATGTGCATCGCAGCCACGTTGCCGGTGTCCACCGACAGCATCAACTGGCGAATGCCTGGCCACGCTTGTCGCGCCACCTGGGGCAGCGCCGCCAGGCAGGCCTTGCCGTAGCCGCGCCCCTGTTGGCGGTGATCCACTTGCAGGGCATGCAGGGTGGCGGCGTCGGCGGCGGCCCAGGGCGGCAGGAACGGTGGGCGCTTGAGCAGCAGGAACGCCACGGGCCGCTGCTGTACCAGCAGGGCGAAGCCGCGCACGCTGGGGCTTGGCCGATGCAGCAGGGTGTAGAGGGCGCCCTCGATGTCACCGCAATAGGGACGCTGCTCGGGCAGCACACTCAGCTCACACAGCTGTTGGCGCTGGGCGAGGCTCAGGTGGCTGTAGCACACCAGGCGCGGGGCGCCGTCAGTCGTTGCGGTTGGAATGGTCATGGGCGCTATCGTCGTCGATTTGGCACGGCGGTGCAGCATCGGATCTTAAGAACGGTGAATTTATTCCCAATTGCGCTTTCGCGAACCGACGGTTTTATGGCCATAGTGGCGTGTTGCCTGGCAACCCCCTGTCCGCGAAGGAGAATAATAAAATGAGCCTTCACCCCCTCGACACGCCGCCCGGCGAGTTCGAACTGTCGATCACCCGGCTGATCGATGCCCCGCCCAGCGAAGTGTTCCGTGCCTGGATCGAACCTGAATTGTTGCGCCAGTGGTGGGGCCCCCACGGCATGACCACCCCTGTATGTGAAATGCAATTGTGGGTGGGCGGCCTGTTCCGCACCGTGATGCGCGCACCCGACGGCACCGAGTATCCCAATCAGGGTGTGTTCCTGGATATCCAGGCGCCCCGCCGTATCGTTTTCACCGATGCCTTCGGCCCCGGCTGGGTGCCGTCCGCCCGGGCGTTCATGACCGCAGTGATCACCCTGGAGGATGTCGGCGGCCGCACCCGCTACACCGCGCGGGCCTTGCACTGGAGCGATGCCGATCGCAAGGCCCATGATGAAATGGGCTTTCACGAGGGCTGGGGGCAGAGCCTGGACCGGCTGGTGGAACTGGTGACCCGGCGGCTCAGTGTGCCGGCACGTGCAGGGTGAACAGGGTGCCCGCCTGCGCCGTCGACACCACGGCCATGTGACCGCCATGGGCCAGGGCGATCTGGTTGGCAATGTACAGCCCCAGGCCCAGGCCGCTTTGCGGCGATGAGCCGGCGCGGCGCGCGAAGGGTTGGAACAGTTGGGCCTGGATCGCCGGCTCGATGGCCTCGCCCTGATTGTGCACGCTCAGTTCAAAACGACCGTCGATGGCCTGGGCGCGAACCGTCACGATGCCATCGTCGGCGCCGTGATAAATGGCATTGGCCACCAGGTTGGACAGCAGCTGGGCGATGCGATCCCGGTCGCAATGCACGCCCTGCACTGCACCGATGTGCACATCGATCTGGCGCAGCGGGTGCACCCGTTGCACCTCGCTGACCACGTGCAATAGCGCTTCGGCCAGGTCGGGGCGTGGCTGCAGGTCGACGGTAATGCCGCTGCCCAGGCGGCCACGGGCAAAATCCAGCACGTCTTCCACCAGTTGGGTGGCGCGCCGCCCGGCCGTGAGGATGTGCTGGATCAGGCCACGGCTTTTTTCGTCCGCCGCCTTGCGCAGCAGCAGTTCGGCCCCGGCGCTGATGGCGAACAGCGGGTTGCGCAGGTCGTGGCCCAGCACGGCGATGAACTGATCGCGCACGTCGGCCAGCTGGCGCGCTTCGTTGAGGGCGACGCTGGTGCGTTGATGGTTCTCGTCGTTTTCCATCTGGATGGCCAACACCCGCGCGAACGACTCCATCATGGGCTGGATGGGGCTGTGCCTGAGGTTGGCCGGGTTGGGGTCCAGGGCACAGATGGTGCCGAAGAAGCTGCCATCGGTGCGGAATACCGGCACGGAAATATAGCTTTCGAACTGGTAAATGCGCGGGGTGTGATGGTCGTGGTACAGCGGGTCTTCACTGGCCTTGTCGATGACGATGGTCTGGTGATTGCCGCGGATCTCGTCGCACAACGTGGTGGCCAGCTCCAGTTCGCCGCCCACGCCCAGGCCAAAGCCCAGGTTGTCGCGCACGGCGCAGGCGGTCCAGTGGGTGTCGGTGACCCGCGCCACCGCGGCAAAGCGCAGGCCGGTGGTTTCGCACACCACCTGCAGCATGGCCGGGACAGCGTCGATACGGCCGATGGTGGCGATATCAGCGGCGATTGTAGTGCCCATGGACAGTCCGGGGTTCAATGAGGATAAAGGTGAAATTTCCCAAAGTATGGCGGGCAAGTCGAGCAGAGTTTGAAAATAGTTGGCAGGTTGCCAACCTACCCGTGTAGCAGCAACTGTCTTCATGTGGGAGCGGGCTCTGCCCGCGAAGAGGACGCCGTGGTGGTTCAGATACTTCGCGGTGTTCTTTTCGCGGGTAGAACCCGCTCCCACAGGTTGGGGGTGATGTCAGGATAAATAGCGGTGCCTGCATCGCGACTAAAGTCGGCTCCTACGCCGTCCGTGGTAGGAGCCGGCCTTGGCCGCGATGCAGGCGACGCGGCCTGGAGGCCGTGGCTACAAGGCGGCAACGGGGGTGCCCACCAGCAGATGGGTCAGCGCCTGGCGCTCGATGGGGCGGCTCATGAAAAAGCCCTGCACTTCATGGCAGTGGTCATTGCTCAGCGCTTGAAGTTGCTGCTCGGTTTCCACGCCCTCGGCCGTCACGGTCAGGCCCATGGCCTTGCCCAGGTTGATGATGGCCTGCACCACCGCCCGATCGCTGTCGGTGCAGCCCAGCGCGGCGATGAAGCGCTTGTCGATCTTCAGGCTGTCGAAGGGGTAAGTGCGCAGGTAACCCAGCGATGAATAACCCGTGCCGAAGTCGTCCATGTTCAACTTCACGCCTAGCTCCTTGAGCGCCGTCAGGGTGCCCAAGGCATTTTCGATGTCATTCATCATCACGTTCTCGGTCACCTCCAGCTCCAGCCGCTGGGCCGGCAACTGGGTCTGCACCAGCACATCGCGCACGTCGCGCACCACGTCGCCGTGGGTGAACTGCGCCGGTGACAGGTTGACCGAAATCATCACCGACACCGGCCACTGCCGGGCGGCCTCGCACGCCTCGCGCAACACCCAGCGGCCGATGGGCACAATCAGGCCCGTCTGCTCGGCCAGGGGGATGAAGGTGTCCGGCCCCAGTAACCCATGGATCGGGTGCTGCCAGCGGATCAAGGCTTCCACCGAGACAATCTCCATGCCACGCAGGCGGTAGCGGGGCTGGTAGTGCAGCACGAACTCATGATTCTTCACGGCCAGGCGCAGGTCGGTTTCCAGCTGGCGACGATGCTGGATCTGCTCGTGCATCTGCGCGGAAAAGTAGCGCCAGGTATTCTTGCCGTCGGCCTGGGCCTGGTACAGGGCGATGTCGGCGCAACGGATCAGCTCGTCCGGGTCCAGGCCCTGCTGGGCCGATTGCGCGATGCCCAGGCTGGCGCCTACATGCAGGGCCTGGTCCTGGTAGTCGATGGGCTGGTGCAGGTTGTCGATCAGGCGGGCGCAGAACCGGTCGATTTCCAGGTGGCTGTCCATGCCGCACAGCGCCAGCACGAATTCGTCGCTGCCCAACCGCACGACCAAGTCCTTTTCGCGCGTGGAGTCGCGCAGCCGGGCGGCCACTTCCAGCAGCACCGCATCGCCGGCCGGGTGGCCCAGTGAGTCGTTGATGGGCTTGAAGCTGTCCAGGTCCAGCATGATCAGCGTCACGGGCGGCGGCGTGGGTTGCAAGCGCAGTTGTTCGAAGTAGTGGGCCAGCTGGTTACGGTTGGCCAGCCCGGTCAGGGCATCGTGCATGGACAGGTGCTGAATCTGCGCATGGGCGGCCACCTGGTCGGTGATGTCGCTGGCGGTGCCGCGGTAACCCACCACCTGATGATCAAACAGGATAGGCCGGGCCGACACCCGGCAGTAACGCAGCTGGCCGCCGTGATCGCGGTAGGCACAGCGCAGGCTGTTGGCCGATGCGCCGCCCAGGCTGCGCAACCAGGCCTGCAGGGGCATGGTTTCACATTGCAGCAAGTGGTCGATGGTCTGGTTCACCCAGTCCTGGCTGGCATAGCCGGTGACCACGGCAAAGCGGCTGGACAGGTAGTTGAGGCGGTAGTGCTCGTCGGTTTCCCAGATCCAGTCCGATGCCGCCTCGGCCACTGCGCGGAAGCGCTCTTCGCTGGCCTCCAGGGCTTGATTGCTCTGGTGCAGCTTGCCGTAGCCTTCCTCGATCTGGCGCGCGGTACGCAGGGCGTAGCGGAAAAACCAGCCCATCAGCACTGCCAGCACCACGAACGCCGCCGCCAGGGTGGGCAGCACTTGCCACAGCAGTTGGTTGCCCGGCCGCGGGGCTGCCCAGGTCAGGTCGTAGCCAGTGTCGCCCAAGGGCAGGCGCGCCTGGTCGGGCGCGCCGGTAGCATGGCTTTGTATCCCCAGGTTCTGCAAGCCGTAACCGTCGCCCAGGGCCTGCAGTTTAGCGGGGGTAAGGCTGTCGACGAACAGCAGCACCGAGGTGTCGGCAGGGGCGGGCTGCGGGCCGTCGTCGTCGGGCAGTATGGGCGAGGCACTGAGCAGCGCCGGCCAGCCATTGAACAGGGCCACCTGGCTGACGGCAGCACCGCCCGGCATCGCCGCCTGTGCTGCCTGAATCACCGAGCGCAGCGGTGTGGAGATGAAATCGCCGATCTCGGCATTGCTCAATTGGCCCAGGTACAGGCTGTATTTGGTGCTGCGGCTGTCCACCACGAACACCCCTTCATAGCCCATCTGGCTGTACAGCGAAGGGCCCAGGTTATGCTGGGCGTAGGCCCACTGCACATCGACAGGGCCGTTGAGGCGCTGGAAAGCGGTGTTCCACACGCCGTAGCTGCTGGCGCGGCTGGCAGCGTCTGCCTGGCGAGTTTGCAGGGCTTTCTGGGCATAGAAGCGGGTTTGCTGCAGTTGGTCGGCGTTCAAGCCATCGGCGATCTGCACCAGCATGGCCATGGCGGCCACTAACGTGAGGGCAAACAGCCCCGCCAGGACGCCGAGCAGCTTGCGGGTGAATATCAGGTGGCGTGGCGCGGTGGCGGTGCTATCCATACTGGGGCGCATCCTTGGAGACACACGCCCATGGCGGTAGGCCACATAGCATGAAAGCGTCCTGATCTATAGAAGCAGATGGATCCAGAACGTTCCAGCCGGTCGTCCGAATGGATGGTTAATTGAGCAGCAGCAGGTCGGCTGCGCAGATGCTGACCCGGTTGCGGCCTGTGTTCTTGGCCACGTACAAGGCCTTGTCGGCCTCGTCGAGCCAGGCGGCCGGATCGTCCAGTTCCAACCGGCAGGCGGCCAGGCCGATGCTGAGGCTGACCCGCAAGGGTTCGACCTGGTAATGGCGATAGTCGCAGAACACCTGGCGCAGGCGCTCCATCACATCGCTGGCCTGGGCCATGTTGACCCCCGGCAGGATGACGCAGAACTCGTCACCGCCGTAGCGCCCGGCCAGGTCGGTGTCGCGCAGGTTGCGCCGCAGTTGGAAGCTCAAGTGGCGCAGCACCTCGTCACCCACGATATGCCCGAAGGTATCGTTGATGCCTTTGAAGTGATCAATGTCGATCAGCGCCAGCACGGCCTGGCTGTGGTCGCGGCGGCAGCTGCGAAACCGGCTGTTGAGCGCGTCTTTCCAGGCCCCGTGGTTGAGCAGCCCGGTGAGGCTGTCGGTGCGGCTCAGGGTGCTGAGGGTGCGCTTGTGCTCGGACAGTTGGATTGCCAAGCGGTAGCACACCCAGCCCACCGCCAATGGATACAGGGTGAGCATGGGCAGGCAGGCCAGCACCTGCAGGGGCGTGGATTGCGGTGCCCAGCCAAGGCCAAACAGGGTGATGGCGGTCAGCATGCCCAGCAGTTGGGCGCCCAGCCCGCGGATGAACAGGCGCAGGCCGCCACCGGCGACGTTGTTCATGGTGACCATGGACAGCAAGGTGATGGAGGGCAGCGGGTTGAAATGCAGGATAGCGACCCAAAATCCACAGAACAGGGCATCGCACAGCAGGTTGCGACGTTCGGCCTCGAAAGGCTCCGCCGAGCGCAGCGCCAACTGATAGGCGATGTGTGGCCACACCAGGCCGTTCACGGTCAGCAGGGCCAGTAGCCAGGCAGGCGGCGACAGCGGATAGACCCCGGCCAGTACGCTGATCAGGCATAGGGCGGTGCCCAATACCCGCGGGGCGTAGATGCGTTTGGCAAACGACAACCCTTTGCCGGTGCGGTTTTCCATAGATCGAGTTACCCGGCTGAACGCAGCCGCTTCCTTGTACAAGGTTGGCGTATTTGTAGAATTTAGGCGGTTTATCGCATAAATAATGTGAACATTGGCAGTGGCCTTGCAAGCCATTTCAGCGGTAATTCGTTCCGCCGAGGGCTTAAGCACACGGCGTGTAGCATGTAAGAACTTTCCGTAGGAGGCTGTAGGGGGATTCTCTATGGCAAATGGCTACCTGACAGCGGCCGGGGCGACGCGCCCCGACCTTCGGAGTACTGCTGATCATGAGTGAAACGTCACTGAACACCGGGGAACGTTCGGCAACGGACGCCGCCGCGCCCTCGCGCCGCGTCGAAGGCCAGTTCCGCAACCAGAAGATGCTGCCCAAAGACGGCTTCCTGAAGAAACTGCGCATCGGCTTCAAGTACCTGCTGTTGCGCAAGCCGCCCGGCACCCGGCCGCGTCAGGGAATACCTGTACAAACCTTAGACCGGGAGCAGTTGCTTGTATCACCTGATGACAGCTTGTGGCGGCTGGGGCACTCCACACTGCTGATGAAGCTGCGTGGGCGTTTCTTCATCACCGACCCGGTGTTCTCCGAACGCGCCTCGCCCGTGCAGTGGGCGGGCCCGAAGCGTTTTCATCAACCGCCGCTGAGCATCGAGCAATTGCCGCCGATCACGGCCGTGATCCTCTCCCACGACCACTACGACCATCTGGACGAAGACGCCATCCGCCAGTTGGCCGACAAGACCGACTGCTTCCTGACCACCCTGGGGGTCGGTGATCGCCTGATCCAGTGGGGCATTCCCGCAGCCAAGGTCCGGCAACTGGACTGGTGGCAAGAGACCGAGGTGGCCGGCACCCGCTTTGCCGCCACCCCCACCCAGCATTTTTCCGGGCGCAGCCTGTTCGACAGCAACAGCACCTTGTGGGCGTCGTGGGTGATCATGGAGCCCGACCTGCGGATTTTCTTCAGTGGCGATTCGGGGTACTTCGACGGCTTCAGGCAGATCGGCGAGCGCTACGGGCCGTTTGACCTGACGCTGATGGAGACCGGGGCCTACAACGTCAACTGGCCCAGCGTGCACATGCAGCCGGAGGAAAGCCTGCAAGCGCATCTGGATGTGCGTGGGCGGGTGCTGTTGCCGATCCACAACGGCACCTTTGATTTGTCTTCCCACGATTGGGAAGAGCCCTTCCAGCGTATCGTCGCCCTGGCCCAGGCCAAGGGCGTGTCGGTGAGCACGCCGCAGATGGGCGAGCGGGTGAATGTGCGTGGGCCGCAGCAGGGCGCGGCTTGGTGGGAGGAGGCTGCGCAGCCTGCCCCCTCCCCCCGACCCGCGCTGTAGCCGCTGCCGCCAGGCTGCGCTGGCCCAGTGCCTCGCAGCAGATTCCCAGTGTACAAGCGGGCCAGCGCAGCCTGACGGCAGCGGCTACGGGTTGTGGCGGTTGGGTTGATCGGTCTTGGGCGGCGGCGTACCGCTGTCGCTGCGGATCTGCGCATGGCTGATCAGGGCGAAGATGAAACTGCCGCCAATGATGTTGCCCGCCAGGGTAGGCCCGGCAAAGGTCATCAGAAAGTCCTTCCAGCCCAGCTCGCCGGCCCACACCAGGTAGGACACCTCCGCCGAACCCACGACAATATGGGTGAAGTCGCCCAGCGCCATCAGGTAGGTGATCAGGATGATGATCCACATCTTCGCGCTTTCCTGCGAGGGGATCATCCACACCATGGTGGCGATCATCCAGCCCGAGACGATGCCCTTGGCGAACATCTGCGAGGCGTCGTTTTCCATCAGCTTGCGGCCGATGTCGAGGAAGGCAATGTCGGTCTTGCTGTCGAAAATCGGCAAATGCAGCATCACGTAGGACACCAGCAGCGTGCCGGTCAGGTTGCCCGCCAGCACCACGCCCCACAGGCGCAACAGGCGCCCGGCATTGACCAGGGTAGGGTGGGTCATCAGCGGCAGCACGGCCGTGAGGGTGTTTTCGGTGAACAACTGCTGACGCGCCAGAATCACCGCCAGGAAGCCCGCCGAGTAGCCCAGGCTTGCGATCACCTTGCTGGCTTCGGCGTCCGGCAATCGGGAATTGAACAGCCCCATGGCCATCAGCGACAGGCCCATGGTCAGCCCCGCCGCAAGCGCCGACCACCACAGGGCAGCCACGTTGCGTTCCAGCTCATGATCGCCCTGGGCGCGGATGATTTCGTGTAGCACAGCAGCGCGGGGCGGCTGGTTTTTCTGTACTTCCTGCTCTTCGTCGGGCGACAGGCCCGGGGTCTTGCCCTGCTGATTGTCCATGGGGCTCCTGAGCGACTTCACGGGGACGGCAAATGCCTATAGCAATGACCCTGCCGGCCCCGGTTTAGTTGCGTCAGCCCGCGCCCTGTGTGGCCTTCAGGCCAAACAGCTGGTGCAGCGCCCGGGCATAGTCGGCGCTGCCCAGGGTCATGCTGTTGAGGTGCGTGGCGCCGGGCACCAGCAGCAATTGCTTGGGCCCACGGGCGGCTTCGTAAAGCGCCTGGCTGAAGCGCGACGGCACGTAGCGGTCGTCCAGGCCATGCACGATCAGCACCGGCATGCCGATGGCGCCGATCTTGTCGATGGAGTCGTATTTCTCCGACATGATCCAGCGCACCGGCAGCGAGGTGTGGATCACGGCTGCCGCCGCATCGCCCAGGTCGGTGAAGGTGGATTCGATGATCAGCCCAGCGGCCTGCGGGGCGTCGCTCTCGGTGATGTGCCGTGCCAGATCGACGGCAATCGCGCCGCCCAGCGAGTGGCCGTAGATGAAGCGCTTGTCGGCGTTGGGCTGCAACTGCACTAGGCGCTGCCAGGCCACCTGCGAGTCTTCATACACGCTGGCCTCGGAGGGCAGCCCGCCGGGGCTGTCGCCGAAACCACGGTAATCAATGGCCAGCACCGAGAAGCCCAGGTTGCGCAGTTCGGTGATGCGCCGCACCTGGGCGGTGAGGTTCCAGCGCGTGCCGTGCAGGTACAGCGCCGTGGGCGCGTTTTTCTGCGCTGCCGGCCACCACCAGGCGTGCAGGTGCTGGGCGTTGTCCACGGGGATGTTCATCTGCTGCACGCCGGCGGGGATGCCGTTGAACCAGCTGGCCGTGCCTGGCTGGATGCTGTACAGCAGTTCGCGTTCCTTCACGCCCAGGCGCGAGGCACCGACGGTCAGGGCAAGCACAAGCAGCATCAGCACGCTGAGGGCGCGCCAGCGGCGGCGGATCAATGAGGGCATGGCGCCTCCTGGTGTGGGGCGGCAGGAAAGTGACAAGTGTACTCACTGGGGGCATTTCCCGGTAATGTCGAAGTTTTTCCAGTCATTGCGAGGCTGTCCCATGTTGTATGACGCGCGTGGCAATCGCTACGTGGTGAGTTCCCCCGAGCACCTGCGTGGCCTGGGTATCGCCATTCCCGATAACGCGGCCCAGGCCGCCCGCGAGCGTGGTCAGTGGGCGGCGGCTGCGGTAGCAGCGCTGTGTGACTGGCCCGCGGGCGCACGGCCCAGCGATGCCAAGGCGCACCGCAGCGATGGCCTGCTGGTGGGGCCGTTCCAGGCCCAGGCGCCGTTCGACCTGTTGATCGTCAATACCGACGGTACCCTGGCCGAGCGCAGCGGCAATGGCCTGACCATCTTTTCCCAGGCGTTGCACGACCAGGCGCAGATCGCGCCGGGGCAGGGCTTTACGCTAAACGTGCACCATGACAAAAGCGATGCGCTGTCGCCAGTACCGGTCAGCGTCGAGCCGGCCCTGGTCGAGGGTGTGCAAGGCTTCTGGCTGGACCTGGGAAGGCCGGCGTTCGGCAGCGAGGCGGTGGGTGCACAGGGCGTGCAGCCTCAAGCGTTCAATGCGCGTCCCGTTTATCACGTGCCCGGGCTTGCGGCCATTGATGATCAGTGGTCGCGCAGCGTGTTCGTGCGAATCGGCAACCCGCACTGCGTGACGTGGCTCGACAGCCCTCAGGCGTTGCCGAGCATGGCGCAACTGCGGGCACCGCAACTTGAGGCCGCCCTGACGCTGATCGCCTTCGCGCAAGACGGTGGCCAGGGGCTTGGCCTGCCGTGCCCGGCGGGTATCAACCTGCAATGGGCCGCTTGGCTTGCGCCGCAGCAACTGGCGGCGCGGGTGTTCGAGCGTGGCGAGGGCGCCACCGAGTCCTCGGGCACCAGCGCCACGGCGGTAGCCTGCGCAGCCTGGCGAGTGGGGCTGGTCGAGGCCGGGCAGGTCAGCGTGCAGATGCCGGGCGGCACCGCGCCGCTGAAGCTGGTAGCCGAGCACGGCGAACTGGTTGCCGTGCAACTGTTCGGTACCGCCAGCCTTCAGCCATAATGGGCGCATCGTCTTGTAAGGATTTTCTCCATGACCCATGGATGGCTGCGCCCCTGTCTGATGTCCCTGAGCCTGTTGGCCAGCGCTGTGCAGGCTGATGTCTATACCGGCACCCTGGGGGCGATGCCGATTGTCGTCGATCTGGACATGACCAATCCGGAGCAGATCAGCGGGCGGTATTTCTACGAGAAATACCACCGCGACCTGGCCCTGTCCGGCACCCTGGCCGACGGTCAGCTGACCTTGAACGAAGGCCTGGATGACAACAGCGACACCCCGCGCCCGCAGTTGCAGCTAAAGCGCCGCAGCGGCGACGGCTGGGAAGGCCAATGGCAGAAGCCCGATGGCAAGCCGCTGAAAGTGCAGCTCAAGCCGGCGCAGGTGCCCGATACCCCGGCCGGTAGCGACCCGTTCTGGGTGAGGTTGCACGACAACGCCCCCTACGACTACCTGCGCCTGCTGCAGTTGCCGCTGGTCAACGGCAAGCACGACACCTTCATGGGTTACCCCTTGCAGTGGCGCGGCGAGCCGAATTCGAAGATCCAGCTGTTCGAAGTGCAGTCCGGCTACCCGGAACCGCAACTGAGCCAGGTCAACCAGGCATTGCGTGCGCGGCTGTTCAGCGAAGTGGTGAGCTACCACGAGTGCATGCTGGGCAGCACCCGCTTCGGCGAAGGTGAGTACGACCAGACCGTGACGCCGACCTTTCTGTCGCCGGCGGTGCTCAGCGTCAGCGTGTACACCAGCTATTACTGCGGCGGCGCGCACCCGGATTTCGGCGATGCGCCGATCAATTTCGATGTGGTCCATGGCAAGCCGTTGTCGCTGGAGGACGTGCTGTGGGTGGGCCAGGGGCCGGCGTTCCATTACGACGATCGTGAAGGCGCGCAGCAGTCGGAAGAGGCTGACGTGGACTTCGACAAATTCTCGGACTACCGGCAGAAGTTTCTGGCGCCGTGGCTGGTGCAGCAGTTCACCCAGCTGTACCCCAACGAGATGAAAAAACCTGCGGATGAAAACGACTGTGACTACACGGATCCGGAGGTGTGGAATTACCCGACGTGGCACTTTACCGACAAGGGCATTGCCTTTGGGCCGAGCTTTGCGCGGGTGGCGCGGATGTGTGAGGGGACCGAGTGGTCGGTGTTGCCGTATAGCGTGATTGCGCAGCATCCGGGTGGGGTGAAGTTGGCGTTGCCGACGAATTGAACCTGGGACCGCGGCGCCTGTATCGCGGCCAAGGCCGGCTCCTACGCCAATCTGCGTAGGAGCCGGCCTTGGCCGCGATGGGCGCGCGCAAGGCTTAAAGCGAAAACCGCCCCAGCATCCCATCCAGCTCCACCGCCAGACGCCCCAGCTCCTGGCTGGCCGTGCTGGTCTGCGCCGCACCGCTGGCCGTCTGCATCGACAAGTCACGAATCCGCACCAGGTTACGGTCCACTTCCCGCGCCACCTGGGCCTGCTGTTCCGCCGCCGTGGCAATCACCTGGTTGCGCTCATCAATCCCCGCCACCGACTTGGAAATACTGACCAAGGCATCCTTGGCCACCTGCGCCCGTTCACGCGTGCGCCCGGCCTGGGCGGCGCTTTCGGCCAGGGCCTGCACGGTCTGCCCGGTGCCTGCGTGGATGCCCGCCATCATCTGTTCAATTTCACGGGTTGAGGCGCCCGTGCGATGGGCCAGCCCGCGCACCTCATCGGCCACCACCGCAAAGCCGCGGCCTGCCTCGCCCGCCCGCGCCGCCTCAATGGCCGCGTTGAGGGCCAGCAGGTTGGTCTGGTCGGCCACGTTGCGGATCACCTCCAGCACCTTGCTGATACCCAGGGTTTCGGTGGCCAGGGCCTGGGCGCGCAGGCTGGCCTGCTCCACCTGGTCGGCCAGGGCGCCGATGTCGGCCATGGTTTCATCCAGTTGCTGTTGGCCTTCGCGCACGGCGCTGCTGGAGCTGCGGGACTCGGTGGAGGTTTCCACCGCATTGCCGGCCACCTCTTCCACCGCCTGGCTCATCTGCGTGACGGCAGTGGCGGCCTGTTCGATCTCGCTGTATTGCTGCTGCAGGCCTTGGGCGCTGTCCTGCATGATCGCGCCCATTTCCTGGGTGGCCGAGTTCAGTCGTCCTACCGCGCCGCCGATCTGGTGGATCACCGCGTGAAGCTGGTCTCGCATATGCCCGAGCATCTGCAGCAACTGCGCCACCTCGTCCTGGCCGTGGGCGACCACGGGTTGGCTGAGGTCACCGGCCGCCACGGTCTTGGCCACGTCCAGCGCCTGGCGCAGCGGGCGAGTGATGCTCACGCTCAGGCGCCAGGCTTGCAGCAGCATCAGTATCAGCGCCACGCCGACGGCGATCGGCAGCACCCACTGCACTTTCGCCGAGGTGCTGGCCGTGTTCTCCAGCGCCTGGGCACTGGTCTGCTTGTTGAGTTCGCGCAGCAGTTGCACCTGCATGTCCATCAGCGAGCCCTGGTTGGCCAGGTCGTTGTTGGACAGGTTGGCGGCTTCGCTCAGTTGCTTGTGCTCCACCAGGTCAATGGCCTGCTTGAACAGGCTGACAAACTGTTGGGAAGCGTCCTGCAGCAACTTGATCGAATCGCGTTCGGTGCCCTCGGGCACCTTGGCCAGGTATTGGCTGAAGTACTGATCCACCTCGCCGCTGAGCTGTTGCAGGTTGATCTTGCGGTTCACCAGCTCGGCCGGATCGTTCGCGTACACCAGCAACAGCGCCGCCTCGGTGCGCATCTTGGCCAGGTCTATGGCGATGGCATCGGCCTGGGCAATGCTGGACAGCGGCCCTTGCTCGATCAGCTCACCCTGATGGCGAATGTGCTGCACCGCCGCCAGGCAAAGCCCGCCAATGGCCGCCAGCAGCACGGCGCACAGGCCGAAACTGGCCAGCAGGCGTTTGCCGATACTCATGCGGCGTAACAGGGGAGGGCGGTGGGAAGGCTTGCGACGCAGGGTAAAACGAAGGTTCACGGCGGCTGACTCGTATGAAAACTACATCAAAAGGTGTACCTGCGTTCCATGATGGCTTTATGACACTTTGTTGATTCCGTGAAATAAATTTTCGCCAGCCAGCAAGGCTGGCGCATTGGGCCGTCATAATGGCGGCCTACACCATGCCCAACGGACTACGCTGGGCGGTAAATCGACTTACACTGTTATTCATCTCCCCACGGCCCTATTCAATGAACACTCCAAGCGCTGCACCCCTGACCGACGCCCAATGGGACTTCCTCGAGTCGATGCTTGAGCAACACAAATCCGAAACCAGCGTGTGGAACACCTCGGAGCTGGACGGCTACCTCACCGCCCTGGTGTCCGGCCCTACGGTGATCCCGTTCGAGGAGTGGTTCGAGGCCCTGTGGGGCGGCATGGAATTTTTGCCCAAGTGGGAAAGCGACCAGCAGAGCGACCGCTTCATCGCTCTGGTGGTGCAGCACATGAATGAAATCGCCGGCAAGCTGATCGAAAACCCTGAAGAGTTCTCGCCCATCTTCATGGAAGACGAGCACGAAGACGGCCACTTCACCCTCAGCGTCGAAGACTGGTGCTTCGGCTACGAGCGCGGTGTGGTAATGGGCGACGGCTGGCCCGGCCTGCCGGAAGAAGAACAGGAACTTCTGGCCGGCATCCTGGTGCACACCTACGACGACGAAGACGAAGAAGAAGCCATCGACGTCGAAGAAGCCGCCGACATGGTTTGCGTAGGTGCCCTGAACCTGCACGCCTACTGGCTGGCCAAGCGCGCGCCCAGCGAGCCGGTGCGGGTGGGTGACAAGGTGGGGCGTAACGACCCTTGCCCGTGTGGGAGTGGGAAGAAGTTCAAGCAGTGCTGTTTGCACTGAGGTCAGCAACCGTCTTGAAATGGCGTTGTCTGCATCGCGACTAAAGTCGGCTCCTACATCGTGCGTGGTAGGAGCCGGCCTCGGCCGCGATGCAGACAACGCAGTCCTGTAGCAGCTGCCGAAGGCTGCGTCACAGGCGACGCGGTTATTCAGCAACTACGCGGCGTCCGTGACGCGACCTGGCGGCCGCTGCTACGGGTTGCCTGAGACTGTTGGTGCAGCGCGGCTATTTGCCGCTGACGATGTTCTTCACCAGCGCCTCATGCCCCTTCTTGTCATCAGCCCGCGAAATCACCTGCACGATCGACATGCTGGTCCCCGACCCCGCCAGGAACGTGGTGGACAGGGTAGGGCCGCCGCCCTGGGTGGCGGTGCTGTCGATTTCACGCACGCCCAGCCCCTTGATGGTGAATTCCTTCTCGCCGGTTTGCTTGAAATCGGGCAGGCCGGCGCTTTGCTGTTTGACGAAGTCCTTCATCGCACCGTCGAGGAAGTCGGCGTCATAGTCGCTTACGTTTGCCTGCTGCGGCGTGGGGCCTTCGCTGGCCATCACCACGCGCTTTTCCTTCTCGCTCTGATACAGCGTGCCTTTGGCCCCGCTGGTGCCATCCTGCTCGTCACCGGCGTCCATGGCGCTGGCCACGTAACCGGCGGGCAGGGTGAAGCTGAATTTGCCCTTGAGCAGCGACACCTTGGGGCCCGCCGTCGGCTTCTTCGCCGGTGCTGCGTGCTTGCTGGGGTGGGCATGGGTTTGCGCCATGGCCGGTGCGGCCAGCGCCAAGGCCGCGGCGATCAGCGCGGCGTGGGAAAGGGTGCGCAACAACATCGAATACTCCTGGCCAGCCGCGCCTGAAGGGGCCGGGCGCGGCGCGAGGCGGCAAGGGTGCTGCAAGTGCCGGCGGGGCGCAAGTGCGCGCCATCAGTTATCCGGGCAGAGGTTTTCCTTGGCGCAGTCGGCGGCCTTGCGCACGGCGGCGCACCAGTCGTTGTCGTTCTGTTGGCCGGTTGGCATGGCGGCGCATTGGGCCCGGGCTTCCTGCACCTTGATCGGGTCCAGTTGGCGGTTGGCAGTCAGCAAGGTGCGGTAATCGACTTTCGGGGCGTTGGGGTCGGGCGAGCAGGCGCAAAGCGTAAAAAGGGCAGAGCAGAGGGCAAGTGATGCCATTGTTTTTTTCACGAGACAGCTCCCTGAGTCAGCGTTTCAGGTACTGAGTGTAGCCCCCTGAAACGCGCAGTTGTCACATTTGCGCACGCCCATGTTGACAGCCTCGCGTAAATCCGTAGAATGCCGCCCCACAGCAGGCACGTAGCTCAGTTGGTTAGAGCACCACCTTGACATGGTGGGGGTCGTTGGTTCGAGTCCAATCGCGCCTACCAAACAAAATCCGCTCTGCTGGGCGGTGAGAAAAGGGCGATCCGAAAGGGTCGCCCTTTTTTGTTGCCTCACGTTTTACCCTGATACCCTTGAATGTGCCCACTCGCCCTACAGGACACCCGCCATGGCCTACACCATCAGCAACGATCCGCTGACCGCCGAACAGTTTCACTTCATCCAGGACCAGCTGGACGCGTTCGCCATCGAGTCCAGCGTGCGCACGGTGTCGGAAATGGACGGCTTCTTCACGGCCGTGGTGTCCTACAAGGACGCTATCCCGTTCGACGCCTGGTACCTGTCGTTCTGGGGCGGCGGTGACCTGCCCAAGTGGAAAAGCGAGCAGGCCTACCAGACCTTCTTCGATTCGCTGATTCAGCACATGAACCAGATTTCGCTGATGCTGATCGACCATCCCGAAGACTATCACCCCATCTTCAACCAGGCCGAAGACGGAGAAGGCCTGGATTGCCTGGACTGGTGCGTGGGTTACCTGCGTGGCGCTACCACGCTGGTCAGCGGCTGGAGCGCGATGCCCGAGGCACCGACTGCGGCGCTGAACTTTATCTTCAGCCAATTGGATGCCGACAAGGCCTCGGCCAAGCAGCCGACTGACCTGGCGGATGCCCTGACCAATGCTGCCCGTGAACTGCACACCTATTGGGCCGAGCAGCGTACGGATGATGAGCCGGACGACTCGCGCACCGTGCGCATCGAGCAGAAGGTAGGGCGCAATGACCCGTGCCTGTGTGGCAGCGGCAAAAAATTCAAGCAGTGCTGCGGCCGCTGATCTCTTGCGCACCCTGTAGCCGCTGCCGCCAGGCTGCGCTGGCCCCTGAGTACACCCTGGAAATGTCCTGCGCATGAAAGGGCCAGCACGGATGCGCTCCGACAGGACGTTGGAAGGCCACAAAAGAACCCGCTTCGGCGGGTTTTTTATTGCTCGCGACTTATGCAAACGCCCCCCGTAGCCGCTGCCGTCAGGCTGCGCTGGCCGTCCCATACGCAGGTAAATCAACGGGTGTACTCAGGGGCCAGCGCAGCCTGGCGGCAGCGGCTACAAGCGTTGTTACGCCGTCCTATAGCCAAAGGCTTACACGACTACACAGCAATCTCCTCTTTCCTACACCCTGCTCAATCGATATTCTGGATCCAACAACTGAAGCCAAGGAGGCGCTTCAGGGCCACGGATGGTTGGCCATTGAAAGGATGCAGCCCGACACGGATGTTGGAATGGCCAGGACACTAAACCCGCTTCGGCGGGTTTTTTGTTGCCTGGCATTCGGCCAGGGGCGCGTCCAGGTTGTAGAACTCCTGCAGCTTGGCCTGCAACAGGCGCTTGTCCGGCAACTGCGTCTGGTATTCAGCAATCAGTGCGGGCGACAGCGAACGGTTCAGCGCGTATTCCACCACTTCATCATCGCTGCTGGCGCACAGCAGCACGCCGATGGCCGGGTTCTCGTGGGGCTTGCGCACGTCGCGGTCCAGGGCCTCCAGGTAGAACTCGAGCTTGCCCAGATATTCAGGCTCGAAGCGGCCCACCTTGAGTTCAACCGCGACCAGGCAGTTGAGGCCACGGTGGAAGAACAGCAGGTCGAGGCTGAAATCGCGGTGGCCTACCTGCAAGGGGTATTGCGAGCCAACGAAGCAGAAGTCGCGGCCCAGTTCGGCCAGGAAGTCCTTCAGGCGGTTGATCAGGCCGGTGTGCAGCTCGGCCTCACTGTGTTGCCGGGGCAGGCCGAGGAATTCCACTACGTAGGCGTCGCGGAATACGTCCAGGGCGGCGGGGTGGGTGGTGGCGATCGTGGGGGTGGTTTTGGTGGGTTCCAGTACGGTGCGTTCGAACAGGGCGGCTTTGAATTGGCGTTCGAGTTCGCGTTTGGACCACTGTTCCTTGATCGACATCCGCAGGTAAAACTCGCGCTCTTCAGGCCTTTTGCTTTGGCCGAGGATGATCAGGTTGTGGGTCCATGGCAATTGTCGCACCAGCGGTGCGACTAATTCGTCCTGATGGTAGGTTTTGTAAAACTGACGCATGCGGAACAGGCTGGCACGGGTGAAACCTCGCAGGCCCGGGTGATGCTTGGCCAGATAAGCTGCCAGGTCAGCGACTACACCTTCCCCCCATTCAGCGCTTTCCAATTTTTTGCAGATATAAGCACCTACTTGCCAATACAGCTCAATCAACTGCGTATTCACCGCCTGCGCCGCACGCAACCGTGCCCCCGTGATCAACTGCGCCACTTCGGTGAAACTGGTATGCAGGGCTGGGTCGTTGGACGTTTTGCTCATGGTCGATCGCTGCTCGATGTCTGGAAAGACCAGCGACGATAGGGGCACGCAGGGGGCGAGTCGACAGGCCCTCCAGCCATTAAATAGGCAGGCAAAAGGCCAGGTTGGCCAACACATCCATCAGCGAAAGCGCTCTAGCCCAGGGATCTTGCCCACACGGTAGAAAAATCACGCACTGCTGTCAGATTTGTCCTTCAGCCGTATCAGAAATGGAAACGCCCCAACTCGGCTCCGTCCTGCGCCGTCTTCAGAGCCGTGTTACACCACCCATAGCGAAAGGCTTACACGCAGTGCCCACGATCTCCTCTGTTGCCACCCCGGCCACAGGCTTAATCTAGCTACACAGGTGAAGCGCAGGAAGTGCTTCAGTCACGGAAGACAGGCCAGCACGGACGCGCTCTGACAGGATGTTGGAAGGCCATCAAAGAACCCGCTTCGGCGGGTTTTTTATTGCCTGCTGTTGCGCTATACCTCAATTCCCAATGTGGGGCCGGGCGAAGCTCGGGAAAAGACCACCGCGGTGGCCCCTTCCCGAGCTTCGCCCGGTCCCACATCATGATCGCAATTAGTTGATACGGCCCGGTGGGGTAGCGGGCACCTGCTGCCACGGCACATTGCACGTGCGCACATTCGGGTAATACGCCTGCGAAGTGCGGCAGTAATACCAATCCGAGCTGGCCTGCGCCGGCGGTGGCGGCACGGCCGAGGTTTGCACAGGGGCTGCCTGGTACACGGGTGCGGGCTGATATTGATACACCGGCGCCGGTGCGTAATACGTGGTCGCCGGGTAATAGTAGGTAGTCGCCGGGTAGTAGTAGCTACGCGGGTAATAGTACGAGTTGGACACCACCGCAGCGGTATACCCCAACCCCAGCCCTAATCCCAGGCCCCACCAGCCGGCGCCACCACCCCAGCCACCGCCACGCCCATGCCAACCACCACCACCCCCACCATGCCAGCCACCAGCAAAGGCCGGGGCCGACAGCGCGGTTGCGGCGGCCAGTACGCCAACGAGCACACTGCGTTTGATCCGATTGATGTTCATGATGCCTGCCAGATGAAAAGTCCTACGGCGGTTGTTCGCGTGGGCGGTTGAGCATCGTTCCCGCGAGGGGAATGGACGTCTCGCATCCAGGGAATCCGGTCGCCGTGGTGGCCGGAAAACACCCCTGCATCCCACTTGATAATAGACCAAGTCCGATGCGCCAAACCGTGCGGGCGCCCAGTGGCAATGGCGCCCCGGCCCCCGTCACGCCTGCGAGGGCATGACTTAACAGTAATCCTTTTCACCTGTCTGCAACATGAATGCGTGTACCGCTGGGCATACGCCTACGGGCGTGGTTTATGCATCGGACCTGCGGTTGCCAGGGCATTTGGGAAACTTCATACAAGCAAACCGGAAACGGCCGGTATTTTCACTTTGGCGGGTGGTTTTTCATCTCATGGCAATTCAAATGAGTGATCAAAAGGACCGTCCATGTCGCCCGATACCCCCGCGCTCCCCATCCAGACCCGCACCGTGCTTTGCCTGCTGCTGGCCGTGGCAGCCCTCAGCTTCATCAGTGGCCTGAGCCTGTCCCACGGCCTGCTGCCCGAGGCCAGTTGGCCGTCTTATGCGGACATGGTTGGCAACCTTGACCAACCGGGCGCCTGGCTGCGCTGGGTGATCGGCGACCTCAGCGAATTTGTCTTCTACAAACACGAGTTCGCCGCCCTCGGCCTGATGGCCGGCGCAGGCCTGGCCTGGTGGGCCAACGTCACCGGCAAACGCTGGCAGGGCTTCGCCATTGCCTACGGCACAGGCCTGTGGCCCTGGCTGGTAACCAGTTCAGTCATTAGCCTGGTCCTGAGCAACCTGCTGTGGGGCTGGACCCTGGACGCCGACACCTGGCAGCCCACGTTCGTCGCTTTCGTCTCGCTGCCTGCGGCTCTGGTGCTGATGTACGGCCCCGGCTGGAAAGTGGCCCTCAACGGCGCCGTGTTCGGGGCGCTGCTGGTCACCCCCGCCAGCCTGTTGCTGGTCAATTTCGTCTGCCTGCGGTGGAACATTCCTGCCGTGGTAGGCGCCGTTTCCGGCATGGCCTTGGCCACCCTCGTAGCCTGCCTGCTGTGCAAATGGTTCCCGGCCCTGATGGCCAGCAGCACCGAGCCACTGACGCCGCAACCGCCCGCCGCGCCGCTGCATCACGGACTGATCTGGGGCGTTCGCCGCGTATTGGCGGACTTTTCCGAAGCGCCGTTCTTCGGCAACGAACTGGCCAGCCTCGGCCTGCTCGGCGGCGTGCTGCTGGCCTGGTGGCTCAACCCTGACAGCCCCGTGTACGGCACCGGCCTGCTGCTGCCGATCATTATCGGCCAGGCCCTGAGCTCGGCGATCGGCATCTACCTGTGGCGCGGGCACTGGATGACCAAGGGTTGGTACCCCACCTACATCCCCATCGTCTCGGTCGTACCCGCCGCAGTGCTCACCCATGGTGGCAGCCCGCTGGTGGTGGCCTTGAGCGCAGTGCTGGGCGCCCTGGTCGCCGCGCCACTGGCCGACGGCCTGGCGCAAAAACTGCCCACCTGGCTGCCGCCCTTCGTGGCCAACGTCATCGCCATGGCCATCAGCACACTGTTGATCGTGCCCTTCATCGGCCTGCTGATCGTGGCCAGCGCCTGCACGCAGGGCTATTGGTAAGCCATCAAGGCTTTCCCTCTACCTCGCCCGGTTCACGGGGCCTATGGTCGCGAAGGCAAACCCGCCGCCCTTACAAGGACCGTAACCATGAGAGAGTACATTGTGCTGCGCCGCGAGGCGCCCCGTTCCACCTACGGCTTCGCCAGCCTGGCCAGCCACGAAGAAGCCGACCCTACCCTGAGCGTGGAGCGTATCCCCGCCCACGCCCTGGCCGAACTCACCGCCGAACCGGAAGTAGCGCTGGTGGCGCCGAAAATGCCCACCCGCCTGATCCAGCCCAAAGCCGTCAGGGCCAAAACCCTGGCCCCCTGCTGGGGCATCGAAGCCGTGGGCGCCCTGGCTAGCCGCTACACCGGCGACGGCGTCAGCGTCGCCGTACTGGACACCGGCATCGACGCCAGCCACCCCGCCTTCAGCGGCATGGACCTGATCGAAAAAGACTTCAGCGGCTCCGGCAACGGCGACGTCGAAGGCCACGGCACCCACTGCGCCGGCACCCTCTTTGGCAGCGGCCCTGGCCAGCGCATCGGCGTGGCGCCGGGCGTCAACCGCGCACTGATCGGCAAAGTGCTGGCCAACGACGGCACCGGCAGCTCGGAAATGGTCTTCGACGGGCTGCTGTGGGCCCTGGACCAACGCGCCGACATCATCTCGCTGTCCCTGGGATTCGACTTCCCCGGCATGGTCAAAACCCTCAGCGGCCAAGGATGGCCAGTGCCATTGGCCACCTCCAACACCTTGGAAACCTACCGCGGCAACCTGCGCATGTTCGACGCCATCATGGCTATCATCAAAGCCCGCAGTGCCTTCGGCACCAGCCCCCTGGTCATCGCCGCCGCGGGCAACGAAAGCCGCCGCAAGACCAGCCCCGAATACCGCATCGCCGCCTCGCTGCCGGCTGCGGCCGACGATGTGCTGTCCGTGGCTGCTGTGGGGCGTGATGGGCAGCAACTGCGGGTGGCTGACTTCTCCAACACCTTCGCTACTTTGGCCGCGCCTGGCGTGGGCATCACTTCGGCTGCGCCAGGGGGCGGGTTCAGGACCCTGAGCGGCACCAGCATGGCGTGCCCGCATGTGGCGGGGGTAGCGGCGTTGTGGTGGGAGGCGATTGCGGCCAGCGGCAGGAAGGCCAACTCGCGGAATGTGCGGGCGCAGTTGATTGCGCAGGCTAAGCGGGATGGGATTGTGGATATGGATGAGGTGGATTTGGGGCAGGGGATGGTGGTGGCGCCGGTGTAGGGGGATGGGGGGCTGCGCTGGTTGTGGCCCAACGTGGGAGCCGGCAAGCCAGCTCCCACTCGCTCGAAACAGCGCCACCTTATTTTTGTCTGAGGCTAAAGCAACTCCAGCGTTCCCGATGAATCCGCCAGCCGATACCCCATCGCCTTGTATCCCGCTTTACGCTTCTCCCACATCCTGAGCAAAGCAACATTTCCTTCGTCTACGAAATCTATAACTTGCACATCGGACTTATCGGTGTGGGTACGGTGCAGTCGACCGGCGTATTGCTGAAGCATGCCTTTCCAGGAAATGGGCATCGCTAATACCAGTGTGTCCAACGGTGGGTGGTCAAAACCTTCGCCGATGAGCGTACCTGTAGCCACCAGCACCCTGGGCGCTTGCGCTTCAAGCGACTCCAACTCGCTGAGCAGGGAAATGCGCTGCTTTTTAGGGATGCGCCCGTGGAGAGTAAAAAGGTTCGTCACATGCTCCCTTAGCACTGCGTCCAGCGCCTCCACATGCTCGGTACGCTGGCTCAGTACCAGCACTTTTCTGCCTTGGTTGTAGGATTGAATCACTTCCGATGCGATGATCGAAGTGCGCGCAGAGTCTTGCGCCAATTGTTTGAAAATATCCTGAATGCCTGCGCCTTCCGCGACCGAGATAGTCGCTGAAAGTAACCGCGGCATCACGGACAGATCGTGCGGCGCACTCATGGGGCGGGTGGCTGTATGGCGGATAGGGCCGCATTGCATGAAGATGATCGGTTGTTGGCCGTCGCGCCGGATTGGCGTGGCGGTAAGCCCCAACACATAGCGTGCCGGAGCGCTCCTCAACAGCGCCTCGAAGGATACCGCTGAAAGGTGATGGCATTCGTCGACGATGATCTGACCGTAGTTCTTCACCAGGTCGCTGATCTCGCCCTTGCGTGACAATGACTGCACCACCGCGATATCGATTTTTCCGGTGATCTTCGATTTGCCGCCACCGACTGTACCGACAACCTCTTTGCCAACGCCAAGAAACGCCTGCAACCGTTCTTGCCATTGCCGCAGCAGTTCGGTGCGATGGACAAGAATAAGGGTATTCACCCGACGTCTGGCGATCAGCGCGGCAGCCGTGACGGTTTTTCCGAAAGCGGTGGGCGCACACAGCACACCAGTGTCATGAGGCAGCATTGCGCCGATCGCAGCATCTTGATCGGGCCGCATCGTCCCCAGGAAATTTACATCCAGTGGTATGCCAGCGAAGCGTTCATCCTGCAGCACCGGGGTGATTCGGTGTTCTTGCAATAGTGCGAGCGCTGCATCCCAGCAACCCCGTGGCAACGCAATGTGCAAAGGGAAGTTCTGAGCACAGCCGATGACTCGTGGTTTGTTCCACACAGACATGCGCATCGCCTGTGCTTTATAAAATTCAGGGTTCTGAAAAGCCGCGAGCCTGATTAACTGGTTGGCAAGAGGTTGCGGCAGTTGAGTCTTTTCAAAGTAAATCAAATTGGCCATCGTGACAGTAAGCGTCGCCGGCATTAAGCAGTTGTGCGTCTGGGCTTTCTCCCTGGTGTCCTTCCAAGGTTGCGCACTCTCGTCCTCATCGACATACGCCACCGCTACAGGGTCTCGGTTGCCGATGGCTTGTGTAATCGCCGGTTGGATTTGCTCCGCCGTCATTCGCTGGATCGATGCCAGAAAAGCCCATTGGTCTGGATAGGGCTGTAACAAGGCGTCTACGAAGACACTGTGATCATTTGCCCTCGCGCGTTTTTGCAGAGGCAAGGCTATGAGATTTCCGAAACCGCCCTTAGGCATAAAGTCCTGGTTTGGAAAGAGCCGATCGTATGAGCTGAGCGAAAGCTGACGAGTGCGTTCGCAGGCATGGCTGATGATTGCCGCACCCAGCCGGCGGGCATCGCTGGCCGGGACTTTGCCCTCAAAGAAGATCCAAGCATGCGCGCCATTGCCCGACCGCGAGATCTCAAGCGCTACCGGGATGTCGAGAGCCTCGCAAGACTGCACGAACGCGACAGCATCAGCGCGCCATTCGGCTTCATCAAAGTCGGCGGCCAGAAAGCAGCAGGTATCATCCCCCAGTAGCGGATATACGCCGACAACCTCCGTTCCCGCAAGATGGCGGTAGATGACTTCGTCCGTGACAGGCAGTAACTGGCGCCGACTGCAATCACCACATTTGATTCGTGGCTTTTCGCAGATTCCGGGCCGCCACTCATTCGCGCAGGCAGGGGTATATCCTGACTTGCCGGTCTTGCCCTCCCAGCGCAACGGGTAAACATCGGTACGGCCTTTGAACAAGCTGCGGAACAACGCAAGCTTGCCATCTGTGTCGAGCGCCTGGGTTGAGGGAACGTGTACCACGGGTATCAGTCGGGGCTCGACTGGCACCTGCCAGTCGATGCCGTGAGTTTCAAGCAGCGCAATCAGTCTGGCGTTTTCTGCTTGTAGTTTTGCCACCAGTGGAGTGTCTTTCACCTGACTTGACCTGAATATGAAAAACGTTCAGCAATTTGGCCCAGCAGCCAATCTTGTTTCGAATGCATCAAACGTTTTGCGTTCTAGCAAAACCCATCGACAACCTACCGTTACGCTGCGAGGAACGCCAACGTCCCTGCTGTTTTGCGCGATGCTGAGGTTGGTCCATTCAAATTTTACTCGAGATATCCCCGGCTGATGAGTTGATAGCAATGAGCGGCCTAGCCCATTCAACCACTACCGAGGCTCGGAAAATTCCGACGTTTTAGTCAGTCATTTCCGATCATTAGAAAGGCGCATCTGAGAAGTGATGGATCAGTGCTCCTAACCAATATTTCGGAACAGTCCCACCAAACCTACGGAAAACACCGACTTGTGCGTCCCAACGAATGCCCTCTCAATACCCAGAGCCACCCATTCGAATGACAAAAACAAGGAAAGCGCCCATGTCCAACCCCGTAAGCCCCGTCCGAATCGCCGTCATCCAATGCGACCCCCAAGTCGGCCTCAACAACTGCGAAACCAACCTCTGCCGCACCCTGACCCTAGCCCAAAAAGCCACCGAAGCCGGCGCCACCCTCATCGTCCTCCCCGAACTCGTCACCACCGGCTACACCTTCGCCACCCGCGCCGAAGCCTTCGCCCACGGCGAAAACCTGGAAACCGGCCCCACCATCACCGCCTTGCGCGCCTTCGCCCGCGAACACGAGATCTACCTGGCCGCCGGCCTGGCCGAACTCGACGGGCCCCACCTCTACGACACCGCCGTACTGCTAGGCCCCACCGGCCTCATCGGCAAATACCGCAAAGCCCACCTCTGGCACCAGGAAAAACTCTGGTTCACCCCCGGCAACCTCGGTTTCCCGGTATTCGACACCCCTATCGGCCGCATCGGTCTGCTGATCTGCTGGGACATCTGGTTCCCCGAAGCGCCGCGCCTGCTCGCCCAGCAAGGCGCCGACATTATCTGTAGCCTCAACAACTGGGTATGGACGCCGCCACCGTTGTTCGACGCCAGCGGCAAATGCATGGCCAGCTACCTCACCATGACCGCCGCCCACGTCAACAACGTCTTCATCGCCGCCGCCAACCGCATCGGCGTCGACCGCGGCGAACGCTTCCTGGGCTGCTCACTGATCGCCGGCACCAACGGCTGGCCCATCGGCGACGTCGCCCCGCCTGACGAAGAAGCCATCCTCTACGCCGACGTCGACCTGGTGTCCGCCCGCAGCGCCCCCATTTGGAACACCCTCAACGACCTGCACCGCGACCGCCGCTGCGACCTGTACGATGGCATGCTCGGCTACCGGCACCATCCCGCCGCCCCACGTTAAGGAGAACAGCGCCCATGACCCAAGCCCCCTCCCTGCCACGCCTGGCCATTGGCGCCCTGGGCGGCACGCTCAGCATGAAAGCCAGCCAACCCGACGCCGGCGTCACGCCAGCCGTGGATGCCCAAGCCATGCTGCAGGCCGTGCCGCCCCTCGCCGACTTGGCCCAAGTGCATGCGCAAACGCTGCACCTCATCCCCAGCGCCTCGCTCACCTTCACCCAACTGCTCGACGTACTGCACTGGGCCGACGCCCAGGTGCGGGCGGGCGCGCAGGGCGTGGTCATCACCCAGGGCACCGACACCCTTGAAGAAAGCGCGTGGTTCCTCGACCTGCTGTGGCCGCACGATACGCCGCTGATTGTCACCGGGGCGATGCGGCCGGCTTCCCATGTGAGTGCAGACGGGCCGGGGAACCTGCTCAACGCCGCCATTACCGCGCTGGACCCGGCCAGTCGCGGGCGTGGGGTGCTGGTGGTGATGAACGAGGATGTGCATGGGGCGCGGCATGTGCGGAAAACCCATGCGTTGGCGATTCATGCGTTTACGTCGCCGGGGTATGGGGCGGTGGGTTCGGTGGTTGAGGGGCGGGTGCGTTATGGTCAGCCGCCGCAGGTGCGACAGGCGTTGCCGGTGCCTATGCGCACGGATCATAAGGTGGCGTTGCTGGAGGCGACGTTGGACGGGGATACGTTGCTCCTCGATCAGATTGTGGGGTTGGGGTATGCGGGGTTGGTGGTGAATGGGTTTGGGGCGGGGCATGTGTCGCAGGATTGGGCGGTGCGTTTGGGGGAGATTGCCGAGGTGATGCCGGTGGTGGTGGCTACGCGGACGGGGGAGGGAGCTACGGCTCGGGGGAGTTATGGGTTTGTGGGTGGGGAGATTGACCTGCAGGCGCGGGGTGTTTGGATGGCGGGGGAGTTGGATGCGCGGAAGGTTCGCATCCTTATGTGGCTGTTAATCGGCAGCGGCATGCAGGCCAGCCTGCAGAATCATCTGTAACCGCAACCGGCTTGTGTGGGAGTGGGCTGCGGTTAGGCGGTCACTGTCTGTTGGCCATTTCGCGGGCAGAGCCCGCTCCCACATCGCAGATTTCGAAAGTCTTGGAGCTGCGGCAAGCGTCCAAACCGGGTCGGGGATGGCACGCAGATCTTGTGGGACCGGGCGAAGCTCGGGAATAGGGCCACAGCGAACAAATCTGCAAATCAGCTATAACTGCAACGACCGTGTCGGCACCGGCGATTTGCAGCCGCTGCCGATAGGCTGCGCTGGCCATTGAGTACACTGAAAATCTGCAGCGTGGATCAAGGCCAGCGCAGCCTGACGGCAGCGGCTACAGAGTCATCGTGACAGTGGCGCGAGCCAGCGCCCTCCAACCGAGTGGCACCGCATTCACGAATGCTGCCCCAGAAGCCTCTTCGCCTCATACTCCGGAATGCCATGCCTACGCACCGCACAAGCCACACAACCATTTCTAATGCTGATTTGCCGCTCAAGTCTCCTCGCAGCCTTGACCTTGGCAAGCAGGCGAATGGCGAACGCAAGGCCGGCGAATATTTCTGCGGTCAATAAGGCCGAAATCTCTCGCTGGTCAGCAATTCTGCCTTCATGCCCGTCGCTGAACGGCGGCAGAAGGATCTGGCACAACACATCCAGCCGATTGCTGGTGAAGTCCTTGGTGGTGAAGGGAGCAAGCTTTTCTGCGGAGCTGCAATCCGCTAGCGTCAACGGTGCTGCCCCTATTTCCAGATACACCTGGTTTTTTGCGACATAAAAGCTGGGGCCGTTCTGCTTGAAGTGCATCAGCACAAAAGGATTTGCAATGAGCAGCGTTGAGGCGATGGTCAGCAGGAAAAGCGTGATCACGCACACCCGCAGCAAGGTAAATATGTTCTGCGTCGTCAGGTAGGTCCTCAGCCGAATATCCGCGAAATCATCCCAATTAATGATGCTTCTCGACAGGGACACATCGTCGATAGGCAGTTGATGCTGGGTGATCCATTTTTCCGCCCGCTCAGCGTCCGAGAAGCTTTTTACTGGAATGTTGAATTCAAATCGGAAGAACTCAAGTTCTCTGGCGCGCTTGCGCATTTTCTCAAAACGGGGATCGTCGAACGTTTGTTTGCCGTCAAAAAATCTCCAGACTCGGTCCCTCAAAAAGAAAAAAGAGCCTGAGCGGCGGTAGATATAAATCATGGCCATCGCCATGATCACCCCGCCCAGAATAGAGGTCACCACCGCCCAGTTCTGAAAAGTGAAGGTCAGGAGCGTCGAGGTTTCTGCGTTTTTCATCGAAGGCAAAAGTCCATTTCATATCGCGGGTGCGGCCCACGCCTCGGGGGCTGGACGTTCGTAGCGGCGAGCAGTCTTTACCAATACTGGCGATTTGGCTACCGTGCTAGGAATTTTCCTACAAGGACGTTCCGCAATGCCTCCGCTCAACCAAATTTTCTTCGGCCCGCCAGGCACCGGGAAAACCTACGCGACCATTGCGGCCACTCTCGAAATCCTCGACCCCGTTCATCTGAAGGCCAACGCCCAAAACCGCGAAGCCCTGAAAAAACGCTTCGACTACCTAGTAGCCCAAGGCGACGTCCGCTTCGTCACCTTCCACCAAAGCTTCAGCTACGAAGACTTCGTAGAAGGCCTACGCGCCGACACCGACGACAGCGGCCAGCTCCGTTACACCGTCGTTCCAGGCGTGTTCAAAACCCTATGCCGACCGGACCAACCCAAGTACCGCGCTTTCCAGATTGGCGACACCTACGGCACTGGTTACAAGGTCATCTACGCATCCCACGACGTCGTAGAGCTAGAAAAGCCCAAAGGCAATCACCTGGAAATCGGCATGGGCATGCTCAATGGCCTGGCCAAAGCCGTAGCCTCAAACCAACTGACCATCAACGACCTGCGAAACCAAACCTGGGACAGCAAACTCCCGAACTCAACGTTCGATCCGTTCTTGGTCAACGGCTACAAAAACTTCCTGCCGTCCATGGTTGAACACATGATCGGGGCACAGGAAGCCGGTCTCTTCGAGCAGGACCAAGTGAAAGCCAGCGACACTCCCAAGGTCCTGATCATCGATGAGATCAACCGCGGCAACGTATCGCGCATATTCGGTGAGCTCATCACTCTCATCGAACCCTCCAAGCGCGCCGGGAATTCCGAAGCGTTGGAAATCACGCTGCCCTATTCCAAAGAGCGCTTCAGCGTCCCGAACAACTTGTATCTCATCGGCACCATGAACACCGCTGACCGTTCGCTGGCATCGATGGATATCGCGCTGCGCCGCCGCTTTAGCTTCATTGAGGTTCCGCCCAATCCAGACCTACTGGGGAAAATAGCAGTAGAGGGTGTTGAGATTGATGAACTACTAAGCGTCATGAACGCTCGTATTGCCGCTTTGCTTGATCGCGATCACTGCCTTGGCCACGCCTACTTCATCCCACTAAAAGATGAACCAACCTTGGCGCGCCTTGCGGAGATATTCAAACAGCAGATCTTGCCCCTGCTGCAGGAGTACTTCTTTGAAGACTGGCAGCGAATCCAGTGGGTGCTCAACGACCAGCGAAAACCAGTGGAGCACCGCTTCTTGCTGCAGCCGAGCCAGGACCTCAACGTGCTGTTCGGTGACGCCGTCGTGGTCAACCAAAACAACGAGCGCTGGGATATCAATGCGCAGGCTTTTGAGCGTGTTGAATCCTACCTAGGCATCATCGATCACACCGCTAAAGCGTCCGTACCTCCCAAGTACGAGGCTAAGGAGAAGCAGTGGGGGGATGTAGTACTACGCCAATCCACCTCAGGCGCTGTCGAGCTGCTGCGTAACGGCCAAGTGATTGATGCCAGACCGGTACTGGAAGAGATCGCGAAGGAGCACGATATCTCACTGCTGACATCCACCGGCACCCCGCAAACCACTCGCCGGTTAGGCAGGAAGATCATCAGCTACTTGATCGAGCAAGCGCCGTGAGCATGACTGTCACCGTGCGTGAATACGCCCGGTTGACCACCAGTCACGTCGAGCACCCGACCTTGGACTTCGCCCAAATCAGTGCCTCAGCGTTCGACTGGCTATGCGAGCTCAATGCCGGATTCACCCAGGGCGGCGCAGCTCTGGTACAACTCCAAGACCGACGTTGCCTGAAACTCGACAACTACGTCGGCGCCTTGGAAAGCCCCTGCGGCACCCGCATCGAGATACTGCCCAAACACTTCGAACAGGGCGACTGCATACAGCAGAGTCGGGCGCTGCTGCGCCGCATGATCCAAGCCTCGTTGAAGCTACCGACTCGGCAGGTTGGCGCTACCTCACTGCAGCGTTTTGATGCGCCCCTGACTGAATGGGTGATGGCGCGGTTTCTTGATGCGCTGGATCATTTGATCAAGCGAGGCATCCGGTTCGATTACCAACGCATCGAAGAAGAACAGCCATTCCTACGCGGACAACTGAATACCGCCCGCCAGGTAAGACAGTCACCGGCGCGCCAACACCACTTTCAAATTCGTCATGACGTGTTCTTGCCGGATCGACCCGAAAACCGACTGCTCAAGACGGCGCTGGAAATCGTCTGCAAGACAACCCAAGACCCCACTAGCTGGCGCCTATCCCACGAACTGCGCACCGTGCTGCTGGAGGTATCGAGCAGCCGGGACACGGCCCAGGACTTCAAACAGTGGCGTAATGATCGGCTGATGGCCCACTACCAACCGGTCAAACCGTGGGTTGAGTTGATCATTCAACAACAGACGCCATTGGCGGTTGCGGGCGAGTGGCGGGGGATGAGCCTATTGTTCCCGATGGAGCGTTTGTTTGAGAACTACGTAGCGGCTTGCTTGCGGGACACGTTGGTGCCAGGCGCTACCGTGAGAACGCAGGTGACGGGTGAGCATCTTTGCTTGCATCGGGACAGGCATGTTTTCCAGTTGCGGCCTGACTTGATGGCCGAACTGGCCGGCAAGCGTTGGGTGATGGATACCAAGTGGAAGCGGCTGGATGGAGAGCTGGTGGGCAAACACTATGGGATCAGCCAGGCGGACATTTACCAGATGTTTGCGTATGGGCATAAGTACCTGGAGGGGGAAGGGGACCTGGTGCTGATCTATCCGCGGCGGGCTGGGTTTCAGCAGGCCTTGCCGGTTTTTGAATATGCCGCGGGGCTGAGGCTGTGGGTGGTGCCGTTTGATTTGGAGCTGGGGCGATTGGTGGCTGGCGAGGTGGTCAGCGTGCCGTTTCAAAGTAGGCATTGAGCATTACGTGGTATCGGACTGCTCTGACATGGAGGCCTGAGGGCAGACCTCCATGTGGATCGGCTAGCGCCCGATCAGCTTGCCGACGAACTGTCGCCAGCGTGAGGGGAGTGGGCGTGGGCCAGATTGTGCGAGGTGAGGGTGAGTCAGAATCTCGGGTACGTCCCGGAGGTGAATCCAGGGCTCGCTTTGCCAATGCAGCATGCTGAGGGACAAGTTCGCCCAGCGTAGAAGGCTAAGGCTTGGGGCGTGAGTGTCGTGGTCAGCACGCTCGTCGCGCATCACGGCGATGACTTCGTGGGTTAGCCAGCGTCGCAGGCTGCGGTTTTCTGGGATGAAGTGGTGGACCAGGGTCATGTAGACGGCGGATTCGCTGATCATGACGGTGGGCTGGATTTCACCGTTGTAGAGTAGGGAGAGGGTGCGGGTTTGGTCGGGGTCTAGCTTGCGGAGGGCGTGGGATTCGAGGTGCCGACCGATGAGTCGGCCTAGGTCTCGGGCGGAGAACCAGATTTGGGATTCTAGCCAGAGGGCGTGGAGCGGGCGGTTGTGGCGGGTGAAGACGATTGGTATGCGCGGAGCGTCGTTGGATTGGTTTACTCGTCCGTCGTCGGGCCTTCGGTGGCTGCCGGTTTCGTTGGTTGACATGTCCATTTACCTCTACTTGATAGCTTTCTTAGGGCTAGGTGTCGGGGGTTAAGAAACCTCAAGTAGAAGGCCGGACGTATTCCCCTTGCGGGTCTTGTATTAGTCCACCCCCGACGTAGCAGAGCTTTTGAGACGTGCAGCCGGGGGCCGCAGGCACAAAATACCGCATTTTCGGGAGCGGGTTGGCCGCTACTTGAGGCGTTTCTTAGGCGCGAAACTAGGGTAAATGTTGCATCTGTCGGGCACAATCATACCGGTGTACGAGCTTTCCGAAAGTTGTTGCAGGACGTAACAGTCAGCTGTATTCAGTAGATATCAAGGTTGTCTTCAGTGCTATTGTTTTGACTGAATTGATATTAGATTTCAGAAATGGTAGTGGTGATCTTGTCGGCTTTTTTTTTGTTTCGAATTATGATTATTCAAACTGTGTCGTCAAATTTTGCAGGAGGCATCGGTGGCTTTTGACAAAGGAATAAGTTTTGAGAATGCACTGTCACATTGGAGCAAAAAACACAGCGTTTCCAATGACTTTGAGCTTGAGCTAAAAGCAAAAGCTCTTGAGCTAGCCATAGCCTGCATCAATGATGGGAGCCTGCGCTCTCTAGATGGGGTGGACTCGCCTTTGTCTCAGGTAATCAAGAAGCTGCATGGGGTCCATCTAATTGAAATGAACTCGGGTTGGGTTGAAACCTCCCAGGATTGGTGCTGCCCCTGTTGCGGTCGCAGCAAACTCAATATTTCTAGGGTTGGGGCCAAGAATCAGATATTGGCCAAGCTTGTTATCCATCATGATCATATGGAGGATGCTTTGAAAGCTGCTTTTTATAAGGCCTTCATAAACTCCGGCGTATCTGAGGGTACCCGGACAGGCCTGGCTTTCATTGAGCGAATGGCTCCTGCATTCTCCGCGTATCCTCCGGTTTTGATTTGCGAGGATTGCAACAATGTTGATGGTAAAGCGAAGCTAATTCTGCGGAGTGCTAGTTGCAGCAATAATTATTTCTCTTTTTCGATATTTCAGTTGAGAAAGTTTATAGTGGTGTCCGATAATTGTGCGCATAAGATTGACGAGTCAAAGCTTTTTGAAGTGTGGGGTGACGTAAAGAATTCTTATGTTTCAAGAATGAAGCTGATATATCAGGTCGCTTTGGCAGCGGCTACGCAAGACTATTGGTATGAAAGATACCCAGAAGGGTTTGTGCCCATTCCAACGCTTTCGAATGGACACGGAAAATGGGGAGGGCTAGACAGGGTTTCCGGGGAAGAACTCAGCAAGTACATGCGGAAAAAATCAATCCAGCACCAGACGAATTTTTTGCGGTGGCGTACGGAAAGCAGAAAGTCGGGGAAGCAGCCGCCAGTTAATTTTTTATCTGTACTAATGTCTCGGCCCGGTTGTGCGACGATGTGGAATAGTTTACCCGATGGTTGGAAATGTTCGATATGCTGTCGGGGGAAGTTTGAAGTGGTGAGTTTTGAGAACGAGCGTGTAAGCTTTCAAACGCACACTCCAACTCAAAGAAGTGTTATGTGGAAAGGTATCGGGGTGATTTGTATGTCTTGTTGTAGTGTGGTTAAAGCTATGAGGCTTGAGCTTTGGAAGGGTAATGGTTGTCCGGAGAAAACCACGTTTGACTATATATCACCATGCGAGCTTAGAGGGATAATTATTTCGAGGCCTCATTCTAGTCACTTGGTTAAAGCTCAAGAGGCCCGTGCGCTCGTAAAGCTGCGTATTGAAGAGTGTTTCAGATGAGTGCTGCCGTACATGTTGGGAATTAAAAAAGCCCCTTGCTGGGGGCTTTTTTAAGTTGGATTGGGTTGTAAGGTGGAAGTCAGTCCCAGCTCAACGCTCCACCAGTCTGATACTCAATAACCCGAGTCTCAAAGAAGTTCTTCTCCTTCTTCAAGTCCATAATCTCACTCATCCAAGGGAACGGGTTAGTAGTCCCTGGATACTCTTCCTTCAACCCAATCTGCGACAGGCGACGGTTGGCAATAAACTTCAGGTAATCTTCCATCATCGCCGCATTCATCCCCAGCACGCCACGAGGCATGGTGTCACGCGCGTATTCGATCTCCAGTTGAGTACCCTGCAGAATCATCTGCGAAGCTTCTTCCTTCAGTTCGGCATCCCACAGGTGCGGGTTTTCGATCTTGATCTGGTTGATCACGTCGATACCGAAGTTCAGGTGCATCGACTCGTCGCGCAGGATGTACTGGAACTGCTCGGCTACGCCGGTCATTTTGTTGCGGCGGCCCATGGACAGGATCTGGGTGAAGCCGCAGTAGAAGAAGATGCCTTCCAGTACGCAGTAGTAGGCGATCAGGTTGCGCAGCAGTTCTTTGTCGGTCTCTGGGGTGCCGGTGTTGAATTCCGGGTCAGAGATGGCGCGGGTGTATTTCAGGCCCCAGGCTGCCTTTTTGGCGACCGATGGGATCTCGTGGTACATGTTGAAGATTTCGCCTTCGTCCATGCCCAGCGATTCGATGCAGTACTGGTAGGCGTGGGTGTGGATCGCTTCTTCGAAGGCCTGGCGCAGGATGTACTGGCGGCACTCCGGGTTGGTGATCAGGCGGTACACGGCCAGGGCCAGGTTGTTGGCTACCAGGGAGTCGGCGGTGCTGAAGAAGCCCAGGTTGCGCATGACGATGCGGCGCTCGTCGTCGGTCAGGCCTTCCGGGTTACGCCAGGTGGCGATGTCGGCGGTCATGTTGACTTCTTGCGGCATCCAGTGGTTGGCGCAGCCGTCCAGGTACTTTTGCCAGGCCCAGTCGTACTTGAAAGGTACGAGTTGGTTGAGGTCGGCGCGGCAGTTGATCATGCGCTTTTCGTCAACGGCGACGCGGGCGGCGGAGCCTTCCAGCTCGGCCAGGCCTTCGGCGACGTCGAGTTTGTCGAGGGCGGCTTTGGCGCGGGCTACGGCGGCGGAGTCGTTGGCGGTGACGGCGCGGGCTTCCTGGGCAGCACCGGCACCGGCGCTGTCGAGTTTGTCCATGGCAGCTTCAGCGGCGTGGCCGGCGTTGGCGCCTTTGGCGGGTTGCGCGTCGTCTTCTTTGTCGAATTCGTCCCAGCTCAGCATGGTGATGAAGGCTCCTGCTTGGGTCTGCCCGCGGGCGACCGGATGGATTTTAAGATGAGGTTGCCATTGGCCGTGTAGCGCACGAAGGCTCGACGGACGGCATTTCTAAGGTGTTCGGATTTGCCCGGTTGCCGCGTTTTGTGGCGACCGCTGCGGATGATCGGAATCAGCAGTGACGCTTGCGGTGGACGGCAGGGTTGAGGCCGAAATCAGGTACGCAAGTCATCATGGTTTTTGCCCTGTGTGGGGGACGCGATTATACGGAATATTGCAGCGTCCGTGTTCATCGTAGCGCAATCAATTCGCTATTTTGGGTGGGCTTTTTGGAGCCCCTGGTTTGCAAACGGGTGTTGACCGCTTACGCAGGTGAATCGCGTATGTGGTGTTGGTTGTGGTTTGCAGGCACTAAATATAGTGTTTTGGGGGCGGGTTCGCAAGGATGATTGCGAGAAGTTTCTGGGGGTGTGGCGTTAGGGCGCGGTGGGGTTGCAGAGTGGGGGCGAGCAAGGCTTCTGGATCGATGGTTTGATGCGCGGGATGTGGGCGCGCGAAGGGTGAGTCAAGACTGGTTACAACCTGGGCAGGGGAGCTGCGGCGTTTGATGCGACTGACGCTGTATGCTCCTGGTGGTATTGCCATGCGGGGCATTACCAGCTAGTGCAGGTCGACGGCCTGCAGAGAGATCATTCGGGCTGCACAAAGGAAAACGGCCGCTTGCGCGGCCGTTTCCTCTTTTGCGTCTTGGCGTCTGGCGTCCGTCCGAGGAGGGTGCTGCCAACCGTTGAGCCCAAGCGCTTACAAGGAAAGCTTAACACGCATGCTGGATCAGGACAAAGCCGATGGGCTGGTTACCTTGGCGCGCCTTCAGGCGCTGTCATACCCGCGCTTGCGCAATTACCGATCATTTTTTCGAGCGCTCGACAATGCTCAGGTGTTGGGGGTGTACGAATGGAATGAGCATTTGAGTGGTGCGCTCTTTCGCACCATTTCGCTAATCGAAGTGGTGATGCGCAATCGATTTCATCATGCGATGAGCCAGCGTTATGGTGTGTTAGGCGGCCTCGGATCGAAAGATTGGTATGCCCACGTCGATCTGAATCCGTTGTCGGTTTCCAAGGTTTTGAAGGTTACCCACTATCGACGGGGTAGGCAGATGTTACCTAGGGTCCCGGTGCCCAGCCCTGACGATGTGATCTCCAAATTGACCTTCGGATTCTGGCCACACCTGCTGGACCTGGAAGCGGATTTGCACGGGCAGCCCATAGACTGGGGGGCAGTGCTGGTCGAAGTGTTGCCCGGTCACCGGCAGCGCCAGGCAACTTATTGGGCCAAGCCCAGACATCGGGATGCGCTGTTCGCTCGCTTGGATCTGTGTAATGAGTTAAGAAATCGAATTGCTCATCATGAGCCGGTTTGGAAGCTCGGTCCGCTGCTGGCAGAGGCCCGATCGCGTCGTGGCAGCCGAGTGACGGTCGAGGCCGGGGCGCCTTTGAATCCACTGGAAGCGCTGGATCGCTTGCGGTTGATTTATGAGCGCTTGGTGGAACTGTTGAGGTGGCTGTGCCCAGACAGTGCTCGGCTGTACCAAATGACCGAATTGCACGTGAAGTGCTTAAGCTTATTGCGTCCTGAATCGGTTAGAAGCTTTCAGTATTCTCGGCTGGGCGGGGTAATTGAGCTGGGCTCGGGTATGGATCGCCGCGCTTTGCGTAAAGCATTCAAATATGCGGCTCGTAGAAAACAGCCCGTCATCATTCGAGATGGGCATCGATTGATTGGTCATTTGACTTGCCTAGGGAGCTGAGTTCAGCGGTGTTTGGGTAGGCCAGCGCAGCCTGACGGCAGCGGCTACGGGGTTTGGCTTTTTTCGGATGGGTGTGGCGGCTGGCCTCTCGCGAGCAAGCTCAGGGCAGCAAGTCCCTGAGGTATTCGTTGGCTTCCCGCACGATGAAGCGCTCTGGAGTGAACAGCCATGGCCCGTACCAGTCACGGGCGTCACGGTAACCCGGGTGCGTGGAGTCGAACATTGCGGCGCGGAAGTCTTCGTAGCCGGGTGGGCCGCCCACGTCTTCCGGCGGGCAGGCGTTGGCGCCGTCGATGCAGTAGGGCACGCGCTTGCGGGGTGGGGCGGAAATGGTTGCTTCGACGGTGATGCGGTGTTCCCAGCCGTCGCCGAAATCGTACAGATACTCGAAAGCCAGTTCGCCGTTCAAGGTTTTGAGCAGGGTTTTGCGGGCTTGAGGCTTTATGGGCAGGTAGCCGTCGGGGATGCCGTAGTGCTCGCCAGCGATGAGGTACTGATGCTGATGGCTGTTTTCCCACCCCATGGTGAGCTGGATGACGTGATGCAGCTTGGTCAGTGTGATGTTTTCCGGTACGGCCACGCGGCGCCAGATTGCAGGTTCAATGCCCAGCAGCTCTATGTGCAGGATCAGTAGATTGGGCTTCTTGGGAGCAGCAGGTTTGGCCATGGGTAGGTAAGCCTTGGTGCGTTTTGTGTTCTGGAATGAAAAAAGCCAACCTGCACCCTGAGGTGAGGTTGGCTTTTTCGAGGCTAGCGGGTTACCCGTTATCAGGCAACCCGATCAGCCCTTATTGGCAAGCTTCGCAATCCGGCTCGTCAATCGCGCAAGCCTTGGGCACTGGCGCTGGACCCGCTGCCTGGACAGGTGCGCTGTCACCACCGCTCGACACGGCGTTCAGTTTGCCGGTGTTGATGGTGGATTTCTCGGTGCTGGTTGCAGCCAGGGCACGGAGGTAGTAGGTGGTTTTCAGGCCACGGTACCACGCCATGCGGTAGGTGACGTCCAGTTTCTTGCCCGAGGCGCCGGCGATGTACAGGTTCAGCGACTGAGCCTGGTCGATCCACTTCTGGCGACGGCTTGCTGCGTCGACGATCCACTTGGTGTCCACTTCGAAGGCGGTCGCGTAGAGGTCTTTGAGCTCTTGCGGGATGCGCTCGATCTGTTGCACCGAACCGTCGTAGTACTTCAGGTCGTTGATCATGACCGAGTCCCACAGGCCACGGGCTTTGAGGTCGTGTACCAGGTACGGGTTGATCACGGTGAATTCGCCCGACAGGTTCGATTTCACGTACAGGTTCTGGTAGGTCGGTTCGATCGACTGCGATACGCCAGTGATGTTGGCGATGGTGGCGGTCGGTGCGATGGCCATGATGTTCGAGTTACGGATGCCTTTCTGAACGCGGGCACGGACCGGGGCCCAGTCCAGGGTTTCGTTCAGGTCGACGTCGATGTACTTCTGGCCACGGGCTTCGATCAGGATCTGTTGCGAGTCCAGTGGCAGGATGCCTTTGGACCACAGCGAACCCTGGAAGGTCTCGTAGGCGCCGCGCTCGTCGGCCAGGTCGCAAGAGGCCTGGATGGCGAAGTAGCTGACCGCTTCCATCGACTTGTCGGCGAACTCGACGGCAGCGTCGGAGCCGTACGGGATGTGCTGCAGGTACAGCGCGTCCTGGAAGCCCATGATGCCCAGGCCGACAGGGCGGTGCTTGAAGTTCGAGTTCTTGGCTTGTGGCACCGAGTAGTAGTTGATGTCGATAACGTTATCGAGCATGCGAACGGCGGTGTTCACGGTGCGCTGCAGCTTGGCGGTGTCCAGCTTGCCGTCCACGATGTGGTTCGGCAGGTTGATGGAGCCCAGGTTGCAGACAGCGATCTCGTCCTTGTTGGTGTTCAAGGTGATTTCGGTGCACAGGTTGGAGCTGTGGACCACGCCTACGTGCTGCTGTGGCGAACGCAGGTTGCATGGGTCCTTGAAGGTCAACCATGGGTGGCCGGTTTCGAACAGCATCGACAGCATTTTACGCCACAGGTCTTTGGCCTGGATGGTTTTGAACACCTTGATCTTGTTGTACTCGGTCAGGGCTTCGTAGTACTCGTAGCGCTCTTCGAAGGCCTTGCCGGTCAGGTCGTGCAGGTCCGGTACTTCGTTTGGCGAGAACAGGGTCCACTTGCCGTCATCGAAGACACGCTTCATGAACAGGTCAGGGATCCAGTTGGCGGTGTTCATGTCGTGGGTACGACGACGGTCATCACCGGTGTTCTTGCGCAGTTCGATGAATTCTTCGATGTCCAGGTGCCAGGTTTCCAGGTAGGCACACACAGCGCCTTTGCGCTTGCCACCCTGGTTCACGGCTACGGCGGTGTCGTTCACTACTTTCAGGAACGGAACCACGCCTTGCGATTTGCCGTTGGTGCCCTTGATGTACGAACCCAGTGCACGGACCGGGGTCCAGTCGTTGCCCAGGCCGCCGGCGAATTTGGACAGCATGGCGTTGTCGTGGATGGCGTGGTAGATGCCCGACAGGTCATCCGGCACGGTGGTCAGGTAGCAGCTGGACAGCTGTGGACGCAGGGTACCGGCGTTGAACAGGGTCGGGGTCGACGCCATGTAGTCGAACGACGACAGCAGGTTGTAGAACTCGATTGCACGGTCTTCTTTCTGCTTCTCTTCGATGGCCAGGCCCATGGCCACGCGCATGAAGAAGATCTGCGGCAGTTCGAAGCGCACGCCATCCTTGTGGATGAAGTAACGGTCGTACAGGGTTTGCAGGCCCAGGTAGGTGAATTGCTGGTCGCGCTCGTGGTTGATCGCCTTGCCCAGTTTTTCCAGGTCGAAGGTGGCCAGCACAGGGTTCAGCAGTTCGAACTGGATGCCTTTTGCTACGTAGGCAGGCAGTGCCTTGGCGTACAGGTCGGCCATTTCGTGGTGGGTGGCGCTGTCGGCCACTTCCAGGAAGCCCAGGCCTTCGGCGCGCAGGGTGTCCATCAGCAGGCGGGCGGTGACGAACGAGTAGTTCGGCTCACGCTCTACCAGGGTACGGGCGGTCATCACCAGGGCGGTGTTGACGTCTTTCAGGGCCACGCCGTCGTACAGGTTTTTCAGGGTTTCGCGCTGGATCAGGTCGCCGTCGACTTCGGCCAGGCCTTCGCACGCTTCGGTGATGATGGTGTTCAGGCGGCCCATGTCCAGCGGCGCCAGGGTGCCGTCGGCCAGGGTGATGCGGATGCTTGGGTGGGCAACTACCGGGGTTTCGGCGGTAGTGCGGGTGGCGCGCTCCTTGGAGCGGGCGTCGCGGTAGATCACGTAGTCGCGGGCTACTTTCTGCTCGCCGGCACGCATCAGGGCCAGTTCAACCTGGTCCTGGATTTCTTCGATGTGGATGGTGCCGCCCGAAGGCATGCGACGCTTGAAGGTGGCGGTGACTTGTTCGGTCAGGCGCGCCACGGTGTCGTGGATGCGCGACGAAGCGGCAGCGGTGCCGCCTTCAACTGCGAGGAATGCCTTGGTGATGGCGACGGTGATTTTGTCGTCGGTGTAAGCAACGACGGTGCCGTTACGCTTGATCACGCGCAGCTGGCCCGGTGCGGTGGCGTTCAGATCCTGATTGGATTCTGTAGCCTGGGGCGCCTTTCCGGTCGGGTTCTCGCGAGTTGTGTCAGTTTGCATCAGTGTCTCCATGCTCAGGGGAAGGGGGCGCTTGGTCCCCCCTGACAAATAGGTTTTCCCACGTCATGGAAACCTGGGGTTCCGGCACGACATGTGGGTAAAGCTCAAGGGAAAAAAATGGAAAAACAGAAAAATAAATAAAAAAACAGGCTTGAGATTAGTCCAGAAAATATGGTTGGCAAATCAGCCAAAACCCAACATGTAGTGGTTTCTCGCGCGGGCGATACAAGATAGAGCGGGTAGGGGCGGATTGCAACTGCATGCTTCTGTGGATAAGTTGTGAGTAAATTGTGAGAGAAAGCCTACGGCCCGCGCCGTACGGTTTCCTACGACTTTGGACCATTTGTCGACTAAAAAAATGGCCCCGATTTTTTGCGGGCGCGCACCCTAACACAAAAAAACACAGGCACCGAGGCGTTTTTGGCATGCTGTTGTTTCGCGCGCCCGCTGGTGTCCCTGGGCGCCCTCGGGAGTCTTGATGAATCACCCATGGGCCAGCGGCCCTTACGCCTCTTTTCTGCAAGGTTTGCTGCCGGTGGACGACCCGCGCCCGGCGCAGTCGCTGCACGATGCCTTGCACCCTGAGCAACTGGATGCGGCCTTGCTGCGCATTTACGGTCAGCCGCTGTTCGATGAGCAGAAGCCGGTGTTGGTTTCCCAGTGGTCGAAGTATTTTTTCATGCATTGGCTGCCGGCGATTCTGGTGACGCAGTTGGTGCATGGCTGGTACCTGCCGTTGCAGCTGGACCAGGTGGGGCTGGTGCTCAATGAGCGCGGCTTGCCGTTGGCGGTGAAGCTGCTGGAGGAGGGCGAGCCGGGGGATGCCGACGAGTCGCTGGAGCCGGTGGTGCAGGCCAGCCTGTGGCCGTTCATCGAGCGGCTGAGCGCGTATGGCGAGGTGCCGGCGGCGGTGCTGTGGGGCAATGCCGGGGATTACCTGGAGCAGGCCACGGTGCGCTTGCAGGCGCTGGGGGTGGCGGTGGGGCCGGCGTTGGCGTTGCTGCATTCGCGCAAGGCGGCGGATGGGCGCAGCAACCCTTTATATGAGCCGACAAGGTATTTGCCGGATGGCAAGCGGCAGCGGCGCAGTTGCTGCCTGGCGTACAAGGTGGGGTGGGTGGGGCATTGTGAGCATTGCCCGTTGTTGCCCGTCGCCTGATGCCTGTAATTGGATGGACTCGCCCAAGCCGAGGCGTCAATGCGCCACGGTGGCAGTCTAAACAGCCAACGACAGCGAGGGCGAGTCCATGAAAAAGCATACTTCGATTGATCAATCCTTGTCTTCCGCCAATTTGTCGGTCTGCACGACCGTGGCGGTCGATCTGGCCAAACATGTCTTCCAGGTTGCCGGCGAAGACGCTCTAGGCCAGGTGCACTACGAACAGCGCCTCAAGTCGCGCGAAGCGTTCTACGAATTCCTTCAACAACTGGCACCCCACGTCATAGTCTTGATGGAGACGGGGCCAGGTGCGCAAGCCTGGGCGCGACAGCTGCAGGAGCAGGGCGTCGAGGCTCGGATTCTGCCGGCCAAGCTGGTGACAGCACACCGCACAGGGCCTAAAAACGATCGCAACGATGCGTTGGCGATTTTGCGGGCCGGTCGTGACGAGAAAATCTGCGCAGTACCGATCAAGAGCGTCGCGGCGCTTGCCATGCAGGCATTGCATCGTGCCCGCCAGGGCTATGTGCGCCGCCGCACCGCATTGAGTAATCAGATGCGCGGCCTGCTGCTTGAGCACGGCGTGGTCCTGGCTCAAGGTGATGTCGCCATCAGCCAGAGAGTTCCACGAGTATTGGAGGATGCCACTCAACCAGTGCCGGCCATGTTGCGCGAGTTGATCGATGAACTGCTCGCGGAATGGCGCTTTTTGGGCGAGCGCATTGCGGTGTTGACGGGCCGTCTGGCAGCAGCGGCAAACGCCGACAGCACGGCCAAGCGGCTGATGAGCGTGCGCGGTATCGGTCCGGTGACCGCCACGGCGTTGGTAGCCAAGGAAACCCAGCCCGAACGGTTCCCCAATGCACGCAAGTTCGCGGCCTACTTTGGCCTGGTTCCCGACCAACACAGCAGCGGTAATAAAGTTCGCCTGGGCGGTATGAGCAAGCGAGGCGATTCATATCTGCGCAGCCTGATGATCCAGGGCGCACACGCAGTGCTGCAGCAACTGCGACCTGATTCCGAGCAACCCGATGACCGCCGATTACTGCGTTGGATGAACCGCCTGGGCCGCAAGCAGGCTGCGGTCCGGTTGGCCAATCGCAACCTGCGTATCGTTTGGGTGCTTCTACAGAATGACCAGACTTATCGTCGACAGCCTGGCAGCGGCCAGCCAGCGATGATGAGCCACTGATCCACCGAGTTCTGCCACCGAGGTAACGACTGTCCAACCCTGTGCTGAAAAACATTGACCCCAGATAGGATCGGCGTGGATTGATGCCTAAGCGGCTAGCGGCCTTCGAGGCCTGACTGTAATCGGCATACCACGAGCTCTTCCAATGTCGGCCAGAGGCCCAAAGCGGCTTCCTTGAATAGGCCTAATACATAGATGCAACGGGCGACAGTTTTTCAAAAGCGGGTAGACAGGAGGGGCGAGTCCATACATAGCCGCTGCCGCCAGGCTGCGCTGGCCAGAGTGAACCCTGAAGATCTCCAGCGAGGCACAGGGCCAGCGCAGCCTGGCGGCAGCGGCTACGGGGCGATGGCGATCAGGCTCAGCAAGTGCTCATCCTGCACGCTGAACTGCCCTTCAATCTCAACCCCATGCCCCCACCGCTGCGACAACTCCGTCAACAAGCGCATCCGCACCCGCCCCGTACCGTCCCATTCCACCACCTCGGCATGCTCGAAATAGAAGCGCTTGCCGACGATTGGGTATAGCGCCTTGAACAGGCTTTCCTTGATGGAAAACGTCAGTGTCACGGTCAACGAGACTTGCGCCGGGTCCATGCGCGCCAGTTCGTCGGGCGTGAGGATTTCACCGGCCAGCCGCGTGGCGCGTTCATCGCCCAGCAGGGTTTCCATGTCCAGGCCCAGGCCTTGCCACTCGCTGCCGTGGGCGACGATGGCGCCGGCCCAGCCGGTGGCGTGGGTGATGGAGCCGCTGATGCCTTCAGGCCAGATAGGGGCGCGGTCGTCGCCGATGGCGGGGACGTGATCAAGGCCGGCCAGTTGCTGCAAGGCGCTGCGGGCGCACAGGCGGCCGGCCAGGAATTCGGCCTGGCGCTTGGCGACCGAGCGTTGGATGCTGGCAGGGGGTTGGATGTGGGCGCGCTGGAAGTCGTCCACGGCCAGGGCCTTGGGGTCGAAGCGGTTGCTGGTCAGTACCACGCCGGGCAGGGCGAAGGGCAGGGGCCAGTGGGTGTGGGGGGCGGTGCAGCAGGCGATGGGTGGGTTCATGCTCCTAGTCTGCCATACCCGCCCCGGCCGCTGAACCCCAAACCCCGCACCGTAGCCGCTGCCGTCAGGCTGCGGCTACAGGGTCAGTTGAAGACTTTCTTCAGGAAGGCCTGCATATCCGCCCACGATTTCTCATCCGCTTCCTTGTTATAGCCAATGTCCGGCCCGCCATGATCGCCATGCGCCAACCGATCCGCATCCGGGTTGGTAAACCCATGCTTGGCCCCTGGTTGCACCACAAACTGGTAATTCACCCCGGCCGTCGACATCTCGGTCTTGAAGGCGGCCACGTCCTTGGCCGTGCTCATGCTGTCCAACTCGCCGTGCTCCACCAGGATCGGCGTTTTCACGCTGCCCTTGGTGGCGCGGGTCTTGGCGGCCAGGCCGCCGTGGAAGCTGACCACGCCGGCCAGGGTGGCGCCGTGGCGGGCGGCGTTGAGTACCACGGTGCCGCCGAAGCAGTAACCGATGGCGGCGATTTTCTTCTCGTCGGTTTGCGGTTGCTGTTTGAGCAGCTTCACCCCGGCATCAAAGCGCGCGCTGGACACCTCGGCGTTGGCCGAGGCTTCCTGCATGAAGGCCATGGCGTCTTTGGGGTGTTCGGTGTTTTTGCCGTCGCCGTACATGTCGATGGCCAGGGCGCTGTAGCCCAGGGCGGCGAGGGCGCGGGCGCGGCCCTTGGCGTAGTCGTTCAGGCCCCACCACTCATGCACCACCACCACGCCCGGGCGCGGGCCCTGGATGGCGTCGTCGTAGGCGAAGTAGCCCACCAGCGGCGTGCCCTTGAGGTCTTTGTAATGCAGTTCCTGGGTCTTGATTTCGGCCTGGGCCAGGGTGCTGGCGGCCAGCAGCAGGCACATCAACAATACGCGCATGGGTGTGGTTCCTTGAATAAGCAGTCAGCTGAGCCTAGACCAAAGCTGGTTCAGTCAGGGTTCAGCGCTGCCTGACTAAGCTTGTTACAGGTACACTCTTGGCGCCGCGGCTTGCTTGGGCAAGCGCCGGTGCCGTCATTCGCATGAGGTAATACGGCGTCCCGCAACGCAGGGCACCAATCGGGGAGCACTATGAAACTGCTGGTGGTAGAAGATGAGGCGTTGTTGCGGCACCACTTGTTTACCCGCCTGACCGAGAGCGGTCATGTGGTGGAGGCGGTGGCCAATGCCGAGGAAGCCTTGTATCAGGCCTCGCAGTACAACCACGACCTGGCCGTGGTGGACCTGGGCCTGCCAGGCATGGGCGGCCTGGACCTGATCCGCCGCCTGCGCGCCGAGGGCAAGTCGTTCCCCATCCTGATCCTGACCGCGCGCGGCAACTGGCAGGACAAGGTCGAAGGCCTGGCCACCGGCGCCGACGACTACGTGGTCAAACCCTTCCAGTTCGAAGAGCTGGAGGCGCGCCTCAATGCCTTGCTGCGCCGCTCCAGCGGTTTCATCCAGTCGACCATCGTCGCCGGCCCCCTGCTGCTGGACCTCAACCGCAAGCAGGCCAGCCTGGACGAGCAGCCCCTGGCGCTGACCGCCTACGAATACCGCATCCTGGAATACCTGATGCGTCATCACCAGCAGGTGGTGGCCAAGGACCGCCTGATGGAGCAGCTGTACCCGGACGACGACGAGCGCGACCCGAACGTGATCGAAGTGCTGGTGGGCCGCCTGCGCCGCAAGCTGGAAGGCACCAACGGCTTCAAGCCGATCGAGACCGTGCGCGGCCTGGGCTACCTGTTTACCGAGCGCTGTAAATGATCCGATCGCTGCGCGTACGGTTGATGCTGGCCGCCTTCATTCTGGCGGTGTTGTTCATGCTCGGCCTGTTGCCAGCGTTGCAAAGCACCTTCAGCCTGGCGTTGCGCGAGTCCATCGAGCAGCGCCTGGCCTCGGACGTGACCACGCTGATCTCTGCCGCGCGGGTAGAGAACGGCAAGCTGCAGATGCCCGACCTGCTGCCCGACGAGCGCTTCAACCTGCCCGACAGCCGCCTGCTGGGCTACATCTACGACCGCCAGGGCAACCTGGTGTGGCGTTCGCGGGCCACCACCGAGCAGAGCATCAACTACACGCCGCGCTACGATGGCCTGGGCGCGCAGTTCGCGCACATCCACGAGCACAATGGCGATGAGTTTTTTGTCTACGACGTGGAAGTGAAATTGCTGGGCGGCAAGAACGCGGCCTATAGCATCGTCGCCCTGCAACCGGTGAAAGAGTACAAACAGATTCTGTCCGGGCTGCGCGAGAAGCTGTCGCTGGGCTTCGGCGCCGCGCTGCTGGCCCTGCTGGTGCTGCTGTGGGCGGGCTTGACGTGGGGCTTGCGCGCGCTGCGCCAGTTGAGCTCGGAGCTGGACGAAATCGAGTCCGGCGCGCGTGAAAGCCTCAGCGAAACTCACCCCCGCGAACTGCTGCGCCTGACCGGCTCGCTCAACCGCCTGCTCAGCAGCGAGCGCGAACAGCGCGGCCGTTACCGCGACTCCCTGGGCGACCTGGCCCACAGCCTGAAAACCCCGCTGGCGGTGTTGCAGGGCGTCAGCGAGACCATCGCCCAGCGCCCCGAGAACCTGGAGCAGGCGCGCATCCTGCAAAGCCAGATCGAGCGCATGAGCCAGCAGATCGGCTACCAGTTGCAGCGCGCCAGCCTGCGCAAGAGCGGCCTGGTGCGCCATCAGGTGCTGCTCAAGCCCTTGCTGGACAGCTTGTGCAGCACCCTGGCCAAGGTGTACCGCGAAAAGCGCGTGAACGTGGTGTTCGACATTCCGGAGTTGGCCCAGGTGCCGATGGAAGAGGCGGCGCTGCTGGAGATGCTCGGCAACCTGCTGGAAAACGCCTACCGCCTGTGCCTGGGCGAGGTGAAGGTAAGCCTGGTGTTCGGCGAGTTCGGCACCCAGCTGAGCATCGAGGACGACGGCCCGGGCGTGCCGGAGAGCCAGCGCGCGCGCATCCTGCAACGGGGTGAGCGGCTGGATCGGCAGAATCCGGGGCAGGGGATTGGCTTGGCGGTGGTCAAGGACATCATCGAGAGCTACGACGCCCAGTTGACTCTGGATGACTCGCCCCTGGGCGGGGCGGCGTTTCGGGTGCGCTTCAAACCTTTCTGATTTGCGCTATACCTCAACTAAGTATGTAGCCGCTGCCGAAGGCTGCGCTGGCCCTGTGCCTCGCCGGAGATCTCCCGTGTACGTAAGGGCCAGCGCAGCCTGGCGGCAGCGGCTACAGGCCTGGTCGCAATTGTCGCGGCGGATATCCGCCACATGGCGGAACTCGCCCAGCCTAAATGGCGGATATCCGCCATGCACAAATTCCCATGGTGGCTAACATGATGGCACCCACCCCCGCATTCATTGACCATTAGCCCAGGCACGCATTCTGGCACGGCCCTTGCGATACAACTGGCAAGGTCTGCCACGCGCAGCTCGACAATAAATCCCTCCAGTACAGGAGGGTTCGTGCTTTAGGTGTCGTGTGCATCAGGGAAATGGATGCCAAGCGATGCACTTGAGGAACTTGCAATGACGACTCGTCAGCCACTGTACAAATCGCTGTATTTCCAGGTGATCGTCGCGATCATCATCGGTATCGCGTTGGGGCACTTCTACCCTGAAACCGCAGTAACCCTCAAGCCTCTGGGCGACGGGTTCATCAAACTGATCAAAATGGTCATCGCCCCCATCATCTTCTGCACCGTGGTCAGCGGCATCGCTGGCATGGAGAACATGAAGGCCGTGGGCAAGACCGGTGGCTACGCGCTGCTGTACTTCGAAATCGTCTCCACCATTGCTCTGCTGATCGGCCTCGTTGTGGTCAATATCGTCGGCCCGGGCAACGGCATGCACATCGATCCGTCCACCCTGGACGCCTCGAAAGTCGCCACCTACGTGGCTGCCGGTAAAGACCAGAGCGTGATCGCGTTCTTCCTCAACATCATCCCCAACACCATCGTCGGCGCCTTCGCCAACGGCGATATCCTGCAGGTGCTGATGTTCGCCGTGCTGTTCGGTTTCGCCCTGCACCGGCTGGGCGCCTACGGCCGGCCGCTGCTGGACATCATCGATCGCTTTGCCCACGTGATGTTCAACATCATCAGCATGATCATGAAACTGGCGCCCATCGGCGCGCTGGGTGCCATGGCCTTCACCATCGGCGCCTACGGCGTCAGTTCGCTGGTGCAGTTGGGCCAGCTGATGATCTGCTTCTACATCACCTGCATCCTGTTCGTGCTGCTGGTGCTGGGCTCGATCGCACGCTTCCACGGCTTCAGCATCCTCAAGCTGGTGCGCTACATCCGTGAAGAACTGCTGATCGTGCTGGGCACCTCGTCCTCGGAATCGGCACTGCCACGCATGCTGGTGAAGATGGAGCGTCTGGGTGCACAGAAATCCGTGGTGGGCCTGGTGATCCCGACCGGTTACTCGTTCAACCTGGACGGTACCGCGATCTACCTGACCATGGCTGCCGTGTTCATCGCCCAGGCGACCGACACCCACATGGACGTGTTCCACCAGCTGACCCTGCTGGCCGTACTGCTGATCTCCTCCAAGGGCGCCGCTGGCGTGACCGGTAGCGGCTTCATCGTGCTGGCCGCCACCCTGTCGGCCGTTGGCCACCTGCCGGTGGCTGGCCTGGCGCTGATCCTGGGCATCGACCGCTTCATGTCCGAAGCCCGCGCCCTGACCAACCTGGTGGGCAACGCCGTGGCCACCCTGGTAGTCGCCAAGTGGGTAGGTGAGCTGAACGAAGACACCCTGAAGACGCAACTGGCCGCCGGGCCGACTGCGATCGAGGTGGCTGAAGCCAATGAAGCGGTGGTGGCAGACGCCCCGCGCTAAGCGCTGAAGCAATAAAAAACCCATCCTCGGATGGGTTTTTTTATGCCCGGGCCTCGCACAATTTACTGTAGGAGCGGACTGTGTCCGCGAAGGCCTCACCGCGTACTGCCTGAACCACCGCAGCGCCAGCTTCGCGGCCACAGGCCGCTCCTACAGGTATCGAGGGTGGTAGGAAGGGCGTTATTCCACCCGCGTTTCGCCGGTAAACACCAGCGTATGCCGGCACCGCCGGCACAGGTACCGCCGCCCCTGGCGCACCAGGCTATGGCGCTGCGCGCTGAAGGGAAAGTCACTCTCGGCACACGGGCAGCGGTAGATGTAGCGCATCACCCGTCGGCGTTTCACCTCATAGTTATGGCAACGATTGGGCGGCAGTTCGTAAACGCCGCGCATGATCAACTGCCACTCTTCACCATGGGGCGCAATGCGATCCCCAAACAGTTGATGGGCCACCAGGTGCGCCACTTCGTGCGGCACCGTTTGACGGAGAAAGTCTTCGGCGTTCTCACGGTAAAGCTGGGGATTGAAACGCAGCAGATTCTCATGCAAATGCGCCACGCCGGCTTTCTGCCCGCGCAGCTTGAAGCTCACTTCGGGGCGAACGAAGGAGCGTTTGAAAAAGGCTTCGGCTTGCTGATAACAGGATTCAACGCGGGAATTGAGTAACTCGGGCATGCTAGACGACACTCCATATGCGCGGATTATGCCGCAACCACACGGGCATGCCGAGCCGCCCGTCGCCGGGCGGCCGCTCTGGGTCAGTTGGTGTAGACGGGGCCTACGCCCAGTCCCCAGATGATCACCGTGAACGCCATGATCGCCACCAGCACCACCAGGCCCACCGCCAGCACCGAACTTGAAAACAGAAAGCCCTCGTCCGGATCGATGTTCATGAAGGTCGGCAACCCCACATACAGCAGGTACACCGTGTAACTAATGGCCGCGGTGCCTACCAGCATGCCCAGCCACAGGTGCGGATACAGCGCCGCCAACCCGCCGATGAACAGCGGCGTGGCCGTATACGTAGCAAAGGCAATGCAGCGCGCCAGGCTGGGGCTGGCGTCATAGGTACGGGCCATCCAGTGAATGAACGCCCCCATCACCGCCACACCGGCCAGCATGGCAACGTAGGACATGATGGTCATCCACACCGCGCTTTCCAGCGTGAGCATCACCGGCGCCCGGTTGCCGATCACCCAGCCCACCTGGGTTGTGCCGATAAACGCCGATATGGGAGGTATCGCCGCCAATATCAGGGTGTGGGTGAAATACATATGGCCGATGGTTTCTTCCTCGCCACGTATCTGGTGCCATTCTTGATCTGGATGGGTGAACAACCCTACGACGTGATGGATCATGCCAGTCACTCCTACGGAAGTTACAGCTTCACAGGGGAGTATAGGGGGGAGATCCCTGCAGTTTTAGAGCAAATGGTGCTGTAGAGGTGGGTTGTAATGACTTTGCAGTCTTTGTGTCGGCCGTTTGCTGATGCAGATCGTCTCCTGGTTTCAGCGCGATTGGCAGGTCTCTTTTGATGCTCACGATTTGACACAGATCAGTAGGCCGTTTTTGGTTGCTGGCGAATTCGTCGAACAGTAGGTTCCTCTGGAAAACTCAGGAGATTACCAGCCGTGAAGCAAACAGGATTTGATTCGAGGAGCGCTGATTAATGGAAGTTGTAACCAGCCCTTTGTCATCTATCGCTAGAAACCGTTCGAAAGTCGCTGCTCTATTAATGATTGTCCTACCGGTCTTGCTGGTGACCATCGATAACACCATCCTCAACTTCGCCTTGCCCAGAATTGCAATCGCGCTCCAGCCATCTGCCGCCGCGCAGTTGTGGATGATTGATGCCTATTCTCTGATGCTGGCAGGCCTTCTGGTCACGATGGGCCGTCTTGGCGATCGGGCAGGTTATCGTCTCCTCTTATGCGTAGGATGCAGTGGGTTTGCAGTCATATCGGTTGCCGCCGTGTTTGCTACCCAGGCTTGGCATTTGATCGCCGGGCGCGCCGTGTTGGGTTTTTTTGGGGCGATGATCCTGCCTGCGACCTTAGCTTTGATTCGCACTGCTTTTGATGATCGCGAGGAGCGGCGACTGGTCGTTGCGGTGTGGGCGACTTGCTTGACTGTGGGTTCAGCGGCCGGCCCACTGCTGGGAGGGCTTCTACTCCAACAATTCGACTGGCAGGCAGTTTTCCTCGTCGCGTTGCCGTTCCTGTTGCCAGTATTGCTGCTATCTCCCTTCGTCGCTGAGTCTGCGAAACGGCAGGGGGCGCCGATAGACGGTCTGAGTGTTTTGCTCAGCCTGACCACCATGGCCGCTTTGATGCTTTCGCTTAAACATATGACGACAGTCGGGGTGAATATATCGGCAGTGGTCGGGCTGTTGGTCGGTACGTTTCTCGCTACGGCCTTCGCACGTCGCCAACTTCACCTGGAACAACCATTGCTGGACCTCAGGCTGTTCAAGTCCGGTGAGTTCTGTGTCTCCATCCTAGTCAACTTGGTCAGCCTTGGTTTGCTGGTCGGTTTCCTGTTTTTTGCCACGCAACTGTTGCAGCTGGTGTTGGGGCTCTCACCCCTTGTCGCCAGCGTGATACTCGTTCCGGGGCAAATTCTGGCGGTTGGTGCAGGGCTTGCGATTGTCCCGGTCGCGCAGCGTCTTGCGCCGCACATCCTTATTCCAGGCTGTCTTTGTTTGGCGGCAGGTGCATTCGCAGTCATGGCACTTAATACAGTTACGGCCCTGTCTCTGGGGGTGGCCTTCGTGTTGCTGAACGTAGCGGTTGCCGCGCTGACCAGCGTATCCAACGACATCGTCTTGAGCTCGGTGCCCGCTGACAGCGCGGGTAGTGCATCGGCCGTCAGTGAAACGGCCTACGAGATCGGGGTGGTGATGGGCACCACACTCATGGGGGGCGCCGTAGCAGCGTGGTATCGCCTGGGCACCTCGTCGTTAAATGACAATGGAGGCTTTGACGCCACCGAAACATCGACCCTTGGGGTGCCCATGCTGCCGCTCAACACCTGCCGGCGGATGACGCAGTGTTCCTGCTGGATGTCGCAAATACCGCTTTCAGGGAAGGGGTGACGGTGACCAGTGCCCTCGCCAGCGGGTTAATTGTAATGTTTGCCGCTTACGCCTGTTGGGGGCTGCGACGGGGCTGATAACACCAAGGTTGCGATCCCGTCATCGGTTGGCATACCCGTGGCGCTTCTTTGCGGGTAAAATGCCCGGCTTTTCGTCTCACCACGCGGATTTCAAGCGCCATGGGCACCCTTTCGGTCAACCAGAACAAACTGCAGAAACGCCTTCGTCGGCTGGCCGGTGAAGCCGTCGCCGACTACAACATGATCGAGGACGGTGACAAGGTCATGGTCTGCCTGTCGGGCGGCAAGGACAGTTACACCATGCTCGACGTGCTGCTGCACCTGCAGAAGGTCGCGCCGATCAAGTTCAGCATCGTGGCCGTGAACATGGACCAGAAGCAGCCAGGCTTCCCCGAACACGTGCTGCCGGCCTACCTCAAAGAGCTGGGCGTGGAGTACCACATTGTCGAGAAGGACACCTATTCGGTGGTCAAGGAGTTGATCCCGGAAGGCAAGACCACCTGCTCGCTGTGCTCGCGCCTGCGCCGCGGCACGCTGTACACCTTTGCAGACGAGATCGGCGCCACCAAGATGGCGCTGGGGCACCACCGCGACGATATCGTCGAGACGTTCTTCCTGAACATGTTTTTCAACGGCAGCATGAAGGCCATGCCGCCCAAGCTGCGCGCCGACGACGGCCGCAACGTGGTGATCCGCCCGCTGGCGTACTGCAACGAGAAGGACATCCAGGCTTACTCGGACCTCAAGCAATTCCCGATCATCCCGTGCAACCTGTGTGGTTCGCAGGAGAACCTGCAGCGCCAGGTGGTCAAGGACATGCTGGTGGAGTGGGAGCGCAAGCACCCGGGGCGTACCGAGAGCATTTTCCGTGGTTTGCAGAATGTGGTGCCGTCGCAGTTGGCGGACCGCAATCTGTTTGATTTCGTCAATTTGGCGATTGATGAAAGCGCGCCTTCGCGGGTGCTTAATGTGCTGAATATCTAGTACCGCGTCGCCTGTATCGCGAGCAAGCTTTGCTCCCACAGGGTTGAGCCGACCACCATGGATGGCTCAACCCTGTGGGAGCAAAGCTTGCTCGCGATGAGGCCCTGCGCTACGGCACAGCCTTCAGCTCAATCACCCTGTTACGCCCACCCTCCGCCAACAGATAGGTATTGTCCCCTGTAGGCAACAACTCCTGCGGCGCCCGCAGGTGCGACAGAATCACCTGCAACTTGCCATCCGGGGTGCGTAGCCATAAGCGCGCCAGGTGCGTCTGGTCTTCGACAATCCACAGCCCGCGCTTGTCGCACAGGATGAATGTGGGCTTGGTGATGCCGTCCACGTACACCGGGTCTTGGCCCGATTCGTCGAACTGACGAACCACGCCCTGCTTCTTCGCCGTGTACAGCAGCTTGCGGCCAGGGCAAATCTCTACCGATTCGCTTTCCGACAGGTTGTCGCGCAGCACGGTCAGCGAGCCGTCGGTGGCGTCGTAGCGCATCAGCCGGCCGTGGTCGTGGCGGTCTTCGATGGCGTACAGCCTGTTGCCGTCAGGCTTGAGGCCCTGTACGTCGGTGCCCATGAACAACGGCGTGACCTTGCCGTCCTTGAGCAATTGCACCGGCTTGTTTTCCCATTCCTGGCTGAACGCATGGCCGCCCATGAACGGCGCCAGGCCGTCCGGCTTGCTCAGGTTGGCCACCAGGGTAGTGCGGGTGCCGTCCGGGGCGATGCTGATCAGGCTGCCAGCGTCGTTGCGCAACTCCTGGGTGACCAGCACGTTGGCGCCATCGAAGCCCAGGCCCGCCGCTTTCTCGACGTTGTCGTACACCAGCCGGGTGCTCCAGCCAGCGGCCGCCTGCACGGGCCAGTAGTGCTGCCAGGCCAGAAAACCGAACCCGCAGACGACGGGGATGCCTGCCAGCAACAACAGCGATTTGAGCTTCATCATTGTCCTTAATGGTTGACGGTGTAGGCCAGCATCGCCGACAGCTGGCACATGGGCCGTCCGCTCTCGGCCTGCCATTGGTTGAACACCTCCTGCACCTTGGCCTGGTCGCGCTTGCTGCTGGGCACCTTGTCGACGATACCCTGGGCGTTGAGCGCGGCCACCACGTCCCAGGTAGGGATGAAGGTGTCCTTGCCCACCATGCGCAGGAAGCGCGGCGCCGACAGGCCGCCCAGTTGGTTGCCGTGCTTGGCCAGGTACTGCCACAGGCCGACGATGTCGGTCACCGGCCAGTCGGCGATGAAGTCGCCGAAGCTTTTATGCTCGTGCTCGATGTCGAGGATCATCTGGGCGTTGCGCGGCACGCTCTTGAGTTTGCCCAGGTGGCGGATGATGCGGGTGTCCTGCATCAGCCGCTCCAGGTGCTCGGCGCCCATCAGTACTACCTTTTCCGGGTCGAAGCCGAAGAACACCTGCTCGAACGCCGGCCACTTGGCGTCCACCAGGCTGTGCTTGAGGCCGGCGCGGAACACGCGCAGGGCCAGGGTGGACAGGTAGCGATCAGCGGGGATGTTGCGCAGTTGCGCCGGGGTTTTCGGCTCGGGCAGGTGGTCTTGCAGTGCCTTGGCCGAGCCAAAGCGGTTGAGGCAGTATTCGTTGAGCCACTTGTAATCCTGCATTCACGCCAGGCCCTCTCCGGCCAGTTTCCGATTCAATTGAAAGCGCCAGCGCACGTACAGCAGGGCGCTGGTGAACACCGCCAGGCTGGCGGCCATTTCCAGCAGGCCGAACAGCTGGCGGCTGGGGTCGAAGGCGGCCAATGCGCCCTTGATGAAGTACAGATTGATGGCAAAGCACGTCCAGGAATGCCCGCGGGCGCTGCCCGTGAGCATGCCCGGGGTCAGCACCAGCAGCGGCACCCATTCGATCAGCAGGATCACCCACGGGCGCGCGCCGTGCAGGTCGGCGACCCACAGGGTGTACACGCCCAGCAGCGCCATGAAGCCGAAGAAGCACGCCAGGCTCAGCCCGCGTGCCAGGCGTACCCGCGGTTGCAGCCACTCGATGCTGGGCAGCGGCCGTTTAGCCACGCGGGGCTTCCAGTTTCTGCGCGATGCCGCCCAGGCGCTGGCCCAGGGCGCGGCACAGGGTGATCTCGTGCTCGTCCAGGGCGCGCTTGCTGTCGGCGCCGGCGTGGTGGCTGGCGCCGTACGGGGTGCCGCCGCCGCGGGTGTCCAGCAGCGCCGATTCGCTGTAGGGGATGCCGCTGATCAGCATGCCGTGGTGCAGCAACGGCATCATCATCGACAGCAGGGTGGTTTCCTGGCCGCCGTGCAGGCTGGCGGTGGAGGTGAACACCGACGCCGGCTTGCCCACCAGGGCACCGCTCAGCCACAGGCTGCTGGTGCCGTCCAGGAAGTACTTGAGCGGCGCGGCCATGTTGCCGTAGCGGGTGGGGCTGCCCATGGCCAGGCCGGCGCAGTTTTTCAGGTCGTCGATGCTGGCGTACGGGGCGCCGTGGTCGGGGATGCTGGGGCCGGTGGCCTCATGGTCGGCCGACACTGGTGGCACGGTGCGCAGGCGCGCCTCGATGCCGCTCAGCTCCACGCCGCGGGCGATGTGCTTGGCCATCTGTGCGGTAGCGCCGCTGCGGCTGTAATACAGCACCAGGATATACGGTTGGCTCACGGCAGAATCTCCAGCACTTTCTCGGGCGGCCGGCCGATGGCGGCCTTGTCACCGGCGATCAGGATCGGCCGTTCGATCAGTTTCGGGTGTTGGGCCATGGCGGCGATCAACTGGTCTTCGCCCAGGGTGGCGTCGGCCAGGTTCAGGGCCTTGTATTCGTCTTCGCCGGTGCGCAGCAGGGCACGGGCGTGCAGGCCCAGCTTGGCCAGCACGGCCTTGAGGGCGGCGGCGTCGGGCGGGGTGTCCAGGTAGCGCACTACGGTGGGTTCCAGGCCGCGGGCCTGCAGCAGTTCCAACGCGGCACGGGATTTGGAGCAGCGCGGGTTGTGATAAAGCGTCAGGTCGGTCATTTGCGGTCGCACCTTGAGTCAAGTGGGGGCTATTCTAACCATGTGGCCGGCGGTGTCTAACCGCGCGCCATCTTTTTGGCAGCACTTTAAGGAAGGTAGCAATCATGGCATGGCGCGTGGCGGTGTTTTTGGCCCTGGTGATGCTCGGCGGCTGCGGCGCCGACTATGGGGTCGACCAGAACGGCAAGCTGGTCAAGGCGCGGCAACTGGACGACCAGTGGCTGGTGGTCAATTACTGGGCCGACTGGTGCGGGCCGTGTCGCACCGAAGTGCCGCAACTCAACGCCCTGGCCGAGCAGATGAAAGGCAAGGGTGTGGCGGTGGTGGGGGTGAATTTCGATGGGCTGCACGGCGATGAGCTGAAGAAAGCGACCCAGGAGCTGGGCATTACTTTCACGGTGCTGGCCGATGACCCGGCGCCGCGCTTTGATCTGCCGCAGAACGATGCGTTGCCGATTACCTACATCATCGATGCAAAAGGCAAGGTGCGTGAGCAGTTGGTGGGCGAGCAGACGGCGGCGGGGATCAGCGAGAAGTTGGCCAAGCTGAAAAATTCCTGATCTGTAGCCGCTGCCGAAGGCTGCGCTGGCCATCAGCCCCGCTGGAGATCTCCAATGGGCCCGGGGGCCAGCGCAGCCTGGCGGCAGCGGCTACAGGCGCAGTAGGTCAGCCCTCGTCAGGCCACAAGCGCAGCGGCTTGCCTTCTTCGGGCCACAGGCGAATCTGGCCTTCCTTGGACACGCTCCAGCGCTGCACGCCGCCCAAGGCCTGCAGGAAGCGTTGTTCCTGCTCCATGGTGGCCGGGTCGCACAGGCGGCGGGTGCTGCCCACCTCGCCGAAGGTGAGGTGGTGGTGCGACAGCGTGTACGGCGCAAACCAGTGGTTGCAGCCGGCGTTGCCATAGGCGCGGCCGTCATCGCCCAGGGTCAGGCTGATGTGGCTGTAGTCCATCAGCGGCTTGTCGCCGATCCACTCCAGGGTGTACGCCTGCTCCTGTTGCAGCTTGGGCCCGGACGCGCAGCCCGCGAGGGTGGCGGTCATGGCCGCCAGCAGCAGGGCTTGTTTCACGGGCGCGACTCCTGGCATTTGCGGCACAGGTGCTTGTCGCCAGTGGTGCTCCAGCCCAGTTCAGCGATGCGCGCGGTAGCGGCAGGCTTCTGCGCCTTGGTGCCCAGCTTGGCGTCTACCGCGAATTCGAACTCCAGGTCCGCTTCACAGGCGTCGCACTGCACGTGCCACTGGTGGATGGCCAGCTCGCCGAACACCGGGCCACGGGCAACGGCCACCCATTGGCCGGGCGGGTTGATCAGGTGGCGGACTTTCTCGATGGTCAGGCGCATGGACAAGGTCTTGCTGCCCTTGAGGGTCACCAGCAAAACGTCGTCATTGTGGATCGAACCACCGTTGCCGGTGACCTGATAACGGCCCGGCGCCAGGGCGCGGCATTCGATCAGGGTGTGGTGCGGGTTGAGCAGGCTGTAGCGAAAATCGTGTTCGACCATGGGTCCTCCAAATCTGCGCGACATGCTAGCACGGCCCGCCCGCTAAGCCTCGACCCGATTGCTCGGGGAACCACGCCCCCAGTCGGAAATATTGTTCAGGGTGGTGCTGGCGATGGCCGTCAGCGCCTCGCGGGTCAAAAACGCCTGGTGGGCGGTGATGATCACGTTGGGGAAGGTCAGCAGGCGCGCCAGCACATCGTCTTGCAGCGGCAGGTCGGAGCGGTCCTCGAAGAACAGTTGCGCTTCTTCTTCATAGACGTCCAGGCCCAGGTAGCCCAGTTGCCCGCTTTTCAGCGCGTCGATCAGCGCCGGGGTGTCCACCAGGGCACCGCGGCCGGTGTTGATCAGCATGGCGCCCGGTTGCAGTCGGGCCAGGCTGGTGGCGTTGATCAGGTGGTGGCTGTCGGCAGTCAGCGGGCAGTGCAGGCTGATGATTTGCGCCTGGGCCAGTACCTCGTCCAGTGGCAGGTAGCGGGCGCCCAGGGCCAGCACGGCGTCGTTGGGGTAGGGGTCATAGGCCAGCAGTTGGCAGCCGAAGCCTTGCATGATGCGGGCGAACGTGGCGCCGATCTGGCCGGTGCCGATCACGCCCACGGTCTTGCCCACCAGGTCGAAGCCGGTCAGGCCGTGCAGGGTGAAGTCGCCGTCGCGGGTGCGGTTATAGGCGCGGTGCAGGTGGCGGTTGAGCGCCATGATCAGTGCCACGGCATGTTCGGCCACGGCGTGGGGCGAGTAGGCGGGCACCCGCACCACGTCCAGCCCCAGGCGTTGGGCGCAGGGCAGGTCGACATGGTTGTAGCCGGCCGAGCGCAGGGCGATCAGGCGCGTGCCGCCGGCGGCCAGTTGCTCCAGCACCGGGGCGCTGAGGTCGTCGTTGATGAAGGCGCACACCACCTGGAAGCCCGCGGCCAGGGGCGCGGTGTCCGGGGTCAGGCGGGCGGGTTGGAAGTGCAGGTCGATGTCGAGGTCGCGGGGTACGGACAGGAAGCTGTCCTGGTCGTAGGGTTGGCTGCTGAACAGGAGGGTGCGCATGGGGGCTTCCTTAGGGGCAGGTTTGGGTCCGCGGTGTGGCCATCGCGACCAAGGTCGGCTCCTACGCGGATCGTGGTAGGAGCCGGCCTTGGCCGCGATGGGGCCGATACGGTCTTCAAGCAGAAACGCGGGCATGCTCCGCCAACCGCTGGATCGCCGCATCCAGCTCATCCAGGGCTTCCTGCGCCTGGCCATCGTCCTGCTTGAGCAAGGTCTCGCTGCGCTGGCACGCCGCGCGCAGTTGCGGCACGCCGCAGTAGCGGGTGGCGCCGTGCAGGCGGTGGACGCGCTCGATGGTCAGGGTCTGGTCCTGGGCGTCGCGGGCGGCCTTGATGGCTTTGCGTTCTTCGTCCAGCGAGGCCAGCAGCATGGCCAGCATGTCGGCCGCCAGGTCCTCCTTGCCGGCGGCCAGGCGCAGGCCTTCCTCGGGGTCGAGCACGTGCAGTACGTCATCCTCGGGCGCCCAGTCGCTGCGCTCGGTGGTGCGGGTGCGCAGCACCAGGCCTGTCCATTTCAATACCACCTGGGCCAGTTGCCGGTCGCTGATGGGCTTGGTCAGGTAGTCGTCCATGCCGCTCTGCAGCAGGGCGCGCTTTTCGTTGGCCATGGCGTGGGCGGTCAGGGCGACGATGGGCAGGGCCGGGCCGGTTTGCGTGGCTTCCCACAGGCGGATTTTCTCGGTGGTCTCGCGGCCGTCCATGCCGGGCATCTGCACGTCCATCAGCACCAGGTCAAAGCGCTCCTCATCCTGCACGGCCTTGATGGCGGTCAGGCCGCTGTCCACGGCCAGTACTTCGGCGCCCAGGTCTTCCAGCAGGGTTTGCACCAGCAGCAGGTTGGCCGGGTTGTCGTCCACGCACAATACCCGTGGCGCGCGGTTGCCCAACGGTTCGCTGGTGTCGTGGCGCAGGCGCTTGGGGTTGATCAGGTCGCTCAGGCCGCGGCGCAGCTTGCGCATGCAGGCCGGCTTGGCCTGCAACTGGCTGTGCGGGTTGGGCACGGTGTCGTGGAACAGCGTCTGCTCGGTGGTGGGGCACAGCACCAGCACGCGGCAGCCCAGTTGCTCGATGTCGCGCACCTGGGTGGTCAGGCGCTCAGGCCCAACGTCATAGCTGGTCAGGCCCAGCACGGCCAGGTCGATGGGCTGGCCGGCCAGTTGCGCGGCACTCACCCCGGCCACCAGTTTCTCCATCGACGCGAAGGCGGTCACCATCAGGCCCAGGTCTTCCAGCTGGTGCTGCAAGGCCTGGCGGGCCAGTTCGTGCTGCTCGATGATGGCGATGCGGCGACCCTTGAGCGGTTCGGTGGGCAGGTCCTCGGCATCGTCACGGGCCTTGGGCAGGCGCAGGCTGATCCAGAACTCCGAGCCTTCGCCGGGAGTGCTGTCGACGCCGATCTCGCCGCCCATCTGCTCGATCAGGCGCTTGGAGATCACCAGCCCCAGGCCGGTGCCGCCCGGCTGGCGCGACAGCGAGTTATCGGCCTGGCTGAAGGCCTGGAACAGTGCGCGCACGTCCTGGGTGGACAGGCCGATGCCGGTGTCCTGCACGCTGATGCGCAGCTGCACGCCGTCGTCGTTCTCGTCTTCGAGCATGGCGCGGGCGACGATGGTGCCTTCGCGGGTGAACTTGATGGCGTTGCTGACCAGGTTGGTGAGGATCTGCTTGAGGCGCAGCGGGTCGCCGATCAGCGACAGCGGCGTGTCGCGGTACACCAGGCTGACCAGCTCCAGCTGCTTGGCGTGCGCGGCCGGTGCCAGGATGTTGAGGGTGTCCTGCAGCAGGTCGCGCAGGTTGAACGGGATGCTGTCGAGCACCAGCTTGCCGGCCTCGATCTTGGAGAAGTCGAGGATCTCGTTGATGATGCCCAGCAGGCTGTCGGCCGACTTCTCGATGGTGCCCAGGTAATCGAGCTGGCGCGGGGTGAGCTCGCTTTTCTGCAGCAAATGGGTGAAACCCAGGATGCCGTTGAGCGGGGTGCGGATCTCGTGGCTCATGTTGGCCAGGAACTCGGACTTGATGCGGCTGGCCTCCAGGGCTTCCTTGCGCGCCAGGTCCAGCTCGATGTTCTGGATCTCGATGGTTTCCAGGTTCTGGCGCACGTCTTCGGTGGCCTGGTCGACGCTGTGTTGCAGTTCTTCCTGGGCGCCTTGCAGGGTCTCGGCCATGCGGTTGATGCCGGCGGCCAATTCGTCCAGCTCGTGGCTGCCAAGGGCGGGCAGGCGGCTTTCCAGATTGCCGTCCTTGAGTTGCAGCACGGTCTGCTTGATGTGGCTGATGGGGCCGTTGATGCTGCGGCTCATGCGCAGCGCCAGCAGGGTGGTGGCCAGCAGGCCGCCGAGGATCAGCATCAGGCTGGCGAACAGCCCGCGGTACACGCGCAGCAGGGTGCCGTCATGGGACAACTCCAGCTCCACCCAGCCCAGCAGGCGGTCGGACTCGCCGGGCACTACATCGCCCGCCAGGTCGCGGTGGTGGCCGAACACCGGCAGCAGGTAGCGGGTGGCGTCGTTGCCGCTGCGTTGCAGCAGGTGGGTGCTGTTGCCGATGGGTACCGGGTTGAGCATGCTCGGGCCGGCATGGGCCAGGGAGGTACGGTCGGCGCCCAGGAACGACACGGCGCGCACGTCGGCCTGCTCCAGGGCCTGGGCAGCGATGCGCTCCAGCAGCGGCGAGTCATTGCGCGCCATGCCATGGGCCACCAGCGGCGCCAGCTGCTCGGCAATCATCTGCCCGCGGCGCAGCAACTGGGCCTCCAGTTCGGCCTGCTGCACCCAGCTGAAATAGCCCCCCAGCAGCACCGCCATCAAGCTGGCGGGCAGCAGGGCCAGCAAGAGCACGCGGCCCTTGATCCCGAGTCGTTTCAGCACGCCTGTTTCTCCCGGCCATGGCTTTCGATAATGGGCGCGAACAGCCGCGCGCCACACGGCAAAATACCTTGCCGTGGCCGCGCGTGCATCCGTTAAGGGCGCTTTCTATCGATTTTAAAGCCAGTACTGCACGCCGAACATCAGGGACTGGGCGTTGTAGCGGGTGCTGACATCCCCTGCGGGCAGGCCATTGATGTCGCCAAAGTGCGCCGCGCGGGTTTGCAGGTAGCGGTAGTCGACGGAGGCCGACCAGTGGCTGTTCAGGGGCATGGCCACGCCGGCGCCCAGTTGCCAGGTGGGTACGTCATCGCGGTGGGTGGCGCCGAACGACACGCCGTTCGCCGACAGGCCTTTGATGGTCAGGCGGGTATAGCCCAGGCCGCCGCCTATGTAAGGCTTGATGCGCGAGAAACCGTTCGGCATCGGCAGGTCATACCACAGGTTGGCCATCAGGCTGCTGCCCGCCTCCTGGCCGTTGCCCGAGGCGGTGCTGCCGCCTTCGTACACACGGTTTTCGAAGCGGTCCAGGGAGTTCTTGCGGTACGCCAGCGCCAGTTCCGGACGCAGGCCGATCGGTGAGCGCCAGCCCACCGCGGCGTCCAGGGCGTAGCCTGACGACAATGGCTGGTCGTAGTGCATTTGCACGAAGTTCAACGAGTTTTGCCGCAGATCCTGCGGGGCAACCCAGTTGGCGCCGCCCAGCAGGCTGGCATATATGCCGCTGTCTTCGGCCTGGGCAAGGGCGCTCTGGCTGCAGGCCAGGCCCAACAACAACGAGGTGGAGAGGTAACGCAGTGGCAATGCTGTCATGGGTTCAGTTCGCTTGAGACGGTGTGAGCGCCAGGGGCGCGGGGGGCAGTGACGGCAATGGCGGCTGTTGGGCCAGGGTGGCGCGCTGCTCGGCCAATGTGCGCAGGTTGCGCAGCGCCTTGCTCATGGCGCCGCGCAACAGGCCCAGCATCAGGCCGCGATACAGGAAGCTGAACCGCCCGGCGAGCCGCACGGTATGGATGACATGGGTTTCGCGTGCGCCGATGCGCCGCAGGTGATGGCTGAAATTCAGGTCCATCCCCAGCAGCCGGGCACTGTTGGTGTAGCTGTAGGTGGGTTTGACGTCCTCCAGCCGCAGCGGCATTTTCAGGCCGTTCTTGAGGGTGCACAGGCCGCGCGTGCCGGCGGCGAAGGGGCCGTCGAGCGTGCAATGGCGCACGTCGGTGTCCCACTGCGGGGCGTTGGCGAAGTCGCTCCACAGGTGCCATATCTCGGCGGCGGGCGCTTGTACGCGTATTTCCAGTCGTAGCTCGGTCATGGTTGCACCTGGGCGGTGGATTGAGGGGGGAACTGGCGCGGCTCGGTCATGCTGGCTCCAACTGCTCGCTGAGCACCTGGGCGGTCAGGCTGGCCTGGCCGAGGGGCTCGCCGTCGACCAGCAACTGGATCACCGTGCGGTTGGTCTTGAATGCCCGCTGTGTGGTGGCGGGCGCAGCAGGGGTGGCCAGGGTCAGCGTGCGTCCGCGGGGCAGCGGGCGCCGCAGGCTGAAATCCAGGGCCAGCAGGTTCATGGGGGTGTTCAGGGCAATGCCCATGGCGCCGTGGGCAACCTGCATAAAGGCCTGGCGGGCGATCTCCAGGAAATACACCATGGAGTGGCAATGCGGGTGGCCTTCGTGAAAGAAATGGCCCGCGGCGATTGCCGTGGTCAGCACCTGCCCCTGGGTGTCGATATCGCCCACCAGGATGTTCTGCGCGCGAACCTTGTGCAGCCACGCCTGGCGTGTGCAGGGGGCCACAGCGTTGGGCTGCGACGCACCGCCCTGGGCGTCGCCGCGGGCAATGGACAGGGTGCACAGGCACACCAGTTGTTCATCCTGCACCAGGCGGGCAACGAACACCTGGGTGTCGCCCTGCTGTTGCAGCTCGATCGTGACCGGGCGCTGCTTCTGGACGTAGCGGTGGAAGCGGATGCTCAAGCCATGAATGAACAGGCCATCGCCCTGCAGGCCAGGCACGGCGTACTCGCCCAGCTGCAGGGCACCCTCGATCAGCAGGATGCCGGGCACGTGGTCCAGCGGATGGTCGAAGAAGTAAGGATGGGACTCGTCCACCACCAGTTGCGCGTGCAGGCTTTGGGGGCTGCGGCGTACCACGTGCTGGATCACGCTGTGTCGCGGGTGGCGCTGCATGGGCAGCGGTGCTGCCGGTTGACGGCTGTGCTCCAGCAGGGCCTGGAGCGCGCGGCTGCGCAGTTGCAGGCTGCTGAGCAACGTCTGGGCCATGGTATCGCCCAAGGCCAGCATATCCACGCCCTCTGCCGGCTGCAGGGTTTGCCGGGGCGATATCGGCGGCGCCACGCGCGCCGGCGCGAAATTGAGCGTGAACGGCGAGCGGAGGGGGGCGGTTTCAGCTGGCGCCTGCCAGGCGCGGAGCTGTTCGGCGTGCAGCCATAGCACCACCTGGTCGCCCTGGCGGACTTCGATCAGGCGCGGTCCGGGTGCGTCGAGCAAAACGGCCAGCAGGGTGGTGATACCGCTGGCCTCGGCCAGGTAGCCGGTGGTGCCTTGCAGCGGGTCGGCAGGCGAGGCCTGCAACTGGCATTGGCTGACGGTGGTGTGGGCCGGTACTGCCAGTAGCTGGCGGGCCTGTTCAAGGCCGGGCGCCGCGTGGCCGGGCAAGGCGGCGTGCAGGCGTAGCAGGGGTGTGTGTTCGTCGTCCTGCCGGTAGCGGCGCAAGGCCAGGACGCCCATGCCCTCACCCTGAGCAACGGATGCCTGGTGTGCCTGCCGGACTTCCACGGCGCCACTCAGGAAGCGCCCGGCGCCCAGCAACAGGGTGTCGATGCCCTGTTCAAACCATTGCGGTGCGGCCAGCAGGGTGTGCCAGAACAGCCCGGCGGTGCCCGCCAGTGTCTGGTGGAAACCACGCAGGTCAAAGATCTTGGCCGGGTAGCCGGACAGCATGCAGGGCAACATGGTGGCTACGTCGGCTACTTCGATGCCGGGCGCGGCGCTGCCGGCGTCGCGGTAGTGCCCGCTGGCGGCGCTGTAGGCGTTGGTGAAGCGCTCACCGCCCATGTTGCAGCACATGATCATCGCGGTGCTGCTGTTACCCGCTACCCCTGGCAGCCGACGCAGCAGGTGCCCGACACGGTCGGCAATCAACAGTTTGAACGGGTCGATGTGGTTCAGCGGTTTGGGCCCCATGCCGTAGCCGTGGATATCAATGACGCGGTTGTCACTCAGGAAATGCCCGTACAGGGGCGGCTGGCCGTCCAGGCTGTCGCCGAAGCGCCCGCTGGGAAAGGCGCGCGGCTGGGCCGGTGGCTGATGAAGTTGCCCGGCCAGTTCGTGCAGTGAGCCGGCGTGGGCAAAAGCGGCCTCCGCCTCGACCACCATCAGGTCCAGGGGCACGACCGCCGAGGGGGCAGGCACCGGGGCGGCGGGCTGTGGCCGGTATTCTTCCACCACCACATGGGCGTTGGCGCCGCCGAAGCCGAAGCTGGATATGCCGATGCGCAGCGGTTCGTCGACCGCTGGCAGTGGGCAGGCGGCAGAGGTCGCCAGCCGCAGGCACGTGGCGTCCAGTTTGGCGCTGGCGGGGTAGTCAACCTGTGGCGGAACCTGGCGATGGGCGAGCATCAACAGGGCCTTGGCCAGTGCCGGGCCGCCCGCCGCTGCCAGGGTGTGGCCGATGGTGGTCTTGATCGAGCCCAGGGTCAGCGGCCGGTCGTCGGCCCGGTGTGCGCCGAAGAAGCGCTGCAGTGAGCCCAGTTCCGTGGCGTCGCCCAGGGGCGTGCCGGTGCCATGGCTTTCCAGGTAGCTGGCGCTGGCGGGGTCCAGGCCGGCCCATGCCCGTTGGTAGGCGGTGTACTGGGCCCGCTCGCCCGGGGCGAACGCCGAGCCTTCGGCGCCGTCCGCCGACAGGCCGACGGCTTGCAGCCGCGCCAATGGCTGACGCCCTGCGTTCACGGCGCAGTCCGGGGGTTCGAGCAGGAAGGCGACCGCGCATTCCCCAGGGACAATGCCGTCGGCGTCCTGGCCGAATGCCTGGAGACGGGCGCGGGGCGAGAAGGCGGTCAGCTGCGAGAACCCCAGAAAGAGCGCGGGCGGCATCAGCGTGTTCAGTGCCATCACCACGACCTGGTCGGCCTGGCCGCTGCTGATCAGTGCCCCGGCCATGTCCAGGGCATAGGGGAACGAGCTGCAGGCGGTGTCTACGGTCAGGGCCGGGCCCCCCAGGTGCGCCTCGGCGGCCAGGCGGGCGATCTGTTGCGCAGGGGTCAGGCCCGCCGCGGCAGGGTCGCCGGCGCTGGCGATGAAGTAGCTTTCGTCGCTCCAGGATGTGGCGACGATCAGCGCCGTACGTTGGCGGTCCAGGCCTTGGCACTGGGCCAACAGGCTGTCGAGCACCTGCTGGCCGATCCCCAGTTGTCGTCCCTGGTGCAGCGTCCCGGTGTGGGCGTCATCGGCCAGGGCAAAGGCGTTGTGCAGGTAAACGCGATCCTTGCTGCCGGGGCGTGGGTGGTAAATGCTGTCGGCGTCCAGGTTCCAGCGTGGCAGCAATGATTGGCTGCTGGCGCTGCGGCCGCTTTGCAGCAACTCCCACAGGCCTTCGATGCTGTCGGCGCCCGGGAAGCGGCCGGCCATGGCGCTGAAGCACAGCGCCGGTTTGTTCGAGGCGGTTGCCGTCATGACGATCTCCTTATGTGTGACGGTGCTGCCGAAGGCGGCTTCAGCTCATGCGGGCCAGCAGGTCCAGGGTTTCGCTGGAGTTGCGTCGCGACATCAGCGCCTCGCCGGCGAAGGCGCTGGTTTTGCAGGCCTGGGCCATGTTCTGGCACAGCGCCGCGCGGTCGAAGCCGTTCAATCCCAGCTCGGCGAACGGCTGGGTGCTGTCGGTGGCCGCCGTGGTACTGAGCAGCGGCGTCATGGCCTCTGCCAGCAAGGTGTCGTGGCCGGGCAACGGGGGGCGCGTGTCATCGCGCAGCAGGGCCTTGATCTGCTCGATGGTTTGCTGGGCACAGCGGCTGTCGGCGAGGGCGCTTTCGTGGGCCTTAAGGCGTGGCCATTGCTGACTGAGCAGGTCGAGGAAATCCAGGCGGATCAGTGAATCCAGGCCCTGTTCTTCATAAGCCTGCCGTGGATCGAGATCGCCGATGGCGAAGCCGGTGATGCTGGCCAGGTGCGCCATGACCTGGGTGTGCACGTCCTGGTCATCGGGTTGCTCACCGTGCGTGGCGGCTGCCTGCGGGGTGGGCTGAGCCTGCAGCATGGCCAGCACGGCGGCCGGCGTGGCCAGGTCGAAAAAGGCGCTGGCGTGTTCGCAGGCTTCGGGGAAGGCCTTGGCCATGGCGTCGAACAGGTCGACCCGGCTCAGCGAGTCCAGCCCAAGCGCATCGAAGCGCTGGCCCAGGTCGATGGCGGCGCTGGGCTGACCGATGAGCGCGCTGATTTCATCGCGCAGCCACTGCTGCGGGCCGGCCTGGGGTTCAGGCAGGGGGCTGTTGGCGGCCGCCTGGGGGGCGGGCACGCTGGACACCACGGTGGGTGGCGGCACAGGGGCAGTGACCAGGCGCACGGCCGGGCTGTGCTGGTTCAGGTACAGGCTCTGCACCACTTGCCGATGGGCGTCCAGGTAGTGCGAGGTGACTGTCTGGGCCTGCTCCAGCAGGCGCATTAGCACGCTTTCGCGCGATTCATGGGTATCGCACAGTGAATCGATGATTTTGCCCGAGAGATCGAAGTAGCTCTGGGCGATCTTGCCATTTGAAACGATGAAATCCTGAACCACATTATCAAGTGCTGCACGCATGGAGTTGCCTCATAAAAATGGAGATGAACGTGACCTTGCCGCCGCAGGTGGGCGGCAGGTCGTTTCGGCAATGGCATCAGTCAGGGGGCGCTCAGGCGGGCTGGGGCTCCGGCACCCGTGCCATGGCGGCGGCGGGCGTTATTGTTTTTATGAGGCCTGAGCGCAGCTGCAGGAAGCTGGTCAGGGCCAGGGGGGCCAGGCCCTGGAAGGCAATGTAGCCATCAGGGCGGATCAGCATCAGGCTGCCGGCGGGCGCGTGATAGCGCCTGTGCAGGCGCCAGTCGGGGTCCAGCAGGGTGCGCTGGTGGGGGGCGAAGTCGTTGCTGTCCAGGGCGTCCAGTACACAGAACGCCTGCACTGCGGGGTAGTCGCGCTCCACCTGGGCGGCCAGTTGGCGGTGGCCCTGCAGCCACGGGGAGAACTGGTCGGCGCCGGTGAAGATCAGCAGGGTGAAACCCTGGCCAAACAGGTCCAGCAGGTGGCTGGGCAGCGAGTCGGCCTGGCTTTGCCACAACTGCACGTCGGGGGCCAGTTGGCCGGCCAGCGGCGCGCGGCCGTTGTATGGCTGCTTGTCGCCTTTGCGCTTCCAGTCATTGCGCTGTTTGGGCGTCAGCGACTGCTGAATGTATTCGCTGGGCGTGTAGTGGTACTGGTGGCCGGAAATCATCGAGGGCAGCACGCGCTGGACCTTCTTGCGGCGTGTCAGCAGGGGCAGCAGGTTGTCACGCGCCCACACCAGGGCACGTTTTTGCACGGTAATCAGGGACGTCAGCCGGTGCGCGGTATTTTCCACTTCCAGCGCCACCGGGTAGCGCTCCTGGTGGTAGCTGTCGAGCAGCGAGGCGTCGCTGTAGCCCTTGTCGACGAACGCCAGCTTCCACGCCAGGTTGTAAGCTTCGGAGATGCCCAGGTTCATCCACTGGCCGCCAATCGGGCTGCCGATGTGAGCGCTGTCGCCCAGCAGGAACACCGAGCCTTTCTGCATGTGCTGCACGCGGCGGTGCTGGAACGAGGCGATGGTGGTGGACGACAGGTTGGACAGGGTCATGCGCTGGCCACGGCCTTCGCACAGGCGCTGGAAATTCTCCAGGGTCAGGGGCGGGCGGTCGGCTTCGTCGGCCGGCAGGTCGTAGGGCATTTCGATGAACAGGCGGTAGCGCGACTGAGCGTTGATCGGTGCCACGGCCACATAGCCCTGGGTGGCGCCCAGGAAAAAGGCACCCTCGTCCTGGCTGCCGTCCCACTGGATGTCGGCATCGGCGAGCATGAAGAAGCGCTCGTAGAACGCGCCCTCGAAGGTCATGCCCAGTTGTTTGCGAATCGGGCTGCGCGCGCCGTCGCAGGCGGCTACCCAGCGGGCGCTCAGGTGCTCCTCGCCCCTGTCGGCGTGCACCAGGCGTACGGCTGCGTGGTCGTCACCCTGCAGCAATTGGGTCAGCTCGGTGTTCCATTCCACTTCCACCCCCAACGCCTCCAGGCGCTGCAGCAGAATCGCTTCGGTCTTGGGCTGGGGCAGGCTGAGCAGCATGCGGTAAGGCGCCTGCAACTGGGCGAAGTCGTAATTGAGGATGCGCTTGCCGTCGGACTGCACCGAGAACTGGTTGATGCTGAAGCCCTGTGCCACGGCCTGCTCGGCCACCCCCATGGTGCGGAAGATTTCCAGGGTGCGCGAGTGCACGGCAATGGCTTTGGTGGCCGTGGAGGGCCCGGCGTTTTTCTCGATGATGCGAAACGCCACGCCGCGCTGTTTGAGCAGGATGGCGAGCGTCAGCCCTACGGGGCCGGCACCGACGATCAGAACGGCAGGCGATGACGGGCGCGGAGTGCTGTTGGGGGCTTCGCTGGGCATTGGGCTGTTCATCGATCAGTACCAGTTGCGATAGAAGGGGAACGTGGCGGCGTCCAGCAGGGCGGCGTCACCGGAAGAATCGCCGTAGGCGTAGATGTCGTAGTCCTCGAGGTTGCCGACACAGGCGCGCAGGCGGGTGACCTTTTCCCGGTCCACGCAATTGCGTCCGTCCAGGCCGCCGGTCAGCCCGTGCTTGTCGGTGGCAAGGCGGGTGCCGCACACGTGGTCAAAGCCCACCATGGCGCCCCAGGGGCCCAGGTAATTCTCGGGTGAGTTGCTGACCAGCGCCGTGACATGGCCCCGCGCCTGATGCCATTGCAGGCGCCGCAGTGCGTCGGGGCGTAGCCAGTGGACCAGGTGTTCGGTGATGAAAAAGCGCGCATGCTCGCGCTCCTGATCCACCCCCAGCCCCTTGAGGTAGCGCTGGATGAAGGACAGCCGCGCTTCCATCAGCGGCACCACCCCCAGCAGTACGCCGGCCATTTTTGGCAGCATCGGTACCATGCGCAGCCAGAAGCGCGGGCTGCCTTCGATAAAGCGCATGTAGCGCCAGAACGTGTGGCGGTCGGTGAGGGTGCCGTCGAAGTCGAAGACGGCAAGCACCGGGCGTGAGGTTTCAACTTGCATGGGCGGGCTCCATGAGGGGGACGATTCCGATGGCGCGCGGCAGTTTGAAACTGCACAGGTGGCGGGCCAGCACAGCATTGAGTTCGGCGGGGGCGAGGCTTTCGCTGCACTGCACGCTGAGGTACAGCACGTTGACCTGTTTGTGGTCGGCGACCACGTAGGCCTTGGCCGCGGTGACGTGGGGGTGCTTGAGGGCGACAGCTTCGATTTCGCTGAAGTCGATCATCTGCGCCTTGATCTTCGAGATGCGCAGGCGCTGGCAGTAGAAAAACACGTGGCCGCTGGCGTCGCGCCACACCAGGTCCCCGGTGTGCAGCCAACCGTCGCGGACAAAACGCGCGCTGACCTCGGGTTCCGCATCGTAGCCCTCGAACACCATGGGGCCGCGAATCAGCAATTCGCCGATCTGGCCGGTTCGTACCGGCTCACCTTCGCTGTCCACGACCTGCAATTGCACATCGCGCACGGGCCGGCCCATGGCGCCGGTTGAGCCGGGTTGCAGCGAACTCTGGACCAGCATCGGCATGCTTTCGGTCAGGCCATAGCCTTGCAGCACCGCCGCGCAGCCCAGCAGGTCGCCCAGTTTGCGGCCTTCCTCGGCTGGCAGGTGGCTGCCCCCCGAGTACAGCATCAACTGGGGGTGCAGCGGCAGTGGCGCGGACTTGCGCTTGGCCAGGCGCAGATTGAAATAGCGAATCACGTCCGGCACCAGGCAGGCGAACGTCACTTGATGCTGCGACAGCACCTCGGCCAGGTCCCGGTTGAGCAGGGTGTTGGTCATCAGCAGCGTGGCACCGATGCTCAACGGGAAAACCAGCATCACCGACAGGCCGAAAATCGCATACAGCGGCAGTGTCACCAGGTGGACCGAGCCCACGCCCTGTGGGTGGAAGTGTTCGTGCAGGCCATCGCTGGACAGGGTCAGGTCCAGGTACCGATGGGGCACCCCCAGCGGCCGACCAAGGCCGCGGTAGGTGTATTGAATGGACGCGATCGGGTTGCCCTGGGGCAGCACCAGGGGGGCTGGCCGTACTGTCAGGCTGCCCAGGGCCACGGCGTTGTCCGGCAGCGCCGCCTGCGCGTTGGCCGGGTCGATCAGCAACGTCTGGCGTATTGGCGCCTGGCCCAGCGCGGCAGCATGCTGCTCGGCCAATTCGGCCAGGGTAATCACCACGGCGGGGCGTGCGGCGCGCAGTACCCCGGCCATCTCGAAGGGGGTCAATTTGTAGTTGAGAATGACCGGGGTCGCGCCGCTGCCCAGCAAGGCCAGGTAGAAGGCAATGAATGCCGCGCCGTTGGGCAACATCAGCGCCACGCGCTCGCCTTCGGTGACGGCCAGCGTGTCCAGGGCACCTTTGCACTGGCGAGCGTATTCGTGCAGTTGCCCGTAGGTGAAGTCGGCGTCGCTTTCGTCCAGGTTGCGAATAGCGCACTGGTCTGGATGGGAATGGGCGAACTCAATGAAACGATGCACAAAGCCGGGTTGGGGTGAAATAGGTGCCATTGCTGCAAAACCTCCTTCCTGGTTCAGGGGCGGTGCTTAGTCGAGCGTTGAAAGCGGGGCGCCGTTGTCGGCCAGATAGTCGTTGTCGCGGTACCACGTGAGCGTGTCGGCCAGGGTCTGTTCCACCGGCCGGAAGCTGCAGCCCAGTTCCCGGGCGCTTTTGTCGTGGCTGAAGTGGGTGCGGCCGCGCTCCTGGGCCATCAACTTGACCGTCGAGGTGCTGATCAGTACCGGCTTGCCAGTGATCAGGTGGTACACCTCGTACACGGAGGCGATCAGCCGCAGCATCGCCAGCGGTACCTTGCGTTGCGGCGCGGGTACGCCGCTGACGCTGGCCAGTGCCTTGAAAATGCTGCCCATGTCCATGTGCCGGCCGGCGGCCAGGTACCGTTCACCGCTACGGCCTTTCTCGGCGGCCGCGATCAGGTGCAGGGCAACGTCCCGGGCATCGACCACCGAGAACGTGCCTGGCAATACACCGGGCAACTTGCGCTGGACGAAATCGAGCAGGAATTGCCCCGAGGACGTAGGCCCGATGTCGCCGGGGCCGAACATCCAGCCGGGCAGCACCATGCTGATCGACATGTCGGGGTGCTGGCGCAGGAACTCATGCACCACCTGCTCGGAAAGGATCTTGCTGCGGTAGTAATCATCGGCGCCGTGTTCGGGGCGCGACATGGTCTCGTCGATCAAATCGTCGGGGCCGCCCTGCAGTACGGCGATGGAGGAAACGTGCACGGCCTGGCGGACACCGGCCTTATACGCGGCGGCCAACAGTAGTTCGGTGGCCTTGACGTTAGTGTCGTAGAGCATTTGCCAGTGTTTACCACCCTTGTAACTGTCACGGAAGTACGCGGCGGTGTGCAGCAGGGTGTCACAGCCCTGCAAGTGCTGACTGAATTTTTCCACTTCCAACAAGTTGCCCTGTATCCATTCGACGGGCAGATCGCCAAATTGCTTTCTGGCTTTTTCCACGGATCGCACCAGCGCTTTGACTTTGATGTTGCGCTGCAGAAGTGTATGTACCGTGTTGTTTCCCAATAAGCCGGTTGCACCGGTTACAAATGCACATTCCATTGAAAGACCTGCTTGATAACACGCTTCGGTGGGGTGGACCCAGACCTGTGCGCTGTGCCCAGGGGGCGCCGCCAGGTCCGTGGCTGAAGCGATTAAAGACCATTCGGTATTCAAAAATCAAGCGGTATTTAATTGGTCATTAAGGACTGGTACCAAAGTCGTAATTATTGGTTAAGTTACTGATTTATATGAAGTTTATACGGTTATTCGCGCTGTTTGCACAACGCTTCCAGGCTGCTAAAATGGCTAGCAATATGAAAAAATGTGTCAGGGTGCCTAGGTTTTTGTCGAGGTGGTACGATGGTTTCAGTTGTGCCGGCAGGGGTTGAGGGCGCGTGCCCATGAGGGGTAATGGCCATTACTTTGGAATCAGTTGTCGAACGCTTTTTTTGCCGATGCATGCCCAATGTTGGGATGATGGGTTATCATGAATCTGAAATAAATTGTTACCTGCCTGCTGTTGTGGTTTCGGGATGTCTCGCCAACTATTCATCCTTTCAGCGTTAAAGTCTGGAGTTTCAAGTGTTGATAAAAACTAGAATGGGTCGGGAAGAAAAACAGCAATATACCCGCGAGAAACTCTTTGAGGCTGCCACCGAACTTATGGTCAGCAAGGGCTATCATGCGGCCAGCGTTAGCGATATTGCAGAAACCGCCGGCTTTTCCAAAGGTGCGTTCTTTTCCAACTTTGCCAGCAAGGCCGATTTGCTGGTGGCACTTACCCAGCGCTTCAAGGGCGTGGAGATCGATCGCCTGGCCAGTGCGCTGAGCTCAGGCGCCTCGGCTGCCGAGCTCAGCCAGGGGCTTGTGGTGTACATCGACAACCTGAAGAACAACAAGGCCTGTGTGATTCTGGACGTGGAGCTGCAGTTGATCGCGGCCCGCGACGAGTCGTTCGCCCGCCACTACCACGACTTGCACCAGCAAAACAGTGAAGCGCTGGGTGAGCTGATCGAGATGATCTTCAACCACCATGGCAAGCGCGCGCCCATGGAGCGCAGTGTCCTCGCCATGTTGTTCACCGCCTTGTCCGAAGGCCTGGTGCTGCAGGGGCACAGTGATCCGGCCCAGCAAATCAAGCTGGTGCTCGAAGCCCTGGTGGAGCATGCCGCGCCGCTGTGAATGCTGACCGGACGACGGGCGGTTGCTTGCTGGCAACGGGATCACTGATAATTGGTTATTGATAATCAGTGCCAGATGCCAATGAATCCTGTAAGCAATTGTGTCGGCAATATCCTCGCCATCGAAGACGATCCGGTGCTGGGCGCCTATGTGCATCAGGAGCTGGGCCGCTGCGGCTTCCAGGTCACCTGGTGCCAGAACGGCAGCGATGGCCTGGCCCTGGCCCGCGGCGAGGGGTTCGACGTAGTGCTGATGGATATTCTGCTGCCCGGCATGAATGGTCTGGACGTGCTGCAGCACCTGCGTGAGCACTCGGCCACGCCGGTGATCCTGATGTCGGCGCTGGGGGCCGAGGCCGACCGCATCACGGGGTTCCGCCGCGGCGCCGATGACTATTTGCCCAAGCCGTTCAGCGTCGACGAATTGCAGGTGCGGGTAGAGGCGATCATGCGCCGGGTGGCCCTGGAGCGTCGCCGTACCCAGCCACCTGCGCGGGTGGAGGCAGCAGCCGATGAGTTGTGCTTTCACGACCAGCATTCCGACATCAGCTTCAGCGGCCGTGCGGGCGGGTTGACCCGCAGCGAGTTCCGCCTGCTGGACACCCTCAATCGCCATGCCGACGAGGTGTTGAGCAAGGCCTTCCTTTATCAGCACGTGCTGCAGCGCGGCTACGTGCAGCACGACCGCAGCCTGGACATGCACGTCAGCCAGATCCGCCGCAAACTCAAGGCCGTGGGCTACCTGGCCCGCGAGGTGCGTACGGTGTGGGGCAAAGGCTACGTGTTCAGCGCCAGCGAGGCGCTGTGATGCCGGGCCGTCAGTCGCTGTTCTGGAAGCTGGTGGTACTGCTGATCGCGTTCTGCCTGTTGATGATCTGGTTGAGCTGGTCGTGGGGCCGGTATATGGAGACCCAGAACGCCTTCCTGTCCGAGCCTGCCAAGGCGGTGCTCAGCCACTATGCCGAAGATGCCGAGCAGGCCTGGGAGCAGGGCGGCACGGCGGGCGTCGACGCCTGGCTGGCCAGCATGGCCGCTCAGGAACAGGGCTGGATGGGCGTGATCGGCCGCGATCTGCAACCCCTGGGCAGCCGGCCGCTGACTGACGCCCAGGCCCAGCGCATGACCTTTCTGCGTGGCCTGGACTGGCCGGTGAGCCGGCGCAGCATGGGCCTGCCGTGGCTGCGCATACCGTTCCCGCACAACCCCGTGGCCGGCAGCCTGGTGATCGAATTGCCCGAGCGCCTGATGCCGGGCCGGTTTGCCTTGCTGTGGCACGTGACCATCACCGGCCTTATCCCCGGGCTGTTTACCTTCCTGTTGTGCGTGGGCCTGTATCGGTTGCTGATCGCGCCGCTCAACCGTCTGCGCGAACAGGCCAACGCCTGGCGCGCCGACCCGTTGCAGGGGCGCCTGACCGCCCAGGCCACCAGCCGCGCCGATGAGCTGGGTGAGCTGGGTCGCGCCTTCGATCACATGGCCGAGCGCCTGCAAAGCACCGTGGCCCTGCAACGCCAGCTATTGCGCGATCTGTCCCATGAGTTGCGCACGCCGCTGAGCCGCCTGCGCGTGGCCAGCGACAGCGAGCAGGACTGCGCGCGCCTGCGGGACCGTGTACAGCGCGAGGTGCAGGGCATGCAGCGCCTGGTCGACGATACCCTGCAACTGGCCTGGCTGGACACCGAGCGCAAGGCACCGTCCCTGGAGCCCATCCAGGTACAGGCGCTGTGGGAAATGCTCGCCGAAAACGCGTGTTACGAAAGCGGCTGGCCGGCCAGCCAACTGCACTGCACCGTCAGTGCCGACTGCTGGGTGCAGGGCAACCTCAACACCCTGGCCCAGGCGCTGGAGAACATCCTGCGCAACGCCATCCGCCATTCCCCGGCGCGCGGCGTGATCAGCCTGCATGGCCAGCGCGAGGGCGACCAGTGGCTGCTGTCGCTGGAAGACCAGGGCGGCGGCGTGGCCGAAGGCGACTTGGAGCGCATTTTTCACCCGTTCATCCGCCTGGACGGTGCGCGCCCCGGCGATGGCGGCTTTGGCCTGGGCCTGAGCATCGCCCGCAACGCCCTGACCCGCCAGGGCGGGGCCTTGTGGGCGCAAAACACCGGTGCCGGCCTGCGCTTGAACCTGCGCGTAGCAGCTGCTTATAGCTGAATGGAATTAAGCCCGCACTTTGCGTGATATGGCCGCGGGGCGTTTGCCGGTATGATAGGCGCCCCCGCAGTCCGGATTGCGAAATCGCCATGACCCTGCAGTACCCAACCATCGCCGATTGCGTCGGCAACACGCCGCTGGTGCGCTTGCAGCGCCTGGCCGGTGAAACCAGCAATATTCTGCTGCTCAAGCTTGAAGGCAATAACCCGGCAGGTTCCGTGAAGGACCGCCCGGCGCTGTCGATGATCACCCGCGCCGAAGCGCGTGGGCAGATCCAGCCCGGCGACACCCTGATCGAAGCGACCTCTGGCAACACCGGTATTGCCTTGGCCATGGCGGCGGCGATCAAGGGTTACAAGATGATCCTGATCATGCCCGACAACTCCACCGCCGAGCGCAAGGCTGCCATGACCGCCTATGGCGCCGAGCTGATCCTGGTGACCAAGGAGCAGGGCATGGAAGGCGCCCGCGACCTGGCCGAACGCCTGCAGGCCGAAGGCCGCGGCAAGGTGCTGGACCAGTTCGCCAACGGCGACAACCCCGAGGCGCACTACACCAGCACCGGCCCGGAAATCTGGCGGCAGACCAACGGCACCATCACCCATTTCGTCAGCTCCATGGGCACCACCGGTACCATCATGGGCACGTCGCGCTACCTCAAGGAGCAGAACCCCGACGTGCAGATCGTCGGCCTGCAACCGATGGAAGGCTCGGCCATCCCCGGCATCCGCCGCTGGCCCACCGAGTACCTGCCCAAGATCTACCAGGCTGACCGCGTGGACCGTATCGTCGACATGGCCCAGGCCGAGGCCGAAGACATCACCCGCCGCCTGGCGCGTGAGGAAGGCATCTTCTGCGGCGTGTCCTCGGGCGGTGCCGTGGCGGCCATGCTGCGCCTGTCGCAGGAAGTGGAGAACGCCACCATCGTGGCGATCATCTGCGACCGCGGCGACCGCTACCTGTCCAGCGGCATTTTCGATGCGCCCAACTGATGGCTAAGAAGAATGTCGGCCTGCGCTTCCAGCCTGCGGGCGGCCAGCGCGCCGTGCAGGTGCCCACGGGCAAGAAGCAGCGCCTGGATATCGAACGCCTGAGCAACGACGGCCGCGGCATTGCCTTCCTGGAAGGGCGCACTTGGTTCGTGCTGGGCGCCCTGGCCGGCGAGCAGGTGGAAGCGCGCGTGCTCAACGCCCACGGCAAGGTGGTGGAGGCACGCACCGAAAAGGTGCTCAAGGCCAGCGCCATGCGCCGTCCTGCCCCGTGTGCCCACGCCGACCGCTGCGGCGGTTGCAGCGTGCAGCACGTGCCGCGCGAAGAACAGCTTGCACTCAAACAGCGCATGCTCGCCGAGCACCTGCAGCGTGCCGGCAACATTGCGCCGCCACAGTGGGATGCGCCGCTGACCGGGCCCGAATTCGGCTACCGCCGCCGCGCCCGCGTGGCCGTGCGCTGGGACGTGAAGGCCCGCAAGCTGGACGTCGGCTTCCGCGCCGCCGCCAGCCAGGACATCGTTGCCATCGCCGATTGCCCGGTGCTGGTACAGCCCTTGCAACCGATCATGAGTGGCTTGCCCGCCGTGCTGCAAGGTTTGAACAAGCCCCAGGCCATCGGCCATGTGGAGCTGTTCGCCGGCACTGCGCTGTGCGTGCTGGTGCGCCACACCGCGCCCTTGCCTGAAGGCGATCTGCAGGCCTTGCTGGCGTTCTGCGCCCAGCACGACGCGCAGCTGTGGTTACAGGGCGAAGGCGCGCCGCAGCCGGTGCAGGAAGACGCAGTGCTGGGCTTTGCCCTGGCGCCGTGGAACCTGACCCTGGCTTATCGCCCGAGCGATTTTGTGCAGGTCAACGAGGCGGTCAATACCGCGATGATCGAACAGGCCCTGGCCTGGCTCGACCCGCAACCCCAGGAGCGCGTGCTGGATCTATTCTGTGGTTTGGGCAACTTTGCGTTGCCGTTGGCGACACGGGTAAAGGACGTGGTGGCAGTGGAAGGTGTGCAGGTCATGGTCGACCGGGCGGCAGCCAATGCGCTCAGCAACAATCTGCATAACGTGAAGGTTTTTCAGGCCGATTTGTCGCAGCCGCTGGCTGGGGCAGACTGGGCCGCCGGGGGCTTTTCTGCGGTACTCTTGGACCCACCGCGCGACGGTGCTTTCGAGGTGGTCAGGAACATCCCGGCACTGGGTGCCAAGCGATTGGTGTATGTGTCCTGCAACCCGGCAACTTTGGCCCGCGATGCGGTCGAATTGATCAAGCAGGGCTACCGGTTAAAACGTGCCGCAATCCTCGATATGTTCCCCCAGACAGCGCATGTCGAGGCGATGGCGTTATTTGAAGCGGACCAGGAAGGTCCGTCTAATCCGACTGGTGCTTGAAAGCAAGACCTTCGCCGGCCCAGCGAAGGTCAAAGCCAGCGATCTGTGGGCGCGTTAGCAACGCGTCATAGGGAAGGTAAAAGATGGTACAGGTGAGAGCACACCAGCCGATCAACACCGACGGCAGTATCAATCTCGATGCATGGCTCGATCATATCGTCAGCGTCGATCTGGCGCTGGACCGTGAAGCCCTGAAGACTGCCTGCGAGTTCGCCCTGCAGGCCGAGCAGCAAGGCAACAAGGCCAAGCATTCATGGGCCGACGGGACCTCGTGTTTCCAGGCCGGCCTGGAAATTGCCGAAATCCTTGCCGACCTCAAGCTGGACCAGGACACCCTGGTGGCAGCCGTCATCTACCGCGCCGTGCGCGAAGGCCGCGTGACCCTGGCCGACGTGGGCCAGCGCTTTGGCTCGGTGGTCACCAAGCTGATCGACGGCGTGCTGCGCATGGCCGCCATCAGCGCCAGCCTCAGCCCGCGCCAGTCGCTGGTGCTGGGCAGCCAGGGCCAGGTGGAAAACCTGCGCAAAATGCTGGTGGCCATGGTCGACGACGTGCGCGTGGCGCTGATCAAGCTGGCCGAACGTACCTGCGCCATCCGCGCCGTGAAAAACGCCGACGAAGAAAAGCGCAACCGCGTGGCCCGCGAGGTGTTCGACATCTACGCGCCGCTGGCCCACCGCCTGGGCATCGGCCATATCAAGTGGGAGCTGGAGGACTTGTCCTTCCGCTACCTGGAGCCCGACCAGTACAAACAGATCGCCAAGCTGCTGCACGAACGGCGGCTGGACCGCGAGCGCTTCATCAGCGACGTGATGACCCAGTTGCAGAACGAGCTGTTGGCCACGGGCGTGAAGGCCGACATCAGCGGCCGCGCCAAGCACATCTACTCCATCTGGCGCAAAATGCAGCGCAAGGGCCTGGAGTTCAGCCAGATCTACGACGTGCGCGCGGTGCGCGTGCTGGTGCCGGAAATGCGCGACTGCTACACCGCGCTGGGCATCGTCCACACCTTGTGGCGGCACATTCCTAAGGAGTTCGACGACTACATCGCCAACCCCAAGGAAAACGGCTACCGCTCGCTGCACACCGCCGTGATCGGCCCCGAGGGCAAGGTGCTGGAAGTGCAGATCCGCACCCACGCCATGCATGAAGAAGCCGAGCTGGGCGTGTGTGCGCACTGGCGCTACAAGGGCACCGACGTCAAGTCGGGCTCCAACCACTACGAAGAGAAAATCTCGTGGCTGCGCCAGGTGCTGGAATGGCACGAAGAGCTGGGCGACATTGGCGGGCTGGCCGAACAGCTGCGCGTGGACATCGAGCCTGACCGCGTCTACGTGTTCACCCCCGACGGCCACGCCATCGACCTGCCCAAGGGTGCCACGCCGCTGGACTTCGCCTACCGCGTGCACACCGAGATCGGCCACAACTGCCGTGGCGCCAAGATCAACGGCCGCATCGTGCCGCTTAACTACAGCCTGCAGACCGGCGAGCAGGTGGAGATCATCACCAGCAAGCACGGCACGCCGAGCCGCGACTGGCTGAACTCCAACCTGGGCTACGTGACCACCTCGCGCGCCCGGGCCAAGATTGTGCACTGGTTCAAGCTGCAGGCACGCGACCAGAACGTGGCGGCCGGCAAGACCTTGCTGGAGCGCGAGCTGAGCCGCCTGGGCCTGCCCCAGGTGGACTTCGAGCAGCTGGCCGACAAGGCCAACCACAAGACCGCCGAGGACATGTTCGCGGCACTTGGCGCGGGCGACCTGCGCCTTGCGCACCTGGTCAACTCGGCCCAGCAACTGGTGGAGCCGGAGCGCGGCAACGAGCAGCTGGAGCTGATACCGCGCAAGTCCAGCACCGGTTACAAGCCGGGCAAGCGTGGCGACATCCAGATCCAGGGCGTGGGCAACCTGATGACGCAGATGGCCGGCTGCTGCCAGCCGCTGCCGGGCGACGCCATCGTCGGCTACATCACCCAGGGCCGTGGGGTGAGCATTCACCGCCAGGACTGCGCCTCGGTGCTGCAACTGTCCGGCCGTGAGCCTGAGCGCATCATCCAGGTCAGCTGGGGCCCGGTGCCGGTGCTCACCTACCCGGTGGACATCATCATCCGTGCGTACGACCGTTCCGGGCTGTTGCGTGACGTCTCCCAGGTGCTGCTCAACGAGCGCATCAACGTGCTGGCGGTGAACACCCGCTCGAACAAGGAAGACAACACCGCGCTGATGTCGCTGACCATCGAGATCCCCGGGCTGGATGCCCTGGGGCGCTTGCTGGGGCGTATCTCGCAGTTGCCGAACATCATCGAGACCCGCCGCAACCGTACCCCTTGAGTGATTTTCGCTAATCCTGGGGATTGCATTGCCGGGAGCCCACGCAATTCGTAGCAGCGGCCGTCAGGTCGCGTCACAGGCGCCGCGCACTGGCTGACCCACCGCGCCGCTTGTGACGCAGCCTTCGGCAGCTGCTACAGAGGCGGGGGGCACACTGAGGTATACAGGAACATTCCGATGTATTCACTTGAAGACTTGCTGCACCTCATGGCCCGCCTGCGCGACCCGCAGTACGGATGCCCGTGGGACATCAAGCAGACCTACACCACCATCGTGCCCTACACCCTGGAAGAAGCCTACGAGGTGGCCGACGCCATCGAGCGCGGCGACTTCCAGCATCTGCAGGGCGAATTGGGCGACTTGCTGTTTCAGGTGGTGTATTACAGCCAGCTGGCGCGTGAAGAGGGCCGGTTCGAGTTCGACGGCGTGGTCGACAGCATCACCCGCAAGCTGATCCGTCGCCACCCTCACGTGTTTCCCACCGGCGACCTTTATGCGCCGCTGGATACCCCGCGCCTGACCGAGGAGCAGGTCAAGCACCGCTGGGAAGAGATCAAGGCCCAGGAGCGCGCCGAGAAGGCCGAAGCGCCCGAGCAGCTGTCCTTGCTCGACGACGTGCCCCACGCCTTGCCGGCCCTGGCCCGCTCGGCCAAGCTGCAGAAGCGCGCCGCCGGCGTCGGCTTCGACTGGCCCGAAGCCCTGCCGGTGCTGGACAAGGTGCGCGAAGAGCTGGACGAAGTGCTGGAAGCCATGGCCGGTGACGACAAGGCCGCGGTGGCCGAGGAGATCGGCGACCTGCTGTTCAGCGTGGTCAACCTGGCCCGTCACCTCAAGGTCGACCCGGAAAATGCCCTGCGTGGCGCCAATGGCAAATTCGAAAGACGCTTCCGTTTTATCGAACAGGCATTGCGCGACACCCACCGACCCATTGAAAATTGCACCCTGGAAGAGTTGGACGCCCTGTGGGGCGAGGCCAAACGTCAGGAAAAGAACCTGCCCAGCTGTGGCTGAGCCCGTTGCATAAGTGAGCCCGTACATGAGCATCTCTCTTCGTGACCAATTGCTGAAAGCCGGCCTGGTCAACCAGAAACAGGTCAAGCAAGCCAGCAAGACCCAGCAGAAACAGAAACGCCTGGAGCATAAAGGCCAGGTGGAAGTCGATGACACCCAGCAGCGCCTGGCCAAGGAAGCGATGGCCGAGAAGGTCAAGCGCGACCAGGAGCTGAACCGCCAGCAGCAGGAAAAGGCCGAGGAAAAGGCCCGTGCCGCCCAGGTCAAGCAATTGATCGAAGTGTCGCGCCTGCCCAAGCTGAACACCGAGGACTACTACAACTTCGTCGACGACAAGAAGGTCAAGCGCCTGTCGGTCAACGCCCTGATGCGTGCCAAGCTGAGCTCGGGCTCGCTGGCCATCGTGCATCACGCTGGCGGCTACGAAGTGATTCCGCGTGAGGCGGCCCTGAAGATCCAGGAGCGCGCGCCGGAGCGTATCGTGCTGCTCAACGTGGTGACCGAAGAGCCGGATGCGGATGACCCGTACGCCGCCTACGTCATCCCGGATGACCTGATGTGGTAAGCCACGCCAGATAAACAAAACCCCGCCTAGGCGGGGTTTTTTGTTGAAGGCAGTCAAGTCTGCAAACAATTACTGGTGGGAGCGCTGGGCTTCCAGGTTTTCCAGTTCGGCCTTATAGCTCTGGGCGTCGTTCTCGTTGTGGAACATGCCGACCAGCAGGTCTTGTTGGTACACGTCCCAGATACGGATGCCCGCGGCAACACCCTCGTGGGACATATGTGAATCGTCGCGTTCGGTTACTTTAACAGTCATTTGAAAGCTCCAATTTCTCAAGTTCTGCAGCAAGGCTCTGCAGGACTCTTTTATAGAATTTGTTAGCTTCCTAAGTAAACAGCTGATTTCTGCAAGGGTTTTTTGCGAAATTTGCGCGAATGGCTGGAAGGCCCGTGATAGAAGGCCTGCGGCGGTTTGTCGCACCCTGTGCGGGCTACATGAAAGTATCTTCATATTGCTTTATGGAACAAAAAAAGCCCCGCAATGGCGGGGCTCTGTATTCGTCTTGGTAGGAGCAGGCCTTGGCCGCGATGAGGCCCGACCTGTAATCGGTGGTGCCTGCATCGCGACCAAGGTCGGCTCCTACCAATGAACCCCTGCGGGGCTTTTATTCCTCGTCGCCCATGCTCGACTGCAGGTAGTTCTCCAGGCTGACCTTGTCGATCAGGCCCAGTTGGGTCTCCAGCCAGTCGATGTGTTCTTCCTGGTCTTCCAGGATGTCTTCCAGCATGTCGCGGCTGCCGAAGTCACCGCTGGTTTCGCAGTGGGCGATGGCGGCCTTGATGTCGGTGTGGGCCTTGCGCTCGATCTTCAAGTCGCACTCCAGCATTTCGCGGGTGTGCTCGCCGATCAGGATCTTGCCCAGCTCTTGCAGGTTGGGAATGCCTTCCAGGAACAGGATGCGCTTGATCAGTTTGTCAGCGTCCTTCATGGCCTGGATGGATTCTTTGTATTCGAACTTGCCCAGCTTGTTCAGGCCCCAGTCTTCATACATGCGTGCATGCAGAAAGTATTGGTTGATGGCGATGAGCTCGTTCCCGAGGATCTTGTTGAGATGCTGGATGACGCTGATATCGCCTTTCATGATGGGGTCCTGTCCTGGTTATGTGGTGCCAATGACGGAAGTTTGAGCCCGACAACTTCCGCTGTCAAACCTAAGTTATTGAATAATATATAAAAATTAATCGGAATAAGAATGTTTGAGTTCTGCATCCAGCGCGTAACTAGTTGAATTGCAGGCATAAAAAAACCGGACACAGGGTCCGGTTCTTCAAAATGGGGTGTTTCAGGCGGCGGTAAATTCTACCGGGTAGGGCAGGGCGGCCTGTGTGGCTTGCAGCTCGGTGAGCGTTTCGCGTACCACCTGCTTGGCCAGGCACGCGCATTTACCGCATTGTGAGGCCACACCCAAGGTCTGGCGGACGTCCTTGTAGCTGCAGCATCCTTCATAGATCGCGTCACGGATCTGACCGTCGGTCACACCTTGGCAGAGGCAAACATACATAGGGGTACACACCGTCGCTGTGTCGTCTTGATGCGGTGAGACTAATCGTAATGAGAATGCTTGTCAAAACAACTTCGCATTATAAATGTGAGGGGTGATGAGTGGTCATGCCTACCGCTGTAGCCGCTGCCGCCAGGCTGCGCTGGGCCAGTGCCTCGCTGGTAACCTTCAGGGTTCACACCGGCCAGCGCAGCCTGGCGGCAGCGGCTACACCGGTAATGAAAACGGCGCCCGAAGGCGCCGTTGGCAATGCGGAAGGCTCGATCAATGATCAAAATCTTCCCAACCGCCCATTTCCTTCCAGCGGTTGACGATGCCGCAGAACAGCTCGGCCGTCTTCTCGGTGTCGTAACGCGCCGAGTGCGCCTCACGGCCATCGAAGTCGATGTCGGCGGCCTGGCAGGCCTTGGCCAGCACGGTCTGGCCGTAAGCCAGGCCAGCCAGCGTCGCGGTGTCGAAGCTGGAGAAGGGGTGGAACGGGTTGCGCTTGAGGTCGTTGCGCGCCACGGCGGCGTTGAGGAACCCCAAATCGAAGCTGGCGTTGTGGCCCACCAGCACTGCGCGTTTGCAGCCGTTGGACTTAAGCGACTTGCGGATGCTGCGGAAGATCTCGGTCAGCGCCGACTCTTCGCTGACCGCCATGCGCAGCGGGTGGTCCAGCTTGATGCCGGTGAACTCCAGCGCTGCGGCTTCAATGTTGGCGCCCTCGAACGGCTCCACACGGAAGAACAGTGTGTGCTCGGGGTACAGGAAGCCCATCTCGTCCATGCCGATGATGGTGGCGGCAATTTCCAGCAGGGCGTCGGTGGCGCTGTTGAAGCCGCCGGTCTCGACATCGACCACGACCGGCAGGTAACCGCGGAAACGCGCCGCCATGGGGTGGCGCGAGGCGCTGCTGCCGCTGTCCAGGTCTTCGTCGAATTGGTCTTCACTCACGCGTTTTGCTCCAGCAGACGCCAGCGCAGTTTTTCACCGGCGCGCAGCGGGATGACGGACAGCTCGCCGAACGGCAGGCTGGCCGGGGCAGTCCACTCTTCGCGGACCAGGGTGATGCGGTCGGTGTTCACCGGCAGGCCGTAGAACGCCGGGCCAAACAGGCTGGCAAAGCCTTCCAGTTTGTCCAGGGCATTGCGCTGTTCGAACGCTTCGGCGTACATCTCGATGGCAGCGTAAGCGGTGTAGCAACCCGCACAGCCGCAGGCGTTTTCCTTGGCGTGCTGGGCGTGAGGCGCCGAGTCGGTGCCCAGGAAGAACTTCGGGCTGCCGCTGGTAGCCGCGTCCAGCAGCGCCACCTGGTGGGTGTTGCGCTTCAGGATGGGCAGGCAGTAGAAGTGCGGACGAATGCCGCCTACCAGCATGTGGTTGCGGTTGTACAGCAGGTGGTGCGCGGTGATGGTGGCCGCCACGTTGGCCGAGGCCTCGTTGACGAACTGCACGGCATCGCCGGTAGTGATGTGTTCGAACACTACCTTCAGGGTAGGGAAGCGTTCCACTACACGGCGCATGTGCTCGTCGATGAACTGCTTCTCGCGGTCGAACACGTCGACTTCGCCACGGGTCACTTCACCGTGCACCAGCAGCAGCATGCCCACTTCGGCCATGGCTTCCAGTACCGGGAAGATCTTGTCGATGCTGGTCACGCCCGAATCGGAGTTGGTGGTGGCGCCGGCCGGGTACAGCTTGGCGGCGTGCACGAAGCCGCTGGCCTTGGCGGCGCGGATCTCGTCGGGGGTGGTCAGGTCGGTGAGGTAGAGCACCATCAACGGCTGGAACTGGCTGCCGGCCGGGCGTGCGGCCAGGATGCGCTGACGGTAGGCGTCGGCTTCCTCGGCATTGCGTACCGGTGGGACCAGGTTGGGCATGATGATTGCGCGGCCAAAAGTGCGCGCTACGTCGCCGACGGTGTGGGGCAACACGGCGCCATCACGAAGGTGGATGTGCCAGTCATCGGGACGCAGGAGGGTCAGGCGGTCGGACATTGGGGGGGTTCCAGGCGGTTCGAACTCGGGGGAATGCTACCGCAAATGGCCTCGGCAGGCACTCGCTATCAAGTTTTGCCGACGACGTCCGATAGCCCGTGGGTATGTGGTACAAATCTGTGGAGCCTCCCGTGCGCCAGCGTTATCTAGCCCTGTTCAGTATCTTCGCCAGCCTGCCCGCCATGGCTATCACTTTCCAGACCCGTCTGGAGAACGTCGAGTGGAAGGTCGAGGGCGACCAGTTCGAATGCCGACTTGTCCAGCCGATCACCGATTTCGGCTCGGGCGAGTTCGTCCAGCGCGCGGGCGAGGGCGCGGTGTTCAGCCTCAAAACCACCAGCCGGCTGTTGGGCCGCGGCTCGGCCACCCTGCTGGCTGCCGCGGCGCCGTGGCAGCCAGGCCGTGGCGACATCAACCTGGGCGCCGTGCGCATGGGCGGTGGCGGCACCTTGTTCAGCAGCTCCCAAGGCCAGGCCAGCCGTCTGATCGGTGGCCTGATCGAAGGCCGCAGCACCGTGGTGCGCACGTTCTCCGGCGAGACCGGTCGGCCCACTGAAGTACGCCTGCTGCCCGTCAAGTTCAACCAGGGCTACAGCGATTTCCAGGCCTGCACCACCAAGCTGCTGCCGATGAACTTCGATCAGGTCAGCCGCACTCAGGTCGGCTTCCCCGGCGGCGGTGCTGACCTGGACGCTGCCGACAAGCGTCGCCTGGACACGATCCTTGCCTATATGAAAGCCGACCCCACGGTGAATCACGTGGAGCTCGATGGCCATTCCGACAACAGCGGCAACCGCCTGACCAACCGCGACATGTCGCGCCGCCGCGCCCTGGCGGTGCTGGACTACCTGAAAGCGGCGGGCGTGCCGGAGACCGACATGGTGATGCGCTTCCATGGCGAGCAGTACCCGGTGGCGCCGAACACCACTGCGGCCAACCGTGCGTTGAACCGGCGGGTGAATATTCAATTGTCGCGGGTGCCGGTGGCGGACAAGCCGGCGGTGGCGCCTGAGGCGGTGCAGCAGGCACCTGCGCAGCCCGGTCCGGCCCAGCCCAAGCCGCCAGCACAGCTATAGCCTCTGTATTGCGACACAGTGTGGGAGCGGGTTCTACCCGCGAAAAGGACGGCGTGGGCTGACTGATGCACCGCGATGCCCTTTTCGCGGGCAGAGCCCGCTCCCACAGAAGAGAAAGAGGGTGGATAGGGTCGCCCGGGCGAAAGTTATTGTCGCTTCATCGTCATTTGCTGTCGCGCCTCTGTAATTCTGCGGGTTTGAGCGGTAGACTAATCGGCTTTCCGTACAACCCCGTGGAGTGATGGCATGGCGGACGTAAACAAGGTCGTTCTGGCGTATTCCGGCGGCCTGGACACTTCGGTGATCCTCAAGTGGCTGCAGGACACATATAACTGCGAAGTGGTGACCTTCACCGCTGACCTGGGTCAGGGCGAAGAAGTAGAGCCTGCTCGTGCCAAGGCGCAAGCCATGGGCGTGAAAGAGATCTACATCGACGACCTGCGCGAAGAATTCGTGCGTGACTTCGTGTTCCCGATGTTCCGCGCCAACACCGTCTATGAAGGCGAGTACCTGCTGGGTACTTCCATCGCCCGTCCCCTGATCGCCAAGCGCCTGATCGAGATCGCCAACGAAACTGGCGCCGACGCCATTTCCCACGGCGCTACCGGCAAGGGCAACGACCAGGTGCGTTTCGAGCTGGGCGCCTACGCCCTCAAGCCAGGCGTGAAAGTGATCGCCCCTTGGCGTGAGTGGGACCTGCTGTCGCGCGAGAAACTGATGGACTACGCCGAGAAGCACGCGATCCCGATCGAGCGTCACGGCAAGAAGAAGTCCCCGTACTCGATGGACGCCAACCTGCTGCACATCTCCTATGAAGGCGGCGTGCTGGAAGACACCTGGACCGAGCACGAAGAAGACATGTGGCGTTGGACCGTCTCGCCAGAGAACGCGCCTGACACCGCTCAGTACCTGGAGCTGACCTACCGCAACGGTGACATCGTCGCCCTTGACGGCGTCGAGATGAGCCCGGCCACTGTTCTGGCTACCCTGAACAAGATCGGCGGCGCCCACGGCATCGGCCGTCTGGACATCGTGGAAAACCGTTACGTGGGCATGAAGTCCCGTGGCTGCTACGAAACCCCAGGCGGCACCATCATGCTGCGCGCCCACCGTGCCATTGAGTCCATCACCCTGGACCGCGAAGTCGCTCACCTGAAAGACGAGCTGATGGCCAAGTACGCAAGCCTGATCTACACCGGCTACTGGTGGAGCCCTGAGCGTCTGATGCTGCAACAGATGATCGACGCCTCGCAGGTCAACGTGAACGGTGTGGTCCGCCTGAAGCTGTACAAGGGCAACGTCATCGTCACCGGCCGCAAGTCGGACGACTCGCTGTTCGACGCCAACATCGCCACCTTCGAAGAAGACGGCGGTGCCTACAACCAGGCTGACGCGGCGGGCTTCATCAAGCTCAACGCCCTGCGCATGCGCATCGCGGCCAACAAGGGTCGCAAGCTGTTCTGACAGCACCCTGGTTGAACCACAAAGCCCCGGCCTGTCCGGGGCTTTGTGTTTTTGGGCGTAATGTCATTTGCTGGCCGCGGCGGTGTAATCGGCAAGGGCGGTGAGTCGGCGGGTCAGGGTGGTCAGCGCGGCCTGTTCCAGGTCATAGGCGCTGACGACGCATTCGTTACTGCCGGCCATGGCGTGATTCAAGGCATGGTTCAACAGCGCGCCCATGGGGTTGAGCCGTTGAGACGTGCGGTACAGGATGATCAGGTGGCGTTCGCCGCTGCGTTCCGGGCACAGGATTTGGCTGATGGTGGCGCTAAGCTCCTCATCGGTGACGAAGTGCTGACAGTCGAGGATATACAGGGCTTTCGATTCACCCATGCGTTGCCTGCGTGCTTCTGCTGCGGGAGGTGGTGGAGGTGCTTGAGCTGGGCTGGGCGCTGCCGTGGCGACAGGCGCCACTATCGGTTCCGGGGCGGGTGGCGCGTGATGGCTGGGACTGGCTTCGGCGCTAGGCCCGTTGGCTATCTGGAGAAAGTCGTTCTCATTACTAAAGTCCGACGGCGAATACAACACCTTGTAATTGAAGTTTAGTGTTACAAAAAACAACAACGTAAGGAATGGCGGGAAGCCAATCAGGAACCACGTATACAGATCTTGGCTGTCATCTTTGAGAAAAGGCAATGACGCCAGTGCAGAGGCTTCGACTATTGCCGCAAATATGGCAATGATCGTCAGCGGGTTCTTGGTGTGCGCGGGTGGGCTGGTCATTGAAACTCCTTGGCACGGCATCAGTGCGGGCCGGCATCTGTCCTTGGAATGTTAGAGTTTCGATGGCAGTAGCCACTCGATGCATAGTTATTTTTGTTTGCGAATATGACGGCGGCAGGTGCCCGTATGCATGCCCCGGGAACTGCTGGCCTCAGCGAATCGCGCGGGGTGCAGGTCGGTCGGGGCGTCTGGCGGGATCTACCAGGTGCGGGGTTATTTACAGGCAGTTATAAAGAGTACAGATGCCTTTGTGGAAATCTGTCAGTTGGCAGTTGCGGGAGGCGCAAGGCAGTTTGAAACAGGTTGACTGGCTTGTAAGGAAATACTCAATTGCTGTCCATAAATCAATGTGCAATGCTCAATCACGTCATATATTTGTCAATGCAGGGCTACCAATTGTCGGAAAAATCTGGAGGGAACTTCAAGGAGTGAGGTTTTCTGTAGGAAATGTCTCTCTTGGCTGTAGGTTTTGTCTTTGCTGCTAGGTGGCTGGCGGCGATGCAATGCAAAGAGCCGGACGACTAGGCTATTGTGCGGGCTCTAAAAATTCGAACAGCGAAAATTGGATTTGCCATGAATAAAGTGCTGATCGTGGATGATCATCCTGTCGTTCGCCTGGCGGTGCGCATGCTGATGGAGCGCCACTGCTACGAGGTGGTCGGCGAGACGGACAATGGCGTGGATGCCTTGCAACTGGCTCGTGAGCATGAACCAGATATCGTCATATTGGATATTGCCATTCCCAAGCTCGATGGCCTGGAGGTGATCGCCCGCCTGGCCAGTGAAAAGCGCGCGGCCAAGGTGCTGGTGCTGACTTCGCAGTCGCCCGGACATTTTTCCATGCGCTGCATGCAGACCGGCGCCGCAGGGTACGTGTGCAAGCAACAGGAACTGACTGAACTGCTGAGTGCGATCAAGGCGGTGCTGTCGGGCTACAGCTATTTTCCCAACCAGGCACTGCACTCGGTACGCTCAAGCCTGGGCAATGCCTCGGAAGCGCAGATGATCGAACGCCTGTCCGGGCGCGAGATGATGGTGTTGCAGCAGTTGGCGCGGGGCAAGAGCAACAAGGAAATCGCCGACGGCATGTTCTTGAGCAACAAGACCGTCAGTACCTACAAGACCCGCTTGTTGCTCAAGCTCAACGCCCGCTCGCTGGTGGACCTGATTGAGCTGGCCCAGCGCAATGGCCTGGCGTGAACGCAGCCGTAGCCGCTGCCGCAGGCTGCGCTGGCCAGAGTGTGCGCTGAAGGTCTTGGGGGGATAAGCAGGGCCAGCGCAGCCTGGCGGCAGCGGCTACAGCGAGGGGCTACAGATCGAAGTCGTAATCGGCCAGCTGCTTTTGCAGGCGGCGCTCTTCCAGCAGGTTGTCGATGGTGCGGCGCTTGCTCAGGTTGGTTTTCGCCGTCTCTGCCGGCGCGTCAGCTTCATCGTTGTCGACAGGGGCAAACTCGTCTTCCACATCCAGTTCTTCTTTACCGGTGCTCATAAAGTCAACTCCAGGCTTGGAATGCCATTGGCGCACCTTATATCGGTAAATCAGCAGCGCGTAAAAAAGATTTTTTCAATCGCCTGATGGATTTTTTCAATAAGCAATCAATCGTCCGAGGTTTTGTGCTTGTAGTCGCACAGGTCCTCGATACGGCAGCTGCCGCAGCGCGGCTTGCGCGCCTGGCACACGTAGCGGCCATGCAGGATCAGCCAGTGATGGGAGTCCAGCAGATACTCCCTGGGCACAAACTTGAGCAGATTCTTTTCCACTTCCACCACGTTCTTGCCGGGTGCGATGCCGGTGCGGTTCGCCACCCGGAAAATGTGCGTATCCACGGCCATGGTCGGCTGCCGGAAGGCGGTGTTGAGCACCACGTTGGCGGTCTTTCGGCCTACGCCGGGCAGGGCTTCCAGTGACTCACGGTCCTGTGGGACTTCGCCGCCGTGCAACTCGACCAGCATGCGGCAGGCTTCGATTACATTGCGCGCCTTGCTGTTGTAGAGGCCGATGGTCTTGATGTACTCGGACAACCCCTCCACGCCCAGGGCGTGAATGGCCGCTGGCGTGTTGGCCACCGGGTACAGCTTGGCGGTGGCCTTGTTCACGCCCACGTCGGTGGACTGGGCGGACAGAATCACGGCGATCAGCAGTTCGAAGGGCGTGCTGTAGGCCAGTTCGGTCTTGGGTTCGGGGTTGTCTTCATGCAGCCGGCGGAAAATTTCCCGGCGTTTGACGTTGTTCATCGGTCACGGTGTCCTGGTTTGCACGGGGTCAAGGCTGGCCAAGCAGGCCCGCCAGATGCGCCTCCGCCTGCCTGGCTTCGTCGTCCAGGGTTTGCAGGCGTTCGAACTGTTGTTGCGTGGGCGGCGTGGTGTAGGCCCGCAGGGTCTTGCTCCACTGCGCGCGTGTCATGGCGGCGGCGATCTTGGCCTGCTTGAGCTGGGCGTCGACGTTGGCGGCCTTTTGCGCCTTGATGCGGGCCAGGGCGGCCTGTACCGGGTCGCTGACTGGCGCAGGCGCCGCAGCGGGCGCGGGCACTGGGGTGGCGCGCTGGGTTTCGCGGCGTGCGGCCAGGCGGGCCAGGCGGGCGTTGCGGTTTTCGAAGCGGCGGCGGGCACGGTCGCGCTTGAGCAGGCGGGCCTGGCGGTCTGCTTCGCTGTGCGCAAGGCCGCCGACGATGGCCAGGGTGGCATCGGGCAGCGGCCGCAGGTCGATGCAGTCCACCGGGCAGGGGGCCACGCACAGGTCGCAGCCGGTGCATTCGTCAGTGATGACCGTGTGCATCAGCTTGGCCGCGCCGAGGATGGCGTCCACCGGGCAGGCCTGGATACATTTGGTGCAGCCGATGCATTCGGCTTCACGGATATGGGCCACTTGGGCAGGGGCGCTGCCGCGGCTGGTGTCCAGCGCGATCACGGGCAGCTTGAGCAATTGCGCCAGGGCGCCGAGGGTTTCGGTGCCACCAGGGGGGCATTTGTTGATCGCCTCGCCTGCCGCGATGCCCTGGGCGTAGGGCAGGCAGCCACCGTGGCCGCATTTGCCGCACTGGGTCTGGGGCAGCAGGGCGTCGATGCGTTGGATCAGGCTCATGGGCGGGATTCGTGGGGGGCAGAGGTATTGATGGTGAGGCTACGGGCCTCTCGCGAGCAAGCTTTGCTCCCACAGTGTTGAGCCTGGCATAAATGCATGCCGTTACACTGTGGGAGCAATGCTTGCTCGCGATCGGTGCGACGCGGTGCGAAGGCTTACTTGATCCGCTGACCCGGCTTGGCGCCGCTGTCGGGGCTCAGCAGGTAGATTTCTTCGCCGCCAGGGCCGGCAGCCATGACCATGCCTTCGGACATGCCGAAGCGCATTTTGCGCGGCTTGAGGTTGGCAATCATCATGGTCAGGCGACCTTCCAGCTCGGCCGGGTTCGGGTAGGCGCTCTTGATGCCCGAGAACACGTTGCGTTGCTCGTCGCCGATGTCCAGGGTCAGGCGCAGCAGCTTGTCGGCACCTTCCACGTGCTCGGCCTTGAGGATCAGGGCCACGCGCAGGTCAACGGCAGCGAAGGTGTCGAACTCGATTTCGGCAGCCAGCGGCTCCTTGGCCAGCTCGCCGTTGCCGGCCGGGGCGTTGGAGGCCTGGGCGGCTTCCAGGTCTTCCTTGGAGGCGTCGACCATGGCCTGCACCTTCACCGGGTCGATACGGCTCATCAGCGCCTGGAACGGGTTCAGCTGGTGGTTGGCCAGCAGGGTGGCGTGGTCGGCCCAGGTCAATGGCGCCACGTTGAGGAACGCCTCGGCGTCGGCGGCCAGTTGTGGCAGCACCGGCTTGAGGAAGATCACCAACTGGCGGAACAGGTTCACGCCCAGGGCGCACACGGCCTGTACTTCGGCCTGCTTGCCTTCCTGCTTGGCCAGGGCCCAGGGGGCCTTGTCGGCGATGAAGGCGTTGGCGCGGTCGGCCAGGGCCATGATTTCACGCATGGCGCGGGCGAAGTCGCGGTTCTCGTAGGCTTCGGCAATGCTTGGCGCGGCGGCCAGGAACGCGTCGGTCAGCTCTGGCGCGGCATTTTCGGCCACCAGCACGCCTTCGTTGCCCTTGTGGATGAAGCCTGCGCAGCGGCTGGCGATGTTGACCACCTTGCCCACCAGGTCGGAGTTGACCTTCTGCACGAAGTCTTCCAGGTTCAGGTCCATGTCGTCCACGCCACGGCCCAGTTTGGAGGCGTAGTAGTAGCGCAGGTACTCAGGCGACAGGTGATCCAGGTAGGTGCGCGCCTTGACGAAGGTGCCACGCGACTTGGACATCTTCTGGCCGTTGACGGTCAGGTAGCCGTGCACGTTCACCGCAGTAGGCTTGCGGTAGCCGGCGCCTTCGAGCATGGCGGGCCAGAACAGGGCGTGGAAGTTGATGATGTCCTTGCCGATGAAGTGGTACAGCTCGGCGGTGGAATCCTTGGCCCAATAGGCGTCGAAGTCCAGGTCCGGACGGCGCGCGCACAGGTTCTTGAAGCTGGCCATGTAGCCGATTGGGGCGTCCAGCCATACGTAGAAGTACTTGCCGGGCTCGTCCGGGATCTCGAAGCCGAAATACGGCGCATCGCGCGAGATGTCCCACTCCTGCAGGCCACTGTCCAGCCACTCGGCCAGCTTGTTGGCGACGGCGTCCTGCAGGGTGCCGCTGCGGGTCCACTCCTGCAGCATGGCCTGGAAGTCAGGCAGCTTGAAGAAGAAGTGCTGGGAATCCTTGAGCACCGGCGTGGCGCCGGAGATCGCCGACTTGGGGTTCTTCAGTTCGGTGGGCGCGTAGGTGGCACCGCACTTTTCGCAGTTGTCGCCGTACTGGTCTTCGGCCGCGCATTTGGGGCAGGTGCCCTTGATGAAGCGGTCGGCCAGGAACATCTGCTTGTCCGGGTCGAAATACTGGGTCACCGAACGCTGGGAAATGTGCCCGGCGTCGCGCAGCTTCAGGTAGATCTGCGCGGACAGCTCGCGGTTCTCTTCGGCGTGGGTGGAGTGGAAGTTGTCGAACTCCACCAGGAAGTCGGCGAAGTCGGTGCTGTGCTCCACCTGTACGCCGGCGATCAGCTGTTCAGGGGTGATGCCTTCCTTTTCCGCGCGCAGCATGATGGCCGAGCCGTGGGCGTCGTCGGCGCAGACGTAGGTGCACTGGTTGCCGCGGTGCTTCTGGAAACGCACCCACATGTCGGTCTGGATGTACTCGACCATGTGGCCAAGGTGGATCGAACCGTTGGCGTAGGGCAGGGCGCTGGTGACGAGAATCTTGCGGGGCTCGGACATGGGGCTCGGCTACTTAGAAGTCAAAACAAGATCGGCCACTATAAAGGCCTGGCGGATTTTTTTCACCCCCGTAGCCGCTGCCGCAGGCTGCGCTGGCCCTCAAATGCACAGAAGATCTGCAGTGAGGCGGCTGGCCAGCGCAGCCTGCGGCAGCGGCTACGGGATTGGCGCAGATTTCCGGGCGCGGACGCGCTAGGATAGCCGTCTGTCTTGCTCAGTCTTTATAACGGGAGAACCCATGGGTGCCGTCAATCGCGCCGCCGTCGAAGCCGTACTTGGCCAGTACACCGACCCCTACCTGAACCAGGACCCGGTCAGCGCCGGGTGCGTGCGCGCCATCGATATCGAAGGCGGGCAGGTCAACGTAGTGCTGGAACTGGGTTACGCCGCCGGCCTGTTCAAGAACGGTTTTGCCCAGGTGCTGCAGACGGCCGTCGAAGGCCTGGAAGGCGTGACGCGCGCCACCGTGCGCATCGACTGCGTGATCGGCGCTCACAAGGCCCAGGCCCAGGTGCCGGGCATGGCCAACGTCAAGAACATCGTTGCCGTGGCCTCGGGCAAGGGCGGCGTGGGCAAATCCACCACCGCCGCCAACCTGGCCCTGGCGCTGGCCCGTGAGGGCGCCCGCGTGGGTATCCTCGATGCCGACATTTATGGCCCCAGCCAGGGCGTGATGTTCGGCATCCCCGAGGGCACCCGGCCGCAGGTCAGGGACCAGAAGTGGTTTGTGCCGATCAAGGCCCATGGCGTGGAAGTAATGTCCATGGCCTTCCTCACCGACGACAACACGCCGATGGTATGGCGCGGCCCGATGGTGTCCGGCGCGCTGCTGCAGCTGATCACCCAGACCGCCTGGGACGACCTGGATTACCTGGTGATCGATATGCCGCCAGGCACCGGTGACATCCAGCTGACCCTGGCGCAGAAAGTGCCGGTGGCAGGCTCCGTGATTGTCACCACCCCTCAGGACCTGGCGCTGCTGGATGCACGCAAGGGCGTGGAGATGTTCCGCAAGGTCAACATCCCGGTGCTGGGCGTGGTGGAGAACATGGCCGTGCACATCTGCTCCAACTGCGGCCATGCCGAGCATCTGTTTGGCGAAGGTGGCGGCGCGAAGCTGGCGGCGCAGTATGACGTCGAGGTACTGGCGTCGTTGCCGTTGTCGATGGTGATTCGCGAGCAGGCCGACAGCGGCAAGCCTACGGCCATTGCCGAGCCGGAAAGCCAGATTGCCATGGTCTACCAGGAGCTTGCCCGCCACGTGGGCGCGCGCATTGTGATGCAGGAAGCGGCAGCGCCGGCGATGCCGAGCATTACCATCTCTGACGACTGAGTCGCTGTAGCCGCTGCCGCCAGGCTGCGCTGGCCTATGCTTCGCTGGAGATCTTCAGTGAATGCAAGGGCCAGCGCAGCCTGGCGGCAGCGGCTACGGCGAATTGCAGGCATAAAAAAACCCCGCTCGAGAGCGGGGTTCTTTTGAACTGTTCAGTACAAGTTAGATAACTTGAACTTCTTCAGCTTGCATGCCTTTCTGGCCGCGGGTAGCGACGAAAGAAACTTGCTGGCCTTCTTTCAGGCTTTTGAAGCCGTCAGCTTGGATAGCTTTGAAGTGTACGAACAGGTCGTCACCGGATTGTGGAGTGATGAAGCCGAAGCCTTTTTCATCGTTGAACCACTTAACGGTACCGGTTTGGCGATTGGACATGGTAAATCTCCTTGGACAAAGTTAACTGCGGCTCAGGAAATGCCCTGGCCGAGACTGAGTGCAAAGAGCAGGAAAATTCATGAAGATGTAAAACATCGGGTAGAGATTCTCAGTGACACAAGCAACACAGTGACGCCACCTTAACCCTTTTTCAGGGGCCTGCCAATGCCCTGATACACGAATATCCCAAATCATGACTGACGGTGTGGGCAAGTGACGAAAAGTCGCAGTTTTAGAGGGCTGCAGCGCACCGAATGACCGGGCGGTCCAGCTAAATGTCCCTGGTGCTTTGAGCCATGGCGCGTGGTCCGGTAAGATGCGGGCATCATTTTCACCACCTCGCTATTCAGGACACCCCGCCATGAGCATCAAATCGGACAAGTGGATTCGCCGCATGGCGCAAGAGCACGGCATGATCGAGCCTTTCGTCGAGCGCCAGATGCGTGGCGAAGGCGCCGACCGCCTGATCTCCTTCGGTGTGTCCAGCTACGGCTACGACGTGCGCTGCGCCGACGAATTCAAGGTGTTCACCAACATCAACTCGGCCACCGTCGACCCCAAGAACTTCGACGAGAAGAGCTTTGTCGACGTCAAGAGCGACGTGTGCATCATCCCGCCCAACTCCTTCGCCCTGGCCCGCACCGTGGAGTACTTCCGTATCCCGCGCAACGTGCTGACCATCTGCCTGGGCAAGAGCACCTACGCGCGCTGCGGCATCATCGTCAACGTCACCCCGCTGGAACCTGAGTGGGAAGGCCACGTGACCCTGGAGTTCTCCAACACCACCACGCTGCCGGCCAAGATCTACGCCAACGAAGGCGTGGCGCAGATGCTGTTCCTGGAGTCGGACGAAGAGTGTGAAGTGTCCTACAAGGACCGCGGCGGCAAGTACCAGGGCCAGCGCGGCGTCACCCTGCCGCGTACATAATCCGACAGGCGCAAGGAATTAGTCGGCAAATCGGCACTCTATCCAGGTGAACAGTTCCGTTTCGCGTCGCGCGAAACGGGCCTTTGACCAGGGAGTGCCTATGAAAATCGACCCGACCATCAGCGCTGAACTGGCCAGGCTGGAGCCCAACCAGATTGGCGTGCTTGCCTGGACCTTGCTGGCCAACCCCATGGCCCATCTGTCAGGCGGCGTACCGGGCCAACCGGATCCCGACCCCAACCCGGATTACCCGCAGCCTGAAGAACCGGGCGAGCCGACCATCCCCGATCAGCCCCCACCTGCGCCCGTCGCCTGACGTCGCACTGGCCACACCTGGCCGTCGCCGACCACGAACAGTGTCTCGTCGCGGCCTGGGTGTACCGCATGGCCGCCGGTAAAGGCGCCAAACGCCGGTAGCAGGCTGACATCCCCACCCAACCTGAAACACGGCAGGCGCAGGCTCTGGCGGCCCCTGCCGTGCAGCCGATACACCGGATGCACATGCCCGGCCAGTACCGGCAGGTGCGGGTGCGCGTCGGGTTCGTGCTGCAACGCGAACGGCCCCAATAACAACGGCTCTGCCACCACCTCGAACGCCAGGCTTGCCGGTGGGTCGCCCGCACGGCGGTCGTGGTTACCCCTGATCAGCGTCACCGCCAATTGCCCGTGCCGTTCGCGCCACTGTTGCAGCGCAGCCAGGGTTGCGGGCCCCTGCGAGCCAGGGGCATGCAGAAAATCGCCCAGGAAGATCAATTGCTGGCAGTCATAAGCGGCCAGCAATCGATCCAGCACCGCCAGGTTGCTGGCCGTGGTGCCATGGGGCACCGGCTGGCCCAGGCGGCGATAGGCGGCCGCCTTGCCGAAGTGGGCGTCGGCAATTAGCAGCGCTCGCCGCTCGGGCCAATAGATGGCTTTGTCGGGCAGCAGCCACAGGCTGGTGCCATGAAAGTCGACGGCGTGATGAGTGCTCATGGCCCGGCCGCCGTTTCCAGGTCGCTGACCATCCGTGCAATACGGTCGGCGAGTTTTTCGCTGCTGAGGCTTTCGCGGAATCGCTCCACCATCAGCGGGAACGCCAGCGGCGTGGCGCGCTTGAGGGCATGCAGGTCCAGGCGCTGGCCCTGCATGCGCACCAGCGTCTGCTCCAGACGTTCCACATCCAGCTCCTGACGCAACACTTCCTCCTGGGCCTGGGTCAACAGCAGGTTGCCGGCGTCGTATTGCTTGAACACTTCGAAGAACAGCCCGCTGGAGGCTTGCACCTGGCGGGTGCTTTTTTGCGAGCCGGGATAACCCCCGAACACCAGGCCTGAAATACGCGCGATCTCACGAAACCGGCGCAGGGCCAGCTCGCCGGCATTGAGGCTTGCCAGCACGTCAGCCAGCAACTGGTCCGGGCTAAGCAGCGCGCCATTGAGCCACTGTGGCCAGTCTACGGCGGTGGCACTGAGCAATTCGAAGCCGTAGTCGTTGACGGCGATGGAGAACGTCAGCGGCTGGCGCTGACTCATGCGCGAGGCCAGCAGGCTGCCCAGGCCCAGGTGCACCTGGCGGCCGGCAAAAGGGTAGAGGAACAGGTGCCAGCCTTCGCGCGATTTCAGGGTTTCGGCCAGCAGGGTGCTTGGCGTAGGCAGGGCCGACCAGTGCTGCTGCACTTCCAGCAACGGCTGCACGGCGCGCATCGGCGGGCTCTGGTATTCGCCTTGGGCAGCCAGGCCCAACTGGCGTACCAGCGCATCGGCCAGTTCGCTGGACAGCGGCATGCGCCCACCATTCCAGCGCGGTACGGCGGCCTTCTTGGCGGTGCTGCGCTTGACGTAGGCGGTCATGTTTTCCACCCGTACCAGCTCCAATTGGCGGCCGGCAAACAGGAAACCGTCGCCGGGGCGCAGGCGGGCAATGAAGCCTTCTTCGACGCTGCCGAGCGAACGCCCGCCGCCGCCCTTGCTCCAATATTTCAGTTGCAGGCTGGCGTCGCTGACGATGGTACCGATGCTCATGCGATGACGGCGTGCCAAGCGCGCGTCGGGCACGCGCCAAATGCCGTGTTCGTCGGGCTCCACCCGGCGGTAATCGGGGTAGGCCGTGAGCGAGTGGCCACCGTGGCGGACGAAGGCCAGCGCCCATTGCCATTCATCGTCGGTGAGCTCCCGGTAGGCCCAGGCGCTGCGCACTTCTTCCAGCAGTTCGTCGGGCAGAAACCCGCCGCCCAGGGCCATGCTGACCAAGTGTTGCACCAGTACGTCCAGGGGCTTGCGCGGCGATTCACGTGGCTCGATCTGCCGCGCGGCCACCGCCTGTTCTGCGGCCGCGGCTTCCACCAGTTCCAGGCTGTGGGTAGGCACCAGGGTGACCCGCGACGGCCGCCCGGGCGCATGGCCCGAGCGCCCGGCGCGCTGCATCAAGCGCGCCACGCCCTTGGCCGAACCGATCTGCAGCACGCGTTCCACGGGCAGGAAGTCCACGCCCAGGTCGAGGCTGGAGGTGCACACCACGGCCTTGAGCTGGCCATCCTTGAGCGCGCGCTCCACCCAGTCCCGGGTTTCCCGGGCCAGTGAGCTGTGGTGCAGGGCGATGATGCCTGCCCAGTCGGGGCGCGCGTCGAGGATGGATTGGAACCAGATTTCCGCCTGGGAGCGGGTGTTGGTGAACGCCAGGCAACTGCTGCTGGAATCGATCTCGGCCACGACCTGATCGAGCATGCGCAGGCCCATGTGCCCGCCCCAGGGGAAGCGTTCGATTGCTGCGGGCAGCAGGGTGTCGACTTCGATGCGCTTGGCTTCGGCGCCTTGCACCGTAATGCCTTGCTCGATGCCCAACAGCACGTCCTGGGCGTGGGCCTGATTGCCGAGGGTGGCCGAGATGCCCCACACGATCAACCCAGGCTGCCAGCGCCGCAGACGCGCCAGGGCCAGTTGCAGCTGCACGCCGCGCTTGTTGCCGATCAGTTCGTGCCATTCGTCCACCACCACCATCGCCAGGCTGGCAAATTCAGTCTTGGCGTTTTCGCGTGCCAGCAGCAGGGTCAGGCTTTCCGGGGTGGTGATCAGCGTGGTGGGCAGGCGGCGGCCCTGGCGGGCGCGTTCGGCGCTGCTGGTGTCGCCGGTGCGCAGGCCCACGGTCCAGGGCAGCTTCAGCTCGTCCACAGGGGTGAGCAGGGCGCGATGGGTGTCGGCGGCCAGGGCGCGCATGGGGGTGATCCACAACACCGTCAGGGGGGCGGTGCGGCTGCCTGGTTTGGCGAAGCGGTTGAGGGCGGCGAACCACAGGGCGTAGGTCTTGCCGGCGCCGGTGCTGGCGTGCAGCAGGCCTGACTGCCCGGCCTTCACGGCCGCCCATACCTGCTTCTGGAAGGCGAAGGGTTTCCAGTGGCGGTCGGCGAACCAGTGTTTGGCGTGGTCGGGCATTGGCGCTGTCCGTGGGGGTTAAACCAGAGACAGCGGCGGTGGAAGGTTAGTTGCGACGCGTGTAGCCGCTGCCGCAGGCTGCGCTGGCCAGGGTGGACGCTGGAGATTTCCAGTGGGGCATGGGCCAGCGCAGCCTGGCGGCAGCGGCTACAAATTACTTCAGGTTGCCACTGAGGAACTGGCGCAGCCGCTCGCTCTTGGGATTGCCCAGCACATCCGCCGGCACACCTTCTTCTTCCACCAGCCCCTTGTGCAGAAACATCACTTGGCTGGACACCTGCCGGGCAAAGCTCATCTCGTGGGTCACCATGATCATGGTGCGGCCTTCCTCGGCCAGGCCCTGGATCACCTTCAGCACTTCGCCCACCAGCTCCGGGTCCAGCGCCGAGGTGGGTTCGTCGAACAGCATCACCTCAGGCTCCATGGCCAGCGCGCGGGCAATGGCCACGCGCTGCTGTTGGCCGCCGGAGAGGAAGGCCGGGTATTGATCGGCCACGCGCGCCGGCAGGCCGACCTTGTCCAGGTAACGGCGGGCACGCTCTTCGGCTTCGTGCTTGCTCACGCCCAGCACCCGGCGCGGGGCCATGGTGACGTTTTCCAGCACGCTCATGTGGCTCCACAGGTTGAAGTGCTGGAACACCATGGCCAGGCGCGTGCGGATGCGCTGCAGCTCGTGCGGGTCGGCCACGCGCATGCCGTGGCTGTCCTGCACCATGCGCACGGCCTTGCCATCCAGGCTCATGGCGCCGTCGTTGGGGGTTTCCAGAAAGTTGATGCAGCGCAGGAAGGTACTCTTCCCCGAGCCGCTGGCGCCGATCAGGCTGATGACGTCGCCGGTCTTGGCCTTGAGCGAAACGCCCTTGAGCACTTCGTTGTCGCCATAGCGTTTGTGCAGGCCATCGATGGTCAGTTTGTACATGGGCAATCAGGTCTCAAGGCGAAAGAAGGTAGCCGCTGCGGTAGGCTTCACGGCCGGCCACGTGGGCCACGACCATGCCGGCGGTGGCCATGCGCCGCAGCGAGCGGGCGTACAGCAGCCCCGGCTGGGTGCAGCGCACGGGCGTGATGCGGTCGGTAATGGGGTCGATGACGTCGGCAATCAGCTGGCCGGCGCTCATCTCTTCGCCCGGCAGCACGTGGAACACCAGCAGGCCGCCCGCCGCGGTGGTCACCGGCTCCACGGCCGCCAGCGGCGTGGCCGGGTACAGCAGCTCGGGCTGCGGCGCGGCAGTACCGGCGATAGCGCCGAAATCGGTCAGGTAGTCCAGGATCGCATCGGCGTCGGCACCGGCCGTATGGTGGTCGACGTCCAGTTGGCCGCGCAGCTCCACGGTCACCGAGAAGCTGCCCTGGGGGATCTCGAAGCGGTGGTTGAAGCGCTGCTGCAGCTCCCACCACACCAGCGTGAAGCATTCGTCGAACGAGTGCCCACCGGAGTCGGTGGCCAGCAGGCTGGCCTGGGCGCCCAGGTAGCGCGACAGCGGCTCCACCTTGGGCCACGCCTCGGGGGTGGTGTACAGGTGCGCCACGGCTTCGAAGTCGCAGTGCAGGTCCAGCACCATGTCGGCGTCGCAGGCCAGGCGTTGCAGGGTCAGGCGCTGGGACTGCAACTGGGTGTCCGGCACCTGGGCTTCCAGGGCGCGGCGCAGGCTGGCGCGGATCAGCCGCGCGTTGTGCTGCGGGTCGTCGCCCAGGTGCGGCTCCACCTCGTCGCCCACCTGGTCACTGACATCGACGAACAGGCGGTTGAAGTTCTGCCCGCTCTCCAGCTCGTAGCGGCCCAGCGGCACGTCCATCAGCACCTGCTCAAGGCCCACCGGGTTGGCCACCGGCACCAGGACGATTTCGTGGTTCAGGCGCCCGGTCTGTTCCAGCTCGCGCAGGCGCTGCTTGAGGTGCCAGGCCACCAGCATGCCGGGCAACTCGTCGGCGTGCAGCGAGGCCTGGATGTAGATTTTACCGGCGCCGTCCGTGGGGCCGAAGTGGAAGCTGTGGATCTGCCGGCCGGTGCCAGGCACCGGGCTGATCAGGTCATGGGTGCGATGCAGCATGTGGGGTTCCTAGTGCGCAGGGCCGAGGAAGGCCAGCCAGCGGCGTTCGGCCAGGCGAAACAGGCCCACCAGCGTGAAGGTGATGGTCAGGTAGATCAGCGCCGCGATGCCGAACGACTGGAACGTCAGGAAGGTGGCCGAGTTGGCGTCGCGCGCCACCTTGAGGATGTCCGGCACGGTGGCGGTGAAGGCCACGGTGGTGGAGTGCAGCATCAGGATCACTTCGTTGCTGTAGAAGGGCAGCGAACGGCGCAGGGCCGACGGCATGATCACGTAAGTGTAGAGCTTCCAGCCGGTCAGGCCGTAGGCCTTGGCGGCTTCGACCTCGCCGTGGTTCATGCTGCGGATGGCCCCGGCGAAAATCTCCGTGGTGTAGGCGCAGGTGTTGAGGGCGAAGGCCAGGATGGTGCAGTTCATGGCGTCGCGAAAGAACGCATTGAGCTCTGGCTGGTTGCGTACCGCTTCGATGCTGTAGATGCCGGTGTAGCAGATCAGCAGCTGGATATACAGCGGCGTGCCGCGGAACAGGTAGGTGTAGAACTGCACCGGCCAGCGCACCCAGAAGTGGCTGGACACGCGGGCGATGGACAGCGGGATGGACACCATGAAGCCGATGGCAATGGAGGCCGTCAGCAGCCACAGGGTCATGGCCAGGCCGGTGATGTGCTGGCCGTCCGAATACAGGAACGGGCGCCAGTATTGCTGCAACAGTTCGATCATCGCACCGCCTCCCGGCTGCCTGCGCTGTAACGCCGTTCGGCCCAGCGCAACACCACGTTGGAGGCGCTGGTGATCAGCAGGTAGATGATGGCCGCCAGGACCAGAAAATAGAACAACTGGTAGGTGCTTTTGCCGGCGTCCTGCGCGGCCTTGACCAGGTCGGCCAGGCCGATGATCGACACCAGCGCGGTGGCCTTGAGCATCACCATCCAGTTATTGCCGATGCCCGGCAGGGCAAAGCGCATCATCTGCGGGAACACCACGTAGCGAAAGCGCTGGCCGCGTTTCAGGCCGTAGGCGGTGGCCGCTTCCACCTGGCCGCGCGGCACGGCGAGGATCGCGCCACGGAAGGTTTCGGTGAAGTAGGCGCCATAGATGAACCCGAGGGTGATCACACCGGAGGTGAAAGGATCGATCTCGATGTAGTCCCATTCCATGGCATCTGTGAGATTGGTCAGCCAGGTTTGCAGGCTGTAGAAGATCAGCAGCATCAGCACCAGGTCGGGCACGCCGCGGATCAGGGTGGTGTACAACTGGGCGGGCACGCGCAGCAGCTTGACGCTTGAAAGCTTGGCCGTGGCGCCCAGCAGCCCCAGGCACACGCTGACCAGCAGTGACAGCACTGCCAGTTTGATGGTCATCCAGGTGCCTTGCAGCAGGATCGGGCCGAAACCCTTCAGGCTGAGTGCCGAAAGGCCCAGGTTTTGTAATAGGTCGTCGAACATGGATCAGGCCTGTGCAGGTAGAAAAAACGCCTTCCCCCTGTAGGAGGAAGGCGTTGTCACCAAAGGTTACTTACCGCTGTACAGGTTCAGATCACCGAAGTGTTTCTTCTGAATGGTGTCGTAAGTGCCATCCTTGTGTAACGCTTCGATACCTTTGTCCAGCAGGGCCTTGAGCTCTTTGTTACCTTGTTTGATACCGATGGCGGTCTTGGCCGGCAGCAGTGGGTCATCCACCGGCTTGCTGACTTCGTAGCCCTTGCCGGCGTCGGACTTCAGGAAGCCCAGTTCAGCCTGCAGCATGTCCTGGATCGAGGCGTCCAGACGGCCGTTGGTCAAGTCGGCATACACCTGGTCCTGGTTGGCGTACGGCTGGATCTTCACGCCGGCCGGTTCCAGCTTGGCCTTGGCGTAGGCTTCCTGGATGGTGCCTTGCTCGTAGCCCACGGTCTTGCCTTTGAGCGATTCGGGGGTGCCGTAGTCTGCACCTTTTTTGAACACCAGCGCGGTCGGGCCGGAGAACAGTTCGCTGGAGAAGTCGATGACCTTCTCGCGGGCTTCGGTCACGGTCATGGACGAGATCACGCCGTCGAATTTACCGGCGTTCAGGCCGGGCACCATGCCGTCGAAGTCGTTCTCGACCCATTTGCACTGCACTTTGAGTTCTTTGCAGATGGCGTTGCCCAGGTCGATGTCAAAGCCCACCAGGCTGCCGTCGGCGGCCTTGGATTCAAAAGGTGCGTAGGACGGGTCCACGCCGAAGCGCAGTACCTTGTAATCCTTGGCCATCGCGGCGCCAGCAGACAAACATAAGGCCAGAGCAGAAAGGGTCAGCAATGCTTTTTTCATTGTGCAGTCCTTAGAACCTGAGAAGAGCGTACAGGCGTACGCGACATTCGTTACCGGCGGATGCCAGACATCATTGTGATAGCAATTTTCGCACCACAGTCCCCGAACGAGCGTTTAAATGGGGCACTGCAAAGGCTCTGGCGCAGCGGCCTGCCCAAAAAAGGGCGAGCCCGAAAACGCGCCCCAAAAGTGGGCGTTCAGCCCAGCAAGTCTTGCAGCGTAGCCAGACTATCGGCTTCTTCCACCGGCTTGTCATGCCGCCAGCGCAACATGCGCGGAAAACGTACGGCAATGCCGCTTTTATGACGTTTTGACAGGGCAATACCTTCAAAACCGAGCTCGAACACCAGGGTGGGACGCACGCTGCGCACGGGGCCGAACTTCTCCACGGTAGTCTTGCGCACGATGGCATCGACTTGGCGCATTTCCTCGTCGGTGAGCCCCGAGTAAGCCTTGGCGAAGGGCACCAGGGTGCGCTCGCTGGCCTCGGGCGGGCCGTCCCATACGGCGAAGGTGTAGTCGCTGTACAGGCTGGCGCGCCGACCGTGGCCGGCCTGGGCGTAGATCAGCACGGCGTCGACGCTGAAGGGGTCGACTTTCCATTTCCACCAGGTGCCCATGTCCTTGGTGCGGCCCACCCCGTACAGCGCGTCGCGGGCCTTAAGCATCATGCCTTCCACGCCCAGGCGGCGGGAGTGTTCGCGCTGTTGGTCGAGGTCCAGCCAATCAGTGCCTTGCACCACGGGCGACAGGCGCAACACCGGGGCCGCGGTGGCGGTCACCAGCGTTTCCAGTTGAGCGCGTCGTTCAGCCTGGTTGCGGCTGCGCCAGTCATGGCCCTGCCACTCCAGCAGGTCGTAGGCCAGCACCGCCACGGGGATCTCTTCGAGCAGCTTCTTGCTCAAGGTCTTGCGGCCGATGCGCTGTTGCAGCAGGGCGAAGGGCTGCACCTGGTCTTTCCACACCACGATTTCGCCGTCGATGACGGTGCCGTCCGGCAGGCTGTGCTCCAGTGCCAGCAGCTCCGGGAAACGATCGCTGACCAGTTCTTCGCCCCGGGACCAGATCCACAGGCGGCCGTCGCGCTTCACCAGTTGGGCGCGGATGCCGTCCCATTTCCATTCCACTTGCCAGTCGCTGACCGGGCCCAGCAATGCTTCGAACTGGTCGGTGGGTTGTTGCAGGGCGTGGGCCAGGAAGAACGGGTAGGGCTGGCCGCCGCGCTGGGCATGTTCGTCGGCGGACTCGGCGGCGATCAGCTTGCGGTAGCTGTCCGCCGTGGGGCGATGGGACAGGTCGGTGTAGCCCACCAGGCGCTGGGCCACGCGCTTGCTGTCGATGTCGGCCAGTTGCGCCAGGGCGCGGGTAACCAGCAGTTTTGATACGCCCACGCGGAAGCTGCCGGTGATCAGTTTCAGGCACACCATCAGGCTTTGCCGGTCCAGCTGCGCCCACAGCAGCGGCAGGCGTTCGGCCAGGGTCTCGGGCGGCAGGCCGCGCAGGGGCAGCAGGGCCTGTTCTACCCACCAGGCCAGGCCCTGATCGCTGCTGTGGAACGATTCGGGCAGTAGCAGGGAAAAGGTTTCGGCCAGGTCGCCGACGGCCTGGTAGCTTTCTTCGAACAGCCATTCGGGCAGCCCGCTGGTGCTGACGGCGATGTCGCGCAGCACCCGGCTGGGTACCAGTTGCCGGGGGCGGCCGCCGGACAGGAAGTACACGGCCCACGCCGCATCATCGGCCTGGGCGTGGCTGAAATAGTCCAGCAGGGCGTCGCGCTTGGCGTTGGTGGAGGTGGTTTCGTCCAGGCGGGCGTAGAGCTCGGCAAAGGCTTTCATGCGCTGGCCTGCTCCTGCTCTTCATCGCCGTACTCGGTGGTAAAGCCCTGGGCGTCCAGCCCCAGGTCGCGCAGGTAGCGCACCAGCACCGCCACCGAGCCGTGGGTGACCATCACCCGTTCGGCGCCGGTTTGTTCGATCGCCCATAACAGCCCCGGCCAATCGGCATGGTCGGACAGCACAAAGCCACGGTCCACGCCGCGCCGCCTGCGGGTGCCGCGCAGGCGCATCCAGCCGCTGGCGAAGGCATCGCTGTAGTCGCCGAAACGGCGTATCCAGGTGCTGCCGCCGGCCGAGGGTGGGGCCAGGATCAGCGCCTGGCGCAGGGCGGGGTCGGTCTTTTTGAAGTCGCCGGCGTAATGGGTTTCGGGAATATGAATGCCGCCTTCGCGGTACACCCGGTTCAACGGCTCCACAGCACCATGCACCAGGATCGGCCCGATGCTGGCGTCGATGCCGTGCAGAATGCGCTGCGCCTTGCCGAAGGCGTAGGCGAACAGCACGCTGGCTTTGCCGGCCTGGGCATTGGCGCGCCACCAGCTGTCGATTTCGTTGAAGATTTCCTGCTGCGGCTGCCAGCGGTAGATGGGCAGGCCGAAGGTGGATTCGGTGATGAAGGTGTGGCAGCGCACGGGCTCGAACGGCGTGCAGGTGCCGTCGGCTTCCACCTTGTAGTCCCCGGAGGCGACCCATACTTCGCCCTGGTATTCCAGGCGCACCTGGGCTGAGCCCAGCACGTGGCCGGCGGGGTGGAAACTGAGGGTGACACCGTGGTGCACCAGGCGCTCGCCGTAATCGAGCGTCTGCAGATTGATGTCGGCGCCCAACCGCGCTCGCAGAATGCCGGCGCCGGGGCTGGCCGCCAGGTAATGCTGGTTGCCCGTGCGCGCGTGGTCGCCATGACCATGGGTGATCACCGAGCGCTCCACCGGACGCCAGGGGTCAATGTAAAAATCCCCTGGTGGGCAATACAGGCCTTCGGGGCGGGCGATGACGAGGTCCATGGGGTGCGGCCTGTGCAGGAGGGGCTTAAATCTCAGAGGTATCCCTGGTGGTGGAAGTTCGTAATTTGTGATGCGCTGCGCCCGGACCCATGCTCGCCCCTGAAATCGCCCCAGCCCCGTAGCCGCTGCCGTCAGGCTGCGCTGGCCCGCGTCAACCCTGAAGATCTCCAGCGAGGCGCAGGGCCAGCGCAGCCTGGCGGCAGCGGCTACGGGTTGGGGGGAATTCAGGTTGAGCGTTGCGTGGGGGCTGATGTGGGGGTAGGTTGGGGCTTCAAGTCATCGAGGACGCCCGCCATGAAACTGCGCTGGATAACGGTACCGCTGCTGTTGCTCGCCACCGCGGGCACTGCCCTGGCCGACTGCCCCGAGTTGCTGCAAGGGCAGATGACCAAGCTGCGCGGCAAGGAGTCAATCGACCTGTGCCAGCGCTTTGCCGGTAAGCCGCTGGTGGTGGTCAACACGGCCAGTTATTGCGGCTTCGCCCCGCAATTCACCGGGCTGGAGGGTCTGTACAGCCGCTACAAGGGCCAGGGCCTGGAAATGATTGGCGTGCCGTCCAACGACTTCAAGCAGGAAGCCCAGGACACGGTGGAAACGGCCAAGGTCTGCTACGCCAATTATGGCGTGACCTTCACCATGACCCAGCCGGCGGCGGTGCGCGGCGCCGACGCCACGCACCTGTTCAAGGTGCTGGCCGAGCAGAGCAGTGCGCCGAAGTGGAATTTCTACAAGTACGTGGTGGACCGGCAGGGCAATGTGGTGGCCAGCTTTTCCAGCATTACCAAGCCCGATGACCCCGACCTGATTGCCGCCGTGGAGAAAGCCATCGCCTCCAAACCCTGATGTAGCCGCTGCCGCCAGGCTGCGCTGGCCAGTGTGAGCCCTGGAGATCTCCAGTGAGGCAGAGGGCCAGCGCAGCCTGGCGGCAGCGGCTACGATGGCAGCCATAAAAAAAACCGCCGAGGCGGGTTTTTTTGTGCAGCCGGTACGCGAATCAGAAGCGGTAGGTAATCGAGGTACCGAAACCGCTGGCGCTGTTCTTGTACTTGGAGCTGTAGGCCAGCTTGGAAGCCGACACTTCGTTGACCTTCACGCTTTCTTCCCACAGGTAGGAGTAGGCGAAGTCCAGGGTGATGTTGTCCACCGGGGTCCAGCCCACACCGAAGCTGACGGCCTGACGGTCGCCGGTCGGGATGCGTGGCGAGCGGTTGACGTTGTTGGTCGGGGACTGGTCAACCGAGTAACCGGCGCGCAGTACCACTTCCTTGTTCAACTGGTAGGCGGCGCCAATGGCGTGGGCCCAGGTGTCGTGCCAGTTCTGCTCTTCGGTGATGGTACCCAGCGAGCCTGCCAGCAGGGCAGGCACACCCGAGTTTTCCACGGTGATGTCTTTCAGGCGACTCCAGCGGGTCCAGGTGCTGCCGGCGTACAGGGTCCAGTCATCGCCCACTTTCTGGGTGATGGAGAAGTCCACGGACTCAGGCGTGGTCAGGTCCAGGGAGGCGTCGTAGCTTTTGCCGCTCAGACCCAGCAGGCCGAAAGTGCCGCCGGTGATCTTGGTGTCGCCGTCCAGGTGGAAATCAACCTTGGAGTGGTAGGTCACGCCCAAGCTGGTGGTAGGGGTGGCCTGCACCAGGATACCGGCGTTGAAGCCGATGGCGGTGTCGTTACCGTTGATCCTGACCTTGCCGTCATTGAGGCCCGGGCTGGATGCGGTCGGCACCTGCGAGGTCAGTTCGCCGTCGATGCGGTTGATGGTCGGGCCGAAACCGATCGAGACCACATCGTTGAAGGCGTAGCTGACGGTAGGCTGGAAGGTGTACACCGACACCTTGCTCTTGTTTGCGTAGTAACGGCCAGCGAAGTCGCTGCCGTAGTCGGTGATCAGACCGAACGGCACGTAAAAGCCGACACCGAATGCCCAATGGTCGTCGATAGGCTTGACGTAGTAGCCCATCGGCACGGCGGTCAGCGGCACCATGTCGCCGTCTTCCTTGCCGCCCAGGGTGGAGCGCGTGTCGCTGATATCAGTCTTGGCACTGATGACCGCAGCCCCCACGGTCACTTGTTCGTGCTTGAGGCGCGACATGCCGGCAGGGTTGCCGTAGATGGTGCTGGCGTCATCGGCAGAAGAAGAGCGGCCGGCAAACCCGGTACCCATGCCACTGATGCTGGTTTCGTTGATGGCAAAGCCACTGGCGAACAGCTGAGTGGAGGCGACTGCGACGGCGATGCTGATTGTGGTCTTGAGCATTACTTTTTTCATTATTAGAACTCCATGTGATCACCGAAGCGAAAACTACCAACATTTTCGCTGCGGCGCTATAGCCCGTATCGCTGGAGATAGAGCGGTTTTGTAGGACAATCCGACCAGATTCGCGGCTTATAAGCTGGCGTTATGCCATGATCTTCAGCTGGCTAATCTGTCACTGACGGTAATGCAGGTTGCCCAGGCGGCAGTGAAATCCCTTATGCGCCCCTGAGGCTGGAAGGTTTGGCGCCATATTCTGGCCATGCCGATAACATCATCGGCCTGTGGCAAGGGCGTTTTTTGCTCTTCGATCAAAAGCCACGCAATAGCGGTGGCGTACCGAAGGTTGACGGTCAATTCCTGATGCGGGCCACTTAAAAAAGCATGTTGGCTGGCCAGCCCCCTGACGAGGCTGGCCAGGTCCGGGTCCAGGGCAAGGTAGCGATCCCACAATGCCTGGTGGCGCAACGCGCCGATGCGGTACAGCCCGTGGCCGCGACGCCCGTGAAGTTCGGTGCCCAACGCCGACTGGCTGGCGGCCACGCCCAGTAGCAGGGCCTCGGCCGTGGGGCAGTGCCGCCCCAGGTACATCAGCGTCGGACGTATCACGTACTGGCTCAATTCCCGTGCGGCGATCCCCATAAACCCTGCGACCTCTCCTGTCTGGCCGACGGAACCTGGGTGCTTGGCAGCAGTGAATCGAAGGGGCTCCGCCGGAAGCGGCGCGAGCCGCTTGAATTGAAGTGTAGTGTGATATGTATGCTGTAAAGGGCTGTTTTTAAATTATTTGTGGGTGGAGTAAACGGCGGTATATGCCCTCAGGCGATAACGCTGTAGCCGCTGCCGTCAGGCTGCGCTGGCCGATGCGAACCCTGAAGATCTCCAGCAAGGCATAGGGCCAGCGCAGCCTGGCGGCAGCGGCTACGGGCTACATTAAAAACCGCAGACATAAAAAAGCCCCGCTTGAGCGGGGCCTTGGTGTCGCCTGGGTGCGATCAGGCAACCAGTGCTTGACGCGTACGGTCGATCACGGCTTGCAGCGGTTCAGCGCTGGAGTATTGCTCCGGGTACAGGCGTTCGCTGTGGCGGGCAATACCGTGCTCATTGACGACGGTAAAGCTGAAGCAACCTTTGCGAGCAGCCATGATCAGGCAGTTCAGTGGTGCAAAGGCGTCAGTCAGGGTGCGCATGGCATCTTGAGTATGGATAGTGTTCATAGTTATTGGATGTTCCTGCAAAAGACACGGATAAGATCCGTGCACACTAAAAACGTTCCAGTAGCGCGGGCCACCATTGGCCGGGGCGAAGAACCTGACTGGAACAAAGCAGCCAGTGTGAGCGCATTCAAATGTGGCGCTTGGGCTGACCGGTAGGTACTTAGGAGGACAGGCAACACACCGGGGCAAAGGTTCGCTGCCCGTGGGTGAAGATCCTGATCAATCAGCAGGTTGGTTAGGTCAGAGTAAAGAGGCTTGGCATCGACACCTGGCTATGGCCACGGCGCGTGAAGTGTTTACCTGGAAACCATCGAGTAGGTCGGTCCGCTGTGTCAGCAGGGGGTTCGCTTTGCTGCGAACGACGTGCTGGAGGACTGTTTCGACCAATAAATTGACTTTCAGCTTGGTACTAACGATGCCAAGGCTAATCGATAGCGTGGGTAACTTGCAAGCACTATTTTGATGGAGGCGATGTATGGCCTGTGCTCGATCGCCAGCAGACCAGTTTGCCTCTTCCTGCCCTGCTTGTGAAGCCCCTGAAAACGCCGTATTTGCCCTGAAACGTGAGGGCGGGTGCAAAAATGGTGCGGTGGTGCGCCTCCATTCGGGGCAGTTGTGCACACAGTGCCATCGGATTGTCATGCACCTGCAAAGCCCTTGCCGAAGGGCCCCCTACGCCGGATTGAAAATTTAAGTCAATGAAAAAAAACGCTTTTTTTAACTGGTGAAAAAATCGTCAGTTTGACTGGAGCCCCTATTCTACAAGGGTTTGCGGGCATTGGAGGACGGTTGTCCACTGAGTTATCCACAGCTTCTGTGGATTGTCCCGAGCGCTTGCTCTAGCACGGGCGTACCCGGTTATTTCATGTTTGCGACCAACGCTTCACCTGCATTTGTCAATCGACGGCTCAGCACTTTTCGCTCCTGACTCATGCCACTATTTTTTTCTTCGCAGAATCAAAATCGTGCGGCTATCGCCCGACCGGAGGCAAACACGGTCGTCAGTTTGCCGCCGGTCGCCGCATCGCTCAGACTGTGGTCTTTGTTTGTCTGTGGTGGAAATTGACATGGCATTTGACCTCACCAGCCTTCTGCTCGGCCTGTTGTTGGCCGGGGCCCCCAGCCTGGCGCTGGCCTGGCAGATACAACGGCGCCTGAGCGCGTTGAGTGCCGACACGGCGCTGCTGCAGGAGCGCCTGGCCACGGCGCAGCTGGCCCAGGACGGTTTGAGTGCGCAACTGGATGCCAGCCGCGACGAGATCAGCGACCTGGCCCAGGCCAACACGGTCAAGCAGGCCGAGCTGGCCGCCCAGGCGCGGGAGCTGGAGCTGCTGCAGATCGAGCGCGACAACGCCCGCGACGCCGCCCACGCCTGGAGCCTGGAGCGCAACGGCAAAGAGGTGGAGCTGCGCCGCCTGGATGCCCAGTGCGCCGGTCTGCAGGCCGAACTGCGTGAACAGCAGGACAGCCATCAGCAGCGCCTGACCGACCTGCAAGGCTCGCGTGATGAACTGCGGGCGCAGTTCGCCGAACTGGCCGGCAAGATCTTCGATGAGCGCGAACAGCGCTTTGCCGAGACCAGCAACCAACGCTTGGGGCAGTTGCTCGACCCGCTCAAGGAGCGCATCCAGTCGTTCGAAAAACGCGTGGAAGAAAGCTACCAGCAGGAAGCCCGCGAGCGCTTCTCCCTGGGCAAGGAGCTGGAGCGCCTGCAACAGCTCAACCAGCGCCTGAGTGATGAGGCCACCAACCTGACCCAGGCCCTCAAGGGCCAGAAAACCCAGGGCAACTGGGGCGAGCTGATTCTGGAGCGGGTGCTGGAACACGCAGGCCTTGAGAAGGGCCGTGAATACCAGACCCAGGTCAGCCTCAAGGGGCCTGATGGCGAGCGCTTCCAACCCGACGTGCTGATTCTGTTGCCGGGCGACAAGCAGGTGGTGGTCGACTCCAAGGTCAGCCTGACCGCGTATCAGCAGTACATCAGCGCCGATGATCCGGCGGTGTCCCAGGCGGCGTTGAAGCAGCATGTGCTGTCGCTGCGCAACCACGTGAAAGGTTTGTCGGGCAAAGACTATAACCGCCTGGAAGGGCTGCACAGCCTCGACTTCGTGCTGCTGTTCGTGCCGATCGAGGCGGCGTTTTCGGCGGCGTTGCAGGCCGAACCCAACCTGTTCCAGGAAGCCTTCGACCGCCAAATTGTCATTGTCAGCCCCACCACGCTGCTGGCCACGTTGCGGGTGATCGACAGCCTGTGGAAGCAGGAGCGTCAGAGCCAGAACGCCCGGGAAATCGCCGAGCGCGCCGGCTGGCTGTACGACAAGTTCGTGCTGTTCATCCAGGACCTGGACGAGGTGGGCAACCGCCTGCAACAACTGGACAAGGCCTATGGGGCGGCGCGCAACAAGCTGGTGGAAGGCCGCGGCAACCTGGTCAGCCGCACCGAGCAGCTCAAGCTGCTGGGCGCGCGGGCGAGCAAGAGCCTGCCGGCCGACCTGCTGGAGCGCGCCATGACCGACGCCGAAGGCGCCTCACTGCCGGCTGAGGTGCCGGTTCAGTAACGCGCGCAGGGCCGCCGGTTTCACCGGCTTGGCCAGGTAGTCGAGGCCGGCGGCGTGCACCTGGGCCAGCACTTCGGGGCGGCCGTCGGCGCTGATTACCATGCCGGGGATGGGCGCGCTCAGGTGCGCGCGCAGCCAGGCCATCAGTTGCGGGCCGGTGTCGCCTTCGTCCAGGTGGAAATCCACCAGCGCCAGGTTGGGGCGCATGCCTCGCTCCAGCAGGCGGCTGCAATCGCCGCGGTCGCGGGCGGTGTACACCTGGCAGCCCCAGCGGCTGAGCAGGCTGTTCATGCCGATCAGGATGCTGTCTTCGTTGTCCACGCACAGCACGCTCAAACCGCTGAGGTTCTGGCCCTTGCTGGGCGCGGCCACCGTCGGTGCCGGGGCTTCGGCGCTGGCCAGCGGCACGCGCACGCTGAACACGCTGCCCTTGCCGGGCCAGGAGCGCACTTGCAGGCGGTGGCCCAGCACCCGGCACAGGCCGTCGGCAATCGCCAGGCCCAGGCCCAGGCCTTTTTCGGCGCGGGTCTGGTGGCTGTCCAGGCGCTTGAATTCCTCGAAGATCACTTGCAGCTTGTCATCGGGGATGCCCGGCCCGCGGTCCCACACCTCCAGGCTCAAGGCGCCGGCCTTGCGCCGCACGCCCAGCACGATCGGGCCCTTGCCGTAGCGCAGGGCGTTGGTCAGGAAATTCTGCAGGATGCGCCGCAGCAACTTGCTGTCGCTGTCGATGCGCGCCGTCGAGGAATGCAGGTGGAAGCTCAGGCCCTGCTGGTTGGCCAGGGCCTTGAATTCGGCCCCCAGGGTTTCAAACAGATCGCCCACGGCGAAGGGTTTGGGGTCGGGGGTGATCTTGCCGTTTTCCAGGCGCGAGATGTCCAGCAGGTCGCTGATCAGGTCTTCGGCCGAACGCAGCGAGCTGTCCATGTGCTGCACCAGTTGCTGCGCCTCGGCGGAAAGGCCGTCACCTTGATGCGAAAGCGCGGCGGAGAACAGCCGTGCAGCGTTCAGCGGCTGCATCAGGTCGTGGCCCACGGCGGCCAGGAAACGCGTTTTCGACTGGTTGGCGGCCTCGGCAATACTCTTGGCGTCGGTGAGGGCCTGGTTGAGCTGCGACAGCTCCTGGGTGCGCTCGCTCACGCGTTGTTCCAGGCCTTCGTTGGCGGCTGTCAGGGCTTGCTCGGCTTCGCGGAAGGCCGTGATGTCGGTGAAACTCATGACGAAGCCGCCGCCCGGCATGGGGTTGCCGATCAGTTCGATCACCCGGCCATTGGGGAACAAGCGCTCGGAGGTGTGCGCACGGCCCTGGCGCATCCAGTGCAGGCGGCGGGCCACGTGCACCTCGGCCTCGCCGGGGCCGCACAGGCCGCGCTCGGCGTTGTAGCGGATGATGTCGGCAATCGGCCGGCCGACGCTGATCAGGCCGTCGGGGTAGTTGAACAGTTCCAGGTAGCGGCGGTTCCAGGCCACCAGGTGCAGGGACTGGTCGACCACGCTCACGCCCTGGCTGATGTTCTCGATGGCGCCTTGCAGCAGGGCGCGGTTGAACTGCAGCACTTCACTGGCTTCGTCGGCGATCTTGACCACATCTTCCAGCTGCATGTCGCGGCCTTCGATGGCGGCGCGTACCACCACGCGGGTCGATGAGCTGCCCAGGACACCGGCCAGTAATCGCTCGGTGTGGGCGATCCAGTCGTTGTCGGCGCTCTGGTTGGGGTTGAAGCCGATGCCTTGGCGGTAGGCGAAGCGCAGGAAACTCTGGCGTGCCCGCTCTTCACCGACGAAGCGCGAGGCCAGGGTCAGCAGGTCTTCGATCTGCACCGACAACGGCAACCGGCCGCCGGGGCGGGCGCTGGTTTCCTGGCCGATAAAGCGCCCCGCCTGCCAGTGCTCCGACACCCGCGTACGCGATAGGGCTGAGACCCAGGCAAACAGTGTGAAGTTGCCGGCCAGCGACAGCACCACGCCCAGGGTCAGCGGGGTGATCGGCAGGCCCATGGCGTCGTCGTGCAGCCAGGCCAGGCCCGGAAACAGGTGCAGCGACAGGCCCAGGCTGTGGGCCGCCAGCGGCAGTACCAGGGTGTAGAACCACAGGAAGGTGCCGGCGGCGAGCCCGGTGAACACGCCGCGGCGGTTGGCCTTTTTCCAGTACAGCGCACCGAGCATGGCCGGGGCCAGCTGCGCCACGGCGGCGAAGGCAATCTGGCCGATGGTGGCCAGGCTGGCCGTGCTGCCCAGCAGGCGGTAGCTGACGTAGGCCAGCAGCAGAATCACGACGATGCTGATGCGCCGCACCGACAGCATCCAGTGGCGGAACACCTCGAACGGCCGCTCGGCGCTTTGCCGGCGTAGCAGCCAGGGCAGCAGCATGTCGTTGGAGACCATGGTCGACAGCGCCACGCTGGCAACGATGACCATGCCGGTGGCCGCGCTGGCGCCGCCGATAAAGGCCAGCAAGGCCAGCGCCGGGTGGGATTCGGCCAGGGGCAGGCTGATCACGAACGAGTCGGGGATGACCGAGGCGGGCAGGCGCAATTGCCCGGCCAGGGCGATGGGCACCACGAACAGCGCCGCCAGGATCAGGTAACCGGGGAACACCCAGCGCGCCAGGCGCAAGTCCTGGGGCTCGATGTTCTCCACCACGGTGACGTGGAACTGCCGCGGCAGGCAGATCATCGCCATCATGGCCACGCCGGTCTGCACCACCATGGACGGCCAGTTGATGGTCTCCTGCCAGTAGGTGTCCAGGCGCGGGGCCAGGGTGGCCTGGTTGATCAGGTCATCGAAGCCGTCATACAGGCCATAGGTGATGAAGGCGCCTACGCCGAGGAAGGCGAACAGCTTCACCAGCGCCTCGAAGGCGATGGCCAGCACCATGCCGCGATGGTGCTCGGTGACGTCCAGGCTGCGCGTGCCGAAGACGATGGTAAACAGTGCCAGCACCAGCGACACCACCAGCGCGGTGTCTTGCACGCGGGTGCCCGAGGCGTCGGCGCTGGCGCCGATCAGCAGGTTGACGCCCAGCACGATGCCCTTGAGCTGCAGGGCGATGTAGGGCAATACGCCCACCAGGCAGATCAGCGCCACCACCACCGCCAGGGACTGGGACTTGCCGTAGCGGGCGGCGATGAAGTCGGCGATGGAGGTGATGTTTTCCTGTTTGCTGATCAGGATCATCTTCTGCTGCACCCAGGGCGCAAACACCATGAGCAGCACCGGGCCCAGGTAGATGGGCAGGAAGGCCCACAGCTGTTCGGCGGCCTGGCCGACGGCGCCGAAGAACGTCCAGCTGGTGCAGTACACCGCCAGCGACAGGCTGTACACCCAGGCACGCACGCGCGGCGACAGTGGCGTGCTGCGGCGGTCGCCGTAGAAGGCGATGGCAAACATGACGGCCATGTAGGCCAGGGCGACGGCGGCGATCAGCCCGCTGGACAGCGACATCAAAGGCTCCGGTGCGTGCAGGTGTGGGAGCTGGCAAGCCAGCTCCCACAAAGATATTTTCTGCTTCAGGTTCGGTGCACAGTCTCGCATGGCGCAGGCCACGGCGTCAGTGTCGACCAAGGTTGTAGCCGCTGCCGCCAGGCTGCGCTGGCCTGTGTGAACCCTGAGAACCTCGAGCGGGGCATGGGGCCAGCGCAGCCTGGCGGCAGCGGCTACAGGGTCGCTGCCAGGCTCAGGTCCACCAGCGTGTGCATTTGCTCGACACTGGGCGCCGACTCGGCGAACAGGATGCGGTACACCACGGGCGCCACGATCAGGTTCAGCAGGTGGTCGGCCGCAGGTGGGTTTTCACCCCGGCCATGGGCGCGGTCGAGGATGGTTTGCAGTTGGCCGCGCAGCACGGTGGCGCACTGGAACGAGCAACCGCTGGCGATGAAGTCGCGCATCATGTTGCGCCCCGGCTCCGAGTTCATCTCGTCCAGGTACTGCTCGGCCCACGCCAGCAGGTCGGCGCGCAGGCTGCCCAGGTCGGCCGGGTCACTGTCGGGGCGCAGGCGCGCCAGGCTGACGTCGGCCAGCAGCGCGGCCAGCTCGCCCCAGCGGCGGTAAATGGTCGACGGGGTGACGCCGGCGCGGCTGGCAATCAGCGGCACGGTCAGGCTGTCGCGCGCCTGCTCTTGCAGCAGGGCACGGACGGCCGCGTGTACGGACTCTTGCACACGGGCACTGCGGCCGCCCGTGCGGATACCTTCTTTAATAGCCATTCAACGACCTTAACACAAAGCGTTTGCTTTAAGCTTGAAGCGGGTGCAGACTCCGCTAATGCAATGATTTAGCTTTTGCGGAGCGTGCCACATGTCCAACGTCCTGTCTGCAAGAAACAGCCTGACCTATTTGTCGGTGGTGCTGCTGACCTTCCTGGCGGCCTCCAGCGCGCCGACACCGCTGTATCACCTGTACCAGGAAACCTGGCGGTTTTCGCCGGGCATGCTGACCATGATCTTCGGCGTCTACGCCCTGAGCCTGCTGGCGGCGCTGCTGACTGTCGGTTCGTTGTCCGATTATATCGGCCGTCGCCCGGTGCTGCGTGCGGCGTTGTTGATCAACATGCTGTCGATGCTGGCGTTTATCTACGCCCGCGATGTCAGCTGGCTGTTGGTCGCGCGCATCCTGCAGGGCTTCGCCACCGGCATGGCCACCAGCTCCCTGGGCGCAGCATTGCTGGACAATGATCGGCAGAAAGGCCCACTGCTCAACAGCCTGGCGCCTTTGCTGGGCATGGCGTCCGGGGCGCTGGGCAGTGGCCTGCTGGTGCAATACGCGCCGATGCCCACAGAGCTGGTGTATATCGTGCTGCTGGCGTTGCTGGTGGTGCAGGCCGGGTTGCTGGTGTGGTTGCCCGAAAGCGTCAGTGCGCAGCCAGGCGCCTGGGCTTCGTTGCGCCCACGCTTGAGCGTGCCGCCTCAGGCCCGCGCTGCCGTGTGGCGCATGTTGCCGGTGAACACGGCGGTGTGGATGACCGGTGGCTTCTTTCTGTCCCTGGCGCCATCGCTGGTGCGTGCTGCGACCGGTACCACGTCGAACCTGATCGGCGGGGCGCTGGTGGCTACCTTGACCCTCAGCGGTGCCGCGGCCATCTACGCCCTGCGCGCCAGCGCTGCCGACAAGGTGCTGCGCCTGGGCACGTTGCTGTTGGCCGTCGGTATTGCCTTGGTACTGCTGGCAGCAAACCAGCAGGCGCTGCTGCTGTTCTTCATCGGTGCGGTGATTGCCGGCGCCGGTTTTGGCAGTGGCTTCCTGGGCTCGGCCCGCAGCGTGCTGCCCCTGGCCCATGCTCATGAACGCGCCGGCCTGATGTCGACGTTCTACGTGCTGAGCTATCTGGCCTTTTGTGTGCCGGCGATCCTGGCGGGGTTCCTGGTGCGCACTGTAGGGCTGGTGACCACCAGTGACGGCTATGGTCTGCTGCAGATCGCCTTGTGTGGCGTTGCCCTGCTGGGTATGTGGCTGCGTCGTGGGACGGCGCCCATATCGGCATAATCGATGACCTATAGCGAAACTACCCGTTTAGTAGATAAACAAAAGGCGGCTAGCATGGCCTGACCTCACACGAGGACAGGAGACCCCCATGCACCGCCCGATTGCCCTGGCCACCCGGCCATTCAGCGCTTTGCAGCACCCCCGCGAAGTGATCCGTCAATTCACCCCCAACTGGTTCGCCGTGGTCATGGGCACCGGTGTGCTCGCCCTGGCATTGGCGCAACTGCCGGCCGGCTGGCCGCTGATGCACAGCCTGGCCCATGGCCTGTGGCTGCTGGCGGCGCTGTTGTTCTGCCTGTTCACGGGGCTGTACGGCGCGCGCTGGGTGCTGTTTTTCGACGAGGCGCGGCGCATTTTCGGGCACTCCACGGTGTCGATGTTCATCGGTACCATCCCCATGGCCCTGGCGACCTTGATCAATGGCTTCGTGCTGTTCGGCTTGCCCCAGGTGGGCGAGGGTGCGTTGCCGTGGCTGCAAGGGTTGTGGTGGCTGGACGTGGGCCTGTCGCTATTGTGCGGGGTGGGTATCCCGTTCCTGATGTTCACCCGCCAGCAGCACAGCATCGACCAGATGACCGCCGTGTGGCTGTTGCCTGTGGTGGCCGCCGAAGTGGCCGCTGCCAGCGGCGGCTTGCTGGCGCCGCACCTGATCGACCCTGCCGCGCAGTTCGGCATGCTGATCACCAGCTTCGTGCTGTGGGCGTTCTCGGTGCCGGTGGCGTTCGCGATTCTGACGATCCTGATGTTGCGCATGGCCCTGCACAAGTTGCCCCATGAAAACATGGCGGCCTCGAGCTGGCTGGCGCTTGGCCCCATCGGCACCGGTGCCTTGGGCATGTTGCTGCTGGGCAGCGACGCACCAGCCATCTTCACTGCTGCAGGCGTGCTGCCGGGCGTGGGCACCATGATCGACGGCCTGGGCGTGGTCAGCGCAGTGATTCTGTGGGGCATGGGCCTGTGGTGGATGCTGCTGGCGGTACTGATTACCGTGCGCTACCTGCGCAGCGGCATGCCGTTCAACCTGGGGTGGTGGGCGTTCATCTTCCCGCTGGGTGTTTACACCCTGGCCACCTTGCGCCTGGGCAATGTGCTGCATCTGGCTTTCTTTACCCTGTGCGGGCAAGGTCTGGTGGCCTGCCTGGCCATGTTGTGGGCGGTGGTGATGACGCGCACGTTGCGTGGGGCGTGGCGGGGCGAACTGTTTGTGTCGCCGTGCATCGCGGCAAAGTTTAGGTAATCTATGGGCCAAGGATGTGGCCTGCAGGGTCGCAGGCCGCATCCAAAGCCATTAGCCTAAGCCAAATCGGCGCCACCAAGGTGCAAGGACGATGAGTCACCCCTCGCAATTCACTCTGTTGGGCAAACGGCGTTTCCTGCCGTTTTTCGTTACCCAGTCCCTGGGTGCCTTCAACGACAACGTATTCAAGCAATCGCTGATTCTGGCGATCCTCTACAAGCTCAGCATCGAGGGCGACCGCTCCATCTGGGTCAATCTGTGCGCGATGCTGTTCATCCTGCCGTTTTTCCTGTTTTCGGCGCTGGCCGGGCAGTTCGGCGAGAAATTCAACAAGGACAGCCTGATCCGCGTGATCAAGCTCGGCGAGATCGTGATCATGGCGGTCGGCGCCACCGGCTTCATGTTCGATCACTTGTGGATGATGCTGGCGGCACTGTTCGCCATGGGCACCCATTCGGCGCTGTTCGGCCCGGTGAAGTATTCGATCATGCCCCAGGCCTTGCGCGAAGAAGAACTGGTGGGCGGCAACGGCCTGGTGGAAATGGGTACGTTCCTGGCGATCCTGGCTGGCACCATCAGCGCCGGCGTGATGATGTCCCAGGCGCACTACGCGCCCATCGTCAGTTGCGCCATCGTGCTGGTGGCGGTGTTGGGCTACCTGGCCAGCCGCGGCATTCCCCGTGCGGCTGCCGACACGCCTGAGCTCAAGCTGAACTGGAATATCTTCAGTGGCTCCTGGGCTACCTTGAAGATGGGCCTGAAGCAGACCCCGGCCGTTTCGCGCTCGGTGGTGGGTAACTCGTGGTTCTGGTTTGTCGGGGCCATTTACCTGACGCAGATCCCGGCCTACGCCAAGGACTGGCTCAATGGCGATGAGACGGTGGTCACCCTGATCCTCACGGTGTTCTCGGTGGGCATCGCCCTGGGGTCGGTGCTGTGCGAGAAACTGTCGGGGCGCAAGGTGGAGATCGGCCTGGTGCCGTTCGGCTCATTCGGGCTGACCCTGTTCGGCCTGCTGCTGTGGTGGCATTCAGGCGACTTCGCCCAGGCACCGCTGGAAAACGACTGGCTGACGCTGCTGGGCATCGGCCACACCTGGTGGGTGCTGGCGGACATCCTAGGCCTGGGCATTTTCGGTGGCTTCTATATTGTGCCGCTGTACGCGCTGATCCAGTCGCGCACCGCCGAGAACGAACGTTCGCGGGTGATCGCCGCCAACAACATCCTCAATGCCTTGTTCATGGTGGTCTCGGCCATTGTCTCCATCGTCTTGCTCAGCGTGGCCAAGCTGTCGATCCCGCAGCTGTTCCTGGTGGTGTCGGTGATGAACATCGCCGTCAACGCGTACATCTTCAAGATCGTGCCCGAGTTCACCATGCGCTTCATGATCTGGCTGCTCAGCCATTCCATGTACCGGGTCAAGCATCAGGACCTGGAGCAGATTCCTGACGAGGGCGCGGCATTGCTGGTGTGCAACCACGTATCGTTCGTCGATGCGTTGCTGATCAGCGGCGCGGTGCGGCGGCCGATTCGCTTTGTGATGTATTACAAGATCTTCCAGCTGCCGGTGCTCAACTTCATCTTCCGCACGGCGGGGGCCATACCGATCGCCGGGCGTGGCGAAGACCTGCACATCTACGATCAGGCGTTCAAGCGCATTGCCGCCAGCCTGGCCGAGGGCGAATTGGTGTGCATTTTCCCCGAGGGCAAGTTGACGGCCGATGGCGAGATCAACGAGTTCAAGAGCGGGGTGACCACGGTGCTGCAGCAGACACCGGTGCCGGTGATTCCGCTGGCATTGCAGGGGTTGTGGGGCAGCTTCTTCAGCCGGGACCCGCAGAAGGGCTTTTTCCGCCGGTTGTGGTCGCGGGTGACGGTGGTTGCGGGTGCGCCGCTGGCGGCGGATCAGGCGGTGCCCTCGCAATTGCGTGCACGGGTTAGTGAGTTGCGGGGGGATGGTCGTTAATTGTTGGTGAGGCTGCCGGCCTCATCGCGAGCAAGCTTTGCTCCCACAGTGTTGAGCCGGATACAGGTATAAGCCTCGACACTGTGGGAGCAAAGCTTGCTCGCGAGAGGCCGGAACACTCAGCAACAGATTTAAATCAGGCGCTGATCTTGAGGCCAATCAAACCGGTGATAATCAGCAATACACTGGCGATCCGCATCGGGGCAAGGGACTCACCAAACAGCACCACCCCCGCAATCACCGTCCCCACCGCACCCACGCCCGTCCAGATCGCATACGCCGTGCCCAGCGGCAAATCGCGCATGGCCAGGCCCAGCAGCCCCAGGCTTGCAGCCATGGCAGCAACGGTCAACACGGTAGGCAGGGGGCGAGAAAAGCCATCGGTGTATTTGAGCCCGATGGCCCAGCCCACTTCGAACAGGCCGGCAAAAAACAGAATCAACCAAGGCATGGCAACCTCCATCATTCAATTAAGTGATGGGGCCGTCCCCGAATGAAAAATGCGCAGTCACGGGTCGTCCCGTGACTGCGCATTATAGTGCCCAAGTCCCATCACCCAGACAAGATGCCCGTTACGAGCGGTCCTTCATCTTGCGGAAGAAGGTGGCCAGCAGCGCCCCGGAAATGTTGTGCCACACACTGAACAGCGCACTGGGCACCGCCGCCAGGGGCGAGAAGTGTGCACTGGCCAGGGCGGCGCCCAAACCGGAGTTCTGCATGCCCACTTCCAGGGCCAGGGATTTGCGCTGGGCCAGCGGCAGCTTGAACACCCGCCCCGTGAAGTAGCCCAGCACAAAGCCGAAGCTGTTGTGCAGGATGACCACGGCCATGATCAGCAGGCCCGATTCGGCGATCTTCGCCTGGCTGGCGGCCACCACGGCGCAAACGATCATGACGATGCTGACCACCGACACCAGCGGCAACACCTCCACGGCGTAATGCACGCGCGCGCCCAGCAGGCGTTGGGCAACCACACCCAGCACGATGGGCAGCATCACCAGCTGCAGGATCGACCAGAACATCTCCATAAACGATACCGGCAGCCATGCCGACGCCAGCAGCCAGATCAATGCCGGGGTCAGCAGCGGGGCGAGCAGGGTGGTGACGGCGGCGATGGCCACCGACAGCGCCAGGTCGCCCTTGGCCAGCCAGGTCATGACGTTGGACGCCGTGCCGCTCGGGCAGCAGCCGACCAGGATCACGCCCACGGCGATTTCTGCCGGCAGGTGGAACGCCTGGCACAGCAACCAGGCCATGCCCGGCATGATCACAAAGTGCGCGACCACGCCCAGCAGCACGCGCCAGGGGTGGCGGCTGAGTTCGGCGAAATCGTCGAGCTTGAGGGTCAGGCCCATGCCGAACATCACCAGGCCCAGCAGCGGTACGATCAGCACTTTGAGGGCGATGAACCATTGCGGGAACAGGAACGCCAGGACGGCGAACAGCAAGACCCAGTAAGCGAAGGTGTTGCCGACAAAGCGGCTGAGGGCGGCCAGGGCACGCATGGGGGTGTTTCCTTGTTATGGATTGCGGTGGCAGGCCTGCGGCACTTTTAGTGGGAGCGGGCTCTGCCCGCGAAAAGGGCGGTGCGGTACATCAGGTGTAATGCATCGGCCTTTTCGCGGGCAGAGCCCGCTCCCACAGAGGTTGTGTCAGGGCCGCATCAGATACCCTGCGGCAGCTCTTCGCCGCCCAGGGCTTCGAACAGCGCCGGCAGGAAGTCGCCGAAGGTCAGCATCATCAGGGTGAAGCTGGCGTCCAGCTGGCCCAGTGCCTCGTCGCCGCCGTCTTCTTCAGCCTGGTCCTGCAGCAGTTCTTCGAACTTCAGGCGCTTGACCACCATCTTGTCGTCCAGCACGAACGACAGCTTGTCCTGCCAGGCCAGCGACAGCTGGGTTACCAGCTTGCCGGTGCTCAGGTGCAGTTGGATCTCGTCGGCGGTCAGGTCCTGGCGCTTGCAGCGCACGATGCCACCGTCTTCTTCCACGTCACGCAGTTCGCACTCATCCAGCACATAGAAGTCGGGCGCGGCCTGTTGGGTCTTGACCCACTCGGTCATCACTGCGGTCGGCGAGGTTTTTACCGTCAGCGGGCGCACCGGCAGCGAGCCGATCACTTCGCGCAGGGTGGACAGCAGGTCTTCGGCGCGCTTGGGGCTGGCCGAGTTCACCAGGATCAGGCCCTGCTTGGGGGCGATGGCGGCGAAGGTCGACGAGCGACGGATGAAGGCACGCGGCAGGAAGGCCTGGATGATCTCGTCCTTGATCTGGTCGCGCTCTTTCTTGTAGACCTTGCGCATCTGCTCGGCTTCGATCTCTTCGACCTTCTCTTTGACCGCGTCGCGCACGACGCTGCCTGGCAGGATGCGCTCTTCCTTGCGGGCGCTGATCAGCAGGAAGTCGCCGCTGACGTGAACAAGCGGGGCGTCTTCGCCTTTACCAAAGGGGGCGACGAAACCGTAGGTGGTCAGCTCCTGGCTGGCGCACGGGCGGGCCGGCTTGGTGGCCAATGCGGTTTCCAGTGCTTCGGCGTCGAAAGGAATATCTTGGGTCAAACGGTAGACAAGCAGGTTTTTGAACCACATGGGGTGAATCACTCCTCAGCACATAAGGGGCGCATTATTGTCCCGTGTGAGGGCGCAGGCCAACCCTGCGCTAAGTGATTGGAAGGCTTGGAAAAATAAATTAAAAAAGAGCTTGCCAGGCTATAGGCCCATCCGTAGAATGCGCGCCACACCGAGAGACAATGGGTGATTAGCTCAGCTGGGAGAGCATCTGCCTTACAAGCAGAGGGTCGGCGGTTCGATCCCGTCATCACCCACCATTATCTCTTTGTGTATCGCGCAGCGGTAGTTCAGTCGGTTAGAATACCGGCCTGTCACGCCGGGGGTCGCGGGTTCGAGTCCCGTCCGCTGCGCCATATTCGGTATCAGGAACACTGAACGCCTGATACCAACGAAAAAGCCTGCCTAGTGCAGGCTTTTTTTCGTCTGCAATAAATGATTTTCGCTGCGATGCAATAATTGTCATTTGTGGCTTGCCATATGCAAAATCCATCCGTAGAATGCGCGCCACACCGAGAGACGAAGGGTGATTAGCTCAGCCGGGAGAGCATCTGCCTTACAAGCAGAGGGTCGGCGGTTCGATCCCGTCATCACCCACCACTCGCTCACAGTGTATCGCGCAGCGGTAGTTCAGTCGGTTAGAATACCGGCCTGTCACGCCGGGGGTCGCGGGTTCGAGTCCCGTCCGCTGCGCCATATTCGGCACCAGGAACACTGAACGCCTGGTACCAAAAAAGAAGCCTGCCTTGTGCAGGCTTTTTTTCGTCTGGACTTTTTGCTACATCGCGCGTAGCCGCTGCCGAAGGCTGCGCTGGCCCTGCGCCTCGCTGGAAATCTCCAGTGGGGCATAGGGCCAGCGCAGCCTGCGGCAGCGGCTACGGGTTACTTGGCGGGGGTCAGGGTGAGGCGCTGGGTGCCGTAGGCGCGGTCGAAGTTTTGCGGCTGCAGCGGGATGCTCACGTACTGCCCCTTCATCCAGCCATCAATGCCGTCGGCATAATGCGGGCTGGCCGGGTTGCCCGACTGGCCAGGGCTGTTCTGCCCCATCAGCGGCTCGTTCTGCGCAAAGTCGACGATAAAGCGCATGGTCGCCGCCTGAGTCACATCAAAGCTCTGGCCCCAGGCATAGGCTGCGGCATTGAGGGTGGTGTGATCGCCCCCTGCCTGACGCACCGGTTGTGCAGCGCCCTTGGTGGCCCACTGGTAATGATGCAGGTTGCCCCACTGCCAGGCTTTGTGGTCGGCACCCAGTTGCCGTTCGCCTTCGTTTACGGCCGCTGCCAGGCTGCGCGCCAGGATGGCTGGCTTGTCTTCTTTCTGCGCAGTGCGCACGTCGTCCCAGAACGGGCTGTCCTCGCGGGCCAGCAAGTGGTCGGCCTGGGCCGAGTACGACAGGTTGCCGGCGGCCACGAAAGCTTTCCACGCCGGGCCGTCCTGTGGGCCCAGTTCGTCGAGGAAGATCTGCTGGCTGCTTGCCTGCAGGAACAGTTCGTACAGCGCAGCGTCCGACGACTGCGCGGCCAGGTTGCCATTGAACGCCAGCAGGCGGGTCAGGGCCTCCTGGGCCTTGGCGCGGTCGGCGGCGGGCAGGGCGTCGATGGCCTGTTTCAGCGGCTGGGCCATGCCCGGCGCCTGGAACATGGTCTTGAGCTTGGCGGCGAAGGTGGTGGTCTGGTCGTACTGCATGGCGATCAGGCTGCGGGTGTCCTGCTTGCCGGCGCCGGCCAGTTCGGCCAGGCGCTCGCTGCGCTCCGGGTAGTACCAGGAACTGGACAGCTGCATGCCGTAGCCTTTGGGCACGGTGCGCTGGTTGGCGGTGCCCAGCCAGCCTTGCGGCGGGTCCTGGTCATAGGGGTGCAGCATGGCGTCGGCAAAGCCGTCCCAGTCGTAGCGGCTGTCCCAGCCCGGCGACGGCACCAGGCCGCGGCCTTCACGGCGGTTGGGCAGGCGCCCGGTAACTTGCCAGCCCACGTGCTGGGCGTCGGCGAACACCATGTTGACGGCGATGGCGCGGATTTCCCGGCTGGCGTCCGACGCTGCGTCCACGGACTTCGCCCGCGACAGGTCGAACAGCGCATCCAGGCTCTTGTCGTCCTTGAAGTCCGGGGTTTGCAGGGCCAGGCCCAGGCCGCTGCCGATGGGCGCGCCGCCCAGCATGCTGTTGAGCAGCGCGCCATGACGGGTATCAAACACGGCTTCGCGCAGCGGCGCCTGGCCTTTGGCAAAGAAGGTTTCCTGACGCACGCCTACCGGCCGCCACTTGCCATCGGCCAGGTACTGCAGTTGGTTGCCCTGACGCTGCAGTTTCTCCAGGAACAAGTCCTGGTTGTCGCCCATGGCCGGGGTCATGCTCCAGGCCACCTTGCCGTTGAAACCGGCCATCACGCCGGGGATACCGGCCAGGGACACGCCCGCTGCCTGGTATTTGGGCGCGCGGATCTGCACGTAACTCCACAGCGACGGGGCGCTCAGGGGCTGGTGGGTATCGCTGGCCAGCAGGCTGCGGCCATTGCGCGCGCGGGCCGGGGTGATGGCCCAGTTGTCGGCGCTGGTCAGGCTCGGCAGGTTCAACCCGGCCAGGTCACCGGCGGCCTTGTCGACGTTGGCCAGGCCCGGGATCTGCGCCAGGCTGACGCCCTTGAGCTTGTCGGTTTCATCGAACGGCAGCGGCTCATCCGGGTAGGTGGGGATCAGCCAGGCCAGCTTGTCGGCGCCGACTTTCTGCGCCAGGGTCAGCGAGGCCAGTTCTTCGCGCAGGTTGGCCGACAGGCTGAAGTTGAACAGGGCAAAGATCAGCGCCGAGTCTTCCGGCTTCCAGTACTCAGGCTTGTAACCCGACTCGGCCAGGTCCATCGGCAGCTTGTCGCGGTAGCGGAACAGGTAGGCGTTGACGCCGCGGGCGTACACCTCGAAGAAGCGTTTGAGGCGTGGCGACGCGGCGGCGTACATATCCTCGGCGTTTTTCTTCAGGTTGACGGCGCGCATGAAACGGTCGACGTCGAGCATGCCTGGGCCGGCCATTTCCGACAGGCGGCCCTGGGCCAGCAGGCGCATGCCCACCATCTGGCTGATGCGGTCGCTGGCATTGATATAGCCCTGGGCAAACAGCGCGTCGTGGAAGTTGCTGCTTTCGATCAGCGGCATGCCAGTGGCGTTGCGGCGCACCGAGACGTTCTGGGCCAGCCCCTTGAGCGGCTGCACGCCGCTGTCAGGCGGCACGCTGTCGGCATAACGGCTGTCCAGCCATGACTGGCAACCGGTCAGGCTGATCAGCCCGGCCAGGGTCGCGGCAACGCCGAACCGGGGAAGACATTGAGTAAAGGCTGGCGAGGCCATGGTGGAGGCTCCTGCGGGGCTGGCGTGTAAAAGGCGCTACGTTAGTGAGCGCGCACACGCCACGCAAGCGGGCCGCCAGCTTTATTTGCACCGCAGGTCGGCGGGCGCCGCAGGCGGTGTGGGCAAGTGCCTGCGGCGCCACGCAAATCAGGCTTTGGGCGGGTTGATCCGCTCTACCCAGGCGTAGGCGCGTTCAGTGGCCGGGCGCGCCTTGATGGCCAGGAACCAGCGCTTGAGGTGGGGGAAATCGTCGAGGTTCTGGCTTTGCCGCTCGTAGGGCACCACCCAGGGGTAGATGGCCATGTCGGCAATGCTGTAGTTGTTACCGGCGACGAAGGCGCGGTCGGCCAGGCGCTTGTCGAGCACGCCGTAGAGGCGGGCGGTCTCGTCGATGTAGCGCTTCATGGCGTAAGGGATTTTTTCCGGGGCGAACACATTGAAGTGGTGGTTCTGCCCGGCCATCGGCCCCAGGCCGCCCATCTGCCAGAACAGCCATTGCAGCACCTGCTCGCGGCCACGCAGGTCGCTGGGGATGAACTGGCCGGTTTTCTCTGCCAGGTACAGCAGGATGGCACCGGACTCGAACAGCGAAATGGCTTCGCCACCGTCGGCAGGCTGGGTGTCTACAATTGCCGGGATGCGGTTGTTGGGGGAAATCTTCAGGAAGGCCGGTTCGAACTGTTCATTCTTGCCGATATTGACCGGGTGGACCTGGTACTCAAGCCCGGCTTCTTCCAGAAACAGGGTGATCTTGTGGCCGTTGGGGGTAGTCCAATAATGCAGATCGATCATGAAACGCTCCAAAGTCTCAAACGTCTTGCCGGATCGACTGTTTTACTCCCCTGCTAATTTGTTTCAAGGCATTTCAGCATTCCAAGGCCGGAAGCGCATGCGCCCGGCCCTGGGTCATTCAATCAGGCGCCGTGGCACTTCTTGAATTTCTTGCCGTTGCCGCACGGGCACGGGTCGTTGCGGCCCACGTCTTTGAGGGCGTTGCGCACTGGCTCTTGCGGCTCGTGGTTGCAGTGCGGACCGTGTACATGGCCGTGGTCGTGGTGGTGATCATGGTCGTGATCGTGGTTGCAGTCAGGGCCATGAACATGGGGTTGCTGGGTCATCTGGGTGTCTCCGAATTAGATCGGGAGGGATTATCTCATTGCGGGTGGGGGGAGGGGAGGGCGGAAAACAAAGAAATATCCTGCGTGGGAATCGGAAACCGCTGATGGTCAGAGAAAGCTTGACCTCTTAGGCTTTTTGTACGCCAATGACGTAGCTGGAATCTTGATGATTTTTGTAGAAACGCGGGTATTTACCGAGGACTTGCCCAAGTACCTCACTGATGAGGAGTACCGTGCATTTCAGGTTTTCCTGGCTCGCGATCCGGAAGCAGGCGACAGAATTCCCGGCACCGGTGGACTGAGAAAGGTTCGCTGGTCAGTCGCAAGCCGAGGAAAAAGGGGAGGGGTGCGGATCATCTATTATTACTTGATGCCCATGGATCAGTTGCGGTTGATCCTGATTTATCAGAAGGGGATCAAGGATGATCTGCTTGAGGAAGAAAAACGTCAGCTCAATGCGCTGAATCGAGGTTGGTCATAATGGAAAAAGAGCTATTCAATCGCCTTCTGCAAGGCATGCAGGAAATGGACGAGATTCATCGCGGTGTCCGCGAGCCGTCCCGGGTGTTTTATGTGGATGCCTTGAAGGTGAAGGAGATACGTCAATCGACAGGACTATCGCAGGAAGGTTTTGCCCGAACCATCGACGTGGCCGTGGGCACCTTGCGCAATTGGGAGCAAGGGCGTCGCGAGCCTGAGGGGCCTGCAAGGGCGCTACTGCGTGCCATCTACAATGACCCCGAGCATGTCCTTGCGGCATTGCGCCGATGATCAGCACTATTTGCGCATCAACTCCCCCGGCATAACCTCCCCACTACGCCGCAACACCACCTCATCCCAATCCACCACCCCCGTCTTCAACTCCCCCTCCAACCGATAGGGAATCGGCCGGTCAGGATGCTTCAACAGCTTCACCACATCGCGCAGGTGCTCCCACAGGTTGGTGCGCACCGGCACGTCGTAGCGGGCACTGGAGTGGCCATCCACCCGCAGCCATTCGTCGTATTCGTCGTCGGCCAGCAGGAAGCCGGCCAGTTGCACGCGGTACTTGAGGCCGCGCACGGTGAGGGTGCTGTCGTTGGGGTTGTCGATGCGAAAGTGCAGCATGAACTGCTGCTGCAACAGCTTGGCTTTCACCACCTGCACGGAAAGCAGGTGCACCTCGGGCGTGCGGCTGTCGTCGGCAAACCAGCTGGCGCAGCCGTGCAGGCCCAGCAACAGGCAGACAGTGATCAGGCGCAGTGTCCATTTATGCATGGTCAGTCCCTCGCGTTGCCTTGAGTCTACAACCCACACCTGGCTTGTTGGCAAAATCCTGAATGGGCCATACTGTGGCCATTACCCTCGATGGACCAGAGCTATGGGACTGTTCGAAATTGTCTTCCGCGGCGAGTTGGTGCCCGGTGCGCAGTTGGCGCTGGTGAAGGCCAACCTGGCCAAGCTGTTCCAGTCCGATGGCGCGCGCATCGATGCGTTGTTCAGTGGCCGGCGGCTGGTGCTCAAGAGTGACCTGGATCCCCAGGCCGCGGAGAAGTACCGCTCGACGCTTGAGCGCGCCGGGATCGTGGTCACCGTCGAGGCGGTGCCGGTGTCGGTGGAGGAGATCGAAATGGCGCCTCCGCCCGACGCGCCGGGGTTTGTCCGCAAACCGGCAAAAATGGCCGAGCCCTGGGTGGCGCGCGATTGCTACATGGCGGCGTTCGTCGAGGTGCAGGCCCCTGACTACGATGTGGCGGAAGCGGGTAGCGACCTGCAGCCGGAAAAGCCCCAGGTACTGCCGCCGCGCCTGGACTTGGCGCAATTCAGCCTGGCCCCGGCCGGCAGCGACATGGGCCAGAAGGCTCGGCCCGCTGCACCCCCGCCGCCAGACACCAGCCACCTGAAAATCACGCGCTGATATAACCGGCGCAGCACTTCTTGAACTTCTGCCCACTGGCGCACGGACAGGCGTCATTGCGCCCTGCCTTCAATGGCACCGTCGGGTCGATGAAATACCAGCGCCCGGCATTCTGCACAAACGACGAACGCTCGCGGTGGCTGTGCTCGCCCGCGGCGTCATGCCAGCGCGCCACGAAGGTCACGAACGCGTGCTCGGGCTGGCCGCCGAACACCTCGGCGCTTTCCACCGTCAAACCCAGCCAGGTGCTCTGGGCGCTCCAGTCGCCGATGGCCTGGCGGTCCAGGCCGCTCTGCTGCACCGGCAAGGTGGTGGCCACCAGGTAATCGATCAGGCCCAGCACGTAGGCGCTGTAGCGCGAGCGCATCAGCGCCTGGGCGTCGGGTGCCGGCAGGCCGGCGTGATAATGGCCGCAGCAGGCGTCCAACAGGTTGCCGCTGCCGCAAGGGCAAATGCTTGTGCTCATCGGGTTACCACCAGTACTTGCCAAAATTCTCCGGGTTGGCCCAGAAGCGCGAATTGAGCCAGTCGGGCACCTGCTTATATTCACGCAGATCATAGGTGAACAGGGTCAGCACCTGCTGGTCGCGCTGGAAGCGCTCGCTGGCCTGCAGGGCCAAGGCGTAGAAGTCGGTTTCCGCCCAGCCGCAGGCGGCCAGGTCTGCCAGCACGGCAATGCGACTGGCGTTGAGGTTGCGGATGCCGGCCAACAGTTCCAGTGCCGGGCGCTTGGGCAGGTGTTCCAGGCAATCGACCACCACCGCCAGGTCAAAACGCTGACCGGCAAGGTCGGCAGGCAGCGCGCCCGGGACGGCCTGGGCGACGACGCTGTCCGGGTGAGCTTCACGGAAGGCGGCCAGCGCCGGGAAATCACTGGCGCCTACCACCAGCAGGCGCTGCGGGGCATAGCGATCCAGAAGGGCGGCCAGCGCCTGTTGCGGCGTGCGCGTAGAAAAGCTTGCAGTCATTGAGCATCCTCGATCAGAACTGCCAAGACTAGCCTTGTTCCGGGCCGAAACCTAGCCTGTATGGCTTATTGCTGGCGCATCTGCAAACTGCCGTCTTTACTCCCAATGCAGTCGGTTGTCCGCCGATTCCCCCCCATTTGGAGAGAAACCTGATGAGCATAGTGAGTAAGGCGCTACCTTTGGTACTGCTAACCAGTGTGTTGACTGGTTGCGCAGGTTTGCAGAAAACCGACTGGCCCAAGTGCGCTGCGGTCGGGGGCGTGACGGGCGCAGCCTTGGGGTCGATCGAGAACTCGACCTGGGCCGGGTGGGGCGTGCTGGTGGGCGGCGGTGTGGCGGCAGCCTATTGCTGGGTGCATGGCGACGGTGACGAAGACGGCGACGGCGTGATGGACAGCGTCGACAAGTGCCCGCATACCCCGCGCGGCACGCCGGTCGATGCCACCGGTTGCCCATTCCCGCCACCGGCCCCGGCCCCTGTCGCCGAACCGGCGCCGCTGCCCAAGCAGGAAGTCATCGTCATCCGGGATGTGCACTTCGAGTTCGACTCGGCGCGCCTGACTGGCCCGGACAAGGCGCAATTGGACAAGGTTGCGACCAAACTCAAAACCGAGGCGCCGTCCACCCAGCTGACCGTAACCGGTCATACCGACAGCGTCGGCAAGCCTGGCTACAACAAAAAGCTGTCTGACCGCCGCGCCCATTCGGTGGTGGACTACCTGGTAAGTGCGGGCATTCCACGCTCCAGCTTCGTCTCCGTTACCGGTGCGGGCGAGACCCAGCCTGTGGCCGATAACAAGACGGCTGATGGCCGCGCCCAGAACCGTCGGGTGGAAATCCGCCTCGACCGCTGAAAACCTCGCCACGCGCGGCTTGTGAATTTCACAGGCCGGTCTTTACTCCTGTGTTACCGGCACCGGCCGGTGACACAGGAGCATTTCATATGAGATCAATCTGGCGGGCAGCGTTACCCGTTCTTCTGGTCAGCAGTGTTCTCACCGGTTGCGCCACTACCAGCGATGGCAGTGCCCCGCTCAATCAAAAGAACTGGCCTATCTGCAGCCTTATCGGTGGTGTAGTGGGTGGCGGCCTTGGCGCCATCAAAAGCTCATCCTGGGCCGGTGGCCTGGGCGTTCTGGGCGCAGTCACCGGTGGCTTGATCTGTTACGCGCAGGATGGCGACGAGGATGGCGACGGGGTGTTCGACCGCCGCGACCATTGCCCCGACACGCCGCCCAATACCCCGGTCAACCACATGGGTTGCCCATTGCCGCAATACCCGGCAACGGTCAAGGCGCCCGAGCCGACCCCGCCGCCTGAAGAGGTGATCACCCTCAGCGACGCCGGCAATGTGTTGTTTGCCTTCGATTCCTCGGCCCTTACCCAGGAAGCCCGCAGCCAGCTGCAGGACCTGATGAGCAAGCTCAAGGCCGCCGATGTGGTCAGCGTCAAGGTGGTGGGCCACACCGACAGCAAGGGCACCGACGCCTATAACCAGAAATTGTCCGAGCGGCGCGCTGACAGCGTGGCCAAGTTCCTGATCAGTCAGGGGCTGGCCGCCAACAAGGTGACCAGCGAAGGCGATGGCGAGCGCAAGCCGGTGGCTGACAACGACACTGACGAAGGCCGCGCGAAAAACCGCCGTGTCGAGCTGCACATCAACCGCTGACTGCCCCACCCGTAGGAGCTGCCGCCAGGCTGCGCTGGCCCTTTAATACACTGAACATCTCCAGTGAATCACAGGGCCAGCGCAGCCTGTCGGCAGCGGCTACGCGGTTATGGCGAAATTCTGTCATTTTTTGTTCATGCAGATATGGCACAAACACCACCCCGGCGTTACTGTGCGGGGAAAGAATAATCAATGGGGGCGGGCATGGCGTGGTTGTGGACCCTGGGCAAGGCCTTGACGGTGTTGTTCTGGTGGGTGGTACTGGTCAATCTGCTCATGCCCATGACGCATCCGTTCCGATCGCTGATCAACCTGACCGGCGCGACGTTGATGCTGTTGCATCTGCTTGAAGTCCTGTTCTTCCACGCCAGCTTGCGTGGCCGTTCCCATCCCTGGTTTGACCGCCTGCAGATCCTGCTGGTGGGTATATTTCATGTGCGTTCAATTCCGACCCGGTCGGTGCAGGAGAGCAACAATGCGTAGGCTGTGTCTGGTAGCGGCGTTGTTCACGCCTTTGGCAATGGCCCAAAGCTTGAGTGTCGAACCCCATTCGTTGATGCGCCTGCCCGGCAAGGACGGCGTGCTGACCCTCGACCGCCTGGTGGTGGAGGACTACGCCACCTTGCTGGTGCCGGACAACCTGGTGGAACTGAAAGTGGGCGAGCTGCACCTGGGGCATGAAGCGCGTATCGCCATCGTGCCGGGCAGTGAGCAATTGCGTATCGAGGCGCGCCACGCCGAACTGGGCGAGGGCAGCCAGATCCTGGCCCGTGGCGCCCCGGGCACCTATGAAAAGGACGCCCTGCCGGGCCGCGACCTGACCCTGCAATTGCAGTCCCTCAGTGGTCCGCTGTTGTCGATTGACGCCCGTGGTGGCGCCGGTGCGCCGGGCTATTTCGGCCTGGATGGCGCCAACGGCGATGCGCCGGGTTGCCTGTGGGGCGACGCCGGCCGCGGCCACGACGGCCTCAATGGCGGCAACGGGCATGATGGCGCTGCCGGTGCCCAGGTGCACCTGCAAGTGCCGCGCGACTACCCGGCCAACGCCATCAAGGTCGAACTGGACGGCGGCGCGGGCGGTCTGGCGGGCAAGGCCGGCAAGGCGGGCGCCGGTGGCAAGTCCAAGGGCTGCTTCATCTATAGCACCGCAGGCGCCAAGGCCGGCCGTGCTGGCCAGCCGGGCGAGCCGGGCGTGGCCGGTCGCCCCGGTGCGCTGACCCTTCAGCGCCTGTAACCGCACCTACAGCGGTGGTCGCGCCGCGGCCACCGCCACCAGCAGGAAACCGATGATCAGGTTGATGCCCACCAGCCGGCGTATCTGCGCCAGCTGGGTACCGGCGCCTGCCCAGTCCTCTGCCTGCACGGCGGTGTTGAAGGTGGGCAGTTGCAGGGCGGTGATGCGCAGGAACAACGCCACCATCACCACGTACAACCCCATCATCACCTGCACATAGCGCGGCGCGGTCTCGAAACCGCTGAAGCTGATCTGGATCATGCCGATGCCACTGATCGGAAGAATCAGCACAGACACCCAGACCCAGATAAAAAAGCGTCGGAAAACTTCCCGCCACAGCTTCAGCCGCGCCGGTGCGTCCAGGGCTGTAACCGCCGCCGGGCGCAGCACCAGCCAGGCGAAGAACATGCCGCCCACCCAGATGAAGGCTGCCCAGACATGCAAGGTGTAGAGGGGGGCAAAGGCTGCCATGTGGATCTCCGTTCAGCGCGCGAGGGTTTAGCGGGGTATGATAGCGGCCCTTAATGAAACACTGAAAATTTATCCAGGCGTTCACGCCCCAGAATCATGATCAGCAACCAACTCAAAACCCAGATACAGGGCGCCTATACGCGTTTCCTCGAAGCCAAGAGCCTCAAGCCTCGCTATGGCCAGCGCTTGATGATCGCCGAAGTCGCCAAGGTACTGGGCGACATCGAGTGTGACGACGAAGGGCGTCGCTCGGGCGACTGCGCCGTGGTGGCCGTCGAGGCCGGCACCGGTACCGGCAAGACCGTGGCCTACAGCCTGGCGGCGATCGCGGCTGCCAAGGAGGCGGGCAAGCGCCTGGTCATCGCCACGGCCACCGTCGCGCTGCAGGAGCAGATCGTCTACAAGGACCTGCCCGACCTGATGAAGAACAGCGGCCTGAACTTCACGTTCTCGCTGGCCAAGGGCCGCGGCCGCTACCTGTGCCTGTCCAAACTGGACGTGCTGTTGCAGGAAGGCCACGCGCAGACGGCCACCGCCCAACTGTTCGAGGAGGAGGGCTTCCGCATCGAGGTGGACGAAGCCAGCCAGAAGCTGTTCACCAGCATGATCGAGAAGCTGGCCGGCAACAAATGGGACGGCGACCGTGACAGCTGGGCCACCGCCCTGGAAGACAAGGACTGGGCCCGCGTTACCACCGACCACAGCCAGTGCACCAGCCGCCATTGCCCCAACTTCCAGCAGTGCGCCTTCTACAAGGCCCGCGAAGGCATGGGCAAGGTCGACGTGATCGTCACCAACCACGACATGGTGCTGGCCGACCTGGCCCTGGGTGGCGGCGCCGTGCTGCCTGACCCGCGCGACACCATGTACGTGTTCGACGAAGGCCACCACCTGCCGGACAAGGCCATCGGCCATTTCGCCCATTACACCCGTCTGCGCTCCACCGCCGACTGGCTGGAAACCACGGCCAAGAACCTCACCAAGTTGCTGGCCCAGAACCCGTTGCCCGGCGACCTGGGCAAGTGGATCGAGCAGGTGCCGGAGCTGGCGCGCGAGATCAAGACCCACCAGCAGTTCATGTTCAGCGCGTGCGAGCAGCTGGCCGACTTCCGCGCCGGTGAGGACATGGAAGGGCGCGAACGCCCACGCCATCGTTTTGTCGGCGGCGTGGTGCCTGAGCACATGCGCGAAATGGGCATCGAGCTGAAGAAGGGCTTCGCCCGTCTCAACGACCTGTTCACCCGCCTGGCCGACCTGCTCAAGGAAGGCATGGACGCCGAGAAGAGTATCGGCATCGCCAGCCACCAGGCCGAGGAATGGTACCCGCTGTTCGGCGGCCTGCAGTCCCGTGCCCAGGGCAACTGGGAACTGTGGACCGCCTTCACCGCCGAAGACCCGGAAGACAGCCCGCCCATGGCGCGCTGGCTGACCCTGGCCGAGGCCGGTGCCATGTTCGACATCGAAGTCAACGCCAGCCCCATCCTGGCCGCCGAGATGCTGCGGCGCAACCTGTGGAACGTCGCCCACGGCGCCGTGGTGACCTCGGCCACCTTGACCGCGCTGGGCAAGTTCGACCGCTTCCGCATGCGTTCGGGTCTGCCCAAGACGGCTGTCACCGCCGTGGTGCCCAGCCCGTTCCACCACGCCGATGCCGGTGTGCTGCGCGTGCCGGACCTGCGTGCCGACCCGCGCGACGCCACCGCGCACACCGCCGCCATCATCCGCGACCTGCCCAGCCTGGTGGAAGGCTCGCGCGGCACCCTGGTGCTGTTCTCCTCGCGCCGGCAGATGCAGGACGTGTTCGACGGCCTGGACCGCGATTGGCGCAAGCAGGTGTTCATCCAGGGCAACCTGTCCAAGCAGGAGACCCTGAACAAGCACAAGGCGCGCGTCGATGGCGGCGACTCCAGCGTGCTGTTCGGCCTGGCCAGCTTCGCCGAAGGTGTCGACTTGCCCGGCGCCTACTGCGAGCACGTGGTCATCGCCAAGATCCCCTTTGCGGTGCCGGACGACCCGGTGGAAGCGGCCCTGGCCGAATGGATCGAAGCGCGGGGCGGCAACCCGTTCATGGAAATTGCCGTGCCCGACGCCTCCTTGAAGCTGATTCAGGCCTGTGGCCGACTGCTGCGTACCGAGCAGGACCGCGGCACCATCACCCTGCTGGACCGCCGTCTGGTCACTCAGCGCTATGGCAAGGCGATCCTCAACGCCCTGCCGCCGTTCCGCCGCGAAATATCCTGAGGCAGCAGGGCAACATTGCCCTGCTTAACTGTCTATACACCTGATCGAGGCCGACACCGGCCGTCAAGGAGAGCTGGAACCCCATGATTCGCCGTTCGTTACCCGCTGTATTCGCACTGCTGGTTGCCACCCCGCTGCTGGCGGCCCCTGGCGCGCAGCAGACGCTGTTCAACTTCGTTCGTCCCGCCGATGTGGTGCAGGTGACGACCGCCGATGCCAGCCTGCCGCAGTACAACGCCGAACAGACGGCCGAAGGGGAGGTGTTGCGCCGGGTGACCTTCAACCCGGTCGCCGCCCCCAGCCTGACCCTCAAGCCGCAGACCGGCGTGTGGGACTGGTCCGCCGACAGCGCCATGACCCTGCGGGCGCAAAGCGCCATGGACTGGGCCGTGACCCTGTACGTGAAAATCCAGAGCAGCGACGGCAAGACGCTGACCAGCCGCATCGACCTGCCGGCAGGCCCGGCGCAGACCCTGGTGATTCCGCTGGCGGCCAATTCGCCACTCAGCCAGGGCATGCGCGCCGGCCCGCCGATGCCGTGGATGCACGACGGCCAACGCACGCTGCTGGCCAGCAGCGAGGGCGAACTCAGCGCCAGCCAGGTGGTGTCGGTGACCCTGTCGATGGACAAGCCCGCCGCTGCGCAAAACATCCTGCTGGAGCGTTTTGGCGTGGTGGAAGGCGATGTCATGCAGAAAGCCGCCTATGCCGATCTGGTTGACGAATACGGCCAGTTCAACCGTGGTCGCTGGCCCGAGAAGGTCAGCAGTGACGATCAGCTCAAGGCGGCCGCCACACGTGAACAGGCGCAGCTCAAGGGCTGGCTGGCCGAGCGTGACAAGGCGCCACTGGACAAGTTTGGTGGCCTGACCCAGGGCCCGGCGTTCAATGCCAGCGGCTTCTTCCGCACCGAAAAACGCGATGGCCGCTGGTACCTGGTTACCCCCCTGGGGCACCCGTTCTATTCGCTGGGCGTCAATGCAGTCGCCGCCGACAACGACCGTACCTACGTGCAGGGACGCGAGTGGATGTTCACCAGCCTGCCCAAGGCCGACGAGGCGGGCGCGCAATACTACGGTCAGAGCAACAACCAGGACGGTAACGGTTCGTCCGTGGGCCGTGGTTTCGGCAGCGGTCGCTGGTTCGATTTCTACGGCGCCAACCTGCAGCGCACCTACGCCACCCCTTGCACCCCGACTGCCCAGGCGCCGTGTGCGGCGCAGCCGTTCGATGCCATCCGCTGGCAGAAGCACACCCTGGACCGCCTGCAGGCCTGGGGTTTCAATACCCTGGGCAACTGGAGCGCGTCGACCCTGGAAGGCAACCAGCGCGTGCCGTATGTACTGCCGCTGTCGATCGTGGGTGACTACGCCAGCATCAGCACCGGCATGGACTGGTGGGGCCGCATGCCCGATCCGTTCGACCCGCGCTTTGCCATGGCCACCGAGCGTGCCGTGGCCATCGCCGCCCGTGATCACCGTGACGATCCCTACCTGATCGGCTACTTCGCCGACAACGAACTGGCCTGGGCCGGCCCCGGCAGTGAGCCCAAATCCCGTTACGCGCTGGCCTATGGCACCTTGCGCCAGACCACCGACGTACCGGCCAAGCGCGCGTTCCTCAAGCAACTGCGCGACAAGTACCGCAACCAGGAAGGGCTGTCCAAGGCCTGGGGCATCAACCTGCCGGCCTGGGAGCTGATGGAAGACCCCGGCTTCCAGGCACCGCTGCCGAACGCCGAGCACCCGGAAATCGAGGCCGACCTCAAGCAGTTCCAGCGCGCGTTCGCCGACACCTACTTCAAGACCATCGCCGATGCGCTCAAATGGCACGCCCCCAACCACCTGCTGCTGGGTGGCCGCTACGCCGTTTCCAGCCCGGAAGCGGTGGACTCGTGCGCCCAGTACTGTGACGTGCTGAGCTTCAATTTCTATACGCCCAAACCCCAGGACGGCTACGACTTCGCCCGTCTGCGCCAGCTGGACAAGCCGGTGCTGGTGTCCGAGTTCACCTTCGGTTCGCGTGACCGCGGCCCGTTCTGGCCGGGGCCGATGGAAGTGGCCAAGGAAGAGGACCGTGGCACGGCCTATGCCACCTTCCTCAAGGCAGCGCTGCAGGAACCCACCATCGTCGGCGTGCATTGGTTTCAGTACCTGGACCAGCCCGTGACGGGCCGCCTGCTGGATGGCGAGAACGGTCATTTCGGCCTGGTGGGCATCACCGACGTGCCGTATCAGGGCTTTGTCGCGGCGGTACGCAAGAGTAACCAGGACAGTCTCGACCAACTGGCCAAAGGCCTCACCGTAGCGGCGCCTGCCGAGAAAGGCGACAAGGCTGGCAGCCACGCCAAAGGCGGCGCTGCGCACAAATAACCTTGAGGGAGCGGGCTCTGCGTGGGAGCGGGCTCTGCCCGCGAAAGGCGCGCCGCCCTGCGCCAGGTGCTGCGCGGTGTGCCCTTCGCGGGTAGAACCCGCTCCCACACGTCAAACCCTGTATGCAGAAAGATACCTACCGCCGGGCATGCATGTGTTCACAAATGGCCCAAGGGCTGGAACAATGCCCCCCACTTTGTTCAATGCTGTGCAGGGAGTGGGTGGGTGCAGATTCAGGGTCATTACGAGCTTCAGTTCGAGGCGGTGCGCGAGGCCTTCGCCGCCTTGTTCGACGATCCCCAGGAACGCGGCGCCGCGCTGTGCATCCAGGTAGGTGGCAACACGGTCGTCGACCTGTGGGCCGGTACTGCCGACAAGGACGGCCAGCAGGCCTGGCACAGCGATACCATTGCCAACCTGTTCTCCTGCACCAAGACCTTCACGGCCGTCACCGCCCTGCAACTGGTGGGCGAGGGCAAGCTCGACCTCGACGTGCCCGTCGCTCGCTACTGGCCTGAATTCGCCGCCGCCGGCAAAGACAGCATCACCCTGCGCCAACTGCTGTGCCACCAGGCCGGCCTGCCAGCGCTGCGTGATGTGCTGCCCGCCGAGGCCCTGTACGACTGGCAGGTGATGGTCGACGCCCTGGCCGCCGAGGCGCCCTGGTGGACGCCAGGCACCGGTCACGGTTACGCGGCCATTACCTACGGCTGGCTGATCGGCGAACTGCTGCGTCGCGCCGACGGCCGTGGCCCGGGCGAATCCATCGTCGCCCGCGTGGCCAAGCCGCTGGGTCTGGATTTTCACGTCGGCCTGGCTGACGAAGAGTTCTACCGCGTCGCGCACATTGCCCGCAGCAAGGGCAACATGGGCGACGAAGCGGCCCAGCGCCTGCTGCAGGTGACCATGCGCGAGCCTGCTGCCATGAGCACCCGTGCCTTTACCAATCCGCCGTCGGTGCTCACCAGCACCAACAAGCCTGAGTGGCGTCGCATGCAGCAACCGGCGGCCAATGGCCATGGCAACGCACGCAGCCTGGCGGGCTTCTACGCCGGCCTGCTCGACGGCAGCCTGCTGGAGTCGGAACTGCTCAACGAGCTGACCCGCGAACACAGCATCGGCCAGGACAAGACCTTGTTGACCGCCACCCGTTTCGGCCTGGGTTGCATGCTGGACCAGCCGCAGCTGGCCAATGCCACATTCGGTTTGGGGGCTCGTGCTTTCGGCCATCCAGGCGCCGGTGGCTCGGTCGGTTTCGCCGATCCCGAGCACGATGTGGCCTTCGGTTTTGTCACCAATACCCTGGGCCCCTACGTCTTGATGGACCCGCGTGCACAAAAGCTGGTGCGGGTGCTTGCCACTTGTCTATAAACTGCGCGGATCGACCGGCGGCACGCTGAATCGGACCGATTCAACTACTATTCAATCAACGGTTTAAACGGGTTTTCTAACCCGATTTGTATCAACCTCATCCTTGTGGAAAGCTTATGTACACCAATAAATCCATTGCGTTTGCCCTGTGCCTGGCTGTAACCGGCTGCGCTCAGACTCCACAAAACACATCGGCTGACAACGGCGGCGCCCACTGGTGGTCGTTCGGCAGTTCCGACAAGGCGGTAGACAAGGATGTGGCAGGCGCAATCACCGACAAGGTGAACAAGGATGAGGCCAAGCCGGCCGTTGCCCCGGTAGCCGTGGCAGCCGCCCCGGCCGCCACTGAAAAGAAATGGTACTGGCCGTTTGGCGGTTCCAGCGACAGCGCTGCCAAGCCTGGCGCGCCTGCCGTGGCCGCCGTACCGAAGATCGACGCCAAGATGACCCAGGCCTGGCTGGACAGCTACGAGCCGAAAGTGCGTGAAGCGGTCAAGGGCACCAGCTTCCAGGTTGAGCGTCGCCAGGACGTGCTGGTGGTGGTTGCGCCGATCGACGGCAGCTTCAACCCCAAGCGCCCCGAGCTGCTGCTGCCTGTTACCCTGAGCCCGATCACCAGCATTGCCAAGGCAGTCGAGACTGATCCCAAGACCGCCGTGCTGATCCTGGGCCACGCCGATGCCACCGGTGCTGCCGATGTGCAGAAAATCAGCTTGCAGCGCGCCCAGTCGGTCAGCGCCATCTTCCGCCTCAGCGGCCTGAAGGGCCAGCGCCTGGCCGCACGCGGCATGGGTTCGCTGATGCCTCGCGCCGCCAACGACAGCGTCCAGGGCCGTGCCCTGAACCGTCGTATCGAGATCGTGCTGACCCCGCAGGAAACCATGGTTGCCCTGGTGGCCAAGTACAGCGCACCGACCCCGCCAGTGGCCGAGATGGTTGCCGTGCAGGACGTCAAGCCGGCCCCGGCCGCCGCACCGGCTGGCAAGAAAGCCGTTGCCAAGAAAGCCGCCGCGAAAAAAGCCCCGGCCAAGGCAGTTGCCAAGAAGAAAGTAACCCCAGCCAAGGCGGCAGCGCCGGCCAAGAAAAAGGCTGACGCCGTCGCGCAAACCCAGAACTGATCGTCAAGGAAACGCGCAATGACCCAGGCTTTGGCCGATATGCGCCGTGACTACACCCGTGACGGCCTGACCGAGGCCAATGCCCCGGTCGAGCCGTTCGAGTTGTTCACGCGCTGGTTCGAAGAGGCGATAAAGACCGAGCAGGCGCCGGTGGAGGCCAACGCGATGACGCTGGCCACCGTCGACGCCGATGGGCGGCCACATTGCCGTGTGCTGTTGCTCAAGGCCCTGGACACCCAGGGCTTCACCTTTTTCACCAACTATGAAAGCGCCAAGGGGCGGCAGCTTGCGGCCAACCCGTTTGCGGCCATGACGTTCTTCTGGCCCACCCTTGAGCGCCAGGTGCGTATCGAAGGGCGGGTCAGCAAGGTCAGCCATGCCGAATCGGACGCCTACTACCAGGTGCGCCCGCTGGGCAGCCGCCTGGGGGCCTGGGCTTCGCCGCAAAGTCGGGTGATCGCCGATCGCGCCGAACTCGAAGGCCTGCTCAAGGCCACCGAGCAGCGTTTCAGCGACACCCAACCAGACTGTCCTGAGCATTGGGGCGGTTACCGCCTGGTACCCGAGCGCATCGAGTTCTGGCAAGGGCGGTCCAGCCGGCTGCACGATCGCCTCAACTACCGTCGGGCTGATCAGGCCTGGCTGCGCGAACGCCTGGCCCCCTGATCATCGCGTTCGACCTTTTGCTCTCCTCTGTTGTCCAGACGATATGGCATAGTTGCTCTTAAGTGACTATGCCCTGCCGTCGCTCGTTCCAAGCCCGTCAAGCGGCTGTACTCGAGCTGAATGGACACAAATTATCCAAGCTGGCGTCGTGACAGCCTGCGATCGTCAGCGTTTAATGGGCACATACGCCCCTCGGAGAAATTTCATGCGTAAATCTGCACTGCTTCTTGCCTGCTTCACGACTACGTCCCTGTTCCTGGGCGGCTGTGTCTCCAACCTGACGGGTGATACCTATTCGCGTGATGAAGCTCGCCGTGTGCAGACCGTGCGTATGGGTACCATCGAGTCCCTGCGCCCGGTCAAGCTCGAAGGCACCAAGACCCCGATCGGCGCCGGCGCTGGCGCCGTGGTCGGCGGCGTCGCCGGTAGTGCCATCGGTGGTGGTCGCGGCAGCATCATCACTGCGGTGATCGGTGCCGTGGCCGGTGGCCTGGTGGGTTCGGCCGCCGAAGAAGGCATGACCCGCGCCCAGGGCGTGGAGATCACCGTGCGTGAAGACGACGGCAGCATGCGCGCCTATGTGCAGCAGGTTCAGGAAAACGAGATCTTCCGCGTGGGCGAACGTGTTCGCATCATGACGGTGGATGGCACCAGCCGCGTTTCGCACTGATTCATGCTGCAACAAAAAACCGGCCTCGGCCGGTTTTTTGTTGTCTGGGATTTGTGTCGCCTGTTTCCCGAGCTTCGCCCGGTCCCACAGGGGGGCTGTGGGACCGGGCGAAGCTCGGGAAAAGCTCACTGCCGAACCCGACTGGCCCACGCAGTAACTGCATACCCCACAAACGCCGCCACAATCGAGCCGGCCAAAATCCCCATGCGGTCCTCCCCGGCAAACACACTCTGCCCCGGCACATACGCCAGCGACCCCACGAACAAACTCATGGTGAAGCCGATCCCGCACAGTATCGACACCCCCAGCAGCTGCATCCAGCTGGCGCCCTGTGGCAGGTGCGCCAAGCCCACCTTGATGGCCAGCCAGGTCAGGCCGAACACCCCCAGTGTCTTGCCGATCAGCAGGCCACTGGCGATGCCCAGGGGCACGTGGTGGGTAAAGCTGTCCAGGGTCACGCCTGCCAGCGGCACGCCGGCGTTGGCGAACGCAAACAGCGGCAGGATCGCGTAAGCCACCCACGGGTGCAGGGCATGCTCCAGGGTGCGCGACGGCGAGGTTTCGGCGTGGCGGGTACGCAAGGGTATGCAGAACGCCAGCGTGACGCCCGCCAGGGTGGCGTGCACGCCGCTCTTGAGCACGCACACCCACAGAATGGCCCCAATGATCAGGTACGGCGCCAGGCGCACCACGCCCAAGCGGTTCATGGCGATCAATGCCACCAGGCAGGCAGCCGCCAGCATCAGCGCCAGGCTGGACAGGGCGCCCGAATAGAACAGCGCAATGACCACGATGGCACCCAGGTCATCGATGATCGCCAAGGTCATCAGGAACAGCTTCAGCGACACCGGCACGCGCTTGCCCAGCAACGCCAGCACGCCCAGGGCAAAGGCAATGTCGGTGGCCATGGGGATGGCCCAGCCGGCCAGCGCCGCCGGATCATCCTTGTTCAGCGCCCAGAAAATCAGCGCCGGCACCACCATGCCACCGATAGCCGCGGCCCCTGGCAGGGCAACCTGCGAGACATTGGAGAGCTGGCCTTCCAGCACCTCGCGCTTGACCTCAAGGCCGATGATCAAGAAGAACAGCGCCATCAGGCCATCGTTGATCCACAACAGCAGCGGCTTGGCGATTGTCAGCGCACCCACCTGGGCCACCACGGGGGTGTCGAGGAAGCTGTTGTACAGGCCGGACAAGGGCGAGTTGTTGATGATCAGGGCCAGCACGGCGGCGGCGATCAGCAGCAGGCCGCTGGCCGCTTCGAGCTGAAAAAATCGTGTCAGAGTACTACGCAGAGGCACGGTCGCTCTCCATCCTTGTGTTCGAGGGGCACACCCTAACCCGTACTGGCGGTTGTTAAAACAAAAGTTATATTCGTTTTTGTTATAACGGAGAGTGCCGGATTGGCAGGGGGCGGGACACTAGCAGAACGTTGGAGGGGAGGAGATAGGACGTGTCTGATTCGACTGTAGGACGTTTCTGAAGCGAGACCTGTAGCCGCTGCCGGCAGGCTGCGCTGGCCCGCCTGTACACCGGAAAGCTCCAGCGAGGCACAGGGCCAGCGCAGCCTGGCGGCAGCGGCTACGGGCTTAGGCGTTCAGGCCCAGCATGCTGCGCGCCACGGCTTCGGCGATACGGATACCGTCAACGCCTGCCGACAGAATGCCGCCCGCGTAACCAGCACCTTCACCGGCCGGGAACAGGCCCTTGAGGTTCAGGCTCTGGTACTCGGCGTTGCGGGTGATGCGCAGCGGCGACGAGGTACGGGTTTCGATGCCGGTAAGGATCGCGTCCGGGCGGGCGAAGCCGCGGATCTGCTTGTCGAACGCCGGCAGCGCTTCGCGGATGGCTTCGATGGCGAAGTCAGGCAGCGACAGCGCCAGGTCACCCAGGGACACGCCCGGCTTGTAGGAAGGCTCCACATCGCCCAGTGCCGTGGACGGCGTGTTGGCGATGAAATCGCCGACCAGCTGTGCCGGTGCCTGGTAGTTGCTGCCACCCAGCAGGTAGGCGGTGGACTCCAGCTTTTCCTGCAGCTCGATACCGGCCAGTGGGCCGCCCGGGTAGTCCACCTCGGGGGTGATGCCCACCACGATGCCCGAGTTGGCGTTGCGCTCGTTGCGCGAGTACTGGCTCATGCCGTTGGTGACCACGCGTCCCGGCTCCGAGGTAGCGGCTACCACGGTACCGCCCGGGCACATGCAGAAGCTGTACACCGAGCGGCCGTTTTTGGCGTGGTGCACCAGCTTGTAGTCGGCGGCGCCCAGTTTCGGGTGGCCGGCGTACTTGCCCAGGCGCGCCTGGTCGATCAGGCCTTGCGGGTGCTCGATGCGGAAACCGATGGAGAACGGCTTGGCTTCCATGAACACGCCACGGGCGTGCAGCATGCGGAACGTGTCGCGGGCGCTGTGGCCCAGGGCCATGACTACGTGGCGGGACATCAACTGCTCGCCGTTTTCCAGCACCACGCCTTGCAGCTGTTCGTTGTCGATCAGCAGGTCGGTGACCTTGTTCTCGAAACGGATCTCGCCGCCCAGGGCTTCGATCTCCTGGCGCATGGTTTCCACCATGCCGGTCAGACGGAAGGTGCCGATGTGCGGTTTGCTGACGTAGAGGATCTCTTCCGGCGCACCGGATTTGACGAACTCGTGCAGCACCTTGCGGCCGTGGTGCAGCGGGTCCTTGATCTGGCTGTACAGCTTGCCGTCGGAGAAGGTACCGGCGCCGCCCTCACCAAACTGCACGTTGGACTCGGCGTTGAGCACGCTTTTGCGCCACAGGCCCCAGGTGTCCTTGGTGCGCTGGCGCACTTCCTTGCCGCGTTCCAGCACGATCGGCTTGAAGCCCATCTGCGCCAGCAGCAGGGCGGCGAAGATGCCGCATGGGCCAAAGCCCACCACCAGTGGGCGCTCGGTCAGGCCTTCGGGGGCGTGGCCCACCACTTTGTAGCTGACGTCCGGCGCGGGGCCGACGTTGCGGTCTTCGGCGAAGCGCGCCAGCACGGCGGCTTCATCACGCACGCTCAGGTCGATGGTGTAGATGAATTGCAGCTCGCTGTTCTTTTTGCGCGCGTCGTAGCTGCGCTTGAACAGGGTGAAGTCCAGCAGATCGGCGTCGGCGATCCCCAGGCGCTGCACGATGGCCGGGCGCAGCGCCTCGTCGGCGTGGTCCAGGGGCAATTTGAGTTCGGTGATTCGTAACATGACAGGGTCCAATATCCGGGCCACAGGGTTGACCCGGCAGCTTTGCACTAACCGGCCATTATAAGCGCTTGCGAGGGGTTGCCGTCAGGTTTTAACCGCCTGACGGCACAACATTCAGTCGTTGCGGGCGCCACCGAAGTAGGCGCAGCCCCGGTAAGGCTGGTCATTGACGCGCAATTCAGCCGTCATCTGCTGCACGCTGCCGGTGGTCGGGTCCACGCAGCGCTGTGGTGCCACCCACAGTTCCACATGCAGGCCGTTGGCCTCGGTGCTCAGGCTCAGGCGGCCATCGGGCAAGGTTTCTTCCACGAAAGGCACGGCCAGCGGTGGCTGGTCGGCACGGCTCAGTTCCAGGCCCTTGCCGCTGGCGCGCAGCTCCCATTTGCTGGGTTCGGTGCCCGCTGCACGCAGGGTCAGCAGTTTGAAGTTGGGGTCGTTGCAGGAGGCGGCGGAGCGTTCCAGGCGATAGAACTGGTGCAGGTCGATGGTGCCGTCCATGCCTTTGGACTTGCTGGCCTCGAAGCGCCCACGCACGTCGGCGTACACCTGGCCGGATTTGCCGACGATGCCTGCGGCTTCCTGCAGCACGCCGGTCTGGCCGACATCGGTGACGGCGTAGTGACGCTGCTCGCCACACGGCTGGAACAGCAGCTTGCCGTTGTCGCCCATCAGCACGCCCTGCATGCGGGTCATGCCGGCAGTGGACGGTTGGCTGGGGGCGGAAGCGAACAGTTGGCAGCCGGCGAACAGCGGCAGCAGGGCAACGTACAGCAGAGAACGGGCAACGCGCATCGGGGGCCTCCTGGTAAGTGGGGGCACCGTAGCACAGCAGAAGTGAAAATTGTGCGCACAACCCTGTGGGTGGCGAGGCTTTATCCGACGATGAACACCTGGCCAGTCTGCAGGCCTTCGACGCTTTTGGCGTAGGCCAACGCCACCTCGGCGGCCGGTACCGGCTTGTAGCCGCGGAAATACGGCGCATAGCTGCCCATGGCTTCCTCCAGCACCGTGGGGCTCACGGCATTCACCCGCAGGCCACGCGGCAACTCGATGGCAGCCGCCTTGACGAAGGCATCCAGCGCCCCGTTGACCATCGCCGCCGACGCCCCGGTGCGGATCGGGTCGCGGTTGAGGATGCCCGAGGTCAGGGTGAACGACGCGCCGTCGTTGGCAAACTCGCGGCCAATCAACAGCAGGTTCACCTGGCCCATCAACTTGTTCTGCAGGCCCAGGCTGAAATCATCGTCCGTCATCTCGCCCAAGGCCTTGAAGGTGACACTGCCCACGGCGCTGACCAGGGCGTCGAAGCGACCGGTTTGTTCGAACAGACGGCGGATGGATGCCGGGTCGCTGATATCCACCTGCAACTCGCCGCTGTTGCGGCCAATGCGGATCACGTCGTGGCGTTGGGCAAGTTCAGTGGCAACGGCGGAACCGACAGTGCCGCTGGCACCGATCAACAGAATCTTCATGGTGGGTGTCCTTCAGTGGGTGTGCTGTCAGTGTAGGGATTTGCTTTTTTCTGATAATCCCTCTAATAGGCAACCTTTGGTTTTCATATGGAAACAATCCATGAGCGAGCTGGATGACCTGGCGGCCTTCGCCGTGCTGATCGAAGCGGGCAGCTTCACCCGTGCTGCGCAGCAGTTGGGCTGGAGCAAGGGGCAGTTGTCCAAGCGCATCAGTGGCCTGGAAAGCAGCCATGGCGTGCAGTTGCTGCACCGCAGCACACGGCGCCTGAGCCTGACGGCGGCCGGCGCTGCCCTGTTGCCTGAGGCGCGGGCGCTGGTGGCGCAAATGGAGCGCGCGCATCAGGCCCTGGCGCTGCTCAAGGACGAACTGGCAGGGCCGGTGCGCCTGACTGTGCCAGTGTCATTGGGTGAAACCTTCTTCGAAGGGCTGTTGCTGGAGTTCGCCCGCGACTACCCGCAGATCAGCCTGGAACTGGACCTGAGCAATGGCTACCGAGACTTGGCCCGCGAGGGCTTCGACCTGGCCATCCGCGAAACCGTGGCCAACGACGAACGACTGGTAGCGCGGCCTCTGCTGACCATGCAGGAGATCACCTGTGCCAGCCCTGCGTACCTGGCACGGCATCCAGCGCCGGTCACGCCGCAGGATTTGAGCACGCACGCGTGCCTGCTCAACAGTCATTACCGGGGGCGGGAGGAGTGGCGCTATCACCAGCATCACGAACTGATTCGCGTGGCGGTGTCGGGGCCGTTTGCCAGCAATCATTACAGCTTATTGAAGAAGGCGGTGCTGGTCGGGGCGGGGGTGGCAAGGCTGCCGTCGTACATGTTGCACGCGGAACTGGGGGAGGGACGGTTGGTGGCGTTGCTGAAGGGTTATCAGACCGCCAGCACGCCGTTGTACTTGGTGCATCCCTACCAGGGCGGATTGCCCCGGCGGGTAGAGGTGCTGGCCCAATACCTGATTGCCTGGGCCACCCTGTAGCCGCTGCCGCCAGGCTGCGCTGGCCCTTGGATACACCGGAAATCTCCGGTGAGGCATAGGGCCAGCGCAGCCTGCGGCAGCGCCTACGGTAATGGCGAGGTTATCCGCCCAGGTAAGCGTCGCGCACTTTCGGGTCGTTGAGCAGCGCCTCGCCGGTGCCTTGCATCACCACCCGGCCGTTCTCCAATACATAGGCCCGGTCCGCAATCTTCAGCGCCTGGTTGGCGTTCTGCTCCACCAGGAACACCGTCACGCCATCCTTGCGCAGTTGTTCGATGATGTCGAAGATCTGCTGGATGATGATCGGCGCCAGGCCCAGCGATGGCTCGTCAAGCAGCAACAGCTTGGGCTTGCTCATCAGTGCGCGACCGATGGCCAGCATCTGCTGTTCGCCACCGGACATGGTGCCGCCGCGCTGGTTGAAGCGTTCCTTGAGGCGCGGGAACAGTTGCAACACCTTGTCCATCTGCGCCTGGTAGTCGCCCTTGTCGGTGAAGAACCCGCCCATGGCCAGGTTCTCCTCCACGGTCAGGCGGGCAAACACCCGGCGGCCTTCAGGCACCACGGCGATGCTCTTGCGCATGATCTGCGCGCTGTCCTGGCCCACCAGCTCTTCACCCATGTAACGGATGCTGCCGGAGTGGGCCTGGGGCGAGCCGCACAGGGTCATCAGCAAGGTCGACTTGCCGGCGCCGTTGGCACCGATCAGGGTGACGATCTCGCCCTGCTTCACCTCGACGTTGACGCTGTGCAGCGCCTGGATCTTGCCGTAGAAGGTGGAAACGTTTTCGAACTGCAGCATTTACGCTTCCCCCAGGTAGGCTTTGATCACTTCAGGATTGTCACGGATCTGCTCGGGCGTGCCATCGGCCAGCGGCGTGCCCTGGTTGATCACCACGATATGGTCGGAAATGCTCATGACCAGTTTCATGTCGTGCTCAATCAGCAACACCGTGGCGTTGTGCTCCTGGCGCAGGGTGGCGATCAGCGCCTTGAGGTCGTCGGTCTCGCGCGGGTTGAGGCCGGCGGCGGGCTCGTCGAGCATCAGGATGCGCGGGCGCGTCATCATGCAACGGGCGATTTCCAGGCGGCGTTGCTGACCGTAGGCCAGGGTGCCGGCCGGGCGGTTGGCGAACTCCTTGAGGTTGACCTTTTCCAGCCAGAACTCGGCGTACTCCATGGCCTCGCGCTCGCTTTTGCGGAACGCGGGGGTCTTGAACAGGCCCGCCAGGAAGTTGGTGTTCAGGTGGCGGTGCTGGGCAATCAGCAGGTTTTCCACGGCGGTCATGTCCTTGAACAGCCGCACGTTCTGGAAGGTCCGCACCACACCCTTGCGGGCGATCTGATGGCCCGGCATGCCCTGAATGGGCTGGCCGTCCAGCAGGATGGTGCCGCCGGTGGGCTTGTAGAAACCGGTCAGGCAGTTGAACACCGTGGTCTTGCCGGCGCCGTTGGGGCCGATCAGGGCCACCACCTGCTTTTCCTTGACGCTCAGGCCCACGCCGTTGACGGCCAGCAGGCCGCCGAAACGCATGCTCAGGCCGCTTACTTCGAGAATGTTCTGCGTCATTTTCGCAGCTCCATGTGGGGGCGCTGCATCGGCAACAAACCTTGAGGACGCCAGATCATCATCAGCACCATCATGGCGCCGAACATCAACATGCGGTAATCGCTGAACTCACGCATCATTTCCGGCAGCAGGATCATCACGATCGCCGCCAGGATCACGCCCAGTTGCGAGCCCATGCCACCCAGCACCACGATGGCCAGGATGATGGCCGACTCGATGAAGGTGAACGACTCGGGCGTCACCAGGCCTTGGCGCGCAGCGAAGAAGCTGCCGGCGAAACCAGCGAAGCTGGCGCCCAGGGTAAAGGCCGAGAGCTTGATGATGGTGGGGTTCAGGCCCAGCGCGCGGCAGGCAATCTCGTCTTCACGCAGCGCTTCCCAGGCACGGCCAATGGGCATGCGCAGCAGGCGGTTGATGATGAACAGTGCGGCCAGGGCCAGCAGCAGGGCCACCAGGTAGAGGAAGATCACCTTGCCGACCGGGTTGTAGGTCATCCCGAAATATTCGTAGAACGTCTGCGCGCCATCGGCGGCGGAACGGTCGAACGACAGCCCGAACAGGGTCGGCTTGGGGATGTTGCTGATGCCGTTGGGGCCACCGGTAAGGTCGGTGAGGTTACGCAGAAACAGGCGGATGATTTCACCGAAGCCCAGGGTCACGATGGCCAGGTAGTCACCGCGCAGGCGCAGCACCGGGAAGCCCAGCAGGAAGCCGAAGGTGGCCGCCGCCAAACCCGCCAGCGGCAGGCAGATCCAGAAGCTGAAGCCGTAGTAGTGCGACAGCAGCGCGTAGGTGTAGGCACCCACCGCGTAGAAGCCCACGTAGCCCAGGTCCAGCAAGCCGGCCAGGCCCACCACGATGTTCAGGCCCAGGCCCAGCATCACGTAGATCAGGATCAGGGTGGCGATGTCCACCGCCCCGCGCGAGCCGTAGAACGGCCACACGAATGCCGCCGCGATCAGCGCCAGCATGATCCAGCGCTGGGTCTTGGGTCGGGTCAGGAAGTCACCGGCACCGGCGGGCAGCAGGGAAGGGCGCGGCGCCGATTTCATGGCCGAACTGATCTGCTGGTTGAACAGCACGCGCAAAAACATCAGGGCCGAGCACAGGGCAATCACCACCAGGGTGGTGGTGCTGGTTTCATGCACTTCCAGGTTGATGCCGACGATGGATAGTTTCAAGCCCAGCACCGGGTAGGCCACGGCCCACACCAGCAAGGCGCTGAAGAACGCCGATTTGAGATTCCGAGTCATACTTTTTCAACCTCCGGACGGCCGAGAATCCCGGTTGGCCGGAACAGCAGCACCAATACCAAAAGGCCGAACGCCACCACATCCTTGTACTGGTCGCCGAACACATCGGCGCCGAAGGCTTCGGCCACGCCCAATACCAGCCCGCCGAGCATGGCGCCCGGGATGCTGCCGATACCGCCCAGCACGGCCGCGGTGAAGGCCTTCAGGCCCACCAGGAAGCCGGCGTTGGGGTTGATCACCCCGTATTGCATGCTCAACAGCACCGCGGCGATGGCGGCCAGGGCCGCGCCGATGACGAAGGTCAGGGCGATGATGTTGTTGGTGTTGATGCCCAGCAGGTTGGCCATCTTCATGTCCTCGGCGCAGGCGCGGCAGGCGCGGCCCAGGCGGGAGCGGGAGATGAACAGGGTCAGGCCCAGCATGGCGACCAGGGTCACCACGAACACCACGATCTGCATGTAGGAGATCAGCACTTCCTGTGCCCCCCCTGGCCCGAAGCTGAGGTTGCCCGGGATCAGGTTGGGAATCGATTTGTCCTTGGAGTCTTGCGAGAGCAGAACCGTGTTCTGCAAAAAGATCGACATGCCGATGGCCGAGATCAGCGGGATCAGACGGTTGCTGCCGCGCAGGGGGCGGTAGGCGATCCGTTCGATGCTGTAGCCATAGGCACTGGTGACGACGATGCTGGCGCAGAACGCCGCGGTCATCAGCAGGGGTACGTTGTCCAGGCCCAGCATGGCCAGGCCGGCGATGGCGATGAACGCCACGTACGAGCCGATCATGTAGACCTCGCCGTGGGCGAAGTTGATCATTCCAATGATGCCGTAAACCATTGTGTAGCCAATGGCGATCAAAGCATACGTGCTGCCAACGGTCAGGCCGTTAACCAGCTGTTGGAAGAAGTGATAGATGTCAGGCATTACCGCGCGCTCCTAAAAACCTGATACGCATTTCACTGGTGGAGTCATTTTCCCGCTCGCACGCCTGGCCGGGGCACAGGTGCGGAGTTTTATGCCAGCGAACCGCTGGTGACGGTTTTAAGATTTTCAGGTGAGCCGCCTTCCGGATCGCGGAAAGCGCGCCCCATTACCTCGTAAAACAAAGCCCACTGCTTGCGCAGTGGGCTTGTTGGCGTGTCAAACAGCGCTTACTGAGGGCTGACTTCGGTCTTCGGCTTGCCGAAGTGCCATTCGTAGACCACGAATTTGAAGTCTTTCAGGTCGCCCTTGGCGTCGAAGCTCAGGTCGCCAGTCGGGGTTTTGAAGGTGCCGGCGTGAATGGCTTCGGCCACCTTGGCGGGGTCTTCGCTCTTGGCGGCCTTGATGCCGTCAACAATCACTTCCACGGCCGAGTAGGACGGGAACACGAACGGGCCGCTCGGGTCCTGCTTCTTGGCCTTGAAGGCATCAACCAGGGCGACGTTCGATGGGTCCTGGTCGAAGGATTTCGGCAGGGTCACCAGCAGGCCTTCGGCAGCGCCCTGGGCGATTTGCGAGATGGAGTCGTTACCCACGCCTTCAGGGCCCATGAACTTGGCGTTCAGGCCTTTTTCCTTGGCCTGGCGCAGGATCAGGCCCAGCTCCGGGTGGTAGCCGCCGTAGTAGACGAAGTCGACGTTGGCCTGTTTCAGCTTGGCGATCAGCGACGAGAAGTCCTTGTCGCCGGCGTTGATGCCTTCGAACACGGCCACTTTCACGTTCTTGCCTTCCAGGGTCTTCTTGACCGCGGTGGCGATGCCTTCGCCGTACTGCTGCTTGTCGTGGATGACCGCAACGATTTTCGGCTTCACGTGGTCGGCAATGTAGTTGCCGGCCGCAGGGCCTTGCGCGCTGTCCAGGCCGATGGTGCGGAACACCATCTTGTAGCCGCGGGTGGTGATGTCGGGGCTGGTGGCGGCAGGGGTGATCATGATCACGCCTTCGTCTTCGTAGATGTCCGAAGCCGGCTGGGTGGAGCTGGAGCACAGGTGGCCGACCACGAACTTGACGCCGTCGTTGACCACTTTGTTCGCGACCGCTACCGCTTGTTTCGGGTCGCAGGCATCGTCGTATTCGACGGCTTCAAGCTTCTTGCCGTCGACACCGCCCTTGGCGTTGATCTGCTCGATGGCCATTTTCGCGCCAGCGAACTGCATGTCGCCGTATTGGGCCACAGCGCCGGTTTTAGGGCCGGCGATGCCGATTTTGATGGTGTCTGCGGCGAACGAATGGCTGGCAACCCCCGCCAGAACCAGTGCGGCGAACAGCTTGGAAATCTGCTTAGTCATAATGCTCCACTCTAACTGTTGTATTTTTTATAGTCTTGCCGCGAAAGCTGCAGGACCGGGTCATGTCGATACCGGTGTCGTGTGTGTCCACGACTGCCCGGCGAACGGCAAACACCCCCGATCAGCCCCCGTCAACTGTACCGGTACAGTGTAGAGCGCCGCTTGTTCCATTGAAAAGCTGGCGCCTGGGGGCAAATGGCCAGGGTGTCGCTTTATCGACAGGAAGTTACAGAAAAACGGCGGCGCAAACCCCTGCAGCGGGTCGTCATCCTTGGCTTTCCGAACTTGCCAATCAATCACATATTTGAAACCGGGTTTTTCCGCGTGAATCCGGGCGTTATCATTGGCCCAGAATTTCTTTTTGGTGAAACCCATGACTGAACAACCTAGCACCCTCTATGCCAAGCTGCTCGGCGAGACTGCCGTAATCGGATGGCAGGAGCTGCAACCGTTTTTTGCCCGCGGTGCCCTGTTGTGGGTCGAGCCTGCGCTGGATTTGGTCGCTGCCGCCGAAGCCGTGGCCACGGATGACGGCGCGAAAGTGAAGCAATGGATGGATGCCGGTTTGCTCGGCAAGGTGTCTGAGTCGCAGGCGCTGGACTGTGTGGAACGCGAGCCGACGCTGTGGGCGGTGGTGGTGTCGCCGTGGGTGCTGATCCAGGAAAGGGCAGCGGAGTAATTGGCGCACTTTTTTGGTGCTCTGTAGCAGCTGCCGCAGGCGGCGTCCGGCGTCACCCCGACTGTGCGGCTGGACGCGACCTGGCGGCCGCTGCTACAGGGGTTGTGTTTAATCGATGTAATCGGTTTTGCCGGTGTGGTTGTTCAGCGAAATCACCCGCGTCTTGCCAATGCGGTGGCGGTAGATCTCGCGCAGATACTTCACCGCCTTCTTCACGCATTCGCGCGACAAGCGAATGTCATTAATCGACACAAATTTGCTTTTGTCGTTGATCAACTCTCGATACTTCTTCTCGTACATTGGTTTGATTGCGTACCAGTTGGTATCAAGGATCTTGGCCGGGTTTTCGAATTCGTTGAGCAATTCGTCGAGGTGCCCTTCGTCGAACTCGTCGCTGACGATGTAATCCAGGATGGCGTTGTCCAGGGTGTCGTCGAAACGGTACGAATTGCGCGCAAAGCAGCGCTTGATGAACGCCACGATCAGGGTCAGGAAATCATCCGACAGGCAGGGGCTCTTGGCGATCAGGGTGGTCAACGACAGGTTGGCCGAGGCGCCGATCACCAGTGCGTAGCGCTTGAGCGTGGTGTTGGGGAACAGGCTGTTGAGGTGGGTCTTGAGCCGGTTCAGGTCCATGTAGGACAGTTTGTAGTCTTTGGGCAGCGACACGATGGACACCACCGACGAGCAGTTCTTGAAGAAATGCAGGTCGTGCAAGGCGGCCGCGTCGTAGCCCGAGGCCTGGTATTGCTCCAGCGCCGCCCGGTAGCGGCGTGACTCGATGGGCAGCAGGCTGATGCCTTCGATGGCCTGGGTCATCTGGTTGAAATGCGGCAGGTCGATGCTGCGGAAGAACAGGTCGTCGATGTCCAGGCGCGGCTGCTCCTTCTCGAACACTTTGAATTTGTCGCCGCTGGGCGCTGGGGTTTCCGGTACCACCGATTCGGCGTAGGCAATGGCCACCGGGCCGGCCAGGCTCATGAACAGGTCATTGGCGTCCAGGCGGATGGTTTCGCCGATGTCGATGCCGGCGCGGCGGAAATAGTTCTGGTCGTAGTCGGTGGTCACCGCCTGGGCCGTGAGGATGTTGAAGATCTGCTGGGAGATGTACTGGTTGGCGTGCTTCTCCATGGCGTTGACATCGATGTTATGGATGGTGCCGTCGTCGCTTTCTTCGGCGTAGCGCATGATGTCGTTGGAGATCAGCATCATCGCGTTCCAGGGGCGGATACGGCCCATGACGCTGGCTTCGCTGCTGTCATCGTCATCGAAGTTGTAGGAGAAATCCCATTCCTCGGACAGGTATTTGCACAACAGCCGTCCGGCATTGATGTGCAGGGCTTCGGACATTTCGCTGCGGTGATCGGAAATGTTCGGCAGCACGCAGATGCCGCTGGTGAAGATGGGCTCGAATACGAAGGAATGGCCGCTCTTGCCGTCGTTCTCGTCGGCAGGCTTCGTATCGAACGTCTTGTTCATGTACGAGTATTGCTGGGCCAGGCCGAACTCCGAGGCCATGCCCGAGCCGGTACCGCCGCCTGCACTGAAGATGTAAAAGTACAGGCGCGACTGGTTGGCCTTGATGCCGCAGGAGTCGATCAGGTAGGAGTGGATCAGCTTCCAGTCGGCGCTGGAAAAGCGCTCGGTGTCCTTGTTGAGGATGATCTTGGCCAGGTACTGGCCCAGGATCGGCGCGTTGCCGGCGCCGCCGGCGTGCACCTCCGACAGGTCCATGATCTTCATCTTGCTGTAGTCGCGGATGAAGCCGCTTTTTTCGGCCTTGCGCGAGAAGCGGATGCGCCCGGCAATGTCTTTGTCCAGGTCGCCGAGCATCACCAGCGGTTCCACCAGGAACACCGGCTTGTTGGCCTTGCCGCCGCCCAGGCGCAGGTTGTTCTGAATCCATCGGGCCGGGCTGTAGGACTTTTCTGTATCGATGTTCGGGTTGTTGAACTCGTTGAGGTAGAACGTGCGGGCGTTGTACACCAGCTCTGCCACGTCCAGGGCGATGTTGGAGCCGCAACGGCCCAGACCGATCAGGCACACCGAGGGGAATTCTTGGTCGCGGCGCGGTTGGCCGTCGTCCTCCTGCAGCACCGCGTGGGGGAACACCATGTCGCGCAGGCCGTCGAGGTTGTCGAGGATGCGCTGGGTGTCGGTTTCGGTGTAGTACAGGTACTGCTGCGCGCTGGCGGGCTTGGGCAGGTAGCCGCCTTGCAGGGGCTCGCAGAGGGGCACGGTCATTGGTTCGAGGGCCGCCGGAGCGGCGTTGTTCTTGGAATTCATGGGGCGGAGTCGGCCTGGGCAGGAGGCGCGTACAATCGATATCAACGCGCCATCACGAAAATGAGAGGCGCGACTTTACAGCGCACCCTGCCTGGCAGCGATAGGGGTTTACCCTGGCCCCTCTAGGGGGTTACCTGGCCGGGCGAGCGCTGGGAACGTCGGCGAACAGGTCGCGAACCACGCGCTCATCGGTGGTACGGGCCGGTACCGGGAAATTGCTCTCGGCCCCGGTGCTGCTGCGCCGTTCGTTCAAGTGGTCAAGGATGGGTCGCAACTCGGAAAGGGGCACGGGGCGGCTGAGCAGATAGCCCTGCACGTAGTCGCACCCGTAGCGGCTGAGGAATTCGTACTGCTGCACGGTTTCCACGCCCTCGGTAACCACCTGCAAGTGCAGGGTGTGGGCCATGACGATAATGGCCTGGACAATCTCCATGTCGGCTGCCGAGCGGGGAATGTCCTGGATGAACGAGCGGTCGATCTTCAGCGTGTCCAGCGGCAGGCGCTTGAGGTAGGCCAGCGAGGAATAACCGGTGCCGAAGTCGTCGATGGACAGCGACACCCCCAGCGCGCGGATCTGTGACAGCAGGTTGATGGTGGTGGCGATATTGCCCATCAGCGCGTTCTCGGTCACCTCCAACTCCAGGCGGTGCGGCGCCACGCCAGCGTCGGCCAGGGCCTCGCGTATTTCGGCCACCAGCTCTTCGCGCGCCAGGTTCAGGGCCGAGCAGTTGACGGTGATCTTCAGCTGTTCGCAGCCGTTGTGGCCCAGGTGCGAGAGGTCGCGGCAGGCGCGCTTGAGCACCCAGTGGTCAAGCTCTGCAATCAGGCCATTGGCTTCGGCGATGGCGATGAAACGGTCCGGCGTCAGCAGGCCGTGTTCGGGGTGGCGCCAGCGGATCAGCGCTTCGAGCTTGGCCACGTGCCCGCTGCGCAGGTCGAAAATTGGCTGGTAGAACAGTTCCAGCTCGTTGCCGGCGCGCAGGGCGTTGCGCAGCTCTTCTTCCAGTTGCAGCTCCAGGGTGGCCTTGGTGCGCAGGTTGGCGCTGAAAAAATGCAGTGAATTGCGCCCCGCGCCCTTGGACTGGTACAGGGCCAGGTCCGCGTGCTTGAGCAATTCGTCGCAGGTGTCGCCGTCATCCGGGAACACGCTGATGCCGATGCTGGTGGTCATCACCATGCGCCGGCCGGCCAGGTCGATGGGCTCCTTCATTTTCTGCATGATGCGCTGGGCCATGTTTCGGGCCTCATCGCGGTTGTTCATGGTAATCAGGATGCAGAACTCGTCGCCGCCGAACCGCGCCACCACGTCGGCATGGCTGCGGGTGGCGCCCTTGATGTGGCTGGCGATCACCTTGAGCAGTTCGTCGCCTGCGTCGTGGCCGAGGCTGTCGTTGATGCGCTTGAAATGGTCGATGTCCAGGAACATCACCGCCAGCATGCCGCCGCTGAGCTTCTGTTCGATCAGCTTTTCGCCGAACAGCTGGTTGAAACCGCGGCGGTTGATCAGGTTGGTCAGGGCGTCGTAGTGGGCCACTTGCTGCAGCGACATCCGCGCCTGGTCCAGCTGGCTGAGCAGGGCGTTGACCCGTCGCAGGTCGTGTTCCTTGCTTTGCAGCTTCTTGTCGGCCAGCGCTGCGCTGAGGCTGCTGGCAATGATCAACAAGGTAATGAAGGCCACGGTCAGGCCCAGCTCCAGGCTGTTGTCGACCATTGGCGCGTGCAGCGGGCTGCCCTGCGGCACGGCCATGACCAGCGACCACATGCCCAGGAAGTGCGTGGCGACAATGCCTGCACCCATCAGCAGGCTGGCGCTGTATTTGAGCAGTTGGTGGAAGGTGCCGCTGCCTTCGCGAAAGTGCCGCGCCAGCAGCAGCGCGGCGAAACTGGCGGCGATGGCCACCACGATCGACAGGCCAAACAGCCAGGGCTCGAAGTACTGGGTGGCGTTCGAGCGCATGGCGATCATGCCCACGTAGTGCATGCCGGCAATGCTCAGGCCGATGCCGATGGCGCTCTTGAAATAGTCGAACAGCTTGATGTTTTCGCGGCTCAGGGTGCTCATGGCCAGCAGCCCGGCCACCAACGCGATCAGCAGCGACACCACGGTCACCGGCAGGTCGAAGTGCATTTCCACCGGTGTCTGGAAGGCCAGCATGCTGATGAAATGCATGGCCCAGATGCCGCCGGCCAGGCAAAGGGCGCCGATCCAGCGCCATTGATGGCGGGCCGACGGCCGTTCGACATGGCTGATGCGTTCGGCCATGTCCAGGGTGGCGAAGCTGCCGCAGCAGGCCACCAGGTAGGCCAGCAAGACCAGGAACGGATTGTGGCTGCAATTGAGCAGGATCTGCCCGTGGTCTGGCAGGTCCCCGATGAAATGTAAACCAAGCCAATCCATAGCGTGCCTCTGGCCGAACACTCCCATGCCACCCGAGGGTGGCGAGTTGGGAGCAGTATAGAAGGTTGCCTCTGACTACTGGCAAAGTGCTGCTAATCATTTCGGAATCGGATACATAGCCAATCGCAATAACCCCGTAGCCGCTGCCGCCAGGCTACTGGCTATGCCCTACCATCACGCTAGCTGATGCTGCCGACATTTGCCCATTCACCTTCTAGATTTCATCTGGCCCACAACAACAAAAACAGCGAGTGCCCATCATGTCATCCCCTGCCCAGGCGCCCCATGCGTGGCGCATTCTGTTCCTGCTGTTCCTGGCCAACCTGTTCAATTTCTTCGACCGCACCATCCCGGCGATCATCATCGAGCCGTTGCGCATGGAGTGGCACCTGAGCGATTTCGAACTGGGGATCGTCGGCACGGCGTTCACCTTGGTGTACGCGGTGGCGGGTATCCCGCTGGGGCGCATGGCCGACCGTGGTTCGCGCCGCAAGATGATGGGGTGGGGGCTGGCGGTGTGGAGTGCCCTGACTGCGGTGAACGGTTTTGTCGGCGGTTTCTGGACATTCCTGCTGGTGCGCATGGGCATCGGCATTGGCGAGGCCAGCTACGCGCCCGCGGCCAACTCGTTGATCGGCGACCTGTTCCCGCCCCAGCGGCGCGGTCGGGCCATGGGCATTTTCATGCTGGGGCTGCCGCTGGGCCTGCTGCTGGCGTTCTTCACCATCGGCGCCATGGTCGAGTTCTTCGGCAACTGGCGTGCGCCGTTCTTCGTCGCGGCGGTGCCGGGGCTGTTGCTGGCGCTGTTCATGTTCGGCATCCGCGAACCGGCCCGTGGCGCGGCCGAGGCGGAGCCGGTGTCGCAGCAACCGCTGGACCGGCCGCTGCGCCGGTTGCTGGCGATCCCTACCTTCTGCTGGCTGGTGCTGGCAGGCCTGGCATTCAACTTTGCCACCTATGCCTGCAACAGCTTCATGGTGCCGCTGCTGCAGCGCTACTTCCATTTGCCGCTGCATCAGGCGGCGGTGTCCACCGGTGTCATCGTCGGCGTCACCGGCCTGGTGGGCCTGACCCTGGGCGGCTGGGTGGCCGACAAGGTCCAGCAACGCCTGGCCAATGGCCGGCTGGTGCTGGCCGCCAGTTGTATGGTGGTGGCGGCCAGCGCCACGGCCTGGGCGCTGATGGCGGGGCGTATCGATATCGGCCTGTTCGTCACGGTGTTCGGGCTGGGCTGGTTCTTCAGCTACGCCTTTTATACCTGCGCTTACACGGCGATTCTGGAAGTGGTGCACCCGCGCATGCGTGCCACGGCCATGGCGTTGTTCTTTGCCGGGCTGTATTTGCTGGGCGGGTCGATGGGGCCGGTGGCGGCGGGGTTGCTCAGTGATCGTTTTGCCCATCAGGCCATGGCGGCGGCCGGGGCCAGTGAGATGACTGAGGTGTTCAAGGCGGAGGGGCTGCATGACGCGATGCTGGCGATACCGGTGGCGCTGGTGTTGACGCTGGTGTTTCTGGCGATGGCGGCGCGCAGCTTCAAGCGCGATGCGCAGCGGATGAAGGAGGGGATGGTGGTGTCCTGTTCGCAGTCCGGGTTGGTAGTGGGGCTTTAGTGAGAGTGTCGATGTTTAAATGAAACTCGACAATATGAGTGGTCGCTACATTGAATAATGCAATACCGCCGGGGCGCTTGAGGCGCCACGGCGGCGTTCGATTCTAGGAGGGTCATTCAAAATCAACCAGAGGACACATTTGCAGTTAACACAACTTTACAGGTGCTCCTATCTCATAGAACGACTTGGGGCAAATTCCTCTCCTTACTAGCGCGGCGGTAGGCAGGGTCACCAAAGGGATGGATAGCCCTTCGTCTGAGATGATTTTTTCCATTCCTGCTGCGGCAGTAGCTTCTACGTCAGCGCTGAGATTGCTTAAGTAGATAGAGTATAAGATCTTCGCATGCGCAAGCGCTTCGTCGTTGAGGTGGCCTTTGAATAGATCCGCTTTGTAAAACCCCAAGGGGCCATACATTGAGGGTGCATTTATTGTAAGTCTTAACTCCGATGTCGCGGACCAGTCGCCGAACGTTACAGCCTTAAGGTTTGCCATTATTCCTATTTTTCGTAGTTGCGCCTTTAAAATGCCGGCAATGATTAGGTTTGGATAGAATTCATCGTAAGTAATTGTGATTTCGTATTTTTGAAATTGCGCACAAGGCTGGTAGGGGGTCGATGGCTGCTGGGTGTACAGACCGGTGTAGCTTGAAAGAGGTCTGGCAAGGCCCATTAGTGCATCGCTGATTTCGTGTCTGTCAATTGCGCGTGATAAGGTTTTCCGAACGATGGCAGGAAGTTTGAAGAAGTGTGTGCCAGGTACTAAGAAAACTCCGAGGTTAGTGGGGGTTGTATGAAATTCGTCTGATTTTCTGTGATGTTTGTAATCCCCGAATCTCATTACTGTGTCGCATGTTATGTCTATGGTTCCCCTGTAATAATCGTCTATGCAAGCTGAGCGATCGTGATAAGGGGCGTAGTTTACAAATACCAATCTGTCTGCAGTTGATTGAGTGTGAGCGTGGTGCCATTTATTCTTGATGAGTTCTATAAGTGTAGATGATTGCCTTTCAATGCGGTAGGGGCCGGCACTGAGTTCAGGGTTTTCACAGCGAGGGGACAGATTGAACTGGCTCAGCATGCCAGGTAGCCATTTATTGATGTTTCGAAGCTTTAGTTCCAGTGTGCGTCTGTTGATCTCAGTAATGCCGATATAGTCTGACTGGCCTGTGCTGAATTCTTTGTAACCTGCAATGTCGGACAATAAGTTGCAGAAGCGGTTCGACGGTGATCGGATGATCTCCTTGAAGCCTTCAATGTAGTGACGGGCTGTAATTGCAGCGCCATTGGACCAAAGAAGATCGTCGCGGAGTTCAATTGCCAGGCTTCTTCGGTCGCTGGATAGTTGCGACGCATTTGCTGCAAGGTTGACGAGTCTGCCATTGCGATAGGTGAATAAGGGTAAGGCGCATTTCCCAAATATCTGCTGCCCTCCATAATCGCAGGCTGTATGAATGGTGTTTTTGTAAGGAAAGGCGTCGATGGCAATGCTAATTGATTTAGTGTTATGGTGCATACTTTAATGGTCTAGGTGTGTGGGCTGATTGAAGTATCCAGCCATGATTTTATGTTTGATATTAACTTCTTTCCGGTGCACGTCAGAATGTCGGCTGCTTGGAGTGTCTCGACTCCTTGAATCGATTGCATGAGATTTCTGGTTGCGATAATTGCACATCGGTTTCTCATTTCAATGTCTGGGGTGTGGCGCGCTACTTCACTGAGGGCGAGAGCTACTCTCGCGGTTACAAAAGTGGCATGCAATACCGCATCAGCAGGTCTGGATTTCGATCTTATCGGACTGGAGAGGGAGTGGTTAGGGCACTTAATAAAGTCTGTTGCGAACCCACGAATATATAAGTCTATGTGTGATGCCTCATGTGTGAATGCCTCCATGCAATCGGCGGTTGATGAATTTTCTCGTATTCCCACGAGTATGGTTCCGAGATGTTTTTTCGATGAGGCCCCCCTTAACCCGCAACCGCCGACAAGGACAATTTCGCGAACCATCGTGTTTATCAAATGGAATGTCAGTGGTGAGTGCTGCCGGATTGTATCAAGGGCTGATCGTGGCGGCGTGAGGTCGCAAGCCCTCGGGTCCACCGGGAGAATCGTAACGCCATACTCTTCAGCATCTTCAAGATCTTCAATTGTTGATTTCGTTAGTTTTCGAATCCATCGTTGTGAGTCGGATGTAAATAGCGATATTTCTGGTGGGGTCGTATGGTGTTGTTGGCTAGTGTTTTTGTATAGCGATATTGATCGCTTTGAAAAAGCTTTTTCGTTTCTTCTTATCGTTTCTCGTAGGAATCGAATCAAAAAGTCGTTGAGAGGAGGGGAGGGCTTAAAGTTTGTCATGAGTAAGTCGATGCTAAGCATAAGGTGTTTCTCGAATCAGGCTAAGGGTCCATGGGTCTATTACGAGCTCAGTATTCTCTATGGCGGTTAAATTTGAGGAGCAATAGTAGTGTATGAGTTGTGTTGCAAGTACTGAAGTTGCTATTGAGTTGGTTGAGCCAAGGGAACCTTCGCAGGGGGTGAGTAAGTGAAGCTTTAGATGTTTTGCTAGGCTGCACAGGCTTTCGATATAGTTGCTCTTGGCTGTTGTTGAGGTTAGCAGTGGGCCTATGCTTATATCCTCATATCCAACGCCACAGAAAACTACGTCAATATTTTTTAGGTTTGCATGCTCTGTAATGATTTTTCTTATGGTAAGCGGAGGGGTGTCGGCTCCACATATTATTAGGTCTGTCGGTGGTACTAATGTGTTGAGGTCTGATGCCGTCTCAATCTTTGTGGGAATTGCCATGACGTCTGCGTCGGGATGGATAGCGTTTATAAAACGCTCCAATTGTTTTGCTTTTGACTTTCCAATGTCTGCGGGCGTGAAAGGGTGCTGCCTGTTAAGGTTAGATTCTTCTACGTTGTCGGGATCTATGAGAGCGAATTTCTTCAGGCCAGTTGTAGTTAAGTGGTAAGCAAGATTTGCTCCGACGCCGCCGCAGCCAATTATTGTTACGTGAGTGTTCAGGAATATAGATTTTGCGCCTGCTTGAATCTCGAATGCCCGAAGGAGGAATAGGTCGCTCTTGCTCGTGAATTTATTTGTTGGGTGATTTTGTATGTTGATAATCAGATTGAGGTCTCTGAGTTTGCTCAGTATTTCAGCGAGGGATGATTTGCTTTCGAAGGCTTGAAACTCAATATCATTGATGCCTGTCCGAAGCGTTTGAAAAAATGTGATTATCTGGTTTGTTGGGTTTTTTATTAAGTAGGACTTCTTCCCTAGCAGTACGAGGTCGCCGTCATTGTTGATGATGAGGTCGCTATTCAGCTTAAACATGTTGGCTCCTACTTTTTGTGATTTTTGTGTTGGCGTAGAAAATGGCAGCTCCTGCAGCAGGGAATATTGAAATGGCGAGTAGTGAAGTGTTGAGCCCGTGTGGTTCGGCGATCAGTCCATATGTAATGAATCCCGCTGAAATGAATAGCATATCCATGAAGGCGGCAGCTGATAAAGTCGTAGTTCGGAGATGTTCAGATGCTATTGTCGCGTTGATCAAATCGTTCGCTAATATTGTCGCCCACAGAGTCAAGGTGTTGGCCGCAAAAAATGCCGCCATCGCTAGGTGTGGGGAGTAGAGTGTGTTAGCTGCAATTATGATTGAGGTCAATGCCATCAAGGCTGGTATTGCCCAGGCTGGCAGGCAGGGGAAGAGGCGAGTTAGACATAGAACTCCCAGCGCGCTTAGTATCTCTATAATGCCGACAGCTGCGCTTGCCATGCCTTTACTCAATCCGAAATCATGAAATGAAGAGCTGGCGTAGAGAAAGTAAGGGGTCATTGCAGCATGTATCGTTGCAAATGGGAGAGCGATGGGGCCTACAGTAATGAGCTCATTCCAGAAGGTTTTTATTTGCAGTGCGTATTCACTTGTAAAGGGCTGGAGTTTTTCTGTACGAATTAGCGGCAATAGAGAAAGTACGCTAGTGGTGGCCAAGAGGATGGAGGCCGAATAGACCGCCTTCCACCCACCCATGGTTAATATCGGTGCTGCGGAAATCATCGCAAGCCCTAGGGACAGGCTCCCCGCAAATTGAATTGTTGCATAATATCGTGGATATCTGCGGAGGTTGTCGAGTTCTTTTAGGTTTTTATATAAGGCGCTGCTTAATGACCCTGAAATCAGTGAGAATGATAGTGCGTGTAGAATGAAAAAGCTTAGGAAGAGTGAAAAATTTGATACGGATAGGAATTGTCCCGACAGGCTGATTGCCGCCAGCAGGCCTCCAAAACAAAGTGCCAGCAGGCGGCCAAACCTATCGGCTAGATATCCGCTCGGCAACTCAAACGCAAATAGAGAAGCCGAAAAGGCAGTTTGTAGTAAACCAATTTCAATTAATGTATATCCATTTTCTTTCAAGAAAAATACGAATACTCCGCGTTCAACTGAAAATGTGACAAGAAAATAGAATATCGCAAGTCGTTTGCTTGCAATGTCGGCTATAAAAATCTGGGCGGGCCGCATGTTGGCTCCTGGTATTCTGAACTGCTTTGTACCTGGGGGCTATTCTCAAGTATGGAGCCTCCGGGGGCGCCTCCCGGAGGGTAAGATTAGGAGCGGTGAGTTGTCATTCTTACACCGGAATCAATTTCGATTTCGGCGATTTCCAGCGTGGTTAGATCAATGGAATTCACGTTGTCGAGCAGTTCTTGCAGCTCGGGCGGAAGTCCTTCGGTTGGATCTTGGGTTACGTTGTCGTACATGATTTCTATCCTTTCGTATTGTTATTGATAGATGTCGCTGCTTTCGCAGTTTTGTTCCCGCTTAGGCTCGCGCTTTGTCGCGGTAGTTCGATACTAAGTCGACTTCATGACGGCGGCAATTGTTGGGGTTGTAACTGAATTTTTCATTGTTTGTTTTATGGTTTCATTTTTTATTTGAAAAAACGAGCATTTACGTGTAACTGTTTCAGGAAACCAGCACAGAATAGGCCGGTAATACCTTGCAGAATTTGAATGTTTTTTTTTGCTAGCGCCTAGGCTGATCGAGTGGCTAGAAAAAATTTTTGCTTATTGTTGCCGGCTTGGCGCCGGACAGAACTTTAAAGGCGCAATGTCGGTGAGGTTAAATGGGAAACGAGGGTAGACAAACGAAAAAGGCCCGCATTGCGCGGGCCTTTTTCTGCAGCTCAGGTCACGGAGATCAGCCCGCTACCAGCACCCGAATCGCTTCAAGGCGCAATGCCGCCTTCTCGAACATCGCCAGCCCCTGTTCACGCTGCTTGCGCAACGCATCCAGTTCGCTGTCGCGTACGGTCGGGTTGACCGCTTGCAGGGCGGTCAGGCGCGCCAGTTCTTCTTCGGTCTCGGCTGCCAGGCGGCGCTTGGCTTCGGCCACGCGCTCCAGGTGACGCGGCAGCACTTTGGTTTCGCCGGCGTTGATGCGCGGGGTCAGCACGTCGCGCTGGGCCTGGATGAACTTGTTGGCGCTGGCCTTGGGCACGCTTTCCAGCTGGTCGTTGAGGGTCTCGAACGAGACGCGCGACGACAGGTCATTGCCGTTGGTGTCCAGCAGGCAACGCAGGGCTTGCGGCGGCAGGTAGCGGCCCAGTTGCAGGGCGCGCGGGGCAACCACTTCGCTGACGTACAGCAGTTCCAGCAGCACGGTGCCGGGTTTCAGCGCCTTGTTCTTGATCAGCGCCACGGCGGTGTTGCCCATGGAGCCGGACAGCACCAGGTCCATGCCGCCCTGCACCATGGGGTGTTCCCAGGTGATGAACTGCATGTCTTCGCGCGACAGCGCCTGGTGGCGGTCGTAGGTGATGGTCACGCCTTCGTCGTCGCCCAGCGGGAAGCTGGCGTCGAGCATTTTTTCGCTCGGCTTGAGGATCAGCGCGTTGTCGGAATGGTCTTCGCTGTCGATGCCGAAGGCGTCGAACAGGGTTTCCATGTAGATCGGCAGGGCGAACTGGTCGTCCTGCTCTTCAATGGCCTCGACCAGTGCCTTGCCTTCGCCGCCACCGCCGGAGTTGAGCTCCAGCAGGCGGTCGCGGCCGCTGTGCAGTTCGCTTTCCAGGCGCTCGCGCTCGGTGCGCGCCTCGGTCACCAGGGCGTCCCAGTTGTCGTCATCGCCACCTTCGAGCAGCGGCTGCAGGCGCGGGCCGAACTGCTGTTGCAGGGCGTTGCCGGTAGGGCAGGTGTTGAGGAACGCGTTCAGGGCCTGGTGGTACCACTGGAACAGGCGCTCTTGCGGGCTGTCCTGCAGGTACGGCACGTGCAGCTCGATGATGTGCTTCTGACCGATACGGTCCAGACGGCCGATACGCTGTTCCAGCAGGTCCGGGTGGGCCGGCAGGTCAAACATCACCAGGTGATGGGCAAACTGGAAGTTGCGGCCTTCGCTGCCGATTTCCGAACAGATCAGCACCTGGGCGCCAAATTCTTCGTCGGCGAAGTAGGCGGCGGCGCGGTCACGCTCCAGGATGTTCATGCCTTCATGGAACACCGTGGCCGGGATGCCGGACAGCACGCGCAGGGCGTCTTCCAGGTCCATGGCGGTTTCGGCGTTGGCGCAGATCACCAGCACCTTGGTGCGCTTGAGCATTTTCAGCTGGTCGATCAGCCACTCCACGCGCGGGTCGAAACGCCACCAGCGGCCGGACTCGTCGGTCTCGCCCAGGGCGTGGAAGGCCACTTCCGGGTACAGCACCGGTTCTTCGCCCAGCGGCAGTTCCATGTACTGGTCAGGGTTGGCCAGCGGATACGGATGCAATTTACGCTCAGGGAAGCCCTGCACGGCGGCGCGGGTGTTGCGGAACAGCACGCGGCCGGTACCGTGGCGGTCCAGCAGCTCGCGGATCAGGCGCGCGGCGGCTTCGGTGTCGCCATCGTTGACGGCGGTCAGCAGGGCTTCGCCCTCGGCACCGAGGAAGTTGTGAATGGTTTCGTGGGCCTTGGGCGACAGGCGGCCCTGGTCCAGCAGTTCCTGTACGGCTTCGGCCACCGGGCGATAGTGCTCGCTCTCGGCGCGGAAGGCGGCCAGGTCATGGAAACGGTTGGGGTCCAGCAGGCGCAGGCGCGCAAAGTGGCTGTCCTGGCCCAGCTGTTCCGGGGTAGCGGTGAGCAGCAGCACGCCGGGGATGACCTCGGCCAGTTGCTCCACCAGCGAATACTGCGGGCTGGCCTTGGTCTCGTGCCACACCAGGTGGTGGGCTTCGTCGACCACCAGCAGGTCCCAGCCGGCGGCGAACAGCGCGTCCTGGGCCTTTTCGTCGTCGGTCACCCACTCCAGCGAGACCAGCGCCAGTTGCGCGTCCTCGAAGGGGTTGCCGGCGTCGCTTTCGATGAAGCGTTCGGCATCGAACAGGGCAACTTCCAGGTTGAAGCGGCGGCGCATTTCCACCAGCCACTGGTGCTGCAGGTTCTCCGGTACCAGGATCAGCACGCGGTTGGCGCGGCCCGACAGCAACTGGCGGTGGATGACCAGGCCGGCCTCGATGGTCTTGCCCAGGCCCACTTCGTCGGCCAGCAGTACGCGCGGGGCAATACGGTCGGCCACTTCACGGGCAATGTGCAGCTGGTGGGCGATGGGCTGTGCACGTACGCCACCCAGGCCCCACAGGGACGAGGTGAGCTGCTTGCTGGTGTGTTCCAGGGTGTTGTAACGCAGCGAGAACCACGACAGCGTGTCGATCTGGCCGGCGAACAGGCGGTCGCTGGCCAGACGGAACTGAATGAAGTTCGACAGCTGGGTTTCCGGCAGGGTGCAGGGTTGGTTCTGCGCGTCCAGGCCGTGGTACACCAGCAGGCCGTCGACGTCTTCGACTTCCTGGACGGTCAGCTTCCAGCCTTCGAAATGGGTGATCTGGTCACCTGGAGAGAACCGCACCCGGGTCAGCGGCGCGTTGCGCAGGGCATATTGGCGAGTGTCGCCAGTGGCCGGGTAGAGCACGGTCAACAAGCGACCGTCCTGTGCCAGAACGGTGCCAAGACCTAGCTCTGCTTCGCTGTCGCTAATCCAGCGTTGCCCCGGTTGATACTGCTGCGCCATGCTGCCTGACTCCCGCCATGAAAAAGCCGACTATGGTACCGGATGATGGGCGTGAGGGCCAAAGAGTCTCGTCGGGATTTGTGTTGGCCTTTTCCCGAGCTCTGCTCGGTCCCACACCATTCGCGGCAGTGGTGTCAGTAAGGCAAAGCTCTTAGCCTTGAGCGTCCACTAGGTGGACCTGCGTTGCCACTAAAAGCTAAGAGCTTTGCCTCATTGATTCAACTGCCGCGAAAGGTGTGGGACCGAGCGAAGCTCGGGAAGCAGACACCACCAATCGAACCTACAATCTGTGACAGGGTCGATACTTCAAGGAGAAATACTTCAAGCCACCCCACCTGCCGCCGTTACCCCGGCAACAGGAGAACCCACACATCATGTTGCCACCCATCCTCCCCCTAAGCGTAGTCCCGGTGACGTCGCAATTGGACCCGGTTCGACCCACGCCGCCGATCGTGGCGCCGGTCACCCCGACCCAGCCGTCCTCGGACGAGAGCGAGATCGACCTGCGCCAGCGCGATCGGGAAACCGCAGCGTTGCTGCTGCGCGAGGAGGAAGAGCGTCAACGCCGCCGCCAGCGCCAGCGCGAAGAAGCCGAGAACGATCCCGAAGCGCACCTGCCGGTGCCAGGTCATGAGCTGAACGCCGACAATACCGTGCCGGTGGCGCCGCTGATCGACAACGAGCCGCGCCAGGGCCTGTGGGTGGACATTGAGGTTTGATCCGCGACGCGTCTGCCGCCATTATGCAGGCTGCCCCTCGCCCCACCTGACGTAGTGACCATGAGCCAGGACGACAAGCTGATCGATTTTTCCGCCGAGCGCGCCAAGCGCGTGCACGACCTCAACGACAAGCGCCTGAACGACATGCGCCAGCAGTTCGAGCAGGCCATGCCGCTGGGTGCGGCGAAGAAAAAACCGAAGAAGAAGCCCAAGAAGCGTTGAAACCTTGACCTGCGTCAGTTTGCGCAGGGCGGGCCTTCGATAATCTTTGCTCCATCGAACGCAAGCACGGCTTGCGCTTCAACAGAGCACGCAAGGCATTTAGGGCGACTTCGGTCGCCCATTTTTTTTGCCCGCCATTCCTGTAGCCGCTGCCGCCAGGCTGCGCCGGCCCCTGCGTACACTGGGGATGTCCAGCGAGGCATGGGGCCAGCGCAGCCTACGGCAGCGGCTACATCGTCACCCGATGGTGATAGCCGGCGGCGCCACCAGGTTCACAGTCTGCTCTTTGCGTGGCGCCAGGATCTCGGCCTCGCCGTCCACCACCATCTCGTCACGCTGGTTGAACACCTGGGTGGCAATACGCACGCGGAATTTAGGCAGCTTCTCCAGGATTTCCAGACGCACGGTCAGGGTATCGCCAATTTTCACCGGCTTCTGGAAGCTCATTTTCTGCCCCAGGTAGATGGTGCCCGGCCCAGGCAGCTCGCAGGCCACCGCGGCGCTGATCAGCGCGCCGCTGAACATGCCGTGGGCGATACGCTCCTTGAACATGGTGGCGGCGGCGAACTCGGGGTCCAGGTGCACCGGGTTGTGGTCGCCCGACATGGCGGCGAACAGTTGGATGTCACGCTCTTCCACGGTCTTGCTGAAGGTGGCCTTCTGACCGACTTCGAGGGCTTCGTACGGGGTGTTGGTAACCTGGGTCATGGGTGACTGTTCCTTGTGGTCGTCAATGTAAGCGGTTATTCGCTGCGCGCCGGGCGCTGGATGGCCAGTGCCTGGTGCAGCCAGGCGAGCAGGTCGGCGGTGACCTGCTCGCGGTTGATCTCGTTGAGCACTTCGTGGCGGGCCTGGGGGTACAGCGTGAGCGTGATGCGCGGGTTGCCGTTGCGCCCCAGTGCCTGGCTCAGATCAGTGAGACGCTTGCCCTGGCTCACCGGATCACATGAACCGCCAATGATCAGCACCGGCAGGCTGCGATCGATCTGCGCCAGGTTGCCCGGCTGGCTGATCTGCGCCAGGCCTGCCAGCAGGTCCAGCCATAATTGATTGGTGCAACGGAAGCCACACAACGGGTCGTTGATATAGCTGTCCACCTCCCGCGGGTCGCGGCTCAGCCAGTCGAACGCGGTGCGGGTGGGCTTGAAGGCCTTGTTGTAGGAGCCGAACGACAGCCACTCGATCAGCGCGCTGCGGCCCTTGGGCCCCTGGCGCCTGCGCTCCAGGCGGGCCACCAGCCGCGCCGCGCGGTACAGCGCTGCGGGCTGGTAGTTGGAGCCGCTGAGGATCGCGCCCTGCAGGCTGGCGCTGTGGTGCAGCAAATAGCCCTGGGCCAGGTAGCTGCCCATGCTGTGGCCCAGCAAAAACAGCGGGCTGGCCGGGTGGGCCTGGCGAATATGCCGGCTCAGCAGGGCCAGGTCGTCCAGTACGCTGTTCCAGCCGTTGCGATCGGCATAGTGGCCCAGCACGCCACCTTCGGCGGTGCGGCCGTGGCCGCGCAGGTCCGGGGCATACAGCGCCACCCCGGCGTCGGCCAGGGCTTGGCCCAGGCGCCCGTAGCGGCCACCGTGCTCGGCCATGCCGTGGGCCAGCAGCACCACGGCCCGGGGCGGCTCGGCCGGCCGCCAGGCGTGCACGTAGAGCTGTGTGTGGTCACAGGCTTCAAGCCAGAACGCCTCGGCGGGCATGGCGATTCCTTGCGCGGTGAACGGGTGGTCCCATTGTATAGCCCATGGCGCGTATCGGGCGCGGCGCAGCATTTAGATTCATGATGTTAATGACGGCACTTGGCGTGTTTGCCAGCCGTTGCTTAACTGCTAACGTCGGCAAAGCACCGCCATCACTCATGGAACTGGCGGCCCGAACGGCTCAGGCAAGAGGATAATAATAATGCAGGCTGATTTCTGGAACGATAAACGCCCGGCCGGGGTGCCCACCCAGCTGGACCTGGGCGCCTACCGGTCAGTGGTCGAGGTGTTCGAGCGTTCGTGCAAAAAGTTCGCCGACCGCCCGGCGTTCAGCAACCTGGGCATCACCCTGACCTACGCCCAACTGGACCGCTACAGCGCCGACTTCGCCGCCTACCTGCAGAACGAGACCGACCTGCAACCCGGTGACCGCATCGCCGTGCAGCTGCCCAACGTGCTGCAATACCCCATCGTCGTGTTCGGCGCCCTGCGCGCCGGGCTGATCGTGGTCAACACCAACCCGCTGTACACCGCGCGCGAAATGCGTCACCAGTTCAAGGACTCCGGCGCCCGCGCCCTGGTGTACCTGAACATGTTCGGCAAACTGGTGCAGGAAGTGCTGCCCGACACCGAGATCGCCTATCTGATCGAAGCCAAGCTGGGTGACCTGATGCCGGCGGCCAAGGGCTGGCTGGTCAACACCCTGGTGGACAAGGTGAAGAAGAAGGTACCGGCCTTCGACCTGCCCCAGGCCATCCAGCTCAAGCGCGCCCTGGCGCTGGGCCGGGGCCATACGCCGACGCCGGTGCCACTGAGCCTGGACCATGTCGCGGTGCTGCAATACACCGGCGGCACCACAGGCGTGTCCAAGGGCGCGATGCTGACCCACGGCAACCTGGTGGCCAACATGCAGCAGGTGTTGTGCTGTTTCGAGCAGACCGACGAGCACGGCGTGAAAATCCTGCGCGAAGGGCAGGAGGTCATGATCGCGCCCCTGCCGCTGTACCACATCTATGCCTTCACGGCGAACTGCATGGGCATGATGGTCACCGGCAACCACAACGTGTTGATCAGCAACCCGCGCGACATTCCGGCCTTTATCAAGGAGCTCAAGCAGTGGCAGTTCAGCGCGCTGCTGGGCCTCAATACCCTGTTCGTGGCGCTGATGGAGCACCCCGAGTTCAAGAACCTGGATTTCTCTCACCTCAAGGTCACCAACTCCGGCGGCACGGCGCTGGTCAAGGCCACGGCGGACCGTTGGGAAAAGCTCACGGGCTGCCGCATCGTGGAAGGCTACGGCCTGACCGAGACCTCGCCGGTGGTCAGCACCAACCCCTACGGCGCCGCCGCGCGCCTGGGTACTGTGGGCCTGCCGGTGGTGGGCACGCAGTTGAAGATCATCGATGACCAGGGTAATGAACTGCCGGCTGGCGAGCGCGGAGAGCTGTGCGTGAAGGGCCCGCAGGTGATGAAAGGCTACTGGCAGCGCCCCGAGGCCACCGCCGAAGCATTGGATGCCGAGGGCTGGTTGCGTACGGGCGACATCGGCGTGATCGACCCGGACGGCTTCGTGCGCATTGTCGACCGCAAGAAAGACATGATCATCGTCTCGGGTTTCAACGTGTACCCCAACGAGATCGAAGACGTGGTCATGGCCCACCCCAAGGTGGCCAACTGCGCCTGCATCGGCATCCCCGACGAGCGTTCGGGCGAGGCGGTGAAGCTGTTCGTGGTGCCGCGAGAAACCGGGGTCAGCCTTGAAGAACTCAAGGCCTACTGCAAGGAAAACTTCACCGGCTACAAAGTGCCCAAGCACATCGTGCTGCGCGAGTCGTTGCCGATGACGGCGGTGGGCAAGATATTGCGGCGTGAATTGCGCGATATCGCCTGAGCCCAAGCCCCGCCACCCTTTGTAGCCGCTGCCGCCAGGCTGCGCTCGCCCTGTGCCTCGCTGAAGATCTTCAGTGTGTACAAGGGCCAGCGCCGCCTGGCGGCAGCGGCTACAGGGTTACTGTATTTCGATGGTTTAGTATTTTTACTCTAAAAATGACTGCAATAATTCATAGAGTCATTTCCGTGACCGCATGGCCCAATTCGGCCCCTATGCGACGTTTTCCAAAGCTGCTACTCTCGGCGCGCTTTCGATCGATCGGTGCTTCACGTACCGTGATCACCTATCAATAATAATCGCATATGAAGCGGTGATGAATTCGCTGTGCTGGAGGAGTGGGCTTCCATGATCGAAAATTTCTGGAAGGATAAGTACCCAGCGGGTATTGCTGCGGACATCAATCCTGACGAGTACCCGAACATACAGGCTGTATTGAAACAGTCCTGCCAGCGCTTCGCCGACAAGCCGGCGTTCAGCAACCTGGGCAAGACGCTCACCTACGGTCAACTGTACGAATTGTCGGGCGCCTTCGCGGCGTACCTGCAACAGCATACCGATTTGCAGCCTGGCGATCGAATCGCCGTGCAACTGCCCAACGTGTTGCAATACCCGGTGGTGGTATTCGGCGCTATCCGCGCCGGCCTGATCGTGGTCAATACCAACCCGCTGTATACCGCCCGGGAAATGGAGCACCAGTTCAACGACTCCGGCGCCAAGGCCCTGGTGTGCCTGGCCAACATGGCGCACCTGGCGCAGAACGTGGTGCCCAAGACCTCGGTCAAGCACGTGATCGTCACCCAGGTGGGCGACCTGCTGCCGCCGATCAAGCGCCTGCTGGTCAACAGCGTGATCAAGTACGTGAAGAAGATGGTGCCGGCCTATCACCTGCCCACCGCCGTCGCGTTCAACGATGTGCTCGCCAAAGGCCGCGGCCAGGCGGTGCGCGAAGCCAACCCTGGCGCCGAAGAAGTGGCCGTGCTGCAGTACACCGGCGGCACCACTGGCGTGGCCAAGGGCGCGATGCTCACCCACCGCAACCTGATCGCCAACATGATGCAGTGCAAGGCGCTGATGGCCTCCAACCTCAACGAAGGTTGCGAGATCCTGATCACGCCATTACCGCTGTACCACATCTATGCCTTCACCTTTCATTGCATGGCGATGATGCTGATCGGCAACCACAACATCCTGATCAGCAACCCGCGCGACCTGCCGGCCATGGTCAAGGAACTGTCGAAGTGGAAGTTCAGCGGCTTTGTCGGCCTGAACACCCTGTTCGTGGCCCTGTGCAATAACGCCGATTTCCGCGCCCTGGATTTCTCTGCGTTGAAGGTGACCCTGTCGGGCGGCATGGCCCTGCAACTGGCCGCCGCCGACCGCTGGAAAAGCGTGACCGGCTGCGCCATCTGCGAAGGCTACGGCATGACCGAAACCAGCCCGGTGGCCTCGGTCAACCCGATCCAGAACATCCAGGTGGGCACCATCGGCATCCCGGTGCCGTCAACCCGCTGCAAGGTCACCGATGACAGCGGCCGCGAGCTGGCCCTGGGCGAAGTGGGCGAGCTGTGCGTGAAGGGCCCGCAGGTGATGAAAGGCTACTGGCAGCGCCAGGACGCCACCGACGAGATCCTGGACGCCGACGGCTGGCTGAAGACCGGCGACATCGCGGTGATTCAGGACGACGGTTACATGCGCATCGTCGACCGCAAGAAGGACATGATCCTGGTGTCCGGCTTCAACGTGTACCCCAACGAACTGGAAGACGTGCTGGTAACCCTGCCAGGCGTGCTGCAGTGCGCCGCCATCGGCATTCCGGACGAGAAATCCGGGGAGTCGATCAAGGTGTTTATCGTTGCCAAGCCCGGGGTCACCTTGACCAAGGACCAGGTGATGGAGCACATGCGCGCCAACGTAACCGGCTACAAGGTGCCGCGCTCGGTGGAATTCCGCGAAGCATTGCCGACCACCAACGTGGGCAAGATCCTGCGCCGCGAACTGCGCGATGAAGAGCTGAAAAAGCTGGGCCTGAAAAAGATCGCCTAGACCTCTGTAGCCGCTGCCGCCAGGCTGCGCTGGCCCTTATGTACACTGGAGATGTCTGGTGAGGCATAGGGCCAGCGCAGCCTGGCGGCAGCGGCTACAGGTGTTTTTCAGCGCAGTTTTTCCAGCATCCCGTAGTACCACATCCCCACCGCCAGCAACGGATTGCCCAGCACATCGCCCATGGGCACCTTGATGTGCTGGCACCCGGCAAAGGTATCGAACTGCCCCAGGGTGCCGGTCATGGCGTTGGCCATGATCTCGCCCATGATGTGGCTGGTGGCGATGCCGTGTCCCGAATAGCCCTGGCAATACCACACGTTGTCCGACAGCTTGCCCAGTTGCGGGATGCGGTTGACCACGATGCCCATGGCGCAACTCCACTCAAACTCGATGTCCACGCCCTTGAGCCGCGGGAAGGTGCGCTCGATGCACGGTCGCAGCTCGGCGGCGATGTCTCGCGAGTCCTTGCCTGAGTAGTTGGCGCCACCGCCGAACAGCAGGCGGCCATCGGCGGTCATGCGGTAATAGTCCAGTACGAAGCGACAGTCATACACCGCCAGGTCCTGGGGGTTGAGCTGGCGTGCCAGCTCGCCCAGGGGCGCGGTGGTGACGATGCCGCCCATGGCCGGGAAGATCTTGCCCTTGAGTTTGCCCGGCTCCAGCTTGTGATAGACGTCGCCGGCCAGCAGCACCTGTTTGGCTTCGATGCGGCCCTGGGCGGTGACCACGGCCGGGCGCGGGCCATGGACAATCTCCAGCACCTCGCTGTGTTCGAACAACAGCGCGCCCAGTGACTGCGCCGCGCGGGCCTCGCCCAGGCACAGGTTGAGCGGGTGCAGGTGCAGGTTGCGGGTGTTCTTCAGGGCACCCAGGTACAGCGGGCTGTCCAGGTGCTGGCGCACGCCCGCCTGGTCCAGCAATGTCACCTCGTCGCCCATGCCGCGGGCCTGGGCCTCTTCCAGCGAGGCGCGCAGCTCGGTCAGGTGCGAGGGCTTCATGGCGGCGTGCAGGTGGCCGTGCTTGAGGTCGCAGGCGATGCCGTATTTCTCCACCCGTTGCTTGATAATCTGGTGGCCGCGCCAGCGCAGGTGCCAGATGAAATCGTCGACCTCGTCGCCCAGCGTGCGGCGCATCTGCTTGCGCATGGCTTCGTCGCCCGACAGGCTGCCGGTGACTTGGCCGCCATTGCGGCCGCTGGCGCCCCAACCGATCTTGTGGGTGTCGAGCAAGGCGACCTTCAGGCCTTTTTCGGCCAGTTCCACGGCGGTGGCGACACCGGTGAAACCGCCGCCGATGATGGCGATGTCGACGGTGTGGGTGCCCTGCAATACCGGGAAGTCGGTTTCCTGGGTGAGGGTGGCGGTGTAGTAGGAGTTGATGCGTTGGCTCATGGCTATTCCTGAAATCGGATGATGTAGCCGCTGCCGTAGGCTGCGCTGGCCCTGCGCCTCGCTGGGGATCTTCAGCGTAAACGAGGGCCAGCGCAGCCTGGCGGCAGCGGCTACGGATATTGGGGTGAAGCAGGGTCAGGCGTTGGTCAGGTACCACCGCCAATCCTGCTCACCCACCTGCGCCATGAACTGCCGATACTCGGCACGCTTCACCGCCAGATAAACCTTCAGGAAACCTTCCCCCAGCGCCTCCCGCGCCCACTGCGAGCGCTCCAGCGCCGTCAGCGACGTCAGCCAGTCGGTGGGCAAAAACGTCGTCGCCTGCGCATAGCCGTTCCCCTCCACCGGCGCCCCCGGGTCGCGCTGCTGACGAATCCCGTCATGAATCGCCGCCACTATCGCCGCCGCAGCCAGGTACGGATTGGCATCCGCGCCACAGATCCGATGCTCGATATGCCGGGTGTTGGCCGGCCCACCCGGTACCCGCAGGCTGACGGTGCGGTTGTCCACGCCCCAGGTCGGCGCCAGCGGCGCGTAGCTGTTGGCCTGGAAGCGCCGGTAGGAATTGGCGTTGGGGCAAAACAGCAACAGGCTGTCGAGCAGGTGCGCGAGCATGCCGCCCACCGACTGCCGCAACAGCGGCGTGCCGGCCTTGTCCTCGCTGGCGTACAGGTTGCGGCCCTGCGCGTCGGCCAGGCTGACGTGCATGTGCATGCCGGTGCCGGCCAGGTCATCGAAAGGCTTGGCCATGAAACACGCCTGCATGCCGTGGCGGTGGGCCACGCCCTTGACGATGCGTTTGTAGCGCACGGCCTGGTCCATGGCCAGCAAGGCGTCGCCGTGTTCCAGGGTGATCTCGACCTGGCCGGGGGCGTATTCGGAAATCGCCGTGCGCGCCGGAATGCCTTGCTGCTTGCACGCGGCGTAGAGGTCGGCGAGGAAGGGTTCGATCTGTTCCAGTTCACGCAGGCCGTACACCTGGGTGCTGCGCGGGCGGCCACCGTCGGCGTCCAGCGCGGGCTGCGGCCGGCCATGGGCGTCGCGCTTGGCGTCCAGCAAATAGAACTCCAGCTCGCAGGCCATCACCGGGTGGAAGCCGTCGGCCTTCAGCGCCTCGATCGCGCGGATCAGCACATGGCGCGGGTCGGCCACCGACGCGGGCGCGCCTTCGACAGGGTGCATGCTGACCTGCACGGCGGCGGTGGGGATCTGCCGCCAGGGCAGGGGCACCAGGCTGCCTTCCAGCGGGTAGGCGCGGCAGTCGATGTCGCCCACGTCCCACACCAGGCCCGAGTTTTCCACGTCGTCGCCGTTCAGGGTCAGGCCCAGGATGGTGCTGGGCAGCGGGCGGCCGCTTTGGTACACGGCCAGCAGTTCATCGCGGTGCAGCAGCTTGCCGCGCGGTACGCCGTTGGCGTCGAGAATGAACAGCTCGATCATGTCGATATGGGGGTGTTGGTCCAGGAAGGCCTGGGCCTGATGCAGGGGGGCAAAATGCATGGTGGCTCTCGCTTGCGCACGCGTGAAGGCCCGTCGGGGTGACGGGGATCAAGGTTGGGTCAGGCAGCGAGGGCGGTGTCCGGCGGGCGCGCGTGGCGGCAATGCCACAGGGCCCAGAAGGCCAGGATGACGTTGAACAGGGGATTTTCCCCGGGGCGCAGGCAGACCGCACGGCGCGGGGTGCGCGGTTCGGTGCTGGCGGGGGGAAGCGGGGCGCAGTTCATGATGCCTGGATGGTTGCATGGCACTCGGGGGTGGTTAAATCGGGATTGTCGTACCTTCAGTGCAGCTGGCGCTAAACAATGTAGCCGCTGCCGCAGGCTGCGCTGGCCCTGCGCCTCGCTGGATATCCCCAGTGTACAGAGGGGCCAGCGCAGCCTGGCGGCAGCGGCTACGGATTCGCGGGGGGAATTAGGAATGCGGGGGGCAAATCTGCGACAATCGCCCCCATTCTTATTGCCGCGTAGCCATTTGCGTACCTGATGACTGACCACAATCCCGTTATCGACACACTGTTCAAGAACCTCGACCAGGCCATGATCGGCGATCGCCATCGGCTGCGTCGGCAATTGCACGAGCTGCGCAAGAAGCCCGACGAGGTCAAGCTTGGGCAGTGGGTCGAGCGGGCGCAGGCGTCCATGGCCCAGGTCACCGCGCGCAAGCAGAGCGTGCCGACCATCCGCTACGACGACAGCCTGCCGATCGCGGCCAAGCGCGACGAGATCAAGAAGATCCTCGCCGAGCATCAGGTGCTGATCATCGCCGGCGAAACCGGCTCGGGCAAAACCACCCAGTTGCCCAAGATCTGCCTGGAGCTGGGCCGCGGCCAGCATGGCCTGATCGCCCACACCCAGCCACGCCGCATCGCCGCGCGCAGCGTCGCCACCCGCGTGGCGGAAGAGCTGGCCACGCCCCTGGGCGCGCTGGTCGGCTATCAAGTGCGGTTCGAGGACCAGAGCGACGCCAACACCCTGGTCAAGCTGATGACCGACGGCATCCTGCTGGCCGAAACCCAGCACGACCGCTTTCTGGAACGCTACGACACCATCATCGTCGACGAAGCCCACGAACGCAGCCTGAACATCGACTTTCTGCTGGGCTACCTCAAAACCCTGCTGCCGCGCCGCCCGGACCTGAAGGTGATCATCACCTCGGCCACCATCGATCTTGAGCGCTTCTCCAAGCATTTCGACGATGCGCCGATCATCGAAGCGTCCGGCCGCACCTACCCGGTGGACACCTGGTACCGGCCGCTGACCAGCGAGCAGGACGAGGAGGGCAACAGCGTCGAGGACGACCTGACGGTGGATCAGGCGATCATCGCCACCCTGGATGAAATCGCCGCGTTCGAGCGCAGCGAAGGCAAGCGCCCGGGCGATGTGCTGGTGTTCCTGCCCGGTGAGCGCGAGATTCGCGACGCCGCTGAGATGCTGCGCAAGGCCCAGCTCAAGCACACCGAGATTCTGCCGCTGTACGCGCGCCTGTCGCCGGCCGAGCAGCAGAAGATTTTCCAGAGCCACCCCGGCCGCCGCGTGGTGCTGGCCACCAACGTCGCCGAAACCTCGCTGACCGTGCCGGGCATCCGCTACGTGATCGACAGCGGCACCGCGCGCATCAGCCGCTACAGCTACCGCGCCAAGGTACAGCGCCTGCCCATCGAGGCGGTGTCCCAGGCCAGCGCCAACCAGCGCAAGGGCCGCTGCGGGCGGGTTGAGCCGGGCATCTGCATTCGCTTGTACAGCGAAGAGGATTTCATTGCCCGCCCGGAATTCACCGACCCCGAGATTCTGCGCACCAACCTGGCCGCAGTAATTCTGCAGATGCTGCACCTGCGCCTGGGCGAGATCGACCAGTTCCCGTTCATCGAGCCGCCGGATGGCAAGGCCATCACCGACGGTTTCAACCTGCTGCAGGAGCTGTCGGCGGTCAACCGCGAGAACCAGCTGACACCGATCGGCCGCCAGCTGGCGCGCCTGCCGGTGGACCCGCGCATGGGCCGCATGCTGCTGGAAGCGGCCAAGCAGGGTAGCCTGCAGGAAGTGCTGATCATCGCCAGTGCGCTGTCGGTGCAGGACGTGCGCGAGCGCCCGCCCGAGCGCCAGCAGGCTGCCGACCAGGCCCACGCGCAGTGGAAAGACGCCGATTCCGACTTTGCCGCCCTGGTCAATTTGTGGCGCGGTTTTGAAGAGCAGCGCCAGGCCCTGACCGCCAGCCCGCTGCGCAACTGGTGCCGCAAGAACTTCCTCAACTACCTGCGCCTGCGCGAATGGCGCGATGCGCACCGGCAGTTGAGCCTGATCTGCCGCGACCTGCAGTTGACCATCAACAAGGAGCCGGCCGACTACGCCAAATTCCACAAGGCGATTCTGTCCGGCCTGCTGAGCCAGATCGGCCAGAAAACCGAGGACGGTGACTATCTGGGCGCGCGTCAGCGGCGCTTCTGGATTCACCCCTCGTCGGGCATCGGCAAGAAGCGCCCGCAGTGGCTGATGACCGCCGAGCTGATGGAAACCACCAAGCTGTACGCGCGCATGGTGGCCAAGATCGACGCGGACTGGATCGAGCCGCTGGCTGGCCACCTGATCAAGAAAAACCACTTCGAGCCCCATTGGGAGAAGAAGCGTGGTCAGGTCGTGGCCTATGAGCAGATCACCCTGTTCGGCCTGATCGTGGTCGGCCGTCGTCCCGTGCACTACGGCCCGGTGGACCCGGTGGTATCGCGTGAACTGTTTATCCGCGAAGCCCTGGTGCGCGGCGAGATCCAGTCACGGGCCAAGTGCCTGACCGCCAACCGCGAGCTGCTGGAACAGCTGGACGCCCTGGAAGCCAAGGCCCGTCGCCGTGACATCCTCGCCGACGAGGAAACCCTGTACGCCTTCTACGACGCGCGCGTGCCGGCCGAGATCCACCAGACGGCGACGTTCGATCACTGGTACAAGACCGAAAGCCAGAAAAATCCGAAGCTGCTGATCATGCGCGAGGAAGACGTGCTGGCCCGTGAAGCCAGCGAGGTCACGGCTGGCCAGTACCCGGATACCCTGCGCCTGGGCGATCTGACCCTGGCCCTGAGTTACCACTTCGAGCCCAACCATGCCCGTGACGGCGTGACCGTCAGCGTGCCAGCGCCGCTGCTGCCGGCACTGCCCAACGAGCGTCTGGAATGGCTGGTGCCCGGCCTGCTGGAGGCCAAGTGCATTGCCCTGGTGCGCAACCTGCCCAAGGCCCTGCGCAAGAACTTCGTGCCGGTGCCGGACTTTGTCCGCGCGGCCATGGCGCGCATCACCTTTGGCGACGGCTCGCTGCCCCAGGCGCTGGGCCGCGAGCTGCTGCGCATGACCGGCGCGCGGGTCAGCGACGAGGCCTGGGCCGAGTCCGAGCAGCAGGTGGACAGCCACCTGCGCATGAACATCGAAGTGCTGGACGGCGAGGGCAAGTTCCTCGGCGAAGGCCGCGACCTGGCCGAGCTGACCGCACGCTTCGTGCAGGCCAGCCAGGCCGCCCTGGCGGCGCCGCAGTCGGCCAAAAGCCAGCAGCCGGTGGAGGCCAAGGCCTTTGCCGCCGTGGCCGAGACCACCCAGCAGAAGATTGCCGGGCTGTCGATGACGGTTTACCCGGCGCTGGTGGAAGACAACGGCACCGTCAAGGAAGGCCGCTTCTCCACCGCCGCCGAAGCCGAATTCCAGCACCGTCGCGCCCTGCAGCGGCTGCTGTTGCAGCAACTGGCGGAGCCTGCCAAGTTCCTGCGTGGCAAGCTGCCGGGGCAGACCGAACTGGGCCTGCTGTACCGCGACCTGGGGCGTGTCGAGGCGTTGGTGGAAGACATTCTGCTGGCCAGCCTGGACACCTGCATCCTTGAGGGCGAAGCCACCTTGCCGCGTGACGGCGCAGGGCTTGGCGCCCTGGCCGAGCGCAAGCGCGGTGCCTGGGCCGAGCACGCCGAGCGCCTAGCGCGCCAGACCCTGGACATTCTCAAGCTGTGGCACGGCCTGCAGAAGCGCTTCAAAGGCAAGATCGACTTGGCCCAGGCCGTGGCGCTCAACGACATCAAGGCGCAACTCAGCCAGTTGGTGTATACGGGCTTCGTGCGGCAGACGCCTTCGCAGTGGCTCAAAGAGCTGCCGCGCTACCTCAAGGCCATCGAACTGCGCCTGGAGAAGCTGGGCAGCCAGGTGCAGAAGGACCGCGTGTGGAGCATCGAGTTGGGCAACGTCTGGGCGCAGTACCAGGCGCGTCAGGCCAAGCATGCCCAGGAGGGCAAGCGCGATCCGGAACTTGAGCTGTACCGGTGGCTGATCGAGGAATACCGCGTGTCGCTGTTTGGTCAGCAACTGGGCACCAAGGTGCCGATTTCCGACAAGCGCCTGAGCAAGCAGTGGAGCCAGGTAGAGGGCTGATGAACCTGAGGGAGTTGGCTTGAAACCGCGTCGTCTGTATCGCGACCAAGGTCGGCTCCTACCACGAACCCCGTAGGAGCCGACCTTGGTCGCGATGCAGACGACGCGGTTCGTGGTAGGAGCCGGCCTTGGCCGCGATGCAGGCGACGCCGTCCTGTAGCAGTTCCCACTTCCTCTTGATGTCATGCGATCCCACGTTGCCCTTTATCGTGAAAAGGGCACTTGTTCGGCAAATCTGGCACAATTGGCCACCGTTTCACCCGTGAAGGCAAGGTCGCCAACCGCCTTCGCGCCGGTGACAGTGCTTATTGTAAATTGGCACGTTGGTGCCATATTGATTGCGACTCACTCTGCCGCTGCCCTGCACCGGCCACCTAATAATAGAGGAACGAGCGTGCATAACGTCGTCATCAGCGGCACCGGCCTGTACACCCCGGCCGACAGCATCTCCAACGAAGAACTGGTGCAGTCCTTCAATACCTGGGCCCAGCAGTTCAACGCCGACAATGCGGCGGCCATCGAGCGTGGCGAGTTGGCGGCGCAAACCGAATCCAGCGCCGCCTTCATCGAGAAGGCCTCGGGCATCAAGAGCCGCTTTGTGATGGACAAGGCCGGCATCCTCGACCCCCAGCGCATGAAGCCGCGCCTGCCCGAGCGTTCCAACGACGAGCAGTCCATCCTCTGCCAGATGTCCGTGGCCGCCGCCGAACAGGCGCTGCAACGGGCGGGCAAGACCGCCGCCGACATCGATGCGGTGATCGTCGCCTGCTCCAACCTGCAGCGGCCATATCCGGCCGTGGCCATCGAAGTGCAGCAGGCGTTGGGCGTGCAGGGCTTCGGCTTCGACATGAACGTGGCCTGCTCCTCGGCCACCTTCGGCATCCAGACCGCCTACAACAGTGTCGCCCTGGGCCAGGCCCGTGCGGTGCTGGTAGTCAGCCCGGAAATCTGCACCGGCCACCTGAACTTCCGTGACCGTGACAGCCACTTCATCTTTGGCGACGCGGCCACCGCCGTCGTCGTCGAGCGCGCCGACCTGGCCACCTCGGCGCATCAGTTCGAGATCGTCAGCACCAAGCTGCTGACCCAGTTCTCCAACAACATCCGCAACAACTTCGGCTTCCTCAACCGCGCAGGCGAGGAGGGTGTGGACGCCTCCGACAAGCTGTTCGTGCAGGAAGGCCGCAAGGTGTTCCGCGAGGTCTGCCCCATGGTGGCCGAGCTGATCGGCCAGCACTTGGGCGAGAACCGTATCGACGTCAACGACGTCCAGCGCTTCTGGCTGCACCAGGCCAACCTGAGCATGAACCACCTGATCGTCAAGAAGCTGCTGGGCCGCGATGCCTCGGTGGAAGAGGCGCCGGTGATTCTCGACACCTATGCCAACACCAGTTCGGCGGGGTCGGTGATTGCCTTCCACAAGCACCAGGACGACCTGGGCAAGGGCGCGCTGGCCGTGCTGAGTTCGTTCGGCGCTGGCTACTCGATCGGCAGCGTGATCCTGCGCAAGCTGTAACCCACCCCCAAGACACGCTGTGGGACCGGGCGAAGCTCGGGAAGCAAACGACACGGTCTAGCCCCTAAACCGCGTCGTCTGCTTCCCGAGCTTCGCCCGGTCCCACATCTGCCTTGTATAAATCCTTGATTAACAAAGTTTCATGCTGGTTGCAGGCTGCCTTCGAAAATCCCTTCGTCTTCACGTCGATGAATGACAAAACCTTCATTTCCAAAAGTTCCGCTGTCATCAAATCTTAATAAACGAGCCACCTCGCTGAAATATCCCCTGTTCAAGATGCCCTCCCATAAAGCTTGCCGGACTTGCTTCGCATACCAGGCGGCGCCGCTGAAAAAACTTAAAAAGCAGTACTCAAAGGAGTAAATCAATGAACAAGTCCACCGTGGCCCTGACCATGGCATTGGGTCTCATGGCGCAGCAGGCTATGGCCGAAGGCTTCCTTGAAGACAGCAAAGCGACCCTGAAGCTGCGCAACTTCTACATTAACAACGACAACCGCGATTCGGGCACCGCCAAGAACGCCAACTATCAGTCCGAGTGGGGCCAGGGCTTCCAGCTGGACTTCCAGTCCGGCTACACCGCCGGCACCGTCGGCTTTGGCCTGGACGCCATCGGCCTGCTGGGCATCAAACTGGACTCCGGCGCCGGTCGCCACGGCAACACCACTGGCTTGCTGGACGGCGGCAACGTGTTCCCAAGCGACGGCGACCATGCCGCCGACGATTTCGCCAGCCTGGGCCTGACCGCCAAGGCCAAGATCTCCAAGACCGAGCTGAAACTGGGCACCCTGATGCCCAAGCTGCCGGTCATCCAGTACAACGACAGCCGCCTGGTACCGCAAACCTTCCAGGGTGGCCAGATCACTTCCGGCGACATCAAGGACCTGACCCTGGTGGCCGGTCAGATCGAGAAGGTCAAGGACCGTAACTCCAGCAACAATGAAGACCTGTCCATCGGCGGCGCCAACGGCAGCGGCAACAGCAACATCGGCGCGCGCAGCAACAAGTTCATCTACGCCGGTGGCGACTACAAGATCACCAAGGACCTGCTGTTCCAGTACTACTACGGCAACCTGGATGACTTCTACAAACAGCACTTCCTGGGCCTGGTACACAACTGGTCGATCGGCCCGGGTGTGTTGAAGTCGGACTTCCGTTACTTCAACAGCCGCGACGACGGTAAAAACGCCGATGATTCGGCCTACTTCAGCTCGGGCAATTACCTGGGCCAGGCCAGCGGCAAGGGCAAGGTCGACAACAACCTGTACAGCGCGCTGTTCCTCTACACCGTGGCCGGTCACACCTTCGGCGGCGGCTACCAGGTCAGCAACGGCGACAGCGACTTCCCATGGCTGAACCAGGGCAACGGCTCGTCCAACTACACCATCACCGACGCCCAGATCCAGAAGTTCGGCCGTGCCGGCGAGCGTACCTGGCAGGCGCGCTACTCGTATGACTTCGCCGCCATCGGCTTCCCTGGCGCAACTGCCGGCGTGACCTACCTGCGTGGCGACAACATCGACACCGTGACCAGCGGCGGCGCCGTGGCCGGCTCCGGTCGTTCGGAATGGGAACGCGACATCACCCTGGCCTATGTGGTGCCGGAAGGTACCTTCAAAGGCCTGGGCTTCACCTGGAAGAATGGCATGTGGCGCAACGACATTCCGGGCCAGCGCGACCAGGACGAAAACCGCGTGATCCTGAGCTACTCGATCCCGCTGCTGTAATCAGTTGAATGCGTAACCGCTTTTTCCTCATCCGTTAAAGCTCTCTCTTGCCCCGCCCCGTGCGGGGCTTTTTTTGCTTTTCGATTGGCTCGCCAATTGAAAATAATTAATCAAAAGTTGCGCTGGTGAAAACTTGCCTCGACCTGTCAGTTCTTACAGTTGTTGCCACCTCCCGTGGTCTATCTAATGACGTTTCCGTCTTGGCCAACGTCATGAGGTTAATGTAGATGAACAGTGTTCAGATGCGCGGCGCTTTCGATTCCGGTTTTGCTGAAGCCGGTTTTTTACAGTTTCCGTCAACCGGGGGCAGTGATTGGGCATCGGCGGTGACGCATGCAGATGGCGTGCTGTACGTTGCTTATTTCTCAGGCTTTAACTATGCAGTCACTCGGCTTTTTGAGTCGGGAGAAACGGATGAATCCTTCGGGCGGAAAGGCGTGGTTACCGATACGTTTGAGCGTGGAAAAGAGCCACCTGTCAATTCCCGGTGCACGGTGTCTCAAATCATCCTTGTCGACGACAAGATCGTACTGGTAGGGGAGCTGTATTCCTATTTTTCCGATGGTCGCAGGTATACGTACCCTGCCATGGCCCGCTATGACTTGAAGGGCGAAATCGACCAGACTTTTGCTGATCAGGGTTTCAAGGTGTTTGAACAGGAGGTGCAACTTAGGTTTGCTTCCACAGGCCAGCTGCCAGCTGCCATCGATTCCGCGGTGACGGGCGTTGGAGGCTCATGCCAGGCAGGGAGTCGTCTGTATGCCATTCTCAATGGCAGTATTGAGTTTGGCTCCGAATTCTACGCTGCGTCAGGTATCCTGGCGTTCGATCTGGAGGGGGAAGTCGCAACGGATTTTGGCGATTCGGGCTTTACCTTGATAAAGCACACAGTCTTTGACAACAACGCTTTTTCAATCAGTGTTATCGATAATGAAATCTACCTGGGGGGGAGATTGTTTACCCGAGATTTCTCCTATGTGAGCGGGTTCATTGTAAAAGTTACTCCCGATGGAGCCTTGGCTAACTTTGGAACTGCTGGATTCAGGGTGCTCGAACATGAAGCATGGCCACTTGGCTTATTTGCGGGTTGTCAAGGCAACCTGATGGTGGTGGGTTACGGAGCCATTGATAAACTTTCGGTGGGTTTGCAGTTCAGTCTACAGCTGTCCAACGGGCAGCCGGACAGTCGATTCAATAATGGGCTGCCGCTGGTTAGCCAGTATGCAGGCAAACCCCTGTTCAACCGATCAGGTATCAGTAATGGCGATCGGTATTGGGTGACCGCGCGCTACAGTAAGAATACTGAGCAACAAGCGGTTGTCGCTTGTCATCTTGCTGACGGTCGGCGCGACAGCGCGTTTGGGGATGAGGGTTTAAGCTTCGCTTACATGGAGAGATTGACGGATTGTTCGGCAGGGGGAGCTACAATCGTATTGGATGACAAGCAGCGCTTGTTAATTGCAGGTTTTCTGTCCACCAACAACCCGATACCTGTGGTGGCGCGGTTGCTGGGCTAGGCCGTGGTTACTGCGCAGGCTCGCAATATGGCATGCTTTGCCCTTGAAAAGGGGAAAGCCATGCCATTGCAAGTCCTGCACAGCCTGAGCGCCATCGCGGCCAGCGACTGGGACGCCCTGTTGCCCATTGACCAGCCCTTCCTGCGCCACGCTTTCCTCAGCGCCCTGGAAGACAGCGGTAGCCTGGGGCAGCACTCCGGCTGGCGCCCCGAGCATTTGCTGCACATGGAAGACGGCAAGCTGATTGCCGCCATGCCCGCTTACCGCAAATGGCACTCGTACGGCGAATACGTGTTCGACCACGGCTGGGCTGACGCCTGTCGCCGGGCCGGGATCGATTACTACCCCAAGCTGTTGTGCGCGGTGCCGTTCAGCCCGGTGTCGGGGCCACGAGTGCTGGGTGATGGGCAAGCGTTGCTGCAGGCGGTGCCGGGGTATGTGGAAGTGGAAGGGCTATCCGGCGCGCACATCAACTTCACTGATCCCGCCCTTGACACGCTGATTGCCGACGAGCCCGGCTGGCTGGAGCGCCTGGGCTGTCAATACCACTGGCACAACCGCGGCTACCGCGACTTCCAGGACTTTCTCGACAGCCTGGCGTCGCGCAAGCGCAAGCAGATGCGCAAAGAGCGCGAGCAGGTGGCCGCCCAGGGCTTCGAGTTCGAGTGGCGTGAAGGGGGGGCATTGACCGAGGCAGAGTGGGATTTTGTCTACGCCTGCTACGCCAACACCTACGCCGTGCGCCGCCAGTCGCCCTACCTGACCCGCGAATTCTTCAGCCTGCTGGCCGAGCGCATGCCCGAGGCGATCCGCGTGGTGTTCGCGCGGCAGGCGGGACGGGCGGTGGCCATGGCGTTCAGTCTGGTGGGCGGGGACAGTTTCTACGGCCGCTACTGGGGCTGCCTGGCGGAGTTCGACCGGCTGCATTTCGAGACCTGTTTTTACCAAGGCATGGACTATGCCATTGCCCACGGCTTCAAGCGCTTCGATGCAGGGGCGCAGGGTGAGCACAAGCTGATTCGCGGGTTTGAGCCGGTGATTACCCGGTCGTGGCATTACCTGAGCCATTCGGGGTTGAAGAACGCCGTGGCCGAATTCCTTCACGAGGAGCGTGCCGGGGTGAGGGCTTACGCCGAAGAGGCGCGGGCGGCACTGCCCTATCGTCAGGCAGACGGCGCGAACCCCACCCCGTAGCCGCTGCCGCCAGGCTGCGCTGGCCCTCGCGTACACCCGCAATACTGACGTTGGAATATGGGCCAGCGCAGCCTGGCGGCAGCGGCTACAGGGCTGTCTCAGTCGATACCCACGAACCCACCCGTCTGGTGATGCCACAACCGCGCATACAACCCCTGATGCGCCAGCAACTCCTTGTGGCTGCCCAGCTCGACGATGCGCCCCTTCTCCAGCACCACCAGCCGGTCCATCTTGGCGATGGTGGACAAGCGGTGGGCGATGGCGATCACGGTCTTGCCCTGCATCAGGGTTTCCAGGCTTTCCTGGATCGCCGCCTCAACCTCCGAATCCAGCGCCGAGGTGGCTTCGTCCATGATCAGAATCGGCGCGTTCTTCAGTAGCACGCGGGCAATGGCAATGCGCTGGCGCTGGCCGCCGGACAGCTTCACCCCGCGCTCGCCCACGTGGGCGTCCAGGCCCATGCGGCCCTGGGCGTCGGACAGGTGCGGGATGAATTCGTCGGCGCGGGCCTTCACCACCGCGTCCCACAATTGCGCCTCGCTGGCGCCGGGGCGCCCGTACAGCAGGTTCTCGCGGATGGAGCGGTGCAGCAACGAGGTGTCCTGGGTGATCATGCCGATCTGTGCGCGCAGGCTTTCCTGGCTGACCTGGGCGATGTCCTGGCCATCGATCAGGATGCGCCCGCCGGGCAGGTCGTACAGGCGCAGCAGCAGGTTGACCAAGGTGGACTTGCCGGCGCCGGAGGGGCCGATCAGGCCGATTTTCTCGCCGGGGCGGATGTCCAGGGTCAGGCTTTCGATGATCTTGCTGCCCTTGCCGTAGTGGAAGTCGACGTTGTCAAAGCGCACGGCGCCGCGATCGACTTTCAGCGTGGGCGCACTTTTCACGTCAGTGACACTGACCGGCTGGGCGATGGTCTGCAGGCCGTCCTGGACCATGCCGATGTTTTCGAAGATGCCGTTGACCACCCACATGATCCAGCCGGACATGTTGACGATGCGGATCACCAGGCCCGTGGCCAGGGCGATGGCGCCCACCGAGATCAGCGACTGGGTCCACAGCCACAGGGCAAGGCCCGTGGTGCCGACAATCAGCAGACCGTTGAGGGTGGTGATGGCGATGTCCATGCTGGTGATGACGCGGCTGGCCAGCTGGGATTTTTCCGTCTGTTCGCTGATGGCCTCGCGGGCGTAGCGCTGCTCCATGTTGGTGTGGGCGAACAGCTTGAGGGTGGCGATGTTGGTGTAGCCATCCACGATGCGGCCCATCAGCTTGGAGCCGGCATCGGACGATATCACCGAGCGCTCCTTCACCCGCGGCACAAAGTAATACAGGGCGATGATGTAGGCGGCGATCCAGCTGATCAGCGGGATCATCAGCCGCCAGTCCGCTTCGGCGAACAGAATCAATGCACTGATGGCATAGATCAGCACGTGCCACAGCGCATCCACCGCCTGCACCGCCGAGTCGCGCAGGGCGTTGCCGGTTTGCATGATGCGCTGGGCGATGCGCCCGGCGAAGTCGTTCTGGAAGAAATTCAGGCTCTGCTTGAGCACGTAGTTGTGGTTTTGCCAGCGGATCATGCTGGTCATGCCCGGGCTGATGGTCTGGTGCACCAGCAGGTCGTGCAGGCCGACGAATATCGGTCGCAGCACCAGGGCCACCACCGCCATCCACGCCAGTTCCCAGCCGTGGTCGCTGAAGAAATGCACGTTGGGCGTGCCCTGGGCCAGGTCGATGATGCGGCTGAGGTAGTTGAACAGCGCCACCTCGATCAGCGCGCCCACCAGCCCCACCACCAGCAAGGCGGCGAAGCTGGGCCAGACCTGGCGCAGGTAATACACGTAGAAGGCCAGCACCCGGGTGGGCGGCGACTCGGTGGGCGCCTCACGGAAGATATCGATCCACTTTTCAAAACGACGGTAAAGCATGGGGGCGAAAACTCCTGTGTTGGGCCTGGCCTTCAGGTGGTCAGTCGACGCGCTTGGCCGACTTGATCATTACCGGGTCGGAAGGCACGTCCTGCATGCCGCCCTTGGTGGTGGTCGGGGAGTGGACGATCTGGTCGACCACGTCCATGCCACTGACCACTTTGCCGAACACGGCGTAGCCGAAGTCACGGTTGCCGTGGTCGAGGATTTCGTTGTCATTGACGTTGATGAAGAACTGGCTGGTGGCCGAGTTGACGTTGCTGGTGCGTGCCATCGACAGGGTGCCACGCACGTTTTTCAGGCCGTTGTCCGCTTCGTTCTTGATCGGGTCACGGGTCTGCTTTTCGTTCATCTGCGCGGTGAAACCACCACCTTGCACCATGAAGCCGGGGATTACGCGGTGGAAGATGGTGTTGTTGTAGAAGCCGCTGTCCACGTAGGCCAGGAAGTTCTTGCTGCTGATCGGCGCCTTGACCATGTCCAGTTCGATTTCCACCTTGCCGAAGCTGGTGTCCATCAACACGTGGGGGTGCTGGGCGTCGGCAGCCATCAGTTGGCTGGCGAACATCAGGGAGCAGGCGGCGAGGGCGATTTTTTTCAGCATGGGACTCGTTGATCCTTGTGGGTGGCGGACACGCTGGCGAGGAAGTCCTTGAGTGTCCGGTTGAAGAGTTGGGGTTGGTCCAGTGGCGTAGCGTGCCGCGAATTGGCGATGACTGCCAGTTTTGCGTTGGGGATCAGCTTGACGTACTGCTCCTTGAGCGCCACCGGGGTGTAGTCGCGGTCCGCGCTGATGATCAAGGTGGGACAGCGAATCTGCCCGATGCGTTTCTGCACGCCCCAGCCGACGATGGCATTGAAGCTGGCGATATAGGCGTGTTTGTCGTTGCGCGCCCAACGTTCGCTGATCTTGCGCCGCAGCTCGGCTTGCTCGGGCAGCGGGAACAGTTTGCCGCCCAGGCCCTTGCCGATGGCGCCCATGCTGACCACGTGCATGAGTGCCCAGCGCTTGAACCACTGCCAGTAGTCGTCGGGCTTGCGCAGTTTGACTTCGGGGGCGGCGTTGACGATGGTCAGGCTGCGCAGCAGGCCGGGGTAGTCCACGGCCATCTGGAAGCCGGTCATGCCGCCCATGGATAGGCCCACGTAGTGCACGGGGCCGGTGCCCAGGCGCTCCAGCAGCGCGGCAAGGTCGGCGGCGAACCCGGCAATACTGTAGCGCTCGCGGGGTTTGTCGGAGCGGCCATGGCCGCGCAGGTCCACCGCGATCACGCGGTAATGCGGGGCCAGGTCGGGTACCTGGTATTCCCAGTCCGGGGCGCTGGACCCCAGGCCGTGGACCAGCAGCAGGGGTTCACCCTGGCCGTACTCTTCGTAGTGCAACGCGCAACCGTCATGTTCGAAAAAGGCCATGGGCGACTGTCCTGTCAGGCTTGTTGAGGGGCGGCGAAGGGCGCATCCAGGGGCGCGGTGTCGAATTGGCGCAGCAGCTCCACCAGGATCTGCGTGGCCGGGCCCAAGGGTTTGTCCTTGTTGGAGTAAAGATAGAAGGTGGGGTGGCGGCTGCCGCCCTGTTCCAGTGATAAGGGTTTGAGCACGCCTTCGCGCAGCTCGCGTTCGATCAGGTGGCGGGGCAGCCAGGCGAAGCCCAGGCCGCTGGCCACGAAGGTGGCGGCGGTGGCCAGGCTGCCCACGGTCCAGCGCTGTTCGGCGCCCAGCCAGCCGACGTCCCTTGGCTGGTGTCGGCCGCTGTCGCGAATCACTACTTGCAGCTGGCTTTCCAGGTCCTGGAAGCTGAGGTCGCGGTTGAGGCGGTGAAGCGGATGATCGGGATGCGCCACGGCGACAAACTCCACCGCGCTCATCTCGGTCCCCAGGAAGCCGGGGATGCTGTAGCTGCAAATGGCCAGGTCGGCCACGCCTTCGGTCAGCACCTCGTCCACGCCCGACAGCACCTCTTCACGCAGGCGCACACGGCAACCGCGGCTTTGCGGCATGAAGGCGGTCAGGGCGCGTACCAGGCGGGCGCTGGGGTAGGCGGCGTCCACCACCAGGCGTACTTCGGCTTCCCAGCCCTGTTCCATATGGTGCGCCAGGTCTTCGAGCTGGCTGGCGTTTTTCACCAACTGCCGGGAGCGGCGCAGCAGCACGCCGCCGGCCTCGGTGAGAACGGCCTTGCGGCCGTCGATGCGCAGCAGCGGTACGCCCAGCTGGTCTTGCATGCGCGCCACGGTGTAACTGACCGACGACTGGGAACGGTGCAGGGCTTCGGCGGCCTGGGCGAAACCGCCATGGTCGACCACTGCCTGCAAGGTTCGCCACTGATCCAGGGTAACGCGGGGCGCTTTCATCAACAGCTCCTGATGTCCTAAGCTGGCAATTCCTATCTGGAGACTGCCGAATGAAAAGTTTCTGTGCGCTCTTGCTGACGCTGTTGCCTTTGACCGCCTTCGCCTACCCGATAGAGGTAGAAAAACACCTGGCGGGCACTGACATTTCCTACACCACCTATGACACCGCCGGTGACATGGGTTCGATCGATCTGCGCAACGACGGGCCGCAGGCCGCCGAGTGCAAGGTGGTGTTCCGCAACGGCCCCGAGGCCCCGCGCACGCGCAAGGTGCGGGTCGAACCGGGCAAGACGGCGAGTGTCCTGCAACGCTTCAACCGCGACATCCTCAAGCTGCGCCTGACCGTAACCTGCACGTCGGCATAAGCACACAGTGTCAGCGTAGAGGATTTGCTTGCTAAATCAACTTATTTGATAGATTGAAGCGGTTTTTTGCGCTTTTTTATCAAGTATTCGCCGCCTAACATAGCCTCCATCAACTCAACGCAGCCTGATGGAGGCCATGAACATGTCCCGCGTCCAGATCATCGAAAGCAGTGCCCGCAAAGACGGCTCCATCTCGCGTCAGCTGACCGAGCAATTCATCGCCCAATGGCAGGCGGCCCACCCGGCTGACATCGTCAGCGTGCGTGACCTGGCACTCAACCCCGTGCCCCACCTGGATGCCGACCTGCTGGGTGGCTGGATGAAGCCTGAAGCCGAGCGCAGCGCCGAGGAAGTCCAGGCCCTGACCCGCTCCAACGAGCTGACCGAGGAAGTGCTGGCCGCTGACGTGCTGGTACTGGCCGCGCCGATGTACAACTTCGCTATCCCCAGCACCCTCAAGGCCTGGCTCGACCATGTGCTGCGTGCCGGCGTGACCTTCAAGTACACCGCCACCGGCCCCCAAGGCCTGCTGACCGGCAAGCGCGCCATCGTGCTGACCGCGCGCGGCGGCATCTACGCCGGCAGCAGCGCGGACCATCAGGAACCCTACCTGCGTCAGGTACTGGCCTTCATCGGCATCCATGACGTGCAATTTATCCATGCCGAGGGCATGAACCTGGGTGGCGACTTCAGCGAGAAGGGCCTGAACCAGGCCAAGGCTCAGCTGGCCCAGGTGGCTTGATTCATCGATTTATCCGCTGCTTTTTCTGCACTTCCTGCTCCTTGGTGCTTCAACCCGGCCGCGCCCCCACGCGTGCCGGGTTTTTTTATGCCTCCCGCCAAACCTGTAGCCGCTGCCGCCAGGCTGCGCTGGCCTGCGTGAACCCTGAAAATCTTCAGCGAGACACAGGGCCAGCGCAGCCTGCGGCAGCGGCTACAACGGGCGCCGCGGGTTGCCGGGGGGCTGGCAATTGATTAAGGTCGCCGCCTTACGCAAGGGGCACCCATGGGCTATTTACTTCTCGTCACACTGATTCAGGCATTTTCCTTCAACCTTATCGGCGTCTACCTGGCCGGCCACGTGGACAGTTATTTCGCCGTGGTGGCGCGGGTGGTCATTGCCGGGCTGGTGTTCATTCCGTTGACTCACTGGCGCCGCGTGGAGCCAGGGTTCATCCGCTCGATGCTGCTGATCGGTGCGTTGCAGTTCGGCGTCACCTACGTGTGCCTGTACCTGAGCTTCCGCGTGCTGACCGTGCCGGAGGTGCTGCTGTTCACTATCCTCACGCCACTGCACGTGACCCTGATCGAGGATGCCCTCAACCGGCGCTTCAACGCCTGGGCGCTGCTGGCAGCGCTGGTGGCCGTAGCGGGGGCGGCGATCATCCGCTTCGACCGCATCGCCCCGGACTTCTTCATCGGCTTCCTGCTGCTGCAACTGGCCAACTTCACCTACGCCGCAGGCCAGGTGCTGTACAAGCGCCTGATGGTCCGCTACCCCAGTGACCAGCCCCAGTACCGCCGCTTTGGCTACTTCTTCGTCGGCGCCTTGCTGGTGGCATTGCCGGCGTTCCTGGCTTTCGGTAACCCGCAGCATCTGCCGCAAACCACTACGCAGTGGGGCGTGCTGGTGTTCCTCGGGCTGGTGGCCACGGCGCTGGGCATGTACGCCTGGAACAAGGGTGCCAGCCAGGTCAGCGCCGCGACCCTGGCGGTGATGAACAACCTGCACATTCCCACCGGGCTGTTGCTGAACCTGCTGATCTGGAACCAGAGCGAGCCGCTGGGCCGCCTGGCGCTGGGGGGCACGGTGATCCTGGCGTCGCTGTGGATCAGCCGCCGCGGCGCGGTCACTGCTCGCTAGTTGTGGCAGAATCGCCGGGTCGGGCAATCAAGCCCCGGATCGTGGGGTGTGTCTGCGGGGGCGTGAGAATGGATAAAGTCGACAAGCAGATCATCGCAGCATTGAAAGAAGACGCCAGGGTCAGCCTGGCGCAGCTGTCACGCCAGGTGCACAAGTCACGCACGGCGGTGGAGGCGCGGGTACAGAAACTGGTCGACAGCGGCGTGATCCTCGGTTTCACCATCAACGTGGCCGAGCAGGATCGCGGCGACCAGACGGCGTTCCTGATGCTGCAACTGGTGGGCAACAGTTGCCACCTGGTGTTTCCGCAAATCCAGGCGCACGCCGAAATCATCCACGCCTATTCGCTGTTCGGCGATACCGACATGTTGCTGCAGGTCAGCTACCACACCTTCGAAGAACTGATGGCGCTCAAGGACCGTATCCTGGCCCTTGAGCAAGTCAGCGACGTGGTGATCAACCCCGTACTGACCGCCTGGCGCTGACCGTCAGGCGGCCGTGCGTTGCAGGAAATGATGGCGAAGGCCTGGCATGGCTTCGCGCAGCGCACCCACCAATTCCTCCAGCACCTGCTGATTGAAATCTGCCGAGGTATCGCGGTGGCCCAACACCACTGCCACCACCCGCCGGGAAGACTCGGTCAGGCGGTAGTCGTGGGCATCGGCGTCGGTCTTGCCGATGCACGCCAGCAGGTCATCGGCACAGGTGTACACCAGATCGCCCACCGGCACCGCCGCGTCCTTCTTGGCGAACAGCGGGCGAAATTTCATCGGCGCCTGGGCGCGAAACACGTGGATGTCCTCGGCCTGCTCATAGGTGTGCACACCAATGCTCACGCCATGGCGAATGGCGATAGCGTTGTAGGCATCCACCACGTTGTTGATGGAGCGCACGCCCTTGGCGATGAAGGAGCGCAGCAGCTTTTCGTTGGCGGCGGTGGTGGTGGGGTAACCCATCTCTTGCATCTGGCGGGCGAAGCCCTGGTAGACAGGGTTCGCGGCCAGATCGCCCAGGCGTGAGGCGACTTCGTTGAGGTTGTGGGTCAGCAGCGGCACGAAGCAGCTGTCGCGGTTGATTTCGATGTCTTCGATCACCACGGCGCAGGCGTTGCCTGCACCGACGGCGGCGGCACATGGGTTGATGACGAGGCGAGCGGTCATGGGATTCTCACTGGTTCCAGAGCAGGGCACGGATCTGTTCGGCGTGGCGCGCCAGTTGACCGGGGTCGTCGTGGCTTAGCCAGAACAGCCCCGGGCAGGTGGCAAAGTCGATGGTGGCGGGCACATCGTCGCCCGGGCTGATGAAATAGCGATGGCCGCCGTAGCCGGGCACTCTGCCGGCCGCCACCATGCGCTCGTAGCCGGGGCCTTCGAAGGTGGCGTGGTGGTCGGCCCAGAAAAAGCCGATCTTGCCGTGGTGGGTTTGACGTGAATGGCCTGCACCTGCAAGCGCGGGCCGCCCCAGGTAGCTGTCGACGGCCAGCGACAACAGGTCCGGCTGGTACACCTGCTGGAACAGGCGGGGCGCGATGCCGCCATGCAGGCGCGCGCCAGCTTCGATCATCACCGGTCCATCGGCCGACCAGATGATTTCCATGTGCACCGGGCCGACGCTGACCCCCAGGGCGGCGGCGGCCTGGCGGGCGTAATCGATCAGGGGCGCCAGCGCCGCGTCGGCGGGGTCCAGGGTGTCCAGGCTGTCGTACACAAAGGGGCTGCCGTTGCGCTGGATCTTGGTGTATTTGCACACCGAGGCGATGTGGTAGCTGCCGTTGAACGCCACCATGTCCACCACGTATTCCGGGCCGGCGATGAAAGGCTGCAGGACAAAGCCCAGGTTGATCTCGCCCAGGTCGTTTCGCTGATGCCAGCCGGCACTGTCCAGGGCCTGCGCCACGGCTTGGCGGCCGGTGGCGAACACCACGCCCTGAGTGGCGGCGGAATTGATCGGCTTGATCACGTACTGGCGTGTGTCGTCCACCGCCTCCAGCACCGTTGCGATCTGCTCAGGCGCAGTCACCAGGCGGGTGTCGATATGGGCCAGGCCGCGCACAGTGAGGGCCTGCTGCATGGTGAACTTGTTGCGCCGTGCATCACTGCTGGCGGGGTTGTTGCCCTTCAGGCCCAGGTGCTCGGTGAGACGGTCAGCCAGGTGGATAGCCGTTTCGCAACCGGCGATCACCGCCAGCACACCCAGCGCGTCGAGGGTCTGGGCCACTTCGGGGCTCCAGTCCAGCACCTGGGTGAAGTGTTCGGGCACCAGGTCGTGAGTGAAGTGCGGCGGCAGGTCGGGCCGGGAAATCACGGCAATGCAGTTCAGGCCCCGGGCATTGAACAGGGGGGCGTACAGGCTGCCGGTGGAGAACGGGTCGACGATAACGATATGGTTCATTGCAGGTTCCTACTTCGCCGCGATGGCGGTGCGCTGTGCAGGCCAGAGCGTGCGCAGCAAAACGGCGCTGCCGAGCAGAAGGGCGGAGGCGACCATCAGGGCGCGCGCACCTTCGAAGCCCAGCAGGGCCTGGGTGGTGAACAGGGTCAGCAGCATGGGCGCGGCGCCGCTCACCAGCAGGTAGAACAGCGAGCTTTTGGCGGCGATGACATCGGCGGTGCGCGCGTCCGGCGCCGCGTCGATCAGTTGGCGGCGCAACTGGATGCGCAAGCTGTTGATGCAGAAACCCAGCACGAAGGCCGCGCCCATCATCACCCACTCATTGGCGAAGTAGACGATGGCCACGTCGGCGGCAACGATCAGCGCCACGGCGGCATGGCTGCTCAGCCGCACGCGCGGCAACACCGCCGCGCAGAATGCACCCAGCCCGGCCAGGCCGCTGGCGGTGCCGAACAGCGTGGCATTCCAGCCGTTGAGCTTCTGGAAGACGATAGGCACCAGGCTGTTGAAGGCGCCGATGTGGAAACCGATCATGCTCAGTACCACGATCAGCAGGTACAGCTGGCTGCCGAGGCTGACGGTGCCTGCCTGTGACGCCGTTGGCTGGGGGGCTTCCTGGGCGTCGGCCGGGGTGGCGGCCAGCAGCGCGATCGCGCCCAGCGACACGATGGCGGCAACGCTGATGATTTGCAGCGTCTGGTTGACCGGGAACACGTCGACGATCATGCCGCCCAGCAGTGCGCCGCCAAAAGCGCCGATCTGGATGGCGGTCTGCATCAGCCGTGCGGACGTGTCGCTGGTGGTGTGCCCGGCGAGTACCAACTTGGTGTTCTTCGATTCCAGGGTGCTGATGGTGAAGTAGTCCGTGACCCCCACCAGGAACGCGATGCCCAGGAAGCCGATCGGCATCAGCGCCGCCTGGGTGAACGACAGCGCCAGGATGGCGGTGAACACCGTGAGACGGATGCACAGCAGCCGTTTCATGCTCATCTCCACCACAAAATGGCGGCTCAGGTATTGCTCCATGGCATAGGGCACCACCGTGGCGATGCACAGCGTGGCGCCCACCAGGAAGGTGGAACCTGTGGTCTCCAGGCCGAACCACACCATGGCGATGACGATGGCCATGTCCAGGCCGGTGAACAGGGTAACCAGGGTGTAGAACGCCGGTAGCGTGACTTTCTTGTTATTCATGGGTATCACCGTGACGAAGGATGCGCAGCAAGGGCGTGCAGTGTTCTGCCGTCGGAATGACGGTACTCAGGCGTTTGCCCACGCGAACCGTGGGCAGGGCTTTTTTCTCCAGGTTGCACAGGGGGTAGGCGTTGTCGTGCCAGGGGCATATCACCCGCTGGCCGTTTTCCGAGGCATGCCCCAAGTGCAGCGGGCCACCCCGGTGCGGGCATTGGGTCGGCAGCAGGTAGGTGGACTGCGGCTGACGGTTGAGGAAATAGGTCTTGCCACCTACCGCCAGGTACGGCGTGTGGTCGGCATCCAGGGTGATGGATTTCACGGGCTGGCCTCTCAAATCGCGGTGACGGAGTAGGTGCAGGACGCACTGGTGACCTGCGTGCCATGCAGCATGCCCTTGGGAATGATCACGCCTTCCCCGGCACTCAGCTTCAGCGACAACTGCGGGGTAACGACGAACTCCAGCTCGCCGCTTTCCACCCAGAACAGCTCGTTGTTGGCGTGGCTGTGCAGCACCGACACCTCACCCTGGGGCTCGGTGAAATGCGCGTCAGCCGGTTTGCTGCCGTGCAGCATGGCGGCGCGGGCGCGGCAGGCGTCCAGTTCGTCGTGCCACTTGATGTGGGCGTAGAGCTCCTCGTCGGCCTGGTCCTGCAGCAGCCGGAACTCCTCGAAGCCGCGGATCAGGTCGGGAATCACTTGCTTGCCGTACTGGCGGATCATCGGAATGATCAGGCGCTCAAGGGCCATGCGCCCGTGGTGCACATCGATGTGCTGGTGCTCGTCGAAATACTCGGTGGAAACCGCATCGCCGAAGATGTCACGCAGGGCCCGCGACTGGTGCCCGGTGGTCAGCGCCAGGGACGCCTCGGTGTAATACATGGCGCCGATGTAGCGGAAGAATTCGCCGTGGTTGGCCGACACGTAGTGAAAATAGTTGGTCAGCGACAGCGAGCTGGCGGTGTAGAACTGCCAGTAATGGTGCACCTGGCTGTTCAGCCCGGCCTGGTCAAGCAGGGCCTCGAACAGGCTGCTGTGCTTCTTCTTGTCGATGCCGTAGCCGTATTCATCGATGAGGATCTTGAACAGCTCGCTGGTGTGCGCGCCGGCGTTGCCCAGCACGTTGCGGGCCATGGCCGAGGCCTCACTGAGGAAATCGCCGGCGCACTGGATCAGGAAGAAGCGGGCGGCGCGCTGCGGGTCGCGGCTGCCGGTCAGCACTTCGTGCAGCCGGGACGGCGAATGGCCGATGTCCTCGAGCACCTTGTCGGTGTGGGCAATGAAGGACTCTTCGCACCAGGAACCGTTGATGTGCACGTCATCCTTCAGCCAGCCGTAGGTGTGTTCTTCCAGCAACGGCCGCACTTGCTTGCCCAGCGCCATGTTGGCCGGGTCGTAAAAGCCCTTGAATGCCTTCATGTCGAGGCGGTTGGGTGGCTTGGGCAAGAACACCAGGTCCTGCTCGTAGATGTTCAACAGCAGGCGCTGGGCCAGCAGATGTTCCGGGGTGGCCAGGCTATCGCTGGTCATCGGCACGTCCAGCAGCGCCGGGGTGACGTCCTGCGGCCGCAGGGGGCGCTGGTACGGGTGGCTGGTGTAGAACGAGCGCGGCTGGGCGAAGGCCGGGGCGCCGCTGAACTGCAGCAGGGCGTTGATATCCTCGTCGCGCGGGGTGTCGACGGTCTCGCTGGTAAGTGGGGTTGTCCCTAACATCATTGACGCCTTAAGTCCGAAGAACGATGGGCGTGAATGCTATGCGTCGGGGCGGAGGCTGGGCAGTTTGAAAAAAAACCTTTGGCTAGTGAAATTTACTAAAGCGTGGGGGAAGGGATGTAGCCGCTGCCGCCAGGCTGCGTATTGGGAAATGCCCCGGCACGGCATTAACGTCGGTGTCGTCTGCATCGCGACAAAAGTCGGCTCCTACGCCGTCCGTGGTAGGAGCCGGCCTTGGCCGCGATGCAGGCGCCGCAGACAACGAGGTGCACACTTTCCTGCAGCAGCAACTGTCTTGTGGAGGTGCACACTGTGCTAGCCGATGTTTTTTTAGCGTCCTTGAGATCGAGCGCCGCCCGCGCGGCGCTTCGGGGGCAGAGCCCCCTCCCACATTTGTTGCAACGTGCCATGGCCTGGTAGATTGGGGTTGCCAGCCTTGTTGGCCTGGCATTGGATCTGCGGTGCCGATAGCCGCTACTCCCGCGCCAACCCCACCCGCATATCCGCCCCACTAGGCTGCTGAAACACCCCCAACCCAAACTCCGGCATCACCGCCAGCAGATAATCAAACACATCCCCCTGAATCCGCTCGTACTCCGCCCACACGGTGGTACGGGTAAAACAGTAGATCTCCAGCGGCACGCCTTCGCCGCTGGTCTCCATCTGGCGGACCATGCAGGTCATGTTCGGCTGGATGTCGGGGTGGCTTTTCAGGTAGGCCAGGGCGAAGGCGCGGAAGGTGCCCAGGTTGGTCAGGCGGCGGCGGTTGGCCGGCAGGTCGGCGACTTCGCCCTGGGCCTGGTTCCAGCTGCTGACTTCGGCCTGCTTGCGGCCCACGTAGTCGGTCAGCAGGTGGACGCGGGCCAGGTGCTGTTGTTCGTCGTCGGTGAGGAAGCGCACGCCACTGGCATCGATGTGCAGGCTGCGCTTGATGCGGCGGCCGCCGGCCTGTTGCATTCCGCGCCAGTTTTTGAACGACTCGGACATCAGGCGCCAGGTGGGGATGCTGACGATGGTTTTATCGAAGTTCTGCACTTTGACGGTGTGCAGGGTGATGTCCACCACGTCGCCGTCGGCGCCCACCTGGGGCATTTCGATCCAGTCGCCCACGCGCAGCATGTCGTTGCTGGTCAGTTGCACGCTGGCGACGAACGACAGCAGGGTGTCCTTGTACACCAGCAGGATAACCGCCGACATGGCGCCCAGGCCCGACAGCAGCAACAGCGGCGAGCGGTCGATCAGGGTGGCGACGATGATGATGGCGGCGAAGATGTACAGGATCATCTTCGCCAGTTGCACGTAACCTTTGATGGAGCGGGTGCGGGCGTGCTCGGTGCGTGCGTAGATGTCCAGCAGGGCGTTGAGCAGGGCGCCCAGGGCCAGCACCATGAACAGGATGGTCACGGCCAGGGCCAGGTTGCCGATGAAATGCTGGGTCTTGTCGCTGAGCACCGGCACCAGGTTGAGGCCGAACTGGATGACCAGCGACGGCACGGCCTGGGCCAGGCGGTGGAAGACCTTGTTGTGCAGCAGGTCGTTGAGCCAGTGCAGTGCCGGCTGTCGGCCCAGCAGCTTCATGGCGTGCAGCACCAGGAAGCGCGCCAGCCGCCCCAGCACCAGGGCGATGACCAGCAGCAGGGTCAGGCTGATGCCGGCGTCCAGCAGTGGATGTTGGTCGAGAGCGCCCCACAAGGCCTGCGCCTGGAGCCAGAGGTGTTGAATATCCATGGGTTGCAGCCGGTGTCCAGTGTCGAATCGGCCGACCATTAAAGCCCATCGCCAAAAAAAAATGACGATAAGTACGTTACAGGACGTAAAGAAATTCGGCTTATTGCGCCACAAACCGTTACGCTATGCAGTTGAATTTATGCACTTCGCCGAGGTAACACCCGTGTTTTCCCAATTCCCCTTGCATGAACGCCTGCTCAAAGCCGTGGCCGAGCTGAATTTCGTCGAGCCTACACCGGTGCAGGTAGCGGCCATCCCGCTGGCAGTGCAAGGGCGTGACCTGCGGGTGACGGCGCAGACCGGCAGCGGCAAGACCGCCGCTTTCGTACTGCCCATCCTCAATCGGCTGATCGGCCCGGCCAAGGTGCGCGTGGAAATTCGCGCGGTGATCCTGCTGCCGACCCGCGAACTGGCCCAGCAGACCCTGAAGGAAGTGGAGCGTTTCTCGCAGTTCACCTTCATCAAGTCCGGCCTGATCACTGGCGGCGAAGACTTCAAGGTGCAGGCTGCCATGCTGCGCAAGGTGCCGGACATCCTGATCGGTACCCCGGGCCGCCTGCTGGAGCACCTGAACGCCGGCAACCTGGACCTGAAAAAGGTTGAAGTGCTGGTGCTGGACGAAGCCGACCGCATGCTGGACATGGGCTTCTCCGAAGACGTGACGCGCCTGAGCGAGGAGTGCAAGGACCGCGCCCAGACCCTGCTGTTCTCCGCCACCACCGGCGGCGCCGGCCTGCGTGACATGATGAGCAAAGTGCTGAAAGACCCTGAGCACCTGCTGATCAACAACGTCAGCCAACTGGCCGAAGGCACCCGTCAGCAGATCGTCACCGCTGACCACAACGTGCACAAGGAACAGATTCTCAACTGGCTGCTGGCCAACGAGACCTACCAGAAGGCCATTATCTTCACCAACACCCGTGCCATGGCCGACCGTATCTACGGTCGCCTGGTGGCCCAGGAATACAAGGCGTTCGTGCTGCACGGCGACAAGGACCAGAAGGACCGCAAGCTGGCCATCGACCGCCTCAAGCAGGGCGGCGTCAAGATTCTGGTCGCCACCGACGTTGCCGCCCGCGGCCTGGACGTTGACGGCCTGGACCTGGTGATCAACTTCGACATGCCGCGCAGTGGCGATGACTACGTGCACCGTATCGGCCGTACTGGCCGTGCGGGCGCCGAAGGCCTGGCCATCTCGCTGATCTGCCACGGTGACTGGAACCTGATGTCCAGCATCGAGCGCTATCTGAAGCAGAAATTCGAGCGCCGGGTGATCAAGGAAGTGAAGGGCACCTACGCAGGTCCCAAGAAGGTCAAGGCCTCGGGCAAGGCCGTGGGCGTGAAGAAGAAAAAGACCGACGGCAAGAAAGGCGACAAGAAAACCGCCGCCAAGGGCCCGACCAAGCGCAAGACGGTCAACAAGCCCAAGTCTGATCAGTTGGTCAGCGCCGACGGCATGGCGCCGCTGAAACGCCGCAAGCCAGCCCCAGACGCTGAGTAACCTGTAGCCGCTGCCGCCAGGCTGCGCTGGCCTTCAACCTCGCTGGAAATCTCCAGTGTGGACGAGGGCCAGCGCAGCCTGGCGGCAGCGGCTACGGCGTTTGGCTTCAGGAGTCAGCTTTTTTGCTGGCCTGACCCAGCTCCTGCAGCCGCTTGTCGATCAACTGGCACTTGTCCGGCAAGTCCTTGCTGGCGGTGTCCAATTTCATCCCTTGCAACTCATCATTAATTTCCTTGGCTTTCTGCGGATTCTGCTGCGTCAGCCTGGCCACTTCCTGTGCCAGTTGCTCACGCTTGGCCGTGGCCTCCTCCGGAGTACAGGCCAGGCAGTTCAAGCTCATCAGCAGCATGAACAGCCCGGCAACGCTCGATACCGTCTTCATCTTCACATCTCCTGCCGCAATATCCGGTGGAGCCTGGCGGCTGGGCTAAAGTTCAGCGTGAACGGCTGCGCGGCGCACAGGTCACAACCTGTGTAAGCCCTTTCACTCTGGTGTCGGAGGTTGCTAAGGATGACAACGTATAACTGGGATTTGATCGAACGCCTGCTTCACGAGGTGCAGAACGGTGCAGGCCGCATTTTCACGCCGCGCCCCTACGCCGAACAGCATGCTGCCCAACTGGCCGCCGAGGGTGAAGCACCGGGTAATCTTGATCACCTCAAGGCGCTGGCGGGCGAGTACGAGAAACTGTTGCTGGGGCGTGGCTACATTGAGCCCCGGCCGCCAGAGGAGGGCGGCAATGGCGAGAACTATGTGCTGACACCGCGCGGCTCCAGCCTGCTGAGCCTGATCGACAGCAGCATCCCTGGCCATGATCACCCACGCCAAGTGCTTGACGAGCAGGAGGACGCCCTGCTGCCGGATATCTTCGATGAGGTGGCCGGCAAAGCGCAGATTGCCGGCGGTTCGGTGTAATGACGCCATTTATCGGACACCGACTAAATTTGCCGGTACTTGAGACGTTTTGACGCACATTGCCCGATGCGCATGATGGCAATCCGGACTATGATCTGAACTAGGCGGGGAAAGATTTGACCCGTCGCTCAGGTTTACCCTAAGGGGGGCTCTATGAACCGCACTCTGTATAACTGGCTCCACGACCTTGGCGTTGCCCTGGGCCTGATTCCGCCGCCGTTGCAGCCAATTCCCATCCCGACCGAAGACAAAAACCGCCGCCAGCCGCGCCGCTAGCCTGTAGCCGCTGCCGCCAGGCTGCGCTGGCCCTGAAGTTCACCGAGTACCCCAGTGAACCAGAAGGCCAGCGCAGCCTGCGCCATGGGCTACGGAGTAAGGCTTTCCAGAAACTTCCTTAGATCGTTGGCCGTGACTGCCTGGGCCAGCAGTCTGTCTTCATCGGCCGTAAAAGCAGTCAGCCCGAACTCATCCTCCAGCTTTGCAATCAGATCCATGATCTCCCGCTTGTCCAAGCCCAGGGACTCAAGGCTCGCATCCTCGGAAAAATCACGATTGCCCAATGCTTCTTGAGCAAAATGGCGCACGGCTTTGCGAATTCCACGAATTGGCATGGTGGCTTCCCCTACGCTTGCGCGCGGTCATGGGGATTCATCCGATGAATCACACGGCTGAGATCATTGATGGTACTGACGTGAGGCAGGACCCGCTCCGGGTCCAGGGGGATGCCGAACACCGATTCCAGGCGGCGGAACAGTTCGGTCAGGTCCAGCCGCGGTGTGTCGCAATGCTGTGCGGCCAGTTGTTGTTCGATGGTGCTGTGGATGTAAAGCTGGATATCGGTGTGGTTCATGGCAGACCTTGAATGCGTTCACGCGTCGTTCAGCAATTCATTTGCGGTACTGTCAGAACAACAGCGGCCCTTCCTTTGAAATAGCCGCATCTGCATGGGATGCGGCGTTTTTCAGTAGCTTAGGCCAGTTTCGCCGCCAGTGCAGGCCAACGTGACAAAAGGCTGACAACCACGAAGCTCACCAATCCGACTGCCAGACTGTAGTAGATGGGCGTGTTGGCATCCAGGCCATCCTTGAACATGAACACCAGCGCCGTGATGAAGCCCAGCGTCATGCTGCAGAGGGCGCCGGAGGTGGTCGCGCGCTTCCAGAAGATCGCGCCGATCAGCGGGATCAGCATGCCGCCCACCAGCAGGTTGTAGGCCAGGGTCAGGGCGCTGATCACGTCGCTCACCACCAGGGCGATGCCCAGCACCGCGATGCCGGTCAGCAGGGTGAACAGGCGGTTGATGCCCAGGCTCGACTGCTTGCCGCCGCGCAGCTTGGGCAGCAGGTCTTCGGTCAGCACCGTGGAGGCGGCCAGCAGGCCTGCGCTGGCGGTGGACATCATCGCCGCCAGGGCGGCGGCAATCACCAGGCCGCGGATGCCGTCAGGCAGGCTGGCCTTGACGATGGCGGCGAAGGCGTTGTTGACGTTGTCCAGGTCAGGCAGCAGCACGTGGGCGGCCATGCCGATCAGGGCGCAGGCCAGGCCGTAGACAATGCAGTACAAGCCGGCGGTGGTGCCGGCGTACACGGCCACTTTCTCGTTCTTGGCGGTGAACACCCGTTGCCAGATGTCCTGGCCGATCAGAATGCCGAAGAAGTAGATCATGAAGTAGGTGATGATGGTGTCCCAGCCGATGCTGGTGAAGCTGAAGCTGGACGCCGGCAGCTTGGCCACCAATTCGTCCCAGCCGCCTACCCGGTACAGGCAGATGGGCAGCAGGATGAACATCAGTCCGACGGTCTTGATCACGAACTGGACGATGTCGGTCAGGGTCAGCGACCACATGCCGCCGATGGTCGAATACACCACCACCACACCGCCCCCGGCCAGCACCGACAGCCAGAAGGGCAGGCCGAACAGCACTTGCAGCACCGTGCCGATGGCCAGGATCGAGGTGACGCCGATCATCAGCGCGTAGGCCAGCATGATCACTGCGCTGGCCTGGCGGGCCATGGGGTTGTAGCGCTTTTCCAGCACCTGGGTGACGGTGAAGATCTTTAGCTTGAGCAGCGGCTTGGCCAGGAACAGGTTCAGGGCAACGATGCCCAGGCCCAGCGCGGCGCACAGCCAGAAGCCGGAAATGCCGTGCACATAGCCCAACCGCACAGTGCCGACCGTGGACGCGCCGCCCAGTACGGTGGCGGCCATGGTGCCCATGTACAGCGACGGGCCCAGGTTGCGGCCGGCCACCAGGTAGTCTTCATGGGTTTTTGCCTTGCGCATGCCGTACCAGCCGAGCAGCAGCATGCCTGCCGCGTAGATCGCGACGACGAAAATATCCAGAGCCATGGGGAGTTTCTCCGATCTTATTGTGTGCGTAGCCGCTGCCGCAGGCTGCGCTGGCCCCTGAGTTCACTGAAATTCTCCAGTGCATGTCAGGGCCAGCGCAGCCTGGCGGCAGCGGCTACATCAGGCGACTGCGCCTTTGGGGATTGCGTTGTTACCGCGTGCAGCGTTTGGGCCGTACACCTCGGCCGCTTCCGGCACCAGCTTGAGCAGCACCAGGTACACCACTGCTGCCAGGCCCAACGTCACTGGCAAGCTGATGTCGATGCCACCGGCCAGGTTGCCCAGCGGGCCGACAAACTGCCCCGGCAGGTTGACGAAGCACAGGCCTACCAGCGCGCTGGGGATCCAGGCGCCCAGGCCGCGCCAGTTCCAGCCATGGTGGAACCAGTAGCGCCCGCCCTGTTCACCGCGGGTGAACACTTGCAGGTCATCGGGGCAATACCAGCCGCGACGCACCAGCAGGCCGATCAGCATGATCACCATCCACGGCGTGGTACAGGTGATGATCAGCACCACGAAGGTCGACACGCTCTGCACCAGGTTGAAGGCAAAACGGCCGATGAAGATGAAGGCAATCGACATCAGGCCGATCAGCAGGGTGGCCTGTACCCGCGACAGCAGTCGTGGGAACACGCTGGACATGTCCAGGCCCGTGCCGTAAAGCGAGGTGGTACCGGTGGACATGCCGCCGATCACGGCCAACAGGCATACCGGCAGGAAGAACCAGCCCGGCGAGACCGCCAGCAGGCCGCCGACGTAGTTGTTGTTGGCGATGTAGTCCGGTGCCTGGGTGGCGACGATGGTCGCCGTGGCCAGGCCGAACATCAGCGGCAGCAGGGTGGCCAGCTGGGCGAAGATCACCGCGCCCATGATGCGGGCCCGCGAGGTGCTGCGCGGGATGTAGCGCGACCAGTCGCCCAGGAAGGCGCCGAACGAGATCGGGTTGCTCATGGCCACCAGCGAGGCGCCGATGAACGCTGCCCAAAAGCCGGCCTGGCCGTGGGCGACGGTGCCGGCATAGTTCACGTCGAAGGCGCCGAAAAACGCGGCGATGCCCGACAGGAACAGGATGCTGGCGGTCCACACGGCGATCTTGTTCACCCACAGCATGAAACGGAAGCCGTAGATGCACACCGCCAGTACCAATACCGCGAACAGCCCGTAGGTCAGGCCCAGGGTGAGGTCGGTTTCCGGCAGGCCGATCAGGCGCTTGGCCCCGCCTACCAGCGCGTCGCCCGAGCTCCACACCGACAGCGAGAAGAACGCGATGGCGGTCAGCAGCGACAGGAACGAGCCGACGATACGGCCGTGCACGCCGAAGTGGGCGCCGGATGATACCGCGTTGTTGGTGCCGTTGATGGCACCGAACAGGCCCATGGGCGCCAGGATCAGCGCGCCCACCAGGGTGCCCAGCAGCACGGCCACCAGGCCCGCCTGGAACGACAGCCCGAACAATACCGGGAAGCTGCCCAGTACGGCGGTGGAAAAGGTGTTGGCGCCGCCGAAAATCAGGCGGAACAGGTCAAGGGGTTTGGCGTTCCTTTCGTGGTCCGGGATCTGTTCGACCCCGAAAGTTTCTATCTGACTAATGCTGGTCGTGCTGTTGTTATTGTTCATGATCTGCTCCGATCATTGCGGGCGCCCGTCTACGCGGGCGGCGCGGCGTTCAAGGGGAGGGCAGTGTCGAGGGTGCAGCGGATAAATGTTCGTGGCAGGCCAGCCAGCGGCCTTCTTGTTGTTGGCGAAACACAATGGTTTCGCGCTCCTGGCTAAAGCACATCTCCCCTTGCAGGCGCAGCTGGGTGGCCACGTCATGCATGAATATCGCCACGTCACCTTGCAGGCTGACCACGGCGTTGCTCGAAGTGCATTCGATCACTTCAAAGCCATCCTCGCGCCGCCAGCCGTCCCACACCTCACGATAGGCATCGCGGGACAGCAACGGTTGCGCAAGGGTGTAGAACATAAACGTGGCATCGGCCGTGAAGGCGCCGAAGTAGGCCTCACGGTCGTTGCTGGCAAAGGCGGTGACCAGGTCGCGGGCGGCTTGCAGTACTTGTTCTTGTTCGCTCATGACCCTCTCCTCAGCGGTGCACCACGCCCGGCAGTACGCAGAGCATTTCGTACAGCAGGTTGGCGCCCAGCAGCGAGGTGTTGCCGGTGGTGTCGTAAGGCGGCGAGACTTCTACCAGATCGCAGCCGACCAGGTCCAGGCCCTGGCAGCCGCGCACGATCTCGATGGCCTGGATGGTGGTCAGGCCACCGATTTCCGGGGTGCCGGTGCCGGGTGCCCAGGCCGGGTCGATGCCGTCGATGTCGAAGCTCAGGTACACCGGGCCGTCGCCGACCTTGGCGCGCACTTCTTCCATCAGCGGCGCCAGCGACTTGTGCCAGCACTCTTCGGCCTGCACCACGCGGAAGCCCTGGTTGCGGCTCCAGTTGAAGTCCTCGGCGGTGTAGCCCTGGGCGCGCAGGCCGATTTGCACCACGCGATCGCAGTCCAGCAGGCCTTCATCCACGGCGCGGCGGAAGGTGGTGCCGTGGGCGATTTTCTCGCCGAACATGTGGTCGTTGACGTCGGCGTGGGCGTCGATGTGCACCAGGCCGACCTTGCCGTGCTTCTTGTGGATGGCGCGCAGGATCGGCAGGGTCACGGTGTGGTCGCCGCCCAGGGTCAGCGGGATCACGTTGTGTTCCAGGATCTCGTCGTAGGCTTCTTCGATGATGCGCACGGCGTCCAGCAGGTTGAAGGTGTTGATCGCCACGTCGCCGATGTCGGCCACCGACAGCGAGTCAAAGGGGGCGGCGCCGGTGGCCATGTTGTAGGGGCGGATCATCACCGATTCGGCGCGGATCTCGCGAGGGCCGAAGCGGGTACCGGAGCGCAGGGAGGTGCCGATGTCCAGCGGAATACCGACGAAGGCTGCGTCCAGGCCGGCTGCGGTTTGCAGGTGCGGCAGGCGCATCATGGTGGCGATGCCGCCGAAACGCGGCATTTCGTTACCGCCCAGTGGTTGGTGAAGAATCTTGTCCACGGGTTACCTCATCGTTTGTCTTTTTTCTTGGGCGCGGGGCTGGCCCGGCACTGTTGAGGTGGAGTCTGCATAAAGGTAGTGAGCTGAAAGAATCGCTACAGAGAAATACTTAGTTCAGATTTTTCTGAAGTAATGGCGGTACACTAGTTCCATGCCCCCTGTAGCAGCTGCCGAAGGCTGCGTCGCTTCTGCATACGCCGACGCAGCCTTCGGCAGCTGCTACAGGCCTTTACCTTCTTATGTGATGCCATGGCCAACGCACTCCCCGACCTGAAACTGCTGCGCATCTTCGTCAGCGTCGTCCGCCACCAGGGCTTCGCCAACGCCCAGCAGGAACTCAACCTGTCCACCTCGGCTATCAGCACCTACATGAGCCAGCTGGAAGCCGCGCTGGGCATCGTGCTGTGCCATCGTGGCCGCGGCGGCTTCAGCCTGACCAGCAAAGGCGAGCTGTTCCATCAGGAAACCCTGCGGCTGATGGCCGAGATGGAAGGCTTCGAGCAGTACGCCGCGGCGCTGAAGGGCGAGCTGCGCGGTACGCTCAACCTGGGGGTGATCGACTCCACGGTGAGCGACCGCGCGCTGCCGTTCGCCGAAGCCATCGGCGCCTACTGCCAGGAGCACCCGGCGGTGCACTTGCACCTGTCGGTCTCCAGCCCCTATGAGCTGCAACTGGGCGTGCAGGAAAACCGCCTGGACTTGGCCATCGGCGCCTTTTCCACGCGCATGAGCGGCCTGGTGTATCAGCCGCTGTACCGCGAGCAGCACTGGCTGTACTGCAGCAACCGCCACCCGCTGTACGCCGAGCGGCGCATTCCCGAACAGGTGATCACCCAGCAGCGCATGGTCGGCCGTGGCTACTGGAGCCAGGCCGAGCTGGCCCGGCACGGCTTCAAGCACAGCGCCGCCACCGTGGAAAGTATGGAGGCGCAGCTGATTCTGGTGTTGTCCGGCGCCTACATCGGCTACCTGCCCGAACATTACGCCCAGCCCTGGGCTGACAAGGGCGACCTGCGCGTGCTGTCGCCCGCGACATTCGGCTACCAGGCACCGTTTTCCATGATCACCCGCCGCGGCCGCAGCCGTGAACCCTTGATCCAGACCTTCCGCGATCTGCTGAAAGCGCAGCTGCTGCCCGCCTGACATGGCTTGCGGCGTTTGGTCGCGGCGGCCTAACGCCAGTATTTGTGCGTTTTTTGAAACTTCGTTCGTCTAACGGCCCTACAACCCTGGAAGGCTCTGCTACACCTTTCAGGGCTTGATGACATTTTTCATCTACAGCAGGGATCGCCCGATGCGCATGAATTTGCCCGTTACCGAACGCGAACGCACGTTTTCAAGCGAACAGCGGCTTATCTCCACCACTGACCTGAACAGCCACATCACCTATTGCAATGAGGCGTTTGTCAGTATCAGCGGCTTTACCTACGACGAGTTGATCGGCCAGCCGCACAACCTGGTACGCCACCCGGACATGCCGCCGGGGGTGTTCGCTCATATGTGGGAGACCATCAAGCAGGGCAAGCCGTGGATGGGCGTGGTGAAGAACCGCGCCAAGAACGGCGACTATTACTGGGTCAGCGCCTACGTCACCGCCATCTACGAGAACGGCCGTATCAGCGGCTTCGAGTCGGTGCGCTCGGTGCCCACCCCCGAGCAGATTCGCCGGGCCACTGATTTATACGCGCGGCTGCGCGGTGGCAAATCGCCGGTGTCGCCACTGGCGCGCCTGGGCAAGTCCTTCCAGCGCGGCTGGCCGATCCTGGCGGCGGCGGTGGTATCAGTGCTCAGCCACTTCCTGCTCGACGGCTACCCGGCGCTGCTGGTGGTACTGGCCAGCCTGGTCGGTGCCTGGGCCTTGACCGAGCGCCGTCAGGTGCGCGACATCGAGCGCACCCTGGGCGAACACCCCAAGTCATTCACCAGCCCGCTGGTGGCCTTGACCTACAGCGACACCCCGGGTGCCCAAGGGCAACTGGACCTGGCCATGTTCAGCGAGGAAGCGCGCCTGCAGACGGCGCTGACCCGCCTGGTGGACGCCGGCGTCAGTGTGCGTGAGCGCGCCTCGCAATCGTCCGGCCTCAGCGGTGCCCAAGCCGAGTTGCTGGACCGCCAGCGCAGCGAAACCGATCAATCGGCCACCGCGATCGCCGAAATGGCAGCCACCATTCAGGAAGTTGCGCACAACGTGCAGAACACCGCCGTGGCCGCGGCCGACGCTGACCAGTTGGCCCAGCAAGGCAGTGCCCTGGCGCAGCAAAGCCTGCAAGCCATGGGCTCGATGAGCAGCGCAGTCAGTGAAATCGGCCAGGCCGTCAACGATCTGGCCCAGCAGACTCAGTCCATTGGCAGCGTCGCCGACGTGATCACCGCCATCGCCGAGCAGACCAACCTGCTGGCCCTCAATGCCGCCATCGAAGCGGCGCGGGCGGGGGAGCAGGGGCGCGGGTTCGCGGTGGTGGCCGATGAGGTGCGGTCGTTGGCCATGCGTACGCGGACCTCCACCGAGCAGATTCATCAGATCATCGCTTCGCTGCAGTCGGGCGCTGATCGTGCGGTGCACACCGCCAGCCGCGGTGAAGAGATTTCGCGCGACAGCGTGCAGAGCGTCGAGGCGGTGCAGACGGCGTTGGTGGGGATTACCCAGGCGGTCAGCCGCATCACCGGTATGAGCCAGCAGATGGCGACGGCGTCCGAACAGCAGAGCCATGTGGCCGAGGACATCAATCAGCAGATTACCCGCATTGCGCAGTTGTGCGATCGCAGTGCGACCCAGGCGCGTGAAGGCGCGCAGATCAGCCAGGATCTGGAGCGCATGGCTGAGTACCTGCATAGCCTGGCCGAGCGTTTCAGCCGCTGATCTACCCCTAACCCCTAACCCCTGACCCGTAGCCGCTGCCGCCAGGCTGCGCTGGCCCTAAGCCTCGCTGGAGATTTCCAGTGTATGGAAGGGCCAGCGCAGCCTGGCGGCAGCGGCTACGGTCCGGGTCCGGGTCCGGGTTTGGGTAGTGGGCTTGGGTCTGTGGCAAAATGGCGAATGCCCAGAATCCTATGCCCCCGCTGCAACCGCCCCGAACCCCGCTGCCTGTGCGCGCTGATCCCCAGCCTGCCCAGCCGCACCCGCGTGCTGATCCTGCAACACCCCAGTGAGGTCAACCACGCCCTCAACACCGCGCGCCTGGCCGCCCTGGGTTTGCTCAACGCCGAATTGGTGGTGGGTGAGACCTTCGATGAGGCTCTGCTGAGCCCTCCAGGCTACCGTGCCTGCCTGCTGTTTCCCGGTGATGATGCCCAACCGGTGGGGCCTTGCACTGCGGACTTGCCCATGCTGCTGGTCGTCCCCGACGGCACTTGGCGCAAGGCCCGCAAGCTGTTGCACCTCAACCCCGCCCTGGCCGCGTTGCCCCGCGTCACCCTCGACGGCGCACCGCCCTCGCGTTATCGCCTGCGCAAGGCGCCCGGCCCCGGCGCGCTGTCGACCATCGAGGCCATCACCCACGCCCTGGAAATCCTCGAAGCCCCAGCCTCATTCCAGCCGCTGCTCAAGCCCTTCGACGCTTTGATCGAAGGGCAGATCGCGGCCATGGGCGATGAGGTCTACCGGCGCAATCACGTCCAGGAGTGAATCGGCCAGCCCGCTTTTTCTGCGTGTTCGCGCAGCACCGGGTCAGGGTTGACCACGTGGGGGTGGTCGACCTTGAGTAGCAGCGGCAGGTCGTTGCGTGAGTCGGAGTAGAAGGTTGCGCCTTCCAGGTTTTCTTCTTCCTGGTCCAGCCATTCCAGCAGGCGGGTGATCTTGCCTTCGCGGTAGGTGAGGGTGCCCACGGTGGCGCCGCTGTATACGCCGTGTTGTACGTCGAGGTTGATGGCGAGGATTTCGTCCACGCCGAGGCGCTCGGCGATCGGCCCGACCAGGTGCGTGCCCGAGGCGGAGATGATCAGGATACGGTCGCCGGCCTGGCGGTGGGCGGCGATGGTTTTGGTGGCTTCGCTGAAGATGATGGGTTCGATGAAGTCTTCGACCCAGGGGCCTACCAGGTGGTCGACTTCTTCGGGGGTGCGGCCGATCAGGGGTTCGAGGCTGAAGGCCATGTAGTCTTCCATGGCGAGTTGGCCTTGGCTGTAGGCGTCCATGAGTTGGTTGTTGCGGTGCATGAATGATTCGGGGTCGACCCAGCCCAGGCGGGCCATTTGTTCGCTCCAGAGGGTTGCGCAGTCGCCGTGGATGAGGGTTTCGTCCAGGTCGAAGATTGCCAGTGCCATACCAATATTCCCTCAAAATAATCCGTAAAAAAGCCAATACACCGCTTTTGCTTTTGCTTTTGCTTTTGCTTTTGCTTTTGCTTTTGCTTTTGCTTTTGCTTTTGCTTTTGCTTTTGCTTTTGCTTTGGCTTCGGCTTTTGATCTTGCTTTTGATCTTGGGCCCCGTTAAAGCCCAGGGCCGACCGGAGGCGGCGATCAAGGGGGAGCCCGAAGGGCCGAGGCCGCAGGCCGAAGTGACGGCAGCCCGCCCGCTTCTATAGCGGGTGCCGTCCCCCTTGATCGGCGCCGGAGGGAGGGGACCCGTAGCGCAGCGGAGGGCCCGGGCTGGGGCCGAGACCTTTTGGTTACTTTTGGGGCGTTTGCCAAAAGTGACCCGCCGTAAGGGCGGAACCGTCGGTGGTCGCACCCTCCATAATGGATATGCTCACGATTGCTAAAAGCGCGCTTCGAGGACCTTGAGCATATCCATTTCCGAGGGGGCGGCTACCGACGGTTTCGCCCTTACGGCGAGTCACTTTTTGGCAGTCGCCCCAAAAAGTAACCAAAAAGGGCTCGCCCCTGCTTGGGCCCTCCGCTTCGCTACGGGTCCCCTCCCTCCGGCGTCGCCCACGCGGCTAAACGGCACCCGCTATAGAAGCGGGCGGGCTGCCGTTTCCTTCGGCTGCGCCGAAGGGCCCTTCGGGCAGCCGCGTGGGCAACGCCTCCAGTCGGCCCTGGCGCTTAACGGGGCCTAAGATCAAAAGCAAGATCAAGATCAAGATCAAGATCAAGATCAAGATCAAGATCAAGATCAAGATCAAGATCAAGATCAAGATCAAGATCAAGATCAAGATCAAAAGCAAAAGCAAAAGCAAAAGCAAAAGCGCGCTTGTTGGTCAGGCTACCTCACAAAGCGCCTGTGCATCGATAGCCAATGACACCCTTTGCCCATTGGGCAGCAAATCACTCGCTGAGCGGTTAAGCACATCCACCACCAACTCCACACCACGGGCATGCACGCGATAACGAATTACGTTGCCCAGCAGACTATGACTGCGGATTTCACCTTCCAGCTCGCCGCTCAGGCTCAAACTGATCGCCTCCGGCCGAATGGCCAGCCGAGTGCTGACCGGTCGCTGCAGCAGCTTGCCAGCCTGCTCCGCATCCAACAGGTTGTAGTTACCGATAAAGCCAGCAGCAAACGCATCAGTAGGCGCGGTGTACAGACTCTGAGCATCACCACTCTGCACAATCCGCCCCTTGTTCATCAGGAAAATCCGGTCACTCATGGTCAGCGCCTCTTCCTGATCATGGGTAACGAAAATCGTAGTCAACCCCAGCTCCTGCTGGATGGCGCGGATCTGCTCGCGCAGGTGCTTGCGAATGCGCGCATCCAGCGCCGAGAGCGGTTCGTCCAACAACAGTAAACGCGGACGGGTAACCAGCGAGCGGGCCAAGGCCACGCGCTGACACTGGCCGCCGGACAGCTGGTGCGGGTAGCGGCTGGCCAGGTCAGTCAGTTCGACCATGCGCAGCACATCGTCCACGCGCTGCTGCACCTGGTCCTTGGCTATTTTCTGCATCCGCAGGCCGAAGGCCACGTTCTGTTGCACGGTCATGTTGGGGAACAGCGCGTAGCTCTGGAACACCATGCCAATGTCGCGTTTCTGCGGGCTCAGCGGTACCAGGTCCTGGCCGTCCAGCAGGATGCGGCCGCTGTTGACCGGGGTCAGGCCGGCGATGCACCGCAGCAGGGTCGACTTGCCGCAGCCCGAGGGCCCCAGCAGGGTGACGAACTCGCCGCGGGCAATGGTGAAGTTGATGTCGCTGAACACCGGAGTGTCGCCGTAGTGCTTCTGCAGTTGTTCGACGCTGACGAAGCTCATCTTTAGTCTTTGTCCTTGTTCAAACGGTTGGCGGCCCAGGTCAGCACCAGCACAAACAGGAAGTAGGAAATCACCAGCGCGCTGTTGAAGTGGCCGCTGCTGTTGCGCATGTTGTTGAGGTACACCTGCAGCGTTTCGTAGCGGGTACCCACCAGCAGGTTGGCGAACACGAATTCGCCGAACAGGAATGAGAACGACAGCAGCAACGCTACCAATAAGCCCTTGCGCAGGTTGGGCAGCACCACCAGCAGGGCGGCGGTGAAGGTGCTGGCCCCCAGCAGGTGGGCGGCGTCCATCAGGTCGCGCAGGTTGATGGCCTGCAGGTTGTTGGTGATGGCGCGGTACATGAAGGGCAGCGCCACGGTGAAGTAGCAGCCGATCAGAATCCACGGCGTGCCGACCATGGCCATGGGGCCGGAGCCATACAGTTGCAGCAGGCCCACCGATGACACCACCGGCGGCACCGCGAAGGGCAGCAGGATGAGGATGTTCATCAGCGCGTCCAGGCGCGGGAAGTGGTAATGCACCACGAACAGCAGCGGCAGCACCAGCACCACCGACAGCGCCAGTGAGCCCACGCAGACGATCAGCGATTGGCCGAAGGCGTGCAGAAAGCGGGCGTCGCTCCACAGGTCTAGGTACCAGTGGAACGTCAGGCCGCTGGGCAGGATGGTCGCCGACCAGCTGGTGGCCAGGGAGTACAGCAGGGTTCCGGCCAGGGGCAGCAGCAGGATCAGGAACAGCAGCCATACCACGACTCGGTGATACAGCGCGGCAGGGCCGTGTTCAGCGCGCGACATGGTAGCTCCTCTTCAGCAGCCACTGATGCACCAGGGTGACCAGGGTCATCATGCCCACCAGGATCATCGCCAGCGCGGCGGCCAGGTTGGGGTTGAGGCTGATGTCCCCGGCCACCATGGCGGCGATGCGGATGGGCAATACGTTGAAGTTGCCAGTGGTCAGCGCGTACACCGTGGCATAGGCGCCCAGGGCATTGGCCAGCAGGATCACGAAGGTGCCCAGCAGGGCCGGGGTCAGCACCGGCAGGCCGATGTGCCGCCAGTACTGCCAGGGGCTGGCGCCCAACAGTGCGGAGGATTCGCGCCAGTCTTCGCGCAGGGCGTCAAACGCCGGGTACAGCAGCAATACTCCCAGCGGAATCTGGAAGTAGGTGTAGAGGATGATCAGCCCGGTTTTCGAGTACAGGTTGAAGTCTTCGATGATGCCGGCCTGCTTGAGGATCATGGTCAGGCAGCCGTTGAAGCCCAGCAGGATGATGAACGCGAAGGCCAGTGGCACCCCGGCGAAGTTGCTGGTCATGTTGGCGAAGGCGCTGACGAAGTCGCGCAGCTTCGAATCCACGCGCCGCAGGGAATAGCTGCCCAGCACGGCGATGATCAGGCCAAATACGCTCGACCAGAAGCTGATTTCCAGGCTGAACTGCATGGCCTGGCGGTAGAAGCGCGAGCTGAAGGCGCTGATGAAGTTGTCCAGGCTCCAGCCGCTGTCGGTCTGCAGGCTGTGGATGGCTACCCACAACAGCGGGGCAATCTGGAACACGAAAAATACGACGGCGAAGGGCACCAGGCACAGTATCGCCATGCCCTTGCCTCTGCTTGGCTGGCTCACTTGAGCAACTCCCGGCACAGCGGTTTGTCGTGGGGTACGCCCAGCAGTTCGCACAGGGTGCCGCACAGCTCGGTCTGCCGCGGACGCGCCGCAGGGTCGAGGCTGAAGGCATCGCCCAGCACGAACAGCGGTACTTGCCGTTCTTCGGGCAGCAGGCCGTTGTGGGAGCGGTCGTTGTTCATGCCGTGGTCGGCGGTCACCATCACCTGGTAGCCGGCTTGCAGCCAGCCTTGCAGGTAGTCGGCCAGAATCACGTCGGCGCCGCGGGCGCTGTTGCGGTACTGGGCACTGTCCAGGCCATGCTTGTGGCCGGCGTCGTCGATGTTCATGGGGTGGATCAGCAGAAAGTCCGGTTCGTGCTTGAGGCGCAGGTCTTCGCCGTCGGCGAACAGGTGGGAATCGGGGTAGTGGTCCGACCAGTAGAAATGCCCGTATTGGATGGGCTGGTGCGGGGCCACGGTGTGGCGGTCGCGGGCGGCGTTGAAGGGGGAGCGGTTGTACAACTCGCTGACCCAGTGGTAGGCCGCGGCGGCCGTGACCTTGCCGGCCTCGCTGGCGTAGTGAAAGACGCTGCGCTGGTTGGACAAGCGGGTGACGTTGTTGTGCACGATGCCGCTGTCGATGGGCGCGACACCGGTGAGGATGCATTCGTACAGCGGTCGCGACAGCGCCGGCAGCTCACATTCAAGCTGGTACAGCGCGGCCTTGCCGGCACCGACGTAGGCCTGCAGATGGCCCATGGCATGCTCGGCGACCTGGTAGCTGAGGCCGTCGAGCAGGACCAGGAGGGTTTTGTGGGGCATGGGATAGCCTCTGAATTCTTTATTGCCAGGGCTGAGCGCTGTAGCCGCTGCCGCAGGCTGCGCTGGCCCCCACATACTCAGGAAGTTTCCCGGGTGTACTCAGGGGCCAGCGCAGCCTGGCGGCAGCGGCTACAGTGCTTGTCAATTCATCTCGATGATGACCTGCTCGTTCCACTTCTGCGGCAGCTCCTTGGAGCTCTTCTCCCACGCATCCGGGTTCTTGATCGGCTTGACGTTCTTGTACTGCTCGTTGGGCAGCAGTTTGTCGGCCACGTCCTCAGGCAGCTTCAGGTGCTCGGCACGGATCGGCCGGGCGTGGCCGCGGGCCAGGTTGAACTGGCCTTCGTCGCTGAAGATGTACTCACGCGCCAGCTTGGCCGCATTCGGGTGCTTGGCGTATTTGTTGATGATGGTGGTGTAGCCGGAAATCACCGAACCATCGGACGGGATCAGCACGGTAAAGCGCTTGGGGTCGATCTTGTCGCGGTAGCTCAGGCCGTTGAAGTCCCAGACCACGCCCACTTCCACTTCACCCTTTTCCAGGGTCTGGATGGTGGGGTTGGCCAGCGACAGGCGCTTCTGCTGGGCCAGCTTGGTAAACAGCTCCAGGCCCGGCTGCAGGTTGCTTTCGTCACCACCACGGGCGATGGCGGCGGCCAGCACGCCGTTGGCGGCTTGGGCGGCGGTGCTCACGTCACCGATGGCGACCTTGTACTTGCCTTTTTCCAGGTCGGCCCAGCTCTTGGGTGCGTCTTCATCCTTGACCAGCTGCTTGTTGATGATGAACGCGATGCTGCCGGTGTAGGCCAGGGCCCAGTGGCCGTCCTTGTCCTTGGCCCAGTCAGGCACCTGGTCCCAGGTGGTGGGTTTGTACGGCTGGGTCACGCCCTGCTTCACGGCGATGGGGCCGAAGGCGGCGCCCACGTCGCCGATGTCGGCGCTGGCGTTGTCTTTTTCGGCGGCGAACTTGGCTACTTCCTGGGCCGAGCTCATGTCGGTGTCCATGTGGGTCAGGCCGTACTTGGCCAGCAGCCCCGCCCAGGTGCCTTTCCAGTTGGCCCAGTCATCGGGCATGCCGACGCTGTTGACCGCGCCTTCGGCCTTGGCGGCCGCTTCCAGGGTGTTCAAGTCGACGTCGGCAGCCATGGCATTGAAGCTCATGGCGATGCCCATGCTTACCAGTGATGCCAGGAAAAGCTTTTTCATCCGAAGCTCCTTGGGCGCGTTCAGCGAACGCTGGTTTTTGTCTGGTCGGTGTGGCGGGTGTGGTCTAGATCAGCAAGACCTGAGCCAATCTAGGATGGCCTGATGACAATTTGATGTAGGCGCTGTGGCGCGCGCCTTGCAGCGGCACTGCCGAGGGCCGTGGGAAACAAGCGTAGTTCAGATTTAACTGACTGATCTGCAACGGCTTGGGACGCAGTGCGTAGGGCATTTCCCAAAGGCGTGTCATCCCATGGTCATCAATCTTGCCTAGGCTGCAGGCTGGGCCACCGCAGGCGGTGGTGCCCCTTTTTGGAACTGGACTAGACCAGACAGGTTGAAATGATGCGTAACAGTGCGCCCCGAGCCGTGACGGCGATTTGCCAGGCCCTGCAGGAACAGATCCAGCATGGCCTGCTGGCGCCCGGCTGCAAGCTGCCGGCCGAGCGCAAGCTCAGCGAGGTGTTCGACACCACGCGCATCACCCTGCGCGAGGCGCTGGTGCAGTTGGAAGCGAGGGGGCTGATCTACCGCGAAGAACGCCGTGGCTGGTTCATTTCGCCACCACGCCTGACCTACGACCTGATGAAGCGTAGCCATTTTCACGCCATGGTCCGCGAGCAGGGGCGCGAGCCGTCCACGCAATTGCTGTCGGGGCGGCTGGTGCCGGCCTCGGCGTCCATCTGCGCCAGCCTGCAGTTGCCGCCGCTGTCCAGCGTCATCCAGCTGTGCCGCACCCGGCGCATCGATCAGCGCCTGGTGCTGTACGTGGAGCACTACCTCAACCCCCAGTATTTTCCGGGGATACTGGAGCTGGACCTGAACCAGCCGCTGACCGAGATCTACGCCCGCCACTACGGCATCGAATACGGACGTGTGCGTTTCGAGATGGCCCCTACGGCCCTGCGCGCGGAGGCTGCCAGTGCGCTGAAGGTGTCACTGGGCAGCCCGGGGCTGCGCATCACCCGGGTCAACCATGACCAGCAGGGACGGCTGATCGACTGCGACCTGGAATACTGGCGGCACGACGCTATCCGCCTGAGTGCCGATATTTCGCCGCCTTGATTTCCACCTCGGTCAGCCAGAATAGCGAGGCCTGGCCCGCACGTGCCGGTGCACCCGGCGGCGACAGTTCCCAGATCTCGCCATCGTAGATCTGGAAAGTCTGGCCACTGCGTGAGTAGCGCTCGCCCTGATAGTTGAAGCTGTAGCCGGCCCTGCGCACGCGATCCAGGTAATACTGGCGCGACGCGCGCTGCTCGGGGGGCGAGCTGAGCTCGGAGACCATGCCGATGAAGTCTTCCAGCGGGTAGTCGAAGCAGCGCTGGGCCTGACGGTTGGCGTAGACGAAACGCGGCATGTCGCTGCCGTCATGGGCCAGCAGGCCATAGGGTGCTTCTTCGTGTACCCACAGCAGATCCAGTGGCGCGCCGGGGATCGCCATGGGCAGGTGCTTGCCGGTGTGCCTGAAATAGGCCTCGTCTATCTCCAGCAGCCGGCTCGCTAAGTCGGGGCCAAGCATTGCTCTGTTCCTCTACTGCGCTGTCATCCGTGGAAACCGCACGCTAACCCCTGGGGCGCCTGCGGTCTATGGTCAGATTGGACACACACCTCAGGTTGCCGTGACGCTGGCCTCGCCGCCTACCGTACCGCCGGCGCTGGTCACCACCTGCACGCTCAGGCGCGGCGTAGCCAGGTCCAGGCCCGATTCGTCGAGCTGGCGCTTGAGCGCCAGGTTGAACGCCCGTGACACTTCCCACTGCTTGATGGGCGCGGTCTTGAAGCGCGCCCGCAGGATGGCGGTGCCCGCCTCGAAGCTCTCCACGCCCTGGATTTCCAGTGGCGACCAGATATTGCGCCGTTGCAGCGGGTCGGTGCGCATCTTCTGGCCCACGTCGCGCATCAGCTTGATGGCGGTGTCGATGTCCATGGTGTGCGGTACGTTGACCCGGAAAATGGCATAGCCGAACTCACGAGAGTAGTTCTTGATGCTCTTGATTTCACTGAACGGAATGGTGTGCACGATGCCATCAATGTCGCGCAGGCGCACGGTACGGATGGTCAGGCCCTCCACCGTGCCCAGGTGGCCGCCCACGTCCACGTAATCGTCGATGGCCAGCGAGTCTTCGATGATGATGAACAGGCCGGTGATCAGGTCGGCCACCAGCGACTGGGCGCCGAAACCGATGGCCAGGCCGATCACACCGGCACCGGCCAGCAGCGGCGTGACGTTCATGCCCATGTTGGCCAGGGCGACGATGGCGGCGATGATGAAGATGGCGATGAACAGCACGTTGCGGATCAGCGGCATCATGGTTTGTGCGCGGGCATTGGCCAGGCCCTTGCGCGAGTGCGTCAGGGCGTGGTGCACCGCAGTATCGGCCAGGATCCACACCAGCCACGCCAGGATCAGCGTGCCGGCCAGGCTGAACAGTTTGACGCTGATGTCGTGGCCGTCGCCTTCGGTGAAGCGGATCAGCGACATGCCCCACACCCGCAGGCCCAGCTCGATGAAGCACAGCCAGATGATCAGGTGCACCAGGGTGTAGCCGAAGTTGCGCAGGCGCTCGAAGTACACTGCGTGGCGCTTGACGCGCTTGGGCGGGCGCACTGCATGGCGGCGTACCAGGCCGTTGCAGACCATGCACAGCACCAGCAGCACGGTGCACACCAGCGACTGGCGCAGCACGGTGCTGGTGTCGCCGGCGTCGATGAAGGTGGCGATCAGCGAGATGCCTACCAGCACCAGTGCGGGCAGGTACCAGAAGCTGCCGAGGATATCGATGGTGTCGCTCAGGGCGCGGCGGGTGAGGCGGCGCGCCAGCGGTTGGTTGCGGATGAGGTGCGCCACCGGGCGGCGGAAGCGCAGCACGAACATGCCGGTGCACAGGGCCGCCAGCATGTTGGCCAGGGTGGCGGCCATGTGTGCCAGGTGCGAGCCCAGGCTGGCGATCAGGCGCGGGTCGTTCAGCGCCTCGCCGAAGGCGGCGAAACTGCCAATCAGCCACAGCGGCCGGAAGGCCTGGTGACGCAGGATATACAGGGCACGATGGCGATGGGGGCCGTCCAGCAGCGAGAACGCCACCACGCAGATGGCCGAGAAGCAGGTGCCCACCACCAGCGCATAGGCCAGCACCATGGCCAGGTCCTTGCCCAGCGACGAGGGCAGGGCGTAGCCCACCCACACGGTGATGATCAACGCCACCAGCCACGGCCCCAGCTTGCGCAGGGCGAAGCGCAGCAGGTCGAGGGTGCGCGGGTGCTGAGGCAGTTCCTCGCTAAGCCCGAAGCGCATGCGGATGTGATGGCTGATCCAGTTCAGCGCGTAGGCCAGCAGGCTCCACACCAGGATGATCAGCACGAAACCGAAGATGATCGGCGGCCACTGGGCCACGGGCAGCATCAGGTCGGACAGTTCCTGCCCGGCCTGGTCGAATTCGTCGCCCCAGCGGTTGAGCGGGCTGTCTTCGCCGGCGAATTTTTTCTCGAACTGCCCCAGGGTGCTGCCGATCAGCCCCAGCACGCCTTCGTCGGCGGCCGGTTGGGCTTTTTTGGTGGTGTCGCGCAGGCGTTTGAGGTCGGCCAGCAGCTTGGTGCGCTGCTGGTCGTTTTCCAGCGAATTGATGACCTGGTCCAGCGATTGCCCCAGCGGCTCGGTGGATTCGGGCTGGGCCTTCTGGGAGCCGGCCAGCAGGCTCGGCAAGCCGGCCGCCTGCGCCGGTGGCAGCACGGCCAGCAGGCAAATCAGCATCAGGGTGAAAAAGGCAGGCAGACGAAAAATGACAGGCACGCGACGATAAACCCAGGGTAATTCTTGATCGAGGGAGTGTACGAGGCGTTTGGGGGCAAGGCGAGCGGTTATGCGCCGATTCGCACCAGGATTTTATACAGCACAATACCGAGCAGGCAGAGCATGCCGAGCCAGAGCATCAGGATGCCGATGTTGCGTTCGCGCAGGCTGAAACCGAAGGTGAGCAGGCCCAGGCTGGCGGTGACCTGGAACAGCAGGGAGGTGAATTCGTCCATGATCGTTGTCCTTGAGCGTGGGGGCCTGTTTTAAGTTTAGGCCCGCTGGCGCGGACGGATTGACCGGTATCGCGAAACATTGACGTCGCGAACGTGGGAGCGGGCTCTGCCCGCGAAAAGACCGCCGCGATCCGTAAGGCGTTCCGCGGCGTGCCCTTCGCGGGCAGAGCCCGCTCCCACATCGGCCGTTGTTACGGCAGTTCGCGGCTGCGGTAGAAGGCTTCCAGCACCTTGACCAGATGGGCCAGGTCCTGGCTGCCGCACAGCTCGCGGATCGAGTGCATGGCGAACGTCGGCAGGCCGATGTCCACGGTGCGCACGCCCAGGTGGCTGGCGGTGATCGGGCCGATGGTGGAGCCGCAACCCATGTCGCTGCGCACCACGAAACTTTGCACCGGTACTTCTTCGGCCATGCACAGGTGGCGGAAGAAACCGGCGGTTTCGCTGTTGGTGGCGTAGCGCTGGTTGCTGTTAACCTTGATCACGGGGCCGGCGTTGAGTTTCGGGCCGTGGTTGGCGTCGTGCTTGTCGGCGTAGTTGGGGTGCACGCCGTGGGCGTTGTCGGCCGATACCAGCAGCGAGCGCTGGATGGTGCGCACGAAGTCGTCACCGTCGGGCAGCAGGCGGCGCAGGGTCTGCTCCAGCATCGGGCCGTCGGCGCCACAGGCCGAGCACGAACCGATCTCTTCGTGGTCGTTGGCCACGAACACGCAGGTTTCCTCGCTGTCGGCGTGCAGCAGCGCCTGCAGGGCGGCGTAGCACGACAGCAGGTTGTCCAGGCGTGCGCCGGCGATGAACTCACCGTGCAGGCCCAGTACTGCGGCGCTTTGGGTGTCGTAGAAGCTCAGTTCGTAGTCCAGCACCACATCGGCATTCAGGCCGTGCTCGCGGGCCAGTTGCTCGGTCAGCAGGGCGCGGAAGTCCGGGCGCTCGTCACCGGCCACCTGGGCAAGGATCGGTGGCAGTTCAGTCTGCGGGTTGATCGCCCAGCCCTGGTTGGCCTCACGGTTCAGGTGGATGGCCAGGTTGGGGATGATCGCGATCGGCAGCTTGAAGTCGATCAGCTGGCTTTCGACCTTGCCGTCACGGCGGAAGGTGACGCGGCCGGCCAGCGACAGGTCACGGTCGAACCAGGGCGCCAGCAGCGCGCCGCCGTACACTTCCACGCCCAGTTGCCAGAAGCCCTGGCGTTGCAGCTCGGGTTGCGGCTTGACGCGCAGGCACGGGCTGTCGGTGTGGGCGCCTACCAGGCGGATACCGCCAATGAGCGGCGAGTGGCGGCCCAGTTTGAAGGCGATGATCGAGGAGTCGTTGCGGGTCAGGTAATAACGCCCGCCGGCGACGGTGGCCCAGGTGTCACGTTCGTCGAGACGCTGGTAACCGGCAGCCTCCAGGCGCATGGCCAGGCTGGCGGTGGCGTGGAAAGGCGTGGGGGAGGACTTGAGGAAGTCGATCAGGCCCTGGTTCAAAGCTTCGCGCATAAGTGGCTCCAGACAGCAGTGGCGCGAGTTTAACGTATTGGTTGGGGATTTGTGTTGCCTGTTTCCCGAGCTTCGCTCGGTCCCACACCGTTCGCGGCAGTAGTGTCAGGTAGGCAAAGCACTTAGCCCTTGGGGTGCGCCAGGGCTAAGCGCTTTGCCTACCTGACACCCATGGCCCGAACGGTGTGGGACCGAGCGAAGCTCGGGAAACAGGCGCTGCGAATCAAAACGGCGCCGGGCACTCGAAGCGCACGCGCTCGCCGGTGGCGGGATGGGTGAAGCTGAGCATGCTGGCATGCAGGCACAGGCGCGGATAGGCCGCCAGGGCCTCTGGGTGCGCGTACAGGCCGTCGCCCAGCAGGGGGTGCCCGATGGACAGCATGTGCACGCGCAACTGGTGTGAGCGGCCGGTGATGGGCGTCAGCTCCACACGGCACCAGTCGCCGCAGCGTTCCAGCACTTTCCAGAAAGTCAGGGCATGTTTGCCTTGCTCATGGTCGACCACGTGGCGCGGCTTGGTGGGCGGGTCGTAGCGCAGCGGCAGGTCGATACTGCCACTGTCCAGCTCCGGCTGGCCCCAGGCCAGGGCGGTGTAGGCCTTTTCGGTTTCGCGGTCGTGAAACTGGCGCGACAGCTCGCGGTGAGTATCAGCGTCGCGGGCCAGCAGGATGATGCCGGACGTTTCCCAATCCAGGCGGTGCACGATGCGCGCCTCGGGGTAGCCGTTTTCCTGCAGGCGGGTGATCAGGCAGTCCTTGTTGTCTTCGGCGCGGCCAGGCACCGAGAGCAGCAGGGTGGGCTTGTTGATCACCAGGATGGCGTCGTCCTGGTGCAGGATGTGGATGTTGGACAGCGGCATTGTGTTTCCTTGGGGGCCGGGGTTGCCCTTTTCCCGAGCTTTGCTCGGTCCCACACCGATCGCGGCAGTTGTGTCAGGGGCGCAAAGCACTTAGCCCCTGGTGCACCACAGATCTGGCTGAGGTGCCTCCAAGGGCTAAGTGCTTTGCCTTCCTGGCACACATGGCCCGAAAGGTGTGGGACCGAGCGAAGCTCGGGAAACAGACACCGCGGTCCTACGCCAAACCTATCGGTCAGGCAGGGTGATATTGAGTTCCAGGATCGAGCAGCTGCCCTGGTTTTCCAGCGCTACCTGCACGTCCTCGTTGCCGATATTGACGTACTTGCGGATCACTTCCACCAGTTCCTTCTGCAAGGCTGGCAAGTAGTCCGGGGTACTGCGCTGGCCGCGCTCGTGCGCCACGATGATCTGTAGACGCTCTTTCGCTACCGACGCGGTATTGACCTTTTTGGAACGAAAGAAGTCAAAAATGCTCATCAGTTACCCCCAAAGAGCCGCTCAAAGAATCCTTTCTTCTGCTGTTCGAGGAAGCGGTGTTCCACGTTCTTGCCCAGCAGACGGTCCACGGCATCGCTGTAGGCCTGACCGGCGTCGCTCTGGTCGTCGAGGATCACCGGCACGCCCTGGTTGGAAGCCTTGAGCACGGCCTGGGACTCGGGAATCACGCCCAGCAGGGTCACCGACAGGATCTCCTTGACGTCTTCCACGCCCAGCATCTCGCCCTTGCTCACGCGCTCGGGATTGTAGCGCGTCAGCAGCAGGTGCTCCTTGATCGGGTCTTCGTTGCGCTCGGCGCGACGCGACTTGCTGGCCAGCAGGCCCAGCATGCGGTCCGAGTCACGTACCGACGACACTTCGGGGTTGGTTACCACGATGGCTTCGTCAGCGAAGTACATGGCCAGGTGGGCGCCGGTCTCGATGCCTGCCGGGGAGTCGCAGACCACGTACTCGAAGGTCTCCTTGAGCTCCATCAGCACCTTTTCCACGCCTTCCTTGGTCAGCGCGTCCTTGTCACGGGTCTGGCTTGCGGCCAGCACGTACAGGTTTTCCAGGCGCTTGTCCTTGATCAGGGCTTGCTGCAGGTTGGCTTCGCCGTTGACCACGTTGACGAAGTCATACACCACGCGGCGTTCGCAGCCCATGATCAGGTCGAGGTTGCGAAGGCCCACGTCGAAGTCGACGATGACGGTCTTGTGGCCGCGCAGGGCCAGGCCGGTACCGATGGCGGCGCTGGTGGTGGTCTTGCCCACACCACCTTTGCCGGATGTAACCACGAGAATCTTGGACAAGGTGTATCACCCCTAATGAAAAAGGATTGCTAGTCCCTGAATGAAAGCATGACTTGTAAACAACCGCAGCCGGCAGGCCGTGGTAATGGCCTTTTGCCGACAAGTTTAAAAGTTGTACGGAAAATGGCGGCAGTATCCGTTAAAGGCGGGTGATGTTCAACACATCACCGGACAAGCTGACTTGTACGCCTGCCCCCCACAAGGGGTCGCGACGCAGGTCTTCCGAGACCTTGTACTGGCCGGCGATGGACAGCAGCTCGGCGCCCAGGTGCTGGCAGAAAATGCGTGCCTTGGTATCGCCCTTGATACCGGCCAGGGCCCGGCCGCGCATTTGGCCGTACACATGGATGTTGCCATCGGCCAGAAGTTCCGCGCCGGAGCTGACCGTGGCCATGACCACAAGGTCACCGCCAGGAGCATAGACCTGTTGGCCACTGCGCACCGGCAGGGTGATGATTTTCGTCGGATTGATGACCGGCGCCGGCGGTTTTTCCGGCGGCTTGGGCGCTTCCAGCTCGATCGGCCGCTCGCGGGCGCCCGACGGCGGCAGCACCGGCAGGTCGATGGCGATGGCGGCCGCGATGTCTTCGATACGGCTGGCGCGGATGGCCAGGGTGCGCAGGCCGTGCTGGCGGCACACGCGCATCAGGCCCGGCAGGTCGACCGCGCCTTCGCTGGCCGGCATTTTGTCCAAAGCCAGCACCAGCGGGGTGTTGCTGAAGAAATTCGGGGCCTGGGCAACCTTGGCCGCCAACTGGCGGTCCAGGCCTTCAAGGTTGTTGCGGGCCAGTTCCAGCACGGTGATGGCGAGCATGCTGCCCTTCAGCTGGAACACGTTTTCCTGGTCTAGCGGTTCGGTCTGGCTCATGGTCGGCAAAAAGGCGCCTTGTAACGAAAAGTGCCGAGACTTATAACGAGAACGCCCGCCAGCCGCAAGCCGGGCGAACCCATGTAGAATGCGCGGCCTTGTTGTCTGTCCGGAATCTGTAATGGATCGCCCGCGTTTTAACCGAACCTTTCTCCACCCGCGTTTCTGGCCATTGCTGCTGGGGCTGGGGCTATTGTGGCTGATCGTGCAGCTGCCGTACCGCGTGCTGCTGGTCATCGGCCGTTTGCTGGGCCTTGGCATGTACCGCATTGCCGGGGAGCGCCGCCGTATTGCGGCGCGAAACCTGGAGCTGTGTTTCCCCGAACTACCGCTCGTCGAAAGAACCCGTTTGCTCAAGGAAAATTTCGTTTCCACCGGCATCGCGTTCTTCGAAATGGCCATGAGCTGGTGGTGGCCAAAGGCCCGCCTGGCGCGGCTTGCGCACATCGAAGGCCTGGAGCATTTGCAGGCTGCGCAGCAGGCCGGCGAGGGTGCCATTCTGATGGCCCTGCACTTCACCACTCTGGAAATCGGCGCCGCGTTGCTCGGCCAGCGTCATACCATCGACGGCATGTACCGCGAGCATGGCAATCCGCTGTTCGACTTCGTCCAGCGCCAGGGCCGCGAGCGGCACAACCTTGATTCCCTGGCGGTGGAGCGCGAGGACGTGCGCGGCATGCTCAAGCTGCTGCGCAAGGGCCGCGCCATCTGGTACGCGCCGGATCAGGACTACGGCGCCAAGCAGGGCATCTTCGTGCCGCTGTTCGGCATCCCTGCGGCGACTGTCACGGCCACCACCAAGTTTGCCCGCCTGGGCAAGGCGCGGGTGATTCCCTTTACCCAGCAGCGGCTGGCCGATGGCAGCGGTTACCGCCTGGTCGTCCACCCGCCGCTGGAAGACTTCCCGGGTGAAAGCGAAGAGGCCGACTGCCTGCGCATCAACCAATGGGTAGAAGCCTCGGTGCGTGAATGCCCCGAGCAGTACCTGTGGGCGCACCGCCGCTTCAAGTCGCGCCCGCCGGGCTCGCCTAAACTCTACGAAAAGCGCCGCCGGTAAGGTTTTTGGTGGGAGCGGGCTCTGCCCGCGAAAAGGCCAATGCGATCTTCAGGCAAGACGCGGCGTTCCTTTCGCGGGCAGAGCCCGCTCCCACAGTAGTGTCATAGTGGTCAAGGGGTGCCCATGCAGGCGATCACAGGACTGATCCTCTCCGGCGGCGGCGCCCGCGCTGCCTACCAGGTGGGCGTGCTGTCGGGCATCGCGCAGTTGCTGCCCGCCGATGCGCCCAATCCCTTCCCCGTGATCGTCGGCACCTCCGCCGGCGCCATCAATGCCGTGACCCTGGCCAGCGGTGCCCAGCACTTCGTTGCCACCGTGCAGCGCCTGGAAGCCTTCTGGCGCAGCTTCGCCAGCCATCAGGTGGTGCGCAGTGACTGGCCTGGCGTGATCCGCCAGGCCAGCCGCTTCATCCGCCATAGCCTGTTGGGCATTGGCGGCAGCGTGCCGGTGGCGCTGGTGGACAGCTCGCCGCTGGGCACACTGCTGCGCGAGCGGCTTGATCTTGGCGGCATCGATGGCGCGCTGGCGGCGGGCGCTTTGCACGCGGTGGCGGTGACCGCCTTCGGCTACAGCTCCGGGCAAGCAGTGACGTTCTATCAGGGCAGCCATGCCATCCAGCCCTGGCTGCGCCACCGCCGCATCGGTGTGCCGACCCCCTTGAGCGTCGAGCATCTGCTAGCCAGCGCCTCCATCCCCTTGCTGTTCCCGCCCGTGCGCCTGGGCGAGGATTTCTATGGGGATGGCGCCATGCGCCAGTCGGCACCCATCAGCCCGGCCCTGCACCTGGGCGCCACGCGGGTGTTGGTGGTGGGCGTCAGCGGCAACCCCCGGGGCCCGGATACCGGGGTGGCGGCGGGCAGCGAGCAGCAGCCCAGCCTGGCGCAGATTGGCGGGCACCTGCTCAACAGCGCGTTTATCGATAGCCTTGAGGATGACCTCGAGCTGCTGCAGCGGCTTAACCAGTTGGGGCGGTTGCTGCCGGCAGACGTCAGCAGTGCGCCCCTGGGGCTGAGCCCGGTGGAGGTCATGGTGGTGTCGCCCAGCCAGCCGCTGGACGAGATCGCGGCGCGGCACAGGCATGAATTGCCACCGGCGTTGCGCCTGTTTCTGCGCGGGCCGGGGGCGACGAAAACCAGTGGGGCGGGGTTGCTGAGTTATCTGCTGTTCGAGGCGGGGTATTGCGGGGAGTTGATTGAGCTGGGGCGGCGGGATGCGTTGGCCAAGAAGGCTGAACTGCTTGCGTTTCTAACGCCAGCGCCAAACCCGTAGCCGCTGCCGCGAGGCTGCGCTGGCCCTTGTGTTCGCTGAAAATCTCAAGTGGACGTGGGGGCCAGCGCAGCCTGCGGCAGCGGCTACAGGGGGTCAGGCAGTCAACCGATCATCGCGAAAATCACGCAGCGCCTGCTCGATCTCTTCGCGGCTGTTCATCACAAACGGCCCGTATTGCACGATCGGTTCGTTCAGCGGCTTGCCGGCCAGCACCAACACCCGAGCGCCATCGGCACTGTCGATCTGTACCTGGCCGCTGTCGGACAGACGCACCAACCGGCTGGCCGAGACGCTGTCGGCAAGCCCGGGCAACTGCACCGCGCCTTCGTACACATACAGCATCACGCGATGCCCCTCAGGCAGGCGCGGGCTGATGCTGGCGCCAGCGGGCAGGTGCAGGTCGAACAGGTGCGGCTCGGTGTGCGGCCGCTCCACCGCACCCACCTGTTGCACCTCGCCGTCGTCGAAGGTGCCGGCAATGGCCACCACGTCGATGCCCGCAGGTGTGGTCAGGCGCGGGATGTCCTCTGGCTGGATGTCCCGGTAGCCGGGGGTGCCGAGTTTGTCCTTGCCCGGCAGGTTCAGCCACAACTGGAAGCCGCGCATCACGCCTTCTTCCTGCTCGGGCATTTCGCTGTGGATGATGCCGCGTGCCGCCGTCATCCATTGCACGCCACCGCCTTGCAGCAGGCCGACGTTGCCCAGGTGATCTTCGTGGCGCATGCGCCCTTCGAGCATGTAGGTGATGGTTTCAAAGCCCCGGTGCGGGTGCGGCGGGAAGCCGGCGATGTATTCGTCGGGGTTGTCCGAACCGAACTCGTCCAGCATCAGGAAAGGGTCGAAGCGCTCGATACCGGGGCCGCCGATGACGCGGGTCAGGCTCACGCCTGCGCCGTCGCTGGTGGCTTGGCCAGCCTGGATACCGATGACTTTGCGAAATTGAGACATTGCACAACTCCTGTAGAAGGGGTGGGAATGGCTCTATTGTTGCGCGGAATAATTCGAACGAATAGCGCTGAATTCGGCTAGTAGCTATCAATAAAATTGATTGCTGCTCTGTGGGAGCGGGTTCTACCCGCGAAAAGAACACCGCGTTTTGTCAGAAACTGCGCGGTGTTCTTTTCGCGGGCAGAGCCCGCTCCCACAGGTTTTAGGCGGTTACTCGGCGATCTGCAGCTTGCGCGATTCGGTGTAGATGTAGCGCACCTTCTCGTACTCGAACGGCGAGTCCAGCGAGCCGTAACGGAAGCTGGTGGTGTAGCGCTTGTCCACCGCACGCAAGGCCCAGATTTCCGGGTGGCGGGTGCTTTCGTGGGACACGTTGAGGAAGTTGATCTGCGACTCGGCACCGTAGTCGAACAGCAGGCCCGTGGTGTCACGCAGGTTCGACGGCCCGAACACCGGCAGCACCAGGTACGGCCCGGCCGGCACGCCGTAGAAGCCCAGGGTCTGGCCGAAGTCTTCGCTCTGGTGCGGCAAGCCCATCAGGGTAGCCGGGTCCCACAGGCCGGCGATGCCGACCGTGGTATTGAGCAGCAGGCGCCCGGTGATCTCCAGCGAGCGCTTGCCCTTGAGCTGCAGCGCACTGTTGACCAGGTTGGGCACATCGCCCAGGTTGCTGAAGAAGTTGCTCACGCCAGTGCGCAAAAAGCCCGGCGTCACGTAGCGGTAGCCATTGACCACCGGCAGGAACACCCACTCATCGAAACGGTAGTTGAAGTGGTAGACCCGGCGGTTCCAGTTCTCGATCGGGTCGTACACGTTCAGCGCCGTCAGGGTGCTGCGCTCGAACTCGCGCTGGTCAAGGCCGGGGTTGAACTTGAGCTGCTTGAGCGGCTGGGTGAAGCCATCCAGGTCCGCGTGAGGGGCGTCGTCGGCATAGGCCGTGCCGGCACACAGCAGTGCGGCGGCCAGGAGTAATGTCTTAGCCACGGAAAAACTCCAGCATGGCGTCGGCGTTGACGCGGTAATTGAGGTTGCCGCAATGGCCACCGTGAGGGTAAACGGTCAGGCGGTCGCCAAAGGTCTTGCGCAAAAAGCCCAGGTCGCCAGGGCCGAGGATGATGTCGTCGGCGTTATGCATCACGGCGATTTTCGGGCTGTCGTGCAGGTAGTCCTTGAGGGCGTACAGGCTCACTTCGTCCACCAGTTGCAGCAGGCTGCCACCGTCGGTGCGGGCACGCCACATCGGGATCACCTGGTCAGTCAGGTAGCAATCGAAGTCACACTGCAGCGCGCGCTTGAAGAACGGCGTCAGGCTGGTGCCCTCGGTGATCGGGAACTTGGGCGGGGTAATCAGCCCGCGGCGATTGATCAGGTCCGAGGTAAAGGCGATGTCGGCCGCCGAGAAGCGGAACGAGGTGCCGATCAGCATGGCCATCTGTTCGTTGGACAGGTGCTGCTTGGACTGCTGGATGTCGTACAGCAGGGCATCGTTGAGGTCGATGTAGCCCTTCTGCTGGAAGTAGCGGGTGAGCTTCTGCAGCACCACTTCGTAGAAGGTGGTGGTGTTGTTGATGCCCTTGGCCTGGGCCTGTACCAGCTTGTCTAGGTTGCTGATGGAGGTGTACAGGTTCACCGGCGGGTTGAGCAGCAGCACTTTCTTGAAGTTGAAACTGCGGCGGGTCTCATCCAGATGGCTGACGAAGGCGGCGTCCAGCGCCCCCAGGCTGTAGCCGGTCAGGTAGTAGTCGGTGACCGGCAGCTTGGGGTTCTGCGCGCGCACGGCCTGCATTACCCGGTACAGGTCTTCGGCGTCTTCCTTGGTCACGCCAGGGGTGGCGAAGCGCGAGGCCGCGCTCATGAAGTCGTAGCTGGTAGGCGACGACAACTGCACCACGTGGTAACCGGCCTGGTAGTACAGCTTTTTCAGGTACTCGGTGAGGCTGCTGGTGTAGGGCGCGCCGGTGCCGGCGATGATGAAAATCAGCGGCGCGGCATGGTCCTGATAGGCCAGGCGGTAGCGCAGCTTTTTCACCGCCCAGAAGTTGTCGGGCAGGGTGAAGTCGCGGTCAGGCCGCAGGTTGAGGGTGCGGTCCTCCTGCTTGATGTCTTCATCGGCCGGCAGTTTGGGGCGCAGGTCTGGCGGGGTCGAGGCGATGGTGGCTTCGAACGGGTTGGTCAACGGGAAGCCGTAAGTGGCAACGTCGACGTCCTTGGCCAACGCTGACGCACTCAAAATGAGGCCGCCTACCAAGGCAGCGAAGCGCAATATTCGAAGCATGACGTGTCCCTAAAAGGCGAAAGCTGAGTGAAGTACGCAGGCTCTGACCACCGCATTGGTGGCAAGTTGCCCAGTATGACTGCTTTTGACACGCAAAATATTGTACGTGCGTGATACACCAACGGACACAATAGCTACATCAACGGTTTTCGCCTTGCATAACCACCGCGTGTGGTTATTCTTGGCGCCGTTTTTCCTTTCCGGAGTGTGTCATGTCCCGCCGTGCGTCGCTGATTGTGCTGTTCGTCCTGGTTGCCCTGAGTCTGGCGGCCAGCTATGGCGTGCGCTACGAGTTGATGGAAGATGCCCGCTGGGTAGGGTTGTGCAGCGACCAGGCGGGCCTGTGGCAATGTCAGTTGCGTTCGGCGCTGGGCTACCTGATTCATTTCCGCATGATTTCCATCGCGGCCCTGGTGGCGGCAGTACTCGGTTTTTTTGTGCCGCGTTGCCTGGGGTGGTGGATTGCCGCGCTGGCCCTGGTGCTCGGCATTCCGGGGCTGGTGTTGTACAGCGCCAGCCTGGCGGTGTTTGCGGTGGTGATTGCCGGGTTGCGGTTGGTCAGGGCTTGAGTCAGGCGGCGTCTGCATCGCGGCCAAGGCCAGCTCCTACGCCGATCTGTGTAGGAGCCGGCCTTGGCCGCGATGAGGCCCGTGCTATCAACGTGAAATTCTGAGGCTGCGCACCATCGCCCACACCATCAACCCGCTGACAATCGCCCAGGCCCACGCCTGCTGGTTCTGCACGCCCTCGATCGCCAGTTGCACCGGTATCCCCACGCCCACGATCGCCGTCAGCAACAGCACCTCAGGCCTGCGCACCGCCACCGGTCGCAACAGGTACACCAGCGCCGGCAATACCAGCGCGGCACTGGGGAAGCTGCGATAACGCGCATCGAACACCAACCCCAGCATCATCACCGCTGCTGCAAAACCGGCCGCCGCCAGCCACCAGCCGCCGCGACGGTCCAGCCAGGCGAACAGGCGCTCGCGCCAGCCTTCACGCTTGGCCAGCGCCAGTACGCCGTAGGCCAGCACGATGAAATTCAGGCCCGCCAGCAGCACCGCCCAGACCCACTCCTCGGCAAACCGCGCATTGATGCGCATCAGTTCGCCCCACGCGCCCAGGCTGCCCGCGCCAGCGGCCGCCAGCAGCGGCAACAACCAAGCACTGCGACGGCCGGCCACGCGGCCGGCGAACGCCAGGGCCGCCAGCCACAGCACCACACCAGCACCCAGCCACTGTGGCCAGAACGGCACGTTGGTCACCGGGCCCTGCAACACGCCCTTATCCTGGCGGTCGGCGTCGAACAGGCCCCAGTAGCCGCCCACGGCGCCTTCGCTGGCGCGCTTCCACGGCTGGTCGAAGGCCTCGATCAGGTTGTAGCGCCAGCCGCGCTGCTCGGCCATGGCCACCACGCCGCGAATGAAGCGCGCTTCGTTGACGCGGCTGGGCAGGGCGGTTTCGCGCTGGCGGCCTTCGCTGGGCCAGCCGGTCTCGCCGATCAGGATGTCCTTGGGGGCGAAGCGCTTGGCGAAGTCGTCATGCACCTCGGCCACGTGGGCCAAGGCCTTGTCGATGCCGCTGGGGTTGTCTTCCCAGTAGGGCAGCAGGTGAATGGTCAGGAAGTCCACCTCCGGCGCCACTTCCGGGTATTGCAGCCAGAAGTCCCAGACATCGGCGTAGGTCACCGGTTGCTTGACCTGGCTTTTCACCTGGCGAATTAGCGTAGCCAGTTGCTTGCCGGTGACTTCCTTGCGCAGAAGGGTCTCGTTACCGACGATCACCGCCGACACCACATCCGGGTTGGCGTTGGCCGCCGCGATCAGCGCCTTGATCTCTTTCTGCGTGTCCACCGGGTTGCTGTTGACCCAGGCGCCGATCATCACCTTCAAACCGTGCTTGCGCGCCAGGGCCGGGATGCCTTCAAGGCCGGTCATGGAATAGGTGCGGATGCATTCAAAGCGCGTGGCCAGCAGGGCAAGGTCCGCGTCCATGCGCTCGGGGCGCAGTTTGAACGGCTGGTCGAACGGCGACTGGTCCTTGTCGAACGGGGTGTACGAGGCGCATTGCAGCTTGTGCGTGGCGCTGGCGGCATCGGGCAGCACCACGGGCTTGCCCAGCCCATACCAGAAACCGGCGAGGGCGAGCAGACCGAGCACACAGGCGAACAAATAGGGCAGCAGGATGGAGCGGGACGTGGCGGGCATTGGCTATTTTCGTCAGGCAACAAAGCCGCGCATGTTACCTGTATTTGGGCCTGGCTTACCCGTTCACCATGCAAAGTTCGAGCAGACGACCGTTGGTCGGTGGCGTTAATGGCAAGGTGATGTCGTTTCTCGCTGCCTCAAGGTCGCAGCCAGAGCAGGATGTTCCCCGCGTGAGGTTGATGATCAGTGGGCACTACAAGGCGATTTGCCAGCGCCGTGCACACGATCGATGCTCGACACCCGTCGAGCGCAGCCTTTTGGGGAAGTCTGGATGAAGATGAAGAAAATCCTGGGAGCGGCCGCCGCTCTGGCACTTGCTGCAAGTTCCACCCTGGCCAGCGCCGATAGCAAACCTACGTTGAGCATCGGCTACGTCGATGGCTGGTCCGACAGCGTCGCCACCACTTACGTGGCCGCCGAGGTGATCAAGCAGAAGCTGGGCTATGACGTGAAACTGATGCCCGTGGCCACCGGCATCATGTGGCAGGGCGTGGCCACCGGCAAGCTGGACGCCATGCTGTCGGCCTGGCTGCCCGTGACCCACGGCGAATACTGGGCCAAGAACAAGGACAAGGTGGTCGACTACGGCCCCAACTTCAAGGACGCCAAAATCGGCCTGATCGTGCCGGAGTATGTGGCCGCCAAGTCGGTGGCAGACCTGAAAACCGACAAGACCTTCAAGGACAAGATCGTCGGCATCGACGCCGGCTCCGGCGTGATGCTCAAGACCGACCAGGCCATCAAGGACTACGACCTGACCGGCTACAAACTGCAGGCCAGCTCCGGTGCCGCCATGACCGCCGAACTGGGCCGCGCCTACGACAAGCATGAATCCATCGCCGTGACCGGCTGGGTGCCGCACTGGATGTTCGCCAAGTGGAAACTGCGCTTCCTGGACGACCCTAAAGGCGTGTACGGCGCCGCCGAGACCGTCAACAGCATCGGCAGCAAGGAACTGAGCGCCAAGGCACCGGAAGTGGCGACTTTCCTGAAACAGTTCCACTGGAACTCGAAGGACGAAATCGGCGAAGTGATGCTGGCCGTGCAGGAAGGGACCAAGCCTGAGGCCGCTGCCAAGGATTGGGTTGCCAAGCACCCGGATCGCGTGGCGGAGTGGACCGCTAAATAATCAATCAACCGTTCTATCCAGCAACTTCCAGAACCGCCGAGGTTAACAGCCTCGGCGGTTTTTTATTGTAACCCGGTATATACGCGAAATACGTGTAGCCGCTGCCGCCAGGCTGCGCTTGCCCTATGCCCCACTGAAAATCCGCAGTGTGCTCAAGGGCCAGCGCAGCCTGGCGGCAGCGGCTACACGTTTTATTTCTGTCATAAGTTAGCTATGCAACTATTCAAACTGGCGAAACAGTAATGTCGATCTAATACTAAGGTCGTCTGGAGGCTGTTGCGCAGCAGCCTAAAGTGGAAGCGTCCCACCCATCTGTGCTGCGAGGATAAAAACAATGAACGACAGCATTTACCTCTCGATTCAAAACAGCCCGCGTTTCAAGGAGCTGGTGCAAAAAAGGGAACGATTCGCCTGGATACTCTCGGCGATCATGCTCGGGCTTTATTCGGCGTTCATCTTATTGATCGCCTACGGTCCACACATACTGGGGGCCAAGTTGTCGCCTGAATCGTCCATCACCTGGGGCATACCCATTGGTGTCGGGCTGATTTTAAGTGCGTTCGTGTTGACCGGTATCTACGTGCGTCGCGCCAACGGCGAATTCGATGACCTGAACAGAGAGATCCTCAAGGAGGCACAACAATGATCAAGCGATTATTGGCCAGCCTTGGCCTCGCGGCGTTCGCCCCCGCCCTGTTCGCGGCCGATGCCATTACCGGCGCGGTGCAGAAACAACCCCTCAACGTCTCCGCCATCATCATGTTCGTGGCGTTCGTGGGCGCCACCCTGTGCATCACGTACTGGGCTTCCAAACGCAACAAGTCGGCGGCCGACTACTACGCGGCGGGCGGGCGCATCACCGGGTTCCAGAACGGCCTGGCCATTGCCGGTGACTACATGTCGGCGGCGTCCTTCCTGGGGATTTCGGCGCTGGTGTTCACCTCCGGCTACGACGGCCTGATTTACTCCATCGGCTTCCTGGTGGGCTGGCCGATCATTCTGTTCCTGATCGCCGAGCGCCTGCGCAACCTGGGCAAATACACCTTTGCCGACGTGGCCTCCTACCGGCTCAAGCAGACCGAGATCCGCACCCTGTCGGCCTGTGGTTCGCTGGTGGTGGTGGCGTTCTACCTGATCGCGCAGATGGTTGGCGCCGGCAAGCTGATCCAGTTGCTGTTCGGCCTGGACTATCACGTGGCCGTGGTGCTGGTGGGTATCCTGATGTGCCTGTACGTGCTGTTTGGCGGCATGCTGGCCACCACTTGGGTGCAGATCATCAAGGCAGTGTTGCTGCTGTCGGGCGCCTCGTTCATGGCGCTGATGGTGATGAAACACGTCAACTTCGACTTCAACGCCCTGTTCTCCGAAGCCATCAAGGTGCACCCCAAAGGCGAGGCCATCATGAGCCCCGGCGGCCTGGTGAAAGACCCGATCTCGGCGTTCTCCCTGGGCTTGGCGTTGATGTTCGGTACCGCAGGCCTGCCGCATATCCTGATGCGCTTCTTCACCGTGTCCGACGCCAAGGAAGCCCGTAAAAGCGTGCTGTATGCCACCGGCTTCATCGGTTACTTCTACATCCTCACCTTCATCATCGGCTTTGGTGCCATCCTGCTGGTCAGCACCAACCCGGCGTTCAAGGACGCAGCGGGCGCGCTGTTGGGCGGCAACAACATGGCGGCGGTGCACCTGGCCGATGCCGTGGGCGGCAGTATCTTCCTGGGCTTCATTTCGGCGGTGGCCTTCGCCACTATCCTGGCCGTGGTTGCCGGGCTGACCCTGGCCGGCGCTTCGGCGGTATCCCACGACCTGTACGCCAGCGTGATCAAGAAGGGCAAGGCCAACGAGAAAGAAGAGATTCGCGTCTCGAAAATCACCACCATCGCCCTGGGTATCCTGGCCATCGGCCTGGGCATCCTGTTCGAGAAGCAAAACATTGCCTTCATGGTGGGCCTGGCATTCTCGATTGCTGCCAGCTGCAACTTCCCGGTGCTGCTGCTTTCCATGTACTGGAAAAAGCTCACTACCCGCGGCGCCATGATCGGCGGCTGGTTGGGGTTGATCAGTGCCGTGGGCCTGATGATTCTTGGCCCGACCATCTGGGTGCAGATCCTGGGGCACGAGAAACCGATCTATCCGTATGAATACCCGGCACTGTTTTCCATGATCATTGCCTTCGTGGGGATCTGGTTCTTCTCCATCACCGATAAATCCAAGGCAGCGGAAAATGAACGGGCGCTGTTCCTGCCACAGTTCGTACGCTCGCAGACTGGCCTGGGCGCCAGTGGTGCCGTGGCTCACTAAGTTGTAATGCGCCAATAACAAAGGCAGCCCTGGGGCTGCCTTTGTTGTTATACGCCTTGGTTATATTCTGCCAAGCAATACCAATATCAGCAGCACTACCAGCACCACGCCGATAATACCGGACGGGCCGTAACCCCAGCTTCTGGAGTGCGGGAACACGGGAAGACCACCGATCAACAGCAGGATGAGGATGACGATAAGTATGGTGCCCATGGCGTTTTCCTTTATTCGACTTTTGGGGTGCAGGCTTTTAGCGTCAGTGAAAAACGTGACGGCTTAATAAGTCCGACTCTGGGCGTCTGAAAAAAGTCCGAAATATTTTTCGACATTTCTGTCATCCCCCAACTCGATGGTGGACACGCACTTATGTAGCAGCGGCCGCCAGGTCGCGTCACAGGCGCCGCGTTGCGCCCGGACGCCGCCTGGCGGCAGCTGCTACGGGGCCGGTGCAGTGGCAGCATTGCGGGCATGCCGATAGCCACTCACCGCTTCATACACCGCCTTGCGCAGCCGGTTAATGCCGCCAATCGGCCGATGCGCCTCTACACCATGCCACGGGTTGAACGACAGGTTGTCGCACATCAGGTTCTGCGCCGGGGTGTCGAAGTCCTGGGGCGGTACGCGGATCATGGCCACGGTCTCGAACGGCGCGTCGCTTTCCTTCCATTCCACGCTGGTGTCCTCGATGGGCATGTACTTGCGTGGGTCCTGGCGCTGGATCTGCAACATGAAGCACGCCGGCTGCTGGTCGGCGGTGAGCTGCTGGTGCAGGGCGGTGCGCAGGAAGTTGGGCAGGTCCTGGTTCTGCTTGGCCACGGTGTAAGGCGGGCAGCTGTTGGGGTCGGGCACCACCCGGAACTTGGCGTTGGCGCTGCCGAACTTGTACGGCGACACCGAGTAGTAGGTGGCCAGGGTCGGGCTCAGCGGCGCCTTGGCCAGGGTGGCCTTGGCGATCAGCAGGTGGCGCAGCTGCCAGCTGCGTGGGTCCAGGCTTGGGAAGAAGGCCATCGCCTGCTTGCCATCGGCCTGGGCGTTGATGTTCTGACGGTACTCGGCCACGTCGCTGACGAAGAAGTTGGCGTGGTTGAACATCACGAAGTCCTGTTCGTGACGATCAGCCTGGTCGGCCATCAACTGCTTGCCGGGCACGTCCAGCAGTTTTATGGCCATGCCGCGGGCGTCCTGCAACTGGTCGAACTGCGGGTAGGCGTTGCCGTTGGACAGGCGAATCCAGGCCTGCCACACCTTGCCGGGCTCGGCGAACACGCCCTGGCGCAGGTCGGCGGTCAGGTTCTGCGGCACGCTGACCTGCGCCGTCACGCAACCGTGGGCCTTGGCGTGGGCGTCGCGCAGGTAGCGGGTAGGCTCGCGGTGCTGGTCGACGATGCGGATGGCGGTCTGGATGATGTCCTGGGTCATGGCCGCCTCGCCGGGCGGGATCTGCTCCTCGGCCGGCACGGGGCCGGAAAATTTCCAGGCGTAGTACGCATAGCCAATGCCCAGCCCCAGGCCACCCAGCACCAGCACGATCAACACCAGCTTGAACAGCCCACGGCCCAGGCGCAGCCACAGGCGGCCGAAGAAGCCCGGCAGGCGTGCGGAATCACTGAACATCATGGCAATTTCTCCTCGAGCGGGCCGCCCAGCACTTTCAGGTACTCGATCAGGGCGCGGCGTTCGTCCGGTTGCAGGTAGCGGCCGATCACGCCACGGCCACGGGGGCCATCGCGGAATTCGTGGCCACTGTTGTGGTTGCCGGTGATGGCGGTGTCGTACAGGAAGCCGGCGTCGAACCGCTCGGTGCGATAGCCCAGGTTGACCGCGTCGTACTCCAGGGTGCCGCGGTAGAAGGTGCGCTGGCGCTCGTCCTGGGGGGACAGCAACTGGTACACGCTGGGCACCGAGCCGTTGTGCAGGAAGGGCGGGGTGGCCCACACGCCGTCCAGTGGCCGGGCCTTGTAGGCCAGCACTTCCAGCACGCCGATCGGCAGGCCGAAGCCGTTGTAGCGGGCCTGATCGGCTTCGCTGATACCTGCGGCCTTGTAGGCATGCCGCTCCACGAACGCGGTGACGTAGGCCAGGCCCTGGGCCACTGACACCTTGGTCAGGTCCAGTGGGCCGGGGTCGGGCTGGATGGTCACGTCAAGGCCCTTCAGGTCCTCGGCCGTCCACTTCAGGCTGCTGACATCGTAGCGGTGGGTGGCGATATTGTTGGCGGCGGTAGGGTCGGTGCCGATGGTTTCCGTGGCTACCAGCACCATCTTGCGCACCGGGCGCCCGCTGCTCTTGTCAGTGGGCGGCACATGGCAACCCGCGCAGTTGGCGGTGAACAAGGCGCGCCCGGCGGCGGCCTTCTGCAGGTCGACCTTGCCGAGGATATCTTCAGGCCAGGCTGGCGGCTTGAGGTGCTGCAGGGTCTCTTCGATGCTGTAGAGATCCTTGATGCGCACGCTGGACGCATAGCGATCGTCGCCCGCCACCGGTTGGCCATGCTCGTCGAGCAGCTTCAGCGTAGCGCCCACCCCCAGCGACTCGCCAACGTTGCGTGCCATGGGCTGCTGCGCCGAGCCGGTCCACTGCACCCAGTCGAAGGTCCAGATGTCCCACAGCTGCGGGTAGTCCACCGGCGCATTGGCCACGCGGTAGTTGGCGGGCGAGATGGCGTCGCCGAAGGTGGCATTGGCGATGCGCCCGAAGGCGTCGGTACGGCCCGGCCCCTCCTGGGTCGGGTAGAGGCCGCGGTGCCAGTCGTTCCAGGCGGTGTGGGCGAAGGTGTCGAGCGAAGCCTTGAACTGTTTGCGCAGGGTGTCCTTGTCGCTGTCGTAGCGCTCGCCCAGCACGCGGTGGGCGAAGCGGCTCCACTTCCAGGGGATGTAATAGGTGGCCGCCAGGCTCGACACCAGCGCCTGGCCGAAACTGCCGCCCTTGAGCGTGGGCACGCTGGAAGGCAGCACGTGCTGGGCGGTGCCGCCATCGATACGCACCGCCTGGCCGTTCACCCGCAGCTCGCCGGTGTGGCAGGCAGCGCAGGTGATGTCCAGGTACTCGGCGTTGTCACCGTCATTGCGGTGGCGGGCGAACCCCACCGGCAGGTTGCCGGGGTTAAGCGCGCTGGGCTGCTGATTGGGCTCGGTCAAAAAACCGAAGCGCGCCAGGTATTCGGGCGCGGCGAAGCGGTCCTGGGAGAAAGGCAGCTCAAGGGCGGTGAACCAGTCGTAGTGCAGGCCCTTGACCTGGGTGCCCTGGGGCGTGAAGTAATAGAGCTGGCGGTCAGCCGTGCTCCACTGGTCCAGGTAGCGCAGGTTCTGCACGGGCTCGTAACGGGGCAGATTGGGGCAGGCGGTGTAGTACAGCACCACGGCCAACACGACGAAAAGGACAAAGAGCAGCACCAGCAGGCTGCGGTAGACAAATCGCACGGCAGACATCCATATCAGGGAAACGATGCCCTTTTATGCCTGATTAAATATACAGTGGCAAGTGGCTATTCACGTACACTTTGTAGTTTTTTTAACACGAAATTTTTCTGCTCCTGGACACCGTAGCCGCTGCCGCCAGGCTGCGCTGGCCCGTGTGCCCGCTGAAAATCTCCAGCGAGGCAAAGGCCCAGCGCAGCCTGCGGCAGCGGCTACATTTTGGTGCGTGCGCTGCAAGGCAGTGCGTCCCTGAAGGCCGCCCTGCACAACCCGCCCCGCAAATAGGGCCCTGCGCCAAGCTGGCGCGCCCTTTGCAACTGCTCAAGCATCCGCAATCAACGTCGATTGCCCCCCATCACGACAAAGGCGCCGTGTTGCCCCCGCTCTCAAGAGCGCGGTGGCAACCGGCGCCTTTTTGTTTTTCCAGGTCGAGGCAGGCCCATGAGCAGTACCACGGTTCGTAGCGTGTGCCCTTATTGCGGTGTTGGCTGCGGCATCATCATGAGTGTCACCGACAACCGCGTTACCAAGGTGACCGGCGACAAGGCCCACCCCACCAATTTCGGCCGCCTGTGTACCAAGGGCAGCAGTTGCCATCAGCCGTTGGCCGACAGCGGGCGCATGGAGCACGCCTACCTGCGCCGCGAACGCCAGCGCGACCCGGCGCGCGTGCCCATGGATCAGGCCATCAGTGCCACGGCCGAGCGACTAAATGCGCTGATCCAGGCGCACGGTCCTGATGCGGTGGCGTTTTACGTCTCGGGGCAGATGTCGCTGGAGGCCCAATACTTGGCCAACAAGCTGGCCAAGGGGTTTATCCGCACCCGCCACATCGAATCCAACTCGCGGCTGTGCATGGCCAGCGCCAGCAGCGGCTACAAGCAGTCGCTGGGGGCGGATGGGCCGCCGGGTTCCTATCAGGATTTTGATCACGCCGACCTGTTTTTCGTCAGCGGCGCGAACATGGCCGATTGTCACCCCATCCTGTTTCTGCGCTTGCTCGACCGGGTCAAGGCGGGGGCGCGGCTGATTGTGGTCGATCCCCGGCGCAGCGCGACTGCCGACAAGGCCGACCTGTTTTTGCAGATCCGTCCCGGCACCGACTTGGCGTTGCTCAACGGCTTGCTGCACCTGCTGCATCGCAATGGCCATGTCGACAACGACTTCATCACCCGCCATACCCAGGGCTGGGCGGCGATGCCGGAATTCCTGGCCGATTACACGCCTGCCATGGTGGCGCAGATCACCGGCCTGGCCGAGGCCGATATTCTCAAGGCCGCCGAGTGGATCGCCCAGGCGCCAAACTGGATGAGCTGCTGGACCATGGGCCTGAACCAGAGCACCCACGGCACCTGGAACACCAACGCCCTGTGCAACCTGCACCTGGCCACCGGCGCCCTGTGCCGGCCCGGCAGCGGGCCGTTCTCGCTGACGGGCCAGCCCAATGCCATGGGTGGTCGCGAAATGGGTTACATGGGGCCGGGCTTGCCGGGGCAGCGCTCGCTGCTGGTGGAGCGTGACCGCGCGTTCGTCGAGCAGCAGTGGCAGTTGCCGCCGGGCACGCTGCGCAGCGACACCGGCGCCGGCACTATCGATATGTTCGAACAGATGCGCGACGGCGCCATCAAGGCCTGCTGGATTATCTGCACCAACCCGGTGGCCAGCGTGCCCAATCGCCAGCGGGTGATCGACGCCCTGCAGGCCGCCGAACTGGTGATCACCCAGGACGCCTACCTCGACACCGAAACCAACCGCTACGCCGACATCCTGCTGCCCGGCGCCCTGTGGGCCGAGGCCGAAGGGGTGATGATCAATTCCGAGCGCAACCTCACGCTGATGCAGAAGGCCGTGGACGCCCCTGGCGATACCTTGCCGGACTGGCAGATCATCGCCCGCGTGGCCTGTGCAATGGGCTTCGAAGCGGCCTTCAGCTACGACAGCGCCGAGGCGGTGTTCGACGAGATCAAAGGCTTCCACAACCCCGACACCGGTTACGACGTGCGCGGCGCCGATTACTCGCGCCTGCGCCAGACACCGCTGCAATGGCCGTGCGAACCCGGCCGTGACGACGACCGCAACCCCGTGCGCTACCTGACGCCTGACGGTCCGCGCTTCCCCACGGATGACGGCCGTGCGCGGTTTTTCCCGCGCCCGCACATGGCCCCCGCCGAGCTGCCCGATGACGACTACCCGCTGGTGCTCAACACTGGCCGGGTGCAGCACCAATGGCACACCCTGACCAAGACCGGCAAGGTCGCCAGCCTCAACAAGCTCAACCCTGGCCCCTTTGTCGAAATCCACCCCGAGGATGCCACGAGCAGGGGCATCGCCGAGCGCGACCAGGTGCGCCTGCAAAGCCGCCGTGGTCATGCCGTGCTGCCCGCACGGCTCAGCGACCGGGTGCTGCCGGGCAACCTGTTCGCGCCGTTCCACTGGAACGACCTGTACGGCGATGACCTGGCCATCAACGCGGTGACCAGCGACGCCATCGACCCGGTGTCCTGGCAGCCGGAATTCAAGTACAGCGCCGTGGCGCTGACCCGCGTCAGCGGCGAACGCATCCCCACCGTCGACCTGCCCACCGAGGAAGCCGTGCCCATGGCCACCGAAGAACTGAGCCGCCTGCTGGGCATAGCGCCCCGTTTCGATGTGCAACTGGGCGCCGATGAGCAGCTGTACATGCAGGGCTACCTCACCGGGTTGGCCAGCGTGTTGGGCAAGGCCAACCAAGGCGTGCCGGTGCTGCCGGCCTCGGCGCCCATCGAAGGGCGCAAGCGTGTACTGATCGATGGCCTGTTGGCAGGGCTGTTTTCCCGCACCGGCGCCAGCGCCCAGGCCGTAGCGCAGAAGCCGCGGCAGTGGGTGCTGTGGGCCTCGCAAACTGGCAACGCCGAGGCACTGGCCGGGCTGTGCGGCGAGCAACTGCGCGGTGCCGGGCTTGAGGTGCAGGTCAGCTGCATGGATGACGTGGAGCTGGCCCAGCTGCAACAGGCCGATAGCGTGTTGATGATCGCCAGTACCTTTGGCGATGGCGATGCCCCCGACAATGGCAGCGGCCTGTGGGCGGCGTTGCAGGGCGACGTGGCGGCGCAGGTGGCCGGGGTTCGCTACGCGGTGCTGGCGCTGGGCGACAGCAGTTACGATCAGTTCTGCGGATTCGGCCGCAAGCTCGACGAGCGCCTGCAACACCTGGGGGCGACGCCGCTGGTGCCACGGGTGGACTGCGAGCCCGATTATCAGCAACCCGCCGAAGGCTGGCTGCAGGCCGTCAGCCGTGCCTTGAGTGCCGAGGCGCCGGTCAAGGCAGCGCCCGACTACACCGCCTACAGCCGCCAGCGCCCGTGCCAGGTGCGCATCAAGCACAACATCCTGCTCAATGGCCCGGGTGCCGAGAAGGAAACCCGCCAGATCGTCTTCAATCTGCAGGACACCGGCCTGGTCTACGAGGCCGGCGACGCCCTGGGCGTGTGGCCCACCAACTGCCTGACCCTGGTTGAAGAACTGCTGGCCACCCTGGGCCTGGACAGCGGCCAGCATGTGCAGGTGCCCGACCAGGGTGAAATGCCCTTGGCCCAGGCGCTGCACAAGCATTTCGAGATCACCCGCATCACGCCGGCGTGGCTCGCGCTGGTGGCCGAACGCAGCGCCAGCGAACGGCTGGCCGAGCTGCTGGCGGCGGACAACAAGCAGGCATTGACCCAGTGGCTATGGGGCCGACAGCTGCTCGACCTGCTGGACGAGTTCCCCGTCGAACTGAGCGTGGACGAACTGCTGGGCCTGCTCAAACCCATGCAGCCGCGCCTGTACTCCATCAGCTCCAGCCCCAAGGCCAACCCCGACGAAGTGCACCTGACCGTCTCCACCGTGCGCTACCGCCACAACGACCGGGCGCGCAGCGGCGTGTGTTCGGCGTTCCTGGCCGACCGCGCCAGCCATGGCCTGGTGTCGATCTTCGTGCAGCCGTCGCGGCATTTCAAAGTACCGGCCGATCCCACCGCGCCAATGATCATGGTAGGGCCAGGCACGGGTGTGGCGCCGTTCCGCGCCTTCCTGCAGGAGCGCCAGGCCAGCGGTGCCACGGGCCCCCACTGGCTGTTGTTCGGTGAGCAGCGCCGGGGCACGGATTTCTACTATCAGCAGCAATTGCTGGCGTGGCGTGAGCAAGGTCATCTGCAGCGCCTGGATACGGCGTTCTCCCGTGATCAGGCGCAGAAGATTTACGTGCAGCAACGCCTGCTGGAGCAGGGGGCCTTGCTGTGGTCATGGCTGGAGCAGGGCGCGCACTTCTATGTGTGTGGCGACGCCAGCCGCATGGCCAAGGATGTGGACGCGGCGCTCAAGGCGGTGATCGCCGAGCACGGCGGCGTGGACGCCGAGGCGTACGTGGCGCAGATGAGCAAGGACAAGCGCTACCTGCGCGATGTGTACTGAAACGAGGCACTCAAGGCCCAAACGCACCAACCTGGCCCCGTAGCCGCTGCCGCCAGGCTGCGCTGGCCCTCGCGTACACCCGCATAATTCAGGTTGGCATACGGGCCAGCGCAGCCTGGCGGCAGCGGCTACGGTTGTATCGCGTGTTGGCATGCAACCTGCTTTGAGACTATCAGCCCACCCGCGTTCAACGGCGATCGCACCCAGGGGCAATACACACAGATACCAGGCAAAGGCGCCTGGAGCTTAACGGCTCCAGGCGTCTTTTTTTTGTTCGAGGAAAAACCGCATGAACGCAATCATGACGATCAAGCCACGCCAGCAACTGATCATCGTCGGCAACGGCATGGTCGGCCACCACTGTGTCGAGCAGCTGATTGAACGCGGGGCCCTGGCGCAGTTCGAGGTGCGGGTGTTCGGCGAAGAGCGGCAGCGCGCCTACGATCGCGTGCACCTGTCCGAGTACTTTGGCGGCAAGGACGCTGAAGCCCTGGCCATGGCCGACGCCAGCTTCTATGGCGAGCACGGCGTGACCCTGCACCTGCACGAAGCGGTGCTGGAGATCGACCGCGACAACCGCCAGGTCGTCACCCGCCAGGGCCGTTATGACTACGACCAACTGGTGCTGGCCACCGGTTCCTATCCCTTCGTGCCACCGATCGCCGGCTCCGAAGGCAACGCGCGACTGGTGTACCGCACCCTCGACGACCTGGACGCCATCCGCGCAGCCGCCGCCAACGCCCGCCGTGGCGTGGTGGTGGGCGGCGGCCTGCTGGGCCTGGAGGCGGCCAACGCGCTCAAGTCCCTGGGCCTGGAAGCGCACGTGGTGGAGTTCGCCCCGCGCCTGATGCCGGTGCAACTGGACAACGAAGGCGGCGCCGCCCTGCGCGCGCAGATTGAAGCCCTGGGCGTGGGCGTGCATGTGTCGCGCGCCACCCAGGCCATCGTGGCGGGCGACGAGTACCGCTACCGCATGAACTTTGACGGCGGCGAGTCCCTGGAAACCGACCTGATCGTGTTCTCCGCCGGCATCCGCCCGCAGGACGCCCTGGGCCGCAGCAGCGGCCTGGAAATCGCCCCGCGTGGCGGTGTGGTGGTGGACGAACTGTGCCGCACCAGCGACCCGGCTATCTTCGCCATCGGCGAATGCGCGTCCTGGAACGGCAGCGTCTTCGGCCTGGTCGCCCCCGGCTACAGCATGGCGCGTAACGTGGCCGCCGAGCTGGCGGGGCAGGGCGGTGCGCTGTTCACCGGCGCCGACATGTCCACCAAGCTCAAGCTGCTGGGTGTGGACGTAGGCTCCATCGGCGACGCCCACGCGGCCACGCCGGGCGCCAAGAGCTATCGCTTCATCGACGAGGCCAACGCCAGTTACCGGCGCCTGGTGGTATCGCCCTGCGGCACCAAGGTGCTGGGCGCCGTGCTGGTGGGCGACAACAGCTATTACGACACCCTGCTGCAATACGTGCAGAACGGCATTGCCCTGCCCAAGGATCCGGCCAGCCTGATTCTGCCGCTCAGCGACGGTGCGCCCACCCTGGGCGCCGACGCCCTGCCCGACAGCGCCACCCTGTGCTCGTGCCACAACGTCACCAAGGGCGCCGTATGCGCCGCCATCGACAGCGGCTGCGGCGACCTGCCCAGCCTCAAGGCGCAGACCAAGGCGTGCACCGGCTGCGGCGGCTGCGCGGCGTTGCTCAAGCAGGTGTTCGAGCACGAACTGGTGGCCCGCGGCGTGGCCGTGGACAAGAGCCTGTGCGAGCACTTCGCCCATACCCGTCAAGAGCTCTACGCCCTGGCCCGCGTCGAGGGCATTCACAGCTTCGACGAGATGCTGGCCAAGCACGGCCGTGGCCAGGTCGGCTGCGACATCTGCAAGCCGACGGTAGGCAACATCCTCGCTTCGTGCTGGAACCAGCCGATCATGGACCCGTCGCTGGCGCCCCTGCAGGATACCAACGACACCTTCATGGCCAACATGCAGAAGAACGGCACCTACTCGGTGGTGCCACGCATCCCCGGCGGCGAGATCACCCCGGACAAGCTGATCGCCATCGGCGCGGTGGCGAAGAAATACGACCTGTACACCAAAATCACCGGCGGCCAGCGCATCGACCTGTTTGGCGCGCAACTGCATGAACTGCCGGACATCTGGGGCGAGTTGATCGACGCCGGCTTCGAGACCGGCCATGCCTACGGCAAGTCCACCCGTACGGTAAAAAGCTGCGTGGGCAGCACCTGGTGCCGCTATGGGGTGCAGGACAGCGTGAAAATGGCGCTGTTCATCGAAGACCGCTACAAGGGCCTGCGCTCGCCGCACAAGCTCAAGTTCGCCGTGTCGGGCTGCACCCGCGAATGCGCCGAGGCACAGAGCAAGGACGTGGGCGTGATCGCCACCGAGAAGGGCTGGAACCTGTACATCAGCGGCAACGGCGGTATGCGCCCGCGCCATGCCGAACTGTTCGCCACCGACCTGGACGATGAAACGCTGATCCGCTACATCGACCGCTTCCTGATGTTCTACATCCGCACCGCCGACAAGCTGCAGCGCACCTCGGTGTGGCGCGAGAGCCTGGAAGGCGGCCTGGATTTCCTCAAGCAGGTGATCATCGACGACAGCCTGGGCCTGGGCGCCGAGCTGGAAGCGCAGATGCAGCACGTGGTCGACCGCTACGAATGCGAATGGGCCAATGCCCTCAAAGACCCCGAAAAACTCAAGCGCTTCCGCACCTTCGTCAACGACCGTCGCGACGACCCCGGGGTGCACTTCGTCAAGGAACGCGGCCAGCGCCGACCTGCCACCCACCATGAACTGAAACTGATCCCGCTCGCCGAGGAGGCCCTGTGATGAACAACGCCAATCAAGCCGTGCATGCCCAGACCTGGCAGCCGGTGTGCCAGCGCCACGACCTTGTCGCCAACAGCGGTGTGGTGGTGTGGCTGGACGGCGCCCAGGTGGCGCTGTTCTACCTGCCGGACGACCCGCAGGGGCGGGTGCTGCATGCCATCGACAACCATGACCCGCGCTCGGGCGCCAATGTGATCGGCCGGGGGATCGTGGGTCAGTTGCAGGGCCAGTTGGTGGTGGCGGCGCCGTTGTACAAGCAGCATTACGCGCTGCTCGATGGCCATTGTCTGGAAGAGCCGGCCGAACGCCTGCGCACCTGGCCGGTGCGCCTGCATGGCGACGAAGTCCAGATCGCCCTGAACTAACCTTGCTTTGTGGGAGACTCCAGGGTGTTGAGCAACCTGTGGGAGCGGGTTCTACCCGCGAAAAGAACACCGCGAAGTATCTGACACATCAAGGTGCTCTCTTCGCGGGCAGAGCCCACTCCCACTACACACTCTGGGCGATGTGGTGTTGCAGGGTGGTGTAACATCAGCGGCATGAACCTCGACACCCGCATCAAATTCCGCCACCTGCTGTGCTTTCTCGAAATTGCCCGCCAGGGCAGTTTCGCCAAGGCCGCCGACGCCGTTGCCATCAGCCAGCCGGCCATCTCCAAGACCCTCAAGGAGCTTGAGGACCTGTTGCAGACACGGCTGTTCGAACGCGACAAAAGCGGCGTCGAGCTGACCCCCGCCGGCGTGCGCTTCATGCGCTACGCCGCGCCCTGCGTGCAGGCCCTGCGCGACGGCGTCAGCACCCTGCGTACCGAAGAACACGCCGCGCCGGTGGTCAAGGTGGGGGTGCTGTCTACCGTCGAAAGCCTGCTGATGCCCGAGGTGCTGTGCCGTTTGAACGAGCGCCACGCGGCGCTGGTGGTGAGCGTGGCCACGGGGCCCGGCGCGCACCTGCTATCGCAACTGCACGTTGGCGAACTGGACCTGGTAATCGGCCGCATGACCGACAGCCCGCAAATCCAGGGCCTGATGTTCGAGCACCTGTACAGCGAAGCCATGACCCTGGTGGTGCGCCCCGGCCACCCGCTGCTGGGGCAGGTGCCCACCGACCGCAGCCGGGTCAACCGCTACCCGCTGGTGCTGCCGCTGGCCGGCACCACCATCCGCAAGCACGCCGACAGCCTGTTCGTGCAGTGCGCCATCGAGCCACCGGCGCAGCGCCTGGAAACCCTGTCGCCCACGCTCAGCCGTCGTTACGTGCTCAGTAGCGATGCCATCTGGGTGGCGCCGCGTGATGCGGTGTTGCTGGATATTCGCGAGCAGGCGCTGTTTGAGCTCGACCTGGGCGTGCGCGAGCCGGGTGGTTCGGTGGGGATCTGCAGCAACGCCTCGCTGGCGTTGTCGTTGCCGGCGCAGTGGTTGTGCGATGTGGTGCGCGAGGTGGCGGCCACCTACCGCGAGGCTTGAGGGTAGTGGTGGCCTTTTCCCGAGCTTCGCTCGGTCCCACACCTTTCGCGGCAGTGGTGTCAATGAAGCAAAGCTCTTAGCCTTTGGTGGCACTGCAGGTCTATCTGTGGTGCCTCCAAGGGCTGAGTGCTTTGCCTGTCTGACACCACTGCCGCGAAAGGTGTGGGACCGAGCGAAGCTCGGGAAGCGGTTTCCTCTTCCAAATGTAAGATTTTGGTAAGGTTTGCCATCATTCAGATGAAACCCTTTAAACACCTGAACTTATCTGTATTTTCCGGCTCTCATGCCGGTAGCCATTGGTCGTGGCCGCCTGATAAGCTCGCGGCTTTACTCGATTGCCCATTTGGCGCATGAACAAGGAAATAGCATGAAACAGCATCGGTTGGCGGCGGCGGTTGCCTTGGTCACTCTGGTACTCGCAGGTTGCGACAATCATTCCAGCGTGGAACTGAAAACCCCGGCGCAAAAAGCTTCCTACGGCATCGGCCTGAACATGGGCAAGAGCCTGGCACAGGAAGGCATGGACGATCTGGACTCCAAGGCCGTCGCCCAAGGCATCGAAGATGCTGTCGGCAAAAAGCCTCAGAAGCTCAAGGACGACGAACTGGTTGAGGCCTTCGCTGCCCTGCAGAAGCGTGCCGAAGAGCGCATGACCAAAATGAATGCCGAAGCCGAAGCTTCGGGCAAGAAATTCCTGGAAGAGAACGGCAAGAAGGAAGGCGTGGTCACTACCGCTTCCGGTCTGCAGTACCAGATCATCAAGAAAGCCGACGGCGCCCAGCCAAAGCCGACTGATGTCGTGACTGTTCACTACGAAGGCAAGCTGACCGACGGCACCGTCTTCGACAGCTCCATCGAGCGCGGTAGCCCGATTGACCTGCCGGTCAGCGGCGTGATCCCGGGTTGGGTCGAAGGTCTGCAACTGATGCACGTTGGCGAGAAGGTCAAGCTGTTCATCCCGGCTGACCTGGCCTACGGTGCCCAGAGCCCAAGCCCGAAAATCCCGGCCAACTCGGTGCTGGTATTCGACCTGGAGCTGCTGGCCATCAAGGACCCGGCCAAGGCCGACCAACAGCCTGCCGCTGCTGACGCCGACAAGGCTGACGCTGCCCAGGAAGACAAGGCTGCTTCGAAGTAATTCGCAGCCCTGTGCACAAAAAACGCCCCGCCTAGCGGGGCGTTTTTTTTTGCCTGGCGCACACGGGTAGCCGCTGCCGCCAGGCTGCGCTGGCCCTCGTGTACACTGCGAATCTCCAGCGAGGCATAGGGCCAGCGCAGCCTGGCGGCAGCGGCTACACATCCGATGAAACTGCAAAGGCTGGATGCAGTCACAGTTGCATGCCCTGCCAACGCAGCCGCGCAAACGATTCACCCAAACCTCTCAAGGTGTGTAAAAAACGCCCGATCTAAGCTCGCGCCTTGCAAAACGTGGCTTTCAGCCAGTAAAACGTCCGCTGTTCACAAGGTTATCCACAATAACTGTGGATAACCCGCCGACCCTGTCTCCCCCGGAGGGGCCATGAAAGCACCCTGGAATTTCGCCCGTTTCCTGCCCTTGGCCGAGCGCGTGCTCAAACGCGGCAAACTGCCGACGCTGATCTTTGCCGTGGTGCGCAAAAGCCAAGGCACCGCTGGCCATTTCAGCGAATTGAAAAGCAACGCCAAGCTGCTTCAGGAATTGTGCCTGGCGTACTGGCGTGGCGAATATCGCCATGTCAATCCGCGCTCGCTGTTGATGATCGTCGCCGGCCTGCTGTATTTCGTCAGCCCCATCGATGCCATCCCCGACTGGATACCCGGCATCGGCCTGCTGGATGACATTGCCGTGCTGGCCTGGGTGGTCAACAGCCTGGAGAAGGAGTTGAACGCCTTCAAAGCCTGGCGCGACAGCCTGCGCCCAGAGCGATTGCGCGTGGTGGAACGCCTGCCAGACACGCCCAAGGCGCTGCAACTTGAACACAACAGCGGCGAACAGCGCGGTTTGTAAGCAAGTTGAAATAGGAAATCCCGTTCCGTCCCGCCTACTGTTACTATATTCGGCATAAGGATTATGCCTACAGATTACATATGGTGATCCTACAGGGGGTTGTAATGGGTGTTCAGGTCATCAGTCGTGACGGCCAGCCGGAATATGCCGTGCTGCCGTGGGAACAATATCAAGCGTTGCTGGCCGCTGCTGGGCAACCGGTCGCCGAGCAGCCCGCCGTGATTCAAGCCGCGCCGGCGCCCGCCAATCAGCCATTGCCGGCATTGTCCAGCCTTGCGCAACTGCGCGAAGCCAAGGGCCTGGCCCTGGACAAGCTGGCGCGTACCGTGGGCATCAGCCCGTCGTACCTGGCCATGATCGAGTCGGGCGAGCGCGAACCCGATGCGGCCATTCGACGAAGCCTGGCATGGGAGCTGGGGGTTCCTGGCTGGGGAGAAGCCTCGTGAGCGTGCGCATCAGCCGCCAGCAGTGGGATGGCCTGCTGAGCGAACTGGACCATGCCCGCCGCCAGCGTCATCTGCTGACCTACCGTGCCCTGCTCGAACGTCTGCAATTGCCTACCCCGGCCATGCAGACCCTGACGGCTGCCCTGGAATACCTGGCCGTCATTGATGCCCGCGCCGAGCAGCCGCTGCGCAGTTCCCTGGTCATCAGCCAGGGGGCCAGCCGCTTGCCGCGTACCGGTTTTTTCGAATGCGTGGAACGGCTGGGGCGGTTCTCCGGCCCCTCCGACGGCGTCGCCGCAGCCTCGTGGCACGCCTCGGAAGTGGTACGGGTGTTCGAGTTTGCTTACCCGGAAGAATGCACATCGTGACACGCACTGTGTGGCTGCTCCGTGTGCGGATCAGCTACTGGGTCGCTCGCCAACTGTTCCACTGGCCCTGGTTCGCCCGCCAGCCCCGCGGCTGGCAGTGGCTGGAGGGGCAGTTCTCGCGCATGGCCAACCTGGGTGACCGCGGTGCCATGGGCTTTTACGGGCACATCCTGATGTTTCGTGGCAAAGGCCTGGCGGCCCGTGACGAGGGGCTGCGCCTGTTGCGCCTGGCGGCGGAGCAGGGCGATGCCAAGGCGGCCTACCAGATGGGCGTGGTCAGCCTGGCGGGCAGCCTGCGTGCCGCGCCTGATGCCGTGGCGGCCGTGCACTGGTGGGAAGCGGCATTGGCGGGCGGCCATCCCCTGGCGGCGTTCAAACTTGCGCAGCTGTACCGTCAGGGCGGCCCTGGCCTGGCGCCAGACCTTGAACGGGCAGCGCACTATCAGCAGATTCAAGGCTGAGCGCATCCAGTACATGGATGCTGTAGCCCGGCACCACCTTGGCCTGGTGCTTGGCCTGGGAGGCCAGCTCGGCCAGCAGGCTAGCGTCCAGCCGCGCGCAGTCCTGCGGGTGCAGGTGCACCACGCCAATCGACAGCGATAACAGCGCAAACTCCTGGCGTTGTCCCTGCCGGTTGTGGGCCACGAAACAACCCTCCTCCAGATGCTCGGCGCGATAGAAGCGCCGGCATTGCGCCTGGAAGTCCTCCAGCAGTTCATTCAAACGTTTGCGCCAGTCGCCCGAGCCCAGCACCAGCATGAAGTCATCGCCACCAATGTGCCCGACGAAATCGCGCGCCGGGTCCACCCGTTCGTTCAGGCACTGGGCCAGGCACAGCAGCACTTCATCGCCACGGCCGTAGCCGTAGATATCGTTGAAGGGTTTGAAACTGTCGATGTCCACGTAGCAAATGGCCGCCTCGCGCCCCTGTTGCAACACCCGCGTCAGGCATTGCTGAATCGGCACGTTGCCCGGCAGCAAGGTCAGCGGGTTGGCGTAGCGAGCCTGCTGAATCTTCATTTCGGTGATCAGCTTGAGCACGTCGATCACCCGGCCCAGGCCCAGGTAGCGGCCGTCCAGGGTGATGATGAAATCTTCCTCCATGCGTTGGCGCGCGCGGCTGGTCAGCAGGCGGCTGACCTGCTGCAGCGACTGGCTGAGCTCCACGGCCAGGTAGTCCTCGCTCATCAGCCGGCTGATGGGCTTGCGCGCGAACAGGTCGGTGGCGTAGGGCTTGAGCAGGGCTTCGGACAGCGAGTGCCGGTGGACGATGCCACAAGGCTGCTGCTGGGCATCCAGCACGGCCAGCGAATGCAGGTTGGCCTGGCTGCGAAACGCCTCCAGCACGGCCGCCGTGGGCATGTCCTGCTGCACGGCCATCTGTTCGATCAGCAGGGCGCTGAGGTCGCTGCCTTCCTCGCCCAGCACCTGGGCGCTGGTGTCGAGCTTGGGCAGCAGGGTGCGGGCGTCGTGGGGCGGTTGCTCCTGCGGGCGGGCCAGCAGGTAGCCCTGCACCAGGTCCACGCCCATTTCGGCCAGCACTGCCAGCTCCTCGGGCAACTCGATGCCTTCGGCAATGACTTGCGCGCGTGAGGCCTTGGCGATCTGCAGGATGGAACCGACGAATTCACGCTTGAGGGCATCCTGATGGATGCCATCGATGAAGTGGCGGTCGATCTTCACGTAGTCCGGGCGCAATTCCGACCACAGGCGCAGGCTGGAGTAGCCGGCGCCCAGGTCGTCCAGGGCGATGGAGAAGCCCATGGCGCGGTAGTGATGCAGGGCGTTGTACAGCAGTTGGAAATCGTCGGTGGGGGTCTGCTCGGTCAGTTCGATGACCACGTCGCTGGGCGGGATGCCATGGGCCTGCAGCAACTTGAGGGTCATGCCGGGCTGGTGGCTGGGTTCCAGCAGCGACTCGGGCGACACGTTGAGGAACAGCTTGCCAACCAGCTTCTGCTCGCTGAAACGTCGGCAGGCGGTTTCGCGGCAGGCGATCTCCAGTTCGCTGAGCCTGCCGGCCTGGCGCGCCACGGCGAACAGGTTGATGGGCGAGTGCAGCGCACTGTTGGAGGGCCCGCGGCTGAGCGCCTCGTACCCCAGGATGCGCCGCTCCGACAGCGAGACGATGGGCTGGAACAGGGTGTGCAGGTTGCCCTGGGCCAGGGTGGTGGCCAATGCGCCCAGCTGTTCGGTGATGGTCATTTCGTTGGCTCACTGGGGCACTGTGGGACCGGGCGAAGCTCGGGAAGGCCGCACCGCATACTTCAGGAGTACCGAGGTGTCTTCTTCCCTGGCTTCGCCAGGTCCCACAAGGCGAAAAAAAGGCTGGGCACCTATTACAGTGCCCAGCCCCTTATTTCACGACAGATGGATGACCATTTGATGACAAATGGCCATCAATTCATCAGTGCTTCGCCACAGCCGAATTCAGCTTCAGGTAGTCCAGCAGGATGCGACCGGTCTCGGCCAGGTAGGCGTCGTCCTCAGGCTTGGTCTTGTCCGGCTCGGCCGCCAGGGCGTCCTCGTCTTCCTTCTTCATTTCCTTGAGCGGCGCTTCACCCTTGGCCTTGCGACGGACGTTTTCCAGCGCCAGTTGCTTGGCCTCGATGTCGGCGTGCTGGGCACGGCGATCGGCTTCGTTGAGGCTGACGGTCTTCTCGTTCATCAGCTTCTCGGCCAGGGCCAGACGGTCGCGGATGTAGATGAACTCGGCATCCTTGTCGGTGCGCGAATCGTGGTCAGCCTTGAGCTGGGCAATGAACGGCTTGAACGGGTCCACCGCAGGCTTGATCGAAGGACGGATGGTGTCCCACGGCATGGCCTCGGGCAGGGCGCTCTCGCCAATTTCCTTGGTGTCGATGATCGACGGGAAGGCCACGTCAGGCAGTACGCCCTGGTGCTGGGTGCTCTGGCCGGACACACGGTAGAACTTGGCCAGGGTCAGCTTCAGTTCGCCATGGTTGAGCGGCTGGATGGTCTGCACGGTGCCCTTGCCGAAGGTCTGGCCGCCGACGATCAACGCACGGTGGTAGTCCTGCATGGCGCCGGCGAAAATCTCCGATGCCGAGGCCGACAGGCGGTTCACCAGCAGCGCCATCGGGCCTTTGTAGAAGGCGCCGGGGTTCTCGTCTTCCAGCACGTCGACACGGCCGTCTGCGTTACGCACCAGCACGGTCGGGCCTTTCTCGATGAACAGGCTGGTCAGTTCGGTGGCTTCCTGCAGCGAGCCGCCGCCGTTGTTGCGCAGGTCGATGACCACGCCGTCAACGTTCTCTTTCTGCAACTCGGTCAGCAGTTTCTTCACATCGCGAGTGGTGGACTTGTAGTTCGGGTCACCGGCACGGAAGGCCTTGAAGTCCAGATAGAAGGCCGGGATGTCGATGACGCCCAGCTTGTAGTCCTTGCCGTTCTCGGTCAGGTGCAGGATGGATTTCTTCGCCGCCTGCTCTTCGAGTTTCACCGCTTCACGGGTGATGGACACGATCTTGCTGGTCTGGTCGTTCGGCGCATTGGTGTGCGGGATCACTTCCAGGCGCACCACGGAGCCCTTGGCGCCGCGGATCAGCTTGACCACTTCGTCCAGGCGCCAGCCCACCACGTCGACCATTTCCTTGTCGCCCTGGGCGACGCCGATGATCTTGTCGGACGGGGCAATCTGCTTGGTCTTGTCGGCAGGGCCGGCAGGTACCAGGCGCACCACCTTGACCTGGTCGTTGTCGCTTTGCAGCACGGCACCGATACCTTCGAGCGACAGGCTCATGTTGATATCGAAGTTTTCCGCGCTGTCGGGCGACAGGTAGTTGGTGTGCGGGTCATACGACTGGGCGAAGGTGTTGATGTACGCCTGGAAGATGTCCTCGCTGCGGGTCTGGTCCAGGCGCGCCAGTTGGTTCTTGTAGCGCTTGGTCAGGGTGTCCTGGATCTGCTTGTTGTCCTTGCCGGCGATCTTCTGGCGCAGGACTTCGTCCATCACGCGCTTGCGCCACAGGTTGTCCAGGTCGGCCTGGGTGGTGATCCACGGGGCGTCCTTGCGGTCCACCGCCAGGGTCTCGTGGCCGGTGAAGTCCATCTTGTCCACGCCCTTGCCCAGTTCAGCCAGGGCGAAGTCCAGACGCGATTTCACCCGGTCCAGGTAGCGCTTGTAGATGGTGAAGCCCGGGTCCAGGTCACCGCTCTTGAGGAAGTCGTCGAACTGCGTCTTCCACTTGTCGAACTCGGTGATGTCACTGGCCAGGAAGTAGCTGCGCGAGGGGTCGAGCAACTTCAGGTAGCTGTCGTAGATGATGACGGAGCGTTTGTCATCCAGCGGCGGCTTGCTGTAGTGGTGGCGTTTGAGCAACTCGACGATGTTGAGGCTGGCGATCACCTCGTCACGGTCAGGCTGAAGGTTATCCCAGCTGTTGGCTGCGAAAGTGCGGGCGGACATCGACAGAGCGCCGAGGCCGATGCACAGTGCAAGGGCGGACGTGGGCAGTAGATGCTTCATGCTGATTCGACGTGGGGACAATTGATCACGCATATTAGACCGTCTTTGAATTCGCCGGTTTCACTGAAACCGGTCGCATAATGCAACAAGCCCGGCACCTACGCACCGGGCTCAGTCATGAGTCAACTATGGAGGCACTGTGAAGGCATTGCAAGGCGTTGAAGGACATGTGGAGTGGGTAGACCATCCGAGCGCGGTTTGCGACGTGGGTCAAGTGAAAATTCGGACAGCTGCCGCGGGCCTCAACCGCGCCGACTTGCTGCAACGTGCCGGGCTGTATCCGCCACCGCCGGGTGCCAGCCACATTCTGGGCCTTGAGTGCGCCGGTGTGATCAGTGAAGTGGGCCCCGGTTCTTCCTGGCAAGTGGGCGACCGGGTGTGCACCCTGCTGGCCGGTGGCGGCATGGCCGAGGAAGTGGTGGTGGACGGTCGTCACGTGCTGCCGGTGCCCGCTGGCCTGTCGCTGATCGAGGCGGCGGCCATCCCCGAGGTGTACGCCACGGTGTGGCTGAACCTGTTCCAGCTGGCTGGCCTGAAGCCCGGTGAAAAAGTGCTGCTGCACGCCGGTGCCAGCGGCATCGGCTCGGCTGCCATCCAGCTGTGCAAGGCGTTTGGCAACCCCACCTGGGTCAGCGTCGGTTCGGCCGAGCGCCTGGCCTACTGCGAAGCCCTGGGCGCCCAGGCGGGCGTGGTACGTGGCGATGGCCTGGAAGCGCTGAACGACTTCGGCCCGTTCGACGTGATCCTGGATCCGGTGGGCGCCAACTACGCCGACCTGAACCTGAAAGTGGCGGCGGTGGATGCGCGTTGGGTACTGATCGGCCTGATGGGCGGTACCAAGGCCAACATCGACCTGGGCAAAGTGCTGGGCAAGCGCGTGCAGATGCTGGGCTCGACCTTGCGCAGCCGCAGCGACCAGTTCAAGGCGGATCTGCTCAGCGACCTGGGTCAGCATGTGTGGCCGCTGTTCGAGGAAGGGCGCTTGAAACCGCAGGTGGCGCGGACCTTCCCGGTGCGTGATGCCGAAGCGGCGTTTGCCGAGTTGGCGACGAACCAGGTGTCGGGCAAGGTGGTGTTGGTCATCGATCCGTCCTTGGTTTAATTCGGGTGTCGTTCTTTTCGCGGGCAGAGCCCGCTCCCACAGATGTCGCGCCTGGCGCTGTCATTGTGGGAGCGGGCTCTGCCCGCGAAGGGCGCAACGCGGTCTACCTCTCGCGCAACGCCTCCGTACGCGCCTTCAACACCGGCTTCAACAGATAATCCAGCACGCTCTTCTCCCCGGTAATGATATCCACCGTCGCCGTCATCCCCGGGATGATCACCAACGGCTTGGCGTCCCCGCCCAAATGGTTTTTATCGGTACGCACCTGAATCAGGTAGAAACTGTTGCCCTTGTCGTCGGTGATGGTGTCGGCGCTGATCAGCTCCAGCTTGGCTTTCAACCCCCCGTAGATGGTGTAGTCATACGCACTGAACTTGACCATCGCCGGCTGCCCCGGGTGCAGGAAGGCCACGTCCTGGGGCCGTACCTTGGCCTCGATCAGCAGGTTGTCTTCCAGCGGCACGATCTCGACCATGTCGCTGCCCGGCTGCACCACGCCGCCGATGGTGTTGACCTTCAGCGTCTTGATGATGCCGCGCACCGGCGACACCACGGTGGTGCGGCTGACGCGGTCGTCAATGGCGATGCTGGTGGCGGTGATTTTCGACAGGTCCGTGCGCTTGGTGTTGAGGTCTTTGGCGGCGTCCGAGCGGAACTGCTGGTTCGACTCGTTCATTTTGCTCTTGATCTCGTTGATCGCCGCCTCTGCCCGCGGAATCGCCAGGGTGGTGGCGTCCATCTGGCCGCGTGCTTCCACGGCGCTGCGCTTGAGGCGCAGGATTTCCACCGGTGAAATCGCCCCGGTGCCCACCAGCGGCGTGGACATGTTCAGTTCCTGTTGCAGCAGCGCCAGGCTGGAACGGTACTGGTCCTGCTTGGAGCGGAACTCGGCCAGCTCCTGGGTTTTCTGCCGCAGTTGTTCATTGAGGGTTTGCTGCTCGCTGGCCAGGCGCCGTTGGCGCGACTGGTAGAAGCCCATCTCATCATTGGCCACTTGCGGGGCCTTGGTGCGTACCTCCTCGGACACCACGAACGGCTTGCCGTCGGTCTCGGCCTGCAGGCGTTCCACCTGGGCCATCAGCGCATAGCGGTCGGCCTCGCTCTCGCCCTTGTTGGACAGAAAACGCGTGTCGTCCAGGCGCAACAGGGTATCGCCCTTGCTCACCACCTGGCCTTCGCGCACGAAGATCTCGGTGACGATACCGCCCTCAAGGTTCTGGATAACCTGGACTTTGCTGGACGGGATGGCCTTGCCTTCGCCCATGGTGACTTCCTGCAGTACGGCAAACTTGGCCCAGATCAGGGCCACCACCAGCAAGGCGGCGCACAGCCACACGGTAATGCGCGTCAGGCGCGGTGAATCCTGCAGCGCAGCGCTGGCAAGTTCGGGCATGAACTCGCTCTCGGCGGTTTTGCCGAAACTGCTGAAATAGCCGCGCAAGCCTTGGGAAGCTGACATCAACAACACTCCTAAACAGGCGTCTGGCCGACACGGCCTTTGCGCAGGGCTTCGATAACCGCTTCCTTCGGACCGTCGGCGACGATGCGGCCGTTGTCCAATACCACCAGGCGGTCAACCAGGCTGAGCATCGAGGTGCGGTGGGTGACCAGCAGCACGGTCTTGCCCACCACCCAGTTGTGCAGGCGCAGGCGCAGGGCGTCTTCGCTGGCGTTGTCCATGTGGCTGGTGGGTTCGTCCAGCACCATGATGGGCGGGTCCAGCAGCAGTGAGCGGGCCAGCAGCACGGCCTGGCGCTGGCCACCGCTGAGCAGTTGGCCGCGCTCGCCCACCGGGCGGTCGAAGCCTTGCGGGTGCTGGCGCGCCAGCTCGGTGACACCGGTCATTTCTGCCACTTCCAGCATGCGCGCGTCGCTGACGTAGCGTGCGCCCATGGTCAGGTTGTCGCGCAGGCTGCCGGCCAGCAGGGGCAGGTCGTGGGCCACGTAGCCGATCTGCTGGCGCAGGTCGGCCACGTCCAGCTGGCGCAGGTCCAGGTTGTCCAACAGCAGCTGGCCTTCCTCGGGTTCGTAGAAACCCATCACCAGCCGCGCCAAGGTGCTTTTGCCCGAGCCGCTGCGGCCGATGATGCCGATGCGTTCGCCCGCCTTCATGCTGAAACTGACATTCGCCAGTGCCGGTGCGTTCTGGTTGGCGTAGCGGAAGGTCACCTGGCTGACCGCCAGGGCGCCTTGCAGCTGCGTGCGTTCCAGTGGGCGCTGGGTGGTGTCGCGCTCTTGCGGCAGGGCCATCAGCGCATCGGTGCTGACCATGGTCAGTTGCGCCTGCTGGTAGCGGGTGATCAGCCCGGCGATCTGGCCCAAGGGCGCCAGCACGCGGCTGCTGAGCATGTAGCTGGCCACCAGGGCGCCGACGCTGAGGTTGCCGGCGATGATGGTGTACACCCCGGCGACAATCACCGCCATGCCGGCGAACTGCTGGATGAACATGGTGCCGTTGGTGGCCAGCGCCGCCAGGTTGCGGGCGTGGCTGTCCAGGCGGGTGAGGGCGCCGTGGGTGGTTTCCCACTGGTACTGGCGTTCGCTCTCGGCGCTGCAGGCCTTGATGCTTTCCAGGCCGCTGAGGGTTTCGATCAGCAGGGCCTGGCGCTGGGCGCCCAGGGTCAGGCTTTTTTGCACGGTGTCGCGCAGTTTGCTCTGGATGATCAGGGCAAAGAGGATGGTCAGCGGGAAGGCGACGATCGGGACCAGCACCAGCCAGCCGCCCAGCAGGCCGATCACCGCCAGCATCAGCACGGCGAAGGGCAGGTCGATGATGCTGGTCAGGGTCACGGCGGTGAGGAATTCACGCAGGCCCTGGAAGTCGTGGATGCTCTGGGCGAAGCCGCCGATGGTGGCTGGCTTGGCTTTCATGGCCATGCCGGTGATGCGCTCGAACAGCGTGGCCGACAGGATCAGGTCGGTCTTCTTGCCGGCGGTGTCCAGCAGGTGCGCACGCAGCACGCGCAGCACCAGTTCAAACAGCGTGCCCACCAGCAGCCCGATCACCAGTACCCACAGCGTCGAGGTGGCCTGGTTGGGCACCACGCGGTCGTAGGTTTGCATCACGAACAGCGGCACCATCAGGCCCAGCAGGTTGATCATCAGGCTGGCCAGGATGGCATCGCTGTACAGCCAGCGCGACAGTTTTAACGTGTCGCGGAACCACGCATGCACCCTGGGCATCAGGGGCTGGCGCAGGTCTTCAAGTTCGTGGCGGGGCCGGGCGAACAGGGCTTCGCCACTGTACTCGGCCGCCAGTTCTTCCAGGCTCACCCACTGCTCGCCGCCCTCGGCCTCGCTGGGCAGGATCAGCGCGCGGCCGTCCTCGCCCAGACGCCGCAGCACGGCGCAACGGCCGCCCTTGAGCATCAGCAGCACCGGCAGGTTGAGCGCCGAGATTGTGCTCAGCTCCCTTCGCAGCAGGCGTGCCGACAGGCTGGCGCGGGCGGCGGCGCGTGGCAGCAACTCGGCGCTCATGCGTTGCTGCGCCAGCGGCAGGCCGGCGCTCAGGCTGGCCCGGCTCACGGCGCAGCCATGGAGTTTGCACAGGATCAGCAAACCATCCAGCAGGGGGTCATCGAAACTCAGGCGCGGGTCCGTTGCCGGCCCCGCAGGTTGCATGCTGGTCACGTGCGGTACTCCAAAGCAAAGGTGCAGTTACCCAAAAGACAGTTACTTCATGTCCGGCAGACGTGCCTGGTTTTTCACTTCCGTCTGGGCAACCGCTTCGTTAGGCAGCACCACGCGTTCTTTTTCCAGCAGCACGCCCATGTTGGCCAGCACGCGGTACATGGAGAACTCTTCGGTGTAGCGCACTTCGGTGTAGCGGCTGCTGGCGGTGTACAGCTCGTTTTCACTGTCCAGCAAGTCGAGCAGGGTACGTTGGCCCAGGCCGAACTGGTCCTGGTAGGCGGCGCGCACCTTGGTGGTGGTCTCGGCGTATTCGCGGGCGTAAGGGGTCTGGGTGCGGGCGTTGTTCATGGCGTTCCAGGCCAGCGACAGGTTCTCGTTGAGCATGCGCAGGGCGTTGTTGCGGATGTCCATGGCCTGGTTGATTTTGTGCGCGTCGGACTGCAGGCGCGCCTTGTCGCTGCCGCCCTTGAACAGGTTGTAGTTCATCACCACGCCGGCGCGCCATTCGTTGTCGCGGCCCTGTTCGCCGGAAATGTTGTTGTTGGCGTCCACCGCCAGTTCCGCGTCAAAACGTGGATAGAACGGCGACTTGGCCACCTCGTACTGGCTCTCGGCAGCGGCGACATCAGCCTGGGCCGACTTCAGGTAGGGGTTGTTGTCGAGCATGCCCTGGCGGGCGGCGACCAGGTCGGCGGGTACTTCGCCACGGATGCTGGGTGGTGCTTCCAGCTCGTCGGGCATGCGCCCCACGGTGCTGTAGAAATTGGCCTCGGCGTCCGACAGGTTGACCTGCGCGGTGTTCAGGTTGTTCTCCGCCAGGGCACGACGGGCGCGGGATTGGTCGACGTCGGCGGTGCTGCCCACGCCGCGCTCGCTGCGCAGGCCGATCTGGTCGTTCACGCGCAGGTGCGCCTGCAGGTTGTTCTTGGCCAGGTTCACCAGTTCCCGCGCCTTCAGCACGTTGAGGTACACCTCGATGGTGCGCAGGGCCTGGGTTTCGGCGGTGCCGCGCAGGTAGTACGCACGCGAGTTGACCACTTGCGAGGTGCGCGCCACTTCGTTGGAGGTGTTGAAACCGTCGAACAGCATCTGGCGCAGGCGCAGTTCGGATTGGGTGTAGTTCAGGGTTTCGGTGTTGCTATTTTCGATGGCCCGGGTAGTGGGGCTGTCGGTGCGCGCCCGCCCGTAGGCGGCCACCAGGTCAACGGTAGGGTAGTAACCCCCGCGCGCGACCTTCTCGTCCTCATCTGCGGACAGGCGGTTGTTCAGATTCGACTGGATTTCGGGGTGGTAGCTGATCGTGCTCTGAATCGCCTCTGTCAGCGTCATGCCGTGGGCTTGGGCGCAAGCCATCGCGATCAAGACCGCGCTGCAGATGGGGGTGTAAACGCGCATGGGGTGAATCTCCCTGGAGTCCTAAGTGGTGCTGCAATCGCCAAAAAAATGGCGAAAATATGGGTCAAACCGTTTCAGGCTTGTAACATGAGAGCTAAGAACATCTTTAGAGAAATCTAAGAACTTTTTGGAATAAAACTTATGCGAAAAAAAACTTATGCAGTGTACAGTTTTCGAGACATTGTTCTCCTCAGGTCGCCCGCATGACCGCTTAAACCCAAGAGTTACGGGCGATGACCAAAAGTTCAACAAAATTTTGCAGCACTGGGCGGGGAAGTAGCGAAGGGGAGAACCGAGAAGGAATTTGGCGACAAAATATTGTCACATGCACTGCCAAACGCCTTCTTGCAACTTCACTGGTACACGATTTCACGGATTCCTTTGATTTGATTAAGGTTTTTCACTGTGAAGCGTTTCCAGGATTAGGTAGGGCCTGACATCTAGCGCCGGGCAGTGCTCCCTTCACCGGGAGCCCTCAGCAGACCACAGCCGGACCACACGCGAAGCCATTAGCACTTTTTCTGCAAAACCCCACGCCCACTGGGCAGATGAGGAGTGCATATGGCCACGTTGATTGGTGTAGTCAGTCAGGTAATCGGACACGTTATTGCGATTGGCGCCGACGGCAGCCGCCGCGAGGTGCATCAGGGCGACCGCCTGTTCGTGGGTGAGCAACTGGACACCGGCGCCGATGGCGCGGTGGCCGTGCACCTGCAGAACGGCAAGGAGCTGACCCTGGGCCGCGGCAGCGAAGTGACCCTCAGCCAGCAGATGCTCAATGGCGACATGGCCCCGCACGTGGCCGTGCAGGAGTCGACCGCGCCCAGCCAGGCCGAGTTGACCGATGTGCAGAAAATCCAGCAAGCCATCGCCGCTGGCGCCGACCCGACCCAAGCCGCCGAAGCCACGGCCGCAGGCCCGGCTGCAGCCGGTACCCCGGGCGGGGGTGGCGAGGCGGGCGGTGGTCACAGCTTCGTGCTGCTGACCGAGACCGCCGGTGTCGTTGACCCGGTGGTGGGCTACCCCACCGCCGGTTTCAACGGCGTGCCGGAGTTCGTCACCCAGGAGGTGGCGCCCCTGACCAACACCAACGCCGCCCTGGTGGCGGTGGACAACGACGTCACCCTCGGCGGCCTGGGCGATGGCGTCAGCGTCAACGAAGCCAACCTGGCCGACGGCTCCAGCCCCTCGGGCTCGGCACTGACCCAATCCGCCAGCTTCACCGTCAGCGCGCCTGACGGCCTGAGCAACCTGACCGTGGGCGGCATCACCGTCATCAACAACGGCAACCTGGTGGGCGTTGGCCAATCGATCACCACCGGCCTGGGCAACACCCTGACCATCACCGGCTACAACCCCACCACCGGCCAGGTCAGCTACACCTACACCCTCACCGGCCCCGACACCCAGCCGGCCGGCGGCGGTGCCAACACCGTCACCGAGAACCTGACGGTCAGCGCCACCGATTCCAACGGCACCAACAGCACCGGCTCGTTCACCGTGACCGTGGTCGACGACGTGCCCCAGGCCGTCAATGACAACCCCACCACGGCCGCCACCGAGCAGAACCTGGTGCTGACCGGCAACGTGCTGACCAACGACATCCAGGGCGCCGACCGCATCGCCATCACCGCGACCAGCGGCCCGATCACCCCCGGCACCTACACCGGCACCTACGGCACCCTGGTGCTGGCCACCGACGGCAGCTACACCTACACCCTCAACGCGGCTGGCCAGGCATTCAACAACCTGCACGGCGGCGGCACGGGCACCGACAGCTTCACCTACACGCTCAACGACGCCGACGGTGACACCAGCACCGCGGTGCTGACGCTCAACGTCAACAACCTCAACGACCCGGTCACCTTCAGCTCCCCCACCGTGGGTGGCCTGAACACCAGCGTCAACGAAGCCAACCTGGAGCTGGGCAGCAACCCCACCTCCACTGCGCTGGCGCAAAACGGCCAGTTCACCGTCAATGCCCCCGATGGCCTGCAAACCCTGACCATCGGCGGTGTGTCCATCGTCACCAACGGTGTGGGCATCAGCTCGCCGGTGAATATCGAGACGCCGCTGGGCATTCTGACCATCAACAGCTATACCCCTGCCACCGGCGTGGTCAGCTACACCTACACCCTGACCCACAACGACGTGCACGCCGACGCCCAGGGCCCCAACACCCTGACCGACACCTTCCAGGTGGTGGCCACCGACACCGACGGCAGCACCGCCACCACGCAACTCACCACCACCATCGTCGACGACGTGCCCCAGGCGGTGAACGACAACCCCACCACGGCCGCCACCGAGCAGAACCTGGTGTTGACTGGCAACGTGTTGACCAACGACACCCAGGGCGCCGACCGCATCTCGATCATCAACAACACCGGCCCGATCAGCCCCGGCACCTACAACGGCACCTACGGCACCCTGGTGCTGGCGGCCGATGGCAGCTACACCTACACCCTCAATGCCAATGGCGATGCGTTCAAGAACCTGCATGGCGGCGGCAGTGACACCGACACGTTCACCTACACCCTCAATGATGCCGACGGCGACACCAGCACCGCGCAACTGACGCTCAATATCAACAACATCAACGACCCGGTGACCATCACCGCGCCGGCGGTGGGCGGGCTGGACACGACGGTCAACGAGGCGAACCTTGATCTGGGCACCACCCCCACCCCTGGGGCACTGACGCAAAGCGGGCAGTTCACCATCACCGCCCCCGACGGCCTGAACAACCTGACCATCGGCGGCGTGAACATCGTCACCAACGGCGTGGGCAATACCGCCCCCGTGATCATCGAGACCGGGCTGGGCACGCTGACCATCAATCCGGTCGACCCTACCACCGGCGTGGTCACGTACAGCTACACCCTGACCCACAACGATGTCCATCCGGACGGGCAGGGCATCAATACGCTGCCCGATACCTTCCAGGTGGTGGCGACCGACACCGACGGCAGCAGTGCCGTCACCCAGATCACCACCACCATCGTCGACGATGTGCCCCAGGCGGTGGACGACAACCCCACCACGGCGGCCACCGAGCAGAACCTGGTGCTGACCGGCGACGTACTGGGCAACGATGTCCAGGGCGCCGACCGCATTTCCATCATCAACAACACCGGGCCGATCAGCCCCGGTACCTTCAACGGCACCTACGGCACCCTGGTGCTGGCGGCCGACGGCACCTACACCTACACCCTCAACGCGGCGGGCCAGGCGTTCTACGACCTGCACGGCGGCGGCAAGGGCGTGGACAGCTTCACCTACACCCTCAACGATGCTGATGGCGACACCAGTACCGCCACGCTGACGTTGCAGATCACCAACCTCAACGACCCGGTGACCATCACCGCGCCGGATGTGGGTGGCCTGAACACTCGCGTCAACGAAGCCAACCTGGAACTGGGCAGCCGTCCGAACGAGGCGGCACTGACCAAGAGCGGCCAGTTCACCATCACGGCGCCCGATGGCCTGCAAAACCTGACCATTGGCGGCGTTGCCATCGTCACCAATGGCGTGGCCAATACCGCCCCCGTGGTCATCGAGACCGGGCTGGGCACGCTGACCGTCGACCCGGTCAACCTCACCACCGGGCTGGTCACCTACAGCTACACCCTGACCCACAACGATGTGCACGCTGACGCCCAGGGCCGCAACACCCTCACCGACACCTTCCAGGTGGTGGCCACCGACACCGATGGCAGCAGCGCGGTCAGCCAGCTCACCACCACCATCGTCGACGACGTACCGCACGCGGTGAACGACCGCCCCACCACGGCTGCCACCGAGCACAATCTGGTGCTGACCGGCAATGTGCTGACCAACGACGTGCAGGGCGCCGACCGCATTTCGATCATCAACAGCACCGGCCCGATCAGCCCTGGCAGCTACACCGGCACCTACGGCACCCTGGTGCTGGCGGCTGACGGCAGCTACACCTATACGCTCGACGCGGCGGGCCAGGCGTTCTACGACCTGCACGGCGGCGGCAAGGGCCTGGACACTTTCACCTACACGCTCAATGACGCCGATGGCGATACCAGCACCGCCACGCTGACGTTGCGAATCACCAACGTCAACGACCCGGTCATCATCACCGCGCCCGACGTTGGCGGCCTGACCACCACCGTCAATGAAGCCAATCTGATCAATGGCAGCAGCCCGGACGCAACCGCCCTGGTGCAGCACGGTCAGTTCACCGTCTCTGCCCCCGACGGCCTGCAAACCCTGACCATCGGCGGTGTCGCCATCGTCACTGGCGGCGTGGGCATCAGCTCGCCGGTCACTATCCCGACCGCGCTGGGCACGCTGACCATCAACAGCTACGTGCCGGCCACCGGCGTGGTCAGCTACACCTACACCCTGACCCATGCCGATACCCACCCTGCAGGGGACGGCACCAACACCATCACTGACAGCTTCACCGTTGTGGCCACTGACACCGACGGCAGCACGGCCACCAGCCAGTTGGTCACCACCATTGTCGACGACGTGCCCCAAGCCGTGGCCGATACCGGCGACGTGGTCGAAGGCGATCACATCACCATCAACGTCATCGGCAACGACAAGGTGGGCGCCGACGGTTCCACCGTGGTCAGCGTGCAGGCCGCTGCCAGCAGCAATGCCACTGCCGTCAGTGGCAGCGCCGGTGTCACCGTCGAGGGTACCTACGGTTCCCTGACCATTAATGATCAGGGCGTGGCCACCTACCAGGCCAATCCCAACTCGGTGAACACCGACGGCAAGACCGACACCTTCACCTACACGATCCGCGACGCGGACGGTGACCTCAGCACCACCACGGTCACCATCACCCTCAGCGATTCGGGCCTGAAGGCCACCGACCTGGGCGGCTTCGTGTTCGAGGCGGCACTGCCCACCGGCACCCACCCCGACTCCACCCTGGAAACCGTCAGCGGCAGCGTGCTGAACGCCGGCAGTGGCGGGGTTGGCGCGCTGACCTACACCCTGGCGGGCGCCGATGCCAACGGCAACGTCACCACCCAGTACGGCACCCTGCACCTGGGCAGCGACGGCACCTACACCTACACCCTGACCAATGCGCCGCACATCGTCGGCCTGGGCACCCTGGACATCTTCACGCTGGTGACCACCGACAGCGTCGGCAACCAGACCCAGAGCCAGATCACCATTGCCATCGTCGACGACCGCCCCGTGGCGGTGAACGACGCCCAATCGGTGATCGAGGGTGGCATCGCCCAGGGCAACGTCCTGGCCAATGACGTGGGCGGCGCCGACGGCATCGCCGGGGTCATCGGGGTCAAGGCGGGCTCCAGCAGCTCCACCGCGATTCTGCACACAGGCGTGGGCAGCGTCATTCAGGGCACCTACGGGCAGTTGGTGATCCAGGCCAATGGCGATGCGGTGTATCACGCCAACCCGGATTCGGCGGCGTACGGCCAAGTCACCGACACGTTCAGCTATACCATCGTCGACAAGGACGGTGACACCAACACGGCCAACATTACGATCACCATCAACGACGCCGGGCTGGTGGCGCACACCCCCGATGGCGTCACCGTGTTCGAAGCGGCGCTGGACACCGTGCAGAACCCTGGCGACCTGGCCCCCGGCACGTCCAACGGCAGCCTGGCGTTCCTGCCGGGCGAGACGGCCAATGGCACCGTGGCAGGTTCGGTCACCGGTGGCGTCGGCGCGCTGAGCTACAGCATTGCCGGCACCGCCGATGCCAACGGCAACGTGCAGGGGCAGTACGGCGTCATTCACATGAACGCCGACGGTACTTACACCTACACCCTCACCAATGCGCCCAAGGTCGAAGGCATCGGCACCACTGAAAGCTTTGCGGTGGTCACCACCGACAGCGCGGGCAACCACGCGGTCAGCCAGTTGACCATCAACATCGTCGACGACAGCCCGATCGCCGTGCATGACGCCATTACCGTGACCGAAGGCCTGTTCGGCACCGGTAATGTGCTGGCCAATGACATTGCCGGCGCCGATGGCTTTGGCAGTGTGGTGGGCGTGAAGGCGGGTTCCAGCGCCAGCACCGACAGCCTGTCGGGCGGCGTGGGCAGCATCATCCAGGGCACCTACGGGCAACTGGTGATCCAGGCCGACGGCTCGTCCATCTACCACGCCAACCCGGACGCAGCCTACAGCGGCACCGTCACCGATACCTTCAGCTACACCGTCGTGGACAAGGACGGTGACACCAGTACCGCCAACATCACCATCACCATCAAGGATGCTGGCCTGCAGGCCTGTGACGTGAATGGCGTGGTGGTGTTCGAAGCCGGTCTGGACACCGTCAAGGACGGCGCTGACCTGGGCGCCAGCACGGTTACCGGCAGCCATGGGGACTGGACACTCGAAACCGCCAGCGGCACCGTGGCCGGCTCGGTAACGGGCGGGGTGGGCACGCTCACCTACAGCATCAACGGCACCGCCGACAGCAGCGGCAACATTCAAGGGCAGTACGGCCTCATCCACATGAACGCCGACGGCACCTACACCTACACCCTGACCAGCGCGCCCAAGGTCGCCGGCATCGGCACCACCGAAAGCTTTGTGGTGTTGACCACCGATAGCGCCGGCAACCACGCGGTCAGCCAGCTGACCATCAACATCGTCGATGACAAACCAGTGGCCGTGCATGACGCCATCACCGTGGGTGAAGGGCAGTATGCACAGGGCAACGTGCTGGCCAACGACGTGGCGGGCGCCGATGGCATCTACCAGGTCATCGGGGTCAAGGCGGGCGCACAGATTCAGCCTGTGGCGGGCAACGTGGGCAGCATCATCGTCGGCACCTATGGCCAACTGGTCATCAACGCCGACGGCAGCAGCGTCTACCACGCCAACCCCAACGCGGCCGCTCACGGCGACGTGGTGGATAAATTCACCTACACGCTGGTCGACAACGACGGCGACATCAGCACCGCCACCGTCTCCATCACGGTGACCGATTCGGGCCTGCACATTGTGCCGGGCACAGGCCCCGGCGTGACCGTGGCCGAAGCCGCCCTGGACCTTACCCAGGATGGCAAGGACCTGGCCGCCGGCACCGTGGTGGGCAGCAACCCTGACTCTACCGCCGAAACCGCCACCGGCTCGGTGGCCGGTTCGATTTCCAGCGGTTCGGGTACCGTCACCTACAGCATCGACGGCGCCACCAACGGCCTCTACACCACGGCCCATGGCGTGATCCAGCTCAACAGCGACGGCACGTTCACCTACACCCTGACCTCGGCGCCCAAGACCGATCCGTCGGCCAACAACGGCACCGATACCACCACCGACACCATCACCTACCGCGGCACCGATGCCCAGGGCAACAGCGTCACCAACCAGTTGGTGATCAACATCACCGACGACGTGCCACAGGCAGGTTCCATCGACCGTGCGGCCATCGCGCCACAGGCAAACACCAACGTGCTGCTGGTGATCGACGTGTCGGGCAGCATGAACGATGCCTCGGGGGTCAACGGCCTGACGCGGCTGGAGCTGGCCAAGCAGTCGATCATCACCCTGCTGAACAAGTACGACGCCGAAGGCGACGTCAAGGTCCAGGTGGTGACGTTCAACAACGCCACACAGACCGAGAGCAATGTGTGGGTCGATGTGGCCACGGCCAAGGCCTACATCGCCGGGCTGACCGCCAGCGGCGGTACCAACTATGACTACGCGCTGACGGCCGCCAAGGCTGCCTTCGCCGCCAATGGCAAGTTGGTGGATGGTCAGAACGTGACTTACTTCTTCTCCGACGGCAACCCGACCCTGTCCGATACCCACCCATCCTCGGGCAATGGCCAGTCCACGTCGCAGACCAACACCAACCTGGGCGATGGCATCGACACCACCGAGGAAGCGGCCTGGACCAAGTTCCTCACCACCAACGACATAAAGGCCTACGCGATTGGCCTGGGCAACGGCGTGGAGGCGCAGTACCTGAACCCCATTGCCTACGACGGCACCACAAACACCAACACCAACGCCGTCGTGGTCACCAACCTCAACGACCTCAACAGCGTGCTCAGCAGCACCGTGCAGAACGTCTCCCTGGCGGGCAGCCTGCTGTCCAACGGCACCTTTGGCGCCGACGGTGGCTTCGTCAAGTCGATCACGGTGGACGGTGTCACCTACACCTATGATCCGAAGGCCAAGTCCGGCGCGGGTGACATGAGCACGGCCGGTGGCACCAGCCACGGCACGTTCGACACCAGCACCAACAGCATCACCGTAACCACCAGCAAAGGCGGCACCGTGGTGGTGGACATGGACAACGGGGCGTACACCTACACCTCCAACGGCGCTACCACCACCTACACCGACAAGGTCACCTTCCAGCTGTCGGACAACGATGGCGACCTGTCCAACCCGGCCAACCTGAGCGTGACGGTAACCCCGAACTCGCCACCGGTGGCGGCTGCCGATCATGTGATCACCAACGTCCTGTCCTCGACCATCATCGTGCCCAGCGAGGCACTGACGGCGAACGACACCGATGCCAACGGTGACCCGCTGACCGTGGCCAACACCGGGTTCGCCACCGGCTGGGGCAAGGGCACGGACTTCACGGCCACCAGCAAGCAGACCATCAGCTTCACTGGCCATGGCAACAACTACAGCAACCAGGCCATCAGCCTCGACCGCAGTTCGTTCCAGGCCACGGCTGCCAGCATGACGGCGGCGTTGCTGGTCACCGGCTACCTGGCCAACGGTAGCAGTGCCAATGCCAATGACTACATCACCGTGCACCTCAAAGCCGGGGAAAGTCTGAGCATCACCGACAACAGCAACAGCCATCTGAACTTGAGCTGGTCGTTGGGCAATGGTCAATCCACCGGCCTGGGTGATGGCGGCACGCTGACGGCGAACACCGAGGGCGACTACACCATCCATGTGGCCCATGCCAGCGGGTATAGCGGCAGCAATGTCGAATACACCCTGGGCATGAACATCAACTACGCCGGCGCTGCCGCGGACGCACCTGACCTGAATGCCACCTACACCGTCAGCGACAACCACGGCGGCAGCGACACCGCGGCCGCGGTGATCAGCTACCAGGCCGGGCATACCCTGACCGGCACCTCGGGCGATGACATCCTGATCGGTGACGACAGCGGCAACACCCTGCTGGGCAAGGGGGGCAATGACTTCATGATCGGCGGTGCCGGCAATGACGTCTTTGATGGCGGCACCGGTATCAACACCGTCAGCTACCACAGCGCCAAGTCGGCGGTAACCGTCGACCTGAGTAACACCGGGGTGCAGGACACGTTGGGTGCCGGGCACGATCAGTTGATCAACATCCAGAACCTGCTGGGTTCCGATTATGCTGACCACCTGACCGGCAACGACCAGGCCAACGTCATCAACGGCGGCCTGGGCAATGACGTGATCAACGGTGGTGGCGGCAACGACACCATCATCGGCGGCCTGGGTGACAACACCCTGACCGGCGGCGCGGGGGCCGATACCTTCCAATACCTGGCGGGCAACTCGGGCCACGACACCATCACCGACTTCACCCTGGGCACCGACAAGCTGGACCTGTCGCAACTGCTGCAAGGCGATGGCGCCACCGCGTCCACGCTGGATGATTACCTGCACTTCAAGGTAACCGGCAGTGGCTCGGGGCTGGTGTCCAGCATCGACGTCAGCACCACCGCGGGTGGTGCAGCCACCCAGACCATCGACCTGAAAGGTGTCGATGTGGCCAGCCACTACGGCGTGACGCCAACAGCGGGGGGCGTGGTGTCGGCGCATGACACGGCGACCATCGTCAGTGGGATGTTGGGGGATCATTCGTTGAAGGTGGATGTGGCTTGATGGGGTGTTGCTGGTAAAAAATCCCGCCTTTTTTGGCGGGATTTTTTTTGTGGGGTGTGTGGTGGGGCATGGAGGTGCATGTCTTGAGTTGTATGGTGTTCTTGAGATCGAGCGCCGCCCGCGCGGCGCTTCGCGGCCGCAGGCCGCTCCTACTGTTTGTTTCGGGCCAGTTTTGTCAGTGGCATCTCCCGGGACCGCTTTGTTCTTTCGCTGCAGATTTGGGTGGATGCCAACAAGGCGGTCCCGGGAGATATCACTGACAAAACTGGCCCGAAACAAACGGTAGGAGCGGCCTGCGGCCGCGAAGCGCCGCGCGGGCGGCGCGCGATCTCATGGGCACCGCAACACTCATGCCTGGCACCTGCACACCCAAAAACCCATGCCTGGCCTTAAGGACCTCAAATCTGCGCAGCAGGCGCCCCAATCAACCGCCCCATCGCCCCATGCAGCCCCAACTCCTTCAACACCTCCAACTCCCCAGCCGTCTCCACCATCTCCGCAATCAACGGCATATCAATGCTGTTGGTCGCTCGGTAGATGGCTTCAATGAACAAGCGCTTGTCGCTCTGCTGGTCGATGGCGCGGATGTAGCTGCCGTCGATTTTCAGGTACGCCAGGCCCAGGTGGGTGAAGTTGCCGATCTGGCTGAAGCGGCCACCAAAATGCTGCAGGCCAAAGCGATAGCCGGTGTCGCGGATAGTCTGGCTTAGGGCTTGTAGCTGATCAGCCGGCGGCAGGTGGTGCTCGTCGGCTTCAAGGGTCAGTAAATGCGCCTGGCCGGGGCTGGCTTTCAGCAGCTCCAGGATCGGCCCCAGGTATTCCTCGCGGCGCAGGGTGGTGCCCGACAGGCTCAGGGCCAGTGGGTGAGGGTGTTCCTGCAGGTATTCCAGGGTGTGTTCCAGCATCGCCAGGTCAAAGCGCGCCGACCAGCCCAGGCGTTCGATCCAGGGCAGGAAGTGCGCGGCCGCCACGGCTTCCCCGGCCGGGTCCAGCAGGCGGGCCAGCACTTTGTGGTGCAGGATCTGCCCAGGCTCGGCACACGGCACCACCGGCTGGAAATACAGCTTGAGCTTGCGCTGTTCCAGGGCTTCGTCGATCCAGGTGCGCCACTGCGCCGGGTTCTGGATGGGCGCGCCGTTGAAATGCGCCAGCACCGCCCAGGGTTGCTGCGGATGGTTCTGCGCCTCGGTCAGCGCCTGGTCCAGGTGCATGTACACCGTGTTCAGCGCCTCGCCCGGCTTGTAGGCGGCCACGCCGATATGCGCCACCGGCGACTGGTCGCTGGCGCCGGTCAGGTAGAAGTTCTGCAACTGGGTAGTGAGGTCTTCCGCCAGGCGTTCAGCGTCCTCGGCACTGAGCGCAGGCGCCAGCAGGCTGAACTCACCACCCCGGTTGCGGGCCGCGATCCAGCGACTGCGGCGTGGGTGCTGCAGCAGTTGGCCCAGAACGGTGCCGATTTCGGCGATCAGGGCGTCGGTGCGCTGGCCACCCAGGCGCTGGTTCAAGCCAGCCAGGTCATGGACCCGCACCATCAACACAAAGCCTTCGCTGTTCTGCTCGGTCACCATCAGCTGGTTGGTGAGTTTGGTGTCGAACAGGCGGCGGTTGGCCAGGCCGGTCAGGCTGTCCTGGTAGGATTCCTCGCGCAGTTTTTCGCTGCGTGCAGCTTCTTCGGCAAACAGCGCCTTGAGCTTTTCCACCATCTGGTTCATCGCCAGCACCACCCGGCGCAGTTCCGGGGTGCGCGGGATGCGCGGCAGGGTCAGGAACTCGCGCTGGCTGATGGCATTGGCCTGGTTAACCATGCTGTCCAGCGGCTGCAGTTGCTTGCGCAGCAGCCAGCCCCCGAACACGGCGCTCAGCAGACCGCACAGGGCCAGCCACGCCAGGCTGCCGATGGCGGTTTCCCACAGTTTGGCCAGGGCGAACTGCGGGTTGCTCAGCACCTCGACGCGCGCGGCCTGCTCCCAGCCGCGCATCACCAGCGCATCGCCGCCCTGGGGTTGCAGGTTGACCATGCGCACGAACCAGCCCGGCACCTCGCCGCTGCCAGGTTCGGCGGCACGTTCAACCAGGGTGCTGTTGTCCGCCAGGTTGACCACGCGGATGTTGGAGAAGTAGCCACTGTCGAAAATCGACGACACCATCAGCTCGACCATGGCCGGGTCGTCCACATGGGGCGCCAGCGACAGCCCCAGCGCCGTGGCCGCGTCCTGGCCATGGGAGCGCAGTTGGCTGAGCAGTTGCTCGCGGGAATTTTCCAGGCCCACGAAAAAACTGCCGCTGAAGGCCACCACCAGGAACAGGCAGATCGCCAGGAACAGTTGCTTGAGTAATGACATCGGGCACTCCTATCCGTCGCCAATGGCAAAGCCTTCGGCTTTCATTTTTTGCAACACGTCCTGCCACCGCGACAACTTCTTGCTGTCACTGGTGCGGGCTTTGGCCGAGGCGCCGGGCATGTACACGCCCTCGGCATTGAAGGCATACACCGGCAGCAGGTCCTTGCGCTGGGACGCGGGCCGGATATCGGGTTTGAGGTTGTCCAGCACCAGCGGGTCGGCGCGATCGGTGGCGTAATAGGTGAGTACCATGTGCGCCTGGTTCAACTCCAGGGCCTTGACGTAGGTAATGCGCAATTTGTCGGCCGACACGCCCAGGCGGCGCAGGCTGAAGTACTTGGCGATGGCGTAGTCCTCGCAGTCCCCGGCACCTTTCCACAAGGCCTCCAGGGGCGTGGCCCAGTAATCTTCCACCTGCCACACGCTCATGTCGTCCCTGAATGCCATCTGCCGGTTGAAGAAGGCGTTGACGATGGCCAGCTTTTCCAGCTCTGGCTTGTCCTCGCTGCTTTGCAGCATTTTGCCCCAGGCTTCCAGGCGCTCGCGCGCCGAGCCCAGCCCGCCGTAGTGCTGGTCAGCCTTGTTGATGATTTGCGCGAAGTCCCACTCGGGCCAGTTGTCGCCCGCCACAGTCAATGACAGGCACAGCACCATCCAGCCACAGCAACGCCACAGCCGGGGCGAAAGCCATCCATGTCGACGCGGGCGGTGGGGCATGCCAAAGGCACTCTGGGGTCAGTCGACAGAGTTTAGGAGATGGCGAACGGACAGCACAGGGGAGGGGGATATATATTTTTGTACAGATACACCTGTAGCCGCTGCCGCCAGGCTGCGCTGGCCCTTGCGTACGCTGGAGATTTCCAGTGAGGCACAGGGCCAGCGCAGCATGGCGGCAGCGGCTACATGGGCTTGAATCAGTGGTGGCGCGGCTTGAGGATGGCCGGCTTCTCGTCCGGTGCGTTGCACAGCAGATACAGCGCGGTCAGCGCCTCGGGGATCTGCACGATCATGTCGTCCTGCAGGTTGGCGTCGGCAGCGATGTCGGCAAACTCCGGTTGTTCGTCGAACAGGCCCGAACCCACCATGATCGGCAGCAGCATTTCGCTGACTTCGTCCTCGGCGGTCTCGAACCAGGCCGCTTCACGCATGAACACGCCTTCCATGAAGCCGATGCACCAGCCGCGCAGCTCGGAATCGTCCGGCTCTTCGCCCAGGTCCAGGTCGCATGGCAGCTCGAATTCCTCGTCGCTGGCCAGCTGGCGGGCGATGTGCGCCTTGAGGGCCACCAGGGTGCCTTCGATCTCTTCGCGCTGGGCGGCATCAGTGTAATGCGGCTCTTCGGCGAACAGGGCGTCGATCCACTCGCGCTCCGGGACTTCCTCGGAACAGATCGACAGGGCGGTCAGATAGCCGTGAGCGGCCACGTAGTCCAGCGCTTCCTCGTGCAGCTCATCGGCGTCGAGGAAGGCTTGCAGGCGGTTCAGTTGCTCAGCGAAGGACATTAAAAGGCTACCTTGAAGAATTTACGATAGTGAATTCTAGGCCTTGTTAGGCCCCCCGCGCCACCCAAGCCTGAAAAACATGGCCTTATCAGTGGTGCCCTGCGCAGGCGAGCGCTCGGGTATAATGCGCCGCTTTGGCCGTTTCACGCCCTGAAGGGTTGCCCTGTGTAAAGGGCGCTTACGCATTTTTGCGTGAAACGCGCGCGATTTTCATCCAGCCTGTGGGCCTGGATGGTTCTGCGATTTTTGGAGTTCTTATGCTCGAACAGGCTCAACGCGTCCTTAAGGACATCTTCGGCTACGACAGTTTTCGGGGTCGCCAGGGTGCCATTATCGAACGCGTGGCCAGCGGTGGCGATGCCCTGGTACTGATGCCCACCGGTGGCGGCAAGTCCTTGTGCTTCCAGGTGCCGGCGCTGCTGCGCCCGGGCCTGGCGGTGGTGGTGTCGCCGCTGATCGCGCTGATGGACGACCAGGTGGCCACCCTTGAAGAGCTGGGCGTGGCCGCCGCCTCGCTGAACTCCACCCTCAGCGCCGAGCAGCAGCGTGAGCTGGCCGGGCGCCTGCGCCGCGGCGAGGTGAAAATGCTCTACCTGGCGCCCGAGCGCCTGGTGCAGCCGCGCATGCTGGATTTCCTGCGCACGCTGGACATCTCGCTGTTCGCCATCGACGAAGCCCACTGTGTGTCGCAATGGGGCCATGACTTCCGTCCCGAATACCTGCAACTGGGGCAACTGGCCGAGCAGTTCCCCCACGTGCCGCGCATCGCCCTGACGGCCACGGCCGACAAGCGCACCCGCGAGGAGATCGTCAACCGCCTGCACCTGCAGGACGCCGAGCGTTTCCTGTCCAGCTTCGACCGGCCGAACATCTTCTACCGCATCGTGCCCAAGGAAAACCCGCGCAAGCAGCTCATGACCTTCCTGGCCGAGCGCCGCGGCAACGCCGGCATCGTCTATTGCCTGTCGCGCAAAAAGGTCGATGAAACCGCCGCCTTCCTGTGCGAGCAAGGCTTCCCGGCGCTGTCCTACCACGCCGGCCTGCCGTCGGACGTGCGTGCCGCCAACCAGAAGCGCTTCCTCAACGAGGAAGGCCTGATCATGGTCGCCACCATCGCCTTCGGCATGGGCATCGACAAGCCCAACGTGCGCTACGTGGCCCACATGGACCTGCCCAAGTCGCTGGAAGCCTACTACCAGGAAACCGGCCGGGGTGGCCGTGACGGCCTGCCCGCCGACGCCTGGATGGCCTACGGCCTGCAGGACGTGCTGATGCTCAAGCAGATGCTGCAAAGCTCCGAAGGCGACGAGCGGCACAAACGCATCGAGCAGCACAAGCTCGACGCCATGCTGGCCCTGTGCGAAGAAACCCGCTGCCGCCGCCAGTCCTTGTTGGCTTACTTCGACGAAGAGCTGCCCAACCCCTGCGGGCACTGCGACAACTGCGTCGACGGCGTGCAAACCTGGGACGCCACCGAGCCGGCCCGCCAGGCCCTGTCGGCCATCTTCCGCACCGGCCAGCGCTACGGCGTGGGCCACCTGGTGGACGTGCTGCTGGGCAAGGACACCGAAAAGGTGCGCAATTTCGGCCACGAGAAACTCTCGGTGTTCGGCGTGGGCAAGGCCCGTACCGAGCACGAATGGCGCTCGCTGTTCCGACAATTGGTGGCGCGTGGCCTGGCCGACATCGACTTGGAAGGCTACGGCGGCCTGCGCCTGAGCGACACCTGCCGGCCGTTATTGCGCGGCGAAGTCACCCTGGAACTGCGCCTGGAGCCAAAACCGGCCAAGGGCAGCACCCCGCGCAGCAGCTCCGGCAGCCCCGCCAGCCAACTGGTGCGTGGTGAAGAGCGCGAACAGTGGGAAGCCCTGCGCACCCTGCGTCGCAAGCTGGCCGAGGAACACAGCGTGCCGCCGTACGTCATCTTCCCCGACTCCACCTTGCTGGAAATGCTGCGCAGCCAGCCCGCCAGCATGGCCGACATGGGCCGTGTCAGCGGCGTGGGCGCGCGCAAGCTGGAGCGCTACGGCGAGGCCTTCCTGGCCGTGCTCAATGGTGGCGAGGAACAGGCGCCACGGGCGGTGGCCGACGTGCGTCACGAATTGATCAGCCTGGCACGCGCCGGCATGACGCCGTTGCAAATCGCCGGCCAGTTGCAGTGCAGCGAGAAGAATGTCTATTCGATGCTGGCCGAGGCCATCGGCCAGCAGCAATTGTCCCTGGAACAGGCCCTGGACCTGCCGGAAGAGTTGATGGGTGAAGTGCAGGACGCGTTCCTGGACGGCGAGGGTGAACTGCCGCCGGTCAGTGAAGTCGCGGGCCTGTTCGCCGGCCGTGTGCCGGAAGGTGTGTTGTACTGTGTCAGGGCTGCCTTGCAGTCCGAGTTTGAAATGTGAGCGGTGTGAAGCTGACATTTGTTTATGACGTCATACAAAAACGTTCCGGCATGAGTATTGCCTCTTGGTGAGGGTCATGATTAGCTCACTAACAATTAGTTTTGTCTTTTAACCATGAGTCGCTTATGCCGTTGACCGATCAACACCGTTTCGGAATGCAACTGGCCCAGATGTCCCGGGGCTGGCGTGCTGAACTGGATCGCCGCCTGGCCGGCCTGGGCCTGTCCCAGGCGCGCTGGCTGGTGCTGCTGCACCTGGCCCGGTTCGAGGAAACCCCCACCCAGCGCGAGCTGGCGCAAAGCGTGGGCGTGGAAGGGCCGACCCTGGCGCGTTTGCTCGACAGCCTGGAAACCCAGGGTCTGGTGCAGCGCCAGGCGGTGCTGGAAGACCGTCGCGCGAAAAAGATCGTGTTGTGCGAACCGGCCTTGCCGCTGATCGAACAGATCGAAACCATTGCCAACGCCTTGCGTGCCGAGTTGTTCGTGGGCGTGGACGAAGAAGAAATGCGCACGTGCATGCGCGTGCATCGCCAGATTCTGGACAACCTCGAGAAGAAATCCTGAGCGCGCAGGTGCCCGGTACTTTGAGAAACGCGGGTTCGCAGTCTATAACCAGAAAGACAGGAAGCAGGTTCCTCAAGGGATTCTCATGCTAGAGCGTTCACGGGCCATGTTCGGGGCCTTTTCCACATCGACCACCACGTGTCTGCTGGTTGCCTGCCTGACCGCCTTTGCCGGCCAGGCGCAGGCCCTGGGCCTGGGTGACATCACCCTGCATTCCTCGCTGGGCCAGCCGCTCAACGCCGATATCGCTTTGGTGGATGCCCAGGGGCTGGCCGCCGCCGACCTGTCGGTGAGCCTGGCCACCGCCGAGGAGTTCGCGCGCGCCGGGGTGGATCGGGCGTTTTTCCTCAACGACCTGCGCTTTACGCCGGTGCTTACGGGGCCGAACAAGTTCATCCACGTGACCAGCAGCAAGGCAGTCACCGAGCCGTATCTGGACTTCCTGGTGCAGCTCAACCGCCCCAGCGGGCAGCTGCTGCGTGAATTCACCGTGCTGATCGATCCGCCGGGTGCCGTCAGCCTGCCGCCAGCGCCCAAGTTCGACGATGCGCCGGTCAGCAGCATCGCCAGTGCCGCCAGCACGGCCGCAACCCCTGTGCCAGCCCCCCGTGCCGCTGCACCCCGCGCGCCAGAGGCCCTGCCGCCCGCTACCCAGAACAAGCGCCTGGAGGTGCAGAAGGGCGACACCCTGTGGAGCATCAGCAAGCGCCTGCAGGCCGCCGGCACCACCACGCCACCCAACACCCTGTCCCGCGAACTGCGGGCGCTGAACCCGGGCAAGCTCAAGGCCGGCCAAAGCCTGTTGCTGCCTGACAGCGCCGTGCTGCCGAGCGCCGCGCCTGCCCCGTCGCCTGCCCAGGTGGCCAGCGCGGCGCCGCCTGCCGTGGCGCCGATCACCGATGCGCCAACTGCCCCGCTGCCCACGACGGACGACCTGGCCCTGCACAAGGACGTCGACGAGCTCAACGGCAAGCTGTTGGCCCTGCAAGCGCAGATGGACAGCAAGGACCAGCAACTGCTGCAGTTGCAGCAGCAACTGGCCCAGGCCCGCACGGCCGGCAAGCCGGCCGCACCGGCAGCCCCTGTTGCCCCTGCAGTGCCCGTGACCCCTGTGGTCGATGACAGCAGCGATATACCGTGGCTGCCGATCCTGGGCGTGGTACTGATCCTGCTGTTGCTGGGCGGGCTGGTCTACAACCGCCGCCGTCAGGCAGAGGCCCTGGTGGCGGCCGAGCCGCCGTTGGCGGTCGATGACGACGTGCTGATCAAACCGGCACAAACCGGCCTTGCACCGGCGCTCGAACTGGCCGGGGAAGAGTCGGGCAGTGCCTCGCCGCGTCGCGACAGTGGCCCGGCCACCGACGCCATGGACGGTGCCAGCATTTACATCGCCTACGGTCGTTTCAACGAAGCCTGCGCCATCCTGCGCGAAGGGCTGCAGAAAGAACCCCAGCGCACCGACCTGCGGTTGCGCCTGCTGGAAGTGCTGGGCCAGCAGGGCGATGTGGCCGGCTTTGCCGAGGAAGAGCGCGCCTTGCTGGCGCAGGATTTCAGCGCCGAGAAAATCGACGCCATTCGCGGTCATTACCCCAAACTGCAGCCCGTACCAGCGCCCGCGCCCGCGCCAGTTGCCGCGCCGGCTGCGGCCGTGGTGGTACCGGCGGCGGTGGCTGCGGTAGCCGCCGTGGCGCCGGCCATTGTCGACAAACCGGCAGCGGTGGACGAGCCGATGGACGACTTCCAGCTCAACCTCGACGACCTGTCCATGGACGCTGACTGGGACCTGGTGAGCCCCTTCGACCCGGCCCCGGCGCGCAAAGGCAGCGAAACACCTGCCGAGGCCGCCGAACCGGTAGATGTGGAGTTCGCCAGCAACCTCAAGGAATTTCCCGACGTGTTCGAGATGCCCGACGAGCAATTCCTCAGCGACTTCGCCGAGGAAGAGTCGCCGGTGGCCGATGACGGCCTGGACGACGCCTTCCTGGACAATTTCGTGGCCGGCGCCGACTTGCCCGAGCTGGATTCGCTGACCGTGGACTTCGACAATCAGGACAGTGCCGAGGAATCGGCGCAGAAGCTGGAGCAGGCGCAAAGCTGCATCGACGAGGGCGACCTGAGCAGTGCCTCAGACCTGCTGCATGAACTGCTGCGCGAAGGCGACGAGGCCTACAAACAGGCCGCCCGCCACATGCTGTCGAAAATCGCGTGAGCCAGCCCATGACCGACACCCCGCGCCCACACGTGGTCATCACCTACTGCACCCAGTGCCAGTGGCTGCTGCGCGCGGCCTGGCTGGCCCAGGAACTGCTCAGCACCTTCGCCGACGACCTGGGCCGCGTCAGCCTGGAACCCGGCACGGGCGGGGTGTTTCGCATCACCTGCGACAACGTGCAGATCTGGGAGCGCAAGGCCGACGGCGGTTTCCCGGAGGCCAAGGTGCTGAAGCAGCGGGTGAGGGATTGCATCGATCCGCAGCGGGATCTGGGGCATAACGATCGCTGAGACTGCGGTGGCTGCTTCCCGAGCTTCGCCCGGTCCCACAGGTCAGGGCCTGCGCACGCTCTAACCTGTGGGACCGGGCGAAGCTCGGGAAAAGGCCACCCCCTCTAAAGCCAAACAGCATCCCACAACACATAATCCCCCGCCCGCTTCACCAACCCCGCCCTTATGGGATTGGCAATCACGTACCGCGCAAGGTGCTTCAGGTTTTCTTCCCTGCGCACAGCCCGGTCATGAAACCCCTTCTGCCACAGGCTTCCAGACCTGCCCAGCGCGGCATTGACCGCCAAAGCCGAACGCGCTTTGACCCGGCAGACCATTTCTGAAAGGTTTCCGCTTACCAGTTCGACCAGCCAGTGGAGATGATCAGGCATCAGGACCCAGGTGATGCTGCGTACGTGACCTCGCTGTTCTTCCAGCATCATTTCACGCACCACTAGCCGCCCGGTGGGCCAGTGGGCAAAGGCGGGTTCCCGCCGGACTGTGCGGGTGGTGATCAGGTAGATGCGGCCGGGTTCTGAAACCCGGCCGATGCGTAGGCGGTTTTCCTGGAAGATTGGCATTCCCTTGCCCTGTCCTGGTGGGGAAGGAATACCTTACCTCGCGTAGCGTTCGTAGGGGCTTTGGATGGTTTTCGGGGTGTGTCTGGCCGCTTCCCGAGCTTCGCCCGGTCCCACAGGTGAGGGCAGGCGCGCACGCCGCCCCTGTGGGACCGGGCGAAGCTCGGGAAACAGCCACCACAGAACCTACTTCTGCCCCACCAACGTATCCACCGCCGGCACCCGCGTTTCGCTCTCCATCTGCGCATCATGCTCCAGCTGATGACTGAACCGCTCCAGCGACCCATGCGCCGGCTTGGCATCACTGGCGAACACCGGTGGGCTGAGGATGTAGGCGGTCAAGATCCGCCCCAACGCCTGCAAGCTGTCGATGTGCGTACGCTCATAGCCATGGGTCGCATCACAACCAAATGCCAACAGCGCCGTGCGGATGTCATGCCCTGCCGTCACCGCCGAATGCGCATCGCTGAAGTAGTAGCGGAACAGGTCGCGGCGCACGGGCAAGTCATTGTCCTGGGCCAGTTTCAGCAGGTGTCGCGACAGGTGGTAGTCATAGGGCCCGCTGGAATCCTGCATGGCCACGCTGACTGCGTGCTCGCTGCTGTGCTGGCCGGGGGCAACGGGGGCGATGTCGATGCCGACGAATTCACTCACGTCCCAAGGCAGCGCGCCGGCCGCGCCGGAGCCGGTTTCTTCGGTGATGGTGAACAGCGGGTGGCAGTCGATGGGCGGTTGCTGGCCGCTTTCCACGATTGCCTTGAGGCTGGCCAGCAGGGCGGCGACGCCGGCCTTGTCGTCCAGGTGGCGGGCGCTGATGTGGCCGCTGTCGGTGAATTCGGGCAGCGGGTCGAAGGCCACGAAGTCGCCAATGTTGACGCCCAGGCTTTCACAGTCGGCGCGGGTGGTGCTGTAGGCGTCCAGGCGCAGTTCCACGTGGTCCCAGCTGACGGGCAGTTGGTCGACGGCGGTGTTGAAGGCGTGCCCGGAGGCCATCAGCGGCAACACGCTGCCGCGGATCACGCCGTTGTCGGTAAACACGCTGACGCGGCTGCCCTCGGCGAAGCGGCTGGACCAGCAGCCCACGGGCGCCAGCGACAGGCGGCCGTTGTCCTGCACGGCGCGCACGCTGGCGCCGATGGTGTCCAGGTGCGCCGACACGGCGCGGTCGGGCGAGCTTTGGCGGCCCTTGAGTGTGGCGCGGATGGTGCCGCGGCGGGTCAGCTCGAAGGGGATGCCCAGCTCTTCCAGGCGCTCGGCCACGTAGCGCACGATGGTGTCGGTGAAGCCGGTGGGGCTGGGGATGGCGAGCATCTCCAGCAGGACTTTTTGCAGGTATTGAGTGTCGGGTTCGGGGATCTTGATGCTCATGGCAACTCCTGTAGCCGCTGCCGCCAGGCTGCGCTGGCCCTTGTGTGCGCTGCTGATGTGCAGTGGGGCACAGGGCCAGCGCAGCCTGCGGCAGCGGCTACGTTAGGTCAGGTGAGGACCTGGCAATGGGGGAACAGCAAGTCGATGAACTTGCGCGCGGTGGGGCGTGGCTCGTGGTTGGCCAGGCCCACGCGTTCGTTGGCTTCGATGAACACGTACTCCGGCTGATCGGCGGCCGGCACCAGCAGGTCCAGGCCAACGACCGGAATGTTCAAGGCCCGTGCCGCCGTGACGGCGGCTTCGGCCAGGGTCGGATGCAGGATGTCGGTGACGTCCTCCAGATGCCCACCGGTGTGCAGGTTGGCAGCGCGGCGCACGGCCAGCACCTGGCTTGCCGGCAGCACGGTGTCGTAATCCACGCCGGCGGCGTGCAGGGTGCGTTGGGTTTCGTGGTCCAGCGGGATGCGGCTTTCGCCCTGGGTAGCGGCCTGGCGTCGACGGCTCTGGGCTTCGATCAGGGCGCCGATGCTGTGCTTGCCGTCGCCGACAACCTGCGCCGGACGGCGAATGGCGGCGGCCACGACTTCGAAGCCGATCACCACGATGCGCAGGTCGGCGCCCTCATGAAAACTCTCCAGCAGCACCCGGCTGTCGAACCGATGGGCGTGCTCGATGGCCTGCTGCACATCGTCAAGGTTGTCCAGGTCCACGGCGACGCCCTGGCCCTGTTCGCCGTCTACCGGCTTGACCACGATGCGCCGGTGCTGCTGCAAAAAGTCCTCGTTGTCATCGGCGCTGCCGGCCAGTTGCTGGGCCGGCAGCTTCAGGCCGGCGGCGCTGAGCACCTTGTGGGTCAGGCTCTTGTCCTGGCACAGGTTCATGCTGATGGCGCTGGTGAGGTCGCACAGCGATTCGCGGCAGCGGATGCGCCGGCCGCGGTGGATCAGGGTGAACAGGCCGGCGTCGGCATCGTCGATCTGCACCTCGATGCCGCGGCTCAGGGCCTCGTCGACGATGATGCGAGCATACGGGTTGAGCTCGGCCTGCGGCCCAGGGCCCAGGAACAGCGTCTGGTTGATGCCGTTCTTGCGCTTGATGGCGAAGGTGGGCAGCGTGCGGAAATCCAGCTTGGCGTAGAGGTTCTTGGCCAGGCGGTTGTCGTGCAGCACCGACAGATCCAGGTAGCTGAGGCCGCGGCTCATGAAGTGCTCGATCAGGTGGCGCACCAGCACCTCACCCACGCCGGGGCGGGTGCAGCGCGGGTCCACGGCCAGGCACCACAGGCTGCTGCCATTCTCGGGGTCGTGAAAGGCCTTCTGGTGGTTCAGGCCCATGACGCTGCCGATCACCTGGCCGCTGTCCTCGTCCTCGGCCAGCCAGTACACCGGGCCGCCCTGGTGGCGCGGGGTCAGGCGGGTGGGGTCGATGGGCAGCATGCGGCGCTTGAGGTACAGCTGGTTGATGGCGTCCCAGTCGGCTTCGCTTTGCGCACGACGGATGCGGAAGCCGCGAAACACCCGCTGCGCCGGGCGGTAGTCAGTGAACCACAGGCGCAGGGTGTCGGAGGGGTCCAGGAACAACTGATGCGGCGCCTGTGCCAGCACTTGCTGCGGCGCGGCCACGTACAGGGCAATGTCGCGTTCGCCCTGTTGTTCGTTCACCAGCTCGGCGGCCAGGCTGGCGGGGTCGGGGAAGGTGTGGCCGATCAGCAGGCGCCCCCAGCCGCAATGCACGGCGTGAGGATGCTGGTCGGGCACGCTGCCGTCCTCGGCAAAGCGTGCCTGCAGGCGCTCGTAGGTCGGCGACTGGCCGCGCAGCAGGCGTTGGTTGTAGGCCGTGGCGTGGGGTTTCATCGGTCAGATTCCTTGTTCGCTCAGCCACAGGTTGAGGGCCGCCAGTTGCCACAGCTTGGAGCCGCGCAGCGGGGTGAGCTGGCCCTGGGGATTGGTCAGTAACTGGTCGAGCATGGCCGGCTTGAACAGGCCACGGTCCTGGCTGGGGTCCAGCAGCAGGTCGCGCACCCAGTTCAGGGTGTTGCCCTGCAGGTGCTTGAGGCCCGGCACCGGGAAGTAGCCTTTCTTGCGGTCGATCACTTCGCTAGGGATGACCAGGCGCGCAGCTTCCTTGAGCACCTGCTTGCCACCGTCCGGCAGCTTGAAGCGTGCCGGCACGCGGGCCGACAATTCCACCAGGCGGTAGTCCAGGAACGGCGTGCGCGCTTCAAGGCCCCAGGCCATGGTCATGTTGTCGACGCGTTTGACCGGGTCGTCCACCAGCATCACCGTGCTGTCCAGGCGCAGGGCCTTGTCCACGGCAGCGTCGGCGCCCGGCTGGGCGAAGTGCTCACGCACGTAATCACCGGCAGCGTCGTTCTGCGTCAGCCAGGCCGGTTGCACGGTGGCGGCATAATCGGCGTAGCTGCGGTCGAAAAACGCTTCGCGGTAGGCCGCGTACGGGTCGCTGGCGCCATCCACCTGCGGGTACCAGTGGTAGCCGGCGAACAGTTCGTCAGCGCCCTGGCCGCTTTGCACTACCTTGCAATGCTTGGCCACTTCCCGCGACAGCAGGTAGAAGGCGATACAGTCATGGCTGACCATGGGCTCGCTCATGGCGCGAAAGGCGGCCGGCAGTTGCTCGATGATCTCGGCTTCGTCGATGCGCAATTGGTGGTGACGGGTGCCGTAGTGCTTGGCGATCAGGTCTGAATACTGGAACTCGTCGCCGCGCTCGCCGCCGGCGTCCTGAAAGCCAATGGAGAAGGTCGACAAGTCTTGCACACCCACTTCGCGCAGCAGGCCCACCAGCAGGCTGGAATCCACGCCGCCCGACAGCAGCACGCCCACGTCCACGGCGGCGCGCTGGCGGATGGCAACCGCTTCGCGGGTACTGTCCAGCACGCGATCGCGCCAGTCTTCCAGGGTCAGGTTGGCTTCGTCGGCGTGGGGGCCGTAGGGCAGGGTCCACCAGGTTTTCTGTTCGGTGTTGCCTTCGGCGTCCACCCGCAGCCAAGTGGCGGGCGGCAGTTTCTCGATGCCGGCCAGCAGCGTGCGTGGCGCAGGCACCACGGCGTGGAAGTTCAGGTAGTGGTTGAGGGCCACCGGGTCGAGCATGGGGCTGATGTCGCCGCCCTTCAGCAGTGCGGGTAGCGCCGAGGCGAAGCGCAGGCGGCTGCCGGTACGCGACAGGTACAGGGGCTTGACGCCCAGGCGATCGCGGGCGATGAACAGACGCTGACTGTCACGCTCCCAGATGGCGAAGGCGAACATGCCGTTGAGCTTGGGCAGCAGCGCTTCACCCCAGGCGTGGTAGCCCTTGAGCAGCACCTCGGTGTCGCCGCCCGAATAGAAGGCATAGCCCAGCGCCTCAAGTTCGGCGCGCAGTTCCGGGAAGTTGTAGATGGCGCCGTTGAAGGCCAGGGACAGGCCCAGTTGCTGATCGATCATGGGCTGCGCCGAGCCGTCGGACAGGTCCATGATTTTCAAGCGCCGATGCCCTAAAGCGATGGGCCCCTGGCTGTGGAAGCCCCAGGCATCCGGGCCACGGGGGGCCAGGTGGTGGGTGATGCGTTCGATGGCGGCGAGGTCCGCCGGTTGATGGTCAAAACGAAGTTCACCTGCTAATCCGCACATAATTCCTTACCGGTTGTTCCGTTGGGGAGGGGCGCCCGGTCCAGGCGCGCTTAAGGAACTGACCGGGGTGGCTTGCAGGAGTTTTAGATCAAAAGGTTATAAAGCGATTTTTTCCGGCCGAAGATTTATGAGGATGGAGCACATTTATTTCTGAGTAATTGTTAATAATCAATCGATTTAGAGCTCTGGCTCCAATCGGATGAGTGGGTGCCAGAAAATCTTGGTCACCAGATAGTGCTGATCTATAGTCGAACTAAGTATTATTGGATCCGATTACTGCCTGGAAAAAACATGCAATGGACCCCGACGTGCCTCGACCGGTTTGCTCCTCATAATTCGGAGGATGCGATCTTTGATTCCGTGCTCTGGGCTGCCCGGGAATTAGGCTATGAGCAATGCAGTATCAATATTTTTGTACACCGGCCGCTGGGTCAAAACAAAGTGTACAAACGCAATAATTACTCTTTGGCCTGGAATTGTTTTTATCGCGATAACCATTGCTCAAAAAACGATCCCATGTTGCAAAAAAGCCTGTTGGCGCAACTGCCGATGTTATGGACGGATGAACTGTTCGAGGCCAACCCCGAGTTGTGGGGGGATTATCAACGACACGGTCTGCGGTACGGCCTGACCCAGGCGGTGCACAGCGGGCGCGGGGCCAGTTGCCTGCTGAGCCTGGCGCGCAGCCAGGATGTAATCAGCACGCAGGAATTCAACGACAAGACCGGCGACGTGCTGTGGTTGACCAACCTGGTGCACAGCGCACTGGTGCCTCGCATCGAAGCTCAAGTGCAGCAGCAGATCGTTGACAGCGTCGCGCAGGCCTCGCTGTCGTCCCGTGAGCTGGAAGTGCTGAAATGGACTGCGATGGGGCTGACATCGGTGGACGTTGGCAAGGTGCTGAAGCTGAGCGAGCGCACGGTCAATTTCCATATCGCGCGTTGCATCGAGAAACTGGGGGTGTGCAACAAGCTGTCGGCGGTGGTGAAGACGGTGTTGTCGGGGTTGATCTGAAGCGCTGTACGGTAGCGGCGACGGTCTTGAAACGGCGTCGTCTGCATCGCGACCAAGGTCGGCTCCTACGCCGTACGGGGTCGTCTGCATTGCTACGCGTGATGCTCGACTCAGTAGCCAGTCATCTCCAGGTACCCCCAACCTCCCCGACTGCCCTCGATGCGCACCGGGCCTTCCCAGTACGGTGGCGTGACCTTCATCCAGGCATCGCGATTCAGCGCATCAAGCCGCACGTCCAGGCCGTGATCGGCAATGCGCAGCTGCCACTGGGTGGGAGCAGCGTGGCCGTCCAGGGTGGAGGAGGCCGTCAGCGGCTTCAGTTCGATCTGTTCGCCGTTCAACGCCTGCCCCTGGCCGTTGGCGCTGATCCAGTTGCCGCTGATGAAGTCGGCGCCGCCTTGCTGGCGCAGGCGGAACAGCATGACCTGGCTGCCGTCGTCCAGGTGCAGGGAAAACCAGTCCCAGCCCTGCTGGTTGGCGGCCAGGGGTTGGCTGCTCCATTCGCGGTCCAGCCAGGCCTGGCCGCTGACGTGCCACTGTCGGCCCTGGGCCGTGAGGTGCCCCTGGGCCTGGTAGAACGGTTGGCTGTAGTACCACGAGGCCTGGCCCTGGAGGGATTTGCGACTGTAGCCGTGATCACCCTGCAACACCAGGGGGCGGTCGGTGCGCAGGGTCAGGTCGTAGGCGAAGTCGCTGCCGTGGGCGGTAAGGTGCAGCTGGCCGAGGTTGTCGCCGCTGTCGCCCGTGGCCTCCAGGCGCCAGTCGTCGATCCAGGCGGCGAACGGCACGGCCTGCACGCCGGCCTGACCGATACCGCCACGGGCCAGGGCCTGGGCGCTGTGCTGAAAATCGATACCAGTGACAGCGGCGTGCGCCAGCCAGATGGTTTTATGGCTCCAGCCCGGGGCTTCGGCGCCAGGTGCCAGGGCACTTCGGAACAGGGTCCACTGGGCACCGAAATGCTCGCCTGTGGTGGCGGTGAGGTTGGCGGTCACATACCACCATTCAATGCGGTAGTCGGGGTGCGGGCCGTGATCGCGGGGGAACACCAACGGCGCACCGGGGCGTACCTGGGTAAAGCCGTCCACCTGCGCGCCCAGGCCGGCGAAGCCTTGGGGCGGCGGCGGTGATGGTGCGTCGCAGCCGGCCAGCAGCAGGCAGGCCACCAGCCAGATTTTAACGTTCATCGGCGAATACCCGCAGCAGGTCGGTGGGGCGACTGCGCAGCAGACGGACCATGGGCCAGGCCGAGGCCAGTGCGGTGGCCAGCAATGCCCAGCCCATCAACATCAGCATCAGCATTGGGAATACCTGCAACGGCAAGCGCCAGCCGAACGCCTGGACATTGACCACGGCCACCAGGCACCAGGCCAGCAGCACGCCCAGGGGCAGCGCCAGTGTCAGGGTAAGCAGGCTCATCAGCCAGGTCTGCGCCAGGTTCAGCACCACCAGTTGCCGCCGGTTGACACCCAGGGCCCACAGTGGCGCGAGCTGGCCCAGGCGGTTGTCGCTTTGGGTCAGCAGGCTGATGAACAGCGCCACGGCGGCCACTGTCAGGGTCAGGCTGTCCAGGGCGCTGGTGGCGCTGAAGGTGCGTTCGAATACCTGCACCGCCCAGCCCTTGAGCTGCGCCTGGTCAACCACGCGGTTGTCCTCCAGATGAAACTGCGCCTGCAAGGCTGCCTTCAGCGCGGGCACGGCGTCGGCTTGCACCCGCAGCGCCAGGCGCGTGGCGGGCTGGCCGGGCCACAGGCGTTGCCAGTGTTGGGCGCTGATCAGCACGTGGCCCTTGGGGTTGCCGTAGTCGGCGTAAATGCCCACCACGGTCAGCGGCGGGCCGGCGACCTGGCCGGGCAGGGTCAACTGGTCGCCCAGGTTCAGGTGCAGGTGGCGGGCCAGTTGCTCGCTGAGCATCAGGCTGTCGCTGCCGAACAGGCGGTCCCACGGGTTGCCGGAAACACCCTGCAGCAGGGGCCAGTGCTCACGGTACAGCGCATCATCGATCACCCCATGCACCTCCACCGGCCAGCCCTGCACGCTGACGTCCTGCTGGTTGCCCGGCAGCACCCGGCTGACCTCGCCACGCTGGGCCAGCCAGGTTTGCAGGTGGGCGGTTTGCGCGGCGTCCATGGGGCGCACGTACAACTCGGCCACCAGACGTTGCTCCAGCCAGTGGCTGAACGTCTGGCGGAAGCCTTCAGTCATGCTCGAAGCGCCGACATTGGTGGCCATCGCCAATAGCAGCGCCATCAGGGCCTGGCTCAGGGCGGGTAGTTGCTGGCGGCAATCGGCCAGGAACCATTGGCCGATCGCCGAACGGGGCCGGGGCAGGGCCAGCAGGCGGTCCAGCAGTACCGGCAGGGCCAGGGCGGCGGCCAGCAGCAGGCACGCCAACAGGGCGAAGCCCGCCGCCAGGCTGTTGCCCAGCAGCACCAGCGCCAGGGCCGCCAGCGCCAGCAGGACGGCGATTGCGCCCTGACGACGCAGCCACTGACGGTGGGCGCCCGCCCAGGCTTGATGCGCGGCCAGTGCCAGCAGCGGCAGACGCGCCGCCCGCCACAGGCTCTGGGCGCCGGCCAGCAGGGCGCCGACCAGGCCCAGGCCGATTGCCCCCAGCCACCAGCCGACACCCAGGCTGAGCTGGTTGCCCACCTCGGCGCCATACAGGCCGCGCAGGCTGGCGGCGACGTCAGGCAGCAGCAAACTGGCCAACAGGTAGCCGCTGACCACGCCGGCGCTGGCGCCGATCAGGGCCAGCAGGACCAGTTCCAGCACCAGCGCACCGATCAGCACGCCCAGGGCCACACCGCAGGCACGCAAGGTGCGCAGCAGGCTGCGGCGTTGCTCCAGGGCCAGGCCGATGGCGGCCTGGGCGATGAACAGTCCCACCACGAAGGCCAGCAGGCCCAGGGCGGAGAGGTTCAGGTGCAGGGCCTCGGTGAGGCGCTGCATATCCTGGCCCGGGTCGCTGTGTTGCCAGCGCAGTTGGTCGCTCAGGTTGGCGGGCAGCTCGCCCTTGAAATCAGCTGGCAGCAGTAGGCGCGACAGTTGTTCGCGGGTGCCAAGCAGGGTTTGGGCATGCCCGATGTCCATCAGCAGCACGCCGGGCGCCATGTCGTTGCGCGCGTGCACGGGGGGCAGGCCGGGCAGGGGGCTGGCAGCCTCGCTCAACCCCAGGCTGGTGAGTGTCTGCCGCGCCACCCAGGTTTGGCCGGGCTCGCCGATGAAGGCGTACAGCTGGTCCTGGGACGGCACCTGGCCGGCCAGCGAGGTATTCGGCGGCAGGCTGAGCGGGTCGATCCCCGTCACTTGCAGGCGCTGGCCGTTGAGGGTGACGCTGCCTTGCAGCACGGGCGACACCGGCCAGCCCTGGCGCCGCAGCTCGACGAACAGTGCCTGCGGCAGGCGTTGCCCCTGGGCGGGGGCAAGGCTGGTCTGCGCCCGTCCACCGATCAGTTCGCTGGCCTGGGCGTAACTGGCGCGGGCCTGGCCGTTGAGGGCTTGCACGCCAATCAGCAGCGCGGTGGCCAGCCACAGCCCGGCCAGCACGCTGGCCAGTTGCACCGGGTGTTTGCGCCAATGGCTGAGCAGGGCGGCCAGGGTCCAGCGCAAGCGGTTCATGTCAGCGCGCCTGCACGTGGCCTGCGTGCAGCACCACCTGGCGTTGCAGGCGTGCGGCAATCGCCGGGCTGTGGGTGACCATCAGCAGGCTGCAGCCCGTGTCGGCCTGTAGTTGCAGCAGCAGGTCCAGCACCTGGGCGCTGGTGTGTTCGTCGAGATTGCCGGTGGGCTCGTCGGCCAGCAACAGCGCCGGGCGCGAAGCCAGGGCACGGCCCAGGGCTACCCGTTGCTGCTGGCCGCCGGAGAGCTGTTCGGGGTAGCGGTCGAGCATCGCGGTCAGGCCCAGGCGTTCGGCCAGTTCGGTGTTCCAGGCCGGGTCATGGCGCCCCGCCAGGCGTGCCTGGAAGGCCAGGTTGTCGGCCACGCTCAGGCTGGTGATGAGGTTGAACTGCTGGAAGATCAGGCCGATGCCGGTGCGGCGCCAGTCGGCCAGTTGGCGCTCGTTGAGGTGTTCCAGCGCCTGGCCGTTCGCTTCGATGTGGCCGCTGTCGACGCGATCCAGGCCGGCTACCAGGTGCAGCAGGGTGCTTTTGCCGCTGCCGGACTCGCCCATCAGGGCCAGGCTCTGGCCCTGGGGCAGGTGCAGGTCGACCCCGGCCAGCACGGGGAGGGGGCCTTGGGGGGTGGGGTAGGATTTGTGGAGTTGGTGGATGGTTAGCATGGGGGCCTGGGTGTTGGGCTTTAGGTTTTTGGTGTTCATGCGATCGCGCGCCGCCCGCGCGGCGCTTCCCGAGCTTCGCTCGGTCCCACATTTGTTTCGGGCCAGTTAGGCCAGTGCCATCGCCTGGTCCGCCTTGTTTGCTCACTGCGGATTTGTGTCGAGCCAACAAGGCGGTCGAGGTGGTCTCACCGACAAAATTGGCCCGAAACAAATGTGGGACCGAGCGAAGCTCGGGAAGCGCCGCGCGGGCGGCGCGCGATCTCAGCAGCACCACCCCACCAACGCCCTACCCCTTGCTCTTAACCAAACTACGCACCCAAAACCGATTCGGATGACAAGCCTCCGCCACCCCCCGCGGCAACGGCAGCGCTTCATCATCCACCCACGCCGCAATCAACTCACCACTCAACGGCGCCGTGATCAGCCCGCGTGAGCCGTGCCCACTGTTCACATACAACCCTTCCAACCACGGACAGGCCACGTCCGGCACCTGCCGGGCATCGCGGCTGAGTATGGCGTAGGCCTGGGAAAACGCCTCGCGGTCGGCCACCGGGCCGACGATGGGCAGGTAGTCCGGGCTGGTGCAGCGGAAGGCGGCGCGGCCTTGCAGTTGCTCAACCGGCAGTTGCCGGGCACCCAGGCGCTGGGTCAGGTCGGCGGAGATTTCCTCCAGCATCGCCAGGTTGCCCTCATGCTCGGCCACGGTCGGCGTCAGGTCTTCGTTGTGGAAGTCGAAGCTGGCGCCCAAGGTGTGCTCGCCCAGGCGGGCGGGGGCTACATAGCCTTCGGCGCACACCACGGTGCCCAGCGTGGCGCTGCCGGGCGTTTGCGCCAGGCGGGTGATTTGCCCGCGGATGCGCTTGAGCGGCAGGTCTGCCGTTTGCGCGGTTTCCCGTACCTGCGCGGCTGTGCACAGTACCGCCACCGGTGCGCTGGCCAGCAGTTGATCGCCGTCCCAGGCTTGCCACTGGCCGTCGACCTTGCGCAGGTCCAGCACATGATGGTGGGTAAGCAAGTGCACGCCAGGCTGGCTGGCCTGCCATTGACACAAGGCCGGCGGGTGCACCCAGCCGCCTTCGGGGTAGTACAGGCCGCCGTTGGCCAGTTCCACGCCCGCGCGGGCCTGGGCGGCGTCGCGGTCCAGCAGGTGCAGCAACTGCGCATCGAAGGCGCCGGCCAGTTGTGCCTGGCGCTGCCCTTCCTTGGCGTCGAAAGCCAGTTGCAGCACGCCGCAGTCATCCCAGTCGCGACCGCGTTGCAGCTGTTCGAGCAGCCGGCGGGTATGGCCAAAGCCGCTGACGATCAATTGCGACAGCGCGGTGCCGTGGGCGGACAGCTTGAGGTACAGCACCCCTTGAGGATTGCCAGACGCTTCCTGGGCCACCTTGGCATGGCGCTCCAGCAGGCTCACCCGCCAACCCCGGGCGGCCAGGCTGGCCGCCGTGGCGCAACCGGCCAGGCCGGCGCCGATCACCAGCGCATGGCGCTCGCCCGCAGGCGGCGTGGGGCGCGCAAACCAGGGTTTGACCGTCGACACCACGGCCTCGGTCGGCCCCTGGAACACTCCGCGCGACACCTCCCATTTCTTGCCGATGCCGGGGATGCGTTTCATCTTGTAGCCCACCGCGATCAAGCCGCGGCGCACCCAGCCGGTGCTGGTGAACGTGCCCAGCGTGGAGCCGGGCGCGGCCAGGCGCGCCAGCTGGGCGAACAGTTCCGGGGTCCACATCTCCGGGTTCTTGGCCGGGGCAAAGCCGTCCAGGAACCAGGCATCGATCTGCGCGTCCAGTTGCGGCAACTGCTCCAGCACGTCGCCAATCATCAGCGTCAGCGTTACGCGGCCGCCGTCGAACACCAGGCGCTGGAAGCCAGGGTGGATGCCCACGTATTGCTGCAGCAGCGGCGTGGTGAAGGTGGCCAGTTCCGGCCACAGGGCCAGGGCGCGGCTGAGGTCGGCGTGGCTGAGCGGGTATTTTTCAACGCTGATGAAATGCAAGCGTGCACTGGGCGCGGCGAGCTGATCGAACAGCTGCCAGGCGCAGAAGAAGTTCAGCCCGGTGCCGAAACCGGTCTCGCCGATCACCAACCGCTGGCCATCGCCCAGGGCGCCAAAGCGCGCGGTCAAGTCGTTTTGATCGATGAACACGTGACGGGTTTCTTCAAGGCCTGAGGCCGCAAAGTAGACATCGCCGTATTGGCGGGAAGTGGGGCGGCCCAGTTCGTCCCAGTCGATCTGGGCGTGCAGTGTTTCGGTGCTCATGTTCGGCTCGACTACAGACAGGGGGTCATGATACCGGTGCGGATGCGCTACCCTCTAGGCCTTATTGGTCAAGGAGTAGCTGCCCATGCTCGAGTCCGCCGAAATCGGTCACGCCATCGACAAGGAAACCTTCGAAGCCCAGGTGCCCGCGCTGCGTGAAGCCCTGCTGGAAGCCCAGAACGAACTCCATGCCCAGGCGCGTTTCCCGGTGATCGTGCTGATCAATGGCATCGAAGGGGCGGGCAAGGGCGAGACGGTCAAGCTGCTCAACGAGTGGATGGACCCGCGGCTGATCGAGGTACGCTCCTTCGACCAGCAGACCGACGAAGAGCTGGCCCGGCCACCGGCCTGGCGCTACTGGCGGCAGTTGCCGGCCAAGGGCAAGATCGGCGTGTTTTTCGGCAACTGGTACAGCCAGATGATCCAGGGCCGCGTGCACCGCGAGTTCAAGGACGCGGTGCTGGACCAGGCCATCAACGGCGCCGAGCGTCTGGAACAAATGCTGTGCGACGAAGGCGCGCTGATCTTCAAATTCTGGTTCCACCTGTCCAAGAAGCAGATGAAGGCACGCCTTAAAGCCCTCAAGGACGACCCGCTGCACAGCTGGCGCATCAGCCCGCTGGACTGGCAGCAATCGGAAACCTACGACCGCTTCGTGCGCTTCGGCGAGCGCGTGCTGCGCCGCACCAGCCGCGAGTATGCGCCGTGGCACATCATCGAAGGCGTGGACCCGTATTACCGCAGCCTTACCGTGGGCAAGCTGCTGCTCGAAGGCCTGCAGGCAGCCCTGAAGGCACCCACCGAGCCGGTGCACCAGAGCGTCGCCCCCCTGGGCCACAGCCTTGACGGCAAGAACCTGCTGGACAGCCTGGACCTGAGCAAACAGCTGAGCAAGGACCACTATCAGCAGCAGTTGGTGGAAGAACAGGCACGCCTGTCCGGCCTGCTGCGCGACAAGCGCATGCGCCGCCACGCTCTGGTAGCTGCGTTTGAAGGCAACGACGCCGCCGGCAAGGGCGGCGCCATTCGCCGCGTGGCCGCCGCCCTCGACCCGCGCCAGTACAACATCGTGCCCATCGCCGCGCCCACCCAGGACGAACTGGCGCAGCCGTACCTGTGGCGTTTCTGGCGGCAGATCCCGGCGCGGGGCAAGTTCACCATCTTTGACCGGTCCTGGTATGGCCGCGTGTTGGTGGAGCGCGTGGAAGGCCTGTGCAGCGATGGCGACTGGATGCGCGCCTATGGTGAAATCAACGATTTCGAGGAGCAACTGAGCAACGCCGGCGTGGTGGTGGTCAAGTTCTGGCTGGCCATCGACAAACAGACCCAGCTGGAACGCTTCCAGGCCCGCGAGGAAGTGCCGTTCAAGCGCTTCAAGATCACCGAGGACGACTGGCGCAACCGCAAGAAGTGGAACCAATACCGCGAGGCCGTGGGCGACATGGTCGACCGCACCAGCACCGAGATCGCGCCCTGGACCCTGATCGAGGCCAACGACAAGCACTGGGCGCGGGTGAAAGTGCTGCGCACCATCAACGAAGCGCTGGAGGCGGCGTTCAAGCGCGACAAAAAATAGGTCGTATGCCGAGCACAAAAGGCTGACAACGCCAATCCCACAGGCCATGGTACGTTGCAACCAACGTGGGAGCGGATTCTACCCGCGAAGCGCCGCGCGGGCGGCGCTCGATCTTAAGAACGCCGCAAACACCCAAGACATGCACCTCTTGAATCCACCGCAACCTCGCGGCCGCTGCCGCCGGGCTGCTACGGGATTGCGGTGGGGCTTAAAGGTGCATGTCGGGAGTTTTATGGCGCTGTTGAGAACGAGCGCCGCCCGCGCGGCGCTTCGCGGGTAGAACCCGCTCCCACGTCTGTTTCGGGCCAGTTATGTCTGGGAGATCACCTTGTCCGCCTTGTTGGTTCGCTTTGGATAGGTGGGTAGCCATAGCCTGCCATCAATCGGCTCGATGATTGTCGCGACACCGCACACCCGCGCCTATGCTGGGGTCATTCCGACAATGACATCAAGGAGGTGCGGCATGCGTGAAGTGGTGATCGTCGACAGCGTGCGGACGGGACTGGCTAAGTCCTTTCGCGGCAAATTCAATCAGACCCGCCCCGATGACCTGGCGGCCCATTGCGTCAATGCGCTGCTGGCGCGCAATGGCATCGACCCGGCCAGTGTCGAGGACTGCATTGTGGGCGCCGCGTCCAACGAGGGCGCCCAGGGTTTCAACATCGGCCGCAACGTGGCGGTGCTGTCGAAACTGGGCACCGGCACCGCCGGCATGACCCTTAACCGGTTCTGCTCCTCGGGCTTGCAGGCCATTGCCATCGCGGCCAACCAGATCGCCTCGGGCTTCAGCGACGTGATCGTCGCCGGCGGCGTGGAGTCCATCAGCCTGACCTTGCGCAGCGTCAACCAGGACCGCTTGCTCAACCCCACCCTGCAGGAAAGCTCGCCGGGCATCTACATGCCCATGGGCCTGACCGCCGAGGTGGTGGCCAAGCGTTACCAGGTCAGCCGCGACGCTCAGGACCAGTACGCGCTGCAAAGCCAGCAGCGCACGGCGCAGGCCCAGGCTGACGGGCGTTTCGATGATGAGATCGTGGCCATGAACACCCGCTACCTGGTGGAAGACAAGGCCACCGGCGAGCAGAAGTGGCTGGACGGCGTGGTCGACCGTGACGACTGCAACCGGCCGGACACCACCCTTGAAAGCCTGGCCAGCCTGAAGCCGGCGTTCAGCGAGGACGGTTCGGTGACGGCGGGTAATGCTTCGCAGCTGTCGGACGGGGCGTCCATGACGCTAGTGATGAGCCTTGAGCGCGCCCAAGCGCTGGGCCTGAAACCGCGCGCCATTTTCCGCGGATTCACCGTGGCCGGGTGCGAGCCGGATGAGATGGGCATCGGCCCGGTGTTCGCGGTGCCCAAGCTGTTGAAGACGGCGGGCGTGGCGGTGCAGGACGTGGACCTGTGGGAACTCAATGAGGCGTTCGCCTCGCAGTGCCTGTACTGCCGGGATCGCCTGGAGATCGACAACGCCAAGTACAACGTTAATGGCGGGTCGATTGCCATCGGCCACCCGTTCGGCATGACCGGGTCGCGGCAGGTGGGGCATATCGTGCGCGAGTTGCAGCGGCAGAAACTGCGCTATGGCGTGGTGACCATGTGCGTGGGCGGTGGGATGGGGGCTGCGGGGTTGTTTGAAGCGGTTTGACCTGCCACACCCCCCGTAGCCGCTGCCGCCAGGCTGCGCTGGCCCTCAGCCCCGCTGGAAATATCCAGGGTTAACGCAGGCCAGCGCAGCCTGGCGGCAGCGGCTACGGATCGCGTTGTTTCAGGCGCGACGCTGCATACGATCGATATACGCCTGAGTCTCCTGCGCCGCCATTTCGCGGGTAGGGTAGGGGCCTTCCTGTGTGTTTTCGCGGGTGGTGAAGAAAAACTCGCCGTTGATCATGATCACCCGGTCACTGCGGTAGTGCACGGTGTCCACCGGGTCTTGCGCACGCTTGCCGAACATGGAAATTCTCCCAGGCTGATTGCAGTTATCTTATCCACTTCGCCGACCCTGGCACCTACCGCCGGTCAGTCCCACGCTACCCCCTGTGGGACCGGGCGAAGCTCGGGAACGGGGCACCGCTGACTTCGCGTGGTGCCTTTCCCGAGCTTCGCCCGGTCCCACAAGAAAAGGGGGGCGGGTCAGCCGCTTTTGCCCGATTCAAGCATGTTCTCCGGGCGAACCCACTGGTCGAATTCGGCGTCGGTAAGGTAGCCCAGATCCAGGGCCGCCTGGCGCAAGGTCAGGTTCTCGCCGTATGCCTTCTTGGCAATCTGCGCGGCCTTGTCGTAGCCGATATGCGGGTTGAGCGCGGTCACCAGCATCAGGCCGCGCTCCAGATGGTCTGCCATCTGCACCGGGTCCGGCTCCAGCCCTGCAATGCAATGCGCCTGGAAGTTGCTGCAGCCATCGGCCAGCAGGCGGATCGACTGCAGCAGGTTATGGATGATCACCGGCTTGTACACGTTCAACTGCAAGTGGCCCTGGCTGGCCGCAAAGCCGATCGCCACGTCATTGCCCAGCACCTGGCAGGCCAGCATCGACAGCGCTTCGCACTGGGTTGGGTTGACCTTGCCGGGCATGATCGAACTGCCCGGCTCGTTGGCCGGCAGCTTCACTTCGGCAAGCCCGGCGCGGGGGCCGGAGCCCAGCAGGCGCAGGTCGTTGGCCAGCTTCATCAGGGCCACGGCCAGGGTCTTGAGGGCGCCACTGAGGGTGGTCAGCGGTTCGTGGCCGGCCAGGGCGGCAAACTTGTTAGGCGCGGTGATAAACGGCAGGCCCGACAGCGCCGCCAGTTCCGCGGCGATGGCCTCGGAAAAGCCGTGCGGGGCGTTAAGCCCGGTGCCCACCGCCGTACCGCCCTGGGCCAGTTCGCACACGGCTGGCAGGGCGGCGCGGATAGCGCGCTGGGCGTAGTCAAGCTGCGCCACGTAGGCCGAGACTTCCTGGCCGAAGGTGATGGGCGTGGCGTCCATCATGTGCGTGCGCCCGGTCTTGACCAGGTGGGTGTGCCGCGCCGACAGCTCGGCCAGCCCGGCCGACAGTTCGGCGATGGCCGGCAGCAGTTGCTGGGTCACCGCCTGGGCGGCGGCGATGCTCATGGCAGTGGGGAAACAGTCGTTGGAGCTCTGCGAGCGGTTGACGTGATCGTTGGGGTGCACCGGCGCCTTGCCGCCACGGCCCTTGCCGGCCAGCTCGTTGGCGCGCCCGGCGATCACCTCGTTGACGTTCATGTTGCTTTGCGTGCCGCTGCCGGTCTGCCACACCACCAGCGGGAACTGGTCGTCATGTTCGCCATCCAGCACCTCATCGGCGGCCTGCTCGATCAACCGGGCAATGTCGGCCGGCAGGTCGCCGTTGCGGTCGTTGACCCGCGCCGCCGCCTTCTTGATCAGCGCCAGGGCGTGCAGCACCGCCAGGGGCATGCGCTGGTCGCCAATGGCGAAGTTGATCAGCGACCGCTGGGTCTGCGCGCCCCAGTAAGCCTGCTCGGGAACTTCGATCGGGCCCAGGCTGTCAGTTTCTGTTCGGCTCATGCGGCGGTCCTCTGCAAGGGTGTGATTCGCAGTTTAGGCTGTGGATCACCTTTCAGGTTCCATCAGGTTTCATCTGCCGACCGTGCGCCGGGGTTGAGCCAACGGCTCGCTTGGGCGCAGAATGTTTGATTCCGGGGTACTACCTCGCCTGCTAACTTAAGGAAACTCGATGACCCGTCTTCGTGCCATCTGTACCGCGGTTGCTCTGGTCTGCGCCAGCGGCCAGGTCTTCGCCGACACCGCCAGCCACAACGCCAGTGCTGAATCGTTCCTGATGATGGCGCACGCCGACAAGCTCGGGACCCCGGTCTACATGCAGGTGCAGCAGATGTTTGCCCAGCGTTTCGAACAGACCAAGGCCCCGGACTCCAAGCGCGCCGTGCTGGAAACCTACCAGGCCAAGGCCAACGCCGCCCTGGACCAGGCCATTGGCTGGAACAAGCTGAAGCCGGACATGGTCAAGCTGTACACCGACACCTTCACCGAGCAGGAGCTCAAGGACCTGGTCAAGTTCTACCAGTCGCCGCTGGGCAAGAAAGTGCTGGAGAAGATGCCGTCGGTCACCCAGCAGTCCGCCCAGATCACCCAGCAGAAGCTGGAAAGCGCCGTGCCGGTGGTCAACAAGCTGCTGTCTGACATGACCAACGAGCTGGCGCCGCCGAAAGCCGCACCCGCCGCACCGGCCAAGAAGCCGTAAGCGGGGCCGCCCATGTCCATGCAGCAACGCATTGAACAGGCGCTGGGTGCCCTGCACCCGGCCCATCTGGATGTGCTCGACGAGAGCCACATGCACAGCCGCGGCCTGGAAACCCACTACAAGGTAGTGCTGGTGACCGAGCAGTTCGTCGGCCTGAGCCGCGTCAAGCGCCAGCAACTGGTCTACGCCACCCTGGGTGAGCTGATGGGGCAGTTCCATGCCCTGGCCCAGCACACCTACACCCCCGACGAGTGGGCACAGGTAGGCGCCGCGCCTGCCTCGCCTACCTGCGCGGGCGGGCATTGATCCAGAGCAATACTTCCTGGGCTGGTTTTTGATAGAATTGGCCCAGAAGTAGCTTCCCTCCATTGAGAGGGGTCTGTGGGAGCGGGCTCTGCCCGCGAAGCGAACACTGCGATGCATCAGGCATTGCAAGGTGTCTTCTTCGCGGGCAGAGCCCGCTCCCACAGTTGTTTTATATATCCAACATCAACCCGGTCCGTCCTTTGCGAGGACAACCACCTGGAGTTTTATCCATGACACAAGCCATTGTCGTGGCGGCACTGTACAAGTTCGTCACCCTGGAAGATTACGTTGACCTGCGCGAGCCTTTGCTCAATGCCATGGTCGACAACGGCATCAAAGGCACCCTGCTGATCGCCGAAGAAGGCATCAACGGCACCGTTTCCGGCACCCGCGAAGGCATCGACGGCCTGCTGGCGTGGCTGCGCAGCGACGCGCGCGCCTGGTGGACATCGACCATAAAGAGTCGTACTGCGACGAGCAGCCGTTCTACCGCACCAAGGTCAAGCTCAAGAAAGAGATCGTGACCCTGGGCGTGCCGGGCGTGGACCCCAACCGCAGTGTCGGCACCTACGTCGACCCCAAGGACTGGAACGCCCTGATCAACGACCCCGAAGTGCTGTTGATCGACACCCGCAACGATTACGAAGTGGCGATCGGCACCTTCGAAGGCGCCATCGACCCCAAGACCACCTCGTTCCGCGAGTTCCCCGACTACATCAAGGCCAACTTCGACCCGGCGGTGCACAAGAAGGTGGCGATGTTCTGCACCGGCGGCATCCGCTGTGAAAAAGCCTCCAGCTATATGCTGAGCGAAGGCTACGGCGAGGTGTTCCACCTCAAGGGCGGCATCCTCAAGTACCTGGAAGAGGTGCCGCAGCAAGAGTCCAAGTGGCAGGGCGACTGCTTTGTGTTCGACAACCGCGTCACCGTGCGTCACGACCTGACCGAAGGCGACTACGACCAGTGCCACGCCTGCCGCACGCCGATCAGCATCGAAGACCGCGCCAGCGAGCACTATGCCCCTGGTATCAGCTGCCCGCACTGCTGGGACAGCCTGAGCGAGAAAACCCGCAAGAGCGCCATCGACCGCCAAAAGCAGATCGAATTGGCCAAGGCGCGCAACCTTCCTCACCCGATAGGCCATAATTACCGCAAAGCCGCTGCCACCCAGGACTGAAGCCATGCAAACACGCCTGCTGTACGTGATGGACCCCATGTGTTCCTGGTGCTGGGGTTTTGCCCCGGTCGCCGAGGCCCTGATCGAGCAGGCGAAAGCAGCCGGCGTAGGCGTGCACCTGGTGATGGGTGGCCTGCGTACCGGTGGCGGGGCGGCGCTGGAATCCTCATTGCGCGCCAGCATCCTGCACCACTGGCACGCGGTGCACGAGGCCACCGGCCAGCCATTCAAGTTCGACGGCGCACTGCCTGACGATTTTGTCTACGACACCGAGCCCGCTTGCCGGGCCGTGGTGGCGGTGCGCAGCCTGGACGAAGGCGCGGCCTGGCAGATGGCCAAGCTGATTCAGCATGCTTTTTACGCTGAAGGCCGCGATGTGACCCAGGTGGCGGTGCTGGTGGAGTTGGCCGAAAAAGCCGGCATCCCGCGCATCGAATTCGCCGCCGCCTTCGACAGCGCCGAACAACTGACCGCCACGGCGGACGACTTCAACTGGGTGCGCGACCTCAACATCGCCGGTTTCCCCACCCTGCTGGCCCAGCGTGGCGGGCAGATGGCCCTGCTGACCAACGGCTACCAGCCGCTGGACGCCTTGGCGCCGCTGTTCGCCCGATGGCTGGAAAGGGCTGCCCATGCTTGACCTGCCCGGGCCGACCGAACTGCCCCTGCGGCCCGAGCCGGTCACCCCTGACCGACTGAGCTGGGCGCACATCCGGCAACTGGCCCTGAGGCACCGCAAGGCCCTGTGGATCGCCAACGGCGTGGCCGTGCTGGCGACGCTGTGCAGCGTGCCTATCCCGTTGCTGTTGCCGCTGCTGGTGGACGAAGTGCTGCTGGGCCATGGCGATACGGCGCTCAAGGTCATGGACCAGGTGCTGCCGGGTGCCTGGCAGAAGGCGGCGGGCTACATCGGCCTGATGCTGCTGGTCACCTTCTGCCTGCGCTGCCTGGCGCTGGTGTTCAACGTGATCCAGGCCCGCTTGTTCGCAGGGTTGGCCAAGGACATCGTCTATCGCCTGCGCATCCGCCTGATCGAGCGGCTCAAGCGCATCTCGCTCAGCGAATACGAAAGCCTGGGCGGCGGCACCGTGACCACGCACCTGGTCACCGACCTCGATACCCTGGACAAATTCGTCGGCGAAACCCTCAGTCGGTTCCTGGTGGCGATGCTGACCCTGGTGGGCACTGCCAGCATCCTGATGTGGATGAACTGGAAGCTGGCGCTGCTGATCCTGTGCTTCAACCCGTTGGTGATCTTCGCCACGGTGCAACTGGGCAAGCGCGTCAAACACCTGAAAAAGCTGGAAAACGACAGCACCGCCCGCTTCACCCAGGCGCTGACCGAAACCCTGGACGCCATCCAGGAAGTGCGCGCCGGCAACCGCCAGGGCTTCTTCCTTGGCCGCCTGGGCCAGCGCGCCCGTGAAGTGCGTGACTTTGCCGTGGCCTCGCAGTGGAAAAGCGACGCCTCGGGAAGGGCCAGTGGTCTGTTGTTTCAGTTCGGCATCGACATCTTCCGCGCGGTGGCCATGCTCACCGTGCTGTTCTCCGACCTGTCCATCGGCCAGATGCTGGCGGTGTTCAGCTACCTGTGGTTCATGATCGGGCCGGTCGAGCAATTGCTCAACTTGCAATACGCCTACTACGCGGCCGGCGGTGCGCTGACGCGCATCAACGAACTGCTGGCGCGCGCCGATGAGCCGCAGTACCCCGGCGGCATCGACCCGTTCCGCAATCGTGACACCGTGGGCATCGAGGTGCGCGACCTGAGCTTCGGCTATGGCGAGGATAAGGTGCTGGAGCACCTGGACTTGTCCATCCTGCCGGGCGAAAAGGTCGCCATTGTCGGCGCCAGCGGCGGTGGCAAAAGCACCCTGGTGCAGTTGCTGCTGGGGCTGTACACCCCGCAAAGCGGCGTGATCCGCTTTGGTGGCTCGACCCAGCAGGAAATCGGCTTGACCACGTTGCGCGAGAACGTGGCGGTGGTGCTGCAACATCCCTCGCTGTTCAACGACACGGTGCGCGCCAACCTGACCATGGGCCGCGAGCGCAGCGACGAGGCCTGCTGGCAGGCGCTGGAGATCGCCCAGCTGGACGCCACCATTCGCACTTTGCCGCAGGGCTTGGATACCGTCGTCGGCCGCTCTGGCGTGCGCCTGTCCGGTGGCCAGCGGCAGCGCCTGGCCATTGCCCGGATGATCCTGGCCCAGCCCAAGGTGGTCATCCTCGACGAAGCCACCTCGGCCCTGGACGCCGCCACCGAATACAACCTGCACCGGGCCATGGCGCAGTTCCTCAGTGGGCGGACCACGTTGGTCATTGCGCATCGGTTGTCGGCGGTGAAGCAGGCGGATCGGGTGCTGGTGTTCGATGGCGGGCGGGTGGCGGAGGATGGCGACCATCAGCAATTGATTGCCGATGGTGGGCTATATGCGCGGTTGTATGGGCACCTGCAGCAGGTGTAGCTCGGCGCCGTGTAGCAGCAACTGGCTTGAAATGGCGTCGCCTGCATCGCGACTAAAGTCGACTCCTACACCGTCCGGGGTAGGACCGGCCTTGGCCGCGATGCAGGCGACGCGGTCCTGTAGCAGCTGCCGAAGGCGGCGTCGCAAGCGGCGCGGTGTATCAGGACGTGCGCGGCGTCAGTGACGCGGCCTGACGGCCGCTGCTACAGGTTGTGCAGACCCAAAAATCATGCTTTGAGAAGGATAGCAATGAGTACATTTGTACCAAACTCAAGGCTAGCCATTCGTTTGGATAGGCCTGTAAAGTGCCGGGCTGAATGAAATGTGATGCCTGATCACCAAGAGCTCTGCATTTGCGCCGTTTTGGCCTAATCTTTGCGGATGTGAGTGGAGTTTTCCTGGGTGGTTGTCTGGCTCTGCTGATGCAAGGGACCTCATGAAGCAAAATCGGACTCTCGAAACGCCGAGATTATTGGGCATCGTCTGGCCATTTATCGCAGTTGTATTGTTTCAGGCATTGTTGGGGTGCATCAGCCTTTACGCGTTGTCGGCCGTGCGGGGCTATGTGGCCGGTGAGAGTCTGTGGTCCAAGGGCCAAAAGGACGCCATCTATTATCTGAACCTGTACGCTGACAGTCGTGACGAGCGTATTTTCGCCAAGTACCAGGCCGCCATCGCCGTGCCACAGGGCAGTCACGACCTGCGCGTGGCCCTGGATCGCCCGGCCCCCGACCTTGTGGCCGCACGCCAGGGCATCCTGCAGGGCGGCAACCACCCCGATGACGTCTCCAGCCTGATCTGGCTGTACCTCAATTTCCGTCACTTCAGCTACCTGGAACGCGCCATCGAGCGCTGGACCGTGGGCGACAGCTACCTGGTGCAGCTGGACTCGGTGGCGCAGCAGATGCACGACGGTATCAGCGCCGGTACCGCCAGCGAAGAAGACATCATGCGCTGGAAGGACCAGATCCTGGCCATCAACGACGGCGTCACGCCGGCGGCCAAGGCCTTCAGTGATGCGCTGGGCGAGGGCTCGCGCTTCCTGTGGCGGCTGCTGATGGTGGTCAACCTCAGCACCGCGGTGTTCCTGATTGCCCTGGCGCTGTGGCGCGTGCACCGTCTGCTGGGCCAGCGCCATGCCTTTGCCAACGCCCTGGAGCTGGAGAAAGAGCGGGCCCAGGTGACCCTGGCGTCCATCGGCGACGGCGTGATCGCCACCGACTTCGAAGGCTGCATCGCCTACATGAACCCGGCTGCCGAGCAGCTCACCCACTGGAATGCCGACCAGGCCGCCGGCCTGCCGCTGGCGTCGCTGTTCAATCTGCTGGACGAGAACGCCGAGAAGGACAGCTTCACGCTGATCGAGCACATTCTGGGTGGTCAGCTGACTGGCGGCAGCGAGCACGCCAAGCTGATCCAGCGCCTGGACGGCAGCACCGTGTCGGTCACCCTGGTGGGCGCGCCGATCCGCACCGAGGGGCGCATCAGTGGTACCGTGCTGGTGCTGCACGACATGACCCAGGAACGCCAGTACATCGCCAACCTGTCGTGGCAGGCCACCCACGACGCCCTGACCGGGCTGGCCAACCGCCGCGAATTCGAATTCCGCCTGGAGCAGGCGCTGGGCAATGTCGGCCGCAGCCAGACCCGCCACTCGCTGATGTTCCTGGACCTGGACCAGTTCAAGCTGGTCAACGACACCTGCGGCCATGCGGCGGGCGATGAACTGCTGCGGCATATCTGCACCCTGCTGCAGTCGGGCCTGCGCGACGGCGACACCCTGGCGCGGCTGGGCGGCGATGAATTCGGCATCCTGCTGGAAAACTGCCCGCCGGACGTGGCCGAGCGCATTGCCGAGAACCTGCGCCAGACCGTGCAGAACCTGCATTTCGTCTGGAAAGGCCGGCCGTTCGTCACCACGGTCAGCCTGGGCGTGGTGCACATCTCCCAGGTGCCCACCACCCTGGAAGCCTCGCTGCGGGCCGCCGACATGGCCTGCTACATGGCCAAGGAGAAGGGCCGCAACCGCGTGCAGATCTACCACGCCGACGACACCGAGCTGTCCATGCGCTTCGGCGAAATGGCCTGGGTGCAGCGCCTGCACATGGCCCTGGAAGAGAACCGCTTCGTGCTGTACGCCCAGGAGATCGCCTCGCTGGGCCGCACCGAGAACGCCGGCGGCCATATCGAGATTCTGTTGCGCCTGTACGATGAAACCGGGCGCATGATCATGCCGGAAAACTTCATTCCGGCCGCCGAGCGCTATGGCCTGATGACCGCCCTGGACCGCTGGGTGGTGCAGAACGTGTTCAAGATCATCCAGCAGTGCATGAGCGAAGGCGCCAAGGGCCCGCTGGCGATTTGCGCCATTAACCTGTCGGGCACCAGCATCGGCGACGAGGCGTTCCTGGAGTACCTGCGCGAGCAATTCCAGCGCTTTGCCATTCCGCCCGAGTTGATTTGCTTCGAAATTACCGAAACGGCAGCTATCTCCAATCTGGGTAGCGCCATTCGCTTCATCAACGAGCTCAAGGGCCTGGGTTGCCGCTTCTCGCTGGACGATTTCTGCGCCGGCATGTCCTCGTTCGCCTACCTCAAGCACCTGCCGGTGGACTTCCTGAAAATCGACGGTAGCTTCGTCAAGGACATGCTCGATGACCCCATCAACCGTGCCATGGTTGAGGTGATCAACCATATCGGTCACGTCATGGGTAAGCAGACCATCGCCGAATTCGTGGAAACCCCCTTGATAGAGCAGGCCTTGCTTGAAATCGGGGTAGATTATGCCCAGGGTTATCTGATAGAACGTCCACAGGTATTCACCTGCGAAAGTCTGCAGCGTCACGAGGTACGGCCGCGGCCCCTGTTGTTCAAGGCGCCCGGCACGTTCCGTTGACGCGTGTAGCTGTGACCGTCACTCCAAAAAGAAGGAATCTGAAAAGTGATCGAGGCGTTCGTCCGTACAGGCCCCCTCATGGAAGCCACCAGTTACCCGCTCTGGGCCCAACAGCTGATCCGTGATTGCAGCGACAGCAAGCGCCGCGTGGTGGAGCATGAGCTGTATCGCAACATGCGCGATGCCACGCTCAGTGCCAAGACCATGCGCCAGTACCTGATTGGCGGCTGGCCGGTGGTAGAGCAGTTTGCCCTGTACATGGCCCAAAGCCTGACCAAGACCCGCTTTGGCCGCAGCCCGGGCGAGGACATGGCGCGCCGCTGGCTGATGCGCAACATTCGCGTGGAACTCAACCATGCCGATTACTGGGTGCACTGGTGCAATGCCCACGGCGTGACCCTGGAAGACCTGCAGAACCAGGATGTGCCTGCAGAGCTTCTGGCGTTGAGCCACTGGTGCTGGCAGAGCACCTCGGCAGACTCGCTGATCGTGGCCATGGCCGCCACCAACTACGCCATCGAAGGTGCCACCGGCGAGTGGGCCGCGGTGGTGTGCGCCAACGACGTGTACGCCAACTCCTTCCCCGAGGAAGGCCGCAAGCGCGCCATGAAGTGGCTGAAGATGCACGCCCAGTACGACGATGCCCACCCATGGGAAGCGCTGGAAATCATCTGCACCCTGGCCGGGCACAACCCCAGCAAGGCGTTGCAGGCCGAAGTGCGCCGCGCGGTGTGCATGAGCTACGACTACATGTACACCTTCCTGGAGCGCTGCCTGGCCCTGGAAACGGAGCAACGCAGCGTGCGTCGCGAGCGCCTGACGGCCGTGGCCGCCCAGCACTGAGGCTAATTACTGGGCGTTGAACGCCTGGCCGTTCACGCCCTGGCTGTCCGGGCCCATCAGGTACAGGTAGACCGGCATGATGGCTTCGGGCAGCGGGTTTTTCTCCGGCGCTTCCGCCGGATACGCCTGGGCGCGCATGCTGGTGCGTGTGGCGCCCGGGTTGATGCTGTTGGCGCGCAACGTGCCCATGCCATCCAGTTCGTCCGCCAGTGTCTGCATCAGGCCTTCGGTGGCAAACTTCGACACCCCATAAGCACCCCAGTAGGCCCGGCCCTTGCGCCCGACGCTGCTGGAGGTGAACACCAGCGAACCATCGTTCGACAGCTTGAGCAGCGGCAGCAGCGTGCTGGTCAGCATGAAGGTGGCGTTGACGTTGATGTGCATCACCCGCATGAAATGCTCGCCCGACAATTGGTCGACGGGGGTGCGCGGGCCGATGATGGAGGCGTTGTGCAGCAAGCCGTCCAGGCGTCCGAATTCGTTCTCGATCATCACAGCCAGTTCGTCGTACTGGTGGGGCAGGGCGGTTTCCAGGTTGAAGGGGATGACCACGGGCTGCGGATGGCCGGCGGCTTCGATCTGGTCATAGACCTGGGTCAGGTTGGCTTCGGTTTTGCCCAGCAGCAGCACGGTGGCGCCGTGGGCGGCGTAGGTCAGGGCGGCGGCAGCGCCGATGCCACGGCCGGCGCCGGTTACCAGAATGACGCGGTCTTTGAGCAGGGCGGGTGGGGCGGTGTAGTCGAACATGGACAAAAGGCTCCCATGGTTAGTGCTATTCGTGGGAGCGGGCTCTGCCCGCGAAAAGGGCGGTGCGTAGCGTCAGGTGGAACGCGGTGTCCTTTTCGCGGGCAGAGCCCGCTCCCACGCATTGATTGGCGGCTGATCAGCAGCTGCACATAGCCTGATCCAGCACCTTGCGCAGCTCCAGCGGGTGATCCACCACCACATCGGCGCCCCAATGGCTGGGGTTGTCGTGCGGGTGGATGTAGCCATAGCGCACGGCAGCGGTGCGTGTGCCGGCGTCACGGCCCGACTCGATGTCGCGCAGGTCATCGCCCACGAACAGCACGCTGGCCGGGTCCAGGTCGAGCATCTTGCACGCCAGGGTCAGCGGCTCGGGGTCCGGCTTGCTGTGGGTGACGTGGTCCGGGCAGATCAGCAGTGCCGAGCGCTCGGCCAGCCCCAGCTGCTGCATGATCGGCTCGGCAAAGCGCACCGGCTTGTTGGTCACCACGCCCCAGCGCAGGCCTGCGCGTTCGATGTCCAGCAGCAGTTCGGCCATGCCGTCGTACAGGCGGCTGTGCACGGCGCAGCCGACCTGGTAGCGCTCCAGGAACTCCAGGCGCAGGGCCTCGAATTCCGGCGCCGAGGGCGACAGCGCGAACGCTGCCGACACCATGGCTTTGGCGCCGCCCGAGACTACGTCGCGAATCAGTTGGTCATCGACGGCCGGCAGGTTGCGTTCGGCCAGCATCGCCTGGCAGATGGCGATGAAGTCCGGCGCCGTGTCCAGCAGGGTGCCGTCCATGTCGAAAAGAACCGCTCTCAAGCGCATCGATCACTCCTCCCGCAGGGTCTGGACCATGTAGTTGACGTCGACGTCGGCGGCCAGCTTGTAGTGCTTGGTCAGCGGGTTGTAGGTCAGGCCGATGATGTCTTTCACCGACAGGCCGGCGGTGCGCGCCCAGGCGCCCAGCTCGGAAGGGCGGATGAATTTCTTGAAGTCGTGGGTGCCACGTGGCATCAGCTTGAGGATGTACTCGGCGCCGATGATCGCGAACAGGTACGACTTGGGGTTGCGGTTGATGGTGGAGAAAAACACCTGGCCGCCGGGTTTGACCATCTTGAAGCAGGCGCGGATGACCGACGACGGGTCCGGCACGTGTTCCAGCATTTCCAGGCAGGTGACCACGTCGAACTGGCCAGGCATCTCTTCGGCCAGTGCTTCGGCGGTGATCTGGCGGTATTCCACCTGCACGCCGGACTCCAGCTGGTGCAGTTGGGCCACGGCCAGCGGCGCTTCGCCCATGTCGATACCGGTGACGGTGGCGCCACGCAGGGCCATGGCCTCGCTGAGGATGCCGCCGCCGCAGCCTACGTCCAGCACTTTCTTGCCGGACAGCTTGGCGCGCTCGTCAATCCAGTTGACGCGCATGGGGTTGATGTCGTGCAGCGGCTTGAACTCGCTTTCGCGGTCCCACCAGCGGTGCGCCAGGGCTTCGAATTTGGCGATTTCGGCGTGGTCGACGTTACTCATGGGGTGTCCTCTGAAACTTGCTTGAATTCGGTGTGTGGCCGGCGGCTTGTGGGCCGCCGTGCGTGTTATTCGTGCCGGGCGCCAATGCGCTGGCCCCAGCGGGCGGCCGTGGCCGCTAGGTCCTGCTCGTCCAGGCGCGTGAGCTGCCGGTTGTCGAGCAGGGCTTTGCCCGCGACCCAGACGTGCTTCACGCAGTCCCGGCCGGTGGCATAAATCAGTTGTGATACCGGATCGTACACCGGTTGCTGCGCCAGCCCCGACAGGTCGAACGCGGTGATGTCCGCCGCCTTGCCCACTTCCAGCGAGCCGATGCAGGCTTCCAGGCCCAGGGCGCGCGCACCGTTGAGCGTAGCCATGCGCAGGGCGCGGTGGGCGTCCAGGGCGGTGGCGTTGCCGGCCACGGCCTTGGCCAGCAGCGCGGCGGTGCGGGTTTCGCCCAGCAGGTCCAGGTCATTGTTGCTGGCCGCGCCGTCCGTGCCGATGGCCACGTTGACCCCGGCCTGCCACAGGCGCTCCACCGGGCAGAAGCCGCTGGCCAGCTTGAGGTTGGACTCGGGGCAGTGCACCACGCTGGTGTTGCTTTCTACCAGCAGGGCCAGGTCGTCGTCGCTGATCTGGGTCATGTGCACCGCTTGCAGCCGCGGCCCCAGCAGGCCCAGGCGGGCCAGACGCGCCAGCGGGCGCTCGCCGCGTTCGGCCACGGCCTGCGCTACCTCGTCGGTGGTTTCGTGCACGTGCATCTGGATGGCTGCGTCCAGTTCGTCGGCCAGCACGCGGATTTTCTCCAGGTTCTCGTCGCCCACGGTATAAGGGGCATGAGGGCCGAAGGCAATGGAGAGGCGCGGATGATGCTTCAGGTCATTGAACAGCTCGACGCCCTGGTGCAAGGCCTCGTCGGCGTTGCGCGCGCCCGGGATGGGGAAATCCAGCACCGGGATGCTGATCTGCGCGCGCATGCCGCTGTGGTGCACGCGCTCGGCGGCGATGCGCGGGTAAAAATACATGTCCGAGAAGCAGGTGATGCCGCCCTGCAGCTGCTCGGCGATGGCCAGGTCGGTGCCGTCGCGCACGAACGCCTCATCCACCCAGCGCCCTTCGGCGGGCCAGATGTGCTCCTTGAGCCAGGTCATCAGCGGCAGGTCGTCCGCCAGGCCGCGGAACAGTGTCATGGCCGCATGGCCGTGGGCGTTGATCAGGCCGGGGGTCAGCAGCATGCCCGGCAGCTCGCGGGTCTCGCTGGCTTGCAGGGTCAAGGCTTCCGTTCGAGGGCCGATGAACACTATATTGCCATCACGAATGCCCAGGCCGTGCTCCCTCAGCACTACCCCGGCCGGCTCCACGGGCACCAGCCAGCTGGGCAGCAGCAACAGGTCAAGGGGCTGGGCGGCGTTGGGCATGGCGGAAAATCCAGTGCTTCGGGACGGTGATGGCGAAGTATACCCGAGCGTCCTGACCGGGGGCTCGCTATAATCGACCGCTTTTGGTGTCGGCTTTCAGATTAGGGGTGGGCAATGCGCAATCGTCTATTGGCAGCAGAGAAAGTGAAGGCCATCGACTGGCGTGACGGTGCCCTGCATCTGCTGGACCAGCGTGCCTTGCCCCACGAAGAAACCTGGCTGGCGTGCACCGACGCGGCTGGCGTCGCCCAGGCCATCACTTCGATGGTGGTGCGCGGCGCGCCGGTCATTGGTATCACCGCCGCCTATGGGCTTTTGCTGGGTGCCCGGCAGCGCCATGCCCAGGGCGGTGACTGGCTGGCGGCGCTGGAGCAGGACTTCACCGTGCTGGCCATGGCACGGCCCACGGCGGTCAACCTGTCCTGGGCGCTGAACCGCATGCGCGAGCGCCTGGAGCGGGTCAAGGACCACGCTGACGTGCTCGACCTGCTGGAAGCTGAAGCACAGGCCATCCACGAAAGCGACCGCGAAGCCAACCTGACCATGGCCCAGCTGGGCGTCGACCTGATCCGTCGCCAGCAGGGCAACCTGCAGACCGTGCTGACCCACTGCAACACCGGCGCCTTGGCCACTGGCGGCTTCGGCACGGCGCTGGGGGTGATTCGCGGTGCCTTTATCGAAGGCATGATCGAGCGCGTCTACGCCGACGAAACCCGGCCGTGGCTGCAAGGCTCGCGCCTGACCGCCTGGGAGCTGGCCAACGAAGGCATCCCGGTTACCGTCAACGCTGATTCGGCTGCCGCGCACCTGATGAAAACCAAGGGCATCACCTGGGTCATCGTCGGCGCCGACCGCATCACCGCCAATGGTGATGTAGCCAACAAGATCGGCACTTACCAGTTGGCGGTTACCGCCATGCACCATGGCGTGCGCTTCATGGTGGTGGCGCCCAGTTCGACCATCGACATGAACCTGGCCAGTGGTGAGGACATTCCCATCGAGGAGCGTGACGGGCGTGAACTGCTGGACGTGGGTGGGCAGCGGGTGGGGGCGGATGTGGATGCTTTCAATCCGGTGTTTGATGTAACGCCGGCGGATTTGATTGATGTGATCGTGACGGAGAAGGGCGTGGTGGAGCGGCCGGATGCGGCGAAGCTGGCGCAGTTGATGTGTCGCAAGCGGTTGCATTGAGATTTGTGGTGTTTGGTTCCCGGGCAGAGCCCGGTCCTACACCGTTCGGGCCATGGGTGTCAGGGACGCAAAGCGCACCGCTTTTGGATGCAACGCAGGAACATCGCCGTAAAGACAAAGGCGGTGCGCTTTGCCTATCTGACACCACTGCCGCGAACGGTGTAGGACCGGGGGGGCGGCCATCCGGCTCTGCCCGGGAACCAAACACCACAAATCCCAACCGTGAACACCTACAACCACATCGCATCCCAAAGCGGATAATCCCCAATTCGGTCCACGATCCCGGCCCTGATCGGATTGGTGATGACGTACCGCGCAATCGCCCTCAAATCATCCTCTCGCCGCACCGCCCGGTCATGAAAGCATTTCTGCCACACGCAGCCACGGTGTCCCAGTGCGGCGTTGACTCGCTTCGCGGAAACGGATTTCACGCGCCGGATGACGGCGGATAGATTGGCTTCCTTTAACTCAAGCAGCCAATGCAAGTGATCGGGCATCACAACCCAGGCGACGCTTCGGACCCTGTCCTCCAGGTGCTCCTGCATCATTATGTGAATAACCAGGCGTCCGATCCTCCAGTCGGTGAAGAAGGGGGTGCGATCATAAGTCGTGGTGGTGATCAGGTAGATGCGGCCGGTTTCCGAAATGCGGCCTCGGCGGAGGTTGCTTTGGTGGTATAGGGGCATGTCCTTTGCCTTTTTTGTCGGTGATTTTTAAGACGTTAGGACAGGGTTTTGCCTCGGGTGTGGGGAATGGTTTCAGGTTGTGATTTGCGGTGGCTGGTTCCCGGGCAGAGCCGGATGGCCGGCCCCCCGGTCCTACACCGGTCGCGGCAGTTGTGTCAGATAGGCAAAGCGCACCGCCTTTGAATGCCACGCAGGTCTATCGCCGTAAGGACAAAGGCGGTGCGCTTTGCATCCCTGATACAACTGCCGCGACCGGTGTAGGACCGGGCTCTGCCCGGGAACCAGACACCGCAAATCCCCAACCACGCCTGCCACCCCAAATCCATCCCCGCAAAACCCCTGAAATCCCCGCAAAAGCCCCTCAGAGCCACCTCAAGCCCGATCACCCGTCAATTAATGGGTTTGCAAGCCTGCCAGGGGATAGGTCCCTGACGGCCTTTGTGGTAACATCCGACGGTTTCCAGGGCCGCCCTTTGTCGCGGCCCCCACTGCGCAGATCCACAGTGTATCTCGTTGATTTGTCGTAAGTCGCCGCAAGGCGGCAAGCTTCGTTCGTCCCATCGGATGTGACGGAGTTTCACCAGAAAAAGGAATCAGGCTTCTCATGGGCGAACTGGCCAAAGAAATCCTCCCGGTCAATATCGAAGACGAGCTGAGACAGTCCTACCTCGACTACGCGATGAGCGTCATCGTCGGGCGTGCACTGCCTGATGCGCGTGATGGCTTGAAGCCCGTGCATCGCCGCGTTCTGTTTGCGATGAGTGAACTGGGTAACGACTGGAACAAGCCGTACAAGAAATCCGCCCGTGTGGTCGGTGACGTGATCGGTAAGTACCACCCCCACGGTGACACCGCGGTCTACGACACCATCGTGCGTATGGCCCAACCCTTCTCCATGCGCTACCTGCTGGTAGACGGCCAGGGCAACTTCGGTTCGGTGGACGGCGACAACGCCGCGGCCATGCGATACACCGAAGTGCGCATGACCAAGCTGGCGCACGAGATTCTCTCGGACCTGCACAAGGAAACCGTGGACTGGGTGCCCAACTACGACGGCACCGAGCTGATCCCGGCGGTGATGCCTACGCGCATCCCGACCTTGCTGGTCAACGGCTCCAGCGGTATTGCCGTGGGCATGGCCACCAACATCCCGCCGCACAACCTGGGCGAGGTCATCGACGGCTGCCTGGCGCTGATCGACAACGCCGACATCACGGTCGATGAGCTGATGCAGTTCATCCCGGGTCCGGACTTCCCGACCGCCGCCATCATCAACGGCCGCGCGGGCATCATCGAGGCGTACCGCACCGGTCGTGGCCGCATTTATATGCGCGCCCGCTCCACTGTCGAAGACATCGACAAGGTCGGCGGCCGCCAGCAGATCGTGGTCACCGAGCTGCCGTACCAGCTGAACAAGGCCCGCCTGATCGAGAAGATCGCCGAGCTGGTGAAAGAGAAGAAGCTGGAAGGCATCACCGAACTGCGCGACGAGTCCGACAAGGACGGCATGCGCATTGTCATCGAGCTGCGTCGCGGTGAAGTGCCGGAGGTGATCCTCAACAACCTCTACGCCCAGACCCAGATGCAGGCGGTGTTCGGTATCAACATCGTCGCCCTGATCGACGGCCGTCCGCGCATCCTCAACCTCAAGGACCTGCTGGAAGCCTTCGTTCGCCACCGCCGCGAAGTGGTTACCCGCCGTACCGTGTTCGAACTGCGCAAGGCGCGCGAGCGTGGTCACATCCTGGAAGGCCAGGCCGTTGCCCTGTCAAACATCGACCCGGTGATCGCCCTGATCAAGGCCTCGCCGACCCCGTCCGAAGCCAAGGAAGCCCTGATCAGCACCGCCTGGGAATCCAGCGCCGTGGTGGCCATGGTGGAAGCGGCCGGTGCCGAGTCCTCGCGTCCAGAGAACCTGGACCCGCAATTCGGCCTGCGTGACGGCAAGTACTGGCTGTCGCCGGAACAGGCCCAGGCCATTCTGGACCTGCGTCTGCACCGCCTGACCGGCCTTGAGCACGAGAAGCTGCTGGCCGAGTACCAGGAGATCCTCAACCAGATCGGCGAGCTGATCCGCATCCTCAACAGCGCCGAGCGCCTGATGGAAGTGATCCGCGAAGAGCTGGAAGTGATCCGCGCCGACTTCGGCGACGTGCGCCGCACCGAGATTCTCGACGCGCGCCTGGACCTGACCCTGGGTGACATGATCCCGGAAGAAGAGCGCGTGGTGACCATCTCCCACGGCGGCTACGCCAAGACCCAGCCACTGGCTGCCTACCAGGCCCAGCGCCGCGGCGGCAAGGGCAAGTCGGCTACCGGCGTGAAGGACGAAGACTACATCGCCCACCTGCTGGTAGCGAACAGCCACACCACCCTGCTGCTGTTCTCCAGCAAAGGCAAGGTGTACTGGCTCAAGACCTACGAGATCCCGGAGGCCTCGCGTGCCGCCCGTGGTCGCCCGCTGGTCAACCTGCTGCCGCTGGACGATGGCGAGTACATCACCACCATGCTGCCGGTAGAGGAATACACCGAAGGTCACTTCATCTTCATGGCCACCGCCAACGGCACCGTGAAGAAGACCCCGCTGGAATCCTTCAGCCGTCAGCGCAGCGTGGGCCTGATCGCCCTGGAGCTGGACGAAGGCGACGTACTGATCAGCGCGGCCATCACCGATGGCGAGCGTGAGGTCATGCTGTTCTCCGACGGCGGCAAGGTTACCCGCTTCAAGGAATCCGACGTACGGGCCATGGGCCGTACCGCCCGTGGTGTGCGTGGCATGCGTCTGCCGGAAGGCCAGAAGCTGATTTCCATGCTGATCCCGGAAGAAGGCAGCCAAATCCTCACCGCTTCCGAGCGTGGCTATGGCAAGCGTACCGCCATCGACGAGTTCCCCGAGTACAAGCGTGGCGGCCAGGGCGTTATCGCCATGGTCAGCAACGAGCGCAACGGCCGTCTGGTCGGGGCTGTACAGGTGCTGGACGGCGAGGAGATCATGCTGATTTCCGACCAGGGCACCCTGGTGCGCACCCGCGTCGACGAAGTCTCCAGCCTGGGCCGTAACACCCAGGGCGTGACGCTGATCAAGCTGGCCAGCGATGAAACGCTGGTAGGCCTTGAGCGCGTGCAGGAGCCATCGGAAGTCGAGGGCGAGGAATTGCTCGAGGGTGAAGAAGGTTTCGAGGCGCCGGTGGAAGGTGTTGAGGCACCGGAAGACGTGGCGGGCGACGACGAGTTGCCGCAGGAATAAATTGTCGTGATGGATCATGGGGGCACTTCGGTGCCCTCAATGATGTTTGGGTGGTGGCCCATTCGCGGACACGGTCCGCTCCTACAGGGGTTGTGTAGGAGCGGACCGTGTCCGCGAATGGGCCACCACCGGTCTAACGAATTCAAGCAGAGCGAGAGTGGATGTGAGCAACCGAGCCTTTAACTTCTGCGCAGGTCCCGCTGCGCTTCCCGAAGCTGTCCTGCAGCGCGCCCAGTCCGAGATGCTGAACTGGCGCGGCAAGGGTCTCTCCGTGATGGAGATGAGCCACCGCAGCGACGACTACGTGGCCATTGCCGAGAAGGCCGAGCAGGATCTGCGTGACCTGCTGTCCATTCCGTCCAACTACAAAGTGCTGTTCCTGCAGGGCGGCGCCAGCCAGCAGTTCGCCGAGATCCCGCTGAACCTGTTGCCCGAAGGCGGCACCGCCGACTACATCGAGACCGGCATCTGGTCGAAAAAGGCCATCGAAGAAGCCCGTCGCTACGGCAACATCAACGTCGCCGCCAGCGCCAAGCCCTACGATTACCTGGCCATCCCTGGCCAGAACGAGTGGAACCTGACCCCAGGCGCCGCCTACGTTCACTACGCCTCCAACGAAACCATCGGCGGTCTGGAATTCGACTGGGTTCCGCAGACCGGTGGCGTGCCGCTGGTGGTGGACATGTCCTCCGACATCCTCTCGCGCCCGATCGACGTGTCGCAGTACGGCATGATCTACGCCGGCGCGCAGAAGAACATCGGCCCAAGCGGCCTGGTGGTCGTGATCATTCGTGAAGACCTGCTGGGCCGCGCCCGCAGCGCCTGCCCGACCATGCTCGACTACAAGATCGCCGCCGACAACGCCTCGATGTACAACACCCCGGCCACTTACTCCTGGTACCTGTCGGGCCTGGTGTTCGAATGGCTGAAAGAGCAGGGTGGCGTCGAGGCCATGGAAGCGCGCAACCGCGCCAAGAAAGACCGTCTGTACGGCTTCATCGACAACAGCGCGTTCTACACCAACCCGATCGCCCACAACGCCCGTTCGTGGATGAACGTGCCGTTCCGCCTGGCCGACGAGCGCCTGGACAAGGCCTTCCTGGCCGGTGCCGACGCCCGTGGCCTGCTGAACCTCAAGGGCCACCGCTCGGTGGGTGGCATGCGCGCCTCCATCTACAACGCCCTGGGCCTGGACGCCGTTGAAGCGCTGGTTGCCTACATGGCCGAGTTCGAGAAGGAAAACGCCTGATGTCCGACCAGGAACTGAAGGCCCTGCGGGTTCGCATCGATGCGCTGGACGAGAAAATTCTCGAACTGATCAGCGATCGTGCCCGCTGCGCCGAAGAAGTCGCCCGCGTGAAAATGGCCTCCCTGGCCGAAGGCGAGGTGCCGGTGTTCTACCGGCCCGACCGTGAAGCCCAGGTGCTCAAGCGCGTCATGGAGCGCAACAAGGGCCCGCTGAGCAACGAAGAGATGGCGCGCTTGTTCCGCGAAGTCATGTCCTCGTGCCTGGCCCTTGAGAACCCACTGAAAGTCGCTTACCTGGGCCCTGAAGGTACCTTCACCCAGGCTGCGGCCATGAAACACTTCGGTCACGCCGTGATCAGCAAACCGATGGCGGCCATCGACGAAGTGTTCCGTGAAGTGGTGGCCGGCGCGGTCAACTTCGGCGTAGTGCCGGTGGAGAACTCCACCGAGGGTGCGGTCAACCACACCCTGGACAGTTTCCTGGAACACGACATGGTCATCTGCGGTGAGGTGGAGTTGCGTATCCACCATCACCTGCTGATCGGCGAAAGCACCAAGACCGATTCCATCACCCGTATTTATTCCCACGCCCAGTCGCTGGCCCAGTGCCGCAAGTGGCTGGACGCCCATTACCCCAACGTCGAGCGCATTGCCGTATCCAGCAATGCCGAGGCGGCCAAGCGGGTCAAGGGCGAGTGGAACTCGGCGGCGATTGCCGGCGACATGGCGGCCAATCTATACGGCCTGCAGCGTCTGGCCGAGAAGATCGAAGACCGTCCGGATAACTCCACCCGGTTCCTGATCATCGGCAACCAGGAAGTACCGCCCACGGGCGATGACAAGACCTCGATCATCGTCTCCATGAGCAACCGTCCTGGTGCGCTGCACGAGCTGCTGGTGCCGTTCCACGACAACGGCATCGACCTGACCCGTATCGAAACCCGCCCGTCACGCAGCGGTAAATGGACCTACGTATTCTTCATTGATTTCGTCGGCCACCACCGTGATCCGCTGATCAAGGGCGTGCTGGAAAAAATCAGTCAGGAAGCCGTGGCACTGAAGGTGCTGGGTTCCTACCCGAAAGCCGTTCTCTGAGGTTTAGTGATGAGTGATTTTCTCGCCCTCGCGCAGTCGGGCGTCCAAAAGCTGTCGCCTTACGTCCCTGGCAAGCCGGTGGATGAGCTGGCCCGCGAGCTGAACCTGGACCCGGCCAACATCGTCAAGCTGGCCAGCAACGAAAACCCGCTGGGTGCCAGCCCCAAGGTGCGTGAAGCCATCGCCAACGAACTGGCCGAGCTGACCCGCTACCCTGATGGCAACGGTTTCGAGCTGAAAACCCAGCTGGCCGAGCGCTGCCGGGTGCAGACCAACCAGGTCACCCTGGGCAACGGTTCCAACGACATCCTCGAACTGGTTGCCCGTGCCTACCTGGCCCCCGGCCAGAACGCGGTGTTCAGCGAGCACGCCTTTGCCGTCTACCCGATCGTGACCCAGGCCGTGGGCGCCGAGTCGCGCGTGGTGCCGGCCAAGGACTGGGGGCACGACCTGCCGGCCATGCTGGCCGCCATCGACGCCAACACCCGCATCGTTTTCATCGCCAACCCCAACAACCCCACCGGCACCTGGTTCAATGCCCAGGCGCTGGGCGACTTCCTGCGCGATGTACCGCAGGACGTGCTGGTGGTGCTGGACGAGGCCTACATCGAATACGCCGTGGGCGGCGAGCTGCCTGACGGCCTCGACTACCTGGCGCAGCATCCCAACCTGCTGGTCTCGCGTACCTTCTCCAAGGCCTACGGCCTGGCGGCGCTACGCGTGGGTTACGCCTTGTCGTCGCCGGTCATCGCCGACGTGCTCAACCGTGTGCGCCAGCCGTTCAACGTCAACAGCCTGGCCCTGGCGGCCGCCTGTGCGGCGCTGAACGATGCCGCCTACCTGGCCAAGAGCCGCGAGCTGAACGAATTCGGCATGCAGCAATTGCAGGAAGGCTGCCGCGAACTGGGCCTGGGCTGGATCCCGTCCAAGGGCAACTTCCTGTGCATCGACCTGGGCCGCGTGGCCGCGCCGGTGTTCCAGGGCCTGTTGCAGGAAGGCGTGATCGTGCGTCCCGTGGCCAACTACGGCATGCCCAACCACCTGCGGGTGACCATTGGCCTGCCTACCGAAAACGCCCGTTTCCTGGAAGCGTTGAGCAAGGTTTTGGCCAGTGCCTGAGTTTACCCCTGTACAGGCGCCGAAGCCGTTGATCGGTCGCCTGGTAGTTGTCGGCCTGGGCCTGATCGGCGGCTCGTTCGCCAAGGGCATCCGTGAAAGTGGTCTGTGTGGCGAAGTGGTTGGCCTGGACCTGGACCCGCAGTCGCGCGTTCTGGCCGTGGAGCTGGGTGTGGTCGACCGCTGCGAGGCGGACCTTGAAGCGGCCATCCAGGGCGCCGACGTGATCCAGTTGGCGGTACCGATCCTGGCCATGGAAAAACTGCTGGGCAAGCTGGCGACGCTCGACCTGGGCGACGCCATCTTGACTGATGTGGGCAGCGCCAAGGGCAACGTGGTGCGGGCTGCGCGCGAGGTGCTGGGTGCGCAAGCGCTGCACAACTTCGTGCCTGGCCACCCCATCGCCGGTTCCGAGCAGAGCGGGGTGGAAGCCTCCAACGCCAAGCTGTTCCAGCGCCACAAGGTCATCCTCACACCGCTGGACGAAACCGCGCCGCGCGCGCTGTCCATCGTCGACGCGCTGTGGCGCGCACTGGGTGCCGATGTCGAGCACATGGCCATCGAGCGCCATGACGAAGTGCTCGCCGCCACCAGCCACTTGCCGCACCTGCTGGCCTTCGGGCTGGTGGACTCGCTGGCCAAACGCAACGAAAACCTGGAAATCTTCCGTTACGCCGCGGGCGGATTCCGTGATTTCACCCGCATTGCCGGCAGTGACCCGGTGATGTGGCACGACATCTTCCTGGCCAACCGCGAGGCAGTGCTGCGCACCCTCGACACCTTCCGCAGCGACCTCGATGCGCTGCGCGATGCGGTGGATGCCGGTGACGGCCAGAAGATGCTCGGTGTGTTTACCCGTGCGCGCATGGCGCGCGAGCACTTCGGCAAGATCCTTGCCCGTCGTGCCTACGTCGACAAGCGCGAAGCCCGTGACCTGAACTTCATCGCGCAACCGGGTGGCAGCGTTTCGGGGCGCATCCGCGTGCCGGGCGACAAGTCCATTTCCCATCGCTCGATCATGCTCGGCTCGCTGGCCGAAGGCACCACCGAGGTGGAAGGCTTCCTGGAAGGCGAGGACGCCCTGGCGACCCTGCAGGCCTTCCGCGACATGGGCGTGGTCATCGAGGGCCCGCATCACGGTCGCCTGACCATTCATGGTGTCGGCCTCAATGGCCTGCAGCCGCCGCCGGGGCCGATCTACGTCGGCAACTCCGGCACCAGCATGCGCCTGTTGGCCGGCCTGCTGTCGGCCCAGCGCTTCGACAGCGTGCTGACCGGCGATGCCTCCCTGTCCAAGCGCCCCATGAGCCGCGTGGCCAAGCCGCTGCGGGACATGGGCGCGCAGATCGACACCGGCGCCGACGGCCTGCCGCCGCTGACCATTCGTGGCGGTCAGGCGCTGAAAGCACTGGACTACACGCTGCCGATGGCCAGTGCCCAGGTCAAATCCAGCCTGCTGTTGGCCGGCCTGTACGCCCAGGGCGAAACCCGCGTCACCGAGCCTGCGCCAACGCGCGATCACACCGAGCGCATGCTGCGCGGCTTCGGCTACCCGGTTGCCAGCCAGGGCGCCACTGCGTCGCTGACCTCGGGCGGCACGCTTACGGCCACGCGTATCGAAGTGCCGGGGGATATTTCATCGGCGGCGTTCTTCCTGGTGGCTGCGTCCATCACCGAAGGCGCCGACCTGGTGCTGGAGCACGTGGGCGTCAATCCCACCCGCACCGGCGTCATCGACATCCTGAAACTGATGGGTGCCGACATCCGCCTGGAAAACCGCCGTGAAGTCGGCGGCGAGCCGGTGGCCGACCTGCACGTGCGCTCGGCGCCGCTCACCGGCATCGACATTCCCGTCGAGCTGGTGCCCCTGGCCATCGACGAATTCCCCGTGCTGTTCGTCGCCGCAGCCTGCGCCCAAGGGCGTACCGTGCTGCGCGGCGCCCAAGAGCTGCGGGTCAAGGAATCGGATCGCATCCAGGTCATGGCCGACGGCCTCAAGGCCCTGGGTGTAAACTGTCAGCCAACCGAGGACGGCATCATCATCGACGGTGGCGCGATGCACGGCGGCGAAGTGCAGGGGCAGGGCGATCATCGCATCGCCATGGCCTTCAGTGTCGCCTCGCTGCGCGCCAGCGCGCCTATCCGCATCCTGGATTGCGCCAACGTCGCCACCTCCTTTCCCAACTTCCTGGCGCTGTGTGGCCAGGTCGGGATCCGTGTAACAGAAGAGGGCAAGTCGTGATTTCCCACGCGCCAGTAATTACCATCGACGGCCCAAGTGGCTCCGGCAAGGGCACCGTGGCCGGCATCCTGGCCAAGCGCCTGGGCTGGAACCTGCTCGACTCGGGCGCCCTGTATCGCCTGCTGGCGTTCAACGCCGGCAACCACGGCGTGGCCCTGGACAACGAAGCCCTGCTCGCGCAGTTGGCCGCTCATCTGGACGTGCAGTTCATCGCCGCCACCGAAGGCCAGCTGCAACGCATCATTCTGGAAGGTGACGAAGTCAGCACCGTCATCCGCACCGAGACCGCCGGTGCCGGCGCCTCGAAAGTGGCGGCGCTGCCGGCCGTGCGCGAAGCCCTGCTGCAGCGCCAGCGCGCCTTCCTGGAAGCCCCGGGCCTGATCGCCGACGGCCGCGACATGGGCACCGTGGTGTTCCCCCAGGCACCGCTGAAAATCTTTTTGACGGCCAGCGCCGAAGAGCGTGCGCGTCGACGTTACTTGCAGTTGAAGGGCAAGGGCGAAGATGTTAGCCTGTCGAGTCTGCTAGATGAGATACGTGCGCGCGATGAGCGTGACACCCAGCGAGCGGTAGCCCCGCTCAAGCCGGCGGCTGACGCCATACAGCTGGATTCCACGGAATTGTCCATCGAGCAGGTGTTGGAACGCATCATGAGCGAAGTCGCAATCCGCGATATCGCCGGGTGACCAGAACGCGTACGGGAAACCAGTCCCTAGCCCTTGCGCCTTCTTTACTATGAACGAACCCGCATTGTCTGGAGTGCGGCTGATGGGCGTTTCTACTGCCCAAATCTACAGGAATTAAAATGAGCGAAAGCTTTGCGGAACTCTTTGAAGAAAGCCTGAAAACCCTCAACCTTCAACCAGGTGCGATCATCACCGGTATCGTTGTCGATATCGACGGTGACTGGGTTACTGTCCACGCCGGTCTGAAATCCGAGGGCGTCATCCCGCTCGAGCAGTTCTACAACGAAGCTGGCGAGCTGACCATCAAGGTCGGTGACGAAGTTCACGTTGCGCTGGACGCGGTCGAAGACGGCTTTGGCGAAACCAAGCTGTCCCGTGAAAAAGCCAAGCGCGCCGAGTGCTGGATTGTTCTGGAAGCAGCTTTCGCCGCCGAGGAAGTGGTCAAGGGCGTTATCAACGGTAAGGTTAAAGGCGGCTTCACTGTCGACGTTAACGGCATCCGTGCGTTCCTGCCTGGTTCCCTGGTTGACGTCCGTCCGGTTCGTGATACCACGCACCTGGAAGGCAAAGAGCTGGAATTCAAGGTCATCAAGCTGGACCAGAAGCGCAACAACGTTGTCGTTTCCCGTCGCAGCGTCCTGGAAGCAGAGAACTCGGCCGAGCGCGAAGCTCTGCTGGAATCCCTGCAGGAAGGCCAGCAAGTCAAAGGTATCGTCAAAAACCTCACCGACTACGGCGCCTTCGTGGACCTGGGCGGCGTGGACGGCCTGCTGCACATCACCGACATGGCCTGGAAGCGCATCAAGCACCCTTCCGAAGTGGTCAACGTTGGCGACGAGATCGACGTCAAGGTTCTGAAGTACGATCGCGAGCGCAACCGCGTTTCCCTGGGCTTCAAGCAACTGGGCGAAGACCCATGGGTTGCTATCAAAGCTCGTTACCCAGAGAACACCCGCGTCATGGCGCGCGTGACCAACCTGACCGACTACGGCTGCTTCGCTGAGCTGGAAGAAGGCGTTGAAGGTCTGGTACACGTTTCCGAAATGGACTGGACCAACAAGAACATCCACCCTTCGAAAGTCGTACAAGTCGGCGACGAAGTGGAAGTCATGGTTCTGGACATCGACGAAGAGCGTCGTCGTATCTCCCTGGGCATCAAGCAGTGCAAGTCGAACCCATGGGAAGACTTCTCTGGCCAGTTCAACAAGGGCGACGAAATCTCCGGCACCATCAAGTCGATCACCGATTTCGGTATCTTCATTGGTCTGGACGGCGGCATCGACGGTCTGGTTCACCTGTCCGACATCTCCTGGAACGAAGCTGGCGAAGAAGCAGTACGCCGCTACAAGAAAGGCGATGAGCTGAACACTGTGATCCTGTCTGTTGATCCAGAGCGTGAGCGCATCTCCCTGGGCATCAAGCAACTGGAAAGCGATCCGTTCTCCAACTACGTTGCTGTCAACGACAAAGGCGCTATCGTTCGCGGTATCGTTAAAGAAGTTGACGCCAAAGGCGCCATCATCACCCTGGCCGACGACATCGAAGCCACTCTGAAAGCTTCCGAAATCAGCCGTGACCGCGTTGAAGACGCGCGTAACGTCCTGAAGGAAGGCGAAGAAGTCGAAGCCAAGATCATCAGCGTTGACCGCAAGTCGCGCGTGATCAACTTGTCCATCAAGTCGAAAGACGTTGAAGACGAGAAAGAAGCAATCCAAAGCCTGCGCGACAAGCCAGCTGCTTCGGACATCGCAACTGGTCCAACCACTCTGGGTGACCTGCTGCGTGCTCAAATGGAAAAGCAGAACTAAGTTCTGACTGACCATTAGAAAAAGGGCGACTTCGGTCGCCCTTTTTTGTGCCCGCGATTTGGCCTGCACCTGTTTGTGGGAGCAAAGCTTGCTCGCGATTGCATCGACGCCGTAGATCCAAAAGACCGCGTTGCCTGCATCGCGGCCAAGGCCGGCTCCTACCCCGCACGGCGTAGGAGCCGACCTTGGTCGCGATGCAGGCAACGCCGTTTCAAGACAGTTGCTGCTACCACAGGCGTCCCACCCAGCAGAAGCCATGGGACCGGGCGAAGCTCAGGAAAAGCCCAACCAACCCCCTAACAAGCCACGCGCCGCACCTACCCCGTGCCTCACGGAAGATCTTCGGGGTTCACCTCTGCCAGCGCAGCCTTCGGCAGCGGCTACAGGCTTGGCCACACCACATTAGAAAAAGGGCGCGATTTTGCCTGTTCCTTTGTGGGAGCAAAGCTTGCTCGCGATTGCATCGACGCCGTAAATCAGAAAGATCGCGTTGCCTGCATCGCGGCCAAGGCCGGCTCCTACCCCCACGGCGTAGGAGCCGACCTTGGTCGCGATGCAGGCAGCGCGGTTTCAAGACAGTTGCTACCACAGGCGCCCCACCCAGCAGAAGCCATCGGGCCGGGCGAGGCTCGGGAAAAGCCCAACCAACCCCCTAACAAGCCATGCGCCTCACCTACCCGTGCCTCACGGAAGATCTTCAGGTACATCCAACCTCACCACCCACCGTAGCCGCTGCCGCCAGGCTGCGCTGGCCCTAAACCCCACTAAAAATCCCCGCGCACCCAAACACCAGCGCAGCCTCCGGCAGCGGCCACACACAACCTCACCACCCACCGTAGCCGCTGCCGCCAAGCTGCGCTGGCCCTAAGCCCCACTGAAAATCCCTCGCGCACACAAAGTCCAGCGCAGCCTCCGACAGCGGCCACACACAACCTCACCACCCACCGTAGCCGCTGCCGCCAGGCTGCGCTGGCCCTAAGCCCCACTGAAAATCCCTCGCGCACCCAAACACCAGCGCAGCCTCCGGCAGCGGCCACACACAACCTCACCACCCACCGTAGCCGCTGCCGCCAGGCTGCGCTGGCCCTAAGCCCCACTGAAAATCCCCCGCACACCCAAACACCAGCGCCGCCTCCGACAGCGGCCAGACACAACCTCACCACCCACCGTAGCCGCTGCCGCCAGGCTGCGCTGGCCCTAAGCCCCCCCTAAAAATCCCCCGCGCACCCAAACACCAGCGCAGCCTTCGACAGCGGCCACACACAACCTCACCACCCACCGTAGCCGCTGCCGCCAGGCTGCGCTGGCCCTAAACCCCACTGCAAATCCCCCGCACACCCAAACACCAGCGCCGCCTCCGACAGCGGCCACACACAACCTCACCACCCACCGTAGCCGCTGCCGCCAGGCTGCGCTGGCCCTAAGCCCCACTAAAAATCCCCCGCGCACACAAACACCAGTGCCGCCTCCGACTGCGGCTACCTGGGCAGCCCAGGCAGTAGCGGCGCACGCTCGCCCATTTTTGAAACACACCCACCCTTGATCCCCTCGCCACCCCTCCCGCACTATCCCAAGGCTTGGCCACACCACCAGGCCTCAGCAGGAAGCAGGCAGACCTCAACAACCTGCCTACCCACATTTCAAGGAGAAACCACCATGCCAACCGGCACCGTCAAATGGTTCAACAACGACAAAGGCTTCGGCTTCATCGCCTCGGAAAGCGGCAAGGATTTATTCGTCCACTACAAAGCCATCAAGACAGACGGCTTCAAAAGCCTCTCAGAGGGCCAAAGGGTCTCCTTTGAAGTGGAGCGCACCCCAAAGGGTGACCAGGCCGTAGACGTGCAGCTCGCGTAACCCCAGCCCCCTATTGACTCACCCATTCAAGCGAGCGGGCCCCAGTGGCCCGCTCTTTTGCGCGGCAGCCGTGCAGGCGGTTTCATTCGGGCTACATTAAACAGTCATATACAACCGCCACCCTGAGCCTCAGCGGGGGAAATCCTTCAGGCTTGCAGAATCTCCAGTTAAATCAGTTGTCTACCCAAAAGAGGGCAAGCGGTAGCCTGAGGGAATGGTTACTGATCGATTCAAGGGCGGCATGAGGGATCGGCAATGAAGGGTGTATGGCTGGGCGTAGCGCTGATGGCATTGGCGGGGTGCGAGGCAACCATGTCGACACACGACATCAGAGGTGTCGCCACCCTCCATATCAACTGCTCTGGCGTCACGTCTTCATGGGACAAATGCTACGAAAAGGCAGAAAGCGCGTGTGGCGTCTCGGGCTACAGCGTGCTGGCCAAAAGCACCGACCTGAAGGACGACACCCCGGATTACCCGTTTGGTATCAATCCTGCAGGCCTGTCCAGCAGAAGCTTGATTGTAAAGTGCCGGCATTCCTGAGGCTCTGCACGTCACGATCTACCGTAAACCTTTGCAACAAGTCAATACATGGGCTGTTCAAATCCTTCCAGCCATGCTAAAACCTTTCAAGCGATTGTCTAGCTTCTTGATAAAGAAGGGAAAAATATGACGAAATCTGAACTGATCGACCGTATTGTCACCCATCAAGGCCTGCTCTCATCCAAGGATGTGGAGCTGGCGATCAAGACCATGCTTGAGCAGATGTCACAGTGCTTGGCCACGGGTGACCGTATCGAAATTCGGGGCTTTGGCAGCTTCTCGCTGCACTACCGCGCACCGCGAGTGGGGCGTAACCCGAAGACTGGGCAGTCGGTCAGCCTGGATGGGAAATTTGTTCCTCATTTCAAGCCGGGGAAGGAATTGCGGGATCGGGTGAATGAGGATGAAGAGCATGAGCATGCTTGAGGTCCGGGCAAAAGGAGCGCGAAGTGCGTAAGGCAAAACAATTGCTGCTGGTGGTCTTGATACTGGCTGTAGTGGGGGTAGCGACTCTCTTCATGCTGGAAAACCAGCAATCGGTAGGCCTGGTTGTGCTGGGCCGTACGGGCCCACAGCTGCCTGTTTCCGTATTGATCATCGTGGCGTTCCTGGCAGGCATGGTGGTAGGGCCCGTATTGGCACTACTGGCTTCCATGCGCCGTCTCAGACCGCCTGTAAAAGTGATTTGATCCCGCCTGTAATGCCCGACTCTGCGCGGGCCAGTAATCCTCAATGACAATCCCCAAACCGCAGGTTGCAGTACTCTTGGCTGCCTACAACGGCATGCAGTGGATCGAAGAGCAGTTAATGTCGATTCAGGCGCAAACAGCTGTCCGCGTCAGTATTTTCATCAGCGTCGATCTCTCCACCGACGATACGTATAACTGGTGCACGCACTATGCGGATGCCCATGACAACGTGCGGGTATTGCCGCAGGTTGGGCGTCTAGGCGGCGCAGGTCGTAACTTCTATCGCCTGCTCAACGACCTGGACCTTACCGGCATCGACTACGTGGCTCTCGCAGACCAGGATGATCGTTGGTTTCCCGACAAGCTCCAGCGCGCCGTCGAACAACTTCAGTTGACCTCAAGCGATGCCTATTCCAGCAACGTCACCGCCTTCTGGCCTGACGGTCGGGAGCAATTGCTGGACAAAGCCCAGCCTCAGGTGGCGTGGGACTATTTGTTCGAAGCTGCGGGGCCGGGCTGTACCTATGTGCTGAGCGCCGAGCTGACTGTGGCCCTGAAGCGGGTGATGCAGGCGCAATGGGAGTTGTTGCAGAGCGTGACGCTGCACGATTGGTTTATCTATGCGTTCGCCCGTAGCCAGGCGTTCAAATGGCACATCGACGCCCGTCCGGGATTGCATTACCGCCAGCACGCCGCTAATCAAGTAGGCGCTAACGTGGGGCTCAAGCCCATGTGGTCGCGCTTCAGCAAAATTCTGGACGGTTGGTGGTTTGAGCAGGTGTTCCTCATTTCGCGCCTGATTGGCCACCCATGGGGCCTTTTGGCTCGACACAGCGTTAACAAGCGCAGGCTATTGCTGAAAATGGCTATACAGAGCCCACATTGCCGTCGGCGGCTACGTGACCGCGTCCTGTTCTGCCTGGTATGTATGATCGCGGCATTCAAAGGACGCTTCCATCCATGAATTCAACCTATGTGCTGGTCACGGGCGCCACGGGCTTTGTGGGTCGCGCAACCGTTGCTGCCCTGAGGCGCGATGAGCACCTGAACGTCATCGAGTGTGTGCGAGGCGCTGGGGGGGCCGGCACCCGATACTTTGACCTGTCGACTCCGTCGGTGCTGCCGGTATTGGATGATGTCGACGTGATCGTCCATACGGCAGCGCGTGTTCATGTCATGAACGAGCGTGCCGTGGACAGCCTGGCAGAGTTTCGCAGAGCCAACGTCGACGCTACTCTTGCGTTGGCCAGGCACGCGGCGGCTGCGGGGGTAAAGCGATTCGTCTATATCAGTTCCATTAAGGTCAATGGTGAGTCGACTGCGCAAGGCCAGTCCTTTTTGGCCGATGACGCACCCGCGCCACAGGATGCCTACGGGCGCTCCAAGCATGAGGCCGAGGAAGGGTTGCGCAAGCTCGCCCAGGCAAGCGCGATGGAGTTCGTCATCATTCGCCCTGTGCTGGTTTACGGGGCGGGGGTGAAGGCCAACTTTTTATCAATGATGCGCTGGGTCCAGCAGGGTGTGCCGTTACCCCTGGGCGCTATCCAAAACCGGCGCAGCATGGTTTATCTGGCAAACCTGGTGAGCCTGATCGAATGCTGTGTTAGCCACCCAGGTGCCGCCAACCAAGTATTTTTGGCAAGCGACGCCCAGCCTGTATCCACATCAGCCTTGTTGGCGATGGTGGCAAATGCCATGGGGCGTCAATCTCGTCTTCTGCCGGTGCCGGTGCGGCTGCTGCAAGTGGTAGCGACCTTGCTGGGAAAAAAAAGCATTGTGCAGAGGCTCGCCGGCTCTTTGCAGGTAGATATTGAAAAGAATCAAACGTTGCTGGGTTGGGCGCCGCCGGTGCGAACCATCGATGGACTGAAGGCGACCGTGGACCACTATATGAGCCAACCCAAAGCATGATCATCTGGATTTGTACTGCTGTACTATTGGCGTCCTGGGCCTTGACCTGGCTTCTGCGCCGGTATGCGCTTGCCCGTAGCTTAATGGATGTCCCCAATGCCAGAAGCTCGCACTCGATCCCCACGCCTCGGGGCGGCGGCGTAGCTATCGTCATTGGTTTTTTGGTGGCAGCTCCCTTGTTGGTGTTGTCAGGCTTGGCTGAAGGCAAGGCCATGTTTGCCTACCTGGGTGGCGGCGCGGCAGTTGCCTTCATTGGCTTTGCCGACGACCACGGGCATATCGCCCCCCGCTGGCGATTGCTTGGCCATTTTCTGGCAGCGGGATGGACCCTGTTTTGGCTGGGTGGCCTAGCTCCGCTGGCTTTGCCGTGGGGTATCGTGGACCTGGGATGGGTGGGGGTGATCCTCGCTCTGGTCTATCTGGTCTGGATGCTCAATCTCTACAACTTCATGGACGGAATTGATGGTCTCGCCAGCGCTGAGGCAATCTGTGTGTGTGCTGGCGCGTGCGCGCTGTATGCGTTAACGGGTCATGCCCAGTTGTTCGGCTTCCCGTTGGTGCTGTGCGCAGCGGTCGCAGGCTTCCTGATCTGGAACTTTCCGCCCGCCAGGATTTTCATGGGGGATGCAGGAAGTGGGTTCCTGGGCTTGATCATCGGCGCATTCGCGCTGGAGGGTGCCAAGCAGGATAGCCATCTGCTATGGAGTTGGTTGATCCTGCTAGGGGTCTTTGTGCTGGATGCGACCTGGACCCTTTTGCATCGGCTGTTACGGGGGGAGAAGGTCTACGAAGCGCACCGCAGCCATGGCTATCAATTTGCCGCCCGCCATTATGGTAGCCATCGTACGGTCACGTTGGGCGTGGTCGTCATCAATCTTTGCTGGTTGCTGCCTATTGCGCTGTGGGTGGCGTCGCAGCCCTCGATGGCGCTAGTGGGAGTGGTCCTGGCTTACGCGCCGCTGTGCGTGTTGGCCTACCGGTTTGGGGCGGGCAGTGCGGAGAGACGATGATGGATCCGCCGCTGGCCTGCCCGAGCGCACAGGGAAATAAAGAACCGGCCTAGGCACAGTCTACACAGTCTACAAATAAGGACGCGTTTGAAGTGTACCCCGGCCAGGTTCAATTTCTGTAGGTGACAAAGTCGTTACGAATAAACTTGGCTGCGCTTTGTCACCTCTTGATGCACCTGCTTTATAGCAGTGCACATCGTAGGCCAATCCAGAAAACCGCGTTTTTCGTAATAAAGCGGCCCTTGATGCGGGCGCTCTTTAAGGCGCTGCCGGTTCACACCCTGCAAGGTTTGAACACCAAAAATAAAATAATGACCACCCACGAATGGAAATAGGCCAATCCAACTCCGCCATTGAGAAGGATAGGACAGGCAGAGTTTTATGTAGCGTAAACGATCTCGCCACCCAATCGATTGCCGCTCAACAGGCCCGTTTTCCGGAAGCGCTGACATGGCGCGAAAAAAAGGACCCGAACAGCGCAGGCCATTATAAAGTGGGTATTGCCAAGCGGTGGCTGAGTGCTCCCGTGCCGCCAGTAACTCAATGACAATGGCATGCACCAGGTCATGGTCAGGATGGCCGCCTTCCCATGCAGGCACAAAACAAGTCTGAATATCCGAATGGTCATCAAGGAAAGCATCAAGCCAGCCTGTAAATACACCAACGTGTCGATGCATTTGGCCATCGGTAATCGATAGTTTTCGCCCGATAAACAGGATATCACCCGTGGCAACACCTAACTTCTGCAGCACTGCCCGCGATTCACGATCTCGCAGGTCAGGGTCGGCAGTGGCGGACCCGTCGGTTACGTAAATGCAGCGAACCCTTCGGCCAGCATTCAATTCCTGCTCGATCTGGTGGAATACCCCAAACTCGTCATCTTGATGAGGCATGAAAAATAAAGAGATAGATCTCATCTAAGTGTTTTCCTGCGATTAAGGTATGTCGATGGTGTCGAGATCGAGAGACTTGATTTTTTTTAAGAAATTATCGTTGTCTTTCGCGTTATCGGTAAGGCATTTATAACCAAAGCTTCGAGGCTCAAAAATAAAGCTCGGCATCTTGATGAAGAAGGCCCCTGGACGATAAGCAGATAATGTTATGACAGCCCCTATATCGGATGAGTACAGCCCATCTCTGCCAAGCAGGTTAACACAGAGTGGTTTTCTCTGGGTGAACCAACCCCCCGTAGGTCGGATGGCTTTCCACAAGCTACTCACCGGAATGGTTTTTCTAAAGAACCGCCACAGCACCGGTATGCCTACGTATAAGTGCAGGTTCCCCTCAAGGGTCCACCCCAGCCCTCTTTCACGTATCTTCCTGATGTTGTTGTTGGGGTAGCCACACACGACCGAGATGCCATCCTCGATAAGTGATTTGTACAATCGCTTGCCAAGAATGATGGACGAGCCTTTTTGAGTGCCGTCGGACATGGTGTCTGTGGAGAGGAAGACGGCGGAGTCGTCGTGGATCAACTTTAAGCCGCAGTAGGCGGCTACCATGATGCCGTCCTTGACCGTGCAACAGATTCTTGAGTCGTTTAGTTGGTATTTTTGAAAAACGCGAGCAGCATTTTCTTCGGAGCCTCCGAAGCATCTTTGGAATAAACCAGTCCATTGCGCAATGAACTCAATGCTGAAGTCGCTGCGACTGGTTATATGAATGCCGTCTTCCAGGAAGTTGCTCATGCCACGTTTCGCTCCGTTTGCAAGCTATCAATGTTTTGACTGCACATAACTGGTGGAATTAGCCTCTTATGCAGGCCTTGGCTATGCACTAACTCGACCAGGTGGAAATATTGCCAGCTCAAGGCTGGCTCAGGCCTCGCCAGCGATGCCGGCGAGGCTTGATTACTAGTTCAAGTCGACTTTGATCGATTGCACCGCGATGGATTTGATATCCCTGCTGGTGACATAGATGTCGCCCTTGGTGCTTCCCAGAGGCACCGGTACCGATTCAGAGAAGCTCAATTTGCTCGTTGAGCAAGGCAGCAGTTTGTAATATACCGGTGGCTTGTCCCAATTGATCTGGGCCACAAAATATCCTGAAGCAGATCCGCAGGTGTATGAAACCGTATAGCGAGCTGCTGCGGCGCCATTCGTTGCAATGGTGGACACTACATTGGGCTGCTCTTCGGCGGTAGCAACAGTCCCGGGGGCCTTTGTCGGCGCCGCTGCAACGACATCAAAAGTCCTTTTGTAGTCAATTGGGATTGGCGATACACGATACAGGACCCATGTGCCGGCCTGATAAACGGGCGTGCCATAGTCGGTCAGGTACTCGTGGATAAGCTCGCGATTGGTTTGCCGGCCGGAGGGTATCAGGCTCCAGGCAACAAAATCGATACCCTCGCTGGCAAACAACGTGGCGGCGTCTGCAGGCGTTTTCAGGTCTGAAAACTTTTGCGCAGTGAGCGGCGAATACCAATTCGGCAAAACAGGGTGCCCATTCAGCGTGGCGCCATAGGGGCTGGCCGAGTCGAACACTACCTTGGAGCGCGGGTTAGCGACATTGATGTAGCTGACCAGGTCCTTTGCGGGCGCGAAAATGGCGACTGCAGCTTGTTTTCCTGCAGCGTTGTACATGCTTTGCAGTGGTGTGACGAAGAACCATGATACGCCGGGCAGCAAATAAAGGTTTATCGCAGCGACGGCGAGCACTACCAATCGCAGGTAACGCTTCGAGCCTGCAGTAACGCCGGATTCGCTGAGAATGAAACCAATCACAACCGAAGCAATCGGAACGATAGGAAACAAATAGCGCCAGTACTGCGTCGCGGCAAACATAATGATGCCGAAGCCGAACGTAACCACGAGCAACGGAAGGTAGACCAAGCGGCGCTTACAGAATAGGCCCAGCAACAAGGCGACAGGGAGAAAAATCAGGTATTGAAAGCCTGCCGTAAAGTTGTTGGCCTCGAAGAACTGGCTCGTCATGAAGAACGTGTTGACATAGCTACTGAGCGAAAAGCCCTTCTGGTAAAGGGGGTCCACGAAGTTGCTGAGTGGATAGAATTCGGATTTGAAAATGGCGTTGTACAGGGGGAACACTGGATTATGAGTGATCCGCCATGCATTTATGTAGGGGTGAAAAGCCACAAAGCACGCAATGCACAGGACCACGCCGATGGATGCTACCGCTTTCTTGTTGAAGCTGACCCGTCCAGGTTTCTCGGTTGTACACATGCGTACCAGCAAGCCAATGACTAGCATGGCTGAAATGACGGCGCCTGGCACCTTTATAGAGCAGGTCAGGGCCGCAGCCACAATGACGCCTAGTACAGCTGGCCAGATGTCGTTTTTTCTTAGCAGGTATATTGATAACGTGCCTGCCGTCACCACCAGCGCCATAAACAGCTCGGTTTGCAACGTCACTAACAGGTTTGCAATGATCGGTGTGCTGCAGAAAAGACTGATAAGCAATAATCTGTCTTTGCGATCGGAGATGAAAAGCTTTGCCAGTTCGTTCAGTGACAGCGCCAGCAATGCAAACAGCGTGACATCAAATGCGCCTCTTGAATCGCTGTCTGCCATCAGTGAGGTGACGGCGTGTAACAGGTCTACGGTAAAGGGTGCAACTGACCAAATCTGGGCCTTGACGTCAAACGAATAGGTGCCGGTGTCTCGAAGCTCGCTCCACATACGCAGGTGGAGCGCGTTGTCGTCATAGCTGATAGATGGAAAAAATGTGTAGCGCGCCACGGTTGTGAAAATGATGATGGCAATAAAGAAATAAAGCCCAGGCATCTGGGTTAACGCGTTGACCTTTCTGGCAATGAGGGCGCGCGCTGCAGCAACAAGGTTCTGCTGAGCCTGGTGCGAAAACAAGCGTAGCAGTGGTGCGCCAATGATGACCCAGTAGATCTCTTGCTTGTTTGCGTGGGTGTGTATGAGGTAGCCAAAGATGGCGACAAAACAACTCGTGCCTAATAATACAGCAGGGGAGGTATAGCGCTGAATGTTTTCTTGTGCGGTCGTGAAACTAAGGATCAGCTGGCCCAGCAGCAGAGAGCTCGTCAGGAATATCAATACGGCAATGAGATTTTCCGTGCCTACGCCTACGGCGATGTAAACAGCGCTGAACAGGACGAGTATCAGTTTGTTGTAGCGAGGGAAGAGCTTGCCCGTCACGATATAGAGAACACTGCAAAGTGCAATCCAGCTGAACGTGTCAATGGCGGTCAGACGGTTCCAGTAAAGTGGAATGCCCCCGTTGAAATTAACGATGGCGAAGAGGACGGCGATCAATCCCCCGGTGAAAAGGGCGGGAATCCCCAGGTCCTTTACCAAGCTTTTATGCAGCATGCGGAATGTCTCTATTTCTACTGGGCAAGCCAAGGCTCATGATTTGACGGCGATGATGATGCCGCCAATGATCATTGCTACGCCGACAAAGTACTGGGGGCTGAATTTTTCTTGAAAAAAGAAATAGCTACCAATGGGAACGACGACAAAAGCCAGTGCCATCAGCGGGTACACTTTTCCAAGCTCTGCTTTTTGCAGCACCCACACCCATCCAATCGTTGTTATACCATACAGCGCGAATGCGCTGCAGAGCGTGATCAGGGTCGTGGGGTCGAAAAAACTTCCGCTTTTGTGCAGAGCGCTGGCGCTGAGTTTGAATAGTATCTGCCCGGCCGCGATACCAAACACGCAAAAAAGCGCTACCAGATAAGTCATTATCAAGGCCCCGTCTGCTTGGTTTTTTTGCGTGTCAGATGGAATGGGCGTTTAGGTACAGAGGCGATGTCATACCCCAGGAAGGCCAGCACGAATTGAGTCCCCAAGATGACAGGCAGTGCCGAGAGCATCACCGTGCCGGCGGGTGTTGGAATGCCTGTAGAGAGTGAAGAGCTCCAGTGGGACAAGCCTATTACGGTCCCGCTTATCATCAGCAAAAGCCCTATGGGCAGCTCAAACGAAGCGAGCGACATGTTTCGGAGGTAATAGCTGTAGAAAATACGCTTGGCAAAGTTACGCAAATGCTTAAGTGCGAACTCACCAATGATTTGCGAAATTTTGAGATTGCTTTCCTCATCACCGTATTTCGCGTCCATGGGGATATCGACGACTACAGCTCGAAGCGTGTTCAGGCGGAACAACATGTCGGTTTCAAAAAAGTATCGACGGCTTATCTTGTCGAAGGGCAAGTGCTTTGCAACGCTTGCATGGACAGCAGTATAGCCGTTGGTGGGGTCGAATAGATCCCAATAGCCTGAGGACAATTTTGTTAGAAATGACAGTGCGGCATTGCCGAAAAGTCGCATTTTCGGCATGGCATGAATTTCTTCAAGGTCATAAAAACGATTGCCCTTGGTGTAGTCCGCTTCGCCGTTGAGAATGGGGTCCACAAAGTCTTGAAGAAGGCCTGGATCCATTTGGCCGTCACCATCAATCTTTACGATAACAGTAGCGCCATCGCGAATGGCGGCACGGTAGCCGGTCATGACGGCCCCACCAACACCCAAGTTTTCCGGATTTCGCAATACCTTGACACGCGGGTCGGTGCAGTTTTCTTCAACGAATTGGCCAGAGCCCACCGGGCAGCAGTCATCGACAACGTATATGGTGTCCACTTCATGGCCGATCTGAGCAATCACCCCCAAAATGTGCTCTTTGACCTTATAACTGGGTATCACCACTGCAATTTTGTCGCTGCTGTCCATTATGCGTCCCGCAATTGGTCATATGGTAAAGCCCGCATAATATAATAGCTCGTCCTTCATATGCAATATCACGGGCATCATGGGCACGAGACGCGTATTAATGGAGGAGTATTTGCTGTGCGGGCGAGGTGCCTCACCCGTGCGGTGCAGGGCATGAGGTGATAGACGGCACACGACGTGCGCCGCCTTTCAGTTATCGGATGTCCAGGTACTTTTCAATCAATTGAGCATTAGCGGTGGCTATTTTCGATGAGAACTCGAACGACAGGTGATGTTGGTCGTAGGTGAAGGGAACTCCATGCTCATCAAAATACTTGCACCCATCAATGTTGCAGAATGTATCTCGCTTGCTCAGGAATAAATATCCGTCATCTTCAGCGTATTTTTTGATGCGCGCTTCAATGTCTCGATTATCTATTACCCAAGGCTCCACCGCTGCATTACTGTACCCGTGCTCGTTGAGGATCTCCGGCAAAGACTTGTTAAGTACAATATAGCCGCCCACCACAATGACCTTCTGAATGCCATGGCTGTGAAGGTAATCAACGTAGGTTTTTAGGTGCTCCGGCGTATACCATCCGAATAGCACATTGATGACGATGTAATCATATTGCTTCAAGTAATCGATGTCGAAACGCTTGACGTTTAGCGCTTTACATTTTTCCCGATCGGGATGGGTAGGGGGCGTAATGCTTTCGATGTCGGCGTAAGGCGGGCAGCCGCCTTGTTCAAGCATAGAGAAGCTCTGCTTTGGATACAGGGCCTGGAATGCATTCAGCGCATCCGCAGCATGACTATCCCCGATAATCAATGCGTTGGTTTTTCCTGGCTCAGGGATATCGCAAGTCGTCCAGCCTTTCGCCGTGCACTCTGTGCGGCGGCCGTCAAAGCGCTTGTCCATGCCGATCTTGATGCGCTCATTGCTGAGCACTACCTTGGAGATCCAGGGGCGCCAGGACCATCCGTTGTTAGCCCACATCGAGGCGCCTGCGTAGCACAGACTGACGGAGAGAATCAGTGTGGTCGCCAGGAATCGCACATTCCTGGTTTTCTGCTTCCTGAAGGGTTTTTCAACCAGAAGGTACATCAGTGCAGCGAGCACCAAGGACAAGGCGACAATCAAAATCTTGTCATGGCGCAACAATTCGGGCGTAGGGAGCAGTAGCTTGTAAAAAACCACGACGGGCCAATGGACCAGGTACAGCGAGTAACTGATCAGACCGATTGCAACGATCGGCCTGTTGTTTATCAGTCGACCGCCCAACGCTGGGTTGTTGGCGTAGATGCACAAAGCGGCGCCCAGGCAAGGCACTAGAGCACTTACGCCCGGGAATACGGTATTTTGGTTGAAGCAAAAGATTGAGTACGCCAGCAATGCCAGGCCTGCGAACAAGAAAGCATTGTCTACTACCGGGGATGCTTTGTTGCGGGCGGGCAGCCATACCAGCGCCGCGCCGATCGAAAACTCGAAAATTCTGAACGGCATCAGAAAAAACACGGCGCTTGGGTGGGCGCGAATTGCAAATTGCGCGGCTATCAAGCTGAGCGCCCCTACAAGCAGAATAAGGGCCTTTCCGGGTGTTTTGCGATTGATCAGTGGGAGCAGAAGCAACGGCCAGAAGATGTAGAACTGCTCCTCTACTGCAAGCGACCAAGTGTGTAACAAGGGCTTCAGGTGGGAGTCAGTATCGAAATAACCCGACTCGGAAAAGAAGAAGATATTGGACACCGAAAGCATGGAGTGCAGCAGGGACGCGCCGTAACTCTGCAACGTCTGCGACGACAATATGCTTACCGCTGCCACGGTGGTCGCGGTGAGCGTAAACAAAAGCGCGGGGAGCAAGCGCCGTGCCCGGCGGATATAAAATCGAGGAAAGTCAATTTTATGATGTTGCGCGATCTCCTGAGACAGGATGCGCGTGATCAAAAAACCACTGATGACGAAAAATATATCGACCCCGACGAACCCGCCTTTGAACAGGCTGATGTCGGCGTGGAACAGCACCACTGCCAGTACTGCAATTGTCCTCAGACCGTCTATATCAGGTCGGTATGAAGATTTTAGATCGGTTTTGCTCATTATGTCCTGAATCCGAAATCATGGCGGTTTTGGAGTTGAAAGGCGGGGTGTCAGGTGCGGCCGTATACATCGTCAAAGCGGACGATATCATCCTCGCCCAGGTAACTGCCCGATTGGACCTCGATCAGTTCAAGGTTCAATTTGCCAGGGTTAGTCAGCCTGTGGACGCAGCCCAGAGGCAGGTAAGTGCTTTGGTTCTCTGCCAACAGGATTTTCTCCCCGTCGCGAGTCACCTCGGCGGTACCGGATACCACAATCCAGTGTTCAGCCCTATGGAAGTGCATTTGTGAGCTCAACGATGCGCCAGGCTTGACGACAATACGTTTTACCTGGAAGCGATCGCCCAGGTCCACCGTGTCATAGCTGCCCCACGGCCGATAGACTTTGCGATGATACAGATGCTCCTTGCGATTGGAGGCGCTCAGGGACTCTATGATTTTCTTGATCTCTTGCACCCGGTCGCGAGCTGCAACCAGTGTCGCATCAGGTGTTGAAATAATGATCAAGTCTTCGATGCCGACAGTAGCGACCAAGTGCTTGTCATGAGCAATGATCAGGTTTTTCTTGCTGTCGTGCGCCAGCACGTCACCTTGGAAGTGATTCGAGTTTTCGTCTTTCTGGGAAATTTCCCACAATGCTGACCAAGAGCCGATATCGTTCCAGCCGCAGTCCATGGGAATAACCACGGCGCTTTCGGTTTTTTCCATCACGGCGTAATCGATGGAAATGTCCTCGCAGGTGGCGAAACTCTCAAGCTCCAGGCGGATAAAGTCCATGTCAGACTTGGCATTTTCAAGGGCGGCGCGTGCCGGGGCCAATAGTGCCGGGGCCAGCAGCGAAACCTGCTCAAGCAGGGCACTTGCCTTGAACATGAAAATACCGGCGTTCCAGTCATAGATGCCTTCATTGACATACTGCTGGGCAGCCTCCAGGCTTGGTTTTTCGAAAAAGGCTTCCACGATAAAAGCGCGTGGGGTCAGATTGCTGCCTCTTTTGATATAGCCAAAACCGGTCTCTGGCCCTGTCGGGGTTATCCCAAAAGTAACCAGCTGACCGTCGTCTACCAGTCCTTGTGCGTCGCTGATTGCTGATACGAACGCTGCGGTATCGCTGACAAGGTGGTCTGCAGGCAATACCAGCAAGCAGGCGTGTGGGTCGATGCTGAGGGCGTGAAGCGCTGCCACTACAATGGCAGGTGCTGTATTTCTGGCCACGGGTTCTAGAAGAATGGCAGTGGCGGGCTGGTCAAGTTCGGTGCGCAGTTGTTCGGCCACGATAAAGCGATGATCGTCGCTGCAAACAATCATGGGTGCGGCTGTGCCTGGTACTTGGTCAGCCACCGAGGCAACCCGGGCAAGCGTTTGCTGGAACAGTGTTTTGGTTTTGTCGGCCAAGGGGAGAAACTGCTTGGGCAAATTCTTGCGAGACAAAGGCCACAAGCGAGTGCCACTGCCCCCGCTGAGAATCAAAGGAATCAACATCGACGGTGCTCCTGCAAAAGGTCAAGGGCCAGGCTGCGAAGTGCAGCCTGGCGTTAGAGGCGAGTCATCGTTTCAACAATGGGGGCCAATTACGTTCCAGACCGTTGTTGTCGAGAAATTGGCCTCGATGAACCGTTGGCCTTCTGCCGAGATCGTTTTCCAGCGTTCATCGTCCTGAAGCAAGCTTTCGATGTGGTCGGCAAAATCCTGGGCTGTTTCCGCAACAGGCATAAAGCTCGAGGTTTGCTCCAGGCCCTGGACCCCAGTTGGGGTGGTTACGCATGGCATGCCGAATTTCATGGCCTCCAGCACCTTGCCTTTCATGCCGCCGCCGAACCTCAAGGGGGCCACAGACACGCGACAGTCCACGTAGTATTGTGCAAGCACTTCATCACTGACATAACCCGTGACCGTGATGTCGTCGCCGTGTAGCGCCTTGATTTCGTCCTTGGGGTTTGAACCAACCATGTAAAGATGCAGGTCTGGCCATTTTGCCTTTACCAGGGGTAGCACTTCCTTGACGAACCAGAGAGCGCCATCGACGTTTGGCAAGTGGGCAAAACCAGCGACGAACAGGATCCCGCGCCGTTGCGCCAGGTTTTCAGCGGGAAAAGCGGGCAGGGTGTCATAAGCGTTCAGCGGCAGTGTCTCGGCTTTGCCGGGAAGCGCGCGCGCAGTCAGCCATTCATTTACATGGGTCGTTTCAAATTCTGACGGGTAAAAAATCGCGTCCGAATGCTCCCACATGAATGTTTCCTGCTGGCGGAATGACTCGATTTCATGTGTGATCGATTGCGCAGGGTTGGTTTTCGCCTGCTCGATCAGGCGTAGGTAGTGGATATCCATGCCATAAAACAGGATGTTGGCAGGCGAGTATTTTCTGATAGTGTCGACATATCCCACCGAGATATGCGGGCGAGCCAAGATAATGGTGTCGAACATTTTTCCGTTCTGAGCAAACCACTCTTCAAACTTGCCGACGTACTCAACCCCGTAGAAAACCTCAACGCCCTGGTCTTGCAGGCGCTGGGTGTATTCAATGTCGTGCCACAAGTTGTCAGGCCAGAATTTGACGGCCAGACCCTTGCCTAGCATGAGCGTAATCAACTGCGAGATTGCCCGCGAGCCAGCATCACGATCAGGCTGTGGAACATAGTGGTCAACCAGCAACACGTGTTTTTTCTGTTGCGAACGCTCACAGGCCATCAGGGGGTGATCACCGTTAGCCAAGTGGAATCGTTGCAGTTCTGTTTTCCAGCGAAACGCGAGCTTCTCCAGATTTTCTACTTGAAAGGCCTTGATGCCACTGCCTGTATCGGTTCCGTGGGAAATCCCTTCATAATGAACAACCATCGATTTGGGCTGGTACACAACCTTGAATCCGGCAGCGCGAACTTTGAAGGCCAGGTCGGTATCTTCGCAGTAGGCGGGCAGGTAATGCTCGTCAAACCGACCCAATTGAACGAACAGGTCTTTGGGGATCATTATCGATGCACCCGAGATGTAGTCCACTTCTCGGGCATAGTTGTATAGGCTACGGTTAGGATTGTCCAAGCGCCCATAATTCCAAGCGCTGGCATCTTTCCAGACGATACCACCGGCTTCCTGCAGTCGCCCATCCGGGTAAACCAGTTTGGAACCCGACAGGCCGCAATTTGGCCACTGCTCGAAGGTTGCCAGCAAGGCGTCAAGCCACCCCGCGGTAACCTCGGTATCATTATTCAGGAAATAAAGGTATTGGCCGCGGGCCAGTGTCGACGCTTTGTTGCACGAGCGCAGGAAGCCCAGGTTCTGTTCGTTCTCAACATAACGAATACCGCTGACGTCAGCTAACTTACCAATTTCTGGGTCTCCCGATGCGTCCTCGATCACCAGAACTTCGAACGGGGCGCTAGGAAGATATTTTGCGATGGAAACCAGGCACGTGAGGGTGTAATCGAGCCTTCCGTAGCTCGGAATAATGATGGTAATAACTGGGTCGGTTGCAGGGTTGAAGCTGATCGAGCGCAGCGCGGCAGCAGTGTCGGCAACGGTCTGGTCGTGGACGAGGTTGGGTAGTGCGGGTGCGTCGATTTGACGCATCATCCACTTGCGTACTGGTTTGGCCAGTAGCCCTACGACCGGCAGACGGCTCAGTTGTGCTGTTCGCAGCATACTGTAAATACGTTGCCAATCGCCCTTGAGCAAACTGCCGATCAATCTGACAGGGCGTGTTAGTTTCCAGGAAGTGGACGAAACGAGCTGGCCAATCTGTTTCTGCAGCTCTTGAGCATGAGCGTTTAACTGCAGTTCCTTGTTATTGAGCTTATCGACAGCATGGGTCAAGTGCTGCTCTTGCTTCTTGAGTTGTGCTATGACTTCCTGGCTTTCCTGGAACTGGGCCCTGGCATCGGCCAAGTGATGTTCGTACTGTCTGAGTATTTCAATGGTTGCTAGGCTTTCTTCAAGCCGGGATTGAGCGCTCTCCAAGTGCAGTTCGTTTTGCTTCAGCTTTTCAATGGTCACTTGGCTTTCCTGAAGCTGCTCCTTGGCGTTAGTCAAGTGCTCCTCATTTTTTTTCAGTTTTTCAATAGTCGCTTCGCTTTCCTGAAGTTGAACCCGGGCACTGATCAAGTGCTGCTCGTTTTGTTTCATTTTTTCAATGGTCACTTGGCTTTCCTGCAGTAACGCCCTAGCTGTGTTCAAGTGCGGTTCGTGCTGTTTCAATTCATCGATGGTGGCGTAGGCATCCCGCAGCTGCGCCCTGGCAGCGTTCAGTTGCTGCCTTAACGAGTCAACTTCAATCGGGCGTGAGTAATTCCAATGCTCCAGGCTCTTGGGCAGGATGCCGTATTTGATGAGCTGCACGGATTGCTCACCAGCCATGTGGCAGATTTCGACCCACAAGTGGGACTTTTTGAGATTGGTGGCATTCAGCGCGGTTTTGACGCTCTCCCAGTGCTTGGCAGAGGCCTCGCGGCCCAGTGCAGATTTCGATGAGCTAAGTTGCTGCTGAATGAGGCCCGATGCGTGTGTCCAGTCAGAGCAAATAAACAGTTCAGGCGCCAGGCCTAAACTTTCAATGAAACCCTTGTATTTGTGTGCTTGAGGGGCATTGGATGGCGTGATGATCACGGCGGGGACGCCATAGGACACGGCTGTCACCAAACCGTGCAAGGAGTTGCCAATATAACCTGAAGAGTTTCCGATCAAATGGGCGCAGGCTTTCAGCGAGATATCACGTTTGATCGCTGAAACCGTACCTTCCTGTAATGCGCTAACGGGGCCCAGGTAAGCGCCTTCTGTCTCTTGCCACAGCATGAGCGGCAACGCTTTGAATGAGATTTTCTCATCCTGGTTGCGCAGGTGCGTCAGGCCGGCATCGACCTCCGCAAGCCGGTTGTGTAAGTCTGCAGTCGAAAAGCACAGTGCATAGTAAGGCTCGTGGGCTTCACAGGCTTCTTTCGCAAGTGGCCACACATCGCTGAGTGCGATGGCGGTATCGGTGACGACCTCGACCGGATGGTGCGTAACACCCAGAAGGTTGGATTTGCTGTATTGGTCGCGGACGCTGAGGTAGTCAACACCTTGCAGGGCGATGGTGGCAGCAGTTTTAAACTCCGGATTGATTGTCCATGGTACGCCAGGGGCACACCAGGCCAGTGGAATATCGAGTCGAGTCGCAAGCAAGGAGCCGCCGATCCACAGGCTGGGGAGCGCCGCCATTTTCAGTTTTGAATCGTGTTGCCATTGTTCCGGCGTCCAAGCCTCGCCTTGGATGATGTCGCCGCCACTGATCAGTACGCCGTCCCAGTCGTTCCGATCGAGTGCTTCTGCGGCGCTGATGATAGTTGGTTGATCGGGCCATGGAGTGCGCTTGGCCGTCGGGGCAACATGGATCAGTTCGAACTCGTCTCCAAGGAAGTGCTGAGCAACAAACGGAAACAGCAGGTCACCATAGCTGTCATGGTCAAAAGCGCCAAAGTGGGCAATGAGTTTTTTCATGGGTGGTTCCCGCGTGCAATGACTTCACTGGAAATGGCGCTGTTCAGGTCGCAAAAACCGACAAATTGCTTTCTGCTCGTGATGTTGATAAGGGTGATGTCATAGAGTCGGTGATGCACAATCAGCTCATCCCTCGCGTACTCGCTACAGCCAATATTCAGTGCGTAGGTCCCCGCACTGAGCGAAAATTTTTGTTTGAATTTTACGGAGATGATATCGCCGGCGTTGCAGGATGGGAGGTCGAACTTTTCAAAAAGAGTATTCGTGCCTGCAAACTCACGGCCCTTCAGGTCAGTCAAAAAATAACCAATGATCGGTGCGGCGCAGGCGGTCTTGAAATGTAGGGTCATGACGACCTCAACCGTTTCCTCGTTGTCGATGGCAGCAATCGGCTGGCCATCATCGTTTAAGATTCCCCAGTCAATGATCGAAACCTGCTCTTCGCCGTAATGAGTATGGTTGGGGCTGATTTCGTAATTACGGTGCAGGTTCCCGGCGTGGGTCACTGGTTCATGGCATGGGTCTGCGGGAGCCGCTATTACGCTTTGGGCTGTCATTAATCTCTTGAACTTTCCGACGATGGTTTTCGCATCGCCCTCATCGACCAGCGTGCCGTGCGAAATGATCATTGCGCGATCGCAGAACTGTACGACGGATGATAGGTCATGAGTCACGAGCAATATGGAGCAGCCAGCCGACTGCATCTCATCAATCCGCTTGAAGCATTTCTGCTGGAAGGCGGCATCGCCAACCGCCAGCGCTTCATCAACGATCAGGATGTCCGGCGTGACGTTAATGGCCACTGCGAATGCCAGTCGCACAATCATGCCGCTTGAATAGGTCTTTACCGACTGGTCGATGAAATGGCCAATGTCGGCGAAGTCGATAATCGCGTCATAACGCTCGTCAATTTCAGATTTGCTCAACCCCAGCACGGCGGCATTCATGTAAACGTTTTCTTTGCCGGTAAACTCCATGTTGAACCCGGAGCCCAGTTCCAGAAGCGCGGCGACCCGGCCATTAACATCTACCGTACCCGAGGTGGGACTTAGCGTGCCACAGATAATCTGCAGAAGCGTCGACTTGCCCGAGCCGTTCTTGCCAAGGATGCCGACGGTTTCCCCTTTGGCAATTCTGAAGTCCATGGGGTTGAGTGCCCAAAATTCAGTGTAATAGGGGCGTGCGGGTTGCCTCAGCTTACTTTTTATAAAGGGGATTACAAACTGCTTCAAGCGATCGCGGGGGGTCGCATATATTTGATAGCATTTGCTGAGGCCCTGTACGTGAATGGCATAGTCATTAGAGGACATCGGCAAACCCTTTTCTAGTCTTTTGGAACCACGCAAACCCAGCCCAGGCAATGATCAAGGCCACGAGGGTGTACATCATAAGTCCTGACCAGTCCGGCAGTTGCCCCCATATGGTGACTGCGCGGGCCTGCTCAATTATGAACGTGAGGGGGCTGAGCATGATAAAAGGCCTGAATTGTTCAGGTAGGGCGGTTACCGGGAAAAATACAGGAGACAAATACATGGTTACCGTTGTCACGATATTGATGAACTGATTCATATCCCGAACAAATACCCCAAGCGAGGCGATGATCCAGGACAACCCCATGCAGAGAATGACGAGAGGGGCTAATACGATCGGCAGAAAAATCGTGGTCCAGTGCAGGCCATTATTAAAGATCACCAGCGCAATCAACAGTACCACGACGCTGGCGGCCAGGTGGAACAGCGCTGACCCCATATTAATAGCCGTCAGCACCTCCAAGGGGAATACAACTTTTTTTACGTAATTGGCGTTGCTGATGATAGTGAGAGAAGCCCGGTTCAGCACTTCGGCAAATAGGCTGTGGACAATCAAGCCCGTGAACAAAATGACCGCAAATTGTGTTTTTGATTCGTCGTTACCAACGCCCCAGCGTGCTTTGAAAATCACGGAAAAGACAAAGGTGTACACCACCAGCATGAACAGGGGATTCAGAAAGGACCACGCCAGCCCCATCATCGACCCTTTATAGCGGCCAACGACTTCGCGGCGGGTCAGTTGACCGATGAGGTTGCGGTTACTCCACAGCGATCTGATCATGGCAGGGAATGTCGTGGGATGCTTGAGATGGGGGTTCACAGGTCGAGCGCCTCATTGTATGTCGTGCATGGGGCGAGGTATGTCGCCGGTATTTCATGCAGGGCGAGCTTGGCAGCAGAGCTTGGCGCTGGGGCAGCGATCATGGTTATTGAACTCTCTGATAATTCGATAGTGTCCGGCACGCTCGTGACCATGCTGTTTTCTTTAGGTGTGTTAATTGGTGCGGCGCAGTCGAGGGCGTCAGCGCGCGCAGGGACACCACCTAGCACCTCGGTCGTGGGTTTTCATCAGTTGGCCGCAATGGCTGGACAGTTAACTGCCAGCAGTAGAGAGAGTATCGCGTTTGCTGTTCCGGATGGTTCATTCCTTGACACTGCGCTTTTCCATGCTAGAAATCAGTCGTGAAGAATACGTATCGCGGCGCTTGCTGCCCAGCGCCAGGGATGCCTCATGGGTACGATGACTGCCGCGCTTTAGGTATGCGACAATTTGCTCCCTACCATACCATGTTTTATGGCTCGGATCGGATCGGCACCGTTAGTTAGCTTGCTTAGATCTTTCGCAGCCAAGTGGCGATCACCAGGCTGATGTTGCCTGAGATCGTCTGGCGGTAGACCTTGGCGCAGTACATCAAGCGCAGGCGCTTAATTAGCGGGCTTTTACGGGCGCGTTCGAACAGGTCAAGAGTGTCACGGCTGGCGGGTGACAGAAAACTCATAGTTCCTTCCAATGCCAGTAGGTTCAAATCGCTCCATTCACGGAAACGTCCCCCGCACATTTTTAGCAGGCGGGCCAAGCGTTGAGTGAAGCTTGAGTTGGCCCCAATCAGGTTCGCGGCATGCTGCCGGTAGTCCATGGTCGGCTTCGCATCGTAAATTGCAACGCCACCACAGCCGGTGACGATGAGATAGGTCATCCAGTCATGGGCGACGATCGTCGCGTTCGGACTGACGGTCAGCAGCATGTTTCGCGCTGTATCGTTGATGAGCATGGTGTTTGCGCCTGCGATGCTCTGCACCAGCGCATTATTGAAGCTTGGAGCTTTTTCGAACAACGGAGAATGGCCAAGCGGTCGCCTGTCCACGTCGACAAGGCGGGTGCGTGAACAGTACAGGGCAGGTGTTTCCTCGGCGGTGCCGCTGAGCGCGGCGAGGCTGCGCTCCAGTTTGTCGTCAAACCAGATATCGTCCTGGTCACTGAACGCGTAGAAATCGGCATTTATTCCCGTGTTCTGGATCAGCGACATGAAGTTGCTGCCGAACCCACGTTGGGGGCCCTTGAATATCTGGACTCGATCACCGCCCAGCGTCGACTGATAGCGTTCAAGGATTGATCCGGTCTCGTCCGTGGATCCGTCGTCCGATACAAAAAGCTTCCAGTGTGGATAGGTTTGCCGGGTAAAAGACTCGAGTTGATCCGTGAGGAAGCGAGCACCGTTGTAGGTGCACAGAAGTATTGCGACCGTTTTTGCGTGTGCGGGCGTTGGCAGATCGTCCTGATCACCCCCCACCTCAGGGGAGGGGGAGATAGCACCCTTGTCCTTCATTTGAATTGTCCCCAGGCAAGCATTACATGAACATGCAGTGAAAAGTGAGATGTGTGGCTTGGTGAAGCGGGTGGTCGGTGCTCATGAGCTGGGCTATTTGAAATTCCTTGCTGTGTGCCTGGATGGGTCCCGTCTTCGGCCATGGATTTTACCTCTCCTTTGGCGATGAGGGGAAACCCCCGGGCAAGGTTTCTGTGTTCAATTGTTGCTTTGGTGTCCTTGGCGTTGGGGGCATGGTGGCATGGTGGCAAGAAAGGGGCATCAGCAGAGACTGGTTGCACATGATAGTGATTTGAGTAGATCGCAGATGAAAATTGAAATAATTGTCAAGAAGGAACCCCCCCCTTAGGTATCGCCTAGGCTCGTATAGCCTGTATAATTCGTTACTCGCCTTAGCGGAAGCCGTCTTCTAGACAGCTTGTCTCCTTGAAGTACCAGCACTCACCTTGGCAGGCCGCGCGGCACTAGGATGATCTGTTAAGCGTTGTGTGCACCTAGGCATTCAAATCGCTCGGTAAGTATGCGCTTTTGACGGTGATGCCCCGGCTGTTTCCTGGGACAGGGCTGCATGTCGTGTTCGCTCCCTTGTACCCAGCGGGGAGTAGGCATCCGGACGCTGCGTTGATGTCAATACTGCGACGTCATTTGTTGCAAACTGGTTTGGCTAAGTTTGGTACGAGCATTATTAACCTTTGGCGTTCGGGCCAAAAAAATGGATTTAGAGGATTCGAATGAAAGCAATTGTTACTGGCATTACAGGTCAAGACGGTGCGTACCTGGCAGAGCTATTGCTGGAGAAGGGTTACACGGTCTACGGCACTTATCGCCGCACCAGCTCTGTCAATTTCTGGCGTATCGAAGACCTTGGCATTGAGTCACACCCTAACCTGCATCTGGTCGAGTACGACTTGACCGACCTATCGGCCGGCATTCGCTTGCTGCAGACCACCGAAGCTGACGAGGTCTACAACCTCGCCGCTCAGAGTTTTGTGGGCGTTTCCTTCGAGCAGCCGCTGACTACCGCCGAAATCACAGGTTTGGGTGCGGTCAACCTTCTGGAGGCCATCCGTATCGTCAACCCCAAGGTCCGCTTCTACCAGGCGTCTACCTCGGAAATGTTCGGCAAGGTCCAGGCCATCCCGCAGGTCGAAAGTACGGCTTTCTACCCGCGGAGCCCTTACGGGGTAGCAAAACTCTACGCTCACTGGATGACCATCAACTACCGTGAATCCTACGGCATATTTGCCACCAGCGGCATCCTATTCAACCATGAATCGCCCCTGCGTGGCCGTGAATTCGTGACCCGCAAGATCACCGACTCGGTCGCCAAGATCAAGTTGGGAATGCTGGACAAGATGGAGCTCGGCAATATGGATGCCAAGCGAGATTGGGGTTTTGCCAAGGAATACGTCGAAGGCATGTGGCGCATGCTTCAGGCCGACGAACCGGATACTTTCGTATTGGCAACCAACCGCACCGAAACTGTCCGTGACTTCGTCACCATGGCTTTCAAGGCAGCCGACATCGAGATTCAGTGGCACGGTGAAGCCGAAGGTGAGCACGCCATCGACAGGGCGACCGGCAAGGTCGTGGTTTCGGTGAATCCGAAGTTCTATCGCCCTACCGAGGTTGAGCTGTTAATCGGTAACCCCGCGAAAGCCAAGGAAATTTTAGGCTGGGAGCCGAAAACTAATCTGGAAGAGCTGTGTCGGATGATGGTAATGGCCGACCTGCGCCGTAATGAAAAAGGATCTTCCTTCTAATGACCACCGCTGGCAAACGTGTACTGATAACAGGGATTCATGGTTTCACCGGGCGCTACATGGCGGCCGAACTTCAAGCCTACGGCTACGAAGTGCTGGGGACGGGTACTCACCCCTCGGCGGAAGCCAATTACCATCAGGTGGACCTGGCGGATGCGTCAGGTCTGAACACGCTGCTGGCAGCGCTTCAACCGGATATTGTTGTGCACCTTGCCGCCTTGGCCTTCGTCGGTCATGGCGCGGCGAACGCTTTCTACCAGGTCAACCTGATTGGCACCCGAAACCTGCTGGAGGCGATCGCCGCTTGCAGAAAGACGCTTGACTGTGTGCTGATCGCCAGCAGCGCCAACGTATACGGCAACGTATCTGAGGGCTTGCTGAATGAAGAGGCTCCTCCAGCCCCTGCCAACGACTATGCGGTAAGCAAGTTGGCCATGGAGTACATGATCAAGCTATGGTATGGGCGACTGCCTATCGTTGTTACGCGCCCGTTCAACTACACGGGAGTGGGGCAGGCCGATAACTTCCTGCTGCCTAAAATTGTTTCTCACTTCCGCCGCAAGGCCGAGAAGATCGAGTTGGGCAACCTTGATGTATGGCGAGATTTCAGCGATGTACGCGCGTTGGTGAAAGCCTACCGCGGCTTGCTTGAGGCGCAGCCTCTGGGTCAGACAGTCAATGTCAGCTCGGGAAAGGCGTGTTCGCTGCGAGAGGTAATCGACAAGTGCAGGGTCATCACCGGGCATCAGCTGCAGGTTGAGGTCAATCCGGCCTTCGTGCGTGCCAACGAAGTGAAAACCCTATGTGGCGACAACGCCAAGCTGCGGGCATTGGTTCCTGGCTGGCAGACACCTGCACTTGAGGAAACCTTGGCATGGATGCTCGCTAAATAATTGAGGCTCAGCCCGCCTTGCGGGCTTAGGGATTTCTGCGTGCCAGCGTTGTTGGTACACCTTTGAGCCTTCGTCAGTACCATCGAAACATCCGGCAATGGCATTGATCTGTTGTGTTGCTGAGCGCTCGTCCCCCTTATGTTTACCCACGCCAACGGCTTACTGCTGCGTCTTCTTGGCCCCGCAGCCACAGCCCGTGTCAGTTTGCGTCCCTGGTTTTCAGCGAGCGCGTCCGTACCGTTCGCGTTGGCAGTGTATCAGTGGAGTGGGGCGGGTTCCTGAATGATAGTATCCTGCTTGAAAAGGGCTTCTCGCTGATGAGTGCTTAATGGCTGCCTCGTCTCGCACCCGCCCACGAGTCAATGTGGGTCGCCGGTAGCGGAAGAAAGGGTAATCTGGCTGCCAAGTATCGCCTCAAAATGCAACAGCGTTTCCAGACAGGACACTAGACCATGAAGGTTGAGAAGATATGGATCGATTTAGTGCATTTTTACTGAGACTACCGCGTCGGGACAAGCGGATCATTCAAGTGGCAACAGACGTTGTGCTTGTCTGGGGTGCGCTGTGGCTCTCCTTCATGGTGCGCCTCGGTATCGAAGACATGTACAACCCGCTGAAGGTACATACCTGGTTGTTCCTGTGTGCTCCGGTGGTAGCCATTCCGCTCTTCATTCGATTTGGGATGTACCGGGCGGTAATGCGTTATTTTGGTAACGATGCCTTGGTCGCCATCGTTAAGGCGGTTAGCCTCTCCTCGTTGCTGCTGGCGGTGGTGGTGTATTGGTACAGCAATCACGAAACCGTCGTCCCTCGCTCTATCGTTTTTAACTACTGGTGGCTGAGTCTGGTGATCATCGGTGGCTTGCGCTTGGCGATGCGCCAATATTTCATGGGTGATTGGTCCAGCTCAGTGAACTACGTACCGTTCCGTACTAAGGACGAGGGCTTGACGAAGGTCGCTATCTATGGCGCTGGAGTGGCTGGTAACCAGTTGCTCGCTGCACTACGCATGGGCCGCTCTATGCGCCCGGTGGCGTTCATTGATGATGACAACGGTATTGCTGACAGCATTATTTCTGGCCTGCAGGTCTTTAAGCCCAGACACATTCAACAAATGATCGATGTCACCGGGGCTCAAGAGTTGCTGTTGGCCCTGCCGTCCACCACGCGCGCGCGCCGCCGAGAAATTCTTGGGTTTCTGGAGGGCTTTCCCCTGCACGTGCGCAGCGTCCCCAACTTTACCGACCTGGCAAGCGGCCGGGTGAAAGTTGACGATATCCAGGAAGTGGACATCGCTGACCTCCTGGGGCGCGACGCTGTGCCCGCACAGGCCGACTTGCTGGCGCACTGTGTCACCGGCCTGGCGGTCATGGTCACCGGTGCAGGCGGCTCAATCGGTTCAGAGTTATGTCGTCAGATTGTTTCCCTGCGGCCCACGCTGTTGGTGCTGTTCGAACACAGTGAATTTAACCTTTACAGCATCATGACCGAGCTTGAGCAGCGTCTGGCTCGCGAGTCATTGCATGTGGAATTGCTGCCGATCCTGGGGTCAGTCCGTCACCCACATAAGCTGCTCGATGTGATGAAAACATGGTGTATCAATACCGTTTATCACGCGGCGGCGTACAAGCATGTACCCATGGTGGAGCATAACGTCGCCGAAGGCGTGCTGAACAATGTTGTAGGGACGTTGAACACCGCCCAAGCCGCTTTGCAGGCAGGCGTTGCGAATTTCGTGCTGATTTCCACGGACAAGGCTGTACGGCCGACGAATGTGATGGGCAGTACCAAGCGCCTTGCCGAGATGACCTTGCAGGCGCTGAGTCGGGAGGTCGCGCCAGTGCTCTATGGTGACCCTGCCAATGTTGCACGCGTTAACAAAACGCGCTTCACGATGGTGCGCTTTGGCAATGTACTCGGCTCCTCGGGCTCGGTCATCCCGCTGTTCCATAAGCAAATCAAATCGGGGGGGCCGTTGACGGTGACGCATCCCAAAATCACTCGCTACTTCATGACCATTCCCGAAGCCGCACAGTTGGTTATACAGGCAGGCTCAATGGGACAGGGGGGGGATGTATTTGTATTGGATATGGGCGAGCCTGTGCGGATCGCGGAGCTGGCAGAAAGAATGATTCATCTGTCCGGGTTGAGCATTCGCTCCGATAAGAACCCACAGGGCGATATTTCGATCGAATTCACTGGGTTGCGCCCTGGTGAAAAGCTGTATGAAGAGTTGCTGATCGGCGACAACGTAGTGGTGACGCGCCACCCAATGATCATGAGTGCTCACGAGGATTTTTTGCACTGGGATCTGCTAAAGGGGCAGTTTGTTGAGTTACTGGCCGCTGTGGATGCCGACGATTACAGCACAGTGCGTGAACTTCTGCGCAAGACGGTGAGTGGCTATGCGCCGGACGGTGAGATTGTTGATCTGATTTATCAGCAGAAGCGGTCAGAGCCATGATGAGGAGGGGGGAATTAGCGTGCTTGCCCATTGGACGCTTTAACGAAGATGTGTGTGACGGCTCCGACTGAAGGTTGTTCGGCCTAGTGCCGCGTACCTGCCACGTTCAAGCTACTTAGGTCTGGTTTCACTATAAATAACCATCGCTCGATCAGAATTGCTGAATAACTTCTGTATATAGTGTAGTGGGTACATCACCGTCTCATTCAGGATGAGCCCCAGTGCTTTGGGGAAGGTAGTCTTCATGGGGACGCCCCGGATCCCTGACTTTCTGGTGCGTTCCTCCATGTCCATGCTGAGCTTTTGAGATTCGTTCTTTCGTACGAGAAAATTTGAAAGCGGAAGCAAGATATTTGACAGGGGGAACGTCAAGCCGGCGACGTGTGATATTTTTAGGCCGTGCTTTTCAAAAACGTCAGAAACGGTTTGTTTTGTATACCTTCTGTAGTGTCCGGCAATTTCGTCCTCGATGCCCCAGTGGTTCAGCGAGCCCGGGACAATTGTTATAATTGTACCCAACGGTCTCAGTGCGGTTTTCGACCTGTTGATAAATGATGCCTCTCGAGCCTCATCAAAGTGTTCCATTACCATGCACGAAATAACTAAGTCGAACGCTGATTCACATTGTTCGCTGAGCCAATCCCCATTGATAAGCGAATACCTGCCGTCGGCTAGCTCAGCTGTAAATCGCTTGCTCAATGCATCGATTGTGGTGGGCTCGAGGTCATAGGCGGTGCCTGTCCAGCCAAGGGCCAACAGCAGGGCAGATATATGCCCGGAGCCGGCACCGATTTCAACAAAACGTCCAGGTTTCAGAAGCAACAGGCGTTCCTTCAGGTACATAAGTTGCAGGATTGTTCCCGGGGGGCGAGCTTCCATACTGTCCTCTGGCGTCGTATAAGTAAAGTTCAAGCGTACCATTCGGGTTCGGTGCGAACAACAGCAGCCGGTCTGCGCGGGAGACGGTCTCCAGTCGGAGGGGTATCGATTACGTCAAAAATCTTCAAAATGGTATTTTTGCGTTGACGGCAGGTAGCCAACGGTTAGTCTATGCACTGCTTTGCAGTGAAGCTGAGCAGTGGAGATTTTTCGAACAATGACGTCACTAAAACTTGCGCAAGAGACATCGACGGCAGCAACACTCTCGCCGGTCAAATACCGACACGATATAGACGGGCTCCGTGCAATAGCCGTGGGTACCGTCGTATTATTCCATGCCTTCCCATCTGCCTTGCGAGGCGGATTCATTGGGGTAGACATATTTTTTGTTATCTCAGGGTTCCTTATATCCTCTATTTTGATCCGAGAGTTGAGCGTCAGCGACTTCTCGATCGGAAGGTTCTACTCAAGGCGAATCGCCAGGATTTTTCCGGCACTCGTAGCGGTCTTGACCGCCTGTCTCGTGTTCGGGTGGCTGGCCCTGCTGAGTGATGAATATACGTCTCTGGCAAAGCATGCACTTGCCGGCGCAGGTTTTGTGTCCAACCTGCTTCTGTGGAGCGAGGCCAGTTACTTCGACGTTGCCTCTGATACCAAGCCGCTACTTCACTTGTGGAGTCTGGGGGTTGAAGAGCAGTTCTACCTGGTATGGCCGCTATTGCTCGCTGCGCTTTGGCGTGTGCGTCTGAAGGTGAGTTTGATGACAGCGATTGGCATAATCATCGCGTTGTCATTAGGCGTGAATTTATACCAATCAACACAGAATCCGACGGCAGATTTCTATTCGCCCCTGACTCGGTTTTGGGAATTGCTGGTCGGTGCGTGGGTTGCCTGCTCTGGGAGTCGCTGGCGTCCGTCAACCGTAACGTCCAACACCATGTCGTGCGCAGGTGTCGCCCTGATAGCTTTAGGTCTGGTGACGATCACCAGCGAGGATGCGTTTCCTGGAGCGCTTGCGTTGCTGCCTGTGTGCGGGGCCGCGTTGCTTATGGGGGCAGGCCCCTACGGGATGGTCAATCGCACGCTACTGTCCAACAGAGTGTTGGTAGGCCTCGGCCTCATCAGCTATCCCCTTTACCTGTGGCATTGGCCGCTGCTCGCGTTTCCTCGAATTCTGGATAGCGCAACTCCGCCGGCTGCCAACCGTGCCGTGTTAGTTGCGGTAGCGGTTGCATTGGCGTGGGCTACATACCGATACATTGAACGCCCAGTCCGCCAGAACAAGGTCGCCAAGGCGACCGTAGTAAAAGGCCTTTGCAGCGCCCTAGTGCTCATTGCGGCCGGAGCCGCTACCATTTTCCTGAACAATGGGTTTGGATCTAGATCCGGTGCCAATCCGGTAGAGCTTTACCCAGGTACATTAGGGAATGAACCCTACCTGGCTTATCTTGGCAAGAACTTCTATCAGTGTTCCGACCAAACGTTAAAGAAAATGGCATCCAAGGATAATAGGTATGGATATCGATGCTTTCAATCCAAACCATCTGGACCAATAGATATGCTTCTTCTTGGGGATAGTCACGCCGAACAACTGCTCCCAGGGGTGGCTGAGCAATTCCAGAGCCTTAACGTGGCGTCATTCCTTCAGCATGAACTTCCTGTGCTCGACTGGAAAGGCTTCGAAGGCGTGTTTCAGTATGTGGCTGCGGATAAAGATATAAAAACGGTTGTGGTGGCTGCCATCTGGGGCACTAAAATAACCCACAACATGGAAGATTTGACTGCGCGACTGACGGCAACCTTTGACGTGTTTAATCGCTCAAATAAAAAAGTGTATGTGTTTGATGACATACCGACCTTTGTTTTTGATCCTCAGAAATGCAAATATGGTCGTCGCTTTGCATCCAGTAATCCTGAATGCTCGTACAGCGTGGCCAGCGGTAAAGGTCCAAGCATGTTCTATATGCAGCCGCTGCAAGCTGCCGTTGCCGCTAATGGGAAGGTGAAGTTCGTTTCGGTACGGAAATATTTTTGCGATGCAATCGTCTGCAGAATGACCGATGGGCAATCAATTCTTTACAGGGATGACAATCACCTCAGCATTTCAGGTTCTAAATACCTCGCCGACAAGCTGGTGCAGGACAAGGTGTTTGATTAGTCCTGCAAGAAGGAGGGCCGGACCCAGGCAGGCAAACGACGAAGCCCGCGATGCGGGCTTGACAATCGAAGTTCGTTTGCAGAATTAGCCACGGGGCAATGGTGCATCGTCACATTGCGTTGCTACGCAACGAACGCTCGAGAATATCAATCACCCGTTGTTGCTGTTCGTGAGTTAGTCCAGTCCATAATGGCAATCGAATCAGGCGTTCCGATTGTTGGTCGGTAACTCTCAACTCCCCATGGGTACGGCCAAACCGACGACCCGCGGGTGAGGAGTGCAGGGGAACATAGTGAAACACCGAATTTATGTTAGCGTGTTTGAAAGCTGACAGCACTACTTGCCGGTCAACCGAAGCTGACAATAGTATGTAGTACATATGCGCGTTATGGATGCAGCCCCTAGGAATAGTGGGGCGCTTGAGTAGCCCTCCAGCCTCAAGAGACTCAAGCGCTTGATGGTAAAAGCCCCAGCTGGCGAGCCGTGACTGAGTGATTTTGTCTGCATCCTCCAATTGAGCCCAAAGAAACGCAGCGGTCAACTCACCCGGCAGGAAGGAAGAGCCAACATCTTGCCAAGTATATTTGTCAATTTCCCCTCGAAAAAACTGACTGCGGTCAGTCCCTTTTTCTCTAATGATCTCAGCGCGCGAGCTATAATCTGGGTTATTGATGAGTAATGCTCCCCCTTCTCCAGAGATGACATTTTTTGTTTCATGAAAACTGTACGTTCCAAGGTCGCCGATGCTACCGAGCGCCCGGCCCTTATAGGTAGCCATGACGCCTTGGGCTGCGTCCTCAATGACCCTTAGGTCATGCTTTCGGGCAATTGCCAGTATGCTATCCATTTCGCACGCGACGCCTGCGTAATGCACAGCCACGATGGCGCGCGTACGCGGGGTAATTGCGGCTTCAATCAACTGTTCGTCAATGTTCAGGGTGTCCTCCCTTATATCGACAAAAACGGGAACACCTCCGCGCAACACGAATGCGTTTGCAGTTGATACGAATGTATAGGAAGGCATGATGATTTCGTCCCCTGGGGCGATATCAAGCAAGAGTGCGGCCATTTCAAGTGCGGCAGTGCAGGAGTGAGTCAGCAATGCTTTGGCGCATTGAGTGCGCTCTTCGAGCCAGCCGTGACACTGTTTTGTGAACGGGCCATCGCCAGCCAGTCGGCCATTGAAGTGAGACTCGGCAATGTAATAGAGCTCTTTGCCCGTCATGTGTGGCCAGTTGAAGGGGATTTTTTGATCTGGCATGTTATCATCTCTGCTCATGTTGAGTTTTATTCAGGTCGGCGAGCCTATATCAGCCTCTGGCGGCAATCACGGTTCCGATGACAATAAGCCCAACACCTAGGCAGCGCTGAAAGGTAAGGGGTTCAAGCAGTAACCAGCTGCTAAGTAAAATGACAACGACAAAGTTCAAACCCATGAATGGATAGGCATGGCTCAGTTCGAATTTGGTCATGGCTGCCATCCATGTCAGCGAAGCAAGAAACCCGGCAAAAAAGCCTGACAAAATGATGGGGTCCAGAAAAAGCAGAAACAGAAATTTCAGTTTTCCCTCGGTATCACTTGGGAATGCACCGTGACTGGAAATCCTGAGCTTCAGTGCCAGCTGTCCGTAGACGGTAAATCCTATAGTTGCAAAAATATAAAAATAATCAACGAGGCGTGGCACTAAATATCCTCCTGCACAGCCAACCCAAAACCTGTAGCGCCGTAGCCGTTGCCGTTATATAGCATGTAGCGTTTCCCATCATGATCTAACACGTAAGGGTACTCAATCATCTGAGAGTCCCATCCCTCATCGGAGACTTCAATATCATCGTGAGTACGAACCCACGCATTCCCATTTCCACTGGCGTTCTCGGCATGACCAATTCGATATGTCTCGCCTGATCCGCTCCGGTATGAGAACCACATTTCCAAGCTGCCGTTGGGATTCCTCACTACTGTGGGCCTTGAAAAGGCTTGTGCAATACCCAAGGTAAAGGGAACGGACAATCCATGCTTTGTCCAGTCATGTCCATTGGCTGATGACGCATACTTAATCACGTGAATCATTTCGCCATTACCACCATCCCATGCATCGGTCGAACCGTACCACATGTGATAGCCCCCGTCTTGGTTATGCATCACCCACGGATACGAAAGACTAATTGGATCAATAACATCCGAAGTCATAAACGGGCCTTGTTGGGCGATAGACAGTGAAAGATCTGGTGTTAAGATCAGGCGCCCAATATCGCCTCTCCAGTGATGCCCAGGGACGTTTTGCCACCCCATAAAGAGCATATAGGTCGTGCCGTCGACTTCGTAGCAATTCCCGATGCTAACACCAGCACCGTAGAAACTCGTCCCATCGCCATGAATGAAAAACGGCTCAGTATGCTCCTTGACGACATCGCGCGTGACGATGTCAATGTCGACGGCGCCTACCGACGAGCGGTTATCTGCATCGCGGCCGCTGTAGAATATGCGATATATATTGCCGCCAATCAGGACGGGTAATGGGTTGGCGGTATGCGTGAGTAATTTAGCCGATCTTCCCAAGGCGGGTGGCTTATACAGCAAGCCAAGTTTCTTCCAGACACGCATCAGATTTTTCTCAGCTTATGGCTTGGAACCTTGGAGCGATCTGTGGCGGAGCCGATGTAGACCCCCGATGGATCGGCGTCCGAGAGTATTAATGTGCCTGCGCCAATGACACATTCAGCGCCAATACATACGTGGTCTCGAATAGTTGCATTGACACCAATAAAACAACGCTCACCAATCTCGACGCCACCCGAGATGACGGCATGGGACGCAATAAAGCAGTGATCATCGATTTTCGAATGGTGCCCGATGTGGTTGCCACTCCAGAGTGTCACATTATTTCCGATATGCACAAAAGGTTGGATCGTATTGTCTTCCAGAATAAAGCAGTTATCCCCGATTACATCGTTGTTGAGAATAGTCGCGCGGGAACTAAGGTAGCTTGCCAGTTTATAGTCTTTTCGTTTCGCTGCGAAATATTTTTCTTGTCTTACTTGGTTGAGTTTTGAATAACTGAAGGCAATAAACATTTCATGGTCACGGGCGGGGTATACTTTATCTACCTCTTCAAATGTGACGACGGGCAGGCCTGAGAACTCCGGCAGGGTATAATGTGATTGATCAACGCAGAAAGCGACCACGTTATATTCAGAGTCGTGCTCGAAATAGTAGTGCGCCACCTGTGCAATATCACCTGCCCCATATATGACCAGTGGTCGCCTCATTATTTTCTCACCAAGATAGTGAACTCGTAGAGGTCGTAATCATGCAGCAGGGCAATGTTTCTTGAAAACGTCCTTTTGCAGAAATCAAACGCCCTCCCGGGGTCAAGATAGAACAGGCCTTCACGCATTTTGTCCGTGTCAGAATAACTAGTCAGGCAGTTAAAGGCGAACCCGTTCCTGCTAAAGCGATTCAGCAGGTTCAGCGTGCTCTCGATGTAGGTCCACCATTCTTCTTCAGTGGCCCCTAAGCGTACATTGAAAATGCCGCTGGCAATTCCATAGTCGGCTACCTCTTGAGGCTCCGCAGCGTGAACAAAGTAGGTATGGGGTGTAGTCGAGTAACGCTCCTTGGCTGCCTGAATCATATCTTCGGAGATGTCGATTCCGTGATAGGTGTAGCCGCGATAGTGCTTGGCCAGGTAGTCCTGAAGGGCGCCATACCCACATCCAAGGTCATTGACGGAGAAGCCGGACTCGCAGGTTATAATTTTAGACAGCTGCTCGAACCTGATGTTTTGGCTTTCTTCGCCATTCCAGTCTACGCCACGGGGGGTCTCCCCGTGAATAGCTAGCTTTTCAGAGTAGTAGGATGCAACATCCTTTATAATAGTGTCCTTCTCCAACATTTGTTCCTCCAAGTGCGTCGCCGCTGGCATTAAGTGTATGGTTAATCAGATTTTTGTCGTGTTTGGAAAAACGCGTCAACTGATTGCGGTTCGACGAACCGGAAACCCAGAATTTCTTGTTGTGCTGCACTAAGGCCGGAGCTATCCAGATTGAGTGGAATGTTGATCTGTTGTTTGAAGTAGGGGATTGTGAAAACATGATTGATTGCGCGGCGTTCCACATCGGTGGTGTTGAAGCCACCTGCGTGATAGGCCATGCAATCCATGATGATGAAAGAACCCGCTGGAGCTTCTATTTGAATGGCATTGTTATGGATATATCGATCCGATGGGAAGTCCGTTGACTTGTGGCTCGCGGGTAATACATAAGTGGCCCCATTTTGGCACGTAAAGTCGTCTACGCAGTAAAGGGCGTTGATGGCCAAAGGTGATGATGAGGTGAAGTGCTGATAAGGCAGGTCGCGATGCCACGCAGCTTGATTATAGGTCTGTTTGGGCGGGTTGATGAGGCCATTTTGCTGGTTTAATATAAATTTTCCGACGATGAGTTTCTCGATAACCGACAGTAATTTCTGGTTGAGTGCAAGGTGCAGGAAGAAAGGCTCTCCATACAGTATGGGGGCCCTGATGGTATTGGCCTCGTCAATTTTGACCAGCGCGTCGAGACCGTAACGTTGAGCGTACTGTTTTCTGGCCTGTGTAAACGTCGCCTGCGCAGATTTAATCTCGTCTATTAAATATCCCGAGTGGAGAATCGCATATCCAAGATTTTTGACCTGTTCAACAACTTCATCGACTGCCGAAGCTACTGAGGTCTTGTGCAATATCCCGTAAGCGGCGATTGGAGGATTATTCATTCCTTTTCCCCTGATGTCTCTGAGCGGTACACCTCGCGAGTGATTGTGTAAGGGCGATTTTTTACTTCAGTAAAAATTTTGGATATGTAGATGCCTTGTATTCCGATGAAGAAAATAATCAGGCCTGAAAAGAGCCAGACGGATGCAATGATCGACGTGTAGCCGTCTGGAGGGCTGGAGATGAAGAGATACCTGAAAACCAAATACACAATATACAACAGGGCGGTGAGTGATATGGCCAGCCCTGAATAGAATGTGAACACTAATGGGAGGCTGCTGAATGATGTTACCGCATTGACTAAATGACTGAATTTTTTGCTCAGAGAGTAAGTAGTTGGACTGGTGGCGTGTTTAACTATCTGGCAAGGCGTCTGCTGGAATCCGGTGATCACCCAAAGACCGCCAATATTAAGTTCGCGCTCTCTGTGCATAAGTAAGGCCTCGACATAGCGTCGAGACATCAAGCGCGCGGTCACGATATTGTCTGATTGATTTACGCCAGTCAGTTTTCGAAATAGCCGATAAAATATTGAGCCCGTTAACTGTTCGAGCCGTCCGCCTTTACGCTTGCCTTGTACACCGTAAACGACATCGCAATTTTCGATTTCGAGCTGCTGTTGAAATTTGACAAGCCATTCAGGTTCTTCTTCGAGATCGCAGTCCAGGAGGAAGACTTGATCTCCGGTCGAATAACTTAAGCCTGTCATCATTGCTTTGTGATGGCCAAAGTTGCGTGAGAGATCTACAACAACGACATGGGGGTCGAGCAGCGCTATGCTTTTGGCCGTCTCAAGGCTGTTGTCGGGGGAACCGTCGTTTACCAGAATTATTTCGTAGCTGTTCCCCGAGTAGTGCGCGGCAGCATCCTTGGCACGACGGCAAAACTCTTCCAGGTATTGAGATGACTGGTACATTGTTGCGACCACGGATAGTTTCATAGTGATTTTGCTCGTTTCACAAAGTCGGATGAGGCTGGGCCGCAGTTGAACAGAAGGTCAAGCACTGACACACCATGGGCGAACTCTCCCCATAATTGGTCGTATATCGGATACCCTTCGTAGCTCATCCATTGTACGGCTACATGGTTGCTCTCGAATAACGACGTGTCCAAGTAATTTTTCGCCGCTGGCCCCGAAAGATATTCAGTGCCTCCCGCAGCCATGCAGATGTCGAGGAGCCGTTCAGACTTGCCATCCGAAAAATCGTAATCCCAAGAGTTTTTAATCGTTGTTTTTATCTTTAGGTAGGCGCAAATAGATTCAATCAGTTGCCGGTTTAACTGAGATAAATGGCTGTACGTCTTCTCGCAGTACAACGGCTCCAACCAGTCCGCAATTTCATAGAAGTATCGGGTGCGCCGGTAGTTTTGATTGAGGGCCTTCCAGTGGTCAAGGCTCCATTTGGTCCCGTCAATTTCGGTGTCTCGAATGGTCTGGTCATATTTGCCTTTAACCTTTACAGGCACCGTCAGCCACTGTACGCCCTGAGGCGTTTTTATCTGATTTCTGTTTCGCCAGTCGCGCCGGGTATACTGCATGTCGTCATAAAGAATAAATTCATCGACCATCGAGATCATGTCGAAATAGCCTTTCCACGGGATGTAGTTCGACTGACTGATTGCAATTTTCTTCATGGCCTGGCCTCCAAGCCTGGGCAGGTGTAGCAGAGTTGTTCTGTCGCTGAGGCGCAGGTGCGCGTATCTGCTGTTAGAGAAGGGAGCAAATTATTGTTCAATTTTAATGTTCCCCACCTCTAGCCTGGAGTAGCCAGCCTGTTGACTAATTTCCAGCTTCCTTTTTCCCGCGCTCATAAACAAAAGAGGAAGGAAAAGCCGCGGTCATCAGGCCAGGTTGAATGTTGATCGACGTGGCGGGTACGCCATCCAGCATTATCTTTACACCCGTGAGCTGATCCTGATTGTCAAATTTAATCCACACTCCGGCCCTGTTATTTGGTTGTGGATTTGGGACGTCTCCCGCTTTGGCCGTTTGCGGGCCCCAAGCAGCAACCTTGAAATTTTCTATCCTCAGCGCGCTAATGATGAATGGCTGACTAAATTGTTGGTGGCGGGGTAACAAAAACTGGGTCAATAAATTACGCGCGCTTGTTTCACGCGAGGTAATCATCAGGGTGGCTGGGTGAAAAGAAGGGTCTGATTCGAAACTTGACACGCAAACATCAGCGCACGTCCACTTGCCGGTTAAATCAAATCCCTGATGCTCGACGCCGACGTCGTAGAAGACGTTCGCGGACACTTGCTTTGAAGAGATGAAGGTGGACTTCCAGCGGGTGTTGTTCAGTTGCTCACTCATTACCGCAACTGGCGTGCCTTGAGGTAGCGCAAAATAGTTCGCAACGATAACGTGCTTGGTAAGCGGAGGTGTGTCCGGAACAAATTGCAGAGGATAATTGAGTACGCTTTTTGAATACTCAGACCAGTAGTTGGTGCCTGTGTAAACGCTCACATCCGGAATGGCACTTACACCAGATGATGTCCAGAACCCCGGGGCAAGATATACATCGTTTTTTAATTCGGGTTGCGTAGACTGGATGTAGTGGACAATATTTTGGAAGGCTTCCCATTTTTGTGCATTCGCCATCATAACTTGCCGATTTACAGTATTATAGATCAGTGTCATTGTCATGAAGAATGCAAGCGTGCAGCTCATCACTGCCAGTACAGGCAGTTTTAAATGCTGCTGGATGCTGTTGTAAGTGTACGCGGCAGCCAAGAAAGTCAGCCCTGAAAGCCCTAGCTGTACATAGAAGCTGGCCAAGTGCCCTTGCAGGTAACCCATGGCCACAATGTATTGATAGTGTGCCGAAGCGGCCAGTATGAAGCAAGGTACCGTGCCCAGAACGGTGCAGATCGCTGCGCAAAACAAGATGCTTTTGGATTTTAGTTTTTGCAGGTAGAGCGCGGAGGCTGCAATGATAAAAAAGGTTGTGAATATAGTGAAAGCTGTGGCTGTATATTGAGTGGCTTGGAAGAGTGTCTGGTAGGTCAGCATTACCGGAATTTCTGGGCCGCCTTGCGCGCTAGCTGACGTCAGGGTCACGCCATTCCACAGTGCCAGCGGGACAAACGCTTTCGTGGTCAGGGTGAAGTAGGTTTTAATCCAACCTACAATATCAAAACCGAAAGAGACCCTCCCATAACTGTCACCACCTGCTTGTCTGTAAATGAGCGAGTAAGCACCATAAATCGCCACTGTCAGCGCCCAGCCTACTACAAATGGAATGCTGGTTTTCAACGTTTTTTTATGAAATAGACTACCGCTGGAGGCCGTGGCAGCCAACAGGAGAAGCGGGTGAAGTATTATGTTGTACTCGGGTCCCCATAGGGAGGTGGTGAACAGGATAGCCGATAGCCAGAGTTTAGTCAGCGTTGGCTCTCGAAGATGGCTCGACAGGAGAGCAGTCGCTATAAAGGCGAAGGCCAGCCCCCAAACGCCCATCACCGAATATGCCTGGGGGATCATGAAATAATAGTGAAGTGGAAACATGAACAGCGTAAATGCCGCGATGGCGAGTGCGCTTTTCACGTTACTGATTTCGGCCAGCATCCAGATCAGGCCAGCATACATGATTCCGAACACGCCAATCCCAATTGCGTCAGCAATCCACGCGTTACCTAAATGATTCATCCATAGGGTGATGGGCATGTTGATGTATGCCTGCAGACGCGCTTGCCTGGCTGCAGTGTGCTGACTAAAATCGATATAGTCGTTCGCAAAGACCCACGAGTGCAGATGATAGAATATGTCGTCGTGATTGGTAAAGCGTAAGCCCACCAGTTGCCATGATACATACAACCCTGCCAAGGCTGTTATCAATGCAACTATCTGCATTTGTCTACTGCATTTTCCAACAGCCATATTATCCCAATACTCCGACGCGTTCATCTGTGGGGGCATGCACGGAGTCCAACGTTGCTGTCCATGCAAGCAGTCACTGGTTTTTTACCGTTGACCAGTGCTATTCCGGTTTTCGGTAACGGCCAAAGCAGTCGAGTCTACCTAAGCTTTAGCCGTTCCGTGTTCCCTGTTTTTCGACGGTAGCTTGCATGATACGTCCCGGCGACAATGCCGAAAAGCTCTATGTTTCTCGTCACTTTGATGTGCAATGACATCTATCGGGGCATGAAAATGCAGAACCCGACCGCACTCAAAAGATGGAAGTTGACCCGGCTCCAGTCCTGGGCAATGGTCCAGATGTGTGAGCTCACTGCAGCCTTGGACGCCCGAATAATCCGGCCCCATCCCCTGCAACATTACCTAACTAAACCGTTCTGGACCTCGCTCAATCCTCGTCTAAGTTGAAGAGGCGGCTCAGGAAAGCCGCATCAATTACCTACCGTTGTTATGGAGCATTACCAATGCGAAATCTCTCCCTTTCGGCCTTGCTGGCTACCCTCCTACTCACCGTATCCGTTGCGGCGACTGCAGCACCTGAGCCCGTCGGACAGCCGCAAGGAACTGCAATCACGCAAAGCGTGAAAACCAACCTCAACAAAGCCGACGCCGATACCCTCCAGCGCGAACTGTCCGGTATTGGTGCCGGCAAGGCCCAGGCGATTGTGGCGCATCGCGATTCCAATGGCGCGTTCACCTCGGTGGATGAGTTGCTCGAAGTGAAAGGCATCGGCAAGTCGCTTCTGGACAAAAATCGCGATCGGTTGACGGTGGAGTAGGGGGAGGCCCGGAAAGGGGCCGGTCTGCTTCCGGCCTTTTGCTTACATCGGTCCGCGCGGTAACGGGGTGGTACAAGGGATAGCAATGTGCCTATATACTTGCTGGTTGCTCTCGCATAGGCTTGGCCTCAAGCCTGAACCACCCTCGCATCTCAGGCTCACCTATCTAGCCGAGTCTTGAATGAAAGCGATCGTCACCGGCATTACAGGTCAGGATGGTGCTTACTTGGCCGAACTGCTATTGGAGAAGGGCTACACCGTTTACGGTGCTTTTCGACGAACCAGTTCGGTAAATTTCTGGCGCATCAATGAACTGAATATCCAGAATCACCCCAACCTGCATCTAGTGGAATACGACCTCACCGACCTGTCGGCCAGCATCCGGCTGCTTCAGTCCACCGGTGCCACGGAAGTGTACAACCTGGCGGCCATGAGTTTTGTCGGCGTGTCCTTCGAACAACCGATCACCACTGGCGAGATGACCGGGCTGGGCGTGGTGAACCTCCTGGAAGCCATCCGCATCGTCAACCCTAAGATTCGTTTCTATCAGGCGTCAACCTCCGAAATGTTCGGCAAGGCGCAAGCTGTGCCGCAAGTCGAGACCACGCCGTTTTACCCGCGTAGCCCCTATGGCGTGGCCAAGCTGTACGCGCACTGGATGACCATCAATTACCGCGAGTCCTACGGGATATTCGCTGCCAGCGGTATTTTGTTCAATCACGAGTCACCGTTGCGCGGGCGCGAGTTTGTGACGCGCAAGATCACTGACGCAGTAGTTCGTATCAAGTTGGGGCTGCTGGATACGCTTGAGCTTGGCAATTTGGACGCGCAACGGGACTGGGGTTATGCCAAGGAATATGTGGAAGGAATGTGGCGCATGCTCCAGGCCAGCGAGCCGGACACCTTCGTGCTTGCAACTCAGCGTACAGAGACAGTGCGTTATTTTGTGACCCTGGCTTTCAAGGCTGTGGACATTGCCATCCGTTGGGTAGGTGACGGCCAGGACGAGCAGGGGGTGGATATCGCTACCGGCAAGGTGGTGGTGGCTATCAATCCAAAATTCCATCGTCCGGCCGAGGTAGATTTACTGGTTGGCAATCCAGCCAAGGCACGAGAAGTACTGGGCTGGCAGGCCAACACTTCGTTGGAAGCACTGTGCCAGATGATGGTGGCAGCAGATCTGCGCCGCCATCAGGCTGGGGGCGTTCACTGATGAGCCTGCCCCGTCGCGCATTGATCACCGGCATTCATGGTTTCACTGGGCGCTACATGGCGGCCGAATTGCGGGCGGCGGGCTATGAGGTGATCGGTACGGGTTCAAGCGCACCGAAGGCGGACGCCAATTACCATCAGGTGGATTTGGGCGACGGTGAAGGGCTGAAGCGGCTGCTTGCCCTGCTTCAGCCGGATATCGTTGTGCACTTGGCGGCGCGTGCTTTCGTGGGGGATGCTGCGGTTGATGCGTTTTATCAGGTGAATGTCATCGGCACGCGGCACCTGCTTGAGGCCATTGCCTGCTGTGGGAAGATCCCGGATCGCATCCTCATTGCCAGCAGCGCCAATGTGTATGGCAATGCACCCTGTGCTGTCATGGATGAACAAACGCCCCCGGCGCCGGCCAACGATTACGCGGTGAGCAAACTGGCGATGGAATACATGGCCAAGCTGTGGCAGCCACGGCTACCGATTGTGATTGCGCGTCCCTTTAACTACACCGGGGTGGGGCAGGCGCCCGCATTTCTGCTGGCTAAAATTGTTGCGCACTTCCTCCAGCGTGCGCCGCGCATCGAGTTGGGCAACCTTGACGTTTGGCGTGACTTTAGTGACGTCAGGGCGGTTGTGCAGGCATACCGGGGATTGCTGGAGGCTCGGCCTCTAGGGCAGACGGTTAATGTTTGTTCAGGGCGCATGCATTCGCTGCGCGAAATCATCGGAATTTGTAGTGCCGCGACGGGGTACCTGCCGCACGTCGAGGTTAATCCGGACCTAATCCGGGCGAATGAAGTGCGTGAGTTGCGTGGCAATAATGCAAAGTTGTTAACACTGTTGCCTACTTGGAAAACCCCGCCCTTGGCGGAGACGCTTCATTGGATGCTTGCGGAGGGGCAACGTCCAGCGACTGATCGCTGAGCATGCAGCGCAGCCTGCGGCAGTGGTCACGCCTGGGATACTCAATTCACTTCCATGCACCCGTCCCTATGCTGCTTAACCAGCGTATACGGCCGCCCCACGGTATCCACAACCCCAGACAAAGCCATGTCCAGCATAGTGACAATCGGCGAAGAGGTGCTGTAGTTCTATTCGTCCGCAGGCTGCGCGCTCAGCACGCAGAAATCGAACATCACCCCGATGTACACCCTGGACCCGGCGCCGCAGTTGGATTTGCTTTTGCTCAGGTAGTCAGTGGTGACGCTGTCATGCCGCAGTACGGTAATGATGCCGCCGCATCCATTCAGCATTCCAGCGGCACAAGTCACAAAGAATAGCTGCATGAGGAACTTCCTGTAATCGTGCCGGATCGGGTACCAATGCGGTGCCCCTGCGTCCCTGGCATCGCTTTCACTAGTCTCCCACCACTGCGTCATACCCCGCCATTGACTCGGTTCTAAGCGCCAAACTGCGCCCCGCCGCTCTGGGCGCCGACTCGCATGACCAGCCCGGAAAAAGCCGCACAGGACATCTGCCAATCTTCAGGGTTCCCATTCAATTGTGAAAAATTGTAAAATGCCACCATCTGTTCAGCTTGTGTTCATCAAACGTCAGGTTTGAACCGAATCACCGGTCTTCAGACGATAGGGGGAGGCTGGTCGCTATATTGGCGGGCTTTTCCGTTTGAGCATGGCGCATTGGTCCTCGTTGGTGATCAGCGCCTTCATATGATGGTGAGTCCACGAAACGCCATCGCTTTTCGTTCCCTGCATGGGGGCAGCCGCCTCACAGCAGATGGTGATCGCCTCAGCAGCGCAGCCGTCGACGATTACTTGGATGTTCATACGCGTTTTAAAAGGAATGGATAGGCGGTACTTATATAAAGGTTGTTGCTTAAATCTTCCGATCCGTTTCGCGGGTTAATGGCCGCGCCCGCATTTCACTTGGGGTTGCGGTTAGGGGAGTGTAACGCCAACTAAACAATGACCGAACCAGGGGGTTAATCAACTTTTCTTGGTTGTATCGGTTTTTTATCTGCTTTTCAATTTTTGATAAGTCTTGAGGCTGAGGAATGAGCACGTCCATCGTAGAAAATGACCAGGCATGGCGAGCCAAAGCCAAGGCTCTGGATCGCTACCGCTGGAAGGTTCTTCGAGCCAACCACAGCTTTTTGGGTTGCTTGCTGCGCGCGGCCAGGGAGTATGCCTGGGATGTCTACCTCGGCGTGCTGGCTCGTCTCGGGGCGCACGCAACGCTCGAGTCTGCATCGCAATCCATCGTGATGCTTCATGGCACGCCCAAAGTACTGGCCATGGGGCGCAAAAAGGGGCTGATCGATTCACTGGTCAACCGCGGTCATGAGGTGGTGGAAGTGGCTATTGCACCCTTGGGGCAAGCGGTACGCGAACGTCTGATCTGTCGTCCGCCGCAGAAGGTACCGCTGCGTTACTACGCCCATGCCGGATACGCCGAATGGTTGTCGCGCAACAGCAACCCACGCTTGATTCTGGGGGATCGCAACGGAAGCCTCGTCAGTCCGTTTCTACGGTTGTCGATGAATGCCCAGGACAAGCGTCTGGTGCATCTGGCTCACGCAACCACGCTGGAAAGCTCGCGACGCCTGGGCATGATTGATTACGACTTTTATCTGCTGTTTGGCGAGAGCTCGTTATCGAAGCTGCGAACGCGGCCTTTGCTGTTTGGCGAGGCCGAGGTTGTGCTCTCCGGTTCCCACTTGGTCGATCACAGCTATGTGATGCCGCCGTCGGTCGCCGATGCAGGCACGGTGTTGATCCTGGGCGTGGGGCCGGACAAGGAGAAGCGCGATGGCTATCTCAAGACTTACGAATTGCTCAAGGCCTGGATTGCTGCCAATCCCCAAGTACCGGTGAGCTTCAAGCCGCATTACCGCAGCAAAGTCGGATTTTGGTTGGAGGCCGGCAAGCAGCTGGCCAATTTGACGGTTACGGCGCCGGATTTGAACCTGGCTGACGCACTGCAAGGGGCGTCGGTTGTTATCAATATCATGTCCAACGCAGCGCTGGAGGCCAGTCTCGCGCAGCGTCCGGTGATGTATGTCAATGCCAGTGGCGACCATGACGTGCTGGAGCAGGCGCGCTTCTTTGGCGGCCTGATTGATACTCAGGACAAGCTCGAAACTCGCCTTGAATGGGTACGTAATAACTACTGCAAGGCTGTTGAGCAGTCGAAAGCATTTGCTGATTACCACCTGGTAGGTGGCGTTGAGGGGTTGGATTCGACAGTGTCGGTAATCGACCGGATTTGGCAAGGAAAGGAAGTTGACTCGCAAGCACTGCGCGGGAACTTTTGATTTGCGTCTTTGTGCTGATGAGTGAAAAAACTTTTGGATAAGAAAATTCATTATTGCTGGTTCGGTGGCAAGCCGCTGCCGCTGGTTGCCCGTCGTTGCATGGCGTCCTGGGCCTACCGGCTACCGGATTATGAGATTGTCCGCTGGGACGAATCGAACTTTGATGTATCCAGCCACCCGTTCACCAAGGCTGCCTATGAGGCAGGCCGCTACGCGTTCGTGGCGGACTACGTGCGCATGTTGGTTCTTAGCCGTGAAGGCGGTGTCTACCTGGACACCGATGTGGAGATGCTGGGCTCCTTTGGCACCTTGATGAACGGCGTGTTCTTCATTGGCCTGGAGTGGGAGACCCGTTACGGTACGTCGGTGATCGGCGCCAATCCCGGACATTGGCTGCCCCAGTGCATGCTTGAGTATTACGACCGTGAAACGTTTGAAGAATCGCGCATGTCGGAGCTCGTGAATGTGAACGAGGTCAGCCGGTTGTTGATGGAGAAGGGCTTTACCGGTGAGAACTGGGAAGAGTTCCGCGATCGTGACCATACCTTGCCTGCTGGCGTTTTTGCGGATCCGCACGGTATTGCCGAGAAGGATACTGTGGCCATTGCGCGCCATCTGTACGCCGGCAGCTGGCGCAAGCGTGGTCGTAAAAGTTTGCTGAGCAAGACATGGCGCTTTCTACGCAAATGCCCGGGCTTAATTGGGCATCAGCTGCAGCTTTACCGCTATCAGGTTGCGATCAAGCTTGGTCGATGAGCCGCGCTTTACCTCGAAACACCTCTCTACACCTATAAAGATGACTGGGTAACCAATACCGATGAAAGTAGTATTCGCCGAAGGTAGTGACAATGTCGGGGACGATCTGAATGCCTGGATCTGGTCTGCACTGACAGGTGATATCCACAGCGAGGGTACTGCTTTGCTTGGGATTGGCACGTTGCTCAATGCCGAGTTTTGTCGACGGCTTGAGGGTGTTCGCAAAATTTGCGTGATGGGCACGGGCGCCGGGTACGGTAAACCTCCTGTCATTGATGAGCGCTGGCATTTTTACAGTGTGCGAGGAATGGGTACTGCGGCTGCGTTGAGCCTGCCGGCCGACCGGGCCGTGGCTGACGCCGCGTATTTGATGGCGACGCTGGATTGGGCGCAGTATCGCGAGGCGCGGTCGAGCGTGGTGGTAGTACCGCATCATCGCTCCCTGCGCTACTTGGATTGGCAGGCGGTGTGTGAGCGGGCAGGTCTGCAGTTTTTGTCGCCACTCACGCCACCTGCCGAGTTTATGAAGGCGCTGACACAGGCCCGTTTGGTGATTACCGAGGCTATGCATGGCGCTATCCTGGCGGATATCGCGCGGGTGCCTTGGACGGGTTTCAGCTTCGGTGGTCAGTTCAACCCTCAGAAGTGGGGCGACTGGGCCGGAATGTTCGACTTGACCCCCGAGATCAGGCCGCTGGGAGGTTTCTACGACCGCACCTTCTTCGGTGCGGACCGACAATTCTGGTACCACGCTTCGAAGAACATCAAAGTCGGCTTGGGGCGCCTGGGTGTGGGGCGGCAGAAGTGGAGAAAGATCACTCCGCCCTCATTGTCCATTCAACAGTCTAAGCGGCAATTGGCGGCGCGGCTGGCGTCACTCTCCCTATTACCCGGTCAGTTGAGCAATGAGCAGGTGTTGAACGCGCGTGTCGATCAGTTGTACCTGCGATTGGCGCAGTTGCGAACTGATCTGGGCTTCGAGAGGGGGGCAAGGCTGTCGGGCGACCCACTGGCGTTTCTGGAGAACTATGCGCCCACTTCTGTGCCTAGTGCCAAGGTCGCGTGACGCCAATAGCCGCCCCCCGCGTCCGGGGGCGGGTGGCAGTGGGGGTGGGCATGTTTTTAAGGTTGGCGAGTCTCGTTCGGGTATGCGGGGCCTGATGCGACGAACCCGGTGACAAATCATTCTTAGGGCCTTGCCCGACGTTATGCGGTGGAACTGATGCTGCGCCCATTCGTGATTTAGTATGATGACCGTAATTCCATGTGTTAGATTGCACTCGTAATGTTATGCGCGATTTGGAGAAAGGTGAGTCATGAGCAACCATAGAATTGTGGTAACCGGCATGGGCGTGGTGTCGCCGTTGGGTACGGGTGTCACGGCTGTATGGCAGCGCCTTTTGGCCGGTCAGTCGGGCCTGCGCGAGTTGCCCGAAGTGGTCGTGGCCGATCTGCCCGCCCGCGTCGGTGGCGTAGTGCAGGGCATCGAGCAAGACCCGCAGGCCGGCTTCGACCCCGACCTGGCCGCGCCACCCAAAGAGCAAAAGAAAATGGACCGCTTCATCCAGTTCGCCCTCGCCGCTGCCCGGCAGGCGCTGGCACAGGCCGGTTGGGCCCCCACCGACGAGCACGCCCGCGAACGCACCGCCACGGTGATCGGTTCCGGCATCGGCGGCTTCGGCACCATCGTCGACGCGGTACGCACCACCGACAGCCGCGGGCCGCGCAAGCTGTCGCCGTTTACCATCCCGGCGTTTCTGGTCAACCTGGCGGCGGGGCACGTGTCCATCCAGCATGGTTTCAAGGGGCCGCTGGGTGCGCCGGTCACGGCCTGCGCCGCAGGGGTGCAGGCCATTGGTGACGCCGCGCGGATGATCCGTGCCGGTGAGGCGGACATTGCGGTGTGCGGCGGCGCCGAGGCGGCGATTGATCGGGTGAGCCTGGGCGGCTTTGCGGCGGCGCGGGCGTTGTCCAGTGGCTTCAATGCCACGCCCAGCAAGGCGTCACGGCCGTTTGATCGTGATCGCGATGGTTTTGTGATGGGCGAGGGCGCTGGGGTGCTGGTGATCGAGACGCTGGAGCACGCCTTGGCGCGGGGTGCTACGCCGTTGGCGGAATTGGTGGGGTATGGCACCAGCGCCGATGCCTACCACCTTACGGCCGGGCCGGAGGATGGCAGTGGGGCGCGGCGGGCCATGACGCAGGCGCTGGCGCAGGCGGGCATCACGCCGGCCCAGGTGCAGCATTTGAATGCCCACGCCACTTCGACGCCGGTGGGTGACAAGGGTGAACTGGCGGCGATTCGGTCGGTATTCGGGGCCGGCAGCGGGCCGGCCATTACCTCCACCAAGTCGGCCACCGGGCACTTGCTGGGCGCGGCAGGTGGGCTGGAGGCGATCTTTACGGTGCTGGCGCTGCGCGATCAGATCGCGCCCGCCACCTTGAACCTTGAGCATCCGGACGAGGCGGCCGAGGGGCTGGATATCGTCAGTGGCCAGGCGCGGCCGATGGCCATGGAGTATGCGCTGTCCAATGGCTTTGGCTTTGGCGGCGTGAATGCCAGCGTGCTGTTCAAGCGCTGGGGGTGAGGGCGCCGGCGCACTGGCTGGCCCACCGCGGCGTCTATGACGCAGCCTTCGGCAGCTGCTACACAACGGCGGCGTCTGCATCGCGGCCAAGGCCGGCTCCTACCACGGACAGCGTAGGAGCCGACCTTGGTCGCGATGCGGGCATCGCTATTTATCCTGACACCACCGCGCACCTGTGGGAGCGGGTTCTACCCGCGAAAAGAACACCGCGAAGTATCTGAACCACCACGGCGTCCTCTTCGCGGGCAGAGCCCGCTCCCACATGAAGACAGTTGCTTTTACAGGACGGCGTCAGCCTGCTGCTTCAGCGCCTTGCGCGCGGTGTCGAGGATGCGCAGCGACAGTTGCGGGTCCTGGACACTGCGCGACAGCAGCAGCGCGCCCACCAGGGTAGAAAGCATGACCACGCTCTGTTCATCCGCGTCGGGGGCGTTATGCAGCGCCGCGGTCAGGCGCGCCAGGCGGTCCTCCACACCTTGGTCGGTAATCGCACTGGGCTGGCCGCGCTGGCCCAGTTCCGCCGCCATGGTGGGCAGCGGGCAGCCGCGCTCCGGGCTGTCGCGGTGGGCGGGGCTCAGGTAGGTGTCGATGAAACTGTGCAGCGGCAGCGGGTTGGCAAACGCCTTTTCGCACACCTCGGTCAATTCCTCGGTAGCCGCCAGCAGCGCGGTTTCCACCAGATCATCCTTGGACTTGAAGTGCGCGTAGAACCCGCCGTGGGTCAGGCCCAATGCTTTCATCAACGGCTGCAGACCAGTGGCGGCAATGCCGTCACGGCGGAAGCGGGCGGCGGCTTCCTTGACGATGCGGTCGTGGGTCTGGGCTTTGTGGTCGGCGGAGTAGCGCACGGGCGGACGGCCTTTTGCGGTTGGATGGTGGGTATCATTTTAACAGATTGTAATGATACGTGCCGGGTGCCGGGGTTGTTGAGGGGGAAAGGGGGCACTATAGTGCGCGGGTCGTTCGGATGGACGACCGAGTTTGGTAGCTCGAAGATGTTAGGCGCTGAGCGTCACCTGGTTACAGGCGGTTTTTTTCGCCTGCGATTTATGGTGGCTGTGCGCAGGGCACTCTCGAGTGCGCCGGATTCCTAACGTCTCGGTCTACCAACCTGCGCACAGCTGCCACCTTGATTTCGTTTGGTAGCGAGGTTGAGGTGGTAAAAACCACTGTTAGGAGATTCACTCAATGGACTACAAAACCCCATCTTCCCGCTACATCCCCCTCAGCAGCACCAACACCCAGCTCCCCGTCGTTCTGATCGACAGCAAAGCCCCGCTCAAAGACCTGCACGCCTTCGCCGACCTGCGTTTCCGCCAGGCCACCCAGTTTCTGGACAGCCTTGCCCACATGCGCCCGGGGGAGGTAGATGATCGTGATTTGAGCGCGATGGCCGCCCAGGCGCATGCGTTGATGCAGGAGGGGTGTGATGTGAATCAGGTGATTGAGCGGCGGTTGGCTCAACAGCCCTGATGAGCTGGCAGACGATGTAAAAAGCTGGCCCCCACCCTGTGGGACCGGGCGAAGCTCGGGAAGGGAGCACTCGAAGTACCGCGTCGATCGCTTCCCGAGCTTCGCCCGGTCCCACAGGGTTGCGCGTTGTTGCGCCATATAGGATTCGGTGCGATGAACAAGCCGCAGCCACCTTCAGCACCGGGCCCGCCGCCGTTGGGGGCGCTCGCTACCTGATACCACGCCTAGGGCATGGCGGGATGATCATCAAACTTGATGAGGCCGTATATCGTCATTGTTTGCGCGTTTGAACACAAGGCGTATGATGCCAATAAACCTAACGGATAGGTTTGTATGCAAATATGTAAATGCAATGGAATTGTGATTTCTGTCCTGACCCGAAACGAACACTGCCCGCCACATGTGCATGCAGGGACTGATCGGTGGGAGGCGCGGCTACTTTTTAGCTTCTGGCATAACGGTGTTCGCTTATGGGACGTTACCCCTTCACGAAATGAACCGCAGCGTGCAATGCTGGAAGCTTTGCGACTGGAGCTTCGCAAAGATGAAAATCTTCATCGCGCGCGGGAGTGTTGGTGGCTGAGCCGGCAGTCGCTCTGCCTGGAAAACCAGCAGTGGGATCTTGATCAGCAAGAGGTTGTGGCCCCAGGTTACAAGCGCCCTCGCGCCCACGGAATTACTGCCTCACGCTACGATGGGCAACGCCGTAGAACGATTCTGCAGTTGGCGGGGCAGGCCGAGCTTCTGGAGATTGAGTTATGACAACAATCAAAGCAAGTGACCGATTTGATCAGCCTATAACCGATGACGTTTTGGTGAAGGCTAAGGAGCGCGGTTACAGACGGCGTCAGTCTGGAATGCACGCGACAAAGGTGCTTTTCCTCGACGAGTTTCGCTCACTGTTGATTGGTTTTGCCGATGACAGCGCGGTGATGTTGCCTGTCGATAAGTATCCCGAATTGGCGTCGCTCACGAGGGGCGAGTTGCGCCGGTTGGAAATTGGGTATGCGGGTAATGCGCTGTGCCTCGAGGCGCGAGACTTACATGTTTCCATCGCAGGTATGGTTGCGGCGAGTCAGCCGTTAATGGACATGGCCGTATCATTGGTAGCGGCCCAGAATGGTAGTCGAAGCACGCCAGCCAAGGCTGACGCATCAAGGGCGAATGGTCAAAAAGGTGGCCGGCCCCGAAAGTCGGCCACCACTGAGCCACGAATCCCGTAGCCGCTGCCGCCAGGCTGCGCTGGTCGGTGTGAACCCTGAACATCTAAAGTGGGGCGCAGGGCCAGCGCAGCCTGCGGCAGCGGCTACAGGAGCACAACTTCAGCGATTCTGCGCATCCTTGGCATCCGCCTCGGCATTGCGCTGCGCCACCTTGCGCCGCTGCTCGTCGGTCAACTCCACCTTGCTGGCGCTGTCGCGCAGCATCATCAGGCCGCCGACGATCGAGCCGATCGCCACCACCAATATCAACCAGGCGTACCAGGGCATGACCACTTCTCCTTGAGCACCGAGCTCGCCGCCCGGCTGGCGGCGAAAGACGTGCTTGTGCTGCATTTGAGCCCAAGCGCCCGGCAGTGGTTCCATTATAGGGCGTTGCCTACAGCCCCGTGAGCATGGCGTCTGCCGGTGCGCTGGCGCGGGCGGCGCCGGTGAGCAGGAAGTACACGAAGCCCACCGCCATGAACGCCAGGAAGATCAGCCCGATCAGCGCGTTGAACCAGGCCATGGCCACCAGGCACACCATCGCCAGCACCAGGGCGATGCCCGGCACGATGGGGTAGCCGGGGGCGCGGAAGCTGCGGGGCAGGTTGGGTTCGCTGCGGCGCAGTTTGAACAGGCTGAGCATGCTCATGATGTACATCACGATGGCGCCGAATACGGCCATGGTGATCATCGCGGCGGTCAGGCTCATGCCGCCCAGGTTGACCAGGCCGTCGCTGTAGATGGCGGCGATGCCCACCACGCCGCCGGCGATGATGGCGCGGTGCGGGGTTTGAAAGCGCGACAGCTTGGCCAGCCCCTTGGGCAGATAACCGGCGCGGGCCAGGGCGAAGCACTGGCGCGAGTAGCCCAGGATGATGCCGTGGAAGCTGGCCACCAGGCCGAACAGGCCGATCCACACCAGCATGTGCAGCCAGCCGCTGCCAGCGCCCACCACGGTTTTCATGGCTTGGGGCAGTGGGTCGTTGATGTTGGCCAGCGCGCGCCAGTCACCCACGCCGCCGGCGAAGAACATCACGCCGATGGCCAGCAGCACCAGGGTGAGGATGCCGCTGATGTAAGCCTTGGGAATGGTGCGCTTGGGGTCTTTGGCTTCTTCGGCGGCCATGGCGGCGCCTTCGATGGCCAGGAAAAACCAGATCGCGAACGGGATGGCGGCGAACATGCCACTCACGGCGCCCAGGCTGAAGGTGCTGTCCCCGGCCCAGCCGTTGGCCACGAAGTTGCTGACGCTGAAGCCCGGCGCCACCACACCCATGAACACCAGCAGTTCGATCACTGCCAGCACGCACACCACCAGTTCGAAGGTGGCGGCCAGTTGCACGCCCAGGATATTCAGCACCATGAACACGATGTAGGCGCCCAGTGCTGCGTGGCGCGGGTCCAGGGCCGGCCATTGCACGTTGAGGTAGGCGCCGATGGCCAGGGCAATCGCCGGTGGCGCGAAGACGAATTCGATCAGCGTCGCCAGCCCGGCGATCAGCCCGCCGGCTTCACCGAAGGCGCGACGGCTGTAGGCGAACGGCCCGCCGGCGTGGGGGATGGCGGTGGTCAGTTCGGTGAAACTGAAGATGAAGCAGGTGTACAGGGTAGCGACCATCAATGAGGTCACCAGAAAACCCAAGGTACCCGCCACGCCCCAGCCGTAGCTCCAGCCAAAATACTCCCCGGAAATCACCAGCCCAACCGCGATGCCCCACAGGTGCAGCGTGCCCAAGGTGGGCTTGAGTTGCGTAGTCATGACGGATTCCTTGTGTGGATTGGAACGTTCGTGCAGGAAGTGTGTGCAGTGGGCGTGCCAGTTGGGTGAAAGAGGTCGTAAAGGGGGGAATGGGGTCGTTGGTGGGATGCTGGGTGGGTTGGGAGTGCCCGTTTTTGGGGCGTCTTGTAGGGCGTGTTCCCGGGCAGAGCCCGGTCCTACACCGTTCGCGGCAGTTGTGTCAGGGATGCAAAGCACACCGCCCTTGGATGCAACGCAGGAGCATCGTCGTAAAAACAGAGGCGGTGCGCTTTGCCTATCTGACACAACTGCCGCGAACGGTGTAGGACCGGGCTCTGCCCGGGAAACAGGCGCCACCGAAGGCAAAATCCGCTACAATACGCGCCGATTTCGACTTGCCCCTGAGAGCCCGCCCATGTCCGCTTGCCAGACTCCCATCATTGTCGCCCTGGATTTCCCTACCCGCGACGCCGCCCTGAAACTGGCTGACCAGCTGGACCCTAAACTGTGCCGCGTTAAAGTGGGCAAGGAACTGTTCACCAGCAGTGCCTCGGGCATCGTCGAAACCCTGAACGACAAGGGTTTCGAAGTGTTCCTGGACCTGAAATTCCACGACATCCCCAACACCACCGCCATGGCGGTGAAGGCGGCGGCCGAGATGGGCGTGTGGATGGTCAACGTGCACTGCTCCGGCGGCCTGCGCATGATGTCGGCCTGCCGCGAAGTGCTGGACCAGCGCACCGGCGCCAAGCCGCTGCTGATCGGCGTGACCGTGCTGACCAGCATGGAGCGTGAAGACCTGGCCGGCATCGGCCTGGACATCGACCCGCAAGAGCAGGTGCTGCGCCTGGCCGGCTTGGCCGCCAAGGCCGGCATGGATGGCCTGGTGTGCTCGGCCCTGGAAGCCCAGGCGCTGAAAGCTGCGCACCCGTCGCTGCAACTGGTAACCCCGGGTATTCGCCCGGCGGGCAGCGCCCAGGACGACCAGCGTCGCATCCTGACCCCGCGCCAGGCGCTGGATGCCGGTTCCGATTACCTGGTGATCGGCCGTCCGATCAGCCAGGCGAAGGATCCGGCGCAGGCGCTGGCTGATGTGGTGGCGCAGTTGCAGGGGTGAGATGTGTGGTGTTTGGTTCCCGGGCAGAGCCCGGTCCTACACCGGTCGCGGCAGTGGTGTCAGGGATGCAAAGCATTCCGCCCTTGGATGCAACGCAGAAACATCGCCGTAAAAACAAAGGCGGTGCGCTTTGCCTATCTGACACCCATGGCCCAACCGGTGTAGGACCGGGCTCTGCCCGGGAACCAGGCACCGCCGACATCAAACCTGCAACACCAACTTGCCAAAATTCTCCCCGCTGAACAGCTTCTGCAGCGTCTCCGGAAACGTCTCCAGCCCCTGCACCACATGCTCCTTGCTTTTGAGCTGTCCCTTGGCCAGCCAGCCGGCGATCTCCTGCCCGGCCGCAGCGAACTTGGCCGCGTGGTCCATCACCACAAACCCTTCCATGCGCGCCCGGTTCACCAGCAGTGACAGGTAATTGGCCGGCCCTTTCACGCCCGTCTTGCTGTTGTACTGGCTGATCGCCCCGCAAATCACCACCCGCGCATGGGGCGCCAGGCGGCTGAGCACGGCGTCGAGGATGTCGCCGCCGACGTTGTCGAAATACACGTCCACGCCCTTGGGGCACTCGCGCTTGAGGCCGGCGGCCACGTCTTCGCTCTTGTAGTCGATGACACCGTCAAAGCCCAACTCATCGATCAGCGACTGGCATTTGTCCTTGCCCCCGGCAATGCCGATCACCCGGCAGCCCTTGATCTTGGCAATCTGCCCGGCCACGCTGCCCACCGCCCCGGCCGCGCCGGAGATCACCACGGTGTCGCCGGCCTTGGGCGCGCCGGTTTCCAGCAGGGCGAAGTAGGCGGTCATGCCGGTCATGCCCAGGGCCGAGAGGTACAACGGCAACGGGGCTAGCTTGGGGTCGATTGTGTAGAAACCCTTGGGCTCGCCCTGGAAGTAGTCCTGCACGCCCAAGGCGCCGTTGACGTAGTCACCCACGGCAAAGGCGGGGTTGTTGGACGCCTCCACCTGGCCCACGCCCAGGGCGCGCATCACCTCGCCAAGGCCTACGGGCGGGATGTAGGACTTGCCTTCGTTCATCCAGCCGCGCATGGCGGGGTCTAGTGACAGGTAATGGTTCTTGACCCGGATCTGGCCGGCTTGCAGCTCGCCCAGGGGCACGGTCTGGAAGGTGAAGTCTTCGCGGCTGGCAGCACCGGAGGGGCGGCGGGCCAGCAGGAATTGGCGGTTGTCTTGGCTCATGGCAGTTACTCGCAAGTGGGCACAGTGGGTTGTTGATAGGCGCCCCCGCGCGGCTGTGCAAGCCTGACCGCTGCGCCGAATACACCGCGATACAGGCCATCTATAGTCCTGCGTGGCGGCGTGCGGCCTTGGCTAGACTGATCCCATTCATGGCTGTTCACAGGGGATCGATTCATGGGCTTGGCATTTTCCGGACAAGTGGCACTGGTGACAGGGGCGGCGGCAGGTATTGGCCGCGCCACCGCCCTGGCGTACGCCGCCGAGGGGCTGAAGGTGATCGTGGTCGACCTGGACAGCGCAGGGGGCGAGGGCACCGTGGCGTTGATCCGCGAGGCCGGTGGCCAGGCGGACTTTTTGCGCTGCGATGTGACCGTGGAAGCCCAGGTGCGCGCGATGATGGACCAGGCGATGGCCTTCCATGGCCGCGTCGACTACGCCTTCAACAACGCCGGCATCGAAATCGAGAACAGCCGCCTGGCTGAAGGCACCGAGGCACAGTTCGACGCCATCATGGGCGTGAACGTCAAGGGCGTGTGGCTGTGCATGAAATACCAGCTGCCGGTGATGCTGGCGCAGGGCGGCGGCGCCATCGTCAACACCGCCTCGGTGGCGGGCGTGGGCGCGGCGCCGAAGATGAGCATTTATGCGGCGTCCAAGCATGCGGTGATCGGCCTGACGCAATCAGCGGCCATTGAGTACGCGAAGAAAAACATCCGCGTGAACGCCGTGTGCCCGGCGGTGATCGACACTGACATGTTCCGCCGCGCCTACGAGGCGGACCCGCGCAAGGCTGAGTTTGCCGCCGCCATGCACCCGGTAGGGCGCGTGGGCAAGGTGGAGGAGGTGGCCAGTGCGGTGCTGTACCTGTGCAGCGATGGCGCAGCCTTCACCACTGGCCATTCCCTGCTGGTAGACGGCGGCGCCACCGCCATCTGACCTGTAGCCGCTGCCGCCAGGCTGCGCTGGCCCCTTTGCTCACTGAAGATCTTCAGGGTTCACCCGGGCCAGCGCAGCCTGGCGGCAGCGGCTACAAAGCGGCGTCGACCTTGCTGATTGCGACATCGGCATAGCTTTTTGCCATTATTCCGACGCCAGGATCTTGTGCCTCGCCCTCCACCATTGCCACTCTCCGATTATCGACCTTGGGGGAGCACGCAATGACTTCGGCCGGCAGTGGACGTTTCGCCAACCTGGGCATGGCGAAAAAGATGGGCCTGGGCTTTGCCCTGGTGTTGCTGCTGACCGCCCTGGTGGCCGCCATCGGGGTGTGGTCGCAGGTCTCCATCAGCCAGCGTTTCGACGGCCTCAAGCGCATGTCCGCGCTCAATGGCGGCCTGCTGCGTGTGCGCCTGCTGGAGCAGGACTTTGCCCTGCACGCCGACCCCAAAACCGCCGACGCCCTGCGCAAGGGCGTTGAAACGCTGGCCGCCAGCGCCGCCGATGTCGAGGGCGTGCAACCGGCGCTGGCCGCCTACCGCAAGGCCTTCGACCAGTTCGTGGACATCAGCCAGGCCAAGGACCTGGCCCTGGACATGGCCAGTTGGTCGGTAAGCACCGTGGCCAATAACCTCGATGTGCTGCAGGCCGGGCTGTCGGACGATGGCACCTATGCGCTCAAGGACAGCAAAGGCGAGAAAGGCAGCGAATTCATCACCCAGGCCAACGAGGTCGCCCAGGTGGCGCGGCTAATGCTGCAGGCCATGGACGCCGCCCGCGTGCGCCTGGACCAGAGCCGCAAAGGCGTGGACGACGACAGTACTACCGGCAAGATCGAACAGGCCGCCGACGCCCTCAAACAGGCCAACGCCCTGAAGGCCGAAGTGCAGGACGCCGGCTATCAGACCGTACTCAACGAGGTCAGCGACCACATCGCCAGTTTCAGCGACAAGCTGGGCGAGTACACCGACCTGCTGGCCAAGGAAAAGGGTGTGTATGCCCAGCTCAAGGCGCGTGCCGACGAGGTGGTCAGCCGTGTCGATCAGGCCGCTGCCGCCCAGGACCAGGCCATGCAGGCCGAACTCAAGAAAAACGAAATGCTCATCATCGGCGCTTCATTGCTCGCGTTGCTGGTGGGTGTCATTGCCGCCTGGGGCATAACACGCTTGATCGTGCGTCCCCTGCGCCGGGTGATCGAACGCGCCCAGCAGATTGCAGCCGGTGACCTGAGTGGCAGCATCCAGGTAGACCGCCGCGACGAGATTGGCCAGTTGCTGGCCGCAATGCAGCAGATGGGCGCAGGCCTGAGCGGTATCGTCAGTGGCCTGCAGGCAGGTATCGAACAGCTGTCTACCTCGGCCCACTCGCTGTCGGCGGTCACCGAGCAGACCAACCTGGAAGTCAGCAGCCAGCAGCAGGAAACCGAGCAGGTGGCCACGGCCATGAACCAGATGACCGCCACCGTGCACGATGTGGCGCGCAACGCCGAACAGGCTGCGCAAGCGGCGCAGACGGCCGACAACACGGTGGACAGCGGCCACCAGGTGGTGCGCCAGAGCCTGCAACGCATCGAACAACTGGCTGGCGCTGCGGACTCGGCCAGCCAGAGCATTGTGCAACTGAGCGACGAAATCCAGAGCATCGGCAGCGTGGTGGCGGTGATCAAGAGCGTGGCCGAACAGACCAATCTGCTGGCGCTCAACGCCGCCATCGAAGCGGCGCGGGCCGGCGAGCAGGGCCGTGGCTTTGCCGTGGTGGCCGACGAAGTGCGCGCCTTGGCCCAGCGCACCCAACAGTCCACGGCCGAGATCGAACGGTTGGTCAGCACCCTGCGCGCCAGTGCCGACTCATCGGTGGCGCAGATCCAGCACAGCGGCGAGCTGGTGAAGCTGGCGGTGGGCGATGCGCTGCAAACCGAAAGTGCGCTGGGCAGCATTGCCAGCGCCGTGTCGCAGATCCAGCAGATGAACCAGCAGATCGCGGCGGCGGCCGAGCAGCAGAGCTCGGTGGCCGAGGAGATCAACCGCAGTGTCACCAGTATTCGCGCCAGCGCCGATCAATCGGCGGTGGCGATGCGGGGGAATGCGGCGTCGAGTATTGAGTTGGCGCAGTTGGGGACTGAGTTGCGGGGGATGGTGGGGCATTTCAGGTTGTAGCGGTTGTCAGGTTTGTCACTGTCAGAGTTGACAGTTGTGGGCAAGTTGAGCTCGCGCTCCAATGGGGCTTCACGCAATTGGAGAAGCTGACATGGGCACTATCGACGCTGTAAAAGCTGGCGAACTTGATCCGAGCTTCGGGGTTAAAGGCAGGTTGGTCTTGCCCGAGGTGTTTTCAGAAGATGTCAGCCACTTGCTGGCTGGGCAGGATGGTGCGTTCTACGTTGCTGGACGTATAAGCCATTGGGATGGGTTCGAATTCCTTTCCAGCGAGTACGTGATCGCAAAATTTGATGCTGAGGGTGTTCAGGACCTGAGCTTTGGCGTTGATGGTGTGGTCGTCGCTAACTTCGATCCCCAGGCGAGTTCCGCCAACTATGCAACGCTGTTCGTGCAGGGTGATCATTTACTGGTTTTGGGCAAAGATGGCACCAACAAGGAGGCGATGTTCGGCGCTGCGCGGTTCACCTTTCAAGGCACACCGGACCGCAACTTCGGAAATAACGGGGCGCTTGCCCTGCGGCTCCAGGATATTGTGGGGGAAACCACAGCAGTACTGCATCCACATGTGTTTTCAGCCGTCGCGGAGGACGGAAAGATGTTGTTGGCCTCCACCTTGCATTATCCTGATAGTTCTTTTCATCCCATTGTTGTGCGCTTGACTCCTGACGGTGCCCTGGATCGATCATGGGACGCCAGGGGTTACAAGGTGATCGTGGTGGAACAGCCTGGCGCTTTTTTTAGCAGGCTGCAAGGTATACACACAGACGGTGACAAGGTTATCGTCAGCGCGAATTACGACGCACAAGGAAATGCCACGGGCGATAAGAACTACATGGCGCGCTTCAATGCAGATGGCTCGATTGACCGAACATTTGGCCTTGACGGGTTGTTTCTTTTTCCACCGGCGTCACTGCCAAGCGCGCAACCTGACACGGCTGGCAGCGAGTTGTTCCCGTTCCCTGTCAGGGTTGAGAAGGCTGAGGACAAAGTATGGCCATTGCTCAGGATTGTGTCCTCGCAGTTTTCTGATCAATCCCCTCATTACTTGGCGACGGGAACCAAGTTCCGCTATACACCGCGTAAATGGGCGGGCCTCATCATCGGGCTTGATCGTGATGGCCAATATGACAGGGAGTTCAACGATGGTAATGCCGTGATCGTGGACCCTGATCCTGAAGGTGCGTATATCAACCAATGTATCCTGCAACCTGGCAGTGAAGGCCTCATTATTGCGGCAGGTTCGCGGGACTGGGGCACTCTCCTTGCGCGATATACACCCGATGGTGCCCTTGATCGGACGTTTGGTGACCAGGGCTATGTGATCATGACGAGAGAGGGCTCGTCATTGCCCATTTTCAGTACCCAGCCCGCCATCATCCGCACTGCGCAGACCCTGCGGCTGTTGATCAATTTCTGGGATGACGAGGGTCGGGTGGTGATCGATGCCTACACGTTGTAGCGTTCAGGTTGCTGCTGCTACCGCAGCGTGCCCCTTTACGCCTTGCGCCAGTTGAGGATCAACAAGGTCAACACCCCGGCCACAATCCCCCAGAAGGCAGAGCCCACCGAGAACAACGTGAACCCCGACGCCGTGACCATAAAGGTAATCAGCGCCGCCTCACGCTCCTTGGGCTCGTTCATGGCAATGCTCAAGCCATTGATGATTGAGCCAAACAGCGCCAACGCGGCAATCGACAGCACCAGTTCCTTGGGCAGCGCGGCAAACAGCGCCGCCAAGGTCGCGCCGAACACCCCGGCAATGCCATAGAACACCCCGCACCACACGGCGGCGGTGTAGCGTTTTTTCGGGTCTTCATGGGCGTGCGGCCCGGTGCAGATGGCGGCGCTGATGGCCGCCAGGTTGATGCCGTGGGAGCCGAACGGGGCCAGCAGCAGCGAGGCAAAACCGGTGACCGAGATCAGCGGCGAGGCCGGCACCTGGTAACCGTCGGCGCGCAGCACGGCGATGCCGGGCATGTTCTGCGAGGTCATGGCCACCACGAACAACGGGATGCCGATGCTGATGGTCGCCGCCAGCGAGAACGACGGCGTGGTCCATACCGGCGTGGCCACTTCCAGGTGGAACTGGCTGAAGTCCAGCAGGCCCATGAAGCCCGACAGCAGAGTACCCAGCACCAGCGCCGACAGCACGGCATAGCGTGGCGATACGCGCTTGACCAGCAAGTAGGTGAAGAACATGCCCAGTACCAGCAGGGTACGGTGCTGCGCGGCGACAAAGATTTCGCTGCCGATCTTGAACAGGATGCCGGCCAGCAGGGCGGCGGCCAAGGAGGAGGGCAGGCGCTTGACCAGACGCTCGAAGCTGCCGGTCAGGCCGCAGATCACTACCAGTACGGCGCAGGTGATGTAGGCGCCGATGGCTTCGCTGTAATTGACGTGGCCAAGGCTTGTGATCAGCAGCGCGGCGCCGGGGGTGGACCAGGCCACGGTGATGGGCGTGCGATAGCGCAGCGACAGGCCGATGCTGCACACCGCCATGCCGATCGACAGCGCCCAGATCCACGAGGAAATCTGCGCGGTGGTGAGGCCGGCGGCCTGGCCGGCCTGGAACATCAGCACCAGGGAACTGGTGTAGCCGGTCATCATCGCGATGAAGCCGGCCACCACGGCGGAGGGGGACGTGTCGGCCAGCGGGCGCAGGTGCGCAGGGGAGGCGTCGGTCATGCTGCAAATCCTTGAGCGGGGTGAGGGCAGGGTTGCAAGCCTAAACCTGCGCCCATGGATTATTGCAGTACAGCAACCGTAACATTTGGCCATACAGTGCAACTGTACCGGAAGTGTCTGAATGACCGCGCTGCCTGCTTCGCGGGCACGGCCCGCTCCTACAGGTCGGCGCATAGCCTGTAGGAGCGGACCGTGTCCGCGAAGCAGGCGACGCGGTCAAAGGGTCTGCCCCAGCGCCGCATTCACCGCCAACCACCCATCCACCGCCTCCGCCCCCGCCTCGGCAAACACCCGCTGCAACAGCTTCACCTGCTCCTTGCGCAACGCCGCCTCGAATTTCACCCCCTCGTCACTCAAGCCCAGCAACCGCTTGCGCTTGTCACTGGCCGGCGCGGTACTGGTCACCAACTGCATTTCCACCAACTGGCGCAGCGGCATGTTCAGCGCCTGCTTGCTCACCCCCAGCTTTTCCAGCAGTTCACTGACCCCAATGTCCGGGTAGCGGGCAATGAAAAACACGATGCGCTGGTGTACTCGGCTCAGCCCCCGGCGCGCGAGCATTTCGTCGGCCTTGGCAGTGAAGGCCTGGTAGCCGTAGAAAAACGCTTCCATCGCCACTTGCTGGGTGGTGGTGTTTTTAAGGTCAAGCATATTGACGTATCCGTGTTCGGCGTCGTAAGTTCGGTCAAGCAGTTTGACGTATTTCCCGATGACTTTGCCAGCGGTGGTCCCATGGCTTTCTCTGAACGTGTCACACGCCTCAAAAGTTCGCTGATCCGCGAGATCCTCGCTGCGGCCCAGCGCCCCGAAGTGATGTCGTTTGCCGGCGGCCTGCCGGCAGAGTCGATGTTGCCAGCCCTGGACTGGGCCGATATGCCCGCCAGCATGGGCCAGTACGGCACCAGCGAGGGCGAGCCCCAGTTGCGCGAATTGCTGGCGGCCGAGGCGCGCGCCCTGGGCCTGGAGTGCCAGGCCAGCCAGGTACTGGTGCTCAGTGGCTCGCAGCAGGCGCTGGACCTGGCCGCCAAGCTCTACATCGACAAGGGCACCGAGGTGGTGGTGGAAGGGCCGACCTACCTGGCGGCGCTGCAAACCTTCCAGCTGTTTGGTGCCGAATGCCTGAGCGTGCCGCTGGCCGCCGACGGCCCGGACATTGCCGCGTTGCGCGCCCGCCTGGCACAGCACGCGCCGGCCTTCGCCTACCTGATCCCGACCTTCCAGAACCCCTCGGGAGTGCGTTACAGCGAGAGCGCCCGCACCCAGGTGGCGGCGTTGCTGGACGAGTTCAAGGTGACGTTGATCGAAGACGAGCCCTACCGCGAACTGACCTACGACGGCGGCATGGCCCAGCCCATCGCCGCCCGCCTGCGCCAGGCCAGCTGGATCTACACCGGCACCGTGTCCAAGACCCTGCTGCCGGGCCTGCGCGTGGGTTACCTGATCGCCAGCCCCGACCTGTTCCCGCATCTGCTGCGGCTGAAACAGGCCGCCGACCTGCACACCAACCGCGTGGGTCAGTGGCAGGCCATGCAATGGTTGGGCACCGACAAATACCGCGACCACCTGGGCCAGCTGCGTGATTTTTACCGTGAGCGTCGCGACGCCATGCAGGCCGTGCTGCAGGAGCATTTCGCCGACCTGGCCGATTGGCACGTGCCGCAGGGCGGCCTATTCTTCTGGCTGACCTTGAAACAGCCGATCGATACCCGCACCTTGTTGGGCCCGGCCATGGCCCAGGATGTCGCGTTCATGCCGGGGGAGCCGTTTTTTGCCGACCCCGACGCCAACCCGGGTTGCCTGCGGTTGAATTTCAGTCACGTTGCCCCGCACCGCCTGCAGGAAGGGTTGTCGCGGTTGGCCCATGTTATCCGCAAGGCGCAGGCCGCACAGACGGCGGCGTAAAGGAGAGGCTCATGTACAAGGTTTACGGCGATTACCGTTCGGGCAACTGCTACAAGGTCAAGCTGATGCTGAGCCTGCTGGGCCTGCCGTATCAGTGGGTGGACATCGACATTCTGCGCGGCGATACCCAGACCCCGGAGTTCCTGGCCAAGAACCCCAACGGCAAGATCCCGGTGCTGGAGCTGGAAGACGGCACCTGCCTGTGGGAATCCAACGCTATTCTCAACTTCCTGGCCGACGGCACGTCCTACCTGCCCAGCGAGCCGCGCCTGCGCACCCAGGTGTTGCAGTGGCAGTTCTTCGAGCAGTACAGCCATGAGCCGTACATTGCCGTGGCGCGCTTCATTCAGTTTTACCTGAACATGCCCGAGGATCGCCTCAAGGAATACGAAGATTGCCAGGTACGTGGCAAGAAGGCGTTGCGGGTGATGGAGCGGCAGTTGCAGCTGACGCCGTTCCTGGTGGGGGACCAGTATTCGATCGCTGACATTGCGCTGTATGCCTACACCCATGTGGCCCATGAGGGTGGCTTTGATTTGTCGGGCTACCCGGGGATCGAGGCGTGGCTCACGCGGGTGGCAGAGCAGCCTGGGCATGTGACCATGCTGGGGTGAGGTGCTGGCCCTATCGCGAGCAAGCTCGGCTCCTACAGGTTCGACGCAATACCTGTAGGAGCCGAGCTTGCTCGCGATGAGGCCCTAAAAGCCGATCACCTTATTAGGCGAACCGCTGCTGCAAATAGGCAATGATCACCTTGGACTCATACATCCAGGTGGTCTGCCCATTTTCTTCGATACGCAGGCAAGGCACCTTGATGCGCCCACCCTCAGCCAGCAACGTCTGACGCGCCTGCTCGTCGTTCTTGGCGTCGCGCAGGGCCACCGGCACGTTGAGTTTGTGCAGCGTGCGGCGGGTCTTGACGCAGAACGGGCAGGCGTGGAACTGGTACAGGCTCAGGCCACGGGCCTGCTGCTCGACATCGGCCTGGGCCTGGGCGCTGCGTTTGCGCTTGGGGCCACGGGTCAGCAGATCGCCGATGACGATCAGTTGGCCAAGGCCCACGCGCAGTGCTTTCATCAACATGTCGGTGTTCTCGGGATCACTTGATCAGGCTGAGGAATTCGCTGCGGGTAGCGGCGTTTTCACGGAATTCGCCGAGCATCACCGAGGTGATCATGGACGAGTTCTGCTTTTCCACGCCACGCATCATCATGCACATGTGCTTGGCTTCGATCACCACGGCAACACCCAGGGCACCGGTCACCTGCTGGATCGCGTCGGCGATCTGGCGGCTGAGGTTTTCCTGGATCTGCAGGCGACGGGCGTACATGTCGACGATGCGCGCAACCTTGGACAGGCCCAGCACTTTGCCGCTCGGGATATAGGCCACGTGGGCCTTGCCGATGAACGGCAGCAGGTGGTGTTCGCACAGCGAGTACAACTCGATGTCCTTGACCAGCACCATTTCGCTGTTGTCGGAGCTGAAGAGGGCACCGTTGGTGACGTCTTCCAGGGTTTGATCATAACCGCGGCAAAGGTACTGCATGGCTTTGGCGGCACGCTTTGGCGTGTCGAGCAGGCCCTCGCGGGAAACGTCCTCGCCGAGTTTGCCGAGAATCGCGGTGTAATGCTGTTCCAGGGACATGGATCTACCTGTGGGAATTTTCGCAAACGCGAAGGGTACGGCGCCAGCCGCGTGGCTGCAAGCGCCAGCTTTATTCGTCGCGGCCTTCAAGCATGGTGCGCTTGAGCATCACATACACCGCGCCAGCGCCACCGTGGCGGGCTTGGCAGGAGGTGAAGCCCAGCACATGGGCATGTTGTCGCAGCCAGGTGTTGACGTGGCTTTTGATCATCGGCCGCTTGCCGTCCAGGCGCACGGCCTTGCCGTGGGTGACGCGCACGCAGCGGATTTCGAACTTCACCGCCTCGGCCAAAAACGCCCAGAGGGTTTCGCGGGCCTTCTCCACGCTCATGCCGTGCAGGTCCAGGCTGCCCTCGAAAGGGATCTGGCCGACCTTGAGCTTACGCATCTGGCTTTCCTGCACGCCGTCGCGGGCCCAGTGCAGGTCGTCTTCAGGGCCGACGTCGATGACGAACTGGTCGGACAGGCCATCCACGGTGGTGGCGTCCTGGCGCACGGTCGCGGCCTGGCGCGCGGTGGCCAGGTGCTTGCGGTCAGTCTTGGGTTTGCCTGTGTCGGCGCGGTCATGCTTGATGGGCTTCACGCCCTGCATTTGGCTTGCGAACAGGGAAAAATCGTCGTCTTGCATGTCAGCCTCCACTACGGAGGCCTAGTTTACGCGAGTCAATCGTGTTTTTTCATCAAGTGCGGTGCCAGGTTCAGCTCGCGGTTGCGCAGCCGGCTCAGGCGGCAGCGGCGCCACAGGCGTACGCCCAGGTACAGCGCCAGCAGGCCGAACACCACCAGCAGGGCGGCGCCGGTCTTGCTGGCGTTCAGGTCGCCCAGGGCGGGCGGGTGGCCCAGCAGGCTGGCAGCGCCGGCCATGGCCAGCAGTACGCCCAGGGCTGCCAGCAGGGCGGCGAAGGCCTGCCCCAGGCGCGAGCCCCAGTTGCGTGGGCCGCGTGGACGCAGGCGGCGAGCGTCAAAACCATCGGATAACTTCATTCCGATTTCCTCAGTGAATATCGGGCCTTCGACTCGCCTGGGGCGCCGGGGTTCCGACACACGGAGCAATTAGGGAAAATGAATGCGTTTATCGGATGGGCGGCCGCACGTCGGGCCGCCTTGGCTCGGCGGTTTCAGACCAGGTCGTCGGTCTGGGCCACGCAGGCAAAGTTGTCGTTCATGGTGGCCATGCCCACTTGCTTGACGGTCGCGGCAGGCACCACGCCATCTTTGTACGGCAGGTCGCGGGTGGCGCAGGCGTCTTCCACCAGGGTGCTGCGGTAACCATAGTCCTTGGCGGCGCGCACGGTGGTGCTGATGCTGGAGTGGGTCATGAAACCGCACACAATCAGGTCGATAGGGCCTTTGTCCTGCAGGGTCTGGTGCAGGGCGGTGTTGTTGAACGCGTTGGGCATGTTCTTTTCGATGATCGGCTCGTCACCTACCGGCTCCAGGCCCGGGATGAACTTGCCGCGATCGCCCTGGGGGTCGAACAGGCCGCCCACGGTACCCAGGTGGCGCACATGCACGATAGGGCGGTGCGCGGCACGGGCAGCCTTGAGCAGACGGGCGATGTTGGCCACCGCCTCATCAATGCCAACCAGGGCCAGAGGGCCTTTGAGGTACTCGCGCTGGGCGTCGATGATCACAAGGCTGGCACGGCTGAGATCGGCAGGGGGATGGCCGCGGCCAGTCAATTGGAACATCGTCTTTGTATCGGACATCGGGGGCTCCTTTGGATAGGGCTTTTGCCACATTGTCCACTGCTTGCGCCCTTCTGTGAATCGCTTCACGCATCTGGCGTGCAGAATCTGGGCGGTAGCCGGGTTCGACGATTGCGCAAAATGCCAGCAAGGCCCCCATTGGCGGGGCTTCGCTGGTAGAATGCGCGGCTGTATTCAAAGGAGTCTGCCGTGATCACTTCCCGCCTGCGCACCCTGCGCGACCACATCCGTTGGGCTGTCAGCCGCTTCCATGGGGAAGACCTGTATTTCGGTCACGGTACCGACAATGCCTGGGACGAAGCCCGCCTGCTGGTGCTGGGTGCCGTGCACCTGCCGTACCAGATCGCCGACAGCTACCTGGACTGCGCGCTGGAAGAAGACGAGATCGCGCACATCCAGGCCCTGCTGCAGCGTCGCATCGAAGACCGCGTGCCGGTGCCGTACCTGCTGAACGAAGCCTGGTTCTGCGGTATGTCGTTCATTGTCGATGAGCGCGTGCTGATCCCGCGTTCGCCCATTGGCGAGCTGATCGAAGACGGCTTCAGCCCATGGCTGGCCAACCCGCCGGCGCGCATCCTGGACCTGTGCACCGGGTCGGGCTGCATCGGCATTGCTTGCGCCGACGTGTTCCCCGAGGCCGAAGTGGCGTTAGCTGACCTGTCGTTCGAAGCGCTGGAAGTGGCCAACCAGAACATTGAGCGCCATGGCGTGGACGACCGTGTGTACACCGTGCAGGGCGACGGCTTCGACGGCCTGCCGGGCCAGCGTTTCGACCTGATCGTGTCCAACCCGCCGTACGTGGACGCCGAAGACTTCGCCGACATGCCGGACGAGTACCAGCACGAGCCGGAGCTGGGCCTGGCCTGCGGTCACGATGGTTTGAACCTGGTGCGGCGCATGCTGGCCGAAGCGGCCGATCACCTGACCGAGAAGGGTTTGCTGATTGTCGAGGTGGGCAACAGCCAGGTGCACGTCGAGGCGTTGTACCCGGAGGTGGACTTCCACTGGCTGGAATTCCAGCGTGGCGGGCATGGGGTGTTCATGTTGAGCGCGGCGCAGTGCCGTGAGCATCAGGCGGTGTTTGCTTCTCGCGTCTGATATTTGCTGGCTGTCCTGGCCTCATCGCGAGCAAGCTTTGCTCCCACAGTGTCAAAGCTACCTACGATGTAGGCCATGACACTGTGGGAGCAAAGCTTGCTCGCGATGAGGCCAGTGGCTCCACCCCACCAATCACCGATGCGTCGCAATCCAGATCAACAACCCCGCCTGAAACACCGCAAACGCCACCAGGCAAGTGATGGTAAAGCGCAGCCCGCTGTCTTCGCGCTTGAACTTGCTGATGCGCTCTTCCTGCTGGCGCATCTTCACTTCCTGCTCTTGCAGGTTCTGTTCGGCCAGTTGCAGCATGTTGGCCGTGTCCAGAATCTCAACCACCTGCACTTTGTCGGCATTCCACAGGGCGATCAGTTCGCCTACCTGTGCATCGCCATAGCTGCCCTTGAGGTGCTGGGCGTCGGTGTAGCTGACGGTCAGGCCCTGGGCCTTGAGTACGTGGTCGCGGCGCAGGCGGGTGTCTTCGCTCAGGGCGTCCTTGCTGGCCAGGGCGGCGCCTTCCACGCGGTAGTGGGCCCATTTGCGCTGGGCCCAGATCACCCCCTGGGCCATCAGGAAGCGGCCCAGGCCGCGGTTCAGCGGTTCCATGCTCAGGCCCGAATCAGGGCCGAAGCTGACGGTGTGGGTGTGGTGGTTGACCCATACATCCAGATGGTTCTGGTCTTTGCGAACCTTTTGCGCGGGCAAGCGGATGTCCATGCGCAGCAGGCTGTAATCGCGGTTATGGCGCTCGGCACGACCGAACTGCACGAAGCGCAAGGGCCGTGCACCGGTGGCGCGGTCCACCGGCAAAGGCACCAGACGCAGCATCTTGAAGTGTTCAGGCACAACGTCCGCCCACGGCAATTCCACCGGTGCGGGGGCCACAGCCTGTTCAGTTTCCACGGCCACTTCGGGTGACTCTGGGGTTAGCGTCTCGGTCATCACGGCGATCCTCTTTCGCGCAGCGCTGCGGGTATCAAAGCGGATACCTGCATCGGCGTATCGGCAGGCCCGGCTGATACTTGCGTGCTAATTTGCGCCAATCAGTGAATCGAGTGGATAAACGTCACCAGGGTGCGCCCCAACGCATCGGCCAGCGGCAGGTTGCGGTCGTTGTAGGAGGCCACCTGGGCCTTGAGGTCGGCAGGCACGATGCGCAGCACGTGGTTCATGCCGTCCACCAGCACCAGCTGGGCATCGGGCTTGGCGGCCTTGAGGGCCTGGGCGTCGGCGACGCTGACCTGGATGTCGTTGCGGCCCTGCACGATCAGCGCCGGCACGTTGACCTTGGCGAAGGCGGCGGCGGGGTCCTGGCGCAGTAGCGACACCAGGTAGGGCTGCACGCTGGGGCGAAAAATCACCTGTAGCGGCGCAGGTACATCGCTGTCGTACTGGCCGGCCTTGAGGCGCTCCAGCAACTGCCCGCTGCGCGCTTCCAGGTCCGGCGGCAGGCGGCCCTTGAGTTGTTCGCGGATGATCTGGTCCAGCGGCCGGCCGCTGCCGGCCAGGGACACCACCGCGTCGGCACCCACGCCGGGCGCGGCCAGGGCGGCGATCAGCGCGCCTTCGCTGTGGCCCAGGATAATCAGCTTGCCCACCCGCGGGTCGGCCTTGAGCTTGCGCGCCCAGGCCTGGGCATCGGCTACGTAGCCTTCCACGCTGAGGTCGCGCTCATCGGGTGCCAGCGCCAGGCCGCTGGCCACGCCGCGTTTGTCGTAGCGCACGCTGGCGATGTCGTTGCGCGCCAGCAGCAGCGCCAGTTTGCGCAGGCTGTCGTTGTTGCCGCCCTGGGGGTTGTTGCCGTTGCGGTCGGTAGGCCCGGAGCCGGCGATGATCAGCACCATGGGCACCGGTTTGTCTGACACCGGCATCTGCAGCGAGCCGTGCAGCACGCCGGTGCCGGTGTCCAGGTCGATGGGGCGCTGGGACACCACGGGGGCGGCCTGCAGCAGCGGGCATACAAGGAAAACGAGGAGGGCAGCAAGGCGTAGCATCATCAAGCCAGTATCCATGGGGTGGCCGTTGGACTTATACCAAGGGCGAAGGTTCGCACATCCAAGGATGAATCAAGGGGCCAGCGTGCGTATACTGCGGGCCTGACTTGATTTTGGCTGAATTCGCGGAGCGTCCTGCATGTCCGGCAATACCTACGGCAAGCTGTTCACTGTCACCACCGCTGGCGAGAGCCATGGCCCGGCGTTGGTCGCCATTGTCGATGGCTGCCCACCGGGCATGGAGCTGTCGCTGCAAGACCTGCAGCGCGACCTTGACCGGCGCAAGCCCGGCACCAGCCGCCACACCACCCAGCGCCAGGAACCGGACGAGGTGGAAATCCTCTCCGGCGTGTTCGAGGGCCGCACCACCGGCTGTGCCATCGGCCTGCTGATCCGCAACACTGACCAGAAGTCCAAGGACTACTCGGCCATCAAGGACCTGTTCCGCCCGGCCCACGCCGATTACACCCTGCACCACAAGTTCGGTGAGCGCGACTACCGTGGCGGCGGCCGCAGCTCGGCACGCGAGACCGCCATGCGCGTGGCCGCTGGCGCCATCGCCAAGAAGTACCTGGCCAGCCAGGGCATCGTCATCCGCGGCTACATGAGCCAGCTGGGCCCCATCGAAATCCCGTTCAAGACCTGGGACAGCGTGGAAGACAACGCCTTCTTCTGCCCCGACCCCGACAAGGTGCCGGAGCTGGAGGCCTACATGGACCAGCTGCGCCGTGACCAGGACTCGGTGGGCGCCAAGATCACCGTGGTTGCCGAGGGCGTGAAACCGGGCCTGGGCGAGCCGATCTTCGACCGCCTGGACGCCGAACTGGCCCACGCGCTGATGAGCATCAACGCGGTGAAGGGCGTGGAGATCGGCGCCGGCTTTGCCTGCGTGTCCCAGCGTGGCACCGAGCACCGTGACGAGATGACCCCGCAAGGCTTCCTCAGCAACAACGCCGGCGGCATCCTGGGTGGCATTTCCTCGGGCCAGCCGATCGTTGCGCACCTGGCGCTCAAACCGACGTCGAGCATCACCACCCCGGGCCGTTCCATCGACATCCATGGCAACCCGGTGGAAGTCATCACCAAGGGCCGTCACGACCCGTGCGTGGGCATCCGCGCCACGCCGATCGCCGAAGCCATGATGGCCATCGTGCTGATGGACCACCTGCTGCGCAACCGCGGCCAGAACGCTGACGTGCGCGTCACCACGCCGGTACTGGGCCAGCTGTAATGTCGCCCGCCCCCGGCGCTGCCGGGGTTCCCTACTGGCGGCTGTCGGGGTTCTACCTGTTCTATTTCGCCTTGCTGGGCGCCACCGCGCCCTTCCTGGCGATGTACTTCGACCACCTGGGCTTTGCCAGCGCGCGCATCGGCGAGCTGGTGGCCATCCCCATGATCATGCGCTGCATCGCCCCCAACCTGTGGGGCTGGCTGGGCGACCGCACGGGGCGGCGCCTGGCCATTGTTCGGTTTGGCGCCATCTGCACCCTGGCCTGTTTCTCACTGATCTTTGTCAGCAAGACCTACGCTTGGCTGGCCATGGTCATGGCCCTGCACGCCTTCTTCTGGCACGCGGTGCTGCCGCAATTCGAGACCATCACCCTGGCCCACCTGCAGGGACAGCCGGCGCGTTACAGCCAGATTCGGCTGTGGGGCTCGATTGGCTTCATTCTCACCGTGGTGATCATGGGGCGGCTGTATGAGTGGTGGAGCCTGGACGTGTACCCGTACGCGCTGGTGACCATCATGGCCGGCATCGTGGTCAGCAGTTTCTGGGTGCCCAACGTGGCCCCTGCGGTGGATGCCCGGCGCGAGGCCGGCGATGGTTTTGTACGGCGCCTGCTGAGCCCGGGCGTGCTGGCCTTCTATGTGTGCGTGGCGCTGATGCAGGTCAGTCACGGCCCTTACTACACCTTCCTCAGTCTGCACCTGGAACACCTGGGCTATAGCCGCGGGGTGATCGGCGTGCTGTGGTCGGTAGGGGTGGTGGCCGAGGTGCTGATGTTCCTGGCCATGAGCCGGATCCTGGGGCGCTTTTCCGTGCGCCGGGTGCTGGCGGTGAGCTTTGTGCTGGCGGCCGTGCGCTGGTGGTTGCTGGGCAGTTTTGCCAATCACCTGGGGCTGCTGATTGTTGCCCAGGTGATGCACGCCGCTACCTTCGGCAGTTTTCACGCCGCTTGCATCCACTTTGTGCAGCGCACCTTCGGCCCTGGCCAGCAAGGCCAGGGCCAGGCGCTGTATGCCGCGCTGGCCGGCACAGGCGGGGCACTGGGCGCCTTGTATTCGGGGTACAGCTGGAACAGCCTGGGGCCCGGCGTGACCTTCGGGCTGGCCAGCCTGGCGGCGCTGGCCGCAGCGGTGATTATGGTTACCCGGGTTCAGGACCGGCAGTCCTGAGCGTGTATTGATTAATAGGAGGTGCCATCGATGAGCATCCTGAGCGTTTACCATTCGGCCACGCCGGACATTCCCAACAAAGTCCTGACCCACCTGGAAGACATCGCCGCCACCCTCGCCGAGCACGGCGTGCGCCTGGAGCGCAGGGCGGCAGAAGCGCCGATCCGGCCGGGGGCCAGCCTTGAGGAAGTAAGCGAGGCGTATCGAGCGCAGATCGATCAGTTGATGACCGAACATGGCTGCCAGACGCTGGAGGTGATCAGCGTGGACAGTGACCACCCGCTGAAGGAACAGCTACGCGCGCGTTTGCTGGATGAGCAGGTCAGCCAGGCGAATGAAGCGCGTTGGTTTGTGGCGGGGCGGGGGTTGCTGACCCTGCATGTCGAGGGTTACGTGTACGCGCTGTTGTGTGAGCGTGGGGACTTGGTCACGGTGCCGGCAGGCATGGGGCATTGGTTTGATATGGGCGAGCAGCCACGGCTGGTGGTTGTTCGCGTGTTTGGCGAGGAAGCTCAGTACAGCGGCTCGCAGATCGCCAGTCTGTTTCCGCGCCTTGACAACTGCTGATCCAGCGACACAAAACCCGTAGCCGCTGCCGCCAGGCTGCGCTGGCCCTTGCGGACGCTGGAAATCTCCAGTGAGGCATGGGGCCAGCGCAGCCTGCGGCAGCGGCTACAGGGTTTGCTTCAGGCCGAGTGATAAGTCGGCAGGGCAAACCGATTCTGGCTCTGCAGGTTATTGATCGCAGGCAGTTCGCTGGCCGCCCCGGCCAGGTCACGGCGAATGGCGCTGATCACCCAGGTCAGTTGCTCACCTGTGTGCAATTGGGCATAGGAGATCGACCGGCGGGTCACTTTGCCTTCGCTGTCACGCAGGGTCAGCAGCACCGCGCCATCAGGGCGTGGCTGGGTGGTGACTTCGTAGCCTGCGAATACGGAAGCGAATTTTTCTTGAATGAAGTTCATGTCAGCTCCTGGCTCTTTGGTTGGCAAACCTGTGAGTAAGGAGTGCAGCGTGCGTGCCAGCTTTGCGAGCATGGCCAAACCCAATGAAACCGGGCACATCAGCGGAAAGGCGAATTTCGGATTCGTGCAATTTGCATGAGTGGTCATTTGTTGCACGGCATTTTGCGCGACGGCTTCAGGGCAAAGCCGGGGGGAGGGCGGGGCGACTTTTCAGGCATCCCTATGGTCTATGACAACAGATTGCCAATTAATTCCCTTGTCCCGCGCCATAGGCAGGTTCTGTTGACCGCCTGTCGCCGGCCCCGGACACTGATCGCCATTAGCCAGCCAGGAGGTTCCCATGACCGATACCCAACAAGCCCGCCAGATGACCCCGGACGAAGCCGCCGAGTTCGCCGCCCAAGTGTTCGACGTGGCCCGCAACGGTGACGCCGACATGCTCGGCCGCCTGCTGGAAAAAGGCCTGCCGGTGAACCTGCGCAACCACAAGGGCGACACCCTGCTGATGCTGGCCGCCTACCACGGCCACCAGGACGCCGTGCGCGTGCTGTTGGCCCACGGCGCCGACCCCGAGATTCGCAACGACAACAATCAGAGCCCGGTGGCCGGTGCCGCGTTCAAGGGTGACCTGGCGGTGGTGCAGCTGCTGATCGAAGGCGGCGCCAGCGTCGAGGGCGCCGGTGGCGACGGTCGCACCGCGCTGATGATGGCGGCCATGTTCAACCGCACCGCCATCGTCGATTACCTGCTGGCCAAGGGCGCCGACCCACATGCCCGCGACGCCAACGGCGCCACCGCCCTGGCTGCTGCACAAACCATGGGCGCCCAGGACACGGCCGCGCAGTTGGCCAAGTTGACGGCCTGATACCCTCGGGGCGCGAATGCGGCTATCCTTTGCGCCCTTTTTTCGTCCGCTGCAGGCTGCCCCCATGAAAGACCAACTGATTGAACTCATCACCAAGATCAGCTCGGGCTGCCTGGCCGACGACGACATCGCGCGCATCGCCGACGAAGCCGCCCAGGCCTACGCCGACCCGGCGGCCTTCCTGGCCGCCAACCCGGACATCAACTACGACGATACCTTCCCCATCGCCCTGGGCGAGTGGGTTGTGGTGGGCAGCCTGCCCGACACCGTGCTGTTCCAGGCCGACACCTGCCAGGACCTGTTCCAGCAGATCACCGATTCGTTTGGCGCCGGTGTGACCTTTAACTTCAAGGCCAAGCAACTCGCCAAGGTCGAGCCGCTGACCGCGATGAACCGCATCCAGGTGCAGATGAGCAGCCTGGCCAAGGAAGATGGCGGGTACACGCTGGTCAACTTCAGCCAGCCGCTGGATGATGAAATGCAGTGCGTGCTGGTGTTCGGCAAGGATGTGGAGCGGGTGCTGGAGCTGTGTGCAGCCCTGAACATTGCGGCGATGCCGTCGCTGGAAGCCATGAAGATCGCTGTTCACCAGTAACCCGTAGCCGCTGCCGCCAGGCTGCGCTGGCCCTCTTTTACACTCAACATTTCAAGTGTACTTCGGGGCCAGCGCAGCCTGGCGGCAGCGGCTACAGGCGGTGCAGGGTCAGTACGGCTAAGCTCTAGTGGGAATCCCTCCACGGAGCATCCCCCATGGGTTCCACCTTCAACGGCCTGGTTGGCCTGATCATTCTGGCCCTGGACATCTGGGCCATCATCAACGTGCTGAAAAGCAGCGCCGAAGTCGGCATGAAAGTGATCTGGGTGCTATTGATCCTGCTGTTGCCGGTATTGGGCCTGATCATCTGGGCCATCGCCGGCCCGCGGGGCAACGTGCGCCTGTAAAATTGTTACGCCGTAATTCGTCAAACGTGTAGCCGCTGCCGCCAGGCTGCGCTGGCCTGCGCGTGCGCTCAACATCTCCAGTGGTGCCTAGGGCCAGCGCAGCCTGCGGCAGCGGCTACAGCGCGTTAAATTAGCTGTGCATCGTTTTTCATCTTGGTGCACCATTTGCGGCCTCGTGTTTCACGACTCCAATAAACTTCCACGGATTCTCTATCGACATGGCCAACACGGACGCCTTGAGTTCGGCGCAGGCGTATCAACGCCGCCAACCGACCGTCAAATCCCACATTGCCTATTCGTTGTTCAGCGGTTTGGCCATCATGGTCCTGCTGAGCCTGCTGCGCCTGGCGTTGCTGGCTTACAACCGGGAAATGATCCTCGACACCCCGGCCTCGACCTTTGTCGAAGCGTTCGTCAACGGCCTGCGTTTCGACCTGCGCCTGACGGTGTATACCCTGATCCCGCTGCTGTTGGCCGTGCTCAGCCCCTGGCTGATGGCCCGCCGCGGCCTGTGGCGCTTCTGGCTCACGGTCACCTCCAGCGTGATGATGTTCCTGGGCCTGATGGAGCTGGACTTCTTCCGTGAGTTCCACCAGCGCCTCAACGGCCTGGTGTTCCAGTACGTCAAGGAAGACCCCAAGACCGTGCTGAGCATGCTCTGGTACGGCTACCCGGTGGTGCGCTACCTGCTGGCCTGGGCCCTGGTGACCTGGCTGCTGAGCCTGGTGTTCAAGGGCATCGACCGCATGACCCGCCCACGCGTGGACTACGTGGCCAGCGGCCGCCGCCCGGTAGCGCCCTGGTACGCCCGTGTGGGCGTGTTCGTGGTAATGCTGCTGATCGCCGTGGTTGCCGCTCGCGGCACCCTGCGCCAAGGCCCGCCGCTGCGCTGGGGCGATGCCTACACCACCGACTCCAACTTTGCTAACCAGCTGGGCCTCAACGGCACCCTGAGCCTGATCGGCGCGGCCAAAAGCAGCTTCTCGGACGAGCGCGACAACATCTGGAAGGCCACCATCCCCGAGGATGAGGCCCAGCAGACCGTGCGCAACATGCTGCTGACCACCAATGACAAGCTGGTAGACGCCGATACCGCTGCCGTGCGCCGTGATTTCACGCCGCCGGCGCAGAACGTGCTGGGTTACAAGAACGTCGTGGTCATCCTGATGGAAAGCTTCGCCGGCCACTCGGTGGGCGCACTGGGTGCACCTGGCAACATCACCCCGTACTTCGACAAACTGGCGAAAGAAGGTCTGCTGTTCGACCATTTCTTCTCCAACGGCACCCATACCCACCAGGGCATGTTCGCCACCATGGGCTGCTTCCCCAACCTGCCAGGCTTTGAATACCTGATGCAGACCCCGGAAGGCGCGCACAAGCTGTCCGGCCTGCCTGAGCTGCTCAGCGCCCGTCAGTTTGACGACGTGTATGTGTACAACGGCGACTTCGCCTGGGACAACCAGTCCGGCTTCTTCGCCAACCAGGGCATGACCACCTTCATCGGCCGTAATGACTTCGTCAATCCGGTGTTCTCCGACCCCACCTGGGGCGTGTCCGACCAGGACATGTTCGACCGTGGCGCCCAGGAACTGGCCAAGCGCGACAAGGCCGGCAAGCCGTTCTATGCCTTGCTGCAAACCCTGTCCAACCACACCCCGTACGCCATCCCGTCGCCGTTGCCGGTGCCGCAGGTGACCGATCGTGGTTCGCTGAACCAGCACCTGACCGCCATGCGTTACTCCGACTGGGCCCTGGGCCAGTTCTTCGAGAAGGCCAAGAAAGAGCCGTACTTCAAGGACACCCTGTTCATCGTCGTCGGCGACCACGGCTTCGGCAACGACCAGCAGATCACCGAAATGGACCTGGGCCGCTTCAACGTGCCCATGCTGATGATCGGTGAAGGCCTGCAAGAGAAGTTCGGTGCGGTCAACCACACCGTCGGCACCCAGATCGACATCGTGCCCACTATCATGGGCCGCCTGGGCGGTGAAACCCGCAACCAGTGCTGGGGCCGCGACCTGCTGAACCTGCCTGAAGGCGACAAGGGCTTTGGCGTGATCAAACCGTCGGGCAACGAGCAGACGGTGGCCATCATCACCGGCGACCGCATTCTGGTTCAGCCCAAGGACATGCCACCACGCATGTTCCGCTTCCAGCTGGGCAGCGACCCGAAAGCCGAGTCCATCACTGATCAGCCTGACCAGGCCGACCTGCTGAACAAGCTCGACGCGTTCATCCAGACGGCCACCAAGAGCCTGTTGGACAACACCGCGGGCGTGGTTGACTCCAAGTAACCTGTAGCCGCTGCCGCCAGGCTGCGCTGGCCCTCATGTACCCTGGACATCTCCAGTAAGGCATAGGGCCAGCGCAGCCTGCGGCAGCGGCTACAGCGTTACCCCGACGGAACGATGCGGCGCAAGGCCGGTCAAGTGAAGTGAGGCTGATGCCTTGCGTTGCAACTCCGTTCTGCCGAGGAGAAATTGATGAAAAAGTGGCAAATCGCTTTTATCGATGAGCACGGCCAGAAGCTGAACCTTGAAATAGACGCCGAGCAACGTCCGGACAAGGAAGAAGCCGCCCGCCACGTGCGCGCCTATTACCGGCCGGTGCTGGAAAAGGCCGACCTCAATGATTTCGACAACCGCGCCGCGGAACCTGCGGCCAAGGCACTCAAGGAACTCAACGCCATGGAAATCGTTTCCGTGACGCAAGTCGCCTGATCTGCATTGCGTGCGCCTGGCCCTCTGGCACAGGCGCTGCCTTCGCGCTACTCTGCAACCGAGGACGGCCATCTGCCTGGCCCGCCCCTTGTCTTGTCAGCTCCATGCTTGTTTCCGGGTGACCCTGCGGTCGCGCATTCCCATTGCAGTTATCTGTCAACGGAGGTCCTGGAAGTACTGAAAGTCTATCCATCAATGATGAGGAGGACGATCCATGAGCACAGCCTATCAAGAAGACATCAGCACCCACGTGCTGCGCCGCATGAAAGAAGGCGGTTTCGACTTTGCCAGCATCCACCCCATCGAGTTTTATGCCGTGTTTCCGGACGAGAAGCGTGCGCGTACGGCGGCGGGAAAGTTTCAGGGCGAATCACTCAATGCCCAGGTCAGTGAACGGGACGATGGGGCCTGGCACCTGGAGTTGAGCAAGGTGATGTACGCCACCTATGGCGGCATCGGCGAGTTCGAGCAGGATTTTGAAGCCGTGATCGAGCCGCTGGGCGGCGAGATAGAAGGGTGGGGCGTGAAACACCAGGTTCAGCGCCTGCAGGCTTAGACAGACAGTGCTGTACACAGCGGCTGGCCCACAAGGCTGGCCGTTTTGGTTTCTGGGTGTTTGTGCTTGAAATGGCGGCGTCTGCATCGCGACCAAGGTCGGCTCCTACGTCGTCCGGTGTAGGAGCCGACCTTGGTCGCGATGCAGGCGACGCGGTCCTCCGGACAACGAAAAAATCTGTGTTGCGCCAGGTTTCTGAAATCATCTCTGTCTATGCTGGTCTTAGCAATAACCTGCTAGGACCGCTTCGCAATGAAGCGTACGGGAACCGGTTGGGCCACGTCATGCACAGGAATGGTGCGTGCCTGATTATCCAATAATCCAACCTGTTGTTTTTTAAGCGTTTCTGCCGCTGGCACGGGCCTTGCGATGGGCTTGGTGTCCGGGTGACAAGGAGTACGGCATGATCCGCACCTTTTATGATGAGATGTACGATGCCGGCGGTATTGTCCGCCCGCATTATCGGGAGTTCGCGCGCTGGCTGGCCGACACCCCCGAAGAGCTCCTGGCCCAGCGGCGCCGGGAAGCCGATCTGCTGTTCCACCGGGCTGGCATCACCTTCACGCTCTATGGCGACGAGCAGGGTACCGAGCGGCTGATCCCTTTCGATACCATCCCGCGCAGCATCCCGGCCAGTGAATGGCGAGTGGTGGAGCGCGGCTGCATCCAGCGCGTGAAGGCGCTGAACATGTTCCTGGCTGACCTGTATCACGACCAGCGCATCATCAAGGCCGGGATCATCCCCGCCGAGCAGGTGCTGGCCAACGAGCAGTACCAGCTGGCGATGCAGGGCCTCAACCTGCACCGCGACATCTACTCGCATATTTCCGGCGTGGACCTGGTGCGTGATGGCGATGGCAGCTATTACGTGCTGGAAGACAACCTGCGCACGCCCAGCGGCGTGAGCTACATGCTCGAAGACCGCAAGATGATGATGCGCCTGTTCCCCGAGCTGTTCGCGGCCCAGCGCATCGCCCCCATCGACCACTACCCGAGCATGCTGCTGGACACCCTGAAAAGCTCCAGCCCCCTGGATAACCCCAGCGTGGTGGTGCTGACGCCTGGGCGGTTCAACAGTGCGTTCTTCGAACACGCCTTCCTGGCGCGTGAGATGGGCGTGGAATTGGTGGAAGGCGCCGACCTGTTCGTGCGCGACGACCGCGTGTTCATGCGCACCACCGATGGCCCCAAGGCGGTGGACGTGATTTACCGTCGCCTGGACGACGCCTTCCTCGACCCGCTGGCGTTCAACCCCGATTCGATGTTGGGTGTGCCGGGGCTGCTGGCGGCCTACCGGTCGGGCAATGTGGTGCTGGCCAACGCCATCGGTACAGGCGTTGCCGACGACAAGTCGGTGTACCCGTATGTCACCGACATGATCCGTTTCTACCTGGACGAAGAGCCGATCCTCAAGAACGTGCCCACCTGGCAATGCCGCAACCCCAGTGAGCTGTCCCACGTGCTGGCCAACCTGCCGGACCTGGTGGTCAAGGAGACCCAGGGCTCGGGCGGCTACGGCATGCTGGTGGGCCCTGCGGCCTCGGCGGCCGAGATCGAAAACTTCCGCGCCCGGCTCAAGGCCCGGCCCCACGCCTATATCGCGCAACCGACGCTGTCATTGTCGACCTGCCCTACCTTCGTCGAAAACGGCATAGCCCCGCGCCATATCGACCTGCGCCCGTTCGTGCTGGCTGGCCGCGAAACCCGTGTGGTACCTGGCGGGCTGACCCGCGTGGCGCTGCGCGAAGGCTCGCTGGTGGTCAACTCGTCACAGGGTGGCGGAACCAAGGACACCTGGGTGGTCGAGGATTAAGGATGCCTGCCAAATGCTGAGTAGAACTGCCTCTGACCTGTATTGGATGTCGCGTTACCTGGAGCGCGCGGAGAACCTGGCGCGCATGCTCGAGGTCAGCTATTCGCTGTCCCTGATGCCCCAGGACGGCCGTGGCGATGGCCTTGAAGAAATGGCCATGCCGCTGTTGATCACCGGCACCCTGGACGATTACCTGGAGCGCCACGGCAAGCTGCACGCCGAGCGCTTGCTGCATTTTTTTGCCCTGGATGCCAGCAACCCGGCCAGCCTCTATAGCTGCCTGGGCGCGGCCCGGGCTTGCGCCCATGCGGTGCGCGGGCGCATCACCGCCGACATGTGGGAAAACATCAACGCCACCTGGCTGGAGATTCGCGGCATTGCCGAGCAGGGCCTGGGCCGTTATGGCCTGAGCCGCTTCTGTGAGTGGATCAAGGAGCGTTCGCACCTGTTCCGCGGTGCCACCTACGGCACCATCATGCGCAACGACGCCTTCCGCTTCATCCGCCTGGGCACGTTTATCGAGCGCGCGGACAACACCCTGCGCCTGGTGGATGCCCGCTACGAAATGTTGGGTGACGAGGCCGAATCGGTGGACGAGGACTCGGCGCGCAGTTATTACCAGTGGAGCGCCTTGCTGCGCGCCCTGTCGTCGTTCGAGGCGTACACCGAGATCTACCGCGACGCACCCTCGGCCCACAACGTGGCGGAGCTGTTGCTGCTGCGCGCCGACGTGCCGCGCTCGCTGCGTGCCTGTACCGAAGAAATCGACCAGATACTGGCCTCGCTGCCCGGCCTCAACGGCCGCCCAGCCCAGAGGCTGGCTGCCGAGCTGGACGCTCGCCTGCGCTACACCGGTATCAGTGAGATCCTGGATGAAGGGCTGCACACCTGGTTGACCGACTTCATCCCGCTGGTGGCCCAGCTGGGTAATGCCATTCACAGTTCTTACCTGGAGGCAGTATGAGACTCTCCATCAGTCACGAGACCGCGTACCACTACGATGATGAAGTGCGTGCCAGCATCCAGTACCTGCGCCTGACGCCCCACGACAGCGAGCGCCAGCACGTGCTGAGCTGGCAGTTGGACTTGCCTCGCCAGGTGCGCGCGCAGTTGGACCCGTTCGGCAATATCCTCCATGTGCTGACCCTGGACGAGCCGCACCACGACATCATCATCGGTGCCCGGGGCCAGGTGGACATCGACGAAACCCGCGAGGCCGAGCACGAATCGCAATCGCCATTGCCGTTCCGTCGCTTCACCCGCCTGACCGAAGCCGACGAGGCCCTGCGCGCCTTTGCGGCCAAGGAGTGCGGGCAGCGTACCGACCGCACGGCGCTGATTGACCTGATGCACGCGCTCAACCAGCACATCACCTACAGCCCGGGTGCCACCGAGGTCGACACCAGCGCGGCGCAGGCTTTCGCGGCCCGTGCCGGGGTGTGCCAGGACCATACCCATGCGTTCCTGGCCTGTGCCCGGAGCCTGGAGGTGCCGGCGCGCTACGTGTCGGGGTACCTGTTCAATGGCGACAGCTCGCACCTGGCCAGTCATGCTTGGGCGGAGGCCTGGGTGGACGGCGCCTGGTACAGTTTTGACGTGACCAACCAGCTGGCGCGGCCGGAGCGGCACCTGAAGCTGGCGGTGGGGCTGGATTACCTGGACGCCTGCCCGGTGCGTGGCATGCGCCGTGGCGGTGGCTTCGAGCAGATGCACGCCAAGGTGCATGTGACGCCGGGGTTGCAGGTGCAGGTTCAGTAACCGCGTCGCCTGCATCGCGCGCAAGCGCGGCTCCTACGCCCGATCGTAGGAGCCGCGCTTGCGCGCGATGAGGACGCCCCGGTCGGTCACCGCTCCCGCCGCCCCGCCATATGCTTCAAATACCCCACCAGCAAATCCAGGTCCGCCTCCGGCAACACCTGCGCACTGAACCCCGGCATCTTCGCTTGCGGCCACTGCCGCAAACTCTGCGGATCGCGGATATAGCGCTTCAAGAATCCGTCGGCAAAATACTCGGTAGGGCTGAACGGAATATTCAAATCCGGCCCAAATTGCGCATCCCCCTGGCCATTGAGCCGATGGCACGCCAAACAGTTTTTCTGGAACAACGCAAAGCCCCGATTGACCGGGTCATCAGGTTTCAGCGCAGGGGCCGGGACCATGGCCGGAAAGCGCTCGGCCACGGACGACAGCTTGCGAATGCGGCTGACCTGGAACGGCCACTGTTCCGGGCTGATGGGGCCTGCAGCGGGGTCGGTCCAGACTAAATAGAAAGGCCCCGCGCTCGGCTTGCCCGCAGCCAGGGGCGGCCACGGGTGGGCAGGGTCTTCGATGGCCAGCCACGCCTGGGGCTTGCCGCTGTTCAGCAGCGGCGCTGCAGCCAGCTCGGCGGCAAAACCGTCCAGCGCCACGGCCTGCAGGTGGTCTGCGGCGCTAACGCCGGGTAACAGCACCTTCAAGGGCACGGCGCGGTAGGTCATGTCACGCTTGTAGGAAACGTCCTGGCGGATACGCAGCGTGCGCACCTGGGGCAGTTTCAGCAATTCGTCGGTGTGCCAGGTACGCGCGCCCTGGCCCACGTCAATGTTCAGCTCGGCTGCCGTGGCCTGTGCGGTCAGCAGCAGGCTGGTCAGCAGAACCAGTATTCTTTTTGGCATAGTCGGAACAGAGCTGCCTTGAGGCCTTCGTAATTGCCGCCGTTGACGATATTCAGGAAGCCGACCTTGCGCAGGGCGGCCTCGGCCTTGTTGGCGTTCTCGTCGGTGTCGCTGTACAGCACCACTGACTGGTTCTTGTCATCCACCACCCGACGCAACTGATACGCCAAAGAGCGCGTATCGATTTCGTTGGACAGGGGGCGGATGGTCATCGACACCTGAAGGGAGTTGTGCACGTTGCCAGCGTTGAAGTCATTGTCGTTGCGGGCATCAAGAATCATGACCCCGTTCTCGATTTCATCCACGGCATGGTCCACATCCACATAGGCATTGGCCTGGGTGCTGACAAGCAGCGCCAGTGAAAGGGGGGCGATCCATCTGCGCATTGGCCAATCTCCAAGGTTTTCACAGGCAAGATTGGCACAGATGCGCAGGGCCCGGTAGCGATGGCTGGCAAATTTTATCAAGCGGGGCTGCTGGCGTCGCTCAGCCAAACAGTCGGGTGAGGTTGGGGAGTATCAACAGTAATGTGGTGATGGCGACGATAATGCCGGCCTGACGTACTTTGTCTTGTTTGAACATGGTTGGCTGCCTTCTTGTTATTCTTCCTTTGCGCCGACTGCGGGCCTGATTGGCCGGGCGAAGACGTGCACCTGTACCGCAAATCGCCCCCAGCCCGGAAAACGTCGAGACACCGAAGCGATAGAGTTAACAGTAGGGCCCACGTAGCACTTGCTTTAGATCCCTTTCATCTGACTTTATCGCGTAACAATCGCAAAACCGTCTAGTAAACAGTGGAACGCCGCAGTCATTCCCATGCTAGAGAGGCTGGTTGCCGTAAAAGTCAGGTTTGGCCGGTTGTGACCGTTCGTCAGGCGCTTTTCATTGGTGCTTCATTAAGCCGGATCAGCGGCGGTGGGCTTGCAAGCCCGGCGCGATTCGCGCAGTCTCAGCGCCGGGCACTGTTGCCTCTAATCGTGTCGGGTACTCTTTCTATGTCGTTACGCATCTGCATCCTGGAAACCGATGTCCTGCGGCCGGAACTGGTCGATCAATATCAGGGCTACGGCCGGATGTTCGAACAGCTGTTCGCGCGCCAGCCTGTGGCTGCGCAGTTCTCCATCTATAACGTGCTCAACGGTCACTACCCGGCCGAGGACGAGGTGTTCGACGCCTACCTGGTGACAGGCAGCAAGGCCGACTCCTTTGGCACCGACCCGTGGATTCAGACGCTCAAGACGTTCCTGCTGGCGCGCTACAAGCGTGGCGACAAGCTGTTGGGCGTATGCTTTGGCCATCAGTTGCTGGCGTTGCTGCTGGGCGGTCGTGCCGAGCGCGCCAGCCAAGGCTGGGGCGTGGGCGTGCACGACTACCAGGTGGATACCCAGGCCGACTGGATGAGCCCGCCGGCCAAGGACCTGGCGCTGCTGATCAGCCACCAGGACCAGGTCACCGCGCTGCCGGAAGGCGCCACGGTGGTGGCCTCCAGCGCGTTCTGCCCGAATGCGGCGTATCACATTGGTGATCAGGTGCTGTGCTTCCAGGGCCACCCGGAGTTCATGCACGACTACTCGCGCGCATTGCTGGACCTGCGGGTGCAGAGCCTGGGTGCCGAGGTGCACGGCAAGGCGGTGGCCAGCCTTGAGCGTGAACACCAGGGCAGCCTGGTGGGGGAGTGGATGATGCGTTTCGTGGCTCAGGGCCGCTGATACGTACCTGCAGTGACGGGCAATCATTGTTTTTTGTGGGAGCGGGCTCTGCCCGCGAAGGGTTCGCTGCGGATTACCTGATGAACCGCGGTGCCCATTCGCGGGCAGAGCCCACTCCCACAGTAGATGGTGTGATCACAACCAGCCTGAGCGCCGGAAGCTGACATACAAGGCGCTACACCCCACCGCAATCGCCCCCAGCACCACAAAATAGCCATACTGCCAATGCAGCTCCGGCATGTTCTCGAAGTTCATCCCGTACACCCCGGCCACCGCCGTGGGCAGCGCCAGTATCGCCGCCCAGGCGGCAAACTTGCGCTGCACGATGCTTTGCCGCGATGACTCCAGCAACATCCCCACCTCGATGGTCTGGCTGGCGATGTCGCGCATGGTGCCCAGGTCCTCCATCTGCCGGGTGACGTGGATTTCCACGTCGCGGAAGTAGGGGCGCATGTTCTTGTCGATAAAGGGGAAGTCCAGCCGCTGCAGCTCTTCGCTGATTTCCACCATGGGCGCCACGTAGCGGCGCAGGCGCAGCAGTTCCCGGCGCAGGCCGTGCAGGCGCTGCACATCGGCCTCGCGCAGACAGTCAGCCAGCACGTTGGCCTCGATCTGTTCGATCTCGGCGTGGATCGCTTCGCTCACCGGCTGGTAGTTCTCGGTGACGAAGTCCAGCAGCGCGTACAACACAAAGTCTTCGCCATGCTCCAGCAGCAATGGCCGTGCCTCGCAGCGCTGGCGCACCAGCGAGTACGACGCCGAATGGCCATTGCGCGCGGTGATCACATAGCCCTTGCCGGCGAAGATATGGGTTTCGATAAACTCCAGCTTGCCTTCCAGGCGCACTGGCGAATAGGTGACGATAAACAGTGCGTCGCCGAAGGTTTCCAGCTTCGGCCGGCTGTGTTTTTCCAGGGCGTCTTCAATGGCCAGTTCGTGCAGGCCGAACTGTTGTTGCAGCTTGGCCAGCTCGGTGGCATTGGGCTGCTCCAGGCCGATCCATACAAAATGCCCGGGCTTCTTGGCCCAGGCCGCGCCTTCATCCAGGCTGATATCAACCACTTTTTTCCCGGCGCTGTACACCGCCGCGGCAACGACTCGACCCATGGTTTGGCTACTTGTTCTGGTGGCAGTGAATGCAGCTTGGTCCCACTGTTGAGAGTCGGCAAGCTGCGCGGGGTTCAGGCGCGTTGTACGTCGCGCTCAAGCTCGTCGATACAGTGCTGCATCTGCTCGCGGCACTGTTGCATCAGCTGGGGGATGTCCTTGCTGGTCAGGCCTTGGGTGGAAATGGCCGGCAGCGAGCGCACGGCCACCTGGCCGGCGCGCCAGCGGTTCAGGCGCATGCTGTGGGCATAGCGGCTGACGCACAACGGCACGATGGGCACGCCAGCGTCGATGGCCATGTGGAAGGCGCCTTTCTTGAACGCCAGCAGGTCTTCGCCCTGGTTGCGCGTGCCCTCGGGGAATACCCAGATTGAGGTGTCGCGCTGCAACGTGCGGGTGGTGGTCTGCAGCGCGCGGCGGGCCTGGTAGGCGTTGCCGCGGTTGACCAGCACATTGCCGCCCAGCCAGAACAGCTGGCCGAACAGCGGCACCCATTTCAGGCTTTTTTTGCCGATGCACACGGTGCGGCGCGGCACCACCTGGCCCAGCACGAACAGGTCATAGTTGGATTGGTGGTTGGCGATGATCACGCAGCCCGGTGGCTGACTGAACAACGGGTCCACCTGGGCATCCAGCGTCAGGCCAAGAATCCGTGTGGCCGGTCGTGAATAGAGGCGGGCGAATACCCGGCTGTTGTCGGGGTGGAAGGGGCGGCACAGGCCGATCAGCAACCCCAGGGCACCGACTGCAATGAAATGCAGCCCCATCAAAATCATGCGAACGATGTAAAGCATCCAGCGACTCACCTTTGGCAGAGCGCTGGAGTTTAAGGGCGGGGTGGCGATTGGATCAATTAACTAAATGGGCCACTGACTGACCGTAACAACGCCTGACGTGGGACCGCGTTGTCTGCATCGCGACTAAAGTCGGCTCCTACACCGTCCCTGGTAGGAGCCGGCCTCGGCCGCGATGGCGTTCGTCCATGCGCTGCTATTAAAGCGGCAGCTCCTGATCGCGAATGATCGCGTCATCCAGCAGCTCCAGCAGCGCCTTGCGCACTTTAAGCTTGGTCTTGCGGTGGGCAAGCATGTTGATCTTCTTCAATTGGTATGCCGCCGCCAGTGCCTGCTCGCGCAACTGTTCGGCGCTGACCACCACATCCAGGAAGCCGGCCTCCACGGCAGACGCGGGCGTAAACATCTCGCCATTGATCACCGAGCGATGAAACGCCGCCTTGCCCAGGCGATCGCGCGCCAGCTCGATACCGGCGTGGTGCATGGTCATGCCGATCTGCACCTCATTCAGTCCGATGCTGAACGGCCCCTCCACACCAATGCGGTAGTCCACCGACAGCAGCAGGAACGCACCCTTGGCCACGGCATGCCCGGTGCAGGCGACAATGACAGGGAAGGGGTGCGACAGCAGGCGACGGGCCAGGGTAGAGCCTGAGGTCACCAGGCCCATGGCCTGCTGCGGGCCGGCGGTCATTACCTTCAAGTCATAGCCGCCGGACAGAATCCCGGGCTGGCCAGTAATGATGACCACGGCCCGATCCTGCTCGGCGCGGTCCAGGGCTGCATTGAAGGCGGCGATCACGTCCGGCGAAATGGCGTTGACCTTGCCGTTGCTCAGCGTCAGCGTGGCGATGCCATCGTCCAGTTGGTAATCGATCAACTCGCTCATGAGGGTGTTCCTTGTTGGATTTGGTGCTGACGTTACTTAGCACGAGCGTTCAGGTAAAGCGCCGTGACTGACTCGGCGGTCACGCCGCGGTTTGCCTGGCCGGTTTGCCCCGGAACGGGGCGATTTTCGCCGGATGGCTTAAACGTATGAAAAATCTGAAAAAAATGTTTGCCATTCAAAAAGCTTTCGACTACATTAGCGCGCCTCGACAGACAGAACATGTTTGAAGAGAAACGGTGAAGTGTCCGAGTGGCTGAAGGAGCACGCCTGGAAAGTGTGTATACAGGAAACTGTATCAAGGGTTCGAATCCCTTCTTCACCGCCATATTCGATACGCAAAAAGCCCCCGGCGACCTCAGGTCCCGGGGGCTTTTTGTTTGTGCCCATATAAAGTCCACCGCACCTGTAACTGCAGCCTGGCATTATGTTACGAGAGATTGATGCAGGATTGATCTTGCGCAGCTCCCGAGCTACGGTCGTTTCCCCACCTGGGAAGGACTATCTAAATGAGAGAATCATTTACGCCATGGGACTCGGCGCAGTACCTGAAAACAGAAGAAGACAGGATTGATTACCTGCAAGCCTGTATTGCAGAAGCCGGCGAAGACCCAGCCTTCATGGCAAAGGCATTGGCTACCATTGCCCGCGCCGTAGCCGCTGCCGAAGGCTGCGCTGGCCCTGATACACACTGAAGATCTGCAGTGCACGGGAAGGCCAGCGCAGCCTGTCGGCAGCGGCTACAAGGTTATTGGGTTTGATAGGCAGGGCGGTTCACGCCCCTTTCTGCAAACGCCCACTCAACTTCGAAAACGTCCGGCTATCCGCCACCGCCGTCAGCTTGCGGCCATCTTTCAAGGTGGCGATGAAGGTGACTTCTTCTTCCTTGCCCCCCAGCCACAGTCCGGCCACCAACCCCAGGGGGCCTGCGACCAATGCGCCGGCCATGCCCCAGCCGATGGCGCCGCCCAGGCTGCGGCTGATTTCGTGGTTGGCGACGGTGATGTCCTTGATGCGGTTGAGGGGGATCCGTTCGCCGGGCGAAGGGTGGTTGGCAGTCTTGAGCGTGAGCGATCCATTGCTGTACTCGCCTTCACACTGCAAGAAATCGCCCGCTTTTATTGTCAGTCTCATCGTGGGATTTCCAGGTTGAATGCATGATTTCCAAACCTTCGGAATAGCCTATTCCCGGCGCAAGTCAATGTCGGCTGACGAGTTGCTAGCGGTGTGGGCGCGAGTTGTTTCATGGATGAGCCAGATCATCAGGGCCAGGGCGCTGATGAGTGCGCCCGCGCAAACGATCCCCTGCCAGCCGAAGTGGTCGTATAGCTGAGCGCCCAAGGTTGAGCCCAGGGCGCCGCCGATGAAATAGCAGGTGATGTAGCCTGCATTGAGCCGGTTGCGGGCCTGGGGTCGCACGGCGTAGACGGCGTTCTGGTTGCTGACGTGGACCAGTTGCACGGCCAGGTCCAGCACCAGCACGCCCAGCAGCAGCGCCCCCAGCGATTGTTCGGCAAAGGCCAGCGGCAGCCAGGCGGCCAGCAGTGCCCCTAGGCCCACCAGCGTGGCCAGGCTGCCCTTGCCGCGATCAGCCAGGCGCCCCGCGGCGCTGGCCGCCAGCGCGCCTGCCGCCCCTGCCAGCCCGAACAGGCCGATGGTCGCATCGCCGTACCCATAGGGAGGGGCCGACAGCACGAACGCCAATGGCGTCCAGAACAGCCCAAACAGGCAGAAGCTCAGCAGCCCCAGCAGGGCACGCAAGCGCAGCACGGGCTCTTCGACAAACAGCGTCAGCACCGAGGCCAGCAATTGCGGGTAGCGCAGCCCGGCCGATTGCTGACGCCGCGGTAGCGAAAGCGCCAGTGCCAGCGCGCAGAGCGCCAGTAGCATCGCAGCCAACAGATAAATAGCCCGCCACCCCGCCAGGGAGGACACCAGCCCGGCAGCCGTCCGCGCCAGCAGGATGCCCAGCAGCAGCCCGCTCATCAGCGTGCCCACCACGCGCCCGCGATGTTCGGGGTTGGCGAGGCTGGCGGCCATGGGCACCAGTACCTGGGCAACCACTGAAAACAGCCCGGTGATGGCTGTGCCCAGCAACAGCAGCGGCAGGTTGGGCGCAAAAGCGCTGAGCAGCAGGCCGGCGGCGCTGAGCAATGTCATGCCGACGATGAGGCGACGTTGCTCCAGCAGATCGCCCAGCGGCACCAGCAGGAACAGGCCGGCGCCGTAGCTCAGCTGCGCGGTGATGACGATGCTGCCGGCGCTGGCGGTGTCCAGCCCCAATTGGCCGGCGATGGTGTGCAGCAACGGCTGGGCGTAATAGTTGCTCGCTACCGTAAGGCCGGTGGCGATGGCCATCAGCAGGATCAGGGCGCGGCTGAGCGCGGGTTCACGAGAGGCGGGCATGGCAGTGGTCCCAGGTGGCTGGTCGATGGCGCCAGTATCCGGATGGCTTATCCATGACACCAATGTATTGTTGTCATCGACAGGATCGTGAAATGAGATGGCTGGCATGAACCTCAAGCAGATCGAATACGCCTTGGCCGTGGCTGAGGAGGGCAGTTTCACGCGGGCAGCAGAGCGCTGTCATACGGTGCAATCGGCGCTCAGCCATCAGGTGGCGCGGCTGGAGCGGCACCTGGGCGCGCAGTTGTTCGAGCGCACCTCGCGGCGGGTCACCCTGACCCCGGCAGGCGAAGCATTTGTGCGCAGCGCCCGCACGGCGCTGGACGCGGCCCGGCAGATTGGCGATGAGGTGGCGGCCGCCTGCGGGCAGGTGCGCGGGCGGTTGAGCCTGGGGATGATTTCGTCACTGACCGGGTTGGACCTGGTGGAAGGCATCGCAGCGTTTCATCGCCAGTACAGCCAAGTGGATGTGCGCCTGAGCGTGGGCCGCAGCGAGTGGCTGCTGGAAGAGGTGCGCGAGCGGCGCATGGACGTTGCCCTGATCGGCGTGTGGCCGGGTGAGGCGGTGCAGGGGGTGGCGCTACGTACGGTCGCCGATGAGGAACTGGTGGCCGTCGTTCATCCCGAGCATGCCTTGGCCGGTTTGACGCAATTGCGTCTGGCACAACTGGCCGATGAGCCGCTGGTGGATTTCGCCGCCGGCAGTGGCGCCCGCCGTCAGACCGATGAAGCATTTGCGGCCGCCCACGTGGTGCATCGGGTGCAGTTTGAAATCAGTGAGATCCGTCTGGTAGAGCAGTTCGTCCAGCGTGGATTGGCGGTAGGGCTGGTGCCGGCCGCCGTGGCGCGGGACTTCCAAGGCGTGGTGACGATGCCGGTCAGTGATGCGCCGCGGCGCCGTCTGTACGCCATCTGGTCGAACACCCCGACGCCGGCCGCCCAGGCCTTTGTCGCGATGCTCGAACAGACCCTGGACGATCAGGCGCCGAAGCCACCGTCGATGGTCAGGCTGGCGCCGGTGATGTAGCCCGCTTCCGGGCCGGCCAGGTAGCTGACGAAACCGGCGATCTCGTCGGCGTGGCCGTAGCGTTTCACCGCCATGAAACCCATCAGGCTGTCGGCGAAATCGCTGTCGGCGGGGTTCATGTCAGTGTCCACCGGGCCTGGCTGCACGTTATTGACGGTGATGCCCCGTGGCCCCAGGTCGCGAGCCAGGCCTTTGACCAGGCCGACCAAGGCCGACTTGCTCATGGCGTACGCGCCGCCGCCCTCGAAGGGCATGCGCTCGGCGTTGGTGCTGCCGATGTTGATGATGCGTCCGCCGTCGCCCATGTGCTTGGCCGCGGCCTGGGTGGCGATGAACACGCTGCGCACGTTGATGGCGTAGGTGCGATCGAAGTCTTCCAGGGTGAACTCGGCCAGCGGCGCAATGGCCAGGACGCCGGCGTTGTTGACCAGGATATCCAGGCGCCCGAAGCTTTCCACGGCGTGTTCGACGGCGGCGCGGATGGCCTCGGCGTCGGCGCTGTCGGCTTTGATGGCCAGGGCTTTGCCGCCTTCGTTGTTGATGCTGTCGGCCAGTGCCTGGGCAGGGCCCTGGGAGCTGACGTAGGTAAAGGCCACTGCGGCGCCTTCGGCAGCCAGGCGTTTGACGATGGCGGCGCCGATGCCGCGTGAGCCGCCCTGTACCAGGGCCACTTTACCGCTGAGTTTCAGTTGATTCGACATGGTGATGCTCCAAGTGCGCCAGGGCGGGATGCCGTGGTTGATGGGGCTAAGTATCGACCTGTGATTATGCTGCCGGTAGACCATGGTTGAGATAGGCTGTGTAAACCAACGGTATCGAATCCCAGCCATGGAAACCTTCAGCAGCATAGAGTGTTTTGTCCGCAGCGCCGAAGCCGGCAGTTTTGCCGAAGCGGCGCGGCGCCTGAGCCTGACCCCGGCGGCCGTGGGCAAGAATGTCGCCCGGCTGGAAGCGCGCATGGGCGTGCGGCTGTTTTTGCGCAGCACCCGGCGGTTGACGCTGACCGAGGCAGGCCAGCGCTTTTTGGCTGAGGTCAGTGCCAGCTTTGGCGTGATTCAGAACGCGGTGGCCAACCTGGCCGGTGCCCAGGGCCAGCCGGCGGGTACCTTGCGGGTGAGCATGGGCACCGTATTTGGTCGCCTGTACGTGGTGCCGCTGCTGGGGGAGTTCCTGCGGCGCTATCCCGATATTTCACCTGACTGGCATTTCGATAACCGGCAGGTGGACCTGATCGGCCAAGGCTTCGATGCCGCCATTGGCGGCGGCTTCGAGCTGCCCCAGGGCGTGGTGGCGCGCAAGCTGACGCCGGCACATCGGGTGCTGGTGGCCTCGGCCGGGTATTTGCAGCAGCGGGGGCCGGTAGTGACGCCGGACGATCTGGAGCGCCAGGACGGCATCCTGATCCGTTCGCCGCAGACGGGGCGGGTGCGCAGTTGGCCGCTGACCGGACGCAATCAGGGGCAGGCCGAGCTACGCTTGCCGGCGCGCATGACCCTCAGTGATTCAGACGCAGCCTGTGTGGCGGCGCAGCAGGGCTTGGGGATTGCCCTGGTGAGCCTGCCGTTTGCCGTCCCGTATCTGCAGGCGGGCAGCCTGCAGCGGGTGCTGCCGGACTGGTATGTGGATGATGGGCATATCTGGCTGTATTACGCCGAGCACAAGCTGTTGCCGGGCAAGACGCGGGCGTTTATCGATTTTCTGATGGAGCAGTTCGAGGTGCAGGATTTGGCGGGGCGGTTTACGGCGTGAGGTGGCCCGCTGCGGTTTCGTAGCCGCTGCCGCCAGGCTGCGCTGGCCCCTGCGTACACCGGGGATCTCCAGCGGGGCATAGGGCCAGCGCAGCCTGGCGGCAGCGGCTACAGAGGCGTCGGTCAGACTACCTGCGTCACCGCATACACCTGCCGCACCCCGGCCACCACGATGCTCACTTCATCATCCTCGAACTTGCCCAACAGGCTTTGCCCCAGCGGCGAGCGCGGGGTGATGACCGTGACCAGGCATCCACCCAGCGTGATCTTCAATCCCGCCGCCTCGGGCCCCAGGAACAGCCATTGCACCTGCCCGTTTTCAGCTTCAAGGCAGACCAACGACCCCACCTGAATCCCACGCTGCTCATCGTAATCACGCAAGGCCAACTGTTGATAAAGCCCCAGCGCCTGGCGGATTTCCTCCATGCGCCGCGCCTGGCCGGTGGCCAGGTAGGACGCTTCCAGCCCCAGGGTGTCGTACTTGTTCTCGGCGACGTTCTCTTCGTGCGTGGCGGTTTCGTAGGCGGTCTGGGCCGCACGCTGCAGCACGTCGAAATCTTCGGTCAGGCGGTCGACGATCAGCTGGCGCAGGGCGTGCTTGTCCATGTCAGTTGCAGAACTTGAGTACATTGGTGCGGCTCTTGTCGGTCGGGGCGGTGCGGTCCTGTTGCAGCCAGAACTGGCACTTGGGGTCTTGATTGTGGTTCTGCACCTCGCCCTGGCTCTGTTCCTGGCGGCGCAGGTTGTCCTTGTACTGATCGAACATGGCCGAGCTGTCATCGGGTGCTTTCATGGCCGGTGGTGGCGGCGCGGGCGTGGTGATGGGCAGCGGCGCATTGAAGAACACCTTGTAGCCCAGCCAGGTGGTCAGGGCGATGGCCAGGAAACCCAGCCAGATGCCCAGGGCAATGCAGCCCACCAGTTGCGCGGGGTTGAGGGTAACCAGCAGTTGGCGATGGTTGGGGCGGTAGGGCATGACGGCCTCCTGGCGGCGTGGGCAGGTTGATGATTGTCTCACGAGTGTGGCCGCTGTCGGCGAATTTGCCTCTACAATGGCCGCCTTTGCCTGGAGGGCGGTGATGGAAGCGGACATGAAAGCCTCCTGGGACATTTTTTGCTGTGTGGTCGACAACTACGGCGATATCGGGGTGACCTGGCGCCTGGCGCGGCAGTTGGTAGCCGAACATCAAGTACCGGTGCGGCTGTGGGTCGACGACCTGAAATCCTTCGAACGCCTATGGCCGGCCGTGCAGCCGACCTTGGCCAGCCAGTGGCAGGAAGGCGTGGAAATTTGCCAATGGCCCACCGAGTGGCCGCAGGTCACGGCCGCCGATGTGGTGATCGAGGCCTTTGGTTGCAAACTGCCCGCGCCTTACCGTGAGGCCATGGCCGCGCGGCCAGTGCCGGCACTGTGGCTCAACCTTGAGTACCTGAGTGCCGAAGGCTGGGTGTCGGGGTGTCACGGGTTGCCGTCGCCGCAACCGGACCGTTTGCAGAAATACTTTTTCTTCCCAGGCTTCGCCGAGAAGACCGGCGGCCTGCTGCGTGAGTTTGGGCTGATTGATCGTCGCCGTGCCTTCCAGGCGGACGCCGAGGCGCAACGGGCGTTTCTGGCGACGCTGGGGGTCACCGCCGTGCCGGGCGCGCGATTGATCTCCCTGTTCGCCTACGAGAATGCCAGCCTGGCGGAGTGGCTGGACGTGCTGGCGGCCGATGTTGTGCCCACTCAGGTGTTGGTACCCCGTGGCCGTGTGCTGGGCGACGTGCAGGCGTGGCTGGGCGTAGACGCGTTGCAGGAAGGCACCGTTCATCAGCGCGGCGCCTTGTCGGTGCAGGTGGTGCCGTTCGTCCGTCAGGACCAGTACGACCTGCTGCTGTGGTGCTGCGACTTCAATGCCGTGCGCGGCGAGGACTCGTTCGTGCGTGCGCAGTGGAGTGGCCGGCCTCTGTTGTGGCACATCTATGAGCAGGAAGAGTACGCCCACTGGGAAAAACTGGAGGCCTTCCTGGCGCTCTATATCGAGGGTGCAAGCCCGCAGGCCGGCCAGGCACTGACCGATCTGTGGCGCGCCTGGAACCAGGGCAAGGGCATGGCCCAGGCCTGGCGCCAGGTGCTTGCGCACTGGGATGAACTGGACGCCAACGCCGAGCGCTGGTGCGCCCGACAGGCCGCTCAGCCTGATCTTGCGACGGCGCTGGTACAGTTTTACCGAAATTGGATATGATACGCGGCCTAGATTTTTGTAAATCCATCCAAATTCGGATATTCGCAATGAAAACTGGTAAAGAACTCAAACCCGGTACCGTGATCCGTATCGACAACGACCCATGGCTGGTTCAGAAAGCTGAATTCACCAAGTCGGGCCGTAACAGCGCGATCATGAAGACCAAGCTGAAGAACCTGCTGACCGGCTACAAGACTGAAACCGTCTACAGCGCCGACGACAAGCTGGACGACGTGATCCTGGATCGCAAAGAAGCCACCCTGTCCTTCATCAGCGGTGACTCCTACACGTTCATGGACACCACTGACTACACCATGTACGAGCTGAACGCCGAAGACATCGAATCGGTTCTGCCATTCGTTGAAGAAGGCATGACTGACGTCTGCGAAGCTGTGTTCTTCGAAGGCCGCCTGGTTTCCGTAGAGCTGCCAACCACCATCGTGCGTCAGGTTGACTACACCGAAGGTTCGGCTCGTGGCGACACTTCCGGCAAGGTCATGAAGCCTGCCAAACTGAAGAACGGCACCGAGCTGAGCGTTGCTGACTTCATCGAAATCGGCGACATGATCGAGATCGATACCCGCGAAGGCGGTTCTTACAAAGGTCGCGCCAAGTAATTCTGGCCCTTCCTGCGTAACAAAAAGCCCGACCATGAGTCGGGCTTTTTTGTGCCTTGTAGCCGCTGCCGCCAGGCTGCGCTGGCCCTCGTTAACCCTGTAAATCTCCAGTGGGGCACAGGGCCAGCGCAGCCTTCGGCAGCGGCTACGGGTCACACCGATAGGTGCAGGCGTACGTCAACATTGCCGCGGGTAGCGTTGGAGTACGGGCACACCAGGTGCGCTGCATCCACCAGCGCCTGGGCGTCAGCCTGTTCCAGGCCCGGCAGGCTGATGCGCAGGTCGATGTCCAGGCCGAAACCACCGGGGATCTGGCCAATGCCCACTTCGGCAGTGATCTGCGTGTCTGCGGGCAGGGCGCGCTTGGCTTGGCCGGCGACGAATTTCAGCGCGCCGATGAAGCAGGCCGAGTAACCCGCGGCAAACAGCTGCTCAGGGTTGGTGGCTTCGCCGCCCGCGCCGCCCAAAGCCTTGGGGGTGGCCAGTTTCACATCGAGAATATTGTCGCTGGAAACGGCGCGGCCATCACGACCACCGGTGGCGGTTACGGTTGCGGTGTAGAGAGTTTGCATGGTGACACCTCGAAGACTGTGGGGGGAATGTCTGGGTACGGAATTAGATTAATGCGCTAATAGTTTGCGCGCAAGATAAATATTCGAGGCCTTCGACAGACGGTACGTTTGTAGCCGCTGCCGCCAGGCTGCGCTGGCCCTCAGGTGCACTGGAAATTTTCAGTAAGGCATCGGGCCAGCGCAGCCTGCGGCAGCGGCTACAGGGTTGTGCAGGGGAATCAGAGGCTTTCGTGCAGGTTGCCGCGCAGTTCCAGCAGTTCCACTTGCAGCTTTTTCAGGCGCTCCACCGAGCCGCCCGTGGCCGCCAGGATGCAGCCTGGAATGGTCTTGGCCTTCTCCCGCAGCGCCCGCCCACGATCCGTCAACTCGACAATCACCACGCGCTCGTCCTCACGGCTGCGCGTGCGGCTAAGCAGCCCCTCAGCCCCCAGGCGCTTGAGCAGCGGGGTCAGCGAGCCCGGGTCGGTCAGCAAGCGGGTACTGATTTCGCCCACCGTCAGACCATCCTTTTCCCACAGCACCATCATGGTCAGGTATTGCGGGTAGGTGAGGTCCAGCGCCTGCAGCAGGGGCTTGTAGACCTTGGTCATCAGCAGCGAGGTGGAATACAGGGCAAAGCACAATTGGCTGTCGAGCAGCAGATCGTCGCAATGGCCTTCGGCAGCGCTGGAAGTGGGGCGGTCGGCGTTCATGCTGATCCTTGATTCAATGAAGCGGGCGAATTTAGCGTCGAGGTGTTTAACGCGCCAGCTAATTCATCATGGCCGTGGACTCGGCTTCTTGAAAGGTTTGAGCGCAGCACTGCGTCCAGAGTTCGTTAAATTACAACTTGAAGCCTTCGGCGATGTGCTCGGCCAGGCATTCGGTGATCGGGTTCCGGGTGCTGTCGTTGCGCAGCAGCATCACGCTGGCCATGGGCAACTGCGGCAGGCCCTCGGCTTCACCCAGGATGCGCATGTCCGGGGTGATCAGGCTTTGCAGTTGCGCGGTCACGGCCAGGCCGGCACTGACCACGGCCATGATCGCCGCAAGGCTGGGGCTGGTGTACGCCACGCGATAAGCCTTTTGCCGGGCGTCCAGGGCGTTGCAGGCCCAGATCCGGCAAAAACAGTCGGTGTTGAACATTGCCAGCGGCATGGGGTTTTGCTCGTGGGGCGTGAAGCCTTGGGCCTGGGCCCAGACAAAACGCTCGTGGCGCAGCATCTGGCCGATCTCGCTGCCCGGTTCGCGGGTGACGATGGTCAGGTCCAGGTCCTGGCGCTGCATCAACTGTTTCGAGCTCTCGCAATGCACTTCCACCTGCACCAGCGGGTAGGCCTGGGCGAACTGCGACAGGATGCCGGGCAGAAAGCGCATGGCGTAATCGTCCGGCGTGCCGATGCGCACGGTGCCCACCATGTGCGGTTGGCGCAGGGTGGTGAACACTTCGCTGTGCAGCTTGAGGATGCGTCGCGCGTAGCCCAGCAGAATCTGGCCTTCGGCAGTGAGGCGCACCTGGCGGCCGTCGCGCTCGAACAGCTGGCGCTGAAGAATGTCATCCTCCAGCCGCTTCATCTGCATGCTGACCGCTGACTGGGTACGGTTGACCCGCTCACCGGCCTTGGTGAAACCGCCTTCGTCGGCGATGGCCACGAACGTGCGCAACACCTCCGAGTCGATGCTCTGGTACTGGGACATTTCATCAATCTCCGAGATGTGAAGCATAAGAAACATTCGTTGGATTGATCATAGGCCTGGCGCGAGACTGAGTCATCCCCAACTGGAGGGTCGGATGATGAAAGGTCAAAAAGGTTACGTGCTGGTGGTTCGGGTGCCGTTTCACGGTGTGTCGCTCAAAGGCCTGTGGCAGCGTGTGCAGCGCTGGCGGCAGCTGGCCTGGGAGCGGCGCCAGCTGGCGGCGATGAGTGATGACATGCTCAAGGACATCGGTATGTCGCGGGCTGATGTCAGCGAAGAGGTCGAGCGGCCGTTCTGGGATGATCCGCTGAAGAAATGAACGGTGGCGAGGCGCCAGCGCCGGGGCTAGTGTAGGGCAGGTTCACAAGGAGTCGTGCATGCCCCAGTCACTGTCCATTGCCCAGGCGCGGCGCCTTGCGCTGGCGGCCCAGGGTTTCGCCCCTCGGCCACGGCGCTCCGCCCTGGTCACCGGCCATCTGTTGCAGATGGTGCAACGCCTTGGCGTGTTGCAGATCGACTCGGTGAACGCGGTGGTGCGTTCCCATTACCTGCCGTTGTTTTCCCGTTTGGGCGACTACCCGCGGGCCATGCTCGATGACATGGCCTGGGGGCGCGGCCGCCAGCGCAAGCTGTTCGAATACTGGGGGCATGAAGCCTCGCTGCTGCCGCTGGAGCTGTACCCGGCGATGGTCTGGCGCATGGCCAGGGCGGCGCAGGGCAAGGGCATCTACAAGGAGCTGGCGCGCTTTGGGCAGGAGCAGAAGCCGGTGCTGGCGCGGGTGCTGGACGCGGTGCGCGAACAAGGCGCGCTGGGTGCCGGCAGCCTGTCGACGCGCCAGGTGCGCGCCGGCCCCTGGTGGGACTGGAGCGCGGAGAAGCATGCGCTGGAGTGGCTGTTTGCGGCCGGGCACGTGACGGTGGCGGGGCGCCGTGGTTTCGAGCGCCTGTATGACTTGCCTGAGCGAGTGATCCCTGCGGCGGTGCTGGCCAAGCCGGTGCCCAGCCTGGCGCAGTCGCAGCGCGATCTGCTGTTGCACGCTGCCACGGCCTTGGGTGTTGCCACCGAAAAAGACCTGCGCGATTACTTCCGGCTGGACCCCGGCGATGCCCGCGCCCGGCTGGCCGAGCTGGTGGAGGACCGGCAGTTGCAACGCTGTGAGGTCGAAGGCTGGTCGCAACCGGCCTACACCCTGCGCCAGGTGCGCATCCCCCGGCAGGTGACAGCCAGTGCCTTGCTGTCACCGTTCGATTCGCTGGTGTGGGAACGCGATCGCACCGAGCGCCTGTTCGATTTTCGCTATCGGCTGGAAATGTATACGCCTGCGCACAAGCGGGTGTATGGGTATTACGTGCTGCCGTTTTTGCACAATGAGCGGATTGTGGCGCGGGTGGATGTGCGGGCGGCGCGGGCTAGCGGTGAGCTGCGGGTGCTGGCGGTGCATGAGGAGCAGGGCTGGCTGGATGAAGACGCCCTGGTTGCCTTGGCTGAGCAGTTGCAGGCGATGGCAGGGTGGTTGGGGTTGGGGGCGGTGGTGTTGGAGTGTCCCCGCTACCCGCAACTCCTGTAGCCGCTGCCGCCAGGCTGCGCTGGCCCCATGCCTCGCTGGAAGTCTCCAGTGTAAACAAGGGCCAGCGCAGCCTGGCGGCAGCGGCTACAGTCAGCGGCGGACTTGCTTGAGGGTTTCGGCAATCATGAACGCCAACTCAAGCGACTGATCGGCATTCATCCGCGGATCGCAATGGGTGTGGTAACGATCCGACAACCCATCCTCGGTAATCGGCCGCGCGCCACCGATGCACTCGGTCACGTTCTGCCCGGTCATCTCGATATGAATGCCGCCCGCGTAGCTGCCCTCCGCCTGGTGCACCTGGAAGAACTGCTTCACCTCACTGAGTATCTGCGCAAAATCACGGGTCTTGTAACCGCTGCTGGCCTTAATGGTGTTGCCATGCATCGGGTCCGAGCTCCACAGCACCTGCCGCCCTTCGGCCTGCACCGCGCGGATCAGCTGCGGCAGATGATCGCCCACTTTGCCGGCGCCCATGCGCGCGATCAGGTTCAGGCGCCCGGGGTCGTTGTCCGGGTTGAGGATGTCGATCAGGCGAATCAGGTCCTCGGGTTTCATGCTCGGGCCGACCTTGACGCCGATGGGGTTGTGCACCCCGCGCAGGAACTCCACGTGGGCGCCGTCGAGCTGGCGGGTGCGGTCGCCGATCCACAGCATGTGCGCCGAGCAGTCGTAGTAGTCGTTGGTCAGGCTGTCGCGGCGCACGAAGGCTTCTTCGTAGTTGAGCAGCAGCGCTTCGTGGGCGGTGAAGAAGCTGGTTTCGCGCAGTTGCGGCGAGCTGTCCATGCCGCAGGCGCGCATGAACGCCAGGGTTTCGTCGATGCGGTCGGCCAGCTGGTGGTATTTCTCGGACAGTGCCGAGTTGGCGATAAAGTCCAGGTTCCACTTGTGCACCTGATGCAGGTCGGCAAAGCCGCCCTGGGCGAAGGCGCGCAGCAGGTTCAGCGAGGCGGTGGACTGGTGGTAGGCCTGCAGCAGGCGCTCGGGGTCGGGGGCGCGGCTTTTTTCGTCGAAGCCGATGCCGTTGACGATGTCGCCGCGGTAGGCGGGCAGGGTGACGCCGTCCTGGGTCTCGTCATTGCCGGAGCGCGGCTTGGCAAACTGCCCGGCCATGCGCCCCACCTTGACCACGGGGCAGCCGGCGGCGAAGGTCATGACAATCGCCATCTGCAACAGCACCTTGAAGGTGTCGCGGATCTTCGCAGCGGAAAACTCGGCGAAGCTTTCCGCGCAGTCGCCGCCCTGCAGCAGGAAGGCCCGGCCCTGGGTGACTTCGGCGAACTGGCGACGCAACTCGCGCGCCTCGCCGGCGAACACCAATGGCGGGTAACTGGCCAGGCTCTGTTCCACCCGGGCCAGGTGGTCGGCGTCGGGGTAGGCGGGTTGTTGCTGGATGGGCAGGGCCCGCCAGCTGTCGGGGCTCCAGGGGTGGTTCATGACAGGCTCTTTTTTGTAGTTGTTGATGGGTGACCCGATGGTACCACCAGCGCCGCCCATGCACTGTAGCCGCTGCCGCAGGCTGCGCTGGCCCTATGCCCCCACTGAAGATCTTGAGCGTATGCACGGGCCAGCGCAGCCTGCCGGCAGCGGCTACGGTGTGTTGTGGCGCAATTGATGCGACAATCGCTTTTTTTCAGGCTTGATGAGCGCCCGTGGTGCAAGACAACGAACCCGAAGTACCCCGCGAGCGCGTTGAGCGTCTGCTGGCCGAAGTGCATGATCAGTTCGGCATGATTCGCGTGCTGGAGGTGGAGGATTACCGCTTCCTGGAATTTGGCGATGCCATCGAGCAGAGCTGCGTGTTTACCGCCGACCCCAGCTGGCTGGAGTACGACTACACGCGGGCCATGCTGATTGGCGCGCTGTGCCACGAACAGCCCGAAAGCGCCCTGTTCCTGGGCCTGGGCGCCGGCACGCTGACCCAGGCGTGCCTCAAGTTCCTGCCGTTGGAAGACGTCGAAGCCATCGAGCTGCGGCCGGATGTGCCGCGCCTGGCCATCGAATACCTGGGCCTGGACGATGATCCGCGTCTCTATATACGCACCGGCGACGCCTTGGAACTGCTGCCAACTGCAGAACCTGCCGACCTGATCTTCGTCGACCTCTATACCGACCATGGTCCCGGCGTGGGCCACCTGGCCTGGCGCTTCCTGGAAGACTGCCAGAAACGCCTGAACCCGGGTGGCTGGCTGGTCATCAACCAGTGGGCGGGCGATGACGGCAAGCCATTGGGCGCCGCCTTGCTGCGTGGCCTGTATCATCGTCATTACTGGGAACTGCCGGTGACCGAGGGCAACGTCATCCTGATCATCCCGGCCGACCTGGACCAGCAACTGGATCTGGAAGCACTCAAGGCCCGCGCCGACGAACTGATGCCGCGCCTGGGCTACTCGTTGCAGGCGTTGATCGGGCAACTGCGCCCCGCTTCCTGAATCACTGGCCCGTGAAGTGCCCGGGGCGGCGCTCCTTCAGGGACGCCAACCCCTCGCGGGCATCGTCGCTGGCGAACAGCCGCTGGGTATGCCCCGGCAACGCGGCGACGCTGGCGGCTTCACCCTCCTGCACGGCCTGGCGTGCCGACGCCAGCGTGGCGGCAACGCCCAGCGGCGCCTGGGCGGCAATGCGCTCGGCCAGGTGGATGGCGTTGGGCAGCAGGTCCTCGCTGGCCATCACTTCCTGCACCAGTCCCAGCCGCAGGGCTTCGTGGGCATCGAACTCGTCCCCCGTCAGCAGCCAGCGCATGGCGTTGCCCCAACCGGCCACCCGGGGCAGGCGCACGGTGGCACCGCCGAACGGCAGCAGGCCGCGCTGCACCTCCATCTGGGCAAAACGGGTATTGCTGGCGCACAGGTTGATGTCGGCGGCCAGCATCAGTTCGATGCCCACGGTCAGGCAGTAACCCTGGGCTGCCACGATCAATGGCTTGCTGAGGGTAGGGCCCATGCCCACGCGCCAGGGGTCCAGGCCGCCGGCCGGCAATTGCCAGCCCTGGGCGAAGGTGGGGCCGACGGCTTCCAGATCCAGGCCGCCGGTGAAATGCTCGCCATGGCCAAACAGCACCGCCACCCGGGCAGCCGGTTCGCGCTCGAACTCGCCGTAGGCCAGGCTCAATTGCTCAAGCAGGGACAGATCGAAAGCATTGCGCTTGGCGCTGCGATCCAGGCCAATCAGCATGACGGCGCCGCGCAACTCGCGGCTGACGTGGCCAGGGCAGGGTGGGCTCATCTCGGCATCCTCGGGTGGCAAAGGGTGAAACGATTAAGCCTGGGCGCCAGGCGCGCGGGTCAGTAGCAAAATAGACCTGTCGCCGAGGTTGCGCAAAGCCTGTGACAATCGTGGGTTCAACGGTCTGGAAACGATAAAAAACTCTCACGTGCACGCCGATTTCAGGTATAGTGCGCGCCGGTCTTTAATCAGGCCACGTCTAGGTAGCGCAATCCCCCGAAGACAACTTCGACTGCACGTCCGTTCCGCGGACTCTCCCTGACGATTCTTTTTTTTCATTCAATCGTTTTCGCAAATCCCCGCCGACAAAGCTGCCAGGGTGACTCTCGAGTCTTACAAGGCATGTGCAGCTTTGGAGCATGGGTCTTTGCGGATGCACTTAGAGGCAGACCCATGACCCAGGAAACCGGCGGCTTCGCCGCTCTCGGACTTAACCCGAATATTGTTGCAGCCGTCATCGCGACTGGCTACGAAGAGCCGTCGGCTATTCAGCAGCAATCGATCCCAATCATCCTGGAAGGTCATGACATGATCGGCCAGGCGCAGACTGGTACCGGTAAAACCGCTGCCTTCGCACTGCCGATTCTGAATCGCATCGACCCGAGCAAGCGCGAGCCGCAAGCCCTGATCCTGGCGCCAACCCGTGAGTTGGCGCTGCAAGTAGCCACTGCTTTCGAAACCTATGCCAAGCAAATGCCTGGCGTAACCGTAGTGGCCGTGTACGGCGGTGCCCCGATGGGCCCGCAACTGAAAGCAATCCGCAACGGCGCGCAAATCGTCGTGGCAACCCCTGGCCGTCTGTGCGACCACCTGCGTCGCGACGAGAAAGTGCTGGCGACCGTGAACCACCTGGTTCTGGACGAAGCCGACGAAATGCTCAAGCTGGGCTTCATGGACGACCTGGAAGTCATCTTCAAGGCCATGCCTGAGTCGCGTCAGACCGTACTGTTCTCGGCTACCCTGCCGCAGTCCATCCGTGCGATCGCCGAGCGCCACCTGAAAGACCCGAAACACGTCAAGATCCAGAGCAAGACCCAGACCGTTACCGCGATCGAGCAGGCTCACCTGCTGGTTCACGCTGACCAGAAGACTTCCGCTGTCCTGCGCCTGCTGGAAGTGGAAGAGTTCGACGCCCTGATCGCATTCGTGCGTACCAAGCAAGCCACCCTGGACCTGGCCAGCGCCCTGGAAGCCAAAGGCTACAAGGCTGCCGCCCTGAACGGCGACATTGCCCAGAACCAGCGTGAGCGCGTCATCGACTCGCTGAAAGACGGCCGTCTGGACATCGTCGTCGCTACCGACGTCGCTGCCCGTGGTCTGGACGTACCGCGCATCACTCACGTGTTCAACGTTGACATGCCGTACGACCCAGAGTCCTACGTTCACCGTATCGGCCGTACTGGCCGTGCCGGTCGCGAAGGCCGTGCCCTGCTGCTGGTGACTCCGCGCGAGCGCCGCATGCTGCAAGTGATCGAGCGTGTAACCGGTCAGAAGGTTGCCGAAGTTCGCCTGCCGAACGCCCAGGCCGTTCTTGATGCCCGCATCAAGAAGCTGACCAACAGCCTGGCGCCGCTGGTTGGCGATGCAGAGGTCACCCACGGTGACCTGCTGGACCGTCTGACCGCCGACATCGGCTGCACCCCGCGTGCCCTGGCTGCAGCCCTGCTGCGCAAGGCTACCAACGGTCAGGCGCTGACCCTGGAAGCGGTAGAGCGCGAGCAGCCACTGGTTCCGACCAGCGCGCCGCGTGAGCGTACCACCGGTGATCGTCCTGAGCGTGGTGATCGCGAGCGTCGCGCGCCAATGCCTCTGGGTGAAGGCCGTGCTCGCTGCCGTACCGCCCTGGGTGCTCGCGACGGTATCGCCGCGAAGAACCTGCTGGGTGCCATCCTCAACGAAGGCGGCCTGGCCCGCGAAGCGATCGGCCGTATCCAGGTACGTGACAGCTTCAGCCTGGTCGAACTGCCCGAGGAAGGTCTGGAGAAGCTGCTGGCCAAGCTCAAGGACACTCGCGTTGCCGGTAAGCAGCTGAAGCTGCGCCGTTATCGCGAAGACTGATCCTGCCTTGCGGCTGATCTGAAATAAAAAATCCCCGGCCTGTGCCGGGGATTTTTTTTGCCTGTAGCCGCTGCCGCAGGCTGCGCTGGCCCTGATCCACACTGAACATCTCCAGCGGGGCACAGGGCCAGCGCAGCCTGCGGCAGCGGCTACGAATGATCCGGGTTAATCGAACCGATAAATATCCATCCCCAGCGCCCCCAGCGCCCAACCCGCATGGGCCAGCCCAAAGGTATCCCCCGCCCCGCGGGCAAAATACAGCGGCAGCAAATGCTCATCGCTGGGATGGTTCTTCGCCGCAAACGGCGCCTGCTGACGATAGTCGAATAGCGCCTGCTGATCATCGGCCTGCAACTTCTCCAGCATCCAGTCACGGAACGCCTGCGCCCACGGCGTGGCGTGTTCAGGCCCGGCGTGCCAGTCCAGCTCGCGCAGGTTGTGGGTGATGCTGCCCGAACCAATCAGCAGAATGCCTTGCGCGCGCAACCCTGCCAGTGCCTCGCCCACCAAATGCTGCAACTGCGGGCCCAGGCGGCTGGGCAGCGACACCTGCACCACCGGGATGTCGGCCGCCGGATACATCAGCGACAGGGGCACCCAGGCGCCATGGTCGAACGGCCGTTGCGGGTCAAGGTGTGCGGGCAGGCCGGCATCGGTCAGGCGCTGGGCAATCTCGGCCGCCAAGGCGGGATCACCCGGCGCCGGGTATTGCACGGCAAACAGCTCGGCAGGGAAGCCGCCGAAGTCATGCCAGGTTTCCGGGGCGGGGCTGCTGGCCACCAGCAGCTCGCGGCTTTCCCAGTGCGCCGAGACCAGCACGATGGCCTTGGGGCGCGGCAGCTCGGCCGCCAGCCTGGCCAGCGCCGGGCCGCTGGCGCCAGGCTGCAGGGCGAGCATGGGCGAACCGTGGGAGATGAACAGGCTAGGCAGCATGATTGAGGTCCTGAGCGTTAAGATGGGATTATCTTCGGCCACTGATTGATCTAAATCTAATATAAGTTTTAGTGCCATTTGATCGATATTTTCGGGAGTGTCCATGCAGGCGGATTTTTGGCAGGAGCGCTGGCAGCGTAATCAGATCGGGTTCCATCAAGCGGCGGTCAACCCTTATCTGCAGCGTCATTGGCCAGTGCTGGCGCCGGGCAGTCGGGTGCTGGTGCCGTTGTGTGGCAAGAGCCTGGACCTGGTGTGGCTGGCGGGGCAGGGCTTGCACGTGTTGGGTGTCGAGCTGGCGACGCAGGCGGTGGAGGCCTTCTTTGCCGAACAGGGCCTGCAGCCTGCGGTTGTTCGCCGTGGCGCTTTCGACTGTTACTCGGCGGGCGCGCTGGAGGTGTGGTGCGGTGACTTTTTCGCGCTGACGGCTGACGACGTCGTAGGCTGCACGGCGCTGTATGACCGTGCGGCGATGATCGCCTTGCCGCCCGAGATGCGCCAGCGTTATGTGCGCCATCTCACGGCCATCCTGCCAGCCGGTTGTGCCGGCTTGCTGATAACCCTGGATTACGATCAGAGCGTGCTGCCCGGGCCACCGTTTTCGGTGCCGGATGAAGAGGTGAGGGCGTTGTGGGGTGGAGAGTGGCAGGTCGATCAGGTGGAGTGCCGAGACATTCTCGATGAGGGCGGCAAGTTTGTCAGCGCCGGCGCCACGCGCCTGGAAGAGCGCGCCTACCGGTTGAAGCTGTAGCCGCTGCCGCAGGCTGCGCTGGCCCTTGTGTACGCTGGAGATCTCCAGTGAAGCAGGGGGGCAGCGCAGCCTGGCGGCAGCGGCTACGGGTGCTGTTAGCCGCGGCGGCGCAGGGCCTCGATGCGGTCTTCCAGCGGCGGGTGGCTCATCAGCAGGCCTGCCAGGCCATGCTTCAGGCCGCCATTGATACCGAAGGCGGTGAGGGTGTCGGGCATGTGCACCGGCACGCCCTGTTCGGAGCGCAGGCGTTGCAGCGCGCCGATCATGGCGCCGGTACCGGCCAGGCGAGCGCCGGCTTCGTCGGCACGGAATTCGCGCTTGCGCGAGAACCACATGACGATGACGCTGGCCAGGATGCCCAGCACCAGTTCGGCTACGATGGTTGCGATGTAATACGCGATGCCCTGGCCTTCTTCATTCTTGAAGATGACCTTGTCGACGAAGTTGCCGATGATGCGCGCAAAGAACATCACGAAGGTGTTCACCACGCCTTGCACTAGCGCCAGGGTGACCATGTCGCCGTTGGCCACGTGACCGATCTCGTGGGCCAGCACCGCTTTCACCTCGTCGGGCGAGAAGCGTTCCAGCAAGCCCTGGCTGACGGCCACCAGGGCGTCATTCTTGTTCCAGCCGGTGGCGAAGGCGTTGGCCTCGTAGGCTGGGAAGATACCCACTTCGGGCATCTTGATGCCGGCTTCGCGGGACAGTTGCTCAACGGTCGCCATCAGCCACTGCTCGTGGCGGGTGCGTGGCTGGCTGATGATTTGCGTGCTGGTGCTCATCTTCGCCATCCATTTGGAGATGAACAGCGAGAACAGCGAGCCGGCAAAGCCGAATACCGCGCAGAAGACCAGCAGCTGCTGGAGGTTCAGATCCACGCCGTTGGCCGCCATGAACCCGTTGAAGCCGAAAAGGCTCAGGGTGATGCTGGCAATCAGCACGACCGCAAGGTTGGTGGCAAGGAACAGCAAGATGCGCATCATGGTTGTTACGTACTCCTGACGGAAGAAATTGTCGCGATGTCCGGTATATAAGGTGCGAGCACTGCCGATTCAACAGGGCGACTATTTCAAAAAGTGTCACAACCATGATTCTAGACAGCAGGTCGCTACCGCCGTGGGGTGGCGGGATCAGTGGTTGTCGACAGAAGTGTTACCAGACATGTAGCCGCTGCCGCAGGCTGCGCTGGCCCCTGTGGTCGCTGGAGATCTCCAGGGAGGTTTGGGCCAGCGCAGCTGGCGGCAGCGGCTACAGGGATTACTGCTTGTAGTTCTTCAGGAAGCCGCCGATGCGGCCGATGGCCTGTTCCAGGTCATCCACCCGCGGCAGGGTCACGACGCGGAAGTGGTCCGGGTGCGGCCAGTTGAACGCGGTGCCTTGCACCACCAGCAGTTTTTCCGACAGCAGCAAGTCCAGCACGAACTTCTCGTCGTTGTGGATCTTGCAGACCTTGGGGTCGATGCGCGGGAAGGCATACAGCGCGCCCATGGGCTTCACGCAGCTCACGCCCGGAATGTCGTTGAGCAGCTCCCAGGTGCGGTTGCGCTGCTCCAGCAGGCGGCCGTTGGGCAGTACCAGGTCGTTGATGCTCTGGTAGCCGCCCAGCGCGGTCTGGATGGCGTGCTGGCTCGGCACGTTGGCACACAGGCGCATGTTGGCCAGGATGTCGATGCCTTCGATGTAGCTCTGGGCATTGTGCTTGGGCCCGGAAATGGCGATCCAGCCCGAGCGGAAACCGGCCACGCGGTACGACTTGGACAGGCCGTTGAAGGTCAGGCACAGCAGGTCGGGGGCCAGGGAGGCGGTGCACACGTGCACGGCGTCATCGTAGAGGATCTTGTCGTAGATCTCGTCGGAGAACACCACCAGGTTGTGCTGGCGGGCGATTTCCAGCATGCCCTGCAGCACTTCCTTCGAATACACGGCACCGGTCGGGTTGTTCGGGTTGATGATCACCATGGCCTTGGTGTTGGGGGTGATCTTGGCCTTGATGTCGTCCAGGTCAGGCCACCAGTTGGCCTGCTCGTCGCACAGGTAGTGCACGGCGTGGCCGCCGGCCAGGCTCACCGAGGCGGTCCACAGTGGGTAGTCGGGTGCCGGTACCAGCACTTCGTCGCCGTTGTTGAGCAGGGCCTGCAGGGCCATCACGATCAGCTCGGACACACCGTTGCCCAGGTAGATGTCCTCGATGCCGATGCCTTCCACCTGCTTTTGCTGGTAGTACTGCATCACGGCCTTGCGGGCGCTGAACAGGCCTTTGGAGTCGCTGTAGCCTTGTGCGGTAGGCAGGTTGCGGATCACGTCCTGGAGGATTTCCTCCGGCGCCTCGAAGCCAAAGGGGGCCGGGTTGCCGATGTTCAGCTTGAGGATGCGGTGGCCTTCCTCTTCCAGGCGTTTGGCGTGCTTGAGCACCGGCCCGCGAATGTCATAGCAGACGTTGGCGAGCTTGTTCGATTTGCTGACCTGCATGATGGAATCCCAAGGAAAAAAGTGCCGCGAGATGGCGCGGTGAAAATGAAATTGAATGCGCCTGGCGTGGGTGACAGACTGGGGTCTGAACAAGGCGCAATCATACGTGCCACCCGATCCCCGGAAAAGGGACAGATCGGGGTTTTTCAGCTGCCGAGGTAACCCGATGACCAAGTTCACCAAGACTGAAGAAGAATGGAAGGCGATGCTCGACCCCGAGCAGTACAACGTCTGCCGTCTCAAGGCCACCGAACGGCCCTTCACGGGCAAGTACAACAGCACCAAGACCGATGGTGTGTACCATTGCGTGTGCTGTAATGCCGCGCTGTTCGATTCGACCACCAAGTTCGATTCCGGTTGCGGTTGGCCCAGCTTTTACGCGCCGATCGAAGACAGCGCCATGATCGAGATCCGTGACACCACCCACGGCATGATCCGCACCGAAGTGACCTGCGCCCAGTGCGACGCCCACCTGGGTCACGTGTTCCCGGACGGCCCGCCGCCGACGGGGCTGCGCTACTGCATCAACTCGGTGTGCCTGGACCTGGTACCCCGCGAGTAGCCTAATCCCCTACACCCGATGGGCTGGCTCTGACGCCATCGCGACTAAAGTCGGCTCCTACGCGATCCGTGGTAGGAGCCGACCTTGGTCGCGATGCAGGCGGCGCGGTTTGAGGGCGGATCCGGTAGTGGTTTTGTGATGTAGATTGTGTGCAATTCAATTGCGCGCTATGCTTTTGGTTCACCCACGGAGGACCTGCCATGAGCGACGCCTTGCTGAATATCCCCTGCACCACCATCACCGGTCAGCAGAAGACCCTGGCCGACTTCAAGGGCAAGGCCATTCTGGTGGTCAATACCGCCAGCAAATGCGGCTTCACGCCCCAATACAAGGGCCTGGAGCAGCTGTGGCAGGACTACAAGGATCAGGGGCTGGTAGTGCTGGGCTTCCCCTGCAACCAGTTCGGCCATCAGGAGCCGGGCAATGAAGGTGAGATTTCGCAGTTCTGCGAGCTCAATTTCGGCGTGACCTTCCCGCTGTTCAAGAAAATCGACGTCAACGGTGGCGATGCTCATCCGCTGTTCGTGCAACTGAAAAAGCGTGCGCCGGGCCTCTTGGGCTCCCAGGGCATCAAGTGGAACTTCACCAAGTTCCTGATCGGCAAGGACGGCAAGCTGGTCAAGCGCTTCGGCCCCACCACCAAACCTGCGGCCCTGGACGGCGAGATCAAAGCGTTGCTCAAATGACCGGCCTGCTGCTGGATGACCAGTTGTGTTTCAAGCTGTACGCCGCGTCGCGGGCAGTCACCCGTGGCTATAAGCCGATGCTCGATGAGCTGGGCCTGACGTACCCGCAATACTTGGCCATGCTGGTGCTGTGGGAATGGCAGGCGACAGCGCCCGAACAGCCTACGGTCAAGGCCCTGGGCGAGCGGCTGATGCTGGACTCGGGCACCCTGACGCCCTTGCTCAAGCGTATCGAGCAGTTGGGGCTGGTGGTGCGTCGCCGGGCTGTGCATGACGAGCGCGAAGTGCACCTCAGCCTAAGCCCGCAGGGCCTGGCGTTGCGCGACCAGGCGGCGGTGTTGCGCGAGCGCTTGATCTGCGCCAGCGGGCTGGATCTCAATCAGTTGCAACCCCTGCAGCAGGGTTTGGAGCATCTGCTGGCGCAGCTCACGGCACGAGCGTGACCGGTATCCAGTGATCGATGAGCGTGATCAGTTCTTCGCGACGGAAGGGTTTGGCCAGGTAGTCGCTCATGCCTGCCGCCCGGCAGCGCTCACGCTCCTCGGGCATGGCGTTGGCGGTCAGGGCGACGATCGGCAGTTGTGGCCAGCGGCCACTCTGGCGAATGCGTCGGCTGGCCTCGTAGCCATCCATGACCGGCATGTTGCAGTCCATCAGCACCAGATCGTATTCCTTGTCTTCCAGTGCGGCCAATGCCTCGCCGCCATGCGCCGCTACCGTCACATCGCAGCCCAGCTTGCCCAGCATGCCCTTGGCCACCAACTGGTTGACCGGGTTGTCTTCCACCAGCAGGATCCGCGCCCGGCGTTGCGGTGACTCACCGCGTTCCAGGGCCTGCTGCGGGTTGGGCTCATCACCCATCAGGGTGCGTCGCAGTGTCTGGTACAGGGCGTTGCGCGCCAGGGGGCGGGCCTGCTGCTGAAGGGGGCTGAGGGCGGTGGCCTGCTCGGTGGGCAGGAAGTTGCCGTAGGCGGTCACCAGCAGGATCGGTGCGGTGATGGCAGGGCGCAGGCCGAACAGGCAATCCAGGCAGTCGGTGATCAACAGGTCGGGGTCGAGGCCCTCCAGCGGCGCGTCGGTGCTCAACCGCTGATAGTCCAGGCCCCAGGTGGGCAGCAGATTTTCCAGCAGCTCAGCCAGGCCGCTGCTGGCGGGGCTGATGGCGATCACCTTGCCCCTGAGCGGCGGCGGGGCGATGGCCGGGGTGTGGGTCAGCAGCGGCAGGTCAGCGCTGAAGCGGCTGCCGAAACCGGCCTCGGAGCTGATGCTGAGGCGGCCTTGCATGGCTTCGCACAGATTGTTGGTCAGGGCCAGGCCCAGGCCGGTGCCGCCGTACTGGCGGGTAATGCCGGCGCCAGCCTGGGTGAACGGCTGGAAGATCTTGACCTGCGCTTCCTGGGCGATGCCGATGCCGGTGTCGCATACCTCGATGCTGACGCCGCCGGGGTAGGTGCTCAGGCGCACGTCCACGCGGCCGAAACGGGTGAATTTCAGGGCGTTGGACAGCAGGTTGCTGACGATCTGGCGCACCCGTGTAGGGTCGCCCAGCACCATGGCGGGGAAGGTGGGTGCGATCAGGCAGGCCAGTTCCACGCTGGGCGCAGCGTTCTGCGACAGCAGGTTGGCGGTGTCTTCCACCAGGGCGCCGAGGTCGAACGGGATGCGTTCAAGCTCAAGCTGGCCTGCGTCGAATTTCGACAGGTCGAGGATATCGTTCAACAGTTCCACCAGCACTTTGCCCGAGTCGTGGGCAATGGACAGTTGCTGGCGCTGTTCGGCGGTCAGCGGGCTGTCCAGGGACAGGGCGATCATGCCCAGCAAGCCATTGAGCGGCGTGCGGATCTCGTGGCTCATGTTGGCCAGGAAGGCGGCACGGGCCTGGGCCATGTCCAGGGCGGTGCGCCGGGCGTTTTCCAGTTCTTCGTTGGACAGGCTGAGGCGGATGTTGCTGGCCTTGAGTTCGGTGGTGCGCGCCGAAACGATGTTCTCCAGTTCGGCCAGGTACTCGGTCAGGCGGTTTTCAGCAGCGCGGCGCTGCTGGATCTCGGTGCTCATGCTGACGAATTGCTGGTTGGCGGCGCGCACCAGCACGCCGATCTCGTCATGTTCGTGGCCGGGCGGGTACTCCAGCTTGGTCGGTTTGCCGGCATGGGGGTTGGAGTTGCTCAGCGCGCTGATCACCCGCACCAGCGGCTGGGTGAGCATGGTGTAGAACATGGCAAGCATGATCCCGGCCAGTAGCAGGGTGCGCAGGAAGCCGGACACCAGGGTGATCTCGGCGCGCTTGAGAAAGCGCATGCCGAAGGCGAACGTGTCGACATCCAGGTGCAGGGTGCCCAGGCGTTCACTGGGCATGTGGCTGAGCAGCAGCGGGTCATCATAGGTACGCCGCTCGCCGAAGAGGAAATCGCTGATCACCCGGTAGCGGCTTTCGGTGCGCGGCCGGCTGACATTGGCCAGCACGGTATTATTGTTGTCGGACAGGCGCGCTCCGACGATGGATTCGGAATGCAGCAGGCCGGCGGTCAGCTCCTTGGCCAACTCGCTGTCAATGTTGTAGGCGATGCGTGAGGCCGGGTTGTGGCTGATTTCCAGCAGCGAGACCATCTCGCGGTTGATGGCCTGGTCAACGTTGGCATAATCGATGCCGATCTGCACAATGCTCAGCAATGTCCCGATAATGAATCCGACCACGACTGTCAGTCGAGCCTGCTTGTATGACAGACGGTGGGTAAACTTTATATCCATATAGTCCGGGCCGGTGTTCCATTTGGTGCGCGCTGGGCAAGCATAGCCGATGTGATGCGCTGTTCGTTGGGGGCGTGTCACTATATCGACAGCGCGCAGGCGCCTTTTACTTTGAAATGGCGTGAAGGAGAAGAGATGGACGCGCGATTGGACGCTTTTGCGCAGCGCGCCGAGTCGGTGCTGGCGCGGCCGGAGCCTCTGTTGCCGGCCATTCGCGCCGCTCGTTGGGCCACCGGCCGCGGTAACCGCAACGGCCTGTGTGCCTACCAATTTGCCCGTTACTGGGTGGGTCTCAAATTACTGGAGCAACCGCAATGATCGATTTGAACAGCACCGGCCAGGGCCTCGAAGGCTACGCGATGCTGACGGCGCAACTGGAATCGCTGCTTGCCGATGAGCGTGACTTCATCGCCAACGCCTCGCAGTTCTCGGCGTTCCTCTACAACTACGTGGATGACCTGAATTGGGCCGGCTTCTATATCAACCGCAATGAAGAGTTGGTGCTGGGCCCGTTCCAGGGCCAGGTGGCCTGCGTGCGCATTCCGTTTTCCAAGGGCGTGTGCGGTGCGGCAGCCGCCACCCGACAAACCCAGCGCGTGGAAGACGTGCATGCGTTTCCCGGCCACATTGCCTGTGACAGTGCGTCGAACAGCGAGTTGGTGATTCCGTTGGTCAAGGAAGGGCGCCTGATTGGCGTGCTGGACCTGGACAGCCCCAAGCTTGCGCGCTTCAGTGAAGTGGATCAGGCGGGGATGGAGAAGATGGTGGAGATTTTCCTGCGTTCCACCGATTGCTGAGTTCCGTGTAGCAGCAACTGTATTGACACCGCGTCGCCTGCATCGCGACTAAAGTCGGCTCCTACACCGACCGTGGTAGGAGCCGGCCTTGGCCGCGATACAGACGACGCGGTCCTGTGACGCGGCCTTGCGGCCGCTGCTATAAGGATCGGGGTTTGCCGATCAATCGTAGATAACCTTCTTCTTCCATTCGGGCTCGACTTCCTTCAGCCCTTCGGTCAACTCGTTGTGGTCGTCTTCGCTCGGTGCGGTACTGTCCAGCACCTGGGCATTGGCCCGGCCCAGCAGCTTCTCCATGTACTTGAGCTGTTCCTGGTACACCGCCGGCTCCGGCTGCTTGCGCAAATACTGCACGCCGCGTTCGAACGCCAACCGCGCCTGGCCTGGCTGCTCAGCCTGCAGCGCCGCTTGGCCCAGGTTATTGAAGAACTCGATATGCAACAGCACCAGGATATGGCGAATCTCGCGGATCCAGTGCTTGGCCTCGTTGGCTGGCAGAAAACCGTCCTGGGCGGCGCGGGTGACCTGGGCGTGCAAGGCTTCCAGCAGAAAGCGTACGTCCTTGGCTTTCACCTCGGTCTGGATCGGCACCGGCGCGTTGGTGACCTTGATGCCTTCGCCCTTGGCGATTTCGGCTTCCAGTTCCACCAGGCGTGCCTTCACCGCCGCATTGCTTTTGTCCTGGGACAGGATGCGCTGGTTGAGGTTGAGCTCCAGGCGCGTCAGCAACAGTTTCAGCGCAGGGGTCATCAGTTGCCCTGGAAAGGTTTCGGTGATTTCGCCGCAGCGGCGCAAGCGGTCGGCCAGCTCGTGCTTGAGCTTGGTCTTTTCCAGCTTGTTGTTCTCCACCACATTGTTCAGGTAACCGATGGCGATCAAAATAACGATGCCCGCTACTATAAGCAGGGTGATCAGAAGTGGTGTCACCGTGTAAGCCTCGTCGGGTTGTCTTCCATTTGAGTGTAGTGGCTTCGCCTCAGGCCGGATAGTAGCGATTGCCCCGCAGGGCAGCCGCACTGGGCCTGACAGCGCCGCTCCAGTCAGGTTATCGGCAGGGAAGTCATTGATTTAAATAAATTTATCATTGGGGGTTGACGACTTCTCAAACCACCCCTAGAATGCGCGCCACTTGCAGCGTAAAGCACACAGCGAAACGCAGCAGGGAGTGAAGTTGTAGTGTGTCCCCTTCGTCTAGTGGCCTAGGACACCGCCCTTTCACGGCGGTAACAGGGGTTCGAGTCCCCTAGGGGACGCCAATGCGGGAATAGCTCAGTTGGTAGAGCACGACCTTGCCAAGGTCGGGGTCGCGAGTTCGAGTCTCGTTTCCCGCTCCATTTTTAAACGGTCTTGCTTTCGGGCGAGGCTGAGTGAAACCAGAACCAAGTCTTCGGATGCGGATCTGGGCACCGAAACACACACCATGTGTTCCGGGCAGCGTGTCCCCTTCGTCTAGTGGCCTAGGACACCGCCCTTTCACGGCGGTAACAGGGGTTCGAGTCCCCTAGGGGACGCCATTTGCGGGAATAGCTCAGTTGGTAGAGCACGACCTTGCCAAGGTCGGGGTCGCGAGTTCGAGTCTCGTTTCCCGCTCCATATTCATCAAGAACGCCGCTCATTGAGCGGCGTTTTTGTTTGTGCTGAAAAAAAGCTGCACTGCTCCCGACATCCGCCACCAACAGATGCCGCCGACCCTGTAGCCGCTGCCGCCAGGCTGCGCTGGCCTGTGTGAACGCTAAAAATTTCCAGCGAGGCATGGGGCCAGCGCAGCCTGGCGGCAGCGGCTACGGAATTGCGGTGGGGCCTGGGGGTGCATGCCTTGATTGTTTTGGTGCTCTCGAGATCGAGCGCCGCCCGCGCGGCGCTTCCTGAGCAAGCCGGATGGCCGGCCCCCCGGTCCAACATTGGTTGCAACGTACCATGGCCTGATGGATAGGCGTTGTCTGCCTTGTTTGCCCGCTTTAGGTGGGTAGGGGACGATGATTTTGGTAAGTACGTAAAAAATCTCACTTTTTTTGAAAAAAGCACTTGCCAAGAAGCTCAAATAGCTTCAAAATCTGCCCCATCGAAACGTTGATAAACATTAACGATTTCAACAAGATAGCTGCTACACGAAGTTGTCTTCTGCGGGAATAGCTCAGTTGGTAGAGCACGACCTTGCCAAGGTCGGGGTCGCGAGTTCGAGTCTCGTTTCCCGCTCCAAATTAAATCAAGAACGCCGCTCATTGAGCGGCGTTTTTGTTTGTCTCGAGAAAAGCGAGCATAAAAAAACCGCTCAGTGAGCGGTTTTTTCGTTTAGCGCGCAATCAATGCTTGCTGCTGTCCTGCAGCGACATCGCCAGCAATTGCTTTTCCTGATTCCAGTCGAACGGTTCTTCGTTCTCTTCAGCCTCGAAACGACGCTCTTCCAAAGCCTGGTACAGGTCGATTTCTTCATCGGGCATGTAGTGCAGGCAGTCGCCGCCAAAGAACCACAGCAGGTCGCGCGGGATCAGGTGGGCGATTTGCGGGTAGCGCTGGATGATCTGGCACATCAGGTCCTGGCCCAGGTAGGCGCTGGCGACCGGGTCGATGGGCAACTCCAGGCGCAGTTCGTCGTAGCGTTCCAGAAAGAGGTCGTGGCTCTCTTCGGGTACCTGTTCGGCTTCACCCAGGGCGACCAGGATGCCGCGCAGGTGATCGAGCAGCACAAGCTGGTGGTCGATGTAAGGGGTGGCCATGTTGAAGGTCCTCTTGAGCAAAACGGGCGCGGGAGTATACGCGCCCGGGATCAAGTGTGTCATCGCACGTGGCCTTCGCTGGCCTTTAGCTCGTCCTTGTCGAAGTCATCCACGTCGATCACTTTGCGTCGTGCGGCCTCGGCCTTGCGCAGAGTCTCGGCTTCGCCGGCCTGCAGTACACCGGCTTCCAGCCCAGCGTCGATCAGGGTTTGCTCGGGGGCAGGGGTGAACTGGCCGGCCTTGAAGGCACTGTGCAGTTTCTTCTGCAATGGATGGCTGACGCTCAATAGGTCGCAGGCAACCTGCAGGGCGCCCACCGGATCATCCGCGTCTTGCGGGCGGTAGCAACCGGCTAGCAGTTCTTCCAAGGCAGGATCGCCTTTCGCACGGCCAATCACGCCAGCCACTTCGGCATCCAGGCGGTCGGAGGGGCCGGTGTGGCGGCGACCGAAGGGGAACACCACCACGCGCATCAGGCAGCCCAGGATGCGACTGGGGAAGTTTTTCAGCAATTCGTCCAGCGCTCGCTCGGCCTGGCCCAGGCTTTCCTCCATGGCCCAGTGCAGCAGGGGGCGCAAGTGCTCGGGTGAACTCAAGTCGTGGTAGCGCTTGAGCGCCGCCGAGCCCAGGTACAGGTTGCTCAGTACATCACCCAGGCGGGCGGACAGGCGTTCACGCCGTTTCAGCTCGCCGCCCAGCAGCATCATGCTCAGGTCGGCCAGCAGGGCGAAGGCGGCGGCCTGCCGGTTCAGGGCGCGGAAATAGCCCTGGCTGACGGCATCGCCCGGTGCGTGTTCGAATCGCCCCAGCCCCAGGTTGAGCACGAAGGTGCTGGCGGCGTTGCTGATGGCGAAACCGATGTGCTTGAGCAGCAGGGCGTCGAATTCCAGCAGTGCACGGTCCTTGTCTTCGCGGGCGGCCAGGGCCATCTCCTTGAGGACGAACGGATGGCAGCGAATGGCGCCTTGGCCGAAAATCATCAGGTTGCGTGAAAGAATGTTGGCGCCTTCCACCGTGATGAAGATCGGCGCGCCTTGCCAGTTGCGGCCCAGGTAGTTGTTGGGCCCCATGATGATGCCCTTGCCGCCGTGCACGTCCATGGCGTGGCTGATGCACTCGCGGCCACGCTCGGTGAGGTGGTATTTGAGGATGGCCGACAGCACCGAGGGCTTCTCCCCCAGGTCCACGGCATTGGCAGTGAGCATGCGCGCCGCGTCCATCATCCAGGCGTTGCCGCCGATGCGGGCCATGGCGGCTTGAATGCCTTCGAAGGCCGACAGTGGCACGTTGAATTGTTCGCGCACCTGGGTGTACTGGCCGGTCACCAGGCTGGTGTACTTGGCCGCGCCGGTCCCTACCGCCGGCAGGGATATCGAGCGGCCCACCGACAGGCAATTCATCAGCATCATCCAGCCCTTGCCGAGCATGGCCTGGCCGCCGATCAGGTAGTCCAGTGGCACGAACACGTCTTTGCCCGAGTTGGGCCCGTTCATGAACGCTGCGCCCAGGGGCAGGTGGCGACGGCCAATGGTGACGCCGGGGGTGTCGGTGGGGATCAGCGCCAGGGTGATGCCCAGGTCTTCTTCCTCGCCCAGCAGGTGGTCGGGGTCATAGGCCTTGAAGGCCAGGCCCAGCAAGGTGGCGACCGGGCCCAGGGTGATGTAGCGCTTCTCCCAGTTCAGGCGCAGGCCGATGACTTCTTCACCCTGCCATTGGCCTTTGCAGATGACGCCGGTGTCGGGCATGGCCCCGGCGTCCGAGCCCGCCAGCGGGCCGGTGAGGGCGAAGCAGGGGATATCGTCACCGCGCGCCAGACGAGGCAGGTAGTGATTGCGCTGTTCATCGGTGCCGTAGTGCAGCAGCAGTTCGGCCGGGCCCAGGGAGTTGGGCACCATTACCGTGGAGGCCAGATCGCCGCTGCGGGTGGCCAGTTTCATGGCCACCTGCGAGTGCGCGTAGGCAGAGAAACCCTTGCCGCCGAATTCCTTGGGAATGATCAGGGCGAAGAAGCCGTGTTCCTTTATATGCGCCCAGGCCGCGGGCGGCAGGTCCAGGTCCTGGCCGATCTGCCAGTCACTGACCATGGCGCACAGTTCTTCGGTAGGGCCGTCGATGAAGGCCTGCTCCTCGGCGGTCAGTTGCGCCTTGGGGTAGTCCAGCAGTGTGTTCCAGTCGGGGCGGCCGCTGAACAGCTGGCCATCCCACCACACGGTACCGGCGTCGATGGCTTCGCGCTCGGTCTGCGACATGGGCGGCAGGGTGCGCTGGAACCAGCGGAACAAGGGGGCGGTGAACAGCTTGCGGCGCAGATCGGGCAATAGCAGGGGCAGGGCGCCTGCCGCCAGCAGTATCCAGAAGATCGCCAGCAGCCAGCCTGGGGCACGGCTGAACATGCCCATGGCCAGCAAGTAGACGGCAATGATGCCCAGGGCGGGCAGGGGCGCCATGCGCCGATGGGCCAGCCAGGCACTGCTGACGATCAGTACCACGATCCACAACAACAGCATATTCAGTCCTCCATGATGACAAACGCGGCGCACTGCAACAGCGTAGACCGCTTGCCAGAGTAGTGACCCCGGTGCGGGCGGGGAGTTCGCACACCGTAGCCGCTGCTGCAGGCTGCGCTGGCCCTGATGGACACTGGAGGTTTTCACTGGGGCGCAGGGCCAGCGCAGCCTGGGGGCAGCGGCTACGGGATTGTTGTGTGATGTGATTGAAAAAAAACCAGGCAGCAGCGCGCGCCGATTCCTGACCAAGTAGTAGACTTCTCCCACAATCCCGTCAGGAGACTCATGATGCTCAAGGTGTGGGGGCGAACGAATTCGTCCAACGTGCGCAAGGTGCTGTGGTGCGCTGAAGAACTGCAGGTGCCGTACGAATCCATCAATGCCGGCGGCGCCTTCGGCCTGGTCAACGAACCGGCGTATCGCAGCAAAAACCCCAACGGTCGTGTCCCCATGGTCGAGGACGGCGAGCTGGTGTTGTGGGAATCCAATGCCATCGTGCGCTACCTGTGCGCGCAATACGGCGCCGAGGCGGGCTGGTACCCGGCTGACGCGGCCACGCGGGCGCAGGCCGACAAGTGGATGGACTGGACCACCTCGTCCCTGGCCGACCCTTTCAAGCCGCTGTTCTGGGGCGTGTTGCGCACCCCTGCCGAGCAGCAGGACTGGGTGCAGATCAATGCCGCCCTCAAGGCTGTGGTCGAGGTGCTGGCCGTGGCCGATCAGGCCCTGGCGCACCAGCCCTACTTGTCCGGCAGTGAACTGGGTATGGGTGATATCCCGCTGGGCTGCTTTGTCTACGCCTGGTTCGAAATGCCCATCGAGCGGCCGCCGATGCCGCATCTGTACGCCTGGTACCAGCGTCTGCAAAGCCGTCCGGCGTATCGCAAGGCGGTCATGACCGCGTTGACCTGATAAGTAATATCGATATCCATCACTGTACATGTGCGCCGAGTGACAGCACCATTGGTCATGCCCGGCGCACCTTGTGGTGCACCCAGGCGTCTTTATTTAGGTTTATCGACCCTTCCTTTTTATTACTTGGTGCATGGTTTATCTATGAGTTCTGCTCTGTCCATCCGGCAGCTGACCAAGACCTACGGCAACGGTTTCCAGGCCCTCAAGGGCATTGACCTGGACGTGGCCGAAGGCGATTTCTTCGCCTTGCTGGGCCCCAACGGGGCCGGCAAGTCCACCACCATCGGCATTCTCTCCACCCTGGTGAACAAGACCAGCGGCACGGTGAATATCTTCGGTCACGACCTGGACCGCGACCCGGCGGCACTCAAGCGCTCCATCGGCGTGGTGCCCCAGGAATTCAATTTCAACCAGTTCGAGAAGACCTTCGACATCGTCGTCACCCAGGCGGGCTACTACGGTATTCCACCGCGCCTGGCCAAGGAGCGTGCCGAGCAATACCTGACGCAACTGGGTCTGTGGGACAAGCGTGACGTGCCGTCGCGTTCGCTGTCGGGCGGCATGAAGCGTCGGCTGATGATTGCCCGTGCGTTGATTCACAACCCGCGCCTGCTGATTCTCGACGAGCCCACCGCCGGCGTGGACATCGAACTGCGTCGCTCGATGTGGAGCTTCCTCACCGAGCTCAACGAGCAAGGCACCACCATTATCCTCACCACCCACTACCTGGAAGAGGCTGAGCAGCTGTGCCGCAACATCGGCATCATCGATCACGGCACCATCGTCGAGAACACCAGCATGCGCAAGCTGCTGGGCACCCTGCACGTGGAAACCTTCCTGCTGGACCTTGCAGCTGACTTGGCCCAGCCCCCGATTCTGGACGGCTACCCGTGCCGGCTGGTCGACGGCCACACGCTGGAAGTGCAGGTGGACAAGCAAGTGGGCATTACCTCGCTGTTCGGCCAACTGGCCCAGCAGCACATTGATGTGCTGAGCCTGCGCAACAAAACCAACCGCCTGGAGGAGCTGTTCGTTTCCCTGGTCGAGAAAAACCTGGCGAAGGTGGCCGTATGAGTTTCGAAGTCAAAGCCAACTGGGTGGCGCTCAACACCATCGTCTACCGCGAAGTGCGCCGCTTCATGCGCATCTGGCCGCAGACCCTGCTGCCCCCGGCCATCACCATGGTCCTGTACTTCGTGATCTTCGGTAACCTGATCGGCCGGCAGATCGGCGGCATGGGTGGCTTCAGCTACATGGAGTACATCGTGCCGGGGCTGATCATGATGTCGGTGATTACCAACTCCTACGGCAACGTGGTATCGAGCTTCTTCGGCAGCAAGTTCCAGCGCTCCATTGAAGAGCTGATGGTATCGCCGGTGTCGCCGCACATCATTCTTACCGGCTACGTGATCGGTGGCGTGTTGCGCGGCTTGATGGTGGGCATCATCGTGACCTTGCTGTCTTTGTTCTTCACTCATCTGCAGGTGCATCACCTGGGCATTACCCTGCTGGTGGTGTTGCTGACGGCAACGATTTTTTCGCTGCTGGGCTTCATCAACGCCGTGTTTGCGCGCAATTTCGACGATATCTCTATTATCCCGACCTTCGTGCTGACCCCGCTGACTTACCTGGGCGGCGTGTTCTACTCGATTACCCTGCTGCCGCCGTTCTGGCAGACCGTGTCGCTGGCCAACCCGGTGCTGCACATGGTCAATGCTTTCCGCTACGGCATTCTGGGGGTGTCGGATATCCGGATCAGTGTGGCGGTTGCCTTCATGGTCATTGCTACCATCGTGCTGTACATCGGCTGCGCTCGCTTGCTGGTCAGCGGCCGCGGGATGCGTTCGTGATGTTGTAAATTTCCCTGCACGTACGCTGTGGGGGATTCGATGGTGATGAACAACCTGTGGGAGCGGGTTCTACCCGCGAAAAGAACACCGTGAAGTATCTGAAACACCACGGCGCTCTCTTCGCGGGCAGAGCCCGCTCCCACAGTGTGAGTCATCGGCGAGCATTCCGGTGCCGGTGCCGGTGCCGGCGCCGCCACTGGCGCGCCACCCACCAGCGCCAATACCCCTGGGTAGCCACATACCCCAGCGCCCCCATCACCACCCCCGTCACCACTGACCCCAGCAAAAATGGCTGCCACAACGTGGCCAGCTGCCCGCTCACCCATTCCCAACTCAAATCATCAGGCAAGGTGCGCGGCGGTGTGCCCATCAGCCAGGCACCCACCTGGTAGGTGACGTAGAACACCGGCGCCATGGTCAGCGGGTTGGTCAGCCATACCAGGGCCACGGCGATCGCCAGGTTGCCGCGCACCAACGCCGCCAGCAGGGCGGCCACCAGCATTTGCAGCGGGATGGGCAGGAAGGCGGCGAACAGCCCCACGGCCATCGCTCGCGATACGCCGTGGCGGTTGAGGTGCCATAGATTGGGGTCGTGCAGCAGGCGCCCGAGAAAGCGTAAGGACTTGTGTCGGCGCAACAGCTCGGGGTCGGGCATGTAGCGTTTGAACAGGCTGCGCGGCATGCGGGTTCTCGTGAGGGAATCGGTGGTGGTGGCGGCAGTATGCCTGCGATTGCCTGACAGCCAGGTTCAGACTTTGTGACAAATATTTAGCGGCGTTCATTGCCCTTTGCGCGGATGCTGGCGGGCCCATGACTCAAGGATGAGTGTATGCGCACCGCGATGCTGGCCCTGGCGGCTGGCCTGATCACCCTGCGCTTTTTGCCTGCATTGCCCGGGACAGGGCTGTTGCTGGCGATTCTGGCTGCAGCTGTCGGCTTGTTATGCCTGCGCTGGGTACGCGTGGGTTTGCTGATGCTGGGGTTGGCCTGGGCCTGCATTCAGGGTCAACGCGCCCTGGACGACCGTTTGTCGCATGAGCTCGATGGTCAGACCCTGTGGCTGGAAGGGCGGGTGACCGGCCTGCCGGACAATCAGGGTGGTTCGGTGCGGTTCGAGCTCAGCGACCCAGCGTCGCGGCGTCATGACCTGCCGCGTACCCTGCGCCTCTCCTGGTTCAATGGGCCTGAGGTGAACAGCGGCGAGCATTGGCGGCTGGCAGTGACGCTCAAGCGGCCTCGCGGTGTGGTCAACCCTGCCGGACTGGATGCCGAAGCCTGGCTGCTGGCCCGCGGCATTGGCGCCACGGGCAGCGTCAAGGACGGTCAGCGGCTGACGGCGGCGCAAGGCGCCTGGCGCGACACCTTGCGCCAGCGCCTGATGGCCGTCGATGCCCAGGGCTATCACGGGGTGCTGACCGCCTTGGTGCTGGGCGATGGCTCGGCCATCAGCCGCGAGCAGTGGGAGGTGCTGCAGGCAACCGGTACGGTGCACCTGTTGGTGATTTCCGGTACGCACATCGGTCTGCTCGCTGGGCTGATCTACGGGTTGGTGGCGGGCCTGGCGCGCTTGGGATTATGGCCCCGGGCGCTACCCTGGCTGCCATGGGCTTGTGCGCTGGCCTTCGCTGCGGCCTGTGCCTACGGCCTGTTGGCCGGCATGCAGGTGCCGGTGCGAAGGGCATTGATCATGCTGGGGCTGGTGCTGCTATGGCGCCTGCGCTTTCGTCACCTGGGGGTGTGGTTGCCGTTGCTGGCGGCGTTGAACGCGGTGCTGTTGATCAACCCGCTGGTCAGCCTGCTGCCCGGTTTCTGGCTGTCGTTCGCGGCAGTGGCGGTGCTGATGCTGGTGTTTTCCGGCCGCTTGGGTGCCTGGCCGTGGTGGCGCGCCTGGACACGCGCACAGTGGCTGATGGCCGTGGGCCTGTTGCCAGCGTTGCTGGCGCTGGGGCTGCCGATCAGTTTGAGTGGGCCTCTGGCCAACCTGTTGGCGGTGCCTTGGGTCAGTATTGCCGTGTTGCCCGCGGCCTTGCTCGGCACGTTGCTACTGCCGCTGCCTTGGCTGGGCGAGGGCCTGCTGTGGCTGGTGGGCGGCTTGTTGGGCTGGCTGTTCGACGGGCTGGGCTGGCTGGCCGCCTGGTTGCCGGCGTGGGTGCCGCCCACCTTGTCTTGGGGCCTTTGGTTGCTGGTGGCCATCGGCGTGCTGTTGGTGTTGTTGCCCAGTGGTGTGCCCTTGCGGCCGCTAGGCTGGCCGATGGTACTGCTGGCAGCGCTGCCGGGGCAGGCGTCGCCGCCCCATGGGCAAGCGCAGGTCATGCAGTTGGACGTAGGGCAGGGGCTGGCGGTGGTGGTGCGCACCCGTCAGCACACGCTGCTGTACGACGCAGGCCCGCGCACGCCGGGGCAGGATGCGGGCGAGCGCATCGTGCTGCCCAATCTGCGCGGGCAGGGGCTGCGCCGGCTGGACCTGATGCTGATCAGCCATGTCCATCTGGATCACTCCGGCGGCGCCCCGGCGGTGATGCGCGGCTTGCCGGTCGGGGCGGTCTGGAGCGGGGAGGCGGATCAGCTCCCGGCGTCCCTGGGCGCACTGCCTTGTGAATCCGGTCGGCAGTGGCAGTGGGATGGCGTGAATTTCACCGTGTGGCGTTGGGCCGATGCGCGGGAGAGCAACCCGTCGTCCTGCGTCCTGCTGGTGGAGGCCAATGGTGAACGCCTGCTGCTGGGCGGCGATATCGATGCGGCCGCCGAACGTGCGCTGATTGCCAGCGGCCTGGATCTGCGCGCTCACTGGTTGCAATCACCTCACCACGGCAGCCGCACGTCCTCGTCCCAGGCCCTGCTGAACGCCATGCAGCCAAAGGGGGCGTTGGTGTCGCGGGGTTATGGCAACTCATTTGGCCATCCTCATCCCCAGGTGCTGGCGCGGTATCGGGCGCAAGGCATCAAGGTGCATGACAATGCGCTGCACGGCGCCTTGCACCTGCGTCTGGGGCGTTTCGAGGGGGTGGTGGGCGAGCGCGAGCGGCGACGCTTCTGGCGTGACCCGACATGACGGTCTACGACCCGTAGCCCCCCTATGTTAGAGTGGCGGACTTTTTCGAGGGGGTCCTTACTGTGTGGGAATTGGTCAAATCCGGCGGCTGGATGATGTTGCCGATCATTCTGAGTTCCATCGCTGCCCTGGGCATCACCGCCGAGCGCCTGTGGACCTTGCGCGCCAGCCGCGTGACGCCGCCGCACCTGCTGGGTCAGGTATGGCGCTGGATCCGTGACAAACAGCTGGACAAGGAAAAACTCAAAGAGCTGCGCGCCGATTCGCCCCTGGGTGAAATCCTGGCCGCCGGCCTTGCCAACTCGCGCCACGGTCGCGAAATCATGAAGGAATGCATCGAAGAGGCCGCGGCCCGCGTCATTCATGAAATGGAGCGCTACATCAGCACCCTGGGCACCATCGCTGCCATGGCGCCGCTGCTGGGCCTGCTGGGCACCGTGCTGGGCATGATCGAGATTTTCAGCTCGTTCATGGGCACTAACATGGCCACTAACCCTGCGGTATTGGCCGGCGGTATTTCCAAGGCGCTGGTGACCACGGCGTCGGGTTTGATCGTGGGTATCCCGGCGGTGTTCTTCCATCGTTTCCTGCAACGTCGCATCGACGAACTGGTGGTGGGCATGGAACAGGAAGCGATCAAGCTGGTGGAAATGGTGCAGGGTGACCGCGAGGTCGATCTGGCCGAGGACAAAGCGTGAAATTCCGCCGCAAGCAACGAGAGCAGATCGACATCAACCTGGTGTCGCTGATCGACGTGGTGTTCGTGCTGCTGCTGTTTTTCGTGGTAACCACCACCTTCACCAAGCAGACCCAGCTGCGCGTCGACCTGCCGGAAGCCGTCAGCGGCAGCCCCGAGCAGGACGCCGGCAAGACCCTGGACATAGCGATCAGCGCCGACGGCGTCTACTCGGTGAACAACAAGCTGTTGCCCAAGAGTGACCTGAGCACCCTGATGGATGCCCTGCAGGCTGAATCGGCCGGCGACACCAAGCTGCCGCTGTCCATCAGTGCCGATGGCAAAACCCCGCACCAGGCGGTCATTACCGCCATGGACGCGGCGGGCAAGCTGGGCTTCAGCCATCTGAGCATGACCACTGTCGAGGCGCAGGCGAACAACTGATGGCGCTGACCGATCGCTTGTTGGCGGCCTGGTACGCCGGGCACCCGGCGCTGGCGCTGCTGCGCCCGCTGGAGTGCCTGTACCGCCGCGTGGTGCAGGGCAAGCGCCAGCGCTTCCTGCGTGGCGAGGGCACTATTTACCGGTCGCCCGTGCCGGTGGTGGTGGTCGGTAATGTCACCGTGGGTGGCACCGGCAAGACCCCGATGATTCTCTGGTTGATCGAGCACTGCCAGCGCCAGGGCCTGAAGGTGGGCGTGGTCAGCCGTGGCTATGGCGCCAAGCCGCCGCAGTTGCCCTGGCGGGTATTGCCCGATCAAGCCGCCAGCGAGGCGGGCGACGAGCCACTGCTGATCGTGCAGCGCACCGGCGTGCCGCTGATGATCGACCCCGACCGCAGTCGCGCCGTGCAGGCGCTGATCGAGGCCCAGCCGCTGGACCTGATCCTGTCCGACGACGGCATGCAGCATTACCGCCTGGCCCGTGATATGGAATTGGTGCTGATCGACGCCGCCCGCGGCCTGGGCAACCGCCGTTGCCTGCCGGCCGGCCCCCTGCGCGAGCCGGTGGAACGCCTGCAATCGGTGGACGCGGTGCTGTTCAACGGTGCTGCCGGTGACAGCGATGAGGGCTTTGCCTTCACCCTGCAGCCTACCGCGCTGATCAACGTGCGCACCGGCGAGCGCCGCGGTCTGGACCTGTTCCCGCCTGGCCAGGCCATGCACGCGGTGGCCGGTATCGGCAACCCGCAACGTTTCTTCAATACCCTGCAGGCGCTACACTGGCGCCCACAGGCCCACGCCTTCGCCGACCATGCCCAATACAGCCTGGCGGCCCTGACGTTTTCACCGTCGCTGCCGCTGGTCATGACCGAGAAGGACGCCGTCAAATGCCGCGCCTTCGCCCGTGATGACTGGTGGTACCTGGCGGTCGACGCGCGGCCTTCGCCGGCGTTCGTCACCTGGTTGGACGGCCGCTTGCCGGCGTTGCTGGCGCGCGCCTGACCCTATTCGCTTCCACGCTGCATCTTTGCCAAGGACCCATCATGGACACCAAACTGCTCGATATCCTCGCCTGCCCGATCTGCAAGGGCCCGCTGAAACTCAGCGCCGACAAGACCGAGCTGATCAGCAAAGGCGCCGGCCTTGCCTACCCGATTCGCGACGGCATCCCGGTGATGCTGGAAAGCGAAGCACGCACCCTGACCGACGAGGAGCGTCTGGATAAATGAGCCAGGCCTTTACCGTTGTCATTCCGGCGCGTTTTTCCTCCACGCGCCTGCCGGGCAAGCCCCTGCAACTGATCGCCGGCAAGCCGATGGTCCAGCACGTGTGGGAGCAGGCTTGCAAAAGCAGCGCCGAGCGCGTGGTGGTGGCCACCGACGATCAGCGTATCGTCGAGGCGTGTCAGGCATTCGGCGCCCAGGTGCTGCTGACCCGCGCCGATCACGAGTCGGGCACTGACCGCCTGGCCGAAGTGGCCCAGGCGTTGGGCCTGGCCGCCGATGCCATCGTGGTCAATGTGCAGGGTGACGAGCCGCTGATCCCGCCGTCGGTGATCGATCAAGTGGCGGCCAACCTGGCCGCTCACGCCGAAGCCGGCATGGCTACCCTGGCCGAGCCAATCGAAGATGTGGAGTCGTTGTTCAATCCCAACGTGGTCAAGGTGGTCAGCGACCTCAATGGCCTGGCGCTGACCTTCAGCCGCGCCACGCTGCCGTGGGCGCGCGACCAGTTCGCTTCTGATCGTGACACGCTGCCTGCTGGCGTGCCGTTCCGTCGTCATATCGGCATCTACGCCTACCGTGCCGGCTTCCTGCAGGACTTCGTGGCCTGGGGCCCGTGCTGGCTGGAAGAGACCGAGCGCCTGGAGCAACTGCGTGCCTTGTGGCACGGCGTGCGCATCCACGTGGCAGATGCGATAGAGCCGCCACCGGCCGGCGTCGACACCCCGCAGGACCTTGAGCGCGTCAAGCGCTTGCTGGAGGCCTGATGCGGGTTCTGTTCGTGTGCCTGGGTAATATCTGCCGCTCGCCCACCGCCGAGGGCGTGCTGCGCCATCAATTGCGCGCAGCCGGGCTGGCGGATCAGATTGAAGTGGCATCAGCCGGCACGGGCGACTGGCATGTGGGCAAGCCCCCGGACAGTCGCACCCGTGCGGCTGCGCTGCGGCGCGGTTACGACCTGTCGGCCCAGCGGGCGCAGCAGGTCAGCGCGGCAGATTTCGGCCGTTATGACCTGATCCTGGCCATGGACGAAAGCAACCTGGGCAACCTCAAGCGCCTGCAACCTGCAGGTGCTCGTGCTGAACTGGACCTGTTCCTGCGTCGGTACGACGGCGCGGTGGATGAAGTGCCGGATCCTTATTACGGCGGTGAGCAGGGTTTCGAGCAGGTTCTGGACCTGATTGAGCAGGCGTGCCACGGCCTGGTGATTGAATTGAAGGGGCGGCTATGAGCCTGCAGATTCGCGAGCGGGTGTCACTCAAGCCGTTCAACACCTTTGGCATTGACGTAAAGGCGCGCTGGTTCGTCGACGTCAGTGATGATGACCAAGTGCGCGAGGCCCTGGCTTGGTCTCGTGAGCATCAGGTGCCTGTGCTGCCTATCGGTGGTGGCAGCAACCTGTTGCTGACCGGTGATCTGGAACTGTTGGTGATGCGCATGGCCAGCCTGGGCGTGCGGGTGCTGGCGGACGACGGTCAAGCAGTGGTGGTCGAGGCCCAGGCCGGTGAGCCGTGGCACCCGTTTGTCCAGCAGACGCTGGGGATGGGGTTGGCCGGGTTGGAAAACCTCAGCCTGATCCCCGGTACCGTCGGCGCGGCGCCGATGCAGAACATCGGCGCCTATGGTGTCGAGATCAAGGACGTGTTCCACGGGTTGACCGCACTGGACCGCGAAACCGGTGAGCTGCGCGACTTCAGTTTGCAGGAGTGCGCCTTTGGCTACCGCGACAGCCTGTTCAAGCGTGAGCCTGGGCGTTGGTTGATTCTGCGGGTGCGCTTCAATCTGACGCGTACGGCGCATCTTCACCTCGACTACGGGCCGGTGCGTCAGCGCCTGGCCGAGCAGGGCATTGAAGTGCCTACGCCTGCGGATGTCAGTGCGGCCATTTGCAGTATTCGGCGAGAAAAACTGCCGGATCCCGCCGAGTTGGGCAATGCCGGCAGCTTCTTCAAGAACCCGGTGGTGTCGGCTGGGGTGGCCGAGCGGATCAAGGCTGAGCATGCTGACCTGGTCGGCTACCCACAGGCTGATGGTCAGGTGAAATTGGCGGCCGGCTGGTTGATCGAGCGGGCAGGGTGGAAGGGCTTTCGTGACGGCGATGCCGGCGTGCATCGTTTGCAGTCGCTGGTGCTGGTCAACTACGGATCGGCGACGGGTGCGCAATTGCATGCCTTGGCCATGCGTATCCAGGCGGACATTCTGCAGCGCTTTGGTGTGGCGTTGGAGATGGAGCCCAATCTCTACTGAGCCTGGTGTTGAGCAACCTGTGGGAGCGGGTTCTACCCGCGAAAAGAACACCGCGAAGTACCTGAAACACCGCGGCGCTCTTTTCGCGGGCAGAGCCCGCTCCCACGGTGCAAGGCCTTGCACTTGTGGTTGGCTAGTGTGCACCGCCACAAGACAGTTGCTGCTACAGACTGCTCTATAAAAAAGCCCCCGCTGCATCGCTGCAGCGGGGGCTTTTTCATGCCTTCACGATCAGACGAACGGCTTGTGCTCGTGCTGTTCTTCTACGGCGCGGGGCTGGTGCTCGATGACCGGCTCAGCTTCTGCAGCCAGGGCAGCAGCGGCTGCTGCGGCTTCGGCTTCACGCTTGCGGCGACGCACTTCACGTGGGTCGTTCGGGGCGCGGCCGTTGCTGGTCAGGGCGACAGCTGGCGCTTCAACCACTTCAGGCTTGGCTTCGACCACTGGCTCGGCAACCACTTCAGGCGCTGCCTCTACAACCGGCTCAACCGCAGGGGCTGGCTCGACTGGAGCGGCTTCGACCACGGGCGCAGGGGCAGCTTCTTCAACGACTTCGGCTTTTACCGGCTCAGGGGCTGGTTCAGGCTGGATGTCGACCACTGGCGCAGCCGCTTCCTCGAACGACTTCGGTGCAGGCGCTTCAAACACTGGCGCTGGCTGCTCGACCACCGGGGCGGCGAACACTTCAGGCTCAGGCTGAGCTTCGACAACCGGAGCAGCTTCGACGACCGGCGCGGCTTCCACCACTGGGGTCACTTCCACTGGCGCTTCAGCCTCGATCACTGGCGTCACGACAACCGGCTGGTCGGCGACCACTTCAGCGTGCACGGCTGGGGCTTCGATGTGCTCTGCCGGGGCAGGAGCAGCTTCGACAACCGGTGCGGTTTCAACCACTTCAGGGGCGGCTTCGTGCACGGTCGCAGTGGCGCGCTCGGCCTGAACGGCGGCTTCGGCTTCGGCAGGGGCGCTGATCACGCTGCTGGCGACGGCGGCGGTCACAGCCAGGCCGGCAGCCAGTTCGGTGCCCGATGGCTCCTGACCTTCTTCCTGACCTTCCTGACCTTCTTCGCTGCCTTCAACCACGTTGCCGTTGGCATCGCGTTGACGCTCACGACGGTTGCTGCGGCGACGCTGACCACGGGAGCGACGACGAGGACGCTCGCCATCGGCGCCTTCCAGGTTTTCGTCCTGCAGCAGTTCTTCGTTCGGCAGCGCTTCGTCAGCGGTGGCGGCGACGGTTTCGTTTTCGTTCTCGACCTGCTCCGGACGTGGGGTGCGAGGTGCACGCTCTTCGCGTGGTGCACGTTCCTCACGTGGGGCGCGTTCTTCACGCGGGGCACGTTCTTCACGAGGTGCACGCTCTTCGCGCGGTGCACGTTCCTCACGCGGCGCACGCTCTTCACGTGGTGCGTTCTCGTCGCGCAGCACGCGTTCTTCACGCGGTGCACGCGGCGCACGTTCTTCACGCGGCGCACGCTCTTCGCGAGGGGCGCGCTCAGGACGCTCTTCGCGCACGGCCGGGGCTACGGCATCCAGCGGCTCGCGCAGTTCGCGGACCGGACGGTCTTCGCGGCTGCGGCGATCTTCACGCGGGGCGCGTGGCTCACGTGGAGGGCGTGGGGCACGTTCTTCACGGGCGGCCGGAGCGTCTTCGCGGGCTTCACGTGGGGCGCGCTCTTCACGCGGTGCACGTTCTTCGCGCGGCTTGCGCTCTTCGTCGCGACGGCCGTTGCGGTTGCGGCTTTGCTGACGACCGTTGCGGCGCTCTTCATTGCGCTGCGGGCGCTCTGGAGTGGCTGGCTTCTCGACCACAACCGGGGCGGCTGGCTCTTCCTTGGTGGCGAATAGGCTGACCAGCGACTTCACCAGGCCTTTGAACAGGCTTGGCTCTGGCACGACTGGAGCCGGGGCTGCAACCGGGGCAGGGGCGGCCACTTCGGTCGGCACCGGTGCCGAAGCGCGGGCCGGGGCGGTCTTGACCGCGGCTTCCTGGCGAACCAGGGTGCGGGTAGCGGCCACTGGCTGGACTTCTTCGACTTCGGCAGCGGCGATCTCGTAGCTCGACTGGGCGCTTTGCGCTTCCGGGCTATCGTCACGCAGGCGCTGTACTTCGAAGTGCGGGGTTTCCAGGTGATCGTTCGGCAGGATAACGATGCGAGCACGGGTGCGCAGTTCGATCTTGGTGATCGAGTTGCGTTTTTCGTTCAGCAGGAACGCAGCGACCGGGATCGGCACTTGGGCACGCACCTCGGCGGTACGGTCCTTCAGGGCTTCTTCTTCGATCAGGCGCAGGATGGCCAGCGACAGCGATTCGACGTCACGGATGATGCCGGTACCGTTGCAGCGTGGGCAGACGATGCCGCTGCTCTCGCCCAGGGACGGACGCAGGCGCTGACGGGACATTTCCAACAGACCAAAGCGCGAAATGCGGCCGATCTGCACGCGGGCACGGTCGGCTTCCAGGCATTCGCGGACTTTTTCTTCCACGGCGCGCTGGTTCTTGGCCGGGGTCATGTCGATGAAGTCGATCACGATCAGGCCGCCGATGTCACGCAGGCGCAGCTGGCGAGCGATCTCTTCGGCCGCTTCCAGGTTGGTCTGCAGGGCGGTTTCTTCGATGTCGCTGCCTTTGGTGGCGCGCGCCGAGTTGATGTCGATGGACACCAGGGCTTCGGTCGGGTCGATCACGATCGAGCCGCCGGACGGCAGTTCGACCACGCGCTGGAAGGCGGTTTCGATCTGGCTTTCGATCTGGAAGCGGTTGAACAGCGGCACGCTGTCTTCGTACAGCTTGATCTTGCTGGCGTACTGCGGCATCACCTGGCGGATGAAGGTCAGGGCTTCTTCCTGGGCTTCGATGCTGTCGATCAGCACTTCGCCGATGTCCTGGCGCAGGTAATCGCGGATGGCGCGGATGATCACGTTGCTTTCCTGGTAGATCAGGAAAGGCGCGGAACGGTCCAGGGAAGCTTCCTTGATCGCGGTCCACAGTTGCAGCAGGTAGTCCAGGTCCCACTGCATCTCTTCGCTGCTGCGGCCAAGGCCTGCAGTGCGCACGATCAGGCCCATGTCGGCCGGGGCCACCAGGCCGTTCAGCGCTTCACGCAGTTCGTTGCGCTCTTCGCCTTCGATGCGGCGCGAGATGCCGCCGGCACGCGGGTTGTTGGGCATCAGTACGAGGTAGCGACCGGCCAGGCTGATGAAGGTGGTCAGGGCAGCGCCCTTGTTGCCACGTTCTTCTTTCTCGACCTGCACGATGACTTCCTGGCCTTCGCTCAGGACGTCCTTGATGTTGACGCGGCCTTCGGGGGATTTCTTGAAGTATTCGCGGGAGATTTCTTTCAGCGGCAGGAAGCCATGACGCTCGGAGCCGAAGTCGACGAAGGCGGCTTCCAGGCTCGGTTCGATGCGAGTGATCCGGCCCTTGTAGATGTTGGCCTTCTTCTGCTCGCGGGCGCCGGACTCGATGTCCAGGTCGTAGAGGCGTTGGCCGTCTACCAGTGCAACGCGCAACTCTTCGGGTTGGGTTGCGTTAATCAGCATTCTTTTCATGTAGTACCGTCGGTTTCCGGGCTGCCGGAAACGGCGTTCGGCACACACGACTTCTCACGGTCGGTGTCAGGTGCGTCAGCAGCGGCGGGGCCACTGCAGTGTCCAGCGAGGTCCATCCAACGGGGATGAAGTCGCGACGACGCTTCCTGCTTGCTGTGGTGTCAAAAGCACTCAGTCAGGAGGAGGAATCAATTGCCTTGCGTGGACGCCCGTAAGCGTCTTGATCAAGCCCGGGTCCTGTCGTGAGGCGCCTGTGGCAGTTCTCGACATGACGCGATGCTACACGGTCCGACGATTGTGCATCTCCACCCTACACGTATCCCTGATAATTCGGGTGCTGCCGCGCGCTGAATCCGCAACGGGTTGGCATTTATCGCAAGCACCGACGAGGTGCTCGCGCCTTTATGGCTAAGGCTTTGTGTTTCCGAAGCATTCGCCGATACCGGATGACAACGACCGCGTGGGATGGGAGTGGCATCGAAAAAAAACTGAAAATGAGTGCAAAAACACCGCTCTTTTTGGCTTTCTCTCGGTCTTCTCACATCTGCGCCGGTTACGTTGCGTACCACCCGTAATCAAGCAAAAACCCCGTCGGACGGCCTCGCGTCCTCATGAATTGCGTAGGCAAGGGCCGGTCTACTACCGCATATCCACTTGCCCGCCACTTTTGGCGGCGTTCGCGACTATAGCAGTAATCATTAAGTGCTTCAAATCCATAAAAAATTGTTATTATGGGGAAATGACGACTACAACCCCTCCAACCTCCGGCGTCCAGCTGCTCGAGGTTGCGCCGGAATATGCCGGCCAACGCATCGATAATTTCCTCATCACCGCGCTCAAGGGTGTGCCGAAAACCTTGGTCTACCGCATCCTTCGCAAGGGCGAAGTGCGCGTGAACAAGGGCCGGATCAAACCCGAATACAAGCTGCAGGCCGGGGACATCATCCGTATTCCACCCGTGCGCCTGCCCGAGCGCGACGAGCCGGTGCCGCTGGCACAAGGCCTGTTGCAGCGCCTGGAAGCCTCCATCGTGTTCGAGGACAAGGCCCTGCTGGTCATCAACAAGCCGGCCGGCATTGCCGTGCACGGTGGCAGCGGCCTGAACTATGGCGTGATCGAGGCTTTCCGCCAGTTGCGCCCCGATACCAAGGAGCTGGAGTTGGTGCACCGCCTGGACCGCGACACCTCCGGGCTGCTGATGATCGCCAAGAAGCGCAGCATGCTGCGCCACCTGCACGCCGCCCTGCGTGGCGATGGCGTCGACAAGCGCTACATGGCCCTGGTGCGTGGGCGCTGGGACACGGCGCGCAAGCAGGTCAATGCGCCGTTGCAGAAGAGCAACCTGCGCTCCGGCGAGCGCATGGTCGAGATCGACGAGGAAGGCAAGGAGGCCCTGACCCTGTTCAAGGTGCTGCGCCGCTTCGGTGACTACGCCACCATGGTCGAGGCGCGCCCGATTACCGGTCGTACCCACCAGATCCGCGTACATACCCTGCATGCCGGGCACTGCATTGCCGGTGACAGCAAATACGGCGACGAAGAGTTCAGCCGCGAAATCCGCGACCTGGGCGGCAAGCGCCTGTTCCTGCACGCCTATGCGTTGAATGTGCCGCTGCCCGATGGCGGTGTGCTGAAGCTGGAAGCGCCGGTGGACGAAATGTGGGCCAAGACCGTGGAGCGCCTCGCCAGTGCGCCGTGACTACGACCTGCTGATCTTTGACTGGGACGGCACCTTGTCCGACTCCATTGGTCGGATTGTCGAGGCCATGAAAGTGGCAGCGCGGGTGGCCGGTTATGCCGAGCGCGATGATGATGCGATCAAAGGCATCATCGGGCTGGCACTGCCTGAGGCAATTCTTACGCTGTATCCGGAAATGGATGACAGCCAGGTTGTCGCTTTTCGTCAACACTATGCCGATTGCTACATGGCCATGGACGCCGAACCCTCGGCGCTGTTCCCGGGCGTGGTCGAGTCGCTGGCGGCTTTCCGTGCGGCGGGCTACCGTCTGGCGGTGGCCACTGGCAAGGCGCGTCGCGGGCTGGATCGGGTGTTGAAGGCGCATGGCTGGGAGGCGTATTTCGATATCACCCGTGCTGCCGACGAAACCCGCAGCAAGCCGCATCCGTTGATGCTGGAGGAGATCCTTGCCCATTGCCAGGTGCCGCGTGAGCGCGCGCTGATGGTGGGGGATGCCTCCTTCGATCTGCTGATGGCGCGCAATGCCGGTATGGATGCGGTGGCCGTCGGTTACGGTGCGATGCCGCTGGAAAGCCTGAAAGTGCACGAACCGGTGCTGGCCATTGAGCATTTCACGCAATTGCAGGTATGGCTGGACGGTTCGGCGAATTGAATTTTTCCGTAGGGAGCTGAACGATGTCTGATGAATGGAAAGCGCCCGACGCCGAAAAGCGTGGTGATGATAAAAGCTGGCAGTTGCTGGAAAGGACGTTGCAGGCCAACGTGATCGAGCATCGGCGCACCCGCCGCTGGGGGATCTTCTTCAAGTCGCTGACCTTCATCTACCTGTTCCTGGCCCTGGCGGCCTTCACGCCGTTGCTGGACATGGAGAAGAGCGCTGCGCGTGGCTCCCATTACACCGCGCTGATCGAAGTGCGTGGCGTGATCGCCGACCAGGAGGCGGCCAGCGCCGACAACCTGATCGGCAGCCTGCGCGCCGCGTTCGAAGATTCCAAGGTCAAGGCCGTGGTGCTGCGCATCAACAGCCCTGGCGGCAGCCCGGTGCAGGCTGGTTACGTGGTTGATGAGATTCACCGCCTGCGCAAAGAGCATCCGGACACCAAGCTGTATGCCGTGATCAGTGACCTGGGTGCTTCGGGTGCCTATTACATCGCCAGTGCCGCCGACCAGATCTACGCCGACAAGGCCAGCCTGGTGGGTTCCATCGGTGTGACGGCGGCCGGTTACGGTTTTGTCGGCACCATGGAGAAGCTGGGTGTGGAGCGTCGTGCCTACACCTCGGGCGAGCACAAGTCGTTCCTCGACCCGTTCCAGCCGGCCAAGCCGGAAGAAACGCAGTTCTGGCAGGGTGTGCTGGATACCACGCACAACCAGTTCATCAATGTGGTGAAGCAGGGGCGTGGTGACCGTCTGAAGGTCAAGGAGCACCCTGAGTTGTTCTCCGGCCTGATCTGGTCGGGCGAGCAGGCGTTGCAGCTGGGCTTGATCGATGGACTGGGCAATTCCAGCTACGTGGCCCGTGAAATCGTGGGCGAGAAAGAGCTGGTTGATTTTACCGTCGAGGATTCGGCGCTGGACCGCTTCTCCAAGAAGCTGGGCGCCAGCGTGGCCGAGAAGCTGGCGTTGTATATGGGCTTTAATGGTCCGTCGTTGCGCTGAAATCGGCGTCGCTCGCTTCCCGAGCTTCGCCCGGTCCCACATTGGATATTCGACATGTGGGACCGGGCGAAGCTCGGGAAAGCGATCTCAGGGCACCTGTACCCCCTCCTGCAACAACATATCCACCAACCTGATCAACGGCAGCCCCACCAGGCTCGTCGCATCCGGCCCGTGGGTGCTCTTGAACAAGCTCACCCCCAAACCCTCCGCCTTGAAGCTGCCTGCGCAGTCATACGGCTGCTCGGCCTGCAGATAGCGCTGGATGGTCGCCAGGTCCAGCTCGCGCATCTGCACTGTGAACGGCACGCAATCCACCTGGCGCTGCCCTGTGGCGCTGTTGAGCAGCGCCAGGCCCGTCAGGAAGGTCACGCTGGTGCCGCTGGCCTCCAGCAGTTGCGTGCAGGCCCTGTCGAAGGTGTGTGGCTTGCCCAGGATCTGCTCGCCCAGCACCGCCACCTGGTCGGAGCCAATGATAAGATGGTCGGGATAGCTGGCGGCCAAGGCGCGGGCCTTCTGCTCGGCCAGGCGCTTGACCAGGGTTTCGGCGGGCTCATCCGCCAGTCGGCTTTCGTCGATGTCGGGGCTGGCGCAGGTGAAGGAAAGGCGCAGGCGGCCCAGCAATTCCCGGCGATAGGGCGAGCTTGAGGCTAGAAGCAAGGGCAACATGACGGTCTCCTGTAGATGAATGGTCATTCTATCATTGGCTTAGCGCCGAATTTCCTTTGACAGGGGAGGGGGTCGTCCCTAGAATGCTGCGCCTATGTTGAATGACCCGATTCCACCTCACGTTGACCCGCGCAAATTGGCCGATCGTGGCGTAACCCTTGAAGGTTCGCTGCCATTATCCGATTTGGAGAGACTCTGCGACCCGCTTTCCGATAACCTCGGTACGGTGCAGGTTAAATTCGTTTTCGAACGAGACGAGCGAAAGGCAGTGGTTATCCACAGCCATCTCGACGTCGAAGTCAAGATGGTATGCCAGCGTTGTCTTGAGCTGGTCACCCTGCCGATCCACAGCGAAAGCAGTTATGCTGTGGTGAAAGAGGGTGCAAATACCCAGTCGTTACCGAAAGGTTATGACGTGCTGGAACTGGGCGAAGATCCTTTGGATCTTCAGGCACTGATCGAGGAGGAGCTTTTGCTCGCCTTGCCCATTGTGCCTGCTCATCATCCGGAAGAATGCCAGCAGCCGGCGGGCGCAGATGAGCCCGAACCGAGCGAGGACGAGGTAACGCGGTCCAACCCGTTCAGTGTATTGGCGCAGTTAAAGCGTGACCCAAACGTTTAGGAGTTAATCAATTATGGCTGTTCAGCAGAACAAAAAATCCCGCTCTGCCCGTGACATGCGCCGTTCGCACGACGCCCTGTCGGCTAGCACCCTGTCGGTCGAAAAGACCACCGGTGAAGTACACCTGCGCCACCACGTTTCGCCAGAAGGCGTATACCGTGGCCGTAAAGTGATCGACAAGGGCGCTGACGAGTAATCCTTGTCCGCTCAAGTCATCGCGATTGACGCAATGGGCGGGGACTTCGGTCCCCGCAGCATTGTCCAGGCCAGCCTTGCTTGCCTGTCTGCGACCCCCTCGCTGTACCTGACCCTCGTCGGTCACCCTCTACTCCTTGAAGAATTGATCGCCAGCCAACCCGGTGTGGATCGCGCGCGCCTGCAGATTGCTGCGGCCAGCGAAGTCATCGGTATGGATGAGCGGCCGTCCCAGGCATTGCGTGGCAAGCCGGATTCTTCCATGCGCGTGGCGCTGGAGTTGTTGCGTGATGGCAAGGTGCAGGCTTGCGTCAGTGCCGGCAACACCGGGGCGCTGATGGCCTTGTCGCGCTACATCCTCAAGACCTTGCCCGGCATCGACCGGCCAGCGATGGTGGCTGCCATTCCGACCCAGACCGGCTACTGCCAGTTGCTGGATCTGGGCGCCAATGTCGATTGCAGTGCCGAACACCTGTTCCAGTTCGCCGTGATGGGCTCGGTGGCGGCGCAGGCGCTGGGCGTGGCTCGTCCGCGGGTAGCGCTGCTCAACGTCGGCACCGAGGACATCAAGGGCAACCAGCAGGTCAAGCTGGCGGCCAGCCTGTTGCAGGGTGCGCGTGGGCTTAACTACATCGGCTTCGTCGAGGGTGATGGGGTGTACCGCGGCGAGGCGGATGTGGTGGTGTGCGACGGTTTTGTCGGCAATATCCTGCTTAAATCCAGCGAAGGCCTGGCGACCATGATCAGTGCGCGCATCGAAGCGTTGTTCAAGGGCAGCATGGCCTCGCGCGCCGTGGGCGCCCTGGCCATGCCGTTGCTCAAGCGCCTGCAGGCCGACCTGGCGCCGGCGCGCCACAACGGCGCCAGTTTCCTGGGCTTGCAGGGCATTGTCGTGAAAAGTCATGGTTCGGCGGGGGTGCAGGGCTTCCAGAGCGCCATTTCCCGTGCGTTGATCGAAATTCAGGAAAACCTTCCGCAGCGCCTGCACGGGCGGCTGGAAGATCTGTTGCTTTAGGCATATCCGCCAAGGAATGCTTAAATGTGACCACCCGGTTCTATCTGTCATCCAACTGTCAGTTTCTTGCGTTCAACTTCGGTTGCACGTCAATTCTCCGACGAACAAGATCAATAAGGGCTTGTTAAATGTCTGCATCCCTCGCATTTGTCTTTCCAGGGCAAGGTTCCCAGTCCCTGGGCATGCTCGCCGAGCTGGGCGCCCAGTACCCGCTGGTGCTGGATACGTTCAAGGAAGCTTCCGACGCGCTGGGTTACGACCTGTGGGCGTTGATTCAGCAAGGTCCGGTCGAAAGCCTCAACCAGACTGACAAGACGCAGCCTGCCATCCTGGCAGCCTCGGTGGCCCTGTGGCGCCTGTGGCTGGCCGAAGGTGGCGAGCGCCCGGCATTTGTCGCCGGCCACAGCCTGGGCGAGTACAGCGCCCTGGTGGCCGCTGGCTGCCTGAGCCTGGCTGACGCGGTCAAGCTGGTGGAGCGTCGCGGCCAACTGATGCAAGAGGCCGTGCCGGCCGGTCAGGGCGCCATGGCGGCGATCCTGGGCCTGGACGATGCCGTCGTGGTCAATGCCTGCGCCGAAGCGGCCCAGGGCGACGTGGTCAGCGCGGTGAACTTCAACTCCCCGGGCCAGGTGGTGATTGCCGGCTCCGCGGCTGCCGTGGAGCGTGCCATCGAGCTGCTCAAGGCCGCCGGTGCCAAGCGCGCCCTGCCGCTGCCGGTCAGCGTGCCGTCGCACTGCGCGCTGATGAAGCCTGCTGCCGAGCGCTTCGCCGAGTCGATCAATGCCATTGACTGGCAGGCCCCGCAGATCCCTGTGGTGCAGAACGTCAGCGCCGCCGTGCCTGCAGACCTGGACACCCTCAAGCGCGATCTGCTGGAGCAGCTGTACAAGCCGGTGCGTTGGGTCGAGTCGGTCCAATTCCTGGCGGCCAACGGCGCGCCGCGCCTGGTCGAATGCGGCCCGGGCAAGGTCCTGGCCGGCCTGAACAAGCGCTGCGCCGAGGGCGTGAGCACTGAAAACCTGAATACCCCAGACGTCTTCGCTGCCGCTGTTGCGGCGGCGAAGGCCTGAAACTAGGAGAAGCCTGCATGAGCCTGCAAGGTAAAGTTGCACTGGTTACCGGCGCCAGCCGTGGCATTGGCCAGGCTATCGCCCTGGAACTGGGCCGCATGGGCGCTACCGTCATCGGTACCGCCACATCGGCCTCGGGTGCCGAGCGCATCGCCGCCACCCTCAAGGAAAACGGCGTGCAGGGCACCGGCCTCGAGCTGAACGTGACCAGCGACGAATCCGTCGCTGCTGTCCTGGCGGCCATCACCGAGCAGTTCGGCGCGCCGACCATTCTGGTCAACAACGCTGGCATCACCCGCGACAATTTGATGCTGCGCATGAAAGATGATGAGTGGCATGATGTCATCGACACCAACCTCAACAGCCTCTACCGGCTGTCCAAGGGTGTGCTGCGCGGCATGACCAAGGCGCGTTGGGGTCGTATCATCAGCATTGGTTCGGTTGTCGGTGCCATGGGCAACGTCGGCCAAGTGAACTACGCTGCTGCCAAGGCGGGCCTTGAGGGCTTCAGCCGTGCGCTGGCCCGTGAAGTGGGCTCGCGTGCAATCACGGTCAACTCGGTGGCCCCAGGCTTCATCGACACCGACATGACCCGTGAGCTGCCTGAAGCACAGCGTGAAGCCTTGCAGACCCAGATCCCTCTGGGTCGCCTGGGCCAGGCCGAAGAAATCGCGAAAGTGGTGGCTTTCCTGGCCTCGGAAGGTGCAGCCTACGTCACCGGTGCTACTATCCCGGTCAACGGCGGCATGTACATGTAAGTGAAATGTGACGGATTGCTTCAAAAAAATGTCATACGTGTCGTTCAAAATCCGTTATAAAGCTGCATCCAAATTCTAGGTAGCGGGTGAGTGTGATCAGGAGCCGACGCTTTCAGCTTGAAATGCCGAAGTCTTCCTATAAACTTGCACACTGGCCAGCTGCCTGACTTATGTCCATTAGGAGTGAAAACAAGGTATGAGCACCATCGAAGAACGCGTCAAGAAAATCGTCGCCGAGCAACTGGGCGTTAAAGAAGAAGAAGTCGTGAACACTGCTTCCTTCGTTGAAGATCTGGGTGCCGATTCCCTTGACACCGTTGAGCTGGTGATGGCTCTGGAAGAGGAATTCGAGACCGAAATCCCTGACGAAGAAGCTGAGAAGATCACTACTGTTCAAGCCGCTATCGATTACGTCACCAGCCACCAGGCTTAAGACTTTGTAATCGCAGCTTCTTGTCATGGAAAAACCGCACTGCCTTTGCTGGCGTGCGGTTTTTTCTTTAGATGAGATGTAAAGGTTGTTCCTAGAATAAGGAGAGCGCTGTGTCGCGTAGACGCGTCGTGGTCACCGGTATGGGTATGCTGTCGCCACTGGGCACGGACGTGCCGAGCAGTTGGCAGGGCATTCTGGCTGGCCGCAGTGGCATTGGTCTGATCGAGCATACCGACCTTTCTGCCTACTCCACCCGTTTTGGCGGCTCGGTCAAAGGCTTCAACGTCGAGGAGTACCTGTCGGTCAAGGAAGCCCGCAAGCTCGACCTGTTCATTCAGTACGGCCTGGCGGCCGGTTTTCAGGCGGTGCGTAACGCCGGCCTGGAAGTGACCGATGCCAACCGTGAGCGCATTGGCGTGGCCATGGGCTCGGGTATCGGCGGTCTGACCAACATCGAGGAAACCTGCCAGATCCTGCACGCCTCCGGGCCGCGTCGGATTTCGCCGTTCTTCGTGCCGGGTTCGATCATCAACATGATTTCCGGTTTCCTGTCCATCCACCTGGGTGTGCAGGGGCCTAACTATGCCATCGCAACGGCGTGCACCACGGGCACCCATTGCATCGGCATGGCTGCGCGCAACATTGCCTACGGCGAAGCTGACGTGATGATTGCCGGTGGCGCCGAGATGGCCGCCTGCGGCCTGGGCATGGGTGGCTTCGGCGCATCCCGTGCACTGTCCACGCGCAATGACGAACCGACCCGGGCCAGCCGCCCGTGGGACAAGGGGCGTGATGGCTTCGTGCTGTCCGACGGTGCCGGCGCGCTGGTGCTCGAAGAGCTGGAGCACGCCAAGGCACGTGGTGCGACCATTTATGCCGAGCTGGTTGGTTTTGGCATGAGCGGCGACGCCTACCACATGACCTCGCCACCTGAAGACGGTGCCGGTGCTGCGCGTTGCATCACCAATGCACTGCGCGATGCCGGCGTCAACGCCGACCAGGTGCAGTACATCAACGCCCACGGCACCTCGACGCCGGCCGGCGACCTGGCGGAAGCCTCGGCCATCAAGTCGGTGTTCGGCGATCACGCCTACCAGCTGGCGGTCAGTTCCACCAAGTCCATGACCGGTCACCTGCTGGGTGCTGCCGGCGCGGTTGAGGCGATCTTCAGCGTGCTGGCCATCAACAGCCAGGTGGCGCCGCCCACCATCAACCTGGAAGAGCCTGACGAAGGCTGCGACCTGGACTTCGTGCCGCATCATGCGCGTGAAATGCCGATCGATGTGGTGCTGTCCAACTCGTTCGGTTTCGGTGGCACCAACGGCTCGCTGGTGTTCCGTCGGTTCCACGGTTGATGCTCAGCTGGGTCGACGGCGTCGCGGCGGATACGTTGGGCGTGAAGAGCCGTGGCCTGGCCTACGGCGATGGGGTGTTCGAGACCATCGCCGTCAAGGCTGGCCAGTTGTCACTGGCGGCCCGGCACCTGCAACGTCTGCAGGAAGGCTGCAAGCGCCTGGCCATCAACCTCGACGCGGTACTGGTCGAGGCTGAGCTGCAGGCCTGCGCGCGCCAGCTGGGCGACGGTGTGCTCAAGCTCATCGTTACCCGTGGCGACAGCCAGCGTGGCTATGCCGCCGACCCGCTGGCGCCTGCGCGCCGCCTGATCCAGGGCAACCCGCCTGCTGCTTACCCTGCCGCCCATGGCGAGCAGGGTGTGCGCCTGTTCGAATGCACCACGCGCCTGGCCGAGCAACCGCTGCTGGCCGGTCTCAAGCACCTCAACCGCCTGGAGCAGGTGCTGGCCCGTGCGGAGTGGAACAGCCCGGAGTTCGCCGAAGGATTGATGCGCGATGTTTCAGGGCGGCTGATCGAAGGCGTGTTCAGCAACCTGTTTTTGGTGCGTGAAGGTCAACTGCTGACCCCTGACCTCAGCCGCTGTGGCGTGGCCGGGGTGATGCGTGCCGAGCTGCTGGCACAGGCGGCCGCGCTGGGCATGGCCGTGCAGATACGCGACCTGTGGCTGGACGATCTGCAGCAAGCCGACGAAGTTTTCATCTGCAATAGTGTTTATGGAATCTGGCCGGTGCGCGCTTTTGCGTCACTGAACTGGCCGCCGGGCCCTCTCACCCGTAAACTGCAGAGCCTTGCCCGCGCACTACTGGATGTGTGATTCGTGAGACGTAAATTCTTGGTGCTGCTGGAAACGCTGGTAATTCTGGCAGGCCTGACCCTGGGCTATGCCGCCTGGAAAGTGCATAGCGCACTGGACCAAACCCTTAATGTCGCCCAGGAGGAACTCCTGGACGTACCGTCCGGTTCCACCCCCACCGGCACCTTCAACCGCATGCAGGCCAAAGGCACGCTGCGCGATGCATTCTGGCTGCGGGTCCACTGGCGCTTCAACCTGGCCGGTCAACCGCTGCACAGCGGTGAATACCGCCTCACACCAGGCATGACCCTCAAGGACTTGCTGGGCGTGTGGCAGCGCGGTGAAGTGGTGCAATACAGCCTGACCCTGGTCGAGGGCTGGAACTTCCGCCAGGTGCGTGCGGCCCTCGACAAGCAGGAAAAGCTCAAGCACACCCTGGCCGGCCTGAGCGACGCCGAGGTCATGGCCCGCCTGGGTCACGATGGCGTGTTCCCCGAAGGTCGGTTCTTCCCCGATACCTACAAGTACGTGCGTGGCATGAGCGACGCCGACCTGCTGGGCCAGGCCTATAGCCGCCTGGACGAAGTGCTGGCCAAGGAGTGGACCGACCGTGCCCCGGACGCGCCCTATGACCAGCCTTACCAGGCACTGATCATGGCCTCGCTGGTAGAGAAGGAAACCGGCGTGCCCCAGGAGCGTGCCGAAATCGCCGGCGTGTTCGTGCGTCGCCTGGCTACCGGCATGCTGCTGCAGACCGACCCCACGGTGATCTACGGTATGGGCGAGCGCTACACCGGCAAGCTGACTCGCGCCGACCTGCACGAAGCCACGCCCTACAACACCTACACCAATGCCGGCCTGCCGCCCACGCCGATCGCCATGGTGGGCCGTGAGGCCATCCATGCCGCGCTGAACCCGGCCAGCGGCAGCAGCCTGTATTTCGTTGCCCGCGGCGACGGCAGCCATGTGTTCTCCGATGACCTGGAAGAGCACAACAATGCCGTGCGCGAGTTCCAGCTCAAGCGTCGTGCCGACTACCGCTCCAGTCCCGCGCCCATCCCTGCGCCGGCCCAGGAGCCTGGCGCCGAGCCTGCCGCCGTGCCACCGGCCAGCCCTGACACAGCGACGGACCCCAGCGGCGACGCCCCCCAAGATTCGAAAAAGGACAGCCAGTGACCGGTTTATTCATCACCCTTGAAGGGCCCGAAGGCGCGGGCAAGAGCACCAACCGCGAATACCTGGCCCAGCACCTGCGTGCGGCCGGGCTGGATGTGGTGCTGACCCGCGAGCCTGGCGGCACGCCGCTGGCCGAGCGCATCCGCGAACTGCTGCTGGCCCCCAGCGACGAAGCCATGCACGCCGACACCGAGCTGTTGCTGGTGTTCGCCGCCCGTGCCCAGCACCTGAGCGAAGTGATTCGCCCGGCGTTGGCGCGTGGCGCCGTGGTCCTGTGTGACCGGTTCACTGACGCAACGTACGCCTATCAAGGCGGCGGCCGCGGCCTGAGCCGGGCGCGTATCGCCAGCCTGGAAAGCTTCGTGCAGGGCGACCTGCGCCCCGACCTGACGCTGGTGTTCGACCTGCCGGTGGAAGTGGGCCTGGCCCGCGCCACCGCCCGTGGCCGCCTGGACCGTTTCGAGCAGGAAGGCCGTGCCTTCTTCGAGGCCGTGCGCAACACCTACCTTGAGCGCGCCGCCGCCGCGCCTGAGCGCTACACCCTGGTCAACGCCGCGCTGACCCTGGCCCAAGTCCAGCAGCAACTGGACAGCCTGCTGCCCGGCATTGAGGCGCGCGCCCGTGGCTGAGGCCTACCCGTGGCAGGACAGCCTCTGGCAGCACCTGGCCGGCCGTAACCAGCACGCTCACGCCTACCTGCTGCATGGCCCCCAGGGCATCGGCAAGCGCGCCCTGGCCGAGCGCCTGATGGCGCTGCTGCTGTGTCAGCAGCCCGCGGGCCTGGCCGCGTGTGGGCAGTGCAAGTCCTGCCACCTGCTGGCCGCGGGCAGCCACCCTGACAATTACATCCTGGAACCTGAAGAGGCCGACAAGGCGATCAAGGTCGACCAGGTGCGCGACCTGGTCAGTTTCGTGGTGCAGACCGCGCAGCTGGGCGGGCGCAAGGTGATCCTGATCGAGCCGGTGGAGTCGATGAACATCAACGCCGCCAACGCCTTGCTCAAAAGCCTTGAAGAGCCGTCGGGCAACACCGTGTTGCTGCTGGTCAGCCACCAGCCCAGCCGCTTGCTGCCCACCATCAAGAGCCGTTGCGTGCAGCAGGCCTGCCCGCTGCCCAGCCGGGCCATGAGCCTGGAGTGGCTGGCCGGTGCCTTGCCCGATTGCACGCCTGAGCAGCGCGAAGAACTGCTGACCCTGGCCGCCGGCTCGCCGCTGGTCGCCGTCAGGCTGCAAGCCCAGGGCGTGACCGAACAGCGCGCGCTGGTGGTCGATGGCGTCAAGAAGCTGCTCAAGCAACAGGCCTCGCCCACGCAACTGGCCGAGGGCTGGAACGCCATTCCGCTGTTGCTGCTGTTCGACTGGTTCTGCGACTGGTCCAACCTGATCCTGCGCTATCAGTTGACGCAGGACGAGGAGGGGTTAGGCTTGGGGGATATGCGCAAGGTGGTTCAGTACCTGGCGCAGAAGAGCGGGCAGGGCAAGGTCCTCACCGTTCAGGACTGGATTCTGGCCCAGCGCCAGAAGGTGCTGTCCAAGGCCAACCTCAACCGGGTGTTGTTGCTCGAAGCCTTGCTGGTGTCGTGGGCAGGTTTGCCCGGCCAGGCATGAAGAGCGTAGTGGGGCCCGCAGCGGCGGGCCTTCGGAAGTAGGCGCAATCGAGGAATACCAATGAATCAGCCAGTCAGTCCCGGCCCGCGCAACGGCATCCTGTCCCTGACCATCAAGGACAAATCGGTGCTGTACGCCGCCTACATGCCATTTATCAAGAACGGCGGGCTGTTCATCCCCACCACCAAGAGCTACAAGCTGGGCGATGAACTGTTCATGCTGCTCAACCTGATGGACGAGCCGGAAAAGATCCCGGTGGCCGGCCGTGTGGCCTGGATCACCCCCAAGGGCGCCCAGGGCAACCGTGCCGCCGGTGTCGGCGTGCAATTCAACGACGGTGACAACACCGCCCGCAACAAGATCGAAACCTACCTGGCCGGCGCCATCAAGTCCGACCGCCCCACTCACACGATGTAAGTCTGCTCATGCCCATGCTTGTCGATTCCCACTGCCACCTCGATCGTCTGGACCTGGCCCAGCACGACGGTTCCCTCGATGCCGCCCTGCAGGCAGCCCGTGACCGCGGGGTGGGGCACTTCCTGTGCATCGGCGTCAGCGCCGACAACGCCGGTGCCGTCAAGGCGGTGGCCGAACGCTACGCCGACGTCGACTGCTCGGTCGGTATTCACCCGCTGGACCTCAAACCTGGCGAGGCGCCCGCCTTGCAGTGGCTGCTGGACGAGCTGGATCACCCGCGCGTGGTGGCCATCGGCGAGACCGGCCTGGACTACCACTACGAGCCCGAAGCGGCCGAGTTGCAGCAGGCCTCGTTCCGCCTGCACCTGGAAGCGGCGAAGGTCACTGGCAAGCCGGTGATCATCCACACCCGTGGTGCCCGTGCCGATACCCTCGACCTGCTGCGCGATGCGCAACTGCCCCAGGCTGGCGTGCTGCACTGCTTCACCGAAGACTGGGACATGGCCAAGGCTGCCCTGGACATGGGTTATTACATTTCCCTGTCGGGCATCGTCACCTTCCGCAACGCCGACGCCCTGCGCGACGTGGCGCGCCAGGTGCCGGCCGATCGCCTGCTGGTGGAAACCGATTCGCCGTACTTGGCGCCAATCCCGCATCGTGGCAAGCCCAACCTGCCGCAGTACGTGCGCGAAGTCGCCGAGTTTCTGGCGCTGGTGCGTGGCGAGTCCTACGAGCAGTTGGCCGAGCAGACCACCGCCAACTTCAAGCGGTTGTTTCCGCTGGCGCACGTCCAACCCTGACGCCCTGCCATACACCGTAGCCGCTGCCGATAGGCCGCGCTGGCCCAGTGCCTCGCCGAGAATCTGCGGTGGACCCTAGGGCCAGCGCAGCCTGACGGCAGCGGCTACAGGAACGCCGGGCAAAAAAAACCCGGGTTCTGGGGGGTGAATCCGGGTTAAGACCATTAGGAGTAATACAAAGGCGAACGGTCCCTGGCCACCTTTATCGGCGTGTCACTTGGGGGGTATGAGCGCGCCGACACTTGAAGTATTGGCTACCTTTTGTACAACGCCACTGTCGATTGAGCATTTTTTAAACAGATTTGGAATACGCCCGCGTCCATTGAGTGCTCTTGGCAAGGTCGAACGGCAAAGCGTCAAAAACTTGATGGGGATTTGTACCGGCACGTGTCCACAAACAGGCTTATCGTTGGAACTTCCGTGCAATTTGCTGCAAGTTAGGCATAATACCGGGCTTCGATTTTGATCCAGTTCATCTTATGCAGAAAGAACCTCGTAAGGTCCGTGAATTTCGTCGCCGCGAGCAAGAGATCCTCGATACCGCGCTCAAGCTGTTTCTCGAACAAGGTGAAGACAGCGTCACCGTCGAGATGATCGCGGATGCCGTAGGCATCGGCAAAGGCACGATCTACAAGCACTTCAAGTCCAAGGCGGAGATCTACCTGCGCCTGATGCTCGACTACGAGCGCGATTTGAACGAACTGCTGCATTCGGCCGATGTCGATCGCGACAAGGAAGCCCTGTCGCGCGCCTACTTCGAATTCCGCATGCGCGACCCCCAGCGCTATCGCCTGTTCGACCGCCTGGAAGAGAAGGTGGTCAAGGGCAACCAGGTGCCGGAGATGGTCGAGGAGTTGCACAAGATCCGCGCCTCCAACTTCGACCGCCTGACCCTGCTGATCAAGGGTCGCATCAGCGAAGGCAAGCTCGAAGACGTGCCACCGTACTTCCACTACTGCGCCTCCTGGGCCCTGGTACACGGCGCCGTGGCGCTGTACCACTCGCCGTTCTGGAGCAACGTGCTGGAAGATCAGGAAGGCTTCTTCCAGTTCCTGATGGACATCGGCGTGCGCATGGGCAACAAGCGCAAGCGCGACAGCGAACCCTCCGCCTGACCTGCCTTGCTTTGGTTGGGTTCACTTCTGTGGGAGCGGGCTCTGCCCGCGAAAAGAATACGGCGAACTTCCAGATGTACTGCGCCATCCTTTTCGCGGGCAGAGCCCGCTCCCACGGGGGGCGCGTATACTTATTCCGATGGGGGCTTGCCAAATCCTGACTTTTCGGTCAGATTTTCGCAGTCCGCTTCCCCATGCCGGAGTCATCATGATCGTCGATCGTCAAGGCAGGCGTTTTCGCAATCTGCGCGTCAGCCTGACGGCCGCCTGCAACTACGCCTGCACCTACTGCGTACCGGACGGCAAGCGCCTCGTCGCCGCCCAGGATGAACTGTCGGCGGCAACCCTGGTGCGAGGCGTGGCTTATCTGATGGAAGCCGCCGGTATCGAGCGCTTGCGCGTTACCGGTGGCGAGCCCCTGGTCAGTCCCAAACTCGACGATTTCCTGCGTGGCGTAGCCGGTCTGGGGCTGAGCGACATCAGCCTGACCACCAACGGCCAACTGCTCTCGCGAAAACTGCCGCTGCTACTGGAAACCGGCATCTGTCGCATCAACGTCTCCCTCGATACCCTGGACCCGGACGCCTTCCGCAGCATCGCTCGTGGCGGCGACCTGCGCACCGTGCTCGATGGCCTTGAGCGGGCGAGGGCGGCGGGGTTGAAGGTCAAGATCAACATGGTGCCGCTGCGCGGGCGCAACATTGATCAGGTGGTGCCGTTGCTCGGCTACTGCCTGGACCGCGGCTTCGAGCTGCGTTTCATTGAATTGATGCGCATGGGTCACCTGGCCAGCGATGCCAATGCCTTTCACGCCCAGTTCATCAGCCTGGCACAATTGCTTGCGCTGATCGGTGAGCACCATGAATACCAGCAGGCCAGTGCGCCGGTAGACGCCACGGCCATCCGCTACCAAGTACCGGGGCGTGGTTATTTTGGCGTGATCGCCAACGAGAGCGTACCGTTCTGCCGCACCTGTTCACGCCTGCGCCTGTCGTCCACCGGCTGGCTGCATGGTTGCCTGTCATCCAGCAACCGTCACTACGTCGGTGACCTGCTGGACAAGCCCCGCCACCAGGCCTTGCCGGCCCTGCAGGGCTTGCTGGTCAAGGCCTTGGGCGACAAGCAGGCCGTGGCTTTTTCCGGCGGCGCCACGGTGATGAAGATCATCGGCGGCTGAAGGGGTCAGACTGGCGCAAAAGCTGCATCACGCGGCTATTCGCCGGTTTTCCGTCACCGGCCTCTGGAGGAAAGATGCGTAGCCTGATCTTGTCGCTCGCGCTGTTGGCGCTGAGCGGCTGCATGAGTGTCAGTGACATGGGGCAAGTCACCCACGATCAATTGAGCGATGCCGGTGTGCTGAACCACAGCAATACCCGTCGCCTGAATAATTTTCGCCTGCAGCCTGACTCGTTCATCTACATCGGCCAAGGTGCCTTTGCCCCACCGGGCAGCGCCTACCCCAAGCCTAACGTAGTGGCCGAGGCGGCCTTCAACGGCTTTATCGACTACTTCCCCATGGTGCGCCGTGCCCGCACGCCGCTGGGTCTTGAGCAGGCCCTGGGCGAGGCGCGCAGCGCAGGTGCCAGCTACCTGCTATACACCCGTTTTGCCAACGCTGACGACCGCATCGGCAACTCCGATGAGTGGGCCGACCAGGAAGCCGTCGACCGCCTGGGCGTGGACAACGGCACCATCCAGGTGATGCTGATCGAAACCAACACCCGCTACCTGATCGACAGCGCCACCATCCGCATGCGTGGCGGCCTGCTGAGTATCCACAACCAGAAGCCGGAAGATTTGCTAGAGCCGCCGCTGGAGGATTACGCTCGTATGCTGTTGGGCATGAGTCGCCCGTAACGGTATACAGGAGCAAGGCATGAGCGGTGCAGGCAAGGCCAATGATCTGCTGGCGCAGATCCCCAGCAGCGGCAAGGGCCTGCCGCCCGTGCACCTGTGGAACCCCGACTTTTGCGGCCACATCGACATGCGCATCGCCCGGGACGGCACCTGGTACTACCTGGGCACGCCGATCGGGCGCAAGCCGATGGTGCGGTTGTTCTCCACTATCCTGCGTCGTGATGGCGATGACTATGTGCTGGTCACGCCGGTGGAAATGGTCGGGATCACCGTTGATGACGCGCCCTTTGTCGCGGTGACCCTGGAGGTTGAAGGGCAGGGCGAGGACCAGGTGCTGCGCTTCGTCACCAACGTCGAGGACAGTGTCGTGGCGGATGCCGAGCATCCGCTGCGCGTCGAGATCGATCCTGTTACCCAGGAGCCATCGCCTTACGTGTTGGTGCGCAGCAACCTCGAAGCGCTGGTCCATCGCAATGTGTTCTACCAGCTGGTTGAACTGGCTACCGTGTGCGAAGTCGACGGCCAGCGCTGGCTGGGTGTGTGGAGCAGCGGCCAGTTCTTCCCAATCGGCCTGGAGCCCTAGCGCATCGCCGTCGTAGCCGCTGCCGCCAGGCTGCGCGGGCCCTGTGCCTCACTGCAGACCTTCAGGGTTGGCGCCGGCCAGCGCAGCCTGGCGGCAGCGGCTACACCATTGGCCACCCCATCTTCCCGTCCATTGGCACTGTAGCCGCCCCGCAAACGCGCCTATCTTCACCTCATCCCCCAAGAGGCCACGAAGATGAACATCCGCATCCTGCTAGCCACCGCCCTGCTGTCCACCAGCGCCTTCGCCCACGACAACGTGCATATCCTGCAACAACAAACCCCACCCAACGCCCCCGGCCAGCAAGCGATCATGCTCACCGTCGACTACGCCCCCGGCCAAGCCTCCGACGCCCATAGTCACCCTGGTTCGGTGATGGCTTATGTGCTGGAAGGCAGCGTGGTATCGCAGTTGAAGGGCGAGGCGCCTGTGACCTACAAGCAAGGGCAGTATTGGTATGAGCCAGCGGGCACGGTGCACCTGGTGTCGCGCAACGCCAGCAAGACCAAGCCGGCGAAGCTGCTGGTGTGGGTGTTGAAAGGCGAGTCGCAGCAGGTGTTGGAGCCTTACAACCAGTAATGGAATTTGACTGACGAAGGCTGCGCTTCCCCCCGAATATTGGCGCCATTTCGGGGGGAGACTTTCATGAGGAAATTCGCGTTTGTCAGTGAGGCGGCGGCCCGCGAGTACAAGGCCCTGCCTGAACATGTTCAGGATGAATTTGGCAAGGATCTCCGTCGAATCCAGTACGGCGATCAGTCAGCGCTGGTCAGCAAGCCGTTGGCGGGCACTGTGGGTCCCGGGGCGCTGGAATTGGTGCTCAACGGCAGTCCGGCCTACCGATGCGTCTACATCGTAAAGTTTGCCGACACGCTATTCGTGCTGCATTCCTTCATCAAAACCACGAATCGGACGGACCGCCGTGCCATGGCTGTGGCGCAATCGCGCTTGAAGGAGCTGATGTGCTTGTTGCGTGAGAGCCGCGTCAGTTCCCAGTGACCTGTGAAATAACTATCTGTGGCTGAGTCTGGTTGCCGTCTGCTGCCATCGTAAAGTGAGTCCGAAAACCCAGCTTGTCGAGCATGTCCATCATCGAATCGACGGTGAATTTTTCGATTTTGCCGTTGGCCAGCTCCGAAATGCGCGATTGCGTGACGTCGAGGCGGGTCGCGGCCTCGGTTTGGTTGAGTTTCATTTTCTTGAGGCAGTCGGTGATGAAGATGGACAGGTCCATCTTCAAGGCCATTTTACTGGCAGTTTCTTCGTCGTGGGTGACGTGGAAAGGGCTGTCGTAGTATTTGAGCGTCATGGCGCGGCACCAGAGTTATCTAAAATTTTAGATAATGTACTTCGACAGTCGTGCTCAGCGCAACCTTGGCTTTGTTGATGGGGTGGCTGAAAATGTTGCACAACGCTAGCGCGATGAAGGTGCGGTATTGATGATACGCCCCCGTCTAAGGGCCGTTCGGGCTGCCCAAACTTCCTCCTTGAGGTCACTTTCATCGATGGTCAGCGATTTGCCGTCGACATGAGCGAAGATTTGAAAGTGTATGCGCGAACTGTAGCCGTTGCCGTAGGTTGGTCCGTTGTATTGCCGGCGGGATATATCGGGGGCGTTGCCTCGCGAGGAGGGGGCCTGAAGCAGGGTCGGTGATCGCGATTTTTCACTGCCCCAGAAACGACAAAACCCCTCTAGAAGAGGGGTTTTGCTAAATTTTGGCTCCACGACCTGGACTCGAACCAGGGACCCAATGATTAACAGTCATTTGCTCTACCAACTGAGCTATCGCGGAATCTGGTGCCTATGTTACTGATTCAAAAGGAGAAGTCAACCCTTTCGTTAACTTCTCCCGCTGAATGGCATCACAGCACCGCAACGATCGCCTTGATCACACGATCAATGTTGCTTTGGTTCAGCGCGGCCACGCAGATGCGGCCGGTGTCCAGTGCGTAGATGCCGAAGTCGCTGCGCAGGCGCTGGGCCTGGGCAGCGGTTAGGCCCGAGTAGGAGAACATGCCGCGCTGCTGGCCGACGAAACCGAAGTCGCGGTTGGCACCGGCAGCGGCCAGGCCTTCGACCATCTGGTTGCGCATGCCGCGGATGCGCAGGCGCATTTCGGCCAGTTCGGCTTCCCACTGGGCGCGCAGCTCAGGGCTGTTGAGCACGGTGGCGACGATCATGGCGCCGTGGGTAGGCGGGTTGGAGTAGTTGGTGCGGATCACACGCTTGACCTGGGACAGCACGCGGGTGCTTTCTTCCTTGGACTCGGTGACGATCGACAGGGCGCCCACACGCTCGCCGTACAGCGAGAACGACTTGGAGAACGAGCTGGAAACGAAGAAGGTCAGGCCCGACTCGGCGAACAGGCGCACGGCGGCGGCATCTTCGTCGATGCCGTCACCGAAGCCCTGGTAGGCCATGTCCAGGAACGGTACGTGGCCCTTGGCCTTGACGGTTTCCAGCACTTTTTTCCAGTCTTCCGGGGTCAGGTCGACGCCGGTCGGGTTGTGGCAGCAGGCGTGCAGCACAACGATCGAACCGTTGGGCAGGGCGTTCAGGTCTTCGAACAGGCCGGCACGGTTGACGCCGTTGGTGGCCGCGTCGTAGTAGCGGTAGTTCTGCACCGGGAAGCCGGCGGTTTCGAACAGGGCGCGGTGGTTTTCCCAGCTTGGGTCGCTGATGGCAACCACGGCGTTGGGCGAGAGCTGCTTGAGGAAGTCAGCACCGATTTTCAGTGCGCCGGTGCCGCCAACGGCCTGCACGGTCACTACGCGGCCTTCGGCCAGCAGGGGCGACTGGGCGCCGAACAGCAGTTTCTGCACGGCCTGGTCGTAGGCCGCGATGCCGTCGATCGGCAGGTAGCCGCGGGCAGCATGCTGGGCAACGCGTGCGGTCTCGGCTTCGACAACGGCGCGCAACAGGGGAATTCGCCCTTGTTCGTCACTGTAAACGCCCACGCCCAAGTTGATCTTGTCGGTGCGGGTGTCGGCGTTGAACGCTTCGTTCAGGCCCAGGATAGGATCGCGGGGTGCCAATTCGACAGCAGAAAACAGGCTCATTTTTACCGTAGCTCTGATTGGAGGGTAATGGGGGGTACACCACTCCAAAAATGCACTAGAGCGGTGCACAAACGGGGAGTCAGTATAAAGATCCTTGCTGTCACCTGCGACAGGTTGCAGCACCTTTTGCCGCCTATTTGCGCTTTTTTTTACCACCGTTAGTCATTTCAAACACGGCGCGGTCCAAACTCCGTGTAGGCAATGTCTTGAAAGCGGCGCCGAAAGACGCCACTTGGGGTATAAGTACTGTCTATAAATACAGGCGCGTTTTCGCCCCTGTGGTCGTTTTCATCCGTAGGCGTTTTCCTACCGGTGACCCAAGAGGTTCGTCATGTCCGAGTTCCAGCTCGTCACCCGTTTCCAGCCCGCCGGCGACCAGCCCGAGGCCATTCGCCTGATGGTGGAAGGTATCGAGGCGGGCCTTGCGCACCAGACCTTGCTCGGCGTGACGGGCTCGGGCAAGACTTTCAGCATCGCCAACGTGATCAGCCAGGTGCAGCGGCCAACCCTGGTGCTGGCGCCCAACAAGACCCTGGCGGCGCAGTTGTACGGCGAATTCAAGGCGTTTTTCCCCAATAACGCCGTGGAATATTTCGTTTCCTACTACGACTACTACCAACCCGAAGCCTACGTGCCGTCCTCGGACACCTTCATCGAGAAGGACTCGTCCATCAACGACCACATCGAGCAGATGCGGCTGTCGGCCACCAAGGCGCTGCTGGAGCGCAAGGACGCCATCATCGTCACCACGGTGTCGTGCATCTACGGCCTGGGCAGCCCCGAGACGTACTTGAAGATGGTGCTGCACGTGGACCGCGGCGACAAACTCGACCAGCGTGCGCTGCTGCGCCGCCTGGCTGACCTGCAGTACACGCGCAACGAGATGGATTTTGCCCGTGCCACCTTCCGTGTGCGCGGCGACGTGATCGATGTGTACCCGGCCGAATCGGACCTGGAAGCCATCCGTATCGAGCTGTTCGACGACGAAGTGGAGAGCCTATCGGCGTTCGATCCGCTGACCGGCGAGGTGATCCGCAAGCTGCCGCGCTTCACCTTCTACCCCAAGAGCCACTACGTGACGCCGCGCGAAACGCTGCTGGACGCGATGGAGGGCATCAAGGAGGAGTTGAAGGAGCGCCTGGACTACCTTCGCGACAACAACAAGCTGGTCGAGGCGCAGCGCCTGGAGCAGCGCACCCGCTTTGACCTGGAGATGATCCTGGAGCTGGGCTACTGCAACGGCATCGAAAACTACTCGCGCTACCTGTCGGGCCGCCCGGCGGGTGCGCCGCCGCCCACCTTGTATGACTACCTGCCACCGGATGCGCTGCTGGTGATCGACGAATCCCACGTCAGCGTTCCCCAGGTGGGGGCGATGTACAAGGGCGACCGCTCGCGCAAGGAAACCCTGGTGGAGTACGGCTTCCGCCTGCCATCGGCGCTGGACAACCGACCCATGCGTTTTGACGAGTGGGAAGGGGTGAGCCCGCAGACCATCTTCGTCTCGGCCACGCCAGGCAAATACGAAGAAGAGCATGCTGGCCGTGTGATCGAACAGGTTGTGCGCCCCACCGGCCTGGTTGATCCGCTGGTCGAGGTGCGGCCGGCGCTGACTCAGGTGGACGACTTGTTGTCGGAGATCCGCAAGCAGGTGGCCATCGAGGAGCGCGTGCTGGTCACGGTGCTGACCAAGCGCATGGCCGAAGACCTCACCGATTACTTGGCCGACCATGATGTGAAGGTGCGCTACCTGCACTCGGATATTGATACCGTGGAGCGGGTGGAAATTATCCGCGACCTGCGGTTGGGTACCTTTGATGTATTGGTGGGCATCAACCTGCTGCGCGAGGGGTTGGACATGCCCGAGGTGTCGCTGGTGGCGATCCTTGATGCTGACAAGGAAGGCTTCCTGCGTTCGGACCGCTCGTTGATTCAGACGATTGGCCGGGCGGCACGTAACCTCAATGGCCGGGCAATCCTGTACGCCGACCGCATGACCGGATCGATGGAGCGCGCGATTGGTGAGACCGAGCGTCGTCGCGAGAAGCAGGTGGCCTTCAACGAGGCCAACGGCATCACGCCCCAGGGTGTGGTCAAGGACGTGGCCGACATCATGGAAGGCGCCACCGTCCCCGGTTCGCGCAGCAAGAAGCGCAAAGGCATGGCCAAGGCCGCGGAAGAAAACGCCAAGTACGAAAACGAACTGCGCTCGCCGAGCGAGATCACCAAGCGCATCCGTCAGCTGGAAGAAAAAATGTACCAGCTGGCCCGCGACCTGGAGTTCGAAGCGGCGGCGCAGATGCGCGACGAAATTGCCAAACTGCGCGAGCGCTTGCTGAACGTCTAGCCCTTTAGCCGCTGCGGTTGTCTGTGGGACCGGGCGAAGCTCGGGAAGCAGGCGACGCGGTATCCAGTTTGGCCCGTTCCCGAGCTACGCCCGGTCCCACAGGTTCAGCCCCGCTGGAAATCTCCAGTGTCCACACGGGCCAGCGCAGCCTTCGGCAGCGGCTACGCGTACTGCGGTTGTCTGTGGGACCGGGCGAAGCTCGGGAAGCGGACGACGCGGTATCCAAGTTGGCCCGTTCCCGAGCTACGCCAGGTCCCGCAGGATCCGCTCTGTAGCCGCTGCCGCCAGGCTGCGCTGGCCCTCAGCCCCGCTGGAAATCTCCAGTGTCCACAAGGCCCAGCGCAGCCTTCGGCAGCGGCTACGCATGCTGCGTTGTCTGTGGGACCGGGCGAAGCTCGGGAAGCAGGCGGCGCGGTATCCAAGTTGGCCCATTCCCGAGCTACGCCCGGTCCCACAGGTTCAGCCCCGCTGGAAATCTCCAGTGTCCACAAGGCCCAGCGCAGCCTTCGGCAGCGGCTACGCATGCTGCGTTGTCTGTGGGACCGGGCGAAGCTCGGGAAGCAGGCGACGCGGTATCCAGTTTGGCCCGTTCCCGAGCTACGCCCGGTCCCACAGGTTCAGCCCTGCTGGAAATCTCCGGTGTCCACACGGGCCCGCGCAGCCTTCGGCAGCGGCTACAGGCCTGTGCATCAACCCCGCGGGGTGATGTCACGCTCCACCGGCTCGGGATCCGCATCAAACCCCTGCGGGTACTTGCCCTTCAAATTCCACGCAAAGGCAATGATCTCGGCAATGGTGCGGTACAGCGCCTCGGGGATACTGTCGCCCAATTCCAACCGCGCCAGCAGCTTCACCAGCTCGGCGTTCTCGTAGATCGGCACTTCATATTCCCGCGCTATGGCCAGAATGGCTTCGGCCAGTTCGTCATCACCCTTGGCGGTCAGTGTCGGTGCCTGTTGGCCGTCGTAGGTCAGGGCGATGGCCTGGCGGGGAGGGGTGTGGTTCATGCGGTTTCGTCCACCCAGCGTTGTTCCAGTTGCGTGCGCGGCCCCTGGGGCGGGGTGCCCTGGTGGCAGTGCAGTTCGGTGACGGCCAGGCCCTGGGCCAGCAGGCGTTCGCGCAGGTTGCCCAGTTGGCTGTCGATCAGCTGCGCGGTGGCCGGCCATTGCGCCCACAGCTGGCCGCTGAGGCTGCCACGCAGCAGTTGTGCCTGGATTTGCAATGGGCCCAGCGGGTCAAGGTCGAAAGCCAGTTCCACGCGCCACAGCGGGTCGCGCTGTTCGGGCGGCTGTTCGGCCTGCTGGCGCGGTTCGTTGGGTTCGTCCTCGCGCTGCACGCGCACTTGCAAGGGCACGATGTCCTGCTGATTGCGCATGGGGATTTCCAACTGCCAGGTGGTCAGGATCTTGCCGTCATCGCTCATGCCGCTCTGTTCCAGGCTGGACAACTGGTGGCTCTGCAGGCGCGACACGGCGGCGGAGGCCAGGCGCAGCAAGTGCTCCAGATCATTCTCGCCATCGAAACTGCCCAGCAGCCGCGCCGGCAGCGGAAACCCGTTGGCCGGCTTCTCGCCGACCTGGCCCAAGGTGCCGAGCGCACTGCGCACATAGCCGGGCAGCGCGTTAGCCAGCGCCTTGGCGGCATCGGCCGGATTGAACGGGGCGTTGCCGGGCAGGTTGGGCAAGATCTGCGCCACCAGGCGCAGCAGGCTGCTTTTAAGATCGTCCGGCAGCGCGCCCCCCTGGGGCGTGGCCAGTTGCGCCTCCAGGAACAGGCCGCTGGCATTCAGCGCCTGGGCCACGCCGCGGGCGTCGGTCAACTGGCGGATGTCCGGCAGGCTGGCCAGCAGGCGGTTGGCGCTGGCGCGCAGGTCGTCACCCACCTCGCTGCTGTCCCCCAGGTTTTGCAGGGTCGCCAACAGGCCTTCCAGCGAACCTTGACGGCTTTGTTGAGCCTGTAATTGCTGGTTTACGGCCAGTTGTTCGAGGCGGCCGCTCAAAGGCACGAAGGCCAGGCTTTGCGAGCCCTGCACCTGGGCGCTGAGCAAACTGCCCAGGCGCAGCGGCCCGGGGCTGTCGATTTCCAGGGTACTGCCGGCCATGGCGGTGTTCATCAGGGTGACCAGCGAGCGGTAAGTGCCCAGCTGCGGCTGCAACTGGCTGCTGATCACCTTGCCCTGCACCAGGGTGCCCACCGGCAGTTGCTGGGTATCGAGTTGGGTCAAGGTGGCGACGCTGTTGCTCTTGGCCTGCTGCACCGTCACGGCCAGGTTGCCGGAGGCCAGTTGCGTCACGGTCACCTGGGTGCCCTGGGTCAGCGGCTGTTTGCTGGTGGCCTGCACGGTGGCCTGTTCGCCGCTGCTGGTTATCAGCGACAGCACCACCTGGAAAGTCTGGCCAGTACCGCCTTTACTCGACAGCACCTGGCCGCTGGCGCTGTCACCGACATCCAGCAGGCTGGTCAGCGGCGTCAGCACTTTCAGTACGTCGCCACTGCTGGCCGCAGTGCGCAAGGCGCCGGGGCTGGACAGCAGCGAGGAAAGACCGGCGATGTCACTTGTCATGGGAACCTGGCCTGTGGAAATTGCCATGATGGCAGTAGGGGGCGATATGTATAATGCGGCACCAACTTTTTCAAAGTCTGTATACAGTGTGCGCTGCTGAAGGTGTCAGCTTTGCAAAAAATGCGCCGTTGCCAGTTTAACGGCAACGGCGGCGCGCACTTGAACCGCAGCTGTACCCTTCATCCGATTGATAAGGCCATCGATTGACTCTTCCTCTCCAAGCCCAGGCACTGGCGTGCGAGCGCGACTGGCGGATGCTGTTCGAGCACCTCGAACTGTCCGTCGGGGCCGGTGACATGGTGCAGATCAGCGGCCCCAACGGCAGCGGCAAGACCAGCCTGCTGCGCTTGCTTGCCGGTTTGATGCAACCCACTGCCGGTCAGGTGCTGCTGGGCGGCAAGCCGTTGCAAGGCCAGGGCGCACAACTGCTGTGGATCGGCCACGCCGCCGGTATCAAGGACGTGCTCACCGCCGAAGAGAACCTGACCTGGCTGTGCGCCCTGCATCACCACGCCGACCGCGATGCCATCTGGCGGGCGCTGGAGGCCGTGGGCCTGCGCGGTTTCGAGGATGTGCCGTGCCACACCCTGTCCGCCGGCCAGCAGCGCCGCGTGGCCCTGGCGCGGCTTTACCTGCCCGCGCCGCCGCTGTGGATGCTAGACGAGCCCTTCACTGCCCTCGACAAGCAGGGCGTTGCGCAGCTGGAGGCCCATCTGGCCGCCCACTGCGAACAGGGCGGCATGGTGGTGCTGACCACGCACCACACGCTGACGGTAAAACCGGCCGGCTACCGCGAACTCGATCTGGCAGGGTGGGCAGCATGAGCGGCGTATTCATCACCCTGCTCAAGCGCGAGGCCCGCCTGCTGGTGCGTCGTCCTGCGGAGTTGATCAACCCACTGGTATTCTTTGCCATCGTCATCGCCCTGTTCCCGCTGGCCGTGGGCCCGGAAGCGCAGTTGCTGCGCACGCTGTCGCCGGGGCTGGTATGGGTGGCGGCGCTGTTGTCGGTGCTGTTGTCGCTGGATGGGCTGTTTCGCAGCGATTTCGAGGACGGCTCACTCGAACAATGGGTACTGTCACCCCATCCGCTGCCCCTGCTGGTGCTGGCTAAAGTATTGGCGCACTGGGCGTTTTCCGGGCTGTCACTGGTGCTGCTGTCGCCGCTGCTGGCGTTGATGCTGGGTTTGCCGGTCGCCTGCCTGCCAGTGCTGCTAGCCTCTTTATTGCTGGGCACGCCCGTGCTCAGCCTGTTGGGCGCCGTGGGCGCCGCGCTGACGGTGGGCCTCAAACGTGGTGGGCTGCTGCTGGCGCTGGTGATTCTGCCGTTGTACATCCCGGTCTTGATCCTTGGCAGCGGCGCTTTGCAAGCGGCGCTGCAAGGCATGCCGAGCGCCGGTTACCTGCTGTGGCTGGGTAGCCTGACCGCACTCGCGGTTACTTTGACACCCTTTGCGATAGCCGCTGGCCTGAAGATCAGCGTCGGCGAATAATGAAGCCGGCCTCCAAGAGGGCCGGCACGTTTCAGGATGCACCGTGATGAATAGCAGCGTGATCAGTTGGACATGGTTTCACAAACTTGGCTCGCCGAAGTGGTTCTACGGCATCAGCGGCCGCCTGCTGCCCTGGCTCAGCGTGGCCGCCGCCGTGCTGTTGGCCATCGGCGTGGTCTGGGGCCTGGCCTTCGCGCCCCAGGACTACCAGCAGGGCAATAGTTTCCGCATCATCTATATCCACGTGCCGGCCGCCATGCTGGCGCAGTCCTGCTACGTGATGATCGCCATCGCCGGCCTGGTGGGGCTGGTGTGGAAGATGAAAATCGCCGACATCGCCTTGCAATGCGGGGCGCGCATCGGCGCCTGGATGACCGCCCTGGCGCTGCTCACCGGCTCCATCTGGGGCAAGCCCACCTGGGGCACGTTCTGGGTGTGGGATGCGCGGCTGACCTCAATGCTGATCCTGCTGTTCCTCTACGTGGGCCTGATTGCCCTGGGCCATGCCATCAGCAACCGCGACAGCGCCGCCAAGGCCTGCGCGGTGCTGGCGCTGGTGGGCGTGGTGAACATCCCGATCATCAAGTACTCGGTGCAGTGGTGGAGCACCCTGCACCAGGGCGCCACCTTCAGCCTGACCAAAAAACCGGACATGCCGCCGGAAATGTGGCTGCCGCTGCTGTTTACCGCGCTGGGATTCTATTGCTTCTTCGGCGCCGTGCTGCTGATGCGCATGCGCCTGGAAGTGCTCAAGCGCGAAGCCCGCAGCAGCTGGGCCAAGGCTGAAGTGGCGCAGGCGCTGGAGGGTCGAGTATGAATTTCGCTTCATTCGGCGATTTTCTCGCCATGGGCCATCATGGTGCCTACGTCTGGTCGGCCTACGGCATCTGCCTGGTGGTGCTGGTGAACAACATCGCCGCGCCCGTGCTGGCGCGTCGACGCTATTTGCAGGAAGAGGCGCGCCGTCTGCGCCGGGAGAAAGGCAAGTGAATCCGCTGCGCAAGAAACGTCTGTTGATCATCGTCGGCCTGCTGGTGGGCCTGGGCGTGGCCGTGGGCCTGGCCCTGAGCGCGCTGCAACAGAACATCAACCTGTTCTACACCCCCACCCAGATCGCCAACGGCGAAGCGCCGGTTGACACCCGCATCCGTGCCGGCGGCATGGTGGAGAAGGGCTCGCTGGTGCGTTCGGCCGACTCGCTGGACGTGCGCTTCGTGGTCACCGACTTCAACAAGAACGTCACCATCAGCTACCGCGGCATCCTCCCGGACCTGTTCCGCGAAGGGCAGGGCATCGTTGCCCTGGGCAAGCTGGACGCCAATGGCGTGGTAGTGGCCGATCAGATCCTGGCCAAGCACGACGAGAAATACATGCCGCCGGAAGTCACCAAGGCGCTCAAGGACAGCGGCCAGTCGGCCGCAAACCCGGCTGCCGCGCCCGGCAAGGAAGGTTGAACCGATGATTCCCGAACTCGGCCATCTGGCCATGATCCTGGCCCTGTGCTTCGCCCTGGTGCAGGCCACCGTCCCGCTGTTCGGCGCCTGGCGCGGCGACCGGCAATGGATGGCCCTGGCCCAGCCAGCGGCCTGGGGGCAGTTCTTTTTCCTGGTGTTTGCCTTTGGCAGCCTGACCTACAGCTTCATGACCGATGACTTTTCGGTCGGCTACGTGGCCAACAACTCCAACAGCGCCTTGCCCTGGTACTACAAGTTCAGCGCCGTGTGGGGCGCCCACGAAGGCTCGCTGCTGCTGTGGGCGCTGATCCTGGGCGGCTGGACCTTTGCCGTGTCGGTGTTCTCGCGGCAACTGCCGCAAGTGATGCTGGCCCGCGTGCTGGCGGTGATGGGCATGATCAGCACCGGCTTTTTGCTGTTCCTGATCCTGACCTCCAACCCGTTCTCGCGCATCCTGCCCCAGGTGCCGTCGAACGGCGCCGACCTCAATCCCTTGCTGCAGGACCCCGGCCTGATCATCCACCCGCCGATGTTGTACATGGGCTACGTGGGTTTTTCGGTGGCCTTCGCCTTCGCCATCGCCGCCTTGCTGGGCGGCCGTCTGGATGCGGCCTGGGCGCGCTGGTCGCGGCCGTGGACCATCGTCGCCTGGAGTTTCCTGGGCTTCGGTATCACCTTGGGCTCCTGGTGGGCCTACTACGAATTGGGCTGGGGCGGCTGGTGGTTCTGGGACCCGGTGGAAAACGCCTCGTTCATGCCGTGGCTGGTGGGTACTGCGCTGATTCACTCGCTGGCCGTCACGGAAAAGCGTGGCGTGTTCAAAAGCTGGACCGTGCTGCTGGCCATCGCGGCCTTCTCGCTGAGCCTGCTGGGCACCTTCCTGGTCCGTTCCGGCGTGCTGACGTCGGTGCACGCGTTCGCCTCGGACCCGGCGCGTGGCGTATTCATCCTGATCTTCCTGCTGTGCGTGGTCGGCGGCTCGCTGACCCTGTTCGCCCTGCGCGCCCCGGTGGTCAAGAGCCACGTGGGCTTTGGCCTGTGGTCGCGCGAAACGCTGCTGCTGGGCAATAACCTGGTGCTGGTGGTGGCCGCCTCGATGATCCTGCTGGGCACCCTGTACCCGCTGGTGCTGGACGCCATCAGCGGCGCCAAACTGTCGGTGGGCCCGCCGTATTTCAACGCGCTGTTCGTGCCGCTGATGGGCATCCTCATGGTGGTGATGGCCGTGGGCGTGCTGGTGCGCTGGAAAGACACCCCACTGCAATGGCTGCGCGGCATGCTCACCCCGGTGCTGATCGGCGCCGCGGTGCTGGCGCCGGTCGGCGGCCTGCTGGTGGACAATTTCGACTGGGCCATCCTCACCGTGTTCGCCCTGGCGGCCTGGGTGCTGCTGGCCGGCGTGCGCGACCTGTTCGACAAGACTCGCCACAAAGGCCTGCTCAAGGGCGCCCGTGGCCTGACCCGCAGTTACTGGGGCATGCACCTGGCCCACCTGGGCATGGCCGTGTGCGCCCTGGGTGTGGTGCTGTCGAGCAGCCACAGCGCCCAGCGCGACCTGCGCATGGCGCCGGGCGATGCCGTGGACCTGGCCGGTTACCACTTCATTTTCGACGGCGCCCAGCACTACCGCGGCCCTAACTTCACGGCGGACCGCGGCACCCTGCGCGTCAGCAAGGATGGCAAGGACGTGACCGTGCTGTACCCGGAAAAGCGCCTGTACACCGTGCAGCAGTCGATGATGACCGAGGCCGGTATTGATGGCGGTTTCACCCGCGACTTGTACGTGGCCCTCGGCGAGCCGTTGCAGAACGGTGCCTGGGCGGTGCGCGTGCACGTCAAGCCGTTCGTGCGCTGGATCTGGTTCGGCGGCCTGCTGACCGCCCTGGGCGGTGCGCTGGCGGCGATGGACCGTCGTTATCGGGTCAAAGTACGCGCCAAGGTGCGTGATGTGTTGGGTCTGGAAGGAGCAGCGGCATGAAGCGCTGGATGTTGTTGGTGCCGCTGGCACTGTTCTTGGTGGTGGCGGTGTTCCTCTACCGTGGCCTGTACCTGGACCCCTCGGAGCTGCCGTCGGCCATGATCGGCAAGCCGTTCCCGGCGTTCGCGCTGCCGTCGGTGCAGGACGGCAAGCCGCTGACCGAAGCTGACCTCAAAGGCAAGCCGGCGCTGGTCAACGTCTGGGGCACCTGGTGCATTTCCTGTCGGGTCGAGCACCCGGTGCTGACCAAACTGGCCCAGCAGGGCGTGGTGATCTACGGCGTCAACTACAAGGACGACAATGCCGCCGCGCTGAAGTGGCTGCAGGATTTCCACAACCCCTACCAGATCAACATCAACGACGAGCAGGGCGGCCTGGGCCTGAACCTGGGCGTGTACGGCGCGCCGGAAACCTTCCTGATCGACGCCAAGGGCGTGATCCGCTTCAAGCACGTGGGCGTGATCGACGACACCGTGTGGCGCGAGCAACTGGCCAGCCAGTACCAGGCGTTGGTCGACGAGGCCCGCCCATGAAGCGTTGGCTTGCCGCCGCCGGCCTGGCGCTGGGCCTGTGTGGCGTGGCCCAGGCGGCCATCGACACCTACCAGTTTGCCAATGACGCCGAGCGTGATCGCTACCGCGAGCTGACCCAAGAGCTGCGCTGCCCCAAATGCCAGAACCAGGACATCGCCGACTCCAACGCGCCGATTGCCGCCGACCTGCGCCGGGAAATCTTCCGCATGCTGGGCGAGGGCAAGAACAACCAGCAGATTGTCGAGTTCATGGTCGACCGCTACGGTGAGTTCGTGCGCTACAAGCCGGCACTCACCGCCCGCACCTGGCTGCTGTGGTTCGGCCCGGGCCTGTTGCTGGTGGCGGGCGTGGGCGTGATCCTGCTGATCGTGCGCCGCCGTAAACACAGCGGCCCCGACGCCGAGCCCCAGCTGTCCCCCGAAGAGCGCGCGCGCCTCGCCACCTTGTTGGATAAAGACCACCCATGATTGATTTCTGGCTTGCCACCGGGCTGCTGCTACTGGTTGCCCTGGGCTTTCTGCTGATCCCGGTTGTGCGCGGCCGTCGCGTGCAGCGTGAAGAAGACCGTACCGCCCTGAACGTGGCGCTGTATCAGGAGCGCATCGCCGAACTGGCAGCGCAACAGCGCGAAGGTGTGCTCAGCGCCGAGCAACTGGAGGCCGGCCGCGCCGAAGCCGCCCGTGAATTGCTGGCCGACACCGAAGGTGCCGATCAGGGCCGCGTGTCGCGCCTGGGCCGGCCGCTGCCGTTGTTGGCGGCCGTGCTGGTGCCGGTGCTGGGTTTGGGCCTGTATTTGCATTTTGGTGCCAGCGACAAGGTCGAACTGACCCGCGAATTCGCCACGCCGCCCAAGTCCATGGAAGAGATGACCCACCGCCTGGAACGCGCCGTCGCCGCCCAGCCGGAGTCGGCCGAAGGCCTGTTCTTCCTTGGGCGCACGTACATGTCGCAAAACCGCCCGGCCGATGCCGCGCGGTTGTTCCAGCAGACCCTGGCCGTGGCCGGGCGCCAGCCTGAAGTACTGGGGCAATTGGCCCAGGCTCAATACTTCGCCAGCAACAAGCAGTGGTCGCCCGAGATCCAGGCGCTGACCGACGAAGCTTTGAAGGCCGACCCCAAGGAAGTCACCAGCTTGGGCCTGCGCGGCATCGCTGCCTTTGAAGGCCAGCGCTATCAGGAAGCCGTGGACTACTGGCAGCGCCTGCTGGCCCTGTTGCCGGCCGGTGATCCGTCGCGCACAGCGCTGGAGGGGGGCATCAAACGTGCTGCCGACAAGCTGACTTCCGGCGGCGGCCAGTTGGCAGCGGCCCCGGCTGAGAAAGCCGCGGCGCTGCTCAAGGTGCATGTCGACCTGGGCGCCGAGCTCAAGGCCAAGGTGCAGCCCGGCGACAGCGTGTTCATCTTCGCCCGCGCCTCGTCCGGCCCGCCCATGCCGTTGGCGGTCAAGCGCCTGACCGTGGCGGACCTGCCCGCCAGTGTCGAGCTCAGCGACAACGACGCGATGATGCCGCAACTGAAACTGTCGAACTTTCCCGAGGTCCAATTGGTGGCGCGCATCTCCCGTGCCGGCCAACCGACCAAGGGCGAATGGGTAGGGCGCAGCCAGCCCCTGGCCAGCGACACCACCGCGCCACAAAACCTGACCATCGACAGCCCGGATCTCTGATCATGCACGCCATTGCTCGTGTTTCCTTGTTAACCCTGGCGCTGGGCCTGAGTGCCTGCGCGGTTCAGCACCCGCAGCCTCGCACCACTGCGCCAACCATTCCGTCGTTGCCGCAGACCTCGCCGAGCTCGCCCAATACCACGTTGCCGGTGACCCCGAGCAAGCCTTCGACCAAGCCTGCACCGCGCACCTCGGCCAGCTTCGCGCCGCCACCGGGCGGTGCCAGCCATTGGGAGCCGAAACTGGGCGTGTACGTGCTCGACGGCCAGGCAAACACCTACTACCGCCAGCGCACTTATTACCGCTGGGACGGCGGCAGCTGGACCTGGTCCACCAGCCTCAACGGCCCATGGCAGTCGACCGACACCGGCGGCGTGCCGCCGGGGTTGGGGCGGTTGCACGCGCAGTAATTCAGCCACCCCTCGATGCATCGTCGAGCCTCCAAGGCTAAAACCTCGATCCATCAGGCCATGGTACGTTGCAACAAATGTGGGACCGGGCTCTGCCCGGGAAGCGCCGCGCGGGCGGCGCTCGATCTCACGGCCACCATCCCCCCCAAGGCGTACACCCCGTAGCCGCTGCCGCCAGGCTGCGCTGGCCCTCTGCCTCGCTCAACATCTCCAGGGCCCACACCGGCCAGCGCAGCCTGGCGGCAGCGGCTACAGCTCGTTTAATCGCCAATCAAACCAAGAATTTGTAAGAAAAGTTACCCCTCGAAGTAGGGCTTTTCGGAAAATTCGCCCCGCCTCGATATTCCCTTTCTCTCTCCCGCCAGACTTGGCACTCTGACCCCTGACCTACATCTGCCGGTCACTACCAACCCCTTCTTTTTTCAATCTTAGGAAACTTCCTACAGATTACGGCTGGGCGCTGGAAAACAATAAGACTTCAGGGAGATCATTCATATGCGTACTACTTCATCAAGGGCACCCGTGTGCCTGGCGCCGGCCCGTGCCGGCTATACCTTGGCCGGCCTGCTGCCGATGCTGGCCTGTTTGCCCGCCGAAGCGGTTGAGTTCAGCTTTCTGGAAGATGAACTCAATGGTTCATTTGATACCACCTTGTCATATGGCCAACTGTGGCGGGTACAAGGCCGGGATAAAAACAACGACGATATCAACGCCAACGACGGCAACCGTAACTTCGATACGGGGTTGGTTTCGTCGGTCTACAAGTTCACCAGCGAACTGGAAGCCTCGTATAAGAATTACGGATTGTTTCTGCGGGCGTCGGGCTTCTATGACAGTCGCATCATGGACGGGCATACCGATTACAACCGCAATAACCACCCCTCCCAGCCGGGCCAGAACTTTCCCAACGACGGCCGCTTCAGCCGTGCTACCCGTGACGCAGCCGGTAGCGACGTGCAAATCCTCGACGCCTATGTGCGTGGTGACTGGGAAGTGGGCGGCCTGCCGGTGGCCGGGCGCCTGGGCCGGCAGGTGTTCAACTGGGGCGAGGGGGTGTTCTACCGCGGCGGTGTGAACGCCACCAACCCGCTGGACGCCTCCAAGTTCCGCCTGCCCGGTGCCGAACTCAAGGAAGTGCTGATGCCGGTCGAGGCCATCAACTTCAGTGTCGGCCTCAGCGACAACCTGTCGATGGAAACCTTCTACCAGTTCAACTGGAAGGAAACCGCCATCGACCCGGTGGGCACCTATTTCGCCGACACCGACCTGTTCGCCAAGGGCGGCCACACGGCCTACGCGCCGGTACCGGCGTTGAGGGCGGTCAGCCCGCTGTACCAGGGGCTCAGCGCCCTGGGCGTGGGGGGGCTGCAGGGTGGCGGCAGCATCGACCGCTTCGGCAACCTCAAAGCGGCCAAGATCGGGCCCGACATCAATGCCCGTGATGACGGCCAGTTCGGCGTGGCGTTCCGCTACACCGCCGAGCAATTGAACAATACCGAGTTCGGTTTCTACTTCGTCAATTACCACAGCAAGGAGCCGACCATTCATGCCGACCTGGGTGCTTACAAGGGCCTGGATATCGCGCAGATCACCGCAGGCGCGACGCCAGCGATCCAGCAGCAGATGGCTGCGCAAATGCAGATCAGCCGTGAGCAACTGCAAGCGATCCTGGCAGCAGACCCGACCGGCCAGGTCGCCCAAGCCTACAACCAGACCCTGAAACAGGCCGTCGCCGGCGTTGCGGCCCTGGACGTGTCCAATCAAGTGCGCGGCCGCCGTGAGTACGCGGAAGACGTCCGCATGTTCGGCATGAGCTTCAACACCCGGCTGGGTGAAGCTGCACTGTTCGGCGAACTGGCCTTCCGGCCCAACATGCCCATCGGCATGGCCACGCCCAGTGATTTGCTGGGCGACTTGCTTGCACAGGCCCCGCAGTTGGCGGCGGGGCAGATGGTGAATATCGGCGGGCAAATGGTGCGTCGTGGTGACGAGATCAGCAGCAGCGAACGCGTGCGCATGTTCAACGCATCGCTCGGCACGCTCTACAACTTCGGCCCGCGCCTGGGCTTCGACGGCCTGAATGCGATTGCCGAGGTCGCCTCCGAGCACCTGCGTGGCAGCAGCCTGCAATACACCGCCTTCGATGGCACCCGCCGCTACTACGCCAGCCGCGCCAACGCCGGTTACGCCAACGGTTTTGGCCGCGACAGCCAGATTACCGCGGACGCCTACGGCGCCACCCTGATGCTGATCGGCACCTGGAACAACCTGGTGGGCGGCGTCAACGTCTCGCCATTCGTCACCTACAAGGATGACTTCAAGGGCAACTCGCACCAAAGCGGCAACTTCATCGAGGGCCGCAAGGCGTACTCGGTGGGCCTCAAGGCCAGCTACCAGAACCGCCTGGACGGCGAACTGCAATACACCGAGTTCTATGGCGGTGGCCGCAACAACGCCACCCGCGACCGCGACAACCTGGGTTTCAACGTCAAATACTCGTTTTAAGGAAGACGCATGCTCAATCCTCTGAAGCTGTCTGGCGCCTTCGTGCTGCTGTCCCTGTTCATGACCCCGGTGCAAGCCGCCGACCCCGCCGGCGGCACCCAACTGGGCACCACCCTGACGCCGCTGGGCGCCCAGCAGGCCGGCAACGCCGCCGGCACTATCCCGGCCTGGACCGGCGGGCTGCTGACACCGCCTGCCGGTTATGCAGGTTCGGGCCACCATCACATCGACCCGTACCCGGCCGACAAGCCGCTGTTCACCATCACCGCCGCCAACCTTGCACGTTATCGCCAGCACCTGTCGCCCGGCCAGGTGGCCCTGTTCGAGGCGTACCCGGAAAGCTTCCGCATGCCGGTCTACACCACCCGGCGCAGCGGCGCGGCGCCCCAGTGGCTGTATGACAACACCCGGCACAACGCCGCCAATGCCGTGCTGTCGCCCGATGGCAATGGTTTCAGCGGTGCCCAGGGTGGCATTCCGTTCCCTATCCCCAGCAGTGGTGTCGAAGCCTTGTGGAACCACATCGCCCGTTACCGGGGCATCTACGTAGAGCGTCGCGCCGCCGAAGTGGCGGTGCAGCGCAACGGCAGCTACGTGCCCATCGTCTCGCGCCAGCAGGGCCTGTTCCGCTTCTACGATCCGCAACCCGCCGCCGACTCGGCCGACAACATCCTGTTCTACTACATGAACCAGATCCGCAGCCCGGCGCGCCTGGCCGGTGGCGTGGTGCTGGTGCACGAAACCCTGGACCAGGTGCGCGAACCGCGCCAGGCCTGGGCCTACAACGCCGGCCAACGGCGGGTGCGGCGTGCGCCCACCCTGGCCTACGACACCCCCATCGGCACCGCCGACGGCCTGCGCACCGCCGACGACACCGACCTGTTCAACGGCTCGCCCGACCGCTATGACTGGCAACTGGTGGGCAAGCAGGAACTCTACATCCCCTACAACAACTACCGCCTGGGCCAGCCCTCGGTGAAATACGCCGACCTGCTCAAGCCGGGCCACCTCAACCCGGACCTGCTGCGCTATGAACTGCATCGCGTGTGGGTGGTGGAGGGCACCCTCAAGAAAGGCCAGCGGCACCTGTACGCCAAGCGTCGGCTGTACCTGGACGAAGACAGCTGGCAGGCCGCCGTGGTGGACCAGTACGATGGCCGGGGCGAGCTGTGGCGCGTGTCGATGGGCTACCTGAAGAACTTCTACGAGCTGCCCACCACCTGGTCGGCGCTGGACGTATTCCACGACCTGCAGGCGCGGCGCTACAGCGTCCAGGGCCTGGACAGCGAAGAGGCCAGCACCGTGGACTTCAGCCGGCCGATCCCGTCGGCCTCGGAGTTCGGCCCGGCGGCGTTGCGCCGCCTGGGCACCCGATAACGGCGGATGATGGCCGCATATTCAGCCTTGCCACCGGGCGGCGGCCCGCGTGGCCTGGCGGTGGGGCGCGCAGGGCTCTGGCCTGCAGGTGCGCGGCCTTCTGCTAGGGTTCAGGGGGCGTGGTGCGGCCAGGCTGGCGCGGCAAAGATCGCGTCGCACGCGTTGTCAGTCCGATTCAAGGCTGGCTAGGATAGGGCAGCTTTCGGGGAGCTCTGGCCTGCAGGTTTCACGCAGCCACAGCGCCCCAGGCCCCAATCCAGGCTGGTCCAATAACAATAAGGGGAGTGCTCTATGAGCGAGCCGGTCAGGCGTGGCATGAAGCCCGCCGCAGGGAAGGGCGCAGCGCGCCCCTGGATGGCGCTGTCACTGGCGCTGGGCATTGCTCTGGTTGGCACGTCGGGCCCTGTCGGGGCTGCCGACCCCGTACCCGATGCCCAGGTATGGTCCATCGAGTCGGCCAAGGCGGTACGCGGCCTGATACTGGACGTGGTGGCTGCCGGCCCGCGGCTGGTGGCAGTCGGGGATCGCGGCCACATTCTATTGTCCGATGACCATGGCAAAAGCTGGACCCAGGCCAAGGTACCCAGCCGCCAGTTGCTCACCGCCGTGTTCTTTGTCGACGCGCAGCATGGCTGGGCCGTCGGCCACGACGCGCAGATTCTGGTCAGCAGCGATGCCGGCGCTACCTGGAACAAGCAGTTCGAAGACTTGAAGCGCCAGGCGCCACTGCTGGACCTGTGGTTCAAGGACGCCAGCACCGGCTTCGCCGTGGGCGCCTACGGTGCACTGCTCACCACCACCGACGGCGGCCAGCACTGGAAGGACGTCAGCGACCGCATCGACAACCCCGAGCAATTCCACTTCAACGCCATTGCGGCGGTGAAGGATGCCGGCCTGTTCATCGTCGGCGAGCAGGGCAGCCTGTTCCGCTCCCGCGACGATGGCCAAAGCTGGGAGAAAATCCAGGGCCCCTACGAGGGCTCGCTGTTCGGCCTGCTGCCCACGGGCGAGCCGCAAACCCTGCTGATCTACGGCCTGCGCGGCAACCTGTTCCGCTCCACCGACTTTGGCGACACCTGGGCCCAGGTGCCGCTGCAAGGCCCACGCGGCCCGCTGGAATTCGCCCTGTCTGGCGCTACCCGCCTGGACGACGGCAGCCTGGTATTGGTGGGCAACAGCGGCACCGTGCTGCGCAGCAATGACGACGGCAAGACCTTCAGCCTGTTCAACCGCCCCGATCGCCTCTCGCTCTCGGCCGTGACCGCCGGTGCCAACGGCACCCTGATTATCGCCGGCCAAGGCGGCGTGCGCATGACCGCCGCCACCGGTGCCGACCTCGGCCAGCAGGTGGGCCAACAATGACCATCCGGGAGCCGATTTCCATGAGCAGTCACCATCAGGACAAGGCCACGTTCCTCGAACGCCTGATCTTCAACAACCGCCCCGCGGTGATCTTCCTCTGCGTGCTGGTCAGCGTGTTTCTGTTCTGGCAGGCCACGCAGATCCGCCCGTCCACCAGCTTTGAAAAGATGATCCCGCTCAAGCATCCGTTTATCGAGCGCATGATCGAACACCGCAACGACCTGGCCAACCTGGGCAATACCGTGCGCATCTCGGTGGAGGCGGTGAACGGCGACATCTTCAACAAGGACTACATGGAGACCCTGCGGCAGATCAACGACGAGGCCTTCTACATCCCCGGTGTCGACCGCTCGGGCATGAAGTCGCTGTGGAGCCCCAGCGTTCGCTGGACCGAGGTGACCGAAGAGGGCTTTGCCGGCGGCGAGGTGATCCCGCAGAGCTACAACGGCTCGGCTGACAGCCTTGAGCTTTTGCGCAGCAACATCCTCAAGTCCGGCCAGGTGGGCCGGTTGGTGGCCAACGATTTCAAGTCGAGCATCGTCGAGATCCCGTTGCTGGAATCCTACCCTGACCCGGCTGACCAAGGCCGCCTGCTCAAGCTCGACTATCAGCAGTTTTCCCACAGCCTGGAAGAAAAGATCCGCGACAAGTTCCAGGCCCAGAACCCCAACGTCAAAGTGCACATCGTCGGCTTCGCCAAGAAGGTTGGCGACCTGATCGACGGGCTGATCATGGTGGTGATGTTCTTCGGCATCGCCTTCGTGATTACCTTGGTGCTGCTGTATTTCTTCACCAATTGCATCCGTAGCACCATTGCCGTGCTCAGCACCACACTGGTGGCGGTGGTGTGGCAGTTGGGCCTGATGCATGCGTTCGGTTTCGGCCTGGACCCCTACTCGATGCTGGTGCCGTTTTTGATCTTCGCCATCGGCATCTCCCACGGCGTGCAGAAAATCAACGGCATCGCCCTGCAGTCCAGTGATGCCGACAATGCCCTGACCGCGGCGCGGCGAACCTTTCGCCAGCTGTTCCTGCCGGGCATGATCGCGATTCTGGCCGACGCGGTGGGCTTCATTACCCTGCTGATCATCGACATCGGCGTGATCCGCGAGCTGGCCATTGGTGCCTCAATCGGCGTGGCGGTGATCGTCTTCACCAACCTGATCCTGCTGCCGGTCGCGATTTCCTACGTGGGCATCAGCAAACGCGCCATCGAGCGCAGCAAGAAGGACGCGGTGCGCGAGCATCCGTTCTGGCGCGCGCTGTCGAACTTTGCCAACCCCAAGGTGGCGCGCGTGTCGGTGGTACTGGCGCTGATCGCCTTGGGCGGAGGCCTGTGGTACGGCCACAACCTGAAGATCGGCGACCTCGACCAAGGCGCGCCGGAGCTACGCCCCGACTCGCGTTACAACCGCGACAACCAGTTCATCATCGACCATTACGCCACCAGCTCAGACGTGCTGGTGGTGATGGTGCAGACGGCCGCCGAAGGCTGCTCGCGCTATGAAACCATGCAGCCCATCGACGATTTGATGTGGCAGTTGGACAACACCGCCGGGGTGCAGTCGACCATCTCGCTGGTCACCGTCAGCAAGCAGGTGATCAAGGGCATGAACGAAGGCAACCTGAAATGGGAAAGCCTGTCGCGCAACCCCGAAGTGCTGAACAGCTCGGTGGCGCGGGCCGATGGCCTGTTCAACGGCAACTGCTCGCTGGCGCCGGTGCTGGTGTTCCTCAACGACCACAAGGCGGAAACGCTGGATCGGGCGGTGACGGTGATCAAGCAGTTTGCGGCCACCCATGACAAGGATGGCCTGCAGTTCCAGCTGGCGGCCGGTAACGCCGGTATCGAAGCGGCCACCAACGAGGTGATCAAACAGGCTGAACTGACCATCCTGATCCTGGTGTACATCTGCGTGGCGGTGATGTGTTTGATCACCTTCCGCTCATTCGCCGCAACGTTGTGCATCGTGCTGCCGCTGGTGCTGACCTCGGTGCTGGGCAACGCGCTGATGGCGTTCATGGGCATTGGCGTGAAGGTGGCGACCTTGCCGGTGGTGGCGTTGGGGGTGGGGATTGGCGTGGACTACGGCATCTACATCTACAGCCGCCTGGAAAGCTTCCTGCGCGCGGGGCTGCCGGTGCAGGAAGCCTATTACCAGACGCTGAAATCCACTGGCAAGGCCGTGTTGTTCACCGGCCTGTGCCTGGCGATTGGTGTGTGCACCTGGATCTTCTCGGCCATCAAGTTCCAGGCCGACATGGGTCTGATGCTGACCTTCATGCTGCTGTGGAACATGTTCGGCGCGCTGTGGCTGCTGCCGGCGCTGGCGCGGTTCCTGATCAAACCGGAGAAAATGGCCGGCAAGCAGGGCGGCTCGTTGTTCGCCCACTAACCCCCGCCGACCTCCCCTGTGGGACCGGGCGAAGCTCGGGAAAAGCACGACGCGGTGTGCCTGATACACCGCGCCGCCTGCATCGCGGCCAAGGCCGGCTCCTACCACGGTCGGCGTAGGAGCCGACTTTAGTCGCGATGCAGACGACGCGTTCTCAAGGCAATAGCGGCTCCAAGGCGAGTTACAACGCCAACTCCGACCCCAACACCATCCCCAGCGCGTTGCGCGCATCATCCAACTGCACCAACGTCGCCTGCCGCGCCGCCAGCGCATCGCGGTTCTCGATGGCCGTCAAAATCGCCTTGTGCCGCGGCATCGCCAATTCATGCAGATTGGGCCGCTGGTTGGAATGCTTCAACGCCTCGCGCAACGCCAATGCCAGCATGTTGCATAAGTGCGCCAGCAAATCATTGTGGGTAGCCTCGGCAATACGGCTATGGAAATCCAGGTCCGGCTGCAGCAACGCCTCAGGCGTCGGCGCCGCCTCCATGCGCTGGTAAGCCTCGGCAATCGAGGCCACCTCTTCCGGTGTCGCATGCTGCGCCGCGAGGGCCGCCGCCGCCGGTTCGATGATCGCCCGCACACTGGTCAGCACCGCGAAGAACTCGTTCTGCGGGCTGCTCTGCATCAGCCAATGCAACACATCCGGGTCAAGCAAATGCCACTCGCGCCGGGCCTTCACTACGGTACCCACCCGCGGCTTGGAGTACACCAGCCCCTTGGCCACCAGCACCCGTGTGGCTTCACGCAGCACTGGCCGGCTGACCGCATATTCCTCGCACAACAATGCCTCGGCAGGCAGCTTGTCATCGGGTTTCAGCCGCCCGGAAACGATCTGCATGCCGATGTCCTGGACGATGCGCGCGTGCATGCTCTTGCGGTCGGAGGGTTTGCGGTAATCCATGGGGGGCGGGTGGGTCCTGAGCGATGGGTAGGGCGATCATAGCATTGTGCGAGATCGGCCGTAGCCGCTGCCGCCAGGCTGCGCTGGCCCCCAACCACACTGAAGATCTCCAGTGTGCACAAGGGCCAGCGCAGCCTGGCGGCAGCGGCTACAAGGGCTTAGTGCGAGTGCCTTGGCACCTCCGCCCCGCGGCAGCCGACCAGGAAGTCGAAGTCGCAGCCCTGGTCTGCCTGCATCACATGGTCCACATACAGCTGCCGATACCCACCGGCCAGCAGGTTGTGCACCGGCGCTTGCCAGTCAGCCAAACGCGCCGCCAACTCCGCATCGCTGATGTCCAGGTGCAAGCGCCCGGTGCTGCAGTCCAGCTCGATGTAGTCACCTTCCTTCACCGCCGCCAACGGGCCACCCGCGGCCGCTTCGGGCGCCACGTGCAACACCACGGTGCCGTAGGCGGTGCCGCTCATGCGGGCGTCGGAAATGCGCACCATGTCGGTCACGCCCTGGGCCAGCAATTTCGCCGGCAGGCCCATGTTGCCGACTTCGGCCATGCCCGGGTAACCCTTGGGGCCGCAGTTTTTCATCACCAGGATGGAGTCGGCGTCCACGTCCAGTTCCGGGTCGTTGATGCGCGCCTTGTATTGGTCGAAGTTCTCGAACACCACGGCGCGGCCGCGGTGTTTCATCAGTGCTGGCGTTGCGGCCGAGGGCTTGAGTACCGCGCCCAATGGCGCCAGGTTGCCGCGCAGCACGCAGATGCCGCCGTCGGCCACCAGCGGGTTGTCGATGGCGCGGATCACTTCGTCGTCGCCGTAGATGGGCGAGTTGCGCACGTTGTCCCATAGGCTCTTGCCGTTGACGGTCAGGGCCTCGGGGTTGGGGATCAGGTTGTTTTCGCCCAGGCGACGCAGCACGGCGGGCAGGCCGCCGGCGTAGTAGAACTCTTCCATCAGGAAGCGGCCCGAAGGCTGCAGGTCGACCAGGGTAGGGGTACCGCGGCCGATGCGGGTCCAGTCGTCCAGCTCCAGGTCCACGCCGATGCGGCCGGCGATGGCCTTCAGGTGAATGACCGCGTTGGTAGAGCCGCCGATGGCCGCGTTGACGCGGATGGCGTTTTCGAAGGCTTCGCGGGTGAGGATCTTCGACAGGCGCAGGTCTTCCTTGACCATCTCCACGGCGCGCATGCCCGACATGTGCGCCAGCACATAGCGGCGCGAATCCACCGCCGGGATGGCGGCGTTGTGCGGCAGCGAGGTGCCCAGGGCTTCGGCCATGCAGGCCATGGTCGAGGCCGTGCCCATGGTGTTGCAGGTACCGGCCGAGCGCGACATGCCGGCTTCGGCGGAAAGGAATTCATCCAGGCTGATCTGCCCGGCCTTCAGCGATTCGTGCATCTGCCAGACGATGGTGCCGGCGCCGATGTCGCGGCCCTTGTGCTTGCCGTTGAGCATCGGCCCGCCGGTGACGACGATGGCCGGCACGTCGCAGCTGGCCGCGCCCATCAACAGGGCGGGGGTGGTCTTGTCACAGCCGGTCAGCAGCACCACGCCGTCGATGGGGTTGCCGCGGATGGCTTCTTCCACGTCCATGCTGGCCAGGTTGCGGGTGAGCATGGCGGTGGGGCGCAGGTTGGACTCGCCGTTGGAGAACACCGGGAACTCCACCGGGAAGCCGCCCGCCTCCAGCACGCCACGCTTGACGTGCTCGGCGATGGTGCGGAAGTGCGCGTTGCACGGGGTCAGCTCGGACCAGGTGTTGCAGATGCCGATAATCGGCTTGCCATGGAACTGATGGTCGGCGATGCCCTGGTTCTTCATCCAGCTGCGGTACATGAAGCCGTTCTTGTCGGCGGTGCCGAACCACTGGGCCGAACGCAGGGTAGGTTTCTTATCAGACATGTGGGCTTCTCTTATTGTAAGACTTAATGGCGGCGCTTTTGGATAAAATAGGCCTAAAAAACCGGCTTGTGAAGTCGTTGTCGGTTAAATAGTAATACTATATAGTCATTCGCAACGGAGGACGGCTGGCCGCTGAAAGCGCCTGCACGATCCCCATCCATAACAAGAACAATTGGAGACCGTTGCCATGGGCGAAGAGCTGCGCCTGATCCGGCGTATTACCCTCAAGCTGATTCCCTTCCTGATCCTGCTGTACCTGGTGGCTTACGTGGACCGCTCTGCAGTGGGCTTCGCCAAACTGCACATGGGCACTGACGTGGGCATCGGCGATGCGGCCTACGGCATGGGCGCCGGGCTGTTTTTCATTGGCTACTTCCTGCTGGAAATCCCCAGCAACCTGCTGCTGACCCGCTTCGGCGCGCGGCGCTGGTTTGCGCGCATCATGATCACCTGGGGCGCCATCACCATCGGCATGGCCTTCGTGCAGGGGCCCAACAGCTTCTACGTGATGCGCTTTCTGCTGGGCGCGGCGGAGGCGGGCTTCTTCCCCGGCGTGCTGTACTACATCACCCAGTGGTTCCCGGTGCGCCACCGCGGCAAGATCCTCGGCCTGTTCATCCTCTCCCAACCCATCGCCATGATGATCACCGGCCCCGTGTCCGGCGGCCTGCTGGGCATGGACGGGGTGTTGGGCCTGCACGGTTGGCAGTGGCTGTTCATCGCCATCGGCACGCCGGCCATTCTGCTGACCTGGCCGGTGCTGCGCTGGCTGCCGGATGGCCCGGCGCAGGTGAAATGGATGACCGAGGTAGAGAAGGGCTGGCTGACCAGCGAGCTGAAAAAGGACCTCGACACCTACGGCCAGACCCGCCATGGCAACCCGCTGCACGCGCTGAAGGATTTCCGCGTGCTGTTGCTGGCGCTGTTCTACCTGCCGGTGACCCTGAGCATTTACGGCCTGGGCCTGTGGCTGCCGACGTTGATCAAGCAGTTCGGCGGCAGCGACCTGGTGACCGGCTTCGTGTCGTCGGTGCCTTATGTGTTCGGCATCGTCGGCCTGCTGATCGTGCCGCGCAGTTCCGACCGTTTCAATGACCGCTATGGCCACCTGGCCGTGCTCTACGTGCTGGGCGCCGCCGGGCTGTTCTTCAGCGCCTGGCTGACGGTGCCGGTGCTGCAACTGGCGGCGCTGAGCCTGGTGGCGTTCTCGCTATTCTCGTGCACGGCGGTGTTCTGGACCCTGCCGGGCCGCTTCTTCGCTGGCGCCAGTGCGGCGGCCGGGATCGCCCTGATCAACTCGGTGGGCAACCTGGGCGGCTACATCGGCCCCTTCGTCATCGGTGCGCTCAAGGAGTACACCGGCAACCTGGCCAGCGGCCTGTATTTCCTCACGGCCGTGATGCTGTTCGGCCTGGTCTTGACTGGCGTGGTCTATCGCCTGCTGGAGCGCCGCCATGCGCTGCCGGCCGAGCAGTTCGCCGCCAGTGCCCGCAGCGCGCAGCCCAGCGCGCGAACCTGAATACACAAGGGAGCATCACCATGCGTCTAGTGCAATTTAAGTTGAACGATGGCCAGCGCCGTGTCGGCCTGGTGGACAGCGACCGCGTGCACGAAGTGCGCGGCGCCCACAGCGTGCGCGAGCTGGCGCTGGCCGCCATCGAGGCGGGCATCGGCCTGGCCCGCCATGTCGATGACCTGGGCTTGGGGCAGCATCATGATTACCAGCAACTGCTGAGCGAGGCGCGCATCCTGCCGCCGCTGGACCACCCGGACCCGGCGCACATGCTGATCACCGGCACCGGCCTGACCCACCTGGGCAGCGCCGCCACCCGCGACAAGATGCACCAGCAGGTGGGCGACGAAGCGGCCGTCACCGACAGCATGAAAATCTTCAAGTGGGGCCTGGAGGGCGGCAAGCCCGCAGCCGGCCAGGCCGGGGTGCAGCCCGAATGGTTCTACAAGGGCGACGGCGGTATCGTCGTGGCGCCCGGTGGCGAGTTTCCGGTGCCGCCGTTTGCCGAAGACGCCGGTGAGGAGCCCGAGCTGGGCGGCCTGTATGTCATCGGTCACGACGGCAAGCCCTATCGCCTGGGTTTCGCCCTGGGCAACGAGTTCTCCGACCATGTGATGGAGCGCAAGAACTACCTGTACCTGGCCCATTCCAAACTGCGCAATTGCTCCTACGGGCCGGAACTGCGGGTAGGTGAGCTGCCTGCGCACCTGGCCGGCACCAGCCGTATCTGGCGCAACGGTGAGGTGCTGTGGGAGAAGGAATTTCTCAGCGGCGAAGCCAACATGTGCCACAGCTTCGAAAACCTGGAATACCACCACTTCAAGTACGCGCAGTTCCTGCGCCCGGGTGATGTGCACATTCATTTCTTCGGCACCGCCACCTTGTCTTTTGCCGATGGCATCAGCACCCAGGTGGGCGACCGTTTCGAGATCAGCCTGGATGAATTCGGCGCGCCGCTGAGCAATCACGTCGGCAGCGCTGAAGCGGTGTTTGCGCCCGGCAGCATCGGCAAACTGTGAGGAGGCCCCATGATTCGTGGACATAACTACATCGGTGGTCGGCGCAGTGCCAAGGGCACCGTCATCGTCAAGAGCGTCGACGCCAGCACGGGCGCCGAACTGCCGTTCGATTTCCATCAGGCGACCGAGGCGGAAGTGAGCGCGGCGGCCACGGCGGCCCAGGCGGCGTACCCTGCTTATCGACGCTTGAGCAGCGAGCGCCGGGCGCAGTTTCTTGATGCCATTGCTGATGAACTGGATGCGTTGGGTGATGATTTCGTTGCCCTGGTGACCCAGGAAACCGCGTTGCCCGCCGCCCGTATCCAAGGTGAGCGCGGTCGCACCAGCGGGCAGATGCGTCTGTTCGCCAAGGTGCTGCGCCGGGGCGATTTCTACGGCGCGCGCATCGACCGTGCGCTGCCTGATCGTGCGCCGCTGCCGCGCCCCGACTTGCGCCAGTACCGCATCGGCGTCGGCCCGGTGGCGGTGTTCGGCGCCAGTAACTTTCCGCTGGCGTTCTCTACCGCCGGCGGCGATACGGCTGCCGCGCTGGCGGCTGGCTGCCCGGTGGTATTCAAGGCCCACAGCGGCCACATGGCCACCGCCGAACGCGTGGCCGACGCGATTATTCGCGCCGCCGAGCGCACCGAGATGCCGGCCGGGGTGTTCAACATGATCTACGGCGCCGGGGTAGGGGAGGCGCTGGTCAAGCACCCGGCCATCCAGGCCGTGGGCTTTACCGGCTCGCTCAAGGGCGGCCGGGCGCTATGCGACATGGCGGCGGCGCGGGCGCAACCGATTCCGGTGTTTGCCGAGATGTCCAGCATCAACCCGGTGATCGTGCTGCCCCAGGCGCTGGAATTGCGTGGCGAAACCATCGCCCGTGAATTGACTGCATCGGTGGTGCAGGGCTGCGGGCAGTTCTGCACCAATCCGGGGTTGGTGATTGGCTTGCGTTCGCCCGGTTTCAGCGTGTTCATCCAGCAACTGGCGGCGGCCTTGGGCGCCCAACCGGCGCAGACCATGCTCAATGCCGGCACCTTGCGCAGTTATGCCAAGGGGTTGGAGGGGCTGAAGGGGCATGCCGGCATTCGTCATTTGGCCGGCAGCACACAGCAGGGTGCACAGGCGCAGCCGCAGCTGTTCCAGGCGGATGTGCAACTGCTGTTGAACGGGGATGAGGTGTTGCAGGAAGAGGTGTTCGGGCCGACGACCATCGTGGTCGAAGTCGAGGATCAGTACCAACTGCAGGCAGCGGTAGCGGCGCTTCATGGCCAGCTGACCGCGACGTTGATCGGCGAGCCGGCGGACTTGCGGCATCACGTCGAATTGACCGCGCTGCTGGAGCAGAAGGTGGGGCGGATTCTGCTCAATGGCTATCCCACCGGCGTCGAGGTCTGCGAAGCCATGGTGCACGGCGGGCCTTACCCGGCGACGTCGGATTCGCGTGGCACTTCGGTGGGCACCCTGGCCATCGACCGCTTTCTGCGGCCGGTGTGTTTCCAGAACTACCCGGACGAGTTGCTGCCTGAGGCGCTGCGCGACGCCAACCCGCTGGGCATTACCCGCCTGGTGGATGGCCAGCCAAGCCGCGCCGCGCTCTGATGCATGCCCCGTAGCCGCTGCCGCCAGGCTGCGCTGGCCCGTGTGAACCCTGAAGATCTCCAGTGGGGCAGGGGGCCAGCGCAGCCTGGCGGCAGCGGCTACGGGGCGCGCGGGTAACACCACAACAATAAAAGAGGTGTGAAATGGCCACGCAATCCGCTGCACTGGGCACCACCGCCACCGGCGAACTTTCGGAAGACGCGCTGTACCGCAAGGTCAACTGGCGCATCGTGCCGCTGTTCATTCTGTGCTTCCTGTTCGCCTACCTGGACCGCGTCAACATCAGCTTCGCCAAGCTGGAGATGCAGGGCGACCTGGGCTTCAGTGACACCGTCTACGGCTTGGGCGCCAGCCTGTTTTTCGTCGGCTATTTCCTGTTCGAAGTGCCCAGCAACATGCTGCTGCACAGGATCGGCGCGCGCGTGTGGATTGCGCGGATCATGATCACCTGGGGCATCACCTCGGCCTGCATGATGCTGGTGCAGAGCGAGTTCTGGTTCTACACCCTGCGCTTTCTGATCGGGGTGATGGAGGCCGGCTTTGTGCCCGGCGTGCTGTACTTCTTCACCCAGTGGTACCCGGCCGGACGGCGGGCGCGGGTGAACGGTTATTTCAAAAGCTCGATCTGCCTGTGCGGCGTGGTCGGCGGGCCACTGGCCGGTTTGATCCTGGGTACGTTGGACGGTGCCCACGGGTTGGCAGGCTGGCAGTGGCTGTTCCTGCTGGAGGCCGTGCCGTCGGTGATCCTCGGCTTTGTGGTGCTGTGGTTTGTCAGCGACCGCATCGAGGGGGCCAAGTGGCTCAGCACCCGTGAGAAACAGCTGATGCTCGAGCGCATGGCGCAAGAGCCGTCCAGCCCGGCATCCCAGTCCATGGGCGGGTTGTGGAAACACCCCACCACTTACGTCATGTCAGCCATCTACTTGTGCCTGGTGATGGCCCTGACCGGCCTGCTGTTCTGGATGCCGCAGTTGATCCGCAGCGCCGGGGTGGCCGACAGCCTGCACATTGGCCTGCTGACCACGGTGCCCTACATCGGCGCGGCGGCGTTCAACCTGCTGATGGGTATCAGCTCTGACCGGCACGGCGAGCGGCGCTGGCACATGGCGAGCTGCGCGCTGCTGTGCGCGGTCGGTTACCTGGTGTGCGCCGTGTTTGCAGGGCAATTGCTGCCGCTGATGCTGGGCCTGTGCCTGATCATGGCCGGCCTGATCGCCTGGATGCCGATCTTCTGGACCATCCCGCCACGCTTCCTCAGCGGCATGGCGGCCGCCGCCGGGATTGCGCTGATCAACTCATTGGGGCAGCTGGGTGGCGTGATCGCCCCCTACATGATCGGCCGCATCAAGGACCTCACCGGCGTCGCCACCCCCGCGCTGTATGTGCTGAGCGTCATCAGCCTGCTGGCCGCGGCCTTGATCCTGTGGGCCATACCGCGGCGTTATTACGCACGCCAGGGTGCGACAGTTTGAAGCGGAAACCGGTTTCAACTTGGCCGATTTGGCATATCATAGGCGCCTATCCAACATTTCGTGAAAGATGGTCATGACCGGCCTTATAGAACAACTAGAAACAAGCGGCATGCTGCTGATCAATGATCTGCATGCCTTTGATTTTGTCCTGGACGCGGGCGAACTGCGTATCGAATGCATGGATGGCCGCGAGCTCAAGCGCTGGCGCTTCAGCGCCGAGCAACTGGCGGCGGCGAGCTTCGACGATGCGCAACAGTCCTGGGGAATCAGCAACGACACTGGCAGCTATCAACTAGTCTGCCTCAGTGGTTTCTCCGCAACTGACGAGGATGACGAGCAGGAATAATCCTTCCTGCCCGCCAACTTCTGAACATGATCGGGGTCTTCTTTGATCAGGACCCGTCGAGGATAAAACTATAATGAAACGCCATTTCCTGCCCCTGCTGCTCGCCAGCGGAATCAGTGTGCTGTCTTCCCACGCCATGGCCGCCAGCGGCTATGACCTGTTGGTCGGCACCTACACCAACGCCGCCAGCGAAGGTATCTACCGCTACCACTTCGACAGCGCCACCGGCCAGATCAGCGCCAAGCCGCTGCAAGTGACCAAGACCGAGAACCCATCCTGGCTGACCATCAGCAAGGACCAGAAACACCTGTTCGCGGTAAACGAGAACGGCCCGGATTCGGCCCACGACAAAGTGGGCAAGGTCAGCGCCTTCAAGATCGACCCGAAAACCCGCGACCTGACCCTGATCAACCAGGTGGAAACCAAGGGTGAAGACCCGACGTTCTCAAGCCTGGCCAAGGGTGAGAAGCACCTGTTCGTGGCCAACTACTCCGTGCACCCGGACCCCAACGGCAGCCTGTCGGTGTTCGGCGTGGGCGCTGACGGCACCCTGAGCCAGCTGGTTCAGCAGGAAAGCCACGACGCGGCCTCCAAGGTGGTTGCCGAGCGCCAGGCCAGCGACCACGTGCACTCGGTAGTCTCCAGCCCCGACGGCCGTTTCGTCTACGTGCAAGACCTGGGCGCCGATCAGGTGTTTGTCTACCACTATGACGCCGCCAACAAGGCCAAGCCGCTGACCGCCGCCTCGCCAGCCTCGGTGCAACTGCCACCGGGCAGCGGCCCGCGCCACCTGCTGTTCAGCGCTGACGGCAAGCACGCTTACCTGACCACCGAAATGAGCGGCCAAGTCTTCGTGTTCGACGTCAAAGCCGGCAACCTGGTGCAGAAGCAGGTCGTCAACCTGGCAGCCGCCGATGCCGATGCCGCCCACAAGGCGACCGCTGCACTGCACTTCTCGGCTGACGGCAAGTTCTTCTACGTCACCAACCGCGGCCAGGCCAGCGAGATCCTGGTATTTGGCATCGACAAGGCCAGCGGTGAGTTGAAAGAAGTACAGCGTCGCTCGGTGGAAGGCATCGAACCGCGCGAGTTCACCCTCGACCCAAGCGGCAAGTTCGTGGTGATCGCCAACCAGAAGAGCAATCAGCTTGTAGTGGTCAAGCGTGACCCGGCCACGGGCAAGCTGGGCGACACGGTGCAGAAGCTGGACGTCGATTCGCCGTCCGATGTGAAATTCCTGCGTTGATACCCAGAACCCCCGCCGATGCGGGGGTTTTTCATGGTGCCTGACCCCTCCGCTGATCCCGTAGCCGCTGCCGCCAGGCTGCGCTGGCCCATGCATGCGCTGAAAATCTTCAGGGTTTACGCGGGCCAGCGCAGCCTGGCGGCAGCGGCTACAGTGCAGGGGCGACCAGCGGAACCGTGCCTTTCCCCTGCACCATCTACCCTCCCTGTTCGGCGTGCGCGGTTTGCGCAGGCGCAATGGAGATGGCAGCATGGCTTTGTTTACCCTCAAAGACGGCACCGAGATCTATTACAAGGACTGGGGTACCGGTCAGCCCATCGTGTTCCACCACGGCTGGCCGCTGAGCGCGGACGACTGGGACGCGCAACTGCTGTTCTTCCTGCATCAGGGCTACCGCGTCATCGCCCACGACCGCCGTGGCCACGGCCGCTCCACGCAAACTGCCACCGGCAACGAGATGGACACCTACGCCGCTGATGTGGCGCAGCTGGCCGCGCACCTGGACCTGAAAAACGCCATTCACGTTGGCCACTCCACCGGCGGGGGCGAGGTGGCCCGCTACGTGGCCCGGCATGGCGCGGGGAGGGTGGCCAAGGCCGTGCTGATTGGCGCGGTGCCGCCGATCATGGTCAAGTCGCCCAGCAACCCTGGCGGCCTGCCGCTGGAAGTATTCGACGGCTTCCGCGCGGCGCTGGCGGCCAACCGCTCGCAGTTCTACAAGGAAGTGCCGGTGCCGTTCTACGGCTACAACCGCGAAGGCGCCGAGGTGTCGGAAGGGGTGAAGGACAATTGGTGGCGGCAGGGCATGATGGGCGGGACCAAAGCCCATTACGATTGCATCAAGGCCTTCTCGGAAACCGACTTTACCGAAGACCTGAAGCAGATCAGCGTGCCGGTGCTGGTGATGCATGGCGACGATGACCAGATCGTGCCCATCGCCGACTCCGCCGAACTGTCCATCAAACTGCTGGCCCACGGCACTTTGAAGGTCTACAAGGGCTATCCTCACGGCATGTGCACCACCCACGCGGACGTCATCAACAAAGACCTGCTGGCGTTCATCAAAGGCTGATATAGCCGCTGCCGCCAGGCTGCGCTGGCCGGTGTCAACCCCGCAAATCTCCAGCGGGGGTGAGGGCCAGCGCAGCCTGACGGCAGCGGCTACAAGCAAGCATCTGTTTTTAAACAAAAAATATTTGCCTTAGGGCTTCCCAGGTTGGGGTTTAGGTGTTAAATTGCGCGCCTACCCAACGAGCACAGCAACAAACGGCTCGTCGCAACACCTACAGGGGCGTCGCCAAGCGGTAAGGCAGCAGGTTTTGATCCTGCCATGCGTTGGTTCGAATCCAGCCGCCCCTGCCATTTTCTCTTTATCCGTATAGTTTTTTATTTTCCTCGGTGCGTCGGCATTCGGGGGATTTTGCGTTCCTGGCTTTCAGGCTGGAGCGTAGTTTGCCATGCGCACGTCGCCCATAGTCTGGTTTACAGGTGGATAAGTTTACAAGTTGACAGTGGTGTCTAGCGGGGCTAGCCTTTGCTCACTTCTTGTTGAGTTCAGGGACGCGCGCCATGGGCAACACTAGCACCCACACCAGTCGGATAAGTCATTCGTTCGAAGCTGCCAAGGCATTGCTGATGAAGGAGTTCGAAGCACTTATCCTGAGTAGCTCCGAGTCCGCGGTTATTGAGGCGGCAAAGCTCAAGGGTGAAAAGGCGATCTCCATCATTCTGAAAAAGCCTGCGAAGCCTCTGAGCATTCAGGCGCGAAATGAGATCGCCTTGGCGCAAATGAAGGCTAACGCCCTGACCAGCTTCAATGAGGCCTATGACTCGCTTGAAGCCAGTGACGTGTGCGCCATCCTGGGGGTGACAAAGCAGGCTCTCAGCAAGAAGACCAAGACGGGTAGCGTAATCGCGTACAGCCATAATCGACGTCGGTATTACCCGGATTTCCAGTTTTCCAACAACAAGGAAAAGCCCGCCATTGGCAGGCTGGTCAAGCAGTTGGGTATCGATCCTGCAGATGAGTCCCAAGTCAATTTGCTGGTCCTCTTTCTGGCGCAGGCAATGGACTTTTCGGACCCCGGTTCGCCCGCCAACTGGCAGCCGCGGTACAGGTTGGTCGAGCATCAAGTGGCATTTGAGATCATACTGCGCGACTTTCAAAACCGCTTGGAAATGGGGCGTTGACTTCGCCTCACACAACATTCACCTTCAGTCGAAGAAGCAGTTCCAGCGCTGTGGTATTGCCAGGCAGCATCACGCTTGCGACCGGTAATGTGCTGACGGCTCTTAACTGCGTGCTGCGCCTCTCAAACAGAACAAGGTTGTGGCCCTCCATCGAGAGCGCCCTGCCATAGGCGACAGAGCTGTAAATCAGCCCATCGATTTCGCTATCGCTTCTCATGCAGATACCGCTCAAATGCTGGGAGGAAGTACCCTGATTCACCTTGGCCTCGGGCTTGGGTGATGGCGCCGAGCTTCCCGCCGAGGTAGCTGGATAGCCTTTGCACATCGACCAATTTCAGGGGGGGGCAGGGGAGTTGGTGGAGGATAGGTATCTCTCTGTGGGTGAACAACCCGATAAAGGTGAGCAAGTGTTGCTGGGCGAGGCGAATGACATCCGCCGTGGTCCAAACAGCACGGCGAGGCAATATCAATCCCGGTGATATTTGCTACTGCCGCAATGAATTTCTACCGCAAGCCCCCCAGGCGTAAGTTTGACCCATGGCCTCACCGGCCCAAGCCAAACCACCGTCTTCGAGGTAACCGCCATGAACTTCAATCTTTTCTCCGTGATCGCCGCTTCTGCCGTTTCCGCTACCGTGGCCCTGCCAGCCCACGCCAGCACCCAGATCCAGGAACACAAGTCGACCGTCAACACCTACACCCAGCAGTACCTGCAGAAAAGCGCCAACTTCTACGCAGCGCTGGACCACAAGGTTCAACACTGAGCAGCCCTGAGTGCACCCGCCCGACACGCGGCGGGTTGCTGTTGAAGGCTGGGCTACAATCTAAAAAGTCGATCACCGTCATTGATCTTTGTCACTGGTATTCGACCCCGCGATCCCCGATGCTGTCCGCCTGAATTGTTCGCCACGGAGCCTCTATCATGGCCAGTGCTATCCTTTCTTCTGCCCGTCAGGGCGCCTACCTGGCCATCGGCTTGTATGTGGCGGTGATGATTGCGGCAACCGTTGCTACGCAGTTTGTGGTCGGCAGCTGAGCCGTCGTTCGGCAGTGGAATCAGCGGTGGTCGCATCGCGACTAAAGTCGGCTCCTACGCCGTCCGTGGTATCCGTGGTAGGAGCCGACTTTAGTCGCGATGCAGGCAACGCGGTTTTGATTCGGTCGGCGTCAGGCCGGGCGGGCCATGATGGACGTGAACAGCTCCGACTCGATGATGGTCTCGATCCAGGCGCGTACGCGCGGATAGGGTGCCTGCCCGAACCAGTCCAGGTCCACGCCGCGGAACTGGCGGATGAAGGGGGCGATGGCGATATCGGCCAGCCCCCGTTGTTCGCCACCTAGCCAAGGGGCTGCAGCCAGCCGCGACTCAAGGATCTGCAGAAATTCGCAACCCTGATCCCGGTAATAGGCCATGGGCTGTTCGGGATAACGGTCAGCATAGTTGTAGCGGTTGAGCGCCTGCTTGAACACGCCATCGTTAACGATGATCAGGTCCTCGCCATCCGCCGCCAGCCAACCCTCCGGGTCATTGCACGCCAACGCCCAGCGCATGATATCCAGGCTCTCGTCGATCACCCGGTCCTGCAGCACCAACACCGGCACGGTGCCCTTGGGCGACGCGGCCAGCATCTCGGCTGGCTTGGCTTTCAGGCTTACCTCATGAATCTGCACCGGCACGCCGCTGTAGCGCAGCGCCATACGCGCCCGCATGGCGTAGGGGCAGCGGCGGAACGAGTACAGAATCATCCCACCACCTCGACATCACTCAAGCCGTTGCCCTGGCGCTTGACCTGGATCTGCACCGGGATGCGCTCGTGCATTTCCTGCACGTGGGAGATCACCGCTACCTTGCGGCCTTGGGCCTGCAGGCCGTCGAGGGCGTCCATGGCCAGTTGCAGGGACTCGGGGTCCAGGCTGCCGAAGCCTTCGTCGATGAACAGTGATTCGATGCGCAGGGTGCTCGACGCCATGGACGCCAGGCCCAAGGCCAGGGCCAGCGAGACCAGGAAGGTTTCGCCGCCGGACAGCGAGTGCACCGAGCGCAGTTCATCGCCCATTTCGGTGTCCAGCACCAGCAGGCCCAGCATGCTGCCGCCGCGCTTGAGGCGGTAGCGGCGCACCAGTTGGCGCAGTTGGGCGTTGGCGTGATGCACCAGCAGGTCGAGGTTGTAAGCCTGGGCCAGCTTGCGGAATTTTTCCCCTTCGGCCGAACCGATCAGGGCGGCCAGGCGGCCCCAGCGTTGGAACTCGGCGTAGGCCTGTTCGATGCGCGTTTGAAGTTGCCCGTGGGCGCTCAGGCGGCGCTGGTCTTCGACCTGCTGGGCGCGCAGTTCGGCGCAGGCTTCTTCGCAAGCGGTGCACTGTTGTTGAGTGACGAGCAGGGTGGCATCCAGTTCTTCCAGCGCCGGGGCGCCGTTGGCGTGCGCCTGGTGCGCCTGCCAGCGTTGCTCGCGTTCCTGCAGCAGCACACGCGCTTGCTCAACGGCCTTGTCGGCGTTGTTGAGTTGCTGGCGCATGGCGCTGATTTGCGGGTCGTCGATGGCCAGCAGGGCTGCCAGCCCTTCATCGTCCAGCTGCGGATGCTGTTGGCGCCAGGCCTTCAAACTGGCGTCGAGGCTCGACAGGCTTTCGCTCAGTTGCTGCTGGCGTTGTTCGGCGGCCTTGAGTTCGCTGGCCAGTTGCACGGCTTCATTGTCGGCGGCTTGCAGTTGCGCGGCCGCCGTGCTTTCGCTGACGCGGGCTTGTTGCACGGCCTGCTCAAGCGCCGTTTGCCATGTGGCGGCATCAGGGTGCGTGCCGAGCACGGCGTGCAGCCGCTCGCTGACGGCCTGGCGTTGCTGGCTGAACTGCGCCAGACCTTCGCCCTGGGCGGCGGCGGCCTGCTCGCGACCTTGTTGCCGCAGGCGTTCTTCGCCCAGGCGCTGGCGACGTTCTTCGTGCTCGTGCTGTTCCTCGCGTTGCTCTTCAAGTTGCTGCAGGCGCTGGCTGACGCTGCTGTCCAGAGCCATGAAGGTGGCCGAAGGCGTGTGCTGCAAAGCCTCCAGTTCGCTGGCCGGTAGCACGCCCGCGAAGGCGTGCAGCTCTTCGTCCAGGCGTTGCTGGTCGTTAAGCAGGTGCTGGCTTTGTTCGGCCAGCAGGCGGCTGGCTTCCTGGCTGGCGTGCTGGGCTTGCTGAAGGGATTGCTGCTGGGCGCCGGCTTGCTGTTGCAACTTGAGCAAGGCCGACTGCTGCTGTTCCTCTGCAAGGATGCGCTGGGCGGCGCTGTGCTGTTCTTTCTCCAGCCATGCAGCCGGTTGTTGTGCACTGGCCAGCGCGTCATTCAACGGATGTGCGTGGAGCAACGGCTGCACGGCATCGAGTTGCGCTTGCAACTGCTCTTCCTGCTGTTTGAGCTGCGTTTGCTGGTCGCGCAGGGCCACCACTTCCACGCGCAGCTCGGCCAGGCGCGCTGCCAGTTTTTCCACCACCAGCCGGGCGCTGCGTTCTTCGCTGTCATCGTGACCGGCCAGTGCCTGCAACAACGCTTCGGGCTGATGCCAGGGATGTTCGGCGCTGCCGCATACGGGGCAGGGTTGGTCATCCTGCAACTGTGCGCGCAGTTCTTCGACACTGGCACTGCGGGCCAGGCGTTGCCGGTTAAGCAGGGCGACGGTCAGGTCCAGCTGCTGCACGGCGGTGTCGTGTTCGCCCTTGAGTTGCAGGCCTTCGCGAGTGCGCGCTTCGCGCTGCTCGGTGGCCACGCGGACCTGTTCGCGCAGGGCCTGTTGGCGCTCCTGCAGTTCCTGCTGGCGCTGCCAGTGGCGCTGCAGGTCCTCGACACTGCGCAGGTGCTGACGGCTTTCCTGCAGTTGATGGGTCAGCGCAGCCAGGCGGTCGGCCAGTTCATGCGGCGCGCACTGGGCGTTCTGGTACAGCGCATCCAGTGCCTGTTGGCGCTCGGCCAATTGTGCCTGGCTGGCGCTGGCGCGCTGCTGCAGTGCCGGCAGTTCTTCGCGGCCTTTGAGCAGTCGGGCGCTGAGGGTCAGCGCCTGTTGCAGGCGCGGGCGCCACACGGCCCAGGCATCGGCCAGCGGGGCCAGGGCGGCGCTGTGGTGCAACTGCGCGGCAATTTGTTCAAGGCGCGTGGTGCTGGCCTGCTGGCCTTGTTCCAATTGTTCGATGACGGCGCGGCCTTGGTCGCGGGCCTGCTCTGCACCGTGCAGGGCCTGTTGCAGGGGCGCGGCCTGTTCGTCCAGGCGGGCCAGGTGGCTTTGCTCATCGAAGGCTTGGCGCAGGGCGGGCGCTGCGTCGGCTTGGGCGGCGAGGGCGGCTGCAAGCGCGGCATGGGCGTGTCCGCGGGCCTGTTGGAGCTGGCCTTGACGGGTGTGCAGTTGATCACCGGCCTGCTGATGTTCGGTGATGCGCGCGGCCAGCGGTTGCAGCTCGGCGGTGAGCTCCGCCTGGCGGCTGAACAGGTGACGTTGTGGCGCCAGGGTGTCCAGGCGTACCAAGGTGTCGCGCTTGTCGCTCAAGGCGTGAGCGTGCGACTCGGCCCGCTGCAACTGTTCGCTGGCAGCCTGTTGCTCGCTGTGCAGGCGCTGACCTTCCACGTGCCACTGGCGCTGCTGTTCGAGCTGTTTGAGGCGTGCCTGTTCACTGCGCAGTGCGCCTAGCGCGTCGGTGTAGCGCTGGTCCAGCGCCTCGCGTTCTTCGATCGGCAGCGGTGCGATGCCGCCGGCCTGGTCCTGCAATTGACGATGGGCATCGCGGGCATCCCGGCTTTTCTCGAAAGCGCGCTTGCCCAGGCGTGTGTACAGCGCGGTGTCGGTGAGCTTCTCCAGCAGTTCGCTGCGCTCGTTGTCGTCGGCCTTGAGGAAGGCGCTGAACTCGCTCTGGGCCAGCAGCACGGCGCGGGTGAACTGTTCGAAGTTCAGCCCCAGGCAGCCTTCGAGCAGGGTTTTGTATTCGCCTTTCTGGCTGGCCAGCAGTTGATCGTTGTCCAGGTCGCGCAGGCTCTGGCGGCTGTTCTGCAGTTTGCCGCCGGCCTTGTCGCGGGCGCGGTTGGCTTCCCAGCGGGCGCGGTAGCGGCGGCCGTCGATGCCCACGAAGTCGACTTCGGCAAAGCCGGCACCGGTGCCACGGCGCAGCAGGGTACGCGGGTCGCCCGTGTTGATCTCGCCATCGGCGTCGGGCACCTTGGCGTCGCGGCCGGTGCGCGCCAGGCGCGGCACGGCGCCGAACAGCGCCAGGCACAGGGCGTCGAGCAGGGTGCTTTTGCCGGCCCCGGTAGGGCCGGTGATGGCGAACAGGCCGGCGCTGGCCAAGGGTTCGGCAGTGAAGTCCAGCTCGAACGGCCCTGCCAGCGAGGCAAGGTTTTTCAGGCGGATGGCGAGGATCTTCATGGCTGTTCTCCTTCCAGCTGCACTTCCTGCAACAGCAGCGCGAAGTCATCCAGGGTGGCACTGTCCACCTCGTTGCCGTAGCTGTCCTGCCAGGCGCGGCTGAACAGTTCCTGGGGGCTGAGCTGGTCCAGCTCGATCAGCGGCGTGTCGCCGTCATCGGCGCCGCGGCTGCCGGCGTATTCGGCACCGATGCGCACCAGGCGCACGGCCTTGTTCTGCAGGGCGGTTTCAATCTGCTGGCGCAGGTCGGGCTGGGGTTCGTCCAGTACCACCCGCACTTCCAGCCAAGGCTGGTGCGTGAGGTCGGCCAGCAGGTCGGCGTCCGGCAGCTCGGCCAGTTGCGTCAGCACCTCGGCCAGCGGTGCCGGGCCCAGGCGCACCAGGTCCACGGCGCGGGGCACCCGCAGCGGTTCGACGCTGAGCAGTTGCTCGCCCTCGCAGCGCACCTCGAGGATCTGGTGCGGGTAGTCGATCTCGGAGAACGACAGCGGGATCGGCGAGCCGCTGTAGCGGATGCGCGATTCGCCGTTGACCTGCTGCGGCTTGTGCAGATGGCCCAGGGCGACGTAGCTGATGGCTTCGCCGAACAGGCTGGCCGGCAGGGCCTCGGCGCTGCCGATGATCAGGCTGCGCTCGGAGTCCACCGACACCGAACCGCCGGCCATGTGCGCATGGCTGATGGCGATCAGCGCCTGGCCCGGCTGGCGCTTGGCTTCGGCAGCGGCGATCAGCCGTTCGTGCACATGGGCGATGCCCTTGATGTAGTCGTCACCCAGGGTAGCGCCCGTCACTTCGGCCGGACGCAGGAAAGGCAGGGCCAGGCACCAGGCCGCCACGGCGCCGCTGGCGTCGGGCAGCGGGATCAGCAGGCGCTCGCTGTCCAGTTGGCCGTCATCCAGCCACACCACGCGGCCCAGCGCGTGGGTGCGCAGGCGGCGCATCAGCGGCGCTGGCAGCTCGATGCGCGAGCCGGAGTCGTGGTTGCCGGCGATCATCACGATGGTCAGCTGCGGCTGTTGCTCGTGGGCGTTGACGATGAAGTCGTACAGGCGTTCCTGGGCTTTGACCGGCGGGTTGACCGTGTCGAAGATGTCGCCGGCGATCAGCAGCACATCAGGCTGGCGCTCGCCCAGGCGGGCCAGCAGCCAGGTCAGGAAGCAGGCGTGCTCATGGTCGCGGTCCTGGCCGTGCAGGCTTTGGCCCAGGTGCCAGTCGGAGGTGTGGAACAGGTGCATCGAGAATTCCTTGGCAAGCCCCCACCCAGGGGGTGGGGCTGGCTATTTGGGGTAGAGCGGCGGCAGCGCGCCGTTTTCGCCGACCGGCGCCTGCACCGCTTCGCTGGCCGGGATGGTGCCAATGGCGCGCCACAGTTCCTGGCCTTGCCAGTGCTGGCCGGTTTCGCTGTAGAGGGCGCCGTTGAGGCCGTCCAGGGCATCGGACAGCGGCACAAAGCGGGCGGCCATGTCGGCCAGGGTTTCGGGTTGTTGGCGCGCCCAGGCGTCCAGCGCCTGGCGGGTGGCCTGGGGGTCGTTGGCCAGGCATGCGCGCTTGAGATCGTCCAGCAGCGAACGTGGGCTGGGCCCGGTCTGTGCGGCGCGGGCCACCGCTGGCTGCGAGCGCGCGCGCCACCACAGCACGAAGCCGGCCAGGGTGGTCAGCGCCAGCATCAGGGTGCTCAGTTGCCACGGCCATACCAGCGGCGCCGCGCCGTTGCTGACGGCCGGGGTGTCGACGGCCAGCGTCGGGTTCTGCGCCACCTGCAAGGTGCGGGCGGGCAGGCTGGTGTGGTCCAGGTGGTCTTCCAGGGTGTTCCACCAGGTCACTTCGATGCTTGGCACTTCGATGGCGCCGTCACGGGCCGGGACCAGAGCCTCGCGCTCGTCACGGTTGCCGACCACGCCACGTTCGTTGACCTGGTTGTTCAGTTGCGGCTCGTCGGGGTAGCGGCGCAGGGCGATGTTGTCGGTGCCGGGCAGCGGCGGCAGCTGTGCCGAGGACAGGCCTTCGGCCTTGACGCTGAGGGTGCGGGTGAGTGAATCACCCACTTGCAGATGGTCGGGCTCGGGGTTCCAGCTGTCGCTCAGCTCCAGGCTGCGGGCCGGCAGCCACGGCGTGTCGTTGGGGTAGCTGGCCGGTTTGGGCTTGACCGTCAGGTTCATCACCGAGGACGTGACGTGCACCATCTTGCCCGGGTGCGGCGTGCTGTTGTCCTGCCCGGCGGGTGCCGGTTCGACCTCGGTGGCGCTGAAGGTCAGGGCGGGGATCTGCAGGCTGCCGCTGTGCTGCGGGAAAATCGCATAGCGGGTTTCGATCACGCCGTGGCGGATGCCGTTGATGAGTTTCTCGTAGGTACGCGTGTCGCCCACCGGCTCGATGCGTGCGTCGGCCAGCTGCAACGGCGTGAGGTTGCTGTCGTCGTACAGCGCCACCGAGTGGTAGACGCGCACGGTCAGCACGGCCTGGGCCTGCACGTAGACGCTGTTGGCGTCCAGGCTGGCCTCGATCGACACCGGCGCTTCGGTGTTGGCGTCCGGCGCTTGGCTGGCCTGCACTTGCAAGGCGATGGGTTCGCTGCGCAGGTCGCCGATCTGCAGCGCCGGGATCTGCATGGTGCCGGCCTGGCGCGGTGCCAGGGTGATCAGCCAGCGGGTGGTGGCCTGGCTGTCGGCGCCCAGGGTACGCAGTTGGTTGACCTGGCGGGTGTCACGCACATCGAAGTCGGCGTTCAAAGCGCTGAGGTCCGGCTTGCCGAACTGGGTCACGTCGGTGGTTTCCAGGGTCAGCACCAGGGTCTCGCCCACGGCCAGGCTGGCGCGGTCGACGCTGGCGGTCAGCACGGCGGCGTGGGCCTGGGTGGCCAGGAAGGCGACCAGCAGGGTAAGGGGCAGCACGCGTGTGCGACTCATCGGGTCTTTTCCTGATGTTGTTGCTGTTCATACCAGAATTTGCGCCGCAGCAGCTCCGCCGGATTATCGGGGATCTGCCGCAGCCATTGTTCCAGCGCCTGGCGCTGTTCGTCGGTCAGGTCGCCATCGGTGGGCGGCGGCGGGGCGAAAATCGGTGCCTGGTCGTCGGGCGTCTGGCTGCTGGCGGCTGCGCTGTCCGTGTCGCTGGCCGACGGGTTGTTGCTGTTGGCGTTGGTCTGCGACTGCGGCGGCGTGGTCGGCGGCGAGGTGGCGGTTTGCTGCGCTTGTTGGGCCTGCTGCGCGGCGGCGTCGGACTGGGCGTTCTGTGGCGGCGTGGCCGCGTTGTTGTGGGTGTTGGCCGCGTCGCGGGCAGCTTGGGCCGCGGCGTCGGCGGCGGCCTGGGCCTTGCGCCGCTGTTCGTTGAGCAATTGCTCTACCACGGCTTTGTTGCGCAGGGCCGGGCCCAGGTCGGCCTGGCGCTCCAGGGCCTGGTCGTAGGCGTCCAGCGCTGCTTCCAGCTCGCCGCTCATGGCCAGGGCGTTGCCGCGGTTGTAGTGGTCCTGGGCCTCGTTGCCTTCGGCGAAGTGCTGGGCGGCGCCAGCGTAGTCACCGGCACGGTACAAGGCGATGCCTTGCCATTGCGGGTCTTGAAAATGCTGGGCGGCCTCGGCGGGACGGCCCCGTTGCAGCAGGTGCTGGCCTTGCTGGTCGGGGCGCAGCCACAGGTCGTCCCAGGTGCCGGCAAAACTGTGCTGGGGCAGGTACAGCAGCAACGGCAGGCAGAACAGCCAGCCCCGGCGCCCGGCGCAGGCCGCCAACAACAGCAGGGGCAGCAGCAGCCAGTAACCCTGGTCGGCCCAGCTGTCCAGCTGCACGGTCTGACCGTTGCTGCGCAGGCTCAAGGGGCCATCCAGCAAGCCGAGTTCGCCCAGGTCGTCGTCTTCCAGGTGGGCCTGGCGGTACAGCCCGCCAACTTCGCCGGCGAAAGTCTTGAGGCCGATGTTGTCCAGGCGCGGCAGCAGGATCGCCCCTTGGGCGTCCTTGAGGTATTCACCCTGCTCGTCGCGCACGGGCGCGCCTTCGCGGGTGCCGATGCCCAGCATCAACAGGCGCGGGGCGTCACGGCCCAGGCGCTGGATGATGCCGTCGCGCTCGGCGTCGCTCAATGATGAGCCGATCAGCAGCAGGCGACCCTGGCCCAGGCCGGCCTGGTGCAGCAGGGTCAGGGCCTTCTCAACCGCCAGGTCGGCGCGATGGCCGCTTTGCGGCATGATCGCGGGTTTTACCGCGTCCAGCAGGTTGCGGCTGGTGGCCAGGTCGTCGGACAGCGGCACCAGTACGTGGGCGGAGCCGGCGTAGACGATGATCGCCGTCTGGGAATCGCGTCGCGCCTGCAAAAGGTCCAGCAGCTTGCGCTTGGCCTGCTCCAGGCGGGTGGGCGCCACGTCGGTGGCGAGCATGTCCGGGGTCAGCTCCAGCATCACCACCAACGGGTCGGCGGGTTTCTGCGTGGTCTGCTCCACGCGCTGCCAACTGGGGCCCAGCAGCGCCAGGGTGGCCAGCAGCCAGGCCAGGCCCAAGGCAATCCACGGTGTTTTGGTGCCGCGCCGGTGGGCGCCGCTCAGCAAGGTGGCGTGGAACGCCTGGGGCAGCAGCAGTTGCCAGCGGCCCAGGCGTTTTTCCCGGTGCCAGACTTTCCACAGCAGCCAGCCCAGCAGTGGCAGCAACGCCAGCCAGCCGGGGCGGAACCAGTGAGGCCAGAGGTCCATCATCGGCGCCTCCGCAGGCGCAGGCGCTTGAGGCGCTCGCGCCAATCGCTGGTGGGCGGCAGGAACGTGCGGCGCTGGGTCAGGCGCTGCCAGGGTGCATCCGGCCATTGCTCGCGCGCCACCAGCAGCAGACTGAACAGCAGCGCGGCGGCCAGGGGCCAGCTGTACAGCGCTTGCACCGGGCGGGCCTGGGTAGGTTGCTGCGTCACCGGTTCCAGGCGATCCAAGGTAGCGCCGATGGATTTCAGTTCGTTGCCGTCGCGGGCGCGGAAGTATTGACCGCCGGTCAGGCGGGCGATTTCGGTCAGGCTGGCTTCGTCCAGGTCCATGCTGGCGTTGATGCCCAGGGTGCCCAGCGCGCCGTCCTCGGACGGGTCGGCGCCGATGCCGATGGTGTAGATCTTCACGTGTTCTTCAGCGGCCAGTTTGGCGGCCGTCAGCGGGTGAATCTCGCCACCGTTGTTGGCGCCGTCGGTGACCAGGATCAGCACGCGGCTTTGGGCCGGGCGCAGGCGCAGGCGCTTGAGGCCCAGGCCGATGGCGTCGCCGATGGCGGTGTTCTTGCCGGCAATGCCGATGCGCGCCTCGTCCAGCCAGGTGCGCACGGTGTGCCGGTCAAAGGTCAGCGGCGCCTGCAGGTAGGCCTGGCTGCCGAACAGGATCAGGCCCACGCGGTCGCCCTTGCGGTGTTCCAAAAAGTCGCCCAGCAGGCGTTTGACCGCGGTCAGGCGGCTGACGTCTTCGTCGTCCCAGTGCATGTCGGGGTAGTCCATGGAGCCGGAGACATCCACTGCCACCAGCAAATCGCGGCCGCTGGCGGCAATCGGCAGCGGCTGGCCCAGCCATTGCGGGCGCGCGGCGGCGCCCAGCAGCAACAGCCACAGCAAAATCAGCGGGGCCTGCTGGCGCCAGCTGGGCAGGCTGATACGCGCACGGCGGCGCGACAGCCCCTCCAGCTCATCCAGAAAAGTGATCTTCAGCGACGGCTCGCCACTGTCGGCCACCGGCAGCAGCACGCGCATCAGCCAAGGCAGGGGCGCGAGGAGAAAGATCCACGGCCAGGCGAACTCAAACATGTTTGCGGATCCAGGTCTCGATCGACTGGTTCAGGCCGATGATGGCCTTGTCGTCGAGTTTGCATTCGGGCTTGTAGCCGCCTTCCACCAGGATCATCCAGCGCGTCAGGCCCGCAGCGGGGCAGCGGTTGTCGAGGAAGGCCAGCCACTGGCGGCCGTTGAGCGTGTGGCTGTGGGCGTTGGGGTAATGGTTGCGGCACAGGCGCTTGAGCAGGGCGTTGATCTGCTGCAGCCAGGCGCCGGCCGGGGCGCCGTCGTAGGGTTTGGGCAGGCGCGCCAGTTCGGCCAGGGCTTCCAGGCGCATGGGGTCCAATGGCTGTTCGATGGGCGCGGCCGGTTTGCGCCGCGGCAGAAAACGGCGCAGGCGCCACAGGCCATAGCCCAGTACCGGCAACAGGGCCAGCAGCACCCACCAGCCAGGCGCCGGCGGCCACAGGCCGGGCGGTGGCGGGGTGATCAGTGGTTGCAGTTCGTCCAGGCTGCTCATTGGCTTTTGCCTGGTTTGTGCGGGTTCAGGTAGGCGCGCAGTTGCTCGATCATCTCGCTTTGCGTGCTCAGGGAAATCATCAGCACCCGCAGCTTCTGCGCCAGGCGTTCCCAGCGCGCAATGCGGGCTTCGCCCTGGGCACGGTAGGCCTGGCGCAGGTCGGGGTTGAGGGTATCCAGTTCCAGCTGGGCGCCGCGTTGGGCAAAGCGCAGCAAGCCGGCGGCGGGCAGGGCGTGGTCCAGCGGGTCGGACAGCGGCAACAGCAACAGGTCGCAGTGGCGCGACAGCAGGCTCAACTGTTGTTCGGCGGCATCGCTCAAGGCGCGCTCGTCACAGATGATGAACGCCAGGCTGCCGGGGCGCAGCACCTCGCGGGCGCGGCGCAGGGCCATGCTCAGGGCTTCGTCGTCATGGGGGCTGTCGGGGTGCAGCGAGTGGTTGACCCGCACCAGGCGATTGAGCAGTTGCAGCAGGCTTTGCTTGCTGCGCCGCGGTTTGACCTCGTAGAACTCGCCGCCGCCGTACACCAGGCCGCCGATGCGGTCGTTGTGGCCCAGGGCGGCCCAGCCGATCAGCGCGGCGGCCTGGGCGGCCAGCACTGACTTGAACATCAGCCCCGAACCGAAGAACAGTCGCTGGCTCTGTTCCACCAGGATGTAGATAGGCCGCTCGCGCTCCTCGTGGAACAGCTTGGTGTGCGGCTCCTGGGTGCGCGCAGTCACGCGCCAGTCGATGCTGCGCACGTCGTCGCCCGCCTGGTACACGCGCACCTGGTCAAAATCCACACCGCGCCCGCGCAGCTTGGAGTGGTGCAGGCCGATCAGCGGGCTGCGCTGGCCAGGGGTGGAAAACAGCTGCACCTCGCGCACGCGGTGACGCATCTCGATCAGCTCGGCAAGGCTGACACGAATCCCGGGCGCGGGCTGCTGGGGGTTGGACATGCTGGTCAAGCGACGGCGACGACGTCGAGAATGCGCTGGATCACCCGATCCTGATCGATACCGGCGGCTTCCGCCTCGAAGGACAGGATGATGCGGTGGCGCAGCACGTCGAACAGCACCGCCTGGATATCCTCGGGGCTGACGAAATCACGCCCGGCTAGCCAGGCGTGGGCCCGCGCGCAGCGGTCCAGGGCGATGGAGCCGCGCGGGCTGGCGCCGTAGGCGATCCACTCGGCCATTTCCGGGTCGAATTTGCTCGGCGTGCGCGTGGCCATCACCAGCTGCACCAGGTATTCCTCCACGGCGTCGGCCATGTACAGCCCGAGGATTTCCTTGCGCGCGGCAAAAATGGCCTGCTGGCTGACGCGGCGCTCCGGCTTGGTCTCGCCATTGAGCGCCTCGCCGCGGGCCTGCTGCAGGATGCGTCGCTCGACCGCGGCATCCGGAAAGCCGATTTTCACGTGCATCAGGAAGCGGTCCAGCTGCGCCTCGGGCAGCGGGTAGGTGCCTTCCTGCTCGATGGGGTTCTGGGTGGCCATGACCAGGAACAGCGGCGACAGCTCGTAGGTGCTGCGGCCGACGCTGACCTGGCGCTCGGCCATGGCTTCCAGCAGCGCCGACTGCACTTTGGCCGGGGCGCGGTTGATCTCGTCGGCGAGCACCAGGTTATGGAAAATCGGGCCCTGCTGGAACACGAAGCTGCCGGTTTCTGGGCGATAGATCTCGGTGCCGGTGATGTCGGCGGGCAGCAGGTCGGGGGTGAACTGGATGCGGTGGAACTGTGCTTCGATGCCTTCCGCCAGTTCCTTGATGGCCTTGGTCTTGGCCAGCCCAGGTGCGCCTTCGACCAGCATGTGGCCGTCAGCCAGCAGCACGATCAGCAGGCGGTCGATCAGTTTTTCCTGGCCGAGGATCTGGGTGGAGAGAAAGGTTCGCAGCGCGATCAGCGCTTCACGATGTTCCATCGATGAAGGTTCCTGGAGAAGGTGACCGGGTACGCCAAGATAACGCCCGGGCCGGGGGCATTACTTTAATCTATCCGGGCCTTGCAGGACTAACGCTGACAGCAAATTCTTTACGGTTTGCGGTGGGATCGACAGCCTGGATCGCGTCGCCTGCATCGCGGCCAAGGCCGGCTCCTACCACGGACGGCGTAGGAGCCGACTTTAGTCGCGATGCAGACGACGCGGTTTCAAGGCGAGGCGGGGCAGCGCACGCCGCATCAAGGCTTGCTGGTAGTGCTCGACGGGCTGTCGGGCTTGGTGTTGCTGTTGCCCATGGAGCTGCCTTCCGGGTTGCCGCCCACCGGTTTGATCGGTTGGCTGCCGGCGGGCATGTTGGGCGCAGCCGAACCATCGGTGTTGCCGTTTTGCATGCGTGTGCCGGTGCCGCTGGGCACGCCTATCTCCGCAGGCGTGGTGCCGATGGCGCCGTTGGGGTTGGCCGGGTTGGTGGGGCCGGTGCTGTCATCGGCGTAAGCGCCTGCGCTTAGCAGGGTGGTCAGGGCCAGGGCGGCCCAGCGAGAGGTATTCATGAACAGTCTCCTTTTCATGATCGCTACAGGCGTTGGGCCATGGCGCTGCGCCCATGGTGCCCACGGGCCGACCAGCGGTTGACGGTGCTGGGCCGGGCGCGCTATGTTTCAAGGCATGAACCCATTCCCGTCGCAGCCAGCCATGAGCATTATTATTACCGCCATTCCTCATCTGGCGGGCTAGCTGCTGCACCCAAACCCGCCCTTGTGGCGGGTTTTTCCTGAACGTCACAGGGCTCCGATCACCGCACCGGAGACGCCCCATGAGTGACACCGACACCGCCCAGCTGGCCTATTACGCCCGCAAGACCCTGGAAGCCAAGGTCTATGACCTGGCCATCGAGACGCCCCTGCAAGTGGCCGCGGCGCTGTCCTTGCGCCTGGGCAACCGTATCCTGCTCAAGCGCGAAGACCTGCAACCCACTTACTCCTTCAAGATCCGTGGCGCCTGCAACAAGCTGGCGCAGTTGACGGCGGCCGAGCGCGCGGCGGGCGTGGTCACCGCTTCAGCGGGCAACCACGCCCAGGGCGTGGCGCTGGCGGCGCGGGGAGCTGGGCATCAAGGCAACCATCGTGATGCCGCAAACCACCCCGCAGTTGAAGATCGACGGCGTGCTGTCGCGCGGCGGCAACGCCGTGCTGCACGGCGCCGCCTTCCCCCAGGCCCTGGCCCACGCGCTGGAGTTGGCCAAGGACGGCATGACCTTCGTGCCGCCCTTCGATGACCCGGACGTGATCGCCGGGCAGGGCACCGTGGCCATGGAGATACTGCGCCAGCAACCCGACCAGCTGGACGCCATCTTCGTCCCGGTGGGCGGTGGTGGGCTGATCGCCGGCATCGCCGCCTACGTCAAATACCTGCGTCCGCAGATCCGTGTCATCGGTGTCGAGTCCGAGGGTTCCAATTGCTTGCAGGCGGCCATGGCGGCGGGGGAACGGGTGGTGCTGGGCCAGGTGGACACCTTCGCCGACGGCGTGGCGGTGGCGCAGATCGGTGCCCATTGCTTCGACATCTGTCGGCGCTGGGTGGATGAGGTGATCACGGTGAGCAATGACGAACTGGGGGCGGCGATCAAGGATATCTACGATGACACGCGGTCCATCACCGAGCCGTCGGGGGCGCTGGCGGTGGCGGGGATCAAGCGGTACGTGGCCACACGAGGGGTGCGCGGGCAGACGCTGGTAGCGATCGATTCGGGGGCGAACGTGAATTTTGATCGGCTGGGGGATTTTGCCGAGCGGGCGATGCGGTGTGGTGGGCAGGTGGTTTTGGGGTGAACCTTTCCCGAGCTTCGCTCGGTCCCACACCTGTCGCGGCAGTGGTGCCAGTGAGGCAAAGCTTTTAGCCTTTGGTGGCACCGCAGTTAGACCTGCGTTGCCTCCAAGAGCTAAGTGCTTTGCCTCACTGACACCACTGCCGCGACAGGTGTGGGACCGAGCAAAGCTCGGGAAGCGGCCACCGCGATCACACGACCAGCGACAACAACATGATAAACGCCAACGCCACCACGGACAGGATGGTTTCCATCATGCTCCAGGTCTTGAAGGTTTCCGCCACGGTCATGTTGAAGTACTGCTTCACCAGCCAGAAACCCGCGTCGTTCACGTGGGACAGGATCACCGAACCGGCACCGGCAGCCAACACCAGCAGCTCACGCGGCACGCCCGGAATCAGGTCCACCACCGGCGCAACAATACCGGCACCGGTAATGGTGGCCACGGTCGCCGAACCGGTAGCGATACGAATCACCGCCGCCACCAGCCAGGCCAGCAGAATCGGCGACACATGGGCCTGCACGGCCATTTCACCAATCACGTTGCCCACGCCGGTGTCCACCAGCATCTGCTTGAAGCCGCCACCGGCGCCCACGATCAGAATGATCGCCGCGGTCGGTGCCAGGCTCTGGTCCAGCAGCTTCATGATTTTGGCGCGGTCAAAACCACGGGCAAAACCGAAGGTGTAGAAGGCCAGCAGCAGGGCGGCCAGCAGGGCGGTGATCGGGTGACCGATCAGGTCCATCCACTGACGGAAGATGTGGTCAGCCGGCACGAACACGTCGGCGAAGGTTTTCAGCAGCATCAGGAACACCGGCAGCAGCACGGTGATCAGGGTCACGCTGAAGCTGGGCAGGTTTTCGTGCTGCGATTCCTTGGCGATCTGGTCCATCAGTTCGGTGGACGGGTTGCCCGGCACGTACTTGGAGATGAAGCTGCCGAACAGCGGGCCGGCGATGACGGCCGTCGGCAGGCCGACGATCAGGCCGTAGAAAATGGTCTTGCCGATGTCAGCCTTGAAGATGCCGATGGCCAGCAGCGGGCCCGGGTGCGGCGGCACCAGGCCGTGGACCACGGACAGGCCGGCCAGCAGCGGGATACCGATCTTGACCAGCGACACGCCCGAACGCCGGGCCACGATGAACACCAGCGGGATCAGCAGCACGAAGCCGATTTCGAAGAACAGCGGGATGCCCACCAGGAAGGCCGAGCACATCATGGCCCAGTGCACTTTCTGTTTGCCGAAGGCGCGGATTAACGTTTGCGCGATCTGGTCAGCACCGCCCGAATCCGCCATCAGCTTGCCCAGCATGGTGCCCAGGGCCAGTACGATGCCGACGAAGCCCAGCACGCCGCCGAAGCCGTCCTGGAAGGATTTCATCACCTTGGCCACCGGCATGCCGGACGTCAGCCCCAGGAAACCTGCGGCGATGGTCAGCGCCACGAAGGGGTGGATCTTGAATTTGGTGATCAGCAGTACCAGGCCGACGATGGTAATCAGCGCGTCGAGCAGCAGGTAGGTGTTAGTCGGTAGACCCAGCATCGGGGTATGCCTCTTCTTGTTGTGGTCGGAGCAATACTAGTTGAGGTAGCGCTGTCTTGTGCGGGCTCATAAAATCAGGCCGACTGCGACAGCGAGTCGTCTTGGTTGTGCAGCCAGGCGTCGACCTTGTCGGCCAGGGTGGCGATGGGCAGCGTCGCGTCCAGTGGCAGGGTCAACACTTCGCCGCGGGGCGATTCCAGGGTGGCGAACTGGCTGTCGATCAGGCTGGCCGGCATGAAATGGCCCGGGCGGTGAGAAACGCGGTCAGCTGCTTCCTCGCGGGTCAATTCCAGGAACACAAAGCCCAGGTTAGGCACGGCCGCGCGCAATTTGTCGCGATACGCCAGTTTCAGCGCCGAACAGGTCAGGATCGCGCGCTCGCCGCTGGCCACGCACGCACTCATTTCCTCGCCGAGGCGGGTCAGCCAGCCGGCGCGGTCATCGTCGTTGAGGGGGATACCAGCAGACATTTTTTCGATATTGGCGGCAGGGTGGAACACGTCACCTTCAATCAGGCGACCTCCGCTACGGTGACAGATGGCATCGCCGACGCTGCTCTTGCCGCAGCCCGCAACACCCATCACCACGATCGCGGAAAGAGGGAAAACCATCGGTATCTCCTGCAGGAACAGCGCGTGCAGGGGATCCTTGGAAGGCTACCCCGGCGGCAACTGCGCCCTGATCTTATTGATATGTTTTGAGCAGCCCTTGCTCGGGGAGTTGCACACGATGAAATAATTTCATCATTGCCCTGTGCTAAAGACAGCGCTACCTTAGCCGCCACCCCTATTAATGGCAAGTCGAAAACAATAAGAACCATGACCCGCACCGGCTCCCGCACTACCGGTCGCCCGACGCTTTCCGAGGTCGCACGGCTGTCCGGCGTTTCTCCCATTACGGCTTCCCGCGCCCTGCGAGGCGTGACCACCGTGGCCCCTGAACTGGCCATGAAAGTGCACGAAGCCGCTCTGCAACTGGGTTACGTGGCCAACCCGGCCGCCCGCGCGCTGGCCTCGGCGCAGAGCCAGTCCATTGTGGTGTTGATCCCGTCGCTGTCCAACCAGCTGTTCATCGACACCTTGGAAGCCATTCATGATGTGATGCGCCCACGGGGCCTGGAAGTGCTGATCGGCAACTCCCACTACGACATTCATGAAGAAGAAAACCTGATCCGCAACTACCTGGCCTACCAGCCCAGGGGCATGCTGCTGACCGGTTTCGAGCGCACCGAGGCCTCGCGGCGCATGCTGGCGGCCAGCGGCGTGCCGCGGGTGCACATGATGGAACTGGATGCCACGCCGGGGATTGCCTCGGTGGGCTTTTCCCAGGAACAGGCCGGCGCCGTGGCCGCCCGCCACTTGCTCAGCCGTGGCCGCAAGCGTCTGGCTTACATTGCCGCGCAGCTCGACCCACGGGTATTGCAGCGTGGCGATGGCTTCCGCCAGGCGTTGCAGGCGGCGGGGTGTTTCGACCCGGCGCTGCAATTGATGGCGCCGACGCCGTCGTCCATTGGCCTGGGCGGTGAGCTATTCAACGACCTGTTGCGCCGGCATCCGGACGTCGACGGTATCTTCTTCTGCAACGACGACCTGGCCCAGGGCGCGATCCTTGAAGCTTCGCGTCAGGGCTTGAAGATTCCCGAGCAGGTGGCGATGGTCGGCTTCAACGACCTGCCTGCCTCGGCGCACCTGGTGCCACGCCTCACCTCCATCCGCACACCGCGCGCGGCCATTGGCCGCCAGGCAGCGCATTTGCTGCTGGGCTTGCTGGACGGCAAGCCAGCGGCGCAGGCCACCCAGGACCTGGGTTTTGAGCTGGTGGTGCGTGAAAGCTGAGGCAAACCCCGTAGCCGCTGCCGCCAGGCTGCGCTGGCCTGTGTGAACCCTGAAGATTGACAGCGAGGCTCAGGGCCAGCGCAGCCTGGCGGCAGCGGCTACAGAGGTGGCCTGATGGCGCTTTGCTTGCAAGGCCGCGCGCGCTGACTATGCTCTGCTGTTGAACCACCCGCACAGGGAATGTCGCGCCCGCAATCTCCCCCCCAAAGCCCCATTCCATTCGTCGTGCCCCGAAGTGCGTTGTTTCTGCCATTAACAGTCACGTGACGCTTGAGGTCTTCGAACCATGTTTGACTCCCACCGCAAAGCTGATCTGGCGGAAATCGCTCGCCTGACCCAAGAGCTGGAACACGCCCATGCACGCCTGGCCGCGATCAGTCGATCAATGGCCATGATCGAATTCAGCCCCGAAGGGCTGATCCTCGACGCCAACGCCAACTTCTGCAAAACCATGGGCTATGCCGTGGACGAGATCCGCGGCAAGCATCACCGACTGTTCTGCGAAGACGGTTTTCACAAAAGCGAGGAATACCAGCGCATGTGGCAGGCGCTGCAGCGCGGCGAGGCCTTGAGCGGCACCTTCGAGCGCCTGGACAAAAACAAGCGCGAAGTGTGGCTGGAGGCCAGTTACATGCCGGTATTGGGCCCCAACCGTGAAGTGCGCAGCGTGATCAAGGTGGCCGCCGATATTTCCGATCGAGTCCATGACGAGCATGAAAGCGAGAGCAAACTCAAGGCGATCGGGCGTTCCATGGCGGTGATCGAATTCAGCCCGGACGGCCGGGTGATCACCGCCAATGACAACTTCCTGCAAGCCATGCACTACTCGCTCAATGAGGTGGTGGGCCAGCATCACAGCCTGTTCTGCACCCGCACCGAGGCCGAGTCACCGAACTATAAGTCCTTCTGGGCTTCGTTGAATCGCGGCGAATATCACTCGCACCGTTTCGAACGGGTCGACAAGCATGGCCGGGTGGTGTTTCTGGAAGCGTCCTACAACCCGATTTTCGACCCCCATGGGCGGCTATATAAAGTCGTGAAGTTCGCCAGCGATATTACCTCGCAGATCAACACCCAGCAGTCGGCAGCCGAGGCGGCCCATGCCACTTCGGTGCAGAACGACGCCTGCGCGCAGAAGGGTTCCAGCGTTGTGCGGCAGACGGTGGACGTGATCCGCGAGATCTCCAACGACCTCAACGAGGCGGCGCGCAGCATCGATGCGGTGAACAAGCAATCGGAAAGCATCGGCAAGATCGTGCAGACCATTCGCGGCATTGCCGACCAGACCAACCTGTTGGCCCTCAATGCTGCCATCGAAGCGGCCCGCGCTGGCGAGCATGGGCGTGGGTTCGCCGTGGTGGCCGATGAGGTGCGCACCCTGGCGGCGCGCACCAGCCAGGCCACGGTGGAGATTGTCGACGTGGTGCGGCAGAACCAGAATCTGTCCCTGAGCGCGGTGGCCAGCATGCAGTCCAGCCTGAGCCGCACGGGCTTGGGGGTGGAACTGGCCAATGAGGCGGGGGAAGTGATTCTGGAAATTCAGGAAGGGTCGCGGCATGTGGTGGATGCGATCAGTCAGATCAACTCCACGTTGCAACTGCACTGACGCCTGCTAGGTAGGCGGCGGTCGGGCCGACGTCATCGCGACTAAAGTCGGCTCCTACGCGGACGGCGTAGGAGCCGACTTTAGTCGCGATGCAGGCACCGCGCTTCCAAGCCAAGTGCCGCTATGGGGTTCGCGGTGTAGTGGGGGGCACAGGCCACGCCGGCATCTCGCCGCGCACGCCCTCATACCATTTGCCCATCTGCAGCAGCCATTCATCTGCAAACCGCGGCCCCACCATCTGCAATCCCACCGGCATGCCCGCGTCGGTAAACCCGCAGTTGATCGACAACGCCGGTTGCTCGCCCATGTTCCACGGCAGGGTAAACACAATGTGCTCGAACGGTTTGCGCGGGTCATTGCCGGGCGACGGCCAGTCGGCCGGGAAGGCGTCGACCTGGTTGGTGGGGCACAGCAGCAGGTCCACTTCATCGAACACGGCGGCGGCGCGGCGGCGCATTTCGAAGGTCTGGTTGAACCCCTGCACGGCGTCCACGGCGCTCAAGTCGGCGGCAGGCGCTGCCCACTCACGGATGTAAGGCAGCACTTTTTCGAAACGCTCGCCGCTCAAGGCACTGAGTTCGGCCCACTGCCGTGCCCGCCAGAACCGGTCCATGCCATCGAGCAAGGTGCGGTCCATCAATGGCGCGACGCTTTGCAAGCGAGCGCCATGGGCCTGGAACAGTTTGGCGGCGGCCTCCACCAATGCGCAGGTGCGTGCCGACGGGCTAAACCCCACGCCGGGGTCCAGCAGCAACCCCACCCGCAAGCCGCGCAGCGACGGCGGCGCCAGTTTCCAGTCCAGCGCCTGGGGCATCAGGCTGGTGGCGTCGCGGCTGTCGGGCAGGGACAGGTAGCGCATCAGCAGGGCGCAGTCATCCAGGGTGCGGGTCATCGGCCCGGCGCAGCGGCCGGTGTAGTACGGGTCGATGGGGATGCGTCCCAGGGTCGGCTTGAAGCCCACCAATCCGCACCAGCCAGCCGGCAGGCGTACCGAGCCGCCGATGTCGGTGCCCACGTGCAAGGGCCCGTAACCGGCTGCCGCCGCGGCCGCAGCGCCGGAACTGGAGCCACCGGTGTTATTGGCCAGGTTCCAGGGGTTGCGAGTGACGCCATGGAAGCTGGACAGCCCCGAGGACAGCATGCCGAAGTCCGGCACTGTGGTTTTGCCCAGCACGATGGCCCCGGCCTCGCGCAGGCGCGCGGCGGGAGGGGCGTCTTGAGTCGCGGGTTGCAGCACGGTGGCGGCGCTGCCCATGGGGATGGGCTGGCCTTGGGTAGCGATCAGCTCCTTCAGGGTTACCGGCACGCCATCCAGCGGCCCGCGCGGCAAGCCCCGCGCCCAGCGCTCGGTGGCGCCGCGGGCCTGCTCCATGATGCCTTGCGGGTCGAAGTCCCACAGCGCGTTGATGTGCGGTTCCCAGTGACCGATGTGATCCACCAGATGCTGGTAGTACTCCAGCGGTGACAACGTCTTGCTGGCGAATTGAGTCAGCAGTTGCGCTGCCGGCAGATCATGCAGATCGCTCATCACCCTCACTCCCTGAACGTGGCGTTGCAGCAAGCGTAGCCCAACCCCGTAGCCGCTGCCGACAGGCTGCGCTGGCCCTCATTCGCACTGCGGATGTTCAGCGTACTCGGGGGCCAGCGCAGCCTGGCGGCAGCGGCTACGGGTCAGTGGGCGATGTTTTCCAGGGCCAGGTTGCGGGTTTTCGGGCCGAAGCCGCCAATGGTCAGGGTCACGATCAGCATGCTGCTGACAATAAATGCCAACACCCCTGGCGTGCCGAAGTGTTCCAGGAAAAAGCCGATCATCAGGCTGCTGAACACTGTCGACAACCGGCTGAACGAGTAACAGAAGCCCACCGCCCGCGCGCGGATGTGCGTGGGGAACATCTCGCTTTGATACGAGTGGTAGCTGAAGGTCAGCCAGGCGTTGCAGAAAGTGATCATCACCCCGCACACAATCAGCCCCGCCGCGCTGGTCTGGAAAGCGAACAGGGTACCGAACAGCATGGTGCCCAGGGCCGAGCCGACGATCTGCCATTTGTTCTCGAAGCGGTTGGCGATGCGCACGAACAGCAGCGGCCCCAGCGGGTAGGCCAGGGTGATGACAAAGGCGTAGCCCAGGCTGTGGGTAATGCTCACGCCCTGGCCCGACAGCAGTGCCGGCAGCCAATTGCCGAAGCCGAAGAAGCCGATGGCCTGGAAGATATTGAACACGATCAGCATCAGCGCACGGCGGCGGTAGGGCGGCTGCCAGATGTCGCGGAAGTGCCCTTGGGCCTCGACCGGCACGGTTTCCAGTTGCGGTTCGGGCAACGCTTGGCCATGGTCGCGCGTGCAGCGCGCTTCGATGGGGGCGAGGATGGCTTCGGCTTCATCGAAGCGCCCGTGCTGGGCCAGCCAGCGCGGCGACTCGGGCAGGCGCGAGCGCAACCACCAGATGATCAGCGCGAACAGCGCACTGGCCAACACCACCCAGCGCCAGCCGGACACGCCCAGCGGCGCCTGGGGCACCAGCCACCAGGACATCAATGCCACGGCCGGCACCGACAGAAACTGCACGAAAAAGGCAAAGGCGAACGCTGAGCTGCGCATGCGCTTGGGCACCAGCTCCGACAGGTAGGCGTCGATGGTCACCAACTCGATGCCCAAGCCGATACCCACGAAGAACCGGCACACAATCAGCCCCAACGCGCTGCTTTGCAGCCCCATGACCACGGTGGCCACGGTGTACCAGATCAGCGCGAAGGTGAAGATGGCCCGGCGGCCGAAGCGGTCGGCGATAGGGCTGAGCAGGCTGGCGCCGAAAAACAGGCCCAGGAAGGTGGCGGCAGCGAACGCAGCCTGGTCGGACAGGCCGAACACACCCTGGTTGCCTGCAGCGAAGATGCCGTCGCGGATCAGACCGGGGCTGATGTAGGCGGTTTGGAACAGGTCGTACAGCTCGAAAAATCCGCCGATCGACAGCAGCGCCACCAGCTTCCACAGCGTCGCCACGGCGGGCAGGCGGTCGATACGCGCCGAGATCAGGGTGGCGCGGTCGGGGGAGGTGAGGGTGGACATGGGCAGGCATCCGAGCGGGTGGAGCGGGGATGATACTGATTGTTGCGAGGTGGGTGGTTGCTAGTTTCTTGTTGCTTTCGATGAATATCGGACTTTTATTGCTGTTGTTGTGGTCAGGATGGTGTGTATAGCCAGTTAGGGCCTCTCGCGAGCAAGCTTTGCTCCCACAGTGTTGAACCGGCCGCGGTGGACGGCTTGGCACTGGGTAACCTGTAGCAGCGGCCGTCAGGCCGCGTCACTGACGCCGCGCACTGTCTGATCCGCCGCGCCGCCTGTGACGCAGCCTTCGGCAGCTGCTACAGAGGTGCGGCGTACGCTGTGGGAGCAAAGCTTGCTCGCGAGAGGCCCTTACAGGCACCCCAAAGCCAGGCTATTCGTCGCTATCGGGCAACTGATTAAGGTACTTGCTGCGGTCGGGCGTAAAGGTCACCACCATTCCCGTGCGGGTGCACGTCAATGTGGTCTCACGGTCGGCATGCACGCACAGGTCCTCGCCGCGCAAGCCCTGCCACTGCGCCAGGTACTTCAGCGCACCAAATTTCTCCTTCTTTTTCAGCGCCCGGCTGACGCCGCCTTTCCAGCCCAGCACCGGCAGTTCGCCGGCGCGGCATTGCTCCACCAGGGTGGGCATTTTATCGGCGCGTTCACGGCCTATTTCCCAGCAGCGGATCAGGCCTTGGTCTGGGCCCTGCCAGGTTTGCTCCCAGGTCATTTTGGCGCGCACGGGGATATTTATTTCACGGGTTACCAGCATGTTCGGGGCTTTTCCTTGAGCGCTTGAATTTTATGGATCCAAAAATATCTCAAACGATAGTCACAATGCCACCATGCTGAGCAATCAAATGCGAAGCCTGTCACCGATCGCCGGTGGAGCCAGGCGACAAGCTATATCGTTATGCATTAACGATATTTAAATTTCGGTTCTTATGCCTATAGAGTTTGCTCATCACCTACTCGTACTCAATAGCCAGAGCCGGAGCCCAGCATGTCCGCCTTATCTTTCGCCCCCCTGCCGTCCCAGACCTTCGAAGTCCGCCCCCTGCAAGGCCTGGTGGGCGCCGAGATCGTTGGCCTGGACTTGAGCCGGCCGCTCAACGACGAAGACTTCGCCCGCGTGCATCGTGCGCATCTGGACTACCACTTGGTGGTGTTCCGCGACCAGCGCATCACCCCGCAACAGCAGATCGATTTCAGCCGCCGCTTCGGCGTGCTGCAGATCCACGTGCTCAAGCAGTTCCTGCTGGCCAACCACCCGGAAATCCTCATCGTCTCCAACATCGTCGAGAACGGCCAGCCGGTCGGCCTGGGCGATGCCGGCAAATACTGGCACTCGGACCTGTCCTACAAGGAACTGCCGAGCCTGGGTTCCATGCTGTACGCCCAAGAGCTGCCGAGCGAAGGCGGCGACACCCTGTTCGCCGACATGCACCGCGCCTGGGACAGCCTGCCGCAACACTTGCAGGATGCCGTGCAGGGCAAGCAAGCCGTGCACTCGTACACCGCCCGCTACAGCGAGGGCAAGAACGCCGCCAACTGGCGCCCGACCCTGACCGCCGAGCAGCTGGCCCAGGTGGTGACCGTTAGCCATCCGGTGGTGCGCACCCACCCTGAGAACGGCCGCAAGGCGCTGTTCGTCAGCGAAGGTTTCACCACGCACATCGTCGGCCTGCCGGAAGACGAGAGCCGCGACATCCTCAACCAGCTGTACGCCCACAGCGTGCGTCCGGAGAACGTCTACCGCCACCAGTGGCAGGCCCACGACATGGTGTTCTGGGACAACCGTTCGCTGATCCACCTGGCTGCCGGCACCCCCGAGCACCTGCGCCGCAAGCTGCACCGCACCACTATCCAGGGCGATGCGCCGTTCTGATCCGGGAGTCACCATGAACGCTGTACTGCAAGGCCACACGGCCAGCGATGTATTACCTGCGCACGCAGGCCATCAGGCGACCCCTGAAGTCCTGCTGCAAGTGAACAACGTCAGTCTCGAATACCGCACCCCCGAACGCGTGGTGCGGGCCACCCATCAGGTCAGTTTCGAAGTGGATCGCAGCGATCGCTTCGTGCTGCTGGGCCCGTCGGGCTGCGGCAAGTCGACCCTGCTCAAGGCGGTGGCCGGCTTTATCAAGCCCAGCGAGGGCGAGATCCGCCTGGGTGGCGCGACCGTCACCGAGCCGGGCCCGGACCGCATTGTGGTGTTCCAGGAATTCGACCAGTTGCCCGCGTGGAAAACCGTGCTGGAGAACGTCATGTTCCCGCTGCTGGCCTCGCGCACCCTCAAGCGTAAGGAAGCCGAGGAGCGGGCGCGCCATTACCTGGAAAAGGTCGGCCTCAGCGCCTTCGCCAACGCCTACCCGCACACCCTGTCCGGCGGTATGAAGGCCCGTGTGGCCATTGCCCGCGCGCTGGCCATGCAGCCCAAGATCCTGCTGATGGACGAGCCCTTCGCCGCCCTCGACGCCTTGACCCGGCGCAAGATGCAGGAAGAGCTGCTGGAGCTGTGGGACGAGGTGCGTTTCACTTTGCTGTTCGTCACCCACTCCATCGAGGAGGCGCTGGTGGTGGGCAACCGCATCCTGTTGCTGTCGCCGCACCCGGGCCGGGTGCGCGCTGAAATCAACAGCCACGAATATGATTTGCAGAGCCTCGGCGGCGTGGCCTTCCAGGCCAGTGCCCAGCGGATTCACCGGTTGCTGTTCGACGAGGCCCAGGGCCCGGTCGAGCAGGACCTGGGTTTCCACGACATCCGCATCGCCTACTGACACCGGAGCCTTGCCATGAGCCTGCAATCGCCTGTGCGCGCCGAATACGAAATCGAGCTTGAACCCTTCACCCAGGCGGCGCTGACCCGGGACATTTCCCTGACCCAGCGCATCTGGCAACAGGGCTGGGTGCGCAAGACCGTGATCATGATCGCCCTGGCGCTGATCTGGGAAATCGCCGCGCGCATCCAGAACAACGACCTGCTGCTGCCCAGCTTCCTGCAGACCGCCCATGCCTTCATTGACGGTATCGCCACCGGCGAGCTGCTGGGCAAGGTGTGGATCTCGCTGACCGTACTGATCAAGGGCTACCTGATCGGCATCGTCCTGGCCTTTGGCCTGACCACGCTGGCGGTGTCGACCCAACTGGGGCGCGACCTGCTCAGCACCCTGACCGCCATGTTCAACCCGCTGCCAGCCATCGCGTTGCTGCCGCTGTCGCTGCTGTGGTTCGGCCTGGGCGACAACAGCCTGATCTTCGTGCTGGTGCACTCGGTGCTGTGGGCGCTGGCGCTCAATACTTACTCGGGCTTCCTGGCCGTCTCGGAAACCCAGCGCATGGCCGGCCGCAACTACGGCCTGCGTGGCCTGCGGTTTGTCTGGTACATCCTGATCCCGGCCGCGCTGCCGTCGATCCTGGCGGGCCTGAAGATTGGCTGGGCGTTCGCCTGGCGCACCCTGATCGCCGCTGAGTTGGTGTTCGGTGCCTCGTCCGGCAAGGGCGGCCTGGGCTGGTACATCTTCCAGAACCGCAACGAGCTGTACACCGACAAGGTCTTTGCCGGCCTGGCTGCCGTGATCATCATCGGCCTGCTGGTGGAAAACCTGCTGTTCAACACCTTCGAGCGCCTGACCATCAAGAAATGGGGCATGCAGCGCTGATACGCCACTCTCTCCACTAAATACGTGAGCATTCAAATGGCCAAGTTATCCCGCCTTTCCATCGCCCTGGGGCTTATCGGTGCCGTGCTCGGCACCAGCGCCCACGCCGAAGGCAAGATCAGCATCGCCCAGCAGTTCGGCATCGGTTACCTGATCCTCGACGTGGTGCGCGACCAGCACCTGATCGAGAAGCACGGCAAGGCCGAAGGCATCGACATCACCGTGGACTGGAACAGCATCTCCGGCGCCACCGCCATGAACGAAGCGCTGTTGGCCGGCGCCCTGGACGTGGTATCGGCCGGCGTGCCGCCGATGCTGACCATCTGGGACCGCACCAAGGGCCGCCAGAACGTCAAGGCCATCGCCTCGCTGGGCTCGATGCCCAACTACCTGCTGACCAACAACCCCGCCATCAAGACCCTGAAAGACTTCACCGACAAGGACCGCATCGCCGTGCCGGCCGCCGGCGTCGGCTTCCAGTCACGCACCCTGCAGATCGAAACCGCCAAGGTGTTCGGCGACGCCGACTTCAAGCGCTTCGACAACTACTCGGTAAGCATCCCGCACCCTGACGCCACCTCGGCGCTGATCGCCGGCAGCTCGGAAATCACCGCGCACTTCTCCAGCCCGCCGTTCCAGTACCAGGAACTGGAAAACCCGAAAGTGCACAAGGTGCTCAGCTCGTACGACGTACTGGGTGGCCAGGCGACGTTCAACGTGCTGTACACCACGCAGAAATTCCACGACGAGAATCCCAAGACCTACAAGGCCTTCTACGACGCGTTGGCTGAAGCGTCGCAGTACATCAAGGCGAACAAGACCGAGGCGGCGAAGACCTATATCCGGGTGGAGCAGTCGAAGTTGCCTTTGGAACTGGTGGAGAAAATCGTCAATGACCCGGAGATCGACTTCACCATCGTGCCGCAGCGTACTGGGGTGTATGCCGATAAATTGAATGAGCTGGGCGTGTTGAAGAACAAGGCCGCCAGTTGGAAGGATTTCTTCTTTGAAGAGGCGCATGGTGGCGCTGGTAGCTGAGTGCTCACGCTGATTGTGGTTTGAATGGGTGGGAGCGGGCTCTGCCCGCGAAGCATACGCCGCAGTGCATCAGACAGTGCGCGGTGACTTCTTCGCGGGCAGAGCCCGCTCCCACAAAGCCCCCCCCGCGCCAGGGCGACCATTGAATTTTCTGCGCAAAATCCAGTATCAGATCTGTTCCTCGCTCCAGCCCTCCTTGGCCTTCAATGAGTTAATCCTGTGGAGGAGGCAAGGATGCCCATCTACCAATCTCAAAAACTGCGCCGGTACCGTTCTTCCGAATGCGGCCGACCCTATCTGCTGACCACTGCCACGCAGGGCAGACTGCCCGTTTTCTCTGATCTGTGGCTGGGTCGAATTCTTGTCATGCAGATGCGTGAGGCGCAGCAACAAGGCCTTGTCCAGTCGCTTGCCTGGGTGATCATGCCTGATCATCTGCACTGGCTGGTCGAGCTCAGGCAGGGTTCGTTGGATGGACTCATGCGTCAGGTGAAATCGAAGTCCACCAAGGCGATTAACCGTCGTATCGGCAGAAGCGGCGCGCTGTGGCAGTCAGGGTTTCATGACCGGGCGTTGAGGCGGGAGGAGGATATGAAGGCTGTGGCGCGGTATATCGTTGCCAATCCTTTGCGCGCGGGCCTGGCCAGGAATATTGAAGATTATTCGTTGTGGGATGCTTGTTGGGTTTGAGGGGGATTGGGTTGGCTTGGTGCAGTGTTGTGGGTGACAGGTGCATGGCTGGGGGTAGTGTTGTGGGTGACAGGTGCATGGCTTGGTTTTTGTGTTGCTCTTGAGATTGAGCGCCGCCCGCGCGGCGCTTCGCGGGCAGAGCCCGCTCCCACGTTTGTTTCGGGCCAGTTATGCCTGTGCCATCTCCTTTTGAGCCTTGTTTGTTCAGTGGAGATCTGCAGTGAAAAAACAAAGCGGACGAGGTGGTAGCACAGACAAAATTGGCCCGAAATAAATTGTGGGAGCGGGCTTGCGCGTGAGGCGGCGAAGCGCCGTGCGGACGGCGCTCGATCTCAAGGGCGCTGCAAAATCATCGCCATGCACCTGTCAGCCTTGATGCACCCTGCAGCCAACCCTGTAGCCGCTGCCGCAGGCTGCGCTGGCCCTCATTTACGCTGGAGGTCTCCAACGAGGCATAGGGCCAGCGCAGCCTGGCGGCAGCGGCTACGCGGTTGTGTGTATCAGGACGTGAATCAGGACTTGGCGGGCTGCCACCCACCCCCCAACGCAACCATCAACCCCACACTCGCCTGCAACCTGCGCGTCTGCACATCCTGCAACTTGCGCTGGGCATCCAGCGCCGCCGTCTGCGCCGTCACCACGTCCAGGTAATTCACCGCACCCGCTTCATAGCTGTTCATCGCCAACGTCTGCGATTGCGTCGCCGCATCCACCGCCGCCTGCTGGTCCGCTGCTTCCTGCTTCAAGTCACGCAGCTGCGAGAGGTTGTCTTCCACCTCGCGCAGGGCCTTCAGCACACTGCCACGATAATGCGCGCTGGCTTCGGCGAACTCGGCCTTGGCCTGGTTCTCGGCACCGGTCAGGCGGCCGCCGGTGAAGATCGGCAGGTTGACCACCGGGCCAATCGCCCAGAAGCGGTTGGTGGCGCTGAGCACGTTGCCCACGCCCATGTCCTGGCCACCGAAGTAGCCGCTCAGGCTGAAGTCGGGGTAGAACGCGGCCTTGGCCACACCGATGTTGGCGTTGGCGGCAAACACCCGGCGTTCGGCGGCGGCGATGTCAGGGCGGCGTTGCAGCAGGGTGCTGGGCAGCTCGGCTGGCACGTCGGGCAGGGCCGGGAATTTGGCGATGGTGGCCAGTTTGAAGGTGGTCGCCGGCTGGCCCACCAGCTCGCCGATGGCGTGCTCGGTGAGGTTGCGCTGGTTGATCACGTCGTCCAGTTGCGCCTGGGCCTGGGCCAGTTCGCTTTGGGCGCGGGTCATGTCCAGTTCGCTGGCGATCTGGCCTTCGTAGCGGTCGCGGGTCAGGTTGAGGGCCTGGGTGTAGTCGTCCAGCGAGGTTTTCAGAATGGCCTGCTGGGCGTCCAGCCCGGCCAGGGTCAGGTACAGGTTGCTGAGCTGGCGTTGCAGGCTCTGGCGGGCCACTTCCAGGTCGTCGGCCGAAGCCTGGGCCTGGGCGTCGCCGGCGGCCACGCGGTTGCGTACCTTGCCCCAGAAGTCCAGGTCCCAGTTCAGGGTGAAGGCCGCGGTGTTGGTGTTGTACACGTTGGGCTGGTCGCTGCCGCGCAGCGGTTTGTTCTCGGACTGGCGCTGGCGCACGCTGGAGCCGGTGGCGCCGATTTCCGGGAACAGGCCGCCATGCAGCTGGCTGGCGTAGGCCTGGGCAGCATCGAAATGCGCCAGGGCTGCGGCCAGGTCAGGGTTGGCGCTGATCAGTTTGCCTTGCAGGTCGTTGAGCTGTGGGTCGTTGTACAACGACCACCATTGTTGCGGCACCTTGTCGGCCGGCTTGGCGGCCTGCCACGGGCCACTGTAATGCAGCGGAATCGGTGCGTCCGGCACTTTGTAGGTCGGCGCCAGCGAGCAGCCCTGGAGCACCAGGGCCATCGCCGCTACCAGGCGGTTAAGCTTTAGGGGCATGGGTGCCTCCTGCCTCGGCCAGTTTCACCGGGTCGTTCTCGCGCAGGGAGTCCGGCGGGTTGTCGATGACCTGGTCGGTAGGGGCCAGGCCCTGGTCGATGAACAGGGTGGCGCCCAGGTCCATGCCGATGTGCACGTTGCGCAGGTGCACGTGGTTCTGCGCATCGACTACGGCCACCTGGGTACCGGCGGCGCGGAAGATCAGCGCGCTGCCCGGAATGCTCACGCCCTGGCTGCCGGCGGGCACCTTGAGGGTGACTTCGGTGTAGTCACCTGCCAGCAACGCGCCCTTGGGGTTGTCGGCGACGAACTGGGCCAGCATGGTGCCGGACTTGGCGTCCACGGCGTTGGAGTTGCCCACTAACTGCGCGTCGAACTGCTCGCCCGGGTGCTCCGGCACGGTCAGGGTCACGTGCATGCCTGTTTGCACGGCGGCGGCGTAGTTCTGCGGCACGGGCACGTAGAGGCGCAGGCGGTGGGTGTCGGCGACTTCGAACAGGTCCGGACCCGAATCGGCGTCGGCCTTGATCAACTGGCCAACGTCGGTGTTACGGGCGGTCACGGTACCGTCGAACGGCGCGCGCAGGGTCTTGTAGTTGGACAGGTCGGTCAGCCGCGCAAAATCGGCGCGGGCTGCCTCTACGTTAGCCTTGGCGGCGTCGGCGTTGGCGACTTTTTCGTCCACTTCCTGTTGCGAGACCGAGTGCGTGCTCAGCAGGTGCTGCCAGCGCGCGGCGCTGGTCTGGGCCAGTTTTTCGTCGGCCTGTTGCTGCAGCAGGTGGGCACGGGCCTGGGCCAGTTGTTGGTCCAGGTCCGGGCTGTCGATTTCGGCCAGCACTTGGCCGGCTTTCACCGGGGTACCGATGTCGGCTTTCCAGTCCTTCAGGTAGCCGCTGACCCGGGCGTGGATCGACGCCTGGCTCCAGGCCTGCAGGTGCGCGGGCAGCACCAGGGTGTCGCCGGTGGTGTTGTGGATGGGCTGGAACACGCTGACGATCGGCATCGACTGGGCTTCGGTCCAGGTCGAAACGTTGTCATCGTGACGGGTCCGGGCGGCCAGGCCGCCGGCCACCAGCACGGCAGCCAAGGTCAGGCCGCCGACGCCGAGCACCATCAGGCGCTTGCGCGAAGGCTTCTTTGCGATGGTCGGTAGGGAATCAGACGACATGGGACGTTTCTCCAACGGAAAGCTTGGTGGTGCGGCGTCCATGCACAAGGCTGAACACCACCGGAACGAAGAGCAGGGTGGCCGTGGTGGCCAGGATCAGGCCGCCGATGACGGCGCGACCCAGTGGGGCGTTCTGTTCCTGGGAAATGGCCAGCGGCAGCATGCCGATGATCATCGCCAGGGCGGTCATGCACACCGGGCGGAAGCGGGTGAAGCCGGCTTCCATGGCGGCCAGCAGGGCGTCGCCGTGCACGTCCAGGCGTTCTCGACAGAAACTCACCACTAGGATGGAGTTGGCGGTGGCCACACCCATGCACAGGATGGCCCCGGTCAACGCCGGTACCGATAGCGAGGTGCCGGACAGGAACAGTATCCAGACGATGCCCGCCAGTGCCGCCGGCAGGGCGGTGATGATCACGAACGGGTCGAGCCAGGATTGGAAGTTGACCACGATCAGCAGGTAGATCAGCACCACGGCGCCCAGCAGGCCCAGGGACAGACCGCTGAAGGCCTCATGCAAGGCGTCGATCTGGCCGTGCAGGGTGATGGTGGCGCCCTTCGGACGGTGGGGTGCGGCCAGGTCGATGGCTTTCTGGATGTCGCTGGCGACGCCGCCCAGGTCCCGACCTTGGACGTTGGCGTAGATGTCCAGGGTTGGCTGGATGTTGTAGTGGGTGACCACCGCCGGGGTGTCGACGCGGTGGATGGTGGCCAGGCCGCCGAGGATCTGCGATTGGCCGTTGGCGCCGGTCACCGGCAGGGCTTCGAGTTCCGGCATGCTGTCGAGGCGGTACTGCGGGGTGGCCGCGACGATCGAGTAGCTGATGCCGTTTTTCGGGTTCAGCCAGTAAAGTGGCGATACCTGCGAGCTGCCGGCCAGCGAAGCCACCATGGAGTTGGTCACGTCACGCTCGGTAATGCCCAGGCCATTGGCGCGTTCACGGTTCACGTCCACTTGCAGGGTCGGGTAGCCGTTGGACTGCTGAATGCGCAGGTCGGCGATGCCGCGTACATGCTTGAGGGCGCGTTGCAGTTCCAGGGCGTAGGCGTGGTTGGCGTCGTTGTCGGGGCCGGAGATTTTCACGTCCAGGGGCGCCGGGGCACCGAAGTTGAGAATCTCGCTGCTGATGTCAGCCGGCAGGAACGAGAAGGTGCTGCCCGGGAAGCTTTCTGGCAGTACTTCACGCAGTTTTTTCACGTAGTCGGCGGTCGGCTTGTGGCCTTCCTTCAGGGTGACGGAGATATCGCCGTCCTGCGGGCCGGTGGTACCGCTGGCGCTGTAGGCCATGTCGATACCGCTGAGCGGGATACCAATGTTGTCGATCACGGTGTCCAGCTCGTTGGCCGGCACCACTTGACGGATGCGCGCTTCGATACGGTCGAAGGCGGCGGCGCTTTCCTCGATACGGGTACCCACCGGCAGGCTGACGTGCAGCGACATGGCGCCGGCGTCAGTGGCCGGGAAGAAGTCTTCACCCAGGGTTGGCAGCAGGGCGAAGGACGCCAGCACGCAGACCATGAAGCCGATCAGGAAGCGCTTGCGGTTTTCCAGGGCCAGGGTGAGCACACCGTGGTAGCTGTCACGCACGTTGCTGAAGCGCTTCTCGAAGCCCTGCTGGAAGTTGAGCAGGCCTTGCACGAACGCGCCGTGCTTGGGTTTGTGCTGGTCGCCTTCGTGGTGGTTAAGCAGGGCGTTGTCCGGATGACGACCTTCACCTTCCTCGACCACGTGGGGCTTGAGCAGGAACATCGCCAGGGTCGGCACCAGGGTACGCGACAGGATGAACGAGGAGGCCATGGCGAAAATCACCGCCAGCGCCATGGGGCGGAACAGGTAGCCGGCAATGCCTTGCAGCATGAACATCGGCACGAACACGATGCAGATACACAGCAGGGACACGAAGGCCGGGCCCACGATCTGCTTGGCGCCGTCGAGGATGGCGTCTTTCACCTGCTTGCCTTGCTCAAGGTGCCAGTTGATGTTCTCGATGGTCACCGTGGCATCGTCCACCAGGATACCAACGGCCAGCGCCAGGCCCCCGAGCGTCATTACGTTGAGGGTCTGGCCGCTGACCGCCAGCAGGGCGATCGCCGACAGTACCGCCAGGGGAATCGAGGCGGCGATGATGATGGTCGAGCGCCAGCTGCCCAGGAACAGCAGGATCATGGCACTGGTCAGCAGGGCGGCGATGATGCCTTCGCGGGCCACGCTGCCCACCGATTCCTTCACGAACACCGAGGCGTCGCCCAGCATCGAGGTTTTCAGCGACGGCGGCAGGGTTTCGTTGATCAACGGGAACATGTCGCGAATGCTTTGCACAATCGACAGGGTGGAGATGTTGCCGTTTTTCAGGGCCGGCATCAGTACCGCGCGACGGCCGTCCACCCGCACGATGTTGGTCTGCGGCGGCGAGCCGTCACGCACGTGGGCCACCTGGCCAACGGTGATCACCGCGCCGTCCACCGTCTTGATCGGCAGGTCGTTGAGCTGCGAGATGGCGTCCGGGCTGTTGTTGAGTAGCACGGTGTATTCATCGCTGCCCAGCTTGGCGGTACCCACCGGCACGATCTGGTTCTGCGCGGCCAGGGCGTTGCTCACGTCCTGCGCCGACAGGCCCTTGGCGGCCAGCGCCTGCGGGTCTAGGTCGAGGGTGATCTGACGCTGCTTGCCACCCATGGGGGTCGGCATGGCCAGGCCCGGTACGGCGGAAAGCGGCAGGCGGATGGAGTTCTGCACCAGGTCACGGATACGCGCTTCGGACAGGGTGGGGCTGGAGAACGCCATCTGCAGGATCGGCACCGTGGAGGCGCTGTAGTTGAGGATCAGCGGCGGGGTGATGCCCGGTGGCATCTGCTTGAGCACGGTTTGCGACACCGCGGTCACCTGGGCGTTGGCGGTACGGATGTCCACGCCCGGCTGGAAGAAGATCTTCACGATGCCCATGCCCGGCAGCGATTGCGACTCGATGTGCTCGATGTCGTTCACCGTGGTACTGAGCGAGCGCTCGTAGGTGTAGATCACCCGGCCGGCCATCGCGTCCGGCGACAGGCCGGTGTACGACCACACCACGGCAATCACGGGGATGCCGATGTCGGGGAACACGTCGGTAGGGGTCCGCATCGCGGACAGGGGCCCGATGATGCAGATGAATATCGCCAACACGATAAACGTGTACGGCTTGAGCAATGCGGTCTTTACCAGCCCTAGCATGCCAGGAACCTCCAAAGGGTTTGCGTATGCTGGCAAGTCTTGCTGGCGGCACCTAACACAACGCTTTCACGAAGGTGAAAGATGTTTTAAGGCGCAACTGAAATTCGTTTCACGGTGATTCATTGGTGTTGAAAGAGGGGCGCCACCACACTTTGCATCGATCGAAAACGACTTGCCATGGCAGGCCAACGTCCAACACCTTTGAGGAATACCCCATGAATGCGAAAACGCTAATGCTGGTGCCCATGCTTGGGCTGGTTGGCCTGTTGTCGGCCTGCGCCGGCCCCATGCCGCAGCCCAACCCGAACGATGCCTGGGTGGGCTTGAAAGAAGAAACCCAGAACTCGATGCTGGCGGAACAAGTGGATGGCAAGAACCTGAAAGATGGCCGTTACTTCCAGGTCAAGCCCGGCGAGCACAAGCTTGAAGTGCTGCTGTACGAAGAAAGCACCGCCCAGCAGGACGACCAGACTTGCCGCGCAACCATTGATTACAAGGGCTTCAAGCAGGGCAAGCATTACACCCTGGTGGAGAGCAGCCTGGGCGACACCAACCTGCGTGCTGATCTTAAGAACGATCAGGGCAAGACTGTCGCCTCGACCGATAACTTTGATTGCATGTCGGGCTGAGAGTGACGCGGTGAATCAAGGCCCTGGCACTGCGGTGTGAAGGGCCTTTTTTGTGGTTCATGCAGAAGAATGTAAGGACATGCCCACACCGCTTTGATGTCGACTACATAAGGCAGACAACTCCGGCCTCACAGGCGCTGGCACGGTGCAATACATGTAGCTGCCGTAGGCGGCGTCTGATCCATGCTGCTGTAGCCGCTGCCGCCAGGCTGCGCTGGCCCGTGTGAACCTTGAAAATCTTCAGTGAGGCTCAGGGCCAGCGCAGCCTGGCGGCAGCGGCTACAGAGCCCCAGGTACCAGCAACTGTCTTGAAATGGCGTCGAGTGCATCGCGACCAAGGTCGGCTCCTACGCCGTACGTGGTAGGAGCCGGCCTTGGCCGCGATGCAAACGACGCCGTCCTGTAGCTGCCGTAGGCGGCGTCTGGTCCATGCCGCTGTAGCCGCTGCCGCCAGGCTGCGCTGGCCCGTGTGAACCCTGAAAATCTTCAGTGAGGCTCAGGGCCAGCGCAGCCTGGCGGCAGCGGCTACAGAGCCTCATGTACCAGCAACTGTCTTGAAATGGCGTCGTTTGCATCGCGACCAAGGTCGGCTCCTACGCCGTACGTGGTAGGAGCCGGCCTTGGCCGCGATGCAAACGACGCCGTCCTGTAACTGCCGTGGGCGGCGTCTGGTCCATGCTGCTGTAGCCGCTGCCGCCAGGCTGCGCTGGCCCGTGTGAACCCTGAAAATCTTCAGTGAGGCTCAGGGCCAGCGCAGCCTGGCGGCAGCGGCTACAGAGCCTCATGTACCAGCAACTGTCTTGAAATGGCGTCGTTTGCATCGCGACCAAGGTCGGCTCCTACGCCGTACGTGGTAGGAGCCGGCCTTGGCCGCGATGCAAACGACGCCGTCCTGTAACTGCCGTAGGCGGCGTCTGGTCCATGCCGCTGTAGCCGCTGCCGCCAGGCTGCGCTGGCCCGTGTGAACCCTGAAAATCTTCAGTGAGGCTCAGGGCCAGCGCAGCCTGGCGGCAGCGGCTACATTTGCTGCAAGTGCCATGGCGCTGCCTGTTTCCCGCCCCATTGCGAACTGGCGCAACGCGTTGCAGTCGGATTTACTGGTACCCTGATAGGGTCAATGTATTTCCGACTGCCAGGTGCCAATGGACCGCTACGCCCCCCACCAGTGGCTGCCCCACGAAAAACCGAGCCTGCCCGGTTCGCCGTCCACGCCCCTGCATCCCACGCCCAAGCGCGTGGCGTTTGCGCTGGTGGGCCTGCTGGTGGCGATTACCGGCGGGCTAGGCAATGCGCTGGTCACGGCCAACCTGCAGTTTCTGCAAGGCGCCCTGGGCGCCACCCAGGCGGAAATGGCCTGGCTGCCCGCCGCCTACGTCATGACCAACATCTCCATGAACCTGGTGCTGGTCAAATTCCGCCAGCAGTTCGGCCTGCGTGCCTTCACCGAAGTGTTCCTGGTGCTCTACGCCCTAGTCACCTTCGCCCACCTGTTCGTCAACGACCTCAACTCGGCCATCGCCGTGCGTGCCGCCCACGGTATGGTCGGTGCGGCGCTGAGCTCCCTGGGCCTGTATTACATGATCCAGGCGCTGCCGGCAAAATGGCGGCTCAAGGCGCTGGTGCTGGGGCTGGGCACCTCGCAATTGGCGCTGCCCTTGGCCCGGGTGTTCTCCGAAGACCTGCTGCAAATCGCCGAATGGCGCGGCTTGTATCTGTTCGAGCTGGGTCTGGCGCTGACCGCCCTGGGCTGCGTGTTCATGCTCAAACTGCCGCCCGGCGACCGCTTCAAAACCTTTGAACCGCTGGACTTCCTGACCTTCGGCATCCTGGCCACCGGCTTCGCCCTGCTGTGCGCCGTGCTGTCCCTGGGACGTATCGACTGGTGGCTGTCGGCGCCGTGGATCGGCTGGGCCTCGGCAGGGGCCATCGTGCTGATTTTCACGGGCCTGGCCATCGAGCACAACCGCAGCAACCCCATGCTGATGACCCGCTGGCTGGGCAGCGGCGTGGCCATCCGCCTGGCGCTGGGGGTGATCCTGATTCGCATGGTGGCGTCGGAGCAGTCCACCGGCGCCGTCGGTTTTCTGCAGGCCCTGAACATGAGCCAGGAGCAGATGCGCAGCCTGTACTTCGTGATGCTGGTGGGCGCTATCGCCGGCCTTGCCGTCAGCGCCTGGACCATCCGCCCCGAGCACCTGTTCATGCCACTGATCGTGTCGCTGGCGCTGATGGCCACCGGCAGCTACATGGACTCGTTTTCCAACAACCTGACGCGGCCCTGGAACATGTATTTCAGTCAGTTCCTGCTGGCGTTCGGCGGCACGTTCTTCGTTGGCCCGACCATGGCGTTGGGCACCCGCAACGTCATCACCAACCCGCGCAACCTGATCAGCTTCTCGGTGTTGTTCGGCATCTGCAACAACCTGGGCAGCCTGGCCGGCGCGGCGTTGCTGGGCACCTACCAGATCGTGCGGGAGAAATTCCATTCCAGCATCATTGTCGAACAGCTGACCCTGCTCGACCCCCGCGTCGTCGCGCGGGTGCAGAGCTCGGCGGCCAGCTACGCTTCCGCCGTGGCGGACCCAGCGGCGCGGACCAAACTGGGGTACCAGGCGTTGTCCACCGCGGCCACCCGCGAGGCCAACGTGCTGGCCTACAACGACGTATTCATGTTCATTTGCGTGGTGGCAGTACTGACCATGCTCTGGATTTTCATTCGCAGCCTGTGGCTGCTGACCACCACCCAGGCCGCGCCGCCGGCGCCGCCTCCCGTACCTGCCAGCGGCGCGCCCCATCCATGACCGAACCGACCACCACGACTACCAACGCCATCGCTTCCACCCCCGAAGGCGTGGCCCCACCCGCCACGGCGCCGCGCTCGCTGCGCGTGCGGGTGATCTCTTCGCTGATGTTCGCCAGCGTCGCCATTGTCGGCGTGCTGATCGTGCTCTACGCCTGGGAGCTGCCGCCGTTCAGCAGCAAGGTGCAGAGCACCGAAAACGCCCTGGTGCGCGGCCAGACCACCATCATCGGCCCGCAACTGGCCGGTTACGTATTCGAAGTGCCGGTGCAGGACTTCCAGTTCGTGAAGGCCGGCGACCTGCTGGTACGCCTGGACGACCGCATCTATAAACAGAAGGTCGACCAATCCCTGGCCCAGCTGGAACAGGCCAAGGCCACCCTGGCCAACAACCTGCAGCAGCGTCGCAGCGCCGAAGCCACCATTGCCCAGCGCCAGGCGGCCATCGGCGACAGCGATGCCCAGGCGCAGAAAAGCGCCGCCGACCTGCGCCGCAATCAGGACCTGATCAGCGACGGCTCGGTGTCCAAAAGCCAGCTGGACGTGACCCGCGCCGCCAACGCCGCGGCCATCGCCAGCCTGGCCCAGGCCAAGGCCGCGCTGGAAATCTCCAAACAGGACCTGCAGACCGTCATCGTCAACCGCGCCTCCCTGGAAGCCAGCGTCAGCAATGCCGAAGCCGCCGTGGAACTGGCGCGCATCGACTACGCCAACACCCGCATCACCGCGCCGCGCGACGGCCAACTGGGCCAGATCAGCGTGCGCCTGGGCGCCTATGTCAGCTCCGGTGCGCAACTGATGGCGCTGGTGCCCGACAACCTCTGGGTCATCGCCAACATGAAGGAAACCCAGATGGCTGACGTGCGCGTGGGCCAGCCGGCCACCTTCACGGTCGATGCCCTCAACCACCTGAAGCTGCGCGGGCATGTGCAGCGTATCTCGCCGGCCACGGGGTCGGAGTTCAGCCTGTTGCAGGCGGACAACGCCACGGGCAACTTTGTGAAGATTGCCCAGCGCATACCGGTGCGCATCACGGTGGACAAGGACCAGCCGGAGGCGCAGCGGTTGCGGCCGGGGATGTCGGTGGTGGTGAGTATTGATACAGGGTATGTGGTGGAGGATGACCGTGGGGTGCCGGAGCGGGGGGAGGAGGATTGAGGGGGTGGGGCGACGCCCCGATACGTTCACCAGGCAACCAGGACTTTCCCGGCAAGGACTGCTTCATGATCGAATTCAACGTTGGCGACTGGGTACTTGCCCTCATTACCCGCTGGTTCTGGAGTGCCGTGCTCGTCACGTTCATTGTGCTATGGCTTGTTACCCGCTCGCGTCTTAATGCAATCCGCAAGCATCTGAGCGGCCTGTCCATCCCCAACGGCTATGGCGCCGATGCTTTGCAGAGAGTGGTAATGGTGCTGCGTGATCCGCTACCGCACGTGCTGGACGGCAGCGTGCCTGCCCGGCAGATCATCGGGTTTCCGAAAACCTTGCGGCTTTGGATAGTGCTGCCCAGCGAAGTGTTTTTCTATTTGGCACTGGGACTTATGCTTACGCCAGTGCTGAGCCTGTTCTCCGAAAGCTGGCAAGCCGATAGCACTGAGCAGGAGCGCTTGGTGGTGGGGGCGATGGGCATTTGCGCTTTAGGATTCGGGGCCGGAATGGCCCTCTATACGATATTCAGCTGGCGCTGCGTCGAGCGTCTGGAGCATACCGTGGGCGGGCCGACCATGGTGGAGCAGCACCGCGCTATCAGTGGGGACTCGCTGATGGGGCGCCAGCGTCGCATGGCGTTGATCAGTACGCTGCTGAAAGATCAAAAAGCAGGGCTGAGGTTGCCTCACCTGACCAGCAGCAGCCCTTGGCTGGTGTCGAGCGCTTGGCGCCTGGCAGTGATCGTGCCGGGCCGGCTGGCACGCCTTACTGCCGGCATCTACTTTCTGTTGTGGGCGTTGCTGTTTATGTGAGTCCCTGCGCGTAGCCGATGCCGCCAGGCTGCGCGAGCCCTGGACCCACCGCAAATCTGCAGCGTATCGAGGGGCCAGCGCAGCCTGGCGGCAGCGGCTACAGGCGTGTGCAGCTGGGTGTGCCAGAACCTCAGCGCACCATGCACGGCTTCTTGTTATCGAACTTCCACCCCGAAATCAGGAACTGCATCGCCACGCTGTCATCGCGCGCGCCCAGGCCCATGCCTTTGTACAGTTCATGGGCCTTGGCCACGGCGTCCATGTCGATGTCCACGCCCAGGCCCGGCTTGGCCGGGACCTTCACGTAGCCGCCTTCGATCTGCAGCGGGGCCTTGGTCAGGCGCTGGCCGTCCTGCCAGATCCAGTGGGTGTCGATGGCGGTGATGTCGCCGGGGGCGGCGGCGGCCACCTGGGTGAACATGGCCAGGGAGATGTCGAAGTGGTTGTTGGAGTGCGAGCCCCAGGTCAGGCCCCATTCGTTGCACATCTGCGCCACGCGCACCGAGCCCTGCATGGTCCAGAAGTGCGGGTCGGCGAGGGGGATGTCCACCGATTGCAACTGGATGGCGTGGCCCATTTCGCGCCAGTCGGTGGCGATCATGTTGGTGGCGGTGGGCAGGCCCGTGGCGCGGCGGAATTCGGCCATCACTTCGCGGCCCGAGTAGCCGTTTTCAGCGCCGCACGGGTCTTCGGCGTAGGCCAGCACCTTGTGCTGGTCGCGGCACAGGGCGATGGCTTCTTTCAGCGACCAGGCGCCATTGGGGTCCAGGGTGATGCGCGCGTCGGGGAAGCGTTCGGCCAGGGCGGTGACGGCTTCGATTTCTTCTTCGCCGCGCAGTACGCCGCCCTTGAGCTTGAAGTCGTTGAAACCGTACTTGGCCTTGGCAGCTTCGGCCAGGCGCACCACGGCTTCGGGGGTCATGGCCTTTTCGTGACGCAGGCGGCTCCAGTCGTCGCTGGCATCGGGTTCGCTGCGGTAGGCCAGGTTGGTGGCGCTGCGGTCACCGACGTAGAACAGATAGCCGAGCATTTTCACGGCGTCGCGTTGCTGGCCTTCACCCAGCAGGGCGGCCACCGGCACTTCCAGGAACTGGCCCAGCAGGTCGAGCAGGGCGGCCTCCATGGCGGTGACGGCGTGGATGGTGATGCGCAGGTCGAAGGTCTGCAGGCCGCGGCCGGCGGCGTCGCGGGCGGCGAAGGTGCTGCGTATCTGGTTGAGCACGCGCTGGTACTGGCCGATGGGCTGGCCTACCACCAGGCTGCGGGCGTCTTCCAGGGTTTCGCGGATGCGTTCGCCGCCGGGTACTTCGCCCACGCCGACGTTGCCGCTGCTGTCGGTGAGGATGACGATGTTGCGGGTGAAGTACGGGCCGTGGGCGCCGCTGAGGTTCATCAGCATGCTGTCGTGGCCGGCCACGGGGATCACTTGAAGCTGGGTGACGACGGGGGTGCGTTGGCTGCTCATGTCGGGTTCCTTGTCAGAGGGAAGTCAGTGTGCTTTGCCCAGGGCGGTGCCGTGCAGGGGCGCGCTGGGGGTGGCAGTCGGGGCTTTGGGCTGGGTGCGGGCGAAGAACACCAGCACCGCGGCCAGGATCGAGGTGGCGGTCAGGCCGTACAGGCCGCCCTGGATGGAGCCGGTGCTCTGTTCCAACAGGCCGAAGGTGGCCGGGGCAACGAAGCCGCCCAGGTTGCCCAGGGAGTTGATCAGGGCGATCACAGCGGCGGCGATGCGCACGTCCAGGTAGGCCTGGGGGATCGGCCAGAACAGCGACGAGGCCGACTTGAAGCCGATGGCAGCGAAGCACACGGCGACAAAGGCAAAGACCGGCCCGCCCGTGGTGGACAGGAACATGCCGGCGGCAGCGATCAGCAGCGCGGTGGCGACCCAGGCCTGCTGGAAGCGGAATTTGCCCGACAGCGCGGCGAAGCCGTACATGGCGATGATCGAGATCAGCCAGGGGATGGAGTTGAACAGGCCCACCTGCATGTCGCTGAGGTCGCCCATCTTTTTGATGATGCTGGGCAGCCAGAAGGTGGCGGCGTAGATGGTCAGTTGAATGCAGAAGTACAGCACGCAGAAGATCAGGATCTGACCGTCCTTGAGCAGCTTGCCCAAGGTGGGCTTGATGATGTGCAAGGCGTCGCGGTCTTTCTGTTCCTGGTCGATGGCGTCGACCAGTGCGTCTTGTTCCGGGCGGCTCAGCCATTTGGCGTCATGGGGCTTGGAGTCCAGCCAGAACCACACGAAGAAGCCCAGCAAAACCGACACCATGCCTTCGATGGCGAACATCCACTGCCAGCCTTTGAGGCCCAGGCCGTCGAGTTGCAGCAGTGCGCCGGACAGCGGCCCGGAGATCAGCGAGGCGGCGGCCGAGCCGCTGAGGAAGATGGCGATGGCCTTGCCGCGTTCAGCGCCGGGCAACCAGCGGGTGAAGTAGTAGAGCACGCCGGGGAAGAAGCCGGCTTCGGCGACGCCCAGCAGCACCCGCAGGATGTAGAACTGGGTCTCGTTCTGCACGAAGGCCATCATCGTGGCGACGATGCCCCAGGTGAACATGATGCGCGTCAGCCACACGCGGGCGCCGACTTTTTGCAGCAGGATGTTGGAAGGCACTTCGAACAGCGCGTAACCGATGAAGAACAACCCGGCGCCCAGGCCATAGGCCGCCGCACCGATGCCCAGGTCGTGCTCCATGTGCGTGCGCACAAAGCCGATGTTGACCCGGTCGATGTAGTTGACGATGAACATCAGGACGAAAAGCGGCAGTACATGGCGCTTCACTTTGCTGACGGCGCGTGCCAGCAGCGGATCGCCGTCGAGGACGGCTGAGGACTGCGTTGAATTGGTCACAATTCAAAATCTCCCACTGATTATTTTTATGCGGGTAGGGGCAGGTGGTTACCTGTTGCCAGTCATCGTACAAGTCGAGTTCATTTGAAGCAATGGGTTTTAGTGGAATGAGTTGATCTAAGCATGACGATCAACGCAGCAGGACCGATCTAAAAATACACCTGTAGCCGCTGCCGCCAGGCTGCGCTGGCCGGGGTGGTCGCTGCAGATCTCCAGTGAAGGACAGGGCCAGCGCAGCCTGGCGGCAGCGGCTACAGGCGTGCTTGTATGATGTGTTTATCAATCGTGGTGTGGCGCTTTGCCACACAGTGATGGCGTTTTGAAATTGATCTGGATCAATTCTCGCCAAAGGGGCGGCGACAAGAATGGCGCACCTCCACCGAGTAGCCCTCATGACCGGTCATTTCGACTTTCTGAAGAAACCGCTGGGCAAGGAAATCGCCCTGATTCTGGTGATCAAGCTGGTACTGCTGGTGGGGATCCGTCTGGTGTGGTTCGGCCCGGCGGCAGACGTCAAGGACGACGGCACGAATGTCAGCCGACATCTGTTCGGCACCCCCTCCGCCCCCCTTGAGAAGAGTCCGAAATGATTTCCGAATCAGTCGTCGACCTATCCCGGCTGCAGTTCGCAATGACCGCGCTGTATCACTTCCTGTTCGTGCCCCTGACCATCGGCATGACCTTCCTGCTGGCCATCATGGAGTCCGTCTACGTGATGACGGGCAAGCAGGTGTACAAGGACATGACCCGCTTCTGGGGCAAACTGTTCGGCATCAACTTTGCCCTGGGCGTTACCACCGGGCTGACCATGGAGTTCCAGTTCGGCACCAACTGGGCCTACTACAGCCACTACGTGGGCGACATCTTCGGTGCGCCGCTGGCCATCGAAGGCATGATGGCGTTCTTCCTGGAGTCGACCTTCATTGGCCTGTTCTTCTTCGGCTGGGACCGCCTAAGCCGGGTGCAGCATTTGAGCGTCACCTGGCTGGTGGCAATCGGCTCGAACCTGTCGGCGCTGTGGATTCTGATCGCCAACGGCTGGATGCAGAACCCGGTGGGTGCCGAATTCAACTTCGTCACCATGCGCATGGAACTGGCCACCTTCAGCCAGTTGCTGCTCAACCCGGTGGCGCAGGTGAAGTTCGTGCACACGGTGGCGGCGGGTTACGTCACCGGCGCGATCTTTGTGCTGGCGATTTCCAGCTGGTACCTGCTCAAGGGGCGCGACATCGGCTTTGCCCGCCGCTCGTTCGCCATTGCTGCAGCGTTCGGCCTGGCCTCGGTGCTGTCGGTGATCGTGCTGGGTGACGAGTCCGGCTACGAGATCGGCGACGTGCAGAAAACCAAGCTGGCCGCCATCGAGGCCGAGTGGGACACCGAGCCGGCCCCGGCGTCGTTTACCCTGTTCGGCTTGCCCAACCAGGCCGAGCAGCGCACCGACTACGCGGTGAAGATCCCCTATGTGATGGGCATCATCGCCACCCGTTCGGTGGACAAGCAGGTCACCGGTATCAAGGACCTGGTCAGCGACCACGAAGTGCGTATCCGCAAGGGCATGCTCGCCTACCAGGCGCTGGGTCGCCTGCGTGCTGGCGATCACAGCGACCAGGCCCTGGCCGACTTCAATGCCGTGAAGAAAGACCTGGGCTACGGCCTACTGCTGAAGAAATACACCGACAAGGTGGTCGATGCCAGCGATGAGCAGATCAAGCAGGCGGCGCTGGATTCCATCCCCGGCGTGGCCTCGATTTTCTGGACGTTCCGCCTGATGGTGCTCAGCGGCTTCCTGATGCTGATGCTGTTGGTGTGCGCCTTCTGGGCCTCGGCGCGCAAGAACGAAACCCGCAAGCGCTGGCTGCTGCGCTGGGCGGTGTTGAGCCTGCCGCTGCCGTGGGTGGGGACGCAGACCGGTTGGTACGTGGCCGAGCATGGGCGCCAGCCCTGGTCGATCGGTGAGGTGCTGCCCGTGCATTTGTCGGCGTCCAGCCTGTCGTCGGCGGACGTGTGGGCCTCGCTGCTGGCGCTGGTGGCGTTCTACAGCGTGCTGCTGGTGATCGAGATGTACCTGATGATCAAGTTCGCCCGCCTGGGGCCGAGCAGCCTGCACACCGGCCGCTACCACTTCGAGCGCGATGGCCACGCCGTTGCTGACAAAAAACAGCACGGCGCCGAGCTGACCCTGATTAAAGGAGCCCACTGATGTTCGACTACGAAAACCTCAAGCTGATCTGGTGGGTGCTGGTGGGGGTGTTGCTGATCGGCTTCGCCCTGACTGATGGCTTCGACCTGGGCGCGGCGGCACTGATGCCGTTCGTGGGCCGCAACGACAATGAGCGTCGCGTGGTGATCAACACCATCGCGCCGCACTGGGACGGCAACCAGGTGTGGCTGATCACTGCTGGCGGTGCGCTGTTTGCGGCGTGGCCGCTGGTGTATTCGGCGGCGTTCTCCGGGTTGTACTGGGCACTGCTGCTGGTGCTGTTTGCGCTGTTCGTGCGGCCGGTGGGTTTCGATTACCGCAGCAAGCTGGAAAACACCCGCTGGCGCCAAAGCTGGGACTGGGCGCTGTTTGTCGGCGCGCTGGTGCCGTCGCTGGTGTTTGGCGTGGCCTTCGGCAACTTGCTGCTGGGCCTGCCGTTCCAGTTCGATGACAGCCTGCGCAGCAGTTATCACGGCTCGTTCTGGCAACTGCTGAGCCCCTTCGGCCTGGTGGCCGGGGTGGTCAGCCTGAGCATGCTGACCCTGCACGGCGGCACCTGGCTGATGATGCGGACCGAGGGCGCCATCGGCCAGCGTGCGCGGTTGGCGTCGCTGTTGCTCGCATTGGTGTACCTGTTGGCGTTCCTGGGCGCCGGCGCATGGTTGGAGCTGGGCGATATCCAGGGGCTGTCGATTACCTCCAGTTTCGACCCCAATGCCGCGCTCAACCCGCTGGCCAAGACTGTGGAGGCGGGCAACCACGGGTGGCTGGGCAACTATGTGCGCTATCCGTTGACTGGCATCGCACCGCTGCTGGGTGTGTTCGGCGGTGTGCTGGCCTTGCTGGCGTCGTTGGCCGGCAAACCGCGTTCGGCCTTCCTGGGCAGCAGCCTGGCCATCGTCGGTACGCTGTGCACCGCAGGCTTTGCGCTGTTCCCCTTCGTCATGCCGTCCAGCCTCGACCCGGCGTCGAGCCTGACTGTGTGGGACGCGGTGTCCAGCCACACCACGCTGATCATCATGCTGGTGGCGGCGACGATCTTCGTGCCGCTGATCCTGTGCTACACGCTGTGGTGCTACGCAAAGATGTGGGGCAAGGTCACCACCGCGCACATCGACAGCAACCCCCACAGCCTTTACTGAGGAGTGACCGACATGTGGTATTTCGCCTGGATATTGGGTGTGTTGCTGGCCTGCAGCTTCGGCATCATCAACGCCTTGTGGCTGGAAGCCAGCGGCTCGCTGGACGAGGAGGGCGCGGGTGAACGCTGAAGCCATGGGGGCGCTGCGGCGCCCCGGCAGCCGCTGGGTGTCGTTGGCGCTGGTGCTGCCGTTGAGCCTGATTTTGCTGGTGCACCCGGTGTTGCTGCTGGATGGACGCGGGCAGTACAGCCATGGGCTGTTGATGCTGATGTTGTGGGGCATTGCGGCGGGGTACGTGCATGGGGTGGGGTTTGACCCGCGGGCGTGGTGCTGGCGGGTGGTGTTTCATCCGTTGGTGGCCTGGTCATTGATGATCCTCGGATACGCCACCCTGTAGCCGCTGCCGCGAGGCTGCGCTGGCCCCATGCCTCACTGCAGATCTTCAGGGGTCACGCTGGCCAGCGCAGCCTGGCGGCAGCGGCTACAGGTGTGTAGGGGGCTGTTGGTGGTAAGCTGGTTCATGACCCTTTCTGGCGGAACCCGTTGGCATGCACGACCCAATCAACGCCCCCACGCGCAAGCGCGCCACCAGCCTGGCCCATGACCTGGTCGAGGCGCTGCGCCAGCAGATTCTGCTGGGGCAGTTCCGCCCCGGCGACAAGCTGCCGTCCGAGCCTACCATCGTGCGCGAGCACGGCGTCAGCCGCACGGTGGTGCGCGAGGCCATCTCCAAATTGCAGGCCTCGGGCCTGGTGGAAACCCGTCACGGCATCGGCACCTTCGTGCTGGAGCGTGAGTCGCAACTGGGCTTGCGCCTGAGCCTGGACACCGCGGCCAGTGTGCGCGGCATTCTCGAATTGCGCATGGGCCTGGAGGTGCAGGCCGTGGCCCTGGCGGCCGTGCGCCGCAGCGACGATCAGCTGCAACGCATGCGTCAGGCACTGGCCGATTACCAGGCCTCCCTGGCCAATAACGACAGCTGCGTGGAAGAGGACAAGCGCTTCCACCAGTTGATCGCCGAGGCCACGGGCAACACCTATTTCACCGAGATCATGCAGCACCTGGGCGACACGATGATTCCGCGTACACGGGTTACGGGTGATGAGCGCGGGGATGCCGATTTTGCGCGGCTGGGCTACCTGGCGAACCAGGAGCATGAGGCCATTCTCAATGCCATCCGCAAGCAGGACCCGGATGCGGCGCGGGCGGCGATGGTGTTGCACCTGACCAACAGCCGGGATCGTTTTTCCGGGGGGTGAATCGGTGGCGCCTGCTTCCCGAGCTTCGCCCGGTCCCACAAGCGGATAGCGCGTTCCGCTTGTGGGACCGGGCGAAGCTCGGGAAGCAGACGACGCGGATTTACTGCCAACCGAAGCGGCGGATATAGAAACGCTTCATCGCCTGGGTCAACGCCACATACGCCACCAGAATCAGCGGCAAAAACGCAAAGTACAGCGGCGGCAGCGCCTGCAGTTTGAAGTAGTGCGCCAGCGGCCCCATCGGCAGGAAGATGCCGATCGCCATGATCACCCCGGTCATCACCATCAACGGCATGGCTGCGCGGCTTTGCAAGAACGGCACTTTCGGTGTGCGGATCATGTGCACCACCAGGGTCTGGGTCAGCAGCCCGACGATGAACCAGCCCGACTGGAACAGGGTCTGGTGCTCAGGGCTATTGGCGCCGAACACGTACCACATCAGGGCGAAGGTGGTGATGTCGAACACCGAGCTGATCGGCCCGAAGAACAGCATGAAACGCCCCACCTCCGCGGGCTGCCAGCGCTGCGGTTTCAGCAGCATCTCGTCGTCGACGTTGTCGAACGGCACAGCGATCTGCGAAATGTCGTACAGCAGATTCTGCACCAGCAGGTGCATCGGCAGCATCGGCAGGAACGGGATGAACGCACTGGCCACCAGCACCGAGAAGACGTTGCCGAAGTTGGAGCTGGCGGTCATCTTGATGTACTTGAGCATGTTGGCGAAGGTGCGACGGCCTTCCAACACGCCTTCTTCCAGCACCATCAAACTCTTTTCCAGCAGGATGATGTCGGCCGCCTCCTTGGCGATGTCCACGGCGCTGTCCACCGAAATACCGATATCGGCAGTGCGCAGGGCGGGGGCGTCGTTGATGCCGTCGCCCATGAAGCCAACCACGTGGCCGTTGGCCTTGAGCAGGCGCACGATGCGTTCCTTGTGCGCAGGTGTCAGTTTGGCGAACACGTTGGTGGTTTCCACGGCCACGGCCAGTTGCGCGTCGCTCATGTCCTCGATGTCGTTGCCCATCAGCTGGCCTTGCTGGGCCAGGCCCACTTCGCGGCAGATCTTGGCGGTGACCAATTCGTTGTCGCCAGTCAGCACCTTTACCGCTACGCCGTGTTCGGCCAGGGCCTTGAGCGCGGGCGCGGTGCTTTCCTTGGGCGGGTCGAGGAAGGCCACGTAGCCGATCAGGGTAAGTTCGCGTTCGTCGTTGAGGCCGTAGGTGTCCTGGGTTGGCGGGCGCTCGCTGGCGGCCACGCCTACCACGCGCAGGCCTTCGGCGTTGAGCTCGGCGGTCACGTGGCGGATGCGTTCCAGCAGGGTCTCGTCCAGCGGTTCCACCTGGTCGCCGTGGCGCACCTGGTGGCACACCGACAGAATCTCTTCCACGGCGCCTTTGCAGATCAGCACGTGGTGCTGGTCGTGCTCGGCCACCACCACCGACATGCGCCGACGATTGAAGTCGAACGGAATCTCATCGACCTTGCGGAAGGCAGTGGCCACCTGCAGGTCGCGCTGCACTTCCACGTGCTCCAGCACGGCCACGTCCAGCAGGTTTTTCAGGCCCGTCTGGTAGTAGCTGTTGAGGTAGGCCATCTCCAGCACTTCATCCGATTCCTGGCCCCACACGTCCACGTGGCGCGCCAGGAAAATCTTGTCCTGGGTCAGGGTGCCGGTCTTGTCGGTGCACAGCACGTCCATGGCGCCGAAGTTCTGGATGGCGTCCAGGCGCTTGACGATGACCTTCTTGCGCGACAGGAACACCGCGCCCTTGGCCAGGGTCGAGGTGACGATCATCGGCAGCATTTCCGGGGTCAGGCCCACGGCGATGGACAGCGCGAACAGCACCGCTTGCATCCAGTCACCCTTGGTGAAACCGTTGATGAACAGCACCAGCGGCGCCATCACCAGCATGAAGCGGATCAGCAGCCAGCTGATCTTGTTGACGCCGCTCTGGAACGCTGTCGGCGCGCGGTCGGTGGCGCTGACGCGCTGGGCCAGGGCGCCGAAATAGGTGCCGTTACCGGTGGCGACCACCACGGCAGTGGCGGCACCCGACACCACGTTGGTGCCCATGAACAGAATGTTGTCCAGCTCCAGGGGGTTGCGTGTGGCCGGGTCGCGCAGTTGCACGAATTTTTCCACCGGCATGGATTCACCGGTCATGGCCGCCTGGCTGACGAACAGGTCCTTGGCGCTCAGCAGGCGGCAATCGGCGGGGATCATGTCACCGGCGCTGAAGATCAGCACATCGCCGGGCACCAGTTGCTTGATCGGCAGCTCTACGCGCATGTGCCCATCGGCATTGCGCCGGCGCACGGTGGCGGTGTTGCTGACCATGGCCTTGAGGGCGTCGGCGGCCTTGTTGGAGCGCGCTTCCTGCCAGAAGCGCAGCAGGGTGGACAGCACCACCATGCTGCCGATCACCAAGGTGGCTTTCATGTCTTCGGTGACGAAGGAGACGACGGCCAGCAGGGTCAGCAGCAGGTTGAACGGGTTTTTGTAGCACTGCCACAGGTGCACGTGCCAGGCCAGTGGCTGCTCGTGTTCCACCTCGTTGAGGCCCACGCGGGCGCAGATGTCCTGGGCCTGGGCTTCGCTCAGGCCATCGGCGTGGCTGCCCAGGCGTTCGAGCAGGGCCTGGCTGTCACCGCCCGCGGCCGCTACCAGGCTGTGGGCCAGGGTAGGGGGTATCTCGCGGCTGACGTTGGCGTCATTGAGGGTTTCGAACAAGGCCAGGCGGCGGAAGTGCCGGGCGATGTGGCGGGTTCGCAGGAAACCTGCGAAGAACTCTTTGAGCAGGGTGACATTCATGGCGCTGCTTTCCCCAGGTGGCAGTGGAGAGACCATCGCGCAGGCACGTGCGCTGTCCTGGCTGCAGTGTTGCAGGCCGGGGCAGGGGGAGTCTGTGGAGAAGGGAAGGCTGCGGCAGCCCGCAATGGGGTGCCGGCAGGATTGCCGTCTCTCGCGTCAAGGCGAGACACGGCAGGGAAACTGCGCGTTATCTCGCCGAGAAAATGCCGGTATCGATGACCGGCCGACTACTGTCGCTCGAACAAGTGCCCACGTGGGGTCTCCGCGGTGATTGAAAACGCGCGCAGCATACGCTTGGGGTTTGTGGGGGACAATAGCCAGCGGGCCATCATGAGGGAAGTTTCATTTTCGCCGCCAACACACCCGTAGCCGCTGCCGCAGGCTGCGCTGGCCCTATGCCTCACTGAAGATCTTCAGGGTTTACACCGGCCAGCGCAGCCTGTCGGCAGCGGCTACATGACTACGCCTCGAGTTCCAGGGCAAACAGTTCAGCCAAGGTCTGACGACGACGAATCAGCTTTACCTGATCCCCATCCAGCAGCACTTCCGGAATCAACGGACGGCTGTTGTAGTTCGACGACATCGACGCCCCATAGGCCCCGGTGGTGTGGATCACCAACAGATCGCCCACTTCGGCGCGCGGCAGCAGGCGCGGCGCCACCAGGCCACCTTCGTGCTGGGTGAACACATCACCCGATTCGCACAGCGGTCCCGCCACCACGCTAGGCTGCAACGCCCCGGTGCGCGGCTGACCATCGCGGTCCAGCAGGGTAAAACCGTGATAGCTGCCGTACATCGACGGGCGCATCAGGTCATTGAAGCCGGCGTCCACCAGCACGAAATGCTGGCTGCCCATGTCCTTCACCGCGCGCACTTCGGTGACCAGCGTGCCCGACTCGGCCACCAGGAAACGCCCCGGCTCGATCTCCAGGCGCACCGGGTGGCCCAGGTGGGCCTGCACGCGCTGGCGGGCGCTGTTCCAGATGGCCGCGTAGCGCTCGGTGTCCACCGGCTGCTGGTCATCCTTGTAGGGCACCGACAGCCCGCCGCCGGCCGAGATGGCCTCCAGGTCGTGGCCCATGCCGATCACCGCGTCGGCCATGGCCGTGCACACTTCTTCCAGGTGCGCATAGTCCACGCCAGAGCCGATGTGCATGTGCAGGCCCACCAGTTGCAGGTCGTACTGGCGCACCACGGCCATGGCTTCACCCAGCTGGCTGTGCCAGATGCCGTGCTTGCTGTTCTCGCCGCCGGTGTTGGTTTTCTGGCTGTGGCCGTGGCCAAAGCCTGGGTTCAAACGGATCCAGACACGGTGGCCGGGGTGCTGCTGGCCCAGTTGGCGCAGCATGTCGATGCTGCCGCAGTTGACCTCCACGTCCAGCTCGATGATACGGGCCAGCGTCGGGCGGTCCAGCAGGTCGCAGGTGAACACCACGCCGGCCGGCTCGCCTTGCGGGCTGAAACCGGCCAGCAGGGCGCGTTCGATCTCGCCCAGCGACACCGCGTCCACCTGCACGCCTTGTTCGCGCATCAGCTTGAGCACGTGCACGTTGGAGCAGGCTTTCTGGGCGAAGCGGATCACGTCGAAGCCCTGCAGTTGGCTGATGCGCTGGCGGATGATGGCCGCGTCATAGGTCCAGAAGGGGGTGGCGTGTTGCTGAACGAGGGGCAGGATGCGATCGAACATGGTCGTGTGGCCGTGAGGTTGGACAGGTGGCCATCATGCGCAAATCGAGGCATTCAATAAAATATCTGTTTTTTCTTGAGCCATTCAGTTCTGATATGGGCTGAATTTGTCTGCGAGGCTGTGTATGGACATCTCCCTGCGTCATATCGAAGTGTTTCGCGCCGTGATGAACGCCGGCAGCGTGACCGGTGCCGCGCAATTGCTGTTCAGCTCCCAGCCCACGGTCAGCCGCGAGCTGGCGAGGCTGGAGAGCCTGCTGGGCATGGCGCTGTTTGTGCGTGAGCGAGGCCGGCTGACGCCCACGGCCCAGGGATTGATGCTGTTCGAGGAAGTGCAACGCGCTTATGTGGGCCTGGAGCAGATCGCCAGCGTCGCCGATTCCATCCGCCGCTTCGACCAGGGCCAGCTGAACATCACCTGCCTGCCCATGTTTGCCCAAGTGCTGCTGCCGGCCGCGTGCCAGGCGTTCAATCGTGAGTACCCAGGTGTGGCAGTGAGCATCACCGCGCAGGAGTCGCCGGCGCTGGAGGAATCGCTCAGCGGCCAGCGCTTCGACCTGGGCCTGATCGAAAGCCGGCATCCGCCACGGGGCACGCGGGGTTTCGAGCTGTTCTGTGCGGACATGGTGGCGGTGCTGCCGCCGGGGCATGCCCTGGCCGGCAAGGCGCGGCTGGAATTGATCGACTTCGATGGCCAGGCTTTCATCAACCTGTCGGGGCTGGACCTGTACCGCAAGATGCTGGATGAGCAGTTCCGCCGCGCCAACGTGCAGCGCCTGGCGGTGATCGAGACCAGCACCGCCGCGTCGGTGTGCGCCATGGTGCGTCAGGGCCTGGGGGTGGCCATCGTCAACCCGCTGACCGCGCTGGATGAATCTGCCCGAGGCCTGGTGTTGCGGCCCTTGGCGGTAGCGGCGCCGTTCAGCGTCAGCCTGATCCGGCCGCAATACCGGCCTGCGTCGGTGCTGGTAGAGGCGTTCACCGAGTGCCTGAAGACCGAAGCGGCCCGGCTGAGTACTGCCCTGTAGCCGCTGCCGCCAGGCTGCGCTGGCCCTGTGCCTCGCTAAAGATCTTCAGTGCACATGATGGCCAGCGCAGCCTGGCGGCAGCGGCTACAGGGCCGTGACCGCGGCGTAGCCGTTACAGATCAGCCAACGCCTCACGCAGGTTCACATCCGGCGCGCTTTGTTCATTGAGGTCAAGCTGGCCTTCCAGGTCCACCAGGTGATGCAACATCGCGTGGATGGCGCTTTCGCTGCTGCCGGACTGCAGCGCGTCAAGAATCGCCTGGTGGTCGTCACAGCGGCACGACGGCGTGTCCAGGCGCTGGTACAGCGACACGATCAGCGAGCTGCGCACGATCAGGTTGCCCAGCATTTCGCGAAGCAAACGATTGCCACACAGATCGCCCAGCATCAGGTGGAATTCGCTGCGCACCCGCACGGTTTCGCGACGGTCGCCGCTGGCCGAGGCCTGGCGTTCGGCGTCCATCTGCGCTTTGATCAGGTCGGCATTGGCGGCCAGCACCTCGGGGGTAACGCCCTCGACGATCGCGCGCTCGATGGCGCGGCGGGCGGCGAACACTTCCCGGGCCTCCTGGGCCGTGGGCTGGGAGACGATGGCGCCGCGGTTGGTCTCGATGGTGACGATGTGCTGCATGGCCAGGCGTTGCAGGGCCACCTGCACGTGGTTGCGGTTGGCTTGCAGGGTGTCGACGATCTGCGCCTCTACCAGCCGCGTGCCAGGCCGCAGGCGTTGCTGGGCAATGGCGCGCGACAGCACGTCGACGATGCGGGTGACTTCCAGCTGTTTGGCGGTGACGGTGACAGAAACCATATTTCCTCGAACGGTGTGCCCATGCAGAGCCTGGGTGCAATGGGGCCGCATTATCCGCCAGCGAGGCGGGCCTTGAAAAGGTCGGCAGCGGCCCGCGAGGGGGGAAATGTCGCAATCAAACCATTGCAAGATGCTGCTTGCGACGGGGCGGTGGGCAGGCCTGGTCCAGCTTTTCGAGGTCTTCGCTATCCAATTGGATGCTGGCCGCAGCGGCATTCTGCCGTACGTGGTCGGGGTGCACGGCCTTGGGAATGGCGATCACCCCGTCCTGGCGCAGCGCCCAGGCCAGGCACGCCTGGGCGGCGGTGATGCCGTGCTTGTCGGCAATGCCCTGGACAGTGGCGTGGCGCAACAGCTTGCCGCCCTGGGCGATGGGGCAGTAGGCCATGGTCGGCAAATTGCGCTGGCGGCTCCAGGGCAGCAGGTCGAATTCGATGCCGCGCGCCTCCGGGTTGTACAGCACCTGGTTGGTGGCGCAACGCGGGTCGTCCAGTTCTTCCAGGTCGTCGACGTCGAAATTGGACACGCCCCAGCGGCCGATCTTGCCCTGTTCGCGCAGGCGCTCGAAGGCTTCCACAGTCTCGGCCAGCGGGTACTGGCCGCGCCAGTGCAGCAGGTACAGGTCGATGTGCTCGGTGCCCAGGCGCTTGAGGCTACGCTCGCAAGCGGCCACCACGCCGTTGCGGCTGGCGTTGTGCGGGTACACCTTGCTGACCAGGAACACCTGGTCGCGGCGCCCGGCGATGGCCTGGCCCACCACCTGTTCGGCGCCGCCTTCGCCATACATCTCGGCGGTGTCGATCAGGTTCAGACCCAGCTCGATGCCTTGCTGTAGCGCGGCCACTTCCTGGCGCTTGGCGCTGGGGTCTTCGCCCATGCGCCAGGTGCCCTGGCCGATGATGGAGACGGCGGTGTCTGCGAGTGGATGATGGCGCATGGCTACTCCCTGAAACATGGATGGCTTATAGTCGGACCTTGGCAAGGACTTTACATTCAACATAAGGAGAAGGCATGGGCCGCCAGCTTGTCGTCTGCCTGGACGGCACCAACAATCGCTTCAGCCTTCAACCCACGAATATCCTGCGCTTGATGCGCTGCGTGTCGAGCGACCCTGCGCAGGTCATGTCCTATTACGACCAGGGTGTGGGCACCTTTGGCCTGCGCGAAACCCTGTTCGAATGGCAGAAATTGCCTTCGCGGCTGTGCGGCCTGGCGTTCGGCTGGGGCCTGAAACGCACGGTGGGCGGTGCCTATCGCTTTTTGGCCAAGCACTACCGCGACGGCGACCAGATCTACTTGTTCGGTTTTTCCCGTGGCGCCTACGCGGTGCGCGCGCTGGCGGCGCTGATCGACGCCATCGGCCTGGTGCCGGGGCACGAATCGCACCTGTTCGATTATGCCTGGTCGATGTTGCAGGCGCGCAATGGGCGGGGCCAACCTGAATTTCAGCTGCAGGATGCCTTCAAGGCTACCTTTGGCCGTCCGGTGAAGGTGCACATGCTCGGGCTGTTCGACACCGTGAAGTCGGTGGGCTGGGTATACGACCCGCTGGTGCTGCCGTACACCGCCAGCAACGCGATGGTTGCGCATGTGCGCCATGCGCTGTCGATTGACGAGCGCCGCTGTTTCTTCCGGCCCAACCTGTGGCTCAAGCGCCCGGGGCAGGGTACCGATGTTCAACAGGTGTGGTTTGCAGGCGTGCACAGCGACGTGGGCGGAGGCTACCCGGTGGCGGAAAGCGGCGCGGCGCTGACGGCCTTGCGCTGGATGCTGGGCGAGGCGCGGGCGCTGGGGTTGGCGCTGGATGAGCAGGGTTGCGAGCGTGAACTGCACGCGGCGCAGCAGCCTGGCACCCTGCATGACTCCATGACCTGGCGCTGGAAAATCGCTGAATGGCTGCCGCGACGGGCCTGGAGCTTCACGTTGCACAAGCGCGTGTTCACCATCGGCAGCATGCCGCCGTTCGGCCAGCCGCGGCCGCGGTATATCGCCGAAGGGGCGGTGTTGCATCGCTCGGTGGTGCAGCGGATGGACGGTGGGGGGTATCAGCCGGGGAATCTGCCGCGGCAGTACAGCGTGGCCGATGATGGGCCTCTGCACAACGCCGCCATGGCACTGGGCCCGTGCCTCGCTGTAGATCTCCCGGGTTCACACCGGCCAGCGCAGCCTGGCGGCAGCGGCTACGGGATGCGTGCGGACTCGATGAGCACGTCCTGCAGCGCTTGTGCGGCGGCCGACAGTTTGTGATCGGCCAGGCGCATCAGGCCGATGCGCCGTTCGATGCGCGGCTCATCCAGGGCCACGCAGCGTGCGCCCAGCTCTTCCATCTGCGCGATGCACAGCGATGGCACCGCGCTGACCCCCAGCCCGCTGGCCACCATGCGGCCCACGGTGCTCAGTTGATGACTTTCGAACGCCACCGACAGCTTGCCGTGCACCGCGGCCAGGTCCTGCTCCAGCATCAGGCGCACGGCCGAGGGTCGTTGCAGGGTGACGAAATCTTCCTGCAACAGCTCTTTCCAGCTGATCTGTTCGCGCTGGGCCAAGGGTGAGTCTGCCGGCACCACCGCGACGAAGCGATCCAGATAGAACGGCGTGAACACCAGCGAGCTGGTCGATTCAGGCTCAAAGCCAATCCCCAGCTCTACCCGCCGATGGCGCACCATCTCCAGCACCTGCTCGTTGATCACGTCATGCACGGCCACGTTGACCCGTGGGTGGCGGTCGCGAAAGGTTTTCAGCGCCGCCGGCAGTAGGTTGCCCGCGAAAGAGGGCATGGCAGCGATCGACACCTTGCCGGTCTGCAAGGTGAAGTGCTGTCGCAGCAGTTCTTCGGCATTGTCCCAGTCGGCCAGCAACTGCCGCGCCAGGGGCAGCAGGGTTTCGCCCTCCGGCGTCAGTGCCACGCTGCGGGTGGTGCGGACCAGCAAAGGGCCGCCCAGATCGTCTTCCAAGGCCTTGATGGTCAGGCTCAGCGCCGGCTGCGACAGGTGCAGGCGCTCGCCCGCCTGGGCAAAGCTCAGGGCCTGGGCCACGGCCAGGAACGCGCGAAGCTGCTTGACGTTCATTTGCAAACCCAATCAATCCTTCAGAAAAACAAAATTAACAAATAACTCCATTGGCGAGAAGATGGGCTGAACACGCTCCTGGGCTAAGCTGGCTTAAGCCCGATAATGACAAAAAGGCGGATCGACATGGCAGGACTCGACAAGCGCGTGGCAACCTGGGAAGAGGCCCTGGCGGGCCTGACCGACAACATGACCGTGCTGTCCGGGGGCTTCGGCCTGTGTGGCATCCCGGAAAACCTCATCGCCCAGATCAAGCGCATGGGTGTGCGCGGCCTGACGGTGGTGTCCAACAACTGCGGCGTCGACGGCTTCGGCCTGGGCGTGCTGCTGGAAGACCGGCAGATCCGCAAGATGATCGCGTCCTACGTCGGCGAAAACGCCCTGTTCGAGCGTCAGTTGCTCGATGGTGAACTGGAAGTGGAACTCACCCCCCAAGGCACCCTGGCCGAGAAAATGCGCGCCGGCGGTGCGGGCATCCCGGCGTTCTACACCGCCACCGGCTACGGCACCCCGGTGGCTGAAGGCAAGGAAGTGCGCGAATTCAACGGCCGCAAGTACATCCTGGAAGAAGCCATCACCGGCGACTTCGCCATCGTCAAAGGCTGGAAGGCCGACCATTTTGGCAACGTCATCTACCGCCACACCGCGCAAAACTTCAACCCGCTGGCCGCCGCCGCCGGCAAGATCACCGTGGTGGAAGTGGAAGAGATCGTCGCCCCCGGCGAACTGCCGCCCAGCCAGATCCACACCCCCGGCATCTACGTGGACCGGGTGATCCTCGGCACCTTCGAAAAGCGCATCGAAAAGCGCACCGTAAAGGCTTAAGGCCCGGCCCAGAACAACAAGAGGTTTTGCACATGGCACTGACCCGCGAACAAATGGCCCAGCGTGTGGCCCGCGAACTCAAGGATGGCTACTACGTGAACCTGGGCATCGGCATCCCGACCCTGGTGGCCAACTACGTCCCCGACGACATCGACGTGATGCTGCAATCGGAAAACGGCCTGCTGGGCATGGGCGAGTTTCCCACTGAAGAAACCCTGGACGCCGACATGATCAACGCCGGCAAGCAGACCGTGACGGCCCGTGCGGGCGCGTCGATTTTCAACTCCGCCGAATCCTTTGCAATGATCCGTGGCGGCCACGTCGACCTGACCGTGCTGGGTGCTTTCGAGGTGGACGTGCAGGGCAACATCGCCTCGTGGATGATCCCCGGCAAGCTGGTCAAGGGCATGGGCGGGGCGATGGACCTGGTGGCGGGCGCCGACAACATCATCGTCACCATGACCCATGCGTCCAAGGACGGTGAGTCCAAGCTGCTGCCCCAGTGCAGCCTGCCGCTGACGGGCGCGGGGTGCATCCGCAAGGTGTTGACTGATCTTGCGTACCTGGAGATTGAAAATGGCGCTTTCATTCTGCGGGAGCGGGCGCCAGGGATCAGCGTTGAGGAGATCGTCGCCAAGACGGCTGGCAAGCTGATCGTGCCGGATGATGTGATCGAAATGACTTTCTGACTACCACCACGTACCCGTAGCCGCTGCCGCAGGCTGCGCGGGCCCTCGTGTTCACTGGATATCTGCAGTGGGCACAAGGGCCAGCGCAGCCTGCGGCAGCGGCTACAGTGTTTTGCAGCACCCTACAATAAAGACAATAAAAGGTAATACCCGCATGTCCGCACACCTTGAAGAGAGCCGCTACGCCCGGTTCGCCCTGCGTTGTTCCAACTGGGCCGAGCGCTGGTTCCCCGATTCCTGGGTATTCGCCGCCGTCGCCGTGATCGTCGTGGCGCTGGCCGCCATGGCCATGGGCGCCAAGCCCACCGACACCGCCACCGCGTTCGGCGACGGCTTCTGGAGCCTCATTCCGTTCACCATGCAGATGGCCTTCGTGGTGATTGGCGGCTACGTCGTCGCCAGCTCGCCGCCGGCCGTCAAACTCATCGACCGCCTGGCCCGCTTGCCGAAAAACGGTCGCTCGGCCGTGGCCTGGGTGGCCTTGATTTCCATGGTCGCCTCATTGCTGAACTGGGGCCTGTCGCTGGTGTTCGGCGGGCTGCTGGTGCGTGCCTTGGCGCGGCGCACCGATTTGAAAATGGACTACCGCGCGGCCGGAGCCGCCGCTTACCTTGGCTTGGGCGCCGTGTGGGCGCTGGGCCTGTCGTCTTCGGCCGCGCAGCTGCAAGCCAACCCGGCCAGCCTGCCGCCATCGATCCTGGCCATCACCGGCGTGATTCCGTTTACCCAGACCATTTTCCTGTGGCAATCGGGGGTGATGCTCGCCGCCCTGGTCGTGGTCTCGCTGGTAATCGCCTACGCCACCGCCCCCGGCGCCAACAGCGCCCGCGACGCCGAGGCCTGCGGCATCGACCCTGCCTTCAACCTGCCGCCCCAGGCCCCGCGCACCCGTCCGGGCGAATGGCTGGAACACAGCCCGTTGCTGACCCTGCTGCTGGTGGCCCTGGCTGCGGGCTGGCTGTATCACGAGTTCTCCACCAAGCCTGCGATCACCGCCATTTCCGGGCTCAACACCTACAACTTCCTGTTCATCATGCTGGGCGCATTGCTGCACTGGCGACCACGCAGCTTCCTCGACGCAGTGGCGCGGGCGGTGCCCACCACCACGGGCGTACTGATCCAGTTCCCGCTGTATGGCTCCATCGCCGCCATCCTCACCACCGTCAAGGGCGGTGAAGGGCAGACGTTGGCCCATCACATCTCCAGTTTCTTCGTACAGATCGCTTCCCACGACACCTACGCCTTGCTGATGGGCGTGTACTCGGCGGTGCTGGGTTTCTTCATCCCCTCGGGCGGTGGCAAGTGGATCATCGAAGCGCCCTACGTGATGCAGGTGGCCAACGACCTCAAGTACCACCTGGGCTGGGCGGTGCAGATCTACAACGCGGCCGAGGCGCTGCCCAACCTGATCAATCCGTTCTACATGCTGCCGCTGCTCGGGGTGCTGGGGTTGAAGGCGCGGGATTTGATCGGTTTCAGCTTTGTGCAACTGCTGGTGCATGTGCCGCTGGTGCTGTTCCTGTTGTGGGCGCTGGGTACCACGTTGCAGTATGTGCCACCGGTAATGCCCTGACAGGACTTCAGCATGCGGCCGTCCACCTCCCGATTCTGGCGTGACCCTGCGCTGCCTTTCATCGAGGCGCGCGATGTGGTGGATGGCCGGACCATCAGCCATGGTCTGCATGCCCATGACACCTTCTCCATCGGTGCGATCACGGACGGCACCAGCACTTACCTGAACGGCACCACGACGCGGCGGGTTGCTGTGGGCGATGTTGTATTGATGAACCCGGGTGAGGTGCACGCCTGCAACCCCATCGACGATCAGCCGTGGGCCTACCGCATGGTGTTCGTCGACGCCGGTTGGCTCGCGGCCTTGCAACGCGAAGTGGGCGTGGGCGATGGCGAGCGGCTGTGGCCGCTGGCGCAGCGATACTGTGCAGACACTCGGGTGTTCGTCGGTCTCAATGAGCTGTATGAAACCTTGGTGGATGCGGCGCTTGCTGTCGATTCCAAGCAGGCGGCGGCGCGCGCATTCTTCAAGGATGTTCTCGATATCGTCGGCACGCATCCCGCAGCCGCCGAGGGCATGGAGCCTGTGACGCGGGCGGCCGCGTACATGCGGGCCGAGTACGCGCGGCCCTTGAAGCTTGATGAAGTCTGCGCGGCGGTGCAGTTGTCTCCCTCTTATCTGATCCGCGCCTTTAAGCAGCGCTTCGGCATGACGCCTCATGCGTACTTGATGGATTGCCGTCTGCGGGCCGCCCGGGCCGCTTTGCGCCAGGGGCGGGACATAGCCGATGCGGCGTTGAGCGCAGGGTTTGCCGACCAGGCGCACTTGCAACGGATGTTCAAACGCCAGCTGGCCGCTACCCCGGGGCACTATCGTGGTCAGCCGGTGACCAGATAGGCCGCGCAACCTACCAGTGACAACGCCAGTATCCGATTGAACAGGCGCACCCCGGCAGGGTGTTGCAGGTGGCCGCGCACCACGCTGCCCATCCAGGCCCAGCAGCCGATTGAAACAAAGCAGACCACGAAGTAGATCGATGCAAATAGCCAGAGGTGGCCCCGGTCACCATCGGCGGCAAACGCGCCCATGCCCGCCACGCTGGCCAGCCAGGCTTTGGGGTTGAGCCATTGCATCAGTGCGCCGCCTGTCAGGGAGGGCGGGCGAGGGCGGTCGCTACTGTCGAGTTGACCGTTATCTGCAGCCAGTCGCCAGGCCAGGTACAGCAGGAACAGCACGCCTGCCCACTGCAGGGCTCGGGTCAAGCCTGGGTACAGCGCCAGTACCTCGTGCAAGCCCAGGCCGCACGGTAACAGCAACAGGATGAACCCCAGTGTGGCACCGCCGACATGGGCCAGGCTGGCCACCAGGCCATACCGGGCGCCGGCGTTGAGGGCGACCAGATTGACAGGGCCGGGGCTGATGGAGGCGGCCAGCGCAAAGGTGGCCATGGAGAGGGCGAGTTGCATGGGCAGTACCTGTGTAGAGGGAGTTGGCCCCCAAGGTACGATGCAGGCTTGCGCGGGTATTGAATGAAATGACCCTGTAGCCGCTGCCGTCAGGCTGCGCTGGCCCCATGCCACGCTGACGATCTGCAGCGTACATCGGGGCCAGCGCAGCCTGGCGGCAGCGGCTACACCGTTCGTGATCGAGGAATCAGACGATCACCCCTCGCGATCAAAGGCATACGCCCGCTGCACATGCGCCACCCGCGTGATGCACCGCTGATACCACTGCGCACGCCCGGTATTGCGCGCATCGGTATGCTCGGCATGCTCCTTCCACGCCAGGATCGCCGCCTCGCTCTGCCAATACGACACGGTAATCCCCAAACCATCCTCGCCCCGCGCCGACTCCACCCCCAGAAACCCCGGCTGGGCGCTGGCCAGGTCAACCATGCGTTGCGCGACTTCGCCGTAACCTGCGTCGATGTCGGTGCGCGTGGAGGTGAATATCACCGCGTAATACGGCGGCTTGGGTGTGTTGGCGAACATGTTCAGGCGCTCCGGCGGGCAGCGTGCAGCAAGGCGGTCAGCAGGGGCGGCACACGGCCTTCAAGGGCGGCGCGTTCGGGTTGGAACAGTGTGGCGACGAAGAAGGGGTGGCCTTCCAGCTGCACTGCACGCACATCGCCCGCAGCGTCCGTGGCGCAGGTGCGCAGCGGGCCGGACAGCAGCGCCTCGGCGAACTCGGGGTTGAGGCCATAGTTGCAGTGGTAGCCTTCCTCGATGGTCAGCCCTTCGTAAGCCTGGGCAATCAGGGTGCCGGGTATCAGCTGCAAGCCGCCGCGCACTTCCACCATGGAGCAACTGAGCGGGCTGATAATGGCCCGGGCGGCTTCGGGGAAGTTCTCGCCATGCTCGGCGTCGGCCCAGCCCAGCACATTACGTGCGTATTCCAGCAAGGCATGTTGAAAGCCTGCGCACGTGCCGAGGAAGGGGATGCGCTGCTCGCGGGCATGGCGGATGGCGGCAAGGGCACCTTCCAGCGACCGATAAGGGCTGCCCGGCATGCACCAGATGGCGTCGAAGGGTTGGGCCAGGGCGGCGGCGTCGATTTGATCGGTGGACAGGCAGCGTGCCTCAACGCTGAGCCCCAGCGCACGCCCGGCCAGGGGCAGGGCGGCCTGGATGGCGCGGTGGGCGGTGATGGAGGCGTCGAAATCGCCAATCAGGGCAATCTGCAGCGGGCGGGTAGGGGACATGGCGGTCGTTCCTTCAGTGAGCCTTGTCGGCAAGATGATGGCCACTATAAGCTGGCGCCCGCGCAATCAATATTGGCATTTCGGCAAAGTATCCGTGCATACATGCAATATCGCATCAGCCACCACGACCTTGACCTGATCCTCGCCCTGGTGCGGGGCCGCTCGCTGGCGCGCGCGTCACGATTGCTGGCGGTGGACGTGTCCACGGTGTTCCGCGCCATTCGCCGATTGGAGTCGGCGCTGGGCCAGTCGCTGTTCGAGAAAAACCGCGGCGGCTACCTGCCCACCGCGCTGGCGGTCAGCCTGGCCGCCCAGGCTGAACAGGCGGAACAGGCCTTGCAGGTGGCGCAGGTCAGTGTCGAGCAGGGCGGCGAAGTGGTCAGCGGCACCGTGCGCCTGACCTGTACCGACGCTGTGCTGCAACACGTGCTGCTGCCGGCCCTGGCGCAGTTCATGCCCAACTACCCGGCGCTGGCGCTGGAACTGACCACCAGCAACGACTTCGCCAACCTGAGCCGCCGCGACGCCGATATCGCCCTGCGCCTGACCCAGGCACCGCCTGAACATCTGGTGGGCAGCCGTCTGGGCACCGTTCATTATCGGGTATGTGCCAGTCCGGCTTATCTGGCGGGGCTGATCACCCACGACCTGGCGCTGATGAACTGGATCGCCGCCGATGATTTCATTCCCGACCACCCTGGTGTGGCCTGGCGCCGCGAGCAGTTGCCGGGGGTGACGCCGCTGTACCGCGCAAGCTCCATGCTGGCCGTGGCGCAGATGGTGCGGGCGGGGATGGGCGTGGCGGTGCTGCCGCAGTTTCTGGTGGGGGAGTTGACGGTGCTGGGCGAGCCGCTGGCGGGGCATGACAGTGCGCTGTGGGTACTGACCCGGCCTGATTGCCGGTCGGTACGGTCGGTGGTGACGTTGTTCAACGAACTGCGCACGGCGGTTCACTTGCAACCCCTGTAGCCACTGCCGCCAGGCTGCGCTGGCCCTGTGCCTCGCTGGAAATCCCAGGTGTACTCAGGGGCCAGCGCAGCCTGGCGGCAGCGGCTACGGAGGCATCAACGGCGCTCGCGCTCGTAATTGTCCAGGGTATCACTGGCAATCAGTCGCCCCAGCTCAATCAGCTCCGGCGCCTTGTAGAACTCGAAAAACCGACACACCCGCTTGGGCACGTTGATCAGAATATCCGGTGGGTACCCGGCAATCTTGTACTGCGCCAATGACGTCTGCATCACCTCGAAACTCTGGTTGATCAGGTCCAGCAGCGACGCCGGCCCCACGTTATCCAGAATGATGGAACCGGTGGCCGAGCTGGGCGCGCCATCTTTCTCGGGGGCCGCCGCCGGCTGCTGCGCGTCGGGCGCGGCAGCGTCGGCCAGCCAGGGATTGGGCAGTATCGCCGCGGCCGGCTTCAGGGTTTCCTGCTCCAGCTGCAACAACGCCTCGGCCTGGCGACGACGGAACGGCAAGTGCGAGCCCAACGAACTGAGCAACGAATTGAAGCGCATCTTGAACGCCGCCGGCCGTTCGATCACCGGCAACTGATACTGTTTCTGGTTGGTGGAGTTGAGGTTGACGGCAATGATCAGGTCACAGTGGCTGGACACCACCGGCACGATCGGCAAGGGGTTCAGAATGCCGCCATCCACTAGCATGCGGTTGCCCTGAATCACCGGCGTAAACAAACTGGGAATGGCTGCCGAGGCGCGCATGGCCTGGTGCAGGCAGCCTTCCTGGAACCAGATTTCCTGCTGGTTGGTCAGGTCGGTGGCCACCGCCGTGTAGGGAATGCGCAGGTCCTCGATGTTCAGTTCACCGACAATCTTGCGGATCTGCCCGAACACCTTCTCGCCGCGAATGGCCCCCAGGCGAAAACTAACGTCCACCAGGCGCAGCACGTCCAGGTAGTCCAGGCTCTCGATCCAGTTACGGTATTCGTCCAGCTTGCCAGCGGCGTAAATCCCGCCCACCACGGCCCCCATCGAACACCCCGCCACACAGGCGATTTCATACCCCCGGCGCTCGATTTCCTCGATCACGCCAATGTGCGCATACCCCCGGGCGCCGCCGGAGCCCAGTACCAGTGCGACGCGTTTTTTCATGCTTGTGCCTCCCGGAGCAGTGGCGGTGGTGGGTGGGTTCACAATGCGCCATTGGGTGGGGGTGGGACAAGGGTGTGTAGGGGGATTCTAATGGTGGCGCAGGAAAATTCTGAAAAGGGTGGCGGAGTATACCAAGCAAACGCTTTTACCCCTGCAAAGACGGGGTTTGCTGGCTGGTGTGGGTTGCCCAACCTGAAATTGCCGGGGTTGTACGTCCCCCTGGCATTCTCTAGTCTGCTTCTCGCCGCAACGTATTGCGGTCAGGTTTGACGGCCTGTTCATCCTTCTGAAGAAAGCAGTAACCCCTGTTGCGTGCCCGCGATTCCGTTCGCCTGGGCAAACCACAATGGTTGCTGTACGCGAGGCACGTTTGCGTGCGCCGGGTGTTCTTCAGAGGTCGGCCTGTCAACCCGCGTACAGCTCCATTTTTCACATGGAGAGATTTGAATGAATGTGTGCGATACCCCTTGTACCCACCACGTCCCCTTCGGCAAATCCGAACAGGACGGACAGTTTCTGTTCGCCGTCCAGCCCGGCATCCCCTTGCTCGAAGCCCTCGAACAAGCCGCCTTGGCGATGCAATGCGCGACGGCGATACATGAGGAACTGGCCATGGGCGACTTCCCCGATGACCGCCGCCTGCGATGGGCGGCCGTCCGGTTGGGGGAGTGGAGTTCGGCGTTGGTGGATGCTGCTGTCCAAGGGCTGACAGCCGAAAGATTTGATTCCCTCGGTTAATCTGCTGCCTTCAGATTGGGCTGGCCCTCTGCAGATCGGAGGGCCTGTGACACCATCAGTTGCGTATATGAACGACTGAAAAAAAGCCGCCTGATAGGCGGCTTGAATTTCCACTGGCGCTGGCGGAATTCAACCGGCGAGACGCCTGGCAGGTTCCAGTTGCTTGTCGCCAGTCGCAGCAACCTTCAGGAAGTGCTTCTGATTTTCAGATAGCTCGCCTGCAAGCCTGCGAGCCTCAGCCTGGAACCGGGCAATCATCATGGCCTTCGGTTCATGCTTGGTCTTTTTCATAGGCACCTCTTGCGCCTTGGTGGATTGGGCGATGGTATTGCCGCGCTATGTCGATGGCAAGGCACCCATCAGCGTTGAGCTTGAACCCTAGCTGCTGATACTTCGACAGCGCGTCCTTTGCAGGGTCTTGCACCTCGATCACGCTTAACCCCAGCATCCGTGCATTCAGATTCATGCGGATCCACCGCCGGGCGCAAAGGGCTGGCAACGCTGCTCCCACAGGCCATGGCACGTTGCAACCACTGTAGGAGCCGGGTTTACCCGCGATGCGCCGCGCGGGCGGCGCTCGATCTCAAGGGCACTATAAAAACATCGGCTGGCCCATGGCGGCCGTGATGTGATCCCCCGCCGGAACCTTCGAAGCAATCCGATGTGCCCGTCATGGAATTGCATGAAGGCGTAAAGGTGCATGTCTGTAGTTTTATGGCGCCCTTGAGATCGCGCGCCGCCCGCGCGGCGCTTCCCGGCCAGAGGCCGGTCCTACTTTTTTGCAACGTGCCATGGCCTGTCGGATTGAGTTGCCCGCCTTGTGGGCTCGACATCAGTCCCGCGGGAGGCCCAACATTCTGCGATCCCCCTAGTCCTCAAGGGTACGCTGCAGATCTTCAGCGGGGCACAGGGCCAGCGCAGCCTGCGGCAGCGGCTACAGATTCATGCAGATCCAACGTCGGGCGCACAGGGCTGGCAACGCCGCTCCCACAGGCCATGGCACGTTGCAACCAATGTAGGAGCCGGGTTTACCCGCGATGCGCCGCGCGGGCGGCGCTCGATCCCAAGGGCACTACAAAAACATCGGCGGGCCCATGGCGGCCGTGATGCGCCCCCCCCGCCGGAACCTTCGAAGCATTCCGATGTGCCCGTCATGGAATTGCATGAAGGCGTAAAGGTGCATGTCTGTAGTTTTATGGCGCCCTTGAGATCGCGCGCCGCCCGCGCGGCGCTTCCCGAGCTTCGCCCGGTCCCACATCTGTTTCGGGCCAGTTATGTCTGCGGCATCACCTGATCCGCCTTGTGTGTTAGACATCAGTCCCGCGGGATGCCCAACATTCTGCGATCCCCCCTAGCCCCCAAGGCCCTGCTACGCTACTTTCACGGCACTTTTCCCCTGACTCACCGTCTGAGTCAGCACATAACATTGTATTGCCTTGAGGTGTCACCCCATGAAAGCCTGGATCTGCCTGCCGTTGTTTGCATTGGTTCTGACAGGTTGTGCCGGTAAGACGGCGTATCGCGACACGTGTGCCACGCAGTTGGATGCGGCCTGGCATGAGCTGGACCTGGCCAAGGCCGAAGGCTTTGCCGGTACCGTGAGTTATTCCAAGGCGCTGTCGCTGTTGACCGGCGCCAAGACCCAGCAGCAGTTCGAAGCGTTCGACGGCTGCTCGCAGAAGGCCGAGAAGGCGCGGTTCTATATCAAGGAATCGCGCGCCGGCCGTTGATCCGCGCGACTGTGGGACCGGGCGAAGCTCGGGAAGGGAGCGCTGCGTACTCCCTTTGAATGGCGCTGCCCCCTTCCCGAGCTTCGCCCGGTCCCACAAGGTTTTCAGTTGGTTGACATGGAGGAGTTGCCCGATGCACAGCCAGTTGTCCGCCTGCCTGGAAGCCGTCAATGAAGTGCTGTTGGGCAAGCAACACCAGGTGCGCCTGGCGCTGACCTGCCTGATTGCCGGCGGCCACCTGTTGATCGAGGACTTGCCCGGCATGGGCAAGACCACCTTGAGCCACACCCTGGCCAAGGTCATGGGCCTGCGCTTTCAGCGCATCCAATTCACTTCCGACCTGCTGCCCAGCGATATCCTCGGCACCTCGGTGTTCGACAAGGACAGTGGGCAGTTCGTATTCCACCCAGGCCCGATCTTCGCCGAGCTGGTGCTGGCCGACGAGATCAATCGCGCTACCCCCAAAAGCCAGAGTGCGCTGCTCGAAGCCATGGAGGAGGGGCAGGTGACCATCGAGGGCGCCACGCGGCCCCTGCCGCAGCCTTTTTTTGTGATTGCCACGCAGAACCCCACCAGTCAGGGCGGCACCTTTGCCTTGCCCGAGTCGCAGCTGGACCGTTTCCTGATGCGCCTGTCTTTGGGCTACCCGGCCAAGGCGGCGGAAAAGGCGTTGCTGCTGGGCGAGGCCCGGCGCGACTTGCTGCCGCGCATGGCGGCGGTGCTCGACCATGAAGAGCTGGCCATGCTGCAACAGCACGCTCGCGAGGTGCGCGTCAGCGATGCCTTGGTGGATTATGTGCTGCGGCTGGTGGAGGCTACCCGCACCCAGCCACAGTTTGCCTGGGGCCTGTCGCCCCGGGCCAGCCTGGCGCTGCTGGCGGCGGCGCGGGCCTGGGCGTTGCTGCTGGGCCGTGATTACGTGATTCCCGAGGATGTGCAAGCGGTGCTGCCGTCGGTGGTCAGCCACCGTCTGCGCGAGCGTGCCGACCCCACAGGCCAGGGCGGCGGGGCACTGGTGCAGTGGTTGCTCAAAGAGGTGGCCGCGCTGTGATCGCCAGCCTGCGCCAGGGCTGGCGGCGTTGGCAGGAGCGCCGCGCCCCACCGGCGGCGCAGGTACAGTTGGGGCAGCGGCAGATCTACATCATGCCCGACCAGAGTGGCGCCGCATTTGCCGTGGTGTTGCTGCTGATTCTGCTGGCGGCCATCAATTACCAGAACAGCATGGCCTACGCCCTGGTGTTCCTGTTGGGGTCGGTGTTTGTGGTGGCGATATTGCACACCTTCCGCAACCTCAGCGGCCTGCGCGTGAGTGCCGCCGGCACCCCGGCGGTATTTGCCGGCGAGCATGCCCGGTACGTGCTGCGCCTGGAAAGCCAGCGCCGTGAACATCAGGCCATCGCCGTAGGCTGGACCCCCAGCGACCTGCAAAGCGTCGACATTGCGGCCCACACGGCCCTGGAAGTGGAGCTCAACCTGCCTACCCACAGCCGCGGCTGGCTGCCGGCGCCGCGGGTGCGTCTGCAAAGCACCTTCCCCCTGGGTGTGCTGCGCGCCTGGAGTTACTGCAACCTCGACCAGCGCGTGCTGGTGTACCCACGCCCGCTGGAAGGCGAGCTACCGGTAATGGTCGACGCCAGCGAAAACATCGAAGGCGAAGGCCAGCGCGTGGCCGGCCAGGGCGTGGACGATTACCAGGGGCTCAAGAGTTATCAGCCGGGCGACTCCTGGCGACGCCTGCACTGGAAAGCCTATTCGCGCGGCGCGCAGTTGCTGGTCAAGGAGTTCGCCGACCTGCGCGGGCGTGACCTGTGCCTGGACTTCATGGCCCTGGGCGGGGACCTGGAGCAGCGCCTGTCGCGCTTGTGCCACTGGGTGCTGGAGTTGTCCCGCCAGGATCGACCGTTCGCCTTGCGCCTGCCAGGCCTCTACCTGCCGGTGGACAGCAGCGATGGTCATCGCGAGGCCTGCCTGCGCGCCCTGGCGCTGTACGGGCAGGCGTCATGAGCCTGGCACCGGGCATTCCGCGCATCAGCCTGTTGTGGCTGCTGTTGGCCCAGTGTCTGGTGATTGTGCCGTTCTGGACCCACGTGCCCCTGTGGATGGTCGGCCTGTGGCTGGGCTGCACCTTGTGGCGCGTGCAGATTTTTCGCATGCGCGCAGCGTTCCCCGGCCTGGTGCTGAAGATCGGCATGGTGGTGGCCACGGCGGCGGGGGTGTTCCTGTCGCGCGGGGCTTTGATTGGCCTGGACGCGGCAGCGGCGCTGCTGGTGGCCACCTTCATGCTCAAGGTCGTGGAAATGCGCACGTTGCGCGACGCGCGGGTGCTGATTTACCTGGGCTTCTTCTGTGTGGTGGTGGCCTACCTCTACGACGCCAGCCTGCCGTGGGCGTTGTACAGCCTGCTGCCGGTGACGGCGTTGGTCACCGCCATGATCGGCCTGCAACAGACGCGCCTGGTGGCCCGGCCCGTGGCTACCTTGCGCCTGGCGCTGAGCATCCTGGCCCAGGCGCTGCCGCTGATGTTGCTGTTTTTTGTCTTCTTCCCGCGCATGGAACCGCTGTGGTCGCTGCCCATTCCCAGCGGCAAGGCGCAGACAGGCCTGGCCGAAAGCATGACCCCCGGCGATGTCGCGGAGCTGGGGCGTTCGGCGGAGCTGGTGATGCAGGTCAGTTTCGATGGGCCGATCCCGCCGCGCCAATCGCTGTACTGGCGCGCGTTCACCCTCGAGCGCTTCGATGGCGCGCGCTGGAGCCAGTCGGAGTTGGCGCGCGGCCTGCCAGTCACCAGTTGGCAACCCGTGGGGCCTGAGCTTCGCTATCGCATTATCCAGCAGCCCGGCGGCGGCCAGCGTTGGCTGTATGGCCTGGACGTGGCCCATAGCGATCTGCCTGGCGTGCGGCAGATGGCTGATTACCGTTTGATGCGCATGCAGCCGCTGGATCGTGCGTTGATGTACAGCGTCATCTCGTCCCCGCAGGTGATTCGCGAACCGCAGTTGCCCGAATCGATCCGGCGCCAGGATCTGCGCCTGCCCGACAAGGGCGACCCGCGCAGCCGGCAATGGGCGCAGCAACTGCATGACCGCTACCCACAGCCAGACGCCCTGGTGCAGGCGCTGCTGCAGCACTTTCGCAACGAGGACTATCATTACACCCTCAAGCCGCCGGCTTTGGGCGCCGACAGTATCGATGGCTTCCTGTTCGACAGCCGCCGGGGCTTCTGCGCCCACTATGCCGGGGCCATGACCTTTGTGCTGCGCGCGGCCGGCATCCCGGCGCGCATGGTGGTGGGTTACCAAGGCGGCGAGCTGAACCCGGCCGGGCAATACCTGACCCTGCGCCAGTTCGATGCCCATGCGTGGGTTGAGTATTGGCAGGCCGGGCAGGGCTGGCGCAGCGTCGACCCGACGGCGGCGGTGTCGCCGTTGCGTATCGATGCCGGGCCGGAGGAAGCGCTGGCGGCCGATGAAGAGTTCCTCGGCGATGCGCCGTTTTCGCCCCTGCGCTTGCGCCATTTCGCCTGGGCCAACGACCTGCGCCTGGGCTGGGATAACTTGAACTATGGGTGGCAGCGCTGGGTGCTGGATTATCAGGCAGCGCAGCAATTGGACTTCCTCAATCGTTGGTTCAAGGGTCTGGCCGGTTCGATGTTGCCGGTGGGCTTGATGCTGGTCATGCTGGTATTGGCGGTGGTGCTGCTAAAGCCCTGGCAGCGTACGGCCGATAGTCAGTTGCAGCTTTACCAGGGGTTCGAGAAACTGCTGGCTCGCCATGGCCTGGTACGTGATACCGGCGAAGGTGCGCAGGCCTTCGCGCAACGGGCCGCGCGTCAGCTGGTCAGTCAGGCGGCGGCCATCGAAGCCTTCAGTCACACGTTCATTGGCCAGCGCTACGGCGGCCAGCCAGCGGACCTGCGGTTACTGCGTCAACAATTCAAGGCGGTGCGCGCCAGCCTCAATGCCGTGCACCGCGTGGCGGTTCGGGAGTCGTTGTAATGTCGAAAATGCTCGATGAAGTGATCGCCCACCTGCTGGGCGTCGAAGTACGGCTGATGGCCTGCCAGGCCCGGTTGCAGGCGCAGACCGACCCGGAAGCGCTGCATGACCTGCGCACCACGGTGCGCCGCCTGCGCAGCCTGATCCGCCCGCTGCGTGGCTTGCCCGGCGTGGATCAACTCGAAGAGGCGGCGCGCGGGGTGGGGCAGTTGACCACGCCGTACCGTGATCGCGAAGTGCTGGCCGCGCACCTGCGCAAGCGCGGTCATGATGACCTGGCGGCGGCCCGCGAGGCGCAGCTGCGTGGGGTGTTCCCCCAGGTGGCGGACAGCGCCGAATTGAAGCGGCTGGTGCGCATCCTCGACGGCTTCCCGCGTTTTGCCCGGGCTGCCGCGCGGCAGAAGCTGATTGGCGATTTGCCCCGGCAGATCAAAAAGCGCCTGGCCAAACAGTGGCGCCAGCTGGAGGACGCCCTCAAGGACCCGGGGCACGACCGCCACCGCCTGCGCCTGCTGATCAAGCGCGCCCGCTATGGCGCCGAAGCCTACCCGTCGCTGGACAAGGCCGACGCGGCGCTGCTCAAGCAACTCAAGCGGGCACAAGGTGCGCTGGGCGACTGGCATGACAATTGGCAGTGGCTGTTGCAGGTCGAGAAAGAGCCTGACCTGCTGCCGTGCCTGCAGCAATGGCAGGCCGGCTTGATCAAGGGCGAGCAGCGCAGCGACCGGGCGCTGGACAAACTGCTGGGTGCCATGGGGCGATAAGCCGCTCAATTGGCCGAAACAGGGCCTGATCCGGCCAACGTGGCTGGTTAACATTCACCCTTTGCGAGCCATCCCGAGGTAGCCATGAAATTTGCCGAACTGCTGAGTGCCGTGCGTGAACATCCTCAGGCCGTGACCCTGCCTGCGGAGTGGGCCCAGGGCCGCGCCGGTTATGGCGGGCTGATGGCCGCGCTGCTGTTCGAGGCCCTGCAGGCCAAGGTGGGCAAAGGCCAGCCGGTGCGCTCGCTGGCGATTACCTTTGTGGCGCCGGCGCCACTGCTGGCGCCGATCAGCTTCCAGGTGGAGGTGCTGCGCGAGGGCAAGTCAGTGGTGACGCTGCTGGGCCGCGCGGTGGCCGAGGGTGGCACCGTCACCCTGATGCAGGCCAGCTTCGGCGCGCCGCGTGAGTCGATGATCGACGTGCCGGCCGAGCCTGCGGTGGCGCTCAAGCCGCTGGCTGAATCCACGCCATTGCCTTACATCCAGGGCGTGACCCCGGAATACATCCGTCATCTGGACTTGCGCTGGGGCATTGGTGGCTTGCCGTTCACCGGTACCCCGGGGCGGCAGATGGGCGGCTGGGTGCGCCTGCGCGACGAGCCGGGTGCCGAGCCGCTGACCGAAGCTCATCTGTTGGCCTTGGTGGATGCCTGGCCGCCGGCAGTGTTGCCGCACCTGAACAAGCCGGCGCCGGGCAGCAGCCTGAGCTGGACCATCGAATTTGTGCAGCCGCTGGCGCAGTTGACCACGCAGGACTGGTGCCGCTATTGCGCGACCATCGAGCATGCGCGCGATGGCTATGGGCATGCAGGGGCGATGTTGTGGACGGCGGAAGGGGAGTTGATGGCCATCAGTCGGCAGACGGTGACGGTGTTTGGTTAATCCGTGATACCGCGTCGCTGTCATCGCGACCAAGGTCGGCTCCTACGCCGTTCGTGTATAGGAGCCGATCTTGGTCGCGATAAGGACGACGCCGTCTTTACGCCTTGCGCAGCCGCAAACCGGCCATCACGCCGATCACCCCAACCGCCACCGGCGCAAAGCTTGCGCCCACCAGCCCCGACACAATCAGCACGCCACCCAGGGCAATCAGCGGCAAGCCGATCAGCTCACCCGTGTGGTCGGCGTTGTTCTGCCAGTGGAAGCTTGGTATGTGGGGCAGGTACTTGCTCATGATGCGCTCCTCGAATGCGTGTGTTGCTTGCGTAAGGTAAGCGTAGTGCGCGGCGAGGACGGGCGCGAATGAGGGTTGGCTATTGGCCTGATAGCTGTAGCCTGGCGGCAGCGGCTACGGGTTACAGGCGCAATTGGCCGATGGCGCGGTTCAGCTCGGTCGCCAAACTGGCCAGGTCAGTACTGGTGGTCGCCGACTCCACCGTCTGCTGCACGGTGTTCTCGGTCACATCACGAATGCTCACCACCGCCCGGTTCATTTCCTCAGCCACCTGACTTTGCTGCTCGGCCGCCACGGCGATCTGCGTGTTGCTTTCGCGCATCTGCGCCACCGCACCGGTGATCTGCGCCAGGGCGGCGCCAGCCTCGCGTGCTTGTTGCACGCAGTCGTCGGCCTTGAACGAGCTTTCCTGCATGAAGTCCACGGCGTCACGGGTACCCGCCTGCAAAGCGGTGACCATGGTGGTGATTTCGTCGGTGGAGGTCTGCACGCGCCTGGCCAGGTTGCGCACCTCGTCGGCGACCACCGCGAAGCCTCGCCCCATTTCCCCGGCGCGGGCGGCTTCGATGGCGGCGTTGAGGGCCAGCAGGTTGGTCTGTTCGGCGATGCTGTGGATCACCCCGACCACGCCGTTGATTTTCTGGCTGTCCTCGGCCAGGCGCTGGATCATTTCGGCGGTCTGCTGCACACCGCTGGACAGGCCCGCGATGGACACCTGCACGCGGTCCACCACTTGCTGGCCGCTGCCGGCCAGGGTGTCGGCGCTTTGCGACAGGTCGCGGGTGGCGCCGGCGTGCTGGGCGATGTGATGCACGGTGGCGGTCATTTCGTTGATGGCGGTGGCGGCCTGATCGGTCTCGCTTTGCTGGCCGAGCATGCCGTGGCGTACCTGGCCCATGCTGCTGGCCAAGCGCGCAGCGCCTTCGTCCAGCTGCGCGGCGGTGCGCGCCACGGTGCCCACCACGCGCTGGTAGCCGGCCTGCATGGCGTTGAAGGCCACGGCCATCTGGCCCACCTCATCGGCACCGGCCACGGGCACCCGGGCCGACAGGTCGCCGGTTTTCTCCACGTGCAGAATCACGTCCTTGAGGGCGTTGAGCTGGGTCAGCAGGAAGCGGATCAGCAGTTGCGAGGCGCCGAGCATGGCCAGCATCAGCACCAGCACCGCGCCGGCGTACTGGGCGAAACGCTCTTCCAGCACTTGGCCGAAGTCCGGGCCGATGGCACCGGGAGACAACGCCTGCAGGTCGGCCACGCGGCCCAGTTGCTCCAGGTGGATGGCGTACAGCACCAGCAGCAGGGTGGTGACGAAGGCGACCGCGTTCACGGCCCAGAATTTGTATTTGAGCGAGATGTTGCTAAGCCAGGTACCCATGGATGGAGGTCTTCTCTGAATTCGCGGAGCAATTAAGGCAAGGTGCCATCATTGTTCCAGAAGACCATTACATCAATGTTGATCTGGATCAAGCCGGCGTCGGCAGGCCGAAAAACGCACGCGCGCACGCGGTGGTGTGGGCGGCCAGGTCCTCGGGGCTTTCGCGGCGGTGGCGAGCCACCTCGTTGAGCACTTCGGGCAGGTAGGCCGGCTCGTTGCGACCGTTTTTCGGCTTGGGCCGCAGGGTACGCGGCAGCAGGTACGGCGCATCGCTTTCCAGCATCAGGCGGCCACGGGGGATGTTGCCGACCAGCGGGTGCAGGTGGGTGCCGCGGCGCTCGTCGCAGATCCAGCCGGTGATGCCGATGTGCAGGTCCATGTCCAGGTAGCTGAAAAGTGCCTTCTGCTCGCCGGTGAAGCAGTGCACCACGGCGGCGGGCAGGCGGTCGCGGAAGTCCTTGAGGATGTCCAGCAGGCGCACGCTGGCGTCGCGCTCGTGCAGGAACACCGGGCGCTGCAACTCCACGGCCAGGGCCAGGTGCTGCTCCAGCACTTTTTCCTGTTGCGGGCGGGGCGAGAAGTCGCGGTTGAAGTCCAGGCCGCATTCACCCACCGCGCGTACCCGCGGCTGGGCCAGCAAATCACGCAACTGACGTTCGGTATCGGCGGTCCAGTCGCTGGCGTGGTGGGGGTGGATGCCGGCGGTGGAGAACAACCGCGTGGCGCTCTCATCCCATTGTTCGCAAAGGCTTAATGACTGTTCGCTGCACGCAATATCGGTGCCGGTCAGCACCAGTTGGCAGACGTTCGCAGCGTAGGCGCGTTCCAGAACTGCCTGGTGTTTTGCGTCAAAGCTGGCGTTGGTCAGGTTGACGCCAATGTCGATGAGTTGCATGGTGTGCTACCTCGGGCCGCGGGCCGGACAGCATAACAGAGCGTGCGAAAGAAGATTAAAGCCAAGAACTTCAAGACGTTATCGTGGTCTCTTGAGGTCGAATCTGAGCCAGGCCGGAGAGCCGATGACGCGTCCCTCACTGTTGACCCTGTTGATGCTGATGTTGCTGGCGCCCCTGCCGGCCGTGGCGCGTGTGGCCGGGCCGCTGCAAGTGGTGCAGCCTGGCAAGGTTCGCGACCTGGCTGACATCCGCCACAGCCGCGTGTTGCGCGTGCTGGTCAACCAGAGCCGCAACAGCTCCGGCGAGGTGCAGGGCCAGGACATCGGCGTCGAGTACCACCGCTTGCGCGCCTTCGAGCGCTACCTCAATGGCCACGCCGATAACGGCCAGGCCATCCAGTTGAAAATCATCCCGCGGCCCAAGGAGCAATTGATCGGCGCCTTGCAGCGCGGCGATGGCGACCTGGTAGCGCCCGGCGAGCTGATTGACCTGCCGGCCACCGACCTGGTCAGCGCCAGCGACCCGATCATCAATGACGTGCCGTTGGTGCTGGTGGGCGCCCGTGGCGCGCGGCGTTATAGCCGCGTGGAGCAACTGGCCGGCAAGACGGTCATCCTGCCGGCGGGCAGCGCAGCGGGCGATGCCTTGCACGCCGCCAACCAGGTGTTGGCCCAACGCAAGCTGGCGCCGATCAAGATCGAATGGGCCGACCCCAGCCTGGGCGTGGAGGACGTGCTGGAGATGGTGCAGGCTGGCATCTACCCCATGACCGTCGTCGAGCGGCCCATTGCCCAGCGCTGGTCCAAGGTGATGCCCAAGCTGATGGTGCAGCAGGGCGTGCGCTTCAAGGCCTCGCAACAGCTGACCTGGTACGTGCGTCGCGATGCCTCGATGCTGCACGCCAGCATCGATCGTTTCCTCAAGACCTATCACGCGCCTGCCGATCAGGACGCCGCGTTCACCAAGGTGTACCGCCGCCTTTACCAGGTGCACAACCCGTTGGCGCGCAGCGACCGCCAGCGCCTGGAGAAGCTGCGTCCGGTGCTGCAGCGCTATGGCAGGGAGCAGGGTATCGACTGGCTGAACCTGGCGGCGCTGGCGTTCAAGGAATCGCAGCTCAACCCGTCGGTGAAAGGCAGTGGTGGTGCCACCGGCCTGCTGCAGATCACCCCTTCGGCCGCGCAGCGGGTGGGGGTGGGCAACATCCAGCAGTTGGACAATAACGTGCAGGCCGCTGCCCGCTACCTGGCCATGATCCGCAAAAAGTTCTTCGCCAGCAGCAAGCTCAACGAGCGTGAGCGCATGGCCTTTGTGCTGGCCGCTTACAACATCGGCCCTGAGCGCGTGCAAGCCATGCGCGCCGAGGCTCGCCGCCGTGGGCTGAACCCCAACCAGTGGTTCTTCCAGGTGGAGCGCGTGGCCATGGAGCAGGTGGGCATGGGGCCGGTGAGTTACGTCAATAGCGTGAACAAATACTACCTGGCGTATGACCGCGAGCGTGACAGCCTGGAGCCAGGCGGCCGGCGCATCGCCTCCAACCCCTGATTACCCCATTCCGTAGCCGCTGCCGCCAGGCTGCGCTGGCCTGTGTGAACCCTGGAGATCTAAAGGGAGGCATAGGGCCAGCGCAGCCTGGCGGCAGCGGCTACGGTTATGCATTTAATATCGATTAATTCGATTTGTGTAGTCGGTTTTTTGCGATTTTCTTATTTGATAGATTGATTAATATGGCGCCCATCAACTCCTACACAACACTTCTCGCAAGGAACACGCCATGAACGCTTCGATCAAACGCATCCTCTCCACCAACGCTGGCCTGGGCTTCACCGTGCTGCGCATTCTGGTCGGTATCATCTTCGTCGCCCACGGCGGCCAGAAACTCTTCGGCCTGTTCGGCGGCTACGGCCTGGAAGGCACCGGCCAGTGGATGGAAAGCATCGGCATCCACCCAGGCTACTGGATGGCCCTGCTGGCCGGTAGCGGCGAATTCTTCGGCGGCCTGGCCCTGGTCCTCGGCCTGCTGGTACGCCCCGCCTCGCTGGTGCTGATTGTGACCCTGATCGTCGCCATCCTCAGCGTGCATATCCACAACGGTCTGTTCATGGCCAACAACGGTTACGAGTTCGCCCTGGCACTGCTGGCCGGCACCATCGCCACCTTGCTGGAAGGCGCAGGCAAACTGTCCTTCGACCGCCTGATCAGCCGCGCTTGATACCACCTGTAGCCGCTGCCGCCAGGCTGCGCTGGCCCCTGTGAACCCTGGAGATCTCCAGTGGGGCATAGGGGCCAGCGCAGCCTGGCGGCAGCGGCTACAGGGCATAGCTGTCAATCAATGGCCTGAATACCCTCCCTATTGACCCTTCCACGCATTGCCCCCGCCGCCACGCTTGCGGACAATCCCCCAAGGATTCATCCACGAGCCACCGCCATGCCGCAGCCCATCTTCTTTGCCCACGCCAACGGCTTCCCGTCCGGAACCTACCGCAAACTCTTCGCCGAACTGGCCCCTGACTACGCGGTGAGCCACTTGCCCGTGCACGGCCACGACCCGCGCTTTCCGGTGTCGGACAACTGGCCGGCGCTAATTGCCGAGCTGGTGCACCACCTTGAGCAACAGAACGAGCCCGTGTGGGGCGTAGGTCATTCCTTTGGTGGCCTGCTGCACTTGTACGCCGCCTTGCAGCGTCCAGACTTGTACCGAGGCGTGGTGATGCTCGACTCGCCCGCGCTGACCCTGGCCGACCAGTGGCTGATTCGCGCGGCCAAACGTTTCGGCTTTATCGATCGATTGACCCCCGCCGGTCGTACATTGGGCCGCCGCGAGGCATTCCCCGACCGCGAGGCGGCACGGGCCTACTTCGCCGGCAAGTCGCTGTTCCGTGATTTCGATCCTGATTGCTTCGACGCGTACCTGGAACACGGCCTGCACGGCGATGAACTGGGCCTGCGCCTGCGCTTTGACCCGGCCACCGAAATCGACATCTACCGCAGCGTGCCCCATGTACGTCCGGCCAGCACCCGTCAGTTGCGCGTGCCGCTGGCACTGGTGCATGGCGCGGACAGCCGTGTGGTGCTGGCCCATCACGCGCGCAGTGTGCAGCGCCTGCGCCAGGGCGAAACCCACCGGGTGGCGGGCGGGCACATGTTCCCGTTGGAGCAGCCCATGGCCACGGCGCGGTTGCTCAAGGCTATTTTCAGCCGCTGGCAAGTGGCCCGGGGAGCCTGCGCATGAGCCATGAGGTAGAAGAGTTGCGCCTGGCCCTGCCGCACATCGAACTGGCCGCCCACGTGTTCGGCCCGGTCGACGGGCGCCCGGTGATTGCCCTGCATGGCTGGCTGGACAACGCCAACAGCTTCGCGCGGCTGGCGCCACAGTTGGAGGGTTTGCGCATTGTGGCGCTGGACATGGCCGGGCATGGCCTGTCGCAGCATCGGCCGGTGGGGGCGGGGTATTCGCTGTATGACTATGCCCACGACGTGCTGCAAGTGGCCGAGCAACTGGGCTGGCAGCGCTTTTCGTTGCTGGGGCATTCGCTGGGCGCCATTGTCTCGGTGGTGCTGGCGGGGGCGCTGCCCGAGCGGATCGAGCGCCTGGCCTTGATTGATGCGGTGCTGCCACCGGGCTCGCCGGGGCCCAGTACCGCCGAGCGTTTCGGCCAGGCATTGATGGAACAGGTAGCCTTGCCGGGCAAGCGCAAGTCGGTGTACGCCGACTTCGACCGCGGCGTGCAGGCGCGGATGAAGGGCATGGTAGCCGTCAGCCGCGACGCCGCCGAGCTGCTGGCCCAACGCGGCCTGATGCCGGTGCCGGGCGGCTACAGTTGGCGCAGCGACAGCCGCCTGACGCTGCCCACGCCCCTGCGCATGAGCGAGGAACAGGGCTGGTCCTTCGTGCAACGCATCGCTTGCCCGGCCCACTTGGTGGTGGCGCAGGACGGCATGCTGGCCAAGCACGCAGGGCTGCTTAACCAGCTACCCTTCAGCCATGAAACCTTGCCCGGTGGCCATCACCTGCACCTGAACGACAAGGAAGGCGCGGCGCTTGTAGCAAGCTGTTTCAATCGCTTCTTCGCCATGCCTTGACTTGCAGCGGGCAAGTGTCGAGGCTTGGCGGGCTCATCAAGGAGCCGGGTTGAACAGGGAAACAGCCATGAACCACCTCTACACCCACGCGGCGATCGCGCAATGAAGGCACGTCTAGCGTTGCTGCTGCTCACCTGGGGCACCGCCGTGATGGCGGCCGACCTGGCCAACGTGGCGTCCCCGACCGATGCCCAGGTGGTCGACCAGAAACCGGCCGCCGAAGCCGAACGCATCTACCCGCTGGGCTCGGTGCGCAAGATCAGCAACCAGCTGCGCATGGACGCCCAGGTCAGCGGCCGCGGCCAGGTCAGCTCGGTGACCTACGAGCTGGCGGCCGGCACCTCGGCCACCGAGGCCCTCAACGCCGCCCGCCAGGGCCTGCAGGATCAGGGCAGCCAGGTGCTGTTCTGGTGCGTGGCCCGTGATTGCGGCGAGTCGAGCCTGTGGGCCAACGACATCTTCGCCAACGCCAAGCTGGTAGGCGCCGATGAACAGCAAAGCGTCATCCTGCTGCGCCACGCCGAATCAGGCCAGGACACGCTGGTCGCGCTGTACGCCATCAACCGCGGCGGCCGCCGGGCCTACCTGCATGTGGAGCAATTCATCCCCGCCAGCCCATTGGGCAGTGTGTTGCCTACCCCGGCCACGCTGCTGCGTGAGCTGCGCAGCACCGGCCGCCTGGACTATCCGGACCTGGGTACGGCGCCGCCGCCCGCACCCTGGGTGGCATTGCTGGCGCGCAGCCTGAATCAGGACAGCACCTTGCGCGTGACCCTGGCTGGCCCCGCCGCCGAAGACTGGCGCCAGGCGCTGGTGGCCCAGGGCGTGCGGGCTGCGCGGCTGGAACTGGGTGATCCGGCCAAGTCTGGCCTGCACATCGATCTGATCCGCTAGGGAGTGGCCTGCGCTTGATACTCAACAATGATCGACTGCTGGTGCAGATCATCCTGCTGGTGCTGCTGGGCGCCTGCCTGTGGGTGCTGGCGCCGTTCATCTCGGCCCTGCTGTGGGGCGCGATCCTGGCGTATGCCAGCTGGCCGCTGATGCGTTTGCTGACGCGCTGGTTGCACGGGCGCGAAACCCTGGCCGCCAGCATCCTTACCCTGGGCTGGATTTTGCTGGTGATCCTGCCGCTGGTGTGGCTGGGTTTCAACCTGGCCGACCACATCCGTGACGCCATCGCTTTTGTCCGTGACGTGCAGGTCGATGGCCTGCCGGCAGCGCCCGACTGGCTGGCCGGGCTGCCGCTGGTGGGGCCACGGCTGGCCACGTGGTGGGACACCCTGGACCAGCAGGGGGCGGCGCTGATGACCAGCGTCAAACCGTACCTGGGGCAAGTCGGCAACTGGCTGCTGGCGCGCAGCGCGCAGATCGGCGGCGGCATCCTGGAGCTGACCCTGAGCCTGGTGTTCGTGTTTTTCTTCTACCGCGACGGCCCGCGCCTGGCGGCGTTCGTATTGCGCTTGCTGGAACGGTTGGTGGGCGAGCGCGCCGAGTATTACCTGGAGCTGGTGGCGGGCACGGTGCAGCGGGTGGTCAATGGTGTGATCGGTACGGCAGCGGCGCAGGCGGTGCTGGCGCTGATCGGCTTCCTGATTGCCGGCATCCCGGGGGCGTTGGTGCTGGGCATCGTCACCTTCCTGCTCAGCCTGATTCCCATGGGGCCGCCGCTGGCCTGGATACCGGCGACGGCGTGGCTGGTGTGGAAGGGCGAGTACGGCATGGCGGTGTTTCTGGGTATCTGGGGCACGTTCATCATCAGCGGCGTGGACAACGTACTCAAGCCCTACCTGATCAGCCGCGGCGGTGACCTGCCGCTGGTGATCGTCTTGCTGGGGGTGTTCGGCGGCCTGCTGGCCTTCGGTTTCATCGGCCTGTTCATCGGCCCGACGCTGTTGGCCATCGGCTATAGCCTGCTGCTGGACTGGACGCGCACCGCGCACGCGGCGCCCAAGGCCTGAGACGGGCAGTCTTGCGACTGCCCGCGGCGTAAAGGTCAGGCGGCTACGCTGAGCTGACTGCCTACGGTTTGTTGCACGTCGGTACCGTACTGCTTGGTCAGGGCGGCGATCATCTTGTTCAACGCCGCAGCGGTATCGCTGTCGGTGTTGCTCGATGTGCTGTCCTGGTTGCCCGACGACTGCAGGGCGGCGGCCAGTTCTTGCGCGCTGACGGTGCCATCCTGGTTGGTGTCCAGGTCGCTGAACACCTGGGCGGCGGTGCTGCTGCTGGATGACGAACTGCTCGACGACGAGCTGGTAGCGCTCAGGGCGCTGCTCAGTTCGGTCTCGCTGATGCTGCCGTCGTCGTCGCTGTCCAGGGCGGTGAATAGGTCATCGCTGGACACGCTGGCAGGCGGAGGTGGCGGTGGTGGCTGCATGGCTGCGGCCAGTTCGTCCTTGCTGACGCTGCCGTCGCCATCGGTGTCCAGCGCCGAGAACAGCTCGCTGCTGTCGTCGGTGGTGTCACCGGCGGCGGTCAGGGCGCTGCTCAGCTCATCGCTGCTGATCGAACCGCTGCCGTCGCTGTCGATGGCGCTGAGCAGGTCGTCGACCGCATCAGTGCTGGGTGCGCCGTCCTGAGTGGGCGGTGGTGGCGGTTGCAGGGCCGCCATCTCGTCCAGGGTCAGGCCGTCGTCGGAGTCGCTGTCCAGGCTGCTGAAATTCTTGCTCAGGCTGACCAGGATACCGCCGTCGTTGGTGGTGCCACTGCTCGAACTGTTGGAAATCGCCGTCTTCAGCTCATCGCTGCTGACCTCGCCGTTGCCGTCGGTGTCGAGGCTGGCGAACAGCTCTTCCTGGAACTTCTTGAGTTGCGCACTGCTGGTGGAACTGCTCGAGCTGGTGTAGCTCGAGTAAAGGCTGCTGCTTACGCCGCTTATTGATGTCATTGGGTGTGCTCCCCTGTTGTATGCCGGTTACAAACCACCGGCGTGTAAAGAATCTATCCAGGGGATGTCGAGAGTGTGTGGGGTTTGTAAGGGGTGGGACATGCGGGTGGGGGTTTATAGCGAAAGCGTAGATTCGTTTGGTGGGGTTATTGCGGGTGGTTGGGTGCATGCCATGAGATTTGCATCAAGGCCACCATCGAGCGCCGCCCGCGCGGCGCTTCGCGGGCAGAGCCCGCTCCCACGTTTGTTTCGGGCCAATTATGGCAGTGCCACCGACTCGTCCGCTTTGTTTGCCCGCTGCAGATCTGTGTTGGTACCACTAGGCGCACCACCAATCCACAGCGGGGCACGTTGCAACCAACGTGGGAGCGGGCTCTGCCCGCGAAGCGCCGCGCGGGCGGCGCGCGATCTCAAGAACGCCAAAAACCTCAAGGCAGGCACCTGTATGCCCCACCCAAATCCTCAGCGGGGAAGGCGGATGACGGCGGTCAGGCCACCGCCCGGGGTTTCTTCCAGGCTCAACTGGCCACCCAGACGCTGACACGCCTCACGCGCAATGGTCATCCCCAACCCAACCCCACCCGAGTTGCGATTGCGCGACCCTTCCAACCGAAAGAACGGCTCAAACACCGCCTCGCGCTTGTCGGCACTGATCCCGGGCCCGTGGTCAATCACCCGGATGGTCACCGAGTCGCGCGTATCCTGAATATCCACCAACGTAGCCCCGCCATAACGCAAGGCATTGTCCATCAGGTTACTGATGCAGGAGCGCAACGCCATCGGCTGCACCTGCAACGGCGCACAGGTGCCTTCGGCGCGGATCGCTGCGCCATGGTCCTGGGCGTTTTCGACCAGCGATTCCACCAACGCTTGCAGGTCATACCATTGCAGGGCTTCGCTGGTGCGCTGTTCGTGCAGGTAGGTCAGGGTGGCGTCGAGCATGCCGATCATGTCGTCCAGGTCCTGGCGCATCTGGCCCTGCAGCTTCTCGTTGTCGATCTGCTCCAGGCGCAGCTTGAGGCGCGACAGCGGGGTGCGCAGGTCGTGGGACACGGCGCCGAGCATGCGCGCGCGTTGCTGCACCTGCTCGCGGATACGCTGCTGCATGCGGTTGAAGGTGTGCGCTACCTGGCGAGCTTCCAGCGGGCCGGTCTCTTCCAGGGGCGGGGCGTCGAGGTTTTCGCTCAGCCGCTCGGCGGCTTCACTGAAGCGCCGGATCGGCCGCGACAGGGCCTTGGCGCCGAACCAGGCAGCCACCACCAGGGTGATCAGCTGGAACATCAGCGGCACCACCGGTCCGCCGAACAACGGCGGCGGGGGACGATGCTCTTCGTCCTGCAGTTCCCGGGCGCCGAACTGCGCCAGGGCTTCAGGTGAAGGGTGGGGGCCTAGCTCGGCACGGCGTTCTTCCATGCGTTCGCGATGCGGCGGCGGTGGGAAGCCGTACTGCTGGAACCACAGGAAGGCCAGCAGGTGGGCGAAGATGATGGCAATCAATGACACGCCGAACAGGCGGGCGAACAGCGTATCAGGGCTGCGCATCAACCAATGTCTCTCGCATCGAACAGGTAGCCTTCGCCACGCACGGTCTTGATCAGTTGCGGCGCTTTAGGGTCATCGCCCAGCTTCTGGCGCAGGCGCGATACCAGCAGGTCGATGCTGCGGTCGAACGCTTCGATGGAGCGGCCGCGGGCGGCGTCCAGCAGTTGTTCGCGGCTGAGCACGCGGCGCGGGCGCTCCAGGAATACCCACAGCAGGCGGAATTCGGCGTTGGACAGCGGCACCACCAGGCCATCGGAGGAGATCAGCTGACGCAGCACGCTGTTCAGGCGCCAGTTGTCGAAACGCACGTTGGCGCGCTGCTCGGTGCGGTCATCGCGCACGCGGCGCAGGATGGTCTGGATGCGTGCAACCAGTTCGCGCGGCTCGAACGGCTTGGCCATGTAGTCGTCGGCGCCCAGTTCCAGGCCGATGATACGGTCGGTAGGCTCGCAACGCGCAGTCAGCATCAGGATCGGGATGTCGGATTCGGCACGCAGCCAGCGGCACAGCGACAGGCCGTCTTCGCCCGGCAGCATCAGGTCCAGCACCACCACGTCGAAGTTTTCTTCCAGCAGCGCCTGGCGCATGCCTTCCCCGTCGCTGACGCCCAGCGCCAGAATCCCGAAGCGTGCCAGGTAATCGATCAGCAGTTCGCGAATCGGCACATCGTCATCCACGATCAGGGCACGGGTGTTCCAGCGTTTGTCATCGTCGCCGACGAGGGTCTTGCTGGCATCGCTGAGGGGGAGCGGGGTGTTCTGCATGCTTGCGTTCATCTGCCTGGTATTGCTGCCAGCCGCGGCGTGGGGGCCGCGTCGTTACCACCAAGGGTAAGCGTTCGCCCGGCGGGCTGGAAGTCATGTTCGGATTGGGAGCGGCGAGCGAGGGTCACTCGTGGGCGTGTCGCTGGCATGTCTGGAATGTATCAAGCCCGATACAATTGGCTACCTGCTTCCCGTTATCGATGTGGCGATGGCTCTGCATCGGCATTCTTTACGAAAACTTTATAGCTGTCTGCGGCCATTAGTCTCGTTCCTTTACGGCCTTGTTTCCGACAATACCGACCAACGGCGTAGCATTGGCTGCCCTGCGGATCTGCAGCGGGCTTGAGGGCCAGCGCAGCCTGGCGGCAGCGGCTACGGGCATTGGTAGCCGCTGCCGCCAGGCTGCGCTGGCCCCAGAGTTCACTGGAGATGCCCAGCGAGGTCAAGCCGCTACTGGTTCATTGAGGAGAAAGGCCATGAACGTTCTGGATGGGGTGGCACTGCTGCTGGCGGCAGGCCTGTTTGTGTATCTCACTGTGGCGCTGCTGCGCGCCGATCGCAATTAGGAGCCGCCATGCACAGCTATGACTACGGGCTGCTGTTGGCCTTCTTCGCCCTGGTGCTGATCCCGGCACCGCTGCTGGGCCGTTTCTACTACAAGGTCATGGAAGGCCAGCGCACCTGGCTCAGCCCCGTGCTGGGCCCGGTGGAGCGCGGCTGTTATCGCCTGTCCGGGGTGGACCCGGCGCAGGAGCAAAGCTGGCAACGCTACACCCTGGCTATGCTGGCCTTCAACCTGGCCGGCTTCGTGCTGCTGATGGGCGTGCTGCTGTTTCAGCAGTACCTGCCGGCCAACCCGCAACACCTGCCTGGCATGGAATGGACCCTGGCCTTTAATACGGCGGTGAGTTTCGTCACCAACACCAACTGGCAGGCCTACAGCGGCGAGGCGTCGCTGAGCTACTTCAGCCAGATGGTCGGCCTGACCGTGCAGAACTTCGTCAGCGCCGCTACCGGCCTGGCCGTGCTGGTGGCGCTGTGCCGCGGCATCGGCCGGCGTTCGGCGCGTACCCTGGGCAACTTCTGGGTCGACATGACCCGGGCCACCCTCTATGGCCTGCTGCCGTTGTGCCTGCTGCTGGCGCTGATGCTGGTGTGGCAGGGCGTACCGCAGACCTTCATGCACTACGTCGACGCGTTGACCGTGCAGGGCGCCGACCAGGTGATCCCACTGGGCCCGGCAGCCAGCCAGATCGCCATCAAGCAGTTGGGCACCAACGGCGGCGGCTTCTTCGGCGTCAACTCCGCGCACCCGTTCGAGAACCCCACCGCGCTGAGTAACCTGCTGGAAGTGGTGTCGATCATCCTGATCCCGGTGGCGCTGGTGTTCACCTTCGGCCATTACGTGAAGGACATGCGCCAGAGCCGGGCGATCATCGCCTGCATGTTCGCCCTGTTCCTGATCGGTGGCGGCGTGGCCCTCTACAGCGAGTTCCAGGCCAACCCGGCGTTGCAGAACGGCCAGGTCGAGCAGACTGCGCCGATGGAAGGCAAGGAAGCACGCTTCGGCACCACCGCCACGGCGCTGTGGGCGGTGACCACCACGGCCGCCTCCAACGGCTCGGTCAACGCCATGCATGACAGCCTCAACCCGCTGACCGGCATGGTGGCGCTGGTGAACATGATGGTCGGCGAGGTGATCTTCGGCGGCGTCGGCGCGGGGCTCTACGGCATGTTGCTCAACGTGCTGACGGCGGTGTTCCTGGCCGGGCTGATGATTGGCCGTACGCCGGAGTACCTGGGCAAGAAAATCCAGGCCACCGAGGTGAAGCTGCTGGTGGTGACCCTGCTGGTGATGCCGATTGGCGTGCTGGTATTGGGCGCCATCGCCGCCAGCCTCGCCGGGCCTGCCTCGGCGGTCAGCAACCCTGGCCCCCACGGCTTCAGCCAACTGCTGTACGCCTACACCTCGGCCAGCGCCAACAATGGCTCGGCGTTCGGCGGCTTCAGCGCCAACACCGCGTTCCACAACCTGATGCTGGGCCTGGGCATGTTGATCGGCCGCTTCGGTTACATCCTGCCGATCCTAGCGCTGGCCGGCAGCCTGGCGATGAAAAAGTCGGCACCGGTGGGCGGCAATAGCTTTCCCACCCACGGCCCGCTGTTCGTCACGCTGCTGACGGTGACCATCCTGCTGGTGGGCGGCTTGACCTTCCTGCCGACCCTGGCCCTGGGGCCGATTGCCGAACAACTGAGTCTGGGTTTCTGAGGACACGACCATGAACATGCCAATTCCTTTAGCTAAACCTGCGGCCACCACTACCCAGAAAACCGCGTTCGCCGCCCTGTGGCGCCCGGCGCTGGTGCAGGCGTTCGTCAAGCTCGACCCGCGCCAGTTGCAACGCGCCCCGGTGATGCTGGTGGTGGAACTGACCGCCATCCTCACCACGGTGCTGTGTTTCGTGCCCGAGGCGGGGGTGAGCACTGCGGTGGCGGTGCAGATCGCCCTGTGGCTGTGGTTCACCGTGCTGTTCGCCAACTTCGCCGAAGCCTTGGCCGAGGGCCGTGGCAAGGCCCGCGCCGACAGCCTCAAGGCTGGCAGCCAAGGCCTGACGGCGCGCCGTCGCGACGCCGGCGGGCAGTTCCAGAACGTGGCCGCCAGCAGCTTGCGCAAGGGCGATGTGGTGCGCGTCGAAGCCGGCGAGATGATCCCCGGGGACGGCGAGGTCATCGAGGGCATCGCCGCGGTCAACGAAGCGGCCATCACCGGTGAATCCGCACCCGTGATTCGTGAGTCCGGCGGCGACCGCTCCGCCGTCACCGGCAACACCCGGCTGGTGTCCGACTGGCTGCTGGTGAAAATCACCGCCAACCCCGGCGAGTCGACCCTGGACCGCATGATCGCCTTGGTGGAGGGCGCCAAACGCCAGAAAACCCCCAACGAGATCGCCCTCGACATCCTGCTGATCGGCCTGACCCTGATCTTCCTGCTGGTGGTGGTCACCCTGCAGCCCTTCGCCCACTTCGCCAACGGCAGCCTGCCGCTGGTGTTTCTGGTGGCGCTGCTGGTGACCCTGATCCCCACCACCATCGGTGGCCTGCTGTCGGCCATCGGCATCGCCGGCATGGACCGCCTGGTGCGTCTGAACGTGATCGCCAAGTCTGGCCGCGCCGTGGAGGCGGCCGGTGACGTGCACGTGTTGCTGCTGGACAAGACCGGCACCATCACCTTCGGCAACCGTCGCTGCACCGCGCTGTACGCGGCCCCCGGCGTCACCGCCAAGGAGCTGGCCGAAGGCGCATTGCTGGCCTCGCTGGCCGACGACACCGCCGAAGGCAAGTCCATCGTCGAGTTCCTGCGCCAGTTGCACAGCCTGCCCGAGCCCGCCGCCAGCGAATTGGTGGCCGTGCCCTTCAGCGCTGAAACGCGCCTGAGCGGTGTCGACCATGGCGGGCGCATTTACCGCAAGGGCGCCGTGGATTCGCTGCTGGCCTTCGTCGGCATGCAACGCCTGGAAATGCCACCCGTGCTGGCCCGCGAAGTGGACAAGATCGCCCAGAGCGGCGGCACCCCGCTGCTGGTGTGCCGCGACCAGCGCCTGCTGGGCGCCATCCACCTCAAGGACGTGGTCAAGCCCGGCATTCGCGAGCGCTTCGATGAACTGCGCAAACTGGGCATCCGCACCGTGATGGTCACCGGCGACAACCCGCTGACTGCTGCCGCCATCGCCGCCGAGGCCGGTGTCGACGACGTGCTGGCCGAAGCCACCCCGGAAAAGAAACTGGCACGCATCCGCCAGGAGCAGGACGACGGCCGCCTGGTGGCCATGTGCGGGGACGGCGCCAACGACGCCCCCGCCCTGGCCCAGGCCGACGTGGGCATGGCCATGAACGACGGTACCCAGGCGGCGCGCGAGGCGGCCAACATGGTCGACCTGGACAGCGACCCTACCAAGCTGCTGGACGTGGTGCAGATCGGCAAGGAGCTGCTGGTGACCCGTGGTGCGCTGACCACCTTCTCCATTGCCAACGACGTGGCCAAGTATTTCGCCATCCTGCCGGCACTGTTCGCCGCCATCTATCCGCAGTTGGGGGTGTTGAACGTGATGCACCTGGCCAGCCCGCAAAGCGCGATCCTCTCGGCGATCGTGTTCAACGCGCTGATCATTGTGGTGCTGATCCCGCTGGCGTTGCGTGGCGTACGGGTGCAGGCGGCCAGTGCTGCCCATCTGCTGCGCCGCAACCTGTTGATCTATGGCCTGGGCGGCATTGTGGTGCCCTTTGTCGGCATCAAGCTGATCGATGTACTGCTGACCTCCCTGCACCTGGTATGAGGAATTGATGATGTCGACTTATTTGCGTCCAGCCGTGAGCTTGCTGGTAGTGATGACCCTGATCACCGGGGTGGCCTACCCGCTGGCGGTGACGGCGGTGGCCCAGGTGGCCTTTCCCGAGCAGGCCAATGGCAGCCTGGTGCGTGACGAGGGTGGCAAGGTGCGCGGTTCCAGCCTGATCGCGCAGAATTTCACGGGTGACGCGTGGTTCCATCCACGGCCGTCGGCGGGGGACTTTGCCACGGTGTCCAGCAGCGCCAGCAACCTGGCGCCCAGCAACCCGGCGTTGGCCAGCCGCATCAAGGACGATGCTGCCAAGCTGTACGTGGACGGGCAGGGGCCGGTGCCGCTGGCGCTGCTGACCACCTCGGGCAGCGGGCTGGACCCGCACTTGCCGCCCGCGGCGGCTTACTATCAGGTGACGCGGGTGGCCCAGGCGCGGCAGTTGCCGGTTGCCGCTGTGCAGCAACTGGTGGCCGAGCACACTGAGCGCTCGCTGTTCGGGCCGCCGGTGGTCAATGTGCTGGCTTTGAACCTGGCGCTGGATCGGCTACCTTCAGCGCATTGATCGCCCGCCCCCCTGCGGCGCCTGCATCGCGGCCAAGGCCGGCTCCTACACGGACGGCGTAGGAGCCGACCTTGGTCGCGATACAGTCGCCGCAGATCTCAACCTCTCACGAGTACCTGTCATGAGCGATGCCTTGCGCGCCGACGCGCTGCTGGCCCAACTCCCCCGCGAAGGCCGCGGCCGCCTGAAGGTGTTCCTCGGCGCCGCCCCCGGCGTGGGCAAGACCTACGCCATGCTGCAAGCCGCCCACGCCCAGTTGCGCCAAGGCGTGCGGGTGGTTGCCGGCGTGGTGGAAACCCACGGCCGCGCCGAAACCGAAGCCCTGCTGGGCGGCCTGGTGCAACAGGCCTTGGTGCGCTGCCAGTACCGGGGCGTCACCCTGGAGGAGATGGACCTCGACGGCCTGCTGCACGCCGCCCCGCAACTGGTGCTGGTGGACGAACTGGCCCACAGCAACGCCCCCGGCAGCCGCCACGCCAAGCGTTGGCAGGATATTCAGGAACTGGTGTCGGCCGGTATCGATGTGTACACCACGGTCAACGTCCAGCACCTGGAAAGCCTCAACGACCAGGTGCTGGACATCACCGGCGTGCAGGTGCGCGAAACCCTGCCCGACTGGGTGCTGCAGGAAGCCGACGAACTGGTGCTGATCGACCTGCCGCCGCGCGAACTGCTGGAGCGCCTGCGCGATGGCAAGGTGTACGTGCCGGAGCAGGCGCGGGCGGCCATCGAAGCGTTCTTCACCCAGACCAACCTCAACGCCTTGCGCGAACTGGCCATGCAGACCGCGGCCGCGCAGGTCGACGCCGACCTGGCCCAGGGTTACCGGCGCATGGGCCAGGCAGCCCCGGCGCTGCGCGGTCGGCTGCTGGTGGGCATCGATGGCGATGCCCAGGCTGAGCGCCTGGTGCGTCACGCCAGCCGCGTGGCGCAGCGCCGCCATCTGCCGTGGAGCGTGGTGCACGTGGACACCGGCAGGGCTCGTGACGAGGGCAGCCGCCAACATTTGCAGAACGCCCAGCAACTGGCCGAGCGCCTGGGTGGCGAGGTGGTGGTGCTGCGCGCAGGCGAGGTGGCGAAGACCCTGATCCAGCACGCCGCCGAGCGTCGCGCCAGCCTGGTGCTGGTGGGCCAGTCGCGGGCGCTGTGGTACCGGCGCTGGCTGGGCGGTGGCCTGGGCCCGCGTTTGCTGCGCGACACCCATGGCCTGGAAATCAATGTGCTGGACCGCGACGAAGCACGGCCGTTGCCCCGCGCCCACGGCAGCGATGAATGGGTGTGGTTCGACTACCTGCTGGCGCTGTTCGCCACCATCGCCGCCAGCGGCCTGGCCTCGGCGGTGGCCAGCGTGCTGGCGTTGCCCAATATCTCGCTGGTGTTCCTGGCGGCCGTGCTGCTGGTGGCGGTGCGCAGCAGCCTGGGGCCGGCGCTGGTGTGTGCGGCGCTGTCGTTCCTGGCCTATGACTTCCTGTTCATCCCACCGACTTTTTCGCTGACCATCTACCGCGAGGAGGACGTGCTGACCCTGCTGTTCTTCCTGTTGATGGCGGCCCTGACCGGCAACCTGGCCGCCCGCCAGCGCCGTCAGTTGCAGGCCTTGCGCGACACCCAGGAAGAGACCAGCGAACTGCTCGATCTGTCGCGCAAGCTCACCGCCGCCACCGACCGCCAGGCCGTGCTCAGTGCGGCCGCCCAGCACTTGCACGGCTGGCGCGAGTTGCAGGTGTGTGTCCTGGAGCGTGACGGCGAGTTGGGCTGGAAAGACCCCGGCGGCCATCCGGCGGCCCTGAGCGATACCGAACGGGCGGCCGCCGATTGGGCCTGGCAGCATGACCAGCCCGCTGGCATGGGCACCGGCACCTTGCCGTCGGGGCGCTGGTGGTGGTTGCCGGTGTCCATGCAGGACGGGCCGCTGGCCATGCTCGGTGCTCGCGATCGCGAGGGGCGAACCTTGAGCCCCCAGCGCCGCCGCTTGCTGGCCGCCCTCAGCCAGCCCTTGGCCCAGGCGCTGGCGCGGGCGCAATTGGCCCAGGACCTGGAGGCCGCGCGCCTGCACGGCGAAACCGAGCAGCTGCGCAGCGCCTTGCTGGCGTCGGTGTCCCATGACCTGCGCACGCCGCTGACGGCCATGCGCGGCAGTATCGACAGCCTGCTGGCCTTGGGTGAGGCCATCCCCCGGGCCGACCGCCAGGAATTGCTGGAAGGGACCCGCGATGAAGCCGAACGCCTGGACCGCTACATCCAGAACCTGCTGGACATGACCCGTCTGGGCCATGGTGCGTTGAAGCTGGCGCGTGATTGGGTGGCGCCGGCCGACATCGTCGGCAGCGCCCTGAACCGCCTGCGGGCGGTGCTGGCGCCATTGCAGGTGGTGGTGGAGGTGCCGACACCGTTGCCCTTGCTGTATGTACACGCCGCGCTGATCGAACAGGCACTGGTCAACGTGCTGGAAAACGCTGCTCGCTTTTCGCCGCCGTATGGCCGGTTACTGATCGCCGCAGCCGTCGACGGTGAGGAACTGAGTTTTTCGGTCAGCGATCAAGGCCCCGGCATCCCGCCAGCCGAGCGCGAGAAAATCTTCGACATGTTCTACACCGCCGCCCGTGGCGACCGGGGCGGGCAGGGCACCGGCCTGGGCCTGGCGATCTGCCAGGGCATGATCGGCGCCCACGGCGGCCGTATCCTGGTGGGTGAAGGCCTGGATGGTCAGGGCACCTGCATCACTCTATGCTTGCCGGTGCACACCCAACCTGGCCTGGAAAGTGAAGCCTGAACATGAGTCAAACCGCGACCCTGCTGGTGATCGACGACGAACCGCAGATCCGCAAATTCCTGCGCATCAGCCTGGCGTCCCAGGGCTATAAAGTGCTGGAGGCCGGCACCGGTGCCGAGGGCCTGAGCCAGGCGGCGCTGGGCCGTCCCGACTTGGTGGTGCTGGACCTGGGCCTGCCCGACATGGACGGCCAACAGGTGCTGCGCGAGTTGCGCGAATGGACCCAGGTGCCGGTGCTGGTGCTGTCGGTGCGCGCCAGCGAGATCCAGAAGGTCGAGGCGCTGGACAACGGTGCCAACGACTACGTGACCAAGCCGTTCGGCATCCAGGAGTTTCTGGCACGGGTGCGGGCGTTGCTGCGTCAGGTGGGCAGCGCGCAGGCGCCTGCCGCGCCGGTGAGCATTGATGGTTTAGTGATCGACCTGGGCCTGCGTCGCGTGACCTTGCACGGGGCCGAGGTGGCGCTGACCCGCAAGGAGTACGCGGTGGTGGCGCAGTTGGCGCGCTACCCGGGGCGGGTGATTACCCAGCAGCAGCTGTTGAAGGATATCTGGGGGCCGACCCATGTGGAGGACAGCCATTATTTGCGGATTGTGGTGGGGCATGTGCGGCAGAAGTTCGGCGACGACCCCACGGCGCCGCGCTTTATCATCACTGAGCCGGGGGTAGGGTATCGGCTCCACACCGTTTGACCGCGTTGCCCTTTTCCCGAGCTTCGCTCGGTCCCACACCTATCGCGGCAGTTGAGTCAATGAGGCAAAGCTTTTAGCCTTTGGAGGCACAGCAGGATTACAGGCTAGCGCTAAAAGCTGAGTGCTTTGCCCTACTGACACAACTGCCGCGAAAGGTGTGGGACCGAGCGAAGCTCGGGAAAAGGACGCAGCCAGACTCAAGGCATACTGCGGATTCGCCTGCGCGCACTGCGCATCAAGCGCACCAGCAACATCGCCGCCGCGCACGTCAGCCCCACGATCAACCCCTGCCACAATCCGCTTGGCCCGGCTGGTGCGCCCAGCCAGTCGGTCAGCCCCAGCAGGTAACCCACCGGCAAGCCAATCCCCCAGTACGCGAACAACGTCAGCAGCATGGTTACCCGCGTGTCCTGATAACCGCGCAACGCCCCGGCCGCCGTCACCTGGATGGCGTCCGAGAACTGAAACAGCGCCGCGTACACAATCAGCATCGAGGCAATGTGCAGCACCGCCGGGTCAGCGGTGTAGATCTGCGCAATGTGCTCGCGCCCCAGGTACATCAGGCTCGCCGAGAAAAACGCGTAGGCCAGTGCCGTGGCCATGCCGATACCTGCCGCAAAGCGCGCCTCGCGCGGCAACCCGCGACCCAGGGCCTGGCCGACGCGGATGGTGACGGCCATGCCCAGCGAAAACGGGATCATGAACACCATGGAACTGATGCTCAGGGCAATCTGGTGCCCGGCCACCACGGTGGAACCCAGGCTGCCGATCAGCAGGGCGATGACGGCGAATATGCTCGACTCGGCGAACACCGCGATCCCGATCGGCAGGCCAATGCCCAGCAGGCGCTTGATCACCGGCCACTGTGGCCACTCAAAGCGGCCGAACAGATCGGCGGCGCGGTAGGCCGGCGCCCAGCGCACCCAGCCGGCCATGCCCAGCAGCATCATCCACATCACGCTGGCCGTGGCCCAGCCGCAACCCACGCCGCCCATGGCCGGCACGCCGAGGTGGCCGTAGATGAACACGTAATTGAGCGGGATATTCAGCGCCAGGCCGCACAGGCCCAGCACCATGCTTGGCCGGGTGCGCCCCATGCCGTCGCTGCAGCAGCGCAGCACGTGGTACAGCGCCACCGATGGCAGGCCGGTGCCGATGCCGCGCAAATAGCCCATGCACGGGGCGATCAGTTCCGGGTCGACCTTCATCAGGTGCAGCACCGGCTCTGCGTTGAACAGCAACAGGCTGGCGCCAAGGCCTGCGGCCAGGGCCAGCCACAGCGCCTGGCGCACCAGCGGGCCGATCTCGTGCGGGGTGCCGGCGCCGTGGCGCTGGGCGACCTTGGGCGTGGTGGCCAGCAAAATACCGGTCATCAGCAAAAACACCGGTACCCAGATGGAGTTGCCCAGCGCTACCGCCGCCAAATCGCGTGGCCCCACGCGGCCGGCCATCACGGCGTCGACGAAGCCCATGGCCGTGTGCGCCAGTTGCGCAATGATGATCGGGCCCGCCAGGGCCAGCAGCGTGCGCAGTTCAAGGCGCACCCGGGCAGGGCGGGTCAGGGGGAGGGTCACATCGGTTGCAGCTGCGGTCACGGGGCGTAGTCCACTGGTGGGCGCGGAAAACCGCCCATTCTACGCTTTGACGCACAAGTCAGGAAACACCCGCCATGTGTTTCGTGACGGCGCGCCCGGCTGCGCCTAAACTGCCGCCCATAATGGGGAGCTTGCCATGCTGATAGTCGCTGACGAAAACATTCCACTGCTTGAAGAATTCTTTGCCGGGTTCGGTGAAATCCGCCGTGTGCATGGGCGCAAGGTCGACGCCGAAGCGGTGCGAGACGCCGATGTGCTACTGGTGCGCTCGATCACCCAGGTCAATCGTGAACTGCTGGCGGGCAGCAATGTGCGCTTTGTCGGCACTTGCACCATTGGCACCGACCACCTGGACCTGGACTATTTCACCGAGGCTGGCATCCGCTGGTCCAGCGCCCCCGGCTGTAATGCCCGTGGCGTGGTGGACTACGTGCTGAGCGCGCTGGTGACCCTGGCCGAGCTTGAAGGCGTGCCGCTGGCGCACCGCACCTACGGCGTGGTCGGTGCCGGTCAGGTCGGCTCGCGCTTGATTCGCGTGCTGCGTGACCTGGGCTGGGACGTGAAGGTCTGCGATCCTGTACGCCAGGCCGCTGAAGGCGGCGATTACGTGAGCCTGGACACCATCATCCAGGAGTGCGACGTGATCAGCCTGCATACGCCACTCAACAAGGGCGGCAGCCACCCCACCTGGCACCTGCTGGACGCCGAACGCCTGGCGCGGGTAAAGCCGGGCACCTGGCTGATCAACGCCGCCCGCGGGCCGGTGATCGACAACCTGGCGCTCAAGGACCTGTTGATCGAACGCGAAGACGTGCAGGCCGTGCTGGACGTGTGGGAGCACGAGCCTAGCGTTGACGGCGAACTGGCCGACCTGTGCGTACTGGCCACGCCGCACATTGCCGGCTACAGCCTGGACGGCCGCCAGCGTGGCACCGCGCAGATCTACCAAGCCTACTGCGCCTTCCGTGGCGAGCCGCCGGTGGTGCAACTGGCCAACCTGCTGCCGCCGCGCTGGCTGTCGGAAGTGGCCCTGGGCGGCTTGGCCGACCCGGCGCTGGCCATGGCCATGCTGTGCCGCGCGGTATACGACCCACGCCAGGACGACGCCAACTTCCGCCGCAGCCTGACCGACAACGACAGCCAGCAGCGCCAGGCCTTCGATGCCCTGCGCAAGCAATACCCCACCTCGCGCCGCGAGATCGAAGGGCTGCGGGTGCGCATGGACGGCTATTCGCCGGACCTGCGCCGGCTGGTGGCGGCGCTGGGGTGCGAGTTGGTGTAACCCGTACCCGCTGCCGCCAGGCTGCGCTGGCCCTTGTGTCCGCTGAGGATCTTCGGTGAGGCACACGGCCAGCGCAGCCTTCGGCAGCGGCTACAGATGTATCCGGCGGCCTGTAGCCGCTGCCGCCAGGCTGCGCTGGCCCTTGTGTACGCCGGAGATCTTGGGTGAGGTACAGGGCCAGCGCAGCCTTCGGCAGCGGCTACCGGGCACCCAAAGAAAAACCCGGCCAATCAGCCGGGTTCAGGGTGTGCTGCGGGACGTCAGTCTTGTTTGGCAGGTGCAGGTTTGACCAGACGTTTTTCCAGTTCCTGACAGGCGTCCTGGATCATGTCTTCGGTGATAGGGATCTCGTGTCCCTTGGCATCGATAATGGAGCCGCCTACCGCCTGGTGCGGTTGGTTGCGGCATACTTCCACGGTTTGATTACTGCTGCTTTGCAAGCCCATGGCCCGTCTCCTCATCAGGTGTGTGCTCAGACTAGGGCCGCCAGATGACTGCGTCGTGACAACTCCCTTTGTCCTCTGGCGACGCTTTCAGTCCACCAGAAAGTGGCGTGATTGGCCAGCGCGGGCTTAGACCAAAAGCGTCTAGCGCCTGCGCCCAGCCCTCCTAATAAGCTGACTGCGCTGGGTTTAGGGAGTTCCTGCGTCGACAGGTAATGATGCCCAGCAGCGACACACCCAGGGCCAGGCACAGCGTACTGGTAGCCTCGGCGCGGTGCTCGGGGGTGAACAGCAGCACGGCCAGCGCCGCGCAGATGAACACGATCACCGCATAGGTGGCCCAGGGGAACAACCACATCTTGAAGGTCAGCGCATCGCCATGAAGACGACGCATGCGCAGTTGCGAGATGGCAATCGCCAGGTACACCAGCAACGCCACTGCACCAGAGCTTGAAAGCAGGAAGTCGAACAGGCTGGCCGGGGCGAAGTGGTTGAGCGCGGCGATGAAGGCGCCGACTGCGGCGGTAGCCAGTACGGCGCGGCGCGGCACGCCATTGGCGGAGGTCTTCGCCGCGCCCTTGGGCGCATCACCCCGGCGCGCCAGGGAATACAGCATGCGCGAAGCGATGTAGATCGAGGAGTTCATGCAGCTGGTCACGGCCACCAGCACCACCAGGTCAACCAGCAGCTTGGCGTGGGGCACCTGCAGCAATTCCAGGGCGCGCTGGTAGGAGCCGACGCTGGCCAGCGCCGGGTCGTTCCACGGCACCACGCTGATCACCACCAGGATCGACAGCAGATAGAACACGCCGATGCGCCAGATCACCGAGCGGGTGGCCTTGGCGATGTTGCGTGAAGGTTCGCCCGACTCGGCGGCGGCAATGGTCACCGATTCGGTGCCGATGAAGCTGAACATAATGGTGATGAACGCACCTACCACGGCGCTCATGCCGTTGGGGGCGAAGCCGCCGTGGTCGTTCATCAGGTTGATCAGGCCCGCGCCCTGGTGCAACGGTAGCCAGCCCATCAACGCTGCTGCGCCGAAGCCAATGAACAGGACGATGGCGGTCACTTTGAGCAGTGCGAACCAGAATTCGAACTCGCCGTACTTTTCCACCCCGAACAGGTTGGTGATGCTCAGCAAAACCACGGACGCCAGGGCAATGACCCAGGTGTCGATAAAGGGAAACCACTGGTTGAGGATATGCCCGGCCGCCAGCGCCTCGATCGGTATTACCAGCACCCAGAACCACCAGTACAGCCAGCCGATGGTGAAACCGGCCCAGGGCCCGATGGCTTTTTCGGCGTAGGTGGAGAAGGAGCCGGTGTCGGGATTGGCCACGGCCATCTCGCCCAGCATGCGCATCACCAGCACCACCAGGGTGCCGGCGGCCAGGTAGGCGAGGATGACGGCGGGGCCGCAGGCGGCAATGGCGTGGCCCGAGCCGACGAACAGGCCGGCGCCGATGATACCGGCAATGGACAACATGGTGACGTGGCGCGGCTTGAAGCCGTTGGACAGCTGTCCGCCGCCTTGGTCGTGGAGGCTCGTCATACTCTGCTCGTGTAGTAAGGGTTATAGGGGGCAGAGAAGAGGCAGTGACACCTTGGGCGTATGGAGATCAATAGAACCGTGCCTCTACGCGTATTGTTATTGGGATCAGGCGTTTCACGGGCACCACCTTATCCCGGAGGTTGCCGGGGCAGGTGACTCAGGTGCGCCACGCGGCTTTCAAGAAACGACATGGCGGGTGTCGAGTGATGGCAAATTAAAGGCAAAAAAAAGCCCGCGATGGGGAGCGGGCTGGGGAATACAAAGAATCACAAAGGAGTGGGGTTACCGTACGCCGCCAGGTGTGAAAACTTCGTGAATAAGAATTGTTTCAAAGTGTAAAGACTGGCGCGCCGCAACAGATCGCGTTGGCAGGGGCAGCGGGTGTAGGCTTGCTGCACCTTCGTTGCCACGGCCCGCCCATGATCCGGTTGCTTTCCTCTCGCCAGCGTCGCGCCCTGCGCCTGGCCATGCATTTCCTTGGTCCCTATCGCTGGCGTGCGCTGGCAGCCCTGCTGGCACTGGTGGTCACCGCCGGCATTACTTTGTCCATGGGCCAGGGCATTCGCCTGCTGGTGGACCAAGGCTTTCTGACGCAGTCACCGGCCTTGCTCAACCGCTCCATCGCCGTGTTCATGCTGCTGGTGATGGCGTTGGCGGTGGGCACTTTCGTGCGCTTCTACCTGGTGTCGTGGATTGGCGAGCGCTGCGTGGCCGACATTCGCCAGCAGGTGTTCGACCACCTGGTCTACCTGCACCCCGGTTTCTACGAGAACAACCGCAGCTCCGAGATACAGTCCCGGCTGACCGCCGACACCACGTTGCTGCAATCGGTGATTGGTTCGTCGCTGTCGCTGTTCCTGCGCAATGCGTTGATGGTCATCGGCGGCATCGTGCTGCTGTTTGTCACCAACCCCAAGCTCACCAGTATCGTGGTGATCGCGTTGCCGCTGGTGCTGGCGCCGATCCTGGTGTTCGGGCGCCGGGTGCGCGGCCTGTCACGTCAAAGCCAGGACCGCATCGCCGATGTGGGCAGCTATGTGGCCGAGACCCTCAACCAGATCAAGACCGTGCAGGCCTACAACCACCAGGCCGAGGATCAGCGGCGCTTCGGTGTCACCGTGGAGCAGGCGTTCGAGACGGCGCGCAAGCGTATTGTCCAGCGAGCCTGGCTGATTACCCTGGTGATCGTGCTGGTGCTGGGCGCCGTGGGCGTGATGCTGTGGGTGGGCGGCATGGACGTGATTGCCGGGCGCATTTCCGGCGGCGAGCTGGCGGCGTTCGTGTTCTATAGCCTGATCGTGGGCAGCGCCTTTGGCACCCTCAGCGAAGTGCTGGGCGAGTTGCAGCGCGCCGCCGGGGCGGCCGAGCGTATCGGCGAGCTGCTGCAGGCCAGCAGCGAGATCCGCGCCCCGGCCAGCGGCTTGCAGGTATTGCCGGCGCCGGTCAGCGGCCGGCTGGCGCTTGAACAGGTGCTGTTTGCCTACCCCTCGCGCCCGCAGCAGCCGGCCATTAACGGCCTGGACCTGGTGATCGAGGCGGGCGAGACCCTGGCGCTGGTGGGGCCTTCGGGTGCAGGCAAGTCGACGCTGTTCGATTTGTTGCTGCGCTTCTACGACCCGCAGCAGGGCCGCATCCTGATCGAGGGCGTGGACCTGCGCCAGCTCGACCCCATCGACCTGCGCCGTCACTTCGCCCTGGTGTCGCAAACCCCGGCGCTGTTTTTCGGCACCGTGGAGGACAACCTGCGCTACGGCCTGGCCGATGCCAGTTTCGAACAGGTGCAGCAGGCCGCGCGCATTGCTCACGCCCATGACTTTATCGAGCAGTTGCCCCAGGGCTATCAGACGCACCTGGGCGAGGCGGGGTTGGGGCTGTCGGGGGGGCAGCGGCAGCGCCTGGCAATTGCCCGGGCGTTATTGGTGGATGCACCGATATTGCTGCTGGACGAAGCCACCAGCGCGCTGGATGCGCAGAGTGAACACCTGATTCAGCAGGCCTTGCCCACCTTGATGCAGGGGCGCACGACACTGGTGATTGCGCACCGCCTGGCGACGGTACAGAACGCCGACCGCATTGCGGTGATCGAGCAGGGCAGGGTGGTGGCGGTGGGTACGCATCGGCAGTTGATTGCCGGGAATGCGTTGTATGCGCGGTTGGCGGCGTTGCAGTTCAATGCGGTTGTGGAGGCCTGAAGTGCGGCGGCGGCCTTATCGCGGCCAAGGCCGGCTCCTACAGCGTTCGGTGTAGGAGCCGGCCTTGGCCGCGATAAGGCGACGCGATCAGCGGTATTCGCAGAGGTAGGCGGTTTCCACTTCCACTTTCAGCTGGAACTTGCTGTTGGCCGGTACGTTGAAGCGGCTGCCGCCTTCGAAGGTTTCCCATTCGATGCTGTCAGGCAGCTTGACGATCAGCTTGCCGGTGACCACGTGCATGATTTCTTTCTGTGCGGTGCCGAACTCGTATTCGCCCGGGGCCATGACGCCGATGGTGGCAGGGCCTTCCTTCATTTCGAAAGCAATCGACTTCACGGTGCCGTCGAAGTATTCGTTGACTTTAAACATGGGCGAATCCTCAGGATAGGGTCAAAAGGGGTCGCCAGTATGCCCAAGCCCGCAGGGCGGTGCACGCGCTTTTAACCGTCTAGTTAGGCAGGCTCAGCGGCAGCAGCCGCGCGGTGTTGCGCGCATCTTCCAGGGCGCGGTGCTGCTGGCCGTTGAAGTTCAGCCCGGCCAGTTGCAACGCGCCATTGAGGCCCAGCGGCCGTTGCAGCTTGCGCGCCTTGGCAAAGCGCTGCTTGAGGTTGGTGTGCGGCACGTCGGCCAGCAGGCTGTGCAACTGGTGTTGCTGCCAACTGAGCAGCAGTTGCTGGCGATCATAGTCGCCCCAACTGACCCAGCCCTGCAGGTTGGCCTGATGGTGCGTGAGCCAGCGCTCGAATTGCGGCCACACCTCGGTCAAGGGTGCTGCCGCATCGATGTTGGCCTGGGTGATGTGCGTCAGTTGCCGGCAGAAGGGCGTCAGGCACGGCCGACGCTGTGGCCGCACGAAACGCTGGAAGTGATCCACCTCGCGCCCTTCGCGCGTGACCAGGCTGGCGCCGATTTCGATGATTTCCATTTCCGCGACCGGCCAGCCCCCCTCATCTGTGGTGGCTTCCAGATCGATGACCAGCCAATGCGGCATAGCAGGCTCCAGTGCGCTGTGCTCATTCTGGCTAGAGCGTAGCCAAGTGCAAAGAGTTCCGATATCCCCCTGGAATTGCCCAAGCGCTTGCTTGGGCCGCCGGCAAGGCCTAAATTGCACGCGCAGCTATTGGACGGTGGTGGGAGGCAATCGACGTGGACGAGCACAAGGCCCGGGAAGTCATGCAGCAACTGGTCGCCAGCGGGCAACTGACCGACCCTGACAGCCCGCGCGGCCAGCTGCTGCAGACGGCCGCGCATCTGTTTCGCAGCAAGGGCTTTGATCGCACCACCGTGCGCGACCTGGCGGCGGCGGTAGGCATTCAGTCGGGCAGCATTTTCCATCACTTCAAAAGCAAGGATGAGATCCTGCGCTCGGTGATGGAGCAGACCATGCTGTACAACACCGCGCTGATGCGTGCCGAGCTGGCCCAGGCCCATGGCGTGCGCGAGCGCGTGCTGGCGCTGATCCGCTGCGAGCTGCAGTCGATCATGGGCGGTACCGGCGAGGCCATGGCGGTGCTGGTGTATGAATGGCGCTCGTTGTCCGCCGACGGTCAGGCCCAGGTGCGGGCGCTGCGCGATCTGTACGAACAGCTGTGGCTGCAGGTGCTGGGGGAGGCGCGGGACGCGGGCCTGATCAGTGGCGATGTGGCCATCACCCGCCGTTTCCTGACCGGGGCGCTGTCGTGGACCACCACCTGGTACAAGCCCCAGGGCAGCCTGAGTCTTGAGCAGTTGGCCGACCAGGCGTTGAAGCTGTTGCTCAAGGAGCCGTAAGGCAAAGTTTGCGGTTGTCGAAACAGGCGCAAACGCCTAATTTATGAGGATCCAATGCCCTCCGCCCCCGAGGTACCTATCTTGACTGGGACACGCCCGCGCCACCTTGCGCGGTTATTGCTATGGGCAGGCCTGGGCCTGACGTCCTTGCAGGCCATGGCCGCGCAGGAAGTGCGGGTGGGGGCGGCGCACTTCCCGCCGTACACCGTACGGCCCGAGACCGGCGCCGACACAGGGTTGTTGCCGCAGCTGGTGCAAGACCTCAACGCCGTGCAGACGCAATACCATTTCGTGCTGGTACCCACCTCCATTCCCCGTCGCTACCGTGATTTCCAGGACGGTCGCATCGACATGGCGATCTTCGAGAACCCCGAGTGGGGGTGGGAGAAAATCGAGCACGTGAGCGTCGACATGGGGCTGGAGGATGCCGAGATTTTTGTCGCCAAGCGCGGCGATCATCGCGACCAGACGTTCTTTGCCGACCTGACCGGCAAGCGCCTGGCCCTGTTCAGCGGTTACCACTACGCCTTTGCCGATTTCAACGCTGACCCGCAGTTTCTCACCGAGCACTACGGCGCCACGCTGACCTATTCCCACGACAGCAACCTGATGATGGTGCTGCGCGACCGGGCCGACATCGCCCTGGTGACGCGCTCCTATCTGTACGATTACCTGAATCGCAACCCGGGTGTGGCCAAGGAACTGCTGATTTCCGATCGCATCGATCAGCTGTACCACCACTACGCGCTGCTGCGCCCGCAGTCGCCCATCACTGGCCAGGCGTTTGAGCAGTTGCTGCAGCAGCTGCGCGACAACGGTGAGATGTTCAAGGTGTTTGACCCTTACAAGATTGCCGTGCGGCCGCTGCCCGAGCAGCCGGTGGTGGCGCATGCGGTGCCACAGGGTTAGGCGCTACCCGTAGATCGCGTCGGCTTCATCGCGGCCAAGGCCGGCTCCTACCACTTACGGCGTAGGCGCAAGCTTGGCCGCGTTGCAGACGACGCCATTTCACGCCACCAGCAAATCCCCCGACGCGCGGCGGCAATGCACCTGCGCGTCGCGAATCATGAAGTTGACCAGCGTGGGCGATACGCCCAATTCCATGGCCAGCACCCGCTGCGGTACGCCATGCAGGCGGTACATCTCGAAGGCGTAGCGGGTACGCGAGGGCAGCTCGCCCAGGGCGTGCTCCACCTGGTCCAGCGTGACCTGATTGAGGTGGGTGCCCTGGGGTGTGGCGCCGTCGATGATCTGCTGCAGGTCGGCGTCTTCGTGGCTGCAGTAGCGCCGTTCCAGCGCCTGCTTGCGGTAGTGATCGATGGCCAGGTTGCGCACCACGCGCAACAGGTAGCCCATCTGCTCCTTGAGCGAGGAAGTGATGGAGGGGGCGGACTGCAAACGAAAAAATGCATCCTGCACGACGTCTTCGCCACGCGAGTGGCAGCCGGTGATACGTGCAGCGATATTGACCAGCAGGGTGCGGTGGTCGATGAAGGCTTGCAGCAGGGACCTGTCACCGGTCGTTGTGAGTCGTTGTTCCATCGTGGACATCACCTTGTTGCCGATTGGTGTGCGCAAGGGCTGGGTAATCACCGTGCGCGAAAGGCATCAAGCTAATATTAATGATAATCGTTGTCAAATGAGATATTAATGTAATTGGCCTGTGCGCAGGCGTCAGGGCGCAGGGAAGACCTTCATGGCGTCGGCCAGGGTGGCTGGCGACAATTCACCCAGGTGGCTGCCCAGCAGCCGGCCGTCGTGGCTGTAGAACAGCGTGGTGGGCAGGGCGACGGAGCGCACGTGGCGGCCCCATTGGCTGCCGGTGTCGTAGGCGATCTGCTGCGGGTCCAGGCCTGCGGTGGCAATGAAATTGCTGACGTCCTGGGGCGCCTCGCCCTGATTGATGAAGACAAATCGCACATCAGCCCGTCGCGCCTGGGCCTGCAGCAGCGCGGGTATTTCCCGGCGGCACGGTGGGCACCAACTGGCCCAGAGGTTGACTACCAGCGGACGTGGGTCATTGCCCGGCAGCGACATACTGCGCCCCTGGGCATCCTGCAAGGCCGCCTGCGGCAAGGTCGGGTTGTCCTGCTGCTGATGGTTGATCAGCCCGGCACCGCCCCACACCGCCAGCCCGCTGGCCAGGGCTGCAGCCAGCGGTACGCGCAGGGCGCGCCGCCGCCAGCCTTGCCACAGGCTGGCCGCCATCAGCGTCAGCAGCCCTGGGGCCAGCGTGAAACCGCCATCGCGCAGGTCGATGACCTGCCAGGGGTTGTCCAGGTACTCGTGCGCATAGCGGGCCACAAACCCCAGTCGCGAAGCCACGAGGGCCAGCAGGAACAGGCCGAAGATCAGGTTCTCCGGGCTGCCGATGCCCCGGCGCCTGGCCAGCCAGCCGCCGACGGCTACCGCCACGGCCAGCGCGCCCAGCAGTACCAGGTGATCGACGGCCAAGGCGAAGGGGCCGATGCCAATGCTCAACATGAGAACGTCCTGTAGAAGGTCAAGCGTGCACTGTGCCGCCCCTGGGTTAAATGGCCGTTAAGTACATAGCTACCGCCTGGCGGCCGGCCCGCCATTCCACCATGGCAGACTTTTCCCCGGAGTGGAGCGCCACATGGACTACCAGACACAAAACATGGATGTATTGCTGGCGGACGCCCAGCGCCTGGTCGATGAATTCCCCGACCTTTACCTGCTGGCCACCGAACAGGCGCGCCAGCTACTGGCCAGACACGGCGCCGGCAAGGTCGATCCCGAAAAAGTATGGTGGCATCGTTTCGACAATGCCGTCAGCGACCCTGCCAGTTTCACCGGCTGGGTCCACTATGGCCACCCCGCGCAATCCTTGACCCTGGTGGAGTTGGTGCTGGAGCGGTTTCGCGCCACCGACCAGGACAACCTCGACCTGCTGGACCAGATGGGTGGGCTGTACATCGATGGCCCCGAGCACGGCTTCTATCATGGGGGTAACCAGGTGCCCGTGCTGGCGCGCGATCTGGCGACCGATTTCTGGGCCGTGGATTTCGCCGGTGCCTACCGGCAGCGCTTGCAAAGCTTCTGGAGCCGCAATGGCCGTGAACATGCGCGGCTGGCCCGGGTGGCGTTCCTGGCCAGCCTGGGCGGCGCCTTGCGCAGTGGCCAGCTCAGTACAGGGGCGGGTGAATTGGCGCGCCAGGGGCTTATGTCGGCCTTTGACGGCACCCCGGATGTTGCCCGCCTGGCGCGGCCGTCGACGCCGCAGGCAGGGATCAGTGTACGGCTGCTGACGGTTGACGGTTACGTCGCCCGGGACATCGTGCGGGTGTCCAACGCCCAAGGGCGGCAGGTGCTGTACATCCCGGGTGATGCCCAGCCCTTGCACGGGTTCGATAGCCCGCAGAGCCTTTATCGCTGGCTGGCCGACCAGGCCGCGCAGCCCCATCGGCGAGCATTGCTGGCCACCCATTTCAGCGTCTTCAACGCCGCCAGTGATCCGGCGTTGGCACCCTTGCGGGCCACCTTGCTGCGCATGGCCGACGACCGCCAGGGGCTGCTGCTGGGGCTGATCGAGCAGGGCGGTACCGCGATTGTCCGCGATCCTTTTGAGTACCTGAGTGCTCAGGCCAAGGCGCAGATGATTGAACAATCCTCGACCTTGCTGGTGGACAACGCGCAGTTGCGCAAGCAGATGTGGATCGGCTACCTGGGGGCGTTCATCAGCCTGGGCAGTGCCTTCGCCCCGCTGGGCTGGCCGGTGGCGCTGACCCTGGTGGGCGCAAGCGTGACGTCGATGGTGCTCAATATTCAGCAGGCGGTGGTGGCCCGTACCGCCCAGGAGCGGCGCCAGGCGATACTCGCCGCGATCGGCAATGGCATCAACGCCGTGTTCAACCTGTTGTTCATCGCCCTGGATGCAGCGCCCGACCCTGAAGAAGGCGCCATCGCGCCCACGGCCCCGGAACCTGCCGAGGACGGTATCGAGGTGGCGCCCTTGCAGCCCACCCTCCCGCCCAGGCCCCAGACAACGTTCAACAGCCTGGGCCTGATGGAGCGACGCAATCTGCCCCGGGTATTCAAGCCCCAATCATTCCCCCGCGGCAGCGACCCCACGCGCGCCCTGAAAAAGGGTTTCGCCGCAACGCGCCGCTTTGATCAGGCGCAACCAATGCTCGACGGCCCGCTGTTGCAGACTTTCGCCACGCGCCTGGGGGCGCTGCAATACGCCAAGGTGGCCTTCGATGGTCCGTTCGTGGTGTATGAAATCGATGCCTATGGCCTGGCGGCGGTGTCCTTGCGCGAAAACCTGGCGTACAACACCGCCGTGGTGCTGGAGCGTGAAGGCTACCCGTCCGATTTCGTCACGCAGCGTCTGGCGCTGGGGCAGGCGCTGGACGATTTTGCCAACGACGGCTGGGCGTTCGACGAGGTGCATCTGCAGCTCGAAGGCTTGCACCCCAGCCGAATCAATCTGCTGCCTGCGGCCGAACTGGAACCCCAGACCCAGGCGCTCACGGCCTGGTCACAGCCCGGCACCGACGGTGGGGTGTTGAAGGGCGTGCGGGTGCGCCAGCCCGAAGGCGGGCAGGCGGTCACCCAGTACAGCCTCAGCGTGGCCGAAGTGCCGCAGCGGGTGCGTTATGATCCTTTTCGGGACTGTTGGCGCGACGACGTCGGCCACGCCTGGCGTCATGATCCCGCCCTTGGCGGCTTTGCCGTGGTGGCTGACCCGGCGGCGCAGCCGTTGCTGAGCGCCAGCGCCTCGGCCGCGCGCCTGAAGGAGTTGGGGATCGAGGTCGACGTGCCGTTCCAGCTGGCTTCGCCCGACATGACGGGTGCCCAACCCATCCCGCGGTTGATCCACAGTTTCTGGCTGGGCCGGCACATGCCGCGCGGCATGGTCAAGCGGGTGCTGGCCAATGCCCACGAGGCCGCACAAGGGTCGACCCCTTTCCAGACCCGCCTGTACCTGTCGATTGCCGACGCAGATGAGCTCAAACTCACCCTGGAGCGTTTGGGGCAACAGCCCACAGGCCTGACGGTATTGAGCCTTGAAGACAGCGAGTTTTTTCAGGCTTTTCGCCAGGGTCGCTACTACGAACACTTCCTGGCGGCCAGCCGTGGGGACGGTGCCAACCTGGCCAGTGCGGTGGATGTGCTGCGCTACGCGGTGCTGGATCACAGTGGCGGCCTGTACATGGACGTGGACGACGCCATCCTGGCCACCACGGCCCGGCCATTTTCCTCCCAGCCTTTGCAGGTGAAGCCCGGCGAATTGTTGCTCAATGCCCCGGTCCGCCATCGCACGCTGGGCATGGTGGTGGATTTCAATAACAGCAATTTTGGTTCCCTGCCCAATAATCCGGTGTTGCGGCACATGTCGGAACTGTCCTGGCAGCGCTTCAAGGCCAGTCCCGAGCTGTACCGGTTCCGTCCCTATGAGTACATCAACACCCCCCGACAGATGCAGGCCTATGCCGCGAAGATCAGCCGTACCACCGGCCCCGGGCTGTTCAACGAGGTCATCGCCCGGGAGCTGCCGGCCATGCGCAACTTCCGCAACCTCAACCGTCTGGCGCTGGGCGAGGTCTACCTGGCGAAGAAGGTCCAGGACCAGTTGCTGCAGCAATTGCAGCGGCTGTTCCAGCAGTATTGCCCGCTGGCAGGGTTGATTCGTATCGGCGCCACGGGCAGTTGGATGCATACCCGATAGAAAGCCACCCGGCGCGGGGGCGGCCACGGCATAATCGGCGCTTAATCCGCAGGCGCCACCATGGCGTTTTTTCAAGATGAGGGGCAGCGATGCACGTTTTACTGTGCGAGGACGACGAGTTGATCGCCTGTGGCATCGTCGCCGGCCTGCAAGCCCAGGGCCTGACGGTGGACCGGGTGGCCACGGCTTCGGCCGCCCGCGCCCTGTTGCAGGCGGCTCATTTCGACGTGATGGTGCTGGACCTGGGCCTGCCCGATGAAGACGGGCTGGCCCTGCTGCACGGGTTGCGCCAGCAGGGCGAGCTGCTGCCCGTGCTGGTGTTGACCGCGCGCGACACGGTCACCGACCGCGTGGCCGGGCTGGAAGCGGGCGCCGATGATTACCTGCTCAAGCCGTTCGACCTGCGTGAATTGAGCGCCCGCCTGCACACCCTGGTGCGGCGGGTGGCCGGGCGCGCCGTGAACACCATCGATCATGGTCCGCTGCGCTACGACCCGAGCAGCCGCCAGGCGTGGCTGGCGGGCCAACCGGTGGACCTGTCGCGGCGTGAGCAGGCATTGCTGCAGGCGCTGTTGCACAGCCGCGGCCGGGTGCTGTCCAGCGATCAGCTCAAGGACAGCGTCTACGGATTCTCCGACGAGGTGGAGAGCAATGCCCTGAACGTGCATATCCATCACCTGCGCCGCAAGCTGGGCAACGACATCGTGCAGACTGTGCGCGGGTTGGGCTATCGCCTGGGCCAGGCGCAGTCATGAGCCTGCGTCTGCGCCTGAGCCTGATCCTGGGGCTGGCTTTCCTGCTGGTGTGGTCGCTGGCCGCGGCCTGGATGTTCCGCGACCTGCGCCACCAGATGATGTTCTCCCTGGACCAGCGCCTGGTGGCGTCGGCGCGCATGGTGGCGGGGCTGGTGGACCAACTGCCGCCCCTGGCCAGCCAGGGCGAGGGCAAGCGCTTCAGTGCCGACCAGTTGAGCATCCCCGACGGCATGGCCTGCCAGGTCAGCTCGCTGCGTGGCGAAATCCTGGCCCGCAGCCATGGCGCCAACGACCAACTGGACGACCAGAGCGGCGGCTTTCATGACCAGATGATCGACGGCGGCAGTTGGCGCAGCTTCACCCTGATGCACGGCGATGTACGCATCACCACCGCCGACCGCCATGAAGAGCGTGAGGCACTGAATTATTCGATCCTGCTGGCCGCTTCGGTGCCAGTGCTGATGGCCTTGCTCGGCAGCCTGGCGGTGTTGTGGCTGTGCGTGGGGCTGGGCCTGGCGCCGTTGAACCGCATTCGCGACGCCCTGACCCGGCGCAGCGCCGACTCCCTGGAGCCGCTGCAGGTGCAGGCCATGCCCCGCGAGCTGCAACCGCTGCTGGACAGCCAGAACCAGCTGTTCCTGCGCATTGGCCAGACCCTGGAGCGCGAGCGGCGCCTGACCGGCGACGCCGCCCATGAATTGCGCAGCCCGCTGACGGCCATCAAGACCCACCTGCAAGTGGCCCGCATGACCCAGGGTGGGGCCCGCGAAACCGCCCTGGAGCATGCCGAGGCCGGCGCCGACCGGCTGCACCGCACCCTTGAACAACTGTTGCTGCTGGCACGGGTGGAAGGCAGCCTGTCGTTTGACGACGGTTGCGCCTGCACGGTCGGGCAGGTGGCGCGCCTGGCGGTGCAGGATGCCAGCGCCGCCGATCGCCATCGCATTGTGCTGCAACTGCCGGCGGCGCTCGCCGAGGCGCGCCTGCAGATGCCTTCGGCCCTGGCGGTGGCTGCGCTGCGCAACTTGCTGGATAACGCCTTGCGCCACAGCCCTGCGGAACAGCAGGTGGAGTTGAGCGCAAGTGATGCAGGCGCTTCGGCGTGCTTTTTGGTACGCGACCACGGGCCTGGCATCGCGGACGCCGACCTGCCCAACCTGACCCAGCGGTTCTGGCGCAGCCCGCACAGTGTCGGTTGCGGCCTGGGCCTGGCGATCGTGCATGCCATCGTCCAGCGCTGCGGCTGCAGCCTGGCGTTCGACAGCCGCCCGGACGGCCTGCGGGTCAGCCTGCGGGTGCCGCTACACGTGGTGTAACTATTCAGGGCTCGCCCGGGGGCCGGTTCCGGGGGTAGGGTGACGGCCTGCCCCTGGACTGGAGAACGAGCATGGACCCGCTCATTGCCATCGATCCGCCCGCACCCGGCGATGCCGGTATCGTCAGCCGCATTCTGGAGCGCTCGATTCGCGCCGGCTGCGCGCTGGACCACCGCAACAATCCCTGTCTGATCGAGGCCTGGCTGCGCCACAAGCGCTGCGATGACGTAGGCCGCTGGCTGCTCGACGATGCCTTGCACCTGCGCCTGGGCCGGCTGGAAGGCAAGCCGGCCGGGGTGGCCCTGGCCTTGGCCAGCGGTGAGATCTGCCTGTGCTACGTGCTGCCGGAGCATTTTCGTCGCGGCGTGGGGCGGGCGCTGATGGCGGACATGGAAGCCGTCCTGTGCCGCCAGGGGCACCGCCGGGCCATGCTGTACAGCACGCGCACCGCCGCAGGCTTTCATCGCCACTTGGGGTATCGCCAGACCGGCCGGCCCATGGGGCTCTACGGATTGCTGCTGGTGCCCATGGACAAGGTGCTGGTGCCGCGGGAGGGGGACTGCGATGACGGGCTGGCCAAACGTGCCTGAGAATTATTATAATTTGCGAGATCGCTATATGCCATCATCCGCTCCTTAACCGTAACCACGGAATGTCGGTAACCATGACACGGCCCGGTGCAGTGCTGGAAAACTATTATCGGGAGTTGGTCGGGTTCCTCAGCGCACGCCTGGGCAACCGCCACGTCGCTGAAGACGTCGCCCACGATGCCTATGTGCGGGTGCTCGAGCGGCGGGCTGGCACTGAGATAGCCCATCCGCGGGCGTTTCTCTACCGCACCGCGTTGAACCTGGTGATCGATGGTCATCGACGCAGCACGCTGCGCCAGGCCGAACCGCTGGAAGTACTGGATGACGGGGAGCGGCCAACTGAGCCAGCCCTGCAACAAATGATGGACCACGGCCAGCGCCTGGACCTGATGCGCCAGGCCCTGGATGAATTGCCCCCGCTGTGCCGGGACAGCTTTCTGCTGCGCAAGCTCGACGGCCTTTCTCATCAGCAAATTGCCGAGCAGTTGAATATTTCCCGTGCGCTGGTGGAAAAGCACATCGTCAATGCCATGAAGCATTGTCGCGTGCGCATGCGTGAGTGGGAAAACCAGTAGGCTGCTCACTAACTTGTCCGATCATCGGTTTGGCGCCGTAAAACCCGTGCCCTGCTTGATTTCGCCGCTCATCGGGAAGAGTATCGAAGCTGACTTCACGGGATGCCGGCTGTTGTGTGGCGGCTCACGGGTCAGGGATGCCCTTGGCGCTAAGGCGCAGGTCACCGACCATGATCAACAAAGCGTTGCGAATTCTGATTGCCGACGAGCACCCCAGCCAGTTGATGCACGTCGAACGCATGCTCAACCACATGGGCTATTACCGCATCGCGCCGGTGCAGTCCTTTGAGGCCTTGTTGGCGCTGGTGCAGAGTGCCGTGGAGCCCTTCGACCTGCTGATTGCCAACACCGAAATGGCCGTGCGTGCCGGTGTAGACCTGCCGCGCCTGTGCAAGGGCAGCCCGCAGGTGCATCACGCCTTGCTGTATGAAAACGAAACCGTGCCAGTGCCCGAGCTGCTGCCCCAGCAGCGCGAGTCGATCAACGTGTGCCTGACGCGGTTGCCCGACAGCGAAGCGCTCAAGACGTTGATGGACATCGTCGACATGCCCACCGACCTGATCGAGCAGCCGGTGACGGTGGTCAGCCAGCGGCGACCGAATCGCAAACGTCCGGCCTTGAAGGAGGCGGCGTTTTTGCGGCACTAGGCGCATCCACCCAGCAGCACCCGTAGCCGCTGCCGCACGCTGCGCGGGCCTTGTGTTTGCCTGGAGATTTTCAGCGTTCACGCAGGCCCAGCAGCACCCGTAGCCGCTGCCGCAGGCTGCGCTGGCCCTGTGTTTGCCAAGAGATTTTCAGGGTTCACGCAGGCCAGCGCAGCCTGGCGGCAGCGGCTACAAGGTGTGCGCTGCTCCGTAGCAGCGGCCGCCAGGTCGCGTGACAGTGCGCCGTACCTTGCCACACCGCCCGGCCCAGTTTGCTATCCTCTGCGCCTTTGGCAGGCGCCAGCATAGGCGCCGCTCCCCTTATGTGGATATTTCATGACTGCCAACAGCACCCAAGGCCAGCGACTGCTGTCGCGCGCCGACCACAAGACCCTCGGCCTGGCAGCCCTGGGCGGCGCGCTGGAAATCTATGATTTCATCATTTTCGTGTTCTTCGCCCTGACCCTCAGCCAACTGTTCTTCCCGCCGCAAATGCCCGAGTGGCTGCGCCTGCTGCAAAGCTTCGGCATCTTCGTCACCGGCTACCTGGCGCGCCCGTTGGGCGGCATCCTGATGGCGCATTTCGCCGACCACCTGGGGCGCAAGAAAGTCTTCAGCCTCAGCATCCTGATGATGGCGCTGCCGTGCCTGCTGATCGGGGTGATGCCTACCTACGAGCATATTGGTTACGCGGCGCCGCTGATCCTGCTGGCCCTGCGCATATTGCAAGGCGCGGCGGTAGGGGGCGAGGTGCCCAGTGCCTGGGTGTTCGTGGCCGAGCATGCGCCGGCCCATCGCCGCGGTTACGCGCTGGGCTTTCTGCAGGCCGGCCTGACCTTCGGCTATCTGATCGGCGCGCTGACCGCCACGGCCCTGGCGCAGCTGTTCACGCCGCAGGAAATCCTCGATTACGCCTGGCGCCTGCCGTTCCTGCTGGGCGGTGTGTTCGGCGTCATCGGTGTATGGCTGCGCCGCTGGCTGAGCGAAACGCCGGTGTTCCTGGCCTTGCGCGAACGCCGCGAAGGCCTGGTCGAACTGCCCCTCAAGGCCGTGCTGCGCGACTATCGCCACGCGCTGCTGCCGGCGGTGATCCTGACCTGCGTGCTGACCTCGGCGGTGGTGGTGCTGGTGGTCATCACCCCCACCGTGATGCAGAAACTGTTCGGGCTCACGGCCAGTCACACGTTCGCGCTCAGCAGCCTGGGGATTGTCTTCCTCAACATCGGCTGCGTGCTGGCCGGGCTGCTGGTCGACCGCATCGGTGCCTGGCGCGCGTTGATCGTCTACAGCCTGCTGATGCCCCTGGGCATCGCCGCCCTGTACGCCAACCTGATCGGCGGCTGGGGCCTGCCGGGCCTGGGCTACGCGCTGGCGGGCCTGGCCTGTGGCGTGGTGGGGGTAGTGCCGTCGGTGATGGTGGGGCTGTTCCCGGCGAAGATTCGCGTGTCGGGCATCTCGTTCACCTACAACATTGCCTATGCCCTATGGGCCAGTGTCACGCCCCTGGCGCTGATTGCCGCCATGCCCTGGAGCCCGTGGGTGTGCGTGGGCTTCAGTGCGGTGATGGGGGTGGTGGGGTTGGCGACGGCGCTGGTGTTTGCGGGGCGTGGGGTGTTGCAAGTCGAACAGGCAGGGGCATGCGGGTGAGCCTTGCGGGGCGCACCGACGTTTACGCTACCGCCAGGCGGGTAATCACCGGCAACTGCTTGCGCTGCGCTTGCCACAAGTCATAGGCAGCCTGTTCGGCAAGGTACATGCGGGCGCTGCCAAGGCCCGCCATCTCCAGACGCAGTGCCAGGTCAGCCGATAGCGCGGCGCGGCCGTTCAGGACCGTGGACAACTGCCCACGGGAGTAGCCCAGGTGCTGAGCCAGCGCAGTTACCGTCATGCCGAGGGCGGGCAGAACATCTTCGCGAAGCGCTTCCCCCGGGTGGGGCGGATTGAACATGACCATTAGTGTCGTGCCTCTAATCAGTGGTAGTCCAGGTAGTCGACCAGTTCGATGTCGGTGCCATCAAAACGATAGATCACCCGCCAATTGCCCGAGACGCTGACAGACCAGTAACCGAGCCGATCCCCGCGCAAGGCGTGCAGACGGTTGCCTGGGCGATTCATGTCCTCGGGCACCATGGCCCTGTCCAGCGCAGACAATATCCGCCTAAGCCTGGCTACATGGTCCGGACGAACTCCTTTGGTCACCCCGGTCAGGTACAGGGCCTTTAATCCTTTATGCCGAAAGCTCTTGATCATGCCGCAACTGTAAGGTTTCACCTTACAGGTCGACAAGGCAAAGTGTAAGGCAAGACATTACAGCTGGCAATGCGGATATATCCCTATATGTGGGATGATTATTTATATGTTGAGATTTTTATCTCTCCCAGTCTATAGTCCCCACCATCAACTCCACGTCCTCACTCTCAAAAAACAATTCAGGTGAAGCGATGCAGGCGCATTTGATCGCGCTCGATTGGGGGACTACCTCCCTGCGAGCCTATAAACTCGGCCACCACGGCCAGGTGCTGGACCAGCGTTCGCTGGCCTGCGGCATCATGCAGTTGCCTTCCACGCCCCGGGACATCGCCGGGCATTTTTGCAGCAACGGTTTCGAACTGGCCCTTGACGACGCCTGCGGCGATTGGCTGGCTGCCGAACCGCATCTGCCCTTGATCGCCTGTGGCATGGTCGGCAGCGCCCAGGGCTGGCGCGAGGCGGCCTACTGTCCGACGCCAGCACGGGTTGCCGACCTGGGCGCCAGTCTGCAGACGGTGCAGACCCTGCGCGGCACGCCGCTGCATATCGTCCCCGGGGTGATCCAGCATTCGCGCCTGCCCAACGTGATGCGCGGCGAAGAGACCCAGGTGCTGGGCCTGCTGCAAGGTTTGCCAGCGCACACGCGCCAGGACAGCTTGCTGATCGGCCTGCCCGGCAGCCACAGCAAGTGGGTCAGCGTGGTCGATGGCTGCATCCGCCAATTCGACACTTTCATGACCGGCGAGGTCTACGCCGCCCTTTGCGCCCATACCATTCTCGGTCGTACCCAGCAGCCCAGCGACGTGTTCGACGAGGCCGCGTTCGTGCGCGGTGTCGAGGTGGCGCTGTCGGCCGATGCCGACATTGGCGTGCTGTCCACGCTGTTCAGCGCCCGCACCCTGGGCCTGACCGGCCAGTTGAGCGGGGCGCAACAACCTGACTATTTGTCCGGCCTGATGATCGGCCACGAACTGCGCGCCCTCGCCGAGGTGTCGCGGGCCCGGCTTGCCGGCGGTGAATTGCCCGAAGTGGTGCTGATCGGCAGCGCCGCCCTGTGCCAGCGCTATTGGCTGGCGCTGGGCCTGTGCGGATTCGCCCAGGTCAGCATCGCCGAACAGGCCACCGAACGCGGATTATGGAGCCTGGCCGTGGCGGCCGGGCTGCTCGCCCCACAGTCAGAAGAGGTTTGACATGCTCCAGCAAGCGCTCGCCGCCAACGGCCTGATCGCCATTTTGCGCGGCCTTCGTCCCGAAGAAGCCCAGGCCATCGGTCAGGTGCTGTATGACCAGGGCTTCCGGGTCATCGAGGTACCGCTCAACTCCCCCAGCCCCTTTGACAGCATCCGCATTCTGCGCGACAGCCTGCCCGCCGATTGCCTGATCGGCGCCGGCACGGTGCTGACCGTCGAACAGGTGCAGCAAGTCAAGGCGGCGGGCGGGCAGTTGATCGTCATGCCCCACAGCGATGCCAAGGTACTGCGCGCCGCCAAGGCCGCCGGGCTGTACCTGTCGCCCGGCGTGGTCACGCCCACTGAAGCCTTCGCGGCCTTGGAGGAGGGCGCTGATGCCCTGAAGCTGTTCCCCGCCGAAATGCTCAACCCCGGTGTGGTCAAGGCCCTACTGGCGGTGTTGCCCAAGGGCACGGCGCTGATCCCGGTGGGCGGCATCACCCCCGACAACATGGCGCCGTTCGTCGAGGCCGGGGTTCAGGGTTTCGGCCTGGGCTCGGGCCTGTTCAAGCCGGGCATGAGCCCCGCCGACGTCGCCGCCCGGGCACAGGCCTACGTGGCCGCCTGGAAGCACCTGCACTGATTGTTGTGACTACGAACATCGACAAGAGAGACAAACGATGAAAATCACTAAATTGACCACCTTTATCGTCCCGCCGCGCTGGTGTTTCCTTAAGGTTGAAACCGACGAGGGCGTTACCGGCTGGGGTGAACCGGTGGTCGAGGGCCGCGCCCACACCGTGGCCGCTGCCGTTGAGGAATTGTCCGACTACCTGATCGGCAAAGACCCACGCAACATCGAGGACATCTGGACCGTGCTCTACCGTGGTGGTTTCTACCGTGGCGGCGCGATCCACATGAGCGCCCTGGCCGGTATCGACCAGGCGCTGTGGGACATCAAGGGCAAGGCCCTGGGCGTGTCGGTCAGCGATCTGCTGGGCGGCCAGGTGCGCGATCGTATTCGCGTGTATTCGTGGATCGGCGGTGACCGTCCCGCCGACACCGCCAAGGCGGCCAAGGACGCGGTGGAGCGTGGTTTTACCGCGGTGAAGATGAATGGCACCGAGGAGCTGCAGTTCCTCGACACCTTCGACAAGGTCGACCTGTGCCTGGCCAACGTCGCTGCGGTGCGCGATGCCGTCGGCCCTAACGTGGGCATCGGCGTCGACTTCCACGGCCGGGTGCACAAGCCCATGGCCAAGGTGCTGATGAAGGAGTTGGACCCCTACAAACTGATGTTCATCGAAGAACCGGTGCTGAGCGAAAACTACGAAGCCCTCAAGGAGCTGGCGCCGCTGACCAGCACGCCGATTGCCCTGGGCGAGCGGCTGTTTTCGCGCTGGGACTTCAAGCGTGTGCTCAGCGAAGGCTACGTCGACATCATCCAGCCGGACGCTTCTCACGCCGGCGGTATCACCGAAACCCGCAAGATCGCCAACATGGCCGAGGCCTACGACGTGGCGCTGGCGCTGCACTGCCCGCTGGGCCCGATCGCCCTGGCGGCGTGCCTGCAACTGGACGCGGCCTGCTACAACGCGTTTATCCAGGAGCAGAGCCTGGGTATCCACTACAACGAAAGCAACGACCTTCTGGACTACGTCAAGCACCCCGAGGTGTTCGACTACGACAACGGCTTCGTCAAGATCCCCAACGGCCCGGGCCTGGGTATCGAGATCAACGAGGAGTACGTCAAGGAGCGCGCGGCCGTGGGCCACCGCTGGCGCAACCCGATCTGGCGCCACGCCGACGGCAGCTTCGCCGAGTGGTGATAGGTGCGACCCCTCTGTAGCCGCTGCCGCCAGGCTGCGCTGGCCCTATGCCTCCCTGAAGGTTTCCCAGTGCACTCAAGGGCCAGCGCAGCCTGGCGGCAGCGGCTACAGGGACGTAAACAATTATAAGAACGAGGCATGCCCCCCATGCACACCCAGACCTTCCCCGCGCAGGCGACCCTGGCCACGCCCAGCCGCAAGCGCTTCTTCATCATGGTGCTGCTGTTCATCACTGTGGTCATCAACTACCTGGACCGCAGCAACCTGTCCATCGCCGCCCCGGCGCTGACCAGCGACCTGGGCATCGACCCGGTGCACGTGGGCTTGGTGTTCTCGGCCTTCGGCTGGACCTATGCGGCCATGCAAATTCCCGGCGGCTGGCTGGTGGATCGGGTGCCGCCGCGCATCCTCTACAGCGTGGCGCTGGCGCTGTGGTCGCTGGCCACGGTAATGCTCGGCTTTGCTGGCAGCTTCATCGCCCTGTTCGTGCTGCGCATGGCCGTTGGTGCCCTGGAAGCCCCGGCTTACCCGATCAACAGTCGGGTAGTCACCACCTGGTTCCCCGAACGTGAGCGTGCCACCGCCATTGGTTTCTACACCTCGGGGCAGTTCGTTGGCCTGGCGTTTCTGACCCCGGTGCTGGCGTGGCTGCAGCATGCCTTCGGCTGGCACATGGTGTTCGTCGCCACCGGCGTGCTGGGCATCGTCTGGGCCTTGGTGTGGTACGCCGTGTACCGCGAACCGCGCGACTTCAAGGGCGCCAACGCCAGCGAGATCGAGCTGATCAGCGAAGGCGGCGGGCTGGTGGACATGCAGACATCGGCCAAGGCAGCGAAACCCGGATTCAGCTGGACCGACCTGGGCATCGTGCTCAGCAAGCGCAAACTCTGGGGCATCTACCTGGGCCAGTACTGCCTGAACTCCACCCTGTGGTTCTTCCTGACCTGGTTCCCCACCTACCTGGTCAAATACCGCGGCATGGACTTCATCAAGTCCGGCCTGCTGGCCTCGTTGCCATTTCTGGCGGCGTTCGTCGGCGTGCTGTGCTCAGGTTTTTTCTCTGACTGGCTGATCCGTCGGGGTGCCAGCATCGGGCTGGCGCGCAAGCTGCCGATCATCGGCGGGCTGCTGATCAGCACCAGTATCATCGGCGCCAATTACGTGGACTCCACCGCGCTGGTCATCGCCTGCCTGGCCGTGGCGTTCTTCGGCAACGGCCTGGCGTCGATCACCTGGTCATTGGTGTCGACCCTGGCACCGGCACGCCTGCTGGGCCTGACCGGAGGGGTGTTCAACTTCATCGGCAACCTGTCGGCCATCACCACGCCCATCGCCATCGGCTTTCTGGCCAGCGGCGAGTCGTTCGCGCCGGCCATCACCTACATCGCCGTCATGGCCTTGCTGGGGGCGCTGTCCTACATCGTGCTGGTGGGCAAGGTGGAACGCATCCCGCTGTGACTGGCACCGGCGCGGGCGGGCGCACATAATGCGCCTGCCTCACCGTTTACAATGCCGTTTTGAACACAGGAACGCCCATGCAGGACGACGTTACCCCGCAGGCCAAAGACGCCGCCCCCGCCGGCACACAAACCCTGTTGCGCGGCCTGGCCGTGATCCAGGCAGTGGCCGATGGCGCCCGCGACCTCAAGGAAATCGCCCGCCAGGTCGGTACCACCCGCAGCACCACCCACCGCCTGGCCAGCGCGCTGGTGGACGAACGCTACCTGCGCGTGCTGCCCCAGGTCGGTTATCTACTGGGCCCCAAACTGATCGAGCTGGGCTTCCAGGCCCGCGAAGAAGTGCCCCTGGTGATGCTCGCCACCCCCTACCTGGACGAACTGTCGCGCCTGACCGGCGACACCATCCACCTGGCCATCCGCGACGGCGACGACGTGCTTTACCTGCACAAGAACCCCGGCCGCAATGGCCCGGAAATGCGCTCGCGGGTGGGCCATCGCATGCCCCTGGCGCGCACCGGCATCGGCAAGGCCCTGCTGCTGGACGCCTCGCCGGCCGAGTGGCACCACCTGTACGAAATCAGCCTGCCGGCTGCCGGCCACAACGCCCTGTGGCCCAACCACCCGGAGCAGACCTGGGAACAGGTGCATGCACGCATGCAGGCGTATGTGCAGGGCGGCTACGCCTTCGACCTGGAAGACAACGAACCGTCGATTCGCTGCGTGGCGGCGCCGATCCGCGACGCCAGCAAGCGCATCGTGGCGGCGATCAGCGTGGCCAGTACGGTGCCGTACATGTCGCTGGAGAAGATGGAGTCGCTGGTGCCGGTGGTGCAACGGGCGGCGGCTGGGATATCGGCGGAGGTGGGGGGTTAGGCTTCGGTCTGGCCGCAGATTCTGCGCCGGGCAAACAAGGCAGGCAACTCGGTAGAACAGGCCATGGTACGTTGCAACAAATGTAGGAGCCGGCCTTGGCCGCGATGCGCCGCGCGGGCGGCGCGCGGTCTTAAGAGCGCCACAACATTATCGGCTAGCACCTGGTGGCCATGACGCGATTCCCAGAAGGGTTTTCGGGTTTTATTGGAAGGCTACGATCGGACACTGCATGATGCCCCCCAGATGCTAGCCGATGATTGTGCGGCGTTCTCGCGATCGAGCTGATGCGACACCGATATACCTACCTTTCAGGTAGCCGGTCATCCTGCCGAAAATAATCCATGGAATGGGGATCAATACAGACATGCAAGTGAGTTGAAGCAGGAGCCGGTAGGGTGCTACCTCGACAGTATTCACGCCGAGCCCTTGAAGTGCCACCTGCACTATGTTGCCGAACGCTTGCCAAGCGTCAGGCACGAAGTGGGATATCAGAGCAGATAGCGTCAGTGCCACCAATATGCAGGTCAGGCCAAGTTTTGCCACCCGTAGATACAGCAGTTGACCGTCGTACCGATGTAGGCGGGAGAAGTAGTAGGGGTGGCTCATGCACACCAGATATCCGCTGACCAGAATTGGCAATATCAGTAATAGCCCCATCTCAGCCGTGCTTTTTGATGATGCGGTCGGTCATTGCCTGGGCCTGTTGATAGCTTTCAGATGCGTAGATTTCTTCAATGTCTACCTTGAGCATGCTTTGGCCGACCAGGCGCAGGCTATGGGGCCCGCCCTTGGCTTTCATGTAGGTGTCTTTTTCATCAAGAATCCCGAGAAACTTCAATAACGTTACGATCGACATGGCCAACCCTCCTGTCCACCCAGTTTCCCATTCTGGTGCAGGTGTGGCTAAGCGTTTGTGCAGTGGCTTGGTTTCTGTATGTGTCGGGCATTCACAGACTCAGAAATCCCTTTTTCGCTCTCTGATTTGCGAAACGTCCTACATACCTAGCTCGATCCAGTCGCTAGTCTCGCTACCGCACTGCCAATCAGTGCCCGGTGTCGAAGCCGGTACCTCATCAAAACGACGCGTGTGCACCCACATGAGTATGGTGGATGCTAACCTCGCATTGGCTACGCTTTATGGTGGGCCGTACGGTGCGAGCCCATTCGGCTTCCGTTTTGACTGAAGGGCCCGACTTCGAACACCGTGCGGTTCGCCACCTATGTTTTTCGAAGGACAGGGTGGCGATAGGGTTATTCAAAACGGAGGTTTACATGAGTAGGGATTTCAATCAGTTGCCACAAGGCAATTTCCGAGATGCAGTCGAGTCTTCCACCTTTGCGGTGGCCGACGAGATCAAAACGGTCACCCATCCGTTCGGTGCCTGTAGCACGGATGAAAAAGCTTTTTTTTGTGTTCAGGAAGGGTTGGCCTGGGAGGACACGCTGGTACAGGTGTCGCTGTTGCTCAAGTGCGCAGAAGAGACGGCCTACGAAATGTGCGATGGTCCTGACCGGTCTCAGCGTGGCCTGCTCTGGTCGACTTTGCACTCCATTGAAGGGGCCAAAGGGCTGGTGGATGCTCTGTTGAATGGCGCTTCGCGCGCAGACCGATTCTGCGGTTCCAGCACCCGGTAATATTGCCAGCAGCATGTAGCCGCTGGCGCCAGGCTGCGTTGGTTGGTGTGAACCCTGCAAATCTTCAGAGAGGCACAGGCCAGCGCAGCCTGGCGGCAGCGGCTACGCGTCAATCAGCTCGATGTACTGGGACTGGCCACCACCGGTGGCACCGATCAGCCAGCCCCATTCGAATGCCAGGGTGGTGCGGCCCGCATTGTCGACACCGACCACGCCACGCGACCACCCTGCCAGCAATTCATTGTCCTGGGTCAGGCAGTGATACAGCAGCTCAATGGTGTCTGGCCCGGTGACGCGACCGACCACCTGCCCGCTGCGAATCTTCCCGCCGGCGTAGCTGCCAGTGATCAAGGCGTCATGCACTAAATAGTGAAACACGGTACTGGCGTCAGCATGACCCTCGGGGTTTGCCGTGGTCACGAATCGACGGTTGTGCAGTCGTGCATGCATGGGGTTCGCAGTCCTTTACGGTGGGGGAGTGGTGTCACGCCATCGGCGGCAGGCGCCGTTTCACGGGGCTTTTCTTGATGATCGCGGTGTTGGTTTCCGCGTAGGCGTTCAAATCATCGAGCACGGTGTCCAGTTCTTCGATGCTGCGCACATGCAGGCGGGCGATGAAGCAATCGTCGCCGGTGACTTTGTCGCATTCGGTGAACTGCGGGATCTGCTGGATCTGCCGCTCCACCACGTGCAACTGGCCCGGCAGCGGGCGGATGCGCACGATGGCCTGCAGCTGATAGCCGAAGGCCTTGGGGTCGACTTCAACGGTATAGCCCTTGAGCACGCCGCGCTCTTCCAGTTTGCGCAGGCGTTCGGCGACGCTGGGGGCGGAAAGGCCGGTGAGTTGCGCCAGGGCCTTGAGGGAGCGACGCGAGTCTTCCATCAGGGCGCTGATCAGGCGTTGGTCGATGTCGTCGGTCATGAACAGCTCCTAAGGCAAAAACACCGGGATGCCTTGATAGTAAAGCCCAATGCTTGAATTCGCCTTCTTTTCTTCATGGAAAGCGCCGCGCGGCCCCGAGCATAATAATCGCCATTGAAGAAGGAGATTTCCAATGGACAAATCACTGCATCGTGGCTCGCTGGAAATGATCGCGGCCATGTTGATTTCCGGCACCATCGGCTGGCTGGTGATGCTCTCGGGGCAGCCGGTGTTGGACGTGGTGTTCTGGCGCTGCGTGTTCGGCGCCTTGACGCTGCTGGCGATCTGCGCGGCGATGGGCTTTCTGCGGCCGAGGTTGCTGACTCGCACCACCTTTTTGCTGGCGGTGCTCAGCGGCGTGGCGATTGTGGGTAACTGGCTGCTGCTGTTTGGCTCGTATTCGCGGGCGTCGATTGCCATCGGCACGGCGGTGTACAACGTGCAGCCGTTTATTCTGGTGGGGCTTGGGGCGCTGTTTCTGGGTGAGAAGATCACTGTGCAGAAGCTGTTCTGGCTGGCGGTGTCGTTCGCCGGGATGCTGGCGATTGTCAGCGCCCATGGCGGGCAGGGTGGCGATGATTATCTGATGGGTATCGTGATGGCGCTGGGGGCGGCGGCGCTCTATGCCATCGCCGCGCTGATCATCAAGCGCCTGAGTGGCGTGCCGCCGCACCTGATCGCGTTGGTGCAGGTCACTACGGGCGTGTTGCTGTTGGCGCCTTTGGCGCAGGTGTCGGCGTTTCCCCAGCAGGTGCAGGGCTGGGGTTCGTTGCTGACCCTGGGCATGGTGCATACGGGGTTGATGTATGTGCTGCTGTATGGCGCCATTCAGAAATTGCCGACGGCGCTGACCGGGGCGTTGAGCTTTATCTACCCGATTGTGGCGATTTTCGTGGATTGGTTTGCGTTTGGGCATCGGTTGGATGCGTTGCAGTGGGTGGGCGTGGTGGCGATTCTGATCGCTGCTGCCGGCATGCAGCAGGGGTGGGGCGTACGCCGCCGCACCCTGCAACCTGGCACGTAGGCGCTGCCGCCAGGCTGCGCTGGGCCTGACGTCCACTGAAAACCTGCAGCGAGGCACAGGGCCAGCGCAGCCTGGCGGCAGCGGCTACGATGTGCGAGTCAGCTCATCATCAAATCAAGGTTCTGCACCGCCGCGCCCGCAGCCCCCTTGCCCAGGTTATCGAACACCGCCGCCAGCAACACCTGCTGCCCATGCTCGAAGACCATCAAGCGCAAATCATCCGTGCCATTCATGCCCTGCGGGTCCAAGTGCGTAAGCGCCTTGCTGTCCGCCAGCGGCATCACTTGCACGTGACGCTGCCCCGCGTAGTGATCCGCCAGGCAGGTGTGCAGCTGCGCGCCCGTCATCCCCGGTGCCAGCAGGTGCAGTTGCACAGGGATGGTCAGCACGATGCCCTGGCGAAACGCGCCATACGCCGGCACGAACAGCGGGCGATGCGCCAGGCCGCTGTGCCCGGCGATTTCCGGCACGTGCTTGTGGGTCAGCCCCAGGCCATACAGTTGGAAGGCTGGCGCCGCCACGGCGTTCTCGCCTTCGTACTCATCCACCCCGGCGCGGCCCTTGCCGGAATACCCCGACACGGCGTTGATGCTGATCGGGTAATCGGCTGGCACCAGACCGGCCTGCACCAGTGGGTGCAGCAGACCGATGGCGCCGGTGGGGTAGCAGCCAGGGTTGCTCACGCGTTTGGCCGTCGCAATGGCGCTGGATTGTGCCGCGCCCATTTCCGCAAAACCATAGGTCCACTCGGCATGGGTACGGTGGGCAGAACTGGCGTCAATCACCCGCACCGCCGGGTTGTGAATGCTGGCCACGGCCTCGCGCGCTGCGTCATCGGGCAGGCACAGGACGGCGATGTCGCAAGCGTTGATGGCCTCGGCGCGGTGCTGCGGGTCTTTGCGATAGCGCGGGTCCAGGCGCAGCAGTTGCAGGTCAGCGCGGTGGCGCAGGCGTTGGTGAATCTGCAGGCCGGTGGTGCCTTGGTCGCCATCGATGAAGATCAGGGGAGTGGTCATGCCGGGGTGCTCGCAAGAAGTGACTGCCCCTATCTTCATTCCACGGGTAGCATAGGGAAAGTTGAATTTGGCAATGATAATGTTCAGTTTTCCTGAAGGTGTGGCTCAATGCGTGAAATCAGTCTGGACCGCCTGCGTACGCTGGTGACCATTGCCGACCTGGGCTCGTTCGCTGAAGCTGCGCGCAGGCTCAACCTGGCGCCGCCCACGGTCAGCCTGCACATTGCCGAGCTTGAGGAACGGGTGGGCGGCGCCTTGTTGTCGCGCACCCGGGGGCAGGTATTGCCGACCGCCATTGGCGAGACCCTGGTGGAGCGCGGGCGGCGTTTGCTGTTGGACGCCCAGCAGGCCCTGGAGGACGTGCAGCGCCAGGTGCAGGGCCTGGCGGGGCGCGTGCGCCTGGGCGCCTCAACAGGGGCCATCGCGCAGTTGCTGCCCCAGGCGCTGGAAACCCTGGGTCAACGCCATCCCGGCATCGACGTGCAGGTGGCGGTATTGACCTCCCAGGAAACCTTGCGCCAATTGACGGCGGGTACCCTGGACATCGGCCTCATCGCTTTGCCACAGCTGCCGGTCAAGGGGGTGGAGATCCAACCGTGGCGGCTTGATCCGGTGATGGCCTTCCTGCCCGCCCGCTGGGAGGTGCCCGAGGTAGTGACCCCGGCGTGGCTGGCCGAGCAGCCGCTGATTCTCAACGACAGCACTACACGCCTTTCACGTCTGACCAGCGAATGGTTTGCCAGCGAGGGTCAGCAACCCACGCCGCGCATCCAGCTCAATTACAACGACGCCATCAAGAGCTTGGTGGCGGCCGGCTATGGTGCCACGCTGCTGCCCCATGAGGCGTCCACGCCGCTGCCTGACGCACGCATCGTGATGCGGCCGTTGAAGCCTGCGTTATCGCGACAGTTGGGCATCGTTCATCGCGCCGGTGAGGTCGAACGGTCGACCCGGCATGTGCTGGATGTGTTGTGGGCGTTGCGGGTGGAGTAGGGCGTTGCCGGTCAGGCGACCTTGGCGATGTTGCGGGCCACGCCGCGCAGGTCGGTCACCGAGGCCGCCAGGCCGTTGAGGTGGCGTTCGATGAAGTCGATATCGGCCGAGTTGTCGGCGTAGGTGGAATGGCGCAGGAATAACGCGTGCCCCTGAAGCATCCGCGATAGCGCTTCAAGGTGGGCGGCGGTGTGTTCAAGGTCACCCTGAATGGTGCCCAGGCGCTCGATCTGCATGGTAATGACTCCGATACTGAAGGCTGTGATCTGCTCACTGCCCTGATGCCTGTTTTATCGGCATGAGGGCGGCGAACTCCAGCAAAATCGGGTATCTGAAGCATTTCGGCGCTGTATGGTATTTGACAATAATGGTGTCACAGCGCCATGTATTGGTGGTCCGCGTTAATCCGCGTCGCCTGCATCGCGACCAAGGTCGGCTCCTACCTCGCGATGCAGGTGACGAAGATCCAGACATTACATATTCGGGTAGGTCGGCCCGCCCGAGCCTTCCGGGGTTACCCAGGTGATGTTCTGCGAAGGGTCCTTGATGTCGCAGGTCTTGCAGTGCACGCAGTTCTGGGCGTTGATCTGGAAACGCTTCTCGCCGTCTTCCTGGGTGATGACTTCGTACACGCCCGCCGGGCAGTAACGCTGGGCCGGTTCATCGTAGAGCGGCAGGTTGGTGCCGATCGGGATGCTCGGGTCTTTCAGCTTCAGGTGGCAGGGTTGTTCCTCTTCATGGTTGGTGCTGGAGAGGAATACCGAGCTCAGCTTGTCGAAGCTCAGCTTGCCGTCGGGCTTGGGGTACTCGATCTTCTTCGAGTCCTTGGCCAGCTTCAGGCAGGCGTAGTCCGGCTTGGTGTCGTGCAGGGTGAACGGAATCTTGCCGCCGAAGATGTTCTGGTCGATGTAGTTGAATGCACCGCCCAGCACCGCGCCAAACTTGTGGATGGCCGGGCCGAAGTTACGGCTGGCGAACAGTTCCTCGTACAGCCAGCTGGCCTTGAACGAATCCACGTAACCGGTCAGCAGGTCGCCGCCCTCGGCACCGCCCAGCAGCTTTTCGGCCACTGCATCGGCCGCCAGCATGCCGGATTTCATCGCGGTGTGGCTGCCCTTGATCTTGGCGAAGTTGAGCGTGCCCAGGTCACAGCCGATCAGCGCGCCGCCGTTGAAGATCATCTTGGGCAGCGAGTTCAGGCCGCCCTTGCAGATGGCGCGGGCGCCGTAGCTGATGCGCTTGCCGCCTTCCAGGTACTGGCTGATCACCGGGTGATGCTTGAGGCGCTGGAATTCGTCGAACGGCGACAGGTACGGGTTGCTGTAGGACAGGTCGACGATCAGACCCACCACCACCTGATTGTTTTCCAGGTGATAGAGGAAGGAGCCGCCAGTGTTCTCGGTGCCCATGATATCCATCGGCCAGCCCGCGGTATGGACGACCAGGCCCTGCTCATGCTTTGCCGGGTCGACTTCCCAGATTTCCTTCAAACCAATGCCGTAGTGCTGGGCATCGGCATCGCTGTCCAGGTTGTAGCGCTTGATCAGCTGCTTGCCGATGTGGCCGCGGCAGCCTTCGGCGAACAGGGTGTACTTGCCACGCAGTTCCATGCCCGGGGTGTACATGCCTTCCTTGGGGTTGCCTTCACGGTCCACGCCCATGTCGCCGGTAAGGATGCCGCGCACGGCGCCGTTTTCGTCGATCAGCGCTTCCTGGGCGGCAAAGCCTGGGTACACTTCCACGCCAAGGTTCTCGGCCTGCTGGGCCAGCCAACGGCACAGGTTGCCCAGGGAGATGATGTAGTTGCCTTCGTTGTGCATGGTCTTGGGCACGAAGGCACCCGGCACCTTGCTGGCGCTGTCGGCGTTTTTCAGCACGTAGATGTCATCGCGCTTGACCGGCGTGTTCAGCGGCGCGCCCAGCTCTTTCCAATCGGGAAACAGCTCGTTCAGCGCGCGGGGTTCGAACACCGCGCCGGAGAGAATGTGGGCGCCTACCTCGGAGCCTTTTTCCACCACGCAGACGCTGATTTCCTGGCCCGCTTCAGCAGCTTTCTGCTTCAGGCGGCAGGCGGCGGACAGGCCGGCGGGGCCGGCCCCGACGATGACCACGTCGAATTCCATGTATTCGCGTTCCACAGGTTCTCTCCTACTCAAGGCTCACAGTTTTTCTAATGGCGTTGCGCTTTTTCTGTCGTGGGGTGCGGTGCAGGGGCACCTGGGGTCACACGACAGGGCAATCTCGTTGGCCGCGCATTATATCTACACCACTGGCGGGGTCCAATACAAACGTTTGTTTGAATTTGCCCCAGGCCAGTAAAATCGCTGGGGGCAGGTGCATGACCGGGCGGTTCCGGTTGTTGACCGGTCCGGGCGTAGCGGTCAAGATACGGTCGGTTTTGCATTTGCCGCAGGTTGCCCTGAGGCTGCAAGAGCATCTCTAAAAGCCAGGCCCGCGCCGCGCAGGCATGCCGTTGCCCCAATTGTGGTCGAGTTTACACGTCGCCACCGCCGATGACTGCCCGGTTTTGCCGCTAAGTCGTTGAATTGCAGGGTTCCAGGCTAAATAAGGCGCGTTCGCCGTCGTTTTTAAAGGTGCCCTTGTGCCCACTGAGCATCGCCTGGCCTTGCCCGGGCGACATTCTTTTCACCGGAGAGTAACGAGGAATCCATGAAGGTTCTTGTAGCTGTCAAACGAGTGGTCGACTACAACGTCAAGGTCCGTGTCAAAGCGGACAACTCTGGCGTCGATCTCGCCAACGTCAAGATGTCCATGAACCCCTTCTGCGAAATCGCCGTGGAAGAGGCTGTGCGTCTGAAAGAGAAGGGCGTTGCGTCCGAAATCGTCGTCGTCACCATCGGCCCGAGCACCGCGCAGGAACAACTGCGTACCGCCCTGGCCCTGGGCGCTGACCGCGCCGTGCTGGTGGAAGTCGCCGAAGAACTGAACTCCCTGGCCGTGGCCAAGCTGCTCAAGGCCGTTGTCGACAAGGAACAGCCACAGCTGGTGATCCTGGGCAAACAGGCCATCGACAGCGACAACAACCAGACCGGCCAGATGCTGGCGGCACTGACCGGTTTCGGCCAGGGCACCTTCGCCTCCAAGGTGGAAGTGGCTGGCGACAAGGTCAATGTCACCCGCGAAATCGACGGCGGCCTGCAGACCGTTGCGCTGAACCTGCCAGCCATCGTCACCACCGACCTGCGTCTGAACGAGCCTCGTTACGCCTCGCTGCCTAACATCATGAAGGCCAAGAAGAAGCCGCTGGAAACCGTTACCCCGGACGCCCTGGGTGTTTCCGTTGCTTCCACCAACAAGACCATCAAGGTTGAAGCCCCGGCTGCTCGCAGCGCTGGCATCAAGGTCAAGTCGGTTGCAGAACTGGTCGAGAAACTGAAAAACGAAGCGAAGGTAATCTAAATGACTATCCTGGTTATCGCTGAACACGAGAATGGTGCTGTAGCCCCGGCTACCCTGAACACCGTCGCAGCTGCCGCGAAAATCGGTGGTGATGTGCACGTGCTGGTTGCCGGCCAGGGCGTTGGTGCCGTGGCTGAAGCTGCCGCCAAGATTGCTGACGTGGCGAAAGTGCTGGTGGCCGACAACGCTGCCTACGCGCACTTCCTGCCGGAAAACGTTGCGCCGCTGGTGGTTGAACTGGCTTCGGCCTACAGCCACGTGCTGGCCCCTGCTACGTCCAATGGCAAAAACGTGCTGCCGCGCGTTGCTGCCCAGCTGGACGTGGACCAGATCTCCGAGATCATCTCGGTGGAATCGGCCGACACCTTCAAGCGTCCGATCTACGCCGGCAACGCCATTGCCACCGTGCAATCGAGCGCTGCCATCAAGGTCATCACCGTGCGCGCCACCGGCTTCGACGCCGTTGCCGCCGAAGGTGGCTCGGCTGCCATCGAAGCCGTGGGCGCTGCTCACGACGCAGGCAAATCGGCGTTCGTCGGCGAGGAGCTGGCCAAGTCCGACCGCCCTGAGCTGACCGCTGCCAAGATCGTCGTTTCCGGCGGCCGCGGCATGCAGAACGGCGACAACTTCAAGCACCTGTACGCCCTGGCCGACAAGCTGGGCGCCGCCGTGGGTGCCTCGCGCGCCGCCGTGGACGCAGGCTTCGTGCCCAACGACATGCAGGTCGGCCAGACCGGCAAGATCGTTGCGCCACAGCTGTACATCGCCGTCGGCATCTCCGGCGCGATCCAGCACCTGGCGGGCATGAAGGACTCCAAAGTGATCGTTGCGATCAACAAGGACGAAGAGGCGCCGATCTTCCAGGTGGCCGACTACGGCCTGGTGGCTGACCTGTTCGAAGCAGTACCAGAGCTGGAAAAGCTGGTCTGATCCAGCCGCTTCACTTATAAAAGAGCCCGGTCTTGTGACCGGGCTTTTTTATGCGAACTACTTTTTGCGTAGCCGCTGCCGCCAGGCTGCGCTGGCCCTGTGCCTCGCTGAATATTTTCAGTGGATTCCAGGGCCAGCGCAGCCTTCGGCAGCGGCTACGGGTATGTGCAAAGGATGAATCATGAAGCGACCCCTGCTGTTGGGCGCCTGGGCGCTGGCCATGTTGCTGCCCACCCTGGCCAGTGCCGCTGGCACCTGCGAGCGTCTGATTGCCACCGGCAGCCCGGATGCCCAGCCATTCTCCTGGCGCGACCCGGATGACCCCGCCCACCTGATCGGCGCCAATGTCGACCAGCTAAAGCGCATCGGCGACGAACTGGGCATCAAGATCGACGTGCTGTACAGCGGCCGGCGCTCCCAGGCCCTGGACGAGGTGCGCAGCGGGCGCATGGACCTGTTGGTGGATGCACCGATGTCGGTCGAGCAATTGGAAACCCTGGACTACATCCACCCGCGCATCGCCCTCAACGACTACTTGGTGTGGACCCGTACCGCGTCGCCGCTGGTGTACCACACGGTGGGCGATCTGCACGGTCATGCCGGCGTAGTGTCGGCGCGGGCACGGCTGGGGGCGTCGTTCAAGCGCTTTGCCGATGAGAACCTGAGGCTGGCGCCTGCCGAGTCGCTGACAGTGGCGTTCCAGCAGTTGATGCTGGGCAAGGCCGAATACCTGGTGGCCGGACGCTACGCCGGGCAGGCCGTGTCCCAGAGCCTGGGGCTGGGCAATGACGTGGTGGCCCACGAGACACCGCTGGACCGCCCGGGGCTGTACCTGGCCTTGTCACACAATTCGGCCTGCAATGACCCCTGGCTGCGCGGACAGTTGGCGAAAAAGATGACAGAATTGCCCGCGTCCGGCCAAGCCGAGGCGGTATTGCAACGCAATGTCGAACGTTGGAAGGCGCGCTTGCAGCAACCGGTCGCACCGCAAACGCCAAGCGCCCCAAAACAGTAGGGATCCCGTGTGAGAATTCAAGTTTCAATCGCCGTTGCTGCGCTGCTGGCCCTGGCCGGCTGCGCCAGTGACCCGGCCCCCACCGAGCAACTGCGCCTGACCGAACAGGCCGTGGACCAGGCCCGCGCTGTCGGTGCCAACGACGATGTCGCCGAAATGAAGCTGGCCAGCGACAAGCTGACCGCCGCCCAGGCTGCCAATGGCGCCCAGGGCTATCGTCAGGCGCGGCTGCTGGCCGAGCAGGCCGAGCTGGACGCGCGCCTGGCCGAAGCCCGGGTGCTGACCGAAAAAAGCCAGGAGCAGTTGACCCAGGTAAACACGCGAATCGTGCGCCTGCACAAACAGTTGGGGGAGGCGCAATGAGCCGTTTTTCGCAGATAGGCAGCGGTTTGATCGCCGTGGGCTGCCTGGGCCTGTTCGGTTGTGCCGGCCACTCGACTTCATCGGTAACCTTGCAGCAGGCCAGCGCCAGCTACCAGAAGGTCAAGGATGATGCCGACGTACTGCGCAGCGCGCCGCGGGACGTGATCCGCGCCGGTGAATCGCTGTCGCGTGCCGAGCGCCTGGCCAATTACTGGGGCAGCGGCGACGACGTGGCCCAGTACGCCTACCTCAGCCAGCGTTACAGCGAGATTGCCCGCGAACACACGCAACTGGCGCTGAACAAGGAAAAACTGACGCGTCTGGACCTTGAGCGTCAGCGCCTGCAGCTGGCCTTGCGTGAGTCCAAGCTCAACAGTGTGCAGCAGCAGGGCAAGGCGCTGGAGGAACAGTTCGTCAACATGGCCACCACCGAGACCGATCGTGGTCTGGTGCTGACCCTGGGTGATGTGCTGTTCGACAGCGGCGAGGCGGAGCTCAAACCGTCGGCCAATCGCATGGTCCTCAAGCTGGTGCAGTTCCTGCAATTGAACCCCAAGCGCGTAGTGCGCATCGAGGGTTATACCGATAACACCGGTGACAGCGACTTCAACCTGGACCTGTCCAAGGACCGGGCGCAGACAGTTGCCGACACCCTGGTGGACCTGGGCATCGATGAGAAGCGTATCCAGGTGCAGGGGTATGGTGACCAATACCCGGTTGAGGCCAATGCCTCGGAGCGGGGCAGGGCGATGAATCGCCGTGTGGAAATCGTGTTCTCTGATGAGAAAGGCGTGCTCGGCGCCGCTCGATAGTTCGTAGCCGCTGCCGCCAGGCTGCGCCGGCCCCTCCGTACGCTGGAAATCTTCAGGGTGATGGAGGGACAGCGCAGCCTGACGGCAGCGGCTACAGTTATTGCGGCACAATCCCCTCGCATTCGCGCAACTGTCCCCGTACACTTTTCAACTGTTCCGGTACTGACAATAATATCGCCTGATCAGTCGAGAAGCCCGCCATGACCAGCCTTCTGCTCTACCAGCGCATCGCCCAGCAACTGGCGGACGATATTCGCCGTGGCGTGTATCAGCCCGGGGAGCGGGTGCCGTCGGTGCGCAAGATGAGTTCGCAGCTCAACGTGAGCCATGCCACGGTGCTGCAGGCGTACGCCAACCTCGAAGATCAGGGGCTGATCCGTGCCCGGCCGCAGTCGGGTTACTACGTGCACCAGACACCGGCCTTGACTGCGCCCACGCCGGATATCGCCCGGGTCGAGCGGCCAGGGTTGGTCACGCGCGCCAGTATTATCCAGCAGGTGCTGGTGGAGTCCCGGCGCGAAGGGGTGTTCCCCCTGGGGGCAGCGGTGCCCCATGTGGATTACCTGCCCGTGCGCGCGCTCCATCAGCAGATTGCCAAGGTCACGCGCTTCCATAGCCCGCGGGCGTTCAGCTACATGTTCAGCCCGGGTTTCGAGCCGCTGCGCCGTCAGGTAGCGATCCGCATGCGCGATGCCGGCGTCGTCGTTGATCCTTCTGAAGTGGTCATCACCCATGGCTGCGTGGACGCGCTGCAAATGTCCCTGCGGGTGCTGACCCGTCCCGGCGACCTGATCGCGGCGGAGTCGCCCACTTACTATGGTCTGCTGCAGTTGGCCGATCTACTGGGCCTGAAGGTGATCGAAATTCCCAGCGACCCTTCCACCGGCATCAGCCTGGAAGCCTTGCAACTGGCCGCCAACCAATGGTCGATCAAGGCCCTGGTGCTCACGCCGCGCCTGAGCAATCCACTGGGCGGCACCATGCCCGAGGAGCGCATGAAGCAATTGTTGCGCCTGGCCTCGGATTTCGATATCCAGATCGTGGAAGACGATATCTACGGCGAGCTGATGTTCGACCAGGGCAAGACCAAGGCCCTCAAGGCCTATGATCGTCTGGGGCACGTGGTGTATTGCTCCAGCTTTTCCAAGACATTGTCGCCCGGTGTGCGCATCGGTTGGATGATTGCCGGCAAATACCAGGCGGAGATTCAGCGCCTGCAAACCTTCAGTACCCACTCGGCGTGCAGCGTTACCCAGATGGGCATCGCCAGTTACCTGGAAAATGGTGGGTATGACCGCCATCTGCGGTTCATTCGCCAGGAATACCGCAAAAACCTGAGTGCTTACCAGTTGGCGGTGCAGCAGTTCTTTCCCGAGGGCACGCAGATTACCCGTCCGTTGGGTGGCTTTATCCTGTGGGTCAGCCTGCCGGGGCGGGTGAATACCCAGGAGCTGCACGTGCGAGCGCTGGAGCAGGGCATCAGCATCGCGCCGGGCCTGATCTTTAGTAACACCGAGCAGTTCAACCACTGTATTCGCCTCAACTGCGGTATCCCGTGGAACAAGGAAGCGGAGCGAGTGCTGATGACATTGGGCTTGTTGGCGGGGCAATTGTGTCAAGAAGTGGCAGGCGGCCACTTTTACTAAGGATTTACCTTCCCGGGCGGTTCAGGGGGCTTGCCAGCCAGGCCTCTAACGGGGAGCATAGAGGCTTGTACTGCCATCTCTGCCTGTGTCTATGAATGCCTTGCGCTGTATCGGAATGCTCGTGCTGTGCCTGGGGTCTGGCATGGCCTGTTCTCAATCGCTGCCGCTGAACGCTTCGCCGCTGTTGGTCGCCCAGGCCGACAGCAGTGCCGTGCCTGCGAAAAAGGCGGCCAAGGCGGCCCCGGCTGCCAAAAAGGTCGCCCCTGCCAAGAAGAAGCCTGCGGCGAGCGCGACCAAGGCGGTCAAGATGAAGCCGGTGGCCAGCAAGAGCAAAAGCCGCAAGGAGGCTGATGCGGTGGCCGTAGACCTGCCCAAGGCAAAGATCGATCTGACCTTGCCCAAGGCGATGGTCAACAACCTGGAGCCGCAGAAAAAGATTGATGCGGCGGCCCCTGCCCGTGAAAAGACGCTGCTGCCATCCTACTTCGATGAGAAAAAATCCGAAGACTTCCAGCTTAACGGCCGTCTGTTGAGCAACGAAATGCAGCTGCCGCGGCGCAACGACAGCAACCGGGAAGTCGAAGGCGCAGCGCTGGATTTCGAGTTCAAACAGTAATCGGACGGGCGGTTGGCAGTATCGCCCTGTCGATTTTCGTCTTGAAACAATTTCAAACACCTGTTTAAGCGGTTACTATCCCCCTACATCCACTCGTCGTCCGATTGAGGTTTACGCCTGTCATGAAGTGCCGTGAAGGCTGCGGCGCCTGCTGCATTGCCCCTTCCATTTCCTCGCCCATTCCTGGCATGCCCAATGGCAAGCCGGCTGGTGAGCGCTGCGTGCAGCTGGATGCTGACAACCTGTGTCAGCTGTTCGGTCGCCCGGAGCGCCCTGCGGTGTGCGGTGGCTTCCAGGCTGACCCGGAGGTGTGCGGGGAAACCAATGCCCAGGCCATACAGTTGCTGGGTTGGTGGGAGCAGATGACATCTGTGGCGTAGCCGGGGCGAGGAGGGTGGTGTGCCTCCTGGACAATAAGGAAGAAAACTATGGGTTCGCTGCATCGTTTGGCTGTTGCATGTAGTTTGACGGCGCTGGTTGCCACTGCGGCGCAGGCCGAGGATTGGCAAACGGCCAAGGACGAAGACGGCATCAAGGTGTCGCTCAGCGTGGTGCCAGGTTCTGATTACAAGGCTTACCGTGGTGTGACCGTGATCAAGGCGCCGCTGGCCAAGATCCAGGCCTTGCAGGAAGACGTGGCGGGCGCCTGTGCCTGGATTCATGAGTGCAAGGCGCAGAAACTGCTCAAGAACGAGGGTGATCAGAGCTGGACCTACACCCAGTTCAACACGCCGTGGCCAGTGACCCCGCGTGATTCGATCTTGCATGTGACGTCGGTGCATGGTGCCGATGGCAGCCTCACCCGTAACCTGGAAGAGGTGCCTACCTACCTGCCGGCCGAGAAGGGCTTTGTTCGTGTTGCCCAGGTGCAGGGGTTCTGGAAGCTGGTGCCCAAGGGGGCGGACAGCACCGAGGTGACTTACCAGGTGCACACTGAGCCGGGTGGTAGCGTGCCGTCGTTTGTGGCGAACAAGTTTGTGGTGGATGCACCGTTCAACACCCTCAAGGCGCTGCGCGCCAAGGCTGAGCAGTAGCACACTCTGCGTTGCCCGTACGCGTACTTGTACGCGTACGCTTCTCTCTACTTCTGTAGCCGCTGCCGCCAGGCTGCGCTGGCCGGCCCATCCAAAGCAAGTCCCCAGCCAGGCAGCTTTTGCTTCCGTGAGGCCTTTGATCTTGATTGTATGCCCCGTTAGAGCCCAGGTCCGACCGGAGACGTCGATCAAGCGGCCTTCAGCGTAGCTGAAGGAGACGGAACCGGAGGCGCTTCTATTCCGGGCCGTCGTCCGCTTGATCGACGTCGTAGGGAGGGGACCCGTAGCGCAGCGTAGGGACCGGGCTCGGGGCTGAGAATTTTTGGTTACTTTTTTTTCGACTGAAAAAAGTGACCCGCCGTAAGGGCGGAAAGGTGATTCAGCATCACCCTCGATAATGGATATGCTCACGATCTGCGGATCCCGCTTTTTCGTTCGCGGGCATATCCATTGCTGCGGGTGCGGCCACCGGCGGTTCCGGCCTTACGCCGGGTCACTTTTTTCAGTCGAAAAAAAAGTAACCAAAAATTCTCGCCCCAGCTCGGCCCCTACGCTGCGCTTCGGGTCCCCTCCCTCCGGCGTCGCCCACGCGGCTAAACGGCACCCGCTATAGAAGCGGGCGGGCTGCCGTTTCCTTCGGCTGCGCCGAAGGGCCCTGCGGGCAGCCGCGTGGGCAACGCCTCCAGTCGGGCCTGAGCTTAACGGGGCCAAGATCAAGATCAAGATCAAAAGCAAGATCAAAAGCAAGATCAAAAGCCAAAGCAGCAGCAACAGCCAGATCACAAGCCAAAAGCCAAAGCTGGGGAGGGATCAGGTGCTCGGATGGAGTCGGCAATAAAAAAGGCTGCCCGAGGGCAGCCTTTTTTCGTTTTCAGCCAGTGGCTTACTTGCGATCTTCCAGCTTGCTCACATCACGCGAGTCATAACCGGTATACAGCTGACGCGGACGCCCGATCTTGTACGGGCTGGACAGCATTTCCTTCCAGTGCGAAATCCAGCCCACGGTACGTGCCAGGGCAAAGATCACGGTAAACATGCTGGTAGGAATGCCGATCGCCTTGAGGATAATCCCCGAGTAGAAGTCGACGTTCGGGTACAGCGAGCGCTCGATGAAGTACGGATCGGTCAGCGCGATCTCTTCCAGGCGCATGGCCAGTTGCAGTTGCGGGTCGTCCTTGATGCCCAGCTCTTTCAGGACTTCGTCGCAGGTCTGCTTCATCACGGTGGCGCGCGGGTCGCGGTTCTTGTAAACCCGGTGACCGAAGCCCATCAGCTTGAACGGATCGTTCTTGTCCTTGGCCTTGGCGATGAAGGTGTCGATGTTGGACACATCGCCGATTTCATCAAGCATGGTCAGCACGGCTTCGTTCGCACCGCCGTGGGCAGGGCCCCACAGTGCGGCGATGCCGGCGGCGATACAGGCGAACGGGTTGGCGCCCGAGGAGCCCGCCAGGCGCACGGTGGACGTCGAGGCGTTTTGCTCGTGGTCGGCGTGCAGGATGAAGATGCGGTCCATGGCCTTGGCCAGGATTGGACTGATCGGTTTGATCTCGCACGGGGTGTTGAACATCATGTGCAGGAAGTTTTCCGCGTACGACAGGTCGTTGCGCGGGTACATCATGGGTTGGCCCATGGAGTACTTGTACACCATCGCTGCCAGGGTCGGCATCTTGGCGACCAGGCGCACGGCGGAAATCTCGCGGTGCTGCGGGTTATTGATGTCCAGCGAGTCATGGTAGAACGCGGACAGGGCGCCGACCACGCCGCACATCACGGCCATGGGGTGGGCGTCGCGGCGGAAGCCGTTGAAGAAGGTCTTCAACTGCTCGTGCACCATGGTGTGGTTCTTCACGGTGCTGACGAACTGGGCCTTCTGCTCTGCAGTCGGCAGTTCGCCGTTGAGCAGCAGGTAGCAGGTTTCCAGGTAGTCGGATTTCTCGGCCAGCTGCTCGATCGGGTAGCCCCGGTGCAGCAGGATGCCTTTGTCGCCATCGATATAGGTGATCTTCGACTCGCACGAGGCGGTCGACATGAAGCCTGGGTCGAAAGTGAAGCGGCCGGTGGAAGTCAGGCTTCTCACGTCGATAACATCGGGACCAACGGTGCCGGTTAAAATCGGCAGCTCGACGGGGGCTGCGCCCTCGATGATCAACTGCGCTTTTTTGTCAGCCATGTGGCCTCCTATTAATGCTTGAAATCATCAGACAGACCCCCCACGCAGGGCCCGCACCACTATAGTGAGATAAATCCGAATGTCAATTTGCTTAAAGTCAGGCTGTACAAGGCTTTTAGCGCTGTTTTTCTTCGCTTATCCCTGCCATTTACGCCTTTTTTTCATATAGCGCAATCCGCCCTTTCGGGTAGGTCTGCGCGTTGTCATTAGTATCCTAACTGTCTATACTCGGCAGCCGACCGTCAGGGGCTTTTCAGCCCGTTTCCGCTGGCGTCGTCACTCCCTGGGTGGTGGGTACCTGACCAGTACACTTCCCGACAACTTGCCCTGCTTGCTAGGGGCTCTTCAGTGTGAAAAAAAGCCGTGAATAGCCAACGACCTGTAAACCTAGACCTAAGGACCATCAAACTCCCCATAACCGGCGTAACGTCGTTCCTTCATCGCGTATCGGGCATCATTCTGTTCGTGGGCATCGGCTTCATGCTTTATGCATTGGGCAAATCCCTGGGTTCCGAAGAAGGCTTCGCGTCCGTGAAGGACACCTTGACCAGCCCTCTGGCCAAGTTCGTTGCATGGGGTCTTTTGTCCTCCCTGCTGTATCACCTGGTGGCCGGTGTGCGCCATCTGATCATGGATGCCGGTATTGGTGAGACGCTGGAAGGCGGTCGCCGTGGCTCCAAAATCATCATCGCCGTTTCCGTGGTGCTGATCGTTCTGGCAGGAGTTTGGATATGGTAACCAGCGTTACGAATCTTTCGCGTTCGGGCCTCTACGACTGGATGGCACAGCGTGTGTCGGCGGTTGTTCTCGCGGCTTATTTCATTTTCCTGATCGGATACCTCGTTGCGCATCCAGGCATTGGCTACGACCAATGGCATGCGCTGTTCGCCCACAACGCCATGCGCATCTTCAGCCTTCTGGCGCTGGTGGCCCTCAGTGCTCACGCCTGGGTCGGCATGTGGACGATCGCGACCGACTACCTGACGCCGATGGCGCTGGGCAAGGCCGCGACAGCAGTGCGTTTCCTGTTCCAGGCAGTATGCGGCGTAGCAATGTTCGCGTACTTCGTCTGGGGTGTGCAGATTCTTTGGGGTATCTGATTCATGGCTAGCATCAATTCAATGACTTTCGACGCCATCATCATCGGTGGTGGTGGCGCCGGCATGCGCGCTGCGCTGCAACTGGCACAGGGTGGTCACAAGACTGCCGTGGTCACCAAGGTGTTCCCGACCCGTTCGCACACCGTATCGGCCCAGGGTGGCATCACCTGCGCCATCGCTTCCGCCGACCCGAACGATGACTGGCGCTGGCACATGTACGATACCGTCAAGGGCTCCGACTACATCGGTGACCAGGACGCTATCGAATACATGTGTTCCGTAGGCCCGGAAGCCGTGTTCGAACTGGAGCACATGGGTCTGCCGTTCTCCCGTACCGAGCAGGGCCGCATCTACCAGCGTCCGTTCGGTGGTCAGTCCAAGGACTTCGGTAAAGGTGGTCAGGCTGCCCGTACCTGCGCCGCAGCCGACCGTACCGGTCACGCGTTGCTGCACACCCTGTACCAGGCCAACCTGAAGGCCGGCACCGTATTCCTCAACGAATACTACGCTGTGGACCTGGTGAAGAACTCCGAAGGCGCCTTCGTCGGCGTGATCGCGATCTGCATCGAAACCGGCGAAACCTCGTACATCCGTGCTGACGCCACCGTACTGGCTACCGGCGGTGCCGGTCGTATCTACTCGTCCACCACCAACGCCCTGATCAACACCGGCGACGGCGTGGGCATGGCCCTGCGTGCCGGCGTGCCGGTGCAGGACATCGAGATGTGGCAGTTCCACCCAACCGGCATCGCCGGCGCCGGTGTACTGGTTACAGAAGGTTGCCGTGGTGAAGGTGGTTACCTGATCAACAAGCACGGCGAGCGTTTCATGGAGCGTTATGCGCCTAACGCCAAAGACCTGGCTGGTCGTGACGTGGTTGCCCGCTCGATGGTTAAAGAGATCATCGCCGGCAACGGTTGCGGCCCTGATGGCGACCACGTGATGCTCAAGCTCGACCACCTGGGCGAGGAAGTGCTGCACAGCCGCCTGCCTGGTATCTGCGAGCTGTCCAAGACCTTTGCTCACGTTGACCCGGTCGTTGCGCCAGTTCCAGTGGTCCCAACCTGCCACTACATGATGGGCGGCATCGCCACCAACATTCATGGTCAGGCCATTACCCAGAACGCCGAAGGCGAAGACACCATCATCCCTGGCCTGTTCGCAGTGGGTGAAGTGGCCTGCGTATCGGTTCACGGTGCCAACCGCCTGGGCGGCAACTCGCTGCTCGACCTGGTGGTATTCGGTCGCGCCGCCGGTCTGCACCTGGAGCAGGCCCTGAGCGAAGGCGTTGAATACGCCCGTGCCAGCGACACCGACATCGAAGTGGCCCTGGCCCGCTTGAACGGCCTGAACACCCGCACTACCGGCGAAGACGTGGCAACCCTGCGTAAAGAGCTGCAACAGTGCATGCAGAACTACTTCGGTGTGTTCCGTACCGGCGAATACATGCAGAAAGGTATCGCCCAGCTGGCGACCCTGCGCGAGCGTATCGCCAACGTCAAGATCAACGACAAGAGCCAGGGTTTCAACACTGCTCGAATCGAAGCCCTTGAGCTGCAGAACCTGCTGGAAGTGGCTGAAGCCACTGCGATCGCCGCCGAGCATCGCAAAGAGTCCCGCGGCGCTCACGCCCGTGAAGACTTTGAGGATCGCGACGACGAAAACTGGCTGTGCCACACCCTGTACTTCCCGGGTGAGAAACGCGTCGCCAAGCGCGCTGTGAACTTCTCGCCGAAAACCGTTCCGACTTTCGAACCTAAAGTCCGGACTTACTAAGGGTGGCCGCCATGTTGCAAGTCAGTGTTTATCGCTACAACCCCGACGTGGATACCGCGCCGGCCATGCAGACCTTCCAGGTCGATACCGGCGGCAAGGACCTGATGGTCCTGGACGTTCTGGCGCTGATCAAGGAACAGGACGAGGGTTTCTCCTACCGTCGCTCCTGCCGCGAGGGCGTTTGCGGCTCCGACGGTATGAACATCAACGGCAAGAACGGCCTGGCGTGCATCACGCCGCTGTCCGCTGTCGTAAAAGGTAACAAACTGGTCATTCGTCCACTGCCTGGTCTGCCGGTAATCCGTGACCTGGTCGTCGATATGAGCATCTTCTACAAGCAGTACGAGAAGGTGAAGCCATTCCTGCAGAACGATACTCCGGCCCCGGCCATCGAGCGTCTGCAGTCGCCTGAAGAGCGCGAGAAGCTGGACGGTCTGTACGAGTGCATTCTGTGCGCTTGCTGCTCGACTTCCTGCCCGTCCTTCTGGTGGAACCCTGACAAGTTCCTGGGCCCTGCTGCGCTGCTGCAAGCCTATCGTTTCCTGGCTGACAGCCGTGACACCAAGACCAACGAGCGTCTGGCGTCCCTGGATGACCCGTTCAGCGTATTCCGCTGCCGGGGTATCATGAACTGCGTGAACGTTTGCCCCAAGGGTCTGAACCCTACCAAGGCGATCGGCCACGTACGTAACATGCTGCTGCAAAGCGGCGTCTGATTCGCCTGTTGTAACGTAAACCTCCGGGGTGCGGGTCTTCTTCAACCCGCACTTCGGTGACAACCAAAGCATGGCCCACAAGGCTGTCGCTTTTAATTTTGAAGCAATGAGACCAGCAGGGGCATCCGGGCTGGTACCCGGACTACTTGCGTGATACTAGGTGGCTTGTTGTAGTCGCTGCTCGGACTTATTCAAGATGCCAGGCGTCAACGCCGGTGGAGTCCCCAAACGAGGGTGACCAAGCATGCAAGAAAGCGTGATGCAGCGCATGTGGAGCAGTGCCTACCTTTCCGGTGGTAACGCTGCCTATGTGGAAGAGCTCTACGAACTCTACCTGCACGACCCTAACGCTGTGCCAGAAGAGTGGCGCACCTACTTCCAGAAGCTGCCGGCCGATGGCGGCGCAGCTACCGATGTTTCGCACTCTACAATTCGCGATCATTTCGTGTTGCTGGCTAAAAACCAGCGCCGCGCCCAACCGGTTTCCGCCGGTAGCGTGAGCAGCGAGCATGAGAAGAAGCAAGTTGAAGTGCTGCGATTGATCCAGGCCTACCGCATGCGCGGCCATCAGGCGGCCCAGCTGGACCCGCTGGGGCTGTGGCAGCGACCTGCACCGGCAGACCTGTCAATCAATCATTACGGCATGACCAATGCCGATCTTGATACTACTTTCCGTGCCGGCGACCTGTTCATCGGCAAAGAGGAAGCGAGCCTACGCGAAATTCTCGAAGCGTTGCAGCAGACATATTGTCGCACCATCGGCTCCGAGTTCACGCACATCGTCGATTCCGAGCAACGCCAGTGGTTCCAGCAGCGTCTGGAAAGCGTACGCGGCCGTCCGGTGTTTTCCGCTGAAATCAAGGGCCATGTGCTCGAGCGCGTCACCGCGGCGGAAGGTCTGGAGAAGTACCTGGGCACCAAATACCCAGGCACCAAGCGCTTCGGTCTGGAAGGCGGCGAAAGCCTGATTCCGATGCTCGACGAGATGATCCAGCGTTCCGGTTCCTACGGCACCAAGGAAGTCGTGATCGGCATGGCCCACCGTGGCCGTCTGAACGTGCTGGTGAACACCTTCGGCAAGAACCCGCGCGAGCTGTTCGACGAGTTCGAAGGCAAGAAGAAGGTCGAGCTGGGCTCCGGTGACGTGAAGTATCACCAGGGCTTCTCCTCCAACGTGATGACCCCGGGCGGCGAAGTCCACCTGGCCATGGCGTTCAACCCCTCCCACCTGGAAATCGTTTCCCCGGTGGTCGAAGGGTCGGTGCGTGCCCGTCAAGACCGTCGCAACGACGCGGTCGGCGACAAGGTACTGCCGATTTCCATCCACGGTGACGCGGCATTTGCCGGTCAGGGCGTGGTGCTGGAAACCTTCCAGATGTCGCAGACCCGCGGTTTCAAGACCGGCGGTACCGTGCACATCGTGATCAACAACCAGGTTGGTTTCACCATCAGCAACCCGCGCGACTCGCGTTCCACCGAGTACGCCACCGACGTTGCCAAGATGATCCAGGCGCCGATCCTGCACGTGAACGGCGATGATCCGGAGGCTGTGCTGTTCGTCACGCAGCTGGCCGTCGATTACCGCATGCAGTTCAAGCGCGACATCGTCATTGACCTGGTGTGCTACCGCCGTCGCGGCCACAACGAGGCCGACGAGCCAAGCGGCACCCAGCCGCTGATGTACCAGCAGATCGCCAAGCAGCGCACCACCCGTGAGCTGTACGCCGAGCGTCTGATCCAGGGCGGCACCCTCAACGCCGACGCCGTGCAGGCGCAGGTGGACGAGTACCGCAATGCGCTGGACAACGGTCTGCACGTGGTGAAAAGCCTGGTCAAGGAGCCGAACAAGGAACTGTTCGTGGACTGGCGTCCTTACCTGGGCCACGCCTGGACGGCGCGTCACGACACCCGCTTCGACCTCAAGACCCTGCAGGAACTGTCCGCCAAGCTGCTGGAGATTCCGGAAGGCTTCGTGGTTCAGCGTCAGGTTGCCAAGATCTACGAAGACCGCCAGAAGATGCAGGCCGGTGGCTTGCCGATCAACTGGGGCTACGCCGAAACCATGGCCTACGCCACCCTGGCCTTCGAAGGCCACCCGGTGCGCATGACCGGCCAGGACATCGGTCGCGGCACGTTCTCGCACCGTCACGCGGTACTGCACAACCAGAAGGATGCTTCCACTTATATCCCTCTGCAAAACCTGTATGCCGGCCAGCCACGTTTCGACCTGTACGATTCGTTCCTGTCCGAAGAAGCGGTACTGGCGTTCGAATACGGCTACTCCACCACCTCGCCAAACGCGCTGGTGATCTGGGAAGCCCAGTTCGGCGACTTCGCCAACGGTGCGCAAGTGGTGATCGACCAGTTCATCACCAGCGGCGAGCACAAGTGGGGCCGTCTGTGCGGTCTGACCATGCTGCTGCCACACGGTTACGAAGGGCAGGGGCCTGAGCACTCCTCGGCGCGTCTGGAGCGTTACCTGCAGCTGTGCGCCGAGCACAACATTCAGGTGTGTGTACCGACCACGCCGGCTCAGATCTACCACCTGCTGCGCCGTCAGGTCATTCGCCCGCTGCGCAAGCCGCTGGTCGTGCTGACCCCTAAATCGCTGCTGCGTCACAAGCTGGCGGTCTCGACCCTGGAAGATCTGGCCGAAGGCTCCTTCCAGACCGTGATTCCGGAAATCGACGTGCTCGAGCCGGCCAAGGTCAAGCGCCTGATCCTGTGCAGCGGCAAGGTCTACTATGACCTGCTGGAAAAACGCCGCGCCGAAGGCCGTGATGACATCGCGATCGTGCGTCTGGAGCAGCTGTACCCGTTCCCTGAAGACGACCTGATGGAGACGCTTGCCCCGTACACCAACCTCGAGCACGTGGTGTGGTGTCAGGAAGAGCCGATGAACCAGGGCGCCTGGTACAGCAGCCAGCACCACATGCGTCGCAGCTTCAACAACCACAAGAAGGGCCTGGTCCTGGAATACGCCGGTCGCGATGCTTCGGCCGCGCCAGCCTGTGGTTACGCTTCGATGCACGCCGAGCAGCAGGAAAAACTGCTGCAAGACGCCTTTACCGTTTGATGCCATCGCGCACAAGAAACCGAATTTAAGGAACCACTGATAATGGCTATCGAGATCAAAGCCCCTACTTTCCCGGAATCGGTTGCCGATGGCACCGTTGCCACCTGGCACAAACAACCGGGCGAAGCCGTCAAGCGCGACGAGCTGATTGTCGACATCGAAACCGACAAAGTAGTGCTGGAAGTACTCGCCACCGCTGACGGCGTACTGGGCGCCATCGTCAAGGGCGAGGGCGAAACCGTCCTGTCCGACGAAGTACTGGGCTCCATCGTTGAAGGCGGCGCCGCTGCCGCCGCTCCAGCTGCCGCGCCTGCCGCTGCTGCTGCCCCTGCTGCTGCCGCCGCTGGCGACGAAGACGCCATCGGCGCTCCGGCTGCCCGCAAGCTGGCCGAAGAGAACGGCATTGCCCTGAGCAGCATCAAGGGCACTGGCAAGGACGGCCGCGTGACCAAGGAAGACGTGGTTGCCGCCATCGAAGCCAAGAAGTCCGCACCGGCCGCCGCGCCAGCTGCCAAGCCTGCCGCTGCCGCTGCTGCCGCCCCTGTGCTGGCCGCCGGTGATCGCGTTGAAAAACGCGTGCCGATGACCCGCCTGCGTGCCAAGGTTGCCGAGCGTCTGGTCGAAGCCCAGTCGAACATGGCCATGCTGACCACCTTCAACGAAGTCGACATGACCGAAGTCATGGCCCTGCGTTCGAAGTACAAGGATCTGTTCGAGAAGTCCCACAACGGCGTGCGCCTGGGCTTCATGTCGTTCTTCGTCAAGGCTGCCACCGAAGCGCTGAAACGCTTCCCGGCTGTCAACGCCTCGATCGACGGCGCCGACATCGTTTACCACGGCTACGCTGACGTCGGCGTTGCCGTGTCCAGCGACCGTGGCCTGGTGGTGCCGGTACTGCGCAACGCCGAGCTGATGAGCCTGGCCGAGATCGAAGGCGGCATCGCCACCTTCGGCAAGAAGGCGCGCGACGGCAAGCTGTCGATGGAAGAAATGACCGGTGGTACCTTCACCATCACCAACGGCGGTACCTTCGGTTCGATGATGTCGACCCCGATCGTCAACCCGCCTCAGGCCGCTATCCTGGGCATGCACAACATTCTCCAGCGTCCGATGGCCGTCAACGGTCAAGTCGTGATCCGCCCGATGATGTATCTGGCACTGTCCTACGACCACCGCCTGATCGACGGTAAAGAAGCCGTTACCTTCCTGGTGACCATCAAGAACCTGCTCGAAGATCCGGCGCGTCTGCTGCTGGACATCTGACAAAGCAGCCGAAAGCTGTAAGCTACGAGCCTCAAGCCGTCCGCGGCGGGGCTCTGGCCTGCAGCTTGCGGCTTGAAGCTTGAAGCTAATAGGAAGCTATTTATGACTCAGAAATTCGACGTGGTAGTGATTGGTGCGGGCCCTGGCGGCTACGTGGCCGCCATCAAGGCAGCACAGCTTGGTCTTTCGACTGCCTGCATCGAGAAGTACACCGACAAGGAAGGCAAACTGGCCCTGGGCGGTACCTGCCTGAACGTCGGCTGCATTCCTTCCAAGGCGCTGCTGGACAGCTCCTGGAAATTCCACGAAGCCCAGGACGGTTTCGCCATCCACGGTATCGGCCACAGCGGCGTGACCATGGACGTGCCAGCGATGGTCGGCCGCAAGGCCAACATCGTCAAAGGCCTGACCTCCGGCGTATCCACCCTGTTCAAGGCCAATGGCGTCACTTCGATCCAGGGCCACGGCAAACTGCTGGCTGGCAAGAAAGTCGAAGTCACCAAGCCTGACGGCAGCACCGAAGTCATCGAAGCCGAGAACATCATTCTGGCTTCGGGCTCGCGCCCAATCGACATTCCGCCGGCCCCGGTCGACAACAATGTCATCGTCGACTCCACCGGCGCCCTGGAATTCCAGGCCGTGCCGAAGCGTCTGGGCGTGATCGGCGCTGGCGTGATCGGTCTGGAGCTGGGTTCGGTATGGTCGCGCCTGGGCGCTGAAGTCACCGTGCTCGAAGCCCTGGACACCTTCCTGATCGCAGCCGACGCTGCTGTCTCGAAAGAAGCCTACAAGACCCTGACCAAGCAAGGTCTGGACATCAAGCTGGGCGCTCGCGTCACCGGTTCCAAGGTAAACGGCGAAGAAGTCGTGGTGACCTACACCGACGCCAACGGCGAACAGAACATCACGTTCGACAAGCTGATCGTGGCCGTGGGCCGTCGCCCTGTGACCACCGACCTGCTGGCGGCTGACAGCGGCGTGAACATCGACGAGCGCGGCTTCATTTTCGTCGACGATCACTGCACCACCAGCGTGCCTGGCGTGTACGCCATCGGCGACGTGGTACGTGGCATGATGCTGGCCCACAAGGCCTCGGAAGAGGGCATCATGGTGGTTGAGCGCATCAAGGGTCACAAGACCCAGATGAACTACGACCTGATCCCGTCGGTTATCTACACCCACCCGGAAATTGCATGGGTCGGTAAAACCGAACAGGCCTTGAAGGCTGAAGGCGTTGAAGTTAACGTGGGCACCTTCCCGTTCGCCGCCAGTGGCCGTGCCATGGCAGCAAACGATACCGGCGGTTTTGTAAAAGTTATCGCTGATGCCAAGACTGACCGCGTACTGGGTGTGCATGTAATCGGCCCAAGCGCAGCAGAACTGGTTCAGCAAGGCGCAATCGGCATGGAATTCGGCACTAGCGCCGAAGACCTGGGGATGATGGTTTTCTCCCACCCGACTCTGTCTGAAGCACTGCATGAAGCAGCGCTGGCGGTGAATGGCGGCGCCATTCACATTGCCAACCGTAAAAAGCGTTAAGTGAAACAATAAGAAACCACGACGGCCCGCCCGTCGTGAGTCTTGCGTGCACGACTCACCGCGGAAAGTTCGTCGGACTCACCCCGCAGGCCAACAGGGACCACGCATCCTTGAACGCCTGCGAGCAGCAGTCACAGGTGGCGCGGCACTCCACAGAGAGCGCAGCGCCGAAGCGCAGTACCTAACGAAGACGGTAATAAGCATGAATCTTCACGAGTATCAGGGTAAGCAGCTGTTCGCTGAATACGGCCTGCCAGTATCCAAGGGTTACGCGGTAGACACCCCGGAAGCAGCAGCAGAAGCTTGCGAGAAAATCGGCGGGACCGAATGGGTCGTCAAGGCTCAGGTCCACGCAGGTGGTCGCGGTAAAGCGGGCGGCGTCAAGCTGGTTCGCAGCAAAGAAGACGCCAAGGCCTTCGCACAGCAGTGGCTGGGCAAGCGTCTGGTGACTTACCAGACTGATGCCAATGGCCAGCCTGTTACCAAGATCCTGGTTGAATCCTGCACCGATATCGCCAAAGAGCTGTATCTGGGCGCAGTGGTTGACCGTTCCAGCCGTCGTATCGTGTTCATGGCCTCCACCGAAGGTGGCGTCGACATCGAGAAGATCGCTCACGACACTCCTGAAAAGATTCTGAAAGCTACCATCGACCCACTGGTCGGCGCACAGCCGTTCCAGGGTCGCGACCTGGCGTTCCAGCTGGGTCTGGAAGGCAAGCAGGTTGCCCAGTTCGCCAAGATCTTCGTTGGCCTGGCCAAGCTGTTCCAGGACCACGACCTGGCCCTGCTGGAAGTCAACCCGCTGGTGATCAAGGCTGACGGCGATCTGCATTGCCTGGACGCCAAGATCAACATCGACGCCAACGCCATGTACCGTCAGCCAAAACTGAAGACGTTCCATGACCCGTCGCAAGATGACGCCCGTGAAGCTCACGCTGCCAAGTTCGAACTGAACTACGTGGCACTGGAAGGCAACATCGGCTGCATGGTCAACGGTGCCGGCCTGGCCATGGGTACCATGGACATCGTCAACCTGCACGGCGGCAAGCCTGCCAACTTCCTGGACGTGGGCGGCGGCGCTACCAAAGAGCGCGTGACCGAAGCGTTCAAGATCATCCTGTCCGACTCCAACGTCGCCGCAGTACTGGTCAACATCTTCGGCGGCATCGTTCGCTGCGACATGATTGCCGAAGGCATCATTGGCGCCGTGAAAGAAGTCGGCGTGAAAATCCCGGTTGTTGTTCGCCTTGAAGGCAACAACGCTGACCTGGGCGCCAAAGTACTGGCAGAAAGCGGTCTGAACATCATCGCTGCCACCAGCCTGACCGACGCTGCTCAACAAGTCGTTAAAGCTGCGGAGGGCAAGTAATGAGCGTCCTGATCAATAAAGATACCAAAGTCATCTGCCAGGGCTTCACCGGCTCGCAGGGTACTTTCCACTCCGAACAAGCCATCGCCTATGGCACCAAGATGGTTGGCGGCGTGACCCCGGGCAAAGGCGGTACCACTCACCTGGACCTGCCGGTGTTCAACACCGTTGCCGAGGCTGTCAAAGCCACCGGCGCTACTGCCAGCGTGATCTACGTTCCGGCTCCGTTCTGCAAGGATTCCATCCTTGAAGCGGCGTTCGGCGGCATCAAGCTGATCATCTGCATCACCGAAGGCATTCCTACCCTGGACATGCTGGATGCCAAGGTCAAGTGCGACGAGCTGGGTGTTACCCTGATCGGCCCGAACTGCCCAGGCGTCATCACTCCGGGCGAGTGCAAGATCGGCATCATGCCAGGTCACATCCACTTGCCAGGCAAGGTAGGCATCGTGTCGCGTTCCGGCACCCTGACCTACGAAGCCGTGAAGCAGACCACCGACGCCGGCTTCGGCCAGTCGACCTGCGTCGGCATCGGCGGTGACCCGATCCCGGGCTCCAACTTCATCGACATCCTGAAGCTGTTCCAGGAAGACCCGAAGACCGAGGCGATCGTGATGATCGGCGAGATCGGCGGTTCGGCTGAAGAAGAAGCGGCTGCCTACATCAAGGCCAACGTGACCAAGCCGGTCGTGTCCTACATCGCTGGTGTGACTGCCCCTCCAGGCAAGCGCATGGGCCACGCAGGCGCAATCATCTCCGGCGGCAAGGGCACTGCAGACGAGAAGTTCGCAGCCCTGCAAGACGCCGGTGTGAAAACCGTGCGTTCGCTGGCTGACATCGGCAAGGCCCTGGCCGAGCTGACTGGCTGGGAAATCAAAAAGGCCTGAGCCTTTTCTGATTAGCTGAGCCAACAAAGGCCACCTTCGGGTGGCCTTTGTCGTTTCTGGCGATCCACGCAGACACCGCGTTGCCTGCATCGCGGCCAAGGCCGGCTCCTACACCATCTGTGTAGGAGCCGGCCTTGGGCGCGATAGCGTCAGTGCGGTCAGGTGAATCGTTTCGCCTTCTGAAATCGGCAAAAAATGTCTGCCGTGCGACATTACCGCGCGTTCATCGGACGGTACGTGCAATAACAGTGCGTTTATCGCCCGAATCCGATACGCTACCCGCCATCTTTGCGATGTGCCCCCAAAAGGGGTGTTCGCACGCTGCAAGGGCCTGGCTTATCCAGCCTGGCCGCATTTCCCTGACCCAGGGGGAAATCCCTCTCTAAATTCCGATTCAGTAGTGTGGATTCCTTAATGAAAGTGTTGAAAGGCCAGGACATCCTGGCACTTGGTTTCATGACGTTCGCGTTGTTCGTTGGCGCTGGCAACATCATCTTCCCGCCGATCGTCGGCCTGCAGGCAGGCCCGCACGCGTGGATGGCCGCCTTCGGCTTCCTCATCACCGCAGTGGGTCTGCCGGTGGTGACCGTTGTCGCCCTGGCCAAGGTCGGCGGTGGCATGGACGCGCTCAGCAGCCCGATCGGCAAGGTTGCCGGCGGTTTGCTGGCGGCTGTCAGCTACCTGGCCGTAGGCCCGCTGTTCGCCACCCCGCGCACGGCCACCGTGTCGTTCGAAGTGGGCCTGGCGCCGCTGACCGGCGACAGCCCGGCTGCGCTGTTCTGCTACAGCCTGGTGTACTTCATCGTCGTACTGGCGGTGTCGATGTACCCCGGCAAGCTGCTAGACACCGTGGGCCGCTTCCTGGCACCGTTGAAGATCATCGCCCTGGCCGCGCTCGGCATTGCCGCGTTCATGCTGCCCGCCGGCCCCGTGGGTGACGCGCAACCGGCCTACCAGGCCGCGCCGTTCTCCAATGGTTTCATCAACGGCTACCTGACCATGGACACCCTGGGTGCCCTGGTATTCGGCATCGTCATCGTCAACGCCATCCGCTCGCGCGGCGTGGAGTCGCCGAAGCTGATCACGCGCTACGCCATCATCGCCGGCCTGATCGCCGGTGTCGGCCTGGCGCTGGTGTACGTCAGCCTGTTCCGCCTGGGTGAAGGCAGCCACATCATCGCCGCCGACGCCACCAATGGCGCCATGGTGTTGCATGCCTACGTGCAGCACACCTTCGGCTCCCTGGGCAGCGGTTTCCTGGCCGTGCTGATCTCGCTGGCGTGCCTGGTGACGGCCGTGGGCCTGACCTGTGCCTGCGCCGAGTACTTCAGCAAGTGCCTGCCGCTGTCGTACAAGACTTTGGTTGTCATGCTGGCCGGCTTCTCGCTGCTGGTGTCCAACCTGGGCCTGACCAAGCTGATTGCCTTCTCGATCCCGGTGCTGACGGCCATCTACCCGCCGTGCATCGCCCTGGTGGCGCTGAGCTTCTGCAAAGAGTTCTTCCGCTCGCCGACTCGCGTGTTTGCGCCGGTGATGGGGGTTTCGCTGGTGTTTGGTTTGGTTGATGCCCTGAAGGGTGCTGGCTTCACTGAGCAACTGCCATCTGCGCTGGCCAACCTGCCGCTGAGCGATCAGGGCCTGGCGTGGCTGGTGCCATCGGTGGTCACCCTGGTGGCTGCCGTGGCTTACGACCGCCTGGCGGGCAAGGCTAGCGAAGCCGTCGCCTGACGCGTCACTGCTTGCTGGCGGCCACAAGCCGCCACGGCACATCGAAATGCCCTGCATCGACGGATGCAGGGCATTTTTTATGCGCGCCACATTCTCCCTCTGTTGTGGGACCGGGCGAAGCTCGGGAAGAGGCCCGGAAGGTCAACCGAGGTGCTCCCTTCCCGAGCTTCGCCCGGTCCCACAGTGGTGTGGTTCGCCTGCCGTGCTATACCCCGTGTAGTCAATTCTATGGAGTAAGCCCCCATGAGCATCCCGTTCTGGTGCATTTTCATCGCCGCGCTGCTGATTTACATCGCCCGCATCCCCGTGACCAAGGCGATGAAAGAGCAGGGTGGCTACGACAATCATAATCCCCGCGTCCAGCAGGCCCGTCTTACGGGTATCGGGGCGCGGTCGCTGGCGGCCCATCAGAACAGTTTCGAGGCGTTTATTCTGTTCGCGGTAGGCGTGTTGATGGCCCATACCACTCAGACCCAGGGCTGGTTCGTGGACCTGCTGGCCATCGTGTTTATTATTGCGCGGGTGATTTATCTGTACCTGTACCTGAACGACAAGGCATCGTTGCGTTCATTGGTGTGGGTAGTGGGGCTGGCATGTTCGCTGTTGTTGATGCTGACGCCGGTGTATCGCTATTGGGTATTGTCGACTATTCAATAGCGTTTATTTGACGCACACAAAAAAGCCCGGCAATTGGCCGGGCTTTTTCTTGTGCGTCAACCGCCAATCAGTTCTTGGCAGGTTCGCTCGGGGTAGTCGCCTGAGGTGCTGGAGTTTGCACGTTGGAAGCGCCGTCGGTGTTCTCTTTCGCACGTTCCTGGTTGGCTTCGGCGTTGGATTTGGCAGCTTCGGCGTTTTCTTTAGCGGCGTCGTTCATTTTATCCTGAGCGTCGTCCATCTTCTGTTGCGCCTGTTCGGCGTGTTGCTGCGCATCCTGGGCTTTGTCCTCGGATTTCTTGTCGCAGGCAGCGAGGCCCAGGGAAGCGGCCAGCATCAGGGCATAAGCTAAAGTTTTACGCATGGGGTGTTTCTCCTTATTGAAGATATCTACCCCTTCGAGCACGGACTCACAACTTAAGTTCCATGGTTGTGCACGATATATAAGTGTTGGATCCATATAGACTTTTTGTTCGCGGTGTGCTGATCCGAAAAATAATAATCAAGGCCTTGTTCCCATGACCGAAACGCCGTTGTTACAACAAGCCCGTCGGTTTATCAGTGCCTTGCCGCATTGCCAGATCATCGGCCTGAGTGTTCATGCCATCGACCACCAGGGCGTGACCCTGGTGTTGCCTTATTCCCCCGCCATTGTCGGCAACCCGCAAACGGGCGTGATACATGGCGGGGCGGTCACGACGCTGATGGATACCACCTGTGGCATCGCAACCTTGTGCGTGTTGCCGCAGTTCGAAGTGTGCCCCACGCTGGACTTGCGCATCGACTACATCCACCCGGCCCAGGCGCACAAGGCCATCTATGGCTACGCCCAGTGCTACCGGGTAACGCGTGACGTGATCTTTACCCGTGGCTATGCCTATCAGGACAGCGCCCAGCAGCCCATCGCCCAGGTGGTGGGCACGTTCATGCGCCTGGGCAAGGCCGTCAAGGGCAGTGCGGCCTTCGCCGGTGCGCTGGGAGGCCAGCCATGATCGATCAGGCCCTGCGCGAGCGGCTGCGGGTGGCCCATGCCGATAATGATTACGCGCCGCTGTTGGCGTTGATCCCCTACGCCACGCTGATCGGTATCCAGTGCCGGCGGGAGGAAGAGGGCGTGCTGTTCATTCTGCCGGCCAATCGCGGAAACATTGGTAACCCTTTGTTACCAGCGATCCATGGTGGCGTCATCGCAGGCTTCATGGAGCTGGCGGCGGCGCTGCAACTGATCCTGTTCACCGAAACCGGCCAGGTGCCGAAAATCATCGATTTCTCCATTGATTACCTGCGTGCCGGGCTGTACCGCGACACCTTCGCCCGCTGCCAATTGTGGCGCCAGGGGCGGCGGGTGACCAACGTGGCGATCACGGCCTGGCAGGCCGATCCGCACGAGCCAATCGCCACCGCCAGGGCGCATTTCAAGATTGATGAAAGCCCTGCCCCTTGAAATCATTCCGGGTGCCCCCATCTCGTTGTCATCCCGCCGCAAATGCGCTTGAGCCCGCGGCCTGTGCCATCTGATTGGAGTTTGATGACCATGAGTGTGGAAACTCAAAAAGAAACCCTGGGCTTCCAGACCGAGGTGAAGCAACTGCTGCACCTCATGATCCATTCGCTGTATTCCAACAAGGAAATTTTCCTTCGCGAATTGATCTCCAACGCATCCGACGCTGTCGACAAGCTGCGCTTTGAAGCGCTGTCCAAGCCCGACCTGCTGGAAGGCGGCGCCGAGCTGAAAATCCGTGTCAGCTTCGACAAGGCGGCCAACACCGTCACCCTCGAAGACAACGGCATCGGCATGAACCGTGACGACGTGATCACCCACCTGGGTACCATCGCCAAGTCCGGCACCGCTGACTTCATGAAAAACCTGACCGGTGATCAGAAGAAAGACTCGCACCTGATTGGCCAGTTCGGCGTGGGCTTCTACTCCGCGTTCATCGTTGCCGACCAGGTTGACGTGTACAGCCGTCGCGCCGGCACTGCCGCCAGCGAAGGTGTGCACTGGTCGTCCAAGGGCGAAGGCGAGTTCGAAGTCGCGACCATCGACAAGGCCGAGCGCGGCACCCGCATCGTGCTGCACCTCAAGGCGGCCGAATCCGAGTTCGCCGATGGCTGGCGCCTGCGCAACATCATCAAGAAGTACTCCGACCACATCGCCCTGCCGATCGAGCTGCCTAAAGAACAGGCCGCTGCCGAGGGTGAAGAGCAGCCTGCCGCCGAATGGGAAACCGTCAACCGCGCCAGCGCCCTGTGGACCCGTCCGCGCACCGAGGTGAAGGACGAGGAATACCAGGAGTTCTACAAGCACATTGCCCACGATCACGAGAACCCGCTGAGCTGGAGCCACAACAAGGTTGAAGGCAAGCTGGAGTACAACTCGCTGCTGTACGTGCCGGCCCGCGCACCGTTCGATCTGTACCAGCGTGAAGCGCCACGCGGCCTGAAGCTGTACGTGCAGCGCGTGTTCGTGATGGACCAGGCCGAATCGTTCCTGCCCCTGTACCTGCGCTTCATCAAGGGTGTGGTCGATTCCAACGACCTGTCGCTGAACGTGTCGCGGGAAATCCTGCAGAAAGACCCGATCATCGACTCCATGAAGACCGCTCTGACCAAGCGCGTGCTGGACATGCTGGAGAAGTTGGCCAAGAACGAGCCTGAGCAGTACAAGGGCTTCTGGAAAAACTTCGGCCAGGTCATCAAGGAAGGCCCGGCGGAAGACTTCGCCAACAAGGAAAAGATCGCCGGCCTGCTGCGCTTCGCGTCCACCCACGACGACAGCGGCGAGCAAAGCGTGTCCCTGGCCGACTACCTGGCCCGCGCCAAGGAAGGTCAGGACAAGGTCTACTTCCTCACCGGCGAAAGCTACGCGCAGGTCAAGAACAGCCCGCACCTGGAAGTCTTCCGCAAGAAAGGCATCGAAGTGCTGCTGCTGACCGATCGCATCGACGAGTGGCTGATGAGCTACCTGACCGACTTCGACGGCAAGGGCTTCGTTGACGTGGCCCGTGGCGACCTGGACCTGGGCAAGCTGGATTCGGAAGAAGACAAGAAAGCCCAGGAAGAAGTGGCCAAGGACAAGGAAGGCCTGATCGAGCGCCTGAAAACCGCGCTGGGCGACAGCGTCAGCGAAGTGCGCGTGTCGCACCGCCTGACCGACTCGCCGGCCATTCTGGCCATCGGTGAGCAGGACCTGGGCCTGCAAATGCGCCAGATCCTGGAAGCCAGCGGCCAGAAGGTGCCGGATTCCAAGCCAATCTTCGAGTTCAACCCAAGCCATCCACTGATCGAGAAGCTGGATCACGAGCAGAGCGAAGACCGTTTCGCCGACTTCTCGCACATCCTCTTCGATCAGGCAGCCCTGGCTGCCGGTGACAGCCTGAAGGACCCGGCCGCCTACGTGCGCCGCCTGAACAAGCTGCTGGTCGAACTGTCCGTTTAAACTGTTGCAGCAAAAACCCGCTTCGGCGGGTTTTTGCGTTTAAGTCCTACTCTCTTTGTATTGGGGAAATGTCATGACTGTTACCGTTCAATCCGTTGTCTATCAGATCGATGGCAAGCCTTATGAAAGCCGTCTGGTGTACGACGCCGCTGTGGTTTCCCCACGTCCAGGCCTGGTGATGGCGCCTAACTGGGTGGGCGTGAGCGAGGGCGCCGAGCGTATTGCTCAGTCCGTCGCGGCCCAAGGTTATGTGGTGCTGCTGGCCGACGTGTATGGCCAGGCCCTGCGCCCGAAGGGTAACGAGGAGTGCCTGGCGGCCATGTTGCCTCTCAAGAACGACCGTGCTGAAGTGCGCAAGCGCATGTTGGCGGCGCTCGAGCAGTTGCAGGCGCAAACCGTTGCGGCGGTGGACAATGATCAACTGGCGGTGTTCGGTTTCTGCTTCGGTGGCAGCAATGCCCTGGAACTGGCCCGCACCGGCGCGCCACTGAAAGCCGCCGTGTCGTTCCACGGTACCCTGGACACCCCGAACCCGGCCGATGGCAAGAACATTGTCGGCAAGGTACTGGTGCTGCACGGTGCCAGCGACCCATTGGTGCCGAAGGAGCAACTGCCGGCGTTCGAAGAAGAAATGAACGCAGCCGGTGTGGATTGGCAGCTGACCAGCTACGGCGGCGCGTACCACTCGTTCACCGACGTGGAAGCCAACAACCCGGGCGTGCAGATGTACAACAAGGTGGTGGCTGATCGTGCCTTCACCGCCATGCACAACCTGCTGCAAGAAGTGTTCAAGCCAGCGGTCTAAGCCCTGTAGCCGCTGCCGCCAGGCTGCGCTGGCCCTACGCCTCACTGGAGATATCCAGTGTTCACAAGGGCCAGCGCAGCCTTCGGCAGCGGCTACGCGATGGTGCAGGTCAGGGCAATTCGATCCGCTCGGATTCGCCCGGCACCGTTGGCCAATCCCCCGCGGCCCATTTCGCCCGCGCCTGGTCGATCAGCACCACGTCGCTGGCAACGAAGTTCCAGTTCATCCGCCGTGGCCCATCCAGGGGCGCGCCACCGATCAGCACCAGGTGGCAATCGGTCTGCGCCACCAGCGTCGGTGTCTCACCGGGTTCAAGCACCAGCAGCGTCAACGGCTGTACCGCCTCGTCCTCCAGTTGCACCTCGCCCTCCAGCACATACACCGCCCGTTCCTGATGCTCGTCAGGAATCAGCAGCGTGCTGCCTGCCACCATGTGCACGTCGGCGTACAGCGTGGGAGAAAGCACCGGTACCGGTGCGACCAGGCAGAAGCCCTCGCCGGCGATCAGGCGAATGCGGACGCCCAGGGCGTCGCTCACGGGCAGATCGCGTGCAAAGTGATGGCTGTAGTGGCTCTCGCCCTGCTCGTGGCTCACAGGCGATGCCAGCCATATCTGCAGGCCATGCAGGCGTGATCCGCGGGCGCGCAGATCCTCGGGTGTGCGCTCGACATGGGCAATGGCCTTGCCGGCGGTCATCCAGCTGACCTCTCCGGGCGCCACGCGCTGGTCGCTGCCCAGGCTGTCCTTGTGCAGCAGTTCGCCTTCGAACAGGTAGGTCAGGGTCGACAGGCCGATGTGCGGGTGTTGGCGAATATTCACGCCCTCGCCCGGGGCGTAGGTGGTGGCGAGCATGTGATCGAAAAACACGAATGGGCCTACCGCTCGGCATTGCCGCGATGGCAGTGGCCGCAGGATCGGTTGGCCTTCGAGATCTTCGGCGGGTGGGCGAATCACCAGGTGCGGCATGACAGGCTCCGTTACTGGCTGAAGGCGCCTTCGGCCAGGGTGGTGGTGATGGAAATCTCGGTGCTGGTCATCAGCTTGTGCACGGGGCAGCGGTCGGCCACGCGGTGCAGTTCGGCGCGTTGCTCGGCGGTGAGCACGCCCTTGAGGGTCAGCACTACGTTGATCCCATACTGGCCTTTCTGCTCCTGGCTGTCATCGCGTTGCACGTCCACCGACACGCCGGTCAGCGGGATGCCTTTTTTCTGCGCGTAGTATTTCAGCGTCAGGGCCTTGCAGGCGCCCAGGGCGGCGTCGAAATAATCGTGAGGGGAGGGCGCTGAATCGTCGCCACCCAAGGCTTTGGGCAGGTCGGTAAACAGGGCGTGGTCGTCGATCTGCAGGCTGTGGCGGAAGCTGTCGGCGGATTCGGTGTTGAGCGTGATGGGCATGGGGCGGTCCTTGTGCATGATCGCCCAACTGTAGACCTTGTCGCCCGGACATGCTGGTACGTTTGTGCTGGGGGCAACGAATTATGTGGGAGCGGGTTCTACCCGCGAAAAGAGCGCCGCGGTTTTTTCGTGACTGCGCGGTGTGGCTTTCGCGGGTAGAACCCGCTCCCACGGGGCGCGATGATGCAGGCCAAAAAAAACGGCACCCGAAGGTGCCGTTTTTTTCAGCAAGGGAATGAGCCCTTACTTGCCCTGCCAGCGCTTGAGCACCAGCGTGGCGTTGGTGCCACCGAAACCGAAGCTGTTGCTCATCACGGTGTCGATCTTGGCGTTTTCCTGCGTTTGGCGCAGTACTGGCATGTCGGCAACGGCTGGGTCCAGTTCGTCGATGTTGGCGGAACCGGCAATGAAGTTGCCTTCCATCATCAGCATGCAGTAGATCGCTTCGTGAACGCCAGCGGCGCCCAGGGAGTGACCCGACAGGCTCTTGGTGGAGCTGATGGCCGGTGCCTTGTCGCCGAACACTTCACGCACACCTTTCATTTCCGCGACGTCGCCGACCGGAGTCGAGGTGCCGTGGGTGTTCAGGTAGTCGATCGGGGTGTCAACGGTGGACAGTGCCTGCTGCATGCAGCGGATGGCACCTTCGCCGCTCGGGGCAACCATGTCGTAGCCGTCGGAAGTGGCGCCGTAACCGACGATTTCCGCGTAGATCTTGGCGCCACGGGCCAGGGCGTGCTCCAGCTCCTCGACCACCACCATGCCGCCACCGCCGGCGATGACGAAGCCATCACGGTCGTTGTCGTAGGCGCGCGAGGCCTTTTCAGGGGTGTCGTTGCGCTTGCTGGACAGGGCGCCCATGGCGTCGAACAGGAACGACTGGCTCCAGTGCTCTTCTTCACCGCCACCGGCGAAGACGATGTCCTGCTTGCCCATCTGGATCTGCTCCAGCGCGGTACCGATGCAGTGGGCACTGGTGGCGCAGGCAGAAGCGATGGAGTAGTTCAGGCCCTTGATTTTGAAAGGCGTGGCCAGGCAGGCGGAAACCGTGCTGCTCATGGTGCGGGTTACGCGGTATGGACCAACGCGCTTCACGCCTTTTTCGCGCAGGATGTCCAGCGCTTCCATCTGGTTGAGGGTCGACGCGCCGCCGGAGCCGGCGATCAGGCCGGTACGCGGGTTGGAGACCATCTCGTCGGTCAGGCCCGAATCCTTGATCGCGTCAGCCATGGCCAGGTAGGCGTAGGCAGCGGCGTGACCCACGAAACGAAACACCTTGCGGTCGATCAGTTCTTCGAGGTTGAGGTCGATGGAGCCGGAAACCTGGCTGCGCAGACCCATTTCGGCATATTCCGGGTTGAAGCGGATGCCAGGGCGGCTTGCACGCAGGTTTGCGGTGACGGTGTCTTTGTCATTGCCCAAGCAGGAAACAATGCCCAGACCAGTGATAACGACGCGGCGCATGCGGATAACCCTTAGAAATTTTCGGTGGATGTGAACACGCCGACACGAAGGCCTTCGGCGGTGTAGATCTCTTTGCCGTCAACGCTGACAGAACCGTCGGCGATGGCCAGGTTCAGCTTGCCCTTGAGGACGCGCTTGATCTGAATGTTGTACGTGACCTTGCTGGCGGTTGGCAGCACCTGGCCGAAGAATTTCACTTCGCCCGAACCCAGTGCGCGGCCGCGGCCCGGCAGACCCTGCCAGCCCAGGAAGAAGCCGACCAGTTGCCACATGGCGTCAAGGCCCAGGCAGCCAGGCATCACCGGATCACCTTCGAAATGGCAGGCGAAGAACCACAGGTCCGGGTTGATATCCAGCTCGGCGACCAATTCACCTTTGCCGTACTTGCCGCCTTCGTTGCTGATATGGGTAATGCGATCCACCATCAGCATGTTGCCGGCGGGCAATTGCGCGTTACCTGGGCCGAACATCTCGCCGCGGCTGCAGCTCAGTAGTTCTTCCCGAGTAAAGGCGTGTTGTTTGGTCATGCGAGCTCCTCAATAGTCCCGTGTGGCAATGGGGCAAAATTCTCCCGGCCGTGCCAAAGCGAATGCGCCTTTGGCAGGGCAGCCTAACCATAGACTATTGCGTTGTAGTGAAAGTCACAGCGTCAGGGACAAAGAAGTACACCTGTGCACTGAAATTTTTTATCCAGGCAGTTCATTTTGCCTGACATAACGTCTAAGACTGCCGCACTTTAGCATTTAGCGCCAGCCCCGGCTGCCCTGACGGCGCATTTAGGACGCCAGCCAGCGCTGCAATACCTGCTCCAGATCGGTGCGTTTGAAGGGTTTGGCCAGGTAGTCGTTCATGCCCGCGTTGAGGCAGGCTTCGCGATCGCCCAGCAGGGCATTGGCGGTCAGGGCAATGATGGGCACGTGGCCGTGCTCGGGCATCTGGCGGATGCGCCGGGTGGCTTCGTAACCGTCGACGATTGGCAGTCGGCAGTCCATCAGCACCGCGTCGAACGGCTGGTTGGCCATCTCGTGGATGGCCTGGGCGCCGTCGCCCACCACGCACACCACAAAGCCCAGGCTGCGCAGCATGGCCTCGATTACGGTCTGGTTGACCGGGTTGTCTTCCACCAGCAGCACGCGCTTGCCAAGGCCTTGGGCATCGCCGCCCAGGCGTGCCTCGCGCAGCGGTGCATGGGCCCGCTGGCTCAGGGCCAGGGGGATTTCCAGGGTAAACAGCGAACCGCGGCCTTCCTCGCTTTCTGCCAGCAAGGTGCCGCCCATGCGCTCGGCCAGGGTGCGGGCAATGGGCAGGCCCAGGCCGGTGCCACCGTAGCGCCGCGAGATGCTGCTGTCGGCCTGCTGGAAGGCCACGAACATGTGTTCCAGGCGCTCGGCGCTGATGCCGATGCCGGTGTCGCGCACGGTGCAGGTCAGCCAGATCAGCTGGTGGTCCAGCACCTGCCACTGGGCGTCGAGTTGCACGCTGCCGACCTCGGTGAACTTGATGGCGTTGCCGATCAGGTTCACCAGGATCTGGCGTATGCGCGTCGGATCGCCCTCGACCTGCAACTGCTCGAAGCCCTGCGGCAGGTTGACGGTCAAGGCCAGGCCGCGCTTCTGGGCGTTGTGATGGAACGCCTGGGCGCAACTGGCCACCAGTTCGCCCAGGTTGAAGGGGATGTGCTCGAGCTCCAGGGCCGCGCGTTCGATGCGCGAGAAGTCGAGGATGTCATTGATCACCTTGAGCAAGTGTTCGGTGGACTGGGTGGCCAGCGCGGCGTACTCGATCTGCTCATCGGTCATGGTGGTGGTTTCGAGCAGTTGCAGCATGCCCAGCACGCCGTTCATGGGGGTGCGCAGCTCATGGCTCATCATGGCCAGGAAGTCGGACTTGGCGCTGTTGGCGCGCTCGGCCTGTTCACGGGTGTTGATCAGTTGTTCGATGGCTTGCTGTTGCTCGCGGCCGGCCTTGTCCAGGCCCTTGGCCAGGTTGTTGATGTGCTGCGCCAGGTTGCCCAGTTCGGCGTCGTCGACCACTGGCAGGGGCGACTTGAAGTCACCTTCCTGAATGGCCTTGACCGCCAGCCCCATTTCACTGATGGGGCGCGCCAGGCTCAGGGCCAGGCGGCGCGCCAGCAGAAAACTGAACAGCAACGCAAACAGCGCCAGCACCGCGGCCTTGAGCAGTATCTCCTGCTGGCGCTGGTTGAAGGCGTCGTTGGACATGCCCACGATCACCCGACCCACGCAGTCGGGCTGGCCCACGCGCAGGAAATCGCCATTGTCCAGGTCGGCCGCCAGGGCGGCACGTTGCAGGCGAATGCTGGCCTGGAACACCTGCACCCTGACGGTGCGGTCCAGCTGTGCACCGGGCTTCTCGACGTACAGCAACACGTGGTCGTTGCTGTCCTGCACTTCCAGGAAGCGCACATGGGGAATTTCCAGGGTGGCGCGCAGCAGGCTGTCGAGCACCGTGGTGTTGTGGCTGATCACCCCGAACTCGGCGGCCGGGGCCAGCTGGTTGGCGATCAGTTGACCGGTGTGGGTCATTTCCTCGCGCAGGTCATGGATGCGCACGAAGGTGAAGAAGCCGGTCAGCAGCAACGTCAGCAACAGGGCAGGGCCCAGGCAAATGACCTGGGTGCGGCTATGGATGTCCCAGCTCGGGCGCCATTTCATCGGGTGCAATCTCGCACGGTGCGGCCTTGGGGCTTGAAATAGCCGGGCATTTTAACCGGCTGCGGCTACATTTCCAGTCGTGGATGCGCCATCCACATGTCTTGGCACAAGGCTTTGGTGCGCGGGACTGGCCCCGGCGCGTGTGCTCCGTATAATGCAGGCGTTGCCACTTTCTCTGGTTTTGATGGATTGGATATGACTGAACAGCAGCCTGTTGCAGTGCTGGGGGGCGGAAGCTTCGGGACCGCCGTGGCCAACCTGCTGGCCGAGAATGGCCATGCGGTGCGCCAATGGATGCGTGACCCCGAGCAGGCCGAGGCAATCCGCACCCAGCGCGAAAATCCGCGCTACCTCAAAGGCATCAAGATTCATGGCAACGTCGAGCCGGTCACCGACTTGCTCGCCACCCTCAGTGGCAGCCAGCTGATTTTCGTGGCCTTGCCGTCCAGTGCGCTGCGCAGCGTGCTGGCGCCCCATGCCGGGTTGCTGGCCGGGCGCATGCTGGTCAGCCTGACCAAGGGCATTGAGGCCCAGACGTTCAAGCTGATGAGCGAGATCCTCAGCGACATCGCCCCCGATGCGCGCATCGGCGTGCTGTCGGGGCCCAACCTGGCTCGCGAGGTGGCCGAGCACGCCCTGACCGCCACCGTGGTGGCCAGCGAGGACGAGGCCCTGTGCGAGCAGGTGCAGGCCGCATTGCACGGCCCCACGTTCCGCGTCTACGCCAGCGCCGACCGTTTCGGCGTGGAGCTGGGCGGGGCGCTGAAGAACGTCTACGCAATCATCGCCGGCATGGCCGTGGCACTGGGCATGGGCGAGAACACCAAGAGCATGCTGATCACTCGTGCGCTGGCCGAGATGACCCGCTTCGCCGTCAGCCAGGGTGCCAACCCCATGACCTTCCTGGGCCTGGCCGGGGTAGGCGACCTGATCGTCACCTGCTCCTCGCCCAAGAGCCGCAACTACCAGGTGGGTTTCGCCCTGGGCCAAGGCCTGAGCCTGGAAGATGCGGTCACCCGGCTGGGCGAGGTGGCCGAGGGTGTCAACACGCTCAAGGTGCTCAAGGCCAAGGCCCAGGAGCTCAAGGTGTACATGCCGCTGGTGGATGGGCTGCACGCCATCCTGTTCGAGGGGCGTACCCTGGCCCAGGTCATCGAACGGCTGATGCGCGCCGAGCCCAAGACCGACGTCGACTTCATTTCCACCAGTGGTTTCAACTGATTGTGCAGGAGCAAAGGACATGAGTGATTCGCCCCTCAAGCCCAGCCAGGAATCGATCCTGCTGCGGGTGCTGTGGATGGTGCTGTACGTGCTGGTGTGGCAGGTGGCGCAACTGCTGCTGGGCGCCGTGGTGTTGATCCAGCTGATCTATCGCCTGATCTACGGCGCGCCCAACCTGGCACTGATGAACTTCGGTGACAGCCTGAGCCAGTTCATGGCGCAGATCGGCCGCTTCGGCAGCTTCCACACCGAGCAGAAGCCCTGGCCGTTCGCCGACTGGCCTGCCGCCCGTGCTGCCGAGGGCGAGGCGCCGCACAGCGTGCCGCCAGCACCGCACCCGGCCCGTGACGAGGAACCGAAGCTGTGAAGCTATGGATTCTGCGCCACGGCGAGGCCCAGGGCCACGCGGCCCGCGACAGCCTGCGCGAGCTGACTGATCACGGGCGCGAAGAAGTACTGCGCAGCGCTGCGCACCTGTTGGGTCAGCCTGTGGCTGCGCTGTATGCGAGCCCCTACGTGCGTGCCCAGCAGACCGCCGGCATCGTCCACGAGGCGTTGGGGCTGGCGCAGCCCATCGTCACCGTGCCGTGGCTGACGCCTGAAAGCGACCCGCAGGACGTTATCGGCCACCTGGACAAGCTTGGCCTGGACAACGTGTTGCTGGTCAGTCACCAGCCGCTGGTGGGCGCATTGGTGGGCCTGCTGGAAAGCGGCCATCTGAAAAGTCCGCGCGGCATGAACACCGCAAGCCTGGCGGTGCTGGAAGGCGATTGGCCGCTGGCCGGCCTGATGAACGTGCAGGCGGTGCATCATCCCTGACCCAGGGTGCTGGAACGGCCAAATGCCAGCCTGAACAGGCTGCCGCGCTTGCAACCGGCGTAGAGGCTAAAAGATAGTGGGGCGGTCGATTGTGGCCGCCCCACTGCGTTTGAGCAGCCTGTGGGCGCTGAATTTCTGGAAAAAAGGACCTATCCCATGAGCCTGTGGCGCATTCAACCCAACCTCGAGCAGTTCAACAAGGCGCAGAAAAATACCATCGGCGAGGTGCTCGACATCCGCTTCGAAGCCGTCGATGACGATTCCCTGACGGCCAGCATGGCGGTGGATCATCGCACCCACCAGCCCTATGGCCTGTTGCACGGCGGCGCCTCGGTGGTGCTGGCCGAAACCATCGGCTCCATGGCCAGTTACCTGTGCATCGACTCCAGCACGCATTACTGCGTGGGCATCGAGGTCAACGCCAACCACGTCCGTGGCGTGCGCAGCGGCCGGGTGACCGGGGTGGCCAAGGCGGTGCACATCGGCCGTACCACCCATGTGTGGGATATCCGCCTCACGGATGACCAGGGCAAGCTCAACTGCATTTCGCGGCTGACCGTGGCCGTGGTGCCGCTGGGTGAGAACCCGCCAGGACGGTGATGGCAATTTCACCATGGACGGATTGACACAAATGCCATCGCTTCACTAGGATGGCATTCAAGCGCCGATTTAAGACAGCTACTTGCGGGGCGCAGAACCACCTTTCCAGGGGGTTCGAAATACCGCTAAAACGCTGGTTCGGTGTCGCCTCCCACCGCAGCCCAGCGGGACTTGCGAGGCTTGGAACACACCATCATGAGTTGCCCCCGTCCTATCGTTTGCCTGACGCCACTGCCCGCCAGTGCCGCGCCGCGCAGCCCCCGTATCCTGCTGGTTGGCCAGCATCAGCCAACCCTGTTGCGCTACCTGGATGGCTGGCCGCGTCGCGCCGGCAAGGCCAGCGCGTTCCTGATCCAATTCATTGACCCTGCGGAATCGCTGGCTCACCTGGCCAATGATCGCTTTGACCTGGCCGTGGTGCAGTCGCCCGCAGCGGAGCATGCCGCCAGTGTGATTGGCCACCTGACCCGCGTGGCGCGTCAGGGGCTGGTGACGCTGCGCTGATCAGGGATACTCGATCTCCACCACGTACACTCGCTGCTCGCCCGTAGGGGTGTGTACGGGGACTTCCGCGTCCAGCGCCTTGCCCAGCAGGGCGCGGGCCAGGGGCGAGTCGATGCTGATCAGGTTCAGCTTCAGGTCCAGCTCGTCGGGGCCGACGATGCGGTAGCGCGACGTGTTGCCGTCTTCGTCCTCGATGGTTACCCAGGCACCGAAGTACACCTTGTTGGGGTCGCTGGGATGCTCGCTGACCACCTTGAGGTTCTCCAGGCGTTTGGTCAGGAAGCGCACGCGGCTATCGATTTCGCGCAGCATTTTCTTGCCGTAGGTGTACTCAGCGTTTTCCGAGCGATCGCCTTGCGCGGCCGCCTCGCTGACCGACTGGGTCACCTGCGGCCGGCGCACGTGCCACAGCTCATGCAGTTCAGCGCGCATGCGCGCTTCGCCTTCCGGGGTGATAAGGGCAGTGCCATGGCTGCGGGGTGGGCGATAACGACTCATGAAAGGCTCCGTGCTTGACCAGCGCGCAGTCTATCAGTGCGATGGCTTGCAGGGTTATCGCGGTGCCTGTGACGCGTAGATCGGGGCGACTGCATCGCGACTAAAGTCGGCTCCTACACCGTCCGTGGTAGGAGCCGGCCTTGGCCGCGATGCAGGCACCGCGATTTCTCAGGCCTCGCGCAGCACCGCCAGCGGGCTTGCATTGAGTGCCCGGCGGGTGCCGAACACGCCTGCGCCGCCAATCAGCAGGGCCCCCACCAACGGCAGCACCAGCAACCAGGGATGAGGATGCCACTGCAGCCCGAACGCCAGCCGGTACAACGCCAGGCTGATCAGTTCCGTGCCCAAGGCCGCCAATACCCCGCTGGCCGCCCCCAGCAACCCGAACTCGATGCGCCGTGCCTTCACCAGCAACCGCCGCTCGGCCCCCAGTGCACGCAGCAAGGCGCCCTGGCGGATGCGTTCGTCCAGGGTGGCCTGCAGCCCGGAGAACAGTACGGTCATGCCCGCCGCCAGCACGAACAGCAACACATACTCCACGGCCAGGGTGACCTGGGCAAGGATGCTGCGCAGTTGCTCCAGCAAGGCTTCCACTTGCAACAACGTCACCGCCGGGAAGGCGCGCGCCAGTTCCACCACCTGCTGGTCATGCCCGGGTGCCAGGTAGAAACTGGTCAGGTAGGTAGTGGGCAGGTCCGTAAGGGTGCCCGGCTGGAAGATCATGTAGAAGTTGGGCTGGAAGCTGTCCCAGCTGACCTGTCGCAGGCTGGTGACTTTTGCCTGGCGCTCGCTGCCGCCGATGTTGAAGGTCAGGGTGTCGCCCAGCTTCAAGGCCAGGCTCTCGGCCAGCTTGGCCTCCACCGAAACACCGGGCAGGCCGGCGTCGGGCGTGGCGCTCCACCATTGCCCCACAGTCAGGGTGTTGCCGGCGGGCAGGGTGGCCGACCAGGTCAGGCTGAGGTCGCGCTCGGTGGCCTGTTCGCCGCGCGAGTCACGGGTGACCAACTCGCGTACCGGAGCGCCGTTGACTGCAGTCAGGCGGCCGGGGATCACCGGGTACAGCGGCGCTGATTGGGCCGAGTAGCTGCTCAGGCGCTGGGCGAAGTTGTCCTTGTCGCTGGGCAGGATGTTGAGGGCGAAGAAGTTGGGTGCGTTCTTGGGCAACTGGTTTTGCCAGGTGTCCAGCAGCTCGCCACGCAGTAGGGCTATCAGCGCCATCGACAGCAGGATCAGGCCGAACGCCAGCGATTGCCCGGCAGCGGCCAGCGGGTGGCGCAGCAATTGGCCCAAGCCCAGGCGCCAGGGCAGCGAAGCGCCAGCCAGCAGGCGACGCAGGCTGTTGAGGCCCAGCAGCAACACGCCGCCCAGCACCAGCGCGGCCAGCAACCCGCCAGCCAGTAGGGCAAAGGTCAGCAGCAGGTCCAGGCTCAGGCGCCACATGATCAGCCCCAGTGCCAGGATCGCCAGGCCATACACCAGCCAGGTGCTGGGCGGGATCGGCAGCAGGTCGCGGCGCAATACGCGCAGGGGCGGCACACGGCCCAGTGCCGCCAGCGGCGGCAGGGCGAAGCCGGCCAGGGCCACCAGCCCGGTACCGACGCCCGCCAGCGCCGGCAAGGCGCCGCCGCCCGGTACCTGGCTGGGCAGCAGGCCTTCGAGCAGCTTGAACAGGCCCAGTTGCGCCAGCCACCCCAGCAGGGCGCCGCTGACGCACGCCAGCAGGCCCAGCACGGTCAGCTGGATGCAGAACGACAGCAGCACTTCGCGCCGTGACAGGCCCAGGCAGCGCAACAGTGCGCTGGCGTCGAAGCGGCGATTGGCGAAGCGGCTGGCGGACAGGGCCACGGCCACGCCCGACAGCAGCACGGCGACCAGGCTGGCCATGTTCAGGTAACGCTCGGCCTTGCCCAGCGCCCCCCCGATCTGGCGGTTGCCGTCACGGGCATCCTGCAGCTTCTGATTGGGCGCAAGTCCCGCCTGCACCGTTTGCGCGTAGGCAGCCAGCGCGGTCGGCTTGCCGCTCCACAGCTCGCGGAAAGTCACCCGGCTGCCGGGCTGAATCACCCCGGTGGCGGCCAGGTCCGCCTCGTTGATCATCACCCGCGGGGTGAGGCTGTAGAAGTTGCCGGCGCGGTCGGGTTCGTAAGTCAGCACCCGGGTCAGGCGCAGGGTCTTGTTGCCCACGTCGATGCTGTCGCCGATCTTCAGGTTCAGGGACGCCAGCAGGCGCGACTCCACCCAGGCTTCACCCGCCTCGGGACGGCCACCGGCCGTTTCCTCTCCGTAGGGCTGGGCTGAACTTTTGAGTTGGCCGCGCAAGGGGTAGGTGTCATCCACCGCCTTGATGCTCGACAACTGAATGCCATTGTCAGTGGCTACCACGCTGGCGAATTCCACCACCCGGGCATGGTCCAGGCCTTGTTCGCGGCCCAGGCGCACTTGCTCGGTGCGGGCGGGCGTGGTGCCTTGCAGTACCAGGTCCGCGCCGAGGAACTCAGTGGCGCGCAGCATCATCGCCGCGTTCAGGCGCGCGCCGAAGTAGCCGATGGCGGTGCTGGCGGCCACCGCCACCAGCAGGGCGAAAAACAGCACGCGCAATTCACCGGCGCGGGCGTCGCGCAGCAGTTGGCGCACGGCGAGGGTGCACAGGCGCGTCAGTGGCAAACCGGCCATCAGGGCTCCAGAGGGCCGACCAGGCGGCCCGCGTCGAGTCGGATAAGGCGCCGGCAGCGGTGTGCCAGGCGCTCATCGTGGGTGACCAGCACCAGGGTGGTGCCACGTTCCTTGTTCAGCTCGAACAGCAGGTCGCTGATGCGCTCGCCGGTGTGGCTGTCGAGGTTGCCGGTAGGTTCGTCGGCGAACAGCACGTCGGGTTCGGCGGCGAAGGCGCGGGCAATGGCCACGCGCTGCTGCTCGCCGCCCGACAGTTGCCGTGGCGAGTGGGTCAGGCGTTTACCCAGGCCTACGCGTTCCAGCAGGCTGCGCGCCGTGTCACGGGCATCGGCGCGGCCGTCCAGCTCCAGCGGCAGCATCACGTTTTCCAGGGCGTTGAGGCTGTCCAGCAACTGGAACGACTGGAACACAAAGCCCACGTGCTCGGCGCGTACCCGGGCGCGCTGGTCTTCGTCCAGCTGGCTGAGGTCGCGGCCGGCCAGGGTGACGGCGCCGACGCTGGGCAGGTCCAGGCCGGCCAGCAGGCCCAGCAGCGTGGACTTGCCCGAGCCCGAGGCGCCAACGATGGCCAGGCTGTCGCCCTTGTGCAGGTCCAGCGATAATTCATGCAGGATGGTCAGTTCACCTTCCGCGCTGGGAACCACTTTGCTAAGGTTCTGAGCTTTGAGGATGCTGTGGCCCATGGAGAATCCGATGCGAGTGTGGTGGTTGAGTGCTGGCCTGGCGCTGATGATGCTGGCGCAGAACGCAGCGGCGGGTACCGTGCTGGTCGTGGGCGATAGTATCAGCGCCGGTTTGGGCCTGGATACCAGCAAGGGGTGGGTGTCTTTGTTGCGACAACGGCTTGAGCACGAGGGTTTCAAGGATTCGGTGGTCAATGCCTCGATCTCTGGCGACACCACGGCAAACGGCCAGGCGCGGCTGCCGGCGCTGCTTGCAGCCAACAAGCCGAGCGTGGTGATTGTCGAGTTGGGCGGCAACGATGGCCTGCAGGGCCACCCGCCCGCGCAATTGCAACAAAACCTTGCAGGGATGATCGATGCGGCCCAGGCGGCCGGTGCCAAGGTGCTGTTGCTGGGCATGAAACTGCCGCCCAACTACGGTGCGCGCTATACCAATGCCTTCGCCCAGGTGTATGGCAACGTCGCGACGCAGAAGAAGGTGGCGCTGGTGCCGTTTTTCCTCGAAGGGGTAGGGGGTGTGCCCGAGTTGATGCAGGCCGATGGCATCCACCCGGCGGTAAATGCCCAGGGCAAGTTGCTGGAAAATGTCTGGCCGCAGCTAAAACCGCTGCTTTGACGCTTTTCTACTGACCGCCTTTCGGCTAATGTGGCGCCCCCCGCTCTGGAGCCCCCAATGCCACGTCCTGCCTGGTCCCTGTTCGCCTACCAACTTATCGAGCCCGATGAGCAGCTCGATCTGTTCGCGTGCCAGGAAATTCGTGTGCACCTGATCGCCCGCCAATTGGAGCTGGGCGGTTCGGCCGATCGCACCTTGTGCGGCACGCTGCTGCCGGCGCAACCGCGCTGGTCGAGCCTGGCGCCGTCGATTTTTCGCGACAAGCGCCTGTGCCCCTTGTGCAAGGCCATCCTGCACGCGCAGAAAAAAGGCACCCGCCCCGTGTGGCCCGAGCTGGCCAATTAACACCTGCCCCCGCTGACTTTTCGTTCATCAGACCGCGGCCCGCGCACCTCCCCGAACGGCGGGATGCCAGTGTACAATCGACCGATTGTCCCTCTCGATTTGCAAAGGATCCTCGGATGTTGCCTCGCTTCAGCGTCGTCACCCGTTGCCTGGCCCTGACCGCCGCGATCGCCGCTGGTCCCGCTTCGGCACTGGAATACCCCCTCCCGCCACCTGGTGAAGACATCGTCGGCCAGGTCCAGGTGATCAAGGCCAAGTACGAAGACACCTTTGCCGACCTGGGTGAGGCCAACGACCTGGGCTACCTGGAAATGATCGCCGCCAACCCCGGCGTTGACGCCTGGCTGCCGGGCGCAGGTACCGAGATCGTGCTGCCAACGCGCTTCATCCTGCCGCCCGGCCCGCGTGAAGGCATCGTCATCAACCTGCCCGAATACCGCATGTACTACTTCCCCAAGGGGCAGAACGTCGTCTACACCTATCCGATCGGCATTGGCCGCGAGGGCTGGGGTTCGCCGATCTCGCAAACCAAGATCACCGGCAAGATCCCCAACCCTACCTGGACCCCGCCGGCCTCGATCAAGGCCGAGCACGCCGCTGACGGCGACCCGTTGCCCAACGTGGTGCCAGCCGGCCCCGACAACCCGCTGGGCCCGTTCAAGTTCACCCTGGGTATTCCGGGTTACCTGATTCACGGCTCCAACAAGAAATTCGGCATTGGCATGCGCACCAGCCATGGTTGCTTCCGCATGTACAACTTCAACGTGCTGGAGCTTTCCAAGATGGTGCCGGTGGGTACGCCGGTGCGCATCATCAATGAGCCGTACAAGTTTGGTGTCAGTGGCGGCAAGATCTACATCGAGGCGCACACCCCGCTGGATGCCAAGGGTGATCCTTCGGCGGTGGACAAGCGTACTTCGGTGATCAATGCCATGCTCAACCGTCCGGATTTGACCGGCACGCACATGCAGATGAACTGGGATACGGTGCGTGATGTGGTCGCGACCGAAGACGGCTTGCCGGTGGAAATTGCTGCGCCGGGGGTGGCGGGGTCTTCCAGCGATGCGGTGATCTCCAATCTGCCGGTGACGCCTGCGCCGCAGGTGCCGGTGGAGAAGATGGATTGATTGCCGAAGGGTGATTGAAAAAAGGGGGGAGCCGCTGATTGGGTTTCCCCTTTTTTTGCCTGCGGAACAGGGAGGGGCTAAGTCCTCACTTACACCGCGGACCGCTTTTGCTTCCGTGAGGCCTTTGATCTTGATTGTATGCCCCGTTAGAGCCCAGGGCCGACCGGAGACGTCGATCAAGCGGCCTTCAGCGTAGCTGAAGGAGACGGAACCGGAGGCGCTTCTATTCCGGGCCGTCGTCCGCTTGATCGACGTCGGAGGGAGGGGACCCGGAGCGCAGCGTAGGGACCGGGCTCGGGGCAAGCCTTTTTTGGTTACTTTTTGAGGCGTTTGTCAAAAAGTGACCCGCCGTAAGGGCGGAAAGGTGATTCAGCATCACCCTAGATAATGGATATGCTTACCGTCCTCGAAGCGCGCTTTTTCGTTCGGGGGCATATCCATTGCTGCGGGTGCGACCACCGACCGTTTCGCCCTTACGGCGAGTCACTTTTTGGCAGTCGCCCCAAAAAGTAACCAAAAAGGGCTCGCCCCAGCTCGGCCCCTACGCTGCGCTTCGGGTCCCCTCCCTCCGGCGTCGCCCACGCGGCTAAACGGCACCCGCTATAGAAGCGGGCGGGCTGCCGTTTCCTTCGGCTGCGCCGAAGGGCCCTGCGGGCAGCCGCGTGGGCAACGCCTCCAGTCGGGCCTGAGCTTAACGGGGCCAAGATCAAGATCAAGATCAAGATCAAAAGCAAGATCAAAAGCCAAAGCAACGGCAACGGCAACGGCAAGATCAAATTCGGGGTGCGGGGCGCGGGCATAAAAAAAGCCAGCCCACCAAAGGTGGGCTGGCTTTGCAATAATCCCGAAGGACTATTACTTGCGGCTTGCCTTGTCCAGCATGCGCAGAGCGCGCTCGTTGGCTTCGTCAGCAGTCTGTTGAGCTTTCTGGGCAGCAGCCAGAGCTTCGTCAGCTTTGCGATAAGCTTCGTCAGCACGAGCTTGAGCGCGAGCCGAAGCATCTTCGGTAGCGGTCAGGCGAGCTTCGGTTTCTTTGGAGGCGCTGCTGCAACCTGTGGCCAGAACGGCGGCCAGAGCCAGAGCAGAGAATTTCAGAACGTTGTTCATCGTGATCCCCTTCAAGGACTTTCTATTTAAAGCCATCTCTCGTGAGTGAGAAAATAGCCGGCATACATAGTACCCATTACTTGTAGTAAGTAAAATGACCTAACGCAAGAAGCAAAAAAAATTCTTCTTACTCCCAGACAATGCCATTACTTTGGCCCCACCGCCGGCGTCTGGAAGGGGGACTCAGGGGTAGATTCTGTGATCTGTGTCATGTCGCATCAGGTGATTAATAAAGCAGTGCAATAGCATCCCTGCCAGTTCTGCAAACCCTGCTAAAGTGTTTTTTACTGAACTAGTAGTGACTTGAAGTGTCGGCGCTCGTCAAAGCTTTAACATTCGGCAATGTCACCTTCAGATGTTCGGTCAGGCTATTTCAGCACGGGGCGCAAAGGGGATCTTGAGTGTCGGTGGCAACGGCGCCTACTATTGGTGCACGTGCTCATTTGAAAAGAGAACGACAAGGCTCGTCTCTGTGTCGAAACAGGCACGGGGTGGCGTAGAGGTTCCTTCGCCGGAAAAACATCGGTAAGGTAAGGGTCATATTCCAAGACCCGCGAGGAGTTGTGATGAGCGAGGCGTTGTCCATCCACCATGACCAGGCAGGTCATCAGTTCGAGACCAATGTGGACGGTCATCGTGCTTACCTGACCTACATGGACCTGGGTAAACAGACCCTGGATATCTACCGTACTTTCGTGCCCAATGCGTTGCGCGGCCGCGGTATTGCCGCGGCGCTTACCGAGCAGGCACTGGCCTATGCCGAGCGCATGGGCTACACCGTGATCCCGTCGTGCTCGTACGTTGAGCGCTACATGGAGCGCCATCAGCGCCACGCTGCCAAGACCTGACACGGGTCGGTGGTCAGCCAGATACTAAAACGCCGGGGCATGCCCCGGCGTTTTCATGTGTGCAGCCCTTAGCCGCGAGCGCGCTTGGGCAGCACGTCCTTGAGCTTGGCGTGCATGCCGCGCAGGGTTTTCTCGGTGCTTTCCCAGTCGATGCAGGCATCGGTGATGGACACGCCGTATTGCAGCTCGGCCAAGTCTTTGGGAATGGCCTGGGCACCCCAGTTCAGGTGGCTTTCCACCATCAGGCCGATGATCGAGTTGTTGCCCTCGACGATCTGGTTGGCCACGTTCTCCATCACCAGCGGTTGCAGGGCCGGGTCCTTGTTGGAGTTGGCGTGGCTGCAGTCGACCATGATATTGGGGCGAATGCCGGCCTTGTTCAGCGCCTGTTCGCACACGGCCACGCTGACCGAGTCATAGTTGGGCTTGCCGTTGCCGCCGCGCAATACCACATGACCGTAGGCGTTGCCCTTGGTGGTGACGATCGACACGCCACCTTCCTGGTTGATGCCCAGGAAGCGGTGCGGGCTGGACACCGACTGCAGGGCGTTGATGGCCACGGTCAGGCCGCCGTCGGTGCCGTTCTTGAAGCCCACGGCCGAGGACAGGCCCGAGGCCATCTCGCGGTGGGTTTGCGATTCGGTGGTGCGCGCGCCGATGGCCGACCAGCTGATCAGGTCCTGCAGGTACTGCGGCGAGATCGGGTCCAGGGCTTCGGTGGCGGTGGGCAGGCCCATTTCGGCCAGGTCCAGCAGCAACTGGCGGCCAATGTGCAGGCCGTCCTGGATTTTGAACGAGTCGTCCAGGTACGGGTCGTTGATCAGGCCTTTCCAGCCCACGGTGGTGCGTGGCTTTTCAAAGTACACGCGCATCACCAGGTACAGCGTGTCGCTGACCTCGGCGGCCAGGGCCTTGAGACGCTGGGCGTATTCGTGGGCAGCCTTGATGTCGTGGATCGAGCAGGGGCCGATGACCACGAACAGGCGGTGATCCTTGCCGTCCAGGATGTCGCGCACCACTTGGCGGCCCTGGGTCACGGTCTTGAGGGCGGCCGGGCTCAGCGGGATGTCACGCTTGAGCTGGTCAGGGGTGATCAGGGTGTCGTTGGAGGCGACATTGAGGTCGTCGATCGGTAAATCAGCCATCGTGTTACTCGTCAGGTCACGGGTGCCGGCCGCCAGCGATCCCCGCGCGGCGGAGCACAGCTTATTTTAGGCGCAGCGGGGAGCCGAACCTTAGCGCGAACCTGGGGGGTGCGACAATGGGGCGCTGTAGAAATGCGTTGAAGCGCTTACAAGGGCGCGTCGCTCAGGCTGGCCTGGGAAAACTCGGCGGCGTGGCGCTCCACCCACTGGCGGGCCAGCGCATCAATGCTTTCCACGCTGTCGGAAAACGGCGATTGTATTTCGCAGTATTGCTGAATCTGGCACACCTGCTCGCCCATGCGCGCGCCAAACAGCGTCTGTTCGTCGGTGAAGGCCACGCCCACCAGGTAGCCTTGTGGGGTTTTGCGGCACCAGGCCACGTAGCCTTGGTAGCGCACGCCGTTGCCCAGGGTGGGCATGCTCAGGTCCACGGCGGTGCCGCGGCGATAGGCGCGGTGATGCTGGCACGCCACGCCGCCCAGGCTGACGACATGCAACCGGCGGGTGGACAGGGCGGGGCGGTGACACAGGTTCAACTCAACGGCAACATCGAAAGGATGAGGAAGAAAACGACCCATGAACACTGGCTCCGAGTGTCGATTGATTGACGAACGCCCCCAAGGGGAGATGCCGCAACTGGAACTGACTGATTTGACTATAGATCATCAACTACTGGATGCGCCGGGCACCTCGTTGCTGATTTTTACCGGTGCCGGCTGTGCCAGTTGCCGGGTGGCCCGTCGCGAGCTGCCGGGCATGGGGCTGGCCCTGGACCGCCTGTGCTGGATCGATGCCGGCGACAATGGCGGGGCGGTGCAACGGTACGAGGTCTTTCACCTGCCGGCAATGTTTGTTGTGCATGAGGGGCAATTTCATGGGGCGATCAGCGCACGCCTGCTGGGCGGTGAAATCGATCATGAGGTGCGCAAGGCTTTGGCGCGTGCCCCCGACGAATTGCCCTGAGCAGTTGATCTGAAGACCAACGCTAAGGTTATGAGCGGGCCGTCGGACTGCAAGGGGCGCTGCTAAGCTTGAGCAAGCTCTGCCGTTTTGGCAGTCGAGGAGATCACATGATCCGTTCGATGCTGTATGCCACTGATCTGGGCCTGTATGCCCCCTATGTGATGCAACATGCGCTGGCGCTGGCGCGCACCTTCAAGGCCGACCTGTACGTGATCCATGCTGTGGAGCCGATGGGGCTGTTTGCCGAATCGGTGTTGCAGAGCTACCTGGACGAACCGACGCTCAATGAGCTGCACAGCGAAGGCTTGAGCACCATGATGGCGGGCATCGAGCACAAGGTGCTGGACGGCTTCCGTGAAGAGTTGGGCGAGGGGCAGCAGGATCTGGCGCTGATTACCGCCGTGCGCGTACGCCAGGGCGACCCCGCGCAGGTCATCCTCGACCAGGCTCAGCGCCTGGCGGTCGACCTGCTGATTGTCGGTAGCCACAGCCACGGCGCCGGGGCCGACATACCCCTGGGGCGTACGGCAGCGCGGGTGTTGCAGCTCTCGCCGGTACCGGTTTACATGGTGCCGTTGTCCCAGCAGCTGGGTCGGCGCAAGGCCTGAAGCGAGCCCTGCGTGTAAATTCTGATAAAAAGTTCTAGATTTATTACCCAGACCATTAATATAGTTATAACTCGTCGCTGTTGGCGTCTACCTGCTTTGAGGGATACATATGAAGCTTCAACAACTGCGCTACATCTGGGAAGTAGCGCACCACGACCTCAACGTCTCCGCGACAGCGCAAAGCCTTTACACCTCGCAACCCGGCATCAGCAAGCAGATCCGCCTGCTGGAAGACGAGCTGGGCGTCGAGGTTTTTGCCCGCAGTGGCAAGCACCTGACCCGCGTGACCCCGGCCGGTGAGCGCATCATCACCACCGCCGGCGAGATCCTGCGCAAGGTGGAAAGCATCAAGCAGATCGCCCAGGAATTCTCCAACGAGAAGAAAGGCACCCTGTCGATCGCCACCACCCACACCCAGGCACGCTATGCGCTGCCGCCGGTGATCAGCAACTTCATCAAGCAATACCCGGACGTGGCGCTGCACATGCACCAGGGCTCGCCGATGCAGATCGCCGAGATGGCCGCCGACGGCACCGTCGACTTCGCCATCGCCACAGAGGCGCTGGAGCTGTTCGGCGACCTGATCATGATGCCGTGCTACCGCTGGAACCGCTGCGTGGTAGTGCCACAGGGCCACCCGCTGACCAAGGTGCCGAAGCTGACCCTGGAAGTGCTGGCCGAATACCCGATCGTGACCTACGTGTTCGGTTTCACCGGCCGTTCCAAGCTGGACGAAGCCTTCAGCCACCGCGGTCTGACCCCGAAAGTAGTGTTCACCGCCGCCGACGCCGACGTCATCAAGACCTACGTGCGCCTGGGCCTGGGCGTGGGCATCGTGGCCAAGATGGCCGTGGACGCCAAGCTGGACAGCGACCTGGTGATGCTGGACGCTGACCACCTGTTCGAGGCGAGCATCACCAAGATCGGTTTCCGCCGTGGCACCTTCCTGCGTGGCTTCATGTGCGACTTCATCGAGAAGTTCGCCCCGCACCTGACCCGCGACGTGATGGCCAAGGCCATCCAGTGCCATAACAAGCAGGAGCTGGAAGAGCTGTTCGACGGCGTCGAGCTGCCGGTGCACTGATCCCCCGCCCACCGCTGTAGCCGCTGCCGCCAGGCTGCGCTGGTCCTGAGCCCCGCTGGAGATATTCAGGGTTCACACGGGCCAGCGCAGCCTGGCGGCAGCGGCTACAAGCGACCCGCCATAAAAAAACCGGCCAATCTGGCCGGTTTTTTTGCTTCAGGCTTTCTGGATCAGATTGCCTGCATGCAGCCCGCATTCCTTCTGCGTGGCTTCTTCCCACCACCAGCGGCCTTCGCGCTCGTGCTGGTTGGGCAGCACTGGGCGGGTGCACGGCTCGCAGCCGATGCTGATGAAGCCGCGCTCGTGCAGGCTGTTGTACGGCAGCTCTAGCATGCGGATGTAGCCCCACACTTCCTCACTGCTCATCTGCGACAACGGGTTGAACTTGTACAGCGCACGCTCGGGGGTGGAGAACGCGCCGTCGATCTCCATCACCGCCACCTGGCTGCGGGTGCCGGGGCTCTGGTCGCGGCGCTGGCCGGTGGCCCAGGCCTTGACGGTGGACAGCTTGCGGCGCAGCGGCTCGATCTTGCGCACGCCGCAGCACTCGCCGTGGCCGTCCTTGTAGAAACTGAACAGGCCCTTTTCCTTCACGAACGGCTCAAGCTTGGTGTGGTCGGGCGACACCAGCTCGATGGTGATGTTGTAGTGTTCGCGCACCTGATCGATGAAACGGTAGGTCTCGGGGTGCAGGCGGCCGGTGTCCAGGCTGAACACCTTGACGTTCTTGTTCAGCTTCCAGGCCATGTCCACCAGGACCACGTCCTCGGCGCCGCTGAAGGAAATCCACAGCTCGTCACCGAAGTGCTCGAAGGCAAGCTTGAGGATGTCTTGTGGGGACTTGTTGGCGTAAGTCGCGGCGAGTTCGGCGACGTCGAGGTTCAGGCTCATCAGGCGGCTTCCTAGTTCATTCGGCGCTTGGGCGCTCATTTGTTGCCGATGGTAACAAAAAAATGGCCAACTTGGCCTGTCTGGCACCTGTAGCCGCTGCCGCCAGGCTGCGCTGGCCCGTGTGCCCACTGCAGATATTCAGTGCATACGAGGACCAGCGCAGCCTTCGGCAGCGGCTACAGGGCGGCCAGGGTATCCATCAACACCTGAACCTTGAACACCGACTCGGCGTACTCCGATTCCCACTCGGAATCCGCCACAATCGCGCCGCCACCCCAGCAGCTCACCTGCCCATCCTTCACCAGCAAACTGCGAATGGCGATGGAGCTGTCCATGTGCCCGCGAACATCCACATACAACAGCGAACCGCAGTAGATGGCACGACGGGCCGGCTCCAGCTCATCGATGATCTGCATCGAGCGGATCTTCGGCGCACCGGTGATCGAGCCGCCGGGGAAGCTGCCGCCGATCAGGTCCAGGCAGTCTTTGCCCTCAGCCAGCTCACCCACCACCGCGCTGACCATGTGGTGCACGTTGGGGTAGCTCTCCAGGGCAAACAGCTCCGGCACGCGCACCGAGCCGATCTTGCAGGTGCGGCCCAGATCGTTGCGCAGCAGGTCGACGATCATCAGGTTTTCCGCGCGGTCCTTGAGGCTGCCCAGCAGTTCCTGGCCGGCTGCGGCGTCACGCACAGGGTCGGCATCACGCTGGCGAGTACCCTTGATTGGCCGGGTTTCCACGTGGCCATCGCTGACCTGCACGAAACGTTCGGGCGACAGGCTGAGGATCGCGCCACCACCCTCCAGCGTCAGGTAACCGGAGAAGGGTGTGGGGCAGGCCTTGCGCAAGGCCTGGTAGGCGGACCATGGATCGCCCTGGCACGGCGCGCGGAAGCGTTGGGTCTGGTTGACCTGGTAGCAGTCGCCGGCGGCAATGTAGGCCTGGATACGATCGAAGGCCTGGCGATACTGTGCGGGGCCCAGGTCCGGGCGCATCGGCGCGTCGAGGTGGAAGGGTGCGCCAGGGGCGTCTGTAGGCTGCTGGAACAGTTGCAGCAAACGTTGGCGTTGCGCAGCGTCCAGGGTTGGGTGGAACATCAGTTGGCTGGTCTGCAGCTGGTGGTCGCTGATCAGCGCCCAGTCATACAGGCCCAGTTGCGCGTCGGGCAGTTGCAGGTCATCCACGGCAACGCTGGGCAAATGTTCCAGGCGCCTGCCGAAGTCATAGCTCAGGTAGCCGATCAGGCCGCCGGCGAAGGGCAGCTCAAGCCCGTCCGGCAGCTGCGCGGCGCCCAGCCTGGCCAGCGCCTCACGCAACCGCTGCAGATAAGCCTCACCGCCTTCGTCGACCTTGGCGCGCAACGTTTCGCGCGGCCAGGCGCTGAGCACATCGAAGCGCCCGCGCTCGGCGGTTGGCCGGGCGCTGTCGAGCAGCACTGCCCCGGGGGCGTGGCGGATCGCGGCGAACCAGGGGGCGGGGTCGGGGGTGTAGGGCAGGGGGTGTACGGTACAGGTCGACATGCGCGCGGTGAAACACCATCAAAAAGCGAGGAGAGCGATTGTAGACCTGTCCTTACCTTGTGTGTAGCGGCGGCCGGCCTCATCGCGAGCAAGCTTTGCTCCCACAGGGTGAACGCAATTTCAGCTTTTAATCTGTGGGAGCAAAGCTTGCTCGCGATGAGGGCGACGCGGTATTTCAGGCAGGCACGTGGCCAAACAGCTGCTGGGTAAAGCGCACCCGCTCTTCAACGGTCTCCACCCGGCCTTCGCTGGCCAGCTCCGCCAGCCGCGCCTCCACCGCCTCGGTGCGATGGCTCAACCCGCAGTCGTTGGCAATCTGAATATTCAAGCCTGGCCGCGCATTGAGCTCCAGAATCAGCGGCCCCTTGTCCTGGTCCAGTACCATGTCCACCCCGATGTACCCCAGCCCGCACAGCTCATGGCAGCCGGCCGCCAGCTTCATGAAGCCATCCCAGTTGGGCAGTTGCACCCCATCCACGGCGTTGGCCGTGTCGGGGTGCTTGCTGATGATGTTGTTCAGCCAGGTACCGCGCAGGGTCACGCCGGTGGCCAGGTCCACGCCTACGCCGATGGCGCCCTGGTGCAGGTTGGCCTTGCCGTTGGACTGGCGCGTGGGCAGGCGCAGCATGGCCATCACCGGGTAGCCCATCAGCACGATGATGCGGATGTCGGGCACGCCTTCGTAGCTGATGCTGCGGAAGATCTGGTCGGGGGTGACGCGGTATTCGATCAGCGCTCGGTCGCGGTGGCCGCCCAGGGAATACAGCCCGGTAAGGATGCTGGACACTTGGTGTTCGATTTCATCGTGGCTGATGATGCGCCCCGACACTGTGCGGTAGCGGTCTTCGAAGCGGTCGGCGATCACCAGGATGCCGTCACCGCCCGCGCCCTGGGCGGGCTTGATAACGAAGTCGCTGCGCCCGCCGATGATACTGCCCAGCTGGCTGATTTCCTTTTCGGTGGAAATCACCCCGTACATTTCCGGCACGTGGATGCCGGCGGCGATGGCCCGTTCCTTGGTGATGATCTTGTCATCGACGATGGGGTACAGGCTGCGCTTGTTGTACTTGAGCACGTAGTCGGCGTTGCGCCGGTTGATGCCCATGATGCCCCGCGCGTGCAGGGCTTTCCAGGTCTTGATCAGGCCGAACATTCAGGAATCCGCCTTGACGAAGGCCTTGAAGCGCAGCAGTTCGGTCAGGCGATAGCCGCGGTAGCGCCCCATGGCCAGCATGAACCCGACCATGATCAGCAGGATGGCCGGGAAGGTGAACACGAAGTACACCAGTTGCGGCACGGTCATCAGCAGGTGCGCCAGGGAGGCCGCGAACAGGGTGCCCACCGCCACTTTCATGGCATGGCTGGCGCCGCGTTCTTCCCAGGTGATCGACAGGCGTTCGATGGTCATGGTCAGGATCACCATGGGGAAAAGCGCCACCGACAGACCGCGCTCCAGCCCCAGCTTGTGGCTGAACAGGCTGATGGCCGCGATCAGCACCACCACGAACGTCAGCACCACCGACAGACGCGGCAGCATCTGCAACTTCAGGTGTTCCAAGTAGGAGCGCAGCGTCAGGCCCAGGGCCGTGATCACCGTGAACAACGCGATGCCGAAGCCCAGCTGGGTCTCGCGGAACGCCAGGGCGATCAGTACCGGGGTGAAGGTGCCCAGGGTCTGCAGGCCGATCAGGTTGCGCAGGATCAGGATCACCAGCACGCCGATGGGGATCATCACCATGATCATGAATGTCTGCTGGGTCTGCAGCGGCAGGCTGTACAGCGAGTATTCGAGGAAATCGGCGTCGGTGTTGGCGTCGGTCAGCTTGGCCAGGCGGATGGCGTTCATCTCGCTGTTGTTCAGGGTGAAGGTCACCAGGGCCTTCTTGCCCCCTTCGACGCTGATCAGGTTTTCATCGCCGGTCCACCACAGCAGGCGGTCGCTGGGCAGGCCCTGTTCGCCGGTGTCGGGGTTGAAGTACAGCCACTGGCTGCCGTTGAAGCTGCGCAGCCACAGTTCCGGGGCTTGCGGTTGGTCGGCCACCAGGCGGATGGTGTGCACCTTTTCCATCGGCACGTGGGCGATGGACAGCAGCAGGTCGACGATGCTGGCCTTGTGCGCCGTGGACGGGTCGCCCGCCAGCAGCAGCTTGACGTTGTCGTCGCTCAGGTTGTTGACGCGCTTGATGGTTTCGCTGACGAAGGTCTCGACATCGGCCGAGTGCTGGCGGATCGGCGCCAACAGGGCTTCGGCGGCGATCTTTTCGGGGCCGTCGATGGCCATGCTGTCGCGGAACGTGGGGCCCTTGATCTTGGGCTTTTCGCTGCTGTAGCGCTTGGTCAGTACCAGGCGGTAGTACAGGGTCTGGTTGCCGGTGGCGCGGCGCGCCGACCAGGTGACCTTGCGGTTGCCGTCCACGCGGTTGACGTTAACCCCGTAGTTATTGGAGATGAAACTCTCGTTGAGGCTCACGTAGTCGCGCGTCAGCGGCGGTACGAACATCTGGATCTTGACCGGGTCCTTGGGGCTGGCGACAAATTCGACCTTGGCGTCGATGTTCCACAGGTCGTCCGTCTCGTCCTCGGTCACCGGGATGCCGAGCACGAAGATCTGATAGGCCGTGACCGCCAGGCCCAGGGTAACCAGGACAGCGATGAGAACCTTCAGATGGAGGGTAAGCGAGCGCATTGGAATTACTCTGCGGTATGAGCGTCATTGCTGCAGGCAGGTTTGCCAGCCGCATATTTTAGACTGGGGTCGACCAGCGCATCGAAGTGCTTGAGCGCGTCGCTGCCGATCAGCAGCGGGTATTGGAAGGCGCTGCGGTCGGTGAGGTTGACTTCGATGGCGCGCAGTTCGCTGCCCATGCACACGTCCAGGTTGATCACCGGGCGTGCGGTGTAATGTTTGCCCTGTTCGGGGTCGTAGTCGCCGGAGCGGCGCTTGATGTGGCTGACCCGGGCCAGCGGGCGCTCGATGGGGTGGCTGTGGGCCGAGTCGATGGCCAGGTAAAACCGCACCCATGATTCGCCGTCACGCTTGAAACGCTTGATGTCGCGGGCGCTGAGCGAGGCGGTCTTGGCGCCGGTGTCGAGCTTGGCCGCCACTTCCAGGTCGATATCGTCCAGGCGTGCGTATTCGTTCAGGCCGTAGACGGTCTTGGGGGCGGCGGTTGCCAGACCTGGCACGAAAAGCAGGCAGAGCAGGCTGTGCAGGGGCTTGATGGTCATGATTCCCGAAAATCGGCGCCCACGGCGCGGGCGGCGCATTCTAGCATGATGGTTTTATGACGCCAGCGCAGGGTCGGTGGGCGAAACGGGGCAGGGCAAGCCGCCAGCATTGCGCCGGCGCCGGTTTTAACTAGGGTTACCGGGGTATCGGACCTTCACGGAAGCCAAATACCATGAACCTGAACGCAGACGCCAATACCCGGCCGGATTATGAGCCGATGTTACAGGCCATCGCCGACTACGTGCTGACCTTCCAGGTGCAGCCCGGCGAGGCGTTGACCACCGCGCGCTATTGCCTGATGGACACGCTGGGCTGCGGCTTGCTGGCCCTGCGCTTTCCAGAATGCACCAAGCACCTGGGGCCGCTGGTGGAAGGCACAATCGTGCCCCACGGCTCACGGGTGCCGGGCACGTCCTTTCGCCTGGACCCGGTCAAGGCGGCCTGGGACATCGGTTGCATCGTGCGTTGGCTGGACTTCAACGACACCTGGCTGGCCGCCGAGTGGGGGCACCCGTCGGACAATGTCGGGGCGATCCTGGCGGTGGCCGACCACCTGTCTCAGCGCCTGGTGGCGGCGGGGGAGGCGCCGGTGACCCTGCGCCGGGTGCTGGAGGCGATGATCATGGCCCACGAGATTCAGGGCGTGCTGGCGCTGGAAAACTCCTTCAATCGCGTAGGTTTGGACCACGTGCTGCTGGTCAAGGTCGCCAGCACGGCGGTCAGTGCCTGGCTGCTGGGGGCCAATCGCGAGCAACTGCTGTCGGCGCTGTCCCATGCCTTCGTCGATGGCCAGGCCTTGCGCACCTATCGCCACGCGCCGAATGCCGGTTCGCGCAAATCCTGGGCCGCGGGTGATGCCAGCAGCCGCGGGGTGCGCCTGGCCGACATTGCCCTGCGCGGCGAGATGGGCATTCCCGGCGTGTTGGGTGCGCCACAGTGGGGCTTCTACGACGTGCTGTTCAGCCACACCAATAAGGATTTGGCACTCAAACCCGACGATCAGCGCCAGTTTCGCCTGGCGCGGCCGTTTGGCACCTACGTGATGGAAAACGTGCTGTTCAAGATCAGCTTCCCTGCCGAATTCCATGCCCAGACCGCCTGCGAGGCGGCAATCGCCCTGCACCCGCTGGTGCGCGGGCGCCTCAGCGAGATCGATCGCATTGTCATCACCACCCATGAATCGGCGATTCGGATCATTTCCAAGGTGGGGCCGCTGGCCAACGCCGCCGACCGCGACCATTGCCTGCAATACATGACGGCGGTGCCGCTGGCCTTCGGCAGCCTGGTGGCTGAGCACTATGAAGACGCCTTCCATGCCGCGCACCCGATCATCGATCAGTTGCGCGACAAGATGCAGATCGTCGAAAACCCGGTGTACAGCCGCGAATACCTGGAGCCGGACAAACGCTCCATCGCCAATGCCGTGCAGGTGTTCTACAGGGATGGCAGCAGCACGGAGAATGTAGAGGTGATGTTCCCGTTGGGGCACAGGCGCCGGCGGGCGGAGGGCATGCCGTTGTTGCTGGACAAGTTTCGCACGCACCTGGCCACGCGCTTTGTGCCGCAGCGGTGTTTGCAGATATTGGAGGCGTGCCGCGATCAGGAGCGTTTTGAAGCGCTGGCGGTGCAGCGGTTCATGGATTTGTTTGTGACCCCTTGATGTCGTTGAACCGCGTCGCCTGTATCGCGACCAAGGTCGGCTGCTACCACGGACCGCGTAGGAGCCGACCTTGGTCGCGATGCAGGCGGCGCGGTTCCGGTGTCGGGCGGATTATTTGAACCGCCGTTCCACGCCTTTTTCCACCAGAATCTTGGCGGAAATCTCTTCCACCGAGAAATGCGTGGAATTGATGTTGGGAATATTCTCGCGGCGGAACAGGTTTTCCACCTCGCGCACCTCGAATTCACATTGCGCAAAGCTGGAATACCGGCTGTTGGGCTTGCGTTCGTGGCGGATGGCGGTCAGGCGGTCGGGGTCGATGGTCAGGCCGAACAGCTTGTGCTGATGGGCTTTCAACGCCGCAGGCAATTGCAGCCTTTCCATGTCATCTTCGGTCAGCGGGTAGTTGGCTGCGCGAATACCGAACTGCATTGCCATGTACAGGCACGTCGGTGTCTTGCCGCAACGCGAAACACCGACCAGAATCAGGTCAGCCTTGTCGTAGTAGTGCGTGCGTGCGCCGTCGTCGTTGTCCAGGGCGAAATTCACCGCCTCGATGCGCTCCATGTAGTTGGAGTTGTGCCCGATGGAATGGGACTTGCCCACCGAATAGGACGAATGGGCAGTCAGTTCCTGCTCCAGCGGGGCCAGGAAGGTGGAAAAGATGTCGATCATGAAGCCATTGGATGTCGCCAGGATTTCACGGATGTCCTGGTTGACGATGGTATCGAAAATGATCGGACGCACGCCGTCGCGCTCGGCTGAATCGTTTATCTGCTTGACCATCGTCCGGGCTTTGTCGACGCTGTCGATGTAGGGCCTGGTGAACTTGTTGAACGTAATGTTCTCAAATTGAGCCAGAAGGCTCTGGCCCAGCGTTTCGGCAGTGATACCAGTGCCGTCGGAGATAAAGAAAGCAGATCGTTTCATTTGCGCCTTGGGCCTTAAGCTGGTGACGATTCTTGGATATGATAGGCCGGATTTGTCGGCCTTGATTGTCCGGCATTCTCACTTATTTTCCGGGTCCAGGCCATAAACACTCGGCACCCTCCCATGTGGGAGCTGTACGGGTCCTGAGCTTTTCCAACACAGTTAGTGGAGAGATCACCTTGGTAGAGTACGTAGTTTCCCTCGATAAGCTCGGCAAACACGATGTTGAGCATGTGGGGGGCAAGAACGCATCCCTTGGCGAGATGATCAGCAACCTTGCCGGTGCCGGCGTATCGGTACCCGGTGGCTTTGCCACTACGGCTCAGGCTTACCGCGATTTTCTCGAACAGAGCGGCCTCAACGCTCAGATCCATGCGGCGCTGGACGCCCTGGACGTGGATGACGTGAATGCCCTGGCCAAGACCGGCGCGCAGATCCGCCAGTGGATCATGGACGCCGAGTTCCCCGAGCAACTGAACGCCGAGATCCGCACCCACTTCGCCGAACTGTCCAAGGGCAACCCGGACATCGCCGTGGCCGTGCGCTCCTCCGCTACTGCCGAAGATTTGCCCGACGCCTCGTTCGCCGGCCAGCAGGAAACCTTCCTGAACATCCGCGGCGTGGAAAACGTCATTCGTGCGGCCAAGGAAGTGTTCGCCTCGCTGTTCAACGACCGCGCCATTTCCTACCGCGTGCACCAGGGCTTCGACCACAAGCTGGTCGCCCTGTCTGCTGGCGTGCAGCGCATGGTGCGCTCGGAAACCGGCACCGCAGGCGTGATGTTCACCCTGGACACCGAATCGGGCTTCCGTGACGTGGTGTTCATCACCGGCGCCTACGGCCTGGGCGAAACCGTGGTGCAGGGCGCGGTCAACCCTGACGAATTCTACGTGCACAAGCACACCCTGGAAGCGGGCCGTCCGGCCATCCTGCGCCGCAACCTGGGCAGCAAGGCCATCAAGATGATCTATGGCGCCGAGGCCAAGGCCGGCAAGTCGGTGCAGACCGTCGACGTCGACAAGGCCGAGCGCGCGCGCTTCTGCCTCACCGATGCCCAGGTCAGCGAGCTGGCCAAGCAGGCCATGATCATCGAGAAACACTACCAGTGCCCGATGGACATCGAGTGGGCCCAGGACGGTGACGACGGCAAGCTGTACATCGTGCAGGCCCGCCCGGAAACCGTGAAAAGCCGCTCCCAGGCCAACGTCATGGAACGTTACCTGTTGAAAGAGAAGGGCACCGTGCTGGTGGAAGGCCGTGCCATCGGCCAGCGCATCGGCGCCGGCCGCGTGCGCATCATCAAGGACGTGTCCGAGATGGACAAGGTCCAGCCAGGCGACGTGCTGGTCTCTGACATGACCGACCCGGACTGGGAACCGGTGATGAAGCGCGCCAGTGCCATCGTCACCAACCGTGGCGGCCGTACCTGCCACGCGGCGATCATCGCCCGTGAACTGGGTATTCCGGCCGTCGTGGGCTGTGGCAACGCCACCCAGCTGCTGGTCGATGGCCAGGGCGTGACCGTGTCCTGCGCCGAAGGCGACACCGGCTATATCTTTGAAGGCGAACTGGGCTTCGACATCAAGAAAAACTCCGTAGACGCCATGCCGGACCTGCCGTTCAAGATCATGATGAACGTCGGCAACCCGGATCGCGCCTTCGACTTCGCCCAACTGCCAAACGCAGGCGTCGGCCTCGCCCGTCTGGAATTCATCATCAACCGCATGATCGGCGTGCACCCCAAGGCGCTGCTCAACTATGACGGCCTGCCAGCCGACATCAAGGACAGCGTCGACAAGCGCATCGCCGGTTACAGCGCACCGGTGGACTTCTACGTCGACAAGCTGGTCGAGGGCATCAGCACCCTGGCCGCCGCGTTCTGGCCGAAAAAGGTCATCGTGCGCCTGTCGGACTTCAAGTCCAACGAATACGCCAACCTGATCGGCGGCAAGCTGTACGAGCCTGAAGAAGAAAACCCGATGCTGGGCTTCCGTGGTGCCTCGCGTTACATCAGCGAGTCGTTCCGCGAGTGCTTCGAGCTCGAGTGCCGCGCCCTCAAGCGTGTGCGCAACGACATGGGCCTGACCAACGTCGAGATCATGGTGCCGTTCGTGCGCACCCTGGGCGAGGCGAGCCAGGTGGTCGACCTGCTGGCTGAGAATGGCCTGGGCCGTGGCGTCAACGGCCTGCGCGTGATCATGATGTGCGAACTGCCGTCCAACGCACTGATGGCCGATGAATTCCTGGAATTCTTCGACGGCTTCTCCATCGGCTCCAACGACATGACCCAGCTGACCCTGGGCCTGGACCGCGACTCGGGCATCATCGCGCACCTGTTCGACGAGCGTAACCCGGCAGTCAAGAAGCTGCTGGCCAGTGCCATTGCCGCCTGCAACAAGGCGGGCAAGTACATCGGCATCTGCGGCCAGGGCCCCTCCGACCACCCGGACCTGGCCAAATGGCTGATGGAACAGGGCATCGAAAGCGTGTCCCTGAACCCTGACTCGGTGCTGGAGACCTGGTTCTTCCTGGCCGAAGGCCAGGGCGCCGCGTAATCGCTGCAAGGGGTGGCCACCTGGCCGCCCCAGCCTGTAGCCGCTGCCGTCAGGCTGCGCTGGCCCGCGTAATCGCTGAAAATTTTCAGTGAGGCAACGGCCCCGCGCAGCCTGACGGCAGCGGCTACAGCGTTTAAGCTCCCCGTTTATTTTCTGTGCAAGAACCCTTATGCAAAGCAGCAGCAATCTCTTCCCGGTCGCCTTGCTCAGCGCCGAGCGCCGTGGTGACCTGAGCGAAGATGTCTACCGCATCAAGGCTGCCAACAGCCCGGATGCCAGCGTCGAACTGGCCGTGACCCGCCTGGGCCTGGCCGATCAGGCGCAACCTGGCGGCGTGCCCGTCATCCTGCTGCATGGCAGCTTTTCCAACCGGCGCTTCTGGGTGTCGCCCCGGGGCATCGGCCTGGGCGCCTGGCTGGTGCGCGCCGGTTTCGACGTGTGGATTCCGGAAATGCGTGGCCACGGCCTGTCGCCGCGCAACCTGGACTACCGCAAGAATCGCGTGGCCGACTATGCCCGCTACGACCTGCCGGTGATCGGCGCGTTCGTGCAAGAGCAAAGTGGCCAAAAACCCCACTGGATCGGCCACTCGCTGGGCGGCATCAGCCTGGCGGCCGCGTTGGGCGGCGGTTATCTGGAACAGGACAACGTGGCCTCGGTGGCGCTGTTCGGCTGCCAGATCAGCCGCACCTACTGGCCGCTGAAAATGCCGCCGGTGGAGTGGGGCGCGCGCCTGCTGCTCAAGCGTTTTGCCCATATCTCCGGCTCCCGGCTCAAGCGTGGCCCGGAAGACGAGCCCATTGGCCTAGCCTTGGAGGCCATGCGCTGGCACGGCCTGTTCGGACGCTTCGGCGAAGGCAAGCAGGACTGGTGGGCGGGCCTGGCTGAGGTGCAGGTGCCGTTGCTGGCTGTCAGCGCCAGCGGCGACCATCAGGACCCGCCGTGGGCCTGCCGCAAGCTGTTCGACGCCTTCGGGGGCGAGCAGCGTCAGTTTGTGCAACTGGGGCGCGAGCAGGGCTTTGCCGAAAACTTCGGCCATGTCGAGATGCTGGTCAGCAAGGGCGCCCAGGCCGAGGTCTGGCCGTTGGTGGGGCGCTGGCTGAACAACCCGCACCTGCCCCTGCTGCAACACGCGCAAACAGTCCCCGTGGGCGCGTGACTTCACGGTCAGCGGCGTGGGGGCTAAGCTATGTCGATTGCGCGTGCGTTGCAGGCAATGTGCGCGGGGTGTAAACGCAGGGCGGGCCGGCTCGTTGGTTTAATAGCGGTCGCCTTTTCGATCGATCGTCTTGAGCTGACAGGAGTTACCCCATGCATTACCTCACTCCCGATTTGTGCGACGCCTACCCCGAACTCGTCAAGGTGCTGGAACCCATGTTCAGCAACTTCGGCGGGCGCGATTCCTTTGGTGGCGAGATCGTCACCATCAAGTGCTTCGAGGACAACTCGCTGGTCAAGGCTCAGGTCGAGCTGAACGGCAAGGGCAAGGTGCTCGTGGTCGACGGCGGCGGGTCCCTGCGTTGCGCGCTGCTGGGTGACATGCTGGCCGAGAAAGCAGCCAAGAGCGGCTGGGAAGGCATCGTCATCTACGGTTGCATCCGTGACGTCGATGTCATTGCCCAGGTCGACCTGGGCGTGCAGGCCCTGGCCAGCCACCCGCTGCGCACCGAGAAACGCGGCATTGGCGACCTGAACGTGGCGGTCACCTTCGCCGGCGTCACGTTCAAGCCGGGAGAATTCATCTACGCCGACAACAATGGGGTTATCGTGTCGCCCAGTGCATTGAAAATGCCAGAGTAAGTTGTTTGCAATCGGTCAATGGGGTTTGGATGTTCGAGGATGAAAACGCGCAGTGGGGGCTGGTGCATGCCCTGGTGCTCGATGGTAAAGGTGGGGCGCGCCTGCTGGCGCGCACTCAATTGGATGAGCTGGTACTGGCACCCCAGGAAAGCCTGTGGCTGCACTGGGACCGCGGCCATCCGCAAACCCAGGCCTGGTTGCGCAATGACAGCGGGTTGAACGAGTTCAGTTGCGACCTGCTGCTGGAGGAAAACACCCGGCCACGGCTGTTGCCGTTGCCGGATGACCAGCTGTTGCTGTTCCTGCGTGGTGTCAACCTCAACCCCGGCGCCGAGCCCGAAGACATGGTCTCGGTGCGCATCTTTGCCGAGGCGCAGCGGGTCATTTCCCTGCGCCTGCGGCCCCTGCGCGCAACCGATGAGCTGATGGTGCAGCTGCAGCAGGGGCGTGGTCCGCGCACCGCGTCCGAACTGATCCTGTACCTGGCCCAGTACCTGACCGAGAAGGTGCAGACCCTGGTCAGCGACCTGGGCGAAATCATCGACGATGAAGAAGACAAGATCGATGCCGACGAACGGTACACGCCGGAGCACGGCAGTATCCTGCAGATCCGTCGGCGTGCCGCGGGGCTGCGACGTTTTCTGGCGCCGCAGCGGGAAATCTTCGCCCAGCTGTCGCGCAACAAGCTGCCGTGGTTCGTCGATGACGATGCCGATTACTGGAATGAACTCAACAACAGCCTGACCCGTTACCTGGAAGAGCTGGAACTGACCCGCGAACGCGTGGGGCTGGTACTGGAGGCTGAGGACCGGCGCCTGAACGAGCGCATGAACCGCACCATGTACCGCTTTGGCATCATCACCTGCGTGTTTCTGCCCATGAGCTTCCTGACCGGCCTGCTGGGCATCAACGTGGGCGGCATTCCGTTGAGCACCAGCCCTTACGGCTTCATGGTGGCCTGCGCGCTGATGGTGATGCTGGGCTTTGGCCAGTGGTGGCTGTTCCGTCGATTGCGCTGGGTTTAGCTGCCGTTCAGGACACATGTGGTTGCATATGTACCTGAGCAGGATGTGACCCACCTTCGGCAGCTCTCGTCTTTGACTGATGAATTCGTGAGGTGCGTATGCACGATCCGTTTGAAGAATCATTGCGTGACATGCTCAAGGCCTCATCCTCCCCGGAGCGGGATGACAATGCCTGCCTGGGTCGAGTGTTAAAGACCGCCAATCGCCAGGTAGGCGCGGGCGATCTGTTCAGCCTGATGGGCCGCTGGTTGCAGGCCTTCATGATCGCTGTGGACAATGGATCTGGCCATGTGGCGCCAGTCTCGCGACGCAAACACACTGCTCGTACTGCTGATAAGGCTGATTGACTATGCAACTTGATCTCTGGACTCAGAGCCTGGTGACGGCCATGACCGCACTGTGGACCAAAGTCGCGAATTTCATCCCCAACCTGTTTGGTGCGTTGGTGGTGCTGCTGTTGGGCTTTGTCGTGGCCAAGCTGCTCGACACCCTGTTGTCCAAGCTGCTGGCCAAGCTGGGCCTGGACCGCCTGATGGCGGGTACCGGCCTGACCAAGCTGATGAGCCGCGGCGGCATCCAGGTGCCGATCTCCACGCTGGTGGGCAAGATTGTCTATTGGTTCGTGTTGCTGATTTTTCTGGTTTCGGCAGCAGAGTCCCTTGGCTTGCAGCGCGTTTCAGCTACGCTCGACATGCTGGCGCTCTATTTGCCCAAGGTTTTCGGGGCGGCGCTGGTGCTGCTGGTGGGCGTGTTGCTGGCACAGGTGGTCAACGGCCTGGTGCGCGGCGCGGCGGAAGGGGTGGGGTTGGACTACTCCGCAGGCCTGGGTCGCGTGGCGCAATGGCTGGTCATTGTCATCAGTATCTCGGTGGCCATTAGCCAGCTCGAGGTCAAGACCGACCTGCTCAACCACGTCATCGTCATCGTTTTGATTACCGTTGGTCTGGCCGTTGCATTGGCCATGGGCCTGGGAAGCCGGGAAATCGCCGGGCAAATCCTGGCGGGAATTTACGTTCGGGAGTTGTACCAGGTGGGGCAACATGTGCGAGTTGGAGAGGTTGAAGGCCAGATCGAGGAGATCGGCACGGTCAAGACGACGCTGCTGACCGACGACGGGGAATTGGTTTCCATGTCGAATCGGATCCTCTTGGAACAGCGGGTAAGTAGCCGCTGAGCCGGCAAATTCTGCTACTGTATGCCGCCGCAAAATGGCCCGGGTGTCGGGCCATGGTGGATATTGACCTGACTGTCGGCCCGACTTGTTTTGAATAAAGTTCATTCGTTGCCCCTGCGTTACGACCCCCGCACGCTCACAGATGAGGAGCTGGTGGCGCGTTCGCATGTGGAGCTTTTTCACGTCACTCGCGCCTATGAAGAGCTGATGCGACGCTATCAGCGCACCCTCTTCAACGTCTGTGCACGATATTTAGGGAACGATCGTGATGCTGATGATGTCTGTCAGGAGGTGATGTTGAAGGTGTTGTACGGTCTGAAGAACTTCGAGGGTAAATCCAAGTTCAAGACCTGGCTCTACAGCATCACCTACAACGAATGTATCACGCAGTATCGTAAAGAACGGCGCAAGCGCCGCCTGATGGATGCACTGAGTCTCGACCCGCTCGAGGAAGCATCCGAAGAAAAGGCGCCGAAGCCGGAGGAGCGCGGTGGATTGGATCGTTGGCTGATACATGTCAACCCGATCGACCGGGAAATACTTGTGCTTAGATTCGTCGCGGAGCTTGAGTTTCAAGAGATCGCGGACATCATGCACATGGGGTTGAGTGCCACGAAAATGCGATACAAACGTGCGCTCGACAAGCTACGTGAGAAATTTGCAGGAATCGCCGAAACTTAGTTCGGAGCAAATATCTCTAACGTGGGGGCCAATTCTGCTAGACTGGCCGCCGAGTTGTCCCCGTGTAACGGGGTACTGCTTAACAATCACCAGATGGGGATTTAACGGATGAAACTGAAAAACACCTTAGGCATTGCCATTGGTTCTCTTGTTGCCGCAACTTCGTTCGGCGCTCTGGCACAAGGCCAAGGCGCGGTCGAGGGTGAAGCCTTCTACCAGAAGAACTACAACGACAGCGTCAAGCACGTGGAAGACGGCCGCACCGCCGGTGGCTCCCTGGGCTACTTCCTGACTGACGACGTTGAAGTCATCCTGGGCTACGGCAAGACCAACTACACTCGTTCGAACGATGGTACTGGCAGCCAGAAAATCCACGGTGACACTGGCTCCCTGACCGCCATGTACCACTTCGGTACTGTCGGCGATGCCATTCGTCCGTACGTTTCCGGTGGCTTCGCTCACCAGAGCCTGAGCAACGTTCAGGCTGACGGCCACAGCGGTCGCGACAGCTCCACCTTCGCTACCATCGGCGCTGGCGCCAAGTGGTACATCACCGACAACCTGTACGCTCGTGCCGGTATCGATGCTGACTACAAACTGGACAACGGCAAGTGGGACTACGCTCCTACCATCGGCCTGGGTGTGAACTTCGGCGGCAACGGTGGCAAGGCTCCAGCTCCTGCACCAGCTCCAGAGCCAGCTCCAGCTCCAGTGGCTGAAGCTCCAGAGCCAGTTGCTGAAACCGTTCGCGTCCAGCTGGACGTGAAGTTCGACTTCAACAAGTCGGTCGTCAAGCCAAACAGCTATGCTGACATCAAGAACCTGGCTGACTTCATGAAGCAGTACCCACAGACCACTACTCGTGTTGAAGGCCACACCGACAACGTCGGTCCAGACGCCTACAACCAGAAGCTGTCTGAGCGTCGTGCTCTGGCTGTTAAAAACGTCCTGGTTAACCAGTACGGCATCCAAGGCAACCGCGTTGACTCCATCGGTTACGGTAAAACCCGTCCAGTGGCTGACAACAAAACTGAAGCTGGCCGCGCCGTTAACCGTCGCGTAGAAGCTGAAGTAGAAGCTCAATCCAAGTAATTGGATAGCGCTTGAAAAAACCCGGCTTCGGCCGGGTTTTTTTATGCCTGCGGTTTGCGTTGACTCTATCGCGACCAAGGTCGGCTCCTACGCAGACCGTGTAGGAGCCGACCTTGGTCGCGATAGGGTCAACACCGGATCAACTGTGCTGCAACACCCACACCACCAACACCAGATTCACCAGCAACGACGCCAACGCCAACCCGCGCCACACCCGCAGTGGCTCGCGCGCCAGCAACGGCACCGCGCGCACCTCCAGCCCATGTCGCTCCCCCTGGTCCAGCGCCAGCAGCCATTCCTCCGCTGTTTCAAATCGCTGCGCAGGGTCGGCGTGCACGCTGCGCGCCAGTATCCGTTCCAGCCAGTCCGGCAGGTCCGGCCGATAACGATTGGCGCTCACCGCCGTGCCAAATCGAGGATGCTGGAAGGCTTCAATTTCGCCGTAGGGGTAATGCCCCGTCAGTAGCTGATACAAACAGACGCCGGCCGCATACAGGTCCTGCCCCGGTGCTGGCGCCACTCCGGCGAAGCATTCCGGTGCGAGGTAGCTTGGGGTGCCTGGCAGCTCATTGGGGCGGTCGGCAGACAGCCCCGTGCTGTACGCCAGGCCGAAATCCAGCAGGCGTATTTCGCCGTCGTCACCCAACAGCAGGTTTTCCGGCTTGATGTCGCGGTGCAGGATGTTGCGTCGGTGCAACATGCCCATGGCGCGCAGCAGCCTGTGGGCGATGTCCTGCCATTGCCCCAGCGGCAGCGGGCCGTCGCGCGCCAGGATTTGCGCCAGCGTCAGGCCGGGGTAGTCGCGCATCACGTAGTACAGATGCTTGCGCCCCGGCAGGGCGTGCACCTGCGGGAAATAACGGCCTGCCACGCGCTTGAGGAACCATTCTTCCATGAGCAGGCCTTGCTGTGCGCCGTCTTCATCATGGCGCTCGGCCGGCAAAGTCTTGAGCAGCCAGGCTTGCTGCTGGGCATCCTCCACCCGGTACAGCAGGGACTGGCGGCTGTGCGCGGCCAGCCCCTTGACCGTCCAGCCTTCGAACACTTGCCCGGGCTTGAGGGCGGGCGGCAGCGGCCACTGCCGCAGTTGTTGCAAGGTGTCGCCCAGGCTGCCTGAACCACGGCGCTCCACCCGCACCAGTACAGCGCTGGCGTTGTCCTGGCTGCCCGCCAGGTGGGCAGCGTTGACCAGGGTTTGCGCGGCCTGTTCAAGCTGGTCGGGGTGCTCGCGCATCACTGCGGCGATCTGCGTGTCGCCCAGGGTGGCCCACACGCCGTCGCTGAGCAGCACGAACACCTCGCCGTCCGTCAATTCGCCTTCCTGATAGTCCACCACCAGATGCCGATCCAGACCCAAGGCGCGGGTCAGTACGTGCTGCATGCCAGGCGAGTCCCACACATGGTCCTCGCTGATCTGTCGCAGCTGCCCGGCGTGCCAGCGGTACACACGACAGTCGCCGACATGGGCCAGGGTGAAGTGCTGGCCGCGCAGCACTACGGCACTGAGGGTGGTCAGCAACGGCTGGCCGCCGCCGTTGGCCTGCAGCCAGCGATTCTGAGCGGTCAGCAGGCGGTCCAGCGATTGCGCCACGCCCCAGGTGGGCGGCGTGGCGTAGTAATCCAGGGCCAGGGCCTGCAAGGTGGCGCGGGCTGCCAGCCCGCCGTCGGCGCACTGGCTGACGCCGTCGGCCAGGGCGAACAAAAAGCCTTTGCTGGCGGCCAGCTCCGGGGCGGGGGCCACCAGGCGCAGGGCGTCCTGGTTTTCCTCGCGCGGGCCGCAGGCCGTGGCATGGGCAAAGCTCAGTTGCAGGGGCATGTTCAAACCCGCGCCGCAGTCACGGCTGCCGAGCCCCAGGTGGTGCGCCAGCGACGCTTGACGCCATGCAGGCCGAACCAGGCCACCACCGCCAGGCCGGCGAACAGCCACAGGCCCAGTTGGTAGTCACCGGTCTGCTGCTTGATCATGCCCAGCCCTGCTGCCAGCAGGAAGCCGCCGATGCCGCCGGCCATGCCGATCAGGCCGGTCATTACGCCGATTTCCAGGCGGAAACGCTGCGGCACCAGTTGGAACACCGCACCGTTGCCGGCGCCCAGCCCCAGCATGGCACCGACGAACAGCGCCAGGGCGGCGTAGGAATTGCCCAGGTGGAAACCCACCGCAGCCATGCAGATCGCCGCCACGGTGTACATCGCCAGCAAGGCGCGGATGCCGCCGAAACGGTCGGCCAGGGCGCCGCCCAGGGGGCGCATCATGCTGCCACCGAACACGCACGCGGCGGTGTAGTAGCCGGCGGTGACCGGGCTCAAGCCGTACTGATCGTTGAAATAGCCGGGCAGGGCGCTGGCCAGGCCGATGAAGCCGCCAAAGGTGACGCTGTAGAAGAACATGAACCACCAGCTGTCGCGGTCACCCAGCGCCTTGAGGTAGTCGGCCACCGCTTTGGGCTTGGGCCGTTGCGGTGCATTGCGGGCCAGCAGGGTGAAGGCGACCAGCACCAACAGCAAGGGGATCAACGCGAAGCCAAACACATTGTTCCAGCCAAAGGCGGCCGCCAGCGCCGGCGCAAACAGGGCAGCGAACACGGTACCGGAGTTGCCCGCACCGGCGATGCCCATGGCCTTGCCCTGGTGCTGGGCCGGATACCACTGCGACGCCAGCGGAAGCGATACCGCGAACGACGCGCCGGCCACCCCCAGCCCTACGCCCAGCAGCAGCGCCTGCTCGTAGCTGTGAATGCCAAAGTGCCAGGCGCAGAACAACGCCACGATCACCGTGCACTGGCCAATCAGGCCGGCGGTCTTGGGCGAAAGCCGATCCACCAGCACGCCCATTACCAGGCGCAGGATGGCCCCGGCCAAAATCGGCGTAGCCACGATCAGCCCGCGTTGCTGAGTGGTCAGGTGCAGGTCATTGGCGATCTGCACCGCCAACGGGCCCAGCAGGTACCACACCATGAAGCTCAGATCGAAATACAGGAAGGCGGCGAACAGGGTAGGGGCGTGGCCGGATTTCCAGAAACTTGTGCTCATCGAACACCTCGACAGTGGACAGCAGGGGCCAGAAACGAAAAAACGCCGCAACCCCGGCTCGCCAAGGCGAGAAGGAGTGCGACGTCTTTGTCGTTCAGTGTGGGCAACCGCCGTTGGCTACCTGGCATTCACAAAGCAAACCTTGGGCCAAGTGTGTAACCCTGTAGCCGCTGCCGCCAGGCTGCGCTGGCCGGTGTGAGCCCCAGGCATCTCCAGTGGGGTCCAGGGCCAGCGCAGCCTGGCGGCAGCGGCTACGGTGTCAGGCGGTTAACCGAGTAATTCGTTCATGGCAATGATCTGCTCCGCCACCTGAATCAGCTTCTGCTGCCGGCTCATGGCCTGGCGGCGCATCAGCGTGTAAGCCTCCTCTTCGTTGCAGTTCTTCATCTTCATCAGCATGCCCTTGGCCGTCTCGATGCGCTTGCGCTCCGCCAGTTGCTGATCGCGCGCGTGCAGTTGGGCGCGTAGGTGCTGGTCGCTTTCAAAGCGCGCCATGGCCACGTCCAGGATCGGCTGCAGGCGCTGGGCATGGATGCCTTCGACGATGTAGGCGCTGACGCCGGACTTGATGGCCTGGCGCATCACCTGCGGGTCGTGCTCGTCGGTGAACATCACGATCGGGCGCGGCTGGTCGCGGCTGACCAGCACCACCTGTTCCATTACATCGCGCCCCGGTGACTCGGTATCGATCAGGATCACGTCGGGGCGCACCGTTTCGACGCGCGCGGGCAGGTCGATGGTCAGGCCCGACTCATCGATCACATCGAAGCCGGCCTCCACCAGTGCCGCCTTGAGGCGCCCGACTTTTTTTGCAGTGTCGTTGATCAGCAGAATCCGCAGCATGGTCATGGGCCCCTGTCAGTGATCAGCCAGGGCGTGCAGCGCGAAGCTGCGCGCGTAGCCGGCGGGGTCGCTGCCGTCCCAGACCTTGCCGTCGATCAATCGACTGCTGCGCAGGTCGGCGGCATTGACCGGCACCCCCACCGACGCGGCGGCGGCCCGGTACAGCTCGGTCTGCTGGACCTTGCGCGCCACGGCCAGGTAGTCCGGGTCGTCGCGCAACAGCCCCCAGCGGCGGAACTGGGTCATGAACCACATGGCGTCGGACAGCCATGGCTGGTTGACCGTGCCGTCGGCAAAGAAGCGCAGGGCGTGGGGGTCCTGCCACTGATTGCCCAGGCCGTCCCGATAGGCGCCCAGCATCCGCGGCTCGATGGCCGACAGTGGTGCGTCCAGATAATCGGCACCACTAAGCAGTTGCGCGGTGCCGTGCAGGTTTTCCGGGCTCTGTTCGATGAAGCGGCTGGCCTGCAGCACGCTGGCGATCAGGGCGCGGGCGCTGTTGGGGTGTTGTTCGGCAAAGGCCTGGGTGCAGGCCAGGACTTTTTCCGGGTGGTCGGGCCAGATGGCCTGAGAAGTGGCCAGGGTGAAACCCAGGCCCTGGTCCACGGCACTGGCGGCCCACGGCTCGCCCACGCAGAAGCCGTCGATGCGCTCGGCCTGCAGGTGCGCGACCATTTGCGGTGGCGGCACCACCACACTGTCCACGTCGTTGAGCGGGTGAATGCCCTGCGCCGCCAGCCAGTAGTTGAGCCACATGGCGTGGGTGCCGGTGGGGAAGGTCTGGGCGAAGGTCAGGCGTGCGCTATTGTGGTGCGCATGTTGGCTCAATGCCTGTGCATGGGTCACGCCGACGGCTTGCAGGGTAGGGGACAGGTTGATGCTCTGGCCATTCTGGTTCAGGCCCATCAGCACCGCCATGTCATGGGCGGGCGTGCCGCCAATGCCCAGGTGCACGGCGTAGACCATGCCATACAGGCTGTGGGCGGCGTCCAGCTCACCGCTCAGCAACTTGTCGCGCAACCCGGCCCAGGACGCCTGGCGGTGCAGGTTCAGGGTCAGGCCGTGGGGCTGGGCAAAGCCTTGGGTGGCGGCCACCACCAGCGAGGCGCAGTCGGTCAGGGCCATGTAACCAATGTTCAGGCTGGTTTTCTCCGGCGCATCGCTGCCGGCCACCCAGGCCAGGGGGTCGTGGATCTCGGTCATCGTCGTGCTGTCCATGAAAAAGGCGCCGTCCCACCGCGTGCAGGGCACGCAGCAGTGACGACGCCATTGTCGACGGCCTGTGCCGCCGTTGGCGCAGGCTCTGATGAAAGGCAACGACGCAAGACATGTGCCACGTTCCCTCCTGCCTCTCACCTGTGGGACCGGGCGAAGCTCGGGAAGACTGCCCCGCGGATGTCAGGACTGGCCTCTTCCCGAGCTTCGCCCGGTCCCACAGGTGAGGGGGGCGCCAAGCAAGGGATTTGCCCCACAGCGAGTGCAATTCCCGTATAATCGCCGCCCTCAACGATCTTCCAACGAGTCATGCCCGCCCATGTATAACCTGGCCCGCCAGCTGTTGTTCAAACTCTCTCCGGAAACCTCCCACGACCTGTCCCTGGACCTGATCGGCGCAGGTGGCCGCCTGGGGCTCAACGGTTTGTTGACCAAGCAGCCGGCGCGTTTGCCGGTCACAGTCATGGGCCTGTCGTTTGACAACCCGGTGGGTCTGGCCGCAGGCCTGGACAAGAACGGCGCGGCCATCGACGGTTTTGCCCAGCTGGGCTTCGGTTTTGTCGAGATCGGCACGGTCACCCCGCGCCCGCAGCCTGGCAACCCCAAGCCGCGCATCTTCCGCCTGCCCGAAGCCACTGCCATCATCAACCGCATGGGCTTCAACAACCTGGGTGTCGACAACCTGCTCGAGCGCGTGCGCGCTTCCCAGTACAAGGGCGTGCTGGGCATCAACATCGGCAAGAACTTCGACACCCCGGTTGAGCGTGCCGTCGACGACTACCTGATCTGCCTGGACAAGGTCTACGCCCACGCCAGTTACATCACCGTCAACGTCAGCTCGCCCAACACCCCGGGTCTGCGCAGCCTGCAGTTCGGCGAGTCGCTCAAGCAACTGCTGGATGCCCTGGCCGTGCGCCGTGAAGTGTTGGCCGTGCAACATGGCAAGCGTGTGCCGGTGGCGATCAAGATCGCCCCGGACATGAGCGACGAGGAAACCGTGCAAGTGGCCCAAGCCCTGCTGGCCTCGGGCATGGACGCGGTGATTGCCACCAACACCACCCTGAGCCGCGAAGGCGTCGAAGGTCTGGCCCATGGTGACGAGGCGGGCGGCCTGTCCGGCGCGCCGGTGCGCGAGAAGAGCACTCATATCGTCAAGGTGCTGGCCGGTGAGTTGGCCGGGCGCATGCCGATCATTGCAGCCGGTGGTATCACCGAAGGCAAGCATGCGGCTGAGAAGATCGCCGCCGGTGCCAGCCTGGTGCAGATCTATTCGGGCTTCATCTACAAGGGCCCGGCGCTGATTCGCGAGGCGGTGGATGCCATCGCTGCCTTGCCACGCTAATCGCTTTGTAGCCGCTGCCGCCAGGCTGCGCTGGCCGCAAGCCTCGCTGTAGATCTCCAGTGTACTGAGGGGCCAGCGCAGCGTGGCGGCAGCGGCTACGAGGCGGCATAAAAAAGGGGCCCTCTAGAGGGGCCCCTGGGCTCTCGCCCGCCGCCCGTTGGGGCGCGCATGGTGAATCAGAAATAATGTAAGAGAAAAATCGTCCTCGTCAGCCGACCGCGTGAAGTTCGTTGAGTCTGTGAATGCCCGCAGTGCCAGTCATACCGTCCCAGTTGTCGCCGCGTCCTTCGCGCCAGCCGTTGATCCATGCCTGACGAACAGACGGTAGAGTAAAAGGGCAAAGCTCGCGGGATTTGCCATGGATGCCGTACTGGTATCCGCGTAAAAATGCTCGTTCCAACGGATCACGCTTAAGTCTTCTCATAGGGTGTTGCCCTCGTCTGTTGACTGTTATGTCCCGTCGGCCTCGTCTGAGGCCGGGCAGAGTCGTTCTGCCGGTTTTTGACGCTCGCTGCCGGCGTGGCGAGCAATGGTGCCGTACCGTTGCGGTGCGGCCTGTAGTGATTTCTAAACAAAGCGTTCTTTGATGTGAACGACCGTTTTGTCATAAGGACGTAACGATTATGGTGTCGCGACCATAAGTAAACGGATGCTTCAAATGCGAATGGCGGTCAAACCCGGCTATGATCAGCGTTACAGCACGCATAATGGGACGGTGCCATCAAGGATTGATGGCTAAATGCTTTTCAGTATTAAGCGACGAAGGGTAATTTTTACCCACGCTGTTTTGCAGAATTTTTTTCTGCCGGGAGGATCAAAGGCTGTTCGACAGCCGATATCTGGTCCCGGCGGTCGACACCACGGTGGTGTCACACGGGCGCTTCTGCAGAAAAGCGCCTGGTTAAACTCGGGAAGGGTGATGCGTTGCCCTTTCACTTATGGCTCAAACCCCTGGATACCCCATGTCGGATCGTTACGAACTCTTCCTCACCTGCCCCAAGGGCCTCGAAGGCCTGCTTGCTGAGGAAGCCACCGCGCTTGGCCTCGAAGACACCCGCGAACACACCTCCGCCGTGCGCGGCATGGCCGACATGGAAACGGCCTACCGCCTGTGCCTGTGGTCGCGCCTGGGCAACCGCGTGCTGCTGGTGCTCAAGCGCTTTGCCATGAAGGACGCCGAAGACCTCTACCACGGTGTGCATGACGTCGAGTGGGCAGACCATCTGCTGCCCGACGGCACCCTGGCGGTGGAGTTCAGCGGCCATGGCTCGGGCATCGACAACACCCACTTCGGCGCGCTGAAGGTCAAGGACGCCATCGTCGACAAGCTGCGCACCCCCGAGGGCGAGCGCCCCAGCGTCGACAAGCTCAACCCCGACCTGCGCGTGCACCTGCGCCTGGACCGTGGCGAGGCGATCCTGTCCCTGGACCTGTCCGGTCACAGCCTGCACCAGCGCGGCTACCGCCTGCAGCAGGGCGCTGCGCCACTGAAGGAAAACCTGGCCGCCGCCATCCTGATCCGCTCCGGCTGGCCGCGCATTGCCGCCGAAGGCGGCGCGCTGGCTGACCCGATGTGCGGTGTGGGTACTTTCCTGGTGGAAGCCGCGATGATCGCCGCCGATATCGCGCCCAACCTCAAGCGTACCCGCTGGGGCTTCAGCGCCTGGCTGGGCCACGTGCCGGCCCTGTGGCGCAAGCTGCACGACGAAGCACTGGCCCGCGCCGACGCCGGCCTGGCCAAGCCACCCCTGTGGATTCGCGGCTATGAAGCCGACCCGCGCCTGATTCAGCCGGGCCGCAACAACGTCGAGCGTGCTGGCCTCAGCGACTGGATCAAGATTTACCAGGGCGAAGTGGCGACCTTCGAGCCGCGCCCCGACCAGAACCAGAAAGGCCTGGTCATCTGCAACCCTCCCTACGGCGAGCGCCTGGGTGACGAGGCCAGCCTGCTGTACCTCTACCAGAACCTGGGCGAGCGCCTGCGCCAGGCCTGCCTGAACTGGGAAGCGGCGGTATTCACCGGCGCCCCGGACTTGGGCAAGCGCATGGGCATCCGCAGCCACAAACAGTATTCGTTCTGGAACGGCGCGTTGCCGTGCAAGCTGTTGCTGATCAAAGTGCTGCCCGACCAGTTCGTCACCGGCGAGCGCCGCACCCCCGAGCAGCGCGCACTGGAACGCGAGCAAGCCGACGAGCAGGCCACCCAGCCGGCCGCCGACCCGTACGCCCGCGTCAACAAGAACGGCAACCCGATCAAGCCGGCACCGGTGGTGGTCGAACAGGCGCGCCTGAGCGAAGGTGGGCAGATGTTCGCCAATCGCCTGCAGAAAAACCTCAAGTCGCTGGGTAAATGGGCCCGCCGCGAGAAGGTCGACTGCTACCGTGTGTATGACGCCGACATGCCCGAGTACGCCCTGGCCATCGACCTGTACCACGACTGGGTGCACGTGCAGGAATACGCCGCGCCTAAATCCATCGACCCGGAAAAGGCCCAGGCCCGTCTGTTCGACGCCCTGGCCGCCATTCCCCAGGCGCTGGGCATCGACAAAAGCCGCGTGATCATCAAGCGTCGTGAGCGTCAGAGCGGCACCAAGCAGTACGAGCGCCAGAGCACCCAGGGCCAGTTCACCGAAGTGCAGGAAGGCGGCGTCAAGCTGCTGGTCAACCTGACCGACTACCTGGACACCGGCCTGTTCCTGGACCACCGGCCAATGCGCCTGCGCATCCAGCGCGAGGCGGCCGGCAAGCGCTTCCTCAACCTGTTCTGCTACACCGCCACCGCCAGCGTGCACGCCGCCAAGGGCGGTGCGCGCAGCACCACCAGCGTCGACCTGTCCAAGACTTACCTGGACTGGGCGCGCCGCAACCTGTCGCTCAACGGCTATTCGGACAAGAACCGCCTCGAGCAGGGTGACGTGATGGCCTGGCTGCAAGCCAGTCGCGACGAATACGACCTGATCTTCATCGATCCGCCGACCTTCTCCAACTCCAAGCGCATGGAAGGTGTGTTCGATGTGCAGCGCGACCACGTCGAGCTGCTGGACCTGGCCGTGGCGCGCCTGGCCAAGGATGGGGTGCTGTACTTCTCCAACAACTTCCGCAAGTTCCAGCTCGATGAGCACTTGGGCGAGCGTTATCAGGTGGAAGAAATCAGCGCCCAGACCCTGGACCCGGACTTCGCCCGCAACAGCAAGATTCACCGCGCCTGGAAGATTCAGGCCCGATGAACGGTAGCCCGCGTCGGCGCTGACTGACGTACATTTTGGCTACATCATAAAAGGGCTCCTGAGGAGCCCTTTTTGCTACCCTCATGATCAACAATTTCGCTTGATGACTCACTAGGCAAAATACTGGCAAATAGCTATAACTGAGCCAAAGCCACAGTGATACGAAGCACGCCGGCGTTGTGAGTTCTACTTATGTCGTTGCATGCCGTTCGCCCGAAAATACTTGGCTTTATCAGTGAGGACGCTTCTGCCTGGCTGATTGCATCGCTGGCCCTGGCGGCTGGCGCACTGGTCACCAGCCTGCTGGCGGTCGGCGCGTCGGAGCTGTACCAGCGCCAGCTGCGGCAGCGTTTCGAATTGCTCGCCAACGAGCGCTTCAGTCGCATCGAAGAACGCTTCCAGGACCAGGCGCAACGGCTGGATGGCCTGCGGCGTTTTTTTAGTTACTCCGACGAGGTCAGCCGCCATGAATACGATGGCTATGCCGGCCCGTTGCTGTTGCGCACCCAGGCTTATTCCTGGCTGCCCCGGGTGACGGAGGCAGACCGCGCGGCCTTCGAGCAGAAAGCGCGGGACGCCGGCATCGTCGATTTTTCCATCCGTGATCAGACCGCCGACGGCACCCTGGTGCCTGCGGCCAGGCGCGCCGAGTATTATCCGGTGTTCTACACCCAATCCCAGACCCGCCTGCGCCTGCCGCTGGGCTTTGATGTCAATTCCCAGGCCTCGCGCCATGAAACCTTGCAGCGCGCCCTTAAAACCGGCGGCCTGGCGGTGACGCCGCCGGTCAACCTGGTGGGTGTCAGCGAGCGCTTCAGCCGTGGCGTATTGATGGTGGCGCCGGTGCCGGGCAAGCCTGATGGGCCACCCCTGGGCTTTGTCTCTGCGGTGATCAGCCTGGGGCAACTGTTGGGCGAGGGCCTGCCGGCACAGACCGACGACAATCTGCACGTGCGCATTCTCGACCTGTCGACTGCCGGCGATCACGAGGTGCTGTACGAGTCCAGCAACGCCCGGGTGCCCCAGGCCTTGATCGCCACCCACCTGTTGCGCCTGGCCGACCGGGATTATCAGCTGGATATCAGCCCCAGCCCGATGTTCGCCGAGGCCAACCACAGCTCGCCGGTCACGGTCATGGTCACCCTGGGCGCCTTGCTCAGTATGTTGCTCAGTGCCTTGCTGTACAGCCTGGTCAGCCAGCGCCAGCGCGCCCTGAAACTGGTGGAGCAGCGCACGTCGCAGTTGCGCAGCAGTGAGCAGGCCTTGCGCATCACTCACAACCAGTTGCGCGGCATCCTCAACGCCGCCACCCAGGTGGCAATCATCGCCACCGACCTGCGCGGTCTGATCACCACCTTCAACGCCGGTGCCGAACGCCTGCTCGGCTACACCACGGAGGAGGCGGTGGGGCATCTCACTCTGCAGAACCTGCATCTGAGCGAGGAACTGGTGGCACGGGCCTGCACCCTCAGCGCCTATTACGAGCGGCAGATCCCCCTGGCCCAGGCCATGCTGGTGGAAACCCCGGGCGAGGGTGGCGACCAGGCCCGGGAATGGACCCTGGTGCGCCGCGATGGCAGCACCGTGCTGGTCAACATGCTGGCGACCACGGTGCTCGACGAGCAGGGGCAGTGGGTAGGGCACCTGGCCATTTGCATCGACATCACCGAGCGTAAACGCGTGCATGAGGCCCTGGCGGCCCGTGACCAGCTATTGCGCAAGCTCAGTGCCGAGGTGCCGGGTGGTATTTACCAGTTCCGTCTGGACCCCGACGGCAGCACCAGTTTCAGCTGGGCCAGCGACGGCATCCGTGACATCTACGAAATGGAGCCCAGTGCCCTGCGCGAAGACGGCCGTATCGTCATGCAGCGCATCCACCCGGATGATGGTGAACGGGTGCTGGAGTCCATCCGCTATTCTGCAGAACACCAGACCCCCTGGCGCGAAGAATACCGCGTGCAGCTGCCGCGTCAGGGCCTGCGCTGGGTGCGCGGCGAAGCCACCCCCGAACCGCTGCCCGGTGGCGGCACCCTGTGGCATGGCTACCTGACCGACATCACCGACCTCAAGCGCGTGGAGGAAGAGCTGCGCGCCTTGTCGGTGACCGACGTGCTGACGGGCATTCACAACCGCCGCTACTTCCAGGAGCGTCTCAAAGCCGAGCTGGAACGTGCCGAGCGTGGCCACCTGAACCTGGCGGTGATCATGCTCGACATCGACCATTTCAAGCGCATCAACGACCAGTTCGGCCATGCCGTGGGCGACCACGTGCTGCAGAGCATCTGCGAAAAAATCAGCCACCGCCTGCGCCGTACCGACGTGTTCTGCCGGCTGGGCGGGGAAGAGTTCATGGTGCTGTGCCCCGGTTCCACGGGCGAGCAGGCGCATGCGCTGGCACTGGAGTTGTGGCAGGGGTTGCGCCATGCCGAGGTGGAAGGTGTGGGTGTCGTGACCGCCAGCTTCGGCGTGGCCGGCTGGCGGCGGGGTGAAGGGGCGGATGCATTGTTGTTGCGGGCGGATTCGGGGGTGTATGCCGCCAAACAAGGCGGCCGCGACCGCGTAGAGCCAGAATTGCCATGATGTAGCCGCTGCCGCCAGGCTGCGCTGGCCCTGTGCGCCACTACAGATCTGCAGTGTACAGGTGGGCCAGCGCAGCCTGCGGCAGCGGCTACAAAGGTTTAGGGATTCAGCGAAACGCCCTGGTTCCCCACCTTAGGCTGACGATACAAATCCAACAACGCCTGATCCAGCACCGACGACGCCCCCCACGGCTTCGGATCGTTCAAAATAGCCACCACCGCCCAGGTGTTGCCATTGTCATCGCGGCTGAACCCGGCAATCGCCCGCACGGTATTCAGGGTGCCGGTCTTCACATGCCCTTCACCCGCCAATGCGGTGGTCTTCAGGCGTTTGCGCATGGTGCCGTCGGTGCCGATGATTGGGAGCGAACTCATGAACTCCGCCGCGTACGGGCTCTTCCACGCCACTTGCAGCATGGTTGCCAGCTCGCGGGCGCTGACGCGTTCGCCACGGGACAGGCCCGAACCGTTCTCCATCACCAGGTGGCTGGCTGGGATACCCTTGCGCGCCATCCACGCACGGATCACGCGCTGGGCTGCCTTGGCATCGTCCGCATCGGCATCCGTGCGATAACGCGCGCCAATGCTCAGGAACAGCTGCTGCGCCATGGTGTTGTTGCTGTATTTATTGATGTCGCGAATGATTTCCGCCAGGTCTGGCGAGAAGGCCCGGGCCAGCAGCTTGGCGTCCTTGGGCACCACGGCTTCGCGGTCGCGGCCGGCGATGCTGCCACCCAGTTCGGCCCAGATCGCCCGCACGGCGCCAGCGGTGTAGGTCGGATGATCCAGCAACGACAGGTAGGTCTGCGAGCTGCAGCCTTCGCCCAGGTTGCCGCTGACCACCACGCTGATGCCGTCCTGTGCGGTGACTGGGTTGTAGCGCACGTCGCCGCCGCACTGCTTGCTGGCCAGCGCCTTGACCTGGTTGTCGATATGGATGCTGGCGATCGGCGGCTCTACCGTCACCGACACCTTGCCACCGTCGTTGCGGGCCACGAAGCGCAGGGCCTTGAGGTTGACCATCAGCGCGTCCGGACGCACCAGGAACGGCGCGTTCTCATCACCGCCATCGTCATCGAATACCGGCAGGGTGGGTTGGATAAAGTAGCTGCGGTCCAGCACCAGGTCGCCGGTGATCTGCAGCACGCCGTTGGCGCGCAGGTCACGCATCAGCAGCCACAGCTTTTCCATGTTCAGCTTGGGGTCGCCGCCGCCCTTGAGGTACAGGTTGCCGTGCAGCACGCCGTTGCTCAGGGTGCCGTCGGTGTAGAACTCGGTCTTCCACTGGTAGTTGGGGCCCAGCAGCTCCAGCGCCGCGAAGGTGGTGATGGTCTTCATGGTGGAGGCCGGGTTCACCGACACGTCGGCGTTGAACACCGTGGGCGTGCCCGGTGCGCTCAGCGGCACCATTACCAGTGATAGCGAATTGTCGGGGATCTTGCTGGTCTTGAGCGCTTGCGCCACTTTGGGTGGCAGGGTGGTGTCGACCTGGGCCGCGTGGGCGGGCAGGGCGAGGGGCAGCATCAGGCTGGCGAAAAAAAGAGGGCGAAGCGATTTGATCATGGTGAAAACGACCCTGCGTGCGAGGGGTGAAAAAAATGAGGGCGCGAAAAGATGAAAGCCCCCGGACATGAAAGTGTCGGCATTATGCCCCAAGGGTTTAGCCCTTTGGCCCCGCCTGACAGCTAATTCATGATTTTTTCGACACTTGGGCGGGTTTGCGTGCAGGAAACGGGCAGGCACGCGCCGAAACTGGTAAAGTGCCGCGCGTTAATACTCAAGAGGATTGTTTCATGGCCACTAACCGTTCCCGCCGTCTGCGCAAAAAACTCTGCGTGGATGAATTCCAGGAGCTGGGTTTCGAACTGAACCTGGACTTCAAGGAAAACCTGGACGACCAGGCAATCGACGCATTCCTCGACGCCTTCCTGGTTGAAGCCATGGACGCCAACGGCCTGGACTACGTCGGTACTGATGACGTCGGCCTGGTGTGCACCGTTCAGCGTGGCTCGGTCAACGAAGAGCAGCGCGCTGCCGTTGAAGCCTGGCTGAAGGGCCGCGACGAGCTGACCAAGATCGAAGTCAGCCCACTGCTGGACGCCTGGTACCCGGAAAAGCCGATCAACCCGGTCGCCTGATTCCGTTGTACAAAAAAGCCGCTGACTTCAGCGGCTTTTTTGTGCCCGTAGCATAGATGCAGATGGGCGCTTACTTTGCCGCAACGGCCGCGTAGCTGTTCATCAGGTTGCGGTAGTTGGGAATGCGCTGGGACAGCAGGTTGCCCAGGCCTTCAATGTCGTTGCGCCAGTCGCGGTGCAGTTCGCACGCCACCGAGAACCAGTTCATCAGTTGCGCACCGGCGGCGCTCATGCGGGCCCAGGCGGCCTGTTGCACGGTGGTGTTGAACGTGCCGGAAGCGTCGGTCACCACGAACACATCGAAACCCTCGGCCAGCGCGCTCAGGGTCGGGAAGGTCACGCACACGTCGGTGACCACACCGGCGATGATCAGTTGCTTGCGGCCGGTGGCCTTGATCGCCTTGACGAAGTCTTCGTTGTCCCAGGCGTTGATCTGGCCGGGGCGGGCGATGTAGGGCGCGTCGGGGAACATCTCCTTGAGTTCCGGTACCAGCGGGCCGTTGGGGCCTTGTTCGAAGCTGGTGGTGAGGATGGTCGGCAAGTCGAAGAACTTGCCGCAGTCGGCCAGGGCCAGCACGTTGTTCTTGAACTCGTTGGGCGAGAAATCCTGCACCAGGGAGATCAGACCAGCCTGGTGGTCGATCAACAGCAGTACGGCGTCGTTCTTGTCCAGGCGCTTGTAGGAAGTAGTCATGGTTCAGTCCTTTTGAATCGAGAGATGAGGGTGTGTGATTTCGCTTCCGGCCAGCTCGTTGTGGTGAGGGGCTGCGGTATGGGGGTTACTTTACGGAAGGTGTTTATGCGGGACAATCCAGCATAAAACGAAATCAATGTTTCTATTCTGGGGACAGTTAGGCAGTCTGGTTGAGCGGCGCCTGGTCCGCCCTGGTTTTTCGAGCGCAGGCGGCGTTGCAGCCACCTCCATCCCAACCGTTAGACACCCACAATCTCCTCCCCGTAGAATGACCCTTTGAAGCCTTTGAGGTACCCCCCGTGGAGTTTCTCTCCGAGTACGCGAGTTTTCTTGCCAAGACCGTTACCCTGGTCCTGGCGATCATCGTGGTATTGACCGCCATCGCCGCCCAGCGCGGCAAGGGCCGGCGCAAGACTGCCGGCCAGTTGCAGGTCAGCAAGCTCAACGATTTCTACAAGGGCCTGCGCGAGCGCCTGGAATCGACGCTGCTGGACAAGGACCAGCTCAAGGCCCTGCGCAAGCAGGAAGCCAAGGCCGAGAAGAAAGGCAAGAAGAAAGCCGAGGCCAAGCCGCGGGTGTTCGTGCTCGACTTCGACGGCGACATCAAGGCCTCGGCCACCGAAAGCCTGCGCCACGAGATCACCGCGCTGCTGACCCTGGCCACCGCCAAGGACGAAGTGGTGCTGCGCCTGGAAAGCGGCGGTGGCATGGTGCACAGCTATGGCCTGGCCAGCTCGCAATTGGCGCGCATTCGTCAGGCCGGCGTGCCGCTGACGGTGTGCATCGACAAGGTAGCGGCCAGCGGCGGCTACATGATGGCGTGCATCGGCGAGAAGATCATCAGCGCGCCGTTCGCCATCCTCGGCTCCATCGGCGTGGTGGCGCAGTTGCCCAACGTCAACAAGCTGCTGAAGAAGCATGACATCGACTTCGAAGTGCTGACCGCCGGCGAGTACAAGCGCACCCTCACCGTGTTCGGCGAAAACACCGAGAAGGGCCGGGAGAAGTTCCAGGAAGACCTGGACATCACCCACCAGCTGTTCAAGAACTTCGTGGCCCGCTACCGGCCGCAGCTGGCCATCGACGAAGTGGCCACCGGTGAAGTGTGGCTGGGCGTGGCCGCGCTGGAAAAACAACTGGTGGACGAGCTCAAGACCAGCGACGAGTACCTGGCCGAGCGTGCCGCCAAGGCCGAAGTGTTCCACCTGCACTACGCCGAACGTAAAAGCCTGCAAGAGCGCGTCGGCCTGGCCGCCAGCCACGGTGTCGAGCACCTGGCCGGCCGGGTGTGGGAGAAGGTCAGCCGGCGCCGCTTCTGGTAAACGCCCAAGCCTTATCTACCACCGGGGGAAGCCTGTCCGAAGGTTCACTGATCGCTCCATTGGATCACGGAGACCTTCCCCATGCAGCTACCCCCATTGGGGCGCGACGCGCCCCCGCATGCCTCGCTCATCGCCACTCGACTGCCCGCCTGGTTGACACACGCCAGCGACGTTCAGCGCGCCGATTATCAGCAACGCCTGCAGCGCAGCCTGGTCTCGGGCGCCGCCGCCACGGCTATCCAGCAGCGTCTACGGCCACCGGCGGCCTTCTGCGAACCCCTGCTTACCCAGGCCTTGGTCAAGGCCTTCAACCTGGAAGTGGACGTTGCGGCCACGCAGTTGGTGCGCCTGCGCTACGCCTACTTTCTCGACCGCCGTCGCCTGGAGCCCCTGCGCACCTCCCTGCTGTCCGCCGCCATGACCAATTTTGCCCCCGACGAAGTCATGGAACCAGGCTCGATGATTCTGCCCGAGGGCGATTTTCGCCTGGTGATCGACCCTCAGGTGGGCTACCGCCACAACCCAGAACGTGTGCTGCCCATCGCCCCGGATGATTTCACCCGGCTGTGCCGCGAACTGGACCTGGGCCAGCAGTACCAGGCCCATGTCATCGGGGTACTGCGCCCGCCAGCGGCCGAACTGGCCCAGTGGACCGCCGATCATTTGCAGGCCAACCTGCGCGATGCGCTCAGCCTGCAGATCGCCCGCGCCACCTTGACCGGCGACCTCAGCGCCGCCACCGCCGCGCAGGTGCAGGCTTTGCTGGCAGGGCAGGGCGAAGCCGCTGCCCTGGAGGTGTGCAGCCTGCGCGCGCTGGTGACCTGGAGCCATGACGGCACCCTGTTGCCGGGCCTGCTGCTGATGCGCACCCCCGGCCAGGCCGACGGGCCGTGCGTGGCTTACCTGCCGGGCGCGCCTGCACAGCCGCTCAAGCAATACCCGCGATTTGCCGACTTTGCCGCCGACCTGCGCCGCCGGTTACGTGACACCGCTTTTCGCCACTATTTCCAGCGCTTCGTGCCCCAGGCCCAGCGCCAGGCGTTCTTCGAGCGGCTGGCCAATACGCTCAGCCCGCTGCCCTTTCTGTCGAATATCCCCCAGGAGGACCCCGATGCAGACATCGGCCTGCGCGCGCAGGTCATCGGCCAGGGCCTGGTGGCGCAGTTGCATCAGGACCTGGTGGACACCGCCATCGGCGACGCCCGGACATGGGTGGTGCCCACCGGTGACGAAGATGCCGCGGCCCGTGAGCAGCGCTTGCAGGGCTACCTGTCGCTGGGCCTGGACGTGCTCAATGGCGCCGCCTTCTTCGTCCCCGCACTGGGCGCGGTGATGGCGGTGGCGGGCGCTGCGCAGCTGCTGGACGAGGTGTTTGTCGGCGTCGACGACTGGACCCACGGCCAGACCCGCGAGGCTGTGGACCATTGTTTCAGCGTCATCGCCAACCTGGCGCTGCTCGCCGGTAGCGCCGGGGCGGGCGTGGCCATTGAGCGCTCGCCCTTTGTCGAAGGCATGTTGCCGGTGGTCGATGCCCAGGGCCACGGGCGTTTGTGGAATGTACCGCTGACCGAGTTCAGCCATGGGCAGCCGATCGCCAGCGATGTGCGCCCCGACAGCCTGGGGCAATATTGGGTGGCGCAACAACCGCACGTGAAAATCGACGGATCGGTCTATCGGCTGGCATTCGACAGCCAGCAGCAGCGCTGGTATGCCCGGCACCCTGACGCCAGCCGCGCATGGCGCGTGGCCGTGTCGCACAACGGCCAGGGCGCCTGGCGCGGGGCGCACGAGAATCCCCGCGCCTGGACCGGCCCGCAAGCCCTGCGACGCCTGGGGGCGCTGACCGAGGGGCTGGACGATGTCAGCCTTGCACGCCTGCAGCAGGCCTGCGGGTTGAGTGATGAGCACGTGCAGAACCTGCACGTGCAAACCCGGCCCCTGCCTGCGCTGCTACGGCTGTGCGCAGCGGATTTCCAGGCTCAGGCCCAGGTGCAGACATTGTCTGCCGCCGAACAGGCCGCTGCCTTTGCGCAGCTGCGCCAGCCCCAGGCGGCGCTGGGCATCGAGGATGCAGCCTATCCCCTGCAACGCGATTTCCCCAGCCTGACACCTGCCATGGCCGAGGAAATCCTGGCCACGGCCACCCGCCGCGAGCGTCAGTGGCTGAGCATTCGCCGACGGGTGCCGTTGCGCTTGGCCGAGCGGGCTCGCCAGGCCCAGCGCGCATTGCGCCTGAACCGGGCCTGCACCGGCCTGGTACTGCCGGCCAGCGCCTGGCCCGACAGCGCCCGTCTGGAAGCTGGCTTGCTTGCCCTGCAGCCTGGCAATCCTGCGCCGGGTGCGTTGTTTGAACAGGCGCTGGCCGACCCCGGCCAGGCGGCCCGGCTGATCGGCCTGCGTCGCGCGCCGGGCGCATTTCGCTGGCCCACTCGCCAGGTCGACGGCCAGATCGGCTACCCCCTCAGTGGCCGTCAGCCGCGCTCCGTGTGGCGACGCTTGCGCGCCCTGTACCCGCGCCTGGAGGAAACCGAACTCGAAGCACTGCAGGCAACGCTGCTGGGAGGGACGCCCGAGCAGGCCGAGGCCGACCTGGCCCGGTTGGAGCGCCAGCACCAGCGCCTGTACGGCGCCTTGCTGGAATGGGCCGATGAACCGGCACCCACCGAGGTGATCCTGCGCCAGGCGCGCACCGAAGCCATGGAGCGCATCCTTGGCGTATGGCGCCGCTACCCCGAGCACATTGGCGATGCCTTCGAGGGCGGACAGGCGTTTAATCTCAACCTCTCGGACCTGCCCATCGGCGCGTTGCCGGTGGTGGAGGCGGACTTTGCCCATGTGCAGACCCTGTCCCTGGACGGCTGCGACCTGGCGGATGACCCGTCGCACTTCCTGGCGCGGTTCACCGGCGTGCGCACCCTGGAGTTGCAGGAAAACCGCTTCACCCGGATACCGCCCGGTGTAGCGCAGATCCCGCGGCTCGCCGAATTGTTGCTGGAGAGCAACGCCCTGGTGGCCAGCGAAACTCTGTTCCAGCCCTTGCTGGGCCTGCCGGAACTGGAAACCCTGAGCTTGCAGGGCAACCCATTGGACCTGTCGGCGGACGCCATCCGCAGCCTGGCCAGCTTGCCGTCGCTGACCGAACTCAACCTCTCCGGCACCATCCAGACGTTGTCCACCGAGCAACTGCAGGCCATCACCGCGTTGCCTTACATGACCGACCTGTGGCTGCGCAACGTCGGCCTGACGCTGAGCCCGGAGCGTACCGCCATGCTGGCCAGCATGCCTTTCCTGCGTTGGCTGGACCTGTCCCGCAACCCGCTGGGCGCGACGGTTGATGTCGGTGCGCTGCGCACCGTGCGCAGCCTGGATCTGGGCGGTTGCCAATTGACTGCCTGGCCAACAGGCCTGAGCGAGCTGATGGACGCCAACCCGTTGCACCTTACCGCCGTCGGCCTGCGGGACAACCCCATTGTCGAAGTGCCCGCCCTGCAAGGCCTGGCCATGTTCAACGCACCGCCCGGGCAGGTCGCGTCGCTGCGCATCACCCGCACCCACCTGAGCCCCGCCAGCCTTGCGCATTTGCGTGCCGCCAACGTCGTGCCGTTCGAGGGGCCGGGGCCTGACTGGCTGACCGGCAGCCCCGAAGACGTTCGCGCCCGTGCCGAGGAGTTGCGCGCCATGCCCCAGGCGCGGTACTTCATGGCTGCGGTGGACAGTGTCGAGGAAACTGCCGACTACCGCGCCGATCCGTTTGCCGGCCGTGCGCGCATCGTGGCCTTGATTCGCGCCTTGGGTGATGCGGATGCGCAGGGCCTGGAGGCGTTGCGCGAGCAGCTTTTCGATATCGGCGAAGAAGCCATGACCACCTGCGGCGACGGCGTGCAGCTGTTCCTGCGCCGCAGCGAAACCCTGGTGCTGGTGTTCGGCGCCGCTGAAGCGGCCCTGGCCCCCGAGGCGGATCTGGCGCCCCTGTTGCGCTTGGGTCGACAGCTGCACCGCGAGAGCCTGCTGGACGGATTTGTCGCCGAACTGTACGACGCGCGGGTGGCCAGGCGCAGCGTGCTGTTCCCCGATGCCATCCACCGTGAGGCCACCGCCGCCGAGCTGGCGCAGTTGATGCCCGAACGCGTGGCCGATGCCCCGGCGCTCAGTGCGCTGGACGATATCGTCGATGGCTCGTTGCTTGAGGTGCCTGACGAAGCAGAGCTGCGCCTGCGCTTGCGCATCGACCTTGCCGAGCCATTGGACCTGCCGCCGCAGCCGGCCCGGATGCGTTATGTACAGGATGTCCCGGCCAGCGTACGCGAGCGCATCACGGGGGCCGTGCAGGCCGCCGACACGTCCGCCAGTCAGCGCGATTGGCTGCTGCAACAGCCCTGGTGGCGGCAGTTCTTCCAACGTCGCTGGCCCCAGCGGTTCGAGGCCGTGCGCCAACGCTGGTACACCGGGCATCGCTACCTGCTGGCGCTGGATGACCCTCACGCCGATCTGGAACCGATGGCCGACGAGGTGCTGGCGGCGCTGCAACAGTTCCTGCCCCGGCACGCCTGGCAAATCGACGGTCAGCCGCAGCGGCTGGTGCTGACTGCCGCCGACGCCGAAGCGGCACGCCAGTGCCTGATCCAAGGTGAGCGCCAGGCCGTCTCGGCGCTGATCGACAGCCTGAGCGAGCCGTTCATGGCCACCTGAGCCGTTTTCCTACATCTGCAGGCGCCAGCGCAGTATTTACCTATGCCAGGCGCCTGCCGGTGAACGGTTTCACTGCCATCCCGCCCGCCGAGCCTCGGCGGGCCTCTGGCAGATGGAGCCTATCGCCATGCCCCTTGCTGAACACACCCCTTACCGCAGCCTGATCGAGGCGGCCATGCCCGCCTGGTTGATCAGGGCGCCGAACAACCTGCGCCAGCACTACTTCGCCAGCTCGGTGCTGAGCCTGCGCTCAAGCACCGATGCCCTGGCGGTGACCGCCCGCCTGCAAGGCCCCGCCGCCTTCTGCGCGCCCTTGTTGCAGGCCGAACTGGATCGTCTGTACCCGCACCTGAAACTGGACGTCAATCGCCATGAGCTGGTGCGCATGGTACGCACCGGTGACCTGCTGCAAACCCGCCTGCGGCCCCACCAGCAGACGCTGCTTGAGGCGGCCATGCAGAACTTCGCCCCCGGCGAGGCCATGGCCGATGGCTTCGAGCGCGGCTCGGTGATACTGCCGGTGGGGGTGTTCACCTTCGATGTCAATGATGACCTCAGCCTGCGCTACAAATACCCCGCCTCCAAGGTCGTGCCCCTGGAACCGCACGTGTTCGCCTGCCTGTGCCGTACCCTGGACCTGGGCCAGCGCTACCAGCAACACCTGGCCAGCGTGCTGGGTATCGGCCGCCACAAGGCGCCGGGCATCGACATCAGCCCGCAGAAAAGCCGCGTCGCGGTGAAACTGCACCTGCGTGACCGTCTGGAAGTGGACGCCGTGACGGCGCGCATCAAGGGCCATATCACCGCCAGCGCCCTGGACCTGGTGTTGCAGATCACCCAGCCGCGCGAGGTGGGCAACCAGCCGCTATGGGACGGCGAGCCGGTTGACCTGCAGGCCGTGCAGCTATTGCAGACTGCCTTCGGCGGCGCGGTGATGCTGCTGGGCCCGGTCCTGATCACCCGCAAACGCCCCAATGGCGTCGACCCGGGCAAATGCCTGGTTTACCTGCCGGGTGACCCCGACTTTCCCTTGCACGAGTACGACAGCAGACAGGACTTCGCCGATTCATTGCGCGAGCGGCTGCGCGATCGACGGTATCAGACCTTCTTCGCTCGCTTCGTGGAGCACGAAGACGCCCCGGCGTTCTTCGAGCGTCTGAACAATACCTTGGCGCCGACGCCGGCCTCCTGGCCACTGCAATACACCAGGCCACCGGTACCCGACCCCGACGCCGACATCGGCCTGCGGGTGCGCGCCTACGCCATCGACCTGACCCGGTTGATGCACAAGATGTACACCGTGATGATCCAGAGCAATGCGGCCATCGCCGTGGTACCCACCGCTCGCCAGGACGACCTGGCCCGCGAACAGCGCCTGGCCTGGTGGGAGACCCTGGGCCTGGGGGCGCTGAACCTGGCGGCGTTCGTGGTGCCGGGCGTGGGCGAGATGATGGCCGTAGTGGGGGCGGTGCAGCTGGTCAAGGACCTGTGCATTGGCGTGGATGACTGGAAGCATGGCCAGACCGAGGAGGCCTTGGCCCATTTCGGCAGCGTGGCGCAGAACCTGGCCATGGTGGTGGCCGGCGTGGCGGGGGGCGTGGCCCTGGCGCGCTCGCCCTTTGTCGAGAACCTGGTGCCGGTTACCGATGCGGCCGGTCGCACGCGGCTGATTCATCCGGACCTGAGTCCATACGCCAGCGACCTGAGCCTGCCCGAGCACGCCCAGCCCAACGCATTGGGGCAGCATGAGCTCGATGGCAAGTACCATGTGGTGGTCGATGACCGCCTGTACCGGCAAGCCCAGGACCCGGTGACCGGAGAGTGGACGGTTGAGCACCCGCGTCTGGCAGGGCAATACCGGCCCGTGCTGCAGCACAATGGCGCGGGTGCCTGGCAGCATGGGCTGGAGCAGCCGCAGGCGTGGGAGGGCGCGGCGTTGTTGCGGCGCTTCGGGCCACTGACCGATGGCCTGACCGACAGCGAGCTGATGCGCCTGCGCGAAAGTTGCGGGGTGTCCGAACAGCGCCTGCGCGCGTTGCACCTGGACCGCCAGGGCATGCCCGGTGTGCTGGAGCAGGCGCTGATCCGGTTCCGCAGCCAGCGCCAGGTTGACCAGTTGATCGAGCGCTTGAACGGCCAGCAGCCGCTGGGCGCAGGTGGCGACTATGCCGCGCCGCTGCTGACGCGGCTGCAGCGCTGGCCGCGCGAGGTCGGGGTGCGCATGGAGCTTGAGGACGGTCGCCTGGTGCACTATCAGGATCCGGCAGAGGGTGACGTGTACGTGACGCTCAAGCGCGTACCCGGGATTACGCCGCACCCGGCCGATACCGTGCTGCGCCAACTGACCCCCAGCCAGCGCGCCGGGCTGTTTGCCGACAACGTCGGCAGCGCCTGGGAGGCCCAGGTCACGGCGTTGTCCGAAGCCCTGGCCGAACAGGCTGCCCGGGCCCGTGATGAAATCGCTGCCGCGCTGGTGGCCCGTGATACGCCAGCGCTGAAACCGTTGGCGCAACCCCTGCAAAGGGACTTCCCCGGGCTGCCCGCCAGCATGGCCAACGAACTGGCCGCCAGTGCCACGGCCACCGAGCTCCAGCGCCTGGGCGAGGGGCGGGTGCCCACGCGTCTGGCCGAAGCGGCGCGCTGGCAATTGCGTGACCTGCGCCTGGGTCAGGCCATGGAAGGGCTGATCAATGTGCAGCGGGCCTCGCCTGATCGCGACCTGCTGGCCTTCGGCCTGCTGGAACACTTGCCGGGTTGGCCGGCGGACCTGCGAATTGAATTGGTGGCTGAGCTGGGTGGCCAGCCTGTGGCTGCCGCTGGGCCGAGCGGTGCCGCCGACATAAAAGTAGTGGTGCGGCGCGATGGCCGCTACCAGCCGTTCGACGCCCACGAACAATCCCTTGCCGCCCCGGGCAACCTGTTCACCGCCTTGCACCGGGCGCTGCCAGATTCGGCGCGGGCTGCCATGGCTATCACGGGCCGCAGCGGTCGCCAATTGCGCCGCGAAGTCTGGGGCCTGGCCCTGCAGGACCGCGACCGCGCGGGCCTGGTGCTGGGGCAGCGGCGGCTGCAACCCTGGTTCAACCCGCCGTGGCGGCTGGGGGAGCGCATCGGCTATCCGCTCAGTGGGCGCGGCGGCCCCAGTTTTACCCAGCGCTGGCGCGTACGCAGCCTGTTCCCCGGGGTCACCGACGCCGAGTTGCCCGCGCTGATGGACTGGGTGCGCAGCCGCAATGCCAACTTCGACCTGGCCTTGCGCGGTCTGCAGCAGGAATATCAGGTGCTGGAACGCACCTTGCGCGAATGGTCGCTGCGCGCCCCGCTGGATGAGGTGGACCACCGAGCCCAGCTGCGCAACCGCCTGGTGCACGCCTGGCGTCGAGGTACCCGTCGGGTGATCGTGGATGACCTGCGCCTGGGCGAGCTGCCGGTGATCACCGCCGACTTCAGCCATGTGGAGGTGCTGGCCCTGCGAAATGTCGGCTTGCGTGACGACCCCTCGCACTTTCTGCGCCAGTTCCCCAACCTCACCCAATTGGGCCTGGACGCCAACCAGCTGGAGGCCATCCCCCCGGCCATCGGCCATATGCGCCAACTGCGGGTACTCAACCTGCAGGGCAATCAGCTGGCCGTCACTGACACGCTGCTGCAGCCGCTGGTGGTGCCAGGTGAAACCCGCCCCCTGCGCGAGCTGATCCTCAACCACTCGCTGCGCACCCTGATGGTAGGCGATCAACCGCGCAGTACCGAACTGACGCCCCAGGCGTTGGCGCCGCTACGCCAGCTGCCCGAGCTGCGCCTGCTGAGCCTGTCCAACAACGCGATTACCCTGGAGGACGGCGCGTTCGATGTACTGGGCGACCTCACGTCCCTGGAGACCCTGCGCATGCGCCGCACCTGGATGAGCTTTTCCATACGGCGCCGCGAGGCGCTGAGCCGACTGGTCAACCTGCGCGCCCTGGACATGAGCGAAAATGTGCTGCTGGACCCGCCCGATGTCAGCAACTTCCGGCAGTTGCAGGTGCTGGGGCTGTGGACCACCGATATCAGCGAGATGCCCCCGGGCCTCGACGCCCTACTGCTGCAGCGTCCGCGCCATCTGGCGCGCGTCAATCTGGGGGAAAACGACATCACCGACATCGGCGAACTGCCGGACGAGGCCTTGCGTGAATTCAACGGCCCCATGGACCTGATCCTGGACGGCAACCCGCTGTCCATGGCCAGCCGCAACCGCCTGCGCCGCGCCGGCGTCACCGTGCACCTGCCACCTGCGCCTGCGCCCGTGCTGGACACGGATTGGCTGGCAGATGCCCCGCAAACCCTGCGCGAACGGGTAGCGGCCGACCGCTTGAACCCCGAGGCCGAAAGCTTCTACCGGATACTGGACCAGATGCACCGTACCCGCGACTTTCAGCGCAATCCCCAAGCGTTCCAGGCGCGCATGTGGGCCTTGCTGGAAGCGGCCGTGCCGCCCGTCGACGTCGGTTCGGGCGATGGGCTGGGTGTCGACGATCTGCGTCAACAGCTGTTCGCCCAGGCCGCGCTGGTGGCTGAGACCTGCGGCGACGGGGTCATCACCACGCTGGATGAGCTGGAAACCACGGTGCTGGCCTGGCAGGCTGCGTCCCTGGCCCTGGAGGGCGGCGAGGCGATGCTGGCGCCTTTGACCCGGCTGGCCCGCCAACTGTTCCGCCAGGCGCTGGTGGACGAGCGCGCCCGCTCGATTTCAGCCGCGCGCGAGCGGCGTTTCGAAAGCCTGCTGCTGGCTGCCAGCCCATTGCCCGAGCTTGACCCGCTGGACGCCATCGACGATGCGCAGTTACTGCAACACCAGCCCGATGAAGTGGAAATTCGCTTGTGGCTGCGCGAGCAGCTGGAACAGCGGCTGAACCTGCGCCCGCAACCCGGCCGCCTGTATGGCGCGGCAGTCAGCCAGCAGGTTGCCGAGCGGGTCGGCACCCAGGTGATCACTGAAGACACGCCCCAGCGCTTTGCCGACTACCTGGCGCAACAACCCTATTGGGAGAATTACGGCCAGCGGGTACACCACGAGGCATTCGCGCAGCTGGACCAGCAATGGGATGACGTGCTGAATCTGTTCACCGACGCCACTGACCCTGACAGCGAATTCGAGCTGCAGGGCGAGCGCCAGTTGGCTGCCCTGCTGCGGCTGGAGGCGTTCACCGCCAGTACCGCGCAGCCCATCGGCTGGCGCAATGCGGCAGGGGCGGCGCAACATGTGGAGTTGCCGGAAGGCGTGGTGTTGGAGGTGTTCAACTGGATGAAGACCGCCAAGGCCCAGGCGCGCCACGCATTGCTGCGGCAGTGGGCCTTGGACCAGGCACACGCCACTGCAGGGAGGGCATGAGCATGGACAGCTTATCGCCCATGGCGGATTTTGACAGTGTGGCGTTCGCGCACCTGCAGCAGCTCAGCGGTGTCACCGACGCCCAGTTGCAGCGCGCCAATGCCACGCAACAGCCCTTGCCGCCCGAACTGCTGGAGGTGCTGGACGATGTGCGGGCGGCGCGTGTCGCCCGCCAGCAGCCGGCCCGGGACTGGCCGGCCACCTTCGCCCGGCTGCGCCAGCGGCCTGCCACCACGGATGCGGAGGCGGCGGTGCTGGTGCGTGACTTTCCGGACTTGCCCGCGCCCCTGGCCGAGCGCATCGCCGCCCAGGCCAATGATGCCGAGCGCGAGCGATTGGCCGCAGGGCGGGTGGCGTTGCGCCTGGCCGAGCAAGCGCGGCTGGCCTTGCGTGAGGTGCAACTGAACCGTGCCTATACCGACTTGTATTTGCCGGCGGCGCGGCGGCTGGCAGCCGATCGCTTGCTATTGGCAGGCGCCGCACGCCTGCCAGGCTGGCCTGCCGAGTTCAGCCTGGTATTGCGCGAGGCGGACGAGGGCGGCAGGGAGCTGGCCCGTGTCGGGCCCGATGACGCCGGCGCGTCGGCCGTGGTGGTGCGCACCGTGGCTGGCTACCGCCTGTTGGCCCATGCTGGGCGCCCTGAGCATGACAGCATCGACCTGGCGCAGATCCTGGTGCACGCGCTCAGCCCCGCGCAGTGGGTGGAGCTGGATCTGGATGACGCCCTGTGGCTGCGCGAACGGGTGTTCGAGCGGCTGCTGGCCGATCGCGGGCTGGCGGCGCGTGCCATCGGCCAGCGCCGGGCGCCCGCCTGGCTGCGGCCCCCTGCGCGACAGCCCGGTGGTGCGGTGGGTTATGACCTGAGCGGGCAGGCGCCGGCACACATCGGGCTGTTCCGCGCCCAGGTGCGTCAGCGCCTGCGGCGGTTGTACCCGCTGATGGACGAGCCGCGTGTTCGCGCCCTGCAAGCTGGCCTGGGTGCCGAGCCGCTGGCGGCACTGGAGCGCCTGGAGGCCGAATACGCCCATCTGCAGGCCACTCTGCAGGCTTGGGTCGAGGACGAAGGCGCCGCCCGCGACCGCCATGGCGAAGTGGTTGTGGTACAGCCCCGGCAGCGCAGGGCAGCAGCCGACGATATCCTGGCGGCCTGGCGCCGTGAAACCCTGATGATCCCCGAGGCGGACGAGGCCGCGCCCCGCTACCAGCTCAACCTCAGCGACCGCACGGTGGGCGAATTGCCGGAGCTTGCGGCCGACTTTGCCCACGTCAGCCACTTGAGCCTGCGCCGTCTGGGGCTGTTCCTCGACCCGTCCGGCTTTCTGCGTGCCTTCACTGGCCTGCATAGCCTGGACCTGCAGGAAAACCTACTCAGTGCGCTGCCGCACGCCATTGCCCGCATGCCTTCGCTGAGCCGGCTGGTGGTCCGGCACAACCATTTGCGCGGCCGTGACACGCTGTTTGATCCCCTGATCGGCTTGGTGCAACTGGACGCATTGATTCTCAGTCACAACCCCCTGCGCTTGAGCGCGGCGGCCTTGCAAGCCTTGGCGCAGCTGTCGTCGTTGACCGAACTGCGGCTCAACGGCTGTGAGTGCGCCCTGGATGCCGATGGGTTTGCTCAGTTGGCCCGGCTGGGGCAGTTGGAGGAGCTGAGCCTGGAAGACAACGACATTGTGCTGACCGCCGGGGCACTGGATGGGCTGGGGCGCGTGTCGTCGCTGCGCAGCTTTTCCATGGCGGGCAATCCCCTGGCAGCCGTCGATGTGGCTGCGTTGTCGCAGGTACGGCACCTGGATCTGTCCGAGTGCGGCTTGACGCAGTGGCCGGCAGGGCTGTCGGCGCTGATGGCCGGGTCAGCGCTGCGCTGGGTGTCCCTGAGCGACAACGCTTTGGTGGACGTGCCGTCCTTGCAGGGGCTGGCATTCTTCCGGGGTGACAGCGAGTTTGGCCCCCAGCGCCTGGAAATTTCGGCCTCGTGGTTGAGCGCACTGGCACGGCAGCGCTTGGCGCAGGTGGGGATCGAACCGGTCCCTGGCCTGGTTCGCTATGAAACCCGGGACGCTGCCTCGCAGCGGCTGGTACTGGCCTTCAGTGACTGGAGCGAGGGGTTGGATGCGGTCCTGCGCGAGGGGTTTGAGCAGTTCAATGACCAGGCCGTGACCGATGACCTGCTGGTTGCCTTGGACCGTTTAAGTGCCACCGCCGTGTATCGGCGCGACCCGGCGGGCCACCGTCGGCGCATCGCCGAACTGATCACGGCCTGCTGCCTGCCGGACGAGGAGGGCAGCGGCCAGCAGCATTTGCGCGACGTTGTCCTGGGGCTGGCCCGTGTGGCGCTGGAGGACGGCCCCTTGCTGTACGGTTGGCTGGCACAGTGCGAAGGGTATGTGCAGGTCTATCGTGCCGGGCTGTCGGAGGCTGATGGCTTGGCTGGCGTGGTTGCGCAGGCGCAGCGCAGCGTACCGGCGGGTACCTCGCTGGTGGCCTGGCTGCTGGCACAGCCGGCCTGGCGCGAATGCCTGGCGCGACGGTGGCCGCAGGCGTTGGCCAAGGTGCAGGCGCCCTGGCGTGCCGGCCTGGCTTACCTGGTTGCCACCGGCCGCGAGCCTTTCGACCTGGCCCAGGTGCCGGAAGTGACGGGCGCCGTACTGGCGCAGATCCTCGCCGATGACCAGGCGCCCACCCTGGCCCTGGTGCCGGGTCGCAGCTTGGGCCCACGGCAGCGCCAACAGGCGCGCAGGCGCTTGCAGGCGGCCTTGGAACAGGCAACCACGGGGTTCTTGCAGCAGATGACGCAGAAGGTGCTGGCCGGGCCAGCGTGACGCAACCCCCTTTCGCCCGGACGGGCGCAAGGGGGCTGTCGATCAACGACGACGGAACAGCGGCAGCGGTTCGTCAGTGGCGGCCTGGTAGGTCACCGAGAAGTCTTTCAGGCTGTCCAGCGCCTCGTACGGGTCCTTGTCGGCGCGCAGGGCGAAGGCGTCGAAACCGCAGCGGGCCAGGTAGAACAGCTGGTCGCGCAGCACGTCGCCAATGGCGCGCAGCTCGCCGGTGAACTTGTAGCGATCACGCAGCAGGCGCGCGTTGGAGTAGTTGCGCCCGTCGGTGAAGGCCGGGAAGTTCAGCGCGATGACCTGGAACTTGTCGACGTCTTCACCGATTTCCTCGGCTTCCTCGTCGCTGTCCAGCCACACGCCCAGGCCGCCGTCGCGGGCTTGCAGGGCGTGGCCGTGCTCGCGCCACAGGGCCAGCGGCACGATCAGGTCGTCGCAGTTGCTGATGCCGTCCAGCGTCGCGTCCTTGGGCAGCAGGTGCCAGGTTTCGTCGACGACGGCGTTGTTCTTAATGATTCGCTGCATAGACGCGTTCCTTGAACAGATCGATACCGATGCGCTGGTAGGTGTCGATGAAACGTTCATCTTCAGTGCGTTGTTCGACGTAGACGTCGATCAGCTTGCTGATCACGTCGGGCATGGCGTCCTGGGCGAACGAAGGGCCCAGGATCTTGCCCAGGCTGGCGTCGCGGCTGGCGCTGCCACCCAGGGACACCTGGTAGAACTCTTCGCCTTTCTTGTCCACGCCCAGGATGCCGATGTGGCCCACGTGGTGGTGACCACAGGCGTTCATGCAACCGGAGATGTTCAGGTCCAGCTCGCCGATGTCGAACAGGTAGTCCAGGTCGTCGAAACGGCGCTGGATGGATTCGGCGATCGGGATCGACTTGGCGTTGGCCAGCGAGCAGAAATCACCACCCGGGCAGCAGATGATGTCGGTCAGCAGGCCGATGTTCGGGGTGGCGAAGCCGCCTTCGCGCAGTTCCAGCCACAGCGCGTGCAGACGGCTCTGCTCCACGTCGGCCAGGATGATGTTCTGCTCGTGGGAAGTGCGCAGCTGGCCGAAGCTGTAGCGGTCGGCCAGGTCGGCGACGGCGTCCAGTTGCTTGTCGGTCAGGTCGCCCGGGGCCACGCCGGTCGGTTTCAGCGACAGGGTGACGGCCACGTAGCCCGGCTTCTTGTGGGCCAGGGTGTTGCGGGTGCGCCAGCGGGCAAAGCCTGGGTGCTCGGCGTCCAGGGCGGTCAGTTCGGCGGCGAAGTCAGGCAGGGCCTTGTATTCGGGGTCGACGAAGTGCTTGGCCACGCGCTGCAGTTCGGCTTCGGTCAGTGTGGTGCTGCCGCCGCGCAGGTGTTCCATTTCGGCGTCGACCTTCTGGGCAAACACCTCGGGGGTGAGGGCCTTGACCAGGATCTTGATGCGCGCCTTGTACTTGTTGTCCCGGCGGCCATAGCGGTTGTACACACGCAGTATGGCGTCCAGGTAGCTGAGCAGGTCTTGCCACGGCAGGAATTCGTTGATGAACGAACCCACCACCGGGGTACGGCCCAGGCCGCCACCCACCAGCACGCGGAAGCCCAGCTCGCCGGCTGCGTTGTGCACCGGCTCCAGGCCAATGTCGTGCACTTCGATGGCGGCGCGGTCGCTGGCAGCGCCGTTGACGGCGATCTTGAACTTGCGCGGCAGGTAAGCGAACTCGGGGTGGAAGGTGGTCCACTGACGCACGATCTCGCACCAGGGGCGCGGGTCGATGACTTCGTCCGCGGCCACGCCGGCGAACTGGTCGGTGGTGACGTTGCGCAGGCAGTTGCCGCTGGTCTGGATGGCGTGCATCTGCACGGTGGCCAGTTCAGCCAGAATGTCGGGGATGTCTTCTACCGCCGGCCAATTGAACTGCACGTTCTGGCGAGTACTGATGTGGGCATAGCCCTTGTCGTAGTCGCGGGCGATCTTGGCCATCATCCGCGTCTGGCGCGAGGTCAGCTGGCCATAAGGCACGGCAACCCGCAGCATCGGCGCGAAGCGTTGGATGTAGAGGCCATTTTGCAGGCGCAGCGGGCGGAACTCTTCTTCGCTGAGCTCCCCGGCCAGGTAGCGTCGGGTCTGGTCACGGAACTGCTTGACGCGGTCCTCGATGATCCGTTGATCGTACTCGTCGTAAACGTACATAGGTGTCCTGTTCTCAGGCTGCTTACAGCAAATCTGCGCGCACGGCCGCGCACTCCCAGCGGAGCCGACGAAAGATACCAGTTTCGGGTTATGCGCAAAAGTGATGTTTGAATATAAGGAAAGAACTAAAAGTACTAACCTTAGTACTTTAGTCTCAAGTCCTTACTTGCCGTGGGGGCAAGGCTGGACTTTACTGCCAGTGCGTCCTGATAAAAATCATAAAGAGGCGAACGCACCATGAGCAACCCCGTGAAAAGCCGCAAACCTGATAGCAGTGTCGATGCCTGGGCGATTCTGTTTTTGATTATTCTTGTTGTTTCTGCCGCTGTATTCTGGGTCAGCCACCAATAAACCGGATACCCCTGTAGCCGCTGCCGCAGGCTGCGCTGGCCCGTGCCTGCACTGGAGATCTTCAGTGAACTCAAGGGCCAGCGCAGCCTGCGGCAGCGGCTACGTGGCGATGTACACCACCAGTTTCACCAGGCCGAACAACGCCAGTGCAAATAGTGCGGTGCACACAATCCCCAGCACCACAAAGTGCAGCGGCTTGCCGTGGGTGAAGTCACGCTCGCGATTTTTCTGGCTTTGCACGCCGAAGGCGGCGGCAACGATGCTGTGCAGCATCTGCCAGAGGGTAGGGGGTTTGGTGTCGGCCATGACGGGCATTTCCGGACGGATATGCCCAAGCGTAGCAGCTACTGTTTGTTGGGCTGAACGCTGTGGGAGATTCCATGGTATTGCGCAACCCGTGGGAGCGGGTTCTACCCGCGAAAAGAACGCCGCGAAGTACCTGAAACAGCGCGGCGCCTTCTTCGCGGGCAGAGCCCGCTCCCACAGTGCATATCCCACATAGCCCAGAAGCGTGGTTACGCGTCGTAGCCCAGGTTAGGCGACAGCCAGCGTTCGCTGATGGTCAGGTCCTGGCGCTTGCGGGCGCTGTAGGCCTGCACCTGGTCCTTGTCCACCTTGCCCACGGCAAAGTATTGCGCCTGCGGGTGGGCGAAGTACCATCCACTGACGGCGGCCGCCGGGAACATGGCGAAGTGCTCGGTCAGGGTCACGCCGCTCTGGCCGTTGTGGTCCAGCAGTTCGAACAGCATGCCTTTCTCGGTGTGGTCAGGGCAGGCCGGGTAGCCGGGGGCAGGGCGGATGCCCTTGTACTGCTCCTTGATCAGCGCTTCGTTGTCCAGCGCCTCGTCCTTGGCGTAACCCCAGTGCTCTTTACGCACCTGCTGGTGCAGCCACTCGGCGCAGGCCTCGGCCAGGCGGTCGGCCAGGGCCTTGACCATGATCGAGTTGTAGTCGTCACCCTTGTCCTGGTAGGCCTTGGCCACTTCCTCGGCACCGATGCCGGCGGTGGTGATGAAACCACCCACGTAGTCGGTGACGCCGCTGTCCTTCGGTGCCACGAAGTCAGCCAGGCTGAAGTTCGGCTTGCCGTCGGGCTTGATGGTCTGCTGGCGCAGGTGGTGCAGGCGCGCCAGGGCACGACCGTCGTCGGCGTACACTTCGATGTCGTCGTGGTCCACCTGGTTGGCGGGCCAGAAGCCGAACACCGCGCGGGCGCTGATCAGTTTCTCGTCGATCAGTTTGCGCAGCATGACCTTGGCGTCCTCGTACAGGGCCGTCGCCGCTTCGCCCACCACTTCGTCGGTGAGGATGCGCGGGAACTTGCCGGCCAGGTCCCAGGAGATGAAGAACGGCGTCCAGTCGATGTACTCGGCCAGCACGTTCAGGTCGATGTCATCCAGCACCTTGGCACCGGTGAAGGTCGGCTTGGCCGGCTGGTAGTTCGCCCAGTCGAAGCTGGCCTTGGCCGCGATCGCCTGCTCGTAGCTCAGACGCTCGGTGCGGGCGCTGCGGTTGGCGGTGCGCTCGCGCACGTCCACGTAGTCCAGGCGGGTGCGCTCGACGAAGCCGGGCTTGAGTTCCTTGGACAGCAACTGGGTGGCCACGCCCACGGCGCGCGAGGCGTCGGTGACGTAAACCACGGCATCGTTACTGTACTTGGGCTCGATCTTCACCGCCGTGTGCGCCTTGGAGGTGGTGGCACCACCGATCATCAGCGGCAGGTGGAAGCCCTGGCGCTGCATCTCGCGGGCCACGTGGACCATTTCGTCCAGCGACGGGGTGATCAGCCCGGACAGGCCGATGATGTCGCACTTCTCTTCCTTGGCCACCTGCAGAATGCGCTCTGCCGGCACCATCACGCCCAGGTCGACGATGTCATAGCCGTTGCAACCCAGCACCACGCCAACGATGTTCTTGCCGATGTCGTGCACGTCGCCCTTCACCGTGGCCATCAGGATCTTGCCCTTGGCTTCGGGCTTGTCGCCCTTTTCGGCTTCGATGAAGGGGATCAGGTGCGCAACGGCCTGTTTCATCACCCGCGCCGACTTGACCACCTGGGGCAGGAACATCTTGCCCGAGCCGAACAGGTCGCCGACGATGTTCATGCCCGACATCAGCGGGCCTTCGATCACCTCGATAGGGCGCTTGAACGACTGGCGCGACAGCTCGGTGTCTTCGACGATGTGGGTGGTGATGCCCTTGACCAGCGCGTGTTCCAGACGCTTGTTGACGTCCCAGGTGCGCCATTCTTCGGTCTCGGCTTCCTTGACGCTGCCGTCGCCCTTGTACTTGTCGGCGATGGCCAGCAGCGCATCGGTGCCTTCCGGGGTGCGGTTGAGCACCACGTCTTCCACGGCGTCGCGCAGCTCCTGCGGGATCTGGTCGTAGATTTCCAGCTGGCCGGCGTTGACGATACCCATGGTCAGGCCATTGCGGATCGCGTACAGCAGGAACACCGAGTGAATCGCCTCGCGCACCGGGTTGTTGCCACGGAACGAGAACGACACGTTGGACACGCCGCCGCTGCTCAGGGCATAGGGCAGCTCGTCACGAATGAAGGCACAGGCGTTGATGAAGTCGACGGCATAGTTGTTGTGCTCCTCGATGCCGGTGGCCACCGCGAAGATGTTCGGGTCGAAGATGATGTCTTCCGGCGGGAAGCCCACCACGTCCACCAGGATGTCGTAGCTGCGTTTGCAGATCTCTTTCTTGCGCGCTTCGGTGTCGGCCTGGCCGGCTTCGTCGAAGGCCATCACCACCACCGCGGCGCCGTAGCGCTTGCACAGTTTGGCGTGATGAATGAAGGCATCCACGCCTTCCTTCATGCTGATGGAGTTGACGATGCCCTTGCCCTGGATGCACTTGAGGCCCGCTTCGATCACTTCCCACTTGGAGGAGTCGATCATGATCGGCACGCGGGAGATGTCCGGCTCGCCGGCGATCATGTTGAGGAAGGTGACCATGGCCTTCTTCGAGTCCAGCATGCCCTCGTCCATGTTGATGTCGATCACCTGGGCGCCGGCTTCAACTTGTTGCAGGGCCACTTCCAGCGCTTCGGTGTAGTTCTCTTCGCGGATCAGGCGGGCGAACTTGGCCGAGCCGGTGATGTTGGTGCGCTCGCCGACGTTGACGAACAGCGAGCTGCGATCGATGGTGAACGGCTCCAGGCCCGACAGGCGGCAGGCCCGCGGGATGTCCGGAATGGCGCGCGGCTTGTGCTTGGCCACGGCCTCGGCGATGGCCTGGATGTGGCCCGGGGTGGTGCCGCAGCAACCGCCGATGATGTTCAGGAAGCCGCTGGCGGCGAACTCTTCGACCACCACGGCCATTTCCGCCGGCGTTTCGTCGTATTCACCGAAGGCGTTGGGCAGGCCGGCGTTGGGGTGCGCGGACACGTGGGTGCCGGCCTTGGTCGACAGCTCTTCCAGGTACGGACGCAGGTCCTTGGCGCCCAGGGCGCAGTTGAGGCCCACCGAGATCGGGTTAGCGTGGCGCACCGAGTTCCAGAAGGCTTCGGTGGTCTGGCCCGACAGGGTACGGCCCGAGGCGTCGGTGATGGTGCCCGAGATCATGATCGGCAGTTCAAAGCCGATTTTCTCGAACACGCCCTGCACGGCGAAAATGGCCGCCTTGGCGTTGAGGGTGTCGAAGATGGTCTCGATCAGGATCAGGTCGGCGCCGCCCTCGATCAGGCCTTCGGTGGCCTCGGTGTAGTTTTCCACCAGCTCGTCGAACGTGACGTTGCGATAGCCGGGGTCATTCACGTCCGGGGAAATGGAGCAGGTGCGGCTGGTAGGGCCCAGCACGCCGGCCACGAAGCGCGGCTTGTGCGGGGTTTCCAGGGTTTTGGCGTCGGCCACTTCACGGGCGATGCGCGCGCCTTCCACGTTCAGCTCATACACCAGCGATTCCATGCCGTAGTCGGCCTGGGACACCTGGGTGGCGTTGAAGGTGTTGGTTTCCAGGATGTCGGCGCCGGCGTCCAGGTAGGCCTTCTCGATGGCGGCGATCACGTCCGGGCGGCTGAGCAGCAGCAGGTCGTTGTTGCCCTTGACGTCGCTGGGCCAGTCGGCGAAGCGCGTGCCACGATAGTCGGATTCCTCCAGGCGGTAGCTTTGGATCATAGTGCCCATGCCGCCATCGAGAATCAGGATGCGCTCTTTGAGGGCTTGCTGAAGTGCTTGGAGACGAGCGCTGCGGTCAGACATAGGGCTACCTGTCAGGACAAAAACGAAAAGAATGCGAATATAGAAGACGGGAAATAATAACAAACCTGCGCGCTTTTAAACGCTTCTGTGATTTACATGAATTTCATTCATGTTGAACGGGCGTTCCGATAGGTAGAATTGCCCCAGAGTTCATTGATTTGCCAGATCCAATTCACAATCAGGACACCGCCACATGGTGCATCGCCTCCTTGCCGCCGCAGTCATCTTGTTTGCCTGCCTGACTGCCTACGCGCAAGACCCCATCGCCAGCCCGGCGATTTCGTATACCCGTGACATCCAGCCCATCCTCACCGAGAAGTGCGTGGCCTGCCACGCCTGCAACGACGCCGCCTGCCAGCTCAACCTGGGCAGCGCCGAAGGGGCCACCCGTGGCGCCAGCAAGGTGCCGGTGTACCAGGGCGACCGCAGCACGGCGGTGGCGCCGTCGCGGATTTTCTACGACGCCCAGGGCGAAGAAGCCTGGCGCCGCAAGGGCTTCTACTCGGTGCTGGATGCCCAGGGCAGCCAGGCTGCGCTGATGGCGCGCATGCTGGAGCTGGGGCACAACAACCCGTTGCCGCCCAACTCCAAGCTGCCCGACAACATCATGCTGGGCCTGAACCGCACCAACATGTGCCCGATGCCGGGCGAGTTCGACGCCTACGCCGCGGCCCATGTGCACGAAGGCATGCCCCTGGGCGTGACCGGCCTCACCGACGCCCAGTACGCCACCGTGCAGCGCTGGATCGCCGCCGGCGCGCCAGTGGACCAGCAGGCCGTCAAGGCCAGCCCCAAGGAGGCTGCGCAGATCGCCGAATGGGAAGCGCTGCTCAACCGTCCCGGTTCAACCGAGGCGCTGGTGGGGCGCTGGCTGTACGAACACCTGTTCCTGGCGCACGTCTATTTCGTCGGCGGCGAGCCGGGGCACTTCTTCCAGTGGGTGCGTTCGCGCACGCCCAGCGGCCAGCCGATCGACCTGATCGCCACCCGCCGCCCCGACGATGACCCAGGCGCGGTGTTCTATTACCGCCTGATGGCGGTGCAGGGCGTGATCGTGCACAAGACCCACATCACCTACCCCATGGGGCCGGCCAAGCTGGCGCGGGTCAAGCAGCTGTTCTACAGCGGTGACTGGCATGCCACCTCGCTGCCCGGCTACGGCCCGCGCCACCGCGCCAACCCGTTCGAGACCTTCCAGGCCATCCCGGCCGTGGCCCGTTACCAGTTCATGCTGGATAACGCCGAGTACTTCGTGCGCACCTTCATCCGCGGCCCGGTGTGCCGTGGCCAGATCGCTACCGACGTGATCCGCGACCACTTCTGGGCGCTGTTCCAGGAACCGGCCCACGACCGCTACATCACCGATGCCGCCTACCGTGCCAAGGCCACGCCGTTGCTGGAAATGCCCGGCCAGGACGACAACGTCGGCAGCATCCTGTCGCTGTGGCTGGCCTACCGCGACAAGCGCAACGCCTATGAAGACCTGCGCCGTGATGCCTACGCCGACATGCCGCCGCCCAGCTGGGCGACGCTGTGGGCGGGCAACGACAACGCGCTGCTGAGCATCTTCCGTCACTTTGACAGCGCCTCGGTAACCAAGGGCCTGATCGGTGATGTGCCGACCACCATGTGGTTGTTCGACTACCCGCTGCTGGAGCGCACCTATTACCAGCTGGCGGTGAACTTCGACGTATACGGCAACGTCGCGCACCAGGCGCAGACACGTTTGTACTTCGACCTGATCCGCAATGGTGCAGAGATCAACTTCCTGCGCCTGATGCCGGCCGACAAGCGCGGCAAGCTGCTGGACAGCTGGTACCAGAACAGCGGCAAGGTGAAGATGTGGCTCGATTACCAGAAGATCGACACCAGCACGCCCAGCGCCATGCAGCTCAGCGAGCACGACCCCAAGCGCGATTTCGGCCTCAAGCTGATACAGCGCGCGGGCACCTTGAACGCCAGCCCGGACCCGATCAACCGCTGCACCGGGGCCTACTGTTCGCGTAGCGGCATCAGCGAGGAGTTCAAGAACGTCGAGCAATCCCTGAGCCGCCTGGTGTCGCGCCCGCAGGCGGGCCTGAAGGTGATCGAGCACATGCCCGAAGCCACCATGCTGCGCGTCCAGGGCAAAAGCGGGCGCATGGTCTACAGCCTGCTGCGCAACCGCGCGCACACCAACGTGGCGTTTTTGCTGGGTGAGGCCTACCGCTACATACCGGGGTTGGACAGCCTGACGCTGTGGCCGGGGGTGCTGAGCAGCTACCCCAACTTCATGTTCAACGTGCCGGCCGATGAAGTGCCGCAGTTTGTCGATGCCATGCAGCAGTCCAAGGATCAGGCCAGCTTTGAGAAGATTGTCGAGCGTTGGGGCGTGCGGCGCACCAATCCGCAGTTCTGGGATTTCTTCCATGATTTGACCCGGTATATCCAGGAAACCGATCCGCAGGAGGCGGGGGTGTTGGACATGAACCGCTACGAGAATCTGTAACGTCGTTAAACCGCGTCGTCTGCATCGCGGCCAAGGCCGGCTCCTACGCCGTCCGTGGTAGGAGCCGGCCTTGGCCGCGATGCAGACGACGCCGCTGCTACGAGGATGGCGGAGACCGCCCGTCAATCCGCCTGACCTTTGCCCCTTTTTTGAAGTCCGACCCTGTGAGAGTGCACCGAAAGTGCGCACGGTCAGGTTCCAAAAAAGGCGGTACACATGCTGATTTCGCTTCAAGCCCTCCGGGCACTGGCAGCCTGGACGGTTGTCTGCCATCACTTCATGCAGATCTTTTTCGACTTCCATGCCAGCGGCCCCATCGGCCAATTCTTCGTTGATCGAGGCGCTGTAGGCGTGGACATTTTCTTCGTCATCAGCGGCCTGGTGATCTACCTCTCCACCCAGGACAAGGACATGCCCGCCGGGCGCTTCCTGCTTAACCGCGCCATCCGCATTGTCCCCGCTTATTGGTTCTACACCCTGTTGATGGGGCTGATGATTGTCGCCGTCGGCCAGCAGATGCCGCACCAGGTGGTGGACCTGCCGCACTTCATTCTGTCACTGCTGTTCATCCCTTCGGAAAACCCCGGCGGTTATGGTCTGTACCCCACCTTGAACGTGGGCTGGACGCTGAACTATGAAATGTTCTTCTATTTGATGTTCTCGCTGGTGTTCGTGGTGCCCAAGCGGCATCGTCCTTTAGTCGTAGGCCTGGCGCTGTTTGCGGTGTGTGAGATGGTCAGTCACTACGGTGTGCTGAGCCGCTTTTACGCCAACAACATCATCTATGAATTCCTGCTGGGCATCGGCATTGGTTGGGCCTATCGCCGTGGCTGGATCGTCCAGGCGTTGTGGGTGCCGCTGGTGGTCGTCGCTGCCAGCCTGGTGGCCATCTACAACCTGCCGGCCAGTGACCGACTGCTTAACTGGGGCGTGCCCAGTGCCCTGATCGTGCTGGCCTGCGTGGCCATGGAGCCGTGGTTCAAGGGCAATCGCCTGCTCAAGACCCTGGGTGACTGCTCGTACTCGGTGTACCTGATCCATGTACTGGTGCTGTACGCCGGCTGGTTCGCCAGCGAGCGCCTGAACATCAATCCGTACCTGGTGTTTGCCGTTTGCGTACCGGTGATCGCGCTGATGTCGTGGGCCAGTTATGTGTGGATCGAGACCCGTTTGTACCGGCGCATGAAGGGCTGGGCCGAGGCGCGATTGGCGCCCGTGAAGCACCGCCCCATAACCTGACAAAAATACTGGGACTTTGTGCCGCGCCCGGTTTGGCGTAAACTGCCGGCAAGTCTGTGAGGAACTTACATGAGCGCCATAACGATTACCGACGCGGCACACGATTACCTGGCCGATCTGCTGGAAAAGCAGAACACCCCGGGTATCGGCATTCGCATTTTCATTACCCAGCCGGGCACCACCTACGCCGAGACCTGCATTGCCTATTGCAAGCCGGGCGAAGAGAAGCCTGAAGATTCGGCCATTGGCCTGAAAAGCTTCACGGCCTGGCTGGACGCAGTCAGCGTGCCGTTCCTGGAAGATGCAGTGGTGGACTACGCCACCGATCGCATGGGCGGCCAGCTGACCATCAAGGCGCCAAACGCCAAGGTGCCGATGGTCAATGAAGACAGCCCGATCAACGAGCGTATCAACTACTACCTGCAGACCGAGATCAACCCCGGCCTGGCCAGCCATGGCGGCCAGGTGACGCTGATCGAAGTGGTCGAGGACGGCATCGCCGTGCTGCAGTTCGGTGGCGGTTGCCAGGGTTGCGGCCAGGCGGACGTGACCTTGCGCGAAGGCATCGAGCGCACCTTGCTTGAGCGTATTCCGGAGCTCAAGGGCGTGCGCGACGTGACCGACCACTCGCAGAAAGAAAACGCCTACTACTAAGGCGTACGCTGCGAAACGAAAAACGGCGCCCCGTGAGCGCCGTTTTTTTATGTCTGTAGCCGCTGCCGCAGGCTGCGCTGGCCCTATGCCTCGCTGAAGATCTCCAGGGTTCATGCCGGCCAGCGCAGCCTGGCGGCAGCGGCTACAGGTCAGCCGAAGCGCTCGGCATAATCCTGTGGACTTACCCCCAGCGCCTTGTGAAAGCTGCGCCGCAAGCTTTCCGTATGCCCGAAACCACACAACCTCGCCGTGCTCTGCACCGACACCTGCCCACCCTGCAACAGCGCCCGCGCCGACTCCAGCCGCACCTGTTCCACATAACGCGCCGGCGTAGTCCCCAGTTCCGCCATGAACACCCGGCTCAAGGTGCGCGGCGCCATGCACGCTCGGTCGGCCAGGGCCTGCAGTGACAAATCCTGCCCCAGATGAGCGGGTATCCATTCCAGCAACGCCGTCAGCCGTGGCGCCCGGGCCGCTTCGGGCGCCAGGTGAGTGCTGAACTGCGCCTGATCGCCGGGCCGCTTGAGGAACATCACCAGCCGCCGTGCCACGGCGAGAGCCACGGGGCGCCCCAGATCGTCCTCCACCAGGGCCAGCGCCAGGTCGATGCCGGCGGTCACGCCGGCGCAGGTGAAGCGCCGACGAGTTTGCGGGCTGTAGGTATGCAGGCGTTCGCCCTGTACGTCGATGTCCGGGAAGGCCTTGAGCGCCGGCACGTCGGCCCAGTGGGTGGTGGCGCAGTGGCCGTTGAGCAGGCCGGCCTGGGCCAGGATGAGGGCGCCGGAGCACACCGAGCCCAGGCGGGGTAATGCAGGCTCGACGGATTTGAGCCAGTTGAGCAGCGGCAGGTTGGCCATCTGCGCCGCTTCGCCGCGGCCGCCGGGGATCAGCAGGGTGTCCAGGGTCGTTGCATCGACGCTGGCGTAAGCCTGTTCAGCGTACAGGCTGAACCCGGCACTGGTGGGCACAGGGCCTGCCGTCTCACCCAGCAGATGCAGGGCGTAGGCGGGCGGCAGGCCCAGACGCGCCAATTCCTCGTTGGCCGAGGCGAACACCTGCATCGGGCCGGTGACGTCCAGGCTCATGACCTCGGGGTAGATCAGACAGGCGATATGGCGCATGGAGCCTCCGTTGTAGCCGCTGCCGCCAGGCGGCGCTGGCCGGTGTGAACCTTGAAAATCTACAGTGAGGCGCCGGGCCAGCGCAGCCTGGCGGCAGCGGCTACGGGGTTGGTATGGTTATTGGTCACGGGCGGTAGAGGTGGGCGTGGCCGGCTCGGTACAGCGCCGACTCGCCGAAGCAATCGGTGTCCAGCACGCGGCCCACCAGGATCAGCGCCGTGCGCCGGAAACCCTTGGCGGCGACCTTGGCTTCGATATCCGCCAGCGTCCCCGTCACCCAATCCTGATCCGGCCAACTGGCCTTGTGAATCACCGCGATAGGGCAGTCGGCGCCGTAATGGGGCAGCAACTCCAGCAGGATTTTCGGCAAATGCTGCACGCCCAGGTGAATGGCCATGGTCGCCCCGTGCCGGGCCAGATCATGCAGCGCTTCGCCTTCGGGCATCGGCGACTTATCGGCATAGCGAGTCAGAATCACCGTCTGCGACACGCCCGGCAGCGTCAGCTCGGCGCCCAGCAACGCTGCGCAGGCGGCGGTAGCGGTTACGCCGGGGATGATCTGGAACGGTATGCCGCGCTGGCGCAGGCAACGGATCTGCTCACCGATGGCGCCATACAGGCTGGGGTCGCCGGAATGCACGCGGGCCACGTCCTGGCCGCGGGCATGGGCGGCGGCCAGCAGCTCGACGATCTGTTCCAGGTGCAGTTCGGCGCTGTTGACCACCTGTTCGGCCTGGTGGCCTTCCAGCACGGCGGCGGGCACCAGGGAGCCGGCGTAGATGATCACCGGGCACTGGCGGATCAGGCGCTGACCCTTGACGGTGATCAGTTCCGGGTCGCCGGGGCCGGCGCCGATGAAGTAGACGGTCATGTGCAAATCCTGAAGAAAACGAATGCTGCTTGAGCGAAATTCAAGTGCGAAGCGGTGATTATCCGGGAATCGGGCCCGCTTGTGCCAATGCCACCGTGGCCTTGGCGTTTTTTTGCCGGCTGACGCGCAGCTGGCTACCGGGCCCGGCCAGTGCCAGCGCGGCGCTTTCGGCCACGCCGTGGCAGCCGGTGTGGGTGAAGGCCAGGGCGGATTTGTGGGTGAGGTGGGGTTCGAAGGGGGCCAGTTGCGCGGTGCTGAACAGGGTCAGGGGCAGGTTCAGGGCGCGGGCCAGTTCGAGCAGGGCGGGTTCGTTGGCTTTGAGGTCGATGGTGGCCAGCCCTGCCAGGTCGGCGCGGGTGAGGTTGTGGTGGGCCAGGGTGGTGTCGAGCAGGGTGGTCAGCTCGGTGATGGGGCAGTGGCGTTGGCAGCCTAGGCCGGCGTAGAGGGTGGGCATTGTCGATCCTTTGGGGGGCTAGGGGGTGCCTGGCTTGGGGTTTTTGGTGTTCATGAGATCGAGCGCCGCCCGCGCGGCGCTTCGCGGGCACAGCCCGCTCCTACAGTTTGTTTCGGGCCAATTATGCCAGTGATATCTCCCGGGGCCGCCTTGTTGGTTCACTGCAGATCTCTATTGGTGCCACCAGGGCGATCCCGGGAGATCTCACAGACGAAACTGGCCGAAACAAACTGTAGGACCGGGCCGTGCCCGGGAAGCGCCGCGCGGGCGGCGCTCGATCTCCAGGGCGCCATAAAAACCCAAGCCAGGCACCCAGAAGCCCTACCGCAATCCCCACTCCCCACGATTGACCTTCCCCCCCACACTGCGTAGCCTTGCACCTTCGAGGTTCTCCGCCCCGCGGAGCCAAGATGGGAATGCGGTCCAAGCCGCAGCTGCCCCCGCAACTGTAAGCGGTATGCACCCAGGCAATGCCACTGCGCCGCGCGCGGGAAGGCGCCTGGGTCGGCCTCAGGCCAGTGCCGCGAGCCAGGAGACCTGCCTCGACACAGACTTTCCACTTCAACCGGGCGGGGTGATCCGGTGGCGAATGCACCCGCGTGCCCGGCACCCGCGGTTCTCGTCCCGTATGCCCGCCATCCTGCCAAGGGCATCCGATGAAAACACTGGCCAAGCTTCCCGTCACCATCGTCACCGGCTTTCTGGGCTCGGGCAAGACCACCTTGCTGCGCCACATGCTGGACAACGCCCAGGGCCGCCGCATCGCGGTCATCGTCAACGAGTTCGGCGAGCTGGGCATCGACGGCGAAATCCTCAAACAATGCACCATCGGCTGCACCGAAGAAGAGGCCACCGGCCGCGTCTACGAATTGGCCAACGGCTGCCTGTGCTGCACCGTGCAGGAAGAATTCTTCCCGGTGATGCGCGAGCTGGTGGCCCGCCGCGGCGACCTGGACCACATCCTCATCGAAACCAGCGGCCTGGCCCTGCCCAAACCGTTGGTGCAAGCCTTCCAGTGGCCGGAAATCCGCAGCGCCTGCACCGTCGACGCGGTGATCACCGTGGTCGACAGCCCGGCCGTGGCCGCCGGCACCTTCGCCGCCTTCCCGGACCAGGTGGACGCCCAGCGCAAGCTGGACCCCAACCTGGACCACGAATCGCCACTGCACGAGCTGTTCGCCGACCAGTTGGCCAGCGCCGACCTGGTCATCCTCAACAAGGCCGACCTGATCGACCCTGAAGCCTTGGCCGCCGTGCGCCGCGAAGTGGCCGAAGAACTGCCGCCAGCGGTCAAGGTGATCGAAGCCAGCAGCGGCCGCCTGCCGCTGGACGTACTGCTGGGCCTGGGCGCCGAGTCCGAAGAGCACATCGACGGCCGCCTGACCCACCACGATCATCACCATGACGACGATGATCACGACGACCACGACCACGATGCCTTCGACTCGATCTCCATCGAACTGCCTGAGGCCCCCGAAGCGCAACTGCTGGACGCCCTGACCACCCTGGTGGTCAAGCACGGCATCCTGCGGGTCAAGGGCTTTGCCGCCATCCCCGGCAAGCCGATGCGCCTGCTGATCCAGGGCGTGGGCACGCGCTTCGACAAGCATTTCGACCGCGCCTGGCGCGCCGAGGAAGTGCGCAGCACGCGTCTGGTGCTGATCGGTCAGGAGCTGGACGCCGCCCTGCTGGAAAGCCAGCTGCGCGCCGCCCTGAACGGTTAAGCCATGCACCTGCTGAGAACCCAGCCCGGCGGTTTTGTGCCGGACGACAGCATCGCCGACCTGGGCCAGACACCGGCCGAGCTGGTGATTCTCTGCAGCGGTGATTCGCACCTGGCGCTGCTGGCCGAAGCGGCCACGCAGTTGCCGGACGATTTCCCCACCCTGCGCCTGGCCAACCCCATGCAGGTGCAGAACCACGCCTCGGTCGACCTGTATGTCGACGAGGTGCTGCGCCACGCCAAGGTCATCCTCATTTCGCTGCACGGCGGTATTGGTTACTGGCGCTACGGCGTCGAGCAACTGGTGGCGCTGGCCGAGCGTGGCGTGCAATTGATCCTGGTGCCCGGCGACGACCGTCCCGACCCGGAGCTGAGCGGGCTGAGCACCGTCAGCACGGAGGAGGGCGAGCGCCTGTGGCACTTCCTGCGCCAGGGCGGCATGGGCAACGCGTTGTCGTTGTTCAACTGCCTGGCCAGCCGTTTTCTGGATCGTGACTATGCCTGGGCCGAGCCCCAGGCCTTGCCGCGCACCGCTATTTATCATCCGGACCAGCACAGCGCCACGCTGGACCATTGGCGCACAGCCTGGCAACCCGGCCAGGCCGTGGTGCCGCTGATTTTCTACCGCTCGCACCTGCAGGCGGCCAACACCGGCTTTGTCGATGTGTTCTGCCAGCGGCTGCAAGCGGCGGGGCTCAACCCGCTGCCTATCGCCGTCGCCAGCCTCAAGGAGGCTGGCTGCCTGAGCCAGGTCGAGGACTGGCTGGACGAGGTAAACGCCGCCGTCATCCTCAATACCACCGGCTTTGCCCAGTCCAGTCCGGAAGCCCCGCACCTGCGGCCGTTCCGCCGTGACATCCCGGTGATCCAGGCCATCTGCGCCCAGGACAACCAGCCTGGCTGGGAAGCCAGCGAGCAGGGCCTGGGCCCGCGCGACCTGGCCATGCACATCGCCTTGCCGGAGCTGGACGGGCGCATCATCAGCCGGCCCATCAGCTTCAAGGACCTGGCCTGGCGCAGCGAGCGCAGCCAGTCGGACGTGGTGTGCTACCGCGCCCACCCCGAGCGCATGGACTTTGTCGCCGAGCTGGCGCGGCGCTGGGCGGAGCTGGCGCGCCTGTCCAACCCGCAGAAGCGCATCGCCCTGATCCTGGCCAACTACCCGACTCGCGATGGCCGCATCGGCAACGGCGTGGGCCTGGACACCCCGGCCGCAGCGCTGAACATCCTCGCCGCCTTGCAACAACAGGGCTACCCGGTGCAGGACCTGCCGGCCAGTGGCACGGCCTTGATTCAGCAACTGCTGGGCGGCGTCAGCAATGACCTCGACAGCCTCGACCTGCGCCCCTGCGCCCAAAGCATGGCGATGGACGACTACCTGGCCGCCTTCGCCCGCCTGCCGCTGGCCAACCAGCAAGCGGTGCGCGAGCGCTGGGGCGAGCCGACGGCCGACCCCATGTGCCGCAGCGGCCGCATGATGGTGGCCGGCCTGCGCTTTGGCCTGACCTTCGTCGGCATCCAGCCGGCCCGCGGTTACCAGCTGGACCCCAGCGCGGTGTATCACGACCCCGACCTGGTGCCGCCCCACGGCTACCTGGCGTTCTATTTCTGGCTGCGCCATGCCTACGGCGCCGATGCCGTGGTGCACGTGGGCAAGCACGGTAACCTGGAGTGGCTGCCCGGCAAAGGCGTCGGCCTATCTGCCGAGTGCTGGCCCGATGCGCTGCTGGGGCCGATGCCCAATGTCTACCCGTTTATCGTCAACGACCCGGGCGAGGGCGCCCAGGCCAAGCGGCGCACCCAAGCGGTGATCATCGACCACCTGATGCCGCCGCTGACCCGCGCCGAAACCTATGGCCCATTGCGCGACCTGGAACGCCTGGCCGACGAGTATTACGACGCCCAGTTGCTGGACCCGCGCCGCGCCCGCGAACTGCAGCGCGAGATTCTGGCGCTGGTGCGCGACGCGCAGATTGATCGCGAATTGCAGTTGGATGCGGGCTGGGACAGTGACGACGACGCTGCCTTGTGGCTGCCGCGCCTGGACACTTACCTGTGTGACTTGAAGGAGTCGCAGATCCGCGACGGCCTGCACATCTTCGGCGAGTCGCCCAGCGGCCGCCTGCGCATCGACACCCTGGCCGCGCTGCTGCGCATCCCCCGTGGCGACGGGTGCGGTGCCCATGCCAGCCTGATCCGTGCGCTGGGCCGGGCGCTGCAATTGGCTTTTGATCCGCTGGATTGCGACTTGGGCGAGGCCTGGCAAGGGCCGCGTCCCGAGTGCCTGCTGGAGGTCAGCGCCGACACCTGGCGCACGGCGGGCGACACCCGCGAACGGCTGGAGCTTTACGCCGCGCAACTGATTGAACAGACCTTGAGTCATTCGACCGCCACTGGCTGGGAAGATGTCGACCTGATCCTCGACGGCCTGCGCGACACCGTCGCACCGCGCCTGGACGCCTGCGGCCCGGCCGAAATCGATGGCCTGCTGGCGGCTTTAGGCGGCCGCTTCGTGCCTGCCGGCGCCAGTGGCGCGCCCAGCCGTGGGCGCCTGGACGTGCTGCCCACCGGGCGCAACTTTTTCTCGGTGGACGTGCGCAACCTGCCCACTACCACGGCGTGGCGTATCGGTTTCGCCTCGGCCAACCTGATTCTGGAACGCCACCTGCAAGACCACGGCGATCATTTGCGCCAGCTGGGCCTGTCGGTATGGGGCACCGCCACCATGCGTACTGGCGGCGACGATATCGCCCAGGCCATGGCCCTGATGGGCGTGCGCCCGGTGTGGGCCACCGGCAGTCAGCGGGTCGACGATTTCGAGATTCTGCCCATCAGCCTGCTCGACCGCCCACGGGTGGACGTGACCTTGCGCGTGTCCGGCTTCTTCCGCGATGCCTTCGCCAACCTGCTGCGCCTGTTCGACGCGGCGGTGCAGGCAGTGGCCGCGCTGGACGAGCCCGACGACCTCAACCCGCTGGCCGCCAAGGTGCGCGCTGAGCGCGAGGCCCTGCTGGCCCAGGGCGTTGCGCCGGAGCAGGCCGCCCGTGAAGCGGGATGGCGCATTTTCGGCGCCAAGCCCGGCAGCTACGGCGCCGGGGTGCAGGGCGCCATCGACGGTCGCCTGTGGCAAACCCGCGAAGACCTGGCCCAGGCCTACCTGAACTGGGGCGGCTACGCCTACGGCGCCAGCGACGACGGCACCCCGGCGCGTACTCAGTTCGCCCAGCGCCTGGGCCAGATGCAGGCGGTGGTGCAGAACCAGGACAACCGCGAGCACGACCTGCTCGATTCCAACGACTATTATCAGTTCCAGGGCGGCATGCTCGCCGCGGCCGAGACCCTGGCCGGCAAGCCTGCCGCCAGCTACCACGGCGACCACAGCCAACCGGATGTGCCGCGGGTACGCACCCTCAAGGAAGAGCTCAACCGCGTGGTCCGTGCCCGCGCCGTGAACCCCAAGTGGATCGACGGCGCCAAGCGCCACGGTTATAAAGGCGCGTTCGAGTTGGCGGCGACGGTGGACAACCTGTTCGCCTTCGACGCCACCACCCATTTGATCGACGACCACCAGTACGCCATGCTCGCCGATGCCTACGTACTGGACGCCGACACCCGAGGTTTCATGCAGCAGCACAACCCCCACGCCCTGCGTGATATCACCGAGCGCCTGATCGAGGCGCAGCAGCGTGGCCTGTGGGGCGAGCCGGGCGAATATCGCCAGGCCCTGGAAGAACTGCTGCTGGATATAGAAGAAGATGCCTGACATGCGCGATACCCCGCATTTCCCCTTGGCGGCCGTAGTGGGCGCCGACTCGCTGAAGCTTGCCCTGTGCCTGAGCGCCATTGACCCGAAGATCGGCGGCGTGCTGATCGAAGGCCCGCGCGGCATGGCCAAGAGCACTTTGGCCCGTGGCCTGGCCGATTTGCTGGCCAGTGGTCAGTTCGTCACCTTGCCCTTGGGCACCACGGAGGAACGGCTGGTCGGCACCCTGGACCTGCAGGCCGCGCTGGGCGAGGGCCGTGCGCAGTTCTCGCCGGGCGTGCTGGCCAAGGCGGACGGCGGCGTGCTGTATGTCGACGAGGTCAATCTGCTGCCGGATCACCTGGTGGACTTGCTGCTGGACGTGGCCGCCAGCGGCGTCAACCGGGTCGAGCGTGACGGCATTTCCCACCGCCACAGCGCCCGTTTCGTACTGATCGGCACCATGAACCCGGAGGAGGGCGAGCTGCGTCCGCAATTGCTCGACCGCTTCGGCCTCAACGTGGCGCTGGACAGCCAGCCGCAGCCGCAGGAACGCAACCAGATCATCCGCCGTCGCTTGGCGTTCGATGCCGATCCCCACGGCTTCTGCGAAGAATGGGCCAGTCGCCAGGACGATCTGCGCCAGCGCTGCCAGCTGGCGCGTGACGTGCTGGAGGAAGTGCCGCTGGACGATGAGGCGCTGGCCATCATCACCCAGCGTTGCTTTGCCGCGGGCGTCGACGGTCTGCGGGCCGACCTGGTGTGGCTGCGTGCCGCCCGTGCCCATGCCGCCTGGCGTGGGGCGTTGGCCATCGAGGCGGTGGATATCGACGCGGTGGATATCGACGCGGTGGCGGAGTTCGCCCTGCGTCACCGCCGTCGCCACAGCCCCGACGCCCCGGAGGCGCCACAGCCTCCGGCGGCTGCCGAGCAGCCTTCGCGGGCTTCCGAGCCTTCAAGCGCCGAAGGCCAGTGGGGCAGCTTGCCGCCCCAGGCGGCGCCCATGGGGCAACGGCGTGAAGTGCCGAGCTGGCCAAAAAAGCCCTGAGCATCCGCCCCCGCCCCGGCGCGGGTGCCAAACCCAAGGCCGGGCAACAACAAGGGCGCCGCGGCGCTGCGCGTGCCAGTAGTGTGGGCACGGTGGATTGGGCGGCGACCTTGCTGCAGGGGCGGCCGCGTCATTTGCAGGATTTACGTTGGCAACTGCGACGCGCCAGTGCCCATGAGTTGTGGCTGGTGATTGTCGATGCTTCGGCTTCGACCAGGCGGCATCAGGCGTTGGCGGATGCCAAGGGGTTGTTGGCTGAGTTGTTTGACCAGGCGTATCGGCGGCGGGCGCGGTTGGCGTTGTTGACGGCCAGTGGCGATCAGCCCCGTTGGCAGCGGCATGGGCTCAAGGCCTCGCAGGCTTTGCAGCCTTGGCTGCAGCAGTTGGGGGCCGGTGGCGGTACGCCTTTGGTGGCGGCGTTGGAGGAGGCTGGGCAGTGGTTGGCGCAGCGGGCCAAGGCGCATCCGCATGAGGTGCGTCGGTGTCTGGTTATTACGGATGGCCGCATCAAGGCGGCGACTGCCGTTGTGCCGTTGCCGTGTCCGGCGGTGCTGATTGATGTGGAGCGGGGGGGGATTCGTTTGGGGCGGGCCAGGGCGCTGGCGGACGAGTTAGGTGCCGAGTATCGTCATATAGACAGTTTGCCGGGAGCTGGGCGATAGGTACTTATCCCGCTGAGCAAGGTTTTTGGCGCGCCGCGAACCGCTTTTGCTTCCGTGAGGCCTTTGATCTTGATTGTGTGCCCCCGTTAGAGCCCAGGGCCGACCGGAGACGTCGGTCAAGCGGCCTTCAGCGTAGCTGAAGGAGACGGAACCGGAGGCGCTTCTATTCCGGGCCGTCGTCCGCTTGATCGACGTCGGAGGGAGGGGACCCGGAGCGAAGCGTAGGGACCGGGCTCGGGGGCAAGACCTTTTTGGTTACTTTTTGGGGCGTTTGCCAAAAAGTGACCCGCCGTAAGGGCGGAAAGGTGACTGCGCATCACCCTAGATAATGGATATGTTCACGATTTACGGATCCTGCTTTTGATGGCTGTGAGCATATCCATTGCTGCGGGTGTGTCGACCGACGGTTCCGGCCTTACGCCGGGTCACTTTTGGCAGTCGCCCGGTGTGCCGGCCCAGCCAAAAGTAACCAAAAGGTCTCGGCCCCAGCTCGGCCCCTACGCTGCGCTTCGGGTCCCCTCCCTCCGGCGTTGCCCACGCGGCTAAACGGCACCCGCTATAGAAGCGGGCGGGCTGCCGTTTCCTTCGGCTGCGCCGAAGGGCCCTGCGGGCAGCCGCGTGGGCAACGCCTCCAGTCGGGCCTGAGCTTAACGGGGCCAAGATCAAGATCAAGATCAAGATCAAGATCAAGATCAAGATCAAAAGCCAAATCAGCCGCATGATGTGCAGGCAATAAAAAGCCCCGGGGTCATCAGGAGCCCGGGGCTTTTTGTATTGCGCCTACGGCTTATTTAACCGCCTGCGTCCTCATCTGCAGATAATCCTTCTCATCCATCGCCTTCGCATCACGCTTGCCCAGATCAGCCATCGGAATCCGATAGGTTTCCTTCGCGCTATAGGCAGCCAGCGCAGCAATCACCGTGATACCGAACGCCAAAGCGCCAACGGTCATCGGGATGTTGTCCGAGCCGGGTGGAGCGATGGCGGCGAACAGGGCCGGCAGCAGCGCGGTGATCATGGTGCCCACGTTCTGCGAGATGGCCATGGCCGACACGCGGTAGCGGGTCTGGAACAGCTCCGGGTAGAAGCTTGGGAAGATGGCGTTGTAGCCCTGGTACACCACGCCCCACATCAGCAGCGACATGCCAAACGCCATGGGCACGCTGTGGATGCTGATCGCATACAAGTAACCGAAAGCCAGCAGGCCCGAGCCCAGCGCGCCACCGATGATCATCGGACGACGGCCCACCTTGTCAGACCAGTTGCCCACGAACGGAATCACCAGCACCGCGACGATGTTGCCGATCACCGGGATCCACAGGTACACGCTCTTCGAGAAGCCGATGCCGTAGGCCGGCTGCACCGCGTACGCGGCACCGAAGATGGTAGCGACTACCGGGATCACGTTCATCAGCGCCATGCAGGTCACCAGGCACATGTTGCGCCAGTTGTTCTGGAAGGCTTCGACGATAGGCGCCTTGGGCAGTTCGGTGCTGGCTTCTTCCTTGACGAAGGCCGGGGTCTCGTGGACTTCCTTACGGATGATGTAACCGGCGACCAGCACGATGGCGCTGAGCAGGAACGGAATGCGCCAGCCCCAGCTGTTGAAGGCCTCGTCAGGCATGAAGTACGCCAGTGGCAGGAAGATCGCCGCAGCGAAGATCTGGCCGGCCTGCACGCCTTGCAAGGTGTAGCTGGCGTAGTAGCCCCTTCTGCCGAAGGGCGCATGCTCCATGATCATGGAACTGGCCCCCGAGATTTCACCGGCCACCGCGAAGCCCTGGATCAGGCGCAGCACCACCAGCATTGCAGGTGCCAGCATGCCGACCTGGTTGTAGGTAGGCAGCAGGCCCACCGCCATGGTGGCGAAGCCCATCAGGAACATGCACAGCAGCAATACGTTTTTACGACCGCGGGTGTCACCCCAGTGGCCGAGGAACGCGGCACCGATGGGACGGGCGATGTAACCCACGCCATAGGTAGCCAGCGAGGCGACAATAGCGATTTTGGGGTCGGTGGACGGGAAGAAGATTTGCGGGAATATCAGCGCCGCAGCCTGGGCGTAGATGAAGAAGTCATAGTATTCGAGCGCCGAGCCAATCCAGCCGCTGGCGGTCGCTTTTTTGGTTTGCTGAGAGCCGTGGGACTCGGTGGATACTTGATCCATGGGTGTCTCCGTTGTTTTTATTATCGAGCGATATTTGTTTTTTTAACGCTTACAGTCGGCGGTCGAAACCAAAACTAACTGGATAGTTAACAAATATCAGCCCTACGTGATCTATGTCAATACGGCGCCGGCCCGGCCGGTGCGAACCTGTGCGATTGTCGGTCATTATTATGACATCACTGAAAAAGTTTAGGCGGAAAAAAGCGCGATGGTTGCGTCTAACGCAATGCTTTTCGATCCGTCGGTCAAGCAGATGTTGCATCCAATGGTGGCACCGCGCTATATCTTCGGCCGGGCCTGCCGATATAGAGGTTCTGCGAGTGTCCGTCCTGCTGGAGCACCTTCTTGAATTTCCCCCATTTGCCCGATGATTCACGTGTGCCGCCTGGTAATGATTCGGCGGGCGCCTCGATCGATGCAGTTCTGGCAGCAGCACGTGACTGGCCCAAGGCGTGCGCGTGGGTCTGGTACCGTGACGGCGAACCGCTGCACCGCGCCGCCCAGGGTGGTGCGTTTTGCCACTGGCCGGCCAGCCTGGCGAAACGCGATTTCGACGGCTTCTGCCATGCCGAGGGCTTGCACCGCTGGCCCACGGGGGAGGGGGAGCATGCGCTCGGCTGGTTGTTGGCGGCGCGCAGCGAAGCGCACAACCTGCAATTGACGCAACTGGCCAGCGACCTGGGCGTGCGTGTGCAGAGCGAGGCGCTGGCGCGGGCGCAAATCACCCAGCGGGTGCTGTATGAGATCACCTACCTGGCCAGTTCCAGCCGCGACTGCGCCGAGTTCCTCCAGGGCGTGCATCGGCAGTTGGGCACGCTGATCGATGCCGAGAACTTCTACCTGGCGTTATACGACCGCCAGACCGGCAAGATCGACTACCCCTATTACGTCGACATCATCGACACCGACGCCCTGGAAGCCGAGGCCCACGAGTACCTGGACCCCGCGCGGCTGTCCCTGACCGGTCAAGTGCTGACCAGCGGCCAGCCGCTGATGATCGACGCCAGCGGCATGCGCCGCGCCGAACAGGAAGGGCGTTTCTCCCCGCTGGGGCACCGGCCTGAATTCTGGATGGGCGCGCCGCTCAAAAATGCCGCGGATGAGGTATTCGGCATGCTCGCCATGCAGGTCTATGAAGTGTCGCGCATCTACAGCGCCGAAGACCGCGAGCTGTTCCTGGTGGTGGCACGTCACGTGGCCATGGCGCTGGACCGCATTCTGCACCGCTTCGACCTGGAGGAAACCGTGTCGCGGCGTACCCAGGAACTGTCCGAGCTCAACAACGCCCTGCGCCTGGAAGTGATCGAGCGCGAGCGCGCCGAGCACCTGCACAGCGCGCTGTTCCAGATCGCCGAGCTGTCCAGCCAGCAGGGCGAAATGGCCGAGCTGTTCCAGAGCCTGCACATCATCGTCGGCGACCTGCTGTTCGCCCGCAACTTTTACATCGCCCTGTTCGACGTGATGACCGGGGAGGTGACCTTCCCTTATTACATCGACGAACAGAGCGCCGCCCGCCCCGCGCCACGGCGTGGCCAACGGGGCCTGACCGAATACGTGATCCGCCAGCGCCGCCCCTGCCTGATCGACTACGACGCTGCCAACGCGCTGATGGCCAGCGGCGAGATCGCCAATAACCCTGAGCCGATCCGCTCGCAGTCCTGGCTGGGCATCCCGCTGTTCGAAGGCACCCAAGTGCGTGGGGTGCTGGTGGTGCAGAGCTATGCACCCACCATCCGCTACAGCCAGCGCGACCAGGAGCTGCTGACCTTCGTGTCGCGGCACATCGACACCGCGCTGTCGCGGCGCAGTGCCGCGGAGGCGGTGCAGGCCGCCAACCTGATGCTGGAAGCGCGGGTGCAAAGCCGCACCCGCGAACTGGACCATGCCAACGCCAAGCTGCTGCATGAAAACGCCCACGACGCGTTGACCGGGCTGCCTAACCGCAGTCATTTGCAGCAGCGATTGCAGTCGGCCTGGGGGCAATTCTGTGAGTATCATCAGCCGCTGGTGGTGATGTTCATCGATCTGGACCGCTTCAAGATGGTCAACGACAGCCTGGGTCATCACTTCGGTGACTTGCTGCTGACCCAGGCAGCCACACGCCTGCGCAACTGCCTGCGCGCCGATGACCTGCTGGCCCGCCTGGGCGGCGACGAATTCGCGGTGCTGGCGCCGGACGCCGACCTGGACGCAGCCGTGGAGATCGCCGAACGCATCCTGCTGGCCTTCGACCTGCCGTTCACCATCGATGGCCATGCCGTGTTCTCGTCCTGCAGCATCGGCATCGTCAGCGCCGACACCCAGTTCCACGTCGAGCCGGCCGACCTGTTGCGCGACGCCGACACGGCCATGTACCGGGTCAAGAACGCCGGTCGGGACAGCTTCGCCGTGTTCAACCAGCAAGTGCGCCGCGAAGTCAGCGACCAGATGGAGCGTGAAGGCGCCTTGCGCAACGCCCTCAAGCGCGATGACGAACTGCTGCCGTTTTTCCAGCCCATCGTCAGCGTCGAAACCGGTGCGGTGGTGGCGCTCGAAGCACTGATCCGCTGGCGCCAGGCGGACGGCCGCATCACCGCCCCGGGTGAGTTCCTGCCGGCGCTGGAAGGCCTGCGCCTGATCGGCCGCCTGGACCTGTACATGCTCAACCGCATTGCCGAAATCCTCGCCCGCCCCGAACACGCGCATTGGCCGCCGGTGCACGTCAACTGCTCGAGCTACAGCATCACCCGGCCCGAATTTGCCAGTGAAGTGCTGGCCCTGCTGCAACGCCACGGCATCGGCGCCCATCGCCTGTGCCTGGAACTGACCGAGGGCGGCCTGGTGGCCGAGCCGGCGCGGGCCCGGCAGACCATGCAGCAACTGGCCGACCATGGCCTGAGCGTAATGCTCGATGACTTCGGCGCCGGGTTCTCGTCGCTCAGTTACGTGCACCAGTACACCTTCAGTGGCTTGAAGATCGACAAGTCGTTCATCCTCGAACTGACCACCAGCGAGCGCAGCCGCGCGATTGTGCGGGCCATCGTGCGCATGGCCGATTCGCTGGGCTTGCCGGTGGTGGCCGAAGGGGTGGAGGACGAGGCGACGCTGGGGTTGTTGCGTGAGATGGGGGCTTCGCAGGCGCAGGGGTATTATTTTGCGCGGCCGATGGCGATGGAAAATCTGGTCCTGTAGCCGCGGCTACGGGGGGGCGATGTTGAGCCCCAGTCTCTCTGATAGACTGTCCTGGCCGACTCTGTGAAGGATTTGCCCATGCGCCCCTCGATTGCTTTGCACAATAAGGAAGCCGCCATCCGCGAAGTGGTGGGTCGGTTCCGCACCGCAAATCCGCGGATTTTCGGGTCGGTGCTGCAAGGCACGGATGAGGAGGGCAGTGACCTTGATCTGCTGGTGGACGCCCTGCCGGGTGCGACACTTTTCGATCTGGGGGGCCTGCAAGCCGAGTTGGAAGATTTGCTGGGGATAAGCGTTGATGTGTTGACGCCCCAGGATCTGCCTGTGCGTTTCAGGCAACAGGTAGTGGCTCAGGCCAGACCGGTATGACTGAGCAGCGTCTTGCCGATTATCTGGTGCATATACGCGATGCGGCTCAGGATGCATTGACATTTGTGGAAGGGCTAGACAAAACCGACTTTCTTGACGACAAGCGTACGCAGCAGGCCGTCGTCATGAGTTTGATCATTCTTGGCGAAGCTTCGACGAAAATCATGGATCGGTATCCAGCGTTTGCTCAAGCTCATTCGCAGGTTCCCTGGCGCAGCATGAGAAACATGCGGAACAGAATTGCTCACGGTTATTTTGATATCAACCTCGATGTGGTGTGGGACACTGTGAGGCTCGCACTCCCGGACTTGCTGGTGAACCTACCTTCACTGGACTAGCTATTTCCCCTACAGAGCACCTTTCATGGAAGAAAACCGCCGCCCCATCAAGACCCGCTCCGCGGCCTGGGCCAAGCGCATCACCGACCTCCTGGTCACCCGCAACATCTCCCCCAACCAGATCTCCGTCGCCAGCATCGGCTTTGCGCTGTTCGGCGCTGTAGCGCTCAACGCCAGCACCGGTGTCATCGGCTCGCTGCTGTGCATCCTGGGTATCCAGCTACGCTTGCTGTGCAACCTGTTCGACGGCATGGTCGCCATCGAAGGCGGCAAGAAGTCCGACGTAGGCATGCTGTACAACGAGTTCCCCGACCGCATCGCCGACAGCCTGCTGATCGTCGGCCTGGGCTATGCCATCGGTCAGCCCGAACTGGGCTGGTTCGCCGCGCTGCTGGCGGCGCTCACCGCCTACGTGCGGGTGTTCGGCGGCTCGCTGGGGTTGGCACAAAGTTTTCGCGGGCCCATGGCCAAGCAGCACCGCATGGCGGTGATGACCGGCGGGCTGGTGTTGAACCTGCTGGAGTCGCTGACCCTGGGCAGCTTTTACGTGTTGTCGCTGACCTTGTGGGCCATCGCCGTGGGGTCGGCGCTGACCTGTGTCACCCGCACCCAGGGCATCGCTCGCCAATTGAAGGAGGCGACTCATGTGGATCAGTAAGCTGCTGATCGGTTTCCTGCGCCTGCTGATCGGCGCCAGCGCCCGGTGGGAAAGCCCGCCGGACCTCAGCCGTCAGCGCATCTATTACGCCAACCACACCAGCCACATGGACACCCTGGCGATCATGGCGGCGCTGCCGGCCGAGGCACGGGTCAACGTCAAACCGGTGGCGGCAGCCGATTACTGGGGCAAGACGCCGTTTCGTTCGTACATCGCCCTCAAGGGGCTGAACGCGGTATTGATCGAACGCAATGCAGCCCCCGGCGCAAACGTCCTGGAACCGATTTTCGAGGTGGTGCAGGCCGGCCACTCGATCATTATCTTCCCCGAAGGCACGCGCTCGGCCCAGCCATTGCCGGCCGAGTTCAAGTCGGGGCTGTACCGGTTGAGCGAACGCTTCCCCGACGTTGACCTGGTGCCCATCTACCTGGAAAACCTGCACCGCGCCATGCCCAAGGGCAAGCATGTGCCACTGCCGATCCTGTGCACCATCCGCATCGGTGACCCGCTGCCGCGCATCGACGACGAAGACAAACCGACCTTTCTGGCCCGTGCCCGGGAAGCCATCGTGAGGCTGGCGCAATGACCCTTCAAGACAAGTTCATGTGGTTTTTCGCCGCCATCGCCGGCCTGCTGGTGATCGCCTCGGCCATCGGCTGGGTGCTGGCCCGCCGCGTTACTTCCGACAGTGGCAAGGCCACCGTCGACAACCTCAACCAGCGCGTCAACGCCTGGTGGGGCATGGTGGTGGTGTTTTTCGTGTCGTATCAGCTGGGCGGCAACGCCACGGTGGTGCTGTTCGCCTTCATCTCGCTGTTCGCCCTGCGCGAATTCATCACCCTGACGCCAACGCGGCGGGGCGACCATAACGCGCTGTTCGCCGCATTTTTCGTCCTGATTCCACTGCAATACATCCTGATCGGCACCCACTGGTATTCGATGTTCACCCTGCTGGTGCCGGTGTACGCCTTCCTGCTGCTGCCGGCGATTGCGGTGCTGAGTCAGGACACCGAAGCCTTCATGGAGCGCACCGCGAAAATCCAGTGGGGCGTGATGATCTGTGTCTACTGCATCAGCCACGCGCCGGCGCTGCTGTTGCTGGACCTCAAGGGCTTTCAGGGGCAGAACGCGCTGCTGCTGTTCTACCTGATGTTTGTGGTGCAGATCAGTGACGTGCTGCAGTACGTGTTTGGCAAGCTGTTCGGCAAGCGCAAGGTGGCGCCGCTGGTCAGCCCCTCAAAAACCGTGGAAGGGCTGGTAGGCGGTGGCCTGGCTGCGACGCTGGTGGGCGGGTGCATGTTCTGGATGACGCCGTTCAACTTCTGGCAGTCGTTGCTGATGTCTTTGGTGATCGTGGTGATGGGCTTTGTCGGCGGGCTGGTAATGTCGGCCATCAAGCGCAGCCTCAGCGCCAAGGACTGGGGCACCATGATCAAGGGGCACGGCGGCATGCTCGATCGCATGGATTCGGTGTGCTTTGCCGCGCCGATCTTCTTCCACCTGACGCGCTACTGTTTCTCTGCCTGAACCCTACCGTAACCATCGCGACCAAGGTCGGCTCCTAAGCCGTACGTGGTAGGAGCCGGCCTTGGCCGCGATGCAGGCAACACGGTCTCAAGGCAGCACCCAGGTCAGATGATCGAACCCGGCACGCTGGTCTTGATGTGATGGCGGCCATCCACGGCCCCGGCCACGGTCAGGGCATCGGCCTCGGCTTCGGTGATCGGCACGCGATGGCCGTTGAGTTCGGCAATCGACATGCGCAGTTGATCGTCAGTGCTGATACGGATATCGGCCGCAGCGCCTTCGCAGCGCATGTCCTGCTCGACCAGTATGCAGCGTTGGGTCTGGGTGTTGATTTCCACGGGCATGACTCCTCTCCCTTGCAGGGACTGTGCAGGGTTAGACAACAGCAGTGCGCCCAGCCCCCACCCAACTGATCAACGGTGCCCCTTGTCGATCGCGTCGCCTGCATCGCGGCCAAGGCCGGCTCCTACCACGCCCGGCGTAGGAGCCGACCTTGGTCGCGATGCAGACGACGCCATTTCAAGACAGGATGCGCGTATAGCCAATGGCTTACACGCTTTGCCAGCAATCACCTCTGTTGCATTCCCGCCTGCAGGCATAATCTAGCCCTACAGATGAAGCACAGGCAGTGCTTCAGTCACGGAAGACAGGCCAGCACGGACGCGCTCTGACAGGACGTTGGAAGGCCATCAAAGAACCCGCTTCGGCGGGTTTTTTATTGGCTGGGCAAAAGCGTGTCTCGGCGGGCCAGTGCAGCCTACGGCAGCTGTCGCCTTAAACGGAGGGGCCTCATCCCTTGAAGGGAAACAAGCGGCGCTTTTCCGTACCCGGTAGGCAGCTTCCCTGGAAAAATATGCTGATAAAGGCAATCCACTTGATTAATTCATTGGATTGCAGGCATTCCCAAGGTGCACTGAAGAATAGGGGTGTGCCGGTATTTGATATTTTTAGCTGCGATGCACCCCATATCAGCATGACGGCAAAGCAGAGAATAAAGGCTTTCATCGTCAGCTTCGGACCGGAAAAGAAGTCTCCTACTGCACGGCAGGCGAGATACCCTGTTAGGGACACCAAAACAAAGAGTATTGCTGCGACGTATTGGTTAGTTGCCATTTTTGGCTGCCTCGTGCATGGAACTCAATGTCAAAGTCCCAGAGATCGCGTCAGTCGCCAGCGTAGAGATTCTGGAAGTCTTGTAAGCCCTGACGTAATCAGAATGCACGTACCGGAATAATCGCCACGCTTCAGGCCTCACCAAGAGCCTTCCGGCCCCATATATGGACATCCCAACATCCACCGCACCATACGCCATATCCCCTTCAAAGCTGCCAGCCCCCATAAATCGTGCCGCACTGTGATAAGCCCTGCGCACCGGACCTTGAGTATCCGATTGTCCTCTTACCAGATCTATGCCGTTCTCGTAGACGTTGTTGGCACCATGGAGCATCAAAGGAATTCCAAAGGTTGGGCACAGCCACCCCACTGATCCATAGCAAATGCCGGCGCCGGCACCGATCTGAAATGCACCTGCCAGCGCTCCAACACCCTTGAGGGCGATGACCTTCGACTGCGCAAACAGATTCTTCTGCTCATCCTCCAGCACCTTCAACCCCTGCCTCGGCGACAACCTGGCCTCCTTCACCTGTCGAACAACATCGCCCACATACTCGGCAATCTCCCGGTCAAACCCCGACCGCACGGTGGTGTCTTTGATGTGCTGCCTGCTCAGGGCGCACGCCTGGGAGGCAAGCAGACGCCCGGCGTGCGCAAGGTCCAGGCAGTCGCAGGTGGAGCGTTTGTGTGGGTCTATCAAAGGGCGCATGGGTAGGGTTCCCGTCCGGTGGGGTGAACGGGGCAGGGTAGGGATTCACCTCGGGGCGGCGAAACAGGCCATTTCCGGCGAATGTGTAGGAAATTTCTGAGCGCCCGTAGCCGCTGCCGTCAGGCTGCGCTGGCCCTATGCCGCACTGGAGATCTTCAGCGAACGTCAGGGCCAGCGCAGCCTTCGGCAGCGGCTACACGGCACTCACTCACGTGGCCAAGGTCGAACGCTCAATCCCCTAGCAAAGGCCCTCCCCATGAACGCCTGGTGGCAAGAAGCGCTGGACACCCTGCAAGCCGAATTCGCCGACATCACCGACGCCTCCCAGCTCACCCGCGTGGCCGTGCGCCTGCTGATGGCCGGACTGCTGGGCGGCATTCTGGGGTTTGAGCGCGAGCACCAGGGCAAGGCCGCCGGGGTGCGCACGCATATGCTGGTGTCGCTGGGCGCGGCGCTGTTCATTCTGGTGCCGCAGATGGCCGGCGCCGATCCGGCGGCGATCAGCCGGGTGGTGCAGGGGCTGGTGGCGGGGATCGGTTTTTTGGGCGCTGGGACCATTCTCAAAGGGCATGCCGAGGATGCCCATCACGTGAAAGGCCTGACCACGGCTGCGGGGTTGTGGATGACGGCGGCCATTGGCGTGGCGGCGGGGATGGGGCGCGAGGCCACGGCGGTGCTCAGCACGCTGATGGCGCTGGGGGTGTTGGCGGTGATGCCGATGGTGGTGGGGCGGTTCGAAGACAAGCCACCCCGCGATCAATAGCAGCGACAACCCCCGTCCTTGTGGGACCGGGCGAAGCTCGGGAAGCAAACGACTCGATTACCGTGCTGGCCTCTTCCCGAGCTTCGCCCGGTCCCACAGGGAGGGAGGTGTCCGCAAAAAAATCATGACCAGACAGTCACGCTTATTCCCGGCGCATCTATGCTCTCTACGCACTATCGCGAAAAAATCCGTTCACAGCTGCGCCGGGGGTTCCTGACTCGGTGGATCGCCCACGGTAGGCGGCACGGTGGGTTTTACCGGCAGCTCGTCGGGCTCGACGTTGGGGTCGGGCGGGGGCAGGGTCGGGTCGTCGATGTTCGGGTCCGGCGTTTCGGCGGGAATAGGGATATTCATGGGGTTCCTCGCAGGTTTGAGGGGCAGTCAAGGATCTGGACAGCATCCGCCGCTCGATGATTCCCGAGCGTCATTGCCGATGAACTTTCAAGACCCCCATGGCTCGGAACTTAAGGCAGGCGTCGGCACCCTTTTGTCGGCGCGACAGGTAATGGATGAGCGTCCTTGGGGCGTGAAGGAGATGCTCGATGACCGCGGATCAACCTTTCGAAACCGGCCATGCGGCTGAACAGACCAACGAGCAGGCGTTGAGTTTGTCCCAGGCGCTGCTGTTGCCACGCATCGTGATCGAAAACACCACGCCCGCCATCGACGGCGGCCAGTTCGCGGTCAAGGCCGTCACCGGCCAGACCCTGACGGTGGACAGCAAGGTCTACGCCGATGGTCACGACAAACTGGCCGTGGTGCTGCGCTGGCGCGCCCTGGGGTCCGACAGCTGGCACAGCGTAGGCATGCGCGACCTGGGCAACGACAGTTGGCAAGGCCAGCTCACCGTCAATGAGGTGGGCCGCCATGTGTTCAGTATCGAGGCCTGGATCGATCAGTTCGCCACCTATCGTTACGAGCTGGAAAAGAAATACGCCGCCGGCGTGCCCATCGGCCTCGAGCTGGAAGAGGGCCGTCTGCACCTGGTCAACAGCGCCGAGAAAAGCGAAGAAAGCCTGCGCCGCCAGCTGCTGCACCTGCATGATGAATTCAACAGCCTGGACCCCGACGGCCAGGTGGCCCTGCTGCTGCAGAAGGACACCGCCGCGCTGATGAACCTGGCCGACTCGCGCGCCTACCTGAGCAAAAGCCAACTGTTCCCGATCGAAGTGGAACGTGAACGCGCGCAGTTTGCCAGCTGGTACGAGCTGTTCCCGCGCTCCATCACCGACGACCCCGCGCGCCACGGCACCTTCAACGACGTGCACGAACGCCTGCCGATGATCCGCGACATGGGCTTCGACGTGTTGTACTTCCCGCCCATCCACCCCATCGGCCGCAAGCACCGCAAGGGCCCCAACAATTCCCTTGAAGCCGGCCCGGACGACCCTGGCAGCCCCTACGCCATCGGCAGCGCCGACGGCGGTCACGAGGCCATCCACCCGCAACTGGGCAGCCGCGAAGACTTCCGCCGCCTGGTGGCCGCCGCTGCCGACCACGGCCTGGAAATCGCCCTGGACTTCGCCATCCAGTGCTCCCAGGACCATCCCTGGCTGGTGGAACACCCGGGCTGGTTCAGCTGGCGCCCCGACGGCACCATCCGCTACGCGGAGAACCCGCCAAAAAAATACCAAGACATTGTCAACGTCGATTTCTACGCCGCCGACGCCATCCCCAGCCTGTGGCTGGCCCTGCGTGATGTGGTGGTGGGCTGGGTGCAGGCTGGCGTGAAGATCTTCCGCGTCGACAACCCGCACACCAAACCGCTGCCGTTCTGGCAGTGGATGATCGAGGACGTGCGCCGCGACTACCCCGAGGTGATGTTCCTCGCCGAGGCGTTCACCAAGCCGGCGATGATGGCGCGCCTGGGCAAGGTCGGCTATTCCCAGAGCTACACCTACTTCACCTGGCGCAACACCAAGGCCGAGCTCACCGAGTACTTCACCCAGCTCAACCAGCCGCCGTGGTCGGACTGCTACCGCCCCAACTTCTTCGTCAATACCCCGGACATCAACCCAGGCTTCCTGCATGAATCAGGGCGCCCCGGCTTTCTGATCCGCGCCGCGCTGGCGACCATGGGCTCGGGCCTGTGGGGCATGTATTCAGGCTTCGAGCTGTGCGAGTCGGCGCCCATCCCCGGCAAGGAAGAGTACCTGGACTCGGAGAAGTACGAGATTCGCCCGCGCGACTTCACCGCGCCCGGCAACATCATCGCCGAGATTGCCCAGCTCAACCGCATCCGCCGCCAGAACCCCGCCCTGCAAACCCACCTGGGCCTGGCAATGTACACCTGCTGGAACGACAACATCCTGTACTTCGGCAAGCGCACCGCCGACCGCCGCAACTTCATCCTGGTGGCGGTCAACCTCGATCCGTACAACGTGCAGGAAGCGCACTTCGAGCTGCCGCTGTGGGAACTGGGCCTGGACGACAGCGCAGCCACCCACGGCGAGGACCTGATGACCGGCCACACCTGGACCTGGTACGGCAAGACCCAGTGGATGCGCATCGACCCCGGCTATCAGCCCTTCGGCATCTGGCGCATCAGCGCGGCGCTCTGAAAAAGGACCTGACCCATGGCCAAGAAAGCCCGCAGCGCCGCGTTCATCAACGACCCCCTGTGGTACAAGGATGCGGTGATCTATCAGGTGCACGTGAAGTCGTTTTTCGACTCCAACAACGACGGCATCGGTGATTTCCCCGGCCTGATCGACAAGCTCGACTACATCGCCGAGTTGGGTGTGAACACCATCTGGCTGCTGCCGTTCTATCCCTCGCCGCGCCGCGACGATGGCTATGACATTGCCGAGTACAAGGCGGTCAGCGCCGACTATGGCACCATGGCCGACGCCCGGCGTTTCATCACCGAAGCGCACAAGCGCGGCCTGCGGGTGATCACTGAACTGGTCATCAACCACACCTCCGACCAGCACCCGTGGTTCCAGCGCGCCCGCCGCGCCAAGCCGGGTTCGCGGGCGCGGGACTTCTACGTGTGGTCCGACACCGACCAAAAGTACGACGGCACACGCATCATCTTCCTCGACACCGAAAAGTCCAACTGGACCTGGGACCCGGTGGCCGGCCAGTACTTCTGGCACCGCTTTTACTCCCACCAGCCGGACCTCAATTTCGACAACCCGCAGGTGATGAAAGCGGTGCTGGGGGTGATGCGCTACTGGCTGGACATGGGCATCGACGGCCTGCGCCTGGACGCCATCCCGTACCTGATCGAACGCGACGGCACCAACAACGAGAACCTGCCCGAGACGCACCAGGTGCTCAAGCAGATCCGCGCCGAGATCGATGCCAATTACCCCGACCGCATGCTGCTGGCCGAGGCCAACCAGTGGCCGGAGGACACCCAGCTGTACTTCGGCGACGTGAAGGGCGACGACGGCGATGAATGCCACATGGCCTTCCACTTCCCGCTGATGCCGCGCATGTACATGGCCGTGGCCCAGGAAGACCGCTTCCCCATCACCGACATTCTGCGCCAGACCCCGGAGATCCCGCGCAACTGCCAGTGGGCGATCTTCCTGCGCAACCACGATGAGCTGACCCTGGAAATGGTCACCGACCGCGAGCGCGACTACCTGTGGAACTACTACGCCGCCGACCGCCGCGCCCGCATCAATCTGGGTATCCGCCGTCGCCTGGCGCCGCTGCTGGAGCGTGACCGCCGACGCATCGAACTGCTCAACAGCCTGCTGCTGTCCATGCCCGGCACGCCCACCCTGTATTACGGCGACGAAATCGGCATGGGCGACAATATCTACCTGGGCGACCGCGACGGCGTGCGCACGCCTATGCAGTGGTCCATCGACCGCAACGGCGGGTTTTCCCGCGCCGACCCGGCCAGCCTGGTGCTGCCGCCGATCATGGACCCGCTGTACGGTTACCAGTCGGTAAACGTCGAGACCCAGTCCAACGACCCGCACTCGCTGCTCAACTGGCACCGCCGCCTGCTGGCCGTGCGCAAGCAGCAAAAGGCCTTCGGCCGCGGCACGCTGAAGATGCTGTCGCCCAGCAACCGGCGCATCCTGGCCTATATCCGCGAGTACACCGGCCCCGACGGCAAGACCGAACTGATCCTGTGCGTGGCCAACGTCTCGCGCGCCGCCCAGGCAGCCGAACTGGACCTGTCCCAGTATGCCGGCATGGTGCCGGTGGAGATGCTGGGTGGCAGTGCGTTCCCGCCCATCGGCCAACTGAACTTTCTGCTGACGCTGCCACCTTATGGTTTCTACTGGTTCCTGTTGGCGTCCGCCGCGCAGATGCCCAGCTGGCATGTGGAACCTGCGCAGCCGTTGCCCGATTTCCTCACCCTGGTGTTGAAAAAACGTATGGAAGAGCTATTGGAAGAACCGTCGCGCAGCAGCCTGGAGACCAGCGCGCTGCCGCAATACCTGCCCAAACGCCGCTGGTTCGCCGGCAAGGATACCGCCATCGATCAGGTTCGCATTGCCTACGGCGTACGCTTCGGCACGCCCACAGCGCCGGTGCTGCTCAGTGAAATCGAAGTGCGCAGCGGCGATACCGTCAGCCGTTATCAGTTCCCGTTCGGCCTGTTGGGCGATGACCAGCCCAGCAGCGCCTTGCCGCATCAGTTGGCGGTGTCGCGGGTACGGCGCAATCGCCAGGTCGGCTTGATCACCGATGCCTTCGTGTTGGAAAGCTTTATCCGCGCGGTGGTCCAGGGGCTGGTGGATCGTACCGTGGTGCCGTGCGACGAGGGCGAGATCGGCTTTGTGCCGACCCCGGAGTTGGCCCGTCTGAACCTGCCGGCCGAACCGGAGATTCGCTACCTGTCTGCCGAACAGTCCAACAGCTCGGTGGTGGTGGGCGGCAGCATGGTGTTGAAGATGATCCGCAAGGTCAGTGGCGGCGTGCACCCTGAGCTGGAAATGGGCGCGTACCTGACAGCCGCCGGCTTCGCCAATATCTCGCCCTTGCTGGGCTCGGTCAGCCGCGTGGACGCCGAGGGCGTGCCGCACCTGCTGATGATCGCCCAGGGCTATCTGAACAACCAGGGCGACGCCTGGGCTTGGACCCAGAACAACCTGGAGCGGGCCATCCGCGACGAGATGGCCAGGGGCCGGTCCGAGCAGGAGCAGCACTATAACGCCCTGGGCGAACTGGCGGATTTCGCCGGTTTGCTGGGCCAGCGGCTGGGCGAGATGCACCAGGTGCTGGCTGCGCCCACCGACAACCCCGACTTCAAGGCCAGCCCCAGCCGTACCTCCGATGGCCAAGCCTGGAATGCCAGTGTCAGCGCTCAGCTGGAGCGGGCGTTGAAGTTGCTGGAACAGCATTACGACGAATTGATCGAAGACGATCGCGGCCTGGTAGACGACCTGCTCAAGCAGCGCGAATCCCTGCTGTCGCACATCGCTACCCTCAGCCAGCAGGCCGTGGGCGGGCTGATCATGCGCGTGCATGGCGACTTGCACCTGGGCCAGGTGCTGGTGGTGCAGGGCGACGCCTACATCATCGACTTTGAAGGCGAACCGGCGCGGCCGCTGGAAGAGCGGCGGGGCAAATACAGCCCCTACAAGGACGTCAGTGGCGTGTTGCGCTCGTTCGACTACGCTGCGGCCATGGCCATGCGCGGCGCCGAGGAAGTGGACGATTCGGTGGAAGCCGAACAGGCCCGCCAGCGCGTCGCCAAACGCTATTTGCATGAAGCCCGCCACGCCTTTATCGAGGCCTACGGGTTGGCCACCGCAAGCCTGGCCCACGCCTGGCAGGACGCCGACGGCGAACGCGCCGCGCTCGAGCTGTTCAGCCTGGAGAAGGCTTGCTACGAAATCGCATACGAAGCCGAAAATCGCCCGAGCTGGCTGGCCGTGCCTTTGCATGGGCTATTCGGGTTACTGAGTACCAGGGGAGAGTAGTCAAATGAACGCGCACAAGGAACAGGGCAAGGTCGGGGCTTTTCCGCCCAAGGCGGACATCGAGGCGCTGATCCGTGCCGACCACCGCGACCCGTTCGCGGTACTGGGCCCGCACCCCGACGGTGCGGGTGGGCAATATATTCGCGCGTATCTGCCTAACGCCCTCAACGTGCAAGTGCTGGATAAGGAAAGCCAGGAAATCCGTGGCACCCTGGAACAGGGCGAAGTACCGGGTTTGTTCGTGGGCCAGTTCCCCGATCAGCGTCCGTACCTGCTCAAGGTGCAGTGGGCCGGCGGCGAGCAGGTCAGCGAAGACCCCTACAGCTTTGGCGAGCTGTTGGGTGAGATGGACTTGTACCTGTTCGCCGAGGGCAATCACCGCGACCTGAGCAGCGCCCTGGGCGCCCAGTGCGTGACCGTCGACGGCGTCGAGGGCGTGCGCTTCTCGGTATGGGCGCCCAATGCCCGGCGGGTGTCGGTGGTCGGTGACTTCAACATCTGGGACGGCCGCCGCCATCCGATGCGCCTGCGTCATCCTTCCGGGGTGTGGGAGATTTTCGTTCCGCGCCTGCAGCCCGGCGAGACCTATAAATACGAGGTGCTGGGACAAGAGGGTGTGCTGCCGCTCAAGGCAGACCCCTTGGCCTTGAGCACCGAGTTGCCGCCGTCCACCGCTTCCAAGGTCGCAAGGCCCCTGAGCTATCAGTGGGGCGACGAGCAGTGGATGCAGGCCCGTGGCGAGCATCACGGGGTCAACAAGCCGTTGTCGATCTACGAGCTGCACGTGGGCTCGTGGCAGTGCGAGGTCAACGAAGAAGGCGAGTTACGCGCCTACAACTGGCGTGAACTGGCCGACCGCCTGGTGCCATACGTGCAGCAGCTGGGTTTCACCCATATCGAGCTGATGCCGATCATGGAACACCCCTTCGGCGGCTCCTGGGGCTACCAGCCGCTGTCGCAATTCGCGCCGTCGGCACGCTACGGTTCGCCCGAGGATTTCGCCGCGTTTATCGACGCCTGTCACAAGGGCGGCATCGGCGTGATCCTGGACTGGGTGCCGGCGCATTTCCCTACCGACACCCACGGCCTGGCGCGCTTCGACGGCACCGCGCTGTACGAATACGACAACCCGCTGGAAGGCTTCCACCAGGACTGGGACACGCTGATCTACAACCTGGGGCGTACCGAGGTGCACGGCTTCATGCTGGCCTCGGCGCTGCACTGGCTCAAGCACTTCCACATCGACGGCCTGCGCGTGGATGCCGTGGCGTCGATGTTGTACCGCGACTATTCGCGCAAGGCCGGCGAATGGATTCCCAACCGCTACGGCGGCCGCGAGAACCTGGAGGCTATCGACTTCCTGCGTCACCTCAACGACGTGGTGGCGCTGGAAGCACCGGGTGCGCTGGTGATCGCCGAAGAGTCCACGGCGTGGCCAGGCGTGAGTCAGCCTACCCAGCAGGGCGGCCTGGGCTTTGCCTACAAGTGGAACATGGGCTGGATGCACGACACCCTGCACTACATCCAGAACGACCCGATCCACCGCACCCATCACCATAACGAGATGAGCTTCGGGCTGATCTATGCCTACTCCGAGCACTTCATCCTGCCCATCTCCCATGACGAAGTGGTGCACGGCAAGCACTCGCTGATCGACAAGATGCCTGGGGACCGCTGGCAGAAATTTGCCAACTTGCGCGCCTACCTGACGTTCATGTGGGCGCACCCGGGCAAGAAGCTGCTGTTCATGGGCTGCGAGTTCGGCCAGTGGCGTGAGTGGAACCACGACAGCGAGCTGGACTGGTACCTGCTCAAGTACACCGAGCACTTGGGTGTGCAGAAACTGGTGAGCGACCTCAACCGCCTGTACCGCGACCTGCCGGCATTGCATGAGCAGGACTGCGTGCCTCAGGGCTTCCAGTGGCTGATTGGCGATGACTCGGCCAACAGCGTGTTTGCCTGGTTGCGCTGGAGCAAGAGCGGCGAGCCGCTGCTGGTGGTGGCCAACTTCACCCCCGTGCCGCGCGAGGGCTACCGCATAGGCGTGCCGTTTGCCGAGCGCTGGGAGGAAGTGCTCAACAGTGATGCCGAGATCTATGCCGGGTCCAACTACGGCAATGGCGGTGGCGTGCCGACCGAGGCGATCACTAGCCATGGCCAGCCGCTGTCGCTGTCGCTGAACCTGCCGCCGCTGGCGGTGCTGATCCTGCGTCCGCAGGTGTCCTAGCGTCGACCCCATCGCGGCCAAGGCCGGCTCCTACGCCAATCGAGGTAGGAGCCGACCTTGGTCGCGATGGACGCAACGCGGTCTCCGCCCGTCTACCACAACATCTTCACCCCCAAATCCCCAATCAGCCCATTCAAATCATTCTGGTCACTGGGGCTGCTGTAGTCGGCCGTCACGAAGAAGCTCAACGTCGGCGTCATCCTGGCCACCAGCCCCAACCCCACTTCGATGCTGGAGGCGTTGCGGCCGCTGTTGATCTTGTCCACCTGGGCCAGGGCGATGGGGGCGTCGTTGCTGAAACTGTACGTCAGGCTGGTGCGCACAAAGGGCTCCACCGATGTGCTGCCCAGTTGATAGTGCCCCGACAACCGCGCCCCCACCCGGCCGCTCCAACTGGGCTGATTGTCATCGCTCAACAGGCGCGGCCCCTGGCCGACGCCGGGCATCAACTGCTGGTTGATCAACTGCGCCTGGGGCTCGAACGACCAGTTCTCACCCAGCACAAAGGCCACGGTGCCGCCCAGGGCCACGGCCATGGCCCGCGCGTTGTCGGGGCGGCCGCTGTCCTGCACCTGTGAGCTGACGCTCCAGGCCACGCCCAGGGTCTTGGCGACCACGGTGAATTGGCCGACGTTGCCGGGCGGGTTGGCCGCGCCGTTGCCGGTGAACGCGCGGTTGCTCAGCACCAGTGGGCCGAGGGGGTCTTGGGTGTCAGCGGCGCTGGTTTTGGCCGGAAGCACCAGTAGCAGTGAGGCGCAGGCGGCGTAGGTGAAACGAGCGGCAAGGGTGTGCATGGCGTATCTCCTGTGTTGTAGGCCTGGCAGGGGAGTACGCCTGGTGCATCGCATCGAGGGCGGCCGAAGCCAGCGGCCCAGGCTTGCCCGATCGCGCTGAAAGGCGCGGGGCAGAGGCCTGGGTCGGTGTTTTTTTGTTGTGTTGTGTTAAGTGAAGCTAAGGAGAGGCAGCGCCATGCGTCAAGAAACCGGTGGTTTTGCTTAGCAGGCTAATTAGCGTCAACAAGTGGTTGAAAAACAGCCGCAATTGCATCGCTTAAGTGCGCGGGCGTCTATCCAGACACCCGCGCTATTCCAAAACAATCCCTACAGGTGCACTTCCACCGTCAGCGGCAGATGATCGGACAGATGGGTCCAGGGCTTGTTTCCCAGAATAACCGGCGCATGGCTGGTGGCGTTGCGCAGGTAGACCCGGTCCAGGCGCAGCAGGGGGAAGCGCGCAGGGTAGGTCCGCGCCAGGGTGCCGTGATGCTGTTCGAAGGCTTCATGCAGGTCTTTGGCGCGGGTGAGGGTGGCATTGCCCTGCAGCTTCCAGTCATTGAAGTCGCCGGCGATGATCACCGGTGCATCCTCGGGCAGGGAGTCGAGCAGTTGCCGCAACAGCCCCAGTTGCTGTTGACGGTGGCTTTCCAGCAGCGACAGGTGCACGCAGATCGCGTGCACTTCGTCATGCCCCGGCACCTGCAACACGCAATGCAGCAGGCCGCGACGCTCGGGGCCGGTGATGGACACGTCGAGGTTGCGGTAACGCAGGATCGGGTATTTGGACAGCACCGCGTTGCCGTGGTGGCCGTCGGGGTACACGGCGTTGCGGCCGTAGGCGTAGTCGCTCCACATGCTGTCGGCGAGGAATTCGTACTGCGACATGGTCGGCCAATTGTGATGCCGCTCGGCGTGACGGTCGTGTTCGCCCAGCACCTCCTGCAGGAACACCAGGTCGGCGCCGGTGCTGCGCACGGCCTCGCGCAGTTCGGGCAGGATGAAGCGGCGGTTGAAGGCGGTGAAGCCCTTGTGTGTGTTCACGGTCAGGATGCGCATGCGGTGCACCGCCAGCGGGTGCTCGGGGGTGCGGTTGCGGCTGGCCTGGCCGGTGGGGTCGGCGGTCACGTTCGCTCCTTGAATCGGGTGGGGTTATTGGTTGGGACCGACACCACGCACCCTCGGTTCCCCCCATATGTAAGCATGTGCACGTAGCCGCTGCCGCAGGCTGCGCTGGCCCTGTGCGTCGCTGGAGATTTTCAGGGGTCACCCCGGCCAGCGCAGCCTGGCGGCAGCGGCTACAGGGTTTGTTAACGCAGGCCTTCGTGTTCGGCCACGGACCGCGCATCGCGGCTCCACAGGTCCAGCGCAAAGTCTGCTTCCCGATGCTGCACCAGCGATGCCATGCCCAGTTCAGCCGCGAGTCGCCCGTGCACTGCGTCACCGTCCAGCGTGCAGCCGTCAATGGCCGCACGCCAATGGCAGGCCAGCAACTGACCATTGTCCGCCAGGCTTTGGCGACAGGCGCTGATTAATGCCGTCAGATCGCCGGCATCCAGGTAATAGCACAGCTCATTAAGCACAATCAGTTCAAAGCGTTCGCTCGGAAACTGCGCCGGCAGCCGCCATTGTTCGACCCGCGCATGGGGCACATCCGCCAACTGCGCACGGGTCAACGCCACCGCCCGCTCATTGGTGTCGCAACACAACAACCGCTCACACCGCCCCGCCAGCGCCAGGCTGGTCGCCCCATTCGCGCAGCCAGGCTCGAACACGCTCCCATACCGCGCACGCGGCAGGCAGGCCAGCAGCAGGGCGCGTTTGCGCTGTTCGTACCAGCGCTGGTGCATGGCCCAGGGGTCGTCGTTGCCGTCGAACAGGCGCTCGAACACCGCGTCATCCACGCTCACAGGAACACCACTTCGAAGGGTTGCAGCAGGCGCTCCAGTACCCGTGACGACAACACCGGTGCCAGCCCGGCAGCGGGGTCGCCCTCCAGTTGGCTGACGAACGCCAATGCGGCGTGGCGCTTGCGCGCGACCATGGCCGGGCTCAGGGCGATCTTGCGCGCGCGTTGCCAGGGCACGCGCGGATCCTGTGGACGGGCCCAGTGCCAGGTCCAGATCGGCAGTTCATGCACACAGGCGCCCACCGCCTCGGCGGCGGCGCGGCTGGCGCGGCCCACGGCTTCGTGGTCGCAGTGGCCGTCTTCGCTCCAGGTGGCAAACACCACGTCGTCAGGATGCAGGTGTGCTTGCAGAAAGGCTTGCAGGCGCGCCTGGGCGGCGGGCACCTGACTGTCCGGCAGGCCGACGCGCAGCCAGGTCAATTGCTGCGGGTCGGCGCCCAGCCGGCGAAGGGCCTCGGCACTTTCGCGCGGGCGCTCGTTGCTCAACCGATCCACCGGCCAACGCTGGGAGCCGGGGTGGCTGGCGGTGCCGTCGGTGACGGCGATCAGCAACACTGGCCGACCCAGGGCGATCAGGTGCTGCAACAGGCCGCCGCTGCCCAGCACTTCATCGTCCGGGTGCGGCGCGACGATCACCGCACGGGTGCCGGTGGGCACCAGGCGGTCGACTTCCACCCGCGGCAGTTGCGCCAGCAACGGGCAACTGCGCCAGGCCTCCACGGGGGTGCCGTGGCCGACAATGGGATTGGCTTTCATAGGTTCCACTCCTGTGGCAGCGCGTGCCGGGCCAGGTCGCCGAGGGCGGCCAGGTCACGCTCGGCGTGGCTCTGGCGCAGGAACACCGGCAAGTCGGCGGCCAGCCGTGCAAAATGAGCATCCTTGCAATACGGGCTGGCGCCCAGCGCATGGCCCACGTGGGTCAGGATCTGTTCGCAGCCTTGTTCGATGACGGCGCGCACGCGCCGTGCCAGCCATTGGCAATCGGCAACGGGATCGGCCTCGACGCTGGCCGCTGCCTGCTGCAGCACCGCGCGCATGGCGCACAGGGCCGCATCCACGGCGCCAAGGTGGGCGAGGGCGTAAGGCTCGTCACGTTGCAGGCAGTGGCCGTGCAGACGCTGGGCCAACTGCTGGGCGGCGCCGTACCAGCAGGCGGCGATGCCGATGCCGCCCTGCCAGAAGCCGGGGCGCTCCAGGTACTGCCCCGGTTCCCCCACCCGTGTGCCTTCCGCCTGCTCGAACACCACTTCGACGCTGGCGGTGGCCGCCATGCCCACGGCCTCCCAGCCCAGCTCGGTCACCGTCACCCCCGGCTGGTCCAGGGCCACGGCCACCAGTTGCTGCTGGCCGTGTTCATCCCAGGCGGTGAGCAATGCATGGCTGAGCTGGCTGGCGCCCGAACACCAGGCCTTGCGGCCGTCCAGCCAGGCGACGCCCTGCTGCTGACGCACGCTGAGGCGGGCGCTGGGCGGCTCGGCCGCCCACATGCCCCAGGTGCTGTCCACCGGCGGCCGTACGCTGGCCAGTTCGGCCATGATGGCCAGGGCATCGGTGTGGCCTTCATACAGCTTGCACAGGCCCAGGTCATGCCCACCGACTACCGCCAATGCCCGCCAGCGCTCCAGGGTGCGGCCGCTGCCGGGCAGCGGCAATTGATCGAGGCCGTCGGCCACCAGGGCCTGCAACTGCGCGTGCACGGCGGCCACGTCCGGGTAGCCGGCCGCCGGCCGCTTTAGTGTGGCCGCCAGCACCCGGTTCATTCCTCGACGTCCCGGTGCAGTTCGAACAGCAGCAGCGAGCGGCCGGTGACCAGGAAATCACTGCCGAAGGGCAACGGTTCGTGATCGCGCAGTTCAGGGCGGTTGGTGTCCACCAGGCAGGTCCAGTATTGGCCTTCGGGCACCTCGGGCAGCACGAAATTGACCACGTCATGGTGGGCGTTGACGATCAGCAGCAAGGTGGCGTCGGCCCCCGGCTTGCGGATGCCGCTGGGCTGTGCGCGGCCGTCCAGCAGCATGCCCAGACAGCGTCCGTGGCTGTCGTGCCATTGCTCGGTGGTCATCTCGCTGGCGTCGGGGGCCAGCCAGGTGACGTCCTTGACGCCAATGTCCTCGTTGTAGGTGCCGACCAAAAAGCGGTTGCGGCGCAGGATGGGGTAGGACATGCGCAGGCGGATCAAGCGGCGTACGAAACGCAACAGGCCCTTGCCGTCCTCGTCCAGGTCCCAGTTGACCCAGCCGATCTCGCTGTCCTGGCAGTAGGCGTTGTTGTTGCCGTTCTGGGTGCGGGCGAACTCGTCACCGGCGACGATCATCGGCGTGCCCTGGGAGAACAGCAAGGTGGCCATGAAGTTGCGCATCTGCCGCAGGCGCAGTTCGACGATCTCGCGGTCGTCGGTGGGGCCTTCCACGCCGTGGTTCCAGCTGAGGTTGTTGTTGCTGCCGTCCTGGTTGTTCTCGTCGTTCTCTTCGTTGTGCTTGTCGTTGTAGGACACCAGGTCACGCAAGGTGAAACCGTCGTGGGCGGTGATGAAGTTCACCGAGGTATACGGCCGCCGCCCCCGCTGGTTGAACAGCTCGCCGGAACCGGTCAGGCGCCCGGCGAAATCGGCCAGTTGGCCGTCATCGCCTTTCCAGAACGCGCGGGTGGTGTCGCGGAAACGGTCGTTCCACTCGGCCCAGCCGGGGGCGAAACCGCCCACCTGATAGCCGCCGGGGCCGCAGTCCCAGGGCTCGGCGATCAGCTTGACCTGGCGCAGCACCGGGTCCTGGCGGCAGGCCACCAGGAAGCTGTGACGCTCGTCGAAACCTTCGTGATAACGGCCCAGGATCGTTGCCAGGTCGAAGCGGAAACCGTCCACGTGCATCTCGGTGGCCCAGTAGCGCAGCGAGTCGGTGACCATCTGCAGCACGCAGGGGTGGCTCAGGTCCAGGGTGTTGCCGGTCCCCGAATCGTTGATGTAGAAGCGCTTGTTGTCGGGCATCAGCCGGTAGTAGCTGGCGTTGTCGATACCGCGCATGGACAGGGTGGGGCCCTGCTCGTTGCCCTCGGCGGTGTGGTTGTAGACCACGTCCAGAATCACCTCCAGGCCGGCGTCGTGCAGGTGCGCAACCATTTCCTTGAACTCGGCGATCTTGCCGTTGGCCAGGTAGCGCGGGTGCGGGGCGAAGAAGGTGATGCTGTTGTAGCCCCAGTAATTGTTCAGGCCTTTTTGCAGCAGGTGCTGGTCGTTGACGAACCCGTGAATGGGCAGCAGCTCGATGGAGGTCACCCCCAGCTTGCGGATGTGCTCCACCACGTCGGGCACCATCAGGCCGGCGAAGGTGCCGCGCACGTCCTCCGGTACCGAAGGGTGGCGCATGCTGATGCCGCGCACGTGGGTCTCGTAGAAGATGGTCTTGTCCCACGGCACGTTGACGCGCTGGTCGCGGCCCCAGGTGTAGGCCGGGTCGATCACCCGGCACTTGGGCACGAACGGCGCGCTGTCGCGTTCGTCGAAGCTGAGGTCACCGTCGGGGTGGCCGATGGTGTAGCCGAACAGCGCCTCGGACCATTTCAGCTGGCCCACCATCTGCTTGGCGTAGGGGTCGATCAGCAGCTTGTTGTGGTTGAAACGGTGGCCGTTTTCCGGGTCGTACGGGCCGTACACACGGTAGCCGTAGGTCAGCCCCGGGTGGGCGTCGGGCAGGTAGCCGTGGAAGATTTCGTCGGTGTATTCGGGCAGCTCGATGCGCTCAAGCTCCGTCTCGCCGGTGGAGTCGAACAGGCACAGTTCAACCTTGGTGGCGTTGGCGGAGAACAATGCAAAGTTGACCCCCAGGCCGTCCCAGGTGGCGCCCAGCGGGAAGGGCAGGCCTTCACGGATGCGCGATGGATCGGTACCAGGGGCGGGGGTGAATTTCTTTTGGCGGGTCATGGAAAGTTCCTTGCACTGCTAAATCAGGGCGATAGCGATCCGTCCCGGCACGGTCAGCCGGTAAAGGGGGCGTTGAGGTGGTGAACGCACGGTCTCCCTGGCAGCGCGCGGGCGCTGTCAGGGGGCCGGGAGCGTTGCGGTAATCAGCTGGCCGGCGGCTTTTTCGCGGTCGGGCGTGGCGGCTTCTTGTCGGCCGCAGGCTTGGGCGCGGTGGCGGCCTTGGGCTTGGGCGCCGCAGCGGCGGCTGGCTTGGGCGGTGTCGACTTGGCGACTGGCGCAGGCTTGTCCTTGCCTGGCACCGGGGCGGTAGCCGCCGTCTTGGGCTTGGTGGCCGGCTTGGCCTTGCCCGGTTTGGTGGGGGCCAGGGCTTCGGCTTCGGCCAGCTTGCGGGCCATCTCCCAATGGCGTTCTTCATGCCCCTCGGGTTTGCCCTCCGATTCCCATATCTGGTAGGCGAATTCGCGTATACGTTTGTCGTCGGCACTCATTTCAACGCTCCTGATCACAAGTCACTTTGTACTAAGAGATTGACGGGAAAATCCTTCAGCGCAGCGTTCAGCCACAGTTCCTTATTGGGTGTGACTGCCACGTCTGAAAAAAGTCCCTTTAATGTAGGCAGAGTGAGTTTAGAAGGTAGCACGATGCGGGTGTCTCCCCACTTTTGTGCCTCTATAAGCGGGCTGGGGGCGTCCCCCAACAGGTCGCTGGCCAGTCGTGGCACGATGACGATGGCCAGTTCGTCAGCATGGATTCGAGCGAAGGCCAACACACGGTCGGCCTCATCGCCCAGCACGGGCAAGGGTTCATAGGTGCCGCGGGCGAACAGTGCGACCTGTTCGGCGCGGCGGCGCAGGGTGCGGGCAATCAGTTGCTGCTTGAGGTAGCCGTTGTGCCAGTCGGCCAACAGCTGCGCCGGGCTCAGCGTTGCCTGCAAGGCCTGCTCACGGGCAGCGTAGTCCACCGGGCGGCGGTTGTCCGGGTCCACCAGGCTCAGGTCCCAGAATTCGGCGCCCTGGTACAGGTCGGGGATGCCCGGCACGGTCATGCGCAACAGGGTCTGCACCAAGCTGTTGAGGGCACCGGCAACGCTGATGCGTTGCACCGCGGTGGCCAGCGAGGTGCGCAGTTGCTGACACTGCGGGTCCAGCAGCAGCTTTTCCAGGTAGGCCTTGCAGGCCTGTTCGTAAGGCTCGTTGGGGGCGCTCCAACTGCTGGCCAGCTTGGCTTCGCGCAGGGCTTTCTGTTGCCACTGGTAGAGGCGCTCGGCGTAGGCACCCAAGCCCTCGGCGTCGTCGCTGGCAAGGTCCAGCGGCCAACTGCCCAGCAGGGCCTGGAACAGGATCAGCTCATCGCCGGGGGACGGTGCGTCGCTGTCGCCCACGCGGCTGCGCAGCGGCTCGGCCAGCTCCTGCCAGTGGTTGACCCGGCCGGGGTACCAACTGCTGCGTTCACTGAGCACGGCCAGGCGCGCGCGGGTGTCCTCGCCACGCTTGTGGTCATGGGTGGCGGTGGCCAAAAGGTTGTCGGGGAAGTGCGCCAGGCGCTGGGCGCAGGCGTCGTGGAACACTTGGGGCGGGGCGCTGAAGTGTTCGGCATCGAAGCCTACGTCGTTGCGCGACAGCAGCACCGCCGAGCGATAGAACGCGGTGTCTTCCACCGCCTTGGCCGCCGTGGGCGAGGTCAGTTGCTGGAAGCGCACGCAGGCGTGGCGCAGCAGTTTGCGCGGGCGGCCTGGCGGCATCTGCCGCCATGGCTCGCCACCCAGCCAACGGGCCAGGTAGTCCAGCACTGGCCAGTCGGCTTCGCTGAGGCTGTTGCGCGCACCTTCCAGCGCCTGCTGGAAAAAGCCTTCGTCCTCGGCAGGGCGGCCACAGGCGCTGATGTAGGTGCGGTACACCGGGTAGTGCACCACCAGCGCCTGCAGGGCACGGCGGATGGCGCCCAGGGTCAGGTCGCGGCTCATCACGTCGCCACGGGCCACCTGCAGCAGCGCCTGGGCCACGGACTCAAAGTCACCGGCCAGGGTGCCGTTGATCACCAGGTGGCGGGCGGCGTGGGCCTCTTCCTCGAACACCGCGGGGCGGCCGCTGAGGTTGCTCCACAGCTCGGCCAGCGGCTCGGCGCCCGCCGGGTCGTGTTGCAGGCTCGAGACCTGGTTCATGAATTCGTAGCCGGTGGTGCCGTCCACCTGCCAGTCGCGATGCAGTTGTTCGTCGGCGCCGAGGATCTTCTCGACGTAGATGGGGAAGTGCGTCAGCGCCGCCTCTGGCGGACGAGCCGCCAGCAGGCCGTCGACCCGGCGGCGCAGTTTGCGGCAGTAGCCGCGCGGGTCGGCCAGGCCGTCCACATGGTCGATGCGCAGGCCGTCGATCAGGCCCTGTTCCACCAGCTCGAAAATCTTCGCGTGGGTGGCGTCGAACACGGCGGCACGCTCCACGCGCAGGCCACCCAGTTCGTTGACATCGAAGAAGCGCCGCCAGTTGATGTCATCGGCCGCAGTGCGCCAGCTGGCCAGGCGGTAGTGCTGTTTCTCCAGCAGCCGGTGCAGGCGTTGGAAGCCTTCGGGCGTGGTGCTGTCGAAGCGTTGCAGCAAGCCGGCCCAGTCGTCGTTGTGGCTGAGGGCGGCCAGTTCGGCGCGCAACTCGACGGCCTTGTCGTAGGCGTGCGGGTCTTGCTCCAGGGCGCCGAAGCGGCCGCCCAGCCTGCTCAGCACCGGGTCGGTGGCCGGGGTGAGCACGTCGGCGTAATCGGGCGGCGAGAGGGGGAAACGGTGCTCGTAGTGCTCCACGTACAGCTGTCCGGTGCTGGCGTCCAGGCGCAGCGGGATCTCGCCAGCTTGCAGGCACGCGCCATAGTCGTTGCCCAGGAACGGCAGCAGCAACTGACCTTCCAGCAGTGGATCGGGGGAGTGCCACTGGATGTCGAAGAACTCGGCGTAGGGGCTGCGTCGCCCCCATTCCAGCAGGTCCAGCCACCAAGGGTTGTGGCCACCGCCCACGGCCATGTGGTTGGAGACGATGTCCAGCACCAGGCCCATGTCATGTTCGCGCAGTGTCTGCACCAGCCGGCGCAGGGCTGGCTCGCCACCCAACTCGGGGTTGATGCGCGTGGGGTCGACCACGTCGTAACCGTGCATGGAGCCCGGGCGGGCCTTGAGGATGGGGGATGCGTAAATGTGGCTGATGCCCAGCTGCTTGAAATACGGCACCCGCGCCACTGCATCGTCCAGGGTGAAATCCTTGTGAAACTGCAGCCGTACGCTGCCGGTCATGGGCTTCATCGATCACGCTCTGTGGCTTGTTGGCGGGCGCAGGCCAGCAGCTCCAGGCGCCGCGCGGCGTCTTCGTCGTCCAGCAGGGTCTGGCTGTCACCGTTGAAACGCCGGCGCCAATTGGGGTGGCTGTCGATGGTGCCGGGCAGGTTGGGTTGTTCCTCCACGCCCAGCGCGTCCTCCAGCGGCAACAGCACCAAGGGGGCGCGGGTGTGGCCGAGGAAACGCACGCAGGCGTCGATGACCTGGTCGGTTTCCTCACCGGCTTCGACAAAGTTCTGACTGTCCTGGGCCAGCACGTGGCGCAGGCCGCGGCGTTCGTGCTCGCGGGTTTCGCGCCACTGGTGCTCGGTGTGTTCGTCGATCAGGTTGAGCTTGTGGTTCCAGTCGATGTCACGGGCCTTCCACCAGCCGTGCAAGGTGGGCAGGTCGTGGGTGGTGCTGGTCGCCAGGGCGTTGTCGGGCCAGTTCAGTACGGGATGAAACTGCCCTGGGTGGGCTTGTTCGAACATCAGCACGCGCATGCCCAGCATGTGCCTGGCCACCAGTTTTTCGCGCAGGCCGTCGGGCACGGTGCCCAGGTCTTCACCCAGGACAATGGCCTGGTGGCGATGGGATTCGAGGGTCAGCAGGCGCAGCATGTCGTCGATGGGGTAATTGAGGTAGGCGCCTTCGCTGGGCGGTGAGCCCATGGGGATCACCCACAGGCGTTGCAGGCCCATCACGTGATCGATGCGCAGGCCGCCGGCGTGGGCGAAGTTGGCCCGCAGCATTTCGATGAAGGCGCGGAAGCCGTTGCGCACCAGGCCTTCGGGGGCGAAGGCGGAGATGCCCCAGCCCTGGCCGCTGCGGTTGAGAATGTCGGGCGGTGCGCCGACGGTGAGGTCGGCCAGCAATTCGTCCTGGCGGCTCCAGGCCTGGCTGCCGGCACCGTCGGCGCCCACGGCCAGGTCGGCGATCAGGCCGATGCGCATGCCGCTGCTCTTGGCGGCGTTTTGCGCGCGCGCAAGGCTGCGTGCCACCAGCCATTGGCAGAAGGCGTAGAAGCTGACTTCGTCGGCGTGTTCCAAGGCGAAGGCGGCGATTTCCGGGCTGCGCGGGTCGTGCCATTCGGCGGGCCACTGGCGCCAGTCCTGGCTGGCTTCACGGGCGGCGCAGTCGGCTTGCAGGGCCTCGAAGCGGCAGTGGTTTTCCAGGGCTTCGCCACCGGCGTGGCGGAAGCTGGCGAAATCGGCGGTCAGCGGATGGTCGCCGTGGGCGAAGCCGTCGTAGAGGCTGCGCAACAGGCGCAGCTTGGCGTCGGTGGCGGCGGGCCAGTCCACCAGCGGCAGTTGCTCCAGGTGCGCCAGGGTGTCACCCAGGCCGGCGTCATCCAGGGCCACGCGCACGGCGCGCTCGCCGAGGATGGCGCCGGGGGCGGCGTACAGGCAGTTGAGGAACAGCCGGCTGGACGGGGAATAAGGGCTGTAGCGGTGTGCGTCGCTGCTGAACATGGCATGCATGGGGCTGATGGCCACGGCGTCGCAGCCGCGCTCGCCGGCGCTGCGCGCGAAAGCTTCCAGGGCCAGGGTATCGCCGAAGCCGCCATCGCCTTCGCGGCGCAGGCTGTACAGCTGCACGCTCAGGCCCCAGGCGCGCGGTGCCGCTTCGCCCAAGGCGTCGCCGACGCTGTAGCAGCGTCCGGGCGCCACGGCCAGGGTGAACTGTTGGCCGTCGATGTGCACATCCTGATAGCCCACCGGCAACAGGCCGGGCAGGGCGGCGTGGGCATCCAGGCGCAGGTCCAGGGTGGCGCCGTCTTCCAGGTGCACCTGGCACGGGGTGTGCGGCGCGAAGTAATGGCCCAGGCTCAGCGCGTGACCCTGGTCGGCGGTCAGCAGGGGCGGCAGGTGCGTGTCACGCTTGACCTGGTTCAGTTCGTCCAGGCTGGCTTGCACCTGTTCGGCCGTGTCGGCGGGGTGGCCGAGGCCGGCCAATACCTTGCGCAGTACCGGGTCGGCTACCGTTTGTGGCCGTCCGTTGGCGTCGATCCACTGCACGGCCAGGCCGGCGTGTTGCGCCAATGTCCGCAGTCGCTCATCACTCATGCATCATCTCCGGCAGGGGTCAGGCTGACCAGGGCGCTATAGGGGGGCAAAGCGTGGGTTGGCGGGTTGTCGACCGTCTCCAGGCGGCTGTCGAACAGGCGGTGGCGGATGTCCGGCAGGGCGGTGTCCACCGCCGTGTCGCTGAGGTTGAGGTCGATGCGCAGCTCGCTGCCGTCGTTGAGTTGCCAGCGCGCGTGCAGGGCGCCGGTGCCCAGCACCTGGGCGCCCAGCGAGCGGCTGCCGGTCAGGTGCGGGGTAAGGTGGCGATGGCGCAGTTGCAGCAGCGTGCGGTACAGCTCGGCCCATGGCTCATCCGGCTCGGGGAAGCGTGGGCGTGAGGCGTCGAACGTGTCGCGGGCATTGGGGTCGGGAATGCGTGCGCGCTGCTCGGCGTCGGCGAACGCGGCAAAGGCGGCGAATTCGCTGCGCCGGCCATTGCGCACCGCTTCTGCCAGCTCGCCATGGAAGTCGGTAAAAAACAGGAACGGCTCGCTGGCTGCGCCTTCGTCACCCATGAACAGCAGCGGCACCATGGGCGACAGCAGCAACAATGTGGTGGCGGCGCGCAGGGCATCGGTGCTGCACAGGCTGGACAGGCGTTCGCCGAAGGCGCGGTTGCCGATCTGGTCGTGGTTCTGCAAAAACAGCACAAAGGCGTTGGGTGGCAGGTGGCCGCTGGGTTCGCCGCGGGGCTCGCCATGGCGGTTGCGTTCACCCTGGTAGATGAAGCCTTCGCTCAGGCAACGCGCGAGTTTTTCCGTGGGCTGTTCGCTGAAGTCGCTGTAGTAGGCCTCGGTTTCGCCGGTCAGCAACACGTGCAGGGCGTTGTGGCCGTCATCGTTCCACTGGGCGTCGTAGCCTTCTTCCAGCAGGTGCGCCTGGTTCAGCTCGTTCTCCAGGGTCAGCCACACCTGGCGCGGGCCGTCGATCTGCTGGCGAATGCGCGCGGCCATCTGCTTGAGGAAATCGGGGTCTTCGATGGCGTGCACCGCGTCGAAGCGCAGGCCGTCGAAGCGGTACTCCAGCAGCCACATCAGGGCGTTGTCGATAAAGAAATCGCGCACCTGCGGGCGGCGAAAATCGATGGCATCGCCCCAGGGTGTCTTCTGGTCGTGACGGAAGAAACCCTTGGCGTAGCGCCCCAGGTAATTGCCGTCGGGGCCGAAGTGGTTGTACACCACGTCCAGGATCACCATCAAACCATGGCCGTGGGCGCAGTCGATCAGGTGCTTGAGCTGGTCCGGGGTACCGTAGGAGGACTGCGGCGCATACGGCAGCACGCCGTCGTAGCCCCAGTTGCGCTCGCCCGGCACCTGGGCCAGCGGCATCAACTCGATGGCGGTGATACCCAGCTCGGCCAGGCGCGCCAGTTGCTTCTCCACGGCAGCAAAACCACCCAGCACGCCTACGTGCAGCTCGTAGATCACTGCCTCGTGCCAGGGCCGGCCTTGCCATTCGGGGAACTGCCAGTGGTAGGCGTTGGGGTCGACCACCAGGCTGGGGCCGTGGACATCGCCTTGCTGAGCCCGGGACGCGGGGTCCGGGACCAGCACATCGCCGTCGATCTGATAGCGGTAGGCGGTGCCCGGGGGGCAGGCCGCCTTGATCACGTACCAGCCATCGTCCTGCAACAGCATGGGGATGGACTGGCCGTTGTCCAGTTCCACGCTGACGTGGAAGGCATCGGGCGCCCACAGCGCAAAGCGTGTGAGGCCCGAGTCCAGCAGGTGTGCGCCATGGGACCAGGTGTCAGACGTAGGGTGCGGCATCGGTGGACCTCTTCGCTCAGTGTCTTCCCGATACGGCCACCGATTTGCTCACGAGTTCCTCGTAAAGTTTGGCATAGGGTTCCACTGCCTGGCTCCAGTTGAACGGCTGGGTCATGGACAGGCAGCGCATGGCGTTGAGCAGGTCGGGTTTGCTGAACACGTAGAAGGCCCGGCTCAGGGCCTCTTCGTAGCTGGCCACGGTCGACTCGTTGAACAGGAACCCGGTGACGCCGTCCTCGATGGTGTCGGCCAGGCCGCCGGTGTTGCGCGCCACCGGCAGTGAGCCGTAGCGTTGCGCGTACATTTGGCTCAGGCCGCAGGGCTCGTAGCGCGACGGCATCAGCAGGAAGTCGCTGCCGGCAAACATGCGCCGGGCGTCGGTTTCGTTGAAGCCGATGCGCACGCTGATCTTGCCGGGGAAGCGTTGGGCCAGCTCGCGCATGGCCTGTTCTTCTTCGGGCTCGCCACGGCCAATGATTGCGATCTGGCCGCCTTGATTGACGATGTACTCGGCCACGCCCTGGGTCAGGTCCAGGCCTTTCTGGTACACCAGGCGCGAGACCACGGCGAACAGGGGGCCGTCCGAATCGTCCAGTTCGAACAGTTCACGCACGTGGTCGGCGTTGACCTTCTTGCCTTCCCAGTCGTTGAGGCTGAACGGGCACACCAGGTGCGAGTCGGTAGCCGAGTCCCAGGTGTCGTCGATGCCGTTGGGGATGCCGCTGAGCAGGCCCTGGTACTGCTTGCTGCCCAGGAAACCGTCCAGGCCGCAGCCGAATTCCGGGGTGGTGATTTCCTCGGCGTAGGTAGCACTGACCGTGGTGATGTGGCTGGAGTAGGCCATGCCGGCCTTGAGGAACGACAGCTTGCCGTAGAACTCCATGCCTTCCTGTTGCAGCGCATGCTCGGGCACGCCCAGCTCGGGGCAGCAGGCACGGCTGACCACGCCCTGGTAGGCCAGGTTGTGGATGGTGAACAGGGTAGGGGTGCTCAGGCCGCGCCAGTGCATGTAGGCGGGGGCCATGCCCGCGGGCCAGTCGTGGGCGTGCACCAGATCGGGCTTCCAGTGCACCATGCCGAGGCCTGCCGCGATGTCGGCGGCGGCCAGGCCCAGGCGGGCGAAGCGGATGTGGTTGTCCGGCCAGTCGCGGCCGTTGTTGGCGCCATAAGGGGTGCCATCGCGCTCGTACAGCTCGGGGCAGATCAATACGTAGATGACCAGGCCATCGGCAAGGTCCATACGCCCGATCTTGCACGGCGGCAGGGCTGCGTGGCCGCCCAGGTCTCCGACGATGTGGATGGGGTTGTCACTGTTGAGCACCTGCGGGTAGCCGGGAATCAACACCCGGACGTCATGCAAGGGGCTCATGGCGCGCGGCAGCGCCTGGGACACGTCGCCCAGGCCGCCGGTCTTGACCAGGTCGGCGATCTCCGATGTCACGAACAGCACTTTCTGGCGGTTGGGGTTATGCCTGGAATCGGCCTGCAGTACCTTGCCCGTCGAAGCGATCTGCGCCAACTCGGTCGGCTCGCTCTCCTGCTGATTAAAACGCTCTCCCTGGGTTTCGACAGCGGCACTGATCATCGTTCTCTCCCGTGCATTAATGCATATGTGGCAAGCACCTGATTTTTGAACCAGCAACCCCAGTGCCAAGCGCGCAAGCGCAGCGCCAAACGGCGATCCGGCCGATTGGCGAATTGACGGAGTGGGGTGGGTTGGCCGTTGCAGTGAACATCCAGATTCACGGCCTACCTTTAACCTGACCTACCGCGGTTTCGGAAGTTTCGACTTTTTTCAGGCGCAACTTCCGAGCGGTGTGCGGGCTGAGTTTTGAGTGTAGGAAAAAAATCGGACTCTGTGGTCATGGCGCGACTGACGGAGGGGCAGAGTGATGGCCAGGGGGCGGGTGGTGGGGCTGGAAGGCTTGATCTAGAGCGGGGCGGTGGGTGGGGTGGGGTTAGAATAAAATTTCTAGAAACGACCCGCAGGGGGCTCTCGACTGGCGCAAAAAGCTGGCGGCGGCAATCTGACAGGCCATGGTACGTTGCAACAAAATGTGGGACCGAGGGAACCTCGGGAAGCGCCGCGCGGGCGGCGCTCGATTTCAAGCGCGCCACACAACCAAGACATGCGCCTGGTGGCCCTGACGCAATCCCCTGTGGGGGGAGCGGTGTACGTTCCAGGTGCATGTCTTGGGCGGTGTGGCGGGCTTGAGATCGCGCGCCGCCCGCGCGGCGCTTCCCGGGCAGAGCCCGGTCCCACATTCGTTGCAACGTGCCATGGCCTGATGGATCGAGGTCTTAGCCTTTGGCGCATGGCGCTCGATTGTGGTTACCCCTGCGGCATCACCGATGAATGATGGCTGCCGATCAACCATTGTTCCCCATCCCAGTTCCAGGTGTAGCTATACCGGGCCTGTACCTGTTCACCGGTGGCGGCGAAGGTGAATTCGTAAATGCCTGCATCCACCGCACTGTCGCAGCGAGTCTGGATGCTGCGGCTCACGATCCGCCCACTCGGTTTGTTCGCCAAAAAGTGGGCGAAGTAGTCCTCACGCTCGGCGGTGGTCAGGCGTACTTGGTTGGACTGGGTAGGCAACAGCACGGCGTCAGCCTGATAGATGGCTGCGACCTTGGCGGGGTCGCCGGTGGCCAGGGCGGCGTTCCAGCGGTCGAACAGTGCGGCGATGTCGGCGTCGGTGGCGGGTTGGCAGGCCTGTGCGGCGATGGGGGCTGCAAGGGCAGCAAACAGAATGAATCCCTTCACGGTGTAGCTCCTTTTCAGGCGGCTGTGGAGGGGAGGCACTGTAGGGCGGGAGGGAGCCTTGCGATATCAGGAAAGTTTTCCGCCGTAGCCGCTGCCGAAGGCTGCGCTGGCCGGTGTGAACCCTGAGGATTTGTAGTGAGGCACGGGGCCAGCGCAGCCTGGCGGCAGCGGCTACAGGGGACGGGGATTGGGCGCAGCGTCAGCCGGCAGACGAACGCCTGCCGGTACGGGAAGGACAGAGATCAGGCGATCTTCGCCTGGGCGCCACCGGTGATACCGGTGTCCTGCTGGGACTGCAAGAGCATCATGGTCAGATGGGCGACCTTCTGTTGCAACTGGTCGCGTTCTTTTTTCAATTCGCGCAGCTCGTCACGACGAACCGTGACATAGAGGGTTTGGGGGGGTGTTGCTGGCAGTAAAGTTCCCATTGCTCACCTCGCAAATGGCATGTCTCACAGTGAGGATAGCCGACCTTGAGCGTTTGCAACCCAGGTCCTTACCTCTGTCGGCGCGGATTCTGATTTCTTTCGCGCCACAATGGAACTTTTTTATTTTTCACGGTCTGCGTGTCTTTTTCTTCATGTGCCAGCAAGTGCCCGCCAGCGTTGAAGAAGGCTTGATGACAGCCCTTTGGCGAAAAAAATAGCACCGACGAACGGCTAAAGTCGAAACTAACTCTGGCAACCCTGTACTAAGCTTTGAGACCATTAGCACTTTGAAGGTGTGACACACCTATTTAAGCATCAGTGGAGCACCGGCATGCAATTGGGAATCGTGGGACTGGGCCGCATGGGCGGCAATATTTCGAGAAGACTGATGCGCGGAGGCCACCAGACCGTGGTCCTGGGATCGCGATCAGTCTTCCGTGGCAAAACTGGGTGAAGAAGGCGCCGTAACAGCCACTGACCTGGCTGACCTGGTGCGTCAGATGGACGCACCGCGTGCCGTTTGGGTCATGCTGCCTGCGGGCGCGCCAACCGAAGACACCATCCAGCAACTGGCCGACCTGCTGGAGCCCGATGACGTGATCATCGATGGCGGCAACACGTTCTACAAAGATGATATCCGTCGCGCCAAGGAATTGTCCGCGCGCCAGCTGCACTACGTCGACGTCGGCACCTCCGGCGGCGTGTGGGGCCTGGACCGTGGTTTCTGCATGATGATCGGCGGCGAAGCCGCGATCTTCCAGCGCCTGGACCCGCTGTTCGCCTGCCTGGCCCCTGGCGTGGGCGATATCCTGCGCACCAAAGGTCGCGAAGGTGAGCACAACAACGCCGAACAGGGTTACATCCACGCAGGCCCGGCCGGTTCCGGCCACTTCGTGAAGATGATCCACAACGGCATCGAGTACGGCATGATGCAAGCCTTCGCCGAAGGCTTCGACATCCTCAAGACCAAGAACAGCACCGCGCTGCCCGAAGACCAGCGCTTTGACCTGAACCTGGCCGAGATCGCCGAAGTATGGCGTCGCGGCAGCGTGGTGTCGTCCTGGCTGCTGGACCTGACCGCCGACGCGCTGGTCGGTGACCCTGCACTGGATGGCTACTCGGGCTCGGTGTCGGACAGCGGTGAAGGTCGCTGGACCATTGACGCGGCGGTTGAGCAGGCAGTACCGGTACCGGTGCTGGCAGGCTCGCTGTTCGCACGTTTCCGTTCCCGCCAGGAGAGCACCTACGGCGACAAGCTGTTGTCGGCGATGCGCTTCGGTTTCGGCGGCCATGTAGAGGTTCCTAAATGACACGGGCGAAGTCCAAGGTAGACGCAGCACCCCCCACAACGCTGTTTCTCTTTGGCGCCCATGGCGACCTGGTCAAGCGCCTGCTGATGCCGGCGCTGTACAACCTGAGCCGTGACGGTTTGCTGGACAATGGCCTGCACATCGTCGGTGTCGACCACAACGAGGTCAGCGATGCTGACTTCGCTGCCAAGCTGCACGATTTCATCATCGAGCAGGCCCGCGCGAAAAACCCGGAAGGGGCCGACCAGGCCCTTGACCCTGCGCTGTGGGCCAAGCTGGCCAAGCGCATCAGCTACATCAGTGGCGACTTCCTGGACGATGGCACCTACCAGGCGATTGGCGAGCGCATTGCCGCCAATCGCACCGGCAACGCCGTGTTCTACCTGGCCACCTCGCCGCGCTTCTTCAGTGAAGTGGCGCAGCGGCTGGGCCACGCCGGGTTGCTCCAGGAGCAGCCCGACGCCTTTCGCCGCGTGGTGATCGAAAAACCCTTCGGTTCCGACCTGCCCACCGCCGAGGCCCTCAACGCCTGTTTGTTGAGCGTCATGAGCGAAAAGCAGATCTACCGCATCGATCACTACCTGGGCAAGGAAACCGTTCAGAACATCCTGATCAGCCGTTTTTCCAACGGCATCTTCGAGGCGTTCTGGAACAATCATTACATTGACCACGTGCAGATCACCGCCGCCGAAACCGTCGGCGTGGAAACACGGGGCAACTTCTACGACAGCACCGGCGCCCTGCGCGACATGGTGCCCAACCACCTGTTCCAGCTGCTGGCCATGGTCGCCATGGAACCACCGGCCGCCTTCGGCGCCGATGCCGTGCGCGGCGAAAAGGCCAAGGTGGTCGGCGCCATCCGGCCCTGGTCGAAGGCCGACGCGCTGAAAAACTCGGTGCGTGGCCAGTACACGGCCGGGCAGGGCGACAAGCCCGGCTACCGCCAGGAACCCAAGGTGGACCCCGACAGCCGCACCGAAACCTTCGTGGCGCTCAAGGTGATGATCGACAACTGGCGCTGGGTGGGCGTGCCGTTCTACCTGCGCACCGGCAAGCGCATGAGCGTGCGCGACACCGAAATCGCCATCTGCTTCAAGCAGGCGCCCTACGCACAGTTCCGCGACACCGAGGTGGAGCGCCTGGCGCCCAACTACCTGCGCATCCAGATCCAGCCCAATGAGGGCATGTGGTTCGACCTGATGGCCAAGCGGCCAGGGCCGGCGCTGGTGATGGAGAACGTGGAGCTGGGCTTCGCCTACAAAGACTTTTTCCAGATGCAGCCGTCCACCGGCTACGAAACGCTGATCTACGACTGCCTGACGGGCGACCAGACGCTGTTCCAGCGCGCCGACAACATCGAGAATGGTTGGCGCGCCGTGCAGCCGTTCCTCGACGCCTGGCGCGACGGTGGCAAGATCGACAACTATGCGGCTGGTGAAGATGGCCCTGAGTCGGCTGACGAGTTGCTGGCCCGTGATGGCCGTGCGTGGCACAGCCTGGGATGAGTGAAGCGTCGAACGACCTCATTCGCCTGGTGCTCAGCGACATGGACGGCACCCTGTTGTTGCCCGACCATACCGTAGGCGACCGCGTGCTGGCGGCGATCGGGCGCCTGCGTGAGGCGGGCGTTGCCTTCACCCTGGCCAGTGCGCGCCCGCCACGGGCCATGCTGGCGATCATCAAGCAGCTGGGCATCGATATCCCCTTCGCCGCGTTCAACGGTGGCACCCTGGCCAACCCGGACGGCAGCGTGGTGGCACGCCACTGCGTGGATCGCCGGGCGGTGGAGACCAGCCTGGCGCTGTTCGCCCGGCACCCGGTGGCGGTGTGGCTGTTCGCCGATGATGAGTGGCTGCTGACCAACCCCGACACCCACTACCTGGGCAAGGAGCTCGACGCGCTGGGTTACGGTTACGTGCAGGTCGATGACTTCACGCCGTACCTGGACCGCGTCGACAAGATCGTCGCCACCTGCGCCGATTTCGATTTGCTGGAACGGCTGGAGACCGAGCTTGGCGGCTTGATCAAGGGCCAGGCCCTGGCCGCTCGCTCGCAAAGCTATTACCTGGACGTTACCGCGTTGCTGGCCAACAAGGGCGAAGCCCTGGCCGAACTGGCCCAGCACCTGGACGTGCCCCTGGCGCAGACCGCTGCGCTGGGTGACGGCGGCAACGACGTGGCCATGTTCCAGCGCGCCGGCCTGTCGGTTGCCATGGGCCAGGCCGACGACGCGGTCAAGGCCCACGCCGACCACGTCACCGCCAGCAACCGCGAGCAGGGGGTGGCCGACGCCATCCGTGACCTGATCCTGCCGAGGGCGCCGCACACCCGCTGAATTCTTCCGCACAAGGTTGACCCCACCATGGCCGCATTGATTGAAGACTATGCCTTGCTCGGCAATTGCAGGACTGCCGCGCTGGTCGACAAGCAGGGCTCGCTGGACTGGTTGTGTTTCCCCCGATTCGACGCGCCCGCCTGCTTCGCCGCGCTGCTGGGCGATGAGCACAATGGCCGTTGGCGCCTGGCGCCCAGCGAGCCATTCGAAGTCAGCCGGGCCTACCGCGCCGGCACCCTGGTGCTGGAAACCACGTTCACTACCGCCGCTGGCCAGGCGCGGCTGATCGACTTCATGCCGCCGGGTGAACACAGCAGCGTGGTGCGCATTGTCGAAGGCATCAGCGGCGAGGTGGCGTTCGATATGGAGCTGATCGTCCGCTTCGACTACGGCAGCAGCGTGCCGTGGGTGGAGCAGGCCCATGCGCAGGTCCTCACCGCCGTGGCCGGCCCGGAGATGCTGGTGCTGCACAGCGCCACCCCGCTGGAAGCGGTGGACCACGCCACCGGCAGCCGTTTCAGTGTGGCCCCGGGCCAGCGCCGGGTGTTCGTGCTGACCTGGCAGGACTCCATCCTGCCGGTGCGCGAGGCCTTCGATGGCGAGGCGGCGCTGGCGGAAACCGAGACGTTCTGGCGCGCGTTCTCCGACCGCTGCCCCGACGTGGGGCCATATACCGAACAGGTCAAACGCTCGCTGATCGTGCTCAAGGCCCTGACCTACGAGCCCACCGGCGGCATCGTCGCGGCGGTCACCACCTCGCTGCCGGAGTCGCTGGGTGGCGAGCGCAACTGGGACTACCGCTTCTGCTGGCTGCGCGACGCCACCATGACCCTGCTGGCGTTCATGAACCTGGGCTATTTCGAGGAAGCCAGCGCCTGGCGCGAATGGTTGATGCGCTCGGTGGCCGGCAACCCCGAGCAGATGCAGATCATGTACGGGCTGGGTGGCGAACGCCGGTTGCCTGAATACACCCTGCCGTGGCTGAGCGGCTACGAGGGCTCGCAGCCGGTGCGCATCGGCAATGCCGCCGCCACCCAGTTGCAGTTGGACGTGTACGGCGAAGTCGCCGACGCCATGACCCAGGCCATCCGCGGCGGCCTGCCGCGCCACCCGCGCAGCGCGGCGATTTCGCGGGTGATCATCCCCTACCTGGAAACCATCTGGCAACAGCCCGACGAAGGCCTGTGGGAGATCCGTGGCGAGCCGCGGCACTTCGTGCACTCCAAGGTCATGGCCTGGGTGGCGTTCGACCGTTCGGCCAAGCTGCAGGCCGGCGAAGGCGGGGATGCCGAGCGCAGTGCGCATTACCGGGCGGTGGCCGACCTGATCCATGCCGATGTCTGCGCCAAGGGCGTGGATGCGCAGCACGGCGGGTTTGTGCAGGCCTATGGCTCGACGCAGACCGATGCCAGCCTGTTGCAGATCGCATTGACGGGATTTCTGCCGGTGGATGATCCGCGCTTTTTGGCCACCCTGGCGCAGATCGAGAAGCGCCTGATGCGTGATGGGCTGCTGTTGCGGTATGACACCGCCACCGGCGGCGATGGGCTGGAGCCGGGGGAGGGGACCTTCCTGGTGTGTTCGTTCTGGTTGGCGGATGTGTACGCCATGCTAGGCCGCATGGATGATGCCCAGGCGCTGTTTGCCCGGTTGAGCGGCCTGTGCAACGACCTCGGCCTGCTGGCCGAGCAATATGATCCGCGTGCCGGGCGCATGCTGGGCAACTTCCCCCAGGCCTTCAGCCACATCGGCATCATCAACACCGCCCTCAACCTGCACCGCGCGCAATGCCCGGCGCAAGAGCGCGCCAACCGCGACCTGTAGCCGCTGCCGCAGGCTGCGCTGGCCCTGCGCCTCACTGAAGATCTGCAGCGTACCCCAGGGCCAGCGCAGCCTGGCGGCAGCGGCTACAGGGCATTTCGGCCAACCTTGGGTGCGCGCTTTTCCTGTCCCGTGGTCTTGGTATAGTCCTACCCATCAATAACCAAGGACGCCCCCCATGACCGAGTACCAGGCCTTCCACGTCGAGCTCAAGGACCACATCGCCCACGTCCAGATCAACCGCCCCGACAAGGTCAACGCCATGAACGCGGCGTTCTGGCGCGAGATCATCGAAATCTTCCAGTGGGTGGACGACACCGAGGCGGTGCGCGTGGTGGTGCTCAGTGGCGCCGGCAAGCATTTCTCCGCCGGCATCGACCTGAGCCTGCTGGCGTCGGTGGCCAGCGAACTGGGCAAGGACACCGGCCGCAACGCCCGCGCCCTGCGGCGCAAGATCCTCGACATGCAGGCCTCGTTCAACGCCGTTGACCAGTGCCGCAAACCGGTGCTGGCGGCGGTACAGGGCTACTGCATCGGCGGTGCCATTGACCTGATTGCTGCCTGCGACATGCGCTATGCGGCCGCCGATGTGCACTTCTCCATCAAGGAGGTGGACATGGGCATGGCCGCCGACGTCGGCACGCTGCAACGTTTGCCTCGTATCATCGGTGATGGCATCCTGAGGGAATTGGCCTACACGGGACGTAAGGTCGACGCCGAGGAGGCGCGCAGCATCGGGCTGGTCAACCGGGTCTACCCCGATACCGCCAGCCTGCTCGATGGCGTGTTTGCCATTGCTGCCGACATCGCCGGCAAGTCGCCGATCGCCATCGCCGGCACCAAGACGATGATCAGCTACATGCGCGACCACAGCATCGCCGACGGCCTGGAATACATCGCTACTTGGAACGCGGCGATGCTGCAAAGCACTGATTTGCGCGTGGCCATGGCCGCGAGCATGAGCAAGCAGACCCCGCAGTTCGACGACTGACATTTGATCAAAAGGAGCCCCTGATGTCTCAACGCTGGACCACCGCCGTACTGGATACCAGCCTGGCCGGGGGCTGGGCCGTGGCCCGCTGTGCCCAGGGCTTTGCCTTCGACGCCAATGGCGTGCTGTTCCCTCGCGAGTGGCTGAAGAAGCAGGGGCTGGACGTGCTGGCCGAGCACGGCATCGGCCACTTCGACGGCGAGCCGGTGTACCTGCTGGAGTTGCACGGCCCCGCCGACATCGAGGGCGTGCAATGGCAGGGCCTGCGCCAGTTCATGATGCAGGGCGATTTCGACACCTACAAAATGCTCGCCTACGCCGCGCAGATCGGCACCTGGGCCCGCGAGCACCGCTTCTGCGGCAGCTGCGGCCAGGCCATGACCCAGATCCACTGGGAGCGCGCCATGTACTGTCAGCCGTGCGAACTGCGCAGCTACCCGCGCATCTCGCCGAGCATGATCGTGCTCATCACTCGCGGCGACGAGATCCTGCTGGCGCGTTCACCGCGCTTCGTCACCGGCGTCTACAGCACCCTGGCAGGCTTCGCCGAACCGGGCGAGTCGGCCGAGGATTGCGTGCGGCGTGAAGTGATGGAAGAAGTGCAGGTGACCGTGCGCAACATCCGCTACATGGGCAGCCAGTGCTGGCCGTTCCCGCACTCGATGATGTTGGGTTTTCACGCTGAGTACGAAAGCGGCGAGATCGTGCCCCAGGCGGACGAGATCGAGGATGCGCAGTGGTTCAGCGTGCATGACCTGCCGCCGTTGCCGGCGTCGCGGTCGATCGCGCGTTACTTGATCGACCACTACGTGGCCGAGCGCCTGGGCTTGCCCGCCCCCGTCCTCCCCGGCTAAACCTGTAGCCGCTGCCGCAGGCTGCGCTGGTCCTGTGCCTCGCTGCAAATCTTCAGTGTACTCAGCTGCCAGCGCAGCCTGGCGGCAGCGGCTACAGGGATTGAGCCATTTCAGGCGAACCAGTGCTGCCAGGCCAGGCGCACAGTCAACCCCAGTACCACGGTAATGAACACCGGCCGAATAAACTTCGCCCCACCGCTGATGGCACTGCGCGCGCCAAAGAACGCACCCACCATCAGGCACACCCCCATGCTCAGGCCAATCACCCAATCCACGCTGCCATTGATGATGAACACCGCCAGCGCCGCCGCGTTGCTGACGAAGTTCATGGTGCGCGCCACGCCGCTGGCGCGGACCAGGTCGATGGGGTACATCAGCATTGAGGTCACGGTCCAGAAGGCGCCCGTGCCGGGGCCGGCCACGCCGTCATAGAAGCCCAGCGCCAGGCCCTGCGGGATCTGACGTTTCTGCTTGATCACTGCGTGGCTGTCCACCGGCCCCTTGGGCGTGCCGCCGAACAGCAGGTACAGGCCGCAGGCAAAGACGATCACCGGCAGCATCTTGTTCAGCCATTCGGACGGCATGTAATGCGCCGCCACGGCGCCCAGCAGCGAGCCCACCAGGGTGAACACGATCGCCGGCCACCATTCTTTCGGGTGGAACAGCTTGCGGCGGATGAACGTGACGCTGGCGGTGGCCGAGCCGAAGGTGGAGCTCAGCTTGTTAGTACCCAGCACCAGGTGCGGCGGCAGGCCGGCGGTCAGCAGGGCTGGGGTGGTCAGCAGCCCGCCGCCGCCGGCGATGGCGTCGATGAAGCCGGCCACGAAGGCGACGATGGCGAGGATGAGCAGGGTAGTGGGGTCGGTGCTGAGTTCGAAGGGCATGGGGTAGATCGTTGTTTTTGGCAGGGCGCGCATTTTAGCGCGAAGGGCTGCCAAAAAGCTTTCGATCGTGTCGTGCTCTTCCCGAGCTTCGCCCGGTCCCACAGGGGATGGATCCCCCCCACTCTGTGGGACCGGGCGAAGCTCGGGAAAGGGTCAACGCATATTCAGGACAGAAACCCCCCATCCACATTCAGCGCCACACCGGTCGTATAGCTAGACGCATCACTGGCCAGATACAACACAGTACCCGCCATCTCACTGGGCGCCGCCACGCGCTTGAGCGGGATCTGCGCCAGGGCGGTGTTGAGGATGGCGTCGTTCTTCACCAGCGCGGAGGCGAACTTGGTGTCGGTGAGGCCCGGCAGCAAGGCGTTGCAGCGGATGCCGAACTGCGCGCATTCCTTGGCGAACACTTTGGTCATGTTGATCACCGCCGCCTTGGTCACCGAGTAGATGCCCTGGAACACGCCCGGCGAAACACCATTGATCGAGGCCACGTTGATGATGCTGCCACCGCCGTGCTCGCGCATCAGCTTGCCGGCTTCCACCGACATGAAGAAGTAGCCGCGGATGTTCACGTCCACGGTCTTCTGGAACGCGCCCAGGTCGGTGTCCAGCACGTTGCAGAACTGTGGGTTGGTGGCGGCGTTGTTGACCAAAATGTCCAGGCGGCCGAATTCTTCGCGGATGCGGCTGAACACCTGGGTGATCTGCTCCATCTCGCCGATGTGGCAGGCGATGGCGGTGGCCTTGCCGCCGTCGGCGATGATGGCCTCGGCCACCTGCTGGCAGCCGTCCAGCTTGCGGCTGGAGACGATGACGTGGGCGCCCTGTTGGGCCAGCAGTTTGGCGATGGCTTCGCCGATGCCGCGGCTGGCGCCGGAAACGAAGGCGATCTTGCCGTCGAGGTCGAACAATTGCGTCTTGGACATCTCGGTTTCCTTACAGGGTGGAGTGCTTGATGACGTTCAGGCTCATCTGTTCCAGCAGGGTGTTCATGTGGATGAACTGGGCGAAGCGCTTGTCCTGGGTCTGGCCGTGGAAGAAGCGGTAGTAGATCTGCTGCACGATGCCGGCCAGGCGGAACAGGCCATAGGTGTAGTAGAAGTCGAAGTTGTCGATGCGGATGCCCGCCCGCTCGGCGTAGTAGTCGACGAATTCGCGGCGCGTGAGCATGCCCGGCGCATGGCTGGGCTGGCGGCGCATCAGCTGCACCGGGGCCGGGTCGTCGGCCTGAATCCAGTAGGCCAGGGTGTTGCCCAGGTCCATCAGCGGGTCGCCCAGGGTGGTCAGCTCCCAGTCCAGCACGCCGATGATCTGCATCGGGTCCTGGGCATCGAGGATGACGTTGTCGAAGCGGTAGTCGTTGTGGACGATGGCAGGCTTGGCGTGGTCGGCCGGTTGCTTGTCGGCCAGCCAGGCTTTCACCGTGTCCCAGGCCGGCGCGTCGGGGGTGCGGGCCTTGTCGTAACGGTCGCTCCAGCCGCTGATCTGGCGGGCCACGTAGCCTTCGGGCTTGCCCAGGTCGCCCAGGCCGCAGGCCTGGTAGTCCACCTGATGCAGGTCGACGAGCTTGTCGATGAAGCTGTGGCACAGGGCGCGGGTCTTGTCGGCGTCCAGGCCCAGCTCGGCGGGGATGTCCGAACGCAGGATGATGCCCTTGACCCGCTCCATCACGTAGAACTCGGCGCCGATCACCGACTCGTCGGTGCAGTGCACGTAGGCCTTGGGGCAATACGGAAAGCCGGCATTGAGCTGGTTGAGGATGCGGTATTCGCGGCCCATGTCATGGGCGGACTTGGCCTTGTGGCCGAAGGGCGGGCGACGCAGCACGAACTCCTGTTCGGGGTATTGCACCAGGTACGTCAGGTTCGATGCGCCGCCGGGGAACTGGCTGATCGCGGGCGTGCCGGCAAGGCCCGGGATGTGCGCCTTGAGGTACGGGTCGATACGCGCGGCATCGAGCTCTTCACCGCTGCGCACGGCAGTGGACTGGTCGGTAAGCGCCATGGTTATCCCTTTTGCTTATTCTGGAGGCGTCAGATCATTGAACAATCTAATGCGCGGCAGGGCAGGGGACAAGGGGAGGAGGGTGTTATAGGTGGGGGTGTTGCAGGGGGATCAGTAATACCGATGACCACCTTGACCTGTAGGAGCGGGCTGTGCCCGCGAAGCAGGCACCGCAGTGCATCAGGCGTTGCGCGGTGAAGCTTTCGCGGACACGGTCCGCTCCTAAAGGAACGCGTGGTTCCTGTAGAAACGGGGCGTTGGTCTTAGTTCAGACCCAGCTTGCCACGCAGGGTGGACAGGTCTTCAGCCAGGGTGTTGACCGGGCCGATCAGCGCCTTGCGGTCAGCGTCCTTGACCTTGTCATAGGTCTCGAAGCCGCCATCCTTGGTTTTGTACTTGGCCAGGATCTTGTCCACGGTGGCGAAGTTCTTGTCGACCTTGCCTACGAAGGCCGCGTCTTTCTTGGACACTTGCGGGCGGAACAGGTCGAAGATTTTCTTCGCGCCGTCAACGTTGCCCTGGAAGTCATACAGGTCGGTGTGGCTGTAACGGTCTTCTTCACCCGATACCTTGGTGGCCGCCACTTCTTCCATCAGTGCAGCAGCGCCGCCCACCACTTTCTCAGGCGGGAAGGTCAGGCCGGCAACGCGGGTCTGCAGGTCTTTGACGTCGGTGTTCAGCTTGTCAGCCAGGGCTTCCAGACCTTTGGTGGTCTTTTCCGAGTACAGGCTGTATTCCAGGCGGTGGAAGCCAGTGAAGTCTTCGGCAGTCACGCCTTTCTCGTGGTCGTCGACGCGGGAGTCGATCGAGGCGTCGAGGTCGCTGAACAGCTCGGCGATCGGCTCGATGGACTCATAGTGCACGCGAGTCGGGGCGTACAGCTTCTTGGCTGCTTCCAGGTCGCCTTTCTTGATGGCGTCGGTGAAGGCCTGGGTCTGGGTGCCCAGTTTGTCCAGCTCTTCGGTCACGTAGATCTTGTAGTCCGAGATCGGTTGTACCAGGTCCAGCGGGGAGTTGTCGGCGGCGAAGGCCGATACCGGTGCGTGTAGCAGGCCAAGGGACAGCAGCAAAGCGAGTGGCGACTTCTTCATGAAAGGATCCCCGATGGTGTCAAAGACTTAAGCGTTTTTGGTTTTGGTGGCTTGCAGCAGCGAACGACCGATGTAGTCCTGGTCGTCTTTTACCCCCGGCAGGGTGAAGAAATAGCCACCGCCCATGGGCTTGAGGTATTCCTCCAGAGGCTCGCCATTGAGGCGGGTCTGCACGGTGATGAAACCTTTTTCCAGGTTGGCCTGGTAACAGATGAACAGCAGGCCCATGTCCAGCTGGCCGTTCTTGTTCACGCCGTTGGAATAGTTGAACGGGCGACGCAGGATCAGGTTGGCCTGGGACTCGGGGGTGCGCGGGTTGGCCAGGCGGATGTGCGAGTCCATGAAGGTGACTTTGCCTTCCGGGTCCTTGCTGTAGTCCGGAACGTCGTGTTCGGTGGTGCCATCGAACGGCGCGCCGGTGATCTTCTTGCGGCCGAAGATGCTTTCCTGTTCCTGCAGCGGGGTGCGGTCCCAGCGTTCGACGAAGTTGCGGATCAGGCGCACGGCCTGATAGCTGCCGTTGGCGGCCCAGGCCGGCTCTTCGCTGCCCGGTTGCACCCAGACAATGGCGTCCATGGCCTTGTTGTCGTTGGAATCGGGGTTGGCCGAGCCGTCACGGAAGCCCAGGAAGTTGCGCGCGCTTTCAGCGGGTGCGTCAGCCTTCTTCGGTGCTTGCGGCGGCACGGTACCTTCCTGCTTCCAGCGCACCAGCAGCAGGTCGGGCATGTTCTTGACGATGTCACGCAGGGCGTGGATGTTGGTGTCCGGCGTGTTGGAGCAGAACTGCAGGGTCAGGTCGCCGTGGCACAGGCCCGGCTCCAGGGCGTCGTTGGGGAAACCGATCATCTGGATCAGGTGGTTGGGCTTGACGTGTTCGAGGCCAAAGCGCTCATCGAACAGCGAGGCGCCCACCGACACGGTCACGGTCAGGTTGTCCGGGGTAACCACCGGGCCAAGGATGCCCGAGTCCACCGGTGGCAGCTTGGGGTCGACCTGTTCGACTTCGCCGCCGCTCATCAGGAACTTGATGCGCGTGTTCAGCAGCTTGAACAGGCGCTCCAGGTCCTTGCGGTCGCTGGCCAGTACGTCGAAGGCCACCATCATGCCGGCCGCCGGGCGCGGCGTGACGATGCCTACCTGGTGCTGGCCATGAAAGTCGTGGCGGTCCTGGGTCTTGTCGCTTTTCGGTGCTTCGGCCACCTGGGCCTGGGCGGCGGCCATGGCCGGGCAGGTCAGGGCGCTACCGGCCAGGGCGACGCCGGCGGCGCCCATGCCCATCAGGACGCGACGGCGTTGCGCGTCGACCGGGTTGTTGCTGTTCTTAGTATCGCTCATCAGTGTCGTCGTCTGTCTTACAGGGCCGAAAGGCCGAGGGCGGGGTCGATTCCATCGAGTGCGTCGGCCAGTGCCTTGGCCTTGTCGGCGATCTGCTTGCGCTGATCAGGGCCGACCTTGTCGTACGGCAGGTAGTTGTCGCCATCACGCAGGCTGGTCAACTGGCTGTCCAGGTCAGCCGAGGCGGCGTCGATCTTCACCAGCAGGTCGGCGGCGGACTTGGCCAGCACCGGACGCAGCAGGTCCACTACCTTGCGGGCACCGGCCAGGTTGGCGGCGAAACCGTTCAGGTCGGCGTGGCTGTAACGCTCTTCCTCGCCGTTGGTGCGCACGTCGGCCAGGCTGTGCAGGTTGCGGGCGACGATGCCGACCAACTGCTCGGGCGGCAGGTTCTGCGCCAGCAACTGGGTCTTGAGGGTGGCGACGTCGGCGGCCAGTTTCTGTGCCACAGGGGCCAGGCCGTCGAGGTTCTGCTGCTGGAACAGGCCGTATTCGACGCGGTGGAAGCCGCCGAAGCCTGGGTCCTGCTCGCGTTTTTCGTAGTAGTCGGCGCGGGCGTTGATGGCGTTGTCCAGCTCGGAGAAACGCTGGGCAGCGGCCGCCAGGCCCTGGTAGGCAACGCGGGCCGGTACATAGGCGGCGCGGGCGGCGGCCAGGTCACCGGCGCTGATGGCCTGGTTCAGGGTGTCGACGGCGCGCACCAGGGCGCTGCCCTGCAGGCTCAGGTACACGCGGAATTCGGACAGCGGGCCGACGAAGGCGACCATCGACGGACGGGCCTTGGCGTTGGCCTCGGACTCGGCGGTAGGTGTCACTTTCAATGTGCCGCGCGGGTTGCTCAGCAGGCCGCAGGTGATGGCGTAGTCGCCCGGCGCCAGGTTGGCGTTGATCACCTGGCTCATGCCCGGGGTGATGTTCTCGCGCTCTTCCACCACCAGCACGCCGTCGAGGATTTCCCACTCCACCGCGCGCTCGGATTTGTTGACGATGCGGAACGATGCGCGGCCGGCCGGGATGGTCAGGGCGTTGGGTTCGCAGCTGTGCGGGTGGATATTGACCACGATTTCATCGTGATTGGCCTGGCGCTTGGACGAGGCCACTTGCGAGGCGTAGTAAAACAGTGCACCGGCGGCGACCATCACCACCACGGAGCCGGCCACAGCCGCGCGCAAGACGCGCGGCGACAGGCCTGGGGCTTGATTGGACATTGACTGGGTAAGCCTTAGGAGTGAGTAGCGGGGGCAGGCTTGCGGGCCACGGGGGCGCCAGCCGGCAGGAAAAACATGACCAGGGCGAACACCAGGTAGATCAGGTACGCGCCCAGGGTGCTCACGGTGGGAGCGTCCTGATAGCCGAACATGCCGGCCAGAACCGAACCGACCGGGCCGTCCATCGGCAGGATGCTGCTGATGTCGAAGACCACTTCCTGCAGCGAGTTCCACAGGCCGGCTTCATGCAGCGCCTGCACCGAGTTGGCCAGGATGCCGGCGGCCACCACCAGGATGAACAGGCCGGTCCAGCGGAAGAACGCCGACAGGTTCAGGCGCATGCTGCCGCTGTAGATGCCGAAGCCGATGGCCACCGCCAGGATCAGGCCCAGCAGGGCGCCCAGCGGCGCGCCGGCACCTTCGCTCTGCTGGAACACGGCCAGCAGGAAGAATACGGTTTCCAGGCCTTCGCGGGCCACGGCGAAGAACACCATGGCAATCAGGGCGATGACCTGGTTGTTGGAGTTGGCCAGGGCGCGGTCCATGGACTCGTGCAGCGAGTGCTTGATGGAGCGGGCCACCTTGCGCATCCAGAACACCATGGAGCTGAGAATGACCACGGCCACCACGCCTACGGTGCCTTCGAACAGCTCTTGCTGTTTCTGCGGGAATTCGGCGCTTACCAGTTCCAGGCCGCCGCCCACCAGCAGCGCGATGGCAGCCGCCAGGAACACGCCGATCCACACGGCGGGCATCCACTGACCGCGTCCGGTCTGCTTTAGGTAACTGGCAATGATGCCAACGATAAGCGCGGCTTCAATCCCTTCGCGCAGCATGATCAAAAATGGAACCAGCACTTCGCACCACAATCTTAAGAAGGATGCTAACTTGTAACATAATGAGACTTATTATTGAATACAGGGGCCATCATTTTGGATAGCTTTTCCAAAAAAATTCATCTGCCTCCCGGCCCTTGATCACCTTCACGTAGCCGCTGCCGCCAGGCTGCGCTGGCCCTCCCATCCACCGTATTTATCGGGGTGTGAAACCTTGAGGGCCAGCGCAGCCTGGCGGCAGCGGCTACAAGCGTGCAGGCAAAAAGAACCCGGCAACGCGGCCGGGTACTTTTTTGTTACTGAAAATGTATCAGCCTGGAAACAGTTCGCTCAGCTTCATCGCCAGCATCATGTCGCCTTCGGCGCGCAGCTTGCCGCCCATGAAGGCCTGCATGCCGTCGGTTTCGCCGCTGACGATGCCCTTCAGGGTTTCTTCGTCCATCACCAGGGTCACCTGGGCGTCAGGGTTTTCACCCTGCAGCAGTTCGCAGGTCTTGTCCTTCACCACCAGGGAGAAGTTCTTGGTTTCGTCGATGCGGAAACCGAAGACCAGGTCCAGGCCGGCAGCGGCGGACGGGTCGAATTTGGCCTTCATTGCTTCTACGGCTTTATCCAGGGTGCTCATGGTTCGATCCTTTCTCGAATGGGCTAACGACAGGTGTTACACAGGCCGCTTTCATCGATAGGTGATGAAATGCGGGGCCTTCAGCAGTTGCAGGTGAGTGTGACTGTTGAAGGAAGCCAGGGCTACCTCGCGGCCGCGAAACTTGAGCTGGCTGAGCGAGGTGTTGACGATTTGCCAGTTCAGCTCGAAGGCTTGCGCAGGCGAGACGCCGGTGATCAGGTGCAGCAGGGCGGCAATGGTACCGCCCGAGGTAAAGACGGCAATGTTGGCGCCGCTGCCGGCCTGGTCCAGCAGGCGTTGCAGGGCGGCGTCGACGCGGGTGACGAAGGCGGCCCAGCTCTCGGTTTGCGGCGTGGCGTGCTGGCCGCTGTGCCAACGGCCGATCAGCAGGGCGAACAGGCGCTGGAACTCGCTGCGGTTGTGCGCCGCGTTGCGCAGTATGTGCAGGGCTTCGGGTTCGTGGGGCAGCAGGTCGGGCAGCAGGGCGCGGATCACCGCCTCGGCGTCGAACTCGTTGAAACCCTCATCGGTTTCCACGGCAAGCTCGCTCAGCCCCATCGCCTCCAGCGCCAGGTGCGCGGTGGCCTGCTGGCGCCGCAGGTTGCCGGCAACGCAGCGGTCCAGCACCAGGCCCAGGTCGGCCAGGTGCGCGCCCAGTACCTGCGCCTGGTGCATGCCCAGGGGCGACAGCACGTCGTAGTCGTCGGCACCGAAGCTGGCCTGGCCATGTCGAATCAGATAAATGCTGCCCACGTCCGCAGTCGTCCTGGCACGTTGAAAGTGCTTTGGAGGTTATGGGGATGGCGGGGTGCTGTCAATGAAAAAACATACGCTTGTTTGAATTGGTCGACAGTGCCTCTCCCCAGCCCTTGTGCCAGACAAAGGCGCTGCGGGGGTTCACGCGGGCAGGGGCGTCAGCCCAGCCTTGGCCAGCACCTGGTCAATGTCGACGGCATCCAATTGCTGCGCCGGCAGGTACTGTCTGGCGTACTCCATGTACACCCCGCTGCGCAGAAACAACTCGAACAGTTCGGGATCGATGTGCGCATCGCGGCACATGAACGCCATGATTCCCAGCGCCTCGCTCAGGGTCTTGCCCTTTTTGTACGGCCGGTCGGCCGCCGTGAGGGCTTCGAAGATGTCGGCGATGGCCATCACCCGCGCCGGCAGGCTCATCTGCTCGCGGGTCAGGCCTTTGGGGTAACCGCTGCCGTCCATTTTCTCGTGGTGCCCGCCGGCCATCTCGGCCACGTTTTGCAGGTGGCTGGGGAAGGGCAGGCGGCTGAGCATCAGGATGGTCTGCACCATGTGATGGTTGATGATGTAGCGCTCTTCGGCGGTCAGGGTGCCGCGGCCGATGCCGAGGTTGTACAGCTCGCCACGGTTGAACTTGTATTGGGGTACTTGCATGTTGAAGCCCCAGGGGTTGTCCGCCGGCATGCGCTCGCTTTCCGGGCGGTCGAACAGGTGCTCGGGGCGGTCGGCCAGCAGTGGCTCGCGCACCGGCAGGGTCGGCGCGGGGCTGCGTTCCTGGCGGCGGTTCTCTTCCCAGGACACGCCCAGACGGTCGTCCAGGGTACGCAGCCAGCTGCGGCCGGCGATGCGCGCCAGGCGCTCCAGGCTGGCGGCGTCCATGAACTCGCCGCCCAGGTTGCTGCGCGCCACGAAGGCAAAGTCATCGTCCAGTGCCTGGAGTTCTGCGTCGCGGTGGGCGGCCAGCGCTACGGTGTCACCACCTTCGGCCACCGCCTGCCAATACTCGATCCAACGGTCACGCTTGAGCACCTCGAAGCGGGTGCGGATTTCGTGGATGCGGTCGTACAGGGTCTCCAGCTTGGTCGCCTTGTCCACCACGTACTCAGGCGTGGTGACCTTGCCGCAGTCATGCAGCCAGGCGGCAATGTGCAGGGCTTCCCATTCCTCCTCGCCAGGCTGGTAATCGGCGAAGGGCGCCTGCTGGCTGTCGGCGGCGGCGCGGGCCAGCAGCTTGGTCAGCACCGGCACGCGCTGGCAGTGGCCGCCGGTGTAGGGGCTCTTGGCGTCGATGGCGCCGGCGATGATCTGGATAAAGGCATCGAGCAGTTGTTGCTGGCGCACTTGCAGGCGCTGGCCCTCGATACTGGCGGCGGCCACCCCGGACACTGCCTGGATGAAGGCGATGCGTTCGGGGCTGAATTTGGCCAGATCGCTGCGGCTGCCGGTGTCGCGGTGCAGCAGCACCAGCACGCCGATGGTTTCGCCACGGCGGTTGTGCAGGCGCACGGCGATCAGGTCCAGGCGCGGGCTGTCGAGCTTGAGCATGATCTGTTTGAGTTCGCGTGCCTGGTCGAAGCCCAGCGAGGTGACCACGCTGTTGCGCTGTTCGTTGAGTTCGCCCAGCCAGGCCGGGGTATCGGCGGCGCCCAGGGTGTGGCTGGCCAGACCGTATTTTTTCAGGTTGCGACGCTTGTCATTGATGATCAGGCCACTGGGCTCCAGTTGGCCGCTGTCGCTGTCCAGCAGGTAGATGACACCGGCCTGGGCGTTGCTCAGGCTGACGGTTTCCTGCAACACACGCTTGAGCAGAGGCTCGAAACGGGTTTCGGCGGACAGGCTGGCGGTGATCTCGAAGAAACTGGCCAGGGTCTGTTTCATGCGCTGCATGGATTCGGTGAGCTGGTCCACCTCCAGTACCGGCGAGCGCGGTGTGGCCGGGCGCTTGAAGTCGAAGCTGCGGATGGCGTCGGCCTCTTTCACCAGCGCATAGATGGGCTTGACCAGCAGGCGCGCGGTCAGCCAACCCACCGGCAGGCACAGCAGCAGGATGGTCAGTGTGATGAGCGCGCCTTGCCAGCGCAGCCGGTAGGCGTCGGCGAGCAGTTCGTCCTCGGGCACCAGCAGCGCCAGTTGCAGGCCGTCGGGGCCGCCCTGGTCGATGCTGCTGCGCGACACCACCCAGTCACGCCCGGCCGCGTGCAGGCGATGGCTGTCGGCGCTGCCATTGGCCAGCAGGGCGGCCAGGGCCGGGTCCAGGTCGGCGGCCTTGACCAGTTCGGCGGTACCGCTCTGGGTAATCAGCCGCTGGCTGTCGGGGTAGGCCACGGCATTGCCGTCATGATCGAACAGCACGATCTGCGTGTGCGGGGTGACGCGGTGCTTGGCTAAGGTGGCGCTCAAGTCGTCCAGCGTCAGGTCGGCACCGATCACTACGTGGTCGCTGACCCGCAGTGCCAGCGTGGTGCCCACGGCGTGGCTGGAGAAAAACACGTACGGGTCGGTGGTGATCTGCGCCCGGTCCGCCTGCGCGCGGGTGAACCAGTCGCGGGTGCGGGGATCGTAGGTGGCATCGCTGAGGTCGTGCTGACTGATGGGGTTCAGCGCACTGTCGAACATCAGCGACCGGGCACGGGCCGCGCCGCTGCCGTCGCGCTCCACGCTCCAGACCTGGTAGGCGGCATTGGCCGGGGCCTCGAAGCGCTGACGCAACGCGTCGTTGCGCAGTGGCCGCACCATGAAGAAGTCGCCGTTGTCGTAGCCGGTGTACAGCGAGGCCAGGGTGGGGTTGTCCAGCAATGACTGGGCCATGGGCTCCAGCAGGGCCAGGCGCTGATCCAGGCTGCCGGTCTGCGCGGCGTCGCTGAGGGCCAGCAGACTCAGCAGGTGGCGGATGGGCAGGTAGGTATGGTCGATGTCCAGGCGCACGTCCTGGTCGATGCGCGAGAACAGGCTTTGGCTGCTGGAGAGGATGATCTGCGAGGTCTGCCGGTAATTGAACAGCCCCAGCACCGTGCCGGTGAGTAACAGCAGCAGGGTGAACATGGCACTGATGTGCACGTGCAGGGGAAAGCGGCGTTCTGTGAACCTGGGCATCGCGAATCACTCCTTGAGGATGCGTTCACCGCCCACCCGGGGCGGTGTTGCAGAGCCTTCGCACCGCAGCCCTTGCGGGCCGATAATGGCGAACGGTGTGGCGGTTTACAAGCGTGTATCAAGGCCCGCCAGGTGTTTTTGCAAAGCGTGTTGCAAATCATCCATGGCCGCTGCGACTTCGGCGGCCGAGGCCTGGCCGCCGCCGGACTGGCAGGCCAGCTCCAGCGCTTCGCAGGCCTGGGTCAGGGCCGTGGCCGCGACAATGCGCGCGGCGCCCTTGATGCGGTGCGCCAGGTCGTTCATGGCGCCGACGCTGTCGGCGGCCAGCAGGGCCTGGCGATCGGCGATGCAGCTGTCCAGCACCTGTTGCAGCAGGCGCCGTTCCATGGCGGGCTCGCCGCCGGTGAGGCTGCTCAGTTGGCTGAGGTCCAGCACCGTGCTTGGCAGGGCCACCGCTACGGCCGCGAGGGCGTGGGTCAGGTCCGCCAGGCTGATGGGCTTGAACAGGCAATCGTCCATGCCTGCCGCCACGCAGCGCTCGCGCTCCTGGTGCTGGGCGCTGGCGGTATAGCCCAGGATCACCCGCGCCGGCAGGCCGCTGCGCTGTTCTTGCCGGCGCAGTTGGCGGGTCAGTTCGTAGCCGTCCATGCCCGGCATGTTGCAGTCCACCAGCAGCACGTCGAAATGGCTGTCCAGCGCAGCCCGCAGGCCGGTCTCACCGTTGTCGGCGGTGGTGGCGCCCACGCCCAGGAAGCTCAATTGCTGGGCGATCAGCAGGCGGTTGGCCGGGTGGTCGTCCACCACCAGCACGCGCAAACCATGCAGGGCGATCGGGGCCGGGCTGACGGTGGGTGGCTCGCTGGGCAGCGGCGCCAGGGCCTCGGCCAGCAGGCTGAGGGTCAACTGCGTGCCTTGGCCCGGTGTGCTGTGCAGCGCAAGGTTGGCGCCCATCAGCTCGCACAGGCTCTTGCTGATCATCAACCCCAGGCCGGTGCCGCTGCGTGCCCGGCGGCTGTCGGGATCAACCTGCACGAAGGGTTGGAACAGCCGCTGGCGATCCTCGGCGCTGATGCCGATGCCGGTGTCGCTGACCTGCAGTTGAATCTGCCGGGTATCGGGCTCGGTGCCCGGGGCCATGGTCAATTCGATGGACACGTGGCCGCGCTCGGTGAACTTGATGGCGTTGCTCACCAGGTTCGACAGCACCTGCTTGACCCGCAGCGGGTCCAGCAGCAGGTCCGGTTGCGCCAGCGTCGGTACCTGGACGTGCAGCTGCAGCCCCTTGTCACGGGCCAGGCCATCGAAGATACGGGCCACGTCGCCGATCAGGCGTGGCAACTGCACCCGTTCGCGTGCCAGGCTCAGGTGCCCAGCTTCGATGCGCGACACATCAAGGATATCGCCGATCAGCGCCAGTAGATCACGCGCCGATGAATAGGCCACCTCGATGGCAGCGCGATCCAGTTGGTTCTGTTCGGCCCGGCGCAAGGCCAGCTCGAGCATGCCGATCAGCGCGTTCATGGGCGTACGGATCTCGTGACTCATGGTGGTCAGGAACGTGCTTTTGGCCCGGTTGGCCTGGTCGGCCTGATCCTTCGCCTGGCGCAGGTCTTCGAGCAGTTGGCGGCGCTCGCTGATGTCGATCCAGCCACCGATCACCCCCTGCACGTCGCCTGCCGAATCGCGGTAAGGCAATATCCAGTGGTAGATGCTGAGCATGCGTTCGCCGATGCGCAGGGGGCGGTCCATCACCAGGGGTTCACCCTGGGCCATCACCTGCAGGTAGTCCAGGTGGTAGGCACGGGCCTGTTCGGCGTCCAGCAGCACGCCTTGCTGGACGGTCTTGCCGATCACCGCCTCGCGGTGCACGTTGAAGGTTTTAAGGTAACTGTCGTTGCAACTGAGCAGCAGGCCGTCGCGGTCGCGCACGTAGATGGGGTGGGGGGTGCCGTCCACCAGCGCGCGCATGAACTGATACTGGTCGCCCAGGGCGCGCTCGGCCACCAGCCGCCGGCGGATCTGGCGTTTCATGTACACCACCCACAACAGGGCAAAGCTCAACAGCACCGCTGCGGCGGCGATGATCTGCAGAATCAGCCGGTGGTAATTGCGCCAGTAGCCATTGGTGGCCGGCGAGTAGTTGCGCCAGCGCGCGGTGATGGCGGTCATCTCGGCCGGGTCGATGCTCAGCAGGGCCTTGTCCAGGATCGACGCCAGCTCGGTGGCATCCGGGGCGGTGGCCAGGGCAAAGGTGGCCGGGGCGGTACCCACGGTGCTACGGATCGCCAGGCGGTCCTGGAACGCTTGCGAGGCCAGCAATTGCCGGGCTACCACCAGCGAGCTGATGGCGCCTTCCACCTGGCCCTGGGCGAGCACATCCAGGCTGGCGAAGGCGTCGTTGGTCTCCAGCACCTGGACCTTGGGGTAGTGCGCCTGCAACCAGGGCACCAGCGGGTTGCCGCGGGTGATGGCCAGGCGGCCTTCGAAGTGGTTGAGGTCGGCGGGGGTGCTGCTGCCTTGGGCGGTCAGCAGCACGTAGGAATTGCTCAGGTAGGGCCGGCTGAAGTGCAGGGCCTGCTCGCGCTGGTCGCTGGGGATGATGGCGGCAATCAGGTCGGCCTTGCCCTGCTGCACCTTGTCCAGCATGTCGCCCACGCCGCTGGCGCGCTGAATCTCGAATTGCAGGCCAGTGCGCAGCCGAATCAGCTCCAGCAGATCGGCGCTGATGCCGCGCAGGTTGCCGTAGCGGTCGAAAAAGGTCAGCGGCGCGAAGGTATCGTCCACCACCACCCGCACGCTGGGGTGGGCGGCCAGCCAACGCTGTTCGCGCGGGCTGAGGGCCAGCTTGCGGTCGGTCAGCAGCAACTCGCTGGCGCCGCTCCAGCGCTGGAAGATGGCCTGGCGCTGTTCCAGGCTGAGGTCGGCCAGTGCCTGATTGACCTGGGCCAGCAGCGCCGTGTCGTCACGGCGCAGGGCAAAGCTGAAACCGGCGGGTTCGTCACGGCTGAAATTGACCATGCGCAGGTTGTTCAGCAGGCCCTGGTCCATCTGGTAGTGGGTGGAGATGGTGTCGCCCAGGAACACGTCGGCCTGCTCGAAGGCCACGGCATTCAGGGCGTTTTGGTAAGAGGGGTAGAACTGCACGGTGGCGTCGGGGTAGCGCGTGTGGATGTAGTCGGCGGGCAGGTAGTGATTGACCACGCTCAGGCGCCGCCCTGCCAGGCCTTCGTCCGGCGCACGGTCATCGTCGGTGCGGGTGACCAGCACCGGCCTGTCCACGGCGTAGGCGGCGGATAACACCAGTCGGGGGTTGGCCGCCTCGAAGCCGTTGGCGCTGGGCAGCAGGTCGACGCGGCCGTCGGTCAGCGCCAGGATGGCCTGTTCGCGGCTGGGGTAGCGCTGCACTGTCACCCGACGTTGCAGCGCCCGGGCCAGCAGGTCGGCGTAGTCGGCGCTCAGGCCTTCGTATTCGTGACCGGTGCTGATGTCGAACGGCGGGTAGTCGGGGGCCGACACCCCCAGGCGCAGCGGGGGCGCTGTATCGGCGGGCGTCGCCGCCGGCAGCGGGGATGCGTTGTGGCTGCGCAGTGCCAGCGATTGCGGCGCCTGTTCGGCGCCCGCGGTCGATGCCAGGCACCACAGGCCGGCGCCCAGGACCAGCGCACGATTGATGTTCATACCAGGGCGTTGCGCTTGGCAATTTCAATGAGTTCCACCAGCGACGCAACTTGCAGTTTCTGCATTAACCGTTTCTTGTAGGTGCTCACGGTTTTGTTGCTGAGGAACATGCCCTTGGCAATTTCCTTGTTGGAACGCCCTTGGGCAAAGAGTTGCAGTACCATCAATTCGCGATCATTCACCGCCTTGAAGCGCTCGATCTCATTGCGCCCGCAGTCGTCCATGTCGGGTGCATTCAACGCCTCGCTGGGAAAGTAGTTGTAGCCGGACATGACGGCCTTGATGGCACTGCTCAGTTCGCCCAGTGCTTCCTGTTTGCACACATAGCCGGCGGCACCCGACTGCATGCAGCGGAAGGTGAACAGCGCGGGGGTCTGGGCCGTCAGCACCAGTATCTTCGGGCCGATGTTCATGGTCTGGAAGCGCGCCAGCACTTCCAGGCCGTCCAGGCGCGGGATGCTGATGTCGAGGATGATCAGGTCAGGCGGGTTCTCGCGGATGATCTGCATGGCGTCGACGCCGTTGTCGCATTCACCGATCACCGTATAGCCCTCTTTTTCCAGCAAAAAGCGGACGGCGAGGCGGATGACCGGGTGGTCGTCAACTATAAAAGCAGTGCTCATAAATAACTTTCCCATACAGGCGACGAAGAAAAGGCGCACATTAGCCCAGTTGCATTGAGTGGCATATGAAGAAACGTAGCCGTCCGGGCTATATAGGAAATTTCCTACAGAAATTGTAGTTTAAGAATACGGCTTCCGGGATGTTTCCAAAGTGTCAAGGCAATGTGAAAGTTGCTTTGTCACGGGATGAAAGTGTGTTTTCAGATGGGCTTGAGTTGTAAATTAATATTTTATAGCTGAAGCGGTTTCATCCCTTGGTTATTAGTCTTACAGGGCTGCGGGAATTTTCCCTACAGCCGCGATGGATTATTCGCCGGGCTGGAGGTCGAAGGCGAGCAGACGCTTCCCAAAGTTTTGTAGGCAATTTCCGACAGTGATGGAATCCGACGCCCCGGAGCGGGGCGCTCGGTAGCGGGTCACTGGGGGCTGGAGCGCCCGGTCATTTCCCTGGCCATTTCACTGGCATAGCTGTCGGTCATACCGGCGATGAAGTCGATCATGCGCAGGAACGAGGCATGCAGCGAGGCGCCCGGGTCGGGGGCACTATTGCCCAGCAGGTCGAGGATACGGCGATTCTTGAACGACGGCTGTTTACCGCCATGTTGTTCAAGGGCGGCGCCGCACAGGGCGTTGAGGAGGATTTCCAGGGTGGTGTAGGCGCCGATTTCGTGCAGGGTCTTGCGCTTGTCCTGGAAAATCTTTTTACGCGCCATGTCCTTGGCGCTGAGCACGCATCGCTTGGCCGGGCCATGCATGTGCTCCACCAGATCACCCTGCAGGGTGCCGGCCAGCAGCGCGTCCTGCTGTTCAACGAAGGCGCGGGCGGCGGCGTTGGTCAGGTGCTCGATGGCCTTGCCGCGCAGGATCGCCAGCTTGCGCCGGCGCGAATCCAGGGGTCCGAGCTGGCGGTAGGTTTCCGGCAGGTCGTCGCCCACCAGGCCCAGCAGCAGCGACTCGACTTCGGCGTAGTCCAGCAGGTCCATTTCCAGGCCATCTTCCAGGTCGATCAGGGCATAGCAGATGTCGTCGGCGGCCTCCATCAGGTACACCAGCGGGTGCCGGGCCCAGCGCTGGTCTTCCAGTTGCGGCAGGCCCAGCTTGTGGGCGATCTGCTCCAGCAGCGGCAGCTCGCTCTGGTAGCAACCGAACTTGTGCTTCTTGTAGCCCAGGGAGTCGGCGTGGCGGGCGGTCCAGGGGTATTTGAGGTAGGTGCCCAGGGTGGCGTAGGTCAGGCGCATGCCGCCGTCGAACTGGTGGTATTCCAGCTGGGTGAGCACGCGAAAGCCCTGGGCATTGCCTTCGAAATTGAGGAAATCGTTTTGCTGCGCAGGCGTCATGCCGTCCAGCCAGCCACGCCCGGCGGCCTGCTGGAACCAATGGCGGATGGCGTCTTCGCCGGAGTGGCCAAAGGGCGGGTTGCCGATGTCGTGGGCCAGGCACGCCGACTGCACCACCATGCCCAGATCGCTCGGCTCGCACCAGGCCGGCAGCCGATCGCGCAGCGTTTCGCCCACGCGCATGCCCAGCGAGCGGCCCACACAGCTGACCTCCAGTGAATGGGTCAGGCGGGTATGGATATGGTCGTTGCTGGACACCGGGTGCACCTGGGTCTTGCGGCCCAGGCGGCGGAAGGCGCCGGAGAAGATGACGCGGTCGTGGTCCTTGTGGAAAGGACTGCGGCCCAGCTCTTCGGGGCTGTGCAGGGTTTTGCCGAGGCGTTCGCGGTTGAGCAGGGTGAGCCAATCCAAGGCGGTTTCTCCTGAAGGCGGGGGTGAGGTTGAGCTTCGGGGTTTGGGGGGGATCGTGCAAGGGGTTTGAATGGGGCGATACGGTCTGATGCTTGGCTACCAAGGCTGACCACTCGACCTCACAGGCCATGGCACGGTGCAACAAACTGTGGGAGCGGGTTCTACCCGCGAAGCGCCGCGCGGGCGGCGCGCGGTCTCAAGAGCGCAGCAACAACATCGACCAGCGATCCCGTAGCCGCTGCCGCCAGGCTGCGCTGGCCCTAAGCCCCGCTGAGGATTTTCAGGGTTCACGCAGGCCAGCGCAGCCTGGCGGCAGCGGCTACGGTTTTGCGGTGGGGCAGGGGCGCATGGCTTGGGGCGTTGTTGCGTGCTTGAGACCGCGCGCCGCCCGCGCGGCGCATCGCCGCCTCACGGCAGCTCCTACATTTTGTTGCAACGTGCCATGGCCTGACACACCGCGGTTTTAGCCTGGGTGGCACGGCTTGGATCTCAAGAAAGCGACAATCTGTAGCCGCTGCCGCCAGGCTACGGTTTTGTGGTGGGGCAGGGGCGCATGGCTTGGGCTTTGTTGCGTGCTTGAGACCGCGCGCCGCCCGCGCGCGCATCGCAGCCTGGCGGCAGCTCCTACATTGGTTGCAACGCGCCATGGCTTGACACACCGCGGTTTTAGCCTGGGTGGCACGGCTTTTGGATCTCAAGAGAGCGACAATCTGTAGCCGCTGCCGCCAGGCTGCGCTGGCCCTATGCCTCGCTGAGGATTTTCAGGGTTCACGCAGGCCAGCGCAGCCTGGCGGCAGCGGCTACGGTTTTGCGGTGGGGCAGGGGCGCATGGCTTGGGCTTTGTTGCGTGCTTGAGACCGCGCGCCGCCCGCGCGGCGCATCGCCGCCTGGCGGCAGCTCCTACATTGGTTGCAACGCGCCATGGCCTGACACACCGCGGTTTTAGCCTGGGTGGCACGGCTTTGGATCTCAAGAGAGCGACAATCTGTAGCCGCTGCCGCCAGGCTGCGCTGGCCCTACGCCTCGCTGAGGATTTCCAGGGTTCATGCAGGCCAGCGCAGCCTGGCGGCAGCGGCTACGGTTTTGCGGTGGGGCAGGGGCGCATGGCTTGGGGCGTTGTTGCGTGCTTAAGACCGCGCGCCGCCCGCGCGGCGCATCGCCGCCTGGCGGCAGCTCCTACAGGTTGTTGCAACGTGCCATGGCCTGATGGATTGGCGTTGCCAGCCTTGGTGGCACGGCTGTGGATTTTTGTCGTTCACTCCAGAAACGCCGCATCCACATCGATCAGCAACAACCGCTGCCCATTATCGAAAAACTGCCCCGCCGTAAGGCAGTACTGGTTGCTGGTGGCGTCGCGGTAGGTGTTCGACAGAATCAGCCGCCGCTCATCCCATCCTTCGGCCAGCAGATGATAGAAATACGGCCGCCACGACCAGTTGTGCCCCAGGTAACTGGAATCAGCCTGCCAGGCGTTGTGCCGCCATTCCATGTTCGGCGTCAGCTGAGTGCCGTGCCGGTCACACTGGTAAAACCGCAGCAGCCACGGGTAATCATCCAACTGCGGCAGCTCACTCAGGGGCGCGCCGGCCTGGGCCCACGGGTGCAGGATGGCCATCAGCCGGGTCAATTGCTGGCGCAGGTTCATCAGCCGCGCACGCTCGCCCAGTTTCTGCTGCACATAGCGCTCGCGCAGGGCGGCGAAGCGGGGCACGAAGGCGTCGGTGGGGAAGAAGTCCGGTTCGGCACGGGCAAACAGGTAGCCTTGCACGTACCGCGAGCCGCACTCCAGGGCAAAGTTGAGTTCGGCTTCGGTCTCCACGCCTTCGGCGATGATCCAGCAACCGGTCTTCTCGGCCATCTGCGCCAGGGCCTTGACCACTTCGCTGCTGGGGCCGCCGCGGGCGGCAGCCTGGAACAGGCGCATGTCCAGCTTGAGGATGTCGGGTTGCAAGGCCAGCACGCGATCAAGCTGCGAATACCCCGCGCCAAAATCGTCGATGGCGATGCGCGCACCGGCGTCGCGGTAACGGCGCACCACGTTGCTCAGGCGCTGGTTATCGCCACCCAACTCAGTGATTTCGAACACCACACGCTGCGGGTCGACCCCGTGGCGCTGCAGTTGGGTAAGGCTGGGCAGGGGTTGGTCATCGCGCAGGCGGCTGATCCAGCGCGGTGAAATGTTCAGGCTCAAAAACCAATCGTCCGGGGCTTCGCGCAGGCGGCCCAGGGCGTCGCCGCGAATCTGGCGGTCCAGGCGGCGCAAGGCGGCAGGCAGGGTGCGAGGGTCGGCAAACAGCGGCCCTACCGACTGCACCTGGCCGTCAGCCTGACGCAGTCGGCCCAGGGCCTCCACGCCGGCAATGCGGCCGGTGGCGGTATCAATGAACGGCTGAAACCAGGCGAGCGGTTGCCCGTCAAACACGGCGACTCCTCAGGTTGAGCTAAGTGAGAAAAGCGCTGCCCCGATCCGTGACCGGGGCAAGGCTGAGTGCCGTTGCAAGAATGTGGCCAAATAATGGCATTTCAATCTTTGCGTTGCAGCGCCAACTTGATCAAGGGCAGCAGGCTGCCGCCCAGTTTGACCAGGCGGGTCAGGCCGCCGACGCCGTTGCTCTTGGCGCCCTTGCCGGTCAGGAAGCCCAGCACGACCACGCCAGCCAGGCCCCACAGCGGGGCGTGCTTGATGCCCAGCCCGTCCTGCACGGACTGGCCCATGCCGCGCAAGCGGTTCAAGGGGTTGACCAACTGGCCGGATTCGTGACGAATTTCCTGACGGTGCATTTCCATGCGCAAGCGGATCAAGGCCTTGCGCATTTCGCGTCGTGATTGATTTTGCGGCAGGTTGGGGGCGCTCATGGCAACAGTCGCTCCCGGTCATTGGCCAGTTCTTCGAGGGTGCCGTGGAACGGCGACGACTCATCGAAGATGGCGGCCTTCAGGCGCATGGCGCAGAACAGCCCGGCCAGCAGGTAGAAAATGCACAGGCCGATCATGCCCTGCATGCGGTAGTTGTCCCACAGCAGAATCAGGATCAGGCCCGACAGCGCCACCAGCGCCAGCAGGGCAAAGACCAGTGCCAGGCCGGCGAACAGCAGCAGGCTCAACGTACGCGACTTCTGCTCCTGCAATTCAATGCCAAACAGCTCCACGTGGCTGTGCAACAGCCCCAGTAGTGCAGCGCCCAGGCGGCGCGACGACGGCCCGGCGGCCGTCGATTTCGAGTCCAGGTCCAAAGCCATGAGTCAGCGCCTTGTGGCCAGCAGACCAATCAGGAAACCCACGCCGGCGGCGATGCCGATCGACTGCCAGGGATTTTCCTGCACGTAGGCTTCGGTCTGGGCCACGGCCGCTTCGCCCTTCAGGCGCAGGGATTGCTCGGTGGCTTTCAAGGTTTCACGGGCGCGCAGCAGGCTCTCGTGAATCTGTTCGCGCAGCTCGTCCGCCTGGTCGCCCGCCAGGGTCTTGGTGTGCTCCAGCAGTTTCTCGGTGTCGCGCACCAAGGTCTGAAAATCAGCCGTCAGTACGTCTTGTGCAGTCTTTGCCGTGGTGCGGGCCATGGTGCTCTCCATAAGTGGGCGTCTGGTGTTTCGAGTAGGCAGGGATTCTGAAGGTTCCTTCATATTTGCCTGGTATAGCTTTTGCTTTTGATTGGTGCAGGACAGCAGGCTCATGCGCCCTAACGGCGCGCCAGAGCCTGCATGGCGTATGGAACCTTAACCCAATCGAAATAACCCCGAGGAAAATTTACCACGCAGTCGAATAACGAACGCATTGCATGTTCCATATTGGTGCAATGACCGACGGGTCGACCTGCTTTGGTGCTGTTTTCTGATTTCAGGTCTGCCCCCCGATGGAAAATCTGCAAAGTGCCGTGCAAACCCTGGTTCACGGCTCCAACACCCTGTTTCTGCTGATGGGCGCGGTCATGGTCCTGGCCATGCACGCCGGCTTCGCGTTCCTTGAAGTCGGCACCGTGCGCCAGAAGAATCAGGTCAATGCCTTGTGCAAAATCCTCAGCGACTTCGCGGTGTCCACGCTGGCCTATTTCTTTATAGGCTACTGGATCGCCTATGGCGTCACCTTCGTTGCCCCGGCCAGCGAGTTGAGCGCTGACCATGGCTACGCGCTGGTGAAGTTCTTCTTCTTGCTGACCTTCGCCGCGGCCATCCCGGCGATCATCTCCGGCGGCATCGCCGAGCGGGCGCGGTTCGTGCCGCAACTGTGCGCTACCACCTTGATCGTGGCGTTCGTCTATCCCTTCTTCGAGGGCATCGTGTGGAATGGCAACTTCGGCGTGCAGCCGTGGCTGCTGGCGCACTTCGGGGCCACCTTCCACGACTTCGCAGGGTCCGTGGTGGTGCACGCCATGGGCGGCTGGCTGGCGCTGGCAGCGGTGTTGCTGCTGGGGTCGCGCAACGGGCGCTATCGTGACGGTCGCTTGGTGGCGTTCGCGCCGTCGAACATTCCGTTCCTGGCCCTGGGCTCGTGGATTCTGATCGTCGGCTGGTTCGGCTTCAACGTCATGAGCGCCCAGAGCGTGGCGGGCATGAGTGGCCTGGTAGCCATCAACTCGCTGATGGCCATGGTCGGCGGCACCATTGCCGCGCTGATCGTGGGCCGCAATGACCCCGGCTTCCTGCACAACGGCCCGCTGGCCGGGCTGGTGGCGGTGTGCGCCGGCTCCGACCTGATGCACCCCATCGGCGCGCTGGTCACCGGCGCTGTCGCCGGGGCCCTGTTTGTCGGCTGCTTCATCGCCGCCCAAAGCAAGTGGAAGATCGATGACGTGCTCGGCGTGTGGCCGCTGCACGGGGTTTGCGGCGTGTGGGGTGGGGTGGCCTGTGGCATCTTCGGCCAGAGCGCGCTGGGCGGCATGGGCGGGGTGAGCCTGACCGTGCAGGTGCTGGGCACGCTGGCGGGCGTGGTGGTGGCATTGGTGGGCGGCTTCGTCGTGTACGGCGTGCTCAAGGCTGTGGTCGGCATCCGCTTGAGCCAGGAACAGGAGTACTACGGTGCCGACCTGTCGCTGCACAAGATCGGCGCTGTCAGTCACGACTGAGCCGTTGTAACCCGCGCGGCTGGCAGGCTAGACTGCCAGCCAGCCCCAGGGATCAGTTGACGCAGTCTGCCCCCCGGCCAGGAAGCCTTTTTCGAGCGCCCATGGATGACCCGAACCGTCAACGCAAATCTGGACCGGCTCAAGCTTGTGCTGGCCTTTGTGGTAGTGGCCCTGCATTGCAAGGTCATGGGTGGCAACGACACCACGCTGGGCTACGTGTTGTGCAACGGCCTGTTCCGCGTCGCCGTGCCGGTGTTCTTCCTGATCAACGGCTACTTTCTGCTGCACCCCCTGCAAAGCTCCGCCGGCTACTGGGTGTGGCTCAAGCGTATCATCGCGCTTTACGTGTTCTGGATGCTGGTCTACAGCCCTTTCTACGTCACCGGCCCGAGCGTCGGCGCGCTGCTGGCGGCGGTCAAGCAGTGGTTCATCGGCTTCTTCCACCTCTGGTACCTGCTGGGCATGCTTGGCGGCAGCGTGATGTTGTATGTGGTGCGCAAGCGCCCTACCTGGCAGATCGCAGCGTTGGCACTGGGGCTGTTCATCATTGGCCTGCTGCTGCAATACGCCCGGGTGTACGTAACCATTCCCCAACCGTTTTTGCAGCATTTCAACCAGAACGACTACACCGCGCGCAACTTCGTGTTCATGGGCTTCCCGTTCGTGGCGCTGGGGTATCTGCTGGCGCGTGAGCAGGTGGTGCCGCGCCTGTCGCGCCCGGCACTCTGGGCATTGCTGGGGGTAGGGGTGGTGCTGATGGTCGGGGAGTCGCTGTTCAACCTGCAGCACACCACGGACCGGGCGCTGAATTTCGATTTCATGGCGTCGTTGCCGCTGGTGGCCCCCGCCCTGATGCTGCTGGCCCTGGCCTATGAAAGCCCCACGCACAGTACTTACATGGGGCGCCTGTCGTCGGCGGTGTATTTTGCCCACCCGCTGTTCATCTACGTGGCGATGGCCGTGGGGCTGGCGTATGGCAATCTCATGGCCCTGGTGGTGGCGATTCTGGTCACCGCTGCAGCGCCGTTGATCATTGCCGTCAGCCGCCGTTGGCGGTTTGTGCTGTAGGTTTTAAACTGATCGTTCATGCTGCTTTCTAGCGAGGCCGTGATGCCTGCCGAGTGCCAATTGCTGGGGACCCTGGGCTGCCACCTGTGCGAACAGGCCGAGGATGTGCTGATGCCGCTGGTGGACCATGGCCTGCTGGTGGAATTGGTCGACATCGCCGAACACCCCAGCCTGTTCGATGCCTATTCGCTCAGCATTCCCGTGCTGCGCCGCGTCGACACGGGCGCCACCTTGAACTGGCCGTTCGATACCGACCAGGTGGTCGCGTTCCTGCGCTAGCCCCACGGTGGGCATTTCCCGCTGTCTGCTGTGCTCCATCCATGGATAACTGCACCTCCCGGCGCCGGCTGATGGCCGGGTCACGCAGCCATGACGTCAAGGAGCGACAGCATGAACCTGAGCCCACACTTCACCCTGCAAGAACTGACCGACTCGCCCAGCGCGGCCAAGGCCGGCATCGACAACACCCCAGGCCCCGACGCCCTCGCCAATCTTCTGCGCCTGTGCCAGTTGCTTGAATCGGTGCGCACGCTGGTTGGCGCCCCCCTGATCATCAGCAGCGGCTACCGTTGCCCGGCGCTCAACCAGCTGATCGGCGGGGTTGAGACCAGCGCACACGTGCGCGGGCTGGCAGCCGACTTCAGCGTGCCGGGCCTGTCACCGCGGCAGGTCGTCGAGATGATCGTGGACAGTGACCTGGTATTTGATCAGGTGATCCTGGAGTTCGACCGCTGGGTGCACCTGGCAATCAGCGAGCAGCCGCCGCGGCGCCAGGTGCTGACCTTGCGCAAGGGTACCGGCTACCTGGCCGGGGTGGTGTAGCAAGCCGCCTATCATCTGTGGATTGACGGGCAGGGCGGCGATGCCTATGCTGTATATAAATACAGTATCCATGGAAGAACACTTTAACAAGGCGCCGTCGTGTGCCTTGCGCAACGAAGTCAGAGGATTGCCCGCGTGGTCAACGTCGAACAACTGAAATACAGCGTCAATCGCATGAGCCCCGAAGTGGTCCAGGAGGCCGTGCTGGAACTGCGCCTCGACGGGCTGGTGACCGAAGGCAAGACGCCCTTCAACAAGCTGCACTTCAACACCTGCTTTGCCGAAATCGAAGCCCTGTTCCAGCGTGCCGGCTACCATCGCCCGTTGGACGTGGTGGGCTATGAAGGCTTGCTGTATGCCCTTTACGATCCCACCCGCTGGGAGGCCGTGCAGGTGCTGCGCTGGCTGAAGGAGTTCACCGACGCCGCCCGCGTGGCCCAGGTGCAATGACAGCGGGCGCAAGGGTAGGGGATAATGCCGGGCTGCGCCGCCGCCCCGCCCCTTACACTTGAGCCAGCCCATGTCCGATAGCCCGTTCAATCCTGCCCACCATCAGGCCAGCACCCTCAGCTTGCCGCCTGGCCCGTGGACCACCGTGCTGGATTGCCTGTGCGATCACTTCAAGGCCATCGACCGTGCGCAGTGGCTGGACCGCATTGCCCGGGGCAAGGTACTGGATGCCCAGGGCCAGCCCATTGCCGTCGATCTGGCCTACAAACAGGGCCTGCGCATTCACTATTTCCGTGAAGTGCCTAATGAGAAGCCCATCGCCGCGCAAGAGCATATCCTGCATGTGGACGAGCACTTGGTGGTGGCCGACAAGCCGCACTTCCTGCCTGTCACGCCAACGGGCGAATACGTGGAGCATACCTTGCTGCGACGGCTGATCCGCCGTCTGGACAATCCGCACCTGGTGCCGCTGCACCGCATCGATCGTCACACGGCCGGGCTGGTGCTGTTCTCCGCCAACCCCGAGAGCCGTTCGGCGTATCAATCGCTGTTCCCCAACCGCCAGATCGACAAGCGCTACCAGGCCATCGCCCCGGCGCTGCCGCATCTCACGTTCCCGCACGTGCACAAAAGCCGCATGGTGCACGGCGAGCCGTTTTTCCGCATGCAGGAGGTGGAAGGCCAGCCCAACAGCGAGACGTTGATCGAAGTGGGCGAGCAGCAGGGGGATCTGTGGCGGTACGTGCTGTACCCGATCACCGGCAAGACCCATCAACTGCGCGTGCACATGACCGCGCTGGGCGCCAGCTTGTGCAATGACCCGTTCTATCCTCAGGTGTGTGGGTTGGGGGAGGCGGATGATTACAGCAAGCCGCTCAAGCTGCTGGCGCACAGTTTGCGCTTCAAGGATCCGTTGAGTGGTGAGGAGCGGTACTTCGAAAGCCAGTTGACCCTGGATTGGCCCTGAGGCGGCCTTCGGCAGTTGGTAGAAACGGTGTCGTCTGCATCGCGATCAAGGTCGGCTCCTACGCCGTCCGTGGTAGGAGCCGGCCTTGGCCGCGATGCAGACGACGCCGTCCTGTAGCGGCAACTGTCTTTGTGGGAGCGGGTTCTACCCGCGAAAAGGCCGCCGCGAAGTATCTGAAACACCACGGCGCTCTCTTCGCGGGCAGAGTCCGCTCCCACAGTTCAAATCCACCACCCATGCATCTGTATCAGAACAGCGTGCTGAACAGCCAATACAACCCACCCGACAACAGAATCGCCGCTGGCAGTGTCAGTACCCACGCCATCACCAGATTGCGGATGGTGCGCATCTGCAGCCCCGAACCATTGGCCACCATGGCCCCAGCCACCCCCGATGACAGCACATGGGTGGTCGACACCGGCAGCCCATACATGTCCGCCGCACCAATGGTCAGCATCGCCACGGTTTCGGCGCTGGCGCCCTGTGCATAGGTGAGGTGGTGCTTGCCGATCTTCTCGCCCACGGTCACCACGATGCGCTTCCAGCCCACCATGGTGCCCAGCCCCAGCGCGATGGCCACGGCCACCTTGACCCACAACGGGATAAAGCGTGTGGCGCTGTCGATCTGTGCCTTGAACTGCGTCACCTTGGCCTGGGTGTCGGCGTCGTATTGGCCGACCTTGTCTTTGTCCATCAGGCGGATGGCCTCGGAGGTCAGGTACATGTCGTTACGTACGTTGCCCACGGCGGCGGCCGGGATGGCGGTCAGGCTGCCGTAGGCGCTGACTTCGTTACCGATCAGGCCGGCGAGGGCGGCCAGGGCCGGCACCAGTTCGGGCGATGGCTGCTTGCTGCGAATGTAGTCAGTGAGGATCACCCGCGGGTCGCCGGTCACTGGCGTGGGCGCGGCTTTGACCAGCGCTTGTTGAGTGACCTGGGCCACGGCGGCGAACTGCACCGATTGATCCGCCGGCATGGCGCGGTTCAGCGCATAGGCCATGGGCAGGGTGCCGACCAATATCAACATGATCAGGCCCATGCCTTTCTGGCCATCGTTGGAACCGTGGGCAAAGGACACCCCGGTGCAGGTCAGAATCAGCAGGCCACGGATCCACCACGGTGGCGGGGCGTCACCTTCCGGTGCCTTGTACAGGGCGCGGTTTTTCACCAGCATGCGCAGTACCACCAGCAGCAGGGCCGCGAACGCGAAGCCCAGCAGCGGCGACAGCAGCAGCGAATAGCCGATCTTCAACGCCTGGCTCCAGTCCACGCCGCTGGTGCCGTCACGGCCGTGCATCAGCGCGTTGGCCACGCCCACGCCGATGATCGAACCGATCAGGGTGTGCGACGACGAGGCCGGCAGGCCCAGCCACCAGGTGCCCAGGTTCCAGATGATGGCCGCCAGCAACAGGGCGAAGATCATCGAAAAGCCCGCCGATGAGCCCACCTGCAGGATCAGCTCCACCGGCAGCAGGGCGATGATGCCGAACGCCACGGCGCCGCTGGACATCAGCACGCCGAGGAAATTGAAGCAGCCCGACCACACCACCGCGAACTGCGGCGGCAGCGAGTGGGTGTAGATCACCGTCGCCACGGCGTTGGCCGTGTCGTGGAAACCGTTGACGAATTCAAAGCCCAAGGCGATTAACAACGCCACGCCCAGCAGGATGAACGGTGTCCAGGTGGTGACGATGGTGCCCATCTCGTCGACATCGCTGACCAGGCTCCAGGTGCTGTAGATCAGCCCCACGGCCAGGATGATGAAGAACCCGATGAGCGTCGCACGGCCCGGCTTGCGGTCAAACTGCGGGCGCGCTTGGGTACTGCTGGTGGGTGAAGAAGCCAGGGTTGGCGTAGCCATGTCAGGCAACTCGTTTGAGGGAGGGAACCCCCATAATCGTTGCAAAATGTGACAGGGTGGCGTCAGCCCCGGGTCAGTAATCCGCGCGTTTGCGGAACGCCCAGCGTCCGGCCAACACGGTAAACGTCGCTACCAGCGCCACCAGAATCCAGAAACCCTCCGGGTCGCTGGCCAGCGGAATGCCGCCCACGTTCATGCCGAAAAAACCGGCGATGATGTTGATGGGCAGGGCCAGCACCGTTACCACCGTCAGCGTGAACAGCGTGCGGTTGCTCTGTTCGTTGAGGTTGGCGGCAATTTCTTCCTGCAACAGCTTGATGCGTTCGCCCAGGGCCGTCAGGTCGCTGAGCACCAGGGCGAATTCCTCGGTGGCTTGGCGCAACGCCTGCACATCATCCTCCTGCAACCAGGCGGGTGGCCGGTTGAGCAGGCGCAGCAGCGAGCCGGGCTCCAGTGCCAGCAGCCGTTGCAGGCGCACCAGCACCCGGCGCATGGCGCCCAGTTCTGCGCGGTTGTTGCTAAGGCGCAGGGACAGCAACTGGTCCTCGATGCTGTCCACGCTCATGCTGGTCTTGCGCACGATCTGCGTCAGCACTTCGGCCTGGTCGCGGAACAGATGCACCAGCAATTCCATGGGCGAGCGGAAGCGCTCGCCGCGCTTCACTGACGAGCGCAGCTTGTCCACCGAGTGCAGCGGGTGCAGACGGGCGCTCACCAGCACGCGCTCGTTGGCGCACAGCCACAGGGTGGAAATGTCCGAGGAGACCATGCCGAAGTTGAACACCACGTCGTTGACCACCGCCAGCAGGGCGTCGTCCACGTGTTCGATGCGCGTGGAACGCGAGCCCTCATGCAGCGATTCGTAAAAGTCGTCGGGCAGGTGCAGGTGCGCGCGCATCCAGCGCTCGCACCCTGCGTGGGCCAGGTTCAGGTGTAGCCAGATGAATTCGTCGTTGTACTCGGCGTCGCCCAGGGTCTGCAGCACGGCCGCCGAGTCCACCTCGCACACCGGACCACCGGGGCGGAACCGGTAGCCGTAGAGCAATCCGAAAAGGTCCGAGTCCTGATGGCTCTTGATGATGCTCGAATTCATGTCGGCTCGCGGCGCAAGGGCTGATGCCGCGATCATGCGGAGGAAATATTGCGGTTATGTGACAGTTTGTGTGCAGGCGTTAATGTTCATCCGCGCCTTCAGAAAAACACGCTGCCTTTCATAAACAACACCGCCTGGCCGCTGATGATCACCCGGTCGCCGCTCAATTCGCAGGTCAGCAGGCCCTTGCGTGCGCCGCCTTGCCGGGCTTTGAGCAGGGTCTTGCCCAAGCGCCCGGCCCACAGCGGTGCCAGCGAAGTGTGCGCGGAGCCGGTGACCGGATCTTCGTTGACGCCTACGTTGGGGCCGAACCAGCGGGTGACGAAATCGAATTCGCGGCTGGCGGCGGTCACGGCCACGCCCCTCAGTGGCAACCCTTTCAGCCGGGCGAAGTCCGGGGTCAGGCCGGCGATGATGGATTCATCCTCAACCACCACCAGGTAATCGTCAGTGGCCAATACTTCGGCCTTGGCGATGCCCAACGCTTCCAGCAGCCCGGCCGGCGGCTCGCACGGCACCGGCGTCTTGGCCGGGAAATCCATGGCCAGGCCGTGCTCGGTGCGGGTCACGCGCAACTCGCCGCTGCGGGTGGCGAAGCGCATCACCTCGGGGGCATCGGGCAGTTCGTTGGCAATCACCCAGGCCGCCGCCAGGGTGGCGTGGCCGCACAGGTCGACTTCCACGGCAGGGGTGAACCAGCGCAGTTCGAAGGCATCGCCCTTGCGCACGAAATAGGCGGTTTCCGAGAGGTTGTTTTCCTCGGCGATGGCCTGCAGTTGGGCGTCCGGCAGCCACTCGGTCAGCGGGCACACGGCGGCAGGGTTGCCGCCGAAGGGGCGGTCGGCGAAGGCGTCGACCTGGTAGATACTCAACTGCACCTTGGATACTCCATCAAATAAGGGGGTAGGGACACTAGCGCTGCCGCTGGGCTGGGGTCAAACCTGGGCGATCCAGGAAAACTGCTGGGTGCGCGTGGCGGGCCAGTGGGTGCGGCGGCGGTAGCTGCCCAGGGCGGGGGTGTGGCAACAAGTGCAGATATCCACGACCTCGATCTGAGCCGGCTCGATGCCTTGCTGGGCCAGCAGGCGCATTGCGTAACCGGCCAGGTCGAACCACAAGCCGTCAGGGTTCATGGCGGGTGGTTGGGGCAGGGCATTGGGTTGCGTCGGGACGGGGCGATCGCGGTACCAAGGGGGATTGGCGCCAGGCCACAGGGCGCTGAAGTCGGCGCTGACCTCGTAACAACAGGGCCTGATGGACGGGCCGATGGCGATCCTGAGCCGGTCGCGGGCAACCTCCGCCTGATCGAAGCGGGCCAGGGCGTTGCCGAGAATGCCGGCCTTCAAGCCTTTCCATCCGCCATGGACGGCGGCCACCTGCTGCCCGTCGGTGGACGCGATCAGCACCGGCAGGCAATCGGCGGTCATCACCGCCACCGGCGTGTGCGCCTGCGTAAACACCCCATCCCCAACCCTGTAGCCGCTGCCGCCAGGCTGCGCTGGCCCCTGAGTACCCCCAGGAATTCCCTGTTGCGGCGCAGGGCCAGTGTTGCCTTCGGCAGCGGCTACAGGTTCGACGATGTCCGCGGTGTGTTTTTGGTTGCAGTAAAAAGTATTGGCGGGAAGGGCGTCGTCAATGCCGAGGAACCCATGGGCAATGCCGGGTATGTCGGTCAGGTTGCGGGCGGTCCAGCTCATGATTCCTGGGCTTCCTTGAGGTCATGTTGAAAATGCCCCAGCGCTGAACGCAGCACCTCTGTCAGGCCAGGCTCGGCAACAATATCCGCCGCCGTCATGCCCTTGGACAACAGATTCACCGTCACCGAAGCCGATTCCACGATCCGCGCCGACATCGTCAGCAACACCAGCCGCAACGCCGCCTGTGCCTCACTGGCCCTGGGCGAGGCATTGAACAGGGCCACTGGCTTGCCAGGAAACTGCTCGCTGGCCACCAGCCAGTCCAGCGCATTCTTGAAGGCGCCGGGGATGCCGCGGGCGTATTCCGGGCAGGCGATCAGCAGGCCGTCGGCGGCGGCCACGGCAGCGTGCAGGTCGCGCACGGCGGCGGGTGGGTTGTCGCTCAGGTCGGGGTTGAACAGTGGCAGCTCTCCGATGCCCTCGTAGTGCAACACCGGCAAATCGGCAGGGGCGAGGTGCGCCAGCGCCTGCAACAGCGCGCGGTTGGTGGAGCCTTGGCGCAGGCTGCCGCAGAGGGTGAGGAGGTGGGGCATGCGCAGGGTCCTTTGCGGGGGGAGGGTAAACCTACCTTAAAACTGCGCGGGGGAGGATGAAAACGCTGAGCCTGCGTAGGACAAGCCCGGGAGCGGCAGCAGCTTCCGGACTGATTGCGGCGTTTCAGCAGTAATTTCCTACGCATGGATGCGTAGTTTCTGTAGCGCCAAGTCCCCATTTTTACTGGTCGAATCGTAAGTTTGCGCCTATAGTGACCCATGGCTAACTGGCTTGTCTTGGGAGGTGATTCATGAAGCTCGAAGACCGCATGAGCCGTTCAATCAAGCAGCGCACAAGCTTGGTTGTGCTGCGCTCGGAGTTTTCAAACATGGCTAGCGATTCGCAGGTCGGCCGCGTTCTGGCCCGGTTCGTGGAGAACGGTATCCTTGTGCGCGTCAGCAAAGGCGCGTTTGCGAAAGCCCGCATTAACCAATATACGGGCAAGCCAACGCCCGCCGGCACGCTGGAGATGATTGCTGCCGAGCTTTTCCGCAAGCTGAACATTTCGATTGCGCCCAGCTCCCTTGTTGCGGAATACAACAGCGGTAAGTCGACTCAGATCCCGATGGGGACGGTCGTCAATACCGGGAAGCGACGTATTTCCCGTAAAGTGACTGTAGGAAACAACACTTTAGTCTATGAGAACTCTTCCAGATCAGCTGCGGGTTAACATCGAAGATGCGTCGACGGCTGGCATTCTGAAAAGCATGCCAGCGGCCGTTGCAGAGAAAGATCAGCACATCACTGATGCCCTTCATGCGCTTTCGCAAATCCATGTCACCCATGTTGCTGCCCAGCTGAACCGGAGAAAAGGCGACCCCAGGCCAGCAACGGTCAATGTTGCAACGCGACTGGTTTTCGCGGGCGGCACCTGCCTGTCAAAAGCCTATGGCCTTATCGAACGGATGTCTGAAGACATTGACATCAAGGTCCAATTGGACGCACCGCCTGAAGGCTACGCATTTTTAAAGGGGTTGGCTGACCGTGGCCGACTGAAGACCCTCCACGCAGAGGTTGAACGGGTCTTGGCCGAATTGGGCTTCCATTGGCTCATGGACAAAGGCAACCCATGCCTCAGGGACAACAGTCACTACTATTGTCTGTTGGTGTCGTACCAAGCGCATTTTCAGGATGTGACAGGTACTCTGCGCCCACAGCTGAAGATTGAGCTCGTTTGTCGGCCACCCCTGATTTCCTCGCAGCTCCAGAACCTGGGCTACATGCTGGAGAAGCTGAGTGGAAGTAAGGATCCGTTCCTGTTTTCCATGGAGTGCATCACCGTCGCAGAGACGCTCGCGGAAAAAGTGCTTTCGCTGCTGCGTCGCTGTGCAAGTAGCTGGGATGGGTGTCAGCCTGGTGAGTTCGACACTGCACTGGTTCGACACGTCTATGATGTATGGCGGGTTGTGATGAGCCACCCCGAAGCGTTAGAGGCGGCTACACACGTTTTCGCATTGTCGGTAGCCAAGGATGTGCAGGAGTCCGGCAGGCAGCACCCTGAGTTTGCGGCACATCCGTTCGCAGTCTTGCGGCGCACCCTTGAGACAGCGGCAACCCATGAGGGCTTGAAAGCCAATTTTGAACAGCGGCTCGTGCCTTTGCTTTACGCGGGTGAGCGGCCTGACTACGCAACCTGCTTTGCAACGTTTGCGGATGTCGCACGGCACCTGCTCGATCATGGTGCCAGTAGTGGACTGGGTGTGTGAGCGGCGCTATCCGTTGTCTGTACGCTTTTGAGGGACAAGTGGGGACTTCAGTTGCAGCAGGTCAGCTCCCCGTTACCGGCCGAGTATGTGAATCGCTACGTTCGCAAGGTTGCGGGCGTCATCAATGCCGCGGTGGTAGGTACCTTTCCAGTCAAGCCCCAGCATCTGCACGGCCGGTTGCAGGCCTTGCGCTCGGCAATTGAAAACCTTCCAGTGCCACTTCTTCAGGTTGGTGTGCGGCATTCCTTCAAGCATCGGCTTGCAATTCAAGCGCAAGGCATCGGCCTGAAGTTGCTTATAGTCATAATCACCCCAGGAACACCACATGGAGTGCGGGTAGGCTTGTAGAAACGCATCCAGCCTGCTGGTCACACCCATATAGTTGGGGGCAGTATCAACGTCGCTTTGCTTGATCGAGGTGAGTGATCTACAGAAATCAGTCAGCACCGAGTGTAGAGCGGGGCGGACGAAGCTCTGAAATTGATCGACAAGACGCAGCGATGCCAGGTCGACGACGGCCAAGCCTATCTCAATGGTTTCCATGTCCGCGCGTTCCACGATCAGCGGGCGAGCTGGTTCTCCTGGGTTGGCGTACTCATCGCAGGTAGCTTCAAGGTCGATGCAGAGTAGGTACCGGTAGGTGTGTAAAACCTCCTTTAGGGCTTCAAGGTGTTGGGGTTTGCGAACAGGTTCCATGGCCAGCTCTCGTCACTCGATAGATGAATAATACAACCGGATGGTGAGACGCAAAGGCACCGAGTACACGGTTGGAGTGGACTTGTCCTCTGTTCGGTCTTGAATTCTTCCGACCAATAGGCAACCATCGGCGGGCGGCTCAGGCCGTATTCAGGGTGGTTTCAGGGATCTTCGGGTCGCACCCCGTTACTGGGAGCCTCCAGTTCGCCGAGCGCGAGGTGACAACGTCCTGCCCCGTCGCTTGCATGCAATCGACGGCTGAGAATCCCTCCTAGAGAGGGATTCGCCGTTTTTGGGTCTTATGTTTTGCTGTGCCGGTTGCTAACTTCTCTAGGACAGAAAGCCCTAGGCACAATGCTTTTCCTCACTGTGCCATCGCCCTTCATAAGCCAGATTCAGCTCATAAAGCTGCTGATCCAGGTCGTTGATCTTATTGATGGCGGCCATGAGGTCTGCTTCCCCTGTTTTCGCTTCCAGATACAGGCCCCGCAGGTATCGATCACTCACAGTGGGAATTTTTCCCGTCTTTTCCCAAATCGCCACCGCTTGGCTCGTCAGGCCGACAATATCGCCCAGACGCTCCTGTGACAGCCCCAACTCTTTGCGCAGAAAGCGAAATTCTGCCCCGGTGAGCGGTGACGACTTTTCAGCCAGCGCTTTTCCGATTGTGTCGTGAAGGCCCTGCACATCGGTGATACCCAAGGCCTCCCCATACGAGGTTTGTTTCAGCACGTAGCCATTGCTTAGCCACACGTTAGGCAAGCCGCTCTCAACGTAGTGGTACATAACTTCACCCCTGTTTTTGGATTGCGGTCACTACGACGAGATACGTCCCGTCTTCGTCAATGTCTATTGCGCCCACAACCTGGAGAGGTGACCCAGCTCTAAACCAGGAAATTGTGAAGCGCCAATCTCCCTTGGGCATGATGGCGGGCCCTTCAGTAATCTGGCCTTTGGAAAGACATTCCATCACATCGGGTAGCGTGATTTCGCGCTCACTCATTCGCTGTCTTGCATGAGCTGTATAGACGACACGGCCAGAATCCAATGCGATTTGACGAATCATGCGCAGCGCAGTCTGTTTCGGGAGCGGATATGGCAGCGAGTTCATCATGCATTAATCTATAAAAACTATAGGTCGCGCCATGCTAAATGACAATCCCCGAGCGTCAATGAATCCATTGTTCGGTTTTGTGTCGGTGGTGTTGATCGGGTGCATGTCTTGGGGCTTTGTGGCGTTCTCGAGATCGCGCGCCGCCCGCGCGGCGCATCGCGGGCAAGCCGGATGGCCGGCCCCCCGGTCCTACATTTGTTGCAACGTGCCATGGCCTGTCAGATCGAGGGTTTAGCCTTGTGTGGTTGGCTGCAGATTTTCATGGGTCACAAAAAAGCCCGCACTCGGCGGGCTTTTTCAACAACTGGTCGGGGAGACAGGATTCGAACCTGCGGCCTTCTCGTCCCGAACGAGACGCGCTACCTGGCTGCGCTACACCCCGATACCTTCGATTTTATTCAAAAATCGATGCTCGGCAAGCGGTCACAGCTCTTTGACTGTGCGCACCTGATCCTTGTTGATGCGGGTCTCTTTACCATCAAGCTGCTTGATCTCGTAGAAGCCCGAATCTTCATCATATTTAGGCGTGTCCACCGCCTGGATCTCGCGCCCGTCGTTGAGGGTGATGACCGTGGGCGACGAGCAACCCGCCAGGGCGGCCAGGCCCATGGCCAGAAGCAGAGCGGGAAGGGTCCGGTTAGTCATTTTCTGATTCTCCAATAGGGGACGATAGATCCATGTACAGGGTTTGAGACGTTTGTACCCGAGCCGAGTTCCATTTTTTTGACGGCGACTATCAAGGCTCCAACAGCTGTGGGGTATTGAGGTTGGCCAGGCGCGGATCGTCCGCCGGGCACTGCAGCGCCTGGGCACCCAGCGCCAGCATGACCTGGCGCGGGCTGCGCTCGCCGGCCTGCCAGGCCTGTTCGAACGTGGCCGCGTGGGCCACGGGGATCACGCACAGCAGCGGCTCCCAGTGTTCGCCCTGGCGCACCATCAGCGGCTGGTCCGGGTGGGCGTAGGCGGTTTCAAGCATGGCGTGCAGCAGTGTTTCGTCGATGCCCGGTACATCGCACGGCAGCACCAGCAAGTGGCTGTGGCGCGCCACGGCCAAGCCGGCGCGCAGGCCGGCCAGGGGGCCGGGGAAGTCGTCGCTGTCGTCGCTCACCAGGCGGTCGGCGTAAGCGGCGTAGGTGGCCTGGTTGCGGTTGCAGGAGATGATCAGGTCATCGCCCAGGCCGCGCACGCGGGCGTGCAGGTGGGCAATCAGCGGTTGGCCGCGCCAGGGCAGCAAACCCTTGTCGCGGCCACCCATGCGCTGGCCACGGCCGCCGGCCAGCAACAGGACGGAACAGGCGGGCAGGGCGGTGTGGGGCATGGCAGGTCTCGGTCATCAGATAGGGGCTGCTGTGATATAACACTGCCTATTCATACACACAACCGGACGAGCCCTGATGAAAGCCAAGGCTGATGTAGCTTTTGTGCCGCTCAATATTGCGGTGCTGACTGTCAGTGATACCCGTACCCTGGAGACCGACACCTCCGGGCAGATGTTCGTAGACCGCCTGACCGCCGCCGGCCACCTGCTGGCCGAGCGCGTGCTGCTCAAGGACGACCTGTACAAGATCCGCGCGAAAGTGGCCCACTGGATCGCCGAAGACGTGGTGCAGGTGGTGCTGATCACCGGCGGCACCGGCTTCACCGGGCGTGACAGCACCCCCGAGGCCGTGGCCTGCCTGCTGGACAAGCAGGTGGACGGTTTCGGCGAGCTGTTCCGCCAGATCAGTGTGCCGGACATCGGCACCTCCACCGTGCAGTCACGTGCCCTGGCGGGCCTGGCCAACGGCACGTTGGTGTGCTGCCTGCCAGGCTCCACCAATGCCGTGCGCACTGGCTGGGATGGCATCCTCGCCGAGCAACTGGACGTGCGTCATCGCCCATGCAATTTCGTGCCTCACCTCAAGCAGGCCGAGCCCTGCCAGTCCCGTGGCTGAGTTGGGCGCGGCCAAGCCGCTGATGCCGCTGGAGCAGGCGCTGGAGCGCCTGCTGGCCATGGCCGATCAAGCGCCGGTGCAGCACACCGAGCGCCTGAGCCTGGCCCAGGCCGATGGCCGCGTGCTGGCGGTGGACCTGGTGTCCACCCTCGACCTCCCGCCCTGGTCCAACAGCGCCATGGATGGCTACGCCCTGCGCCTGGCTGACTGGCACGGTGAGCCGCTGGCGGTCAGCCAACGCATCCAGGCCGGTCAAGCGCCCGGGCCGTTGGCCGCCGGTACGTGCGCGCGCATCTTCACCGGCGCGCCGGTGCCTGCGGGGGCCGACTGCGTGGAAATGCAGGAAAACGCCGACGTGCTGGACGATGGCCGCGTGCGCTTCACCGAGCCGCTGAGCCTGAATCAGAACATCCGCCCCCAGGGCCAGGAAACCCGCGTTGGTGAGTTGGTGCTGCCAGCCGGCACACGCCTGGGCCCGATCGAACTGGGCCTGGCCGCCTCGCTGGGCCACGCCGAACTGGACGTGGTGCGCAAGGTGCGCGTAGCGGTGCTGTCCACCGGCGACGAGCTGGTAGACCCTGGCCAGCCCCTGGGCCCCGGGCAAATCTACAACAGCAACCGCCGCCTGCTGGTGAGTTGGTTGCAGCGTCTGGGCTGCGAGGTGATCGACGCCGGTATCCTGCCCGATGACCTGGAGCAGACGCGCCAGCGCCTCACCGCACTGGGCGACGCGGAGCTGATTTTGTCCACGGGCGGCGTCTCGGTGGGCGAGGCCGATTTCCTCGGCATCGCCCTGCGCGAAGAAGGCGAGCTGGCGCTGTGGAAGCTGGCGATCAAACCGGGCAAGCCGCTGACCTTCGGGCATTTCCGCGGCGTGCCGGTGATCGGCCTGCCGGGCAACCCGGCTTCCACCCTGGTGACCTTCGCGCTGCTGGCGCGCCCGTACCTGCTGCGGCGCATGGGGGTGGCCGATGTGGCCCCGCTGGCGTTCGACGTGCCGGCCGGGTTTGTCTGGAGCAAGGCGGGCAACCGCCGCGAGTACCTGCGCGGGCGTCTGGACAAGGGGCGGGCAGTGATCTATCCCAACCAGAGCTCGGGTGTATTGCGCAGCGCGGCCTGGGCAGAAGGCCTGGTGGAGGTGCTGGAAGGTCGTACGCTGGCCGAAGGCGACCGGGTGCGCTTCATTCCCTTGAGTGAAGTGCTTTGCTGAATCCATTGTTACCAAAGCCTGGGCTGTGTACGCTAGGCTTCATCAGGTTGTAATGCTTTACGGCGGGCGTTGCGCCACGGCGCAATGCCCGGTTCACAGGGATTTGGTCATCACGTAGGGCATCGAACCATGACGACTTTGAAAGTGGCGTGCGTGGTCCCCACCTACAACGGTTGTAGGGACCTGCAACGCCTGCTGGATTCGCTGGGCAGCCAGACCATCGATTTCGATACCCTGATCGTCGATTCCAGCTCCAGTGACGGCAGCGCCGAACTGGGCCGCGAGTGCGCCGACCATTTCCTGCAGATACCCAGCCGCGAGTTCAACCACGGCGGTACCCGCCAGCGCATGGTCGAGCTGTACCCTGACTATGACGTGTACGTGTATATGACCCAGGACGCCTACCTGGAAGATTCCCAGGCGCTGGCGCGCATCGTTGCGCCCTTCGTGGATGAAACCGTGGGCGCGGTGTGCGGCCGACAGTTGCCGCACAAGGACGCCAACCTGCTGTCCCAGCATGCGCGCACCTTCAACTACCCGCCCACTTCGCAGCTCAAGAGCATGGCCGACGTCCATCGCTTGGGCATCAAGACCTGCTTCATGTCCAACTCCTTTGCCGCCTACCGCCGCAAGGCGCTGATGCAGGTCGGTGGTTTTCCGCTGCACGTGATCCTGTCCGAGGACATGTACGTGGCGGCGCGGATGCTGGTGGCGGGGTGGCAGGTGGCCTATGCCGGCGATGCCTGCTGTCGGCATTCGCACAACTACACCCTGGCCGAGGAATTCCGCCGCTACTTCGACATTGGTGTGTTCCAGGCCCGTGAGCCGTGGATACGCGAGCAGTTTGGCGGGGCGGGGGGCGAGGGGTTGCGGTATGTGAAGTCCGAGCTTAGGTTCCTGGGCGTGCGGCGGTTGTGGCTGTGGCCGGGGTCGTTTTTACGCAATGGCCTGAAATTGCTGGCGTACAAGTTCAGTCAGCAGGAGCAGCGGTTGCCGGTGAAGTGGAAAAAGCGCTTCGCCATGCACAAGCGCTACTGGGATGGCCCTTACGCGTAACCTGTAGCCGCTGCCGCCAGGCTGCGCTGGCCCCCGTCGCCCCTGAAAATCTCCAGTGAGGCTCAGGGCCAGCGCAGCCTGCGGCAGCGGCTACAGGGTCACGCGCGTGCCCACGGGCGAAGCCAAACCCCCAACCCCACCAACAACCCCGCCCCACACACGCAACTCACCCCCAACTGCACCCACATCCCCGGCAACGGATGCACCAGCACCGCTGCCAGCAGCATCGCCACCGCCCCCATCAACCAATGGCTGCGCCACGGCAACTGCCCCAGCAGCGCCTGGCGGCGCATCAGCAGCACCCCTGTCAGCAGCACGCCACACAGCGCGGCCATGGCAATGCCGATCAGCCCGAAAGCCCACGGCAACACGCCCAACAACAGCGCATTCAACAGGCTGCCGGCCAGCTCGCAGTTGAGCGGCATGCGCGTGTCGCCCGCCGCATAGGCGTAGCGCGCCAGCAGGGCGTTCCAGGCGCCGAACATCAACGGTACGCAGAACCAGGCCAGCAGTTCCGGCAGCGGGCTGCCCGCCGACTGGTTAGGCAACAGCAGGGTGACCAGCGCCGCCGAGGCGCCGATCAAGCCGGTGACGGCGGGCACGGTCAGCAGGGTGGCGCTGCTCAGGCCCTTGCGCAGCAAGGTCAGGCGCTGTTCGCCGGCGCTGCCGCTCATCAGGCCCAGCAGCACCTGGTTGAGGCTCATCAAAGCGATCAGCGGCAGGTTGATCAGTTTGCGCGCCAGGTTGATCCAGGTGACCGCGCCTTCGCCCAGCAGCGAGGCGACCATGCGTTCCAGCAACGCCAGGCCCTGGCTGGCCAGGTTGCTGCTCAGCAGCGGGCCGATGCGTTGCAGCAGTTCGCGCACGGCGCCGGGGGCCTGTTCGCGCTGCCAGGGGCGCCAGCCGGCGCGCAGCAGCGAGGGCAGTAGCACCGCTGGCATCAGCCAACTGCCCAGCACGCAGGCGCAGGCCAGTCCTGTGGCACTGGCGTCGTGGCGCACAATGGCCAGGTACAGCACCGGCGGCAGGTTGAACAGCAGCGAGCCCATGCCGGCCAGCACGAAACGCGAGCGCGCCTGCAACGGCACGCACAGCAGCGCATGCAGCAGAAAGCCCGGCGCACACCAGGCCAGCCAGTGCAACGAACTGGCTGCTTGCACGTAGCCGTCACTGTCCAGGCCCGGGCCGATGGCGCGCACCAGCAGCGGCGCGGCCAGGCTCAGCAACAGCGCCAGGCCCAGCCCCAGCAGCAACAGGCGCGGCACCAGGGCGCCCAGCCAGGCGCGCTGGCCGGCCGCGTCGCGCTGCTGGAACAGCGGCAGGGCGGCCGCGCTCAGCAGCCCGGCTGCCAAGGCCATGCGCACCGCCTCAGGCAGGAACAGCGACACCAGAAACGCGTCACTTTGCGCGCCTGCGCCCCACGACGCCACCAACAGCCACTCACGGGCAAAGCCGGCGGCCAGGCCCGTGAGGGTCGCCAGCGTCAGCCACAGCGTTGAGCCAAACATCGATGCGCCTCAGTGCAGCAGGGTGAACAGCCCCTTGCCGCCCACCTTGTAGTTGAGGTTGCGGCAACGCTCGCCTTTCACTTCGGCGTTGGGGCCGCCGACGATGGTGTATGGCGCCACCGGCTTGCTCACCACGCTCTGGCCGCCAACGATGGCGCCCTCGCCGATGTCGGCGCCAAAGGACAGCAGCGCGCGGCTGGCCACCCAAGCCCAGTCGCGAATGTAGATCGGCCCGCCCACGGCCCAGAACTCCGGCGCCTGGGTGTCATGGCCGCCGGCGATGATCAGCACATGGGAGGCGATGGTCACGTGGTCGCCAATGATCAAACCGCCGCGTGCATCGAGCTGGCAGTGCCAGCCCACGGTGCTGTCGTCACCGATAACCAGGCTTTCCACGCCGATCACCTCGGTGTTGCGCCACACACTGGAGCCTTTGCCGATCTTGGCGCCGCCCAGGCGCAGCCAGGCCAGGCGCACGGTGTGGCTGGGGATTTTGCAGATGACGATGTTGTACACCTGCTCCCACAGGCGCAGCAGGCGGTCGCGCACGGTCGCCCAGTTTTTGCCGTAGCGCGGCACCAGCTTGCCCTTGAGCTCGCCGGCCAGCAGCACGTAAAAACGCCGGGCCAGAGGCGGCTCGATCAGCGGCTCCATGTTCACACCGGCCAGGAAGTACAGGGTGCGGGATTTGAGCGGCTGCTCGAAGATCAGCTCGTTCTCCACCATCCACTGGTAGGTGGCTTCCAGCTCTTCAACGCTGACACCCATTTTGTACGCGTACTCAGGCAGCGCCTGGCGCAAGTCGGACGAATGATAAAGGCGATGTCTCATGGGTGTTTTCCTTGGGCGGCGACGGTGAGGTCGCGTGGAGGGAACAGACGCTTGGCTTCATGCAGGTTCAGGCCCAGCAGCAGCCAGAACAGCGCAATCAACACCATGGTAAAGCTGAAGTAGTGGTCGAACAGGCCGCTGACCAGCGCCGCCAGCAACCCGGTCAGGCTGCCCAGCCACAGGGCGTTGTCGCGGGTCAGGGTCAGGGTTTTCTGCGACGGGCGCACGGCTTTCCACCAGCTTCGGATCACTACCAGGAACATGATCAGCCCCAGCAGCCCCAGTTTGTAGATGTCATTGAGGTACAGGTTGGAGATACCCGACAAGTCGGTGCCCGGCACCGGCGGGTCGACCTTGAAGCCGATGCCCAGGGGGTACATCAGCATGGCGCGGGGGAAGTTGGCGTATTCGTCGAAACGCACCGAGGTACTGGCGTCTTCGCTGGAGAACAGGTCCAGCACCCGTTCCTGCAGCGGCGGATAGAAAATCAGCACCAGGGCGCCTGCCACCGCACCGGCCATCAGCACGCGGCCGGTGTAGGGCACACGCTTGCGCGCCAGCCACATCAGCACGATGATCAGGCTGATCAACGCGCCCCGCGAGCCGGTCAGCAGCAGGCCCAGCAGGCCCAGCAGCGCCACGGCAATGCCCAGGCCCTGCCGCCAGCCTTCACGCGTCAGGCCATAACAGGCGGCCACCGGCACCAGCAGGGCCATGGCGCCGCCGGTGATGTTGGGGTGAATCCAGGGCGAGGACATGCGCGAGCTGAAGCCTTCCAGGGTCTTGCTCACGTCACCCACCGAGCCGTAGCCCAGCTTGCCCAGCACATCCACCAGGCTGTCGGCGTTGGTGTGGTTTTTGATGTACAGCGGGATCGACAGCAGCAACAGCGCCAGCGTGCCCAGCAGAATGCCCACCACCAGTTGCTCGCGCTTGGCCTCGGTGTCCAGCAGGCGTGGCACCAGGAACAGCACCGACAGGTTGAGCAACCAGCGTATCCAGTTGACCGGGCCGTTGCCGGTGGCGGCAATGGTGAATTGCCCCACCAGGAACGGCAGCAGGCTGAACAGCATGAACGCCAGCAGCAGGCGCTCCGTGCGCAAACGCGCCGGCGCGGGGGGCAGTTGGCCGAACATGTTCTGCGCCATCACGCTGCCCCACACCAGCAACACCAGGGCCTCGGACACCGTGGTGCGGATGCCGACGTTGACCGTGGTGTACGGCAGGAAGGTGGCAACAAAGGCGAACAGCAGCAACCCCCACAGCGGCTTGCACAGCACGGTGCAGATGGCGGCGATGCCGACCATGGCCGCCATCACCTTGGGGGCAGGCAGCAGCCAGGCCAGCACGCCGAAAAACAGGCTGCACAACAGGGCCAGCGGTAGGGCCAGGGGCATCAGCGCAACTCCTCGAGCAAAGCATTGAAGCGCTGGCGGTACGCCTGTTCACCATAGCCTTCGGCCCAGGTTTTCAAGGCGGCGGTATCGACCGGGTGGTCGACGGCCAGCGATTTCATCAGGTGCACCAGCGCGTCGCTGTCGGTGGGCGAAAAGCGCGGGCTGTCCGGTGGGGTGATCTCGTCCAGTGCCGAGCCCTGGGCTACGGCCACCGGGGTGCCCTGGGCCAACGCTTCGATCACCGGCAGGCCGAAGCCTTCGGCATAGGAGGGCTGCCACAGGCGCGCGGCACCTGCATACAGTGCATGCAACTGAGGGTCGCTGAGGCCGCTGACAAAGTGGATGCCGTGCAGGTGTTGCTGCGCGGACGGCAGGTCTTCGCGGGCGCCTACCAGCACCAGGTCCGGCACCTCGGCGTTGTGCTGGCGCGCCTGCTGCCAGGCCGATACGAACCAGGGGATGTTCTTGCGCGGCTCGCGGGTGCCCACGCACAGCCAGTAGCGCGTCGGCAGGTTGAGGTCGCTGATGTCGCCCAGCTCGCCGGTGAACGGCAGCACCAGGTTGGGCAGCACGCGCACCTTGTCGCGGGCAGCGGGGAACAGTTTCACCAACTCGTCGGCGGTGTACTGCGACGGGGTCCAGATGCGGTCGGCGTTGGTCACCGACCACCTGATCGACAGCTTGTCGGTGTAGCCGTAAATCAGCGCCTTGATCTTCGAGGCGTGGGCGTTGGCCAGGGTCAGCTGGAACACGTCGTGCAGTTGCAGGACATACTTGACCCCCGCCGGCTTGCGCCCCAGCGGCAGGCCCATGTTGGCGTTGCAGATGTAGGTCTCGATGTCGCACTTGCGCAGCGCCTCGGGGAGGAAACCGGCCTCGAAACGAATCCTGGGCGGCAGGCGATGCATGCCCGTCAGCGGGCTGCCCCATGGCGGGCAGTGGGCTGTGCGCCGCAGCGGGTCGTTGTCCGGTGCCACGGTGAACAGTTGCAACTGCACATCGGGGCGGGCACGCAGCGCCTGTTCCAGGGCCAGCGCCTGGCGGCCCAGGCCGCTGTTGGGGTAAGAAGCGGGCGCTCGATAATCCAGTCCTACGCGCATAAAGTCTTGTTTTCCATGGGTTGAACAATGCGGGCGTACACGGCTTCCAGCTGGGCGGCAGCAACGGCCCAGTCATGGTGGCTGCGTACGTAACGGCGTGCGTTGTCAGATAAATTCTGCAGGCGTTCGGGGTCGGCCACCGCCTCGGTCAGCAAGCGGGCCAGGCCCTCAGTGGTTTCGCTGCCCAGGTAGTGCTGGCCGTTGGTGACGGCCAGCCCCGACACGCCCTGATCGGTGGTGACCACAGGCAAACCGGCGGCCATGGCTTCCAGCACTTTGAGCTTGGAACCGCCGCCCTGGCGCAGCGGTGCGAAGAACACCGCGGTCTGTTCCTGCAGGGCGCGCAGGTCGGGCACAAAACCCTGGAACTCCACGCGCGGGTCGGGCCAGCGCTCGCGCCACTGGGCGGGCAGGGCGAAGCCGCACACGGCCAGGCGCACCTGCGGGTTGATGGCCCATACCTTGGGCATGACTTCATCCAGGGCCCACTGCACCGCATCCAGGTTGGGGCTGTATTCGTAATTGCCGATGAACAGCAGGCGCTGGCTGGTGAAATCGGGCTTGACGCTGGCGTAGTGTGGGCAGTCGACGCCGTTGACCACCACCGGCGCGTCACGGTTGAACAACACTTTCATCTGTTGCGCATCGGCCTCGGTCACCGCCACCAGTTCGGTGGCCTGGGCGAACACGCGTTTCTCCCAGCGCCGGTAGCGCCACTGGTCCCACAGGGTGAAGGGCTTCATCCAGCCGGGCAGGCGGTCATAACTGGCCGCGCCCAGGGCCGACTCGATGTTGTGCTCGGTCAGCACGAAGGGTTGCTGGTGCTTGCGCAGCGCCCGTTCAAAGGGCTGGAAGCCATAGCTGTGCTCAACCTGCACCATGTCCCAGCGCGTGCTGAGCAATTGGTCGAAATAGCCGCTCAGTTGCGGGTCCAGGCCGTTGATGCTGGCCAGCATCGGCTGTGGCGACGCCAGCACCGCCAACAGCGTCCGTGGGCTGCGCAGGGGTCGACGCGGGAACACGATCAATTGCTCCAGGAACGGCTCCAGCGCGTTGCGCACCTCTTGGGTGACCGGGGTTTTGGACAGTACCAGCAAGGTGATGCGGTGCCCGCGCGCGGCCAGGTTGCGCAGCAGGTGATACTGGCGGGTCTTGCCGCCGCTGGTGGTGGGCCAGGGCAGGTAGGGCAGCGTCCATAAAATGCGCATCGGATCGTCCTTGTGTCACCAGATCAGCAATTGCAGGCTGGTCTTGAGCGGTACACTAATACCTTTATCGTTGGCCAGGGTAGTGCGGGCGCCATTCAACGGGTCGATCAGCGTCGCCGATGTCACGGTTGGCAGGGTGACCGAGCTGCCACTGGCGCTCCAGAACATCCACAGATGGCTGCCGTCGGCGCGGGTCCAGGCCACGTTGTACAGATCGCCCGGGCTGTTGGTGTAGGCCGGTGCGTCGGCCGGTTCAATACGGCTTCCCGTCACGTCGAACAGGTTTTTCAGGGCCTTGTACACCGGTTTCGGGTCGCCATTGAGGTCCACCAGGCCGTAGAACTGGTCACGTGCCGAGGCCCGCGCATCCAGGTCGGTGAGGTTGAACAGGAAGATGCGCTGGTAGTCCATGGCGCTCATCAGCGCCAGGCGGCGCAGGGTGTAGTCGGCCTGGCCGTCGACGCCGATGATCGGCTGCAGCTCCACGGGGCCGGCGTAGCTGGACCACCCCCATTCGGTGGCCCACACCTGACTGACGCCGTTGTTGTGCAGGGTCGTGTTGACCAGGTTGCCGCGCTGGATGAAGTCCTTGGCGTCGGGGTCATCGCCCTCGGGGTACTGGCTGTAGGGGTGGTAGGAGACGATCAGCTTGTTGGCGGCCAGGCCCTGGATCAGGTCGGCCAGCATCAGCGAGCCGTTGGCCGGATTCTGGCTGTAATAGGCCATGCCTGCGGTACCGACGTTGGTGGTGGGCACGGCGGCGCGCAAGGCCGTGGCGCTGGCCAGCAACAGCTTGCCGTAGGCGGCGGAGTCGGGCACCGGGCGCCAGGTGATGTTGGGCTCATTCCATGGCTGCCAGGTGTTGACCTGCGGGTAGCGCTTGGCCAGCGTCACCATGCGGTTGGCGAACACGCTCACATCCTTGGGCGGGTATTGGTCCTGGGCGGCGGCGCCTACGGGGGCGCTGGTGGCGAAGGGCGCCGAGCCCACCAGGTAGGCGACGATGTTGTATTTGTGCGCGGCCATGGCGCTCATGGCGCCGTCCAGCGCGGTGTAGTCAATCTTGCCTTCGGTGGGCTCGATCACCGCCCAGTGAATGCTCAGGCGCACCCAGCTCAGGCCAAGGGCGTCCAGGGCCGCCATCTGTTTCTGGTAGACCGCAGGGTCGAAATACTGGAATTGGGCGTCAACGCCCAGGAAGTCGCTCCATTGAACCGCGCGCGGTGCTTTCAGGCTCACGTCTGCCTGGGCCTTGTCGCTCCAGGGCAGGGCGGTGAGGGTCAGGGCAGCGGCCAGTACCACGGGTATCCATACGATCGGCTTCTTCCACATTTTCAGTGCCCTCCGCAGGCATCCTCGAACAGTTGGACAAAACGTGCGGCTGTGTGCGGCCAGGTGCGCTGGCTGCCTATCAGGCTTGCGTGTTCGGCCCAGCGCACCGCCAGTTCGGGGGTGGCGCACAGGTGGCTCAGCTCCGCGGCCAGGGCCGGGACATTGCCTTGCGGGAAAATGATGCCGTTGTCATGGCTGACTTCCTCGGCAAACGAGCGGGCATCCGAGGTAATGGCGCCGCGCCCGCAGGCAGCGGCCCAGGACAGCGCGCCGCTGGTGCCGCGCAGGGTGCCCAGCAGCTTGAGTTTGCTCGACTCGCGGTAGGGCAGCACCATCACGTGGTGCGCCTGGATCACCGCCGGAATGTCCTCGGCCGGCACGTCCAGCCCCCACTCGATGTTGTCGCCCAGTTGCAGTTGGTTGATGCGCTGGCGCAACTGGTCCAGGTAGCTGCCCGACGGCCCGAAGGCCATTTCCGGCTCGCTGCCGCCGGCCAGGGTCAGGCGGATGCGCTCGCGCAGGGCCGGTTGCTGGCTGAAGGTCAGGGCCAGGGCGTCGAGCAGATCCTCGATGCCCTTGCCACGGTAGATGAAGCCGAAGTACAGCAGGCGCAAGGGCTCCAGCGGCGGCAGGGGCGCCGCGGGAATGTCGAGGTTGCCGTGGGCGATCACTGCCATTTGCTTGTCTGCCAGGCCCATGCGCTGTTTCAGGCACTGGCTGCCGGCGTTGGTCAGGGTCACCAGGCGGGTCAGGCTTTGTGCCAGCGAGCGTTCTTCACGCAGGCACAGCGGGTCGGCCAGCACCGTGGCGATCTGCGGCAGCGGGTTGGGCATCTTCTGCACCATCGACAACGGCCACGGCAGGTGCTCGCGGCGCCACACCAGGCGCTCGGGGTCGTGCACGGTGGCGGTCAGCGGCAGGCGCGCGAAGCGCTGGCGCAGGGTGCGCAGCGCATTGAATTCGGCCACCCGGCCACCGCCGATTTCGGCGTGCACCAGGTCGATGCCGTTCCAGTCAAAACTGTTCAGCGCCGCCTGGGTGCGCGCTACGTCGTTGCCCAGGCCCGCCAGCGGCGTGCTCACCCGCACGCCCTGTTGCTCCAGGGCGTGCTTGAGGTGGCCGGCGTAGTCGGCAATGCCGTTCTGTTCCGGCGCGGCAGGTGCCAGCAGGGCGATATGCATCAGGCGTGGCTCCGGATGCGCGACAGGAACTGCAGCACCTTCTCGGGGATTTCGAAGCGACGACGGTTGATGATGATGCCGTCCACGTGGCGGAACGCCGTGGTGAGGATCGACAGCGCGTTGTCCAGCACCGGCACGGTGGTTTTCTCCGCTTCCACGATCAACGCAATCAGGTCCACGTCACTGAGGCTGACGAAGGCTTCCTGGTTGGAGAAGAACCCACTGGCGTCCACCAGCAGGATCTCGCCCGGCAGGGCCGGCCCGCTGCCGCTGGTGCGTACGGTCTGCCCGCGTTCCTGCAACAGGGTGCGCAGGTGGTCGATGACGAAGGTCACGCCCTCGCCCTTGCGTGCCGAGGTCAGGCCGATGCTCAGGCCTTTCTCGGGCACCTGCTTGAGCGGCAGTACCCCGTAGAGGCGGTAGATGCTGGCCGTGAAGGCACTCAGGCGCTGAGGGTGTTGGTCGCTGATGTCCTGCAGGCTGCTCCACACCTTGACGCCAAAGCGCTCCTCGATTTTGTCGCCATCATGAATGCGCTGGTCCAGCAGGTAGAAGAAGTACAGCGCCAACAGGCCCACGGCCAGGCTGATCGGGATGGCAAACAGCAGCATCAGCAGGCTTTTTGGGAAGACGCGGCTGGGGTTGAGGGTGGCCTGCTCGATGATGGCGATGTTGCTGATCTGGCTGTTGTCCAGTTCACGGTCGATGCGGGCTTTTTCCAGGCTTTCGCTGTACAGCGCGTAGCTCTTGTCGGCAGCGTCCAGCTCACGCTTGAGCTGCGACAGCTCGGGCTCCAGGGACACGGCCTTGGCGCGGTCGGCTTCCAGCTTGACCAGTTGGTCCTGTTGCTGCGCCGCCTGGGACTTGAGGCGGCTGAGGCTGGCGGCCTGGTCGGCGTAGCTGTTCTGCAGGCGGGTGTAGATGGGGTTGGCCGCCATGTTCTGCGAGCGCTGCACGGTTTCGGCGCGGCTGTTCATCAGCGCCTGCAGGTTTTCGATGGCGGTGTTGATGGCGCGTACCGGCGGGGCGTCGTCCTGGAAGGTGCGCAGCAGTTCCTGCTTCTCGATCTGCTTGGTGTTGATGCGCTGCATCAGGTCGTCGCGGTCAGGGTTGACGGCAATTTCCCGGGCGATGCGGATTTCCTTGGGCAAGTCCTTCATCTGCTGCTTGAGCACGTCCAGGCCGGCCTGGGTGGCGGCGATGGAACGCAGGGTGTTGAGGCGCTCGCCCTTGAGGTCGTTGAGGTTGCGCGACACATCGTTCAGGCGTTCGGTGATGCTGGTGGCGCCCAGTTGATCGAGCAGGGCCTGCATGCGCTTCTTGTAGTCCAGGATGCGCGCGGAGGTGGCGTTGCTCTCGGTTTCGTAGAAGGTGTACAGGCTTTTGCGGCCCAGGGTGCGGGTGCGTTCCTGCTCATAGTTGTTGATCCAGCTTTTGAGCACGGTCTGCGCAACTTCCGGATCTTTCCAGGTGAAGCTCACCTCCATCACCGAGGAACTGGTGGAGTGGCTGACGGTGAGGTTTTTCTCCAGCTGGGCGGCCAGGCGTTCCACCGGGGTCTGCTTCTCGGCCAGCCCCAGCAGTTGCAGGAAGCCGCGGCTGATCTCGATGATGCTTTGGGCAGCCTCCTTGACCGCGTACTTGATGCTGGCGATCACGCCTTCCTTGCGCGGCTGGCGCGACAGGTCATCCAGGTACTGTTCGGCCACCAGGCGGGCGATGGGGCGGCCGCTGAACATCTGTTCCTCGTCCACGATCGGGTCGCGCTGGGTAGGGATGATGGTGGCCTGGCGGTCGGAGATTTCGATCGGCAGGGTGCTGGTGTCACGGCCTGGCTTGACCAGCAGCAGGGCGGTGGATTCATAGCGGTTGGGCAGCAGGAACGCGCCCAGCACAATGATCACGAAGGTCAGCAGTACGGTGAGCTTCACTTCCTTGCGAAAAATGAAATACAGCCGCAGCAAGTCGCGGAAGGAGCGGATGTTGATCATGAGTTTAGTCCTTTGCGCCCAGGCGGATTAGTTATTGACGGTGCCGATGTTCTGAGTGCTACTGCTGTTGATCTTGGTCGCACCCCGCAGGTCATACGTCAGCCCCAGCCCAAGGCTCTTGTTGAACGGAATCAGCTGGTTGAGGTAGAGGTCGACCCACTCGATGCCGTTACCCACATGGGACTTGGGCACGAACACCACGTCGCCGCGTTGCAGCAGCACCGGCCCTTTGCCGTTCTGGGCGAACAGGGAGCTGGCATAGTCGAAGAAATAGGTCTTGTACTTGCCGTCTTCCCCTTGGCGCATCAAGGCCACGTTGCCACTGTCGGCCACTGACAGCACACCGCCGGCCCCGACGATGGCCTGCTCCAGCGTGGTGGCCACGGTGACGGGCAGGGCAGAGGGGGTGCGCACCGCGCCGCCGATGAACACGGTATTGCTGGGCGCGGTGTTGATGTTGATGGTCAGCGACGTGTCGCGGTACACCTTCTCAAGCCTGTGCTCCAGCACGGTGGTCAGTTGCTCGGTGGACAAGCCAGCGGCCTTGACCTGGCCAATGTAGGGGTAGGCGAAGGTGCCATCGTTCTGCACATTGAACAGCGTCAGTTCGTAGATCGAGTTGGCAGTGAAGGCCGAGATCGACGGCGCCTCGCCGGTGTTGCGCACGATCCGCAACGAGTCGCCGGCGCGGATGCGTTCAGGCGGCAGCGGCTGGCCTGCCAAGGCCTCGCCGGCCTTATGCGCTTCCTTGAGAATATTGCCGTCGGGCAATGCAACCTTCGCCTGGTTGCTGCATGCGGCCAGCATGACAACACCGAGTACTACAAACACTTTTTTCATTGGTCAGTCTTCCTGTGGCGCATGAAGTACAGCTTCCTGGCATTTCATTAAAACAATTCAAACATCGATTCAGACCTTGGGCGCCTCGGGCACGCGGCCGTACACGTCGGTAAAGCGCACGATATCGTCCTCACCCAGGTACTCGCCGCTCTGCACCTCGATCATCACCAGATCGATGACCCCGGGGTTGACCAGGCGGTGGGTATGGCCGGGCTTGATGAACGTCGATTCGTTGGTGTCGAGCAGGAACTCGCGTTCGCCATTGGTGACCCGCGCCATGCCGCTGACCACGATCCAGTGCTCGCTGCGGTGGTGGTGCATCTGCAGGGACAGCGAGCCGTTGGGGCGTACCACGATGCGCTTGATTTTGAAGCGCTTGCCTTCCTCCAGCACCGTGTAGGTACCCCACGGGCGGGTGACCGTGCGGTGCAGCAGGTAGGCGTCGTGGCCCTGGCGTTTGAGCGCCTGGGCAATGAATTTCACTTCCTGGGTGCGCTCGCCGTCGGCGATCAGCAGGGCGTCGGGGGTGTCGATGATGATCAGGTTATCCAGCCCCACGCCGCCCACCAGGCGCTTGGGCGAGTCGATGTAGCAGTTGTGCACGTCATGCAGCACGGTTTCGCCGTTGCACTGGTTGCCGTTGCTGTCGGCGGAGCTCAGGGCGCGCACCGCCTGCCATGAGCCGATGTCGCTCCAGCCCAGGTGGCAGGGGATGACCGCCACTTTCTGCGAACGCTCCATGATCGCGTAGTCCACGGAAATGTCCGGGGCCTGGGCGAAGGTGGTGCTGTCCAGTTCCAGTTGCAGCTCGCGGTTGCCGTCCTTGCGGTGGCTGGCGGCCAGGCACGTGGTCACGGCTGCCAGTACGTCCGGGGCGTGGGTCTGGTACTCGGCCAGGATGGCGTCCACGCGCATCAGGAACATGCCGCCGTTCCACAGGTGCAGGCCGCCCTTGAGGTATTCCTCGGCCGTGGCGGCGTTGGGTTTTTCCACGAAACGCGCCACCTGGTAGCCGCCGTTGCTCAGGGCCTGGCCTTTCTCGATGTAGCCAAAGCCGGTCTCGGGGCTGGTGGGCACAATGCCGAACGTCACCAGCCAGCCTTGCTCGGCCAGCGCCTGGGCGTCCTGTACGGCCTGGGCGAACGCCGCGGTGTCGGTGATCAGGTGGTCGGCCGGCAACACCAGCAATTGCGCGTCCTCGCCGTACAGGCGTGCAGTGTGCAGCGCGGCGGCGGCAATGGCCGGCGCGGTATTGCGACCGAACGGTTCAAGAATGAAGTCCAGGCCCGCACCGCCCTTGTTCAACAGCCGGTAATCGTCCACCGTGCGGAAGAACACCTCGCGGTTGGTCACGGTCAGCAGTCGCTCTACCCCCGGCAGCCCCGTGGCGCGCTTGAAGGTTTTCTGCAGCAGGCTTTCGCCATCGGGCAGGCGCATGAAGGGCTTGGGCATGGCCTCGCGGGAGACAGGCCACAGGCGGGTGCCAGCGCCGCCGGCGATGATGCAGGGGATAAGCGTGCCCATTCAATAAACCTCGCGAGTCAGAAGCACTGCCGGGACAGTGCGGAACAGAATGTAAAGGTCAAACCACACCGACCAGTTCTCGATGTATTCCAGGTCGAACTCCACGCGCTTTTCGATTTTCTCAAGGGTGTCGGTCTCGCCCCGATAGCCGTTGATCTGGGCAAGGCCAGTGATGCCTGGCTTGACCCGGTGACGCGAGGTGTACTCCTTCACCGCTTCCTCGAACAGGATGCCGGCGGCCTTGGTGGCGGTGGCGTGCGGACGCGGCCCCACCATCGACATGCTGCCGCCGAACACGTTGAACAGTTGCGGCAGCTCATCCAGGCTGGTCTTGCGGATGAACCGCCCCACGCGGGTGATGCGCGAGTCGCCGCGCACGGTCTGCTTCTCGGCGTTGGCGTCGGCCTGGTGCTGGTGCATGGAGCGGAACTTGTACACCTCGATCAGGCGGTTGTTGTAGCCATAACGCTTCTGCTTGAACAGCACCGGGCCTGGTGAATCAAGCTTGATGGCCAAGGCCACCAGCAACATGATCGGTGACAGGGCGAGCAGCGCCATGGTCGAGATCAGCATGTCCTCCAGGCGCTTGAAAAACGGCGACCAGCCGCGCAGCGGCACCTCGGAGGCGTTGAACATGGGCAGGTTGGCCACTTCCGTGATGCGGTTGTGGGAATGGCGGAAGGCAACCATGTCCGGCACCAGCAGCACGTTCACGGGCAACCGGCGCAGCTCGCGGATGATGTAGTCCATGCGGTTTTCGGCGGACCAGGGGATGGCCACCAGCACCTGGGTGACCTTTTCTTCGCGGATCAGTTGTTCCAGGTCCTGGGAATTGCCCAGCAGCGGCAGGTTCACCAGGTTCTTGGGCAGGCGGGCGATACGGTCGTCGATAAAGCCCACCACGCCTGCGCGTATGTCCTGATGCTGCAGCAGGTATTCGGCCAGGCGCTGGCCGTTCTCGGTGGCGCCCAGAATCACCGAGTTTTGCAGGAACACCCCGCGCATCATCAATTGCTGGAACAGGGTGAGCAGGATCAGCCGTTCGATGCCGAACAGGATGAAGGTGCCAATGAACCAGATGGCCAGTTGCAGGTTGCTGATGAAATTGAACAGCGCCAGGGCGCGGTGCATGAACAGCAGCAGGCAAAAGGCCGATGCCCAAGCGTAAAAAGTGGTCTGGAAGCGCAGCCGGTTACTGAAGATGGACTCGGCGTAGACACCCAGGGCCTGGAAGATCAGCACGCTGAGAAAGCCGAAGAAGCACAGCACCGCCAGGTCGTTGCGCACGGCCCCGGTGTCGATGCTGGCATCGAGCCACAGAATCAGCAGCCCAGGTGCAATGGCGGTCAGACCGTGAACCAGGCGAATGGCAAACAGAAAATACTCGACCATACTCGGCCGAGTCATTAATAGACTGTCCACGGGTTGCAAACGCATATATCCCCTCCCTCCAGACCATTGGCAGTCCAAGGCCGACAACAAGCATTGCGGCTGTTCCATGTTGAGTCATGTGATGACTGGGTGTCGCAAAAAGCCCTTCCTTGGTGTCAAGTTATTGTCATTCTTTTATTGGCGGGGTATTGCGCGTCATTTTTCCGTTGATTGTCGCTACTTTAATGTTGAGCCGCTACAAAAACAACACACTTACATGGCACTTTAAAATCTCAGTAAAGTCCATGAATCAGCGACTCGCGAATGAAAATCGTGGAAAGCGCCAAAAAACCCTCAAAGACCCAGATCGGTGTATGGGTTTTTTTGACGCTTCTGTGCCCAAAACGGGCGCCAAGAGGCTGTTTACCTGACCGGAGGCAACATGACGGTGCGCAAGGCTTTTTTGATATTGCATGGCAAGCAAGCGCTCAATGACGACGTGCGTCGCGCCGTTGAAGCCCATCGGGCCAGTGGCTGTGACATCGCCGTACGGCTGACGTGGGAGGCTGGTGATGCCCAGCGTCTTGTGCAGGAAGCGTTGGCCGCCGGTTACCCGCATATCATCGCCGGTGGCGGCGATGGCACGGTGCGTGATATTGCCGAGGCCATGGCCCAGGCCGGCACCGATGCCAGCCTGGTGCTGATGCCGTTGGGCACGGCCAACGATTTTGCCCGCGCCGCCAGCGTGCCGCTCGATTGCGCCGGGGCCCTGGCCCTGCTGGATGAACCGGCCAGCCGCATCGACCTGGGGGAGGTGGGCGGGCAGCTGTTCCTGAACATGGCCACCGGCGGCTTTGGCAGCCAGGTCACGGCCAATACGTCCGATGACCTGAAGAAAGTGCTGGGCGGTGCGGCGTACCTGTTTACCGGCTTGTCGCGTTTTGCCGAGCTGCGCCCGGCTTACGGTCGCCTGAGCGGCCCGGACTTTGAATGGGAAGGGCAGTTGCTGGCGCTGGGCATCGGCAACGGCCGCCAGGCCGGCGGCGGGCACGTACTGTGTCCCGAGGCGCTGGCAGACGACGGCTTGCTGGATGTCAGCATCCTGCCGGCGCCGACCGAGGTGTTCGGCACCCTGCGCGATTTGCTGGCCGGCGGGCTGGGCGTGGACAACCTGTTCGTGCGCACGCGGCTGCCGTGGGTGGAGATTCACAGTGCCGAAGGGTTGGACATCAACCTGGACGGTGAGCCGTTGAAGGGGGACAGCTTGCGCTTCAGCGCGCGGCCCAAGGCGCTGAGCGTGCATTTGCCGCGGCATTCGCCGTTGCTGTCGCGTGGTGTTCTGAAGCCTTGACGCCTCGCTGGATCGCCGGCACTGCGGTTATCTGATACACCGCGTGCGGCAGACGCAGCCTTCGGCAGCTGCTACAGGACGGCGGCATCGGCCAAGGCCGGCTCCTACCACGGACAGTGTAGGAGACCCCACACCTGTGGGAGCGGGTTCTACCCGCGAAAAGAACACCGCGAAGTATCTGAACCACCACGGCGTCCTCTTCGCGGGCAGAGCCCGCTCCCACATGAAGACAGTTGCTGCTACAGGGCGGCGGCGCCTGCATCGCGGCCAAGGCCGGCTCCTACCACGCACGGTGTAGGAGCCGACTTTAGTCGCGATGCAGGCGATGCGGTTCCAAGACAGTTGCTGCTACAGGGCGGTTGCCTCGGCCGCCGGGTTTTCAATCATCCAGGCTGATGATTCGCTCTCGCACGGCAAACAGCACCAGCCCCGCCACATCGAAAATCTGCAGGCGCTTCATGATCTGCGAACGGTGCGTTTCCACCGTTTTCACGCTCAACCCCAAGCCGCTGGCGATTTCGCGGGTGGATTTGCCGCGCACGATCAGCCGCAGAATCTCCAGCTGGCGCGGGGTCAGATTGTGGTTTTCGGCCAACTCCGGCTTGTTGCCCTGTACGCGGATCAACGCCTGGTTGATCACCGTGTGGGCAATGGCCGGGCTCAGGTAGCGTTCATTGCCGCGCAGGGCGTCCAGGGCCTGCTCCAGTTCCACAGCAGTGGTGTCCTTGAGCAGGTAACCGTGGGCGCCCATTTCCAGCGCCTGCATGATCATTTCAGGGTCGGTGTGCATCGACAGGATCAACACCTTGCTGCGCGAGCGCGCAGCCTGCAGGCGGCCCAGGGCTTCCAGGCCGCCGGTGTCACGCATCGACAGGTCCAGCAGCACAATGTCCGGGTCCAGGCGCTGCACCATGTCCAGCAACTGGGCGCCATCGCTGGCCTCGCCGATTACCGCGTAACCGGGAATGTCCGCCACCAGGGCGCGCACGCCCGCCCTGATCAGGGAATGATCATCCACCAGGAGTAATTTGCAGATCATAAATCTTTGCCCAGTTTGGCTCGTTCCAGGGCACGGGGCGCCCAAGGGAAGAGTGCTTCAAGTTGAGTGCCGTGCCCGGGCGCGCTGTTCACGTTCAGCCAGCCGCCAATCAGTGTGGCGCGCTCCTGCATGCCGGACATGCCACGCAGCCCATGCCGGGCCGGGTCGGCGACCGGGGTGAAGCCAACGCCGTCATCGGTGATGTATAGGTGCAGGCCCTGGGGGCTGCGCTGCAGGCGCACCAGCAGGTTGTGCGCCTGGGCGTGGCGCAGCAGGTTGGTCACCGCTTCCTGGGTGATGCGGAAGGCTGCCACGGCCATTGCCTCGGGGATGCCGGTCATCTGCTGGTGGCATTCCAGGCTCCAGTGCACGTCGGTGTTTTCCAGGGTGCGCAGCAGGTGGGCACGCAGGCTGGCCTCCAGCCCCAGGCTGTTGAGTTGCCGGGGGTTGAGCAGCGCTGATACATCGCGCACCTTGGCCAGGGTTTCTTCGATGGTCTCGCGCAGGGTGCCAAAGCCTTCTTCCAGCTCGCCGGGCAGCCTGCGCTGCAGCCAGTCAGCCTGCATCTTGGCAGCCGTCAGCAACTGACCGATGTCGTCATGCAGTTCGCGGCTCAGGCGATGGCGTTCGTTCTCCTGCACTTCCAGCAGGCGGTCGGCCAGCTCCTGCGGTCTGAAGGCGATCGAGCGTTGCGCGCAGCGATGTTGCAGCCAGACACTGAGCATGGCGATGACATTCAAACCCAGCAATCCAACTGGCACGGTCTGCTTATTGAGGAATACCACTATGTTGCCCACCAGCGACAACAGGCACAGGCCCACTGTCAGCCAGCGCATTTGTTGTATGCCCAATGGCCACGGCGTGTATTTTTTGAAACTGACGTACATAGAGAACGGAGCCAAGAAAGAGTCGCTGCTGGTAACCGGTTAAGGCGTTGTTGAAACCTGTCTTCAAGGCTCCGTGCTCTTGTTGCGATGTACGGTACGGGAGGCGTGGATGAACATGATGAGTCGCCCCTCTGCCCCTGACGACGGGTGGTTGTCAGTGGGTGAAAGTGTCCGGTCCATGGGGGGGATTGGGCTGTCATAGTATCACTTCATCAACAGTAGGTCGCCTGTTCAGGCGTGGGTAACTGAATGTTCCGTTTTGCCGGAGATTGACGTGTTAGTCCGCAATAAGATCATTTTGCCATCATCGAAGCGTGCAAGTTTTCATGGAGCCGTAGTTTCCAGGGCAAAAATGCACGGTAATGGGGCAACGCGGGTCAACAGTGGCAACTTGGTTGTAATGCCAAAGTTACAGATAGCGCTGAGTTCTGTACCTAGGGGATTATCCGATCGAGGCTAGGTGAATGGCTGGTCTTTTCATGAACGAACAAATGTACAGCGCCGGATGAGGGCGCTGTATGAAATCGACAACAAAGTGGATGCAAAAGCGGTTACATCATCCGGCGGTCGGCCTGGAGGTCAGCCTTTGCGAACGCCGCCGGCAAGGACTGCCGATCGGCCTCGATACTGATGGCCAGCGCCTCGACCAGGGCGCTTTGCTCGGCGCCGTCCAGGCTCAACTGGCCGGTGCGCGGGTCGATCAGTTCCAGTTGCCAGGCCAGCAGGGTCAGGCACTCGTCCAATGCTTTGAGGGTGGCCCCCTCCAGACGGTTGCGTGGTTTGGCCAGAGATAGCAACTGCTGCAGTTGCTGGCAAAACGCCGTCACTTGCGCAAGTGACAGGCCCTGGGCGCGCAGGCTAAGGCTTTCCAGGGTTTGCATCAGGCAATCCGCCGCGTCCTGATCATTGCAGATCAGTTCCAGGTGGCTGAGGCATTCCTGCAATTTATTGAGCATGGCCTGCGCCTCGACCAGGAAGTCGGGCAGGGCACATGACCACTGTGAGTCATTCAACATGTTTATCTCCACAACTCCGTGCGGACCCGGTCGACGCGCGCTGTCCGTGCGAGTTTTCGTTCAGGCTTTTCAAGCTTAGCTGCATCCGTGGGCGGGTGACTGGCATTTGTGCTTTCATTTTCATTGTGTCCTGAGAGCCACATGCCAGACACATTGTCTGGACCAAGCAGGATGAAATCAGGGCTTTGCAACGCTGTGGAAGGCTGTGTATGAGGCGTGAAAAACACGCGAGCAACCGCCCAACTCCGTTCATGCACTGAGAATGGCGTCACATTAATGGCTATTGGATATTGCGAATATCAGGTTTCGCCCGATTGCCTATAGGGGAAACCCTGATAAGAAGGGAGGGTTCTTAGCAGTTTTGTATCTGTATTTTTAGCGCGACCGATGCCATCAGTTAAGCATGATGTTAATGTGACATCAATGGTGTTCGCAGTGCATTTCGTCGCTCTTCAAGATTGACGTCGTGCTGCCGATAACCTGTCCAAGACCTCTTCAGCAACGCCCCAGGAGTCATTGATGGCTGGCATTCTCGACACAGTAGACCAACGTACCCAGCTTGTGGGTGAGAACCGCCTGGAGATTCTGATGTTTCGCCTGGCCGGTCGCCAGTTGTTCGCAATCAACGTGTTCAAGGTGCAGGAGGTTCTGCAACTGCCCAAGCTGACGCTGATGCCTCAGCGGCACGCCTATGTCTGTGGTGTGGTCAACCTGCGTGGCCAGACCCTGCCGGTGATCGATCTGTCCCAGGCCATCGGCATGCGCCCGCTGGTGCCTGGCCCCAACAGCACCATCATCGTCACCGAATACAATCGCTCGGTGCAGGCGTTTCTTGTAGGCGGTGTGGATCGAATCGTCAACATGAACTGGGAAGCGATTCTGCCGCCGCCCACCAGCGCCGGCCGCCAGCACTACCTGACGGCGATCAGCAAGGTCGACGACCAGTTGGTCGAAATCATCGACGTAGAGAAGGTGCTGGCCGAAATCGTGCCGTACAGCGCCAAGGTGTCCCGCGAAAAACTTGAAGACCCGGTGCTGGCGCGTGCCAGGGGGCGTGAAGTGCTGCTGGTGGACGACTCCACCGTGGCGCTGTCGCAATTGCGCGATACCTTGTCGCAGTTGGGGGTGAAGATGCACATCGCCAGTGACGGGCTCAAGGCGCTGAACATGCTCAAGGCCTGGGCCGATGCCGGCGAGAACCTGACCGACAAGCTGCTGATGATTTTCACCGACGCGGAAATGCCGGAAATGGACGGCTATCGCCTGACCACGGAAATCCGCAACGACCCACGCCTGCGCGGGCTGTACGTGGTGCTGCACACCTCCCTGTCGGGCAGCTTCAACGAATCGATGGTCAAGAAGGTGGGCTGCGACAACTTCCTGTCCAAGTTCCAGCCTGACAAGCTGGTGGATGTGGTGCGTCAGCGGTTGATGCTGGATAACTAGGGGCTGGTAGCCGCTGCCCAAGGCTGCGCTGGCCCATCTGTGCGCTGAACATTTTCAGTGAAAGTCAGGGCCCGCGCAGCCTGTCGGCAGCGGCTACGGGTAAACTGACGGCCTCATTGACCGTCGGAAGCCGCCATGCACCTCAGCGCCCTCTATCGTTACCCTGTCAAATCCGCGATCGCCGAACCCCTGCAATCCTCCACCCTGGACAGCCTTGGCCTGGCCGGTGACCGCCGCTGGATGCTGGTGGACGAGGCGACCGGCCGCTTCCTGACCCAGCGCGCCGAGGCGCACATGAGCCAGCTGGGTGCCGAGCACTTGCAGGATGGCTTGCGCTTGTCGGCCAGCGGCCAGGCGCCGCTGCTGGTGCCCACCCCTTCTGACGATGCGCCGCTGCGTGGCGTGACCATTTGGCGCGACACCTTGCGCGTGCCGGATGCGGGCGACGAAGCTGCCGAATGGCTCTCTTCCTTTATTGGCAAGCCGACGCGCCTGGTGCAGGTGCCGGTCGAACGCGCGCGCACCACGCAGTCAGGTTATGGCCTGGACAGCGACAAGGTGGGCTTTGCCGACGGCTTTCCTTTGCTGCTGATCGGCCAGGCATCGCTGGATGACCTGTCGGCCCGCGTGGGGCGTGAGCTGGAGATGCTGCGCTTTCGCCCCAACCTGGTGGTCACTGGCAGTGAAGCGTTCGCCGAGGATGGCTGGAAGCGTATCCGCATCGGCGATGTGGAGTTTCGCGTGGTCAAGCCGTGCTCGCGGTGCATTCTCACCACCCTCGACCCGCAGACAGGCGTGCGCAGTGAAGACCGTGAGCCGCTGGCGACGCTCAAGACTTACCGGCAAGTGGGCGGTGATGTGATGTTTGGCCAGAACCTGGTCAATGATGGGGTGGGGCGCCTGGAAGTCGGTATGCCGGTCACCGTTCTGGAGTAGAGGGATCGTGGGAGCGGGTTCTACCCGCGAAAAGAGCGCCGCCGGCCTACGAGCCTTGCGGTGTTCCCTTCGCGGGTAGAACCCGCTCCCACGATTTGCATCATTGATCGTCGAAGAAGCGCTCATTCCAGTCGGCAATCGGCTGCGGGGTATTGAGCTTCTGCCCGTAGATCACCGCATACGACAGCACGTTCTGCACATACTGACGCGTTTCGTCGAACGGAATCGATTCCACCCACACATCGAAGCTCAAATGGTTGGCGCCGCGCAGCCACTGCTTCACCCGCCCAGGGCCGGCGTTATAGGCGGCGGACGCCAGCACGCGGTTGCCATTGAACTGCCCGTGCACCTGGCTCAGGTAGGCGGCGCCCAGCTGAATGTTCTTGTCCGGGTCGATCGCCTGGGACGGTGACGCCAGCGGGATGCTGAACTTGCGCGCGGTTTCCTTGGCGGTGCCCGGCATCAATTGCATCAGGCCCATGGCGCCGACACCGGAGCGTGCGTCATCCATGAAGGCACTTTCCTGGCGGGTGATGGCGAACGCCCAGCTGGCGTGAATGCCCCGATTGGTGGCTTCGCGCACCAAGGCGTCGCGGTGGGCCATGGGGAAGCGGATGTCCAGGTCATCCCAGTACTGTGCCTGGCTGATGGTGCGGATCGCCGGGAAGTACCAGTGCATGTCATAGGCCAGCTTGGCCTGGGCGACCATTTCGTCGCGGGTGAAACGATTGGTCACGTAATACCACTCGCGCCGGGCGTCCACCACCTGGCCGCGGTCCAGCAGTTCCATGGCGCGGCGGATGCCGGGGGTGTTGCGGACTTTGTTCATCAGCGCCTGGCTGATCATCAGCGGGCGGTTGGCGAGCGAGTAGGGCACCTGGGTGCGGTCGGCGGCCAGGAAGCCGTAGAAATCACGCTCCTTGGACACATTGCGATAAAGCACGGCCACCTGCGGGTTCTGTGGTTGTGCCAGTTCCAGGCTGCGGGCCTGCCAGTATTTCCAGCGGTTGGTGCTGGCCAGGTCCTGGGGCAGGCGGCGGGTCAGGTCGTACGCGTCCTGCCAGCGGCCCAGGCGCAGCAGCAGGCGCAGGCGCCATTCGGTGACGGTGTTGTCGCGCAGTTCCGGGTCGTACTGGGTCATCAGGTCCAGGGCGCGCGGGTCGTAGTTGCGCGCCAGGGTCAGGCCGATTTCGCGGGCGATCGCCACCTTTTCGTCACGCGAGAAGCGCATGCTGCTGGCGTAGCCGTCGAGCATCTGCATGGCCCGGTCCGGGTCCTGCTTGGCCAGGCGGCGCAGGCCCAGGCCGACCACGTCGGACATGGCCTCGGTGACGGGCTGGAAGCGCGATGGGTCGGTGAGCAGTTCGGGGTTCTGCGCCACGCTGACCAGCAGGCGGCCTTGGGCGCCCAGGGTTGGCAAGGTGGCGACCAGGTTGTTGGCCAGCGCATAGTTGCGCGTATGGGCGGCCAGCTTCAGGCGCTGCCAGCGTTTGTCTTCGGTCAGCTGGCCATCGGCGGCCCACATCCCGAACAGCGCTTCGCAGGCGTCGGGCTGGGTCTTGCCGGTCAGCCACAGTTTTTGCGCACTGGCGTAGCCCTCGGCCTTCAGTCCGTGGCCCAACTGGTATTGGCCGTTGAGGCAGTCGAGCTCGGTGAAATTGAGCTTGGGGTCGTAATACTGGGCAAAGGTCGTCCAGTCGCCACGTTCGGCCAGCCAGCGCAACCAGCGCAGTTTCATCCAGTTGGCCTGGGGCAGGTCGCCGTGGGCGGCGAGGAACTTCTCGATCTCGTCGTTGCTGGCGGTTTTCAGCCGGGCTGTCAGCTCGTCGTAGGCCAGGTACGGCTCCAGCGGGTAGTCGGCGAGCATGGGCGCGTACTGGAAGTACGGGCCGCTGTCGCCCTTGGCCAGGGCGCGTTTGGCCTGGTCGTAATACTGGCGTTGAGTGGTCAGGTCCACGGCATGCGCGCAGGAAGCGGCGGTGGCAGAAAGCAGCAGGCAGGACAAGAAGCTAGACAGGCGACCGCGCATGAGACATCCGTGCATATAAGGCATGACAAGTGCGGCAGGGCCTGCACTGATTACCTACTAGCTTAGCCGGTTGCGGGTGGGCGATGAAAGCATTGTGCTTGTATCAGAACGTGAATTCGGCCGCCGCCCACCGTGCGACGGCATTTACTGTGCTGGGCGCACAAGTCAGGTAGAATGCGCGCCCGGTTTTTGGAGAAACACATGACCCTGCTCAAATTAAGCGATGTGTCCCTCGCTTTCGGCGCGATGCCGTTGTTGGACAAAGTGTCCTGGCAGATCGCCCGTGGAGAGCGGGTCTGCATCATCGGGCGCAATGGCACTGGCAAGTCCAGCATGCTGCGCCTGGTCAAGGGCGATCAGAAGCCCGACGACGGTGAGGTCTGGCGTGCGCCGGGCCTGAAGATTGGCGAGCTGCCGCAGGAACTGCCGGTGGCCGACGATCGTACCGTGTTCGACGTGGTGGCCGAAGGCCTCGACGGCGTCGGCGCGCTGCTGGCTGAATATCATCACCTGAGCCAGAACATCGTCACCGATGAAGACCTGACCAAGCTGATGCACGTGCAGTCGGACCTCGAAGCCCGTGACGGCTGGCGCCTGCAGCAATTGGTGGACAGCACCCTGAGCCGCCTGCAACTGCCGGCCGACAAGACCCTGGCGCAACTGTCCGGCGGCTGGCGCCGTCGCGTGCTGCTGGCCCAGGCGCTGGTGTCCGAGCCCGACCTGCTGCTGCTCGACGAGCCAACCAACCACCTGGACATCGGTGCCATTGCCTGGCTGGAAGAAGCCCTGACCGGCTTCGGCGGCGCCGTGCTGTTCATCACGCACGACCGTTCCTTCCTGCAGAACCTGGCTACGCGCATTCTGGAGCTGGACCGCGGCGGCCTGATCGACTGGAACGGCGACTACGCCAGCTTCCTGGTGCACAAGGAAGCCATGCTGGCGGCCGAAGAGACCGCCAACGCGCTGTTCGACAAGCGCCTGGCCCAGGAAGAAGTGTGGATTCGCCAGGGCATCAAGGCCCGTCGTACCCGCAACGAAGGCCGCGTGCGCGCCTTGAAAGAGCTGCGCGTGGAGCGTGGCGAGCGTCGCGAGCGCCAGGGCAAGGCCAACATCCAGCTTGATACTGCGGAGAAATCCGGCAAGCAGGTGATGGTGGTCGACAACGTCAGCTTCGCCCACCCGGGCGGCCCGTTCCTGGTCAAGGATTTCTCCATGGTGCTGCAGCGCCAGGACCGCATCGGCCTGTTGGGTGCCAACGGTACCGGCAAAACCACGCTGCTCAAGCTGATGCTGGGCGACCTGGAAGCCACCAGCGGCAAGGTTGAAGCCGGTACGCGCCTGGAAGTGGCCTACTTCGACCAGTTGCGTCACCAACTGGACCTGGAAAAGACCGTGATCGACAACCTGGCCGAAGGCCGGGACTTCATCGAGATCGATGGCCAGAACCGCCACGTGCTCAGCTACCTGGGCGACTTCCTGTTCAGCCCACAGCGTGCCCGTACGCCGGTCAAGGCGTTGTCGGGTGGTGAGCGTGCGCGCCTGCTGCTGGCCAAGCTGTTCAGCAAGCCGGCCAACCTGCTGATCCTCGACGAACCGACCAACGACCTCGACGTGGAAACCCTCGAGCTGCTGGAAGAAGTGCTGTCCAGCTTCAAGGGCACCGTGCTGATGGTCAGCCACGACCGCGCCTTCCTCGACAACGTGGTCACCAGCACCCTGGTCTTCGAAGGTGAAGGCAAGGTGCGTGAGTACGTGGGTGGTTACCAGGACTGGATTCGTCAGGGTGGTTCGCCGAAGTTGCTCGGGGTTACCGAGAACAAGTCGGGCAAGGCTGAGCTCAACAGCGCCGTGGTGACGGCTCCGGCTGCCGTGGTGGCACCGGTGGCGGAAGCTGCTGCACCGGCCAAGAAGAAGCTCAGCTACAAGCTGCAGCGCGAGCTGGAAGCCTTGCCGGGTGAGATCGATGCCCAGGAGCAGAAGATTGCTGCGCTGGAAGCAACCATGGCGGATGCAGGTTTCTACCAGAAGCCGGCGGCCGAGACTGCCAAGGTGATCGCCGAGCTGGAGCAGGCCCAGGCCAAGCTGGACGAGATGGTCGAGCGTTGGGCTGAGCTCGACGCCTGATGTGAAATCGCGTCGCCTTCATCGCGACCAAGGTCGGCTCCTACGCCAAATTGCGTAGGAGCCGACCTTGGTCGCGATGGGCGCGACGCGATTACTCAGGCTTTTTCAGGCGTACCGCCAGCACATCGCACGGCGCGCCATGCAGCACGTCATTGGACGTGGAGCCCAGCAGCAGCGCCAGGCCGTGGCGGGCATGGCTGCCCACTACCACCAGGTCGCAGCCCTTTTCCTTGGCCAGGCCATGGATTTCCTGCTTGGGCTGGCCGTAGGTCAGGTGGCAATTCTCTTTCGACAGTTCCGGGTACTTGGTGATCAGGCGCTCAAGGCGCTCTTTGGCCTGGTCGAACTGCTGCTGTTGCAGTTGCGACAGGTCCATCGGGACGTCGCCACCGAAGGCCATGGCCATGGGTTCGACGATGTGCACCAATGACAGCTTGGCGTCCTGGCTGGCAGACAACTCGCGGGCCCGGTGAATCACCGGATCGCACTCTTCGGTCAGGTCGACGGCGACCAGAATATGGTGGTAGGGCATGGAAAGCTCTCCTGACGTGGCGATAGCCTAAGTATGGCCTGTTTCAAGTCGGTCTGTTTACGCGTGGCCTAACCAACTCATTTCTAAAAGTTTTACAGGGTGCACAGTCATATGACGGTATGGATAGTGGTGTCAATCCTTGCGCTGGTTTTAAGCCCCATGGTGTGGTTGCGCCCCTCGCGCAAACAGAGCGGCCAGATGGCCCTGCGCATGGAAGCGCGGCGCCTGGGGCTGGCCATGCAACTGGCACCCCAGGAGTGGCCGCACTGGCTGCCCCAGCAGCCCCCCAGCCCCTGTGCGCAGTACTGCCGGCCGCGGCGTTCGCCTACAGCGGCGCAATTCTGCTATTGGCAGACGGAGGCAGGGGTGTGGCTGAACCAATGGCGTGAGCCTTTGGAAGACCCAGTGTTGCTGGCGCAGTTCAGTGTGTTGCCTGCCAATGTCTACAAGATTGATGCAGGTCAACAGATGATTGCGTTGTATTGGGGGGAGCGAGGGGAGGCGAGTGTGCTGGTGGCAATTGATGATGTGCTCAAGGCGCTAGCCTGAACCTGTAGCCGCTGCCGCCAGGCTGCGCTGGCCCCAATTACACTGAAAATCTGCAGTGGTGCACAGGGCCAGCGCAGCCTGGCGGCAGCGGCTACAGACAATAAAAAGCCCGATAATCTGCGTCGGGCTGGGGTTGGCCAGGCAGGCCGGTAAGACGATTTCGCGTGTTTGGTCGACAGTGTAGTCGCGAACGGATCTTACGCCCGCCCTCGGCGAAAATCTTTCATTTTATTTCCCTGGCGACGTTTGGTTGCCTCTATCCCGCCGTGCGCAGGGCTGTCATCGTCCTGTGCGATGCTGTTGCTGAATGTTGCGTCATCAGGGAAATGGCTCCGTGCGCCATTTTGACGCACAGGTGACCGCAAAGTCGCGTTTCTGCTGTGTTCCAGCGCATTTGACAATTGCCGGGTTTTCCGTGAATGTGTGCGTACCCAAATCAAACGGGCGTATGAATTGAGCGTTTGTATCGTAGGAACGCTCTTACAGAATCCCGACTATCGCGCTGACGGGTGTGCCTGGCAGCGGGGGAGCGGCAAACGGCGTTCAGGCGCCAGCCGGCCCCGCACCAGCGTTTGGCGTGTACTGTTCAGCTTCCATATTGTGGAGATCAGTTGATGATTTACGAAGGTAAAGCCATCACGGTTAAGGCTCTTGAAAGTGGCATCGTCGAATTGAAATTCGACCTCAAGGGTGAGTCCGTCAACAAGTTCAACCGTCTGACCCTGGGCGAACTGCGCCAGGCCGTCGACACCATCAAGGCTGATGCCTCGATCAAGGGCGTCATTGTCAGCAGTGGCAAGGATGTCTTCATCGTTGGCGCCGACATCACCGAATTTGTCGACAATTTCAAGCTGCCCGAGGCCGAACTGGTCGCCGGTAACCTGGAAGCCAACCGCATTTTCAGCGACTTCGAAGACCTGGCCGTGCCCACCGTGGCGGCCATCAACGGCATCGCCCTGGGTGGCGGTCTGGAAATGTGCCTGGCCGCGGACTTCCGCGTCATGTCGCAAACCGCCAAGATCGGCCTGCCGGAAGTGAAACTGGGCATCTACCCAGGTTTCGGCGGCACCGTGCGCCTGCCGCGCATCATCGGTGCCGACAACGCCATCGAGTGGATTGCCTCGGGCAAGGAAAACCGCGCCGATGACGCGCTCAAAGCCGGCGCGGTGGATGCCGTGGTGGCCCCCGAGCAGCTGCAGGCTGCCGCCCTGGACCTGGTCAAGCGCGCCATCAGCGGCGAGTTCGATCACAAGGCCCGTCGCCAGCCCAAGCTGGACAAGCTCAAGCTCAACGCCATCGAGCAGATGATGGCCTTCGAAACCGCCAAAGGCTTCGTCGCAGGTCAGGCTGGCCCGAACTACCCGGCGCCGGTTGAAGCCATCAAGACCATCCAGAAAGCCGCCAACTTCGGTCGTGACAAGGCCCTGGAGATCGAAGCCGCAGGCTTTGTGAAAATGGCCAAGACCTCGGCTGCGCAAAGTCTGGTGGGCCTGTTCCTGAACGACCAGGAGCTCAAGCGCAAGGCCAAGGCCTACGACGAACTGGCTCACGACGTGAAGCAGGCCGCTGTACTGGGCGCCGGCATCATGGGTGGTGGCATTGCCTACCAGTCCGCCGTCAAGGGCACCCCGATCCTGATGAAGGACATCAACGAGAAGGGTATCGAGCAAGGCCTGGCCGAAGCGTCCAAGCTGCTGGGCAAGCGCGTCGAGAAGGGCCGCCTGACCGCAGCGCAGATGGCCGAATCGCTCAACGCCATTCGCCCGACCCTGTCCTACGGTGATTTCGGCCACGTCGACATCGTCGTCGAAGCCGTGGTCGAGAACCCCAAGGTCAAGCAGGCCGTGCTGGCCGAAGTCGAAGCCCAGGTCAAGGAAGACACCATTCTGGCGTCCAACACCTCGACCATCTCCATCAGCCTGCTGGCCAAGGCCCTCAAGCGTCCGGAGAACTTCGTCGGCATGCACTTCTTCAACCCGGTGCACATGATGCCCCTGGTGGAAGTGATCCGCGGCGAGAAGTCCAGCGAAGTGGCAGTGGCCACCACCGTGGCCTACGCCAAGAAAATGGGCAAGAACCCGATCGTGGTCAACGACTGCCCGGGCTTCTTGGTCAACCGCGTGCTGTTCCCCTACTTCGGCGGCTTCGCCAAGCTGGTCAGCGCTGGCGTGGACTTTGTGCGCGTCGACAAGATCATGGAAAAATTCGGCTGGCCCATGGGCCCGGCCTACCTGATGGACGTGGTCGGCATCGACACCGGCCACCACGGCCGTGACGTGATGGCCGACGGCTTCCCGGACCGCATGAAGGACGACCGTCGCTCGGCCGTCGATGTGCTGTACGAAGCCAACCGCCTGGGCCAGAAGAACGGCAAGGGCTTCTACGCCTACGAGACCGACAAGAAGGGCAAGCCGAAGAAAGTCGCCGACGCCTCGGTGCTGGAAGTGCTCAAGCCAATCGTCTACGAGCAGCGTGAGCTGACCGACGAGGACATCCTCAACTGGATGATGATCCCGCTGTGCCTGGAAACCGTGCGTTGCCTGGAAGACGGCATCGTCGAAACCGCCGCCGAGGCCGACATGGGCCTGGTGTACGGCATCGGTTTCCCTCCGTTCCGTGGCGGCGCGCTGCGCTACATCGATTCGCTGGGCGTGGCCAACTTCGTCGCCCTGGCAGACCAGTACGCCGACCTGGGCCCGCTGTACCACCCCACCGCGAAGCTGCGTGAGATGGCCAAGAACGGCCAGAGCTTCTTCGGTTAAGCGCCCAACGACTAGAGCGAGAACGTATTTATGAGCTTGAATCCGAGAGATGTGGTGATTGTCGACTTCGGTCGCACGCCAATGGGCCGCTCCAAGGGTGGCATGCACCGCAACACCCGCGCCGAAGACATGTCGGCGCACCTGATCAGCAAGCTGCTGGAGCGCAACGTCAAGGTTGACCCGAGCGAAGTCGAGGACGTGATCTGGGGTTGCGTCAACCAGACCCTGGAGCAGGGCTGGAACATCGCGCGCATGGCGTCGCTGATGACCCAGATCCCGCACACCGCGGCCGGCCAGACCGTCAGCCGCCTGTGCGGCTCGTCCATGAGCGCGCTGCACACTGCCGCCCAGGCGATCATGACCGGCAACGGCGATGTCTTCGTCGTCGGCGGCGTGGAGCACATGGGCCACGTGAGCATGATGCACGGCGTGGACCCCAACCCGCACATGTCCCTGTACGCCGCCAAGGCGTCGGGCATGATGGGCCTGACCGCCGAAATGCTGGGCAAGATGCACGGCATCACCCGCGAAGCCCAGGACGCCTTCGGCCTGCGTTCCCACCAACTGGCCCACAAGGCCACCGTGGAAGGCAAGTTCAAGGACGAAATCATCCCGATGCAGGGGTATGACGAGAACGGCTTCCTGAAAATGTTCGACTACGACGAGACCATTCGTCCGGACACCACCCTGGAGAGCCTGGCCGCCCTGCGACCTGCATTCAACCCCAAAGGTGGCACGGTGACAGCGGGCACTTCGTCGCAAATCACCGACGGCGCCTCTTGCATGATCGTCATGTCGGCCCAACGTGCTCAAGACCTGGGCATCCAGCCAATGGCGGTGATTCGCTCGATGGCCGTGGCCGGTGTCGACCCTGCGATCATGGGCTACGGCCCGGTGCCGGCGACCCAGAAAGCACTCAAGCGTGCAGGCCTGTCCATCGCCGATATCGACTTCTTCGAGCTCAACGAAGCCTTCGCTGCACAGGCCCTGCCGGTGCTCAAGGATCTGAAAGTGCTCGACAAGATGAACGAGAAGGTTAACCTGCACGGCGGCGCCATCGCTTTGGGTCACCCATTCGGTTGCTCCGGTGCACGTATTTCGGGCACCCTGTTGAATGTCATGAAACAGAACAACGGCACCTTCGGGGTGTCCACCATGTGCGTGGGTCTGGGTCAGGGCATTACCACCGTCTTCGAACGCGTCTAAGCATTCGGCAGTCGGCGAACCGGGGCCAGGTGCCCCGGTTTTTGTTTTTCAGAATATTTGTTCAAGCGAGGCACACATGCAGTTACAGCCAGGGCTCTACCGTCACTACAAAGGGCCTGAGTACCGCGTATTCGGGGTTGCCCGCCATTCCGAGACAGAGGAAGAAGTGGTCTGCTACCAGGCGCTGTATGGCGAGTTTGGCCTGTGGGTAAGGCCGCTGAGCATGTTCCTGGAATCGGTCGAAGTTGACGGCGAGCGCGTACCGCGCTTTGCTTTGGTCGAGGCCGAACCGAGTCTGTTCGAGCGGCCCGGCGACGAGATCGCTTGATCATCCGCGCTTGACCTCACTTCGTCACCACTATATATAGCGGTGCCTCGAAGGCATCAACGCTTTCATTTCTAGCTATTCAGGAATTTTCTGATCCATGGGCAAATCGCTGGTCATTGTGGAATCCCCGGCTAAGGCCAAGACCATCAACAAGTATCTGGGCAACCAATACGTGGTGAAGTCGAGTATCGGCCATATCCGAGACCTGCCCACCAGCGGTTCGGCTAGCGCCACGAAAGAGCCGGTGAAGCGTGGCAAGGCCGCGGCCGCCGAGGCACCTGCCTTGTCGCCCAAGGAAAAGGCGCGCAAGCAACTGGTGGCGCGCATGGGCGTAGACCCGGAGCACGGCTGGAAAGCCCACTACGAGATCCTTCCCGGCAAGGAGAAGGTGATCGAGGAGCTGCGCCGTCTCGCCAAGGATGCCGACACCATCTATCTCGCAACCGACTTGGATCGCGAGGGGGAAGCCATTGCCTGGCACCTGCGCGAAGCCATCGGTGGTGATGACACCCGCTACAAGCGCGTGGTGTTCAACGAAATTACCAAGAAGGCCATTCAGGAGGCCTTCTCAACGCCAGGCGAGCTGGACATTGATCGCGTCAATGCCCAGCAGGCACGTCGTTTCCTCGACCGCGTGGTTGGTTACATGGTTTCGCCGCTGCTGTGGTCCAAGATCGCCCGTGGCCTGTCGGCAGGCCGCGTGCAGTCGGTGGCCGTGAAGCTGGTGGTGGAGCGCGAGCGTGAAATCCGCGCGTTCAACCCGGAAGAGTACTGGGAGATCCACGCCGACCTGGGCACCGCCAAGAACGCCAAGGTGCGTTTCGAAGTGGCGCGCGAGAAGGGCGAGGCCTTCAAGCCGCTCAACGAAGCCACCGCCATGGCTGCCCTGGCAAAGCTCAAGGCGTCCACCTACAGCATCGTCAAGCGTGAAGACAAACCGACCAGCAGCAAGCCGTCGGCGCCTTTCATCACCTCGACCCTGCAGCAGGCCGCCAGCAACCGCCTGGGCTTCGGCGTGAAGAAAACCATGATGATGGCCCAGCGTCTGTACGAAGCCGGCTACATCACCTACATGCGTACCGACTCCACCAACCTGTCCGCGGACGCGGTGGAAATGGCCCGCAGCTACATCGAAAGCGAATTCGGCAAGCAGTACCTGCCGGCCGCACCGATGGTGTACAGCAGCAAGGAAGGCGCCCAGGAGGCGCACGAAGCGATTCGTCCGTCCGACGTCAACACCCACCCGAGCAAGCTGGCGGGCATGGAGCGTGATGCCGAGCGCCTGTACGAGTTGATCTGGCGCCAATTCCTGGCCTGCCAGATGCCGCCTGCGCAATACCTGTCCACCACCGTCACCGTGGCCGCCGGCGAGTTCGAGCTGCGTGCCAAGGGCCGTATCCTCAAGTTCGACGGTTACACCCGTGTGATGCCGCAGATGGCCAAGCCGGGCGATGACGACGTGCTGCCGGAAATGGACCAGGGCGAAGTGCTCAAGCTGCTTGAGCTGGACCCTACCCAGCACTTCACCAAGCCGCCGGCGCGCTACTCCGAAGCCAGCCTGGTGAAAGAGATGGAAAAACGCGGTATCGGTCGCCCGTCGACCTACGCGGCCATCATCTCCACCATCCAGGACCGCGGCTACGTGGCCCTGCACAACCGCCGCTTCTACTCCGAGAAGATGGGCGACATCGTTACCGAGCGTCTGTCGGAGAGCTTCTCCAACCTGATGGACTACGGCTTCACCGCTGGCATGGAAGAGAACCTCGACGACGTGGCCCAGGGCGAGCGTGACTGGAAGAACGTGCTGGACGAGTTCTACGGCGACTTCAAGAACAAGCTGGAAGTGGCAGGCTCGGCCGACAGCGGCATGCGTGCCAACCAGCCGACGCCAACCGACATCACCTGCCGCGAATGCGGCCGGCACATGATGATCCGTACCGCGTCCACTGGCGTGTTCCTGGGGTGCTCGGGCTACAGCCTGCCGCCCAAGGAGCGTTGCAAGGCCACCATCAACCTGGTGCCGGGCGACGAAATCGCCGCCGACGACGAGGGTGAATCCGAGTCGCTGGTACTGCGTGGCAAGCACCGCTGCCCGATCTGCGCCACCGCCATGGACGCCTACCTGCTGGATGAAAAGCGCAAGCTGCACATCTGCGGTAACAACCCCGACTGCGTGGGCTACGAGATCGAAGAGGGCAACTACCGCATCAAGGGCTACGAAGGCCCGAGCCTGGAATGCGACAAGTGCGGCAGCGAGATGCAGCTCAAGACCGGCCGTTTCGGCAAGTTCTTCGGCTGCACCAACCCTGAGTGCAAGAACACCCGCAAGCTGCTGAAAAGCGGCGAGGCGGCGCCACCGAAGATGGACGCGGTGAAGATGCCGGAGCTCAAGTGCGAGAAGGTCAACGACACTTACGTGCTGCGTGATGGCGCTTCGGGGCTGTTCCTGGCTGCCAGCCAGTTCCCGAAAAACCGCGAAACCCGTGCACCCTTGGTCATCGAAATCATCCCGCACAAGGACGAAATCGATCCCAAGTACCACTTCCTGTGCGAAGCGCCGAAGAAGGACCCGGATGGTCGCCCAGCCGTGATCCGCTACAGCCGCAAGACCAAGGAGCAGTACGTGCAGACCGAGGTGGAAGGCAAGCCGACTGGCTGGCGCGCGTTCTACGAAGGCGACAGCTGGAAGGTGGAAGACAAGCGGGCGAAAGAGAAAGAGCCGGCTTGATTCAGCAGCAATGAAAAAAACCGCGCCCTGGCGCGGTTTTTTTGTGTTCGGCTCTCGGGCCTCTCGCGAGCAAGCTTTGCTCCCACAAGGTGAAGCCAGACATCGATGGCTGGCTCGACACTGTGGGAGCCAAGCTTGCTCGCGAGAGGCCCTAAAGGCCAATAGCGATGATTTGCCTTGCGATTGGGTGCATCGATCCCTGAAACTGTCTGTCTGCCCGAACCCCGTCGTTACCGGAGGGTGCCCGCCATGGCCCACGAACTCTACACCCGCACCAACCAGAAAATTTACTTCGCCGGCCTGTCCCTGGAAGCCCTGGGCAAGGCCGAGCAGGGCCAGGCCATGAACGCCCTGGCCCGCATCCAGGCTGAACGCGAATCGGCGCTGTTCCACCTGTACGGCGCCTTGCTGGGCCTGTGCCATGAAATCGCCGGCTTCTACCGCCTGCCTCAAGCCGCCACGCCGCGCGCCGAAGACCTGCTGACCCCGCAGATTCTGGCGCAGATCGCCATTCCTGAGATGGCCGAGCTGGTGGAGCTGGCCCAGGCGCCTGGTACCTGGGTCTACGAGCTGCTGGCCGCCCACGCGGCGCTGCACCGTCCGCCCCAGGCGCCGAAGGTGGCCAAGGGCGATGTCACCCAGCCGTTGATCGTCGCAGTCAACCTGGACGCGCCTGAAGAGCCCGAGGAGCTGACCCGCGAAGTGTTGGAAGGCTGGCGTCAGCAGCTCAAAGGGTTGGCCATTCGGTACCGTGACGGCCTCAGTGAGTGCTGATTGCGTCAGCGGCTGCTACAATAGCGCCCTCACGTGGAGACCCCCTTTATATGCCAACGTCCTTTCTAGAAATTGTCGAGCTTCCTGACGGCCGAATCGAACTGCGCCGTGCCGAGGATGAAGGCTCGCTGGTAACCTTGAATTTTTCCGAGGATGCCAAGGCTTTCCTGCAGGGACAGCATGTGGAAGTCGCCAAGGCCATGCTCAGCGTAGGCGTGCAGATGGCTGGCAAGATGGTGGAAGGCGAGCTGGAAAAAGAAGAAGGCCCGCGCGTCCTTCATTGATGCATGCCCACATCCCGTAGCCGCTGCCGTCAGGCTGCGGCTACAGTGCTTTATGCCATGCGGATGTTGAGGCTTTGGGCATCGCCCACGCGTGCTGCCGTGATCAACTGCTGGCGCGCGCTGCTGCTGAGCGGGTTCAGCCAGCTCACCACCGTATGGCTACGCCCCAGGCGCAGCGCCTCGCAGGTCAACTGCTGCGGGCTCTGATTGCCGCCCGGCTGCAGAATCAGAATGCGTTCACGGTTGAGACCGGCATCGCGTAGCCAGGCCTGGGTCAGGCTGGCCGGCGGGGCGATCAGGGTCAGCCAGCGGGCGTCGTCTTCCTGCTCGCTGAGCTCGCGCAGCATGGGGGCCAGCAGGCTCAGGCAGTTCCCGGCGGCGCCACGCAATGATACTTCACTGAAGGCTTCGGGCTGTGGGGCCGTCCAGGGCACTTCGGTTGCGTGGGTGAACAGCGGCGCGACAGGTTGAGCCATGAAGGCCTCGAACAAGGACAGTTGAGCCGGTTGCATCGATTGTGGGAGCTGCATGTAGCCTCCTTTATCGGCGTATGACGCCGACACTCAAGCCTTCGATGACCAGGTCCTGGTCCTTGAGGTTGACTTCGATGGGCGCAAATTCCGGGTTCTCCGCCAGCAGCCAGACCTTGCTGCCTTCGCGCTTGAAGCGCTTGACGGTCACTTCGTCGCCGATGCGCGCCACCACGATCTGGCCATTGCGGGCCTCGCGGCAGGTGTGCACGGCCAGCAGGTCGCCGTCGAAGATGCCCACGTCCTTCATGCTCATGCCGTGCACGCGCAGCAGGTAGTCGGCACGGGGGTGGAAGAAGGTGGGGTTGATGTTGCAGGATTCCTCGATGTGCTGTTGGGCCAGAATCGGCGCACCGGCAGCAACCCGGCCAATGATGGGCAGGGTGGATTCGTCGGCCTTGGCCTCGAAACCGGGAATGCGGATGCCGCGGGACGCGCCCGGGGTCATTTCGATGGCCCCCTTGCGCGCCAGCGCCTTGAGGTGTTCTTCAGCGGCGTTCGGCGACTTGAAGCCCAGTTCCTGGGCGATTTCCGCGCGGGTGGGCGGGAAGCCGTTGTCGTCGAGGCAGCGCTTGATGAAAGCCAGAATCTCGGCTTGGCGTGGCGTCAGTTTCAGCATGTCGATCGCTCTGTCTTTTTATACAGTGACTGGGATTATATACAGTATGCGGGGCTTGGCAATCCTGCTGTCGTCACCGCTCGTCCTGTGGCCGTGCAGGCACCATTCGGCGGGCGGGCGCGGCTTATAGCGAGTAAGTGGGCCAAATGCCAGTGCGGTGTGGTTAAATATGTGACCGACTAGCCACTAAACGTCCGCCCAGGCTTGACAGGCAGGGGTCGTGAAACGTATGTTTCAAACAAGTGTTTGTCAGGTGGATTTAGCATGGCCCAGTCGGAAACCGTTGAACGCATACTCGACGCTGCCGAGCAGTTGTTCGCGGAAAAAGGTTTTGCCGAGACCTCGTTGCGGCTGATCACCAGCAAGGCCGGGGTCAACCTGGCGGCGGTGAACTATCATTTCGGCTCCAAGAAGGCCCTGATCCAGGCGGTGTTCTCACGCTTCCTGGGGCCGTTCTGCATCAGCCTGGAGCGTGAGCTGGAGCGCCGCCAGGCGCGGCCCGAGCACAAGGCCAGCCTGGAAGAGCTGCTGGAGATCCTGGTCGAGCAGGCCATGGTGGTGCAGCCACGCAGCGGCAACGACCTGTCGATCTTCATGCGCCTGCTGGGCCTGGCCTTCAGCCAGAGCCAGGGCCACCTGCGTCGTTACCTGGAAGACATGTACGGCAAGGTCTTCCGCCGCTACATGCTGCTGGTCAACGAAGCCGCACCGCGCATTCCGCCGCTGGAGCTGTTCTGGCGCGTGCACTTCATGCTCGGCGCTGCGGCGTTCAGCATGTCCGGCATCAAGGCCCTGCGCGCCATTGCCGAGACCGACTTCGGCATCGACACCTCCATCGAGCAGGTGATGCGTCTGATGGTGCCATTCCTGGCCGCCGGCATGCGTGCCGACAGCGGGGTCACCGACGGCGCCATGGCCTCGGCGCAACTGCGCCCGCGCAGCAAGTCGACCCCGGCGCTGGCCAAGGCCTGAGCCAATTGACGGTGGGCGCGGCGGGCGGCTTCGGCTAAGCTAGCCGCCCATGCCTATTCTGAATCTGCGGCCTCGTCCAGGCGCCGCGCTTTCCCCCTCGCTGATAGACCCCTGTGTGGCCCCAGGCTGCACGGTGCGGCATTCATGCACCTGCGAATCAAGGATTACCTCATGACTTCCCGCCTTCAAGGCTCGTTGATGGTCGATATCGCCGGCACCTGGCTGACCGCCGAAGACCGCCACCTGCTGCGCCAGCCCGAAGTGGCTGGCCTGATCATCTTTGCCCGCAACATCGAGCACGCCCGTCAGGTGCGCGAACTGTGCGCGTCCATCCGCGCCATTCGCCCCGACCTGATCCTGGCCGTGGACCAGGAGGGCGGCCGCGTGCAGCGCCTGCGTCAGGGCTTTGTGCGGCTGCCGGCCATGCGCGCCCTGGCCGACAATGACAACGCCGAGTACCTGGCCGAGCAGTGCGGCTGGATCATGGCCACCGAAGTGCTGGCCGTGGGCCTGGACCTGAGCTTCGCCCCGGTGCTGGACCTGGACCACCAGCGCAGCGCGGTGGTGGGCAGCCGTGCCTTCGAGGGCAACCCGGAGCGTGCCACTGCGCTGGCCGGTGCCTTTATCAAGGGCATGAACGCGGCCGGCATGGCAGCGTGTGGCAAGCACTTCCCCGGTCACGGCTGGGCTGAGGCGGATTCGCACGTGGCCATCCCGACCGACGAGCGCAGCCTTGAGCAGATCCGTGCCCTGGACCTGGTGCCGTTCGCGCGCCTGAGCCGTCAGTTGGCCGCAGTAATGCCGGCCCACGTGATTTACCCGCAGGTCGACAACCAGCCGGCCGGGTTCTCCCGTCGTTGGTTGCAGGACATCCTGCGCGGCGAGTTGCAGTTTGATGGGGTGATTTTCAGTGACGACCTGTCGATGGCCGGTGCCCATGTGGTGGGCGATGCGGCCAGTCGTATCGAGGCGGCGCTGACGGCCGGCTGCGATATGGGGCTGGTGTGCAATGACCGTGCGGCCGCCGAATTGGCGTTGACGGCGGCGCAGCGGTTGAAGGTTGTGCCGTCGCCGCGTATCGCCGGGATGCGCGGGCAGGCGTTCAGCAATGTCGAGTATCGCCAGGATCCGCGCTGGCTGACGGCCGTTGGCGCGTTGCGTGAGGCGCAGCTAATTGATTGATCCCCGCCTTCAGTAAGGGCATGGATGTGGGAGCGGGCTCTGCCCGCGAAGCAGGCGCCACTGTGTACCAGGCGTGGCGCGGTGCCCTTTTCGCGGGTAGAACCCGCTCCCACAATAAAGGTTGCCCCCACCGACGGCGGTGCCTTTTTAGCGCTTGCGCGGCTTACGCCCCGGCAACGGCTCGAACAGCGCATCGATATCCTCCGGCGCCATCTTCCAATCCGCCGTTTCACGCCCCTCCAGAATCCCCGCCGCCAATGCCGATTTCTCCGATTGCAGGTGCTGGATTTTTTCCTCCACCGTGCCCCGGGTAATCAGCTTGTAGACGAATACCGGCTTTTCCTGGCCAATGCGATACGCGCGGTCTGTGGCCTGGTGCTCGGCCGCCGGGTTCCACCACGGGTCGTAATGGATCACGGTGTCGGCCGCCGTCAGGTTCAAGCCCACGCCGCCGGCCTTGAGACTGATCAGAAAGATCTGCACCTTGCCTTTCTGGAAGTCCTGCACCGGAATACGCCGATTCTTGGTGGCGCCGGTCAGCAGGGCGTAGTCGATGCCGCGCTGTTGCAGTTCCTGTTCGATCAACCCCAGCATCGAGGTGAATTGCGAAAACAGCAGGATCCGCCGGTTTTCCAGCAGCAGCTCTTCAATAATCTCCATCAGGCTGGCCAGCTTGCCCGAGCTGTTGCCGCGGGTTGGCGCCGCCGTGCCATTGACCAGGCGCAGGTCGCAGCACACCTGGCGCAGCTTGAGCAGCGCTTCCAGGATGATGATCTGGCTGCGCGCCACGCCCTTGCGGGTGATCTCCTCGCGGACTTTCTTGTCCATGGCCAGGCGCACGGTTTCGTACACGTCGCGCTGGGCCTCGTTGAGCTCCACCCAGTGGGTGATCTCGGTCTTGGCCGGCAGTTCGGTGGCCACTTGTTCCTTGGTGCGGCGCAGCAGGAACGGCTTGATGCGCGCGTTGAGGTGCTGCAGGCGTTCCTGGTCGCCGTGCTTCTCGATGGGCACGCGGTAGTCGCGGTTGAACGCCTTGGCGTCGCCCAGCCAGCCTGGCAGCAGGAAGTGGAACAGTGACCACAGCTCGCCCAGGTGGTTTTCCAGCGGCGTGCCGCTCAGGCACAGGCGCTGGCGGGCGCGCAGCTGGCGCGCCGCCTGGGCCGCCTTGCTGCCCGGGGTCTTGATGTACTGCGCCTCGTCGAGGATCAGCACGTGCAGCGGCACCTTGCTCAGTGCTTCCAGGTCCTTGGGCAGCAGGGCGTAGGTGGTCAGCAGCAGGTCGTAATCGAACAGCTTGTCAAAGTACTTCTTGCGCCCGGCGCCGTGCAGGGCGGCCACGCGCAGGGTAGGGGCGAAGCGCTGGGCCTCGTCCTGCCAGTTGGGGATCAGGCTGGTGGGCATCACCACCATGGCCGGACGGTCGAGGCGCCCGGCGTTTTTCTCGCACAGCAGGTGCGCCAGGGTTTGCAGGGTTTTACCCAGGCCCATGTCATCGGCGAGGATGCCTCCCACTTCCAGCTGGCGCAGGGCCTGCATCCAGCTCAGACCTTCGGCCTGGTAGGGGCGCAGCTTGGCGGCCAGGTCGGCGGGCGGCGGGGTGGGCTGGGTGCGGATGTCGCGCAGGCGTTCGGCAAAGCCGCGCAGCCGCTCCCCGCCTTCCCAGCTCAGCGGCAGCTCCTTGAGGGCGTTGAGCCGCGTGGCGTCAGGCGTGGGCAGGCGCAGGCGGGTGTCGCCCGGCTCGCGCAGGTAGAAATCGCCCAAGGTGGTCAGCACCGGCTTGAGGCGCCCGTAGGGCAGGGCCACTTGCATCAGCCGCGGCTTGTTGGCCTGGGGGCTGTGAATCGGCACCAGAATCTGTTCGTCGTCGCGGCGCCGCGCCAGTTGCGCCGGGTTGAGCAACTCGGGGTGGGTGCGCAGCAGGTTGATCAGGATGGGCAGCAGGCTCAGGCGTTCGCCATTGACCACGATGCCCAGTTCCAGGTCGAACCAGTCATGCCCGGGCGGCTCGTCGATCACCGCATACCAGTCGTCCACCGGCGTCAGGTCGAAGGCGAACTCTTCGGAATACTCGATCTCCCAGCCTTGCTCGCGCAGGGTGGGCAGGTCGTTGAGCACAAACCGCAGCCAGGCGCTGTCGCTGGGCAGCTCGAAGATATCGCCGGCGCTTTCCGGCAAGGCCTTGCTTTGCCGCGTGGCGATGCGAAAGCCCAGCCCCTGCAACGTGTCGCGCAGGGCCTTCTCGCTCAACGGCTGACGCGCAATGCCGGGCTCGTGAGGCGTGCGTGCGCTGGACACATAATGACCGGCGTAACCGAACGCCAGCGCGGCGCGGTGCTGGATATGCCGCTGCATGCGGCCATTGCGCGGTTCAAAGGCGCTGAACTCGACACTGCCCAGCCACAAGCGTGGCCGGGGTTCGAGGTGCTGAATCAGGTGTTCGGACATTTAGCGGGCAGACACCTTGTGCAAAATCAGGCCACTCATGCGGACTTCGGCGTCAGGCGCTCGAACAACGCTTCAAGGGTATTGAAGCGCTCATCGGCGCGTTCCATGGGTACCATGAACTTGAACATGGTAGCGCCTTCGAATTTGTAACGGTTGGGCTGGCCCTGGATCAGCTTGATCAGCACCAGCGGGTCCACCGGCGTTTCTGCGGCGAACTCGATGCGCCCGCCTTGCGGGCCGGCGTCGACCTTCTTGATGCCCAGGGTTTCCGCCTGCAGCTTGAGCAGGGTCAGGCGCACCAGGTTCTTGGTGGGCTCGGGCAGCAGGCCGAAGCGGTCGATCATCTCCACTTGCAGGTCCTTGAGGCCGTCCTCGTCCACCGCCGAGGCGATGCGCTTGTACAGGATCAGTCGCGCATGCACGTCGGGCAGGTAGTCCTCGGGGATCAGTGCCGGCAGGCGCAGGTTGATCTCCGGGCCGCCGCCCAGCGGCTGGTCGAGGTTGGGCTGTTCGCCCTTGCGGATGGCCTTCACCGCCCGCTCCAGCATTTCCATGTACAGGGTGAAGCCCACGGCCTGGATCTGGCCGCTCTGGCCTTCGCCCAGCAGTTCGCCGGCGCCGCGGATTTCCAGGTCGTTGGTGGCCAGCACGAAACCGGCGCCCAGGTCCTGGGTATTGGCGATGGCCTCCAGGCGCTTCTCGGCGTCCGGGGTAATCTGTTGCCGTGGTGGCGTCAGCAGGTAGGCGTAGGCCTGGTGGTGGCTACGGCCCACGCGGCCGCGCAGCTGGTGCAACTGTGCCAGGCCGAACTTGTCGGCGCGCTCGATGATGATGGTGTTGGCACTGGGCACGTCGATGCCGGTCTCGATGATGGTCGAGGCAATCAGCACGTTGAAGCGCTTGTGGTAGAAGTCGCTCATCACCTGTTCGAGTTCGCGTTCGCGCATCTGCCCGTGGCCGATGCCGATGCGGGCCTCGGGCACCAGTTCGGCAAGGTCGGCGGCGCACTTCTCGATGGTCTTCACGTCGTTGTGCAGGTAGTACACCTGGCCGCCGCGCAGCAGTTCACGCAGCAGCGCCTCTTTCACGGTGCTTTTGTTCTGCTCCATGACGAAGGTGCGCACCGACAGCCGGCGAGCCGGCGGGGTGGCGATGATCGACAGGTCGCGCATGCCCGACACCGCCATGTTCAGCGTGCGCGGGATGGGCGTTGCGGTGAGGGTGAGGATGTCCACCTCGCTGCGCAGCGCCTTGAGCTGTTCCTTCTGGCGCACGCCGAAGCGGTGCTCCTCGTCGATGATCACCAGGCCCAGGTTCTTGATCTTGACGTCGTCCTGCAGCAGCTTGTGGGTGCCGATGACGATGTCGATGTTGCCTTCGGCCAACTGCGCCACGGCGGCGTTGACCTCTTTGGTGGACTTGAAGCGGCTCATCACCTCGACCGTCACCGGCCAGTCGGCGAAGCGGTCGCGGAAGCTGTTGTAATGCTGTTGGGCGAGCAGGGTGGTGGGTACCAGGATGGCCACCTGGCGGCCGCCGTGCACGGCGATGAAGGCGGCGCGCATGGCCACCTCGGTCTTGCCGAAGCCCACGTCGCCACATACCAGGCGGTCCATGGGCTTGGGCGCCAGCATGTCCTCGCGCACCGCTTCAATGGCCGATTGCTGGTCGGGGGTTTCCTCGAACGGGAAGCCGGCGCTGAAGGTGGCGTAGTCGGCGGTCGGGTCGGCGAACGCGTAACCCTTGCGCGCCGCGCGGCGGGCGTAGATGTCCAGCAGTTCGGCGGCCACATCGCGCACCTGTTCGGCGGCCTTGCGCTTGGCTTTCTGCCAGGTTTCCGAGCCCAGGCGGTGCAAGGGCGCCAGGGCGTCATCGCTGCCGGTGTAGCGGGCGATCAGGTGCAGGTTGGCCACCGGCACGTACAGCTTGGCATTCTCGGCGTATTCCAGGGTCAGGAATTCGGCCATCTGGTTTTCGATTTCCAGCGTCGCCAGGCCCAGGTAGCGGCCCACGCCGTGGTCGATGTGCACCACCGGTGCGCCCTCGCGCAGCTCGGTGAGGTTCTTGATCACCGCGTCGTTGTTGCCGTCGGTGCGTTTTTCGCGACGGCGACGCTGCATCACCCGCTGGCCGAACAGCGGGCTCTCGGCGATCAGCGCCAGGGCCGGGTCGTCAAGCACCAGGCCGTCGTCCAGCGGGGCGATGGTGATGGCCAGGCGGTCCTTGCCGCTGGCAAAGTCGGCCCAGCCGTCGACGGTTTTGGGTTTGAGCTTGAGACGGTCCAGCAGCTCCAGCAGCACTTCGCGGCGGCCGGCCGATTCGGCGGTAAACAGCACGCGGCCAGGGAACTGGTCGAGGAAGTTCGACAGCGCCGCCAGCGGCTGGTTGGCCTTGGCCTCGATGGCAAGGTTGGGCAGCGGCTGCGCCGGGAAGCGATCGCGGCCCACGCCGGGCTCGATGTCGGCTTGGCTGGCGACCACGCGCGGCCAGTTCTTCAGGCGCGCGAAGCAGTCTTCCACCGGCAGGAACAGCTCGGCAGGCGGCAACAGCGGCCGCTGCTTGTCGATCTTGCGTTCTTCGTAGCGGTTGCGCACATCGTTCCAGAAGTTCTCTGCGGCCTGCTCGATGCCCGGCAGCGAGAACACCTGGGTGTCCTGGGGCAGGTAGTCGAACAGGGTCGAGGTTTCCTCGAAGAACAACGGCAGGTAGTACTCGATACCGGCCGGGGTGATGCCGCTGCTCAGGTCCTGGAAGATCGGCGTACGCCGGAAGTCCACGTCGAAACGCTCGCGAAAGCGCGCCTTGAAGCGCGTCACGGCTTCCTTCTGCAGCGGGAACTCGCGGGCCGGCAGCAGGCGCACCGAGTCCACCTTGTCGATGGAGCGCTGGGTTTCCGGGTCGAAGGTGCGCAGGGTCTCGATTTCGTCATCGAACAGGTCGATGCGGTAGGGCAGCTTGCTGCCCATGGGGAACAGGTCGATCAGCGCGCCGCGCACGGTGAACTCGCCGTGCTCGTACACCGTGTCCACGTAGCGGTAGCCGCTGGCCTCCAGGCGTGTGCGCATCTGCTCCACGTCCAGCTTCTGGCCCACGTCCAGCACCAGGCTGCTGCCCAGCAAGAATTGCGTCGGCGCCAGTCTATGTAGGGCTGTGGTCACTGGCACTACCAAAACGCCGTGATCGAGCTCCGGCAGCCGGTACAGGCTGGCAATACGCTGGGAAATGATGTCCTGGTGCGGCGAGAACAGGTCGTACGGCAGGGTTTCCCAGTCGGGAAAATGCAGCACGGGCAGGCCGGGGGCGAAGAAACGCAGCTCCTGCTCCAGCCGGTCGGCGCTTTGGCTGTCGGCGGTCAGCAGCAGGGTGAAGCGCTTGGCGGCGCTGGCGGCTTCGGCAATCGCCAGGCTCAGGGCGGCCCCTGGCAGGTTGCCCCAGGTATGTTTCCCCGCGGTGGAGGACAGTAGCGGTAGACGCAGGACAGGCACGGGCGGTCAGGCTCCAGGCGTTGCGACAAAGACAACGATTGTACCGGCCCTTGGCCGGGCTGTCAGTTTCGACCGCTCGAAAACGAAACCTTCGCGCAAAAGCCCGGTCTATGAGCCTGTGTCGACAGGCGCTCATTGCTCCGCCGAGCGCTGGAAGTCATAATGTAGCCCCTTTTTTCTGTCCCTACATGTGGAAGGTTCCCGTGACTCAGAAGCCCGACCAGTGTCTTGGTGAATGGATCGATCGTGAAGCGCTCGCCGAGGCGATGATTCCGCTGATCGGTCAGCTCTACCGCAATAACAACGTGGTGAGCTCGATCTATGGCCGCAGCCTGATCAACCGTTCCGTCATTCAGATCCTCAAGGCCCACCGCTTTGCGCGTCACCGCCAGGCCGACGAAATCGAATTGTCTGTCCACGAGACATTCCCCCTGCTCAAGGCCATGAGCGAGCTGAAACTGGGTGCCGCCTCGGTGGACCTGGGCCGCCTGGCCAACAAGTTCAAGGAACAGGGCAACGGCCGCACTGCCGAGCAGTTCGTCCGTGAAGAAATGGCCGACATCGTCGGTCAGCAGAACGCTTCCCCACGCAAGGGCAAGGACGTAGTGCTGTACGGCTTCGGTCGTATCGGTCGCCTGCTGGCCCGCATCCTGATCGAGAAGACCGGTGGCGGCGACGGCCTGCGCCTGCGTGCCATCGTGGTGCGCAAGGGTGCCGACAACGACCTGGTCAAGCGCGCCAGCCTGCTGCGTCGCGACTCGGTACACGGCCCGTTCGATGGCACCATCACCATCGATGAAGCCAACAGCACCATCACCGCCAACGGTAACCTGATCCAGGTTATCTACGCCAAGAACCCGACCGAGGTGGATTACACCCAGTACGGCATCAGCAACGCGCTGCTGGTGGACAACACCGGCGTATGGCGTGACGCCGACGGCCTGGGCCAGCACCTGGCCTGCCCGGGTGTGGACCGCGTGGTGCTGACTGCACCGGGCAAAGGCAAGCTGAAGAACATCGTTCACGGCATCAACCACGGCGAAATCACCGCTGACGACAAGATCGTCTCGGCCGCCTCGTGCACCACCAACGCCATCGTGCCGGTGCTCAAGGCTGTCAACGACAAGTTCGGCATCGTCAATGGCCACGTCGAAACCGTTCACTCGTACACCAACGACCAGAACCTGATCGACAACTTCCACAAAGGTTCGCGCCGTGGCCGCAGCGCCGCGCTGAACATGGTGATCACCGAGACGGGCGCTGCCACCGCCGCTGCCAAGGCCCTGCCTGAGCTGGCCGGCAAGCTGACCGGCAACGCCATTCGCGTGCCGACGCCTAACGTTTCGATGGCCATCCTGAACCTGAACCTGGAAAAGGCCACCACCCGCGAAGAGCTCAACGAGTACCTGCGCCAGATGGCCATGCACTCGGACCTGCACAAGCAGATCGACTTCGTGAACTCGCAGGAAGTGGTTTCGACCGACTTCGTGGGTTCGCGTCACGCCGGTGTGGTTGATGCTGAGGCCACTATCTGCAATGACAACCGCGCTGTGTTGTACGTTTGGTACGACAACGAGTTTGGTTATAGCTGCCAGGTAGTGCGTGTGATGGAAGACATGGCGGATGTAAACCCGCCGGCGTTCCCGCGCTAAGCGTTAGCTTGAAATGAAAAAGCCCCGGCAGAGATGTCGGGGCTTTTTTGTTGTGCTGATGGCCTGCGCAAACCCTGTGGGACCGGGCGTGTCGCGGACCGCTTTGCTTCCGTGAGGCCTTTGATCTTGATTGTGTGCCCCCGTTAGAGCCCAGGGCCGACCGGAGACGTCGATCAAGCGGCCTGAGGCGTAGCCGAAGGAGACGGAACCGGAGGCGCTTCTATTCCGGGCCGTCGTCCGCTTGATCGGCGGCGGAGGGAGGGGACCCGGAGCGCAGCGTAGGGACCGGGCTCGGGGGCAAGCCTTTTTTGGTTACTTTTTGACTGGGCCGGCACACCGGGCGTTTGTCAAAAAGTGACCCGCCGTAAGGGCGGAAAGGTGACTGCGCATCACCCGAGATAATGGATATGTTCACGGTCTGCGGATCCCGCTTTTGAGGACTGTGGGCATATCCATTATCTAGGGTGCGACCACCGACCGTTTCGCCCTTACGGCGAGTCACTTTTTGGCAGTCGCCCGGTGTGCCGGCCCAGCCAAAAAATAACCAAAAAGGGCTCGCCCCGAGCCTGGGCCCTGCGCTGCGCTCCGGGTCCCCTCCCTACGGCGTCGATCAAGCGGACGACGGCCCGGAATAGAAGCGCCTCCGGTTCCGTCTCCTTCAGCTACGCTGAAGGCCGCTTGATCGACGCCTCCGGTCGGCCCTTGGCTCTAACGGGGCCTAAGATCAAAAGCAAGATCAAGATCAAGATCAAGAGCCAAAGCAAAAGCAAGATCAAAAGCGCTTTGCGTAGCCGCTGCCGCCAGGCTGCGCTGGCCCTCACGGACACTGAAAATCTCCAGCGAGGAATCGGCCCAGCGCAGCCTTCGGCAGCGGCTACAACTCACGCCCCCGCCGCCTGCGCGGTACGCAGCGCATGCCTGTTCCCATGAAACAACACCAACGTCGCCACCAACCCCAACACCGCCGCACCACTCAACCAGATCCCCGGCGCCGCCTTGTTGTCCAGCACATGAATCAGGTACGTACACGCCGCCGGCGTAAACCCGCCAAAAGTCGCCGTCGCCAGGCTGTAAGCCAGCGAAAAACCCGTAGTGCGCACCTCCACCGGCATGATCTCGGTCAACGCCACCACCATCGCCCCGTTATAGCTGCCATACAAAAACGACAACCACAGCTCCACCGTCAGCAACCGCTCGAAACTGGGCGCCTGCACCATCCAGTTCAGCGAAGGGTAGGCCGTGAGAATCGCCAGGATGGTTGCCGCCAACAGCAACGGCTTGCGCCCCACACGGTCCGACACCGCACCCATCACCGGCAACCAGAAAAAATTCGACAGCCCGATCAACACGGTCACCAACAACGCATCAAAGTCCGACAAATGCAGCTCGGCCTTGCCGAAGGTCGGGGTGTAGGCGGTGATCAGGTAGAACGACACCGTGGTCATCACCACCAGCGCCATGCCGGCCAGCACCAGGCCGAAGTTCTGGCCGATGGAACGCACGATCTGCTTGAGGGTAGGGCGGTGCTTGCGGGCCTGGAATTCAGGCGTTTCTTCCAGTGAGCGACGGATGACAAAGATCGCGGGCACGATCATGCAGCCCACCAGAAACGGCACGCGCCAGCCCCAGTCGCCCATCTGCTCGGGGCTCAGCCAGTGGTTGAGGGCCACGCCCAGCAGGCCGGCGAATACCACCGCCGCCTGCTGGCTGGCCGACTGCCAACTGACGAAGAAACCCTTGCGCCCCGGGGTGGCGATTTCTGCCAGGTACACCGATACGCCGCCCAGTTCCACGCCCGCCGAGAAGCCCTGCAACAGCCGACCCAGCAGCACCAGCAGCGGCGCCGCCACGCCCAGGGTGGCGTAGCCGGGCACGCAGGCGATCAGTACGGTGCCCATGGCCATCATCGCCAGGGTCACGATCAGGCCCTGGCGGCGGCCGTGGCGGTCGATGTAGGCGCCCAGGAAGATGGCGCCCAGCGGGCGCATCAGGAAACCGGCGCCGAAAGTGGCCAGCGACAGCATCAGCGAGGCGAAGGCGTTGTCGGAGGGGAAGAAGGTCTTGGCGATGGCGGTGGCGTAAAAGCCATACACCATGAAGTCGAACATCTCGAGAAAGTTGCCGCTGACAACGCGAAAAATCGCCTTGCCCTTGCCGGAAGTCGAGGCCATGGGAGTGCACTCACGTAGATGGGGTGGGGTGGGAGGGCGCTTGGCAGCCGTCCACGCCGACTTTTTGCGGGTTTGCGCAAAATATTTTGTAACAAGATGTATAAGTCTAGGCGCTGATGGGGTTTCTGCCTGCAAGGTGTAACGTTTCAGCCTGTAGGTCAGGAAGACGCAGGCTGCAAAAGTGCCGTGCGTAAGTTGTCAGAAAGGCCCCTGGGGGCCAGCCAGATGGCCAGGTACAGACGGGCCAAGTCCTTGTCTTTACTGACAAAAATTACCTGTCCGTTGCGTTCCAGCGACAGCCCGGCGGCGGTGGTGTAGGTGAGGGCATAACGGTCGCCGGCATGGATGTCGGTGAAGCTTTGATGCAGCCGGTCGATCTCCGGCCGGGCGGCGCGCAACAGGTTGGGGCTGGCCTGGCGTTGCAGGGTCTGGTTGGCAGCCTTGATCACGTCTTCGCGGTCGATGTTGTGGAAGTAGAACAGCTCCAGGCGCTGATCACTCAAGTCGTTCACCGCCTGCTGCGCGCTGGTGCCGGGCTGGGCGTAAAACGCCGCGGCATAGACATCGACGAACAGGTAATTGAGCAACGCCTGGCTTTTGCGTTGCAATGGCGGCTGGCCCCACTGCGTGGCGAAATTGGCCTCCTGCAGGCGGTCGGCGCTGTTGCCCCAGGCCAGGGCGCAGAAGAAGAGCAGAAGCAACAGCGGCTTGTGGCGCATAATGGCGTCTTCCTCGAATGTCTGTCTCAAGGTTAAGTCAAAATTCGCCTGTCCATGTGCCTTGCCCGTCCTTTTCTGATGCTCAACCTGCTGGCCGCCCTGGCGGGCTGCAGTGGTGGCGACCCGGTGGAAACCTTCAGCGGCCCGACCATGGGCAGTCGTTACGACATCCAGTATGTGCCCACGGCGCAGACGCCCCAGCGCTCGCAAGTGCAGGCCGAGGTGGAGCGCATCCTCGGCGAGGTGGACCAGCAGATGTCGCTGTACCGCGACGACTCCGAGGTGCAACGCTTCAATGCGCTGCCCGCGGACAGTTGCCGGGTGATGCCGCCCGCGGTGCTGGAGCTGGTGCAGTACGGCCAGTCACTGTCCAGCGCCAGCCAGGGCGCCTACGACCAGACTGTGGGCCCGTTGATAAACCTGTGGGGGTTCGGCCCCAACAGCCACCGCCAGCAAGTGCCGCGCCCGGCGGTGCTGGCCCTGACCCGCCAGCGCGTGGGTTACCAGCACCTGCGGGTTGACGGCGGGCAGTTGTGCAAGGACGCGGCCGTGGCCGTGGACCTCAACAGCATCGCCGCCGGTTACGCCGTGGAACGCATCGGCGCGCGCCTGCAGGCGCTGGGCGTGGGCAACTATCGCGCCGAAGCCACCGGCCAGCTCAAGGCCGTGGGGCGCAAACCCGATGGCAGCGCCTGGCCAATCAGCGTGCCCACCCCCCGTGCGGGCGATCAGCACGCCAGCCAGACGCTGGGCATTGATGGCTACGGTGTGTCGACCTCGGCCGAGCAGACGCATTTCTTCGTGCATGACGGCACGCGCTATTCCCACCTGCTCGATGGCCGTACGGGCGCGCCCATCACCCACGCGTTGTCCTCGGTCACGGTGATTCATCCTTCGGCGACAGCGGCCGATGGCCTGTCTACGCTGTTGATGATTCTGGGGCCGGAGCAGGGGTGGGCGTATGCCCAGCTTCACGACATTGCCGCGCTATTTGTGCGCCGCGACGGCGAGGTGCTGTCCAGTCGGCCGACCCCGGCATTCGAACGGATGGCTGCTGTAGGAAAAGTTGACCATTGACGCGTTGATGCAGACATCAATAGCCTTTGACGCGACCAAGGGTTAATGTTCGCGGCGAATACGCTTCTATAGACTGCATCCCCGAGTTTTCGATGCCGCATGGCGGCATGTTGAGCCGGAGGTACCAGAGTGGTGCCTCGGCCTGTTCTGAAGGAGTACGCATGGCTGTCTACAACTATGATGTAGTGGTGCTGGGTTCCGGGCCCGCAGGTGAAGGTGCTGCGATGAACGCCGCCAAGGCGGGGCGCAAGGTGGCGATGGTCGACAGCCGCCGCCAGGTCGGCGGCAACTGCACCCACCTGGGCACCATCCCGTCCAAGGCCCTGCGTCACTCGGTCAAGCAGATCATCCAGTTCAACACCAACCCCATGTTCCGGGCCATTGGCGAGCCGCGCTGGTTCTCGTTCCCGGACGTGCTGAAAAGCGCCGAGCAGGTCATCGCCAAGCAGGTGGCCTCGCGCACCAGTTATTACGCGCGCAATCGCGTCGATGTGTTCTTCGGCACTGGCAGCTTCTCGGACGAGCAGACCATTGAAGTGATCTGCGCCAACGGCGCGCAGGAAAAGCTGGTGGCCAAGAACGTCATCATTGCCACGGGTTCGCGCCCTTATCGCCCCGCCGACATCGATTTCAACCACGCGCGTATCTACGATAGCGACACTATCCTCAGCCTCACCCACACCCCGCGCAAGCTGATTATCTACGGCGCCGGCGTCATCGGTTGCGAATATGCGTCCATCTTCAGTGGCCTTGGCGTGCTGGTGGAACTGGTCGACAACCGCGAGCAGCTGTTGAGTTTCCTGGACGCGGAAATTTCCCAGGGGCTGAGCTATCACTTCAGCAACAACAACGTGATGGTGCGTCACACCGAGGAGTACGAGCGCGTCGAAGGTCTGGAAAACGGCGTAATCCTGCACCTCAAGTCGGGCAAGAAGATCAAGGCCGACGCCTTGCTGTGGTGTAACGGTCGTACCGGCAACACCGATCGCCTGGGGCTGGAGAACATCGGTATCAAGGTCAACGGGCGTGGCCAGATCACGGTCGACGAAGCCTACCGTACCAGCGTGCCGCACATTTACGGCGCCGGTGACGTCATCGGCTGGCCAAGCCTGGCCAGCGCCGCTCATGACCAAGGGCGCTCGGCGGCCGGCAGCGTGGTGGACAACGGTAGCTGGCGTCACGTCAACGACGTGCCCACCGGCATTTACACCATCCCGGAGATCAGCTCCATCGGCAAGAATGAGCATGAGCTGACCCAGGCCAAGGTGCCTTATGAAGTGGGTAAAGCCTTCTTCAAGGGCATGGCGCGGGCGCAGATCTCCGGCGAGCCGGTGGGCATGCTGAAGATCCTGTTCCACCGTGAAACCCTGGAGATCCTGGGTGTGCACTGCTTCGGTGACCAGGCTTCGGAAATTGTCCACATCGGCCAGGCCATCATGAACCAGCCCGGTGAGCTCAATACCCTGAAGTACTTCGTCAACACCACCTTCAACTACCCGACCATGGCCGAAGCCTATCGGGTAGCGGCCTATGACGGCCTGAACCGGCTTTTTTGAGCGGCTCCGGCCGGTGGCCTGAGCCGGCCGGGGAGACCGATTTCAGCGATTCCCAAGCGTGGCAGTGGCCAAACCGGGAAAGTCTGTAATCAGGCTGTCAACGCCGAAGTCGGCGAGCCGGCGCATCAGTGCCGGTTCGTTGACCGTCCACACCGACACGTGCAACCCCTGGCGCTGGGCCTTGATCAGGCGCTCGGGGGTGCACAGCGTCCAGTTCAGCGCCAACAGATTGCACGCATAGTTCTGCGCCACCTTCAACGGGTCGAGCCAGGCGTATTCGGCCACCAGGCCACGGGCAATGTCCGGGGTCAGTTCGGCGGCGGCGCGCAGCACTTCCCGGGAGCTTGAGGTGATGGTCACCTTGTCCAGCACCCCGTATTCCTGAGCCAGTTCGCGAATTGCCAGCACCGTGGTGGCGGCGCGGGTGCGCGAGGCGCTTTTGACTTCCAGCTGCCAGTGCTCGAAATCGCAGGCCTTGAACAGCTCTTCCAGGCGCGGGATGGGGCAGGGCTGCACCCAGCCCGGGCCGCCTTTGCGGGCGTCATAGGTCACCAGGTCAGCCGCCTGATGCTCCACCACCTTGCCGCGACGGTCGGTGGTGCGCTTGAGGGTCGGGTCGTGGATGACCATCAGTTGGCCGTCCTTGGACAGGTGCAGGTCCAGTTCGCAACGGCGTACGCCGTGCTTGAGGCATTCCTGGAAACTGGTCAGGGTGTTTTCCGGTGCTTCGCCTTTGGCGCCGCGGTGGCCGTAAATAAGGGTCACGTCTGTTCCTTCAAAAAAATGCTGAAGTCGGAGGAGGGCTGGTACTCAGGCAACCGGCGGATCGTTTTGTTCACGCTCCTTGCGGCGTTCGGCGGCCTGTTTCTGCAGGATGTAGCGGGCCAGCAGTTGGCGCTGGGCGTCGGTGATGTCGTGGAAGTCCATGCCCAGGTCGAACTGGCCGTCGGCCTTGGCGTCGCAATGGGTGACCTTGGCGCGCAGCAGCAGGCCCAGAGCCTGGGGCATCAGCGCCATCTTCACCGCCACGCGGGTGCCGGGGGCGATGGCCTCGGGGTGCAGGAATTCGATGCCGCCCTCGGACAAAATCACCGGGCGTGGCTCGCCCAGGTGCCCCAGAATGGTCTGCGCCACCACCTGGCTCAGCAGGTCGATGCGCTTGTTCTGCGCCTTCAGGAAGTTGCCCATGGTGCGGTCGCTGTCGCTGAGCTGACGCAGCAGGTGCTGGGACTCGAATTCGCTGAGGTGCAATTCGCTGAGCAGATTGAACAGCGGCGACGCATCTTGCAACAAGTCGGTGCCCGCAGCGTCGGCGGCCGACAGCGGGGTAATTTCAAGTGCGATCCGATCGTCGATACGGTAGTATTCGCGGCGATCTTCTTCATCTAATGTCGACATGGCGAACCCATGGTAGCGGCGGTGGTCTGAGTGTAAAGCTGCTCGTCAAGCCCCGCCACAAGGACGTTCCTCTTTCATTCGAACAAGCCCCGACATGTTCAGACCTCTCTTCGTTTTCATCGGCGCGCGTTACACCCGCGCCAAGCGTCGCAATCATTTTGTGTCATTCATTTCCCTGACCTCGATGATCGGACTCGCCCTTGGCGTGATCGTGATGATCGTGGTGCTCTCGGTGATGAACGGCTTCGATCATGAGATGCGAACCCGCGTGCTCGGCATGGTGCCCCACGCGACCATCGAGTCCAGCAAGCCGATCAATGATTGGCAGGCCCTTGCCGCTAAAGTAAAGCAGAATCCGGCGGTTCTGGAGGTAGCGCCCTACACCCAGATGCAGGGGCTGGTGACCAATAACGGCAAGGTGCAGAAAATGCTGCTCAACGGCGTCGACCCCGCCGAGGAGCGCAAAGTCACCATCATCGACCGATTCATCAAGCAGGGCAGCCTGGACGACCTGACGTCAGGCAGCTTCGGCATCATGCTGGGCGACAACGCGGCCAACAAGCTGGGCGTCAAGGTGGGTGACAAGGTCACCTTCGTCACCCCGGAAGTCAGCGTCACGCCAGCGGGCATGTTCCCGCGCATGAAGCGCTTCACGGTCACCGGCATTTTCCACGTGGGCGCCGGCGAGATCGACGGCTACCTGGGCCTGACCAACATCGACGACCTGGCGCGCCTGCACCGCTGGCAGCCGGATCAGGTACAGGGCGTGCGGTTGAAGTTCGCCGACCTGTTCGAAGCGCCGCGCGTGGCCTGGGAGATCAGCCAGAACCTGGGTGACCAGGACTACTACGCCCGCGACTGGACCCGCACCCACGGCAACCTGTACCAGGCCATCGGCATGGAGAAATCCATGATCGGCCTGCTGTTGCTGCTGATTGTCGCGGTGGCGGCGTTCAACATCATTTCCACCCTGGTGATGGTGGTCAACGACAAGCGCGGTGACATCGCCATCCTGCGTACCCTGGGCTCCACGCCGGGGCAGATCATGCGCATCTTCATGGTCCAGGGCACGGTCATTGGCGTCATCGGCACCCTGGTGGGCGCCATCCTGGGCATGCTCGCGGCGTTGAACGTCAGCGCGGCCATCGCCTTGCTGGAAAAAATCATCGGGCACAAGTTCCTCAACCCCGACGTGTACTTCATCGATTACCTGCCGTCGCAGCTGATGGCCAATGACGTGTTCATGGTCTGCGGCGCGGCCCTGGTGCTGAGTTTCCTCGCCACCCTTTACCCGGCCTGGCGTGCGGCGCGCACCCAGCCTGCGGAGGCGTTACGTTATGAGTGAGTTGGGCATGAACGAGAAAGCAGTGTTGAGTTGCCGCAACCTGGGCAAATCCTACGAGGAAGGCCCGGAGTCGGTGGTGGTGTTGTCCAACCTGCAGCTGGAGCTGTACGCCGGCGAGCGCGTGGCCATTGTCGGCCAGTCGGGCTCGGGCAAAAGCACCCTGCTGAACATGCTCGGCGGTCTGGACACGCCCAGCAGCGGTAGCGTGTGGCTGGCCGGCGAGCAACTGTCGGCGCTCAACGAAAAGGCCCGTGGCCTGCTGCGCAACCGCGCGCTGGGCTTCGTTTACCAGTTCCACCACCTGCTGCCCGAGTTCACCGCGCTGGAGAACGTGTGCATGCCGCTGCTGATCGGCAAGACGCCGATCCCGGACGCCAAGCAGCGCGCCAGCGCCTTGCTGGAGCGCGTGGGCCTGGGCCATCGCCTGTCGCACAAGCCGGCCGAGCTGTCGGGTGGCGAGCGCCAGCGCGTGGCCATTGCCCGCGCCCTCGTCAACAAGCCGGGCCTGGTGATGCTCGACGAGCCCACCGGCAACCTTGACCAGCACACCGCCCAAGGTATCAAAGACCTGATGCTGGAGCTGAGCACCTCGTTGCGTACCGCGTTCCTGGTGGTGACCCACGATCTTACTCTGGCGCGCCAGATGGACCGCGTGCTGCGTCTGGAAGAGGGCCGTCTGGTCCCGATCTGATCGCCGCGGTTTTGCGCCCGGCATGGCCGGGCGCTGGCTTCAACCCTTTTTCCAGGTGCCTTGACGTATGTTCAGACCCTTATCCATCTTCATCGGTGCGCGCTACACCCGGGCCAAGCGCCGCAATCATTTCATCTCGTTCATCTCCATGACCTCGATGATCGGCCTGGCCCTCGGCGTGCTGGCGATGATCGTGGTGCTGTCGGTGATGAACGGTTTCCAGAAGGAAATGAGTTCGCGCATCCTCGGCATGGTGCCCCACGCCACCATCCTCGGCGCCAAGCCGCTGGACGACTGGCAGCCGGTAGCCGCCGCCGCCCTGAAAAACCCGGAAGTGCTGGCCGCGGTGCCGTTCACCGACATGGACGGCATGCTCTCGTACAAGGGCTACATGCAGCCGATCCAGGTCAGCGGCGTGGACCCGGCCCAGGAAGGCAAGGTCTCGATCGTTGCCGACCACATCACCCAGGGTTCGCTGCAGGACTTGAAACCGGGCGAGTTCGGCGTGGTCATCGGCGACATCACCGCGCGTCGTTTCCGCTTGAACGTGGGCGACAAGATCACCCTGATCGTGCCGGAACTCAGCGACGAGCCGGGCGGCATCACCCCGCGCCTGCAACGCCTCAACGTGGTCGGCGTGTTCAAGGTAGGCGCCGAGCTGGATGGCTCCATGGCCCTGATCCACATGGCCGATGCTGCGCAAATCCAGCACTGGCAGCCCAACCAGGTGCAAAGCGTGCGCCTCAAGCTCAAAGACCTGTACATGGCGCCCCAGGTGTCCAAGGCCATCGCCGCCAGCCTGGGCGACGGCTACAAGGCCGATGACTGGACGCACACCCAGGGCAGCCTGTTCAGCGCCATGAAAATGGAAAAGACCATGATCGGCCTGTTGCTGCTGATGATCGTCGCCGTGGCCGCCTTCAATATCATCGCCACGCTGATCATGGTGGTGAACGACAAGGGCGCCGACATCGCGATTCTGCGCACCATCGGCGCCACACCGCGGCAGATCATGGGCATCTTCATGGTCCAGGGCACGGTGATCGGCGTGGTCGGCACCTTGATCGGCGGCGTGCTGGGCGTCATCGCGGCCATCAACGTCAGCGCCATGGTGGGCTGGATCGAGCGGGTGACCGGGCAACACATCTTTACCTCGGATGTGTACTTCATCAGCAACCTGCCGTCGGACCTGCAGGCGGGCGACGTGATCATGATCTGCAGCGCAGGCTTGATCCTCAGCTTCCTGGCCACCGTGTACCCGGCCTGGCGCGCCGCGCAAATCGAACCGGCCTACGCCCTGCGTTACGAGTAACCTGTAGCCGCTGCCGTAGGCTGCGCTGGCTGGCGTGAACCCTGTGGATCTCCAGTGAGGCACAGGGCCAGCGCAGCCTGGCGGCAGCGGCTACACCATCAAACGCGCAAATCGCGGCGCAAATAGTTAAACTGCACGGGTTTACTCACGTCCAGGTTTCCAACATGCATCCCGCAGCCGAACATTCGCCGTTGGGCAAGTCCAGCGAATACATCTCCACCTACACGCCATCGTTGCTGTTCCCCATCCCTCGCGCCGCCAAATGGGCCGAGCTGGGTCTGACGGCCGACACCCTGCCGTATCAGGGCGTCGACTTCTGGAACTGCTTCGAACTGTCGTGGCTGCTGCCGTCCGGCAAGCCCGTGGTGGCCATCGGTGAATTCAGCATCCCGGCTGACTCGCCGAACATCATCGAGTCGAAGTCGTTCAAGCTGTACCTCAACTCCCTGAACCAGACCCCGTTCGACAGCGTCGAGGCTCTTGAAGCCTGCCTGGTCAAGGACCTGTCCGCTGCCGCCGGCAAGCCGGTAGGCGTGCGTGTGCGGCGTCTGGCCGATGTCGAAGCCGAAGGTGTGGTGGCCTTGCCGGGCGTGTGCATCGACGATCTGGACGTGAGCATTTCCAGCTACGAGCACCCGCAACCCGAGCTGCTGCGCTGCGACCCGTCGCGCGTGGTGGAGGAGAGCCTGCACAGCCACCTGCTCAAATCCAACTGCCCGGTCACCAGCCAGCCTGACTGGGGCAGCGTGGCGGTGCACTACCGTGGCCCGGCCTTGGACCATGCGAGCTTCTTGGCGTACCTAGTGAGCTTCCGTCAGCATTCGGACTTCCACGAGCAGTGCGTGGAACGCATCTTCATGGACTTGAAGCGCCTGCTGGATCCGCAGGAATTAACGGTGTATGCGCGCTATGTGCGCCGCGGCGGGCTGGACATCAACCCGTACCGCAGTACGTCGGCTGTTACCCTGGCAAATGGACGCCTGGTGCGTCAGTAATTTGTCCGCATAGGTTGATTGTGGGAGCGGGCTCTGCCCGCGAAAAGAACGCCGCGCGGTTTCTGCAAAATCGCAGCGTCACCTTCGCGGGCAGAGCCCGCTCCCACGATGGAACCTTGATCAGATACCCATGCCGCCCAGGGTCTGGACGATGTTGCGCAGCGTCCCCGCCAACCCCGGATGCTCCACTTCGAAGCGCTCCACGGCCAGGTTCACGCCATCGGCGAGGTTGGGGTTTTTGGTGGCGTTTTTCAGTTCCAGCTCGGCCTCGATCTGGGCCATCAGGTCGTGCAGGTTGGCACGCTCCTCTTCGTTAAGCGGCGGGTTCTGCTCCAATTGCTCGCGCAATGTGTTCAATTGATCTTGCAGTTCGCGGGCAGGCATGGCGATCTCCCTTCAATGATAGGCACAGCCATTGACCGCAGCGGGTTGCCAAAGGTCCATGGCCTGACCTTTAGATTAATCCACCGTCGCGTTCCCTGCATGATCCTGATCAATCAGCCTGTATCAGGGTTTTTCACCCTTGAAGCGGCGCAGGGCAATGTCGGCCAGGCAGTCGTCCAGCGCTTCCAGGTGGTCGATCACCGAGTGCACCCCCAGGGAAAACAGCTTGAGCGTGGCCTTGCCGCGCCGCAGGTCGCGCTCGCGTGGGTCCAGTTCCAGCCATTCCTGCGCAGACAGCCCGCACAGGGGGCCGCAGGACGCCAGGCCAATGGTCCACAAGCCGGCATTGAGCCCCGACTGCAATAGGCGCGGGTCACCGCTTACCAGCACACAGCCGTCCAGCCGCGACACCTTCAGCCGCATCAGCGCCTGCCAGCAGGCGTCCGGTGCCGGCCAGGGTTTGCCCTCGGTGGCCCCCGCCGCCTGGACCCAGCGGGGCAGGGGGGCAGCCAGGGGCAGGGCCAGGTCATCGTGCAGTTCATCGAGCCAGGCGCAGGGCACGCCCTGATGGTGCAGGCGCTTGAGGGCTTGCAGGGCGCCCGGGGTGGGGCCGGCGTCGGCCTGGGTGCGTGCGCCAAAGTCCACCAGGCAGCCGCTCAGGCCAAACAGCATGGCGGTGAAGGTGGGCACGCAAGGTGCGGTGTCAGGCATGTCAGCTTCCCTGTATGGACCGTCGAAGGCTACGCAGGCTGCGTGACAGTTGTATGAACCACCCGTGACCGTGCAGGTCTGTCTGTAACAACTTGAAGACTAATATGCCGAATGCGGCATGAAAGCTTTATACTGGGTCACTTTTGTCACGGTGCCCTCGGGCTGCCGAATCGAATCCAAGGAGTAACATCTATGCGCTTGATCGGTACGGGTGTGATCGATCGTCTGGCCAAGGCCTGCCTGATCGCCGGCGTCGTCATGGCCCCGGTTGTGGCTCAGGCCGCCGATGAAGACCCATGGGAAGGGGTCAACCGCGTCATTTTCCGCTTCAATGACACGCTGGACACCTACGCGCTCAAGCCGGTCGCCAAGGGCTACCAGTGGGTGACGCCGCAGTTCATGCAGGACGGCGTGCACAACTTCTTCAACAACATCGGTGACGTCGGCAACCTGGCTAACGACGTGCTGCAGGCCAAGCCACACGACGCCGGTGTCGACACCGCGCGCCTGCTGCTCAACACCACCCTGGGCGTGGCCGGCCTGGTCGACGTGGGCACCCGCATGGGCCTGCAACGCAACGACCAGGACTTCGGCATCACCCTGGGCAAGTGGGGCGTGCCAAGCGGCCCGTACGTGATGCTGCCGCTGCTGGGCCCCAGCACCGTGCGTGACGGCATCGCCAAGTACCCGGACAGCTTCACCCAGCCGTACCGCTACATGGACGACATGTCGCTGCGCAACAGTCTGTTCGCCCTGGGCATCGTCGACACCCGTGCCCAGCTGTTGCAGGCCGAGAAGATGATCAACGGCGACAAGTACATCTTCATCCGCAATGCCTACCTGCAGACGCGCGAGTACAAGATCAAGGACGGTCACGTCGTCGACGATTTCTGATCACGACGCTGTACAAAAAAGGCGACCCCGCGGGGTCGCCTTTTTCATTTGATCTCAATTCATCTGCAATATCGTCAACCCCAGCGTCTGCAACCCTGCGCCCAGTTCTTCCACCCGCACCACCTCGACTTGCGCATCCAGATCGCGCAACGCCGCATGCTCGGAGGGCAGGTGCACGCCCACAATGTCGCCCACCCGCAAACTGCTGCGCGCCTCGATCTGCATACCGGTGCTGGACAGGTCACGGCACACGCCCAGGATGCGCTGGCCGTCGACCTTGATGAATACCTTGGCATTGACCGTCATGCGGATGAAATCGCGTTTTTCGGCAAAGTCGCGATCAATCTGGCTCATGGAGCATCCTTCCATTGGGTTGCTTGCAAATGGGTTTTTATAACCCTCGGTGATTTGCGCTGTAAAGAGATCAAGCGACCATCGGCACACGCTTGAAACACCCGGCGGATGGGAGTACCGTCTGCGCCTTAGAGGGCACCTCTGGGTAACCGTAGCAGGCAAATGCCTGGCGCAAGTTGCCAAGAGAGGCTAGAAGTGAATCCAGTAAGCGAGCTCAGGCCCGGCCGAGTACCTTACGCCAACCAATTTCTGGCGCCGTTTGCCCACATGCAGAAAACCAGTGCCACGCTGCTGATAATCGATGATGACGACGTAGTGCGCGCGAGCCTCGCCGCCTACCTGGAAGACAGTGGTTTCAGCGTCCTGCAGGCCTGCAATGGCTTGCAGGGACTTGAAGTGTTCGAGCAGCAAAAGCCTGATCTCGTGATCTGCGACCTGCGCATGCCGCAGGTTGGCGGCCTTGAGCTGATTCGCCAGGTTACCGAACGTGCCCCCGACATGCCGGTGATCGTGCTGTCGGGTGCCGGCGTCATGAACGACGCCGTCGAGGCCTTGCGCCTGGGCGCCGCCGATTACCTGATCAAGCCGCTCGAAGACCTTGCCGTGCTTGAACACTCGGTCCGCCGGGCGCTTGACCGTGCCTGGCTGCTGCAGGAAAACCAGCGCTACCGCGAAAAGCTGGAAAGCGCCAACCGCGAACTGGAAGCCAGCCTGCACCTGTTGCAGGAGGACCAGAATGCTGGCCGCCAGGTGCAGATGAACATGCTGCCCGAGAGCCCCTGGGTGATCGACGGCTTCACCTTCGAGCACCAGATAATCCCCTCTTTGTACCTTTCAGGTGATTTCGTCGACTGCTTCCGCGTCGATGAGCGTAGAGTGGCATTCTATCTGGCTGACGTTTCCGGGCATGGCGCGTCCTCAGCCTTCGTGACCGTGCTGTTGAAATTCATGACCACGCGCCTGATGTTCGAATTCAAGCGCAATGGCACCCTGCCGGAGTTCAAGCCGTCGGAAGTGCTGGGCCACATCAACCGCGGACTCATCAACTGCAAGCTGGGCAAGCATGTGACCATGGTGGGTGGGGTGATCGACGAAGACACGGGGCTGCTGACCTACAGCATCGGCGGGCATTTGCCATTGCCGGTGTTCTTCAGCCAGGGCCAGGTGCGTTACCTGGAAGGCCGCGGCCTGCCGGTGGGCCTGTTCAACGAAGCCACCTACACTGACCACGTACTTGAGTTGCCGGACAGTTTCAGCCTGACCCTGTTCTCTGATGGCATTCTGGACCTTTTGCCCGGCGAAACACTCAAAGATAAAGAGGCTGCCTTGCCGGAAATCGTCAAGGCAGCCGGCGGCGGCCTGGATGGCCTGCGGCAGAAGTTTGGATTGGCCACGCTTGGGGAGATGCCGGATGATATCGCCCTGATGGTGCTAAGCAGGAACCTAGAATGAGTACTGGTAGAATCCAGTTCGCCGAGCAAGACGGCACTTTTGTGCTGAAATTCGTTGGTGAAGTGCGCCTGACCCTGTGTTCGGCGCTGGATGCGACTATTGAGAAGATTTTCACTGCCCTGAACTTCTCGGCGATCGTCATCGATCTGACCGAGACGCGCAGCATCGACAGCACGACCCTGGGCCTGCTGGCCAAGCTGTCGATCCTGTCGCGGCAGAAAGTCGGACTGTTGCCCACCGTGGTCACCACCCACGCGGACATCACGCGCTTGCTGCAATCGATGGGCTTTGACCAGGTGTTCAACATCGTCGACCGCCCCATCCCGTGCCCCGAGTGCCTGACGGACCTGCCTTCCCAGGACCAGTCCGAAGACATCGTACGCACCAAGGTGCTGGAAGCGCACAAGATCCTCATGGGCCTGAACGACTCCAACCGCGAAGCCTTCCACGACCTGGTCAGCGCGCTGGAGCGCAGCTAACCCCCGTAGCCGCTGCCGCCAGGCTGCGCTGGCCCTGTGTCTTGCTGGAGATCTTCAGGGTTCACGCCGGCCAGCGCAGCCTGGCGGCAGCGGCTACAAAAAAGGGCGACTCCCACCGGAGTCGCCCTTTTTCATTGCCTAGGCGCGAATCAGATCTTCGCCTTCAGCAACGCCTCCAGCTTTTCCTGGTCGCGCGCAAACTGACGGATACCTTCAGCCAGTTTCTCGGTGGCCATGGCGTCCTCGTTGGACTCCCAGCGGAACTGCGCCTCGGTCAGCGAGTGCTTCGGCTCGCCGCCATTGCCCGGCTTGAGTTTGTGCGCCAGGGTGCCGGTGTCATCTGACAGCTTCTGCAGCAGCTCAGGGCTGATGGTCAGGCGATCGCAACCGGCCAGCTCTTCGATCTGGCTGATGTTGCGGAAGCTGGCGCCCATCACCACGGTGTTGTAACCGTTGGCCTTGTAGTAGTTGTAGATGCGCGTTACCGATTGCACGCCCGGATCTTCGGCACCGGTGTATTCCTGGCCGGTGGACTTCTTGTACCAGTCGTAGATACGGCCCACGAACGGCGAAATCAGGAACACGCCAGCGTCGGCGCAGGCCGCAGCCTGGGCGAAGGAGAACAGCAGGGTCAGGTTGGTCTGGATGCCTTCCTTCTCCAGCTTCTCGGCGGCGCGGATGCCTTCCCAGGTGGAGGCCAGCTTGATCAGTACGCGTTCACGGCCAACGCCGGCCTTGTCGTACAGATCGATCAACTGGTGGGCCTTGCCCAGCAGGGCCGGCTCGTCGAACGACAGGCGCGCATCCACTTCAGTGGAAATACGGCCCGGAATCACTTTCAGAATACCGCTGCCCACCGACACCGCGAAGCGGTCGCATGCCAGGCCAATATCGCCCTTCACGTCGCGTACGGCGTCGTTGAGCAGGTCGGCATAACCGGGCATGGACGCGGCCTTGAGCAGCAGCGACGGGTTGGTGGTAGCGTCCACCGGCTTGAGGCGGGTAATCGCATCGATGTCACCGGTGTCGGCGACCACAGTGGTGAATTGCTTGAGTTGTTCCAGCTTGGAAGTCATGAGCGTGCTCTGTCCTGTGCGATTGAGTGACATTACCCGACCGCCGCCAAGCGCTCAAGCGCCGCGGCCATCGGGTGGAAGAAGACTGGCATTAGAGCCCCGAAAGCCCCCAACGGTTCCCTGTAGCCGCTGCCGCAGGCTGCGCTGGCCTGCGTGAACCCTGGGGGGCTTCAGTGGGGCATAGGGCCAGCGCAGCCTGCGGCAGCGGCTACAGATCAGCGGCCTTCCAGCAACTGCCCGGCTTGATCCAGCAACCCCAGCGGGTCCTTGCTCTTGTGAATATCCACCGACAGCAACTGCCGAAACTTGCGCGCCCCCGGGAACCCCTGGCCCAGCCCCAGAATATGCCGGGTAATGTGATGCATCGCCCCACCTTCCTCGATATGCCGGGCAATGTACGGCCGCAACCGCGCCAGCGCCTCGGCGCGGGAAATCACCGGTGCCGTGCTGCCGAACAGCTCCTGATCCACCGTCGCCAGCAGGTAAGGGTTGTGATACGCCTCGCGGCCGAGCATCACCCCATCAAATGTGCCCAGGTGCGCCTGGCACTCGGCCATGGTCTTGATACCGCCGTTGAGCACAATCTCCAAATCCGGGAAATCAGCCTTCAACTGCGCCGCTACGTCATAGCGCAACGGCGGAATATCGCGGTTTTCCTTGGGCGACAAGCCCTCCAGGATCGCAATGCGCGCATGCACGGTAAAACTGCGGCAGCCGGCGTCACGCACCTGACCGACGAAGTCACACAGCTCTGCGTAACTGTCGCGGCCATTAATGCCGATGCGATGCTTCACCGTCACCGGAATCGACACCGCATCGCGCATCGCCTTCACGCAATCAGCCACCAGCGCCGGGTGGCCCATCAGGCAGGCGCCGATCATGTTGTTCTGCACACGGTCGCTGGGGCAGCCGACGTTCAGGTTCACCTCGTCGTAGCCCACCTCCTGGGCCATGCGCGAACAGGCCGCCAGGTCAGCCGGCGTGCTGCCGCCCAACTGCAAGGCCAGGGGGTGCTCGGTGTCGTCGTGGCGCAGGAAACGCGCGGCGTCGCCGTTGAGCAGGGCGCCGGTGGTGACCATTTCGGTGTAGAGCAGGGCGTTGGTGGAGAGCAGGCGCAGGAAGAAGCGGCAGTGGCGGTCTGTCCAATCCATCATGGGGGCAACGCTGAAGCGGCGGGAGGGTTCAGCGGCGGTCATTGCGGGCGTTACAGCGGAAGTGGTCGACATATTGCTCGGGCGTTTTGGGCTGGGTGGCGGCAGGGGCTGCGGCCAGGGGCCCATGCGAATGGGCGGATCAGGTCCGCATTCTACCAGAACCGCTACCTCACAGATGTGGGACTGTTGCCGAGGCGATTATGCCTGAACGACGTTGTCGGCTACCCGCCGGGTTACGCCGCCCAATCGTCATCGCGTCGGGCCTAGGCCTTGGCGGCTTGATTTTAATCGATGAGCTTGCACGGAGGTCTCATCAACGCGCTTGCCAGCGAGCTCATGGATAACCTGTCACCACTTGGAGCGTGGCCGCTGCCTGGTGTGAAACACCCCCAGGATTTGCAGGCAATCCCCGCGAACTCGGTACGGAATCAGATAAGACCAATTCGGCACCGCCCACTCTCGGGTATTTTTGACTCGCCCTTCACGCCCCATTGCAGGAAATTGTGCAAGGTTATCAACACTCTCAAAGATTGCCCCGGAAAAATCATCTGCAGCCTTCGGATTTTCCAGCGCGATATAGTTAGCTTCGTCTTCCAGATTTTTGAGGGCTTTTTCCAGCCACTCAACCCGCATTCCGGCCCCAGCGCCGTGCACGCATTGCCGCGACTTGCTCTTCGCTGGCGAATTTGCCTTCGTCGGCTTCTTTCACCGCTTGTTCGATTTGCACGGTCAGCGTCTTTTCATGCTCGATGTAATCACGAAGAACGTCCATAGCCAGATAGCTGGCGCTCTGGCCATTGGTCCTGGCGAGGTCGGCGAGGGAGTTGGAAAGGTCTTCCGGAAGGTTTAGCGATATACCGGTCATGGCAACCTCGGTGTTGGGCGGTGAAGGGGTATGTTACACCGTCAAACCTCATAGGGAACCGGCAGGTTGTCGCGAGGTGTATCTGGATCTTCTCAAAGCGCAAGCCATGCGCGGACGTCACCGGGCGGCAGCAGGAGCTGCGGCCAAGGCCGGCTCCTACGCGGATGGCGTAGGAGCCGACTTCAGTCGCGATGCAGGCAACGCGGTTTCAAGACTGGCGCGAACAAGTCCCTTATCCACCGCCTTACCAGTTATAACTCAACTTGGCCGTCACCTCGCGCGCCGGGTTGTAATAGTTCGCCGTACCCGACCCCACCACATGCTGCTCATTCAGCAAGTTACTCACATTCACCGCAAGTTCAGTCCCCTTGGTAATCTTGTACTTGAACGCCGCATCGAACAACGTGGCGCCATCGCTTTTGCCAGTGTTGGCCGCGTTCAGGTAATAAGCCCCCACATAGCGCGCCCCCAGCCCAACGCTGACGTCGGTGTTGGGCACATCGTAGTAACTCCACAGCGAGGCCGAATGCTTCGGTGCCGTGGTGAACTGATTGCCTTTCAAGGAAGTGCCGTCGTACAGCGAACCGCGTACAACCTCGGAATCCATGTAGGAATAGGCGCCAATCAGGCTGATGTTTTGCGTAACCTGGGCCTTGCCTTCCAGATCCAGGCCACGGATGTGCGATTCACCCACCGTTTGCTGTTCGATAATGCCGCTGGGCAGCACCACGGCGATCGCTACGTTTTCCTGGGTCAGGTCATACACGGCGGCCGAGAACAGCGCGCTCATGCCCATCGGCGAATATTTAACGCCCACTTCGTACTGTTTACCGGTTTGCGGCGTCACACCCACCTGGGGCGGCGAGACGGACTCGACCATGCTCACATAGGTGGACACTTCATCGTTGACCATGTAGGTCAACGCGCCACGGTAGGAGGTTTTCGAGAAGTTGTCCTTGTCATTGAACTGCGTGGGGCTTGAGTACAGGTTATAGCCCTTGCTGCTCACATCCATGCTGTCGTTACGCAGCCCGGCGGTCACGATAAAGCGATCGTAGAAGGACAGGTTCTGCTGGAGGAAAACAGCTTTGGTCTTGGTGTCGTCTGTCTTCGCGGTGTAAGGCGTCAGGGTGCCGGGTACGCCGGTGAACACTGGGTTGGCAATGTCGATGGACGATACCAGGTCGTAGACGGAGCTTTCCTTGGTCGACGAATCGAGGTACTCGACGCCCACCAGGGTGCTGCTGTCGATGTTCTCGAAACGATGATCGTATTGCAGCATCAAGTTGCCGTTGAACTGATCGGCATCGCTGTCGGTGCCCAGCAGGTAGCGTGGGATCGTGGTGCCGACACGCGAAGCGGAATCGCTCAGGTAGACGTAGCCGTAGTTGTCGGTCAGTTCGCTGTAGCGCAGGTTGCCGCGCAGTACGAAACCATTGTCGAAGTCATGGGTGACGTTGCCGCTGAGGCTGGTGCGCTCGACGTTGTGGTAGTTGAAGCTGGGCTCACCGAAGAACTTGCTGCGGTTGTATTCCTTGTCCAGAGGATAGCCACCGCTATTGGGCGAGCTGTCAGTCTTCAAGTGGTCGAGGATCACAGTGGCCGAGGTGTAGTCGGTGGGCGCCCAGGTCAGGCCGCCCATTATCAGTCGGCTGTCGTCCTGGGAATGGTCGTACTCGCGGTCACTGTTTTGCACTTTGGCGGTGAAACGGCCCGCCACGGTTTTGTCGTCATTCAGCGCGTCGCCCACATCAATGCCGGTCTCGGCATGGTTATAGGAACCGGCGGTTACATAGCCCTCGCCGAACTTTTCGAAGCGCGGCTGCTTGCTGACGAAGTTCACCGAGCCACCCGGATCCGCCGGGCCAAACAGGGTGGAGTTGGCGCCCCTCAGAATTTCGATGCGTTCGTAGGCGAACGGGTCTTCGCGTACACCGCGCATCGAACTCAGGGTCAAGCCGTCACGGTAGGTGGTGGCCTGGAAGCCGCGTATCTGGAAATAGTCGTTGCGATCGTCCGTACCGTAGTAGTCACTGACCACGCCCGGGGTGTATTGCAGGGCCTCTTCCGTGGTGCTGACGCTGCGTTGCTCCATTTCCTTGCGGGTTACCACCGACACGGAGGCGGGCGTGTTGAGGATACTGGTCGCTACCTTGCCGCCCACCCACAGTTCCTGGGCCACCACCGAGTTGGCGTCGTCGTCGGCACTAACCTTGACCTTGGCATTGACGATGACCGGGGCCAAGCGGTAATCGTCGACCGAGGTTGCGCCAAGTTCGAGTGGGCCGGCAGGCTTTTGCTGAGGGATCAGCAGGTAGGCATTGGGGCCTTGTTGCTCGATCTGCAAGTCGCTGCCCATCAGCAGGGAGGACAGTGCGGTCGGTGTGTCGAACGCGCCATTTACGCCCCGCGTGGTGCGGTCGGCGACGCTGGACGCATCGTAGGACAGGCTGATCCCGGCTTCCCGCGCAAAGCGGTCAAGCGCCGGCGCCAGTGGGCCGGCGGCGATGTTCCACTGCTGGATCTGGCTGCTGTGTTCAGCGCTCGAAGCTTGCGCCAGCGACGGCAATGCGTGGCTGCTGACGATCAAACCCAGGATTGCGCCGTTCAAGGCACGATTCAATCGATGGCGCTGTGGAACCGGGGACACACTCATTTTCTCACTCTCGCTCCGTGGAAGGGTATCGGCAGACTGGCCTGTATTCCGGCCTTCCTTACAGGTCGAACGAGAATGCGAAAACACCTCATTATTTTTTCGACTAATGCCGAAAAAACGAATGCCTTAACTGGCCGCGGTCAATGTCACCCAGTACCGGGTGCGATAATCCACGTTCAAACGCAGTGACTTCGCCACCAATGCCAGGACCTGATCGAGGTTGCCAAGCTGGAAGGTGCCGGACACGCGGCGGTCGGCAATCGCGTCGCTGCAACGCAATACGCCCGGGCGATAGCGCGACAGCTCCCCGATGAAATCTGCAAGGCGCATATTGCGCGCACTGAGCACCCCGGAGCTCCACCCCCATACATCAAGGCCGTTATCCCTGAACTCGCGGATGCCGCCTGAGGTAAACAGCGATGTGGTTGTGGTCAGGACGCCGCTGCTGCCAGCCTTGGGCTGGCGGGCCCCAGGGAAGACCGTGGCGGCCCCGCCCTGAACCGCGATCAGGGTGCCATCGTCACGCTCGCGCGCCAGTACGCGGGGGCTTTGTGCCCGCATGATCCCGTCGCGTGTCTGCACCCAGAACGGTCGCGCTGGCGCCGAGTGCGCATCCGCGCCGACATTCACGATGATTTCGCCACGCCGCACAATGATCAGGCGCTTCTGTGCGTCAAAAACGCTGTCCACAGCGCTGTCGCTGTTGAGCTGGATCAGGCTGCCATCATTGAGCTGGAAGCTTCGTTGCTCGCCGGTTGCACTGTGCTGCTGCGCAAGCATGGCCGGCAGGGGCGTGTAATCCCGGCCCAGCCAGGCCGCTGAGCCGACGGTGGCCAACAGGCCCAGCAGTTTCAGGCTTTCGCGTCGGCGCATTCCACGGTTGCTGCCATCAAGGGTGTGCCGGGCGAGTTGAGCCGGGATGCCGGCGAATTCATCCCCAAGCGTGTCTACGCGCTGCCACGCCAACAGATGCTCCGGGCGCTGTTGCAGCCAGTGCTCGAAAGCGCGCCGTGTCTGTTCATCCGCCTGATTGAATCGCAGGCATACCAGCCAGTGGATCGCTTTGTCGACAACGGCCGGGTCCAGCGCCCCCGAGTTACGCATCGACATAACGCAAGCGATAGCAGTGTTGAAAGGCCTTGGCCAAATCGCGTTCCACCGTCGCCCGGGAAACGCCCAGGACTTCGGCAATCTGGGCGCAGGTCAAACCGTCGAGCTGGGCCAATAGAAATGCCTGGCGAACCCTGGGTTTAAGCAGGTCGAGCATGCGGTCAATCCGTTCAAGGGCATCGAGAATCAGCAGCCGGCTTTCTGCCGAAGGTACCTCTTGCTCGGGCAGCAGCTGGACGCTCTCCAGGTAGGCACGTTCCAGTTCGCTACGACGATACTGATCAATCATCAGCCCCCGGGCGATGCTGCTCAGATAGGCACGGGGCTCGCGCAAGGGGTTGAATTGGCGGGATTTGAGCAGGCGTACGAAGGTGTCCTGGGCCAAATCTGCGGCATTTTCGCGACATCCCACACGTCGGCTCAGCCAGCCGTGGAGCCACGAATGGTGAGTGCGATAGAGCTGCCCTAGATCTGTCGTATCCAGAGTATCGTCGCTGCGCATCGGCACTCCACCAAAAAACATAACTGATAATGAATCGCATTATACCTATGGCTTACGGCTCGGGTAAATGGGCTCATTCAGCATGGTTTTCAGCCCCTCACAACCAATGCCACAACCGGCTCCAGAACCCCCGATCCAGATCAGCCTTGCACCCCGCATACTGCCGCGCATACATCTGTGAGCGCGCCTGCACCTTGCCCGCGACTGCCGGCAGCCAGGCCTTGCTGGCATAGGTGCGCTGACGATAGCCGCCCCAGCCTTCGTGGTAATTGAGGTACTGGCTGTACGCGTCGTACTTGGACACCCCGTTGATGGTGTAGGTCTTGTCCATGTACCAGCCCACGAAGTCGATGGCGTCGTCGAAGTCCTTGCGGCTGGCGCCGCTGTGGCCGGTGCTTTTGCGGTAATCGTTCCAGCCTTCATCCTTGGCCTGGGCGTAGCCGGCGGCGGTGGTCACGCGGCCCCAGGGGATCACCCACAGCAGGTATTTGCGCGGCGCCTTGGCGTCCTGCCGGAAGGCCGATTCCTGATACATGATGGCGAAGGGCACCTGAATCGGCACGCCCCAGCGCTGCTGGGTTGTTTTGGCAGCGTCGTACCAGCTGTCCTTTTCGCGGAAGATGCCGCAGATGTCATCCGGTGTGCGGGGCGGTGAAACGCTGCAAGCGGCCAGAAACGAGGTGATTAATAAAAGTGCTGCGGCTTTGCCAGTGCTCATTGGGCATCCGTTCGATACTTAAAAAGGCGCGATTCTACGCACAGACCGTGGGTGATAGCGATATGCTACGTATCCTGCCCAAGGCGGCCTGTCAGCTGCGCGAATGTTCCGAATATAGGATCAGACTTTTTGAGCCCGGCCCGTAGGAAACTGCCGTCCTGGTTGTCTCACAAATCTACCGAGCCCACTGTTTTCTCGTTAAAGTGCCACCATCCCCAAACCCCGCCGCAAGGATCGCCCCGCGAATGGTTTCGCCTACACCACCCAAAAGCCTGGTCATCGACCTTGAAGTCGTACCGGCAAAAGGGAACAAGCCCGAGCATATTTTCATGATCGGGGCGCTGCGCCCCGACCGTTCAGCCGAGCTTGAGATCACCATCAACAACAACCTGGGCGAAGCCTTCCGGCAACTCGATGCCCTGGGCAACGGCGCTCGGTTCGTGCTGGGCCACAACGTGATCAATCACGACCTGCCCATCCTGCAACAGCAGGCGCCGGCACTGGCGCTGCACCGCTTGCCGGTGATCGACACCCTGCGCCTGTCGCCGCTGGCCTTTCCGCAGAACCCGTATCACCGGCTGGTCAAGGATTACAAACTGATCCGCGACAGCCTAAATTCGCCCTTGGCCGACTGCCGTTCCACGCTGGTGCTGTTCCAGGACCAGTACGCCGCCTTCCTGCACCTGCACGATGCCAGCCAGGCCGAATTGCTGTGCTACCAGGCGTTGCTGGCGCCCGACAGCAGCAGCGACCTGCACGAGTTCTTCTTTTCGCTGACGGGCCGGGGCGCTTTGCCGGTGGCGCAACTGCCGCCGCTGATCAGCCAGCTGTTGCGCGAGACCGATCCCACGCTGCGCCGCGACCTGAAGGTGTGCAGTACCCGGCTTCAACAGTTGTTCTCAACGGATCTGCAGCAACCAGGGCAGTACCTGCCGCTGGCCTACGCGCTGGCCTGGTTGCGGGTGTCAGGCGGCAATTCGGTGCTGGCGCCCTGGGTGCGGCACCAGTTCCCCGAGGTGGGGCTGCTGATCGCCGAACTGCGCGACACCCCCTGCGGGCAGGCGGGTTGCGGATATTGCGCCACCACCCACGACCCGCGCCACGAACTCAAGCGCTACTTCGGCTTTGACGATTTCCGTTACGAAGCGCCGGGCCAAAGCCTGCAACACGACGTGGTGCTGGCCGGCATGCGCGGCAAGCATGTGCTGGCGATCCTGGCCACTGGCGGCGGCAAGTCGCTGTGCTATCAACTGCCCGCGCTGAACCGCTACCACCGCAATGCCAGCCTGACCGTCATCGTCTCGCCGTTGCAATCGCTGATGAAGGATCAGGTGGACGGCCTGCTGGAGCGCAACGTGCACTGCGCGGCCACGCTCAACGGCCTGCTGACCATGCCCGAGCGCGCCGAGGTGCTGGAAAAAGTGCAGATGGGCGACGTGGGTATCTTGCTGGTGTCACCCGAGCAGTTTCGCAACAAGGCGTTCCGCCGCGCCATTGGCCAGCGGCAGGTGGGGGCCTGGATCTTCGATGAGGCGCACTGCCTGTCCAAGTGGGGCAATGACTTCCGCCCGGACTACCAGTATGTGTCGCGCTTTATCCGTGAATACACGGGCGATGCGCCGCTGGCACCGATTGGTTGCTTCACGGCCACCGCCAAGCCCGATGTGCTGGAGGATATCCAGCAGCATTTTCGCAGCCAGTTGAACATCGAGTTCGACCGCTTCATCGGCACCCACGAACGCACCAACCTCAACTTCGACGTGCTGCCCTGCAAGCGTGCCGAAAAGTGGGCGCGCACCCACGAATTGCTCGACACCCATATCGGTGGCCAGCAGGGCGCGGCCGTGGTGTTCGTCGCAAGCCGCAAGGGCGCCGAGGAATTTGCCGAGTTTCTGATCAGCCAGGGCTGGGCCTGCCGGCACTTCCACGCCGGCCTTGAGCCCAACGACAAGACCGACACCCAGAACGCGTTCAAGGCCGGCACGTTGCAGGTCATCGTCGCCACCAACGCCTTCGGCATGGGCGTGGACAAGGCCGACATCCGCCTGGTGGTGCACGCCGACATCCCCGGCTCGCTGGAAAACTACTTGCAGGAGGCCGGCCGGGCGGGGCGCGATCAGGCCCAGGCGCGCTGCGTACTGTTGTATGACCCGCAAGACATCGAAACCCAGTTCGGCATGACCGAGCGCTCCAAGCTGTCACTGCGCGACATCCAGCAGATCCTGCGTAAACTGCGTATTGAAAGCGACCGGCGCAAGGGCGGCGGCAAGCTGGTGATCACCGCTGGCGAAGTGCTGCTCGATGAACAGGTGGAAACCAGCTTCAACGCCGATGAGCGTGACGCCGAAACCAAAGTGGTGACGGCCGTGGCGTGGTTGGAGCGCGGCCAGTACCTCAAGCGCGAGGAGAACCAGACGCAGATCTTCCCGGCCACCCTGAGCCTGTCCCAGGAGGACGCCGAGAAGCGTCTGTCCCAGGACGCCCGGCTGTCCAAGCGTCGCCTGTCCGAATACCTGGCCATCCTGCGTTACCTCTATGCCGCCGATGCTGACCAGCGCGTCAATACCGATGCATTGATGCAGCTCACCAGCCAGACGTCCGAGGAGGTCACCGCCACGCTCAAGCAGCTGGAGGACATGGGCCTGCTGCAGAACGATTCACGGCTCACGCTGTACCTGCGCTATGGGGTGGTTGGGGCCTCCAGCCAGCGTCTGGAAAATACCCTGCAGCTGGAACAGCACCTGCTTGCCATCCTCAGCGAGCAGGCGCCGGATGCCGAAGCTGGCCACTGGCAAGATCTCAATCTGGCCACCCTGACCCACGCCCTGAAGGAGGCGACGGGCCAAACCGATTTGGTGCCCCTGTACGTACTGCGCCTGTTGCGCAGCCTTGCCGAGGATCGGGATGGTGATAGCCAGCAACGTACCAGTTTCGAGCTCCGCCAGGTCAGCACCGATTATTTGAAGTTGAGGGTCAAGGGCGGCCACAGCTGGCGGCAGATTCAAGGCTTTGGCAAAAAGCGCCGGGCCCTGGCCGGTGTGGTACTCAATCACCTATTGGGCAAATTGCCCCCTGGGTTGCGCGGCAAGGACCTTATGGTCGAAACCACCTTTGGCGAGCTGGCGCAGCTGCTGGAGCAGGATCTGGAACTTCGTCATACCGTCGCGGCCGACCAGCGCCGCAAGGGCGTCGAACATGTGCTGCTCTACCTGCACCGCCAGGAAGTCCTCACCCTCAACCACGGCATGACCGTGATGCGTCGCGCCATGACCATCGAGATCAACCCGGACAAACGCAGCACCGGCTACCTCAAGGACAACTACCTGGGCCTGGACGAGCACTACCGCGAAAAGCGCATCCAGGTGCACGTGATGCGCGAGTACGCTGAAATGGCGCTTAGCGAAATGGCCGACGCCCTGCGTCTGGTGATGCACTATTTCAACGATGCCAAGCAGGCCTTCACCAAACGCTATTTCAGCGGCCGCGAGGACATCCTCAAACTGGCCACCAGCGAGGAGTCCTGGCGCACCATCATCCAAAACCTCAGTGCGCCACAACGCCTGGTGGTGGCCGATGACGATGACCTCAACCGACTGGTACTGGCCGGCCCCGGCTCGGGCAAGACCCGGGTTATCGTGCACCGCATCGCCTACCTGCTGCGGGTGCGCCGGGTGCCGGCCAGCAGCATCGTGGCGCTGACGTTCAACCGCCACGCGGCCAACGAAATCAAGCAGCGCCTGCTGAAGTTGGTGGGCGCCGATGCCTTCGGCGTCAACGTCATGACCTACCACCGCATGGCCATGCGTCTGACCGGCACGCGCTTTACCCGTGGCGAAACGGTGGAGCCCGGCACCCTGTCCAAGGTGCTGGACGATGCCGTGGAATTGCTGGAGGGCAAGCGTCAAGCCGAGGGCGAGGATGACTTGCGTGAACAGCTGTTGCGAGGTTATCGCTATATTCTGGTGGATGAGTACCAAGACATCGACCAGGTGCAGTACCGCTTGATCAGCGCCTTGGCGGGCCGCAACGCCGAGGAGGAGGGGCGCCCGTGCATCCTCGCGGTGGGTGATGATGACCAGAATATCTACGCGTTCCGCGACACCAACAACCGCTATATTTTGCAGTTCCGTGAGGACTACAAAGCCAAGACCAGCTACCTGATCGACAACTATCGTTCCACCGCCCACATCATCGCGGCGGCCAACCAGTTGATCGAGCACAACCCCGAACGCCTCAAGCAGCACCACCCGATCCAGATCGACATGGCGCGCCGCGAGCAGGCGCCGGGTGGCGAATGGCAGGCGCTGGATGAGGACCGTCGGGGCCAGGTGCTGCGGCTGCTGATTCAAGGCCAGGAGGCTGACCGTGGCAACGTGCAGGCCCAGGCCGCCGTCACCGAACTGGCGCGGCTGGTGGGGCTGGAGAATGGCGAGTGGGACGGCTGCGCGGTGTTGTCGCGCACCCATCAATATCTGCTGCCGATCCAGGCTTGGTGCGAGCAGAACGGCGTGGCCTACCACCTGGCGGCGGATAAGGAACTGGCGTTGCCACTGGCCGGTCAGCGTGGCTTCGTCGCGGCCATCGAGCGTTTGCACACCCATGGCCACGCCATGGACGCCAAGGGGCACTGGGGGGCGCTGGAAGTGGCGGGGCTGGAACCTGAGTGGCGCGACTTTTTCGCCGAGGCGTTCGATCAGTTGCAGGCGGAGTTGGGCGAGTGCGTGCTCGGCGGCCAGGCCGTGATCGACTGGCTGTACGACTACGCGCGCGAGTTGCGCCATCAGCCCAAAAAAGGCCTCTACCTGGGCACCGTGCACTCGGCCAAGGGCCTGGAGTTCCGGCATGTGGTGGTGCTGGACGGTGGCTGGCCAACCCAGCCGGACACCTTGAACGAGGAGCGCAGGCTGTACTACGTGGGCATGACCCGGGCCGAGCAGACCCTGACGCTGTGCGAGTTCGAAGGTGGCAACCCCTTCAGTCCGCAACTGGCGGGCAAGGTGTTGGCACAGGTGTTTACTGCGCCCTACCTGCCGTCGCTGGAGCAGCGTTATCTGCAACTGTCGCTCAAGGATATCTACCTGGACCATCCCGGCCGCCAGCGGCCTGATGCGCCCATCCACGGGGCTATGGCAGCGTTGCAGGTGGGCGATGAACTGGCGCTGCAGCCCAAGGACGACCGCTACCTGATCGTCACCCCGCAGGGCGTCACGGTGGGGTGCACCTCCAAGTCATTCACCTTGAACCTGCGTGTGGAGCGCTGCGAGGTGGCGGGCATCATGGTGCGCCATTCGGACTATTGCGAAGAGTCCTATCGGGCTTCGCACAAATGCAGTCAATGGGAAGTGCTGGTGCCCCGGATCATCGGCCGCCCGCTGCGCGGCTAACTGTCTTGAAAGCGCATCGCCTGCATCGCGACTAAAGTCGGCTCCTACGCCCTGCGTGGTAGGCGCCGGCCTTGGCCGCGATGCAGACGACGCGGTCCTGTAGCCGCTGCCGCCAGGCTGCGCTGGCCAGTGTGAAGCCTGAAAATATTCAGCGAGGCCCAGGGCCCGCGCAGCCTGGCGGCAGCGGCTACAGAGTCTGTCTTGCAGCAGCCTCTGCCTTGAAACCGCGTCGTCTGCATCGCGACTAAAGTCGGCTCCTACGCCGTCCGTGGTAGGAGCCGGCCTTGGCCGCGATGCAGGCCATGCGGTCGACAAGGATACACCCGCCCCCGTAGCCGCTGCCGCCAGGCTGCGCTGGCCAGTGTGAACCCTGAAAATATTCAGCGAGGCCCAGGGCCCGCGCAGCCTGGCGGCAGCGGCTACAGAGTCTGTCTTGCAGCAGCCACTGCCTTGAAAGCGCGTCGCCTGCATCGCGACTAAAGTCGGCTCCTACACCGTCCGGGGTAGGAGCCGGCCTTGGCCGCGATGCAGACGACGCGGTCGACAAGGATACACCCGCCCCTGTAGCCGCTGCCGCCAGGCTGCGCTGGCCAGTGTGAAGCCTGAAAATATTCAGCGAGGCCCAGGGCCCGCGCAGCCTGGCGGCAGCGGCTACAGAGTCCGTCTTGCAGCAGCCACTGCCTTGAAACCGCGTCGCCTGCATCGCGACTAAAGTCGGCTCCTACGCCCTGCGTGGTAGGCGCCGGCCTTGGCCGCGATGCAGACGACGCGGTCGACAAGGATACAGCCGCCCCCGTAGCCGCTGCCGCCAGGCTGCGCTGGCCAGTGTGAAGCCTGAAAATATTCAGCGAGGCCCAGGGCCCGCGCAGCCTGGCGGCAGCGGCTACAGAGTCGGTCTTGCAGCAGCCTCTGCCTTGAAACCGCGTCGTCTGCATCGCGACTAAAGTCGGCTCCTACACCGTCCGTGGTAGGCGCCGGCCTTGGCCGCGATGCAGGCGACGCCGCCCGTACCCGCCGCCGAAGGCGGCGTCTGATAGAACGCGGTGTGTCTGATCAACCACGGCGCCAGTGACGCGACCTCACGGCCGCTGCTACAGCGCCAAATACTCGCGCAAGCGGTTTTGCAGGCGGTCGATGGCGTCGGGGCGGGCCAGGTAGGCGGCGATGGTGGAGACTTCCCAGCGCTGGCCTTCATCCCCGAATACCACCTGATCAAAGGTGCCCGGCGGCACTTGGGCCACGAAGAACCAGGTGTCCAGCCCATTCACCCCCTGGCCTGGATACACCTGCGACCACACCACCCAGGCCGGGTTCAGGGTTAAGGCAAACTCCTCCCAGGTCTCGCGCAACGCCGTCTGCAGCGGCGTCTCGTCGTCTTCCCGGCCACCGCCCGGCAGGTCCCACAGCCCAGGCCAGGGAATGCTCGGTTTGTCATCACGCTGGTAAATCAACATGTCCTGTTCGCACAGCACGGCAATCTTGGCCCCTGAAAACGGCGGGTGCGTCGGCATGGCAGTTCCTCCCTGGCAATGCCGCCACTGTACAGGGCAGGGCGCGCTGCGCATAAGGTATCCTTGCCCGTTCATCCCCCCGCATGGCAAGGAACGTCGATGAGCATCAACCTGCAGATTCGCGACCTGGTGTATTTCATCAAGGTCGCCGAACTGGGCCACCTGGGCCGGGCTTCCGAAGCGCTGCATATTTCCCAGTCGGCCCTGTCCAAGTGCATCGACCGCCTGGAAAGCGCCTACGACGCCGAGTTGTTCGAGCGCGTGGGCCGTGGCATCCGCCTGACGGATGCCGGGCAACTGCTGCACGATCGCTCGCTGCAGATCGAGCGCATGCTCGACGAAACCCATCGCCAAACCTCGTCCCTGGGCCGCGGCCTGGTGGGCAGCATCCGCGTCGGTGCGGCGGCCACCACGGCGGAATACTTGATGCCACGGGCCTGTCGCCTGCTGCAGGAACAGGCCCCGGCCGTGGTGCTGGACCTGCAGATCGGCATGAACGACGTGCTGCACGACTCCCTGCGCAAGGGCCTGCTGGACATCGTGGTCGGGCCGCTGGGTACCCGCGATGATGACTTGATCGAGCAGGACATCGACGGTGACGAGGTGGTAGTGGCGGCCAGCGCCGACCATCCGCTGGCGGGGCGTGAGGTGCCGCTGGAAGCGTTGTGCGAATACCGCTGGATTCTGTCAGCGCCGTCGGTGGCCACCCGCCAGTGGCTGGACGACGTGTTCGTGCGTGAGGGGCTGCCTGCACCCAGGGTGGCCATCGCCACCAGCTCCATCGCCGCCGTGCCCAACCTGATCGTCGAGACCGGCCTGCTCAGCTTCCTGTCGCGGCGCAACCTGGCCGACCCACGCCACAGCGGCCTGGTGGAAATCCCCAACCCGCTGACCACCATGGCCCGCCGCTTCGGCGTTCTGCATCGCGCCGATGGCTATCTGTCACCGGCCACCCGGCGCTTTATCGAAATCCTGCGGGCACAAGGGAATGATTCCTGCAGGGAATGATTTGTTGAAAATACGCTAATAGATATTAAGGATCCCGGCACCGATACTCATGGCACGCCCTGCTGCACAGGGCACAACAACAATAAGCCAAGAGATCTTCCCCATGCCTTACACGATCCTTGTCACCGCACCCCGGCTGGCGCCGGCGGGCCTTGAACTGCTGCGCGCCGCCGGCGCCCGCGTCATCTACGTAGACGCCGGGCAGGGCCCTGCCGACATCGAGCGGCTGATGGCCAGCGAGCCGGTGGATGCCGTCATTTCACGCACGCTGGACCTCAGCGCCGCTGCCATCACCGCCTGCCCCACGCTCAAGGTCATCTCCAAGCACGGCGTGGGCGTCAGCAACATTGCCGTGGCCGCCGCCACGGCGCGCAACATCCCCGTCTACGTCACCCCCGGCGCCAACGCCCAGTCGGTCACCGAAATGACCCTGGGCCTGATGTTCGCCGCCGCCCGCAAGGTCAGCTGGATGGACCGCGAAATCCGCCAGGGCCGCTGGTCCCGGGCGCAAGACGGCCTGGAGCTGAGCGGCCGCACCCTGGGCCTGGTCGGCTTCGGCCAAGTGGCGCGCCGGGTGTCCCAGGCCTGCCAGGCGATCGGCATGAGCGTGGTGGTCTACGATCCGCTGCTGCCCGCCGAGGCCGCCCTGGACGGTGCCCAGCGCATCGCCGACTTGCCGACCCTGTTGGCCCGCAGCCAGGTGCTGAGCCTGCACGTACCGCTCACCGCCCACACCCGCAACCTGATTGGCGCCGAGCAACTGGCCCTGTTGCCCGAAGGCGCGCTGCTGATCAACACCGCCCGGGGCGAAGTGGTGGACGAGCCGGCGCTGATCCAGGCCCTGTCCAGCGGCCAGCTGTACGCCGCCGGCCTCGACACCATGGCCGTGGAGCCGCTGCCCGCCGACAGCCCGCTGCTGCACCTGGACAATGTGGTGCTGACCCCGCACGTCGGCGGTTCCACCCCCGCCGCCCTGGCCGCCATGGCTGTGGGCGCGGCGCGCAATGTGCTGGGCTTTCTCGACGGCACGCCGCCCGACGTGCGCGCCTGCGTCAACCCACAGGTTTTCGAACGCTGATCTGGAGTACTGTCATGACTGCTCAAACATGGCCTGCCGGCTACCGCATCAACCCGCGCGTGGCTAGCCTGCCGGCCGATCTGGTGGAAGCCTTCCGCGCCATTCCGGTGGCGGTGGCGGGCGACTGCATGGGCCGCAGCATCGGCGCCCGTGGCCTGCACGCCTACCACGGCGACCTGTCGTTGAAACTGTGCGGCCCGGCCTTCACCGTGCGCGTGCGCCCTGGTGACAACCTGATGGTGCACAAGGCGCTGATGATGGTGCAGGCCGGCGACGTACTGGTCATCGACGGCGGCGGCGACGTCAGCCAGGCAGTGATCGGTGGCCTGGTGCGTACCACCGCGCTGCGGGTCAAGCTGGGCGGTATCGTCATCGACGGCGCCGTACGCGACCTGGAAGAACTGGCCGAGGGCATCGTCCCGGTGTTTGCCGCCGGCCACACTCACCGTGGCCCGAGCAAGGACGGCCCGGGCGAGATCAACATCCCCATCGCCTGTGCCGGCCTGTGTGTGCTGCCGGGCGACCTGGTGCTGGGCGACGCCGACGGCGTCATCGCCATCCCTGCCCAGGACGCCGCCGCGCTGCTGCCCAAGACCCTGGCGCACCTGGACCGCGAAGCCGGCATCCGCGAAACCAACCGCGCCGGCACCGCCGACCCCGAGCGTTTCGACGCGCTGCTGCGCGCCAAGGGCCTGCCGGTGTGAAGTGATGTGTTCCGGCCGTGGTGCCCCAGGCCCACGGTCAATGTCGCAAGCGCTCTGGCGCGCGCCTGCGGCATGCCTGTACAACTATAAAAAAACAGGAATTCGCCATGCTCATGATGCTCAGTTTTATCATGTTGGCCTGCTTCATTTTCTTTCTGATGAGCAAGAAGCTCTCGGCGCTTACCGCGCTGATCCTGATACCCACGCTGTTCGCGCTGATCGGCGGGTTTCAGGCCGAGCTGGGCAAATACATACTCGACGGCCTGCGCATGGTGGCGCCCAACGGCGTGCTGATGATCTTCGCCATGCTGTATTTCCTGACCATGACCGAGGCGGGCATGTTCGACCCCCTGGTCACCCGCATCGTCGGCGCCGTGCGCGGCGACCCGGTGCGCATCTTCATCGGCACCGTGGCCCTGGCGTTCATCGTGGCACTGGACGGTGACGGCGCCACCATCTACATGATCGTGCTCTCGGCCTTCCTGCCTATCTACAAACGCCTGGGCCTGTCGCTGCCCATGGTGTGCTGCCTGCTGTTGCAGGTGGCGGGCCTGGGCAACATGGTGCCCTGGGGCGGGCCCACTGCGCGGGCGGCCACGGCGCTGCACGTGGACGTGGGGGAGATGTTCGTGCCCATGCTGCCGGCGTTGGTGGCGTGCATGGTGTGGACCTTAGTGCTGGCCTGGGTATTTGGCCGCCGCGAGCGCGCACGCCTGGGCGGCGCCATCGACCTCAACGGCCACTTCGCCGATCACCAGGAACATCGCGGTGACAGCGGCTGGCGTTTCATTTTCAATTGGGCGCTGACCATCGCGTTGATCGTGGCGCTGTGCCTGGAAGTACTGCCCCTGAGCTACCTGTTCATGATCGCCGCCTGCCTGGCGCTGGTGGTCAACTTCCCCTCGCTCAAGGAGCAGCAGGCGCAACTGGAACTGCATGCGCCGCCGATCCTGGCGGTGTCCAGCCTGATCTTCGCCGCGGGCGTGTTCACCGGCGTGCTCACCGGCACCGGCATGGCCGACGCCGTGGCCCAGGGGCTGCTGAAAGTCATTCCCGATGCCTTCGGCCCCTACATGGCGGCGATCACCGCGCTGATCAGCATCCCGGTGACCTGGCTGGTGTCCAACGACGTGTTCTATTTCGGCATCATGCCCATCCTGGCGCAGACCGCCCAGGCCCACGGCATCACAGCCATCGAAATGGCCCGCGCCTCGCTGGTCGGCCAGCCGGTGCACATCCTCAGCCCCCTGGTGGCGTCGACGTACCTGGTGGTCAGCATGCTCAAACTCGACTACGCCGAGAACCAGCGCTTCACCCTGCGCTGGTCGCTGATGAACTGCGTGATCCTGTTGGTGGTGTCGCTGCTGACCGGCATCTTCCCCCTGTTCGTTCGTTGAGGTGTGCTTGTGACCTGGATCACCGACCCTTTTGTGTGGAGCGCCCTGGCGCAGATCATCGCCATCGACCTGTTGCTGGGCGGCGACAACGCCGTGGTCATCGCCATGGCCTGCCGACGCCTGCCTAAAGGGCTGCAGAGCAAAGCCATTTATGGCGGCATGCTCGGGGCCATCCTGGTGCGGGTGGTGATGCTGTTCTTCGCCTTGCAACTGCTGGCCGTGCCCTGGCTGAAACTGCTGGGCGCGGCGCTGTTGCTGTGGATCGGCATCAAGCTGGCGGCGAATCGCGAAGACGACGCTGACGAGATTGATGGCGGCACCCGACTATGGGGCGCGATCAAGACCATCATCGTCGCCGACGTGGCGATGTCCCTGGACAACGTGCTGGCCGTGGCCGGGGCGGGCAGGGGCAATCTGTACCTGGTGGCGGCGGGGGTGGTGATCAGCATTCCGATCATCGTCATGGGCAGCCGGTTCGTGCTGGCGGCGATGGCGCGGTGGCCGTGGATCGTGCAAGTGGGTGGGGCGTTGATTGGCTGGATTGCCGGGGGGATGGTCAGCGACAGCCTGAATGCGTATGCGCTGCTGGCGAATGTGCCGTGGGCCCATTGGCCGATCAGCGCTGCAGGTGCGGTGTTGGTGTGGCTGGCGGGCCGGTGGTTGGCCAATGCCGCGAACCGCCAGCCCGACACCGCCCCCTAAAGGCCCTCATCCAGATCGGATGTCGAACACACAAGGCTGGCAACGCCGATCCATCAGGCCATGGCACGTTGCAACAAATGTGGGAGCGGGTTCTACCCGCGAAGCGCCGCGCGGGCGGCGCTCGATCGCAAGCACGCCACCAACCCCAAGACATGCGCCCTAAACCTGTGGGACCGGGCGAAGCTCGGGAAGCGGACGGCCTAAATTCCGAGCCGTCCGCTTCCCGAGCTTCGCCCGGTCCCACAGGACGAGGATGCTGTGTGCGTTCGAGGTGCATGTCTTAGGTTGTGTGGTGTTCTTGAGATCGAGCGCCGCCCGCGCGGCGCTTCGCGGGTAGAACCCGCTCCCACATTTTATTGCAACGTGCCATGGCCTGATGGATCGGCGTTGCCAGCCTTGTGTTCGACATCCAAGCTGGACGCTGTTGTGGGCCCGGATGGCCACCCCCCGGCCCCACAGTGGCTTACCTCAAGGCTCAGCGGATCTGCGTAATTCGCGTAATCCGATCACCATCCTGATCATCCGGCCCCTTGGACTTGTTCACCGCAAACACATTGCCCTGCGCATCAGTGGCCACGTGGTTGGGGAAGGTGCCGTCGTCCAGGTTGGCCACCAGCTTGCCGTCGGCGTCCACCACGGTCACGGTACCGGCACCCCGGTTGCTGACGTAAGCCAGGCGCTTGACCGGGTCGAAGGTGACGTTCAGCGGGCCGGCGCCAGTCGGTACCAGGTGCAGGGTCTTGCCGCTGGCGACGTCGACGATGGCCAGGTTGTCGCTGTTTTGCGCGGCCACGAACAGGCGGTTGGTCTTGGCGTCGTACGCCACGCCCATGGCGGTTTTCACGCCTTCGAGGGGGAACACTTTTTCCACCTCACCGGTCTTGGCGTCGATCACCGCCGCTTCGTTGGTGCTCAGGCTCACGGTGTACAGTTTGTGGTTCTGGGCATCCAGGTGCAGGCTGGCCACCGAGAAGGCCGCGCCACGCTCGCCGCGTTGGCTGGACTTGATCTCGATGGTGTGCTCGACGGTCTGCTTGCCGGCGTCGAACATGACGATGTTCGGGCTGCCGGTGGCGCCGGCGAAGGCTTTGTCCAGGCCGCCGTCGATGACCACGTCACGGGCGTGCGCCACGGTGTCGGGGGCGAACTGCTTGACCAGGGTCAGGTCGGACTGGCGGTAGATGGCCACGCTGTTCTGACGGGTGTTGGTGACCCACACGTTGCCATTGCGGTCGTCCACGCCCACGCCGTACACGGCGTACACGTTGCCGGGCTCGCGGCCAGGTGCTGCGGCCGGGGTGACGCGGGCTTCAACGGCCAGGGTCTTGGGGTTGAGCTTGAGCAGCTGCGATTCCTTCACCGGTGGGCGGCCCACGGAAGCGGTGACGAACACCGCGCCCGACTTGGCGCTGACGGCGGATTGGTACAGGCCCGGCACCAGTTTGGCGCTGGTCTGCTTGAAGCGCTCGGTGCCCGACAGCGGCACCACCGGCGACACCTTCAGCGGCAGCACGGCGGCGGCCGACGGGTTGCTGACGTTGACCACGATCGGCTGCTGGCCCACGGCGGCGTCGGCCGGCACTTTCAGCGCGCCCTTGAAGCCACCCTGGGCATCAGCCACGTAGGCTTCGGCGTTGAGCACGGTGGTGCCGCGGATCAGGGTGATGTGCTGGCCTGGCTTGAAGCCACGGCCCATCAGTTGCACGTCGCTGCCAGCGGTGATGGCGCCGCCGTTGGCGGGCATGGCCATGATCTGGCCCTGGTAGTCCGGGTCGGGCGTGTCGAAGGCCGATTGGGCCATGGCGGCCTGCATGCCCAGGCTCATCAGACCGATCAGCGAGGCCAGCTTGCACAGTTGGCTGGCAGGGGACAGCGCGCGATTGCGATGTTTCATCGAAGACTCCATGTTGAAAGTGGGCATGCCCCGTGGCGGTCCACGGGGCAGCGATCATATCAATAAGCAATGATTCTCATTCTATTTTTTACAATTTGCTACATTTGTACAGAATCAGAACGAGGTGCTCACGCTGGCGTACACCGCCTGGCCATGCTGGTTATAGGTGGCTGCACCGGCGCTGTTGGAGTTGCCTTCGCGGTACAGCTTCTTGTCGAAGATATTGTTCACGCCAGCGCCCAGGCGCACGTTCTTGGTCACTTGATAGCCGACGTTGATGTTCACCAGGCTGTAGGCGCCCACCTCGTCGGTGTTCACGCCAGCGGCGTCAACCTTGGTGGTGGCGGTGGTCGGCGGCTTCTGGCGGCCGAAGCTGGTCACGCTCAACTGCGTGGAAAACTTGTCGGTCACCTGCCAGTCCAGCATCGAGTTGACGGTGTACTTGGGGATCATCGACAGCACGTTGCCGGTGTCCAGGTCCTTGTTTTCCTGCATGTAGGTACCGTTGGTGGTCCAGGTCAGGTTGTCGGCCAGCGGCACGGTCAGGTTGGCCTCGAAGCCCTGGGTCACGGCCTTCTTGGCGTTCTCCCACTTGAGAATCATGTTGCCGCCCGAGGAGTAGCCCAGCACGTCGGTGCCGGCCACCACCTTGTTGTGGTAGTCGTTGCGGAAGAAGGTCAGGCCTGCCACCCAGCCGTCACGCTTGAACTCCAGACCAATCTCCTTGTTGACGCTGGTCTCGGCCTTGAGGTTGTCGTTGCCCTGGATATAGCAGCTGCCGGTGCTGCCGATGGGGCAGCCGTTGCCCGAGCTCAACAACAGGTAGTTGGGGTCCAGCTGGTACAGGTTGGGGGCCTTGAAAGCGCGGGCGATACCGGCTTTCAGGGTGAAGTCCTGGTTGAGCTTTTGCGACATGTTCAGGCTGGGTGACCAGTTCACGCCGAAGTCGGTGTGGTCGTCCATGCGCACGCCCGGTGTCAGGGTGGCGCCTTCCCACGGCTCGATGTTGTCCTCGGCGAACAGCGAGCCGATGTTGGCGCTGGCCTTGCTGCTGCGCGTGCCCGAGGCCAGGCCGGTGATGCTGTCGGCACTGGTGGTGCCGCTGTAGTAGCTGCCCGACGACAGTGCCTGGCTGGTGGACGCCGGGTCATCCAGCTCCTGGCGGTTGAACTCGCCACCCACGGTCAGCACCTGGGGCAGGCGGCTGCTGAGCGGGATATTGAACTCGCCGTGGGCCAGGTAGTTTTTCAGGTCGCTGGTGGAGAAATCGGTGGAGTCGATGGTGCCTTCCACGCCACCGGTCAGGCCTTCATCCAGGCGGCGGTTGCGGGTGTGTTCGTACTGCATGAAGAACTTGCTGGTGCCGAAGTCCCAGTCGCCGTTGTGGGTGATGGCGAAGTTTTCGCGGTACATCACGTTGGTTTCGCGGCCCACCCACGGCGCGGCGCTGGCGGCTTTCTTGCTGGTCAGGCTCTGGTTGTACTGGTTGTCACCGGCGTAGATGTTGCCTTGGCGGCTGAAGCCGGCGTCGAAGTCGATGCTCTGGCGGTCGTCCAGCTTCCAGGTCAGGCGGCCGTTGACGTCCCTGTTGCGCACGCCCTCGGCGCCCGAGGCGGCGGACTCGCCTTCGGCTTCGTGGCCCACGTTGATGTCGCTGCTGTCGCGGTCGGTCTTGCTCAGGTTGCCGTACACGCGATAGGTCAGGTTCTCGGTCAGCGGGCCGCTGAGGCCGAAGGTGGCGCGCTTGGTGGCGCCTTCGTCCTTGTCCTTGGGCATGTCGGTGTACACGCTGAAGTTGCCGTGGGTTTCCTGGGTGGGTTGCTTGGTGATGATGTTCACCACGCCGCCCGCCGCGCCGTTACCGTAACGGGCGGCGGCGGGGCCACGCAGCACTTCGATGCGCTGCACTTCATCGGCTGGCACCCAGTTGGTGTCGCCACGGGTGTCGCGGTCGCCGGTGCGGCCGTAGCGCACCGAGTTGCGCGACTCAACCGGCAGGCCGTCGATCAGGATCAGGGTGTTTTCCGGGCCCATGCCGCGGATGTCGATCTGGCGGTTGTTGCCACGCACGCCGCTGGCGCTGTTGCCGGTCAGGTTGACGCCGGGCATCTTGCGGATGATGTCGGACAGGTCGTTGACCGGCGGGGCTTTCTGGATATCGTCGGCAGTGATCACGGAAACGCCCGGGGCTTGTTTCAGCTCCTTCTCGGCGGTCACCAGGGTGTTGTCCAGCGTGATGGCGGTGTCATCCACCGGTGCAGTCTGGTCGGCCAGCAGGGCAGGTGAGGCGGACGCGGCCAGGATGGCCAGTGTGATACGGCTGAGTGAGGCATGGAAACGCACGACGATACTCCCCTTGAGTGATTAAGGCCTGCGCCGCAGCATTCCGTGTTGCGGCTTCAGGCAGTCGTCCAGACGGGGGGCGATGATAGGGAGTTGTAATTGAAAATAAATCGCATTTACAAAATTTACCTAAACCGTGTATTTGTAAATTTCGTAAAGGTGGTTCGGTTACAGTTGGTAACGATTATAATTTGCATCCGAGTACCCGCAGTCCGTTGAGAACCCGCCCGTGATCCATTGTTCCCCCGTGCCCACCCCCGCGCCGAAAATCCTCGCCGTGGAAGACGACCTGCTGCTGGCCGCCCACCTGGATCAGCACCTGCGCAAACGCGGCTTCGACGTCACGGTGTGCCACAGCGTGGGCTATGGCGCCGACCTTGAGGACTGGCGCGGCTTCGACCTGATCCTGATGGACATCATGATGCCCGGCCGCGATGGCCTGAGCCTGTTGGGCCAATTGCGCCAGCAGAACCGCGTGCCGGTGATTCTGATGTCGGCCCTGGGCGCCGAGCAGGACCGCATCGTCGGCTTCAGCCAGGGCGCCGACGACTACCTGCCCAAGCCGTTCAGCATGGTCGAGATGGACGTGCGCATCGACGCGGTGCTGCGCCGCGTGGCTTACGAGCGTTCGGCGCCCGAATGCGTCAGCAGCGGACAATTGCGCCCATGCGCGGACGGCGTGCTGGATATGCAGCAGGGCGAGGTGCGTGCCGGCCTGACACCGGTGGAATTCCGCCTGGTGGAGACCCTGCTGTCGCACCCTGAAGAGGTGCTGAGCAAGACCTTCCTGTACCAGCGCGTGCTGCACCGACCCTACTCACAGCAGGATCGGGTGCTGGACCTGCACGTCAGCCACGTGCGGCGCAAACTGGCGGCCGTCGGCTTTGAAGGGCGGGTGGAGACCGTGTGGGGCAAGGGTTACGTGCTGAGGCTGCAGGCATGAGGGTACCCAGGCGCAACTCGCTGTTCTGGACCCTCAGCGCGCTGTTGCTGGTGCTGATCCTGCTGATCATCTTCGTCAGCCGCACCTGGGGCATGCATTTCGAGCGCGAAGGCTATCGCCTGTCACCGGCAGCGCAGCACACGTTGCTGGGCTATGCCGCGGAAGCCGAATCGGTGGTGCGCGGCGGCGGGCCGGCCGATATCGATCGCTGGCTGTTGCAGTTCAATGCCCGCGAACCGGGTTGGGCGGTGGTATTGGGGCCGGACCAACAGCCCCTGGGCCAGCGCCGCCTGGTGCCGGTGGAGCGCCACCGCCTGGGCTTTGCCCGCGAGCTGGACTGGGCCATGAGCGACCGTGCCCATGACCGGCCGATCATCAAGATCGCTTTCCCCCGTGACCCCGGCAGCGGCCAGCTGGTGATGCGCCTGCCCGAGCGCTTCATGCCTACCGCCTCGCTGGGTTGGCAGATGGTGGCCCACTGGCTGGTGCCCGCGGCGCTGGCGTTGCTGCTGGGGGCCTTGCTCTACCGCTTGCTGATCGGCCCGCTGGCGCACCTGCATGCCTACGCCAATGCCCTGCACGTGGGCAAACTGGGCGCGCGCCTGGACCCAGCCATCACCCGTCGCGGCGATGAGCTGGGCGACCTGGGCCGCGCCTTTCATCACATGGCTGACCGCCTGCAGAACACCGTGGCCTTGCAGCGTCGCCTGCTGCGCGACATGTCCCACGAATTGCGCACGCCCCTGAGCCGCCTGCAGGTGGCCCTGGAAAGCGATGCCGACGCACCGGCCCTGCGCCAGCGCCTGGACCGTGAGGTGCAGTGCATGCGTCAGCTGGTGGACGACACCCTTGAGCTGGTGTGGCTGGACACCGAGCGGCCGCAATTGGCGCTGGATACCGTGGACGTGGGCACCGTGTGGGAGATGCTGCGCGAGGATGCCTGTTTCGAGTCGGGGTGGTTGCCTGAGCGCATGCCGAACACGTTGAATGGCCCATGCTGGGTGCATTGTCATCTCAACGGGCTGGCGCAGGCGATGGAGAATATTCTGCGCAATGCCATTCGCCATTCACCGGTGGATGGCCAAGTGCGGTTGGGGGGGCGGCGTGAAGCGGATCATTGGCATCTGTGGATTGACGACCAGGGCCCGGGAGTGGCGGAAGGGGCGCTGGAAGGCATCTTCGAACCCTTCACCCGCCTCAGCGCCAGCCGGCCGGGAGGCGATGGATTTGGCCTGGGGCTGACCATTGCCCGGTGTCGTGTGCAATTGCAGGGTGGCGAGTTGTGGGCGCAGAACCTCAATCCCGGTTTGCGCATGAACCTGCGCCTCCCTGTAGCTTGAGTGGTGATGCGGGGGCTGCATGTTTAACAGGGACACCGTATCGATGCCATCGCGAGCAAGCTTTGCTCCCACAGTGTTGCGCCGAACACCTGTGTAGGGCTTCACACTGTGGGAGCAAAGCTTGCTCGCGATGAGGCCAGCAGCCTCACCGCACAGCCTGCATGTACCCAACAATGTAAAGCCCCACACAGATGCTCGGCTCAACACTGTGGGAGCAAAGCTTGCTCGCGATGAGGCCCGCAGCCTCGCCGCATCGCCTGCATGTACCCAACAATGTAAAGCCCCACACAGATGCTCGGCTCAACACTGTGGGAGCAAAGCTTGCTCGCGATGAGGCCAGCAGCCTCACCGCATCGCCTACAAATACCCCCGCCGCGCCAGGTTGCGCATCAGCGCCGCCACCCCAAAAGTCCACGGCGGTGCCTGGTGGCTGCCGGTGACGCGGTTGTGCAACCCGCCCAGGCCAGGGCTGTGGATGCTCACCAGGTCACCCTCCTTGTGGGTGAAGCCCTGACCCGGCTGGTCCCGGTCATCGGTAGGGGCGAACAAAGTGCCCAGGAACAGCACGAAGCCGTCGGGGTATTGGTGGTTGTGGTTCAACGCTTGTCCGGCAAGGTCCTCAGGGTCACGGCTGATCTGCGCCATCGAACTATGACCCTGCAGCACATACCCATCCTCACCCTGCACCCGCAACGCCACCTCGCACTCACGCACCTGATCCAGCCCGAAATGCTCATCAAACAACCGAATAAACGGCCCCAGCGCACACGACGCGTTGTTGTCCTTGGCCTTGCTCAGCAGCAACGCACTGCGCCCTTCAAAGTCGCGCAGGTTGACGTCGTTGCCCAAGGTGGCGCCATGAATGCGCCCACGGCTGTCCACCGCCAGCACCACCTCCGGCTCAGGGTTGTTCCAGTGCGAACCAGGGTGCACACCCACCGCGCTGCCACTGCCCACCGCCGCCAGCACCGGCGCCTTGGTGAAAATCTCGGCGTCAGGGCCGATGCCCACCTCCAGGTACTGCGACCACATGCGCTGCTCGATCAGCACCTGTTTCAGGCGCATGGCCTGGGGCGAGCCGGGCACCAAGTCGCGCAGGTTGTCGCCGATCACTTCCTGCACCAGCGCCCGAATGCGCTCGGCCTGGCTGGCATCGCCTGCGGCTTTTTCCTCGATGACGCGCTCGATCATGCTGGCGGCAAAGGTCACCCCCGCCGCCTTGATCACTTGCAGGTCGATGGGCGCCAGCAGGGAAGGGCGGCTGTCGTCACGCTCGCCACCGCTGTTGGCCAGCAGCGCTTCGACACTGCCCAGGTCAGTGCCGGTGGCGTCGCGCACCGCCGCCAGGGGCTCGGGGCGGTTGAGCAGTTCGCTGACCGTGGCGAACTGCGCCGTGCAGTCCAGCACACGGCCGTCGCGGATCACCACCACGGCCGGCCCGGCAATGGCGCCGGGGCGCCAGACGCGGCCGATCAGGGTGGCGCGCGGCCAATCGTGGGGCAGGGAATTTTCGATGGTCAGGTGCATGGCTAGTCCTTGCGCTCAATGGGAATGACGCGGCGCGCCGTTTTCCGGAATCACCCGCCAGTACAGGGTGGCCGGCTCCAGGCAACCGCCGGTGGACAGTTGCCCCACCAGCTGGCGATACAGCTCCTGCCACGGGGTCTGCGACGGTGGAATGCTCAGCGGTGCCTCCTGGCGGCGTGCGTCCAGCGTCGCCTCATCCACCAGCAGATTGACGCTGCGCGCATTCAAATCCACGCGCAGCCGGTCACCCGTGCGCAGCAACGCCAGGCCACCGCCCACCGCCGCCTCCGGCGACATATTGAGGATCGACGGGCTGGCCGATGTACCGCTTTGGCGGCCATCACCCAGGCACGGCAGCGAGTCGATACCGCGCTTGATCAACTCGGCGGGCGGGGCCATGTTCACCACCTCGGCGCTGCCGGGATAGCCCACGGTGCCACAGCCACGAATCACCAGGATGCAGCGCTCATCAATGTCCAGGCTGGGGTCGTTGATGCGCGCCTGATAGTCCTCGGGCCCGTCGAACACGATGGCCCGGGCTTCGAAGCAATTGGGCTGCAGCGGGTCGCTCAAGTAAGTGCTGCGAAACGCCTCGCCCACCACCGACATCTTCATGATCGCGCTGTCGAAGAAATTGCCGCTGAGCACGATAAAACCGGCGCGGTGCTTGAGCGGTTCTTCGCAGGTGCGGATCACTTTGCGGTCGACGGTCTCGGCGGCGGCGACGATCTCGCCCATGCTGCGCCCGCTGACACTGCGGCAGTCACGGTGCAGACGGCCGACCTTGTCCAGCTCATGCATCACTGCCGGCACGCCGCCGGCGCGGTGGAAGCCTTCGCCCAGAAACTCGCCGGCCGGCATGCAATTGACCAGCAGCGGCACGTCTTCGCCCACGCGCTGCCAGTCATCCAGGCTCAAGTCGATGCCGCTGTGGCGGGCGATGGCGATCAGGTGTGGTGGGCAGTTGGTGGACGCGCCCAAAGCCGAGGCCACGGCGATGGCGTTCTCGAAGGCGGCGTGGGTCATGATCTGCGAGGGGCGCACGTCGTCGCGCACCAGGTCGACGATGCGCAGGCCCGTGGCGTAGGCCATCTGCCCGCGCTCGCGGTACGGCGCCGGGATGCTCGCGCAACCGGGCAGCGACATGCCCAGCGCTTCGGCCAGGGCGTTCATCGACAGCGCCGTGCCCATGGTGTTGCAGTGGCCGATGGAAGGCGAGGCGGCCGTGGTCATTTCCATGAAGCCGTCGTAGTCGATGTCCCCGGCGGCCAGCAGGTTGCGCGCATGCCACAGCACCGTGCCCGAGCCGATCAGCTTGCCCTTGTGCCAGCCGTCCAGCATCGGCCCGCCCGACAGCACAATCGACGGCAGGTCGGTGGTGGCCGCCGCCATCAGGCACGCCGGGGTAGTCTTGTCGCAGCCGGTGGTCAGCACCACGCCGTCCAGCGGGTAGCCGTGCAGCACCTCCACCAGGCCCAGGTAGGCCAGGTTGCGGTCCAGCGCCGCCGTGGGCCGCCGCGACTGTTCGGCGATGGGGTGCACGGGGAATTCCATGGGGATGCCGCCGGCATCGCGAATGCCGTCCTTGACCCGCTTGGCCAGCTCGATGTGGTGGCGGTTGCAGGGCGTCAGGTCGCTGCCGGTCTGGGCGATGCCAATGATCGGCCGGCCCGATTGCAGCTCGGCACGGGTCAGGCCCTGGTTCATGTAGCGTTCGGTGTACAGCGCGGTCAGGTCGGCGTGGGCCGGGTCGTCGAACCACAGCTGGCTGCGCAGGCGACGGGGTGGGGTTTGGCTCATGGCAGGCTCCGGGGCGTCATTCGGGCAAGTGGTTGTGGCGGCGCAACTGGCGGATCAGGGCGGCGTGGTCCAGGTCACCGTCACCGGCGTCCACCAGGGCGCTGAACAGACCGTCCACCAGGGTGCCGACCGGCAGGCTCAGGCCCAGGCTTTGCGCGTGGGCGAGGGCGGTGCGGGTGTCCTTGAGTTGCCATTTGGCCGGGCCGCCGGGGGCGAATTGATCGTCGATCATGCGCTGGCCGTGCTGGCGCCAGATGGGCGAATCGACAAAGCCGCCCATCAGCGCTTCATGCACCTTGGCCGGGTCGGCGCCGCCGCGTTCGGCCAGCAGCAGGCCCTCGGCGACGGTGGCGATGGTGCTGGCCACGATCAGCTGATTGACCAGCTTGGCCAGCTGGCCACTGCCGGCCGGGCCCACCAGCACGGGCCGGCCCATGGCCGCCAGCACGGTACGGCCCTGCTCGAAAGCGTCGGGCGTGCCGCCGACCATGATCGCCAGGCTGCCCTCGCGGGCACCGCGCTCACCGCCCGACACCGGCGCATCCAGGTAGCCCAGGCCACGCTCGGCGCAGCGCCGGGCGTGGTCGGTGGCGACGTCCACCGGGATCGAACTCATGACGATCACCAGCGCGCCGGGGCGCAATGCCCAGGCTGCGCCGTTGTCGCCAAACAGCACCTCGGTGCAGGTAGGCCCGTCACTGAGCATGCAGATCAGCACATCGGCGTCGGTGGCGGCAGCGCGGGCGCTGTCCATCACTTGTACGCCGTCGTCGGCCAGCACGGCGGCCTTGGCCGGCGAGCGGTTCCAGGCGCGTACGGGCAAGCCTGCGCGGCGCAGGCAGCGCACCATGGGCGCGCCCATGATGCCGGTGCCCAGGAACGCGAGGGTAGGGTGGCTCATGCCTTGTCTCCCATCAGGGTGGTGTGGGCCGCAGGTGTTGCGCGGCGGGGCATCAGCATCATGCCGATGCCGGCCGCGCCCACCAGGGCGGCGATCACCAAAAAGCCCGGCGTGTAGCTGCCGGTGGTGGTGTAGAGCAGGCCGGTGATGTACGGCCCGGTGAATCCGCTGAGGTTGCCGATGGAATTGATCAGGCCGATGCCAGCAGCGGCACCCACCCCGGTCAGCACCTGGCCCGGCACGGCCCAGAACACGTTGATGGCGCTGTACACGCCGATGGCCAGCAGCACAAAGCCGATGACGATGATCCACGGCTGGTTGATCAACAGCGCCAGTGCGATGGACACCGACGCCAGCAGGGCCGCGCCGCCAGCGTGCCAGTGACGCTCCTGCAGGCGGTCGGAGCGGCGGCTCCAGACAATCATCGCCACCGCCGCCAGGGCATAGGGGATGGCGGTGATCAGGCCGTTCTGCATCAGCCCCAGCTCCAGCCCGAACGAGGCGCGGAACGACTGCAGCACGCTGGGCAAAAAGAAGTTCATGGCGTTGGAGCCGGAGGTGATGCCGAAATACACCAGCGCCAGCAGCCACACCTGGCGGTTGCACAGCACCTGGCGAATCATCTGGCCCTTGCTCAGCGCCGCGCCTACCGCCAGCGGCTTGTCGCGTTCCTCGCGCGCCAGGGTGTCCATCAACCAGGTGCGCTGCTGCGGCGTCAGCCAGTGGGCATCGGCGGGGCGGTCGGTAAGGTAGAAATAGCAGACCACGCCCAGCACAATCGCCGGGATGCCTTCGGCCATGTACATCAGCCGCCAGCCCACCACACCCAGGGTGTCACCCAATTGCATCAGCCCCACCGACAGCGGCGCGCCGATCACCTGGGCAATGGGCACGCCCAGGTAGAAGGTGGCGATCATCCGCGCCCGATAGCGGGCGGGAAACCACAGCGACAGCAGGTAGATCACCCCCGGGAAAAACCCGGCCTCGGCAATGCCCAGCAGCACCCGCAGGGTGATGAAGTGCCCGGCGGTCTGCAGCAGGCCCATGGCGCTGGCGATGATGCCCCAGGTCACCATGATGCGCGCTATCCACACCCGGGCGCCGAAGCGGTGCAGCATGATGTTGCTGGGCACCTCGAAGATGAAATAGCCGAGGAAGAAAATCCCCGCGCCCAGGCCATAGATGGTCTGGTTGATGCCGATGTCCTCGTTCATGCGCAACGCGGCGAAACCGACGTTGGTGCGGTCCAGGAAGGCGACCACGAACAGCAGGATCAGGAAGGGCACCAGGCGTTTGGTCACGCGGCTGATGGTCTGTTTTTCGATGTCCGACATCGCAGAATCGGGTGTGTGCATGTCGCGTGGCCTCGCCTTGTTATTGTTGTGGGGGCTGGTGCAAGCGGTGCGGCTCAGCGTGGCGCGGTGTCCTCGATGTGCGCCTGGACGATGCTGTCGAAATCGGCGTCGGCGCTGAACCCCAGGCCGCTGGCGTAAGGCGCCTGCACCTGGCTGGGCCAGCTTTCGACGATGCGCTGGATGGTGGCGTCCGGCTCCCAGCGGATCAGCTTCACCGCCTCTGGCCCGGCCACACGCTCAAGGGCGGCGACCATGTCGGCCACGGTAGTGGTCAGGCCGGGCAGGGGGATCACCCGGCGGCTGCCCAGGGTCTCGGGCGCCAGGGTCATGCCCAGCAGCATGGCTTCTACCGCGCGGCGCGGCGAGGACAGGTACACCTGGGTGTCGGGGCGCACCGGGCACACGGCGGGCAGGCCCACCAGCGGCTCGCGGATGATCGAACTGAAGAAGGTCGAGGCGGCCTTGTTCGGCTTGCCGGGGCGCACGGCGATGGTGGGCAGGCGCAGCACGCGGCCGTCGACAAAGCCCTTGCGCGCATAGTCGGCCACCAGCAGTTCGCCCACGGCTTTCTGCATGCCGTAGGAGGATTGCGGGGTCAGCGCGGTGTCATCATTGACCACCACCGGCAGCGCACCGCCGAACACCGCGAAGCCGCTGGCGTAGACCACGCGCGGTTGGCGGCCTTGCTGGCGCAGGGTCTCCAGCAGGGTCATCAGACCGTGCAGGTTGACCTGCATGCCCAAGTCGAAATCGGCCTCGGCGGCGCTGCTGACCACCGCTGCCAGGTGCCACACCAGGTCCACGCCGTCGGTGATGCGCGCCAGGGTGGCGGCGTCGCTGATGTCGCCGGTTACCACGTCCAGGCGCGGGTCGCTGGGCACGCCTTCGCCTGCAAAGGCGTCGAACAGCACGATGCGTTCGATGGCCTTGGCGGGTTGGCCTTGCAGGGTGAGGGTGCCCATGTCCAGCAGGCGCTGGGCCAGTTGCTTGCCGATGAAACCGGTGCCACCGGTGATTAGAATTCGCATGGTGTTTTCCTTATTGTTCTTGGAGTTTTGGGTGGTGCTGATGGCCTCATCGCGAGCAAGCTTTGCTCCCACAGTGTCCACAGCCCCAGAGTCGTACACCTGTGGGAGCAAAGCTTGCTCGCGATGAGGCCCTAAAGGTCAATCAATCAGCCTGTACAGTACGCTGGCGCTGTTCCCCCAACCCGCTGATGCCCAAGCGCATCTCCTGCCCAGGCCGCAAAAACACCGGGTCAGGCTTGATCCCCAACCCCACCCCCGGCGGCGTCCCGGTCGAAATCACATCCCCCGGCTGCAACGACATGCACCGGCTCAAATACGCAATCAACGCCGGAATCTGAAACACCAGGGTCCGCGTATTGCCGTTCTGATACCGATGCCCATCCACCTCCAGCCACAAATCCAGTTCATGCGGGTCGGCAATCTCGTCACGGGTCACCAGCCACGGCCCGATCGGCCCGAAGGTGTCGAAGCCCTTGCCCTTGTCCCAGGTGCCGCCGCGCTCCAGTTGCCACTCGCGCTCCGACACGTCATTGATCACGCAGTAGCCGGCCACATGCTCCAGGGCATTGGCCTCGCTGATGTAGCGCCCGGCTTTGCCGATCACCACGCCCAGTTCCACTTCCCAGTCGGTTTTCTTCGAGTCGCGGGGTATTTGCACGTCGTCGTTGGGGCCGCAGATGGCGCTGGTCCACTTGTTGAAAATCACCGGTTCGCTGGGCACCGCCATGCCGGATTCGGCGGCGTGGTCGGCGTAGTTCAGGCCGATGCAGATGAACTTGCCCACCTGGCCAACGCAGGGGCCAATGCGCGGGTTGCCGGGCACGGCCGGCAGGCTGCGGGCGTCCAGTTGCGCCAGTTTGGCCAGGCCTGCGGCCTCAAGCGTGGCGCCGGCGATGTCCTGCACGTGGCCGCTGAGGTCGCGCAGTTGGCCCTGGTCGTCCAGCAGGCCGGGTTTTTCCTGGCCCTTGGGGCCGTAGCGCAGCAGTTTCATGGTCAGTTCCTGTCAGGGGAAAGTTAGTTGCTCATGCCGCCATCGATGACGTGCACGGTGCCGGTGGTATAGGCGCTGGCGTCCGAGCCCAGGTACAGCGCCAGTTGGGCGATCTCCTCGGGCGTACCCAGGCGGCCCATGGGCTGGCGAGCGACGAAGGCCTGGTACACCTCGGCTTCGGTGCGCTGCTCGGCGCGGGCCTGTTCGGCGATGCGCTGGCGCAGTGACGGCGAATCCACGGTGCCGGGGCAGATGGCATTGCAGCGCACACCCTTGGCCACGTAGTCGGCGGCCACCGATTTGGTCAGGCCGATCACCGCCGCCTTGCTGGCCGAGTAGGCAAAGCGATTGGGCACGCCTTTGACGCTGGAGGCCACCGAGGCCATGTTGACGATGCTGCCGGTGCCTGCCGCCAGCATGCCGGGCAGCAGGGCGCGGATCATGCGGTACATGGCGGTGACGTTGAGGTCGAAGGAGAATTGCCAGGCCTGCTCGTCGCACTCCAGCAGGCTGCCGCTGTGCACGTAGCCGGCGCAGTTGAACAGCGTGTCGACGGTGCCCACTTGCTCGGCCACGGCCTGGATGGCGGCGGGGTCGGTCACGTCCAGCGCCAGGGCCTGGATGCCAGGCACATCGCGCAGGCTGTCGATGTGCAGGTCGGTGGCAATCACCTCAAAGCCGGCCTGTTGAAAGGCCAGTACCGAGGCGCGGCCGATGCCCTGGGCGGCGGCGGTGATGAGAACGCGTTTTCCGGTGACGGTCATGGCGGGTCATCCTGTTGTTATTGTGGGTCAACACTAGGACGGCTTGCCGATAAGCGCCAATGAGATATTCTCAGGGTTCAATAACCGGGGGTTATCGCATGGCGGATGTCTCTTTCAACCAACTGTGCAACTGGCTGCGCTTCCGTCACCTGGTGCTGATCGACACCCTGGCGCGCACCCGCAACATGCACGCCACGGCCGAACAGATGAGCATCAGCCAGCCGGCCGTCAGCAAGATGCTGCGCGAGGCCGAGAAAATGCTCGGCTTCGACCTGTTCCAGCGCCTGCCACGCAGCCTGGTGCCCACCGACCTGGGCGTGCACGTGGCGCGCTACGCACAAATCGCCCTCAACGACGCCCGTCACTTCGTGGGCCAAGTCAACGACCTGCGCGAAGGCGGCCACGGCCTGCTGAAAATCGGCACCATCTTCGCCCCCACCTCCCAGGCCTTGCCCCAGGCCATCGTCGGCATCAAACAGCGCTGGCCGCTGCTGACCCTGGACGTACTGGAAGGCACCAGCGCCAACCTGCTCAGCCTGCTGGAACACAAACAACTGGACTTGGTGATCGCCCGCTTCACCCTCGACCGCCACCGCCAGCTGTTCGACTTCCGCGCCCTGGCCCCCGAGCCGCTGTGCCTGGTTGCGGGCAGCCAGCACCCGCTGGCCCACACCAGCGACCTGCCGCTGGCCGAACTGGGCAACTGGCCGTGGATCGTCTACCCCGCCGGCACCCCCATGCGCGCGCGCCTTGAACGTGCGTTTGCCGAAGCGGGCATGGCGTCGCCGGGCAACACGGTGGAGACCATCTCCATGCAGACCACCCTGCAACTGCTGCAGACGGCGCCGATGCTGGCGATGTTGGCGGAGTCCATGGTGGAGCCGGATATCAAGGCGGGGCGGCTGGTGCGGCTGAACTTGCCGTTTCCGTTGGTGCTGGATGATTACGGGGTGATTACCCGGCGTAATGAGGTGCCGGGGTGGGCGGCGCAGGCGTTTGCTGAGCAGTTGTTGGGGGCTGCCCCGTAGACGAGATTTGCAGCGTGGAGGGTGTGTTCGTCTTGGGTTTTGCAGCGCCGCGTAAATCGCGCGCCGCCCGCGCGGCGCTTCCCGGGCAGAGCCCGGTCCTACGTTTGTTTCGGGCCAGTTATGCCTGTGAGATCACCTCGACCGCCTTGTTGGCACCACCACAAATCTGCAGTGAAAAAACAAGGCGGACCAGGCGATGCCACAGGCATAACTGGCCCGAAACAAACGTAGGACCGGGCTCTGCCCGGGAAGCGCCGCGCGGGCGGCGCTCGATCTCAAGAACGATCAAAAAACCTCGACTAGCACCTAGCCGCCATCACGCGGTACCCCGCAAAAACGCCCCCCGCGCCTCCACCACCTCCAGCACCGCACACCCTTCCTCCAGCAACAAATTCGCCGTATTCACCACCGCCTTCAAATCCTGATCATCACTGTTGCTCAGGGTCAGGCTGCTCAGGCTTTGCATCAGTTCGCGCGCAGTGCCGATGCGGTGCATGGCCAGGGCGTAGAGGGTGTCGAGGGGGGCTTGGGTGTCGAGGAATACGGCGGGGGAGTGGGGTAAAGGTATATAGGACATAGGTAACTCCATTGAGAAAACAGAGCTGCCCTCATCGTCGCCAAACGATGGGTGGCAGCTGTACGCAGGTTGGCGAACCGGTGTTTTCTCAATCCCGGCAGACCCGAAGGTCTCCCGCGCACAGCTGCCATAACGCACACCGCAGGCAAGAGAAGGCCCACGATGATCGTGCTGCGCTGGTGCGCTGAAAAAACAGACGGGTCGCCAAACCCGGTCGCAGAGGTGCTGCAACGGGGGCAGGGTAGCGATCTCTGGCCAGGGGTGCAAGTCGCTGGCGACCTGACCCCGTAGCCGCTGCCGCCAGGCTGCGCTGGCTGCTGTGAACCCGGGAGATCTCCAGTGTGGTTGAGGGCCAGCGCAGCCTGGCGGCAGCGGCTACGGGGGGCGCTTTTCAGGCGGGTTGGGCTTGGGCCCGGTGGTGCGTGCCATGCAGGTTGATGGCGCGATCAAACATCCCCACCAAGCACCCCTGATGCGTAATCCCAACCACCCGGCACAACGGCAGCGCCTCGCGCAGCACCTCCATCATGCGTACCGCCGACGCCTCGTCGAGGTGACTGGTAGCCTCATCCAGATACAACGTATCCGGCCGATGCACCAACGCCCGCGCCAACGACAACCGCTGCTGCTCCCCGCCAGACAGCTGCCGCGCCCACGCCACACACCTCCCCAAATCCTCAGCCAACACCGGCAACCCAACCGCCACCAGCGCCCGCCGCAGCACCTCATCCCCCGGCACCGCAACATCGGGATAAGCCAGCAACTCACGCAACGGCAACACCGGCAAATACGGCGTCTGCGGCAACACCAACGACCGCCCCGGCGGCACTTGCCAGCGCCCTTCAAAGTGCGGCCACAAGCCATGCAAGGTGCGCAGCAGGCTGGACTTGCCTACGCCACTGGCGCCCGCCAACCGCACCCATTCACCGGCATCGACACGCGCGCTGAGCGGCGCCGTCATCGGCTGCCCATCGGGGTACAACACGCGCAGCTGCTCCAGCCGCAGGGTGTCCCCAGGTGTCGAATCGGATAACGGCCGTTGCCTGTCCATGGCCTGCTGAAATTGCCCCAGCCGCTCCACCGTGGCGCTCCACTCCGCCAGCCGCCAGTACATCTTGATAAACCAGCTGAGCGAGCCTTGCACCGCGCTGAACGCGCTACGAATCTGCATCAACCCGCCCAGGGTGATGGTCTTGGCCAGGAAGGCGGGCAGGGCGGCGAACACCGGGATAATCAGGCTGACCCGGTCGTAGCTGACGGTGAACAACCCCAGCCGACACTGCCGGTCCATCAGCCGCCGCCAGTTGTCGGCGATCGCCTGGAAGCGGGCGCGCAGGTAGTGCTGTTCGGCGCCTTCGCCGTGGTACAGCGCGATCTGTTCGGCGTGCTCGCGGTTGCTCATCAGCGCCGAACGAAAATCTGCCTCGCGGCGTTGCTGGTCGTAGTCCAGCCCCTTGAGCGGGGCGCCGATGAAGTGGGTCACCAGGGTGCCGATGGCGGTGTAGGCCACGGCGATCCACACCAGGTAGCCGTGCACGGTGAAGGCGTGGCCGGCGACTTCAAATTGTTGTACGCCGGACAGCTCCCACAGGATCAATACAAAGGCACCCACCTGCGCGAGGTTGGCGATGAACGACACCAGCAGCATGATGCTGCGCGTCACCAGCAGGTCGATGTCTTCGGCGATGCGCTGGTCGGGGTTGTCCGGGCCTTGCTCCAGGCCCAGGCGGTAGAAGGTCTGGTGCTGGAACCAGGCGGTCAAGGTGTGCTCGGTCATGGCCCGGCGCCAACGGATTTCCAGGGCCTTGCGCAGCCAGTCCAGGTACACGGTAACCGCCACGTAGCAGGCCAGGTAGCCGATGTACTGGGTCATCAGGGCGTACAGCGCGGCGGTGTCGAACTGGCCCAGGGTGTCGTAGAAGGTCTTGCTCCAGGCGTTGATCCACACGTTGATCTGCACCAGCAGCAAGCCCATGCCGATCAGGCTGGCCAGCATCACCCAGGCCAGCCATTGCTGGCGGCTGCGCCAGAACGGGCTGGCCAGGCGGATGAAGGTGCGCAGCACGCTCATGGCTGCACCGCCGTTTGTGGGGCAGGCAGCACTTGCAGGCGCACGCTGTTGTCATCGGCGGCCAGGCGCTGGGCCAGTTGCTGCAGGCGCTTGATGTCCAGCGGCGCAGTGAGGTCGCTTTGCTGGCCCAGGTAGCGTGGGTCGCCCCAGCGCTGTTCGCTGAGCATCAGGCGGCGCAGTTGGGTGTCGGGGTCGTCGCGGCGCAGGCGTTCCTTGAGCAGCAGCTGTTGGCGCAGGCGTTGCAGTTGCGCCACGTCGAGGTTGCGCGGCAGCTGGGCCAGGGTCTGGGTTGCCAGTTGCCACAGCTCATCCACCCGCGCCGGGTCGCAGGTGAAGCTCAGGCGGCTTTCGATGCGCTGGGTGTCGGGGTTCAGGTCGGCCTTGAAGTCCAGGCGGTAGATGCCGGCGGCGCGGGTGCGCAGGGCGGCCTTGAGTTGCTGGTTGGCCAGGTCGCGCAGCAGGGCGATACCGACGGCGTCGGCGGGTGTCCAGGGCAGGGCGCTGTAGCGCTCGGCGGTGACGCGGGCGCGGGGTTCCAGGGCGATGTCCAGGGTGGCCTGGCGTTGTCCCGGGCGTTGCAGCTCGGGTTGGCTCGGCAACGGCGTGCCGCGAGGGATCGACGCCAGTTCGCGGTTGACCAGCGGCTCGAGCACCGCAGGTTCCACATCGGCCATCAGGTAGTACGTCACGGGGGCTTGGGACAGTTGATGCCAGTCGCCGTTCAGGTCGTCGACCTGCAAGGCGTCCAGCGCTTGGGGCGTCACGGTCGGTTGAGACCCGTGGCGCAGTTCGCTCAGGCGTGCGGCAGCGGCGTCGTTGGGTTGCTCTGGCAGGCGCTCGGCCAGGTCTGTTTTGGCCGCATCGAAAACCTGGGGGTCAATCCCGCTGACCGACTGGCTCAGGCGATAGCTTTGCAGCAATTGGGGCAGCGCATCGGGTTTGGCGTTCAGGCTGATCGTCAGGCGTTGCGGCAATTGCTCCGTGGACAACGGCGCACCCTGGGTTTGACGCCAGCGTTTGAGCATCGAAGCATCCCAGCCCTCCGGTCCGCTTTGCTGCGCCAATTGCAGGGCCATCTGTGCGCGCCACGGGGCGATGTCCTTCAAGCCATAGCCGGCCGACGACTGCGCCTTGAGCTGGAATTGGCCGTCGGCGCCCTTGCGACGCAGCCATACCAGGCGGTCGCCGTTGCTCAGGTCCCAGTGCTCTACGCGTTCCTTGGGGAACGACTGGCGCAGGGTGATGTGACCGGCCGCAGCAGGCGCCGGCAACGCTGGCAGGGGCGCGACCACAGGCGCGCTGGCCTGCGGTTGTGCCAGGGTGATCGGCTGCTGGCGCAACTGCGCGCGCTGCTGCTCGATCTGGCTGACGGTGGGCATCTCTACGGCGGTGAGGCCACGGGCGCTGAGTTGCATCACCTGGTCCGGCGTGTCGGTCCACAGGCGCAGGCGCTGATTGACGTCTTCCAGGGTGATGCTGTCCAGCACGTGCAGGTAGGCGCGGGCAATGGCGTGCTTGCTTTGCACGTGTTTGTCGGTGGCAGCGACATCGTTGAGGTCATTGACCCATTGCTGGAAGCTGCGGCGGTCGGGCGCTTGCAGCATGCGCTGGGCGATGCCGCGCACTTGCTCGCGCTCGGCGTTGATGTCCGCCCGCTGCAGGCCATGACGACGGGCCCGCTCGATTTCCTCCAGCAATTGCGTCCAGGCCTGGCGATGCTGGCCCGGCTCAGCCCCGGCGGCGATGCCGAGCACAGTGGAGTAATCGCCGATCATGGTTTTCTGCGCGGTCAGGCTGCGCACGCCTTCGGCCTTGGGCTGGCGTTGCAACTGGGCCACCAGCGCGGCCAGGGTCAGGCGGTCGATCAGGCGCTGGCGCAGGCCTTCGCTGCCGGGCTGGCGGCTGGCGGTTTCATGCAGGCGGAACAGCAGGGCCACCTGGCTGCTGCCGCTCTGGCTGTCCTGCAGTTGGAAAATCTTGAGGTGGTTGTCCAGCGGCAGGTCGCGGTTGTCGCGCGCGGGCAGGGCGGTGCCGGCGGGGGCGCCGAGGCTGCGCTGCAACTGGGCCAGCACGGTGGGCGGGTCGATGTCGCCGACTACGTTGACCACCATGTTCTGCGGCTGGTACCAGCGCTGCTGGAAGGCCTGCAATTGCGCCAAGGGCGCCTGCTGAATCGCCGCTTCGTTGCCGATGGTGCGGTGCGCCGGGTAGCGCGAGCCCACGCGCTGCGAGGCGGTGCGCTGCTGGTTCATGCGCTGGGCCACGCCCAGGCCGCCGCGCCATTCCTCGACGACAATGGCGCGCTCGTGGTCAAGGTCGGCGGCGCTGTAATCGGCGGCGAACACCAGATCGCGCAGGGCCTGCAGGCCCTGGTCCAGCTGCGCCACGCCACGGCTGGGGCTGAGCAGGTACTGGGTGCGGTCATAGTTGGTCTGGGCGTTGAAGTGTTTGCCCTGTTCCCAGCCCAGCGCCTGCATGCGCTCGCGCACGGTGCCGGGTTGCTGGCCGTGGCTGTAGAACACCAGGTGCTCCACCAGGTGGGCGACGCCGATTTGCTGTTCGCTTTCATCCACCGAGCCGGCCTTGACGGTCAGCCGCAGGTCCAGGCGACCGGGGTCGTCGGTGGCGCGCACCAGGCGATATTGCAGGCCGTTGGCCAGGGTGCCCTGCACCACGGCAGGGTCCCAGGCTACCGGCTTCTCGGCGGTGGGCAACGATGTGCAGGCGCACAGCAGCACCGGGCCCAGCAGGCCCGTCATCCATAATCTCATCAGGTTTTCTCGTGTAGTAGGGCGATACGGTTAGAAGCGGTAGCCGACTTCAAGCCAGAACTGGCGGCCGGTCTCATAGGAGTTACTGCCCGAGCTGCTGACAATGCCGTTGACCTTGTCCATCACGTTGGTCACGTCCACGGCGGCGAACACCGCTTGCTGCGGGCCGGTGGGGACTTCCCATTTCACCCGCATGTCCCAGGTAGGCGCGCCGGCGACACGGCTTTTTTCGTACACGCTCAGGCTTTCGCCGTCGATCTCGACGGTGTCGCTGGTGGTGGTGATCTGGTCGTACGGGCCGCGGTAGCGCAGGAAGTTGCTGACGGTCAGGTGCCAGTCCGGTACTTCAGTCACGGCCGTCAGGCGCGCGGTCCAGGGGCGGTTGAAGTCCGCAGCGGGCAGTTCGCTGTATTTCATCCGGGTGCCGGCGTAGATCACGTCGGCGTCCACGTACTGGCTGGCGTTGACCACCGAGTCGTAGTCGCCATAGGCGTCCTGGGTGCGCGACCAGTCGAAGGCCAGTTGCAGGCTGGTGGTGGTGCCCTTGAATCTGAAGTCCTCCACCGGGGTGATGGTCAGGCTCACGTTATCGCTGACGCTGGAGCCTTCGTTGGTGTAGGTGTACCAGACAGTGGAGAAGTTGCTGTCGGTGGGCAGGTTCTGGGTTTTGGCAGTGGCGCGCACCACCTTGTCCTTGCCCATGCGCCGCACGTACTTGAGGCGCCAGTCGGCGGCCAGCATGCGCTGGTCCAGGCCCAGCATCAGCTCGTCGTCGTAGGGGATGTCCAGGGTGGAGAACTTGTTGGTGTTCTTCTGCACGGTGCTGGTCCAGGCGCCGGTGTAGCTGGTGCGGGTGTTGTTGGTGATCAGCGCGTTGCGACCGTCGGCCAGGCGGTATTTGAACAGGTTGCGGCCGTAATAGCGGTTGGCGCCGAACACCAGCACGGTGCTGCGGTCGCCGAACAGGTCGTAGTCGCCGGAGAAGCGTGGGGCGATGGTTTTCTTTTCCATGTAGTCGTCGCCTTCAAAGCGCAGGCCCGGGCGCAGGCCCAGCTTGTCCAGCTGCACTTTGTCCTGCAGGTAGAAGGCGTATTTGTTTTCGTCCACTTCGATCTTGCCGGCCCCGTACACCAGCCAGGTACTGGCGAACTGGCGGGTATTGCCGTTGAGCAACGGGCTGACCGAGCAGCCGGTGTCGCCGCTGGCACAGGTGGTGCCATTGTCGCGACGCAAGCCGGTAATGGCGTTGACTTCGTCGGGGCGCTCCCATTCGGCATGGGTGTGGGACAGCTCCACGCCAGTGGTGAAGTTGTGCTCAAGGCCCAGTACCTGCAGTGGGAACCAGTCGGCCTTGGTGGACCAGCTCAGGCTTTGCTGACGCTGATTGAGGTCGCCGAACGAGCCCTCGATGCTGCGCGCGGTATTGCTGCTGGGGTTGCCCCAGTTCTTGGCTTGTGACCAGTACCACCAGGTGATGTCGCTGGCATCGGATTCGCGCGAGCTGGTCAGGTTGGTGAGCGCCAGTTTGTTGGTCCAGGTCGCCGCGTCGCCGTCGTACACGCCCTTGAAGGTGCCCTGCCAGCCGCCATTGTGGGTGGTCCAGCCGGAGTCCTTGCGGTTGGCCACGAAGTAGGTGTTGTCCTCGGGGGCGTAGGTAAACGAGCTGTCCAGGGTCAGGCGTTCGTTGATGTTCCAGGTGGTCTTGATCAGGTAGTTGTCCTGGCGCCGGGTCTGGTCTTTCTGGTTGCTTTGGGTGGTGCTCTGGTAGCCGTCGGTGTAGGCGTTGAGGCCGATGGTGGAGCGTTTCTGGGAGAAGTTCAGCAGCACGCCGAAGTCATCGGTGAGGTGGCCTTCCAGGGTGCCGCGCACGGTGGTCTTGTCGAAATCGGGTTGGTACTGCTCGTTGGACGCAGTGGCGAAGTTGTCCTGGTCCTCGTCGGTCAGGTGGTAGCGGGTCCACTCGGAGCGGGTCATGGACGCCGAGATCTTGCCGTGCAATTGCTGAGTCGGCTGGCGGGTGATGGCGTCGACCACGCCGCCGTTGAAACCGCCGTATTCGGCCGGCACGTTGCTGTCGTAAACGTGCACTTCCTTGAGCAGGTCGGCGTCCAGGGCGATACCGTGGGAGCGGCTGGGCGAGGAGTCGAACTGGCGCACGGCGCCGTAGTCGTGGGCGCCGGGGTCCAGGTCGTTGTTGATCGACACGCCGTCGATCATGAAGTTGTTCTGGTAGTACTTGGCGCCGTTGATGCTGATGTCGGCCGGGGCGATTTCACCTGGCGTGTTGGAGCTTTGCTGGCTGCCGCTGAACTGCACCGAGGGGTGCATGCGCAGCAGGGTGGTGATGTCGCCATTGGCGCCGGGGAAGGCGTGGATGGCCTGCTCGCCGATCACCGTTTCGCCCAGGTAGCCGTTGCCCTGGGGGTTGCCCAGCACCACGGTGTTGCCGATTTCCATCGGCAGGTTGACGCCTTGCTGGGCCTGCAGGCGGCGCAGTATCACGCTGCCGTACAGGTAATCCCAGCCCAGGCCGGTGCCGGCCAGCAAGCGGTCCAGGGCGTCGGCGTTGCTGAAGTTGCCGCTGACCGCGCGCGAGGTGTGATCGGCCAGCAGCAGCGAGTCGATACTCACCTGCAGGCCGCTTTGCTGGCCGAAGCTGATCAGTGCGCTAGCCAGGGGTTGGGCGGGGATATCGAAGCCACGGCTGGCTTGCAATTCGCTGTCGCGGCGGTTGTCCAGCTCGGCGGCGTTCAACGGGAAAGCGCTGAAGGCTGCGCAAAGTCCGAGGATGCGCAGACGGTTGAGATCGCGCCTGTGGTGCAGCTGTGCCATGGTGATTCCCCGTGCCAATCTTGAATGCGAATTGATCGCAGTTGATGTACGAGGCCAATGACGCGGTAGCGCCGAAATTTTTCAGAAAAAGATGAAAATAAAATCAGGAAGGGCGAATTCCACATACATCCGAAGCGGGCAAACAAGGCTGGCAACGCCGATCCAATACTGGTTTTGGGCAATCAGTTCCGGCCTCTCGCGAGCAAGCTTTGCTCCCACAATGTAAGGCCTGACATCGATGGTTGGCTCACCCACTGTGGGAGCACAGCTTGCTCGCGAGAGGCCGGTGCAGATTGCCCACGACCATGGAATCTCCCACAAGCTGAAGCCTGACATCGATGATTGGCTCAACACTGTGGGACCGGGCGAAGCTCGGGAAGCGCACGACTCGGGGTGCCTGGCTGGCCTCTTCCCGAGCTTCGCCCGGTCCCACAGGTATAGGTGCATGTATTGAGTGTTGTGGCGTTGATGAGATCGCGCGCCGCTCGCGCGGCGCTTCCCGGCCACAGGCCGGTCCTACATTTGTTGCAACGTGCCATGGCCTGTTAGGTTAGCGTTGTCAGCCTTGTTGGTTCGACGTTGTAGTTGTGTTGGGCCTCATCGCGACACGATCCACAGATAGCCGCCAAATGCCCGGACATGCCCGCCATGGGGCCCCAGCATCGCCTGTAACGCCAATTCAGGCTCACGCAGGTTGTACAGCCCGGTAATGCGTTGATCGGCCAGCCCGGCATCATTGAGCACAATCCGCCCCGGCACATACCGCGCAAGCGTGCGAATCACATCCCCCAGTCGCTGGTTGTCCACGATCAGCTGCCCATTGCGCCACGGCGCTACCTGGCTCACCGGCACACTGGCCAGGGTCGCGGCATGGCTGCGCTCGTCCACGCTGAGGGTCTGCCCGGCCGTCAGGCCCGGGCTCAGCACTTGCTGGCGGCTGTCGGTGACCTGCACCGAACCATGATCCACCGCCACCCGTTGCCCTTGGGGCTGCAGTTCAACGTTGAACGCCGTGCCGGTCACTCGCACGTCAAGGCCCGCCGCCTGCACATGAAACGGCCGCGCCGCATCCGGCGCCACCTCGAAAAACGCTTGCCCGCGCAGCAGGGTCACGTCACGGCGATGCTCGCCCAGCTTGACTGCAATGGCGCTGCCCGCGTCCAGGCGCACCACGCTGCCGTCGGCCAGTGGAATGCTTTGCTGCTCGGCCACGCCCGTGCGGTAGTCGGACTGCAGGTTCAGCCACAGGCGGGGTGCCAGGGCGATCACCAGGCAGGCGGCGATACCGACGGCCAGCACCTGGGGCCAGCGCCGCCGTGGCTTGAGGGTGACCACGTCGGCGCTCGGCTGCGGCCACTGCGCGGTGGTGGCGGGCAACAGCTGCCCGGTCAGTTGCCACACGCGCTCGGCCTTGCGGTACGCGGTGGCATGGGCCGGGTCGGCGTCCAGCCACTGTTGCAGGGCGGTACGCAGCGGCGCATCTTCAGGCGCTTGCTGTACGCGCATCAGCCATTCCAGGGCTGTATCGCGCAGGTGGCTGGCCGGGTCCTTGTCGGTCATGGGGCAGGGGGCTTCCGTGGCAGGCAAAAGGGGCAAGGGTCGCATATCCCGTGCGCTGCGGCTATGGTCGGCGGTGTTCATCAGCGCTCCAGACGCTCCATGCAATGGGCCAGGGCGTCATGCACCAACTGGTGCACCAGGGCGGTGGATACCCCCAGGGTTTCGGCGATCTGCTGCAGGGTGAAGCCGCCCAGGCGGTGCATCTCGAAGGCCAGTTGCGTGCGCTTGGGCAGTTCGGCCAAGGCATCGCTCAGGGCTTGCAGCTCATGCTGGCCGGCCACCTGGCGTTCGGGGCCGGCGTCCTTGGCTTCCAGGCTGTCCAGGGTGTCGTGGCCGTCGGGCTGGCGGCGCTCGGTGGCCAAGCGGCGGGTGAGGTCGTAGGCCAGGTTGCGCACCACGCGGTACAGGTAGGCCACCGGGTTGTGAATGGCCAGCGAGTCGTCCAGGCGGTCGCCAAAGCGCAGCCACGCGTCCTGCACCACGTCTTCGGCGCGGGCGCGGCAGCCGGTGATGTGCGCGGCATAGTCGATCAGGGCCGGACGATGGGTCAGGTACAGGCTGAGGGTGTCAGCGCGCGCATTCACAGGGCAGGGGCTCTTTGACGAGGCTGGAAAGCCGCGCATGCTATTTCAAATGATAGTCATTATCAATAACGCAATTGCACCGTTGTCGCGAAATTGTGTGCGTATGTTTCCGTCATCCACGGTCAGGCTGTAACACCACCTCGGCACATAACCCGCCGCCTTCACGGTTGTACAGCCGCAGACCGCCTCCCAGGCTCACCGCCAGTTGCGAGGCAATCGCCAGCCCCAACCCGGTGCCGCCGGTATCGCGGTTGCGCGAATTCTCCAGGCGATGAAACGGCTTGAGTACATCGCGCAGCGCCTCCTCGGGAATCCCCGGACCACAATCCAGCACCCTCAGGCAGCAGCCGCCATCCGGCAACTCGGTGGCCTGCAATTGCGCGGCACCGGCGTACTTCAGGGCGTTGTCCAGCAGGTTGGTCAGCAAGCGCCGCAGTGCCTGGGGACGGGTGTCCAGCAGCAGGGCGGGGCTTTCGAGCAGTTGCACGTCCTTGCCGGTGTCGTGGTAGTCGCCCACCAGGCTGTGCAGGAAGGGCGTCAGTTGCAGCCGGCAACGGGGCTCGCTGGACGGCTCGCTGCTGCGCGCGTAGGCCACGCCTTCCTTGACCAGGTGCTGGATCTCGCTGAGGTCGTTGAACAGACGGTCCTTGTCGGGACTGTCGTCCATGAATTCCACGCGCAGTTTCATGCGGGTGATGGGGGTTTGCAGGTCGTGGGAGATGGCCGCCAGCAGTTGCACGCGCTCTTTCACGTAGGCGGCGATGCGCTGCTGCAGGGTGTTGAAGGCGATGGCGGCGTAGGCCACTTCGGTGGGGCCGGTTTCGTCCAGGTGCACTGGGTGGCGCTTGAGGTCCAGGTGGTCGACGGCCTGGGCCAGGCGCGTCAGCGGGCGCACGGCGGTGCGTACCGCCAGCCAGGTGGCGGCCAGCAGCAGGGCCAGTTGGCCGAGCAAGGACAGCGGCAGCCATGGCGACACCGGGCTCACCTGCGGGCGTACGTCGATGGTCAGCGGCTGGCCATCCTTGAGGCTCAGGTGGGCCTGGTAGTGGGGGCGGCTGTCGGGGATGGTGCGGAAGGTGAGGGGGTACTCAGGGCCCAGGGTCATGCGCATGGACTGCACCGAGGTGGGCTCCTCATCCGCGGTCAGGTCCTTGCCCGGCGCGCCCTGGTCCAGTTGGTAGCGGTAATTGGGCCGCTCCAGGCGCTTGAGCCAGGCGGGGCGCTCGGCGGCGGGCAGGCGTTCGAGAATGGCTACCGAGGTGGCCAGGTCGCGCTCGAAATTGCCCAGCATCAGGGTTTTGGCGCTGCTGTAGCGCTCGTAGGCCTGCAGCCCGATGGACAGCCCCTGGGCCAGCACCAGGCTGGCGAGGAAGATCAATGACAGGCGCGAGGCGAGGGTGCGCGGCCAGCGCAGCCATCGGCTCATGGCGCGTCCCCGAGCACCTGCACCGGGAAGCTGAACACGTAGCCTTCGTTGCGCACGGTCTTGATGTAGGCGGGGTCGCGGGCGTCGTCCAGCAGGCGCTGGCGCAGGCGGCTGATCATCAGGTCGATGGAGCGATCGAACAGGTCGGCGTCGCGGCCCTGGGTCAGGTTCAGCAACTGGTCGCGGCTGAGCACCCGCTGCGGGTGGTCGAGGAACACGCGCAACAGGCGGTATTCGGCGCCGCTCAGGGTCACTACCGAGTCGTCCTCGGCCAGCAGGTGGCGGGCGGTGGTGTCCAGCCGCCAGGCGCCGAAGGCCAGGCGGCGCACCTGTTCGGTGACCATCAGGTTGGGCGGCAGCATGCGCGTGCGCCGCAGCACGGCGTTGATGCGGGCCAGCAGTTCGCGGGCCACGAAGGGTTTGACCAGGTAATCGTCGGCGCCCATTTCCAGGCCGATGATGCGGTCGGTGTCGTCGTCGCGGGCGGTCAGCATCAGCACCGGCGTGTAGCGATGCTTGCCGGCGCGCAGCTCGCGGCACAGCACCAGGCCATCGTCGCCGGGCAGCATGATGTCCAGCACGATCAGGTCCACCTGGCCGGCTTCCAGGAAGGCGCGCATCTGCCGGCCATCGGCGGCCAGGGTGGTGCGCAGGCCGTTCTTTTTCAGGTAGTTGCCTACCAGTTCGCGGATTTCGCGATCGTCATCGACGATCAGTACATGGTCGACGCGGGAGTCCATGGCAGCGTCCAGGCAGGGAGGTGGAGGGCAGTCTAACAAGAGGGCTGGGGCTAATGTATCTGTTTGTATCTGGATGCGTTGCAGATACGAAAGGCTGCTTTCACCCGGTGCCCGCGAAACATCGCGTACACATCCGCAGGGCGAAATAGCCCCATCGAGAACGCCACCCCACAGGAGCTTCATCATGGACATGACTCACACCACCGCCCCGCGCCGCCGCCTGTTTGCCGTATCGCTGGTGGCCGCCGCCGTGCTGCAACTGGGCGGCCTGGTCGGCGCCAACGCCGCCGAAGCCGCCGCTCCGCAGATTGGCCCCATCAGCGTTGGCAGCCACACCGAGTTCGGTGCGCTGAATCATGTGAAGGCCGGCCTGCTGGATGTGGCCTACGCCGAGGTGGGTCCGGCCGATGGCCCGGTGGTGATCCTGCTGCACGGCTGGCCCTACGACATCCACAGCTACACCGACGTGGCGCCGGCCCTGGCCGCGCAGGGCTACCGGGTGCTGATCCCTTATGCCCGCGGTTACGGCGACACGCACTTCCTGTCGGCCAAGACCCCGCGCAACGGCGAGCCGGCCGCGCTGGCCCAGGACCTGATCGACTTCATGGACGCCCTGCACGTGAAGCAGGCCGTTTTGGGTGGCTACGACTGGGGTGCGCGCACCGCCGACATCGTCGCGGCCCTGTGGCCAGAGCGGGTCAAGGCGCTGGTGGCCGTCAGCGGTTATTTGATCGGTGGCCAGGAAGCCGGCAAGGCGCCGCTGCCACCGGCGGCTGAATTGCAGTGGTGGTACCAGTTCTACTTCGCCACCGAGCGCGGCCGCCTGGGCTATGAGAAAAACACCCACGACTTCGCCAAGCTGATCTGGAAACTGGCCTCGCCGAAGTGGAATTTCGACGACGCCACCTACGACCGCAGCGCTGCTGCCCTGGCCAACCCCGACCACGTGGCCGTGTCGATTTTCAACTACCGCTGGCGCCTGGGGCTGGTCAAGGGCGAGGCGCGCTACGCCGCTGTCGAGCAGAAACTGGCTGCATCGCCCTCCATCAGCGTGCCCACCATCACCCTGGAAGGCGACGCCAACGGCGCCCCGCACCCACCGGCCGAGGCCTACGCCAAACGCTACACCGGCAAGTACGACTACCGCCTGATCAGCGGCGGGGTGGGTCACAACCTGCCGCAGGAAGCACCGCAGGCGTTTGCCCAGGCCATCGTCGACGCAGACCACCTGTGAACAAGGAGGCGGCCATGAAACTGAGGACCTTGTTGACCTGGTGCACCCTGGCCGCCAGTAGCGCAGCACTGGCTGACAGCGCAGTGTCGCCGATCTACGGCGTCAGCCTGCCGGACGGTTACCGCAAGTGGGAGCTGATTGCGCCGGCCGTGGAGGCGGCGCCCCTGAATGAACTGCGCACGGTGCTGGGCAATGACAAGGCCATCCAGGCCTACCAGTCCGGCCAGGTGCCGTTCCCTGACGGCACCGTATTGGTGAAGCTGGCCTGGAAGCACGTGCCGTCGCCGGAGTTCGACCCGGCGTCGATCCCGGGCGCGGCCACCACGGTGCAGGTGATGGTCAAGGACGCCAAGCGTTATGCCGCCACGGGTGGCTGGGGCTTTGGTCGTTTCATCAATGGCCAGCCGGCGGATGAGGCCCAGCACCAGACCTGTTTTGCCTGTCATCAGGCCAAGGTGCAGAACCATGATTATGTGTTTACTCGGTTTGCGCCTTGAAGGCAGGTGCTTGTCTTGGGTTTTGCAGTGCCGCGTAAATCGCGCGCCGCCCGCGCGGCGCTTCCCGAGGTTCCCTCGGTCCCACATCTGTTTCGGGCCAATTTTGTCTGTGAGATCACCTCGTCCGCTCTGTTTGTTCACTGCAGATCTGTAGTAAAAAAACAAGGCGGACCAGATGATGGCACTGGCATAACTGGCCCGAAACAGATGTGGGACCGAGGGAACCTCGGGAAGCGCCGCGCGGGCGGCGCTCGATCCCATGAACGACATAAGCCCCAAGACATGCACCCGGTGGCCTTGACGCAATCCCGCGCCACCCCCAAAAAAGCACCAAGCTACACTGAATTTATCGCACCCCCCGCCGGAACAACCCATGAACCTCGCCACCCTACGCTTCACCGCCCTGGCCGCCGCCCTGGCCCTCGGGCCGGCGAGCGGTGCCGAGTACACGGACGTCAACCCCACCGCCAGCACCCTGAGCTTCAACTACAACCAGATGGGCTCGAAGCTGTACGGCACCTTCACCCGGTTCGTCGCCAGCCTGGCCTTCGACACCGAGCACCCCGAGGCCGCACAGGCCAGCCTGACCATCGAGCTGGACAGCATCAACCCCGGCAGCGAAGACGCCAAGGCCGAGCTGCGCAAACCCGCCTGGTTCAACACCGCCGATTACCCGACGGCCACCTTCCAATCCACCCGCGTCGAGGCCCAGGGCGACAACCGCTACCTGATCACCGGCAACCTGACCCTGCGCGGCATGACCCGTGAAGTGACCGTGCCGGTGTTGCTGACCTCGCAGAGCGGCATCGGCATCTTCGACGGCGCGCTGGTGATCAAGCGCAGCGACTTCAAGGTGGGGGCGGGGGAGTGGGCGGACAATGTGGTGTCGGATGACATCGATGTGCGCTTTCGCATGGTGGTGCCGCAGCGGTAAACCAATAACCAGCCGTTATCGCCCGATGGAATGTTGTCATTGGGCAAACCCGCCCCTGCTGGCTAGAGTGCAACCACGCCCGCGTTTCAAGCCGTGAGGCGTCAACCGCTCACAGAGGCGCGTCATGAAAACAATAAAAAGCTTCAAGACCCTGACCATCGTTTTTCTGTTCCTGATCGGCGTGGTCAATTACCTGGACCGCAGCGCGCTGTCCATCGCCAACACCTCCATCCAGCACGACCTGAGCATCAGCCCCACGCAGATGGGCTTTTTGCTGTCGGCGTTTTCCCTGGCCTATGCCTTTTCGCAGTTGCCCATGGGCGCGCTGATCGATCGGCTGGGCAGCAAGCTGGCGTTGGGCGGCTCGTTGATTGTCTGGTCGCTGGCGCAGGCGGCGTTCGGGCTGTTCAGCCAGTTCGGGCATCTGTTGGGCATGCGCGTGCTGCTGGGTATCGGCGAGGCGCCGGTGTTCCCGTCGGCGGCCAAGGCGCTGTCGGAGTGGTTCGACACCCAGGAGCGCGGCACCGCCACCGGCTGGGTGTGGTCGGCGACCTGCATCGGGCCGTGCCTGGCGCCGCCCCTGCTGACGCTGTTCATGGTGCACCTGGGCTGGCGCGGAATGTTCGTGCTCACCGGCGCCATCGGCCTGGTGCTGGCGGCGTGCTGGTTCGCCTTCTACAAGAGCAAGGCGCAGTACATGGCCGAGACCGGTCGTGCCGAGCCGCAGCCCGTGCAGGCCAAGCCGGCAGCGCGCCTGCCGTGGTCGGCGCTGTTGCGGGACCGCAATACCTGGGGCGCTTTCCTGGGCTTCATGGGCGTGATCTACATGATCTGGCTGCACCTGACCTGGATGCCCGGCTACTTCGAAAAACAGCATGGCCTGGACCTGTACAGCACCGCCTGGCTGGTGTCGCTGGCCTACCTGTTTGGCGCCGCCGGTACGGTGGTAGCGGGCAAGGCCTGCGATGCGTTGGTGGCGCGCGGGATGAAGGTGCTGGCCAGCCGCAAACTGGTGATCATCACCGGGTTGCTGGGCGGGGCATTGTTCACCCTGATCGTCGCCTTCGTCAGCAACGTGGTGGCGTGCGTGGCGTTGCTGTGTGCGGCACTGTTCTTCATCAACATCTCCAGCGCCACGGCGTGGATGATCGTCAACACCATCGTGCCGTCGCAGCGGGTGGCGTCGTTCGGCTCCATTCAGAACTTCGGCGGTTACCTGGCCGGCTCCATCGCGCCGATCCTCACCGGTTTCAGCGTGCAGCAAAGCGGCTCGTTTTCCTCCGCGTTCGTGATCAGCGCGGTGGTGGCCACCTGCTCGGCGCTGGCGTACTTCCTGCTGCTCAAAGAACCGTCCACCACCACTTCTGTAGCAGTTGCCGAAGGCGACGTCCGCGCCCAACCCCGTTCAGCCTGATGCGATGCCCCAAAAAGACAGCGACTACGGGCCAATTCCGGTCATCGCCTGCAACCGGTTGGCTGCGGCGATGTCGCCTGGAAAGTGTTATCTTGAGGGTTCATTGAATCAACAAGGGTAAACCCTGTGACGACTCGTGATCTGGAAACGCGTGGCGCATACGTTGCGCATGTAATGGCCACCAACATCCTGGAGGGAGCCCGTACAAGCGCTTTTTTTGCTGACAAGCTGGCCGAGTACCGCGAAGGAAAAATTTCGTCCGCGCAGTTGGTGGCGGCGACTAAGGCACGCTATAGCGCTAAATGATCGACGAACATCACTACTACTCAGGCGAGTAGCGCGTTCAGGATGATCCATACGTCTACTCCAACGGCGTCCTCATCAATTCACTTGATATCCGTGAAACCGCCGCCCTCAATGAGGCCGAGGCAGACTTTGCTTCTGCCCGGATTATTCAGCTTCAGGAATCGCCTCTGGAGGGAGACTTTTCCCTGCAGCACCTGCAGGCGTTCCATCACTTCATATTCCAGGATATCTACCCCTGGGCCGGGCAACTTCGCCAAGTCGACATAGGCAAGAACGACACTATTTTTCTCTCGCATAGTGCGATCGAACTGACATTTCAGGAAGTATCCGAGCGATTGGCCACAACCCGTTGTCTCGCTGACTTGCAGGGCAATCTCGGTGCGTTCTCCAGTGAAGCCGGCGTCGTGCTTGGAGAAATAAACCACATTCACCCATTCCGTGAGGGTAACGGGCGAACCCAGCGCGAGTTTCTGGACGTGTTGGCCCGCCGGGCAGGATTCATCCTTGAATGGGGTGGCGTGTCGAAGTTGGCAATGCGCGATGCCTGTATTAGTGCGCAAACCGACCCGTGCTGCTTGGCGTTGGCGAAGCTGATTCGGTTGAGTGCCAAATCGCTTTAGATGGCATCGGCGATAAATCAGGCAAGCGGGTTTCCCGTAGCCGCTGCCGCAGGCTGCGCAGGCCCTAGGCCCACTGGAGAACTGCAGCGCACTCAGGTGCCAGCGCAGCCTGGCGGCAGCGGCTACACCACCGCACCGTAGCCGCTGCCGCAGGCTGCGCAGGCCCTAGGCCCACTGGAGATCTGCAGCGCACTCAGGTGCCAGCGCAGCCTGGCGGCAGCGGCTACACCACCGCACCGTAGCCGCTGCCGCAGGCTGCGCAGGCCCTAGGCCCACTGGAGATCTGCAGCGCACGCAGGTGCCAGCGCAGCCTGGCGGCAGCGGCTACACCACCGCACCGTAGCCGCTGCCGCAGGCTGCGCAGGCCCTGGGCCCACTGGAGAACTGCAGCGCACTCAGGTGCCAGCGCAGCCTGGCGGCAGCGGCTACACCACCGCACCGTAGCCGCTGCCGCAGGCTGCGCAGGCCCTGGGCCCACTGGAAATCTGCAGCGCACTCAGGTGCCAGCGCAGCCTGGCGGCAGCGGCTACGGGTTACGGCGTTTCAGTAGCGCCAATGCCCCGGCACCCACACCCAGCGGCCTGGGCCCCAGCGGTAGTGGCCTTGCACCCAGTGATAGCCCGGCGCCGGCAGGACCGGCACTACCTCCACCGGCGGGGGCGGGCGGCGCGGGTGGGCGGGTTCGATGATGCAGCCCGACAGGGATGTCGCCACCAGTGCGGCGACAACGGCGGCCTTGAATGTCTTGAACATGGACGGTTCCTTGCGTGAACAACAGCCGCGCCCACGTGGCGAGGCTTGCAAGGTTTAACGCGCGCGGCAGCTGAATCCGTCGCGGCTCATTGCGGTTTCATCTTGCCTTGGCCACGCAGGTACATGGACTGGGCCAGTTGCTCGCGTTCATCGGCCGGCAGGGTCGCGGCGAAGTCGGCCAGGCTGGTTTCCACCCGGGCGCGCAAGGCAAGGTCGGCGTCGCGGGCGCGGCCCAGGTCGGCCACCAGCGCGTCGCGGTCCAGGGTGGGGGCGCGCAGGTGCTGCATCACGTCCTGGCGTGCCTGGCGGCCGGCCACAATCAATGGCTGGCTTTCATCGCGGGTGGCGCGCAGCAGGCGGCGCAGTTCATGGCGGCGCTGTACGGGCAGTTCCACCATCACCTGACGCAGGCCATGCTGCACCACCGCGCCCACCTTGGGCGCAGGGTGCGACCACCATTGGTACAAGCCCCCGGCAACACCGCCGATGAGGAAGATATTGAGCACCAGCGACGCTGTCAGCAGGGTTTTCAGGGCAATGCGGGGCTGGCTCATTGTTCGCTGTCCTCGGCGCTGATGGAGTAGACGATGTCGGCGTCGTTTTGGTCGAAAATGCTCGGCAGCGCCTCATTGCCGCTGCCCAGCGGCAGGCTCAGGGACGCCGCCAGCATGCCGGCGGCGATGCCCGCCAGGCCCACGCCGACCAGCCCCAGGCGCGACCACCAATTTCGGTGGCCCTGCCAGAACGTTGGTGCTGGCGCGGCCAGGGCGGCGATACGGCGGGCCAGCGCCGGATCGGCCGCAGGAACGCGGTGGAGGTCGAGTTGGCCGTCCAGCCAGCTCGCCTGCGCCACGGCCGCCTGGACATCAGGATCGCCATGCTCGAGCAGGGCGCGGGCGCTGGCCTGCTCGGCAGCCGGCCAGCGTCGCAGATCGGCGCCGTAGGCTTGGGCCAGCTGATCGAAACGTTCGGGCGTCATGGTTTTCCCCTCCCTAGGGTGGCATCGCCGGGTGATTCGGCAAGGTAGCTGCGCAGGTTGCGCCTGGCTCGCGAGAGCAGGCTTTCCAGCGCCTCGACGCTGATGTCCATCAGCGCCGCTGCCTCGATGTTCGACAACTCCTGGTAATACTGCAGCACGATGGCTTCGCGCTGGCGTTCCGGCAAGGCGGCCATGGCCTGGGCCACCCGCTCGCTCTGGTCGTCGCCCTGCAACTGATCTTCAGGGGCGCCGGCCGGGTCAACGACCTGGATCAGCGCCGCCTCGTCAAGCGGGTGCTCCTTGCGCCGACGCAGGCGGTCGTAGCACAGGTTCAGCGCCACCCGGTGCAGCCAAGTGTCAAAGCGCGCCTGGCCAGGCCGCCAGCGGGCGGCCTGTTTCCACAGGCGCACAAAGCTCTCCTGGGCCACGTCCCGGGCTTCGTCGGCATCGCCCAGCAGGCGGCTGGCCAGGGCCAGCAGCCGGGGCAGTTTGCGCGAGACCATCTCGTTGACGGCCGCCGTTTCATTATTGCCGATGCGAGCCAGCAGCTCGATGTCCGGGTCAGGTTCGTTCAATAGGGCGTGTCTCGGTCCGCAGGCCAGGCATCAGACGGGCCGCGCTCAGCGGGCCCAGTGGCCTTCCACCCACCGCCAGTTTGGACCGCGTTGCGCCCAGTGGCCAGGAATCCAGTGGCCACCGCGCATGGCCGGTTGCCAATGGCCCGGGATCCACTCGTAATGGTTGCCGGCCCAGCGCCAGTGGCCCTGGTCCCAGACATAGCCGGGACGTTCACGTGGCATCATCTCGGCGCGCATGGGCGGCGGCGCCTGGCGGATCAGGATTTCGGCTTCAGCGAACGCCGGCGCGCTCATCAGCGAGGCCAGCGCGAATGGGATGATCAGGACATGGCGCAGTGTGGCCAGAGGTCGGGAAAGTCTCATGACAGCTCCTTCAGGCGCGTTCGAGGGTGAACGCTGCTGAAGGTTTAACGGCGCGGCGGTGAAAATCCGTCGCGGCCAAAACCATTTTTTTCAACGCACATCCAACGCCCTGCACACAAGGCTGACAACGCAGATCCCACAGGCCATGGTACGTTGCAACCAATGTGGGAGCGGGTTCTACCCGCGAAGCGCCGCGCGGGCGGCGCGCGATCTCAAGAACGCCGCAAAACCATCGGCTAGCACCTGGTAGCCATGATGCAATCTCCAGCCAGAACCTTCGCAGAAACATCGATAGGTCAGCCAGGCAAGCGCATCAAGGCTCACAGGTGCATGTCTTGGGTTAAGTGGCGCTCTTGAGATCGAGCGCCGCCCGCGCGGCGCTTCGCGGGTAGAACCCGCTCCCACGTTTGTTGCAACGTGCCCCGCTGTAGATGGGGGGGCAGTATCAGGCACCCAGATCCAGCGCATAAAACTTGCTATCCACCGCCATCAACGGAAACGAGGCCGGCAAGTCCGCCTTCGGCACTTCGGCAAAACCATGCTTCTCATAAAACCGATGCGCCGCCAGAAACTGCGCAGTCGTGCCCAGCAGAATCTGCCGCACCCCGCGCTCACGCGCCGCCACCAGCAACGTCGCCAACAACCGCGCCGCCGTGCCAAACGCCGCCCCGCGATACCCTTGCGCCACGAACATCTTGCGCAACGCCGCTCGCCCTTCGCCGATGTCCTTCAGACCAAGGGTACCCACCACCTGACCGTCCACCTTGGCCACCCAGAAATCCCCGCAGCCTTGCTGATAAAACTCATCAATGGCGCGCAGGTCCGGCTGGTCCGCCGCCGTGATGGCAATGCCGAATTCGGCTTGCTGGATGGGCAGGATCACCTCGATCACACCGGCCTCGTCGCTGGGCTGGAAGCGGCTGATCTGCACGTGGGTGGTCGACTCGGTCATGGCATGGCCTCGGCAAAAAAGGCCGAGTGTGCCCAACGCGATATCGAAGGTAAAGCGCTCGCCACTTCAGGTTGTGTAAGCGAATTAATACCAATTACCTACGCGAAGTAACCCGTCTGTAATATCCGGTAACTACCATCGCCCCCCACAAACTGCCGACCCCGACGCGGGGACGATGCAGCGCGAATTGGACAGCAGTCCCTGGCACCAGGCCAGGTGGGGAGTCACGACGATGCAAACCGCTTTGAGCACACCCATGCCCTTGCCACAGGTTTCCACCCAGGCGCCGTCGCGCGCCTTGAAGGTGGCCGCGGTGGTGGCCGTGCACGTGCTGGCACTGAGCTGGTTTGCGCGCCAGGCGCCCACGCCGCTGGCCGTCAGCCAGCCGCGTACCATTTACGCCTCGGTGATCAACGAGCCGGTACCGGCCCCGGCTGCCGCGCCGCAACCCCCGGCCGCGCCGACGCCGCCACCGCCACCGCCGCCCACCCCGGTGGCGCGCCCGGTGCCAAAACCGGTGGCCAAGGCCACGCCTGCGCCACGCCATGTGGCGGCGCCGGTGCCTACGCCAGCCCCGGCTGTGGCCGCCACGCCGGCAGCGGCCGCCGCCCCCGTAGTAGCAGCGGCGCCAACCCCGCCGCCAGCACCGCCGAAAACCATCACCCACGGCGTGGAATACCTGCGCGCCCCCGAGCCGCAATACCCCGACCGCGACCGCGAGGACGGCAACGAAGGCACCGTGGTGCTGCGCGTGCTGGTGGATGAAAGCGGCAAGCCAGGGCACATCGATGTGCTGCGCTCTTCCGGTTTCGGCAGCCTGGACGAGGCGGGCAGGGCGGCCGCGCGGGCGGCGCTGTTCAAACCCTACCGCGAGGACGGCCGGGCCATGTCGGTGTACGTGATCGTGCCGCTGCGCTTCCAGCTCGACAGCTGACCGCAACACCCCCCTTACCCTGACTCACCCCTGTTGGCGCTCCTGCCAGGACGGCGCTCGGGTGCGTTTTACCGATTGATGACTGCGAGGACTACACCATGCAAAACGCTTCTCTGGGAATGGACATGCTGTGGGGGCAGGCAGACGCCGTGACCCGTGGCGTGGCACTGATGCTGCTGATCATGTCGCTGGCGTCCTGGTACGTGATCGCCGACAAGCTGGTCCGCCTGGGCCTGGCCCGTCTGCGCGCCCCGCGCCTGCTGGCCGGCTTCTGGGCCGCGCCGACGCTGAGCGACGGCGTTCGCCAGCTCAACCGCGAGCCGTCCTATGCCACCCTGGCCCACGCCGGCGTGGCCGCCGCCACCCAGCACCGCGAAGCGCTGGACAGCGGCATGAACCCACCGGCCTTCAGTGACTGGCTGAGCCGGGCCCTGCGCCAGGCCACCCTGGTGGTGGGCGCCCGCCTGCAAGGCGGCATGGCGATCCTCGCCACCGTCGGCTCCAGCGCACCGTTCGTGGGCTTGCTGGGTACCGTGTGGGGCATCTACCACGCACTGATGAAGATCGGCCTGACCGGCGATGCCAGCATCGACAAGGTCGCAGGCCCCGTCGGTGAAACCCTGATCATGACTGCGCTGGGCCTGGCCGTCGCCATCCCCGCCACCCTGGCCTACAACCTGCTGGTGCGCACCAACAAGCAGACCCTGGCCGAACTGGGCAAGTTTGCCTTCGAGCTGCATGACCTGCTGGTGATCGGCGCCCGCGCCACCCCCCAGGGCCAGTCGCCACAGCGCGCCATGCCCCAGGCCCGCGCGGAGTACGTGTAATGGCCGGCGCCCTGCAGGACGACATGGACGACGACGGCGGCTTCAACCCGGAGATCAACACCACGCCGCTGGTGGACGTGATGCTGGTGCTGCTGGTGATTTTCATCATCACCGTGCCGGCCATCCAGCACAGCGTGAAGATCGACTTGCCCCACGCCGCCGCGCAGCAGGACAACAAGCCGCCGGTGGCCGTGGACCTGGCCCTGGACAACGTCGGCCACCTGCACTGGGACGACCGCGACATCAGCGACAGCGAGTTGCCCGCGCTGATCGCCGAAGCTGCGGCGCGCCAGCCGGTGCCTGAACTGCACCTGCGCGCCCAGCGTGACACCCCGTACGAGAAAGTCGTGCAAGTGATGGCCGCCGCGCAAAACGGCGGCCTGGAAAAAATCGGCTTCGTCACTCAAGCCGTCACCCCTTAATCCAATGCTGCGATTCCCCCTGCCCACTGCTGGGCGGGCGGGGCTCGTGCGCCCTTTATCTGGGTACTGTCATGCGTCGCACTCATCCGTTCCACGCCCTGGCCCTGCGCACCGGTGCCGGCCTTGCCGCCTTCGCCCTGGCCCCCTCGATCTGGGCGGCCGACCCGGCGCCGGTCATTGACGACAGCGTGCTGGCCACCTTGCCCCAGGTGACCGTCAAGGCCGCCAAGGCCAAGAAGCCCGACCTGCACAAGAAAATGTCCAGCGGCGCGCTGGGCAGCAAGGCCGCCATCGACACGCCGTTCTCGCTCAAGAGCGTGAGCAGCGAAGAGATTCAGCAGCGCCAGGCCGGCATCCTCTCCGAGGCAGTGAAATACGACGCCTCGGTGACCTCCATCAGCTCCAGCTACGGCACCCACCCGGCCACCCTGGCGGTGCGCGGCCTGCCGCTGGATGACCTGAACGGCTACAAGGTCGACGGCATGGCCAACATCAACCGTGGCGTGGAAATGCCCCTGGAGATGTTCGACAGCGTCGAGGTGCTCAAGGGCCTGTCGGGCTTCATGTACGGCTTCGGCAGCCCGGGCGGTATCGTCAACTACGTGAGCAAGCGGCCGACCGACAAGACCATTTTCAGTGTCGATGCCGGTTATCAGTCGGACAACGTCTACAAGGAGCACATCGACGTGGGCGGGCGGCTGGACGACCCTCGTTTCGGCTACCGGTTGAACCTGGTGCACGAGGAGGGCGATGCGGCCAGCGGCGGCTCGAAGGTGAACCGCACGGCCGTGGGCCTGGCGCTGGATGCCAAGCTGACCGATGACCTGACCCTCAATTTCGACACCCTGTACCAGCAGCGCGCCACGTCGGGCGGCACCGACATCGTGGTCAATACCAAGTACTCGCTGCCCAAGGCCATCGACGGCAGCAAGCGCCTGTACAGCAATGGCTCCTACACCGACGTCGACTACAGCCTGTCGACCCTGTCGGCCACCTACCAGTTCTCCCCCAACTGGCAGGGCAAACTGGCGTATCGATACAGCGACTCTGACCGCCGTTACGTGAAGGACCAGTACCAGATCACCAGCAATAACGCCGATTACTCCGACAAGGTGACCTCCGAGTACCACGGCTACGAATACAACGACGCCATGGGCACCCTGGAAGGCAAGTTCAACACCGGCTGGTTCAGCCATGACGTGGTGCTGGGCGGCTCCTACTCGCAACTGGATTCGCGCAAATCGGTGAACACGCCCAAGACCACCGTGGGCACCGGCAACCTCTACGACCCGACGCGCTTCTCGGTGTACAACATCGACTACAGCGGCGGCACCTACGGCGACGACCAGATCAAGGAAAGCGCGGTATTTGCCAGCGACACCATCGGTCTGGGCGAGCAGTGGTCGCTGATGCTGGGCCTGCGCAACGAGACTTTCCGCGAGCAGACCCACGACTCCGCCACCAGTGATGCCGTGAACTACAAGGCACGCCCGGCCACCCCGACCGTGGCGTTGATGTACAAGCCGATCAAGGACCTCACCGCTTACGTCAGCTACGTCGAGTCGCTGGAAGCGGGCGGCACCGCGCCCACCGGCACCCTCAACGAAGACACCACCCTGGGCCCGCTGCGCAGCAAGCAGTATGAAATCGGCATGAAAGTGCAGCGCCATAACTGGAGCGCCACCGCCGCCGCCTTCCGCATCGACCGTGGCGCCGAGTACACCAACAGCGCCAACGAATACGTGCAGAGCGGCACCATCCGCTACCAGGGCCTGGAACTGAACGCCAGCGTCGACCCCATCGACAACCTGACCCTGGACGGCAGCATCATGTCGCTGGACTCCGAGTACATGGACGCCGGCGATGTGGACGGCAACCGCGCCGCCGGCGCCGCGCACTACCAGGCGGCCGCCCAGGCCACCTACCGTATCGGCGCATTGCCCGGCCTGTTCGTGCGTGCCGGTGCCCAGCGTATTGGCCCTATGGCGGTGGACTCGGGTAACGTCAACACCCTGGGCGCCTACAACCTGTTCGACGCCGGCGGCGGCTACCGCCTGAAACTGGCCGGCGGCCACGCGGTGACCTTCGGCGCCAACGTCACTAACCTGGCCAACAAGAAATACTGGACCTGGTACCAGGAAAACTACCTGCAACCCGGTTCGCCACGGACCCTGAGCGTGAATGCCCGTTATGACTTCTAAACCGTTTCGTGCGCTGCTGCTGGCCATGACCCTGGCAGCCACGCCCCTGGCCCACGCCGAGGCGTTGAATACCCAGGGCCTGCGCCTGGACAAGGTGGTGCTGGTGATGCGCCACGGCATCCGCCCGGCCACCGACACCCCGGAGCTGGACAGCTGGTCAGCTAAACCCTGGGCCAAGTTCGCCGTGGCCGACGGCCTGCTGACCGCCCATGGCTACGCCGCCACCGTGCTGCTGGGCCAATGGCAACGGCAGTACCTGCAAGGGCAGGGGCTGCTGACCGCCAGCGGCTGCCCGTCCGCCGATCAGGCGTACCTGTGGGCCAGCCCGGCCTCGCGCACCCGTGCCACCGGCAAGGCACTGCTGGAAGGCATGTTCCCTGGCTGTACGATCCCCGTGCACCACGGGCGCGCCAGCCAGGACCGGCTGTTCCACCCCAGCGAAAATGGCTTGGGCGCGCTGGATCGGCAACAGGCCGAGCACGCCATGCGAGTGGCCATGGGCGGCAGCCCACAGGCGGCCCAGGCGCGTTACGAACCGGCCTTGCAACGCATGCAGCAAGTGGTGGGCGTGCCCAGCCCCTGCACCCAGCCCAAGGGCTGCACCTTGAGCCAACAACCGTGGGGCCTGAAAGAGAAGGGCACCACGGTCAAGCTCAGCGGCCCATTGAGCGTGGGCGCCAGCATGGCGGAAACCATCCGCATGCAGTACGCCGAAGGCCTGCCGCTGGATCAGGTGGCCTTCGGGCACGCCCGCAACGCCGATCAAGTGGCGGCGCTGATGGAACTGCGCGGGGCCAAATACGCTCTGACCCAGCACGTGCCGTACATTGCCCAGCGCGGTGCTTCGCAATTGCTCAGCCAGGTGCTGCTGGGCCTGGACGAAACCGACCGATCGGTCGCCGGCAGCCCGCCTGCGGCCAGCTGGCTGGCGTACGTGGGGCATGACGGCAATATTGCGCAACTGCGTACCTTATTGGGCTTTGACTGGAAGATTGCCCAGTACCCGCAAAACGATGCCGCACCCGGTGGTACGCTGTTGTTCGAACGCTGGCTGAACCCCAGCACCGGCCAACGCTTCGTCAGCGTGGCGTACGTGGCGCAAAGCATGGACCAGCTGCGCCAGCTGAGCCACGACGCGCCATACCGGGTGCAGTACACCGGCCCTGACGGCAAGGCACTGATGCCGCTGGCCACGTTCGAACAGACCATGGGCGCGCGCATCGACCGCACGGCCACCGAGCCGCAGGCCTATGCTGATGACTGAACCCTGAACCCGAGGTGGGCGATTGAGCGAGCTGAAACACGTTTTACTGTTGATTGGATTGCTGGCCGTGGCCGCCTGTAGTCATCAGCCGCTGCAAACGCCCCTCACGCCCGAACAGGTGCGCGCGAAAGTGGCGCGCCTGTTGCCGCCCTCGGCCACTAATCGCCAGGGCTGGGCCACGGACATTCAGACGGCCTTCGAAGCCCAGTCGCTGGAACCCAGTAACCAGAACCTGTGTTCGGTGATCGCCGTCATCGAGCAGGAATCCAACTTCCAGGCCGACCCGCAAGTGCCGGGCCTGGGCCGCATCGCCCGTCAGGAAATCGACCGCCGCGCGGCTCGCGTGCATGTGCCGGGGTTTCTCGTCGACGCCGCGCTGGGCCTCACCTCGCCAACTGGCAAGACCTACGCGCAACGCATCAACAGCGCCCGTTCGGAGCGTGAATTGAGCGCGGTGTTTGACGATTTCATCGGCATCGTGCCCTTGGGGCGGCAATTGTTCGGCAACTTCAACCCGGTGCACACCGCAGGGCCCATGCAGGTCAGTGTGGCGTTTGCCGAGGCCAATGCGCGGGGCTACCCGTACCCGGTGGAAGGCTCCGTGCGTCGGGAGGTGTTCAGCCGTCGCGGCGGGGTGTATTTCGGCACCGCGCATTTGCTCGGTTATCCCGTGCATTATCCGGAGCCGCTGTATCGCTTCGCCGATTTCAACGCCGGGCATTACGCCAGCCGCAACGCCGCTTTCCAGGCTGCGTTGAACCGCCTGGTGAAAATCCGGCTGGCGCTGGACGGTGACCTGATCGATTACAGCGCCATCAGCCCTGGCCAGACCGAGCTTGCGGTGCGTTCGCTGGGCAAGCGCCTGGACATGAGCAACGGCGACATCCGCAAGGCGTTGGACAAGGGCGAGCAGCTGGATTTCGAAGACACCCGGGTGTACCAGCGCGTCTTCGAGCTGGCCGACCAAGTGGCCGGCAAACCGGTGCCGCGGGCGATCCTGCCGGGCATCACGCTGGAAAGCCCGAAAATCACCCGCCACCTGACCACCGCCTGGTTCGCCCGCCGCGTCGACGAGCGCCGCGCCCGCTGCATGACCCGCGCATAGCGACCCTGTAGCCGCTGCCGCCAGGCTGCGCTGGCCCTCATATGCGCTGAAGATATTCGGTGAGGCATAAGGCCAGCGCAGCCTGCGGCAGCGGCTACGGTGGTACAGTCTTCAATCTGTTCATTCCCCCACGGAGCCCGCCATGCCCACCATCCACTCCATCCCCGTAACCACCATCGACGGCCAGCCACAGACCCTCAAGGCCTATGAAGGCAAGGTGCTGCTGGTGGTCAACGTCGCCTCCAAATGCGGCCTGACGGCGCAATACGAAGGCCTGGAAAAGCTCTACGAAGCCCACCGCGCCCAGGGCCTGGAAGTGCTCGGCTTCCCCGCCAACAACTTCAAGGCCCAGGAGCCGGGCAGCGATGAAGAGATCAAGGCGTTCTGCAGCCTGACCTACAACGTGCAGTTCCCGCTGTTCTCGAAGATCTCGGTGGTGGGCGACGACCAGCACCCGCTGTACCACGCCCTGACCCGCGCCGTCCCCGACGCCGTCGGCGAAGGCCCGATGCGCGAGCGCCTGAGCGGCAAGGGCATCCCGGTGAACCCGGTGCCGGAGGTGCAGTGGAACTTCGAGAAGTTCCTGATCAGCCGTACCGGCGAGGTGGTGGGGCGCTTTGCGCCGGATGTGACGGCGGATGATGCGCGGTTGCTCAAGGCCATCGAAGCCCAACTCGCCGCCTGACCTGTAGCCGCTGCCGACAGGCTGCGCTGGCCGGTGTGAACCCTGAAGATCTTCAGTGGGGCAGGGGGCCAGCGCAGCCTGGCGGCAGCGGCTACAGATTCCTTTTATGCCCCGCGCCGCGCATCGCAGCGGTAGAACATCGTCCGATCGGTCTGCGCCTTGTTCAATTGTTCCGCCCGCGCATTGCACTGCGTCGCCCGCACTTCATCGGTCAGGTACTTGGGCGGCATCCACAAAAACTGCGCCGGCATGCAGTTGTCGTGGGCCGCAGTGGTGCACACCACCGCATTGAGAAAAAAAGCAGAAAGGTATCGCTCACTCCGTGTGAGTTGAAGACACAGCGCCGTCCATCGACGCCCTCACAATCTGCGAACCGCTCTGGCCCGCAGGGTTCAACCTTTTCTGCGACGCCGCCAATCGCCTGCGCATCACGTGCCCCCCTGCATGCACGTCTCCATAGTCAATCCACATTTGTGCAATAGGCTCTCCACCATTGGCTGACTCCGGACGCCGCCACCACGGCCACGTCCGCTGCGCCGGGCCATGTCCGGCATCGTTTTCAGCAACGCTACCTACCTAGTTGCACAGAGGATTTTTCATGAAACTCAAGCCTTGCGTGACCACACTGGTCTCGGCGGCGGCACTGGCCTGCCTGCTTGCCGGCTGTAACCAAGAGGCGGCAGCACCCGCCCAGCAGACGCCCCAAGTGGGCGTTGTCACCCTGCACCCCCAGCCGTACGCCCTGACCACTGAAGTGCCTGGCCGCGTCACCGCATTCCGGGTGGCCGAGGTGCGTCCGCAAGTGGATGGCGTGATCCTGTCGCGCCTGTTCAAGGAAGGCTCCGACGTCAAGGCCGGGCAGCAGCTGTACCAGATCGACCCATCGGTGTACGAGGCCACCCTGGCCAGCGCCAAGGCCAGCCTGGCCTCGGCCAAGTCCCTGGCTGATCGCTACAAGCAGTTGATCAGCGAGCAGGCCGTCAGCCGTCAGGAATACGACAACGCCAAGGCCACCGAGCTGCAGGACCAGGCCACCCTGATGACCGCGCAGATCAACATGCGCTACACCAAGGTGCTGGCGCCGATCGACGGCCGCATCGGCCGTTCCAGCGTGACCGAGGGGGCGCTGGTGACCAGCGCCCAGACTACCGCCATGGCCACCATCCAGCAGCTGGACCCTATCTACGTCGACGTCGCCGAGTCCTCGGCCAACCTGCTGAAACTGCGCAAGGAGCTGGCCAGCGGGCAACTGCAGAAAGCCGGCGACAACGCCGCCAAGGTCAAGCTGACCCTGGAAGACGGCAGCAGCTTCAACCAGGACGGCACCCTAGAATTCTCCGAAGTGTCGGTGGATGAAAGCACCGGCTCCGTGACCCTGCGCGCCAAGTTCGCCAACCCCGACCACACCCTGTTGCCCGGCATGTTCGTGCACGCACAACTGCAGGCCGGCGTTGCCGCCACCGCCATCCTGGCGCCCCAGCAGGGCGTGACCCACGACCTCAAGGGCACCCCGACCGCGCTGGTGGTGAACGCCGACAACAAGGTCGAGCTGCGTGAGCTGAAGGCTGACCGCACCGCTGGCACCGACTGGCTGATCCAGGACGGCCTGCACGACGGCGACCGCCTGATCACCGAGGGCCTGCAGTACGTGCACCCGGGTGACACGGTCAAGGTCAGCGAAGCCAGCAACGTCCAGGCCCCGGTGAATGTCCAGGCCAGCGTCGCGGCAAAAGGGGAGTAACCCATGTCCAAGTTCTTTATCGACCGGCCCATCTTCGCCTGGGTGATCGCCCTGGTGATCATGCTGGTCGGCGCCCTGTCGATCCTCAACCTGCCGGTCAACCAGTACCCCAGCATCGCACCGCCCGCCATCGACATCACCGTGACTTACCCGGGCGCCTCGGCGCAGACCGTGCAGGACACCGTGGTGCAGGTGATCGAGCAGCAGCTCAACGGCATCGACAACCTGCGCTACATCTCCTCGGACAGTAACTCCGACGGTTCGATGACCATCGAGGCCACCTTCAACCAGGGCACCAACCCGGACATGGCCCAGGTGCAGGTGCAGAACAAGCTCAACCTGGCCACCCCGTTGCTGCCCCAGGAAGTACAGAACCAGGGCATCCGCGTGACCAAGGGGGTGAAGAACTTCCTGATGGTGATCGGCCTGGTGTCCGACGATGGCAGCATGACCAAGGACGACCTGGCCAACTACATCGTCTCCAACATGCAGGACCCGATTTCGCGCACCAGCGGCGTGGGTGACTTCCAGGTGTTCGGCGCCCAGTACGCCATGCGCATCTGGCTGGACCCGGCCAAGCTCAACAAATACGCGCTGACCCCGGCCGACGTGTCCACCGCCATCACCAACCAGAACGTGCAGGTGTCCTCGGGGCAACTGGGCGGCCTGCCGTCGGTGGCGCATCAGGAACTCAACGCCACCATCATCGGCAAGACCCGTCTGCAGACCGCCGAGCAGTTCAAGAAAATCCTGCTCAAGGTCAACACCGATGGCTCGCAAGTGCGCGTAGGCGACGTCGCCGACGTGGGCCTGGGCGGCGAGAACTACAGCATCAGCTCCGAGTACAACGGCAAGCCGGCCTCGGGCATGGCGATCAAACTGGCCACCGGCGCCAACGCGCTGGACACCGCCAAGGCCATCCGCGACACCGTCAAGCAACTGGAACCCTTCTTCCCGCAAGGCGTGAAGGTGGTGTACCCGTATGACACCACCCCGGTCATCACCGGCTCCATCCACGGTGTGGTCGAGACCCTGATCGAAGCGATCATCCTGGTGTTCCTGGTGATGCTGCTGTTCCTGCAGAACATCCGCGCCACCCTGATCACCACCATGGCGGTGCCCGTGGTACTGCTGGGTACCTTCGGTATCCTGGCCGCCGCCGGTTTCAGCATCAACACCCTGACCATGTTCGGCATGGTATTGGCGATCGGCCTATTGGTGGACGACGCCATCGTGGTGGTGGAGAACGTCGAAAGGGTGATGGCCGAGGACGGCCTGTCACCGAAAGAAGCCACGAAAAAATCCATGGGCCAGATCCAGGGCGCCCTGGTGGGTATTGCCATGGTGTTGTCGGCGGTGTTGCTGCCCATGGCGTTCTTCGGCGGCTCCACGGGCGTGATCTACCGTCAGTTCTCCATCACCATCGTTTCGGCCATGGCCCTGTCGGTATTGGTGGCCCTGGTGTTCACCCCGGCCTTGTGCGCCACCATCCTCAAGCCGATTGCCAAGGGCAGCCACGGCAAAACCACCGGTTTCTTCGGCTGGTTCAACCGCACCTTCGACCGTGGCGTGAACCGTTACGAGAAAGGCGTGATCAGCATCCTGCGCCACAAGGTGCCGTACCTGCTGGCCTATGCGCTGATTGTGGGCGGCATGATTTTCCTGTTCACGCGCATTCCGTCCTCGTTCCTGCCTGAGGAAGACCAGGGCGTATTGTTCTCCCAGGTCACCACGCCACCGGGCACCCCGGCCCAGCGTACGCAGCAGGTCATCGACCGCATGCGTGACTATATGCTCAAGGATGAATCCGGCGCCGTCAGCTCGGTGTTCACCGTGACCGGCTTCAACTTCGCCGGCCGCAGCCAGAACTCGGGCATGGGCTTTGTGATGCTCAAGCCGTGGGACCAGCGTGACGCCTCCAACAGCGTCAGCGCCCTGGCCGCCCGTGCGCAGAAACACTTCGCCAGCTTCCGTGACGCCATGGTGTTTGCCTTCGCGCCGCCGGCGGTGATGGAACTGGGTAACGCCAGTGGTTTCGACGTGTACCTGCAGGACCGCTCCGGGGTTGGCCACGCCAAGCTGATGGAAGCGCGCAACAAGTTCCTGGCCGCTGCCGCCAAGAGCCCGATCCTGTCCCAGGTTCGTCCCAACGGCCTGGACGATGAGCCGCAGTACCAGCTGATCCTCGACGACGAACGCACCGAAGCACTGGGCGTGACCGTGGCTGACGTCAACGACACCCTGTCGTATGCCTTCGGTGGCAGCTACGTCAACGACTTCATCGACCGTGGCCGGGTGAAGAAGGTGTACATCCAGGGCAAGGCCGATTCGCGCATGAACCCTGAAGACCTGAACAAGTGGTACGTGCGCAACAGCGCCGGCACCATGGTGCCGTTCTCGGCCTTCGCCAGTGGCAAGTGGGTGTATGGCTCGCCGAAGCTGTCGCGCTTCAACGGCGTGTCGGCGGTGGAAATCCTCGGTGCCCCGGCGCCGGGCCACAGTACCGGTGAGGCCATGGCCGAAGTGGCGCGCATTGCGGCTACCTTGCCGAGCGGTGTCGGTTACTCCTGGACCGGTCTGTCGTACGAAGAGAAATTGTCCGGCTCCCAGGCGCCAGCGCTGTACGCCATTTCGATGCTGATGGTGTTCCTGTGCCTGGCGGCGCTGTATGAAAGCTGGTCCATCCCGATCGCGGTGATGCTGGTGGTGCCCCTGGGGATCATCGGTGCGCTGCTGGCCACCACGTTCCGCGGGCTGTCCAACGACGTGTACTTCCAGGTGGGGCTGTTGACCACCATCGGTCTGGCGGCGAAGAACGCCATCCTCATCGTCGAATTTGCCAAAGAGCTGCACGAACAGGGCCGCAGTTACACCGAGGCGGCCATCGAGGCCTGCCGGATTCGTCTGCGGCCGATCATCATGACCTCGCTGGCGTTCATCCTCGGCGTGGTGCCCCTGGCCATTTCCCACGGTGCCGGCGCCGGCAGCCAGCACGCCATCGGTACCGGCGTGATCGGCGGCATGCTCACCGCCACCACCCTGGCTGTTTTCTGGGTGCCGTTGTTCTTCGTCAGCGTCTCGTCACTGTTTGGCGACAAGCGCAAGGCCAAGGACGAACCCGCACCTGCTATTGAAGAGGAGACCGCACAATGATCCGTCCCCTGACGTGTCTGGCCCTGGCGGCGTTCATGCTCGGCGGTTGCTCGCTGATCCCGCACTACGATCGCCCTGCCGCCCCGGTGGCCGCGCAATTCCCGCAAGGGCCGGCGTACGCGCCAGCCCAGGAGGCGGCCAGCCAGGCCGCCGCCGAGCAGGGCTGGAAGCAAGTATTCCGTGACCCGGCCTTGCAGGCAGTGATCCACACCGCCCTGGACAACAACCGCGACCTGCGCGTGGCGGCCTTGAATGTCGAGGCCTACCGCGCCCAGTACCGTATCCAGCGCGCTGACCTGTTCCCGGCGGTCACCGCCGGGGGCACGGCGACGCGCACCCGCACACCGGCTGACCTGAGCACCACCGGCAAGACCAGCGTGGGCGGTGAATACACCGCCACCCTGGGGGTCAGCGCCTATGAACTGGACCTGTGGGGCCGCGTGCGCAGCCTCAGCAAGGAGGCCCTGGAAACCTACCTGGCCAGCGATGAAGGCCGGCGCTCCACGCAGATCAGCCTGGTGGCCAGCGTGGCCAACGCCTGGTTCACCCTGGAGTCTGACAAGGAACTGCTCACGCTGACCCAGGACACCCTGGCCACCTACGAGCAGAGCTACAAGCTGACCGCCCACAGCGGCGAGGTGGGTATCTCCACCGCGCTGGACGTCAGCACCGCGCGCATCTCGGTGGAAACCGCCAAAGTCAGCCTGGCCAAGTACCAGCGCGCCGTGGCCCAGGACATGGACAACCTGGTGCTGCTGCTCGGCACCCACCTGCCCGACAACCTGCCCGCCGGGCAGCCGCTGGCCGGCGACCTGGTGGCCGAGGTGCCCGCGGGCCTGCCGTCCGACCTGCTGCAGCGCCGCCCGGACATCCTTGAGGCCGAACACACCCTCAAGGCCGCCAACGCCAACATTGGCGCGGCGCGGGCGGCGTTCTTCCCCAGCATTACGCTGACGGCCAGTGCTGGTTCGGAAAGCGCCGACATGGGCCACCTGTTCAAGGGCGGGCAGGGCACCTGGACGTTTGCGCCGAGCATCAACATCCCGATCTTCAACGCCGGCAGCCTCAAGGCCAGCCTGGATTACGCGAAAATCGAGAAAGACGTCAACGTTGCCAGCTACGAAAAAGCCATCCAGACCGGCTTCCAGGAAGTCTCCGACGGCCTGGCCGCGCGGCAGACCTACAAGCAGCAGTTGCTGGCGCAAAAAGACCTGGTGCAAGCCAACCAGGACTACTACCGCCTTGCGGAGCGCCGCTACCGCACTGGCATCGACAGCAACCTGACCTTCCTCGACGCCCAGCGCTCGCTGTTCAGTGCGCAGCAGTCGGCGATTACGGATCGGTTGGCGCAGTTGACGGCTGAGGTGGATTTGTACAAAGCGTTGGGTGGGGGGTGGAAGGAATAACCTGTAGCCGCTGCCGCCAGGCTGCGCTGGCCCTCCAGAACGCTCCACATCTCCAGCGTGGCCAAGTGCCGGCGCAGCCTTCGGCAGCGGCTACAGGGCATGGCCTCCAGGCGTAATCCGTAGCCGCTGCCGCCAGGCTGCGCTGGCCCTCGAGAACGCTCCACATCTCCAGCGTGGCCAAGGGCCAGCGCAGCCTTCGGCAGCGGCTACAGGGCATGGCCTCCAGGCGTAATCCGTAGCCGCTGCCGCCAGGCTGCGCTGGCCCTCGAGAACGCTCCACATCTCCAGCGTGGCCAAGGGCCAGCGCAGCCTTCGGCAGCGGCTACAGGGCATGGCCTCCAGGCGTAATCCGTAGCCGCTGCCGCCAGGCTGCGCTGGCCCTCCAGAACGCTCCACATCTCCAGCGTGGCCGAGGGCCGGCGCAGCCTTCGGCAGCGGCTACAGGGCATGGCCTCCAGGCGTAATCCGTAGCCGCTGCCGCCAGGCTGCGCTGGCCCTCGGGAACGCTCCACATCTCCAGCGTGGCCGAGGGCCAGCGCAGCCTTCGGCAGCGGCTACGCGAACGCGGGTAACCTGTCGATCGCGTCGCCTGCATCGCGGCCAAGGCCGACTCCTACCTCGGTCAGCGTAGGAGCCGACTTTAGTCGCGATGCAGGCGACGCAGCTTCCAGGCCTTTGCTGCTACCTAAGCGGCTACACCGTCCCCCCTTCGTCAACACTATGTAAATAAAAAGCAAAGCCCACCCATCAGGGTTGGCAGGGCGTTCGGCGCAAGGTCAAATGCCCTTATGAACTTAATCGTACACAGCCGCTCGAACAGTGCGCCCTGCACACTCCCTGCACAATTACTGGCTATGCTGCCCGGTGATTTGCGCAGCGCCGCGTCGTTGCCGGTGCCTTTTATTCCTCGCCTACGCAGAAGTTTCCAATGACCCAGACTCCGGCCGCCCGTTCCCGCAAGCCTCTTGTACTTGCGCTTCTGATTGCCGCCGCCATTGGCGCTGCCTTCATTTACGTCAAGCACACCCCGTCCACCCCCGAAGCCCCGGAGGCGGGCGCCGCACGCGCTGCCGGCCCCGGCGGGCGGCACAGTGGGCCGGGGATGGACGCCAATGCCACGGTCAGCGTGGCGGTGGGTACGGCGGGCGTGGCCGATGTGCCGGTGATCCAGCAGGCGCTGGGCACGGTGATTCCCAACTACTCGGTGACGGTCACCAGCCGTGTCGACGGTGAGCTGATGGCGGTGTACTTCACTGAAGGCCAGTACGTGAAGAAGGGCCAGTTGCTGGCGCAGATCGACCCGCGCGCCTACCAGGCCACCCTGGACCAGTACCAGGGCGACTTGGCGCAGAACCAGGCGCTGCTCAAAAGCGCCCAGCTGACCGCCGAGCGCTACAAGCGCCTGTTCGCCAAAGACTCCATCGCCAAGCAGGACCTGGACACCCAGACGGCCACCGTCGGCCAGTACCAGGGCGCGGTCAAGGCTGACCTGGCACAGATCGACGCCGCCAAGCTGAACCTGATCTACGCCAAGATCGTCTCGCCCATCGACGGCTTCGTCGGCCTGCGCCTGGTGGACCCGGGCAACATCGTGACCTCCAGCAGCACCACCGGCATCGTCACCGTGACCCAGACCAACCCCATTGCCGTAACCTTCAGCATCCCCCAGGCCCAACTGGCGACCATCCTGCCTAAAGTGCGCAAGGGCGAAGTGCTGGCCGTGCAGGCCCTGGACCAGATGGGCAATACCCCGCTGGCCAACGGCACGCTGAAGTTCATCAGCAACGAAATCGACACCAGCACCGGCAGCATCAAGCTCAAGGCGCTGTTCGACAACCCGGACGAGAAGCTCTACCCCAACCAGTTCGTCAACGTGAAGCTGACAACCGACACCCTGCACAACGCCGTGGTGGTACCGTCGGCCGCCGTGCAACTGAGCAGCGACGGCGAGTTCCTGTACGCGGTGAAGGACGGCAAAGCTGAGCGCCGCACCATCAAGACCGGCCCGGCGCTGGGCGAGCAGACCGTGATCACCCAGGGCGTGGCCCAGGGCGAGCAAGTGGTGACCCGTGGCATCGACCACCTGCGTGACGGCGCCACAGTGGAAGTCGAGAAGCCGGCCAGCACTGACAAGGCCGCGAGCAAAACCGCCCAGCCTGCTGCCGGTGCGAAAAGCGAATGAACCCGTCCAGACTCTTCATCCACCGCCCGGTCGCCACCGTGCTGCTGATGCTGGCGGTGATGCTGGCGGGCATCTTCGCCTACCGGCTGCTGTCCACCTCGGCCCTGCCCGAGGTCGACTACCCGACCATCCAGGTCAGCACCCTGTACCCCGGCGCCAGCTCCAACGTGCTGGCCTCGGCGGTCACCGCGCCGCTGGAGCGCCAGCTGGGGCAGATGTCAGGCCTGTCGCAGATGTACTCGACCAGTTCGGCCGGGGCTTCGGTGATTACCCTGAAGTTCTCCCTGGACCTGTCCCTGGACGTGGCCGAGCAGGAGGTGCAGGCGGCCATCAACGCCGCCGACAGCCTGCTGCCCAGCGACCTGCCCAACCCGCCCACCTATAAAAAGGTGAACCCGGCGGACACTGCGGTGCTGACCCTGGCCGCCACCTCCGACAGCCTGCCGTTGACCCGCGTGCAGGACCTGATCAACACCCGCGTGGCGCTGAAACTGTCGCAGATTTCCGGCGTGGGCATGGTCAGCCTGGCCGGCGGCCAGCAGCCGGCGGTGAAGATCGAGGTCAACCCCACCAGTCTTGCGGCCCACGGCCTGACGCTTGAAGACGTGTACGACAAGGTCAACGCCGCCAACGTCAACGGCTCGAAGGGCGGCTTCGACGGGCCCTCGCATTCGATCACCATCGACGCCAACGACCAGTTGCGCGACGCCGTGGAATACGGCGATTTGGTGCTGGCGTACGAGAACGGCGCAGCCCTGCGCCTCAAGGACGTCGCCACTACCGCCGAAGCGCCCCAGGATCAGTACCTGTCGGCCAGCGCCGACGGCAAGCCGGCCATCGTCATCAACGTGCAGCGCCAGCCCGGCGCCAACGTTATCGAAGTGGTGGACAGCATCAAGCAGAAGCTGCCCACCCTGCAATCCGCACTGCCTGATTCGGTGAAGCTCACCGTGATCAGCGACCGCACCCAGACCATCCGCGCCTCGATCAAGGACGTGCAGATCGAACTGCTGCTGTCCATCGGCCTGGTGGTATTGGTGACCTTCGCCTTCCTGGGCAACTTCACCGCCACCCTGATCCCCAGCCTGGCGGTACCGCTGTCGCTGATCGGCACCTTCGGCGTGATGTACCTGGCCGGTTTCAGCGTGAACAACCTGACGCTGATGGCCCTGACCATCGCCACCGGCTTCGTCATCGACGACGCCATCGTGGTGGTGGAAAACATCTCGCGGCACCTGGAGGAGGGCGAGGAACCCATGGCCGCCGCCCTCAAGGGCTCGCAGGAAATCGGCTTCACCATCATCTCGCTGACCTTCTCGCTGATCGCCGTGCTGATCCCGCTGCTGTTCATGGGCGACGTGGTGGGCCGGCTGTTCCGCGAGTTCGCCATCACCCTGGCGGTGGCGATCCTGGTGTCGATGGTGGTCTCGCTGACCCTGACCCCAATGCTGTGCGCGCACCTGCTGCGCCATGTGCCCGAAGGCGGTCAGAGCCGCTTTGCCAAATGGGGCGACCGCCAGTACCAGAAGGTGCTCAACGCCTATGACCGTGGCCTGGTGTGGGTGCTGGACCACCAGCGCCTGACCCTGCTGGTGGCCGTCGGCACCGTGGCACTCACCGGCTTCCTCTACCTGGTGGTGCCCAAGGGCTTCTTCCCCACCCAGGACACCGGCCTGATCCAGGGCTTCACCCGCGCCTCGCAGGACGTCTCGTTCGGCGAGATGGAGCGCCGCCAGCAGGCCATGGTCGAGGTCGTGCGCCAAGACCCTGCCGTGGAATCGGTGTCGTCCACCATCGGCGTCGATGGCAACAACGGCTCGCTGAACAACGGCCGCCTGCAGATCGAACTCAAGCCCTTCGAAGACCGCGATGACACCGCTACCCAAGTCATCGCCCGCCTGGAGCAATCGGCCAAGAGCGTTGCCGGGCTGCAACTGAACCTGGTGTCCTCCCAGGACCTGACCGTGGACGACCAGCTGACCCCCAGCCAGTACCAGTTCACCCTCGACGACTCGGAAAGCGCCAACCTCTCGGCACTGATCCCCAAACTGATGGAGAAGCTGCAGCACCGCAAGGAGATGCGCGACGTCATCGACAACCTGCAGGACCAGGGCCTGGTGGCCTACGTGGAACTGGATCGCGCCGCCGCCATGCGCTACGGCATCACCGCCTCCGACGTCGACACCGCGCTGTACAACGCCTTCGGCCAGCGGCTGATTTCGACCATCTTCACCCAGTCCAACCAGTACCGCGTAGTGCTGCAGGTGCCGGGCAAGTTCCAGCAGAACCTGGCGGCGTTCGACAACATCTACCTGGCGGCAGCGACCACCAGTACCACCGGCAGCAACAGCAGCACGACCACCACAACCACGGGCACCACCACCGGCAGCAGTGCGTCGACGACCAGCTCGTCGACCACCACCACCGCCGCGCAGATGGTGCGCCTGACCGACATCGCCAAGGTCGGCCAGCGCACCGGTTCGCTGTCGCTGAGCCGTCTGGACCAGTTCCCGGCCGTGACCCTGTCGTTCAACCTGGCCGACGGTTACTCGCTGGAGCAGGCGCAACAGGCCATCAGCGAAGTGATGACCGAACTCAACGCACCCAGCAGCATCACCCTGCGCTACCAGGGCGCCGCCGATGCCTTCCAGACCGCCACCGGCAATACCCTGTGGCTGATCCTGGCGGCGCTGATCACCATGTACATCGTGCTGGGCATGCTCTACGAGAGCTTTATCCACCCGGTGACCATCCTCTCGACGCTGCCCTCGGCGGCCATCGGCGCCTTGCTGGCGCTGTTGTTGACCGGCACCGAGTTCAGCCTGATCGCGCTGATCGGGGTGATTCTGCTGATTGGTATCGTCAAGAAGAACGCCATCATGATGATCGACTTCGCCCTGGAGGGCCGTCAGCATCAGCGCCTGAACGCGCGTGACGCCATCCACCGGGCGGCGCTGCTGCGTTTGCGGCCGATCCTGATGACCACCCTGGCGGCCTTGTTCGGTGCCTTGCCGCTGATGCTGGCCACCGGTGCCGGCGCTGAACTGCGCCGGCCGTTGGGCCTGGTGATCGTCGGCGGCCTGTTGCTGAGCCAGGTGCTGACGCTGTTCACCACCCCGGTGATCTACCTGATGTTTGATCGCTTGAGCGAACGCGCCAAGGCCCGCATCAACCGGGGCAGGGCACAGGCATGAACCTGTCACGCCTGTTCATTCGCAAGCCGGTAGCCACCCTGCTGCTGAGCCTGAGCATCACCCTGGCCGGCATCCTGGGCTATACGCTGCTGCCGGTGGCGCCGCTGCCCCAGGTCGACTTCCCGACCATCATGGTCAGCGCGTCGCTGGCCGGGGCCAGCCCGGAAACCATGGCCGCCACGGTGGCCACGCCGCTGGAGCGCAGCCTGGGGCAGATCGCCGGCATCACCGAGATGACCTCGACCAGCAGCCAGGGCTCCACCACGCTGATTCTGCAGTTCGAGCTGGACCGCGACATCAACGGCGCCGCCCGCGACGTGCAAGCGGCCATCAACGCTTCGCGCAGCCTGCTGCCCAGCTCGATGCCGTCGCTGCCCACCTACCGCAAGGCCAACCCGTCGGAAGCGCCGGTGCTGATGCTGGCGCTGACTTCCTCCACGCGCAGCCCGGGCGAGCTCTACGACCTGGCCTACAGCAAGCTGCAGCAGAAGATTGCCCAAGTGAACGGCGTGGGCGAGGTGTCGGTGCGCGGCGGCGCGTTGCCGGCGGTGCGCATCGACATCCAGCCTAATCTGCTGGTCAATGCCGGTATCTCGCTGGAGACCGTGCGCGAAGCCATCGACAACGCCACCAAGGCCAAGCCCAAGGGCATTCTGCAGGGCAGCGGGCAAAGCTGGGTGATCGACGGCAATGACCAGATCGACAAGGCCGTGGATTACCAGAAACTGGTGATCACCTACCAGAACGGCACCGCCGTGCGCCTCAGCGATGTGGCCAACGTCTACGACTCGGTGGAAGACACCTTCGTGGGCGGTTACTACAACGGTCAGCCGTCGGTGACCCTGGGCGTGACCCGCCAGGCCGGCGCCAACATGCTGCAGACCATCGACAGCATCAAGGCGCTGATTCCCGAGCTGCAACGGGAAATTCCTGGCGACGTACAGCTGATTTCAGTGATCGACCGCGGCCCCACGGTGAAGTCGTCGCTGCATGACACTGAGGAAACCCTGCTGATCGCCACCTTGCTGGTGATCGCCGTGGTCTTCGTGTTCCTGCGCAACCTGCGCGCCACGCTGATCCCGGCGGTGGTGTTGCCGGTGTCGCTGATCGGCACCTGTGCGCTGATGTACCTGCTGGGCTACAGCCTGGACAACCTGTCGCTGATGGCGCTGATCATCTGCACCGGCTTTGTGGTGGACGACGCCATCGTGGTGCTGGAGAACATCGCCCGCTATCAGGAGATGGGCATGCGTCCGCTGCGGGCGGCGCTGATGGGCACCCGCGAGGTAGGCTTCACGGTACTGTCGATGACCCTGTCGCTGATTGCCGTGTTCATTCCCATCCTGCTGATGGGCAGCATCGTCGGGCGGCTGTTCCGCGAGTTCGCCGTGACCCTGAGCATCGCCTTGGGTTTGTCGATGATCGTGTCGCTGAGCCTGACGCCGGTGCTGTGCGTGATGCTGCTGCGCCAGCCCAAGCATGATGCGAAAGAACCCAAGCTGTACCAGTGGATCGAAGCCGGGCTGGCCCGCGTGCAGGGCGCTTACTTGGCGGCGCTGGCCTGGGTCATGCGCCATCGGCTGTTGACCATGTTCAGCCTGCTGCTGACCGTGGGCCTTAACGTGTACCTTTACGCCACGGTGCAGAAGGGCTTTTTCCCGGCCCAGGATACGGGCGTCTTGATGGGCGCCGTGCGCGCCGACCAGAACATCTCGTTCCAGGCGCTCAAACCGCACCTGATGCAGATCGCCCACGACCTGGCGGCCGACCCCGACGTGGAGGCCGTGATGTCGTCCACCGGCAGCGGTCGCGCCGGGTCGCGCAACACTGGTGACTTCTTCATTCGCCTTAAGGATTACAAGCAGCGCACCAGCAGTGCGGCAGCCATCGCCAACCGGCTGACCAAGGCCAACAACAAGGTGGCCGGTATCCAGGTGTTCCTGATGCCCGCCGAGGACATCCGCGTGGGCGGCCGCAGTGCCAACGCCACCTACCAGTTCAGCCTGCAGGCCGATGACCTGGACCTGCTGCGGGTGTGGGAGCCGAAAGTCGAGGCGGCGTTGCGCGCCTTGCCGCAACTGACCGGCATCGACTCCGACTCGCAGACCGGCGGCCAGGAACTCAAGCTGCACATCGACCGCGCCGCTGCCAGCCGCCTGGGCGTCAGCGTCAGCGATATCGACAACCTGCTCAACAATTCCTACAGCCAGCGCCAGGTGGCCACGCTGTACAAGACCCTCAACCAGTATCACGTGGTGATGGGCCTGGACCCGGTGTACACCAGCGACTCGACCATGCTGGAACGCATGTACGTGATCAACAGCGACAACCAGCAAGTGCCGCTGACCGCCTTCGCCACCTTCAGCCCCGACAACGCGCCACTGGCCGTGGCCCACCAGGGCCAGTCGGCCACCAGCACCATCGCCTTCAACCTGCAGGACGGGGTGTCGCTGGAGCAGGCCACGGTGGCCATCAACGCGGCGGTGGACAAGGTCGGCCTGCCACGTGACATTCAGGCCGGCTTTGCCGGCACCGCCCAGGCCTACGCGGCGCTGGCGGCGAGCATGCCGTGGCTGATCGCCGCGGCCTTGCTGGCGGTGTATATCGTGCTTGGCGTGCTGTATGAAAGCTACATCCACCCGCTGACCATTCTGTCGACGCTGCCATCGGCGGGGGTAGGGGCGCTGTTGCTGCTCAAGGCGGTGAACATGCAGCTGACGGTGATTGCGCTGATCGGCATTCTGTTGCTGATCGGCATCGTCAAGAAAAACGCCATCATGATGATCGACTTCGCCCTGGTGGCCGAGCGCGACCGCAAGTTGCCGCCCGAACAGGCGATCATCGAGGCCTGCCGCATGCGCTTCCGGCCGATCATGATGACCACGCTGGCGGCTTTCTTCGGCGCCTTGCCGCTGGCCCTGGGCAGCGGCGGCGACGCCGACCTGCGCAAGCCGCTGGGCGTGGCGATTGCCGGCGGCCTGGCGCTTAGCCAACTGCTGACGCTGTTCACCACCCCGGTGGTGTACCTCTATCTGGACCGTGCCAGCCGTGTCACACGGCACTTCTGGCACACGCGTATCCGTCGCACTCACGTGCCCGGCTGACTGACAAGGGTTAAACGATGAACGCTTTTCTGCCTTCCCGCCTGTGTATCGCCGTGCTGCTTGCCAGCAGCCTGCTGGGTGGCTGCATGGTCGGCCCTGATTACAAGAAGCCGACGGCGCCGATTTCCACCACCTTCAAGGAGGCCCAGGGCTGGAAAGCGGCGAGCCCCCAGGACGAGCTGCCCAAGGGGCCGTGGTGGGAACTGTACCAAGACCCGCAGCTGAACACGCTGGCCAGCCAAGTGCAGCTCAATAACCAGAACGTGGCGCTGTACGCGGCCCAGTATCGCCAGGCCCTGGGCCTGGTGGACCAGTCACGCGCCGGGCTGTTCCCGACCCTGACCGGCACGGGCTCCAGCACCCGCAGCGAGACGGGCAGCGGCTCGTCGTCGAGCAGCACCACCGCCAGCGGCGGTGGCGTCAGCAAGGACCACACCGCCAGCCTCAGCCTGAGCTGGGAGGCCGACATCTGGGGCAAGCTGCGCCGCACCGTGGAACAGGACCGTGCCAGCGCCCAGGCCAGTGCCGCGGACCTTGCCAACGCCACCCTCAGCGCGCAGTCGACCCTGGCCCAGAACTACTTCCAGCTGCGCATCCTGGATCAGCGCATCGCCTTGTACAAAGAGACCATCGCCGGTTACGAGCGCTACCTGCAGATCATCCAGAACAAGTACGACGAGCAGATCTCCTCGCGCGCCGACCTGGCCACCGGCAAGACCCAATTGCAGAGTGCCCAGGCGTCGATGCTCGACCTGCAATGGCAGCGCGCCCAGTACGAACACGCCATCGCCTTGCTGATCGGCAAGGCCCCGGCGGACTTCGCCCTGGCCGCCGACCCGGCCTGGCAATACCACGTGCCGACGGTACCGCTGGGCGTGCCGAGCCGCCTGCTGGAACGTCGCCCGGACATCGCCGCGGCCGAGCGGGAAATGGCGGCGGCCAATGCCGCCGTTGGCGTAGCCACGGCCGCGTATTACCCGGACCTGACGTTGAGCGCCAGTGGCGGCTTTGAAAGCTCGACCATGAGCAAGCTGTTCACCGTGCCCAATCGCTTCTGGTCCATTGGCCCGAGCCTGACTGGCACTATTCTCGACTTCGGCGCCACCCGTGCGGCGGTCGATCAGGCCAAGGCCGCCTACGACGGTACCGTCGCCACCTATCGCCAGACCGTGTTGACCGGCCTGGGCGAGGTGGAGGACTACCTGGTTGAGCTGCGCACCCTGGAGCCGGAACTGGTGGCGCGAAGGGCGTCGGCGCAGTCGGCGGAGGATTCGGCGTCGGTGAGCCGTGATCAGTACGAGGCGGGGGTGATCGATTACCTGGATGTGGCGACCACCCAGGCTACCAGCTTGAGTGAGCGGCAGACATTGCTGAGCCTGGTGGCGACGCAGTTGGTCACCAGTGTGCAGTTGCAGGCTGCGCTGGGTGGTTCCTGGACGGGGGACTAAGCTTCAGCTGTGCGGCGCGCTTTCGGGCCTCTCGCGAGCAAGCTTTGCTCCCACAGTGTTACTCCTACTTAAGGCGTACACCTGTGGGAGCAAAGCTTGCTCGCGATGGCCGCGCCGCCGTTTAAAGCTGCAAACGCGCTTCGAGCAGCGCCTTGACCTCGGCCCACTCTTCATCAATCACACTGAACCGCACCGAATTGCGCTTGCGCCCATCCGGCATGATCCGTTCATTGCGCACAATCCCTTCCTGCTTGGCCCCCAGCCTTAAAATCGCCGCCCGTGACCTGGCATTGATCTCATCGGTGGTGAACTGCACCCGCACGCACTCCAACACCTCGAACGCATACCGCAGCATCAGGTACTTGGCCTCGGTATTGACGAAACTGCGCTGCCAGCGCGCGGCAATCCAGGTGCTGCCGATTTCCAGCTTGCGATTGACCCGGTCGACCTTCCAGAACCGCGTGCTGCCGATCACCTCGCCGGTGTCTTTCAGCACCGTGACGTACGGCAACACCGCACCTGCCTCGCGACCTTTGAGGGCCGTGTCGATATAGCCCTGCACCGTGGCCGCCGAAGGCACCACGGTGAAGGGCAGGTTCCACAGTTCGCCATCGCTGGCGGCGGCCACCAGGGCAGTGGCGTCTTCGGGTTGCAGTGGCCGCAACAGGATGCGCGGGCCTTCGAGTGCTTGCATTCAGTCAGGTGCCTTGTGCTTCGGAGCCTTTTTTATATCCAGGAATAATACCCGGATCAACGCGTGCGGGGACAAGTGTCATGACGAATGCTGCAAAGCATCTCGTCACTTTTTGAATCAAGCATGGCCTGTGATTCAAAGCAGGCGCTGGTATATTCGGGGTCCGCTCAAGGGTTGAGTGCCAAGGAATGTAGGTGGTAGATGGATCTCAATATAGCGTGGTGGAACACGAGTTTGTCCCCTCCCACAACAAGGAAAAGTGTGAAGCTTAATAAAAAAGGCCGAGAGGCTTTTTTTACCGTTGTTCGCCATCTTCTTGTGGAAGGGGAAGTTAATTTGCTGGGCTTGTGCGAAGTCGACAAGGTGGATATTGGTGAGCTGTCAGGGTATCTGGTTGAACAGGGGTTTGCTGATTGGGTGGTGATATCGCTGTATTCGTCGCTCAAGAATCGAGTGAACGACTACTGCCTGTTGGTGGATCGTTCATGCCTGGAATACATTGATCACGCGTACGTTGAACACTGGGACGAAACCAGGACCTACTACAAGGCGGGGGTCAGGGTGACACTGAAGGGGGAGGGTGATGAACGGGTTTATGTCTACCTGTCTCATTGGCAGAGTCAACGCAATATGAACGCCAAGGCGCATCGTGCGCAGCTTGCCACGGTGCTTCGTAATTCCATCAATTCGGTGTTCGATGAGCAGGGGGACGATGCGGGTATCGTATTGATGGGCGATTATAATGATGATCCGTTTGAAGATTCCCTGACCCACCATTTAAAGTCAACCCGGGACAAGTTTTTCGCTTTGGCACACCCGCGGGTGCTTTATAACCCCTTCTGGCGCACGCTGGGTGCCATTATTCCGCATCGCCACGATGATGAAGTTTCGTGGGATTATCCGTCGGGCACCTGTTATTACGCGCAGAACAAAGAGCTGACATTCTGGAAGACGTTTGACCAGATTCTGTTTTCTTCATCGTTCTTTGGGCGTAAAGGCTGGCACCTGGTAGAGGGGAATACCAAAGTATATTCTCAGCTCGAGTTAGGTGCGCATTTCTCGAATTGGCATGAGGTGTCTGATCACTTGCCTGTTTTCGCAAGTCTGAAGAGAGTTTGATATGAAGGATTTTCTAGAGGCGTTCAAAGTGGGGATCAAGGCGGCGACTGAGGTCAGTCGAAGCCATAAAGAGGTGGACAGGGTGTTTGCCGAAGCAGATCGGGCCATTGATGAGGCCAGTGGGGGGCAGGTAGGCATCGCTCGCGTGGGCAATGGCTTCTCGTTCAAACATGATGAGATTCGGGCGTCGATTGCAGGCAGCTGCCAGGGCGAGCTCAAGGAGATATCCGGGATGGTTGTGCTGCTTAGCAAAGTGCAACAGGTTGCGCCGGTAAAAGTTGCTGATTGGTGCCAGGCGTCGCGCGGGTTCGTTTTCTCGATTCGATTCGAGCGGCGGGAGATCATTGCCAAGAGCGTCGTTCAGTTAAGGACGGCGTTGAGCGAATTGCTTGCGTCACCCGTGGTAGGTGGCGCGTTTTTAAGCATTATGAATGCAACCCAGTGTAACGATGCTGAAGAGGAGACCCCTCGCGATTCCCGAGCCATCAAACCTGCCCAAGGCACCGAGGTGCCAGTGAAGGCCAAGGTTAAACGAAAGGGCGTGCCAGGCCTTAAACCTGACACTTCTGGTCCCGTCCGCTGAGCCTGAGGGACTTTTGCCGACGCTATGGCTTGTCGCTGAGTATGGCAAACCCCTGCTTGTTTTCACTGACGATGCGCACGTGCTCATCCTGCCCGGCACTGGCCTGCACCAGTATCTCCCGACGCAGGCTGCCCTTGCCGCACAGGGTGTCATCGGCCGTATCGGTGGCGATGCCGACGATCCGCTCGCCCGCCGGCACCTGGAAGGTGGCCACCTCGCCAATGCCGATGCGCGCCGCCACGGTGCGGTCGATGGTCACCGCCACGTAGCAGCCGCCGCCGAGCATGCCGATGTCACGGCGTACCACCAGGGTGCTGCCACCCACCACGGCCTCCTGAAACTTGAGCAGCCGCTCCTTGGGCACCGGGTCGGGGTGGTCGGCACGAAAGGAAGAACAGCCACTGATCAACAACACGCTCACTGCAGTACAGATCAGGCGCATGGGCATTCCTCATTTGTCCCAGGGCATGGGCAGGCCGGCGCGCACCTTGGCGCTCAGCGCCTTGAGGTACTCCAGCGGTTCGCCTTCGGAATGGGCGTGGCTCTGCTCGTCCACCCAGGTCATGACCTTCTGGCGGTCCAGGCTTGGGCGGGCATGCAGCATCTCCTTGATCACCCGTTCACAGTGCTGCGAGTAAGCAATGACACTGGAAAACATCTGATGGGCCATGATCGCTCCTTGAGGCGGTTTTGCGAGGATCACCTCAAGGTAGCACTCAATGGTGACAGGGGCGGGACAATTGTGGGCGTCGGGGCTTGCGACCGATGGCAGTGTTGCCCTATCACTGTGTTTTGCGTATTGCTGTATGCTTGAGGTACGCACAAAAGTATGTGTAATTATCTGCTAAGGAGGTCGTCATGGCTTCATTGCTCGACCGCGCTGAACAGGCCGTCTCGGTCACGGCACTGGTTCGTGGTTTCAGCGCCAAGCTCAAGGAAGTGACCAGCCGCGCGACTGATCGGTTGGTGGTATTCAAGGACAACGAGCCTGCGGCTGTCATTTTGAATGTGCAGGCGTATCAGGATATGCAGGATGAGCTGGAAAATCTGCGTGTTGAAGCCGCTGCCCGGGACCGGCTGGCGACATTCGATGCCGCCAAGGCCATTTCTCACTCGGACATGCGCGCGCGCTACGTCAACAACGATCAATGACAAGGAGCCCCAATGGCTTGGGCGGTTATTTACCATCCGGAGGTTACGGACGACTTCGATCAGCTTGGCGCCTATGCGGCCAACCGCATACTCGATGTGATCGAGCAGCGTATCGCCAACGGTGAGCCCGACAAACTCGGCAAGGCGTTACGGGGCAGCCTTGCAGGCTGTCGACGAATCAGGACGGGGGATACGCGGATTGTGTACCGGGTAGATGGGCAGGCGATCATCGTCTTGATCATCGCTGTCGGTGCTCGACGCGACAGCGAAGTCTATGATGCGGCGGTGGAGCGGGTGTAGCCGCTGCCGGAGGTTGTGGCTAAGTGTTTGTGGTGTGCGTTAGAGGTGCATGTCGTTGGGGTTGTGGTGCTCTTTAGATCGAGCGCCGCCCGCGCGGCGCTTCCCCGCCTCACGCGCAAGCCCGGTCCCACATTTGTTTCGGGCCAGTTATGTGTGCGGCATCACCTGGCCCGCCTTGTTGCTCGGCGCTGGAGTAGTGGGGCGGGTTATTTCTTGTAAGTCTTGGACAGCCGCTGGGCCATTTTGCCGTGGCGTTGCACGTCCTTGAGCTGTGCCAGGGCGAAGGCCTTGAGCTCGGGGGCGTCGTTACTGTTTACTTCGGCTTCGTAGAGGGCGGCCAGCTCCTCGGTCACCTTGACCTGGTTCAGCGCAAAGCTGGCTTCCGGGGTTTTGCCGGCCACGGCTGGCGCCGGGGTGGCTTTGGTCGGCGCCACGGGCAAGTCGATGTCGAGCTTCTTGGCCACGTCCGTCAGCTGTTCGTTGATGATGGTGTTGTCTTTTACCATCACGCCCACGTAGGTCTGCATATCAGGCTGCTGGAACTTGCTGCCGCCTTCCTGCACCAGCAGGATTTGCGTGGCGGCGCCGGTCAGGGCCTTGGTGACGAAGGCGTTGGGCGCGGCGAAGGCGGTACCGGTGCTGGCGATCAGCAGGGCCAGGCCCAGTTGCAGGGTTTTGCGGTGGTTCATTGACGAGGTCTCGAATGGTTCAACGGGGCACATAGCCTATGAGAATCGCTTTGCAGCCTTTGGACAAATGAAGCTTTGCTCAGTTGCACTGTAGCCGCTGCCGCGAGGCTGCGCTGGCCCTTGTCCATCACCCCCCGATCTCCGTCATCTGTACTATTTAAGTATTAACTTTGAAGGGCGTTTTTACGTTGCTATGTAGGACTTTTCTGAAGTTCATTGGCGTTGTTCTTTCGCTATGTGTGCGGTGCTAGTCTCGCGCCTTGTCATTCATTACAAGAGAGCAAGTTTTCTATGCGAGCTATTTCCCAATCCCTCGAAGCCCTGTTGCGCGAAACTTACCACGACAAGACGGTCTCCCTTGAAGAGTTCCAGAAGGTCGCCCGCGATGCCGATGACCGCTGGGACCGCGTGGTAGAGGAGCTAGGCCAGAACAATACCCTGGTGTCCTTCCAGCGCGTGATGGACGTGGCGTCCCATTTGCTGCACTTGAGCCTGGTCAATATTCGCGATGAAGATATTTCCGACCTGGGCAAGGCCATCGTCAAAGATGCGGTATTTGCCCAGGTTGAATATTTGCGTGCAGGGGCCGTGCTAAGTTTGAAGTTGCTGCAAACAGATATCAATCAAGCCGATTGAATATACAAGGCCCGCTCGGTTTTTCCGGCGGGCCTTTCGCTTTACTGCAGGTTCACGTACAACCCACCATCCACCAGCAGCGACGCCCCGGTCACATACCGCGCCATGTCCGAGGCCAGGAACACCACGGGCCCGGCGATATCATCCGGTTCACCCAAGCGCCCCAGCGGCGTGCGGCCGGTCATGTAGGCCAGTTTTTCCGGGTCGCTCAGGTCGTCCTTGTTGATGTCGGTGGCGATGGTGCCCGGCAGCACCGAGTTGCAGCGAATCCCGTACGGCCCTAACGCGATGGCGCACGATTGCATCAGCGAATGCAGCCCGGCCTTGGTGGGCGTGTAGTGGGTTTGCATGCCGCCACCTACCAGTGCGCTGATGGAGCTGATGGCGATGATCGCGCCGCCACGGCCCTGGTTTTTCATCTGATTGGCCGCCGCCTGCACGGCGAAGTAGGCGCCGTTGAGGTTGGTGTTGACGGTTTTCAGGTAGGTTTCGCGGGGCATGTCCAGGAACGAGTGGAACGGGCAGATGCCGGCGTTGTTGACGAACACGTCGACGCTGCCGAAGGCTTCCAGGGCGCCGGCCACCAGCTTGTCGCCGGTGTCAGGGTCGGCGGCATCGCCCGGCACATCGATGGCCTGGCCGCCAAAGGCGCGGATTTCCTCGATCAGGGAGGCGGCCGCCTGGTTGCCCTGGGCGCTGCCGCTGTGGCCGATCACCACGCGGCCGCCCTGGCGTGCACACTCACGGGCCACGGCGCGGCCGATGCCACGCGAGGCGCCGGTGATGATCACGGTCTTGTCTTTGAGCAGCATGGGTGGTTCTCCTTAGCTTAGGTAATTGCCGTAGCCCACCAGGGTGATGGCGGCCAGGATCACCAGGATCCCGGCCAGCAACACGCCCTTGGTGGTGGTGCTGGTGCCTTGCCACTCCTTGAAGTACAGGCCCCAGACGTTGGACACGATGATGATGAACGACATGTGCAGCACCCAGCTGCTGGCGTCGTTGTGCAGGCGGCTTTCGCCCATGCCGTAGAAAAAGAACTGCAGGAACCACAGGGTACCGGCGCAGGCCACCAGCAGGTAGTTGGCCAATAGTGGGGTGCTGCGGTCGCGGTAGTTGTGGAAGGTCCTGTTGCGCCAGTTCAGCCACAGGCACCACAGGCCGTTGGTGGTCAGGCCGCCCCACATGATCACCATGAAGGTCACGTTGTTCTGGAACAGGCTGTTGGCACCGTGCTCCACGGCGGCTGCGGCCAGCGGCCGGCCGGCGGTGATGCCGTAGCTGAAGCTGGCGCTGAGCACGCCGCTGATCACCGCCACCAGCAAGCCCTTGCCCAGGGCGAACTCGGTGACGCTCTGGAACTTGGTGCTGTCGGGCACTTCGCGTTCCTTGATGAAGCCGGCGCGGCCGCACAGGGCGATGCCGATCAGCGACACCGCCACGCCGATCAGCACACACTGGCCGCCCAGATTGGTGCACATGGCGCTGAGGGTGCCGGTGCTGTCATTGGTGAACAGGTCGCGGTACAGCGGCGGCATCAGCGCGCCCAGGGCCGAGGTCAGGCCCATGATCAGCGACATGCCCAGGGACAGGCCCAGGTAGCGCATGGTCAGGCCGAACGTCAGCCCGCCGATGCCCCACAGCACGCCGAACAGGTAGGTCCAGCCCAGGGTCGACGAATCGGCCTGGCGCAGGATGTCGACCCAGCCGGGCACGGTCAGTTGCGCGGCGATCAGGGGCACGATCAGCCAGGACACCAGGCCGCCGGTGATCCAGTAGCTTTCCCAGGCCCAGCCACGGACTTTCTTGTAGGGGATGTAGAAGCTGCCGGAGGCGAAGCCGCCGATGAAGTGCAGCAGTACCCCGAGGATGATGATTTCCAAATGCGCAGTCCTTTGTTGTTATTGTGCAAAACCCTGTAGCAGCGGCCGTCAGGCCGCGTCGGCGTCTTCCCGGGCACACCGCGTTGGCCGGGACGCAGCCTTCGGCAGCTGCTACGGGAGTTCGAACATCGGGATCAGGTCCAGGCTGACCGGCGAGCCGTCGGGGTGGCTGGGCATGATGTCTTTCATGTGCTGCCACCAGCGTTGCATCACCGGCAGGCCCGGCAATTGGTCCAGCAGGTGCTGGTCGTGGTGCTGCATCACGGCGAACAGCGCGTGGCTGTGCGGGTCGAGGAAGATGCGGTACTCGACGATGCCGGCCTGTTTCAGGGCCTGCACCAGTTCCGGCCAGATCTGGTCGTGGCGCTTGCGGTATTCCTCGGCCTGGCCGGGGTTGAGGTTCATGCGGAAGGCGCGGGTTTTCATGCGGTGTACCCCAGCAGGCCGTAGACGCGGGGGGCGTTGCGCAGGAAGAACTTTTCCTGGACGGGGGCGGGTTGGGTCGCCAGGCACGCCTTGACCAGCCCCACAGTGGTGTTGAAGTCGGTGATGTGGTCGCTGTTGGGCCAGTCGCTGCCGAAGAAGCAGCGGTCTTCGCCGAACAGTTCGAACAGCCGGGCCAGCACATCGCGGTAGCCGCTGGGGTCGAGGATCAGGCCCTGGCTGTCGGTCTGTGGAATTTCGGCGAGCTTGGCCACCACCTGAGGGCGACTGGCCAATTCCTGCAGGTCGGCGGTGAACGCCAGGTCCGCCGCATTGGGCAGGTGATCGATCACTATGCGCAGTTCCGGCAGGCGGTCACTGAGCATCAGCAGGGCCTTGATCAAGCGTGCATCCGGGTTGGCGCTGTCCAGCACCAGGCCGCGTTCGGCGACCTGGGCCAGGCCGTCGATGAAGCCGGGTTGCTGCTGGTCGGCCAGCAGGTCGCGGTCCCACAGGTTGCCGTAGCGGATGCCGCGAAAGCGCCGGTCGGCGCTCAGGTGGTCAAGGTCTTGATGAAAGGTGGACGCCAGTGGATCAAGGTTGCCGATGTAGCCCACCAGGCGCGAGTCCTGGTCGAGGGTGCGCAGTACCCAGTCGTTGTCCAGGCGACGGGGGCTGGCTTCCACCACCAGGGCGCCGACCACGCCGGCAGGGGCGGCCAGGGCCCAGTAATCGGCGGGCAGGCGCGGGCCAAAGATGGCGTCGCCAGGCTGTGGCCAGGGGATGCCTTCGGGGCGGCTGGGGTCGTAGAGATGCAGGTGGCTGTCGAACAGCGGGCCGGTGTAGATCAAGATCAGCGTCCTTTCTTGTTGTGGTGGTGCCCTTTTCCCGAGCTTCGCCCGGTCCCACAAACATCTGTGGGACCGGGCGAAGCTCGGGAAGCAGGCGCCGCAGTCTCAAGCCTGCAAGTAGACCACATGGGTATGGGTATATTCATACAACCCATGCTTGCCATCGGCGCCGCCCACGCCCGACTTGCGCACCCCGGCATGGAACCCCTGCATGGCCTCGAAGTTCTCGCGGTTGATGTAGGTCTCGCCGAAATCGATCTCGCGCATGGCTTGCATGGCCTTGTTGAGATCGCGGGTGTACAGCGACGAGGTCAGCCCGTACTCGCAGTCGTTGGCCAGGGCGATGGCTTCGTCCAGATCGTCGACGATCTGGATCGGCAATACCGGCCCGAAGATCTCCTTGCGCATGATCTCCATGTCCGCCCGGCAACCGGCCAGCACGGTGGGCTGGTAGTGGAAACCCTGGTGACGATCGGCCACGGCGCCGCCGGTGATCAGCTGGGCGCCATCGGCCAGCGCACGGCGCACCTTGGCGTCGACGCTGTCCAGGCCGGCACGGTTGATCAACGGGCCCATCTCCACGCTGCTGTCAGCCAGCGGGTCGCCATAGCGGGTGTCGGCCATGGCCGCGCCGATGCGCTCGATAAACTGATCAGCCACCTTGCGCTCCACGTACACCCGCTCGGCGCAGTTGCACACCTGGCCGGTGTTGATGATGCGCGAGTCACGGATGGCTTTCACCGCCAGCTCCAGGTCAGCATCGGCCAGGACGATGGCCGGGGCCTTGCCGCCCAGTTCCAGGTTGAGCTTGGTGAGGTTGGGCGCCGCTGCAGCCATGATCCGCGCGCCAGTGTCGACGCTGCCGGTGAAGCTGATCATGTCGACCTTGGCGTGGGCGCTCAGGGCGGCGCCTACGCGGCCGTCGCCGCAGACCACGTTGAAGACGCCGGCCGGCAGGTCGGTCTCGGCCACCAGGCGGGCGAACTCGAAGCAGTTGTTCGGGGTTTCCTCGCTGGGCTTGACCACGATGGTGTTGCCGGTGATCAGCGCCGGGGCCATCTTGCGCGCGATCAGGAAGAACGGGAAATTCCACGGCAGGATGCCGGCCACCACGCCTAGCGGCTTGCGGAACAGGAAGATGTTCTCGCCCGCACGGTCGCTGCTGATGATCTCGCCTTCGATGCGCCGCGCCCACTCGGCCATGTAGTCCAGGTAGTCGGCGGTGAAGTTGACTTCCACCTCGGCCAGGGCGCTGATCTTGCCCTGTTCCGAGGTGATGGTGCGCGCCAGGGCCGGGGCGTGTTCGCGCAGCTTGGCGGCGATGCGGCGCAGGTAGCCGGCGCGCTCGATGGCCGGCTTGCGCGCCCAGTCTTTTTGCGCGGTACGGGCAGCGGCCAGGGCGCGGTCGACTTCATCGCCGCTGGCGGCGGGCACGCGCGACAGCAGGGCGCCGGTGGCGGGGTTGAACACCTCCAGGTGCTCGGTGCTGTCGGTGAACTGGCCGTTGATGTAGTTCTGGTAAACCGGTACGGATGACATGGCAGGCTCCGTGAAATCAGTAAGTGCGCGACGGCGCAGGGGCGGTGGAGGTGTCGCGGTAGCGCGCCAGGTTGCTCAGGGCGGCCTGGCGCAGCAGGCTGATGTCGATGCCCACGGCGACGAACTGGCAGCCCCACGCCAGGTAGCGGCGCGCGTCTTCTTCGTTGGGCGCCAGGATGCCGCAGACCTTGCCGGCGGCCAGGGTGGCGTCGACGGCGCGGCGGATCTTTTCCTGCACCTCGGGGTGCGACGGGTTGCCGGCATGGCCCAGCCCGGTGGACAGGTCGGCCGGGCCGATAAACACCGCGTCCACGCCTTCCACCGCGGCGATGGCCTCGACGTTGTCGACGCCCAGGCGCGACTCCACTTGCACGATCAGGCACAGCTGTTCATGGGCGGTGTGCAGGTAATCGGGCACACCGTCCCAGCGCGTGGCGCGGGTCAAACCGCCGCCTACGCCACGGATGCCATGGGGCGGGTAGCGCATGGCGCGCACCAGCCCTTCGGCCTGCTCGGCGGTGTCGACCATGGGCACCATCAGGGTCTGGGCGCCGATGTCCAGCAGCTGCTTGATCAGGTTGGCGTCGCCGGTCACCGGGCGCACCACCGGCGCGCAGCCGTAGGGAGCCACGGCCTGCAATTGCGCCTGGATGCTGGGCACAGTGTTGGGCGCGTGCTCGCCGTCGATCAGCATCCAGTCGTAGCCGAAAGTGGCCACCAACTCAGCCGCGTTGCCGGTGGCGAAGCCGGCCCAGATGCCGTACTGCGGTTCGCGCTTGGCCAGCTGCGCCTTGAACGGGTTGACGGGCAGTTTCATCAGCGACCCCCTTCACGGTTGTACGGACGGTGCAGCTGGCATTCGGGGTTCAGCGTCACGCCAAAGCCCGGCTGGTCCAGGCGCGAAATGCGCATGCGGCCGTTCTCCGGCACCGGCTCACCGAGCAGTTGCGGGTGGAACATCGGCACCACTTCATCGGCCTTGGGCGCCATCATCAGGAACTCGGCGAACGGGCTGTTGTGGCGGGTGGCGACGAAGTGGTAGCTGTACACCGACGAGCCGTGGGGCACGACCAGGGCGTTGTGGGCGTCGGCCAGGGCCGAGATTTTCACCAGCTCGGTCATGCCGCCACACCAGCCCACGTCCGGCTGGATAATGTCGCAGCAGCCCATTTCCAGCAGCATGCGGAAGCCCCAGCGGGTGGCTTCGTGCTCGCCGGTGGTCACCAGCATGCCGCTGGGCACGGCCTTGCGCAGGGCGGCGTAGCCCCAGTAATCATCCGGCGGCAGGGCCTCTTCGATCCATTTCAGGCCGAACTCCTGGGCGCCCTTGGCCAGGCGCGTGGCGTAGTTCAGGTCCAGGCTCATCCAGCAGTCCAGCATCAGCCAGAAGTCCTTGCCTACGCGTTCGCGCATGGTGGCCAGTTCTTCCAGGTTCTTGCGCAGGCCGTCTTCGCCCTCGGCCGGGCCGTGGTGCAGGGCCATTTTGCCGCCGATGAAGCCCATCTTCTGCGCCAGGTCCGGGCGGGCGCCGGTGGCGTAGAACTGCAGTTCGTCACGCACCGCGCCGCCGAGCAACTGGTGCACCGGCTCCTGGCGGATCTTGCCCAGCAGGTCCCACAGGGCCAGGTCAACGCCGGAAATGGTGTTGATCACCAGGCCCTTGCGGCCGTAGTACAGGGTGGACTGGTACATCTGGTCCCACATCAGTTCAATGTCGGTGACCTTGGCGCCTTCCAGGAAGCGCGCCAGGTGTTTCTCGACGATGTAAGCGGCCGGCTCGCCGCCAGTGGTCACGGCAAAGCCGACGGTACCGTCGCTGGCCTCGATTTCCACCACCAGGGTGCCCAGCACGTTGATGCCGAAGCTGCGGCGGCTCTGGCGGTACTGCGGGTATTTGCTCATGGGCGTGGCGATGTGGTCGTCGATCCAGTGGCCATCGCCCTGGTCGTGGTAGTCGGCACCGCCGCCACGCAGGGTGAAGGCGCGCACGTGCTTGATGGTTGGGACGCTCATGGACAGCTCCTTGCAGGTAAGGGATTCAGTGTTGCAAGCCTGGGCGCGGTTGCGGCCCGGCCCTTGGGGTCAGGGCGATGCCGAGCACCAGCGCGGCAGCGATCAGGGTGGTGGCGGCCAGCAGGTAGAGGCCGGCGGCGGGCGAGTTGAAGTGCAGCTCGGCCCAGTTCTTCAGCACCGGGGCAATGAAGCCGCCCAGGGCGCCGAACGAGTTGATCAAGGCAATGGCGCCGGCGGCGGCGCTGCCGGCCAGGGTGCGCGAGGGGAAGGTCCAGAACACCGGCTGCACGGCGATGAAGCCGGCGGCAGCGAAGCACAGGGCAATCACGCCCCACAGCGGGCTGGCGACACTGACCGAGGCGGCGATGCCCAGGGCGGCCACCAGCAGGGTCAGGCTGGCCACGCGGCGAGGGTCGCCGCGTTTGGCGGCCTGGGCCGGTACCCACCAGGCGGCCAGCAGGGCGCACAGCCAGGGCACGGCGGACACCAGCCCCACCAGCAGGCCGACCTTGCTGCCCAGCAGCCCCGCCACCTGGGTAGGCAGGTAGAACACCACGCCGTAGACGCTGGCCTGGATCAGCAGGTAGATCAGGCACAGGTACAACACCGAGGGTTGGCACAGGGTCTTGAGCAGACTGCCGTGGCCTTGCTTGTGCTGGTCTTCCTGATCGATCACGCCTTGCAGCAGTTGGCGTTCCTCCGGGCTGAGCCAGGCGGCGTCGGCGGGACGGTTGTCCAGGTAGAAGTACGCCCAGACGCCCACGGCGGTGGCCATCAGCCCTTCGACCACGAACAGCCACTGCCAGCCATGGGCGCCGCCCAGGCCATCGAGCTCCAGCAGCAGGCCCGACAACGGGCTGCCGAAGATGAACGCCAACGGTGCGCCAAAGTAGAAGAAGCCCATGGCCTTGCCGCGTGCGGCGCTGGGGAACCAGTAGGTAAGGTAGAGGATGACGCCGGGGAAGAACCCGGCCTCGGCCACGCCCAGCAGAAAGCGCAGCACGTAGAAGCTGGTTTCGTTGTGGGCGAAGACCATGGCCGCGCTGATCAGGCCCCAGCTGACCATGATGCGGCACATCCACAGCCGTGCGCCGACCTTGTGCAGGATCAGGTTGCTGGGCACTTCCAGCAGCGCGTAGCCGGCGAAGAACACCCCGGCGCCGAAGGCGAACGCGGTGTCGCCGATACCGGTGTCGGCCTGGAAGGCCTGGCGGGCAAAACCGACGTTGGCGCGGTCGAGGAACGCCATGACGTACATCAGCAGCAGGAAGGGCAGCAGGCGCCAGGACACCTTCGCCAGCAGGGACGCGGGTAGAGTCTTCACGGCAGTATCCTTTTGGAATTATTTGACTGCGTGGCAAGTGGCAGGACTGTACGGCGGCGACGGTATGCGCTACAAATCGAATTTTGCTCACAACCGATACCCTCAGGGTATCGATACGCCGGAGCCGTTCATGTCGTCACCTGCCGTCGCCCGCAGCCTGTTCAACCGCCTGCGTTACAAACACCTGCACATGCTGGTGGCCCTGGGCAGCAGTGAGAACCTGCACCGCGCCTCGCAAACCCTGGCCATGTCGCAGCCGGCCGCCACGCGCATGCTCCACGAGATCGAGGACATGTTCGGCTGCGAGCTGTTCGAGCGCCTGCCGCGCGGCATGCGCCCCACGGCGTTGGGCCATGAGTTGATTCGCTTCGCCGAGAACGCCCTCAGCGGCCTGGACCGCTGCGCCGAGGACCTGGCCGCGCGGCAGCAAGGGGGCTACGGCTACCTGGCCATCGGCACGCTGATGGGCGCCGCCCCCGGCCTGGTGATGGACTCCATCGCCGAGATCAAGCGCCGCCACCCGCAACTGCGCATCCGCATCATGGGCGACACCAGCGACCAGGTAATCCAACTGCTGGCCCAGGGGCGCATCGACCTGGCCATCGCCCGCCGCAACGCCAGCATCGACAGCCAGCACTACGACTTCGAGCCGTTGGGCAACGAGCGCTTGCTGCTGGTGGTGCACAGCCAGCATCCGCTGTTGCAGCGCGGGTCGCTGAAACTGGCGGAACTGGTGAATGACTGGCCGTGGATTCTGCAGCCCGACACCAGCCCGGCGCGCATTGCCCTGGAGCAGGCGTTGCAGCGCGAGGGGCTGGTGGCGCCGGCGGACATCATCGAGTGCAGTTCGGTGTATTCGATGCAGCAGCTGATTCAGTTGACGGACGCGATCATGGTGCTGTCGGAGACGGCGTTGCGTGATTATCTGCGCATGGGGTTGGTGGTAGCGCTGCCGATTGAGTTGGAGGAGCGGATGGCGCCGTTTGGGATTTTGTTGAGGAAGGGGGAGCCGGTGAGTCGGGAGTTGGGGGTGTTTATTGAGTTGTTGCGGGGGCGGGTGGGATTGGGGGTGGTTTAGAGGTGCCAGTCGGTGTTGTTGTGGTGTTCTTGAGATCGAGCGCCGCCCGCGCGGCGCTTCCCGGGCAGAGCCCGGTCCCACATTTGTTGCAACGTGCCATGGCCTGTTAGATTGGGGTTGTCAGCCTTGTTGGCACCACCACAAATTGGTAGTGAACTCACCTGCTAAAACCTCGGTCTGTCAGGCCATGGTACGTTGCAACAAATGTAGGACCGGCCTCTGGCCGGGAAGCGCCGCGCGGGCGGCGCGCGATCTCAAGAACGCCCCAAAACCCAAGACATGCACCCAGGAGCCCCCCCATTGACCATCAAAGGCATCATCTTCGACAGCGACGGCACCCTGGTCGACAGTGAACGCATGGCCGCCGGCCTCTTGCGCGACCTGCTCGCCGAGCGCGACATCCACCTGCCCCACGACGAAGTGCTGCGCCGTTTCCGCGGCGTGCAATTCGCCATCTTCGTCGGCGAGCTGTGCGAAGAGCACGGCCACTTGGACGCCGAACCCTTCATGCGCGACTTCCGCAGCCGCAGCCTGGACCTGTTCGCCGCCGGCCTTCAAGCCATGCCCGGCGCCCTGGATTTTGTCCGCGAGCTGAAACTGCCCAAGTGCGTGGCCTCCAACGGTCCGCGCGCCAAGATCGAGACCTGCCTGAAAACTGCAGGCCTGTGGGACGTGTTCGACGGCAAGGTGGTCAGCGCCTATGACGTCAACGCCTGGAAGCCATCGCCCGAGCTGATCCTGGCCGCCGCCCAGGTGCTGGAGCTTGCCGCTGAAGACTGCCTGCTGGTGGACGACAGCATCCCCGGCGTGCAGGCCGGTCTGGCCGCCGGCACCCGCGTGGCCGGCTATGGCGACACCGACTTCAGTCAGTTCGAAGGCCAGCCCGGCTTTCATCATGTGCCGGATTACACCGCGCTGAAAACGCTGCTTGCCAGCTTGGGTTAAGCCTTGCGGTGGCGGCGTTCGTAGTGCTCCAGCAGCGGCTGGGTGCTGACCCCGTGCAGCAGAATGCTCAGCGCCACCACCGACAGCGTCAGGCTGATCGCGGTTTGCTGGACACTGGCCGGCAGGCCGTGGGCGATGGCGAAGCACAGGTAGTACAGCGAGCCGATGCCGCGAATGCCGAACCAGCCCAACAGCGCCCGCTGATGCCCGTCCAGGTACTTGCCGCGCACCAGCAGCCAGACGCTGGCCGGGCGGATCACGCAGAACAGCGCCAGGCCCAGGCCGATGGCGCGCCAGTCCCAGTACAGTGACAGCGCCGCGCCCAGCAGGGTAATCAGCAGCACCTCCATAGAGCGCTCCACCAGGTCGCCGAAGGTGAGGATGTCTTCCATCATCACCCCGGCGGCCAGTTGATGGTCTTCCAGCGCTTCGCGGGGTGTTTGCGGGTCTGGCGGATTGGCCAAATGCTCGGCGGGCACATCGGAGTGAGAGACGCGGGCTTCGGCCTGGCGCAGGCCGACGCCGGCGGCGAACACGGCCAGGAAACCGAATGCGCCCACGGCGTAGGCCACCACGTAGCTGATGGCGATCAGCGCCAGGGCGACGAAGTCGTTGGGCGATTCGACGCTGTCGGCGTTGCGCACCCGCAGGCCGATCATCATCCGCCCCATCAGCCGTCCCAGGACATACCCGATGGCCAGGCCCGCCGGCACGCCCCACACCAGGTTCTTCAGGGCCCAGGCGCCGATCTCGGGCAAGCCCAGCTCGGCGTGGTCGATCAGCATCAGGCTGAAAATCACGAACGGGAAGGCCACGCCATCGTTGAGCCCGGCCTCGCCGGACAGGCCGTAGCGCACCCGGTCGAAATCGTGTGCGTTGTTGACCTGCACCATGGCGGCCAGCACCGGGTCCGTTGGGGCCAGCATCGCCCCCAACAGTGCCGAGAGCCCCCAGGACAAGTGCAAGCCGTAATGCGCCACCGCCGCCACACCGACAATCGACAACAGCATCACCGGCCCTGCCAGCAGGTACGACGCCCGCCACGCCGTGCGGCGCAGGCCCAGGCGCAGCTTGATGCCGGTGCCAAACAGCGAGAACAGCACGGCCATTTCGGTCAGCCGGTGCAGCCAGCTGGAGGCCCGAGCGAAATCCATGTTCACCAGCTCAAGCCCCAGCGGCCCCAAGGCCATGCCAAAGGCCAGGCACACCGCCGAGGTGGTCACCGGCAGCCAGCGCAGGTACGAAGACGTCACGGCCAGCAACAGCAGCAGCGCGCCCAGCACCGACATCCACAGAATGAAACTCATCGAACCCCACGGCCCTTGCGGGCGTTAATGCATGACAATCATTAACTGTGACTTTGCCGCGACCGGTTAGTTGAATTGGCGCTACTATCGATCGGTCAATTCATTGCCCGGAGAGCGAGATGATCAAAGTCAGCGTGATGTACCCCTATCAAAAAGACGCCCGCTTCGATTTTGAGTACTACCGCGACAAGCACATGCCGCTGCTCAAGGAGCTGATGGGCGACGCGTGCCTGAAGTACGCCGTAGAGCGCGGCCTGGGTGGCGGCGTGCCGGGTACGCCGCCGACCTACCTGGGGCTGTGCCATTTCTATTGCGAGTCGCTGGAAGTGTTCCAGAAGAGCTTCGGCCCCCATGCCGAGGTGCTCAATGGCGACATTCCCAACTACACCGACCTGGTGCCGGTGATCCAGATCAGCGAGGTGCTGATCGAGGTATAGCGGGAACGATACGTGGCAGCTGGGTTTCCAACGTTTATGGATCCTGAAAGGAAACCCGCCATGAGCCCACCCGAACACTTGTACTTCCGCGACGATGGTCGCGTGCCCAACAACCCGCTGCCGGCGCTGCTGTATCACCGGGTGGCGGGTGATGCGGCGGCGTTCGAGCAGCTATTTGCGCGCCATCAGTGGGTGCCGCTGTGGCGCGACGGGATTTTCGATTACCACCATTACCATTCCAATGCCCACGAGGTGCTGGGCGTGGCGGCGGGGCGGGCGCGGGTGATGCTGGGCGGCGAGCAGGGGCAGATTCTGGACCTGGTGGCGGGCGATGTACTGGTGCTGCCGGCCGGGACCGGGCATTGCGCGCTGTCGCACAGTGATGATTTTCTAGTGGTGGGGGCGTATCCGCAGGGCCAGGAGCATTACGATATCCAGCGGCCCAAGGCGGCGACGCATCATGCGTCGCGTACGCGGATTGCGAAGGTGGGGGTGCCGGAGTGTGATCCGGTGAGTGGTGGCGCGATTTGGGCTTGAGCTTAAAGCCGTAGCCATCTGGACCGGCCTCTCGCGAGCAAGCTTTGCTCCCACAGTGGTGAGGCAAACATCTAGGTAAGCCGCACCACTGTGGGAGCAAAGCTTGCTCGCGAGAGGCCCGTGAGGTTTACGCAGAACCTGGCGCCTAAGCAGCAGGATCGTCCTTGAGGGTAGTCGTCGACTCCGTCACCTCGATCGTCTCGTTGGTGCCCATCGCCTTGTACTGCTTGCGAATGGTCTTCAGCTCCTTGGCATCCAGGTCTTCCAGATCCAGCGCAGCGTTCTGCGCCTCTTTCGTCGCCCGCAGCAGCTCATCGATCTTGATGTGCAGCATGTCATTGTCACGGTTCTGGGTATTCTGGATCACGAACACCATCAAAAACGTAATGATGGTGGTCGAGGTATTGATGATCAGTTGCCAGGTGTCGTTGTAATGAAACAGCGGCCCCGTAGCCGCCCAGATCACGATCAACACCACAGCCGCGACAAAGGTGCGCGAACTGCCGGCGGCTTTCGACAAGGCATTGGAAAACAGCGAAAATTTCATGGCAGCAGGGTCCTGAATGGGGTTATGGAATAGACCCCGGGCCGCCGCCGAAATTCTTTGTTACAAGTGCGATTTCATCTAACCCAGTTGAATCGCCAGGGCAAACATCCCCAACCCGATCCAGAACGCCGCAAACAGCCACGGCGCCCGTATCGAAAACATCAGCGACTTGCGGTAACCCTTGTGGCTGGACTCCATTTCGCTGAACAGCGGTTCATCGTCGTAGGCCAGGCCCATGGCCGGCAGGTCGCGCAACAGGCCGCTCTGCTTGAAGTGCCAGTGGTCGATGATGTCGTAGGCCGCACGTATCCCCGGCCACGCATTGAGCGAGCACAACACCCCCAGCAGCGCCAGCACCGGCGGCACCACCAGGGTGAACATCTTGCCCCATTCGGGGTTGAGGTTGGCCATGGACGAGGCGTAGGCGATCACCAGGAACGACTGCGCCGACAGGTAGGCGTTAGTGCGGTTGGACAGGATCGCGGTTTCGTACTGGATCTCGCGGCGGTAGAAGTCCAGGCGGTCCTTGGGGGTGCCGAACATTTGTGCGTTGTCTTGCACCTGCTCGGGGTCGGGCAGGCGGGAGGTGATGATGCGGCTCACGTGTTCGGCCCCCTTTGGCTCAGTCGTTGGGTTCGGCGGTGTTGACGTACGGCGGTACCTTGGCCAGCGGCAGCTGCCGCGCCTGGTCGGGCTGAATGCCCTTGCGCGCCGGCAACGGTTCAAGACGCTGCGGTTGGCCGGTTTGTAGCGCCTTCTCGATGGCCGCCAGCACACGCACGTCGCGCCAGGCTTCGTCGCCGTCCGGCTCGGGCGCCACGCCCTTGAGGATGCACTCGGAGAAGTACTGGGTTTCGCCGCCGAAGTGGTCGACCACTGGATGCTGGTGCTCCTGGGGCTTGCCGTCCTTGATCAGCCGGTAGCCGATGGCCACGCCTTCACCGAAACCGAAGCAGGGGGAGGCTTCGATTTCGCCTTCGGTGCCGATCAGCTGGAAGCGCTGGCTGCCGGGCAGGCTGTAGCTGACGGTGAAATGCGCCAGGCGCTCGCGGCTGAAACGCAGGGTCACGGTGACGGTGTCGTGGCTGTCGAAATGCCGGCCCGGGGTGTTGATGCCCACCGCCGACACCTCCAGCGGTTCATCGCCGAACAGGTTGCGTACCGCGTTGAGCGGGTAGGGGCCCATGTCGGTTACTGGGCCCGCCCAATAACCGCTGTGGGCGCGGTGGTTGGATTCCTTGGTGTGCTGGGTGAAGGTGGAGGTGAACAGGCGCGGTTCGCCGATCTCGCCGGCGCGCACCTTGGTCACCATCTCGACGGTGGCCGGTTCGCAGTGCAGGCGGTAGGCGACCATCAGCTGTGCCTTGCTGCGCTGGGCGGCGGCGTTGATCGCCTGGCAGTCGGCCTCGCTGGTGGCCATGGGTTTTTCCAGCAACACGTGGATGCCGGCTTCAAGCGCCGGTACGGCGAATTCGCGGTGGCGGAAGTTCGGCGTGGCGATGTACACCGCGTCGATCTCGCCGCTGGCCAGCAGGGTGGAAAATTCTTCGTAGTGATAGCTTTTCAGGCCGTAGTTGTCGGCCAGCTGTGCGGCTTTCACCGGGTCGCCGGTGACCAGTGCGGTCATCACCGAATTGTCGGTCTGGGCGACACCGGGCATGAACGCGCCCTGGGAAATCCAGCCGCCGGCGACGACTGCGTAGCGAACCTTGCCGTGTGCATCGGGCATGTCATGACTCCTTGAGGACAGGCCGGTGGAATACCGGCACCCTCAGGAATGGGCAAGGCGTGGCCCTACAAGTTCAAGCCGATTGCATTACAGATGGTCGAGCGGGATCTTCAGGTAGCGCACGCCGTTGTCCTCGGCAGGCGGCAATTGTCCGGCGCGGATGTTGACCTGCACCGCGGGCATCAGCAGCACCGGCATGGGCAGGGTGGCGTCGCGGGCGGTGCGCATGGCCACGAATTGCGCCTGGTCGATGCCCTCGCGCACGTGGATATTGCCCGCACGCTGGGCGGCCACGGTGGTCTGCGATTGCTCGCTGCGGCCCTCGGGCGGGTAGTCGTGGCACAGGTGCAAACGGGTGTCGGCGGGGAAGGCCAGCAGGGTCTGGATGGAGCGATATAACTGCTCGGCGTCGCCGCCGGGGAAGTCGCAGCGGGCGGTGCCCACATCGGGCATGAACAGCGTGTCGCCGACGAACAGGTCATGCTCGCCGATCAGGAAAGCCATGTCCGCCGGGGTGTGGCCGGGCACGTGCAGGGCGCGCACTGTGAGATTGCCGATGCTGAAGGTCTCATCCGGCGTCAGCAGGTGATCGAACTGCGAGCCGTCCAGGCGGAAGCCCGGCTCCAGGTTGAACACCGCCTTGAACACTTTCTGCACCTGGCGGATGCCCTCGCCGATGGCGATCTTGCCGCCCAGCAGGCCGCGCAGGTAGGGCGCGGCGGACAAGTGGTCGGCGTGGGCATGGGTTTCCAGCAGCCACTGCACCTGCAGGCCCTGTGCGCGCACGAAGGCGGCGATGGCGTCGGCGTGTTCGGTGTTGGTGCGGCCCGACTTGGGGTCGAAGTCCAGTACCGAATCGATGATCGCGCAGGCGCCGCCGGGCCCTTCATGCACCACGTAGCTGAAGGTGGAAGAGCCGGTGTCGAAGAAGGGCTGGATCAGTGGGGTCATGAATCGCTCCACACTCTATTGTCCGATAATCTATAATTAAACATAATGTAATCACAGAAAGTGATCGAGAGCGACCCCTTCATGGAAACCTGCCTGACCACCGACGATGTCGTGCGCCTGCGTGCCAGCGCCTCCAAGGCCTGTGCGCTGCTCAAGGCGCTGGCCAACGAGGACCGCCTGCTGATCCTGTGCCAACTGACCCAGGGCGAGCGCAACGTCGGCGAGCTGGAAGCCGGCACCGGCGTGCGCCAGCCCACCCTGTCCCAGCAGTTGGGCGTGCTGCGCGACGAAGGCCTGGTGGCCACCCGCCGCGACGGCAAATACATCTACTACGGGCTGGCCAGCCACGAAGTGATCCAGGTGATGAAAACCCTCTCGGGCCTGTATTGCGGCACCGTGTTGGCCAGCCTGGGCTCAACCCCTCAATAGGAAGTGTGGACCCAATGCACGAGAATGCGCAGCAACAGGGTGCGACCGCCAGCAACGCGGACATCCTGATCATCGGCGGCGGTGCCGCGGGCATCGCCCTGATCGCCAGCCTGCTCAAGCGCCAGCCGGGGGTGTCCGTCACCCTGGTGGAACCCAGCGACACCCATTACTACCAGCCGGCCTGGACCTTGGTGGGCGGTGGCGCCTACGCGGTCAACAAGACCGCGCGGCCCATGGCCCAGGTGGTGCCCAAAGGCGTGAACTGGATCAAGGCGGCGGTGCAGGGCATCGACGCCGAAGGCCGCTGCATCACCCTGGATGACGGCCGTCAGCTGCACTATCAGCACCTGGTGGTATGCCCGGGCCTACGCCTGGCCTGGGAGCAGATCGAAGGGCTTGAGCAGACCCTGGGCCAACACGGCGTGACGTCCAATTACCGCCATGACCTGGCGCCATACACCTGGCAGCTGGTGCAGGGGCTGGGGCAGGGCAAGGCGATCTTCACCCAGCCGGGCATGCCGATCAAATGCGCCGGGGCGCCGCAGAAGGCCATGTACCTGTCCTGCGACCATTGGCGTGGCCAGGGCGTGCTGGACAAGATCGACGTGGAATTCAACCTGGCCGGGCCGGCGCTGTTCGGCGTGGCGGCCTATGTGCCGGCGCTGATGAAATACGTGGAGCGTTACCGCGCGCGGCTGGCGTTCGGCTCGCAGCTGGTCAAGGTCGATGGCCCGGGCAAGACCGCGTGGTTCGAGCACCAGGACGCTGACGGCAATCTGTTGCGCGAGGCCAAGCCTTTCGACCTGCTGCATGTGGTGCCGCCGCAAGTGGCGCCGGACTGCGTGCGCGCCAGCAGTCTGGCCAACGCGGGAGGCTGGTGTGAAGTGGACCCCGGCACCTTGCAGCACGTGCGCCATGCCAATGTCTTCGGCCTGGGTGACGTGTGCTCCACCAGCAACGCTAAGACCGCCGCCGCGGTGCGCAAACAGGTCGTGGTGGTGGCCGAGAACCTGCTGGCCGTGCGCGCCGGGCGCTCGATGCCCTTGCGCTACGACGGCTATGGCTCCTGCCCGCTGACGGTTGAGAAGGGCAAGGTGGTGCTGGCCGAGTTCGGGTACGGCGGCAAGCTGCTGCCCAGCTTCCCCTGGGACAGCACCGTGGCGCGGCGTTCGGCCTGGTGGCTGAAGGCAAGCTTTTTGCCGTGGTTCTACTGGAACGGCATGCTCAAGGGCCGTGAATGGCTGACCCGCTGCACCCAGCCTGAATAGGAGCGCGACCATGCTCGCAATGCTGTTGGGGATGGTGATCGGCGTGGTGCTGGGCCTGACGGGGGCGGGGGGCGGCATTCTCGCGGTGCCGGCTTTGGTGCTGGGCCTTGGCTGGCCCATGACCCAGGCGGCGCCTGTGGCGCTGCTGGCCGTGGGCGCTGCGGCTGCGGTGGGCGCCATCGATGGCCTGCGCAAGGGTATCGTGCGCTGGCGCGCGGCGCTGTTGATGGCCGGGCTGGGCACACTGTTCACGCCGCTGGGGCTGCTGGTGGCGCATCGGCTGCCGGATCATTTGCTGGTGGGCCTGTTCTGCGGCGTGCTGCTGATCGTGGCGTGGCGCATGTTCAGCCAGTCGCGCGAAGCCAAGTGCGCAGGCTCCGGGATCGATCACAGTTGGGAGCAGAAGAACTGCATGCTCAACCATCAGACCGGGCGTTTGAACTGGACGCTCCGCTGCAGCGTCACGTTGTCGGTGGTGGGGTCGTGCTGTGGGTTTTTGACCGGGTTGCTGGGCGTGGGTGGCGGGTTCCTGCTGGTCCCGGCGTTTCGCCAGCTCACGGATATCCGGGTGCACGGGATTATCGCCACCTCGCTGATGGTGATCGCTCTGGTGTCGGGGATGGCGGTGGTGGGCGCGTTGCATGCCGGGGTGCGCATACCGCTGGAGGGCGGAGCGTTCATCGCCGCCAGCGTGGTGGGCATGGTGGTGGGGCGGGTGCTGTCGCCCAGGATACCGGCGCGGGTGTTGCAGGTGGGGTTTGCGGGCTTGTGTGTGGCGGTGGCGGTGTACCTGGCGCTGAAGCTGCCCTGAACGCAACCCTGTAGCCGCTGCCGCCAGGCTGCGCTGGCCCTCATAGGCACTGGAGATCTCCAGCGAGGCACAGGCCCAGCGCAGCCTGGCGGCAGCGGCTACGGTCGCGCACCGATGGTATGCTGTCGGGCAATTGCAACCAAATGTTGCAAAGGTAACTGCCCAACAATAAGGAGTACCCGGTGGACCCCACGAACATCGCTTGGCTTGCCCACGACACCCGCCTCATCCTCTGCTGCCTGGTGGCCATCGCCACCATCATCATCCTCATCAGTGCCACCAAACTCCCGCCTTTCCTGTCGATCCTGGTCGGCACCTTCATCGCCGGCATTGGCGCCGGGCTTGGGCCGGAAGAAGTGGCCAAGGCCTTCAGCAAAGGCGCTGGCGGTATCCTGGGCGAGGCGGGCATCATCATCGCCCTTGGCTCCATGCTGGGCGCTTTGATGGCCGAGTCGGGCGCGGCGGACCGCATCGCCAGTACCCTGTTGGGGCTTGGCAAAGGCCGCAGCCTGCCTTGGGTCATGGCCCTGGTGGCGCTGGTGATCGGCCTGCCGCTGTTCTTCGAGGTGGGCCTGGTGATGATGGTGCCGATCATCTTCGTCATGGCGCGCCAGTCCAACCAGCCGCTGCTGAAGATCGCCATTCCGGCGCTGGCCGGCATGACGACCCTGCATGCGCTGATGCCTCCGCATCCAGGCCCGTTGATCGCGGTCAGTGCGCTGCATGCGGACCTGGGCCTGACCATGCTGCTGGGCTTCACCATCGCTTTGCCGGCCGTCATTCTCGCCGGCCCCCTGTACGGCAACTGGTTGTCCAAGCGCATGGACGTGCAAGAGCCTGCCGAACTGGGCGCGCTGTTCAGCGCCAAGCCTCAGCGTCAGCCGGGTTTCGCCATTTCGCTGTTGATCATCCTGCTGCCCGTGCTGCTGATGCTGGGCAGCACGCTGGCCAAGGTCGCCCTGGCGCCTGAGACCACCCTGGCGGTGACCCTCAAGTTTCTCGGCGAGCCGCTGATTGCCCTGGGCATCGCCGTGCTGGCCGCCGTGGTGTGCCTGGGCTGGGCCAACGGCCTGCCGCGCGAGCAGGTGGGCAACACCCTGCGCAAAAGCCTTGCGCCGATTGCCGTGCTGCTGCTGACCATCGGCGCCGGTGGCGGCCTGAAGCAGACGTTGTTGGACGCGGGCGTCAGCCAAACCATCAGCAAGGCGGCTGAGGGTGCGCACATGCCGTACCTGCTGCTGGCCTGGCTGATCGCCGTGGCCCTGCGCCAGGCGACTGGTTCGGCTACCGTGGCGACTACCACCACCGCAGGCATCCTGGCGCCGATGATGGCGGGGCTGGCGGCGACCCAGAGCTCGCTGGTGGCCTTGGCCATTGGCGCAGGGTCGGTGTTTTTCTGCCACGTGAACGATGCCGGGTTCTGGATGGTGCGTGAGTATTTTGGCTTGCAGTTGAAGCAGACCATCTGGGTGTGGTCGGTGTTGCAGACGATTGTGTCGGTGGTGGGGTTGGCGGGCACGTTGCTGCTATGGCACCTGCTGACTTGACCCACCCCGTAGCCGCTGCCGCCAGGCTGCGCTGGCCCAGATGTGCACTGCAGATCCCCAGCGGGGCGCAGGGCCAGTGCAGCCTGCGGCAGCGGTTACAGAGTACACTGCCCGTTTTTACCGGAGCTTCCCCCCATGCCCACCCACCACCGCCTCCCCGTGCCACTGGACAAAGCCTACCGCCTGCTCAACCACGGCCCCACCGTGCTGGTCAGCGCCGCCCACGACGGCCAGCGCAACATCATGGCCGCCGCCTGGGCCATGCCGCTGGACTTCGAACCGCCCAAGGTGGCCGTGGTGCTGGACAAGTCCACCTGGACCCGCCAGTTGCTGGAAGCCAGCGGCACCTTCGTGTTGCAGGTGCCTTGCGTCGCCCAGGCCGACATCGTCCAGACCGTCGGCAACACCGCCGGCAAGACCTTCGACAAATTCGCCGCCTATGGCCTGCAGACCTTTGCCGGTGAACAGCTGGAGGCGCCCTTGCTGGAAGGCTGCGTGGCCTGGCTGGAATGCCGCCTGCTGCCCGAGCCGCACAACGAAGGCACCTATGACCTGTTCCTGGGCGAGGTGATCAGCGCCCAGGCGGATGCGCGGGTGTTCAGTGAGGGGCATTGGCATTTCGAGGGTCATGATCAATTGCGCACCTTGCACCATGTGGCGGGTGGGCATTTCATGGCGATCGGTGCGCCGGTGGTGGGGAAGATGCTGTAAGCCATTTCGGGATTACTGGCTATGGCAGGCTTGTGCCGACCGTTCACGGCGCGGGCTTGCAGCATCTTTTTCAAGCTCGTTACTACAGATTTTTGTCAATGAATGCCACGAGTTTCTCCTGGGATATTGCGCCTTCAATCCTGGCTGTCGGCGTTAGTTCTCCTTTGAATATGAGCAAAGTCGGTACGGCATATAACCCACATCTCGCTGCGGCTGCAGGGGCGGCATCGGCGTCTACCTTGAAGAAGGAAACTCGGTTCAGGTATCTGTTCGAAACCTCGTCTAGTACCGGTGCCAAAATCTTGCTCGGGCCTGACCATGCAGTCGCGAACGCTATTAGCACCGCGCCCTCGGTGTTCAAGATCGTATCTTCGAAGTCATCATCAGTCAGTGATTTCAGTTTCATTGCGCGTACCTCCTCAAGGGGTTTGCCATTATTCATCTGGCAAAACACTATGAGTCGGCTGCCAACCCCCGGCTACTGTCAGAAGTAACAGGTAGCCGCTGCCGCCAGGCTGCGCTGGCCCTTGCATGCACTGAGGATCTTCAGCGAGGCATAGGGCCAGCGCAGCCTGCGGCAGCGGCTACGGTATTGGCATCAGGCAGCCGCTTCCTGCTTCAACGTCGCCATGTCGATCACAAAGCGGTACTTCACATCCCCCTTGAGCATCCGCTCATACGCCTGGTTGATGTCCTGCATGGCAATCATCTCGATGTCCGAGACAATGTTGTGCCTGGCGCAGAAGTCGAGCATCTCCTGGGTTTCCTGAATGCCGCCAATCAGCGACCCCGCCAGGCTACGACGCTTGAAGATCAGGTTGAACACGGTAGGCGAGGGGTGCGGTGAGTCGGGTGCGCCGACCAGGGTCATGGTGCCGTCGCGCTTGAGCAGCGCCAGGAACGGGTCCAGGTTGTGCGGCGCAGCGACGGTGTTGAGGATGAAGTCCAGCTGGTTGGCCTGGGTGGCCATCTGCTCGGCATCCTTGGACACGATGACTTCGTCGGCGCCCAGGCGCAGGCCGTCTTCGCGCTTGTTGGGCGAGGTGGTGAACAGCACCACGTGGGCGCCCATGGCGTGGGCGATCTTGACCGCCATGTGGCCCAGGCCCCCCAGGCCTACCACGCCGACTTTCTTGCCGGGGCCGACCTTCCAGTGGTTGAGTGGCGAGTAGGTGGTGATGCCCGCGCACAGCAGCGGGGCCACGGCCGCCAGGTTGTCCTTGTGGGGAATGCGCAGCACGAATTTTTCCTTCACCACGATGCTGTCCGAGTAGCCGCCGAAGGTGTTTTCACCGCCGAACACCGGGCCGTTGTAGGTGCCGGTAAAACCACTTTCGCAGTACTGTTCCTCACCCTCGGCGCAGGACGCACAGTGCTGGCAACTGTCGACCATGCAGCCCACCCCGGCCACGTCGCCGACCTTGAAGTTTTTTACGTTGGCGCCGACTGCCGTGACCTTGCCGACGATCTCGTGGCCGGGCACCGACGGGTAGAGGGTGTTGTGCCACTCGTTGCGCGCGGTGTGCAGGTCGGAGTGGCAGACGCCGCAGTAGAGGATGTCGATCTGCACGTCATCGGCCCCGGGCGCGCGGCGGTCGAAACGGTAGGGCTTGAGGGTGTCGCTGGCGCTTTGGGCGGCGTAGCTAAATGTCTTGCTCATGACAGTGACCTCGGTGGGGGAAAAAAGCTTGGAACAGCATAGCCGCACATACGTGCCATAAATCCTTGCGGCGATGAGCGAAGATCGCCGCCACCCTTGAAATGATGAAACCAAAGCCCAAGGTAGTGATCAGATTGAGTTGCTTGAAAGCGACCTGTTAGGCTGGAGGATCAGCGTGTCGTCGGCATGTCCGGCCGCTGCATGAATCTTCCGTTCCAAGACCCGAGGAGAACTACTGCAATGGCAACGCCCACCAAAAAGCCCGCCGCTGTGAAGAAACCTGCAGCCGCAAACAAACCAGCCGCCCCCAAGACCGCTGCTGCCAAACCTGCTGCTGCCAAAGCGGCCGCCAAGCCGGTCGCGGCCAAAGCGCCTGCGGCCAAGCCTGCACTGGACAAACCCGCCGCGCTGAAAAGCCGCGTGCGCGCCCTGGCCACCCCGACCGACCTGGGCAGCGACGCCACTCGTGACCTCAGCGGCGCACTGAACCGCCTGCTGGCCGACGTGTTCTCGCTGTACCTGAAAACCAAGAACTTCCACTGGCACGTCAGCGGTCCGCACTTCCGTGACTACCACCTGCTGCTGGACGACCACGCTACCGAAATCTTCGCCATGGTCGATGCCATCGCCGAGCGTACCCGCAAGATTGGCGGCAACTCGCTGCGCTCCATCGGCCACATCGCCCGCCTGAGCAAAGTGGCGGACAACGATGCCGAGTTCGTGCAGCCGCTGGACATGCTGGGCGAGCTGCAGGACGACAACAAGAACCTGGCCGGCTACATGCGCGAAGTCCACGAGCTGTGCGACAAGTACAACGACATCGCCACTGCCAGCCTGATCGAGAATTGGATCGACGAAACCGAACAGCGCACCTGGTTCCTGTTCGAAACCAGCCGCCAGGGTGACGTGACTACCGGTCACTGATCCGCAATCCGTAGCCGCTGCCGCCAGGCTGCGCTGGCCCTGTACCACGCTGGAGATGTCCAGGGTTCACACCGGCCAGCGCAGCCTTCGGCAGCGGCTACAGGCCCGCGGTGTAGCCGCTGCCGCCAGGCTGCGCTGGCCCTGTGCCCCGCTGGAGATTCTCAGTGTTCACTCTGGCCAGCGCAGCCTTCGGCAGCGCCTACGGTTTTGGTAGTGAAACCTTTGCGCCAGCGCTAGACTCTATGGGCGATACACCGCTCACGGAGCCCGAGTCCGGCAATGCATTTCCTTTCCCAAGACCACGGCTGCGAAGGCTGGCGTGGCGAAATGGCTGCGCGAATCCGCGAGTTCGACTGGTCGCCCACCGACCTGGGCCCGTTCAATCAATGGCCACCCAGCCTGCGCACCGCCGTGCAGTTGCTGCTGGCTTCACCAGTCCCGTTGGTGATGCTGTGGGGCCATCCGGGCTACATGATCTACAACGACGCCTATTCGGTGTTCGCCGGTGGCCGTCACCCCTACCTGCTGGGCTCACCCGTGGAGCTGGGCTGGCCTGAAGTGGCCGATTTCAACCGCAATGTCGTCGACACCTGCCTGGCAGGCGGCACCCTGTCGTATCGCAACAAGGAACTGGTGCTGCTGCGCAACGGCGTACCGGAAGATGTGTGGATGGACCTCTATTACAGCCCTGTGCCCGGCGATGACGGGCGCCCGGCCGGGGTGATGTCCATTGTGGTCGAGACCACCGCGCACATGCTCTCCGAGCGTGCGCGGCAGGCGGCCGAGCGCGCCTACCGGGCCACCAACGAACGCTTGCAGATGGCCCTGAACACAGGCGCCGTGCTGGGCTCGTTCGTGTGGGACCTCAAGCATGATCGGCTGTCCGGCGACGAGCGTTTTGCCCGCACGTTTTCCTACCCGCCGCAGTGGGACCTGGACCAACTGCCGTCGGCCTTCGCCATGGAGCGGATCCATGGCGACGATCGTGAGCGGGTGCGCGAGCTGATCGACCAGGCCGTCCGCGCCGGTAAGCCCTACAGCGCCGAATACCGGGTGCTTCACGCCGATGGCAGCTACCGCTGGGTGCAGGCCAGCGGGCGCTGCGACTACGACGACAACGGCCAGGCATCGCGCTTCCCCGGCGTGCTGATCGACATTCACGAGCGCAAGATCGCCGAAGCCTCGTTGCTACAAATGACCCGCAACCTGGAGCAACGGGTAGAAGAGGAAGTAAGAGCGCGGTCCGAAGCCGAAGACAAACTGCGCCAGTCGCAAAAGCTGGAGGCCATCGGCAGCCTGACCGGCGGCGTGGCCCACGACTTCAACAACGTGCTGCAGGTAATCGCCGGCAACCTGCACCTGCTGGCCCGCCAGCAAGGCGACAACCCCCAAGTGCAGCGGCGCGTCACGGCCGCCATCGCCGCAGTGGAGCGCGGCGCCAAGTTGTCCTCGCAACTGCTGGCCTTCGCCCGTCGCCAGCAACTGTCGCCGGCCATCTACAACCTGCGCCGGCTCTACGACGGTCTGGGCGAACTGCTGCTGCGCGCACTGGGCGAAACCGTGCGCGTGCGCATGCAGGTGCCCGACCAGCCCTGGTCGATCCACGTGGACCGCAACCAACTGGAAAACGCCGTGCTCAACCTGGCCATCAACGCCCGGGACGCCATGAACGGTGAGGGCGTGATCGCCATCACCGCCGACAACCTGGTGCTGAGCCGCGAGTTCTGCGCGGGCAAGGACATTGCCGCCGGGGATTATGTACGGCTGTCCATCAGTGACACCGGTGCCGGCATGTCGGCCGCCATCCTGGCTCAGGCCTTCGAGCCGTTCTTCACCACCAAACCTGATGGCCACGGCACCGGCCTGGGCCTGAGCATGGTGTTTGGCTTTGTCAAACAGAGCGCCGGCCACGTCGAGATCAGCAGCGTCGAAGGGCAGGGCACCACGGTGCAGATGTACTTCCCGCGCAGCGAAGGCGTGGAGGGCGTTGATGAATTACCACTGGCAAGCGACACGCTGCGAGGCGAAGAAACCATCCTGGTGGTCGAGGACGACGACCAGGTGCGCGCCACCGCGGCCGAGTTGCTGGAGCAGTCCGGCTACCGGGTGATCACCGCCGAAAACGGCGACGTGGCCATGCGCTTTTTACTGGATGGGCTGCGCGTGGACATGATCTTCACCGACGTGGTGATGCCCGGGCAGGTCAAGAGCGCCGACCTGGCCGCCTGGGCCCAGGCGCGCACGCCGCCGCTGCCGGTGCTGTTCGCGTCGGGGCACACCCGCGATATCATTTCACGCAACAATGAACTGGCGCCGCATCAGCACCTGTTGAGCAAACCTTATGGTCCCGAGGCGTTGACCACGATGGTGCGTCGGGTGTTGCAGGGCGCCACTGGCTGATCAGTGCGCCTCACGCTCCAGTAAGCGCCGTTTACGCTCCACACCCCAGCGGTACCCCGACAGCGCGCCGTCGCTGCGCACCACCCGATGGCAGGGGATGGCCACGGCCAGGCGGTTGGCGCCACAGGCCTGGGCCACGGCGCGGGTCGCCGTGGGGGCGCCAATCAGCCGGGCTACTTCGGCGTAGCTGGCGGTGCTGCCCACCGGGATGCTGCGCAGGGCTTGCCACACGCGTTCCTGAAAGGCCGTACCGCGCACGTCCAGCGGCAGCTCCAGGCCGATGCCCGGCGCTTCGACAAAGCCCACCACCTGCGCCACCCACTGCTCGAAGGCGGGGTCGGCGCCAATCAGCTCGGCCTGGGGGAAGCTATCCTGCAGCTCGCGCAGCAGTTGCTCGGGGTCATCGCCCAGCAGGATGGCACACACGCCACGCTCGCTGCCCGCCACCAGAATGTCGCCCAGCGAACAGCGCCCCAGGGCAAAGCGGATGCTCACCTGGGCGCCACCATTGCGGAACTGTCGCGGCTTCATACCCAGCCGCTGGTTGCTGGATTGGTAAAAACGGCTGTTGGAGTTGAAGCCAGCCTCATAGACCGCGTCCGTCACCGAACCGCCGGGCTTGAGCTGCTCACGCACGCGCTGGGCACGACGAGCGTCGGCATAGGCCTTGGGCGTCAGCCCGGTGAAGCGCTTGAACAGACGGTGGAAATGATAGGGGCTGAGCCCCACATGCGCGGCCAGTTGCGCCAATGACGGCGGGCTGGGCGCGGTGTCCATCAGCTCGCAGGCGCGGGTCACCAGGGCGGCGTGGGGGGCGATATCAGGCGCGGGGCACATGGGTGTTACCTTGCAGGTTGAACATGGTCCCAGCTTAAACCGCGCCTGTTCAGCAAACACCCCGATTCTTGCGCGCCGCCTTTAGAAGTTGGCCGGGGTGTTGGCGCTGATGACTTCCGCCTCGTCCTGACCGATGTTGCGGAAGCGGTGGGGCAGGGTGGTGGGGATGTAATAGCCGTCGCCGGCATTGAGGATGCTGGTCTGGCCGTCGATGGTCAGCTCGATAGTGCCACGGGTGACCACACCACATTCCTCGCCTTCGTTGTGCACGATCAGCTCGTCGCCCGAGTGCGCGCCGGGGGCGTACAGTTCGCGCAGCATGCGCATGTCGCGGCCGGGCAGGGTGGCGCCCACCAGCAGCAGGCGCAGGCCTTCGCGGCCCAGGTCCGGTTGCTCGTCGGAACGGAACACGTAGCGCTCCTGCTTGGGCGGCTCGTCGAAGGTGAAGAAGTCAGCCAGGCTCATGGGGATGCTTTGCAGCAACTTCTTCAGCGAGCTGACCGACGGGCTGACGCGGTTCTGCTCGATGTTGGAAATCGTCGAGTTGGTCACGCCGCTGCGCCGCGCCAGTTCGCGCTGGGACAGTTGAAACCGTTCGCGCACCAACTTCAGTCGTGTTCCGGTATCCATAGGTGCCTTATTGTTCAGAGGGCTTCATGTCGAAAATGACCTGACCTTTATAGCCATCGCCGTGGGCAGGTCAAGGCTTTTAGCAGTTGCAGGCTCAATCGTCGCGCGTCAGCACTTCCAGCAGTTCGATCTCGCCGTGCAGGTCGCTGCCCGGCGTGATGTGCGCGCCCATGCTGCGCTCGCCGTAGGCCAGGTGCGCGGGCACAAACAGCTTGCGCTTGCCGCCCACTTGCATGCCCATCAGGCCGATGTCCCAGCCCTTGATGACGCGGCCGGTGCCGATCACGCACTGGAAGGGTTTGCCCCGGGAAAACGAAGAGTCGAACTCGGTGCCGTCCGCCAGCGTGCCGCGATAATGGGTGGTGATCAGCGCGCCCTTGACCACGGCCTTGCCGTCGCCCAGGTGGAGGTCTTCTACCAGTAGTTCGTTGTTCATCGAGGGTACCTGTCAAATCCGGGCGCCTAGTTTACTCATATTGCTGGCCATATCCCACCGTAGGGTTCCTGTAGCAGCTGCCGAAGGCTGCGTCTGGACTACGCGGTGAATCAGGCATGACGCGCCGCCTGTGACGCGACCTGGCGGCCGCTGCTACACCCGAGCCAGGGCTGTTTCTGAAATGTCAATGCGGCAATTGTTCGCTTTTTTGTAACGATCATTTGCGCAAACGCGGGTTTTTAGTGGACTAACCAGTTGGTTAAAATTGGTTACTGCTCATAGGAATGGCAACTTCATGAAAACCCTGTCTTTTTTCTTCGGTGCCAGCATTCTGGCATTGGCTTCCTCCAGCGCCTTCGCGGCCACCCATCAGCAACTGGACAACGCCCAGGCCGTGCAGGTGATCAGCAACGTCAAGGCCAGCCTGGCTGCGCAGAAAAGCTTCGGTTGCGTAGCGGTGGTCGACGTGTCCGGCACCCTGCTGGCCTTCGAGCGCCTGGACGGCGCGCCGCTGGGTTGCGTTGACGCCTCCATCGGCAAGGCCCGCACCTCGGCGCTGTACCGTGCCCCGTCGGTGAAGTTCATGGAACGCCTGCAGAAAGGCGAATCCACCGTGCTGGAAATCCCCCACGCCGTGGCACTGGGCGGTGGTTACCCGCTGACCCTGAACGGTGAAGTGGTCGGCGCCGTCGGCGTCAGCACCCCGGTACAGGCACTGGACAACCAGGCCAGCGAAGCTGCAGCCCAAGCGCTGAAGTAACGCCCCCTTTTTCACCCGTTACACCGGTACCGCGACAGGCCCACGCCAGTCGCGGCGCCCCACTGTGCACACCATTAAAAAGCCCTGGAGCCTTTGCTATCAGGGATGTGATCACATCGGACGATCCAACCATGATAAATCTAAGCCGACGCCATCTGGTCTTCGGCGCCACCAGCCTCCTGGCTGCGGGTGCCCTGGGCAAGACCTTGCTTGTGTCCAACGCGTTCGCCAGCGCCCCGCTGGTCAACAACCTGACCCTACCTGCGGACTTCCTGGCCCTGTCCATGCGCCTGACCGGCATCGACAAGCCCGACCTGCAACTGGGCCAACGCCTGTACGACTGGCTCAACCACGCCGATGCGCAGCTGAGCGCCAACATGGGTGCCCTCAGCGCCCTGCTGGACGCGCAGCAAGGCGCCGCTCCCGCGGCCTTCCAGGCACAACTGGTGGCCCAGGCGGCCCCGGTCGTGGCCCTGTACCAGGCCCTGCTGGGCGGTTGGTACCTGGGTGTGGTGGGCAGCAAGCTGAACCCCGTGTGCGTCGGCTTCGAAACCATCGTCAGCTACCAGTTGCTGAGCACCTCCTTCACTCCGCCGAGCTACTGCGCCGGCGAACCGAATTTCTGGATTCAACCCCCCCAGTCCGAGAGCGTGGCCCATGTCTGATTCCCTCAGTGCAGATGTAGTCGTCATTGGTGCCGGCATTGCCGGTTCCCTGTCGGCGCTGAAAATGGCCAAGGCCGGCGCTTCGGTGCTGATGCTGGAGTCGGGTCCGGAAATCAAGCGTGACGAAGCCGTGGAGCTGTTCCGCAACAGCCCGCTCAAGGGCGACTTCACCGAACCCTACCCGCCGAAACCCTGGGCGCCGCAGCCCAAGTTCCAGCCGGTGGACAACGGTTACCTGATCCAGAAAGGCCCGGACCCGTACCTGGCCTCCTACCTGCGCGGCGTCGGTGGCACCACCTGGCACTGGGCGGGGCAGGCGTTCCGCATTCTGCCCAACGACATGAAGCTGCAATCGCTGTACGGCGTGGGCGTGGACTGGCCGCTGAGCTACGACGAGCTAGAACCCTACTACTGCGACGCCGAGTTCCAGATGGGCGTGTCGGGCGACCACGACCAGGGTTCGCCGCGCTCGCAGCCGTACCCGCTGCCGGGCATCCCGCTGCCATACGGTTTCGAGCGCATGAAGCAGCGCCTCAAGGGCCTGGGCTATGAAGTGGGCATTGGCCCGCAGGCGCGTAACAGCGTGCCGTTCGACGGCCGCCCGGCCTGCTGTGGCAACAACAACTGCATGCCCGTGTGCCCGATCGACGCCCAGTACCACGGCGGCATTGCTGCGCGCAAAGCACTGGACGCCGGCGTGCGCATCGTCGCCAACGCCGTGGTGTACCGCATCGAGGCCGATGACAAGGGCCGCATCGTCGCCGTCCACTACCTGGACGCCAACAAGGCCAGCCACAAAGTCACCGGCAAGCAGTTCGTGCTGACCGCCAACGCCATCGAAAGCAGCAAGCTGCTGCTGATGTCCACCAGCGACCGCCTGCCCAACGGCGTCGCCAACAGCAACGACATGGTCGGCCGTCACCTGATGGACCACCCAGGCTCCTCCGTGGAGTTTCTGGCCGACGAGCCGATCTACTTCGGGCGTGGCCCGATGCGCCCCAGCAGCATCAACAACATCCGTGACGGTGCGTTCCGCTCCGAGCGTTCGGGCCTGCGCATCGACCTGGCCAACACCAACCCTACGCGCATGCTCACCGAGCGCCTGATCAAGCAGGGTTACTACGGCAAGGCGCTGAACGAGAAGCTCAAGTACCAGGCCGACCACTACGTGCTGCTCAAGGGCATGATGGAAATCCTGCCCGACCGCGACAACCGCGTCATGCTCAGCAAGACCGAGAAGGACGCCTGGGGCCTGCCGCGCATCGAAGTGCACTACAAGTTCCCGGACTACGTGCACAAGGGCTACGACCACTCCATCGACGTCTACAAGGAAATCGCCGCTGCCATGGGCGGTACCGAAGTGGTGTTCAGCAAGCGTGGCGTGTACGACAACAACCAGCACATCACCGGCACCCTTAGCATGGGCGCAGACCCGGCCACTTCGGTGGTTGACCGCGACCTGCGCAGCCACGAGCACGAGAACCTGTTCATGGCCGGCACCGGCGTAATGCCCACTGCCGCCATCGTTAACTCGACCCTGACCGGCACCGCCCTGGCGCTGCGCATGGCCGACACCGTGCTCAAAGGCTTGGCATGAACCGGGAGCTAACCATGAAAAAGATTCTGATGGCGGTACTGCCGCTGGTGGTCAGCCTGGGTGCCCAGGCCGCCGAACAACCTGCCGATGCAGCCTTGATTACCCGTGGCGAATACCTGGCCCACGCGGCCGACTGCACCGCGTGCCACACCGCGCCCAAGGGCAAGGCGTTTGGCGGCGGCTACCCGGTGGGCACGCCGTTCGGCGTGATCTACGGCACCAACATCTCCTCGGACAAGGAGCACGGCATCGGCAACTGGAGCGACGACCAGTTCGTCGCCGCCGTGCGTGATGGCGTGGGCAAGGACGGTGAACAGCTGTACCCGGCCATGCCTTACGACTCGTTCACCAAGATGTCGCGCGACGACGTGCTGGCCATCAAGGCCTACCTCATGTCGCTGCCGCCGGTGGCCGAGGCGTCGCCCAAGACCGACCTGCCGTTCCCGTTCAACCAGCGCTGGGGCATGACCTTCTGGAAGTTCTTCAACTTCAAGGAAGGCGAACTCAAGGCTGACCCAAGCCAGACCGCCGAGTGGAACCAGGGCCGTTACCTGGTCGAAGCGCTGGCGCACTGCGGCACCTGCCACACGCCGCGTAACCTGACCATGGGCATGGACACCAAGAAGCCGTTCGCCGGCGGTGACCTGGGCAGCTTCGTGGCCTACAACATCACCCCGGACAAAGTCGCCGGCATCGGCAACTGGACCCAGGCGCAACTGGTCACTTACCTCAAGACCGGTCACGTCGACGGCCTGGCCACCGCCTCGGGCCCCATGGCCGAAGCCATCGAGCACAGCCTGCAGTACCTGCCGGAAACCGACCTGACGGCCATCGCCACCTACCTGCAGTCCACCCCGGCGATCGCCGACGACAAGCAGCCAGGTTCGCGCGCCAGCTTCGGCAAGCCAGGCGACGGCTACGTCGGCCTGCGCGGCCAGAGCCCGGCCATCCTGGCTCAAGATCCGGGCCGCGCGCTGTTCATGGGTAGCTGCGCCACCTGCCACGGTGCCAAGGGCCAGGGCGCCGGCAGCGGCTTCGGCGCGTACCCGGCGCTAGTCAACCACACCACCACTGGTGCGGCTGACGCCAAGAACGTGGTCTCGGTGATCCTGGGCTCGGTGAACCGCAAGATGGTTCAGGGCGACATCCTGATGCCATCGTTTGCCGAAGACCTGAACGACGAGCAAGTGGCGCAAGTCACCAACTACGTGTTCAAGCAGTTCGGCAACCCGGCGGCCGCGACCGTCGATGCCAAGCAAGTGGCGAAGCTGCGCAAGGATCAGGGGCTGCCTAATCCGCCGCTGGTGCTGGAAGGCGACAAGATGTAATTGGCTGTAATTGCGTCAAAGCAAAAGGCCGCCCTGTGAAGGGCGGCCTTTTTGCATTTCTGGGCTTGGGCATTGGTGACGCGGTAGCGCGCCTGGCACTAAAGGCTGGCAACTCGGTCCACCAGGCCATGGTACGTTGCAACAAATGTAGGAGCCGGCCTTGGCCGCGATGCGCCGCGCGGGCGGCGCTCGATCTCAAGAGCGCCAGAGCAATCAAGACATGCACTTAGCGGCCCTGACGCAAACCCGTAGCCGCTGCCGCCAGGCTGCGCTGGCCTGTGTGAACCCTGAAAATCTCCAGCGAGGCCCAGGGCCAGCGCAGCCTATCGGCAGCGGCTACGTTACCGGTGCAAACCGGCCAGCACGCTGTCCACCAGCGCGCGAGCGCTATCCAGGCAATGCAGCGTCGAACCAATCAACCCACGCTGCGGCAGCCCGCAGTCGGAGAGTTCAAAGGCCGTCTCACTGGCGCACTTGAGCAGCAGCGATACCTGCACCAGCGCATCTTCCACAGGCACACCGGCCCGCACCGAAAACAGTGCCTGGTCATTGGCCCCGCAATCGCCGAAATCTTGTGAGGTAGTCAGAAGGGGTAAAGCAGACTCGTCTTGCATCAGGTTGAATCCTTCAGGTAATCAGCCAAAGCCGCGTCCTCGCTGCCAAACGAAGGGTGGCGGCCGTACGCAGGTTGGCAGACCGGTACCTGAAGAGCCCGGCGCACGCGAACGTGCCCTGCGTACAGCCACCATGAACGGTGGCTCGACGCACTTCAGGTATTCGGGCTGCCAACCCGGCCGCTGGGTTCAGCGGCGGAGGGAAGGGTAGGCCTGGGTACTTGGCGTGCGCAAGACGGCGGGGAGCTTACAGGGTGAAATCAGAAAGGTCCTACAAAAAGGGAAGTAGGACCAACGTTTTTCGCGGGAGGAAACCGGCGACTCGGTGTTAAGCCAACCACCAAAAGCTGGCGACTCGGACCACCAGGCCATGGTACGTTGCAACAAATGTAGGAGCCGGCCTTGGCCGCGATGCGCCGCGCGGGCGGCGCTCGATCTTGAGGGCGCCAGAGCAATCAAGGCATGCACCTAGCGGCCCTGACGCAATTACGTAGCCGCTGCCGCCAGGCTGCGCTGGCCCTGTGCCTCACTGAAGATTTTCAGGGTTCACTCCGGCCAGCGCAGCCTGTCGGCAGCGGCTACGGATTTGCGGTGGGGCTTGGGGTGCATGTCGTGGGTTTTTGTGGCGCTCTTGAGATCGAGCGCCGCCCGCGCGGCGCTTCCCGGGTAGAACCGGATGGCCGGCCCCCCGGTCCCACATTGGTTGCAACGTACCATGGCCTGTTGGATAGGGGTTGTCAGCCTTGGTGCCCGCCTGGAGATCTCGTTATTGTGGGGCGTGCTCCTCCAGCTTGCCCTTGCGCTGACTAAACCACTCATACCCACTCACGCACAAAATCCCCGCCGTCACCAACGCCGCCCCCATCAGGAACCGCGCCTCCAGCGGCTCATCCAGCAGCCATACGCCAAAGCCGATGCCATACAACGGCGTCAGAAACGCCAACACCCCCAACCGCGAGGCCAGGTAGGTGCGCAGCAACCAGAACCATGCCAGCAGGCTGGCAAACGACATCACCAGCACCTGATACGTCAGGTTGACCACCACGGTGGGCGTGAAGTTGGCGCTGGCCTGGTGCAGGGCCACGGCGGCCGCCAGCAGCAGTACGCAAGCACCCAGCAGTTGGTACAGCAGGGTCTGGGTGGCCGGTGCGCCGGACAGGCGCGTGGTGCGTACCACCACGGTGGTGGCGCCCCAGGCAGCGCCGGCGGCCAGGCCCAGGGCGTCGCCCAGCAGGGTGCTGGTGCCTTGGCTGCCGTGGCCACTGAAGGCGACGACAATGCCTAGGAAGGCCAGGGCGATGCCGCCCCATTGCGCTGCTTTCAGGCGCTCGGCCGGCAGCTTCCAGTGCAGCCCCAGCGCGGCGAAGATCGGCGAGGTGTAGAGGAAGATCACCATGTGCGAGGCAGTGGTGTGGCGCAGGCCTTCGCCCACCAGCAGGTATTCCAGGCCAAACAGCCCGCCAATGGCCAAGCCGGGCAGCCAGTGATTGTCGCCGGCGCGCGGTTGTTCGCGGCGCCAGAACATCAACGCGGCCACCAGTACGGCGGCCACGCCGGAGCGCACGCCAATCTGCAGGAGGGGGGAGATGTCGGTGGCAATCGACTTGATCGCCACTTGCTGCAAGCCCCAGATGGCGCACAGCACCAGCATCATCATGCCGGCCCGGCCATCCAGCGCGCTGCGCTGTTGCATGGTGAGGTTCCTGTTGTCGGGAGAAAGGTGAGCATTATGGGACTGGCTGGTTTTATTGATATAGTTTGAATCTGACAGCCTATAGCTGGACTACGCCACCCCGTACCAGATGGACACCATGAAACCCGACATAGCTCACCACGTGCAGGTGCCGCCGTTCAGCTACGAGCTGCCGGCCCCGGTGTTCTTCCGCACGGCCTGCATGCCGGCGCATGCCACCTATCCACGCCATAGCCATGCGTGGGGCGAGTTTGTCTACTCGTTCAGCGGCGTGATGGAAATCGAGATTGCCAATCACCACTACCTGGCGCCGCCGCAATACGGCATCTGGCTGCCGCCGGATGTGGAGCACATGGGTTTCAACCGGCACGAGGCCTGTCACTGTTCGGTTTACGTGGCGCCGGAATTGTGTGCGCTGATGCCCCGCCAGCACTGCGCGCTCACCCTCAGCCCGCTGATTCGCTCGCTGCTCGACGCCTTGCGCGCCGAGCCCCCCGACCTGCCGCAGACCGAGGAGCAGCAGCGTCTGCTGCAAGTGCTGGTGGACCGCCTGGCGCGTGCGCCCCACGCCGGCAGCTACCTGCCAGGTTCCAGCGATCCGTTGCTGGGCCCGGTATTGAGGGCACTGGAAGCCGACCCGGCCGATCCGCGCTCGCTGCCCGAACTGGCGCGTTCGGTGAACACCACCGAGCGCACCCTGGTGCGTCGCTGTCAGCGGGATTTGGGCATGTCGTTCGCCGAGTGGCGCCAGCGCCTGAAGGTGGTCGAGGCGCTGGCCAAACTGGAGCAGGGCCACACCGTGGAGGCCATCGGCCTAGACCTGGGCTACAGCAGCGCCTCCGCGTTTATCAGCATGTTCCGCCGCATGACCGGCGCCACCCCGGACGAATACCGCAAGGGCAACGCCCTGTAGCCGCTGCCGCCAGGCTGCGCTGGCCCTGACGTGCGCCGCAGATCTACAGCCAGGCATAGGGCCAGCGAAGCCTGGCGGCAGCGGCTACAGGTCGGCCACCAGGGCCTTGAGCGAGGCGTCGAACGCCTGCAGCGCACCCGCTTGCTGGGCGTCCACGCTGCGTACCTGGGTGATGTAAGTGAGGTTGGCGTCGAAGAACTGCGCCTGCACGAACCCACCGCGCTGGCTGGTGCTTTTGAGTAGCACAATCACGTCCGGCCGCGCGCCCATCACCTTGTCCAGGCTCGCGTAGAACTGCACCGAAGCGAACTGCTGCTGTAGCGAACTGCGCACTGCCTCCAACGCCGCGCGGGTGGCGGCATCGTGGTGCATCAGGGCCGCCTGGGTGGTCTCGTTGAGAATCACGCCCACCGATTGCGAATGGTGCAAGGTGGCTGCCGACACTTGGGTCGCCGGTCGAAACATCCCCTCATCTTCAGCGGCGCGCGGGGCGGCCAGGGCATTGCCGGCAGCCAGGGCGAGGGCGAGCAGGGCGATGAGGGGACCTTTCATGGCATGTACTCCAGGATTGCTTGGGTGTGAAGCCATCCTGAACCTGATCGGCGGGTCAGGGAACATGTGATTATCAATGGTGGCTATTGATCACGATGATGGCCAGCAACGCCTGTAGCCTGGCGGCAGCGGCTACGGGTACCCGTCAGCGCGGCGCGCTGCGCAGGGAGGACGGCCCGCCGCTCAGCTCGATGCGTTTGTGGCTGTCCACCAGCCGCCCGTTCTCGATGCGGTACAGGCCCAGCTGATGCTCCACGTTGAACTGCACGATCACCTGCTGGCTGTCAGCGCTGAACACCACGCCCTGGGACGAGTTGCCGTCGGCCACGTCGTTGACCTTCTCGGCATGACCCTTGCGAATCGCAAACAGCGTTACCCGTCCATGGGCACGCACGCCCGGATTGTCCGGCGTCAGGTTCGAGCCATCGATGGACTGCGCGACGATCCACTTGCCGTCCGGCGAGATCGCCACCCCCTCAGGCAGCGACGGCGTGCTGATCTGCTGCACGGCACGGAACGGCGTCTTCGATACGTCGATCAGCGTCACGCTGTCTTCATCACCGGCCAGACGACCCTTGTAGTTGGGCAGGCCGGCCAGGCCGACGTTGCTGACCACGGCCCAGTGCCCGTCGCTGGACACATCAATGGTGTACGGCGCCACACCGGTGCTCAGGCGGTCGCCGCTGTCGCTCCATTTGCCGTCGGCCAGGTTCAACACCGCCACGCCTTGTTCGTCACGCAGTGACACCAGCACATGCTGGCCGTCATGGGTGAACGCCGCGCCGGCCAGGCGCTTGGTGCCGATGCTGATGGTGTCCAGCACGGTGACGGTGTTGCCTTCGATGCGCAGCGGGCGCACGCCGCCGTCCACGCAGGTCACTACCCCCCAGTGCCCGCTGCGGTCAAAGGCCACCGCCTGGGGATGGCTGCCCAGCTCGATCTTGCTGACGGTGGCGGGCTTGGCGCCCAGGTCCACCACCTGCAGGAAGGTGTCCATCTGCAACTGCTTGGCGGCGTGGTCATAGCGCGTGGGCGCGGCCACCAGGGCCAGCTTGCCGTCGGGGCTGATGGCGGCAGCCTGGGGCGGGCCCTGGATACCGTTTTCCACTTCCACGGTCTGGTTGACCTTGGGCGGGAATACGCTGGCGTCCAGCACCGTGAGGGTGTCGGGCTTGGCGACATCTGGGTAGGTGTCGCGGCCTTGTACACGCTGGTACTTGCCGTCGTTGGACGACACGACCCAGTCGGCGGCGCTGATTGAATGGGCGGCGAGCAGGGACAAGGCGAGAACTGAAACCGGTTTCAAGATGGTTCGCAGGGAAGGGGTTGAGGCCACGGAGGCATCCTCGAAAGGGCAGGCTGGGAAGTGCGACACTATAACGCAGGGGAGGGCGGGCGGCGCTGGTCTGCGTGGAAAAAACATTCTTCACAAATCTTCAGATCCCCACCCACTCAAGGCGGACAAACCAGGCTTGCAACGCCTATCCATCAGGCCATGGTACGTTGCAACAAAACGTGGGAGCGGGCTCTGCCCGCGAAGCGCCGCGCGGGCGGCGCTCGATCTCAAGGGCGCTGGAAAATCATCGGCTAGCGCCATGAGGCTATGACGCGATCTACGGTCAATAAAACCGCGAAAACCCCAATGTGCCTGATTTGAAATTGCATGGGGCGTACAGGTGCATGCCTTGGTTTTTCTGGCGCTTTTGAGATCGCGCGCCGCCCGCGCGGCGCTTCCCGAGGTTCCCTCGGTCCCACATTTGTTGCAACGTGCCATGGCCTGATGGGGCGGCGTTGCCAGCCTTGTGTGTTCGACACGAGGCAGAGTGGGGGACGGCTACACCCCTGATTCGCCCCGCGCGAAGTAATCCTGTGCCATCCGCAGAAAGGGCCCCACCGCCGGATTCTCATTATCTCGACGCACCACCCGGTACACCTCCGCCTGCGGCTGGGCGTTATGCAACGGCCGGAAATGCAGATGCCCAAGGTAAAGGTGGCGGGCCGCTGCCGGCACAATGGCCACGCCCAGGCCAGCCTTGACCAGGCCCAGAATCGAGTGGGTCTGGCCAAGGAAATAGCGGTACTGAGGATTCACGCCAGCCAGCGAAAACAGCCCGGCGATGCAGTCGTAGAAGTAGCCGCCTTCATCGCGTGAGTACATCACGAAGGGATGCTGATCGAGGTCGGCCATGGCGACCTCGGCCTTGGCCGCCAGTGGGTGGTTTTCAGGCAAGGCGACCAGCAAGGGTTCACGACTGATCAGTTCATAATCCAGCCCCGGTCGCGCGGCCGCCCGGCGCACGAAGGCGATGTCAATCATGCCCGCCTCCAGCGCTTCCATCTGCGCGCCTGAGACCATCTCGCGCAGGTCGATCTGCACGTGGGGCAAGACCTTGGCGGCATGCTCCAGCAAACGCGGTATCAGCTGATAACCGCTGACGGCCGTAAAGCCCAGCACCAGTTGCCCCAGCTCGCCATGCTCCAGCCGCCGCGCGCTGTCGGCCGCCTGCTCGGTGTAGGCCAGCACATGCCGCGCATCACGCAGAAAATGCTGGCCCGCCGTGGTCAGTTTCACTTGGCGGTTGCTGCGGTCGAATAACGTCACGCCCAGCGAGCGCTCCAGCAACTGGATCTGCCGGCTGAGCGGCGGCTGGGTCATGAACAGCCGCTGGGCGGCACGGCCAAAGTGCAGCTCTTCAGCCACCATGACGAAACAACGCAGTTGGTGCAGTTCCACGATTCAATTCTTGTATGGGTCGATACAGTCTCTATGTTAGACGCGCATCGATGAATTTCCTACCCTGAAGCCTCGCCGTTCCTACCGCTCTATTCCAACAATAAAGCCTTCCCGCGAGGAGGCCGGAGAGTCCCATGAACGCTAAGACCGCTTCGTTGGCAGCCCCCATTGCCGAGGCCAGGGTGGGCCGCCGCCGCTTCGTCATCCTCTCGCTGATCTTCATCGTCACCGTGCTTAACTACGCCGACCGCGCCACCATGTCCATCGCCGGTACCGGCGTGGTCAAGGACCTGGGCCTGGACCCGATCATGCTGGGCATGATTTTCTCGGCATTCGCCTGGGCCTACGCGCTGGGGCAGATACCCGGCGGCTGGCTGCTGGACAAGTTCGGCGCCCGGCGGGTGTACGGTTGCAGCCTGCTGTTGTGGTCGCTGTTCACCATGATGCAGGGCACTGTCGGCTGGTTTGGCCTGGTGGGTTCCACCGCCGCCATGACCCTGTTCGGCATGCGCTTCATGCTCGGGCTGGTGGAGTCGCCGGCCTTCCCGGCCAACAACCGCATTGTCTCCTGCTGGTTCCCCACCAGCGAGCGCGGCACCGCCTCGGCGCTGTTCAACTCGGCGCAGTATATGGCCGTGGTGGTGTTCGCGCCGCTGATGGCCTGGCTCACCCATGCCCTGGGCTGGGAGCATGTGTTCCTGTGGATGGGCGCACTGGGCCTGGTGGCGACGGTGTTCTGGTTCGCCCTGTACCGCGAGCCCCACAGTGACCCGCGCCTGAGCGCTGCGGAAATGGACTACATGCGCGAGGGCGGCGCCCTGGTCGACCTGGAAGCCACCCGCAAGGCCAGCAAACCGACATTCACCTTTGCCGAAGTGGCGCAACTGTTCACCAACCGCACCCTGTGGGCCATCTACCTGGGGCAGTACTGCATCACCGCATTGACGTACTTCTTCATCACCTGGTTCCCCATCTACCTGATCAAGGGCCGTGGCCTGAGCATCATGGAAGCAGGTTGGGTGGCCGCCTTGCCAGCCATCTGCGGCTTCTCCGGCGGCGTGCTGGGCGGCGTGGTCTCCGACTACCTGATCCGCCAGGGCATGCACCCCTCACGGGCGCGCAAAACCCCGTTCGTGATCGGCATGACCCTGGCCGCCAGCCTGGTATCGGCCAACTACGTGGACGCCAACTGGATGGTGATCGCGCTGATGGCCCTGGCGTTCTTCGGCAAAGGCCTGGCGGCGGTGGGCTGGGCGGTGCTGTCCGACACGGCGCCCAAGGGCATGGTCGGGTTGAGCGGCGGGGTGTTCAACGGCATCGGCAACATCGCGGGCATTGTCACGCCGGTGGTGATCGGGTTTGTGGTGGCGTCCACGGGGTCGTTCGACAAGGCGTTGTGGTTTGTGGCGGCGCATGGGGTGTTGGGGATTTTTGCCTATGTGGTGCTGGCGGGGCGGTTTGAGCGGGTGGAGGTGGTAGCGGCTGCCGAAGGCAGCGCTGGCCATAAGCCTCGCTGAAGATGGGCGGGGGGCTCCCGACGCTGCAGGAACTGTATGCAGCCCCACAAGAGACATTGAGGTGGATATCCACTGCCTTGGGGCCAGCGCAGCCTGGCCGGTAGCGGTGTAGACTGCGCGCAATTTCACGCGCGTAAGGGAACACCAGGGATGGAGCAGGTTTTTCGCATCGAACTCGGCAGCCAGACAGTCAGCGGGCATTGCGGTACATGTGGCCACGAAGCCCGTACCTTCCGCGGCTTCGTCTCGGACCAGGAGGGCGCCAGCGCCGTGTACCTGGCCACCTACACCGAGTCTCACCCCGAGGCAGGTGTGGTCATGGCTGTGAGCATCGGCGGCTGGGGTGAAGGCGCAGACCCGGTGCTCAGGGAGTGTGTGGTGCTGGAGTGGCGCAATGGCGCGCCGGGGTGCCGGGTGATCGATGCGGCGACGTCCTGTTGGGGCGGCTGTGCGGATCTGGGGCGGATGTTGTCTCGTGACCAGGCCATGGCCAGCGGTCGAGCGCGCGAAGCCTTTGCCATCAGCGACGCGGTCGGGTGTCAGGACGCCCGTTTGCCGGCTGCCCTGGGGTCGTCGCGACCGGTATGCGCCATCTGTGGCCAGGCGCATTCGCTGGACACGGTCGAACTGGCGTTCAAGCTGCCGGAAGCCGTGGTTCAGTTGTCCGATACCGAGCGCAGCGCGGTGCAGCAAAACAGGGATATCTGCATCATCCGAGGGCAGCGATTCTTCTTGCGGGCCACCCTGCCTATGCCGGTTCCCGAGCGTGACGATGACTATCACATTGGCGTATGGGTAGAGCTGGCACAGCTGGATTTCGAGCGCATTTACGAACTGTGGGACGACCCGCAGCAGTCCGCTCAGCCACCGTTCGCCGTCACGCTGGCGAACAGCATCCCGACCTTGCCTGAAACGCTTGGGTTGGTTGCCGAACTTCAGTTGGTCAGCCCCCAGAGTCGTCCACGCGTACAGTTGCTGGTCGGGGATCATCCACTGATGAACGAGCAGAAAATGGGCATCTCGGCACATCGTGCGCATGAGTACAGTGCAATGGCGAGCTGACTGCGTAACGGCGTAGCCGCTGCCGCCAGGCTGCGCTGGCCCTGTGCCTCGCTGGGGATCTTCAGTGTATGCAGGGGCCAGCGCAGCCTGGCGGCAGCGGCTACGCAGTTTCCGCCGCCAGCGCCGATTGCACGGCAGGGCGCTGTTTGATGCGCTGCACATAGCGCTGCAGCACAGGCCAGCGTGCGATGTCGATGTCGAACACCGCCAACCACCTCAGCACGGTGAACAGGTAGGCATCCGCCACACTGAACGATGACATCAGAAAGGCGCCGTCGCCCATCACCTGCACCAGATAATCCAGGCGCATGAACAGCCGCGCCTCGAACCAGGTTCTGGCCTCAAGCGGCAACGCCCGGTTGAACAACGGCGCGCTGCCGGCATGCAGCTCTGCGGTGATGAAGTTCAGCCATTCCTGCAATCGCACCCGTTCCCAACTGCCGTTGGCCGGCGCCAGATTGGCCTCGGGGTGCTGGTCCGCCAGACACTGCAAAATAACCGGCCCTTCGCTCACCACTTGGCCGTTGTCCAGCACCAGCGCCGCCACGTACCCCTTGGGGTTGATGTCGCGAAAGTCCTGCCCGTCCGCCGTGCGCTTGGTCTGGTTATTGACCCGGATCAGCTCGAACGGCACGCCCAGTTCACGCAGGATGATATGCGGCGCGAGCGAGCACGCCATGGGGGCGAAGTACAGTTTCATGGAAAGCCTCATGAGGGAATGAACCCACATCCTCGGCCGAAGCTGCCATCGTGCCCAATTAGCCTTTCAGTGGGTTGGCATCAGCTCTGCTTATGCTTGGCACCTCGACACCCTGGCTCGCTTTGCGTAATGAGCCCAAAAGCGCCTGGGTAGCGGGCGATGCTCGGCCTGCCTGCGAGCACACCAGCCCGAAGCGCCGGTAGATCGGCGGGTTGAGCGGGGAGACGCGAAAGCGCTGATTGCCCTCGGGCACGGTGGAGGCGGGCACTATCGAGACGCCCATGCCTTCACCGATCAGGGCGAAGGCCGTGGCCCAGTCGCGCACCGTCAGCCGTACATCGGTCAACGCAAGCCCGGCCTGCGCCATCAGGCTCTGGCCGTGCAGATGGCAGCCGCCAGTGGCGGCAATGAAGGGTTCATTCACCAGCTCGTTCAGGTCGACGCTACGGGTGCTGGCGCGGCGCGCCAGGGGGTGGGACAGCGGCACCGCAGCCACCCAGGCGTCGTGGCCGATCATCAGCGGCTCACGTTCAGGTGTCGGGTTCATGACGACGCCCAAGTCGATGCTGTCATTGGCCAGCCAGTCCTCGACCTCTTCGTCGGTGCCTTCCAGCGAAATGATCTCGATGCCCGGGTGCAGGCGTTTGAAGCTGTGCAGCATCGGTGTGAGCACCTGGGTGAAAACCGACGGGAAACTGGCCAGCCGGATGCGGCCCAGATGGCAACCGCGGCTGGCATCTACCAGATGCTGAATGGACTCAAGCTCTGCCAGCATCCGGCGCGTACGCACCAGCACCTGCTCGCCGATGGCGGTCAGCGTGGTGGTGCGACGCTCGCGCAGTAACAGTTTGACCCCCAGCGCGTCCTCCATCTGGCTGATGGCTTGGCTGGCGCCCGATTGGGTGATGCCGAACCTCTCGGCGGCGCGGGAGATGTTTTCTGCTTCGGCCACGGCGACCAGCAGCTTCCAGTGCATCAGGTTCATCATGGCGGTCTGGTTTCCTTTTGGTAACAGCGGGCTTGGATGCAATCAGCGTTGCACGGCAATGCATTTGATCTCTACCAGCAGACCTGGCCTTGCGAGTTCACTGACGCCGATGCACGTCCATGCACAGGTGCTTCTGGGAAACACCTCATCCTTCACCGTTCTGAAGATCGGCATATGCCGCTGCAGGCCGACGTGGTAGGTGGTCATGTCGACAACGTCCTCAAAGTTACAGCCGCCGGCCGCCAGCACCTGGCGCAGATTCTCGAAGGCGGCCCGAAACTGCTTTTCCGGGTCCTCGATCACCGCCAACTCAGGCGTACGGCCAACCTGGCCTGCGCAGTAGAGTGTCTTGCCTACCTTTACCGCAGGCGCATAACCGGCACGTTCGCTGAGCAGTCTCATGTCATCTGGAATGATGATCCGGCGATCATTCATGGCGGTGCGGTCCCAAGGGTAAAATAGGCTGAGGCGCGAGCAGCTACGTCACCTGTGCGCCCGTTCTGCGCAAGTAGAGCATCTGAGCACTGACGCCCACAACCAGGGCGATCAGCAGTACGGCTTGCGCACCCACCAACAACGGGGCGTGGGGGTCGGTCACGATGGGATGGCCATCGGGCACGCGGCGCAATGTCTCGGAGACGGTGGGCACCATCAGCAGAAACACCGTCAGGCTCAGTAAAAGGGTTTCAAGGTAACGACGGGCCCGTCCCAGCCACGCCAATGACCCTATCGCGTACCCGGCCAGCAGCAGGGCCAGGGTCACGCCGCCGATGATGGTGCTGATGGGTTGGTGCGCCACCAGAAATACCGTGCAGGCACCGATCAGCATTGAGATCAGGTACAACACGCCGGGTGTCGAGCGCGGCACGATGCTGCCGTGGCGCGCCAGCATGTAGGCGGCCAAGGGGATGGCCGGCAGACTGCCGAGGGTGTGTAGCCAGCCTGGGGGGGATATACCGAACATGTGCAAGGTTTCCATGTGGTTGGATGATAGGTACAGTCGCCTGCCGGGTGAGCCGGCTGCAGACCTGTGCTGAAGACGCCGTTAAGCGTTATGCTTGCGGGCCTAGGTTAGCGACGCCACGGTCGTCCAGACATGATGGATTCCCTCGAAAGCTTGATCATTCATCCGGAAATGCAGCTGGAGGGTTTTGCGGCGACCGATCTGCTGTCCCAGGTGCTGGCCAATATTCGTCTGACGGGCGATCGGGTGTACGCCTGCAGGCTCGAATGCGGCGACACGCTGGCGCTGGACGACAGTCGCGCCCATGTGTGCATGCTGCGTGAGGGCGAACTGAGCGTTCAGCACGGCGAGCAGCCGATGAGGTCGATCAGCCGCGGCGACATTCTCCTGCTTCCGCACACGCTGTCCGGGCTGAGCATCACGGCCGCCACTGAGCAGGTTGAAGTGGTGGTCTGCCGCTTCTGGTTCGACGCCAGCAGCTTCCAGGCCATGGTGTTTGCCCTGCCATGGCTGATTCATGTCAAACAGGTCGACGCTGCCGCCTGGGCCGAAGGCATCCTGCATTTCATGTTGCTGGAAGCCAACGATACCCAGCCTGGCGGGACCCTGATGGTGTCGCGGCTGATCGACCTGGTGGTCATTCGCATACTGCGCACCTGGGTGCAGCAGGGCGAGGCGTCGGGGTGGCTGCGGGCATTGGCCGACGCCCGTGTGGCCCGCGCGCTGAAGGCCATCCACGAAGCGCCTGGCCAGCCGTTGAGCATCGCAGCGTTGGCGGCGCTGGCGGGTATGTCGCGCTCCACCTTCTGCGAGCGGTTCAACACCCTGGTAGGGCGCCCACCGTTGCGCTATCAGAATGAGTGGCGGTTGACGCTGGCCAGAAGCATGCTGTTGAAGGGTGGCAGCCGTGTCGGGGAGGTGGGCTTCGCCATCGGGTACGGGTCGGAGGCTGCTTTCAGCCGGGCCTACAAAGCTTTTTTCGGCCGTTCGCCACGCGATGACAATGCCTGGGCGGCCGCGCAGGATCAGCATTGAGGCTCTATGGGTTGGCACGCATGGCGCTGTTAAAACAACAAGGTAAGGGCAGTGAGCAAGATGCACAGGACAAGGTTGAGCGAAGGAGAGGCCGGCGGACCCACATTGGTGTGCCTGCCCGGCGCGATGTGTTCGCCAAAGGTATTCGAGCAAGCGGCGCTGCGCAGCGGCCTGCCGGCCGTGGCGCTAGCTTGGCTGGAGGGTGGTGGCGCATTTGACCTGCAGTCCATCGCCGAGCGCGTTTGCGACGAGCTCGCCGACCTGCCGTCGGTGATTCTGGTGGGCCACTCCATGGGCACGCCGATTGCCATATTGACCGCGCTGCTGAGTACCAAGCGGGGAAACAGCCCCATCAAAGGGCTGGTGCTGTCCAACAGCGGCGCCAATACCCGTGGCCACGGTGATATCGACAGCCTGGTGGCGCGGATCGAGCAGGGTTGGTCCGAAGCGTTCCGGGTGTCGTTCACCGCCCGCTGTTTCCATACCCTGCCGGCAGAGCCACTGCTGGAGGAGGTGCGCAGCTATCCGTGCCGACTGGACCGCCACGCGGTGATCCAGGCCTTGCTCAGCCAGCAGGCGATCGATTGTGCGCCGCTGCTGGCCAGTTTGCCGCGTGTGCCCACGGCGATCGTGCATGGCGTGCATGATCCTGCGCGTACCCTTGCGCATGCCCAGGCATTGGCCGACGGCATCGGTGGTGCAACGCTGCACGTGCTGGACACTGGCCATACGTCGTGCGCCGAAGACCCGGCAGGCTTTGCCCAAGTGCTTCGCACAATCACCGTGTAGCCGCTGCCGCCAGGCTGCGCTGGCTCTTGAGTACGCTGGAGTTTTTCAGTGGGGCAGCGGGCCAGCGCAGCCTGGCGGCAGCGGCTACGGGGTTTTCGGCGGGGGTGGCGTCAGCCGCCAGACCAGCAAGGCCGTAAAGCTGATGGCGGCGCCCAGCAGGCACACTGCAGGCCACCCCCACCGTGCATAGACCCAGGTCGCCGCCGCAGCCCCCAGGGCACTGCCCGCCGAATAGAAACACATATAGGCCCCCACTAATCGACTTTGCGCGTCGGGCCGGGCGGCGAAGATCAGGCTCTGGTTGGTGACATGCACGGCCTGTACGGCGAAATCGAGCATGATCACGCCCACGATCAGCCACAGCAGCGATGTCTCGGCAAAGGCCATCGGCAGCCAGGACAGCGCCAGCACGGCCAGGCTGACCCCGGTGGTGCGCCGGGCAAAGCCTTGATCAGCCCAGCGGCCAGCCCTGGAAGCCGCGAGGGCACCGGCGATGCCGGCCAGCCCGAACAGCCCGACCTGGGTGTGGGTCAGCGACAGCGGTGGCGCACTCAGGGGCAATACCATGGCGGTCCACAACACACTGAAGGCCGCGAAGATGAGCAGGGCGAACACGCCCCGCGCGCGCAGCACGGGCTCTGTCCTGAACAGGTCGAGCATCGACCGTATCAGCGAGCGGTATGAACCCTGCCGACGCGGTTGGCTTGCTGCCGGGATGGTCCTCCACAGGATAAAGGCCATCGCCAGCATCAACCCTGACGAGACTAAATACACCGCGCGCCAACCGGCAAGGTCGGCGATCAAACCGGAGGTGAAGCGTGCCAGCAGAATCCCCAGCACCACTCCGCTGGTCACCGTGCCCACCGCCTGCCCGCGCTGCGCAGGGGTGGCCAGCGCCGCTGCGTAGGCGACGATGACCTGCACCACCACCGCCATCAGGCCGGTGAGCACCATCGCGCCCAGCAACACCCACCAGTGCTGGGCTAAACCGACGGCCATCAGTGCGCCGGCCGACAGCAAAAGCTGGGTCATGATCAGCGCCTTGCGGTCGATCAGGTCGCCCAGCGGGACGATGAAAAACAGGCCAACCGCGTAGCCGATCTGGGTTGCCGTGACCACCAGGCCAATCATGCCTGGCTCGACGTCGAGGCTTCGCGCCATGGCGTCCAGCAACGGCTGGGCGAAATACACATTGGCCACGGCAAGCGCGCAGGCCACTGAAAACAGCCACGTGGTAAGCCGTGAGAGGGTTGCTGGGCGCGCAGTGTCGTTCAGTTCCGTTTGAGCGTTCATGGGCCTGCCTGGGGCAATGAGTTGTTTTTTGCTACCGAATGTTTTTAATCAATTCGGTTTTTTTTTGCAACCTGATTCTGCGTTCGGCTTATACTCCCTGCTGCCAACGCAATTGCTCATCAGGAGGCCAGAGTGGCCAAGCAACCCTCCCTTGAAACCAGCGAGTGCCCGGTAGCCAGGGCGATGGAAGCGATTGGCGAGCGCTGGAGCCTGCTGATCATCCGTGATGCCTTCGACGGTGTTCGCCGCTTTGGTGACTTTCACAAAAGCCTTGGTCTGGCCAAGAACATCCTGTCAGCGCGGCTGAAACTGCTGGTTGAACTGGGTGTGTTCGAGATCCGGCCCGCCTCGGACGGCAGCGCGTTCAAGGAATACCTGCTGACGGAGCGGGGGCGGGCGGTGTTCCCGGTGGTGGTGGCGTTGCGGCAGTGGGGGGAGCGGCACCTGTTTGCGCCGGGCGAGGTGCACTCGGTGCTGCTGGACAAGGTGCACGGCGAGCCGGTGACAGGCATCGAGGTGCGCTCCAGCCGCGGGGTGCTGCTGGGGCCGGAAGATTGCCAGCGGCAGATATTGCCCACCCTGTAGCCGCTGCCGCCAGGCTGCGCTGGCCCTTGAGTACGCTGGAGATTTTCAGTGGGGCAGCGGGCCAGCGCAGCCTGGCGGCAGCGGCTACGGGGTAAAGCCGCTTCTCGGGCGCCTGGGCCGGGTGAGCCTAGTCAGCTAACGCGGCCATGCGTATATTTCAGCCTTTCCCTGACACTAACTCCATGCCAATGAAGCTTCCCGACATTGACGCAGTTCGCGCCTTCGTACTGGTCTCCCAGCTTAAAAGCTTTACCAAGACCGCAGACATCATGGGGACTAGCCAGGCAGCCGTCAGTCTCAAGATCAAGCGACTGGAAGAGGCTGTTGGGCGTCCCCTCCTGGAGCGAACACCGCGCCGAGTAACCTTGTCGATGGAAGGGCTGGCCTTCCAGGCGAGCGCCCAGCGGCTACTGGACACCTACAACGAAGCCATGCTCAGTTTTGAGTCACCGAAGCGAATGGTACGCATCGGTATTAGCCACCATATCGTTGGCGCCGATCTATCCCGCTGGTTCGAGCGTTTGAGCGCGGCTGATTCCGAGGTGGTTGTAGCCTTCAGCCTGGGTACTTCGAAGGAAATGCTCGACAGTTATGAACAAAGCAAGCTCGACGTGGCGCTGATCCTGCGTCACGACAACCGGCGTCAGGACGGTGAAGTCATAGGCACTGAGCGCTTTTCATGGATGGCCGCCGAGACGTTTGATGCGACCGAGCGTACGCCATTACCGATGGTGATCCAGCCCTCTCCATGCGGTATGCGCAGTATGGTCGTCAACGCATTGCAGCAAGACGGTCGTCGCTGGAGGGAGGCATTTGTAGGGTCCGGCATTCTCGCGATCGGTGCTGCCGTGTCCGCCGGCATAGGCGTAGGTGCCATGGTGGGCAGGATGGCACCGGCGGGATGTGTCGAGGTTGGTCAGCGGTTGAATCTGCCTGAATTGCCTAATCGCGACGTGGTGGTGTACACCGGCCACCGCGATACCCATGTGCGCGCACTGGTAGATGTGTTGAGTGCGGCCATTACCACGGATGGTTAGTGCAGATGCCTTACGATTGCGACAATGGTCACCGTAAGTAGTGAGAGCACTAGAGTGCAGAGCGCTACAGCGCTCAGATGCAGAAGGGCGATGGTGGAGTTATTGAGGGGCGCGCGTGGCATGTGGGTCATCCTTGGTGTGAGTGAGGGCTCAGTATCCAAGGCGCAAGGGCGGTATAAACAGACAGCGGATGCTATTCCAGTGATAACGGAATAAACGGATAGCGACTGCATCGGCTTTGGTAGCTTCGGTCTGGTTGGTTCATAGCCGTGTCTTCAATATCCGCTTTCGACCCCCATTGCGGACGGCCAGCCCCAGCACTGTAGCCGGTGCCGCAGGCTGCGCTGGCCTTCGACCACACTGGGAATCTTCAGCGTAACCAGCGGCCAGCGCAGCCTGTCGGCAGCGGCTACAGCGCGTGGGAACCTTAGCCATCGTGGGGGCAGCAGCTTCTGGCCGAGCAGACGCTCGCCAGTAGTGCTCCGTTTCCAGCCCGCCACTATTTCGCCGGATGAGGCTTGTGAAGCGGAATCTGTAATGCCTCTGCAATCCGCCCCATCACGTTTGCGCAGTCCTCGGATATGGCGAGTGGAGGTTCTTCAATCATGTAAATCATGTGTTCAAAGGCCACCCACGCCTCGTTGTGATTCAGATAGTCCAGGACAACGTCGCGTCCGTTACTCAAGCCCGCCTGCGCCAACGCATGGTCCAGCGGGATATCCCCGGCTTGTTCGAATGCGATCGCCATCAGCGCTGAAATTTCACATAGCGCTTCTAGAAAATCGGCCCAATCGAATCCAGCGTGAGCACTGGGTGCGGGGCCTTGGTGTGTTTGGGTTGGTACACCGTTGCGCTGATGGTATTCATGCTGGGCTCAAGCATCGGTTGACCTTAATCACTGTGTACAAGGGAGCAACTGTTGACCTTGGCTCGTTTGTAAGCGGCGTCCTGCGTGGTATGGCCTTATTCTCATGACACGCCGCAACCAATGAAAAAGTACCGGTGAAAGTGACTTTTGTGTAGGGCCATGCACATCGGTTCGGGGAAATAATGCAAACCATGCCGCCGCGAATGGATCTTCGGGAGGACGGCGTTGCGGTTATATCCTGCGCTGGAACAAGCCGGGTTAAAGCGCCTCCGGTTGATATGCCATAGCGCACCGGGGGTGGACACAGTCGCTCACAGGTTAATAAAAATAATGCAAATCCTGACAAGTAGATCCCGCTGGGCCGTGCTCGCACTGCTTGCGCTGGGCGTTCTTATTTCCTACGTCGATCGCACCAGTATCTCTTCTGCGCTGGCCGATCCCTCCTTCATCCAATATTTTCAATTGACCAGTCTCGACCGTGGCTGGCTCAACTCGGCCTTCTTCTGGTCATACGGCCTGTTCCAGGTGCCGATGGGTTGGGTGGCCGATCGTTATGGCGTGAAGTGGCCGTATGCCGTGTCTTTCGGGGCGTGGTGCATGTTCACCCTGTTGTTGGGTGTGGTCCATTCACTGGAAAGCCTGATTGCGTTGCGGTTACTGATCGGTGTGTCCGAGGCTATCGTGATTCCCGCCAGTTTCCGCTGGATACGCAACAACTTTGATGAAAGCCGCCTCGGCCTGGCTGCCGGCCTTCTTGCCATGGGCAACAAGCTGGGCCCCGCTATCGGTGCCCCTGTAGCGGCTTTGTTGATCGTGACGTATTCCTGGAAAGTGATGTTTATCGCCACGGGCCTGGTCGGCATGTTGTGGCTTATTCCTTGGTTGTTGACCGTGCGCAATGACTTTCCGTCGCGGACCGAGCTGTCCCAGGTGACGAGTCAGGCAAGGACACCAAACCTGCACGGCATTCTGAGCAGCCCGGTCATATGGGGCGGGCTGATTACCAACTTCTGCTATGGCTACTTCGCCTTCTACTGCATGACGTGGATGCCCGCTTATCTGGTCGAGCAGCGGGGATTGTCGATCTCCAAGTCGGGGCTCTTCACGTTCTTCAGCTTCGCCGGCATCGCCGTGGTTGCCGTGCTAGCGGGCTGGGCAGCAGACCGGATCATTGCACGGGGCTACAACGCCGTGCGGGTACGCAAGGTCTTCGTCGTCGCCGGTTTTACGCTTGCCGGTACCGTGTTGCTCGGCGCCTACGCGCCTTCGCAGAACATGGCCCTTTTCTGGAACATCTTTTCCCTTTCGTGCCTGGGTTTGACCACGGCCAATAACCTGGTGTTGTCGCGCTTGACCTTGATCCCCAAGCAGATGGTCGGGTTGGTGACGGGTGTGCAGCAGCTCGCCACAAGCCTTGCCGGCGGCGTGGCGGCCGGTCTGTCGGGATGGCTGTTGCAGTCCAGCGGCAGTTATGACCTGCCGATGAAAGTGATCCTGGCGTTTCTGCTGATCGGCGCGTTCGCCACCCTGGTCCTGTATCGCCCCGAATGGGCACCCAAAATCAGCGAGCCATGTGGGCAACTGCGCAGCGCGTAGCCACCCGCATCGTTGGCAAATCCTACAACGGCCACGGCTGGCCGGAACAAACAATGGGGTATTGATTGCATGGCAAAAATTGTATTCGGAATGGCAGTGCCGCACAGCGGCATGCTGGGACAGGCGCCAGAGGACTGGTTGACCAATGGTGAGCGCGATCGTAACAACCCCGCCCTGTGGTTCCGCAATCGCACTTGGACCTACGCTGAACTGGAGGCGCACCGTGAGGCCGCTTTCGAGCCCTACCTGACCATAGAAGAACGAACCGCGCGCGCCGGTCGCTGCCGCGAGGCGCTGGACGTGATGGCGCAGGCTTATCGCGATGCGAACATCGACGTGGCGATCATCCTGGGCAAGGACCAGAAAGAAATCTTCACTGATTTTTCGCCCTCGATCGCCATCTACAGCGGCGAAGAGGTACATAACGGCCCGCCGCAGCGTTCGGTCTATGCTCCCGATCACCACGTCACCCACCCGTGTCACCCAGGGCTGGCGGCGTATCTGATCGACTATTTCCAAGGCGAGCACTTCGACCTCACCGATCTGTTTGCGTGGCCCACCAACGTGTGGATGAAGCCGGCACCAGACTATCCCGTAGTGCCGCATGCCTACAGTTTTGTCTATCACCAGATCATGTCGGACAACCCACCGCCGCACGTGCCGATCATCATGAACTGCTTCTACCCGCCGACCCAGCCGTCCATGTCGCGCTGCATCGAGTTTGGCCGTGTGCTGCGCGACGCCATCACCGCGTGGCCCGAGGACGTGCGTGTGGGCATCTTTGCCTCCGGCGGCCTGTCGCACTTCGTCAACGACGAAGCGTTCGACCATCGCATCATGAAAATGCTGGCCGAGTACGACTACGAAGGGCTGGCGGCGGTGGACGAGCGTTCGTATCAGTCGGGCACCTCGGAAATCAAGTTGTACGTGAGCGTGATGAAGGCCGTGCAGGAAACCGGCGCGCAGATGACCCTGGTGGATTACGTACCGTGCTGGCGAACCCCGGCCGGGACTGGCGAGGGCATGGGTTTCATGTACTGGCAGCCCGATCGCTGAGAAGGGGGGCTACGCACAACATCGCAGCAAGGAAAAGAAACACAACGCGTTGTCTGGATAGCGACGCAGGAGGCCGTTGAGCGGGAGTTGTACCCACCGCTCAGCCAAGCATAATAACGGAGGCATTGGCTGTGTATTTGAACTCGCCTGTTAAAAAGCTCATGGCTTATTCAGCCATCTGGGGCACCTGGATTCTGATTTCGGCAAGCGCACATGCGGCGACTGCCACTCAAGGCACGGCATTGCTCAACCGTCTGGGGCCTGTGACTTCCGATTTGTATGTGGCGAATGCCGACGGTAGCGACGAGCACAAGTTGCTGCAGGCACCGGGCTTCGATTACCACGCCTCTTTCTCGAAAGATGGTCAGTGGGTCGTATTTACTTCAGAGCGGGACGGCCTCGGCGAAGCCAACCTGTATCGGGTGAAAGTCGACGGCACCGAGTTGAAGAAGCTGACCGATCACATCGCTATTGACGACGCGGCCGTCTTTTCGCCGATCGATTCCAACATCATTGCATTTGTATCGTCGCGCCGCGGCAAGGACGCGTTTGGCACCACCAACATCTGGACGCTCAACATCGCCACCGGCGCGTTGAAGAACGTTACCGGCGACATCAAGTTCGATCCAAGCATGCCGCACAGTTTCTTCCGTCCGACGTGGTCGCCGGATGGCAAGTGGATTGCACTGGCTTCCGATATCGGCTCGCAATGGCGCGGTCACAACCTGCCGGTCGGCTGGGAGCGTACCCAGGAAAGCAGCATCTACATCATTCATCCCGATGGCTCGGGCTGGAAGAAGATTGCCAGCAACCCAGGCTTCGACGAAGGTTCGCCGACCTGGTCGCCCGATGGCAAACGCGTCGCGTTTTATGAAACACCCGTTGAATCCACCTGGGGGGCGCACCGCCCTGAGTTGATCAACAAGGTCAGCTCGCAGATCGAGTCGGTTGATCTGTCCACGCTGTCGCGCACCTCGCTGACGACGACGCCAGGCCTGAAGGTGTTCCCGCAATACATCTCGGACACCAACATCGCTTATCACGTGAAGGGCGGCGATACGGAAGGCCTCTACACCACCGCAGGGACGTCGCGCTCGACTGCCAACACCGGCATCCGCTCGCCGCACTATTCGGCCGACGGTACCAAGGTGGTCTACGAAAAGATCACCCTGCGCCCGGCTCATCCCAATGGCACGCCGATGTTCAGCTTCGACCCTGGCTGGAATTACCGTTATATCGACGTATTCCCGCAATTGTCGGCCGATCGCAAGAAGTTGGTGTACACGGAAAAAGCGATGGGCTCGTCGATTGCCATCATGAATCCGGATTTCACCGGCTATCAGCGCATTTATGACCCGGCCAACAGCGGCTTGGCGGCGGACATGGTCCAGAAGGGCCTGGCGGGGGCATTCCAGCCAACCTGGTCACCGAATCGCGAGTGGGTGGCGTTCGGCATTGGTGACTGGTTCTTCACCCGTGGCATGGGGCCGGGCCGTATTGCCCGTATCAAGGCCGACGGCAGCATGGACGGCAAGCCGGAGATATTGACGGACGGTTCGATCAACGCGGGCTTCCCCAGCTATTCGCCGGATGGCAAGAAGATCGTGTACCGCGTGTGGAGCCCCAAGGTTCAAGGGCTGCGCATCCTGGACGTGGATACGCGCCAGTCGACGGTGCTGACGAGCGAGGCGGACAACCTGCCGGGCTGGTCGCCGGATGGCAGCAAAATTGTCTTCACGCGCAAGGAGATCAACCCGACCGACCCGAACAAGTTCCATTACGACGTGTACACGATCAAGCCCGATGGCACGGACGTCACCCGCCTGACCACGCCGGGTGCTAACCAGGGGCACGCTGTGTGGCTGTATGACGGTCGTATTGCCTATAGCTCGGGTGTTTATGGGTTCCGCGATGAACTGGCGCTGTACGACAACACCTTCCAGCCTGACGGGCAGAACTGGGTGATGAATGCTGATGGTTCCGGTCAGCATGCGATTACCGATACGTTGTGGGAAGATTCGATGCCGCTGTATGTGCCGAGTCAGTAGGCCGGTTTTTGCCGAAAGATGAAGACGCCGTGCGAAAGCACGGCGTTTTTTTTGCTTTGTGGGAGCAAGGGGGAGTGGGCGCTCCCACCCCATCGCAGAACCGTATCACGGACACGATGCGATCTCTCAAGTACACCGCGCCGCCTGTGACGCCGCCTTCGGCAGCTGCTACAGGCCGGCGTGGTCTGCAGCACGCCTGTAGCAGCGGCCGCCAGGTCGCGTCACAAGCGCCGCGTAATGCCTGATGCACCGTGGGGTACATGACGCCGCCTTCGGCAGCTGCTGCAGGCCGGCGTGGTCTGCATCACGCCTGTAGCAGCGGCCGCCAGGTCGCGTCACAAGCGCCGCGCAATGCCTGATGCACCGTGGGGTACATGACGCCGCCTTCGGCAGCTGCTACAGGCCGGCGTGGTCTGCATCACGCCTGTAGCAGCGGCCGCCAGGTCGCGTCACAAGCGCCGCGCAATGCCTGATGCACCGTGGGGTACATGACGCCGCCTTCGGCAGCTGGTACATCCGTTGCCAAAATGCTACCTCCCAAACGACGACTGGCGACTCCCTCAAGGAGTCGCCAGTCGTGTTTAGCTTACTGCGGCGGTCGATTAAAAATGGACTTCCATCTGCAACATCGGTGTCGAGGTTCTGGTGTTGACCGCTTCATCATTCGGCGTGCCGAACATGTTCCTCCAGTACTCGTACCCGACGCCCGCATAAATGGTCCGCGGCTGGCCGGCGAATGAGCCGATATCCGCCAACAACGCAGCGCGGGTGAGGTATTCGGTTGTGGTTTGTACGCCAAAACCATCCTTGCCTTTAGGGCCCGTGATGCTCACAAATCCACGAAATATCAACGGCACCGGGCCCAGGCGGAACGGATAGAGCCAGGAACTCTCCAGGTGCGCGGCGGTGTCGTAATTCACGTCTACGCCGACGATGCCGTTATGGTTGCTTTCGGTCCGCACACCGGCAGTCAGGTTCCAGAATCCGCGCGGCAGTGCGAACTCGACTGTCCCACCCAGCACCAGCATACGGGCTCGCTGGGCGTAGGCATCGTTTTTGGTGCCGAACTCATAACCACCGGTGAGGCCGACGTCGCGAATCACGCCATAACCGACCTGCTTGCCGAAGATCTTGCTGGCGCTGGCGGTGACGCGACCCACGCTATACACCTCCTGCGCACCGCCGCTATTCGGTCCACCGACTTCCGGGTTTGCCGAGTCCGACACGCGGTAATCGACGTTGAACGCGTAACTGCCGTACTTGAAGCCGCCTGTGGTGGTGAGATAACCAATATTCTGCTTAATCTTGTCGGGCACACCCGGGAAATGGAAATTATTGCCTACGCGATAACCGATAAATGTGTCGTTCCACGACACCGGCGGCTTGCCCACCTGTTCATCCATCTTCGCAAGGTCCGGGAAAGCGTGAGGCAAGTTGTTAGTGGCTGGAGCCTGTTGGGTTGACTGGCCTTGAGGTGGGACGGAAGTCGTGGGTGCATCAATTATCTCTTCAGCGAAACACAGTTCGCTAAAACAACAGAACATCGCCGTGCCGAGCAGCAACCTTGGCAAAGGTTTTGAGTTTTTTTTCATGTTTCCATCCGTGTAGATTTTTTTATTTTTATAGAGCACGTTTAATTGGACTTAGCGTCGTCGGCCAGGCGTGGCTGTTTTCCATTTTTAAACGGTCGCAGCCAGGGCTACTTGCTGACGAATTAGGCACTGAATATCTTTTACGGTGCTGGGAGGGATGTTATTGGCTGTGCCGGCTTGTGCCTTTACACAAAAGTGAGATTCGCTGGTATTTTTTGCGGGGTGTTGCGAGATGAATGTCGTTTGCCGGTGCGGGTGACTTCGCCACCCCTAGGTAAGGGGACAACGAAGACCCGCCTTTGTGTCGAGGCTTACTTCGCCCGTTGAGGCTGTTCCCGAGCCGTCAGCCGGAACTGACTGGGGGCCTCACCCACTTCCCTGCGAAAGAAGCGTGTGAAGTACGCGGCATCTGAAAAGCCCAGCCCAAAGGCAATCTGCTCAATGGGCTTTTCGCCAAAAATCAGATTCCGTTTCGCCTCGGTGATGATGCGTGCGTGAATCATCTTGGTCGGGCTTTGCCGGGTGGCCGCCGCGCAAGCCGCCCGCAGCTGCACCACAGACACACCCATCATCGAGGCGTAGTCCTGCAATGGCAGGTTTTGCCAGTAATGCTGCTCGATCAGTTCACGGTAGCGTTCGGCCAGGCAGGTCTCATTGCGAGAGGCGCCGCCATCGTCAGGCTGATCAAGGCGGATCTGCCGAACCAGTATCAGGAAAAGCTGGGTCAACAGGGCTTCGGCTCCCACTACATGACCGAACGCCTTGGACTCCAGTTCCTGCGCCAGTCGCGTGATCAGCGAGAAGAATTCCGTGGCCGTGCCGGACGTTGACGGCATTGCAATCACCCTGGGCAGGGACCACAACTGGATGAACTCGTGAAGGCGGGCGTAGATCTGGGCCAGGTAAGCCACCTCAATGGTCACCACCCATCTGTCCACGTCGTTTTCATAATCGAGGCCGTGCACACATTCCGTTGGCAGCAGCAGCACACACGGCCCCTCGAAGGGGACGCTTGAACCCTCGAGATTCATGACGCCGTTGCCGCTACGCACGAAGATAATCTGCCCGTACCCCGGGTGCGCATGAGGCTCGGTTCGCCAGCGGCCTCGCTCGGTGACGTGGCCGATGTTGACGAACCAATGCTCCTGTTCTTCCCGGCGCTCCACATACAAACGCACCTTGGGGACCGTTTTCAGCGTGACTTTGGTGTTTGACTCGTGTCGATATGTTGTTTTCGAACTGTGCGTCATAACGTCTCCTTGGCACAGGTCAACGTGTTGACCCCATGCATGCCAATTAGCAAATCACAGCCTTGCGCTGAATGTAAACCCTGTCTCAACGGGCCCTCGGATGGCGCCGCGCGTGCCGAGTGCCGTGTCTACCGTTTGGTTAACACAGGTTCCGCAAAACTCACTGGACCGAGAACCAGACCGGGTTGATGATCCTCCCCGACCGTCCATGCAGCAGGCAGTAAACGTTGAGGATGTGACGGGAAGTCTTGACTGACAACAATTACAAAAACAGGTCTGAGAGGGTGCAGTGGAAACTATCCAGAAAGAGGCTGTGCGCCTGGAAAACCGGTGGGGCGTAGTCGTTCTGCTCGCATTCGGATTGATGATTGCCTGGACAGACCGATCAAGCATGTCGGCCGCGATCGCGGACCCTCACTTCATTAGCCAATTTACGCTGACGCCGGTCGACAGGGGCTGGCTGGGTTCATCTGTCTTCTGGGTGTACGGCATTCTACAACTGCCCATGGGATGGCTGGTTGATCGCTATGGCGTTAAATGGCCGTATGCAGTCTGCTTTTTTCTCTGGTGCCTGGCGGCCGCAGCCACTGGCCTTGTCCATACGCTCAGCGCGCTGCTGGTAGTGCGCGTCATCATTGGTGCCGCCGAAGCAGTCGTGGTCCCGGCTACCTATCGATACATAGCCAACCGCTTCGAGGAAGCCCAGAAAGGCTCTGCGTTGGCCATCTATGCGATTGGCGGCAAGATGGGGCCGGCACTGGGGGCACCGCTGGCAGCCTGGCTTATTGCAGCAACCTCTTGGAAAGTCATGTTTATCGTGACGGGGCTGGCCGGCCTGGTGTGGCTGCTGCCCTGGCTCATGATGGTTCGCAACGACTTCCCGGATCGCACTGAGCTGGTTGAAAGAAAGCAATACGCGGCCACGGTGCCGCTGCGCAATCTGCTGGTAAGCCCGGTGGTGTGGGGCGGGCTGATCACCAACTTCTGTTACGCCTATTTTGTTTTTTTCTGCATGACATGGATGCCTGCCTACCTCGTTGAGCAACGTGGGTTGTCGTTGAGTCAGGCGGGGCTGTATACCGCCGCGAGCTTCTGCGGCGTAGCGATCGCCGCCGGGCTCAGCGGGTGGGCAGCTGACCGATTGATCATGCGCGGATACGACGCGGTCATGGTGCGCAAGTCGTTCATGGTGGTGGGCTTCATTGGCGGTATGACCACTTTGTTCGGCGCGTATGCGACGACCGTATCAATGGCACTGTTCTGGAACGTGCTGTCCTTGACGTTGGTTGGGTTGGTCACCACGAACAACCTCGCCCTGGTGAAACTGACGCTGATCCCGAAGCAGGCCACTGGCTTGAATACCGGACTTCAACAAGTAGCGACGAGCCTGGCGGGCGGCGTGTCCGCTAGCCTGTCGGGCTGGCTTTTACATATTGGTCACAGTTACACGCTGCCGATGATTGCGATTTTCGCTTTTCTGTTTCTGGGCGCAACCAGCACCATTGTTTTGATGAGGCGCCAGTGGGCGCCGAAGATCAATGAGCCGGACGAAGGACTATCGCCCATTTGCATAAGCCACGGATAGCGTCGAATGATAACTATAATGACTGGCAGGAGACACGCGTCATGGGTATGGACATTCCAAGAAGTATCATTTTCGGTTTGTTTTCTTTCGCGCTTTGTAGTTTTTTGGCTTCTGCAAATTCTGGCAGCAATAGCGAAACATGGGTCTACTTTGGAACGCATGGCGACTACATCTACAACGCCAGCTTCAATCTCCAGGATGGCAGCTTTTCAAATATACAAAAGGCGGCAGAAGTAGTTCGGCCCACATGGTTTGTGCAAGACCCTGGCGGTCATCATCTCTACAGCGTCAGTGAAGTGGGAAACAACGGCGACGCAAATGGCCAGGTTGTAGCGTTCAATATGGACCAGAAGTCCGGTGCATTGACCGAGCTCAATCGCGTCGAATCGGGCGGCAGTGGCCCTACTAACATGGTCTACAGCCACCTCCACAACAGCCTTCTCGTGGCCAATTATGGCGGCGGTCAGGTGGCGGTTTTGCCCCTTTCAGCCGATGGCAGGGTTCAGCCAGTGAGTTCGGTGCTGGCAGACTTCGGCACGGGGCCAACGCCCAGGCAGACACAGGCTCATGCCCACAGCATCACGTTGGTTAAAAACACACATGAGCTGCTGGTGCCTGATCTTGGCGCTGACAGAGTGTTCATGTATCGGTTAACGGGCAAGCCTGAGCAGCTGACCCAAGGCTCAACGCCATTTGTTCAAATGGCGCCGGGCACTGGGCCAAGGGGGATTGAATTCCAAAAGGATGGAAGGCATGGGTTCCTGCTCTCCGAGCTCTCGGCACAGGTGCGTTGCCTGACGTGGCAGCCCGCGACGAAAACCATCAGCTACGGCGCCTCGGTTGATACGTTCCCGCAAGGATTCACCGGGCCCAAAAGCGCGTCGTCGATGAAAATCGGTCCCAACGAGAAGTTCCTGTACGTCGCCGATCGAAGTACGGATACGCTGGTGGTTTATCGCATCGATCCAGCCTCATGCCTTGAACCCATTCAGCGTATCAGTTCGGGTGGCAAGTATCCGTGGGAATTGTCAATCGGGCCGGGCGGGCATTGGTTGGTGGTTGCCAACCTGAAATCCGATAATGTGACCTCCTTCAAGATCGATAGCCAATCCGGCAAGCTGGCGCCGAGCGGTTTCGAGGCCAAGATCCCCGAGCCGGTGTTTGCCCATTTCGCAAGCCCGGGCAAAGACTAGTCAGCGTATTGGCGTGCGCGTGCCCTGTCGATCGCGTCATCTGGATCGCGGTTCAACTCCGTTACTACAGCGGCGGGGCGCGCACTGTGGGACCGGGCGAAGCTCGGGAAGGGGCCCGTCAGCTCATACGCGTTGCCTGCTTCCCGAGCTTACGCCCGGTCCCACAGTGTGCACCTCAATAAGGCAGTTGACGGATACGCGTTCTGTAGCCGCTGCCGATAGGCTGCGCAGGCTCTCACCCACGCTGGAAATCTGCAGGGTGGACACCGGCCAGCGCAGCCTGGCGGCAGCGGCTACAAGGCTTGTACCGGTTTCTGTAGCAGTAACTGCTTTGAACGGCGTCATCTGCATCGCGGTTTCAACTCAGATACTAAAGAGGCGGGGCGCGCACTGTGGGACCGGGCGAAGCTCGGGAATGGGCCCGTCAGCTCATACGCGTTGCCTGCTTCCCGAGCTTACGCCCGGTCCCACAGTGTGCACCTCAAAGGGGCAGTTGCTGCGACGGGCCTCTCACATCCCTACAGGCTTGGCCCCGCCGCAATGATGCGTTGATCAACACCGCTGAACTGGCGGAAATTCTCGATGAACTGCCCAGCCAGATGCCTTGCACGGGCGTCGAATGCCTCCTTGTCCGCCCAGGTGTTGCGCGGGTTGAGCAGCCGGGTCTCAACGCCCGGAACCGCCTTGGGAACCGACAGGTTGAGGCCCGGCAGATGTTCGGTCTCAACCTGTGCGAGGGCACCACTCTGAATCGCGGCAATGATACGGCGCGTGGTCGGGATGCTGAAGCGCTCGCCAGTGCCATAGGGGCCACCGGTCCAGCCCGTGTTGACCAGGTAGACCTGCGAGCCGAAGGCTTCAATGCGCTTGATCAGCAGGTCAGCGTATTCACGCGCTGGCCGCGGCAGAAACGCGGCGCCAAAGCAGGTGGAAAACGTCGACTTGATACCGCCGCCTGAACCCATTTCGGTCGAGCCCACCAGCGCCGTGTAACCGGACAGGTAGTGGTAGGCCGCCGCGTCCTTGCTCAGGATCGAAACAGGCGGCAGCACCCCGGACAGGTCGCAGGTCAGGAAAATGATCGCCTGCGGCTCGCCCGCCAGGTTGTCCTGGGTGCGTTTTTCGACATGCTCCAGCGGGTACGCGCAGCGGCCATTTTCCGTCAGGCGGGTATCGGCGTAATCGGCGGTGCGGGTTTCACTCAGGACCACGTTCTCGACCAGGGCACCGAAGCGTATGGCCTCCCAAATGATTGGTTCGTTCTTTTGGCTCAGGTCAATGGTCTTGGCGTAGCACCCGCCTTCCAGGTTGAACACCACACCTTCGCCCCAGCCGTGCTCGTCGTCACCGATCAGGTAGCGCCCAGGGTCTGCCGACAGGGTGGTCTTGCCGGTGCCGGACAAACCAAAGAACAGTGTGGTGCTGCCATCCTCGCCCACGTTGGCAGAGCAATGCATCGGCAGCACTTCCTGGCGTGGCAGCAGGAAGTTCTGCACCGAAAACATGGCTTTCTTCATTTCGCCGGCGTACTGCATGCCGGCGATCAGCACTTTGCGTTGGGCAAAGTCGAGGATGACACAGCCTTCGCTGCGGGTACCGTCGCGCTCGGGAACACAGCGAAAACCGGCGACGTTGAGGATCTGCCATGGGTCCTTGCCCTTGGGGTTGTAGACGTCAGGGCGAATGAACAGGTTTTGCCCAAACAGCGTCTGCCAGGCAGTCTGCGTGGTCATGATTACCGGCAGGTAGTGGTCCGGATCAGCGCCCACATGAACGCTCGAGACAAACCGCTCGCACCCGGCCAGATAGCCCTCGACTCGCGCCCAGAGGGCGTTAAACCGGTCCGCATCAAAAGGGCGGTTGACCTTGCCCCAATCGATTTCATCGCTGGAGCCGGGTTCTTTGACGATGAAGCGGTCCTGCGGCGAACGCCCGGTGCGTTCGCCCGTGGTCACGACCAGAGCGCCGGAGTCGGCGAGCCGACCCTCACCGCGCTCAATGGCATGTTCAATCAGTCGAGCGCGGCTCGGGTTCATGTGTACGGCACATTCAGTTACTGCGGTCATTTCTGCTTCCCTTGGCATGGCGCCAATGTGTCGAACAGGTGCTGAACAAAAGGCATGCCGAATGACCGCGCCCCCGTTGCCCTCAGGCGAGGGGCGTGGAGGGCGCAGTCATCCGGCAGTGCGCTTGGATTTATCGATGAAGGGAGCGTTTAGCCCAGGCTGCCGGTCACGTCGTCGAACAGTTCGTCAACCGACATGGCGCGCGGGATGATCTTCTGGTCGAATGCCCAGTCGATCGCGGTCTTGAGCCCCTTGCGGTTGGCCTCAAGCCCCAGCGGCGGGAACACTGTGGGCACACCGCCGTCAGTGAGCGCGCGGCTCTCGGCGATCATCCGGTAAATCTCCTTCACAGCCTCGGGATGCTGCTTGGAGATGTCCTGATGAATGGCGAACATGTGGTTGATGGGCACAAAACCCTGGCGCTCGTACCAGGCCTTGGCGGCGTTGTGGGCATCTGGCACCAGGGTGCGCACGCGGGGATCCTTGGGCATGTCTTCGCCCAGCAGCGCCGCGTCGAGCTCACCGTCGAGCATCATCTGCGGGATATTGGCGCCCGCCGGCAGGCGCACGCAGCTGGCCGGGTCGTGGTACTCGGCCAGGTGGCCGTCGCCCAGGGTCATCCAGGTGACCTTGTCGAGGTTGACCCCGTACTCATGCCGCAACACGCCGCGAATCCATAACGCGGTGGTCTGCGAATAGGTGCGCACGCCCACTCGCTTGCCTTCGATGTCCTTGGGGTCAAGGTGCCCGAAGTCGATGTTGAACCCGGCACAGTGGTGCTGGAAACGCCCGGAAATCGGCGCCGGCAGCAGCACATAGGGTTTGCCGTAGGCCTTGGCCTGCAGGAACGTGACAATGGCCAGCTCGCCGGCATCGAACTGGTTCTCGCGCACCATGGCCTTGAAGCCGTTGTGTGCCGGGGTAGGGCCGCAGTAGTCGAGCGTGACGAGGTCGGACTGCACGCGGCCATCCTTCATCGCCTTGGTCACCGGATAATCAGCCAGGTTTGTGCGCAGGGTCAGCGCCATGGGAATCTCCTTGGAATGTTGGGCGGGTTCAGCGTTTGCCTTCGAACAGGGGCGCGACAAGACGGTGCGCGCCGCTCATCGCATCAGTAACCCGCCATTTCGCGCGCCTGGCCCACCACACCGTAGGAGCGTTTGGGGGCCGACAGCAGCACGCGGTAGCCCTCGTCCAGCAGGCGACGGTGGTTGTTGGCGGTCACATGCGGGTTGCCGACGATGACGTCGTGCTTGCGGCAGGTCTCGACGATGCGGCGCATCGCGCCCAGCACTTCCGGGTGCTCGTACTGGCGGGGCAAGCCCAGCTCCTGGCTGAGGTCGCCTTCGCCAATCAGGATGAAACCGATGCCGGGCACGTTGGCGAGGATGTCGTCCAGGTTGTCGATGGCCTGGGTGCTCTCGCACATCAGCCCCACCAGGATTTCACCCTGGGGCGCCAGCGGCCACACGTCGGCCTTCTCGTAATACTCGGCCATCGTCAGGCCCCAGTAGCGCGCGGCATTGGCCGGGCCGTCGCCGCGCACGCCCTTGGGCTCGTAGAGCGCCGCGCCCTTGGGACGGGCATAACGGCAGGAGGCGACGGCGTTGTAGGCCTGCTCGACCGTGGCCACGTGCGGCCAGATCACGCCGTAGCAGCCGCGGTCCAGCACCTGCTTGGCGAAGGTCTGGTTCATCTCGATGCCGTTGGCCGGGATGCGCGCGATCGGCGTCACCCGTGGCGCCACCGAGCCCGATTCGGCGATCTGCTTGCGGTTGAGCATGTACTGCAAGGAGTCGCCCAGGGCGCTGACATCGTACGGGTTGTGCTCCATTTCGTAGACGATGCCGTCGTACGGCGAGTCGCTCATCTCGATGGCGGTCTGCTTGTCCAGTTTGGCGAAGGCCATGTAGGCGGGCTTGTCGGCCTCGAAGGCGCGGATGATGCTGTTCAGACGTGTGTTGCTCATGTTCACTTCCTCATGAAATGGAGTCAGCCTCAGCGCAATGCCGGGTACAGCGTTTGCGCGGTCTTGCCGAAGATCCACTGGCGATCTTCGTCGCTGAGGCAGGCCAGGCCCTTCTGGGCCGTGGCCAGAATTTCCTTCAGGGTGCCGGGCGAGGTGGGGAAGTTGGAGCCCCAGGCCATGCGCTGTGCACCGAACGCCTCGACCACCTGCGGGAAGAAGGTCGCGGCGCTGGCCTTGTCCTTTTCCACATCGCCGAAGATGCGCGGCGTCAGCTTGAGATAGATGTTGGGCAGGTCAGCGAGCGCGAACAGGCCGGCGGCGTTGGCGTAGGGCGGGCCGTCCAGTACGTCCGGGCGCCCGAGGTGATCGAGGATGATGTTCACCCCCGGGAATCTCTCGGCCAGCATGCGCACATACGGCAAGCCAGTAGGCCCGGTCTGGATGCACATCGGCAGGTTCAGCTCCGCGAGCATTTCCCAGGCCTTGAACGATTTGGGGTTATCCAGCTCGCTGGGGTCGAAGTCCTTGGTCGAGCCGCCGGTGAAAATGCGCAGGCCGGCCAGGCCCTGGTCGACCCAGGCGGTGATGACGGCGGGCACGTCGTCGGCCAGCATGTCCACCGAGCCCACGGCGACCAGGCGCCCCTTGTACTGGTTGCAGCCGTCGACGACGTAACTGTTGTCGAAGCCGTAGGTGGTCGACGAGTGCACGATGGCGGCTTTGGCGACGCCGGCTTCGTCCATGGCCCGGACCAGTGTCTCGACGGTGCTGGGGCGCTCTTGCGACCAGTCCGAACGCTTGCCGAACAGCGGTGCGGGCGGGTAGCGGGTCTCGTCGTCGGAGATGATGTGCGGGTGGATATCGATGATGGTCATGTGCTGTCCCTGCCTTACTTGCCTTGGGCCTTCAGATGTTTGTCGAGACGCGGATAGACGCGCCGCACGTTGCCTTCGAAGATGGCGTGACGGTCCGCATCGGACAGCGCCGTGCAGGCATCCAGGTAGCGCTTGGTGTCGTCGAAGTAGTGATCGGTGTCCGGGTCCCTGCCGCGTACGGCGCCGACCATTTCCGAGCCGAACAGTACGTTGCTGGTGGGCACGACCTTGGTCAGCAGCTCGACGCCCGGGTGGTGGTAAACACAGGTGTCGAAGAAAACGTTGTCCAGCAGGCCTTCCAAGGGGCGCTTGGCCATTTCCAGCGACATGCCGCGGTAGCGACCCCAGTGGTAAGGCACGGCGCCACCGCCATGGGGGATGACCAGGCGCAGGGTAGGGAAGTCCTTGAACAGGTCACTTTGCAGCAGTTGCATGAACACCGAGGTATCGGCATTCAGGTAGTGCGCACCGGTGCCGTGGTGGCAGGGGTTGCACGAGGCGGCGACGTGGACCATGGCCGGTACGTCCAGGTCGCACATGGCCTCGTACAGCGGGTACCACTCGCGGTCGGTGATGGGCGTGCCGGTCCAGTAGCCGCCGCTGGGGTCAGGGTTCAGGTTGCAGCCGACAAAGCCCATTTCCTCTACGCAGCGCCGCAGCTCGGCAATGGAGTTCTTCGGCGGCGCCAGTGGCGACTGGGGCAGCTGACACACCGGCACGAAGTTGTCGGGGTAGATGTCGCACACACGGCGCACCAGATCGTTGGAGACTTCGGCCCATTCCAGGCTGGTGCGTTCGTTGCCCAGGTGATGACTCATCAGGCCGGCAATCGGCGAGAACAGGGTCAGGTCGCCGCCGCGTTCTTTCTGCAGGCGCAACTGACCGTTGCCGACACCTTCGCGGATCTGTTCATCGGTCACATGGGCGCCGGACAGCGCCGGCGCGTTGAGCGGGTCGTCGGCGCACTCGATCTGTTTGGCGCGCCACTCTCGGAACGAAGCGGGTACGGTGGTGAAATGACCGTGGCAATCGATAATCATAATGTGCTCCGGAAAATTCAGGCCTGGGGATCCACGAACAGCTCGTCCATGGACATGCGGCGCGGTGTCAGGCCTTGGGCGAAGGCGGTCGACTCCAGCGCCTCGATGGTCTTGCGGTTGGCTTCGATGCCGTAGGGCAGCGGGTCGTGGCCGACGACGTCGCGCAGTTCGAGGTACTTTTTATCGGTCTCGCTGGTGGCATCGCCGCTATCAAGCCGGGTGAGGTAGTCCTGTTTGGCCCTCTCGAAGGCGTCGTAAATGGACTTCGCCACCCACGGGTGCTCGGCCAGGATCGAATCCTTTACGACGATGGTGCCGTGCATGGGGTAGACGCCGGTGCGTGCGTAGTACTCGGCTTCGATTTCAGCCGCATTCGGGAACAGGTCGGGGTAGTCGGCGGCCACTTCCTTCCAGCCATCGGTAGGGTTGCCTGTGCGGCCAATGCCGGCGGCGCCGCCAAACCCGGCAGCCAGTTCGCCGTCAGCCATCATCTCGGCCAGTGGGCGGGTGGCATGGATCACGTTGGCGGGCAGTTTGAGCTGGGTCACGTGCTCTTCGTCGTCGACCACCCAGGTGACCTTGCTCGAATCCAGCCCGTACTCGTCCATCAGCACCTGACGAGTCCACACGCCTGTGGTTACCGAGTAGGCACGCACCCCGACCTTTTTGCCCTCAAGATCCTTGGGCTGTTTGATGCCGGCATCCGGACGCACCAGCAGGCCCGAATGGTGGAAGCGACGCACCACGAAAATCGGCAAGGCCACGAAGGGCGCACCATAGGCGCGGGCGATAATGTAAGTGGTCGGGGCAATTTCGCAGACATCAAATTCAACATCGCGGACCATGCGACGGAACGCGGCGATCTGTGGCTTGACCGTGATGAATTCCGCCTCCACGCCTTCGATCTTGATGGCGCCGCTGCGGATGGCGGCGGTGTGCGGATGGTCGGCGATGGCAATCTTGAGATGAACTGACATTGATCGTTCCTGCATGGTTATTTTTGTCAAACGACTCGTTGCCGACGTATGGTGCTCGCGAGTTGCTTGCCGGTCGATTGAGTAAAAATGGGTTAGGCTTAACGAAATGGTAAAGCCACTGAGGAGTACCGCATGGCGGAGTTCGACTGGTACCTGCAGGTCAACCTGAAGGCGCGGCACCTGCGCCTGCTGGTAGCGATCGACACGTACCGCAACCTGACTCAGGTAGCCGAGGTCACGCATGTGACCGTGCCTGCCGTGTCCAAGTCATTGGCCGAACTGGAGCGGGGACTGGGGCTCGCTTTGTTTTCACGCACCGCGCAGGGCTTGATGCCCACACCCTATGGCGACTGCCTGATTCGCCACGCGCGGTCTATGTTGACGGTGCTGCATGACGCCCGCGACCAGCTCAAGGCCTTGAGTTCGGGGGCCGAGGGCAAGATCCGTATCGGCATGCTGCCGGCCTCGGCCTCGGTGCTGCTGCCCCAGGCGCTGGACCTGCTCAAGCAACGCTCGCCCAGTACCAATGTGACCATCATCGAGGGTACGACCGAGTCGCTGCTGCCCGAGCTCTGGCAGGGCCGCCTCGACCTGGTGGTAGGCCGCCTGCCACCCCCCGGCACGCTCGGTAGCTTCGAGGAGCAGGAATTGCTCGAGGAGCCGGTGGTACTCATGACCGGCCTGCATCATCCGTTGGCCCGCAAGAAGACCGTCGAGTGGTCCGATCTGGGCCTTTACTCCTGGATATTGCCGCCGCCCGGCTCGCTGCTGCGCGATCCGCTGGAGCGGGTGCTGGAAGCCAATGACGTACCCCTGAGCAGCAACTACATCGAGACGCTCTCCATTCATGTCGTCCGCGCTCAGCTGCGGGTCTCTGATTCCATCGCGATCATGGCGGTGTCGATTGCCGGCGATCCCGTGCAGCCACTGCATGTGCTGCCATTGAGCCTGCCTCGATTGGTTCGGCCGGTCGGCGTGCTGTGGAACCGCAACCGTGGGCTTACACCCAGTGCTGAACTGATGATCGAGTGTCTGCAAGAGGCGGCCGGGCATCAGTCGGCGCGTCTGGCCGGCGTTTCATTCGCGTAGCCGTGCGTCAACATTTGCCGAAAGTCGTTCTGCACCCAGCGGTGGGTTAACCACTGGCTTAAACCTGGGTTGCGTCCGTTGCTGGTCGGGGGCGTTTGGCTCTGGTCGGGGAGGGTGGGGTGGCGAGGCCCGTGAGTAGCTGCTCGGCAGCCTCCTGCAGGCACGACACCATGAGCTGTGCACTGGGTGTCAGGCCACGGTTGCGGTTCCACAGCACCCCGGTCGGGCGCAGTAGCCGGGGCAGGCTCAAGGGAAGTTTATGAAACGGCTGTCCAGGGTCATTGGCCAGTGACTCGGCCATGATCGCGATGAAATCCGATACCTGCAGATGCGCACGGAGCACGTGAATCGACAGCGTCTCGATGTAGTTGTTGCTCAACGGCACATCGTTGGCTTCAAGTGCCCGCTCCAGCGGATCGCGCAGAATCGAGCCCGGTGGCGGCAATATCCAGGGGTAGGCGCACAGGTCCGACCATTCCAGGGTCTTCCTCCGGGCAAGCGGATGGTGACGGCCGGTCATGAGTACCACCGGCTCCTCGAGCAGTTCTTTTTCCTCGAAACTGCCGAGCGTGTCCGGGGGCGGCAAGCGACCCACTACCAAATCGAGACGGCCCTGCCACAGCTCCGGCAGCAGCGACTCGGTCGTGCCTTCGATCACGGTCACATTGGTGCCCGGCGATTGCTGCTTGAGGAAACTCAATGCCTGGGGCACCAGCACCGAAGCCGACGCCGGCAACATGCCGATGCGCACCTTGCCTTCGGCGCCCGAGCTCAGGGCCTTCAGTTCATCGCGGACCTGGTGAAGAATGCCCATCATGGTTCGTGCATGGCGGATCAGGCATTCGCCGTATGGGGTGGGCATCAAACCGCGAGTGGTGCGCGAAAACAAGGCCAGCCCGAGGCCACGCTCCAGTTCTGCCAACGACTTGGACACGGCGGGTACGGTGACATGCGTGACCTCGGCCACTTGAGTCAGGTTGCGGTAGGTGTCGATCGCAATGAGCAGGCGCAAGTGCCGCGCCTTCAGGTTGATCTGCAGATACCAGTCGAGACGTTTCACCTTGGGTACCTCAGCGGTTTTAGCCTGGCCGGCTTCCTCTTTTTTTCTGCAAGAGGGCTCGCTGGAATTTTGCGCGCGTATCGGCGGTGTAGCCATTGAGAAAACAGGCGCTGGGTTTGAGGGAATGGTTAAGGGGAGCTGTTTATGGTGTATACGGAGATTGGCGTTGTTTTGATTGATGAAGCTGAGGGCCAGCGCAGCCTGGCGGCAGCGGCTACGTATCTGTTATGCCTATTTGACTGGTTTTAAAAAACTGTACCGGTTCAATTTTTGCTAGCTGTGCCTCACTGCGCCAATTGTCATGCCGTAGTGTTCAGGGGCCTGCCACCCCGGAGCTTCCCCCATGCTGTCCTCCCTCGACCTGCTGTACGCCTTCGCGCTGTTCGCCTTCGTCTCATCGATCACGCCCGGCCCCAACAACACCATGCTGCTAGCCTCGGGCGTGAACTTCGGTTTCCGCCGTTCCATCCCTCATGCACTGGGCGTGAGCATTGGTTTCATGGTGATGGTTGTTGCCGTCGGCCTGGGCCTGGGCGAGGTGTTCAAGGTGCTGCCGTGGGCGTATACCGTGCTGCGCTGGGCGGGGGCGACTTATCTGCTGTACCTGGCCTGGAAAATCGCTCGCTCCGGCCCGCCGTCTGGCACCGCCGAAGACACCCGCTCGCCGATGAGCTTTCTGGGTGCGGCGGCGTTCCAGTGGGTCAACCCCAAGGCCTGGATCATGGCCATCGGCGCCATCACTACCTATGTGCCGTCCCAGGGTTACCTGACCAACGTGTTCGTCATCGCTTCGCTGTTCGCGTTGATCAACCTGCCCAGTGTCTGCGTGTGGGTGAGTTGCGGCAGTGCCTTGCGCAATGTGCTCAGCGACCCGCGCTGGCTGCGCCTGTTCAACTGGGCCATGGCGTTGATGCTGGTGTTGTCGTTGTACCCGCTGCTCAAGGCGTGAGATTTGCCGTGGTTGGCCCTGGCGCGGTACGGTGTGGGTTCAACAGGACGTACAGATGTAAATCATGACTTCAGATTCCCCCCCTGCGCCGCGCACACGGCGCGCGCCCAAAGGCGAGAAGCGTCGCGAGGAGCTGCTGGATGCGGCGCTGCAGATGTTTTCGCTGGAGGGCTATGGCGGTGCGTCGATTGCGCGAATTGCCGAGCTGGTCGGCATTTCCGTGGCCGGCGTGCTGCATCACTTCCCCAACAAGGCGGCATTGCTGATGGCGGTGCTGGACCGGCGCGACGAGGTCAGCCAGAAGATTGCCGATGAAGTGCGCGGCGAGGCGACCTTGACCGGTTTGCTCAACAGCCTGAGTGCCATCAATCGTTCCAATGCCACGGCGCCGGGGGTGATCCGTGCCTTCAGCATGCTCAATGCCGAGAGCCTGGTGGAAGGGCATCCGGCGTGGGCCTGGTTTCAGGAACGCTATGCCATGATTCATGAACGGATGGTGGGGCAGTTGAAGGCACTGGTAGACAGCGGTGAAGTGCGCGCCGATGTGGATTTGGGCGGGGTGGTGCAGGAGTGCCTGGCGATGATGGACGGGTTGCAACTGCAGTGGCTGCGCTTTCCCGAGGGGCTGGACCTGGTGGCGCGGTTCGATGAATTCCTCAAGCATCTGGAAGCATCGATCCGGGCCTGACCCGTAGCCGCTGCCGGCAGGCTGCGCTGGCCCTTGAGTTCACTGGAAATCTCCAGCCAGACACAGGGCCAGCGCAGCCTACGGCAGCGGCTACGGGAGGGTGCGCGGGTTAATTACCGCTGGCAGAACCCTGCGCGGTGGTCGAGGTGCTGGTGCCGTAGTCGCCACTGTCGCTGGTGTCGGCATCGTCCGCATCGGTCTGGTCATACAAGCCGCCGGTGTTGATCGCCGGCAAGCTCACCTGCGTAGCCTTCAACGCCGCGCGCGGCAATGGGTTGCTGGTGGTGGTCGACAGTTCCTGGCGGAACGGGTTGACCAGTTTGCCGTGCAGGCGGATGTCCGACGACGACGCGCCCAGGGACAGGTCGAAGGTGTCGGCGTCGACTACCCACTGCTTGCTCTTGTCGTCGTAGTAGGCCAGCGAGCGATCGTTGAGCTCGATGGTCACGCGCTTGGTTTCACCCGGCTTGAGGAACACTTTCTTGTAGCCTTTCAGCTCTTTGACGGCGCGCTCCACTTTCGGGTGCTGCTGGCCTACGTACAGCTCGGCCACTTCGGCGCCGCCGACCTTGCCGGTGTTGGTCAGGTCGAACGAGACCTTGATCGGCACATTGCCCACCGCCGTACCCGGGGTGACCTTGATGTTGTGGTAGCCGAAGGTGGTGTACGACAGGCCGAAACCGAACGGGAACAGCGGCTTGGTGTGCTTCTTCTCGTAACCGCGATAGCCCAGGAACAGGTCGTCCTTGTAGCTGGTCTCGGTCAGCGCGCCGCTGTTGTCGAAGTTGGGGAAATCGGCGTGCAGCGGGTTGTCTTCGATGTTGCGCTCAATGCTGATCGGCAGCTTACCCGACGGGTTGACCTTGCCGAACAGGATCTCGCCCAGCGCCTGGCCGCCGTTCTGGCCCGGGTAGAAGGCGTGCAGTGCGGCGCCAACGTTGTCCACCCAGTCCGCCATCTTCAGCGCGGTGCCGCCGTGCATGGCCACCACGGTGTTGGGGTTGACCTTGGCGATGCTGTTGATCAGCTCGTTCTGGTACTCGGGCAGATCGAAGCTGTGGTCGAAACCTTCGCCTTCGTATTCGTTGCTGTTGCCCACCGCGACCACGACTGCGTCGTACTTGGACAAATCTTGCGGGGCCGCCAGGGAAGCCCAGGCCATCTGCACGCCGACCATGCCGCCCATGGTGGACAGGTAGCCGTCGCGGCGCGAGTACTCAAGCTTGATGTCGTAGGCCTTGCCAGCTTCCAGCTTGATCTTGCCCGACACCGGGATGGTCGGCGGGATGCTGTTGGTGGGCAGGTGCTCGCCGTCGCCGTTGTTGATGATTTCCTGGCCGTTGACCCACAGGCGCACGGCGCCGTCGGCACGCACTTTGAACACCTGGTCGCCGCTGGTGGTAGGGGTGACCTGGCCGGTCCAGCGCACGGAGGTGTTGGAGGTATCGCCATTGGTGGGCAGGTCGGTGTCGCTGGACCAGTCCATGTTGACGTGGGTGTCGGTACGGGTCGCGGCGGCGTCGCCGGACCAGGTGGCGTTGGTGAAGAACTCGGCGGTCAGGCCTGCGGCGCTCTTGCCGGTGCTGCTGTCAACGTGGGTCCAGGTGGACGCAGTCGGGTCCAGGGACAGGCCGTCGATGAACTCGACCTTGGCGTTCGGCGCGGTCTGGGCGATGCCCGACAGCTCGCTGATGTACTGGGTGGCTTCGACGTTGGCGCTGCCGAAACCGGTAGGCGGGGCGTACTTGGCCAGATCGCCCACCACGGCGATTTTCTTCACCTTCTTGGCGTCCAGGGGCAGCAGGTCGCCCTTGTTCTTGAGCAGCACGATGCCTTCGCGGGCCACGTTCAGCGCGGTCTTGTTGCTGGTGGCGCTGTTCATGTTATGCACGGTGGACGGGGTCTTGCTGTCGAACTTGAACAGGTAGATCTGACGCAGAATGCGGCGCACTTTGTCGTCGATGGTGGCGGCGCTGAGCTGGCCGTTTTCCACGTACGGGGTCAGCGCCGTGGCGTTCATCTGGTAGCCCATCATGTCCAGGTCGGTGCCGGCGTTGGCCGCGGTGATCCCGGTAATGATCGCGTTGTAGTCGCTCTGCACCAAGCCCTGATAGCCCCATTCCTTCTTCAGGATATCGGCGATCATGTGTTTGCTTTCGCAGGCGTAGTCGCCGTTCACCTTCTGGAACGAGCACATCATCATCGCCACCTTGCCGTTCTTCGAAGCCGATTCGAAGGTGGGCAGGGTCATCTCGCGCAGCACGCGCTCGGGGATGGTTTCGTTGAGGGTGAAGCGGTTGGTTTCCTGGTCGTTGGCGGCGAAGTGCTTGGCTTCAGCCCACACGCCACGGGCCTGGATGCCGTTGATCACGGCAGGGCCCAGGCTTGCGCCCAGGAACGGGTCTTCACCGGACAGGTATTCGAACGCCCGGCCACCGTACGGGGTGCGGTACAGGTTCATGCCCGGGCCGGTCACGTACTGGTAGCCACCGGTGGCGGCGTCGTAGCCCAGGGCGCGACCGAAGTCGATGGCGCGGCGCGGGTTCCAGGTGGCGGCGATGTTGGGGCCGGCCGGGTAGACCACGCCCTGGGCGTTGCCGTTGCTGGTGTAGCGGATGCCCGCACCGCCGTCGGCGCCGTAGATTTGCGGCAGACCGTACTGGGTCAGCGGTTTGACGTCCCAGCCGCCGGTGCCGGCCAGGTAATTGAGTTTCTCTTCCTGGGTCATCTTCGCCAGGGTCTGTTGGGCGGCCTTGTCGGCACGGGCCTCACGGGCTTGCTGCTGGGCCGGGTCGGCCGCATGCACTTGCGAGATGGCCAAGGCCAACAGGGCCAGCGCCGATTGCGCGCCCAGGTGGTTGCGTTTGCTCATGTGTTACTCCAACAGCCAATGGTTGTCCATTTGCGGCTGTGCACGATGACCGTGCACTTTTCTCCAGACAAAAGCTGGCCTTCGCCCTAACTGCTTAGTTGCAGTAAGGGCTAACTGATGGCCATGTTTCAGTCGCGTTTAATTAACGTGAAAGTTCTTTCTGTCTATATAGGAGGTGCCATTATTACGCTATCGTTTGTACCAAGATGGGGCGGCGATAAGCGGCTAAATTAAGACAATTGTTGTCTGAACTTGTCAATCGAAAGGTTTTTTTCTCGCTTTTTCGCGATTTTGTGTCCGGATGTGTGAACCTTTGCAAAACCTACTGGTCGATGGGTTTAGCGAATTCGAGCCGCCTGGCTGGGTCCGCAAGTTTAAATGTCATCGTCTGCGCGGTATTGTCGCAGGACTGTTTTAAATGATGGCTATTTGAACTTTCATACTTTCCCGTTGATGGAGTTACTTGTGATGAAACTGTCCTTCGCAGCAGCGTGCGCCGCCCTGAGCCTGTCGTTTGCCGGCGCCACCTTTGCCGCCGACACCACCGACACCGCCTCGGGCGCCAGCGACTCCACCGTCATGACCCAGAGCCACGACGCCAAGGCCACCCAGAAGCACAAGAACGAATCGAAAAAGGGCGGCCGCCCACTGAGCACCACGGCGAAAAAAACCGCCAACTGATCCTTCCCAGCTTCACCCCGGAAAGGGCATCGCCCTGATGCCTTTTCCCTTGCTTGCGTAGTAGCCGACCGTGCCCGATACCCCCCTGACTGCCCCCGACGATACCCAGGTGTGCCACTGGCTGATGAGCCATTCGGGCCTCAAGCCTGTTGACCTTGAGCGCGCCCGCCGCCTGGCCGCCGATGATGACGGCAGTGAATTGCCAGCGCTGCTGACGCGCCTGGGCCTGGTCTCGGAGCTGGAATTGGCGCGCGCCTGGTCGGCGCTGATGGACGTGCCGCTGATGCTGGCCGAACAGGCCCCTGCCTCCCTGGACCGTGTGCCACCGCTGACCGAGCGTTTTCTGCGCCATTACCGCGTGGTACCCGTGGCCTGGGACGAGGCGGGCGTGCAACTGCTGGCCGCGCACCCCGGCAACCCGTACCCCTTTGATGCCGTGGCCCATGCCTGTGGCGTACCGGTGCGTTTGGCGATTGGCCCGGGCAACGAGGTCGAGAGCCTGATCGAGCGGTATTACGGTCAGGGTCGTTCGGCCATGGGCAGCCTGATCGAGACCCTGGACGAGGACAGCGGCGCGCTGGAAGACATCGAACACTTGAAGGACCTGGCCAGCGAAGCCCCAGTCATCCGCCTGGTCAACCTGATCCTGCAGCGGGCGGTGGAGCAGCGCGCGTCAGACATTCATATCGAACCGTTTGAAAGCCAGCTCAAGGTGCGCTACCGCATTGACGGCGTGCTGCACGAGGCCGAGGCGCCGCCATCCAGTTCCTCGGCGGCGGTGATCAGCCGGGTGAAAATCATGGCGCGCCTGGACATCGCCGAGCGCCGCCTGCCTCAGGATGGCCGCATCATGCTGCGCATCCAGGGCAAGGAGCTGGATTTGCGCGTGTCCACGGTGCCCACCAGTTTCGGCGAGTCGGTGGTGATGCGTTTGCTCGACCGCCAGACCGTCAGCTTCGATTTCCAGAGCCTGGGTTTTGACGGCGAGCGCCTGGAAGGCTTCCTTGATGTGCTGGAAAACCCCCACGGCATTCTGCTGGTCACCGGCCCCACCGGTTCGGGCAAGACCACCACGCTGTACACCGCGCTGTCGCGCCTCAACACCGCCGAGCGCAAGATCATCACCGTGGAAGACCCGGTGGAGTATCAGCTGGAAGGCATCAACCAGATCCAGGTCAAGCCGGCCATTGGCCTGGACTTCGCCGGCGCGCTGCGCTCCATCGTGCGTCAGGACCCGGACGTGATCATGATCGGCGAGATGCGCGATCTGGAGACCTGCCGCATCGCCATTCAATCTTCGCTCACCGGCCACCTGGTGCTGTCGACGCTGCACACCAACAGCGCGGCGGCCAGTATCACCCGGCTGCTGGACATGGGCGTGGAGAGCTACCTGATTGCCTCGACGGTGAAGGGCATTCTGGCCCAGCGCCTGGTGCGCCGCCTTGATCCAACCACCCGCGTGCCTTTTGAAGCGCCGGAAGCATTGATTGCCGAACACGGCCTGGACCGCTTCACCGATCAGCGCCCGATCATCCTCTACCAGCCTGCGGTGTCCGCCACCAGCAGCGGCTATTTCGGCCGCAGCGCCATCACCGAACTGCTGGTGATGAATGAAGAGCTGCGCAGCCTGCTGATGCGCCAGGCCGATGCGGCGACGTTGGAACAGGCCGCCCGCCGTGGCGGCTTGCGTACCTTGTATGAAGAGGGCCTGCGCCAGGCGGTGGCCGGTATCACCTCGCTGGAGGAGGTGCTGCGCGTGACGCGCGGCGAATAACTCATGGCCTATTTCAAATACCGGGCGCTGGACGCCGAGGGTGCCAGCCAGCAGGGCAGTGTGGAAGCGTCGGACCAGCAGGCGGCCGTGAGCCTGCTGCAGAAGCGTGGTTTGCTGGTGTTGCAGGTAGATGCCTTGGGCGGCCCGGGCCTGCGCCGGGCGCTGAACCGCGGCGCGTTGAATGGCGCGGCACTGGTCAGCTTCACCCAACAACTGGCCACCTTGCTGGGCGCCGGCCAGCCGCTGGAGCGCTCGCTGGGCATCCTGCTTAAACAAACCCATGAGCCTAAACCGCGCGCCCTGATCGAACGCATCCGCGAACAGGTCAAGGCCGGCAAGCCGCTGTCCCAGGCGCTGGAAGAAGAGGGCGGTCAGTTCTCCACGCTGTACATCAGCATGGTTCGTGCGGGCGAGGCGGGCGGTGCTTTGGAGAACACCCTGAGGCAACTCAGCGATTACCTCGAACGCAGCCAGACCCTGCGTGGCGAGGTGATCAACGCGCTGATCTACCCGGCGTTTCTGGTGGTCGGCGTGCTCGGCTCGCTGGCGTTGTTGCTGGCCTACGTGGTGCCGCAATTCGTGCCCATTTTCCGCGACCTCGGTGTGCCGATCCCGCTGATTACCCAAGTGATCCTGGCCATGGGCGAGTTCCTCAGCGCCTGGGGTTTGGTGGTGCTGGCCGCGATCATCGTATTGATCTGGGGCACGGCCATCGCCCTGCGCGACCCCGCCCGCCGCCAGCGCAACGACCTGCGCCTGCTGAAGATCAAAATCATCGGCCCGTTGCTGCAACGCATCGAAGCCGCCCGCCTGGCGCGCACGTTGGGCACCTTGCTGAGCAACGGCGTGGCGCTGTTGCAGGCGCTGTTGATTGTGCGCCAGGTGTGCAGCAACCGCGCGATCGTCGCTCAGGTCGAGCAGGCCACTGAATGGGTGAAAGGCGGCGGCACTCTGGCCACGGGGTTGAGTCAAGCACTCACGCCAGACTTTGGTGGGAGTGGGCTGGGTGGCAGCAGGTTTGGTGGGAGCGGGCTCTGCCCGCGAACGGCTCGACGCGGTGTGTCTGAAGAGTCGCGAGATGGCCTTCGCGGGCAGAGCCCGCTCCCACAAGACCGACTCCCACAAGACCTGCTTGCCCACGTCCCACTCTCACAAGGCCCTGGCAGACGAAACCAGCCACTGCTGCCCGAACTGGCCATCCAGATGATCGACGTCGGCGAACAGGCCGGCGAGCTGGACGGCATGCTGCTGAAAGTCGCCGATGTGTTCGACGTGGAAGCAAAGCGCGGCATCGACCGCATGCTCGCCGCCCTGGTACCCACGCTCACCGTGGTCATGGCCGTGATGGTCGCCGTGATCATGCTCGCCATCATGCTGCCGCTGATGAGCCTTACCAGTAACATTTAAAGGACAACACTCATGAAAACCATGAAGACGGCCCGCCGCCAGGGCGGTTTTACCTTGCTGGAAATGCTGGCGGTGATCGTGCTGCTGGGCATCGTCGCCACCATCGTCGTGCGTCAGGTCGGCGGCAACGTCGACAAGGGCAAGTACGGCGCTGGCAAGGCGCAACTGGCCAGCCTGAGCATGAAGATCGAGAGCTACGGCCTGGACATGGGCGCACCGCCCGCCAACCTCAATCAGCTGGTGACCAAGCCCTCGACGGCAGGTAACTGGGCCGGCCCATACGCCAAGCCCTCGGACCTGAAAGACCCGTTCGGCCACGCCTTCGGTTACCGCTTCCCGGGCGAGCACGGCAGCTTCGACCTGATCTTCTACGGTCAGGACGGCCAGCCAGGCGGCGAAGGTTACAACGCCGACCTGGGCAACTGGGAGTAAGCGCATGCGCCGCGCCCAGGGCTTTACCCTGCTGGAAATGCTCGTCGTCATCGTGCTGATCGGCGTCGCCGCAGGCCTGGTGGGCTACGGGCTGCAGCGCGGTTTGCACAGTGCGGGCGAGCGCAAGGCGGTGGTGCAGATGGTCGAGGCCCTGCGTGCCAGCCGTGTGCAGGCGATTGTCACCGGGCAACCGGCGCGTACCCGTTTCGACCTGCAAAGCCACCGTATCGAAGCCGCCGGCAAGGTGCACGCCTGGCCTGCGGACATGCAGGTGCAACTGCACACGGCCGCCGAACTGGGGCCGTCGTTCGAGTTCTACCCCGACGGCGGCGCCAGCGGCGGTCACTTGTTGCTGATCGACGGCCCCCAGCGCTGGCGCATCGACGTGTCGTGGCTGACCGGTGCGGTCAACCTGCAGGCGTTGCGATGAAGGCGCAGCAGGGTTTCACCTTGCTGGAAATGCTCGCTGCCCTGACGATTCTGGCGGTGTGCAGCGCCGTGCTGCTGATGGCTTTCGGGCAGGCGGCGCGTTCGCTCAAGCAGGTGCAGGCCAGCGACCGGCTGACGGCGGCCGGGCGTTCGATTCTCGACCAGCAGGCCGATGGCGACTTGCAACCGGGCAGCCGCGACGGCACCTGGGCCGGGAACATTCGTTGGCATCTGGATATTCGCCAGCTGCCGGTGGCTGCCAATCGGCTGCGCCTGATGCAGTTGGATCTGCGCGTGCGTGAAGACCGGCGCCAGGCGCATTTCGCCACGGTGAAAGTGCTGGGGGCGCAACGATGATGCGTCGCCAGGGCGGCTTCACGCTGCTGGAAATTCTGCTGGTGCTGAGCCTGCTGGGCGTGCTGCTGGCGTTGGTGGGCGGGGCGATCCTGGGCGCCAACCGCGCCGTGGCCAAGGCCCAGCATTACACCGAGCGGCTGGATGAGGTACGCGCTGCGCAAGACTTCATGCGCCGTGCGATCGCTCAGGCTTTGCCGCTGGATGACGGGCAGCAGCGTGTGTTCCTGGGCAGCGGCCAGGCCATGGCGTTCATGGCGCCACTGTCGGCCAACCTGGGCGGCGGGATTGTGTTGCACAACCTGACCTTGCACGGCCAGCGGCTGGAAGTGGCGCTGAGCCAGAACGGCCAGCCGTGGGGCGAGCCGCAAGTGTTGCTGCACCAAGTGCGCAGCCTGCAATTCAGCTACCGCGGCTATTCGCCCAAGGGCGAGTTGAGCGGCTGGCTGGCCAGCTGGCCGTGGCCCGGCCGATTGCCGCGCACGGTGCAGATCGACGCGCAGCTGGGCGGCCCGGTGCCGTGGACCGCTGAAAGCGTGACCCTGCGCCTGGACCTGTCGACGGTGGCGGGCCAATGAAACAGCAGAAAGGCGTGGCGTTGTTATTGGTGCTGTGGGTGCTGGCGCTGCTGAGCATTCTGCTGGGCGGCCTGGCCGGCTGGGTGCAGCTGGAAAGCCGCCAGGCCCTGTGGCAACGCCAGCACACCGAGGCGCTGCTGGCGGCCGAGGCGGGCATCAACCTGGCGGTGGTCAGCCTCACCGACCCGGCGCAACAGCGCGCCTGGGCCGCCGACGGCCGCCCCCATGCAATGCCCTTCGAGCGCGCCCAGGTGCAGGTCAGTGTGATCAGCGAGCGCGGCAAGCTGGACCTCAATGCCGCCAGCACCGATGACATCAGCCGCCTGATGCAGGCGTGCGGTGGCGCTCGCGGGTTGGCCGCCGCCCTGGATCAGCGCCGTGGCAACGGCCAGCCGCCGTTGCGGGTCGTTGAAGAGCTGCGCCAGTTGCCGGGCATGAATCAAACCGTATTCACCTGCGCCGCCCCTGAAGTCACCTTGTGGAGCGGCCAGGATCGCCCCGAACCGGCCTTCGCCTCACCGCTGCTGCGCCGGGTGCTGGGCCTGCCCAATCTGAAAAACACCGGCGGCGACCCCGGCCCCATTCTGACCCTCACCAGCGTCGCCCAATTGCCTGGCGGCTTCAGCGCAACGCTGGTGGTCACCCTGTTACTCAACCCGTCCACGGAGGGGGCCCGACCGTATCGGGTCCTGCATTGGCAAGAATGAACCTGAACACCTATTACGCCCAAGGGTGCGCCACCGTGCAGCGGCACTGGCGCGGCAGCAGCGCCCAGCGCCTGTGGCAGGCCTGGCATGCCGAGTTGCTGGCCCTGTTGCCGCCGCGTTGGCGCGCACGCCTGGCCGGCGGCGAGCCATTGCAGGTGCTGCACTGGCCGCTGGACGAACCTGCCGACCCCACGCCGCCGCGGGTGCTGGTGTTGCCGCGCAGCGAGGTGCTGGTGCAGACCCTGACCCTGCCTGCGGCGGCCGCTCGCGATCTGCACAACGTACTGGGTTTCGAGCTGGACAAGTACACCCCGTACCGCGCTGACCAGGTGAACTTCCATGCCCAGGTGCTGGGGCAGGGCGGCAGCACGATCAAGGTGCGCCTGGTGGTGATCCTGCGCGAGCGCCTGGAGCAGATCCTGGCCGCCTGCGCCGGCTTCACCCTGCAGGGCGTGGACGTGCGCGACGGCGAGCGTCTGGGCGTCGACCTGCTGCCCCAAGCCCTGCGGCCAAAAGCCCCCAAGGGCGGCCGCCTGAATCGCGGCCTGCTGCTGGCCTGCGCCGGGCTGTTGCTGACGGTGATGGTGCTGTGGCTGCAATCACGCGAAGCGCTGTTGATCGAAATGCAGGCGCAGGTTCGCGAGCAGCAAGCGCAGATCGGCCAACTGCAGCAGGTGCGCCAGACCCTGGCCAACACCCAGGGCGCGGCGCGCTATCTGATTCAGCGCAAGGCTGCGCAGCCGGCGCTGGCCAGTGTCATCGCCGACCTTAGCCAGTGCCTCCCCGACGGCACCTGGCTGGAACAACTGGAAGTGGACGACGGCGGCCAGGTGTCGCTGTCGGGCCAGAGCACCCGTGCCAGCGCGCTGATTGCCCTGCTGAAAAACTGCCACACCTTAGATGATCCGCAGTTCCAGGGGGTGATCCAGCCCGACAGCGACACCGGCAAGGATCATTTCAGTCTGCGCGCCCACCTGCATCAGGAGGCCGCCCATGGCTCGTCCGCTGACTGAACGTGAACGCCGCGGTGCGGCATTGATAGCCCTGGCCGTGGTGCTGGCCGGGCTGTATTGGCTGCTGGTGCAAAGCTGGTTCGCCGGGCCCTTGAGCGATGTGAATAGCCAGATCGAGCAACTGCGTGAACAGCAGCAACGCTACGCCGGGCAGTTGGCCCAGCGGCCGCTGCTGGAACAACAGTTGAGCGAAGCCCAGGACGATCCGGCCAGCAGCACCAGCCTGCTGCCCGGCAGCGACCCCAGCGCCGTAGCCGCCGACCTGATGCAGCGCATCGCCGACCTGATCAAGGCCAAGGGCACCCAGGGCGCCGGCTGTGCGCTGACCCAGCGCATGCCCATCACCCCCGAGCAGGACAGCGCCCAGCCGTACCGGCAGATCAAGGTCAGCCTGACGCTGGAGTGCGGCATCGAGCCGTTGATGACGCTGCTGCATACGCTGGAATTTCATCGGCCGTTTTTGTTCGTCGACAGCCTCAGCGTGCGTCGTGGCAACAGCGCGCCAGCCACCGGTGGCGCAGGGCGCTTGACCGTGCACCTGCTGGTGCGGGGCTACCTGGCCAAGCCAGGGCAGGAGGCGCCATGAAGATCACCGCTGTGTTGATCCTGTGCAGTGGCGCTTTGGCGGCCGTTGCCGTTGCCGTGGCCTGTGGTGTCGGTCGTTCGCCTGATTGGCTGCCGGCGGGGCCTGCGCGCCCGCTGCCCGACGCCCATGTCGCCGTCGTCGAACTGCCCGAGGTCAGCCTGGCCAGTCTCGACCCGGCCTGGCGCAAGCCGCTGTTCAGCCCCGACCGCGCCCCTGACCAGAGCACCCAGGGCCCCAGCGCCGACCTGGCCGGCCTGGTGCTGACCGGCGTGGTGGTCAACGAAGATTTGAAACTGGCCCTGCTGCGTGACGGCAGCGGTCATGCGCTGCGCGTCCATCAAGGCCAGGCCCTGCCCAATGGTTGGACGCTGCAACAGCTTTCCCCCCTGGAGGCGCAGTTCGCCTACCAGGGCCAAACCCGCAGCCTGCGCTTGCCGGCGCCGCGTCTTCCAGCCCCTTCACGCGCGGCCATGCTCACGCTGCCGCCGGTAACCGAACCTTGAAAACACTGCTCCCTGGAGTCACACCGTTGCGCACCCCCTTGCTCTGCCTGGCCACCGCCGTCGCCCTCGGCGGCTGTGCGACTGCACCCCACACCTTTGAGAACGACCCGGGCCTGATGCATGAAGCGCTCAATGGCACCGGCGACCAGCGTCAGCCTGTGGCCGATGTCGCGCCTGTGCAGCCTGCCAGCAACAATGCGGCGGTGATGCCCAAGCGTCAGATCATCAGCGGCAACCAGCGCTTCGTGCGCCCACCTGCGCCGGTCAAAAACGATGAGGAGCAGGGCAGTGGCGACATCGTCTTCAACTTCACCAACCAGCCCATCGAGGCGGTGATCAACACGGTGATGGGCGACCTGCTGCACGAGAACTACAGCATTGCCCAGGGCGTAACGGGCGACGTCAGCTTCTCCACCTCCAAACCGGTCAACAAAAAAGAAGCGCTGTCGATTCTGGAAACCCTGCTGTCCTGGACCAACAACGCCATGATTCTCCAGGGCAACCGCTACGTGATCCTGCCCGCCAGCCAGGCGGTGGCCGGCAAGCTGGTGCCGGAGATGACCGTGTCGCAGCCGTCCAACGGCCTGTCGGCGCGGCTGTACCCGCTCAAGTACATCTCGGCCACCGAGATGCAGAAACTGCTCAAGCCCTTCGCCCGGGATAATGCCTTCCTGCTGGTGGACCCGTCGCGCAACGTGTTGAGCATGTCCGGCACGCCCGAAGAGCTGGCCAACTACCAGGACACCATCGACACCTTCGACGTGGATTGGCTCAAGGGCATGTCCATCGGCGTCTACGGTTTGCAACGCGCTTCGGTGGCCGAGCTGATGCCGCAACTGCAGAAAATGTTTGGCCCGGACAGCGGCATGCCGTTGGCCGGCATGGTCAAGTTTTTGCCCAACGAGCGCACCAATTCGGTGGTGGCTATCTCCGCCCAGCCCGAGTACCTGCGCGAGGTCGGCGACTGGATCAGGACCATCGACGAAGGCGGCGGCAACGAGCCGCAGATGTACGTGTACGACGTGCGCAACATGAAGGCCACGGACCTGGCCAAGTACCTGCGGCAGATCTATGGCAACGGGCAGATCAAGGATGACACGGCGGCCAAGGTGGCGCCGGGGCTGCGTACTACCACGCTGTCGTCGCTCAACGGCAGCAACAGCTCGGGCATCGGCAGCACGGGGATGACGACCACCGGTACTCAGGGCTTGAGCAGCGGCAATTCGCTGAACAACAACTCCATGCAGAACGCTGACGATGACAGTGATGAGGGGGCGGACGACAGCAGCGGTGCTACCGCCACCGGCGGTCAGCAGAAGAGCCTGGACGACAGCACCCGCATCACCGCGCAGAAGGCCAGCAACCAGCTGCTGGTGCGCACCCGCCCGGCACAGTGGAAAGAGATCGAGTCGGCCATCAAGCGCCTCGACAACCCGCCCATGCAGGTGCAGATCGAGACGCGCATCCTGGAAGTGAAGCTCAGCGGCGAGCTGGACCTGGGTGTGCAGTGGTACCTGGGCAAGCTGGCGGGCAATTCCTCCAGTACCACCGTGGCCAACACCAAGGGCAGCCAAGGTGCGTTGGGCAGCGGCGGGGCAGGATTGGGGTCCACTGATACGGCGTTCTACTCCTTCGTCAGCAGCAATTTCCAGGTGGCGTTGCATGCACTGGAAACCAATGGCCGCACCCAGGTGCTGTCGGCGCCGTCGCTGGTGGTGATGAACAACCAGCAGGCGCAGATTCAGGTGGGCGACAACATTCCGATCAGCCAGACCACGGTGAACACCAGCACCTCGGACACTACCCTGAGCAGCGTTGAATATGTGCAGACCGGCGTGATCCTCGACGTGACCCCGCGTATCAACCCGGGTGGCCTGGTGTACCTGGACGTGCAACAGCAGGTCAGCGATGCGGACACCAGCAGTGAGACCAGCACCCAGACCAATCCGAACATCTCCACTCGCTCCGTCTCCACGCAAGTGGCGGTACAGAGTGGCCAGACCGTGCTGTTGGGTGGCTTGATCAAACAGGACAACAGCGAAACGGCGTCCAGCGTGCCGTACCTGGGCCGTATCCCGGGCTTGCGCTGGTTGTTCGGCAGCACCACCAAATCCAAGGACCGCACCGAGTTGCTGGTGCTGATCACCCCACGGGTGGTCACCAGCAACAGCCAGGCTCGGCAGGTGACGGATGATTACCGCCAGCAGATGCAGCTGATCAAACCGTAAAGCCGCTTTCGGTGGGTTGGCTTTTGGCTTTGGGCACCTCTACTGGCCTCATCGCGAGCAAGCTTTGCTCCCACAGTGTGAACTCGATTTTAGCGTTTCACCTGTGGGAGCAAAGCTTGCTCGCGATGGCAACGACGCGGTAGTGCTGGCGGACCGCGTCGGCTGTATCGCGGCCAAGGCCGGCTCCTACAGTGCCAATGCAAACCACGATGTGAGCCTTGGCACTGTGGGAGCAAAGCTTGCTCGCGATGGCAACGACGCGGTAGTGCTGGCGGACCGCGTCGGCTGTATCGCGGCCAAGGCCGGCTCCTACAGTGCCAATGCAAACCACGATGTGAGCCTTGGCATTGTGGGAGCAAAGCTTGCTCGCGATGGCAACGACGCGGTAGTGCTGGCGGACCGCGTCGGCTGTATCGCGGCCAAGGCCGGCTCCTACAGTGCCAATGCAAACAACGATGTGAGCCTTGGCACTGTGGGAGCAAAGCTTGCTCGCGATGGCAACGACGCGGTAGTGCTGGCGGACCGAGTCGGCTGTATCGCGGCCAAGGCCGGCTCCTACAGTCGCGATGCAGTTTGCTACAGCGGGGTATCAATCATCCGCTGCACCTTGTGCACCAGGTCACTGATCTGGAACGGCTTGATCACCATGTCCATCCGCTCGCCGAGGAAATCCTGGCGGCTGACAGCACTCTCGGCGTAGCCGGTCATGAATAGCACCGGCAATTCGGCGCGATAGCGACGGGCGACGTCGGCCAGGTCGCGGCCGCTCATGTGCGGCAGGCCCACGTCGGTCAGCAACAGGTCGATGCTGGGGTCGCTTTGCAGCAAGGCCACGGCGTGCTGCACATCATCGGCCTGGGTGCAGCGGTAGCCGTTGTCGATCAGTACTTCGGTGACGAACAGGCGCACGGCCAACATGTCCTCCACCACCAGAATGTGTTCGCCATTGCCCGGCCGTGAAGGCTGCAGTGGCAGGCTGTCGTGGCTGTCAGCCACAACGCCGGCAGGCAGCAGCAGGCTGACTTCGGTGCCATGGCCCACCACGCTGCGGATGCGCGCGTCACCGCCCGACTGGCGGGCGAAGCCGTAGATGGTCGACAGCCCAAGGCCGGTGCCCTGGCCCAGGGGCTTGGTGGTGAAGAAGGGGTCGAAGACCTTGCCGATCACGCCATGCTCGATGCCCACGCCATCGTCCTGCACGCTGAGCACCACGTAGTTGCCGTCGGCCAGTTTGAGGTCGCCGTGGGAATGGGCGGCGAAGGTGCTGACGCGGATGTGGCCGCCGTTGGGCAGGGCATCGCGGGCGTTGATCACCAGGTTCAGCACCGCGCTTTCCAGCTGGATGGGGTCGACCAGAGCGATGGCTGCCTTGCTGGTCAGCTCCAGCGTCAGCTGGATATGTTCGCCGATGGTGCGGCGCAACAGGTCTTCCAGCGACAGGATGTGCTCGTTGACGTCGGTGGGCCGGGTGTCCAGCGGTTGCTGGCGGGCGAAGGCCAGCAGCCGGTGGGTGAGCGAAGCAGCGCTGGTGGCCGAGCCCAATGCGGCGTCGGTGTAGCGCTGCACGGCGTCGGTGCGGCCTTCGCTGACGCGTTTCTTGATCAGCTCAAGGCCGGTGATGATGCCGGTCAGCAGGTTGTTGAAGTCGTGGGCGATGCCGCCGGTGAGCTTGCCCAATGCGTCCATTTTCTGCGCCTGCAGCAGTTGCGCTTCGGTGCGCGCGCGTTCGGCCACCTCGCGGGCCAGTTGGTCGTTGGCGCTGTCCAGTTGCTGGCGGTGGGAGCGCTCGCGCTGGCGGTGCTCGGTCACGTCTTCCACGAACACCAGGCTGTGGCCGGGCGTGCGGTAGGGCGAGATCTGCCATTCAGTCTCACGCAACTGGCCGTCCACCAGCATGTTCAGGGTGCCGCGCCAGCGTTCGCCGATGGCCAGGCGCAGGCGCAGTTCGGCCAGCACATGGTCCTGTTCGGGGGCAAAGCATTCCAGCAATTGCTCGCTGTTGCGATTGTCCTGGATCAGGTCGGTGAAGGCCTGGTTGCATTCCACCACTTCCAGGGTGGCATCCATCACCGCGATGGGCGCGGAAATGTTGACGAAAATCTCGCGAAAGCGCGCCTCGCTTTCGCGCAGGGCATGCTCGGTGTCACGCACCCGCAACAGGGTGCGCAGGGTAGCCAGCAGTACATCCGGGTCCACCGGGTGGATCAGGTAGGCATCGGCGCCGTTGTCCAGGCCGGTGATGATGTCGCCGGTCTGGATCGAGGCGGCCGACACGTGAATCACCGGCAGCAGCGCGGTGCGCGGCTCGGCGCGCAACTGGCGGACGATGTCGAAGCCGCTCATGTCCGGCAGGTTGACGTCCAGGATCAGCGCGTCGAAGGTCTGGCCCGCAATCAGCGCCAGGCCTTCGGTGCCGGTGCCGGCCTCCAGGATGCGATAGCCGTGGCGCTCCAGGCGACGGCGCAGGGCGTAGCGGGTGGCAGCGTTGTCATCGACGATCAGCAGGCAACAATCAGCCTTCATCGGGAGTGTCCTGGGCCATGGCCAATGGGATGATCACGTAAAACGTGGAACCGACGCCGGGCTCGCTCTGCACCCCCACGCGGCCGCCCAGCAGCGCGGCAAAGCGCTTGCACAGCGACAGGCCCAGGCCGGTGCCGCGCAGGCGTTTCTGCAGGGGCGAGTCGACCTGGCTGAAGTCTTCGAACAGCGCGTCGTGCATCTCGGCGGGTATGCCGATGCCGGTGTCGGTGACCGCGAAACGGATCTCGCGGTCGTTTTCCAGGCTGGCCGACACGCTGACGTGGCCGCGCTGGGTGAACTTCAGCGAGTTGGAGATGAAGTTGCGCAGGATCTGCGCCAGCTTCTTGTCGTCGCTGTACAGCCGCGGCAGGCCCACCGGCTCTTCGAACACCAGGTCCACGGCGCTGGCATCGACGATGGGCCGGAACATGCCGCGCAGGGCCGAGAACAGGTCGAACATGTCGAACCAGGCCGGCGAGATGGTAATCCGCCCGGCCTCGATCTTGGCCAGGTCCAGCAGGTCGTCGACCATGTCGCTGAGCTCACGCGCGGCGCCGCTGACGAAGGCCACCTGTTTGTGTTGCTCAGGGCTCAAGGGGCCGTCGAGCTCGTCGGTGAGCAGGCTGGCGATGCTGAGGATCGAGCCCAGTGGCGTGCGGAATTCGTGGCTCATGTACGACAAAAAGCGGCTCTTGAGGTCCGAGGCCTGGCGCAGCGCTTCGGCCTGGTTGTCGAGTTCGGCGTACAGGGCCAGTACGCCCTGGTTGGTTTCTTCCAGCTCCACCCGCAGGGCCTCGGCCTCGCTTTCCAATTGCGCCAGGCGCGCGGCCTGGGCGTTGGCGGCCAGGGAGGTGAGGTCAGGCATGGGGCATCTCCAGGTCTAGGACCAGCACGGTGACGTCATCACGGCCGCGACAGAAATCGCGATGCAGCACCGTGGCGACAACGGCTGGGTGGCGAAATAACAGGCCCGGGTAATCGTGCAGATTCCAGCGCGATTGCAGGCCATCGCTGTAAAGGATCAGGCGCTGACCGCTGACCTGAGCATAGTCGAAGCTTTGCGCCTTGCGGTACTGGCCGCCGACGATACCGGGGTGAGAGGCCAGCCCGCGGCTGCGCTCGGGCCCCAGCAGGCTGGCGCCGATGTTGCCGATGCCCAGGAAGTCCAGGCGGTCGGCGGCCGGGTTGAACTGCACCAGGGCCACGGCGCCGCCGCGGCTGCCGGTCATGGCCTGGTGCAGGTCTTCCAGCAACGGCACCGGGCTGGCAAACGGCGCCAGGGCAAAGGCGCGCACGCCGGCACGGGCCGCGCGTTCGGCTTCCTCACCGTGGCCCAGGCCGTCGATGACCACGACACTGATGCCCTGCTCACTGACATTGACCTGGAAGGCGTCGCCGCACGCCGGGTCGTTGTGCAGCGAGTGCTGGGTGACGCCCACGGCAATGTCCGGGGCCTTGTCACCCCGGCGGAAAAACCGCGCCAGCAGCACCGCGCCACGGGCATCGGCGTGCACATCGAACACCTCGGCCATGCGCGCGATAGCGCCCAGGCCGATGCCCTGGGTGCCGCCGGTGGAATAACCGTCCGCCAGGCAGGCGTGCACGTCGAAGCCCTGGCCACGGTCCACCGCAATCGCTTCCAGCCCCTGGCCGCCGGGGCGGGGCAGGGGACGCAAGTGCAGTTCGCCGTGGCTGGCATGCTTGAGGATGTTGCTGCACAGCTCGGTCACCACCAGGGCCACGCGGCCCGCGTCGGCCTCGTCGAAACCCAGGCCCTCGGCCAGCTTTTGCGCGGTGCGCCGGGCGTGGCCGATCTGGCTGCTGTCTTCGATCAATAATACTTGAGTGATCGAACTCGGGAAGGTCAGGTCCATCGTGTGATGGTCACCCGTGTGCCTTGCCCGGGGGCAGTGTCCAGCTCGAAGTCGTCCACCAGGCGCTTGGCACCGGTCAATCCCAGCCCCAGGCCGCTGCCCGAGGTCCAGCCGTCGGTCATCGCCAGCTTGATGTCGGGTATGCCCGGGCCTTCGTCGCGGAACACCAGGCGCAAACCGGTGCGATGGTTTTCCTCGACGATTTCCCAGTCCATGTCGCCGCCACCGCCGTAGACCATGGTGTTGCGCGCCAGCTCGCTGACCGCTGTCACCAGCTTGGTCAGGTCGATCAGGCGCATGCCGCAGTCCTGGGCCAGTTTGCGCGCGGTCTGGCGGGCCAGCACCACGTCCTGCTCAATGCGTACCGGTTGGGTGCCGCTGCTGAGCTGGGTCATTGTTGGTCCACTCGTTCGCGCAGCAGTTTCATGCCGCGCTCCACATTGAGGGCAGTGCTCACGCCGGGCAGGGTCAGGCCCAGTTCCACCAGGGTGATGGCCACGGCAGGCTGCATGCCCACCAGCACGGTCTCGGCGTCCATGATGCGCGACAGGCCCGAGATGGTGCCGATCATGCGGCCAATGAAGGAGTCGACGATGTCCAGCGCCGAGATATCGATCAGCACGCCGCGCGCCGAGGTGCGGCTGATGCGTTCGGACAGATCGTCTTGCAGGGTCAGGGCCAGCTGGTCATGCATGTCGACCTGGATGGTCACCAGCAAAAAGCCGCCCATTTGCAGAATCGGGATGCGCTCCATACGCTCACACCGCCTTGCTGACGGTCATGCCCAGGCGGCGCAGGGCCAGGGCCAGGGCGTCGGCCAGGTTGGCCTTGGTGACCACGCCTTGCAGGTCCAGGCCCAGGTGCACGATGGTCTGGGCGATTTGCGGGCGCACGCCGCTGATGATGCAGTCGGCGCCCATCAGGCGGATGGCGGTGACGGTCTTGAGCAGGTGCTGGGCCACCAGGGTGTCGACGGTGGGCACACCGGTAATGTCGATGATGGCGATTTCCGAGCCGGTGTCGACGATGCGTTGCAGTAGCGATTCCATCACCACCTGGGTGCGCTGGCTGTCCAGGGTGCCGATCATGGGCAGGGCGAGCACGCCTTCCCACAGCTTGACCACGGGGGTGGACAGCTCCAGCAGTTCTTCCTGCTGGCGCTTGATCACTGCCTCGCGGGATTTCTGGAAGGTGCGAATGGTGTGCATGGCCAGGCCGTCGAGCAGCTGCGAGATTTCCCAGGTCTGCTCGGCGAGGGTGGCGGGGTTGTCCTCGTATTCGCGTTGCAGCAGGGTGAACAGCGGGCTTTTCAGCGAGAAGATGAAAGCGGCGGTCTGCTGCGAGTCCTGGCCGGCCATGGCGCGGCTGTGGGACAGCTTTTCGAGGAACTGGCGGGCCGCTTCCCAGTTGGCGCCGTTCAGGTTCTTGGAATCACCATTTTGCGAACCGCTGACCACCAGGGTGAGGAACTCGGCGCATTGCTGGCGCACGTCCTGGTCCTTGAGATTGCGGGTGGCGCCGCTGGCTTCCAGCTCGGTGGCCCACTGGGTCAGCAGCTCAGTGTGAGCCTTGTTCAGTGCGTCGAGGGTACGTTGCTGCAATGCTGCCATGTCCATGTGCTCCAGAATGGTTTTTTTCTGTTCGATGCCGCGTTGTCGCGCCGCACTGATTATTAGTCAAACAGTGACAGTTTGGGTGTGATTTAGTTGTGGGGCAGGCAGATATTTTCGGGGGTGGGAGTGCAATCGTGTTTGTGGGACCGGGCGTAGCTCGGGAAGGGGCAGGGGAGAAAGACCGAGTTGTTCAATTCCCGAGCTTCGCCCGGTCCCACAGGGGGGAGGCTGCTACGGGAAGCGGCGCGGGCCTGAAGGGCTCAGGCCCGCGCGCTGGGGTCACGCCAGTTCGGACTTGATCATGGCGATCTTGGTGTTGATGTCCTGCTGGGCCACCTGGGCCTTTTCCTTGGTCAACTCGGCCACTTTCTTGTCGACGTCGGCTTTCTGTTCCGGCGTCATGGCGTCGTATTCTTCCTGGCTCACGCCGGTCAATTGCTGACGGGCTTTCTCGGCGTCGCTCTGGCTCATGTAGTCAGAAAACTCCTGACTGGCCGAGGTGGCAAGGCTGGTGCTGGTGTCCGACAGGTCGGATGCCGCAATGGCCACGCTGGCCGAGTTGGACTGCGAGTCCTTGCTGGCGGCCGTGGTGGTGCTGGTGCCGCTGTTATCAGCCGCTGCCACGGCCGAAGCCACCGATGCCGTGGCCGCCTGGGTGGCGGTGGCATCGTCGACGGTGCTGGCCATTGCCGCCTTCAGGTTGACCATCATCTTGGCAAAGGCTTCGTCGAACGACGAGGTGTCGCTGCTGGACGACGATGCGTCGGTGCTGGTCGAGGTCGCAGCCACCGGCGAGGCCGAGGTGGCAACCGTGGTGTATTGATCCGGCTGCTGCGACGTCAGCGACGCGACGGCCGGGGTGATGGTTGACGCAGTGGTGCGGGTGGTGCTGTTGGTACTGTTGATGATCACCGTTCACCTCCTGTTGAGTGTAGGTGGTGGGGTTTTGCAGCAAAATGGGTGCCAGGGGTGGTGGGGGAGGGTTTGGGGCCGGGAATACGGGGGTGGAGGATTGGTGGGCGGGTTGGGGGCAGGGGCGGGGCGGCAGAAACTCGCCGCTGGGTGTCAGGGTTTGCCGGGTGTAGCCGCTCAAGCTTCATCCATTTATTCAGAGCGGGCAGACAAGGCGTCGCCGATCCACCAGGCGATGCGCCGCCTGCGCGGCGCGACGCAGCTTGGCGGCAGCGGCTACAGAGGCAGGGCACACATTGTGGGTGTTGCAGTGCTTTTCGATTCACGCGGTGTCATGCCTGGCAAACAAAGGCGGACCAGGTGATGCCCCAGACATAACTGGCCCGAAACAGATGTAGGAGCCGAGCTTGCTCGCGATGCGCCGCGCGGGCGGCGCGCGATCTCGAGAGCGCCATCAAACCCTCGACATGCACCCCCAGCAAACACCGCGGCCCGTAGCCGCTGCCGCCAGGCTGCGCTGGCCCCGTGCCTCGCTGGAGATTTTCAGTGAACGGGAGGGCCAGCGCAGCCTGACGGCAGCGGCTACGGAACCGCGTTGTGGCTGCCAGGGGGCCGCCGAGGATTTTGTGGCGGTCTTGAGATCGAGCGCCGCCCGCGCGGCGCATCGCGAGCAAGCTCGGCTCCTACACTGGTTGCAACGCGCCATGGCCTGACACACCGGGGTTTTAGCCTTGGGTGTATGGCTCAAGTTCTGTGTTGAGTCGATTATTACGCTTTATGAAACAGTGCTTTACGAAAATGTAACCGGATTTTTCTTGCGATGATGGCCTTTTCGTATAGCATCGCGACACTCTGCCGCACGTACCCGTGCGCCAGCTGGCTGGAAGCCAACCTGACACCCCAAGGACGACCTGCCCGGCCCCCCGTGCAGGTTTTTTTTGGCCTGTGTCTGAAACCGGTTTCAGAGCCGATAAAACAGAGCCCGCGCGGCCGTGCCTTGCCTGACCAGGAAGCCCCACATGCACACCCTTGAACCCGATCCGTCACAACCCACCGGCTGGCATGCGCCGCTCAAGCGTCGCACGCTGCTGACCGCCTTCGCCGTGGCCGCCGTGCAGGCTGGCCTGGCCAGTACCGTGGGCTGGTCGCCGCTGGCCCTGGCCGATGGGCCGGACGTCGATGCCCAGGGCTTTTTCACGGTGTCGCAGGTGCTGACCGGCTACGACGACCTGGACCCGCTGATCGCCGGGCGCATCGCCCGCGCCCTGATCGCCCAGCAACCGGGCATGACCGCGTCCCTGGCCACGCTGAGCAAGCTGGCCGCCGTGCCGGCCAACCGCGACAGCGCCGAGGCGTTGCTGGCGGCGGCCAAGGCTGTGAATGAAGGCGACGCCGCGCTGGCCCTGGTGGCGGCCTGGTTCAAGGGCACCGTGGGCCACGGCCAGCAAGCGGTGCTGATCACTTACAAGGATGCGCTGATGTACCGCCCCGCCAGTGACGGTTTGATCGTGCCCACCTATTGCGGCAATGGCCCACTGTGGTGGACCGCTGCAGTACCCGATGCCAGTGCATCCATCTATGGCCCGAGGAATGCCGCATGAGAAAGCCCGTATTTGACGCCAATGGCGATGTGACCGCAGACGTGGTCGTGGTAGGTTCCGGCGTGGCCGGGGCGTTGATCGCCAATCAGCTGGTGGCCGAAGGGCACTCGGTGCTGATCCTGGAAGCGGGCCTGCGCATCCAGCGTGCCCAGGCCGTGGAGAACTGGCGCAACATGCCGTTCGACAACCGCATCGGCTCCGACTTCCAAGGGCTGTACCCGCAGGCCGAGCACGCGCCGGCGCCGCTGTACTTCCCCAAGAACAATTACGTGGGCCTCAGCGGGCCCAGCGGCAGCAGCTTCCAGCAAGGCTATTTGCGCACCCTGGGCGGCACCACCTGGCACTGGGCGGCGTCGTGCTGGCGCCACTTGCCGGTGGACATGCGCATGCAGTCCGAATACGGCGTGGGTCGCGACTGGCCCATCAGCTATGACGAGCTAGAACCCTATTACTGCCGCGCCGAAGAAGCCATGGGCGTGGCCGGGCCCAGCGACCCGGACATGCAGAGCCCGCGCGAGCGCAGCCAGCCATACCCCATGGACATGGTGCCGTGGGGCTACGGCGACAAGCGTTTCGCCGAGGTGGTCAACGCCCACGGCTACAAGCACATCCCCATCCCTCAGGGCCGCAGCACGCGCCCGTGGAAGGGCCGGCCAACCTGCTGTGGCAACAACAACTGCCAACCGATCTGCCCGATCGGCGCCATGTACAACGCTATCCACACCATCGAGGAAGCCGAGCGCAATGGCGCCCTGGCGCTGACCGAAGCGGTGGTCTACAAGATCGACACCGACGAGGGCAATCGCGTCACGGCCGTGCACTGGTTGAGCCCCGATGGCACGTCGCACAAGGCCAGCGGCAAGGTCTTCGCCCTGGCCTGCAACGCCCTGGAAACCCCGCGCCTGTTGCTGCTGGCGGCGAATGAGCGCAACCCCCACGGCATTGCCAACTCCTCCGACCAGGTGGGGCGCAACATGATGGACCACTCCGGTTTCCACTGCTCGTTCATCGCCAACGAGCCGCTGTGGATCGGCCGTGGCCCGGCCCAGAGCAGCTGCATCGTCGGCCCGCGTGACGGCGAGTTCCGCGCCAAGTACTCGGCCAACAAGATGATCCTCAACAACATCACCCAGGTTGCCAAGGCCACCGAACAAGCCCTGGCCCTGGGCCTGGTGGGCAAGGCGCTGGAAGCCGAGATCCGCCGTCGTTCCACCCATGGGGTCGACCTGTCGATCAGCCTGGAGCCGTTGCCCGACCCCAACAACCGCCTGACCCTGAGCACCACCCGCAGGGACCCGCACGGCCTGGCCTGCCCGGACATCCACTACGACGTCGGTGACTACGTACGCAAGGGCGCGGAAGCGGCGCATGCGCAGCTGGAGCACATCGGCAGCCTGTTCGGCGCCACCGAGTTCAACATCACCACCAGCCTCAACGCCAACAACCACATCATGGGCGGCACCATCATGGGCAAAGACCCGCGCGACTCGGTGGTAAACGGCGACTGCCGCACCCACGACCACGCCAACCTGTGGCTGCCGGGCGGCGGCGCCATGGCCTCGGCCAGTGTCGTCAACACCACCCTGACCATGGCGGCGCTGGCGATCAAGGCCGCCGACGACATGAGCAAAGCACTGGCGCGGGGTTGAGCGAATGACCTTCTCGATCAAAGCCCACCTGCTGGTGGCACTGCTGGCGGCAACGGGCGCAGCCCATGCCGAAGAAACCGTGCCCGCGCCTGCGGTCACGCCCGTGGGCGGCGTGCTGTCCCAGGAAGAACAGGGCCGCCGCCTGGCGGTAGCCGGCGACTGCATGGCCTGCCATACCGTGCCCGACAGCGGTAAATCCTTTGCCGGCGGTTATGCGATCAACTCGCCGTTCGGGTCGATCTACTCCACCAACATCACCCCGTCGAAAACCGCCGGTATCGGCCACTACACCGAGGCGCAGTTCGCCCACGCGGTGCGTGACGGCGTGCGCGCCGACGGCAGCTACCTGTACCCAGCCATGCCGTACACCTCGTACGTGCACATGAGCGACAGTGACGTGGCGGCGCTGTATGCCTATTTCATGCACGCGGTGCAGCCGGTGGACACCCCGGCGCCGACCACGGCGCTGAACTTCCCGTTCAACATTCGGCTGTCCATGGCCGGCTGGAACCTGCTGTTCCTCGACAGCCGCACCGCCACGCCGGCGTCCATGCCCACCCCGGAACTGGTGCGCGGCGAGTACCTGACTAACACCCTGGAACACTGCGGCGCCTGCCACACCCCGCGTAACCCGCTGATGGCCGAGATCAAGGACAAGGCCCTGAGTGGCGGCATGGTGGGGCCGTGGTTTGCGCCCAACATCACCTCCGACAAGGTCAGCGGTATTGGCGGCTGGAGCAACGATGAGCTGGTGCAGTACCTGCGCACCGGCCACGCCGAGGGCAAGAACCAGGCGGCGGGCGGCATGGCGGAAGCGGTGCAGAACAGCCTGCAGTTTTTGCCGGACAGTGACCTGGCAGCCATTGCCGCTTACCTGAAAAGCACCGCCCCCGTGCGCAGCGAAGGTGAAGTACGCCCCGCCTACGAATACGGCGCCCAGCACAGCGGCGAAGACCAGGTGCGCGGCATGGCCCCGTCCAACGCCCACGACAGCGTGAAGACCGGCGCGCAGCTGTACAGCGGCTACTGCGCCAGCTGTCACCAGCCGGGCGGGCAGGGCAGTGCCAACCAGGCGTACCCCTCGCTGTTCCACAACACCGCGACGGGCATGGCCAACTCGGCCAACCTGGTGGCGGCGATTCTGTACGGGGTGGACCGCCAGGAGGCGGGGCATCATGTGCTGATGCCGCGGTTTGATGAGGTGAGCTATGTGGCGCAGTTGGACGATCAGCAGATTGCCGACATTGCCAACTACGTGCTGCGCAATTTCGGCAATCCGTCCCACCCGATCACCGCACATGATGTGAGGGTGGCGCGGCAGGGCGGGGAGAAGCCGTTGCTGGCGGTGGTGCAGCCTTACATCATTCCGGCAATGGGCGTGGGGGTGCTGATGCTGTTGGGGTTGATATTCCTCTGGCGCCGCCGCCGCTAACCTGTAGCAGCTGCCGCCAGGCGGCGTCCGGCCCCGCCACGGTGTCAGTCCCCTGCGCGGTGCCCTTGACGCGGCCTTGCGGCCGCTGCTACAGGTGAGCGTGGCCTGCTGATGGAATGACACCGTGGACTACTTCGCCGCACTCACCGCCTTCGTCGAGGCCGCCGACGGCAACAACTTCAGCCGCGCCGCCGAGCGCCTGAATATCAAGGCCTCGACGGTGTCGCGCTACATCAAGGAACTGGAGCACGACCTGGGCATCGCCCTGTTCAACCGCTCCACCCGCACTTTGCATTTGACCGAGGGTGGCCAGACCTTCCTGCACCACGCCCGCCGCGTATTGGCGGAACTGGAGCAGGCGCGCGCCGCCACCTCCGCGCTCAACCAACAACCGCGCGGCCTGCTGAAGGTCAGCGTGCCACCGGCCTTCTCCCGCCACCATGTGCTGCCGTGGCTGGGCGACTTCCTGCAAACCTACCCGGACATCCGCGTCGAGCTGGTGCTGGATGAGGCACGGGTCAACCTGATCGACGCCGGCATGGACCTGGCGATTCGCATCGGCACCTTGCCCGACTCTGGCCTCAAGGCGCGCAGGATCGCTGATCAGCAGTGGATGCTGTGCGCGGCCAGGGATTTTGCCAATCTCCCGAAGGGTCCGGACGCGCTGAGTAACTACCCGGCGATACTGGGCAGCAGCGATGAAGTGGTGCTGCGCAAGGGTGACCAGCAAGTGACGGTCACCCTGCAAGGCGCGCTACGCCTCAACGATCTCGATGCCCAGCGCCTGGCCGCCGAGCAGGGCCTGGGTGTGGCCCTGCTGCCGCGGTGGCTGGCCGCCGACGGCCTGCGCAGCGGCCGCCTGCAACGCTGGCTGCCAGACTGGGACATCCCCGGCGGCGAGGCGGCGCTGTGGTTTGTCTACCCGCCCAAGCGCATCGTGTCGTCGAAGGTGCGCAGCTTTATCGACTTCATGCTCGAACGCATCGGCACGCCGCCCTACTGGCTTAACTGAAGCGGATGTCCAGGGCGCGCAGGTGGGTTTGCAGGCCGGCATCCTGGATCGGGATCAGGTAGGCCTCGCGGTCCGACTCGTTGTAGTGCGCGTGCCAGTAGCCGGGTGGGGTGACGAAGGCCAGGCCAGGGGTCCAGTCCACCCGGGTGGGGTTGCGGATCTGCCCGTGTTCGTCCAGTTCAGTGCCCACAAGGGTGTAGCAACCGGCGGGCGCGTCGATGATGAAGTCCAGGGCGATGGACTGATGGCGGTGGGGCTTTTGCACCGAGCCTGGCGGCAGTATCCCGTACATGGCCCACAGCACGTGGGTGACGGTGCGGGTCTGCGGAAAATGCCGGTTACCCAGCAGGATGCTGATGCGGCTGCGGTCCTGGGCGCGCGGGTCGTCGGCGGCTTCGCGCAGCTTGGCGTTGGCGACTTGGGCGGGGTACAGGGTAGCGCTGAAGCGGTCCTCGGCGGGCCGGACGCCCAGGTAGCGCAGCAAGGGCTCGTCGTGCACGTAGTAGAAGCGCGCGTCGGTGCTGGCGGTCAAGTGCGTGGCCTGCAGGCCGGGCAGGGCGATGAAGCAGCCCGGGTGCCAGTCGAAGCGCTGTTCGCCCTGTCGCAGGTGGCCGGTGCCGGCGATCACGTAAAGCACCTGTGACGTGGCGTTGGGCGCCAGTTGCAGGGAGTCGCCGGCGTTCAGGCGAATGAAGTTGGCGCACAGGCCGGGGCCGGTGGCGGGGCCTTCGCAGCCCAGGGCGTGGCTGAGGTCCAGGGGCACCACCCGCGATTCGCCATCCGCGCACAGGGCGGCGGGGAAGCTCTGGTAGGGAATGCGGCTGATCAGGTTGGCGCTGATGGGGTTGGCGGCCTTGCTGTACTCGAAGTACTCGGCGTCCAGGGTGGCATCGGGCTTGACGGCGCTGTTCATGGGGAAGGCTCTTGTTGTGGGGGATGGGCCCACTATACGAACGGGCGCGGCACCGATTAACCACCCGGGCGGCACAGCAGTTATGCGAAAAACGGCAGTTCCTTGCCCATTGGGGTAAGCCTTGTAGCCGCTGCCGCCAGGCGGCGCTGGCCGGTGTGAACCCTGCACATTTTCAGCGTGGTTCAGGGCCAGCGCAGCCTGGCGGCAGCGGCTACGGGGTGTTCAGGCCTTCCAGGCCGAGCCGCGGATCACCTCGCAGAAGTTGCCGCGCACAAAGCGCGGGTCCTTGTCCGCCAGCACGTCGGCCTTGACGTTGCCGAAGGTGCTTTCGGGCTTGTGCTGGATGCCGTCATAGAACGCCTGAATGATGTCTTCCTTGAACTGTGCGCTGCGCGGGTGGGCGCTGACGATGGCCTCGCGCTCGGCGTCGCTGTACTGCGGGTAGGTCAGGCCCAGCACGTCCATCTCCACGCCGGCAGTCACCAGCGCCACCACCGGGTGCATGTGCTGCGGGATGCCCGGTGTGGTGTGCAGGGCGATGGCGGTCCACACGGTGTCGATGTCGTGCGGGTTGACGCTGTGGCCCTTGAGGAAGTCGCGGGCGGCGTTGGCACCGTCGACTTCGAAGCGCTCGCAAGCGCTGCTGCAGCGGTGGGTCAGGCCCATGTCGTGGAACATGCAGCCGGCGTACAGCAGCTCGGCGTCGTACTTCAGCCCGCGCTTCTGCCCGGCCAGCGCGGCGAAATAGTAGACGCGGCTGGAGTGGTGAAACAGCAGGTCGGTGGTGGTGTCGCGCACCAGTTCGGTGATTTCCCGGGCCATGGCGGTGTCGGGGATGCGGATGCTGTCGAGGCTGAAGGTCATGGGGTGTCTCCGGGGGCTTGAGGGGGTAAAGCCAGTATCAGCTCGTCGGTGTCTGTCCTCAATTGGCGTAATACGTCATATACTGCCATTTCCCTTCTGCAGCGGACGTGACCATGACACCCGTACGCACCATCGCCGTGGTGGCCTTGCCCAACGTGCAGTTGCTCGACGTCAGCGGCCCGCTGGACGTGTTCGCCGAAGCCAACCGCGAGGCTGGGCGTGAGCGCTACCGGCTGATGCTGGTGGGCTGTGGCAGTGGCCCGGTGACCAGTTCGTCGGGCACCCGGCTGTTGCCCGAGGCCACCACCGATCAGCCCCTGACCGGCATCGACACCTTGCTGGTGGCGGGTGCGCCCAGCGCGCCCCACGCCCACTTCAGCCAGGCGCTGTTGGACTGGCTGCGGGTGCACGCGCCCCAGTCTCGGCGCTTCGGCTCGGTGTGCACCGGGGCCTTCGCCCTGGCGGCGGCGGGATTATTGGATGGTCGGCGGGTGACCACCCACTGGGTGGCCGCCGACACCCTGGCCCAGCGCTACCCGCAGGTGCAGGTGGACGCCGACGCCATTCACGTGCGCGACGGCAAGCTGCGCACGGCGGCCGGGGTGACGGCCGGGCTGGACCTGGCACTGGCCCTGGTGGAAGAGGACCTGGGCCAGGATATCGCCCGGCGCGTGGCCAGCCAGCTGGTGATGTTCTTCAAGCGCCCGGGTGGGCAATTGCAGTTCAGCCGCAAGGGCGAGTCGCTGCCCACGGGCCGTTCGGCGTTGCAGCAAGTGCAGCGCTATGTGGCGGCGCATCCGGGGGAGGATCACAGCATCAAGGCGCTGGCCGAACGTGCCGGGCTGAGCCCGCGGCATTTCGCCCGGCTGTTTCATCAGGAAGTGGGCGAGACGCCGGCCACCTGGGTGGAGCAGGCCCGCGTGCAGGCGGCGCGCGAGCGGCTGGAGCGGGGCCATGAAACGCCCAAGCAGGTGGCGGCCCAGTGCGGCTTTGCCAATGCCGATACCTTGCGCCGCGCGTTCAGCAAGGCCATGGGCGTAAGCCCCGCCGAATACCGCAAGCGCTTCGCCGTGCGCGACTGACCCCAGTAGCCGCTGCCGAAGGCTGCGCTGGCCCCATGCCTCGCTGGAAATCTCCAGGGTTTACATGGGCCAGCGCAGCCTGGCGGCAGCGACTACAGGCTGCAAGAATTTTGTGCGATGGGCGGCGCCAGCCTATGATGACCCACTGCGCGCGCTGATCGACAGTGAACCTCTGCTGGCCGGCAAGGCCGAAGTCACTGTCCCTTACACCACCGCTGCCTACTGCGCAGTGAAAACGGAGACTCCATGATCAAACGAATGGCCCTTGCGTTGCTGCTGGTGTCGGGCCTGGCCCACGGCGCCGACCCTGTTCTGCAAACCGACCTGCCGCTCAGCTACCTGGAACAGGCCCCGGCGGTGACCCGCGACAAGCCGCTGGTGATCTTCCTTCACGGTTACGGCAGTAACGAAAGCGACCTGTTCCAGCTGCGCGACCAGTTGCCCGACGGCGATACCTACCTGTCGGTTCGCGCCCCGCAGACGCTGGAGGCGGGCAGCTACCAGTGGTTCCACAAACAGGGCGACGGGGCTTACGACGGCGTTACCGCAGACCTGGCCAGCAGCCGGCAGACCCTGCACGACTTCATCGCCAAGGCCATTGCCAAATACCACACCGATAAGTCGAAGGTGGTGCTGGTGGGCTTCAGCCAGGGCGCGATCATGAGTTATGAGCTGGGCTTGCGTGAGCCGCAGTCGATTCGTGGGATTGCGGTGTTGAGTGGCAAGATCTTGCCGGTGCTGCACAGCGAACTGAAGCCGAGCCCCGCGTTGGGCTCGCTGGCGATCTTCATTGGCCATGGGGTGGATGATCAGCGTTTGCCGTTCGCCGATGCCAGCGAGGCGCAGCGGATTCTCCATGAGCTGGGACTGACCCCGGACTTTCATGCGTATGCGGATTTGGGGCATTCGATCAGCAAGACTGAGATCGAGGACCTCAGCGCCTGGTTGGGCGACGTACTGGCGCCCAATTCATAACCTGTAGCCGCTGCCGCCAGGCTGCGCTGGCCGGTGTGACCCCGGAAATCTTCAGGGGGCATAGGGCCAGCGCAGCCTGGCGGCAGCGGCTACAGGGTATCAGTGGCGCACCGGGATAGCGTGATGATGCGCCGTTACCGCCTCATTGGCCTTCGCCACTTCCCACGCATCACGCGGCTCATCCAGGTCGCGGTTCAACGTCTCCGGCGTCTTGAACGTGGTGTACAAGGTCGTCACCGTCAACAACGCCAGGTAGCACGCAATCGGCACCCAGGCACCAATTCCGGCATTCACCTCACCCTCATGGGTGGCCATCACCACGGCAATGATCCCGGCGCCAATCATCGGTGCAATCCCGCCAGCGATCACCGCCGACACTTCCCGCGCAATCGACACGCCCATGTAGCGGTGACGTGAGCCGAACAGCTCCGGCATCAACGCCGCCTGGGTACCGAACATGCCCCAGGTACCAATACCCAGCGCAATGGAAATGGCCACGATGCTGGCGGCGATATTGCCCTGGCTCAGCACCCACCACACCGGGAAGGCCAGGGCCAGTTGCAGCAACGCGAAGGCGCGGTACACCTTGACGCGGCCGAAGCGGTCGCTGAGTTTGCCGGCGATGGGCACGGTGATTGCGCCCAGGCTGGCGGCGCAGATCAGGGTCAGCACGCCCACCGGGCCCTTGAGGCCGACCACGCCGACGATGTAGCTCACCGCCAGCGCCTGGTAGATGGACGAACCGCCGTTCTCGGCCAGGCGCAGGCCAATGCCCAGCAGCAGGGTGGGTTTGGAGTGGGTCATGGCGCTTTTCAGCGGGTTGGCGCATTCACGCTTCAGTGCCTTGAGGCGAATGAAGGTAGGCGACTCCTTGAGCTTGAGGCGCATGTACAGGCCCAGGGCGACGATGACCACGCTCATGAAAAACGGCACGCGCCACAGGTCAGTCTGGGTGATGTTGTCGTTGCCGCTGACCACCAGGAAGTACACCAGCGCCGCCAGAATCGTGCCCAGCTGAATACCCAGGAACGGCAGCGCCGCGTAAAAGCCGCGTCGGCCCTTGGGCGCGTACTCGGTCATCATCACCGCCGCCCCCGCCTGTTCGGCGCCGGCGCCCAGGCCTTGCAGCAGGCGCAGCACCACCAGCAGCACCGGTGCCAGGTAGCCCACTTGATGGAAGGTGGGCAGGGCGCCGATCAGGGTGCTGGAAATGCCCATCAGCAGCACCGTGGCCGAGAGCACGAACTTGCGCCCCACGCGGTCGCCGATCATGCCGAACAGCACCCCGCCCAGCGGCCGGATGGCAAAGCCCAGGAAGTAGGTGCCGAAGCTGGCGATCAGGCTCATGGCGCGGGTCTGTTCGGGGAAAAACAGCGGGCCGAAGATCAGCGCCGAGGCCAGGGTGTACAGGGCGAAGTCGTAGTACTCAAGCGCGCTTCCCAGGGAACAGGCCCAGGCGGCACGGTGCAGGTCTTTCTTCACCTGCGGGTCAACGGGTTCAGCGGCTTCGGACGGCGAGTGGGCGAGGGTCATGTGCTTCCTCCAGGCGCCTTCATGGCGTCTTGTTATGGATAGGCAACCGGGTGGGTTACAGGTTCAACCGCTGGATTTCCTGGAGCATGGCCTGCTCCATCACATCGATGGGCGCGTCGTGCCCGGTGTACAACTCGATCTGCCGACAGGCCTGGTGCACCAGCATGCGCGTGCCTGCCACGGTGCCGCAACCCAGGGCGCGGGCCTGGCGCAGCAGGGCGGTCTGCACGGGCATGAAGGCCACGTCCATGACGATCAGGTGGCTTTGCAGGCGGCCGTCCAGCGGGTTGCTGTCGGGTTGCTTGAAGCCTACCGAGGTGGCGTTGATGACGATGTCGTAGGCTTTGGCGTCGAAGCGCTCGATGCTGCCGCCCCAGCGTGCGTCCAGGGATTGGGCCAGTTCGCTGCCGCGCTCGGCGCTGCGGTTGAATACCGTCACCTGGGCGCCGGCCTTGCGGCAGCCGTACACCACGGCACGGGCGGCGCCACCGGCACCGATCACGGCGATGCGTTTGTCGGTCAGGCGGGTGACTTCCTGCAGGGCGCGCACGGCGCCCAGGTAATCGGTGTTGTAGCCGGTCAGCACGCCGCCCACGTTATTGATGGTGTTGACCGCGCCGATGATCTGCGCTGCCTCGTCGATGGCGTCCAGGTGCGGCATCACCGCCTGCTTGTAGGGCATCGACACGTTCATGCCGCGCACGCCCAGGGTGCGGATCGCGCCCACGGCGGCCACCGGGTCTTCCACGCCGAAGCAGACAAAGGTGTAGTCCAGGCCCAGGGCCGCGTAGGCGGCATTGTGGATCTTGGCCGAGAGGGAAAACGGCGAGCCCATGATGGAACCGCACAGGATAGGCAGGGATTGAGGCATGGAAGGCATCCTTGTTTAAAGTGATTCAGACGACGCTGGTCAGGCCGCCGTCGACGAACAGGGTCTGGCCATTGATGAAGTCGGCGGCGCTGGAGGCGAGGAACACGGCGGCGCCGCACAGCTCCTCCACCTTGCCCCAGCGCCCGGCCGGGGTGCGCTTGACTAGCCAGTCGTCGAAGGCCGGGTCGTCGGCCAGGGCCTGGTTGAGTTCGGTACGAAAGTAGCCGGGGGCCAGGGCATTGATCTGCAGGCCGTGGCCAGCCCAGTCGGCGCACATGCCACGGGTCAGCATGCGTACGGCGCCCTTGCTGGCGGCGTAGGGGGCGATGGAGGGGCGGGCCAGTTCGCTTTGCACCGAGGCGATGTTGATGATTTTGCCGCGCTTGCGGGCGATCATGTGCCGGGCCACGGCCTTGGAGACGTTGAACACGCCGTCCAGGTTGGTGCTCATCAGGCGGTGCCAGTCCTCCGCACTGAAGTCCTGCAACGGTTGGCGGTGTTGCAGGCCGGCGTTGTTGATCAGGATGTCGAGCGGGCCGAGGCGGGCTTCCAAAGCGTCGATGGCCTGGGCCACGCCGGTATGGTCGGCCACGTCGAACACAACGTATTCGGCGTCCAGGCCTTCGTCGCGCAGCAGGGCGCAGGCGGCCTGGGCGCGTTCGCTGTCACGGCCGTTGAGTACCACCTGCGCGCCGGCCTGGGCCAACCCGCGGGCCAGGGCCAGACCGATGCCGCGAACGGAACCGGTGATCAGCGCCCTTCGGCCATTGAGGCGAAAGCTGTCGATCATGTGAGTCTCCCGGTATTGGATTTATGAGTAAGGGATGAGCCTACTGTCCACCCCTGGCACCGGGGCGCGCCAATCGTATATGGTGATGGGGTGATCACCGTTGGTGATCACCAGACAGGGAGTGGTCCATGGAACTCAAACACTTGCGCGCCTTCGCCGCCGTCGCCGAAGAACTGCACTTTGGCCGCGCGGCGGAGCGCCTGCACATCGTCCAGCCGGCCTTGAGCGCGCAGATACGGGCGCTGGAGGAGGACGTGGGCGCGCAGTTGTTCGAGCGTGATCGCCATGGCGTGGAGCTGACCGAGGAGGGCGCGCTGTTCCTGCCCGAGGCCCTGGCCACCCTGCGCCAGGCCGGGCGCGCGCGCGAGGTGCTGCAACAGGCGGCAGCCGGTGAGGTGGGCGTATTGCGGCTGGCCTTCGTGTCATCGGTGCTGTCGCAGTTATTGCCGGACCTGGTGCGGCAGATGGAGCAGCGTTACCCGCGTATCGAGCTGGAGCTCAAGGACATGCCGTCACTGCTGCAGGCCCGGGCGTTGCAGGACAATGCCCTGGACTTCGGCCTGGTGCGGTTGCCGTTGAGCGTGCCGGGCGTACATACGCGCATGCTGTTTGAAGAGTCGCTGGTGGTGGCGCTGCACGAAGGGGACCCGCTGTGTGCCCTGCGTCGGGTGCAGCCTCAGGATCTGGCCGGGCGGCCGGCGCTGGTGCTGGCGCGCAAGTTCGCGCCGGGGCTGCATGATCAGATGCTGGTGGGGTTCCACCGGCGCAAGGTGACGTTGACCATTGCCCGGGAGATGGGCGAGTTCACCACCTTGCTGGCGTTGGTGGCGGCGGGGTTGGGGGTGGGGATCGTGCCGGCGGGGGCGGCCTCGGCGTTGCCGGCCGGCGTGGTCACCCGGCCGCTGGCGCTGGCCATGAGCGGCGCGGGCATCGGCGTGGCCTGGACGGGGCTGGAGAGCCCGCGCAAGCGGGCGTTGATGCAGGTGTTGGATGAGCTGTATCCCTGATTTGGCCCCGCTGCCCAACACCCCACGCCCATACCTAACGCCCCACGCCCACCCCGTAGCCGCTGCCGCCAGGCTGCGCTGGCCTCATGCCTCACTGCACATCTCCAGGGTTCACACGGGCCAGCGCAGCCTGCGGCAGCGGCTACGGGGTGGGGGTGAAATTCATCGCTACGCCGTTCATGCAATAACGCAACCCCGTCGGCGCCGGCCCATCATCAAACACATGCCCCAAATGCCCGCCACATCGATGGCAATGCACCTCGTTGCGCTCCATCCCCAGCGAGCTGTCGCGGCTGGTGTCCACTGCCCCCGCCAACGGCGCGGTAAAGCTGGGCCATCCCGTCCCGCTGTCAAACTTGGCTTCAGAAGCGAACAACGGCAACTGGCACCCCGCACAGGCAAACCGCCCGCGGCGGTGCTCATTATTAAGCGGGCTGCTGAACGGCCGCTCCGTACCCTCACGCCGCAACACATCAAACTGCTCATCGGTCAGCAACTGATGCCACTGCGCATCGCTGTGCTGCACTTCGAACGTCTGCGCCGGCGCCGCCATGGCCAGGCGCTGACGCCCCACCACCAGGCCCACGGCGGCCAGTGAACCCAGGGCGGCGGCCTGGAACAAGAAACCTCTTCGCGACTGCATGCTGGCTCTCCTGCTGGGCCATTGGATAGCCAAAGTGTCGGCCTGGGCGTTTCCCCAAGTCCTCACGCAGGGTTAAACGTTTTGTGACACCTTTCGCATTTCCCCTGCATTTCGTCAGGAAACAGTGGGCGGTAGACGTAAATCCGCAGTCACAGTCCTAGAATCTGAACATCCAGGGATCAAGGAGGCCGTCATGGACATGTCAGCCGAGCAACTTGCCAGTGTGGTGACGCTCAAATCGTCCGCGCCCACGGGCAGCGGATGCATCGACAAGGTATTACGGGCGCTGCGTACCCATCTGGGGATGGATGTAGCCTTTGTCTCGCAGTTTCGAACCAGCGATCGGGTGTTCGTCAACGTCGACACCGACGGTGAAGGCCCGATCAAGCCAGGCGACACCCTGTCCCTGGACGTGGGCTACTGCCTCAAGGTGGTAGAGGGCGACCTCCCCGAGCTGATCGCCGACACCGCCGAATTCCCCGTGGCCATGGCCCTGCCGGAGACCCTGGCATTGCCGATCGGCTCGCACATGAGCGTGCCCATCCACCTCAGCGACGGCCGCCTTTACGGCACCTTCTGCTGTTTCGGCTACAGCGCCGACAACACCCTGGGCCACCGTGACCTGCTGGTGATGAAGGTGTTCGCCGAACTGATCGCCGACCGCATCGAGGGCGACCTGACCCTGGTCCGCGACCGCGTGGCCAAGCATCGGCGCATCTCGGCGGTATTGGCGGGCAACCAGCCGGCCATTGTCTACCAGCCGATCTTCGACTTTCAGGGCATGACCATCTGCGGCTGGGAATGCCTGTCGCGTTTCAACGTCGAGCCCATCCGCAGCCCGGACCAGTGGTTCAACGAAGCCGCCGACGCCGGCCTGGGCGTGGAACTGGAATGCCACGCCATCGCAGCTGCGCTGAAAAACATGGACGCGCTGCCCTCGGGCACCTACCTGACCCTCAACTGCTCGCCGCAGCTGATCACCAGTGGCCGCCTGATCGAACTGCTGGGCCTGTGCCCGGCCAGCCGCATCGTGCTGGAAGTCACCGAGCACGCCATCGTCAACGACTACCGCACCTTGTTGCTGGCCCTCAAACCCCTGCGCCAGATTGGCGTACGCATCGCCATCGACGACGCCGGCGCCGGCTACGCCAGCATGCGCCACATCCTGCAACTGCGCCCGGACATGATCAAACTGGACATCAGCCTGACCCAGGGCATCGACCACGACCCACAGAAACGCGCCATGGCCTCGGCGTTGATCGCCTTTGCCCGCGAGACCGGCAGCACCATCGTCGCCGAGGGGGTGGAGACCCGCTCGGAGCTTGAGGCGTTGCGGTTGTTGGGGGCCAACAAGGTGCAGGGGTACCTGCTGGGGCGGCCGTTGACGTTGCAGGATGCGTTGGCGTTGGTGGAGCGGGTGGCGGTTAATTGCCTGGATAGTCCCATCGCCAGCTCAGCCTGAACTGATCACCCGTAGCCGCTGCCGAAAGGCTGCGCTGGCCGGTGTGAACCCTGGAGATCTCCAGCGGGCCACAGCGCCAGCGCAGCCTGCGGCGGCTACGTGCGGGTGTAGGTAGGGCATTTAGCACGAGCTTGTAGGAAACATCTGTTATTGCTTCGGTGCCTTGTTTCCAGGGGAAACTCTCCTTACCCTCCTTGCTGTCGCTGAATACTCAGCGATCGGGTTTGGTAGCCCGATTCAGATCAAGGCGCTCAAGGATACTTTTCATATGGATAAGCTGACGCCTGTTTCACCCGCTGCAACCCTCCAATCCCTTCTTACCGCAAGCTGCGCATTCGGCGCCCACGACGAAAGCGGCGAACCCCTGTTCCAGGTACGGGCAGGCGTCGACGCCGAAACGGCGTTGTCGCAGGTGGCGCTGCTGCTCAAGTGCGCTCATGAAACGGCTTATGAATTGACTGACAACGGCTGCGAAAATCCCGGGCTGGTCTGGTCAGTGGTTCAGTCACTCGAGAGTGCGCAGGCGCTGGTGGATTCGGTGCTGAAGGGCACGCCACGGTTGGCGTGATCTTGTCGCCTTCGGCAGTGGCGACGGTGTGGTTCGGATGTGGGATTTACAGATGTCTAAGTGTTCTTCTGATCGTGACGTGACTCTGGAAACTCAACGGGCGGATGATGGCATGAAGGTGTTGAAGGCTTTGCCAGATAAGCCTGGTCATGCTTTGGCAGATTTGTTGCGACAATGCAATTTGAGGGCGTCTGAGCCTGAAGAGCTGGCCCTGTGGCACGCTATCCGTCCGGTGGGGCTGGAGGTCTGGTAGATACGCACCGTGGCAAATTCAGGCTGCAATGTATTGCCCCCGCACTCCCACAAAGCCGTGTAGCTGCTGTCTTGAAACCGCGTTGCCTGCATCGCGACTAAAGTCGGCTCCTACGCGGATGGCGTAGGAGCCGGCCTTGGCCGCGATGCAGGCGACACCGTCCGTAGCAGCAACTGTCTTGTGGAGGTCACCACTGTGGGAGATTCTACGGTTTTGGGCAAACATTGAGTTCAACCTAGCACCCTGTAGGAGCGGCCTGTGGCCGCGAAGGCCCCACCGCGAACTGCCTGACATACGGCGGCGCCCGCTCCTACAGGTGCCAGGCTAAACCCGATTTGGGGCCTTGCACTGTGGGAGAAAGGGGGGCGCCTAGCCCTTGCTCGCGATGGCGCCAGTGAGTGCCCCTCGCGAGCAAGCTTTGCGCCCACAGGGTGACTTTCAGGCCATGAAGGCCGCTTCCAGCAGCTGTTGGGTGTAGGGATGCTGCGGGTCGGCAAACACCCGCGCCGCCGGGCCTTGCTCCAGCACCTGGCCCGATTTGATCACCACCAGTTGATGGCTCAACGCCTTGACCACCGCCAGGTCATGGCTGATGAACAGGTACGTCAGGTTGTACTTGAGCTGCAACGAGCGCAACAACTCCACCACCTGCCGCTGCACGGTGCGGTCCAGCGCTGAGGTCGGTTCATCCAGCAAAATCAACGCCGGTTTGAGCACCAGCGCCCGGGCGATGGCGATGCGCTGACGCTGACCACCGGAGAACTCATGGGGGTAGCGGTGGCGGCTGTCGGGGTCCAGGCCCACTTCCTTGAGGGCTTCGATGATGGCCTGTTCCTGCTCTGCAGGCGTGCCGATGCCGTGTATGCGCAAGCCCTCGCCAACGATCTGCGCCACGCTCATGCGCGGGCTGAGGCTGCCGAACGGGTCCTGGAAGACGACTTGCATCTGCCGCCGGAACGGGCGCACTTGTTCGCGGCTGAGGCCGTCCAAGGGCTGGCCGTGGAAGCGGATGGCGCCCTGGCTTGAGATCAGCCGCAGGATGGCCAGGCCCAGGGTGGATTTGCCCGAGCCGCTTTCGCCAACGATGCCCAGGGTTTGCCCGCGTGGCAGGCTGAACTGGATGCCGTCCACCGCCTTGACGTGGCCCACGGTGTGTTTGAAGAAGCCCTTCTTGATGGGGAACCAGACCTTGAGGTCGTCAACCTCCAGCATCGGCTCGCCCGCCACGGTGGCGGCGGGTTCGCCGCGTGGTTCGGCGCCCAGCAGTTCGCGGGTATAGGGGTGTTGCGGGTTGCTGAACAGCTGTTCGCAGTCGCCCTGTTCGACGATGCAGCCTTGCTTCATCACGCACACGCGCTGGGCCACGCGCTTGACCAAGTTGAGGTCGTGGGTGATCAACAGCAGGGCCATGCCCAGTTTCTGTTGCAGGGACTTGAGCAGCTCCAGAATCTTTAACTGTACGGTGACGTCGAGCGCCGTGGTGGGCTCGTCGGCGATCAGCAGTTGCGGCTCGTTGGCCAGGGCCATGGCGATCATCACGCGCTGGCGCTGGCCGCCGGACAGTTCGTGCGGCAGGGCCTTGAGGCGCTGGCGCGGGTCGGGGATGCCGACCATTTCCAGCAGTTCCAGGGTGCGCGCGGTGGCGGCCTTGCCGGTCAGGCCCTTGTGCAGGCCCAGCACTTCGTTGATCTGCTTTTCGATGCAGTGCAGCGGATTGAGCGAGGTCATGGGCTCCTGGAAGATCATGGCAATGTCGTTGCCACGGATCTGGCGCAGGGGCTTTTCGTCCATGTGCAGCAGGTCCTGGCCATTGAACATCACCGTGCCGCTGGGGTGGGTGGCGATGGGGTAGGGCAACAGGCGCAGGATGGAGTGCGCGGTCACCGATTTGCCCGAGCCGCTTTCGCCCACCAAAGCCAGGGTTTCGCCACGGCGGATGTCGAAGCTGATGCCTTCCACCACGCGCGCCGAACGCTGGTCGTTGTCGAATTGGACCGACAGGTCGCGGATTTCGATCAGGTTGTCAGGGTGCATGTCATTTCCTTGGATCGAACGCGTCGCGGGCGGCTTCGCCGATGAACACCAGCAAACTCAACATCAGCGCCAGCACGGCGAAAGCGCTGATGCCCAGCCAGGGCGCCTGCAGGTTGGACTTGCCCTGGGACACCAACTCACCCAGCGACGGCGAGCCGGCCGGCAGGCCGAAGCCCAGGAAGTCCAGGGCGGTGAGGGTGCCGATGGCGCCGGTGAGGATGAAGGGCATGAAGGTCATGGTTGAGACCATGGCGTTGGGCAGGATGTGCTGGAACATGATGCTGCCATCGCGCATACCCAGGGCGCGGGCGGCGCGCACGTATTCCAGGTTGCGGCCGCGCAGGAACTCGGCGCGCACCACGTCCACCAGGCTCATCCACGAGAACAGCAGCATGATGCCCAGCAGCCACCAGAAGTTGGGCTGCACGAAACTGGCGAGGATGATCAGCAGGTAGAGCACCGGCAGGCCCGACCACACTTCCAGGAAGCGCTGGCCGGCCAGGTCCACCCAACCGCCGTAGAAGCCCTGCAAGGCGCCGGCGATGACGCCGACGATGGAGCTGAGCACGGTCAGGGTCAGGGCGAACAGCACCGAGATGCGGAAGCCGTAGATCACCCGCGCCAGCACGTCGCGGCCCTGGTCGTCGGTGCCCAGCCAGTTCTGCGCCGAGGGCGGCGCGGGGGCGGGCACTTTCAGGTCGTAGTTGATGCTCTGGTAGCTGAACGGGATGGGCGCCCACAGGGTCCAGCTGTCCTTGGCCTTGAGCAGTTGCTGCAGGTACGGGCTTTTGTAGTTGGCTTCCAGCGGGAACTCGCCGCCGAAGGTGGTTTCCGGGTAGCGCTCGAACGCCGGGAAGTACCACGCGCCGTCGTAGTGCAGGGCCAGGGGTTTATCGTTGGCGATCAGCTCGGCGCCAAGGCTGGCCACGAACAGGAACAGGAACAGCCACAACGACCACCAGCCGCGCTTGTTGGCCTTGAACCGTTGCAGGCGGCGACGGTTGATAGGGGATAGGGTCATCTCAGTGCTCCCTGCGTTCGAAGTCGATGCGTGGGTCGACAACGCTGTAGGTCAGGTCGCCGATCAGTTTCACCAGCAGCCCCAGCAGGGTGAAGATGAACAGGGTGCCGAACACCACCGGGTAGTCGCGGTTGACCGCGGCCTCGAAGCTCATCAGGCCCAGGCCGTCGAGGGAGAAGATCACTTCCACCAGCAGGGAGCCTGTGAAGAAGATGCCGATAAACGCCGACGGGAAACCGGCGATCACCAGCAGCATGGCGTTGCGGAACACATGGCCGTACAGCACGCGGTTGTTGCTCAGGCCCTTGGCCTTGGCGGTGATGACGTATTGCTTGCCGATCTCGTCGAGGAAGCTGTTTTTGGTCAGGAAGGTCATGGTCGCGAAGTTGCCGATCACCAGCGCCGTCACCGGCAGCGCCAGGTGCCAGAAGTAGTCCAGTACCTTGCCGCCCAGGCTCAGCTGGTCGAAGTTGTTGGAGGTCAGGCCGCGCAGCGGGAACCAGTCCAGGTAGCTGCCGCCGGCGAACACCACGATCAGCAAAATGGCGAACAGGAACGCCGGGATGGCGTAGCCGACGATGATCGCCGAGCTGGTCCACACGTCGAAGTGGCTGCCGTGGCGGGTGGCCTTGGCGATGCCCAGGGGGATGGACACCAGGTACATGATCAGCGTGCTCCACAGGCCCAGCGACACGGATACCGGCATTTTCTCCAGGATCAGGTCGGTGACCTTGGCGTCGCGGAAGAAGCTGTTGCCGAAGTCGAAGTGGGCGTAGTTCTTGATCATCAGCCACAGGCGTTCGGGCGCCGACTTGTCGAAGCCGTACTGCTGCTCGATTTCCTTGATCAGCGCCGGGTCCAGGCCCTGGGCGCCGCGGTAGCTGGAGCCGCCCATGGACACTTCCGAGCCGCCGCCGCTGAAGCGGCTGGTGGCGCCTTCAAAGCCTTCGATCTTGGCGATGGCCTGTTCCACCGGACCACCGGGGGCGGCCTGGATGATGATGAAGTTGATGATCAGGATGCCGAACAGGGTCGGAATGATCAGCAGCAGGCGCTTGAAAATATAGGCCAGCATCTCAGCGCTCCTTGCCAGGCGAATCGGTGGCGGCAGGCGTTGGCACCACCGGGGTCACGTCGGGCTTGGCCCACCAGGTGGTGGTGCCCACGTCATAGCGCGGCGACACGGCCGGGTGGCCCAGGTGGTTCCAGTAGGCCACGCGCCAGGTCTTGATGTGCCAGTTGGGCACCAGGTAGTAGTTTTGCAGCAGCACCCGGTCCAGGGCGTGGGCGTGGGTGATCAGGCTTTTGCGCGTGTCGGCGTTGATCAGGCTTTCGGTCAGCGCGTCGACGGCCGGGTCCTTGATGCCGATCCAGTTGTAGCTGCCGCTGCGGTCGGCGCTGCTCGACTCCCAGTATTCGCGCTGCTCGTTGCCGGGCGATTCGGACTGCGGGAAGCTGGACACCATCATGTCGAAGTCGCGCGAGCGGCGGCGGGTGACGTACTGCGAGGCGTCGACGCGGCGCAGCACCAGTTCGATGCCAAGGTCGGCGAGGTTGCGCTTGTAGGGCAGCAGCACGCGTTCGAACTCGGGTTGGGCCAGCAGGAACTCGATGCTGACGGGCTTGCCGGTGGCGTCGACCATGCGGTCGTTGACCACGTGCCAGCCGGCGTCCAGCAGCAGCTTGTAGGCCTGGCGCTGCTGGTCGCGGATCATGCCGCTGCCGTCGCTGACCGGGTTCTTGAAGGGCGTGGTGAACACCCCGTCGGGGATCTTGCCGCGCAGGGGCTCCAGTATTTTCAGCTCATCGGCGTCAGGCAGGCCGGAGGAGGCCAGGTCCGAGTTCTCGAAGAAGCTGTCGGTGCGCGTGTAGGCGCCGTTGAACAGCTGGCGGTTGCTCCACTCGAAGTCGAACAGCAAGCCCAGCGCCTGGCGCACGCGCACGTCCTGGAACAGCGGGCGGCGCAGGTTGAAGATAAAGCCCTGCATGCCCACCGGGTTACCGTTGGGCAGCTCTTCCTTGATCAGGCGCTTTTCACGCACGGCCGGGGTGTCGTAGGCGGTGGCCCAGTTTTTCGCGGTCATTTCCAGCCAGTAGTCGAAGGCGCCGGCCTTCAGGGCTTCCAAGGCCACGTTGTTGTCGCGGTAGTAGTCGGTGGTCAGCACGTCGAAGTTGTACTGGCCGCGGTTGATGGGCAGGTCCTTGGCCCAGTAGTCCTTCACGCGCTCGTAGCGGATCGAGCGGCCGGCGTTGACCGCGGCCACTTTGTACGGGCCGCTGCCCAGCGGGAATTCGAGGTTGGCGCGGGTGAAGTCGCGGGTGGCCCAGTAGTGCTTGGGCAGTACCGGCAATTGGCCGAGGATCAGCGGCAATTCGCGGCTGTCGCGGGTCTTGAAGTTGAAGCGCACGTGCAACGGGTCTTCGGCCACCACGTCGGCCACGGCGGCGTAGTAGGTGCGGTACACCGGCGAGCCGTCTTTCATCAAAGTATTGAAGGTGAACACCACGTCTTCGGCGCGTATCGGGTGGCCGTCGTTGAAGCGCGCCTCGGGGCGCAGGGTGAAGCGCACCCAGCTGTTGTCCGGGGCTTTCTCGATGGTCTTGGCGATCAGGCCGTATTCGGTCAGCGGCTCGTCCAGGCTCTGGCGGGTCAGGGTGTCGTAGATCATGCCGATGTTGCCTTCGGGCACACCCTTGCTGATGAACGGGTTGAGGCTGTCGAAACCGCCGGAGCCTGCGGTGCGGAAGGTGCCGCCCTTGGGCGCGTCGGGGTTGACGTAATCGAAGTGCTGGAAGGTGGCCGGGTATTTGGGGGCTTCGTTGTACAGGGTGGCGGCGTGCTCGGGGGCGGCGCAGGCCAGCCCCGACAACAGCAGGCCGCAGGCTGTTGGCAGCAGGGCGCGTAGGCGCGTCATGGGTGACTCTCCACAGGCTTTGCCCACCACGTGTTCAGCCCCAGGGTGTAGGGCGGCGTGGTGACGAAAGCGAAACGGTTGCGATAGGCCAGACGATGGGCGTCCAGGTACCAATTGGGGATCATGTAGTGGTTGAACAGCAGCACGCGGTCCAGGGCGCGGGTGGCGGCTACCTGGTCATCGCGGGTCTGTGCGGCCAGCAGGTCATCGAGCAGGTGGTCTACCACCGGGTCGTGAATGCCGGCGTAGTTCTTGCTGCCCTTGACGCTGGCCTGGCTTGAGTGGAAGTACTGCCACTGTTCAAGGCCGGGGCTCAGGGTCTGGTTGAGGGTCATCAGAATCATGTCGAAGTCGAATTGGTCCAGCCGCTGCTTATACTGGGCGCGGTCCACGGTGCGCAAGCGCGCATCGACGCCGATGGCGAGGAGGTTTTCGACATAAGGTTGCAGGATCCTTTCCAGCCCCGGGTTGACCAGCAGCAACTCCAGGCGCAGCGGCTGCCCCTGGGCGTTGCGCAGGCGCTGGCCGTCTAGCTTCCAGCCGGCGTCGGCCAATAGACCCAGGGCGCGGCGCAGGGTTTCACGCTCGATGCCACGGCCTTGGGTGGTGGGCACGCTGAAGGGCTGGGCGAACAGCGCGGCAGGCAGTTGTTGGCGGTAGGGCGCCAGCAGCAGGAACTCCTTGCCGGCGGGCAGGCCGGTGGCGCTGAACTCGCTGTTGGGGTAGTAGCTGGTAGCGCGCCGGTAGGCGCCGTTGAACAGCGCGCTGTTGGTCCATTCGAAGTCCAGCAGCAGGCCGAGGGCTTCGCGCACGCGCACGTCGGCGAGGGCCGGGCGGCGGGTGTTCATGAACAGGCCCTGGGTTTGCGTGGGGATCTGGTGTTTGATCTGCGACTTGATCACGTTACCGCGCAGCACGGCCGGGTAGTGGTAGCCATTGGCCCAGTTCTTGGCCTGGTGCTCCAGGTAAATGTCGAACTCGCCGGCCTTGAAGGCTTCGAAGGCCACGTCGTTGTCGCGGTAGAACTCCACCTCCACCCGGTCGAAATTGTACTTGCCGCGGTTCACGGCCAGGTCCTGGCCCCACCAGTCCTTCAAGTGCTCGAACACCAGGCGCCGCCCGGGCATCACTTGGGTGATGCGGTAGGGGCCGCTGGTGACGGGGGGCTCGAAGGTGGTGGCCTGGAAGTCGCGGTCTTTCCAGTAATGCTCGGGCAGCACCGGCAGTTCGCCCATGCGCAGGATCAGCAGCGGGTTGGCGCTGCGCTTGAACACAAAGCGGATGCGCTGGGGGCCGAGCACGTCGACGCGCTGCACTTCCTGCAGGCTGGTGCGGTACAGCGGGTGGCCCTGCTTGAGCAGCGTGCGGTAGGAGAAGGCCACGTCGCGGGCGGTGATGGGCACGCCGTCGTTGAAGCGCGCTTCGGGGCGCAGGTTGAACACCACCCAACTGCGGTCGTCGCTGTATTCGACGCTTTTGGCGATCAGGCCGTAGCTGGACGTGGGCTCGTCGCCGGACGGGTCGTACTGGCCGGTGCCCACCATCAGGGTTTCGTTGAGCTCGCTGACGCCGTACTGGATGAAGTTGGGCGTGCTGACCGGGCTGGTGCCCTTGAAGGTGTAGGGGTTAAGCGTGTCGAAGGTGCCGAACGCCATCACCCGCAGGGTGCCGCCCTTGGGCGCCTGGGGGTTGGTCCAGTCGAAATGGCTGAAGCTGGCGGGGTACTTGAGGGTACCGAACTGGGCGTAGCCATGGCTTTGGAACACCGTCGCGCCAGCGTGACAGCTCAAGACCAGTCCAAGTGTGAGCAGCAGGGGCGAACGCATCAAGTCAGAGATCCGGTTTGTTACCGGTACAGTAACAGTTTGTCTCTGCTTGAAGAAGGGTTCGCCGGCTTTACTCGCTGGCGGCCGGAGGTTGGGTAATGGCCTTGACCTTGGCTTCGATGTCCAGGCGTTCTTCCTGGCTGAGCACACCGCGGTCCCACAGCTCCATGGCCGCGGACAGAACCCAGCCGTGGTAGAAGGCGCGGGACACGTCGCGGGTCTCGGCGCTCAGGGCTTCGAGGACGGCGTCCAGGTGGGCCAGTTTGCGGGCTTTGAGGGCTTCTGGGGTTTCATCGGTCATGATCAGGCCTTGTAAGGTCTGTAGCCGCTGCCGCCAGACTGCGCTGGCCCCCGAGTACACTGCAGATGTTCAGTGAAAGTCAGGGCCAGCGCAGCCTGGCGGCAGCGGCTACGGGATGGTGGGGTTCAGCGGTCGCGGTACACCACCAGGGTCTGGCCTGGCTTCAGCGCGCGAGCGGTGTTGGGGTTCCAGCGCTTGAGGTGGTTAACCTCGACGTTGAAACGCTGGGCCACCACGTACAGCGAGTCACCCTTGCGGATCTTGTAGCGGGTCGCCACTTGGCGGTTCTTGGCGCTGCTGCTGGCGCTGGCCACGGCGGTGGACTTGCCACGGCCCTTGGACACGCTGCGGGTGTTGTCCTGCATCACCAGGGTCTGGCCGACCTTCAGGTGCATGCCCGACAGCTTGTTCCAGCGCTGCAGCTCCTTGACGTCAACCTTGTTGGCCTTGGCGATCAGGCTCAGGTTGTCGCCACGCTTGACCTTGTAGCTGCGGCGTCGAGCGGGCAGCTCGGTGCGCGCCACATCCTCGACCAGCTTGCGCTTGGGCGCCAGGGTCAGCAGCTCTTCGGGGCCCATCTTGGCCAGGCTCTCGGTCAGCAGGTGGGCCTTGGCGGTAGGCACCAGCAATTGCTGGGGGCCGTCCACGGTGACGCGCTGCTTGAGGGCCGGGTTGAGCTGGAACAGCTCGTCCTCGTCGATGTTGGCCAGTGCCGCGACGCGGCCCAGGTCCATCTGCTGATTGACTTCCACCACCTCGAAATACGGCTGGTTGGCGATGGGGTTGAGGTTCACGCCGTAGGCCTCGGGCGACATCACCAGCTCCGACAGTGCCAGCAGCTTGGGCACGTAGTCGCGGGTTTCCTGAGGCAGGGGCAGGTTCCAGTAGTCAGTCGGCAGGCCCAGTTTCTCGTTGCGCTCGATGGCGCGGCTGACCGTGCCTTCACCGGCGTTGTAGGCCGCCAGTGCCAGCAGCCAGTCGCCGTTGAACATGTCGTGCAGACGGCTGAGGTAGTCCAGCGCGGCGGCGGTGGACGCCGTCACGTCGCGACGACCGTCGTAGAAACGGGTTTGACGCAGGTTGAAGTAGCGGCCTGTGGACGGAATGAACTGCCACAGCCCCGAGGCATCGCTGCGCGAATAGGCCATGGGGTTGTAGGCGCTTTCGATCACCGGCAACAGCGCCAGCTCCAGCGGCATGTTGCGTTCCTGCAGGCGCTCGACGATGTAGTGCATGTACAGGCTGCCACGGTCGCTGGCGTTTTCCAGGAACGAGGGGTTGCTGACGAACCACAGGCGCTGCTGCTCTACCCGCGGGTTCACGGCGATGCCGTCCTGCAGCTGGAAGCCCTGGCGCATGCGTGCCCATACATCCTGGGGCGCCTGCTGCTGGGCTTGCTGCTGGTTCTCGAACAGGGGTTTTTGCTTGATGCGTGCGTTCAGGCTGTGCAGCCTGACGCTTTCGGCATCCGGCACCTGGCTCGTGCTTTGGCACCCCACCAGAACCACAGGCAGGGTCAGCGCGATGGCTTGGGCCAAACGCGTCAATGCGTCGCAATTGAAGGGCTTTCGAGTGGTGGACGACATTGGCTGGGAAGGTGATCCGGGCAAAAATGTCGGGCGATTCTAGAAACTGCCCACCCCCGGGTCAACCTTTCAGAATTTTTTGACGTAAGCCGCGAGGCTTTAGAACTTATCTTTCCATGCCCTCAAGGCAGCAAAAACGGACTCGGGAGAAGGGTTTACAGCGCCTGTCCGTTCGTCTGCTTTTTCTTTGACGGCCGGTTCAAGCACCCTCAGGAAGGGGTTGGTGAGCCGTTCCAGGCCGATTGATGATGGCAACGTGATGCGATTTTCGTCGCGCAGGCGGGTAACGTCAGCGAAACGCTGGGCAAGGTGTTGGTTTTCGGGTTCCACCGCGCGGGCAAAGCGCAGGTTGCTCAAGGTATATTCGTGGGCGCAATAGACCGCCGTGGCTTCGGGCAGGCTGGCCAGGCGTTGGAGCGAATGATGCATCTGCGCGGGTGTGCCTTCGAACAGGCGGCCGCAACCGCCGGCGAACAAAGTGTCGCCGCTGAACAGCAGCGGCGCGTTGCCGGCGTGGTAATAGGCGATGTGGCCCAGGGTGTGCCCGGGCACGGCGAACACCTGGAAGTCCAGGCCCAGCACCTGCAGCGTGGCGTTGTCGTCCAGCGCCACGTCGCGGGCCGGAATGTTCTCGTGCGCCGGGCCGTAGACGGTGGCGCCGGTCAATTGCTTGAGCTCGGCGACGCCGCCCACATGGTCGTTGTGGTGGTGGGTGACCAGGATGTCGGTCAACTGCCAGTCCGGGTGCTGCGTCAGCCAGGCGCGCACGGGCGCCGCGTCGCCCGGATCGACCACCGCGCAGCGTTTGCTTGCAGTGTCTTGTAACAACCACAGGTAGTTATCGGTGAAGGCGGGCAGTGCGTCGATCTGTATCATGGCGCGATTCGCTAAGCGTTGAATAATGGTGCATCTTAGAACCTGTTGGGGCTATTGGTGAACCTCTTCGGTGGGAGATGGCAATGACCGATAAAGCTTTTGCGCAGGCCGACCCGGAATGGCTGGCGTTGATTGGCCAGGCCCGGGACTGGTTCGAGGGGCCGTTGGGCCAGTTCCTGCTCAAGGAAGAACAGACCCTGCTGGAGGAAGAACTGGGCCGCTTTTTCGGCGGCTACCTGGTGCATTACGGGCCCAGCGCCCAAGTGCCGCCCCAGGCACCCCAGGTGCAGCGCAACGTGCGCCTGGGCGCGCCGTTGCCGGGGGTGGAGATTGTCTGCGAAGAGCAGGCCTGGCCCCTGAGCGAACACGCCGCCGATGTGGTGGTGCTGCAACACGGCCTGGATTTCAGCCTGTCGCCCCATGGCCTGCTGCGCGAGGCGGCCAGCGCCGTGCGCCCTGGCGGCCACCTGATCATCGTCGGCATCAACCCCTGGAGCGCCTGGGGCCTGCGCCGCGCGTTCGCCCATGACGCCCTGCGCAAGGCGCGCTGCTTTTCCGCGTCCAGGGTGGGCGACTGGCTGAACCTGCTGGGCTTTGCGCTGGAGAAACGCCGGTTCGGGTGCTATCGTCCGCCGCTTGCGTCACCGGCCTGGCAAGCACGCCTGTCAGGCTGGGAGCGCCGCGCCGGGCAGTGGCAGAGTGCCGGTGGCGGCTTCTATATATTGGTCGCGCGCAAACTGGTGGTGGGCCTGCGCCCGCTGCGCCAGGTGCGTCGCGAACCCATGGGCAAGCTGATCCCGTTGCCGATGGCCAAGGTCAATCGGCGCAACAGCGAACCCTGACATCGACGGATAGGTAGTAATGAGCGATAGCGTTGAAATCTTCACCGACGGCGCCTGCAAGGGCAACCCGGGCGTCGGTGGCTGGGGCGCCCTGCTGGTGTGCAAGGGCGTGGAAAAGGAACTGTGGGGCGGCGAGGCGGCCACCACCAACAACCGCATGGAGCTGATGGCGGCCATCCGCGGCCTGGAAGAACTCAAGCGCCCCTGCGAAGTGCTGCTGGTGACCGACTCCGAGTACGTGATGAAGGGCATCAACGAATGGATGGTCAACTGGAAGAAGCGCGGCTGGAAGACGGCCGCCAAGCAGCCGGTGAAAAACGCCGACCTGTGGCAGATGCTGGATGAGCAGGTGGGGCGGCACACAGTGAAGTGGAAGTGGGTGCGCGGGCATACCGGGCATCATGGCAACGAGCGGGCAGACCAATTGGCGAATCGTGGGGTGGATGAGGTGCGGGCGCTCAAGCGCTGATCTTGTAGCCGCACCTGTCCTGAAACCGCGTTGCCTGCATCGCGACTAGAGTCGGCTCCTACACAGATCGTGGTAGGAGCCGGCCTTGGCCGCGATGCAGACGACGCGCTCGACAAAGATACACCCGCCCCCGTAGCCGCTGCCGCCAGGCTGCGCTGGCCAGTGTGAAGCCTGAAGATATTCAGCGAGGCCCAGGGCCCGCGCAGCCTGGCGGCAGCGGCTACAGAGCCCGTTCTGCTGCAGCCACTGTCTTGAAACCGCGTTGCCTGCATCGCGACTAAAGTCGGCTCCTACGCCGATCGTGGTAGGAGCCGGCCTTGGCCGCGATGCAGGCGACGCGGTCGACAAGGATACACCCGCCCCCGTAGCCGCTGCCGCCAGGCTGCGCTGGCCAGTGTGAACCCTGAAAATATTCAGCGAGGCCCAGGGCCCGCGCAGCCTGGCGGCGGCTAGCAGCCACTGTCTTGAAACCGCGTTGCCTGCATCGCGACTAAAGTCGGCTCCTACACAGGGCTAGCGTGCCTTCAGGGCGCGCTCCATCCGTGCGATGCCTTCCTCCAGCAGGGTCCGTGGGCAGCCGAAGTTCAGGCGCACGAACTGGCCGCCCGCTTCATCATCAAAATCAGTGCCTGGGCTCAGCCCTACCTTTGCCTCTTTCAGGAAGAAGGCATGAGGGTCACTCAGCCCCAGTGCGCTGCAATCCAGCCACGCCAGGTACGTCCCCTGCGGCAAGGTCATGCTCACCCCCGGCAAGCGCGTGGCCACGGCATCGGCCAGGTAGTCGCGGTTGGCCTGCAGGTAGGCGATGGCCTCGGCCAGCCATTGCGCGCCGTGGTTGTAGGCCGCCTCGGTCGCCACCAACCCCAGGGTGCTGACGCTGTCCACCATGCCCAGGCGCGCCACGTTGAAACGATGGCGCAACGCTGGGTTTTTGATCACTGCAAAGGCATTTTTCATGCCGGCGATGTTGAACGCCTTGGTGGCCGACATCAGGGTGATGGTGCGTTGCGCGATCTCGTCGTTGAGGCTGGCAATAGGGATGTGCTGGCGGCCATCGAAGAGGATCTGCGCGTGGATCTCGTCGCTGATCAGCAACGTGTCGTGGGCCACGCAGGCATCGGCGATGGCCTGCAGTTCGACGCGGTCGAACACCTTGCCCATCGGGTTGTGCGGGTTGCTGAGGATCATCGCCCCGGCCTGGCCGAGGGCCTTGTCCAGTGCCGCCAGGTCGGTGGGGTACTGGCCGCTGGCGTCCACGTGGAACGGCAGGTCGATGCGCGGCAGCTTCCAGTGCCCGGCGGCGTTGAGCAGCGGACGGTAGTTGGGCGTCTGCACCACCACGCCGGTACCAGGGGCCAGCAGGCCATTGAGCGCCATGTTCACACCACCTTCAACGCCCGGCAGGAACACCAATTCCTCGGGCGCCACCTCCCAGTCGAACACCTCGCGCAGGGCCTTGACCAGGGTGGCGCGCAGGCTGTCCTGGGCCACGCTGTAGCCCAGCATCGGGTGCATCAGGCGGTCCTGCAGGGCCTGGATGATGCCGGGGGCGACGGCGAAGTCCATGTCGGCCACCCACATGGGCAGCACGTCGGCGGGGAAGCGGCTCCATTTGGTGCTGCCGGTGTTGTGGCGGTCGTGGACGGTGTCGAAATTGAAGGTGTTGGCCACGAGGGTCTCCATGGGGCAGTGGCGGGGCAGGGCGATAATATGCGGTATTTGCGGCGGTGGTGCACGTTTGTCGAGCCTGTACGGCGGGCATCGCGGCCAAGGCCGGTTCCTACACGGACGGCGTAGGAGCCGACCTTGGTCGCGATGCAGACGACGCCATATCAAGTCAGTTGCTGCTACATCGGTTGCAACGCCTGCTCGGGATTGGGTGTTCGGGGCCCATGCCAGCCATCTCGCCTCCACTTATGCTAAAGTGCGCGGCTGTCCCCGCTGTTGAAATGACGAGAGTGTTGCACCCATGGCCACGAGATACGTAGTCCTCGATACCGAAACCACCGGCATGCCGGTGACCGATGGTCACCGCATCATCGAGATCGGTTGTGTCGAAGTCATCGGCCGGCGCCTGACTGGGCGCAACTTCCATGTGTACCTGCAGCCGGATCGCTCAAGCGACGAGGGCGCGATCGGGGTGCACGGCATCACCGACCAGTTCCTGATCGGCAAGCCGCGCTTTGCCGAGGTGGCCGAGGAGTTCTTCGAGTTCATCAAGGGCGCCGAGCTGATCATCCACAACGCGCCGTTCGACGTTGGCTTCATCAACAACGAATTCGCCTTGATGGGCCAGCAGGACCGTGTCGATGTCACCACGTATTGCACGGTGCTCGACACCCTGGCCATGGCCCGTGAGCGCCACCCCGGCCAGCGCAACAGCCTCGACGCCCTGTGCAAACGCTATGGCGTAGACAACTCGGGCCGTGAGCTGCACGGCGCGTTGCTCGACTCCGAGATTCTGGCCGACGTGTACCTGGCCATGACCGGTGGCCAGACCAGCCTGTCGCTGGCGGGCAACGCCAGTGATGGCGCCGAAGGCGGCAGCAACCAGGGCAGCGAAATCCGTCGCCTGCCGGCGGATCGTCGCCGTGCGCCGGTGATCGTTGCCAGCGAGGCCGAGTTGGCCGAGCACGAAGCGCGTCTGGCGATCATCGCCAAGTCTGCCGGTGCGCCGGCGCTGTGGAGCCAGCTGGTGGAAGCCGAGCAGGGCGCCACAGCCTGATGGCCGATTGCCCGCGATTGTGCGCGGGCGACCTTTTGTTACAAGCTCGTGCCCTCCCGGCTGACGCACCCGCCGGTCAGCTTCTACCCTGAGACCATGGGCCGCCTTTTGCGGCCGTCTCGGGGCTGCCTGTGATGTACAAAGACCTCAAGTTTCCCGTGCTGATCGTGCACCGCGACGTCAAGGCCGATACCGTGGCCGGCGCACGGGTGCGCGGCATCGCCCAAGAGCTGGAGCAGGAAGGCTTCAGTATCCTGCTGGCCACCGACGACGCCGAGGCGCGGCTGGTGGCGGCCACCCATCACGGTCTGGCCTGCATGCTGATTGCCGCCGAAGGCGCGGGCGAGCATACCCATCTGTTGAAGAACATGGTGACGTTGATCCGCCTGGCGCGGGGGCGGGCGCCGAACCTGCCGATCTTTGCGCTGGGCGAGCAGGTGACCCTGGAGAACGCCTCCGCCGATGCCTTGAGCGAACTGAACCAGTTGCGCGGCATCCTTTATCTGTTCGAGGACACCGTGCCGTTTCTGGCCCGCCAGGTGGCCCGGGCGGCGCGCAATTACCTGGACGGGCTGCTGCCGCCCTTCTTCAAGGCGCTGGTGCAGCACACGGCGCAGTCCAACTATTCCTGGCACACGCCGGGCCATGGCGGTGGCGTGGCCTATCGCAAGAGCCCGGTGGGGCAGGCGTTCCATCAGTTCTTTGGCGAAAACACTTTGCGTTCGGACTTGTCAGTGTCGGTACCGGAGCTGGGCTCGCTGCTGGACCATACCGGCCCGCTGGCCGAAGCCGAAGCACGGGCTGCGCGCAATTTCGGCGCTGATCACACCTTTTTCGTCATCAATGGCACCTCTACCGCCAACAAGATCGTTTGGCACGCCACCGTGGCGCGGGGCGACCTGGTGCTGGTGGATCGCAACTGCCACAAGTCGGTGCTCCATGCGATCATCATGACCGGCGCCATCCCGCTGTACCTGGCGCCGGAGCGTAATGAGCTGGGCATCATCGGCCCCATTCCCCTCAGCGAATTCAGCGAGGCGTCAATCCAGGCCAAGATCGACGCCAACCCGCTGGCCCGCGGGCGGCGGCCCAAGGTCAAGCTGGCGGTGGTCACCAACTCCACCTATGACGGCCTGTGCTACAACGCCGAGCTGATCAAGCACACCCTGGGCACCAGCGTGGAGGTGCTGCATTTCGACGAAGCCTGGTACGCCTATGCGGCCTTTCACGAGTTTTTTGCCGGCCGCTACGGCATGGGCACCACGCGGGGCGCGGACAGCCCGCTGGTGTTCAGCACCCACTCCACCCACAAGCTGATGGCGGCCTTCAGCCAGGCCTCGATGATCCACGTGCAGGACGGCGGCGTGCGGCAGCTGGATCGCGACCGTTTCAATGAAGCCTTCATGATGCACATCTCCACCTCGCCGCAGTACAGCATCATTGCGTCGCTGGACGTGGCTTCGGCGATGATGGAAGGCACGGCCGGGCGCTCGCTGTTGCAGGAGATGTTCGACGAGGCGTTGAGCTTTCGCCGCGCCCTGGCCAATCTGCGGCAGTCGTTCGCGGCCGAGGACTGGTGGTTCAGCATCTGGCAGCCGCCGGGCGTGGAGGGTACCGAGAAGGTCGCCACCGAGGACTGGCTGCTCGCGCCCCAGGCTGACTGGCACGGCTTTGGCGAAGTGGCGGAAGACTACGTGCTGCTGGACCCGATCAAGGTCACCCTGGTGATGCCAGGCCTGACCGCGTCGGGTGCCTTGAGCGACCGGGGCATTCCGGCGGCGGTGGTCAGCAAGTTCCTGTGGGAGCGCGGCCTGGTCGTCGAGAAAACCGGGTTGTATTCTTTCCTGGTGCTGTTTTCCATGGGCATCACCAAGGGCAAGTGGAGCACCTTGCTGACCGAGTTGCTGGAGTTCAAGCGCAGCTACGACGCCAATGTCGAACTGCTGCAATGCCTGCCCTGCGTGGCCCGGCTGGATCCGGTGCGGTATCAGGGCATGGGCCTGCGCGACCTGTGCGACCAGTTGCACGCCTGTTACCGCAGCAACGCCACGGCCAAGCACCTCAAGCGCATGTACACGGTGCTGCCCGAAACCGCCATGACTCCGGCCGACGCCTACGACGCGCTGGTGCGCGGCGAAGTGGAAGCGGTGCCCATCGATGAGTTGCCCGGACGCATCGCAGCGGTCATGCTGGTGCCTTATCCGCCAGGCATCCCGCTGATCATGCCAGGGGAGCGCTTCAGCGAATCGACGCGTTCGGTGATCGACTACCTGGCCTTTGCCAGGGCATTCGACCAGGGTTTCCCCGGCTTTGTCGCCGATGTGCACGGCTTGCAACACGAACACGGCCCTTACACGGTCGATTGCATCAAGGAGACCGAGCAGTCATGAGTACGGTCAACCCGGCCATTTCGGTGCGCCTGGCCGATGAGGCCTTCGCACCTTATGTGCTGGACAGTGAATACGGCTTTCAGGTGCAGGGGTATGCCTGCCCGCAGATCGGCCTGCCGGTGGCCAAATGGCCGGTGCAACCGGTGGCGCCGTACCAGAAATGCTATGGCATCGATCCGGACGAGTTCAGCAGCTACCGCGACAAGGACGACAGCGCCATTTTCGTCGCCTGGCTGGACGGGCGGGCGGTGGGGCATGTGGTGGTCAGCACCAACTGGAATGGCCTGGCCCATGTGGACGAGCTGGCGGTGCACGCCCCGGCGCGGCGCCACGGGGTGGCGCGGGCGTTGCTTGATGTGGCCAAGTGGTGGGCGCGCAAGAAGCGCTTGCCGGGCATCATGCTGGAGACCCAGAACAACAATCTGGCGGCGTGCCGGTTGTATGAGGGGTATGGGTTTGAGCTGGGTGGGCTGGATCATTTGCGCTATCGGGGGATTGATCCGCAGACCAGCGAGGTGGCGATGTTCTGGTATCTGATGTTCTGAGCACCACCTTCTATCCCAAACCCGAACGCCATCCGTAGCCGCTGCCGTAGGCTGCGCTGGCCCTATGCCTCACTGGAGATCTTCAGGGTTCATGCGGGCCAGCGCAGCCTGGCGGCAGCGGCTACAGGATGACTTGGGCTTTTTGGGTCACGATTTCCAGCAGTGCCTTGGCCGCAGCGCTGGGCTCGCTGCCTTTCAGCACCAACGCATGATTGATCCGCAGACCCGTGAGGTGGCGATGTTCTGGTATCTGATGTTCTGAACACCCCCTTCTATCCCAAACCCGAACGCCATCCGTAGCCGCTGCCGTAGGCTGCGCTGGCCCTATGCCTCACTGGAGATCTTGAGGGTTCATGCGGGCCAGCGCAGCCTGGCGGCAGCGGCTACAGGATGGCCTGGGCTTTTTGGGTCACGATTGCCAACAGCGCCTTGGCCGCAGCGCTGGGTTCGCTGCCTTTCAGCACCAACGCATGATTGATCCGCAGACCAGTGAGGTGGCGATGTTCTGGTATCTGATGTTCTGAACACCACCTTCTATCCCAAACCCGAGCGCCATCCGTAGCCGCTGCCGTAGGCTGCGCTGGCCCTATGCCTCACTGGAGATCTTGAGGGTTCATGCGGGCCAGCGCAGCCTGGCGGCAGCGGCTACAGGATGACTTGGGCTTTTTGAGTCACGATTTCCAACAGCGCCTTGGCCGCAGCGCTGGGCTCGCTGCCTTTCAGCACCAATGCATGATTGATCCGCAGACCAGCGAGGTGGCGATGTTCTGGTATCTGATGTTCTGAACACCACCTTCTATCCCAAACCCGAACGCCATCCGTAGCCGCTGCCGTAGTCTGCGCTGGCCCTATGCCTCACTGGAGATCTTGAGGGTTCATGCGGGCCAGCGCAGCCTGGCGGCAGCGGCTACAGGATGACTTGGGCTTTTTGGGTCACGATTTCCAACAGCGCCTTGGCCGGAGCGCTGGGCTCGCTGCCTTTCAGCACCAACGCATAATTGATCCGCAGAGCCGTGAGGTGGCGATGTTCTGGTATCTGATGTTCTGAACACCACCTTCTATCCCAAACCCGAACGCCATCCGTAGCCGCTGCCGTAGGCTGCGCTGGCCCTATGCCTCACTGGAGATCTTCTGAATTCATGCGGGCCAGCGCAGCCTGGCGGCAGCGGCTACAGGATGACTTGGGCTTTTTGGGTCACGATTTCCAACAGCGCCTTGGCAGCAGCGCTGGGCTCGCTGCCTTTCAGCACCAACGCATGATTGATCCGCAGACCCGTGAGGTGGCGATGTTCTGGTATCTGATGTTCTGAACACCCCCTTCTATCCCAAACCCGAACGCCATCCGTAGCCGCTGCCGTAGGCTGCGCTGGCCCTATGCCTCACTGGAGATCTTCTGAATTCATGCGGGCCAGCGCAGCCTGGCGGCAGCGGCTACAGGATGACTTGGGCTTTTTGGGTCACGATTTCCAACAGCGCCTTGGCCGGAGCGCTGGGCTCGCTGCCTTTCAGCACCAACGCATAATTGATCCGCAGACCCGTGAGGTGGCGATGTTCTGGTATCTGATGTTCTGAACACCCCCTTCTATCCCAAACCCGAACGCCATCCGTAGCCGCTGCCGTAGGCTGCGCTGGCCCTATGCCTCACTGGAGATCTTCTGAATTCATGCGGGCCAGCGCAGCCTGGCGGCAGCGGCTACAGGATGACTTGGGCTTTTTGGGTCACGATTTCCAACAGCGCCTTGGCCGCAGCGCTGGGCTCGCTGCCTTTCAGTGTCAACGCATAGAGCGTCACCGGCACCGCCGGCGAAATCGGGCACACATCCAGCCCCGCCTCGCGCGCACCCGCCGCGGTAAACGGATCCACCACCGCCAACCCTTCACCGGCTTCCACCATGCTGCGCATCATCTGGTAATTCTGCACCCGCATCTGCACCTTGGGCGCCGGGCGCAGCGCTTCGAGCTTGGCATCCAACCGCAGGCTGATCGGGTCCTGGCCTTCCAGGCCAATCATCGCCTGGCCCGCCAGCTCCTGAATGCCGATGTATTTATGCTTGGGCGACAGCCAGCCATGGGGCGCCAGCAGTTGCAGCTTGCCTTCGATCAGCGCCGTGCAGTCGATGTCGGGATGATTGGGGTGGTGCAGGCTCAACCCCAGTTCACCTTCACGCAGCAACAGGCTGCGGACGATGGCCGCCGTGGGCTGGCTGAGCAACTGGCAGGGGGTGTCCTGGAAGCGTCGACGTAGGGCGGCCAGGCTTTGCGGTAGCAAACGATGGGCCAGGGCTTCAGTACAGATCACCCGCAAGGGCGTTTCCTGATGCAGCCGCAATTCAGCCGCCAGGCGGCGAATCTGTTCCAGCGGGCCGTCCAGCTGGTCCAGGCCATGGGCCAGCGCCAACGCTTCATCCGTGGGCTGCAGACGCCCGCGCACCCGGGCGAACAGCAGCAGGCCGCTCTGGGTCTCGGCCTCTTGCAAGGCGGCGCTGATGGTGTCCTGGGGGAGTTGCAACAATTCGGCGGCAGCGCTGAGGCTGCCACCGTGCATAAGCGCCTGAATCACTTCAATGTGGCGTAGTCGCATGAGTGGAGTCCGTGCCCGGGGAGGGGAGCGTGCATGCTCGAACGGCCATTATGCCGGGCGATCCGCGCCCACCGCCAGCGGCGCGGGTGCAGCTCAAGGGATGCGCACGATCTCGACGCCGCTCTGCACCAGCTCGAAGCGGTCTTCGCCCAGGTGGTTGACGCGATCGCCAATGGCCAGGCGATAGGTGACCTTGGGCGCCGAACCGCCGCTGCCATCAGCCTCCAGTGTGGCTTCCTGGAACTCATGCACCGGGTAGATCCGACCTTCGGCATCCCGCGCATGAAACTGTCCAACGAGTACTGCAGCCATTGAATTACAACCTCTGAATATATCCACGTGTGAAACTTGCGCCCTGTAGACCACTGTTTTACCTGGGAAGTTTTACCGTCGATGAAAAAAAACCATCTCCCGGAACACAACGCGGCAAAGCCCGCCAGGCTCATCTATACCTACACCTCCTGTTAGCGGAAATGTTGGAGCAGTCATGAGCAAGGTGTACTCCGTCGCCGTTCTGGTCGGCAGCTTGAGAAAAGCATCCATCAATCGCAAGGTGGCCAACGCCTTGATTAGTCTGGCGCCGCCGAGTCTTTCGTTGAAGATCCTCGAAATTGGCGACTTGCCGCTTTATAACGAGGACATTGATGGTACACCACCGGCGGCCTATAGCACCTTCCGCAATGCGCTCGGTTCGTCGGATGCCGTGCTGTTTGTCACGCCCGAGTACAACCGCTCGGTGCCGGCGCCGCTCAAGAACGCCATCGACGTGGGCTCGCGGCCTTACGGCAAGAGCTCCTGGGGCGGCAAGCCGGGGGCGGTGATCAGTGTGTCGCCGGGGGCGATTGGCGGGTTTGGCGCCAACCACCATTTGCGTCAGTCGCTGGTGTTCCTGGATGTGCCGTGCCTGCAGCAGCCGGAGGCCTATCTGGGCAATGCCGGGTCGCTGTTCGATGACAGCGGGGCGTTGTCGGAGAAGAGCAAGCCGTTTTTGCAGGGCTTTATCGATGCCTACGCCAAGTGGGTGGAGCAGTACCACAAAGCGTAGCGACGTCGCCTGGCGGCAGCGGCTACAACAACACAGGGGCTGTGCTGCATGGTGGCTGGCGTATAAACTGGCGCGATGCGCTGATCGATACCGGTATCGGCGCCAGAGAAAGAGAGTTGAAATGGGCGCACAGTGGAAAGCTAAACACAGAGAAGCAGCAGCCAACGCCAAAGGGCGCATTTTCGGCAAGCTGTCCAAGGAAATTTCGATTGCCGCGCGGGCCGGTACTGACCCCGACACCAACGCGCGCCTGCGCCTGGTGATCGAGCAGGCCAAGAAAGCCTCCATGACCCGCGAAACCCTGGAGCGCGCCATCAAGAAAGGCGCGGGCATCGGCGGCGACGCGGTGCACTACACCCTGGTCAAATACGAAGGCTTCGCCCCGCACCAGGTGCCGGTGATCGTCGAGTGCCTGACTGACAACGTCAACCGTACCGTCTCGCAGATCCGCGTGCTGTTCCGCAAGGGCACCCTGGGCGCCGAAGGTTCGGTATCGTGGGACTTCAACCACGTGGGCATGATTGAAGCCACCCCGGCCAGCGCCGACGCTGACCCGGAAATGGCGGCCATCGAAGCTGGCGCGCAGGATTTCGAAGCAGGCGAGGAAGAGGGTTCGACCCTGTTCGTCACCGACTTCGCCGACCTGGACGCCGTGTGCAAGGCCCTGCCAGAGCAGGGCTTTACCGTGGTATCGGCGAAAATCGGCTACATGCCGAAGAACCCGGTGTCGGGCCTGAGCGATGAGCACATGGCCGAAGTCGAAGCCTTCCTGGAAGCCATCGACGAGAACGACGACGTTCAGAACGTGTACGTAGGCCTGGCAGGCTAATCCTGCTTTGCTTTTGTGGGACCGGGCGAAGCTCGGGAAGGCCACGCCGCCGATTGCGCGGTGTACTTTTCCCAAGCTTCGCCCAGTCCCACAAGGGGGGGTGTCAGTGTGTCAGGGCCTGGGCGATCGCGTTGAAGTCCGGGCGCGCCAGCACGTCCGGCTGTACGCACGCCTGCTGCAATTCAACCCAACGCTGTTCCACCCCCTCGCACCGCTCGATCAATTCCCCCAGCCAGATTCCGAACGCCCGCACTTCAATGCGCTGCAGCGCCGCCGCCACGTGGCTGCCATCCAGCGGGTAGAACGACGCCGCGCCGAAATCCCCCAGCAGGCAATCGCCCTGCGCGTTGTACATCGTGTTGTGCCCGTACAGGTCGCCATGGTTGATGCCATGACGATGCAGATGCGCGGCCACCGATGCCATGCCACGGGCCATGATGTGCAAGGTCTGCGGCGTGAAGCGCGTGTTTTTGTCGTACACGTCACGGCTGCAGCTGTCCAGGCTTGGCAGCGCTGCCAGATTGCTGAAGTCCGGACCGATCAGGTCCATTACCAGCCCTGCCACACCCTGAGGATGATCCTTGAGCTTGCCCTCGATGCGGATCAGGTTCGGGTGCAGGCCGGCGGCAATGCAGGCGTTCATCTCGTTGAGCGGCGTGCCGTCGCTGGTGATGTCGCCCTTGTACAGCTTGACCGCCACCGGCTTGTCGCCCCATTGGGCCTGGTGAATGACGCCCGAGGCCCCTTCGCCCAGCTTCTGCTCCAGCTGCAACTGTTCCCAGGCGATGTTGGCAGTGATGCCGTCTTCGTCATGGGGCGTGGTGAAGTCCGCGGTCATGGGGTTGCCGGCCCAAGCCAGCCAGGCAAGGCTAGGCAGGGTCAGTAGCCAGTCGGGCAGGGCGGTGAGGCGGTTGGCCGACAGGCGCAGCAGTTCCAGCCTGTGCAGCTTGGCCATGCTGGCGGGCAGGGCGCTCAGGCGGTTGCCCGACAGCATGAATTTCTGCATCAGGTGGCAGTCGCCGATGGCGTCCGGCAGCGTCTGCAGGCAGTTGTCCGTCAGGATCAGCCAGCGCAGTTTGGGCCCCAGCGCCTCGGCCGGTACCTGCGCGATGCGGTTACCCCGGAAGCCCACCATGCTCAGGTTGGCGCACTGGCCGATGCAGGCCGGCAGCTCGGTGAATTGGTTGTTGGAGCAGAACAGAATCTTCAGCCGCGTCAGGCGATGCAAGTCCTCGGGCAGGCTGCTCAGGGCGTTGCCCGTCAGGTCCAGCACCTCCAGGGTGTCGGCCAGCTCGAAGATCTCGCGGGGGAACTCGGTCAGGCCGCAGGCCAGGTTCAAGCGGGTGCTGCCGGCCAATTGGCCAGCCTTCAGCAGGGCAAGGGTATCCATAGGGCTCATCTTGAAAATTCGCGATGCCCATCATAGCGGCCATACTCAGGTTTCGCCCGTCCCATAACAACAATCCAGGACAGGATTCATGAACTATCAGTCATGCTACGAGCAGTCGCTGGCGCAGCCGGCGGCGTTCTGGGCCGAACAGGCCCGCCGGGTGGCCTGGTACCGCGCGCCCACGCAGATCCTCACCCCACTGGCCGATGGCACCCATGAATGGTTTGCCGATGGCCGCCTGAACACCAGTTACCTGGCCCTTGATCACCAGATAGAACAGGACCGTGGCGAGCAGACGGCGCTGGCCTATGACTCGCCCGTCAGCGGCAGCCAACAGCGTTTCAGTTTCCGCCAACTGCGCGACGAAGTGGCGCGGCTGGCCGGCTGGATGCGCAGCCTGGGGGTGGAGAAGGGCGACCGGGTGATCCTGTACCTGCCGATGATCCCCCAGGCGGCCATGGCCATGCTGGCCTGCGCGCGGTTGGGGGCGGTGCATTCGGTGGTATTCGGCGGTTTTGCCGCCAACGAACTGGCGCTGCGCATCGACGATGCCCAGCCGGCGCTGATCCTCACCGCCAGTTGCGGGCTGGAGTTCGATCGGGTGGTGCCCTACAAGCCGTTGCTGGACAAGGCCCTGGAACTGGCCCGGCATAAGCCGGCCCATGTGGGTGTGTGGCAGCGGCCGCAATTGGCCGCCAGCCTGGTGCCGGGCCGCGACCTGGACTGGCAGCGTGAGGTGGTCGACGCCCAGCCGGTGGCCCCGGTGGAACTGGCCAGCGGCGATGCCCTGTACATCATGTACACCTCGGGCACCACCGGCCGGCCCAAGGGTATCGTGCGTGACAATGGCGGCCATGCGGTGGCCATGCGCTTCGCCCTGGAGCAGGTCTACGGCATGCAACCCGGGGATGTATGGTGGGGCATTTCCGATGTCGGCTGGGTGGTGGGCCATTCGCTGATCGTCTACGGCCCGCTGATGGCCGGTTGTACCAGTGTGATGTATGAAGGCAAGCCGGTGCGCACGCCGGATGCCGGCAGCTACTGGCGCATCATTGAGCAGTACAAGGTGAACGCGCTGTTCTGCGCACCCACGGCCATGCGCGCGATCCGCAAGGAAGACCCCGACGGCGTGCTGTTGCGCCGCCATGACCTGGGTTCGCTGCGCTGCCTGTACCTGGCCGGCGAGAAGCTGGACTCCAGCACCCACGCCTGGCTCCAGGACATGACCGGCAAACCGGTGCACGACCACTGGTGGCAGACCGAGACCGGGTGGCCGGTGACCGCGCCCTGCGCCCAACTTGAAGGCTCGGGCGCCCGCGCCGGTTCCAGCAACCGTGCCGTGCCCGGCTATGCCGTGCGAGTGATGGACGAGGAGGGGCGGCCACAGGGCGCCGGGCAGCAGGGCGACATCGTCATCGCCCTGCCATTGCCGCCTGGCTGCTGCCAGACCTTGTGGCGCGATCATGAGCGTTATCTGCAAGCGTACCTGCGCACTTACCCCGGTTATTACCAAACCGGGGATGGCGGCTACCTGGACGATGATGGCTTCGTTTACATCATGGGCCGCACGGACGATGTGATTAACGTCGCTGGCCACCGGCTGTCCACCGGCGAGATGGAAGACCTGGTGGCCGCCCACCCGGCGGTCGCCGAGTGTGCAGTATTTGGCGTGCACGACGAGATCAAGGGGCAGGTACCGTTGGCGCTGGTGGTGGTCAAGGACGATGCTCGTATCGAGGCGGCGCAATTGCAAGGTGAGCTGGTGGCCCAGGTGCGTGAGCACATCGGTGCGCTGGCTTGCCTGCGCCGGGTGGAAGTGGTCAAGCGCCTGCCCAAGACGCGCTCGGGCAAGATCCTGCGCGCGGTGCTGCGCAAGATCGCCGACCACGAGGTGTTCGCGCCGCCGTCGACCCTGGACGACCCGGCCATCCTCGACGAGATCGCCCAGGTGCTACACGTGCGTTGACAGGTTGAAGCCTTCCTGCGCCGTTGGCGTGCTGAAGTAACGGCTGATCAGCTCGAACTGCTCGTCGCTGGCGGCAAACGCATGCTCGCCAGCGGCGTTGCGTGCCCGAAGGCGGGCCTTGCACACCTCATCAGGCACGTTGAGCACGTGCATGACATGGTCGACGCCTGCGGCCTGGAACAGGCTGCGCATCCAATCACGGTTGGCAGGGGTATTGGCGGGGAAGTCCAGCACCACGTTGATCCCCAGTGTCAGCAACTGTTGCACGTGGGTGCCGATGGCGTCGCGCAGCAGGGCGGCGCAGCGTACGTAGTCGCTGACGCTGTGCATCTGGTCTTTGTATAAACGCGCCAGCCAGATGTCCTCGCTCAGGCGCACGGTGTTGGGCGCCTCGGCCAGGCGCGTGGCCAGGGTGGATTTACCGGAAGCGATCTTGCCGCAGAGCAGGTGCAGGGTGGCCATCAGCATTCATCCGTGAGTAGTGCAATCGCGTAGCCGCTGCCGAAGGCTGCGCTGGCCCTGCGCCTGGCTGGAGATCTCCAGGGTTTACACCGGCCAGCGCAGCCTAGCGGCAGCGGCTACGGTCTGGGTATGCAGCGGGTTAGAGGTGATGCTCCTGAAGCTGCCCCAACCGGCTGCGCGTGCGCGCCAGGTCAATGGCCTGGCCGGCCAGGCTTTCGGCCAGCGGCCGGTCGCTGATCAGCATCAGGCGCTTGTCCTGATCGTACAACACATCGATCAGGTTGATGAACCGCTGTTGCACGGCAATCGAGCAATCATCCAGCAACGGCAGGTGATCGATGATCCAGGTGTCGAAGCGTCCGCTCAGGTCCAGGTAATCCATCACCGCGGTGGGCTGTTCGCAGATGTCATCGAAGGTGAAGTGAATGGTGCGTTCGTGGCTCATGCGCGCGCGCAACTCACGCTTGCCCACCGCCAGCGCAAAGGGTGGCAGATCACCGGCCGGCAGGTTCAACGCCTCGCGCTGCTGCGCGGTGCCCGGCCATACGTAATGGCCCAGGGTGAACTGCTGTTCGCTGGCGGCGCTGGGCAGTTCGCGATAGTCCTGCGCGCCACCCACTTCCATCACCTGCATCTGCGCGTTGATCAGGCGGATCACCGGCAAAAAGCGCTCGTGATAAAGCGGGTTGGGCAGCAGGCCTTCGGGCGGATAGTTGGATGTCACCACCAGGAAAATCCCGCGGGCATCCAGCGCCTTGAACAGGCGTGTGATCAGCATCGCGTCGCCGATATCGTGCACGTGGAACTCGTCGAAACACAGCAGCCGGCAGTCGCTGAGCAGTTCGTCCAGCGTGGTCTCCAGCGCATCGGGCTGCAGGCGGTTGCGGAACATGCCTTCGTGCAGGCGCGCGAAGAAGTCGTGAAAGTGCAGACGGCGCTTATGGGCCATCGGCATGGCCTGGTAGAAACCATCCAGCAGCCAGCTTTTGCCGCGCCCCACCGACCCGTACAGGTACAAACTGCGCGGTTGCGCCGCCTCTTCCTGCAGCAACGGCTCCACGCGTTCGGCCATGGTGTCGATGACCTGCTGCTGACCGTGGCTGAGGGTGAAGCCCTGCTGCTGGGCCTTGTGCTGGAAGTACTCGGTAATCTGCGCCCCACGGCCCAGAGGGCGACGGCCCAGGGCGTTGCCCAGGCGGGACTTGAACCAGGATTTCTTTGGCGGTAACGCGGCCAAGGGGCATTCCTCATGCAGAACGGAAAGGCCCACGGTGGGCCGTGGCGGGTATTTAAGCAAATGGGGCGGGGTGGGGGCTAGCGGGGGGGGGGAAGGGGTGGGCGGTTGTCGGACACCCTGTAGCCGCTGCCGAGAGGCTGCGCTGGTCCTCAACCTCGCTGAAGATCAACAGGGTTCCTACTGCCCAGCGCAGCCTGGCGGCAGCGGCTACGGTCTGCTAGGAATAAACCGGCAGTAGGTGGTATCCCACAACGGGTAATGGCGACGCGTCGTTGCTGATATGCCAGATATAGACCACCGATACCTGGGTTATTTTGTCTGCTGGCCGGAGCGCAAGCGTGTCAGACGATAGCCTGAAAAAGTCGTGCGCGATTTGATGAACCGTTCCCCCGCCACCCAGATCGAAATTCATCCTTCCAAGTGCAGCGGTCAGATAGTTGAATCGTGCAGTCGAAACGATACCTGCGAGGATGGAGATGCGAGTGGCATCGTTAAACAAGAGCATCTTGTTCCAGTCCTCTGCCAACTGCTCGACACTGGCGCCTGTGCCTTTGAGCTCAATGGCAAAGTCGATTGGACAGTTCACGGGCCCCACGGTAAGGTCCATGCGGCGCCTGCTGTTGGGGTATCGTTTTTCCTTGGCTGAGATAAATGAAGTCGAGAGCAGGTCAATCAGTACTTCGCGAAGTGCCTGTCGAATGACAAATTCATCGACGACGTGATCGTCATCGGCGCCGGAATCGAAATGTACCGCCATGACCTTGGCAGCCAGCCGTGTCGCCACCTTTCGCCATTTCAATTCCAGTTTCGCAAGGGGCGCGAGAGCCTGCGTTTCAATCGAGTTCATCGTGATACCCCCATGCGAGTAGCTCAGGCGCCAGCCCGCAGATAGTTGCCACGCGCTGCCATGAAATCCGCGCATCGTGGCCGGGGCGTCCCTGAGGGCAGAAGAACACCTGATTGACGGTGTAGTTGTCGATCCATGTGTCGGTCCCGTGGGGGTAATGTTCGAACCACAGCAGTGGCCCCTGAAGGTCAAGTGCCCGGATCACCGCATCACGAATATCCGCTACCCCAAGAGTGATGGATCTGCCGTAGTTGTCTGCCCGCTCACTACAGACCACGCAAGCCGCCCCGTCGGATTTCCTCAGTGCAACAAGCACGCAGCAGGTGGACACGATGAGGGGGTGAGGCCGCTTGAATTCGAAGTGTCTGCATTCCTTGCACCACTCCACGTTGTCGAACGGCATGTCGATGGTTTCAAAGTGGTTATCGAAGAGATTCACGTTGATATCCTGTCTCGGTGACTAGGATACAAGGGTATCGTTGATGGCTCTGATTACCCATGCCGACAGGGTCTGAAATGTTTGTAGGAATTGTTTCCCTAGCGTCGGTATTACGTATCTCTACAGTAAGTTGCACTTTGTGTAACTTACTGTAGAGATACGGGATGCGCCAGGCCCCGTAGCCGCTGCCGCCAGGCTGCGCTGGCCCTCAGCCTCGCTGAAAATCTGCAGCGCTCATACTGCCCAGCACAGCCTGGCGGCAGCAGCTACAACTGCGTCAACCCCGTCAGCGTATCGGCAATCTTCTTGGTGCGCTGCGACGTCCCCTCAGTCATGCGGCTGGAATTCTCCAGGTCCCCCAGCAGCTGCTTCAGCGTACCCACCGAGCTGGACTGCTCCTCGATCTGCGACGCCACCTTCTGAATCGCCCCCGACAGCGCATCGATGTCCACGCCAATCTCGCCGGCATTTTTGCGGGTGATTTCCGCCAGTTTGCGCACCTCGTCGGCCACCACGGCAAAGCCACGCCCTGTTTCGCCGGCGCGCGCTGCTTCGATGGCGGCGTTGAGGGCCAGCAGGTTGGTTTGCCCGGCGATTTGCTGGATGACCTGGACGATGGACTGGATGCGCAGGCTCGACTGCGCCAGGTCGCGGGCGCTGCCGACGACCTCGTCGGCGTGGCTGGACAGGCCGCTGACGGTGGTGCCGGCCTGGGCGGTGACGCTGTTCTGGTGGTCGATGGTGCCGGCCAGGTCGTCCATGGACAGGTGCAGCTCACTGGAATAGTGCTGCAACTGCCGGGCGATTTCTTCCTGCTGGTGGGTGGCCTGGGACAGCACGGTGCCCAGGTCGGCCAGGCCGTTGAACACCGGCAGCACGTTGGCGTCCAGGCCCTGGATGTCGAGGGTGCTGGTGTAGTGGTGGTCCTTGAATGCTTCGATCTGCTTGACCACCACGCGGTTCAAACCGGCCAGTTTCTGGATCTGGCGGCGCAGGAAGAAGGCCTTGAATTCGCCGTAGTGGCTGGCGAAACGGTCGATGTAGTCGTCGCTGAAGCGGGCGCCCTTGGCCACTTTGAAAAAGAAGATGGCCGTCAGGGTCTGGTTGAGGTTCAGGCCCAGGATTTCACCGAAGGTGGAGAAACCGGCCACGGGCACGTTGCCGAACACGCCGGTCATTTCCCCCAGTTTGCCGGCGTTGTTGGCGCGGCGCAGGATGCAGTCGTTGAGCAGGCCCACCAGCGGCTGGCCGCCCTTGCCCTGCAGGAAACGCTGGAAATCACGCTGGGTGGCATCGCGCAAAGAGGTGCGCTTGACCATCACCAGTTCTTCGCCCGGCGCCACGTCGCAGAACAGGTGCACGGTCTCGCGGGCGTAGTCGATGCGGGCGATGGAGCGCACGAACAGTTCCTCGCCCACGCGGATGGCAAACGAGTATTCGGCCAGGTATTTCTCCAGTTGCGCGGGGGCGCATTTGAAGGCGTCGCACAGGGCTTGGACCATGGTCTTGATATTGCCGGCGGCATCGAACACCTGGTGGATAAAGCGTTCTTCCAACGAGGCGGTCAGCACGCTGAACGACAGCTGCGTGGGCTCGAAATTCTGGCTCTTGAACACGCCGAACCGCACCTGCGGCGCGCATTTGAGAAACACGATCTGCGCATGGTTCTGGTAGCTGCGCTGGCCGTCGTGCAGCAGGGTTTTCTGGAAGTCGTCCTTGCCGCCGGCCGAGCCACCCACGAACAGGCAGGGGAAACGCCCCGACTCGTACAACGCTTCCATGAAGAACGATTCGGATGCCGACAGGCCGTCGAACAGCACGTAGGCCAGGGTGTCGCGGCTGTCGATGGGCATGTTCAGGCGGGTGCGCTTGAGTTCGCCCACCAGCTTGTCGATGCGTTCGCGCATGGGCAGGCGCTTGCCGCTGCCACGGATGTCTTCGCTGAGCAGCGGCACGCTGACCAGTTCCGCGCCGGCGATGACGCTGGCGTCGAACAGTTGCAGCACGATGCGATCCCAGTTGCCCTGGGCGCTGCAGTACAGGCTGTCCCCCGCGCTGCACAGCTCGCCTGAGGTGGTGCACAGGCTCAGGGTGGCCTGGGGGAAGCGCTGACGCAGCTGCCGCGCCACGGCGTCCAGGTCCAGGTGCGGCGAGACGAAACCGGCGATGAAGGTAGGCACAAGGTGCACCCCCTGCAGGTTTTGGCTCAGCGCGCTGAAGGTGCTCAGCACGGTGGCCGTCCCAAGGGTAGTCGATGCGGCCTGGCGGAAAATTCGGAAAGGGTTCATCGGGTTCGGGACCTTGGGGGCGGCAGGTTTAAGAAGGTACGCCTGATCAGTGCATCGACCTGTTCGGCCCGGACTTGATGGGAGCAGTACCAAGGTATGACAGGCGGCGGCTGAATCGTTTCATTTGGCTGATCATGACGTTAATGGTCACGCGCAAGTCACGCATCAGCTCTGATACGAAAAGGGTTGGAATGCTGGCTGCTCAAGGTGTGCGCACGTATCAATATGCTGACCAAAGTGGCAACTTCCGTCTCGAATGCTAGCCTGCAATTCACGGATGAACACCTCGAAAGGACTGAGGACGTGAAGGGACAAGCGATCGCCGCCCTGATCAGCCTGATGCTGAGTGGGGCGACACTGGCCACGGAACTGCAGGTACAGGTGCGCGTCAACGTGCAGCATGGCTGCGTGTTGCTGGGCCAGACCCGAGACGCCGGTCCGCAGCAACTGGGCGTGCTCGATTTCGGCAGCGCGGCGCGCTTGGACGATCCGGCGGGCCCATTGTCGGCGCAACTGCCAGGTAGCCGCTTGCCACGCCTGGAGTGCAACCCCGACACCGCCTATCAGGTGCAGGTGGACGGCGGCCAGCATGGCGGCGTGGGTGATGTGCGCTACCTGGCCGCCGAGGGCGCCAACCTCATCCCTTATCGAATTTACAGTGACCCGGCGCGCCGCGTGCCCTTTGTGGTCAATCAGCCCCTGAGCGGCCGCGTACCGGCCACCGGTACCATCGAACTGCCGCTGTATGCGCGCATCGAGCCGCTGGCCCAAGTCCCCAGGGCCGGTCAATACACCGATTTGCTAAAAGTGACGGTGACCTGGTGAAGTGGCTATGGATCGTGCTGGCCGCGTTGTGGATGGACGACGCGATGGCGGCCATGACCGGCCAGATCCAGGCCAGCCTGGTGATCACCGCCGGCTGCCAGGTCAACAGCGCCGGCAGCACGTTGCCCAGCGGGCAGGTCGGCACCCTGGACTTCGGCGACCAGGGCCCCACCTGGACCGCGCCCATCGGCGCCAGTGTCAGCAACGACAGCAACGCGTTGCAGGTGGCCTGCAACCCTTCGGTGACCGGCTTCAGCGTGACCATTGACGGCGGCGCCAACGGCGATGGCACCACGCGGCGCTTGAGCAACGGCAGCCGCACCATCCCCTATCAGCTGTATCAGAACGCCGCAGGCACCGAGCGCTACAGCATCGGCGAGCAAAAAACGTTCGCCGTCAGCAGTGGCGGGCAGATCCCCATCCCGATTTTCGGCGCCGTGGTAGCCAACACCAGCGCACTGCCGGCCGGCACCTACAGCGACACCCTGCGAGTGACTTTGGACTGGTAACACAAGGAGTGAATCATGCACGCACAGGCATCACGTACGGCCCTCATGTTGCCCGCCCTGGCCTTGCTGGCGGCGCTGACCCCATCGGCACAGGCCGCCACCACCGTGACCGGCCAGGTCACCGCCAGCCTGGTGCTGACCAGCAGTTGCCTGGTCAACGGCGTGGCGGGCAGCACCAACATCAACTTCGGTAGCCTGAACTTCGGCACCACCAGCAGCCTGTTCACCCAGGCCAGCAGCCAGGTGCTGGGTGGCGGCGGCGGGGCCATGTCGATCCTCTGCTCGGCGGGCACGGTGCCGGTGGTCAAAGTGCGCGCCGGCAGCCATGACGGGCAGGCTACCGGCGGCGCCCGGGCGCTGGCCGACGGCGCCGGGCATTTCGTGCCGTATGACTTCTTCACCGACACCGGCTTCGCCAACCTGCTGGCCATCGACGGCACCATCAGCCTGGCCACCAGCACCGGCGTGGCGCAGACGGTCAACCTGTACGGCCGGGCGATCGGGGTGGCGGGGCTGCCGGCGGGCACTTACACGGACACGGTCGCCGTCGAACTGACGTTCTAGCCGTGCGTACGGCAGCGGCTGTGCTGGCGGCGCTGGCACTGGCGGCCCCCTGGCCGCTGGACGCCGCCACCTCCAGCATTTTCCAGGTCAATGCCACGGTCAGCAGCGGCTGCCTGGTGGTGGGCGGGGGCAGCAATTACGGCACCCTGAATTTTGGTACTTGGTCGGCCTTGTCGACCAGCACGGCATCGGCGGCGCTGCCGGGCAATGGCGTGACCTTGCAGTGCACGCCGGGGGTCACCCTGAACATGAAGGTGGACGGCGGCCAGAACAGCGGCGCCTCGCGCAACCTCAAGGCCGGCAGCTCGCTGGTGGCCTACCAGCTGTTCCGCGACGCGGCCTACAGCCAGAGCCTGGGCATCGGCCAGACGGTGACCGTGGCCTACAGCAATTCAACCAACATCAGCCTGCCGATCTACGGCCGGTTGAGCCTGCCGGGCAACGTGCCGGCGGGCAGCTACAGCGATGTCTTGCAAGTGGAGTTGTCCTGGTAAGCGGGGCAGCCGTCGATTTTTGCCTGTGGAGTGCGTGTATGTGGCGTCGGTGGGGGAGTGCGGTGTGTGCGATGGTGTTGCCGTTGACGGTGCAGGCGGCCAGTTCGGTGTTGATCTGGCCGATCGACCCGGTGCTGGAAGCCGATCAACAGGCCAGCGCGCTGTGGCTGGAGAACCGCGGCACGGAAGCGGCCAACCTGCAGATTCGCGTGTTTGGCTGGAGCCAGACCGGCTTTGATGATCAGTACCAGAACCAGCGCGACGTGATCGGCAGCCCGCCGGTGGCGCACATCGAGCCTGGGCAGAAGCAACTGGTGCGCCTGACCCGCACCCGGGAAATCCCGCCGGGCCAGGAGATGGCCTACCGCATCATCATCGACGAAATTCCCGCCGCGCAGCCGCCGGGCGACGCGCAGGGCAAGACTGCGGCGGCCATTCGTTTCCAGATGCGCTATTCGGTGCCGTTGTTCGCTTATGGCGCGGGGTTGTGGAGCAAGCCCGACCCCAGCCGCGAGCGCGACCCCAAGGGCGCGGGCACCCCGGCGCTCAGCTGGCGCAAGGTGAGCGAGGACGGCAAGCAGTTCGTCGAGATCCGCAACCAGGGCCCGGTGCACGCGCGGCTGACCGATGTGGCGGTGCAGCAGGGCAGCCAGAATCGCCCGTTGGGTGAAGGGTTGCTGGGCTATGTGCTACCGGGCGCCAGCATGCGCTGGCCGTTGCCCGAGCCCGCCGCCCAGGTGTCGGTGTTGCAGGGCCGGGTCAATGGCAGCGACAAGCCCCAGAGCTTGGCGCCTGCACACTGAGTGCGTGCGTTTGACAGCGGAGGTCGTCCATCTTTATTCGGACTGGCGCAGGAGCGCACCCGACACGCACCTGGCTGGGTTTGGGCTGGCTGCTTTATCCCTTCGCGTGCCTTGCAGGGGAATTACCGCCGCCGCCCAGCGGCATGGAGGCCGTGCCCGATGCAGCCTTGTACCTTGAGCTGGTGGTCAACCGCATGAGCACCGGCCGCGTGGTGCAGGTGCAGCAGCGCGCCGGGCAGTTGTACCTGCCCCTGGCCGACTTGCAGGCAGCTGGCTTGAAACTGCCTGGCATTACGGGGCCGGAGGTGGCGCTGGAACAGGTGCAGGGCCTGCACAGCGACTACGACAGCCAGGCCCAGCGCCTGCTGCTGGACGTGCCGCCCGACTGGCTGCCGGCCCAGCGCATCGGCAGCAGCCAGGCCTACCCGCGCACCCAGGCCATGAGCAGTTTCGGCGCCTTGCTCAACTATGACCTGTACCTCAACGATACCGATCAACAGGGCCGCTACCTGGCGGCCTACAACGAACTGCGGGTATTCGATACCTGGGGCACGCTGTCGAGCACCGGGCAGTTTCGCGAAAGCCTGTCGGGCGATGCCTACGCCAATACCAGCCGCTTCCGCCGTTATGACACCACGTGGCGCTACAGCGATGATGAGCGCCTGCTGACCGTGGAGGCCGGCGACCTGGTCAGCGGCTCGCTGCCCTGGAGCAATTCAGTGCGCCTGGGCGGGGTACAGCTGTCGCGCGATTTCTCCGTGCGCCCCGACCTGGTCACCTACCCGCTGCCAGCGTTTGCCGGGGAGGCGGCGGTGCCGTCCTCGGTGGATCTGTTCATCAACGGCTACAAAAGCACCAGCGCCGAGTTGCAGCCGGGGCCTTACACCCTGACCAACATCCCTTACATCAACGGTGCCGGGGAGGCGGTTGTGGTGACCACCGATGCGCTGGGCCGGCAGGTGTCCACCACCTTGCCGTTCTACGTCACCAGCACGTTATTGCAGAAGGGCCTGATGGATTTTTCGGTGGCGGCGGGCAGCGTGCGCCGCGACTACGGCCTGAAGGATTTCGCCTACGGGCCGGGGGCGTCAACGGGCAGTGTGCGCTACGGCCTCAGCGACATTTTCACCCTGGAAGCGCACGCCGAGGCGGCGCAGTCCCTGACCCTGGGCGGCGTGGGCGGCAACCTGCGACTGGGCAATCTGGGCGTGCTCAACAGCGCGATCAGCCAGAGCCGCTTCGATGGTCTCAGTGGCCAGCAATACAGCCTGGGCTACCAGTACAACAGCCCACGGCTGAGCTTCAACTATCAGCGCCTGCAACGCCGTGACGACTACGCCGACCTGACCCTGGTGGACGCACCCTACACGCGCATGAGCCAGCGCAGCCAGCAGGTCACGCTCAGCCTGAATCTGGAGCGCTACGGCAGCCTGGGCGCCGGTTTTTTCGACGTACGCGCCGGTGACGATTCCCGCACCCGCCTGCTCAACCTGACCTGGAGCAAATCGCTGTGGGGCAGCAGCAGTGTCTACCTGTCGGCCAACCACGAGATCGGTGCCAGCAGCTGGGCGGTGCAGGCCCAGGTGGTCATCCCCATCGACCTGCGTGGCAACCTCAGCCTTGGGATGGAGCGTAACCAGCAGGGCCAGACGCAGCAGCGGGTCAACTACAGCCACGCCGTACCCACCGAAGGCGGGCTGGGCTACAACCTGGGTTATTCAAGGGGCGATCAGCAGACCTATCGTCAGGCCGACCTGACCTGGCGCCTGCAATCGGTGCAACTGCAAGCGGGCGCTTATGGCACCAGCGAGCAGACCACGCGATGGGCGGACGCCAGTGGATCGCTGGTGTGGATGGACGGCGGGGTGTTTGCGGCCAATCGCATCGACGATGCCTTCGTGCTGGTGAGCACCGATGGCTTTGCCGGCGTGCCGGTGCAATATGAAAACCAGCGGGTAGGCAGCACCGACCGTGGCGGCCATCTGCTGGTGCCCTGGACCAGCGGCTATTACCGCGGCAAATACGAGATCGACCCGCTGAACCTGCCGGCCAATGTGCGCAGTGCGTCGGTGGAGCAGCGCGTGGCGGTGCGTCGTGGCAGCGGGTATCTGGTCGAGTTCCCGCTTGTGCCCGTGGTGGCGGCCAGCCTGGTGCTGGTCGATGCCGGGCAACAGCACCTGGCGCTGGGCAGCACCGTGGTCGATGAGCACAGCGGCAGCCGCACGGTGGTGGGCTGGGATGGACTGGTGTATCTGGAGAACCTGCAGGCACACAACCGGCTTACCGTGTCCCTGGCCGATGGCGGTCAATGCCAGGTGCAGTTCGATCTGGACATCCATCAGCAGGGCGATGTGCCCTTGCTCGGGCCGTTGGTGTGCCAATGAAAGCCTGCCTGGCCGCTGTGCTGGCGCTGTTGTGCGCCAGCGGCGCCAAAGCGGCGTGTTCGGTGACCACGCCTGCGGCGCCCACCTTTGGCCAGGTCAGTTCGGTGCTGGTGCGCACCACGGTGCAATCGACCTCCACCAACAACGCGGCACTGACCTGCACGGGCTCGCTGCTGTCGCTGCTGGGCAGCGGCGATCATTTTTACCTCACCGTCAGCTCCAACCAAACCGGTTTGCAGGTCGGCGGCAGCGGGCCGGTGATCGGCTACACGCTGTACGCCAACAACAGCACCAGCTACCCGATCGCCCGTGGCGCCCAATTCGATTTCGCCCGCAATTCGCTGATTGACCTGTTGGGCCTGCTGGCCGGCTCAACGCCCAAATCCGTACCGTTGTACTTGCAGACCATCGTCGGCAGCAACGTGCCCGCCGGCCTTTATACCGAGACACTGACCCTGGCCTGGAGCTGGAACTACTGTTCAGGCATCGGCATTGGCGCCATCTGCCTGGGGCGCGACATTGGTTCCGGCTCGATGAACATGGTGGTCAACCTGCAAGTCACCAACGACTGCCAGATCACCGCCCCCAGCATCAACTTCGGCAGCGCGCCGCTGGTGATTGGCTTTGGTACGGTCAACAGCACGGTCAGCGTGTCCTGCACCCTGGGCAGTGCCTACACGGTGGGCCTGAGCGATGGCGGCCAACCGATCAGCGCCGGTGGGCGGCGGCGCATGCTGTCCGGTACCAATTACCTGGCCTACGACCTGTTCAAAAGCGCCGGCAGCGTGCGCTGGGGCAACACCGGCGCAGCGCGGCGCAACAGCAGCGACGCCGAGGTGAACCCCGGCAATGGCACGGGCACGGGCAGCCAGGTGTTCAATTTCAACGGCAAGGTGTACACCGACCAGGTTACGCCGCCGGTGGGGGCGTATGTGGACAATGTGACGGTGGATGTGGCGTTCTAGCGCTGTAGCCGCTGCCGACAGGCTGCGCTGGCCGGTATGAACCCGGCAGATTTTCAGCGGGGCTGAGGGCCAGCGCAGCCTGGCGGCAGCGGCTACGTATTATTCGACAAATAGGTTTACATAATTACCATCAAAAACAGGGTGTTGGAACTGGGTAAACGGGCTGTTCCGCTTTTAGGCATGACACAATCAGACGCCTCTAAGAAGTGTTTTACCCCACCTGTCGATGGGCCTTCATTTGTCTGAACTGTTAAGCCTCAAAGAAAATGCCTTGGTCCCTCATCCCGCTGGAATGCTTAGTTTCGGAACGGTGCCAGACATGCCGAGTTTCGCGCTGCCGGGTGGGGAAATTTATCTACGCGTGGGTGTGCACCGGGCAGAAAACCGCGGCTATGGTGTGCGACACATCTGGGAGGCTCATTGCTCGGACCTCAAACGGTACGGATGCACCAGCATTGAAGGCGTTGCCGCACATGTTTCTCGGATGATCGTGGTGGGGGCACCCCTGTTCTGTGAGTTTCGAGAGATGAAAGGCAACCATCGGTTGGCGGTCATGAAAACGCCAGCGGGCTCCCTGGTATTGGAGCCTCGACATGAGCGGCGAGGGTTTGGCTATTACGTGGTTACCTGGTATCCGAAGCGGCGATTGGACGGCACTTTGGTTGGCCGAATCTCGAGGGCATCCGGTCAGGCATAAAAAAAGCGTCCCGAGGGACGCTTTTGGATTTGAGAGGAGTAGTCGCAGCGATTCTTTAGCTCCTGGTCGTAATCGACCGTGGGGTCAGGATCCGATGAGAAGACTCATCGTCACTACTTCAGAGAGTGCCAGTATCTCTGCTGCCAGAATTCTGGGGGGGCGTTACTGGAGCCCATGCCCAGAGATGCGCAATTGCAGTCCTCAAATCGTATTTTCAACCCACATGATCTTAGAGTCAATCACTCAACCGTTTCCAACTGTAGCCGCTGCCGACAGGCTGCGCTGGCCGGTATGAACACGGCAGATTTTCAGCGGGACTGAGGGCCAGCGCAGCCTGGCGGCAGCGGCTACAGATTCTGCATTTTCGGGGCAATGGTGATGGGCGCCACCATGGCGTAGTTGTACCCCGGCCCCGACCAGTAGTCGGCCTGCAACTGCCCTTCACGCCGCGTACCGCGCGGCAGCAGGTTGTTGTTGGGCCCAGGTGGGCGGATGTAGAAGGTGACCTTGGCGCCCGCAGCATCCTGGTACAGCACCATGGCCGCAGGCCCCTGGTCGGTGCTCAGCAGGCGGGCGCCCACGGCCTTGAAGCCTGCGCCACTGAGGTCGGGCAGGCGTTTGGCGTTGCTGAAGTAGCGGTCCAGCCATGGCTGCAAGGTGTCAACGTCGCTGACCTTGAAGTCGGCCGGCATCACATCTTTTTCAGCAAACAGGCGGTAAGCCTGCAGGGCATCGCTCATGGGCGCGACGGCCGGGTGGCGCGCCTGATGGGCTTGCCAGCCGCCCAGGCCACCCAGGCCCACGGCCAGCACCAGCACGGCAGCGCGGGCGAAGTGTTGCTGGTAGCGATGGCGGCGGCGCTGGCGCAGGTTGGCCGGGTCCAGCGCCGGGTTGTCAGCCAGCGGCGCGCTGCCCAGTACCGAGCGCAGCAGGCGCGCATCGTGCTGCCAGCCCTTGACCTCGCGGGCCACCTCCGGGTGGCTGGCCAGCCAGGTTTCCAGGCGTTGGCGGTCGGCGGGGTCCAGGCGCAGGTCCACGTAGGCATGCAGGTCGTGTTCGGTGGGGGGCAGAGTGATCATTTCAATATCCGCAGGGCAGGGCGATGAATCTCGCCTTCGGTGAGCAGGCGCAAGGCCTGGCGCGCACGGGACAGGCGCGACATGACCGTGCCGATGGGCACTTGCAGCACGGTGGCCGCGTCCTTGTAGCTCAGGCCTTCGACCGCCACGGCGTGCAGCAGTGCGCGTTGTTCATCCGTGAGGCGATCAAAGCCTTGCAAGGCTGACTGGGCCATGACCGTGCGCTCCACCGAGGGCTGATGATCTTCGCGACCGGTGAAAAACTCCAGCAGGCGTGCATAGCGGCGGCTGCGCCGGTGGTTGTCGACAAACTGGCGGTACAGAATCTGAAACAGCCAGGCGCGCAGCTCGCCCTCGGCGTGCTTGTCGCCTCGCCGGCTCAGGGCTTTTTCCAGGCAGCTTTGCACCAAATCGTCAGCGCTGCTGGGGTCGCGGGTCAGCGACAGGGCGAAGCGTCGCAGGCGCGGCAGCAGGGGACGCAGTTGTTCATCGAAGTCGTTCATGTAAGGCCTGCAGCAGGGGGCGCTGTCTCAAGACTAGGCTCTGTATGAAATGTATTCCAGCGAAGGCCAGGCAAGGCGAAAACAGGCGAGGAAGCGGAGTTTACGGGTTGTAAATGAGCATTCCGAGCCTGTTTTCAACGCAGCATGGGCGAGCTGGGATGCATTTCGTACAGAGGCTAGCAAGACGAATGACGCGGCGTTTTATTCCACGGCACCTAACCTCAATTTATTCCGCAGCGCAGTGGGAATAAAACGCGCTGGGTTTCGTCTCATAGCACCCCACCTATTCGGAGTCGCTCATGCCTGACCCAACGCCCCCACCTTTGACCCTGTTCGACAAGGCCGTGCGCCTGCTGGGCATCGGCGTCATCCTGGCCGTGGCCGTGGCCGCTTTCGCGTACGTCAGCGGCCGCCTTGACCCTGACCGCCTCAAGCCGCGCGACCTGGTCAACGCCCTGCAGACCAACAACGGCGTGCACCCCGGTTACCGGCGCAACCACGCCAAGGGCGTGTGCGTGATCGGCTACTTTGAAGGCAACGGGCAGTTGCAGGGGCTGTCCAGCAGCCCGGTGTTTGCCCAAGGTCGCACGCCGGTGGTGGGGCGCTTTGCCTTGCCCAGCGGCAGCCCCTATACACCGGACACCGGCGTGCCGCTGCGCAGTTTTGCCCTGCGCTTCAGCCTCGCCAACGGCCAGCAATGGCGCACTGGCATGAACAGCATGCCGGTGTTCCCGGTGGGCACCCCCCAGGCGTTCTACGCCATGCTCAAGGCCGGCACGCCGGACCCGGCCACCGGCAAGCCCAAGCCCGATGCCATGCCGGCCTTCTTCGCCTCGCACCCCGAGACCGGCCCATTCCTGGCCTGGGTCAAGGGCGCCAAGCCCTCGGCCAGCTACGCCACCGAGACCTACAACAGCATCAATGCCTTCTACCTGAGCAACGCCGACGGCCAGCGCCAGGCCGTGCGCTGGGCCGTGGTGCCCGAGGCGACCGACAGCACACCGGCAGGCGCCGACGCCGGTGCCGACTTCCTGCAGACCGACCTGGCCCAGCGCCTGGCCGGTGGCCCGTTGCGCTGGACCCTGCGCATGACCCTGGCCGAACCCGGTGACCCCGTGGACGACGCCAGCAAGGCCTGGCCCGCCGGACGCAAGACGGTCGACGCCGGTACCCTGGTGGTTGAACGCATGCAGCCGCAGATCACCGGCCAGTGCCGTGACATCAATTACGACCCCACTATCTTGCCCAGTGGCATCGAAGCCTCCAACGATCCGCTGCTGGCAGCGCGCTCGGCGGCCTACGCCAGCTCCTACCTGCGCCGTACTTCGGAAGTCGATCAACTCAGCGCCAGCGCGCCTGCCGGGGAGGCCAAGCCATGAAAGCCCGTCCTGAACATTTCGCCCCGGCTGCCCGGGTGTTGCACTGGTTGATGGCGATCATGCTGATTGCCATGCTGTTTATCGGCGTGGGCATGGTCAGCAGCGTGTCCGAGCGGCATGAGTGGTTGCTGCACCTGCACAAGCCGCTGGGTATTGCGATTCTGGCGTTGGTGATTGTGCGGCTACTGGTGCGCTGGTGCACCCGCCAGCCGCCGCTGCCGGCGGATTTGCCCGCCATCCAGAAACTGGCGGCCAAGCTGTCGCACTGGTTGCTGTATGCCTTGATGTTCCTGCTGCCGCTGGTGGGCTGGGCGATGATTTCGGCAGCCGGAGACCCGGTGATGCTGGGCGCTTCGTTGCACCTGCCGCCGATTCTGCCGGCTGAGCCGCACACCTATGCGCTGCTGCGCAAGGCCCATGGGCTGTTGGCGTATCTGCTGTTTGTGACGGTGCTGGCGCACTTGGGGGCGGCGCTGTATCACGGCTGGATACGGCGCGATGGGGTGTTGCAGAGCATGACATCGGGCGATAAGCCTTAGGGTCGCTGGCTTCGTAGCCGCTGCCGTCAGGCTGCGCTGGCCCTCAAGTACACCCGAGGAAGCCGGGTTTGCAATACGGGCCAGCGCAGCCTGGCGGCAGCGGCTACGGGGTGTCAGCGCAGCTCGTGCACCAGCTTGCCGATCACGCTCAGCACATCCTTGCCCAACTGCGCCGAGCGCTTGCCCGACCAGCCGGTGACGGCATCCGGGTTGTCGTCATGATCCTTGAACGGCATCTCCAGGGTCAGCGACAGGCAGTCGAACCGCGCGCCCACGGCGTTGCAGGCCAGGGTCATGTTGGCCTGGCCCGGTTCGTCGCGGGTGTAGCCGTGCACCTGCTGGAAGTCTGCGGTCTGCTCGCACAGCAGGTCGCGGAAACGCTGCTCCAACCCGGCAATGCGCGGGGTGTACTGCGGGTTGCCTTCGCAGGCCGCGGTGAATACGTGGGGGATTTCCTCGTCACCATGCGCATCGATGAACAGGTCCACGCCGAATTTCTGCATCTGCTGCAGGGCAAAGAACACTTCGGGGCTGAACTCGGCGCTGGCGTCCTGCCAGGCCCGATTGAGGTCCTTGCCCATGGCGTTGGTGCGCAGGTGGCCGTGGAACGCGCCGTCGGGGTTCATGTGCGGGATCAGGTACAGGTCGGCTTCGGCCAGCAGGGCGTTGAGCTCGGCGTCATCGTTGTTCTTCAGGCGCTCGATGATGCCTTCCATGAACCATTCGGCCATGTGCTCGCCAGGGTGCTGCTGGGCAATCAACCAGACCTTTTTCTTGCTGGCGGCGCCATCGCCCTTGCGCAGCAATTGCAGGTCGCGACCCTCGACGCTCTTGCCCACGGCCAGCAGTTGCAGGCCTGCGTGGGTGATGGCCTGGTTGATCAGCCAGTCGTGCCGCTCGCGGCTGTAGGGTTCGAAATAGGCGAACCAGGCCTGGGGCTGCTCGGGTTCGAAGCTGAAGTTCAGGGCCTGGCCGTCGAACTGGCTGGGCACGCGGAACCAGGTGACGTGGTCGTAGGAGGCAACCACGTTGTAGCCAGCCCAGGCATTGCGGTACGACGACTGCCCGGCGTTGGTCAGGCTAAAGCCATGAACCTGCCCGGGCACCAGGCCGTCGACCTTGAAATGAAACCATTGGAAATGGTCGCTGCGGGTATCGGCGCGTATCGCCAGGCGAGCCTGAGTGGCATCGCTGGCGTCGATCACCTGAATATTGCCGCTGTCGAAATCGGCGCTGAAGGTCAGGGGGGCCTCGGCCATGTTCGCTTCCTTATTAGAGTCTGGTACGGCCAGTACTCTACACCCTCAGCCCCGATGCGTCAGATCCAGGCGGCCAGCCCGCCGATCAGCAGCGCGCCCAGCACTGCCATCGCCCAACCCAGCCCGCCGTGACCACGGCGCTGCTGGTGCCAGTCGCCCAGGCCCAGGTGGCGCGCGGCCGGCAGCAATTGCCGCCAGCGCAGCTCGGTGCCGTGGAAGGCCTGCAGGTGCGTGGCGTCGGCGTCCAGCCAGCGGCGGAAATCGATGCGTTCACTCGCGGTGGTTTGCGGGTTCTGCAGCTTGACGTACCAGGCGCTGGCCGCCTGGCTGCCGACCTGGCTGCGGCATTGTTCCAGCACTTGCAGCATGGCCTTTTCCACCTGCGCCTGGCTGATGTCCAGGTGCAGGGCGATGGCCGGGTAGGGCAGGTCATCCAGGCGGCTGAGCAGGAACACCTGCTGCACGCGGCGCGGCAGTTTTTTCAGGCGCAGGTAAAGTGCGTCCTGGCCTTGATCGACCGGCTGGTGCTGGAAAAGATTGTGCAGAGGCGAGAGCAGATGAGTCATCGAAACGTCCTCCTGGCCGCCAAGGGCCTGGTCGATTGCGGGCTGCGAGTGCATCCGTGAGGGGGCGTCTTCCCTGACGCTGGCCGCAGCTTAATGTCTTTGAGAGTCATTCTCAAGTGTAAAGTTCCATCTGTTACGCTAAATCGCTGATTTGCTAGCTGAAAATTAGCGATGGGCGCTTTTCACCAGCAAGAGTCCTTTGCTATCATGCGCGCCATCGAATTCAAGCAACACCCGTCTTCATTAGCCTGAAGAAACCAAAAAAAAGACCCGGCAAAAAGCCGGGTCAAAAACCGTGATTAGCCTGATGAGGAGATAATTCGAAAGTCCGACCTAAGGCCTTTCGGATTACCCAACCGATCTCGCGATCAGTTGGCTCAATAATAATCGTTATCATTTGCAAGTCAAATGATTTCTCGCTGTGCTGTCGAATTTTTTCTCGTTCAGTCCAGCGGCAGTTCGGTGGTGCGTTTCACTTCGCTCATGGCGATGTTGGAATGCGCTTCCTGCACATGCGGCTTCTGCAACAGATGGTCGCGCAGGAAACGTTCATAGGCCGCGATGTCCTGGGCCACCACCTTGAGCATGTAATCCATCCCGCCCGCCATGGTGTAGCACTCCAGTACCTCCGGGTAGCCGGTGATCGCTTCTTCGAACTCGGCCAGATAGCGCCGGCCATGCCCCGACAGCTTGACGTTGACGAACACCGTCATGCTCAGCCCCAGCTTTTGCGGGTTGAGCAGGGCCACCTTGCGCTCGATTACACCTTCTTCCTGCATGCGATGAATGCGCCGCCAGCACGGTGACTGCGACAGCTCCACCCGCTCGGCGATATCGGCGGCCGACAGGTCGGCGTCGTGCTGGATCAGGCGCAAAATCCGGCGGTCGAGGGCGCTTAGCTTGGACTGCATGATCAATTCCCTTTTCTTGTTTTTAGCGAAACGTTCATGCGCCATAACAGCAGAAACGCCCGAATTTAGAAAGAAAAAGCCGCACGCCTGAAGGCATATTTTTAGCCACTGACTGATGAGTCTATGGCCACCATAAAAATAACAGGAGTGCCGCATGTCCCTAGCCGACGTCCGCCTGGACGACAAGTACCGTCTTGCCACCGGGCACCTGTACCTCACCGGTACCCAGGCGCTGACGCGCCTGCCCATGCTGCAAAAGCAGCGTGACGAGGCCTTGGGCCTCAACACCGCCGGGTTCATTTCCGGCTATCGCGGCTCACCCTTGGGTAATCTGGATAAAAGCCTGTGGGAAGCGCGTGACTATCTGCAGAAGAACGCCATCCATTTTCAGCCGGGCATCAACGAAGAGTTGGGTGCCACGGCCGTTTGGGGCAGCCAGCAGGTCAACCTGTTTCCCCAGGGCAAATACGATGGCGTATTTGCCCTGTGGTACGGCAAGGCACCGGGCGTCGACCGTTGCGGCGACGTGTTCAAGCACGGCAACTCGGCCGGCGTGGCGCCCAAGGGCGGCGTGCTGGTGCTGGCCGGTGACGACCACGGTTGCAAATCATCGACCATCGCCAGTCAGAGCGAGCACGCCTTCATCGCGGCGATGATCCCGGTGCTCAACCCCAGCAACGTTCAAGAGATGCTCGACTACGGCATCATCGGCTGGGAACTGTCGCGCTACAGCGGCTGCTGGGTGGCAATGAAGACCATTGCCGAGAACGTCGACTCCTCGGCGGTGGTGGAGGTCGACCCGCTGCGGGTGCAGACCTGCATCCCCGAGGACTTCGAACTGCCCGAGGGCGGGCTGCACATTCGCTGGCCCGATCCGCCGCTGGCCCAGGAGGCGCGCCTCAATACCTACAAGATCTACGCCGCACGGGCCTTTGCCCGCGTCAATCAGCTCAACAAGGTGGTGCTCGATTCGCCGCAGCCACGGTTGGGCATCATCACCACCGGCAAGTCTTACCTTGACGTGCGGCAGGCCTTGATCGAATTGGGCCTGGACGAGGAGCTGTGCGCTCAGGTTGGCATCCGCCTGCTAAAAGTCGGCATGAGTTGGCCGCTGGAGCCGGTGTCGGTGCATGACTTTGCCCAGGGCCTGGACGAGATCCTGGTGGTGGAGGAGAAGCGCAGCGTCATCGAAGACCAGCTTACCGGCCAGCTCTACAACTGGCCGGTGGACAAGCGCCCGCGCGTGGTGGGCGAGTTCGACGAGCAGGGCCGTTCATTGCTGCCCAACCTCAGCGAGCTGACTCCGGCGATGATCGCCCGGGTCATCGCCAAGCGCCTGGCGCCAATCTACAGCAGCCCGCAGATCGAAGCGCGCCTGCGTTTCCTGCAGGACAAGGAGCAGGCCTTGCAGGCGCCGTTGCACAACGTGCAGCGCACCCCGCATTTCTGTTCCGGCTGCCCGCATACCAGCTCCACCAAGGTACCCGAGGGCAGCCGCGCCCTGGCCGGCATCGGCTGCCACTACATGACCATCTGGATGGACCGCGAGACCGATACCTTCACCCAGATGGGTGGCGAGGGCGTCACCTGGATCGGCCAGGCGCCCTTCACTGAAACTGCCCACGTGTTCCAGAACCTGGGCGACGGCACCTACTTCCACTCTGGCCACCTGGCCGTGCGTGCGGCGGTCGCTTCCGGGGTCAATATCACTTACAAAATTCTCTACAACGATGCAGTGGCCATGACTGGCGGGCAGCCTATCGACGGTATCTTGCGGGTCGATCAGCTGAGTCGTCAGGTGTTCGATGAAGGCGTGCAGCGCATTGCCCTGGTCAGCGACGAGCCGGACAAATATCCCAGCCGGGCGGGCTTCGCACCGATCACTACGTTCCACCATCGCCGTGATCTGGACGCGGTGATGCGTGAATTGCGCGAGTTCAAAGGCGTGTCGGTGATCATCTACGACCAGACCTGCGCCACGGAGAAACGCCGTCGGCGCAAACGCGGCACCCTGCCCGAACTCAATAAGCGCGCCCTGATCAACCCGGCGGTGTGCGAAGGCTGTGGCGACTGCGGGGTGAAGTCGGGGTGCCTGTCGGTGCTGCCGCTGGAAACCGCCCAAGGGCGCAAGCGCGAGATCGACCAGAGTGCCTGCAACAAGGATTTCAGCTGCGTGGAAGGCTTCTGTCCCAGCTTCGTCACCGTGCATGGCGGCCAGCTGCGCAAGCCGCGGTTGCCCAGCCGTGACCAAGCCTTTGCTGCGCTACCGGAGCCCACTTTGCCGCGCCTGGACAAGCCCTTCAACATCCTGCTGCCTGGCGTTGGCGGCACCGGCGTGACCACCGTGGGCGCCTTGCTGGGCCTGGCGGCCAACTTGGAAGGCAAGGGCTGCAGCGTGCTGGACCAGGCGGGCTTGGCGCAGAAATTCGGGCCCGTGGTCACCCACATTCGAGTCGCGGCGTGCCAGGACGATCTGTTTGCGGTGCGCATTGCCGCAGGTGATGCTGACCTGCTGCTGGGCTGCGACCTGCTGGTGGCCTCTGGGCCGGATGCCTTGGCCAAGCTAAGCCTGGACAAGTCCCACGCCGTCATCAACAGCCAGCAAACCCCGACGGCGGCGTTCACCCGTGACCCCGATGCGCAATTCCCGGCGGCGGCCATGACCCAGGCGATCAGCGATGCGGTGGGCGCCGACAAGACGCACTTTGTCGATGCCACACGCTTGGCGGTAGGGCTGCTGGGCGACAGCATCGCCAGCAACCTGTTCATGCTCGGCTATGCCTACCAGCTGGGCCTGATCCCGCTGACGGCTGAGGCGATCAACAAGGCGATCGAGCTCAATGCCGTGGCGGTGGGTCTCAATCAGCAGGCGTTTATGTGGGGGCGCAGGGCGGCCCATGATGTGCAGGCAGTGGAGGCCGTGCTCAAACCTGCGGTTCAGGTGCCCGTGGAGCTTTCCCTCGATGAGCGCCTGGCAGCCAACGCCGCGACCTTGCGTGACTACCAAAACCAAGGCTATGCCGATCGGTACCTGGCGCTGGTTAAGCAAGTGCGTGAAGCGGAGAGCCGTCAGGTTCCTGGCCAGCCCCTGGCATTGACGGAAGCCGTGGCACGTTACGCGTTCAAACTGATGGCCTACAAAGACGAATACGAAGTGGCGCGGTTGTACAGCAACGGTGAGTTCACCCGTCAGTTGCAGGGGCAATTCGAAGGCGATTACCGCCTGGAATTTCACCTGGCGCCGTCGTGGCTGGGCAAGAAGGGCAAACGCAGTTTTGGGCCGTGGATGCTCAAGGCATTCGGGCTGCTGGCGCCGTTCAAATTCCTGCGCGGCACCGTATTGGACCCGTTTGGCCACAGCCAGGAGCGGCGCCAGGAGCGGGCGTTGATCGAGGGGTACAAGGCTGATATTGCCCTGATCCTCGAACACCTGACCCCAGCCAACCGCCACACAGCGCTGAGCCTGGCGCGTTTGCCGGAGCAGATTCGTGGGTATGGGCATGTGAAGGACAAAGCAGCGGCGGCCGCCGAGCAAGAGGCCCAGCGCTTGCGCCAATGCTTGCACGATGGCGAGCCTGCAGTAGTCAAACTCTACGAAGTAGCGGCATGACCGTAGCCGCTGCCGCCAGGCTGCGCTGGCCCTTGTGTACGCTGTAGATCCTCAGCGGGGCATAGGGCCAGCGCCGCCTGCGGCAGCGGCTACAGGGTTGCGGCAGTCATGCTAATGTGGGGCTGAGCGAAGGTTGTAGCCGCTGCCGCCAGGCTGCGCTGGGCCTTGTGTGCGCTGTGGATCTTCAGCGGGGCATAGGTCCAACGCAGCCTGCGGCAGCGGCTACAGGGTTGCGGTAGTCATCCTAATGTGGGGCTGAGCGACGGTTGTAGCCGCTGCCGCCAGGCTGCGCTGGGCCTTGTGTGCGCTGTAGATCCTCAGCGGGGCATAGGGCCAGCGCAGCCTGCGGCAGCGGCTACAGGGTTGCGGTAGTCATCCTAATGTGGAACTGGGCGAAGGTTGTAGCCGCTGCCGCCAGGCTGCGCTGGGCCTTGTGTGCGCTGTGGATCTTCAGCGGGGCATAGGTCCAACGCAGCCTGCGGCAGCGGCTACAGGGTTGCGGTAGTCATTCTAATGTGGGGCTGAGCGAAGGTTGTAGCCGCTGCCGCCAGGCTGCGCTGGGCCTTGTGTGCGCTGTGGATCTTCAGCGGGGCATAGGTCCAACGCAGCCTGCGGCAGCGGCTACAGGGTTGCGGTAGTCATCCTAATGTGGGGCTGAGCGAAGGTTGTAGCCGCTGCCGCCAGGCTGCGCTGGGCCTTGTTTACGCTGTGGATCTTCAGCGGGGCACGGGGCCAGCGCAGCCTGCGGCAGCGGCTACAGGGGTACGGGAGTCATCTTGCTGTGGGACCGGGCGAAGCTCGGGAAGGGTGCGACGCGATTTTGCTGGTTTGCCCCTTCCCGAGCTGCACCCGGTCCCACAGCGGCTACGGGGCCGCCATCTCCGCCAGCACGCTGCCTTCGGTCACCATCTCGCCTTCCTGGCAATGCACGGCGCCGATAATGCCCGCGTGCGGTGCACGAATGCTGTGTTCCATTTTCATGGCTTCCAGCACGATCAGCGGCGTACCGGCCTCCACCTGTTCACCCACACTCACCAGCACCCGCACGATGCTGCCGTTCATGGGCGCGTTGAGGCTGCCCTGGTGACCGTGGTCGGCGTCAGCTTCGGCGATGGGGTCGAACAAGCTGACCGGGTGGACGTCGCTGCCCCACCGCACGAACAGGGTATCGCCCCGGCGCCAGCTCGGTGCGCCGGCTTGGCATTGCACATGGACCACCTGGCGCTGATTGCGGCAACGCAGATGCACCACTGTTTCGGCCGGCAACCCCAGGCGCAGGCCCCGAGATGACGACCATGGATCACCGTCACCAAGCGGCAACCAGGCGGTGGCAGCGGCCTGCCAGAACGCCTCGGGCAGTGAGGAGGGCGGCGGTAGCAGATCAGCCTGATGCCGCGGGATAAACCCGGTATCCAGCTCGGCCGCCGCAAACGCCGGATGGCCGATGATGCGCCGCAAAAACGCCAGGTTGGTACGCACGCCGCCCACCGCAAACTCGTCCAGCATGCTCAGCAAACGCAGCCGTGCCTGCTCACGGGTTTCGCCCCAGGCAATCAGTTTGCCCAGCATGGGGTCGTAGAACGGCGACACGCTGTCGCCTTCAGCAACCCCGCTGTCCACCCGCCGCCCAAGGCCTGGCGCAGATTCTTCATACAGCGCCAGTGTGCCGGTGGCCGGCAGAAACTCGTTGTCAGGGTCTTCGGCATACAGCCTGACTTCAATCGCGTGACCCACTAGGGGCACTTGGGCTTGGGTGATCGGCAGCGGCTCACCCTGGGCCACGCGGATCTGCCAGGCCACCAGGTCCAGGCCGGTAATGGCTTCAGTGACCGGATGCTCTACCTGCAGTCGCGTATTCATTTCCATGAAGAAGAATTCGCCACGGGCATCCAGCAAAAACTCCACCGTGCCCGCGCCCACATAACCGATCGCCAGCGCGGCCTTCACCGCCGCCTCGCCCATGGCCTGGCGCAGTTCAGCGCTGAGGCCTGGGGCAGGGGCCTCCTCGACCACTTTCTGATGGCGGCGCTGGATCGAACAGTCGCGCTCGTTGAGGTACAGGCAATGGCCGTGCTGATCGGCAAACACCTGGATTTCCACGTGCCGAGGTTGCAGCACGTACTTCTCCACCAGCATGCGCGCATCGCCAAAGGACGATTGCGCCTCACGTTGCGCCGAAGCCAGGGCGTCGGCCAGTTCGGCCTCGCGCTCCACCACTTTCATGCCCTTGCCGCCGCCCCCAGCCGTGGCCTTGAGCAGCACCGGGTAGCCAATGCGCTGGGCGGCGGCGCGGAACGTCTCCAGGTCCTGAGCCTGCCCGTGGTAGCCGGGCACCAGCGGCACGCCAGCGGTTTCCATCAGCGCCTTGGCGGCAGACTTGCTGCCCATGGCGTCGATGGCGCTGGCCGGAGGGCCGAGAAAGATCAACCCGGCGTTCTCGATGGCGCGCGCAAACGCCGCATTCTCGGACAGGAAGCCATAGCCGGGATGGATCGCCTGGGCACCGCTGCCCAGCGCCGCTGCAACGATCTTGTCGATATCCAGATAGCTCTCACTGGCCTTGCTACCCCCCAGGTCCACGCGCCGGTCGGCCTCGCGGCTGTGGCGGGCGTCGCGGTCAATGGTGCTGTGCACGGCCACGGTGGTCAGGCCCATGGCCTTGGCGGTGCGCATCACCCGGCAGGCGATTTCGCCGCGGTTGGCCACCAGCAGGGTGTCGATTGAACGGATGCTCATGGGCGCGGCTCCTGTGCTTGCCAGGCGGGCGGGCGTTTTTCCAGGAAGGCGCGCAGGCCCTCCTGGCCTTCGCCACTGACGCGGATGCGAGCGATGGCGTTCTCGCAATAGCGGCGCACGGCAGCGGTGGTTTCACCGTGTGCGACCTCGCGCAGCAGTTCCTTGCAGGCACGCATCGCCTGCGGACTGTTGAGCAGCAGGGTGTCGATCCAATGCGCCACACGCTGCTCCAGATCCTGGGCAGCAAAAGTCTCGGCCAGCAGCCCCAGTTCGCGGGCGCGCCGGCCGTCGAAGCGCTCGGCGCTCAAAGCGTATTGACGGGTGGCACGCTCGCCGATGGCCTTGACCACGAACGGGCTGATCACCGCAGGGGTCAGGCCGATGCGCACTTCCGACAGGCAGAACTGCGTATCCTCAGCGCCGATGGCCAGGTCGCAGCAACTGATCAACCCCAGGCCGCCGCCAAAGGCCGCCCCCTGGACCACCGCCAGCGTCGGCAGCTTGAGCTTGCCCAGGCTGTACATCAGCTCGGCCAGCTCACGGGCATCGTCCAGGTTGGTGTTGAAATCCAGCTGCGCCGCCTGTTGCATCCAGGCAAGGTCGGCGCCGGCACAGAAGTGCTTGCCGCGCGCGCGGATCAGCAGAAACCGCAGGGTGCCGTCGCTGGCCACCGCATCCAGAGCCACGATCAGCTCGCGAATCATCTGCGCGTTGAAGGCGTTGTTTTTCTCCGGGCGCGCCAGCCACAGGGTGGCGAAGCCGCGCGGGTCGTGCTGCAGTTCGAGGGTGCTGAAATCGTTCATGATCACATCCGGAAAATGCCGAAACGGCTGGCTTCGATGGGCGCGTTCAGCGCGGCCGACAGGGCCAGGGCGAGGATGTCGCGGGTCTGGGCCGGGTCGATGACGCCGTCGTCCCACAGCCGGGCGCTGGAATAGAAGGGGTGGGCCTGGCGCTCGTACTGTTCGAGGATGGGCTGCTTGAGCGCCGCTTCCTCCTCGGCGCTGAAGCGGCCACCGGCGCGTTCGCTCTGCTCACGCTTGACCTGCACCAGCACGCCTGCAGCCTGTTCGGCGCCCATCACGCCGATGCGTGCGTTGGGCCACATCCACAGCAGGCGCGGGTCGTAGGCGCGGCCGCACATGCCGTAGTTGCCGGCGCCGAAGCTGCCGCCGATGATCACCGTGAACTTGGGCACCTTGGCGCAGGCCACGGCCGTCACCAGCTTGGCACCGTGCTTGGCGATACCGCCGGCTTCGTATTTCTGGCCCACCATGAAGCCGGTGATGTTCTGCAGGAACAGCAAGGGAATGCCGCGCTGGCAGGCCAGCTCAATGAAGTGCGCGCCTTTCTGCGCCGCTTCTGCGAAGAGAATGCCGTTGTTGGCCAGAATCGCGATCGGCATGCCGTGCAGGTGAGCAAAACCGCACACCAGCGTGGTGCCGAACAGCGCCTTGAATTCATCGAACACCGAGCCATCGACCAGGCGGGCCATCACTTCGCGCACATCGAATGGCTGCTTGGCGTCCGCCGGAATCACCCCGTACAGCTCATCGGCCGGGTACAGCGGGGCGCTCGGCGTCTGGCACTGCAACTGGCCCTGCTTGCGCCAGTTGAGGTTGGCCACGCAGCGGCGGGCGATGGCCAGCGCGTGTTCATCGTCGTTGGCAAAGTGGTCGGCCACCCCCGAGACTTTGCAGTGCACGTCGGCACCGCCCAGTGCCTCGGCAGTCACCACCTCGCCGGTGGCAGCCTTGACCAGCGGCGGGCCGGCAAGAAAGATGGTCGCCTGTTCGCGGACCATGATGGTTTCGTCCGACATGGCCGGCACGTAGGCGCCGCCTGCGGTGCACGAACCCATCACCACGGCGATCTGTGGAATGCCTTGGGCGCTCATGGTGGCCTGGTTGAAAAAGATGCGGCCGAAGTGTTCGCGGTCCGGGAACACCTCGTCCTGACGCGGCAGGTTGGCACCGCCCGAGTCCACCAGGTACACGCACGGCAGGCGGTTTTCCTGGGCGATGGCCTGGGCGCGCAGGTGTTTTTTCACCGTCAGCGGGTAGTAGCTGCCGCCTTTGACCGTGGCGTCGTTGGCGATGATCATGCATTCCACGCCTTCGATGCGACCGATGCCGGCGATCACGCCCGCAGCCGGCACGGCTTCGTCGTACACCTGGTGAGCGGCCAGTTGGCCGATTTCCAGGAAGGGCGAGCCGCTGTCGAGCAGGCGATTGATGCGCTCGCGCGGCAGCAGCTTGCCGCGCGCGGTGTGGCGCGCCTGGGCCTTGGCGCCGCCGCCTTCGTGGACCTGGGTCAGCAGGCTGCGCAGGGCCTGGACCTGTTCGAGCATGGCCGCCTGGTTGGCGATGAAGTCGGCGGCGCGAGGCGATAGCCGGGTGTGCAGAATAGCCATGGGGCGCGCTCCGTCAGCGGGTTTCGTTGAACAGTTCACGGCCAATCAGCATGCGCCGGATTTCGCTGGTGCCGGCACCGATCTCGTAGAGCTTGGCGTCGCGCAGCAGGCGGCCGGCGGGGAATTCGTTGATGTAGCCGTTGCCGCCTAATATCTGAATGGCCTCCAGGGCCATCTGCGTGGCGCGCTCGGCGCTGTACAGGATCACCCCGGCAGCGTCCTTGCGCGTGGTTTCGCCGCGCTCGCAGGCCTGGGCCACGGCATACAGGTAGGCGCGGCTGGCGTTGAGCTGGGTGTACATGTCGGCGACCTTGCCCTGGATCAGCTGGAACTCGCCGATGCTCTGGCCGAACTGCTTGCGGTCATGGATGTAGGGCACCACCAGGTCCATGCAGGCTTGCATGATGCCGGTGGGGCCGCCGGACAGCACCACGCGCTCGTAATCCAGGCCGCTCATCAGCACCTTCACGCCGCCGTTGAGCACGCCGAGGATGTTTTCCTCTGGCACCTGCACGTCGTCGAAAAACAACTCGCAGGTGTTGGAGCCGCGCATGCCCAGCTTGTCGAATTTCGGGCTGCGGGTGAAACCGGCCCAGTCGCGTTCCACGATGAAGGCGGTAATGCCGTGGGCACCCTTGTCCAGGTCGGTCTTGGCGTAGATCACGTAGGTGTTGGCGTCGGGGCCGTTGGTGATCCAGGTCTTGCTGCCATTGAGCACGTAGTGATCGCCGCGCTTGTCGGCGCGCAGTTTCATTGACACCACGTCAGAGCCGGCGTTGGGCTCGCTCATGGCCAGGGCGCCGACGTGCTCGCCGCTGATCAGCCTGGGCAGGTACTTGAGCTTCTGTTCATGGCTGCCGTTGCGGTTGATCTGGTTGACGCACAGGTTGGAATGCGCGCCGTAGGACAGGGCCACCGAGGCCGAGGCGCGGCTGATTTCTTCCATGGCCACCACGTGGGCCAGGTAGCCCAGGCCGGCGCCGCCGTACTCCTCCGGTACCGTGATGCCCAGCAGGCCCATGTCGCCCAACTGGCGCCACAGGTCGGCGGGGAACAGGTTGTCGCGGTCGATTTGCGCAGCGCGAGGGGCGATCTTGTCGGCGGCGAACGCCTGCACCTGGTCACGCAGCATGTCGATGGTTTCGCCCAGGGCGAAATTCAGGGTCGGATAGCGCATGGGTGGCCTTTGTCGTTGATTGTTCTTGTGGGTTTTGTGCTTACCTTTACGTTAACGTAAGCCTGCGGTCGAAAACTGTCAACTCAGTGGCAAGCTGTACGGAAGTCGCCCCTGTAGCAGCTGCCGAAGGCTGCGTCACGGACGCCGCGCAGTGGCTGACACACCGCGCCGCCTGCGACGCAGCCTTCGGCAGCTGCTACAAAGACGCCGATGCGATCTTGAAATCGGTCAGATCCCTTCGAAAAACTGCTCGATCTGCTTACGCTCCAACAGCCCAAGGTGCGCGGGCCGCCAGCGCGGCTGCTGATCCTTGTCGATCAGCAGCGCCCGCACGCCTTCCAGCAGATCACCGTGGGCAAACCATTGGCGGTCCAGGTGCATCTCCATGGCAAAACAATCCTCAAGGCTCATGTGGCGGCCGCGGCGCAGCATCTCCAGGGTAACGGACATGGCCAGCGGCGAGCGCTGTTTCATCAGTTGCGCCGTGGCGTCGGCCCACAGGTGGCTGTCGGCAACCGTGACCTGGTGCAACTGCTCGACCATGCTGGCGATGTCGGGCAGGGCGAAGAAGTGGTCGATGGCTGGGCGCAGGCGGTCCAGCGGGGCATCGGGTAGGGTCTGCACACCCAGTTTGGCCAAGGTGCCCTGCAGGTCCTTGAGCGGGTTGTCGCTCCAGCTGATTTTGTCCAGGCGTTCGTCCAGGGTGGCCAGCTTGGCGCTGTCCACGTACCAGTCGGCCAAGCCGCAGTACAGGGCGTCGGCAGCCTGGATCTGGCTGCCGGTGACACCCAGGTAAATGCCCAGCTCGCCTGGGATGCGCGGCAGGAAGTAGCTGCCGCCCACGTCCGGGAAATAGCCGATGGCAACTTCGGGCATGCCGATGCGGCTGCGCTCGGTGACGATGCGCAGGTCGGCGCCCTGGGCCAGGCCCATGCCGCCGCCCAGGGTGTAGCCGTCCATCAGCACCACCACCGGCTTGCGGTAGTAGTGCAGGCACAGGTCCAGGGCGTATTCCTCGGTGAAGAAGGTTTCGTGGCACTGGGTGCCGTCGATGTAGGTGTCGTACAGCCAGCGGATATCGCCGCCGGCGCAGAAGCCACGGCCGCTGCCGCGCAGCATCACGGCGTGGATGTGCGGGTCGCTGGCGTAGGCGTCGAGGTAGGCGCGCAGGGTGCGGACCATGTCCAGGTTGAGCGCGTTGAGATCGTTCGGGCGATTGAGGGTGAGGTGACCTATATGGTTGCGTACCTCACCGATGACCTGCTGATCCAAAGTGCCGAACGTCGGATTGCGGGTGCCAAACACCGATGCGGTCATCGCGTACTCCCTGTTATTGTCATGAATTCCAATGGCTTGCGCGGGCTGAAGGCCGCCGGTTTCGGGGTGCCCTTGCACAGCATAGACGTGATCCCGACAGTGCGTCAGGGATGTTGGGCGCAGCGGCCCAAGGCGTGGATAAATAACGAGAACAGCTGCGGCCGTGAGCGGTTTCCAGAGCGGCGCAGCCATGGCGGCTGCACCTGATGAAGCCACAGCAATACCGTAGCCGCTGCCGCCAGGCTGCGCTGGCCGGTGAGAATCCTGAAAATCTCCGGCGTGGCACAGGGCCGGCGCAGCCTTCGGCAGCGGCTACGGTGTTGCGTCAGGGTTACTTGAGCAACTGCGCGAAGCGGTCGATGGCCAGGGTGTAGCCCTGGGTACCGAAGCCTGCGATCACGCCCACGGCCACCAGCGACACGTACGAGTGGTGGCGGAACGATTCGCGCTTGTGCACGTTGGAGATGTGCACTTCCAGCACCGGCACTTCACAGGCGATCAGCGCGTCATGGATGGCCACCGAGGTGTGGGTCCAGGCGCCAGGGTTGATGACGATGCCGGCGACGCGACCACGGGCCTGATGAATCCAGTCGATCATCACGCCTTCGTGGTTGGTCTGTTTGCATTCCACGGCAAAGCCGTGCTCTTCACCGCGGCGGGTGGCCATGGCTTCGACGTCGGCCAGGGTCTCGTGGCCGTACACGGTCGGCTCGCGCAGGCCGAGCATGTTCAGGTTGGGGCCATTGAGTACCAGGATGATCTTGGACATTGTGTGTTCCTTGTAATGGGCAGGCGAGGTTGCATACAGCAGGTGCAGGCGCAGCGCGCGAACGGCGCTCAGGATAACGGGAAACGCACGGCAATACGAACCGTCGGAGGGATGACAGATTTTTCATCTGGGAGGGCGAAAGATGTTATATCATAACCAGCATTGCCCGCCGACACTGTCCCAGACCATGCCATTGCCCGTCACCTTTTCCCCGTTTGTCACAGGGGGCCGCCCTTGATCACCTGCCAACACCTGCAATGGGGCCCGGCCGCGCGCCCGCTGACCCCGCCGTTGGACGTGCACCTGCCCACCGGCAGCCTGACCGCCGTGATCGGTGGCAATGGCTGCGGCAAAAGCAGCCTGCTCAAGTGCATCGCCGGCTTGCAGCGGCCCTTGGCAGGTAGCCTGAAGGTAGAAGCACGCACCGGTGGCATCGGCTACCTGGTGCAGCAACAGGCCATCGACCGCCAGTTCCCGATCAGCCTGGGCGAATTGGTCAGTGGTGGTTTCTGGGGCAGCCGCCTGTCCCGCGTCGAGCGCCGTGTGCGCCTGGGCCGGGCCCTGGATGACTGGCGCCTGGACGGCCTGGAAAGCCGCCACCTGCAAGCGCTGTCGGGCGGCGAACTGCAGCGGGCACTGCTGGCGCGTTTGAGTTTGACCGAGGCGCCGTTGCTGTTGCTGGACGAACCCGATGCCAGCCTTGACGAGGCCAGCCAGACCTTGCTGTGGCAGCAGATGCTGCAATGGCACCACCAGGGCCGCACGCTGGTGCTGGTGTGTCATGACCTGGCGGCGGTGCGTGAGCGCATCGACCAATGCCTGCTGATCGCCCCCGAAGGCTGCCGCCTGGACCAGAGCACCCACCTGATCGCCGGCGCCAGCCTGCGCAAGGTGGCCTGATGCTCGCGCACCTGTGGCAACCCTTCGTTGAATTCGCCTTTATGCGCCGTGCCCTGTTCGGCGGCCTGCTGCTGGCGGCCAGCGCCGCGCCCCTGGGCGTGTTCCTGGTACTGCGACGCATGAGCCTGATCGGCGACGCCATCGCCCACGGCATTCTGCCGGGCGCCGCCACCGGTTTCTGGATCGCCGGCCTGTCGCTGCCGGCCCTGACCCTGGGCGGCCTCACGGCGGGGCTCGCCGTGGCCGGCCTGGCGGCGTGGATCAGCCGCAACACCGGCCTGCGTGAAGACGCCAGCCTTGCGGCCATCTACCCGATTTCCCTGGCCTCGGGGGTGTTGATCCTGGGCCTGGCCGGCAAGCGCCTGGACCTGCTGGGCCTGCTGTTCGGCTCGGCGCTGGCGGTGGACAAAACCACCCTGGACGCCATGGTCTGGGTGGCCATCGGCAGCCTGGCCGTGCTGGCGCTGATCTACAAGGCGCTGGTGCTCGACAGCCTCGACCCCTTGTTTTTGCGCAGCGTCAGCCGTTTCGGCCCGCTGGCCCACGGCCTGTTCCTGGGCCTGGTGGTACTGAACCTGGTGGTGGGCTTCCAGGCCATCGGCGCGTTGATGATGGTCGGCCTGATGATGCTGCCGGCCACTGCCGCGCGCTTCTGGAGCCGCCGCCTGCCGGTGCTGCTGCTGTGCGCCGCGCTGATCGGCTCGGTGTCGGTGTGGCTGGGCCTGCTGGTCTCTTATTACCTGTCGCTGCCCAGTGGCCCGGCGATTGTCGTGGTGGCCGGTGCCGGCTACCTGTTGTCCGTGCTGTTCGGCCCGGTGCATGGCGTGCTGCGCCGTGACGGTTCGCCCATTCCTCAGTGAGTCAGACCATGCGTGCGTTGATTGTCCTGTTGTCCATCCTGCTGCCCGTGTTCGCCCAGGCCGCCGACAAAGTCCGGGTGGTGACCAGTTTCAGCATCCTGGCCGACATGACCCGGCAGATCGGCGGCGATTACATCCAGGTCGAGAACGTGGTGGGCCCCGACCAGGACGCCCACGTCTACGAAACCTCGCCCGATGACGCCCGCCATGTGCAGCAGGCCGACCTGATCATCGAGAACGGCCTGTCGTTCGAGCCGTGGCTGGACCGCCTGGTGACCAGCAGCGAAACCACCGCCAAGGTCATCAAGGCCAGCCAGGGCGTGCTGCCGCGTACCCTGGACGAAGAAGGCCAGACCGTGCCCGACCCGCACGCCTGGAACAGCCTGGCCAACGCCGAGGTGTACGCCGGCAATATCCTGCGCGGCCTGACCCAGGTCGACCCGGCCCATGCCGCCCAATACCAGCGCAACCATGACCTGTACGTGGCGCAGATCCGCGCCTTGCTGGCCGTGGCCAAGCAGACCTTCGACAGCCTGCCCGAGGGCAACCGCCGCATCGTCACCTCCCATGATGCCTTTGGTTACCTGGGCCAGGCCTACGGCATCCAGTTCCTGGCGCCGCAGGGGTTGAACACCGAGCGCGAACCATCGGCCGGTGAAGTGGCGACCCTGATTCGGCAGATTCGCGCCGATCACATCAAGGCGGTGTTTATCGAGAACATCGAGGATGCGCGGTTGCTCAAGCAGATTGCCGAGGAGAGTGGGGCACGCATTGGCGGCACCTTGTATTCCGATGCCTTGACCGCCACGGGCCCGGCCAGCACCTACCTGGGCTTCTACCGCGCCAACATCGAGACCCTGGGCAAAGCCCTGAAGGACTGACCCCTGTAGCCGCTGCCGCCAGGCTGCGCTGGCCCCATGCCGCGCTGAAGATCTCCAGGGTTCACACTGGCCAGCGCAGCCTGCGGCAGCGGCTACAGGCGCACGCTACACCAGCTTGGCGTGGATCTGCTGGGTCAGCATTTCCACCCGCTCGGTCAATTGGCGGGTGGTCTCGGTCAGCTGGGTGTTCTGGTCCATCAGCTGCAACAGCAGCGCCGTGTTCTTCTCCGCCCGTTCCTGACGCTCGACATTGGCCTTGGCCAAATCCTCTCGATGCAGCGCATCCGCCTCCGACTGCGCCTTGTCGCGCGCCGCCTGGCGGGTCTGCGCCAGCAGAATCAACGGCGCCGCATACGCCGACTGCAAACTGAACGCCAGGTTCAGCAGGATGAACGGGTACACGTCGAACGTGGTCAGCCCCGTGACGTTGGCCAACACCCACAACGCCACCACCAATGTCTGAGCCCCCAGAAACGTCGGCGTGCCGAAGAAGCGCGCGAACGCTTCGGCCTTCAGCGCGAAGGTGTCATTGCCGAACGTGGTGTTGAGGTGGGCGTGCTCGCGATGGAATCGCAGGTGGTCTTTGAGGGAGGAAGACATGGGGGCTCCAGCAGCTAAAGGGCTCAAACCCCATCTAAGCACAGCCCCGGCGCGGGCATCATGAAGCCGTGAGTGATGCATTACGCCTGCCGCCTGCAAGGCCGATCATGCAGTTTGCATGACGCTTTCTTAGTCCCCGTTAGTAAGTGCTTGAATTAAAAGACAACAAATTTCCGTCGCCGCTGGCATGCCAGGTGCACTACTCCTAGTGCATGACTTACTGACTGTTTGCCAGGAGCACCACAATAATGAACACCAACGCTGAACTTGCTACTGCCGCCGAGGGGTCAAACCACTCGGGCGTTTCATGGGCAGCGATATTCGCCGGGGCCGCCGCCGCCGCCGCGTTATCGCTGATTCTGGTCGTGCTGGGCTTCGGCCTGGGCTTTTCCGCCGTGTCACCGTGGGCCGGGGAGGGCGCCAGCGCCAAGGCGCTGGGCGTAGGCGCCATCGTGTGGTTGGCGCTGACGCAGATCATTGCTTCCGGCATGGGCGGCTATCTGGCCGGGCGCTTGCGGGTCAAATGGGCCACCGTGCATACCGATGAAGTGTACTTTCGTGATACCGCCCATGGCTTCCTGGCATGGGCAGTTGCCACCCTGGTAACGGCCACATTGGTCGTCGGTTCGGTCAGCAGCGTGGTCAGTGGCGGCGTTCAAGCCGGTGCCAGCGTGGCCTCCGGTGCCGTGACCGCCGCCAGCGCGTCGGCCGGTGCCCAGGCCTCAGGCAACAACGATTACTTTGGCTATTTCGTCGACACCCTGTTCCGTGACGACCGTCCTGTTGCCGTCACCGATGACGCTGCGCATGCCCAGGTAACCCGCGTGTTCGCCCGTACCATCGGCAACGGTGGCCAATTGAGCGCCGAAGACCGTGCCTACCTGGCCCAACTGGTCGCTCAGCGTACCAACCTGACCCCCGAGCAAGCCCAGCAGCGCGTCGATCAGGTCTACGGTCAGGCTCGCCAAGCCGTTGAAGACGCCAAGGTCGCTGCGCAGAAAGCTGCCGACGCTGCCAGCAAGGCCGCGGCCTACGCCTCGCTGTGGATGTTCATCACGCTGCTCATCGGTGCCTTCTTCGCCAGCCTGGCTGCGACCTACGGTGGCCGTCGTCGTGACGCCGTGATCATCGTCCAGCCGGTGCCTTACACCGCCACGGCCCCCATCCGTTAATTCAGGAGAATCACCATGCGCTCATTACTGCTGTTTTTCCTCGGTGTGCCGATTCCGGTCATTATCCTGATCGCGCTGTTCATGCACTGATCGCCGTCCGCCGCACCCAACCGCCCCCTGCCCATGGCACGGGGCGGTTTTTCATGCCGCAACCTGGCGGCAGCGGGTACGGGACGGGCGTACCATTTATTTTTGTGGGGATATTGAGCTTTGCGGCAGTCTTGGCTAGGATCAGCCCAGGGTGTTGGCACTTTGATATCACTTGCCATCCTGACGAATAACAATACATCAATGACACGACGCTGCAGTGGCCCCAGGGGCCAGCGCTCGACATGTACGTCTGTCTGCTCAAGGTCGAGCATTATCCTCAACCTTGCGCACACGAGATGCTGACCATGTTCTTCAACTCAAACCTGCGGCAGGCCAATGCCGACCTGGAACACCGTCTGGCTCAACAGGACAGCCTGCTGGCCGCCATCGAGCGCTCCATGGCGGTAGTGGAATTTGACCTGGAAGGCGTGGTGCTGCGCGCCAACGACAACTTCCTCAAGACCCTGGGTTACCGCGCCGATCAGGTGCTGGGCCAGCACCACCGCCTGTTCTGCAGCCCCGAGTATGTGCGCAGCGCCGAATACCGGCAGCTGTGGTCGCGCCTCAAGGCCGGTGAGTTCATCGCCGAAACCTTCCAGCGGGTCGATGCCCACGGGCGGATGATTTGGCTGGAGGCCAGTTATAACGCCGTGCGCGACACCGAGGGGCGGGTGGTGAAGGTGGTCAAGTACGCCACCGACGTGACGGCGCGGGTGCAGTGCGAGAACGAGTCCCAGGGCAAGCTGCATGCCATCGACCGTGCCATGGCGGTGATCGAGTTCGAGCCCGATGGCCGCATCCTCAGCGCCAACGACAATTTCCTGCGCCTGACCGGCTACACCCTGGCCGAGATCAAAGGCAAGCACCACTCCCTGTTCTGCCCGCCCGGCCAGGCCAATGACAAGGCCTATCACGACTTTTGGCGGCGCCTGAACCAGGGCGAGTTCTTCAGCGGCCAGTTCGAGCGCGTGGGCAAGCGCGGCCAGGTGCTGTGGCTGGAGGCCACCTACAACCCGGTGTACGATGCCAACGGCAAACTCGGCAAGGTGGTCAAGTTTGCCTCTGACATCACCGCGCGTATCCTCAAGCAGACCGAAGACGGCCAGAGCGCCGCCCGCGCCTACCACATTTCCCGCGACACCCGGCGCGTGGCAGAGCAGGGCACCGAGGTGATTCACCAGGCGGCCGGGCAGATGCGCGAGATCGCCAGCAACATCGACCATTCCTCGCAGATCCTCGGGCACCTGGGCGAGCGCTCCGAGCAGATCAGCACCATCGTCAACACCATTCGCGGCATTGCCGACCAGACCAATTTGCTGGCCTTGAACGCCGCCATCGAAGCGGCGCGGGCCGGGGACATGGGGCGCGGTTTTGCCGTGGTGGCCGATGAAGTGCGGCAACTGGCGGGGCGCACCAGCGGCTCCACGGCCGAGATTTCGGCGATGATCGAGCGTATCCAGCAGGAGACGCGCTCGGCGATTGCCAGCATGGATGCCACCCGGCATCAGGCTGGGCGCAGCGTGGAGTTGGCGGATCAGGCGGGGGAGGTGATTGTGCAGATTTGCGATGGGGCCAGCCGTGCGGTCGAGGCGGTGAGTGTGTTTGCCGGGGATCAGGGTTGATACCGCGTCGCCTGCATCGCGCCCAAGGGCGGCTCCTACGCCGAGCTGTGTAGGAGCCGCCCTTGGGCGCGATGCAGACGACGCCGTATCAGGAGGCCGCCACCAACGGCTGCACATACTGCGCAAACCTTACGTTACCACTCTGATCCACCAGCTTCTTCAACCGCTCGTTGAACGCCCGGTTCACCCCATACTGCCCGCCGGAAATGGTGCGGAACTGCGCGGTCAGCGATATCCCGTTGAGGTTCATGCTGTCCACCCCAAACACCTGCAACGGCCCCTGCAGGTTGTGCTTGAGCACAATGTCCTCGCTGATTGAACGCCCGGCTTCGCGGATCAGCTCCAGCGCGGTGTCGATGTCGCTGTCATAGCTCACCTGCACCGAGAAAAACGCATAGGCAAACTGCCGTGACTGGTTGGTGACCGCCTTGATCTGCCCGAACGGCACCGAGTGCACGAAGCCCTTGCCATCGCGCAGGCGCAGGGTGCGGATGGTCAGGCTTTCCACGGTGCCGGCGTGGCCGGAGTCCAGCACCACCCAGTCGCCGATGGCGATGGTGTCTTCGATCAGGATGAACAGGCCGGTGATCACGTCCTGCACCAGTTGCTGAGAGCCGAACCCGATGGCCAGGCCCACCACCCCGGCACCGGCCAGCAGCGGCGCAACGTTGATGCCCAGGTTGGCCATGGTGGTGATGGCGCAGATCACCACCAGGACGATCTTGGTGGCGTTGCGCAGCATGGGCAGGATGGTCTTGACCCGGGTGCTGGGCTCACGGCTGGCGCGCTTGCCTACCGCCGGTTTCAGGGCTTCCTGGATGGCGGTGTCGATCACCACCCACAGCAACCAGGTCACCAACAGGATCAGGCCGATGCTGCTCAGTGAGTCACTGATGGCCCGACCCACGCTGTTTTGCGCGGCGAAGGTGAGGATCGATACGCCCCAGATGCGCCCCAGCAACTCGATGAACGCCACCGCCATGACGATGCGCGACAGGGCGTGGGCCAGGTTGCGCAGCAATTCCACATAGGGCCGCAGGCGTTGGCGCGGCGCGTCCTCGGCGGGGCGGAACAGGTGCTGCAGCAAGGTGCTGAGGAACACCGTGCCCACCAGCAGCAGGGTGGTCAGCAGGGCGCTTTGCAGGGCGCGCTGGCTTTCGGCCCCCGCGCCGATCAGGTGCACCATGGACACCAGGATCATCAGCAGGATAGGCAGGTACCAAAGCCCGGAGAAAATCCGCAGCGATTCTTGCACGGCGCGGTGCTCCAGGCGCTGCTTGAGCGAGCGGTCGCGGATCAGGTGCGCCACCGGGCGGCGCATGCGGATCACCAGCACGGCGAAGGCCAGGGTGGCCAGCAGGCCGCACACCACCGCCAGGGTCGAGGTGATGTTGCCGCCCAGCTGGCGGGCGATCTGCGGGCTGTTGAGGGCATCGCCCAACGCCGCCAGGAAGCCGATCACGAACAGCCGCCGTGGCCCGCGTCGACGCAGGATGCGCACCGCGGTGCGTCGGTGGCCGGCGTCGAACAGCACGATCAGGCACAGGATCACCGAGCTGGACACCAGGCCGCTGCTGGTGGCGTAGGCCAGGCACAGGGCCAGGGCGCGGGCCACCGAGCCGTCCAGGTTGTGGCTGATGGTGAGGGTCAGCGGCAGGCTGATCAGCGCCGGTACGGTGTAGGGCAGCAGGTATTCCAGCAGCCCTTGCACCCGAGGGCGCTGGTGGATGAAGCGCTGGCGCGCGGCGCGTCGGGCAATCAGCCGGCCCAGCACGCTCAGCACCCCGAAAATGCCCACCCAGCACAGGGTCAGCAGGGCGAAGTCGCCGACAAGGCTTGCGGCCGAGCGGGCCGAATGCTGACTGACCAGGTCGCCCACCTCATCGGCGGCGCGGTCGGCGCGCAGGCGCCAGTTGTCCACCAGGTGGCCGTCCAGGTCCAGGCTGTCCTGCACATCATCAATGCCCGAGGACAGGGTGCTGAGCAGGCCACCCTGCACCAGCACCTCCGGTTTCGCCGGCGCGGGTGCCGCGGCCGGTGCGGTGGCCGCCGTGGCGAGCCCCAGATTGACACTGAGCACAAGGCCCAGAACCCATAGCAGAATTGACTTGGCCTTCATGGATAGCACCCGGTTTCTCCTTGCTTGCCGACAGGGGTCTTAGGAACTGATCAATAAAAGCCGCGCAAGTTCGCCTGCCATGCGACCGCGTCGTCTTCATCGCGGCCAAGGCCGGCTCCTACCACGGACGGCGTAGGAGCCGACCTTGGTCGCGATGCAGACGACGCGGTTTCAAGACAGTTGCTGCTACGCAGGCCCCTGTAGCAGCTGCCGAAGGCGGCGTCACAGGCAACGCGGCCGCAGGGCTTGCATTTTTCCGGGACGGCCACCAAGGTAAAGGGCACCTACTGTCCCCGCGAGATAAGGCCATCTCCAATGTCTTCCAGCACTACCGCACTTCAGGCGGAGCCTGACAAGCAGGCGTTCTTCTCCACCCGCGTCGCCTTCTTCATCGCCGGTTTCACCATGTCAGCCTGGGCCCCGTTGGTGCCTTTGGCGAAAATCCGCGCCGGTCTGGACGACGGTATGCTCGGCTTGCTGCTGCTATGCCTGGGCCTGGGTTCGATCCTGACCATGCCCGTGGCCGGCTACCTGACCGCCCGCGTGGGCTGCCGCCGGGTGATCCTGACCGGCGGCGCCGTGGTGTGCCTGGTGATGCCATTGCTGGCCACGGTGGCCAATCCCTGGCTGCTGATGGCCGCGATTTTCTGCTTCGGCGCCGGTATCGGCGCCGTGGACTGCGCGATGAACATCCAGGCCGTGCTGGTGGAACGCGCCAGCGGCCGGGCGATGATGTCGGGCTTCCATGGCCTGTTCAGCGTCGGCGGCATCGCCGGGGCGGCAGGCATGACCGGCCTGCTCAGCCTTGGCCTGGGCGCCTTGCCGGCGGTGTTGTGCGTGGTGGCGCTGACGGTGGTGTCGCTGTGGGCCGCCGGTCCGCACCTGTTGACTCACGGCAATGGCGAGCCCGGCCCGTTACTGGCGCGGCCACGGGGCATCGTGCTGTTTTTGGGCGTACTGTGCTTTATCGTGTTCCAGGCCGAAGGCGCGGTGCTGGACTGGAGCGCGGTGTTCCTGGTGGCTGACCACGGCATGGACCCACGCTACGCCGGCCTGGGCTATGCGGCCTTCGCCACCACCATGACCCTGGGCCGCCTGACCGGCGATATCATCGTCACCCGACTGGGCGGTGCGCGGGTGGTGATCATCGGGGGCGCGGTGGCAGCCGCTGGCCTGGCCCTGTCGATTCTGGCGCCGTCGTGGCCGCTGGCGCTGATCGGCTACGCGCTGGTGGGTGCGGGCTGTTCCAACATCGTGCCAGTGCTGTTCACCGCCGTGGGCCGCCAGAAAACCATGCCCCAGAGCGTGGCCATCCCGGCCATGACCTCGCTGGGCTACGCCGGCATCCTGATCGGCCCGGCAGCCATCGGCTTCATCGCCCACGCCAGCAGCCTGTCGGTGGCGCTGGGGGGCATGGTGCTGTTGCTGGCATTCGTCGCCGCCAGCGGCCGGGTGCTGCGCACGGTGTGAACGGTGGCGGTGCCCCGGTGGTCTAGAGTCCTGACACCCATCCACCGGGGAGATCCGCCATGTTGCTCGAAGGCTCCTGCCATTGCCGCGCCGTCACCTTTACCCTTGAAAGCCAGCACCCGTACCCCTATCAGCGCTGCTACTGCTCGATCTGCCGCAAAACCCAGGGCGGTGGCGGCTATGCCATCAACCTGGGCGGCGATGCCGAGTCGTTGAAGGTCAAGGGGCGCAAGCACATCAGCATCTATCACGCGCGCCTGAACGAGACGGACGTCAGCAGCGCCGAGCGGCATTTCTGCAGTCAGTGCGGCAGTGGGTTGTGGTTGTTCAGCCCCGAGTGGCCGGAGCTGATTCATCCGTTCGCCAGTGCCATTGACACGCCGTTGCCGGTGCCGCCGGAGCATACGCATTTGCTGCTGGATTCGAAGGCTGCGTGGGTGGAGGTGCAGGTGAAGAAGGGCGACCAGCAGTTTGAAGGGTACCCGCAGGAGTCGATTGCCCAGTGGCATGAGCGGTTGGGGCTGGTTGCGGATTGATGCAGGATTTGTGGTGGGGTTGATGGCCTCATCGCGAGCAAGCTTTGCTCCCACAGGTTGTACGCCTCAAGTGCGTTGTCTGCTGTGGGAGCAAAGCTTGCTCGCGATGAGGCCCGAAAGAGCGATCAATTCACCGAATTCTGCCGCCACTGGCGCGGGCTTACCCCGAACCAGCGCTTGAAGGCCCGGGAGAAGGCACTGGTCTCGGAATAGCCCAGCAACGGCGCCAATTCCGAAATCGACAGGTTCTGCTGGCGCAAGTACTGCTGCGCCAGCGCCTGCCGGGTCTGATCAACCAACTGGCTGAAGCTCAAGCCATACTCGCGCAGGCGCCGCTGCAGCCCCGAATCGCTCAACTCCAACTGTTCGGCAATCAACTCCAGCACCGGCTCACCTTGATGCAGCACCGTGCGAATCACCTGCCGCGCCTGCTCCAGCACGTCCGGCCCCTGGTCGGCATCGCCCAGTTGGCGGATGGCGTCCTTGACCAGCATCAGCAGCACCGGGTCATGCCCGGGCATCAGCTGGCCTTGCAGTTCACGCTTGGGAATCAGGATGCCATTGCAGGCCTGGTCGAAACGCACCGGGGCATCGAACACTTCACGGTGCTCTTGCCAGTCCATGGGGCGGGCATGTTCAAACAGCACTTCGCGAGGTGCCCACTGGGGCCCCAGCACATGGCGCACCAGGTTCATGGCCATGCCCATGGTCAGTTCAGCGTCCTGACGCTTTTCCAGGATGGCGCCGTGGCGCACCTGATAGTCGAAACGGTAACACTCGCCCTGGTCCACCAGCTGGATCAGGGTGCTGTGCTGGTGGAAGGGGAAGGCCTGGGCAAAGTTGATCAGGGCCTCTTCCAGGGTGGCCGAACACAGGCCGACGTAACCGAGCAAACCCAAGGCCTGGGGCTTGAATTGCTCGCCGTAGCGCAGGCCGAAATTGTCGCAACCGGTTTGCCGCGCGGCTTCTTCAAGCACCTGGCAATAGTTGGGCAACGCCAGGCTGAGCGTGGGGTGGCGCAGTTGTTCGGCGTCGATGCCCGCGCGGCCGAACACGCGGTCCAGGTCGCCGCCGTGGTGGGTGATGAACTGGTCCAGGCCATTGGCCGCCGCCGACAGCACTCCACGGTTGTTCGCCCGGGAGCCTGGGTGGGCGGCGGGGGAAAACAGGGAAGGGGTCATGGTGGTTACCTTTTCAGCGGGGGCATCATGAAGAAACTTCAAGCAAGAGTTGTTCCGGGTTCATGTTCCCGCGGGTCTAGAGCGCTTCCCGGTCGTTAATCAGCGCAAGCTGGCCAGCTAGATGGGAAGTCTGGTAACCACCCCTGTAGCAGCTGCCGAAGGCTGCGTCCGGCCCCCACGCGGCGTGTCTGACGTATCGCGGGGTTGGTGACGCGGCCTGGCGGCCGCTGCTACATGGTGCACGCAATGCGGGCCGTGCCCCGCCTTCGCGCACCATCGCCCAAACTTGACCGCAGGGCACAAAACCCGGTTTTACCGGTCAAGTCTTGTAAGCAAATGCTTCGATATGCTGGCTGCCAGGCATCCTCTCGAAGGTACGACACAATGAGCAGCACGCAACTCAAACCGACATTGGGCACCCTGCATCTGTGGGGCATCGCCGTGGGCCTGGTGATTTCCGGCGAGTACTTCGGCTGGAGCTACGGCTGGGGCACCGCCGGCACCCTGGGCTTTCTGGTCACCACGTTGATGGTGGCGGTGATGTACACCTGCTTCATCTTCAGCTTCACCGAACTGACCACCGCCATCCCCAACGCCGGCGGCCCGTTCGCCTACAGCCTGCGTGCGTTCGGCGTGGGCGGCGGGATGATCGCCGGCATGGCCACGCTGATCGAGTTCGTGTTCGCGCCACCGGCCATCGCCATGGCCATCGGCGCCTACCTGAACGTGCAGTTCCCGGGGCTTGATCCCAAGTGGGCCGCCGCGGGCGCCTACGTGGTGTTCATGACCCTGAACATTGTCGGCGTCAACATCGCCGCCACCTTCGAGCTGGTCGTCACCGTGCTGGCTGTGCTGGAACTGCTGGTGTTCATGGGCGTGGTAGCGCCGGGCTTCAGCTTCAGCAACTTCGTGCTGGGCGGCTGGGCCGGCAGCGACACCTTCAGCTTCGGCGCGCTGTCCGGCGTGTTCGCGGCCATCCCGTTTGCGATCTGGTTCTTCCTGGCCATCGAAGGCGCCGCCATGGCCGCCGAAGAAGCCAAGGACCCGAAGAAGACCATCCCGCGTGCCTACATCAGCGGCATCCTGACCCTGGTGGTACTGGCCATCGGCACCATGATCTTTGCCGGCGGCGTGGGCGACTGGAAGGCCCTGTCCAACCTCAACGACCCGCTGCCACAGGCGATGAAAACCGTGGTGGGCAACAACTCCAACTGGATGCACATGCTGGTGTGGATCGGTCTGTTCGGCCTGGTGGCCAGCTTCCACGGCATCATCATGGGCTACTCGCGCCAGTTCTTCGCCCTGGCCCGTGCCGGCTTCCTGCCAGCCGGCCTGGCCAAGCTGTCGCGCTTCCAAACCCCGCACCGCGCCATCCTGGCCGGCGGCGTGGTGGGCATCGCTGCCATCTTCAGCGACGGCCTGGTCAACCTGCAGGGCATGAGCCTGACCGCCGCGATGATCACCATGTCGGTGTTCGGCGCTATCGTGATGTACATCATCAGCCTGCTGAGCCTGTTCCGCCTGCGCAAAATCGAGCCCAACCTTGAGCGCAGCTTCCGCGCCCCGGGGTATCCTGTGGTACCGGGCATTGCCCTGGTGCTGGCGCTGGTGTGCCTGGTGGCCATGGTGTGGTTCAACGGCCAGATCGCCTGTGTGTTTGCCGGCCTGATGATTGCAGGCGCGGTGTTCTGCAAGATCTCGCTGGGCCGTAGTGCTTCCCGTGCTGCCCTGGCCGGCAATGCTTGAGAAAGGAGTCGTGACATGAGTGGATTCGTGCATACCGTGGGTGGCCAGGTCTGGCGCTTCGACAGCCTCAAGGAGTTGATGGCCAAGGCCAGCCCCGCACGGTCCGGTGACTACCTGGCCGAAGTCGCCGCCGGCAGCGATGCCGAGCGTGCGGCGGCGCAGATGGCCCTGGCGGACGTGCCGCTCAAGCGCTTCCTCAACGAGGCGCTGATCCCTTACGAAAGCGATGAAGTGACCCGGCTGATCATCGACAGCCACGACGCTGCAGCCTTTGCCCCGGTCAGCCACCTGACCGTGGGCGGCTTTCGCGATTGGCTGCTGGGCGATACGGCCGACGAGGCCGCCTTGCGCGCCCTGGCCCCGGGGCTGACCCCGGAGATGGCCGCCGCGGTGTCGAAGATCATGCGCGTGCAGGACCTGGTGCTGGTGGCGCAGAAGATTCGCGTGGTCACCCGCTTCCGCAACACCGTGGGCCTGCGCGGGCGCCTGTCGACCCGCCTGCAGCCCAACCACCCCACCGATGACCCGGCCGGCATCGCCGCCAGCGTGCTCGATGGGCTGCTGTACGGCAACGGCGACGCCATGATCGGCATCAACCCGGCCACCGACAGCCTCAGCGCCATCAGCGACCTGCTGAAGATGCTCGACGGGGTGATTCAACGTTACGAGATTCCCACCCAATCCTGCGTGCTGACCCACGTCACCTCGTCCATCGCCGCCATCGAACGCGGCGTGCCCTTGGACCTGGTGTTCCAGTCCATCGCCGGCACCGAGGCAGCCAACGCCAGCTTCGGCATCAGCCTGGAACTGCTGCGCGAAGGCTACGAGGCCGGCCTGAGCCTGAAACGCGGTACCGTGGGCCAGAACCTGATGTACTTCGAGACCGGGCAGGGCAGCGCGCTGTCGGCCAACGCCCACCACGGCGTCGACCAGCAAACCTGCGAAACCCGTGCCTACGCCGTGGCCCGGCATTTCAAGCCGTTCCTGGTCAACACCGTGGTCGGCTTCATCGGCCCCGAATACCTGTACAACGGTAAGCAGATCATTCGCGCAGGCCTGGAAGACCACTTCTGCGGCAAGTTGCTGGGCGTGCCCATGGGTTGCGACATCTGCTACACCAACCATGCCGAGGCCGACCAGGATGACATGGACATGCTGCTGACCCTGCTGGGTGTGGCGGGCATCAACTTCATCATGGGCATCCCCGGCTCCGACGACATCATGCTCAACTACCAGACCACCTCGTTTCACGACGCGCTGTACGCGCGCAAGACCCTGGGCCTGCGCCCGGCGCCGGAGTACGAAGACTGGCTGGCACGCATGCAGATCATGACCCAGGGCGACGGCACGTTGCAGTTGGGCAAAGGCCTGCCGCCGGCGTTCCGCCAGGCGCTGGCGCAGTTGCACTGAGGAGTGTTCATGACGGACGAACGCCACACACCGGCCCAGGCCGACCCCTGGCAGCAACTACGCAGCCTGACCTCGGCGCGCATTGCGCTGGGCCGTGCGGGCACTAGCCTGCCGACGGCTGCGCAACTGGACTTCCAATACGCCCACGCCCAGGCGCGGGATGCCGTGCACACGCCGTTCGACCGCCAGGCCCTGGCCGCCAGCCTCAATGGCCAGGCCTTGCTGCTGCACAGCGGCGCGGGCGACCGACACGTCTATTTGCAGCGTCCGGACCTGGGGCGGCGTCTGGATGCGCCGTCGGCTGCCTTGCTGGATGAACACCGCCAGCTCAATCCCGATGGCTACGACCTGGCCGTGGTCATCGCCGACGGCCTCTCATCCCTGGCCGTGCACCGCCACAGCGTACCCATGCTGCAGCGCATCGACGAACTGGCTGCCGCCGAAGGCTGGCGCCAGGCACCGGTGAGCCTGGTGGAGCAGGGGCGGGTGGCGGTGGCCGATGAGATCGGCGAGCGCCTGGGCGCGCGCATGGTGGTGATGTTGATCGGCGAGCGCCCGGGCTTGAGTTCGCCGGACAGTCTGGGGTTGTACTTCACCTACGCGCCGCGCGCGGGCCTCAATGATGCAGCGCGCAACTGCATTTCCAATGTGCGGCTGGAGGGCATGAGTTATGCGATGGCGGCGCACAAGCTGCTGTACCTGATGCGCGAGGCGTGGCGGCGGCAGTTGTCGGGGGTCAATTTGAAGGATGAGGCGGTGGTGCCGGTGATTGAAGGGCAGCAGGGGCCTGGGAATTTTCTGTTGGGCCCAACCCTGTAGCCGCTGCCGCCAGGCTGCGCTGGCCCTGTGCCCCGCTGAAAATCTACAGGGTTTACACTGGCCAGCGCAGCCTGGCGGCAGCGGCTACAGGTCAACGACCGTAGCGGCGCACCACACTGGTATTCCCCAGAATATGCCCCTTGATCCGCCCCAGCAGATCATCACGCGTCAACCCCGCCGGCAACGCATCCGCCGCCAGGTCCAGCGCATAAATCTGGATCACGTAATGATGCGGGTTCTCTCCCACCGGCGGGCAGGGCCCGCTGTAGGTGGTCATGCCCTTGCTGTTGGTGCCGCCCACCCCTTCGAGCTTGCCCTTCAGGCTGGCATCGGCGCCCAGGTCATGGGTAGTTGCCTTCAGACCGTAATGCACCCAATGATCCACCCCCAGCCCTTTCTGGCCATCGGGGTCATGAATAACCACCGCGAAGCTTTGCGTACCTTGGGGCACGTTGCTCCAGCTCAGCGCCGGCGAGACATTCTCGCCGCCGCAATCCCCGGTGTTGGCCGCGTTGGCCTGGCGCAGCAGGGCGTTGTCGTCGCCGTCCGGGGTCTTGAGGGTGAAGGGCGCGGCCTGGGCCAGCATCGGCAGGCACAGGCACACGGCTAGCGTGATCGAGCGAGGCAGCATGGGCAGTTCTCCTGATAAGCACTGCCTGCCAGTTTAGTCAGCCTGAGCGAAAGCCTTCAGCGAATCGCCCGCCAGGCGGTAGCGAATCCACTCCGGCTGCGCCGCCGCGCCAATGGATTCATAGAACTTGATCGCCGGTTCGTTCCAGTCCAGCACGCTCCATTCCAGGCGGCCGCAACCGCTGTCCTGGGCGATCTGCGCCAGGTGCTTGAGCAGTGCCTTGCCGGCGCCCACGCCACGATGCTTGGAAGATACGTACAGGTCTTCCAGGTAAAGGCCCTTGCGGCCCAGCCAGGTGGAGTAGCTGAGGAAGTACAGGGCAAAGCCCACCGGTTCGTCGTCCAGCGAGCAGACCAGGGCACGGGCGTAGCCTTCCGGGTCTTCCAGGCTGCGGCGGATGTCGTCGACGTTGGCGATGACTTCGTGCTCGGCTTTCTCGTAGATGGCAAGCTCGGTGATGAAGCCCAGGATCAGTTCGGCATCGGCAGGCGTGGCGGGGCGAATGTGCAGGGTCAAGGGTCCGTTCCTCAGGGCGGTGGCAGGTAGCCGGCCATTATGCCCGATTCTGCCGCCGTCAGCGGGCGCATGGTCCGCATCGCGGCGCCGATCGTGGTAGGAGCCGACCTTGGTCGCGATGCAGACGCCGCTGTACAAAATCATGTATGGCAGCAACCTTTGCTGGCTGCACCGTCATACTCGTCATGCAGCTTCACCCAATCCATGATCTGCACCTCATTACGCCCCTTGGGCGTCAGGTCCAGCAGGTTGTAGGCGCCCACCAGCATGTCCAGGCCGCGGGCGTAGGTGGAGTAGGTGTGGAACACCTGGCCATGCTCGTCCTTGTAGAACACGCTCAGGCCCGGCATCTCGCTGGTGGCCTCGAAGGGTTCGTAGTTGTAGATCATCTGCCCGTCGACTTTCTGCTCGGCGCTGGCGGCTACCTGGTAATCCTCGTCGAAGTCGTTGCCCAGCGATGACACCCAATCGAAGTGCCAGCCCATGCGCGCCCGGTAGGCTTGCAGTTGCGCCAGGGGCGCGTGGGACACGGCGACCACCGCCACATCGTGATGCGCCAGGTGCAGGTTGGGGCCGTCCAGGTGGTCGGACAGCAGTGAGCAGCCGGTGCAACCCTGGTCCCATTCCGGCGCGTACATGAAGTGATAAACGATCAACTGGCTGTGTTCGCCGAACAGCTCGGCAAGGCCCAGAGCACCTTCGGGGCCCTGGAAGGTGTAGCGCTTGTCGACAAGCACCCACGGCAGCTCGCGGCGCTCTTGCGCCAGACGATCGCGCTCGTGGGTCAGGGCTTTTTCGTGTTCCAGGTGGGCGAGGCGGGCAGTCAGCCATTGCTGGCGCGAGACCACGGGGTGAGGGGCAGTTTTCATGGGGCGTACTCCTGATTGTCGCGGAAAACAGAGACGCAATGCCCAGTTATAACAGCCCCCAGGTGCAGCGGCGGATCAGCCGACGAGCGCAGTGGCGTTGTCATCATTCTGTAACTGATTTGCCATATACATCGCGGTGCGTTTATCCCTGTCATGAGTACCCCCCGATGGTCGTGCGAAAATCCCTGAAAGCCCAAATGCTGACCCTGATCGGCGGCAGCCTGCTGGCCATGCTGCTGATCGCGCTGTCCTGCTTTCACTTGTTGGCCAATGGTGTAAGGGACTATCACCAACTGATCGAAGGCCCGTTGCGCACTTCGCAACTGATCGACGAAGCCAACCTGCAATTCAAGATCCAGGTGCAGGAATGGAAAAACGTGCTGCTGCGCGGCAAGCAGCCCACGGACCTTGCGCAGTACTGGGGCCAGTTCCAGGACCGCCAGCGCGAAGTGCAGGACATCCTCGGCCGCCTCGCCGCCCAGCCGGGCATTGATGCCGGGCTTAAAACCGATATCCAGCGCTTGCGCGACGAACACCGTGCCCTGGGCGATGCCTACCAGCGCGGTCGTGATGCCTTCGTGGCGGCCGGTGGCGATGCCGCCACGGGTGACACGGCGGTGAAGGGCGTGGACCGCGCCGTCAGCGAGCAGATGAGTGCCCTGGTCAGCCAGATCCGCAAGGCCGGTGAGCAGCAGGCCGGCGCCATTCGTGATTCGGCCGACACCACGGTGTGGGGCGGCTTGCTGGTGCTGGTGGTGTCCGGCCTGTTGATCGGCCTGCTGAGCCTGGTGCTGGTCAGCCGTTACCTGGTGGTGCCCATCCAGCAACTGATCGAGTACGTGGCTGACCTCAGCCGCGGCCAGTTCAACCAGCGTGTCGACAGCCGTCGTCAGGACGAACTGGGCCGCCTGGCCGTGGCCGCCAATACCCTGCGCGACTTCCTCGCCGAGACCTTCACCGGCCTCAAGCGCAACGCCGGTGACCTGGATGGCGCCAGCGCTGACCTGCATGGCATTGCCGGGCAGATGTCGCAAGGCACCCATGACCAGTTCAACCGCACCGACCAAGTGGCCACGGCGATGAACGAGATGTCGGCCACCGCTCAGGAAGTGGCCCGGCACGCCGTCGACGCTGCCCAGGCGGCCGACCAGGCCGATGCCTCAGCCCACCAGGGTGAGCAAGTGATGCGCGCCACCATCGAGACCATCACCCACATGCGCAGTGAAATCACCACCACCGCGCAGGTGATCGGCAACCTGGAAAACGACAGCGCGCGCATCGGCAAGGTGCTGGAAGTGATTCGCGGCATCGCCGAGCAGACCAACCTGCTGGCCCTCAACGCCGCCATCGAGGCGGCCCGGGCCGGTGAAGCGGGGCGCGGCTTTGCCGTGGTCGCCGACGAGGTGCGCAGCCTGGCCCAGCGCACGGCGGCGTCGATCATCGAGATCAACCAGATCATCAATGCCGTGCAGGCGGGCGCCAGCGACGCGGTGAAGGCAATCCAGAGCGGCCAGTCGCGCAGCGAAGAGGGCGTGGCCCAGGTGACCCAGGCCGGCGACATGCTGCGCCAGATCACCTCGGCCGTGGAAGCGATCCGCGACATGAACCGGCAGATCGCCACGGCGGCGGAAGAGCAGACCTCGGTGGCCGAGGACATCTCGCGCAACCTGACCGACATTACTCAGATCGCCAGCACCAACCAGGACAACGTGCAGCGCACCGAAGTGGCCAGCCGCCGCCTGCATGACCTCTCGCGTCAGCTCAACGAGGTGACGGCGCGGCTGGGGGCGTAACCCTCAACGGGCGGCTTGCAACTCGGCGATGGCCTGCCACAGGCGTTCATCGTTGAAGTCGTCGATCACCAGGTGGGCCCCGGCTGCCAGCAGCGCTTCGCGGCTCTGGCTGGTGGTCAGGCCGACGCTGAAGATGCCGGCCTTGACCGCCGCGGTCAGGCCCGGTACCGAGTCTTCGAAGGCCATGGCGTCGGCGGCGCGGGCGCCCAGGCGCTCGAGGCCGGTGAGGTAGGGCAGCGGGTCGGGCTTGGCGCGCGGCAGTTCCTCGGCCACCACCACACTGTGGAAACGCTCGACCACCGCCAACGCCCCCAGCATATGGTCGGCGTTGGCGCGCGGTGCGTTGGTCACTACCACCTTGCCAATCCCCTGTGCTTCGGCGAATTCCAGTAAACGCAGCAAGCCCGGCAGCGGCGCCAATTGCGGTGACAGCTCGCGGAAGCGCGCCTCTTTGCGGTCGGCGAACTGCTGGTGTTCGGCCACCGAACGCTCGGGGAACAGGTTACGGCACATGGCCGGGTTGGCCTGGCCGCTGCACAGTTGTTCGAAATCTTCTTCGCTGAAGTCGCGGCCTTCTTCGGCCAGCAACTGCTGGATGGCCAGCAGGTGCAGCTTGTCGGTGTCAGTCAGGGTGCCATCGAGGTCAAACAGCAAGGCGGTGAGCATCGCGATATCCATTCAGGGGTGGCTGAAAGCTTTAAGCCGGTCATCGTACCAGTTGATTTCCCTAACGTCAGGGCAAAGCCTGCCGATAGCCCTTTGTCGCAGATCAGTTTTTAGCGATGTTAATTCGCTATTATGCGCTCGACCGTTCGTTGCCTGACCGGCCCTGCAGGAGTGACACATGCTTCAACACCCTTACGCACAGCCTTCGGCGGCAAAGCGTCTGGACCCGATCAGCGGGTTGCCGGATCGCGAACAGTTCGCCACCGACCTGGGCGTACTCGCCAGCCAGTGCCCGGGCCAGCCGCGCACCCTGGTGCTGATCGACGCGCTGGACATGAAATGGGCCCACGACATGACCCTGGCCATGGGCCTGGCGCCGTTCGAAGGCATTATCCGTTGCATTGCCCGACGGTTGAGTGAACAGCTGGAAGGTATGGCACGGCCGTACCATATTGGCGTCAAGCGCTTCGCCTTCATCATCGCCCCGGGCGTCGACGACTTCGTCAGCTTCATCGAAGGCCTGGTCGATACCCTGCGTCAACCCGCTTCCCTGGACAACCTGCCCATCCGCCCGACCGTGCGTGCCGGCAGCGTGGATTTCATGCTGGACCCCGAAGCCCTGCGCGACGTGCTGCGCAAGGCCATGTACGCCACCGAGCAGGCACTGCTGGCCGGCCAGCGTTGGGCCCCCTATGACGCAGTGCGCGACGCGGCCTACCGACGGGCGTTCTACCTGACGGCGGACATTGGTGAAGCCTTGGCCGGCGGGCAGTTGAGTCTGCGTTTCCAGCCGCGCTTCGCGATTGCCGACGGCGCCCAGGTCAGCGCCGAAGTGCTGCTGCGCTGGGACCATCCACGATTGGGCCGGGTGTCACCGGGCGAGTTCATTCCGGTGCTGGAGCGCAACGGCATGATCCATGAGGTGACCCGCTGGGTCATCAACAACGCACTGAGTCGACTGGCCCAGTGGCAGGAGCAGAACCTCAGCCAGCTGTCGATCAACCTGTCGCCGATGGATTTCGACGGCCATGACGTCAGTGGCACCTTGCGCCGACTGTGCCATGCCCATGGCATCGACCCGCAGCGGCTGGAAGTGGAAATCACCGAGGGCGAGTGGCTACGCTCCAACCCGCGTGTGCTGGGCGAGCTGGAGCAGATTCGCGGGCTGGGCGTGGACGTGGCGATTGACGATTTCGGCTCGGGGTACAGCAACTTCTCTTACCTGCACGAGATCCCGGCCAACGTGGTCAAGCTTGATCAGTCGATGGTCACCGGGATCGAGGACAACCCGCGTTGCCAGAAAATCGCCCGCTCGATTCTCAAGCTGGCGCGCGAGCTGGGGTATCGCACGGTGGCGGAGGGGGTGGAGACGTTCCGCTGCCTGCAACTGGTGCGTGAATATGGCTGTGACGAGGCCCAGGGGTATTTCTTCGCCCGGCCGATGGATGAAGCGCAGTTTCTGGCGTGGAGCCAGAGCGGCGAATTCCCGCTGGCGTATTGAATGTAGCCGCTGCCGCCAGGCTGCGCTGGCCTGTGTGAACCCTGGATATCTCCAGTGGGGCGTAGGGCCAGCGCAGCCTGGCGGCAGCGGCTACAGGGCGGCGCGGTATTTGCTCAGCGGCGCAGGTAGGCGCCGAAATCGATTTCGCCAGCGCTCAGGATCGCCTGCACGCGGTTATGCACGTTCAACTTGCGCAGAATTGCCGATACATGCGCCTTCACCGTGGTCTCGGCAATCTCCAGATGCCAGGCGATCTGCTTGTTCGACTCACCCTTGGTCATGCGCTCCAGCACCTGCAATTGCTTGCGGGTCAGCGCCTCCAGCAACGCCACTGACAGCCCGGGCGTCGGCGTGCCCGGCTGGGCCACACGGCTGGCGCCGCTGCGAATGATGTCGGCGGGCAGGTACACGTCGCCGTCCAGCACCTGAGTAATGGCGCTGGTCATCTGCGCGCGTGGGGAGGACTTGGTGATGAAACCGGCCGCGCCATAGGTGATGGCCTGCAACACCACCTGCTTGTCCTGCTCGGCCGACACCACCACCACGGGGATGGTCGGCGCTTGGTTGCGCAGGTTGATCAGGCCGGCCAAGCCGTGCATGCCGGGCATGTTCAGGTCCAGCAGGATCAGGTCCAGGTCCTCATGGGCCTGGGTCAGCGTCAGGGTGCTGTCCAGGTCGGCGGTTTCCAGCACTTCGCAGCCGTCGAAGGCGTCAAGCAACACCCGCGCCATGGCTTCGCGAAACAACGGATGATCGTCGGCAATCAGGAATCGGTACATGGGCGTCGGCTGTTCTTGTTGTGGGCAAAGGGCCTGGAGCAGGGTATCACAGGGTGCGCACGAGTTTGCCGGGGGGGCCGGATGTCGAGGTGCCGGCGTGGGCGAGGTTGGCAACGAACAGGCCGAGGGCCAGCCCGATCAGGGCCTGGCAGAGCAGGGAGGCAAGCAAGCGGATCATGATGGGCAGGCTCTTTCTAGTTATGCCCGCATTACAGGCGCCAGGGCCCTGTTTGCAAATACTGCTTTGGGCGCACAGTACCAGTACCAAAGTAGTAGTGAGGCGCGCGCAGGCGGGCTGCGCTTTGCCCCGGCAATGCTTTACCCTGACCCGAACTGTCCCTGCCAGAAGAACAGCCCATGACCCCCGCGATCAGTCAGTTGCGCAAATTCGTCTCCCCGGAAATCATCTTCGGCGCCGGCTGCCGCCATCACGTCGCCAATTACGCGAAGAACTTCGGCGCCCGCAAGGTGCTGCTGGTCAGCGACCCCGGCGTGGTCGCCGCAGGCTGGGTAGCGGATGTGGAAGCCAGCCTGGCCGGGGAGGGGATCGATTACTGCCTGTACAGCAAGGTATCGCCCAACCCGCGGGTAGAAGAAGTGATGGCCGGCGCCGAACACTATCGCGCCGAGCACTGCGACGTCATCGTGGCGGTGGGCGGCGGCAGCCCCATGGACTGCGCCAAGGCCATCGGCATTGTCGCCGCCCACGGCCGGCATATCCTGGAGTTCGAAGGCGTCGACACCCTTCGCGTGCCCAGCCCGCCGTTGATCCTGATCCCCACCACGGCCGGCACTTCGGCAGACGTGTCGCAGTTCGTGATCCTGTCCAACCAGGAACGGCGCATGAAGATCTCCATCGTCAGCAAGGGCGCGGTGCCCGACGTGGCATTGATCGACCCGGAAACCACCCTGAGCATGGACCCGTTCCTGTCGGCCTGCACCGGCATCGATGCGCTGGTGCATGCCATCGAGGCGTTCGTGTCCACTGGCCACGGGCCGCTGACCGATCCTCATGCCCTGGAAGCCATCCGCCTGATCAACGGCCACCTGGTGCAGATGATCGCCAACCCCCACGACCTGGCCCTGCGCGAAAAGGTCATGCTGGGCAGCATGCAGGCCGGCCTGGCGTTTTCCAACGCGATCCTGGGGGCGGTGCACGCCATGTCCCATAGCCTGGGCGGCTTTCTCGACCTGCCCCACGGGCTGTGCAACGCGGTGCTGGTGGAGCACGTGGTGGCCTTCAATTACAGCGCCGCGCCCGAGCGTTTCCAGGTGATTGCCCAAACCTGCGGCATCGACTGCCGTGGCCTGAACCACGCGCAGATCCGTCAGCGCTTGGTGGACCACCTGATCGCCCTCAAGCACGCCATCGGCTTCCACGAAACCCTGGGCCTGCACGGCGTGCGCGTGGCGGACATTCCGTTCCTGTCGCACCATGCCATGCACGACCCGTGCATCCTCACCAACCCGCGCCACTCCAGCCAGCGCGACGTCGAGGTGGTGTTTGGCGAAGCCCTCTGACCCGCGCCAGCAAGCCCTGGCCGGGCTGCTGGGGCTCACCAACCACTCGGTGCGCAAAAGCCACTACCCGGAACTGGCCGCGCGGCTGCAAGAGCTGGAAACCGAGCGCAATCGCTACCAGGCCCTGTCCCTGCGCCTGCAGCAACTCAATGACGAGCTGGAACGGCGCGTTAGCGAGCGCACCGAAGAACTGCGCGAAGCCCGCGACGCCGCCCAGGCCGCCAACCTCAGCAAGGACAAGTACCTGGCGGCGGCCAGCCATGACCTGCTGCAACCGCTGAACGCCGCGCGGCTGTTGATCTCCACCTTGCGCGAACGCGATCTACCCAGCGCCGAGCAGGGCCTGGTGGAGCGCACCCATCAGGCCTTGGAAGGCGCTGAAGACTTGCTCACCGACCTGCTGGACATCTCGCGGCTGGACCAGGCGGCCATCAAACCCGACTTCGATGTTTACCGGCTGGAAGAGGTGCTGGCGCCGCTGGCTTCCGAGTTCCAGCCGGTGGCCGAAGCGGCCGGGCTGGGGCTGAGCCTGCGCTGTGGGCGCTTTGCCGTGCGCACCGACCTGCGCCTGTTAACCCGCATTTTGCGCAACCTGCTCAGCAACGCTTGCCGCTACACCGAGCAGGGGCGGGTGCTGTTGGGCGCCCGCCGCCGTGGCCAGCATTTGCGTATCGAGGTATGGGACACCGGGCGCGGCATTGCCGCTGACCAGTTGCAGGCGATCTTTCTGGAGTTCAACCAACTGGAAGTGGGCCGCGCTGCCGAGCGCAAAGGCGTGGGGCTTGGGCTGGCGATTGTCGAGCGTATTGCACACATTCTCGACAGCAGCGTGCAGGTGCGCTCAACGCCGGGGCGTGGTTCGGTGTTCAGCATCCTGGTGCCGCTGGCCGAGCGACCGCCGGCGCCCAGCCCGGTGCCGCAGCAGCGTTTGGGAAACCCGCTGCCGGGGCGGCGCTTGCTGGTGCTGGATAACGAGCCGGATATCTTGCGCAGCATGGCGGATTTGCTGGGGCAATGGGGATGCACCGTGGTTACGGCCACCGATGAAACCGCGGCCTTGGCGGGGTTGGGCGGCCAGGCCCCGGAACTGATCATCGCCGACTACCACCTGGACCATGGCGTGACCGGGTGCGAAGTGGCCAAGCGCTTGCGCGAACACTACGGCCAGGGGATCCCCGTGGTGGTGATTACCGCAGAACGCAGCGACCAGTGCCGCCGGCAGTTGCAGCGGCTGGGCGCGCCGTTGCTGAACAAACCGGTGAAGGCCGGGAAGTTGCGGGCGGTGTTAAGCCAGTTACTAGGCTAAATCCAACCCGTAGCCGCTGCCGCCAGGCTGCGCTGGCCTGTGTGGCCCCTGAAAATCTCGGCTGAGACACGCGCCCCGTAGCCGCTGCCGCCAGGCTGCGCTGGCCTGTGTGGCCCCTGAAAATCTCGGCTGAGACACGCGCCCCGTAGCCGCTGCCGCCAGGCTGCGCTGGCCTGTGTGAACCCTGGAAATCTCCAGTGAGGCATCGGGCCAGCGCAGCCTGCGGCAGCGGCTACGTGAAGGGTGGCGGTTATCGGGTGTAGATACCGGAGCCCGCCAACCGCGCGCGGTCATGCGCCACCGTGAAATCCTGCAGCGGCCCCTTCGGCACCACCCCCGTCGGGTTGATGGTGGCATGGCTGGCATAGTAGTGATGCTTGATATGCTCGAAATCCACCGTCTGCGCCACGCCCGGCCACTGGTACAACTCGCGCAGCCAGTTCGACAGGTTCGGGTAGTCGGCAATCCGTCGCAGATTGCATTTGAAATGCCCGTGGTACACCGCATCAAAGCGAATGACGGTGGTAAACAGCCGCACATCCGCCTCGGTCAGGTATTCACCGGCCAGGTAGCGTCGCTCGCCCAACAGACTTTCCAGCTCGTCCAGCTTGGCAAACACCTCGTCGAACGCCTGCTCATACGCCCCTTGGGAGGTGGCAAAACCTGCGCGATACACGCCATTGTTCACCGCCGGATAAATAGCATCGTTCAATGCATCAATGGTCGGCCGCAACGCTTCTGGGTACAGGTCCAGCGTATTGCCTGTCAGCTCATTGAAGGCGCTGTTGAACATGCGGATGATCTCCGCCGATTCATTACTGACGATGCGGTTGAGCTTCTTGTCCCACAGCACTGGCACTGTGACGCGGCCAGTGTAGTCGGCGGTCTCGGAGGTATAGCGCTGGTGCATGAACTGCAGCCCATCGAGCGCGTCGCCCGTGGAGCCAGTGGCCTTGTCGAAGGTCCAGCCGTTCTCGCGCATCAGCCAGCTGACCACCGACACGTCGATCAGGCTTTCCAGGCCCTTGAGCTGACGCACGATCAGCGTGCGGTGTGCCCATGGGCAGGCCAGGGACACATACAGGTGGTAGCGGCCGGCTTCGGCCTTGAAGCCGCCTTCACCGCTGGGGCCAGGGCGGCCGTCGGCGGTCACCCAGTTGCGGCGTTTGGCGGCTTCGCGCTGGAAGGCACCGTCTTTGCTGCTTTCGTACCACTGGTCGTGCCAGCGCCCTTCGATCAACAGGCCCATGTGCTGGACTCCTCGCAAGACTTGATAAGCGTTGGAGTCCAGTTTACGGGCAACCGTTCGAATGAATAGCGCAAAACACCGGCAGTTTCTATCGACTAAATCGATCTGTCGCGTGCGTCCCAGTACTGACGGGCCTGTTCAAAGGCTTCGTCGCGGGTTTTGCCCAGCCCGCGCAACGCCAACGCCATGGTCGAGATCAGCGCCACTTCGCCGTAGCTGTCCTGCGCCTCGCCACGCCACACCGCCAGCATGTGTTCCGGCTCCAGGCTGGCCGGCTTCACATGGCGTTGAGCCGACAACTGCGGCCATTCCTCGTCCCAGCTCTGTCCGGCGGTGGTGCCGTACAGATGGCTGGGGCTGTCCGGATTGACTTCGATCTCGCCGCCATCGCCCTTGATGACGATGGCATGGTCGCCCAGCAGGCCGCTGGCATCGCGGTGCACCGCCTGGTAGCCGGGGTGGAAAATGCTCTGCAAGCCGCAGCGCGCCCCCAGCGGGTTGAGGATGCGCGCCAGTGAGTGGATCGGCGAGCGCAGGCCCAGGGTGTTGCGCAAGTCGATCATGCGCTGCAGTTGCGGCGCCCAGTCCACCAGCGGCGCGAAGGCCACGCCGTGGTTGTCCAACGCCGTGCCCACCGCGTCCCAGCCGCGGGCCAACGGGATGCCCAGCGTGCCCAGCAACTGCTCGGTGTACAGGCGCCCGGCGGTGTGCGCACCGCCGCCATGCATCAGGATGCGCAGGCCATTGCCAGCCAGGCACTTGGCCGCCAGCAGGTACCAGGGCAGGTGGCGCTTCTTGCCGGCGTAGCTGGGCCAGTCGATATCCACGTTCAGGGCCGGGGCCTTGAGCCGGGCGCGCAGGGCTTCGGTGAAGCCGGCCAGCTCCTCGGCGCTTTCCTCTTTGTGGCGCAGCAGCATCAGGAAGGCGCCCAGCTGGGTGTCCTCGACCTGCTCATCCAGCAGCAGGCCCATGGCCTCGCGCGCTTCTTCGCGGGTGAGGTTGCGCGCGCCACGCTTGCCCTTGCCCAAAGCGCGGACGAACTGGGCAAAAGGGTGCTCGGCAGGGGTTTCCAGCAACAGGGCAGGGTAGTCGGTCATATGCAATTGGTCGGCTTGGGCAGGCCCGCCAGCTTGGCGGCAAGTTTGGCGGGAGTGCCGTTGAACAGGCGGTTCAGGTGCGGGCTGTTGCCTTTGTCCACGCCCAGCTTCAGCGCGGTGTACTTGATCAGCGGGCGCGTGGCCGGCGACAGCTGGAACTCCTGGTAGAACTGGCGCAACACCTCCAGCACCTCCCAGTGCTCAGGGGTCAGTGCGATGCTTTCCCGCGCGGCCAGGGCCTCGGCAACGGGTTTGGACCACTCGGTCAAATCTTCCAGAAAGCCGTTCTGATCCAGCGCGATGCTGCGGCCTTCGACAATCAGTTCACTCATAGCCAGGTGTTGACCTTGTCGAAATCAATGGAAAGCTGCACAAAGCCCGGATAGTCCACCACCTGCGCCTGGGTGCTGATGGCGCGGGCGCGCACGTCTTCATCCAGCGCAAACAGCCGGCTGCCCAAGTGCGCCAGGTCGTCGTTCAACAGTGCGTACACCGCATCACCGGTCAGCAGCACGCCGTCCTCAGCACCCAGCAGCCGTAGGCAACTGGCCAGGCGGCTGTCGGTAAACGGCGAGTGGGACAACACATGCAAAGTAGCCATCAGAGGGTAATCACCTGATCAAAACGGTCGACAAGGGCGGCCAGGGCATCGTCTTCCAACACCTCGGCTTCCAGGCTCAAGGCTGCCGCGCCAAGGCCGCGCTCGCGCAGGCTGCTGCCCGCCACGAACAACTCCTCGACGCCGAACATCGGCAGCGCCTGCAGGTTGGCGGTCAGGTCCTTCTGCTGCACCTGCCCCGGCGCCTGGCCCGGCAACAGCTGAAACACGCCGTCATCGAGAAACAGCATGCCCAGTGGCAGATCAAACGCGCCGCCCGCCAAGGCGATATCCAGCGCTTCACGCGGGCCCGGGCCCGACCAGGGCGCCTGGCGGCTGATAATCAACAAGGATTTGGCCATGTCATACCCCTCCAAAGGTCACGAGGCGATCGGCCAACTGCGCGGCTTCATGCAACTGCCCCAGCCCCGACAGCTCCCACGGCGCCGGCAGGTTGGCGGCCGGGCGGTTCCAGCGCTGGGCTTCCTCGGCATTGAGCACACCACGGCGCAGCGCAGCGGCAATGCACACCACGGCGTCCAGCTTGTGCTCGGTAACAAAGGTGCGCCACTGGGCGGCCACGTCCACCTCGTCCTGCGGGGCAACCACGTTGCCCGAGGCGCTGTGCACCCCGTCCTGATAAAAGAACAGACGGACAATCTCATGGCCGCCCGCCAGCGCCGCCTCGGCAAACCGCAGGGCGCGGCGCGAGGAGGGCGCATGGGCGGGGGAAAAAACAGCAATGGCGAACTTCATGGCGCGGCTCTATCAGCAAATCTGCCGGAATGATAAAGCCTGGGCGCCAAAAAAGCCCGCCGCACGCGCCTCAGCGGGCGGTGTTGTCACGCAGTTCAGGCAGGAACCAGTTCAGCACCAGGGCGCAGATGCCCCCGGTGGCCACGCCCGACTCCAGCACATTGCGCAGCGCCGACGGCATGTGCGCCAGAAACTCCGGCACCTGAGCAACGCCCAGGCCCAACGCCAGCGACACGGCAATGATCAGCAGCGCACGACGATCCAGATGGATGCTGGCCAGGATATTGATCCCCGAAGCCGCCACCGCACCAAACATCACCATCGCTGCACCGCCCAACACCGGCTCCGGCACCGCTTGAATCACACCGGCCACCGACGGGAACAGCCCCAGAATCACCAGCATCCCGGCAATCCACACGCCAATGTGGCGGCTGGCAATACCGGTCAACTGAATCACGCCATTGTTCTGGGCAAAGATCGAGCTGGGGAAGGTATTGAACACACCCGCCAGCAGCGAGTTGGCACCGTTCACCAGCACGCCACCCTTGATGCGCTGCATCCACACCGGGCCTTCCACGGGCTGCTTCGACACCTTGCTGGTGGCCGTCACGTCACCGATGGACTCCAGCGACGTCACCAGGTAAATCACCAACATCGGGATAAACAGCGCCCACGAAAAACCCAAGCCAAAGTGCAGCGGCACCGGCACCTGAAACACCGCCGCTTCATGCATGCCGGTGAAATTCAGGCGGCCCATGTAACCGGCCAGGGCATAGCCCACCGCCAGCGCGATCACGATCGCGCAGCTGCGCATCCACACCACCGGCACGCGGTTCAGCACCACGATAATCGCCAGCACCACACCCGACAGCAGCAGGTTGTCGCCATTGGCAAAGGTGCCATTAGCCATCGCCGAGAAACCACCGCCCATGCTGATCAGACCGACCTTGATCAGCGTCAGGCCAATCATCAGCACCACAATGCCCGTCACCAGCGGCGTGATCAGCCGCTTCACAAACGGCAGAATCCGCGAAATACCCATCTCCACGAACGACCCGGCAATCACCACACCGAAAATCGCCGCCATCACGCCCTCAACCGGCGTGCCTTGCTTCACCATCAGCGCGCCACCGGCAATCAGCGGCCCGACAAAGTTGAAACTGGTGCCCTGCACAATCAACAGTCCCGCGCCAAACGGCCCGAAACGCTTGCACTGCACAAAGGTGGCAATACCGGAAATCACCAACGACATCGACACAATCAGGTTGGTGTCATGGGGCGACACCCCCAGCGCCTGGCAAATCAGCAGCCCCGGCGTAACGATGGGCACGATGATCGCCAACAAATGCTGCAGCGCGGCCAACAACGCAATCAACGGGCGGGGACGGTCTTCCAGGCCCAGCACCAAATCTTGGCTGGCGGGCGGGGAGGGCTGTTGCTGAACAGTCATGGCAGGGCCTTGCGAAAAAAAGAGCGCAATTCTACGGATAAGCATCCCACAAGGCCACTACCGCTGCGCGGGGTGCTTATCCTCGTAGCCGCTGCCGCCAGGCTGCGCGGGCCCCAAGCCACGCTAAACATCGCCAGGGTTCACACCGGCCAGCGCAGCCTGACGGCAGCGGCTACAGGCGAACCCGCACCCACAAAAAAGCCCGCCGAAGCGGGCTTTTTCAACTCAACCACTCAATCAGTCATCACGGCTCATCAGGCCGAACAACTGCAGCAAGCTGACAAACAGGTTGTAGATCGACACATACAGGCTGATGGTCGCCATGATGTAGTTACGCTCGCCACCCTGAATGATCGCGCTGGTCTGGAACAGAATGCACACCGACGAGAACAGCACGAAGCCTGCGCTGATCGCCAGCTGCAGCCCGCTGATCTGGAAGAACAGGCTGGCCACGGTCGCACCCAGCAGCACGAAGAAGCCTGCGGTAATGAAACCACCCAGGAAGCTCATGTCCTTGCGGGTGATCAGCACGTAGGCCGACAGACCGCCAAACACCAGCGCCGTCATGGCAAACGCCGAACTCACCACCTCGGCGCCGCCCTGCATGTGCAGGTAACGGTTGAGGATAGGGCCCAGCAGGTAACCCATGAAACCGGTCAGGGCAAAGGTGGACACCAGGCCCCAGGCCGAGTCACGCAGCTTGGTGGTGAGGAAGAACAGCCCGTAGAAGCCGATCAGCACCACGAAAATGTTCGGGTAGCCCACGTGCATCTGCTGCGACACGTAAGCCGTCACGGCACTGAAGGCCAGGGTCAAGGCCAGCAAACCGTAGGTGTTGCGCAGGACCTTGCTGACCTCTAGCTGGTCGGCCTGCTGCCTGCTATTGACTGCGTAATCCTGTTCGCGCATGGCGAGACTCCTTTGGGTTGAAACCGCGTTTGAAACGTTCAGATGCAAAGATCATAACAGACATGTGGAAAGGGGAAATGAAGAGAGTTTGACAGTGTGTTTCAATCGGGTATTATGCACGCCGCAACAGAGCTGGAAGCGTGGCCGAGTGGTTTAAGGCAACGGTCTTGAAAACCGTCGATGGGCAACTATCCTAGAGTTCGAATCTCTACGCTTCCGCCACACATTTCTCGTTAAAGCCCCGATTATTCGGGGCTTTTTCGTTTCTGGGGCAAGGCTTCGGACCTTTCTGAACCTCAAGTGTTCCAGAACTAAAAGCAATGTGTTCCACAACTATGCCTATTTTGACGGCTTGGCCGTGGTTCCCACGCGTCGATAGACCTTCTTCGTGATTTCGCTTTTCGTATGTCCCAGCAGCAGGCTCGCGTCCTCGAGGTTCTTGATTTCGGATGCTGCCTTGGGCCGAATATCTCTGAACTGAAAGGCTCCGATCCTGGTAGCTAGCAGGGCGTCGCCGTCCGCTTCGGCCGCCAACCGTGCCTGTTCCCGAGCTTCGTCCCAGCGCCGGCGCAACATCGGTGCTGACATCCGTTTACCGTGCTTGCTGATCAGCATGTACTGCGATGGATGGTGGGCATTGCGCTCGGTTATTAGTTGGATGAGCACACCTAAGGTATTTGGGGTTCCGTCTTCGCCCTGCATTACGATTCTCAATTTCTGACTGGTTTTGTTCTGCTGTACCAGAAGGTATGGGGCTTCAACGTCATCCTTGCGCATTAACAGCACGTCTGCTGGCCGCTGGCCTGTCAGATAAGCGAGGTCCATCGCCTCCTGCAGCTCAGGCGCTGCCTTGTCATATACAGCAGCCCAAACGGCATCGTTGGCGTAGTAGTCCCGCGGGGTCTCCTTGTTCTTGCGCACGCCCTGGCATGGGTTCTCCTTTACAGTGAGGCCCCATTCACGTGCCATGTTGAACACATGAGATAGGGTGGCAATCTCCCGGTTGGCGCGGACCTTGGCTGTCCGTGCATCCCGGTATTGGGCGATCATCGAGGGCGTGATGCCATCGATCGGTGCCTTGTCGAAACCCGCACGTAGGTGCTTGAGCTCCGCCAGGTTATCTTTCTGGGTGCGTGGGGCCTTCTTGGGAATGATGTCTCGCACATACCGATCAAAGATTGCCTTCATTATTTTGAGGTCAGCAGGTTTCTAGGTTGCTTCCAGCTCCGCCCATTTCATCCGGGCGAGGTCCAGGTCTTTACCCAGTGGAATATCCCGGCCAGTGGCATCTCGGTAGTAGTAGGACGTCCAAATCTTGCCGTTCTTGCGTTTTCTGGACCGTTGGTACATCCGGGGCGGTAGGTGTCGGTGTTCTGAATTACGTGGTCGCATCAATTGATCCGGGAAAAGTCAGGGACCCAGGCCGGTTCGGTTGCAGGCCCGGGCGCTTCAAAATAGGAAGGCGGAATGATGCCGAGCTTCATGCGGGCATAATGTCGCCCTACCAGGGGACGTTTGCCTCGGCTCTCGACGTAGAGCCACTGGCGATCATCAAGCCAGCGGCGCTGCCAGCCGCGCGCTTTGTAGCCCGTAATCTCGTACAGCTCCTCGTCCGACAGGATTTCAGATGCCATTTGTATGCTCCATGCCGCCGTCGGCGGCAGGTTGTGGTGATTGGCTGTCTCCAACGCACGGCTGGTGAACCTAGGTGAGTAAGGTGTTCACCTTCATCTGCGCCGGGTACGTGGATCAAAGTGGGCAATGTGGTGGAGGCTGTCAGCGTCGTCGCCCACGACAATGCGTTCCATTCCGTCCGTAATTACCTCGAGGGTCTTGAGTGGGATCGAGTGCCCCGGCTTGATACCTGGCTCACGGATATTTTCGGGTTGGCTACGACTGACTACAGCACCAAGGTAAGTAAGCGCTGGATGATCTCGGCCGTGGGCCGGGTGATGAAGCCAGGCTGCAAGGCGGACTCCGTGTTGATCCTTGAGGGGGTTCAGGGGGCTGGCAAATCCACAGCCATGCACGTGTTGGGCGTTCATGGACACCCCGATCGCGTTGGGCGACAAGGACTGCTTTCAGGCGATCCGTGGCAAGTGGATCGTCGAGCTGGGTGAGCTGGATAGCTTCAATAAGGCTGAGTCAACGAAGGCCAAGCAATTTTTTTTCGGCGTCGATCGATACCTACCGCGAAAGCTATGGCCGAAGAACAATGGATGTGCCACGCCAGTGTGTTTTCGTGGGTACGACCAACTAGGACGAGTACCTGAAGGATGCCACGGGCAACCGACGTTATTGGCCGGTGGCGTGCACGAAGGTCGACCTGGATGCGGTTCGCGAAATCCGTGATCAGTTGTGGGCCGAGGCGATGTATTGCTATCAGGCCGGCGACATCTGGTGGGTCAACCGGGATGAGGCGCCGATGTTCACCGAAGCCCAGGAGGAACGCTTCGTAGTGGATGAGTGGGAGGGGCCGGTTCTACGATGGCTTGAAGAGTCGGAGATCGGCGAGACAGCTACAGGCACGGACATACTGTCTGGGGCGCTGAAGCTCAACTTCGGTCACTGGGGCAAGCCTGAGCAGATGCGCGTCGGCGCGATAATGCGCCGGTTGGGATGGCGTAAGGTTCGACTGCCGGCGCTCCCCAGGAGCGGGGTGCGGCCTTGGGCTTACAAAAAAGCCGGTGGACTGGGGCAGCGACACAGCCTTGGTACAGGACCGATTTGAGGAGCCCTGTATCGATGATTAAGCGGATCGACGCAATGCTTAACTGGGCCGAAGATTCATAGCGAACATCCTGCAGGTTCGGATGTTGGGGGCGGGAACATGATTGCCATGTTGATAGCGTGTAAGGGGGAGCTGATTCGCGGCACGCGCGGCAATCGCGTGCTGCTGGACGAGTCTGCGGATATCGAGCTGATCGTCAACAAGCACATGCCGCCCAGGCTCGCCCTGGCGGTGAACGAGCATAACTGCAACCACGAAAGCTTCCTGATGCAAAAGCTGGTGCACTGCGCCTGCAGCGCCAAGACGTATTACCTGCGGCTGCATGAGGCGCATGACTTCATCGAAGGGATGCTGATGGGGAAGGCGGCGTGAAGGGCCTGCCATCTGCGCGTGGTGCGGTCCAACCGCCTTGCGGTGTCCCACGTCGGTCGGATGAAGCGGGACAGGTGCAGGCCGCGCGGGTGGTGGGCTGTCCGACTGTCCTGCCTCCCCGAGCGTGATGCGCATACGAGCCTCCGCGCGCGTTTCTTAATATTCTCTCTCTACGGGGGAATAGATTTAAAAGGTAGGACGGTGGGGCAGGGCCCCAGAATCAGGGCGCTTTAACTGTCCCACCTTGATCTTAAAGGTGGGACAGCCCAGACAGTGCCGCAGGCGCAATAGCCGGAATGGACTTATTCGCCGATATTGGCCAGACGTTCACCCTGTATTCCTCGGGTGGCAGTGTCGGGGGGGCTGCCAGTAAAATCGACCTGTAAAAAGTAGTGATCTTCGATAGGTGCGACTGCGGTAACCAGTAGCGATAGTTCGGTTTACACGGAGATCTTCGGAAGCCGCTTCTTGCTCTGCGAATCCATCTGCCTCCAGTGGCGAAACATGAGCGCCGCAGTGAACGCAAACACGATCACACCCACCACGTTCATGATCATCAGAAATACGCTGGCTTGAGTCACCGGTGGATTATCACGTATAGCCTGGATGATCTCGCTGCATGCTTTGGCAATCAGCACCGCAAGCGACAGATACATCCATATCCGGAATAGCTTGTTTCCTAGCTTTGACATTTTTCCTTGCCATGCTATCGCGATTGAACCCAGCTCATGACGTCGCTCCTCTGGTAGCGCCAAGTATTTGAACAGCAGGTCGATCAGCTTTACGCAGAGCCCAAGTACAGCGATAACCAATCCGATTGTTGCCATATTTTAACGTCCAAGTGATTGAGGCGAATTCAGATTATGGCACTCGCGTTATTGATTACAAATCAAAATGCCAATGCAATCTTAAACTCTGGTTTAACTTTACATCGAGCCATCTAATCGTTTGGGGAGTGAAATTGACGGATTCGCAACAAGCACTGAGCGAGATGCCCCTCTGGATGGTCATCGTTCTGTCCCTCGTCGGCGGGATCTCAGGGGAAGCGTGGAGAGCTGATAAGGCGGGAGCTGGCGGGTGGGCACGCATGGGTTGGCTGCGGGTTATCCACCGTGATGTTGTTACACGCGGCTGGGGTTTCACTGTTCGTGGCGGGTAGCCTAGGCTGCTTGACTGCGATGGCCGGGGCCGACGTCGCCATTGGGCTATCCATCCCAGCAAATCTCCGGCCGAGCACGCCGCGAAGGCGAGGCTCGCCGCTTTCAATCGCTCAACGGCTGACGTGCGCCTGGAAGTGCCCGGCCGTACTGACTTGTTTACCGAGCAGGAGATTAATGCGCAGGCGTTCAAGGAAGGGTTGGACGGCACCTATCTCGTCGACTCAGTCGAGCAGGTTTACACCCAGGCAGGCTGGTCAACTGCTGTCGAATGCAACGGCGGTAAGCAGGGGAAGGCAACCGCTGCGGGCAAGAAAGGTAAGAAACCAGGAGAGACCAAAGTCTTGGCTCTCTGAACACCCCCAACTTCAACGAAGCGCCGCCGAGCGGTTTTTTTTCGTCTGGAGAAAGGCAATGCACTTGACGGCAACTCGCGGAGTCCGAAATTTCAACCCTGGGAATATCGACTACAACCCTCGCAACTCATGGGAAGGGCAACTCGGTTTAGAGATCGGTGTACCCAACCCACGCTTCGGGCGCTTTGACAATGCAGAGAATGGCATGCGGGCCCTGTGCAAGCTGTTGCTCAACTATCGAGGCAAAGATGGCATGCCCGGTGTCGGTGGCCCAGGCATCGATACAGTGCGCGAAACCATCACACCCTGGGCTCCAGGAAACGAAAACACACCGGGGCTTATGTTGCGGCCGTTGCCCGTCGCCTCTGCGTCAATCCCGACGACATCATCGACATTTGGCGCCCGGCCACTCTGAACAACGTTATGCTCGGGATCATCATCCATGAGAATGGCGTTAACCCGTACCCACCGGCCGTGCTCACGGAAGGGCTCAGCAGGCCCTTGAAATGACCTCAGAACACGGGAGCGCCACCGGCATCGCAATCCTGGCGCTGATGCTGATGGGCTTTAGCGGCACTACAGCTTGGGTCTGGCAGGCCAACAGATACGAGAAGCAGTTAGCAGTTCAGCGCGTGAACTACGAGTTTGATCTTTCCTCCATCTCCAGTGCCGGCGCGGCAATGCTGCAGGCCGAGCAGGTGAAGCGGCTTGCGCTGGAGAGCGAGCTGGCGGCTAACGACCAGGAACACCATAAGGACTTGCGCAATGCTCCACAAATGCAGGCTCGCCTGCGTGATTGCCTCGCTACTTCTGATTTGCGGCTGTCACTCATCCTCTACCCGGCCGCAACCATTGGTGGCCGTAGCGCACAGTCCGGTGCCCTGCCGGCAGTTTGGTTCATGGAACCACAAGAGCCGAACTTGCCCCAGCGCATGCTCAACGAATTGTTGGTATTACCGGAGATGGCGATCGAGGATTGATAGCTCTGGTGGCATGTCAGGACTACGCTCGCTTAGTATCTGAGTTTACTCGATGAAGGGGTAGCAAGTGTTTAAACTCACCAATGGGCATTAAATGTTTTCAAGATTTGCTGGAGTAAGCGAGTAAGTTCAATGGCGAGAATTAACCAAAGCCGTGCCATGGATGCTCCGTTAGATTTTAGTTGGTTCTGGAGAAGGGTGGTTGCGAGCTTAAGGTAATCGTCGATATCGGCTTTGGTCAAGCTATTTTTATGTGGTGCTAGGTCGGGCGTCAAAAGATGTCTCCTGGTATCAATTGATAGCAGTTTCTCGCCGGTATCTAAAGGGTACCTAATGGGTATCTAATGGATGTCTAATGGGTATCTGATGGGTATCTGATGGGTATCTAATGGGTATCTAATGGATATCTGAGGGGTGTCTAATGAATCCTCGTAACATATCTGTCCGGAACTCAAGTCTATTGGGTGACAGGAGCAGGTTTTGGGCACGTCGGAACGTATGCTGCCGGAAGAAAAAAATAGGCTGGCCGGGCGTCGATCCTGTGAGGGGAGTGCTCCTGAGAAAAAGTTCAAGGCCGGCTGCCAGTACGTGCCAATATCTTGCATGGCCTTTGCTCGCGTAGATGATGCCTGTACGTCCGGCTTACGCGCTGTGCGAAATGCATCCCAGCTCGCCCATGCTGCATTGAAAACAGGCTCGGAATGCTCATTTGCAACCCGTAAACTCCGCTTCCTCGCCTGTTTTAGTCTTGCCTGGCCTTCGCTGGAATACATTTCATACTGACGCTAGCACATAGCTTTACAGTGATTAGGAAACACCAACGATAGTCGCATCATCCGAATTGAAGTCGATGTAATGCCAGCCGTTGTAGATAGTGCTGCAGCTGTATTTCATTTTGGTAGCGTCTTCGAAGTCAAAGCTCCAGCCTTTGGTGTTCTTGAAATTGATTCGGTAATTGTAAATCGTCCCTCGATCATAGCTGACATACCCTTCAGCTATACCTAGGTTCTGTACCTGCTTGGAAGGCGTGACCGGAGACGCCCCGGGTACCCAGTTCACAGGTAGAAATGCCTCCGAAAGCCCCGCCGCCAGAGCGTTGGCGTGCTCGACAACTTCATGCTCAGTGTATCCAGCATCAATGGGGTAACCAATTTCATACTTTCGACCCGCTGCAGAAGCGAGTTCAACGACGAGGTGCTGCTCGGTAGTGCGAACTTGAATGGACATATATCCTCCTTAATATAAAACCATGCCTTCGCGGCGAATGGAGAATAGTCACCTGATCGATAACTGTCAAAATAGGATTTTAAAGGGCCAGCCGGGCCCTCGTGGGGTGCGCATTTGCGAGTATGGGTAAGGCTCGGAGGTATCCGGTTGGTAAAGATCGAGAGCGCAGCAATATCGACGCTGGTTTGTTGAATCGCTACCAGACGATCGTGAATTGAGGCGGTGAGGTGAGTCGTAGAGAGATTGTGATCGCTGCGTTCATCGGTGAATTGTATGTAAGCGATTACACTATAAGGTTTGGGAGAACGTCCCACAGTCAAGGTCGTCGTGTGAAGCTGGACGCGACACCCCCGCCTTCCTGTGGGAGCCCATTCGTAATAATGCGTCCAGGCGCAAGTACCTAACAGCTTCGTGAAAAACTACCGCCCAAGCGCCTCCCTGATCTGCAGCAAACCCTCACGCCAATCCCCATATTCAGCGCTTTCCTGCCAAAGCTCCGAAAGCTCTGAATCAGCCGCTAACACACGATCAATCGCCGCCTGCGCTTTCTTCAGCAGCGCTGCATCGGGTTTGCCTGGCCGACTTGCAATCCATTCATCGAGCGACTCTTCCGAGAGACCGGGGATTCTGGTTGCTGAGCAACACCAAAGCCGCCGCTGCGGCTATGCCGCGATCTGCATCCGGTGCTTCCAGGTATTCATCTGCTGCAATCACGCCTTACAGGGCGGACTCAATCAGTTGAAAATCTTGCGTCTCGTTGAGTTCAATCGCGAAGTCGGCTGTTTCGTCATTGCCAAATGCATGAATAGACCACGTACCCATCGATATTGGGACTCCGCGGCCGAACAGGATTGACAGGGTTTCGCCTGCCGAAGCCAAATGCAGCTCAAGTTGGTCTGAGCAGCAACGTTCCGGGGAACACACCATGTCCGTCACCGAAGTCGCCAAGCACCTGAAAAAGGCCAGGCACGTCGTCATCTTCACCGGTGCCGGCGCATCCGCCGAAAGCGGTATCCCCACCTTCCGCGATGCCCTGACGGGGCTCTGGGAACACTTCGAAGCCTCCACACTCGCCACCGCCGAAGCCTTCCGCGCAGACCCCAGCCTGTGCTGGGGATGGTACGAATGGCGTCGGCACAAGGTCATCCAGGCGCGGCCAAACGCGGCACACGTTGCCATCGCAGAGCTCGCCAGACACGTGCCCAGGCTCACCGTCGTCACGCAGAACGTCGACAATCTTCACGAGCGCGCAGGTAGTCAGGCAGTGATTCATCTGCATGGCAGCCTGCACTCGCCACGATGCATCGACTGTGGTGTTGCGCACGAAGCTCCATTGTCTGTCGACGTTCTGCCAGAGGCAGGTGTTCGTATTGAGCCGCCACGATGCACTATGTGCGATGGCTTGGTGAGGCCAGGTGTGGTGTGGTTCGGCGAAATGCTCCCAGAACGTCCTTGGGCAGATGCTCTTGCCGCTGCAGAAGCGTGCGACCTCTTTGTATCTATTGGTACTTCGGGGGTTGTCTATCCGGCGGCAGAGTTGCCACTTCGCGCCCACGGCAGGGGCGCGACGGTTGTGCACGTCAATCCTGACCGTGTAGAGGTCCGCAATCAGGAGTTCTTCCTGGAAGGGAAGGCGTCAGATGTCATGACGGCGCTGGTTAATGAAGCTTTTGGAGCGCTGCTTTTCCCTCGACCATGACGATGTGCGTGCACGACGCGTTCACTGCAAGTAGGTGCTTGATCCTTTGATCTCGCCAGCCGCCCACTTCCTGTCGAACTCTTGCTTGGCCGAGTTTTTGTGGTCTACGCATGCAACCATCTGTGTGTCTGTACGCCAGTTGTCGCAACCTGGAGGGTCTTGGTAGAAGGCATACCAGGCCTGTTGCCTGGCCTGTTCGGCTTCGCCGCGCAGTCGGGCTTCCCTGATGTATGCATCGTTGGCTGCCTGCGTCGCTCGAGCCGCAGCTATCCTGTTTTGCCGGGCAGCTTCCACGATACGGGCCTGCTCGATTTGAGCGTGTTGGTTGATGGCCTCGATGCTCGCAATTTGCTGTTTTGCAGCGTCCTGGACAACGTGCATCACGGCGTAATAGCCCACGATTGCGATCAGCATCGGGGCAAGGATCTTGAGCATCAGCAGCTCTGGGACGATCGATCGGCGTCGTGCCATGGTTGAATTCCCTGAGAAAGGTGGCGCAATGCTACCTAGCTAGGGGAGGCGATGCCAAGCCCTGTATCTCTAACATCCGGGACGGGGTCAGGTGCGTACAACTCAATGGGTTTCAGGCGAATCGGATTGTTCAAGCGCTACCGCCAGGTAGCCTTTGTACTGGCGCCGTGGTGTTGAATCATCCAGTTTCTGATAATCCAGGTCTTCCTTGTCAAGCCCGTCCAAGCCTTGAATGCCGCCAATTAGCCCAGGCCAATTTTCGCGACCGACGGAGTCAACCACATGCGGGAGAAGGTATGCATCCAGTGGCTTGAGCGTTGGGTCGAGGATTTCGGCACTGAGCGCGCTGAGGTAGCCGTCTTTGGTAGTCTGGCCCCAGTTAATGCTGAAACCGGCCCGATGACTCAGCTCTGTGTAGATGAGAAGAATAGTCCTACCGTTACCATCCAGGAATGGGTGTGCCAAAGCAAGTGTTCCCATGACCTCGCCGGGGCGATCTCGAAAGCGCTCGGGCCTTCCAGCAAGGTAAATGGCGTACTCGGCTGCGCGAACAATGTCCGGCGAGTCTGCAAACTCGGTATACCCTGGCTCACCTTTACGGCCCTTTGTGATTCGCAGGTCTGGGGTGAGCACGGTTCTGTCCTGGCCGGCCCAAGGGTAGATATCGGAGAAGAGAATCCCGTGGACCCTTAGTATAGCCTGGTAGTCGATGGTTCCGAGGTCGGCCAGGTAAGCTAAAGCGGATTCGATATTAGATTCGAACGAAGAGTGCTCAAGTCGTTTGACCACATTTAGATCGGTGAGCTTGAAGCGGTTGCGAAGGTACCCTGCAGTTTCAAAGTCGCCGAAAGGGTCGAAAATCACGCTTGGAGATTCCTCGTGGCTTTGCGCTTGTCGGCTTCTTTTTCAGAGAGGTAGCGTACCTGCAGAGCGAGTACATCTGAGGTACTCATTACGCCTTTGCGTTTCAGGTTGACGAGCAATTGCTCTACCGTATCCAGGACGACAGTGTCGCCAGACAGTGAAGTGATACAGGTGGCCATCTGGCTGATGTCGTCTCGGATCGCGGACACCTTGTGGGCTTTAGCCAGCTTATGGACTTCACGGGCAACGCTTCTGGGGGCTGGTTTGGTCATGGACGGCGCTCCTGTTCGGTACAATTTCATTGTACCGTACTACAAGATCTTTGTATTTCTGCAGGTCGCGACCCACTGTACGGCGGTGCTACCGTGCGTCCGGTGAGCGGATGGTGGCTAGGGTGTCCCCCGGCGCCCCGAGTCACTCAGCAACAGCCGCCCCGAGCCGCCCGCGCTTGGCCAGAGACTCCTTACTCACCATGCAATACAAAGCCCCCGCCAGCACCAGCCCCACCACCCAACTCACATCCGCCCCCAACCAACTCGCCACAAACCCGCTGTAAAACGAGAACTTCATAAACGGAATCGTGCCGATAATCGAAACCGCATACACCCCCAGCGTCCGCCGATTAAACCCCCCGTACTGCCCCTTGGCGTCATACAACTCACCCACCTCATAGTGCCCGCGCCGCACCCAGTAATAGTCGGCCAAATTGATCGCACTCCAGGGAATCAGCAAATAAAGCTGCCCAATCAAAATGTCCGCGAAAAACGTGTCGAAGCGGTACTGCGTTGCAATGGCAATCAACGTCGCCGCCACGCCCAACCCAGCCATCACCAACGCCTTTGACGCAGCCGTGACAGACCGCAACCGACCAAAGGCCCCGAAGATCGTCACCGAAGACATGTAGGCGCTGTACAGGCACAGCACGTTGTACTGAATCACCCCCAGCGCAATCACGCCCAACGCCACAGGTGCCCACGGCCCGAACAGCACGGCAATGGCCGTGGCCGGATCACCCCCCAGCGCGGCAGGAATGGCAACCGCCAGCAATGCGCCGAGCGCCATCATCGCGAACGACCCCAGTGCGCAGCCGCAGTAAGTGGTCCAGAAGGTGGCGCGGGTATTGACGTTGGCCGGCAGGTAGCGCGAATAGTCCGCCACGTAGGGGCCGTAGCCCAGCGTCCAGGAGGCCGCCTGGGCGATGACCAGGTTGAAGGCGGTCAACGAAAAGGCCTTGCCGGTGACCGTGGCGGTCGCGGCGTCGCTGGGGTGCAGCAGGATCAACACCAGCGCAGCGCCAAACACCAGGGTGGAGATCAGACTCATCCACGCTCCCAGCCGGTGGATCAGTTCATAGCCGACAAAGCCGATAACCAGGGTCAGGACGCCGACCACCACGATCGCCTGGTTGTCGCTGATGTGCAGCAGGGCCTTCAAGGCATCGCGCATCAGCACGCCACTGGCGGCCAGGAACAGCACTGCGGCGACTACCATCACCAGCAACGGAATGGCAGCGCCATAGACACCAAATTGCGCGCGGCTTTGAATCATTTGCGGCACGCCCAGGTGGGGCCCCTGGGCGGAGTGGGCGGCCATGAAGATGGTGCCGACGAGGTTGCCAATCAGCAGGCCCAGTATCGTCCAGGCCAGGCTCAGGCCCGAGGCGATGCCCAGGGTGCCGACCATCAGGGCGGTGATCTGGAAGTTGGAGCTGAACCAGATGGTGAACAATCGAGCTGGCGTGCCGTAGCGCTCAGCGTGAGGGACGAACTCGATACTGCGTTTTTCCAACTGCACGACCGCCTCCTGATCCATTTTTTTGATTATGCGCAAACGGGCAGGAGGGCGTCGGCCTGACGACGAACACTTCGTAGTTAGTAACGACGATGCCGTTAAGCATTTCAGCGGGGCGGGCAGGGACGGTGATGTTGGACGTGGCGGCACGGATCTGCGGCGCTAGCCCGGCCCTGGCCGGGCTAGCGCCGCTAAAGCGGATTACTCACAAGTGCCGCCCTTGTGATGCGACCCGGTGCCGCCAACCGGATGGGTGCCCGCAGGGCATGCTGATGCAGACAGCGAAACGAGTGACAACAGAGCCACCAAACCAGCGATTGCAAATTTTTTCATACAGCCTCCTTGCACTGCGACATGCAGTAAAAGGCTATCGGCTAAACGGATTTGATCTTGATTGGGCAGGCGCGTGTTGCGTGCACCTGGGAGTGTATCGGCCACATCGCGATTATATCCCTGGACTGGCGGCGCAAAAAAAGACGGACCGGATATCTGCCTTTGGCGCGAAACCGTGTAGCCGCTGCCGCCAGGCTGCGCTGGCCAGCGTGAACCCTGAGGACTTTCAGCGCGGCTCAGGACCAGCGCAGCCTATCGGCTGCGGCTACGTGACCCCACAGCGGTCACAGTCTTTTGTGGATTGAGCGTTGCCCACGACAAGGACGCCGCAGTATGTGATCAGGGCCGGGTTATCTTCTCCGCAGGTAGAACCTGCATCACCAGTTTTGCGAACGACAGAACACCAAGGCGTACGCGCTCGCGTCACGGCCACACAATGCCAGCCGATGCTGTTTTGCCGGCCTTGAGATCGAGCGCCGCCTGGCGGCAGCTACATCTGTTGCGCCGTGCAATGGCCGTCGAGATCCGCGTTGCCAACCTTATGTGCTCGACATCCCCGCTAAGTGACGGGCATTCATTCCCCAAAACGGGTCTTGTCCTGATGAGTTACTGTGAATATTGGTTACAAATCCCGCGCTAGCCCCTACAGACCACTCGCGCTTGCGCGACTATCCTGTATACCTCGCACTTATCTGTTGGCCTCACCATGCTCAAACGCTGCACTCTCCTTGACCACGCCCAATGGCTAGGCCTGCGCGCTGAGCTTTGGCCTGACTGCGGGCCAACCAACGACCGCGACAAACACGTCATGCTCAGTGCGCCGCAGCGGTATGCAGTGCTGATTTTCACTGACAGCCATGGAGTTACCCACGGATTTGCCGAGGCCTCAATGAGGGCAGATTACGTCAACGGCACCGGCTGCTCACCTGTGGCCTTTCTCGAGGGTCTGTACGTTCTACCGGCCAGCAGGGGCCGGGGGATAGCACGTGAACTTGTGGGCGGTATTCAGCAATGGGCAGAGGAAATGGGCTGCTCGGAGTTAGCGTCAGACGCGCTGCTGGAAAATCAGGGAAGCCATGCGATGCACGAGGCTTTGGGGTTTGTGGAGACGGAGAGGGTAGTTTACTTTTTGAAGAAGCTGGGGAGTGGTTGAGGTACTGGCAACCGATTGGGCCCCGGGGCGCGATCGGGCGGGAAGTGCGGGACAGGTTGGCCTTTATTGCGTCGCGCCGGCCTTGTCAGCATCATTCGCCCCCATCGGGCAATTTGTTACCCGCAAACCACCCAACCCACTGAAAATTAAAATAATTGTTAGCAATCCCCCGAACTTTTTCATCTGGCGCGGTCTATTTGATCAGCTACTTGTCGAAATTGACACACTTGGATTCATGGTCACCAGACCGATCCAGATCCAACTGCTAATCAGAGACCTGCCAGATCATGAAATCCTACAGACTGCCGTTGGTGCTTGCCGCCTTGCTCTCGTTGGGTACAGCGGGTGCCGCATCCGCCACACAAATGAACGCGCCACTGTCACCGCCGGCCGCCCAGGCGCCTGCGGCGAATACTCAACCTGCCAACCCTTGGCCGAATCTGCTCAGCATGGGCGGGCAGCAGCCCGCCACGCTGCTGGCCCATGACGACCACTATCGTCACGACCGCCACTGGCAATCGCGTCGCGAAGAAGCGCGGCGCGCGCAGTGGCGCCGTGAGCAGGCCCGTCGGGAAGCTGAGCGCCGTCGCGAGTGGGAGCGCCGTCATCATCATCGTTGGGGCTGACAGTTACGGCACCCCGTAGCCGCAGCCTTCGGCAGCGGCTACAGGTTACGCAAGGGCCGGGTTGGTGTTGTGGGGCAACCACACTTGCGCCACCAACCCGGCCCCCTGCACATTTTTCAGCTCCAACCCCCCACCATGAATCTCCGCGATGCGCCGGGCGATACTCAGCCCCAGGCCGTAACTGCCTGACGCCGGATTGTCCTGCCGCGCCCCGCGCAACGAGGCTTGGCCGATGTGCTGTAGCACCGGTTCCGCAATGCCGGGCCCTTGATCCTTGATCAAGATTCGCACTCCCGACTCATCCCGCGCCAGCGATACCTCAACCTTGCAGGCATAACGCAACCCATTCACCAGCAGGTTCTGCAGGCACCGCTGTATCAGCACCTCGTTGGCGAATATCACGCCGCCACGTCCGTCCACCGGCAATGGCTCGATGGCGGTCCTGAGGTCGGCACACAACCGCGCCACCAGCCCATCCAGGTCCACAAACTGGCAAGGTTGCTGCTCCGCAGTCTTCAGATAGTCCAGCACCTGCCCGATCATCCGGTCCATCTGCACGATGTTGTGCTTCAACCGCTCGCGCTGCTGACCTTCCGGCAAGGTCTCCACCCGCAGACGCATGCGCGTCAGCGGCGTGCGCAGGTCGTGGGACACCGCGGCCAGGAAGTAACTCTGGTCCTGGATCATGGCGCTCAGGCGCTGCTGCATGGCGTTGAAGGTGCGGGCCGCGCGGCGAACCTCCACCGGTCCTTCAATCTCCAGCGGCGGCTGATCAAGGTTTTCCCCCAGGCCACGGGCGGCTTCGCTCATGCGCTCCAGCGGGCGCAGGCACAGGCGCACGGCCAGCCAGCAGACGCCCAGTACGGCCAGGATGCGCAGCAGGTAGACGCGCAGTGCGTAGTCGGCGATCAGCGTCCAGGCCGATTCGCCGCTCCAGCCTTGCAGTTCTTCGGCGTCCACCTGCAGCCAGCCACCTTCGGCCAGCGGCACCACGAACAGCACGTGGGCGATGGCGGTGCGCAGGCCGAACAGGCTGCGCCACACCACGGGCTGGCCTTGCTGGTCGGTGAGGTGCACGTCCAGGACCTGTACGGGCTGCGGTCGCCCCAGTTCATGATGCAGCGATTGCTCCAGCAACAATTGAGTACGGCGGCGTGCGCGGTGATCACCGCTGACGCGATCGCTGGGGGTTGCCAGACAGGTGACCTGGTAGCCCGTGGGCAGGCGCATCGCTTCAAGCGCCGGGCACTGCGGCGCGTCAAGCAGCGCAGCGGTGCGGCTGGCCATCAGGCGCACGGGGGCTTCCAGCACTTGGGCGAAGCGCACGTCGAACCAGATGCTGCTGGACAGCAACTGGATGGCCAACGTGCCGCTGACCATGATCACCAACAACCGGCCGAAGAGGGTTTTGGGCCACAGCCGATACAGGCCCGCGCGCAGCGGCACTTACAGGTGCTCGCTGTCGGGCGTGACGCTGAACAGGTAACCCTCGTTGCGTATCGTCAGGATCTGCACCACATCACCATCGCCCTGCCTGAAGTGCTGGCGCAGACGGCTGATGCACATGTCCACGGAGCGGTCTTCGGGCTGGTAGTCGCGCCCCAGCGCGCTGCGGGTCAGTTGGTCGCGTGACACCACCTGGTTGTGGGCGCCGAGCAGCTCGCGCAACACACGATAGTCCGAGCGCGGCAGGGTAAGGGCAGGGCCCTGGGGTGGCAGCAACTGGCGTTTCACCGGGTCCAGCCGGTAACCGGCGAACGACTCCAGTGTAGTGGCGGCCTTGATCGATGCCGCGACCTTGCCGGGCCGGCGCATTACGGCCTTGATGCGGGCCACCAGTTCGCGCGGTTCGAACGGCTTGGCCAGGTAGTCGTCGGCACCCACCTCAAGGCCGATGATGCGGTCGAACGCCGAGCCCTTGGCGGACAGCATGATCACACCCAGCTGCGAAGAGCTCTGCAACTGGCGGCACAGGCTCAGGCCGTCCTCGCCGGGCAGGGTCACGTCCAGCACCACCAGGCTGACTGGGTGTGCAGCCAGCAACGCCCACATTTCCCGGCCATCGGCCGCTGCCAGGACGTGGTAACCGGCCTCGCTCAGGTATTCGCACAACAGCTCGCGAATTTCATCGTCGTCATCCACCACTAGCAGCGTCTTGAGCCTCACAGGCACGGTCGGGGTTGGGGCAGTCCACTGCTCATTACATTCCATTACATATCCATACACATCGAAGGTAGAGCTGAAAGTCGATTTGCCTAAAATCGTATCAAAAATCATACGCATCTGCGACGCATTACCAAATAACACCTGGGGCAACATGACTGACTTCTCTTGCTTTACCTCGGCGGGCGCGCCTTCCCGGCGGCGTGCCTTGATCATGGCGATGGGGCTTGGCGCGATCAGCGTGCAGGCCTGGGCGGCAGGCCCTTCGGCGCTCGAACTGCAGGCCACCACTATCCAGGACAGCGAGCTGCCGGCCGCCGACGGCGCTGACCAGTTGGGCTACACGGTGAAGACCACCACCAGCTCCACCGGCATGAAGCTCACCCCACGGCAGACGCCGCAGTCGGTCAGCACCATCACCCAGCAGCAGATGGCCGATCAGCAGATCACCAACATCGAGCAGGCGCTGGACACTGCGCCGGGCGTCAGCATGAGCAAGTCCGAGGTGGGCGGGCGTACCGAGTACCGCGCCCGTGGCTATGGCATCAGTAACTGGAAGGTCGATGGCCTGCAGTTCCCCGGCGGATCGGACTTCAGTGGCGGCGGCAACGCCATGAACATGGACATGTACGAGCGCATCGACGTGGTGCGCGGCGCCAACGGATTGCTGGGCGGCACTGGCGACCCTTCGGCCACCATCAACCTGATCCGCAAGCGGCCGGGCACCGAGTTCGGTGGCAAGGTCTACGCCACCTATGGCAGCTGGGACAAGCGTCGCCTGGGTGCGGACCTGAACGTGCCGCTGTCGGCCGACGGGCGTTTGCGCTCGCGCTTCGTGGTTACCCAGCAGGACGCCAACTCCTTCCGCGACCAGCAGTCGGATCGCTCCCGCGCCGCCTTGGCCAACTTCGAATTCGACCTCAGCGACGCCACCACCCTGGGCGCCGGCTACCAGTACGAGTATTACAAAATCGTCGGCGGCGGCTGGGGGGCCAACATCCCGATCTGGTACGGCGATGGCTCCAAGACTGACCTGCCGCGCAGCACCAACGTGGTGCCCAGCTGGAGCTTCGGCGAGTACACCACGCGTACCACCTTCGGCTCGCTGCAGCATCGTTTCGACAATGACTGGACCCTGGACGTACGTGCCGCGCAGAGCACCACCGACGTGCTCAACCATCGCGGCCTGGCCAAGGTCAACTCGGCGGGCGGCGGTACCTATGGCGGATATTGGAACCAGGACGGCAGCGGGGCGGTGCTCAATGGCCTGCACAGCTCCACCGACACCACCCAGCAGTCGGCACAGTTCGACCTGACCGGTCCGTTCCAGCTGTTTGGTCGCACCCACCAGGCGATGTTCGGCTACAACGACAGCCGCACCGTGGCCTGGTCGCCGCAATACCGTTGCAACATGGTCAGTGGCAGCCGCACCAGCGCCAGTTCCCTGGGCTGTCAGTTCCGCGCCAACAACGGCTTCCCGATCTCCAATTGGCTCAATGGCGTCGACGACGATTACGCCATCAATGCCTACAAGACCGGCTTGCACAGCAAGACCACCACGCGCCTGCAGGGCATGTACGCCGCCACGCGGGTGAGCATCAATGATCCGCTGTCGGTGATCGTCGGCGCCCGTACCAGCACCTACTCGGCCACCACCCTGAGCACCGCGGGCGTGCGCAGCAACCAGCAGAACCATGGCGTGGTCACACCGTACCTGGGCGCGGTCTACGACCTCAACGAGACCTACTCGCTGTACGCCAGCTACACCGACATCTTCACGCCGCAGAGCGAGGAAAGCGAAAGCGGCAACAAGATCGAGCCCATTCGCGGCCAAAGCTACGAGGCCGGCATCAAGGGCGAATGGTTCGACGGTGCACTGAACGGCCAACTGGCGTACTTCCGCACCAACCAGCAGAACAAAGCGGTGAGCGACGGCGCCAACCTGACGCCTACCGGCGCCCAGGCGTACAAGACCGGCACCGGCGTCGAGACCGACGGCATCGACCTGGAACTGGCCGGTGCGCTGACCCCGAACTGGAACGTCTACGGCGGCTACACCTACCTGCATTTCCGCCGCACCAACGCCGATGGTCTGAGCGATCCGTCGCACCTGTTCAAGGCTTCGACCACCTATCACCTGTCTGGCCCGCTCGACCGCCTGACCGTGGGCGCCGGCGTGACGGCACAAACCAACATCCGCGCCACTTCGACGCCTGCTGGCGTGCCCACCAACGGCGTGAGCCGCAGCGCCTCGGACGTCAACTGGTCGGGCTACGCCCTCTGGAACGCCATGGCGCGGTACGACATCAACCAGGACGTGAGCCTGACGCTGAACGTCGACAACCTGTTCGACAAGACCTATTACACCCGCTACGGCTTCTATGCCGGCGCGATCTACGGCGACCCGCGCAGCCTGTCGCTGACCCTGAGTTCTGCGTTCTGACCTTCTGTATTCCACCTTCCCCAAGCTGGCATGAGCAATGAACGCATGACCGAAGCCCGCCTTGTGCGGGCTTTGTTTTGATACGGGCGCAGGCGTAGCCGCTGCCACCAGGCTGCGCCGGCCCTGAGCCTCGCTGAACATCTTTAGGGTTCACACCGGCCAGCGCCGCCTGGCGGCAGCGGCTACAAGGCAAATGGCAGCACAAAGCCCCATCCCGCTACCACGCAACCCCCACCGGATGCTTCGTACTTTCGGGCAGTATCCCTACCCAATGGGAAGAAGGCATAATGCCACTGCCGTTGCTGTGCCCCGCAATCCCCGCTCGCTCAACAATGCCCCCCAGTTTTCCGCGTGAGGTCCGCACTACATGCAGTTCAACGACGCCTCGGATGCCATGTACCGCCTGCTCGTGCAGAGCGTGGTTGACTACGCCATCTACATGCTCGACCCCGCGGGGCACGTGATCAACTGGAACGCCGGCGCCGAGCGGGCCAAGGGCTACAAGGAACACGAGATCGTGGGCCGGCACTTTTCGGTGTTCTACACCGCCGAGGACCAGGCCGCAGGGCTGCCCGCCCAGGGGCTTGAAACGGCGCGCAGGGAAGGGCGCTTCCATGCCGAGGGCGTGCGTCAGCGCAAGGATGGCTCGCACTTCTGGACCAGCGTGGTGATTGACGCCATTCACGATGACGATGGGCACATGGTCGGTTTCGCCAAGGTAACGCGCGATATCACCGAGCGCCGCCATAATGAGTTGCAGTTGATGGAGGCCAAGGTGCTGGCCGAGCAGTACAGCGCCGAGATGGCATCGCTGTCGCAGTTCCTGGATTCGGTGATCTCCAATATCCCTGCCAGTGTGATCGTCAAGGACGTGCAGACCGACCGCATCCTGCTGGCCAACCACCAGGCCGAGGCGCTGTTCGTGCCCAACGGGGCAAGCATGGTGGGCCGGTTGATGAGTGAGGCGCTGTCGCCGGAAACGGCCGCCTACATCGAGCAGCAGATGGGCCAGGAGCTGAGCATCGGCGCCATCAAGACCGTCGAAACGCAAGTCACCACTAACCGCGGGCCGAGGACACTGCGAAGCCGCACGGTGTTGAATCAAGACCCGGGCAATGCTTCGGAGTACGTGTTGTTCGTGGCCGAGGATGTCACCGTCGAGTTGGCCGCCAACGCCAAGATCCGCCACATGGCCCACCACGATGCCCTGACCGGCCTGCCCAACCGCGTGTTGTTCCACGAAAAGCTCAAGGAAGCGCTGCTGCAGGCCGAGAGCACCGGCAGGATCACCGGCACCCTGTGCCTGGACCTGGACGATTTCAAGAACGTCAACGACTCGCTCGGCCATGGCATCGGCGACAAGTTGCTGCGCGCGCTGAGCGGCCGTCTGCAGGGTGAGTTGCGCGACGGCGACACCTTGGCGCGGTTGGGCGGCGATGAGTACGCCGTCATCCTGCCAGAGCTTGAAACCGCCGAAGCGGCCGAGCTTTGCGCCCAACGGTTGGTGCACGCCGTGCGGCCGCCGTTCCTGATCGAGGGGCACAGTTGCTCGGTAGGCGTGAGCATCGGCATCGCGCTGTCCCCCCATGACCACGACAGCCCGGAGCAACTGATGGGCTACGCCGACATGGCGCTGTACGAAGCCAAACGCAACGGCCGCAATCGTTTTGAACGCTTCAAGTTCCAACTCGACGAGGCAGCGCGCCATCGTCGCACCATGGAGACTGACCTGCGCACGGCCCTGCACCTGGGGCAATTGCAGTTGCATTACCAGCCTATCGTGACCCACGGTGGCGACGAGATTTCCGGCTACGAAGCGCTGCTGCGTTGGCGCCACCCCACCAAGGGCACCATCATGCCAATGGACTTCATCGCCATGGCCGAAGAGACCGGGCTGATCCACGAGGTGGGCAACCGCGCGCTCAACCTGGCGTGCCAGGAGGCCGCCAGTTGGGGTACCCAGCAGACTGTGGCGGTGAACCTGTCGCCGGTGCAGTTCAAGAACCCGGGGTTGGCCGATACCGTGGCGCTTGCGCTGAGCGACTCGGGGTTGGACCCGGCGCGCCTTGAACTGGAGATCACCGAGTCGGTGTTGCTGGAAGACAGTGAAGGCAATATCGACACCTTGCGGGCCATCAAGGCGCTGGGCGTGGCCATTTCCCTGGATGACTTCGGCACCGGTTATTCGTCGCTGGGGTACCTGCGTTCGTTCCCGTTCGACCGCATCAAGATCGATATGTCGTTCGTGCGGGAAATGGCTGACAGCAAAGAGGCGCTGGCGATCATCCGGGCCATTACCGGGATGAGCAACAGCCTGCTGATCAAGACCACGGCCGAAGGCGTGGAGACGGTGGAGCAGATGGAGCAGTTGATCAGCGAAGGCTGTTCGCACTTCCAGGGCTATTACTTTGGCCGCCCGGTGCCTGCGGACGAACGCCGCAAAGCCGCCGCATAACGTGTAGCCGCTGCCGCAGGCTGCGCTGGCCGGCGTAAACCCTGCAGATCTTGGGTGGGGCAGAGGGCCAGCGCAGCCTGGCGGCAGCGGCTACGCAAACCTGTAAACCGCGTTGGCTGCATCGCGGCCAAGGCCGGCTCCTACGCGGTCCGTGGTAGGAGCCGGCCTTGGCCGCGATGCAGGCAACGCGATCTACAGCCCGTAGCTGCTACCGCAGGCGGCGTCGCTTTGAACACGGTGATCTACGCTTGCACCGTCTGGGTGCCGAAATGCTCGGCGATTTTCACCGCGCTCATCGGCCTGCCCAGCAAATAGCCCTGCAACACGTCGCAGCCCAGGTCCGTGAGCATCTCGCGTTGCTCGGCGGTTTCCACCCCTTCGGCGACAATCTTCAACCCCAGCGTCTTGCCCAGTGCCACGATCGCCGAGACGATGGCCTCGTCTTCGTTGCCTTGCGACAGCTCGGTCACAAAACCTCGGTCGATCTTCAGCTCGTTGGCAGGCAAGCGCTTGAGGTACAGCAGGCTCGAATACCCGGTGCCAAAATCGTCGATGGAAATGCCCACGCCCAACGCGGCCAGTTGGTCGAGCACGATCAGCGCGGCTTCGGCGTCGCGCATAGCCGTGGTTTCGGTGATTTCCAGGGTCAGGGAGTGCGCAGGCAGGCCGTTGCGTTGCAGCGCCGTGCGTACCACCTCAACCAACTCCGAATGGGCCAGTTGCACGGTGGACAGGTTGACCGCGATGCTCCAGTCGCGCTTGCCCTGCGAATGCCATTCGGCCATTTGCCGACAGGCCTCGTTGATCACCCAATTGCCGATCGGCACAATCAGCCCGGTACGCTCGGCCAGGGGCAGGAAGCGGTCAGGCGGCACCATGCCCATGTCCGGCTTGTTCCAGCGCAGCAGGGCTTCGACGCCGGTCATCGGCCCGGCCGGGGCGATGATCTTGGGTTGGTAGAACAGCACGAACTCGTTCCTGGCCAGCGCCTTGCGCAGGTCTTGCTGCATCTGCAATTGCTGGTGGGCATTGGCGTTCATGGCCTTCTCGAAGAAGCAGTAGCCGTCGCGCCCCTGTTCCTTGGCGTGGTACATGGCGGCGTCGGCATTGACCATCAGTTCATGCCCGCTGCCGCCATCGGCGGGGAATACCGCAATGCCGATGCTGACCGACAGGTGCACCGTGTGCTGCCCCAGCCGGTAGGGCTGCTTGATGTCCTCCACCAGGCTCTGGGCCAGTACCGCTGCATCTTCCGGATCGCAGTGGTCGGTCAGCAGCACGAACTCGTCGCCCCCCAGGCGCGCCACGGTGGCTTCGTCGTGCTTGGCGGCGAGCAGGCGGTTACCCACTTCAATCAACAACTGATCGCCGGTGTGGTGGCCATAGGTATCATTGATCGCCTTGAACCCGTCCAGGTCCATGAACAGCATGGCGAACTCGCTGCGTTGCCGGGTGGCTTTGTGGATAGCCTGTTCCAAGCGATCGTTGAGCAGGATGCGGTTGGGCAGGTGAGTGAGGCTGTCGTGCAGGGCCAGCTTCACCAGTTCGCTGTTGGCCCGGTCCAGCGAGCGGGCCAGCAGGCTGGTGCGGATGTCGAGCATCGAGACCACCAGCGCAATGGCGCACACGGCCAGGGTGATCACGATCACCACCACCACCAGCCATTTGCTGTCCAGCCCGCCATTGACGGCGCCACACACGCTGCCCACCGGGAATTGCGCAGCCGCCATGCCGGTGTAGTGCATGCCGACGATGGCGCAGCCCATGATCAGCGAGGCCCCGAGCCGCGCACGGTTGACGTGCCGACCCTCCTTGAGCAGACGGATTGCGATCCACAGCGCCGCCCCTGACGCCAGGATGGCGATGAGCACCGACAGAATGAACAACGAGGGGATGTACTGGACTTCGGGGTTCATCAGCAGCGCTGCCATGCCGGTGTAATGCATGGCGGCAATGCCGATACCCATCAGCACCGCCCCCAGCAGCAGACGCGGCAGGGGCATTTGCTTCTGGCAGGCCAGCCACAGGGCGAACGCCGAGGAGGCGACGGCGATCAGCAGTGACAGCCCCGTGAGCTTGAGGTCGTAGCCCAGTTCGATGGGCAGTTGGAAGGCCAGCATGCCGATGAAATGCATCGACCAGATGCCCGTGCCCATGGCGAACGAGCCACCGGCCAGCCATAGGGCTGCGGCACGGCCTTTGGCGCGTGCCACGCGCCCGGTCATGTTCAGTGCGGTATAGGACGCCAGGATTGCCACAATCAGGGAAAACAGGACGTACAGGTTGTTGTAGCTGCTTACGTACATTGGCGCTCCCTGTGCGTAATCCACTCAATGTGCTATCGGCGGCACGGCGCGGTTCTGAACCAACCGGTGGGCAGGTCAGTCGGGTTTTTTCTGCTTCAGCGCGTCGCGGTTTTCTTCCCGGAACCTGGCGCACAGGATACGCATCATCAGGTTGGCGCGCTCGACTCCCTCCGGGCCTTCCAGCGCGCGCCTGGCTTCGTGGGCGAGGTTGCTGAGCGAGCGGTATTCACTGTTTGGGCGGGGCATGGGTCACCTTGGAGGTTGTGCAGTTACCCGGAGCACGGCGATCGAATGCTCGATGGCGTTTACGCTAGCACTTGGTGGGGGGGATTGCATTATTGGGGTATGCAGTTTGTGAAGGTGCCCTCAAGCACACCGCAAACCGCTGTTGCTTCCGTGAGGCCTTTGATCTTGATTGTATGCCCCGTTAGAGCCCAGGTCCGACCGGAGACGTCGATCAAGCGGACGACGGCCCGGAATAGAGGCGTCTCCGGTTCCGTCTCCTTCAGCTACGCTGAAGGCCGCTTGATCGACGCCTTCGGTCGGCCCTTGGCTCTAACGGGGCCTAAGATCAAAAGCAAGAGCAAGAGCAAGAGCAAGAGCAAAAGCAAAAGCGGGCGGCACCCCATGTAGCCGCTGCCGAAGGCTGCGCTGGCCTGTGTGAACTCATCAGATCTTCAGTGGGGCACAGGGCCAGCGCAGCCTGGCGGCTATAGGGTGTCAACTGCCCGGCGAGCAGTTCAAGCCGCCGTTGTTAGTGGCCAGCACCTCGGTGTGGCGGCGCAGTTGCAGGCTGACCTTGTCTCCGATGCGCTGCTCATGGATGTTATAGACCTCACCATCCTGAAAGTTCGCGTAGCTGATATTGGCATAGCAATACTGCATTTTTCCGTTGGTCTCACGGCGCTGCACAATCACCACCACGTCATGGGACCCGGCCGGGATCTTGAAGGTCCTGCCGTCTTCCGTGGTCTTGCCGTCCAGTTTCTGGCCGAGCACATCGTCCTGGTTATCGTGGCTGAACCGCACTACCGAAAAATCCGGACCGGGCGGTGGTGGCGGGGCGGCGCAGGCACACAGTGCCAAGGTAATACCGCAAAGGGCTGTTTTTAGAGTGTGGCTGGCTATCGACATGGGCACTTCCTTCCCGGGGCTGGGGTTGCTCAGTGAATGTTAGCCTTAAACGCCATCATTGCTCGACACAACGGCACGTGAACTATGGATTCAGGCCAGCCAGTCCAGCGTCATGAACAGACGCGCGGTGCCGGCGGGCACCGCAGGCGAGCGGTGGATGATGCCGCGGCCCTCGTTGCCCTCCCAGCGTTCGCCCTTGAACAGCGCGACGCTGCCGGTGTGCAGTTGCCGAGGCGCGATGATGGGTTCAGCCGCCGGATCCCCCAGCTGCTCGCGCGCCATGGCGCCTTCCTCCAACCACTGACTGCCAACGCCTGCGTAGGTGGTGATCAACCGCAACGACACCCAGTCCACGTGGTAGCGCGGGCACATGGCCTTATCCAGGGTGCGAACGCGCAGCCCCACGCGCCGCGCGCCTGTCAGGCAGGTGAACGCGTGGGTCAGCCAGGCCACGTCGGCGACGAATCCCGCGTGCCCTTCGATATCGCGCAGGCCGGCCGCCAGGTCGTCAAGCAGGGGCGGGTGGTCGTCGTTCACGGTCAGTACGTGGGATTCGCTGATGGGCATGCCGTTGGCGATGACGCTGTCGGCAAAGCCCGCTATGTGCAGGGGCAGTTGTCGCTCCCAGATGGCCAGATTGACGTCGTCCTCCAGCACCTGGGTCAGAACGGACAGCTCGGGACTGTTGAGTTGTCGTGGCATATGTGTACGATCCAAAGGTTATAACGTTGCGTTAAGGGTGGGCAGCGGTAGCTGCCCACTCGACGCTTATCAGAAGGTAGTGCGCAACCCGACTTCAAAGCTGCGCCCCGGGGCCGGCGCAATGTCGCGCAGGATGGAGCTGGCGTAGCGCACGGTCTGGTTGGTGAGGTTTTCACCCTTCACGAACGCCAGCCACTGGCTTTGCCCGACACTGAAGTGGTAGCCGGCACTGGCGCCCAACGTGGTGTAGCCGTCGGTGCTGGTCTCGTTGGCCGGCACGTGGTGCTGGGCGCTGGCGTGCTGGATATCCACGCGTGCCTGCCATTGGTCCTTCTCCCACAGCAGGCCGCTGTTCAGGCGCAGCGGGGCGATGCGGGGCAGGTCCTCGCCGGTGTCCAGGTTCTTGGCCCGGGTGTAGTCGCCGGACAGTTCCAGCGCCCATTTGCCGTAGGCATTTTCGCCCAGCGTCCAGTGATCCTGGGCCTCGACACCGGCAAAGCGCGCACGCACGCCCGAGTAGGTGTATTCGGGGATGCCGCTGGCGTCTTCCTGGCCTTCGTCATTAAGGGTGCGACCAGTGCCCAGCAGGCCGATGTAGTTGGAGAAGTGGCTGTAGAACACGCCGACGCTGCCCTTGTGCACGCCGTTGTCAAACCGCAGGGCCAGGTCGCTGGACACCGCTTTCTCCTTGGACAGGCTGGCGTCGCCCACCTCATAGGTGCCGGTGGCCACGTGGGCACCGTTGGCGTACAGCTCGTAAAAGGTCGGGGCGCGTTCGGTGTAGGCCAGGGTGGCCGCCAGCGACCAGATCGAGGTCAGCTTGTACACCGCGCCGGAGGACAGGCTGCCGGCGGTAAAATCGCTGCTGTGGTCGGCGGCTTCGAAGCGCTCGTTGCCCTGGGCGTCGGGGGACACGCGGGTGTGCTCCAGGCGTCCACCCAGGTTCAGCTTCAGGCGGTCGGTGGCCTGCCAGTCTTCGAGCAGGAACAGCGCGGTGGCGTCTGTGTCGGTCTGCGGCACGAAGGCTTCTTCGCCCAGGGCCTGGAACTCGCTGCGGTTGACCTGCACGCCGACCACGCCCTCCACCGGGCCGATGGGTTGATGCCGGGCCTCGATGCGCGCCTCGTAGCCCTTGTTCTTGAAGGTGGTGCCAACCTCGCCGTCCTCGATCTCCATGTGCTTGTAGTCGGTGTAGCCGGCGTTGACCTTCACCGAGCTGAACGGCCCGTCCAAGTCGCGCACTTCAGACGCGAAGGCGTAGTGGTCCTGCTGCATGCGAATGCGCACGTCTTGCTCGGCCGGTGAGCCGTAGTTGCCATCGTAGGTGCTGTAGGACACCCCCGCATAGCCATGCTCCCACGTGTAGGAGCCGCCGATGGCGCCGCCGTCCTGGCGGCCGTCGCTGTTGCCCAGGTGGTGCTTGCCGCCGTTGTCGTCGGCGTCTTCGCTGGCGCGCTGGCTGGCGCTGTGGGCGTAGCCGGGGATGCTCAGGTCGTTGAAGCTGCGCGCGCTGGCGTCCACGTGCAAGGCGAAGGTGCCATTGCCCACTTCCAGCTTGCCGGCGCTGCTGCGCGTGGTGTCGGCACCGCCGTAGCGCAGCTCGCCGGCGCCGTGGATGCCCTCGATGGCTTCGGTGGGGATGCGATTGTCGAAGGTGTTGACCACGCCGCCGATGGCGCTCCCGCCATACAGCAAGGCGGCCGGGCCGCGGATGATTTCCACGCGGTCGACGTTGATCGGGTCCTGCGGCACGGCGTGGTCGTAGGACAGCGACGAGGCATCCAGCGCGCCCACGCCGTTCTGCAGCAGGCGGATGCGATCACCGTCCTGGCCGCGAATGATCGGGCGGCTGGCACCTGGACCGAAGTAGGACGAGGACACGCCCGGCTGGCCATTGAGGGTTTCGCCCAGGCTGCCTTTTTGCGCCAGCGTCAGGCTGTCACCTTCCAGCACGGTGCTGGGGGCGGCCAGTTCGGTGCTGCCCAAGGGGTTGGCGGTGATGACCTGCGATTGCAGTTCGATCGCCTGCACCGGGGCGGCGATGAACAGGGCGGCGGCTAGAGGGGTAAGGCGCAGGTACGGAGTGTTTCGTGGGGAACGGTGCATCAAGGAAGGCTCTGTCAGCTATTTATGTATATGTTATATCATAACATTTTGTTCAGGCTGAAACTTTTCCTTCACCCATGGGTTGCCCGGCCTGATGCTCTAGGCCGGGCTTCTTGCGCCTTGGTTAATGCGCGGTCAGCGCATCGGCTTTCTTCACTTCTACTTCGACCTCGACCTTGCCAGCCTTCTCGAACTGCAGGGTCATGGGGAAGTGCTCACCGGCCTTCAGCGGGTGTTCGACCCCGCTCAGCATCACGTGGTTGGCACCGGGTTTGAAGGCCACCTCACCGTGGGCCGGGATCTCCACGGCGCCCATGTCCTTCATGTCGGCGGGGCTGCTGCCTGCTGCCTGGAAGTGCAGATCGGCCTTGTGCGCACGGGGCGTGCTGACTGACAGCAGGCGGTCTGGCTGGCTGCCATGGTTGTGAATGGTGAAGTAGGCCGCAGCGCCCTGCAGGTCCACGGGCAGTTCCCGGGACCAAGGGTGGTCGACGGACAACTCCCCGGCCTTGAAGTCGTGGGCAACGGCGGGGAGGGCGAGGGCGAGCAGCGTGGCGAGACCTAGCGTGCGTATCGACATAGTGAATTCCCTGTTCTGGTGGGCCATGCGGGTGATGGTTCCAACAAAACTAGGCGGCAAACGGCGTCTGGGCAAACGCCACCCGCGAAAATCCTGCGCGCCTGTAGCCGCTGCCGCCAGGCTGCGCTGGCCCTCGCGTGCCTGGAGATCTTGAAGGTGCACACCGGCCGGCGCAGCCTGACGGCAGCGGCTACCGGGCGGCGTCAGAACCTTCCTGTCAGCGGGTACTCCACCGCCAGGCGAATCTGATCGCCATCGAGCTCCGCCTGCGCCGTGTTGCCCCGGTGCACATTGTGCTGCAGTGACACGCGCATGCCCTTGGCCACGCCGTCCTGCACCACATAGCGTGCCTCCAGGTCCCGTTCCCAGTGCCTGCCGTGGTCGCCGTAGCCCAGGTAGGCATAGCCGCCGTCAGGATCGACGTGGCTGCCATCGATATGATCGCCGCGCAGGTAGGCGGCGCTCAGTGTCAGGCCCGGCGCCAGCAGCAAGGCATAGCGCGCTTGCCAGGACCGTTCGTTGGGCGCGTTGAAGTCCGACATCTGCACCGCGTTGGTGAGGTAAATCGCCCCGCTGGTGACGTAGTCGAACGGCGTGTTGCCGTGCACCTGCTGATACCCCAGGCTGACACTGTGGGGCCCGTGGGCGTAGGTGGACATCAGGCTCCACGTGGTGTTGTCGATCTGCCCCGACAATGCCTTGCCCTGGTCGGTGGTGCGGTACAGGTTGAGGTTCCAGGCCAGCGAGCTGTTGCTGTCGATGACCTGCGTGACCGTCCCGCCCAGGTAATGCTGGTCCCAGGTGTCCTCATAGCGCGAGGTGAACAGGCTGGCGCGCAGGGTATCGCTTGGCGTGTAGACCACACCCGCCAGGTCAAGCGCATTACCCTGCCTGGCGCCGGAGTAGTTGACCACAAAGCCCTGGTCATGACTGCTGGCGTTGCGCGCGGTGCTTTCGGTGAAATGACCGGCGACGATCTTCACCTGCTCCAATTCCTGGCTGCTCAGGAACAGTCCCGTCGCCGTCTCGGGCAGCAGGCGGCTGTCGGATGAACTGAACACCGGCGTGCTCACCCGCTGCTCGCCGTAGGACAGCACCGTGGAGGACACGCGCAGCTTGAGGGCCGCGCCGCCGCGGCTGAATTCATCCTTGGGGTGGCCGTCATTGTCCACGGCCAGCAGGCGCGCCTTGCCGGCGCGGCCGCCGCCGCTGTCCAGCTGCCGGGCGTAGTAGGCATGGGCGTCTACCCCCACACCGATCACCCCCTGGGTGAACCCGGATTGCAGCGTGCCCATCAGCCCATAGCCCCATTCCTCGGCGTAGCCGTTGCGCTGTGCGCGGGGCTTGTAGGCATTGCGGGCCGCGCCATTGCTGGCGCCGTGACGGTATTCGCGGTTGTCGTAGACGGTGCGGTTGAGCAGGCTCCAGGTGCTGTCCTCGATGAAACCGTTGGCTTGCGACTGGGCAGAGTCGCCGAAGGCGAACGGGCTGGCGAGGGCCAGCAGGGAAGCGAGGCGGGGCAGCATGATGCAATCTCCATTTGAACGGTACACGGGCAGGGTGTACCGCCGGGAAACACATCAACGCGCCTTGGGAAAAGCACGGCACGGCCGTGTGCGGCGCCAGCGCAGACGGCAGGGGATGTCCTTCCCGGACACCCCGCCGGTCAGTGATGTTGCGTTGGCCGGCAGGTCTCCTGACTGATGCGTCATGGCCCGGCCCCGCCTTCCCGGGTAGGCCCAGTGGCATGAATGGAGCGGGCTCGGCATCTACAGTTGCGGGGGCAGTTTCGGTTGGCGCCAGCTGCGGCGCCGCGAATTCCCTATTAATCCCATTTGGAAACCGGCGGCGCGATGGTAGGGGATCAACGGCTTGGGATAAACCGCTAATGGCGTGCGCAAGGCAGATTGGCCCTTTGCAAGGGGGGCTTTATTATTTCAAAACATTTCACCGGCTGAGCTTAGGCGCCGGGGTAGGGCGCCAGTAGTCGTTTTACCGTCAGCGCCAAGGGCACAGTGAAGACGAAGTGCGACATGAACCCACCAATGATGGTCGCGGGGTCGAAGTAGTCCGGATGGTTGTCCGAGGCGATCGAGATGGCCACGTGCATGGCAACCCAGGCGATGATGGCGTAGAACAGCGCAATGAACGTCGCTTCATAGCCACGACGACGGAAGTACGGCCACACCGCGGCAAACAGAACGCCCCAACCGATGGCGAACGCGAAGTGAATGACTGTGCCCAGTGCGTAAGCCCAGATACCCAGCCCTTCCTGCACGCCCTTGCCGAACACCAGCCCCGTGGCATTGCGCGGGATACCGGCAAGCGGCATCAAGTGCTGCACGCCCACCCAGACCAGTGCTTCGTAAATCCAGATGCACACCGCCCCGGTAAGCCCGCCGATGGCGCCGGCGCGGATCAGTGTGGCAAGGGGGTATCGTTCGGTGCTCGACAGCGAGGCCGTGTGCTGACCGTTCAAGCGCAAGCTCGTCTCTTGACTCATGGATTTCACCTTCTTTGTTTTTGTAGAATTGGGGAAAGGCGTGGAGAAAGGTGACTGTATGCTTGCGTCTGCCACTGCGCGTGTGGGAAACGCTTAACGAGGCATCTGTTTTGCTTATGCTGCTGCACGCTGCGGCGATGCGATTGCCAGGCAGTTGTCGCGCGCCGGAGGCTGGCGAATCAGGTAGACTCCCCGCCCCCCATCCAGCTTAGGAACCCCCATGAAACAACGTATCGTGGACGAGATCGCCCAACACCGCCGTGACGGCGAAAAAGTGGTGGAATTGCACCTGTGGTCCAAGGCGGCCGTGGACGCCGTGACTCGCGCCAAGGAATACGTGGACGGGGAATTCATGGGCATCCCGGTAAAATTGCCGGAAGCCGCCGGCCAGATCGCCGGTATGGACTACATCGTTATCGTCGAAGGCTGATCGGCAACCCTGATAACTGCCTGTGGGACCGGGCGACGCTCGGGAAGCGGCCAGCAGGATTAGCCGGCCGTTCGCTTCCAAAGCTTCGCCCGGTCCCACAGGCATATGTTCCAGCGCACCTCTTCATCAAGGCACAGCGCCCGCGCAGCCCCGCCTTGCATTCCCCCGCCAATCCCGTCACCATTGCGAATAGTTGTCATTAGCAAGGGCGATATCCGCAGTGGATACCAGTCTCACCCCGCATTTCCAAGCCCGTCAGCAAATGCTGCATCGCCTGTTCGGCGATCACCACGGCTGGCTGTTTGAGCGGTTGCGCCTGCGGTTGCATTGCCGTGAAGACGCGGCTGACCTGGCGGCCGAGACCTTCGCCCAAGTGGTTGCGCTGCCCGATCCGTTGGCGATCCGTGAACCGCGGGCGTTGTTGAGCACCATTGGCAAGCGGCTGATCTTCGCCCGATGGCGCCGCAACGACATCGAGCGGGCTTACTTGGAGTCCCTCGCTGCCTTGCCGGAGGCCTGCGCACCGTCGCCCCAGGAGCACTGGCTGGTCATGGAAGCGCTAATGGAAATCGACCGTCTGCTCGATGGTCTGTCGTCCAGGGCGCGGGCCGCTTTTCTCTACAGCCAGATTGATGGCCTGACCTATGCGCGCATTGCCGAAGAACTCGGGGTGTCGGTCACCCGCGTGCACCAGTACGTGGTTCAGGGCCTCACAGCCTGCTACCGGGCAGCGCCATGAAACCGCTGCCGCCGGGCGCCGCGCAGGCTATCGAATGGTATGCCCGGCTGGCCTCGGGCGCGGCGGACGAGCAGGCGCAGCATCAGTTTCAAGCCTGGCTTGCCGCCGATGTCCAGCATGCGCACGCCTGGCAGACCTTGCAGCAGCAGTTGAACCGTACCCTGGCGCCATTGGCCCAGCAGGAGGGCGTGGTACAGGCGCTGCGGGGCGCCGGGGTGGGCCGTCGACGCCTGCTGCGCGGCGCGTTGGGCGTGGGCGGCATGGCCTTGGGCGGGCAGTTGCTGACCGTGCGCGGCGGCCCACTGCATGCGCGTCTGGGCGCCGACTTGCGCACGGCCACGGCCGAGCGTCGCAGCTTTACCCTGCAGGATGGTTCGACGTTGCTGCTCAACGCTCAAAGCGCCGTGGACGTTGATTTCGGTCCCGGGCAACGGCGCGTGCAGGTACTGCGTGGTGCGGTGCAGGCGCAAATCAGCCGTGCCCCGGGGCGGCCCTTCGTGCTGGCCTGCGCGTTCGGCGAAGCCTGGCTGGACGGTGGACGCTGCCTGTTGGCGCTGCAGCAACGCCAGGCGCAACTGTGGTCGCTGGACACCACCCTGCAATTACGCAGCCCGGGCCACACCCAGACTCTGACGGCTGGACAGGGCCTGGCGTACGACGGGCACGCCTGGCAACCGATTGCGGCGCAGCACACTGATGAGCGCCGCTGGCCCCACGGTCTGCTGGAAGTGCATGACCAGTCCCTGGGCAGCGTCATCGACCACCTGCGGCCCTACCACCACGGCATATTGCAGGTATCGACGGCTGCCGCCGCCCTGCGTATCTCCGGGGTATTCACCTTGCAGGACAGCAAAGGCGCGCTGGAGGCCCTGGGCGAGGTGCTGCCGCTGCGCATGGCCACTTACCTGTCGGTGTGGACACGAATAGACCTGGCCTGAATTTATTTCACGGTTGCCCTGAAAAAAGCCGACACCTGGGTCACACACCCCATAGACACGCGCAAAACGCGTACCCGTATGGCCCATCATCGAGTTCATCCATGCATTCCAAAGCCCTATACGCCCTGCTGATCGGCAGCGGCCTGGCCCCCTTTACCGTCCAGGCCGCCGAAGCGCTGTACGACTTCAACCTGCCGGCCGCAACGGTGTCCACCACCCTGATTGCCATCGGCCAGGTCAGTGGCCAGCAGGTGCTGTTCATCCCCGGTGACGTACAGGGCCGCCAGGCGCAACCGGTACAGGGCCGCCTGGGCGCCAGTGCGGCCGTACGGCAAAGCCTGCGCGGCACCGGCCTGACGATGTTGGTCACCCCCAGCGGGGCGCTCAGCGTGCAACCGCTGAGCCGCGACAGCCTGACCCTGGACGCCACCAACATTGATGCCAGCGGCCAGGGCAGGGGCGATGATGACGGCAACGGCTACGTGGCACGTCGCTCCAGCGTGGGCACCAAGACCCCTACCGCGCTGGTGAAAATCCCCCAGTCGGTGTCGGTGGTCACTCGGGATGAACTGAACGATCGCAAAAGCGATAACCTCTCCGACGCGCTCAAATACACGCCGGGCTTCAGCAGCCAACCCAGCAGCTTCAGCCGCACGGCTGATGACTACACCCTGCGCGGCTTCAACGTCGGTGCCGGTACCGGTGGCATTCTGCGCGATGGCATGAAGCTGCAGTCCAACCCCTACGACGGCAGCGTCGAGGCCTATGGCCTGGAACGGGTGGAAGTCCTCAAAGGCGCCTCGTCGGTACTGTACGGGCAATTGTCGCCGGGCGGCATGATCAACACCGTCAGCAAGCGTCCCACTGACACGCCGCTGCATGAAGTTGGCCTGGAGGTGGGCAATTACGACCGTCGCCAGTACACCGTCGACCTGGGCGGCCCGCTGGATGACCAGGGCCAGTTCAGCTATCGCCTGACCGGCCTGTGGCGCGACAGCGGCACCCAGGTGGACCACGTAGGCGACGACCGCCGCTACATTGCCCCGGCGTTCACCTGGAAACCCGACGAGGACACCTCGCTGACCGTGCTGGCCAGCCATCAGGACAGCTACACCGGGTTTTCCCCGCCCATGAGCTACGCCCTCAGCACTTACAGCAATACCCCCGGTTACAAGATCGGTCGGGACCAGTTCGTGGGCGAGCCGGGCTATGACCATTTCAACAACCGCATGGACACCCTGGGTTACCTGTTCGAGCACCAGATCAACGACCACCTGAGCATCAGCCACAGCCTGCGGTATTTCCAGGCCAACACCAACTGGGACTACCTGATTCCGGTGTCGGTCAGCGGTAGTCAACTGCTACGCCGCTACAGTGCCCGTGAAGAGCGCTCCACCGGCTGGACCACCGACAACAACCTCAACTTCACCTTCCAGCAGGGGCGCTGGCAGCATGACCTGTTGGTGGGCGTGGACTATTACCACAAGACCTACGACTCACACCGCTTCATCAGCGCCAGCGTCGCCCAACTGGCGCCTTCGTTGAACCTGGCCAACCCGCAGTACACCGGCGTGGGCGCCAACACCGCAGCCGACAGCGGTTCGGACCTGCACAGCAGCCAGATGGGCCTCTACCTGCAGGACCAGATTACCTTCGACGGCAAGTGGTTGCTGTTGCTGGGCGGCCGCCAGGACTGGGCCGACAGCGTTACCACCACCTTCGCCACCGACGCCCGCGCCACCCGTGGCGACAAGAAAGCCACGGGCCGCGTAGGGCTGGTGTACCTGGCCGACAACGGCCTGGCGCCCTACGTCAGCTACAGCCAGTCGTTCCAGCCGGCCAGCGTCAGCAACCCGGCCTACGGCAATGCCTTCGCGCCGCTGGAGGGCGAGCAGTACGAACTGGGCCTGCGTTACCAGCCGCCCGGCAGCGACAGCATGATCAGCGCCGCGGTCTACCAATTGGACCAGGACAATTCGTTGAGTCTGGACAGCAGCATCAACACCTACGTGCAGTACGGCAAGACCCGCTCCAAGGGCGTGGAGCTGGAAGCCAAGAGCAAGTGGGGGGACAACCTGGACCTCAGCGTCGGCTATGCCTACACCGACACACACGTGCTGCAGGACCAGACTGCCAGCAACGTCGGCAAGCGGATCGAAGGCGTGCCGTATAACAGCGCCAGCCTGTGGGCCAGCTATCGCCTGGCCGCGGTGGGCCTGGACCAGGTGCGCATAGGCGGCGGCGCTCGTTACATCGGCACCACTCGCACCACGCCCAGCGTCTATGACGGCAAGATCCCGGCCTACACCCTGGTGGATGCGCTGATCAGCTACGAGGTGGATAGCCACTGGCAGTTGCAGGCCAAGGCGCAGAACCTGTTTGACAAAAAATACCTGTACTGCAATACCACCTGCCGCTATGGCGACGAGCGCAGCGTGATCGGCAGCGTGACCTATCGCTGGTAAAGGGGCACTACGGGGTGGCAAGTCTATCGCGGCGCCTGTGACGCGGGGTGTCGGCCGCCGCCGTAGCCGCTGCCGCCAGGCTGCGCTGGCCCTATGCCTCGCTGTAAATCTTCAGGGTTCACGCCGGCCAGCGCAGCCTGTCGGCAGCGGCTACAGCTGCAGCAAGCCCTGGAGGGTGGCGAGTTCCCATGTCGACAGCAGCGCCATGGGGTCGTAGCGATCGCCGCTAGCCAGTGTCCATTGCCTGCCGTCAGGGCTGATCGCGCCGGTGCAGTGGCACAGTGCGGCACCAGTGTGCATCAGGCTGATCCGCCAGCCCTCTACCTCGATCAGCAGCAGGCCTGGAGTGCCCTGAGGAGTGCCCTGAGTGTCAGCCCGCACCATGGCATGGCGGCCAAAGGTGATCTCGCGCAATGCCTGCGTGACCTCGCGAACCGTGAGCCGCCCCTGAATATCGACAGTGTGGCGGTGGCCTGTCACCGGTTATCCCTTGATCAGTGATTACCCGTGAGAGGATACACGACGCGCCAGCGCATTTTCATACATGCGCGTGCGCCGGTGCCCTTGGGCGTAACCACCGCGTGCCGACACCGTGCCGCCCTGGATGTGGTCCAGGTACTTGAACAGGCGCCGTGGTGACAGTGTGGCGATGGAGAAGCCAGCTTCCACCATGCGGTCCTGCAGGGTGTACCCAGGTACCCGGTCATCCATGCAGAAGTGCAGGCCTTGCTGTTTCATGGCCTTGGCATTCCACAAGGTGCAGAAGCTTTTCAAATGCACTTCCTTCCACGCCTTGGGTTCACGGCTTGGCAAGTGCAAGGATTGCAGCAGGCGGCGATAATGATGTTTGCAATAGCGTGAACCGAATCGCCATGCGGTGCGCACCAGACCCCGATCAAGTTGCTCGACACAGCCAACGGCAGCCACGTCAGGCGATTCACACATTTTCAGCATAAGATCGAAGACTTCATTGTTATAAATGAAGGTGTCGGTATGCATTAAAAGAATATAGTCGGTATCAATGCGTTCAAGTACAAGATCCAGTGCCTTGCCGTGGGCAACATGCCCCGGCTCGCCTGCAGGCTGTACCCGCTCGATCAGGTTGATCCAGTCCAGGCCCCGCAAATACTGGGTGCTCTCGTCGGCCGAGTTGTTGTCCACTACCCATACTGGCACATTGCGCCCGGCCAATTGTTGTTTCAGTAATTCAAGGCAGGCCTGCGTCATTTCGCAGGTTTTGTAGTTCACCATGGCAATGCTGAAACGGGGCGCTGTATGTATCGGTTGAGTATGCATATGTTATCGCCTTGATACATCGCTGCTATCGATGTGTCTGAAGGAATGACCTGGCGGACTTGCTCGCGTCGTTGGGCAAGAATGAGGTCATTTGGAGTGAGATAACTATCGCGACTGCAACGTGAAAATTTTGTCATGCTCAGGGCAAGAATATGTGAGTGTGGCAGAAGTTACGTAACATTATGTAAATATATGTTTCAAAGTTAGTCCAAGTAGCCGCCCCACGGGGCGGCTGCACCCTTACAGCTCCTTCTTCATGTGCTTTTCAATCTGCTCAAGCGACTTGCCCCGGGTTTCCGGCAGGCACAGGAACACAAACGCCAGCGACCCCACATTGATCACCGCAAACGCAAAGAACGTCGGGTTGCCCAAGGTGCTGATGGCTATGGGGAACACAAACGCCACCGCCGCATTGAACAGCCACTGCAACGACACCGCCACCCCGGTCAGCAGCCCGCGTACCTGCATGGGGAACAGCTCCGACATCAGCAGCCAGTACACCGGCGCGATGCACATCTGCATGAACAGCAAAAACACCAGAATACAGCCCAGCGCCGCGTAGCTTTGCACCAGGTTCTGCGGCATGAACTGCAGTACACAGCCCAGGGCGGCCTGGGCCACGATGACCACCACAAGCCCGGTCATCAGCAGGTGCCTGCGGCCGTAGCGGCCGATCGCCCAGATGCCCAGCAAGGTGGCAATCACCGAGACCACGCCGTTGCCGATGGTGGCGGTCAGCGCGGCGTTGGTGCCCATGCCGGTATGTTGCAGGATGATGGGCGTGTAATACATGAACGCATTGACCCCGGTGAACTGGGCGGTAAAGCCCAGCCCCACGCCAATCAGCAGCAGCTTGAGCACCCAGGGTTGGCGCAGCAGCTCGCGGGCCGTCGCGTGGCGGCCGGACTGTTTGTCGTGGGCCTTCATGTCGTCGACTTCACGCTTGGCTTCGGACGGGGTGTCGCGCAATTGCTCCAGCACGGCGCGGGCTTCGTCGAAACGGCCCTTGGACGCCAGCCAGCGCGGCGAGGCGGGCACAAAGAAAGTGCCCACCAGCAACAGCAGCCCGGGTACGGTGGCAATTGCCAGCATGTAGCGCCAAATGCCGGGCGCATGCAGCAGGGCGGCCATCGCCGCGCTCAGCACATAGGCCAGCAGTTGGCCGCTGACGATCATCAACTCGTTGCGGCTCACCAGCCGGCCACGTCGCGACGGCCCGGCGATTTCCGCGATGAACACCGGCACCGTGGCCGAGCCACCACCCACGGCGATGCCCAACACCAGGCGCGCGCCGATCATGAACGCAATCGAAGGGGCCAGCGCCGTGCCCAGGGCGCCGACGATGAACAGCACCGACAGCAGGCGCAGGGTCAGCCGTCGGCCGAAGCGATCGGAGATGTAACCGCTGGCCAGTGAGCCGAAGGCGGCGCCCACGATCAGCGATGAGGTGATCAACCCTTCGCTGAACGGGTTCAGGCCCAGCCCGCCCTGGGCGGGCGCCAAGGTCATGAAGGGCAGGGCGCCGGCGATGATGCCCGTGTCATAACCGAACGCGAGTGCGCCCATGGTGGCCACCAGCACACAGATCATGACCAGGCGGTGCGGCGCAGGCCGCTGTTCGGCGGCTTCGCCCGTGGTGGGTGACGCAAGGGTGGAAGACATGAACGGCGAACCTCTCTGCAAACGACGGGGTGTCAGGGATGCTGACCTGCTTGTTAGGGCCGTCGCAGAGCGGTTGGTTCCTTTTTTGTAGCCACTGCCGCCAGGCTGCGCTCGCCTGTGCCAGGCCTGGATGTCTTCAGTGAGGCCTAGGCCAGCGCAGCCTGGCGGCAGCGGCTACAGGACCGCGGCGTCTGCATCGCGGCCAAGGCCGGCTCCTACCACGCGCGGCGTAGGAGCCGACTTTAGTCACGATGCAGATGACGCCATTCCAAGACGGCTTGCAGCACGGGCTCTGTAGCAGCGGCCGCGAGGCCGCGTCATAGGCGCCGTGGTCAATCAGGCACACCGCGTCAGGCCGGACGCAGCCTGGGGCAGCGTGGGAGCGGGTTCTACCCGCGAAAACCACGCCGCGGTGGTTCAGTCACCCCGCGTTAACTTCTTCGCGGGTAGAACCCGCTCCCACAAAGGCAGTTGCGGATATAGCGGGCTGTTACTTGCGCATCACCAAATCCAGCACCGCGTCGCGGTCCTTGATTTTCTGCAGCACGATTTCCGAGCGAATATCGGTCACCCCGGCCGTGCGATTGAGCGTGTTGACGATGAAACTGGAGAAGTGCTTGAGGTCGCGCGCCTGTACGCGCAAGGCATAGTTGCTGGCGCCGGTGATCACGTAGGCCGCCACCACTTCGGGCCACAGTTGCACCTTGGTGATGAAGGTCTCGTGCCAATCTTCCACGTCCTGGCGCAACGACACGTGCACGATGGCCTCGAACTCCACCCCCAGTTTTTCCGCATTCAATACCGCCTGGTAGCCGCTGATCACGCCGTCCTCTTCCAGCAGGCGCAGTCGTCTCAGACAGGCCGAAGGGGACAGGGCCACTTTCTCCGCCAGGTCCTGGTTGCTGATACGGCCGTCCTGTTGCAGCACGTGAAGAATTCGCAGGTCTGTCGCGTCTAGAGTCATTGTTGAAATTATTCTGTGTCTTGGCTGGGAATTGTCGAATTTACTGCGACATGTTCCGCGATTTGCCCTGCGCTTTGCACGAAAATTCTCCGGTGGTTGGGGCACTATTTTGCCAACACTAGGAGCCCACCATGACCCCTGCACCGCGCTATTGGGACATCAGTCCGGTACTCGACCCGTCCACCCCGGTGTGGCCCGGGGATACACCGTTTCAGGAGACGCGCGGGGCTGTCATCAGCGACCAGTGCCCGGTCAATGTCGCGCGCATCACCCTGTCGCCGCACACCGGCGCCCACGTCGACGCGCCGTTCCATTTCATGGCCCAGGGCGCTGCCATCGGCCAGGTTGACCTGGACTTGTACATGGGCCCCTGCCGGGTGATCCATTGCATGGGCGCCGGTCCCCTGGTGACGCCCGAGCATCTGGCCGGCCACCTCGATAACCTGCCGCCGCGCGTGCTGTTGCGCACCTATGCCCAAGCCCCACAACACCAGTGGGACGAGCAGTTCTGCGCCGTGGCGCCGCACACCGTGGAGGTGCTGGGCAGCCTGGGTGTGCGCCTGCTGGGCATCGACAGCGCGTCGATGGACCCCCAGCACTCCAAAACCCTGGACGCCCATCACGCCACGGCGCGCCACCGCATGGCGATTCTCGAAGGCGTGGTGCTGGACGATGTCGCCCCCGGTGACTACGAACTGATTGCCCTGCCGCTGCGCTTCGCCAACCTGGACGCCAGCCCCGTGCGCGCGATTCTGCGGGCGCTGCCCCACATGCACTACCCTCACAAGGACCTCCCATGACCCACCGCGATACCTGCCTGGCGCTTGACCAGGACGATGCCCTGGCGCACCTGCGTGACCAGTTTGCCTTGCCCGAAGGGGTGATCTACCTGGACGGCAACTCCCTCGGTGCACGCCCCGTGGCCGCCGCTGCACGGGCCCAGCAGTTGATCAGCGAAGAATGGGGCAACGGCCTGATTCGCAGTTGGAACAGCGCCGGCTGGCGTGACCTGCCCGAGCGTCTGGGTAACCAGCTGGCCGACCTTATCGGCGCCGGCGAAGGTGAGGTGGTGGTCACTGATACCACCTCCATCAACCTGTTCAAGGTACTCAGCGCCGCCTTGCGGGTGCAGGCCGGTCGTGCCCCGCAGCGCAAGGTGATTGTCAGCGAAGCCAGCAACTTCCCGACCGACCTGTACATCGCCGAAGGCCTGGCCCAATTGCTGCAGCAGGGCTACAGCCTGCGCCTGGTCAATAGCCCGCAGGAGCTCGCCGAGGCCATCGACCAGGACACCGCCGTGGCCATGCTCACCCACGTCAATTACAAGACTGGCTACCTGCACGACATGACCGCGCTGACCGCGCTGATCCACCAACGTGGCGCCCTGAGCATCTGGGACCTTGCGCACTCGGCTGGCGCCTTGCCCATCGACCTGCATCAGGCCGGCGCCGATTACGCCATCGGCTGCACCTACAAATACCTCAACGGCGGCCCCGGTGCCCAGGCGTTCGTGTGGGTGTCGCCGGCGCTGTGCAACCTGGTCAACCAGCCGCTGTCCGGCTGGTTTGGCCACGCGCGGCAGTTCGACATGGCCACCCACTATGAGCCGCGCCAGGGCATCGCCCGTTACCTGTGCGGCACCCAGCCGCTGGCCTCGCTGGCGATGGTGGAGTGCGGCCTGGCCGTGTTCGCCCAGACCAGCATGGCGGCATTGCGCAAAAAATCCCTGGCCCTGACCGACCTGTTCATCGAGCTGGTCGAACAGCGCTGCGCCGCTCACGGCCTGGTGCTGATCACCCCCCGTGAGCACGACCGGCGCGGCAGCCACGTCAGCTTCGAACACCCCGAAGGCTATGCCGTGATCCAGGCCTTGATCGAGCGTGGCGTGATCGGCGACTACCGCGAACCGCGCATCATGCGCTTCGGCTTCACCCCGCTGTATACGCGCTTCTGCGACGTGTGGGACGCCGTGCAGATCCTGGGCGAAATCCTTGACCAGCGCACCTGGGCCGAGCCGCGTTTCCAGGTACGCCACAGCGTGACCTGATACATCGAACCACCCACACCACCCCCGAAGGCGAGGGGTGGACGGGAGTGCTTGAACTTGAACATCTGCCAATAATAATCACACCGGAACATTCAAGAATGAAGTCGACGCTCCCCCCTTTCAGGCCGGCATTAGCCCTGGCCCTGGCGAGTTGCATCAGCCCGGTTTTGCAGGCTGAGGAAAACCCAGGTTTCATTGAGGACAGCCACCTGACCCTCAACACCATCAACTTCCTGTTCTACCGCAACAACCTCAACAACAGCGGCGGCCAGAACTACCGCAAGGAATGGGCCGAAGGCCTGACCCTGAACTTCGCCTCCGGCTACACCCAGGGGCTGGTCGGCTTCGGCCTGGATGCCTACGCCCAGTTGGGCCTGCGCCTGGACAGCGGCAAGGGCACCGCGGGCACCGGGCTGCTGCCCATTGGCGACGATGGTCGTGCCCAAGGCGATTATTCCGAGGCGGGCGGGGCGCTGAAAATGCGCATCTCCCACACCGAGCTCAAATACGGCAACCTCACGCCGCTCAACCCGGTGTTCGGCACCGGCAGCGCGCGGCTGTTCACCATGCAGGCCAACGGCTTTCAACTGACCAGTGACGAACTGGCCAGCCTGCACCTGGACATGGGCCACTTTACCTCTGGCAACGACGGTGCCTCGACCAACGACAGCGGTGCCCTGAAGGCGTTGTACGCCGGGGTTGAAACGCTCAGCGTGGATTACCTGGGTGGGCGCTACAACGCCACCGACCGGCTTAGCCTGAGCCTGTACGGCTCGGTGTTCGCCGACATCTGGCGCCAGTACTACGGCAACCTCGACTACACCTGGCCGCTGGCCGACAACCAGAGCCTGAACCTGGACTTCAACCTCTACCGCACCACGGACGAAGGCCGACGCCTGGCCGGTGACATCGACAACACCACCTGGTCGCTGTCGAGCAGCTACCGCCTGGGACCGCAGCGCTTCACCCTCGCGTACCAGCAGGTCGACGGCAACGAGCCGTTCGATTACCTGGGCTTCGACCAGCAAAGTGGCACCTCGATTTTCCTCGCCAACTCCGTGCAGATCGTCGACTTCAACGCCCCCAACGAGCGATCCTGGCAGGTGCGCTACGACCTGGACATGGCCGCCTTCGGCGTGCCGGGGTTGACCTTCATGTCGCGCTACGTCAGCGGCGACCACATCGATGACAGCCACTACCAGGGTGGGCAGAACGCCGCCTACGGCCGTTACGGCAGCGACGGCAAGCGCTGGGAGCGCGATATCGAGGCGCGTTACGTGGTGCAGTCAGGCAAGGCCAAGGACTTGTCGCTGCGCCTGCGCCAGGCGTCGTTGCGCTCCACCACGCAAGTGGCCCGCGCCGACACCACCGACAACGACGAAGTGCGCCTGATCATCGAATACCCGTTGAGTATTTTCTGACCCGCCCCCACTCGCGCCCACCCCCTTCACCCAAGCAAGAGAAAGAACCATGACGCAAGCACGTGGCTTCGAAACGATATCCAACCGCGAGCAAGGCCTGCACCGCCAGCTCAGCGCCGGGCAGATGAGCATGATCGCCATTGGCGGCGCCATCGGCACCGGGTTGTTCATGGGCAGCGCCTTCGCCATCGGCTACGCCGGGCCCAGCGTATTGCTGAGTTACGCCATCGGTGCCTTCATCACCCTGTTGCTGATGGGCTGCCTGGCGGAAATGACCGTCGCCCATTCCACCTCCGGCTCGTTCGGCGCCTACGCCGAGTTCTACATCAGCCCGCTGGCCGGGTTCCTGGTGCGCTACGCCTATTGGGCGGCCATTGTGCTGGCGGTGGGCACCGAGGTCACGGCCATTGCCCTGTACATGAAGTACTGGTTTGCCAACGTGCCGGAATGGGTATGGATACTGTCCTTCTCCAGTGTGCTGGTGCTGCTCAACGCCATCAGCGTGAAAACCTTCGGCACCGCCGAATACTGGTTCTCCACGGTCAAACTCACCGCCATTGTGGGCTTTATCCTGCTGGCGGCGTACGTGGTGTTCGGCAGCGGCAACCCGGCGTACGGCGTGCACAATTACACCGACCATGGCGGCTTTTTCCCCCACGGGTTCAGCGGCATGTGGGTGGCGGTCATCATCTCCATCTTCAGCTTCCTGAGCGTGGAAATGATCGCCGTGGCCGCCGGTGAAGCCCAGGACCCCAAGCGCGCGGTCAAGCAGGCGTTCCGCGCCACCATCGCGCGGCTGGTGATTTTCTACCTGCTGACCCTGGCGCTGATGCTCGCCATCGTGCCGTGGAGCGACGCCGGCAACAGCCAAAGCCCATTCGTGACGGTGATGCAGAGCATCGGCATTCCGGGCGCCACCGGGGTGATGAACTTCGTGATCCTGATCGCGGCGCTGTCGGCCATGAACAGCCAGCTCTACATCACCACCCGCATGATGTTCAGCCTGTCGCGGGCCGGCCATGCGCCCAAGGGCCTGGGGCGCTTGAGCAAGTCCGGGGTGCCGCTCAATGCCCTGTTGCTGTCGTGCGCAGGCATTGCCCTGGCCACGCTGATGAGCGTGTTCTACCCGGAGGACTCGTTCAGCCTGATGATGGCCATCTCCATGTTCGGCGCCATCTTCACCTGGTTCATGATCTTCCTCACCCACTACTGTTTCCGTCGCTACCACGACCGCAAGGGCGGCGAGCCGCTGGCCTTCCGCATGCGCCTGTTCCCCTACAGCACGGGCGCGGGACTGGTGCTGATGGGGCTGGTGATGGTCACCACCTTCTTCACCGACGCGTTCCGCATGACGCTGGTGTTTGGCGTGCCGTTCCTGCTGTTGTTGACGGTGGCGTACGCGGTATTCGTCAAGAAGGGCCGCGCCGCCGGTGCCGTCGAGTTCAGAGGTACTTCAGCCAAGTGATGTCCCGGCGTCGCGCCTTTACCTGTGCGAACCATCGCACCGCCGGGTACAGCGCGACCGCCAGCAGCACCGAGGTCAGCCACACGGCCTGGACATGGTCAAAGCCAAAGTGGCTGCCCTGGTTCAGGCCCAGCAGCGCCACGCTGATCAGGTACAGCGCCTTGAGCACATACAGGTGCAGCAGATAGAAAAACATCGGCGCCGCCCCGAACACCGCCAGCATCGCGGTCCAGCGACGCTGCCCGGCCCGCTCGAACCCTCGCAACAGCAACAGCCCCACACCCAAGGTCAATGCCAGGAACAGCAGCGAAGGCGGGTATTTGGTGATGTTGAAAAAGCTCATCACCGTCTGCACATCGCTGGCGCCCGACACCCACGGTGCCTCGCCATAACCATTGAGCCAACGCAGGGCGACGAACCCCAGCAATGCCCCGACGCCGGTCAGCAGCAGGTTGCGCTGACGCCGGGCGGGCAGGGTGTCCGGGCTGAACCATGGCCCCAGGCAATAGCCGATGGCGATCACGCCAATCCACGGCAGCACTGGGTACGAGGTGCGCAGCCGCAGGCTCTCGGACACCTCGATCCAGCCACGATCATGCAGGATTGCCCACGGCACATGCATCGCCGAGCCAACCGGGAAGTGCAGGGTATCGAGCAGGTTGTGGCCAGCGACAACCGCCAGCCCCAGGCCCAGCATGACCGGGCGTGGCAGCCACACCAGCCCTGCCAGGCAGATCATGCTGACGCCGATGGCCCAGATCACCTGCAGGTAGATCACGCTGGGCGGCAACTGGAACGTCCACGCCAGGTTCACCAGGGTGAACTCCAGCACCACCAGAAACAGCCCCCGCTTGAACAGGAAGGCCGAGGTGTCGCGCCGGCCCTGATGCTTCTCGCCATACAGGTAGGCCGACAGCCCGGTCAGCAACACGAACACCGGGGCGCACAGGTGCGCCAGGGTGCGGCTGAAAAACAGCGCAGGCTCTGTGGTGTCAACGTTCATGGGGTCGCTGACCTGGCGGTGCAAGAAGAACGTTTCGCGCACGTGGTCCAGCAGCATGAACAGAATCACCAGGCCGCGCAGGGCGTCGATGGAGGTAAGACGTTGGCGTAGGGTGGGGGCAGGAGGGGACATGAAGGGCAACGATCCGGCTCAAATGGGAATGTTATCATATATCTTTATGGCCTAACGATCACCCCACACTTGTAGCCGCTGCCGAAGGCTGCGCTGGCCCTCTGCCTCGCTGCAGATCCAAAGTGGTCACCCAGGCCAGCGCAGCCTGACGGCAGCGGCTACAGGGCGCCGCCATTCGCCCTTCCGTGGGGCGAACGCGCCCGTGATGCTCCCCAATGTGGCATATTTTTTCCTTCGCGGCGGCTCTACACCGCGGTTTATGGCGGCCACCACAGACTGGCAAGCAATATGCAATAGCTGACCAATCGATCAGTTTTTTGCGAGTGTGTTGCCATGTCCACGTCCACCCCACGCCCCCTCGACATCGTCATCATCGGCGCCGGCATCGGCGGCTTGTCCGCCGGTATCGCCTTGCAGCGCGGCGGCCACCGCGTGCGGCTATTTGATCGGGTGCCGCAACTGACCCCGGCGGGCGCTGCCATCTCCATCTGGCCCAATGGCGTGAACGTTCTGGAAAAACTGGGGCTGGGTGACGCCATCAAGGCCGCCAGTGGTGAAATGGACGCCATGAGTTACAGCACCTCGGCCGGCGAGTTGCTGACGCGCTTCAGCCTGCAGCCGCTGTACCAGGCCGTTGAACAACGCGCCTGCCCGATCGCACGCACCGCGTTGCAGGGCATCTTGCTGCAGGCCTGTGGGCCCGAGCATGTGACGTTGGGCGTGACCTGCGAAGGTGTTGAACCGTTGGCCGATGGCGTGCGCGTCAGCTTCAGCGACGGCCAGCAGATCGACGCCGACTTGGTGGTGGCCGCCGACGGCACTCACTCGCGCCTGCGCAACTACGTGGTGGGCCGCGAGGTGCAGCGTGAGTACTGCGGTTACGTGAACTGGAACGGACGCATCGACGCCGCCGAAGACCTGGCCGCCAACGGGGAATGGACGCAATTTGTCGGTGAGCACAAGCGCGTGTCGTTGATGCCCATGGGCAACGGCCAGCTGTACTTCTTCTTCGACGTGCCGTTGCCGGCCGGCACCCCCAACCAGCGCGACGCCTACCGTGACGAACTGGGCGCGCATTTCAGCGGCTGGGCCGCGCCGGTGCAGCGCCTGATCGAGCGCATGGACACCGCCATCGTCAGCCGCGTGGAAATCCACGACATGCCGCCGGTGCCCAGCTTCGTCAAAGGGCGCGTGGTATTGGTGGGCGATTCCGCGCACCCCATGGCCCCCGACCTGGGGCAGGGCGGCTGCCAGGCGCTGGAAGACGCCTGGGTGCTGGCGCGCTGCCTGGCGGCCGACACCCCCGACGCCGCCCTGTCCCAGTACGACGCCGCCCGCGCCGAACGCACCGCGCAGATCATGCTGCGGGCGCGCGAGCGGTGTGACGTGACCCATGGTCGGGACGCCGCGAAAACCCAGGCCTGGTACGAAGAGTTGGCGCAGGAAACCGGCGAGCGAGTGATTGCCGGCCTGGCCAAGACCGCCGCAGGCGGCGGGGAATGGCTGGCCTAGCACACTACTGAGGGCCGAACAGTGTGGGACCGGGCGAAGCTCGGGAAGGGGCCCGTCCGGGGTACCGCGTTGCCTGCTTCCCGAGCTTGCGCCCGGTCCCACAGTGTTCGCCGCCCCTCTGTAGAACCGCGTCGTCTGCATCGCGACTGAAGTCGGCTCCTACGCGGTCGGTGGTAGGAGCCGGCCTTGGCCGCGATGCAGGCGACGCGGTAGCAACAACTGTCTAGCAGCAGCCGTCAGACTACGGCTACATCAGGGTCGATTCCGTGCCCATGGCCGGGACGCCGCGAAAACCCAGGCCTGGTACGAAGAGTTGGCGCAGGAAACCGGCGAGCGAGTGATTGCCGGCCTGGCCAAGACCGCCGCAGGCGGCGGGGAATGGCTGGCCTAGCACACCACTGAGGGCCGAACAGTGTGGGACCGGGCGAAGCTCGGGAAGGGGCCCGTCAGGGGTACCGCGTTGCCTGCTTCCCGGGCTTGCGCCCGGTCCCACAGTGTTCGCCGCCCCCCGGTAGAACCGCGTCGTCTGCATCGCGACTAAAGTCGGCTCCTACGCGGTCGGTGGTAGGAGCCGGCCTTGGCCGCGATGCAGGCGACGCGGTACCAGCAACTGTCTAGTAGCAGCCGTCAGACTACGGCTACGCAAGGGTCGTGTTCAGGCGGCCAGCAGCCTGGCGATACCAAACGTCGTGGCGCTGGCGAGTGTGGTCATGGCGAAGGCCGTGCCGATCAACCATTTGATCAGGGTCGATTCCGTGCCGGACAGGTCGGCCTTGGTGGCCCCATGTTTTTCGATTGAATCGGTTTTGCCTTCCAATCGAGTCAGCTTTTCGCGAATGTCAGGCAATGCGTCTTCCAGTTTTCCAACGCGCTTTTCCATGGCATCTCCTCTCGGTGGCTGGCCACCGCGGCGTTTGTGGCTGCCGAGGGTGTCACGCTCGCTGCCCAGGGCGTCGAGCTCTTTGATCAGCAACCGGTAGTCTGTGTGTCCATTCATGTGGGGGGGCGTCCTTGTTGCCTCTCGCAGGCTGGGGGAAAGCGTACGGCTGCCCGGCTGGGCTAAGCAATACCACAGGTGAAAACCAGAAGCGTCCTACGCTGAGTCCTACGGAAACGTATCCACTCCATCACACTATTTTCACATTCGCTGCGATAGGGTAATCCTGCTCCGGTAAGAAATGAAAAAGCCCGCTCCCCCCCATCGCGGGCTTTTTCATGCCTGCAGAAAAGTCAGGCCTCGGGTTTGGGCACCGGCAGCATCCCCTGGCCCTCATTGATCAGCAGCATGCTCTGCGGCGCGCTCAGGGTCACGCCCATGTCGCGCAGGCGCCCCAGGATGGTGAACAACAGGTCGCTGCGCGCACCCGACACCGAGCGCGGGCTGCCCACGTAACCGGTAGCGCTGATGATCAGGCCATTGCTGGTCAAATCCTTGAACGACACCGACGGCGCCGGCGCATCCAGAATCGCTTCGTGCTCGTTGAGCGCTGCCAGCAGTAGCTCGCGAATCTTCAGCACGTCAGTATCCAGCGGCAAGGTCAGGGTAATGCCCACCACGCCCAGGGCGTTGCCCATGGTCACGTTGCGCACGTTTTGGGTGATGAACTGCGAGTTGGGCACGATCACCGTCGAACGGTCGGACATCTGGATCTCGGTGGCGCGCACGTTGATGCGGCGGATATCGCCTTCAACGCCGGCCAGGCTCACCCAGTCACCCACCTTCACCGGGCGCTCGGTCAGCAGGATCAGGCCCGAAATGAAGTTCTGCACGATGGCTTGCAGGCCGAAACCGATACCCACCGACAGCGCACTGACCACCCAGGTCAGGTTGGTCAGGCTGATGCTCAGCGTGGACATCACCACGATCGCCAGCAGCACATAGCCCAGGTAACCCACCAGGGTCACCAGCGAGGCACGCATGCCGGCGTCCATGTTGGTTTCCGGCAGCAGGCGTTCGGCCAGCCAGTTCTTGACGATGCGGATGCTGACCAGGCCGCCTACCGCGATGGCCAGGGCCAGCAGGATGTCGCTGGGCACCACTTTCAGGCCACCCAGGGATTTGCTGCCCAGGTCCAGCAGGCTGATGCTTTCCAGCAGCTCGCTGGGGTTGGAACCCGATGGCATCAAGGCGAACAGCAGCGCGGTAAACACCAGCAAGGTGCGGCCCACGCCCGCCAGCAAGGTGGCGGCCTGTGCCTGGTGGCGCTCCGACAGGCCCAGCGCCGAGGCCAGTGCCAGGCCGCCCGGTTGGCGCGGCGACAACAGGGTTTCGCACAGGTCGCCGAAGAAGGCCACCAGCAGGTAGGCGGCGGTGCCCACCACGCTCATCCACAGCAGCTTGACGGTGAGGAAGTACGCCAGCGTCAGGTAGCCGCTGACCAGCGCCAGCAGCGCCAGGCCCACCCAGGTGCCGATGATCAGCGGGATCAGGGCGACGAAGCCGGTCGGGCGTTCCAGGTCGAAACGGCTGTGGGAGCGGTGGTAGCGCACCAGCGCAAAGAACGCAGTCAGCGAAACCACCAGCGCGGTCAGGCCATTGACCGCCACGGTCAGCGCCAGGCTGCTGGCGATCACGCTGTTGATGCGTTCCTGGGTGCCGATGATCATCAGCGCCAGGGCCAGGATTTTCGGGAACGGGCCCAGGGCGGCGGCCAGATCATCCGGCAGGTTCGGCAGGCGCCACGACGGGCGGCGCACCATCAGCATGGCGCGGCCCAGGCCGACGATAAAGGCGCAGAACACCACCAGGGTCATCACCTGGTCCAGCAGGTTCAGCACGTTGGCGCTCAGTTGGGCCGTGTTGGTCACGCCCCAGCGCAGCACCGAGGCCGACGCAGCGATGGTCACCACGGTGGCCAGCCCCACGGTCAGTGCCAGGGCGCTGCGGCGCAGGCGGCCTTCAGGCAGCCAGCGGATCATCGCCCAGGCCAGGAAACGCTCCAGCAGGCGGCGGCCCACTACCCAGATCAGTACCGACAGCACCAAAGCACCGAGGAAGAACCAGCGCGCGCCGGGCGCCATCACGGCCGCACCGGCGCTGCCCACGTCCTGCGCCAGGGTGTTCAGGCGGCGCAGGTCATCATCGGTAGGGCGGATCAGGCTGGACCAGAACGCCGGGCTCAGCGGGCTGGCCGAACGGGTGCTGATCTGCGAGTTGAACAGGCTGCGACGCAGGTTGACGATCTGCGAGGCCAGGTCGCGGGCCGACTGGCTCAGGGTGCTGAGCTGATGCTCGTCATCCACCAGATCGTTGCGCTTGGCCGACAACGCCTGGCGCTGCTTGGTCAGCTCGGGCGCCTCGTCCGCCTGCGCCGGGCCAATCACTTTCAACTGATCGTCCAGGTGCTCGACGCTCACCGTGCGCTCGGCCGACAGGTCATCGGCCTGCTTCTGCACTTGCTGCGCAGCCTGGCGCAAGGTGGACAGCAAATCGTCGTTGGCGCTGACGGTGACGCGCTGGCGGATCAGGTCCAGCTGATCGTTCAGGGCATCCAGCGTGGCGCCGTCGGCCAGCGTCGGCAACGGGCCGGCGGCTGCGGGCGTGGCGGGCGCGGCCTGGGCGGCGAAGGGCAGGGCCACGCTCAATAGCAGGGTGAAAACTAGGGCAGTAAAACGGTTGAACCTGGGGTGCTGCATGGATGGTGCCTCGTGTTCGGTGTGCGGCCAGACGTGCATTGACCACGGTTGACAGCTGGAAATTCCCGGGGGGCTACTGTGTCATTTTCGCGCGCTGGGCAGAAGCCGTTCGCGATCAGGGGTGCTCGATCACCATCACCGCCGTGGTGTCGGGTTCGAGCGCTTCAAACAGGTGTGGTACGTTGGCCGAATAGCTCATGTAATCGCCGGCATTCAAGCGCACCGGGTCGTGGGCCGGGCCTACGTTGGCGCTGCCCGTGCACAGCAGCACGTGTTCCAGGGTGCCGGGCGGGTGCGGTTTGGACAGCTTGGCGTCACCCGGCTGCACCTTCAGGCGGTACAGGTCGCGCTGCACGCCTGCCGGGCAGTCGGCCAGCAGCGTTGCTGCGTAGCGGCCGCTTTCGTTGTGCACGGTGTCGCCTTCATCCGCGCGAATCACCCGCAAGTGCTGCTGCGGTTGCTCGAAGAAACGCGTCACTTGCAAGCCCATGGCCGTGGCCAGTGCCCACAGCGTTTCAATGCTCGGGTTGCCGATGCCGGTCTCCAGTTGTGACAGGGTGGATTTGGCCACGCCTGCGCGCTTGGCTAGTTCGGTGACGGACAATCCGGCCTGTTGGCGCTCTCGTTTAATCGCCGAGGCCAGCAGGTCGAGACGGCTTGAGTTGTTCGGTATATCGGTCATTCGTTCTTTAAATCATCCTGAAAGGCATTGACGCCCCGATCGCGGGTTGTTCATTATGCCGCCCCTTTGTTCGATATACCAATCGATCGGACGACGTGTTTCCAGGAGGACGTGCATAAATGAAGTCGCAAACCCGTGGTGTGCTGGAAATGACCTCGGCCATGGTGATCTCCGGCACCGTGGGCTGGTTCGTGCTGATGTCCGGGCAGGCGGCATTGGATGTGGTGTTTTGGCGTTGTCTGTTTGGGGCGTTGGCCATGTTGGCGGTGTGCGGGGCGCTTGGGGTGTTTGGACGCTATCGGCCCAGCGGTCGGCAGGTGGGCCTTGCGTGCCTGGGCGGGGTGGCGCTGATTCTGAATTGGGTGCTGCTGTTCCGGGCTTATGGGCACTCGTCCATTGCTATCGCTACCGTCGTTTATCACACCCAGCCGTTCATGTTGGTGGGGTTGGGGGCGGTGTTCCTGCGCGAGCGGGTTTCCGGTACGGCGTTGGTGTGGTTGTTGGTGGCCTTTGTCGGGTTGCTGTTGATCGTGTTTGGCGGCGGCGCCGGGGCGGTTGGTTCCAATTATCTGTATGGCGTCGCGTTGGCCTTGGGCTCGGCGTTTTTCTATGGGGTGGCGGCGTTGATTGCCAAGGGGCTGAAGGGCATGCCGGCGCCGTTGCTGGTGTTGATTCAGATGGTGGTGGGGGTGGTGATCCTGGCACCGTTCGTGACGGTATCGGCGGTTGGGCAGGGGGCGTGGGGGTATCTGGTGGTGATCGGCGTGGTGCATACCGGGGTGATGTCGACGTTGCTGTATGGGGCTATCCAGCGGATTCCGACGGCGTTGGTGGGGGCGTTGTCGTTTGTTTATCCGGTGGTGGCGATTGCGGTGGATTGGTTGGGGTTTGGGCATGCGTTGGGGGCAGTGCAGTTGCTGGGGGCGTTTGGGATTTTGCTGGCGGCGGCGGGGATGATGGTGTTTCAGGGGCGCGTGCGTACATATGAGGAAATAAAGATGTCGGAAATTTCCTAGGAAAACTCTTACAAGATCGGCGATAATCGAATAATTCGCTTACATCTTCTCGGTTGCGCCTGCCTTTTGTGCTGACTAACCTGCCTGCGCCGCCGATTCGTCAGCGGTCGGGTTTGGTCACCCGTAGTCGATAAGTGAATCCGCATTGCCATGTTATGGCAGTGGTGCGCGGGGCATCTTAGGATGCGCCGGGTTTGCTTATCGTCTCGGTTGACCAACCCTCGCACTGCTGCCACCCCTTTGTTTGGTCACATTGACTGGCAGCTCCGTCAACACGATAAGAGCTCAATCATGGTCAAACCCACCCCCGATCCACCCGCCCACCCGGCACACAGCTTTGATGTGAACACACAAGGCTGGCAACGCCGATCTCACAGGCCATGGTGCGTTGCAACAAAAATGTGGGACCGGGCTTGCTCGGGAAGCGCCGCGCGGGCGGCGCTCGATCTCCAGCGCGACAAAAAAACCAAGGCATGCACCTATAAGCCACACTGCGATCCCACGACAGGTCTATCGGGTGTTCTTCGAAGCGGCCGGCTGGAGGTTGCGTCATGGCCACCAGGTGCCAGCCGATGTTGTTCTGTCGCCCTTGAGATCGAGCGCCGCCCGCGCGGCGCTTCGCGGGTAGAACCCGCTCCCACATTTGTTGCAACGTACCATGGCCTGTGGGAGCGGCGTTGTCAGCCTTGTTTGCCCGCTTTAGATTTTGTTTCCAATAAAAGGATTTTGACCATGAACGACCTCCTGCAAACCCGCGCCTTGCCATTCGGCATGCGCGACTCCCAGCAGCAACCCTTCTTCAGCGTAAACCCGGGCATCAGCCTGGAGGATGCGCTGGGCCACCTGTCGCACCTGTTGCTGTGTGCACACCAATCGGCCTACGAACTCACCGACGGTGAAAGCCCGGAAAAAGGCCTGGTGTGGTCCACGCTGCACCACATCGAAGGCGCACGCGGGTTGGTGGATGCGTTGATAGCGGTGAGGTAACCCTCTGCGCAACCAGTGCCGCCCGCTGCGGCAGGCCTTGGATTGGATTGGGGGCTGACAGGTGCATGCCGATGGTTTTCCAGCGCCCATGAGATCGCGCGCCGCCCGCGCGGCGCGCGATCTGTGCCGACGTGGCCAGGCGTGATTTGTGCCTAGGTGGTTACAGCATCGCGCTCCGGTACCAACCGGACTTCGACCCGTTGCCCAAGTGCCCGCGCGGCATTAGCCAAAGTGGCGAGCGTCATGCCAGCATCATTTTGATCCAGTGCCCGATCCACAGCAGGCCTACTGGTGTGCATGCGCTCTGCCAGTGCCTTCTTGGTGCTTTTTTCAATCGCCAAACTGGGTACTTGGCAACCCTCGAGCGCAAGGCTTTAAGGCATGCGCAGTTCTGTGGGGAAGGCGACTCGATAAAACCGGCCGTTGTGCGATGCCATAGGGAGAGAGTGTTCTAAGCTGATGCCCGTAGCGGGTTGGTTTAACAGTGTCTGAGCTGACGGCCTCACCGACCAAACGGTAAGCTGACTGCGGTGGCTGCACAAGGCAATTGGCCTAGCAGGAGTGAATTTCAGAAATGTCCTACTCGTGGTACGTGTGGGGCCGGTGAAGCATGGGAGAAGCCCAGCAGGGAGGCCGCCGGCCCTTTATGTGGATAGTTGAGTCCAGGATGGTATCCTCAAGCATCAGCTGGGTAATTATTCCCCCACACACGCAAGGAGCGGCAGCGATGAAATTGACAATCAGTGAACGGGATCTCCGAATAGCCAAGCTGTTCGTGTTGGCGGTCCTGATGGCAGGCGTGGCCGTTGGCGTCGTCAATGCTCAGCCCCAGGCCATTCTGGCCAGTACCAGCGGTTTGTTCTTTTTCGGGCTGCTGCTCTACGCCCGCAAGCGCCGGGCCGCATAGCCCGTAGCCGGTGCCGCCAAGCTGCGGCCACGGTGATGCCAATGCCCACACAGCGCCACGAATGGCTAACCGCAAAGGCATAAGCTTATTCCCCTTTGACTGTTGTTTTTCCTCACTTTTTCCCCTGAAATCAGCCCCTTTTCACAAGGACCACAGCTGATGACGGAACGCTTCGAATCGCTGGTCCTCGGGCTCGGCGCCATGGGCGCCGCTACCGTGTACCAACTGGCAAAACAAGGCGTCAAGGTGGCCGGCATCGACCGCCATCACCCACCCCACACCCAAGGCTCCAGCCACGGCGACACGCGCATTACGCGGCTGTCGGTGGGCGAGGGCGCGCAGTATGTGCCCATCGTGCGCCGCTCCCATGCCATCTGGCGCGAGCTGGAAGCGCTGTCGGGCCAGGCGCTGTTCGAGCAGTCCGGCGTGCTGGTGCTCACCTCCAGCCCCGACTTCGACCCCGCCGACAAGACCGACTTCACCCTGCGTACCATCGGCCTGGCGAAGACTTACGGCATCGAGCACGAATTGCTCAACGCCGAGCAGATTCGCCAGCGCTTCCCGCAGTTCGCCCACGTGCGCGATGACGCCATCGGCTACTTCGAGCCTGAGGGCGGGTTTGTACGCCCCGAGCGCTGCATTGATGTTCAGCTCAAGTTGGCCGAACAGCATGGCGCCACGCTGTATAAAGGCGAAACCGTTACGGCCATTGCGTCGGATGCGCAGGGCGTCACCGTCACCACCAACCAGCGCACGCTGCAGGCCGACAAGCTGGTGATCAGCGCCGGCAACTGGACCGGTGGCCTGCTGGGCGATCCGTTCCAAGGGCTGCTCAGCGTTTATCGCCAGCAGCTGTTCTGGTTCGAAGTGCAGGAAGGGGCCGGGCTGGAAGGCGCATCGCCAACCTTCATCCTTACCCACGGCCGTGGCGACAACAAGGTCAATTACGGCTTCCCGGCACTGCCCGGCGAAGGCACGTTGAAGATTGCCACCGCCCAGTACCACACCGCCTCGCAGCCCGAAACCATGGACCGCACCGTGTCCGACAGCGAAGCGCACAGCATGTACGAGCACCAGGTGCACGGCCGCATCGCCGGGGTCAACGCGCGGGTGGTGAAGTCCGCCGTGTGCGCCTACACCGTCACCCCGGACCGCCATTTCATCATCGACCAGCACCCCACGCTGCAGCACACCCTGGTGGTGTCGGCGTGCTCGGGCCATGGCTTCAAGCATTCCGCAGCGCTGGGCGAAGCGTTCGCGCAGTGGTGCATGCGCGGTACCAGTGACCTTGATCTGTCGTCTTTCTCCCTGAAACGCTTCGAAGGAAAACCATCGTGAAACGCTTCGTTCTGTCTGCGGCACTGTTGATGGCGGCCATGGGTTCGGCCTATGCCGAAACCCTCAAGATCGCGGTAGTACCCATCCCCCATGCCGAGATCCTGGAGTTCCTCAAGCCGGAGCTGGCCAAGGAAGGCGTGACGCTGGACGTGAAGGTGTTCGCCGACTACGTGCAGCCCGATCGCCAGGTGGACGAAGGCGCGCTGGATGCCAACTACTTCCAAAGCAAGCCTTACTACGAGGCTTACAAAAAGGACCGTCCCGAGAGTGACCAGGTACCGATCGTGGCGGTGCACATCGAACCGTTTGGGGCCTACTCGAAGAAGATCAAGTCGATTGCCGAGCTGAAGGACGGCGCCACCATCGCCATCCCCAACGACCCCACCAACTCGGGCCGCGCGCTGCTGCTGATCGCCAAGCAGGGCCTGATCACCCTGAAAGACCCCAGCAACATCATGGCCACCCGCAAGGACATCGTCAGCAACCCCAAGCACCTGAAGTTCCAGGAGCTGGAAGCGGCCATGCTGCCACGCGTGCTGAACCAGGTGGACCTGGCGTTGATCAACGCCAACTACGCGCTGGAAGCCAAGCTTGAGCCGCACAAGGATGCGCTGTTCATTGAAAGCTCGGACTCGCCGTACGCCAACTACCTGTACGTGCGCCGCGACAAGGCCAATGACCCGGCGGTGCAGAAACTGGGCAAGCTGCTCAACTCGCCGCAGGTGAAGCAGTTCATCCTGGAGCGCTACCACGGTGATGTAGTGCCGGCGTTCTAACCTCTGCACCGCGTCGCCTGCATCGCGACCAAGGTCGGCTCCTACCACGCACCGTGTCCACGACGCGGTATCGTGACCGTCAACCCGTAGGAGCCGACCTTGGTCGCGATGCAGGCGATGCGGTCTCGCCATTTTCCACGCGTACCCGCACGAACGACACCCACCCCCGCCTGCGGTTAGCCTCCCACCCATCGTTCGATGACAGGAGGCTTCAATGAAGTCGTGGGGTGAAATCAGTCTGTGGATGGACCAGCTCCAGCAGCCGCCCACCGCGCGCCCGGCGCTGGCGGCGCAGGTGCAGGCCGACGTGGCGATTATCGGCGCAGGCTACACGGGGCTGTGGACGGCCTACTACCTCAAGCGCCTGGCGCCGCAATTGCGCGTGGTGATGGTGGAGGCCGAGGTGGCCGGCTTTGGCGCCTCGGGCCGCAACGGCGGTTGGCTGATGGGCAACCTGCTGGGTGAGGACCGCATGCTGGCGCCGCTGCCGGCCGCGCAACGCCGCCAGTCCTTCGACCTGCTGCACGGCATCCCCGACGAAGTCGCCCAAGTGGTGGCCCGCGAAGGCATCGACTGCGACCTGCGCAAGGGCGGCGTGCTGTACTGCGCCGCCCGCTACCCCGAGCAACTGACCAGCCTGCGCAGCTACCTGCAACACCTGCGCGAGCTGGGCCTGGGCGAGGATGACTACCGCTGGCTGGACGCGGGCGAACTGGCCGGCCAGGTGCGCATGGTCAACGCCTACGGCGCCGTCTACAGCCCGCACTGCGCCACCATCCACCCCGCCAAACTGGCCCGTGGCCTGGCCCGCGTCGTCGAAGCCATGGGCGTCCAGATTTACGAAGGCACCCGCGCGCTGGACTGGCAACCGGGCCTGGTCACCACCGCTCACGGCAGCGTGCGCGCCGACTGGGTGGTACCCGCCGTGGAAGGCTACGCCGCCGAGCTTCCGCCCCTGGGCCGCCACCAGCTGCCGGTGCAAAGCCTGATGGTGGCCACCGAACCGCTGCCGGCTTCGGTGTGGGAGCAGATCGGCCTGAACCAGGGCCAGGCCTTCAGCGAGTTCAGCCGCCAGGTCACTTATGGCCAACGCACACAGGATGATCGCCTGGTATTCGGCGCCCGCGGTGGCTACCGCTTCGGTGGCCGGCTGCGCACCGATTTCACTCTCAACCAGGAGGAGCGCGGCCTGCGCCAGTTGCTGATGGGCGACCTGTTTCCGGCATTGCGCAAGGTACGCCTTACCCACGCCTGGGGCGGCAACCTGGGCATGGCCCGGCGCTTCCGGCCGCATATGCTGCGCGACGCCCGCAACCGTATCGCCCTGGCCGGCGGCTACGGCGGGGAAGGGGTGGGCGCCAGCAACCTGGCCGGGCGCACCCTGGCCGACCTGATCCTGGGTCAGGACAGCGCCTTGTTGCAGCAGCCCTGGGTGTTCACCGATTCACCGATCAGCAGCCTGCGCAGTTGGGAGCCCGAGCCCTGCCGCTGGCTGGGCTACAACGCGATCATCCGCAGCTTCACCAGCGAAGACGCATTGTTGGCCAACCCTCACACCCCCGCCTGGCGCCGTCGCCTGGCCCAAGCCCTGGCCAACCGCATGGAAGGCCTGATGGCCTGGAAAGTCGGTTGACCGCTGAAATGGAGCGCCGCATGACCATCACGCATTTGAACAACACCCACACCGTGGCCCTGGCAGAAAGCTTCCCGGTGGCCGTGCCCCTGGGCGAGCCGGTGGCCACTGTCTCGGTCACCAGCATCGAACGCAGCGACGGCGTGGAAACCGGTGTGTGGGAATGCACGCCGGGCCGCTGGCGCCGGCAGATCGCGCAACAGGAGTTCTGCCACTTCACCACGGGGCGCTGCACCTTCACCCCGGACGGCGGCGAGACGATGCAAATCGTGGCCGGCGACGCCCTGATGATGCCCGCCAACACCCATGGCATCTGGGATGTACAAGAAACAGTAAGAAAAACGTACGTGCTTATCTTCTGAACTGCCGTCCCCCTTTAGGTCTGGTAAATCGAGGTGCTCATGCTCAAGACACTGTTGCCGCTGATGTTCGTGGCCTGTACCACGCAAGCCGCTGAAGTCGTGCACATCTACAACTGGGGCGAGTACATCGCCCCCGATACGCTGCAGAATTTTCAAGGCACCACCGGGATTGGCACCCAGTACGATGTGTACGACAGCAATGAGACCCTGGACGCCAAGTTGGCGGCCGGCCATTCGGGTTACGACGTGGTGTTCCCGTCGGCCCACTTCATGGCCAACCAGATCAAGAGTGGCGCGCTGAAAACCCTGGACCGCAGCAAGCTGCCGAACTGGAAAAACCTCAACCCCCTGCTGATGAAGGCCCTGGAAGCCGATGACCCCGGCAACCTGCACGGCGTGCCGTACCTGTGGGGCACCACGGGCATCGGCTACAACGTGGACAAGGTGCGGGCGGCGCTGGGCAAGGACATCCCCATGAACACCTGGGACGTGCTGTTCAAACCCGAGATCCTGGCCAAGCTGCACGGCTGCGGCGTGGCGGTGCTGGACAACGGCCCGGAGCTGCTGCCCATCGCCCTGCGCTACCTGGGCCTGCCGCCGCACAGCAAGAACCCGGCGGACTACAAGAAGGCCGAGGCGCTGTTGATTCAGATGCGCAAGAACGTCACCTACTTCCACAGCGCCAAGTACATCGGCGACCTGGCCAATGGCGACGTCTGCCTGGCCGTGGGCTGGTCGGGCGACGTGATGCAGGCGGCCAACCGCGCGGTGGAGGCGGGCAATGGCGTGAAGGTGAAATACGAGATTCCCAAGGAAGGCGCGCCGTTCTGGATCGACCTGATGACCATGCCGGTGGACGCGCCCAACGAGGCGGCGGGCTATGCCTTCATCAATTACATGATGGAGCCCAAGGTGGCGGCCAGCATCAGTAACGCGGTGCGCTATGCCAACGGCAATGCTGCGGCCGACAGCCTGGTTGATCCCAAGCTCAAGGCCGACCCGGCGGCCTACCCGCCGCAGGAAGTGATGGACAGGATGTTCATCCTCGAGGCCATGCCCCTGGACATCGACCGCCTGCGTACGCGTATCTGGAGCAAGGTCAAGAACGGGGTGTAACACTGGCCTGCTTGGTGGTGCTTGCTCTGACGCCATCGCGGCCAAGGCCGGCTCCTACACGGACGGTGTAGGAGCCGGCCTTGGCCGCGATGCAGGCGACGCGATTAGAAGGCCTTAAACCTTAAACCTTGAACTTGAGCACCACCTGGTTCAGCTGCACCGCCAACCGCGACAGCTCGCCACTGGCCGCCGACGTCTGGTTGGCCCCCGCCGAGGTCTGAATCGACAGATCACGAATACTGGTCAGGTTACGGTCCACTTCCCGCGCCACCTGCGCCTGCTCCTCGGTCGCCGACGCAATGCTCACGTTGCGTTCATTGATCTGCACGATCGCCGCCGTGATCTGCGTCAGCGCATCCCCCGCGCTTTGCGCCACATCCAGGCTGGCCCGCGCTCGCTCGCTGCTCAGGCCCATGGAGGTCACCGCCTTGCCGGCACCGGCCTGAATCGAGGCAATCATCTGCTCGATCTCGGCGGTGGACTGCTGGGTACGATGGGCCAAGGCACGCACCTCATCGGCTACCACGGCAAAGCCACGCCCGGCATCACCGGCACGCGCCGCTTCAATGGCCGCGTTGAGGGCCAGCAGGTTGGTCTGCTCGGCCACGCCACGGATCACGTCCAGCACGCCGCTGATGTCCTTGAGCTGCACCGCCAGGCCGTCGATTTCCACGGCGGTGGCACCGACCGACTCGTACAGCGCGTTGATCACGCCCAGGGTTTCATCGACACGCTGGCGGCCATGCTCGGCCGACTGGCTGGAGTCCCGTGCGGCAGTGGAGGCCAGGGCCGCGTTGCGCGCCACCTCTTCCACGGCGGCGCTCATCTGGTTGATGGCAGTGGCGGCCTGGTTGATTTCGTCGTTCTGGCGCTGGATGCCGTGCAGGGCGTCTTCGGTGACCGCGGCCATTTCTTCCGAGGTGGACGCCAGGTGGTTGGACGAGTTGCCCAGATCGCTCAGGGTTTTCTGCAGGTTGCGCTGCATCACCGCCAGGGCGGCCAGCAGGCGGCCCGGCTCGTCGCGGCCGGTCACCGGGATGGGCTGGCTCAGGTCGTTGGCGGCAATCTGCTCGGCCACGGCCAATGCCTGGGCGACCGGGCTGACCAGGCTGCGGGTGAACACGGCCGCCAGCGCCAGGGTGGCAGCCAGGGCCACCAGGATGGCGGCAATGGTGACCGTGCGCGCCTGGGAGTAGGCGTTGGTGGCGACCACGTCAGACTCGGCCATCTTCAGGTTGGCCTGGCGCGCCAGTTCATCGATGTCGCTACTGAACTGGTTGCCGGCCACGGTCTGCTCGCCGTTGGGCTGGCTGAGGGCGGTGGCCAGATCATTGTTCTTTTGCGCCAGGGCTTGCAGGAAGCGGGCGTGCACGTCCAGGTACTTGGCCATCGCCGTTTCCAGGTTGGCGTAGGCCTGCTGGGCGTCTGCGCTTTGCAGCATGCCCTTGAGTTTGCTGACGTCGGCCTGCAGGGCATCACGGCCGCGGTTGACGTTGCTGCGGGCCGCTTCAGCGGACTGGGCATCCGTCGCGATGCGCAGGTTGGTGTTGGCCAGGCGAATGGTCAGCAGGTCGCTCTTGACCCGGCCGATGGTTTGCACGGCCGGCAGCACCTGGTCCTGCAGGGTTGAGCGCGAGCTTTTCAGCTCGGCGAACTGCAGCAGCGAAAACAGCCCCAGGGCGGTGATCAGCAACGCGAAAAAGCCGAAGCACAACAAGGAGCGGGGGGCGATGTTGAGGTTTCTAAGGTTCATGGCGCGGACTCAGGATGATGGCAAATAGATATTACGCTATTCGCATGAATCGATTTAGCCTGAACCTGCGGTTTAGAGCCCTTGACGCCGTGTTTACGCCGCCAAAACCTCGACATGCGACCCAATGCCGCATCCATGTGCCTTGTGGTGGCATCCATCTCTTTGTGGGAGTGGGCTCTGCCCGCGAAAAGAGCAGCACAGTTAACCCGTTACTTCGCGGTGTCTTTTTCGCGGGCAGAGCCCGCTCCCACTGGATAGATGTAGCCGCAGCTTCCATCAAGGCCGGCTCCTACCCCGACCGGCGTAGGAGCCGACTTTAGTCGCGATGCAGACCACGCGGTTTCAAGCCAGTTGCCGGTACAAAGAGGGGAGGTCAGGGGCAGGACAACTCGGTGCCATCATCCCTGAAGTAGCAATACCGTCCGCGGTCCTTGCTGAAGTGATAATTATCGCCAATCGGCTGGCTGGCCCGATCGCGCAGCACCTGGTTCAGTTTTTCGCACGAAGGCGTGCCATTGTTGGCCCTGAACATCGAGGCCTGCTCCTTGTCGCATTTGGCCCGCAGGTCTTGAGTGATGGCCAAGGTGCGCGCCTCGTAGTCGCTGTACAGCTTGGCCAGGCGATCACAGGTCTTGGTGCCCTCATTGTCGCGAAACATCGAGGCTTTTTCCTTCTCGCACTTTTGCTGCATCTCTTCCAGCCGGGTGGGCGGTTCGGCCAGTGCGAGGGTCGGTAATAACAGTGCCGTGGCCAGCCATACAACTTTCATGCAAACGTGACTCCTGTCGAAGAACAAGGCGAAGGTCAACCACTGTGGGCCTGTCGCCAAGTGTCCCACAGCCGGCTGTCTGCCAGCCATGAAAAAGCCCGGCTTCAGGGCCGGGCTTCCTGTGCGCATCCATCAACTTTGCCGCGGCGGCTCGTCCTGCGGCTCCGAATGGTGCGCGGGGTTGTCGATGGGTGGTGGGTGAGGGGGATCGGTCTGCGGGTCTTCGACATCCGGCGAGTCGGGATCAAAGCCCAGGTCGTCGTCTTTGCCACCGGCCGTCTGGGCGTATCTGCGGGGGTCGTGCGTCATTTGAACTCTCCATGGCCGGGCGCGGAAGGCGCCCTTTGTGGATGTGAAGGTCCACGCTCGCGCAAGTGCCCGCGATCGGACAAGCGGCGCGCTATCGCTGTTGCGAACATGGCCAAACCTATTAGGATGATGGCTATGTGATATCGATTTCTTCACGAGGATGTGGCCATGAACACCCGCACGCGCAAATCCTTCCAGATTGCCCCCGGTATCAAATTGGACTTTGCCAGCGCGGACCTGGGCTCCGGCATGCTGACGGTGCTGATTTTTGGCGGCATTCTGTGGGCGATTTTTCAGTAATACTGCCCGCGTCACCCGGGTTTCTGCACCCTGACCGCCCAAGGGCGGTTTTTTATTGGCAGGGCACTGCGGCGATACGCTTCTGGAGCTATTGCGTTTTCCATGGCAAGGTACGCGCCGAAGTCGGGGTTGCCTGACTCCCAGGTCAGCTTGAATGCCCTGGGAACACCCCGTGCATTGCCCTGAACAGACGTGGAAACCCGCATGCCAGACCCAACGGCCACCGCGCCGCACGCAGCCGAGCCTGCGCTAAAACGCAACCTGTCCAACCGCCATATCCAGCTGATTGCCATTGGCGGTGCCATCGGTACCGGCCTGTTCATGGGCTCGGGCAAAAGCATCAGCCTGGCTGGGCCGTCAATTCTGTTCGTGTACATGATCATCGGCTTCATGCTGTTTTTCGTGATGCGCGCCATGGGCGAGCTGCTGCTGTCGAACCTTGAGTACAAGTCGTTCATCGACTTTGCCAGCGACCTGCTGGGCCCCTGGGCCGGCTTTTTCACCGGCTGGACCTATTGGTTCTGCTGGATCGTGACCGGCATCGCCGACGTGATCGCGGTGTCCAGCTACGCGCATTTCTGGTTCCCGGACGCGCCGCAATGGGCTCCGGCGCTGGCCTGTGTGGGCTTGTTGCTGTCGCTGAACCTGATCACCGTGAAGCTGTTCGGCGAGATCGAATTCTGGTTCGCCATGATCAAGCTGGTGGCCATCGCGCTGCTGGTGATCACCGGTATCTACCTGGTGGCCAACGCGCCGGCTGCGGTGGCGGGCCACGGGCCAAGCCTGGCCAACCTGTGGAATGACGGCGGGTTACTGCCCCATGGCTGGATGGGCTTCTTCGCCGGCTTCCAGATCTCCATCTTTGCCTTCGTGGGCATCGAGCTGGTGGGCACCGCGGCGGCGGAAACCAAAGACCCGCGCCGTACCTTGCCACGGGCGATCAACTCGATCCCGGTGCGCATCATTCTGTTCTACGTGCTGGCGCTGGTGACCATCATGGCGGTCACGCCGTGGCGCGAAGTGGTGGCCGACAAGAGCCCGTTCGTGGAGCTGTTTTTGATCGCCGGCTTCCCGGCTGCGGCGGCGTGCATCAACTTTGTGGTGCTGTCGTCGGCGGCGTCGTCGGCCAACAGCGGCATTTTCTCCACCAGCCGCATGCTGTTCGGCCTGGCCCTGGAAGGGGATGCGCCACGCTCGTTCAAGCGCCTGTCCAAGCGCAGCGTGCCATCCAATGGCCTGCTGTTCTCGTGTGCCTGCCTGTTGCTGGGGGTGGTGGTGATTTACCTGGTGCCGGACCTGATGCATGCGTTCACGCTGGTCACCACCTTGTCGGCGCTGCTGTTCATGTTTGTTTGGACCATTATCCTGGCGTCGTACCTGGCCTACCGCAAACAGCGTCCGGCCCTGCATGCCGCTTCGGCCTACAAGATGCCCGGCGGCAAGCTGATGTGCTGGGTGACCCTGGCGTTTTTCGCTGTGGTGCTGGGGCTGCTGACGCTCAAGGACGACACGCGGCAGGCGCTGTGCTTCACGCCGTTGTGGTTTGTGATCCTGGGGGTGGCTTACCCGTTCGTGCGGCGCAAGGCGGTTGCGGGCGCGACAGAGGCCGCCTGACACGCAGATCCTGCGCTGACAGAGCCCGGCTATCGGTGCGAAATAGCCAGTCTATTAGCCCGATGGCCCACAGGCGTCTAGGCTGTTTCTACCGCCGTCATCGCATGTCGAGGCGGTGGGAACCTGATAAGGAGAACAAGATGAGCCAGACGCTTACCACCAACGCTCGCCCGACCGTGCGAGCGACCTGATTGCAACTGCCGGCACGCGCCGTCGTGATCCCCTGATTACGCCACGGGCTGCCCCCTATGCCACTGAATTTGCACTTGCCGCACGGGCCCCACGGCCTGCGCCGTTGCATGACCACGACCATAAGGTAGATCAATCATGGCAACCGAATCCAAATGCCCGTTCAACCACGCCGCCGGTGGGGGTACCACCAACCGTGACTGGTGGCCCAACCAGCTCAACCTCAAGATACTGCACCAGCACAGCGACAAGTCCGACCCGCTGGGCGGCGATTTCGACTATGCCAAGGCTTACCAGAGCCTGGACTTCAACGCAGTGAAACAAGACCTGCTGGCCGTGATGACCAATTCCCAGGACTGGTGGCCGGCCGACTTTGGCCACTACGGCCCGCTGTTCATTCGCATGGCCTGGCACAGCGCCGGCACCTACCGCACCGGCGACGGCCGCGGCGGCGCAGGGGCAGGGCAGCAACGCTTCGCACCGCTCAACAGCTGGCCCGACAACGTCAGCCTGGACAAGGCGCGGCGGCTGATCTGGCCGGTCAAGCAGAAGTACGGGCGGGCGATTTCCTGGGCCGACCTGATTGTGCTCACGGGCAACGTCGCGCTGGAGTCCATGGGCTTCAAGACCTTCGGTTTCTCGGGCGGGCGCCCGGACGTGTGGGAGCCCGACGAGGACGTGTACTGGGGCAACGAAAAAACCTGGCTGGGCGGCGACGTGCGCTACGGCAATGAAGGCGAGAAGGCCCAGCCCCCAGGCGATGGCACCCTGGTGGCCGAACCCGACCTGCACGGCAGCGAAAGCAGCCGCACCGACGGCGGCCGCCACCTGGAAAACCCTCTGGCCGCCGTGCAAATGGGCCTGATCTACGTTAACCCCGAAGGCCCGGACGGCCACCCTGATCCGGTCAAGTCGGGTTCCGACATCCGCGAAACCTTTGGCCGTATGGCCATGAACGACGAAGAAACCGTGGCGCTGATCGCGGGCGGCCATGCCTTCGGCAAGACCCACGGCGCAGGGCCTGCCGACAACGTCGGCGCCGAGCCCGAAGCGGCCGGCCTGGAAGCCCAGGGCTTTGGATGGAGCAACAGCTTCGGCAGTGGCAAGGGCGCCGACACCATCACCAGCGGTCTGGAAGTGACCTGGACCTCCACGCCTACGAAGTGGAGCAACGAGTACCTGGAGAACTTGTTCGGCTTTGATTGGGAACTGACCAAGAGCCCGGCCGGCGCCCACCAGTGGACACCCAAAAATGGCGCCGGTGCCGGCAAGATCCCCGATGCCCATGACCCCGGCAAGCGCCGCGCGCCGACCATGCTGACCTCGGACCTGGCCCTGCGCTTCGACCCGATCTACGAACCCATCGCCCGGCGGTTCCTGGCCAACCCGGATCAGCTGTCGGATGCGTTTGCGCGGGCCTGGTTCAAGCTTACCCACCGCGACATGGGCCCGCTGGCCCGTTACCTGGGCCCGGAAACCCCGACCGAAGAGCTGCTGTGGCAAGACCCGCTGCCCAAGCTGGACCACGCGCTGGTGGACGACAACGACGTCGCCGCGCTCAAGGCCAAGCTGCTGAACTCCGGCCTCAGCGTGGCGCAGTTGGTGTCCACCGCGTGGGCGGCGGCTTCGACCTTCCGCGGTTCCGACAAGCGCGGCGGTGCCAACGGCGGGCGTCTGCGCCTGGCCCCGCAGAAAGACTGGGAAGCCAACCAGCCGGCACAACTGGCCAAGGTGCTGAGTACCCTTGAAGGTATCCAGCAAGGCTTCAACAGTGCCCAGGCGGGGGGCAAGAAAATCTCCCTGGCGGACCTGATCGTGCTGGCGGGCAATGCGGGTGTCGAGCAGGCGGCGAAAAATGCCGGACACAGCGTGACGGTGCCGTTCAAGCCGGGCAGGGTGGATGCCTCGCAGGCGCAGACAGACGTTGAGTCGTTCGCCTTCCTGGAGCCCATCGCCGATGGTTTCCGCAACTACCTCAAGGGCAAGTACACCGTAGCCGCCGAGCATCTGCTGGTGGACAAGGCGCAGTTGCTGACCCTCACCGGCCCGGAACTGACCGTGCTGATTGGTGGACTGCGGGTGCTGGGGGCCAATGTCGGTGAAAGCCGTCATGGCGTGTTCACCCAGCGGCCGGGCACGCTGACCAATGACTTCTTCGTCAATTTGCTGGACATGGGCGTGGAGTGGCGGCCGCTGAGCGCGGACAACGATACCTTCGAAGCCCGAGATCGCAGCAATGGTGCGGTGAAGTGGACGGGGACGCGGGTGGACCTGGTGTTCGGTTCCCATGCGCAGTTGCGCGCCTACTCGGAAGTCTACGGCAGCGCCGATGCGCAGCAGCAGTTCGTCGACGACTTCGTGGCCGCTTGGGACAAAGTCATGAACCTGGACCGTTTCGACCTGCGTTGACACCTCTGTGGGACCGAGCGCGCTGTAGCCGCTGCCGCCAGGCTGCGCTGGCCTGTGTGAACCCTGACCATCGTCAGCGAGGCACAGGGCCAGCGCAGCCTGCGGCAGCGGCTACGGTCGCCCCCTTTCCTGTGGGACCGAGCGCAGCTCGGGAAGCGGCCAACCCGCCCTCTGCGCCGAACCCTTCCCGAGCTTCGCCCGGTCCCACAGAGAATGCGCGCTGTAGCCGCTGCCGCCAAGCTGCGCTGGCCGGTGTGAACCCTGAAGATCTTCAGCGGGCACACGCCCAGCGCAGCCTGCGGCAGCGGCTACGGCTACCCCCTTTCCTGTGGGACCGAGCGCAGCTCGGGAAGCGGTCAACCCACACCTCGCGCCGTACCCTTCCCGAGCTGCGCTCGGTCCCACATAGGATGCGCGCTGTGGCCGCTGCCGCCAGGCTGCGCTGGCCTGTGTGAACCCTGGATATCTTCAGCGGGGCACAGGGCCAGCGCACTACGGTTGCCCCCTTTCCTGTGGGACCGAGCGCAGCTCGGGAAGCGGCCAGCACGGCCATTGCGCCGGACCCTTCCCGAGCTGCGCTCGGTCCCACAACTCATCCGCGCTGTAGCCGCTGCCGCCAGGCTGCGCTGGCCTGTGTGAACCCTGAAGATCTTCAGCGGGCACACGCCCAGCGCAGCCTGCGGCAGCGGCTACGGCTACCCCCTTTCCTGTGGGACCGAGCGCAGCTCGGGAAGCGGTCAACCCACACCTCGCGCCGTACCCTTCCCGAGCTGCGCTCGGTCCCACATAGCATCCGCGCTGTAGCCGCTGCCGCCAGGCTGCGCTGGCCGGTGTGAACCCTGGATATCTTCAGCGGGGCACAGGGCCAGCGCAGCCTGCGGCAGCGGCTACGGTCGCCCCCTTTCCTGTGGGACCGGGCGCAGCTCGGGAAGCGGCCAACCCACACCTCGCGCCGAACCCTTCCCGAGCTGCGCTCGGTCCCACATAGGATGCGCGCTGTAGCCGCTGCCGCCAGGCTGCGCTGGCCTGTGTGAACCCTGGATATCTTCAGCGGGGCACAGGGCCAGCGCAGCCTGCGGCAGCGGCTACGGTCGCCCCCTTTCCTGTGGGACCGGGCGCAGCTCGGGAAGCGGCCAACCCACACCTCGCGCCGAACCCTTCCCGAGCTGCGCTCGGTCCCACATAGGATGCGCGCTGTAGCCGCTGCCGCCAGGCTGCGCTGGCCGGTGTGAACCCTGAATATGCTCATTGGGCCGCCGGCGTATTGCATCTGATACCCACCCCCGTGCACCCCGCATCCCCTCGCTGCCCATCCCCTCAACAATGTAACAAACAAGAAAAACTCCCAATTGCGTTTGCGATTGTTATTGAGAGTAATTACCATCAACGCGCCGCAGCACGTTATGCCTCGTTGCACAGCGCTGTAATAGCGCGGGTATTCGCACCTCGACGCCTTGCCCAACCGTCTCGCTCACGCCTGCAACAGCCTGGCCGGCAGACAATTACCCTTGAAAAGTGGTGGGGGCCACTGGCAGGGGCGGAAAGGGGTGAATGCCTTGAGGCCGCATGAAGCGGCGAATCACTCAAAGGCTGCGCCCGGAGCGCAGGACAAAAGACATCTGTCCAACAGATCTTGCAAAGGAAGTGGTATGAACGGAAGTAAACGTAGTGGTGCCCTGCGACGCACACAGGGCCTGATTCTGGTTGGCCTGCTGGCCCCGTTCCCGCTCAGCGCCTTGGCTGAGACCGTGGCCCAGACCCAAACCCAGGCCGCCGCGCCGCTGGAACTGGACACCCTGACCATCGAGGGCAACAAGCTCTACGACATGCCCCCGTCCGAACAGACCGGCGGCTACACCGTGCAGGGCGCCACCGTGGGCACCAAGACCCCGGCACCACTCAAGGACATTCCGCAGTCCATTTCCACCTTCACCAGCGAGTACATCAAGGACCGCAAGTTCGTCCACCTGGATGACCTGGCCAAGTACACCGCCGGCCTGCGCGTGCTGACCAACGACAGCGGTCGTTCGTCCATCTACTCGCGCGGTTATGAGTACGACGAATTCCAGATCGACGGCCTGCCAGCGCCGATGACCAGTATCTTCGGCACCGTGCCGTCGCTGGTCGCCTACGACCGCGTTGAGGTGATGCGTGGCCCGTCGGGCCTGTTCAGCAGCACCAGCGAGCTGGGCGGCATCGTCAACATGGTGCGCAAGCGCCCAACTTCCGAGTTCCAGGGCAGCGTCGAGGCCAGCTACGGCACCTTCGACACCAACCACGAACAGGTCGACGTCTCCGGCCCGCTGGACTCCGAAGGCCGCGTGCGCGGTCGCTTCATCGCCTCGCGTGACGCCAGCAACGGCATGGTGGACTACAACGCCAGCGACAGTGAAACCTACTACGGCGCGCTGGACATCGACCTGGACGACGCCACCCAGCTGTCGTTCGGCCTGAACCATGAAGTGAAGAACATCACGCCAAACAACGGTTACCCGACCGACCTCAACGGCAACCTGCTGAACTTCAGCCACTCCAAGTTCCTGGGCGCCGATTGGAACTACTTCGACGGCAAGACCACTGACTTCACTGCCGAATTGACCCACCAGTTCGACAATGGTGGTAACGGTCGCATCGCCATGCGTACCTCGGACCGCGATACCGATTACCTGTATGCGTTCACCCGTGCCGGGGTCTCCAGCGCCGGCACTGCCACCGAAGGCTACACCGGTCGCGAATTCACCGAGAACACCGTTTCCCTGGACGCCAGCTACAGCCAGCCGTTCGAAGCCATGGGCAACGTCAGCGAGTTTGTGGTGGGTACCGACTACAAGAACTATCACAACTACTACAAGAACGCCGCCGGGGTGCTGGGCACGATCAACGTCAACAGTTATGACCCGACGTCGTTCGCCAAGCCGAGCAACATCTACGCCACCAGCACGGCCACCCAGGTTGGCACCCAGTCCGAAGAATATGGCCTGTACTCCAAGCTGACGTTCCGCCCCATCGCCGACCTGGCGCTGATCGGCGGCGCACGGTTGAGCTACTACAAGGGCAGCGGCTATACCACTACCCTCAGAACCGGTGCGCAGACCGACTACGACCAGACCATCAGTGCCCACGTGACCCCGTACGGTGGCGCGGTCTACGACCTGGACGCAAACAACTCGCTGTACTTCAGCTACTCCCAGGTGTTCAAGCCGCAGACCGAGACCAACCAGGCAGGCAACGTGCTCAAGCCGCGCACGGGCGAGCAGTATGAAGCCGGTATCAAGGGCAGCTACTTCGGTGGCGACCTGAACACCCGCGTGTCGGTGTTCCAGCTGACCGACAAGAATCGTGCGACCAGCCCTGAAGATGACCCTACCGCCACCTATGACGTGGCGTCCGGCAAGACCCGCATCCGCGGTGCCGAGTTTGAAATCAGCGGCAAGCTGCTGCCTAACTGGGACGTCATGGCCGGCTACACCTACATGGACACCAAGGTGCTCAGCGGCGATACAGTCACCACCTTCCAGACCATGCCCAAGCACTCGGCGTCGTTGTGGAACAAGTACACCGTCGCCAGTGGCCCGCTGGAAGGCCTGGCCATCGGCAGCGGCGTGACCGCCATGAGCGATTTCTACATGACCACCAGCACCTACACCGTCGCCGCCCCTGGCTATGCTACCGTCGACGCCAAACTGTCCTACCCGATCACCAAAAAGCTGACCGCCACCCTGGACGGTACCAACCTGCTCAACCGCGACTACTACTCGCGCGTAGGTTCGGCGGCCACCTTCAACTTCCTCGGCCAGTCCCGCGCGTTCAGCGTCGGTGCCCGGTACGAGTTCTAAGAGGAACCCATGGACAAGCTCCTGGTACGCAAGGACCTGGGCTGCGAGTCGTGGTGGCAGGCGCTGGCCGAGCAGGGTACCCCCCTGGTCGGTCCGGCGCACGCCGGGGAGCACGTCGTGACATTCGTCTGGCGTGACCCCCGCGGCACCGCGGACACTTCGCCAACCCGACGCGTCTGGATCAACATCACCGGTCTCACTGACCACCACCGCCAATGCGCCCCGCAGAGTTTGGCGCGCATCGACGGCACCGACATCTGGCTGTGGCAGACGCGCATCGACGCGAACTGGCGCGGCAGCTACAGCTTCATGCCCAGCGACGAGGACCGCGATTTCGACGGTATCGACGCTGACGGCACTCCCGATTTGAGCGCGTTGCGCCCCTGGTGGCGGGCCATGTTCCCGCGGGCGCAGCACGACCCCCTGAACCCCATGCGCCCCTGGACCGGCGGCCGCGGCCTGGGCGTGTCCGGCCTGCACATGCCCGGCGCGCCGGCGCACCCGGCCTGGCATGCGCTGGACCGTGGCCAGGCGGCCCCGGTTACCCTTGAAGAACACCCATGGCACAGCGCGCGCCTGGGCAACAGCCGCCGCGTGTGGCTGTTGAGCACCGGCCGTGACCATGATGCCAGTCGCCCGCTGGCCGTACTGCTGGACGGCGCCTTCTGGACCGCCAGCCTGCCGCTGGCCGGCCCCTTGCAGGCACTGACCGACGCGGGCGAACTGCCGCCGGCGGTGTACCTGCTGGTCGACAGCATCGACACCGCCCACCGCAGCAGCGAACTGGCTTGCAACGCCGACTTCTGGGAAGCCTTGCAGGACGAACTGCTGCCCCAGGTCATGACCTGGCAAGCCCATTCAAGCGACCCGGCCACCACCGTGGTGGCGGGGCAGAGCTTCGGTGGCCTGGCCGCCCTGTACGCAGGCTTGCAATGGCCCCGGCGCTTCGGCTGCGTGCTGGCCCAGTCCGGCTCGTTCTGGTGGCCGCGCGACAACCCCGCGCAGCAACTGCCCCAGCGCGTCGACGACGGTCTGGGCCACGGCCAGCCGCTGAAACTGTTTATCGAGGCCGGCCTGCGCGAGCCCGTGATCCATCGCGCCAACCAGCGCATGGTCCAGGCCCTGCGCGACGCCGGCCTTGCGACCCAGTACCGCGAGGTCAACGGCGGCCATGATGCCCTGTGCTGGCGTCAGGGCCTGCTCGATGGCCTGCGCGCCCTGTGGACCGATCTTCCGACAGCGGGCTAGCCCGCTGCGCACTCTCACGACAAGGAACACACCGTGGAGCAACTCAATCCCTTCGACGACCCGCAACAGGGCTGTCACGTGCTGATCAACGCCCAGGGGCAGCACAGCCTGTGGCCCGACTTCTGCGACGTGCCACCGGGCTGGACCATCGTCCATGGCCCGGCCAGCCGCCAGGACTGCGGGCAATGGCTGGAAGACAACTGGCGCGACCTGCGCCCTGCCTCCCTGCGCCGCGCCCTGGGCGCGGACGTTTCTTGAATTGGAGTCACGGATGAACCTGTCAAACCCCGAGCCTGTGACCGCCATGGCCGACGCTACCCAGCACGAAATGCCCCTGGTGGCCGCGCAGTCCGGCATCTGGATGGCCGACCAACTGTCGCCCCACCACAACGCCTACGCCGTGGCCCACTACGTGGAGCTCAACGGCGCGCTGGACAGCGACCTGCTGCTGCACGCCATCGAAGCGGGCCTGGCCGAAGTCGACACCCTGCACATGCAGGTGACCGAGCGCGACGGCCAACCTGTGCAGTGGTTCGACTTCAGCCGCGCCCCGGCACGTCCCACCTGCGCCGACCTGCGTGGGCAGGCCGACCCGGTTGCGGCCGCCACGGCCTGGATGCGCACCGACCTGCAGGGCGACCTGCGTGTGGCCAGCGGCGGTCTTGAGTGCATGAACCACCTGATGCAGGTGGGTGACAACCGCTGGTTCTGGTACCAGCGCTACCACCACCTGGCCGTGGACGGCTACAGCTTCGCCGCCATCACCCGCCGCATCGCCGAACACTACAACGCCTTGCGCCACGGCGAACCCGTGGCACCCACGCCCTTTACGCCGTTCCGCCAGGTGGTGGAGGAGTATCAGGCCTACCACCAGGGCGCCGTGTGCGAGCGCGACGCGAAATTCTGGCTGGAAAAAGGCCGCCAGTTGCCGCCGCCCGTGACCCTGTCCAGCGCGCCGCTGGGTGGCCAGACCGCCAGCAGCCGCGTGTCGCGCCACACCCTGAGCCTGGACACCCAGGCCTTCGACAAGCTGATGGCCGCCCAGGCGCCCACCGTCAGCCGTGCCGACATGGCCCTGGCGTTGGTCAACTTATGGCTGGCGCGCCTCAGCGGCCAGACCGATTTCACCGCCGGCTTTATCTTCATGCGCCGCATGGGCTCGGCCGCCGCCAGCACCAGCGGCGCGGTGATCAACGTGCTGCCCATGCAGGTGCAGGTCGCGCCGCACGCCACCCTGGCCGAACTGGCCCAGGGCATCGGCGCCGAACTCAAGCGCCTGCGCAAGCACCAGCGCTACGACGCCGAACAGATCCAGCGCGACCTGGGGCGCATCGGCGACGCCGAGCCGCTGTACGGCGCGGTGCTGAACCTCAAGCTGTTCGATTTCGCCCTGGACCTGGACGGCATTGCCGGCATCACCCACACCCTGGCCTCGGGGCCGGTGCGTGACGTGGAAATCGCCCTGTTCCTGAATGAACGCGGCGAAGTCTCGCTGGAGCTGCTGGCCAACAGCGAGCGTTACGACGACGCCACGCTGGTACGCCACCTGCGTCGTCTCAACCTGCTGTTGACCCAGTTCAGCGGCAACCCGGCGCTGACCTGCGAAGCCGCCAACCTGCTGGACATCCAGGACCTGGCACTGCTGGCGCGGGCCAATGCCACCGATCACCCGCTGACCGACGACACCCTGGTCAGCCTGATGGCCGCCCAGGCGCTGCTGACGCCCCATGCGCCGGCGCTGTCGGATGCCCAGTACCAGTTCGACTATCAACAAGTGCGCGAACAGGTGCAGGCCCTGGCCCAGCACCTGGTGGGGCAGGGCGTGGTGCCGGGCGATATCGTCGCCGTGGCGCTGCCGCGCTCGGTGTTTTTATCGCTGGCGCTGATGGCCATTTTGGAGGTGGGCGCCGCCTACCTGCCGCTGGACACCGGCTACCCGGACGACCGCCTGCAGCTGATGCTGGAGGATGCCGCGCCGCGCCTGCTGATCACCGACAGCGCCTGCCGTGAGCGTTTCGCTGCCGTCGCCAGTTGCCCGACGCTGATGCTGGAAGCGCCGCTGACCCTCGACCCGCACGGGCCATTGCAGTTTGAAGGCCCCACGCCGGAACACGCGGCCTACATCATCTACACCTCCGGTTCCACCGGCCGCCCCAAAGGCGTGATCGTCGGCCACGAAGCCATCGTCAACCGCCTGCTGTGGATGCAGCATGAATACCCGATCGGCAGCGAAGACGTGGTGCTGCAGAAAACCCCGTGCAGCTTCGACGTGTCGGTGTGGGAGTTCTTCTGGCCGCTGATCACCGGTGCACGCCTGCACATGGCACCGCCCGACGCGCACCGCGATCCCGAAGCGCTGCAACGGCTGTTCAGCGAACAACGCATCACCACCACGCACTTCGTGCCGTCGATGCTGGCCGCCTTCGTCAGCGCCTTGAACGATGACGCCGCCATTGCCCATTGCCGCACGTTGCGCCAGGTGTTCTGCAGCGGTGAAGCGCTGCCGACCGATCTGTCCAATCTGTGGCAGCGCCGCACCGGTGTGCCGTTGCACAACTTGTACGGCCCGACCGAAGCAGCGGTGGACGTCAGCTACTATCCGGCCCACGGTGACGCCTTGGCGGCGGTGCAGGGCGCCAGCGTGCCGATCGGCCTGCCGGTGTGGAACACCGGCTTGCGCATCCTCGACCGTCGCCTGCGCATGGTGCCGCCGGGCGTGGCCGGTGACCTTTACCTGACCGGCGTGCAACTGGCCCATGCCTACCTGGGCCGCGCCGACCTGACCGCCAGCCGCTTCGTCGCCGACCCTTACGGCAACGGCGGGCGCATGTACCGCACCGGCGACGTGGCGCGCTGGCTGGACAACGGCGCGGTGGAATACCTGGGCCGCAGCGACGACCAATTGAAAATCCGCGGCCAGCGCATCGAATTGAGCGAAATCGACCACGCGCTGCTGGCCCTGCCCGGCGTGGAACAGGCCGTCACCCATGCTCGCGTGCTGGGCGAAGTGCAGGCCGGCGGCGGTGACGCTCGCCAACTGGTGGGTTACCTGGTGGCCCAGCAAGGCCGCGAGCTGGACCTGGTGGCCCTGCGCACTGCGCTGATGGATCGCCTGCCGGCGCACATGGTGCCCGTGGCTTTGGTGCAGATGGACAGCTTCCCGCTGGGCGCCACCGGCAAACTCGATCGCAAGGCCTTGCCGTTGCCTCAGGCAAGCGCCCAGGCTCAGGGCCGTGCGCCGATGCCCGGCCTGGAAACACAGATTGCCGAAGCCTTCGCCGCTGTGCTGGAGCGCGACACGGTCAGCGCCGAGGACGACTTCTTCGCCCTGGGCGGGCATTCGCTGTTGGCCATGACCCTGGCCGCCACCCTGCGCCGCGAGTTGCAGCGCCCGGTGGCGGTAGGGCAGGTGATGATCGCCTCCACGGTGCAGCGCCTGGCGCAACTGTTGTCCACCGAACAGAGTGAAGACGAAACCCGCCGCGCCGGTTTCGAGACCGTACTGCCGCTGCGTCAAGGCAACGGCCCGACGCTGTTCTGCTTCCACCCGGCGTCCGGGTTCGCTTGGCAGTTCAGTGTGCTGCAGCGTTACATTGACCCGCACTGGTCGCTGGTAGGCATCCAGTCGCCACGGGGCAACGGGCCGTTGCACACCTGCGCCGACCTGGATGCAGCGTGTGATGCGCACCTGGTCTCGGTGCGTGCCTTGCAGCCTCACGGCCCGTACCACTTTGCCGGCTATTCCCTGGGCGGCACCCTGGCTCAGGGCGTGGCGGCGCGGTTGCAGGCCGAAGGTGAAGAAGTGGCCTTCCTGGGCCTGCTCGACACCTACCCACCGGAAACCCAGAACTGGGACGAGCGCCAGGGCCGCAACGTGCTTAAGCAGGAAGTGCTGGACGAAGTGAACCGCGAGCGCGAGTTGTTCCTGGCGGCGCAGCAGGGGTTGCAGGATGCGGCCATGGCGGCCGGTGGGGGTGGCATGTTCGATGATATCGAGGCCAACTACGCCGACTCGGTACGGTTGCTGGCGACGGCACGCAGTTCAGCGTTCAAGGGTGAGGCGACGTTGTTTGTGGCCGAGAAGACCTTGCCTGAGGGGATGGACGTGCAGCAGACCTGGGGGCCTTTCGTCGGCAGCCTGAAGGTGCATCGTTTGCCGTGCGCGCATGTGGATATTATTTCGCCGGCGTCGATGGGGCAGGTGGGGCCTTTGCTTAATCGGGTTTTGAAGGGGTTGTGATGTGTGGACGGCACCTGGGTTTGGGTGGGGTTGTGGCCGCCAGGTGCCAGTCGGGAGATTTTCGGCGGTCATGAGATCGAGCGCCGCCCGCGCGGCGCTTCGCGGGCAGAGCCCGCTCCCACGTTTGTTTCGGGCCAGTTATGCCTGCAAGATCACCTCGGCCGCCTTGTTTGCACCACCAAAAATCTGTAGTGAAAAAACAAAGCGGCCGTGGAGATGGCACAGACAAAACTGGCCCGAAACAAACTGTGGGAGCGGGCTCTGCCCGCGAAGCGCCGCGCGGGCGGCGCTCGATCTCAAGAGCGACAAAAAACCATCGACAGGCACCTGTAAGCCACACCACACCTCCCAAGCCGTTACCGCCCCAACGGCACAATCATCGGCGTGCCCGCCACCGGGTCCGCGATAATCACGCACTTCAACCCATACACCGCCTCAATCAACTCAGGCGTCACAATCTCCCCCGGCTTGCCGCTGGCAATCACCTTGCCCTCGCGCATGGCAATCAAATGCGTGGCGTACCGGCACGCATGATTCAGATCATGCAACACCACCACCAACGTATGCCCATGATCACGATTGAGCTCGCGCAGCAGTTCCAGCAGGTCAATCTGGTGGGTGATGTCCAGCCAGGTGGTGGGCTCGTCCATCAGCACCAACGGCGTCTGCTGCGCCAGCACCATGGCAATCCACACGCGCTGGCGCTGGCCGCCGGACAGGGTGTCCACGGCCTTGTCGGCCAACTGCGCCACGCCGGTGGCGGCCATGGCGGTCTGCACGGCCTGTTCATCCTCGCTGCTCCAGCGGCTGAACAGGCTTTGGTGCGGGTAGCGCCCGCGGGCCACCAGGTCGCGCACCAGGATGTCGCTGGGCGCGGTGGAGCTTTGCGGCAGCAGGCTCAGGCGCCGCGCCACCTCTTTGGTGGGGTAGTGGCCGATGGTCTGGCCGTCCAGCCACACCTGGCCTGCACGCGGTTGCAGCAGGCGGCTGAGGGTGCGCAGCAAGGTCGACTTGCCGCAGGCGTTGGGGCCGATGATCACGGTCAGTTCGCCGTCGGGGATGTGCACCGACAGGTCGCGGGCGACGATCTTGTCGTCGTAGCCCAGGGTCAGTTGCTCGGCCCAGAGGCGCGAAGGGCTGTTCACGGCAGTCATCGCTTGCGTGTTTCCCGAATCAGAAGGCCAATCAGGTAAAGCCCGCCCAGGCTGACGGTGATCAGCCCGACGTGCAGTTGGTAGGGCAGGAACAGCCGTTGTGCCGCCAGGTCCGCCGCCATCAGCAGCGCCGCGCCGGTCAGCCCGGCCAAAGGCAGGGTCAGCGGCTGCGCGGGGCTCAGGCGCCGGGCGATTTGCGGCGCAGCCAGGGCCACGAACGAGATCGGCCCGGCCACGGCGGTGGCCGAGGCGGTCAGCACCACGCCCAGCAGCAACAGCAGCAGGCGCGAGCGCTCCACCGGCACGCCCAGGGCGTTGGCGGTGTCGTCGCCCATTTCCAGCAGGCGCATGCGCAGGCTCAGCATCAGGCTGAACGCCAAGGCTGCAGCGATGCACAGCAGCGCCGGCACGGCCTTGGCCCAGGTCATGCCATTGAGGGTGCCGGCGTTCCACAGCCCGGCGGAGAGTGTGGCCTCCATCGAGCCATTGACCACCACCCAGGTGTTGAACGACACCAGCATGGCACGCACGCCCAGGGCGATGATGATCAGCCGCAGGGTGCTGATGCCGTCGCGCCAGGCCAGGCGATAGACCACCACGGCGGTCAGCAGGCCGCCGATCAAGGCGGCTGAGGCGGTGCCCAGGGTGCTGCCGTTGAACATCACCAGCGCCACCAGCACACCGCTGTAGGCACCGGTGTTGAAACCCATGATGTCGGGGCTGCCCAGTGGGTTGCGCATCAGTGACTGGAAGATCGCGCCGCTGACCCCCAGCGCCGCGCCCAGGCCCAAGGCGGCCACCACGCGGGGCAGGCGCCACTGCATCACGATCATCTGCGTCCCATGGGGCGCCTGGCCGGTGAGGGCGTCCACGACCTGGCCCAGGCTCAGCGCCAGGCCGCCGCTGGCCAGTGCCCAGGCCGCCAGCGCCACACACAGCACGGCCAGGCCGGCGGCAGTGAGCAGCGGGCGTTTGCTATGCAAGGTGCTCATCAGCTGGCCCCCAGGCGCTGACGCCGCGCCAGCCAGATCAGCACCGGCGCGCCGATGAAGGCGGTGACCACGGACACGCGCATCTCATTGGTGGCGATCACCCGGCCCAAGGTATCGGCGGCCAGCAGCAGGGTGGGCGTCAGCAGCAGGGTGAAGGGCAGTTGCCGGCCATGCGCAGGCCCCGCCAGCCAGCGCGCCAGGTGCGGCATCATCAGGCCGACGAACGCGATGGGGCCGACGGCGGCGGTGGCCGAGCCGCACAGCAGGGTGATCGCCAGCAGCCCGAGCAGTTGCGTGCGCAACACCCGCGTGCCCAGGGCGGCGGCCATGTCCAGGCCCATGCCGATGCTGTCCAGCGCCCGGCTCAAGGCCAGGGCCAGCACCACGCCCAGGCCGATGGGCAGGGCGGCGGCCTTGATCAGTTGCAGGCTGCGCACGTCCAGCGAGCCGGCCTGCCAGTAGCGCACCTGGTCGAACACCAGCGGGTTGAGCAGGGTGATGCCGCTGCCGATGCCTTCCAGCACGGCGGTCAGGGCCACGCCCATCAGCGTCAGGCGCATGGGGCTGACACGGCCGCCACCGGCGAAGCCGCCCAAGGTCACCAGCAGATTGGCCAGCAGCGCGCCCACCAGGGCGCACACCACGTATTGATCGGGGTCGTTGACGCCCAGCCAGGTCATGCCCACCACCAGCGCAAAGCTGGCGCCGGCGTTGATGCCCAGGATGCCGGGGTCGGCGAGGGGGTTGCGGGTCAGGGTTTGCATCAGCGCGCCGGCCACGCCCAATGCGGCGCCGGCCAGCAGCCCGGCCAGGGTGCGCGGCAGGCGGGCGTCGGTGATGATCACGCAGTCGGCGCTGGTGCAGGCGCCGCTCAGGGCATCGATGACCTGGGACAGCGGCGCCAGGTGGGCGCCCACCTGCAGGCTGGCCAGTATGGCAAGGATCAAGGCCAGCGCCGTGAGCGACAGGCGCAGGGAAGCCCTCATGAGCGGCCCTGCCAAAGAGGTGCGAACATCGTGAATCGCCTTAATGTATCGATACAAATACGAAGCATTCGTTTATACGCATGATTAGCGAATGCTATCATGCGCCCCGCCTGATAGGTAGTTCGCCTATCGATACAGGGGAGTTTCATGGCCAGACCGTCGCTGTTTATCAACCTTTCGTTACTCAAGACCCACGCCGCGTTTCGCAACGTGTTCCTCGCACGTTTGCTGTCGCTGATCTCGCTGGGGTTGCTGGCCATTGCCGTGCCCGTGCAGATTCAGGCACTGACGCATTCGCCTATCCAGGTGGGACTGGCCGTGACCCTGGCCGGCACCGGCATGTTCGTGGGGCTGATGTTCGGCGGGGTGCTGGCTGACCGCTACGAGCGTCGTCGGCTGATCCTGCTGGCGCGGTCCACCTGCGGCATTGCTTTCGTCGGCCTGTGCCTGAACGCGACCCTGGCCGACCCATCACTGCTGGCCATCTACGCGTTGTCGCTGTGGGACGGCTTCTTCGGCGCCATCGGCGTGACAGCGTTGCTGGCGGCTACCCCTGCGTTGGTAGGCCGTGAGCACATGGTGCAGGCGGGCGCCATCAGCATGCTGACCGTGCGCCTGGGCTCGATCCTGTCACCGCTGCTGGGTGGTTTGCTGATTGCCGCCGGTGGCGTGGCCTGGAACTACGGCCTGGCGGCCTTCGGCACGCTGATCACGGTGCTGTTGCTGCTGCGCCTGCCCGCCTTGCCACCGCCCCCGACGCCTCGCGAGCACCCGCTGCGTTCGCTGGTCAACGGCATCGGCTTTCTGTTCGAGAACCGCGTGGTCGGCACCGTGGCGCTGATCGGCGGCCTGCTGACCCTGGCCAGCGCCGTGCGCGTGTTGTACCCGGCGTTGGGCGTCGACTGGCACCTGAACGCCACCGAACTGGGCCTGGTGTACGCTGCCACGCCCCTGGGCGCGGCCATTGGCGCCATCACCAGCGGCCGCCTGGCGGCCACGGCGCGGCCGGGGCAGCGCATGATCGCCACCGCTGTGCTGGCCTTCGCCACCATTGCCTTGTTCAGTGTGGTGCCGTCGTTCTGGCTGGCGCTGCTGTGCCTGGCCGGTTTCGGCTACTTGAGTGCGGTGAATGCGCTGTTGCAGTACGCACTGATCCAGGCCCAGACCCCCGACCACCTGCTGGGCCGCGTCAACGGTCTGTGGACCGCCCAGAACGTCAGTGGTGACGCCCTGGGTGCAGCGTTGCTGGGTGGCCTGGGCTCGTGGCTGCTACCGGCCAATGCGGCGTTGGCCTTCGGCCTGGCCGCGGTGGCAGTAGGCTTGGTGCTGGCGCTGACCATGCGCCAGCTGCGTCACGTTCAGTTCGAGGCCGCAGCCGCCTGAACCTTGCCGCCGAACTGGGCCTGCAGGCGATCCAGCAAGTGGTTGGCGCTGTAGTAATCCAGGCGGAAGGTGTCGGCGCCCAGCGCGTACACGTGCTGGCCGTCGATGGCCGGCAGGTGGGCCAGCAGGGTGTTGCCTAGCAGTGCCTGGGTGTCGGCCGGTTCTGCGGCGAACATCAGGAATGACTTGCCCGTCAATGCATCGGCCATGTGCTCGCCACCGGCCTGGATGATGTCCTTGCGCTTGCCCATGCTCTGGCTGGTGGCCACGGCAGGGGATGGCTCCGCCAGTGTGAAGCCCAATTGCTCCAGCATCTGCCCCTGAGGCGAGGCGGCGGTCCAGATATTGGCCTGGCGCGCGGCCGGGTTGTAGACGAACGCTGACACCGGTTGCGGCGGCAGGGTCAGGCTTTTGCGCAGTTGCGCCTGACGCTCGGCAAACGCTTCGATCAGCTTGCCGGCCTGGGCTTCGTGACCGGTGGCCTGGCCCAACAGGGTTTCCAGCTGCTGCCAGCTTTTGTCGTCGTAATTGACCACCAGCGTTGGGGCGACGGCTGAAAGTTGGTCGTACAGGGCCATGGCCGAGTCACCGCCGGTGGCGCTGATCAGGATCAGGTCGGGGGCCTGGCTGGCCACGGCTTCGGCGTTGGCCTCACCGATGTACAGGCGCTTGACGTCACGGGCCTTGGCGATGGCGCCCCATTGACGCAGGTAGCCCTGGTCGTCGGCCACGCGGTTGTTCGGCGTGGTGGCACCGCTGGCAACCACGGGCGCGTCGATGGCCAGCAGGGCGCCGGTCAGGGTCACGCTGGTGGAGACGATGCGGGTGGGCGCGTGGTCCAGCACCACGCTGCCGTGCTCGCCGTTGATGGTGCGCGGCCAGCCGGCGTCGGCGCGGGCGGTGCCGATCAGCAGCGGCAGGCAGGCGGCCAGTACACACAGGCTGGCGCGCAGGGAAGGGCGGGGAAGTCGAATGGGCATGGGGCGGTACATCCCTGATGAAGAATAAATCTCATTTTTATCAATGAGGTAAGGGGGCGCAAGGGCGAGTGTGTCGGTGGCAGGTATCAAAAGAGATACATTTCGCGGCGCGCACTCTGTAGCCGCTGCCGCCAGGCTGCGCTGGCCTGTGTGAACCCTGGAGATCTGCAGTGAAGCGCAGGGTCAGCGCAGCGTGGCGGCAGCGGCTACAGGGTGATGGCAATCATGCTGGCCTGCGTATCCGCTGTGTAAATGTGGCCATTTGCCTTACTGCTAACGCTCAACACTCGTTTGACAACACCTCTCGCTATCCATAACCTTAACATGATTGATAGCAATTCTCATTAAGAGTCACGAGGCCATGGTCATGACGACACAGCACCTGGAAAACGAACGATACCGTACCCACAGCGATAGCCAGGACGCACGCTTCCTCTTCCGCTTCGGCACGCGCACCCTGCGCGGCCAGGGCATTTTCAGCAGCATCAGCACCGCCGCCGGCAGTGGCGGGGTCAGCTCCAGTGCGTTCCTTGCCGAAGTCGGCGCCGCATTGGCCCAGGCCCGCAAGGCCGGCATCGACAACCCCATTGTCATGGGCGCCATCCCCTTCGACACCACCCAGCCTTCCTGCCTGTACATCCCCCGCGAATGCGCGTGGGTAGAAGAACAGCAGCAGGCCGGCGTCGCCCAGGATGCCGCGCGCCCTGGCGTGCTGGCCCAGCGCAGCATTCCTGATGAAGCGGGCTTCAAGGCGGCGGTGAATCAGGCGATTGCCAACTTCCGTTCCAGCCCGATTCGCAAGGCGGTGCTGTCGCGTCAACTGGACGTGCAGTTGAATGCACCGGTGGATGTCGACCAGGTGCTGGCCAATCTGGCCGCACAGAACCCGTCGGGCTACCACTTCCGCGTGCCCATGGCCGACGGCGCCGAACTGATCGGCGTAAGCCCTGAACTGCTGGTGCGCAAGACCGACGACAAGGTGTTCACCAACCCCTTGGCCGGCTCCGCCAAGCGCCGCGCCGATGCCACCCAGGACCGTGAAGTGGGTGAGGCACTGCTGGTGTCCGAGAAAGATCAATACGAACACCGTCTGGTGATCGAAGACATCCGCCGCGTGCTGGAGCCGGTGTGCAGCCAGCTGGACGTGCCCGCCGGCCCGTCGCTGCTCAGCACCGCCGCCATGTGGCACCTGTCCACGGCCCTGCAAGGGCAGCTGCGCGACCCGGAAACCTCGGCGCTGCAACTGGCCTGCCAGATCCACCCTACGCCCGCCGTGTGCGGTGCGCCGACGCAACTGGCGCGCAAGCTGATCGACCTGGTGGAGCCGGTGGAACGCGGCCTGTTCAGCGGCATGGTCGGCTGGTGCGACAGCCACGGCAACGGCGAGTGGGTAGTGACCATCCGCTGCGGCACCGTGCAGCACGACCGCATCCGCCTGTTTGCCGGCGCTGGCATCGTCGAGGCCTCGTGCCCCGAGGCCGAATGGAAAGAAACCCAGGCCAAGCTGGGCACCATGCTGGCCGCCTGCGGCCTGGACGCTCAGGCGGGCTGCCAATGAGCATCGCCTTTTCGCCATGGCCCGCTGACCTGGCCGCCCATTACCGCGCCCAGGGCCACTGGCTCGACCGGCCCATGACCGACATCCTCGCCCAGCAGGTGCAGGCCCGCCCCGACGCGCCGGCGATCATCTGCGGCGAGCGCACCCTGAGCTACGCCGAGGTCGATCGGCAGTCCGACAACCTGGCCACCTACCTGCACGCCAGCGGCCTGCGCGCCCATGACACGGCGCTGGTGCAACTGCCCAACATCGCCGAGTTCTACGTCACCTTTTTTGCCCTGATGAAGCTGGGCGTGGCGCCGGTCAACGCGCTGTTCAGCCACCAGCGCCAGGAGCTGCTGGCCTATGCCCGGCAAATCCAGCCCAAGGCGCTGATCGCCTCCAGCCGCCATGGCCTGTTCGGCAACGATAACTTCCTCAACGAACTGCGTGACGTGGCGCCCGGCCTGGCCACCGTGTTACTCGACGGCGCCGACCTGCAGCACCATCTGCAAGCCCCGGCACGGGACTTCGTGGCCACGCCTACCGAAGGCGGCCAAGTGGCGTTCTTCCAGTTGTCCGGTGGCAGCACCGGCACGCCCAAGCTGATCCCGCGTACCCACAACGACTACTACTACAGCCTGCGCCGCAGCGTCGAACTGTGCGGCCTGACCCCGGCCACGCGCTTCCTCAGTGCCTTGCCGGCCGGCCACAACTACACCCTCAGCTCGCCGGGCGCGCTGGGTGTGTTCATCGCCGGTGGCTGCGTGGTAATGGCCAGCGACCCCGAGCCGCTGAACTGCTTTGCCCTGATCGAACGCCATGGCGTGGACTGGGTGCCGCTGGTGCCGCCGGCCGTGGCCCTGTGGCTGCGCGCCGCGCCCGAGCATCGCCAGCGCCTCAAGACCCTGGCTGTGCTGCAAGTGGGCGGCGCCAACTTCTCCGAAGCCCTGGCGCGCCGTGTGCCCCAGGAGCTGGGCTGCAAGCTGCAGCAGGTGTTCGGCATGGCTGAAGGCCTGGTCAACTACACCCGCCTGGACGATGACAGCGACCGGGTGTTTACCACCCAGGGCTGCCCGATGAGCGCCGACGACGAGATCCGCGTGCTCGACGAAGAGGGCCAGCCGGTGCCGCTGGGTGAGCCAGGCATGCTCGCCACCCGTGGCCCGTACACCTTCCGCGGCTACTACCTGGCGCCTGAGCACAACGCCCAGGTGTTCGACGCCGAAGGCTTCTACTACTCGGGCGATGTGGTGCAGCAGGACGCCGACGGCTACCTGAAAGTGGTCGGGCGGGTGAAGGACGTGATCAACCGCGGCGGCGAAAAGATCGCCGCCGAGGAAATCGAAAACCTGCTGCTGCATCACCAGGCCGTCACCCACGTGGCGCTGGTGGCCATCCCCGATGAGCTGATGGGCGAGAAAAGCTGCGCCTGCGTGGTGGCCAACGATGCCAGCCTCAAGCCCTCGGACCTGCGCAAGTACCTGCGCGCCCAGGGCGTGGCCGACTACAAGCTGCCCGACCGCTTCCAGTTCATGGCCGAACTGCCGCTGACCGCGGTGGGCAAAATCAACAAGAAGCAGCTGCGCGAAACCCTGCGCGCGGCCCTCGACAACGCATCCGCATAAGGCTTTACCCATGGCTATCCCGAAACTCGCCAGCTACCCCATGCCCACGGTCGCAAGCTTCCCGGCCAACAAGGTCAACTGGGCCCTGGACCCCTCGCGCGCGGTGCTGCTGATTCACGACATGCAGGAATACTTCCTGGACTTCTACGGCGAAGACAGCCCGCTGGTGGCGCAACTGGTCGCCAACGTGGTGGCCCTGCGCGCGTGGTGTCACGCCCAGGGTATCCCGGTGGTGTACACCGCGCAGCCGTCCGAGCAAAGCCCGGAAGACCGCGCCCTGCTCAACGACATGTGGGGCCCGGGCCTGACCACCGCCAGCCGCCAGGTGCAGCAGGTAGTGGCGCCGCTGCGCCCGCTGCCCCAGGACACCGTGCTGGTGAAATGGCGCTACAGCGCCTTCATCCGCTCGCCCCTGGAGCAGATGATCAAGGAAGGCGGTCGCGACCAGCTGATCATTTGTGGCGTTTACGCCCACATCGGCTGCATGGTCAGCGCCACCGAAGCGTTCATGCGGGACATCAAGCCGTTCTTCGTCGGCGATGCGCTGGCCGACTTCTCCGAAGAAGAACACCGCATGGCCCTGCGTTACGTAGCCACCCGTTCGGGCTACGTCACCGACGTGCAGAGCATCGTTGGCCAGCAGGCGCCGACCCTGGACCTGGCCTGGCTGCTGGGCCAGGTGCAACCGTTCCTGGACGCCGATGACGGCGAGCCCGAGGCTGACGATAACCTGATGGACTTCGGCCTGGACTCGGTGCAGGTCATGACCCTGATCGGCAACTGGCAGCGCCAGGGCCTGGACGTCAGCTTCGCTGACCTGGCCAGCAAACCGACCTTGGCCGGCTGGCTGGACGTGCTGCTGGCCAAACAGGCCGCCTGACCTTTCTTCAACACGCCGCCCCGGCATGGGGCGGCTCGCTGCGAGTGAATTCCATGGATTTTTCCAACAAGTGCGTATGGGTGACCGGCGCTGGCCAAGGCATCGGCCTGCAGGTGGCGCTGCGCTTCCAGGCGGCCGGTGCTGAAGTCATCGGCTTCGACCGTGCCTTCACCCAGGCCGAGTACCCGTTCCAGACCGTGGTACTGGACGTCACCGACGCTGTAGCGGTGGAGCAGGTGTGCCAGGAAATCCTCGGCCAGCACCCGCGCATCGACGTGCTGGTCAATGGCGCCGGCGTACTGCGCCTGGGCAACAGCGACGAGCTGTCGGTGGCCGACTGGCAGGCGTGCTTCGACGTCAACGTCTCCGGGCCGTTCTACCTGTTCCGCCAACTGGTGCCGGTGTTCAAGGCCCAGGGCAAGGGGGCGGTAGTCAGCATCGCCTCCAACGCCGCCCACGTGCCGCGCATGCAGATGGCCGCCTACTGTGCCTCCAAGGCAGCCATGGTAGCGCTCAACAACTGCATCGGCCTGGAACTGGCCGGCCATGGCGTGCGCTGCAACCTGGTGTCGCCAGGCTCCACCGACACGCCGATGCTGCGCGACATGGTCGGTGGCCCACAGGGTTTCCCGCGGTTGGTGGCGGGGTTGCCGGAGCATTACAAGCTGGGGATTCCGCTGAACAAGATTGCTACCACCGATGAGATTGCCAATGTGGTGTTGTTTTTGGCGTCGGATCTGGCCAGTCACGTCACCATGCAAGACCTGGTGGTAGACGGCGGCGCCACCCTCACTGCCTGAGGTTTGTGGGGGCTTCGGGCGCATGGCTTGGGGCTTTTTGGTGTTCATGAGATCGAGCGCCGCCCGCGCGGCGCATCGCGACCAAGGTCGGCTCCTACATCTGTTTCGGGCCAGTTATGTCTGTGGCATCACCTCGTCCGCTTTGTTTTTTCACTGCAGATTTGTGGTGATGCTAACAAGGCGGTCGAGGTGATCTCACAGGCAAAATTGGCCCGAAACAGATGTAGGAGCCGACCTTGGTCGCGATGCGCCGCGCGGGCGGCGCGCGATCTCATGAACGCCACAAAAACATCGGCTGGCGCCCGGTGAATCCTCCAAAAAACCAACGACTAGCGCCTGGAACCCCCACCCAACGCCTCACCCAACCCCTCCGGCACCACCGCCGCTTCCTGCTTGCGCTGCTCCCTGAACGGCTCCACGCACTGCGCCACATACCCCACCGGATAATCCGGCCGATCACCAATCCCCACATCATCCCCCAACCGATAATCGGGCAAGTACAGCGACGTCCCCAGCAACCGATCCCACACGCTGAAAAACAGCCCGAAGTTCACGTCCCCCACACGCCCGTACTTCAAATGGTGCAAGCGATGCACCGGCGCCCAGGCAAACACATGCCGCAACCCGCCGATGCGCATGTCGACATTGCTGTGCTGCAGCAACAGCTGAATGCCCACCGCAAACCCCAACAGTGCCGCCAACTGCGGCGACAGGCCCAGCAACAGCAACGGCAACACGCCGCCCAGTGCTTCCAGGGTCTGATGCAACGGGTGCTTCATCAAGCCGTTGAAGCCATACATGCGCTGCACGCTGTGGTGCACGCTGTGCAGGCGCCACAGCAGCGGGATGCGGTGGCTGGCGAAATGCACCAGGGTAATCCCCAGGTCGGCGATGGGCAGCGCCAACGCCAACTGCAGCCACAACGGCCAATGGCTGGGCCACAGCCCCGGGTTGGGCAGCAAAAAGGCCAGCAGCGGGATGGTGATCACCCCCAGGCCGTTGATGCCTTCGTTAACCACCGCGTGCAGCAGGTCGCGCGGCTCGTCGTTGTGGCTGGCGTTCCATTCCTGGCGGTAGGGCAGCAGGCGTTCGGCCAGGGTGGCGATCAACACCGCCACTGCCAGCAACCCCAGCAGCATGGGCAAGGGCCAGCCATCACCCACCAGCCAGAGGCCGGCGGCCAGGAAACCGAGAAAGAACAAGGGGGCATAAAGCCAGGAAAACAGCGTGCGCATAGAGGTACTCCGCATTTACCGATAAGGGCACACCCTAGGGTGTGCATCGTCCGTGGCGCTTGAACAAACGGCGCAAGCGGCGGACGTTAGCGGAGGGGCACAAGGCAAAGCTGTAGGAAATTTCCCAAAGATGAGGGACAACCCGTAGCCGCTGCCGCCAGGCTGCGCTGGCCCTCGGGTTCGCTGGAGATCTCCAGTGAGGCTTGGGGCCAGCGCAGCCTGCGGCAGCGGCTACGGGATTCACACGCGATTGTCTTTCATGGCCTGAGCGATGTAATCGGCCTGGCGGATGGCCAGGGTGACGATGGTCAAGGTCGGGTTTTCCGCCGCGCTGGTGGTGAACTGGCTGCCATCGCTGATGAACAGGTTGGCCACTTCATGGCTTTGGCCGAAGGCGTTGCACACGCCATCTTCCGGCTTTTTGCTCATGCGGCAGGTGCCCAGGTTGTGGGTGGAGGGGTAGGGCGGCACGCGGTGGGTCTTGAGCGCGCCCACGGCCGAGTACAGCGCCTGGCCCTGGGTGAAGGCGTGCTCGCGCATGGCCAGGTCGTTGGGGTGGTCGTCGTAGTGGACGTTGGCCACCGGCATGCCGAACTGATCCTTGACCTGGTCATTGACGGTGACGCGGTTGCTTTCGCGCGGCATGTCCTCCCCGACGATCCACAGGCCGGCCAGGTGCGTGTACTGCTCCATCACCCTTGTGAAATCCGGGCCCCAGGCGCCAGGGTTGAAGAAGGCGCCCAGGAAGGACGGGCCCAGGGAGATCGTCTCCATTTCATAGCCGCCGACAAAGCCGCGCTCGGGTTTGAACTTGACTTCGTCGCTGATGATGCCGGCCATGATGGTGCCGCGGTAGAAGTGCACCGGCTCGCTGAACTCGGCGAACACGGAGCCGGTGGTGTGGCGCATGTAGTGCTTGCCCACCATGCCTGCGCCATTGCCCAGGCCCTGGGGGAAGCGGCTGCTGCTGGAGTTGAGCAGCAGCCGTGGGGTTTCGATGGCGTTGCCGGCCACGGCCACCAGGCGGGCTTGCTGGCGCTGCAACTGGCCGGTGGCGTCGGCGTAGACCACGGCGCTGACCAGGCCCTTGTCGTTGTGTTCGATGCGCACTACTTGCGAGGACGGGCGCAGGTCGAGCTTGCCGGTGGCTTCGGCGGCGGGAATTTCGGTGTACAGGGTTGACCACTTCGCGCCCATCTTGCAGCCCTGGAAGCAGAAGCCCAGTTGCTGGCACGAGGCGCGGTTGGCGCGTGGGCGGCTGTTGATGGCCATGTGGCCGGTGGAGCACTCGGTGTAGCCCAGTTTCTGCGCGCCGTTGTACAGCACCTTGAAGTTGTTGTTGCCGGGCAGGCCGGGGATGTCGTTGGTGCGGGTCACGCCCATCTTGTCTTCAGCGCGGGCATAGTACGGCTCCAGTTCCGCCAGGGTCACGGGCCAGTCCAGCAGGTTGGCGTCCTTGATGGCGCCGTAGGTTTGCAGCGCGTGGAACTCGTGTTCCTGAATGCGCAGGCTGGCGCCGGCCCAGTGGGTGGTGGTGCCGCCCACGGTCTTGCAGATCCAGGCCGGCAGGTTGGGGAAGTCCTTGGCCACCCGCCAGGTGCCGGACGTGGTGCGGGTGTCGCCCCAGGCCAGTTGGGAGAACGACGGCCATTCGTCGTTGATGAACGTGCCCTGGTCCTGGCGGGCGCCGGCTTCAAGCAGCACCACGGGGATGCCTTTCTGGCACAGTTCGTTGGCCAGGGTACCGCCGCCTGCGCCGGAGCCGATGATGACCACCACCGAATCGTCGTCATGTTTGAAGTTAGCCATGTGCGTGCATCCTCAGGAGAAGGGATTGGGGCTCGCGGAGGGGGGCGGGTTGGGCAACCACGTCAGGTCGTTGAACCCGCGCATCAGGTAGCCGCCCTTGGGGAACGAGGCGCCTTCATAGCCGAAGTGCAGGTAGGCCAGTTCGTTGCTGTACAGGCTGTTGACCGCGTTGCCGCGCACCAGGGCGAAGAACGGCGTGTCCTGGATGTCCTGGAGGATGGCGAATTGGCGGGCGGCGTCGGCCTTGCGCCAGTCGCCGCCGGCTTTCTGGTCGAGGGTGGCGATGCCTTGCCTGAGGGTGTCGGCAACCCCGGGGTCGGTGCTGGCCTTCTGGTCCAGCGCCTTGACGGGGAAGGCGTAGACCGCGTCTTCCATGGTGTCGTGGGGGTAGATGCGCCTTACCATCAGCAGCAGCTTGTCGCCGCTGTCGCTGTCCAGCGTGGTCATGGGCAGGGCCCAGCTTTGGCTGGGGGCCATCAGGGCGATGGGCCCGGTGGTAAACAACAGGGTGCCCAGCAGCAGGCCGCCGCTGCCTTGAAGAAACCGGCGACGATCAAGAGTCAGGTTACTCATGGCGATGTCTCTCTTATTGTTGTTGTACGCCCCCATAGTAGTAACCCCAGCGGGGGCGGGGTAATAGGCGCCTACTACGTTGGAATAAGCTTAGAGCGTAGTAGGCGCCTATTACCCGACGCGGCCGCGAGCTTTCTAGAATGGGCCACCTCATTCGAGAACCCTGCCATGTCGTTCATCAGCGAAACCCAGCCGGGCGTATGCCTGACCCCGGATGCCGAAACCCAGGCCTACGTGTTCAACCACAGCATGATCCGGGTCAAGGACCCGCAGCGCTCGCTGGACTTTTACACCCGCGTGCTGGGCATGCGCCTGCTGCGCCAAGTGGATTTCCCCGAGGCGAGGTTTTCGCTGCTGTTCCTGGCCATGACGGCGGGTGAAGACGTGCCGGAAGAGCGCGGGGCGCGGCAGGTGTATACCTTCGGTCGGCAGTCGGTGCTGGAACTGACGCATAACTGGGGTACCGAGAGCGACGACTCGCAGTACCACAACGGCAACAAGGACCCGCGCGGGTTCGGGCATATCTGCTTCAGCGTGCCGGACATCGAGGCGGCGTGTGCGCGCTTCGATCGGTTGCAGATTCCCTTCGTCAAGCGCTTGGACAAGGGCATGAAGCATGTGGCGTTCATCAGTGACCCGGATGGGTACTGGATCGAGATTGTGCAGGCGGATTTGTTGGCGGATCTGGGGCAGTAAGGCCCGCGATGGCGCACTGTAGCCGCTGCCGAAGTCTGCGCTGGCCCGTGTCCTCACTGCAGATATCCAGTGTTCATCAGGGCCAGCGCAGCCTGACGGCAGCGGCTACAGGTTGCTCAGAACACCGACCAGTCGATCCGCTCGCTCAGCAGCTCCAGCGCCTTCATCCCCGCCAGCGAATTGCCCGCCGGGTTCAGCTCCGGCGACCACACGCACACCGTGAACTGCCCCGGCACCACGGCGATGATGCCGCCGCCCACGCCGCTCTTGCCCGGCAGCCCCACGCGGTAGGCGAAGTTGCCGGCTTCGTCATACAGCCCGCTGGTGGCCATGATCGAGTTCACCTGCTTGGTTTGCCGCGGTGTCAGGATCTGCTCGCCGCTGTGCTTGCAGAACCCCTCGTTGGCCAGGAAGCAGAACGCCTTGGCCAAATCCACGCAGTTCATCTGCAGCGCGCAGTGGCTGAAGTAGCTGCGCAGCACCGCTTCCACCTCGTTGTGGAAATTGCCGAACGATTGCATCAGGTAGGCCATGGCCGCGTTGCGCGAGCGGTGCTGGTACTCGGACTCGGCCACCTTGCCGTCCACCAGCACATGGGGGTTGCCCGACAGCCTGCGCGCAAAATCACGCATCGACAAAGCCGGGGCGGCGAAGCGCGACTGGTTGATGTCGCAGATCACCAGCGCCCCGGCGTTGATGAACGGGTTGCGCGGCCGCCCGCGTTCAAATTCCAGCTGCACCAGCGAATTGAACGGCTGCCCTGAAGGCTCATGGCCCAGGCGCTCCCAGATCGCCTCGCCGGAGTGTCCGATGGCCTGCACCAGGCTGAACACCTTTGAAATGCTCTGCACCGAGAACGGCACGTAGGCGTCGCCGGCGCAGTGCAGGCTGCCGTCGTTGCCGTACACGGCGATGGCCAGTTGGTTGGCCGGCACCTCGGCCAGCGCCGGGATGTAGTCGGCGACCTTGCCCTGGCCGATCAGGGGGCGCACTTCGTCGAGGATCTGGGTCAACAGCGTTTGCATGAAAGGGCCTGTCATGGATTGGGTGGCGCAGAGCAGACGCCGCCCGCGTGCGGCAAAGCACACCGTAGCCGCTGCCGCAGGCTACGCGGGCCCTATGCCCCACTACCGATCTTCAGGGTTCACGCCGGCCAGCGCAGCCTGGCGGCAGCGGCTACGGTATGATGGGTCATCTCCAACCAGAGCCTTCGCCCTCAATGCCCAGTATCACCCTGTTCCAGACCCCGCCGCCCGAGTCGTTCCACAGCCAGATCCAGCAACTGGTGATCGACAACCTCACCGCCATCAGCGCCGTGGCGCTGCCGGCCAGCAACGCGCTGTACCCGCTGTACCAGTACGGCGTGGGCTTCGAGGTGCACCAGTACCTGAAGGCCATGGACGGTTCGCTGGGTTTCCCGGTGGAAGTGGTGGCGGGGCTCGACGATGAAGATCCGTCCCAGCTGCTGGGCTTTGCCCTGTACCTGCCGCTGACCGGCGACCCCCAGGCCTGTTCGCTGCTGTACCTGGCGGTCAAGGACAGCCATCGCCGCCAGGGCATCGCCAAGGCCATGGTGCAGAAAATGCTCAGCCGCTACCCCCACGCCGAGCTGGGCTGTGTGGTCAGCCAGGTGGCGTGCGGGCAGGCGTTGGGGTTTCAGGTGGTAGGCACCCGCGGTTCGCAGGTGTTGATGAACACCCGCGATCATCAATCCGAAGGCTTGAAGCCAGTGCTGGACACCGACGCGATCTACCGCACGGTGGAAGTGCGGCAGATCCACGCCTACCTGCTCAAGCAGCATGGCGAGAAGGCCATGGTCAACGCCGAGAAGCAGCGTGACCGCCACCTTGACCAACTGGCCCGTGAAGCCCAGGCCTTCGTCAAGGTGCACCTGGGCCTTTAAAAGCGCGGCTTCACGGTTTTCCAGTCAGGCTTGTAGCGTTGCATCTGGCGCACGTCGTCACGCTGGCGGATGCCACAGCTCACGAACTGGTCGTGCAGCTTGCCCAACTGGTCGTGGTCCAGCTCCAGGCCCAGGCCCGGGGCGCGGGTGATCTTCACGCAGCCGTCGACGATGGGCAGCTTGCCGCCCTTGATCACTTCCTCGTCCGGTTCCTGCCAGGGGTAGTGGGTGTCGCAGGCGTAGTCCAGGTTTGGCACGGCGGCGGCGACGTGGGCCATGGCCATCAGGCTGATGCCCAGGTGCGAGTTGGAGTGCATGGACACGCCCAGGCCGAACACCTGGCACATCTTGGCCAGCGTCTGGGTGTCGCGCAGGCCGCCCCAGTAGTGATGGTCGGCCAGCACGATCTGCACGCTGTTCAAGGCCACGCTGCGGCGGAACTCGTCGAAATCGGTGACCACCATGTTGGTCGCCAGCGGCAGGCCGGTGCGCTTGTGCAGCTCACTCATGCCGTCCAGGCCCGGGGTCGGGTCTTCGTAGTACTGCAAATCATCGCCCAGCAGTTCGGCCATGCGAATGGCGGTTTCCAGTGACCAGTTGCCGTTGGGGTCGATGCGCAGCGGGTAGCCGGGGAAGGCCTTTTTCAGCGCCTTGATGCACGCCACCTCGTGCTCGGGCGGCAGGGTGCCGGCCTTCAGTTTGATGCTCTTGAAACCGTAAGCCTCGATCATGCGTCGCGCCTGGGCGACGATCTGCTGCTCGCTGAGGGCCTCGCCCCAGTTGTCGGGCTTGTAGGGCGAGTCGATGTGCTGGGCATACTTGAAGAACAGGTAGGCACTGAACGGCACTTCGTCCCGCAGGGCGCCGCCCAGCAGGTCCACCAGCGGCACGTTGAGGTAATGCGCCTGCAGGTCCAGAAACGCCACTTCGAACGCCGAGTAGGCATTGCTCACCGCCTTGCTGGCGTGGGAGCCGGGGGCCAGTTCGGCGCCGGCCAGGCTGCTGGTGCGGTTGGCCGCCACGGTGGCTTCCACCAACTGGCGCAGGTGGTTGAGGTTGAACGGGTCGAGGCCGATCAACTGGTCCTGCAGTTGTTGCTGGATCGCCAGCGCCGGGGCATCCCCGTAGCTTTCGCCCAGGCCGATGTAGCCGTTGTCGCTCTCGATCTCGATGATCGAGCGCAGGGCGAAGGGTTCGTGGATGCCGCTGGCGTTGAGCAGTGGCGGGTCGCGGAAGGCGATGGGAGTGACGGTCACGCGCTTGATTTTCAAAGGATGGCTCCTGACAGGTCGATTCACACCACCAGCGCCGCTGGCTTGCGATGGCCAGCGCGGGGCGCGCGGTGGGTGGGGGTAGTGCGGGCGAAGAAGATCACCACGGCGGCCACCAGCGAGGTCGCGGCCAGGCCGTACAGGCCGCCTTCGATGCTGCCGGTGGTCTGCTCCAGGAAGCCGAAGGTGGCCGGGGCGACGAAGCCGCCCAGGTTGCCGATGGAATTGACCAGGGCAATCACCGCCGCCGCGATGCGGGCGTCCAGGTAGCCTTGGGGAATGGGCCAGAACAGCGCCGAAGCGGCCTTGAAGCCGATGGCGGCGAAGCAGATGGAGACGAAGGCGAACACCGGCCCGCCAGTGGTGGACATGAACATGCCCACGGCGGCCACCACCAGGGTCACGGCCACCCAGGCCTGCTGGTGCTTCCACTTGGCCGCCAGGGCGGCAAAGCCGTACATGGCGACGATGGAGATCAGCCAGGGTACCGAGTTGAACAGGCCCACCTCGAAGTCGCCGAGGTTGCCCATTTTCTTGATCATGCTGGGCAGCCAGAAGGTGGCGCCGTAGATGGTCAGGGCGATGGAAAAATAGATGAAGCAGAACAGCGCGATCTGTCGGTCGGCCAGCAATTTGAACATCGACGGCTTGCTGACCTGTTGTGCCTCACGGGCGCGCTGCTCTTCGGCGATGGCGGTTTCCAGCGCGTGCTTTTCTTCATCGCTCAACCAGCGCGCTTCACGCGGGTGCGATTGCAGCCAGAACCACACAAAGCCGCACAGCACCAGCGAGGCGCCGCCCTCGATCAGGAACATCCACTGCCAGGCGTGCAGGCTCAGGGCGTTGATGCTCAGCAGCGCGCCGGACACCGGCCCCGAGATGACCGAGGCAATCGCCGAGCCGCTGAGGAAAACGGCCATGGCCTTGCCGCGTTCGGCGGCCGGCAGCCATTGGGTGAAGTAGTAGATGATGCCGGGGAAGAACCCGGCCTCGGCAGCCCCCAGCACAAAGCGCAGCACGTAGAAGCTGGTCTCGCCGCGCACGAAGGCCATGGCCATGGCCGCCGCGCCCCAGGTGAACATGATGCGCGTCAGCCAGGCACGGGCGCCGTAGCGTTGCAGCAGGATGTTGGAAGGCACCTCGAACAGCGCGTAGCCGATGAAGAACAGCCCGGCGCCCAGGCCATAGGCCGCAGCGCCAATGCCCAGGTCGGCTTCCATGTGGCTGCGCACGAAACCGATATTCACCCGGTCGATGTAGTTGACGATGAACATCACCACGAACAGCGGCAACACGTGGCGCTTCACCTTGGTGGCCGCGCGCTCGAGGACCGTACTGGCGGTGGCTGGCTGGAGGGTTTTCAAGGGCGACTCCCGGTATTGTTTTTGTGGGGACAGGCCGATGATGGACGCCTGGATTGTTCCCGTCTAATCTAACCTGGCACTTGATTGATACCAGGATTGAATCAATGTTCGAGCTGACCCAGTTGCGCTGCTTCACCACCGTGGCCACCGAGCTCAACTTCCGTCGCGCCGCCGAACGCCTGAACATGACCCAGCCGCCGCTGAGCCGGCAGATCCAGTTGCTGGAGCACCACCTGGGCGTCGAACTGTTTACCCGCAGCACCCGCAGCGTGGCCCTGACCGCCGCCGGCCGTGCGTTCTTCGTCGAAGCGCAGAACCTGCTGGAGCGCGCCCAGCAGGCTGCGGTGGCGGCGCGGCGGTTTGCCGAGGGCGATATTGGTTCAGTGGCGATCAGCTTCGTCGGCAGTGCGGTGTATGAGTTCCTGCCCAAGGTGATAGCCGAAGCGCGGCTCAAGCAGCCCCACGTCAAGATCGACTTGGCCGAGATGAACACCTACACCCAGCACGAAGCCCTGCGCGCCCGACGCATCGACCTGGGCATCGCCCGCGCGCCGCTGCTGGAGCCGGGCTACGCCACCGAATGCCTGGTGCGCGAGCCGTTCGTGTTGGCGGTGCCGCGCAGCCATGCCCTGGCCACGAGTGATGAAGTCCGGGTGCAGGACCTCGACGCTCAGCCGTTCCTGATGTACTCCCACGCCGCCTACCCGCCGTTCAACGAACTGCTCACGGGCATGCTGCGCTCGGCGCGGGTGTCGCCGGATTATGTGCAGTGGCTGGGCTCGTCGCTGACCATCCTGGCGCTGGTCAATGCCGGGCTGGGGTTGGCGCTGGTGCCGCGATGCGCCACGAGTGTGGTGTTCAAGAATGTGGTGTTCCGCGAGATTGATCTGGGGGAGGGCGTGCAGAGTGAACTGCACCTGATCTGGCGCGAGGACAATGACAACCCGGCGTTTGCGATGTTGTTGGAAGGCATACGCGGTGCCGCCGAAAACCTGCAAGCCGCCCCACCGGTGTAACGCCCTAAAATCAAAGGCGGACCAGGCAACCTCACAGACATAACTGGCCCGAAACAGATGTAGGAGCCGAGCTTGCTCGCGATGCGCCGTGCGGACGGCGCGCGATCTCAAGCGCGCCACAAACCTCAAGACATGCCCCTCTGATAGACAACACAGTCCTGTGGCCGCTGCCGCCAGGCTGCGCTGGCCCGATGCCTCGCTGAAAGTCTCCAGTGTTCACGCAGGCCAGCGCAGCCTGGCGGCAGCGGCTACGGGACTGTGGTGTGGCTTAAAGGTGCATGTCGTTGCATTTACGGCGGTCTTGAGATCGCGCGCCGCCCGCGCGGCGCTTCCCGGCCAGAGGCGGATGGCCGCCCCGCCGTTCCTACATCTGTTTCGGGCCAGTTATGTCTGTGAGGTTGCCTGGTCGCGCAAGGCTGAGCAGTGCCATCAGCGCCAGGCCGGCGATCAGTGCTGCCAACACCGTGATGCCGGTGTTCAACCCATGCAGGTCAATCAAGTGCCCTGCCACCACCGGCAGCGCCCCGGCCGGCACGTAGCCGCCCATATTGAACACGCCATTGGCCTCGGCGCGGCGGTTGGCCGGCACATACAGGGCGATCAGGCTCAAGCCACCCAGTTGTCCCAGGCCTTGCCCGGCGCCGGCCAGCAGTGCCGACATCACCAGCCACGGCACCGACACTTGCTGCAACGCCACCCACAGGCTGGCCATGGCCAGCACCGTGGCCACGCCGCTGAGCAGGAAGATGCGCGGCACCGCCAGGCGCTGCACGCTGAACTGTACGGCCACGCCAACCATGAACATGGCAAACGCAGTACCGCCAGCGATCAGTGGGCTGCCCACGTGGGCGAAGGCGGCGAACAGGCTAGGGCCCAGGCTGAGTACGAACGAGGTGGCGGTGATGCCCGGCCCGAAGAAGGCGATGCCGCGCAGCACATGGCCCAGGCTTTCACGCGGTACCGCTGGCAGGCGCAGCTTCAGGGGTTTGGCCGAGGGCTGGCGACGGGGCAGGGCCAGTACCACGGCCATGGCCAGGGCCAGCAACGCCAGTTCCAGGTTGAACACCACGGCCAGGGGATGCTGGCTGTAGTGGGCCATGACCCCGGCCAGCAACGGCCCGGTGCCGGCGCCCAGCACCATGGCCACGGAGGCCAGCAGCGAGGCCTGGCGTTTTTGCTGTTCGCCGGCGTGGTCGACGACATTGGCCATGCCGGCGGAAACGATGATGCCCACGGCAACGCCGGTCAGCAGTCGCGCGACCATCAGCAGGGCGACGCTGTCGGCCAGCTGGAACAGTACGGCGGCGACCATCGCCAGCAGCAGGGCTGGCACCAGCAGGGCTTTGCGGCCGAAGTGATCGGACAGTTGCCCGGCCACCAGCAGGGTGCCCAGCAGGCCGAGGATGTAGCAGGTGAAAATCGTCGCCAGGGTGCCGGCACCGAAGCCCATCTGCTGTTGCCAGTAGCCGTACAGCGGGGTGGCGGCGTTGGAGAGGATGAATACCGCAGTCACCACCCAGGCGGCGCGCAGCAGCCGGGTGGTGGAGGCGATGGGGGGCGCGGCGAGGGCGCAGGGGGAGGCGGTCATGGTTGCAGCACCGTTCAGGCTATCGAGGCTGCCGATGCTAGTGGTTAAGCGCTTGTGGTTAAATTCCCCAAGGCTGCGCCTGGCTTGTGCAAAAATTCACAAGGCATCCCGGTTGTCTGTACCGGCCTCTCGCGAGCAAGCTTTGCTCCCACAGTGTTGCACCCACCACCGTGGTTGGCTTGGCACTGTGGGAGCAAACTTTGCTCGCGATGGCGTCAGCAGGTCCCACCACGGGCTTCGACGCACTCCACGATAAAATCCATCACCGCACGGATTGGCGCCGCGTTGCGCACATCTTCATGCACCGCCAGCCACACCTCGCGGATCAGACAGGGCCCGTCCGGGTCCAGCGCCACCAATCTATGTTCCGCCGCCATGAACGAAGGCAACGCCACTACCCCGGCACCGCCCTCGGCGGCAATCGCCTGAATGCGCAGGTCGTTGCTGGTCAGCGTGACCGGGCGGCCCTTGGCCTGCTCCTGCATCCACTGCACGTACACCGAGCCTTCCATGCTCTCGTCATAGCCGATGAATACGTAGTCGCTGGTGCGCGCCAGGTAGTCGGGGCTGGCGTACAGGCGAAACTCCAACTGACCCAGCCGGCGCGCCACCAGGGTGGGTTCACTGGGGCGCATCAGGCTGATGGTGATGTCGGCTTCCCGCCGCGCCAGCGAGGCGCGCGCCTTGTCGCCCACCAGTCGCAGTTTCAACAACGGATGGCGCTGGCTGAGCTCGCCCACGCGCGGGGCGATCAGCGTGCCGATGAACGCCGGCGGCGAGGACACCACCACCTCGCCCTGCACCTGGTCCTGGCCGCCACCGGCAAAGCGCTCCAGGGCGAACGAGGCATGGTTCATCTGTTCGCCGAACTCGCTGACCCGCACGCCCTCGTCGGTCAGCACATAGGCCCGCTGCCGTCGATCCACCAGCTTGAGGCCCAGCGCGGCTTCCAGCGCGGCGATGCGCCGGGCTACCGTGGCGTGGTCCACGCGCAATAGCCGTGCGGCCGCGGACAAGGAGCCGGCGCGGGCAAACAGGCAGAAGTAACGAAGGTCTTCCCAGTCGAACATGACGGTTTCCACAATGAGCGAGGCGAAATCATAGGCCCTTGTGCCGCCAACACAAACCGTGGGTGCAGGTACAATGGCCCATCGTTCACTTTATTCAGGAAAGGTCCATGGCCTCGTATTCGCAACTCTTCGCCCTCGGCCTGCCGTTCGACACCTTCGTCGCGACCGGGCTGCCGGCGGAAATCGCCACGGTGACCCAGGCGCGCCAGTCATTCGCAGGCCTGGATGAACAACGCCTGGCGGCCATCAAGGATGACTACTACCTGCTGGCCGCTGGCGAGATGTGGTGCCCCGACTGCCAGCTCAACCTCACCGCGCTGCAGGCGCTGAGCCTGGCGCAGCCGCGCGTGCACCTGGGCATCATCAGCAAGTCCCGCGCCGAGCACGACCTGCGCGAACGCCTGGGGCTCGAGAAGGTGTCTATTCCGCTGGTGGTGGTGCTGGATAGCCACTTTGAACAGGTCGGTCTATTTGTCGAACGCCCCCGTCTGGTCGTTGAAGGCGACGACGAAGTCCTTGCCGCCTACAAGGCCGGCCAGCACCAGCAGGCCACCGCGGATGACGTGCTGGCGATCATCGAGGCCGCCCAGGCGCGCCGATAATCCGGCAAACGCGGGCTAAAAGCCGCCGAACGGTGCTTATCCCTTGAAAAAGCTGGCCGATACTCTCCTTACCACAAGGAGGTCCTCGGCCCATGTTCAACACCGCACTGAAAAAACAGCTTGCCGAACAAACTGCCGAATTGAACGAGCTGCGCCAGCTCGTCGACGGCCTGCAACGGGAAATGCTGACCCTGAGCGTCGATGCGCAACTGCGTATCGACGGCTGCAACGAAGGGTTCGCCAAGGCACTGGGTTATTCAGTGGGGCAACTGGTGGGGCGGCCCATGGCCGAGATCGTCCCGGCCTACGTCTCGAAGCTGCCGTGCTACCACGGCCTGATGGCGGCTATCGGCAATGGCACCTCGGTGACCGACAACTACCGCTTCCTGCGCGCCGATGGCTCGCTGGTGTGGATCCGGGCCCACTGGCAGCCGGTGACCGATGAGCGCGGCAACACCCTGCATGTGCGCTGCTTTGCCAATAACATCACCGCCAACATCGAAAAGTCGGCCGAGAGCACCTCGTTCATGGAAGCGCTGCTGCGTTCCACGGCCGTTATTGAATTCGACCTCAAGGGCACAGTGCTGTCGGCGAACGATCAGTTCCTGCGCGCCATGGGTTACACCCTCAGCCAGGTCAAGGGCCAGCATCACCGGCTGTTCTGCACCAGCGAAGAAACCAGCTCGCACAAGTACACCGAGTTCTGGGCCACTCTCAACCGCGGCGAGTTCGTGGCCGGGCGCTTCAAGCGTATTGATAGCCATGGCCATCCGGTGTGGTTGGAGGCCACGTATAACCCCGTGTACGACCCTGAGGGTAACCTCAGCAAAGTAGTGAAATTTGCCACCGTGGTCAGTGACCAGGTGGCCCGCGAAGAAGAGGTCAATGCGGCGGCCCACACCGCCTACGGCATCTCCCAGCAAACCGACGTCACCGCCCAGCGCGGTGCGGTGGTGGTCAACGATACCGTGCAGACCATGCGCAAACTGGCCGAGGACATGCAATCGGCGTCCACCGGCGTCGAGGCGCTGGGCAAACAGTCGCTGTTGATCAGCTCGATCATCCAGACCATCAGCAGCATTGCCCAGCAGACCAACTTGCTGGCGCTCAATGCGGCCATCGAAGCGGCGCGGGCCGGGGAGCAAGGGCGTGGGTTTGCTGTAGTGGCCGATGAGGTCCGGCAGTTGGCGGGGCGCACCAGTACTGCCACTGAGGAAATCGCCGCCGTGGTGCAGCAGAACCAGACCCTGGTGGAAGGCACCGTGCGGGAAATGGCCAACAGCAAGAGCCAGGCCGAGCAGGGCGTGCAGCTGGCCAGCCAGGCCGGCGAGGTGATTGTCGAAATCCAGGAAGGCGCGCGCAAGGTGGTGGATGCGGTGGGGCGCGTTTGCGCATCAGTTGAGCTGAAGCCCCCCGTAGCCGCTGCCGCAGGCTGCGCTGGCCCTGCGCCTCGCTGCAGATCTCTAGTGTATGGGATGGCCAGCGCAGCCTGGCGGCAGCGGCTACAAGCCGCCAAACCTGTAGCCGCTGCCGCAGGCTGCGCTGGCCCTGCGCCTCGCTGCAGATCTTCAGTGTATGGGGAGGCCAGCGCAGCCTGGCGGCAGCGGCTACAAACCGCCAAATCTGTAGCCGCTGCCGCAGGCTGCGCTGGCCCTGCGCCTCGCTGAAGATCTTCAGTGTATGGGGAGGCCAGCGCAGCCTGGCGGCAGCGGCTACAGGTGTTTTCAGCGGAAGTATTTATCGACGTACTTCTGGATTTCCCCGCGCATGAACCGCCCCGACTCATCGGCGCGCTCTTCCCAGCCGAACACGCACGCCGTGACGATCCCATCGAACCCAGTCTTGGCCAGCGCGCCGAAGAACACGTCCCAGTCAATCTCGCCCTGGTGCATGTCCATGTGCTGGTGCACCGTCACTTTCGCCCCCGGCGGGTTGACGATGTAGCGCAGCCCGGACGATGCCTTGTGGTTGTAGGTGTCGGCGATGTGCACGTGGGCGATCAAGTCACCGGCGTCGGCGATCATGCGCGCCATGTCGTCGCCGAAGTAGAAGGTGTGCGGCGCGCAGTAGAGGAATTTGACGTTGGGCGAGCCCACCGTCTTGATGATGTCCAGGGCCGGGTTGAGGGTTTCGCACCAGTCTTCGGGGTGCGGCTCAACGTTGAGGGTGATGCCTTCGCGCTCGAAGATCGGCGCCAACTCTTCCATCGAACGCCACCAAGCGGCTTCGCTGGACTCATGGCTGTGCACACCGCCGCAGCAACTGACGGTGTGCCCGCGGTCGGGCGACGGGCCTCGGCCAAACTCCGAGTTCATGGTGGGGCAGCCCAGTTCCACGGCGGCCTCGATGGCGCGCTTCCAATGCTCTACCGCCGTGCGCCGTTCGTCTTCATGGGGGCTGGCCCAGCGGTACATCGGCAGCAACGAGGCCAGTTGTACGCCATGGTCGCGCAGGGCCTTGCGCAGCTCGGCGATGCGCTCCTTGTGCGCGCGCGGGTGCACCCACCAGGGCAGCAGGTCGTCGCGGGGCGAGAGTTCGATGTACTCGTAGCCCAGCTCGGCAGTCTTGCGGCACAGTTCGGGCAGGCTGAGGTGGCGGTGCATGTAAGGGTCGAGGGCGATTTTCATTGTTGTTTTCCTTGAGATATCAGTAGGTGACCCAGGCAGCGTCCTGGTCGGCCGATTCCACGCAGCGCTGCACCCAGCGCACACCCTCGACACCAGCGTCGATGCCGGGGTAGCGCACGGGCGCCTGTGTCTCACCACGGTCGGCTGCGTCCATGGCCAGCGCGAACCGGGCATACAGGTTGGACCAGGCTTCGAACAGGCCCTCGGGGTGGCCGCCGCCGATGCGGTCCTCGTGCAGGGCCTGGGGGTGCAGGTAGTTCATGCCGCGTTCCAGCACCTGGGCGGGTTGGCCCTGGACTTCGAAGCGCAGCTGGTTGGGCTGCTCGTCCCACCATTCCAGGCTGGCGCGCGAGCCGATGACGCGGATCTTCTGGCCGTGCATGGAACCTGCGTTGACGGCGCTGGACCAGACCATGCCCATGGCGCCGCCCTCGTATTCCATCAGGGTGTAGGCGTTGTCTTCCAGCGGCGCGCGGCTGGCGACGAAGCTTTGCCGGCTGCACATCAGGCGCTTGATCTTCAGGTTGGGCAGCATCACTTCCGACAGGTACAGGGGGTGGGTGCCGACATCGCCGAGCACGTAGCTGGGCCCCGCCTGGCGTGGGTCCGTGCGCCATTTGGCGGCCGGATTGCTGGCTTCCTCGGCGGCGCAGTGGAAGCCGTGGGCGAACTGCATGTGCACCATGCGCACCTGGCCCAGTTCGCCGGCGGCGATCATCGCCCGGGCCTGTTCGATCAACTGGTGGCCGGCATAGCCGTAGGTCACGCCGACGATGCGCGAGCGAGCCGTGGCCAGGGCGCGCAGGCTCTCGGCTTCTTCCAGGGTAAAGCACAGCGGTTTTTCGCAGACCACGTGCAGGCCCGTTTCCAGCGCCGCCTTGGTGATGGCGTAGTGGGTGCCGTTGGGCGTGGCGATGGACACCGCCTGGATGCCGTCGCTGCGCTGGGCCTCCTGCTCGAACAGGCTCAGGTAGTCGGGGTAGCAGCGGTCGGGGTCCACGCCCAGTTGCTGGCCGAAGGTGCGGCCGCGCTCGGGGTCGATGTCAAACGCCCCGGCCAGCAGTTCGAAACTGTGGTCGCGCAACGCCGCCGAGCGGTGGATATAGCCGATCTGGCTTTGGGCGCCGCCGCCCACCATGGCCCAGCGGATCGGCTGGTCGATGCGTTTGCTGCCGTTGATCATGATCGTTGTCCTTGTTCAGAAACCGGTGCGGGCCAGGTAGGCGCGGCTGGCGGCGACGTCGTCCAGGCTGCTGCCGGCGTTGCGCGGGTCGCGTTCCTGTTCAATGGTGATGTAGCCGTGGTAGTCGATGTCTTCCAGGGCCGTGCGCAGGGCGGGGTAGTCGATAACGCCCTGGCCGATGGGGCACATCACGCCGCGGGCACAGGCGGCGAAGAAGGTGATGCGCTCGCCCAGCACCTGGTCGAATAGCTGCGCGTCGATGTCCTTGAAGTGCACGTAGTCCAGGCGCACGGCGTAGGTGCGCAGGGCCGCGACCGGGTCCATGCCGGCGTAGTACAGGTGGCCGGTGTCCAGGCACAGGCCGGCGACCTCGGCGGGAATGTCCTGCACCAGGCGCGCCAGTTCGTCGGCGAACTCCAGGTAGCCGCCGGCATGGGGATGGATCACGGCGCGGATGCCGTAGTGCTGCCAGGCCACTTCGGCAATCTGGCGGATGTGGCTCATCATCTGCTGCCATTGGCCGTCATCCAGCCGGGGCGCGCGGTCCGGGTGGCCGGCGCTGTAATCGCGGACCTCGTGGCCCCAGTCGATGATGACCAGGTAGGGGCCGGGGAAACGTTGGCCAGGTTGTACGGGCAGCGGCGGCAACTGCTTGAGCAGGGTGCAGATGTCGTGGGTCTGGCGCAGCAGTGAGGGCAGGTTGGCCGGGTCGACCAGGTTGTCGAAAATCGTGCCGGCGACCACGCTCAAGTGGTGTTCGGCCAGCGCGGCGCCGACCACTTCAGCGTCAAGCGGCAGGTAGCCGTAGGGTCCCAGTTCAATGCCCCGATAGCCGGCGGCCGCAGCTTCGCCGAGTACTTGGCGCCACGGTGGCAGGTGAGGGTTGCGTACATCGTCCACGCCCCAGCAGCAGGGCGCGGTACAGAGGTGGACCGGCATGGCAGCACTCCAGTGTTGTTGTTATGAGTCGCTTGAAACTGATCCTATGCGGCGCTGGTGAGGCGCGCCATGCCACCCTGAACTAATCTGTCAAAACCTTTCACGAACCCATTTGGGAATGTCAAAACATGTCAGACGTACAGCGCCGCCCCACCATGGCCGATGTGGCCCGCGAGGCAGGGGTCAGCCTGTCCACGGTGGACCGCGTGCTCAACCTGCGCGCGGACGTGCGCAGCGACACAGCCCAGCGCATCGCCGAGGCGGCGGCCCGCGTGGGTTTCCATGCCAAGGCGGTGATCGAACAGCGCCTGCTGACCAACCGCCCCACGGTGCGCCTGGGCTTTTTGCTGCACAAAAGTGGCGTGGCGTTCTATCAAGGGCTGGCGCAGGCCCTGTCCAGCGCGGCGGCCAACTGCGCCCATGCGCGCATCCGCGTGGTGATCGCCTACCTGGACGAACTGGATCCGGCCAAGGTGGCGCAGCGCATCCTGGCCTTGCGTGAGCAGGTGGATGGGTTGGGCGTGGTGGCGGTGGACCATCCGGCCATCCGCGAAGCCGTGGCGCTGCTGGGGGAGAGCGGGGTAGCGGTGGTGGCCATGGTGTCGGCGCTGTCGGCTTCGGCGGGGGCCGGTTACGTGGGGTCGGATAACCGTCGCATGGGGCGCACCGCGGGCTGGTTCATCTCACGCCTGGCACCCCGACCGGGGCCGGCCACCGTGGTGCTGAGCAGTCAGAGTTTCCAGTGCCAGGAATTGTGTGAGTTCAGTTTTCGCAGTTACCTGGCCGAGCATTCGCCGGAGTGGGAGCTGCTGGCCTCGCGTTTGACGCTTGAGGACGATGAGTTTGCCTACGGCAACACCCTCGACCTGCTGACTGGTGAGCCTGACCTGGCCGGCCTGTACGTGGCCGGTGGCGGGATTGCAGGTGTGGTGCGCGCACTGCGTGAACTCAAGGCGCGGCAGCTGCGCCTGCCGGTGGTGGTCTGCCATGACGTCACCGCGCTGACGCGCGATGCCTTGCGGGAGGGGTTGGTGCAGGCGGTGCTGTCGCACCCCGTGGTGGCACTGGCGGAGCGTAGCGTTGAGGTGCTGGTGCAGGCAGTGACCGGCGTCAACCCGGTGGCCGGGCAGGTGTATGGCGTGGCGATGCAGATCGATGTGGCCGAGAGCATCTGAGAGGCCACCTACAACTCAAGGCGAACAAACAAAGGCGGACGAGGTGATGCCCCAGACATAACTGGCCCGAAACAAATGTAGGACCGGGCTGTGCCCGGGAAGCGCCGCGCGGGCGGCGCGCGATCTCATAAACGCCACAAAACCCCAAGACATGCACTCCAACACCCACCACAATCCTGTAGCCGCTGCCGCCAGGCTGCGCTGGCCCTTTGCCTCGCTGAAAATCTCCAGTGTTCACGCAGGCCAGCGCAGCCTGGCGGCAGCGGCTACAGGATCGTGGTGTGGCATAGAGGTGCATGTCGAAGAGTTGATGGCGGCCTTGAGATCGAGCGCCGCCCGCGCGGCGCTTCCCGGCCAGAGGCCGGTCCTACATTTGTTTCGGGCCAGTTTTGTCTGGGGCATCACCTGGTTCGCCTTTGTTTTCAGGGCTTGGGCGCTGCCCCGCCCCCCCGATTATTACCATCCCCACAACAGTGTTTCTCCCACCTTCAAATGACAAGTTGTCGCAGGCACGTCATTTTTTGGTATGCTTACATTCAGTAACTAACTGATTAGTTAATTGCGTTTAAGTGGTCGTCGACGACATGCTGGTGAGTCGCATCGCCAACGTCGATGCGCAGACCTTGCAAGCCCCTGGTGAACATTGTCACGGATTCAGCTCCAAAAGCTGGGACCTCCACTATTCTTAAAACTCCCCGCAACGTTCATGCGTCAGTAGGATCATGTACATGACTAACACTCGAACTTCGGCAAACGTCGCTCGCTGGCCCCTCTGGGTCGTCGGCCTCGGCATGCTGGTCTTTGCTCTTCTCTACATAGGGTTGGGCGGTTACCTCGCGTCCGTCGGCGGCAGCTGGTACTTCGTACTGGCCGGTGTCGGCATGCTGGTATCGTCGGTATTGCTGTTCAAGCAACGCCTGGCCGGTGCCTGGCTGTTCGCCGCCGTCATGGTGGCCAGCGTTATCTGGGCCGTGGCTGATGCCGGCCTGAACTTCTGGCCGCAAATCTCGCGCCTGTTCGCCCTGGGCATCCTGAGCCTGCTGGTAGCGTTGGTTTACCCAACCCTGCGCAAGCTCAATGGCCTGGCTGGCGGCAACGGCGGCTACGCGCTGGGTGGCCTGCTGGCCATCGCCGTGGCCGGTGGTGCCTATGGCATGTTCATCCCGCACGATTCGGTATCGCCAACCGGCGACGGCCCGGGCCTGACCAAGGTCGACCCGGCGCACGCGCAGAAAGACTGGAAACACTACGGTAACGACGAAGGTGGCAGCCGCTTCGCCGCGCTGGACCAGATCAACCGCAGCAACGTTTCCAAGCTGACCCCGGCCTGGACCTACCACACCGGTGACGTGGCCATCAGCGATGGCAACGGCGCAGAAGACCAGGACACCCCGCTGCAAGTGGGCGACAAGGTGTTCATCTGCACCCCGCACAACAACATCATCGCCCTGGACGCCGACACCGGCAAAGAGCTGTGGAAGCGTGATGTGCATGCCCAGAGTAAGGTCTGGCAGCGCTGCCGTGGCCTGGCGTACTTCGACGCCACCACCGCTGTTGCCGCGCCTACCGATGGCAGCACCCCGGCCGCCGCCGTATCGGTTGCCCCAGGTGCCATGTGCCAGCGTCGTCTGCTGACCAACACCATCGACGCACGCCTGATCGCAGTGGACGCCGACACCGGCGAGTACTGCAAAGACTTCGGCAACAACGGTCAGATCGACCTGAAAGCCGGCCTGGGTGACGTACCTGACTCCTACTACCAACTGTCCTCGGCACCGCTGATGGCCGGTACCACTGTAGTAGTCGGCGGCCGTGTGGCCGACAACGTCCAGACCGACATGCCTGGCGGCGTGATCCGTGGTTTTGACGTGGTGACTGGCGCCATGCGCTGGGCCTTCGACCCGGGTAACCCGGAAGACAAGAAAGCCCCTGCCGACGGCAGCACTTATGTGCGCAGCACGCCGAACAGCTGGGCGCCGATGTCGTACGACCCAAGCATGAACACTGTGTTCCTGCCGATGGGCAGCTCGTCCACCGACATCTACGGTGTTGAGCGTACCGCCCTGAACCACAAGTACGGTGCTTCGGTACTGGCCTTGAACGCCACCACCGGCGAAGAGAAGTGGGTCTACCAGACCGTCCACAACGACCTGTGGGACTTCGACCTGCCGATGCAGCCTAGCCTGATCGACTTCGCCAAGCCTGACGGCACCAAGGTTCCGGCCGTGGTGATCGGCACCAAGGCTGGCCAGATCTACGTGCTGGACCGCCACACCGGCAAGCCGCTGACCAAGGTTGAAGAAGTACCGGTCAAGGCGTCCAACATCCCGAACGAACCGTACTCCCTGACTCAGCCTAAATCGGTTGGCATGCCGCAGATCGGCGCGCAAACCCTGACTGAATCGGACATGTGGGGTGCTACGCCGTTCGACCAGATGCTGTGCCGTATCCAGTTCAAGAAAATGCGTTACGACGGCCTGTACACAGCGCCGGGTACCGACATTTCCCTGAGCTTCCCAGGTTCGCTGGGTGGCATGAACTGGGGCAGCCTGTCGACTGACCCGGTGCACGGTTTCATCTTCGTCAACGACATGCGTCTGGGCCTGTGGAGCCAGATGGTGCCGCAGCAGAAAGACGCCAAGGCCTCGTCCGGCGGTGAAGCACTGAACACTGGCATGGGCGCTGTACCGCTCAAAGGCACCCCATACGCCGTGAACAAAAACCGCTTCCTGTCGGTAGCCGGCATCCCTTGCCAGGCACCGCCTTTCGGCACCCTGACCGCGATCGACATGAAGACTCAGAAGATCGCTTGGCAGGTTCCGGTCGGTACAGTGAAAGACACTGGCCCGATGGGTATCAAAATGGGCCTGTCGATGCCAATTGGCATGCCGACCCTGGGCGGCACCCTGTCCACCCAAGGTGGCCTGGTGTTCATCGCAGGTACCCAGGACTACTACCTGCGTGCGTTCAACTCGGCAACCGGCGAAGAAGCCTGGAAAGCCCGTCTGCCAGTCGGCAGCCAGGGTGGCCCGATGACCTTCGTGTCGCCGAAAACCGGCAAGCAGTACGTCGTCATCACCGCGGGTGGCGCACGCCAGTCGCCTGATCGCGGCGACTACGTGATCGCTTACGCGCTGCCAGACAGCAAGTAAGACGCTCCGCCAAAACCCGCTGTCGCCCTCAAGGCGGCAGCGGGTTTTTTCATGCCTGTAGCCGCTGCCGCCAGGCTGCGCTGACCCTGATGTTCGCCCCGGATCTTCAGCCAGGCATAGGGCCAGCGCAGCCTGGCGGCAGCGGCTACGGTATGATGGGCATCTGACATTGGCATTTTTCGCGAGGCATTCCATGACCAGCCGCACCGTCGCTGCGACCCATCCGGCCTACCGCGATGACATCGCCGACCTGATTACCCGTCGTCCACTGCCGGGCCCCGGCCTTGAGCAGGTCGACCCGTTCCTGTTCCTCAACCACCACGGCCCGCAGGTTTACGCGCCGAACAACAACGGCCTGCCGTTTGGCCCGCATCCGCACCGCGGTTTCGAAACGGTGACCTTCATACTTACCGGCAACCTGGCGCACTACGACACCGGCGGCCACGAAAGCGTGATCGAAGCCGGTGGCGTGCAATGGATGACCGCAGGCTCCGGCCTGATCCACGCCGAAGTCTCGCCGCCCAGCTTCAAGCAAAGCGGCGGGGCGCTGGAGATTCTGCAGCTGTGGGTCAACCTGCCGTCGCAGTTGAAAATGACCGCGCCGCGCTACAGCGGGGTGCAGGCCGATGGCATCCCGGCGCTGTCGATTGCCGATGGCAAGGGCGTGCTTAACCTGATTGCCGGCGAATTCGACGGCACCCAGGGGCCGATTCACTCGCTGACTGGCGTGTTCATGAGCACCGTGCGCCTGCAAGCCGGCGCACGCGTGGACCTGCCGGCACCGGCCAGGCGCAGCGTGTTCTTGTATGTGGTCAGTGGCCAGGTCAGCGTCGGTGGCACAGCCGTAAAACCCTGGCACCTGATTAGCCTGAACCACGATGCCGACAGCCTCACCCTGGAAGCCAGCGACGATGCCGTGCTGCTGTTCGGCCACGCCGACCCGATCGACGAGCCGGTGGTGGCCCATGGGCCGTTCGTGATGAACACCCGGGGCGAGATTGAACAGGCCATCCGTGACTACCAGGCCGGCAAGTTCAATGGCGATGGCAAGCTGTTGGAAGTGGGTGCCTGACTCACATCTACACCCATACCCGTAGCCGCTGCCGCCAGGCTGCGCTGGCCCTTTTTATCGCTGAAGATCTTCAGGGTTCACACCGACCAGCGCAGCCTTCGGCAGCGGCTACAGGTGTATCGACAGTTCCCGAGCTGTTGAACGCAGTGCGTCCACATTCATGAAACCCTTCTTCATCTGCGGCAAAAATCGCCTGCGCAGCCTGCTTTACGCCAGCTGGCCCGGCGCGAAAACACCTGGCTTTAAACCGCGCCGTCTGCATCGCGACTAAAGTCGGCTCCTACGCCGCCCGTGGTAGGAGCCGGCCTTGGCCGCGATGCAGGCGATGCGGTCTGTCAGGCAATGCGCGGCGCCCGTGACGCGGCCTGTCGGCCGCTGCTACAGGGAAAGGCTATCCTTTAGAGAACGCGTCCACCGGATCAGTCCCATGCCCTTGCCCGACCTGCCCACCTCGGCCTGCGACCTGATCGACGCCAGAATCAAGGAGCTGGCTGACTGGCGCGGCGAGGTGCTGGCGCAGGTGCGGTCCTTGATCAAGACCGCCGACCCGCAGGTGGAAGAAACCTGGAAATGGCGCGGCGTGCCGGTGTGGGAGCATGCCGGGATACTGTGTACGGGCGAAACGTACAAGCAGGTGGTCAAGCTCACCTTCGCCAAGGGCGCTGCGCTGCCTGACCCTTCGGGTCTGTTCAACGCCAGCCTTGAGGGCAATACGCGCCGGGCGATCGATATCCATCAGGGGCAGGCGTTTGATGAATCCGGGCTGATGGCACTGATACAGGCGGCGGTTGCGCTAAACGTCGGGAAGGCGCGGGTGCGAGCAAGTAAGAAGTATCCTGATACACTTTGAGTGCCCGTGTTACTTTTGTTCTGTTGCGCCTTTATTGAGCCGCCGATAGTATTTTTCGACGCTGGAAACAGGGCGGTGCGCTAACTCAGGTAGTGTGGTTTGAATGTGGTGCATGGATGAAGTCGCCAGGAAGGTGGCGTCACGCTGTCGGTAGGGTCTGTGGTATTCGCGATGAATACTGCAGTTTCATATCGGTGCCTGTCGCAATATTATCGTGAGCGAATTGAAGTGGGTGAGTGTAAGGGAATATCGGTAGTACTGCCGGTCTACAATGTCGTGGGTTTTATTGAGGAAGCGCTTGACTCACTCTTGCAGCAGACAGTGCTGCCTCATGAGATCATCGTCATCAATGATGGCTCAACCGACGGTACGCTGGAGTTGTTGCAGTCGAGGTACGCAGGATGTGATCTGTTGAAGATCCATAGCCAGAGTAACCAGGGTGTAGGGGCTGCAAGGCGCAAGGGCTTGAGCTTGGCCCAAGGCGACTTTGTCTATTTTTGCGATCCTGATGATGTTGTGCGCACGGACATGTTTGAAGGCTTTCAGCGGCAGTTGCTTATCGATGAAGGTCTCGAACTTTATTACTTCTCGATGAGGGCTTTTGTTGACGAGGGTGGGGGGCGCACATTTCTTCGAAGAAATACTGCTTCTGTCCGCCCCGGCTGGTTGGAATCGGGCAAGTGTCTGTTGCAGGATTTGGTTGTTTCGCAACAACACAGCGCGTCCACTTGTCAGTTTATTTTCAAGCGTTCAGTATGCCAGAAGTTTCCTGTCCGCTTTGTTGGTCGCGTTCACGAAGATCATTGGTTTAGCATGAATATCTATCTCTACAGCGGCAAGACATTTTCGCTGAGCGACAGTTTATATTATCAACGCGTGCGGCCGGGATCCCTCACACGTTGCACCAAGGACCAGGCGTATGTAATGGCCGCCAATGAAGCTTATAGAGACACACTCAGTGCCCTGAAGCTGCACGTGGATACGTTTTACAAGGGCAGGGAGGTTGCGCTGAGCTACATGGAGCAAAACGTGAAGACCATCCTGATGCTATGCGTGAAAAACGATGTGCCAGTGCCTGGCAGGTTTTTTTCGCTCACGCGCAGGGACGTCAAGGCGTGTGGTGTGAAGTTGCACAATCGTGCTGTGCTATTGCTGCCAGAGCTGTTCTACCACTATCAGAAGCTCAAGCACAGGGTTCGCCTGTTCAAGCGCGGGCTACGCAAATCCTGACGTCCATAACACCGTAGCCGCTGCCGCCAGGCTGCGCTGGACCTTTTTATCGCTGAAGATCTTCAGGGTTCACACCGACCAGCGCAGCCTTCGGCAGCGGCTACAGGTGTATCGACAGTTCTACGTCATCGGCAAACGGCAGCGACAGGTAACCGCCGTGCGCCGAGCGCACTCGCTCCAGATATTCAGGGCTGTGATTGGCGTTATCCGCGACGATCAGCGCGCCAGGTTTCAGGCGGCTCTGTAGCAGGTCCAGGATCGCCGGGTACAGGGGCTTGGCGCCGTCCAGCAACACCAGGTCAATCTGCTCGGGCAGGTCGCTACTCAGCGTCTGCAAGGCATCGCCGACGCGGATTTCCACCAGGTCCAACAGCCCGCCGGCCTGCAGGTTCTGCCGGGCGATGGCCACCTTCGATGGCTCAAACTCACAGGTAATCAAGCGGCCGCCACCGTTGTCGCGCAGCGCCGCCGCCAAGTGCAGGGTGGACAGGCCGAACGAGGTGCCGAACTCGACGATGGTCTTCGCCTGGCTGCTGCGTGCCAGCATGTACAACAGGCGGCCGGTCTCGGGCGATACCGGCAGGGCGAAATCCTTCAGGCGGCTGTACAGGTCCAGGTAGTCGGTCTTGCTGTGCATCAGGGTGTGCAGTTCGTCTGCAGGCAGGTCCGCAAGCTCCGGGCGCTTGGCCTCGGCTTCGGCAAACAGGCGGGCCAGGAGGGCAGGGAGCGGGGCGGTGGTCAGGGTGCTCATGGTGTCTCCGTATACAGGTGTCGAGAGGTGGGATTAGAATGCGACGAATTCATCACATTTTCTAATCGCATTCCCAGGCCCCCATGAGCGAACGCCCCGCACCCCCGATTTCACAGCGCAAACAGCCGCGTCAGGCCCGTTCTACAGAGCTGGTGGCGGTCATTCTGCAAGCCGCTACTCAGGTTTTGGCCCAGGAAGGCGCCCAGCGCTTCACCACCGCCCGGGTGGCGGAGAAGGCCGGGGTGAGCATTGGCTCGCTGTATCAGTACTTTCCCAACAAGGCGGCGATACTGTTTCGGTTGCAGAGTGAAGAGTGGCGGCAGACCAGTGATTTGCTGGCCGGGATACTGGCTGACACCCGCATGCCGCCGTTGCAGCGGTTGCGGCATCTGGTGCATGCGTTCATTCGCTCCGAGTGCGAGGAGGCCGCTATGCGAGGGGCCTTGGACGACGCCGCGCCGCTGTACCGTGACGCGCCTGAGGCACGGGAGGCGAGAGCGGCGGGTGAGCAAGCGTTCTATGGATTCGTCGCTGAAATGTTGCCGCAGGTGGATCAGGCGACGCATGAGTTGGTCAGCGACCTGATTACCTCGACCTTCAGTGTCGTGGGCAAGCGATTCTCCGAGGTGCCGCGCACGGAGCGGGAGATGGCACTGTATGCGGAGGGCATGGCAGACATGTTTTGTGCCTATTTGGTGAGTCTAGGGGCTGACCCTACCGAGGGATGAACTGTCGATGCTTGCAACATTCGCCAACAATTAAGTACTGCTGGGTGAATTCTGCTCCGCGTGCGATGAGGTCATCGCCGGCCTTGAGGAGTCCCAGCGAATCATGCAGGCAATGCTCGCCTTTAACAAACAGGTCAACGAGGCGACGTTCAATCCTGGTTTCATTACCAGTGTGCGCAAGAAGCTGGATCTTGGGCAGCGTGAGGCTGCAGAGTTGTTTGGCGGTGGCGTCAACGCGTTTTCCCGTTACGAAAATGGCAAAACCAAGCCGCCGGTTGCGTTGGTATTGCTCTTCCAGCTTTTGGATCGCCATCCCGAATTGCTCAAGGAAGTGCGTTCGTGAAACGTGCAGGCACATGAATGAATGGCGCTGCGCCTGCCTCAGAAACACCGTAGCCGCTGCCGCCAGGCTGCGCTGGCCCTGATATTCACTGCAAATCTTCAGTGTACTCAGGGGCCAGCGCAGCCTGGCGGCAGCGGCTACGCGTACAGCGGCAGCAGGATTACTTGATCAGCGGTACGCCGCTCAGTTTTTCCAGCTCTTGGAAGCTGATGTCCGCCACGATTTCGCGCACTTTCAGGCCGTCGGTGGTGACGTCCAGGATGGCCAGGTCGGTGTAGATGCGGCTCACGCAACCAATGCCGGTCAGCGGGTAGGTGCACTCGGGCACCAGCTTGCTTTCGCCGGTCTTGGTCAGGTGGTCCATCATCACGAACACTTCACGTGCGCCGGTGGCCAAATCCATGGCGCCGCCAACGGCCGGGATCGAGCCCTCGGCGCCGGTGTGCCAGTTGGCCAGGTCGCCCTTGACCGACACCTGGAAGGCACCCAGCACGGCGATGTCGATGTGGCCGCCGCGCATCATCGAGAACGAGTCAGCGTGGTGGAAGAACGCGCCACCGGTCAGCAGGGTGACGTGCTGTTTGCCGGCGTTGATCAGGTCGTCGTCTTCTTCGCCTTCGGCCGGGCTTGGGCCCATGCCCAGCACGCCGTTTTCGCTGTGCAGGAACACTTCCTTGTCGCCCAGGTAGTTGGCCACCAGGGTCGGTACGCCGATGCCCAGGTTGACGTAGGCGCCTTCTTTGATGTCTTCGGCCACGCGTTGGGCCATTTCGTTACGCGAGAGTTTTTTCATGGTCATGGCAGGCCTCAAACGGCTTTGGCGGACGAGGAAACAGGGTAGGTCGGCACGGCGACCACGCGCTGGACAAAGATGCCCGGCGTGATGATGTGCTCAGGGTCCAGTTCACCCAGTTCGACAATTTCGTTGACCTGCGCGATGGCGGTCTTGGCGGCCATGGCCATGATCGGGCCGAAGTTGCGTGCGGCCTTGCGATACACCAGGTTGCCCCAGCGGTCGCCCTTGTACGCCTTAATCAGCGCGATGTCGGCGTGCAACGGCATTTCCAGCACGTAGTTGCGGCCGTCGATGACGCGGGTTTCCTTGCCTTCGGCCAGCAGGGTGCCGTAGCCGGTTGGCGAGAAGAATGCGCCGATGCCCGAGCCTGCGGCGCGGATACGTTCAGCCAGGTTGCCCTGTGGTACCACTTCCAGTTCCACCTTGCCGGCGCGGTACAGCTCGTCGAACACATAAGAGTCGGACTGGCGCGGGAACGAGCAGATCACCTTGCGTACGCAACCGGCCTTGAGCAGCGCGGCCAGGCCAACTTCGCCGTTGCCGGCGTTGTTGCTGATGATGGTCAGGTCGCGGGCACCGGTGGCGATCACGCCATCGACCAGCTCCGAGGGCATGCCGGCGGTGCCGAAGCCACCGACCATGATGACCGACCCGTCGGCGATCCCTTCTACCGCGGCAGCCACGGACTCAAACGTTTTATTGATCAAAGCGAGCTCCTGGTTTTTCCTGGAGTGTGAATGAATCAAGGCACGGGCCAATGGCTTGGCCACGTCTTCTTGTTATCAATTTAGCCGAAGCGCTGTCGGCCGCGACGTCAGGCTGCCCGGTGGGCCATGCTTGCCGTCATGTCTATAGCGTGCCGCAAATCGGGGCTGGGGGAGAGCCCCTTAAGTTGAATTTGTGCGATTACCGGACCGTTGTGCGATATCTGACTGCTTTTGCCGCCCGATCAGCCCAGCGACAGCGCCCGACTGGCCGCAGACTGCGCCAGCCAATGCTCCAGTGCTTGCGGCGCCAGCGGCGGCGAGAACAGATACCCCTGACCTACCGGGTAGCCCTGTTCCTGCAGGCGCGCCCGTTGCGAGTGGGTTTCGATGCCCTCGGCCACCAGCGTCAGGTGCAGGCTTTGGCCCACGCCCAGGATCGCCTGGCTCAGCGCGCGGGCCGCTTCACTGTGGTCCAGGTCGGCGACAAAGCTGCGGTCCAGCTTGAGCTCGTGGAACGGCAGCCGGCGCAGGTAGCTCAGGCTGGAATAGCCGGTGCCGAAATCGTCCATGGACAGCCGGATACCGCGTGCCTGAATACGCTGGATGGTCTCCAGGGTACTGGGGTTGCTGTCCAGCAGGATGCTTTCGGTGAGTTCCAGGATCAGGTCCTGGGGCGTCAGGTGGTAGCGGTGCAGCAGGCTGTCCACCAAATGCACCAGGTCCAGCCGATGGAAGCTCACCGACGACAGGTTGACGGCCACCGACGGAATATCCAGGCCCCTGGCACGCCACGCAGCCAACTGCCGGCATGCCTCGTCCAGGGCCCAGCGTCCCAGTTCGTCGATCATCCCGCTTTCCTCGGCCAGGGGGATAAAACGCCCCGGCGAGATATCGCCCAGGTGCGGATGGCTCCAGCGCGCCAGGGCTTCCACGCCGTACAGCCTGCCGCTGGCCAGCTCCACCTGGGGTTGATAATGCAAGTGCAGTTGCTGGTTGGCCAGGGCTTGGGACAGCGCCGATTCCAGCGCCAGATGCTCGCGGGCAACGCTGTTCATTTCCTGGCTGAAGAAACGGAAGGTCCCGCGGCCGCTGCTCTTGGCCTGATGCATGGCGATGTCGGCGCGGTGCAGCAAGGTCTCCATGTGGGTGCCGTCCAAAGGGTAGACGGCGATGCCAACGCTGGCCGTGATCGTCAGCGGCGTCTGCGCGATGGAGGTGGGTTGGCTGAGCTGCGTCTGGATGCGTTCCACCGTCAGTGCGGCGCGCTCTGCGTCGCAGTGGCATAGCACGATCACGAACTCGTCGGCGGACAAGCGGGCCGCGATGTCGTCCTCGCTGACCTCCTGCTGCAGACGGGTGGCGACACGGCGCAGCAATTCGTCACCGGCCGGGTGCCCCAGGGAGTCGTTGACCTGGGTGAAGCGGTCAAGGTTGATGAACAGCACTGCCACCGGTTCTTCCCGGGACGCCAGGCCGGCAATGATCTGGTCGGCGCGGGTCTGCAGGAAGCTGCGGTTGGGCAGGCCGGTCAGGCCGTCATAGAACGCCAGCTGGCGAATGCGGTGGCGTGAGGCATCGCGTTCCAGCGCCAGGGCGCAGAGGTTGGCGCAGGCGTCCACCAGGCGCTGGTGGAAGGCTTCGGCGAACGCATTGCGCGGGGCATGGAAATAGAAGGCGAAGGTGCCGATGGGCACGCCCTGGCTGTTGCGAATCGGCGTCGACCAGCTGCCGATGATGCCCAGCGGCAACGCCAGGTAGAGGAAGTCCGCCCACAGCGGGTCTTCAGCAATATTGTCGACCCGCACCGCTTCGTTGCGCCAGGCGGCGGTGCCGCAGCTGCCCACCTTGGGGCCGATGTTCAGGCCGTTGAGCTGGCGGCAATATTCAGGGTCCAGGCTGGGGGCGGCCAGGGAGTGCAGTTGGCCCTGATCGTCCACCGCCAGGATCGAGGCGGTGACTTCCGGGGCGATGCGTTCCACCTCCAGGCAAATAAGCTCCAGTATCTGGTTAAGCGGCTGCTCGCGGGCCACGGCTTCCAGCACCTGATGCTGCAAGGCGCGGTGGATCTTGCTTTCGGTAATGTCGGTGAACAGCGTCACGGTGTGCAGCAGGCGGCCTGCGTCGTCCACAATCGGGTTGCTGGTCATGCGTGCCCAGTAGCGCTGGCCTTGCTTGCCGGTCACGATCGCCTCGCGGTGGCCGCCGTCCTCGGCGGTCGACTCATTGCGCGGCGCCAGCAACTGTACGGGGTCACAGCCCCATAGCTCGTGGTCTGCCCAGCCGAACATCTGTCGAAATCCGATATTGGTGTAAGTGATCAGGCCCTGGCGGTCGGTGATGACTGCGGCGGTGTCGCTGACCTCGGCAGCGATCGACAGCAACTTCAGGCGCTCCTGCTGCGCCCGTTCCTGCTCCAGGCGGGCAGTGATGTCGGTGGCGATCTTTAACACCTGCGCCACTTGTCCGGTTTCATCCAGCACCGGCAGATAAGTCGCCTCCAGCCAGCAGCTGCTACCGTCACGCCGCCGCCGTTCGGCAATTCCCGAACGGGTACCGCCTTCGCCCAGACGATGCCAGAAGGCCGCGTACTCGGCACTTTGCACCAAGGCCGGGGGGCAAAACGTGCTGTGGTGACGACCGCGCAGGTCGACACCTTCGTAGCCCAGCAGGGCCTGATAATTAGTATTGGCGTCGAGCAGCATGCCCTGGGGGCTGAAGCGGGCGATGGCCATCACCCGGTCAAGGGCGGCGAGCTGGGCGGCGGTGTCGGTCACGCTTTGGGCATTGGGCATCATGGTTCACAACCTGCTTGAGCCAAGAAGAAGACAGCCGGCCTCCATGCCATTTTGTGCAAAACCAGTATAGCGCCGGGTTAATGGACCTGTGCCGGGCCGCGCACATGCCATAATCGCCGCTCACTTTGACAGGGAGTAGAAGCATGAGTCGCCAAGCGTTCGAACTGTTCAACCCACCGGGGTTATACGACCCTTCCGGCAATGCCTACTCCCACGTCGCCGTCGTGCCAGCCCAGGCGCGGTGGGTGTACCTGGCCGGGCAGGGGGGCGAGGATGTGCATGGCCTGCTGTCGTCGGACTTCGCCACCCAGGCGCGCCAGGCGCTGGCCAACGTGCAGACCGCGCTGCAGTCCCAGGGCGCGGCGCTGACCGACATCTTCAAACTGACCCTGCTGATTGTCGATCACGACGAAGTCAAGCTGCGCGCCTGGGTTACCGAGGCCGATCGCGCCTGGGGCGGGGCGATGAAGCCTGCTTGCACCCTGATTCCCGTGCCGCGCCTGGCGCTGGAAGGCATGCAAATCGAGATCGAGGCCACCGCAGCGCTGGCATGATTGGCGCAATTGCCCATGGCAATCCCCAGCGCTTTTGTAAACAATAGCCCCCTGCAAAATCGCGGGCCTGATCGGGCCTGCGCCCTGGGTCATTGTTACCGGACACTCCATGCCTTCGATTTTCGCCCGCTGCGCGTCTTGTCCTTCTGCCTGGAAGGCCAAGCCATGAATGATTTCACTGTTGAACTGCTGCCCACCACCGTGGATCAGGCCCAACTGATCCGCAACCTTTACCAGTTCTACGCCTATGAGTCGTCGGACTGGGAGCAGGAAGACGTCGACGATGACGGCCGTTTCTACATCCACGACGACCACCTGATGCGCTACTGGAACGATCAGGACTGGAGCGCCAACCTGTTGCTGGTCAACGGTTGCGTGGCGGGCTTCCTGCTGGTGGAGCGTAGCGAACTGCCAGGCATCGATGCCCTGGAGCTGGCCGATTTGTTCATCCTCAAGCGCTACCGGCGCAAAGGCATCGGCAAGGCGCTGGTGACCCAGGTGCTGATGGGCGGGCATGAGAACTGGCTGGTGCGCTACTACCGCCAGGATGATGCGGCCGTGGCGTTCTGGGACTCGGTGCTTGAGGCGTTGCCGCGCCCGGCGCGGGCCATTGAGTTGGATGATGAGCCGGACTTGGCGAATTTTCTAATCACACGGGTAATGCACTGACACCCATGTCGGCGTCTGGCGAAATGCAGGCGCCGCCCATTGAGGTGGTCAGTATTCAAGTTGAATTTTCAATAAGCGACGGTGGTCGTTGTTGGTTCTTTTAACTGTGAAGTGGTGCGATGATCATTTTTGCCCCGCATCGCTTTCCGACAGCATTCCGCCATTCAAAGGTTACCTCGGCAGTAATCTCGATATTGTCAGGCAGATTGATCAATCGGAGGATTACCAGTTTTCCGATACCAAAATCACCTGTAACGCCATTGCCTAAGTCAGTACCGTAAATGGCTCTGGTAAGGCCGCTCTGAGTGATGTCGTATATTCCCTCCGCCCACAGCAGGTTGGATTCAATCATAAAGGCCGGGCTGCCAATTCCTTGATTTGAAACGCCATAGAACTGTGAATAATTACCAGGGATGGAAAGGAAGATTCTTCTGGCGGATCCTGTCCAGGCTAGATCGTGGCCATCTTCTGTGAAGTTGACTTGCACCTGATGCTCGACCGCGTGGGGAACACTATCCTGTTCGTCGCGCACTAAAAGTTTTAGATTGTTCATGTCAATGGCTCTGGTGGCGGTGTGTTCTGTACTTTAGGGCTGGTTTTATGGCGTCTGCAAGTGTCGTACGGAAAAAGTTAGTTGCTGTTGAGCTGTAATTAATTGTTTGTGGATCGATTATCGATAGGCATCGTGTTTATTCGCCTATGGTGAAGGGTAATAGGAGGACAAGTTGAAGCACGTCCTGCAATAGCGTAACTTCCGGCGAACGCAGGCAGCGCCAGCGCCCTCGGCGTGGGCATTGCATTGATGGGCCCCAGCCGCGCCGAACGGGGTTTGCCCTGACCAAGCTGGCCAGCCTCCTAGTTGCGCCGGAGCCGCGGCTGTTCTACTGATGGATGTGCGCGGCGAAGCCTGTCTGCTGCGCGGCGACGTCATCGCGCAAGGTCAGCTGCGGGATCTGATAATCACCGCCGTTCTGCGCCCGGAACGCAATGGGTGCGTCGGTCCATAGCCGGTCCAGGCGCTGGGCCAATTGCTGTTGCACGGTCGCGTAGCGGTCAGCGTCCATGCGGCTGGTGCGGTACACCACAAGCGGCGGCAGCACGTGAAAGCCGGGGTAGTGCAGCATGCCGTGCTGGATGGGGAACAGCACGTCATTGATCGGGCCATTGATGCCGCGTGCGCTGTAGTGCGACTCCCAGCCACCGGTGGTCACCAGCAACATGGCGCGCTTGCCCGTCAGCGTGCCTTCGCCGTAGCGGTTGCCCCAACGGGTGTCCGAATGCTCGCCCACGCCGTAGGCGAAACCGTACGCATACACCCGTTCGAACCAGCCTTTCATGATGGCCGGCATCGAGAACCACCACAGCGGGAATTGGAAAATCACCGCGTCGGCCCACAGCAGCTTACCCTGCTCGGCGGCGATGTCGTCACTTTGCAGGCCTTGCTCGAAGGCGTGGCGCGATTCGCGTGACGGGTCGAAGCGCGCTGATATCAGGCGCTCGCGGGTGTCGTCGCTGTCCAGCGGTGCTTTCCATTGCATGGCATACAGGTCGGATACCTGCACCTGGTGGCCTGCCCGTTGCAGGTGGGCAACGGCGAAGTCTTTCAGCGAGCCGTTCAGCGACTGGGGTTCGGGGTGCGCAAAGACGATCAGGATATTCATGGCCAGGTCCGGTGGGGGAGTGATGGGGCCATGCTGCGCGTTGCTGCGGTATAGTGGAAATGAATAGCCAATATTGCAGGTATTGCGGTGGTTAATTTAAGGCAGCTGGACCTCAATCTCCTGATGACGCTCGATGTGCTGTTGGCCGAGCAGAACGTGACTCGCGCAGCCCTGCGGCTCAATTATTCCCAGCCGTCGATCAGCGTGCACTTGGCCAAACTGCGCGACATCTTCGACGACCCCCTGTTGTTGCCGGGGCCGCGCGGCATGCGGCCGACGGCGCGGGCCGACGCCCTGCGCGAGCCCTTGCGCCAGGCGCTGGCCGCCCTGGAGTTGGCGGTGGGCGCCGACGCGCCCTTTGACCCCGCCCAGGCGCGCGACACCTGGCGGGTTGCGGCTTCCGACGCCAGCGGCGCCACCATCCTGCTGCCGGCTCTGGAAGGGCTGCGCGTGGCAGCGCCGCATACCCGGGTGGCCATGCTGCAACTGGTGCCGGCACGCCTGGCGCGGCAGGCAGAGGAGGGCGAGGTGGACCTGGCGTTTCATACCCGTGACGACTCGCCAGCCAACCTGCGCAGCCGTGTGCTGTTCGACGAGCGCTATGTGCTGGTGGGGCGTCACGACCATCCGCGCCTGCGGCGCAAGCCGACGCTGACGCAGTTCTGCACCCTTGAGCAGGTAGTGGTCTCGCCCGATGGCGGTGGGTTCAGCGGGGTGACGGACAGTGCCTTGGCGGCGTTGGGGTTGAGCCGTCGGGTAGTGCTGTCGGTGCCGCATTTTCTGCTGGTGGTGCAGACGCTGCTTGCCACCGACCTGGTGGCGCTGTTGCCCGAGCGCCTGGTGCGCGGCAACCCGCAATTGCGCGTGGTGGAGCCGCCGCTGGCGGTGCCTGGGTATCAGATGACCATGCTGTGGCCAGAGCGTTGTCATCGTGACCCGGCGCATCGCTGGTTGCGCGATTTCATCGCCACCGCACTGCCCACGTAACCGCAACTGTCTTGTGGAGGTGCATACTGTAGCGAAGGGACCTCACTGGCGCCATCGCGAGCAAGCTTTGCTCCCACAGTGCCAAGCCGTCCACCGTGGTTGGCTCAACACTGTGGGAGCAAAGCTTGCTCGCGATGGGGGCTACGCGGTCTTGTTGCTATGCCGCAGTCACGGCAGCCCCAGCAGGGGATACACACCGGTGGCGTTGATGCGCAGGTTGCCGGCGGGGCGGTTGCGTTGGTAAAGCTGCGTTCACTGCGGTGCCTGCATCGCGACGCGCATCAGTTGCCCACGCGCTTCTGCAAATGCGCCGGGTAACGATCGCCGACCACGGTGATGCCATCCAGCGCCACCTGGATCGCCGCCAGGTCATCGGCACTCAGCACCACGCTGGCCGCGCCGGTGTTTTCTTCCAAGCGATGCAACTTGGTGGTCCCGGGAATCGGCACAATCCAGGGCTGCTGCGCCAGCAACCACGCCAAGGCAATTTGCGCACGGGTCGCCTGCTTGCGCTCGGCAATCTGCCCCAGCACCTCCACCAGCACCGCGTTGGCCTTGCGGTTTGCCTCGCTGAAACGCGGCACCACATTGCGGAAATCGCTGGCGTCGAAGGTGGTGGAGTCGTTGATCGCGCCGGTCAGGAAGCCCTTGCCCAGCGGGCTGAACGGCACGAAGCCAATGCCCAGTTCCGCCAGTGTCGGCAGAATGTCGCGCTCCGGCTCGCGCCACCACATGGAGTATTCGCTTTGCAGCGCCGCCACGGGTTGCACCGCGTGGGCGCGACGAATCGTGCTGGCACCAGCCTCCGACAGCCCGAAATGCTTGACCTTGCCTTCTTGAATCAGTTGAGCCACGGCACCGGCCACGTCCTCGATGGGTACGTTCGGATCAACGCGATGTTGATAGAGCAGATCGATACGGTCGGTGCGCAGGCGCTTGAGCGACGCTTCTACCACGGTGCGGATGTGTTCGGGCTGGCTATTGAGCGGTTGCTTGGAATCGCCGTTCTCAAAGCCGAATTTGGTGGCGATGACGATCTGGTCGCGAAACGGCGCGACGGCCTCGCCTACCAGCTCTTCATTGGTGAACGGGCCGTAGCATTCGGCGGTGTCGAAAAAGGTCACGCCGTGTTCGAAGGCGGCGCGCAGCAGTTGCACGCCCGTGGTGCGGTCGACCGCCGGGCCGTAGCCGAAGCTCAGGCCCATGCAGCCCATGCCAAGGGCCGAAACTTCCAGGCCGCTGGTGCCAAGGTGGCGTTTTTGCATGGTGGGCATCTCCGTGTAGGTGAAGCCAGGCATGCTACAAGGCAGGGTGGCGAACGATAAGGGCGCACATCCGCATGGGCTTATGAACGTCCGTCATGAATGAAGCTGCTGGCGCAGGCTGTGGCTACGGCGGTACATGGGTGCCAACAGCACGTCATTGATCGGGGCATTGATGCCGCGTTTGTCTTGTGGAGGTGCACACTGGAGCGAAGGGTCCTCACTGGCGCCATCGCGAGCAAGCTTTGCCACAGTGTTGAGCCCAATACAGGTGTAGGGCTCAACACTGTGGGAGCAAAGCTTGCTCGCGATGAGGCCGGTGCAGGTTGGCCCACAACCATGGAATCTCACACAGTGCGTACTTTGCAGGATGCTGGCTGACGCTAATTTCATCCTGCGTCAACTTGACGCAGGCCTGTCAAAATTGCGCTAATCACTTTTTTGACGTGAAAACAAAGCCTGCGGTGTCATGGCCATGCAGCCTTGCGGTGACACCCTGTGCGCAGCGCTTTAGCCTGATGACGGAAAAAACACCCATGAAAAATGCTCCGAACCAGACTCGCCCCCTCTACATCGCCTACGCCGGCCCTTCGCTGCTGGAGATGCCACTGCTCAACAAGGGCAGCGCCTTCACCCCGCAAGAGCGTATCGACTTCAACCTGATCGGCCTGTTGCCGCAGAACGTCGAAACCATCGAAGAACAGGTTGACCGCGTTTACCGCCAGTACGAGCAGTGCGCCAGCGATCTGGACAAGCATATCTACCTGCGCTCCATCCAGGACAACAACGAAACCCTGTTCTTCCGCCTGTTGGAGTCGCATCTGGACAAGATGCTGCCCATTATCTACACCCCTACCGTGGGCCAGGCCTGCCAGGAATTCTCCAAGATCTACCGCACCCATCGCGGCCTGTTCATCGCCTGGCCCGACCGCGACCGCATCGACGACATCCTGCGCAGCGCCACCAAGGACTCGGTGAAGATCATCGTGGTCACCGACAGCGAACGCATCCTCGGCCTGGGCGACCAGGGCATCGGCGGCATGGGCATCCCGATCGGCAAACTGTCGCTGTACACCGCCTGCGGCGGCATCAGCCCGGCCTACACCCTGCCGATCGTGCTGGACGTGGGCACCAACAACCAGGAGCTGCTGGACGACCCGATGTACATGGGCTGGCGCCACCCGCGCGTCACCGGCCAGGAATACGCCGAGTTCGTCGACCTGTTCATCCAGGCCGTCAAGCGCCGCTGGCCCAACGTGCTGCTGCAGTTCGAGGATTTCGCCCAGACCAACGCCATGCCGCTGCTGGAGAAGTACCGCGACGAACTGTGCTGCTTCAACGATGACATTCAGGGCACCGCCTCGGTGGCCGTGGGCACTTTGCTGGCGGCTTGCAAGGTCAAGAACCAGAAACTGGGCGAGCAAGTGGTGGCCTTCGTCGGCGCAGGTTCCGCCGGTTGTGGCATTGCCGAGCACATCGTCGCGGCCATGCAGCTCGAAGGGCTGTCGGAGAAAGAAGCACGTCAGCGCATCTTCATGGTCGACCGCTTCGGTCTGCTGACCGACGACATGAGCGGCCTGCACGACTTCCAGATGCGCCTGGCCCACGGTGCGGGTGCCGTAGAAGGCTGGCAGCGTGACGAGAACGGCATTGCCCTGCTGGAAGTGGTCAAGCAGGCCAAGCCGACCATTCTGATCGGCGTGTCGGGCCAGCGCGGGCTGTTCACCGAGGCGGTGGTGCGCGAGGTCTACGCCCACTGCAAACAGCCGCTGATCATGCCGTTGTCCAACCCCACGTCACGCGTCGAGGCCACCCCGGCCGAGGTGCTGGAATGGACTGACGGCAACGCGCTGGTCGCCACCGGCAGCCCGTTCGCGCCGGTGGAAATCAATGGCCGCAGCCTGCCGATCGCCCAGTGCAACAACGCCTACATCTTCCCGGGCATCGGCCTGGGCGCACTCGCCGCCAAGGCCACGCGCATCACCGACGCCATGCTGATGGCAGCCTCCAACGCCCTGGCCGAATGCTCGCCGGTGGTCACCGGCACGGGCGATGCAGTGCTGCCGCCGCTCAAGGACATCCAGGCCGTGAGCAAGAAAATCGCCCTGGCCGTAGCCAAGCAGGCCCAGGCCGACGGCGTGGCCCTGGAAACCCCGGAAGACACGCTGCTGCAGGCCATCGAGCGCAACTTCTGGTTCCCGCGCTACCGTTTCTACCGCCGCTCGGCGGTGTAAGCCACAGCAACGGGCCTGCCGCCAACGCGCCCGTAGCCGCTGCCGCCAGGCTGCGCTGGCCTGTGCGAACGCTGAAATCCTTCAGCGAGGCATAGGGCCAGCGCAGCCTGACGGCAGCGGCTACGGGGCGTATGTGGTGCTAGCTGCTACATTTGTTGCAGCGTGCCATGAGGTCAACCTGCGTGAACGAACGCCCCCGTACCCGCCTGTCGCTGTTCTGGCTGCTGCCCCTGGCTGCGGCCATTACGGCGTTGCTGGTAATGACCGGGCATTTCATCGGTCAGGGCCCGCGCATCACCGTCAGCTTCCGCACCGCCGAGGGGCTTGAGGCCAACCACACCCTGGTGATGTACAAGCACGTGCCGATCGGCAAAGTGGTGGGCATTGACATCGACAAGAACCGTGACCGGGTCGACGTGCGCATCGAACTGGAAGCCTCGGCCAAGGCCTTTGCCGACAAGGGCACGCGTTTCTGGGTGGTGCGCCCGCGCATCGGCTTCAACGAAATCTCCGGCATCAAGACCTTGCTCAGCGGCAGCTTCGTAGGCGCCGATGCGGGCGACAAAGGTGAGCAGGCCGAGCGCTTTCGTGGCCTTGAGCATCCGCCGGCCACCCACTTCGGCGAGGCGGGCACGCGCTTTGTGCTGCACGCCGATGACCTGGGTTCGCTGAACGTCGGCTCGCCGGTGTATTACCGCCGCGTGCAGGTGGGCCGGGTGATCGGTCGCGGCTTGAGCGGGGAGGGCGGCGGCGTGGACGTGACGGTATTCATCGGGGCGCCCAACGACCGTTTCGTTACCGAGAATACGCGCTTCTGGAACGCCAGTGGCGTGGACATCAGCGTAGGGGTGGATGGCCGCCAGGTGAACGTCGAGTCATTGGCGGCAGTGCTGAACGGCGCCGTAGCCTTCCAGGCGCCACCTTACCCGAACAACCCGCCAGTGGCCGCCGCCAATACGCGCTTTACCCTGTTCAACGAGCGTGGCGATGCCCTGGCCAGGCCGTTGGGCTATGCGCGCTACCTGGTGATGCACTTTGACGAGTCGGTGCGTGGCCTGGAGGCGGGCGCACCGGTGGAATTCTTCGGCGTCAACGTGGGCCGGGTGACGTCCGTGCGGCTCGATTACGATGCGGGGCGCGAGGTGCTGGTGACCCGCGTGCGGGCGGTGATCTACCCCAATCGCCTGGGGGCGGTGCACGAGAAATTGCACAAGGATTTGGGTCGTGACGACGAGGGCACCACCGCGATGCTGATGGGGCGCTTTATCGAGCACGGCATGCGTGCCCAGGTACGCACCGGCAACCTGCTCACCGACCAGAAGTACGTGTCGCTGGCCTTTGTGCCGGGGGCGCCGCCGGTGACGTTCGACTACGCGGCCCGGCCCATCGAGGTGCCCACCATGGCGGGCAGCCTGTCGGTGATGGAAGACCGCATCAAACAGATCACGGCCATGGTCGGGCGGCTGCCCACCCAGGCCCTGTCGCGCAACCTGGATCGCAGCCTGCAGCAGGTGCCGTTGATGATGCAGCAGGTCAACCAGCAACTGGTGCCACAATTGCGCGATACCTTGCTTGAGGCGAACCAAACCCTCAAGGGCGCGGTCGATAGTGTCGCCCAAGGGTCGGCGCAGCATGAGCAATTCGATGAAACTGCTGCGCAACTCAAGCAAGCCTCGCGCTCGGTGCAGGCCCTGGTGGACTTGTGGAATCGCCACCCGGAACTGTTCCTGCGCGGACGCGCGCCCGATGACCCTGCGGCGGCCACGGCGCTGCCGCGAAACTGACTGAACCTTTACCCAATGCAGACGTTACTTGTGTTTATTTGGCAGATACTCAAAGGCGTGTGATCGAGCCGGGCTCGACAGCCCATGGAGATTCAAATGAAGAAGATGATCGCGGCAGGATGCGCCTGCCTCATGTTGCTGACCCCGCTGGCCAGCTTCGCCCAGCCGGGGCCGGACAATGACAACCGTGGCCATGGCGGCCAGCAGCAAGGGCGGCCGGGCGGCCCTCAGGGTGGTCCGCAGCATGGTGGCGGTCAGAACCGCCCGCCACAGCATGGCGGCGGTGGCCCGCAGCAGCACGGCCCAGGCCCAGGTCGCGATCACGGCTTCCGTCCGCAGGCCGGCATGCCGCGACCGCACAGCGAATGGCACCGTGGCGGTTTTGCACCGCCGCAATACCGTAATGACCGCTACTGGGTCACCGACTGGCGCGCCCGCCACCTGCGCCAACCGCCACGTGACCACCGCTGGTTGTACGTGAACGGCGACTATGTGCTGGTGGGCATCGCCACGGGCGCGATCGTGCAGATTCTCAGCGGGTATTGATCTCACCCGCTTGTAGCCGCTGCCGCCAGGCTGCGCTGGCCTTTGCGTACACTGGAGATTTCCAGCGAGGCATAGGGCCAGCGCAGCCTGGCGGCAGCGGCTACTGGAGGTGAATCTCAGTGACCAGCCACCGCGCGGTCGAAGTCGCCTTCGCGGTCACGCTTGTTCAACGGCGGCAGCAGCGACCCAATCACCATCCCCAACGCACTGATCAGCAAGCCCGCCAATTGCGGCGGCCACAGATCACTGTCCTGATGGGTCAGTTCCAGCAACCCCCACGAGCCTAGGCCGAAGATGATCGCCGTGATCGCCCCCTGGTTGGTCGCGCGCTTCCAGAACAACCCCGCAAACAACGGCACCACCGCCGCTACCAGGGTCACCTTGTAGGCGTTGCCCACCATCTCGTAAATGCTCGAATCCGAATACAGCGCGAACACGCAGGTGAACCCGGCGAACACTGCAATGGTAATGCGCATGGCCAGCAGGAATTGGCGGTCGGTCATGTCGGGGCGCATGCGCTTGAGCACGTTCTCGGTGAAGGTCACCGACGGTGCCAGCAGGGTGCCGGAAGCGGTGGACATGATCGCCGACAGCAGCGCACCGAAGAACATGATCTGCGCAAACAGCGGCGTGCGCTCCATGATCAGGCGCGGCAGGATCATCTGCGCGTCACCGTCCAGCAGTTCGCTGACCATCTGCGGGTCGATCATCGACGCGGCGTAGGTCAGGAAAATCGGCAGCATGCAGAAGGTCAGGTAGCAGCAGGCACCGGCGATGGAGGCTCGCGCGGCGATTTTCTCGGTCTTGGCCGACATCACTCGGGCGTACACGTCCTGCTGGGGGATGGAACCGAACATCATGGTCACTGCAGCGCCGAGGAAGGCGAGGATGTCCTTGGCCGAGGTGCTGTGCACCATGGTGAACTTGCCGGCCGCGGCCGCGTGTTCGATCACGTGGGTGGGGCCGCCGGCCATGTTGCCCAGCAGCCAGGTGAGGTAGGCCAGGCCGCAGACGATGATCAGCATCTGCATGGAGTCGTTCATGGCCACCGACCACATGCCGCCGAACAGGGTGTACACCAGCACGATGCCGGTGCCGATCAGCATGCCTTCGGTGGTGGTGATGGCGCCGCCCGACAGCACGTTGAACACCACGCCCAGTGCGGTCAGTTGGGCGGCGATCCAGCCAAGGTACGAGCCGATGATCACCAGGCTGACAAACAGCTCCACCTTGGGGCCATAGCGTTTACGGAAGAAGTCGCCGATGGTCAGCATGTTCAGGCGATACAGCGGGCGGCAGAACACCAGGCCCACCAGCATCAGGCAACCGAACGAGCCGAACGGGTCTTCGATGATGCCGGAGAAACCGTTCTTCATGAACGCGGCGGGGATCCCCAGCACGGCCTCCGAGCCGAACCAGGTCGCGAACACCATCGCCGTGACCACGGGGAATGACATGCTGCGCCCGGCAGCGGCGAAGTCCTTGGAGTTTTTGACACGAGTGGAGGCGTAGAAACCGACACCTACGGTGATCAGCAGGTAAACCGCGACAAACCAGATCAGCATGTGTTCTTCCCGTTCGCACGCGCAGCTCGGCCAGGGGGAGGCACCTGGACGCGCACTGGCGCAACGCTAGACAAATTGTTTTTTTTGGATGCGTACGAGGTCTCAGGGGGAGGGTGGCTGGCCAGGGCTGGCCGTCATCGCTCACTGATGTCCGGTACAACGGGTCGGCAGTGTGCCAAACGCGTCAAATATGTCAAACGTTTACAGCGCTGGCGTGGTAAATAAGCGTCGTCGTTTTCAGGTGTTTATCTGTAAGTGACTGTTTATTAACGATTTATCGTGCTCAATTTTCTGCGCTCGTTGTCAATAATTATGGACCTGTGCAGCCCTTGACCCATCCGGGCGGCAGGCCAACAATGGCGCATTCACTACGCAAGGATTTCCCATGATCTACCGCATGGCCGCCGACGGATTGGTGCTGTTCCACGGGCTGTTCATTATTTTCGTGCTGTTGGGCGGGCTGTTGCTGCTCAAGTGGCGGGGGCTGGTGTGGCTGCACCTGCCAGCAGCGACCTGGGGCGTACTGGTGGAGGTGTTGCACCTGACGTGTCCACTGACGTACTGGGAGAACCTGCTGCGCCTCAAGGCGGGGCTGCAAGGTTATGAAGGCGGGTATGTGGAGCATTACCTGTTGCCAGTGATCTACCCGGCCGGTCTGACGGCGGGTATCCAGCTGGTGCTGGGCAGCGTGGTGCTGCTGATCAATGGCGCGGTGTACTGGCGGTTGTGCCGCCGGTGGGGCAAGTCGACGCGGGTTATTCCTTCACGTCCATGAACTCGCGGGCCCAGGCTACGTAGCTTTCGGGCAGGGTGTAGGTGTGGGTCAGTTCCGTGGCACTCAGGTTCTGGGTGCTGCGGGTCAGCTTGCGCTGCTCGCGCAGGGAGTCGTAAGTGGCCTTGATCGCGGCGAAGTAGGCGCCGTGGCCGTCCACGCTGATGCGCACGCCCAGCTTGGCCAGACGGTCGTCGTCCTGCAGGGCGGGGTTGCCGTAGGTCACCAGCATCAGTGGTACGCTGAGGTGCTGGGCAATCTCTTCCAGGTGATCGAAATCGCGTACACCGACCATGCAGATACCGTCGGCACCGGCTTCCTGATAGGCCTTGGTGCGGGCGATCACGTCTTCGGTGCTGAGCACGCCGGCGTGGGTGCGGGCGATGATGGTCAGCTCAGGGTCGATACGCGCTTCCAGGGCGGCCTTGATCTTGCCGATGCCTTCGGCCACCGAAATCAGGTCGGTGGATTTGCGGCCGAACTGGGCGGGCAGCAGGGTGTCTTCGATGGTCAGTGCGGCGACGCCGGCACGTTCCAGCTCGGCCACGGTGCGCATCACGTTCAGGGCGTTGCCATAGCCGTGGTCGGCGTCGGCAATGAACGGCAGCTGGGCGACGCGGCCGATGCGGGTGGCCTGCTCGACGAACTCGCTCAGGGTGATCAGGGCAAAGTCCGGGGCGCCCAATACTTGCAGCGAGGCCACCGAGCCGCCAAGGATGCCGACTTCAAAGCCCAGGTCAGCGGCGATGCGCGCCGACATGGGGTCGAAGACGGAGGCGGTGTGGAAACAGGCATTGGAGGCGAGCAGTTGCCGAAACGCGCGACGCAAACCTTGATGGGAAATTCTGGGCATGAGCGCTCCTCAATGTGGCATAAATCGGTAGTACCGTCCGGGCCGAGATGAAATGGTGGGAGACTAACACACGCGATGGGGCCATTGATGTCGTTTTCGCATCATTCGATGCATGGACGTTATCAGCAGCTTAAACGTTTCAGTGATGAATTATCCCCAACCATTGGTTGGCGATTATACAGCGTTGAATCAAGGACTTGTAGCCGCTGCCGCAGGCTGCGCTGGGTGGTGTGAACCCTTGAAATTTCCAGTGGGGCTCAGGGCCAGCGCAGCCTGGCGGCAGCGGCTACGGTCGGTTATTTGGGTTGCTTGGCCAGCCAGGCCTTCATCTGCGCGATCTCGGCGTCCTGGGCCTTGATGATGCCCTCGGCGAGTTTGCGGATTTCCGGGTCCTTGCCATATTTGAGTTCGGTCTTGGCCATGTCCACTGCGCCCTGGTGATGGGGCAGCATGCCCTGCACGAACAGCACGTCCGGGTTGTCGCTGGTGGCATTCATGTTCATATCGGCCGACATGCCGTGGGCGGCGTGCTGGTACTCGGCTTTCATCGCCTCGGTGCTGGTATCGGCAAAGGCCGCGCCGCACAGGCTGGCGGCAAGGATGAAGCTGGCGAGTCTGATCACGGTGTGCTCCTGCTGAAGGTGAAAAAGTGCAGGGTAGACCTTGCCACAGGGGGAAGGTCAAGGCCAGCGCAGCCTGCGGCAGCGGCTACGGTGTAGGCAATGGCTTACACGATGTGCCATCAATGTCCTCTGTTACGCACTTGGCCAAAGGCGCAATCTAGCCTCACAGGTGAAGCGCAAGGAGTGCTTCAGTCACGGAAGACAGGCCAGCACGGACGCGCTCTGACAGGATGTTGGAAGGCCACAAAAGAACCCGCTTCGGCGGGTTTTTTATTGCCCGTTCCCACAGGCTGAAGGCTGCACCCCTTCTTTGCCGTTATCTGTTGACGAACTTCAGGCACGCGAAGCCGGTCTTGATGCGCAGCGGCTGGATAGCGACCACGCTTTGCTCCGTGCCTACTTTGCGGACTACGCCAACCCCACAGTAGTCTTGTGTAGTGTTGAACATCGGCAGGATGCCAGCCTTGGCTTCGCTACGGAAACCGGGCACCAGGGCATAACTGGCACCTGCTTCGGGAATGAAGGAGAACGGCACCTGGCAGAAACTGCTGCCGACCGAGCGTCGATACGTCAACACCAGCGGTTTGCCCACCGCGACCGGCGCCTGCATGACGCCCCCGCTGCTGGGCACCGGCGTGAAACCTGCGTAACAGCCGTTGTCGCTGAACGTCATGATGTGCAGCTCGGTGTAGGGATCATCCTGCAACTGGACAGTGGCCGACGGCTCGTTCTGCTGGGGGAAGGCGTATTGTTTGCCGCGCATCAGCGAGGTGCAGCCCGGAAGCAGCGTGGCGCTGGCCAGCAGCGTGGCGAGCATCAGGCAGTAGTGTTTTCGCGGCATGTATCCATTCCTTGGCAGAGGGGGCTCGTGGCTGAGCATGATCGGTGTATCAGCCTATCACCACCAGTTTAAATGTTTTATCCAGTATGTTGACTAAAATATCTTTAATAATGGATATTGAAGGTGTTCCGGCCTACTGATTACCCTATGGACATCAATCTCCGCATCGCTACCAACGTCAGCAACCTGCGTAAATCACGGCGGCTTTCGCTCGAAGCCCTGGCAGAACACTGCGGCGTCAGCCGCTCGATGATTTCGCTGATTGAGCGTGGCCAAAGCAGCCCCACCGCGGTCGTTCTCGAAAAGCTGGCGACGGGTTTGGGCGTACCCCTGTCAACCTTGTTCGATGGCCCTGCCGACGAGGGCGGGTACCTGCTGCGCGCAGCCGATCAATTGCAGTGGCGTGACCCGCAGTCGGGTTACGTGCGGCGCAATGTATCGCCGGCCGCCGAGTCAGCGGCCGCCCAGGTCGTCGAGGTGCAGTTTCCCGCCGGTGCGTCGGTGGCCTTTGAAACGTCGACGCGGGACGTGCGGGTCGATCAGCAGGTGTGGATCTTGGCAGGCCGCATGGAGATCCAGGTGGGTAGCCAGCTTTACCAGCTGGAGGCGGGTGACTGCCTGGCTTTTGAGCTGGATAAGCCCACGCGTTTTCACAACCCGGGTGACGAGCCTGCTCGTTACGCCGTGATCATCGTCACTGACAACCACCGCTAAGGAAGGCCCCCATGCACATCAAACGCCTCGCCCACCTGGACGACGCCACCTGCGCCCAACTCGCCGAGATCCTGGTGGACTGCGTCGAAGGCGGCGCGTCGGTGAGCTTCATGCTGCCGCTGTCCCATGCCCGCGCCCAAGCCTTCTGGCGCGGTCTGCAGGGCAGCATCGCTGCCGGCGAGCGGGCTTTGCTGGTGGCGCAGAATGAGGAAGGGGTGTTGCTGGGCACGGTGCAGATCGTGCTGGCACAGCCTGAAAACCAGCCCCACCGCGCCGACATCGCCAAATTGCTGGTGCACCGTCGCGGCCGCCGCCAGGGCGTGGCCCAGGCCTTGATGCAGGCGGTGGAAGGTGTGGCGGTCGAGGAGGGCAAGAGCGTGCTGGTGCTGGACACCGCTACGGGCGGCGATGCCGAGCGGTTGTACCAGCGGCTAGGCTGGCAGGTGACCGGGCAGGTGCCGGGGTATGCGTTGTGGCCGGAGGGCGGGCTGTGCGCTACGACGATTTTCTACAAGCTGCTGGGTAGCCATGCGCGGGTCGCTCTGTAGCCGCTGCCGCCAGGCTGCGCTGGCCGGTGTGAACCCTGAAAATCCTCAGTGAGGCACCGGGCCAGCGCAGCCTGCGGCAGCGGCTACGGATGGTTGTTACAGGCGTGGGTTCAGCCGGCGAACGCGTACTCGCCACCCTGTTCCACCGCCTTGCGGTACGCCGGCCGCGCCTGGAAGCGCTGCACCCACGCCGCCAGGTTCGGGTAGGCCGGCAACTTGCCCTGGGCCTTGGCCACCTCGCCAATAAAGCTCATCTGGATATCGGCGCCACTGAGCTCATCACCCAGCAAGTACGGGGTAAGCCCCAACGCGTTGTCCAGGTACCCCAGGTAATTGGCTAGCTCCGACTCGATGCGTGGGTGCAGCGGCGCACCGGCCTCGCCCAGCCGGCCCACGTAGAGGTTGAGCATCAGCGGCAGCATGGCCGAGCCTTCGGCAAAATGCAGCCATTGCACGTATTCGTCATAGGTGGCGCTGGCCGGGTCGGGTTGCAGGCGGCCATCGCCGTGACGGCGGATCAGGTAGTCGACGATGGCGCCGGATTCGATCAACACGTGCGGGCCGTCCTGAATGACCGGTGACTTGCCCAGCGGGTTGATCGCTTTCAGCTCGGGCGGTGCCAGGTTGGTCTTCGGGTCGCGCTGGTAGCGCTTGATGTCATAGGGCAGGCCCAGCTCTTCGAGCAGCCAGAGGATGCGCTGGGAACGGGAGTTGTTGAGGTGGTGGACGGTGATCATGGGACGCTCCGCAGTGTGCCGATGGGGTGTTGAAGATGGACTGTGCCACGGCCGGTGAGTGCCCTGAATATTTGTAGCGCTGCCGCCAGGCTGCGCTGGCCATCGCGTACACCCGCAGGATAATGGTTGCAAAACGGGCCAGCGCAGCCTGGCGGCAGCGGCTACGGTTGTCACGCCACGGCGGCTTGCGCCTGGCGGCAGTTGATCAATGCCCGCAGCAGCGTCAGGAACAGATCATGGCTCATGACCCCGGTCGCCACTGTCGCCAGCACGGTCTTGCCGGCCTCATCGCGGATCACCACGTTCTCGCTCCAGCTGTTCAGGTCCAGGCTGCGCAGGCTGTCGATCGACACCCGGCGGCCTCGAACCTGTAGCGTATCCCGGCAGACGACGATGGTCTGGGTGCTGACCTTGAGGAAGTTGCCGCTGATGCGCTTGCGCCACACCTGCCCCGTGCCGACGTAGTTGAAGGTCAGTGCACCGCCGGCCTCCAGGGTGTCGAGGGCGACCGGCATGCGCGCCTCCAGGTAGCGTTCGCGCACCAATTGCTGGAAGGCCTCGAAGCCTGCGAGGTGCGCATTGACCCGAATAAAGGGTTCGCTGGCATCGCGGCGGTAGGCGAGGTTGGTGGCAAGGCCGGTCAGCACGGTCTGACCCGAGCTGAACAGGTAAAGGTCCTGGATCTCGGTGTAAGGCACGTACTCACGCTGTTGCCCGACGATCTGGGTAATACCCTTCTCGTACACCTCATAGCGGGCCGTGCGCAGGGTTTTCTGCCAGCGGCCCAGGCCGAACATGCCAACCCCCAGTAACACCAGCAGCGCGCAGGTGGCCTGGAACATCGCCGCCTGGCTTGAGAACGTCAGGTCCAGGCCGCGGCTGGTGTGTACGGTGACCGGGCCGGGGGTGTTGTTCGGGACAATGGTCTGCAGATAGGCCACAAAGGCAGCCAGCGCGAGCAAAAACACGCCAAACACGTTGAGACCAACCGGAAGGGCCCGGCCGTAGTGGAAGGTTTGCAGCAGCTGGCCTGATGGCGCAGTGGCGGTAGAGGGCATGGGCGGTGGCTTCCTTGTCGTCGTCGATGACTACGCCGCTTCCTGGCGGAGTATGCGCGGGCGCGCAGTGTTTTCCTGGCGCGTCAGTATAAGGCAACTATTACTGATTGACCCGCGACACTTTGTAGCGCAGGCCACCGCACCCCCGCAAATATTCCGGTATTTGAAGCAGGCTGTACAATCGGCGCCCGATCAGACCTCAAGGACCGACCCCCCCCATGATCACCTGCCACGTCAAATACATCATCGACCCCTACCAACTGCCTGCCTTCGAGCGCTATTCACGGCAATGGATCGCCTTGGTCACCCGCCTGGGCGGCCAGCATCACGGCTACTTCCTGCCGTGCGAAGGCGCCAACAACATCGCCTATTGCCTGTTCAGCTTCCCAAGCCTTGCCGACTACGAGCGCTATCGCCAGGACGCCGCGCAAGACCCAGAGTGCGTGCGGCTGGTGGAGGAGGCGACGCAGCTCAAGTTCATTCTGAGCTACGAGCGCAGTTTTGTTCGGCCGGTGCTGGGATAGAAATCGGATTCAGCCGAGCCTCCTGTAGCAGCTGCCGAAGGCGGCGTCCCAGGCGGCGCGGTGGGTCAGCCAGTGCGCAGCGCTTGTGACGCAGCCTTCGGCAGCTGCTACGGACGGCGTCGTCCGCATCGCGGCCAAAGCCGGCTCCTACCCCGGTCGGCGTAGGAGCCGACTTTAGTCGCGATGCAGGCGACGCGGTTTCAAGGCAGTTGCTGCTATAGGGGGCGAGGCCTACCCTGTGGGAGCACGCGATTCGCATGCTAACCTTGGCGCATCTTGCCTCCAGGCCTGCTGCCATGCCCTTCGCTGACAATCTCATCGCCTTCACCTTCGCCGCCATGCTGTTGACGCTGACCCCGGGCCTGGACACCGCTATGGTCTTGAGAACATCCACGGTCGAGGGGCGCCAGCAAGGTGTGCGTGCTGCCTTGGGCATCAACGCCGGTTGCCTGCTGTGGGGCGCAGCCGTCGCCTTTGGCCTGGGCGCGTTGATCGCGATGTCCGAGTTGGCGTACGACGCACTGAAATATTGCGGCGCTGCCTACCTGGCTTGGCTGGGCATTAACATGCTGATCCAACCGCGCCAGTCCCTCTCGCCTGCCGCCAAGGCCGGCCAATCGAACGCCAACTGGTTTTTGAAGGGCATGATGGGCAACCTGCTGAACCCGAAAATCGGCATCTTCTACGTATCGTTCCTGCCCCAGTTCATCCCCCAGGGGCAGCCGCTGGTGGCCTGGACCTTTGGCCTGGTGGGCATCCACGTGGTGATAGGCTTGTTGTGGTCGATGGTGCTGATTGGCGCGACGCAATCGCTGGCGGGCGTGCTGCGGCGTAAACAGGTCATCCAGTGGATGGATCGCGCAACGGGCATGGTCTTCGTCCTGTTTGCCGCGCGCCTGGCCTTGAGCCGGCGGTGAGGTGGCTACTCCCCAAGCACTCGATCAGGAATATTGATCAGAAACCGGACATTGTGCTGCTCGAATTCAGGCACCTTGCCCAGCAGGGCGCCGAGAAAGGACCTGATGGCCTCCTTGCCCTGAACGCGACTGATGATGCCCCGTGACTCGTCGTAGGAGATTTCCAGTATGCCCTCCTCAGTGCGTGGCGACACGTGGGCAGGGGCGGGGGATAGATTGAGTCGATACCCTCTGCGCGGCATCGTCTCCAGCATTTTCCTGTCCAGTTTCAGGTGCCGGCGCAGGGCATGAATCTGCACGGCCAGGTTGTTCTCCTCAACAAAGAGGTCTGGCCATACGGCGTCCAGCAGCTCCTGTTTCGTCACCAGGCGGTTGGGGCTGGCGATAAGTTTCTCGAGCACGTCAAAGGCCCGGGTGCCCAAGGGCACGGGCATCCCGCCTACAAATGCTTCGCGCCGCTCGATAGAGACGTTTGCTTCCCCTACACGGATCATGGCCTTCACCTTGAGGTTGGCAGACAAAGGCCTATTGTGCCCGCCCTCACGGGCATGCCATCGCCCGATTGGGCCGTGCATGCGCCCATTTGGGCCAACGGCTCAGCGGCTTCTGCGCAGCTCGCCGGGCGTCAGGCCCAGGTAGCGCTTGAACAGGCGCGCCAGGTAGGAGGGCGACTCCAGGCCCACCGCCAGGCTGACATCGAGCATCGACAGGCCTGTGCCGCCAATGAGCCGCGCGGCGGCTTCCACCCGGGCGTGGTTGATGAAATCCAGCAGCGTCCGCCCGGTCACGGCCTTGAACACGCGTGTGAGGTGGCGCCGCGACAAGTGGAACTCATGGCCGATGCCCTCCACCGTCAACTCGGTGCTCAGGTTTTCCCGGATGTAGCGCTCGATCTCGCGTACCAGCAGGGCGTGTTGCTGGTCTTTGCCCAGCTGCGGTTGTGCCTGTTGGTAGGCGATCAGGCGGGCGCATTCCTCGAACAGCAGATGATTGAGGTGAGGCAACTGGCGCTGGAACGCGTGAGGGGAGGTGCTGCGGTACAACTGGTCATGCAAGCGCAGAATGCTGTCCAGTGCCTGGCTGGCTTGCCAGATGCCGGCCCGGTCAACCCGCTGGGCAAAACCGTGATAGCCGTCAGCTTGCCCCTGATGCCTGACGTACGCCGGATCGACGTACAAGGTCATGTGGCTCTCCCGGCCGGGAGCGGCTTGGGTGGCGTGGGCGTGCTCGGCGGGCACGAATGAGAACGACTGGCTGGACACGTGCGCGGTCCTGCTGCTTTCAGTCGACAGCAGCAGCCCGCCTGTGCGCGGCAACAGCAACATGGCACCGTCATGGGCATGCCAGTCCACCGTGTAGCCGGTGGTGTCGCTGGTCTCCAGGTGGAACACCCCGGGCGACTGGCCGGTGAGCTTGGGGGAGAAGTACGCCATCACGCGTTTCCTGGTGGTTGCGCAATGGGGCGCAAGGGCAAGAGACATGGGCTCAAGACTTAGTAAAAATCATAGTAAATAGCCCATTCGCCAGTGGTGTTGTGCTTCCAGAACATCAAGCTTCCGCTGTCCACCACATTCAGGTTTATCTTCGAGTCCGAAGAAATCTGAAACACGAACTCGAAGCCTTCCCCTGGATCAACACCTGATTGGCAAAACGAGGGGTACCCGCCAATCTTGTGTTCATAGCGGTGCGTCACCAGATCGTAATAGCTTTCTATCGTGCCTGCCTGCTCTAGCTTGAGAATTTCGTCCTCAAGCGTAGACGGCACACCGCCCCCGTCCCACAACGGGAAGTCCTCTGGCACAGCACAAGCCTTCAAGGGAAAGGCCTTGAGGAATGAATCGGCCACCTTGAGATCCTTGCGAACCAGTACGTCCTCGGGGCCATATTCGCGAATCAACCAATTGTTGCCCATGGGCTCAAACGGTTCCGGAAAGCCTGCGCAAATGAACACCGTCACTACGCGAACTCCGGTCAGGGCAGGGCAATCGTGCGGCAGGCCAGGCAGGTAGAATTGCGCGTACGGGAACATCTCATCGCCTGCAGCGTTTTTGGGGATGCCTTCGTCGGGGCGATACAGAAAGACTTTTCCCAGCCAGCTCTCGTCGTCGAGGTGCGTCGGCCGGAAGCCGCCTGCGGTGAAAATCGTGGCGGGTCGGGCCAGGCGTCGTTGGATTTCTTGGGGGTCCATGCGGGGGAGGTTCCAGGTCCATGTTGGAGAATGCAGGTCATGTTGCCTTGGGGGGTGCCCGGCTGTCACGCTTGCATGCGCTCAAACATAGGGAGCGACAATCCAATGGAGATTTAATTTCATGGCGCCAACTCACGAATTTCCGCCACCATCAACAACGACTGCGGCCCGGCACTCTGCGGATGCTGCGGCTCCTGCAACCCCGCCAACCGAAACCCCGCCATGTCCAACGCATTGATCCAACTGCTCAGCGTACGCATGTACCACGGCATGGGCTGCCACTGACCTGGGACGCCTGCAAATGTCTCCTCGCGCCAGCCGTCCTGATAATCGCCTGCGGCCGCCACCCAGGGGTGCAGCGTCTGAATCACCAGGGCGCCGCCCGGGGCGAGCAGGGTGCCCATCGCGGCTAGCAGCGGGATGATGTCCTGGTGCAGCAGGGCGAAGTTGGCGCAGATCACGTTGTAGTGGCGGCCAATCTCCACCTGCGTCGCTACCAGTGCCTCGTAGCTCGCAACATGCACCGGCGCCGACCCTGCGGCCCGCGCCGCTGCTGCCAGCGTTGCATCGCCATCCACGCCCACCGCGTCGATGCCACGGTCGGTCAGTGCACGCAACAGCCAGCCTTCGCCGCAGCCCAGGTCGAGCACGCGCTGGGGCTGGCGGCTCATGATGGCCAGCAGGATGGCCTGGTCGGTGACCTGCACGCGGCTGGCCAGGGCGCCGCTGCGGATAGCTTCGATCCAGACGTCGGCGTTGTGGTGCCAGCTTTGCAGCAGGGTGGATTCGGGGGTGCTCATGGGGATATTCGCAGTGAGGCAGTGCATGCAAGGATAGGCCATCTGCGTGCCCGTAGCCGCTGCCGCCAGGCTGCGCTGGTCGGTGTGCGCCCTGAAGATTTTCAGCGAGGCTCAGGGCCAGCGCAGCCTGCCGGCAGCGGCTACTTGGCGTTTGTAGCAGTCACTGGCTTGGGACCGCGTCGTTTGCATCGCGGCCAAGGCCAGCTCCTACGCGATCCGTGGTAGGAGCCGGCCTTGGCCGCGATGCAGACGACGCAATCGACGGCCCGTAGCCACTGCCGCCAGGCTGCGCTGGTCGGTGTGAACCCTGGAGATTTCCAGCGAGGCTCAAGGCCAGCGCAGCCTGGCGGCAGCGGCTACATGGCGTTTGTAGCAGTCACTGGTTTGGGACCGCGTCGTTTACATCGCGGCCAAGGCCGGCTCCTACGCGATCCGTGGTAGGAGCCGGCCTTGGCCGCGATGCAGACGACGCAATCGACGGCCCGTAGCCACTGCCGCCAGGCTGCGCTGGTCGGTGTGAACCCTGAAGATTTCCAGCGAGGCTCAGGGCCAGCGCAGCCTGCCGGCAGCGGCTACATGGTGTTTGTAGAAGTCACTGGCTTGGGACCGCGTCGTTTGCATCGCGGCCAAGGCCAGCTCCTACGCGAGCCGTGGTAGGAGCCGGCCTTGGCCGCGATGCATACGACGCAATCGACGGCCCGTAGCCGCTGCCGCGAGGCTGCGCTGGTCGGTGTGAGCCCTGAAGATTTTCAGCGAGGCTCAGGGCCAGCGCAGCCTGCCGGCAGCGGCTACATGGTGTTTGTAGAAGTCACTGGCTTGGGACCGCGTCGTTTGCATCGCGGCCAAGGCCGGCTCCTACGCGATCCGTGGTAGGAGCCGGCCTTGGCCGCGATGCAGACGACGCAATCGACGGCCCGTAGCCGCTGCCGCCAGGCTGCGCTGGTCGGTGCTGGTGTAGGAATGTAGCGGCGATCTAGCGCGTCAGAATCAGCTTCAACCCCAACCCGATGAACACCGTGCCGGCCGCGCGATCCAGGATCAGGCCGGCATTGCGGCGGCGGCTGAGCCACTGGCCGATGGCGCCGGAAAAATACCCCAGCAGGCCGAACAGCAGCGCTGCCTGAAGCGTAAACGTCACGCCCAGGGCGGCGATCTGCGCGCCGACCTGGCCGTGGTCGGCAATCACGAACTGCGGCAGGAAGGACAGAAAAAACAACACCACCTTGGGGTTGATCGCGTTGGCCAGGCACCCTTTGAAGAACAGCCGGGTCAGCGAGCTTTCAACCGGCACATCGGCCTGGATGTTCACCACGCCGCTGCTGCGCCAGGCATTGAAGCCCATCCAGATCAGGTACAGCCCACCGACGATCTTCAGCGCCAGGAAGGCTGTAGCTGAGGCGGCGATCAGTGCGCTGATCCCCAGTACCGCCAGCAAGGTATGGCTCAGGCACCCCAGGGCGCAGCCCAGCCCGAAGACGATGCCTTGCCTGCGGCCTTTGGAAATGCCCATGCCCAGCACCATCAGGTTGTCCGGGCCGGGGCTGGCGGTGATCAGCAGGGCGGCGATGAGAAAACTCGAGAATTGTTCCAGCGTCAGCATGGTGGGCTCTTGGCAGATGGAAGGGTGCGCCAAGGGTAGCAACGAAGCCCGTTCTGCGTACACCGTAGCCGCTGCCGCCAGGCTGCGCTAGCCCTGCTGCTCACTGCAGATATCCAGGGTTCACCCCGGCCAGCGCAGCCTGGCGGCAGCGGCTACGCGAAACCCCAAGGCATCGTTGTCGTACAACCAAATGAGCTATGATGGCCCCTCTTTCGACAGCCGGGATGTTTGTTCCTGATGGATTACCCAGACGCCTCATCCAGTGTACGCGGCCGGCACCGAAGCCTGGCCGAAGACCTGGTCGCCGAGCTTTCCCGGCGTATTCACAGTGGCGAGATCAAGGCGGCCGCCAAGCTGCCCACCGAGTCGCAGGTGATGCAGGAGCACGGCGTCAGCCGCACGGTCGTGCGCGAGGCCATCTCGCGGTTGCAGGCGGCGGGCCTGGTGGAGACCCGTCACGGCATCGGCACCTTCGTGCTGGAAATCCCCAGCCCCAGCGGCTTCCTGATCGACCCGGCCACCATCGTCACCCTGCAGGACGTGCTGGCGGTCCTCGAGCTGCGCATCAGCCTGGAAGTGGAAGCCGCCGGCCTTGCCTGCGCCCGGCGCACCGAGCAGCAATTGCAGCTGATGCGCGACTCGCTCGACGCCCTCAACTCGCGGGTGATCAGCGTCGAGTACGCGGTAGCGGCGGACTTCCAGTTCCATCAGCAGATCGCCCTGGCCACCGGCAATCGCTACTTCACCGACATCATGCTGCACCTGGGTGTCAGCATCCTGCCGCGTGCGCGCCGGCACTCGACGCGAGTGGTCAACGACAAGACCGAGCCCTACCTCGAGCGTCTGAGCCGCGAGCATGAGGACATCTACCAGGCCATCGCCCGCCGTGACGGCGACGCTGCCCGCGCGGCGATGCGCCTGCACCTGTCCAACAGCCGCGAGCGCATGCGCCGCGCCTACGAGGCGGCCGACGCCGAGGCGCTGGGCAACTGAGGTTCAGTCAAACGGCCCGGCGGCCGTGAACGGTCCGCCTTGCAACTGGCTGCCGGGCTCGTCGGCAGCCGGCGCGGGCTGGCGTTCGATCTTGGCGCGGAACACCTCCGAACTGTCCTGGGGCGCATAGCCCAGGTGGGCGGCGTGGCGGTTGCTCCACCACAGATCACGGTTGGCGGACACCCCATACACCACGGTGTGCCCCACCTTGTCGGCCAGCAGCGCCCGCGCCACCAGGTGTTCCAGATCGCCATAGCTGAGCCAGGTGGAGAGCATGCGCCGGTTGCGCGGCTCCGGGAATGAAGAGCCAATACGCAGGCTCACGGTCTCGATGCCGTAGCGATGAAAGTAGAAGGTGGCCATGTCTTCGCCGTAGGCCTTGGACAGCCCGTAGTAGCCGTCCGGCCGGCGCAGGGCGTGCACATCCAGCTCCACGTCCTGGGGGTAGAAGCCGGTGACGTGGTTGGAGCTGGCAAACACGACGCGCTTGATGCCGTGCTGCCGCGCCGCTTCGTACACATGGAACGTGCCGCAGATATTGGCCTGCAGAATCTCCTCGAAAGGCCGCTCTACCGACACCCCGCCCAGGTGAACGATGGCATCCACGTCCTTGCACAGCGCCGCCACGCCGGCCTTGTCGGCCAGGTTGCACGGCATCACTTCGTCGTGTTCGCCACGGCTGGGTGTCATCGCGCCGATGTCCGAAGACCGCACAATGTGGGCGTGGGCCTGCAGCGCCTCGCGAAGGATCTGGCCCAGGCCGCCGGCGGCGCCGGTCAGCAGGATGCGATTAAAGGGTTTGCTCATGCTCAGGTCATTCCTTGATCGGTGAAAGGGGGCATTACATGAAGTTGTAAACCACGCCCAGGCGCCAGCGCACCTGGCGGTCGTCGGAGGTGGTGTCGACCTTGATGTCGCCGATCTCCATGAACGGCACCCATTGCTTGGTGAGCGCGTACTTGATGATCAGGTTCTGCTCGTAGTCGTTTTTCTTGTTGGCGAAGCGGATGTAGTCGGTCTTGAAGTAGATGAACTGGTACTCGTACGCCCACTGGCTGGCGGGCGTGTAGCCCAGCCAGCCCTCGAAGCGGTGGACGCGCTGATCATTCTTGGCGTTGTCAGGCATGTCTTCGTCAATCGAGTCGCGATTGAGCTTTTTGGTGTCCAGGCGGTAGCGCGTGGCCACGTAATAGCGGTCGTTGATCTTGTACTTGTACTTGAGCCCGAACTTGTAGGTGGTGGCGTCGCTGGAGCTGTCCATCTGGAACGCGGGGGTCAGCGTGGACTGCGGGCTGAGGGCGTAGTTGTAGCTGACGGTGAACTCCTCGCCGTTGTTGACCATGTTGTCGTAGGCCACGTCTTTGCGATCACCGCCGGTGCGGTATTTCATCTCGGCCTCAAAGCCCAGGCCGCTGCTGAGGCGGTAGTTGAGCTTGATGCGGTCGGCGTGGGCGCGGTCGCCGTCGGTGTACTGGTGGCGGTAGTCGATGCTGGCGGTATCGGCCAGGGCATGGACGGGCAGGCTGAGGGTGGCGAGTGCGGCGAGCGTACGTAGGGTGATGTTCATACGGTCTTCTTTTTTGTTTTTGTTAGGGTCGTTTGACGAGCACTACGGGGCAGCAGGGTATTGCGTGTTGATCTCATTTGAGTCTTAGAAATACGTTATCGTACGACAAGATGACTCGTCTACGTCGTCACGCTCATTTTTAACTATTTTTTTATCGATACACTTCTAAAACAGGGCTTTCAGAGGTATCTAAATCGGCGTAAGTCATTGCGGTTATTGGGATAACACCGCAGAATAGGGGCTGCTGATCACGGAAGAAGCGGTTTTTGGAGGGGTTTTCAACTGTTGTACGATGACCTATGATCGTCGCCAACAGACGAAGCTTTTCCACAAATCCAATAAGAAAAGGCTGAAGACGCCCATGAGAATCACAGCAGTCAACGTCCAGGTATTTGCCTATCCCACCCGCCGCGCCGTCGACAGCGCCGGCCACGCCCACCCCGGTGACGTCGCCCAGGCGCAGATGGCTTTACTGCGTATCCGTACCGAAGACGGCCATGAAGGCTATGCGTTGGGTGCGCCCGAACTGATCCGCCCCTATGTGCTGGATGGATTTGTGCGCAAGGTGCTGATCGGTCAGAACGCCTTCGACCGCGAAAAGATCTGGCACGACCTGGCCCACTGGCAGCGCGGCAGCGCCAGCCAGTTGACCGACCGCGCCCTGGCCCTGGTGGAACAGGCCCTGTGGGACTGGGCCGGGCGCACGTTGGGGGTGCCGGTGCACAAGCTGATCGGCGGTTTCCGCGACAAGGTACCGGCCTACGGCTCCACCATGTGCGGCGACGAATTGCCCGGCGGCCTGGCCACCCCCGAGGACTACGGGCGCTTTGCCGAAACCCTGGTCAAGCGCGGCTACAAGGCGATCAAGCTGCACACCTGGATGCCGCCGGTGTCGTTTGCACCCAGCCCGCGCATCGACGTCAAGGCCTGCGCCGCCGTGCGTGAAGCCGTCGGCCCGGACATCGCGCTGATGCTTGACGGTTACCACTGGTACAACCGCACCGACGCCCTGTACATCGGTCGCGAGCTGCAGAAACTCGACTTCGCCTGGTTCGAAGAACCGATGATGGAAGAGTCGGCCGAGTCCTATGCCTGGCTGTCGAGCCAGCTGGATATCCCGGTGCTGGGCCCCGAAACCCTGTCCGGCAAACACCTGAGCCGCGCCAGTTGGGTCAAGCATGAGGTGTGCGACATCCTGCGCGCCGGCGTGGCCGGGGTAGGGGGCATTGCACCGTGCCTGAAAGTGGCGCACCTGGCCGAGTCCTTCGGCATGGACTGCGAGATCCATGGCAATGGCGCGGCCAACCTGACCGTGGTCGGCGCCATCAAGAACTGCACCTGGTACGAGCGCGGCCTGCTGCACCCCTACCTGGACTACGACGAGGTGCCGGCCTATCTCAAACGCCTGGTCGACCCGATGGACAGCGACGGCTTTGTGCACTTGTCGTCGTTGCCGGGCCTGGGCGAGGACATCGATTTCGATTTCATCGAAACCAATACCCTCAACAGCTTCTGACGTGTACGCGGCAGCCCGGCACCGGCCGGGCTGACCGAGCGCCCTATAACTATAAAAAAGGCACACTCGCTATGAGCATTCTTCCTTCGCTGTGGGCGCGGCTGCTGGCGGCCGCGCTGATGGTGACTGCGGTACCGGCGGCCCACGCGAAAACGCCTGCCGACCAATTGATTGTCGGCATGAGCATGGCCAACCTTCTGTCCCTGGACCCAGCCGGGGCCACCGGCCTTGACGTGTCCGAGGTCAACGCCAACCTCTACGACATGCTACTGGTGCAGGACGTCGCCCAGCCCGATCGCCTGGTGCCGGCCCTGGCGCAGCACTGGCAGGTCAGCGACGACCGCAAGACCCTGACGTTCACCCTGCGCCCCGACGTGCACTTCCAGTCCGGCAACCGGCTGACCGCGCAAGACGTGGCCTGGTCGCTGCAACGGGTGCTCAAACTCAACCTGGCCCTGGCCTCCACCTGGAAGGCCTACGGCTTCACGGCCCAGAACGCAGAGCAGTACCTGCGCGCCCCGGACGCCAGCACCTTTGTGCTGGAACTGCCGCGCCCCACCGACCCGCAACTGCTGCTCAACACCCTGGCCACGTCGCCCAGCGCTTTCATTCTCGACCGCCAGACCGTCCTCGCGCATCAGAAAAACAAAGACCTGGGCGCGGCCTGGCTGGTGACCCACGCGGCCGGCAGCGGCGCCTTCGTGCTCAACGACTGGCGCGCCAACGACGTGATCCTGATGAGCCGTTTCGACGGCTACTGGGGCGGCCCGGCGAAACTCAAACGCGTGGTGATGCGCAACATGAGCGAATCGCAGACCCTGCGCCTGATGATCGAGCGCGGCGACCTGGACATCGCCAAGGGCGTGTCGGCGCCGGACATCGCCGCGTTGCAGCGCAACACGCAGGTGCGTACCGAGACCTTGCAGCGCGCCACCCTGTACTACGTGGCGCTGAGCATGAAGCAACCGATGTTCGCCGACGTGCGCGTGCGCCAGGCGGTGCGATCCCTGATCGACTACCAGGGCATCAACCAAACGGTGATGCCGTATTACGGCGTGCTCAATCAACGTCCGCTGCCATTGGGCATGGCCGCGCGCCTGCCGGATCCCGGTTACCGCCTGAACGTCGAGCAGGCCAAGGCCTTGCTGGCGCAGGCCGGCTACCCCAACGGTTTCACCACCACCATACGGGTACTGGCCGAACCGCCCTTCATCAACATTGCCTCCAGCCTGCAGGCCACCCTGGCCCTGGCCGGGATCCGGGCCAGCATCCTTACCGGCACCGGCAACCAGGTGTACGGCGCCATGCGCGAGCGCAACTTCGACATCATCGTCGGCCGCGGCGGCGGTGGGGCAGAGCGGCACCCGCATTCGAGCCTGCGCACCCTGGTGTACAACCCTGACAACCGCGACGAAGCGCGCCTGAGCAACTTCCAGGGTTGGCGCACCGCCTTCTACAGCCCCGACTTGAACCAGCAGATCGAGCAGGCCGAAGTCGAGCCCGATGCCGCCCGGCAACAGGCTGACTACCAGCACATCCAGGCCCGCCTGGACGAACAGGTGGGCGCCATCCTGCCGATCTCGCAGATGACCGACACGGTACTGGTGTACGCCGACGTCGCCGGCTACCAAGGGCATTCGGCCGCGACCACGCGCTACAAAGACGTCTACAAAATGCGCTGAGCACGGATATCAGGAGCTTATATGTTTGCCATGACTGCCTCTGCCCTGGGCGCGCGCGCGTCCTCCACCGCCCGGCGCGCCAGTACCGTGCTGGTGACCCTGCTGGGCCTGCTGGTGTTGACGTTCGTCATCGGCCGGGTGATGCCCCTGGACCCGGTGCTGGCCGTGGTCGGCCCCGACGCCGACAGCTCCACCTATGCCCAGGTGTACCAGGCCATGGGCCTGGATAAACCGATCTGGATGCAGTTCGGCCTTTACCTCAACGACCTGCTGCACGGCAATTTCGGCAACGCGCTGCTCACCGGCCACCCGGTGCTGGACGACATCCGCCGGGTATTCCCGGCCACGCTGGAACTGGCCACCCTGGCCATTGTGTTCGGCGTGTTGATCGGCCTGCCGCTGGGCGTGTGCGCGGCCAGCAACCAGGGGCGCCTGGGCGACCATGTGGCGCGGGTGATCACGCTGTTCGGGCATTCCACGCCGATTTTCTGGCTGGGCATGATGGGCCTGCTGGTGTTCTACGCCTGGCTGGACTGGGCCGGTGGGGCAGGGCGCATCGACCTGGCCTACGACGGCCTGGTGCCCGAGGTGACCGGCCTGCTGCTGATCGACACCAGCCTGGCCGGTGACTGGCAGGCGTTCGCCAGTGCCCTCAGCCACATCGTGCTGCCGGCGTTGATCCTGGGCCTCAACTCGGTGGCCTACATCAGCCGCATGACCCGCAGTTTCATGCTGGAGCAGCTGTCTCAGGAATACATCATCACCGCCCGGGTCAAGGGCCTGTCGCGCCGCCAGGTGGTGTGGGGCCACGCCTTCCGCAACATCCTCGTGCAGTTGCTCACGGTGGTGGCCCTGGCCTATGGCGCGCTGCTGGAAGGCGCGGTGCTGATCGAAACCGTGTTTGCCTGGCCGGGTTTTGGCCAGTACCTGACCAGCAGCCTGATGCTGGGTGACATGAACGCAGTGATGGGCTGCGTGCTGGTGATCGGCCTGATTTTCGTGGTGCTGAACCTGATCAGTGACGCCCTGTACAAGGTGTTCGACCCGCGCACGCGCTGAACGGAATAACCATAACAACAAGGAATCCGCACATGAAGATTGCACGCTTGCCTGTAGGCCTGCTGGCGGCCGCGCTGGCCCTGGCGCCGCTTGCCGCCACGGCCAAGACTCCGGTGGACCAGCTGATCGTTGGCATGAGCCTGGTCAGCCTGTTCTCCATCGACCCGGCCAACGCGCCGGGCCTGGACGCCTCGGGCGTCAACGCCAACCTGTACGACACGCTGATCAAGCGCGACCAGGGCAACCCGGAAAAACACCTGCCGCAACTGGCCGAACGCTGGGACATCAGCGAGGACGGCAAGCAGGTCACCTTCCACCTGCGCCAGGGCGTGAAGTTTCATTCCGGCAACCTGCTGACGGCCCAGGATGTAGCCTGGTCGCTGTACCGGGTGATGAAACTCAACTACGGCCTGTCCACCACCTGGAAGGCTTACGGCTACACCCTCGACAATATCCAGACGCTGATCCGCGCCACCGATACCCAGACCCTGGTGGTCGAACTGCCCCGCGCCATGGACCCCTTGCTGCTGATCGACTCGCTGGCCACCTCACCCAGCGCGGTGGTGATCGACCGCCAGACAGCCCTGGCCCATGAGAAAAACGGCGACCTGGGCGCCAGTTGGCTGGTGACCAACGAAGCCGGCAGCGGGCCGTTCGTGCTCAGCAAGTGGAACGCCAACGACGTGTTGCTGCTGACCCGTTTCGATGGTTACTGGGGTGGTGCGGCGCAGCTCAAGCGCGTGGTGGTGCGCAACATGACCGAATCCCAGTCCCTGCGCCTGATGCTGGAACGCGGCGACCTGGACCTGGCCTACGGCATGGCGGCCCCGGACATTCATGCGCTGGACGGTGAGCCCAAGGTAAAGGTGCAGTCGCTGCCGCGCGGCACCATGTACTACGTGGCCATGAGCATGAAACAACCGCAGTTCGCCAAGCCCCAGGTGCGTGAAGCGGTGCGTGACCTGATCGATTACCAGGGCCTGGACCAGCGCGTGATGCCCTATTACGGCACGCTCAACCAGCAACCCATGCAACTGGGCCTGGCCGCGCGCCTGCCCGACCCGGGCTATCGCCTGGACGTACCCAAGGCGAAAAAACTGTTGGCCGACGCCGGTTACCCCGACGGCTTCACCACCACCATCCGCACGCTGTCCGAGCCGCCTTACATCGACATTGCCGCGCGCCTGCAAGCTACCCTGGCCGAGGGCGGCATCAAGGCCGACATCGTCACCGGCACCGGCAACCAGGTGTACGGCGCCATGCGCGCGCGCAACTTCGACATCATCGTCGCCCGCGGCGCCGAGCGTTACCCGCATCCGTATTTCAGCCTGCGCACCTTCGCCTACAACCCCGACAACAGCGACAGCGCCGGCCTGGCCAACTTCCAGGGTTGGCGGGCGTCGTTCTTCAGCCCACCGCTCAACAGCCTGATCGACCAGGCCGGGGCCGAGCGTGACGCGGCCAAGCGGCTCGAGCTTTATCACCAGGCACAGGCGCTGTACGACCAGCAGGTGGGGCCGATCCTGATGATCTCGCAAATGACCGACACCGTGGTCAGCGCCGCCGACGTCAAGGGCTTCGCTGGCGACGACGCCGAGGCGACGCGTTACCTGGGCGTCTACAAGCAACGCTGAAGGCCGCCTAGTGCGCCGGATGATTCCGAACTCATGCCGAGAACCTGTCCATGATGAGTAACCTGTCTTCCACCGATGCCGCCACCGCGCCCCGGGCCCAGGCGCCCGGTTCCAGCTTTGACGCTGGCTGCAAGCGCGTGCTGAAACTACTGCGCCAACTGGTGCGCGACCCCATGACCCTGGCCGGCCTGGTGGTGGCCGCGATACTGGTGGTGGTCGCCGCCTTTGCGCCCTGGATCGCCACCCACGATCCTGCCGCCCAGAACCTGGCCGCCGCCTTGCAGGCGCCCGGTGCCGGGCATTGGTTCGGCACCGATGAATACGGCCGCGATGTGTTCAGCCGGCTGGTGTATGGCTCGCGCATCACCTTGTACATCATCACCCTGGTGACGGTGATCGTCGGGCCCATCGGCCTGTTGGTGGGCACGGTGTCCGGCTACTTCGGCGGGGTGGTGGACACGGTGTTCATGCGCCTGACCGATATCTTCATCTCGTTCCCCAGCCTGGTGCTGGCGCTGGCGTTCATCGCCGCTTTGGGCCCGGGCCTGGAGCATGCGGTGGTGGCGATTGCCCTGACCTCCTGGCCGCCGATTGCACGCCTGGCGCGGGCTGAAACCCTGGCGCTGCGCAAGGCCGATTTTGTCGTGGCGGTGCAGCTGCAAGGCGCCTCGGCGACGCGCATCATCGCCCGGCATATCGTGCCCATGTGCCTGTCCTCGGTGATCATCCGCCTGACCATGAACATGGCCAGCATCATCCTCACTGCCGCCGCGCTGGGCTTTCTCGGCCTGGGCGCCCAGGCACCGTCGCCGGAGTGGGGCGCGATGATCTCCACCGGGCGCCGCTACATGCTCGAGTGCTGGTGGCTGGTGGCCGTGCCGGGGGCTGCGATCATGCTGGTCAGCCTGGCGTTCAACCTGCTGGGCGATGGCCTGCGGGACATTCTCGATCCGCGCAGCGAGTAACCGGAGGTTTTTATGAGTGCAGTCAAATTGAAGGTCGAAGGGCTGGATGTGCGCTTCGTCAATGGCCAGAAAGAAACCCACGCGGTGCGCGATGTGTCCTTCACCCTGGGCCGCGAAAAGCTGGCCATCGTCGGTGAGTCGGGCTCGGGCAAGTCGACGGTGGGCCGCAGCCTGCTCAAGCTGCATCCGCCCAGCGCGCGTATCACCGCGCGGGCCATGCAGTTCGGTGAGGTCGACTTGCTGTCGGCCAGCGAGAAGGTCATGCAGGGCATCCGTGGTCAGCGCATCTCCATGGTCATGCAAGACCCCAAGTACTCGTTGAACCCGGTGGTGAAGGTGGGCGAGCAGATCGCCGAGGCCTACCTGGCCCATCACAAGTCCAGCCGTGCGGAGGCGCGCGAGCGGGTGATGGAGATGCTCGCCAAGGTGCATATCCGCGACCCGCAGCGGGTGTACCACCTCTATCCACACGAAGTGTCAGGTGGCATGGGCCAGCGCATCATGATTGCGATGATGGTCATCACCAACCCGCAGGTGATCATCGCCGACGAGCCGACTTCGGCCCTGGATGTGTCGGTGCGCCAGCAGGTGCTCAGCGTGTTGCAGGAGTTGGTGGAACAGCAGGAAATGGGCCTGATCTTCGTCAGCCACGACCTGCACCTGGTGCGCAACTACTGTGACCGCGTGCTAGTGATGTACGCCGGACGCGTGGTGGAGTCGCTGGCCGCCAGCGAGCTGCACCATGCCCAACACCCCTATACCCGTGGTTTGCTGGCGGCACTGCCGAGCATGGACCACCGCCGCGAGCGGCTGCCGGTGCTGCAGCGCGACCCCCAATGGCTGACCTGCTGAGGAAATCACCATGAGCATGATCCAGGCACACGCCTTGAACCTGAGCTTCGGCTCAGGCCCCGCCCTTAATCAGGTGCTGCACGATGTCAGCCTCAGCGTCGCCGATGGCCAGTCCTTTGGGCTGGTGGGGGAGTCCGGGTCGGGCAAGACCACCGTGCTGCGCTGCCTCGCCGGGCAGTATCGGCACTGGACCGGGGCGCTGAGCATTGCTGGCGCGCCGTTGCAGCACAAGCTGGCCAAGGCGCACTTTCGCCATGTGCAGATGGTGTTCCAGGACCCGTACGGCTCGCTGCATCCGCGCCATACCATCGACACGGCCTTGCGTGAGCCGCTGATCATTCACGGCATCAGCGACAAGGACGACCGCATCAATCAGATCCTGCTCAAGGTCGGGCTCAACGACGGTTTTCGCTACCGCTACCCCCATCAGTTGTCCGGCGGCCAGCGTCAGCGCGTGGCCATTGCCCGGGCGCTAATCCTCGAGCCGCGGGTGCTGTTGCTCGATGAGCCGACGTCGGCGCTGGACGTGTCGGTACAGGCCGAGATCCTCAACCTGTTGGCGGATCTGCGCCAGCGCGAGAAACTCACCTACCTGATGGTCACCCACGACCTGGGCGTGGTCACACACCTGTGTGACCGGGTGGCGGTGATGCAGCAGGGCCGGATCGTCGAGCAGTTGGACAGCCAGGCGTTGAGCCAGGACCTGGCTGTTCACGACTACACCCGGATGCTGGTGCAGGCCAGCCGTGATTTCAGTCAGCACGCAGAGCGCCTCGCTGGTTGACCCTTTAGTGCGATACCCAAGGAACATGACATGCGTTTACTTCCTCCCTGCCTGCTGGCGACCCTGGCCCTGACGTGCAGCCTGTCCTCGTGGGCCCTTGAGGCGCCGGCGAAATTGCAGGTGCCAACCCTGGCGTTCGATGACCAGAGCGTCATGCTGGTGTGGCAGAAACCCGCCGCGCACACCGACGTCGTCGATTATCGGGTCTATGCCAATGGCGTCCTGCTGGGCAGCGTCAATGCCAATCACGATGAGGTCTCCCCGGCCAAGCCTTACTTCGACCGCTTCTACGCCCAGGACAGCGCGCGTTTCCATCACCGCATCGGCCTGCACAGCTACACCGCATTGGGTCTCAAGCCCGACACCCAATATCGCTTCACCGTCCGCGCCGTGGGGGCCGACGGCAAGGAATCGGCCGACAGCCCCGTGCTGGTCCAGCGCACCACCCCGGTGGCCGCGTTGTTCGACGTGAAGCGCTTCGGTGCCAAGGGGGATGGCATTGCCCTGGACACCCAGGCGATCCAGCGCGCCATCGATGCCTGCACCCCAGGCTGCAAGGTGCTGCTGCCCAAGGGCACCTACAAAAGCGGTGCGCTGTACCTCAAGAGCAACATGACTCTGGAAATCGCCGAAGGCGCCACGCTGCTGGGCTCCGAGCGTGCCGAGGACTACCCGTTGGCCGGTTATCGTCAGTACCCGTACTCGACCACGATTCGGCCTGCGTCGCTGATCAACGCGCTGCCGCGCGACCCCAGCCAGCATCAGGCGTTCGAGAACATCCGTATCGTCGGCAAGGGCACCATCGACGGCAATGGCTGGAAGCAGCGCAGCGACGGCGTGGACGAGCGGGGCCAGCCGGTGTCGTTCTACGTGGCCAGCGACAACACCCGCTATGCGCAGGACGGCATCCTCGCCAAGGCCCAGGTGGAGCAGGCCGTGGCGCGGGGCATGAACGTCAAGGACGCGTACGGGCAGATGCGTTCGTCGCTGATTACCCTGCGCGATGTGAAGAACGTCTTCTACGGTGGCTTCACGGCGGTGAACCCGGCGTATCACGGCATCATGAACCTTGAGACCGAGAACGTGGTGCTGGCCAACACCACACAGAAAACCTACGACGCCAACAATGGCGACGGCATCGAGTTTGCCAACAGCAAGGGGGCGATGGTCTTCAACAACGTCTTCGACACCGGCGACGACTGCGTCAACTTCGCCGCAGGCACCGGCGCCGACGCCGCGCACCAGCCGCCGCAGCAAGACAGCTGGATCTTCAACAACTACTTCCGCCACGGCCACGGCATGGTGGTGATCGGCAGCCACACCGGTGCCTGGATCGAGCACATTTTGGCAGAGGACAACGTGGCCGACGGCACCGATGCCGGGCTGCGCATGAAAAGCACCACGTTCATGGGCGGCGGTGGGCGTGATGTGGTGTTCCGTGATTCGGCGCTGCGCAACATCGTCAAGCAGGCGTTCATCGTCACCCTCGACTACAACGACCCCAACGCCATCCTCGATTACCAGCGCTCAGCTACGTCGGGGCAGTTCAGGGATGTGCACGTCAGTGACGTCAGTGTCGAACACACGCGGGGTAGCGCCATTGAAGTGAAAGGTAATAGCGCGGGTGGCATCTTTCACCAAGGCCTGAGTTTTGATCGTGTTCGCTTCAGTGGCGCCGCTGGGGTTTCCATCGACGGGTTGAAGGACGCACGCTTCGACCGCGTCGAATTCACCGGCCAAGGCCCCGTCAACCCCTGGCACGTCACCAACAGCCAAGGGCTGCAATTCAACCAAGTCCACCCAGCCCCCTTGTAGCGGGGACACAGCCCCCGCACTGAACTGTGGGAGATGCGTAGCCGCGGCCGCCAGGCTGCGCTGGCCCCTGTTTACACTGGAGATCTCCAGTGGGGCTTGGGGCCAGCGCAGCCTGCGGCAGCGGCTACAGATGTCGTCTGCAATGGCCCGGTCCCACAGTGGGGGATGCGCTGCGTTGGCACCGTAGCCGCTGCCGCCAGGCTGCGCTGGCCTCTGTTTACACTGGAGATCTCCAGCGGAGCTTAGGGCCAGCGCAGCCTGCGGCAGCGGCTACAGATGTCGCCTGCAATGGCCCGGTCCCACAGTGGGGGGATGTATTGCGTTGGCGTTGTAGCCGCTGCCGCCAGGCTGCGCTGGCCTCTGTTTACACCGGAGATCTCCAGCGGGGCACAGGCCCAGCGCAGCCTCCGGCAGCGGCTACAGATGTTGCCTGCAATGGCCTGTGGGACCGGGCGAAGCTCGGGAAGGGAACGACGCAGGACTATTGGTGAACCCTTCCCGAGCTACGCCCGGTCCCACAGTGGGGGGATGTATTGCGTTGGCACCGTAGCCGCTGCCGCCAGGCTGCGCTGGCCTCTGTTTACGCTGGAGATCCTCAGCGGGGCACAGGCTCAGCGCAGCCTGCGGCAGCGGCTACAACATGGGCTACATTGGCTATTTGAATCAAGGAGCCGCCATGTTCAGTCACATCACCCTCGGCACCAACGACGTGCCCCGGGCATTGTCTTTTTATGAGCAGGTATTGAAGCCGCTGGGCATCACGCTGATAGCGCATCGGTTCAACCCCGAGCGCGTTCTGTTCGGCAAGGGCACCGCCCCCTCCGACACCGTGTTCTGCCTGTACAGCCCGCTCAACGGCGAGCCCGCCACAGTGGGCAACGGCACCACGGTGGCGTTCCAGGCGACCACCCGCGAGCAGGTCGATCTGTTCTATGCCGCGGCCATGGCGCTAGGGGCGGCCGATGAGGGCGCGCCGGATATCCGAGCTCATTATTCACCCGATTATTACGGCACCTACATCAGGGACCTGGACGGCAACAAGCTTTGTTGTGTGTGCCATCGACCTGAATGAAACAGCATTGGCTAGGCTCTGTACGAAATGCATCCCAGCTCGCCCATGCTGCGTTGAAAACAGGCTCGGAATGCTCATTTACAACCCGTAAACTCCGCTTCCTCGCCTGTTTTCGCCTTGCCTGGCCTTCGCTGGAATACATTTCATACAGACCCTAGAGAATATTTCTGGGCTCATCCCCCAAGCAGATGCTCAACTGATTCCCTTCCTTATCAAAGCTGCAGTAGGGGATCGGTTTGCTCAGCCACGCACGCATCGGCACGGCCGCGTAGACGAGGACCAGCGCCAGGGCCATCAGCGATTTGGGGCCGATCGCGGCACGATTGATCGCCTTGCGAGGCACGCGGGACCGCCATGCTGCCAACGCGATCATGCCCATGCCGAGCATCACCGCGTGCGTGATGTCGTCCTGCGTCGGCACGAAAATCCGGTTGTCAGCGGCCGGGTTGTCCGATGCCGGATAGGCTATCAGCCACCCAAGGCCGATACCCGTCTGCAGCACGCCCGCCGCGCCCCAGCCCACCCAGTGGCCGGGCAGGCGAATCAGGCTGCACACCAGCAGGCCACCCAGCAGGGCCGCCCAGGCCATCAAGTACATCATCTGGTTGTAACTGCCGCCAAACAGGGTGCCGCTGACGTCGGTCGGTCTCAGCCCCCAGAACAGAATGACGGCCAGGTCGGCGAGTATCACGCACAGGGTCAGGGCGCTGAGGGCCTGGTAGTAGCGTAGAGGGGTGGCAAGGCGTGGCATGACAAGCGTCCGTGTTATCAATGAGGCCGGGCATGATGCCTCAGCGCGCAGCGTCGTCCAGCACTTTTTGCCTGCGCCGCTGTTCTGCCTGCTCATGCGCCTGCCGAACGAGCCCCACCGCTTTCTCGGGCGATAATTGCGCAGTGTCCAGGGTCAGCGGGGGCGAGTCCCACGGTTCATATTCATGCACCAGCACCGACGCCCAGGTCGGAGCAACCAAACCTGGAATGTCGCTGCTCCGGGCCTCGACGCGCTGCCGATGCACCTGCGCGTCCGAACAGATCACCTCGACGTTCAGCAGATCGACCCCGCTGCGTGCAGCAACCTGCGCCCAGGCGTGGCGGCTTTCGGCCACGGGGTTGACGCAGTCGACCACCACCGTGCGCCCGCAGTCCAGGTTGTCTGCAGCCAGCTGGTTGGCGACGAAATAGCCGCTGGGGCCTATATCGGCACTGCCGCCGGTGGCGGTGCGCAAGGCCTGCTCGATGCTGTCGATGCGCAGGTAGGTGGCGGCCAGCTGGCTAGCCAGGGCTTTGGCCACGGTGGTTTTGCCGGTGCCGGGCAGGCCGCTGAAAACGATGAGCATCCGAGCTCCTTGATCCCGTCAGGGGAGGCAGTGGGGGGGAGGGTGCCGCAACTCAATCATGACAGATGTTACCGTAGCCGCTGCCGCAGGCTGCGCTGGCCCTGCGTCTCACTGGAGATCTGCAGGGTTGACACCGGCCAGCGCAGCCTGGCGGCAGCGGCTACACCCAATCGGGTCTAGACTTAATGTCCCCACGCCATCCCGACGTTGGCCTTCTCACAGGAGGGTGCGTAATGGACGAGGCAAAACTCAACGACTTCATGGGCAAGCTGGTGTCTGACATGGGCGCCGCCGCCATGCTCGCCAATGTGATACTGGGCGACGAGCTGGGCCTGTACAAGGCCATGGCCGACAGCCGTCCGGTCACCCCACAGACACTCGCCGCCCAGACCGGCTGCCACCCGCGGCTTATCCGCGAGTGGCTCAATGCCCACGTGGCGTCCGGCTACATGGAGCATCACAACGGCCACTTCGTGCTGCCCGAGGAGCAGGCGCTGGCGCTGGCCATCGAGGATTCACCGGTGTACGTGGCCGGCGGCATGATGGTGGTGGCGTCGATGTTCCACGACAAGGACAAGCTGGTGGCCGCCATGCGCGGCGACGGCGGCCTTGCGTGGGGCGATCACCACCCCTGCATGTTCAGCGGTACCGAGCGATTTTTCCGGCCCGGCTACAAAAGCTTTCTGGTGGCCCAATGGCTGCCGGCGCTTGAAGGGGTGGTGGACAAGCTAACCGCAGGTGCCCATGTTGCCGACATCGGCTGCGGCCACGGCGCCTCAACCGTGGTGATGGCCCAAGCCTTCCCGGCGTCGCGCTTCACGGGCTTCGACTATCACGCGCCATCCATCGCCACGGCAACGCAGCGTGCCCAGGAAGGTGGCGTCGATGATCGCGCTCATTTCGCCCAGGCGACGGCCAAGGATTTTCCCGGCACTGATTACGACCTGATCTGTTATTTCGATTGCCTGCACGACATGGGCGATCCGGTGGGCGCTGCGCAGCATGCCTATCAGGCGCTCAAGCCAGACGGCACCGTATTGTTGGTAGAGCCCTTTGCCAACGACACCCTCGACGAGAACATCAACCCGGTGGGACGGCTGTTCTATGCGGCTTCCACGTTCATCTGCACACCCAATTCGCTGTCCCAGGAAGTGGGGCTGGGGTTAGGAGCGCAGGCGGGGGAAGCGCGGTTGCGCGAGGTGTTCGAGGCGGCCGGGTTCCGCAGCTTCCGGCGCGCAACGCAAACGCCGTTCAACCTGATTCTGGAGGCGCGCAGATAATGTAGCCGCTGCCGCCAGGCTGCGCTGGCCCCGCGCGCCACTGAAGATCCTGAGGGTTTACACGGGCCAGCGCAGCCTGGCGGCAGCGGCTACAGTGTTCACCACCCACATTACGAGGAAACGGCAATGAACATCCTGATGGTTCTGACCTCACACGATCAATTGGGTAACACCGGCCGCAAGACCGGCTTCTGGCTGGAAGAGTTTGCCGCGCCGTATTACGCCTTCAAGGACGCCGGCGCCCGGATCGTGCTGGCCTCGCCAGCCGGTGGGCAGCCGCCATTGGACCCCAAAAGCGACGAGCCGGACTCTCAGACTTCGCTCACCCAGCGCTTCAAGGCCGACCCGGCTGCCCAGCAGGCGCTGGCCAATACGGTAAAACTGGACAGCGTCCACGCCGCAGACTTTGACGGTGTGTTTTACCCCGGCGGCCATGGCCCGCTGTGGGATCTGGCGGAATCGCCCGTGTCCATCGCCTTGATCGAAGCGTTCGAGCGCGCCGGCAAGCCGATCTCCTTTGTGTGCCATGCCCCCGGCGTGCTGCGTCACGTCAAGGCCGCCAATGGCCAGCCGCTGGTCAAGGGCCGTCGGGTCAGCGGCTTTACCAACTCGGAAGAGGAGGGCGTTGGCCTGACCGACGTGGTGCCGTTCCTGGTCGAGGATGAGTTCAAGGCCCTGGGGGCGTTGTATGAAAAAGGGCCGGACTGGCAGTCGTTCGTCATCGAGGATGGGCTGCTGATTACCGGCCAGAACCCGGGCAGTTCCGAAGGGGTGGCCCGGGCGCTGCTCAAGCGCTTGGGTTGATCGAAACTGCGGTGTCTGCATCGCGACCAAAGTCGGCTCTTACACGGTTGGGGTAGGAGCCGGCCTTGGCCGCGATGCAGGCGACGCGATCGACGGGTTGCGCAGCTGATCACGGCTGCGCATCATTGCCCTCTCAATCGTTGCGAGGAAGCTGACATGAGTGAAGCACAACGCCCACCGCTGCCCCCCTTCACCCTGGAAACCGCCATCCAGAAAGTCCGCGGCGCCGAGGACGGTTGGAACTCGCGCGACGCGGCCAAGGTGGCCCTGGCCTATACCGAGGACACCTATTGGCGCAATCGCAGCGAATTCATCGAGGGCCGCGCCCAGGCCCAGGCGTTTCTTGAGCGCAAATGGCGCAAGGAATTGGACTACCGCCTGATCAAGGAGCTATGGGCCTTCACCGACAACCGCATCGCCGTGCGCTATGCCTATGAATGGCATGACGACTCGGGCAACTGGTTTCGCTCCTACGGCAACGAAAACTGGGAGTTCGCTGCCAACGGGCTGATGCAACGGCGCTTCGCCTGCATCAACGACCTGCCGATCGCCGAGGCAGAGCGCAAATACCACTGGCCGCTGGGCCGCCGCCCGGACGATCACCCCGGCCTCAGCGACCTGGGCCTCTAACCCCCGCCCGTAGCCGCTGCCGCCAGGCTGCGCTGGCCAGTGTGAACCCTGGAAATCTTGGGCCAGACACAGGGCCAGCGCAGCCTGGCGGCAGTGGCTACATCATTTCAGCGTCGGCTGGGGTTCGCAGGTCGGCAACCGGCGCCGGCCTGTCGGGCGTATCACCGTCCAGCAACGAATAACGCGGCAGCAGCGCACGGATCTCGTCGACCGTGTTGAACATCATCACGTCGATAATGGAAAGGTTACCCACGAACGGCGTCCGGTACTGGCGATAGCCAACCTCATCCATCTTGAAGAATTTCAACCCCAGGCCATGCCGGGCAAAATATCCATGTTCATACAGCGCCGCGCCGCCAATGGGGTTGATGTAAAGCGATGCACCCAACTCCCGGGCGGTCTGTACCACGCGGTCTTGTTTGTCGAGGGCGATGATCTTCAGGTCCGAGGCACGGTATATCGGCGTCGTGATGTGCAGGTAGGCGCAGAGCTGGCGAATCGAATGTTCGATATACACGGCCAGGTTTCGTTCCGGGCAGCGAATCAAGGACTCGATCACCGGCATGGCCTGGCGAAAGCAGGGCGCCTTGGTGTAGCTCGACGCGATCAGATTGATCAGCCGCTGCGCCTCATCGGCGAAGTTGTCGCTCAACTGGCGCTGATTGATTGCCAGCTCGAACCGATCCTTTTTCATCGGGAAGGTCAGCAGTTTGGCTTCGTTGTTGAAGAGGATATTGTTGCGGTTAACCCAGCCCGACTTGATGTATTGCAAATCGTCGCCCAGCACGAAAATATCGGTGGCGGCAATCAACTGGAAATAGCCGAGGTAGGGGAACAAGTAAGGTTGCATCATCGCAATGGTTGACATTATCGCTCCTCCGTTTTTTATGGGTTGGTCTACTTCCAGGTCATGAGCAATCGTCATGACGACCATTGGGGTTCAGGTGGCAGTGGGTATCAAGCGTTTGAACAGGTTGACGCTGACATTGCGGGCCACCAGCATCAGCGCCTGCAACTTTTGCAACGGTGAAATGGCCGCCAGCGACAAGGCAAATACCTGCACCAGAAAATACTCGTACAGCGCCTGGTTACCCAGCCGGTGGTAATAGTTGGCCAGCGCCGAGCAGGTGTGCAGGCTCATGTGCAATTTGCGTTTTTTCGAGCGCATGGAAAAAATACCGCCGGGGTGCACGCGGTATTTTGCCGGTTTGATCTGCCCCAGGAATTTGCCCTTGCCATGGGCGCCCAGCAGCGACCACCAGCACATGTCGCCCAAGGGGGCGCCCACCAATTCCGGTGGCAGTTCGTGGAAGACATTGCGGAAGCACACGGTCAGGGTCGACAACTGCCGGCCTTTTTGCAGCTCCAGCGCGCTGGCATCGCGGCGTAGTTTGCCCTGCAACTGGATGCCTCGTTCGCCATGGATGTCGAAGGCCATGGCGTCGTGGTAGGTCATGACGTAATCGGGATGGCTTTCGAGGAAATCTACCTGAATCTGCAGTTTGTGCGGATCGGTCCAATAATCATCGCCCTCGCAGTAAGCGACATAGCGCCCACGCGCCTCCTTGAACAGGCCGGGCGTACATTCCTTGCCTTGCTGGTATTGATTCACCGAGTGGTAGAACGGCCGGATAATGCCGGGATAACGTTGTGCATACCGGGCCAGGATCTGCGCAGTGCCGTCGGTAGAGGCGTCATCATTGACCAGTACTTCGAACGGGAAGGTGGTGCGCTGCGCGATAAAACCGTCCAGCGCCTGGGCCAGAAAATCTTCGTGGTTGAAGGTGGGGCAAACGATGCTTAACAGCGGGGTATTGGGGCAAATGACAGGTGCGGCAGTGGTCGAGGTCATGGTTCAGCTACTCGGCATTCTGAAAAACAATAAGTGAAGTTGCACATGAGTCGACCTATCAATTTCCAAGGCCCTTTTGAATGAAGGGCATACGTACTGCAAAGACAGAGTCCTGGGTACTCTACTGACCGAGTGCGGATCAATTAAGTATTACTGTTTGAACTTAATCAATGAGCCACAGTCGTGCGGTGCCGTACATAGGTATCGTCTATACGATTCCCACTGTCAACTGCTTTGGTCAAGGGTTTGTCAGTTTTTCGATACGCGGTTGTAGGTTGTCTGTAGGTTATTGATTTTATTGGCAGTCAAAAAAACCACATCCCCGCCAACTGCGCGGTTGACGGGGGTGTGGGTTGCCGATAGTCAATATATATAAGAGGCACTTAATCCTTTCTGCAACTTGCAGTGGACTGCGTCAGGGCTGAGGGGTCAACTGTTGTGCCAGCACTTCGCGATCCAGTTCCTTTTCCCAGGCCGATACCACCAGGGTTGCAACGGCATTGCCGATCAGGTTGGTAATGGCAAGGCCGGTGCCCATGAAGCGGTGGATACCCAGAATCAGCACCATGCCCGCCACAGGTACCAGTGGCACCACCATCAGTGTGCTGGTCAGCATGACGAAGGCGGCACCCGACACACCGCTGGCGCCCTTGGAGGTCATCATGGCGACGACGATCAAGGTCAATTGCTGTGATAGGCTCAAATCGATGTTCAGCGCCTGGGCGATAAACAGCACCGCCATGGTCAGGTAGATGTTGGTGCCGTCCAGGTTGAACGAATAGCCGGTCGGAATCACCAGGCCCACCACCGGTTTGGAACAGCCCAGGCGCTGCAGTTTTTCCATCATTTGCGGCAGTACCACTTCCGATGAACTGGTGCCCAGCACCACCAGCAATTCCTCCTTGATGTAGGCCATCAGGCGCAGAATGCTGAAACCGCACACCCGAGCGACCGCCCCCAGCACCACAATGACAAACAGGGCGCACAGCAGGTAGAAACTGGCCACCAGCTTCATCAACGGCAGCAGCGAGCCCACGCCGTAGGTGCCCACGGTGAAGGCAATTGCCCCGAACGCGCCGAGTGCCGACAGCTTGGCAATGATGTGCACGATGCGAAAAAACACCCCCGACAGTCCCTCGATCAGGTCGAACACCGGCTTGCCCTTGTCGCCCATCGAAGACAGCGCGCAGCCGAACAGCACCGACACCAGCAGGATGCACAGCACATTGCCCTCGGCGAACGCCTGCACGAAGGTGCTGGGAATGATGCCCATCAAGAACTCGACCATGTGCAGGTGCTGGGCCTTTTCCGCGTAGCCGGTCACCGCCGAGGCGTCCAGGGTGTTGACGTCGATATTGAAGCCGCCGCCGGCGTTGAGCAGGTGGCCGCCCACCAGCCCGATCAGCAGGGACAGGCTGGAGATTACCTCGAAATACAGCAGCGCCTTGCCGCCCACCCGGCCCACCTTCTTCAAGTCGCGCATGCCGGCAATGCCGGTCACCACCGTGCAGAACACCACCGGGCCGATGATCATCTTGATCAATTTGATGAACGCGTCGCCCAACGGCTTCAGGTCGGCAGCAAAAGTGGGCCACAGGTGGCCGACGATGACGCCGGCCAGGATGCCGATCAGCACCTGCACATACATGGCTTTGTAGAACGGCTGCCTGACCTGGGTGGCGGGAGGCGTCGCATCGGCGTGGCGGGAGGCTTGCAGGGGATTCATGGCTGGACTCTTCGATTGTCTTATTGTTGGAGGCAGTGCGCGCGGCTGGCGGGTCAACGCCCGTAGAGTGTGAGCGGGTTGTCCACCAGCAGTTTTTGCCGCAAGTGGGGATCGGAACAGAACGCGCACATCAAGTCCACGAGCCCGCCGTCGTTGGGCATGTCCTGGCTGATGTTGGGGTGCGGCCAGTCAGTGCCCCACAGCACCCGATCCGGCGCGGCCTGAATCAGGCGTTCGGCGAAGGGGATGGCATCCTCGAAGGGTTTGCGCCCGGCCGATACGCGCTCCGGGCCACACACCTTGACCCAGGCCAGTGGGTTTTCCATCAGGCCCAGCAGGGCCTGGAACGCTGGTTGTGCCAGTCCGTCGCCGGCTTTCACACGGCCCATGTGGTCGATCACGAAAGGCACCGGGATACGCGCCAGGCGATCGGCGTACGTGACGATGTCCTGGGCGTCCAGGTGCAGCACCACATGCCAGCCCAGGTCGGCCAGGCGGTCGATGGTCTGGTCGAACACCTCAAGGTCCGGGGCGCCGCCCAAGTGGGCGACGAAGTTGAAACGCACCCCGCGCACGCCGCCGTCATCCAGGGCCTGCAACTGCTGGTCGGACTCGCTGCCGTCGACGATCGCCACGCCGCGGTAGCGCCCCTCGCCGCGCACAATGGCATCCAGCATGGCGCGGTTGTCGCTGCCGTGGCAGCTGGCCTGGACGATGACGCCACGGCTCAGGCCCAGGTAGTCATGCAGCGTGCGTAGCTGTTCGTACGGGGCATCGGGCGGGGTGTAGCTGCGATCAGCCGCATAAGGGAATTGTGCACCAGGCCCGAAGACGTGGCAGTGGGCATCCCAGGCGCCCTGGGGCAGCGACTGGCGGGGGCGGGTGGGTTGGGCGTCGGGGGGCAGACAGCTTTTCATCGCGTATCCTTTGCAGGTGTTGTTGTGAGGTGATGGTCGCGCCGTCACCTGCGGGCAACAACAGGGCTGCCTTTCTAGCTGCTATGCGGTTTTTGCATGGTTACCCGGTTGGGATGCAGATTTCGTTGACCAATAGCAGCGCCTGCTCGGCCAGCCGCGACAGCGGGCGCTGTTCGGCGGTGGCCACGTACAGGTGGGTCTGGATGGTTGGGTCGACTATTTGGGCGGCCTTCAGGCCCTCCAGTGAATCGTCACCCTGGGTCAGGGCGGACCTGAACAGCACACCATGGCCCATGCCCAGCCGCACCAGTTCCAGCAGGGACGGGATACTGTCGATCTCCAGGCACACATCCAGGGTCAAGCCATGGCGGCTGGCCTCGGATTCGATCAGGCGGCGGATGGAGTGCGGCTCGCTGGGCGTGATCAGGGAGTAGGTGGCCAGGTCCTGCATGCGCACCTGTTCGGGCAGCGCTGCTTGCGCGCTGCCGATCAGCATCAAGGGCTCTGCGTGCACATGCTTGTAGTGCAGTTGGCCGCTTTGCCCCGGGTTGAACAGCAGGGCGAAATCCATGCGCCCCAGCAACAGCCATTCACGCATGGAGTGGCTCAGGCCTTCCTTGATGCCCAGGGTGCAACCGGGAAACCGCTCGCGGAACGCCGACACCAAGGCCACGGTATGGCGGCGCGAGATACTGGGCGGCAGGCCGATCACCACTTTGCCGGCCAGGTTGCCACGCTGCTCGCGCAGCTCTTCGCGAGCCACCTGCACCTGGCGCAGAATGCCTTGCCCGTGATTCAGCAGGCGTTGGCCTGATGCGGTCAGTTGCACGCTGCGGCCATTACGCAGCAGCAGATGCTCTTCGAGCTCGACCTCCAGTTGCCGCACCTGGCGGCTCACGGCCGATTGCGAGAGGTTGAGCACCGCTGCCGCCCGGGTAAAACTGCCGAACTCGGCGACGCGCACAAAGCATTCCAGTTGTTTGAGATCCATAGCCCGCGCCAGATCAAAAAAGCCCATGGTAGCGCATCCTCCTGCGCAGGCACGTAGCCGCTGCCGCGAGGCTGCGCTGGCCCTGTGCTTCACTGAAAATCTTCGGGGCTCACACCGGCCAGCGCAGCCTGTGGGCAGCGGCTACACGCTTGGGGTTGAGTTTGCGTCCCTTGCCCGCCAGAATCGCGCCCCGATTCGTGTCATGCAGAGCCTGCCGTTGAACCAGCACACTTTATCCCGACGCCTGGCGCATGTCGCCGCGCAGGTACCCGCCGGGGCCCGCCTGGCCGACATTGGCTCGGACCACGCCTACCTGCCTGTGGCCTTGATGCGCCGCGGCGCCATTGCCGCCGCCGTGGCAGGGGAGGTGGCATTGACGCCGTTCCGCGCCGCCGAGCGCACGGTGCGCGACAATGAGCTGCAGCCCTGGATTACCGTGCGCCTGGCTGACGGCCTGGCCGCCATCGAGCCCAGTGACGACATTACTGCCGTTAGCCTGTGCGGCATGGGCGGCGAGACCATCCGCGACATCCTCGACAGCGGCCAGGCGCACCTGGCTGGCCATGAGCGGCTGATCCTGCAGCCCAATGGCGGCGAGCAACCCTTGCGCCAGTGGCTTGTGGATCACGGCTATCAGATCCTGTTTGAAGACGTGCTGCACGAAAATCGTTTCGACTACGAAATCATCGTCGCCGAGCGCAGCGGGGCGGTCGCCTACAGCGAGCAGGAACTGTATTTCGGCCCGCTGCTGATGCAGGCCCGCAGCCCCGCATTCATTGCCAAATGGCAGCGCATGCTGCGGCTCAGGCAACGGACGCTGGCCCAGGCCATCCCCGAACAGAAGCGCCGGCAGGTCAGCCAGCAGGTTGAGTGGATCACCCAACTGCTGGGTTAGGCCGTGCGGCGGCGAATCCCGTAGCCGCTGCCGCAGGCTGCGCTGGCCCTGTGCCCCGCTGAGAATCTAAAGGGTTCACGCCGGCCAGCGCAGCCTTCGGCAGCGGCTACAGGTCACGGCAGGATGGCGAACACCCGCGCCGGGAAGCCGGTGCCTTTTTCTATCTTGGGAAAGCTGATGACGGCCAGCGCGCCCGCTTCCGGCACCTGGTTGAGGTTGTTCAGCAGCTCGATCTGGTAATGGTTGGTGCCCAGCACGTAAGACTCCAGCGAGTAGTCATCCTTGCTGGTCGCCAACCCCGGGTCGGTGTCGGTGGTTTCGTGGCCCGAGGCGGTTATCTTGCGGGTTTCGTAGAGGTAGACCAGCACCTCCTTGCTCCAGCCGGGGTAGTGGGCCACGCCCTTGGCGTCCAGGTTCTGGATCTTGTCCTGGCTGGGCCAGCGTTTGGACCAGTCGGTCCTAAGTGCCACGAAGGCGCCGGCGGGTATGGCGCCGTGGCGTTTTTCCCAGGCTTTCACGTCGGCGAGGGTGATGGTGTAGTCCGGGTTTTTCAGCACTTGCTGGTGAATGTCCAGCACCACCAGAGGCAGCAGCAGCTCCTTCACGTCGATCTGGGCGATGGTGCGCAGCCCTTCATGGAAATGCACCGGCGGGTCGACGTGGGTGCCCCACTGGCCCACGTGGGTGTAGAGATCGACCTGGAAACCGTCCTTGGCGATGGTGTACAGGGTTTTGCGTTCGGCGGGCTGAAAGCCTTTCCAGTGGGGAATCTGCTCGTCGTAGCCGTGGGTGAGGTCGACCCAGGTGTGCTGCTTGAGCCCGTCGTAGACTTTCCACAGCGGCGGCTGATCGGCCTGCGCGGTGGTGGTCAGCAGGGGCAGCAGGGCGATCGCGGCGAACGCCAGCGTGCGTGGTGACATCGTGTCTTCTCCTTGGTAGCGTTGAATGCCGGCCTGGCAGGCGCACCTTAAAAGGTAGAAGAACATGACGTCCAAGCACTTCATCGAATATGAACATGCCAATCCGCGCGTGCGCGCCGTGTACGACGACATCATGCGCACGCGCCAGGTCGATCAGGTCAACAACTTCTGGAAATGCCTGGCGGCGCACCCCGACACTCTGGAGCGTACGTGGCAGAGCCTCAAGCAGGTGATGGCGCCGGGCGCGCTGGATGCGTTGACCAAAGAGCTGATCTACGTGGCGGTCAGCGTCACCAACAACTGCCCGTATTGCATCGCCTCGCACACGGCGGCGGCGCGCAAGGCGGGCATGACGGATGAGATGTTCGGCGAGTTGCAGGCGGTGGTGGGCATGGCCAGCGAGACCAACCGCCTGGCCACCGGCTACCGGGTGCCGCTGGATGATGCCCTGTAGCCGCTGCCGCAGGCTGCGCTGGCCCTGTGCCCTACTGGAAATCTTCAGGGTTCACACCGGCCAGCGCAGCCTGGCGGCAGCGGCTACGCAGGTCAGTTGATACGCGGATGCTGCTGCACCAGCAGCTCGCGCTTGGCCTGCAACTCGGCAATCTGCGTATCAATGTCCTCGATCTTCTGCTCGATGTTGTCGTGATGCTCCTGCAGCAGCTCCTTGGCCTCTTGAAGGTCGGAGGCCGCAGGCGCTGCGCCGCGTAGCGGTTTGTTGGCGGTTTCTTTCATCGACAGGCCCGTGGCCAGGCCAATGGCAGCCACCACCATCAAGTAATACGCCGGCATGTACAGGTTATCGGTGGTTTCCACCAGCCAGGCGGCCAGTGTCGGGGTCAGGCCGGCGACCAGCACGGAAATGTTGAAGGCACTGGCCAGCGCGCTGTAGCGAATGTGGGTGGGGAACATCGCCGGCAGGGTCGAGGCCATCACGCCGATGAAGAAGTTGAGCAGCACCGCCAGTATCAGCAAACCGGCGAAAATCAGCCCGGTGGAGCCGCTGGTGATCAGCATGAACGCCGGTATGGCCAGGCAGAACAGGCCAACGCTGCCGCAGATGATAAAGGGGCGGCGGCCGACCTTGTCACTGACAAAACCGATGATCGGCTGCACGAACAGCATCCCGACCATGATCGCGATAATGATCAGCACACCACGGTTTTCGCTGTAGTGCAGGTTGTGCGACAGGTAGCTGGGCATGTACGTGAGCAGCATGTAGTACGTAACGTTGGTCGCCACGACCACGCCCACGCAGGTGATCAGGCTGCGCCAGTGCTTGGTGGCCACTTCCTTGAACGATACCTTGGGCCCGCCGGCCAAGCCTTCGCGGTCACCTTGTTCCAGCTTTTCCACGTGTTGCTGGAAGGCCGGGGTTTCTTCCAGCGCATGGCGCAGGTACAGCCCCAGCATGCCCAGCGGCAGCGCCAGGAAAAACGGCAGGCGCCAGCCCCAGGCCTCGAAGCGGGCGTCGCCCAGGGTGTTGGAAATCAACACCACCAGGCCTGCGCCCAGTACAAAACCGGCAATGGAGCCAAAATCCAGCCAACTGCCCAGGAAGCCGCGCTTGCGGTCAGGGGCATACTCGGCGACGAAGATCGAGGCGCCGGTGTACTCACCGCCCACCGAAAAGCCTTGGGCCATCTTGGCCAGCAGCAACAGGATCGGCGCCCAGATGCCGATGGTGGCGTAGGAGGGGATCAGGCCGATGGCAAAGGTGCTCAGGGACATGATCACGATGGTCGCCGCCAGTACTTTCTGTCGACCGTAACGGTCACCCAGGGCGCCGAAGAACAGGCCCCCCAGTGGACGAATCAGGAAGGGCACCGAGAAGGTCGCCAACGCTGCGATCATCTGCACGCTGGGGTTGGCGTCCGGGAAAAACACCTTGCCCAGTACATAGGCCACGAAGCCGTATACACCGAAGTCGAACCATTCCATGGCATTGCCCAGGGCCGCAGCGGTGATGGCCTTGCGCATTTTGGCGTCGTCGACAATGGTGATGTCGTCCAGGCCAATGGGGTTGACCTTTTTCTTGCGTAATTTCATGTACGTTACTCTGTACCTGATGGGGGATCGCAGCGTGCTGTCGTGGTAGTGGCACCTGCTCTATGGCATCAGATACAAAGGGAAACGAAATAATTCACTGGCCGGCGCTTTTTCTACAGCGCGGCCTTTATCGGAAGGGCTATCTGATGCGATGATGGCTAAGTGCCATGGATGGATTTGTTGCGTGCTGACGAGGGCCAGCGCAGCCTGGCGGCAGCGGCTACGGGCTGATATCGCAGGGCTGGACGGGCAGCCGTCGGTTTACCGTCGCCAAGATTGCGCCAGATCTGCGAAAAAACTCACCAAGCGTTTACACTCCATTCTTTGACCGCCCTTCATGCAGGCCCTTCTTCACCATGTCGCTTGACCCCGTCACTCTGCTGACCTTATCCGTGGCGCTCGCCGCGGCCGCCTCGTTGTACTTCGCCATCGAATGGGCCAGCGTTCGCGAATCCTCGTTGCTGTGTTTCAGTGGCGGTTTCGCCATCATTACCGTGGGCTGCGTACTGGCCCTGTTGCGCGGCAGTGGCCTGCTGCTGGTGGGCATCTGGGTTGCCAATGGCTTGCTGATTTCGGCACACTGGCTGTTTTTGCTGGGGGTGGCGCGGTTCACCGAGACGCGGCTGTCCAAGGCCTGGTACCTGGTGATCGCCATATGGCTGGCCATGCTGGCACTGCCCACCGACCCGCTGTGGTCCAAAATCATGATGGCGGTGCAGTCGAGCATGATCGGCGTCATCACCCTGCGCGCTAGCTTTCTGCTGCGGCCCCACGGCAAGTCCTGGAGCGTGGGCGCGGTGCAGCTGCGCTATGTGCTGCTGGTGCACGGGCTGTTCTATTTTGCCAAGGTGGCGTCCACGCTGATGCCGGGCGCGCTGATCGATCTGGCGGCCTTTCGCGGTGAAATCATTCAGATCTCGCTGGTGGAAGGGGCCATGGCGATCATGCTGATCGCCCTGTCGATGACCGGCAGCGAGCGCTACCGCCGCGAGAAACGCATTGCTCGCCTGGCGGCGCGTGACCCGCTGACGGCGCTGTACAACCGGCGCGCCCTGGAAGTGCGGGCGCCGCGTCTGCTGGAGCATGTGTCGGCGAGCCGGCCCGGGGCCTTGCTGTTGATCGATATCGACAACTTCAAGCTGGTCAACGATTTGTACGGTCACACCGCAGGCGACCGCTTGCTGGTGACCCTCAGCGAGATGATCCGTACCGTCCTGCCCGAAGGGGCGCTGGCCGCGAGGCTGGGCGGTGACGAGTTTGTGATGCTGCTCAGCGGCACCTCCCGTGAGCAGATTGTCGCACTGGGTGATGAGCTGCGCGGGCAGTTCCATCAACTGGCCCAGCGCACCTTCGACACCCCGGCCGCCGTGACCCTGAGCATCGGCGCCACCCTGTTCGACCACCCGCCCAGCAGCCTGACGGCCCTGATCGAACAGGGCGACACCGCGCTGTACCAGTCCAAGCGCGGCGGGCGCGACAGCCTGCGCGTGGTGGACGGCGCCACAGCCCTGTAGCCGCTGACGTCAGGCTGCGCTGGCCGGTGTGAGCCCTGAGGATGTTCAGCGAGGCTCAGGGCCAGCGCAGCCTGCGGCAGCGGCTACGGGGGGGGCGCAGGCCGGTGAACGCCACACCCGCCGCCACCAGCAGCACTGCCACCGATACCCCCAGCGCTCGCTCCACCCCCAGCACGACCCCCTCGCGCAGCAGATACCCAAACACCGCCACCCCGACAATCCCGCCCACCTGCCGCGCCGAATTCAGCACCCCCGAAGCAACCCCAGCGTGGCTGGCGCCGACCGCAGTCAAGGTGGCGCTGGTAATGGTCGGCACGGTCAGGGCGATGCCGCTGCCCGCCAGCAACATCGGCAGCACCAGCGGCATCAGCGAGGGCGCCGACAGCCCCGGTATCATCAGCCCATAACCGGCGGCCGACACCAGCAACCCCGCAGTGACCAGGGCCCTGGCGCCCATGCGCCCCAGCGCTCGCCCAGCGATGATGTTCATGATCATCAGCACCCCCATCATCGGCAGGAACGCCAGCCCGGTTGCCTCGGCGCTCAGGTGGCGGACCGTTTGAAAGTACAGGCTCAAGGTAAACACCATGCCGTAGAACACCAGGTTGGCCAGCAGCCCGATGCAGGTGGCGCTGGCCACGGCGGCCGTGCGGAACAGTCCTGGCGGCAGCATGGCGGTGGGGCGGTTGCCTTGCAGCCACACAAACAGCCCGCCCAGCGCGACGAAGGCCAGTGCCGCCGCCAGGATCAGCGGGTGTTGCCAGCCCCACTGGCTGGCCTGGGTCAAGGCAAACGTCAGGGCCGCCAGCGCCAAGGCGCCACTGACTTGCCCCGGCACGTCCAGCGACCGCCGTGGCTGGGCAGGTGAGCGCGGGGCATGGCGCGCCGTCAGCCACAGGCCCAACACGCCCACGGGCAGGTTGATGAAAAACAGGCTACGCCAGCCCAGCGTTTCAATCAGCAGCCCGCCCACCAGCGGCCCGGCCGCCAACGCAATACCGCCCCCCGCACCCCACCAGCCCACTGCCCGCTGGCGCGCGCTGCTGTCCGTGAATGCCTGTTGCAGCAACGCCAGCGAAGTGGGCACCAGCAACGCCGCGCCCAGTCCTTGGGCCAGGCGCCAGGCGATCAATGCCTCAAGGCTGTCGGCGGTGCCACAGCCCAGAGACGCCAGGGTGAAGACGCCAAAGCCTGCCATGAACACCGGCTTGGCCCCCAGGCGATCGCCAAGGCTGCCGGCCAACAGCAACAACGACGAGAACATCAGGCCGTAGGCATTGATCACCCATTGCAGGTCGGTGACCTGGGCATCGAACGCCACGTGCAAGGCCTGCAGGGCCACGTTGACCACGCTGACATCCATCAGCACGACAAAAAAGCCCAGACAGGTGGCGAGTTGCACCCGCCGAGCGTTGGAAACGGTGGTGATGGGCATGTGCGGCCTCCAGTTAAGAGGGCCCAGCATACGAACGACTGAACTGTGCGAAAATGGGCGTATCTGCACAGCAGGCTGGAGAAAACGCACCGATGTTTGACTGGGAAAGCTTGCGCGTCTTCCTCGCCGTGGCCCAGGCGGGCAGCCTGTCCGCCGCCGCGCGGCGTTTGAAGGTGGACCACGCCACGGTCAGCCGCCGCCTGGGGGGGCTGGAGGCGCAGCTGCAAGTGCGACTGGTGGACCGGTTGCCCCGTGCGTGCCAGTTGACGGAAATGGGGCAGCGGGTGTTCGAGGTCGCCAGCCAGATGGAGGCCAGTGCCTTTGCGGTCGAGCGCATTACGCGTGCCGGGCAATCACCCATGGCCGGGCGTGTCACCGTCAGCGCGCCGCCGGTGCTGGCCAGCCATTTCCTCGCCGGGCAGTTGCAGCGCTTCCGGCAGGCCTATCCGCAGGTGCAACTGTCGATTGCAAGCCAGGCCCACAGCGTCTCCCTAGGCCGACGCGAAGCGGATATCGCCGTACGGCTGTTCAGGCCTACCGAGCCCGACAGCGTGACGCGCAAGGTTGGCAACATGCCGTTTGCCTTATATGCCAGCGCGCACTATGAGTACGTGGGGCAGCCCGAGCAGTGGGCGTTCATCGCCTATGAAAGCGGCCTGGCCGACATGCCCCATCAGCAGTGGCTGATGTCGGTGGCCCAGGGGCGGGCCGTGGCCTGCGAAGTCACCGACATCACCACCCAGCATCAGGCAGCACGCGCCGGGGCGGGCGTGGCTGGGCTGCCGGTGTTCATGGGCGATAACGATCCATCACTGCAGCGCTTGCCGTTCGACGGCGAGCCGTTTGCGCGCGATATCTGGCTGGTGGTGCATGCGGACCTGCGTCATTCGCCGCTGCTGCGCGGGGTGATGGACTTTCTGGTCGCGGCAATGGGGGAAGCGTTCGGGCAATAAAAAACCCGCCGAAGCGGGTTCTTTTGTGGCCTTCCAACGTCCTGTCAGAGCGCATCCGTGCTGGCCGGTCTTCCGTGACTGAAGCACTTCCTGCGCTTCACCTGTGTAGTTAGATTGCGCTTTTGCCCGGGCGAGCAACAGAGGAGATTGCTGGCACTGCGTGTAAGCCATTGCCTACATCGCATCGCATCGCATCGTAGCCGTTGCCGCAGGCTGCGCTGGCCCGCACGTACACTGGAAATCTCCAGCGAGGCCCAGGGCCAGCGCAGCCTGGCGGCAGTGGCTACAGAGGTTACATCTCGCAGAACCGCAGGCGGTTGCCGAAGGGGTCGTGCACCATCAACTCCTTGCCCCAGCCTTGCTGCACGATCTCCGGTCGCCCATAGCCATAGCGCTTGGCGGCCAGTTCATCGCGCAACGCTTCGATGTTGCTCACGGGGATGAACACCGCCGAACCGGGGCAGGCGTCACCATGGTGTTCGGTCAGATGCAGCACCAGGCCACCGCGGCTGATGCCCAGGTACAGCGGCAGGTCGGCTTCGAAGCGGTGCTCGAACTCCACCGCGAACCCCAGGAAGCCCAGGTAAAATTCCCGCGCCTTGGTTTCATCGAACATGCGCAGCACCGGAATGGGCTGCTCGAACCTTATCTCTTGCTCATCGCTTGAACTCATGCTGACTTTCCTTAGTGCACTGACGCGACGCCACAGGATGATGGCAATCTTGTATCTAATTGTTGCGCAATGGTATCCGCTTTGCTAGATTGCGCGCCTCGCAATTAACCATGGACGTGTTATGTTTTTTCTTGTGTGGCAGGGATGGGGCATTCTTTCTGTATTTATTCCAGTGCTGTGCACCGTATTGTTTGCCGGCCTTCCCAATGGCCTGGGCATTGGTGTTGGACTGTTGGTTGGCGCGGCGATCAACGCCTATATCGGCCATCGCCTGAACAATCAACCGGGTCAAGTACTGGTGGATAAAAACACCGGCGCCGAAGTTGTACTGCGCAAGAAACACACCCTGTTTTACGTGCCGATGCAGTACGTCTCGGTGTTGTGGGCAGTGCTGGGGCTGTTTGCCTTGATCAACGCACACTAAGCGACAATCCGCGCCGCCCGGCAGCCTCGCAGGCGCCGTGCATCGGCCTTGAGCCCCGAGCACACGGGGTTTGGGCCTGATCGCAGCATCGGAGCAAGACTTTCCCCGGAAAAAACCGGATAATGGTGGCCATTTTGTATTGCTCGCTATTATGGTAATTCCGCATGGAAATCAAGGTAAACTTTCTCGACAACCTTCGACTCGAAGCCAAGTTCGACGACTTCACGGTGGTGGCCGATCAGCCCATTCGCTATAAAGGCGATGGCTCGGCGCCCGGGCCGTTCGATTATTTCCTGGCTTCGTCGGCGTTGTGCGCGGCTTACTTTGTGAAGTTGTACTGCGAAACCCGTAATATCCCTACGGATAACATTCGGCTGTCGCAGAACAATATTGTCGATCCGGAAAACCGTTATAACCAGATCTTCAAGATCCAGGTGGAGTTGCCCGCCGATATATCCGCCAAGGACCGCCAGGGCATCTTGCGCTCCATCGACCGTTGCACTGTGAAGAAGGTGGTGCAGACCGGTCCCGAGTTCATTATCGAAGAAGTCGAGAACCTGGACGCCGACGCCCAGGCGCTGTTGATGCTGGACGCCGACAATCAGTCCAGCACCTACATCGCCGGCAAGGACCTGCCGCTGGAGCAGACCATCGCCAACATGTCCGGCATCCTCGCCGGCCTGGGCATGAAGATCGAAATCGCCTCGTGGCGCAACATCGTGCCCAACGTCTGGTCGCTGCACATCCGTGACGCCCAGTCGCCCATGTGCTTCACCAACGGCAAGGGCTCGACCAAGGAAGGCGCGCTGGCCTCGGCCCTGGGCGAGTTCATCGAGCGCCTCAACTGCAACTTCTTCTACAACGACCAGTTCTGGGGCCAGGACCTGGCCAACGCCGAGTTCGTGCATTACCCGGACGAGCGCTGGTTCAAGCCAGGCCGCAAGGACCAGCTGCCGGCCGAGATCCTCGACGAGTACTGCTTGGCGTTCTACAACGCCGACGGCGAGCTGCGCGGTTCGCACCTGTTCGACACCAACTCGGGCAACGAAGAACGCGGCATCTGCTCGCTGCCGTTCGTGCGCCAGTCGGACGGTGAAGTGGTGTACTTCCCCTCCAACCTGATCGAAAACCTGTACCTGAGCAACGGCATGAGCGCCGGCAACACCCTGGCCGAAGCCCAGGTGCAGTGCCTGTCGGAAATCTTCGAGCGCGCCGTCAAGCGCCAGATCCTGGAAGGTGAGCTGGCGTTGCCGGACGTGCCGCAAGAGGTATTGGCCAAGTACCCAGGCATCCTCGCCGGTATCCAGGGCCTGGAAGCCCAGGGCTTCCCGGTGCTGGTCAAGGACGCCTCCCTGGGCGGCGAATTCCCGGTGATGTGCGTGACCCTGATGAACCCGCGCACCGGCGGCGTGTTCGCCTCGTTCGGCGCCCACCCAAGCCTGGAAGTGGCCCTGGAGCGCAGCCTCACCGAACTGCTGCAAGGCCGCAGCTTCGAAGGCCTGAACGACTTGCCGCAACCGACCTTCGAAAGCCACGCGCTGACCGAGCCGAACAACTTCGTCGAGCACTTCATCGACTCCAGCGGCGTGGTGTCGTGGCGCTTCTTCAGCGCCAAGTCGGACTTCGAGTTCGTGGAATGGGACTTCTCCGGCCAGGGCGAAAACTCCAACGCCGAGGAAGCTGCCACCCTGTTCGGCATCCTCGAAGGCATGGGCAAGGAAGTCTACATGGCGGTCTACGAGCACATCGGTGCCACCGCTTGCCGCATCCTGGTGCCGGATTACTCGGAAATCTATCCGGTAGATGACCTGATCTGGGACAACACCAACAAGGCGCTGTTCTTCCGCGAAGACATCCTCAACCTGCACAGCCTGGACGAAGAGCAACTGGCTGCGCTGCTGGAGCGCCTGCACGAGAGCGAACTGGACGACTACACCGACATCAAGACCCTGATCGGCATCGAGTTTGACGAGAACACCGCCTGGGGCCAGCTGACCATCCTGGAACTCAAGCTGCTGATCCACGTGGCCTTGAAAGAGTTCGACGAAGCCAAGGAACTGGTGGAAACCTTCCTGCAGTTCAACGACAACACCGTGGAACGCGGGCTGTTCTACCAGGCGCTGAACGTGGTGCTGGAGCTGGAACTGGACGACGAGTTGCAGCTGGAAGACTACGAGGTCAATTTCCGCCGCATGTTCGGTGACGCGCGCATGGACGCGGTGCTGGGCAGCGTCGAGGGCAGCGTGCGTTTCTACGGCCTGACGCCGACCAGCATGAAGCTGGAAGGCCTTGATCGTCACCTGCGCCTGATCGAGAGCTACAAGAAGCTGCACGCCGCACGGGCCAAGGGCCTGGCTGCCGGCCGCTGACAGCACAATGCCCCGGTTTCGACCGGGGCATTGTTTTGGCGGTGTTACTCCACCGCTGCCTGGAACACCTGCCTTTCGGCGCGTTTCGAGCGCCAGCTGAACATCAGCACCATCACCAACCCCAGACCGCCCATGGCGGCACCTGCCAGGGCGATCGCCGGGTAGCCCAGCTGCGCGTTGATCACTGCCCCGCCCAGCGCCGCACCAATGGCGTTACCGAAGTTGAACGCCCCGATGTTGACGGCCGACGCCAGGTTGGGTGCGTCCTTGGCGGCTTCCATCACGCGCATTTGCAGTGGCGGCACCAGGGCAAAACTCGCTGCGCCCCAGATCAAAATCGCCACGGCGGCAGGCAGCGGCCATTGCATCAGCACGGTGAAGGCCAGCAGCACCACGATCAACGTCGCCAGCGACAGGATCAGCGTGCGGTCCACCGAACGGTCCGCCGCCTTGCCGCCCCAGACGTTGCCGATGGTCAGGCCGATGCCGAACAGCATCAGCATGCCAGTGATGAAGTTGGTGGAAGCGTGGGTGGCGTCGCGCAAAATCGGCGCGATGTAGGTGAACACGGTGAACATGGCACTGGAGCCGACCACCGTCAGCGCCAGCGCGGCCAGCACCGGCTTGCGCCCCAACACCTTGATCTCGGCCAGCAGGCCGCCGCCTTTCTGCGCCGGCAGGTTGGGCAGCGCCAGCCACAGCGACACCATGGTCACCACGCCCAGGGCGGCGATGCCCCAGAAGGCCGTGCGCCAACCGAAGGTTTCACCGAACCAGGTGGCCAGCGGTACGCCGCCAATCGTCGCCAGGGTCAGCCCCATGAACATCGCCGCCACGGCACCGGCGCGCTTGTCGGGCGCCACCACACTGGCGGCGACAATGGAACCGATGCCGAAGAAGGCGCCGTGGTTGAGCGAGGTCACCACGCGGGCGACCAGCAGGGTCTGGTAACTGGTGGCCAGGGCCGACAGCAGATTGCCCAGGGTGAAAATGGCCATCAGGCCGATCAGCAGATAGCGCCGTGGGATGCGCGCGGTGGCCAGGGTCATGATCGGCGCGCCGATCAGCACGCCCATGGCGTAGGCGCTGACCAGCAGGCCGGCGCTGGGGATCGACACGCCGAGGTCGGCGGCGATGCCGGGCAACATGCCCATGGGGGCGAACTCGGTGACACCGATGCCGAAGGCGCCGATGGCAAGGGCTACAAGGGGTGAATTGATACGCATGGGTGACTCCTCATCTGTGAGGCGAATGCTACAATCCGCTGTTTTCAGGCGGTAGTCCCTTACCGGTACCAACAGTTTTGCGTGGGGAGCACAAATGGACCTCAATGGTCACTCCGGTGAAATGGCGGTGTTCGTTCGCGTGGCGCAGGAAGGCAGCCTGTCTGCGGCCGCCCGCGCCCTGGGCCTGACGCCGTCGGCCATCAGCCGCATCATCGCCCGCACCGAAGCGCGCATCGGCACCCGCCTGCTGATCCGCACCACGCGCGCCATTACCCTGACCGCCGAGGGCGAAGCCTACCTGCGCGGCGCCCGGCGCATCCTTGCCGACATCGCCGAGGTGGAGGACGCCATCACCGACCAGGGCGTGCCCCGTGGCCGGTTGCGGGTCAGCGCCTCCCAGGCCCATGGCCGGTTGACCATCGTGCCGCTGGTGGCGGCCTTCAGTGCCCGCTACCCGGCCATCGTGGTCGACCTGATGCTCAGCGATGAAATCGTCGACATTCTTGGCGGCGAGGCCGACGTGGCGCTGCGCTTCGGCGAACTGGCCGACAGCCCGCTGACCGCGCGCAGGGTAGGGGAGACCGCCAGCGTCATCGTCGCCTCGCCCAGCTACCTGGCACGCCACGGCACCCCGCAGCAGCCCGAAGACCTGCTGGCCCACAACTGCCTGCGCTTCAACTTCCGCCGCGCCAACCTGGACTGGCCGTTCCGCCGCGATGGCCAGGACTTCGCCTTGAAGGTGTCCGGCAGCCTGGAAGGCAACAGCGGTGAAGTGCTGTCGCAACTGGCCCGGCTGGGCGCGGGCATCACCCGCATCGGCACCTTCAGCGTGCAGGCGGACCTGGACAGCGGCGCGCTGGTACCGTTGCTGGAAGACTACAACCCGGGGGATCGCGAGCCCATCCACGCCGTGTTCGTGGGCGGCGCCGCGATGCCGGCGCGGGTGCGTGCGTTCGTGGATTTTCTGGTGGAGCACCACGGCCACCCCACCCCAAACCTAATCCCGTAGCCGCTGCCGCCAGGCTGCGCTGGCCCTATCGTTCCCTGAACATCTCCGGGGTTCACACCGGCCAGCGCAGCCTGGCGGCAGCGGCTACAGGGCGATGACCGGCTTTTAAATAACAACGCCATGGCTGGCGACCCCAAAATGGAAATGGCTGAAGCGCTGGCCCGTGAGAAAAGCTGCGTGGGCATCTGGCTGGACACCTTCGACTTCCAGGCGCCGGATTTCTACAAGCGGCTGGGGTTCACCGAATTTGGTGGCATCGATGATTTTCCACCGGGGCACAAGCGCCTGGCCTGACCGCACGGCGGGCGTTGTCGGTTGACCGGGGCCACGCACTACACTGATCAAACCGCTCCCGCCCCCCGGAGAACAACCATGATCAGCAAAAACACTCTCTGCCTCTGGTACAACGGCACCGCGCTCGACGCCGCCACCTTCTACGCCAAGACCTTCCCCGACAGCAGCGTGGGCGCCGTGCACCGCGCCCCGGGCGACTACCCGGCGGGCAAGGAGGGCGATGTGCTGACCGTGGAGTTCACCGTCATGGGCATCCCGTGCCTGGGCTTGAACGGCGGGCCGGCGTTCACCCACAGCGAGGCGTTTTCGTTCCAGGTGGCCACCGATGATCAGGCTGAGACCGATCGGTTGTGGCATGCCATTGTCGACAACGGCGGCCAGGAAAGTGAATGCGGTTGGTGCAAGGACAAGTGGGGGCTGTCGTGGCAGATCACCCCGCGCGCACTGACGACAGCGTTCACCAGCCCTGACCGCGCCGCGGCGGCGCGGGCGTTCAAGGCGATGATGACGATGGGTAAGATCGACATCGCAGCGATCGAGGCCGCAGTCAGATCCCAAGGCTGACCCAGTCTGTAGCCGCTGCCGCCAGGCTGCGCTGGCCGATGGGAGCTCTGGAGAACTCCAGCGGGGCAGGGGGCCCGCGCAGCCTGGCGGCAGCGGCTACGTAGCGGTCAGTGGGAAACCCGCCTGCCGGGCCGACCAGGCCACGCCCAAGGTCACCACCAGCAGCCCCAGCATGGCCGGCGCCAGTGCCGCCGCGCCGAAGCCGTCCAGCAACAAGCCACCCATTACCCCACCCCCCGCAATCGCCAGGTTCCAGGCCGTCACCAGCATGGACTGGGCCACGTCCATGGCATCGCCTGCAGCATTGGCCAAGGCCGTCTGAAACAACGTGGCCGAGCCCCCGAATGCCAACCCCCAGCAGCCAATGGCGAGGTACACCAGCGCTGGCTGCTGCGCCGCAGTCGCCGCCAGCAGGGCGGCCAGGCCAAACAGCACGGTACTGCCCAGCGTCAGGCGCCGCAGATGCCGATCAATCAGCACCCCCGTGACCCAGATACCCGCCAGCGAGCTGGCGCCGAATACCAGTAGCACCAGGTCGGTACGCTGGGCCATGTGCGCCGTGGCCAGGTAAGGCGCGATGTAGGTGTACAGAATGTTATGCGCCAGCACGAACCCCAGCACCACCCACAGCACCGGCCGCACGCCCGGCAGGGTAAACACCTGCCCAGTACCAAGGCGCTTGTCGGCAGGCTGCCCGGCAAAGTCCGGCACGGCCAGGCGCACCCACAGCATCAGCGCCAAGGCCAGCACGCTGATCAGGCCGAAACACAGGCGCCAGCCCATCAGGGTGCCCAGCCAGGTGCCCGCCGGCACGCCCAACGACAGGGCCAACGGTGTGCCGACCATGGCAATGGCAATCGCCCGGCCTTTCTGCTGCTCAGGCACCATGCGCGCAGCATACCCGGCCACCAGCGCCCACAGCAGGCCTGCCGACACCCCGGCCAGCAAGCGCGCACACAGGATCAGCGGGTAGCTGCTCGACAGCGCCGTCACGGTGTTGGCAATCGCAAATCCGCCAATGGCAGTGAGCAACAACGGCCTGCGGCGCATGCCCTGCGTAGCCGCCGTCAGGGGCATGGCCGCCAGCAGCGAGCCCAGGGCATAGACACTGATGGTCTGGCCCACCCAGGCTGCGGGCACTTCCAGCCCCTGGGCCATCTGCGGCAACAAACCGGCCGGCAGCGCCTCGGTCAAAATGGTGATGAAGCCCGCCATCGCCAAGGCCAGCAGCGACAGCACCGGCAGACGTGGATCGAGGGGTGTGGTCATTGCAAACCTCCTGTCATGACTGTGGCCGCCAGCATAGAAACCCGGTGATTAAGGAAAAAGTAGGGTAGTGTTCCGTGCTCTACGGACTGACGGTTCCGTAATGGCCGCACAGGAGGGAGGGCGCAATGGACAGCCTCAACGGTTTCAACGTATTCGTGCAGGTGGCCGAAACCCGCAGCTTCGCAGCAGCGGGGCGGCTGCTGGGGATCTCCGCATCGGCGGTGGGCAAGAGCGTGGTGCGCCTGGAAGAAAAGTTGGGCGTGCGCCTGTTCCACCGCAGCACGCGCAGCATCACCCTGACCGCCGAGGGCGCGATGTTCCTGCAGCGCAGCCGGCGCATCTTGGCCGAAATCGAGGCCGCCCAGCTGGAACTGTCCCAGGCCAGCGCTACGCCGCGCGGCCGCCTGCGCGTGAGCCTGCCCATGGTCAGCCCGTTGATGCTGCCAGTGCTGGGGCAATTCATGGCGGACTTTCCCGACATCGAACTGGACCTGGATTTCAGCGACCGCCTGGTGGATGTGATCGAGGAAGGCTTCGACGCCGTGATCCGCACCGGCGAGCCCAGTGATTCGCGGTTATCGGCACGCCGGCTGGGTGCCTTCCGCCTGATGCTGGTGGCGTCGCCCGATTACCTGGCCCGGCACGGCGTGCCCCAGGTGCCCGCCGACCTGCGCGGGCACAAGTGCCTGCACTATCGCTTCCCCAGCAGCGGCAAACTGGAGGCCTGGGTGTTACAGGGCGCACCGGCGGGGGCCGAGGTGGCGCTGCCGGTGACGATGATCTGCAACAACATCGAGACCCGCGTGTGCTTTGCCGTGCGGGGGTTGGGGATTGCCTATCTGCCGGACTTTGCCATTCGTGAGCAGTTGGCTGATGGGAGCCTGGTGCCGGTGCTGAGTGGGCAGGTGGGGGATGGCAATGTCTTTCATGTGTTGTGGCCGGGTAGCAAGCATCCGTCGCCCAAGGTGCGGGCGTTGGTGGATTATTTGGGGGTGCATGTGTTTCCTGGGGCGGTGTAGGGGCGGGGTGCATGTCTCGGGTTTTTTTGCGGTCATGAGATCGAGCGCCGCCCGCGCGGCGCTTCGCGGCCACGGGCGGATGGCCGCCCCGCCGATCCTACCGTTTGTTTCGGGCCAGTTTTGTCTGTCGGATCTCCCGGGACCGCCTTGGTGGCACCAACACAAATTTGCAGCGAATAAACAAAGCGGTCCCAGGAGATGCCACTGGCAAAATTGGCCCGAAACAAATGGTAGGATCGGCGGGGCGGCCATCCGCCTGCGGCCGCGAAGCGCCGCGCGGGCGGCGCGCGATCTCGAGAGCGCCAAAAAACCAAAGACATGCCCCAAAAATGTAACCCCCCCCGTCACATCCCCCTGCTAGCGTACCGCCGCCCCCCACAATAAAAAAATCCTCCCATGCACCCCACCCGCAAGCAAATCGTCATCCGCTCCACCGACATGGCCGCCGAAGATTTCGGCGGGCTGTTCTCCCAGGTGTTCGGCAACCTTTACGCCGACGTCCCCAGCATCGGCACCCCCATCAGCATCGCCGGCGTCTACGGCCGCTACGAAGGCGTGAGTTTTCGCCACATGCACTACCGCGGTGATTTCACCGTGCAGATCCCCGACCTCAACGACGAGATCACCTTTGTCATCCCCACCGCCGGGCGGATCGTTTTCAACCTGGCGGACGAAACCGTCGGCCTGCCCCAGGTCGGGCTGGCCGTGGAGAAAACCCAGGTGCGTTCGGTGCGCTTTGTCGACGGGCACGGGCAATACGGCATGTCGATTCGTCGTGGGCTGTTCACCGCGCGACTGGCAACGTTGCTGGGAAGACCCATCGTGCAACAGATCCGTTTCGAGCCTCGGGTCGATCTGAGCCGCCCGGCCTTTGATGGCATCAAGGCGGTGATCGGCTTTGCCACCGGTGTCGAGCTGGATGCGCTGATGAACGCCAGCGCGCTGATGCCCACGCGGTTGCAGGAGATGCTGGTGGACGCGGTGCTGGAAAGCTGGCCGCACAACTACAGCCAGCAGTTGAGCAACCCAGGCCCGTCGATTGCGCCGCGCCACGTGCGGCTGGCCATGGATTACATCCAGTCCCACCCGCAGTGCCTGGTCAGCGGTACCGAGCTTGCCCAGTTGAGCAACGTCAGCCTGCGCGCCCTGCAGGAGGGCTTCCGCCGCTTTGTGGGTACCTCGATTGTTGAATACCAGCGTCAGGTGCGGTTGGAGCGCGCCTATCAGGTATTGAAAACCGGCGAGGCCGAGTCGGTGACGACGGTGGCTCAACGCCTGGGTTTTTCCAATGTCGGCCGCTTCTGCCAGTACTTCCAGAACGCCTATGGCGTGTCCCCGCAGGCTGTGAGGAACGGCCTGCGGGGGCGCCACTGAGTCAGAAGCGGTAGCTGGCCTTCAGGCTGCCGCTGAAGCCCTGGCTGTCGCCGCCGGTGGTGGCACCGGCCTCGGCGCCCAGGCTGACGGCGCCCAGGTTGGCGGTCAGGTTGAGCGCGCCGCTGAACTGGTCGCGGGTGGCGTAGGCGGCCCGCTGTTCAATGTCCAGGCCCAGGATCTGCGCGCTGCTGTCGACCTGCGGGTTGCCCAGTACCCGCTCGTAATCCAGGCTGGCGCCGGGCACCAGCTGCCAGCCACCGGCCACGGCGATCGGCGTCAGGCTGGCTTTCAGGTGGGTGAAGGCGCTGCGGCGGGTTTGCGACATGCCGTCCACGTCCAGGGCCAGCTCGCTGTCTTTCTCGTTGAAGCCGTCCAGGTTCAGGTGGCTGACGCGCACGCCCAGGCTGGGTTCCAGGGTCACCCCGGTGGTGGGCAGGCGGTAACCCAGGGCCAGGCTGGCGCTGCTCAGGTTGCCGTGGGTGTCGCCGCGGGCGCTGCCCAGGCCACCGCCCAGCTGGCGCTTGCTGTCGTAGTCCACCCAGCCGGCGCTGGCGTCGGCGGCTACGAACACGCCTCGCTCAAGGCCGTTGGGCGCAAAGCGTGCACCGGCGTTGAGGAAGGTCAGGTCGGTGTCCACCTCGCCACCGGCGCCGCCCACGGTGCCCTTGCTGTAGCCGAAGCCGACGTGAGCGCTGAGCTGGTCGCTGAAGCGCTGGGTCAGGCCGATCATGGTGCCCTGGGTGTGCTCGTTGCTGCTGGCCGCATGGGAGGAGCCGTCGGTGCCCAGGTAGCCGGCAAGGCCGGTGGTCCACAGGCTGCGCTGGCCCACCTTGAGGTCGATGCCGTTGGTGTAGGGTTCGGCGGCCTGGTCGATCAGCGCGCTTTGGCGCAGCAGGTAGCTGGCCGCGTCGGCGTGCACCTGGCCGCCCACGGTGGTGGGCACGATGCCCAGGGTGCCGGCGTCGATGGCCGATTGCAGGTAGTAGTTGTAGGCGGTGTAGGTGCCCGACAGGCTGGAGTTCTGCAATTGCTGCAACAGCAGGGCGCCTGCGGCGGCGTTGCCGAACAGGCTGGCCTGGCCGGGCAGGCTGTTGTAGTAAACCATCTTGGCGCGCAGCACGTAGATGGTGGCCTGGGACAGGCCCAGGCCTTCCTTCAGGTAGTTGTCCATGGTGCCGTACAGCGCCGTTACTTCATCCAGCGAGGCCTGCAGGTAGCTGGCGTCCACGGTCAGCAGCGGCTCGTAGATCGCCGCCATGCTCGCCGGCAACGCGGCCAGGGTCGCGGCGACGCGGGTTGCGGTGTAATCGTTGGTGGCCAGGTAGTCGGCCATGATGGTGGCGCTGTCGACGCCGGCGATGCTCAGCAGCACGGCGGCGGTCCAGCCGGTGCGGTCCTTGCCGGCGGTGCAATGGAACAGGGCGGCGCCGTCGACACTGGCCAGGTCGTTGAACAACACCGAGAACTGGCTGCGCACGTCAGCGTTATCGACAAACGATGCGTTGACCGCCTGCATGTAGGCCATGGCCTGGGCGGCGTTGGTGATCGAACTGGTGTCGAGGGCGGAATTGCCGATGATGTCGATGTTGGTGTAGGTGGCGCCGGTCAGCAGGGTGTCGGGGGTGGCGGCCACTTCGCTGGTGGTGCGCAGGTCGTACACGGCGGTGATGCCCAGGCTGTTGAGGGTGGCCAAGTCGGCTGCCGACGGGGTGATGGCGTTGGAGCGGTAGAACACGCCGGCGCGCATGGTGCCATCATTGGCAGTGGTGTAGGCGGTGGTGGTGCCGGCCACATCACGGAAATTGTCGATACTGCTCAGGATCGGCGTATCGAGGGTGTAGGTCTCGGTGGCCTGGGCCGCAGAGATGGACAGGGCCAGGACAGACAGCGAACAGACGATGCGATGCAACACGGGACAGCCTCCTTGGATAAGTCAGGCTGGCCACTATCTGTATCGATGTGTGAACGATTATGACAAGTTCGGGTACGCGGCGAATGGGCGCGCAAAGTGTCCTTGATGTGCGTGATTGGTACGTGTCCGGATACCTTTTGCTACCCCCTGCTGCAGCAATGCCAGGCGGGGGGCGCCCCGTTAACCGCTGGGTCGAGACGTCATGGACATCGCCCGGCCGAGGAGTAAGGTGAACAACGGGCGCCGCCCTGGCGGCGATTGAAAATATCCTGACGGCCCTGACCTGGCGGTCATCGCCGCGTGCAGAGGGAGTCATCATGGCCACTCGACGCAAGGTTCCCGGCATCAAAGACTACGATGGCCCGGCAGGCGGCTGGGGGGCATTGAAAGCCACCGCCACTGCGGTCCGCGAACAGATGGACACGCTCAAGGCGCCCATCACCCTGCTGCGCACCAACCAGCCCGACGGCTTCGATTGCCCCGGCTGTGCGTGGCCTGACAAAGAGCACAAATCCACCTTCCAGTTCTGTGAAAACGGCGCCAAGGCGGTGACCTGGGAAGCGACCAACAAGCGCGTCACGGCCGAGTTTTTCGCCAGCCACCCGGTGTCCTCCCTGCTGCGTCGCTCCGACTACGAGCTTGAAGACCTGGGCCGCCTGACCCAGCCCATGGTCTACAACCGCGCCACCGATACCTACCAGCCCATCGAATGGGACGCGGCCTTTTGCGCGCATCGGCGAGGTGCTGCGCGGCCTGCAACCCGATCAGGTCGAGTTCTACACCTCGGGGCGTGCCTCCAACGAAGCCGCGTACCTGTGGCAACTGTTTGCCCGCGAGTACGGCACCAACAACTTTCCCGACTGCTCCAACATGTGCCACGAGGCCACCAGCGTCGGGCTGCCGCGCTCCATCGGCATCGGCAAGGGCACGGTGTCGCTGGAAGATTTCGACGTCACCGAGCTGATTCTGTCGATCGGCCACAACCCCGGCACCAACCACCCGCGCATGATGGGTACGCTGCACGAGGCGTCCCGGCGCAAGGTGCCGATCATGGTGCTCAACCCCTTGCGCGAGCGTGCGCTGGAGCGCTTTGCCGACCCGCAAAGCATGGTCGAGATGGCCACCTACGGTTCCACCCGCATTGCTTCCACCTACCTGCAGGTCAAGGCCGGCGGCGATGCGGCCGCCATCAAGGGGGTGATGAAAGCGCTGCTGGAGCTGGAGGACAGTGTCGGCCAGGTGCTGGACCATGCGTTCATCAACGAGCACACCCGCGGCTTCGAGGCGCTGAAGGCTGACCTGCTGGCCACCCAGTGGCCAGACATCGAGCAGGCCAGCGGCCTGCCCCAGGCCGACATGCAAACCGTCGCGGCTGCCTACGCGAAATCCAATGCCACCATCGTCACCTACGGCATGGGCGTCACCCAGCACAACGAAGGCACGGCCAACGTGCGGCTGATCTGCGACCTGCTGATGCTGCGCGGCAACCTGGGCAAACCCGGTGCCGGCATTTGCCCGCTGCGCGGCCACTCGAACGTGCAGGGCAACCGCACGGTGGGCATTACCGAAAAACCGTCGGCCGCCTTCCTCGCCAACCTCGAGCGCGTGCTGGGCTTCAAACCACCCAGCGCCCATGGTCATGACGCCGTGCAGACCATGCAGGCGATGATCGCCGGTAGCGCCAAGGCCCTGCTGTGCCTGGGCGGCAACTTTGCCGTGGCACTGCCTGATCCGGCCCAGTGCTTCCCGGCCATGGGCAAGCTGGACCTGGCCGTGCACGTGGGCACCAAGCTCAACCGCAGCCACCTGCTGGTGTCGCGCGAAACCTTCCTGTTCCCCTGCCTGGGGCGTACCGAACTGGACGTGCAGGACGGTGCAGCGCAGGCGATCACCGTGGAAGACTCCATGTCCATGGTTCACGCCTCGGCCGGCAAGCTGGCGCCTGCGTCCGAGCACCTGCGCTCGGAACCGGCGATTGTCGCCGGCCTGGCGGCCGCGACGCTGCCGGCCAGCAAGGTGCCTTGGCACGCATTGGTGGCTGACTACGACAAGATCCGCGACCTGATCGAGCAGACGGTGCCGGGATTCGATGACTACAACCAGCGGATTCGCGTGCCGGGCGGTTTTCGCATGCCGCTGCCGGCCACCCAGCGCCAGTGGCTGACGCCGTCCGGCAAGGCCGAATTCTTCGTGTTCCCCGGTCTGCACGAAGACAGGGTCGTGGAGGGCGCAGACGTGCTGCGGCTGATCACACTGCGCAGCCACGACCAGTACAACACCACCATCTATGCCCTGGATGACCGGTACCGGGGCGTATTCGGGCGTCGCGACGTGGTGTTCATGAGCCAGGTCGACCTGAGTGCGAGGGGCTTGGCCCACGGTGACCTGGTGGACCTGGAGACGGTCACCGAAGGCCGGCGCATGCGCTACGAGAAAATCACCGCCATCGAGTACAAGATCGCGCCGGGCTCGGTGGGCGCCTATTACCCGGAAGCTAACCAGTTGGTGCCGCTGGACTACATTGACAAGGACAGTGGAACGCCCTCCTACAAGTCGGTGCCGGTAAGGGTGACGCGCTCGGAGTTCGCCTAGGGTGCACAGTGTGCGCCCCTCCTTTGTAGAAGCTGCCGAAGGCTGCGTCTGGCGTATGCTGTGTATCAGGTGGGCCGCAGCGCCTGTGACGCCGCCTGGCGGCAGCTGCTACATCGGTTGCAACGTCTCTTTTCCACTTCCCAGCGAGGCCCCATGAGTATCTCGGCAGACGATCGACAGCAACTGCAACGGGCGAAGCACCTGCTGGAAAACCCAGGCTTCATCGCCAAGGTCACCCACGTCATCGGCATGCCCATCGAAGGTGCCCTGGCTCGCCTGCCCAAACGCGTCACCGCGCGCATCGCCGGTATCACCCAAGCGGCGCTGGTCAAGGCGCTGGATGCCGCGGTGTTCACCATCAAGGACCTGCCCGGCGAGCAACCGTCCAATCGCTGGCACAAGGCGGGTATCGCCGTGAGCGGCGGGGTGGGCGGCTTTTTTGGCTTGGCGGGCCTGAGTGTCGAACTGCCGCTGTCGACCTCGATCATGCTGCGCTCCATCGCCGACATTGCCCGCAGTTTTGATGAGCGCATCGACAGCGAAGAGGCCAAGCAGGCCTGCCTGGCGGTGTTCGCCCTGGGTGGGCGTTCGCGCAAGGATGATGACACCGAGACCGGCTACTACGCCGTGCGTGCGGCGCTGGCCAAGTCATTGTCGGACGGTTCGATCCTCAAGCTGGTTGCCGCGGTGGCCGAGCGCTTCAGCCTGCATGTCAGCGAAAAGGCTGCGGCCCAGTCCATCCCGGCAATTGGCGCGGTGGGTGGGGCGGTGATCAACCTGGCGTTCATTGACCATTTCCAGGACATGGCCACCGGGCATTTTATTGTCAGGCAGCTGGAGCGACGCTACGGCGCCGACGCCGTGCAGCAGCTCTACCAGACCTTGCCCAAACGCGCGCTTTAGACATTTATACGGACCCTGTAGCAGCGGCCGCCAGGCCGCGTCACAGGCGCTGCGGAGTATCAGGCACACCGCGTTGGGCGTGACGCCGCCTTCGGCAGCTGCTATAGAACGGCGGCATCGGCCAAGGCCGGCTCCTACCACGGACAGTGTAGGAGACCCCACACCTGTGGGAGCGGGTTCTACCCGCGAAAAGAACACCGCGAAGTATCTGAACCACCACGGCGTCCTCTTCGCGGGCAGAGCCCGCTCCCACATGAAGACAGTTGCTGCTACGGGGGCGGTGTTATTTGCTCAAGACCTGTGGGACCGGGCGAAGCTCGGGAAGAGGCCACCCAGGCCCTCGAACCTGTAGCAGCGGCCGCCAGGCCGCGTCACAGGCGCTGCGGAGTATCAGGCACACCGCATTGGGCGTGACGCCGCCTTCGGCAGCTACACCACTCTCTGTGGGAGCGGGTTCTACCCGCGAAGAAGGTCGCGCGGGCTTCCTGACGCACCGCGGTGTGTTTTTCGTGGGCAGAGCCCACTCCCACAAAGACAGTTGCTGCTACAGGACGATTAGCGCAACGCCTCGTCGACGATCTCGATCCAGTGCCGCACCGGCGTGCGGCCCGCACCGTTCAGGTGGGTCTGGCAGCCGATGTTGGCGGTCACGATGACCTGCGGCTGGCCGCTTTCCAAAGCATTGAGGCGGTTGTCACGCAACTGCCGCGCCAGGGCGGGCTGGGTCAGTGAGTAGGTTCCCGCCGAGCCGCAGCACAGGTGGCCGTCGGGCACGGGCGCCAGGCTGAAGCCTAACTGCGTCAGCAACCCTTCCACTGCGCCGCCAAGCTTTTGCGCATGCTGCAGGGTACAGGGGCAATGAAAGGCCAGGCGCAGGTCGCTGTTGAGGCTCAGGCTGTCCAGCGCTTCAGCACCCAGCACTTGCACCAGGTCGCGGGCCAGTTCGCTGACGCGCTGGGCCTTGGCGGCATATCGAGGGTCGCCCTTTAGCAAATGCCCATATTCCTTGATGAATGCGCCGCAGCCGCTGGCAGTCTGCACGATGGCTTCGGCGCCGGCCTCGATGGCCGGCCACCAGGCATCGATGTTGTGACGGGCACGGTCCAGTCCTGCATGCTGGGCGTTCATGTGAAAGTCCACGGCGCCGCAGCAACCGGCCTGTGGCGCCGCGACAAGACTGATGCCGAGGCGGTCCAGCACGCGCGCGGTGGCGGCGTTGGTGTTGGGCGAGAAGCCCGGTTGCACGCAGCCTTCCAGAATCAGCATGTGCCGTGGGTGGCGCACAGGTGGGCGCACGCCGGCCGGGCGCGCCTGGCGCGGCAGTTTGGCTTGCAGGCTGTCGGGCAGCCAGGGCCGCAGCACTTGGCCGGCGCGGGTCAGGGCGCGGAACAGCGCCGGGTGCGGCACCACGGCCCGCAGGCCGCCGCGCAGCAGGCGATTGCCCAGAGGGCGCGGCACTTGCTGTTCGATGAAGTCGCGGCCGATGTCCAGCAGGGTGTGGTACTCGACGCCTGAGGGGCAGGTACTTTCGCAGTTGCGGCAGCTCAGGCAGCGGTCCAGGTGGGTCTGGGTGGCGGCGGTGATGGGCGCGCCTTCGAGCATTTCCTTCATCAGGTAGATGCGCCCGCGCGGGCCGTCCAGCTCGTCGCCCAGCAGTTGGTAGGTGGGGCAGGTGGCGTTGCAGAAACCGCAGTGCACGCAACTGCGCAGCACCTGTTCGGCTTCGGCGGCGCGGGGCAGTTGCCGCGCCTGTGGGCTGAGGTGGGTTTGCATGCTCAGAGCTCCGGGTACAGGCGGCCAGGGTTGAAAATGCCGTGGGGGTCCAGGCGGGCCTTGAGGTGTTGGTGGTAGCGCAGCAGCGCCGGGGCCAGGGGCGCGAAGGGCTGCTCGCAGGCGCTGAAGCAGGTGACATAGCCACCCACGGCGCTGGCGCGGGCGCGAATCTGAACGGCGTCGGCGTCACTCTTCAGCCAGCGCTGGGCGCCGGCCCAGTCCAGCCATTGCGCGCCGGGCAGGTCCAGCAGTGGCACATTGAAGGGCAACGACAGCCGCCACAGCGGACGCGGGTCACGGAAGAAGGCCAGGCGGTGTTCGCGCAGGTCGTGCCAGAATTGCCCGTCGCAAGCCGTGCACCCCAGCCGGTCGCGGGCAGCCGCCACCGAGCCTTCGCCGCCTTCCAGGCGCAGGTGCAGCACCTCGCCGTCGTGGCAGGCGCCACTGATCGGCAGCGATTGCTGGCCCCATTCGGTGAGGCGGCGCAGGGCTTCTTCGGGGCTTAGCTCCAACTTCAGGCTGGCGCAGCAGCGCGGTTTGGGCAGTACCTTGAGCGACACTTCGGTGATCAGCCCCAGGCTGCCGAAGCTGGCGGACAGCAGGCGCGACAGGTCGTAGCCGGCGACGTTTTTCATCACTTCACCGCCAAAGCGCAGGTGCTCCCCGTGGCCGTTGATGACGCGGGTGCCCAGCACGAAATCGCGCACCGCGCCGCTCCACGGCCGGCGCGGGCCGGACAGTCCGGCGGCGAGCATGCCGCCTACGGTGGCCTGGCCGTCGAAGTCCGGCGGCTCGCAGGGCAGCATCTGCCCGGCCTCATCCAGCGCTGCGCTGAGCTCCGTCAGCGGGGTGCCGGCGCGCACAGTCACCACCAATTCCGTGGGGTCGTAGCTGACGATGCCGCGATAGCCTCGCGTATCCAGCGCCACCCCCTGGGTCGCACGGCCAAGAAAGGCTTTGCTGTCGCCCCCGCGGATGCGCAGCGGCGTGCCCTGGGCGATGGCCTGGTGCACGCCGTCCAGCAGCGTGTCCAGGCTCATCAGAAACGCTCCAGGTCAGGGAAGGGCACCTGGCCGTGATGGATGTGCATGGCGCCGAATTCGGCGCAGCGGTGCAGGGTGGGGATGTTCTTGCCGGGGTTGAGCAGGCCGCTGGGGTCGAAGGCCGCCTTGATGGCGTGGAACACGTTGAGCTCGGCGGCGTTGAACTGGGCGCACATCTGGTTGATCTTCTCGCGGCCCACGCCGTGTTCGCCGGTGATACTGCCGCCCACCGCCACGCACATCTCCAGAATCCTGCCGCCCAGCGCCTCGGCGCGTTCCAGCTCGCCCGGCAGGTTGGCGTCGAACAGGATCAGCGGGTGCATGTTGCCGTCGCCAGCATGGAAAACGTTGGCGACGCGCAGGTCGTATTCGGCCGACAAAGCAGCGATGCCCTTGAGCACCCCGGGCAGTTCGCGGCGCGGGATGGTGCCGTCCATGCAGTAGTAGTCCGGAGAAATGCGGCCCACGGCGGGGAAGGCGTTTTTGCGCCCGGCCCAGAAACGCACGCGTTCGGCTTCGTCCAGCGCCTGTCGCACCTCGGTGGCCCCGGCGTGCTGCAACAGTTGCCGCACCCGTTCACAATCCACGTGCACGTCGGCTTCGACGCCGTCCAGCTCGCACAACAGGATGGCCTCGGCGTCCACCGGGTAGCCGGCATGGATGAAGTCCTCGGCAGCGCGGATGGCCAGGTTGTCCATCATCTCCAGGCCGCCGGGGATGATGCCGGCGGCGATGATGTCGGCCACCGCGCGGCCGGCCTTTTCCACCGAATCGAAGGCGGCCAGCAGCACCTTGGCCACCTGCGGTTTGGGCAGCAGGCGCACGGTGACCTCGGTGACCACGCCCAGCAGGCCTTCAGAGCCGGTGAACAGCGCCAGCAGGTCGAACCCGGGGCTGTCCAGGGCGTCGCTGCCCAGGGTCAGCGCTTCGCCCTCGACAGTCAGCACCTGCAGCTTCACCAGGTTGTGCACGGTCAGGCCGTACTTGAGGCAATGCACGCCACCGGCGTTCTCGGCAACGTTGCCGCCGATGGAACAGGCGATCTGCGAGGACGGATCAGGGGCGTAGTACAGCCCGTACGGTGCCGCCGCCTGGGAAATGGCCAGGTTGCGCACGCCCGGTTGCACACGGGCGGTGCGTGCCTGCGGATCGATGTGCAGGATCTGATTGAAACGCGCCAGCACCAGCAGCAGGCCCTGGGCCAGCGGCAGTGCACCGCCCGACAGCCCCGTGCCGGCGCCGCGGGGCACCACCGGCACCTGGCGCTGATGGCAGATGCGCAGAATCGTCTGCACCTCTTCAAGGTGGCGGGGTAGCGCCACCAACAGCGGCGTGGTGCGGTAGGCAGACAGGCCGTCGCATTCGTAGGGCTTGAGGTCCTCGGTGCGATACAACAGGTCCAGGTCCGGCAGGGCGCCGATCAGCGCATTGATCAGGCCTTGCTTGTCGACGGTGGGCAGGGCACCGTCCAGGCGCTCGTCGTGGAGGATGTTCATGGGCCGGCTTCTTGTTGTTGTGGGGGCATTGGGGGGCAGTGTAGACCGCAATCCACCGCCACCCCCCTGTAGCAGCGGCCGCCAGGCCGCGTCACAGGCACCGCTCAACCCCTGGCATACCGCGTTGGCCCCGACGCAGCCTTCGGCAGTTGCACCCCCGCGTCCTTTTCGCGGGTAGAACCCGCTCCCACAAAGACAGTTGCTGCTACAGGATTGAGGTTCGGCACCGCGCACCGTAGCCGCTGCCGCCAGGCTGCGCTGGTCGATATGTACACTCAAGATTTCCAGTGGGGCACAGGGCCAGCGCAGCCTGTCGGCAGCGGCTACGGTGCGCGATGCCATCGTTCGGTTGTCGCCACCCCCGCCTTGGGGCAGTATCATTCACCTGCCCACACCAACACCCCCGCCCGGAGTTGCGATGCCCACCCAGTCCCCGCCCCCCAGCAACGGCTCGCCGATGATCCCCGAGCAGCGCCGCGAGCAGATGCTGCGCCAGTTGCGCCGGCATCAGGTGCTCAGCGTGCATCAGTTGATGGAGATGTTCGAGTGCTCGCACATGACCGTGCGCCGCGACATCGCCTTGCTGGAGCAGGAAGGCCACGCCTATTCGGTAACCGGTGGGGTACGCATTGCCAGCCAGGTGCACATGGAGCCCAGCCACGACTCCAAGGCCGTGGTCGAGCTGCCGCAGAAGCAGGGCATGGCCAAGCTGGCCGCAGGTTTGCTGAAGGACGACATGACCCTGTACCTGGACGCCGGCACCAGCACCCTGGAGATTGTGCCGCACATCATTGCGCTGACCGGCATGACGGTGATCACCAATGACTTTGGCATCGTTCACGCCCTGGAGGACGCCGCCCATGTGGACGTGATCCACACCGGCGGGCTGCTCGATCATCCCAACCGTTCGTGTGTGGGCGGCCTGGCGGCGGCTACCTTGCGGCAGATCGTGACGGACATTGCCTTCATTTCGACCAGTTCCTGGGATCTGCAGCGTGGCATCACCACGCCGTCGCCGTTGAAAGTCGAAGTGAAACAGGCCGCCATGCAGTCGGCGTCGCGCTCGGTGCTGGTGGCCAGCAGTTCGAAATATGGCACCTTCGGCAAGTACAGGATCGCCGGGTTGCAGCAGTTCGACACGTTGATCAGCGACACCGCGCTGGCGCCTGCGGCGGTGGATAGTTTGCGGAAATTGGGTGTGGACTTGCTGTTAGCCTGACGCCGATCGACTGCCGAACAAACAAGGCGGACCAGGTGACCTCACAGGCATAACTGGCCCGAAACAAATGTAGGAGCTGCCGATAGGCGGCGATGCGCCGCGCGGGCGGCGCGCGGTCTCAAGACCGCAGCAACTCCCAAGCGAACACCTGCCAACCACACCCCGATATGACGTAGCCGCTGCCACCAGGCTGCGCTGGCCCCATGCCTCACTGAAGATCTCCAGGGTTCACACCGGCCAGCGCAGCCTGCGGCAGCGGCTACGGGGGTTGCGGTGGGGCCTGTAGGTGCATGTCTTGGGTTTTTGTGGCGTTCTTGAGATCGCGCGCCGCCCGCGCGGCGCTTCCCGAGCAAGCCCGGTCCCACATCTGTTTCGGGCCAGTTATGTCTGTGCCATCACCTCGTCCGCTTTGGTGGTTCGGCAGGATTGCGCGGTGGGTCCACCAATTTAACGTTTTTTAACATCCTGTCGGTCAATAACCGCGGGAGGTGTGCCTGCACCTATTGCTTTTCCAATGTTAAAAAATGTTAAATAAACAAATCGCTTCACAAGATCCGATCATGGGTCCATGATCAAGCACCTGCTGGATTCACCCGAGGAGTACTGCCATGAATAACAAAAACGTCGGTGTCATCGGCCTGGGCGCCATGGGCCTGGGTATTGCCCGCTCGCTGTTGCGCGCAGGCTTCAACGTGCATGCCTGCGATGTGCGCGCTGCCGTGACCGAACAATTTGCCAGCGAGGGCGGCGTTGCCTGCGCTACCCCTGCGGTCATGGCGGCTGCGTGTGAGGTGATCATCACCGTGGTGGTCAACGCCGAGCAGACTGAAACCGTACTCTTCGGCGAGAACGGCGCCATCGCGGCGCTGCGCCCCGGCAGCCTGGTGATCGGCTGCGCCACCGTGGCGCCAACCTTTGCCGTGGAGCTGGGCGCACGCCTGGCCGCGCAGAACCTGCTGTACCTGGATGCGCCGATCTCCGGCGGTGCCGCCAAGGCCGCCGCCGGGCAGATGACCATGATGACCTCCGGCCCCGCCGATGCGTACGCCGCCGCCGAAGCCGTGCTGGCCGGCATGGCTGGCAAGGTCTACCGCCTGGGCGACGTCCATGGCCTGGGCTCCAAGGTGAAAATCATCAACCAGCTGCTGGCCGGTGTGCACATCGCTGCCAGTGCCGAAGCCATGGCCCTGGGCCTGCGCGAGGGCGTGGACGCCGATGCGCTGTACGAGGTGATCACCAACAGCGCCGGCAATTCGTGGATGTTCGAGAACCGCGTGCCGCACATTCTCAAGGCTGATTACACGCCGCTGTCGGCCGTGGACATTTTCGTCAAGGACCTGGGCCTGGTGCTGGATACCGCCCGCGCCAGCAAATTCCCGCTGCCGCTGTCGGCCACCGCCCACCAGATGTTCATGCAGGCCAGCAGCGCCGGTTTCGGCCGCGAAGACGACTCGGCCGTGATCAAGATTTTCCCGGGCATCGAGCTGCCCGTGGCCAAGCCTGAGCAGGAGTGAGCCGCGTCATGACCCAGTCCCCACACCGCCCGCTGCTGGGCTGCATCGCCGATGACTTCACCGGCGCCACGGACCTGGCCAACATGCTGGTGCGCGGCGGCATGCGCACCGTGCAGAGCATTGGCATCCCGGACGAGTCGCTGGCCGCCGGCCTGGACGCCGACGCCATCGTTATCGCCCTGAAGTCGCGCACCACGCCCGTGGCCGACGCCGTGGACGAGTCCCTGGCTGCCCTGGAATGGCTGCGTGCCCGTGGCTGCGAGCAGATCTTCTTCAAATACTGCTCCACCTTCGACTCCACGGCCGCCGGCAACATCGGCCAGGTCAGCCAGGCCCTGCTGGAAAAGCTGGGCAGTGATTTCACCCTGGCGTGCCCGGCCTTCCCGGAGAACGGCCGGACGATTTTCCGTGGCCACCTGTTTGTGCAGGACCAGCTGCTGAACGAATCCGGCATGCAGCACCACCCGCTGACGCCGATGTGCGACGCCAACCTGGTGCGCGTGCTGCAAGCCCAGACCGACATGAAAGTCGGCCTGTTGCGCTACGACACCGTGGCCCAGGGCGTGGACACCGTGCGCGAGCGCATCGCTCAATTGCGCGCTGACGGCATCGGCATGGCCATCGCTGATGCGGTGTCGGACGCCGACCTGTACACCCTCGGTGCTGCCTGCGCCGACCTGCCGCTGCTGACCGGTGGCTCAGGCCTGGCCTTGGGCCTGCCGGAAAACTTCCGTCGCGCCGGCAAGCTGCGCGCGGTGGATGCTGCGCAACTGCCCGCTATTGATGGCGGTGAAGTGGTGCTGGCCGGCAGTGCTTCCCAGGCCACCAACGGTCAGGTTGCCGCCTGGCTGGAAGCCGGGCGCCCGGCGCTGCGCATCGACCCGCTGGCCCTGGCCGCTGGCAAACCGGTGGTCGAGCAGGCCCTGGCCTTTGCCCGCGACGCCGGCCAGACCGTGCTGATCTACGCCACCAGCTCCCCGGACGAGGTCAAGGCCGTGCAGGCCGAGCTGGGCGTCGAACGCGCCGGTGCCTTGGTCGAACAGGCCCTGGGCGAGATCGCCAAAGGCCTGCTGGCTGCTGGCGTACGCCGCTTTGTGGTGGCCGGTGGCGAAACCTCCGGCGCCGTGGTGCAAGCCCTGGGCGTGCGCCTGCTGCAGATCGGCGCGCAGATCGACCCCGGCGTGCCGGCCACGGTCAGCACCCAGGCGCAGCCGTTGGCGCTGACGCTCAAGTCCGGCAACTTCGGTGGCCGCGATTTCTTCAGCAAGGCCCTCAACCAATTGGCAGGAGTGTCGGCATGAGCCAGGAAAACGCGCTGCGCGAAGAAATCTGTGACATCGGCCGCCTGCTGTTCGGCCGTGGCTACACCGTGGGCAGCGCCGGCAACATCAGCGCGCGCCTGGACGATGGCTGGCTGATTACCCCCACCGACGCCTGCCTGGGCCGTCTGGACCCGGCCAGGATTGCCAAGGTCAACCTGGCGGGGGAGTGGGTGTCGGGGGACAAACCGTCCAAGACCCTGGCCCTGCACCGCCAAGTGTATGACCGCAACCCGGGCGTGGGCGGCGTGGTGCACACCCACTCCACGCACCTGGTGGCCCTGACCCTGGCCGGCGTGTGGCAGCAGGACTGCATCCTGCCGCCGATCACCCCCTATCAAGTGATGAAAGTGGGCCCGATCCCGCTGATCAACTACGAGCGCCCCGGCTCGCCATTGGTGGCCGACCAGGTCGCGCTGCTGGCCAACAGCGTGCGCGGCGTGATGCTGGAACGGCTGGGGCCGGTGATCTGGGAAAGCTCGGTGGCCAAGGCCGCCTACGCCCTGGAAGAATTGGAAGAGACCGCACGTTTGTGGCTGATGACCCAGCCGCGCCCTGACGCCCTCAGCGCCGAGGCCCTGGAAGCCTTGCGCAGTACCTTTGGTGCGCAGTGGTAAGCACCGCGCTTGCTTGATGGCACACAACAATAACAACAGGTGAAACGATAATGACTGAATCTGTTTGCATGTCCCGTCCGTACGCCCGCTGCGCGGGGTGCCTGGCATGAGCCCGCTGATGCTGATGCTTACCGCTGGCGCCGGCATTGCCGTGCTGCTGGTGCTGGTGCTCAAGTACAAGTTCCAGCCGTTCGTGGCGCTGATGCTGGTGAGCATCGTCGTTGCCCTGGTGGCTGGCGTGAAAGCCCAGGACCTGGTGGCCACCATTGAAGGCGGCATGGGCAAGACCCTGGGCCACATCGCGATCATCATCGCCCTGGGCGCCATGATCGGCCGCATCATCGAGCTGTCCGGCGGCGCCGAGGCGCTGGCCAAGACCCTGATCGCCCGCTTCGGCAACCGGCGCACGCCGCTGGCCCTGACCGTGGCGGGCTTCATGGTCGGCATTCCGGTGTTCTTCGAAGTGGGCGTGATCATCCTCATGCCTCTGGCCTATGGCGTGGCCCGGGCGGCGCGCAAGCCGCTGCTGATCTTCGCCTTGCCGATGTGCGCGGCGCTGCTCTCGGTGCACGCCTTCCTGCCGCCGCACCCGGGTGCCGTGGCGGCGGCCGGGCAACTGGGCGCGGACCTGGGCCGGGTGCTGATGTTCGGCCTGCCGATGGTGGGTGTGCTGTGCCTGATCGGTTACTTCATCGCCGGGCGCATGACCCGTCGGGTGTACCCGATGACCGACGACATCCGCGCCGAAGTCTACGGCCCGCACGTCACCAACCAGGACCTGGTGGCCTGGGCCAAGGGTGACTACACCCATACCAGCGAAGCCGCCCACGCCAAGACCCTGGGCCTGGAAGAAAGCGCCAGCAGCCTTAAAGCCCGTCTGCCGGTGGCACCACCGCCCGGTTTTGGCACGGTGATCGCGCTGATCCTGCTGCCGATTATCCTGATTCTGCTGGGCACCCTGGCAACGACTTTGCTGCCGGTCGATTCAGGCCTGCGCAGTGTCATGACCGTATTGGGCGCGCCGTTGGTAGCGCTGCTGCTGGACACCTTGCTGTGCGCCTGGCTGCTGGGCTCGCGCCGTGGCTGGAGCCGCAGCCAGGTGTCGGATGTGATCGGCTCGGCGCTGCCGGGTGTGGCCATGGTGATCCTGATCGCCGGTGCCGGCGGTGTGTTCGGCAAGGTGCTGGTGGACACCGGCATCGGTGCGGTAGTCTCCGAAGCCTTGCGCAACACCGGCCTGCCGGTGCTGGCCCTGGGCTTTATCCTGACCTTGCTGCTGCGTGCGGTGCAGGGCTCCACCACGGTGGCGCTGGTGACCACGGCCGGTATCCTCAGCCCGCTGATCGCCACCCTGAACCTGAGCGCCAACCACATGGCCCTGCTGTGCCTGGCCATGGGCGGTGGCGGGTTGGCCATGTCGCACATCAACGACGCCGGGTACTGGATGTTCACCAAGCTGGCCGGGTTGAACGTGGGTGACGGCCTGCGCACCTGGACCTTGCTGGTGACCATCCTGGGTACCCTGGGCTTCCTGATGACCCTGTTGCTGTGGCCCTTTGTCTGATTTGTCGAACACCGGAGTTAACATGCCTCGTTTCGCTGCCAACCTCAGCATGCTGTACCCGCAACACGACTTCCTGGACCGCTTCGCCGCGGCCCGGGCCGACGGTTTCGACGCGGTGGAATACCTGTTCCCCTACGACTACAGCGCCGCCGAACTCAAGCAGCGCCTGGACGACAACGGCCTGGTGCAGGCGCTGTTCAACGCACCGCCTGGCGACTGGGCCAAGGGCGAGCGCGGCACCTCGAGCTTGCCGGGCCGCGAAAGCGAATTCCGCGCCGGTTTCGACAAGGCGCTGGAATACGCCGCCGTGCTGGGCAACACCCGCGTCCACGTGATGGCCGGCTTGCTGCCGTCCGAAGCCGACCGCGCCCGCCACCACGCCGTGTACCTGGAAAACCTGGCCTACGCCGCCGCCCAGGCCGCCAAGGTCGGCGTGACCGTGTTGCTGGAACCGATCAACACCCGTGACATGCCGGGCTTCTTCCTCAACCGCCAGGACCAGGCCCAGGCGATTTGCCGGGAAGTGGGGGCGGCCAACATCAAGGTGCAGTTCGACTGCTACCACTGCCAGATCGTCGAGGGTGATTTGGCGGTGAAGCTGCGTCGTGACATGGCCGGCATTGGCCATATCCAGATTGCCGGCGTGCCGGATCGTCACGAACCGGACCTGGGGGAGTTGAACTATCCCTACCTGTTCAAGCTGATCGACGAGCTGGGGTATGACGGCTGGATCGGCTGCGAGTATCGCCCCAAGGGCGATACCAGCGAAGGCCTGGCGTGGCTGCGCGAGTGGCGCAACGCGAACGCCTGACTCTGTAGCCGCTGCCGCCAGGCTGCGCTGGCCCGTATGAACCCTGAAGATCTTGGGCGGGGCATAGGGCCAGCGCAGCCTTCGGCAGCGGCTACAGGGTCGTCAGAAGGCAATCGTGGTCTGCACGTACACCGTGCGCGGCTCACCCACGTATTTGCCCTTGTTGTTATCGTCATAAGACCGCGTGAAATACTCGTGGTTGAAGATGTTCTTCACCCCCACCGCCACGTTCAAATTCGACAGCTGCGGCCCGAAGTCATAGCTGGTACGTGTGTTGAACAGCACATACCCAGGGATCTTGCCGGTGCTGCCATCGGCGCTTTCGGCGCTGGTGTTGGCGTTGTCGGCGAACTGCCCGCTCTGGTAGCTGCTGTCGACATTGACCTTCCACGGCCCCTCGGTATACCCCACCCCCACGGTGCCTTTGTGGCGCGACGAGAACGGCACGCGGTTGCCCTGGTTGTCGCCGCTTTCGCGAATGGTGGCGTCCACATAGGCGTAGGTGGCGTACACATCAAAGCCGCTGAGCGCCGGGCTCAGGCCGTCCAACGCGTAATTGATGCTGGTCTCGATGCCTTGGTGCCGGGTCTTGCCGCGGGCGATCACCGTGTCGTTGGTCTGGTTGCTGTCGTACTGGTTGTTGAAGTTGATCAGGAACGCACCGATCTCCGCGCGCAGGTTGCCGTTGTCATAGCGCGTGCCCAGCTCCCAGGTGTGCGCCTTCTCGGGTTTGACCTCGCCATCAGCCACGCGGTTGGGCATCTGGCTGTACTGCACGCTGCCGAACGAGCCTTCGGTGTTGGCGTACAGGTTCCAGTTATCGGTCACGTGGTACATCACGTTCAACGCCGGCAGGGCGGTGTTGTAGTCACCCTTGTAGTTGACGTGGGTGAGGTTGTTGGCCTGCTCGGACTCGATCATTTCGTAGCGAATGCCGGGGGTGAAGGTCCACTGGCCGATGTCAATGCGGTCGTCGATGAAGAACGCATTGGCCGTGGTGCCGCCACGGGTGTCGCGGTCGTTGGTGCTGTCGGTGGTGGGCAACTGGTTGGCGGCGATCGGCGTGCGGTAGCGCAGTTCATGGCCGGCTTCGTTGATGTAGCGGTAGCCCACGCCGATTTCATGGGCGCTGTTGCCCAGGTCGAAGCCTTGGGAGAAGCGTGTTTCCAGCCCGCGCACCCAATACTGCCGTGGCGACAGCGACAGGAAGGTGCCCTGGTCCAGGTAGCCGCTGCGCAGGGTCTTGGTGAAGAAAGTATTGACCGTAAATTCGCGACGGTCCTGCTGGTAGCGATAGCCCAGGTTGACCATGGTGCGGCGGCCCCAGAACTTGTCGTTGGGGCGTGTGGACTGGTAAGGGTCGGCCTTGTAGGCCGCGGTGCTCAGGCCGCCGGGCATGTCGGCTTGGCCTTCGTAGTATTGGGCTTCGGCGTTCAGGCTGTTGGCCTCGTCGATCTGGTATTTGCCCTTCAGGATCAGGTCGTCGATCTGCGTGTCACTGTGCTCGCGCCAGTCGCCGCCACGGGTGCCCGAATACAGCAGCGCACCGCCCAGGCCGTTGTCGGCAGTGCCGCCAGCCAGCAGGTTGCCGGTGGTCTTGAAACCGTCGTGGCTGGACGAGGGGCTGGTCTCGGTCTGGAAGCCGCCTTTCACGGTCGGCGCGTCGGGGATGGCGCGGGTGACGAAGTTGACGATACCGCCGACGTTCTGCGGGCCGTAACGCACGGCACCACCGCCGCGCACCACGTCTACAGCATCCATGTTGCCCATGCTGATCGGGGCGAACGACAGTTGCGGCTGGCCGTAAGGCGCGAAGGGCACCGGGATGCCGTCCATCAGTACGGTGGAGCGCGTGGCCAGGCGCGGGTTGAGGCCGCGGATGCCGAAGTTGAGTGCCATGTCGTGGCTGCCGGTGCCGTTGTTGTCCGGGGCGTTGACGCCCGGGATGCGGTTCAGGACTTCGCGGGCGCTGGTGGCGCCGGTGCGCTCGAATTCTTCACGGCGCACCACGTCGCGGGCCCCTGCGTGTTCGAACACGTTGGTCTGCTCGGCCGAGCCCAGCCAGTCACCCACCACCGCCGAGGCCCCCAGTTCCAGCGGCGCTTTTTGCGGCGCCTGGCTGACCGGTTGCAGGCTGAAGGCGTTGTCGCCCTCGGCGCGCGCTTGCAGGCCGGTGCCTTCCAGCAGCTTGGCCAGGCCGGCTTCGGCGGTGTAGCTGCCGTCCAGGCCATGGCTCTGCGCGCCTTGGGTCAGTTGCGAGCCGAACGAGATCAGTACCCCGGCTTCGCGACCAAACTGGTTCAGCGCTGCTTCCAGGGTAGCGGCCGGGATATGGTAGGTGCGCGGCTTGGCATCGGCGGCCAGCACGTAGGGCACGGCGGTCAGGCCCAGGCTTGCGCCCAGTACCAGGTGGCGGATGGAGCGGGCTAGCGGGTTGAGCGAGCAAGACATGCAAAACGTCCTTCAGCGAGGCATTCAAGGGGAGTTACCCTCTCTGTCACGCGAGGTGTGGAAAACGGCTCACTGGCGTGAAAAAAATATCGCATGCCTTGGTGTCGAACACACAAGGCGGGCGATGCTGACCTCACAGGCCATGGCACGTTGCAACAAAATGTGGGAGCGGGTTCTACCCGCGAAGCGCCGCGCGGGCGGCGCGCGGTCTCCAGAACAACAAAAAAACCAGCACATGCACCTGCCAGCCACGACGCGATCCCACGACAGGCCTATCGGGTGTTCTTCGAAGCGGCCGGCTGGAGGTTGCGTCATGACCACCAGGTGCCAGTCGATGTTGTCGTGTCGCTCTTGAGACCGCGCGCCGCCCGCGCGGCGCTTCGCGGGTAGAACCCGCTCCCACATTTGTTGCACCGTGCCATGGCCTGATGGATCGGCGTCGCCAGCCTTGTTTGTTCGCTTTGGATCAGGGGGCTGCCCACAGCATTAGACCGCGGCGTCCACGCTCACCCAATACCGCGTGAAACGCCGCACTTTCACCGGCAGCGCCACGTGCAGCAAATCGAGAATGCGTTCGGTATCGCCCAAGGGGTAGCTGCCGGAAATCTGCAGGTCGGCGACGCTGGCGGCGCAGCGCAGTTCGCCGCGACGGTAACGGCCCAGCTCTTCCAGGAAGTCGGCCAGGCGCATGTGCGCGGCCACCAGCATGCCGTCTACCCAGGCACCGGCGCCGGGGTCCAGCGGGGCAGGGGTGCGCCAGGCGGCCAGGTCGAATTCCACCTGGCGACCGGCGTCGAGCATCAGTGGGTAGCCGTGCAAACCGGTCGGGCTCACTTGTACGTTGCCCTCGAACACCGCCACCCGCGTGCGCCCGGCCAGTTGCCGCACGTTGAAGCGTGCCGCCTGGGCGGCGAGGGTGCCTTGGGTAGTAATCACCTGCAGGGGGCGCGGGTCGGCGGCACTGCGCAGCAGCATCTCGCCTTCGAGCAGGTTCACTCGCCGTTGCCTTGCCGTGAAACTGACGTCCACGGCGCTGGCGGTGTTCAGGTGCAATTGGCTGCCATCGCTGAACGACTGGGTGCGTCGTTGCCCCAGCGGGCTGCGGTAGTCGGCCGTCAACGGTGGCATCAGGTCCTGTTGGCGCAGGGCCAGCCAGCCGGCGGCGCCCACGCCCAGCATCAGCGCCAGTTTCAGCGCGCGCCTGCGGCTGGCCAGTGACGGCGCCTCCACGGCGGCGTGCAGCAACGGCGAGGCCACGCCGCCCAGGCGCTGGTTCACATGCTGGATGTGCTGCCACGCACGACGGTGATCGGGGTCGGCCGCCAGCCATTGCTGCCAGGCCTGCTCCCGCGCTGCGGTGGGCGTGGCTTCCTGGCGTTCGATCAACCAGTGCACGGCCTGTTCGGCCACGCGGCCGGGAATGTTCAGGGGCGTGTTCACAGGGCGAAGTAACAGCGCAGCGCTGCCTTTTGAAGATGGCGTTTGACCGTCGCCAGGGAAATGCCCAGCTGGCGAGCGATCTCGTTGTAGGTCAAACCGTCCACCTGGGCCAGCAGAAAAGCGCGCTTGGCCAGCACGGGCAGGCCATCGAGCAGGCGGTCCAGCTCCAACAGGGTTTCCAGAATGATCGCCCGGTCTTCCTCGGACGGCACTTGCTGCCCGGGCATCTGCAACAGCGTCTGGTAGTAGGCGCGTTCGATGTCCTGGCGGCGGTAGTGGTTGAACAGCACGCGCTTGGCGAGGGTAGTCAGGAACGCGCGCGGCTCGTTCAGCGCGGGCATCTCGCGGTTGCTCAGCAGGCGTACGAAGGTGTCCTGGGCCAGGTCCGCCGCGCTGTGCGGGCAACCCAGACGGCGCTGCAGCCAACCGGTCAGCCAGAGCTGATGGTCGACATACAGATCAGTGACGATGGACGACGCGGGGGCGTTGGACCGGTGCACCGCAGGACTCCCGCGTTGAACATAAAAGAAAATGGGAACTGTTCGTATTGTAGGGTTTTGTAGGGCGCGTGTGCAATTGTTCGATACATAATCCAAGGGTGGCGAGGACCTTTGGAAGCGCCACCATGCAAGTCCAACGGGTTATTTTGGTCGGCTGGACAATCGAGGCGGAAGACCGAATTCAGCAGATGAAGAGACCACGAGCGAGTGACTTCAAACACCAAATGTTTCGTTCCACCGCCATGCGGCTCGCCAAGGAATTCCTCATGGCGAGTCAAGTGGTGCTGGCGAAGAGGAGGATTGATGCATGCTGCATCAGCTACGAACCAATCATTCATGAGGCCCTCGGTTTTCCATGAAAGCTTCTAAACGCACCCCCAAACCATTGCTTGCTGCCCAGTACCAAGCAGAGGCGCGTCGCTTGGCGGGTAGCGCTTCTACCCTCGAACGCCAGTTTCTGACTGTCAGCCTTGCCAAGGGCAAAGAGCTCGAGCCCACTGGTCGCGTAGCGGGTGTCGAGGCCTGAAGCCTGGCAGCACGAATAAACCGCCGAATCCGGCGGTTTTTTTTCGCCCCGATTTTTATGCTGGTCGCTAACTTTGGGGATGCTGGTTTTATATCCAGCCCGCGCTGAAAAGTTGTCCCCTGAAATCGTGAGTATCTCTGTGGATAAAACGCTCAACCCCCCAGAAACCGGGGCTGGAGTCGATGTGATGAAATAATGACCAAAATGGCCGTTCAAGCGCTGTTCCCCGGCCCTGTTAGACTGTTTGGATACATCACGGGGAGCCGCTCATGAGTGAACCCATTCGCCTCACCCAGTACAGCCACGGCGCCGGTTGTGGCTGCAAGATTTCACCCAAGGTATTGGAAGTGATCCTGGCCGGCAGCGGCGCGCAGAACCTGGACCCCAACCTGTGGGTGGGCAATGCCTCGCGCGATGACGCGGCGGTGTATGGCATCGACGGGGAACGCGGGGTGGTATCCACCACTGATTTCTTCATGCCCATTGTCGATGACCCGTTCGATTTCGGCCGCATCGCGGCCACCAATGCCATCAGTGATATCTACGCCATGGGCGGCGATCCGATCATGGCCATCGCCATCCTCGGCTGGCCAGTCAATGTGCTGCCCGCCGAGGTGGCTCGCGAGGTGATTCGTGGCGGGCGGGCGGTGTGCGATGCGGCGGGTATCGCGCTGGCGGGTGGGCATTCGATCGATACGCCGGAGCCTATTTTTGGGCTGGCGGTGACGGGGCTGGTGGAGAAGCGCTTCATGAAGCGCAACGACACGGCCACGCTGGGCAGCGTGCTGTACCTGACCAAGCCGCTGGGCATTGGCGTGCTGACCACGGCGGAGAAAAAGGGGCTGTTGCGCAAGGCCGATATCGGCGTGGCGCGGGATTTGATGTGCACGTTGAACAAGGCGGGTAGTCGGTTTGCGCGCCTGGCCGGGGTGACGGCGATGACCGATGTGACGGGTTTTGGCCTGCTCGGTCATTTGGTGGAAATGGCTGATGGCAGTGGTCTGACGGCCAGGCTGGACACGGCGGCGGTGCCGGTGCTGGCCAACATTGAGTATTACCTGGAAAAGGGCTGCGTGCCGGGCGGCACGCTGCGCAATTTCGACAGCTATGGCGAGCGTATCGGGCGGATCACGGCGCTGCACAAACTGCTGTTCTGCGACCCGCAGACCAGTGGCGGGTTGCTGGTGGCGGTGACGCCGCAGGGGCAGGCGGAGTTTTTGGCGGTGGCGCAGGTGTTGGGGCTGGCGCTCGAGCCGATTGGTACCTTGGCTGAGCAGCGGTCACTCGCGGTCGAACTCGTATAGCAGCAACTGTCTTGAAACCGCGTCGTCTGCATCGCGGCCAAGGCCGGCTCCTACGCCGTCCGTGGTAGGAGCCGGCCTTGGCCGCGATGCAGACGACGCCGTCCGTAGCGGCGGCGGTATGATTACAGCACCACAGCACCGATCAAACCGCTGATAATCCCCACCAGCATGGTCAGCAACGCCACCGTCGCCAGCACCCGGCGATCAAACGACTTACGCAGCATCAGCATCGACGGCAGGCTGATGGTAGGCAAGGTCATCAGCAGCGCCACCGCCGGCGCCGTGCCCAGGCCCAACGTCATCAGGGTTTGCACGATGGGGATTTCCGCTGCGGTGGGTATCACGAACAAGGTGCCCACCACCGCCAGCGGCACCAGCCACACCAGGTTATTGCCCATGGCGCCGTCCACGTGGGGGAACAGCCACACCCGGGCGGCGCCCAGCACCAGCACGGCCAGCACATAGATGGGGATGGTGGTCCAGAACAGGTGCCACAACGAGCGCATCCAGCGGCCGAACAGGTTGCCTTGTTCAACGCCTGTGACGGTGGCCACCGCTTCCACGGCCGGTTCCGGCAACACGTCGGGGCGGGCGATGCGCTGGGCGAACAATGAGACGCCCACCACCAGCACCACGCCTGCGATGATCCGCAGCACGGTGAAGCCCCAGCCCAGCACGAAGCCCATGAAGATCAGCGTCGCCGGGTTGAGCACCGGGTTGGCGATCCAGAACGCCAGCGCCGCCCCGACCGACACGCGCTGACGGCGCAGGCCGGCCACCACCGGCGCCGCGCAGCAGCTGCACATCATCCCGGGCAGCGCGAACAACCCCCCGCGCACGGTGGAGCCCAGGCCGGCGCGTCCGAAAGCGCGCAGCAGCCAGTCGCGGGGGATCAGTACCTGCACCAGTGAACCGAGCAGCACGCCCAGCACGGCGGCTTTCCAGATGGCCAGGAAGTACACCTGGGCATAGGCCAGGGCGGCGGCGACGGGGTCTTCAGCGTGGTCGTTGATGATCGAGCCGCCGATGCTGTGGCTGCTCGCGGCCACGAAGGACTTGAGGTAATAGGGCGACCACTTCACGTAGTACAGGCCGATGACGGCCACCAGCACGAACACCAGGGGTTTGAGCCAGAACAGCCGCGTGCGCGGCTGGGCGGTGGAGGTCAGTGTGCTCATGGCGGCGGTACCGACTGGGGGGAGGGTAAGGAGTGATTTTAGCCCAGCGCTGGCGGGGTGCCACCGCGCCTCACCCCAACCTCGTAGCCGCTGCCGCCAGGCTGCGCTGGCCCTGTACCTCGCAGAAGATCTACAGGGTTCACACGGGCCAGCGCAGCCTGGCGGCAGCGGCTACGGGAACTGTGGTGCGGCGTATGTTGGCGCGGCGGCGCGGTTGGCGTTTGTCCGCTACAGTGATCTCACCAATAAGGATAATGGCCCGATGGCCCCGCAGAACCGGGGGCAAACGGGTGCAAAGGCCGGATCTTTTCGTAGTGCATTCGGTGGGGCAAATCATGCGTGTGCTCAGTACGCTGTCAGGCAGTGCAATGCTGTTGTTCATGGGCCTTTGCTTGGCCGACGATCCACCCGCCAGTCCCGCCAAGGCTATCGAGAAAGCCGAGGTGCTGGAGCAGAAGGCCGCCGACAAGGACCCGCCACCCAAGGCCGAAATCATCACCAAGACCGAAGCCCAGGTCGTTGACCCGGCAGGCGCCAAGCCGGTGGATGAACCCTTGACCTGCCTGGCGCGCACCATCTACTGGGAAGCCAAGGGCGGCACCCCGGCCGACATGGACGCGGTGGCCCACGTGGTGCTCAATCGCGTCGGCCACGAGGGCTTCCCCGGCACGGTGTGCGAGGTGGTGAAGGAAGGCGCGGACAAGAAGGTCTGCCAGTTTTCCTGGTGGTGCGACGGGCGTTCCGATGACGTGCAGGAGGCTGACCGCTATAGCATCGCCAAGGAGATCGCGCGCAAGGCGCTCAACCAGCAGTCGCCCGACGCCACCCACGGCGCCATGTACTTTCACGATCGCAAGGTGAAACCTGACTGGGCCAGCAAATACCTGCGAACCGCCCAGACCTCCGAGTTCCTGTTCTACAAACCACGCGAGGGCAAGGCTAAATAAGGTCCACCCGCTGCGCGCTGGCCTGGCCGGCGTCGATGTGCAGCAGCGCCAGGCAGATCGGCAGCTTGAACCGCCGCGGCCCGGCGCTGCCCGGATTGACGTGCAGCACACCGTCGCGCTGCACGATCAATGGCTTGTGCGAATGGCCGGTCACCACCACCTGCACACCGGCCGGCACGGGCACGTCGCAGGCTTCGTGGGTCACCAGCAGGCTGACGCCACCCAACTCGACAACCACTGTCTTGGGTAGCTCACGCGCCCAGTCCTTGTCGATGTCGACATTGCCAAACACCACCGTCAGCGGCGCGATGGCTTGCAGCGCCGTGATCACCTCCGGCTTGCCGACATCCCCGGCGTGCACGATGTGATCGCAGCCGTGCAGCGCGGCCACGGCCTCGGGGCGCAGCAGGCCGTGGGTGTCGGCGATCAGGCCTATTTTCATTGCAGGGCTCCGGTATCAGTCGGCGCTCAGGCACTGGCGCACCAGGCGCACCAGTTGTACCGGATCGGTCAGGTAGGCGGCATGCCCCTGGCGGCGAATGGGGTACAGCGTCAGGCCGCGCAGGCGGTCGACCAATGCGGCCGGGCAGAGGATGCACGGGTCGTGGTCGCTGCTTTCGCCGATCAGCATGAACGGCCGCGCCTTGAGCGTGCGGCAATCTTCCAGCGACGGGGCGATGGTGTCCAGCGCTGCGGCTTCGTTGACGAACGCCGGTGCGGTGCTGACCATGGCCGGCCACAGCGGGATGTGCTTCATCTGCTCTACCTGCGCCGGGTTCATGCGCACGATGTGGGTCAGTGCGTGCACAGTGGCGGCTTCCAGATTGCCTTCGGCGACCAGCGCTTGCAGTCGCGGCAGGTGGCCGTCGCTGGCTTTGCGCGGCAGGGAGTTCATCGGCTCATACAACACCAGCGTGCCCTTGAAGCGCTCGCGCAGGGCATACATCAGCGCGCAACCGCCGCCGAAGCTGTGGCCCAGCACGGCCGCGCCTTTGCCGGCCAATTCGACCATGGCGGCCAGATCATCCAGCTCGGCATCCAGGGAATGCGGCGCCTCGCCATACGGGCTGCTGCCGCGCCCGCGCCGGTCGTACAGGTAGACTCTGTGGGTGTCGCCCAGCAGGCGGGCGAACGCCGTCCAGTCCCGGGCCAGGCTGAAGGCACCATGACACACCACCAGCGCCGGGCCTTCGCCCCAGCACTGGTAGCCGATGGAGGTGCCGTCGCGGGAGATTACGGATCCTTCGATGCATTTCATGGAACAGCGGGCCCTCTGGAAAAGGCGCTTACGCTAGCACACCCAGCGCCTGCTGAATGCATACACCGTCAGCCCGTAGCCGCTGCCGCCAGGCTGCGCTGGCCCTCATATGCGCTGCAGATCTCCAGAGCACACCAGGGCCCGCGCAGCCTTCGGCAGCGGCTACAGCGGCCCGGTCAGAAGTCCAGGCTCAGCCCGGTGTACAGCGCGCGCCCGTCACCCGGCGAATGCAACGCCGCCTGGGCGCCGTCCGGGTCGTACCACACGTACTCGTAGTAGCGGTTGGCGAGGTTCTTGAGCTGCACGTCGACACTCAGGTGCTCGGTGATCTTCCAAGTGGCGCCCAGGTTGAACAGCACGTAGGCGCCATAGCGGCCTTGGGTGTTGTTCTTCTCCAGGTAGTAATCGCTTTGCCCGTTCATCCAGCCGCTGACCTGCACAGACGGCGTCAGCTGATAGCTGGCCCCGGCGTTGTAGACGTGGTGCGGCACGTGGTCGATCTCGTTGCCCGCGCTGTCCGGGTAGGTGGCGCCGGCCTTGAGGATTTTCGAGTACTGCCAGGAGTAGGCCAGCCAGGCCTCGGTGCGCTCGCCCGGGTGCAGGTTGAGCTGCAGGTCGTAGCCCCAGCGTCGCGTGCGGCCGACGTTGTCGGAGGCGCCGGTGGGGTCGTTGAGGCGGCGGCTGACTTCGCCCGAGGCGGTCTGTTGCCAGTAGGCCAGGCGGCCGTCGAGCCAGCGGGTCGGGGTGAACTTGACACCGGTTTCCCAGCCGTCGTTGATCGAAGGCGCCAGGTCGTCGGTCTGCGGCGGCACCTTGTAGCTAGACGAACCGGTGCCCACCTGGAAGGTGCGGCCCCAGTTGGCGTAGAGGCTGGCCACGGTCCAGGGGGAATACACCACGCTGAGCTTGGGCTGCTTGATCAGGCCGTAGTCGTTCATGTTGTAGCTCAGCCCGGTCAGCTCATCGGTGTAGTCGCCGCTGAGCTTGTCGACGCGGTAGGCGGGAATGATCTTCAGCGTGTCGGTGGGTTCGATCACGGCCTGCACGTAGCCGCCCACGGTGTTGAAGTCGAAATGCTGGTCGCGGGTCTGGGCGGTGCGCACCCGTTCCACGGTGCTGTAGCGCTCGCTGACGTTCTGCTGGCGCTGGGTGTCCAAGCCGCTTTCCAGGGCCAGGGCGTGCAGCCAGTCCACCTGCGGGCGCCAGGTCAGGGAGGTGATGGCGCCGTACTGGGTTTCGTAGGCGTCGCGTTCCTGCTGGGTGCTGGTGCTCCAGTAGCGGGTCCAGCGGCGGTCGTCGAAGGTGTTGAGGTAGGCCTTGGCTGATAGGGACACATTCGGTGCCACGTCCGTGTCCAAGTGCAGGCTGGCGCTGTTCATGCGCCGGGTGCCCTGGTCGGTGTCGTTGTAAGGGTTGGTCATGGTCGGGTGGCTGTGGGCGTTGCTGCCGGTCAGGTAACCCGGCTCATCGGCCTGGCCTTCGTAGTGGCGCAGGATCAGGCCTATGCGGTAGGCCTCGTCGTCCGGGGTGTAGAACCACTTGCCGGCCACCGACACGCGGTCCTGGTCGGCGTGGTCGCGGTAGCCGTCGGACTTCTGGTAGGCCAGAAAGTAGTTCTGCGTCCAGTTGGCGGTTTCGATGCCTTTGGCCAGTTGCGTTTCGCGGGTGCCGTAGCTGCCGTAGCGCACCCGAGCCTTGGTGTAGTCGCCGCCGATGCGGGTGTTGATGTTGACGTTGCCGGCGATGTTGTTGAGGCCGTAGCGCGGGTCGCTGGTGCCGCGGACCACTTCGATGTTGTCGATGTCGAGCGGGAACACCATGTCCATGAACGGCATGTTGCCGTCGTTGCTGTTGCTGGGGATGCCGTCGATCAACAGCTTCACGGCGTTGACTTCGCCTTCGCCGTTGAAGCCGCGAAACGAAATCTTGCCGGAGGTGGTGCCCTGGTTGAACTCGGTCAGTTCGACGCCGGGGACGCGGCTGAACAGTTCCCAGCTGTAGGTGACGGGCATTTTCTCGATCACATCGCCGCCCAGAATATCCACTGAGCTGAGCACGCTGGTGGTGGACAGCGGCCCGCTCTGGGCGCTGTTGACGGTGACGGTGCCCAGGGTCAGGGCCGAGTCCTGGGCAGTGCCGGCGAAGGCGTGGGCGGCGCTGAGGGCGCCGGTGATGAACAGGCAGGTTTGACGGGCGCGCGAAGGCCGCGCCGTTTTATTGCGGCGTTGAAAAGCCATGGTTCACGGTTCCTGGTGAGCCAAGTGAAGAGTCGTGCACGCGCGCGCAGGCCCCGGGGGGGCTGGCGGTGTGCTGATCAGGGGGCGGGGGAGCGCTCAGGACTGCGGGGAGGCGCGGGGGTTGAGGCTGGTCCAGCGAAAGCGTGGCGCCAGGCTGGGTACTGAAGCATGGGTGAGTGGGGCTTGGGCGACGTAGCGCGGTGCCGGCGCCTGCCACTGGTTCGATGTGGGCCCGGCCATGCCGCCGGCACCGCAACAACAGCAGTCGCCGTGCTGCATTTTGTGCGGGTGGGGGTCGAGCACGTCGATCAGGCGGCGGGTATCGTCATGGCTGGCGTGCATGCCAGGCATGCCGCAGTCGTCGGCCATCGGTTCCATCTGCGCCATTTGCCGGGCATGCAACGGCATGGCCAACAGGTTGACCAGCACGGCGAAACAGGCAAGCCAGTGGCTGATACGGCGGGTAGGGGTCATGCGACCGTCCGGCAAGGGGGGGCGTATCTTAGGCTGATCCGCCCGCCCACGCCAAGCCTGTAGCCGCTGCCGCAGGCTGCGCTGGCCAGCGCAGCCTGGCGGCAGCGGCTACAGGACGGCGTCGCCTGCATCGCGGCCAAGGCCGGCTCCTGCCACGGACACCACGGACGGCGTAGGAGCCGACCTTGGTCGCGATGCAGACGACGCCGTTTACGGGTTCAGTGCTGGCCAGGCTTGCACGGAGGGGCGCTGCCATTGGCGTTCGGCATACGCCACCAGCGGCGCGGGCACGGCGTCACCGTTGAGAATCAGGCGATTGAGCATCAGCGCAAGGTCAACGTCGGCAATCGACCATTGCCCGCACACGTACTCACGGCCATCACTCAACAGGGCCTGGGCGGCCGCAAACAGCTTGTCTCTTGCTGCCTGCGCCTGTTCCGAGAGGGTTGCCCCCTTGTGCCCGTAGAACACCACCAGCGTCGAGCGCTCCTGGCGGATGGCCTGCAGGTCGCTGCGCAGCCATGCCTGCACCTGGCGGGCGCGGGCGCGTTGTTCGACGGCCGCAGGGTAGACCGGTTGGTCGGGAAACACGGCGTCCAGGTATTCGGTGATGGCCGACGATTCCGATAGCGCGAAGTCACCATGAACCAAGGTTGGAACGCGCTGGGTCAGGGACAGGGCGGTGTAGTCGGTTGCCTGGTTTTGGTGGGTCTCAAGATCTACGGGCAGCAGTTCGAACGCCAGGTTCTTTTCCTTCAGGGCCACGAACGCCGATAACGCGTAAGGGCTGCTGAACTGGGCGTCGACGTACAGGCGAAGCGGGGGCTGACTCATGGCGCGGTTCCTTGTGCGGGTGGGTGAGGGGACAGGCTACGAGAGGCGTGGGGGAAAGGGAAATGCGGGGTTTTCATGGGGGTATTCCAATGCGGAATCGGTTGGGGCGACACCGATTCATCGCCGGGCACACAAGGCTAAAACCTCGGTATGTCAGGCCATGGTACGTTGCAACAAATGTGGGACCGGGCTCTGCCCGGGAAGCGCCGCGCGGGCGGCGCTCGATCTCAAGAGCGCCATAAAAACCTCGACTAGCCCCAGGAGGCCATGACGCGATCCCGTAGCCGCTGCCGCCAGGCTGCGCTGGCCGGTGTGAACCCTGGAGATGTGCAGCGAGGCACAAGGCCAGCGCAGCCTGGCGGCAGCGGCTACGCAGATCGTGTTGGATGTTCGAGGTGCATGTCTTGGGGTGTTGTAGCGTTCTTGAGATCGAGCGCCGCCCGCGCGGCGCTTCCCGGGCAGAGCCCGGTCCCACATTTGTTGCAACGTACCATGGCCTGATGGACCGAGGTTTTAGCCTTGTTGGCCAGGCATCAGATGTGTGGTGCCCTCAAGGGGGGGCAGGCAATCAAGACGCCGCCAACCGCCCCCGCACCCGCCACACCCCACCCACCGCCGAACACACGAACACCCCCGCCGCCACCGACAACGCCAGCGGCAACCCCGCGCTGCTGGCCTGCATCAACCCACCACTGACCACCGGCCCCAGCACGCTGCCCAGCCCGAACAGCAAGCCGGCACCGGCATTGGCGGTCACCAGGTCCTGGCCGCGAAAGCGTTCGCCTATCAGCACGATGGCCAGGGTATAGGTACCGCCCGCCGCCGCGCCCAGCAGGAACAGCGTGGGCCACAGCAAGGCGCTGCCGCCGATCAGCCACGCCAGGCTGGCGCCGATCACCAGTACGCACATCCCGCACGCCAGGTGCAGGGCGGCGCGCGGCACGCGGTCGGCCAGCCAGCCCAGGGGCAGTTGCAGGCACATGTCGCCCAGCAGGATCACGCTGACCATCAGCGCCGCCTCGGCCGGGCCGAAGCCGTTGGCGGTGGCGTACACCGGAAACAGCGCCAATATCACGCTGTCGAAGAACGAGAAAAACAGCACGCCCATGCACAGCGTCGGCGCCAGGCGCACAAAACCCAGCAGCGAGAAGCTGCGCGCACTGTGCTCGTCGGGCACCGCCGCGTCATTGCGGTCCAGGCCCAGCAGCGCCAGCCAGGCCAGCACCAGCGCCGCGCTGACGGCAATGATCACGTGCGGCCCGTCGGTGCCCAGCAGCGAAATCAACAACGGCCCCAGCATCTGGCTACCGGTGTAGGCGGTGGTGTACACCGCGATCGACTGGCCCCGGCGCTGGTCGCTGCTCAGCTCGTTGATCCAGGCTTCGCTGAGGATGATCACCAGGCCCATGCCCAGCCCCATGCCCAAGCGCAGTCCGGCCAGCCCATAGAGCGAGCCGCGCGCAGGCTCCAGCAGGGCGACGCTGGCCAGGCACAACGCCAGGCAGGCCTGGAACAGCGCGCGGCGGTGGAAGTGCCGCGACAGTCGCGCGCACAGGGCGGCGGCCAGCATCATGCCGATGGCCGGCAGCGCCGAGATGATGCCGATCTGCGCAGCGCTGGCGCCACCTTCCAAAAGGCGCAAGGCGGTCAGCGGCGCGGTGGCGCCCAGGCAGATGCCGGTCACGGCGGCGACGAACAACAGTACAGGCAGGGTCAAGCGGTTCATGATCAGTCCACGCAAACAATCGACGCAGCGCGCAGGCAAGGACGTGCGCGCACAGGGGCAAGCCGCGCGGGTTCAGAGGGGCGAGGCTGGCCGGGGTGTCAGGCGTGGTGCAGGGGCGGGGAGAAAGTGAACGCGAACAGCACGCTGCGGCGACGGCTCAGGCCGGCGTCGGTCATGCAGGGGGGCAGTGCCTGGAAAGGGTGGTGGGCACGGGGCATGTGCAGCAAATCCGCGAAAACAGGCGGCCATTCTGGGGCAGCGGCGGGTGGGGAGTCAATTCGCAACGGCGTTGTCGAAGGGGTAATCTTGCCGTCTCTCTTCAGGTTCTATCGTCTCCATGCTGACAAATCTCTGGTATGTGGTGCTGCCTTCCTCGCAATTGCAGGATGGCCTGGCGCCGGTGCAACTGCTGGGCCAGCCGTTCGTGGCCTTTCGTGATCAGGACGGCCGGGCGCGGCTGCTGTCCGACATCTGCGTGCACCGTGGTGGTTCGCTGTCGGCCGGTGCCAAGGTCGGCCACAGCGTGCAATGCCCCTATCACGGTTGGCGTTTCGACCAGCATGGCGTGTGCACGCATATCCCCGCCCAGCCCGACGCGCGGGTGCCGGTGAAAGCGCGTGTGGACGCCTACCCGACGGTCGAACGTCACGGCTGGATCTGGGCCTTCCTGGGTGACCTGCCCGAGGCCGAGCGGCCGCCGTTGCCCGACCTGGCCTGGGTCGATGACCCCGCCGTGCGGGTGGTGTCCGGCCATTTCGACTGGGACGCCAGCTGGGACCGGGTGATGGAAAACGGCCTGGATTTCGCCCATGCGCCCTTCGTCCATGGCTCTACGTTCGGCGACCCCGACCACCCGCAGATCGACGCCTTCGAGGTACAGCGTCAAGACTGGAGCGGCCAGGCCCACATGACCATGCGCCGCCCGGTGCGCAAGGGCTGGCTGCGGCGCACGCCCACCGGCGAACACGTGCAGGTCACCACGGTGCCCGGTTATCACTTCTCCGGCCCTTGCGCCACGCTGGAGCTGACGCCGCGCGAGGGCTGGAAGATTCACATCGTCTCCGCCCACGTGCCGGTGTCGGCCAACCGCACGCGCACCTGGTGGATGATGGGCCGCACCTTCCTGCGCTCGCCGCTGTTCGACCGCCGCACCATCGCCAGCAACCTGCGCATCTTCGAGCAGGATCACGAAGTGCTGCGCAAGGTGCGCCCCGAGCGCGTGCCGGATACCTGGCAACAGGAGGTCTCGGTCAAGTCCGACGGCCTGCAGATTGCCTTCCGCCAGCGCCTGCGCGAGCTGGAGCAACGCGGCTGGCGCATCGACGAAGCGCGCCTGGCCCGCGAGTTCACCGGGCGCACCGCCTGCGTGGTGCCGGGCCCGGAACGCAGGGCAGGGGGCGCCTGGGCCATCCCGACCATTCCGCTGCTGGACGTCACGCCCTGATGTTGATGATTGTTGTTGGGCGCCACCTGCAGTAAGGTCGCGGCCGAATCGTTAGAAGCGGGTGACATGATGGAGTGGGCGATGTACCTGGCGCTGGGCGCCGCCATGGGGACCGTGGGTGGCATCTTCGGCATCGGCGGCGGGCTGATCGCCATCCCGGTGCTGGCGCTGTTCTTCCACATGGACCAGCAACTGGCCCAGGGCACCGCGCTGGTGATGGTGGTGCCCAATATCCTCTTGGCCATGTGGCGCTACCACCAGCGCACGCCGATCAACTTTCACCAGGCGCTGCCGCTGGCGGCGGGTGGCGTGGTGTTCGCAGGGCTTGCCTCGTTGATCGCCGTGGGCCTGGACCCCACTGCCATGCGCATCGGCTTTGCCGTGTTCATGCTGGTGCTGGCCGCCTACAACTACGCGCAAATGTTCCTGCCCAAGCCCCAGGGCAACGGGCAGGTGCGCGCCAGCTGGAAGGCGCTGTTGGCGCTGGGCGGTGGGTCCGGGGTGCTGGGCGGGTTCTTCGGCGTGGGCGGTTCGGTGCTGGCGACGCCCGTGCTCACCAGCGTATTCGGCGCCAGCCAGGTGACGGCCCAGGCCTTGTCCCTGGCGCTGGCGGCGCCCAGTACCGGCATCACCTTGGTCACCTACGCCGTGCATCATCACGTGAACTGGCTGATGGGCGTGCCCATGGCACTCGGCGGGCTGGTCAGTGTCAGCTGGGGCGTGAAAGTGGCGTATCGCCTGCCCGAGCGAACGCTGCGCACACTGTTCTGCCTGTTCCTGGTGCTGTGCGCGGCGTTGCTGGGCTTGAAGGGCTGATCAAGCCGTCTGGCGGCGCATGGTCAGGATGGCCGAGCCGAAGAAGATGAACGTGGCGCCGACCGTGCGGCTCACCCAGCGCGCAAAGCGCGGGCGAGTCAGCACGCCTTTGGCGCGTGAAGCCAGCAGCGCATAGAGGCTGAGCGAGGTCACCGACAGCGCCATGAAGGTCAAGGTCAGGACCATGAACTGCGGCAGCAGCGGCCCGCTTTGATCGATGAACTGCGGGAACAGTGCGGTAAAGAACATCGTCGCCTTGGGGTTGCTGACCGCAGTCAGGAACGCCGACTTGAACAACTTCAGACGCGGCGGCGCCAGGCGCGGGCCGTCATGCTCGGCGGCGACTGCCAGCGACGGGCCCTTGCCGAACAACTGCTTGGCCCCCAGGAAGAACAGGTAGCAGGCACCGCCGACTTTGACAATGTTGAAGACCACTTCGCTGCTGGCGATCAACACGCCCAGGCCCAGCATGGCCGCCGCCGACAGGCAGAACAGCCCGCTGGCATTGCCCAGCGACGACCATAACGTGGCCTTGGGACCGTAGGTGATGCTGTTGTGCAGCGCCATCACCGTGGCCGGCCCGGGGCTGGCGATGGCGATGCTGGCGACCAGCAGGTAGGTGAGCAGCGAATGGGCGTCCATGGTGTGCGTCTTGTGGCGGAAACGGGCTAGCGAGTTTACAGGGAACGGGCCGCCAGGCCGCGCAAATGTGCAGAAAAAGCGGAGCTTTCACCGACAGCCTTGTCAGACCGGTGTCCGGCAAGGCTAAATCGACGGCCGCGCCTTTACCCACTTTCGAGGGACTGTCTGTTGTCTTCGCCGACCACCACCGATACACCGACCATCGCCGCCGCCACCTCGCCAGGCTTCTGGCTGCTGGCCTCGCTGCTGGTGGCCATGATCCTCGCCGCCCTGGACCAGAGCATCGTCGCCACCGCCTTGCCGGTGATCGCCAGCGAAATGAAAGGCATCGAAGGCATGAGCTGGGTGGTGACCCTGTTCATGCTGACGTCCACCATCGGCGCGCCGCTGTACGGCAAGCTATCGGACCTGTACGGGCAGCGGCCGCTGTTTCTGATCAGCATCGGTGTGTTTGTCGGCGCCTCGCTGCTGTGCGGGCTGGCGACCAGCATGGGGCAGCTCATTGCTTTTCGCGGCCTGCAAGGGCTGGGCGCAGGCGGGTTGATGACGCTGTCACAGGTCGTCATCGGCAGCGTGGTCAAGCCCAGCGAGCGTGGCCGCTACCAGGGGCTGTTCTCCGCCGCCTTCGCCGTCAGCGCTGCAGCCGGCCCGCTGCTGGGCGGTTTCATCACCACCCAGTGGAGCTGGCGTTGGGTGTTCCTGATCAACATTCCGCTGGGCGCGCTGGCCATCGTCGGGCTGATGATCAACCTGCCGGCCATCAAGCGCCAGGCCAGCGTCAAGGTCGACTACCGCGGTGCGGCGGTGCTGTGCGTGGCCACCTCGGCGCTGTTGCTGCTCACCCATTCGTTCTCGGTGGCCGGGCAGGTCGATACCTGGAGCACCTGGGTGCTGGGGCTGGTGGCGGTGTGCGGTTTTGCCCTGCTGTACCGGGTGGAGCACAAGGCACCTGAGCCGATCATCGACCCACGCCTGTTCGCCAACCGTCGCTACTCCATCGCCGTCGCCGCCATGGCGGCCATGGCCTTTGCCATGATGGGCTCGCTGGTGTTCATGCCCCTGTACTACCAGGCGGTGCTGCACCAGACGCCGACCGAGTCCGGCATCATGACCTTGCCGCAGGTGGTGATGATGGTCATCAGCTCGTTTGCCGGCGGCGCCATTTCCACCCGCAAGCAGAACCAGGCGACGTTGCTGTTGCTGGGGGTGGGGCTTGAAGCCATCGGCCTGTTCCTGCTGCTGGTCTTTGCCCAGCACAAGCTGGGGGCCGGCTACTTCCTGTTCGCCATGGGCGTGCTGGGCTCGGGCATGGGCATCGGCATGCCCAACGCCACGGTGATCGTGCAGAACGCCGTGCCGCTCAAGGTCATGGGGGCGGCCACGGCGGGGCTGTCGTTCTGCCGTTCGCTGGGGGCGGCGCTGGGTGTGGCGGTGGCGGGGGGCATCATGAGCTTCACCCTGCGCCGTGAGCTGGCCGAGCTGCCGGCGGCGCTGCAAGGCATGTCGCTGACCCTGCCCCAGGGGCTTGGGGCGACGGCGGGGGCGGATGTGGCGCAACTGACCGAGCTGTATCGCACCGCAATCAGCGCGAGCTTGCTGGCGGGCGGGGCGGTGATGTCGGTGGCGTGGTTGCTGGTATTGAGCCTGGTGCTGGGCAAGAAAACCCAACCGGCGTAACCCCGTAGCCGCTGCCGCAGGCTGGGCTGGCCCCTGAGTACACTGGGAATCTGCCGTGAGGATCAGGGCCAGCGCAGCCTGGCGGCAGCGGCTACAGGGGCGCGACTTTTGCCTTGATGTGGGTTAATCTTTAAGCTGAATTAGGGTGTAACAATCCTCGCTGGCTGCTTATCGCCCGTCGGATATGCCTGTGCTATAACCTGCAGTCGTTTCGAGCTGATCATTTGTCGACGGAGCTGCCTATGTCCCGTAAAACCAAACCTTTACCCAGCGAAAGCCAGATAGCTGTCCAGGAATCGCGCATTCCCGATATCGCGGTCAAAGCCTTCAGCAACGCTTTCAAGGCTGCCATGGCTCAAGGCGCCAGTGTTCTGGTAGCCAAGGACGGCGAGTTGTTCGAGGTTTCCGAGCACGCTCGCACGCCGGTCCGTTTGCTGGGCGAGTATGGCCATCTGAAAAGTGGTACCCGTTTGCAAATTCGCAAGCGTGAGGATCGGCCCCACTCTTGAGTACTCCGCGGATAAGGATATTTGCGGGTCCCAACGGTTCTGGCAAAAGTACGTTCAATCGCTTGATCCCTGCGCATTTGTTGGGGCGTTACATAAACCCTGACGATATTGAACGCACGATCGGCAGCACTGGCTATTTTGATTTTTCGACTTACGGTATCGAAAAGCAGAAAGCTGATGTGTTTGATTTCCTCATCGCCCACCCTGTCCTGAATCTTTCGGCGACTTCGCTGGATAAATTGCAACGGCTGTCCCTGGAAGGCGACCGGCTGAACTTTGCCCAGACCTCAATTGATTCGTATGTTGCGTCAGCCTTGTCCGATTTTATCCGGCATGCGCTTATTCGTGAACGTATAAGCTTCACTTTCGAGACGGTCATGTCCTCGCCAGATAAGGTTGAGTTGCTCAAAAAGGCTCGTGAGGCCGGGTATCGCGTATACGTTTATTACGTCGCCACTGCAGATCCCGATATCAATGTTCGACGTGTGGCCTACCGAGTATCTCAAGGCGGGCATCATGTTGCAGCTGACAAAATACGGCAGCGTTACTGCCGCTCACTTGATTTATTGTCTGACGCCATTCTGGTGTCTAACAGGGCGTACATTTTTGATAATTCAGACGAGGGGGGAGGGTTTGCTCAACTGGCTGAAATCACCGAAGGCGAATCCATCGAAATTAAGTCAGATATCCAGCCACCGTGGTTTGATAGGTACGTATTGAACAAGCTTGTCTGAGTGTGACCTGACATGCCGTAGCCGCAGCCTGGCGGCGGCTACGGTAGACCGTTGCGCCCGCAACCCTAGGTATTTATTCACTTTTTTTGAAAATAAGCTTGACGTGCCGCGTTGAAACACGTCTAATGCGCCCCGTTGCCCAGATAGCTCAGTCGGTAGAGCAGGGGATTGAAAATCCCCGTGTCGGCGGTTCGATTCCGTCTCTGGGCACCAAATACCGAAAACCCCTGATTCCGAAAGGTCTCGGGGGTTTTTACTATCTGGAGAGCTGTAACCCGTCAGAGAACCCTGTGATCGCGTCAAGCATCACTAAATCACTGAGCAAGGCTGGCTCTAAGCAGACCCGCACCGCTGCGCGCAAAGGCTATACAGAAGCAGAGCTTATCCAGGTGTTCTCCAGTCCGGTCTTCAGAGGCGAATGGAATCCCCCTCGGGCGTCCCTTGGCGCTGCTTGGACATGGCTCCCGCTCCTTCTCTGCTAACGCCGAGAGGAGATTGCCCAGATGAAAGCCAACGAGGTCCGCAAGTCGGAAGACGGCATCTGGCATCTGGACCTGCTTGGAACTGTTGACGAAGACGCAGATGACTCACGCACACTGAAGACCAGCGGCAGTCATCGCCTTGTGGCTCTCCATCAGGACCTCATCGATCTTGGATTTATTGACTGCGTAAGCAGTCTGCCAGCCAACGGCCAACTCTTCCCGGCCCTGAAGACGAATCCGGATGGCTACTATGGCCACAACTTCGGCAAGCAATGGGGAGGTTGCGTACGCAAGGTCGCCAGACTCGACAGCCCCGCAAGCCCTTCTCATGGCTTTCGGCATGCATTCATCACGATGTGCCGAGCAGCAGGGATGCCCGAAGAGATTCGCGACTGCACTACTGGCCACGACGATGGGTTCATCAGCCGCCGGTACGGTGAACGCAGCTTCATCAAGGTTCAGATGGAACATCTCCGATCACTTCCAAGGATCGCGCATTTGTCAGGTTTACTACCGTGAAAGCGAAATTGACACCAAAGATACTTCGAGACAACACGGCGATTGTCTCGGCGTCCGTCTCTCGTGCTACTGAGACGTCCACCTTTCTTGGCCGAAGAACCCTACACACTCCTCGGAAAGCCCTCCAATATCTTTAAGCATAGGCAGCAACCTTGAGGCCTTGTTGGCGTAGTAAAAAATGATTGGGCTGTATTCGCCCATCTCCTGGCTCGGGTGATGGCCTACGAGATGAGACATCAAGACAACGAAGCTCCGAAGCTCACTGACCGGAGCCTCCACAGTAGTCCCAGCCAGCCGGGCCTCCATCACGAACTTGGCATAGCTATCCGATTTACTGAGCACTCCACCGCATCGGGTCGCCTCTGACACCATGTGTGCGATGGTTAGCTCTACCTTCTCACCGATAGCAGAGAATGAAAACCCGATAGAAATCTTAAGCCGCTCACTGATCTGGGCATCGAGGTCTTTGATTGCCGCAAGCACCTCCTCTCCCTTGCGATCAACCACGAGCTGGCTGAGTTGCTGACGCTGTAAATGGAGCGAGTGGAGGACGCCTAAGAAGCCGAAGACAGCCACTAACGGATTGAGCACACCTCCAAAATAGTCTCCGAATGTCCCCCAGTCGTCGTGCTCAGTAGAGAAATGGTATCCAAACTGTATCACGTACATAAAAACTACTGCCAATACCAACGCTGAAACACACAGGCCAATTACCTTTATCCTCAGATCGTTCACTTCTCACCCTCACAGCAATGCCAGAGATTTGCTATATGCTACCTATCGTATCTTTACGAAAGTCCCCAAAGAGCCGTGACCGCTCCGCCCATCAATGCAAAGCCCTGCGATCAAAATCTTTTAGAGCTGCGCAGCCCACAGCAAAATGCTAACCGGCTTCCTCTAATCAAAAATTTACAACTGCGGGAGCAAATAACCTTCATCTCCAAGTTCGACATTCCAATTCTCCTTCTCCTCTACCAATCTGGTATTTATCCAATCCACAGGCACCATCTCAATTCCCGCCTCTATAAAAGTCGCATCGCCTGGAAACTTAGAAATGTACTCGGAGCGAAACTTCGTTAGCAACATAATGCGCCTATCGTACTCCGGGTGATTCTGCCCCTGCCCGCCGCGACCAAAACCCCACATCGAACTTGGAAAGCCAGGCCTCTCAGTGGGTCCTGAGGCTCTTCGCCCGCCCCGACCATCACCAGTGGGACAACTCCCCCCATCACCACCGATAATAAGGCCATCGTCACCCTTGATGAAACCACTACCCCCTTTTCCACCTACCCCCGCAATTCCGCCACTTCCTCCTCGCCCACCAATTATGACTCCGCGACGTCCCACAATGGTGCCACCACCCCCTTCACCACCCACCCCTTGAGGACCACGATTCAAATTCGCAGCCACCCAGCACTCGTGGTCAGTCTTCCATTCCCTGAGAAGCTCGATAGAGTAGTCAGCGCCTCCGTTCTTATCTACAGCATCTGCACAGGTACTGCATAAGAAAATTGCGTTATTAATCCCGCTTCGCTCTTCAGGGCTCATCGAAATATCGTAGCGAGCACCGCCCGCCGAAGCGGCTGTGATATGAGCAGCTTTGCCTGTGTATACATACTTGTCATCCGAAGAGGCTGCTGGCGCAATAGTCTGTTTCCTACATCCAGGATTAGAGCAAATAAAAGCAGCTCGAAGCCTAAGCGAATTCCGAACTCCAGATTTAAAATCATTCCTTGCCATCACTGCCCCTTATAAACCCCAGCTACAGCATTTATGCCGCTTGCTCTGACGACGATGAGTGCAAGCGCTCTTACAGATAGAAGCTCATTAATAGCTTAATCTCCTATGATGTCCAAGCGCCTTCTCTACGCATTGATTGCCGCAAGGCGTCAGGGGTTTTTCGTTTGTGCCCCCATCGACCCCAATAACCACTCCCTGAACACCTGCGCGCACACCGACCGTTTGCGGTGCTTGAGCGACACCAGATACTCCCCGTTCCCCGTCCTGCACTCAAAGCCCGTCACCCGCTGCAACTCCCCCTTGGCGAGGGCCTCATCGGCCATGAAACTCCACGCCAAGCCGATGCCCATCCCTTGCTGAACCGCCCGGAACGCCAACGTCAGTTGGTTGAACACCGGCGCCTTGGCGCGTGCGATGTAATCAATGCCCAGGTGGCCGAACCACTGGTGCCAGTCCATGCACTGCCAGGCGCAGGTGTCGATTTGCACCAGGTTGGCCTGGGCCAGTTGCGCCAACGTCTGGATGTGGGTGACTGGCAGGCTGGGGTGGGCCACGGCGTAGACGATTTCCGGCAACAGGAAATCACTGGTCAGCGACGCCCACTCACCGGCGCCGTACAGGATACCGACGTCGAAGTCGTTGAGGCTGGCTTCGTCGAACTCGTTCATGGCGTGCACATGCACGGCGATGTCCGGGTAGGCCTTGTTGAACTCGATCAGCTTGGGGAACAGCCAGAACTGCGCCAGCGCGTGGGTGGCCACCACCGACACGGCGTTGGACTGATGCACGTTGCGGATGCGCGTGACGCTCTGGTGCAAGGTGTTGAGCAGCACATTGACGGTCATCAGCAACTCGTCGCCCGCACCGGTCAAGGCCACGCCGCGCGGTTTGCGCTCGAACAGCGGCACGCCCAGGGCGTCTTCGAGCTGGCGCATCTGTTTGCTCACCGCGCTCTGGGTGATGAACAGTTCGCTGGCGGCGCCGGTGAAACTGGCGTGGCGGCTGACGGCTTCGAAGGTGACCAGGGTTTCCAGCGGGGGCAGGGTGCGCAGGTAGCGGTTGATCATCGGTGGCCTCGCGACATTCCGCTGGGGAATGGATCGCTGAATTTTTATCGCAGGTGGCGCCTATTTACCACGGATAGAATGCTGCTCATAGAGCCTGCCCGAGTGAGCGATGATGAACCGTGGGATTGTGTTTGCGCTGTTGGCCGGGGCTATCTGGGGTGGGGTGATCATCGCCCCCTCGCTGCTGCCCGAGTTCAACGCCGTGCTGATCAGCAGCGTGCGGTTTGCCCTGTACGGGCTGTTTTCGCTGCTGGTGGCATTGCCCTTGGCGTCACGCCTGCTGGCGCGCCTGACGCGCAACGACCTGCTGATGCTGCTGCGCTTGTCGCTGACCGGCAACGTGCTGAACTACGCCTTGCTGGGGGCATCGGTGCAGTTGGGTGGCGTGACCATGGCCGCGCTGATCAACGGCATGCTGCCGGTGGCCATCACCTTCCTGGCGCGTGGCGATGCCGGCTCGCTACCGCTGGGCAAACTCAAGCTGCCGCTGGCGATGATATTCCTGGGCATCGTATCGGTGAGTGTGCTGCATGGCGGCGGGCAGGCCGCGACAGGTGTCTGGACAAGCCAGTTGCTGGGCCTGGCCTGCGGGTTGAGCGGGGTTGTGTGCTGGTCGTGGTACGCCACCCATAACGCGCGGTACCTCAAGCACAGCGCGTTCAACAGCAGCGAATGGTCGACCCTGGTGGGCATCGTCACGGGCGTGGTTGCGGTGGCGGTGGGGGCGGTGGCACTGTTGCTGTTCCCCAACCTGATCCCGACGCAGGTAGCGCCGGAGCGCTGGATGGCATTTTTCTGGGTGTGCCTGTTCCTGGCGCTGTGTGGGTCGTGGTTGGCCAATGGCCTGTGGAATGCCTGTTCGCGGCGCATGCCGGCTTCGTTGAGCGGGCAGATGATTGTGTTTGAGACGCTGTTTGCCTGTGTGTATGGGTTTGTGTTTCACCAGCGGGTGCCGGGGGCGATGGAGGTGGTGTCCATTGCGTTGCTGGTGGGCGGCGTGGTGTGGGCCGCGCGTCGGCATCGGGTGGTACCGATTCTGTAGCGGCAAAACCGCGGCGTCTGCATCGCGACTAAAGTCGGTTCCTACACCGTCCGTGGTAGGAGCCGGCCTTGGCCGCGATGCAGACGCCCCGTAGCTACCGAAAAAAGCCGGTGGTCGGAAGAGGGACGTTTGCAGCCCCGCCGGGCAAAACTTTCGACGCTGTGCTCCAGTCACTGCTAAGTCACCCGCGCATGCATGGCGCCGGGCCTTATTCCCTGGAGAACAGTCATGAGCTTTTTCAGCACCATTCTCGAAAAGCTTGGCATCGGCAAGCACGCGGCGCCCGAAGCGCCACCAGCGCCTGACGCGGCCGCCCCCGTTGACCCTACCGCCGGGGCGGCACCCGCACCGACGGCCATCAGCGAAGTCGACGTCGCCGCAAAGCTTGAAGCCCTGGCCAGCCAGCATGCGGAGAAGCTTAATTGGCGCACCTCGATTGTCGATTTGCTGAAGTTGCTGGACATCGACAGCAGCCTCACCGCGCGCAAGGCGCTGGCCGCCGAGCTGCATTACACCGGCTCCACGGACGATTCTGCCGCCATGAATACCTGGCTGCATGGCGCGGTGATGAAGAAGCTGGCCGAGAACGGCGGCAAGGTGCCAGCTGATCTGCTCGATTGATCGCTAAGCCCGTAGCCGCTGCCGCTAGGCTGCGCTGGCCGGTGTGACCACTGGATATTTTCAGTGAGGCGCAGGGCCAGCGCAGCCTGGCGGCAGCGGCTACAGGTTTGGCGGGGCCGGGTAGAAGCGATCCAGTCGATAGGGCGTGAGCAGGGGCAAGGTTTTGTCTTGGGCAGATGCCGCCAGTTCGCCAATCATCTCGGCCGTCACCCCCGCCTGGGTCAGCCCCAAATGTTGGTGACCAAAGGCAAGCAGTACCTTGCCGCCAGCCACCCGGTCGATCACCGGCAAAGAGTCCGGTAAAGACGGCCGGCATCCCATCCACTCAGTGGCGCCCTCGGCGTTCAAATCGCGACTGAACAGTCCCTTGCTGAGCTGATACAGCTGGCGCGCCCGGGCCATCGACGGTGGTGCTTTCAGGCCTGCAAATTCCACCGTGCCGGCCAGCCGCATGCCGCCCTGCAGGGGCGTCATGATGAACTTGCGCTCCAGCGAGGTGACCGCAAACGGCAGCCGCTGCTGCTCGGCCGGCAGCATCAGGTGGTAGCCGCGCTCGGTGTCCAGCGGCACTCGCTTGCCTGTCAGTCGAGCGGTCAGTGGTGCTGAATGCGCGCCGCAGGCCAGCAGCACCCGGCGGGCGGCGAGCGGTCCCTGATCGGTGTCGAGCACCACCCCGTTATCCTGAACGCGACCGTCGACCACGCTGCGTTGCAGGAATTGCACACCCTCAGCCTTGGCGGCCTCCACCAGCTCAGTCACTACCCGATAGGGGTCGACAAAGTGCCCCGTGGCAGGGAAGAACAACCCGCCTTGCAAGTGCTCGCTCAGGTGCGGCGCCGCCTGGCGAATGGCTGCGTTGTCCCAGGCTTGCACCGGTACCTGTTGCTGGCGCATGCGTGCTTGCAGTGCATCGAGCGCGGCCCTTGATTCCGGCCGCTCGAACACCAGCAGCGAGCCGTCTTCCTTAAGAAGATGGGCGCGATCAATGGACTGCAACAGACGCTGCCATGCCCCCAGGCTGCCCTCGTTCAGCGCGCGGATACCGGCCACCGAGCGTTGGTAGGGCTCCGGTCGCAGGTTAAGCAGCAGGCGGGTGAACCAAGGCAGCGCCCGGGGCAGGTACCTCCAATCCAGCCGCAGCGGGCCCAAGGGGTCCATCAGCATGGCCGGCAGGCGCTTGATGATCGACAGGTCGGCAATGGGGAACACCTGCTCGGTCGCCAGGTGCCCGGCGTTGCCGTAGGAGGCGCCCAGGCCAGGCGCCTGGCGGTCGAGCACCTGCACCTTGAAGCCTTTGCGTGCCAGGGCCAGGGCGCAGGCGACGCCGATGATGCCAGCGCCCACCACGGCGATGTCGGGCACCTCAGGCTTCACGCGGGTGCTCCGCCGACCAGTTCGCGTACCACTGGCCAAACAGTGCGTACTGCTGCTCGGCGTAGCGGCGCTGGGCGTCGCTTAGTACGTCGGTTTCATTGAAGTGCAGGGTGTATTCAGTGTCGCCGTTGAGCACCATCAGGTGCTTGTAGAACAGCACCAGGTCGCAGCCCTCGTCGAAAGATGACAGCACCGCCAAGGCTGCTTCCAGCTCGCGGGCCAGGCGCCGAGCGCGCGCATCGCCCTTGGTGGCCTGTTTGCTCAGGGCCACCAGGTGCAGCACCTCGCGGGGCAGGGCGTTGCCGATGCCGGTGATGGCGCCGCTGGCGTTGCAGTTGACGAAGCCGTGCACCACTTGGGTGTCGACGCCTACCATCAGGCTGACCTGGTCATCCTGGGAGGTGATGTTTTCGGCGGCGTAGCGCAGGTCGGCGGCGCCGCCGAACTCCTTGAAGCCGATCAGGTTGGGGTGCTGGCGGCGCAGTTCGAAGAACAGCTCGGCGCGGGTGGCGAAGCCGTAGTAGGGGCTGTTGTAGATCACCGCCGGCAGCCTGGGCGCGGCGTCGAGGATGGCAGCGAAATGCGCTTTCTGCGCGGCCGGCGAAGCACCCCGAGACAGTACGCGGGGGATCACCATCAAGCCGTGGGCGCCCACCTTGGCAGCGTGTGCGGCATGGGCCACGGCTTCACGGGTGTTGACGGCGCCGGTGCCGACGATGGTCGGCACGCCGGCCGCCACCAACCGCGCCACACCTTCCTGGCGCTGGGCTTCGGTCAGCAGCGGCCAGTCCCCCATGGAGCCGCAGTACACCACGGCGCTCATGCCGATATCGATCAGCTCGCGGCCCTTGGCAACCAGCGCGTCGAAGTCGGGCTGGCGGTCGGCGGTGCAGGGTGTCATCAGCGCGGGCATGCAGCCGGTGAAGATGTTGTCGCTCATCAAGGTCTCTCCAGTACGGGGCTCAGATGCCCCAGGCGAACGGGTCCTGTTCGTCGATCAGCAGGGTGCTGTCGGCGGTCATGTAGGCGCGGCCGGTGATGAACGGGCGAATGCGCTCACCCTGCCACTCGAAGCGGCCCTCGAACTGGCTGCCGGTGATGCTGGCTTGCACCCAGGTTTCACCCTCGGCCAGTTTGCCGTCGGCGGCCAGGCAGGCCAGCTTGGCGCTGGTGCCGGTGCCGCAGGGGGAACGGTCATAGGCCTTGCCCGGGCACATCACGAAGTTGCGGCTGTGGGCGTGGTCGTCTGCGCCGAACAGTTCCACGTGGTCGATCAGTGCGCCGTCCTCGCCATGAATGCGCTGGGCTTCAAGCGCCTTGAGCAGTGCCCAGGTGAACTCGGTCAAGGCGTCGACGTTGCTCATTTGCAGAGGCAGCTGATGCCCGGCCACCAGGAAAAACCAGTTGCCGCCCCAGGCGATGTCACCGTGCACATGGCCGTGGCCGGGCACCTCCACGGGCACGTTGTGGCGGTAGCGGTAGGCAGGCACGTTGCCCACGGTTACTGCGCCGTCAGGGTGCAGGGTGGCGCTGACCTGGCCCACCGGTGTGTCGATGAGGTGCCGGCCCGGGGTGATCAGCCCCAGGTAATGCAGCGACGCCACCAGGCCGATGGTGCCGTGGCCGCACATGCCCAGGTAGCCGGTGTTGTTGAAGAAAATCACCCCGCAGGTGGCGTCGGCCGACACCGGCGGGCAGTACAGCGCGCCCACCAGCACATCATTGCCGCGCGGCTCCAGCAGGCAGGCACGGCGCCAGTGATCGTGCTGCTGGCGCAGTTCGTCGCGTTGCTGGGCCAGGGTGGCGCCGGTCAGGGTGGGGAAGCCTGTGATCACCAGGCGGGTGGGTTCGCCGCCGGTGTGGGAGTCGATGACATGCAGCTGTTTCATGCGCTTGTCCGGTCCAGGTAGGGAAAATGCCTGGCGTTACAGTGGACCTTGCGCGGCAGGTTTACTTGATGGATTTCTTCAGCGACGATGACGAAATCGGCACAATGACCAGGCGGGCACCCATGACGCATCAGACGCTGGCACTGCTGGCCCGAGCCAATGCCCTGCAACCACCCCGGGATCTGGATGAAATGCTGTCCGGCATCGCCCCGTTGCTGCCCATGCTGGACGTGATTCCCAATGCGGTGATCTTCGTCAAGGACGTGCAGGCGCGCTACTGCCTGGCCAACCGCACGCTGGTGCAGCGTTGCGGCTTCAAGCGGCTGCAACCGCTATTGGGCAAAACCAGCGCCCAGGTCTTTCCGGCACAATTGGGCCCCGGCTACACCGAGCAGGATCGCCGCGTGCTGGAGCAGGGTCTGGTGCTGCAAGACCAGCTGGAACTGCACCTGTACGGCAGCCGCGAGCCCGGCTGGTGCCTGACCCACAAACAGCCCATCCACGATCGCGAGCAGCGCATCATTGGCCTGGTGGGCATCTCGGTCGACCTGCAGACCGCCAGCCACAGCCACCCGGCCTACCAGCGCCTGGCGGCGGTCGACGAGTACATCCGCAGCCACTTCGCCGGCCCCATCAGCATGGACGAACTGACCCGCATCGCCGGCATTTCCGTGGCGCAACTGGAGCGCTACTGCAAGCGGGTGTTCCACCTCACGCCGCGGCAGATGATTCACAAGGCGCGGCTGGAGCACGCGCATCGGCTGTTGTTGACTGAACTGCCGATCACCGAAGTGGCGATGCAGTGCGGCTACACCGACCACAGCGCCTTCAGTCGGCAGTTCAAGACGTTGACGGGGTTTACTCCCCGCCAGTATCGCCAGGCGACGCGCACCCCGTAGCCGCTGCCGCAGGCTGCGCTGGCCCTCATCCCCACTGGAGATTTCCTGGGTCCACACCGGCCAGCGCAGCCTGGCGGCAGCGGCTATGTATGGACTCGCCCCTCCTGTCTACCCGCTTTTGAAAAACTGCCGCCCGTTGCATCTATGTATTAGGCCTATTCAAGGAAGCCGCTTTGGGCCTCTGGCCGACATTGGAAGAGCTCGTGGTATGCCGATTACAGTCAGGCCTCGAAGGCCGCTAGCCGCTTAGGCATCAATCCACGCCGATCCTATCTGGGGTCAATGTTTTTCAGCACAGGGTTGGACAGTCGTTACCTCGGTGGCAGAACTCGGTGGATCAGTGGCTCATCATCGCTGGCTGGCCGCTGCCATGCTGTCGACGATAAGTCTGGTCATTCTGTAGAAGCCTCCAGACGATACGCAGGTTGCGATTGGCCAACCGGACCGCAGCCTGCTTGCGGCCCAGGCGGTTCATCCAACGCAGTAATCGGCGGTCATCGGGTTGCTCGGAGTCAGGTCGCAGTTGCTGCAGCACTGCGTGTGCGCCCTGGATCATCAAGCTGCGCAGATATGAATCGCCTCGCTTGCTCATGCCGCCCAGGCGAACTTTATTCCCGCTGCTGTGTTGGTCGGGAACCAGGCCAAAGTAGGCCGCGAACTTGCGTGCATTGGGGAACCGTTCGGGCTGGGTTTCCTTGGCTACCAACGCCGTGGCGGTCACCGGACCGATACCGCGCACGCTCATCAGCCGCTTGGCCGTGCTGTCGGCATTTGCCGCTGCTTCCAGACGGCCCGTCAACACCGCAATGCGCTCGCCCAAAAAGCGCCATTCCGCCAGCAGTTCATCGATCAACTCGCGCAACATGGCTGGCACTGGTTGAGTGGCATCCTCCAATACTCGTGGAATTCTCTGGCTGATGGCGACATCACCTTGAGCCAGGACCACGCCGTGCTCAAGCAGCAGGCCGCGCATCTGATTACTCAATGCCGTGCGGCGGCGCACATAGCCCTGGCGAGCACGATGCAATGCCTGCATGGCAAGCGCCGCAACGCTCTTGATCGGTACTGCGCAGATTTTCTCATCACGACCGGCCCGCAAAATCGCCAACGCATCGTTACGATCGTTTTTAGGCCCTGTGCGGTGTGTCGTCACCAACTTGGCCGGCAAAATCCGAGCCTCGACGCCCTGTTCCTGCAGCTGGCGCGCCCAGGCTTGCGCACCTGGCCCCGTCTCCATCAAGACTATGACGTGGGGTGCCAGTTGTTGAAGGAACTCGTAGAACGCTTCGCGCGACTTGAAGCGCTGTTCATAGTGCACGTGGCCTAGAGCGTCTTCGCCGGCAACCTGGAAGACATGTTTGGCCAGATCGACCGCCACGGTCGTGCAGACCGACAAATTGGCGGAAGACAGGGATTGATCAATCGAAGTATGCTTTTTCATGGACTCGCCCTCGCTGTCGTTGGCTGTTTAGACTGCCACCGTGGCGCATTGACGCCTCGGCTTGGGCGAGTCCATCTAATTACGGGCGGGGTGGGGTACCATGGCGGCTTGCGGATAACCCACACAGGACACCCCGATGCTGTTCGTGGTCATGCTGGGGGGCAAGCACCCCCGCGCCAAAATCGAAGTTCATGACGTCGCCTTCGTCGTTGCCGACAGCCTGGAGGCGGCCTACCCAGCGTTGCGCGAAAGCTGGTTCGGCAGCGCTGCCGGGCTGCACATCGATGCCTGGATGCGGGTGGATGGCGTGGACGGCTGGAAGGTCGAACTCAGCCCCCTGGCCCCGCGCGCCGGGTCACCGCGCCTGTATTTCATCAACCTGGGTGGTTATGAAACGCAGGCGTTTGGCGAGGCGCATCAGTACGTGCTGGTGGTGGCCACCAGCAAGGCTGAAGCCAAGGCCAAGGGTAAGCAGCAGATGCTGACGCACTGGAGCAAGGGCCACACCGATGCGCTGATGGATGTGGATGATTGCCTGCCGATTGACCTGGTGGGCGGGCGCTATGTGCACCTGGTCGAAGGCCCGCATCAGGGCGTGGTGCAGCGTAACGATTACATCGTGCTGTCCTGACCCGCCGCCGCACGTAGCCGCTGCCGCCAGGCTGCGCTGGCCCTCAACCTCACTGGAAACCTTCAGGGTTCACACAGGCCAGCGCAGCCTGGCGGCAGCGGCTACGGGACTTGCGCCAGCAGTGCGTCGCGGCCCAGGTGGTAGCGTTGCAGGTCCGCCGCCAGAATCAGCTGGCCGCTGTAGCGCTCCGCCGCCTCCTGGCGCACATCATCGATGCTGGGGCTGCGCTGCGGATTGTTCTGGTACCGCGCACTGAAATGCGTGAGCACCAGATTGGGTACCCCGGCGGCCTCGGCGAATTGCGCCACGGCGGCGGCGGTGCTGTGCCCGTAGTTCGTCCGGCTGCCTTCCAGCACCGGCAGGGTGAAGGTGGCTTCGTGCACCAGCACGTCCGCACCCTTGGCCACCTCGGCCAGCAGCTCGGGGTTGTCGTTGTCGCCGCAGACGATGATGCGTCGGCCGGGGCGAGAGGGGCGCAGGTAGTCCCGGGCATTGATCAGCCGACCCTCAACAGTCACGTCCCGGCTCTGGGCCAGGTCGCCCCAGATCGGGCCGCGGGGAATGCCATCGGCCTGCAGGCGCTCCAGGTCCAGGCGGGGATCGGGATTGATCTCGGCGAATACGTAGCCATAGCTGGGCACCCGATGCGAGAGTTCGACCGTGCTGACGTGGACATGGGCGCTGCTCCAGCCTTCAAGCGTTTCCAGCCCATGCAGGCGCAGTTCGAAGGGTAGGAAGGTCTGGCTCACGGCCAGGCTCTGGCGCACCCAGTCGTGCAGTTCCAGCGGCAGGATCAGCTCCAGCGGCTCGCTGCGCCCGGACATGCCGGCGCTGGCCAGCAGGCCCGGCAGGCCGAAGCAGTGGTCGCCGTGCACGTGGGTGATGAAGATGGCGCGCAGGTCGCGCATCGACAGCGGGGTGTGCAGCAACTGGTGCTGCGTGCCTTCGCCGCAGTCGACCAGGTACCAGGCCTTGCCGGACGCCTCGATGACGGCGGTGGCGCTGACGTTGCGGCCCTTGGTGGGCACCCCGGAAGAGGTGCCCAGAAACAGCAGGTCCATGCGTGGGGTTCTCCTTGGAAAACCCCATTGTACCGCGTACAGCGCACCGTAGCCGCTGCCGCCAGGCTACGCGGGTTGTAGTGGGGCGTGGGGCGGGTTATTCCCCGCCTTTCATTCGCCGTGCCAGCAGGTACAGGCCCAGGCCGGCCAGCGCCGTGGCGGCGCCGATAAAGCCGGTGCTGGTCCAGCCCAGCCCGGCGGTAATCGCCATGCCGCCCAGCCACGGGCCCAGGGCGTTGGCCAGGTTGAACGCGGCATGGTTGGACGCCGCCGCCAGGCTCGGCGCCTCATGGGCGATGTCCATCAGGCGGATCTGCAACGGCGAAGCCAGCGCCACCATGGTGCCCACCAGGCCAATGCCCAGCATCACCCCAGGCAGGTTGCCCGCAGCCATCGGGAACAGCAGCAACACCGCCATCGACCACACCAGCAACAGCCCCACCGCGCGGAACTGCAAACGGTCGAACAGCTTGCCACCGGCGATGTTGCCGATGATGCCGCCTACGCCGAACGCGGCCAGGCCGAAAGGAATCCACTCAGGCGTGACGCGGGTCACCTCGAGCATGGTCGGTGCCAGGTAGCTGAACACGCAGAACATCCCGGCAAAACCGATGGCGCCAATCGACAGCGCCATCCAGATCTGCGGCTGGGTGAAGGCGCGCATTTCCTTGCGCGGGTCGCTGCGCGGTTCGTCATGGCGGTCCGGCACGTAACGCCACACCAGGCCGATGGTCAGCAGGGCCAGGGCGCCCACCAGGGCAAAGGCCGAGCGCCAGCCGAACAGCTGACCCAGGAAGGTGGCGATCGGGTTGCCCAGCAGCATCGCCAAGGTCAGCCCCATCATGACCCGCGCCACCGCACCGGCGCGTTTGTTGGAGGGCACCATGCTGGCCGCCACCACCGCCGCGATGCCGAAATAGGCACCGTGGGGCAGGCCGCTGATGAAACGGAAAGCGATCAGCGAACCGAAGGTGGGGGTAAACGCCGTGGCCAGGTTGCCCAGCGCGTAGAGCGCCATCAGCATCATCAGCAGGTGCTTGCGCAACAGCTTGGCACCCAGGATGGCCAGCAGCGGCGCACCCACCACCACACCCAGGGCGTAGGCGCTGATGGCATGGCCTACCTGCGGTTCACTCAGGTGCAGGTTGTTGGCGATGTCGGGCATCAACCCCATGATGGCGAATTCGCCCGTACCGATGGCGAAGCTGCCCACGGCCATGGCCGCTTCCATTTTCGCGGCGGCGCGGGCGGGCAGCACGGGCCCGGGTGTTTGCTGGATAGACATGCGTGTGTGGGTTCTCAGGTTGGCGCAAAAGGGCAAACCGCCAATGATAGCGAAGCACTGGCGCAGGCGTCTAGGATGGGCATCGGCGGCAGGAGTTGCGTCGGCCGACAACGTCGTTGAAACTCTTGGTCCTCTTACCGGACAAGGACGTTGATCATGCACCGCGTACGTGAACTGAGGTTGACCGATGCCGCCGCGCTACTGGCGTTCGAGGCCGGAAATCGTAAATGGTTCGAATCCCATATTGAGCCGCGCAATGAGGCGTTTTACTCGCTGCGGGGTGTGACGGTGCACATCCACGAATACCTGCAGGGGTTGGCAGGCGGCACGTGGCACCCCTTCGTCATCGAGGACGCCAACGGCGCGATCGTGGGGCGGGCCAATTTGAAGGATATCGACCGTGAGGGGCGTGTTGCGCAGGTGGGCTACCGGGTGGCGCAGGCTGCGTGCGGGCAGGGGCTGGCGACGCTGGGGTTGAAGCATTTGATCCGCGAGGCGCAGGTGCGTTGGGGGTTGGAGCACCTGGTTGCCCATGTTTTTGCGGGCAATGTGGGATCAAGGAAGGTGCTGCTGGGGTGCGGTTTTGTGCCTGACGCGGCGGCGTCGCACGCGGGGGAGGACCGGTTCGTGTTGCCGCTCACGTAGCCGCTGCCGGCAGGCTGCGTTGACCCTGTGCCTTGCTGGAGGTCTCCAGGGGTCACAATGGCCAGCGCAGGCTTCGCCAGCGGCTACGGTTTGCCTTTTTTCAGCGTCTTGAGGCGCTGCGTGGCGCGTTGCACGGCCGCCATCTTCTCCGGCCGCTTCATGCGCTTCCACTTGCGAATGTCGTCCTTGCTGCGCCCGCAGCTCACACACAGATCGCCGCTGAGCTGGCAGGTAGCGACGCACGGGTTTTCGATTTCCTTAGCCACGGCGTGCTGCCCCTGCGGTAGTGCCATGCAGCTCAACGGTCAGGTGGCTGACCTCGTGCACCGGCTTGAGCCGCTCGCGGATGCGCTGGGCGTTCAGGGAGGCATCGCCCACCACGCTGACGATGGCCGCATGGGCTTCAGGGCCTACGCGCCACACGTGCAAGTCGGTGATGGTCGCATCGCCTGGCTGCTCCACCAATGCGCGAATTTCCTCAGCCACGTGGGCGTCAGTCTGGTCCAGCAACACACCGGCCGTTGACCCCATCAGCGTCCACGACCAGCGCGCGATGACCAGCGCGCCGACGATGCCCATCGCCGGGTCCAGCCACACCCAGCCCAGGTAGCGTCCGGCCAGCAGCGCGGCGATGGCCAGCACCGAGGTGAGGGCGTCAGCCACCACGTGCACGTAGGCGGATTTGAGGTTGTTGTCGTGGCCATGGTGATGGTTGTGGTCATGGTCATGACCATGATGATGGCCGTGGCCCAGCAGCAGTGCGCTGACGATATTCACCGCCAGGCCCACCACGGCAATCAGCGTGGCCGTACCGAATACGACCGGCGTGGGTTGCAGCAGGCGCATCACCGATTCCACGCCGATGCCCAGCGACACCAGCCCCAGAATCAGCGCCGAGGCGAAACCGCCCAGGTCACCGACCTTGCCGGTGCCAAAGCTGAAGCGGGCGCTGGTGGCGTGACGCTTGGCGTACGCATAGGCCGCCGCCGTGATGCCCAATGCCGCTGCATGAGTGGCCATGTGGAAACCGTCGGCCAGCAGGGCCATGGAGCCAGTGAAGTAGCCGGTGGCGATTTCGCCGACCATCATCACCACGGTCAACATCACCACCCACAGGGTGCGGCGGGCGTTTTCCTCATGGGCCGAGCCGAGGAACACGTGGTCGTGGTGCAAGGTGTCGTTCATTTGGAATACCGGCGGATGGCTTCGAGCAGTTCCTCCACACCCTGGTTACGCTGCGCCTCGGTGAGGGCAGGGTCGGCCACGTGAGCGCGGGCGTGTTCTTCGATGATTTCTTCCATCAAACCGTTGATGGCGCCACGGGTGGCGGCCACCAGGTGCAGCGTCTTGGCGCAGTCCAGATCGGACTCCAGCGCCCGCTCCACGGCCTGAATCTGCCCGGCGATGCGCTTGACGCGCTTGATCAGGCTGTCTTTGTTTGCTGCGATGTGACCCATAGGATACCCCCCTTACCTATATGGATCATCGCATACCCCTACCCCCTATGCAACGTAGCCGCTGCCGCCAGGCTGCGCTGGCCCTGTGCTTCGCTGGAAACCTTCAGGGTTCATGCCGGCCAACGCAGCCTTCGGCAGCGGCTACACTGTTTGATTTGAGGTGGGCAGCGTGGTTGATTCTTCGCAGGCGGTTGTTGATTTCTGGCAGCAAGCAGGGCCCAGGCGCTGGTTCAGCAAGGACGACGCGTTCGATACGCTTTTTCGCGAGACCTTCGCGGCGCTGCACATGCAGGCCGCACGACGCGAACTGGAGCCCTGGCTGGCGACGGCGCAGGGCGGGCTGGCGTTGCTGATATTGCTGGACCAGTACCCGCGCAATGCCTTTCGCGGCACGGCGCACATGTTCGCCACCGATCCGTTGGCCCGGCTGTATGCGCGACGCCTGCTGGAGGCGGGGTTGGACCGGCAAGTAGACAAAGCGCTGCGCGCGTTCTGTTATTTGCCGTTCGAGCATTCGGAGCACCTCGACGATCAGCGGTTGTCCGTGCGCTTGTGCCGGGATCTGGACGCCAATGACCTCAAGTGGGCCGAGGAGCACCTGCAGATCATCGAGCGGTTCGGGCGTTTTCCCCATCGCAATGAGGTGCTGGGGCGTGCTAGCACGCCTGAAGAAGCAGCCTTTCTGAAATCGGGCGGGTTCAGTGGCTGACTTCCTCTGATGACTGCCACCCTGTTGGAAACACGCTGTGGGACAACCTTTGGTTCAGGACAATCATTACCGGCCTCTCGCGAGCAAGCTTTGCTCCCACAGTGTTGAGTTAACCATCAATGTCAGGCGTTACCTTGTGGGAGCAAAGCTTGCTCGCGAGAGGCCGGCACAGGCTACCCACCACCCTTGAATTTACGCCCCTTACCGCCGTCCGCTGCGGGTACTCACATCCACCCACACCGCCAGTACCAGGATGCTGCCCTTGACGATCATCTGCCAGTAACTGTCCACGTCGAGCATCGACATGCCGTTGTCCAGGCTGGTGATGACCAGCGCTCCGAGCAGCGCGCCATACACGGTACCCGAGCCACCGCGCATCGACGTGCCGCCGATGAAGCAGGCCGCAATGGCGTCCAGTTCACCCATGTTGCCCGCCGACGGCGAGCCGGCCGCCAGGCGCGCGGTGTTGACCAGCCCCGCCAGGGCGCACATCACCCCCATGATGCCGAAGATCCACAGTTTCACCGCCTGCACGTTGATGCCCGACAGCCGCGTGGCCTCCATGTTGCTACCCACCGAGTAAATCCGGCGACCGAACACGGTCTGGCTGGTGACGTAGCTGAACACCCCCAGCAGCACCAGCAACAGCAGCACCGGCACCGGGATTCCGTCGTAGCTGTTGAGGGTATAGACGAAGCCCGCCAGCACCGCGCCGATGGCCACTACGCGCACCACGTCGCGCAGCAGCGGCCGCGCGGCCAGGCCGTGCAGGGCGCGGTTGCGGCGCTGTTTCCAGGTCAGCAGCAGGGTCAGGGCGAACAGTAGCACCCCAAGCCCCAGCCCAACCGCCTGAGGCAGGTAGCCCTGGCCCACGTACACCAGTTGCGGCGACACCGGCGCAATGGTGGTACCGCCAGTGATGCCCAGCAGAATGCCGCGAAACGCCAGCATGCCGCCCAGGCCGACGATGAATGAAGGAATCATCCGGTACGCCGTCATGTAGCCGTTGGCCAGGCCGATCAGCAGGCCACACAGCGACACCAGCCCCAGGTTGACCAGCAGTGGCAGGTGATAGGTCACGTCAAGGATCGCCGCCAGGCCGCCCAGCAAGCCCAGCAACGAGCCCACCGACAGGTCGATCTCGCCGCTGATGATCACCAGCACCATGCCGCACGCCAGGATGCCGGTGATGGACATCTGCCGCAACAGGTTGGACAGGTTGCGCGGGGTGACGAAGCCGCCTTCGGTCTGCCAGCTGAAGAACAGCCAGATGATCGCCACGGCAATCACCAGGGCAAGCATTTTGTAGCGGGTGAACAGTTGTTTGACTTGATTCATTGACGCGCACTTCCAGTCATTGTTGTTCTGTCGGGTTGGCTCAGCGCTGCGGCCAGCACCTGCTCCTGGGTGAGGCCCTGGTTGACGAAGTCGCCGCGCAGCTGGCCTTCGCCGATCACCAGCACGCGGTCGGACACCCCCAGCACCTCGGCCAGTTCCGAGGACACCATGATAATCGCCACGCCCTCGGCGGCCAGGGCGCTCATCAGTTTGTAGATCTCGTACTTGGCGCCCACGTCGACGCCGCGGGTGGGTTCGTCGAGGATCAGCACGCGAGGTTTGGTCAGCAGCATTTTTGCCAGCACCGCCTTCTGCTGGTTGCCGCCCGACAGGCTGGTGATGGGCAGGAACGGGCTGGCGGTCTTGAGGTGCATGCGCGCGATCTCGCGGTCGATGCTGCCCAGCTCGGCCTCGGCGTCGATGCGGGTCATTTTCGCGTAGTTGTCCAGCACCGCCAGGGTGATGTTCTGGCCCACGCCCAGGTCGGGAATGATGCCGTGGCGCTTGCGGTCCTCGGGCACCATGCACAGGCCGGCGCGGATGGATTTGAGCGGGGTGCGGGTGTCGATGGGCTTGCCGTCCAGCCACACCTGGGCCTGGTAGCGGCCGGGGTAGGCGCCGAACAGCGCCGACACCAGCTCGGTGCGCCCGGCGCCCACCAGCCCGGCAATGCCGAGGATCTCGCCGCGGCGCAGCACGAAGGACACATCGTCCACGCGCTTGCGCTTGGGGTTGTCGACGTCCAGGCAGGTGACGTGCCGCGCTTCGAAAATCACCTCGCCGATAGCATGGGGTTCGGTGGGGTAGAGGCTGCTCATCTCGCGGCCGACCATTTGCGTGATGATTTTCGGGATGTCCAGGTCGGCCATGGCGGTGGTGGCGATGTGTTTGCCGTCGCGGATCACCGCGATGGTGTCGCACACGGCGGCCACCTCATCCAGCTTGTGCGAGATGTACACGCAGGCCACGCCCTTGGCCTTGAGGTCGCGGATGATGTCCAGCAGCACCTCGATCTCCGAGCGGGTCAGGGCCGAGGAGGGCTCGTCCAGGATCAGCAGGCGTGCCTGCTTGTTCAGCGCCTTGGCGATCTCCACCAGTTGCTGGTAACCGCCGCCGTACTGCGACACCGGCAGCGACACGTTCATGTCGGGCACCTTGAGTTCGCGCATCAGCGCTTCGGCGCGGTGGATCATGGCAGGGTAATTCATGCGCCCGCCGGGCAGGGTCAGTTCGTGGCCCATGAAGATGTTTTCGGCCACGGACAGGTCGGGCACCAGGGTCAGTTCCTGGTGGATGATGACGATGCCGGCGGCTTCGGTTTCGGCGATGGAGTGGGCCTTGAGCGGCTGGCCGTCCCACAGGATCTCGCCCTCCCAGGTGCCGTACGGGTAGACCGCCGACAGCACTTTCATCAGCGTCGACTTGCCGGCGCCGTTCTCGCCGCACAGGCCCACGCATTCGCCGGGTTTGACCTTGATGTCGATGCCGTTCAAGGCCTTCACGCCGCCAAAGCTTTTGACGATGGCGTTCATTTGCAGCAGGAATGGGGACATGACTGCAGGCTCGGATAGGGTCGGTTGGTACGGTGTTGCCTGTGACGCAGCCTTCGGCAGCTGCTACAAAGCCCCTGTAGCAGCGGCCGAAGGCCGCGTCATAGGCACCGCGGTTTTACTTCCCGGCGATCTGCGCCTGGGTGTAGAAGCCGTCCTTCTCCAGCAGGTCGATGTTGTCCTTGGTCAGCGGGGTAGGGGTCAGCAGAATGGTGTCGACCTTCTTGCTGCCGTTGTCGTACTGCGAGGTATAGGTAGGGTGCTCATTGCGCGCCAGTTGCACCGACAGCTTGGCGGCCTCGGAGGCAATTAGCTTCAGCGGTTTGTACACGGTCATGGTCTGGGTGCCATCGATCACGCGCTTGACCGCCGCAAGGTCGGCGTCCTGGCCCGAGATCGGCACCTTGCCGGCCAGCTTCTGCGCGGCCAGGGCCTGGATGGCGCCGCCGGCGGTGGCGTCGTTGGAGGCGACAATGCCGTCGATTTTGTTGTTGTTCCGGGTCAGGGCGTTTTCGACGATGCTCAGCGCCTCGGTGGGGTTCCACTCTTTCACCCACTGTTGGCCGACGATCTTGATATCGCCCTTGTCGATGGCCGGTTGCAGCACCTTCATCTGGCCTTCGCGCAGCACCTTGGCGTTGTTGTCGGTGGGCGCGCCGCCGAGCAGGAAGTAGTTGCCCTTGGGCGCAGCCTTCAGCACGCCGCCGGCCTGCATTTCGCCGACCTTCTCGTTGTCGAACGAGATGTAGGCGTCGATATCGGCATTGAGGATCAGGCGGTCATAGGACACCACCTTGATGCCGGCCTTCTTGGCCTCGGCCACGGCGTTGGTGAGCACGGTGGCGTTGAACGGCACGATGACGATCACGTCGACGCCGCGCGAGATCAGGTTTTCGATCTGTGAAATCTGCTTTTGCTCGTTGGCATCGGCCGATTGCACGAAGACCTTGGCGTCCATATTCTCCGCTGCTGCGACGAAGTAGTCACGGTCGCGGGACCAGCGCTCCAGGCGCAGGTCGTCGATGGAAAAACCGATTTTGGGGTGGGCAGCGTCGGCCATGACCGGCAGCGAAAGCAGGGCCAAGGCGCTGGCGAGCAGGGTGCGTTTGAATGACTTCATGCTGGGCGTCCTTTTATTGTTGTTGGAGACACAGGCCCCGGTTTCCGGGTGCCGATAACACTGTAGAGCGTGGCGGCCGTTCGCGAGCAGAGAATTGTCGCGCGAATGTAACCGCCACCCCGGGCGTCACTCAGGTGTAGATAAAGCGGTTGACCACGCCTTCCAGCATCTCCTGGCGGCCGCTGACGGGCTGGGGATTGAGGCTGTGTGCCAGGGCATGCTCGGCCAGGGTCTGCAGGCTGAAATCACCGGCCAGCAGCGACTGGCCGAACGGCTGGCGCCAACCGGCGTAGCGCTGATCCTTGAACTGTTGCAGCAGGTCGTTCTCCACCATCGCCGCAGCGCGGGTCAACGACAGGGCCAGCACGTCCATGGCCGCCACATGGCCGTGGAACAGGTCCAGCTCGTCCAGGCTCTGGCGGCGCACCTTGGCGTCGAAGTTGAAGCCGCCGTTGCGGAAACCGCCGGCCTTGAGAATCTCGTAGGTGGCCAGGGTCATCTCCTCGACGCTGTTGGGGAACTGGTCGGTGTCCCAGCCGTTCTGCGGGTCGCCGCGGTTGGCGTCGATGCTGCCGAAAATCCCCAGGGAGATGGCCGTGGCGATTTCGTGCTGGAAGCTGTGGCCGGCCAGGGTGGCGTGGTTGGCCTCGATGTTGACCTTGATCTCCTTCTCCAGCCCGTACTGCTGCAGGAAGCCGAACACCGTGGCGCTGTCGTAGTCGTACTGGTGCTTGGTGGGCTCCTGGGGTTTGGGTTCGATCAGCAGGTCGCCGGTAAAGCCCAGCTTGTGCTTGTGCTCCACCACCATGCGCAGGAAGCGGCCCAGTTGCTCGCGCTCGCGTTTGAGGTCTGTGTTGAGCAGGGTCTCGTAGCCTTCACGGCCGCCCCACAGCACATAGCTCGACCCCTTCAGCCGTTGGGTCGCGTTCAGCGCGCTGCATACCTGGGCGGCGGCGTAGGCGAACACGTCCGGATCGGGATTGGTGGCCGCGCCCGCTGCATAGCGCGGGTGGCTGAAGCAGTTGGCGGTGCCCCACAGCAGCTTGATACCGGTGGTTTGCTGATGGCGTTCCAACTGGTCGACCATGTGCGCGAAGTTGTGGCGGTACTCCTTCAGCGAAGCGCCTTCGGGGGCCACGTCGGTGTCATGGAAACTGTAATAGTCGACGCCCAGTTTCGAGAAAAACTCGAACGCTGCTTCCGCTTTGCCCATGGCCACTTCCAGCGGATCGCCGGCTTGGTGCCAAGGGCGCTTGAAGGTGCCCACGCCGAACACGTCGGCGCCGGGCCAGACGAAGGTGTGCCAATAACAGACCGCCATGCGCAGGTGCTCGCGCATGGGCTTGCCGAGGATCAATTTGTTGGCGTCATAGTGGCGGAAGGCGAGGGGCGAGGTGCTGTCGGGGCCTTCGTAGCGGATTTTTTCCACACCGGGGAAATAGGGCATCTGGGGTTCCTGTTGTTGTTCTTGGCGGTGTCCTGATACTAGCGATACGGCGCGGCGCGGCTATTATCAAAATCACCAACTCGGGGTGCGATTTTGCGTAGCGCGCTGGCGGTTGGCGTCGAACGGCCAAGGACAAGAACAATGAAAACCCTACCGCCCGCCCATCGCATCGCCCTGCTGTTCAACGGCAGCAAGGTCTACGACCGGGGCATCATCAGCGGCATCGGCAACTACCTGAGCAGCACCCGCGCGGCCTGGGACCTGTTCCTGGAAGAGGACTTTCTGTGCCGGCTCAAGGGCATCGAGCGCTGGCAGGGCGACGGCATCATCGCCGACTTCGACGACCCTCTGATTGGCGAGGCCCTGGCCCACAGCCGCTTGCCGGTGGTGGCGGTGGGCGGCTCTTATGAAGATGCACGTGCCTACCCCCGGCACACCCCCTACGTGGCCACCGACAACGCCGCCTTGATGAAGCAGGCGTACGCGCACCTGATCGAGGCCGGGTTGACCCGCTTCGCCTGTTTCAGCCTGCCGCCGGCGCAGGAAAACCGCTGGGCCCAGGAGCGCGAAAAAGCCTTCCAGCACTTGATGGAGCGCGACGGTTTGCACGGCGAGATTTATCGCGGCCTGGGCACCAGCGCACCGCTGTGGGACAGCGCCGTGGAGCAGCAGATCGCCTGGCTGCACAGCCTGCCCAAGCCCATCGGCATCATCGCCGTGACCGACGCCCGCGCTCGGCAGCTACTGCAAGCGTGCTTGACTGCCGGTATTGCGGTGCCGGGGCAGGTGGCGTTGATCGGTATCGACAACGATCCGTTGACCCGCAGTTTGACCCGGGTGCCGCTCAGTTCGGTGATCCAGGGCACCGAGGCCATGGGGCGCATGGCGGCGCAGTTGCTGCATCAGATGCTGCATGGCATGCCGTCCGCCGGGCAGCAGATTCTGGTGGCGCCGGAGGGGGTGAATGTTCAGGCGTCCAGTTTGCATCAGCCGTTGGGTAATCCTTATGTGATGCAGGCGTTGCACTTTATCCGGCAGTACGCCTGCCAGGGGATCAAGACGGCGCAGGTGGCGGGGTATGTGGGGGTGTCGCGCTCGTCGCTGGAGGCGTACTTCCGCAAGGAACGGGGGTGTACGGTGCATGATGAGATTTTGCGGTTCAAGTTGGAGGCGGCGGCGGTGCAGTTGCGGGAGGGGGCGGTGGGGGTTGCGGAGGTGGCGGCGCGGTGTGGGTTTACGTCTGCGCAGTATTTGCATACGGTGTTTCGGCGGGAGTTTGGGTGTACGCCGAGGGAGTATCAGCGGTGATTGGTGGTGACCGTTCGCATGCGCACTCACACCGCGAACTGCTTTTGCTTCCGTGAGGCCTTTGATCTTGATTGTATGCCCCGTTAGAGCCCAGGGCCGACCGGAGACGTCGGTCAAGCGGCCTTCAGCGTAGCTGAAGGAGACGGAACCGGAGGCGCTTCTATTCCGGGCCGTCGTCCGCTTGATCGACGTCGGAGGGAGGGGACCCGGAGCGAAGCGGAGGGACCGGGCTCGGGGGCAAGCCTTTTTTGGTTACTTTTTGAGGCGTTTGTCAAAAAGTGACCCGCCGTAAGGGCGGAAAGGTGACTGCGTGTCACCTGTGATCATGGATATGCTCGCGGTTTGCGGATCCCGCTTCTGGGGGCCGTGAGCATATCCATTATTTAGGGTGCGACCACCGACCGTTTCGCCCTTACGGCGACTCACTTTTTGGCAGTCGCCCCAAAAAGTAAGCAAAAAGGGCATCGCCCCGAGCCTGGGCCCTACGCTGCGCTTCGGGTCCCCTCCCTACGGCGTCGATCAAGCGGACGACGGCCCGGAATAGAAGCGTCTCCGGTTCCGTCTCCTTCAGCTACGCTGAAGGCCGCTTGATCGACGCCTCCGGTCGGCCCTTGGCTCTAACGGGGCCTAAGATCAAAAGCAAGATCAAAAGCCACAGCAACGGCAAGATCAAAAGCCAAAGCCAAAGCCAAAGCCAAAGCCAAAGCCAAAGCCAAAGCCAAAGCCAAAGCCAAAGCCAAAGCCACATCGTCTGGCTGACGGCTAAGCATAGGGGCTGCATGCAAATAAAAAACCCGGCATCAGCCGGGTTTTTTCATCAAGGACGTGGACCGCCTTCACCTTCATGATGGAAGTGCTCAGGCCCATGGTCCGGGCCGCCGTGCCGTGGGGCAGGGGCCGGGCCTGGACGGCCGTGATCGTGGTGGTGACCACCTTTATCGTGGTCCAGCAGGCTGGAAACAGCCACGCCCAGCACGCCGCCGGCCACACCGCCAACGACCGCACCCTGGGTGCCGCCCAGCTGGTTACCAACCACCGCGCCACCGGCGGCGCCGACTACCGCGCCGACCACGTCATTGGCCATGGCGGCAGTGCTGCACAGGCTCAGGGAAAGTACCAAGGCGGAAAAAATACGCATTTCATTAACTCGTTGAAAAGAGGCGCAATTCTGCGAATCGGCTAATTAGATAGCAAGCTAATCAGGGTATCGTGAATGCTACAAATGCTGGCAATGGCTCAAGACCGGGCGTTGCCGCGTGGTGCAGCGCCGTCGAGCAGATGGGCGGCCAGGATGTTGTTGAGGAAGCGGAACTGATCATTCAGGCCCACCACCTCATTGCTGAAATGCTGGCTGGCCTGGGGCATCAGCACCGAGTCGAAACCGCTGTTGGTGATCAATTGCAGCGGCGCCTTCAGCGACACCACATCTTGTACGTAATAGTTGGTGCCGAAGCGGGGGAAGCGCACATTCAAGGTCACGGATCGGATCATCGGGCAGTCTCCGGGGCAGAAAGAAGCATCAACGCAGTTGATGTTCGCTGGGGTCAGCTTCGAGCTCATGCAGGTGAAACTCAAGTGAACGATTTTGCATGTGCAAGCTGATGGCTATTGGCTGCTAGCGACAGCGCGGGCCATGTCCACGGCGGGAAGGACGAACAGGTGCAGGGTGACGGCGGTCAGCGCCAGGCAAGTGAGCACGTGAATGAGCATGGGCAGGTCCCTCCCGAGACATGGTGTGTGGGAGGATTGTTGCGCGCCGGGGGCGAGGGGGGAAGACGAAGGGTGCGATGGTGGTTATCGATGCAATTGATGGTTGCCCGTACACGCTGTAGCCGCTGCCGCCAGGCTGCGCTGGCCCGCCTGTACACTGGGTATCTTCAGTGAGGCACGGGACCAGCGCAGCCTGGCGGCAGCGGCTACAGGGCTTATTGCACCACGCGGTAGCAGGGCACGTAGGCCGCGCCGCCGGGCAGTTTCATGCGGTGCTGCTCGACGAAGGCGTTCAACAGCCGGTCCAGGGGCTGCATGATCTCGGCGTCGCCGTGGATTTCGTAAGGGCCGTGCTGCTCGATCAGGCGGATGCCCTTGTCCTTGACGTTGCCCGCCACGATCCCGGAAAACGCCCGGCGCAGGTTGGCCGCCAGTTCGTGGGGCGGCAGGGCGCGACTCAGTTGCAGCGCGGCCATGTTGGCGTGGGTGGGGTCGAAGGGGCGCTGGAAGCTTTCCTCGATCTTGAGCAGCCAGTTGAAGTGGAAGGCGTCGTTGCGCTCGCGGCGGAACAGCTTCACGTCCTTCAGGGCCTGGGTCATCTGCCGCGCTACTTCGGCCGGGTCATCGATGATGATCTGGTAATGGCGCTGGGCGGCTTCACCCAACGTGGCACCGACGAAGGCGTGCAGTTGCTCAAGGTACGGCGCAGCGCTTTTCGGCCCGGTCAGCACCACCGGGAACGGCAGCCCGGCGTTGTCCGGGTGCATGAGGATGCCCAGCAGGTACAGGAACTCTTCGGCAGTGCCGGCGCCGCCGGGGAAGATAATGATGCCGTGGCCCACGCGAACGAAGGCTTCCAGGCGCTTCTCGATGTCGGGCAGGATCACCAGTTCGTTGACGATGGGGTTGGGCGCCTCGGCGGCGATGATGCCCGGCTCGGTCAGGCCCAGGTAGCGGCCGCCGCTCATGCGCTGCTTGGCGTGGGCGATGGTGGCGCCCTTCATCGGCCCCTTCATCACGCCCGGGCCGCAGCCGGTGCAAATGTCCAGTTTGCGCAGACCCAGTTCGTGGCCAACGCGTTTGGTGTATTTGTACTCGTCGCTGTTGATGGAATGGCCGCCCCAGCACACCACCATCTTGGGCTCCACGCCGGCGCGCAGGGTGCGGGCGTTGCGCAGCAGGTGGAAGACGTAGTCGGTGATGCCCTGGGAGTTGCTCAGGTCGATGCGTGTGCTGTCCAGCTCGTTTTCGGTGTAGACGATGTCGCGCAGGGCGCTGAACAGCATTTCCCGGGTGCTGGCGATCATTTCGCCGTCGACGAAGGCGTCGGCGGGGGCGTTGAGCAGTTCCAGGCGCACGCCGCGGTCCTGCTGATGGATGCGCACCTCGAAGTCCTTGTAGGCGTCGAGGATGGTCTTGGCGTTGTCGATGTGGGCGCCGGTGTTGAGGATAGCCAGGGCGCACTGGCGGAACAGGGCATAGATACTGCCGGAACCGGCTTCGCTCAGTTGTTGCACTTCGCGTTGGGACAGGGTTTCCAGGCTGCCCTTGGGGCTGACGGATGCGTTGATTACGTGTCGTTGTTGAGTCATTGCACATTCCTTGAGAGCAATGGAGCCAGCCCGCGGCTGGCTTCATTCAAACGGTCTGAATCCGACCTGTCAGGGGCCGGTACTGCTGCACGACAGAAAGAAAGCCTCCTCTTGAACCGGATGACGATGATGGAAAAAACCGGATAACCCGAGAGTGGCATCAATGCCGCGGATTATCAAATTTGTAGGGGACGTAGCCGCTGCCGCCAGGCTGCGCTGGCCCTGCGCCTGGCTGGGGATCTGCAGGGTGCATACCGGCCAGCGCAGCCTGCGGCAGCGGCTACAGATCAGGGTTTGCGGCGGGGCCGCGAGACCACCGATTCGATGTTCTTGCGGCCGATCAGCAAGGTACGCGGGGCTTCGACCGCCAGCCATTTGTACATCACCAGGCAATCCACCAGGCCCAGGCGCGCGTGCTGGTAGGCCTTGGGCAGGCGCCCGACCGTCTCGAAACCCAGCTTGGTCCACAGCGCCACGGCCACTTCGTTGCTGGCCACCACCGAGTTGAACTGCATGGCCAAAAAGCCGCTGTCGCGTGCCAGTTGCTGGGAGTGCTCGCACATCAGGCGCGCCACGCCGCGGCCACGGGCCGCCTCGGTGACCATGTAGCCGCAGTTGCACACGTGGCTGCCGGGGCCGGCGGCGTTGGCCTTCAGGTAGTAGCTGCCCAGCAGCACGCCGTCTTCTTCGGCCACCAGGGTGTGCTGCGGTAGCCCCATCCACAGCTGACGCGCCTGTTCGGCGGTGACGGCAGGATCGTAGGCGTAGGTTTCACGGGCAGCGACCACGGCCTGGAAGGTAGGCCAGAACGCGTCGAAATCGGCGTCGGTCATGGGGCGAATCTGGATCATGGCGGTCCTTGAACAAGTGCGATGGGGCAGTGTACCAGCCCGCCCGGCGCGCGCCGACCAGATTGCGGGCGATCAGCGAACAGTTAATGTTCATAACGGTTAATAAGATTAACTGTTTAGTCATACTCAGTGGGTGCCGAGCGTGCTCGGCAATGTTCCGACAACAACAATAAAACGGAGTCAGAATCCCATGGCACAGCCTTTCATGCCGCGCAGGCATCAGTGCGTCTCCACCCTGGCGGTTACCCTCGGCGTCGGCTGCCTTCTACCGAGTGCAGGGGTGCGGGCCGAGGGTTTCATTGACGATGCCACGGCTACCCTCAATACCCGCAATGCCTTTTATCAGGGCAACTACAAGAACAGCGACGCCACCCAGAACCAGCGCCAGGAATGGGCGCAGGGCTTCATCCTGCAAGGCAGTTCGGGCTATACGCCGGGGGTGATCGGCGTGGGCGTCGATGTGATCGGCAAATGGGGCGTGCGCCTGGACAGCGGCGGCGGCAGCACGGGTTCCGGCCTGCTGCCCAAGACTGCCAGCGGTGCGCCGGCCGAGTACGGCCGGTTGGGCGGGGCGGTCAAGTTCAAGGGCTTCAATACCCTGGTCAAGGTGGGCGAGCAGATGCCCAGCCTGCCGGTGGTGCGCACCAACGACGCGCGGCTGCTGCCGCAGACCTACGTGGGCGCCACCGCAGTGTCCGACCCGGTGAAGTGGGCCACGTTGTACGCTGGGCGCCTGGACAGTTTCAGCAACCGTGACTCCACCAACCAGGAAAAGCTGCACATGCACGGCAGCACCATCGACGGCGACTACTTCGATTACCTGGGCGGCGAATTCCGCCTGGTGGACGGGCGCCTGCAACTGGCGTACTGGCACGCGCAACTCAAGGATATTTACGCTCAGGACCTGTACCGCTTTACCTACGACCAGCCCATGGGCACCGGCATCCTGCGCCTGGATACCGGGTTGTACGTCAGTACCGAGGAGGGGGCGGCAAAGGCCGGCGACCTGGACAACCGCGCTGCCTACGCCGGGCTGAGCTGGCGGCAGAGTGGGCATACGTTTCTGCTGGGCCTGCAGAAGCTGTTCGGCAAGGACGACTTTGTCGGCCTGCAGGACAGCCCCACGGTGATGACCAACCACGTCAACAATATCTTCGGCTACGCCCATGAGCGCTCATGGCAGCTGCGCTACGACTATGACTTCGCTGCCAGCGGCGTGCCGGGGCTGGTGGCCACCGCCAAGTACGTGCATGGCTGGGGCGTGCAGCGCAGCAACGCGGTGGACGGGCATGAGTGGGAGCGCGACTTCGCCCTCAAGTATGTGGTGCAGTCAGGGCAGTGGCGGGATTTGAGTGTGTCGATGAGCTTGTACAGCTTGCGCTCGACCTTTCAGAACAGCCTGGATGAGACGCGGTTGACGATTGGCTACCCGATCAAACTGTTCTAGCCACAACTTGTAGCCGCTGCCGCCAGGCTGCGCTGGCCCCCGTGTCTCGCTGGAGATATCCAGTGTACATGAGGGCCAGCGCAGCCTGCGGCAGCGGCTACGGCTTACGGTTTCAGGGCTCCTGACAGGCAAACACATCCCCCTGGCCCTGATAATGCGCCTCCTGCGGATACGCACACAGCGGCCGCGTGCGCCCCGGGAACGCGATGCCACGGGCCTCAAGCCGGGCCGGCGGCTGCTGCGTGTCCTGCCAGGTTTCCATCGCCGTCAACGGGTCGAAATCATCCAGCGCCGGCCCGTCGCCGCAGTGAGTCATGCCAGGCACCACGAACAGTCGCGCCCATTGCTCAGTCTGCGCACGGCCGCCGTTGTCGGTGCTCAAACGCTGCCAATAGCGACGCAGGTCGTTGGCGGAAAACACCGGGTCACTGTTGCCCTGGACCACCAGCAACTTGCCGCCACCCTGGGTGAATGTGGCGTACTGCGTGGCCACCGCATCATTGATTGCCGCCGTCTGCGCGGTATGTTCGACCATTTGGTCGAAATTGACTTGGGCCAGATCCAGATCGGGTTTGGCCGGGGTCATGAAATACAGCCCCAGCGAGCCAGGTGTCAGGGTGGCATTGCGCGCATCGGCCTTGCCCGTGGTGGATTTGCCCAGCTTCCACACGCGCCAGCCGTCGGAGGCAATGCCGGCATCCCACGGCCAGTCGCTGTACAACGCCTGGCCGTGGCTGTCGTGCACGCCGTTGAACACCGCGTGCAGGGCGTCGACCTTGGCCTGGCTCAGGCAGCCCTCGGTCTGTCCGGTCTTGCAGGTCAGTTGCGCAGGGTCGAAATGGCAGTGGCTCATGGCGTCGATGCTGCCGTCCTTCAGGCCGTCCAGGGCGTCGCAGCGCTCCAGCACGGCCTTGGCGACCAGGTCCTGGTCGGCCTGGGTCAGGGCCTGGGCCAGGATGGGGTGGCCGTCAGCGGTGCGCGGCGCCGCGCGACTGAAGGCCTGGGTGTCCCAGGCCTGGGCCACGGCGGCGCGGCTCAGGCGCAGGCCGGGGTTGCCGGCGATGATGCCGTCGAACTGGGTGGGGTAGCGCTGCGCGGCCATCAGCGCCGAGCGCCCGCCGTTGGAGCAGCCCATGAATACGCTGTGCTGTGGGGCCTTGCCGTAGTAACTCAGGATCAGCGCCTTGGCCTGCTGAGTGACGGTGCCAATGGCCGCATAGGCGTAGTCCAGGCGCGCCTGTTGGTCAGCGCCGAAGCTGGCGTCGCTGCTGTCCTTGCCGGTGTGGCCCGAGTCGGTGGCCACCACCGCGTAGCCACGGTCCAGGGCAGGCAAGGCACTGGCGCCACGGAAGGGGATGGCGCCCAGTGCCTGCCCGACCACACCGTCCATGCCACCGCCACCCTGGAACAGGAAGCGGCCGTTCCAGGGGCTGGGCAGGCGCAGCTCGAAGTGGGTGCCATAGGCCTGGCCATCGGCGCCTGTGCGGGCACCGATCACGCCTTGCACCAGGCAGTGCGCAGGCATCGCCGCCTTGCTCAGGGCAGCACCGGTCAAGGCAGCACGGCCGGGGTTGGCCTGGGGCAGTTGGCCGGCGGCGATCCATTGGTGCTGGGTCAGGGTGACGCCGGACAGGTTGCTGGCCAGCGCGGCGCAGCGTTGGGCGTCGTCCGCCAGCGCCGCAGTGGACAGCGGCAGGGCCACGCACAGGCTCAGCAATGTCAGGGATGAAGGCACGATCGATCGCTTCACTGAAAAAATTCCTTTTGTTGTTGTGATGGACTGAGCAATATGGTTAATACTATTAACTACTTTGCTGGTCAAGCCGCTTCCCAACAACAACTCGAAAGGATGCCACCATGCGCCGTTACCCCTTGCTGTTCGCCCTCAGCCTGCTGCTGCCCCACGCCCACGCCGCCGATACCGCGCCTACCCTGGAGCCAGTGTACGAAGCCGTCATCGACATCGCCCCCGGCGAAACCCTGGGCAAGGGCCCGTTGGGCGAGCGTTTCAGGGTGCCGATTACCGGCGGGGAATTTCATGGGGCGGGGCTCAAGGGCAAGGTGCTGGCCGGCGGCGCCGACCGTCAGCTGCTGCGCGCCGATGGCGTGAAGCAACTGGATGCGTTGTATGAGATGCAGACCGATGACGGCGCGGTGCTGACCGTGCGCAATCAGGTGCTGGTGCATGGCACGGGGAATGAGCGCTATGCGTTTTCCACCATTAACATTCAGGCGCCTGACGGGCCGTATGCCTGGCTGAACAAGGCGGTGTACGTGGGGAGTTTGACCAGCCTCAAGCCTGGGAAAGAGGCGGTGTTGGTGAAGGTCTATCGCGTGCGCTAGCAGCCATTCAGCCTGTGGGAGCGGGCTCTGCCCGCGAAAAGCACACCGGGGGGTATCAGGCCCCGCGCGGTGTGGCCTTCGCGGGCAGAGCCCGCTCCCACAGGTATTTCCCCAGGCAGGCGCGTCAAATCAACGCGCGCAGCGCCTGCTGGAAAGCTTCGATGTTCTGCTCATCGCGCTTGTAATACGTCCACGGCCCGATCCGCTGCGAGGTCACCAGCTGGGCCCGTTGCAGCGCCGCCAGGTACAGCGACACGGTGGATTGCGACAGGTTGGCGCGGGCCTGGATGATGCTCACGCACACGCCCACCTCGTCGGGGTTCACCTGCTGCTCGGGAAAATGCTTGCTCGGCTCCTTGAGCCAGCCAAGGATCGCCAGGCGGGTGGGGTTGTCGAGTGCCTTGAGGGCTTCGTTGATGTCGATGCTCATAAATCACACAGTGGGATGATCCGGCGATTTTACGACACTTGGGCCCGGCGCGTCAGGGGTTACTCGCCATGGACCGGGTAGTCGGTGTAGCCGCGCTCGGTGCCGCCGTACATGCTGGCCGCATCCAGTGGGTTCATGGGCAAGCCGTGGGCCAGGCGGCGGGGCAGGTCGGGGTTGGCAATGAACGGCCGGCCAAAAGCGATCAGATCGGCCAAGCCTGCGTCCAGCACACGGTTGCCGCGCTCTGCGGTGTATTTGCCGGCATAGATGATCGCGCCGCTGAAGGTGTCGCGCACCACCTGGCGGAAGTCGGCGGGCAACTCCGGGGCGTTGTCCCAGTCGGCTTCGGCCAGGGACAGGTAAGCGATACCGATGTCTTCCAGCACCTGAATGGCCTGCACGTACGTCTCACGCGGGTCTTGCTCGACCAGCCCCAGGTACACCCGGGCCTCATCGGTGCTTTCGAACAGCGGCGAGAAACGCACGCCCAACCGCTGCTTGCCCACCACGGCCGCCACCGCTTCAGTCACCTCGCGCAGGAAGCGCAGACGGTTGGCCAGGCTGCCGCCGTATTCATCATCGCGCTGGTTGCTGTGGGCGGAGATGAACTGGTTGATCAGGTAGCCGTTGGCGCAGTGGATTTCTACGCCGTCAAACCCGGCGTCCAGCGCATTGCGGGCGGCCTGGGCGTAGAGCTGCACCAGTTCGGCGATCTCTTCGCGGGTCAGGGCGCGGGGTGTCGAGGGCGCGCACAGCTCGCCGGTACCGGGGCCGGTTTCCACGAACACGCTGACACCGGTGGCGGCGATGGCCGAGGGCGCCACCGGCGCATCGCCGTTGGGTTGCAGCGACACATGGGACACGCGGCCTACGTGCCACAGTTGCGCGAAGATAACCCCGCCTTCGGCGTGCACGGCATCGGTCACCAGGCGCCAGCCGGCGATCTGTTCGGCGCTGTGAATGCCTGGGGTCCAGGCATAGCCCTGGCCGCGTGGTTCGACCTGCGTGCCTTCGGTCACCATGAAGCCGGCGCTGCTGCGCTGGCGGTAATAGGTGGCCATCAGGGCGTTGGCGATGTTGCCCGGCTGGCTGCTGCGCGAGCGGGTGAGGGGTGGCAGCACGATGCTGTTTTTCAGGGAGTAAGGGCCTAGGGTGGCAGGGCGGAACAGCGCGGAATCGTTCAAGGGTAAAGCCTGTGCGGGATCAAAGTTGCACATAGCGTAAACTAGATATCGAGATATCTCAATATCAAGATTCTGTAGCCGCTGCCGTAGGCTGCGCTGGCCGGTGTGAACCCTGAAAATCTCCAGGGTAAACGACGGCCAGCGCAGCCTGCGGCAGCGGCTACAGTGCTTCAGATCCAGACGTCGTTGGCGGCGGTACGTTCGCCGCCCTGATCGCCGGTATTGGCTACGCCGCGAGGTTCGATCAGCAGCAGCTTCACTTCCTGCATAGCGCAGGGACGATGCTCGACGCCCTTGGGCACCACGTACATCTCGCCTGCGTTGAGGGTGACGCTGCCGTCGCGCAATTCGATGTGCAGGCAGCCTTCGACCACGATGAAGGCTTCGTCGGTGTCGGCGTGGCTGTGCCAGATGAATTCGCCTTGCAGGCGGGCGAGCTTGAACTGGTAGTCGTTCATCTCGGCGATCACCTTGGGCAACCATTGCTCGTTGAACAGGCCGAATTTGTGCTGGAAGTTGATAGCGTGGGTCATGGGGGTATCGCTCCTGTGTGGGAATGGGCGAACCTTACTGACCGGGTGGGGGCAGGGTCTTGTATGATCGTGCAGGTGGCCCGTAGCCGCTGCCACCAGGCTGCGCTGGCCTGTGTGAACCCTGAAGATCTCCAGCGTAAACGGGGGCCAGCGCAGCCTGGCGGCAGCGGCTACGGGGTTGCGGTTAGACCACCCGCTGCACAAACCCCCAGCGCTCGAACTCCGGCGTGAACTCGTCCAGCGTCAACAGGCCCATGCACGGCATGGCGCCGGTCTGCGTCAACTCCCCGCGCGCCAGTTTGCACGCCAGCAACACCGTGGCCATGCACGGGATCTCCGGGCCGTTGCCGTCCGGGGCGGTGAGGTGCCAGGTGCACTCGACGGGGTGGCCATCGCTGTGCCGGCCCTTGAGGCGCACGCGCATGCCGCCCAGGTCGCTGCCGAAGCGATCCAGCAGCACATTGGCCAGGCGGTTCAAGCGCCCGGCGTTGCGGGCGATTGGCAGGGGCAGGCCCAGGCGGCGCAGGCCGGCCACCAGCCATAGGCCCAGGTGCTGGATGCGCAGCTCCAGGGCGGCGTGGAAGCTGACCTCGCGCACGCCCGGGTAGCGCGCCGGGAACAGCGCCAGGTCCGGCACGTCGCAGGCGGCGCCCCAGCGCTGGCCCAGTTCGGCGAAGGTAAAGCGGCGCAGGTCCTGCCAGCCGTACACGGTGGCCCAGCGCCCGGCCTGCCAGCGCTTGAAGCCCTGGCCTGCGTAGCCGAACACTGCCTTGATCGTGGCCTCGCCGCGCGGCGCCTGCTGGCCGGGGGCAATGGCTATCTGCACGCTGTCCAGGCTCGCCCAGTCGGCGGTCAACTGGTCCACCACCGCCGTGGACAGGCCCGGCAGGGTGCTGGCACCGCTGACCGCCAGCACCCCGGCTGCCAGGGCGTCGGTCTGCACGTTGGCGCGGAAGTCGGTGACGAAGTCGCGGCCGTCCGACAGGTCCAGGTAATGCGCGCCCACCGCGCAGGCGGCCAGGGCCACGCGGTAGTCCTGGCCCTGGTAGGGGCCGGCGCAGTGGATGACCAGGTCGGGCTTGAGTTGCGCCAGTCGCGCTTGCAGCTCGGGGCTGTCAATGTCCAGCCCGGCGGTGCTGATCAGGCTCTTTGGCCCGAAGAACGCCGTGCCGCTCACCGGCCGGCGCCCCGTGGCCACCAGCTCCAGCCCCGGCTCCATGGCCAGGCGGCGGCAGATGCGGGCGCCAAAGTTGCCCAGGCCGCCGATGACGATGATGCGCATGGTCTGTCCTTGATGGTGAGTCGAAGCCGCCCAGTATACGGCCTATGTGGCCCGGCCGGTGACCGCCAATTGCTGGCGGCGGTACTGCCCGGGTGGAAGCCCGTGGATGTGGCGGAAACGACGGGAAAAATACGCCTCGTCGGCAAACCCGCACAGCCGGGCGATCTCGCCCACAGGCTTGAGGCTGTCCAGCAGCAGGTGGCGGGCCAGGTGCATGCGCCGCTCCAGCACCAGCTCGCTGAAGCTCTTGCCGATTTCCTTGCGCAGCCAGTGCGTCAGGTAGTGGGGCGACAGGTAAGTGGCCGCCGCGACTTTCTTCAGGTCCAGCTCCGGATCGGCCAGGTGTTTGCGCACGTAGTCGGACATGCGCTTGAGCGCATCGCGGCGGCTGACCTGCGCCGCGTTGCCGCTGGCCAGGGCTTTGAGCGCCTCGGCGTATTGGCTGCACACCCCGCCAATCAGTTGCAGCAACAGGCCCTTGAGCGACTCGCGCATGCCGAACTGGCGGTCGCGGTCCAGGCTGTGCATCTGCTCCAAAAGCCCACACACACGGGCGAACGGCTCGGGTTCAAGGATGAAGTCCAGGTGTTCCTGAAACCGGAACGGCGCCAGCTCCGGGGCCAGGGCGATGGACACGTCTTCCAGGTCCAGCGGGTCGCACGTCAGGTGCGGCAACAGGAACGCCTGGGAGAAGTTGATCACCTGAAAGTGCGCCTCCTGCGGGTGCGGGATCACGTGCACCCGATGGGGCAGGATAAATGCCAGTGCCCGCGACGGGAAGGGGCGCTGCACGTTGCCGATGTGCTGCACCGTATCGCCGCCCAGGTTGACCTGGATCTGGAAGTACTCGTGGCGGTGGGGCGCGGTTTCGGCTTTGCGCACGCTTTCATCGCGGATGTAGAAATCGGGTCGTTCGCTGCGTTGCTGCATGCCGAAGGTAGGCACGCGGCTGGAAGACTGCATGGGCTTGCCTCCTGTTGATCAGCCAGGGCTGACAGGTCTGTTGTTTTGGCTGATTGTACGATCTCTTCGCTCTCTTTGCGTTGTTCAATGCACTTGATCAAGTGCAAAAGCGCTATGGATTGAGCCGGGCATAAAAAACGCTCTAGACCGCTGGGTGCAGCGATATTCAGCGGCCGTGAGCGCCCAGAAATACAGCATTTTATTTTTGGACTTTTGCCCGAGTGCTCCCGCTCAAGTGCAAAAACGTTCTAACTCACCCGTTGATTTTCAATGGTTGTACGATCACCTTGGGGGCGTCCGATTCGACATCTATCAACAATAATTAGAAGGTGTTCGTACCATGCAGACGACTCCCCACGAGTATCTGGCGCACGACCGTCGGCCCATGCCCAATGTCGACGCCGAGCTGACCACCGCCCCACCTCAAACCTTCGATCACAGTGCCAGCGCCGCCCGGCTGCCCACCCGGCGCCGCTGGTTCATGCTGTCGCTGCTACTGATCGCCACCATCATCAACTACGTGGACCGGGTGAATATCTCCATCGCCGCGCCGTTCATGGCCAAGGACCTGGGCCTGGACAAGATTCAGATGGGGCTGATTTTCTCCGGCTTTGCCTGGACCTACGCCCTGGCGCTGGTGCCGGCCGGGTTTGTGGCCGACCGCTTTGGCTCGCGTTTCACCTACGGCCTGTCGCTGATCAGCTGGTCGGCGGTCACGGTGGGGCAGGGCCTGGCCGGTGGCTTCGCCTCGCTGTTCGGCTTGCGCCTGGCGGTCGGTGCCTTGGAAGCCCCGGCGTTTCCGGCCAACAGCCGGGCCGTGGCGGTATGGTTCCCCGCCCGCGAGCGCGGCCTGGCCAGCAGCATCTATGTGTGCGGCCAGTACCTGGGCACGGCATTGTTCACCGGCGCGCTGTTGTGGTTGGCCACCACCTACGACTGGCGCCATGTGTTCTACAGCACGGGCCTTGTAGGCATCGCCTTCGGCATTGCCTGGCTGTACCTGTACCGCGACCCGCTGGCGTGCAAGCGCGTCAGCCCCGAGGAGCTCAAGTACATCGAGGACGGCGGCGGCCTGGTCAAAAGCAGTGCCCAACGCACCCGCTTCAACTGGCGCCAGATCGGCGAGTTGCTCAGCTACCGGCAGATCTGGGCGATCTGCATCGGCAAGTTCGCCAGCACCTCGGCGTTGTACTTCTTCCTGACCTGGTTCCCCACCTACCTGATCGAAGAACGCCACCTGACGATGATCAAGGTCGGCATCTTTGCGGTGATGCCGTTCCTCGGCGCCACGGTGGGCATCCTGCTGGCGGGCATCGTCTCCGACTGGATGATCCGCCGCGGCTATTCCATGTCCTTCGCCCGCAAGCTGCCGCTGGTGGTGGGTTCGATGCTGGGCATGTCCATCGTGCTGGTGAACTTCACCGACTCCAATGTGGTGTGCATCGCCATCCTCACCACCGCGTTCTTTGCCCAGGGCATCGCCTCGGCGTCGTGGGCGGCGGTGGCGGAAGTCGCACCCAAGGAGCTGGTGGGGCTTACCGGCGGCATCACCAGCCTGGCGGCCAATATCGGCGGCATCATCACCCCCATCGTCATCGGCGGCATTGTCCATGCCACGGGCTCGTTCGCCTATGCGTTCTGGTTCATCGGGGCGGTGGCGCTGTGCGGCACGCTGTCGTATTCGCTGTTGCTGGGCCGCCTGTATCGCATCCAGCTGCGTGCCCGATAGCACTGTTTAGTCCACAACAACGCCGGTTTCGTCCAACTTTTACCGCCCACGGCACCTTACGCTGTGGGCCTGAACCGAACACGCCCAGAGGTCTGCATGAGCCAATTCGTCTTTGCCCCCGACGCCAGCGTCACCCTGAATGTGCAGGGCAGTGAGGCGCGTTTTCCGGTGAACCGGGTGTTTTGCCTGGGGCGCAACTACCCGTGGGGCGACGCCCAGGACGCGGTGCGCCAGGCGCCGATGTTTTTCATGAAGCCGGCCAGCGCCGTGGTGCCAGCGGTGGGCGAGTTGGTGTACCCGCCGCTGACCCAAGAGTTTTGCCATGAAATCGAACTGGTGGTGGCCATCGGCACGCCCGGCAGCGACATCCCCGAAGGGCGTGCGCTGGAGCATGTGTGGGGCTACGCCGCCGGCCTGGACCTGACCCGCCGCGACCTGCAGATGGCCGCCAAGGCCGCCGGCCAACCGTGGGAAGCCGCCAAGGCCTTCGATGGTTCGGCGCCCATCACCCCGGTGGTGCCGGTCAGCCGTATCGGCCACCCCGCGCAGGGCGCCGTGTGGTTGCAGGTCAACGGTGTGGAGCGCCAGCGCTCAAGCCTGGAACAGCAGATCTGGTCGGTGAGTGAAATCATCAGCCGCCTGTCGCAGTCCATTGCCTTGCGCGCCGGCGACCTGATCATGACCGGCACCCCGCCAGGCGTTGCCGCCTTGCAGCCGGGGGACGTGATCAGCGCCGGCATCGACGGTATCGGTCAATTGGACGTGCGCGTGGGCGCCCGTCGTTAAATCATTCCATCAAGGAGCAATCATCATGACCACGAATTCCCCTCGCAAAGTCGCCCTGGTCACCGGCGCTGGCAGCGGCATCGGCCGCGCCGTGGCCCTTGGCCTGCTGGCCGACGGCTTTACCCTGGTGCTGGCCGGGCGCCGCGCCGAGCCGTTGCAGGCACTGGTGGACCTGGCCCGCGACAAGGGCGGCGAAGCCCTGGCCGTGCCCACCGACGTGCGCGATGCCGCCAGCGTCGACGCGCTGTTTGCCACGGTGGAGGAGGTGTATGGCCGTCTGGACGTGATCTTCAACAACGCCGGGGTCAACACGCCAGCGGTGCCGGTCGATGAACTGGCGGTGGACCAGTGGCTGAACGTCATCGACACCAACCTGACTGGCGTTTTCCTGTGCAGCCGTGGCGCCTTCGGCCTGATGCGCCGTCAGCAGCCCCAGGGTGGTCGCATCATCAACAACGGCTCGATCTCGGCCCACGCCCCGCGCCCCTTCAGCGCGCCGTACACCGCCAGCAAGCACGCAGTGTTGGGCCTGACCAAAAGCCTGGCGCTGGACGGTCGCGAGTTCAACATCGCCTGCAGCCAGATCGACATCGGCAACGCCCTGACCGAGCTGTCGGTGCGCATGACCAAGGGCGTGCGCCAGGCCAACGGTGAGATCGCCGTGGAGCCCATGGTGGACGTACAACACATCGCCGACGCGGTGCGCTACATGGCCGGGCTGCCGTTGTCGGCCAACGTACTGAACATGACCGTAATGGCCACCAACATGCCATTTGTGGGTCGCGGCTGAGCCTTCTTCTTTGCCATCGAGGTGTCCATGAAACCCGAAATCCTGCAACTGAGCCCCATCCTGATTCCCGAAGTGCGTGAGCAGTTGGCGTCGCTGTTCACCGTGCACCCGTACTACCAGCAAACCGACAAGGCGGCCTATTTGCGCGAAGTCGGTGGCCGTATTCGCGGCGTGATCACCGGTGGCCACACCGGCATCACCCGCCAGGTGATGGAGCAGTTGCCCAAACTTGAAGTGGTGGCGGTGAACGGTGTGGGCACTGATGCCGTGGACCTGGCCTATGCCCGCGACCGCGGCATCGTGGTCACGGCCACCCTGGGGGCGCTGACCGAAGACGTCGCCGACCTGGCCATGGGTTTGCTGATTGCCGCCTGCCGTGGCCTGTGTACCAGCGATCGCTACGTGCGCAGTGGGCAGTGGCCACTCAGCGCCACGCCGCTGGCACCGTTGCCGTTGGCCAGGCAGGTCAGCGGCATGCGTGTGGGCATTGTCGGCCTGGGGCGGGTAGGGCGCGCGGTGGCTACCCGGGCGGCGGCCTTCGGTTGCCCCATTAGCTACACCGACCTGCAGGCCATGGGTGATGTGCCGTACACCTTCGTCGCCGATCTTGTCGAACTGGCGCGCAACAGCGACGCCCTGATCGTCGCCGCAGCGGCCGACAAGGCCGAGGGCATCATTGATGCCACCGTGCTGGAGGCGTTGGGGCAGGGCGGTTACCTGATCAACGTGGCGCGCGGCAAGCTGGTCAATGAAGTGGACCTGGTGGCGGCCTTGCAGGCAGGGCGCATTGCCGGGGCGGGGCTGGATGTGTTCGTTGATGAGCCCAATGTGCCCGAGGCGCTGCTGGCGCGGGAGGATGTGGTGTTGCAGCCGCATCGGGCCAGTGCCACGGTGCAGACGCGTACGCGGATGGGGGAGATGGTGATTGCCAGTTTGGTGGATACCTTTGCTGGGAGGCGGGCGGTGGGGTGTGTGACGGACTGACCCTGTAGCCGCTGCCGCCAGGCTGCGCTGGCCCCTGCAGACACTGAAGATCTCGAGCGCACCCGGGGGCCAGCGCAGCCTGGCGGCAGCGGCTACAGGGTGTTTTTTTGCGCTGTTGTACGATAACGTATATCTACAACAAAACAAGACAGGCCCCCCAGTGATCATCCACCACATAGAACTCCTGCGCCTGAGCATACCCTTCACCGCCGGCACCCCCGAGCGCAAAACCCTGGGCCAGGCCCAGGACGATGATGCCTTCAACGCCGCCTCCCCCCGCCACCGACAGATGCAAAGCCTGATCATCAAGATCATCACCGACACCGGCCACATCGGCTGGGGCGAGGCGTTCGGCCATGGCGCCAACCCGGCCACCCTGACGGCCCTGCAAGCCATGGTGGCGCCACTGTTCATCGGCACGGCCTGCAGGGATCACCTGGCCACCCTGGAAACCGCACGCCGCGCGCTGCACGGTTTCGGCAGCACGGGCCCGGTGATGTACGCACTGTCGGGCATCGACATTGCCCTGTGGGACCTGGCCGCCCAGGCTGCTGGCAAGCCGTTATACGATCACCTGGGCGGTCAGCCACGCGAACTTGAACTGTACGCCAGCCTGGTCAGCTACGGCGGCGACCCCGAAGAAGTCTTCCGCCAGGTGCGTCGCGCCCGCGAGCAGGGCTTCGGCAAGATCAAGCTGCACGAAACCCGCTACGAGGCCATTGCCGCCGCCCGCCAGGCCTTGCCTGCCCATGAGGGTGAGCTGATGGTCGATGTTAACTGCCCCTGGACCGTGCAACAGGCCAGCGACATGGCTGAGCGGCTACGCCCGCTGGAACTGACCTGGCTGGAAGAACCCGTGTGGCCGCCGGACGATGCCCACGGCCTGGCCCAGGTGCGCCACGTGGGCGTGCCGCTGTCGGCAGGGGAGAACGCTGCCGGCGTCAACGGCCTGCGCGCGCTATTCGAGCAAGGCGCCATCGATGTGGCCCAACCCAGCGTGGCCAAGGTCGGTGGCATCACCGGCATGCTGCAGGTGTTCGACCTGGCGCGCGAGTACGGCGTGACAGTGGTGCCCCACTGTTTCTACTTCGGCCCCGGCCTGCTGGCGGTGGCCCACCTGTGCACACTGTTGCCCCAGGAGGTCGCGGTGGAAGTGCCCTTTATCGAATTCGAAGCGCTGCTGTACCCGGCGCTGGCCTTCAAGCCGCGCATGACCCTGCCCCTCGTGCCGGGCCTGGGCTTTGCCCCTGACCCGCAGGTGCTTGAACGCTACTGCATCGAGCGCGTGCTGATCGACTGACGCTGTCGCACCTCTTTCCAACAATAAAGGCCATAAAACAATGAAAGGCACTTACCGCTGGCGCATCGCCGGGCTGCTGTTCTTCGCCGGCATGCTCAATTACCTGGACCGCGCCGCCCTGTCGGTGGTCGCGCCGCTGCTCAAGGGTGAACTGCACATCGACGATGCGCAGATGGGCTTCATCTTCAGCAGCTTCTTCATCGGCTATTGTGCCCTGTGTTTCGTCGGCGGCTGGGCGGCCGACACCTACGGGCCCAAGCGGGTGTTTGCCTGGGCGGCGGGCACCTGGTCGATTTTCTGCGGCCTGACCGCGCTGATCACCGGTTACCTGCAACTGCTGATATTCCGCGTATTTTTCGGCATGGGCGAAGGGCCCATGGGCACCACCACCAACAAGGCGATCACTAACTGGTTCCCCCGTGAAGAGGCGGGGCGGGCACTGGGCCTGACCAACTGTGGCCAGCCCCTGGGCGCCGCGTTGGCGGGGCCGATTGTGGGCCTTGTGGCGTTGAACTTCGGCTGGCGCATTTCCTTCGTGGTCATCGCCGTGCTGGGCGGGCTGTGGCTGGCCGCCTGGTTGCTGATGTTCCGCGACTCGCCCGAGGAGCATCCGCGGGTGGGCGAGGCCGAGCGCGAGCTGATCCGCAGCAGCCGCGCAGAGCCGGTGATCGAAGGCGTGAAGGAAGGCCGCAGCCTGGCCAGCTACCTGTTCTCGGCGCCAGTGCTGGCGGTGGCCACGGCGTTCTTCTGCTTCAACTATGTGCTGTATTTCTTCCTGACCTGGCTGCCCAGCTACCTGATGGACTTCCAGCACCTGGACATCAAGGGCATGAGCATCATCGGCGTGATCCCCTGGCTGGGCGCTGCGGTAGGCTTCCTGGGCGGCGGCACCCTGACCGACCTGCTGGGCAGAAAGCTGGGCAGCGTCATTCGCGCGCGCAAGATCATGCTGGTAGTGGGCCTGGGCGTGGCGGCGGGCTGCGTGCTGCTGACCACCCAGGTGGCCACGTTGCACCTGGCGGTGCTGTGCATCACCGTGTCCAGCGTGTTCCTGTTCGTGACCCCGCAGATCTGCTGGGCGTTGATCCAGGACATCGTGCCCAAGAATCGCGTGGGCGGCACCGGCGGTTTCGTGCATCTGCTGGCCAACATCGCCGGCATCCTGGCGCCGTCGCTGACGGGCCTGATCGTGCAGTATGGCGGCGGTTACAATGTGGCCTTCGCGGTGGCGGCCGGTGTGTGCGCCCTGGGTGTGCTGGTGGTGGTCGCCGCAGTCAAGGGCCCGGGTGGGGAGGGGCCGCACGCCAGGCCTGTCGCCCGGCCGGCATAAGGCAATGCTGTTTGGTGATACGCCGCACACTATGTCATGAATGTCACAGCCCGCTAACTGCGGGCTTTTGTTTATGGGTACCCATAAGTGCATCGCATGGGCACCTTGCAGCCCGCGAAAATGGCGGTGCTGAAAGGATTAAACCCACCAAGCAACAATCGTACCCAGGCCCGGCGCCATGGGCCTGCTTGTGTGCTGGTCAATTTGACAGTATCGGATATGGCACATAGATTGTTGGCAGGTGTTTAACCAGTGACCGTTAAATCACCTTCCGCAACTTAAGCTTTCTTCACGGTATAAAAAAAGCAGACCGGGCGTTCGCGCGGGCGATGCAACAACAATGTGGGGATTCACCAAGGAGCGCCAAATGATAACAAAAATAAGGTTCGCGGGTTTTTCATCGACCATTGTGGCGGTGGTGGCGGGGTGCGCCGTCAGCTTTGAAGCCCAGGCGGTGAACTTCAATATCGGCGAAATCGAGGGGCAATTCGATTCATCCCTGTCGATTGGGGCCAGTTGGAGTACCCAGAGCCCTTCGCAAAAACTCATCGGCTCGGCCAACGGCGGGCACGGGTTTACTCAAACCAACGATGACGGACGCTTGAACTTCAAGAAAGGTGAGACGTTCTCCAAGATTTTCAAAGGCATACATGACCTGGAATTGAAGTACAATAATTTTGGCGTTTTTACCCGCGCCAAATATTGGTATGACTTCGAACTTCAGGATGAAAGCCGGGAATTCAAGGACATCAGTAACGACCACCGCCAGGAAGCGGCCAAGTCTTCCGGCGTCGAGTTGCTCGATGCCTTTGCTTATTACAATTATCAGGTTGCCGACAAACCGGGCAGTGTGCGGTTGGGCAAGCAGGTGGTCAGTTGGGGGGAAAGTACCTTCATCGGCAACTCCATCAACTCCATCAACCCTATTGACGTGTCAGCTTTCCGCCGCCCGGGTGCCGAAATCAAGGAAGGCCTGATTCCGGTCAACATGCTGTACGTGTCCCAGGGCATCACCGACAAGCTGTCCGCCGAGGCGTTCTACCAACTGGGCTGGGACAACACCATCCTGGACAACTGCGGCACCTTCTTCTCGTCCACCGACGTGGCCGCCAAGGGCTGCCGCAACAACTACACCGTGCTTGACGCCAACACCGTCAACGCCCTCAACCAGCCTGGTACCAAGGCCGCCTTGGCCTCGCTGGGGGTCAACGTGACGCCCGAGGGTTTGATCGTGCCGCGTGGCTCCGACAACGACGCCCGCGATTCGGGCCAGTGGGGCCTGGCCCTGCGCTGGCTGGGTGACGACACCGAGTACGGCGCCTACGTGATGAACTATCACAGCCGCACCCCGTACGTGAGCGTGAAAAACGCCAACGCCGCCGACATCCGCCGCGCCCTGACCACCCCGGCGCTGGCGCAGCCGATTCTGCTGGGGCGCGGCAGTTATTTCCTCGAATACCCCGAGGACATTCGACTGTACGGCCTGAGCTTCGCCACCACCTTGCCCACCGGCACCGCGTGGAGCGGCGAGATCAGCTACCGGCCCAACATGCCGCTGCAACTGAACACCACCGACGTGACCACCTTGCTCGCCAGCACCGTTGCCACTGCTGCGGCCACCGGTGGCGGGGCAGCCGCGCTGGCTCAGGCCAACCAGGTCAGCAACGGCTATGTGCGCAAGCCGGTCACCCAGGTGCAGACTACCTTTACCCACTTCTTCGACCAGGTGATGGGGGCCCAGCGTCTGACGCTGGTGGGCGAATTCGGCATGGACCATGTGTCCGGGGTCAGCGACATTGCCGGCAACCGCTTTGGCCGCGACGCCGTGTTCGGGCTGCCGGAAAACGCCGCCGCCGATGCCGAGTACGGTTCGGGCGGCTTCTACACCACCACCTCCTGGGGCTACCGCGCCCGCGCCATCTGGGACTACGCCAACGCCATCGCCGGCATCAACCTCAAGCCCAACGTGGCCTGGTCCCATGACGTGCACGGCTACGGCCCGGTGTTCAACCAGGGCGTGAAGGCCGTCAGCCTGGGGCTGGATGCCGACTACCAGAACACCTACACCGCCAGCCTCAACTACACCAACTTCTTTGGTGGCGATTACAACACCGTGGCCGACCGCGACTTCGTCGCCCTCAGCTTCGGCGTGAACTTCTAAGGTGGGGAACCTCATGATGATTGGCAAGCAGGCAATGCAATGCGCAGCCCTGGCCCTGAGCCTGGTGGCGGCGAACGTGATGGCGGCGGTCAGCGCCGATCAGGTGGCCAAGCTGGGTACCAGCCTGACCCCGCTGGGCGCCGAGAAGGCCGGCAACAAGGACGGCAGCATCCCGGCCTGGGACGGCGGCTTGAAAACCAACGCCGCGCCTATCACGGCCAACGGTTTTCTCGGTGACCCCTATGCCGGTGAAAAACCGCTGTTCACCATTACCTCCAAGAACCTGGACCAGTACCAGGACAAACTGTCCGCCGGCCAGATCGCCCTGTTCAAGCGCTACCCCGATACCTTCGTGATACCGGTGTACGTGACCCACCGCAGCGTGGCGGTGCCGCCCAACGTCGAAGCCGCGGCCAAGCTCAGCGCGGCCAAGGTCAGCCTGGTGGCGGACGGCAACGGCCTGGAGAACTTCGACCAAAGCCGCTTCTACGCCTTCCCCATTCCGCAGAATGGCCTGGAGGTGATCTGGAACCACATCACCCGTTACCGCGGTGGCAACCTGAGCCGGGTGTATACCCAGGCGGCGCCGCAGGCCAATGGCTCGTACAACATTGTGCAGTTGCGTGACCAGGTGGGTTTCCCCGACCAGATGCCGGGCATCGACCCTGCCGAAGCGCAGAACGCCCTGCTGTACTTCAAGCAGGAAGTGACCGCGCCGGCGCGCCTGGCCGGTGACGTGCTGCTGGTGCACGACTCGCTGAACCAGATCAAGCAGCCGCGTGAAGCCTGGGTCTACAGCGCCGGCCAGCGCCGCGTGCGTCGCGCCCCGCAAGTGGCCTACGACGGCCCGGGCACGGCCTCGGACGGCATGCGCACCTCGGATAACTTCGACATGTTCAACGGCGCGCCGGACCGCTATGACTGGAAATTGATCGGCAAGAAGGAGCTGTACATCCCGTACAACAACTTCCGCCTGGCGCTGCCGTCGGTCAAATACGCCGACATCCTCAAAGCCGGCCATACCGACCAGACCCTGGCGCGTTACGAGCTGCACCGCGTGTGGGTGGTGGAAGCGACCCTCAAGCCCAGCGCGCGCAACATCTATGGCAAGCGCACCTTCTACGTGGATGAGGACAGCTGGAACATTGCCATGTCCGACCTGTATGACGGCCGTGGCCAACTGTGGCGCGTGGGCCAGGCGATGCTGATGCCTTACTACCACCGCCAGGTGCAGGCTGAAGCGTTTGAAGGGCTGTATGACCTGCTGGGTGGCCGCTACATCGTCACTGGCATGAGCAACGAAGAGCGCAACTTCGTGCAGTTCGACCTGAAAATGACCCCGGCGGACTACACCCCCAACGCCCTGCGCAGCGCGGGTACCCGCTAACCCACGCCTCCTGTAGCAGCTGCCGAAGGCGGCGTCACATACAGCGCTGTCTATCTGATTTGCGCAGCGCTTGTGACGCGGCCTGGCGGCCGCTGCTACAGGAGGCATCCTGTTACATCCTCCCCTCGATTCCATGTGGCCATCTCTGGCACACTCCGGCTTGCATTTCCTCCCCGATACATTCAAGCGAGCCGACATGGATTTTGACTGGCAAATCTGGATCGCCCTGGCCGTGGCCTTGGCGGTGCTGGAGATTTTCACCGCAACCTTTTTCATCCTCTGGTTCGCCGTCGGCGCCGCCGTGATCGGCGTGCTGGCGCTCGTCGCCCCCGGTTTCACCCTGGCCACGCAAATCGTCGGCTGGGTGGTGCTGTCCTCGCTCATCGCCTTGGTGTGGCTGCTGTTTTTCCGCAAGCGCAACCCCGAAAGCCGCTGGAGCGTGGACGAGGTACTGGGCGAAGTCGGCCTGCTGACGGTCGCCGTGGCGCCGTTCCAGAAAGGCCGCGTGCGCTTCCAGAAACCCATCCTTGGCGCCGAGGAGTGGGCTTGCGTGGCCGACGAAACCATCAGCGCCGGTACCCGCGTGCGCCTGCTCAAGGTGGAAGGCGCCACCGTGCGCGTCACCGTCGCCTGAATTCCCTGCTACTCACTCTCAAGGACCGACCATGCTTTTCAGCAGCCTGCTTATCCCGTTATTGCTCACCGCCTTTGCCCTGGTCACCCTGGCCAAGGGCGTGCGCATCGTGCCCCAGGGCGAGGAGTGGATTGTGGAGCGCCTGGGGCGTTACCACACCACGCTCAAACCGGGCCTCAATTTCGTCATCCCGTACATGGACCGGGTGCAGTACAACCTGCCGACCAAGGACATCATCCTTGACATTCAGCAACAGGAGATCATCACCAAGGACAACGCCATCATCGTCGCCAACGCCTTGTGCTTCCTCAAGGTGATCGACCCGCAGAAGGCCGCTTATGGCGTGCAGGACTACCAATACGCAGTGTCGAGCCTGACCATGACCGCGCTGCGCGCCATCATCGGCACCCTGGATTTGGACGAAGCGCTGTCCAGCCGCGAAGCCATCAAGGCCAAGCTGGCCGAGGCCATGAGCACCCAGACCGATGACTGGGGTATTGCCGTGCGCTCGGTGGAGATCCAGGACATCAAGCCGTCGGCGTCGATGCAAGGCGCCATGGAGCGCCAGGCCGCTGCGGAGCGTGAACGTAAAGCGGCGGTGACCCGCGCCGAGGGTGAGCGTCAGGCCGCTGTGCTGGCGGCGACTGCCCGCGAAGAGGCGGCGACCAAGGATGCTGCGGCCACGGTGAAACTGGCCGAGGCGTCGGCGACGTCTATCGTCAAGATCAAGCAGGCGATTGGTGACGATATGGTGCCGGCGATGTATCTGTTGGGGGAGCGCTACATTGACGCCATGCAGTCGTTGGCGGCCAGTGATAATGCCAAGATTGTGGTGTTGCCGGCCGATCTGCAGGAGACGGTGAGGGGGTTGATGGGCAAGAAGAGCGCGTAAGCGCAGTACGCAGACGTCCAGGCGCCGCGAGCTGCTTTTGCTTCCGTGAGGCCTTTGATCTTGATTGTATGCCCCGTTAGAGCCCAGGGCCGACCGGAGACGTCGATCAAGCGGCCTTCAGCGTAGCTGAAGGAGACGGAACCGGAGGCGCTTCTATTCCGGGCCGTCGTCCGCTTGATCGACGTCGGAGGGAGGGGACCCGGAGCGAAGCGTAGGGACCGGGCTCGGGGCGAGCGTTTTTTGGTTACTTTTTTTGGCGTTTGAAAAAAAGTGACCCGCCGTAAGGGCGGAAAGGTGACTGCGCATCACCCTAGATAATGGATATGCTCACGGTTCTCGAAGCGCGCTTTTTCGTTTGCGGGCATATCCATTGCTGCGGGTGGTGCCACTGGCGGTTCCGCCCTTACGGCGGGTCACTTTTGGCAGTCGCCCCAAAAGTAACCAAAAGGTCTCGGCCCCAGCTTGGCCCCTACGCTGCGCTTCGGGTCCCCTCCTTCCGGCGTCGCCCACGCGGCTAAACGGCACCCGCTATAGAAGCGGGCGGGCTGCCGTTTCCTCCGGCTGCGCCGAAGGGCCCTGCGGGCAGCCGCGTGGGCAACGCCTCCAGTCGGGCCTAAGCTTAACGGGGCCAAGATCAAGATCAAGATCAAAAGCAAGATCAAAAGCAAGATCAAAAGCAAGATCAAGAGCAAGATCAAAAGCCACAGCAACGGCAAGATCAAAAGCCAAAGCCCGGCGTCAGTGGGCGGGTACGATGTTTTTCGAAAATGCGTTTACAATGCGCGCACGCTCTATTTCTCATCTCAATGGCCATTCGCCGTGACGCGCAGGCGTTACGCGCGTCTATGACATATCCACGTCACGTTGTTTGCGCAATGTTGGCCCAAAGCACACCGCATAGGGAGCTCTATACATGATCATCAAACCACGCGTTCGCGGCTTCGTCTGCGTCACTACCCATCCGGTAGGCTGCGAAGCGAACGTCAAGGAACAGATCGACTACGTGAAGCAGCACGGTGCGATCACCGACGGTCCCAAGAATGTGCTGGTACTGGGCGCCTCCACCGGCTACGGCCTGGCCGCACGCATCAGCGCTGCCTTCGGCTGCGGCGCCAAGACCCTGGGCGTGTTCTTCGAGCGCGAAGGCGACGAGAAAAAGGCAGGCACCGCCGGCTGGTACAACACCGCCGCGTTCCACAAATTTGCCGAGGCCGAAGGCCTGTACGCCAAGAGCATCAACGGCGACGCCTTCTCTGACGAAATCAAGCGTCAGACCATCGAAGCCATCAAGCAAGACCTGGGCAAGATCGACCTGGTGGTCTACAGCCTGGCCGCCCCGCGCCGCCTGCACCCCAAAACCGGCGAACTGCTGAGCTCCACCCTCAAGCCGCTGGGCAAGTCGGTCACCCAACGTGGTGTGAACACCGACAAGGGCACCGTCGAAGAAACCACCCTCGAGCCGGCCAGCCAGGCCGAAATCGACGGCACCGTGGCCGTGATGGGCGGTGAAGACTGGCAGATGTGGATGGATGCGCTGCAGGAAGCCGGTGTACTGGCCGAAGGCGCCAAGACCACCGCGTTCACCTACCTGGGCGAGAAGCTGACCCACGACATCTACTGGAACGGTTCGATCGGCGAAGCCAAGAAGGACCTGGACAAGAAAGTCCTGACCATCCGCGACAACCTGGCCCCGCTGGGCGGCGACGCGCGCGTGTCGGTGCTCAAGGCCGTGGTCACCCAGGCAAGCTCGGCTATCCCGATCATGCCGCTGTACCTGGCGCTGCTGTTCAAGGTGATGAAAGAGCAGGGCACCCACGAAGGCTGCATCGAGCAGGTCTACGGCCTGTTCAAGGACAGCCTGTACAACGCCCAGCCGATCCTGGACGCCGACGGCCGCCTGCGCGCCGACTACAAGGAACTGGCCCCTGAGGTCCAGGCCAAGGTCGAAGCGCTGTGGAACGAAGTGACCACCGAGAACCTGAGCGAGCTGACCGATTTCGCGGGCTACAAGCACGAATTCCTGCGCCTGTTCGGTTTCGAAATCGCCGGTGTCGACTACGACGCCGACGTCAGCCCCAAGGTTGATATCCCGAACCTGATCCAGGGTTGATGCATAAAAAAAACGGGGCGCACACAGCGCCCCGTTTTTTTATGTGCATTGCGACACCGGTAGCCGCTGCCGTCAGGCTGCGCTGGCCCTGAGCCCCGCTGGAAATCTCCAGGGTTCACCCCGGCCAGCGCAGCCTGGCGGTAGCGGCTACAAGGCCGCGTCCCAGGCGGGCCACTCACCCATCGGCCTTGAGAAAGCGCCGCAGATGATCAGGCGTTGGCACCAGGCATACGTCGTAACGACCAAACAGCCGGTAGCGGTTGAGCGCAATGCGGTCGTAAGCCCAGTCGCGAACAAAGCGCGGCACGATCCTGAACACCTTCAGCCATGGCCACGGCGCGGGCAGGTGGCCCATCACTTTGAAAAAGGCATCAGAGCGGTAATACGTCCGTTGGTCTTCAATCACCGCCATGGTGTCGAACTGATCCAGCGGCAGCCCGGCCCAAGCCAGCAGCGCCTGGCCTTCGGGCGACTGCACGGCGGCCAGGCGCACGCGATGGGCGTGGTCGTGGCGGATCAGAAACTTCGCCCAGCCGTTGCACAGCTTGCACACGCCGTCGAACAGCACCACGCATTCACCGGGGTTGAGAAAGGGGGCGGGGGACATGGGCGTACTCGCGCAGTGACAGTGCCGCCATTGTAGCCGCTGCCGCCAGGCTGCGCTGGCCCCTTTGGACACTTGGGATATTCAGTGTTCATCAGGGCCAGCGCAGCCTGCGGCAGCGGCTACGTTGAGGGTCAGGGGGCCTTGAACACCAGTAACGCATTGCCGTTCAGGTGGCCACTGTAGACCGGCTCCTGGCCTTGCAACGCAGTGCCGTCCAACAGGTTGCGCTCGCTGCGGGCGACGATGACCCACGCCGGGTGCGGCAGGCTGGCAAGGGGGGCAAGGTCGGACTGGCCAATGAACAGCGGTTCGGGCACTTCGTCGTGGCTCAGGTTCATCATGTAGCGGATGGCCCAGGTGTCTCGGCCCAGGTTGACGAACACCAGCCTGCCAGGGGCATCGGCGCGCAGCGCTTCAACCTGGCTGACGAAGGCTTGGGTGTCGAACTGGCGGTCCTGCTCAGGTTCCACCATTTGCACCAACAACCACCACTGCGCAGCCAGGGCTGTCAGGCTCAGCAGCACCAGACGCCGTGCGCGCTGGGCGCTGCCGCACCACGCCCACAGTGCGGCCATCTGCAGCAGCACCAGCACGCCCACCAGCAGGAACAGCGACGCATCCGGCCAGTAGTCGTGCTTGTGCCACAGGTGATGGCAGACAAACACGATGACGATGCCCAGCGCCGGCAGTACCGCCACCAGCCACAGGTAGGCCTTGGCCACCCGGGCCAGCCAGCCTTGGGCATTGAGCAGGCCATAGGCAGCGACGGCGGCGAACATCGGCACCATCGGCAACACGTAATAGGCGCGCTTGAAGTGCGGCACCGACAACCCCAGCAAAATCATCAGGCCGCAGGCGCCCAGGCGGATGGTCAGCTGCACGTCGGCGTGCTGCCCGCGAACCTTCCAGCGGTGGCGCAGGGCAATCAGCGTGGCCAGGGCCAGCGGCACCACGGGGAAGTAGCGGTACAGGCTGAGCTGGAAATAGAAGAAGAACGGCTTGCCGCTTTCGTCCAGGCGTCCGCCCACCTGCATGTTGCGCACGTCCTGGGCGAAGCTGTCGCCGCCCGCGATGTGGGCGAGACGCATCAGTAGCCACCAGCCGCCGGCCAACAGCAGCAAGCCCGCTACGCCGTAGCCCAGCACCCGTTTGATGCGTAACAGTGACTGCTCACGGGTAGTGGCCACGCCCAGCGCCCAATAGGTGCAGGCCACCCCGCACACTTCCACCAGGCCCAGCGGCCCACGGATGGCGAAGCCCAGGGCAAACAGAGGCAACACCGACCAGCGCAGCCGCCGCGAGCCCAGCTGCTCACTGCGGTGCAGCAGGTAGAACGCTGCCAGGCACAGCAGTGAGCTCATCTGGTCCAGGCACACCGACCGCGATTTCTCCAGCCACTGGGTGGTCAGTGCAGTCAACAGCACCGCCAGCATTGCCCAGGCCCGGCTCGACGGCGCCAGCAGGCGATACAGCAATGCCAGCACGCCGGCTGAGGCGACGGCGGTGGGCAGCACGTTGGCCAGGTGGTTGGGCGCACCGAACAGCTGCGCGCACAGGTAGCTCAGAAACGTGGCCGTGCCCGGATAGTCGGCGTACGGCCGGCCGTAGGTGGTGGGGAACAGGCTGGGCCCGTGGCGGAACATCTCCTGCAGGAACAGCGCCCAGCGATCGTCGAAGCCTTGGGGCTGCTCATTCCAGATGCCCAGGGTGAACAGTGCGAGGGCAACGGCAAAGACAAGCAGGGCCTGAAGCCTGATTCGGGTGGCGTGTTCCATCTTCTATCCATCGGTCGACCAAGTGCCGGCGATGCTAGCCAGTTCCCTTTACGCAGTTGTGAAAGGAGCGTTGAAGCCCGCTCGTGGTTCGATGAAAGTGTTTTCTCGTTCAGCTTCTGTTCAACTCCTGCTGCCCCCAGGCGTGGCGCAGGCGCTTGAGGCGCCGGTTGACGCGCTCTATGTCCCAGGCTTGCGGGTCGAACGGCTGACCGTGCCAGTCCAGCAGGGTCTCGTGATCGGCATGCTGCGGGTCGGCCATGGCTTCGACGAACTGGCTGTAGGCGCCGGCGCCGCCCACATCTTCAGGCGGCCCGGCGTTGGCACCTGCCAGGCACCAGGGCAGCGCGGGCAGGGCAGGGCTGGGCAGTTGCGCGGCGACGCTGATGTGGTGCTCCCAGGCGTCGCCAAAGTCGTAGACGTAATTGAAATGGGTCGCGTTGCCCAGCGCCTCGGCCAGGGTGTGACCGGTCTCGTCCTGGCGCACGGGGTCATCGTCGCCGTCCTGGCCGGGCGGGCCATAGTGGCGGTTGTGGAGGTGGAATTCATGCAGGTGCAGATCGTGCCAGCCCAGGGCGGCCTGCAGGACTTCGTGCAACTGCGCCAGGGTGATGCTGGCTGGCACCACCACGTCCCGCCAGATGGGGGGCTCGATGTCGGCCAGTTCGATGTGCAGACGCAGCAAGGGGCGCGAAGCGCTGGAATGGGGCATGGACGGCGACCCTCGTGAGGCTGGCGGGTCGCTTGAGTCTAATCGATAAAAATGCCCCACCCCCTACCTCGAGGGTGCCAGCCGTCGCTCGGTTTCCAGGGCGCGGAAAATCACCCCCGAGGCCAGGGTAAACAGGCCCACCACGATAAACGCCCAGCGATACGCCAGCGCCGCCTCGCCGGCCGTGGCCGACAGCAGGTTGACCACGCCACCACCAATGATCACCCCCAGGCCGATGGCCAGGATCTGCACCATGGAGAACAGGCTGTTGCCGCTGCCGGCGTCGCGCGGGCCCAGGCCCTTGAGGGTGACGCTGTTCATGGCGGCGAATTGCATGGAGTTGCTGGCGCCGAACAGGGCGATCTGGAATATCTCCAGCGCCAGCGGCCAGCCGGGCGAGATCATGCCGAAGGAGGCGATGCTGGCGCCCACCAGCACTGTGTTCACCAGCAGGAACCGGTTGTAGCCGAAGCGCTGCACCAGCGGCACTACCCAGCGCTTGGAGAGGATGCCGCCCACGGCGGCCGGTAGCAGCATCAGGCCTGAATGCAGTGGCGAGTAGCCCAGCTGCAGTTGCATCAGCAGGGGCAGCAGGAACGGCACCGCGCCGGAGCCGATGCGGCACAGCAAATTGCCGATCAGGCCGACGCTGAAATTGCGCTGGCCGAACAGCTTCAGTGAGAACAGCGGGTTCTGCCGCCGCCGCGCGTGGGGGATGTAGCACAGCGCGGCGATCAGGGCGATGCCGAACAGCGCGGCGCTGAGCAGACCCTGATGGTTTTCGCCCGGCACGTCCAGCGCCAGGGAGAAGCAGGCCATGCACAACGACAGCAAACCACAGCCCAGGAAATCGAAGGGCGGCGGTTGCTGCAGCGCGTCGTCGGTCAGGAAGCGTCGCACCGCGATCATGCCGATCACGCCGATGGGGATATTGATCAGGAAAATCCAGTTCCAGGCCATGCTCTGGGCGATCCAGCCACCCAGCACCGGGCCGATCAGCGGCCCTACCTGGCCGGCCACCGACACCATCGCCAGCGCCGCGATGTACTGCTCGCCGGTGACGCTGCGCAGCACCGCCAGGCGGCCGATGGGCAGCAGCATCGAGCCGCCGATGCCTTGCACCACGCGCGCGGTCACCAGTTCCGGCAGGCTCTGCGAGGCGGCGCACAGCACCGAACCGATGACGAACAGCAGAATTGCGAGGAAGTAGATACGCCGCGTACCGAAGCGGTCCGCCAGCCAACCCGACGCTGGCGTCAGCATGGCCATGGTCAGCGAATAGGCCACCACCACCGGCAGCATGTCCAGCGGCTGCTCGCCCAGGTCGCGGGCCATGGAAGGCAGGGCGGTGTTGACGATGGTGGTGTCCAGCGTCTGCATGAAGAAACCCGAGGCCACGATCCATAGCAGCGCGGCGTTTCTTGAGGCGGCGGGCATGATGAGCTTCCTATCTATTTGGGCCTATCATGCGTCTGCGAGGGGCAACACACAAGGCGGCCCACTGCAAATCTGGTGTCGAACAAACAAAGGCGTACCAGGTGATGCCACTGGCATAACTGGCCCGAAGCAGATGTGGGACCGACGGGGCAGGCCATCCTGGGAACCTCGGGAAGCGCCGCGCGGGCGGCGCACGGTCTGAAGACCGCCACAAAAGCGCAAGACATGCACCTCCAACCACCACCACGATCCCGTAGCCGCTGCCGCCAGGCTGCGCTGGCCCTATGCCTCGCTGGAGATATTGAGGGTGCACACCGGCCAGCGCAGCCTGGCGGCAGCGGCTACGGGATCGCGGTGTGGCGCAAAGGTGCATGTCGATGTTTTTTTAGTGTTCATGAGACCGCGCGCCGCCCGCGCGGCGCTTCCCGGCCAGAGGCCGGTCCTACATTTGTTTCGGGCCAGTTTTGTCTGGGGGATTACCTGGTCCGTTTTTGTTTTTTCGGCTTGAGAGGTGTGTGGCAAAAAAAAAGCCCGGCGCAGGGCCGGGCTGGGAGGAAAGCATGATCGTGGTTCAGGCCGCGCTACCGTACGCGCCTGCCTTCTTCTGCACCTGCCGGCGGCACGCCTGGCCGAAGGCTTCGAAGATTTTTACCGAATCAGGGTTCTGCGCCGCCTGCCATTCCGGGTGCCATTGCACCGCGAACAGGAACGGTGACAGGGTTGGGCCGTGGATGGCTTCGACCAGGCCGTCTTCGGCGCGGGCGATGGCTTCCAGGCCCTTGCCCAGGGTTTTCAGGCCCTGGCCGTGCAGCGAGTTGACGCGGATCGAGTCGCTGCCCAACAGGGTGCGCAGCCAGGTGTTGGCCGCCAGCTGTACGCTGTGGGCCGGTGCGTATTGCACGTCCACCGGGTCTTCGCTGTTTTCGCGGTGGTCGTTGAAGCCAGGCTCGGCATAGACCTTCTGGTACATGTCGCCGCCCAGCGCCACGTTGATTTCCTGCATGCCGCGGCAGATGCCGAAGATCGGCAGGCCACGGGCAATGGCGGCGCGCACCAGCGGCAGGTCGAACAGGTCGCGGTCGCGGTCCTGGGCCTTGCCGGGGGTCTGGTTGTCCTGGCCGTACAGCGCCGGGTCGATGTTGCTGCCAGCCCCGGTCAGGTACACGCCATCGGCCATGTCCAGGTACTGTTCAAGGTCGTCGGTGCCACAGCAGGTGGGCACCAGCACGGGCACGCAGCCGGCGTGGTCGACCAGGGGCTGGATGTATTTGTGGGTCATGACCTGGTAGGCGTGCCCTTTGCGTTCCTGGGCACCCATGGACATAAGGACGACGGGTTTGCGGAATTGTTGTTTTTTATTGCCAATGTTGCTGTTGGACATATATCACCTTGGGACAGGCACAGCCTATCGTTTCTGTGCAGGCGCGGCCCGATCGGGCGGGTGCTACCTGAGGTTCCGAGCACTGCCGGCCGTGTGACAAGGGGTCCACGCCGGTCGGTAACCTGAGTGCTAGCTTGCCAGAGCCGTTTATTATGTCAAACACTTGTCGGCATTCTTTGTGCAAAATATTTTTCGATGTCGGCGTGAAAGTCCCTTGTTTTTTGGCCTTCAGGCAAAATGGGCGTTGAGTGTTTCGAATATTTAAAGGCGGGAAGCGCCAGGGTGTTCAGGATAATGGAAGGGGCGCCCGTCATCCGTTCCGCCCGTCAGCGCACGCTCTACCACAAGCCCTGCCAGTTGTAGGGGATTGTGCCGGGGCGTAGAATGGCGCCCATCAGGCTTCGCCTCCCCATACCCATAATAATCCGACTGAACGCTCTGCCCGGGCACTCACTCCCCGGGCAGGGCGTTTTTGCGTGGATTTTCCGGGGCAGGGCAGGCCTTTATCTCCAAGAGGCAATGACTGCATCCCATGAACATCACCGATACCCGCAATGGCAGCTGGCTCAGCGTGATCGCCCTGGCACTGGCTGCCTTTATCTTCAACACCACCGAATTTGTGCCGGTGGGGTTGCTCAGCGCCATCGGCGGCAGCTTTGACATGACCACCGCCCAGGTCGGCCTGATGCTGACCGTTTATGCCTGGGTGGTGTCGCTGATGTCGCTGCCGATGATGCTGCTGACGCGTAATATCGAGCGGCGCAAGTTGCTGATGTTCGTGTTCGCCATGTTCGTCGCCAGCCACGTGCTGTCGGGTATGGCGCCCAGCTTTGCGGTGCTGCTGGTCAGCCGCGTGGGCATCGCCGTGGCCCACGCCGTGTTCTGGTCGGTGACCGCCTCGCTGGCCGTGCGCGTGGCGCCGGCCGGCAAGCAGGTGCAGGCGCTGGGCCTGCTGGCCACCGGTACCTCGCTGGCGATGGTATTGGGTATCCCGCTGGGTCGCGTGGTGGGTGAGTGGCTGGGCTGGCGCATGACCTTCATGGCCATCGCCGGCGTGGCCGCTGTCACCGTGGTGATCCTGGCGCGTTCGCTGCCGCTGTTGCCCAGCCAGAACTCCGGTTCGCTGCAGAGCCTGCCGATCATCTTCAAACGCCCGGCGCTGATGTCGCTGTACCTGCTGACTGCCGTGGTGGTAACCGCGCAGTTCACCGCCTACAGCTACATCGAGCCGTTCGCCAAGAGCGTGGCGCACCTGAGCGGCGAAATGACCACGGTGCTGTTGCTGCTGTTCGGCGGCGCCGGTGTCATCGGCTCCATCGTCTTCAGCCTGTTGAACAACCGCTTCCCGCGCGGCCTGCTGATCGCGGCCATCGGCCTGCTGTCGGTTTGCCTGGCGTTGTTGCTGCCCCTGGCTGGGTATGCGGCAGGGCTTGGCAGCATGAGCGTGGTGTGGGGCATGTCGATCATGTGCTTCGGCCTGATCCTGCAGGCCAAGGTACTGTCGTTGGCGCCCGACGCCACCGACGTGGCCATGGCGCTGTTTTCCGGCATCTACAACGTCGGCATCGGCGGCGGCGCGCTGCTGGGCAGCGTGGTCAGCAGCCACCTGGGCGTGTCCCAGGTGGGCGTGGTCGGCGGCATGCTGGCCCTGGCCGGGCTGGTGTGGTGCGGCGTCATCACCCACCGCTACGGCCTGCCCAAGGCGGCCGTGCCCCTCAACCACGTTCACGAACAACCGCGCGAGGCCTGAGCCTCGCGGATTCCCCCCAAGGGGGCATCCGTGCTTAAGTGTCCTTGTGCCAACGGCGTTCAAGGACACTAGCCTATGCGTCACGACCCTTTTCGTATCCCCACCGATGCCGAGATCGATGCCGCCGAGCAACGTCTGGGCATGGACTTTCCCCCGGCCTATCGGGCCTTTCTCAAGGGCGGCAGTGACGTCGCCAACGCCGCTTTCGAACCTGCCGTCGTGCTGCCCGGCTCGGCCGACCATGACCTGATCGACATCGCCAACACGGCCTGGAAGCACCAGGGCGTGCCCCGCGACCTGCTGCCGTTCATCGAAGACGATGGCGATTATTTCTGCGTCAACGCCCGTGGCCAGGTGCTGTACTGGTCACGGCAGGGGCCGCCGCAGCCGCGCTGGTCCAGCTTTAAGGTGTGGCATGAACAGGTGTGCCTGGCTGCTGATTAAGCCCTGCGGGTGCTTGCCGGCTGGAACGACATGTTGTAAAACGGTGGCCATATAAAGGTTGTTCATCATCTATTGTTGCCTGGCAACGCGCACCCTGCAAGGAACCGCCATGCTTTCCACCTTCGTCGCCAGCCGCCTGGCCACCCGCAACGTCCACTACGGCTGGGTAGTCGCGGCCGTTACCTTCCTGACCATGCTGGTGATGGCCGGCGCCATGGGTGCACCGGGCGTGTTCATTGTGCCGCTGGAGCGCGAGTTTGGCTGGAGCAGCGCGCAGATATCCTCGGCGCTGGCGGTGCGTTTCGCCCTGTTCGGGCTGATGGGGCCGTTTGCGGCAGCCTTCATGAACTACTTCGGCCTGCGCCGGGTGGTGCTGGTGGCGCTGGCAGTGGTGCTGGGCGGGCTGATTGGCTCGATGTTCATGACCCAGTTCTGGCAATTGGTGCTGTTGTGGGGCGTGGTGATCGGCCTGGGCACCGGCCTGACCGCCATGGTGCTGGGCGCCACGGTGGCCACGCGCTGGTTCAGCCAGCGGCGGGGGTTGGTGGTGGGGCTGTTGTCAGCCAGCACGGCCACCGGGCAACTGGTGTTCATGCCCTTGCTGGCCTCGCTCACCGAGCATCATGGCTGGCGGGTGGGGCTGTCGTTCATCTGCTGCGCCATGGCTGTGGCGGCCGTAGCGGTGGTGATGCTGCTGCGTGATCGCCCCGCGGACATGGCCTTGCCGCCTTATGGCGAAGCGGCGATCGCGCCTGCGCCTGCGGGCGCGTCCAGTTTGCTGGCGATGCTCATCAGCCCGTGGAAAGTGCTGCGTGACGTCAGCGGCAGTTGGACGTTCTGGGTGCTGTTCATGACCTTTTTCGTCTGTGGGGCCAGTACCAATGGGCTGGTGCAGACGCACTTCATCAGCCTGTGTGGTGACTATGGGCTGCTGGCGACCAGTGCGGCGGGGATTCTGGCGATGATGGGCATCTTCGACTTCTTCGGTACCGTGGGGTCGGGGTGGCTGTCGGACCGGTTCGACAATCGTTGGTTGTTGTTCTGGTACTACGGCTTGCGTGGGGTGGCGCTGATGATGCTGCCGTTTACCGACTTTACCGTGTGGGGGTTGTCGCTGTTTGCGGTGTTGTATGGGCTTGACTGGATCGCCACCGTGCCGCCGACGGTCAAGCTGGTGGCGCAGACCTTTGGCAGTGAGCGGGCCAATATCGTGTTTGGCTGGGTGTTTGCGGGGCACCAGTTGGGGGCGGCGTTTGCGGCGTATGGCGCGGGGCTGACCAAGACCTTGCTGGCCAGCTACGTGCCGGCGTTTTTCATGGCGGGGATGTTGTGCGTGCTGGCGTCGTTGATTGCGTTGTCGATTCCGGTGATGCGCAAGCGCATGTCGACGGTTTGATTGGGTGTGCTGGGCATCAGTAAGACCGCGTCGCCCTTATCGCGGCCAAGGCCGGCTCCTACGCCGTCCGTGGTAGGAGCCGGCCTTGGCCGCGATAAGGGCGACGCGGTCTTGCGTCGGGTCAAGGACGCAACAGGATCTTACCCTTGCGCCCCGGCTGCAAACTGGCCGCAGCAGCCTGAGCGGCGTCGGCCAGGTCGAACACGGCTTCCACCGGCAGCTTCAATTCGCCACTGGCCGCCAGGCGCAACAGCTCGCCGATCAGGCGGCGCTTCTCATCCACCGACAGCGACGCACCCACGGTGCTGCCCCAGAACCCTTTCACGGTGGCCTGCTTGAAAATCAGGTCGCCGGACGAGATCTGCATCGGTTCGCCCGTCATCGACCCGAACGATACCAGCAGACCGTTTTCCCCCAGCAGGGCCAGCAAGTCACCGGCAGCCGTGCCACCCACCGAGTCAATCGCTGCACGGATCGGCGCTTCGCCAGCAATGGCGCGCACCTTGTCCTGCCAGCCTTCCTGTGCGGTAGACACGGCGTTGTCGATGCCCAGCTCAGCCAGCTCCGCCACACCCTGGTCGCGACGCACCAGGTTGATGGTGTTCACGCCACGGGCTGCCGCCAGCATGGCCAGGGTCTTGCCCACCGCGCCGTTGGCGGTGTTCTGCAGCACGAAGTCGCCAGGCTGTACCTGCAGGTACTCCAGCAGCATCAGCGCGCTGAGCGGCATGGCGATCAGTTGCGCCGCCGCTTCGTCGGCGATCACGTCGGGCAGTGGCACCAGCAGCTTGGCCGGGGCGATGAAGTACTCGGCCCAGGTACCGTGCACTGCCGCGACCGCAAAGCGCTGGCCCAGGGCAACGCCTTCCACGCCTTCGCCCAGGGCATCGATCACGCCCACCGCTTCGCTGCCGCCAATGGCGGGCAGGGTGGGCTTGTAGCCGTACTGGCCGCGGATGGTCCACAGGTCATGGTTGTGGATGGGGGCCAGCAGGGTTTTGACCCGCACCTGGCCGGGGCCCGGCTCGGGCAGGGGGCTGTCGGCCAGGCAAAGTACTTGGGCAGGGTCACCGAAATCAGGGTGCAGGGCGCTACGCATGTGAATCTCCTTGTTGTGGGGAACGGTGGTCGCAGGCCAGCAGCGCGCCGGTGGCGGCCAGGGCCTGGTGCAGCGGGGTCTTGTCACGGCCAAGCTTGGCCAGCAGGGCAGCGCCCAGCCACATCTGGTACAGCACCTGGGCCAGGGCGCGGGCCTCGGCGCCGGGCGGCAGCGAGCCGTCCACGCGGGCGTCGCTAATCAGCATGGCCAGGCGGGCCACCAGCGCGTTGACGCCGGCGTCCAGCACCTGGCGCATGTCTTCGGACAGGTCGGCCACCTCGGCCGCCAGTTTCACCACCAGGCAGTCCTCGGCCCAGCCGTCGTCATCGGCCAGCCACGCCTGCCAATAGCGCATCAGCCGCTCGCGGCCGGTGCCGGTGCCTTCGGCCAGCAAGGCATTGAGACGCTGGCCGTACTGGCTTACGTACTGCTGCAACAGGGCGCAGCCGAAGGCTTCCTTGGAGGCGAAGTAGTGATAAAAGGAGCCTTTGGGCACACCACAGGCCTTGAGAATTTCAAGCAACCCGACGCCCACGAATCCCTTGCGCAGCACCAATTGCTGGCCGGTGTCGAGGATGTGCTGGCGGGTGGCTTCAGCTTTCTTGGTCAATTTCATGGAGGGTATTATGCATGAAACAGACCGGTCGTCTAGTGATCGCCGTGATGGACGTGAACCATCCGGTACGTTATCGTCGCGCCCCTATTTTTTGCACCTACAAGGCTGGCGACGCCTATCCCATAGGCCATGGCACGTTGCAACAAATGTAGGAGCTGCCGTGAGGCGGCGATGCGCCGCGCGGGCGGCGCTCGATCTCAAGGGCGCTGGAAAAACCAAGGCATGCACCTTTCAACCTCGATGCGGTTTCACGACAGGCGCATCGGGTTTTCTTCGAAGGTTCCGGCTGGGAGCTTGCATCAGGGCCATCGAGCGCTAGCCGAAGTTGTTTTCGCGCCCATGAGATCGAGCGCCGCCCGCGCGGCGCGACGCAGCCTTACGGCAGCTGCTACATTTGTTGCACCGTGCCATGGCCTGATGGATAGGCGTCGCCAGTCTTGTGTCGCCGCGCCGCCTACAGGAAATAAACATGCAAGACCCGCAACTCAACACCCTTCGCGCTGAAATCGACACCCTGGACGAGGCGCTGATCCAACTGCTGGCGCAGCGTTTTGTCGCGACTGAAAAAGTAGGCCTGCTCAAGGCCGCCCAGCAACTCGACGCCGTGGACCCGGCCCGCGAAGCGCGACAGGCCGAGCGTTACGCGGCCTTGGCACAGCAGCACGGCTTGAGCGTGGACCTGGTGCAGCGCCTGTTTCGGGTGGTGATCGACGAGGTGGTGGCCAACCACCGCGCGTTGCGTCACCAATAGGTCTTGCAGCAGCGGACGCCAGGCCGCCACAGTCTGGTGGCTTTGATTGTAGAAAGTGGGGGTCACCCCTTCTGTAACTGCGTCGAGATCATTGATTACACTGGGAGGGGCCATGGCCAGCATCACCATCCGCAACATTGACGACAGCCTCAAGGCGTTGTTGCGCATTGAGGCAGCCAACAACAACCGCTCCATGGAAGAGCAAGCGCGGGTTATTCTTCGTCGTGCGTTGGTCAAGGCGCCCGCCAGGGGCGGGCTGGGGAGCCGCATTCATTCACGGTTCGCCCAGGAAGGTGTTGACTTAGAGTTGTCTTCAAGAGCGGAGCCGCCTAGAGGCTCGGACCTTTTCGAGTGATCATCCTGAATACCGACATACTATCGGAGTTCATGCGGCCTGAACCTGATTCCGGCGTCCTGAAGTGGCTGGATGCCCAAGTTTGCGCTGTGCATAAGGCCACCCTTGCGACTCGAAATACCAAGGACTTTCGGCATTTGCCGATTGAACTGCTCAATCCCTGGGAGCTATAGGCAGGCCGCCTAGGGGCGTGAGGTTCAGATTCAAGCCAGCGCAGCCTGTCGGCAGCGGCTACAAACTGTTCACGCGAACGGTTATAACCATAGTCAATAACGTTCTAAACACTCATAACATTAAGAGCTATCCTGCGCGCCAGTTTTTGCGCGTGATTTAAGGCTCAGCAATGGATGTCGGTAATTTCGGTTTTGTACTCGCAGGGCTTATTGTCGGCTTTATCGTGGGGATGACGGGTGTCGGTGGCGGCTCGCTGATGACGCCGATCCTGTTGTGGTTCGGCATTAACCCGGCCACGGCCGTGGGTACCGACCTGTTGTACGCGGCCATCACCAAGTCGGGTGGGGTGCTGGTACACCGCAAGAACAAGAACATCGACTGGGGCGTGACCGGCTGGTTGACCCTGGGTAGCGTGCCGGCGGTGGCGCTGACGCTGTGGTTTCTGAAGAGCTTCGACACCAATCCCAAGGCGCTGAACGCGGTCATCACCCAAGCCTTGGGTTATGTGCTGCTGCTGACCTCGGCGGCGGTGTTGTTCAAGCACAAGCTGCTGGCCTTCGCCCACCGTCGCGGTGGCGACAAGTCGCTGTTCAGCGGGCGCCGACTGAACGTGCTGACGGTCATTACCGGCCTGGTGCTGGGCACCATGGTGGCGTTGACGTCCATTGGTGCCGGTGCGCTGGGCACGGTGGCGCTGTTCATCCTCTACCCATTGCTGCCGACCCGCCGGCTGGTGGGCACCGAGATTGCCCATGCCGTGCCGCTGACGCTGGTGGCGGGGCTGGGGCATGCCAGCATGGGCAACATGAACTGGGAGCTGTTGGGCTTCCTGTTGATGGGCTCGCTGCCGGGGATTTACTTGGGCAGCCAGCTGACCGGGCGTGTGCCTGATGCCGTGCTGCGGCCGTGCTTGGCGTTCATGCTGTTGTCGATCGGCTACAAGCTGGCGTTCTGATCCGGCCACCATCACCATCAACGTAGCCGCAGCCTCACGGCAGCGGCTACGGGTGTCCTGTCAGCCATTGATGGATCAGGTTGCTTAGCCGCTCCCCGCCGAAGCTCGGAAAATGCCCGCCATGCACCGTGCGCACGGGCAAGGTCAGCAACCGCTCAAGGCTGGTGCGGTAATCCTCCAGGTTCGAATGGTAGGCATCCTCGATCAGCGGCCCATCGTAAATGATGTCCCCTGAAAACAAGGTCCCCGTCGCCGCCTCCCACAGGCAGATGCCACCCGGCGAATGCCCCGGCGTGTGCAACACCTCCAGGCGGCGATCGCCCAGGTCCAGCACATCCCCCTCATCGATCAGCCGCGTGGCCGGCGCGGCCTCCACGCGGTATTCCTCATAGCACAGCGGGCAGCCGGGATGGGCCTCGAACATCTGATCGCCGATACACAGGTCCGCCAGGGTCGAGGCGTTGTCAGGGTTGGCCATGATGTCGGCTTCGGCCGGGTGCACCAGGCGCTCGTCGAACTCGTGGTGCCCGGCGATGTGGTCGAAATGGCTGTGGCTGGCCACCGCCAGCAGCGGCCGGTCGGTGAGCCAGGGCAGTTGCTGGCGCAGGCTGACCACGCCCGAACCGGTGTCCACCAGCGCATCGCGGTCGCGGCCGGTGATGTGCCACAGATTGCAGCGGTAGAAGGGCCGCACCCAGGGCTCGTGAATCAGCTTCACGCCGTCGGCTTTCTGTTGAACCTCAAACCACTGCTGGGGGGTGACGATGCGCATGCCTGGGGCCTCTGCAAGGGGCGAGGCACCAATCTAGGGCCGCCACGGTTAAGGTGCAACAACATGTGTATCTGGCGAACCTTGGCCGGGAACTGGCGTCCCACGGGTGTACCGATACTGCACGCCACCGAGGTTCACGGTTTGAAAGATGCCATCGTCAAGAAATACCGCCTGATCGTCAAAACCCTGGGCTACGTGGGCTGGGCGCTGTTCTGGCTGCTGATCTGGGACATTCTGGTCACGGTCGACTTCATGCTGTACCTCAACAGCAAGGTGACCTTGCCGCTGATGCCCCTGACCCTGCTGGGTTCGGCGCTTGTGGTGCTGATCAGCTTTCGCAACAGCAGTGCCTATAACCGTTGGTGGGAGGCGCGCACCTTGTGGGGCGCACTGGTGAACAGCTCACGCAGCTTCGCCCGCCAGGTGCTGACCTTGATCGACGATGAGAACGGCGATACCAACCCGGTCAAGGCCACGCTGCTGCGCCGCCACGTGGCGTATGTCAACGCCCTGGCCGCCGCGCTCAAGGGCAACCAGTGCCCGCCGGAGCTCAAGGCCTTTGTACGCGCCGACGAATTCGAGCGCAGCGCCAGTTCCAACAACTTCGCCAACGACATCCTCAACGGCTCGGCCAACTTGCTGGCCCGCGAATACAAGGCGGGGCGCCTGGACACCATCCGCCTGGCGCGGCTGGAGTCGACGCTGGTGGACCTGTCCAACAGCCAGGGCGGCCTGGAGCGGATCGGCAATACGCCGCTGCCGTACCCTTACGTGTACTTCCCGCGGCTGTTTATCTCGCTGTTCTGCCTGATCGTGCCGATCGGGCTGGTGGAGTCGCTGGAGTGGTACACGCCGCTGGCATCGACTGTGGTGGGCTTTATGCTGCTGGCGATCGAGCGGATTGGCACCGACCTGCAAAGCCCGTTCAAGCCCAGTGAACATCAGATCAAGATGGACACGATCTGCGAGACCATCGAAAAGAACCTGGAGTCGATGCAGCGCCAGGCGCAGCATGCCGAGTTGATTGACTAAGCCCTTGTAGCCGCTGCCGCCAGGCTGCGCTGGCCGGTGTTAACCCAGAAGATCTTCAGCCAGGCCTAGGGCCAGCGCAGCCTGGCGGCAGCGCCTACGGGCGATTTTACGGCGCGGGAACGGCAATCCACTGCGCCTGCGCCTGCTGATACGCCCCCGTGGCCTTGGCCAGATGCAGCCACTGGTCCACGTACATCTTCCAGCTCAAATCCCCTTGCGGCAGCAGATACGCCTTCTCCCCATACTGCATGTAGCGCTGCGGGTTCACCGCGCACAACCCCGGCTCCAGCTTCTGGTGGTACAGCGCCTCGGACGCATCGGTGATCATCACATCGGCGCGGTGCTGGCGCAGTTCATCGAAGATGGTCACATTGTCGTGCAGGCTCAACTGCGCCTTGGGCAGGTAGGCGTGCACGAATGCCTCGTTGGTGCCGCCGGCAGGCTCGATCACGCGCACCTCGGGGCGGTTGATCTGCGCCACCGTCTGGTACTTGGCCTGCTCGTCGCAGCGCACCAGCGGCACCTTGCCGTCCACGTCCAGGGTGCTGCTGAACCAGGCCTGCTTTTGCCGTGCCAGGGTCACCGAGATGCCGCCCACGGCGATGTCGCACTGGCCGGCGAGGAAGTCCGGCATCAGGGTTTTCCAAGTGGTGGGCAGCCACTGCACGCTGACGCCCAGGCTCTGGGCCAGGGATTGCACCAGGGTAATGTCGATGCCTTCGTAACTGCCGTCGGCCTTTTTCACGGTGTAGGGTTTGTAGTCGCCGGTGGTGCAGACGTTGAGGTGGCCGCGCTGCTGGACCAGGTCCAGGCGCGAGGGTGGGGCGTCGGCCAGGGCCAGGGTAGGCAGCAGGCAGAGCAGGTACGCACGCTTCATGAAGGGCTCTTTTATTGTGGGGCGATGAACGGATGAAATCACAGGCGCAGCGCCGCAGTCCACGGGTGTGACGCCAGCAAAGTCACCTGCCTGTTGATGCACATCACTTGACCGGCTAAATCGCTGAAATCAAACCGAAACATTGTTGTCCTACAGTCCACGCCGAGATTGACGAGGACTCAAGACGTGAACCGACCTGCAAGACACCTGCGCAAAACCCTGGACGCCGTGGCGGCCAACAACCAGTCGGCGGCGCTGGACGTGATGCGCGCCCTGGACCAACTGGGCGATGAAGTGCTGCGCCAGCGTTTGCTGGGCGTGATCCACCGTCTCAACCAGGACGCCGAAGAGCTGCGCCTGGCCCGTGATGAAGTGCAGGGCGACCAGTTCAAGCGCGCCTGAGCATCAGTTGCCCTAATGGGGCATGGGCAATAGTGCTTTGCCTTGCCCAGCCGATACGGGTCAAATCCTGCCATTAACCACGGCATGGACACACCCGATGAGCGGCGAAACCGATCTTTCCCTTCTGTTGAGCAGCATGTCGCCGCACTTGAACGACGGCGATTATGTGTTCTGCACCCTGGCGCCTGGCGCCATTCTGGATGACTGCGACGTGATCGGCAGCTTTCGCGAGCAGGAAGGCCTGACCGTGATCCTGGCGCGCGAGCGCGCGCAGGCCTTGGGCTTGAGCTATGACTACGTGGCGGCGTGGATCACCCTGCAGGTGCATTCTGCCTTGGAGGCCGTGGGCCTGACGGCGGCCTTTGCCACGGCGCTGGGGCAGGCGGGCATCAGCTGCAATGTGGTGGCCGGGTATTACCATGATCATCTGTTTGTGGCGCGTGAAGATGCGCAGCGGGCCATGGATGCGCTACGTCAGTTAGCGGACCCCTGTAGCAGCGGCCGCTAGGTCGCGTCACAGGCGCCGCGCAATGGGTGGCCCACCGCGTCGCCTGTGACGCCGCCTTCGGCAGCTACAAGATTGGCAGCGCTTCTGATATGTTATAAGGTAACATCTGTACAGTGCTGCCATGGATACCCCGCGATGCCCCCTGTTGCCCCGCTCCCCGACGTCGCTCTCACCGACACCCCACCCGCGCCCGGCCCGTTGAACTGGGTTGGCATGCAGCACATCGACCTGCCCATCGTGCTTGGCGAACCCGGCTGTCCAGCCAGTACCGCCAGCCAGATCGACATACAAGTCGACTTGCCCGACCCCGCCATCAAAGGCATCCACATGTCGCGCCTGTATCGCCTGCTCGACACACTGGGCACCGACACACCATTGACCCCGCGCAGCCTGGCCAGGCTGCTGGCGCAGATGGTCGAAAGCCATGCCGATTGCCAGTCCCGTCAGGCGCGGGTGCAGCTGCGCTTCCAGTTGCTGTGCCGTCGCCCGGCGTTGGTCACGGCGGGGCTCAGTGGCTGGAAGGCCTACCCGGTCAGGCTGCGGGCGCAGTGGGGCGATGGCGCAATGCAGGTGCAGGCGCGGGTCGAGGTGGGCTACTCGTCGACCTGCCCGTGCTCGGCGGCGCTGTCGCGGCAAGTACTGTCGCAGGCGTTCGAGGCACAGTTTGGCGGGGAGGGTGCGTTGGACCCTGCTGCTGTGGCCGGCTGGTTGCGCGAGCACGGCAGCGTGGCCACGCCCCATAGCCAGCGCAGCGTTGCGCGAATTGATGTGACGCTTGATCCGCAGGGCGACAGCCTGGGTCTGATCGCGCTGATCGATTGCGCCGAGGCGGCGTTGGGCACGCCGTTGCAGACGGCCGTCAAGCGCGCTGACGAGCAGGCGTTTGCTCGGCTCAATGGTGAGCATCTCATGTACGTGGAGGATGCGGCGCGCAAGCTGGGGCGTGGTTTGCAGGGGCGGTATGAGGGGGTGGGGGTTTTTGTGAGTCATGGTGAGAGTCTGCACCCGCATGATGCGGTGGCATGGGTTAGGAGGGGGTGATGGGGCTGATGTTGTTCTGGTGTTCATGAGATCGCGCGGGCGGCGCTCGATCTCAAGAACACTAAAAGAACATCGACATGCACCTATACGCTACACCGCAAATCCCGTAGCCGCTGCCGCCAGGCTGCGCTGGCCGGTGTGAACCCTGAAAATCTTCAGCGAGGCACAGGGCCAGCGCAGCCTGGCGGCAGCGGCTACGCGGCGGCCAGGAAATGTCACTGGACAGAAGATATTTGTGTGATGTTATAGTGTAACAAATCTTGTCGAGTAACCTCCGTGCCCCCCCAACGCCCGTCACCCACCCCGTCCATGCTCGCCCGCTCCGCCCCCCAACGCGTAGCCATGGCCCTGGCCCTGCTTACCATCCTCTGGCTCGCCGTCGCCTGGGCAGTAGCCATCCCATGAGCGCCGCCATCACCCTCCAAGACCTCACCGTCACCTACGAACGCCGCGCCGCCGTGCACCACGTCAGCGGTCGTTTCGCCCGTGGCAGCCTGACCGCCATCGTCGGCCCCAACGGTGCCGGCAAATCCACCCTGATCAAGGCCATCGTCGGCGTCATGAAACCCGCCGCCGGCCACGTGCATCTGGATGGCCTCAACACCCGCGTCATCGGCTACCTGCCCCAGGCCGCCGAGATCGACCGCAGCTTCCCCTTGAGCGTCGCCGACACCGTGGCCATGGGCGCCTGGCGGCACATCGGCGCCTGGCGTGCGTTGACCGGCGAGCAGGCCCAGCGCACTCGCCAGGCGCTGGTTGCAGTGGGGCTGGAAGGTTTCGAGGGGCGTAGCGTCGGCTCGCTGTCGTCAGGCCAGTTCCAGCGCGTGCTGTTCGCTCGGCTGCTGGTGCAGGACGCGCAACTGATCGTGCTCGACGAGCCGTTCACCGCCATCGACGCGCGCACCACCCAGGACCTGCTGCGCCTGGTACGAACCTGGCACGGCGAAGGCCGCACGGTGATTGCCGTGCTGCACGACCTGGAGCAGGTGCGCGAACACTTCCCCGACACCCTGCTGCTGGCCCGCGAATCCATCGCCTGGGGCGCCACCGCGCAGGTGCTGTGCAGCGCCAACCTGCGCCAGGCGCGCAACATGGCCGAGTTCTGGAGCGCCGATGCCGAACTGTGCCAGGCCAACGGGGAGGGGCGCCCATGATGCTCTACACCAACCTGGTGCAACCCTTCGTCGAGTTCGGCTTCATGCGCCGCGCCCTGGTGGCGTGCCTGGCATTGGGGATCGGTTCCGGCCCCGTGGGCGTGCTGTTGATGCTGCGGCGCATGAGCCTGGTGGGCGACGCCATGAGCCACGCGGTCCTGCCGGGCGCGGCATTGGGCTTTCTGGTGGCCGGGCTGTCGTTGCCGGCCATGGGCCTGGGCGGGCTGATCGCCGGCCTCACCGTGGCGCTGCTGGCCGGCCTGGTCAGCCGCTTCACCGCGCTGAAGGAAGACGCCAGCTTCGCCAGCTTCTACCTGACCTCGCTGGCCGCCGGGGTGATGATCGTCTCGCTGCACGGCTCCAACATCGACCTGCTGCACGTGCTGTTCGGCACCATCCTGGCCATCGACGACCAGGCCATCTACCTGGTGGCCGCCATCGCCTCGTTCACCCTGGTGCTGCTGGCGCTGATCTTCCGGCCGCTGGTGCTGGAGTGCTTCGACCCTGGCTTCCTGCGCGCCGTGGGCGGGCGTGGCTCGCTGTACCACGTGCTGTTTTTGCTGCTGGTGGTGCTCAACCTGGTGTCCGGGTTCCAGGCCCTTGGCACGCTGATGGCGGTGGGCATGATGATGCTGCCGGCCACCGCCGCGCGCTTCTGGGCCACCTCGCTGAGCGCGCTGATGCTGATTTCCACATTGCTGGCGACCCTGTCGGGGCTGATTGGACTGATCGTCTCGTATCACCTGGGCGTGGCCTCCGGGCCTGCCATCGTGCTGACCGCCAGTGCGTTCTACGGCGTGTCGCTGCTGTTTGGCCGCAGCGGCATGCTGCGCCGCTTTTTCCCGCAACCTCACCTGTCGAACTGAAGGATCACCATGAAACGCAACTCCCTGGCGGCCGCCGCTGCCGTGCTGTCCCTGTCCGCCTTCAGCGCCCAGGCCTTGGCCAAGCCACTGGAGGCCGTGGCTTCGTTCACCGTGATCGCCGACATGGTGCAGACCGTGGGCGGCAACCACGTGCACGTGACCTCGCTGATCGGCCCAAACGGCGACCCCCATGTGTACGAACCGACCCCGGCCGATGCCCAGGCCCTGCGCCACGCCGACATCACTTTCGTCAGTGGCCTGCACCTGGAAGGCTGGATGGACCGGCTGATCACGGCCTCCGGCTACCAGGGCACGCCGGTGGTGCTGTCCACGGGCATCAAGACCCGCAGCATGGAAGAGGACGGCCAGCAGATCACCGACCCGCACGCCTGGAACAGCGCGGCCAATGGCGTGGTGTATGTGCGTAACATCGTCGATGCGCTGAAAAAAGCCGATCCGGCCGACGCCGCCGACTTTCAGGCCAATGGCGACCGTTACATTGACCAGTTGCAGGCGCTGGACCGCTACGCGCGCAGCGAGATCCACAGCATCCCCGAAGCCCAGCGCAAGGTGCTGACCTCCCACGATGCCTTTGGTTATTTTGGTGATGCCTATGGCGTGACGTTCTTGTCGCCGCTGGGCTTTTCCACTGAAAACGAAGCCTCGGCGGCCGATGTGTCGAAGCTGATTCGGCAGATCAAGCAGGAGCACGTCAGTGCGTATTTCTTCGAGAACTCGGGCGACCCGCGGTTGGTGAAGCAGATCGCCGGGGCTACCGGTGCGCAGCCGGGTGGGGAGTTGTATGTGGAGGCCCTGAGCCCGGCGGATGGTCCGGCTTCCACGTACGCGAAGATGTTCCATTACAACGTCGACAAGCTGGTGGCGGCGATGAAAGCCGGTCATTGACCGGGGACCGCGTCGCCTGCATCGCGGCCAAGGCCGGCTCCTACGCCGTCCGTGGTTGGCCGCGATGCGGGCGACGCGATTTTGGTTACAGGTTGACCGCCGTCAACAACGCCAGCGCCGCCAACAGCGCTGGCGTCATCACCAGCGCCCCCAGCTTCAGAAAGCCCAACGCACTGACATGCCCCCCCTCGCGCCGCACCGCAATCAACCACAACAACGTCGCCAGCGACCCGGTCACCGACAGATTCGGCCCCAGGTCCACACCAATCAACAACGCCGCCGTAGTCTGCGTCGGCAGCGGCGCGATCTGGTTCATGGACCCGGCAATCAGCCCCGCCGGCAGGTTGTTGATCAGGTTGCTGGCCACCCCGATCACCAGCCCGCCCAGCCAACTGGCCTGCGCCGGCGACTGCGCGGCCAGGTCCGCCAGCCCATGGGCCAGGCGCGTGGTCAGCCCGGTCTGGGTCAGCCCGGCCACCAGCACGAACAATCCCGCCACCAGCGGCAACACCCCCCACGCCACATGGCGCAGCACCGGCAGCGGGCTGGCGCGCTCAAGCAGGTGCACGCCAATCACCGTCGCCAGCCCCGCGCAAAAGGTCGGCAGCCCTAACTGCACATCCAGCGCCGAGGCCAGCAGCAACACCACGGCGGTCAAACCAATGCCCCAGGCGGTCAGGCGCGCGCTGGTGGGCAGCGGCTGTGTGTTGAAGTCACGACTCAAGGGCTGGCGCAGCGCCTCGCGCTGGGTAAAGCGCAGCACGGCATACGTCACCCCAATCGCCGCTAGCGACGGCAGGGTGAAGTGCTTGAGCCAGGTCAGCAACGGCGGCATATGGCTGCCGAACACCACCAGGTTGGCCGGGTTGGAAATCGGCAACACAAAGCTGGCCGCATTGGCGATGAACGCGCAGACGAACACATAGGGCAGCGGCTCGGCCCGCGCCGCACGGGCGGCTGCGTACACCGCAGGGGTCAGCACCACGGCGGTGGCGTCGTTGGACAGCAGGATCGTCACCAGCGTGCCGACCAAAAACACCAGGTCGAAGAGCCGCTGCCCCGAGCCATTGGCATGCCCGGCCGCGACCATCGCCAGCCAGTCGAACAGGCCTTTCTGCCGCGCCAGTTCGGCCAGCACCATCATGCCCACCAAAAACAGGTACACATCGCCGCCCTGGGCCACGGCCGCCAGCGCGGCAGGCCAGGGCACCAGGCCGGTGACGGTCAACAGTACGGCGGCGCCAGCGGCCCAGGCGTACTCGGGCGAGCGCCAGGGGCGCAGCAGGATACCGAGGGTGGCAAGCAGGGCGATGCCCCAGATCACAAGTTGGCTGGCGGTGAACGGCATTCAGTCGGCTCGGGCAAGGGAGGGGGGCAGGGTTTCCGGCATTTTCAACCACAGCAGCAACACGGCAACCACCGCCACGCCGGCCAGGGTCAGGAACCCCGCAGTGTAGCCTGCCGCCTGCACCACTGTCCCGGCCAGGCTGCCACTGAGCGCCGCGCCCAGGCCGAAGGCCGTGGTCACTGCGCCCAGGCTGACATTGAAGTGGCCGCTGCCCTGGGTCAGGTCCTTGACCATCAGTGGCAGCAGCGCGCCAAACAGCCCGGCGCCAATGCCGTCGAGCATCTGGATCGCCACCAGCCAGTACGGGTCATCCGACAGCGTGTACAGCACCCCGCGCAGCGGCAGTATCAGGAACCCGGCCAGCAGCAGCGGCTTGCGCCCCCAACGGTCGGCGCGGGCGCCCACCAGCCAGGCCATGGGCACCATCACCAGCTGCGCGGCGATGATGCACGCCGAGGTCAGCGGCGTGGCCAGGGTCAGGTCCTGCAGCGACAGCTTCTGGCTGACCAGGGGCAGCATCGCCGCGTTGGCCAGGTGGAACAGCGCGCAGCACAGCGCCAGCAGCAACAGCGGCCGGTTGCCGGTCAGCACGCTGATGGCGGACGGTGGCGCGGCGTGGTGCGCCTTGTCCTGGCCAAGGCCGCGGGCCAGTTGGTGGTCGATCGCCCGTGGGTCCACCCGCCACACGGCCACCACGCTGGCCAGGGCCATGACCGCCATCAGGTAGAACACCGCCGTTGGCCCCAGCCAGAACGCCAGGCCGCCGGCCAGCAAGGCGGCCACGGCATTGCCGGCGTGGTTGAAACTCTCGTTGCGCCCGGTGCGGCGGGTAAAGGCGCGGTTGCCGGTGATGCCCAGGGAGATGGCGGCGATGGCCGGGGCGAACACCGATGAAGCCACGGCGCTGAGCGACTGAGTCATGGCCACCCAGGTAAACGACGATGTCCACGGCAGCACCAGGCAACTGCCGGTGACCAGCAACGCGGCCAGTGCAACCACCGCCCGCTTGCCATGGGTGCTGTCGATCAGCGCGCCGGCCGGGGTCTGTGCCACGAGCGCCGCCAGGCCGGCCAGGGTCATCACCCAGCCGATCTGCGCGGGCGTCCACTGGTGCACCGCCAGCAGGTAGATCGACAAGTAAGGCCCCAGGCCATCGCGTACGTCAGCCAGGAAGAAGTTCAGCGCATCCAGCGCGACACCGTTACGACGGGAAGAATGGCTGTCCAAGGTCTGCTCGCTGGCAGGGCCTCAACGGGATGTGGAGGGCGTCATGATCAAGACCTGCGCGGTGGCCGAGAAGTTTCAGCCACCGTGCGATGCCGCTCAGTCCTTCAGGCGCGCAGTGTACTCGGCCACGCGCTTGCCCAGCAGCTTGGCGGTTTCCAGGTCGCCCTTGCGCGGGGCTTCGTCGGGCGATGCGTCGGAAGGCGACACCGCCAGCGCCCCGGCAAACCCTGCGGTCCAGTTGATATCGTCGGGGCCATGGGCCTTGGTGTTGGCCGGCATCAGGCCGGTGCCGATCCACACCTGGCCGTGCTGTTGCGACAGGGTCCAGAAGTACGTGATGGTGGAGAACTTGTCGCCGTTCACCGACGCCGAATTGGTAAAACCGGCGGCCACCTTGTTTTTCCACGCCTGGCTGAACCAGGGTTTGGACGAGGTGTCGGCGAACTTCTTGAACTGCCACGCCGGGCCGCCCATGTAGGTGGGGCTGCCGTAGATGATGGCGTCGGCGGCGCTGATGGCTTCCCAGGCGGCGTCGCTGAGGTCGCCGTTGGCGTCGATCTGATAGAGCGTGGCCTGCGCGCCGGGCGCTGCGGCTGCGCCGGCATGCACCGCCTCGGCCTGTTTGGCGGTATGGCCGTAGCCGCTGAAGAAAACAATGGCGATCGAGGTCATGGGGGCTGCTCCGCTGATCAAAGGAGTAAGACACTGTAGCAGCGGCCGTCAGGTCGCGTCACAGGCGCCGCGTTATGTCTGGCATACCGCGTTGTACCTGACGCAGCCTTCGGCAGCTGCTACAGGGCGCGCAGCCTGGCGGCAGCGGCTACACGCGGCAGGCATTCGTCGCAGGGCAGGGCCAGCTTGAAGCTCAGCAGGTCATCGCCCCGGGTCTTGCCCAGGTTGATCGCCACCACCGGTTGCCCGCGTTCGGCCACCGCGCGGCACAGGCGGAACGCCGAGTAGGCCATCAGCGACGAGCCCACCACCAGCAACCCTTGCGCCTGATTGGCCAGGCTCATCGCCCGTTCGGCCGTGGGCGCCGCCACGTTTTCGCCAAAAAACACCACGTCCGGCTTCAACCGCTGCCCGTGACAATGCGGGCACACCGGCACCTTGAAGCGCGCTTCGAAATGCGGGTCCAGCAACGTATCACCATCCGGCGCCTGGGTGGCATCCACACCGGCCAGATAAGGGTTCTGCGCCACCATCACCGCCTGCACCTCATCACGCGCCAGCCGCTGCCCGCAGTCCAGGCACAGCACCCGGTGCAGGTTGCCGTGCAACTCCACCACGCCGGTGCTGCCGGCCTGATCGTGCAAGCCGTCGACGTTCTGGGTGATCAGCCCGTCAATACACCCGCGCGCCTGCAAATCCGCCACTGCCTGATGCGCGACATTGGCCTGCGCCTGGCGCACCTTCGGCCAACCGAGCATGGCGCGCGCCCAGTAGCGTTGGCGCAAGGCGGCACCGCTGAGGAATTCCTGATACATCATCGGCGCCCGTCCCCGGCGCACACCCTCGCTGTCGCGGTAGTCGGGGATGCCCGACGGCGTGCTGATGCCGGCGCCGGTCAGCACCACGAACCGGCGTTCGGCCATCAGCGTGATCAGGCGTTCGAGGTCACTCATGGGCAGGCTCCGCAAAAGCCCAGCATAGCCGAGGCCATCTAGTCGCATGATCATAACGGCTTTATCGTGGTGGCCCTCTCACCTTCAAAGGATGACCGGCATGAGCCGACACGACCCCATCGCCACCACCACCCTGGGCCAGCACGGCCCGCGCGTGGGCGTGCAAGGGCTGGGCTGCATGGGCATGAGCGAGTTCTATGGCGTCAGCGACCGCGGCGAATCCCTGGCTACGCTTGAGCAGGCCCTGGACCGTGGCGCCACCCTGATCGACACCGCCGACATGTATGGCAGCGGCGACAACGAGCGCTTGATTGGCGAGGTGATTCGCAAGCGCCGCGAGGAGGTGGTGATTGCCAGCAAAGTCGGTTTTGTGCGCGCAGCGGATGGCCAGTCGTTTACCCTCGACAACCGCCCCGAGTACATTCGCCGCGCCGTGGAGGAGTCGTTGCGGCGCCTGGGCGTGGACGAGCTGGACGTGTATTACCTGCACCGCCGTGTGCAAGAGGTGCCCTTGGCTGATTCCATCGGCGCCATGGCCGAGCTGGTGAAGGCGGGCAAAGTGCGTTACTTGGGCCTGAGCGAAGTCACGGCGGATGAATTGCAGCAGGCGCACCGCATCCACCCCATCAGTGCCGTGCAGAGCGAATGGTCGTTGTTTGCCCGCGATGTGGAAGCGCAGGTGGTGCCAATGGCGGCACAGCTGGGTGTAGCCTTGGTGCCCTATTCGCCGTTGGGCCGGGGCCTGCTGACGGGGGCTGGGCTGTCGGGTGCCGAGGGTGATTTGCGTGGGTTTCTGCCGCAGTTCAGTGGGGCGGCGGGGGAGCACAATCGCCAGTTGGTGACCCAGGTGACGGCCTTGGCGCAGCAATTGGGCGTAACGGCGGCGCAGGTGGCGTTGGCCTGGGTGCACCAGCGGGCGCAGGTGCATGGGTTGACGGTGGTGCCGATCCCGGGCACGCGGCGCCGGGGGCAGTTGGAGGAGAATCTGCACGCGGCGACGCTGAAGCTGGAGGCTGATGCGTTGGCTGGCCTGGATGCCCTGGCGGCACAGGTGCAGGGCTCGCGTTTGGTGTAACACCCGTAGCCGCTGCCGTCAGGCTGCGCTGGCTATCAGCCTCACTGCAAATGTCCGGTGTTGATGCGGGCCAGCGCAGCCTGGCGGCAGCGGCTACGAGGGCTTCAGCGGCGTGGTTTTTTTACCGTGGGGCGGAACAGCAGGCTCACCAAAAACACCACCGTCCTGAAGTCCAGCAGCTTGAGGGCCGCGCGCGCTTCCTCCGGGCGCACCTTGGCAATCATCGGCATCGCCCCGAAAATCTTCCCCTTGAGCACCAGCTCATCACCGCTGCGCTCAATCGCACTCACAGCCATCAGTTCACTGTTGTCGCTGCCAAAAATCTTCATCATCCGTTCCTCGTCACGCGTTCAAAATCCATCCCCAGGTCATCGAACATCTTGATGGCCGTGCCACGCCCCGCACCAAACACGCCGCCACCGGGGTGCATGAACGGCCCCACCAGGTACAGGTTGTCCAGCCCCGGCACGCTCAGGCGGCCCAGGTCGGGGGTAGGGCGGTGGGCGAAGTTCTGATAGAAGTAGGGCGCCACGCCGTGCACATCGCCCTTGACCATGGAGTTGGGCGAGCTGCGCTCAAGGTCCAGCGGCGAGCACAGGGTGCGGGCAATGATGTTGTCCGGGGTCAGGTTTTTCACGAACTTGCGGTAGGCCTGCAGGCTCAGGTCGCCGAACTCCTCCTTGTATTCATCCCAGCGCGCACCGCCGCCTTCGGCCAGGTTATAGGGGGCGAAGGTCATGCCATGGAACATGCCCTTGCCAGCCGGCACGCGGGTGGGGTCATTGATGCTTTCATCACCGCCCGCCACCAGCCTGCGCCTGGACACGCGGCCACGGCGCAGCTCGTCGAAGTCGTCGAGCATGTCACCCAGGCGGTCGCTGCTCATCATGGTCAGCATGGTCGCGCGGCCCACCTCGGGGCCGGCGTAGAACTCGGCCTTGTTGTGCAAATCGTAGTGGCTGACAAACAGGCTGAACGGCGCCAGGCTGGCACGCTCGGCGCGTTGCACCACGCCGGCGTCCAGGCCTTCGACAAAGCGGCTGATCACGTGCGGGTGCAGCGCGCCAATCACCGCATCGCGGGCCAGAATGCGCTCGCCGTCGCTCAGTTCCACGCCCGCCGCGCGGCCGTCGCTGACGATCACCTTGCGCACCTCACTGTTGACGCGGATCTCGCCGCCGTAATGCTCGATGCAGCGCGCCAGCGACTCCGACAGCTTGCCGCTGCCGCCCACCGGCTGCGACACGCCGTGGCTGTGCATGATGCCGACAAAGGCGTACACGCCCATGCCGGTGCCCAGTTCGTCGGGCATCTGCAGGTTCTCGGCGATCACCCGCAACAGGTGGATCTTGACCTTATCGTGCTCGAACAAATGGTCGATGATGTCCAGCGTGCTGCGCTGCATGGCGTCGAACAGCTCGCGGCCTTCCAGGCTCTGGTCCAGCATGGCCACCATGGCGCCCATGGGCAGGGGCGGCGAGTAGAAGCCGGAGAGGAACATCGGCAGCAGGCCCATGGCCTTGGTTGCCAGGCGCCGGTAGGTCTCGGCGTCGCGCGGCGACACGCTGGCGATTGACTCGCAGGCCTTGTCCAGGTCGCGGTAAGTGATCAGCGCACTGCCGTCTTCGAAGACCGTGGCGTGGGGGATGTCGGAGTAGTTGTACTTGAGGCCAAAATGCTTGAACAGGCCCAGCTCATCCTGGGTGATCATGGGGTTGCCCTGGATCATGATGTGCACGCTGGAGTGCTCGTCGTGCCAGAAACCGGGCGTGTTAAGCTGGCGCGTCGTCACGCCGCCGCCCACGTAGCCCTTGCGCTCCAGCACCAGGACTTTCTTGCCGGCCTTGGCCAGGTAGGCCGCGGCCACCAGGCCATTGTGCCCGCCGCCGATGGCGACGACATCGTAGTGATTCATGGGGACCTTCCGCGTCATTGTTGTTCTTGTCAGTCAGCTCGAATGGCTGTCGGGGCGATGATAGGAGCAGGTGCGCTGCGCGCGGAAGATCGCACTTTTATGTGGGTCGGTTACCTGCAGGTGCGTACCCCCGCCCATAACAAGGAACACAGCGTGAACGACGATGCACAACGCCAGGCCCTGGACCAACTGCGCACCCGCGTACAACACAACGGCAACGACCCCCAGGGGCCGATTCGCGAAACCCTGGCACGGCTGGGCGACCGCTGGAGCCCGTTGTTGTTGCTGATACTGCGGCACGGCATGCTGCGCTTTACCGAGTTGCAGCGCGAGGTGAATGCCATGGCAGACAGTGAGTTGTCGCAGCGTATCCTCACGTTGAAACTGCGGGCGTTTGAGCGCGATGGGATGGTGCAGCGCACGGTGATTGCGACCATACCGCCGCAGGTGGAGTACCGGTTGACGCCGTTGGGGATGGAGTTGGTGGGCAGGCTTGAGGGGTTGGTGGGGTGGCTGGAGCAGCAGGCGCCGGTGATCGAGGCGGCGCGGGTGGCGTACGACACGCCCTGAGCGCAGCACCACAATCCCGTAGCCGCTGCCGCCAGGCTGCGCTGGCCCTGTGCCTCACTGGAAATTTCGAGCGTACACGCAGGCCAGCGCAGCCTGCGGCAGCGGCTACGCTTGTTTCTGGACTCCCGCGCGTCGAGGCGCCGCCATGAAACAGCCATCTGCCGACCACCCCATCAGCGTCAGCCCGCTTGCCGGCGGGCTGCTGGTGCAATTCCACGGCGTCACCATCGCCCGCACCCAGCACGCCCTGGCGCTCAAGGAAGCGCATTACTCTGAGGTGTATTACATACCGCGTACAGATATCGTCCAGGCCCATTTCCGCCGCATGGCCCATTCCAGTTACTGCCCTTACAAGGGCCAGGCCAGCTATTTCAGCCTGGTGGCGGGCGAGCAGGTCAGTGAAAACGCGGTGTGGAGCTATGAAAAACCCTACCCGGCGGTGGCCGGTATTGAAGGCCATGTAGCCTTCTACCCTGACCGGGTGACGTTCACCACAACCCCGTAGCCGCTGCCGCCAGGCTGCGCTGGCCCTGTGCCTCGCTGGAAATGTTGAGGGTTCACACCGGCCAGCGCAGCCTTCGGCAGCGGCTACGAGGGTGCGTTAACGTCAAACCCGCCAACATTTGCCTTCTATGCCATGGGCTTTTGTAGGACGCTTCTGAAATAATGCCCCCCGGTGTTTCCGCGCTTGTTCGGTTTCCATGGCTGGTATTACCCTCCGTTCGCCGCTGTCATTGCAGCGGTCGGGTTTTAGCAGACTCGATGGATTCATCGAACAGGCGCCGGTTCACGGTCAGCGGATGCACTAGGTGCGTCTGATGGCTGGCTCAATGGCGGCTCTACGTGGGGCATCCTCGGATGCGCCGGGTTCCTGATTCCTCGGTCTGCTAACCCGCGTATAGCTGCCACCCATCATCCGTTTAGCAGCGGTTGGCGGGGGCCAATTGAACAGGAATAGATGATGAACACATTGATACCCGATTCTCCGCAAGACGACGTTACCGATCACCTACGCACCCAACACAGCCACCCCTTCGGCATCCGCGACGCCGACGACCACCCCCTGTTCTGCATCACCGAAGGCATCCGCGCCGATGACGCCCTGGCCCACGCCTCATTGCTGCTCAAGGGCGCCTACGAAACCACCTACGAACTGACTGACATCGGCCTGGGCCACTCCGGCCTGCTGTGGTCGGTATTGCACCTGGTGGAAAGCGCCAAGGCCCTGGTGGACGCGGTAGCCGCCACCCCGCAACCGGCGCCGTAGCACGGTGGCGTCTGCATCGCGGCCAAGGCCGGCTCCTACCACGGGCGGTGTAGGAGCCGACTTTAGTCGCGATGCAGGCAATGCTACAGGTAGGGGTACCTGTCAGTTCTAACAGGTTACAGCCCTTGCTCACCGGCCTAACCTCGGGCTTTTCCACCTCTGGAATCGCCCACCATGACCACGCTCACCCAGGCCGTGCGCCGCCTCATCCTCACCCAGGAGCACACCACGCACCTGAGCCGCCACGGCGGCATCCCTGCCACCTTGCCGGCGCCGGTGATCCCGCAACTGGCCGTGCACGACGGCCTTAACTGGAACGATCTGCGCGACCCGCAAATACCGGTGGTGGTGCAGGTGGTGTTGCAGCCGGATATGTACCCGGGCGACACCCTCAATCTGTTCTGGAATGACACGGTGGTGGGCTCGCAACCTATCAGCGCGGATGATATCGACGTGGGGCAAACGGTGTTCAAGGTCATGCCCCGGGAGATCCCCACCGGTGGGTTGGCGCACGTGCATTATCACCATATCGGTTTGCTCGGCGCGGACGAGCGGTCCTCCTTCGAGGTGCCTCCGTTTCTGGTCAAGATCACTGTGCCGGGTAACCCTGATCCAGACCCGTCCACGCCTTACGTCAACGAGAACCTGCCGGCACCGACCGGCATCCCCAGCATGATCGATGCCAGCAATGCGCGGGACATTAGCGTGGGTATCGCCCGTTACCCCAATATCGCTGAGCATGACGTGATTACACTGTATTGGAGCAGTGTGCCGGTGCCTCACGTAGTCACGGCGGCTGAAGCCAATACACCAGGCATGGCGCTGAACATCACGGTCACCGCCGACGTCATCTCGCGCAACCCCGGCCTTGGCCTGACCGTCACCTACGATATCCGCGACACGGTGAAAAATTGGTCGCTGTTCAGTTTGTCCGCCCACACTGACGTCGAAGCACCGGGCTCGTTGCACGCGCCTAGCGTGCGGGAAGCGGATGATTTTGATGTGCTGGATGTGGATGCGCTGGACGGCGCCGACGTGTCCATCTGGGTGCCGGTCAATGGCAACCTCGTCGTGGGTGACCAGGGCGTGCTCACCTGGACGGGCCAGCCGGTGCTGGGGCCGCGAGTGACCTTCACGTTGCCGTTCGAGATTCTCCAGGCAGCCACGCGGCTGACGCTTTACGTGCCCAATGCCCAGGCCGCGGCGTTGGTGGGCAGCACCGCATCGGTGTACTACGACGTCAACGGCCGCCGCTCGGCCCGTGCCACGGTCAGCGTTGTCGGCCAACCGGCCACATTGGCGGCGCCCCGTCTGACCGGTGTGGATGGGCCGCAGTACAACCCTGACGCCATTGTGGGCGCTACCCAGGAAGTGATCGTGCCGGCCTATGCGTTCATGGCGGTGGGACAGACTGTGAAATTGGTGTGGGATGGCGTAACCGCCACGGGCGGCAGTATCTACGAGATGTTTACGCGCTCTATTCAGGCGCCGTCCCAGGTGGGCGTGCCCATCAGTTTCCAAGTGCCGAAAAACCTGGCCACTGCTTTGGCCGGTGGTTCGCTGAACGTCAGCTACAAGATTGCGGCGGATGGACAGGAATACGCCTCGCCCCAGTTGTCGCTCAGCGTCACGGGGCAGGTCAATACCTTGCCGGCGCCCGAGACACTGCCGGTATTTGCCAATGGCCAGGTCGATCCTGATCAACTGGGCTCGACCCTGCAGGTAGTGGTCAAGGCCAACGGGTTGTTGCAGCCAGGTGATCAGGTGACGGTGCATTGGCACGGGCGGCCGGACGCCAGTACCAATCCGGTGTCGTCGTTCCCCAGCAGCGGTGATTTGGCGGTGACCATCGCCAAGGATCCATTCGTGCTCGGCAACACCCATTTTGGCGTGGACGTGTGGTACGACGTGCGCCGCAATGGGGCTATTTTTGGCAGTTCGCGGGTGTTGGCGTTGAGCATTGGCGAGGCGGGGCAACTGCCGTGGCCGCAAGCTTATGTAAGTGACGCGACGGGGAGTCTGGCCAACCCGTGGAGCCCGATCAAACCCGGTACGGTGCGCGAGGAAAACACCGCAACGGTGGAGATCAGCGATGTACGCCTGCAGGTGCAGGACTCGGTAGTGGTGGTGTGGAAGCGCAGTGATGGGACCACTACTAACATCCCGGCCAGCGTGACCATCAGCCACGCCCGGGCCATCGTGCCGCGTGCGTTGCTGGCCCTCAGCCTTAACCAGCAGGTAGAGCTGGGTTATGTGGTATCCCGTGGAGGTGCGGTGATTGGCGCTGGACAGGCACTGATATTGCCATTGCAGGCGTTGCCGGCTACTGCGTTGTCGTTGCTGGTGATTCAGGAGGCTACCAACAGTGGTGCGGGCACTGATGCCATGGTTTCCGCCATGGCGGCGGCGACTGTTCGAATTGGCGTGTGGCCGTTTATCGACGTGACTCACAAGGTCTGGCTGCAAATATCAGGTACTTACGCCGACGGCAGCCCCTATTTCAGAGATCACTGGCCCAACGGCGGCTCCGCTAATCAGGGCTGGATAGATCAGGGCAGCTACACCACAGAGTTGCCGATCGCCGACATCAAGCGGCTGAAGGATGGCACTGCCTTGACCCTGACGTTCAAGGCCAACCTGCACGGTGAACGCGACGAGGCGAAGGCAATCACATTTGCAACGCGTAGCTACACAGTCAAACCGTTGGTAGATACCTCGACTTTGGTTCTGAGTGGCTTGGCGGTACGGGCACAGGAGAACTGGCCGCGTACGGGGGAGGACTTTATCGGAAATTGGAACTTGCGCACCGGTAAGAACGGGACGGCGCCCTATACCTATGCCAGCAGTAATGCGGCGGTGGCCAGTGTCAGTGTCGAGGGCAAAGTGGTGGGGCTCAAGAATGGGACGGCGGTGATTACGGTGACGGATCGGGTGGGGGTTTCGGCGCAGTATTCGGTGGTGGTGAATAATGTTTGGACGTTTTTGGTGCATATGGATCCATTGGATCAGCCAGGATCAGTCGCTTGGATGCTATCTCACGGTGGGACGAGGGTGATCAACCAAGAGTTGGAAGTGCTTTATCGCTACTACCAGCGCCCACTCCCAGGGATTGGGACAGTCCGGGCCTGGATTGGGCATACGCCGGGTGGGTGTGGATCACCTCTCTCCACAGTCGTCGTCTACGAGAACGGGTACATAGGCACTTGTCATTCCAACGGGTCGCAGCTTGCTGCTGTCTGTATACGGGCTACCTGATAGGGGACCCTTGTGCTGGTCATTCCACGTCGGTGCTCTAGGCTGTTGAGAAAGCGGTGTAACCCATTGCCCGGTTCGGAAAGCCCAGTTGCCAGTATTCAATCCGGCCAGCGCGGCGTGCAGCGGCGGAGGAAGCGGCTCATCCCCCCTGCGGGACCGGGCGAAGCTCGGGGAGCGGCCTGCAGGATCATCCAGTTGTACGCTCCCCGAGCTTCGCCCGGTCCCACAAGGGGCGGAGCATCACCCCCGCTTCGGCAACTTCCAGCTCGGCCGAATAAAGTGGCACGTATACCCATTCGGTATCCGCTCCAGATAATCCTGATGCTCCGGCTCCGCCTCCCAAAAAGGCCCCGCCGGCTCAATCTCGGTCACCACGCGCCCTGGCCACAACCCCGAGGCATTCACATCCGCCTCGGTGTCTTCGGCAATATCGCGCTGCTGCTCGTTGAGGTAATAGATCGCCGACCGATAGCTCGGCCCCCGGTCGTTACCCTGACGATTGGGTGTGGTCGGGTCATGGATCTGGAAGAAGAATTCCAGTATCTGCCGATAGCTGATGCGCGCCGGGTCAAAGACGATCTCAATGGCTTCGGCATGATCCCCATGATTGCGGTAGGTGGCGTTGGGCACGTCGCCGCCGGTGTAGCCGACGCGGGTGGACAGCACGCCGGGGTAGCGGCGCAGCAGGTCCTGCATGCCCCAGAAGCAGCCGCCGGCGAGGATCGCGGTTTCGGTTTGGGTGGTCATGGTGTGTGCTTCCCCTTGCAATGAGTCAGACAGGCAGCATACGCCATCGTAGCCGCTGCCGCAGGCTGCGCTGGGCCTGTGCTTCACTGCAAATCTGCAGCGCACTCCGGGGCCAGCGCAGCCTGCGGCAGCGGCTACGGTTGGGGCGGTCAGGGGAGGTGGGTGGCGGTTTCGATGATCAGGTTGCGCAGCCACGCCAGGCCCGGGTCATGCTGCTGGTATTTGTTCCACTGCAAACTGATGGTCATCTGCGGCGCCGCCCAGGGCGTGGGCAGGATGCGCAGGGGCAAGTAGCGCGCCCAGCGCTCGGCCAGGCGCCGGTGCATGGTGGCGATGCGCTGGGTGCCGATCAGGTAGGGCGGCACGCTGTTGAAGGTGTTGGTGGTGACCTCCATCTTGCGCTCGAAATCGAAGCTGCGCAGGAACCAGTCGTCGACCGTGGGCGCGCGGTGCTCGGTGCCGAAGCGCACCAGCACGTGGCCGTTGTGTTTGTAGTCGTCGAAGGACAGCGTCTGTGGCCCGGCGTCGCGGCACACCACGCAGACGAACTCGTCCGTGAACAACGCCGAAGAAGGGTGCTGTTCAAGGATATGGGTATCGGGCAGCAGCAGAAAATCCACATGCCCGCGCTCAATCTCCAGCGCCGCCTCATCGGTGGGCGAAAACAGTTCGATGGCGCACTGCGGCGCGATGTCGTTGAGGCGACGGCTGACCTCGGGCATCAGCACCATGCCCACGTAATCCGAGGCCATCAGCGTGAACGTGCGGCTGGACAGGTGCGGCTGGAACTGCGCGCGGTTCTCCAGGGTGGCGCGCATCTGGATCAGCAGGTCGCGCACCGGTTGGGCCAGGGTTTCGCCCATGGGCGTGCGCACCATCTTGCGGCCGATCTGCACCAGCAAATCGTCATCGAAATAGCTGCGCAGGCGGGCGAGGGCGGCGCTGGTGGCGGGCTGGCTGAGGTGCAGGCGCTCGCCGGCGCGGGTGATGTTCTGTTCGGCCAGCAGGATGTCGAGGACGACCAGCAGGTTGAGGTCCAAACCATGAAAACGCATGGTGGTTGCTCCGTTTTTCTTATGATTGTGGGCGCAGGCATTTGTTGCCGTTATACCTGCCGCGTGGCGACCTGTGAATACAAAAGCAAAAGAAACGGGCGAATATCGACACTGTGTCGAGTTTGATAACAAACGGATATTTGAATAACGACGGCATATTTGCCGGGCAAATGCCTGTTATCCGAACTTGCAATTTCCGCTGCTGAATCAACAACCCTATAGTCCCGGCACGGACTAACAATAACAATCAGGAAGTGCCATGACCGCTCAACTATCCAACTCGCGCTTGCACGCCAAAGTGGCATTGGTGACTGGCATCGGCAGTGGAATCGGCCAGTGTTGCGCGCTGATGTTTGCGCGCCAGGGAGCCCGTGTCGTGGGCTGCGATCTGGACCCGGCAGCGGCGCGGCGTACCGTGGTTGCCGCCGCGCAGGAGGGTTTGCAGATCGATAGCCTGGAGCCCTGCGACCTCACCGATCCGGTCCAGGCCAGCGCCTTTGTGGAATTCGCCACCGGCCTGCACGGCGGCTTCGATATCGTCGTCAATGCGGCCGCGTTTGGCGCCTTTGCCTGGATCGAAGAGCTCGATTACCAGCAGCACTGGCGCAAAACCCTGACCGGCGAACTGGATCTGGTGTTCTTGCTGTGCCAGGCCGCCTGGCCAGTGCTGAAGGCCCGTGGCGGCGGCTCGATCATCAATTTCGCCTCGGCCAATGCCTGGATGGCCTTGAAGGGCTCGCCAGCTTTGGCCCACTGCGCCGGCAAGGGCGGGGTGCTGGCCATGACCCGGCAACTGGCCATGGAAGGTGGGCCTTACGGCATCCGCGCCAACAGCATTTCCCCGGGGCTGATCGAAACCAGCGCCACCCGCGCACACCTGGCGGCTGATCCCTGCTTCCGCCAGGCGGCGCTGGATCATCAATTGCTGCCCCAGCGCATCGGCCGGCCCGAGGACATCGGCTGGGCGGCGGTGTACCTGGCCAGCGACGAGTCGGCCTGGGTCACCGCCACCGATTTGCGCGTGGACGCCGGCGCCACCGCCTGCTGACAGCACTGCACTCGGTTTCCCGACAATAACAATAACGGGGCTTGAACATGACCTTGCGCGCATCCTTCTACGGGTTGCTCGGCAGCGCCGTGCTGTCTGCAATGACCGCACAGGCTGACGAGTTGAATAAACAGGATTTGCTCACTGATTATCCTTACTACAACAAAGACTGGGTTCAACATACGTTGACCGTACCACCGGCCGAGAACCACAAAAGTTGGGCAAAACAACTGTACGACGCCGGCGTTGAATATAACGGCCTGATGATCGGCGCCGTATTCAATAACATCAGCACCGGCGCCCGGCCTGGCCATGTCGGCGGGCAATTGATTTTCATCAATGCCGTGGACCTGGACTTGGCCAAGCTGTTCGACCTGCCCAAGGCCAAGGTGCACATCGAAGGTGTGGTGTTCCCCCTGACGTACCCACGGCAGGTGACCGGCGACTTCGGCCACTACGCCAGCAGTTACCTGGGCGGCGACCAGTACCCGGCCCATGACACCGGCAACCCGTGGCTGTCGCTGCTCACCTGGGAGCAGACCCTGTGGGATGACCGGCTGAATATCGAGGTGGGCAAGCTCAACCTGCAGCGTTATTTCTTCCGGCCCAATTGCGGCCTGGATTTTCTTTGCACCGATGCGGTGGTGAAGTGGGACGGTGGGGTACCGGACGCCAGCACCGGTACCCTGGGCGGGCGGGTGCGCTACAACCTGAGCCCCGAATGGGCACTGGAAGGCGGGGCGCAGCAGCTGCGCGACTACAGCGCGTTAGTTCGTCAGAAGGGCTGGGATGCCCTGGCGTCGGATCACGGCACCGGGACCTTTTTTGTGGCCGGGCTGGGCTACCGCACCGACTTTGCCAACCGCGCCTACCCCGAAGATTACCAACTGCATTTCTACCACGCCGACACCGCCATCACCGACCCGTACTGGTCGGTCAACGGCACCTCTACTGTAACTACCACGGACACCGCCAGTACCCACCGTGGCGCTAACGGCGTGGTGATGAAACTGCGCAAGACCGTCTGGTCGGACACCGGCAAGCCCGCCGCCACGCCTACCGAGCACCCCCGCAACCTGGCGCTGTTCGGCACCGTGGCGCACAGCTTCGATGACGCCAAACCGGTGGATTGGGGCATTACCGCAGGCGCCACCCTGGAGAAACCCTGGGGCGTCGGCGGCCCTTGGTTCGGGGTCGACCAGCTGGAGGTCAAGGCGATGTATGCCCGCATCAACCACTCGACCCTGCTGGCCCAGCGCGACCGCCGGGTGCTGTTGGGCGGCAGCAGCCAGATGACCTCGCCCGATGAATACCGCCTGGAGTTGAGCACCACGCTCAGCCTGGGGCGCTACCTGGAATTGCAACCGGCCATCGAGTACATCGGCAACCCCGACAGCTCGATGACCAGCGACTCTGCCAACTTGCCGCGCAGTGGCTGGCTGGTGGGGGCGATTCTGGCGGTGTCGTTTGGCAACGCCCATCCCTGATCCGATCCACCTCACAAGGAAATACCCGCATGGAAGTTCGCAACCTGAAGAAAACCTGTCTGGCTGCCGCGCTACTGCTGAGCCAGGGCGCCTGGGCCGCGCAGCCCTGTGACCGGCAGTGCCTGGTGGACATTTCCACCCAGGTGCTGCAGTCGATGAAAGACAAAAGCAGTCAGCATTTGCCGTTGGCGCGCTGGTACGCCTTTACCGAAAACGGCGCGCCGTCGGCGCCGGGCATGAGCAGCTTGTGGCGCACCGTGACCGACTTCCGCCAGCCGGGCATGGGCCAGTATGTGGTGGACCCGGCCACCGGGCAGATCTTCGTGGTGGCCGAGTTGCTGGAAGGGCCGTCCTCGGCGGTGTTCTTCGGCCGCCTGAAGGTTGAAGACCGGCGCTTGACCGAACTGGAACTGTACGTCAGCCGCTCCAAGGGCGACTCGGGGCAGGTGTTCGACCCCAAGGGCCTGGAGCATTTGCCCAGCGCCTGGACCACGCCGTTGCCGGCCGCACAGCGCCCCAGTCGCGAACAGCTGAGCCATCTGGGCGCTACTGTGCTGGACAGCTCGCTGGGCTCGCCGGGCGGTGATCCGCGCTGTGAATTGGTGGAGATGGGCGGGCGGGTGGTGGAAGACCCTGAAGCCCTGAAGGCGATCATGCCGGCCGATGACCTGTCCCAGCGCAAGGTGGCGGGTGGTGTATCGGTGCCGTGCACGGCGCCGGACCGTCCGGGGGATCCGCGCGCGCGGGTGATCGTCGACCAGGAGCAGGGTGTGTCGGTGAGTCTGGGGATTGTGCCGGGGCAGGTGTACGGCAGCTTCATCACCCCGGGGTTGGAGTCCACGTTCGTGCCGTTGGCCATGTCGGCAGGCTTCGAGCGCCTGCCGCAGAAAGTGCGTGACCCCAACAGCGTCAAAGGCGCGCCGCAGGTGCCGGTGATTCGGACCTTGCCGGCGAGCATGGCGGTGGCGGAGATGACCAAGTTCAATGGCAACACCATTGTCGGGGTGCAGCGCTACCTGCATATCCAGCCCACAGGCAGCGGCTCGCCATGGGCGGCAGAGCAAACCACCACCCAGCGCTGAACCGCGAGGTCCAACTCGCTGAAACTGACCCTGTGGGACCGGGCGAAGCTCGGGAAGGGGCTGGCCGCCAATACCGCGTCGTCTGCTTCCCGAGCTTCGCCCGGTCCCACAAAGTGCGTCGCCGTACCTGCTGCCGCCGATCATTTCCCCATGCACGCAACCCCGTAGCCGCTGCCGCCAGGCTGCGCTGGCCGGTGTGAACCCTGAAGATGTTCAGTGTATTGGCGGGCCAGCGCAGCCTGGCGGCAGCGGCTACAGGCATCCACCCCATAAATGCCTCACATCCAAACAAACAATTTCCGGCATACCCGCTGCCTGTTTAAGGTAACCCCATCGCTGCACACAATAAGAACAAGCCGGAGATACCCCATGCCACGCCCCCCGAATACCCCCACCCCCTGACCCCCATTTCGCTGTTTGCACAGGCATGCGCCGGGCCTCCCCGTGCGTGGCCGTCCGCAAGATTCGTTGCAACGAGGAACGCTTGATGAGCGACATCGCAAAAGTGCTGATCGTAGGCGCAGGCATCGGTGGGCTGAGCGCCGCCATTGCCCTGCACAACGCCGGGGTGGAGGTCGATATCGTCGAAATCAGCCCCCAGGCCAAGGTGTACCACGTGGGCATTGTGGTGCAGGCCAACTGCATCCGCGCCATGGCCCAGCTGGGCATCGCCGACGCAGCGGTGGCTGCCGGTTTCCCTTACAAGGGCCTGCGCATCTGCAACCAGCAGGGCCAGGTCAAGGCCGAGCTCAGCGGTGCTCAGCTGGCCGGCAAACAGTACCCGGCCAACCTAGGCCTGACCCGCCCGGCACTGCACAAGGTGCTGCTGGACGCGGTGGCCGACAGCGGCGCCACCCTGCGCCTGGGCCTGACCTTCAGCGACATCGAGCAGAGCGCCGACAAGGTCTCGGTGCGCTTCACCGACGGCAGCAGCGGCGACTATGACCTGCTGGTGGGCGCCGACGGCGTGTACTCGAAAGTGCGCACCACGGTGTTCGGCGAGCAGTACACACCGCGCTTCACCGGTCAGGGCGTGTGGCGCTACAACCTGCCGCGGCCCAAGGATTTGCTGTGGTCGCACATGTTCGAAGGCAAGCCAGGCGGCAAGGCCGGTTATACGCCGCTGACCGAAGACAGCCTGTACGTGCTGTCGGTGTTCGAGGAGCCGGGCAACCCGTTCTTCGACCCTGGCACCCTGGCGGCCGAGTTCCGCAAGCGCCTGGAAGGCTACGGCGGCCTGGTGCCCGAGCTGCGCGAGCAGATTACTGACAGCAGTCAGGTGGTGTACCGCCCCCTCGAAGCCCTGCTGATGCCCGCGCCCTGGTACCGCGGCCGGGTGTTGCTGATCGGCGACGCCGCCCACGCCACCACCCCGCACATGGGCCAGGGCGCCGCCCAGGCGGTGGAGGACGCGGTGGTGCTGGGCGAGCTGTGCGGCACTGCGCAGTTGAGTCTTGCGCAAGTGTTGGACGGCTTCATGGCGCGCCGCTTCGAGCGCTGCAAGTTCATCAACGAAGGCTCGGTGCAGATCGGCGAGTGGGAGCAACGGCCCACCCCGGACGCCGATTTCACCGGCCTGATGGCGCAGATGATCAACGTCGTCGCCCAACCCATCTGAGCAAGGATCACTACGGATGAACAACAATCCTTTGAAAGGCTGGCAGGTCGACCGCGACGCCATCGGCTTCATCGGCCACGACTTGCAACGCCCCGAATGCATCATCGCTCAGCCCGACGGCAGCCTGTGGGCCGCCGACGCCCGGGGCGGGGTAATGCACATCGCCGCTGACGGTCAGCAAACCTTGTTGGCCCCCAAGCAGGCGGCAGCACAGGAAGCCTCGTTCGAATCGCGCTACGTGCAGTCCCAGGGCGCCTCGTTGCCCAACGGCCTGGCGCTGACCGAGCAGGGCGACTTCATCATCTGCAACTGGGGCCTGGACCGCATCGAGAAGCTCGACCGCCAAGGCAACATCCAGGTGCTGTTCGACCAGCTGGACGGCAAGCCCCTGGGCAAGACCAACTTCCCGCTGCGCGATAGCAAGGGCCGTATCTGGTTCACCGTGACCACCACGATGCAGCCTTGGACTGACTCGATCAATTCCGGCGTGCTGGACGGCTACATCGGCGTGATCGACGAGCAGGGCCTGCGCATCGTCGCCGAAGGCTTCGGTGGCACCAACGAGATCCGCTTCGACGACAACGAAGAATGGCTGTACGTGGTGGAAAGCAACGTACGCCGCATTTCGCGCCTGCGCCTCAACGCCGACGGCTCGCTCAGCGACCGCGAGGTGTTCGGCCCGGCGGAGCTGGAAGGCTTCCCCGACGGCTTTGCCTTCGACAGCTTCGGCAACCTGTGGGTGACCCTGGTGATGACCGACAAGCTCATCGCCCTGACCCCGGACGGTGAGGTGCTGACCCTGCTGGACGACAGCAACCCGGCCGCCACCGCCGAGCTCAACCGCCACTACCAGGCCAAGACCCTGACCCCGCCCATCATGCAGGCGGCCCACGGCACCCTGGCACCGTGGATGGCCAGCCTGACCTTTGGCGGCGTCGACCTCAAGACCGTGTACCTGGGCAGCCTGCAAGGCACGCGCATCCCGTTTTTCCAGGCCCCTGTGGCTGGCCAGCCGCTGATCCACTGGCGCTGAACCCCTCTACAAGAACAAGGAATAGACCATGATTCGTCATCTCAAGAAAGGCAAACCCGCCGAGCAAAAGGCCGAACTCAACGCCCAGGTGCGTGACACCGTGGAGCAGATCATCAAGGCCATCGAGCAGCGCGGTGAAGCGGCGGTGCGCGAGTACTCCGAGAAGTTCGACCGCTGGAACCCGGCCAGCCTGCGCCTGAGTGCCGAGGAGATTCAGGGCTGCATCGACAGCCTGTCGCCCCAGGCCATCGAGGACATCAAGTTTGCCCAGGCGCAGATCCGCCGCTTCGCCCAGATTCAGTTGCTGTCGATGCGCGACGTGGAAGTGGAGACGCTGCCCGGCGTGGTGCTGGGCCACAAGAACATCCCGGTCAACTCGGTGGGCTGCTACATCCCCGGCGGCAAGTACCCGCTGCTGGCCTCGGCGCACATGAGCGTGCTGACCGCCAAGGTGGCCGGCGTGAAGCGGGTGATCGCCTGCGCACCGCCATTCGATGGCAGGCCGTCCCCGGAGATCATCGCCGCCATGGCCCTGGCCGGCGCCGACGAGATCTACGTGATGGGTGGCGTGCAGGGCGTCGCCGCCATGGCCCTGGGCACTGAACACATCGCCCCGGTGGACATGATCGTCGGCCCGGGCAACGCCTACGTGGCCGAAGCCAAGCGCCAACTGTACGGCCGCGTGGGTATTGACCTGTTCGCCGGCCCTACCGAAACCATGGTGATCTGCGACGACACGGTGGACGCCGAACTGGTGGCCGTGGACCTGCTGGGCCAGGCCGAGCACGGTCCCACGTCGCCCGCGTTCTGCGTCACCACCAGCACGCGTATCGCCGAAGAACTGCCGGCCGCCATCGAGAAAGTGCTGGCCCGCCTGGACACCGCGCCGATTGCCAGCGTGGCCTGGCGCGACTATGGCGAGATCATCCTGTGCGACACCGACGAGGAAATGCTCGCCGAATCCGAGCGCATCTGCTCCGAGCACGTGCAGGTGATGACCCGCGACCCGGACTGGTTCCTGGCGCGCATGACCCACTACGGCGGGCTGTTCCTGGGCCACCGCACCAACGTCTCCTACGGCGACAAGGTGATCGGCACCAACCACACCCTGCCCACCATGGGCGCCGGCCGCTACACCGGCGGGCTGTGGGTGGGCAAGTTCATCAAGACCCACACCTACCAGCGCGTGCTCACCGATGAGGCCAGCGTGGCCATCGGCGAGGTGTGCTCGCGGCTGTGCGCCCTGGAGCATTTCTCCGGGCACAAGGAACAGGCCGACATCCGTGTTCGTCGCCTGAAGCAGGCCCTGTGATGACGCCCCTGGAAGGCAAGGTGGCGGTGGTCACCGGCGCCACCGGCGGGCTGGGCGGGGCGATCTGCGCCGCCCTGGCCCAGGCTGGGGCGCGGGTGGTGGCTGGCTACAACCGCAGCGCCGAGGCGGCCCAGGCGCTGGTCGCCGAGCTGCCCGGCGAGGATCATCTGGCGGTGGCCGCGCCGGTCACCGACAGCGCAGCCTTGATAGCCTTGGCGGCAACGGTGCAGGGTCACTACGGCCGCTGCGACCTGCTGATCAACTGCGCCGGTACCACGCGCTTCGTCGCCCACGCCGACCTCGACGGCCTGGATGACGACTTGATCGACAGCATCCTGGCCACCAACGTGCGCGGCCCGATTGCCTGCGTGCGGGCCTTGGCGCCGCTGCTCAAGGCCAGCGGCGACGGCCTGGTGGTGAACATCAGTTCCATCGCGGCGCGCACGGCCATGGGCAGCAACATCGCCTATTGCGCCTCGAAGGCGGCGGTCGACAACCTCACCCAGTCCCTGGCCCGCGCCCTGGCGCCCCAGGTGCGGGTGGTGTCGGTGGCGCCGGGGCTGGCCGATACCGAGTTCGTCCAGGGCCTGGCCCAGGACTGGCGCGACGAGCAAGCCGCGCGCACGCCCCTGGGGCGCCTGGCGCTGCCGGCCGAAGTGGCGCGCGCGGTGCTGGCCCTGGCCACGCAACTGACCTTTACCACGGGCGCCGTCATCCCTGTGGATGGCGGGCGGCCGCTGAGCTGAGGAGGGCACCCCATGTTTGCGATCAAACCACACCACGGCGGCATCAGCGTGCCCAGCCTGGACGCGTCCATCGACTGGTACCGGACCATGCTCGGCTTCGAGCTGGAAAGCCGCGCCTTCATCGAGCAGATACCGGCGCACATCGCGTTCATCCGCAGCGGCGACTACCGCCTGGAGCTGTTCCAGCTGGAGCAGGCCAAGCCGCTGCCAGCCGACCGCCGCGAGCCGCACCTGGACTTGCAGACCCACGGCCACAAGCACCTGTGCTTCGCCGTGCAGGACGCCCCGGCCGCCTTCGCCGCACTGCGCGCCAAGGGCGCCGACATTGTCTTCGAGAACGTCATCGACGGCACGCCCATGGGCTTTCTGCGTGACAACAGCGGCAACCTGCTGGAACTCATCCAATACCCGGCCTTGTGGGCCGAACAAGGAGCCTCCCTATGAAACTGGCCACCCTCAAGGATGGCAGCCGCGACGGCCGCCTGGTCGTGGTATCCCGTGATCTGCGCCGCGCCGTGCTGGCGTCGGGCATTGCCGCCACGCTGCAGGCGGCCATTGAAGACTGGACGCGCTGCGAGCCATTGCTGCAGCAACTGTCGGCCGCATTGAACACCGGCCATGCCGCCCAGTCCTTCGATTTCGAGCCGCGTGAAGCCATGGCGCCGCTGCCACGCGCTTATCAGTGGGCCGACGCTTCGTCGTTCCTCAACCACGGCATGCTGATGGAGCGGGCGTACAATCTGGACATCAAGAAAGACCCTGGCGTGCCTATTATCTACCAGGGCGCGGGCGATGATTTTCTCGGCGCCTGCGACGATTACCCGGTACCCGGTGAAGAGCATCAGATCGATTTCGAAGGGGAGGTCGCCGTGGTGCTGGATGACGTGCCCATGGGCGTTCAGCCTGCCCAGGCGGCAGGGCATATCAAGCTGCTGATGCTGCTCAACGACGTCAGCCTGCGGGCGCACCTGTTCAAGGAAGTGAGCATCGGCTTCGGCCCGCTGCGCGCCAAGCCCAGCACGGTGTTTGCGCCGGTGGCCGTCACCCCGGACGAACTTGGGCCGGCGTGGAGCGAAGGGCGGGTCAAGCTGCCCATGCACGTGCAGTGCAACGGCCAGCGCTTCGGCGAGCCCAATGGCGCTGAAATGGACTTCAGCTTCCCGGAACTGGTGATGCACCTGGCTCGCACCCGCAAGCTGGGTGCCGGTACGGTGCTGGGCTCGGGTACCTTCTCCAACCGCGATTACAACGTCACCGGCTCCGCCTGCCTGGCCGAGCGCCGCGCGGTGGAGACCATCGAGCAGGGCGAGGCGAAGACGCCGTTCCTCAAGTTCGGCGACCGCCTGCGCTTTGAAATCTTCGGCCTGGACGGCGCCAGCGTGTTTGGCGCCATCGATCATCGCTTCGTACCGGCGCAGGTGTGACATGCACATACTGATTACCGGCGCCAACGGCTTCGTCGGCGCAACCCTGGTGCAACGGCTGCTGAATGATCCGGCGGCGCTGTCGGGCTGGACGCAGCTGACTTTGCTCGACCTGACCTTCGATAAACCGATTCACGACCCACGGGTGCGCTCGCTGGCGGGCAGCATCGACGATACCCGACTGCTGGCCGACGCCCTGGAGACGCCGGTGGACGTGGCGTTCCACCTGGCCAGCGTGCCCGGCGGCCTGGCCGAGCGCGATTACGCGCTGGGCCGGCGGGTGAACCTGGACGCAACCCTGGCCTTGCTGGAAGGGTTGAAGGCGCAGGCCAAGCCTGCGCGGGTGGTGTTCGCCAGCACCATCGCCGTCTATGGCGCGCCGTTGCTTGAGACGGTGGATGACCACACGCCGCTGCGCCCGCAACTGAGCTACGCCACCCAGAAGCTGATGGGCGAACTGCTGGTCGACGACTTCAGCCGCCGCGGCTGGATCGAGGGGATCAGCCTGCGCTTGCCCGGCATTGTCGCCCGGCCGCCGGCCCCGTCGGGGCTGCTGTCGGCGTTCATGAGCCAGGTGTTCTGGAAGCTCAAGGCCGGCGAGCCGTTCGTGTGCCCGGTGTCGCCGGGTGCGCAGGCGTGGTGGATGTCGGCGGCGCGTTGCGTGGACAATTTGCTGCATGCCGCGCAAGTGCCGGCCGAGGCGTTGCAGGCGCGGCGGGTGTTTGCCTTGCCGGTGCTGCATCTGAGCATGGCGCAGTTGATTGATGGGTTGTGCAAGCGCTTTGGCGAGGACCGCCGGGCGTTGGTGAGTTATGCGCCGGATGAGGGCCTGGAGGCCAATTTCGGCCGCTATCCGGCGCTGCGCGCCGAGGCAGCGGAGGCGTTGGGGTTGCGCCATGATGGCAACATGGAGGAACTGATCGAAAGAACACTACACACCCCGTAGCCGCTGCCAAAGGCTGCGCTGGCCCCGAGCCTCACAGGAGATGTTCAGTGTTCACCCTGGCCAGCGCAGCCTGGCGGCAGCGGCTACACACCACTGTAGCCGCTGCCGTAGGCTGCGCTGGCCTCGAGCCTCACTGGAGATGTTCAGTGTTCACCCCGGCCAGCGCAGCCTGGCGGCAGCGGCTACAGGTGCAATCAACTACAGGCGTGCTTTTCAATAATAACAATCAGGAGAGGCCATGAACGCTCCCACCCGCGTCACCCAGTCCAAGGCGACACTCGCCACGTACCTGCTGTTGCTGATCAACTGCCTGTCCCCCATGGCAGCCATCGTCGTGGCGCCCAGCCTGCCGCAAATGCAGGCGCACTTCGCCGCGGTGCCCAATGTCGAGTTCCTGATCCCGGTGGCGCTGACCATCCCCGGCCTGCTGGTGGCGCTGCTCAGCCCGGTGGTGGGCATCCTCGCCGACCGTTACGGCCGCAAGCGCATTCTGGTGGCGTCCATCGTCGGCTACGGGGTGTTCGGCCTGCTGCCCATGTTCCTCGATTCGCTGTACGCCATCATCCTCAGCCGCGTGGCCCTGGGCTGCGTGGAATCGGTGGTGGTGACGGTCAGCACCATGCTGATCGGTGACTATTACAGCGGCGCGCAACGGCAGAAGTACCTGGCCCTGCAAACCACCTTCGCGTCGTCCTCGGCCATCCTGTTTTTCATGATCGGCGGCGCCCTGGGCGAGATCGGCTGGCGCGCGCCTTATGTGGTGTACGCCGTGCCGCTGCTGCTGGCGCTGGTCAGCAAGGCGCTGCTGTGGGAACCCAAGGCCTCGGCCATGGCCGCCGACGAAGAACAGGGCCCGGCTGTGCGCTTCCGGCCGCTGGTGCTGCTGGGCGTGTGCGTGGTGACGTTCATCGGCGCGGTGATGTTCATGATTCTGCAGATCCAGATGGCCTACCTGCTGGGCGACGTCGGCGAGCACTCGCCGCAGACCGCCGGCCTGGTGGCCTCGGCATGCAGCGTGATGATCGTCATCGGCACGCTGAGTGTGCACATGCTCGCCCGTCTCGGCCTGCGCACCCCGCACTGCCTGGCCCTGGCGTTTGGCCTGATCGCCAGCAGCTTCCTGGCCATCCCGGCCATGCACAGTTGGCAGGGCATCATGGCCGTGGCCTTGGTCAACGGCCTGGGTTGCGGGCTGATGCTGCCCACCCTGGCCATTTGGAACATGCGCGAACTGCCCTGGCAGCGCCGCGGCCTGGGCACCGGCATGTGGTACGGCAGCTACTGCCTGGGCATGTTCTTCAGCCCCTTGCTGGTAGTGGCGGTGAGCAAGATCAGCGGCAGCCTGGCCATTACCGTGGGCTGGGCCGGCGGCTTGTGCCTGCTGGTGGTGATGGCGGCCCTGGGCGCAAGCCTGGTCAAGCGCCGCGCCCCGCGTGACCTGCACCTGGCGGCGGTCAACCTGGAAGACGCCTGACCCCCTGAACCCCTGACCAACCCGGTGCCCGTGGGCACCGGGGCGGACAGCCTCATCCTAAAAACAACAAAAGAGACCGAACATGAGCAATCGAGCGGCGTTTGGCTGTGCCCTGTTTTTGACCCTGGCAGGCCCCGCATTGGCCGATGAGCCTGCACCTGTAAAAGGCCCCGTGGCCGACACCATGGCCACCGAATACCCCAACCAGAAGATCGGCCCGCGGGTGCTCAACGTCGAGCCCAACGTGCCACCTGCCAGCGGCAAGCTGCTGGAACAGCAGGGCAAATGGCTGAACGATCACGGCATCAGCCCGCACCTGTCCATGACCGAAATCTACCTGCGCAACCCCAGCGTGGGCCTGAGCACCGGCAACCATGAAGCGCTGACCATCTTCGCCGTGGGCGCCGACTTCAACCTCGACAAACTGGTGGGCCTCCCCGGCGGCACCGTGCACTTCGAACAGCTGTACGTGCCCTGGACCAGCAACCTAACCTATGGCGGCCAGGTGGGCGACGTGATTGCCGGCAAGCCGGGGCCGTACATTCCCCGGGTCAGCCACCTGACCCTGTTCACCTACGAGCAGAAACTGCTGGACGACAAGCTGGCCATCGAAGTGGGCAAGAGCAACGCCGGCAACTACTTCGCGCTGCCGCTGTGCAACGTGCCGCTGGGCTGCGTCAACGCCATTTTGCAGGACACCGCCGGCATCAACCCGCCGCCCTACGCCAACTGGGGCGCGCGTATCGGCTACGACCTGACCCCGGCCCTGCGCGCCCAGGTGGGTGCCTGGCGCAGCAACAATGCCTACCCGTTCACCAACGGCTGGGAGCGCACCACCGGTGACAGCGGCGGCACCTTGAGCACGGTGTACCTGGCTAACCTTGCATACCGCACCGACTACCGCATGGAAGCCTACCCGCAGACCTACGAGATTCTGGGCTTCCATAACAACGGCGAGCAGACCGATCCGTACTACACGGTCAACGGCACCTCCAAGGTGCAGGACAGCACCGCCGCCGCACGCACCAGCAAGGGCGTCAGCGGCTTCTACCTGGGCGCGAAAAAAACCTTCTGGCGCCATGACGGCGGGCAGGGCAACAGCCTCAACCCCACCGCACTGACGGCCTTTGCCAGCCTTACCCACACCGTCGACCAGGACACCGCCAACGGCGTCGGCACCCAGGCCAACGCCGGGCTGATCCTGTCGGCGCCATTTCGCAGCCGGCCGTTCGATAGCTACTCGGTGAACGTCAACTGGGCGCAACTGACTACCCGCGAGCAGCGCTTTCTGGAAGAGGCCCACGCTGCTTCCGGTGGCGGCGACTACAGCCCTGGTCGCAACGAGTACAGCGTGTCGCTGGACGCCAACTTCGTGCTCACCGACAGCATCGTCGTCAGCCCCTTCATCCTGCGCACCTGGGGCGCCAGCACCTGGCTCAACCCCTACACCGACATCAACCCGCGTGACGGCTACGCCGCGGGCCTGTTGTTCCACATCCAATTCGACGAACTGCTGGGCCTCAACGCCCACCCTTGACCCGGAGCATTTGCCATGAACGGCGAGCCGCAGGATTTGTGTGGGGTGTTGGCGTTCCTGACCTCGGACGCCAGCGCCTACATGACCGGCCAAGTGTTCAACGTCGACGGCGGCTTCCGGCTCTAACCCCGTAGCCGCTGCCGCCAGGCTGCGCTGGCCCTCATGTGCACTGCAGATATCCAGTGCAGTGCAGGGCCAGCGCAGCCTGCGGCAGCGGCTACATCTGTGGTGTGGTTGGGAGTGTGTTCAGCCATCCATCCCATGGATGTATCCCATGCCCACAAACGATTGGTGCCCGCGCGCCGCACTTCGTACGCTGGCCCGGCAACCGCGTTCTACAAGGACAACAACAATGCATCGCACATCACCCTTCCAGGAGGCCTGACATGGCAATCATCGGTATCGACACCCTGCTGTACGGCGTCGAGGATGTGGCCCGCGCCTCGCAGTTCTTCGACGATTTCGGCCTGGTGCGCCTGAGCGCCACTGACCACGAAACTCTTTACCGCCTCGACGAAGGTTCGACCATCATCGTCCGCGCCTTGGAGCATCCCTCCATCCCTGCGTCGCGCTACGAAGGCTACGGCGTCAAGGAAACCATCTGGGGCGTGGACAATGCCGACAACCTGCGCCGCCTGGTCGACGACCTGGCCCGCGACCGCGAGGTGCGGCTGGGTGACGACGGCGCCTGGCACTTTCTCAGCGACTGCGGCCAGGCCCTAGGCCTGCGCGTATTCAGCCGCAAGAAGGTCACCTACGCACCGGACCCGATCAATGCCGCCGGCAACGTCAATCGCCTCAACCAGCACCGCAAATGGCGCACCCGTGCGCGGCCCAAGACCATCAACCACGTGGTGTTTGCCGTGGATGATTACTGGGCCAGCTTCGCCTTCTTTCGCGACCGCCTGAATTTCCGCCTCTCCGACCACCAGAAGGGCGTGGGCACCTACCTGCGCGCTGACGGGGCCAACGAGCACCACAACACTTTCCTGCTCAACAACCAGGCGCCGGGCGCCGGTGGCGTGCCGCGCTTCCACCACACCTGCTTCGGCGTCGAAGACTTCGACGAGGTGATGGTGGGCTCCAACTACATGACCCGTCGCGGCTGGCAGCACGGTTTCCTCGGCACCGGCCGGCACCGCATCGCCTCGGCGATTTTCTGCTACTTCAACTCGCCCACCGGCGGCGAGGCCGAGTACGGCGCCGACACCGATTACCTGGACGACAACTGGGTACCGCGCGAGTGGGAATTCCGTTTCGGCACGGCGCAGTGGATGGGCAACCCCCCGGCGTTCATGCAGGACGAGATCCCGTGGGACGTGACGTTTTACCAAGGCACCGAACCGGCCATGCGCCGCTGAACAACCTCAAGGATTGCTGTCTATGTTCCAGTATTTTGAAAGCAACTACGTGTGGAGCCTGGCGGTGGCCGCGGCCATCGAGATGGGCGGCAAGATCGGCGAGATCGAAGCCATGTGCCGGCCGCTGATCGAAGTCGCCAAGCGTGGCGATGACGAAGGCACCCAGGCGTTCCTGGCCTCGTGGGAGGCGGGCGGCGACAACCTGGTGGCCCTGGCCGAGGAAGACAAGGCCGCCGGCCGCCTGCTGAGCGCGGGCGACAAACTCAACCGCGCCGCCGTGTATTTCATCACCGCCGAACGCATGCAGGCCCACGGCTATGCGCCGCGCAAGGCGCTGTACGCCAAGTTCCTCAGGACTTTTGCCGAGGGCGCGCGGTTGGCGGGCGAGCCGTTGCAGCGCATGGAAATTCCCTATGCCGGCGCGCACCTGGCCGGGGTATTCACGCCGGCCGATGGGGTCGATGGCCCGGCGCCGTGCCTGGTGATCATCAACGGCTTGGACAGCACCAAGGAGATGGTCTATCGCGCCGGCCTGTTCCCGCAATTGTTGGCCAAGCGCGGTATTGCCAGCCTGTTCCTCGACCAGCCCGGCACCGGTGAAGCCCTGCGCCTGCACGGCATGACAGCCGTGCCCAACACCGAAGCCTGGGCCAGCAAGGTGGTGGATTACCTGCAAACCCGCGCCGAGATCGACCCCCAACGCATTGGCCTGCTGGGCGTGTCCCTGGGCGGTTACTACTGCCCGCGGGCGGTGGCCTTCGAGCCGCGTTTTGCCTTGGGCGTGGTGTGGGGCGCCAACCACAACTGGGGCGAAATGCAGAAGCGCCGCCTGGCCCGAGAGGGCGAGCGGCCGGTGCCGCATTACTGGGAGCACGTGCGCTGGGTGTGGGGGGCGAGCGACATGGACGAGTTCATGGCAATTGCCGAGCAGGTGCATCTCAACGGGGTGATGGAGCGCATCAAAGTGCCGTTCCTGGTCACCCATGGCGAGGCGGATCGGCAGATTCCGCTTGAGTATGCGCATCAGTCGTTTGATCAGCTCACTGGTAGCCCAGACCGTGAGTTGAAAATCTTCACACCGCGTGAGGGGGGGATACACCACAGCAGCCTGGACAACACCGCCAACGCGGGGGCATGGATTGCTGATTGGGTGGCGCAGAGGCTGGGGGGGCGGTTGGCTTGATCCTCGCCCCTGTAGCAGCTGCCGAAGGCTGCGTCACAGGCGGCGCGGTGGGTCAGCCAGTGCGCGGCGTCTGTGACGCGACCTGACGGCCGCTGCTACAGGTTGCCCAGCACCATTGAATCTCCCACAGTGCCAAGGCCCACGTCTCTGGTTGCCTCAACACTGTGGGAAATTCTATGGTTCTGGGCAAACATTCAGTTCAACCTGTAGGAGCGGCCTGTGGCCGCGAAGGCCTCACCGCGAACTGCCTGACATACGGCGGCGCCTGCTTCGCGGGCACGGCCCGCTCCTACAGGTGCCAGGCCAAACCCGATTTGGGGCCTTGCACTGTGGCAAAGCTTGCTCGCGATGAGGCCCGCAGCCTCACCCCAGCACATTCAGATACCCGGCACCCCATGCTGCCACTGCGCCCAATTCCCGGTGATGTCCTGCACCAACGCATTCCCCGCCCGGTACAGGTTCTCCAGCGCCGGCACAAACCCGCCCTGATCGGCATACTTGAGCAGGTTGTCCACCTCGCTGTACCCCGGATACGGCCGATCGAAATCCGACCCCGCTCGCACCACCGCCAGGCGCTGAATATCCACACGGCCCATGCGGCTGGCGCGCAGCAGCGCTTCATAGGTGGAGTTGTCCTCCTGCTGCGTGGTGCAGTAGGTCCCCTTGCCATCGGTGAGCAGCTTGGTCCACACCTCGGCCCGTTCACTCAGGCGCGTCCCCGAATACCAGGTATTGCCGGCCAGGGTGTCGCAGCGCGTTACCACAGGTGCCTGATTGGCCGGCGCATACGGATAATGCTGGCGCCACGCCGCCGATTCCTTGCTCTCGCTCAACGCCACTTTCGCCGACAGCGCATAGGCCTTGGCCTGCAACGCCGGGTTGAGCTCGAACACCTCGGTCTTGTAGTCCAGCGGCGGTTTTTCGTTGGGGCCCTTGGTGTTGATGCCCAGGTAGCCCGTAGGCCAGTCCTTGGGCGCATCGCGTGAATCCAGCTCCCACTGGGTGCCGAACTCCACCAGGTAGTGCGCCCAGGCCGGGGTGCCCAGGGTGCCTTCGTGGGGGTTGATGCCGGCGATGCCGGCCACCAGGAAGTAGGTGTGGCGCAGGTCGAACTGGTTCGACAGGGTCAGCGCCAGGGTCGAGGCGGCGGCGTTGGTCTGGCCCATGCCGGTGGTCATCAGGCACACCTGTTGGGCGTTGCAGCGCACCTCGGGGTACTCGGCCGACAGGCCCGGCACGGCGGTTTTCTGGTCCAGGTGCAGGCGCTCGATCCAGGCCTGGGCCTCGGGGCCGAACATGGTGATCAGCATCACCTTGGGTTGCAGCGGCGCGGCCTGGGCGCCGCTGCTCAGCAGTGCCCCCAGGGCCAGGGTGGCCAGGGGCAGAAGGGGGTTGCGCATGAAGGGTCCTTTTCGATTAATCAGGGTGGTCGGCCAGGTGCTGCAGCAACACGCGGTTGAACGTGGCGCTGTCGCTGACGCTGGACGCATGGCCGCCATAGTCCAGCAGGTACAGGCGGCCACGGGGCAGGGTAGCGGCCAAATGTTGCGATTGCTGCCACGGTACCAGCATGTCGTCACGGTTGGCGATCACCAGGGTGGGGGTGGTGATGCCCGCCAGGTAGGCGTCGACGTTGAACGCCTGCAAGGCGGCGATGCGCTTGAGCAGGTTGGCCGGCTCCGGGAAATGCGCCAGCGCGTGGGCGTCGTCCTCGGCCAGTTGCGCGCTGTTGGCGGCGATCCAGTCGGCGGGGTACAGAAACAGCGCCTGGGCCTGCACGTAGGCGGCCGGGCCGCTGTCGTTCAGCAGGTTTTTGCGCACCGCGAAGCAGCGCGCGCTGTGCGGGTTGGGGCGGCTCCAGGCGTTGACCAGCACCTGGCTGCGCAACAGCGTCGGGCGTTGCAGGGCCAGCTCCAGCCCCACCAGGCCGCCCAGGGCGTGGCCGACGAAGTGGCAGCGCTGCACGTCCAACGCGTCCAGCAGCGCCAGCAATTCAGCGGCCATGGTGGCGATGCTGTAGCCCTCGGGCAGGGTGGCCGGGCTGCGGCCGCTGCCGTTGTGGTCGTACACCAGCACCCGGTAGCGCTCGGTCAGCACCGGCAACTGCGGGCCCCAAAAGCGCGCCGAGCCGCCCAGCCCGGAACTGAGCACCAGCGTCGGTGCCTGTGGATCATCACGTCCAAGCCATTCGTGGTACATGGGCGCTCCTTAGCCCACATGGGCAATGCTGGCGATCTCGATCAGGGCGTCGGGTTTTACCAGGCCGCACTGGATGCAATAACGTGCCGGTTTTTCCCCGGCGAAGTATTCGGCGTACACCGCGTTGATGGCCGCGTAGTCGGCCCAGTCGCGCAGCATGATCATGTTGAAGGTGACGTCGTCCAGGGTGCCCCCGGCGGTCTCCACCACGCCCTTGATGGTGTCCAGCACGTGGCGGGTCTGGGCGGCGGCATCGCCCACGTGCACCACGTTGTTGTCCTTGTCGAAGGGCAGGGTGCCGGACACGTACAGGATGCCGTCGGCCAGCGAGCCGGGCACGAACGGGGCGATGGGCACGCCGGTGCCTGCGGGGATAATGGCTTTCTTGCTCATGGTAGGGCTCCTCAGGCGGTGGCGAAGGTGCTGCAGAAGTCCTCGACGCTGGACACCCAGCCAAAGAACGTCTCGATATTGAACAGCGCCGCCTGCTGGGCAAACGCAGGCCCGGCCTGGTGGGTGGCGTCGGCCAGCACCACGCCGAAGTACTCCAGGAAGAAACCGTCGCGCAGGGTCGACTCCACGCAGACGTTGGTGGCGATGCCGGTGAACACCAGGTTGCGGATGCCGCGGCTGCGCATCAGGCTGTCGAAGTTGGTGTTGAAGAAGCCGCTGTAGCGGGTCTTGGGCACCAGGATGTCGCCGGGCTGGGGCTTGAGTTCGTCCACCAGGTCGTAGTCCCAGCCGCCCTTGGCCAGCAGCGTGCCTTGCAGTTCGGGGCGCTGGCGCATGGTTTTCAGCGCGTTGGATTTGTGCCAGTTGGGCGAGCCGGGGCCGCCGGCTTCCACGTAGTCGGCGTCCCAGCCGTTCTGGAAAAACACCACGGGCATGCCGGCGGCGCGAGCGGTGGCCAGGGCCTTCTGAATGTTGGCGATGACCGGGCCGGTGCTGCTCACGTCAAAGCCGGCCAGGTCCAGGTAGCCGCCAAGGCTGGCGTAGGCGTTCTGCATGTCGACCACGACCAGGGCGGTTTCGCTGGCCTTCAGGTTCAGGGCCTCGGGGCGCGCGGGCAGGGTGCGGGCGGGCAAGGTGTCCACGGGCAGGGCATAGCCGCTGAGCGGCGCGGGGGCGTTCATCAGGCGCTTTCCTTGAGCAGGTTGATGTGTTGGCGGCTGGTCATCAGTGGCTGGATCTTCTCGCCGAAATCTTCCACGCCCTGCACAAAGTCATCGAAGGTCAACATCACGCCCTGGGCGCCGGGCACGGTGGCCACTTCGTCGAGCATGCGCGCCACGCTGGCCCAGGAGCCCACCAGGGTGCCCATGTTGATGTTCACCGCCGACGTTGGGTCGGCCATCTGCCGCATGTTCGAGCCGGGGCTCTTGTCGGCGGCGCCTTTCTCGGCCAGCCAGGCGATGGCTTCCTCGTCGGCTCCGGCCTTGTACAGCTCCCAACGCGCGCGCGCGGCTTCGTCGGTGTCGGCGGCGATGATCATGAACAGCACGCACGAGGTCACGTCGCGGCCGGTGGTGGCGTTGGCCTGGATCAGGCGTTCGGCGGTGGGGGCGAAAGCGGTGGGGGTGTTGACGCCTTTGCCGAAGCAGAAGTTGTAGTCAGCGTACTGCGAGGAAAACGCCATGCCGGCATCGCTTTGCCCGGCGCAGATCACCTTCATGTCGGCCTGGGGTTTGGGGCTGACGCGGCAGTCGTCCATCTGGAAGTACTCGCCCTTGAAGTCGCTGCTGCCGGTGGCCCACAGCTCGCGTAAAACCTGGGCGTATTCGGCCAGGTACTCGTAGCGGGTGTGGAAGAACTCGTCGCCGGGCCATAGGCCCATCTGCTCGTATTCGGGCTTTTGCCAGCCGGTGACCAGGTTGACGCCAAAGCGCCCGCCGGAGATCGAGTCGATGGTGCTGGCCATGCGCGCGACGATGGCCGGCGGCAGGGTCAGGGTGGCGGCGGTGGCGAACAGCTGGATGCGGCTGGTCACGGCGGCCAGGCCTGCCATCAGGGTGAAGGACTCCAGGTTATGTTCCCAGAACTCGGTCTTGCCGCCGAAGCCGCGCAGTTTGATCATCGACAGGGCGAAGTCGAAGCCGTAGTGCTCGGCCTTCTGCACGATGGTCTTGTTCAGTTCGAAGGTGGGCTTGTACTGCGGCGCGGTGGTGGAGATCAGCCAGCCGTTGTTGCCGATGGGGATGAAGATGCCTACGTCCATGGTGTGAGCCTCTCTGCAAAAAAGGGCGGGTCCGGAGCAGCGTTTCATCGAGGTTGTTGCATGAAGCAGGCCATGAATGGTTTATGTTTATTAAACAAAGGGTTGAGTTTTACGGTGGACCAGATGGTCTGGAACGGAGCACCAGGTCTGTGCGCGGTGCACGGGGTTGGGGCGGGCTTGCCATGGCGCGGGGGCGGGTTACAGTGCACAGGTCTTTGTGCCTTTGCAGGTTGCCCCGGTGAACCCTGAAACCCCGAAAGCGGCGCGTACGCCCAGCGCCTCGACCCTCAAGCGGCGTCACCGGTTGATGGAGAGCAAGCGCGCGCTGATCCTCGATGCGGCGCTGCAACTGTTCTCGCGCTTCGGCGTGCATGGCACCAGCCTGGACCAGGTGGCGAGCATGGCCGACGTGTCCAAGACCAACTTGCTGTACTACTTCAGCAGCAAAGAAGAGCTTTACGTCAGCGTGCTGCGGCAGTTGCTGGACGTGTGGCTGCGGCCCTTGCGCGGCTTCAGTGTGGAGCAGCAGCCGTTGCAGGCCATTGGCGAGTACATCCGCATCAAGCTGGAACTGTCACGCGACCATCCGGCCGAGTCGCGGTTGTTCTGCCTGGAAATCGTGCAGGGCGCGCCGTTGCTGATGGAGGAATTGCAGCAGCCGTTGCGTGAGCTGGTGGACAGCAAGGTGCAGGTGATTCAGGCGTGGATCGATGCCGGGCAACTGGCGCCGATTGATCCGCATCACCTGATTTTTTCGTTGTGGGCGACGACTCAGCATTACGCGGATTTTGCCAGTCAGATCAATGCGGTGACGGGCAAAACCCTGGCGGACCCGGTGTTCTTCCAGCAGGTGCTGGAGAATGTGCGCGGGCTGATTCTGGAAGGCCTGCGCCCCCGATAGGGATAACGATGGCGGCTGCGAGGGCCTCTCGCGAGCAAGCTTTGCTCCCACAGTGTTAACCCTTACAAATGGGGATAACTGTCCTAAGTTCGAGCCGAACACCGAATTAGGACTCAACACTGTGGGAGCAAAGCTTGCTCGCGATGAAAGCAACGCGGTCATACAGATGCGCCGCTATTGCCTACTGCTGCGGCGTCAGGTCAGTCCAGATCGGCCGCCTGATGGCGCTCGGGCACTTGGCTGGCTTCGTCGCCCCAGGTGCGGTTCACGCGTTGGCCGCGCTGTACGGCGGGGCGGTCGGCGATGGTCTGGGCCCAGCGCTGTACGTTGGGGTATTCGTCCACGGCAAGGAACTCGGCGGCTGAGTAAAGGTTGCCGCGCACCAGCTGGCCGTACCACGGCCATACGGCGATGTCGGCGATGGTGTAGGTGTCGCCCGCCAGGTACGGGGTCTCGGCCAGGCGGCGTTCCAGTACGTCCAGTTGACGCTTGGCTTCCATGGTGAAGCGGTTGATCGGGTATTCCAGCTTTTCCGGCGCATAGGCGAAGAAGTGCCCGAAGCCACCGCCCAGGTAGGGCGCAGCGCCCATTTGCCAAAACAGCCAGTTGAGGGTTTCGGTGCGCCCGGCCGGGTCGGTGGGCAGGAACGCGCCGAATTTTTCCGCCAGGTACACCAGAATCGAACCGGACTCGAACACGCGAATCGGCGGCTCCACGCTGCGGTCCAGCAAGGCGGGGATCTTGGAGTTGGGGTTGACCTCGACAAAGCCGCTGGAGAACTGATCGCCATCGCCAATGCGGATCAGCCAGGCGTCGTAATCGGCGCCGGTGTGGCCCAGCGCAAGCAGCTCTTCAAGCAGGATGGTGACCTTGACGCCATTGGGCGTGGCCAGCGAATACAGCTGCAGGCCATGCTCGCCCACCGGCAGGGTCTTGTCATGGGTGGGACCGGCGACGGGACGGTTGATGCTGGCGAACTGGCCGCCTGATTGGGTGTTCTTCCAGACCTTGGGCGGTACGTAGGCTGCCTTGCTCATGGATCGAGCCTCTTGAGTCAGTGAGTAGGTGAAAACTTCGACCTTAACAGACTCAGCCAGGTCCCTGCGCCCTCACAAAGTCGATAAACGCTTTGAGCGCCGCCGGCAGATGGCGCCGCCCGGGGTAGTACAGAAACGGGCCATTGAAGGTTTGCCACCACGGCTCCAGCACCGGTTCCAGCGCGCCGCTGTCCAGCAGCGGTCGCAACCAGTCTTCGAACAAGTGGATAATGCCCAGCCCCTGCACGGCGGCGTCCACCGCCAGGTCGACCGCACCGCCAATACGCACTTTCAACGGCCCGCTGGGCTCGACGCGCACCACTTCATTTCCGCGCTCGAACTCCCAGGCGGGCATTACGCCGCTGCTGAACTGGCCGCGCAGGCAGGCGTGGTCGAGCAAGTCGCGAGGATGGTCAGGGCGGCCATGGGCGTCCAGATAGGCCGCAGACGCCGCCGTGGCGAAGCGCTGCTGTCGAGGGCCGATAGGTACCGCGATCATGTCCTGCTCCAGGCGTTCGTCGTAGCGGATGCCCGCATCGCAGCCGGCAGCCAGCACGTCGACAAAGCTCTCCTCGACGATCACCTCCACCTTGATGTCCGGATAGGCGTTGAGAAAGGGGGTGATCAGTGAGGGCAGCACCAGCCGCGCGGCGCTCAGCGGCACGTTGAGCTTGAGCGTGCCGCTGGGCCGTTCGCGAAAACCGTTGACCACGTCCAGCGCCGCTTCCACTTCAGCCAGTGCCGGTACCAGCCTTTCCAGCAAGCGTGCCCCAGCCTCGGTGGGCGCCACGCTGCGGGTGGTGCGGTTGAGCAGGCGCACGCCCAGCCTCGCCTCGGCGCGGCGCACGGCGTCGCTCAGGCTCGAGGCCGACTTGCCCGTGGCACGCGCGCCCTCGCGAAAGCCGCCGGCCAAGACCACGGCGTGGAAGGCGAACAGGTCTTGCAGGTCATGATTCATTGTGCGGATTTCCGTACGGCCCGTGCCGATTTCACTGTATTCACCCACAGTCGGTCAATGCCTATAGTCAATCACCCACTGGCCTGATTTCTGGAGCATCACCATGACCGCCGCCACTCGCTTTACCCTCGGCCACCGCGCCGTCAACCGCATGGGTTACGGCGCCATGCAACTGGCCGGCCCCGGCGTGTTCGGCCCGCCCAAGGACCATGACGGCGCCTTGGCCGTGCTGCGCGCCGCCATCGAAGCCGGGGTCGACCACATCGACACCAGCGACTTCTACGGCCCTTTCGTCACCAACCGCCTGATTCGTGAAGCGCTGGCGCCGTACCCCCAAGAATTGGTGCTGGTCACCAAGGTCGGCGCGCGGCGCGGCGACGACGGCGCCTGGTTGCGCGCCGACAGCCCCCAGGAACTGACCGAGGCGGTGCACAGCAACCTGCGCCACCTGGGCGTGGATGCGCTGGAGGTGGTGAACATGCGTGCCTGGGGCAACCTGCATGAGCCGGACGAGTCCAGCATCGCGGCACAGTTCTCGACCCTGGCGGACCTCCAGAAGCAAGGCCTGATTCGTCACCTGGGTGTCAGCAACGTGTCGGCGGCACAGGTGGCCGAGGCCCAGGCGATTGCGCCCGTGGTGTGCGTGCAGAACCATTACAACCTGGTGCACCGTGGCGATGATGCATTGATCGATCAGTTGGCGGGGCAGGGGATTGCCTATGTGCCGTTCTTCCCGCTGGGCGGCTTTTCGCCCTTGCAGTCGGCTGGGCTGGATGAGGTAGCGGCGCAGGTGGGGGCCACGCCCATGCAGGTGGCGCTGGCGTGGCTGTTGCACCGGTCGGCCAATATCCTGCTGATACCGGGAACGTCGTCGGTGGCGCATTTGCAGCAGAACCTGGCGGCGGGGCGGGTGGTGTTGCCCACCGAGCTGGTCGAACGGCTCGACTCTCTTGCGTAGTGGCTGTAGCAGCTGCCGAAGGCTGCGTCGCAGCCGGCGCGGTGTGTCAGCCATTATGCGGTGTCCATGACGCAGCCTTCGGCAGCTGCTACAGGGGCGTGCGAGAGGCCCTTGATCCACGTGGACATTGATGATAGGTGTTCCGATAATCGCAACCCTGTCCCGTCAAATGGATTTGCCAAGATGCCCAGCCTGTCGAAAGCCGGCGCCTTCATCCTCCTGGCCGTTGCCAGCCTGACCATCATGGTCGGCTGCGTGATCGTGCCGGGCCTGCCCGCCATCGCCGAAGCGCTGGGGGTGCCCCATGCGGCGGCGTGGCTGGTGACCGTTCCGTCTCTGGGGGTGGTGCTGTTTGGCCCGCTGGTGGCTCGGCTCAGTGAACGGTTGGGGCTTTATCGCACACTGTGCATTGGCCTGTTTGCCTATGGGCTGCTGGGCGCCGGCGGGATGTGGCTGCACGGCGCGCCGCTGATCTTCGCCGACCGCCTGTTGCTGGGCGCGGCCACGGCGGCGGTGATGGCCAGCGGCACGGGGCTGATCTCGCAGTTTTACAGTGGCCCGGCGCGGCTGGCGATGATCGCTAAGCAGGGCATGGCAATTGAACTGGGCGGTGTGCTGTTTCTGGGTTGCGCCGGTTGGCTGGCCAGCCAGGCCTGGCAGGCGCCGTTCACGCTGTACCTGCTGGCCTGGCTGCTGTTGGCGCTGGTGCTTGTGCTGATTCGCGATCCGGGGCCGGCAACTGCAGATGCCCGTACTGAGGCGGGCGTCAGCCCAGGATTGCGCGTGGTCTACGGCACGGCGTTGGCGGCCATGGTGGTGTTTTTCGCCGCCATCATCGCGCTGCCGATCAGCCTGCACGCTCGGGGGCTGAGCGAAACCGCCACCGGCAATTTCCTCTCCGGCGTGTCACTGGTGGCGGTCGTGGCGGCAGCGCTGATGCCCCGCGTCAGCGGCCGACTGGACGAGCACGGCACCCTGGCGCTGGCCTTCCTGGCCTTCGCCGTGGCCCACGGGCTGTTCGCCATGGCGCAGTCGCTGCCGATCTTCCTGCTGGGCGGCCTGTGCCTGGGCGCAGGGTTTGGCTGGTCGGTGCCGCTGCTCAACCACATGACGGTGGAGCAAAGCGCACCGGCGCTGCGCGGTCGGCACCTGGCGTTTCTGTCCATGGCGCTGTTCAGCGGCCAGTTCCTGTCAGCCTTCCTGGACCTGTTGCCGGGCGGTGGCCCCACGCTCTATCTGGCGGCGGCCAGCGTGGCCGTGATCGCAGCCGTTACCCTGTTGCGCCAACAGCGCAAAGGCAGAAATGTAACGTTGTTGAATCAAAATTGAATTTCCGTCTGGCTTGTCGCTCCTACGTTGTACGAGCGACGCACGCTGTAGCCCAGATCAGGAAAAACCGTCATGAATTCAGTATCGATGGACCGTAACGAACTCGCCCACCCCTTGGTCGTGGTGGTAGAGGATGAAGTGATCATCCGCGAATTCGTCTGCGAAATTCTCAAGGAGGAGGGGTACCAGACTGTCGAATTCGAGACGGCCGATGCAGCCGTGCCGTTCCTCGAAACCAAGGCACCCGAGGTGGGCTTGTTGCTGACCGACATCCTGATGCCGGGCACGCTCAACGGCGCCGACCTGTCGAACCTGGTGCATGATCGCTGGCCGCAGTTGCCGATCCTGATCATGTCCGGCCACGAAACCCCGGAGTCGTCCGGGGTGAAGTGCGAAGTGGCGTTTCTGCGCAAACCCTGGACCATCGGCCAGATGCTCCAGGGGGTTGAAGACGCGCTGCAGTACGCCCGCGCGCATTCTCACTAAGCCCCTGTAGCAGCAACTGTCTTGTGGAGGTACGCACTGTGGGAGCAAAGCTTGCTCGCGATGGCGTCAGTACCGGCGCCTCGCGAGCAAGCTTTGCTCCCACAGTGTGTGGCCTGCCCCTGTAGCAGCTGCCGAAGGCGGCGTCACAAGCGGCACGGTGCATCAGCCAGTGCGCGGCGTACGTGACGCGGCCTGGCGGCCGCTGCTACAGGGCCGTCAGCGCGGCCAGCTCACCCGGGCTCAGGGTAAGCTGCGCGGCGCGACCAAAGCTTTGCACCTGCGCCACACTGGTGGCGCTGGCGATCGGCGCGGTCACGCCTTCGCGGGCGATCAGCCAGGCCAGCGCTACTTCACCCGGTTGCGCCCCGTGGGCATCGGCCACTTGGTCCAAGGTTTTTAGCAGCGCCAGGCCGCGCGCGTCCAGGTACTTGTCGATCCGCCCGCCGCGCACGCTTTTGCCCAGGTCGTCCTTGCTGCGGTATTTGCCGGTCAAAAAGCCGGAGGCCAGGCTGTAGTAGGTCACCACGCCGATGTGCTCCTTGATGCACAGGTCGCGCAGTTCCCCTTCGTAATTGCCCCGGTCGTAGAGGTTGTACTCCGGTTGCAGCACCTGGTAGCTGGGCAGCTTGTGCTCGCGGGCTGTCTCCAGGCTGGCGGCCAGTTGGCCGGCGTTGAAATTGGAGGCGCCGATGGCGCGGATCTTCCCGGCTTCCAGCAGCTTGGCGTAGGCACCCAGGGTTTCCTGCGCAGGGGTGTTGGCATCGAACTGATGCGAGAAATACAGGTCGATGCGATCGGTTTGCAGACGACGCAGGGAGTCTTCCACCGCCTGCACAATCCACTTGGCCTTCAGGCCCTGCTTGTCGTCACTGCCCAAGCGCATGCCCACCTTGGTAAACAGCGCCACCTTGTCGCGCAGCCCGGGCCGGCTGGCGAACCACTTGCCCAGCAGCGTTTCCGATTCGCCGCCCTGGTGGCCCGGCACCCAGGCCGAATAGACGTCGGCGGTGTCGATGGCGTTGAAGCCCTGGTCGACGAAGGCATCGAGGATGGCCAGGCTGGTCTTCTCATCAGCGGTCCAGCCCAGCACGTTGCCACCAAAGACCAGCGGCGCGATGTCGATGCCTGTCTTGCCCAAGTGTCGCAGTTGCATAGCGTTGCTCCCGGCAGTGATATGAACGAACCCTTGGATGTAAGCACAGATAAACCGGGCGCAAGATGAAAATCAGGGCAGCCGGTCGGCTGTGAAGTCGGCTTCGATGCGTGCTTGCAGGCGCCCGGCCCGGCAGGCCTGCTGGAAACGCTCATAGTCTTTTTCGTTCTGTGCTGCATAGGCCTGGGCATAGGCGAACAGCGCATCGGCCAGGGCCTGGCTGCGGCCGATGTAGCCGCTGATGGTGGCGGCCTCGCCGCTGGCCTTGGCGTGGGCGCGGGCCAGGGCGCGGCCGCACAGGCGAGCGTAGGCGGCCAGGGTCTGGTCGTCGAAGGTTTCCAGTTCCGCCGAGACCTTCATGTCGCGCAGTTGGCGCAGGTAGAAGTGGTGGCCGTTGGGGCTGGCGGTCCAGCCCAGGAACAGGTCGCTGGCCGGCTGCATCAGGCGCTGGCCTTCCACCACGCGTTGGCCATGGTGCTTGAACGGTGAGCGCGCCTTGACGTAGTCGGCCAGCACCGAACGCCGTGCTTCCTTGAACTGCAGGAACAGCGGGTTGCGCAACTCATCGGTGAGCAGCGCCACCAGGCAGCGGGTACCGACGCTGCCCACGCCTACCACCTTGAAGGCCAGATCGTGCACGTCAAAGCGCGAGAACAATTCACGGCGATCGCCCTGCAACGTGGTGCGGTACTTGCTGATCAGCGCCTTGTAAAGCGGCTGCCAGCGATGCGCGGCTAGCCAGTCATCATCGTGGTCCAGCAGCGAGTGCTTGCCGTGCAGGTGGAAGATTTCCGGCAGGTCGTCGCGCAGGGTCAGGTGGCCGTGGTGGTTCTCGTCGACGATCTTGGGCAGCAGCCGTGCGTGGGTGCGGCGGTGGGCTTTTTCGATGGTCTGGCGCAGGTATTCCAGGGTGTGGCTGCTTTGCGGTTGCTCCATCAGTTCGCGGGGGCTGATGCGGCCGTACCAGGTATTGAGCACGCCTTGCTCGGCGCACAGGGTCATGGTCGCCTGGTAGCTGTTGACCACTTCGCGGCACAAGGCTTCCTCGACGTTTTCGTTGTGGCGCAGCGAGCGGGCGGCGATCAGGAAGCTGGCGGTGAGGCGCTTGAGGTCCCATTCCCAGGGGCCGGGGTGGGCCTCGTCGAAGTCGTTGAGGCCGAACACCAGGTTGCGTTCGGGGGTGGCGAAACCGCCGAAGTTCATCAAGTGCGCGTCACCGCACAGCGGCACGTTGAGGCCCATGTCCGGCGTGCCCGCCAGGTCGTGAGCCTGCAGCAGCGCGCTGCCGCGGTAGAAGGTAAAGGGCGAGACCAGCATGCGCCCGTAGCGCAAGGCCACCAGGGATTTGACGCGGCCTTTGCTGGAGGCTTCGATCAGCGCCAATGGGTCGCGGTCGATGTCGCCGGGGTGGCGGTGGCTGGAGCGGGGGCAGTGTTTGCGAGCGGCTTTGCCGGGGGATTGGGGGGAGGGCATGGGGACATCCTTGGGGGGATTTTTGCGGGGGTATGGGGGTTGGAGTGTGTTGAGGGTAGTTGGTGCCGGGCGATGTGTTTCTGGGAGGTGCATGCCGGGAGATTTAGGGCGCGGCGGAGATCGAGCGCCGCCCGCGCGGCGCTTCGCGGGCAGAGCCCGCTCCCACGTTTGTTTCGGGCCAGTTATGCCTGCAAGATCACCTCGGCCGCCTTGTTTGCACCACCAGTAATCTGTGGTGAAAAAACAAAGCGGCTGTGAAGATGGCACAGACATAACTCGCCCGAAACAGACTGTGGGAGCGGGCTCTGCCCGCGAAGCGCCGCGCGGGCGGCGCGCGATCTACGCAACACCGCAAATCCCCAGGCGGGCACTAGGCCCAATCAAAATCCGGAATATCGCGCCCCAACCCCCGAGCCTGATCCAACAACACCTGCATCATCCGCCGCGCCGCCTCCGGCAGCGGATCAAACCGCGAATACACAAAGCTGATATCAAACCCGATCTCTTCAGCCAGCGGCTTGACCACCAACCCGCTGTCCTGTGCCACGAACTCATCAATAATCGTCACGCCCAGCCCCTGTTTCACCAGCGCCACCGCCTCCGGGGCATTGGTGAAGTCCAGAAACGAATTCAACGCCACGCCACTGCGCTCGATCGCCTCGCTGATCAGCTTGCCAAACGGGATGTCCGGCCGGAACAGCAGCAACGGCTCGCGCGCCAGATGCGCCATTTCGATCACCGGCTGGCTCTCCAGCGCATGCCCCGGCGGCAGCACGCACACCATGCGCCCGCGCATGAACGGCCGTGAATGCAGGTGGTCGTGCACCACGGGCAAGGCCGAGATCGACAGGTCGACTTTTTTGCCGAGGATTTGCACCGGCATTTCGCTCATCAGAATGGTGCGCCACTCGATGTGCATGGCCGGCACCTGGCGCTTGAGTTCAGCCAGCGCGTGGGGCAGCACCACGGTGGACAGCGAGGCGCTGCAGCACACCCGCAGTTGCCGGTTGGGCGTGGTGGCCAGTGACTGCGCGCACTCGTTGACCCACAGCGCCGCCTGATACACGCGCTCTACTTCGCGGTACAGCGCCTGGGCTTCGCTGGTGGGCACCAGGCGGTTATTGATGCGGTCGAACAGGCGCAGCGCCAGGCGGCTTTCGATGTAGGCGATCAGCTTGCTCACCGCCGGTTGCGAGACGTAGAGCATCTTCGCCGCGCCGCTGATGGAGCCGGTGAGCATCACCGCGCGGAACACTTCCATGTGGCGCAGCTTGAAGGCCATGTTCCCCGGTTCCGGGGCTTCGGCGGCTGGTAAGGGCATGTCTTAACCTTTGGTTATGGTTTGCGCCATCTGAGTATGAGCCATCCCGGGGGGATTTTTGTAGCCTGTGGCCAACATCCACCCGGTCAGGCCGCGCCATGAGCATTTTCGACGAACCCAAGATTGACTGTCACAACCACCTGTTCGACCCGGCCAACTTCCCGTACCTGGCCGAGACAATCTACCGCCCAGCTGGCCAGGAAATCGGCACCCTCAAGCAGTTCGATCGCGTGCTTGAAGCCTACGGCGTGCAGCACGCGTTGCTGGTGCAACCCACCAGCGGCTACCGCGGCGACAACCGCCTGCTGCTGTCGGCGCTGGCCGCAGGGCAGGGGCGGTACAAGGGCGTGGTGGTGGTTGATCACGACATCAGCCTGGAGGCCCTGGCCAACTACCAGGCCAAGGGCGTGGTGGGCGTGGCCTTCAACCCGGCCACCGAAGGGCTGACGGCCATGGCCGGCGCCGAGGCGCTGCTGCCCAAGCTGGCGGAACTGGGCATGTTCGCGCAGATCCAGACCGTGGGCGACCAGCTGGTGCAATTGCTGGAAATGATCGACCAGAGCGACGTGCGCCTGCTGATCGACCATTGCGGCCGCCCCGACATTGAACACGGCCTGTATCAACCCGGCTTCCAGGCGCTGTTGCGCCTGGCCGAGCGCGGTCGGGCCACGGTGAAAATCTCCGGCATGCAGAAGTTCGCGCCCATGGATTCGGTGTTCGAGGACACCGTGGGCTACGTGCAGGCGCTGCTGGAAACCTTCGGTGCGGACCACTGCGTGTGGGGGTCGGACTGGCCGTTCCTGCGCATGCAGCAGCGCGTCGATTACGGCCCGTTGCTGAAGCTGGCCGAGCAGTTCATGCCGGACGCGGCCGTGCGCCGCGCCGTGATGTGGGATACACCGCGGCGCCTGTTCGGGTTCCGCTGATTTGCCGGTTGCAAGGACGCCTGTGCACCAACAATAACAAGATGAGGTACCTGCCATGAGTGTCGACAGCAAACTCGAACTCCCCGCATACGCCGCGCCCGCCGTGGCCGCGCGCACCCGTACACGCTTCATGATTTTGGGCCTGATTTCCGGCGGCACCCTGATCAACTACCTGGACCGCAGCGTGATGGGCATCGCCGCGCCCAGCATCAGCGCCGACCTGGGCCTGAACGCGGCCATGATGGGGCTGATTTTCTCGGCGTTCTCCTGGACGTACGCCGCCGCGCAGATCCCCGGCGGCATCCTGCTGGACCGCCTGGGCACCAAGCTGACCTACTGGCTGGCGCTGACCCTGTGGTCGCTGTTCACCGGGCTGCAGGGCCTGGCCACCGGCTTCGCCTCGCTGATGGGCATCCGCCTGATGATCGGGGCCACCGAGGCGCCGTGCTTCCCCACCAACAGCCGCGTGGTCGCCATCTGGTTCCCGCAGAGCGAACGGGCGCGGGCCACCAGTATCTACACCCTGGCCGAGTACTGCGGCCTGGCCTTCCTCACGCCGCTGCTGTTCTGGGTGCTGCATGCCTACGGCTGGCGTTTCATGCTGATGGCCGTCGGTGCGGTGGGCATCCTCTACGGGCTGGTGTGGTGGCGCAAATTCCACGAGCCGCATGAGTCGACCCAGGCCAACCAGGCCGAACTGGATTACATCGCCGAGGGCGGCGGCGTGGTGGACGGCAGTCAGAAAGCCACGCGCTTTGCCTGGTCGCAGATTCCGGCGCTGCTCAAGCAACGCAACATGCTGGGCATTTGCCTGGGCCAGTTTGCCTGCAACTCCACCAACGTGTTTTTCCTCACCTGGTTCCCCACCTACCTGGTCACCGAGCGCCACATGCCCTGGCTGAAAGTGGGCTGGGTGGCGGTGTTGCCGTTCATTGCCGCCTCGGCCGGCACCCTGTTCGGCGGTTGGTTGTCGGACGCCATGCTGCGCCGCGGCATTTCGCTGAACGTGGCGCGCAAGCTGCCAGTGATCACCGGCCTGCTGTGCGCCTCGGTGATCGTGCTGGCCAACTACGTGGACTCCGACGCGCTGGTGATCGGCATTCTGTGCGTGGCCTATTTCGCCCAGGGCATGTCGTCGCTGGCCTGGATGATCGTCTCCGACATCGCCCCTAAGGGCCTGATCGGCTTGAGCGGCGGCCTGTTCAACCTGTTCGCCAACGCCGCCGGCATCGTCATCCCGCTGGTGATCGGCATCATCGTGACGATGACCGGCTCGTTCGTCTGGGCGCTGGGCTTTATTTCGCTGGTGACGCTGTTCGGCGCCGCCTGCTACCTGTTCATGGTGCAAGACCTCAAGCGTCTGCCCGATATCCCGAACCTTTGAAAGGAGCTTCACATGAGTCAACACCTGGAAGGCCAGACGGCCATCATCACCGGCGGCATGCGCGGCATCGGCCTGGGCATCGCCAAGCGCCTGCGCCAGGCGGGTGCCAACATCGTCATCTGGGACCTCAACGTCGACCACTGGGACACCAGCGCCAACGGCTTCACCCCGGCCCTGCGCCAGTCGGTGAACGTCGCCTCGCTGGAATCGGTGGAAGCCGCCTTCGCCGAGGTGGTGGCGCAACTGGGTCGTGTCGACATCCTGGTCAACAATGCCGGCATCAACGGCCCGGTGGTGGAATCCTGGAACTACCCGGTGGACGCCTGGGACCAGGTGCTCGCCATCGACCTGACCGGCGTGTTCTATTGCTGCCGCACCGCCATCCCGCACATGCGTGAGCGCAAGTACGGGCGCATCGTCAACGTCGCCTCCATGGCCGGCAAGGACGGCGTGCAGTACATCTCGGCGTACTCGGCGGCCAAGGCGGGCGTGATCGCCTTCACCAAGTCGGCGGCCAAGGAACTGGCCCAGGATGGCGTGCTGCTTAACTGCATCGCCCCGGCCATGGTGGAAACCGGCCTGATGGCGGAAATGACCCAGGAACACATCACGGCCAGCAAGGCCAAGATCCCCATGGGGCGGTTCCTGCAGATCGAGGAAATCGCCAACATGGTGACCTGGATCGCCGGCCCCGAGTGCAGCTTTACCACCGGCTTTGTGTTCGACCTCAGCGGTGGCAGGGCTACCTACTGATGGCCCTTGGCGTGGCTCACCTGACCGCGCTGCAACTGGCCCCCGCCGACCTGGTTCGCCAGGCCGCGGGGGCTGGTTTTTCTGCGGTGGGCTTGCGCTTGCACCCGGCCATGGCGGGCGGCGTGTGCTACCCGCTGGACGCCGTGGCGCGTCGGAATTTGAAAGCGCTGCTGGACGGCGAAGGCATGGGCGTCAGCGACATCGAGTTTGTCGAGCTGACGCCGCAGGTGCACATCGACGCGCTGGTGCCGTTGCTCGAAGCCGGCGCCGACCTGGGGGCCAGCAGCCTGACGGTGTCGGGTGACGATACGCAGTTCTCGCGGCTGACCGATCACTACGCGCACCTGTGCGAACTGGCCGTGGATTTTGGCTTGCGGGTGGACCTGGAGTTCATGCGCTGGCGGGCGGTGGGCAACCTGGCGCAGGCGCGGCAGATTGTCGAGGGCGCGGGGCAGGGCAATGGCGGGATTCTGCTGGATGCGCTGCACCTGTTTCGCAGCGGCGGAACGGTAGCGATGCTGGCGGATATCGAGCCGCGCTGGTTGCGGGCGGTGCAGCTGTGCGATGCGCCGCTGTTGGCGCCGCCTGAGGAATTGATTATCAGCGAAGCGCGGGAAGGGCGGTTGCCGCCGGGGCAAGGGCAGTTGCCGCTGGGGGAATTGCTGGCGGCGTTGCCCAGGGATGTGCAGGTCAGTGTGGAGATGCCCTATGGGGCGTTGGGCAGTGTGGAGCGGTTGGCGTTGGCTTACCAAACCTCGATAGCCCTGCTGACCCTGTAATTAGATGGACTCGCCCAAGCCGAGGCGTCAATGCGCCACGGTGGCAGTCTAAACAGCCAACGACAGCGAGGGCGAGTCCATGAAAAAGCATACTTCGATTGATCAATCCCTGTCTTCCGCCAATTTGTCGGTCTGCACGACCGTGGCGGTCGATCTGGCCAAACATGTCTTCCAGGTTGCCGGCGAAGACGCTCTAGGCCACGTGCACTATGAACAGCGCTTCAAGTCGCGCGAAGCGTTCTACGAGTTCCTTCAACAACTGGCACCCCACGTCATAGTCTTGATGGAGACGGGGCCAGGTGCGCAAGCCTGGGCGCGCCAGCTGCAGGAACAGGGCGTCGAGGCTCGGATTTTGCCGGCCAAGTTGGTGACGACACACCGCACAGGGCCTAAAAACGATCGTAACGATGCGTTGGCGATTTTGCGGGCCGGTCGTGATGAGAAAATCTGCGCAGTACCGATCAAGAGCGTTGCGGCGCTTGCTATGCAGGCATTGCATCGTGCTCGCCAGGGCTATGTGCGCCGCCGCACGGCATTGAGTAATCAGATGCGCGGCCTGCTGCTTGAGCACGGCGTGGTCCTGGCTCAAGGTGATGTCGCCATCAGCCAGAGAATTCCACGAGTATTGGAGGATGCCACTCAACCAGTGCCAGCCATGTTGCGCGAGTTGATCGATGAACTGCTGGCGGAATGGCGCTTTTTGGGCGAGCGCATTGCGGTGTTGACGGGCCGTCTGGAAGCAGCGGCAAATGCCGACAGCACGGCCAAGCGGCTGATGAGCGTGCGCGGTATCGGTCCGGTGACCGCCACGGCGTTGGTAGCCAAGGAAACCCAGCCCGAACGGTTCCCCAATGCACGCAAGTTCGCGGCCTACTTTGGCCTGGTTCCCGACCAACACAGCAGCGGGAATAAAGTTCGCCTGGGCGGTATGAGCAAGCGAGGCGATTCATATCTGCGCAGCCTGATGATCCAGGGCGCGCACGCGGTGCTGCAACAGCTGCGATCCGATTCGGAGCAACCCGACGACCGCCGATTACTGCGCTGGATGAGCCGCCTGGGCCGCAAACAGGCTGCGGTCCGGCTGGCCAATCGCAACCTGCGTATCGTCTGGAGGCTTCTACAGAATGACCAGACTTATCGTCGACAGCATGGCAGCGGCCAGCCAGCGATGATGAGCCACTGATCCACCGAGTTCTGCCACCGAGGTAACGACTGTCCAACCCTGTGCTGAAAAACATTGACCCCAGATAGGATCGGCGTGGATTGATGCCTAAGCGGCTAGCGGCCTTCGAGGCCTGACTGTAATCGGCATACCACGAGCTCTTCCAATGTCGGCCAGAGGCCCAAAGCGGCTTCCTTGAATAGGCCTAATACATAGATGCAACGGGCGGCAGTTTTTCAAAAGCGGGTAGACAGGAGGGGCGAGTCCATACATAGCCGCTGCCGTAGGCTGCGCTGGCCCTGATGTACGCTGAAGATTTACAGTGTACGCAAGGGCCAGCGCAGCCTGGCGGCAGCGGCTACGGGTGTGTGCGATTACAGCGCCGCATCACTCCACTCACCATTGACCAGACGCTTGAGCCCCAGCGGGTTGCTGTTGCGCAGGGCCTCAGGCAGCAGCGCTTCAGGGTAGTTCTGGTAGCACACCGGCCGCAGGAAGCGGTCGATGGCCAGGGTGCCCACCGAGGTGCCGCGCGAGTCGGAGGTGGCCGGGTACGGGCCGCCATGCACCATGGCTTCGCACACTTCCACGCCGGTCGGGTAGCCGTTGACCAGGATGCGGCCGACTTTCTGCTCCAGCAGCGGCACCAGCCACTGGTAGGCAACCAGGTCGTCGGACTCGCCGATCAGGGTGGCGGTCAGTTGGCCGCGCAGGCCCTGCAAGGCCGCTTTCAGCTGGGCATCGTCCTTGGCTTCGATGACGATGGTCGCCGGGCCGAACACTTCTTCCTGCAGCAGCTCGTCACCTTCCAGCAACAGCGACACGTCAGCCTTGAACAGCTGCGGGCGCGCCTGGTTGCCCGACTGCGCGTCGCCGGCCAGGTGGGTGACACCCGGGTGGGCCAGCAGGTGCTCAAGACCCTGGCTGTAGCTGCGCAGCCCACCGGCGTTGAGCATGGTTTGCGGTGCCTGGGCAGCCATCTGCTCTTGCAGCAAGGCCTGGAAGGCGGTGAAGGCCGGCGAGCTGACGCCGATCACCAGGCCCGGGTTGGTGCAGAACTGGCCGCAGCCCATGACCACCGATGCGGCCAGGTCCTTGGCGACCGATTCGCCACGGCTGGCCAGTGCCTGCGGCAGCAGCACCACCGGGTTGATGCTCGACATCTCGGCGAATACCGGGATCGGTTGCGCACGCTCTGCGGCCATCTTGCACAGGGCGTTGCCGCCGCTCAGCGAACCGGTGAAGCCCACGGCCTGGATGGCCGGGTGCTTGACCAGCCACTCGCCCACGCCACCGCCGAAGATCATGTTGAACACGCCCTTGGGCATGCCGGTTTTTTCGGCGGCGCGAATGATGGCGCAGCCGACCTGGTCAGCGGTGGCCATGTGGCCGCTGTGGGCCTTGAAGACAACGGGGCAGCCTGCCGCCAGGGCCGCCGCGGTGTCACCGCCGGCAGTGGAGAAGGCCAGCGGGAAGTTGCTGGCGCCGAACACGGCCACGGCGCCCACGCCTACGCGGTATTGACGCAGGTCCACACGCGGCAGCGGCTTGCGGTCGGGCAGGGCCAGGTCGATGCGCGCACCCAGGAAGTCACCGCGGCGCAGCACTTTGGCGAACAGGCGCATCTGGCCGCTGGTGCGGCCACGCTCGCCCTGGATGCGGCCGGCAGGCAGGGCCGTTTCGCGGCAGACGATGGCCACGAAGTCATCGCCCAGGGCGTCGATTTCGTCGGCGATGGCGTCGAGGAATTCGGCGCGGCGGGCAGGGCTGAGGTGGCGGAATTCGCCAAAGGCGCTTTCGGCGGCGCGGCAGGCGGCGTCGACTTCGGCCTCGGTGGCCTGAATGAATTCGAATGGCAGGGCCTCGCCGGTGCTGGCGTCCAGGCTGTGCAGGCGCTTGGTGCCCTGCGCGCTGCGGGCGCCGGCAATGAAGTTGTGGCCGAGAAGGGTGGACATCGTGATCTCCTGGTTCTTCAGATTGTTCTGAGAAAGCACTAACGGCTTGATGTTGACGGACATCGTACAACTAGGGTGGTCGTTGTGCAATCTCCTGTGCTGGGGAGCCACTGCCATCCTGTCGGACAATTATTTCAATCAACGGCTACAGAAACATCACCGAGGTACGATAACTAGGCAGGATTGGGCCAATGGCTATCACTTACCTGCCTCGGGACACGTTCATGCTAATAAGAAACATCGGTGTTGCCCCACGAGCCTTGACCGGCTTTTCCCTGATTGCGGCGCTGGTGGCGCTGCTGGGCTTCTTCGCCTTGGCGCAGATGGCCAACATCCGCCAGGGCCAGGTGGCCACCGAGAATGACTGGGTGCCCAGCCTGCGGGCGGTGAGTGATATCCGAGAAATCATGCTGCGTATCCGCACCATTTCCCTGCGCATGGCCTTGGACACCGACCCGGCCAGCATCAACAGCTATCGCAGCCAGATGGACACGCGGCTCAAGGACCTGCAGGCCAGGCTCGATGCCTACCGGCCACGGGTGGACACGCCCAAGGAGCAGGAGATCGTCAGCCGCTTTGACCAGTCGCTCAAGGGTTACAACGAGGCGTTGCAACGCTCGTTCGTGCTGGCGGGGCAGGCGGACAAGGCGGCGTTGCTCAAGCTGTTGCTGGTGGACATGAAGCCGCTGGTGGATGACTCCGGCAGCCAGCTCAACGAGCTGGCGGACTACTACAGCGCGGGCATCAGCCATGAAACCCAGGGTTCGGCCGAGCAATACAGCCGCTCGCGTACGGTGATTCTGGTGTTTATCGGCCTGGCGGCGCTGGCCACCATCATCCTGGCGCTGGTGCTGACGCGCAGCATTGTCAGTCCACTGATGGCCGCGCTGGGGGCGGCCGAGCGCATTGCCGGTGGCGACCTCAGCCAGCCGATCAAGGCCGATGGCAATGACGAAGCGGGGCGCCTGTTGACTGCCCTGGCGGCCATGCAACAGCAGTTGCGTCAGACCTTGAGCGAGATCTCCACCAGCTCGCGCGCGTTGTCGTCATCGCTGCTGGGCTTGCGCCAGGCGTCGGAGGCGGGTAGCGATGGCATGCATCGGCAGAGCGAAGAAGTGAACATGGCCGCCACGGCGGTCACCGAGCTGAGCGCGGCGGTGGACGAGGTGGCCAGCCACGCGGTGTCCACGTCCGACTCGACCCGCGATTGCAACGATGTGGCGCGCCAGGGGCAGGGTAAGGTTGCCGACACCCGCGCCAGCATCGAGCAGTTGCGCACCGATTTGCAGGCCACGGCCAGTCAGGTCAGCGCCCTGGCCGAGCGCTCCCAGGCGATCGGCACGGTGCTGGACGTGATCGGCGCCATCGCCGGGCAGACCAACCTGCTGGCGCTCAACGCGGCCATCGAGGCAGCGCGCGCCGGGGAGTCGGGGCGTGGCTTTGCGGTGGTGGCCGATGAAGTGCGGGCCCTGGCCCATCGCACCCAGCAGTCGACCCTGGAAATCGAAACCATGGTGCAGGGCATGCGCAGCGGCTCCGACCTGGCCCTGCAGGCCATGCACACCAGCGCCCAGCGCGCCGACGCCACCCTGGGCATCGCCGACGGCGCGGCCCAGGCGCTGCAAGGCATTACTCAAGCCATGGAGCAGATCATGGAGCGCAACCTGGTGATCGCCAGCGCCACCGAAGAACAGGCCCAGGTGGCCCGTGAGGTGGACAGCAACCTGATCAACATCCGCGACTTCGCCAGCCGTGCGGCCGAAGGGGCGCAGCAGTCGCGGGAGGCGACGCGGGAGTTGGCGCAGTTGGCTGAGGGGTTGGATGGATTGGTGTCGCGGTTTAGGCTTTGAGGTTTTGAGGTTTTGAGGCTTGGGGGCTTTGGGGTGCATGTCTTGAGGTTTGTGGCGTTCTTGAGATCGAGCGCCGCCCGCGCGGCGCTTCGCGGGCAGAGCCCGCTCCCACAGTCTGTTTCGGGCCAATCATGTCTGTGCCATCTCCAGGTCCGCCTGGTGTGTTCACTGCAGATTCATGATGGTGCAAACAAAGCGGTCGATGCGATCTTGCAGGCATAACTGGCCCGAAACAAACGTGGGAGCGGGCTCTGCCCGCGAAGCGCCGCGCGGGCGGCGCTCGATCTTAAGAGCGCAGAAAGCCCCAATCGAACACCTCCAAAGCCCCCATCACCCCCTACAACCCCACCCCCCGACGCGGACTGCGCGCCAGGTAGTCGGTCAAAGTAACCGCCTGATGATCACCCGCCGCCAACGCCACATACCCATCAGGCCTCACCACATACACCGCATCACGCGCCAACCCCGCCTGCCCATACGCGGCCTGCCAGGCAAACACATGCAGCCTGAGCCCCTCGGCCTCGCATACCGCGCGCACGCTTTCCTCGGCCTCGCCATACACATGCACCTGCCACTCGATGGTGTTCAGCGGGGCAAAGTTGTCGCGCCCCTCCACCGCCACCCACGGCAGTCGATCCCCACCATGCACATGCCCGGCCACGCCGTCGCTCAGCGCGCTTTGCCGGTAGTTCAGGGTCAGTTGCGAGACGGTGCGGAACAGCCATTCGCGCACCGGCCCCAACGCCAGCGCCCGGGGGATCAGCAGCGGCGCCAGGCGTGTGCGCAGCAGGTCGGCCATGGGGCCCTGGGCCGTGGCGAAGGTGAACACGCGATCAGTGGTGGCCACCAGTTGGCGGGCAAAGGCGATGCGCTCCTGCTCATAGCTGTCCAGCAAGCTTTCGTCGGCCTGGCCCTTGAGCACGCTGGCCAGTTTCCAGGCCAGGTTGATGGCGTCGCCGATGCCGGTGTTCATCCCCTGGCCACCGGCCGGGCTGTGGATGTGCGCGGCATCGCCGAGCAGGAAAGCGCGGCCCTGGCGGAACTGTTCGGTGACGCGGTGGTGCACGTGGTAGGTGGAAAACCAGTTGAGCTGATCCACCTGCACTTTCAGGTGATCGATGGCACGGCGGCTGATGTCCTCGAACTGCAGGTTGTCGGCGCGCGCCGCGCGTTCATCGCGTACGGTGCCGATCAGTCGCGCACGGCCACTGCCGGCCAGGGGGAACACGGCCAGGAAGTCCGCTTCGTCCAGGTCCACGTGCAGTTCACCGTTGAACGTCGGGCCCTGGCCCAACACGTCTGCCACGTAGAACACCTGCTGGTACGTGCCCCCGGGGAACCCCGTGCCCAAGGCATTGCGCACGGTGGAGCGGGCGCCGTCGCAGCCAGCCAGGTAGCGCGCCGCGCAGGATTCCATGTGGCCGTCGCGATGTTGCAGTTGCGCCAGCACCTGGTCACCCTGATCGACCAGGCCGCGCAGGCTGACCCCTCGCTCCACGCTGATGCCTTGGGCCTGTAGCCGGTCGATCAACAGGCGCTCATGCTCATCCTGGGGGAATATCTCGAGAAAGCTGTAGCGCGTCAGGCCTTCACCGATATGGGCAAACGGCAGGTGCGCCACCGCATCCCCCTTGACCCACAGATTGATGGCCGCCACGGTATGGCCGCGGTCGAGCACGGCCTGGGCCAGGTCCAGTTGCTGGTACAGCTCCAGCGTACGCGCCTGCACGGCCAGCGCGCGGGAGGTGGTGCCCGGCTCCAGGGCCTGGTCGATGATGCGCACCTGGATGCCCTGGGCGGTCAGCCACAGGGCCAGCACCAGCCCGGTGGGCCCGGCGCCGACGATCAGTACGTCGCAGCGTTGCATGGCGGATACCTCGTGCAGGGGGTATCAGCAGTATGGGCCAGAAATGAAAAAGCCCGGTTCAATGAACCGGGCTTTCGCGGTGGCCTGCATCTTAGTAACGCTGATATTGCGAACCGAATTCCTTGCGCACTTCAGCGACGTAGAGGGGCGCCTGGTGGTCATCGTGCTGGTGGGGCAGCACGTGTTCGCTGCCGTTCTCGGCCATGCGCAGGTTGCGGTCCCGGGCGTGTTCGGCGCCGTCCTGGGCCACGGTGGCCTGGGGGTGGCTGGTGACGGTCTGCGGGGTGGCAAAGACAGTGCCGCTGGCCAGCAGGGATAAGGCGAGGCTGAAAGTCAGTACAGGTTTCATGGTTAAGCTCCAGAGGGGGTAGGGGAGAACATGGAGCCAACTTTACGACTGGCCGGCGCGCAGGAGAAACCAAGCGGGGGCATAGTGACTATTGACGGGGGTGATTGATGGCAGGCGCCAAGGTCTGATGCCTGGTAAACAAGGCGGACGAGGCAATCTCACAGACATAACTGGCCCGAAACAGATGTGGGACCGAGCAAAGCTCGGGAAGCGCCGCGCGGGCGGCGCGCGGTCTCATGAACGCCACATCCCCCAAGACATGCACCTCTTGCAGACGCCACCAGCCCTGTAGCCGCTGCCGCCAGGCTGCGCTGGCCCTGTCCCTCGCTGGAGATCCTGAGGGTTCATGAGGGCCAGCGCAGCCTGCGGCAGCGGCTACGGGATTGCGTTAGGGCCTCCAAGCGCATGTCTTGGGAGGTGTGGCGGTCATGAGATCGAGCGCCGCCCGCGCGGCGCTTCGCGGGTAGAACCCGCTCCCACAGTCTGTTTCGGGCCAGTTATGTCTGTGGGATCACCTGGTCCGCCTTGGTGGCATGGCTTCAGGTCTTCATCCGAAGGTAAACGCGTACGCCGCCACCCCCGAATCCAGAAACTCAATGCTGAAGGTATGTTCAGCAATATCCCCCGACTGCCGCACCAGCTGGTACAAGCGCTGCTCGGTCACCTGGCCGCTGCCGTCCGGCGCCACGTCGGTGCCGTGGGCGTCGCCTGGGGCCTTGCCGTCGATCATCACCTTGAAACGCACTGGCTTGCCGTCGGCGCCAGGGCCTAGCACCAGATGCAGGTCGCGGGCCTGGAAGCGGTAGGCGATGCGGCCGTTGGCCTGGTTCAGGGTGGCCTGCTCAGGGCCGATGTTCCATTGGCCTTCCACGCCCCACTGGTTTAACTGCGGCGTTGACGGCAACTGGTAACGGGCGGCGTGGTCGGGGTTCAGCGCCGGGGTGGAGGCAAAGTTTTCCGAGCGGCGGTAGCCCACGTAGGTTTCCGGCGAGCGCATGTCGCTGTTGTCGGCAGCTTGCTGCACGCCCTGTGCGTTGATGTCGACCAGGTCGTTGCTGACCTGATGCTGCCCGGCCTCGCGCAGCAGTTGCTGAATGACGCGTTCGGACTGTTCGTACTCGCCCTCGCCGAAATGGTGGAAACGGATCTTGCCCTGGGCGTCGACGAAGTAGTGGGCCGGCCAGTATTCGTTGTCGAAGGCGCGCCAGATCGTGTAATTATTGTCGATGGCCACAGGGTAGGTGATGCCCAGCTTTTTCATGGCGGCGGTGACGTTGCCCACGTCGCGTTCAAAAGCAAACTCGGGGGCGTGCACGCCGATCACCACCAGGCCCTGGTCATGGTATTTGGCGGCCCAGGCCTTGAGGTAGGGCTGGGTGCGCAGGCAGTTGATGCACGAGTAGGTCCAGAAATCCACTAGCACGACCTTGCCTTTCAGGGCCTCGGCGGTCAGCGGCGGGGAGTTGAGCCACTGCACGGCGCCGTTCAGGGACGGCAGGTCGCCTTCCACGGGCAGGGGCTGGTTATCGCCTACTTTCATCGCCGAGGCTTGGTTGGGACGATTCTTTTCGCCCAGCACGCGGTCCACCAGGTGCTGCTCCAGGCCGCCCGTGGAGGCCGTGGACAGCTGCGCCAGCACGCCGGTGTCCAGGCCCAGGGCGATGGCGGCCACGCCGGCCAGCATCAAGGCACCCAGGCCCCGGCGAATCCACTCGCCCACGCCCAGCGCACGTTTCATGGCGGCGAATAGCTTGCCGCCCACCAGCAACGCGGCGGCCAGCGAAGTAGCGGCGCCGGCGGCGTAGGCCAGCAGCAACAGTGTGGTGCCCACGCTGGCACCCTGCAGGGCCGCGCCGGTCAGCACCAGGCCCAGGATGGGGCCGGCGCAGGGCGCCCACAGCAGGCCGGTGGCCACGCCGATCAGGAACGAGGCGCCGGGGCGCGGCTGGCTGTCGGTGCCCGCCGCCTCGGACAGGCGGCTGCCCGCGGCCACCAGCGGCCGGGTCAGGCGCTCGGCCAGTTGCGGCAGCAGCAGGGTCAAGCCAAACAAGGCCACGAACACCAGGGCCAGCCAGCGTCCATACTGGTTCAACTGCACCACCCAGGCACCGCCTACCGCGGCCAGCGAGGCCACCAGCGCGAAGGTCACGGCCATGCCGGCCAGCAGCGGCAGGCCGCTTTTGACGAAGGGCTGGCCGGTGCGGGCGAAGACGAAAGGCAGCACGGGCAGGATGCAGGGGCTGACGATGGTCAGCACACCCCCCAGGTAGACGATCAGTAGCAGCAGCATGGATGTGTCCTTTCTTGAATGGCGATGTAGCCGCTGCCGCCAGGCGGCGCTGGCCCTGTGCGCCACTGGGGATCTTCAGGGTTCACCCCGGCCAGCGCAGCCTGGCGGCAGCGGCTACGCAATGGTAGGCAGCCTGCGCTCGTGGAATCCTCACGGACAGTTAAACAATTTGTGATATTCGGGACGAGCTTTCACGCTATATAGTGAGCCATATAGCGACACCGGAACGATAAAGGAAATCACCGTGATGAATGCATTCTCCAAAGAGGCCGTCGGCCCATCCTATAACCTGTCCTCCATGCAATACGCCCAGGCCATGACCTGGCAGGCCATCGAGCGCCTGTCCCAGCGCATTGTGCCCGGCATGCTCGAATCCCAGGCCCGCGAGCTGGGCAAGCAGGTGCTGGCCGAGCTGGACATGCAGCGCATCTGGCACCCGCTGCTGGTGCGCTTCGGCGCCAACACCCTGAAGACTTTCAAGGAGCGCTCCGAGGGCGATCCGCAACTGGGCGAGCACGATATCTACTTCATCGACATGGGCGCTGTGTGGCAGGGCCACGAGGGTGATGCCGGCGCCACCTTCACCACCGGCAACGACCCGCAGCAGGTGGCCTGCGCGGCGGCGGCCAAAACCCTATTCGATCGCGTGGAAGCCTTCTGGCGCAGCGAGAAGGTCAATGGCCTTGCGCTGTACCAATATGCCGAGGCACAAGCCCGTGACATGGGCTGGGTATTGAACCTGAACATCAAGGGCCACCGCGTCAGCGACTTCCCCCACGCCATTTACCGCGGCGGCGACCTGGGCGACTTCGAGCAGGCGCCCGGCGCGGGGCTGTGGATTCTGGAAATCCAGATCGCCCACCCCACGCTGCCGTACGGCGCGTTTTACGAAGACCTGCTGGTGTAGCGCTGGGGGCTGCCACGCCTTTGATCAAGGCCTCGCACATCATCCTGGGCGTGGCCGACTGATCACATCAGCACGCCGTCCACCGGCTCCTCGGGCTGCGCCGCCGGTTCATCCAGCAACTCCTGCACGGCAATCTCGATGCCGCGGCACATGGCATTGAGGGGCAGGTCGTTGGGCTGCAGGTCGAACGGGTCGGCGATCTGGTCACCCAGGGCGTCCAGGCCGAAGAAGGTGTAGGCCAGGATGCACACCGCCACTGGGGTGAACCAGCCGATGCTGTCGATCAGGCAGAACGGCAGCAGGAAGCAATAGATGTGCACGGTGCGGTGCAACAGCAGAATGTACGGGTAGGGGATGGGCGTGTTCTTGATGCGCTCGCAGCCGCCCAGCACGTAGGACAGGCGTGTGAATTGCTGGTCGATGGCCACCTGCACCTGTTCGCCTGCGCCGGCCTGGCGCGCGGCGTCCTGATAGCGCTTGCCCAGCAGGCCCAGCAACGCGCTGGGCGGGTTCTGGTGCCCCAGCACGGTGTGGCGGGCGTGCTCGTCAAGGCGGGCCAGGCTCTCGGGCGCCATGGCCTCGCGGCGCAGGGTGTGCTTGAGCACATAGGCAAAGGCGGTCAAGCCATGCCCCAGCGTGGCACGCTGGGCTGGCGCCAGGTTGGGCAGCAGGCTCAGGGTCTGGCGAGTCAGGTTGCGGCTGACGATCAACAACTCCCCCCACAAGGTGCGCGCTTCCCAGAAGCGCTGGTAGGCCACCGTGTTGCGAAACCCCAGGAAAATCGCCAGCGTCAGGCCCCACAACGTGAAGGGCGTGGCCGTGAGCACCACTTTGAAATGAAACAGCGTGCCGTGGATGGCCACCACGGCCGAACTGATCAGCACCGTGAACAGCACCTTGCGCCAGATGGCCGGGATGATCGAACCCTTGAGGGAAAACAGCAGCGTCAGGGCGGAGGGGTTGTGGGGGCGGATGATCATGCGTGCATCGGGCTCCAGTGGACGGGGAATTTGCGGTGGGCAGGCCAAGCGCTATATCATTTGCTATATAGCGAAGGTTGCTGTGCATCCTACCCGTTCATTCTGGCCCCTGGAACGCTGCAATGCGCGAAAGAATCTATCCCTACACCGCCTGGCTGCTGACCCGCAGCTTCCAGCCCCTGCAAATCGAGCTGATTGGCCCGGGCTATGCGGCCAGTGGTTACGACCGCACCGAGTCGGGGCGCAACTACCATGTGGATGAGTTGTACCCCAGCCTTGCGGCGGCGATTGCCTGTGGGGAGGACAAGTTGGCGGAGTTGGCGGCGGATATTGCCAAGCGCCAGGCGAGCCTGGACAAGCGGCGCGATGCGCTGGCGCGGTTTAAATAGCGCCGCCCACTGGCATCACCTCCCTTTGAAGCCAGGCACACAGGGCTGACAACTGGTTGGCACAGGCCATGGTACGGTGCAACAAACTGTGGGAGCGGGCTTGCGCGTGGGGCGGCGAAGCGCCGCGCGGGCGGCGCGCGATCTCAAGAGCACCAGAAAAACATCGACTAGCACCTAGCGGCTTCACTCTACGGCTGTGGGACCGGGCGAAGCTCGGGAAGGGTACGGCGCGATAGTCAGGCTGACCCTTTCCCGAGCTTCGCCCGGTCCCACAGCAGAAAGGGGCGGGGTGCTTTCGAGGTGCATGGCTTGGGGCCTTGTGGCGATCTTGAGCCCGTGCGCCGCCCGCGCGGCGCTTCGCGGGTAGAACCCGCTCCCACAGTTTGTTGCACCGTACCATGGCCTGACGCACCGAGTTGCAAGCCTAGTGTGCTCGTCAAGCCTCTAGTGTTGCCTGCTTGGTGTTTCTACAGATACCTTTTGCATTGCCCCGTTTCTGAAATCGTGTATCGCCGTACCCCGCCATCCCCTACAAAGTCGAAATACTCCCACGCCCCCCGCAGGCGCATAGTTTTTCCCGTGAAGGGAAGACACACCACGCGCCGGAGGCTCCATGAAAGGATTGGCCGCTGCAATCGGACTGCTGTTGAGCGTCACCGTGCTGCCAGGGCAGGCAGCAACCTATTCCAATGGCACGGCCACCTCGTCGTTCCTGGTGTCATTGACCATCACCGCCAGTTGCACCGTGTCGGCCAATGCCCTGGCCTTTGGCAGCACCGGGCTGCTGAGCACGGCGGTCACCGGCAGTACCACGCTGTCGGTCACGTGCAGCAACAGCACGCCGTACAACATCGGCCTCAACGCCGGCGCCGTTACCAGTTCCACCACCACCACGCGGCTGATGGCCGGTACCGCCACGGGCAACACCACTAGCACGGTGTCGTTCAAGCTGATGCAGGATTCGGCGCTGAGCACCAACTGGGGCAACACCCAAGGCACCGACACCGTGGCCGGCACCGGTACCGGCAGCGCCCAGAGCCTGACCGTCTACGGCCAGGTGCCCACCCAGACCACCCCCACCCCCGACACCTATAACGCCACCGTCACGGCCACCGTCTACTTCTGACCCACGGAGTACCTGGGCATGACCTCGTTCCACCACACGTTGTGGGGCCTGCTGCTGGCCTCGTTGGCGCTGCCGTGCGCGCAGGCGGCAACCCTGCAGGTATCGCCGGTCAAGATCGACTTCGCCCCGGGCCAGAACGCCGCCGGCCTGGCCCTGAACAACCCCGGCGACACGCCGGTGTACGGCCAGGTGCGGGTGTTCCGCTGGGACCAGGACACCCAGGGCGATGTGCTCAGCCCCAGCCCCGAGGTGGTGGCCAGCCCGCCGATCATTCAACTGGCCGGCCGTGGCCAGCAACTGATCCGCCTGGTGCGGGTGCAGCCCGGCAACCCGGCGGTGGAGCAGAGCTACCGCCTGCTGATCGACGAGATCCCGCCGCCGGGCACCGACAAGCACGTGGGCGTGGCGATTCGCATGCGCTACTCGGTGCCGGTGTTCGTTGCCCCGGCCACGTCTGCGGCGACTGCCCTGAGCTGGCAGGTGTTGCGCCAGGACGGCCAGTGGCTGCTGCGCCTGGACAATCACGGCCAGCGCCACACCCAGGTCGGCGCCCTGACCTTGCAGGACGCCGCCGGCAAGACCCTGCAGGTCAGCAAGGGCCTGCTGGGCTATGCCCTGGCCGGGCACATACGGCAATGGCCGTTGCCCGCCAATGGCGCCGCAAGGCTCGAAGGCCCCTTGCTGATCAAGGTCAACCTGGACGGCGAGCCCACCACCTTCAAGGTGGCGGGCGAGGGTTGAGACAGGGTGAGTGAGCCTGGATGATCGGCGCTACCGTGCGCTCGCCCTGCTGGTGTGCCTGATGATGGGCCGGGCAGCGGCCGCCAGCGACCTGTACCTGGAGGTGGACCTCAACGGCGAGCCCACCCAGACGGTGGCGCACTTTCAGGACGACGGCGGGCGCCTGAGCACCGACGGGCAATCCCTTGACGACCTGGGCCTGGACCTGGCCGCGCTGGGGGTAGGGGCCCGCCAGCAAGTGCGCCTGGACGATCTGCCGGGCGTGACCTGGCACTACGACGCCGCCCAGCAGACGGTGGACCTGCGCGTCAGTGACAACCTGCGCAAGGCCCAGCGCCTCAACCAGGCCCGCACCGGGCGCGCCACGCCCAGCGCCGTGGGCCGCGGCCTGGTGCTGAACTACGACGCCTACGCCTCCCACGACGACAGCGGCAACCGCCTGGCTTTCTGGAGCGAAGAGCGGCTGTTCGACCCCCATGGCGTGTTCAGCAACACCGGCACCGCGTATTCGTACCCGACCAGCACCCAACAGCACTATGTGCGCTACGACACCAACTGGAGCCATTCGAACCCCGACACCCTCAACACCTGGGCGCTGGGCGACACCATCAGTGGCTCGCTGGACTGGACCCGTTCCGTGCGCCTGGGCGGCGTGCAGTACAAGAGCGACTTCGCCCTGCGCCCGGACCTGGTGACTTTCCCCTTGCCCGCCTACAGCGGCTCGGCGGTGGTGCCGTCGGCGGTCAGCCTGTACGTCAACGGTATTCAGCAGTACAGCGGTTCGGTCAGCAGCGGGCCGTACATCATCGACCAGATGGTGCCGGGCATCAGCGGCGCTGGCGAGGCCACGGTGGTCAGCCGCGACGCCCTGGGGCGCTCGGTGACCACCTCGGTGCCGCTGTACGTGGACACCCGGTTGATGGCGCCGGGGCTGTCCAGTTACTCGCTGGAACTGGGCTACCTGCGGCATGACTACAGCGTGGCCTCATTCGACTATTCGCCGCGCACGGCGAGTAGTGCGTCGGTGCGCTACGGCCTCAGCGATGCCTTGACCGTGGAGGGGCATGGCGAGGTGACCGGCGGGGTGTACAACGCCGGCGTCGGCGCGTTGTATCGCCTGGGGCAACGCGGTGTGGTCAATGCCTCCCTGGCCAGCAGCGCCGGCATGGCCGGGCAGCAATGGGCGCTGGGGTATCAATACATCACGCCGCGCTTCAGCCTGTCGGCCCAGACCCAGCGTACGCTGGGCAACTACGGCGACCTGGCCGCCCGCGACGGCTCCCCGGTGCCCAGTATCAGCGACCGCGTGACCCTGACCTTGCCCGTGGCCAGCAACCAGAGCCTGTCGCTCAGTTACGTGGGCTACAAGGTGCCGAGCAGTGGCGCCTCCCATCTGGTCAGCGTGGGCCATTCACTGAGCCTGTCCCATCGCCTGTCGATCAACCTGAGCCTGTACCAGGACGTGCGCGCCCCCACCTCGCGTGGCGCTTCGGTAAGCCTGAGCTACGCCTTGGGCGAGCGCACCTCGGTCAGCAGCAGCGTGAGCCTGCAGAACAAGCAGGCCAGCTACACCACCAGCGCCGCCCAGGCACCGGACTACGCCGGTGGCTGGGGCTGGGGGGCGCAGGGCAGTGGCGGCGGGGGCAGCGATTATCAGCTGGCCCAGGTGCAGTACCTGGGCAACCACGCGCAGGTCACCGCCAGCGCCCAACAGGTGGACGGCAGCACCTTGTGGGCGGTGGACACCACCGGCGCGATGGTATGGATGGACGGCACGGTCGCCACCGCGCGGCGCATCGGCGACGGTTTCGCGCTGGTGTCCACCGACGGCGTGGCCGGCATCCCGGTGATCCACGAGAACCGCGAGATCGGCACCACCGACAGCAGTGGTCATTTTCTGGTGCCGGACCTGGATGCCTACCGCAACAACCGGGTGTCCATCGACAGCCTGGGCTTGCCCGCCAATGTGCAGATCGCCGCCACCGACCGGGCCGTGGTGCCACAGTCGCGTTCCGGGGTGCTGGTGAAGTTCGGCATTACGCCGTACCTGGCCGCCTCGATCATCCTCCAGGACGGCAAGGGCGTGCTGCTGCCGGCGGGCCTGCGGGTGCGGCATGTGGAAAGCGGGGCCAGCACGGTGGTGGGCTATGACGGCCTGACATTTGTGGCCGGGCTTGCGCCGCTCAATCATTTGCAGGTCGATGGCGATCACGTGCATTGCCGTGTGACCTTCCCATTCAAACCGCCGACCGGCACCACGCTGCCCACCCTGGGGCCGCTGCAGTGCCTGCCGCTTGCCGAGGGTGTGCCATGAAAACGCTGTTATTGGGGCTGCTGTTGCTGTTGGCCGCACTGAGTACCCAGGCCCAGGCCAGCAGCTGCACCGCCAGCGGCTCGACGATTGCCTTTGGCAGCATCAGCCCGATCGCCAACGTCGCCACCACCGCTACCGGAACCATCACGGTGACCTGCACCTGGGACGCCGCCACGCTGTTGCGCAACGTGCTGGTGTGCGCCAACGTGGGCACCGGCGATGGCTCCAGCACTTCGGCGCCGCGCAGCCTGCTCAACGGCAGCAACCTGCTCAACTACAACCTGTACACCGATTCGGCCTACTCGACCATCTTGGGGGACACGGCCACCAGCAGCGCCAGCACGCCCTTGTCGATGACCCTGAGCAGCAGCTTGGCGCTGGTCAGCGTCAGCGCCTCGAGCAGCGCCACGATTTACGGCAAGGTGCCGGCCGGGCAGACCACGGTGCCCACGGTGAGCAACAGCAGCACGGTGTACACCGAGAACTTCACCGGCGCCTACACCCGGCTGGACTATCAGTTCTATCAACTGATCACCCCCACCTGCGCGTCGATGACCGCGCAGACCGTGCGCTTTCCCTTTGCGATCACCGCCACCGTGGTCAACAACTGCAACATCACCACCACGCCCCTGAGTTTTGGCAGCAACACCTTGCTCAAGACCGCTGTGACCTCCACCGCCACCATCAGCGTGCAATGCACCAACGGCGACGCTTATGAGGTGGCGCTGGACGGCGGGACCACGGCCGGCAGCGTCGGTGCCCGGCAGATGGTGGGGGCCACCAGCGGCGGCAAGGTCAGTTACCAACTGTACACGGACAATGCCTATGCCACGCCCTGGGGGGATGGCACGGCCAGCACCAGCATGGCCACCGGTACCGGCAGCGGGGTGGCGCAGTCGCTGACGGTGTACGGGCGGGTGCCGGTACAGGCCGTGCCGGTGCCTGATACCTACAGCGATACGGTCAAGGCAACGGTGTATTTCTAGCCCCGGACTCGGTAGCCGCTGCCGTCAGGCTGCGCTGGCCAGTGTGAACCCCGCAGAGCTTCAGCGAGGCTCGTGGCCCGCGCAGCCTGACGGCAGCGGCTACGGGGCGGGCGCAGCCGGTTTGGCCGGGTAAAACAGCAAGGTCATCTCGCCCCGGTCGTAGCGCGTGTAGTCGGTAGGCAGTATCGCCAGTTCGCGCTTCTCGGTGTCGGAGCGTACCCGCAGCAGCATCGCCACCGAGCCGTGTTCGCGCTGGCGGGCCAGCCAGGGGTTGATCGTGTCCATGTCCAGTGCGCGGCCCTGGGCATCCGGGTACTCCAGCCCGTATTGCGCCTCGCCGATCACGTTGTACAACACCACGTGAGGGCGCGCGGTGTGCCAGGCCATGCCGGAGGCAGCGCCCAGTTCGTTGCTGACCAGGGTGTCGGCCTTGCGCAGTGCATCCAGGTGCTGGGCGGTGAAGGTGTCGGGCGTTTCGCTGTCGCTGATACTGTTGGGCACGGCGGCGGGCAACGCGGCCACCAGCACCAGCATGGCCAGCGCCGGGGCCAGGTAGCAGCGCAGCGGGCGCGCCGCCGCCACGGCGTTGGCCAGCACGAAGGTACCCAGGGCCAGGGTGATCAGCGTCAGGTGCAGCGGCTCATCGATGTACAGCGGGCGCTTGATCTGCAGGCCCGCCAGCACCACCAGGGCCACGCTGCCCACTATCAGGTTGAACAGCGCATTGGCCCGCAGCCAGCGGCCTGCGCCTTGTTGCACGCAGTCGATCAGCGCATGGCCGATCAACAAGGCCAGGGGCAGCAGGCACGGCATGATGTAGGTCGGCAGCTTGCCGCGGCTCAGGCTGAAGAACACCAGGGGCAAAGTGAACCACAGCAGCAGGAAAGCGATGCCTGGGGTGCCTCGCTGCTTCCAGCCCTGGGCGAACGCTTTGGGCAGCAACACCGCCCAGGGCAGGCTGCTGACCACGATGATCGGCAGGAAGAACCAGAAGGGGCGGGCATGCTGGGCGTTGGCGCCGGCGAAGCGTTGCACGTGCTCGTGCCAGAAGAAGAATCGCCAGAAATCAGGTTCCTGTTGGTGGATGGCCAGCGCCCAGGGCAGGGTCAGCAGGGTAGCCACCACGACCGCGATCAGCCCGTAGCCGATCAATTCGCCCAGGCGACGCTGCCAGGCCATGTACGGCACCGCCACCAATACCGGCAGCAGCAATGCCAGGAAGCCCTTGGTCATCAGGCCCATGGCACAGGCCAGGCCCACCGCCGCCCAGCCTAATGCCCGACCCCGTCTGCCGGTGCAGCCCAGGGCATACCACAGGGCCACCAGGCTCAGGTTCACCCAGAGGGTAAACAGCGGGTCCAGGTTGGCGTAGCCGGCTTGACCTGCAATCAGGCCAAAACTCATGTACACCAGCGCGCAGGCCAGGCTTTTGCCTGGCACCTGCCACAGGCGCCCAGCCATCAGGTAGCCCAGCACGCCGCTCACGCCAAGCGCCAGGGCCGAGGCGATGCGCACACCAAACAGGTTCTGCCCGAACATGGCCTGGCCCAGGGCGATGAACCAGTAGCCACCGGCGGGTTTTTCGAAATAGCGCAGCCCCATGAAGTGGGGGGAAGCCCAGTGCCCGCTCAGCAGCATTTCCTGGCTGATCTGGGCATAGCGGGTTTCATCGGGTATCCACAACCCATGAAAAGGCAGGGGCAGGACGTACGCCAGCACAAACGCCGCGAACATGATCACAAACGCATGGCGCGCAATGGCAGCCTGGGGGTGTGTAACCCGCAGGTGAGGGAGTGATATATCCATCTTCAACGATCCAGGAAAGTATCAGGGGGCATTGGAAGTGCGCGCCCTTGTTGCCGTGTTATTTACGAGTTCAATTGCAGAGTAAGCAGTTTGTAGATCATCATCATGAAATGTTGTATTACAAATTACTCTGGGTTGGGGCTTTGTTCAGCTCTTTCAGTGCATGGGCCCAGCCATTCACGTTCATGACCCCGACAATGCGTGCCTTGCCATGTTCGTCCAGCGCCAGAAACAGCGCGCTGCTGTACTGCGCGCCCGCGGCATGGGGGTAGCCCAACTGCTTCTCGACATGAGCGATGCAACCGCTGTGGGTCACGGCGACCAGATTGCGCTGGGGTACCTTGCGGGCGGTGGCGTCCTGCAACAGTGAAGTGTCGCACTCGCCCAGCCAGGCGGGCGCCGGCACGCTGTGATCCACCATGAATTGCGAGGTCTGGGCGGTGCGAGTGCTGGGGCTGGTGAGCACGTCGGTGTGCTCCATGCCCAAGGATTTCAAGGCCTGCCCCACAGTGACGGCGGTTTCGCTGCCCAGTCGAGTGATGCCGTCGGCGGGGCCCAGGCAGGGGTTGCTGGAGCGATCGCAGCGCTCGGCATGGCGCACCAGCACCACCAGGTCGCCGGCTTGCCAATGTTGCAGCAGCCCGACACTGGTAGCGTTGTTGCCGCTGCCCAGGTCGGCGGGCGAGCGCGGCCACAGGTCGAAGGCGCTTATGATCATGGCGGCAATGCTTGTCACGGCAGCGGCGGCGAACGCGGTCCGTACCCATGCCGGGCGGCGCGAGGAAACGCTTGCCGTGGAAACCTGTCCGCTGAGGCCTTGGCCCATGTTGAAGCTCCTGGTTAGATAAATAAAAATTTATTAAACAAGTTAGTAAGCGAATATTACAATTCGCCCTTGTGTGTCAGGGTGCGGACGTTAAAAGGGTGGCCGTTGGAATGCGATGAAAAAGATGTAAAAAAATCGGAATGAAATGCTTCCGGCATAGGGCTGATTCGAATGCGTTAAGCGTTTGTTTGGGTTGATTGAGTCAGAAGTGTGATAGTGCGAAACTTTTTGTATGAATAAAAAGTGCCTAGTTGTGAGTGTCTCGCCAATGCGTGCATGCTTGCCTGCGCCTATAGCTATCCAATTACGACATCAATGGTTGTGGCGGCAGCCCGAATCAAAGGTAGGCTCTGGGTAAATAACCCAGGAGCAACCGCCCATGAACAAGCCCGCAACCTTCAGCGACGTGGAATGGCAGGCCCGCTGCGACCTGGCTGCGCTGTACCGCCTGATTGCCCATTTGCGCATGACCGACCTGATCGACACCCACCTGACGCTGCGGGTGCCGGGGCCTGAGCATCATTTTTTGATTAATCGCTACGGCGTGCTGTTCGATCACATGCGCGCCAGTGACCTGGTGTTGATCGACCAGTACGGCAAAGCCGTTGACCCGGCCTGTGCCCAGGTGCCGGTGAATGCGGCGGGGTTCGTGATCCATTCGGCCATTCACATGGCGCGGCCGGACCTGGCGTGCGTGATCCATACCCATACGGCGGCGGGCATTGCGGTGTCGGCGCAGGAGCAGGGGCTGCTGCCCATCAGTCAGCATGCGTTGAAGTTCTATGGCAAGTTGGCCTATCACACCTATGAAGGCATTGCCTTGTCGCTGGACGAGCGCGAGCGCCTGATTGCCGACCTTGGGCCGCATCGGGCGATGATTTTGCGTAACCATGGGTTGCTGGTGGGGGGCGGCAACGTGGCGGAGGCGTTTCACGAGATTCATTTTCTGGAGCGGGCTTGTCAGGCGCAGGTTCAGGCGTTGGCGGGGGGGAGCAAGCTGGTGTTTCCGTCGCCGCAGGTGTGTGAGCATACGGCGCGGCAGTTTGAGAGTGATGGGGTGGAGCAGATCATTGACATGGCGTGGGGGGCGGCGTTGACGTTGATTGAAGGGCAGCGGGATTCGTATTGTTCTTGAAGGATGGGGTTACAAGATGGGGGGTGGATAGGGTGGGGGAGTGGGGTAGGCTGGGGGTGTTTTTCCAGGGCTGTTTCACCGCGTGAGGTCGAGGCGCCCAAAGCTTTTGATGTGTCGTTGTAGTTGCCCAGCGCTCAAGTACACCACAAACCGCTTTTGCTTCCGTGAGGCTTTTGATCTTGATTGTATGCCCCGTTAGAGCCCAGGGCCGACCGGAGACGTCGATCAAGCGGCCTTCAGCGTAGCTGAAGGAGACGGAACCGGAGGCGCTTCTATTCCGGGCCGTCGTCCGCTTGATCGACGTCGGAGGGAGGGGACCCGGAGCGGAGCGTAGGGACCGGGCTCGGGGCTGAGAATTTTTGGTTACTTTTTTTTCGACTGAAAAAAGTGACCCGCCGTAAGGGCGGAAAGGTGATTCAGCATCATCCTCGATAATGGATATGTTCACGATCTGCGGATCCCGCTTTTTCGTTCGCGGGCATATCCATTGCTACGGGTGCGACCACCGGCGGTTCCGGCCTTACGCCGGGTCACTTTTTTCAGTCGAAAAAAAAGTAACCAAAAATTCTCGCCCCAGCTCGGCCCCTACGCTGCGCTTCGGGTCCCCTCCTTCCGGCGTCGCCCACGCGGCTAAACGGCACCCGCTATAGAAGCGGGCGGGCTGCCGTTTCCTTCGGCTGCGCCGAAGGGCCCTGCGGGCAGCCGCGTGGGCAACGCCTCCAGTCGGGCCTGAGCTTAACGGGGCCAAGATCAAGATCAAAAGCAACAGCAAAAGCAAAAGCAAAAGCAAAAGCAAAAGCAAGATCAAAAGCAAAAGCAAAAGCAAAAGCAAAATCAAAAGCCTCGGCAAAAGCAGGCGCTACCGCTGCTCTCGCACCTCACGCCCCAAACCAGCCACCCCTTGCCCCTTTTGATCGAGGTCCCCCCGTGAGGCACATCACCCTAACCGCAGCCCTGCTGGCCTGCGTCTCCCTGCCAGCACCCGCCGCCAACCTGATCGACTTCTGGAACACCCCCCGCCACGGCGGCAACAGCTTCAACCGCCTGCCCCCCACCCCCAGCTACTACCAGGCCCTGAACAACTACGGGGCCACCTGGGTGCGCCTGTCCTGGGACAAATGGCAACCCGCCCAACGCGACTTCCTGCTAGGCAACGCCGACCACTACCAGGGCCTGGACGACACCGACCTGCGCACCCTCATCCAAAACCTCGACCACGCCCACGCCGCCGGCCTGAAAGTGGTCATTACGCCCCTGTCCCTGCCCGGCATGCGCTGGTCGCAGAACAACAACGACCAGTTCGACGACCGCCTCTGGCAGGACAAAGCCTGGTGGACCCAGTCGGCCAGTTACTGGCGCGACCTGGCCCGCGCCCTCAAGGACCATCCCGCCGTGGCGGCCTACAACCTGATCAACGAACCCGCCCCGGAAAAACACGGCGGCCTGCCCGAACACGCCGATGCCCAGGCCATGCAGGCCTGGTACGCCAAACACCGCGGCACACCCCGCGACCTGCCAGCCCTGTACGAGCACCTGGTGGCCGCCGTGCGCGAGGTCGACCCGCACACGCCCATCATGCTGGACGCCGGCTGGTACGCCGCAGCCGACAGCTTCAGCTACTGGCCCACCGCGCTGAGCGATTCGCGGCTGCTGTACAGCGTGCACATGTACGAACCCTACGAGGCCACCAGCGCCCCCAACATCAAGCGCGCCAAGCCCCATGGCTATCCAGGCCCGGTGCCGTTCGCCGGGCAGACGCAAACCTGGGGTGCCCAGCGGGTTGCCGATTATTTGCACAAGCCCCTGGCCTGGGCCGAGCGGGCAGGGGTGCCGCCAGCGCGCCTGGTGGTGGGGGAGTTTGGTTGCATGCGGCAACTGCCCGGCTGTCGCCAGTACCTGGAGGATGTGCTGACCGTATTGGACAAGGCGCAGCTGCACTGGGCGTTCTACAGCTTCCGCGAAGACAGCTGGGACGGCATGGACTACGAACTGGGCAGTGCCAAGGTGCCGTGGCGTTACTGGCAGGCCATCGACAAGGGCGAACCTGACCCGCTGCCGCGCCAGCCCACGCCTGAATTCGAACCGATACTGCGACGCCTGGCCGCAGAGCTATTGTCCGGCGCAGAGCCTTCGCGCAGCTAATTGCAGCCCCAGGGGCGCCAACCGGCCAAGACGCGCTTGCCGCAGGCCAGCTGGCGCCGTATCTTTGTCGCCTGATCAACGAATTGCATCCTTGCGATCATCTGTAGAGGGCATCATGAGCGGCGCTGGCATAAATTGGGACAACCTGGGTTTCGATTACATCAAGACAGATTTGCGCTTTCTGTCGGTCTGGCGCGACGGCGCCTGGCAGGAAGGCACGCTGACCGAGGACAATGTCCTGCACATCGCTGAAGGCTCGACAGCGATTCACTACGGCCAGCAATGCTTCGAGGGCCTGAAGGCCTACCGCTGCAAGGACGGTTCGATCAACCTGTTCCGCCCTGACCAGAATGCCGCGCGCATGCAGCGCAGCTGCTCGCGCCTGCTGATGCCGCACGTGCCGACCGAGATGTTCATCGAGGCCTGCAAGCAGGTGGTGCGCGCCAACGAGAAGTTCATTCCGCCCTACGGCACCGGCGGCGCGCTGTACCTGCGTCCGTTCGTGATCGGCGTGGGTGACAACATCGGCGTGCGCACCGCGCCCGAGTTCATCTTCTCGGTATTCGCCGTGCCGGTGGGCGCCTACTTCAAGGGTGGCCTCAAGCCGCACAACTTCTCCATCTCCACCTACGACCGCGCCGCCCCACAAGGCACCGGTGCCGCCAAGGTGGGTGGCAACTACGCTGCCAGCCTGCTGCCGGGCGCCGATGCCAAGAAGCACAACTTCGCCGACTGCATCTACCTGGACCCGCTGACCCACTCCAAGATCGAAGAGGTGGGCTCGGCCAACTTCTTCGCCATCACCGAGAACAACGAGTTCGTCACGCCTAAATCGCCCTCGGTACTGCCAGGCATCACCCGCCTGTCGCTGATGGAATTGGCTGAAACCCGTCTGGGCCTGAAAGTGGTGGAAGGCGACGTGTTCGTCGACCAGCTGGACCAGTTCAAGGAAGCCGGCGCCTGTGGCACCGCTGCCGTGATCTCGCCGATTGGCGGCATCCAGCACAACGACAAGCTGCACGTGTTCCACAGCCTGGAAAGCGTGGGCCCGGTGACTGTCAAGCTCTACAACGAGCTGACCGGCATCCAGTTCGGCGACGTCGAAGCGCCAGCCGGCTGGATCGTCAAGGCCTGATGCCCTGGCAGTAACCCCCTGTGGGACCGGGCGAAGCTCGGGAACCCGGCGACGCGGATAACCTGATCCACCGCGCTGCCGGCTTCCCGAGCTTCGCCCGGTCCCACAACAGAGGGTGGGGTTTACACCACCCGGCCGCTGACGAAATGCCCCGGGTCGTTGTACCCCGGTGTCGACGGATGCCCCGGCGTCACCAGCCCATCGATGAACGCTTCATCCTCCGCTGTGATCTTCACCTCCAGCGCGCCGCTGTAGGTATCCCACTGCGCCTCTGTGCGCGGGCCGACAATGGCCGAACTCACCACCTGATTGTTCAACACCCAGGCGATGGCAAACTCGACGATGCCCACGCCCTTGGCGGCCGTGTACGCCTGAATCTGGCGGGCGATGTGCAGGGACTCGTCGCGCCATTCGGTTTCCAGAATGCGCTTGTCCTGGCGCGCGGCCCGGCTGCCGGCCTCGGGGGCTGCGCCTGGGGTGTACTTGCCGCTGAGCACGCCACGGGCCAGCGGGCTGAAGGGCACCACGCCCAGGCCGTGGTAGGCGGCCGCGGTGAGTTGTTCGGTTTCCACCTGGCGGTTGACGATGTTGTACAGCGGCTGGCTGGCCACCGGTTTGTCCACGCCCAGGCGCTGGGCCACGTTGACGATTTCGGCCAGGCGCCAGCCACGGAAGTTGGACACGCCCCAATGCCGGATCTTGCCTTGGCGCAGCAGGTCGCCGATGGCGCTGACGGTCACTTCCAGCGGGGTGTTGAGGTCATCGCGGTGCAGGTAGTACAGGTCGATGTAATCGGTGCCCAGGCGGGTCAGGCTGGCTTCCACGCCGTTGAAGATATGCTTGCGGCTCAGGCCGCTGCGGTTGGGCACGCCGTCGGCGGGGCCGAAGCCCACCTTGGTGGCCAGAATCCAGTCCTGGCGGTTGCGGGCGATGGCCTCACCGACGATCTCCTCGCTGCGCCCGCCGTTGTACACGTCAGCGGTGTCGATGAAGTTGATGCCCTGGTCCCAGGCCTTGTCGATGATGTGCAAGGCCTCTTCGGTGGGCGTCTGCTCACCGAACATCATGCTGCCCAGGGTCAGGGCGGAGACTTTCAGGCCACTGTGGCCCAGTGCGCGGTAGATCATCGGTGACATCCCTTTGCGGTAGTGTTCAGCAAAGGTACTGCACGCTGCCACATGGCGCACCTAAAACGTGACCTGTAGCCGCTGCTGCCAGGCTGCAGGGGTCAGCGTTTGCTGGCGACTTTGTAGGCCACGGCGCTACCCACCACGATCAGCCCCGCCAGCGCATACAGCGCCGCATCGGTCGACCCGGTCTGGTCCTTGATGAACCCGACAATGTAGGGGCTGAGGAACCCGGCCATCTGCCCCACCGAGTTGATGATCGCCAGCCCACCCGCCGCCACGCCCGCGCTGAGAAACGCCGTAGGCAAGGGCCAGAACATTGGCAGCCCCGTCAGCGCGCCCATGGTGGCGATGCTCAAACCGAGGATGGCGATGGCCGGGGTGGCAGCGAAGTTGACCGCGATCACCAAGCCAATGGCGCCCATCAGCATCGGCACCACCAGGTGCCAGCGACGCTCGTTGCGCAGGTCCGCCGAGCGGCCCACCAGCAGCATGAAGATTCCGGCCAGCAGGTACGGAATCGCGCTCAGCCACCCAATCACCAGCGCATCGCTGAAGCCCAGGTTCTTGATGATCGACGGCAGCCAGAAGTTGATGGCGTACACGCCGCTCTGGATGCAGAAGTAGATGAAGCCCAGCACCCAGATCAGCGGCGTGGCGAATACCGCACCGATCGATTCGTGGGTGTGTGCAGGCTTGTTGCGCGCATCGTCGGCCAGGTCCGCTTCGACCACGGCGCGTTGCTCGGCCGTCAGCCAGGTGGCCTTGGCAAAGCTGTCGCTGAGCAGGAAGTAGGCCAGCGCACCCAGCACCATGGTCGGGATGCCCTGGATCAGGAACATCCACTGCCAGGCAGCCAGGCCCTGCTGGCCTACGGCGAAGTGGTTGAGAATCCAGCCGGAGAACGGGCTGCCCAACAGGCCCGAGACCGGGATGGCGGACATGAACAGCGCCATGATGCGGCCACGGCGGGCATCGGGGAACCACTGCGAGAGGTACAGCACGATACCGGGGAAGAACCCGGCTTCGGCGGCGCCGGTGAACAGGCGCAGCGTGTAGAACTCCATGGGCGTGGTGACGAACAGCAGGCACGTGGACAACCCGCCCCAGGCCAGCATCATCAGCGCGATCCAGCGCCGCGGGCCGAAGCGGGTCAGCGCCAGGTTGCTGGGCAGGCCGCACAGCACGTAGCCGATGAAGAAGATGCCGGCGCCCAGGCCGTACACGGTTTCGCTGAACTTCAGGGCGTCGAGCATCTGCAACTTGGCAAAGCCGACGTTGACGCGGTCCAGGTAGTTGAACAGGTAGCAGATGAAAATGAAGGGGATCAGCCGCAGGGTGATGCGCCGGTACACAGCGTCCCTGACGCCGTGGGTGCCGTGGTCAAGGGCGGTGGTTGTAGACATGGGTATCTCTCTGTTTTTTATGTTATTTGCGGCTATCTTGAGCCACGCTTGAGTGTCAGCGACGGGGCAGAGGCTGTCTTTGTGCGTTTGCACAGCGACGCAGTCGCAAAGCTGTGCGACTCTACAGAAGGCCGACGCGATTGGCCCGTTTACCAGGAAGAGTGACCCTATGTTTGAACTCGATCATGACCTTGCCCAAGACATCGTCGACCGCGCGATGGCCATCCTGCCGTGCAACGTCAACGTCATGGACAGCCAGGGGCTGATCCTGGGCAGTGGCGAGCCGGAGCGCATCAATACCCGCCATGAAGGCGCCCAACTGGTGCTGGCCAATGGGCGGGTGGTGGAGCTCGATGCCCAGGCGGCGCAGTGCCTGAAGGGCGTGCAGCCGGGGGTCAACCTGCCGTTGATGCTCGATGGCCGACTGATCGGCGTGCTCGGCCTGACCGGTGAGCCCTCGCAGTTGCGCACCTTCGCCGAGCTGGTGCGCATGACCGCCGAGATGCTGCTGGGCCAGCGCCGCCTGCAGGTGGAGCAGCATTGGCGCCGTCAGCGCAGTGATGATCTGTTGGCGCTGCTGTTGGGGGGCAGCGATGATTCCCCGCGTCTGCTTGATGAAGCACGGCAGATGGGGCTCAAGCCACAGTTGTCGCGTACCCCGTGCCTGTTCGAACTCAAGGCGGGGCAAAGCACCGAGGCGCTGGCGACGTGGCTGCAGGGGCGTTACCCGGACAGCTGGTGTGTCAGCCCGGCGGCGGGTTCGCTGTTGTGGTGCCGGCCGGCGGGCAGCAGCTTTGATGAAGTACGCCTGCTGGACAAGCTGGAGGCGCAAGGCTGGCCGGTGCAGCGCGTAGCCCTGGGCGAGGCGGCGGACGATCTGGCGGGCCTGCGCCGTGGCTACCGCTGGGTGCGTGACCTGCTGGCCTACGGTCGCGACATCGTCCCGGGCGTACGCTGCCTGACGCTGGCGCGCTACCGCTTGCCGGCCATGCTGTGGCGCCATCGCAGTGACGACAGCCTGGACGAGTGGCTGGGGCCGTTGCACAAGGTCATCGCCAAGGACGGCAACGGCCAACTGCTGACCACCCTGCGCGCCTGGTGCGAGCACGATGGGCAAAGCCAGGCCTGCGCCGACGCCCTGGGCATCCACCGCAACAGCCTGCGCTACCGCATGGAGCGCATCGCCGAGCTGAGCGGCATCGACCCCAACCGCCTGGAGGGCATGTTGACGCTTTACCTGGGCGTGCACCTGCTGCCCGAGCCTTTGTCGAAATGAACAACAAAACCATCGGCGCGCTTGTGCAGGGGCCCGGCGCAGGCGCGGCGGGCAACTGGCAGCATGGGTGGTACAAGAAACCGGAGTAGCCTGCATGAAAATCGTCATCGCCCCCGACTCGTTCAAGGACAGCCTGAGTGCTGCCGGTGTCGCCGCCGCCATCGCCGAAGGCCTGGCCCAGGCACTGCCTGATGCACACTTGGTGCAATGCCCCATGGCCGATGGCGGCGAGGGCACCATGGAAGCCATCCTGGCCGCCTGCGACGGTGAACTGCGCAGCCTGAGCGTGGAAGGCCCGCTGGGCACGCCCGTGCAGGCGCGCTGGGGCTGGCTGGCCGACAGCGCCACGGCGATCATCGAAATGGCCGAGGCCAGCGGCCTGCAATTGGTGCCGGTGGACCAGCGTGACGCCTGCACCAGCAGCACCTACGGCACCGGCGAGCTGATCGGGGCGGCGCTGGATGCGGGTGCGCAGCGGGTGATCCTGGCCATCGGTGGCAGCGCCACCAACGATGCCGGCACCGGCATGCTGCGGGCGCTGGGCCTGCAGGTGCTGGGGGCGGATGAGCAGCCGCTGGCCAAGGGTGGGTTGGCGCTGGCCCAGCTGGCGCACTTGTCGGTGGACGGCCTGGACCCGCGTCTGGCCCAGGTGCGCTTCGAGGTCGCCGCTGACGTCGACAATCCCCTTTGCGGTCCGCACGGGGCGTCTCATGTATTCGGTCCACAGAAGGGCGCAAGCCCCGAGCAAGTGTTGCAACTGGACGCCGCCTTGGGCCATTTCGCTGAGCACAGCGCGCAGGTGCTGGGCCAGGACCTGAGCGAGTCGCCGGGCGCCGGTGCGGCTGGCGGCATGGGGTTCGCGGCCAAGGCGTTCCTGGGCGCCACCTTCCGTCCGGGCGTAGACGTGGTGGCCGAGCTTGTCGGCCTGGACAAGGCGGTGGCCGGCGCCGATCTGGTGATCACCGGGGAAGGGCGCTTCGACGCCCAGACCCTGCGCGGCAAGACGCCCTTTGGCGTGGCCCGCGTGGCGCAGGCGCACAACGTGCCGGTGCTGGTGATCGCCGGCACCCTGGGTGAAGGTTACGAGCAGATGTACGCCCATGGCGTCACGGCGGCCTTTGCCGTTACCAGTGGCCCCATGACCCTGGACCACGCCTGCCGTCACGCAGCACCCTTGCTGCGCGATCGCGCCCGCGACATCGCCCGGGTGTGGGCGTTGCACAACCTGTAGCAGCGGCCGCCAGGCCGCGTCACGGACGCCGCGTACTGGCTGACACACCGCGCCGCTTGTGACGCAGCCTCCGGCAGCTGCTACAGAGGCGCGGCGTACACTCTGGGACATTCTAGGGTGCTGGGCACCCTGTGGGAGCGGGTTCTACCCGCGAAAAGAACACCGCGAAGCATCTGAAGCACCATGGCGTCCTGTTCGCGGGCAGAGCCCGCTCCCACAGTGTGTAGCTCCACAAGACAGTTGTTGCTACAAAGGCCGTTTGCTTCAATCACGCTCGCGCATGAAAAAACCCGCCACGTACTTGCGGAAGGTGTCCAGGCTCTTGAAATCGGCCAGGCGCTTGAAGGTATCGCTGCTGGGCTCCGGCCCCAGCGGTTGGTTCATCAGCGACACCGACAGCACCCGGTCCAGGTCCGAGCTCAGCACCAGCTCATCCATCACGTCGCCACCAATCACCGGCCGGCGCATCACCACGTTGACGCCCTTGCTGGCCATCCAGTCGATCAGCCCCACCAGCATTTTCAACGGCTCGCGCTCTTCCTCGCGCAGCACCGGGAACAGGTGCCCCTTGGACAGCACCGGCACGGTGGCCACGTGGATCATTTCGTAGTACTGACTGCCTGCCGTGGTCGGTGAATACAGCGCCAGCGCCAGCAGTGGCCCGCTGCTGCGCGCGCCGCCCCACAGCCAGTGATAGCCCTGGAAGTCGAAGCCGTTTTCGCTGCGGCCGTTGAACACCTTGCGCGTGCGCACCTCGTCCACGCAGTCCAGCAACAGCCCGTAGCGACGCTGGTTGCCGAACGCGGTGGAGTCCTTGAGTCGCGCCTTGAGCATCATCATGTGCTTAATGTCGATGCGCGTTTCCAGGTAGTTGCTGGCCGGCACCCGCTCGATCAGCGGGTAGCGGGTGGCCACGCCGCGCAATTCGGCGAATTGCCGGGTCAGGTCTTTTTTTAGGTGCGTGGCGTAGACGTTCAGGCCCGAGGCCTCGATCAGGGTCACCAGCAGCGACAGCAGGCGGTGCTGCTCCTTACGGGTGCTGGCGCCGCCAGCGCCGGTGCCCTCGTGGCCGGTGGCAGCGGGGCGGAACTCGCCGATCAGCCGCAGTGGCACATCCGGTGCCAGCCAGGCGGCGGGCGGTTCATCCTGCTCGCTGGCGCTGCCCGGCTCGCGTTCATCCTTGATGAAGGGGCACGCGGGCGCATGGTCTGCCGTGCCCGGGTTGTTCTTCAAAAACAGCGTGCCGGTGCTGCTGTTGAGGGTCACGTTCATCACTGGCATAGCGTCGGTGCGGCAGTCGCAGGCCAGCCACTGGCCCTGGCCGCGCACTTTCATCAACCACTGGTTGGCCTGCAGCAAGCGGTGGCCGTCGAGGCTGCCTTGCACGAAACCTTCGACCAGCACCTGTTCGGCGGGGGTGAGCGTGCGCACCAGTGCGCCGTTCTTTTCAATGATACGCATGACGGGTCAGACAGGTCCCTGGCCATACATGGCCGCTGCTCGTTGATTTCCAGGCAGTGTACCCCAGGATGTATCAGCCAGCCTTGCGCAGGGTGAAATTGATGCGCTGCGCGCCCATCACCGGGTGCGTGCCTTCCTTGAGCGGCAGCACGCCGTGGAAACGCAGCCGGTCGACGCCGCCCCAGACCATCACATCACCGTGCAGCAAGGGCACCCGCAGGGGGCGATCGCTGCGTTGCAGCCCGCCCATCTGGAACATCGCCGGCAGGCCCAGGGACACCGAGACGATCGGCGCGTCGTAATCGCGCTCGTTGCGGTCCTGGTGCAGCGACATGCGCGCGCCGGGCACATAACGGTTGACCAGGCAGGCATCGGGGATGAAGTCGGTGAACCCGGCCAGGGCGGCGGCTTCGGTGGCCAGGCGGCGGAAGGCTGCCGGCAAGGCTGGCCAGGGCTGGCCGGTGCGCGGGTCCAGCGGGGTGTAGCGATAGCCATGGGCATCGGTGGTCCAGCCCAGCGCGCCACAGTTGCTCAGCGCCACCGACATGGTTTGCCCGCCCGGTGTCACCATGCGCCTGAAGGGCGCGGCCTTGAGCACGGCGCGCAAGGGCGGCAACAGTTCGTCGATGAAGGGCAGGGCGAAGGCGCGCAGCACGAAGGTCTGCGGGCCGATCTGCTCGACCCGCGGCGGCTGGTGCAGGGCCGCCTCGTCGAACAGGTCCAGGCTCATGACACGGCGGCGCCTTACAGCGCCTTGCTGATGCGGATGTCGGTGATCGGCTCGTCGCTGTCACCGTGGATGGCGGCCAACGCTGCCTGGGCCTCTTCCAGCGAGCCGGTCTCCAGGTGGGCAAAGTCCCACCGGCGCTCACCGTTGATCTTGTAGTGGATGACGTACTTGGTCACGAAAGTTACCTGCGAAAGGGATCAGCTGAACTTGGACGCCGAGCGGCGCACGATCTTGATCTTGTGGGTGAACGCCTTGCGGTGCGCGCCCATGGCCAGCTTGGCGCCGGTGGTGTCGATGGTGATGTTCCAGAAACCGGTGCTGGGGGCAGTGATCTTGGCCGGGAAGGTGTCGAACTGACCGCCGTGATAGGTGTGACGCCCGCCGTTCTTGAAGCTGCGGAAGTTGGCGTCGCTCATCAGGCGGATGTTGCAGCGCTGGGAACACTCGATGACGACCAGGTCGTCTTCGTTGAGGTGCTCGCGCTGGTGTACGAATTTCATGTAAATCTCCGGGATGCATCTTTTGGCAAACCAAAACGATACCATGGCAGGCTGCGCGTTGCCGTGTTTCATGCGTCAGCCAGGAAAATTTGCGACCGGGTGGAGCAAAATGCCACTTGTGCGGTCACACAGTCTTTTGCAAGGGAGTTCGTTTATGAAATGGGCGTGGGTGGCGGTGATGGCGTTGCTGGGCGGATGTGCCAGTGTCTCGGACATCGAGAAAAGCCCGGAAACCATGGGCGTGATCTCCGGCAAGTCGCCCAAGGCGTTCAGCGAGTGCGTGGTCAAGCACCTGGCCGACACGCGCAAGCCTTCCACCGTGGAGCCCTGGCGCGAAGGCTATCGGGTGATCGTGCCGCAGAAGCTGTCGTCCAGCCCGGCGGCGATCATCGATATCGACAAGCGTTCCAACGACGGCAGCAGCATCAAGCTGCATGAGCGCATCTCCAACGTACCGATTCGTCCTCACGACGTGCAGCGCGCCGTAACGGCGTGCATCTCCGGGGAGTAACCCCGACTCACTGCAGCGCCTTTGGCAACAACTGCCTCTGTGGGAGTGGGCTCTGCCCACGAAAAGAACACTGCATGACGCCAGGTGTTACGCGGCGTTCTTTTCGCGGGTAGAACCCGCTCCCACCTCTGTCGCTGCCGAACACTGCGTCATTTGCACAAAATCGTAAGGTTGCGGCTGGCATAGTTGCCCAGATCGGCGCCCAGGGTCTTGTCGCTGTCCTTGGGCGCCGGCGTGCCCGCAGTGCCGACGATGTCGTAGCGCCCGCTGGTGCAGGCATCGGCTGCTTTCTGGTAACAGGCGTCCCAGTTGGCGGCGGCGCCCGAGCAGTCGATGCTCAGGCCCTGCTTGCCGTTTTTCAGAATGGTGGGCGTGGCCGACGCGCACCCACCCAGGGCCAGGACCGCGAAAAGTGCCAGGAATCTGCTCATCGAATGTTTCATCATCACAAAAATGTGGAAGGGCGGCGGCCGCTACGGCGGCCATCCTGCCGGGCGCAGGGGGCGCCAACGGGGGACGTCTGATGCTATACAAGGCGCCACGTGGCGCATAGCCCCATCGTGAAATTCTGCCTTGCGTCCGGCCCGATTGCTGCTAAAACCAGTACGGTGGGGTAAATTTGTGTCAGGTATGGAACTATATCCGTGCACTTTTCTCTATTTCAGCACTGGTCGGCCAGGGGCGGGGGCATTGTAAGCAAGCCGCCGCCTGATTAGACTGCGCCGAATCTCGTAAGCACAGCCCTTTGTAAGGACTCATATGATCAAGAAATGCTTGTTCCCAGCAGCCGGTTACGGCACTCGCTTCCTGCCAGCGACCAAAGCCATGCCCAAGGAAATGCTGCCGGTGGTCAACAAGCCACTGATCCAATACGGTGTCGAAGAAGCATTGGAAGCCGGTCTGAACCAGATTTCCATCGTGACCGGCCGCGGCAAGCGCGCCCTGGAAGACCACTTCGACATCAGCTATGAGCTGGAAAACCAGATCAAGGGCACCGACAAGGAAAAGTACCTGGTCGGTATCCGCAAACTGCTGGACGAGTGCACCTTCTCGTATACCCGCCAGACCGAAATGAAAGGCCTGGGCCACGCCATCCTCACCGGCCGCCCGCTGATCGGCGACGAACCCTTCGCCGTGGTACTGGCGGACGACCTGTGCGTGAACCTGGACGGCGACGGCGTACTGGCCCAGATGGTCAAGCTGTACAACCAGTTCCGTTGCTCGATCGTGGCCATCCAGGAAGTTGATCCTTCGGAAACCAACAAGTACGGCATTATCTCCGGCGAAATGATTCGCGACGATATCTATCGCGTCAACAGCATGGTCGAGAAGCCAAAGCCTGAAGATGCACCGTCGACTCTGGCCATCATCGGCCGCTACATCCTGACCCCGGACATCTTCGACCTGATCGAACAGACCGAGCCAGGCAAGGGCGGCGAAATCCAGATCACCGACGCCCTGATGAAACAGGCCCAGGCCGGTTGCGTACTGGCGTACAAGTTCAAGGGCCAGCGTTTCGACTGCGGCGGCGCTGAAGGCTACATCGACGCCACCAACTTCTGCTTCGAGAACTTCTACAAGACTGGCAAGGCGTTCTAAAGCCTGCTGATGCATCCAGCGCCGCGGCCCACAAAGCCGCGGCGTTTTTGTTTATGTCGCCCACAAATCCCGCGCCGAACAACCAGAGCGGACCAGGTGATGCCACAGGCATAACTGGCCCGAAACAAACTGTAGGAGCGGCGGGGCGGCCCTCCGCCTGTGGCCGGGAAGCGCCGCGCGGGCGGCGCGCGATCTCATGAACGCCTCAATAATCCCGGCAAGCCCCTCCAACAAACGCCGCCGATCCTGCAGCGGCTGCCGCCAGGGACAAGATCGTGGTGGATTACAGAGGTGCATGTCTGGCGGTTTTCAGGGTTCTTGAGATCGCGCGCCGCCCGCGCGGCGCTTCCCGAGCTTCGCTCGGTCCCACATCTGTTTCGGGCCAGTTTTGTCTGTGCCATTACCTGGGCCGCCTTGTTTGTTCGGCTTGAGGTAGTATTAACCCCTGCCAAGGAGACCTAGCAATGGCCCACGATTTTGATCTTTTTGTAATAGGCGCCGGTTCCGGCGGTGTTCGCGCAGCGCGCTTTGCCGCAGGCTTTGGCGCCAAGGTGGCCGTGGCCGAGAGCCGCTACCTGGGGGGCACCTGCGTCAACGTCGGCTGCGTGCCGAAAAAACTGCTGGTGTACGGCGCCCATTTCGCCGACGACTTCGAGCAAGCCCAAGGCTTTGGCTGGACCCTGGGGGAGGCCGACTTCAACTGGCAGACCCTGATCGCCAACAAGAACCGCGAAATCCAGCGCCTGAACGGCATTTACCGCAACCTGCTGGTCAACAGCGGCGTGACCCTGCTCGAAGGCCATGCACGTATCGTCGATGCGCACCACGTGGAAGTCGACGGCCAGCGTTTCAGCACCGAGCGCATTCTGATCGCCACCGGCGGCTGGCCGCAGATCCCGGACTTCCCGGGCCGCGAACACGCCATCACCTCCAACGAGGCGTTCTTCCTGCCGCAGTTGCCCAAGCGCGTGCTGGTGGTGGGCGGCGGTTATATCGCCGTGGAGTTCGCCGGTATTTTCCACGGCCTGGGCGCGGACACTACGCTGCTGTACCGCAAGGATCTGTTCCTGCGTGGCTTCGACCGCTCGGTGCGTGAACACCTGAGCGAGGAGCTGACCAAACGTGGTCTCAACCTGCAGTTCAACAGCGATATCCAGCGCATCGACAAGCACGCCGATGGCAGCCTGTCGGCCACCCTCAAGGACGGCCGCGTGCTGGAGGCCGATTGCATCTTCTACGCCACGGGCCGCCGCCCGATGCTGGACAACCTGGGCCTGGAAAACGTCTCGGTCAAGCTCGACGACAAAGGCTTCATCGCCGTGGACGAGCAGTTCCAGACCAGCGAGCCGTCGATCCTGGCGCTGGGTGATGTGATCGGTCGCGTACAGCTCACGCCGGTGGCCCTGGCCGAAGGCATGGCGGTGGCGCGTCGACTGTTCAAGCCTGAGCAATACCGTCCCGTGGACTACGCGCACATCCCGACGGCGGTGTTCAGCCTGCCCAACATCGGCACCGTGGGCCTGACCGAGGAGCAGGCCCGCGAGCAGGGCCATGAGGTCACGGTGTTTGAAAGCCGTTTCCGGCCGATGAAACTGACCCTCACCGAATGCCAGGAACGCACCCTGATGAAGCTGGTGGTTGATGCCCGCACGGATCGTGTCCTGGGTTGCCATATGGTGGGCCCGGACGCTGGGGAAATCGTTCAGGGGTTGGCGGTGGCCTTGAAGGCGGGTGCTACCAAGCAGGTGTTTGATGAAACCATCGGGGTGCACCCAACGGCCGCCGAGGAGTTTGTGACAATGCGGTCACCGGTCAAATAATTACGTATTAAGATGTACTAGCTGTTATTTCCAACAGGTGCGGTGGGATCCGTTCAAGGGTATCCCGCCGTCATCCATTATTGCCGATACTCTTCTGGTTACAACTGCAAAATCAAGGCGTTAACGCCTTCTTTCATTGGCTTTGACCTGTTTTCCTATCTCGCCGTTCACTGCGTCCTACACGCTGGGCAAATTCGTCCGACGTTTCATTTGAGTGGACCAATTACATACTTTTGGTCGCGCACTTCTGCGCCCGGCAGCGACTGACCGTTGCCATCACACTCAACTGGACGAGGACCTCTTCCATGAACATCAAACACGCCGCGCTGATTTCCGGCATCTGTGCCTTCCTGACCTTGCCGACGGCCATGGCGGCCGACGGCCAGATCGACTTCAAAGGGGAAATCACTGGCACCACCTGCAACATCAACGGCGGTAATCCTGACTTCGACGTGCTGATGCCGCCCGTAGGTGTCCAGGCATTGTCGCAGGCCGGCCAAACTGCAGGCCGCACGCCGTTTACCATCCAGCTCACCGACTGCCTTCCCGAAACCGGGGATGTGATGACTTACTTCGAGCCAGGGCCTACCGTGAACCCGCTCACCGGCCGCTTGACGGTCGATGGCGGCCAGGGCCAGGTGCGCAACCTTGAAGTGGGCCTGCTCAATGACACCCATCAGCCGATGGATGTCAGCAAAGGGTTAGGCAGCCAGAACTCGCAAGTGGTTGCACTGGTCGGTGGCGCGGCAGACCTGAACTACTTCGCCGAATACGTGGCCACCGGCACGGTGAGTCCCGGCAAGGTCAACACCCGCATCCTGTACTCCATCGCGTACCCGTAATTGCCTCGCGTGGCCTGCCATCAGGCAGGCCACGCGTTGCCTGTGTCTGAATGGAAAACCATCCATGTTCAAGTGTTTTTCTGCCCTGCTCGCAGCACTGCTGCTGGCAGCGCCTGCCCATGCCAGTGTGGTGATCGGCGGTACACGGGTGATCTACCCCGCCCAAGCCCCCGAAGTCACCGTGCAACTGCTCAACCGCGATCCGCAGCCTGCATTGCTGCAAGTGTGGATTGATGACGGGGATGCGCAGGCCGACCCCAATACCCTCAAAGTACCCTTCATTGTCAGCCCGGTGATGGTGCGCATCGAGGCCGAGAAGGGCCAGGCCCTGCGTGTCATGCACACCGGCGAGTCGATGCCGGCCGACCGTGAAAGCCTGTTTTGGCTCAATGTATTGCAAGTGCCGCCGCGGGCGGACGCGGCGGGCAACAGCCTGCAGATGGCCATCCGCACGCGCATCAAACTGTTGTATCGGCCCCAGGGCCTAGCGGGGCAGGCCAGTGAAGCGCCTGCGACCGTGATATGGAGCACCGGCCGCAGCGACGGCCAGTGGTTTGTGCAGGCTCGCAACCCCGGGCCTTATTTTGTCAACCTGGGCGCCGTGCGCCTGCTTGCCGGTGGGCGGCAGCTGGAAGCGGGCGCAGGCCATGTACCGCCCTTCGGGCAGGCGCGCTTCCCCATCAACGATGCGCCCGGTCAGGATGCCGCCGCCCGCGTCAACTTCATCGCCCTGGACGACTATGGCGCAGGCCGCCCTGGCGAGGCGCAGGTGGCCGTGCCGTGAGCTGTTTCAACAAGGCGATGACAGGCACGCTGGCCGGCGCCTGGCTACAGGCTGCCACGGCGGTGGAGGCGCCCATTGAGTTCGAATCGCGTTTCCTGCGCCCAGGCCAGGCGGGGGAGGTTGATGTGCGTGCGTTCGCCTTGCCCAGCCAGGTGCTGCCGGGCGACTACTGGTTGCAGGTGCAGGTGAATGGGCAATCGCGCGGGCGCTTGCTGGTCACCTATCAACACGCCGATCAGGCGGGCAAGGTCATCGCCTGCTTTGATCGTGCTTTGCTGCAACGCCTGGGCGTGGCGGTCGACAGGCTGTTGGCCGCAGGCCCCGGGTGCCAGGGCATCAGCCAATGGATGCCGGAAGCGGCCGAGCACCTGGACTTTGCCGAACAGCGGCTGGCCCTGGACATTCCCCAGGCCTGGCTTGCGCGTACGGCGCGCGACCAGGTGGATGCCGACCTGTGGGACGCGGGTGTGAACGCTGCCTTCAGTGGCTACGACCTGGCGCTGTTCAACGTGGCCAGTGATCTGGACACCACGCGCACCCGCGCCTATGCAGGCTTCGCCAACGGCGCCAACCTGGGCGCCTGGCAATGGCGTCAGCAGGGCAACCTGTCCAGTGACGGCGGCTACCAGACCCTCAGCCATTATCTGCAACGCGAGGTGGCGCCTTGGGGCGCGCAGTTACGTCTGGGCCAGCTCGGCACCCCGGGTGATCTGCTCGAAGCGGTGCAGATGCGTGGGGTGCACGTGTTCAGCGATGATCGCATGCTGCCCGCCTCGCAACGCGGCTTCGCCCCGGTGGTGCGTGGCGTGGCGCGGGGCAATGCGCGGGTTGCGGTGCGCCAGGGTGCGCGCTTGCTGCGCGAAGTGGTGGTGCCCCCCGGGCCGTACGTGATTGACGATCTCTATGCCGCCAGCCTGGGCGGTGACCTGCAGGTGACCGTCAGCGAAGCCGACGGCAGTGAACAGCACTACACCGTCACCAATGCTGCCGCACCGCTGGCGTTGCGCGCGGGGCAGTCGCGCTTCGGCCTGGCGGCCGGGCAGTTGCATGACCGGCAGTTGCCGGACCGTCCCGGTTTCGTTCAAGGCACCTGGCAGCATGGCCTCAATGACACCGTCACGGCCTATGGCGGCGGTACGTTGGCGGCCGATTATCGTCAGCTGATGCTGGGTGCGGCGCTCAATACCGCCGTGGGTGCGGTGGGCCTGGACCTGTCCCGTGGCGGCGAAGGTGGGCGCTGGCGCTTGTCCTATGGCACCTTGTTGGCCGACAGCGACACGCGCCTGAGCCTGAGCTATCAACAGGCCACGGGCATTGGCTATCGCTCGTTGCACGATGCCTACCGGGAAACGAACCTGCCGCACCTGGACACCTGGCGTGAACGATCGCGTGGCAGCATCAGCCTTAGTCAACCGCTGGGCACTGGCTGGGGGCAGCTCAACGCCAGTGCCTGGCAGGCGTCTGGCTGGGGCCAGGACGATCGGCGCCAGGGCTACTCGCTCAACTACTCTCACCACTACGGTGCCTTGGGCTATGGGCTCAGCGCCACCCGCGAGCGTGACCGCCAGGGGCTTGAGCAGACACAGTGGCTGCTCAACCTCACGTTACCGCTGGGCGGGCGTCGCGGCAGCCTGACGGGCGCCATGCTGCACAGCGACCAGGGTAGTCAGTTGCAAGCCGGTTATCGCAATGGCACCGAGCGGCTGGATTACGGGGTCAGCGCCGCCGTTGCCGATCGCTCCAGGCGGGTCAACGCCTACGCCGGCTGGCGCGAGCCCTTCGGGCATTTCAATGCCTCGGTGGGGCAGGGCGACCATAGTCGGCAGCTATCGACCAGCGCCCGCGGGGCGGTAGTCGCCCACCCGGGCGGCGTGACCTGGGCGCCGCCGCTGGGGGAGACCTTTGCCGTGGTGCAGGTGCCCGACGCGGCCGGGGCGCGCGTGACTCATGGCGCCCCGGTGCAGGTCAATCGGCAAGGCCATGCCATTGTCCCCAACCTGTCGCCCTACCAGCTCAATCGCATCGATATCGACCCGCACGGCTTGCCACTGCATGTGGAGCTGGCCACCAACAGCCAGCAAGTGGTGCCCCGTGCCGGTGCCGTGCCGCTACTGCGTTACCCCACCCGCTCGGGGCGCACCGCGCTGATCGAACTGCGCTTGCCGGACGACGGCGTCTTGCCCTTTGGTGCCCGGGTCATGGGGCCGGAGGGGCAGCCGCTGGGCGTGGTGGGGCAAGCCAGCCGGGTGCTTGCCCGGGGGCTTCAGCCCCAGGGGCAGTTGCACGTGCAATGGGGCGAGCAGGGCGAGCTGCACTGCACCGCCCACTACGCGTTATCTGAAACCGGCACTGCGTTGCATACCCTGCAGGCCGTATGCCTGCCCTCACCCGGAGAACCCTGATGAACCTCGCCACATCCCTGAGCCTGTGCTGCCTGATGCTGCTAGCCGGGCCTGCCCAGGCAGCCTGCCGGTTTTATGACGGCCTGGGGCCGGCTATCACCCAGGCGCGCCTGGACAGCCGCATCGTGGTCTCCACCCTGGCCTTGCCGGGCGAGCCGCTGTACACCCGAACCTTCACCGGCCCGTCCACTGCGCTCGAATGCACCCAGCCGGATGTGCTCGACCTGGGCTGGACGGCAGACCCGGGCGCGGCGTCCGGTCAGGATGGCGTCTACGCCACCAACCTGAGCGGCGTGGGGCTGCGCATCAGCGAGCAGACGCCTCAGCAGACCCTGTACTGGCCGCGCCGTCGCACCCCCTTGCCGGTTGGCCATTACACCCCCGTGGCTTCTTACATCGTTGAGTTGATCAAGACCGGCCCGCTGCAAGAGGGGCGTCTGCAACTGCCGACGGACGCCGCGTCGCGCCGTTACGGCGGGGTGCAGGCGACCGAGTTGCGGTTCGCCAACGATGTCCAGATTGTGCTCAACAAACCGACCTGCAGTGTGGCGCCGGGCAGTCATCAGGTCACGGTCGAGCTGGGCAAGCCCAGTGTGCGCGATTTTCATGGCCCCGGCAGCGGGACAGCGCTGCAGGATTTCAGCCTGCATCTGACCTGCCACAGCGGCGCAGGCGGGGACCCCTTGTTCGTCTGGGTCACGCTCAGCGACGCCACCCAGCCGGGTAACCGCAGCACCGTGCTGAGCTTGCGCAACGACGCCACGGCGCGTGGCATCGGCGTGCAGGTGCTGCGCAGCAACGGCGACGCGGTGCGTTTTGGCGCCGATTCCAACCAGGTAGGCAACCCCGGCCAATGGCTGGCCGGCACCGTCACGCATGGAGAGGCGAGCTTTGAGGTGCCCCTGCAGGCCCGCTACATCCAGACGCAAACCCACGTGCTACCGGGCACGGCGGGGGCACTGGCCACATTCACGTTCGCCTACAACTGATCTTGAAGCATTTCTTCTATATATTAGGCGCCCTGATAGGCAGAATTAATCATGCACATCAGCTTTGCCAATGAGCGCTCACGTGCTCACTTGGCTAGGATGAGCCCTACAAAGTTTTCACCCCTTTCGACAAACCCATGGAGAGTTACCGATGCCGATCATCAACAGCCAAGTCAAACCTTTTAAAGCCCAGGCTTACCACGGCGGCAAGTTCGTTGAAGTCACCGAAGCCGACCTGAAAGGCAAATGGTCTGTCGTATTCTTCTACCCAGCCGACTTCACCTTCGTCTGCCCAACCGAACTGGGCGACCTGGCTGACAACTACGCTCAATTCAAAGACCTGGGCGTCGAGATCTACGGCGTGTCGACCGACACCCACTTCACCCACAAAGCCTGGCACGACACCTCGGAAACCATCGCCAAGATCCAGTACCCACTGATCGGCGACCCGACCCACGTGATCTCCCGCAACTTCGACGTGCTGATCGAAGAAGCTGGCATCGCTGACCGTGGCACCTTCGTGATCAACCCTGAAGGCCAGATCAAAATCGTTGAACTGAACGACGGTGGCGTAGGCCGTGACGCTTCCGAGCTGCTGCGCAAGGTCAAGGCTGCTCAATACGTAGCTGCCCACCCAGGCGAAGTCTGCCCAGCCAAGTGGAAAGAAGGCGAGGCTACCCTGGCTCCATCGCTGGACCTGGTCGGCAAGATCTAAGACCTCATGTCGATGATCACCTGGCGTTTTGGGTTGTGGGAGCGGGCTCTGCCCGCGAAAGCCACGCCGCGCAGTGTCAGTGATACCGAGGTGTCGGCTTCGCGGGTAGAACCCGCTCCCACGGCTGTCCATCTCGCCACGTAATACATCATCGCCCTGAAAGCGCCCGGGCGAATTCGCCCGGGCGTTGTTTTTTATACGTATCGAAAATGGAATCGCCCGCATGTTGGACGCCAATCTTAAAGCCCAGTTGAAGTCGTACCTGGAACGGGTCACCCAACCGATCGAGATCGTCGCCTCCCTCGATGACGGCGCGAAGTCCCAGGAATTGCTCAACCTGCTGCGTGACATCCAGACCCTGTCGGACAAAATCACGCTGCTGGACAACGGGAACGATCAACGCAAGCCATCGTTCTCCATCAATCGCCCTGGCGCGGATATCAGCCTGCGTTTCGCCGGTATCCCCATGGGCCACGAATTCACCTCGCTGGTGCTGGCCCTGCTGCAAGTCGGTGGCCACCCTTCGAAAGCGAGCACCGAGGTGATCGAACAGATCATCGGGCTCAAGGGTGAATTCACTTTCGAGACTTACTTCTCGCTGTCGTGCCAGAACTGCCCGGACGTGGTGCAGGCGCTGAACCTGATGGCTGTGCTCAACCCCAACGTGCGCCACGTGGCCATCGACGGTGCGCTGTTCCAGGCTGAAGTCGACGCCCGCCAGGTGATGGCCGTGCCGAGTGTGTACCTCAATGGCCAGGTGTTCGGCCAGGGCCGCATGGGCCTTGAGGAGATCCTCGCCAAGATCGACACCAGCGCTGGCGACAAGGCCGCCGAGAAGCTCAACGCCAAAGAGGCGTTCGACGTACTGGTAGTTGGCGGTGGCCCGGCCGGTTCGGCGGCGGCAATCTACGCGGCCCGTAAAGGCATCCGTACCGGTGTGGCAGCCGAGCGTTTTGGCGGCCAGGTGCTGGACACCATGGCCATCGAGAACTTCATCTCGGTGCAGCACACTGAAGGCCCGAAACTGGCCACGGCGCTGGAAGAACACGTCAAGCAATACGATGTGGACATCATGAACCTGCAGCGCGCCGAAGCCCTGATTCCTGGCAAGGACGGGCAACTGCACGAAGTGCGTTTCGCCAGCGGTGCGAGCCTGAAGGCCAAGACCGTGATCCTGGCCACCGGTGCGCGCTGGCGCGAAATGAACGTGCCCGGCGAGCAGGAGTACCGCAACCGTGGCGTGGCCTACTGCCCGCACTGCGACGGCCCGCTGTTCAAGGGCAAGCGCGTGGCGGTGATTGGCGGCGGCAACTCGGGCGTGGAAGCGGCCATTGACCTGGCCGGTATCGTGTCCCACGTCACCCTGCTGGAGTTCGACAGCCAACTGCGTGCCGACGCCGTGCTGCAACGCAAGCTGCACAGCCTGCCCAATGTCACCGTGATCACCAGCGCGCTGACCACCGAAGTGACCGGTGATGGCCAGAAGGTCAACGGCCTGCGCTATAAGGATCGTCAGACCAGCGAAGTGCACAACGTGGAGCTTGAAGGCATCTTCGTGCAGATCGGCCTGCTGCCCAACACCGATTGGCTCAAGGGCACCATCGAGCTGTCGCCACGTGGCGAGATCATGGTCGATGCCCGTGGCGAAACCGACCTGCCGGGCATCTTTGCCGCAGGCGACGTGACCACGGTGCCGTTCAAGCAGATCGTCATTGCCTTGGGCGAGGGCGCCAAGGCCTCGCTGGCGGCGTTCGACCACCTGATCCGCACCTCTGCACCGGCCTGATTGCACCGGCCACAAAAAAGCCCGCTGGCGCAAAAGGCCAGCGGGCTTTTTTATGCCCGAACCTGCGTAGCCGCTGCCGAAGGCTGCGCTGGCCCTGTGCCCCGCTGAAAAGCTCCAGGGTTCACACCGGCCAGCGCAGCCTGGCGGCAGCGGCTACAGGTAGGGGCGATCAGAAGTTAGGCTGGATGATCTCGACCCAGTACGCATCCGGGTCCTTGATGAAGGCGATGTTCTGCATGCGGCCATCGGTCAGGCGCTTCTGGAAGTCCACGCCCAGCGCTTCGAAACGCTCGCACGCCGCCTTGATATCCGGCACCGACACGCAGATGTGGCCGAAGCCGCGTGGGTCGGTGTTGCCGTTGTGGTAGGCGAAGTCGGCGTCGTTTTCAGTGCCGTGGTTGTGGGTCAGTTCCAGGATGCCTGGCATGGACTTCATCCAGGTATGACGCTGGGCATCATCGGCCGGGATAACAGCCTTGTCGACCAGGGCCAGGAAGTACAGGCTGAACTGGGCTTCGGGGAAGTCGCGCTTTTCAACCAGGCTGAAACCCAGTACGCGGGTATAGAAGTCCAGTGACTTCTCAATGTTCTTCACCCGCAGCATGGTGTGGTTGAAGACGAACTTGGCAGTGGCGGCGTCCGGTTGTGCGGTGACGCCGGGGAAGGTATTGAGATCGTGCAGGCTCATGGGAACTCCATAACAGGCAATATAGTTCGGCACCGCGTTGGACGCGCAATGCCACAGGGGATTCAAGAGTTCTTGTAAGACCTGCCATGATACGCAACTACAGCCACCAGGCCAAATGCCCTGGGCCGCCAATGCCAAATCGCAGGCAATAAGAAGCCCGCCGAAGCGGGCATTGGGGCGCTAGTCCATTAGCAGATTCCATCCTGAAAGATCAGGTGTGAAAATCCTGTGAAAAAAAATGCCCGCGCCTACCTTTGATCAGCCACGCAGCCAGCTGTCCACGGTGGCCGCGCCGTATTGCAGCTTCCAGGCCTTGAGGCCGCGGTGGTTGCCGCCCTTGGTTTCGATCAGCTCGCCGGTGTGCGGGTTCTCGTAGACTTTCAGTACCCGCGGCCGGCGCGTCTGGCGCGGGGTGTGCACGGCCAGGCGCGGCACGCCATGGCTGGGGTCCAGGATGGCGATGACGTCACGCAGGCCCTTGCCGTACTGTTTCATCAGCTCCTGCAATTTATGCTCGAATTCGATCTCCTTTTTCAAACCGGCATCGTTCTTCAGCGACTCCAGCTGGGCCAGCTGTTGCTGAAGGGCTTTCTCTGCGGCGCGAAATTCGGCGAGTCTGGACAATGTCGTTCTCCAATCATGTATTCATTATCTACCCGGCCACGACAGAACGTCACGGCCTGGGCAGTGGCAGCGCGTGGCTGGCTTTCAATATCGCGGAACACTACTTCGATGGCCTTGCGATAAGGGAGAATAGTGGCAGTTATTGCTTTAGTAAATGCACGGAGTGAATGTTTTACCCCGGACGTGCTAGTTGGTGGCGCGCCACTCACTGGGGCGGGGTGTCATTTTGGTGCGTTATGTAGGACGTCAAGTTTGGCAATTTCCGATAAGTATGTAAGAACTTTCCTGCGGTTTAAGAAGTTTCTGCCAAAGTATTAATCAGTTGGTTCAACTTTGTATTAGCGGCTGTTTCGCTACAGCCCTTGAATTACGGGGCTTTGCGACGCAAAGGGCGGGGAACGGGCAGGGGGCGGGCGCCCCCTGCGACAGGCTCAGGGTAGCTGGCGGCGATACGGCAGGTCGGGGCCGACTTTGGCGCACGTCAGCGCGGCGGCGGCCGTGGCAAAATTCAGCAACTGGCCCAGGTGTTCAGGGCTCAGACTGGCCAGGCCTGCCGGTGAATCCAGGTCTTGTTCGTGCAACCAGGTCAGCAAGGCGGCCTGGAAGGTGTCGCCAGCGCCCACGGTATCGGCCATGTCCACGGCCTGGGCGGGCACATGCAATTGGCCATGCTGGCGACTGTAGACACTGGCGCCTTCGCCGCCGCGGGTGACGAACACCAGCTGGCATCGCTCATTGAGCCAAGGCCCCACCACCTCGGCCACGGGCTGGCCGGGGTAGAGCAGCGCCAGGTCTTCGTCACTGACCTTGATCAGGTGCGCAAGGCTTGCGAACTCACCGATACGGCGTCGCCACAAGCCGATGTCCGGCGCCGGGTTGAGGCGCACATTGGGGTCCAGGCTGATCAGGCGCCGGTCATGCTCACGGCGCGCCAACGCCAGCAAGGTAGCCCCCACCGGCTCCACCACCAGCGAAAACGAACCGAAATGCAGGCCGTGTACCGCGTCGTCCAGCACCGGCAGGTGCGCCAGGGTCAGCAAGCGGTCGGCGCAGCCTTGCCCGCGAAAGCTGTACTGCGGCGTGCCGTCGGCGCCCACGGCCACCATGGCCAGGGTGGTCGGGGCATCGAAGTCGTGCAAATACTGGTCGCTCACGCTTTCGCCGGTCAGCACCGTGCGCAGGCGTTGGCCCAGGAAGTCCTCGGATACCCCGGCCAGCAACGCCGCCGGCACTCCCAGCCTGGCCAGGCCCACCGCCACGTTGAAGGGCGAGCCACCGGCCACCGCTTCATAGCCCAGGCGCGAGGCCTGGGCGAAACGCCCCGGCTCGCAGAAAAAGTCGAACAACGCTTCGCCACAGACCAGATACATGATGACTCCCTATGAATTCACAGCAGCCGCAAGGTGCTGACGATAGTGTCGGTAAACCTGCTCGTAGGCCTGCACATGGGCCGCCACCGGCTGCGCGCCATGGCTGGCGTCCAAGTGCACGCAGCGCTGGCACAGGCGGGCCAGCTCGCCTGCGCCGTCGCACCAGGCCGCCTGGATGGCTGCGCCCAGGGCCGCGGCTTCGGTCTGCTGCGGGCAGGTGACCTCGGTGTTCATGATATCGGCCACCATCTGCCGCCAAGCCGGGCTGCGTGCGCCGCCGCCGATCAGGCGGATACTGTGGCTGGCAAGGCCCGCCGTGCGCAAGAGGTCCAGGCCATAGCGCAGGCCGAAGGTGGTGCCCTCCACGGCGGCGCGGCACAGGTTGGCGGCGTTGAAGTTGCCCGGTGTCAGCCCCAGCAGGCTGCCGGTGGCCTGGGGCAGGGCGGGTACCCGCTCGCCATTGAGGAAGGGCAGCATCAGCACGCCGTCGGCGCCGATGGGCGCGCTTTCGATGTGCTGGTTGAAACTGGCCACGTCCAGCGTGAACAGCTCGCGCACGGCGCTGGTGACGTTGGTCAGGTTCATGGTGCAGATCAGCGGCAGCCAGCCGCCGCTGGAGGAACAGAAGGTCGCCACTTCCGGTTCGCTGCTGACCGCAGCCGTGGCGCTGTAGGCGTAGACGGTGCCCGAGGAGCCCAGGCTCATGGTGATCACCCCCGGTTCGATATTGCCGGTGCCGATGGCGCCCATCATGTTGTCGCCGCCGCCGCTGGACACCTTGGCCAGCGGGTTGAGGCCCAGCAGGCTGGCGATCTGGGGCAGCAGCTGGCCCACCGGCTCGCGCGCGCCGATCAGCGTGGGCAAGGCCCTGTGCAAACGGCCGCTGGGGTCGATGTGCGCCAGGATGTCCAGGTCCCACTGGCGCTGGCGCACGTCGAAATAACCGGTGCCCGAGGCATCGCCGTACTCGGCGCAGGCCCGTCCGGTCAGCCAGAAGTTGAGGTAGTCATGGGGCAGCAGCACGTGGGCGATCTGCTCGAACACCTGGGGGTGGTGCTCGCGCGTCCACAGCAGCTTGGACACCGTGTAGCCTGGCGCGATGGCCACGCCCAGCCGCTCCAGTGCGCCTTGCGGGCCGCCCAGGTAATCCAGCAGGCGCTGGTTCTGCGGGGTGGATTCAGTGTCGCACCACAGTTTGGCGGGGCGCAGTACCTGGCCCTTTTCGTCCAGCAGCACCAGGCCATGCTGCTGCCCCGACACGCCAATGCCGCGCACGTGCTGGCCGTCCACGCCGGCTTCGGCCAGGGCCTGGGCGGTGGCCGTGCGCAGTGCGTGCAGCCATTGCGCCGGGTCCTGCTCGCGGCGCCCGTTGGCACCGCTGATCATGTCGTGGGGCGCCGAGCCCTGGCCCAGCACCCGGCCGCTGGCGGCGTCCAGCAGCAGGGCCTTGGTGCCTTGGGTACCGCAGTCGATGCCTAGGTACATGGCGTTATTCCCCATAGCTGAGCAGCCGTTCCAAAGTGCCTTCCACGCCCAATTGGCGCAGGTGCTTGAGCTGGTTTTCAAACGCGGCGATGAAGGCCGCCGACTGCGGAATGCGCGTGCCGAATATCTCCTCCACGCCCAGCAGGCGCTGGGTCAGCATCACATCATCGGCCACCAGCGCCTGGCAGAACTCGGCGCGCGGATCGGGGATGCTGTAGTGGGTGCCTTTTTCGTCCACGCCCTTGAGGTACAGGGCCCAGGCGGCCACCACCAAAGCGGCGCGGTCCAGTGATGCCCCCGCCTCGATCAGCTTGTTGATCGTGGGCACGGTGAACTTGGGGAATTTCGATGAGCCGTCCGAACACACCCGTTCCAGCTGATCGGCGATGGCCTGGTTGCTGAAGCGTTCGATCAGGGTGTCCTTGTAACCTTCCAGGTCAATGCCTGGCACCGAGGCCAGTTGTGGGGTCACGTCGCGGTCCATGTAGGTGCGGATGTAGCGCACGAATAGCGGATCGTTCATGGTCTCGTGCACAAAGCGGTAGCCCTTGAGGAAGCCAAGATAGGTCAGGGCCAGGTGGCTGCCGTTGAGCAGCTTGATCTTCATCTCCTCGTAAGGGGTGACGTCATCGGTGAACTGCACGCCGACCTTTTCCCAGGCCGGGCGGCCGTTGCCGAACTTGTCCTCCAGCACCCACTGCACGAAGGGTTCGCACACCACCGGCCAGGCGTCCTCCACGCCATGCTGCATCAGCAGGTCGCGCTTGTGGGCGGCGCTGGTCATGGGCGTGATGCGGTCGACCATGGCGTTGGGAAAGCTGACGTGCTCGGCGATCCAGTCGTGCAATGCCGCTTCGCGCAGCTGGGCGAAAGCCAGCAGCGTCTTGCGCGCCACGGCGCCGTTGTGTGGCAGGTTATCGCAGGACATCACCGTGAACGCCGGGGTGCCCGCCGCGCGGCGCTTGGCCAGGGCCGCGCAGAGGAAGCCGAACACCGTGCGCGGCGCGTCGGGCTGGGCCAGGTCGTGCTGGATGGCCGGCAGGTGCGCCATGAACTCGCCGGTGCTGTCATCGATGCAGTAGCCGCCCTCGGTGATGGTCAGCGAGACGATGCGAATCGCCGGGTCGGCCAGTTTGTCGATCAATGCCTGGGGGCTGTCTTCGCCCAGCAGCATGCCGCTGATGGCGGCGATCACCCGCACTTCGTGGCCGCTGCCATCGCCCAGTTCCACCAGGGTGTACAGCGAGTCCTGGGCCGCCAGCGCGTCGCGCATCACACGGTCATCGCTGCGCAGGCCGGCGCCGCAGATGGCCCAGTCCAGGCCTTCGCCGGTGTTCATCAGGGCGTCGGTGTAATACGCCTGATGGGCGCGGTGGAAGCCGCCCACGCCGATGTGCACGATGCCTTGGCGGGTGTCGGCCTGGGCATAGGCGGGGCGCTTGATGTGCGCCGCCAGTTTGTCGAGGTTGTCGCGGGTCAGTTTCATGGGTGAAGGTCCTCTTCAGGCGGCGGCCAGCAGCGGTTTGGCCACGGCGATGCCCTGGGCATCGAACAGGTGGCAGTGCTGGGCGTCCAGGTGCAGGTTCAGGCGTTCGCCGTACTGGCTGGCCAGGTCGCCACGGATACGCAGGGTCAGCGGCTCGCCGGAGTCGGTGACCACGTGGCAGAAGGTGTCACTGCCCAGGCGCTCGCCCACATCGGCGGTCACCGCCAGGCCGGGCTGGCCCGGCTGCGCCAATTCCAGATGCTCGGGGCGGATGCCCAGGGTCATCTCGCTGCCCACGCTCAAGCCGGCGTTGCTGCGCGGCAGGGTGATGCGTAGGCCGGCGGCCAGGTCCACGTCGCAGCTTTGATTATCCACGCGGCTGATGCGGCCCTTGAGAAAGCCCATCTTCGGCGTGCCCAAAAAGCCGGCCACGAACAGGTTGGCCGGGTGGTGGTACAGCTCCAGCGGCGAGCCCACCTGCTCGATGCGGCCGGCGCTGAGCACCACCACCTTGTCGGCCAGGGTCATGGCCTCCACCTGGTCGTGGGTGACGTAGATCATCGTGGCCTGCAGTTCCTTGTGCAGGCGCGCCAGCTCCAGGCGCATCTGCACGCGCAGGGCGGCGTCGAGGTTGGACAGCGGCTCGTCGAACAGGAAGATGCGCGGGTTGCGCACAATGGCGCGGCCGATGGCCACGCGCTGGCGCTGGCCGCCCGACAGCTGGCGCGGCTTGCGTTCCAGCAAGGGCTCCAGCTCCAGGATGCGCGCCGCCTCGCCAACCTTGCGCTGCACCTCGGCCTTGTCGGCGCCGGCCAGGTCCAGGGCGAAGGACATGTTCTTGCGCACGCTCATGTGCGGGTAGAGGGCGTAGGTCTGAAACACCATTGCCAAGTCGCGCTTGGCCGGGCTGACCTGGGTGATGTCGCGGCCGTCCAGTTCGATGGTGCCGCTGGTGACCTCTTCAAGGCCGGCGATCAGCCGCAGCAGGGTCGACTTGCCGCAGCCCGAGGGGCCGACGAACACCACGAATTCCTTGTCGTTCACCTGCAGGTCGATGCCCTTGATGATGGACAGGCCTTCAAAGCCCTTTTTCAGGTTTTTTATTTTCAATGTGGCCATGACATTACTCCTGGCGTATAGCTGAACTGCCACTGTGGGAGCGGGCTCTGCCCGCGAAAAGCACACCCTGGTGTATCTGCAGGAATGCAGCGCCTGCTTCGCGGGCAGAGCCCGCTCCTACAAGGATTGAGGTCATGCAGGTAATAGAGGTCATTTCACGGCACCGAAGGACAGGCCGCGCACCAGCTGCTTCTGGCTGATCCAGCCAAAGATCAGGATCGGCGCACACGCCAGCGTCGACACCGCCGACAACTTGGCCCAGAACAACCCTTCAGGGCTTGAGTAGGAGGCAATCAACGCCGTCAGCGGCGCCGCATTGGAGCTGGTCAGGTTCAACGACCAAAACGCCTCGTTCCAGCACAAAATCAACGACAGCAACAGCGTCGACGCCAGCCCGCCCTTGCTGATGGGCAGCAGCACCCGCACCATTTCCTGCAACAGCGTGGCACCGTCCAGGCGTGCCGCTTCAAGGATGTCGCGGGGGATGTCCTTGAAGTAGGTGTACACCATCCACACCACGATCGGCAGGTTGATCAGGGTGTAGATCACGATCAGCGCCAGCTTGCTGTCCAGCAGGCCAAAGCCCTTGGCCAGCAGGTAGATGGGCATCAGCACGCCCACCGGTGGCAGCATCTTGGTGGACAGCATCCACAGCAGCGTCTGCTTGGTGCGCTTGGTCTCGTAGAAGGCCATGGAGTAGGCCGCCGGCACGGCAATCAGCATGCACAGCAAGGTGGCGCTGAACGAAATCAGCACCGAGTTCCAGGCAAAGTGGATGTAGTCGCTGCGCTCCTGGATGTGCAGGTAATTTTCCAGCGTCGGCGTGAAGATGAACTGCGGCGGCGTGGCGAAGGCATCGATTTCGGTCTTGAAGCTGGTCAGCACCATCCAGAAAATGGGGAAGAACAGCAGCAGGGCGATGGCCCAGGCCAGAATGCCCAGCAGCAGGCTTTGCAGGCGCCGGTGTTGCTTGAGTGTCAGGGTCATGGCGCGGGCCTCATGGCTGGTCAGTGAGGTTTTTGCCGATCATCCGTACCAGGATGATGGCGGCGATGTTGGCGATCACCACGGCGATCAGGCCACCGGCCGAAGCCATGCCCACGTCGAACTGCACCAGCGCCTGGTTGTAGATCAGGTAGGCCAGGTTGGTGGACGCAAAGCCCGGGCCGCCGTTGGTGGTGGTGAAGATCTCGGCGAACACCGACAGCAAAAAGATCGTCTCGATCATCACCACCACGGCAATCGGCCGGGCCAGGTGCGGCAGGGTCAGGTGCCAGAAGATCGCGATGGGCCCGGCGCCGTCCAGGCGTGCGGCTTCCTTCTGTTCCTGGTCCAGCGACTGCATGGCGGTCATCAGCAGCAGGATGGCGAACGGCAGCCATTGCCAGCTGACAATGATGATGATCGACAGCAGCGGGTAGTTGGCCAGCCAGTCCACGGGCTGTGCGCCGAACAGCCGCCACAGCGCGGCGAGGATGCCCGACACGGGGTGGAAGATCAGGTTCTTGAATATCAGCGCACCCACGGTGGGCATGATGAAAAACGGCGAGATCAACAGCACCCGCACAATACCGCGGCCCAGAAACTCGCTGGCCTCCAGCAAGGCGGCGATCAGCACGCCCAGCACCACGCTGATCAGCAGCACACTGCCCACCAGCAACAGGGTGTTGGTCATGCCGGGGATAAAGCCGGCGTCGGTGAAGAAGAACTGGAAGTTGCCCAGCCCGGTGAACGTCTTCTCGCCGCCGTCCAGCAGGTTGTAGCGCATCAGCGAGAAGTACACGGTCATGGCCAGCGGCACGATCATCCACAGCAGCAACAGCGCTACCGACGGGGTGACCAGAAACCAGCCAGGGTTGTTCAGGCGGCGCTTGCCCGGGTCCGGCTGGACCTGTGGCTGCGCCTTGGCAGTAGAGGTGCTCATGATGATTACCTTGAAAGGCTGGCCGACCCCAGGACAGGGCCGGCCATCGCGGGCCGATTACCCGGGGACGCTACTTGGGATAGCCGGCGCGTTTCATTTCGCGTTCGGTCGTCGCCTGCGCATCCGCCAGGGCTTTCTCCACCGTGCTGGTGCCCACCAGGGCGCCGGAGAACAGCTTGCCCACCTGGGTGCCGATGCCCTGGAACTCGGGGATGGTCACCAGCTGGATGCCCACGTAGGGCACAGGTTTGGCCGAAGGGTTTTTCGGGTCGACGGTCTTCAGCGATTCCAGGGTGATTTTCGCGAAGGGCGCCGCCTTCATGTACGCATCGCTGTAGGTGGAGGCGCGGGTGCCTGGCGGCACGTTGGCGATGCCGTCCTTGTCGGCCACAAGCTTCGCGTACGCCTGGGAGGTGGCCCATTGGGTGAAGGTGCCGGCAGCGTCCTTGGCCTTGGAGCTGGTGGGGATGGCCAGGGCCCAGGAGTACAGCCACGCCGAACCCTTGTCGGTTTTCTCGTGCGGGGCGTAGGTGAAGCCGACGCTGTCGGCCACCTTGCTCTGGCTCTTGTCGGTGACGAACGAGCCGGCCACGCTGGCGTCGACCCACATGGCGCACTTGCCGCTGTTGAACAGCGCCAGGTTTTCGTTGAAGCCGTTGCTGGAGGCGCCGGGCGGGCCGTATTTTTTCATGGTGTCGACATAGAAGGTCAGCGCGCCGGTCCACTCGGGGCCGGTGAATTCAGGCTGCCATTTTTCGTCGAACCAGCGTCCGCCCCAGGCGTTGGCCACGGTGGTGATCAGCGCCATGTTCTCGCCCCAGCCGGCCTTGCCGCGCAGGCAGATGCCGTACTGGCCCTGGTCGGGCTTGTTGAGCTTGGCGGCGAACTCGGCCATCTGCGTCCAGGTGGGCCGCTCGGGCATGGTCAGGCCGGCTGCCTTGAACAGGTCGGTGCGGTAGTAGGTCATCGAGCTTTCGGCGTAGAAGGGCAGGGCGTACAGCGTGCCCTTCACCGACAGGCCGTCGCGCACCGAGGGGAACACGTCATCCAGCTGGTAGTCGGCGGGCAGGTCCTTCATTGGTTCCAGCCAGCCTTTGGCGCCCCACAGTGCCGCTTCGTACATGCCAATGGTCAGCACGTCGAACTGCCCGCCCTGGGTGGCGATGTCGGTGGTCAGGCGCTGACGCAGCACGTTTTCTTCCAGCACCACCCATTTGAGCTTGATGTCGGGGTGCTGTTCTTCGAAGGTTTTCGACAGTCGCTGCATGCGGATCATGTCGCTGTTGTTGACCGTGGCGATGGTCAGGGTCTGGTCGGCCTGCGCCGTGAGGCAGAGCCCCAGCAGGGCGGCAAGGCTGGTGCGGGCAAACAGGGTTTTGACGGGCATCGACATCACACACTCCTCTTCGGTGCCCGGTGGGCACGAAGCCTGGTTATTGTTGTTGTGTCTTCCTGAAGTGGGGAAGCAGCTAGGGATGATTACAGACCCTAAATGGCGATGGGACAAATCCTTGGAGGTAGGCGGGGTGATACTATTTTGCACTTTCTGAGGTTTTCGGTGCTCTTGAGATCGCGCGCCGCCCGCGCGGCGCTTCCCGGGCAGAGCCCGGTCCTACATTTGTTGCAACGTGCCATTGCCTGTGAGATCACCTGGTCCGCCTTGTGTGTTCACTGCGTATTTGTGTCGAGCCAACAAAGCGATCGAGGTGATCTCACAGGCAAAATTGGCCCGAAACAAACGTAGGACCGGGCTCTGCCCGGGAAGCGCCGCGCGGGCGGCGCTCGATCTCATGAACACAACAACCCTCAAGACATGCCCCTCAACCCCCCACATTCTGCTCCGTCAACCGCTGCACCACCAACCGCCGATAATGACTAGGCGTCATCCCCTTCAACTGCTGAAACCTGCGGTTGAAATTGGAAATATTGTTAAACCCCGACTCAAAGCACACATCCGTCACCGCTTTATCCCCATCCGCCAACAACTCGCAGGACTTACTGATACGCAGCCGATTGACGAACTCCACAAAACAACGCCCCGTGGCCTGTTTGAACACCCGGGAAAAATACGTGGGCTTCATCCCCAGGTAAGCCGCCACCTCTTCCAGCGGCAAATCACGCCCGTAGTGGCTGAAGATGTAATCCACCGCCCGGTTGGTGCGGTCGATACTGTGCTCGTCAGCCAGTTGCGGCGAGTTGCTGTCGGACAGCAATTGATAGTCCTCACACCCCGCCAGCAGCTCCATCAAAATCAGGAAATGCCCCAGCCGGCTCACCCCACGGCTGTCGGCGATGCGCTGCATCAGTTCGGCCGCCTGGGCCAGGGTGTGCGGGCAGCGGAACTCGATGCCGTGGCGGGCGCGTTCCAGCAGCGGCGTCAGGCTTTTGAGCTCGCTGAACACCGGCAGGGCGCTGTCGAACAGCTCATCGGTGAAGTTGACCAGCATGTCGCGCTTGTCCACCACCTGGTCGGGGTCGATCTGGCTGATCCAGTTGTGGGGCAGGTTGGGGCCGGTCAGGAACAGGCTATTGGGGTGGAAGTTGCCGATGTAGTCGCCGATGAACACCTTGCCGGCGCTGGCCACGATCAGGTGCAGTTCGTATTCCTTGTGGAAATGCCAGCGCACCAGCGGGCAGGGGAAGCCGTGCTGGCGGTAGATGATCGACAAGCCTTCGTGATCGTCCATCAGTTCATAGGACGGATCGGTGATTCTGCTGGGTCTGGTCATGCGGTGGCCGCTTCTTGTTGTGTGCCAGATGCCTTGCAGGGTAATCAATGCGCGCAGGCGCGCGCAATGTCTGCCTCAGTCTGCCGGGTCGCTGCCGGTGCGCAGGTAGTGCAAGGCATCCTCGGCCAGGCGGATGGACTCGTTCACCGGCTCCAGGTTGCGCAGCCACACAGCGCTGATCAGCGCTTCGATCACGGCCAGCAAACCCACCTTGGAGGTGCGCAGCACGGGGTGGGCGGGCGGTGTGAACAGGCAGTGGTCGGCGATCTCGGCCAGCGGCGAAGCAGGCGAATCGGTCACTGCCAACACCGTGGCGCCGCGGCCGTGCGCGTACTGGGCCATGCGCAGGGTGTCGCGGGTATAAGGCGGCAGGGCCAGCGCCAGTAGGGTATCGCCGGTGCTGATGGTGGCCAGCCGGCGCGCCGCGTTCTCGCTACCGCCTTCCATGTTCAGGGCCACCACGTGGGGGCAGTGGGGTACCAGGGCATTGGCGGCCAGGCCGGCCAAGTAGTGGCTGCTGCCAAACCCCAGGATGTACAAGTGCTGGGCCTGGCTGACGGCGCGGACCATGGCCTCGAACTGCTCGTCGTCATTGCCGTTGAGCAGGCCCTCCAGGTTGCCGTTGCTCAGGCGCACCTGCTGGCTGAGGGCAAAGCCGTTCTCGGGGTGATCGTTGAGCTCATTGAGCACCCGGTCCGCCGGCGACACCAACTCCAGCAGGTGCTGCACCAGGGCTTCGCGCAAGCCGGTGAAGCCGTTCATGCCCATGTGGTTGGCCAGCCGGTTGACCGCCGCGGTGGAGGTGCGGGCGCCCTCGGCCAGGTGCTCGATGTTCAGCGTGGGTGCTCGCCAGGGGTTCTGCAGGATGAAATACGCGACCTTGAACAGTGCGGTCTGTTTGTCGCCGCTGGCATCGGTCTTGTGGCGCAGTTCGTCCACCACTTTGATCATGCGCTGCATCAATGGCGTCTTGTAGACCTTGTGCGATAAATCAGGGAATGCGGAATTGTTCATGACTACACCCACCTCGACACTGAATGACGGAATGCTCCCTGCGCCTCATTCAGTGTATCCGCTATTCCACAAAACAGGATCCAATCATCCGGAAATTTTGCTTTTCGCCTCGATCCACTGGGCCATGTATTGGGTGCTCTTGTGATGGTGATGGCGCAGCATGGTGCCGGTGAAATTGGCCAGGCGATGCTCGGCCAGCCGTGGCCGCAGGGCCTGGATGCGCTGCACCAGTGCCTGGGCGTGGGTGGCGTAGGCGTAGTGCTGTTGCAGCAACGGCGCGGCATGGGTTTGGGCCTGCTGCCAGGTGTCTTGTTGCTGATACAAATCGACGGCGGCGTCCACCAGGCCGTCGACGTCGTCGGCGATGCGCCCCGGCCACGGCAGGTCGCCATGCATGCCTTCGCTGCCGATGGCGGTGGTGACGCTGGGCGTGCCGCAGCACATGGCGTCGATCAACTTGCCCTTGATGCCGGCACCAAAGCGCAGCGGCGCCAGGTTGACGCGGGCATCGCCCATCACCTGCAGGGCATCCTCGGCCCAATTCAATACCCGGAAGCCCTGGGCCGGGTTGTTCAGCGCCATGGCCTTGGGCGGGGTATAGGCGCCGTAGATGTGCAGTTCGGCCTGGGGCAGGCGCTGGCGGATGCGCGGCCACAGCACGGTCTTGAGCCACAGCACGGCGTCCCAGTTGGGCGCGTGGCGGAAATTGCCGATGCTGAGGAAGTGCGCGCGCTGCTCGAAGGGCTTGCTGGCGCGTGGTGCGGCGTCGACCATCAGCGGGCATAAGTGCAGCAGGTCCGCCGGCACCTTGAAGTGTTCGGTCAGCAGGGTGATTTCGGCGTCCGACACCATCAGGCTCAGGTCCGAGCGGTAGATGGACGCCACCTCGCGCTGGCTGACGTCGGCGGCCGCCATGTGCCGGTACAGGTCCGGTTGGTGGAGCTTGAACAGCGGGCCGAAATCCTCGCCCTCGGGATCGTCCTTCAAGCGCTGCTTGAGTAACACCTGGCGGGCGTCGCGCAGGCCCTGCAAGTCACAGGTTTCCAGCACGCGCAGGGCGTTGGGGCAGTGCTTCTCCACCCGCCAGCCGAACTGCTCTTCCATCAGGAACCGCTCGAACAGCACTACGTCCGGCGCCAGGGCGGCGACGAAGCGGTCGAAGCTTTCATTGTTGAGTTCGATGGGCTGGCGCTGGATGCCAATGGCCTCAAGGTCGGCCATGTGCTCGCCGTCGCCTGCGGCGCTGGCGAAGGTCACCTGCCAGCCCTGATCGAGGAAGGCCTGCAGGATCTGCATCACGTGCCCGCTGGCGGCCGAGGATTGCGGCTCCGGCCAGACGTAACCGATGACGAGCACGTGGGTGCGGGGGTGTGACATGGGGCAGGCTTCCGGGCAGGCGAAAAAGCCGACTATTAGACCACAGTGCCCGGGTGCCGTGGGTCAGGGCTGCGTCAGTACTGCCTTGACCTTGTCGCGCAACTGGTCGATGGAGAAGGGTTTGCCGATCATGTGCATGCCGGCCGGCACGTCGATGTTTTCGGCATAGCCGCTGGCGAACAGCACGGGCAGGCCGGGGCGTTGCTCGCGGGCCTTCTGCGCCAGTTCCGTACCCGGCATGTCGGGCAGCCCCTGGTCGGTCATCATCAGGTGGATCACGTTATCGCTGCCCAGCAGCTTCAGGGCCTCGCCGCCATCGGCAGCCTCCAGCACCTGGTAGTCCAACTCCTCCAGCACATCGACGATCAACATGCGCACGATGTTGTCGTCCTCGACGACAAGAATGGTTGGGGCGGTGGCGTCTGGCATCGGAGCGGTCCTGAAGAATGACGGGGCAGGGCGCGGATGCGCCGCCGGTCTTTAATGAGTAAGCGGCCGCGCGGGCAAGTTCCGTGCGGGGCTGATCAAAAAAGCAAAAAAAGAGGCGGCAAGGATACCGGGGTGGCGGGGATATGCAAAATGGGCGGGTGTACACCCAGGCGGACCAGGTGATACCCCAGACAAAACTGGCCCGAAACAAATGTGGGACCGAGGGGACCTCGGGAAGCGCCGCGCGGGCGGCGCGCGATCTCAAGAACCCCACAAACCCCAAGACATGCCCCCGTAGCCGCTGCCGCCAGGCTGCGCTGGCCCGCGTGAACCCTGAAGATCTCCAGCGAGGCACAGGGCCAGCGCAGCCTGGCGGCAGCGGCTACGGGACGGTGGTGGGTTTGAGAGCCCACATTTGTTTCGGGCCGGTTTTGTCTGTGGCATCACCTATGCCCACCCAAAATAAACCCGCAAACACTGGCCAAAACCCCTCCCGCCTTCTAGAAAGGGTAAGAGCTATCAAGCTTGATGCGCGAATATTTGGATCTTTTACGTGGTTTTGCGGCAAACTCTGCCATTTTGACCACCTGACCAGGGACGCAAGGGACATGAGCAAACCCTCCAGCATCGACGAGCAAAGCTTCCGCAAGCTGCTGACGCGCAACGTCAGCCTGCCTTTGGGCGTGGGGCTGCTGAGCGGTGTGGTGTTCGTCGGCATCATCGCCTACCTGATGAACACCATCGACTGGGTCGAGCACACCGACCGGGTGATCAACAACGCCAACGAAGTCGCCAAGCTGTCCATCGACATGGAAACCGGCATGCGCGGCTACCTGTTGACCGGCAAGGAAGACTACCTGGACCCCTTCGAGCTGGCCAAGCCGCGCCTGGCCGCCGAAGTGCCGGCGCTCAAGGAGCTGGTGGGCGACAACACCGTGCAGATCGACCGCCTGACCCGCATCATGGCCTTGCAGAAGGAGTGGATGGCCTATTCGCAGTCCATGATCGACCTCAAGCGCAGCACCGGCGATTACTCCTCGGTGGTACAGACCGGGCGCGGCAAGCGCCTGACCGATGCGGTGCGCGGCGAGTTCGATGACTTCCTGGCCATGGAGCACCAGTTGCGCGTGCAGCGCAGCGAGGATGTCACCTTCACCATCAAGTTGTCGGTAACCCTGTACATCCTGTTCCTGGTGCTGATCAGCGCGGCACTGGCCTATTTCGGCCGTCGCGACATGGTCAGCCTGTCCACCACCTACGGCGACAACCTCGACGCCCAGCGCCGCAGCGCCGAGCGCCTGGAAGCCCAGGCCTGGCTGCGCACCGGGCAGACGCAACTGGCCGAGCAGGTGCTGGGCCAGTTGACCCTGCAAATGGTGGGGCGCAACGTGCTGCAGTTTTTCGCCGGCTACCTGGGCAGCGTGGTATCGGCGGTCTACGTGCGCGAAGAGCACGGCAACCTGCGCCGCGTGGCCACCTATGGCTTCTCCCGCGAGCAGGAAAACCTGGGCCAGGTCATCATCAACGGCGAAGGCGTGATCGGCCAGGCGGCGCAAAACGGTCGCCTGGTGCGCCTGGACGATGTGCCGCAGGATTTCTTCAAGTTCGCCTCCGGCCTGGGTGAAGGCCTGCCGCACAGCGTGCTGATCGTGCCCACCAGCAATGACGACGGCGTCAACGGCGTGGTGGAGCTGGGCTTCCTGCGCCCGCTCAGCGACCGCGATGTCGAACTGCTGCAACTGCTCGCCGGCAACATGGGCACCTCCATCGAAGCCGCCCGTTACCGCCAGCGCCTGCAGGAAGTGCTGGCTGAAACCCAGCAGCTCAATGAAGAGCTGCAAGTGCAACAGGAAGAACTCAAGACCGCCAACGAAGAGCTCGAAGAGCAATCGCGGGTGCTCAAGGAGTCCCAGGCGCACCTGGAAACCCAGCAGGCGGAACTGGAGCAAACCAACGAACAGCTGGCCGAGCGCACCGACGCCCTGGCCGAGCAACGCGATGCCCTGGACGCGAAAAACCTGGAGCTCAACCGCGCCCAGGTCGAGCTGGAAGAGCGCGCCGAAGAGCTGCAGCGCTCCAGCAAATACAAGTCCGAATTCCTCGCCAACATGTCCCACGAGCTGCGCACCCCGCTCAACAGCTCGCTGATCCTGGCCAAGCTGCTGGCCGAGAACGCCGAGGACAACCTCACCGGCGAACAGGTCAAGTTCGCCGAGTCCATCTACTCGGCCGGCAATGACCTGCTCAACCTGATCAACGACATCCTCGACATCTCCAAGGTGGAGGCCGGCAAGCTCGACGTGCGTCCGGAAACCATTGGCACTGCGCGGGTGGTCGACGGTCTGCGTACCCTGTTCGAACCGCTGGCCGCCGACAAGCAATTGGACTTCTCGGTCGAACTGCTGGACGGCGTGCCGGCCAGCCTGTTCACCGACCGCCAGCGCGTGGAGCAGATCCTCAAGAACCTGCTGTCCAACGCCTTGAAGTTCACCGAAAAGGGCAAGGTCACCCTGATCGTGGCGCCGCAGCCGGACAACGGCGTGGCCTTCCACGTGCGCGACACCGGCATTGGTGTGGCCACCGACCAGCAGCAGGCCATTTTCGAGGCCTTCCGCCAGGCCGACGGCACCACCAACCGCCGCTACGGCGGCACCGGCCTGGGGCTGTCGATTTCCCGCGACCTGGCCAACCTGCTGGGCGGCTACATCAGCGTCAGCAGCACCCTGGGCAAAGGCAGCGAGTTCACCCTGGTGTTGCCACAGCGCTACGAGGCCATCGAGCGGGAAGAAGTGCACCCGGCGCCCACCGTCATTCCCGCGCCTTACAACGCCACCCCCGAGCCGCCCGCGCCGGTGGAGCCCGAAGTGGTCATCGCGCGCTTCCCCGACGACCGCGACCGCGGTCCGTTCGACCGCCGCTGCATCCTGGTGATCGAGGATGAGCCCAACTTTGCGCGCATCCTTTTCGACCTGGCCCACGAGCTCAATTACCACTGCCTGGTGGCCCATGGCGCCGACGAAGGCTTCAACCTGGCCGCGCAGTTCGTGCCCGACGCCATCCTGCTGGACATGCGCCTGCCCGACCATTCCGGCCTGACTGTGCTGCAGCGCCTCAAGGAACTGCCCGCCACCCGCCACATCCCGGTGCACGTGATTTCCGTGGAAGACCGCGTCGAGGCCGCCATGCACATGGGCGCGGTGGGCTATGCGGTCAAACCCACCACCCGCGACGAGCTCAAGGACGTGTTCGCCCGCCTGGAAGCCAAGCTGACCCAGAAGCTCAAGCGCATCCTGCTGGTGGAAGACGACGACCTGCAACGCGAAAGCATTGCCCGCCTGATCGGCGACGAAGACATCGAGATCACCGCCGTAGGCTTTGCCCAGGAAGCCCTGGACCTGCTGCGCGACAACGTCTACGACTGCATGATCATCGACCTCAAGCTGCCCGACATGCTGGGTAACGACCTGCTCAAGCGCATGTCCACCGAAGAGATCTGCGCCTTCCCGCCGGTGATCGTCTACACCGGCCGCAACATGACCCGCGACGAAGAGGCCGAGCTGCTCAAGTATTCGCGTTCCATCATCATCAAGGGCGCTCGCTCGCCAGAGCGGCTGTTGGATGAAGTGACGCTGTTTCTGCACAAAGTCGAATCCCAGCTGTCACAGGAAAGACAGAAGATGCTCAAGACCGCGCGCAGCCGCGACAAGGTCTTCGAGGGGCGCAAAATCCTGGTGGTGGACGACGATGTGCGCAACATCTTCGCCCTCACCAGTGCGCTGGAGCACAAGGGCGCGATCGTCGAAATCGGTCGCAATGGCCGCGAGGCCATCGACAAACTCAATGAAGTGGAAGACATCGACCTGGTACTGATGGACGTGATGATGCCGGAGATGGACGGCTACGAAGCCACCCGCGAGATCCGCAAGGACACGCGCTGGCGCAAGCTGCCGATCATCGCTGTCACCGCCAAGGCCATGAAGGACGATCAGGAGCGCTGCCTGCAGGCCGGCGCCAATGACTACCTGGCCAAGCCCATCGACCTGGACCGGCTGTTTTCCCTGATACGCGTGTGGTTGCCACAGCTGGAGCGCATTTAGTGCAGGACCGTGTTAAACGAGGCCACCGCTTATGACGGTGGAACGCAATACCGACATCGAGATTCGCTTGCTGATCGAGGCCATCTACCTCAAGTACAGCTACGATTTTCGCGATTACTCCGGCGCTTCCATCAAGCGCCGGATACACCACGCCCTGCGTCAGCTGGACTGCAACACCATCTCGGCGTTACAGGAGCGGGTGCTGCACGACCCCACCGCGTTCATGCAGTTGCTGCAGTACCTGACGATCCCGGTCAGCGAGATGTTTCGCGACCCCGAGCACTTCCTGGCGATCCGTCGCGAAGTGGTGCCGCTGCTCAAGACCTACCCGTCGATCAAGATCTGGATCGCCGGTTGCAGCACGGGCGAGGAGGTGTATTCCATGGCCATCCTGCTGCGCGAGGAAGGCTTGCTGGAACGCACCATCATCTACGCCACCGACATCAACCCGCAGTCCCTGGAGAAGGCCAAGCAAGGCATCTACTCCATGGACAGCGTGCGCACCTACACCGAGAACTACCAGCGTGCGGGCGGCCAGCAGGCGTTTTCCACCTACTACACGGCGGCCTACGGCAACGCGATCTTCGACAGCAGCCTGCGCGACAACGTGACCTTCGCCGACCACAGCCTGGCCACCGACAGCGTGTTTTCCGAAACCCAGCTGGTGTCGTGCCGCAATGTGCTGATCTACTTCAACAAGAAGCTGCAGGACCGCGCCTTCGGCCTGTTCCACGAATCGCTGTGCCACCGCGGCTTCCTGGTGCTGGGCAGCAAGGAAACCCTGGACTTCTCCGGCTACAGCGACAGGTTCGAGGCGCTGGCCAAACCTGAACGGATCTACCGCAAGACATGATTGCCAAAGGCAGGTACGAAGCGGTGGTGGTAGGCGCATCGGCCGGCGGGGTCGAGGCGCTGCTGCGCGTCTATGGCCTGCTGCCGGCCAGCTTCGCGCTGCCGGTGCTGACCGTGCTGCACCTGCCCGACAACCGTCACAGCCAGCTGGCCGAGGTGTTCGCCCGGCGCATGCAACGCGCTGCCAAGGAGGCAGTGGACAAGGAAGACATACAACCAGGGATGTTCTACTTCGCCGGGCCCGGCTATCACCTGTCGGTGGAGCAGGACCGCAGCCTGTCGCTGAGCCAGGAGGAGCGGGTGCATTTCTCCCGTCCCTCCATCGATCTGTTGTTCGAATCGGCGGCCGATGCCTACGGCTCAAGCCTGATCGGCATCCTGCTGACCGGCGCCAATGAAGATGGCGCCAAAGGTTTGGCAACGATTGGCGAACGCGGCGGTCTGACCATTGTCCAGGACCCGGCCGAGGCCCGCGTTGCGATCATGCCCGAAGCGGCGATCAAGCTGCGCCGGCCCGACCACATACTCCCATTGAACGGCATAGGCTCATTGCTCGCCGAGCTGGAACCCAGTGCATGCCAACCCCGATAACAAAAGCCAAACTGCTGATCGTCGACGACCTGCCGGAAAACCTGCTGGCCCTCGAAGCGTTGATCAAGGCCGACGACCGTGAAGTGCACAAGGCACTGTCGGCCGACGAAGCCTTGTCCCTGCTGCTGCAACATGAATTCGCCCTGGCCATCCTTGATGTGCAGATGCCGGGCATGAACGGCTTTGAACTCGCGGAGCTGATGCGCAGCACCGAGAAAACCAAAAGCATCCCCATTGTGTTCGTCAGCGCCGCCGGCCGTGAACTCAACTACGCCTTCAAGGGCTACGAGAGCGGCGCGGTGGACTTTTTGCACAAGCCGCTGGAAATCCATGCGGTGAAGAGCAAGGTCAACGTGTTCGTCGACCTGTACTGCCAGCGCAAGGCGCTCAAGGAGCAGCTCGATGCCCTGGAGCGCAGCCGCCAGGAGCAGGAAGTACTGCTGAAGAAACTGCAGGCCACCCAGAACGAGCTGGAACATGCGGTGCGCATGCGCGACGACTTCATGTCCATCGTCTCCCACGAGGTGCGCACGCCCCTCAACGGGCTGATCCTGGAAACCCAGCTGCGCAAGTTGCACCTGGCCCGCGACAACGCCGACGCCTTCAGCCTGGACAAGATGCGCGGCATGGTGGAGCGCGACGAGCGCCAGATCCAAAGCCTGATCCGCCTGATCGAAGACATGCTTGACGTGTCGCGCATCCGCACCGGCAAGCTGTCGATCCGCCCCAGCCAGTTCGACCTGACCCAGCTGGTGGCCAACCTGCTGGACAACTTCGCCCCGCAGATCAGCGCCGCCTCGTGCAGTGTCAGCCTTCATGCCACCGAACCGGTGGTGGGCACCTGGGACGAGTTCCGGGTGGAACAGGTGGTCTCCAACCTGGTGTCCAATGCCCTGCGCTATGGCGGCCACGGCCCCATCGAAGTCAGTGTCTACGCCCAGAAAGGCGCGGCACTGGTGGAAGTGCGCGACCACGGCATTGGCATCAGCAAGGAAAACCAGGCGCGCATCTTCCAGCAATTCGAGCGCGTGTCGGCCACCCACGTGGTGGCGGGGCTGGGCCTGGGGCTGTTCATTTCCGAGCAGATCGTGGTGGCCCATGGTGGGTCCATCACGGTGCAAAGCGCGTTGGGCGAGGGGTCTACCTTTACGGTCAGCCTGCCGATGTAGCAATTGCCCAACGGCACGCAACCTCTACTGGCGGCCACGGTCACATAGGCAGCCAACCAGAAAGTACATAGGCGTTACCATGAGTGAAGATGCACAAGACGTAGTCCTCATCGTCGAGGATGAACCCTCGATTTTGATGGTGTTGTCCGATTACCTGAAGGGCGAGGGGTACCACGTGCTGGAGGCCGAGAACGGCGCCCAGGCGTTCGAGATTCTGGCCCGCAAGCCGCACCTGGATTTGATGGTCACCGACTACCGCCTGCCGGGCGGCATCTCGGGGGTGCAGATTGCGGAGCCAGCGCTCAAGCTGCGCCCGGAGCTGAAGGTGATCTTCATCAGCGGCTACCCGCAGGAAATCATCGAATCGGGCAGCCCGATCGCGCGCAACGCGCCGATCCTGGCCAAGCCGTTTGACCTGGATACGTTGGGCGACAAGATTCAGCAGTTGCTGGTCTGAGGGTTTACGCCCACCACCGCGTCACCTGCATCGCGACCAAGGTCGGCTCCTACCACGGCCGGCGTAGGAGCCGGCCTTGGCCGCGATGCAGGCGACGCGGTGGCGGCTTGGAGCACTGGTGCCTCAGGCCTCGATCATCTCCCGCACCTTGGCCGTCAGCAGGTCAAAGGCAAAAGGCTTGGTAATCATCTGCATGCCCGGGTCCAGGAACCCACCGCGCACTGCCGCATGCTCGGCGTAGCCGGTGATGAACAGCACCTTGAGCCCGGGCCGCAGCTGCCGGCCGATCTCGGCCAGTTGCCGCCCGTTCATGCCGCCTGGTAGCCCCACGTCACTGATCAGCAGGTCGATGCGCTGGGGCGAATTGAGCAGGGGCAGGGCGCCCGCCGAGTCGGCGGCTTCGATCCAGGTGTAGCCCAGCTCACGTAGCACCTCGCACACCAGCACGCGCACGGCGCTGTCATCTTCCACGATCAGCACGGTTTCCCCCGAGCGGGCGCGCAGAGACCCGGTGGCGGGGGCGTCAGCTTGTTCCGGCAATTCGCCCTTGAAACGCGGCAAGTACAGGCTGACCGTGGTGCCCTTGCCAATGTGACTGTCAATCGCCACATGCCCGCGCGACTGCTTGGCAAAGCCGTAGATCATCGACAGGCCCAGGCCGGTGCCCTGGCCGATGGGTTTGGTGGTGAAGAACGGGTCAAAGGCGCGGTTGATCACGCTCTGGGGCATGCCACAGCCATTGTCGCGCACGCTCAGGCACACGTAGTCGCCCACCGGCAGGCTGCTCTGGCCGTGGGTGAAGCGCGTATCCAGGTGCTGGTTGTGCGTTTCCACTACCAGCTCGCCACCGTTGGGCATGGCGTCGCGGGCATTGATCACCAGGTTCAGCAGCGCGCTTTCCAGCTGATGCGGGTCGGCCTCGGCCACCCACAGGTCGCTGCCCAGTTGCATGTCCAGGCGAATGCTTTCGTCCAGGCTGCGTTGCAGCAGTTCATCCATCGCGACTACCAGACGGTTCACCTGCACCGCCTGGCTGTCCAGTGACTGGCGCCGGGAGAAGGCCAGCAACCGGTGGGTGAGGCCGGCGGCGCGATTGGCCGAACTCACGCCCAGCTCGATCAGGTTATCCAAATCCTGGGTTCGGCCGCGGGCCAGGCGCCGGCGGATCATTTCCAGGCTGCCGATGATGCCGGTCAGCATGTTGTTGAAGTCATGGGCGATGCCGCCGGTCAACTGCCCCACGGCTTCCATCTTCTGCGCCTGGCGCAGGGCCTCTTCATTCTGGGTGATCTGCGCGGTGCGCTCTTCTACCTGCTGCTCCAGGGTCTCGTTGAGCTGGCGCAGGCGCTCCTCGCCCAGGCGCCCGGCGGTGAGGGCGCTTTGCAAGCGTTGCTGGCTTTCGCTCAGGTCGTTGAGGCGGTCGCGGGCTTCGTACTGGCGGCGGCGCCCGCGGATAGCGGTGTTGAGCAGGCTGACCAGCGCCACGGGGTGGAAGGGCCGTTCCAGGAAGGTGACGTTGCCCAACTGTTCGCCCAGGCGCAGGGAGGGCGGGTGGTCCGGGCCGCCGTGGTGGGTCATCAGCACGATGGGCAGGTCGGACCAGGCCGGCTGCTCGCGCAAGTAGTGCAATAGCGGCGCGAGGTCCGCATGGGTGATGGCCTCTTCGGCGATCACGGCCATGCCGGCACCGGCCTGCAGGTGAGTGCACAGGTCCGCAAGGTCGGTGGCGGCCACGCTGGTGAAGCCGGCTTCGGTCAGGATCGACTGGGCCACCTGGCTGTCACGCCCCAGGGGCGCGAGTACTATCGCGCGTTCCGGGGCCAGGGCTTGTGTGCTCACGGTTGGGGGTCCTTGAGCAGCGGATTGCTTTCGCCCACGTACGTGGGCACGCCGCGCAATACACCCTGGAAGTCATGCAAAGGGTCGCCGATGGTCATGCCTTGGCCATTGATCTTGTATTCGCGGATGGTTGCCTCGTGGCCTCCATAGCGTTTCTTGATCACCGACATGGCCCGGCGCACCTCGCCCAGGGCCTCGAAGTAACGCAGCAGAATCACCGTGTCGGCCAGGTAGGTGAGGTCCACCGGTGCCTTCATGTCGCCCACCAGCCCTTGCTGGGCGACGGTCATGAACGTGGCGGCGCCGCGACGGTTGAGGAACAGCAGCAGCTCGTGGATGTGCATCACCGGCGAGCCTTCGTCGATCATGGCCGCCTGGTAGCCGTTGATGCTGTCGATGATCACGGTCTTGATCTGGTGTTCGTCAACCTTGCTGCGCACCCGGTGGGCGAACTCGCCGGGTGACAGCTCGGCGGCGTCCACCTGCTCCACGATCATCGCGCCGCTGGCCTGCATGGCTTCAAGATCGATGCCCAGGCAGCGCATGCGCTCAAACAACAGCCCCAGCTCTTCGTCGAAAATGAACAGCGCGACCTTCTCGCCACGGGCCACTGCTGCGGCGGCAAAGACCATGGCGATCAGCGATTTGCCGGTACCGGCTGGGCCCAGGATCAGGGTGCTGGAGCCGTTCTCGATACCGCCGCCCAGCAGCGCGTCCAGCCCGCCAATGCCGCTGCTCAGTTGCGAACGCTCGTATTGAGCGCGGTGTTCGGCGGCCACCAGGCGCGGGAACACCTGCACGCCGTCATGGTGGATGGTGAAGTCGTGGTAGCCGCCGCGGTACTTCTGGCCACGGTATTTGATGATGCGCAGCCGGCGGCGTTCGGCGCCGTAGTCGGGGGCCTTTTCTTCCAGGCGGATCACGCCGTGGGCGATGCTGTGCAGGGTCTTGTCCAAGGGTTCGCTGGTCATGTCGTCGAGCAGCAGCACGGTTGCGTTGTAGCGGGCGAAGTAATGCTTGATGGCCAGGATCTGCCGACGATAGCGCAGCGAACTCTGGGCCAGCAGGCGCACCTCGGACAGGCTGTCGAGCACCACGCGGTCAGGCTGTATGCGGCCCACCACATCGAAAATCTGCCGGGTGGCCTCGCCCAGTTCCAGGTCGCTGGAGTACAGCAGGCTCTGTTGTTGCTGGGCGTCGAGCAGCATCTCCGGTGGGGTCAGTTCGAACACGTTGATCTGTTCGTCCAGGGTCCAGCCGTGGGAGCTGGCGCCCTCGCGCAATTCGCGCTCGGTCTCGGACAGCGTTATGTACAGGCAGCGCTCGCCCGCTGCCGCGCCGTTGAGCAAAAACTGCAGTGCAACGGTGGTCTTGCCCGCGCCAGGCTGGCCTTCGAGCAGGAAAATATGTCCACGGCTGAGACCGCCGACCAGAATGTCATCCAGGCCAGTAATACCGGTGGCCGCTTTCGAGGTGATCAATGCGCAGTCCTCATGTGGCATTCAGGGCGCACAGGGGCCGGGCAAAAAAGCCGCTGCGCCTACTCTGGACAGCGGCCGGTGGTGGCAGTTCCGCCCTTTGTGGCGGGCTACAGCCCTTGTTGCAGGGCGGGGTCGTCGGGGTTCTGCTGCTCCAGTTCCGCCAGCAGCACCTGCACGTTCTGCAACTGCCCGGTCTGTTTCCAGTAGTCAATCAGCAAGATCCGCGCCTTGCGGTTGGCCGGTTGCCTGCGCAGTATCTCGTCCAGCTGGCGCTGGGCGGCGTCCACCTGGTCCAGCTGATGCAGGGTCACGGCCAGGTCGTAGCGGTAGCTGCTGTTGTCCGGCTCAAGTTCGGAGGCACGCGCCAGGGCCAGCAAAGCATATTCGCCCTGGCCGTGGCGGATCAGCCACTGACCCAGTTCATGTTGCAGCATGGCCGAGTCGGGGTGGGCGATCAGTTGCTCGGCCAGCAGTTGGCGGGAGGCGTCGTTCTGGCCCTGTTTCTCCAGCACCCGCACTTGCACGGCCACGGTTTCCAGGTCACCGGGTTCAAGGGTGCGGGCGTGCTTGAGCACCGTCAGGGCCTGGGTGTAGTCATCGTCGTACAGGTAGATTTTCGCCAGTTGCAGTTGCCCGTCGGCGTCGTCCGGGGTGCTGATCAGGGCCTGCACGTACTCATCCAGCACCGCCTCCAGGCGGGCGAAATACAGGCCCACGTCATCGGGTGACAGGCCCAGCAGCGCGCGGGCGGCGTGGAAGCGGATGTCCTGGTCGTCATCGTCCAGCAGCGGGCCCAGCAGCAGGCTGCGCTGGGCATCGGGCACCAGCCGCGCCACGGCATCGATGGCACCGTGGCGCACCAGCAGCTCCTGGCTGTCCTTGAGGTCGGCGGTCACCAGCTTCAGGGCCTGGGGGCTGGGGTAATTGGGCAGCTCGGCCAGCAGGCTGATGCGGCGGATGGGCGACAGGTCGCTGCGGCCCAGTTGCTGGTACAGCACCCGTGCGGCGCCGGGTTGGCCGTTGTGGGCGCGCTCAAGGGCGGTGGTAAAGCTGTGGCGCAGCGCCGGCTCCGAGGGTTTGGGCGTGGGGCGGGTGAGGTGCCAGCCGACCGCCACCACGACGAACAGGCACAGTAACAGGCACAGGTTGCGGAAAAGCTTGGGCATTGAGCAGTCCGTAGCGCAGCGGGCTTTTTGCAGGGGGTGTCAGCTTGGGACAGGAGGGGGGTGGGAGTCAAACGGGGGTGTTGGGGCTACCAGGTGCATGCCGATGTTTTTGGGGTATTCATGCGATCGCGCGCCGCCCGCGCGGCGCTTCGCGGCCACAGGCGGATGGCCGCTCCGCCGATCCTACCGTTTGTTTCGGGCCAGTTATGCCAGTGATATCTCCCGGGACCGCCTTGTTGGCACCCACGCAGACCGGCAGTGAAAAAACAAAGCGGTCCCGGGAGATGCCACTGACAAAATTGGCCCGAAACAAACGGTAGGAGCGGCCTGTGGCCGCGAAGCGCCGCGCGGGCGGCGCTCGATCTCAAGAACGCCAAAAAACCCAAGACATGCACCTACCAAAAACCCCAAAACATGCACTAAAGGCCCCCACCTGTCACTTCTCCCAGGTTACACCCCCCACGATTAACCCAATGATGTGAACTCCATTGAACCTCACCCAAGGAGGCACATCATGCCTACCCTCAAAACCCCAGGCACCCTGGACCCTGATTTCAACGCGGGCGCCGCGCAAACCATCTACCCCAGCGGCATCGCCGACGCTGCCCATTCGATGCTGCCGCTTGCCGATGGCGCCCTGCTGGTGGCCGCTGCCAGCAGCGCCTCCAGCAACTTCTCCATCAACCGCATTAACGCCGATGGCAGCCTCCCGGCCCCCGAAGCTTTCGGCAACCAGACCAGCCCACGTGGGTATGGCTACCTGCTGGACAGCTTTGACGCCAGCCGTCCAACACCGCAGTTGCTGGGCTACAGCAGCGGTGAATTCCATGTGCTCAGCCTGCAGACCGATGGTGTGCACCTGGCGCGCTACACCGCCGCCGGCCAGGCAGTGGCGCGTCACCGCATAGGGTTCGAGGCCTTGCCCGAAGGCGCCGTGGCCCAGGGGCCGATGTTCAGCGCGGCGCAGGGCGAACGGGTGTACAGCGCCTTTACGGTGAGGCTGAGCACGGGCGATACCCTGGCGGCGGTGATGTGCTTTACCGCCCAGGGTCAGTTGGACGCGGCGTTCAACGGCACCGGGCTGGCGCTGGTGCAGGTGCCGGATGCGGTGACCCGCAACGGCCAGGTGCGCGGCCTGGGGGTGCAGCGCCACGGTGCCAACGCCGGCAAGTTAGTGCTGGCGGGAGGTTGGACGGCCAGCAGCACCGAGGAGGGGGCGTTTGTCACTCGCCTGTCGGTTAATGGTGAACTCGATCTGGCCTTTGGCGAGGCAGGTTTCGCCTGGGTCGAGGCCGACCAGTACCGTTACCTGCAATTGGTCGTCGACCCTGCAGATACCCTCAAGGTCTGCGGCTCGGTGCGCGACCGTGGTACCTCGCCGCGCACCCGTGAGGTGGCCATGGCCTGGACAGCGCAGGGTAAGGTTGATCAGGCCTTCGGTGGCGGCCGTGTGCTGCTGGAAACCATCCCGGTTGCCGGTGCCGAGGCGCGGGGCAAGGTGGTGTTCGATGCCCGTGGTGACGGTGAGGGGTATCGGTTGGCGTGCGTGAAGTACTTCAACACCACCACCTTGCGCCTGGCGGCGCTCAATGGGGCAGGGCAGATGGATCAGGCCATGGGGCGGGTGCAGGTGCGGCCGGGGAATATGGGTAATGATGCGGGTGGGGTGATCAGGCACGATCCCGAGGGGCGGATGTTGGTGGGGTGGGGGGTGTCGGTGTTTCGGTTGTTGGGGGATGTTGGGGCTACCAGGTGCCTGCCTATGTTTTTTGGGTGTTCATGAGATCGCGCGCCGCCCGCGCGGCGCTTCGCGGCCGCAGGCCGCTCCTACCGTTTGTTTTCGGGCCAGTTTTGCCAGTGGCATCTCCCGGGACCGCTTTGTTTTTTCACTGCAGATCTGTGTGGGTGCCAACAAGGCGGCCCCAGGAGATGCCACTGACAAAACTGGCCCGAAAACAAACGGTAGGAGCGGACCGTGTCCGCGAAGCGCCGCGCGGGCGGCGCGCGGTCTCAAGGGCACCACACAAACCAAGGCATGCACCTCTACGCCCCACCACAAATCCTGTAGCCGCTGCCGCCAGGCTGCGCTGGCCCGTGTGAACCCTGGAGATTTTCAGTGATGCACAGGGCCAGCGCAGCCTTCGGCAGCGGCTACGGGATTGGTTACATTTCTGTAGGACCTGGCGTAGGACAATTCTGATTTGCTCGGGTAGGCTTGTCCGGCCCGGGTCATGGCAATAACCTCCCTCGTGCCACTGTTTCCACGGTGGTCGGGTTTGGTAGCCCGGGCCTTTGATGTATGCGCATCTCCACTTGTGGTGGCTGTGCGCAGGGCACCTCGCGTGCGCCGGTTTTTCTTCGTTGGCCCGGTCTACCAACCTGCGTACAGCTGCCTCCCATCGTTTGGTAGCGATGTAGCGGCTTTTATTTCCAACGAGGATCTACCATGACATTCGAAGTCTTTTGCACCGCCACAACCCCTTTCGGCACCCACGGCGCCACCTCCGAACCCTTCTACACTGTACGCGCCGGCATCCCCTTGGAAGACGCCTTGTCGCAAATCTCCCTGCTGCTCAAATGCGCCGGCGAATCGGCCTATGAACTATGCGATTGCGAAGTGCAGGAGCGCGGCCTGCTGTGGTCGGCGCTGCATCAGATCGAAGCTGCGAAGGCGCTGACGGATGCGTTGATTGGCGGTGTTTCGGTGAATTGATGGTTTAACACCTGCAGGCCACCTAAACCTTGAGCCAGGCCAACAAGGCTAAAACCTCGGTGTGTCAGGCCATGGTGCGTTGCAACCAACGTGGGAGCGGGTTCTACCCGCGAAGCGCCGCGCGGGCGGCGCGCGGTCTCAAGAACGCCCCAAAAACCCAAGCCATGCACCCAAAGGCCCTAACGCAATCCCGTAGCCGCTGCCGCCAGGCTGCGCTGGCCAGTGTGAACCCTGAAGATCTTCAGCGAGGCATAGGGCCAGCGCAGCCTGGCGGCAGCGGCTACGCGATTGCGTTATGGCCGCCAGGTGCATGCCGTTGGTTTTGCAGTGTTCTTGAGATCGAGCGCCGCCCGCGCGGCGCTTCGCGGGTAGAACCCGCTCCCACGTTGGTTGCAACGTACCATGGCCTGTTGGACCGAGGTTTTAGCCTTTGTTTTTTCGGCTCAGGATATGCGTCACCCCACAAAAAAACCCCGCACAAAGGCGGGGCAAAAAAGGTCAGCCTAAAACCAACCAAAGGAGCTCTTTCATATCACTTGACCGACGCCACCGCCTGGCCCTTGTCCGGCACCTGCCAGCCGCCACCGAGGGCTTTGTAGATGGCCACGATGCCCCGGTACTGCTCAATCTCTGCCTGTGCCTGCGCGTCTTCCGCGCTCAACCGCTCACGCTCGGCATCCAGCAACACCAGATAATCCACCGTACCTTCACGGTATTGAATCGACGCAAGATCCGCCGCCGCACGGCTGGCTTCACTCTGCTTGTTCAACGACGCCAGACGCTGTTGCACCTTGCCGTAATCGCTGAAGGCATTTTCCGACTCTTCCAGCGCCAGCAACACTTGCTGCTCATAAGTGGCCAAGGCGCCCTCGGCATCGGCATTGGCACCCCGGATGCGCGCCTTCACGCTACCCAGGTTGAACGCAGCCCAGGTAATGCTCGGGCCCAACGACCAGGCATTGGCCGCCGCCGAACCAATCTGCGAGCCGCGTGCTGCGGTAAAGCCCAAAAAGCCCGACAGGCTGACCCGTGGGAACAGGTCGGCCGTGGCCACGCCCACATTGGCCGTGGCCGCCGCCAGTTTGCGCTCGGCGCTGCGCACGTCCGGGCGGCGGCGCAGCAGTTCGCCCGGATCACCGATGGGAAGGGCCTTGGAGATGGCCGGCAGTTTCGCCGGGCTCAGGTCCACGCTCAGCTGGTCGGGGCGCTCGCCCAGCAAGGTGGCGATGCGGTTGCGGGCACGCACTTGCTGGGCCTGCAGTTGCGGCACGGTGGCTTCGACGCCGGCCAGGCGCGCGTCGGCGCGCACCACGTCCAGTTCGTTGCCAACGCCGGCATCGCGCAGGCTGACGGTGATGGTGCGCGACTCTTGCTGGGTCTTGAGGTTGGCCCGGGCAATGTCTTCGCGCAGTTGCGCACCGCGCAGGTCGCCGTAGGCGTCCACCAAATCCGCGATCATGGTCACCTGCAACTGCTGCAGGTCGGCGCGGGCGGCGTCTTCCTGGGCGTCGCTGGCTTCCAGGCTGCGCTGGATGCGGCCGAACAGGTCCACTTCCCAGGCCATGTCCAGGCCCAGGTCGTAACGCTCCTGGTTGACCCGGTCGGTGGTCTGGCCGGGCACCTGGCCCTTGCCCACTTCGCTGCTGGCGCGGCTGGTCACTACGGGGAAGCGCTCGGTGTTGACGTCATCGCGGATGGCGCGGGCGGCTTTCAGGCGGGCAAAGGCCACGCGCAGGTCGCGGTTGCCTTGCAGTGATTTGCCCACCAACTGGTTCAGGGTGGGGTCATCAAACTGCTGCCACCAGATGGCGTCGAAATGACCGCGGTCGTATTGGGCGTCCTGGGCGGCGGCGATGTTGGCCGCCGCCGTGTCCGGGGTCTTGTAGTCCGGGCCCACGGTGCAGGCCGCCAGGGCCAGCACCAGCAGGCTGGGCATGAAGTGTTTCAGGCTCATGCTGGGGTCTCCAGGGTCAGAAGCTGGGCGGCCTTGCGGGCCTTTTTCTTTTCCACGCGGTTGCGGATCAGCACGAAGAACACCGGGGTCAGCAGCAGGCCGAAGAAGGTCACCCCCAGCATGCCGGAGAACACCGCCACGCCCATGGCATGACGCATTTCGGCACCGGCGCCGTGGGACAGCACCAGCGGCACCACGCCCATGATGAACGCGAACGAGGTCATCAGGATCGGCCGCAAGCGCATGCGGCAGGCTTCCAGCACGGCGGCCAGCGGGTCCAGGCCTTCTTCCTGTTTGTCCTTGGCAAACTCGACGATCAGGATCGCGTTTTTGCACGCCAGCCCCACCAGCACGATCAGGCCGATCTGGGTGAAGATATTGTTGTCGCTACCGGCGATGATCACGCCGGCGATGGCCGACAACAGCGTCATGGGCACGATCAGGATCACCGCCAGCGGCAGGCTCCAGCTTTCGTACTGGGCGGCCAGCACCAGGAAGGCCAGCAGCACGCACAGCGGGAACACGAACAGCGCGGTGTTGCCCGAGAGGATCTGCTGGTAGGTCAGCTCGGTCCACTCGTAGGTCATGCCGTTGGGCAGCTCGGCCTTCAGCAGTTTTTCAACCGCCGCCTGGGCCTGGCCCGAGCTGTAGCCGGGGGCTGCGTTGCCGCTGATTTCGGCGGTGACGAAGCCGTTGTAGTGCATCACCCGGTCCGGGCCCGAGGTGTCGCTGACCTTGATGAAGGTGGCCAGGGGGATCATCTCGCCCTGATTGTTGCGCACCTTCAGCTGGCCGATCTGCTCGGGCTCCAGGCGGAACTGCTGCTCGGCCTGAACGTTGACCTGGTAGGTGCGGCCAAAGCGGTTGAAGTCGTTGGCGTACAGCGAGCCCAGGTAGATTTGCAGGGTGTCGAAGATGTCGCTGATGGCCACGCCGTGGGTCTTGGCTTTTTCACGGTCGATGGCGGCATCCACCTGCGGCACGTTGACGGTGTAGCTGGTGAACAGGCCTGCCAGTTCCGGCACGCTGCGGCTCTTGTTGATGATGTTCTGGGTTTCGGTGTACAGCGCGTCGTAGCCCAGGTTGCCACGGTCTTCGATTTGCAGGCGGAAGCCGCCAATGGTGCCCAGGCCCTGTACCGGCGGCGGTGGGAAGATGGCCATGTAGGCGTCCTGGATGGCGGCGAACTTGCCGTTCAGGGCGCCGGCGATGGCGGCCGCCGACTCGCTGGGGTCACGGCGTTCGTCGAAGTCTTTCAGGGCCACGAAGACGATGCCGTTGTTGGGGCTGTTGGTGAAACCGTTGATTGACAGGCCCGGGAAGGCGATGGCGTTGGCCACGCCCGGCTGCTTCATGGCGATGTCCGACATCTGCTTGATGACGTCTTCGGTGCGGTCAAGGCTTGCGGCATCGGGCAGTTGTGCAAAGGCTACCAGGTACTGCTTGTCCTGGGCCGGGACGAAGCCGGTCGGGGTGTTGGCAAAGCCCAGCCAGGTCATGCCGATCAGGCCGGCGTACACCACCAGGGCGACGCCGCTGCGGCGGATCACCCGGCGCACGGTGCCCACGTAGCCATGGCTGGCCTTGACGAAAAAGCGGTTGAACGGCGCGAACAGCCAGCCGCCCAGCAGCTTGTCGAGCACCTTGGAGAAGCGGTCCTTGGGCGTGTCGTGGCCTTTGAGCAACACGGCCGCCAGGGCCGGCGACAGGGTCAGCGAGTTGAACGCCGAAATCACTGTGGAGATGGCAATGGTCAGGGCGAACTGCTTGTAGAACTGCCCGGTCAGACCGCTGATGAAGGCCGCCGGCACGAACACCGCACACAGCACCAGCGCCGTGGCAATGATCGGCCCGGTCACCTCGCCCATGGCGCGCTTGGTGGCGTCCACGGGGTTGAGGCCCAGCTCGATGTTACGCTCGACGTTCTCCACCACCACGATGGCGTCGTCCACCACGATACCGATGGCCAGCACCAGGCCGAACAGCGACAGCGCGTTGAGCGAGAAGCCGAACAGGTGCATCACCGCAAAGGTACCGATCAGCGACACCGGCACGGCCACCAGAGGGATGATCGAGGCGCGCCAGGTTTGCAGGAACAGGATCACCACCAGCACCACCAGAATCAGTGCTTCGAACAGGGTGTGGATCACCGCCTCGATGGAGCCGCGCACGAAGATGGTCGGGTCATAGACGATGCTGTAGTCCATGCCTTCGGGGAAGCTCTTCTTGAGTTCGGCCATCTTGGCCCGCACTTCATTGGAGATATCGATGGCGTTGGAACCCGGGCGCTGGAAGATCGGGATGGCCACCGCCGGCTGGTTGTTGAGCAGCGAACGCAGGGCGTACTGGCTGGAGCCCAGTTCGACGCGGGCGATGTCCTTCAGGCGGGTGATTTCGCCGTCGGCACCGGTGCGGATGATGATGTTCTCGAACTCTTCCTCAGTGACCAGACGGCCCTGGGTGTTGATCGACATCTGGAAGCTGGTGGCGCTGGGCGAGGGCGGCGAGCCCAGTTGCCCGGCGGCCACTTGGCGGTTCTGCTCGCGGATGGCGGTGACCACGTCGGTGGCGGTCAGGTTGCGCGAAGCGGTCTTGTTCGGGTCCAGCCACACGCGCAGGGAGTAGTCGCCCATGCCGAACAGTTGCACGTCGCCGATACCGCCCAGGCGCGCCAGCTCATCCTTGATGTTGAGGATGGCGTAGTTGGACAGGTACAGCATGTCGTAGCGTTTGTCGGGCGAGGTGAGGTGCACCACCATGGTCAGGTCGGGGGAGGCCTTGTCCACGGTGATACCGATGCGCGTCACCTCTTCCGGCAGCTTGGGCTCGGTACGCGTCACTCGGTTTTGCACCTGCACCTGGGCATTGTCCAGGTCGGTGCCCAGGGCGAAGGTGATGGTCAGGGTCAGCTTGCCGTCGGCGGTGGACTGCGAGGACATGTACAGCATGTTCTCGACACCGGTGATGGCCTGCTCCAACGGCGCGGCCACGGTTTCACCGATGACCTTGGGGTTGGCGCCGGGGAAGTTGGCGCGCACCACCACGGTGGGCGGCACCACTTCGGGGTATTCGCTGATGGGCAACTGGAACAGCGAGATCGCGCCGCCGATCAGGATCAGCAGCGAGAGCACGGCGGCGAAAATCGGCCGCTGGATAAAGAATTGGGAAAATTTCATCGGTCTGTTCCTGTTAGCCGCGTGGCGTGGCGACGCTGGCCAGGTTCACGCTGGCAGCGGCGGCGGGCTTGTTGCTGGCTTGCAGCGCGCGCAGCTGTTCGGCCAGGGCGGCGAGGGTAGCGGGGCTGGCCATGGGCGCGTCCTGCGGGTCGACCTGGGCGCCGGGGCGCACGCGCTGCAGGCCGTTGATGACGATGGTGTCGTCCTTGGCCAGGCCCGAGCGCACGATACGCAGGCCTTCCAGTTTCGGGCCCAGTTCCACGGTGCGGTAGGCGGCCTTGTGGTCCTTGTCCACCACCAGCACGTACTTCTTGCCCAGGTCGCTGGCCACGGCTTCGTCCTTGATCAGCACGGCGTCGTAGGTGCCGCTGCCCACCAGTTTCAGGCGTGCGTACAGGCCCGGGGTGTAGCTGCCGTCGCGGTTGTCGAACACGGCGCGGCCGCGGATGGTGCCGGTCTTGGGGTTGACCTGGTTGTCGACGAAGTCCATCTGGCCCAGGTGCGGGTTGCCGTCTTCGTTGGACAGGCCCAGGTACACCGGGGTGGTGGCGCCGCGCTCGCCCTTGCGTGCCAGTTGGCTGTACTTGAGGTACACGCGCTCGTCGGCGTCGAAGTAGGCGTACACCTTGTCGGTGGACACCAGGCTGGTCAGCGGCGTGACGTCGGCAGTGACGATGTTGCCGGCGGTGATTTCGGCGCGGCTGACGCGGCCGGTGATGGGCGCGGTGACGCGGGTGAAGCTCAGGTTCAGTTTGGCCAGGTCCAGTTGCGCCTGGATGGCGGCCACGGCGGCGCGCGATTCCTGGGCGGTGCTGGTGCGGGTTTCAGCCAGCTCGGTGGAAATGGCGTTGCTGGCCCGCAGGCGTTCGCCGCGCTGGGATTCACTTTCGGTGCGGGTGGCGGTGGCGCGGGCCTGTTGCACTTGCGCTTCCAGGCGGCGCACCTCGGCTTCGAACGGCCGTGGGTCGATCTGGAACAGCAGGTCACCCTTCTTCACCAGGGCGCCTTCGGTGAAGGCCACCTGGTCGATCTGCCCCGACACACGCGGGCGTACTTCAACGGTTTGCGGCGCCTCCAGGCGCCCGGTGAACTCATCCCACTCGTTGATCGGCTGTTCCAGCACCTTGGCCACGGTGACCTTGGGCGCGGCTGGCGCCTGGGCCACCTCGGGGGCACGCCCGCAAGCACTCATCACCACGACCGCGAGGGCGGCCAGAGGGAAGCGTAGATGTTTGATTGACTGTTCCATGGGGCACGTCCACCACTGTATTGAGAATGGGCGGAGTGTGTGCGTTGGGGGGTGGTATCGACGAATCGAATGGGGCGAAGGTATATATCATTCACAATGATATTAGAGTGCCCTGGAGGCTCTGGGATGGGGGTTTCGTAAGCTTGCTATCGATTTTGCTGATGGGGCTTGCATTATCCCCAGCCATGCACCAAGGCTAAGACCTCGGTGTGTCAGGCCATGGCGCGTTGCAACAAATGTAGGACCGGCCTCTGGCCGGGAAGCGCCGCGCGGGCGGCGCACGGTCTCAAGAACGCCACAGCAACACCGACATGCACCTCCACCAGACGCCGCCGACCCTGTAGCCGCTGCCGCCAGGCTGCGCTGGCCTGTGTGAACACTGGAGATCTTCAGCGGGGCTTAGGGCCAGCGCAGCCTGCGGCAGCGGCTACAGGGATTGCGTCAGGGCTGCTAGGTGCATGTCGTGGGTTTTGGGGCGATCTTGAGATCGCGTGCCGCCCGCGCGGCGCTTCCCGAGGTTCCCAGGATGGCCTGCCCCGTCGGTCCCACATCTGTTTCGGGCCAGTTATGCCTGTGCCATCTCCTGGTCCGCCTTGTTTGTTTGGCTTGAGAGGGCGGTGCGGCGGTTTTTAGAAGCCTGTTCCTGCTGACACCGCTTCCCATTCGTCGATCTCTGCTTCCAACGCTTTGAGCTTCGCACGCACCAGTTGCAGCGCATCCTGGCCTAGCAATAAGTGCCGTGGCGCCTTGTCGGCATTTATCAACGTCAACAACGCCTGCGCCGCCTTCTGCGGATCCCCCGGCTGATGCCCGCTGCGCGCTTCGCGGGTCTGGCGGATGGGGTCGAACAGGGCGTCGTAGTCAGCAATGCTGCGATGGGTACGCACCATCGACCGCCCCGCCCAGTCGGTGCGGAACGAACCCGGTGCCACGGCCGTCACTTTCACCCCAAGCGGCTCCACCTCCTGGGCCAGGGATTCGGAAATGCCCTCCAGGGCGAACTTGCTGCCGTGGTAATAGGCAATGCCCGGCAGGGTCATCAGGCCGCCCATGGAGGTGATGTTGATGATGTGCCCGCTGCGCCGCTCGCGCATGGCGGGCAGCACCGCTTTGATCATGGCCACGGCGCCGTAGACGTTGACGTCGAACTGGCGCTGCAACTCTTGCAGCGGCGACTCCTCCAGGGTGCCCTCGTGGCCGTAGCCGGCGTTGTTGACCAATACATCTATGGCGCCGTGGCGGGCGAGCAGGGCGCTGATGGCCGGCGCGATGGCGGCGAAGTCGCTGACGTCCAGCAGCACGCCGTGGGCGAGGGTGGGGTGCAGTTGTTCGAACTCGGCCTTGGCCTGGGCGTTGCGCAGGGTGCCGATAACGGTGTGCCCGGCGGCCAGTGCCGCCTGGGCAAAGGCACGGCCGAAGCCCGAACTGACGCCGGTGATCAGGAAGGTTTTTGTGCTCATGGCCTGTCTCCTGGAAAAGGGTGTAGCAAGGCTAGACCCGGCGGGCTCCGTTGCGTAGACCTAAACCTGCGACGCTTATGCCTGATCCTGTCCTCTTGAAAACCGCGATGCAGGCGACGACGCCCTGTAGCAGCTGCCGAAGGCTGCGTCATGCTCAACACGGTGCATCAGGCATACCGTGCCGCCCGTGACGCGACCTGTCGGCCGCTGCTACAAATGGGAGCAGCTACAGTTGTTGGTTGTAAAAGCTTGCAACCAAGATGGCTTATTGCTATCTATCGATGAGGCAGTGTCGCGGGGTGCGTGTGAACAGGTTTGAAAGTCTGACCCAATTGGTCGACAACAGTGACAGTGTCTATACCCGTCAGCGCTTGCGCGGGTTCCCCTGGTTGCGTTTCGAGCCTGCGCTGGAGCAGGAATATCGCGAAATCAACTACCAGGGTTTTCAGCGTACCCGCAACGGCTCGGCGCTGTTGCTGATGGTGGCGCTGCTGGGCTTTCTGAGCCTGGATTTCTTTTACGCCTACGGCGCGCACTTTCCCGTGGCGTCGTATTTTGCCATCGGCACGCGTGTGCTCACGATCGTGTTTGTGCTGTTCGGCTACCGCCAGGTGCGTCAGGAATCGCAGGTCGCCACCGGGCAGCGCTGGATAGTAGCGGTGCTGGGGGTCACCAGCGCCACCTCGGTGGGCATCATGCTGCTGTACGCCCATTACCACCGCGAATTTCAGTTGCCGCTGCTGCTGGACGCGGTGACGCTGCTGTTCATCACCGTATTGTTCCCGGTGGGCCTCAGCGTGCACGTGGCCATGGTCATGGCGCTGCTGATCGCCCTGGTCAGCTGGACCCTGACGCCGTGGGTGGCCGGGCCCTTGCTGGACCAGCAATACGCGGCCTTCATGCCGATCCAGGTGTCATCGCTGGTGGCGCTGATGGCGCTGCGCTACTTCCACGAGCGCTCGTTTCGTACGCTGTTCCTGTTGCGCGGCTCGCTGCATGCCATGGCCAGCACCGACGCCCTGACCGGGCTGTACAACCGCCGTGCCTTCGAAACCCTGGGCCGTCGTGCCTTGGCGCAGTCGACCCGCGAGGCGCACCTGTGCGTGCTGATGCTGATCGACGTCGACCACTTCAAACACTACAACGACCAGCACGGCCACCCGGCCGGCGACCGTGCCCTGCAGGCCATTGCCGAACGCCTGGGGCGCTTCCCGCGCCGGCCGCTGGACCTGGCGGCGCGGTTGGGCGGTGAGGAATTCGTGTTGTTCTTCGCCGACGTGGACCGTGACTTTGCCCGGCGCATTGGTGACGAGGTGCGCACGGCGGTGCAGGCGCTGGGTATCGTGCGCGAGCATGCCGATGATGTGCTGACGGTCAGCGTCGGCGTGGCCCTGGCTGTGCCGGGGTGCACCCCGGATGAGCTGTATCAGCGGGCGGACCAGGCGATGTATCGGGCCAAGAAGGAAGGGCGCAACCGGGTTTGCGTGGGGGCTTGAAGCGGCCCCTGCGGTGCCATGCCCTGCACCAAGGCTGACAACGCCGATCCCACAGGCCATGGCACGTTGCAACAAATGTAGGAGCCGGCCTTGGCCGCGATGCGCCGCGCGGGCGGCGCGCGATCTCAAGAGCGCCAAAAAAACCCAAGACATGCACCCAGATGCCCTGACGCAATCCTGTAGCCGCTGCCGCCAGGCTGCGCTGGCCTGTGTGAACGCTGGAGATCTCCAGTGAGGCATAGGGCCAGCGCAGCCTCACGGCAGCGGCTACGGTTCGTGGTGGGGCGTAGAGGCGCATGCCTTGGGGCCTTGTGGCGTCCATGAGATCGAGCGCCGCCCGCGCGGCGCTTCCCGAGGTTCCCTCGGTCCCACATCTGTTTCGGGCCAGTTATGCCTGTGCCATCACCTGGTCCGCCTTTGTTTGTCTGGCATGAGATCTCGGGCGCCCCCCACACGACCAACCGCACTTGCACCCCCATCCCGCATAGAGTACAAATGTACTCCATGACAACACTATCCCCCAAACGCAGCGCCATCCTCACCTTTATCCGCGATCGCATTGCCGATCACGGCCAGCCGCCGAGCCTGGCGGAAATCAGCGAGGCCTTCGGGTTTGCCTCGCGCAGCGTGGCGCGCAAGCATATCGTGGCCTTGACCGAGGCCGGTTTCATTGAAGTCACGCCCAACCAGGCGCGCGGCATTCGCCTGGCGCGCAGCCAGCGGCGCCCCGAGTTGCTGGAAATTCCGGTGCTGGGCCGGGTGGCGGCGGGGCGGCCCATCGACCCCGACGTGGGCGTGCACGACCACATGGTGTTCGATGCGCGCATGTTCGCGCGCACGCCGGACTTCCTGCTGCAGGTGGCCGGTGACTCGATGATCGGCGACGGCATTCTCGACGGCGACCTGGTGGGCGTGAAACGCCAGCACGATGCCCGCAACGGCCAGATCGTGGTGGCGCGCCTGGACGGCGAAGTGACCATCAAGCGCCTGGAACTCAAAAGCAACAGCGTGCGCCTGATGCCGCGCAACCCCGACTATGAGCCCATCGTGATCGACGCCGAGCAGGAGCTGGTGATCGAAGGCATCTTCTGCGGCCTGGTGCGTCGCTGATGGGCGCGGTGGTCAGCCTCGAAGGCCTGCTCGACGAGCGGCGGGTATGGAAGGGCCGCGCCCAGACCCAGCCCGTGGCCGCCCAGCCCACCGGGCATGGCGCGCTGGACCGGGCCTTGCCCACCGGCGGCTGGCCACCGGCCGCCCTCAGCGAAATCCTCATCCCCTGTGCCGGCAGCGGCGAGCTGCGCCTGCTATGGCCCACCTTGGCGCGCCTGACCCAGGCCGGCGAGCGCATCGTGCTGGTGGCGCCGCCGTTCATTCCCTACCCGGCGGCGTGGGAGGCGGCGGGTGTCGACCTGCGTCAGCTGTCGGTCATCGACGCCCAGGGCACCGAAGCCCTGTGGGCGGCCGAGCAGTGCCTGCGCTCGGGCAGTTGCGCGGCGGTGCTGTGCTGGCCGCAAACGGCGGACGACCGTGCCCTGCGGCGCTTGCAGGTGGCGGCCGAAACCGGCCAGACCCTGGCCTTCGCCTGTCGCCCCCGGCAGGCGGCCAACAACCCCTCGCCGGCGGCGCTGCGCATTGCCATCGACCTGCGCCCGGCGCAATTGCGCGTGCTCAAGTGCCGCGGCGGGCTGGCGCCGGCCGCGCCGCTGGCCTTCAGCGCGAGCGCCTGAGGTTGCCATGCTCTGGGCCTGTATCCTGTTTCCACAGCTGGCGCTGGACAGCGCCCGGCGCCGTCGCGAAGACCCCGACGCGCCCCTGGCCCTGATCAGCGGCCCCACCCAGCGCCGGGTATTGCAGGCCGTGAACCCGGCCGCCCGGGCCCTGGGCCTGCGCCCGGGGCAAACCCTGACCGCCGCCCACGCCCTGAGCCGCGACTTCACCACCCAGGAACACGACCCGGCCGACATCGAGCAATGCCAGCAGTTTCTGGCCGCGTGGGCCTACCGCTTCAGTTCTCAGGTCAGCCTGCATTACCCCCGTGCGCTGTTGCTGGAAGTCGAATCCAGCCTGGGCCTGTTCGGGCCCTGGCCGCAGTTCGAGGCGCGCCTGCGGACCGAACTGGTGGCGCTGGGCTTCAGCCACCGCATCACCCTGGCGCCCAACCCGGTGGCGGCGCGCATGCTCGCCAATGCCCATGACGGCCTGGCGGTGCTCACGCCTGGGCAACTGCCGGCGGCCCTGGCGCCGTTGTCCATCGAGCGCGTGGGGTTGGCGCGGGACACCGCCACGGCGTTTGCGCGCATGGGCCTGCGCCATGTGGGGCCGGTGCAAGCCTTGCCGCGCGACACCGTGGCCCGGCGTTTCGATGCCGGTGTGCTGCAGCATCTGGACGCCTTGAGCGGGTTGCGCCCACTGGCCTTGCAGTTCTACACCCCGGCGGACTTTTTCGAGCAGCGCATCGAACTCAATTTCGACGTGGAATCCCATCAGGCCCTGCTGTTTCCCCTGCGCCGCCTGATCAACGACCTGGCCGCCTACCTGGGCGGTCGCGACAGCGGCGTGCAGCGCTTCACGGTGCACCTGGAGCACGCCGAAGGCGAGGACACCCTGGTGCCCGTGGGCCTGCTGGGCGCCGAGCGCGATGCCGGCATGCTTTTCGAACTGGCCCGTGGCCGCCTGGAGCCGGTGCAGGTCAAGCGTCCGGTGCGCAACGTGCGCCTGGTGGCCCGCGACCTGCCGCGCTTCGTGCCCACCCACCAGACCCTGTTCGACCAGCGCCCGCAGCAGTCCCAGCCCTGGGAGCAATTGCGCGAGCGCCTGCGCGCACGGCTGGGCGACGAGGCCATCAGCGGCCTGGCGGCCCGCGCCGATCACCGCCCCGAACGGGCCTGGCTGGCCGACACGCTGCTCAAAACCGTGCCCACGCCCGACAGCGCGCCACGCCCAGGCTGGCTGCTGGCCGAACCCCAGGCCTGGACCGACTGCGACCTGCGGGTGCTGGCCGGCCCCGAACGCATCGAATCGGGCTGGTGGGACGGTGGCGACGTGCGCCGCGACTATTACCTGGTGGAAACCGCTAGCGGCCAGCGCGCCTGGGCCTACCAGGCGGTGGGCGACGAGGGGCGGCTGTGGCTGCAGGGCTGGTTTGCATGAGCACTGCCTACGCCGAGCTGCACTGCCTGTCCAACTTCAGTTTCCAGCGCGGCGCCTCCAGCGCCCAGGAACTGTGCGAGCGCGCCAAACGTCATGGTTACGAAGCGCTGGCCATCACCGACGAGTGCACCCTGGCCGGCATCGTGCGCGCCTGGCAGGCGGCCAAGGCCTGCGAGCTGCCGTTGATCGTGGGCAGCGAGATGCGCATCGACAACGGCCCCAAGATCGTCCTGCTGGTGGAGAACCTGGCGGGCTACCAAAGCCTGTGCCAGCTGATCACCCTGGCCCGACGGCGCGCGGCCAAGGGCGAATACCAGGTGCTGCGTGAGGACTTCGCCCAGGTGTCGCTGGATGGCCTGCTGGCCTTGTGGGTGCCGGACAACACCAGCGACCTGGCGCCGGGGCACTGGCTGCGTGGGGTATTTGGCTGCGAGCGGCTGTGGCTGGCCGTGCAACTGCATCGCGGCGCCGATGACGCCACGCGCCTGCTGCAGTTGCAGGCCCTGGCCGGGCAATTGGGCCTGCGCGCGGTGGCCTGCGGCGACGTGCACATGCACGCCCGCGGACGCCGGGCGCTGCAGGACACCATGACCGCCATCCGTTACCACACCACCGTGGCCGAGGCCGGCCATCGCCTGTTCGCCAACGGCGAGCGGCACCTGCGGCCGTTGGCAACGCTGGCCGAGTTGTATCCCAGGGAGTTTTTGGACGAGTCAGTCTATATTGCCCGGCGCTGTGCTTTTCATCTGGGCCAATTGCAGTACCAGTACCCCCGCGAGCTGGTGCCCGAGGGCCGCACGGCCAGCCAGTGGCTGCGCCAACTGAGCGAGGAGGGCATGCGCTGGCGCTGGCCCCAGGGCGTGACCGCCAGCGCCCGCCAGCAGATCGACAAGGAACTGGAGTTGATCAGCGAGCTGGGCTACGAAAGCTACTTCCTGACCGTCCACGACATCGTGCGCTTTGCCCGCGAGCGCGGCATCCTCTGCCAGGGCCGTGGCTCGGCCGCCAATTCCGTGGTGTGTTTCGTGCTGGGTATCACCGAGCTGGACCCGGGGCGCATGAACATGCTGTTCGAGCGCTTCATCTCCAAAGAGCGCAACGAGCCGCCGGACATCGACGTCGACTTCGAGCACGACCGCCGCGAAGAAGTGCTGCAGTACGTGTTCAACCGCTACGGCCGCCGCCGCGCCGCGCTCACCGCCGTGGCCAGCAGCTACCGCGGCGCCGGGGCGATGCGCGACGTGGCCAAGGCCCTGGGCCTGCCCCCCGACCAGGTCAACGCCCTGGCCGATTGCGTGGGCCGCCACAGTGACCGCGTGCCGCCGGTGGGGCATTTGGGTGAAGCCGGTTTCGATGTGCAAAGCCCGGTGCTGCGCCGGGTGCTGGCCCTGACCAGCGAGCTGATGGGCTTTCCGCGCCACCTGTCCCAGCACCCTGGCGGCTTCGTCATCAGCGAACACCCGCTGGACACCCTGGTGCCGGTGGAAAACGCGGCCATGGCCGATCGCACCATCATCCAGTGGGACAAGGACGACCTGGACGCCGTGGGCCTGCTCAAGGTCGACGTGCTGGCACTGGGCATGCTCAGCGCGCTGCGGCGCACCTTTGACCTGATGCGCCGCCATCGTGGCCGCGACCTGACCCTGGCCACCATCCCTTCGGAGTGCCAGCAGACCTACGCCATGATCAGCCGCGCCGACACCGTGGGCGTGTTCCAGATCGAGTCACGGGCGCAGATGGCCATGCTGCCCCGGCTCAAACCGGATAAGTTCTACGACCTGGTTATCCAGGTGGCCATCGTGCGGCCCGGGCCGATCCAGGGCGACATGGTTCACCCCTACCTGCGGCGGCGCAACAAGCAGGAACCGGTGGACTATCCGTCCGAAGCGCTGAAAAAGGTCTTCGAACGCACCCTGGGCGTGCCGCTGTTCCAGGAACAGGTGATGGAACTGGCCATCGTCGCCGCCGACTACAGCCCCGGCGAGGCCGACCAGTTGCGCCGCTCCATGGCTGCCTGGAAACGTCACGGCGGCCTTGAGCCGCACCAGGTGCGCCTGACCCAGGGCATGCTGCGCAACGGCTACAGCGAGGCCTTTGCCCAGCGCATCTTCGAGCAGATCAAGGGCTTTGGCAGCTACGGCTTCCCCGAGTCCCACGCCGCCAGCTTCGCGCTGCTGACCTACGCCAGTTGCTGGCTCAAGTGCCACGAACCGGCGGCCTTCACCTGCGCGCTGATCAACAGCTGGCCCATGGGCTTCTACAGCCCCGACCAGCTGCTGCAGGACGCCCGCCGGCACCAGTTGCAGACCCGCGCCGTGGACGTGCGCCACAGCGACTGGGACTGCACCCTGGAACCCGATGGAGAAGGGCAGCCGGCCATTCGCCTGGGGCTGCGGATGATCCGGGGGCTGCGCCAGGAAGACGCCCAGCGTATCGAGCAGGCCCGCGCCGTGCGGCCGTTCGAGGACGTCAGCGACCTGTGCCTGCGCGCCGGCCTGGACCAGCGTGCCCGCGCCTTGCTGGCCGACGCCAATGCCTTGCAGGGCCTGGCCGGCCACCGCTTCCAGGCACGCTGGGCGGTGGCCAGCGTCGAGGCGCAGCTACCGCTATTCGCCGACCTGCCCAGCCGCCAGGACACCCCCGTGGCGTTGCCGGTGCCCAGCGTCGGTGAAAACCTGGTGGCCGACTACGCCACCGTCGGCACCACCCTGGGGCCCCACCCACTCACCCTGCTGCGCCCGCAACTGCGGCGCCTGCGCTGCTGCAGTTCGCAGGACCTGGCGGGCATCGACCATGGCCGGCACATCAGCGTGGCCGGCCTGGTCACCGGCCGCCAACGCCCGCAGACCGCCAGCGGGGTGATCTTCGTCACCCTGGAAGACGAGTTCGGCATGGTCAACGTAGTGGTCTGGAACGACCTGGCCGAGCGCCAGCGCAAGGCGCTGGTGGGGTCGCAGTTGTTGCAGGTGCATGGGCGGCTGGAGTCGGAGAGTGGGGTAAGGCATTTGATTGCGGGGAAGTTGACGGATTTGACGGGGTTGTTGGGTGGGTTGGATACGCGCAGTCGTGATTTCCAATAACCCGTAGCCGCTGCCGCAGGCTGCGCTGGCCCTGTGCCTCGCTGGAGATCTTCAGGGTTCACGCTGGCCAGCGCAGCCTGGCGGCAGCGGCTACGGTGCAGGTAGTGCGTAGCCGCTGCCGCAGGCTGAGCTGGCCCTGTGCCTCCCTGGGGATCTTCAGGGTTCACCCTGGCCAGCGCAGCCTGGCGGCAGCGGCTACGGTGCAGGTAGTGCGTAGCCGCTGCCGCAGGCTGCGCTGGCCCTGTGCCTCGCTGGGGATCTTCAGAGTTCACCCCGCCCAGCGCAGCCTGGCGGCAGCGGCCACGGTGCAGGTAGTGCGTAGCCGCTGCCGCAGGCTGAGCTGGCCCTGTGCCTCCCTGGGGATCTTCAGGGTTCACCCTGGCCAGCGCAGCCTGGCGTCAGCGGCTACGGTGCAGGTAGTGCGTAGCCGCTGCCGCAGGCTGCGCTGGCCCTGTGCCTCCCTGGGGATCTTCAGGGTTCACTCTGGCCAGCGCAGCCTGGCGGCAGCGGCTACGGTGCAGGTAGTGCGTAGCCGCTGCCGCAGGCTGCGCTGGCCCTGTGCGTCGCTGCAGATCTTCAGGGTTCACTCTGGCCAGCGCAGCCTGGCGGCAGCGGCTACGGTGCAGGTAGTGCGTAGCCACTGCCGCAGGCTGCGCTGGCCCTGTGCCTCGCTGGAGATCTTCAGGGTTCACTCCGCCCAGCGCAGCCTGGCGGCAGCGGCTACGGTGCAGGTAGTGCGTAGCTGCTGCCGCAGGCTGCGCTGGCCCTGTGCCTCGCTGGAGATCTTCAGGGTTCACTCCGCCCAGCGCAGCCTGGCGGCAGCGGCTACGGTGCAGGTGGTGCGTAGCCGCTGCCGCAGGCTGCGCTGGCCCTGTGCCTCGCTGGAGATCTTCAGGGTTCACTCCGCCCAGCGCAGCCTGGCGGCAGCGGCTACGGTGCAGGTAGTGCGTAGCTGCTGCCGCAGGCTGCGCTGGCCCTGTGCCTCGCTGGAGATATTCGGGGTTCACTCTGGCCAGCGCAGCCTGGCGGCAGCGGCTACAGTGGCCGTTGCCCCGCCAGAATTTGCTGGGCTTGGGCCTGCGTCAGCAAATAATCAAAAAACCGCCGATAAAACCCCACCGTCCGCTGCACCATATCCACATCCCCAAACCGCTGCGGATGCAGCTGCTGCCCGGCCCAAACCAACTGCAACCCCACCTCGGTACCATACCGGTCCCACGGGAACACCCCGGCCGGATTGCGCAGCACTTTCACCCCCTGCAACTGCGCCAGCAACGGCACCTGCTTCAAGTCACCCGCATCCGCCGCCAGCACGATCACGTCCGGATGCCACGCCAGCACCTGTTCGGCGTCCACCACCTGCAGATTGCCCTTCAGCCCGGTCGCCGCATTGCGCCCGCCGGCCAGCCTGATCCAGGTGTCGATCAGGGTGTCGGCGCCATCCACCTTCAACGGGTTCAGTGAGGCGATGTGCAGCACCCGTGGCCGCTGTTGCTCGGTGAGGTCGGCCGTGCGCCGCTGCACGTCTGCCACCTGGCCATCGAGCCAGGTGTTGTAGTCATGGGCACGTTGCCGAGCGGTGTCGCTGTCCAGCGCCTGGGCGGTGATGTCCAGGCTGTGCTCAAGGCCGGGCAGGTCGTTGAAGCCCATGCGCACCACGGCAATGCCGGCCTGTTCGTATGCCAGGGCCTGGCGGTCGCCGGTGCTGGTAAACACCAGGTCAACCTTGTCAGCCAGCAGCGACTCGACGTTGAAGGCGTTGCCGGTGACGGCCTGCGCCTGGTTCAGCGACGGCTGCACCTTGAACATCCACGGCTGGCGGTCGGGGTGGTTGACGGTGGCGACGATGCGGCCGCCCGCGCCCAGGGTCAGCATCAGCGCATGATGGGCGAACCAGCCATCGGCGATGCGCTGGGGGTGGGCAGGCACTTGCACGGTGTGGCCGGCGTCATCCACCACCGGCACCGCCAGCGCGGCCTGGCTGGCCAGCGCCAAGGCCAGGGCGAGCAGACGCTTCACAGGTCCACCTGGATCGACGCCTGCAGCATGCGTGGCGCGCCCAGTTGGGCACTGGCGTTACCCACGCCGCTGTAGCCGTTGAGGGCGCCGGGCACGATGTTGGTCCAGTAGCGCTCGTTGGTCAGGTTGGTGACTTCCAGGCGGTACACGGTGTTGCGCTGCATCAGGTGCGTGGTGAAGCTGGCGCCCAGGTCGAAGGTTTCGTAGCTGCTAACCCAGTGGGTGTCGGTGTCATCCGTGGGCCGGGCGCCGACATAACGGGCATTAAGATTCAGCGCCAAGCCTTTGATTTGCGGCACTTGATACTCGGTCAACAGGCTGGCGGTATAGCGTGACAGGCCGACGATACGGGTGTTGTTGGTGCTCGCGGAGTCGCTGTCGACCAGCTTGGGGTCCAGCCAGGTGATGCCGCCGAACATCCGCACATTGGTGCTGACCTTGCCATCGGCCATGAATTCGACGCCGCGGTTGCGTTGCTCACCGCCGATGGCGTAGGTCTTGTCATCCTGCAAAAACGCATAAGGGCGCTTAATCTGGAAGGCAGCCAGAGACAAGTTGACGCCGTTCAAGGCCAGCTTGCCGCCGATCTCCCATTGCTTGCTGCGGTAGGGCGCCAGGATAGTGTTGACGTTGTTGCTGCCGGTGGGCGCAGTGTCGCCCTGTTGCAGGCTGTCGGCGTAGGTGACGTACAGGGTCAGGTCGTCGACCGGCTTGTACATCAGGCTGCCGGCACCGCTCAGGCCGTGGTCGTTGGAGCCGCTGGTGGTGGCGCCGGTCTTGCCGTAGTTGTGCACCGACATTTCGCTCTGGCTGCCGGTGAGCATCAGGCTCCACTGCGGGGTGAAGGTCAGGGTGTCGCCGAAGATCAGCGATTGCTGGGTGGCGGTGGCCGAGTGGTAGCGGTCGGTGAAGTCCGGGTAGTCGGGCTCGACAAAGTTGGTCGGGTCGCTGAGGCTGGCGCTGCCGCTCATGGTCGGATTGGCGCCCACCGGGTTGAAGTTCTTCCAGTCAAAGCCGCTGACACCCACGGTCAGGTCATTGCGGACCGCCCCGGTCCACACGCTGCCGTTGAGGTTGGCCAGGTAGCTGTTGATGGTGAAGCGGCTGGCGGTGGCGGTGGAGACGCTGGGGGCGTAGGTGTTGCCGATGGCGGCCAGGGTATTGGTCACCCCCGTGGACTCGCGATCGGCGATCTGCCGCAGCAGCCCCACGTCCAGCTTCCAGTTGCCATCAAAATCATGCTTGAAGTGCACACTGGCGGTGTCGGTGGTGTCGTTGTCGCCGGCGTAGTTCTGCCCCAGGTTGCTCTTGGTGGGGTCGGGCGCGTGGGGGAAGCTGGCGTTGGTGGCCAAGGCGAACTTGCCCGGCAGGCCCTTGGCCAAATAGTTGTAGTGGCTGAAGTTGGTCTCGATGACGCTGCTGTCGCTGAGCTGGAAGTCCAGCGCCAGGCTGACCAGCTGGCGGCGCAGGGTGCTGCCGGGGCTGTAGCTGTGGCCCTGTTCATCCATCAGGTTGAGGCGGTATTTGATCTTGCCTTCGGGGTCGAAAGGGCCGCTCAGGTCGGCGGCTTTCAGCCAGCTCAGGCCCGTGCCCACGCCCAGGGTGACGCGGTTCAGGCGCTCATCGGTGGGGCGTTTGGAGATGAAATTGAAGGTGCCCGCCGGGTTGGCCGGGCCATACAGGGAGCCGGCCAGGCCGTTGAGCACCTGCACGTTGTCGAACTGCTCGGCGGGATAGTCGGTGGTCGACACCACATTTAGACCGTCCAGTCGCGAGTTCTGCACCACGCTGCCCTGCATGCCGCGGCTCTGCGGGCGCGCGCCGTCGCCTTGCACCGAGGGCAGGTAGCGCAGGATGTCCTTGACGCTCTTGAGCTGCTGGTCCTGGATCAGGTCGTGGGGCACCACGTTGATCGAGTAGGGCGTGTCCAGCAGGCGCCGTTCGCCCAGGGGGCCAAGGTTCGCGCTTTTCTCCCGCGCTACCCGGGCATCGTGTTCGGCCGGGGTTTCCGAGACGCCGTTGACGTTCACCGCACCCAACTGCACGGGGGCGGTGTCGGCCGCGTGGGCAAGGTTGACGGCCGCGGCCAGCAGCAGCGGGGCAAACGGGAGGTGCTTCATGCAATCAGTCTCACAAGGGGGCGAAGAATCGGTGGTGGTCACTGTCGATCTGGCGCACGGGCACGCCGTACAGGCGTTGCATCAGCCCAGCATCGATGACCTGATGCGGTGGGCCGTCGGCGATCAGTTGGCGTTGGTGCAGCACCCAGGCGCGGTTGGCGCCGGCCAGGGCCTGTTCGGGGCGGTGGCTGGTGGTGAGGATGGCCAGGCCGCTGGCGGCCAGGTGCTGCAGGCGCTCAAGCAGGCGCAACTGGTGGCCGAAATCAAGGCCGGTGACGGGTTCGTCCAGCAGGATCATCCGTGCCTGCTGCACCAGCGCCCGGGCGATCAACACCAATTGGCGCTCGCCGCCCGACAGTTCGGTGTAGGTGCGCAGGGCCAGGTGGTCGATGCCCAGCTCGTGCAGGGCGCGGTCCACCGCGGCCAGGTCGTCGGCATCAGGGGCACGGCCCAGACCGGTGATGGGCAGGCGGCCCTGGGTGACGATCTGGCGCACGCTGTAGGGGAAGCTCGGTACATGGTTTTGCGGCACGTAGGCCAATTGCCGCGCGATGCTGCGCCGGTCCAGGGCCGCCAATGGCTGACCGTTCAAACGCACCTGGCCGGACGCTGGTTTGACCAGGCCCAGCAGGATTTTAAGCAGCGTGCTTTTGCCCGCACCGTTGGCGCCCAGCAAGGCGATGCAGTCGCCGGGCTGCACGCTGAGGCTGATGCCTTCCAGCAGGCTGCGCCCGTTCAGGTGGTAACCGAGGCCCTCGGCCTGCAACAGCGGCGCGCTCATAACCACCCCCGACGTACCCGGTGCAACACCAGCACAAAGGCCACGGCGCCCAGCAGTTCGGTAACGATGCCCAGCGGAATCTCCCCGGCCCCCAGGCTGCGGGCCAGCGCGTCGGCGGCCAGCAGAAAGCAGGCGCCAATGCCGGCGCTGACCGGCAACAGACGGGCATTGCCCGGGCCCACCAGCAGCCGGGCCAGGTGCGGCACCAGCAGGCCGACCCAACCGACCATGCCGGCGATGCTCACGGTCAGTGCGCTGATCAGCGTGGCCAGGATAATCACCCCGTAACGAATGCGCCGCACCGGCACCCCCAGGCTCAGGGCTTCGTCGTCGCTCAACGACAAGGCATCGATGGCGCGGCCCAGCAGGCACAGCACGGCGATGGCCAGGGCCAACAGTGGCGCAGTCAGTTTCAGCGACTGCTGATCGACCGCGCTGAGGCTGCCCAGCAGCCAATAGACGATGGTGGGCAACTGGTTGAGCGGGTCGGCCATGTATTGGGTGATCGACAGCAGCGAGGTGAACAGCGCATTGGCGACGATGCCGCCCAGTACCAGCATGAGGATGGAGCTCATGCCGAACAGGTTGGCGATGCTCACCCCCAGCGCCACCGCAGCCAGCCCGGTGACGCAGGCCAGCGCGGGAATCCACACCCCGTGCAGGTTGCCGACGATCCCCAGCGCCGCGCCGAATGCGCAGCCGCTCAATACGCCTAGCAGCCCCGGTGACACCAGCGGGTTGCGGAACACCGCCTGGTACGCGGCACCCGATACCGACAGGCCTGCGCCCACCAGCACCCCGGCAATGACCCGCGGCAGGCGGCTGTCGATGACCAGGCTGTGCAGCAGGCTGTATTGATCGGCGGGCAAGTGCGCCCAGCCCAGGCTGGCGCCGAGGAAGGTCAGCAGCTGTGACAGGGGCAGGGGATATCGTCCGATGGTCAGGGCCACCAGGCTGGCGAGGATTACGGCGGCCAGGCTGAGAGCAGCGGGGTAGAGCGGTGCGGCACGGGGCATTGGTGGGGTTCGATGGGTGGCGTTGTAACCAAAATTATATAGCGCCACAGCGTTTTGAACCAGAATGGACATTGTGAATAAAGTTTCATATTTGCCGAGATCCATCGCCAGGCACCAAAGGCTAAAACCGCGGTGTGTCAGGCCATGGCGCGTTGCAACAAACTGTGGGACCGGGTTCTACCCGGGAAGCGCCGCGCGGGCGGCGCGCGATCTCAAGAGCGCTGCAGAACCCCCGACATGCACCTTTTAGTTACACCCCCCCACTTTTTGTGGGACCGGATGGCCGGCCCCCCGGTCCCACATGGGGAAAGGTGTGGTGTACCTGCGAGGTGCATGTCGGGGGGTGAGGTGGTGTTCTTGAGATCGAGCGCCGCCCGCGCGGCGCTTCCCGGGTAGAACCCGGTCCCACAGTTTGTTGCAACGCGCCATGGCCTGACACACCGCGGTTTCAGCCTTGTGTGTTCGCGTGGGATTTTTGGGGGGGAGGAGGGAGCGCCCAAACAAAAAAGGACCATCACATCAGGGGGGAGCAGATGTGATGGTCCAATAGGGGCGTCGAGCAGTTGGCAATCTCGACGGCCAGCAATGTAACAGTGGCTCTGTTTGTTAGCTACCTATCAAACTGAAAGGGTGTTTTCCTGCACCCGTAACAATGCTTCAGCGACCCGGCATCAGAAACGTCCGCGCCTGGGCAAAGCACTTCTCGGCAATCGCCGAACGCGGCTCGGTACGCCGCATGATCAGCCCCAGCGGCGCCAATACTTCGGCATCCGGCAGCTCCAGCACACCGATGTGCTCGCTCAACCCCTCGAAACCACCGTCCAACGGCATCACCGCGCAACAGAACCCGGCCTGCAACGCCTGGATCAGCTGGAAGGTGGAGTCGCTTTCCAGCACCGGCCGCGGTGTCAGGCCACGGCTGCGAAAGCTCAGGTCCACCGATTTACGGAAGTGCATACCATTGAGGATCATGCCCAACTGCAGCTCGGCCGCCTCTTCCCAGCTGATCTGGTCGCTGGCAAAGGTGAAGTAGCGCTTGTCGTACAGCACCCCGATGCGCGTGGACGACAGCTCGAAGTATTCGAAGTGGCTGGCGTTGACCTGGTCCAGGTAACAGATACCCAGGTCGGCGTGGTTGTTGGCCAGGGCGGCGAAGATGTCGTCGCTGGTCATGGTCGAGACGCTGAAACCCAGCTCGGGGAATTCCTTGGCCAGGGTCTGGATGAACTGCGTGGTGTTGAAGCTGCTCAGCGGCACCACAGCCAGGCGCAGGTCGCCGATCAGTTGCCCGCGACAGGCCGCCGCTTCGGCGTACAGGCCATCGTGGGCGGCGATCAAGGTGCGCGCCCAGGCCAGCACTCGCTCGCCGGCAGGGGTGAAGCCCTCGAAGCGCTGGCCACGGTTGACCAGCACAATGTTCAGCTCGTCCTCCAGGTTGCGCAGGCGCATGGACAGGGTCGGCTGGGTGATATTGCAGCGCGCCGCGGCCTGGCCGAAGTGGCGGGTCTGGTCCAGGGCGATGAGGAACTTGAGCTGTTTGATGTCCAAGGTAATACCGGGGTCAGCAAGTGGGGCAGGGGGACAGGGTCGATGATAGCGGTGGGGTAGACAAGTAACTTTACCTGGCACTACGCGAGAACGTGTCGTTCGCATCGCGGCCAAGGCCGGCTCCTACCACGGACGGCGTAGGAGCCGACCTTGGTCGCGATGCAGGCGACGCGGTTTCAAGGCAGCTCCTGCTACCGGTCAGCCGCCAGTCATGTTCATGAAACGCACCACCTGCACATCATCATTGAGCTGAAAGTCATGGCGCCACGGCTTGAGCTTCATGGCGTCAACAATGGCCTGCTCGACTTTATGCGGCTGCCCGGGATGAGCACGCAGCACCGCCTTCAGGTCCACGCCATGCTCGTTGCCCAGGCACAGCAGCAACCGCCCTTCGACCGTGACACGTACCCGGTTGCAGGTGGCGCAGAAGTTATGACTGTGCGGCGAGATGAAGCCCAGGCGAATATGCGGCGCCTCGGCCAGCCGCCAGTAGCGCGAAGGCCCCTGGGTGGATTCGGCGGAATCGATCAGCGTGTAGCGCTGGCTGATCACCTCGCGCACCTGGGAGCTGGAAAAGAACGCCTCGGCGCGGCTGTGTTCGCTGATCACGCCCAGGGGCATTTCCTCGATGAAGGAAATATCCACGCCGCGCTCGATGGCGAAGGCCACCAGGTCGTTGATTTCGTGATCGTTGCGGCCTTTCATCACCACGCAGTTGAGTTTGGTGTGGGTGAAGCCTGCGGCATTGGCGGCATCGATGCCGTCTATCACCGTGTGCAGATCGCCGGTGCGGGTCAGCTCTTTGAAGCGCGCGGGGTCCAGGCTGTCGAGGCTGATGTTCAGGCGTTTGACGCCCGCGTCCTTGAGCGGCTGGGCCAGTTTGCCCAGTTGTGAGCCGTTGGTGGTCAGGCACAGTTCGCGCAGGCCGGGCAGGGCGGCGATGCGCTGGCACAGCTCGACAATGCCCTTGCGCACCAGCGGTTCGCCACCGGTGAGGCGGATTTTGCGGGTGCCCAGCGCGACGAAGCGCTCGGCCAGCTCGCCAATTTCTTCAAGGCTGAGAATGCGCTGGCGTGGCAGGAAGGTCATGTCTTCGGCCATGCAGTACACGCAGCGAAAATCGCAGCGGTCGGTCACCGACAGGCGCACGTAATCCACGCGCCGGGCGAAGCCGTCTACCAGGGTCCGATCAGACATGCATACCTCGTTGAACAGGTAAATCGTGTGTCCAGAATAAGGGCGCGGCGGGGGCAGGTCTAATTACTTCGAGTGAAGATGTGATCGAGCGCATCTATCAAGGTGTGATAGATGCGCTCGATCACGCGTTCATTAATAGCAATTGGACAGCTGACAGGGGCGGGCATAGCCTGAGATTCTGAATTCACTGCCGAAAACGGAGCGCCCCATGTCCACGCACGAACGCTACAAACCCTACAAAGGTGCCGCCGCCGGTTGGGGCGCTCTGGTGGCGGTAACGCGTAGTTGGCTGGGCAGCAAGAAGGCGCTCACCAACATCCGCGCCATGCTGAAAACCAACCAGAACGGCGGTTTCGACTGTCCGGGCTGCGCCTGGGGCGAGTCGCCGGAAAACGGCATGGTCAAGTTCTGCGAGAACGGCGCCAAGGCCGTCAACTGGGAAGCCACCGGCCGCCTGGTGAACCCGGCGTTCTTCAATAAGTACACGGTGTCGGCACTGGCCTCGCAAAGCGACTACTGGCTTGAATACCAGGGCCGCCTGACCCACCCGATGCGCTACGACGCTGCCACCGATAAGTATGTGGAAACCAGCTGGGAAGACGCCTACGCGCTGATCGCCAAGCACCTCAAGGCGCTGCCATCGCCGGACATGGCCGAGTTCTACACCTCGGGCCGCGCCAGCAACGAGGCGGCGTTCCTGTACCAGTTGTTCGTGCGTGCCTACGGCACCAACAACTTCCCTGACTGCTCCAACATGTGCCATGAAGCCAGCGGCGTCAGCATGAAAGAGACCCTGGGCGTGGGCAAGGGCACCGTGGTGTTCCATGACCTGGAGCACGCCGACGCCATCTTCGTGATCGGCCAGAACCCCGGCACCAACCACCCGCGCATGCTCGAACCGCTGCGCGAAGCGGTGGAGCGCGGTGCCCAGGTGATCTGCATCAACCCGCTCAAGGAGCGCGGCCTGGAGCGCTTCCAGCATCCGCAGCACCCGCTGGAAATGCTCGGCAACGGCTCCAAGCCCACCAGCTCGGCCTACCTGCGCCCGGCGCTGGGCGGCGACATGGCGCTGTTCCGCGGCATGGCCAAGTTCCTGCTGCAGTGGGAGCGTGACGCCCAGGCCAACGGCGAGCCGGCCGTGTTCGACCATGCCTTCATCGCCGAGCACACCACGGGGATGGACGCCTACCTGGCTGAAGTCGACGCCACGCCGTGGCCGCACATTATCGAGCAGTCTGGCCTGAGCCTGGCCGACATCGAGCTGGCCGCCAGCATGTACCGCAAGGCCGAACGCGTGATCATGTGCTGGGCCATGGGCCTGACCCAGCACAAGCACTCGGTGCCGACCATTCAGGAAGTGATCAACGTGCAGTTGCTGCGCGGCAACGTCGGCCGCCCCGGCGCCGGCCTGTCGCCGGTGCGTGGCCACAGTAACGTGCAGGGCGACCGTACCATGGGCATCGACGAGAAACCGTCGAAAGCCCTGCTGGACGCCATCGAAAAACGCTTCAACTTCACCGTGCCCCGCGAAGTGGGCCACAACGCCGTGCAGGCCATCGGCGCCATGGAGCGCGGCGAGGCCAAGGTGTTCATCGCCCTGGGCGGCAACTTCGCCCAGGCCACCCCGGACACCCCGCGCACCCACGCGGCGCTGCGCAATTGCGACCTGACGGTCCATATTGCCACCAAGCTCAACCGCAGCCACCTGGTGATGGGCCGTGATGCCCTGATTCTGCCGTGCCTGGGCCGTACCGAGATCGACGTGCAGGTCAATGGCCCGCAAGGCATCACTGTGGAAGACACCTTCAGCATGGTGCACCTCTCCCACGGCCAGCTGAAGCCGCGCTCGCCGGCACTGCGTTCCGAACCGGCGATCATCGCCGGCATCGCCGCCGCCACCCTGGGCAACCACCCGGTGGACTGGCACTGGCTGGTGGGCGACTACAGCCGCGTCCGCGACCTGATCGCCGACACGCTGCCGGGCTTCACCGACTTCAACAAGCGCCTGGAGCACCCGGGCGGCTTCCACCTGGGCAACACCGCCGCCCAGCGCGTGTGGAAAACCGCCAGCGGCAAGGCGCAGTTCACCGCCAGCCTGCTGCCCGACGACCTGGTCAATGCCGGGGTGCGCAGGATGAACATTACGCCGGACCTGATCCTGCAGACCATGCGCTCCCACGATCAGTACAACACCACGCTGTATGGCCTGGATGACCGTTATCGCGGGGTGTATGGCATGCGTGACGTGGTGTTCGTCAACGAAGCGGACATTCGCAAGCTGGGCCTGGAGCCTGGGCAGAAGGTTGACCTGGTGGCGCTGTGGGACGACAACCGCGAGCGTCGGGTCAAGGGCTTCACCGTGCTGGCCTACGACATCCCTGAAGGCCAGGCGGCTGCCTACTACCCGGAGACCAACCCGCTGGTGCCGCTGGAAAGCTATGGCGACCGTACCTTCACACCGACCTCGAAGTTCATCGCCATCAAGGTGGAGAAGGCCAGTGACAGCGGGTTGATCACCACCGCCGTGGCCTGACCCTTACGCAGGCTTGTTTGTGGGGTGCCCTTGAGGGCCTCTCGCGAGCAAGCTTTGCTCCCACAGTGTTGAACTAACCACAGATGTAGGCCTTTACACTGTGGGAGCAAAGCTTGCTCGCGAGAGGCCAGCAGCCTCAACCCAAAATCCGGGTCATTAGCCCGAGTGCCGTGAATTTCTCCGCCGCGCCGTGTTCCAACAGCGATGCCCCGGAGAATGGACGCCATGGACCACCCCCGCCGAACCCTGCTCAAGGCCCTGCTGGGCGCCTGGACGGCCGCGCAGATTCCCTTTGCCCTGGCCGCACCCATCGATAACCCTGCCCAAGGCGACTTCCTTGCCCTGTCCGCGCTGATCGCCGGCCAACAGGCACTGGACGCTGGGTTGGCCGCTGCGTTGCAGCAAGCGCTCACCGACCTGCATCCAGGTTTCACCGATCAGGTCAATCAACTGCTGGCCCTGATCGAAGCCCGTCATCTGGACGCGGCCATCCTGCAAGCCACCCTCGACACCGAGCAATCCCCCCTGGCCGCCATCCCCCGGGCCATCGCCCGTGGCTGGTTCATGGGCGTCGTCGGCAGCGGCGCCCAGGCGCGCTGCATTGCCTATGAACAGGCCCTCAATGCGCAGATGGTCCGCGATGTACTGCAGCCGCCCAGTTATGCCCTGGGCGGCTACGGCAGTTGGACCGCCAAGCCCTCGGGGAGCGCGTCCCATGGCTGATGCCCTCAGCGCCGACGTGGTAGTCATCGGCAGCGGCATCGTCGGCGCCACCGCCGCGCGACGCCTGGCCCAGCGCGGCGCTTCGGTGCTGATCCTGGAAGCCGGTGGGGAGATCGAGCACGCCAAAGTGGTAGAGGCATTCCGCGCCTCACCGCGCAAACACGACTGGCTGGCGCCTTACCCTTACCACGATTGGGCCCCGCACCCGATCTACCAGCCTGAGCCCAACGGTTACCTGGACCAGGCCGGCCCGTACCCCTACGAAACCCAGTACATCCGTGGCGTGGGCGGCACCAGTTGGCATTGGGCCGCCCAGGCCTGGCGCCTGCTGCCCAACGACTTCCACATGAAGAGCCTGTACGGCGTGGGCCGCGACTGGCCCATCAGCTACGCCGAGCTTGAGCCGTTCTACCAGGATGCCGAAACCCTGATGGGCGTCAGCGGCGCCGCCAACACCGGCTCGCCGCGCAGCCAGCCGTTGCCCATGGCGCCGGTGGCCGAGCCCTACGCCATGTCGCGCATTCGCGAACGCCTGGCGCCGGCCTACAGCGTGGTGGGCAATACCGCCGCGCGCAACAGCCAGGTCTACGATGGCCGCCCGCCGTGCTGTGCCAGCAACAGTTGCCAGCCGATCTGCCCGATCAATGCCCAGTACCACGGCGGCATCGCCATCCAGCAGGCGCTGGCGGCCGGGGTGCGCCTGCAGACGCGGGCCGTGGTCTATCGCCTGGAGCACGACGCACAAGGCCGCATCGTTGCCGCGCACTATTACGACCCGGACAAGCAGAGCCATCGGGTCACCGGCCAAACCTTCATCCTCGCCGCCAACGGCATCGAAAGCCCCAAGCTGCTGCTGATGTCGGCCACCGACCGCTACCCCCATGGGTTGGCCAACGGCTCGGGCCAGGTGGGCCGCAACCTGATGGACCACCCCAGCACCTCCCTCAGTTTCGACGCGGATGAAGAGCTGTGGCTGGGTCGCGGTCCGCAAAGCCCCAGTTCCATCAACACCCTGCGTGACGGTGACTTTCGCCGCCACCGCGCCGCGTACCGGCTGGACTTCACCAATGTCTCGCGCGTGGACACGGCCACCGAGGCGCTGCTCAAGGCCGGCGTGTACGGCGTCGAGTTCAAGACCCAATTGCGCCACCGGGCGGCGTTCGAAATGAGCGTCAAGGACGTGCTGGAGCTGCTGCCGCACCCCGACAACCGCGTCACCCTGAGTGATCGCCGCGACAAGCTTGGGTTGCCCACGCCGCGCCTGCACTACGCCATCGACGACTACACCCGGCGCGGCGCCGAGGCCTCGCGGCAGGATTTTTTGAAGATTGCGCAGATGATGGGTGGGACCAACCTGCGCCATAGCAAGGAAGGGGCGTTTTCCAATAACCAGCACATTACCGGCACGTTGGGCATGGGCAGTGATCCGGCGACCTCGGTGTGTGATGGCGTCGGTCGCGCCCATCAGCATGACAATCTATTCTTGTGCGGCACCGGCGTAATGCCCACCTCGGCCACGGTGAATTCGACCCTGACCGCCGTAGCGTTGTCGTTGCGCAGTGCCGGAGCGATCATTGATAAGCAAAGCTGAACAACTGCTTTGAAAAACAAACTTATCAAAACAATCCGGATCCCCGACAATCCGTCGACGCTCCCCCAATAACAATGAGGTTCCCCCATGCAAGACGTCGTCATCGTCGCCGCCACCCGCACCGCGGTCGGCAGTTTCCAGGGCTCGCTCGCCAACATCCCCGCCGTTGACCTGGGCGCCGCCGTCATCCGCCAGCTGCTGGCCCAGACCGGCCTTGATGGCAGTCACGTGGACGAAGTCATCCTCGGCCAGGTACTGACCGCCGGTTGCGGCCAGAACCCCGCGCGCCAGGCGGCGATCAAGGCCGGGCTGCCGGTGGCCGTGCCGGCCATGACCCTGAACAAGGTCTGCGGCTCGGGCCTCAAGGCCCTGCACCTGGGCGCCCAGGCTATCCGCTGCGGCGACGCCGAGGTGATCATCGCTGGTGGCCAGGAGAACATGAGCCTGGCCAACTACGTGCTGCCGGGCGCGCGCACCGGCCTGCGCATGGGCCACGCCAGCATGATCGACAGCATGATCAGCGACGGCCTGTGGGATGCCTTCAACGATTACCACATGGGCATCACCGCAGAAAACCTGGTGGAAAAGTACGGCATCAGCCGCGAAGCCCAAGATGCCTTTGCCGCACAGTCCCAGGCCAAGGCGGCGGCCGCCATCGAGGCGGGGCGCTTCGTCGACGAAATCACCCCCATCCTGATTCCCCAGCGCAAGGGCGACCCCGTGGCCTTCGCCACCGACGAGCAGCCGCGTGCGGGCACGACCGCCGACAGCCTGGCCAAGCTCAAGCCCGCCTTCAAGAAGGACGGCAGCGTGACGGCCGGCAATGCCTCATCGCTCAACGACGGCGCTGCTGCGGTGATGCTGATGAGCGCCGCCAAGGCCCGGCAACTGCACCTGCCGGTGCTGGCGCGCATTGCTGCCTACGCCAATGCTGGGGTAGACCCGGCGATCATGGGCATCGGCCCGGTCAGCGCGACGCGCCGGTGCCTGGACAAGGCGGGTTGGACGCTTGCGCAACTGGACCTGATCGAGGCCAACGAAGCGTTCGCGGCGCAGGCGTTGTCAGTGGGCAAGGAGTTGGGCTGGAATGCAGACAAGGTCAACGTCAATGGCGGCGCCATTGCCCTGGGCCACCCCATTGGTGCGTCGGGCTGCCGGGTGCTGGTGACGTTGCTGCATGAGATGATCAAGCGCGATGCGCAGAAGGGCTTGGCGACCTTGTGCATTGGTGGTGGGCAGGGCGTGGCGTTGGCTTTAGAGCGGGTTTGAAGCTTTCCCGAGCTTCGCTCGGTCCCACACCCTTCGCGGCAGTGGTGTCAATGATGCAAAGCTCTTAGCTTTCACTAGCACCGCAGGCTGACCTGCGGTGCTACCAAAGGCTGAGTGCTTTGCCTGTCTGACACCACTGCCGCGAAGGGTGTGGGACCGAGCGAAGCTCGGGAATCAGGCACCGCAATTAGTCAGCACGCGTCGCATGCGCCCAGCGATAATCCAACCGCGGCACCCGCACTTTGATCTTGCGCGTGGCCTGGGTCAGCACCGGTTCATGCACCGGTTCCGGATCACGCAGGAACACCATCATCACCGCGCTCAGCGCATACAGCCCCGAAAACGCCCACACCACGCCTTCCAGCCCGAAGCGATCGCTGAAGATCGCCACCACCGCAGGCCCCACCCAGGTCGAGGCACCCGCGCCCAGGCTCAGCACCGACAACGCCGCGGCCTTGTTCTGGGGCGCCAGCGCCGGTGCCAGCGCCGACAGCGGCACAAAGCACGCCAGCGTCAGGCCATAGAACGCGCCGAACACCGAGGCCAGCAGGAAGTTGTGCGGGAACGCCTGGGGCATGAAGAAGAACAGCGGCGTGCTGATGGTGCTGCCCACCGCCCCCAGCCAGAGGATGGTGTTGCGGTAGCCGATGCGCGTGCTGACGATGCTCGAACCCATGTTGCCGATGATGTTGAACACGAAGACGATGGTCAGCAGGCGCAGCCATTGCTCCAGGGTGAAGCCCACGGTATGCATGAAGAAACCGGGCAACACCACCAGGAAGCCGAACATCGACGCGGTGTTGATCACCCGCACCAGGCCCGCCAGAGTGACCTTGGGCTGATGCCACATGATGGTGATGTTCTTGGCCATGGACACCATCGGTTTTTCACCCTCCGGCGCCAGGCGGCGCATGCCGTGGGCTTCACGCATGCCCACCAGGCCGATCACGCCGCCGATGACTACCAGCCCAAACGACAGCCAGAAGGTCTGCAAGGCGCCGATGATCGGGATGCTGATGCTGGCCACCAGCGACCCCAGGGTTGGCAGCCCGGCGGCGTAGGCCACCCAGAACCAGCCCACCGCCAGGCCCATCTTGCGCGACGGCGTGGCAGCGGCGATCCACACCAGGAAACCGTAGGCGAACAGCGGGTAGCCGAAGCCGCGCAGGCCGTAGGTCAGCAGGATCATGGGGTAGCTGAGTTTCTGCAGGCCGTAGATCAAAAACAGCGCTTCGAACACGCTCCAGATGATCAGGCCCAGGGTCATGACCCGCTTGGGCCCCCACAGGTTGGACAGGGCGCCGGCCAGCCACGACGAGATACCCACCGTGACCCCGTACAGGGTAAAGATCATGGCAATGTGGTGTTCAGGCAGGCCGCGCTGGGCCAGGAAGGGCGAGAGGTACCCCAGTTCGACGCCGTCGCCGATCATGAAGATCAACAGCCCGACGAAGCCCCAGAACAAGGGGTAGGGAATGCCGATTTTGTCGCATAGGCGGGCGAGGGGAGAGTGCGGAGTGGATTGATCGCTCAATGTTCCGTTTCCTTGTGTGCAGCAGGTGCTTGGGCGCACCGATGAATGGCCTCGAGGAGGTTGAAGGGCAGGGTTGCAAGAAGACCGCGGAAGTGACCGTGCAGGATCGACGAAATACACGTGCGATGCTGGCCGAATTTCTAGGTTTTATCGGGTTTTGCCGGGCTTGCCTTTTTAGTTATCGCATCTGCGCACCGATCGCGCAACCGTTTGCGCAAACCCTGCCTGCGACATCACGCCCGGTTGCAAGGCCTCTGGCCACCATGATCCGCGGCCCAAAGGCGCCACAAAAAACCTGTAGCAGCGGCCGACAGGCCGCGTCCCGGCCACCACGAAACGTCCGGAATCACTCCCAGGCTGGCCCCTCACCCGAGACATCCTTACCGTCTCGATTTCACCCAGGGAAGGGCCTCATGAAACCTGCACACAAGGCATTCGCACTTCGAACCGGCCGCTACAGTGAACCCGGCCGAATCTATTTGGTGACCACCGTTACCGAGGGCCGGCTGCGGCATTTCGATGATTGGCGCACGGGTCGGCTGGTCGCCCAGCAAATGCGCTTGATCCATGAAGCGCAATGGGTGGAGTCGTTGGCTTGGGTGATTATGCCCGACCATCTTCACTGGATATTTGCATTGGGGGACAAATCCCTGGGCGAAGTCATGTGTAGGCTCAAGGCCAGAAGCAGCCTGGGTGTGAACTCATACTTGGGGCGTAAAGGACGTATATGGCAAAAGGGCTTTCATGACCGAGCCCTGCGCAAGGAGGACAACCTCAAGCAAATGGCCCGCTACGTCATTGCCAATCCGCTGCGTGCAGGGTTGGTCAACCGTATTGGGGACTACCCATTGTGGGATGTCGTGTGGATATAGCCGCTGACGTCGCCTTCGGCAACTGCTACAGGAGGCCGCGTCACAGGCACCGCAATTCTGCGGGCCTACCGCTGACGTCGCCTTCGGCAACTGCTACAGGGGCCGTGTAGCAGCGGCCGGGAGGTCGCGTCACAGGCACCGCGACTCTGCCGGCCTATCGCTGACGTCGCCTTCGGCAACTGCTACAGGGATCGTGTAGCAGCGGCCGGCAGGTCGCGTCACAGGCACCGCGATTCTGCCGGCCTACCGCTGACGTCGCCTTCGGCAACGGCTACAGGGATTGTGTAGCAGCGGCCGGCAGGTCGCGTCACAGGCACCGCGATTCTGCCGGCCTACCGCTGACGTCGCCTTCGGCAACTGCTACAGGGGGTGTGTAGCAGCGGCCGACAGGTCGCGTCAGGGGCATCGCGATTCGGCAAGTAAAATGGGCGTGGTTACTTCATTTGCCAGCAGCAAGCAGGCACCTGTCAGATTTGACAGGTGACAACACTCAACGCGAAGCCCACGCTCGACTGGAAGAAGCATCATTAGGGATCAGCCATGAACACATCCATCGATCTGCATGATTTTGTCTCCGGCATCCGTGACATCGCGTTACCTGCACCCTTCATCGAAGGCATCAGCGGCAGTGTCATTACCCGCGAGGATCTGGAGCGCGGTTTGACCGTGGTTATCCCGCCATTCGACGGCATGCGGCCTGGCGATCAGTTTCTGGCCCAGCTCGAAGGCTGGGACAGGGCGGTGGGGGTGCTGTCGACCGTGGCCGAAAACGGCGAGGCCCGCGCCTTCTTCACCCCGCAGCAAGCCCTAACGCTGGCGGGCCAGGAAGTGGCCGCGCTGTACGCATGGGTGGGCCGGCCCGATCTTTCACCGTCCACGTTCTACGACGTGGCGCTGCGCATGTGGCCGGCCGTGATCGAGCAGGCGCAGGTCAATCGCTTGCCTTCCGGGGCGGTGTACGGGCCCCTGACCGTCACCGTCAGCCCCTGGGTGGGCATCGAGGCGGGTGATGTGTGCTCGGTCTACCTCTATGGGCGAGGCGCGGCCGGCGTCTGGGCCTCCCATCACGTGATCACACCGCAGGAGGCCGGCCAGGACCTGACCCTGGACCTTACCGCCGGGCTGCTGGTTGCGCATCAGTTTGGCTGGGTGCACCTGTGCTACTCGGTAGTGGCGCTGGGCGTGGAGACGTGGGGCCCGCAAACCACGTATTGGGTGGACAGCGACGTCGCACCGCTGAAAGTGGGAGGGTGGGCGCCGTATGATCGCCTGGCAGGGGATGCGGCGGGGGGCGAGGAGAAAGTGGCGATAGTGCTGGACCCCTACCAGTCACGCCAGGTGGGGGACAGCGTGCTCATCAGCATCAGTGCATTGGAATTCGAGAGGCACATAACCCATCGACATGTAAAGTACCGGCACACCGTGACGGCGGCCAATATTGACAGCCCTGTCACGCTGAGTCTGCCGCCTGACTCACCGGTGTTCGTCACGGGGGCCTACAGCGTCAAGGCGATTATCGAGCACCAGGACGGTACGCTGGCCGCCTCGCCACTGATCGATCTGATTGTACCGCAGGAGGGTGCCGGGCCAGCCCGCAGGCCGGCCCGGGGGCTGGATTAGAAGATGTAATCGGTGGTCAGGAAGTTCGATTTGCGGTCATGAATGATGTCGCTGATCAGCGTCTTGTTGGCGTCCTGGAACTTGGTGGCCACCAGGGTGCGAATCGAGAAGGTGCGCAGGGCATCGAACACCGACAGGGTGCCTTCGGCCGAGTTTTTGCGGCCGTTGAACGGGTAGGTGTCCGGGCCGCGCTGGCACTGGGCGTTGATGTTGATGCGGCCCACCTGGTTGGCGAACAGGTCCACCAGCTTGCCCACCTGGGTGGCGTCGGTGCCGAAGATGCTCGCCTGCTGGCCGAAGTCCGACTCCAGCACGTAGTCGATCACGGTTTCCAGGTCGCGGAAGGGCACGATCGGCACTACCGGGCCAAATTGCTCTTCCTGGTACACACGCATTTGCGGGGTGACCGGGAACAGCACGGCGGGGTAGAAGAAGTTGCCGCGAATGGCGCCGCCATCGGCGTTCACCACTTTGGCACCCTTGGACTCGGCATCGGCCACCAGGCCCGACAGGTACTCGGTCTTGCCCGATTCCGGCAGCGGCGTCAGCGACACGCCTGGCTCCCACGGCATGCCGGACTTCAGCGCCGCCAGCTTCTGGTTGAATTTCTCGATGAAGCTGCCCACCACGTTTTCGTGCACGAACAGGATCTTCAGCGCGGTGCAGCGCTGGCCGTTGAACGACAGCGAGCCGGTAATGGCCTCGTTGACGGCGTTGTCCAGGTCCACCTCGGGCAGGATGATGCCCGGGTTCTTGGCGTCCAGGCCCAGGGCCGAGCGCAGGCGGTGCGGCTTGGGGTGCAGTTTCTTCAGGTCGCTGGCGGCCTTGTGGGTGCCGATGAAGGCGAAGATGTCGATCTTGCCGCTGGCCATCAGCGCACTGACGGTCTCGCGGCCGCTGCCGTAGATGACGTTGATGACGCCGGCCGGGAAGCTGTCGCGGAAGGCTTCCAGCAGCGGACGGATCAGCAGCACGCCGAACTTGGCCGGCTTGAACACCACGGTGTTACCCATGATCAGCGCCGGGATCAGCGTGGTGAAGGTTTCGTTGAGCGGGTAGTTGTAGGGGCCCATGCACAGGGCAACGCCCAGTGGCACGCGGCGGATTTGGCCCAGGGTGTCCTGTTCAAGTTCGAAGCGGCTGGACTTGCGGTCAACGTCCTTGAGGGCGTTGATGGTGTCGACGATGTAGTCGCACGTGCGGTCGAACTCTTTCTGCGAATCCTTGAGGTTTTTGCCGATTTCCCACATCAACAGGTTGACCACCGCATCGCGCTGTTCGCGCATGCGCGCCAGGAAACCTTCCACGTGGCGGATACGCTCGGCCACACGCAGGTTGGGCCAGGCGCCGCGGCCCTTGTCGTAGGCACGCACGGCGGCGTCCAGGGCGGTGAGGGCGGTGTCGGCGTCGAGCAGCGGCGTGCTGCCCAGAATCACCTGCTGATCACCTTCCGGGGTGTTCAGGTGGATTGGGCTGCGCACGGTGGCCAAGGGGCCATCCCAGCGACGCAGCTCACCGTCGACCAGGTAGTCGCGTTGCTCGACCTGACCGCTCAGGCGGTACTGCTCGGGGATATCCGCTGCTGTGGGGTACAGACTGCTCAGTGGATCTTGGCTCATGACGCTACCTCCATGGATGACCGGGACAAAGGAATCAGCATAGCGCTATTGCGGGTGGGCTGAAACGTGTCAGCACCAAATTTGGTCGGGTTTTCATTTGGTTGGCTGAAAATGGTGCTGGCCTTTTCCCGGGCAGAGCCCGGTCCTACACCGTTCGCGGCAGTGGTGTCAGGCACGCAAAGCTTTTAGCCTTTGGAGGTAACACCCATGATCGTGCCATATCTTGAAGGGCGGTGAGCTTTGCCTCACTGATTCAACTGCCGCGAACGGTGTAGGACCGGGCTCTGCCCGGGAAAAGGCCACCGCAAAACTCCAGACTGGTACCATGCCCCACCCCAACACCCCATCGAGGAACCCCGCGTTTTGCCTGATACCCCCGCCCTAGAGCCCCTGCCAGATGTCCGCAACCCCCTGGTCCAATACCTGGCCCGCCTGGTGCCCTCCAGCCAGCTGACCATGAAATACGTGCTGCAGGACGCCGCCGATCGCCTCGGTTTTGCCGACACCGACATGCGCGACGTGCCCTGGCATGTGCTGGAGCCCGGCCACATCACGGGCCTGGTGGCCGCATTGCGTCAGGACGGTTATGCGCCCAACACCTCGTCGCTGTACGTCAACGCCATTCGCGGGGTGATGAACGAAGCCTGGCGCCTGAGCCTGATCGACCAGGACCACCTGTTGAAAATGCGTTCGGTGAAACCGGCCGCCGGCACCCGCCTCAGCCAGGGCCGCAACCTCAAGCGCACGCTGATCCGCGAGCTGATGGACGTCTGCGCCGCCGACCCGCGCCCCCAGGGGCTGCGTGATGCGGCGGTGATCGCCATCCTGTACGGCTCGGGCATGCGCAAGTCCGAATCGGTGAACCTGGACCTGGCCCAGGTCGACTTCCAGGAGCGCAGCCTGCAGGTCACCGGCAAGGGCAACAAGCAGTTGGTCAAGTACGCTCCGGCCTGGGCGTTCGAAAAGCTTGAAGCGTGGCTGGCCTACCGCCGCGAGCACTTGGGGGAGGGCGAGACGGACGACAGTTTCCTGTTCAACCGCATCCGTCGTGGCAGCCATATCACCCGCGAGCGCATCACCAAGCACGCCATCTACTACATCGCCCGCCAGCGCGGCACGCAGGTGGGGGTGAAGATCATGCCCCACGATTTTCGCCGCTCGTTCATCACGCGGGTGATCGAGGAGCATGATCTGTCGATTGCGCAGAAACTGGCGCACCACACCAACATCCAGACCACCGCCAACTACGACGTGCGCGACGACAACGAGCGCCGCCGCGCGGTGGATCGCTACGACCTGTAGCAACTGTCTTGAAACTGTGTTGCCTGCATCGCGACCAAGGTCGGCTCCTACGCGGTCCGTGGTGGGAGCCGGCCTTGGCCGCGATGCAGACGACGCCGTCCCGTAGCAGCTGCCGAAGGCTGCGTCATTGGCGCCGCCGTGTGTCAGGCATTGCGCAGCGCCCAGGACGCAGCCTTCGGCAGCTGCTACAGGTGTTGGTATCAGTGGCCCTGCGCTGAAGGCGCCGGTGGTGCGCTGACCTTGCGCATCAGCGGCACCATCGCCGTGGCCACCACAAAGCACACCATGATCGCCAGGAACGCATCCGAGTACGTCTGCGTCTGCGCCTCGCGATAGGTCAGGTTCCACAGCTGGCGCAGCGCCCCGGCATTGCCGTCCAGACCTTGCTGCGCCAGGTTGCCCGCCACCTCGACCAGCCAGTGGTTGAGGTTTTCATTGGTGCTGTTCAAGTGCTCCGCCAGCCGGGTGAAGTGCAGGTTGGTGCGATCATTCAAAATGGTCGCGCAGGCCGCAATGCCAATCGCACCGCCCAGGTTGCGCATCAGGTTGAACAGCCCCGAAGCCTGCTTCAACCGCGACTGCGCCAGCGCCCCCAGGGTCAGGGTCACGGTGGGCGGCACCGCCAGTTGCTGGGCCATGCCGCGCAGCGCCTGGGGCAGCAGCAGTTCCTTGGCGCCCCAGTCATGGGTGATGGGCGAGAAGTCCCACATCGACAGGGCGAACAGGCCGAGGCCGGCCATCATGATCCAGCGCAGGTCCACGCGGTTGGCGAGGAAGGCATACAGCGGGATCGACAGGATCTGGAACACCCCGGTGGAGAACACCGCCAGGCCGATGTCCAGGGCGCTGTAGCCACGGATGCGCCCCAGGAACAGCGGCGTCAGGTAGATGGTGGCGAACAGGCCGATGCCGGTGACGAATGAAAAGAAACAGCCCAAGGCGAAATTGCGTTCACCCAGGGCGCGCAGGTCCACCACCGGGTTGCTCACCGACAGCGTGCGGCCGATGAACGCCAGCGCCGCCAGCCCCGAGATCCACGCCGTGGCCAGGATGGTGCTGTCGCTGAACCAGTTCCAGCGTGGGCCTTCTTCCAGGGTGTATTCCAGGCAGCCCAAAAACAGCGCCATGAACACCATGCTCAGGTAGTCGGCGCCCTTGAGCAGGCTAAGGTCCGGTTCGTCGATGCGCACCAGCATCGGCACCGCCACGGCCACGAAAACGCCGGGCACCAGGTTGATGTAGAACAGCCAGTGCCAGGAGTAATGGTCGGTGATCCAGCCACCGATGGTTGGCCCCAGGGTCGGGGCCAGGGAGGCGATGGCGCCGATGGTGGCGGCGGCGATGACCTTCTGTTTGCCGGTGAAAAAGAAAAACGCCGTGGTGAATACCAACGGGATCATCGAGCCCCCGAGAAACCCTTGCAGGGCGCGGAAGGCGATCATGCTCTGGATGTTCCACGCCGCACCGCACAGCAGGCTCGCCAGGGTGAAGCCCACCGCCGAGGCGCAGAACAACCAGCGCGTGGAGAACACCCGCGACAGCCAGCCCGACAGCGGGATGACGACGATCTCGGCAATCAGGTAGCTGGTTTGCACCCAAGCGGTTTCATCGGCGCCCGCCGACAGACCGCCGCCGATGTCGCGCAGCGAAGCGGAGACGATCTGGATGTCCAGCAGGGCGATGAACATGCCCACGCACATGGCGGCGAAAGCGAATACCTTCTGCCCGGTGGGCATCGAGGCAGCATCAAAGGGCAGGGCGCGGCTCATGGCGCGCTGGCCTGGGCTTGATGGGCATCCAGTTCGCCGCGGGTGTCGACCTCGGCGGTCACCGACAGGCCGGGGCGCAACTGCCCCAGCTGGCCGTCGACCGGGTCAAGCAGCACCCGCACCGGCACCCGCTGGACGATCTTGGTGAAGTTGCCGGTGGCGTTCTCCGGCGGCAGCACGCTGAACTGTGCCCCGGTGGCTGGCGCCAGGCTGTCCACATGACCATGGAAGACCTTGCCCGGCAGCACGTCGGCGCGTACCTCCACGCGCTGGCCCGCCTGCATGGCTGCTAGCTGGTCTTCCTTGAAGTTGGCGTCCACCCACAGGCCGCTGGCGGGCACCACGGCCAGCAACTGGGTACCGGCGGCGGCATAGGCACCGGCCCGCGCCCGGCGGTTGCCAATAACCCCGTCCACCGGGGCGCGCAGCTCGGTGTAGCCCAGGTTGAGGTTGGCCATGTCGAGGTCAGCGTTGGCCTGTTGCAGGGCGGCACGGGCCTGCTGCTTCTGGGTTTCGATCACCTGCACCTGGCGCTGGGCGGCCAGCAGTTGCGCCTGGGCGCGGACGCTGTTGGCCTGGGCGGTCTTGAAGGTGGCGTCGACCTGCTGGGCGTCCTGCACCGACACGGCGGCAGTGCGCGACAGGGTCTGGTAGCGCAGGTTGTCGTTGCGCGAGCGCACCTGCTCGGCCCTGGCCACGGTGATGCCGGCGCTGGCCTGGTCGATCACCGCCTGTTGCAGGTGTTCGGTGGCGTCCAGGTTGGCCAGTAACGCTTGCTGTGCAGCCACGGCGCCCTGGGCCTTGGCCACGGCGGCGCGGTAGTCGCGATCGTCGATCTTGACCAGCAGGTCGCCGGCCTTGACCCGCTGGTTGTCGGTGACCCGCACCTGGACGATATAGCCCGAGACCTTGGGGCCCACCACGGTCACGTCGGCGCCGATGTAAGCGTCATCGGTGCTTTGCAGAAAACGCCCGGTGGTCCACCAATGCGCGCCATAGACAGCCAGCAGAATCAGCGCAGCCAGGACGCCCAAGGTCAGCAGTAGACGCTTGCGGGTGTTGCCCGGGGCAGGGGTGGTAACGAGGGGGTCGGCAGCAGTGAGACTGGTCATGGCGGGGTCCATGGGGTAGATGATGGTCGTAATATTATGACTGTAATATAAAGCCGTCCAGCCCTGTTTTTCCATAAACAAAACGCATGCCCCTTACAAACGAATGCATTTTTCTGGCGGATCCATCCATGCGAGCCTCAAAACACATAAAAACAACAATTGAGGTACGCCATGAAATGGCTTGGAAAGCTATACATCCAGGTGCTGATCGCCATGGCCCTGGCCATTGCGCTGGGCCTGCTGGCACCCGAGGTAGCGGTGCAGATGAAGCCCCTGGGCACCGCGTTCATCGCCCTGCTGAAAATGCTGCTGGGGCCGATCATCTTTTTCACCGTGGTCCACGGCATCGCCCACATAGGCGACTTCCGCCGCTTGGGCCGCATCGGCATCAAGACCTTGCTGTACTTCGAAGTGGTCAGCACCCTGGCCATGCTCACCGGCTTCGTGGTGGTGTCGCTGGTACGCCCCGGCGATGGCCTGCACCTGCACATGGCCGACACCCTCACCGGCGAGGCCGCAGGGCAGAGTGCAGCCTTGGCCGCCGACAGTTTCAGCCTCAGCCACTTCATGCTCTCGATCATCCCGCGCACGTTGGGCGCGGCCTTCGTGGATGGCGAGATTCTGCCGGTGCTGTTCGTCTCGGTGCTGGTGGGCGTGGCCCTGGCGCAGTGCGCCAAGCCTGACTGGGTAGGCCTGCGGCTGCTTAACGAAGGGCAGACCGTCATCTTCAAATTGCTGGGCTACATCATGCGCCTGTCGCCGCTGGGGGCGTTCGGCGCCATGGCGGCGGCGGTGGGCAGCTATGGGCATTCGACCCTGCTGTACCTGCTGCGCTACATCTTCACCTACTACGCCAGCGTGCTGATTTTCATCTTCCTGATACTGGGCAGCGTGGCGGCGTTGGCGGGGTTCTCGCTGATCAAGATCCTGCGGGTGATCAAGGAGGAAGCCATCATCGCCATGGGCACTGCCTCCAGCGAAGCGGCGTTTCCGCGCCTGGTGGACAAGCTCAAGCAGGCCGGCTGCGATGAAGCGGTGGTGGGTTTCGTGCTGCCGGCCGGCTACAGCTTCAACATTGATGGTGCCTGCCTGTACATGGCGTGCGGCCTGGGCTTTCTGGCCCAGGCCACCGACACCTCATTGTCGCTGGGCCAGCAGTTGAGCCTGCTGGGCGTGATGCTGCTGACCTCCAAGGGCGGTGCCGGCTCGGCCGGCGGTGCGGTGATCAAACTGGCCGCCACGTTGCAGACCGTGCGCGTGCTGCCCATGGGCGCCGTGGGCCTGCTGTTCGGCATCGACCGGGTGCTGGCCATCGCCACTTCCACCACCAACGTCATCGGCAACAGCGTCGCGGTGTTCGTGATTTGCCGGTGGGAAAAACTCTTCGATCGTCAGCGCTTCGACGCCTACCTCAACCACCCGGAACGCGCCCAGTCGGCGCCTGTTGCCACCTTGCCAGAGAGTTCGAAATGACAGACCAACCCCTTCGCATTGCCCTGATCGGTTTCGGTGAAGCCGGCGGGATTCTGGGCCAGGACCTGGCCGCCCAGGGCCTGCACGTCAGTGCCTATGATCGCCTGGGCGAACCGCTGCGCGCCAAGGCTACGGCCGCGGGCGTCGCGTTGTGTGCCAGCGCCGCCGAGGCGGTCGAGGGTGCCAACCTGATTTTCAGCGCCGTGACCGCCGGTTCTGCCCTGGGGGTGGCCCAACAGGTGGCCGCGTTGATGACGGCCGAGCAGGTGTTCATCGACATCAACTCCGTGGCGCCCAACACCAAGCGCACTGCCTGTGCGGCGGTGCAGGCGGCGGGTGGCAGTTACGTCGACGCCGCGGTGATGGCGCCGGTGCCGCCGCAGCGTTTGCAGACGCCCATCCTGCTGGGCGGCGAGAAGGCCGAGCAGGTGCGTGCCTGGCTGGCGCCGTTGGGGTTTAACGTGCGTGTGGTGGCCGAGGAGATCGGCGTGGCCTCGGCGATCAAGATGTGCCGCAGTGTGATGATCAAGGGGTTGGAGGCGTTGACGACGGAGTGCTTGTCGACGGCGCGTCAGTATGGCGCCGAAGATGCGGTGTTGGCTTCGTTGCACAAGAGCTTTCCCAGTATGGGGTGGGATGCGGAGTTGCCGCATTACCTGATCAGTCGGGTGGCGGAGCATGGGCGGCGGCGGGCGGAGGAGATGGAGGAGGTGGCCAAGACGGCTGCTGATGTTGGCGTGACGCCGCACATGAGTCAGGCGATCGTCGCTACCCAGCGGGGGTTGGTGGAGCGCATGGCGCAGCAGGGTATGACTTATGGCGATACGTTGCCGTTTGACTGGACACGCTTGGTGGACAACTTGGCACCGTAGCCGCTGCCGAAGGCTGCGCTGGCCGGCCGAACCAACGAAAATCTTCAGCAAGGCAGCTGTTTATACCCAGCCCTCAAGTACACCGCGAACCGCTTTTGCTTCCGTGAGGCCTTTGATCTTGATTGTGTGCCCCCGTTAGAGCCCAGGGCCGACCGGAGACGTCGATCAAGCGGCCTTCAGCGTAGCTGAAGGAGACGGAACCGGAGGCGCTTCTATTCCGGGCCGTCGTCCGCTTGGTCGACGTCGGAGGGAGGGGACCCGGAGCGAAGCGTAGGGACCGGGCTCGGGGGCAAGACCTTTTTGGTTACTTTTTGGGGCGTTTGCCAAAAAGTGACCCGCCGTAAGGGCGGAAAGGTGATTCGGCATCACCCGAGATAATGGATATGCTCACGGTCTGCGGATCCCGCTTTTTCGTTCGCGGGCATATCCATTGCTGCGGGTGCGACCACCGACGGTTCCGCTTTTACAGCGGGTCACTTTTGGCAGTCGCCCCAAAAGTAACCAAAAGGTCTCGGCCCCAGCTCGGCCCCTACGCTGCGCTTCGGGTCCCCTCCCTCCGGCGTTGCCCACGCGGCTAAACGGCACCCGCTATAGAAGCGGGCGGGCTGCCGTTTCCTTCGGCTGCGCCGAAGGGCCCTGCGGGCAGCCGCGTGGGCAACGCCTCCAGTCGGGCCTGAGCTTAACGGGGCCAAGATCAAGATCAAAAGCAAGATCAAAAGCAAGATCAAAAGCAAGATCAAAAGCCAGATCAAAAGCCAGAGCCAGAGCCAGAGCCAGAGCCAGAGCCAGAGCCAGAGCCAGAGCATCAGCAACAACAACATGGACCGACTGCGGACCTATCCACCAAACAAATACCTCCCATCCACCAATCGAATTTCTCCCCTGCTAGCAACACAGGCAATCTTGCACCTGCCACCCCCACCTCAAAACAATAACAACCAGACCGTCCCCCAAACACACGGGCAACAACGGTCCTGTTCAAGGAGCGAACCTTGGCTAACATCCTGCCTGTACTACGTCGCCTATCATCCGCAATCCTTCTGCTACCCCTGGCCGCCCTGGCCACCGAACCCCCACGCCCCAACATCCTGCTGATCCTGGCCGATGACCTGGGCTACTCCGACCTGGGCGCGTTCGGCGGCGAAATCTCCACCCCCAACCTCGACAAACTGGCCCATCAAAACCTGCAACTGACCAACCTCTACGCCGCACCCACCTGTTCACCCACCCGCTCGATGCTCATGTCCGGCACCGATAACCACCTCGCCGGGCTGGGCACCATGGCCGAGAGCCTGCAGCCGTTCCAGCAAGGAAAACCCGGCTACGAGGGCTTCCTCAACCAGCAGTCACAGTCCATCGCGCAACTGCTCAACGACGGCGGTTACGCCACCTTCATGGTCGGCAAATGGCACCTGGGCCTTGCGCCTGAACAAGGGCCGAGCCGAAGGGGCTTCGAGCACTCGTTCTCGATGCTCGAAGGCGGCGCCGCGCACTTCAAGCCGGCCGGGGTCAACCCGAGCAAGATCGAGCAGGTGCACTACGTGGAAGACGGCAAGCCGGCACAGTTGCCGGACGATTTCTATTCCACCGATTTCTACACCGACAAGATGCTCAGCTACCTCAAGCAGAACCAGGGCAGCGGCCGGCCGTTTTTTGCCTATACCGCGTTTACCTCGCCCCACTGGCCGTTGCAGGCGCCGGCGGCTTACCTGGACAAATACCGTGGCCACTACGACCAGGGTTACGACACCACGCGCCTGGCACGCATCGAGCGCTTGAAGCAACTGAACCTTATCCCGGCCGACTTCGAGCCAGCACAGACCCTGCCCGCCAACCCGCAACTGCCCACCTGGGACCAGCTGGACGCCCAGGCCAAGCAGGTGGAGGCGCGCAAGATGGAGATCTACGCGGCCATGGTCGACAACCTCGACCACAACGTCGGGCGTCTGCTGGATTACCTGGCCAGCAGCGGCCAGTTGGACAACACCCTGGTGATTTTCATGTCCGACAACGGCGCCGCCGCCGAGCGCCACGAGCAGTTCTTTCCCAAGGGGCCGAACACCGATAACAGCCTGGCCAACCTGGGCAAGGTCAATTCGCAGATTGATTACGGCGCGCGCTGGGCAGAGGTCAGCGCGGCGCCGTTCCGTCTGTTCAAAGGCACCACGGCTGAAGGTGGCATCAGCGTGCCGGGCATCGTCAAGATGCCGCGCAATCTGCATCGCCAAGGCATCGAGCGCGACATTGCGCGGGTCGATGACCTGGCGCCGACGTTCCTGACATTGGCCGGCATCGCCGACCCGGGCAGCCAGTACAAGGGTGCGCCCAAGCACCCCATCACCGGCGTCACCCTGGTGCCGATGCTCGAAGGGCAGGGCCCGGCGCACCCGGCGCAGTCGGCGCTGGCGGGGGAGTTGTTCGGCAACCTGTATTACCGCCAGGGCGACCTGAAATTGCTGGCGCTGCATCCGCAAGCCACCTTTGGCGGCGGCTCGCAGCCACTGGTGTGGCACCTGTACAACATCGCCAACGACCGTGGCGAGGTGCATGACCTGGCGGATCAACAACCGGCGGACATGGAGCGCCTGCGCGCCGCCTGGCAAAGCTATGCCCGGCAAGTGGGCGTTGTGGCGCCATGAGCGGCCATCGACGCATCGCCGCCGTGATCACGGCGGTGGCCGCAGCCGCGTGCATCGGCGGCTACGCCAGCGTGGCCGGCACCCGGCTGGGCAGCCCCCGTGGTTGTGCCAGCTACGCCGGGGTGCCGCCCGGCTGGCCGCAATTGCCCCACGGCGGCATGCAGTTGATCCGCGGCGGCACCTACACGCCCGGCAGCCAGCAGGGCTACCGCGATGAGTGGCCCAGCGGGCAGGTCACCGTGGGCGACTTCTGGATCGACCGCACCGAGGTCACCGTCGCGCAGTTCGCCGCGTTCGTGGCCGCCACCGGCTACATCACCGATGCCGAACGCCAGGGCGGCGGAGCGTTGTTTCGCATTCCCACCCAGGAGGATGCGCAAACCTCGACGTTGCCTTGGTGGCATTTCGTCAAGGGTGCCGACTGGCGACACCCGTAAGGCCCTGAGGGCGGCGAGGGCCCAAGCAACCTGCCGGTGTCGCTGGTCACCCTCAACGATGCCCAGGCCTATGCCCAGTGGCTGGGCAACGAACTGCCCACCGAAGCGCAATGGGAGTACGCAGCCCGAGGGGGCAGGGCGCAGGATGAGTTGAGCGAGACGCCGGTGGACGATAAAGGTCATCCCACGGCCAATTACTGGCAAGGCGTGTTCCCGGTGGTCAACACCGCCGAGGACGGCTATGTCGGCCCGGCACCGGTGGGCTGCTTCGCCGCCAACGGCTACGGGCTGTACGACATGATCGGCAACCTGTGGGAGTGGACGCGCGACCTGTACACCGGCGCCGTGCAGGGCCACGCCAATGGCGACCCGGCGAAGCTGGGCTTCCTGCCGTTGTTCAACACGCATCAGCAGGTGATCAAGGGCGGCTCGTTCCTGTGCGCGGCCAATTACTGCATGCGTTATCGCGCTTCGGCCCGCGAGCGTCAGGAGGCCGAGCTGGCCACTGCGCATGTTGGCTTCCGCACTGTTCGCGAGGTGGGCCGGACGGTGTTGGTCGCCCGGCCCTGAGCCACCCTCACAGCACGGCGTTGGGCTGCCGGCCGAGTACGCGGGTGTACTCGGCGCGGGCGGTCTGCTCGGTGAACTCCCCCGCCCATTTCGACACCACCACCGTCGCCACGCTGTTGCCAATGGTGTTGCAAGTAGCGATGGCCATGGACATGAAGCGGTACACGCCAAACAGCAGCGCCAAGCCTTCCACCGGTAGATGGCCGATGGCGGTGACGGTGGCGGCGAATACCACGAAGCTGCCACCCGACACAGCGGCAGCCCCCTTGGAGGTCACCAGCATGATCAGCACGATGCCCAATTGCTGTTCCCAACTCAGCGGCACGCCATAAGCGTTGGCGATGAACAGCACGCACATGGACATGTAGATCGAGGTGCCGTCCAGGTTGAACGCATAGCCGGTGGGCAGCACCAGGCCAACGCTCTGCTTGGAGCAGCCGAACTTCTCCAGCTTCTGCAACAAGCGAGGCAGGGCGCTTTCCGAGGAGGCGGTGCCCAGCACGATAAACACCTCATCCTTGATGTACTTCAAGAAGCGCCACAGGCTGAACCCGGACAATCGACACACTGCGCCCAGCACCACGAAGATGAAGAACGCCACGCCCACGTAGAACATCAGCACCAGGTTGGCCAGTGACATCAGCACCGCGCTGCCGTTGCTGCCCACCGCGTAGGCCACCGAGCCGAAGGCGCCCAGCGGGGCGAATTTCATGATCAGGTTGATGAACTCGAAGAAGCATTCCGAGACCCGGCTCAAGCCGTCCTCGATCACCGCACGGCGCTCGGCCTTCAGCGCCAGCAGGGCGAAACCGAACAGCACCGCGATCACCAGCACCTGCAACAGCTGACCACCGGCGAAGGCGCCGACGAAGTTGTCGGGGAACACCCCGTACAGAAAGTCCAGGGTCGAGGTCGGTGCATGCCCCTTGGCCACGGCGGCACTGGCCGCGGCTGCCGTGACGCTGCTGGCGTGGGCGTCGTGCATGCCCGAACCGATGTGCAGCAGGTTGCCCCACAGCAGGCCCACGGCCAGGGCAAAGGTGGACACCACTTCGAAATAGATCAGCGCCCGCAGGCCAACCTTGCCCACGCGCTTGATGTCGCCGGCCGAGGCAATGCCGTGCACCACGGTGAAAAACACCAGGGGTGCGACGGCGGTCTTGATCAGCTTGAGGAAAATATCGCCCAGTATCTTGAAGCTGGCGGCCAGCTCCGGGGCAATGAAACCGACCGCGATACCCAACGCCATGGCCGCGACGACCTGGAACGTGAGGTCCTTGTAGAACGGTTTTTTGGAGGTAGACATGTCTGCACTCTCATTGTTGTTATTGAACAGCAGAAAGGGCCCGCTCACCGGCAAGCCCGTGCAGCGTGATCAGCGTTTGACGGCACCCTCGCGCGCCAGGGCGATGTCCACCATCTGCGGGGCCAGGCCCAGGTAGTTGGCCGGGTCGGTCAGGCGCTTGAGCGCCTCCACGTCCAGCTCGGCAGTGGCCTCGCCCTGGGCCAGCAGTGCGTCGAGCAGGCTGGTGCCCTGGTCGTTGGCCATGCGGCAGGCGGCGTACACCACGTCGTGGGCCACCTGGCGGCCCAGCGCCGGGGCCAGCCCCATCATCACCGCCTCGGCCACGATCAGGCCTTGGGTCATGTCGAGGTTTTTGCGCATGCGCTCGGTGCGCACTTCAAGCCCGGCCAGCATGAACTTGGCCTGGCCCAGGGACGCGGCGCTGAGGGCAAAGGCCTCGGGGATGGCAATCCACTCCGCCTGCCATGGGCCAGTGGAGCGCTCGAAGTCCTGGATCATCGCGTCCAGCATCAGCCCGGCCTGCTGGCGCACACCCTTGGCGGCGGCGTACATCAGCTCGCAGGAAATCGGGTTGCGCTTCTGCGGCATGGTGCTGCTGGCGCCACGGCCCTTGACGAAGGGCTCGTACACCTCGCCCAGCTCGCTGGTCATCATCATCATCACGTCCAGCGCCACCTTGCCCAGGGAACCGGTAACCAGGCCGAGGAAGTTCAGGGTTTCCGCCAGGCCGTCACGGGCCACGTGCCAGGTAGCCTGCGGCACGCCCAGGCCCAGCTCGGCCATCAGCGCCTGCTGCACTTCCAGGCCCTTGTCGCCCAGGGAGGCGAGGGTGCCGGCGGCGCCGGCGAACTGGCCCACCTCGACGCGCGGGCGCAGCTGCACCAGGCGTTCGGCATGACGATCGAACATGCTCAGCCACACCGCGCACTTGTAGCCGAAGGTGATCGGCAGGGCGTGCTGCAGGTGCGTGCGGCCGGCCATGGGCGTGTCGCGATAACGCTTGGCCAGGTCGGCCAGCAGCCCGCGCACGGCCTGGATATCACGTTCCACCAGGGCCAGGGCGGCACGCACCTGCAGCACCACGGCGGTGTCCATGATGTCCTGGGTGGTGGCGCCCCAGTGCACATAGCGGCCGGCTTCGCCGCAGATTTTCGACAGTTGTTCCACCAGCGGCAGAATCGGGTAGCCGACGATCTCGGTCTCGTGCTGCATCAGCGCCAGGTCCAGGGCTTCAAAGGTCGACAGGGCGGCGATCTGTTCGGCGGCCTCGCCCGGGATCACCCCGCAGCGGGCTTCGGCGCGGGCCAGCGCCACTTCCACTTCGATGTAGCGCTGTATCAGGGCTTGGTCGGAGAACACGTTGCGCATCTCGGCGGTGCCGAACATGTCGCGGAACAGGGCGGAGTCGAAAACGGTGCTGGACATGGGGAGATCCTGAAATGTTGTTATTGACCGGACATAATTAATATGTCCGGACATAATTCTTGCGCTCTCACTGATACACTGTCAACTCGAAAAACGGCCAGGGCTGACAGAAGGTATGAGCGGGACGCGCTACGCGGTGGTGGCAAAGGACTTGATGGACGGCATCGCCAGTGGGCGATACCCGGTGGGCTCACTGCTGCCCACCGAATTCGAGCTGTGCGAGTTGTACGAAGTCAGCCGCCATACCGTGCGCGCGGCCATCACCCAATTGCAGACCCAGGGCATGGTCTCGCGGCGCAAAAAGGTCGGCACCCGCGTCGAGGCTGCCTCGCCCCGGGGCGGCTACTCCCAGTCCCTGGCCACGGTGGCCGACCTTGCGCACCTGGCCGACACCCACGTGCGCAGTATTCAGGAGGTGTCCCACTTCGTCGCCGACACCGCCCAGGGCCAGCGCCTGGGGCTGGTGCCGGGCGAGCATTACTTCTGCGTGTCGAGCATCCGCGTGGACCGCGCCAATGCCCTGGCGCCGCTGTGCTGGACGGATGTGTATGCCCATGCGCAGTACGACGCGGTCATCGCCCTGGCCGAGCAGCACCCGGACCAGTTGATTGCCGGCTTGATCGAGCAACACTTCGGCCGGCCGATTGGCGTGGTGGACCAGCAGGTGAGGGCGGTGGTGCTGGCACCGGAGATTGCTCGCCACCTGCATGCCGAGGTGGGCTCGCCGGGGTTGAATATCCTGCGCCAGTACCGCGACGAGGCGGGGGTGACCATGGCGGTCTCGGAGACGTTGCACCCGGCGGACCGGTTTACTCTGGTGACGCAGATGCGGCGCGAGAAGGCGCCGGAGGCCTGATCCCGCGACAGGCGGCGTCTGCATCGCGGCCAAGGCCGGCTCCTACCACCGACCGTGTAGGAGCCGACTTTAGTCGCGATACAGACGACGCGGTATCAAGACAGTCCGTGAAGCTATTGATGGACAATTCACGGCTCACCCTCCAATCATCTATCCTCGGAAGCAACCTACGATGACGGCCCCATGATCCTGCGCCATTTCACCACCATCCGCGGCCAGATCCTGGCGCTCGTGACCGGCTCGTCCGTGGTCACGTTCCTGATCTTCCTGGGCCTGCTGTTCCTGCCCGGCGGCCCGCCCAGCCCGCCGTGGCCGTGGCAGACCACCTACCGGGTGACCAGCCTGGTGCAGATGCTGCGGGCCACCCCGCCCGAGGAGCGCGAGCATCTGCAGGGTGCCGCCCAGGCCCTGGGCCTGAAGATGACCCTGCTACCCAGCATCGCGCCGTGCCCGGACAGCAACCTCAATTCCCGCGACCTGCAAAAGGCCTTGCGCGATGAACTGGGGCCTGAGCAGCCGGTCAGCGCCCACGCCTGCAACCCCGACGCCGATCAGGCCAATATCCAGATTCTGGTACCGTTGGGCGAGCAGACGCTGGAGGTGCGCACCATGCGCATCGAGCGCGAGCCGCCGCGTTTTTCTTTCCCGTTCTTCGGTGCCTTGCTGTTTCTGTGCGTGGGCGTGGCCGCGCTGTCGGCCTGGGCCGCGTTGCGGGTGGTGCGCCCGTTGCGGCGGCTGTCCGACCAGGCCGAGGCCTTTGGCCGCGACATCGTGGTGGCGCCGATCGTGGAGGAGGGCCCGCTGGAAATTCGCCGCGCCGCCCACGCCTTCAATCTGATGCAGCAGCGCATCACCGCCTCCATCGAAGGCCGCACGCGCATGCTCGCCGCCGTCAGCCACGACCTGCGCACGCCGCTGACGCGCATGCGCCTGCAACTGGAAACCGACCGCAAGGAAATTTCCCGGGACAAACTGATCCGCGACATCAGCCTGCTGCAGACCATGGTCAGCTCGGCGCTGGCGTACCTGAGCAGCAGTTCCCATGCCGAGAAAAAGGAGCGCCTGGACCTGGGCGCGTTGCTGTCGACCTTGTGCGACGACTACGAGGACGCCGGCGCCAACATTGCCTACGATGGGCCGTTGCAATTGACCTTCCTGTGCCGCCCGGACGCGATCCAGCGAGTGATGTGCAACCTGATCGACAACGCCCTGGGTTTCGCCACGCAGGTGATGGTCAGTGCCACGGCGGTGGACGGCGTGATCACCGTCGAAGTGGCCGACAACGGCCCCGGCATCGACCCGGCGCGGCTCAAGGATGTGATCGAACCGTTCTTCCGCCTCGACCCGTCACGCGGCGACCGGCCTGGCAGCGTCGGCCTGGGGCTGTCCATCGTCAATGACATCGTGCAGGCGCACAACGGCACCCTGAGCCTGTCCAACCGCACCCCTCATGGGCTGTTGGCGCGCATAGTGTTCAGTTAAAACCAGCCCCATCGCAGCAGCGACACCTTACCCTCCTGTGTGGGACCGGGCGAAGCTCGGGAAGGGAACGACTCGCTGCTCCTGCCAACCGCTTCCCGAGCTTCGCCCGGTCCCACATGGGTTTACGCCTGAGGAAAACTCAGGGTGAAGGTGGTGCCAGCCTGCGCTTGTGAGCACACCGCTACGCTGCCCCCATGGGCGGCAGCAATTTCCCTGACGATGAACAGCCCCAGCCCCACGCTGCGCAGGTCATCATGAATGTGCGTGCCGCGGGTCATGGGCTCGAACAAGTCCGCGATCAGCGGTTCACTGATCGGCGGACCGAAGTTGTGCACGGCAATGACGGTCTCGGCGGCCGTTATCCGCGAGGTCACCGTGATGGGGTGGCTGCAGTCGCCGTACGCCACGCTGTTGGCGACCAGGTTGCCGATGATCTGCGACACGCGGTCGGCGTCCAGGCACGCGGTGCCCGCGCCTTCGCAGACATGGCGCAGGTTGGCCTGGACAAACGCCACCCGCAGCTCTTCCACGCAATGGGCCACCAGCGGGTGCGGGTCGATCGGCGCCGGTACTACGGTGATGCCGCGGCCCACGCGTGCCACCGCCAGGTCCAGCAGGTCGGAGACCATGCGCGTGGCGCGGTCCGCCGAACCTTCGATGCTGCCCAGCAACCGGGTTTCCTGCGGCGTGCGCTGCCCGCGGTTGAGGAACTGGGTGGCCATCTTGATGGCGGTCAGCGGGTTTTTCAGGTCATGGCTGACAATCGCCACCATCTGCTCGGCAAAGGTGGCCCGGCGTTGCGCCTTGGCGTAGGCCTGGGTGAGCTCGTCCTGGGCCGCCCGCAAGGCCTGCTCGGTGGCGGACTTTTCCTGGAGCAGCTGTTCGGCCGTTTTGCGCGCCTGCAGCAGTTCGCGCTCGTACTTGTCGCGATCGGCGGTGGCGAAGAAGGCCAGCTCCACGAACACGCCGGCCTCCCGCTCACGCCGCACACCGTTGACCAGCAGGGTGATGAGCCGGCCGTCGTGGTGAATCAGGTCGAGTTTTACCTCCGCCACCGAGCCTTGCATCTTGAGCAGCGGCGCCAGGTGCGTCTGGTGGAAGATTTTGCCGCCCATGGTCAGCAGGTCCTGGAAACGACGTGCGTGCACGGCCTGGTCACTGAGGCCCAGCCACTGGCTGAAGGTACGGTTGGCGCGCAGGATCTGACCATTTTCCGTGGTGACCAGCAGGCCGCAGGGGGCCTCTTCAAACAATGCTTCGGTACTGGGGCTACCGGCATCAGCACTCATGCCCGGCCTCCCAGGGCGTGAGGAAGGCATCCATGGCTTGCGAACAGGCGGTGGGCACGCTCATGTGCGGGCAGTGCCCCACGTTTTCCACCAGGCACAGGGTGCTGTTGGGCATGACCGCGTGCAGATGCTCACCGACCGCGATGGGGGCGATCAGGTCGTCCGTGGATTGCAGAATCAAGGTGGGTGTCTGCAGGCCCGCCACGTCGCGGCGGTTGTCGGACAGGAAGGTCGCCCGGGCGAACTGCTTGGCAATGTCCGGCTCGGTGCGGCAGAAACTGTTGGTCAGTTCCTCCCCCAGCGCCGGTTGGCCCGGGGCGCCCATGATGACCGGGGCCATGGTGCTGGACCAGCCCAGGTAATTGCTGTCCAGGGTGTCGAGCAGCGAGGCGATATCCGCCTCGTTGAACCCGCCGATATAACTGCCGTCGTTGATGTAGCAGGGCGACGGGCCGATCATCACATGCCCGGCGATGCGCCCCGGCAATTGCCGGTCGGCCAGTACACCGATCATGGCGCTGACGGAGTGCCCCACGACGATGACCGGGGCCTGGTCCAGCGATTCGATCAGTTCGACCAGGTCGGCCGCGTAACCGGCCAGCGAGCTGTATTTGCCCGCGTCGTACTGGCTGATATCCGACTTGCCCGCGCCCACCAGATCGTACAGCACCACACGAAAGCGCCCGCTGAAGTGCGGGGCAAGGTAGCGCCACATGGATTGGTCGCAGCCAAACCCGTGGGAAAAGACCAGCGTCGCCGCGCCGTTTCCGCAGATGTGGACATTGTTGCGATGCTGGACAGACATGAGAATTCCGCAGTTTTACCGTTGCTGTGCACCTGCAAAATACCGTATCGAGGTATGTGCATCAGTGGCTGGATTAACCTTGGGATGTTAGCAGCCTTGCCCCAGTGGCGGGGCAATTAGTTGCGGGCTGGACAACCGGGGCCCCTGTAGCCGCTGCCGCCAGGCGGCGCTGGCCGGTGTGCCCCCTGAAAATCTCCAGTGGTGCACAGGGCCAGCGCAGCCTGACGGCAGCGGCTACGGGCGATCCAGCCCTAGGGGCCGTAGCCGGTTCCGCCAGGCCAGGCGGCGGTGATTACTGCACGGTGATGGGTACGGTCACCGATTTACCGAACGTTGAGTTGACGGTCACCGTCGGGCTGGCGGCCGGGCCGTTGCCGGTGGTGGTCACCGTGATTCGCCAGCGGGCGCCGGTGGAGGTGGTGGTCAATGTGGCGGTGCCCAGGTTCAGCGGGCCGCCGGTGGTGGCCGCCACCACGCTCAAGGTGTTGCCCGTGCCGCGCGTGGTGGTGCCCGACAGGTCCCACACATACCGGTTGCCGCTGCGGGCGGTGACTGAGGCGCTGCTGACCACCAAGTCCTCATTGACCGTCGTCGGTGCCGCCACCGCTACCGTCACGCTGGCTGCGGCGTCCGAGATCGCCCCCTTGGCGTCGCGGGCCCGGTAGGTGAAGCTGGCGTTGAACGCGGCAGCGATCGTGGTGGGCGGGGTGTAGGTCACGCGGGTACCGTCGGTGCTGACCACGCCCATGCCCGAGTCCGGCTGTTCCAGGCCGACTACGGTGAGCGGCACGTTGCCGTCCGGATCGGTGTCGTTGGCCAGCACGTTGATGCTCACCGGCTGGCCATTGCTGCTGGCGGCGGTGTCGGGGTTGGCGACGGGTTTCTTGTTGTCCGGCGGGGTGTCGTCCTCGTTGTCGTCGCCATCACCGTCGCCATCGCTATCAGCGCCACCACCGGTCCGGAAGGTGGGCAGGGCCACAGAGTTGACGTATTTCACCCCGTCCCAGCCCGGCAGCGGGGTGGGCATCAGCTGGAACTGGCCAGGGTTTTCAATGTCCCAGCGCAGCAGCATGGAGGAGTCCTCGTGCTGGGTGTTGTGGCAATGCTCCACAAAGGTACCGGCGAATTCGCGGAAACGAATGGCCATTTCCACTTCCACCGAACTGTCTACCTCCGGGCCCACGCGATACACGTCCTTGCGTGCCCATTTTTCCCAGTCGGGGGGCGCCTTGCCGTCGCGGCTCAGGATCACGCCTTCTTCGAAGTGCACGTGCACGGGGTGGCTCCAGCCGTTGCCGCCGTTCTTGATCTTCCACACTTCCAGCGTACCGTCCCCGGAGAAGCCGGCGTCGGTAGGGCCGTTAGCCAGTTGCGGGGCGGCGGTGATGCGCCGTGGGTCCATGGCATAGCCGATGCCGCCGTCGGTCTTGACCGTCCAGGGGGCTTCGTCGGTGCCATCGGAGCGGCCGAAGATGAACTCACGGTGGCGCGCTGCCTTGAGTTTAGACTGCATGGTCGCATCGTCGCGGTTCACGGTCAGCGGGATCATTTTCTTGCCCGCGGCCTTGCCGGGTTTGGCCGGCTCGTAGTCGGCAGGGTTCATGCTCACGTCCTGGCCGCTGTAGGACTGCACCACCAGTTGCAGGAACTTGCCCACCACCGGGTCGCCTTTGTCCCACTGTGGGCCCTTGCTGCTGGCCTTGAGCACGGCCTTGTATTTTTCCGACAGCACTTCGGCCAGGCTCACTTCCTCTTTCTCGGGGCCCTTGCCGGTTTTGTGCTCCATCAGGTTGACGAAGTACAGCTTGTCCCCGGTCTTGATCCCGTTTTTGGCGAAGTTAATGATGATGTCGTAGCGCTCGGCAATGGCCTGGGTGGGCAGGATGCCGTTGTGCTCCCTGGTATTGCCGTCGCCGTCCAGGTCCATGCTGCCGTCGAAGGGGACGGCGTGCTCCATGATGTTGCCGTCGTTGCCGATCATGTGGAACGGCACGCGGGCGTAGGACACGCCCGAGCCCGATGGCCCGGGGAACTCGCCGCCGGTGCCGGCGATTTCACGCACCACGGCCAGCTTGAAGTAGCGCGATACCGAGCCGTTGAGGATGCGGAAACGATAGGCGCGCGCCCGCACTTTCAGGCGCGGCTGGTACTGCCAGTTCACCAGCATCTGGTCACCCAGGAAGCCGTCGGTGTTGAAGGGGTTGAACCACAATTGGCCATTGGCGTCCCAGGCCTTGTCGGCCAGCACCAGGTTGACATCGTAGTCACGGTTGCCCCAGGGCATGGCCGAGCCGCTGGGCAGGCGCAGGTTGACGCCGTCTTCCAGCGCCTCGTTGCCGCGGTCCAGGGCGCTGTAGTAGTTCATCATCACCGCGTTGCCCTTGTAGACGTTCTGCGCGGTGAAATCGAGCATATGGTCGTGGAACCAGTGGGTGCTCATGGTCTCGCGCCAGTCGCCGCGGATCTTGATGGTGCCGTTGTTGCAGGTTTTCAGGCCGGGGCTTGTGTCATTCACCCACAAGGTTTCACCCGGCGCGCACGGGAAGGCGGCGCGCGGGTCCTGGGCGCTGGTGTTGATGGTGTCGTAGCCGGCCAGTTGCACCGGCCAGCGATAGTCGTAGTACTGGCCCGGGAAGAAGAAGGCGTTGGCGAAGCCGTCGCTTTCGGCCGGGGAGTGGCCGTTGTGTTCGTGGGTGCTGATGGTGTGCAGGCCAAAACCCATGTTCGCCGATGGGTCGATGGGCAGGGCGTTGTAGTGACGCATCAGCACTGGCTGGCCGTAGCGCACCATCAGCAGCTTGGCGGGGAAGGTGCCGTCGAAGGTCCACAGGGCGTTGTGGTTCTGCAGCGGGAAGTTGGGGTGGAAGCGCGTGTCGATGCCCTTGGTGGTGCCGGTGGTGGCCGGGATGTCGGAGGTCTGGTAGTACAGGCCGCCAGGGCCGAACTCGCCCACCGCGTAGTTGTGCAGTTGACGACGGTCACGCATGCCGGTGTTGATACGCGCGCCGGCCTGCGCGGTCTTGTACGCCACCTGGGGGTAGAACTCGTTCCAGCGCTGGTGCGACCAGCCTTTTCCTGGCGGCCGCCCTTCGGCGGGCGAACCGACCGGGTGGCGGTTGAGGAACATCTCGATCTGCGCCTTCCAGGGGTTGCGGTCCAGCACGTTGGAATACTGGGTGGGGAACGGCGACAGGCCGGGCTGACGCAGGAAGGCATCCAGCGCCGCGCCGGCGGGGCCGCTGCGGGCCACGTTGTTAGGGTCCTGGGCAGGCGCCGGGCCGATGGTGGGCACGGGGAAGGTCAACGACTGCGGCGGCGTGGTGGGGTCGAGTTTTTCCGTGCCGAATTCTTCGAACAACAGCAGTTGCTGGGTAAACGGCAGCGCGCCGAACAGGGGGCTGGGCTTGCCGTTGGTGGGGAAGTTGAACGAGGTCTGCACGCTGGGTGGCAGCACGTTCTCGACGCGCGTGGTGGCGCGGTCACCGAAGGCGCCATTGGGCAGTTCCAGGGATTCGTGGTTGGCCTCGGGCATCAGCTCCAGGGCTTCGAGCGCCGCCTTCGGGTCATCCGGGGGATTGGCGTAGGCCGAGACGTCGGTGGGCGGTGGGGCGCTGACGTCATCGATGGGGGAGGCTTCGGCGGTGCTGAGGCTTAAGTGCAGCAGCAAGGCGGCGGTGATCCCCGGTTTCTTGAAAAAGGGTGGGGCGGTAGTGGGTGTCATGGTGGGGCTCCCGGTGGTCCGTTTGGGCGGCAGACTCTGTTGGGAGGCAGATTGCAAAAGTGGAGCCAATGTCTTTTTTGATAAAAACTCGCACTTAAATCAATGGGGTAGGTGTTTGCGAAGGCTTTTGATTGGGTGGGGAACTTTCCGGTGCGGTGGGTGTAGTCCCCCATTCCCGGTGGCGGGCCCACCGCCCGTAGCCGCTGCCGAAGGCTGCGCTGGCCCCGTGTCCCACTGCAGATTTTCAGGATACAGACGGGCCAGCGCAGCCTGGCGGCAGCGGCTACGGGGCGTCAGGCGGCCTTGGTTTCCACCTCGCAGGCTTCATCCATCGCCGCCTGCAAATCTTCGGTCACCCGCAACTCCACCCCGGTCGGCGACATCTGCGCCGCTGCTGCAAACGGCGCGGCGCTTTCCGGCGCGGCGCGCTGGGTACGGCGCCAGGCAAAGTAGCCCACCATCAGCAGGTTGAGCAGGGCGAAGGCCCAGAACAGCCCGTCGTCGCCGACCTTGGCCATCAACTGGCCCACGGTCATGGGGCTCAGCGCCGAGCCGATGGAGTTGATCAGCAGCAAGCCCTGAATCATCGGCACCACGGCGCCCGCCGGCGCGCGGTCGGCCGAGTGGCTGACGGCCACCGGGTAGATGGCGAAAATCCCGCCACCGAGCAGGAACAGCGTAGCGCCCAGCAGCCAGCCGGAGATCGGCAGCGCGATAATGGCCAGTGACAGCACCAGGCACGCGGCGCACAACACCATCAGCACCCATTGCCGGTCCTGACGGTCAGACCAGCGTCCCACGGGGTATTGCAGCACCATGGCGCCCAGGATCACGCACGCCATCATCCGGCCCACCTCGCTCAGGTCCATGCCCCGGTGCTGCAGGTACAGTGGCAACAGGGTGTAGACCGCCGCGATCGCCACGCCGGAACCAAAGCAGCCCATCACCCCGGTTGGGGTGACGCGCAGCAGTTGCCGTGGGCTCAGGGCTTCAACGCGCTCCACCAGCGGCGTCACGCGCGGGATCATCACCACCGGCATCACCGACAGCGACGCCAGCATGCCGATGATCAGGAAGGGGGCGCTGTCGCCCATGCCCGACACCAGACCGATGGCCGCCTGGCCAAACATGCCCGAGCCGTACAGCGCAATCATGTACACCGCCAGCACGCGGCCGCGGGCCTTGGGGTCGGAAGCCAGCAGCAGCCAGCTCTCGATCACCAGGTACACGCCCACGCAGGCCCAGCCATTGATCAGACGCAAGATGAACCAGGCGCTGATGTCGTTGCCCAGCCCCTGCAACATCACGGTGACGGCGATCATCGAGGCGAAGCAGCTGTAGGCGCGGATGTGGCCGATGCGCAGGATCAGGCGGTCGTTGAAAAACGAACCCAGGGTCAGGCCGATGAAATAGGCAGAGGACACCAGCCCGATCTGCAGGGCAGAGGCGCCGGCGGCGTCCAGGCGCAGGGTGGTGATGGACGACAGCAGGCCGTTGCCCATGCTGACGATGAACAGCCCAAGCAAAGGCGCCAGCGCCATGGCCAGGAGTTGTGGAGACATTGAAACCTCGGGAGTGAAAACGCTGACGCGACGGGGCGATGGGCTGCTGGCGATGGAAACGGGCGGCGCAAAAGGCTTGAGTACGCGGCCGCCGGAAATGGCGGCGCGCAGATTCTATGGATTTTTTGGCGTTTGGCTAGTGCCGTCTGGCGTGGTGCCTGCCAAGCAATGGTGGTTGAGACGTTTTGTCGCAGCGGCGGGCTGGCAGGTAATCTGTAGCCGCTGCCGCAGGCTGCGCTGGCCCTGAGCCCCGCTGCAGATCTTCAGGGTTCACACCGGCCAGCGCAGCCTGGCGGCAGCGGCTACAGCGCGATTCATCTGTGGGACCGGGCGAAGCTCGGGAAGGGTTCGGCGCGGAAGGCGGGTGGGCCGCTTCCCGAGCTTCGCCCGGTCCCACAGGGAAGGGGGCAACCGTACGTAGCCGCTGCCGCAGGCTGCGCTGGCCCTGAGCCCCGCTGCCGATCTTCAGGGTTCACACCGGCCAGCGCAGCCTGGCGGCAGCGGCTACAGCGCGATTCATGTGTGGGACCGGGCGAAGCTCGGGAAGGGTTCGGCGCGGAAGACGGGTTGGCCGCTTCCCGAGCTTCGCCCGGTCCCACAGGGAAAGGGGCAACCGTACGTAGCCGCTGCCGCAGGCTGCGCTGGCCCTGAGCCCCGCTGCAGATCTTCAGGGTTCACACCGGCCAGCGCAGCCCGGCGGCGGCTACGCGCGATTCATGTGTGGGACCGGGCGAAGCTCGGGAAGGGTTCGGCGCGGAAGACGGGTTGGCCGCTTCCCGAGCTTCGCCCGGTCCCACAGGGAAGGGGGCAACCGTACGTAGCCGCTGCCGCAGGCTGCGCTGGCCCTGAGCCCCACTGAAGATCTTCAGGGTTCACACCGGCCAGCGCAGCCTGGCGGCAGCGGCTACAGCGCGATTCATCTGTGGGACCGGGCGAAGCTCGGGAAGGGTTCGGCGCGGAAGGCGGGTGGGCCGCTTCCCGAGCTTCGCCCGGTCCCACAGGGAAGGGGGCAACCGTACGTAGCCGCTGCCGCAGGCTGCGCTGGCCCTAAGCCCCACTGGAGATCTTCAGGGTTAACACCGGCCAGCGCAGCCCGGCGGCTACGCGCGATTCATGTGTGGGACCGGGCGAAGCTCGGGAAGAGTTCGGCGCGGAAGACGGGTTGGCCGTTTCCCGAGCTTCGCCCGGTCCCACAGGGAAGGGGGCAACCGTACGTAGCCGCTGCCGCAGGCTGCGCTGGCCCTGAGCCCCGCTGCAGATTTTCAGGGTTCACACCGGCCAGCGCCGCCTGGCGGCAGCGGCTACAGCGTGATTCATGTGTGGGGCCGGGCGAAGCTGACGTGGGGCTACGGGGGGCTCGGCGTGGCGACCAGTTCGCGGCAGGTCGCCATCAGCAGCGAACGCAGCCACTGATGCCCCGCGTCCCGATGGCTGCGCTCATGCCAGGCCAGGGTCTTGGAAAAACCGGGTATGTCCACCGGCGGTTCCTTCATCACCAGCCCGGGCTGATTGAGCGCCAGGCGCTGCGGCACCACGGCAATCAGGTCGCTGACCCGCAGGATTTCCGGCAGCACCAGGAAGCTGGTCACCGAGGTGACCACCCGGCGGGTGTGGCCGATGCGGGCCAGCGCCGCGTCGGTGACGCCGGCGAAGGCGCCGCCGGACGACGACACCAGCACATGATCCAGCGCGCAGAAACGCTCCAGTGTCAGCTCAGCTGCCGAGGCGTCCGGATGATCGGCGCGCATCAGGCACACATAGCGTTCGTCGAACAGGGTGGCGGCATGCAACCCCGGGCTCAGGCTGTCCGGGGTGATCAGCGCAAGGTCGACATCGCCGCGGTCCATCTGCCCATCCAGCGCCTGATAATCAATGGGCCGCACGGCCACGCGGATGTTGGGCGCCTGCTCGCGCAAGGCGGCGAGAAACGGCACCACCACGGCGCGAAGGGCATAGTCGGTGGAGGCCAGGGTAACGGTCATCGCTGCGCTCGACGGCTCGAACGCTTGCGGGCGCAGCATCGTCTCGATGTCGCTGAGCAACTGTTTGACCGGCGCAGCCAATGCCTGGGCGCGCAGGGTAGGGACGATACCCCGTTGCGCGCGCACAAACAGCGGGTCGTCGAAGCTTTCGCGCAGGCGCGTGAGCATGCCGCTGACCGCCGGCTGCGTCAGCGACAGGCGCTGGGCCGCCCGGGTCACGCTGCGCTCGTCCAGCAGGGCGTCGAGTGCCTTGAGCAGGTTGAAGTCCAGGTGCTTGATATCAGGGTTCATGATGGGTCTGCCCAGCGGGCTTTTGATAGGCTTATGTCACGGTAGCAGCCAGTGTTCTGGGCAGTCCAGTCTGATTTCGTCTACCCAACGCGGACACGCCGAGGTCGCGCCGCCGTGTAGCAGCGGCCGCCAGGCCGCGTCACAGGCACTACGGTCCACGTGATACACCGCGTGCACCAGACGCAGCCTTCGGCAGCTGCTACAGAGGCAGGCTCCCACAGTGTGACCTCCACAAGACAGTTGCTCCCACATAGACAACAGGACGGCGTCGTCTGCATCGCGGCCAAGGCCGGCTCCTACCTCGGATGGCGTAGGAGCCGGCCTTGGCCGCGATGCAGGCGACGCGATCTACACGACCAGGCTCGACCAGAAGGCTTCGGCCACCGTGCCAAGGGGCATGCGCGGCCGGAAGATGCGGATGTCGGTAGCGATATCCGGCAACGCAACCTGCGCCCGCACCAGACGCCCGGAAGCCAGCTCCGTGGCCGCCAGGCTGTCGGGCAGCCACGCCACGCCCTTGGCCTGCAAGGCCATGGACAGCAGCACCGCCGCCAGGTGGGAGCTGAACACCGTGTCCATTTTCGGTTGATCAAGCTGCGCCTGCAGGTGCGAGGCCACGATCCGTCCCAGGCCCGATTCTGCGGTGTAGGCCAGGAACGGGATGCGTTCATCAAGCGCCAGCTCGGGCGATTGCAACGCCTGCAACGTGTCGCTGCCGATCACCTTGCTGTCGAACCGCGAGGTGTCAAAGCGCGGTGGCACGCCGGGGTGCTGGTGGCAGATCAGGAATTGCACCTGGCCGCCCAACAGCAATTGCTCACACGCCGCCATGTTGTCCGAATGCAGGCTGATGCCTTCCAGGGGCGCGCCATTTTCCACCGCCCTGATCCAGCCGGGAAAGAAGGTGAAGGACAGCGAATGGGTGGCGGCAAAGTGCAGGGTACGCACCGCCTTGCCCGCTACCTCCTGCACATCAGCACGCATCTGATGCAGCCGCCGGGTTAACTCACGGGCGTTGTCCAGCATGCTCAAGCCAGCTTCGGTCAAGGTTGCGCCCTGGGTGGTGCGCTCGAACAAGTCGACGCCCACCCAGCTCTCCAACGCTCGAATCCGGCGGCTGAACGCCGGCTGGGTCACGTGTCGCAACTCCGCAGCCCGGGAAAAGTTTTCGCTCTCCACCAGGGCGTTGAAATCCTCCAACCACACCAATTCCATGAGTGATGCCTTGTACGCATAGGGTGCCTCATTAATAGCATTGGCTTGAATTTTGAGTCCAGCCTTAGAGTTCTCTCGCACCCACCTGGCCCGCCAGGCACAACAATCAGAGAGGACTTTCCCCATGCGCATCGTCGACATTCGCGAGAAGACGGTTTCCATCGCATCCCCCATTGCCAATGCCTATATCGACTTTTCCAAGATGACCTGCTCGGTGGTCGCGGTGATCACCGATGTGATTCGCGATGGCAAGCCAGTGATTGGCTACGGCTTCAACTCTAACGGCCGCTACGGTCAGGGTGCGTTGATGCGTGACCGCTTCCTGGCGCGTATCACTGAAGCCGATCCCGAGACGCTGATCGACAAGGAGCACAACAACCTCGACCCGTTCGCCATCTGGAAAACCCTGATGACCAACGAGAAGCCCGGCGGCCACGGCGAGCGGTCGGTGGCCGTGGGCACGATCGACATGGCGGTGTGGGATGCCGTGGCGAAGATCGAGGGCAAGCCGCTGTATCGGCTGCTGGCGGACCGTTACCGCAACGGCGTTGCCGATGACAAGGTGTGGGTGTACGCCGCAGGTGGCTACTACTACCCCGGCAAGGACCATGGCAAGCTCAAGGCCGAGATGCAGAGCTACCTGGACCGCGGCTACGACGTAGTGAAGATGAAGATCGGCGCCGCGCCCCTGGACGAGGACCTGCGCCGCATCGAGGCGGTGCTGGAGGTGGTGGGCGACGGCCGCCGCCTGGCGGTGGACGCCAACGGCCGTTTCGACCTGCAGACGGCCCTGGCCTATGCCGAGGCCATCAAGCCCTACAACCTGTTCTGGTACGAAGAAGTCGGCGACCCGCTGGATTATGCCTTGCAGGCCGAGCTGGCCAACCACTACGAGTTGCCGATGGCCACCGGCGAGAATCTGTTTTCCCACCAGGACGCCCGCAACCTGCTGCGTCACGGTGGCATGCGCCCGGACCGCGACTACGTGCAATTCGACTGCGCACTGTCTTATGGTCTGGTGGAGTACATGCGCACGCTTGACGTGATGAAGGAACTGGGCTGGTCATCGCGCCGCGTGGTGCCCCACGGCGGCCACCAGATGTCGCTGAACATCGCCGCCGGCCTGCATCTGGGTGGCAACGAATCCTACCCGGACGTGTTCCAGCCCTTCGGCGGCTTCGCCGACGGCATTCGCGTGGAGAACGGCTACGTGGGCCTGCCGGACATTCCCGGCGTGGGCTTTGAAGCCAAATCCGAGCTGTACACACTGATGCGCGAACTCGGCGAGGGCTGATCCCCCTGGCTGTCAGGCGGCCCCCACGCACGGGGGCTGCTTTTGTCCTCATACAAAAACAACATCGAGGTACAACCATGAACACGGCCAAGCGCTGGTACACGCTTTTGTATGTCCAGGTGCTGTTCGGCATCATCATCGGTGGCCTTATCGGCTACCTGGTGCCGGACGTGGGCGCCAAACTGCAACCGCTCGCCGACGGCTTCATCAAGCTGATCAAGATGCTGTTGGCACCGATTATTTTCGGCACGGTGGTGGTCGGAATTGCCAAGATGGGCAGCATCAAGGAAGTGGGGCGCATCGGCGGCAAGGCGCTGCTTTACTTCGAAGTGGTCTCCACCATCGCCCTGGTGATCGGCCTGGTGGTGGTCAACATCATGAAGCCGGGCGCGGGCATGAACATCGACGTTGGCTCGCTGAACGCCGATGCCATCAAGGGCTATGCCCAGACGGCCCATGACCAGGGCGGCGCCATCGCCTTCTTCATGAACATCATCCCCACCACCTTCGTCGACGCCTTCGCCAAGGGCGCCATGTTGCAGGTCATCTTCATCTCCGTGCTGCTGGGCATCGCCCTGGTGCAGATCGGCGAGCCGGCCAAACCACTGATCAACGTCATCGACCTGTTGCTGCAGGGGCTGTTCCGCATCGTCGCCATGGTGATGCGCCTGGCCCCTATAGGCGCCGGGGCGGGCATGGCCTTCACCATCGGCAAATACGGCATCGGCACGCTGGTGTCCCTGGGGCACCTGATGCTGGCGCTGTATGTCACCACGTTGCTGTTCATCGTGGTGGTGCTGGGCAGCATCGCGCGCTGGTCGGGCATACCGCTGTTCACCTTCGTGCGCTATTTCAAGGACGAGATCCTGGTCACCCTGGGCACCTGCTCCACCGAAGCGGTGCTGCCGCGCATGATGATCAAGCTGGAGAAACTGGGTTGCCGCAAGTCAGTGGTCGGCATGGTGCTGCCCACCGGCTACACCTTCAACTCCGACGGCACCTGCATCTACCTGACCATGGCCGCCATCTTCGTGGCCCAGGCCACCAACACGCCGCTGACCCTGGCGGACCAGTTGGTGGTGTTGGGTGTGCTGTTGCTCACCTCCAAGGGCTCGGCCGGGGTGGCAGGGGCAGGCTTCGTGACGCTGGCGGCGACGCTGTCGGTGATCCCGGAAATTCCGCTGGTGGGGTTGGTGTTGCTGCTGGGGGTGGATCGGTTTCTCAATGAGGCGAGGGCGGTGACCAACTTGTTGGGCAATGGCATTGGGACGTTGGCGATTGCCAAGTGGGATGGGGCGCTGGACCAGGGTATGGCCCAGCGCGAGATTGCCTTGATGAACCAGCCACGAGGGGAGGCGGTGGTGCCGGTGGTCAAGGCGGGTAGTCACCTCTGATAAACGCGTAGCCGCTGCCGCCAGGCTGCGCTGGCCCTGTGGCTCGCTGAAGATCCTCAGGGTTCACACCGGCCAGCGCAGCCTGTCGGCAGCGGCTACGGGTTACCAGGTGCCATAGGGGATGCCGTATTTCTCGATGTAGGCTTTGTTTGCGGGCTCCATGGGGATGTATTGGCCGTTGCTTTTGCCGCCGTAGGGGCCGCGTGGGTCGACTTCGGCCTGGTAGCGGCCGACTTCCTTGTAGCCGAGGCAGCCGGCGCCTAACCAGACTTTGACGATGCCGCCTGGGGCCATGCCCAGGGTGAGGGTGTGGGGATAGAGGGTCATATCCCTTCGGGCAGGGACGCAGTACATGTGTGTTGGTTCTATCATTTCGTCACGGACCCATTGGGGGATATCTATCTTGATTCGGTAGGTTTGCGGCTCCACCAACGATTGCCATCGTAAAACGACCTGCACGGGCAAATCGATATTATTGATGGGCATGGTTTTTCCAACACCGCGATTCCAGCCCTCCGGTGTGGAGGCATACCCCGCAACTCCTCCAAAAACATCGAAATATAACTTTCGGCTTCTATCAAATACGTCCACACTTTCAACCCACACCTCCATGTGCCTCGGCGCGGAAAGACCGATGTACCAAGCGTTGTAGGGTAACTTTCGCCGCTCATTGGAGGGCCATCCACTTACACAGCCGACTAAGCAAAAAAACAGCCCAATGACTAGGCAAAGACGTTTCATTGCGGGTACCCCTTTTGAGGCTCGTGAGGATAAATATTGCGCTGGCTGGTGGGCGTCGGTTTGTTGACTGCCAACCCTAAGCGAAGGCTCCAATTTGCCGATTGATGGATGTAACGACTAATCAGCAATTTTTCCTGGTTAACGTCGAGGTCAGCGCTTTTGCCTCCCAATGCTTGTCCCAAAATGAGATCGGCGACGTCTTGCAGTTCTGCCGGCAAAGCCAAGTCAGGGCGCCCTTCAAGTCCTTTGAATGGCACTGCGTGACGAACAGCCAACTCACGCATCACCCGTAGCGAAACCAGGCTCAACTCACCACGCACCGAGCGATCCAATGTGATCACCATCCAGTGTTCCTTGGCCGCCATGGCGCGTCCTCGCGGCGGGTGTGGGGTTTCCCAGGTAACAACACCAATCTTGCCATCGCCAACGAGCGCGCTGGCGCGCAGCGTTTCGGCCCGATCATTGATCTGCCGCCATTGCGTGCTGTTTTCCAGCTTTTCGTTAAGCCCAAGCGTTACGCGAGCAGGTTGGGTCAACCACATCCGTTCCTGGCCCACGGGCAAATAACCACCGCCGATGTCAGAGTGCACCCCCGGCAGTTCTATCTCTTGGTGATCTTCCTTCACACTGTTAAGCGCGAAGTTCAACCGTACTTCGTCACGTGCCGTGAGCTGGAGCACTTTGCGGGCACAACCTGGAGGCAGATACAGGTTGACGCCTGGATTAAGGGCGTCAGTAATATTGAAGTTTGCCCTGCGTGGGTCCGCAACGGCGGCCACGGTGTCAAACAGGCCAATGAAGTTGAGCGTAACGTCGTTGGATGGGTCGAAATTTGGTAATATCCCTTGCTGCCCCCCTTTCAATACCCCGCTGAAGATACCGCGTCGCGGCTTGAGTAACTCATTAGCGCAGTGTCTAGCGGCTGCAGCGCCGCGACTGAACCCGAAAATGTCGAACTCGATCTTGCGGATCGTTTTCATGGGATTGGTTATCACGAAGCTCAGCAACTGCGCTGCAATCGCTTCAGGCGCTTCCTGCACCCTAGCTACTACACCTGTTTCTCCTTGGCCAAAGCCCTGTCCATAGTTGTTATCACCGTGGCCACTCCGAGTGCCGATGCCTTCCACGTAAATTGGAAAAAATGCCATCTCCGCATTGTCGGGAACACCTTCGATGGCGTGGTCTGGATACAACCGGTAAAGGTGAACCACATTACTCAGCGAATTTCCAAAGCTGCTGTCTGGTGCCGCCTTGAACCTCCCTTCCGAATACTCCTCATACCCAAGCTCCTTGCATTGCTCGATCAGCATCTTCAACGCTTCCCGATCAAACAACTCCGCATCCTCGCGTTGACACTGTTGAGCCGCCGCCGCATTGGACAAGTTGTTCCCCGTCCCATCGAAAAACAGCCCGATCCGCAGGGTAATACCCTCAGGCCGCTCTTCCTCCTCTTCTTCCTCTTCCTCCGGCAGGTCATAGCTGATCGACAGATCCGTCTCATCGACCGTCCACACCCGCGCGGTCAGCCCCTCCTCATCGGAAACCCCACGCCATTCCTGCGCCCCATCATGTGTCTTGATCACATACCGCGAGTTGGCCACTGGCATCTGCCCATCCGGCCGCAGCAACTGAAATTGCTGGCTGTACTCAAACGGCGGGTTATTGGGTGTGGGCAGGTCCGGCAACGTTGGCGCGTTGCGACACTTTTCGTTGTGGTAGGCGAAATACACCGACCGTAGATTGATCTCGCCTTCCGAGGCCGCTTCGATGCCGTAGCGGTCCATCTGGATGTAACTGCCATTCGCATTGAGGGTGATCTTTTTCCTCGCAGTAATACGAATCTCATCCTCGCTACTGGTGATATCCAACCCATGCCGCGCCAACAACTCCAACTTGTCGTTCTGCGCCTGAACACTCACCGGTCCCTGGTTGGCGATCAGCTTGATGCCCAGCTTGTCGACAAACGCACTCAACCCCGCGCCAATTCCCAAAAACAGCCGCTTCACCACGCTGACATCGGCCTGGCCGCCCGCGTTGAGGATCAGGTTCTGCTGCGCCGCCAGTTGAAGATGCTTGCCACTGGTAACGGCGATGCCATTGGGCGCGCTGAGCAAGGCGACCGCGCCGCGCAGTTGCTCGACTTCCTCGCGCAGCAGGGCCATCTGATGGTGAACTTCGGCGGGGTCAGCGCCGCAAGCTTCGGCTTCGCGGGACAGTTTGTAGCTCTGCTCACCGGCATCCTTGAGGCGATTGACGGCGGCTTTCATGTCCAGCACCGGGCCGCCAGCCTTCGGTTGGGCATCGGCGCTGATGAACACCCCTTGGCCGGCACGCAGGGCACCGTGGGCGTCGGTACGAAGCTCGAATCCGGCACCGCGTTTCTTTTTCGTGGAATCGACCACATGACCCAGGTTGAGCTGGGTCTTGCCGCCATGCTCGGTCGCCAGCTTCACATGCTCTTCGCCCCGCGTATCCTCCATGCGCAGCTTGTTGTTGGCCGGCGTGCGCAGGATGTTGCGCTTTTCGTTCTTGTAGTTGATGTGATCGGGGTGATCGCTGTCGTGCAGGGCATGGGCGATATAGGGCTTGTCGGGATCGCCATTTTCAAACGCGATCGCTACTTCCGTACCAATGATCAGCGGCAGGTGCAGGCCATGAGTATCACCGGCATACGGCCGTGCCAGGCGTAGCCAAGTACTTTCTTGCCCTTGTGGCCAAGTGTCGCGATCGAACAAGAAGCGCACGTGGTAGCGCCCTTGTTCATCAGTGTCGGCGTACTGGTTGTACTGCTGCTCACTGGAAATCCGCGCCGCCACCGTGCCCGCCATCACCGGCTTGGGCTTGAGCGCCGGACGGAAGCACACATCGCGGTCGTAGGGCATGCCGGTAAAGCAGGCAATAAAGCTGCTATCCCGCGCCGCCCGGGTGGTCAGTCCGACGATCACCGCGCCCGGCGCAAATGCCGCTGGCGCGTCGCCTTTCAGCGTCAGGCATTGGCCCGGTGCCAGAATGGGACTGCTGGTGGTCCCACTCAGCCGGGTCCGGTCATTGAGATAGCGCTCATGATGCAACCGCGCCAGGCCAATCCCGGTTTCCGGTTCTTGCTCATGCCGAAAGGCGTATCGGTCGCCCATGGCCGTAAACGCATCGCCGACATGGTGAGCATCGCCGTAAGTGGTAGTCGCCCCACGGGTCTGATCGATATCCCCCTCAAGCTTCGCGTAGACATCGTTCGGGTCATAGGTACGAACATGAATGTGCTTCTCGACCACCTGATGATGCGACTGCAATTGCCAGATAGCGTCCTGCTCACCACTCGATAAGCCCGACCCCGAACGGCACGGCAATTCCACGTCAAACCGGTAAAACCGCTGCTCATCATGAAACTCCAAGACCCCGATATTCAGGCGCTCGTCAGTCCCAAAGCGATACCAGATCCCCACCTCGGCCAACAATCGTTCAATAAAGGCCAGATCACTCTCGCCGTACTGCATCACCTGCAACCGCCGCGGATACTCGTACAACAGGTCAAACAGAAAATGCTGCCCCAGATAACCATGCCGGCTGCGCAGGATGCTTTCGACAATCTCCGGCACCGACTGCTGCTGATAGAGGCGGTATTCACGACCGCGCCCCAACAAAGCCAGGCGCGGTTGCAACACCACCTCGTAGCGCGCCTCGTCACGCGATGAAGACAAGCGCTTGAACTCCGTGATCACCCCATGCACCTTGCGCAACGGTACCGGCGCAGGCACCTGCATGCCGCGATACAGCGGCTTCTGCGGTAGCGGATACAAGCTGAAGTAGGCCTCATGGCCCAGGATGTCTTCGGCCGGAATGTCCTGCACCGCACTGGTGAATTCGATGCGGTACTTGAAGCACTGGCTCAACCGCTCCTCACCCTCGAACGCCAGCACATCAATCGGCGCCTTACAGTTGTACACCTTGAGCCGATGCCGGCTGTGGTCGAAGAAAACCGTGGGTTGCAAGGACATGGATTCCCCCTGTCATGATCAATGAGAGGAGGACTCTGGCAGCGCGCCCAGGGCAAAGCTGTAGGACGTTTCCCAAGGTTGCGCAGGCCCTTGTAGCCGCTGCCGCCAGGCTGCGCTGGCCCTTGAGTACGCTTAACATCTCCAGCGAGGCACAGTGCCAGCGCAGCCTGGCGGCAGCGGCTACGGGGTGGTTGATAAGTTAAACAAATTGTTTAATATTGAATGATATGTTGAATTTACAAGGCGTCTGCCCATGCCATCACCCGCCGTCCTCTCGCACCGCCACCTGGTGCTGCAAGTACTCAAAGCCACCCTCACCACCCTGGGCAGCGTCATCGGCCGCAACACCGAAATCGTCCTCCACGACCTCGAGAACCCCGAACACTCGGTGCTGGCCATCGTCAACGGCCAGGTCTCGGGCCGCGTGGTGGGCAGCCCGGTGCTGGGCGGCCCCCAGCAGGACCGTGGCTTTGCCGCAGTGATGCAGGCGTCGGCCGGGCAGGGCGGTGGCGAGCCGGTGGTGATCCCCGATTACCCCACGCACCTCAACGGCCGAACCCTGCGCAGCGCCACGGCGGTGTTTCGCGATGCCGATGGCACGCCGTTCGCCAGCCTGTGCGTGAACGCCGACATCACCGGCCTCAGTGCCGCCCAGGCCCTCCTGGACCAGTTGCAGCCCATGCTGCAGCCCGCCGCCCCGGCGACGGCTGAGCCTGCGGACATGGCGGTGCTGATGGGCCAGATCATCCAGGACTCACTGGCGCGCCATGGCCTGGGCAAGATGACCAAGCAGGCCAAGGTCGAGGCCGTGCGGGTGATGCAGGAGCGCGGGCTGTTCATCGTCAAGGGCGGGGTGGAAAAAGCCGCTGCCGCCCTGGGGGTCAGCCGCTTCACCGTTTACAACTACCTTGAGCAATTGCGCACCCCCATTGATGCTGCCCGGTAAACCTTCATGACCCTGCATATCCAGACCCCGCTGTACGAATCCCGCCCCATGAGTGCCAGCGCCGGCTGCCAGGTGTGGCTAAAACTCGACGCCCTGCAACCGTGCGGCTCGTTCAAGCTGCGCGGCGTGGGCCATGCGTGCGAAGTGCACCATGGCCGCGGCGCCCGGCATTTTGTCTCGTCCTCGGGCGGCAACGCCGGCCTGGCGGTGGCCTACGCCGGGCGCCGTCTGGGCGTTGCGGTTACCGTGGTGGTGCCGGAAACCACCACCGCACGGGCCAAGGAGTTGCTGGCACTGGAGGGCGCCAAGGTGATCGTCCACGGCGCCAGTTGGCAGGAGGCCAACGAGCTGGCGCAGAGCCTGATGGGCCCTGGCGACGCCTTCATCCACCCCTTCGATGACCCGCTGTTGTGGGCCGGTCACGCCAGCCTGATCGACGAAGTGGCCCAGGCCGGCGAGAAACCCGATGCGGTGGTGCTGTCGGTAGGTGGCGGCGGACTGTTGTGCGGGGTGATCGAAGGATTGCGGCGCAACGGTTGGCACGATGTGCCGGTGATTGCCGTCGAGACCCATGGCGCTGCGTCCTTGCATGCGGCGGTGCAGGCCGGGCATGGCGTGGCCATCGACCGTATCGAGTCGATCGCCACGTCCCTGGGCGCAAAGCGGGTGTGCGACCAAGCGGTGAAGGAACTGGCGGCGCACCCGATCCACAGCGTACTGGTGTCCGACCAGCAGGCGTTGCAGGCCTGCGAGCGCTTTTTGGAGGACCATCGCGTGCTGGTGGAGCCCGCCTGTGGCGCGGCCCTGGCCCTGGCCAGTCAGCCCGCGGCCCTGTCCGGTTACGGCAAGGTGCTGATGGTGGTGTGCGGCGGTGCCACGGCGACGCTGGCGCAGATCCGTCAGTGGTCGGCTGCCGTCGGGGCATAAGGCAACCCGCGCCAGATCGACTACCTTATGGTGCTGCAACGCAATAATCCGACCACAAGAAGGAGTGCACACCATGACCGATCAAGCCAGACGTCCGTTGCTGGTGCCTTTTGCCGGCCCTACCTTGTTGGGCACGCCGCTGCTCAATAAAGGCACCGCCTTCAGCGAGCAGGAGCGTGCCGAACTGGGCCTCAAAGGCCTGTTGCCCGCCCAGGTCGAGACCATCGACGAGCAGGCCCGGCGCGCCTTCGCCCAGTTCGAAGCCTGCTCCACAGACCTTGAGAAACACGTGCTGCTGCGCTCCATCCAGGACTTCAACGAAACCCTGTTCTACAAGCTGGTGGATGACCACCTGGACCGCATGCTGCCGATTATCTACACCCCCACAGTGGGCAAGGCGTGCCAGGAATTTTCGCGCATCTACCGCAGCCACCGCGGCCTGTTTATCAGCATCGACGACGGCCAGCGCATCGATGAAATCCTCAACAACGTCACCAAGGACAACGTCAAGGTGATCGTGGTCAGCGACTGCGAGCGCATCCTTGGCCTGGGCGACCAGGGCGTGGGCGGCATGGGCATCCCCATCGGCAAGCTGTCGCTGTACACCGCCTGCGGCGGCATTAGCCCGGCGCACACGCTGCCAGTGGTGCTGGACGTGGGCACCAACAACCCTGAGCGTGTGGCCGACCCGCTGTATTTCGGCCTGCGGCATGAGCGTGTGCGTGGGCAAGCCTATGACGATTTCGTCCAGGCGTTCATCGACGGCGTGAAACGGCGCTGGCCCAAGGCGATCGTGCAGTTCGAAGACTTCGCGCTGGCCCAGGCCATGCCACTGCTGGACCGGTTCCGCGATCAGCTGTGCTGTTTCAATGACGATATTCAGGGCACTGCGGCGGTTACCGTGGGCACCTTATTGGCTGCGTGCAAGGTCAAGGGCCAGCGTCTGGCAGACCAGGTGGTGGCGTTCGTGGGTGCAGGCTCAGCCGGTTGCGGTATCGCCGAGCAGATCATTGCCGCCATGCAGCTGGAAGGCGTGAGCGAGGCCCAGGCGCGGCGCCAGGTGTTCCTGATCAACAGCAAGGGGCTGCTCACCGATCGCCAGACCGGCCTGTACGATTTCCAGGCGCGCCTGGCCCATCCCAGTGACAGCCTGACGGGCTGGCAGTACGACGGTGACTGGCCGTCGCTGCAGGAGGTGGTCAGCAATGCGCGGCCCACCGTGCTGATTGGCGTGTCCGGCAAGGCCGGGCTGTTTACCCAGCAGATCATCGAGACCCTGCACCAGGGCTGCCCTCAGCCGATCGTGATGCCGCTGTCCAACCCCACCTCGCAGATCGAGGCGCACCCCAAGGACATCCTGCAATGGACCGACGGGCAGGCGCTGGTGGCCACCGGCAGCCCATTCTTGCCGGTTGAAGTGTTGGGCAAGGTGTTCCCCATTGCCCAGTGCAACAACTCCTACATCTTCCCGGGCGTGGGCTTGGGCGCCATTGTCAGCCAGGCCACGCGCATTACCGACGGCATGCTGATGGCTTCGGCCCACGCATTGGCCGATTGCGCGCGGGAGGGGCAGATGCTGCCGGCGCTGCGTGAGGTGCAGACGGTCAGCAAACGCATCGCCTTCGCCGTGGCCAAGGCAGCGCAGGCCGATGGGGTGGCAGTGCCGCAGGGTGATGACGATTTGAATGCGGCCATCGAGGCGCAGTTCTGGAAGCCGGTGTACCGCCAGTACAAACGCCGGTCGGAGGTGTAGCAGCGGCCGCCAGGTCGCGTCACGGACCCCGCGCATGTGCTGACCCTGCGCGCTGTCTGTGACGTCCGCTTCGGCAGCTGCGGGGATGCGGTTTCAAGACAGTGGCTGCCAATTTTCCCGTTTGTATAAAAACGTCAGTGTAAGTTCATCTGCCTGCGTTGAATGCCTAAAATTTAAACTCCGACAGTGGCTGTGTGGGAGGGGGCGATCTTCACTTCACGTTGTCCATAGTGAAATTTTATGAGGAAAACCACTGCGTTCTACTTGCACGTAGACGCGCAATCTACCTTAGTGATGGGTGCCCACCACTGGAATAGCAGTGGTGGGAACACCCTGTTGTAACTATTTTGCTTCGACTATATTGGTGCATTTTTTCCCAAATACGTGACGACATTGTCCAGTAGCACCGACCCTGCACCATCCACTGTGAACCGTAATGCCTTGACCTCAATGTTTACAGGGTACTCGATATCAATTCGTACCCCCTCAAGACCGCCGTCATAAGGTGTCTCGTATACAACGTCGCCGGACCTGTTCAAGCAAGCGAAGGTTCCACGGGTGCCGGGTAGCGCATAAGCACTCGGTTGGCCACCGGTAACCTCGTCATTCCAAGTGAAAGTGGCCGAAGCGTTGTTTCTGATGACAATGGCTTTCCCGGATATCAGGGGGGAATAGCGCTCGCCAAAATCCTCAATGGCGGCAGACCCGATAGGGAGGAGCCAAAAGTGAGAGAAAATGGCGGGAGAATAGGACGGAAGTTCACGCGGTATTTCGCTCTCAAAGGTTTCCGTCGGTGGCTGGTCAGGGTTCGGAGAAATCCCTACGTTGTCTAGGAGTACTGCACCATTCGCCTCAACCTGCCAGCGCAGCACTTTGGGGTTGAACCATACGGGAATATCGACATTGATAATGGTTCCCAGCGTGCCACCGTCAAACGAAGCTTCCTCTTCAACCACCCCCGACGGCGATAAAAAAGCATAGGTGCCCACGGTGCCTGGCAAGGCGAAAGCCCGCTGGGGTCTGAAGTGCGATTGGTCATCCAAAATGAGACTTACGGCTGAGTTGTGCCCGACGGACATGGCCTTGCCAGAAACCGCCGGGGTGTAAGTCTCGCCGAAATCCTCGATGGCCACCGAGCCTGAGGGCAGCGCCCAGAATAGCGAGAAGTAGGCGGGGGAGTTTGCGGGAAGTTGGCGGATGGTTTCGGTGTCGAAGGTTTCTGTCGGTTGTTCATTGAGTGAATATCTATTTTCACTTTTCATGGTCTAACTCCGTAGGTGAAAGTTCCAGGCGATCGAAGCAAAAAAGCAACCAAGCAGTTGGCTGGCTGCAGATGTCACCATTGCTGGCTGTGCCAGTTTTGATGGGCTGATTTAAAAGATCAACTGTAAGAAATGACAGGTGACTAGGTCGTGGCTAAGTCGCACTGCTTTTCCGATAACGTTAGGTGACAGCGCTGGGGCTTCACGTTACTCAATTTCATTAGTGCCCTCCCAGAACCCAGAGCGGACGGGATTGGAGCCAGACCGCGTCGCCTGCATCGAGACAATCTTTGCTGCTACAAGTGCACGTTCTGTAGGACCAGGCGAAGCTCGGAAAGGGGCTCGTCCGCCCATCCGCTTCGCCCGCTTCCCGAGCTGGCGCCCGGTCCCACAGGAGTGGGCTAGTTGCTGAAATCAGGCGGGAATCCCATGGCGATTCATGAATTAGAATTAAGAATGTAGTAAATCTGAGTTAACCCTGCGGCCTTGCGCAATCCCTATAGTCGCTCCACACAACAACAATTGAGTGGAGTTGACCATGAAGACTTACAACATTGCTGCCGTGCCAGGCGACGGTATCGGCGTGGAAGTGATCGATGCCGGTATCGAGGTGCTCAAGGCCCTGGCCCAGCGCGCCGGCACCTTCGCCCTGAACTTCAAGCAGTTTGACTGGAATTCCGACAACTTCCTCAAGCACGGCCACTACATCCCCGAAGGCGGCCTGGAAGAACTGAAAACCTTCGATTCGATCTTCTTCGGCGCCGTGGGTGCGCTCAATGTGCCCGATCACGTGTCGCTGTGGGGCCTGCGCCTGCCCATCTGTCAAGGCTTCGACCAGTACGCCAACGTGCGCCCGGCGCGCGTGCTGCCGGGGGTGAAGAGTCCGCTGCACAACGGCCACGAGATCGACTGGGTGGTGATCCGCGAGAACTCCGAAGGCGAGTATTCGGGCAACGGCGGCCGCGTGCACCGTGGCCTCCCCGAAGAGGTAGCTACCGAAGTGTCGGTGTTCACCCGCACCGGCGTCGAGCGTATCCACCGCTTTGCCTTCGAGCTGGCGCGCACCCGGCCACGCAAGCACCTGACCCTGGTGACCAAGTCCAATGCTCAGCGCCACGGCATGGTGCTGTGGGACGAGATTTTCTACGAAGTCGCCAAGGATTTCCCCGACGTCAAGGTCGACAAGGAACTGGTGGATGCCGTCACCACGCGCATGGTGCTCAAGCCATCGACCCTGGACGTGATCGTGGCCACCAACCTACACGCCGACATCCTTTCGGACCTGGCGGCGGCGCTGTCCGGCAGCCTGGGCATTGCGCCCACGGCCAACCTCAACCCCGGCAAGCGCTTCCCGTCCATGTTCGAGCCTATCCACGGTTCGGCCTTCGATATCACCGGCAAGGGCGTGGCCAACCCCATCGCCACGTTCTGGACCGCGGCGATGATGCTTGAGCACCTGGGCGAGCCGGCCGCCGCGCGGCAGCTGATGTCGGCCATCGAGGCGGTGACCGAGGCGGGCGTGCACACCCCGGACCTGGGCGGCACCGCGACCACGCGGCAAGTGACCGATGCCGTCATCGAGCTGATCAAGCGCTGATCCGCCACACGCCTACCCACGCTGTGGCGGCAGTCGCTCGCGGCTGCACGCCATGGCGCACCTGACAACAATAACAATCAGGGCCTGTCATGAAACGCATACTCGGCAAACTCTACGTACAAGTGCTCATCGCCGTGGTACTGGGCGCCATCGTCGGCGTGCTGTTCCCGGATACCGGCACCGCGCTCAAGCCAATCGGTGACGGCTTCATCAAACTGATCAAGATGCTGTTGGCACCGGTGATCTTCCTCACGGTGGTCAGCGGCATCGCCCGCATGGAAAACATGAAGGAACTGGGCCGCGTCGGTGTGCGCGCCTTGCTGTACTTCGAAGTGGTGTCCACCTTGGCCCTGGCCATCGGCCTGATCGTGGTGGATGTGTTCAAGCCCGGCGCCGGCATGAACATCGACGCCAAGGCGCTGGACACCTCCAGCATCGCCACCTACACCACCCAGGCGCCGCACAACTCGTTCATGGACTTCATCCTCAGCATCATTCCCGACACCATCGTCGGGGCGTTCGCCCAGGGCAACGTGCTGCAGATTCTGCTGTTCTCCATCCTGCTGGGCGTGGCGCTGGCCAACGCCGGGCCGCGGGCCAGGATCTTCATTGACGTGATCGACAGCCTGATGAAGGGCATGTTCAACATCGTCAACATGGTGATGCGCCTGGCGCCCATCGGTGCGTTCGGGGCCATTGCCTTCACCATCGGCAAGTACGGCTTTGGCTCGATGTTCTCGCTGGGCAAGTTGATGGCCTGCGTGTATCTGACCTGCGTGGTGTTCGTGATCTTCATCCTGGGGCCGATCTGCCGCTACAGCGGCTTCAGCCTGTGGAAGTTTTTGCGCTTCATCAAGGAAGAGCTGTTCACCGTGCTGGGCACCAGCTCGTCCGAATCGGTGCTGCCGCAGATGATCACCAAGATGGAACGGGCAGGGTGCTCAAAGCCGGTGGCCGGCATGATGATTCCCGCCGGGTTGAGCTTCAACCCGGACGGCCAGGCGATCTACTACACCATCGCCGCCATCTTCATCGCCCAGGCCACCAACACGCCGTTGACCCTGACCGATCAGTTGATCGTGCTGGCGGTGTTGATGTTCACCTCCAAGGGCTCGGCGGGTGTCAGCGGCTCGGGGTTCATCATCCTGGCGGCGACCCTGGCGTCGCTGGGCAAGATCCCGGTGTCGGGGATGGTCTTGCTGTTGGGCGTGGACCGCTTCATGTCCGAGGCGCGCGCCATTACCAATACCATCGGCAATGGCGTCGGTACCCTGGCAATTGCCAAGTGGGTGGGGGCGCTGGACATGGTCAAGCTCAACCGGGCGCTGGAGGGCAAGGATGAGGCGGTTGAGGAAACCGTGGCGGCCAAGCCTGCCGGGTTTGCCTTGCCGCCGCAGACCGAGGCTGCCAGCCGCAGCTGACCTGTAGCCGCTGCCGCCAGGCGGCGCTGGCCCTGTGTCCCACTGTGGATCTTCAGGGTCAACACTGGCCAGCGCAGCCGGGCGGCAGCGGCTACGGGCTATGTAGAACTGTCGCGGTCGGCGATGTTGTCGATGTGCCGGAAACGCTCGATCAAAAAATCGATCAGGCTGCGCACCCGCGCCGACAGGTGCAGCTGCTGCGGGTACACCGCGTACACGTCCGCGCGGGTCGGGGTGTGGTCTTCCAGCACCAGCCGCAGGCGCCCGCTGCGCACGTATTTGGCGATGTCCCACTCGGCGCGCAGCAGCAGGCCATACCCCTCCAACGCCCAGTTCAGGGCCACCTCACCATCGTTGCAGCCCAGCGCGCCGTGCACCTTGATGTTCTCGGTGCGCGAGCCGTTGCTGAAGGTCCACACGCCATAGGGCGATTCGTTCTGGCGAATGAAAATGCAGTTGTGATTCTGCAGGTCACTGAGGCTTTGTGGCACGCCGTGCTTCTCCAGGTACAGCGGCGAGGCGCACAGCAGCCGGCGGTTGGAGGCGATCTTGCGGGCATGCAGCGCGGCGTCCGGCAAGGTGCCGAAACGGATGCCCAGGTCAAAGCCGTGGGTGGTCAGGTCCAGTGGGTGGTCGCTGATCTCCAGCTGGATTTCCACCTCGGGGTACATCGCATAAAACGCTGCCAGCGCCGGGCCGATATGGCGGCGGCCAAACCCCAGGGAGGCATTGACCCGCAGCAGTCCCTTGGGCGTGCCACGGCTGCTGCTGACCAACTGCTCGACTTCGTCGATCTGGGTGAGGATGCGCGCGACATGGGCGTAGTACAGCTCACCCTCGGTGGTCAGGCTCATGGAGCGGGTGGTGCGATTGACCAGGCGCACGCCCAGGCGCGCCTCCAGTGCCGCCAGGCGCTTGCTGACCGCCGGCGGCGTCACGCCCAGCTCGCGGGCGGTGGCGACGAGGCTGCCCTGCTTGGCCAGCAGGTGGAAAAACCCCAAATCCTGGGCGTTGTTCATTCGTGACTCCAGGTTAATTGTCTCGGTATTTCAGGTTAACCATCGACTCCAAGTCACTACATATACTCCACCCGGCCTGTGGTTGAACACCCCCGTGCTCACTCATGACAACTATAAAAATCAGGAAACAAGATGAAACGTGTATTAAGCAAACTGTATGTACAGGTGCTGCTCGCCGTTGTACTGGGCATCACTGTCGGCGCCGTTTGGCCGGCAGCCGGCGAGGCACTTGCGCCGTTGGGCGATGGCTTCATCAAGCTGATCAAGATGCTGTTGGCACCGGTTATCTTCCTGACCGTGGTCAGTGGTATCGCCAGCATGGAAAACATGAAGGAACTGGGCCGTGTCGGTGCCCGGGCGCTGATCTATTACGAAGTGCTGTCCACCCTGGCGCTGGCCATCGGGCTGGTGGTGGTCAATCTGCTCAAGCCCGGCGTGGGCATGAACATCGATGCGAGGACGCTGGATACCTCCAGCATCGCCCTGTACACCACGGCTGGGCACCACAGTTCGGTCACCGGCTTCCTGCTGGGGATCATCCCCGACACCGTGGTGGACGCGTTTGCCAAAGGCAACGTGCTGCAGATCCTGATGTTCTCGATTTTGCTCGGTATCGCCCTGGCCAACGCCGGGCCGAGGGCCAAGCCCTTTATCGACGTGATGGACAGCCTGATGCGCGGCATGTTCAACATCGTCAACATGGTGATGCGCCTGGCGCCCATCGGCGCCTTCGGGGCCATGGCCTTCACGGTCGGCAAGTACGGCCTGGGCAGCATGTTCTCGCTGGGCAAACTGATGGGCTGCGTGTACCTGACGTGCATCCTGTTCGTGGCCCTGGTGCTGGGGCCCATCTGCCGCTATTCGGGCTTCAGCCTGTGGAAACTGCTGCGCTACCTCAAGGATGAGTTGCTGACCGTGCTGGGCACCAGTTCGTCGGAATCGGTGGTGCCGCAATTGATCACCAAAATGGAACGCGCCGGCTGTTCCAAGCCGGTGGCGGGGATGATGGTGCCGGCGGGGCTGAGCTTCAACCCGGATGGCCAGGCCATCTACTACACCATCGCCGCGATCTTCATTGCCCAGGCCACCAACACGCCGCTGACGCTGACCGATCAGCTGATTGTGCTGGGGGTATTGATGTTCACCTCCAAGGGCTCGGCGGGTGTCAGCGGGTCGGGGTTCATTATCCTGGCGGCCACCCTGGCGTCACTGGGCACCATCCCGGTGTCCGGGATGGTGCTGTTGTTGGGCGTGGACCGTTTCATGTCCGGCGCCAGGGCGTTGACCAACACCATCGGCAATGGCGTCGGTACCCTGGTGATTGCCAAGTGGGTAGGGGCGCTGGATACCGCCCGGTTGCACAAGGTGCTGGAAGGCGAGGAGGTGACGGCGCCAGTGGTGCCGCTGCCGGTGGAGGCCCAGGCGGAGCATGAGGTGCTTGAAGGCAAGGCCGCAAGGCGCGGTTGAGGCGACGGCCCTTTTACATTCCCTGGGAAAGCTGACAACGCGCCCGCACTCTGCAATACCTGTAGCCGCTGCCGCCAGGCTGCGCTGGCCCCATGCCTCACTGGAGATCTTCAGTGTTCGCACAGGCCAGCGCAGCCTGGCGGCAGCGGCTACGGGATCGGTGTTGTCACAGCACCTGCTTGAGATAATCCCGCGCCCACGCCGCATAGGTCTCGGCACCCGCATAATGGGCAGCCAGCGCCGTCGCATCGTAATACTCGTGCACCTTCAACCCCCGCTGCTCGCGCAGGCGTTCGTAGGTGGCCTTGATGGCCGCAAAATACGGCGCATGGCCGTCCAGCACGATACGCACGCCCAACTCCGCCAGCAGTTGGTCGTCGCTCAGCGCCGGGTTGCCGTAGGCCACCAGCATCAGCGGCACGCACAGGGTTTCGGCGATGGCGTGCAAGTGTTCCGCATCCTTCACCCCCACCAGGCAAATGGCGTCGGCACCGGCGTCTTCATAGGCGCGCGCCCGGTCGATGACGTCGGCCAGCGGCTGCACGCCTGCGTGGGTGCGGGCGATGATCGCCAGGGCCGGGTCCTGGCGCGCGCGCAGGGCGGCGCGCAGTTTGCCTACGCCTTCGGCCAGGCTGATCAGGTCGCTGGCCTTGCAGCCGAACTGGGCTGGCAGCACAGTATCTTCCAGGGTCAGGGCGGCGACGCCGGCGCGTTCCAGCTCGGCCACGGTCCGCATGGTGTTCAGCGCGTTGCCGTAGCCGTGGTCGGCGTCGACAATCAGCGGCAGGCGTGCCACCCGGCCGATGCGGGTGGCCTGTTCGGCGAACTCGCTCAACGTGATCAGGGCGACGTCCGGGGCGCCGAGCACCTGCAGGGAGGCCACCGAGCCGCCAAGGATCCCCACTTCAAACCCCAGGTCGGCGGCCATGCGCGCGGACAGCGGGTCGAAGATCGAGGCGGTGTGGTAACAGAAAGGGCCGGCTAGCAAGGCCTGAAAGGCGTTGCGCAGTTCATGGTGACTGGCGTTGTGCATAAGGAGTATCTGCGTCGGTAAGGGAAAGGGGCGGTCCAGGCAGGGCGAAGTGCAGGGGGCCGCGAAGTGCAGGGGGCTCTGCGAACACACCTGGAGCGGTGGGGGAAAGGGTGCGACGTTGCCCTGTCGGCGCTGCGTGGGCGCCGACAGGGCGTCGGTGCGGGGCGCTCAAGGGCGGCCCCGACGGATCATTGGCTGAACCGCCTTATTTGATGAACCGGACCTGGGCGTTGATCTTCTCGATGATCGCGCCTTTGCGATCGTTGAAGCGCACCTTGTTCTGCTCGAACAGGTTGTTGCCCTTGGTATCGATCGAGATGATCAGCGGGCCGAACTCGCGCACACGGTTCACCCACAGGGTTTCCGGCATGCCCAGGTCTTGCCATTCGGCGCGTTCAATCTCTTCCACCTTGGTGGCGGCCAGCACCGCGCAGCCACCGGGGAATACCGCGTGCACCGCCTTGTTCTCCAGGCAGCCGGCGGTGGTTTCCGGGCCCATGCCGCCCTTGCCAATGATCATCTTCACGCCGGTTTCTTCGATGAACTGCTTCTCGAATTTTTCCATGCGCATGCTGGTGGTGGGGCCGATGGAAACCATCTCGAAGCTGCCGTCGTCCTTCTTGCGCACGATGGGGCCGGCATGGAAGATCGCGCCACCGCGCAGGTCCACCGGCAGTTCGCGCTTGAGCTCGATCAGGCGGCGGTGGGCCACGTCGCGGCAGGTCACCAACTGGCCGGTCAGGTACACCACGTCGCCGACGTTGAGGTCGGCCAGGTCCTCGTCCTTGATAGGGGTATTAAGGACTTTGATCACAGTACTACTCCTTCGTGGGAGAGGATGTCGTAGGTCAGGTCGGCGTTGATGCGGATTTTGCCGCGCCGGTGTGCCCAGCAACCGGTGGACACGGCCACGCCGATGGTGGAGGGGTGGCGTGCCGAAGACTCAATGTTCACGCCCATCACGCTGCTGTTGCCGGTCAGGCCTTGCGGGCCGATGCCGACTTCGTTCAGGCCTTCTTCGAGCAGTTGTTCCATCAGCGCCGCGCTGGCGTTGGGGTGGCTGGAGTCGACCGGGCGCAGGATGGCGCGCTTGGACAAACGCGCCGCGGTTTCCACCGACGTCGACACGCCCACGCCCACCAGCAGCGGCGGGCAGGCGTTGACGCCGCGGGAGGTGATCACGTCAAAGACGAACTCGGTCACGCCTTCATAACCCTGGCCAGGCATCAGCACCTTGGCAGAGCCTGGCAGGGTACAGCCGCCGCCGGCCATGTACACGTCGATCAGCGCGTAATCGGCGTCGGGGATGATCTCCCAGTCCAGCCACGGGATTTTCGAGCCGGTGTTGGTGCCGGTGTTTTTCTCGATGAAGGTTTCCACCGCGTTGTGGCGCAGCGGGCCCTTGATGGTCGCTTCCTTGGTGGCGTTTTCCAGGATGTTTTCCAGCTCACCCAGCAGCGGGAAGCGGGCGCCGGCGCTGATGAAGTACTGGATCACCCCGGTGTCCTGGCAGCTGGGACGGTCCAGCTTGTCGGCGTAGTCCTGGTTCTCGGCCATGGAGTCGTACACGGCGATCGCCAGCGGGTTGGTCTCGGCGGCGCGCAGTTGCGCGGTCTTTTTCTTCACATCGGTCGGCAGGCGCTTGCCGATGTAGGCCGTGAACTTGGCCATGACATCGGTCAACGAATCAACGGCTGATTCTTTGTCCATCGTGTTCTCCTCAGTGCATCACAAGGCTTGTTATTGAAAGCAGGGTGGTTAGTGCGGACGTGGATACCCTGTAGTTCGTGTGGTTATTGCACTGAGTTAAAATTATCAGCTTTGCTCAAAGGATTTAATGGGTTGAAAGTTATTACACTAGTTCCTGCAAGTTAATTATCCGGACGATGTAGCCGCTGCCGCCAGGCTGCGCTGGCCTGTGTGAACCCTGAAGATTTTCAGTGAGGCACCGGGCCAGCGCAGCCTGGCGGCAGCGGCTACAGGATTGTTCATGAATCGTGTTCTGTCGGTTCACGGAAGCGATCTTGATGCAGATACGGCAGGCAATATGCTCTTGGCCACGTCCTCAACCAAAAAGACGACCGTGCCGCCATGACCAGCCCCCGCACCCTGTACCAGAAACACATCGACAGCCACACCGTCTGCACCCTGGACGACCAAGGCCACGTACTGCTGTACATCGACCGCCAGGTGGCCAACGAATACACCAGCCCGCAAGCCTTCAGCGGCTTGCGCGAAGCCGGCCGCGGCGTATGGCGCCCGGCGGCGACCTTGTGCGTGGTGGATCACGTCAACCCCACCACGCCCCGGCGCGACGGCACCGTACCCGACGCCGGCGGCGCTCGCCAGGTGGCCTACTTTGCGGAAAACTGCCGCGACTTCGGCATCGAGCTGTTCGACGTGCTGGACCCGCGCCAAGGCATCGAGCACGTGGTGGCGCCGGAGCAGGGCTTTATCCTGCCTGGCATGGTGGTGGCCGCAGGCGACAGCCACACCACCACCTATGGCGCATTGGGCGCCTTCGGTTTCGGCATCGGTACCTCGGAAATCGAGCACGTGCTGGCGACCCAGACGCTGGTCTACAAACGCCTGAAAACCCTGCGCGTCACCGTCAAGGGCCAGCTGGGTCCGGGCGTTACGGCCAAGGACATCATCATGGCGCTGATCGAGCAGATCGGCGCGTCAGGGGCCACTGGCTTCGCCATTGAATTCGACGGGCCGGTGATCACCGCGCTCAGCGTCGAGGCTCGCATGACCATCTGCAACATGGCCGTGGAAGCCGGTGCCCGCGGCGCCTTCATGGCACCGGACGACAAGGTGTTCGCCTACCTCAAAAGCAAGCCGCGCGCGCCCAAGGACGCGTTGTGGGAGCAGGCCGAACGCACTGGGCGCACGCTGTACACCGACCAGGGCGCGGTGTTTGATCGCGAGGTACTGGTCGACGTCGACACGCTGGAGCCCATGGTGACCTGGGGCACCAGCCCCGACCAGGCAGCGCCGGTCAGCGGCCGCGTGCCGGACCCGGCGCAGCAAGCCGATCCCATCCTGCGCCACGGCTTGCAGCGCGCCCTGAACTACATGGGCCTGCACGCCGGCATGGCCCTGAGCGACATCACCATCAGCCATGCCTTTATCGGCTCGTGCACCAATGCGCGCATTGAAGACCTGCGCGAGGTGGCCAGGGTAGTGGAGGGCAGGCACGTGGCATCCAGCGTACGAGCGATGATCGTCCCAGGCTCCAGCCTGGTGCGCGCCCAGGCCGAAGCAGAGGGCCTGGCACGCATCTTCCAGGACGCCGGCTTCGAGTGGCGCCAGTCAGGCTGCTCCATGTGCCTGGCCATGAACGACGATGTGCTGGCCCCCGGCGACCGCTGCGCGTCCAGCACCAACCGCAACTTCGAGGGCCGGCAGGGTGCCGGTGCCCGTACCCACCTGATGAGCCCGGCGATGGTCGCGGCCGCGGCGATCCGTGGCCACCTGGTCGATGTCCGTCACTTTGCCCAGGAGGCCTGAGCATGCAAGCGTTCACCCTTGTCACCGGCCAGGCCGCCCCGATGCTGGCGGCCAACATCGACACCGACATCATCATGCCCAAGCAGTTTCTCAAGGGCATTGACCGCAGTGGACTGGACAAAGGCGCGTTCTTTGACCTGCGTTTTTTGCCGTCAGGCGAACTCGACCCTGCATTCGTGCTCAATCAACCGGCGTGGCGCGAGGCGGCGTTCCTGGTGGTGGGGCCCAATTTCGGCTGCGGCTCCAGCCGTGAACACGCCGTGTGGGGCCTCAAGCAACTGGGTATCCGCGCCCTGATCGGCACAAGCTTCGCCGGGATCTTCTTCGACAACTGCCAGCGCAACGGCGTGCTCGCCATCCAGTTGCCCGAGCCGCAACTGCAGCGCCTGGGGCAGGTGATCAGCCAGCCGGCCACCGCCACCCTGCGTGTCGACCTGCCCGCCCAGCGCATCGAATTGGCCGACGGCAGCGTCATCGAGTTTGCCATCGACGGCCTGCGCAAACAGTCGCTGCTGCTGGGCCTGGATGCCGTGGGCAGCACCCTGCAACGCGCCGAGCAGATCCGCGCCTTCGAGGCACGGCACCTGGCCGAGCACCCTTGGCTGTAAACCTTTCAGGCCAATGAAAGCGTGCGAAAGTGTTCCTCAAAGAACGCCACGCACGCTTTCAACTTGGCCGACTCACTCAGCCGCCCCGGGTACACCGCCCACACGTTGGCGCTTTGCGAGTAGTCAGGCAGCACTTGCACCAGCTGACCGCTGTCCAACATCGGTTTCACATCCCACAGCGACCGCAGAATGATCCCGGCCCCGCTCAAGGCCCATTGCAGGACGATCTCGCCGTTGTTGGACGACAGCGGGCCGCTGACTCGCACCGACTCTACCTTGCGCCCCTCGCGGGCCAGCTCCCAGATACCGAAGGCATAGTTGCGTTCCTTCAGCACCAGGCAGTCGTGCCCGGCCAGCTCGTCGAGCTGTTGGGGTGTGCCTCGACGGGCCAAATAGTCGGGGGTGGCACACAGCACCCGGCGGTTCTTGACCAGTTGCGTGCCGTGAAACTGCTCGGGCAGGTCGTCGCCCACCAGGATTTCCAGGTCGAAACCTTCGTTGATGATATCGACCACCCGGTCGAATACATCCAGGCGAATGTCGAGTTGCGGGTAGCGCTGCGACAACAGGGTAATGGCCGGGGCCACGTGATTGCGGCCGAAGCCAAAGCTGCTGCACATATGCAGGGCGCCGCGCAGTTGGTGGGGGGCGTCGTTTAACTGGCCGAGGAAGTCGTCCATGTCGTCGAGCAGGCGGGTGGCCCAGGTCAGGGTCTGTTCGCCTTGGTCGGTCAGGGCGATGCGCCGCGTAGTGCGGTGCAGCAGGCGGGTGCCAAGGGTGGCTTCCAATACGCCGATGCGCTTGCTGATGTAGGCGGGCGAGTAGCCCAGGGCCTCGGCGGCGCTGGCGAAGCCGTTGTTGCGCACCACGGCGAGGAATACCCGCAGGTCGTCGGGGAGGGGAGATTGGCCACGGTGTGTGTTCATGCGGGTGCTGGCGTTGGCTGTTTATACGACGAAGTATGAAGTAGCGGCGTGGAAAACGCTCGGGCATAACGCTGAACGCCGACATTTGCGGGTAATATTGCGCAGTAGGGTCGCACCGCAGGGTGGCGTGCCAGGTGCCTGGAAGGTGGCCCGAATTTATTTCTTCAAAAGCATTTCTGGAGCGGGTGTGTGAAAAACGGCAAGAACGCGCTATACGACGACCTCAAGCGTCAGATCCTCACCATGGAGTTGAGCCCCGACGAGGTGCTGGACGAGGTTGGCCTGAGCGAGCGTTACGGGCTGTCGCGCACCCCCGTACGTGAAGTCTTCCGTCGTCTGGCGGGTGAGGGGTACATCGACATCCAGGAAAACCGTGGCGCCCGCGTGATTGCCATGAACTATGCCACCCTGCGCAACTTTTTCCTGGTGGCGCCGATGATCTACGCCGCCGTCGCCCGTCTGGCCGTGCACAACTTCAAGCCTGCGCAGCTGGAAGACCTCAAGCAGACCCAGGTACGCTTCCGCCAGGCCACCCGCAGCGGTGACGCGCTGGCCATGGTGCTGGAGAACAACCGCTTCCACGAAATCATGGGCGAAATGGCCGGCAACCAGTACCTGGAGCCCAGCCTGGGGCGCCTGCTGATCGACCACGGTCGTATCGGCCATACCTTCTACCGCCCACGCGACACGCAAATGGAGCAGCGCCTGGACCTGTCTGCCGACCACCATGACGCCTTCATCGAAGCGATCGAGCGGCGCGATGAAGACGCCGTGGTGGAGCTGGTGTTCGAACACTGGGAATTGTCGCGTGCCAACATGGAAATGTTCATCGCGCCCCAGGGCCTGGGCGCGGATGGCCTGGGCGATATCGCCCGCAGCCTGAAAACCCTCAAAGGCGCCTGAAGCCGCCCCCAACCCGCATAGCCGCTGCCGCCAGGCTACGCTGGCCTGCGTAAACGCTGAAAATTTCCAGTGGGGCATAGGCCCAGCGCAGCCTCCGGCAGCGGCTACGGTGAGGCCCCCTGTGGGACCGGGCGAAGCTCGGGAAGCGGCCAACCCGTCTTCCGCGCCATACCGTTCCCGAGCTTCGCCCCGTCCCACACCTGACCCGCGTAGCCGCTGCCGCCAGGCTGCGCTGGCCTGCGTGAACCCTGAAGATTTCCAGTGGGGCATAGGGCCAGCGCAGCCTCCGGCAGCGGCTACGGTTACGCTCCCTTTGGGGCCGGGCGAAGCCCGGGAAGCGGCCAACTCGCCTTCCGCGCCATACCCTTCATGATCCGCGTAGCCGCTGCCGCCAGGCTGCGCTGGCCTGCGTAAACGCTGAAAATTTCCAGTGGGGCATAGGCCCAGCGCAGCCTCCGGCAGCGGCTACGGTGAGGCCCCCTGTGGGACCGGGCGAAGCCCGGGAAGCGGCCAACCCGCCTTCCGCGCCGTACCCTTCATGATCCGCGTAGCCGCTGCCGCCAGGCTGCGCTGGCCTGCGTGAACCCTGAAGATTTCCAGTGGGGCATAGGCCCAGCGCAGCCTCCGGCAGCGGCTACGGTTACACTCCCTGTGGGACCGGCCGAAGCCCGGGAAGCGGCCAACCCGCCTTCCGCGCCGTACCCTTCATGATCCGCGTAGCCGCTGCCGCCAGGCTGCGCTGGCCTGCGTGAACCCTGAAGATTTCCAGTGGGGCATAGGCCCAGCGCAGCCTCCGGCAGCGGCTACGGTTACGCTCCCCTGTGGGACCGGGCGAAGCCCGGGAAGCGGCCAACCCGTCTTCCGCGCCATACCCATCATGATCCGCGTAGCCGCTGCCGCCAGGCTGCGCTGGCCTGCGTGAACCCTGAAGATTTCCAGTGGGGCATAGGCCCAGCGCAGCCTCCGGCAGCGGCTACGGTTACACTCCCTGTGGGACCGGGCGAAGCCCGGGAAGCGGCCAACCCGCCTTCCGCGCCGTACCCTTCATGATCCGCGTAGCCGCTGCCGCCAGGCTGCGCTGGCCTGCGTGAACGCTGAAGATTTCCAGTGGGGCATAGGCCCAGCGCAGCCTCCGGCAGCGGCTACGGTCCCACATAGGAATCGCGTTGTAGTCGCTGCCGCTGTTGAATTTTCCTCACTACATCGTTCATTTAAAGCGGGATTGTTGAGTATCGCCCATCAAAATAAGCTGTTGCGCATCCAGTCGCCCCTATCAGGAGCCCGTTTCAATGAGCAACAACATTTCCGAAAAAGTAGTGGTCATCACCGGCGCCAGCAGTGGCCTGGGCGAGGCCACCGCCCGCCATCTCGCCGCCCAGGGCGCGCGCGTGGTGCTGGGCGCACGGCGCCTGGAGCGCATCGATGGGGTGGCGCACGCCATTCGCGCCCGTGGCGGCGAAGCCATTGCGGTACAGACCGATGTCACCGACCCTGCCGCCGTCAAGGCGCTGGTGGACCAGGCGGTCAGCACCTTTGGCCGTATCGACGTGATGATCAACAACGCCGGGCTGATGCCTCATTCCCCGTTGCAGCGGCTGAAGATCGAGGACTGGCACCGGACCATCGACGTCAATATCAAAGGCGTGCTGCACGGCATCGCCGCCGCGCTGCCTTACATGACCGCGCAAAAGGGCGGGCAGATCATCAATGTGTCTTCCGTGGCGGGCCACAAGGTGCGCCCGGGCAGCGCGGTGTACGCGGCCACCAAAAGCGCCGTGCTGGCGCTGTCCGAAGGCTTGCGCCAAGAGGTCAAGCCCTACGATATCCGCACCACGGTCATCTCCCCGGGCGCCTTGGCCACGGAGCTGCCCGCCAGCATCACCGAAGCCGATATCGCCGGCCACATCCAGCGGTTCTACGACGAGTTCGCGATCCCTGCCGAATCGTTTGCCCGGGCCGTCGCCTTTGCCATCAGCCAGCCGGCGGAAGTGGACATCAACGAGATTCTGTTCCGCCCCACCCGTCAGGAGGGTTGAGGGCGGTTGTCCCGCCAGCGGCTATCGCTTGGTGGATTTGCCGTTGGTGGGCTGCGACGTCTGCGCCGTGCTCTGGGCCGTTGAATCGCGGCCAGGCGCTCCCGGCTTGCTGGGGCGGTGGGCGTCGTTGTCGCGTTCCACTTCGCCTGGGGGTTGGGCCTGAGTCGCGTCGGGCCCCGCATTTTTGTGCGAACTCATCATGGGTACTCCTCTTGGTTGTGATGCAACTGCCAACTGCCGTGGACGGATGGCGGCCACGGCATCGTCAATCACAAAATCGGCTTGCCACCGGTAACGCCGTAGCGAGTGCCAGAGATATAGCTGCCTTCATCCGAGGCCAGCAGCACGTAGATTGGCGCCACTTCCACCGGCTGTCCCGGGCGGCCCAGCGGGGTCTGGGCACCGAACTGGGTCACCTCTTCATCGGGCATGGTCGACACGATCAAGGGTGTCCAGACCGGCCCTGGGGCCACGCTGTTGACGCGGATATTGCGCTCGCCCAGCAGCTGCGCCAGGCCCGCGCTGAAGTTGGCGATGGCGCCCTTGGTGGCGGCATAGGCCAGCAACGTTGGCTTGGGCGTATCGGAATTTACCGAGCTGGTGTTGATGATGGAGCTGCCCGCAGTCATGAACGGCACGGCGGCCTGGCACAGGCGGAACATGGCGGTGATGTTGATATCGAAGGTCTTCACCCACTCTTCGTCCTTGATGTCCTCGAAGCGCTCGTGGGTCATCTGGAAGGCGGCGTTATTGACCAGCACGTCGATGCGGCCGAAGCGCGCCACCGTGTCATTGACCAGCTGCTGGCACACCGACTTGCGTGCCACGTCGCCTGGCAACAGCAGGCATTGGCGCCCAGCCGCTTCCACCCAGCGCGCGGTTTCGCGGGCGTCTTCGTGTTCATCCAGGTACGCCACGGCAACGTCCGCGCCTTCACGGGCAAAGGCGATGGCCACGGCGCGGCCGATGCCGCTGTCAGCGCCGGTGATGAGCGCAATCTTGCCGGCCAGGCGGCCGCTGCCCTGGTAGCTTTGCTCGCCGCAATCGGGCGCGGGGTCCATTTTGCGCTGCGAGCCAGGCACGCTTTGCGGTTGGCGGGGGAAGGGTGGTTTGGGGTAATCGCGCATGGACGCTTCTCCTTGGCGTGGATAGGGCATGTGATTGAGAGGGCGAGCATGGGCAAAAGGTTGGATCGGATACGGGTGTCGGCTCGACGAGTGGACGGATGCCAGTGCCCGCGCGGTGTTCTTTTCGCGGGTAGAACCTGCTCTCACGCAACGGGGTGGCATCTGCCTCAGTGCGGCGTGCGGATTTTCCCCGCGAACAAGCTGAAGCCAAAGGTGTTGTACGCCAAGGTTATCGGCACCAGGACCGCGAACCCCACCAGCACGAAGGCTTGGGTGTGCGGCCCCGCCGCCGCCTGGGCCAGGGTCAGGTCGGGCGGTACGATCAGTGGGAACAAGGCCACCACCATCAGCGTGAAACCCTCCACCACCAGGCACAGTGCTGCCATCAGCGGCAGGTAATCGCGGCGGCCGCGCAGCCCGCCGGCGAAGACGCCCAGCAGCAGGGCGGTCAACCCGGCTGCAGGTGCCAGCACCCCCGGGCGTAGCAGGTTGCGCGCGTACTGGTCGTCAAGCCTCAGGCTCCAGGCCAGGACGGCCGTCAACAGCATCAGCGACAGCACGCCCAGCCACACGGCCTGCCGTCTGACGCGTTGCTGCAAGTGGCCCTCAGTGCGCCAGTACAGCCAGCAGGCGCCCAGCCACAGGTAGCCGCTGACGTGTGCCACGGCACACAGCAGTGTGAAAGCGCTCAGGTGAGACCCGCTGCCGTCGAGGTGCCCGTGCCCTGGGCCGGGCGCCAACGTGATGCCCTGCACCAGCGTGCCCATGATGATCCCCTGGCAGGCCGTGGCCAGCAGTGAGCCGCTCACCAGGGCCGCGTCTGCCAGGTGCTTGCGGACCAGGTGCTCACGGAACTCCAGCGCCATGGCGCGGACGATCAGCGCCGCAAACATCAACAGAAATGGCCCGTACAGCGCCGGCAGCAGCAGCCCATAAGCTTGCGGAAACAAGGCCAGCAGGCCACCGCCGCCCAGTACCAGCCAGGTCTCATTGGCGTCCCACACGGGCAGGATCGACAGCACCATCACGTGCCGATGCCGGTCGCTTCGGGCCAGCCCCACCAGCATGCCGACCCCCAGGTCGGTGCCGTCCAGCAGCACGTAGGTCAGCACCGATAGTGCCAGCGCCGCAGCGCTGAGTTGGGTCAGCCAGTCGAGTTCGGCCACCGTCAGGGCTCCCTGGAAAAACCGGGTTGCGGTCCGGGCTCGTTCTCACGTAGCGGCTGCCTGAGGAGCCGCAACAGCACCCATAGGCCGATGCCGAACACCCCCGCATAAAACACCAGAATGGCCACGGTGGCCGACAGCACCTGCGCGCTGGACACCGCCGACAGGCTGTCGGCAGTGCGCAGCAGGCCATACACGGTAAAGGGCTGTCGACCCATTTCAGTCACTACCCAGCCGCTGAGCATGGCCAGAAAACCGGCAGGGGCCATCGCGACACTGAAGCGCTGCAACCAGCGACCTGTGACCAAGCGCTTGCGCCAGCGCAGCACCAGGCTGGCGACGCCTTGCACGCACATCAGCACGCCAAGCCCCACCATTGCCCGGAATGCCATGAACACCGGCAGCATGGGTGGATTATCAGCGGCGGGGAACTCATCGAGACCGGCGATGGTGCCGTGCAGGTCATGGGTGAGGTACAGCGAGGCCAGGCGCGGGATGGCCAATTCGTAATCATTGCGGCGCGCTTGCATGTCCGGTATCGCGAACAGCCGAAGCGGTTCACCGGCCCCCGGCGGCGGTCGCTGCCACGAGCCCTCGATAGCGGCCACTTTTTGCGGCTGCACGCGCAGGCTGTGTTGACCGTGCAAGTCGCCCACCACGATCTGCAGGGGCGCGGCCACCGCCAGCGCCCACAACGCCATGGAATATTGCAGCCTGGCTCGCGGGTTGCCGGGATCGCGCAGCAGGTGCCAGGCACCCACGGCGGCTACCAGGGTGGCAGTGCCCAGCACCGCCGCCAGCAGCATGTGCGCAAAGCGGTAGGGGAAGGAGGGGTTGAACACAATCGCCCACCAGTTTTGGGCGACAAAGCGCCCGGCGCTGTCGATGGAGTAGCCGGCAGGGGTCTGCATCCAGGAATTGGCCGCCAGAATCCAGAAGGCGCTTGCTACTGAGCCCACCGCGACCGCAGCCGTGGCAAAGCAGTGCAAGCGCGGCCCGACCTTGTTCAAGCCAAACAGCATCACGCCGAGAAAACCCGCCTCCAGAAAGAACGCCACCAGCACCTCATACAGCATCAGCGGCCCGATCACCGCGCCGGCCTGAGTGGACAGCCGCGACCAGTTGAGGCCGAACTGGTACTCCATCACCAGCCCGGAGGCGGTGCCCACCGCCACGGTCAGGGCGAATACCTTCAGCCACTGGCGGTACAGGTTCATGGCATGGGCATTGCCGCGCCACAGCCATAGCACCTCCAGCGTCAGCAGCCACTGGGCCAGCCCCAGGCTGAACGCCGCCAGCACGATATGGAAACTGATGGTGATGCCGAACTGCGCCCGTGCCGCCAGCAGGGCGGTGGCGCCATCCGCCAGTTCAGACAAGCTGGTCACCCGCCGGCAGTCCCCGGGCACGCTCGGCCGCCGACGGCGTGGCGGCGTGCAGGGTGATGGGGATGGACTTGGCCGCCGGCACCTTGCTGCGTTCCGCGTAGTGCCACAGCGGCACCAGGGCGTTGCACTCGGGGTAGTAGGCCGCCGCGCAGCCGGCCGGGATGTCGTAGGCAATGATCTGGAAAGGGCCCACCTGGCGCCGGATCTGCGGCTCAATGGCGGTGCGCAAGGTCACCCAGTCACCGGGCGCCAGGCCCAGGCGGACGATGTCGTTGCGGTTGAGCAGCACCACGCTGCGGGTGCCTTTCACCCCGCGAAAGCGATCGTCGTAGCCGTACACGGTGGTGTTGAACTGGTCATTGCTGCGGATCGTCATCAACAGCAGCACATCACGGCGCGACGGGTCGACGGCCACGTCGCTGTCTTCGTCGAGGCTGCGGGGGGTAATGAACCGCGCCTTGCCCGATTCGGTCAGCCATTGCCGCTGGCTGGCGGGCAGCGGGCGATGGAAGCCGCCTGCTTCCCACATGCGGGTTTCCATGTCGTGGAAAATCTGCGGGTAGACCTGGCCAATCGCGCTGCGAATCAAGGCATAATCGCGCCGCCATGCGTCCCAGGGAACAGTGGTCTGCGCCCCCAGCGTGGCCTGCGCCAGGCCTGCGATGATCGCCACTTCCGAGCGCAGGTGCTCGCTGGCCGGCTCACTGGTGCCTTTCCAACCATGCACGCAGCCGGTGCTGTCTTCGGTGCTGTACACCTGCAGGGTGCCGTCCTGGCGGTCGCGCTCGATGCGTCCCAGGCAGGGCAGCAACCACGCGCGCTGGCCCGGCAGCAAATGGGTACGGTTGAGTTTGGTCGCCACTTCGACATGCACGGCCAGGTTGGCCCAGGCCGGTTCCATGCGCAGCGTGTCGGGCACCGCCCGCAGAAAGTTGCCCCCCAGGCCGATGAAACCCTTGATGCTGCCGTCCAGCACCCCGGCACAGGCATCGACGGTGCTGGTGCCTTTGTTGGGCGGCACACTGAAGCCAAACAGCTGCTTGATCGTGTCCCCCGGCACTTTGCCTGGGTCTTCGGTGATGCCCACGGTGCGCTGGCCCTGCACGTTGGAGTGGCCGCGCACCGGGCAGATACCGGCGCCGGGCTTGCCGATGTTGCCGCGCAGCAGCAACAGGTTGACCAGCATCTGCACGTTCTCTACGCCGTGCCGGTGCTGGGTCATGCCCATGCCATACACCACCATCACCCGCTGGCTGCGCGCGTACACCGTGGCGGCCGCCTCCATGGCGCTGCGGGCAAGCCCTGAGCGACGTTCAAGCTCGGCCCAGTCGTGCTGCTCCACGTGGGCCATGAAGGCTTCCAAACCCTGGGTATGTTCCGCGATGAAGGCGTGGTCGAGCACCGCAGGCAAGCCTTGCGCCGTCGCCGTGCGGTCCAGGTCCAACAGGTGCTTGGCCATGCCGATCACCGCCGCCGTGTCGCCGCCGATGGCCACCTGGTGATACTGGGTACTGATCACCGTGGCGTCCGGGCCAAGCATCTGCGTGGGTGACTGCGGATTGACGAAACGCTCCAGGCCGCGTTCACGCAGGGGGTTGAAGGTAATCACCGGCACGTTGCGTTTGCGCGCCGCCTGCAACGGATGGAGCATGCGCGGGCTGTTGCTGCCCACGTTCTGGCCGAAGAAAAACAGGCAGTCGGTACGCTCGAAGTCGGCCAGGGTCACGGTGCCCACCGGCACGCCGATGCTTTCCTGCAGCCCCACCGAGGTACTTTCGTGGCACATGTTGGAGCTGTCCGGCAGGTTGTTGGTGCCATAGGCACGGGCCAGCAGCTGGTACATGAACGAGGCTTCCAGCGAGGCCCGGCCCGAGGCGTAGAACACCACTTGGTCGGGGGGCAGGCGATGCAGCTGTTCGGCGATCTCGCGGTAGGCCTGCTCCCAGCTGGTGGGCAGGTAACGGTCGCTGGCGCTGTCGTAGCGCAGCGGATGGGTGAGGCGACCGTGCTGCTCCAGGGCGTTGTCGCTCCAGGTGCGCAGTTGCGTCAGCGTGTGGGCGGCGAAAAAATCCGGCCCCGTGCGGTAAGACGTCAGTTCCCAGGCCGTCGCCTTGGCACCGTTCTCGCAAAACTCCAACGCATGGGGGTTGCCCGGCTTGGCCCAGGCGCAGCTGACGCAGGCAAAGCCGCCAGGCTTGTTCTGCCGCCATAACGCGGTGGGCGCACGCTGCAGCGCTTGCTCACGCCACAGAATGGACATCACCGAATGCGCAGAGCCCCAGCCACCGGAGGCATGGGTGTAGGGACGGTAGTGGGCAGTGGGGTGCAGAAGGTGCATGGGTATCCCTCGTTGCGCCGCCGGAGCTCGGTGACGGTCTGCAGCATAGGCAAGCAATAAAGCGCGATCATTCGACGGCAATGATCGCGCTTCATGGCGATGGCGCGGCGCGGCTCAGAACGCCGGAGCTGCGTCGGGCGCCCCAATGACGGGGGAGGGGATCAAGCCGTCGCCCGGCGTGAGGATGACCTTGCGGCAGTCCTCCTCTTTTTTGTCGAACATCTTGTAACCCTCAGCGGCCTGTTCCAGGGACAGGCGGTGGCTGATGATGGCCTCCGGCGCCAGCGCGCCGGTTTCGATATGGCCCAGCAGCTCGGGCAGGTAGCGCTGCACATGGGTCTGCCCCATGCGGAACGTGAGGCCCTTGTCGAAGGCGTCGCCAAACAGGAAGCCGTGGATGAACCCCGCATAGACGCCCGGTACGTTGACCACGCCGCCGCGGCGCACCGCCGCGATGCATTGGCGCAACGCCTTGCCGCTGCTGCCTTCCAGCTTGAGGGTGGCCAGCACGGTTTCGGTGGTACTGCCCTTGGCCTCGAACCCCACCGCATCGACTACCCCATCCACCCCGCGCGAGCCTGGGGTCTGGCGGATGATGGTGTCGGCGGGGTCGTCGTCCTCGTCGAAGTTGATCGGGATGACACCGTAGGTCTGCTGGGCGTAGGCCAGCCGGTAGGGGTGGTGGTCCACCATGAAAATACGCTCGGCGCCGAGCATCCGCGCCACGGCCGCGCACAGCAGGCCTACGGGACCGGCGCCATAAATGGCGATACTTGAGCCGGCACCGATTTCAGTGTTTTTCACTGCCTGGAATGCCGTGGGCAGGATGTCGGAGAGGAACAGCACTTTCTCATCGGCCAAGGTGCCCGGTACCTTGAATGGCCCGGTATTGGCCTTGGGCACCCGCACGTATTCGGCCTGGCCGCCGGGAATGCCCCCGTAGAGGTGGCTGAACCCAAACAGCGCCGCGCCCGGCGGGATGCTTTTCTTGTTCAGGATCGAGCCGCGGCCGGTGTTGGTGGTTTCGCAGGCAGCAAACAGGTCGTGCTGGCAGAAGAAGCAACTGCCACAGGCAATCACGAACGGGATGACCACCCGATCGCCGCGCTGTACGGCGGTGACCGCGCTGCCCACTTCCTCGACAATGCCCATGAACTCATGACCAAAGATATCGCCGTGCTCGGTTTGGGGGATCTTGCCGCGGTACAGGTGCAAGTCCGAACCGCAGATAGCGGTAGCCGTCACTCGCAGGATGATGTCATCGGTGTCGGCCAGGACCGGGTCCGGCACGGTGTCGACTTTGACGTTGTGGGCGCCGTGGTAGGTGAGTGCTCGCATGGTGGGGGTATCCTTGGGTTGGGGATACACAGCTGAGGAGGGGCCCGACGCGTTAGTTCAACCCGATCTACCAGCGGCGCCGGTGCCCCCAGCCCTATACACCACAAACCCGTCATGCCCTCAGCGTTCCGCCTCCGGCGCCCAGGGTTGCGGCTGCTCCAGATTGGTAAAGAAGATGCACCCCACCAGCCGCGCGAACAGCTCCAGGGTCTCCACCAGGTCCGGGTCCTCGAACAGCACGGCACGCGAATCCAGGGCGCACAATGCCCCGAATAGCCTGCCGTCTGGGAGGATGATCGGCACGCCGGCATAGCTCTCGATGCCGTAGCGCTTGACGATCGGGCGGCTGCAGAAGCGCTGGTTTTCGCTGATCTGCGACAGGAACAGCGCCTGCGGGTTGCGCCTGAATTCACTGCACAGGGTGGTTTCAATCTCAACGGTATCGCCGGCCTCGATACCGAACTGGGTAGGGTCGTAGACCGAGCACACCACCCATTCACTGTCGGTAAACTTGGCGATGCCGGCAAAGCGCAAGGTGGTCAGGCGTGTCACCAGCCTCAAGATACTGGTGGTGGCTTCGATTTCGGCGATGGCCGCGCGTTCTGCAACGGTCAGCAAATCGCTGGCCGCCAAGGTCAATCCGTTCATTGGTTACTCCTGTCCCGGGTGGCTGTACTGCCGTCCCTCGTGTGCGCTAATGCTTGCCGAACACGGCATGCAGCAGGTCATGCAATTCCCTCCATGGCCGGGGGTTCACTTGCTCGCGAGCGGGGCAATCGACGGTGTGGACAAAGGCTTTTTCGCCGTCCCGCCGTTCCTGCCCACGCCCACATTGCGCGCATTGCACGCAACTTCCAACCAGTCTCCATGACGCGTTCCATCTCCTTAGCTTCATGGGCCGATCTGGCATCATAGCCGCCTAAGCAGTGGCAAAACGTCATCATGGATCAGCCGATTGCCGTAAGTCCATGACAAAACTGACTAAACGGCGGCTCAATGAAGGGAATCGGACGACAGGTCAAGCGCCCGCCCGGCGAGGTGCTGGAGCAGGCGCGAGTGCTGGGCCTGACGCAGATCAACGTGATCGACACCTGAGGGGTCAGCGCTTGCGGCCTTGGCTCAGGCGATACAGCCAGCTTGCGCCAAGCCCCACCGCAAAGCCTGCAGCCACTGTCCACAGCACTGAGTGCTTCTGGCCTACCTGCGACAGGTCTTCGTCAAGGTCTGCGGCAGGTTCGGCGCGAACCTGCAATTCATGCAGGCCCAGCTGTACGCCGTCCGCCATGGTCAACGTAAGGCCTTCGATCGTGCCCGCCACGCGGTCGGGAAACACCGGCTCACCGGCTGCGTCCAGTTCGTCATACAGGAACTGCTGGCCCTCCAGCCAACCCACCGCCGTGAGCAATTCGGGCCCCAGGTAATATTTGCCATCCAGGAAAAACCCGGGGAACTGCTTGGTGCGCTCCAGGCTTTCTACCCCGTAGCGTTCGCCTGACTTCATGCCGGTCGCTGAATGGATCATCGCACACCCCTTGTTTGAGATTGAGAGCGGTAGTGGGTCGGTACTTCAGTCGTGATACTGATCTGAAATCGACCGCAGCCGGATAATTCAACTCAATTCACAAAAGGTCATCAGGCGCCCGTCAACGGCTGGAACGCTGGCTTTTGGCGTCCCTGCGTGGTGCGTGCATCAGTATCAATGTGCGGTCATGCGTGCCGTCGACGAATGCCTTGCCCCTGTCGATGCCCCACGCCATGGCTTGCGCCGGCGTCTGGTTGGACAAGGCATTCTGGTACTCCTCGATCAGCATCACCCCTAAAGCGTCATAGACCCCCAGAAACAGCTGAGTGATACCGACGCGCGAGACGCGCACTACCACGTCGATCTGATACCCCACACCATAGTCTTCAACGTGGGCGCAGTTAGCCAGTTGGCTGTCCGCCCATTGATAATAAGATGCCCCTCGCATGCGCATGACTGAGCGCCTCCCACGTTATATTCAGGAAGTTGTGTTGATTGGCAGGGAATACCGAGTCGCGCTACCCGGTGCGCGGCAAACTGGTGGCCAGCCAGCGCGCCCGTTCCACGCCGGTGAGCAGCGCTTCGCTGAGGCTGTCGGCGTCGGATTTCTTGTTGTACTCCTCGAAAATGGCCTGGCCGGCAGTGCCGTACACGCCGATGAACACCTGCAGGGCGCCCGTGGGATTCAGGCGCACCTCCACGTCTATTTCGTTGCCGTTGGCAAGCTCTTCGGCATGACACCGGCTATGGAGCTGTGAGTCCACCCACTCCCAATACTTCTCGCCACGCTGCCTCACGTTACTTCTCCTCGATTGAAAACAAGGTTTAATAATGTTAGTCGAGCTGTCGATATTGGAAAGTTGTTTGAGTGTGGGTTTTAGTTGCTCCCGATCAATGGATTTAAAACTTGTACAAGTAATTAAGTTTTGCAAAATACCCTGTATAACTTTTAAGTAACTGGGGCGATACACCTGTTGCCGGCGTGAAACAGACGCCTGGCCGCTGGCGCAGGCTGCGCTGGGCCTGTGCCTCGCTGAAAATCTCCAGGGTTCACAGTGGTCAGCGCAGCCTGGCGGCAGCGGCTACAGGCGGGGGACTATCTGAACTGTTGAATCACTGCCACCAGACGCTCCAGATTGATCGGCTTGCCCACGTGTTCATTCATGCCCGCTGCCAGGCATTGTTCGCGGTCCTGTTCGGAGACGTTGGCGGTCATGGCGATGATCGGCAACTGTTCGGCACTGATGGCCTGACGGATGCGGCGGGTCGCTTCCTGGCCATCGATGTCGGGCATGCGCAGGTCCATCAGTACCAGATCGTAGGGCGGCTGCGCCTGCACGGCACGCTCCACCCCGGCCATGCCGCAATCAGCCAGGTCGACGCTGGCGCCCTCGGCTTTGAGCAGGCCGGCGGCGACCATCTGGTTGACGGCGTTGTCTTCCACCAGCAGCAAGCGCAGCCCGGCCAGGCGCTTGGGGCGCCCGGGCTTGCTGGCGGGTTTGACCGGCGCCGGGCCTGCGGCCGGGTGCAGGTCGACGAGGTGCCTGGCCAGTTGACGCGGGGTCAGGGGTTTGGTCAGCAGCAGGGGTGGTGGCAACCCGGCTGCCTGCAAGGCATGGGTGGCGGCGTCGCGGGTGAACGCGGTCACCAACAGCACCCGATGACGCACATCCTGCAATGAGGTCAGCGTCTCTGCCGTCTGGTTGGCAACGGTTTGCCAATCAATCACCAGTACATCGAACGAATGCGCTGCCACCTGGGCGCAGTCAGTGACCCGCGCAGCCTGCCAGCCCAGGCCCTCCAGGTTGCGCGTGAGGATGACGCCTGCCAGGGCGTTGTTGTCAACGATCAGCACCTTCAGCGCCGGCAAGGGGGCGGCAGGTGCCTGCGCAGGGTCGATGGCCAGGTCCAATTCGAACCAGAAGCGGCTACCCAGGCCCGATTCGCTTTCAACCCGCAACTGGCTGCCCATCAGATCGGTGAGGCGCTTGCAGATCAGCAGGCCCAACCCCGAACCGCCGAACTTGCGCGCGGTGGATGCGTCCCCCTGGCTGAAGGCCTGGAAGATGCGCGCCAGTTGCTCGGCGCTCATGCCGATGCCGCTGTCTGCCACGGCGAACTCGATGCACACCCGGCCGTTGCTGCGCCGCACTTGCCGCACACTGATGATGACGTGTCCCGCTTCGGTGAACTTCAGGGCATTGCCCGCCAGGTTGATCAGCACCTGCTGCAACCTGAGGCTGTCGCCAATCAGGCCTTGGGGCAGTTGTGGGTCAGTGTCGAAAATCAGCTCGACGCCATTGGCCGGCTGATTGCCCGACAGCACCACGCCCAGGTCACGCAGCAACGCTTCCAGGTCGAACGGGTGCTCGTCGACCTGCAGTTTGCCGGCCTCGATTTTCGAGTAGTCGAGGATGTCGTTAAGCAGGCCCAGCAACAGGGTGGCGGCGGTTTGCGCGCGGCTGACGAAGTCCTGCTGGTCGGGGTTGAGGCCCGATTGCGCCGCCAGTTGCAGCATGCCCAGCACCGCGTTCATGGGCGTGCGGATTTCATGGCTCATGCTGGCCAGGAACGCCGACTTGGCCATGTTGGCCTTTTCTGCCTCGACCTTGGCCTTCTGCAGGCTGATCTCCAGTTCGCGCTGGGCGCTGACGTCGATGGCAAACCCCAGGTAGCCGGTGATGGCCTCGGTGTGGTCGCGCATCACGGTGACCACCAGGTGCACCAGCAGGTAGCTGCCGTCCTTGCGCCGGTAGTGGCACTGGAACACCTGCGGTTCGGCCTGGTGGCGGGTTTGCGCCACGTAGCCGTCGATGCCATGGAAGGGCTCGCCGAAACGGGCGGCCATCAGCTGGTTCTGCACGCGCAATTCGTCGGCGTCGTGCATCAATTCGGGGGTGAAGCGGCCGATCACTTCATCTGCCGTATAGCCGAGCATGCGCTCGGCGCCGCGGTTGAACACGCGGATAATGCGGTCCGGGTCGGTGGCGATGATCGAGACGCCGGTGGCGGCGTCGAGGATGTTCTTGAGCAGCAAGTCCAGGTCCTGCAGGGCCTGGGTGCGCTGATTGACTTCGCTCTCCAGGGTCTGTGCCAGCTGCTGGGCACGGGCATTGGACGCTTTCTGCGCGGTGATATCGCGCAGCAGTCGGTGGCGCAGCAATTGCACCAGCAGGGCCAGCAACAGGCTGCTGAGCAGACCCAGCGCCAGGATCAGCCCCGGCGCCGTGGGGTGCAATTGGCGCACGAAGGCCGGGTAGACGGTGAGGGTGATGGCCCAGGTGCGGCCAAACAGCTGTCGCTGCGTGCTGTAGCGGCCAAGGGCAACGGTGTCCTGTGGCCCCGGCGCCTGCTGGTAGAAGGGCGGGGAGGGGGGCGTGTCGGTGACGTCGCTGATCTCCAGCCCCGTACCGGCACTGCGCCGATTCAAGTCGCCCAGCACGTCCTTGATCAGCAACGACACATAACTCCAGCCCACCCCTTGGGCTGTGCGTTGCGCGGCCTCGTCTGGCGGGCGGGGCGTGCGGTACACCGGCATCACCATCAGGAACCCGCGGCGTACCTCGCCTTCGCTTTGCACCAGCGTCACCGGCCCGGTCAGTTGCGGCTGGCCACTGAGCAGCGCATCGTCGGCAGCCTTGCGGCGGTTGGGTTCCGAGGCGATGTCCAGCCCCTGGGCGATGTTGATCGGGCCAGGCGGCTCCACATAACGTATTACGTACAGATCGCCGTCGTGGGGCCCGAAACCGTGCACGGCAAAATGACTGTCACCGGCCGCCACGGCCTGGCGAGTGAAGTCCGCAAGTTGCGCAGGCGTCACCTTGCGCACCAGGCCAAAGCTCAGGGCGCCGGGGAACTCCACCGTCACATTGCGGGTGACGTTGTAGGCGGCGAACTGCGCCGGACTCAGAACGTCCAGGCCCACGCTGTGCCACAGCCCGCGCAGCGAGCGCAGGCCGTACTGGTACAGCGTCAAACGCTCAACCACCCGGTCGGCGATTTGATTGGCCTGTTGGGCGACGGCTTCGTCGAGCTCCTGCTGGTTGGTGTCCAGGCGCTGCCATACTGCCAGGGCGGTCAGCGCCAGCCCCGCCAGCAGGGCGGCGATAGCCCAACCGGGATTGGCGCGCAGCCTGGCGGCTTTGGTGTCTGAGGCCATGAAAGGGCCCTTGTGCCGCGGTGATGGTTGTTATCAATCTAGTCGTGATCGGCGGGGTGGGGAAATTTAAGGTGGGAACCGCCTCGCTTGAATCGCCAGCAGTCGGCCCTGATCTCGAACACGATCCAACACGTAGCCGCTGCCGCAGGCTGCGCTGGCCCTCTGCCTCACTGCTGATCTTCAAGGTTCACACCGGCCAGCGCAGCCTGGCGGCAGCGGCTAAGCTGGGGGTACACAAGGAGGTTTGCCCCATGTCCTGCCCACAAGTCTGCGCCGGTGCCACCCTGCAATGCTCCTTCGGCGCGGCGCCGTGCGTGCTCAACGTGCTGCCCGTGAACCGCACGCTCACCAGCAGCATGCCCGCGGCCACCATCATGGACCATATCCCGCTGGTCAACATCACCACCTTCGGCATGTGCCAGAGCCTGGCCAACCCCATGGTCGCCGCTGCAACGGCAGCCGCCCTGGGGGTGCTCACCCCCATGCCGTGCATTCCGGCCACGGCCTCGCCGTGGATACCCGGCGGTGCGCCGACGCTGTTGATTGGCAACATGCCGGCCATCGACAGCAACAGCATGTTGATGTGCAGCTGGGCCGGTGTGATCAAGGTGGTGGTGCCGGGGCAGGTGCAGATGTTGATTCCCTGATCGGCAGCGCCGTGGCAGCCACTGTCTTGAGACGGCGGTGTCTGCATCGCGAGCAAGGGCTAGGCGCCCCCCTTTCTCCGACAGCGTACGCCGCACCTCTGTAGCAGCTGCCGAAGGCTGCGTCACAGGCGGCGCGATGGATCAGACAGTGCGCGGCGTCAGTGACGCGGCCGGACGGCCGCTGCTACAGGTTGCCCAACACCATAGAATCTCCCACAGTGCCAAGGCAAACCCCACAGCACGGTCTAGCAGTCGCCGCGATGCTGACGCCCTGCGCCGCAGTGCTGCGGCCTACAGCGCTTCAGAATGCCTGACCCACCACCATTTCCACCGCGCCATCGGCTTGCCTTGCGCATCCAGCGGCCGACCGTCTTCGGCATAGGGCTGCGCCTGTCCCACCACCTGACCGTTGGCGTACTGCGCGCTGACTGCCACTTGCCCGTTGGCATGAAAGCGCTGATACGCCCCATCGCGCACGCCACTGCAATACCACTCGCGCTCCGCCACCTGACCATCGGGAAAGTAGGTGCAGGCCTCACCGTGCAGCAGGCCGCGCTGGTACTGCGCCTTGCGTTGCAACGCGCCTTCAGGTGAGTAAAACGTCGCCAGTCCCTGCACCTTGCCATCGACAAACGGCATCTGCGCGCTGGGCTTGCCGTTGGGGTGGTACATCGTCACCGGGCCGTTCAGTTCGCCCTGGTCGTAGCTAAGCTGCGCCAGCGGCCGGCCGGCTTCCTCGACCCGCACCGGGCCTTGCAGTTGGCCGTCCACTTGCTGGCCTTGCAGGGTGCTGTCACCGCGTTGTACATCGATGGGTGTTCGGGTTGCCATGTGCGAGCCTCAATTGACTTTGACGATGCCGCCCTTGATGGTCAGCATGCCGCCGCCGTCCACGGTCTGCTCGGCGCCGCCCTTGTTGGTCAGGCTGATGCCGGCGTCGTTGGTCAGCGTGGTGGCCGCCTTGTTCACCATCGACGTGCCGGCCTGGTTGGTGAAGGCAGTGCCGGACTTCTGCGTCAGGTCCATGGCCGCCTGGGCGGTCAGGCTGTCGGCAGTCTTGATCAGCAGGCTGCCGTCGCTTTGCAGGGTGAGGGTGCCGGCGACCTTGATGGTCATGTTGCCGTCCACGGTCAGGCTGTAATTGCCGGTGACCTGGTGGGCGTAGTCGCCGCCGGTGCTCTGCTTGTGGTCGCTGCCCACCTTGACGGTGCGGGTGTCCTTCACGTCCAAGGTGTCGCTGCCGGTCTGGATGGTTACGCTACGCTTGCCTTTTTCCAGGGTCACGGTCTCGTCGCCCTCCTTCACGGTACGGATGCGGGCGTTCTGTACGGTGAGGGTTTCGTCGTGGCCGACGGTGGCGGTGGTGTCGTTGAGCACGTTGATCTTCAGGTCTTTCTGCGCCTGCAAAAACACTTCCTCGGCGTCCTTCTTGTCCTCGAAACGCAATTCGTTGAACCCACCGCCGCCCTTGGACGACTGGGTCTTGATGCCCGATTGCGTCTGGTTGGCCGGCAGCGCATAGGGCAGGGCGTTGTCGCCGTTGTACACGCAGCCGGTCACCAGCGGCCGGTCCGGGTCGCCATCGATGAAGGTGACGATCACCTCCTGGCCAATGCGCGGCACGAACTGCATGCCGAAGCCCTTGCCGCTCCAGGGCAACGCCACGCGGACCCAGCAGGATGAGGCCTCGTCGTTTTTGCCGTCGCGGTCCCAGGGGAACTGGATCTTGATGCGGCCGTACTCGTCGGTCCAGATTTCCTCGCCGGCCTTGCCTACCACTTTGGCGGTCTGGGTGTGCATGCGCGGTTTGGGTGTTACGCGGGCTGGGCGGTAGGCGGTGGCCTTGGGGATGGCTTCGAAGCGGTTGCGGTAGTGCTCGTGATCAGCTTCGTGGCTGACTGAGGTCACCACCCAGTCTATATTCAGCGCCGCGTCGTCGTGGCCGGTGAGGGTGAACCAGTGGCCGGGGATCAGCCAGCGGCAGTCGCTTTCGCCCACAAGGCGTTTTTCCTGGGTGCGCAGGCCGTCGATGCGTTGTTTGGTGAGGGCGTCGCCGCGGGCCTTGGCGGTGTAGCCGCCGGGGTGCTCGTAGACAGAGCGGGGGCCGGCCACGGCTTCGGCTTGGCCGTAGAGTGAGGTGGTGGGTGTGGTGAACTCGTAGTCGGTGGCGCGGTACACCCCGGCTACCGCCTGCACGCACAGTTGCCCGGAGCGGATGCCGTGCATTTCCCGCACCCCGACTTGTTGGCCTAGGTAGGGGACTGTTGGGCCATTGGGGATTTGGAGGAAAGCGTCGTTGCTGTCAGCCAGCACCAGGGTGTGCTTGCCGGGTTCGTGGGTGAAGAACCAGAAGATGCCTTCTTCCTCCAGCAGGCGGGAGACGAAAGCGAAGTCGGTTTCGGCGTATTGGACGCAGTATTCCCGGGGCGTGTAACTGCCCGTCAGCGACAGCTTGAAGTCGGTGAAACCGTGGGCTTTGAAGATGGTCGTGACGATGTCGGAGGTGGTGAGGTTCTGGAAGACACGGTTGTTGCTGGCCAGGGTCAGCCACCAGAGCCAGGGGCGCAGCAGCAACTGGTAGCGTTCGGCGGTGGCGTCGGCGGGGAGTTGGCGAATCTCGGCTACCAAGAAATCCATCGGGCGTTGTTGGGCATCTTTACACAGGCTGGCGGTGACGTGAGTGGCAATGGTACCAAGCAAGGTAAAGGCGGTGCTGTCATTGAGCCCCTGGAGCGCATGCGTGCCGAGCGCATTTAGTCGTTCCTCGCCCGACAGCGACTCGGGGTAGAGCGCTGTGAGCGAGGAGGCAGTGAGGGAGAGTGTGGTGTTGGTGTCAGAGTTGCGGGGCATTGCGTTTCCTCGCCAACAGGCTGGGGCTTACAATCATTATTTGAATATTTTATAGATGGTCACGTTGTCCAGTTTTTCCAGAATTTGCACTGCTGCGATAGCCTTGGGTCTAGTGCTGAACTTTCCATAATAATCCAGATATGAAATGTTCCATTGAATCCGGTCACCGCACCCCTTGATGAATTTTGCCAACTTGGGGGCGCAGCCCTTAGGCCATAGCCCGAAGTCGTCGGCGTAGGCATTGGATGCATCCAGGCAAGGACTGTCCGTAAGGAAGAGATCGACTACAAATGGATCATCCTGTTTTTCTACTTCTTCTCGATAACCATCCCAACTGCGAATCATTATTTCCTCGGCATGCCCACCAAGCACGCAAGGTGTACAGGATCGAATCTGGCCGTTTTTTAGTTTCTCGAGACGGTCTGCGGGCCTGCGTCTATAGGGAGGTGTTACTGGCGCGTTGGAGTACGACTCTGACCAGATTGTCCAGAACATGCTGTCATTGTTGTCCCAGCGCATAAGTAAACCCACTTCGCCTGGTTTTTTATGATGGATCATTGCGTTAATGGCCTTGACAAACGTAGGAGAAAAATCTGTTTCTGGCATTTTATTGTCCCCTCGTCATCAACGACTGTTTCGGATGCTAGTGCTCAGGGTGATGACATAGTTTGCATTGTCCAGGATTCCCATCTCTGAACAGTACTGCACCCGAGCAGCGGCTTTTATGCCCAACGACAGAGAGTCGTTTGGGAAAGCATATTCATATTTTTTTGATGACATGACGACGTGCCGCACCCCGGATACATCTGTGCAGTTCAGTCTGACTACCATCACTCGCCCTTTATGACTTGGCATTTGCTTCTCCTTGAGTAATTATTTATCCAACACCCACTCCGCTAACTTCCCCGTCACCTGCGTCATCAACACATTCTCAATATCCCTGGCCCCAGCCCCACTGCACTTGGCCAGCACCGCCTTCACAATCCGATCATCAAACTCAAACTGCTTCCCAGTCGCCGCCCGGTACCGCGCGCGCAGCTTCTCAAGCTTGGCCAGCACAATCCCTTCCAGCGTGGCCTCATCCAGCGGCCGATACGCCACCACTGTCATGCGCGCCAGAAACGCCGGGCGGAAAGCTTTGAGCAGCACATGCCGCAGGGTCTCATTGAAAACATCAGAACCCAGCTGCGCCGGTGGGGTATCCAGCAACAAGTCAGCGCCCACATTGCTGGTCGCCAGCATCACCGTGTTCTTGAAGTCCACCACCAACCCGGTGCCGTCCTCCATCACGCCCTTGTCGAAGACGTTGTAGAACGCCTCCAGCACATCAGGGTGGGCCTTCTCGATTTCATCCAGCAGCACCACCGAATAGGGCTTGCGGCGCACGGCCTCGGTCAGCACGCCGCCCGTGCCGTAACCGACATAACCTGGCGGGGCGCCCTTGAGTTGGCTGACGGTGTGCGCTTCCTGGTACTCGGAAAGGTTGATGCTGATCAGGTTGCGTTCACCGCCGTACAAGGCGTCGGCCAGGGCATAGGCGGTTTCGGTCTTGCCTACGCCGGTGGGGCCGACCAGCAAAAACACGCCCACCGGTTTCTGCGGGTCGGTGAGCCCCGCACGATAGGCCTGCAACCGCTGGGCAATGGTGTTCAACGCCGTGGTCTGCCCCATCACCCGCTGCCCCATGCGCTGCCCCACGGTACGCACGGCATGGGCTTCGTCGGCGAGCATCTTGCCCACGGGTATGCCGGTCCACCCGGCGATGACGGCGGCCACGGTCTTGGCATCCACCTGCTCGGGCACCAAGGGATCATCCTGGCGGATCGCGTCCAGCCCGGCTTCGAGTCGCAGCAGTTCGGCGGCCAGATCGTCGAGGCGCCCGTCCGTATCCGGCGTGCCATCTGCCTGCTCAGTCAGTGCCAGAAGCTCCCGTCGCGTCACCAGCAATAACCTCACGGCCTCGCGCTCTTCACTCCAGCGGCTTTCCAGCTCGCGCATGGCGCGCTGGTTCTGCACCGATTCACTTTCCAGCAGGGTGATGCGCTCGCGATGATCCAGCCCCGTAGCCTGTTCCCGGCGCAGCCGATCAACCTCCTCATCAAGACTCTGCTCGCGATGCCTCAGGCTTTCCAGCGCAGGCGGCACATCATGCTGCGCCAAGGCCACGCGGGCGCATGCGGTATCCAGCACACTGATGGCCTTGTCCGGCAACTGCCGCCCGGAGATGTAGCGGTGGGATAGTTTTACCGCTTCGTGAATGGCCGCATCCATCACCTGCACACCGTGGTGCTGCTCCAGCTTGGTCGCCACCCCGCGCAGCATCTCCACAGCGGTGATCTCATCCGGCTCTTCCACTTGCACCAGTTGAAAGCGGCGGGCCAGGGCAGGGTCTTTCTCGAAGTACTTTTTGTATTCCAGCCAAGTGGTGGCCGCCAAGGTGCGCAGTTCGCCACGGGCCAGGGCAGGCTTAAGCAGGTTGGCGGCATCGCTGCCACCTTCGGCGCCGCCCGCGCCGATTAGCGTATGGGCTTCGTCGATGAACAGGATGATGGGCTTTTCCGCGCTGGCCACGGCATCGATAACGCCTTTGAGCCGCTGTTCGAACTCGCCTTTGACGCCGGCGCCTGCCTGCAACAACCCAAGGTCGAGCACCCGCAAGGTCACTTCCTGCAACGACGGCGGCACATCCCCGGCGGCGATGCGCAACGCCAGGCCTTCCACCACCGCGGTCTTGCCTACGCCCGGCGCGCCCACCAATATCGGGTTGTTCTGCCGCCGACGCAGCAGGATGTCGATGCACTGGCGAATCTCGCCATCGCGGCCAACAATGGGGTCGATGCGACCGTTGCGGGCGTCGGCGGTGAGGTCCTGGGTGTACTGGTCAAGCTGCGATTCCACGGCGGCGGCCACGGCTTTCTTGCCGCTCGCTTCACGCGACGTTTCAGTCCATTCCAGCCAATGATCACGCAACCCCTCACGAGGAATGCGCAGCAGGGACGAAGCACTGTTGAGCAGCAACGCCCGAAGCTCGTCACGCTCCAACAGCGCCAATAGCAACAGCCCCGAGCGAATCGACGGCAGATTCAGCACACTGGCCTGCACCACCGCATCCTCCAGCAGCCCGATGGTGTGCGAGGACAAGGCCGGGGTGCGGGTGCTGCCGGCCTTGAACAGCTCCAGCGAGCGATTGATTTCGCTAGCCACGGCATCGCGCTCAAGCCCGAAACGCGGCAACAGGCAGGCCAGGTCGCCGCCTTCGATGTCGAGCATTTCCAGCAGCAGGTGTTCGATCTCGACGAAGTGATGGGTGCGCAGCAGGCAGCGTTGGGCAGCGCGCTCAAGGGCGGCGCGGCAGGCGGGGTTGAGGCGGGCGATCAGGCCACTCAGTTCCATGTCGGTGTCCCGTGCAAGGGGAGGGTCAGGCGCTCTTCATGGTCATCGGCCACCCGCTGCAACCCGCCGCTCCAGCGCAGGCGCGCCTGGCCAAGTATTTGCGGCACCCGCCCGCGTACGCGCAGTTCGAGGGTGCAGTCCAGGTCCGGGCCGAAATACAGCGCGTGCAGGTCGGCCAGTTGCGTGTGGGCCTCGGCGCCGGGCAGGAACCCCTGGGCCTGATCGCGGCTCAACGGCCCCAACACCAGGCGGATGGCGGCGTGTTCGTCCCATACCCGTGAGCCGGCCACGGCGTTACGGCCCAGGGTCAGGTTGCGCCCGTGGCGCTTGATGATGCTGCGGCTCGCCGGAGGGATCTCCCGCCACGCGCCTTCGTAGGCCCGCGTGGCCACCTGCAGGCCGAAGTGTTGGCGAACGATGGCGGCAAAACCTGCCAGCGAACGCCGCCCACCGGCGAACAACGCGCTACGTGCCAGCACCGCTGCGTCGGGTAACGCCTGGCGCTCCTGAAGATCCTGCGGCAGCAAGCCGGTCAGGGCACGCAGCTGCCGATGGACTGGGCTGTCGGTGGGCGCGCTGAACCCAGCGGCCACCCGGTGCTTGCGCATGACTCGGTACAGCAGGCTCAACAGCCGATGCTGGAACATGTCCAGGAACGCCGCCGGGGCGTCGTCCTTCAGGCGCGCGCGCTGCTGCAACCACTCTTGATAGGCATAAGGCAACGGCCCATCCGGCCCGCCCAAGCCAAAGATCGGTGTGGTCAGCACTGGCTGGTCGCTGCCTTGATCCTCCAGGCGCTGCACTTCGCTGGCCGCAAACAAGGGTGTCAGCGGCCCACGCAGGCGCAACGCCTCGGCGTGGGGCGCGGTGCCAGTGCCCAGGGCTTCGGCCTGGGGTTGTTCCTGTTCCAGCACCAGCAACGCCTGCAGGAACTCGAAGGCGTGGGGGGTGGCGCGCAGGCGCTGGCTTACAGCGTCAGCGGCATCCCGGCTTGGGGTTCCCATGCCTTGATCTCCTTGTCATCGGCCACCAGCACTGTGCGCACAAAGCGGTTGGCGCTGGCGTAAAGGGAAAAGAACTGGGCCAGCACGGCGGAAAACAGCACCGCGCTGCTGCCGGCGAAATGCTGCGGGTCCAGGGTCAGGTTGACCTGCAAACCGTTGCGCCAGCCGCGCCAGGCGTCCCGGCCCACCTGCGCCACCACGCGCTCGCACAGCAGGCGCTGGATGCCGTCGATCTGTCGCTGGGCGCTGGCTTCGCCGCGCAGGTCGTGCAGGGCGAGCATTTCCTGCAGTGCTTGCAGGGCGTTGGGGCCTTCCACCAGGGACAAGTGATTGAGGGTCAGTTGCGACACCAGCCGCCAGCGCGATTCGCCGCCCAGCGCCGGTTGGCTCTGGGGCGTGGGCGGGTTGCGCAGGCGCGCCCAGGCCACCGGGCCGGGGCGTTCGAAGCCCAGTACGGTGCCGGCGCCCAGTTGCTGCGCCAGGTGGCGGTTGGTGCACCACAGCTCGCCGGTGACGCTGTATTCGCCGCTGTCCTGGTGCGGTTTGAAACCGCTGTCCACCAGGCTGACCAGCAGGTCGCTGCCCAGGCGGCCAGGGTTGAGGCCGTGCACCCGGCGGGCGTGCCAGTAGCGCTTGCCCGGCTGCTGGCTGTGCTGGGTGCCGTAGTAGGGCGCGATCAGTTCGGCGCGCATATCGCGGCTGGCGCGCAGGGCGCGGATGCTGTGGATCTCCACGCTGCTCTCGCGGTGGCTGTCGGCGACCAGGCGGTATTCGCTGCGGGTGCCGTCCACGCGCAGCGGCTCGGAGGTGCGCGGGAACAGGTTGATGACCGGCGCGCAGCCCAGTTGCACGTCGCTGGGTTGCAAGCGCAGGCGGCTGGCGGGGGCCTGGTCGAACACCAGGTACAGGTCCAGGTGCTGGGTGTCTTCGGCCGCCGCGCGCAGGGGCAGGTCGAAGAAGTGGAATTTGTCGGGGAAGCTGAAGTATTCGGCCAGCAGGCGCAGGGCTGGGTGCACGCCGTCTTCTTCAGGCAGCAGCGCCTGCTGGTCGGCAAAGCCGACGATGCCTGGCAGGCCGTCATGGGCCACCAGCGTGCCGTCCGGCGTGGCGCTGAAGACCTTCACACAGTGCGCTGCCAGCAGGTCGTAGAGCTGGGCGGTGATCACCGGTGAAGCGCTCAGGTGCACGCGCAACTGGCGCAGCGACAGGTCGGCCCAGCGTGTTTCGCCCAGGCAGCGCAGGCTGATGCGCAGGGCCGAGCGCGCCTGGGGCACACCCGTGAGACGGCGTGTTTCGTCGGCGTCGAGCATCAGCAGTTCATCAATGCGCAGCGGCCACAAGTCCACCTCGGCGGTGGTGCGCCAGTGGATGCTGTCGCCCTTGTCGGTGGTGACAAACAGCGGCGTGTCGCGCGGCAGCCGGTAGCCGGCGCTGAGGTCGCCCTTGCTGGTGTCCGGCTCGAACTGGGCGATGGCGCACGAGGGCAGGGGGCGCAGGGCCAGGGGATACAGTTGCTCCAGCAGCGCGTCGCTGAACTCGGCGTAGTCGTCGTCCAGGCGACGTTGCAGGCGCGCGGCCAACAGCGCGAAGCCTTCCAGCAGGCGCTCCACGTGGGGGTCGGGACACTCACCGGGCGACAGTTCCAAACGCCGCGCCACCTTGGGGTAGCGTTCGGCGAAGCTGGCGCCGGCGTGGCGCAGCCAGGTCAGTTCGCGCTGGTAGTAGTCCAGCAATTGGGCGTCGATGGAGTCACTCATGCCGCACCTCCAGGCCGTCGCCGGCCTGCTCGATCACCAGCACCAGCGGCCAGTGCTGCTGACCATTGCGCAGTTGCCCGCGCAGGCGCACGGCCAGTTGCTGCGGGTGCTGGGGGTGGGCGATCAGTTCAACCTCGGCCAGGTGCAGCCGCGGTTCGAAATGCACGATGGCGCGGCGGATCTCGCGCGCCAGTTGGTTGCGGTCGGTGCTGCGCTGGGCCTGCAGGTGCGCCCAGTCGAGAATGCCGTAGTCCACCACGCTGGGCGTGGTGGTGGCGCGTTCACTGCGGCGGGTGTTGAGCAGGCTCAGCAGCTCCTGGCAAATCGAGGCCACCAGCGCCCCGTGGTCGAACGCGGGGCGCAGGGCACCCAGGCGTTCTTCGGGGCTTGAGGCCAGGCGCTCGAGCAGCGGGGCGCGCAATTCGCCCTGCGGGCTTGCCGGGAGTGCTGGCATGGCGTCAGGCCTTGATCAGTTTGTTGGCGGCCAGGTCCCAGGTGGTGGCGGCCGTGCCTTCCTTGGTGCCGTCGTCTTTCTGCGCGGTGAGCTCCCATTTGATCTTGGTGAAGTTCAGCGACAGGGTTTCCACCGGTTTGCCGCCGGTGCCGCCGCTGACGCTGACGTTGGAAAGCACCACGTTGTTGAGGGTGTAGATGATGAACGGCAACAGCTTGCCATCGCCCTCGGCGGCGTTGCGGCCCACGGTGATTTTCACCTCGGGCAGCGGCTTGCCGGCGCAGGTGAATTCGTTCAGCGAGGGGGTGGCCGAGTCGACGAACTTGGTCAGGGTGAACTCACCGATGTGCGGCTTGCCGGAGGTGCGTTCCGAGTTGCTGACGTCGTTGGTCACCTGCATGGCAACGTTGTGGCTGTAGGACATGATCTCGATCTTGTCCTTGTAGCCTTCCAGCAGGCAGTCGCCTTTGATGTCGCCGCCCAGGTCGAGAATGATTGCATCCATGGCGTGTGGCTCCGAAAAATGATCAGGCAGTAGGGCCCCGCCGACGACGTCGGCGGGGTGTCAGCAGGGTCAGGCGGCGACCGGTGGCGGCAGGCTTGCGACCAGGCGGATCGAGGCGGTCAGCTCTTCAAGCTGGAAGTGCGGCCGCAAAAACACCGTGGCGCGGTAGGCGCCGGGCTTGCCGGCCACCTCGGTGACGTCCACGCGGGCTTCGCGCAGCGGGTATTGGGCCTTGATCTCCTGGGGGGCGTTGTCGTTGATCAGCACGTAGTCGGCGATCCAGTTGTTGAGGTAGGTCTGCACGTTGTCGCGGGTCATGAAGCTGCCCACCTTGTCGCGCATGATCACCTTCAGGTAGTGGGCAAAGCGCGAAGCGGCCAGCACGTACGGCAGCATGGCCGAGACGCGGGCGTTGGCGTTGGCCTCGTTGGTGTTGTACACCTTGGCCTTGTTGGTGGTCTGGCCGCCGAAGAACACCGCCAGATCGGTGTTTTTCTTGTGGCACAGGGCGATGAAGCCCAGGTCGTTGAGCTCTTTTTCGCGGCGGTCGGTGATCGCCACTTCGGTGGGGCACTTGAGCGAGATATCGCCGGAGCTGGTGCGGAAGGTGTGCGCCGGCAGGCCTGCCACCGCACCACCGCCTTCGGCGCCACGGATGGCCGCGCACCAGCCGTACTGGGCGAAGGCCTCGGTGATGCGCTGGCCCAGGGCCCAGGCGGCATTGCCCCACAGGTATTTGCCGTGGTCGCTGCCGTTGACGTCTTCCACGTAGTTGATGCCTTCCACCGGCACGGTGTCGGGGCCGTAGGGCAGGCGCAGCAGGAAGTGCGGCAGCACCAGGGACACGTAGCGCGAGTCCTCGCTTTCGCGGAACGAGCGCCATTTGATCAATTCGGCGCTCTCGAACACCTTGGCCAGGTCACGTGGCACGGCCAGTTCGGTGAAGCTGCTCATGTCGAACAGGCGCGGGTCGGCGGCGGCAATGAACGGCGCGTGGGCCGCGGCGGCGACGTTGGACAGCTTCTCCAACAGGCCGATGTCCTGGGGGTGGCGACCGAAGCTGTAGTCACCCACCAGCAGGCTGAAGGGGTGGCCGCCAAAGGTGCCGTACTCTTCTTCGTAGACCTTCTTGAACAGCGCGCTCTGGTCGAATTCGACGGCCTTTTCCAGGTCGTTCTGCAGCTCTTTCTGGGTGACGTTGAGCAGGCGCAGCTTGAGCCGGGTGCTGGTCTCGGTGTTCTGCACCAGCAGGTGCAGGCCGCGCCAGGAGGCTTCCAGTTTCTGCAGCTCGGGGTGGTGCAGAATCTCGTTGAGCTGTTCGCTGATCAGCGCATCGATCTGGGCGATGCGGTCGTTGATCATGGCCACGGTGCCCTTGTCCACGGTCAGGCGCTCATCGAGCACCTGGGTGGCGAATTCGGCGAGCATGTCGCGGGCGTAGACCTGCTGGCTCTCGTCATGGGCCATGCGCCCTTCGGCGACGATCTGGTCCAGCAGCGACAGCACGCCAGCGGCGGGGTGTTCGGCAACCTGGGTGGTGGTTGCGGCAGCGGATGAATTGGGCACGGCAAATCCTCCTTGAAAGGGTCAGGGGTCAGGCCTGGGGTTCGGCGTCGGGGGCGTCGGCGGCGGGGGCTTCCAGGGCGATCTGCGAGTCGTTGTCGGCCTGGGCGGCCTTGAGCTGTTCCAGACCTTCGGTGTTGGCGACGATCTCGAACAGCAGCTGGTCCAGGCGGTCATTGCCGTCCAGCTTGGTCAGCAGGTCACGCAAGCGATTGCGCGCCACCAGCAACTTGTTCAGCGGCGCCACCTGCTTCACCAGTTCCACGGGGGAGAAGCTGTCGATGTGGTTGAAGTTGAGCTCGACGTTGATCTGGCTGTCGTCCTTGGCCAGGGTGTTCTTGACCTGCAGCGTCGCCCGCGGGGCGATGGAGGCCATGACGTCGTTGAAGTTGTCGCGGTCGATCTCGACGAAGCGGCGCTCGCCCAGCTTGCCTTGATCCTTCAGCGATTTGCCCGCCAGGTCCGAGAGGATGCCCACCACCAGCGGCAGTTCCTTCTTCTCGATGGCGTCGCCGATTTCGACGTCGTAGGTGATCTGCACACGCGGCGGTCGCACGCGGTCCAGTTTGTGTTGGGTGCTTTGGGCCATGCTGTTTTATCTCCCGGCGGTAGGCGGACGCAATGCACCGGAGAGGGCCCGTTCATCGCAATCCATTGCTGAAAAACAGGCATGACGGCTCGTACGGCAGGTCGCTGTCATGTCTCTAATCGATTATCAGATTCGACTGCTGGACGAACTACCAATTAACCTAGAACAGGTCTATAAAAACGCAAGGGCAAACTTTTATTGGACTGCCATGAAGCGCAAAGATTTCAATTTCAGGACGAAAATTCTCGGTTTGCTGCTGGCAGTTGCCTGCCTGGGCGGCTGTTCCTGGTACGGCCCGCGCGTAGGCGTCGACCGCCTGACCCTGGACGTGGCCCCCAAGGCCAACAACGATGCGCCCATCGCCGTGGACTTCGTCGCCATCAAAGACCCCGACCTGCTCAAGCAACTGTCCGGGATCACCGCGCGCCAGTGGTTCGATCAGCGCGAGCAATTGCAGCGCGACTACCGTGATCAATTGAGTGTGTGGAGCCTGGAGCTGGTGCCCGGGCAACTGCTGGACAACCACGACTTCCCCTTGGGCGGGGAGAAGGCCGTGGGGCTGCTGGTGTTCGCCGATTACGCCAACCCGGGGCCCCATCGGCTGAGGTTATACGAACAGCGTTCGGCCTGGCTGAAATTCGACAGCCGGGACATGAACCTGCTCAAGGGCAAGGACGGCTGAGCTGCCCGGCGCCGGCGATCGATCACCTGACCACAGACAACCACGAAAGGATTTCGCATGACGGGGCTACCGGACGCAGTGTGCTGGTCGGAGGGCATGCAGTTGCTGCCCCAGCATTTCCAGTTGCAGGGCTTGCGCGCCGAGGTGCTGGCGGCGCAATTGGCCGCTGCCGCCAACCCCTGGTTCTGGGGCGTGCGCCGCCTGACGGTGGACCCCTCGGCGCTGAGTACCGGGCAGGTGCGATTGCTGGCGCTTGAGGCGACCTTGCCCGACGGGTTGAGCGTAAGCCACGTGGCGGGTGAGGGGCCGGTGCTGGAACTGGACGTCAGCGAGGCCATCGCCGCCAGCAGCGACGCCACCGCCATGGTTTATCTGGCGGTGACGCCGTTGGCCCGCGGCGGGCAATTGCTGCCGTTGCAGGGGCGCATGAACTCGGTGGTGGGGCCGGCGGTGCCGGATCTGGCCAGCGGGCTCTATCCGGAACCCATCACCGTGTGGCGGCCCAACTTGCGCCTGTGCACCGAACGTACCCGCGCCGACAATGTGTGCCTACCGCTGTTGCGCGTCAGTCGTGAGGGCGGCGGATTCATCCTGCGCAACTACCTGCCGCCCACGCCCGTGATCGAGCGCGATTCGCCGCTGGGGCGCAGGGTCAGCCAGCTGTGCGCGCGGGTGCGGGAAAAGGCCCTGTTCCTGGCCGGGCGCCTGCGCCAGAACCAGCAGGCCGGGCGCTTTGACGACGCCGCCGAAATCCGCCGTCAGCTGGAAGCGCTGTGGGTGCGCCTGCCCGAGGTGGAAGGCCTGCTGGCCAGCGGCACGGCCACGCCGCTGGCCCTGCACGGCCTGTTGCTGGGGGTGGCCGGGGCCTGGTCGGTGCTGGACCCGCTGGCCGGCGTGCCGGCGTTCGCGCCGCTGGACTTTCTCGACCTGCAGCACAGCTATGACGAACTGCTGGACTGGTTGTCGCGCACCCTGGAGTTGATCCGCGCCGGTTATCGCTGCCTGCCGTTCGACAAGCAAGAGCAGGTGTACAGCCTGCAACTGCCCGACGCCGACAGCCGCCAGCGCCTGGTGATCGGCCTGCGCATGCCGCCCGGCGCCAGTGACCAGGCCGCCGGGGAGTGGCTGTCGCGGGCCATCATCGCCAGCCAGGGCCACGTGCCGGTGCTGGCGCGCCAGCGCATGAGCGGCCTGGCGCATCAGGCCATGGGCCGCCAGGAGCAAATCGGCTACAGCGTGGGCGAAGACACGCGGCTGTTCGTGGTGCAGGCCACGGCGCCCTGGTTCGACCCTGCCCAGCCGCTGAGCATTGTCGCCGCGGCCAGCGCCAGTGGCGCCAGCCCGTGGCAAATCGTGTTGTTCATCGCCAACTCGGAAGTCGATGCGTAAACCTTCAAGGAGCCGTTCATGTTGCAAGCCCTGTTCGACGATGAACGTCAGGCGCCGCTGACCCAGGCATTCCGTCAGGCCTGGCTGCAGTGGCAGGCAGAGTGGCAAGAGTTGGACAAGGCCGTGGACGACCCCGCGCCGCTGGTGGACAAGGTGCTGGACATCACCTCGCGCCTGACCCGACGCCTGTGGCGCAGCGCTTTTGCCAGTGTCGGCGACGCCAACGGCGGCCAGGCCAAGGCCATGGTCTACGCCTTTGTGGCGCTGCTGGACGAAACCCTGGTATTCACCCCCTGGCCTGGGCAGCTTGCCTGGCAACAGGCGCCGCTGGAGGCCAGCCTGTACAACACCCGTCAGGCCGGCGAGCGGGTGCCCCTGGCGATCAAGAAACTGCTGGACCAGCGCAGCCCCCACAGCCGCGACCTGGCCAACGTCTACCTGCAGTGCCTGATCCTGGGCTTCAAGGGCCGCCTGCGTGGCAGCGGCGGTGAAGCCCTGCACGAAAAATGGCGCCACGCCCTGTTCGCCCTGGTCTACGACCGCGATCCGGACCTGCAGGCCGCCAGCGAGCGCCTGGAGCGCCCCACGCGCACGCCACCGGCGCAGTTGCCGCTGCGCCAGTCACTGCCCGACGGCCTGCGCCTGGGCCTCACCATCCTGGCCGGGCTGTTCGTGCTGCTGGTGATGGGGCACTGGTTTTGGCATGACATTGGCCAGTCGCTGGAACCGGCGCTGCGCCTGGTCAGCCTGCATGCCCAGAGCGGAGACGGCGCATGAACGGACTGTGGCTGTTCCTCATCGTGGCGCTGGTGCTGATCGTGCTGGCGGCGGGCTTGCTGTGGTGGCTGCGCAGCCAGGGCGGTACGGCGCTGCGCAGTTTCTATTCGGCCGTGCGGCAGATGGAGCACGAGCAAGGCGTCAGCGATCGCTACCAATCGCCGTGGTTGTTGATGCTGGGCGACGAGGGGCAGGGCGCACAGCTGTGCCGTGACTGGCAACTGCAACCTTCGGAGCACCCCGGCTGGTTCGGCCGTTGGTGGGCCGACGCCGATGGCGCAGTGCTGGTGGTGCCCCAGGCGCTGTTCCTGCCGCCCCAGGGCATGCGCTTGCACAGCGGCGCCTGGTGGCGGCTGCTGGGCTTGCTGGTGCGCCTGCGCGCGCGGCGGCCGCTGGATGGCATCCTCTGGAGCGTACCGGCGCCGACGCTGTTCGATGAGGCCGCCGCCGCTGCCTTGGGCCAGGCGGCGCGCAAGCGCTTCATCGACATTCAGCAACGCCTGGGCCTGAGCCTGCCGGTGTATGTGCTGGTGACCGGCCTTGAAGACCTGCCCGGCGGCCAGGCGCTGATCGGCGCGCTGCCGCCCAAGGGCCGCGAGCGCAGCCTGGGCTGGTCATCGCCGCACCCGGGTCAATCCCTGTGGCAAAGCGCCCAGGCGGGGCAGGCGCTGGACAGCATCTGCCAGGCCCTGTCCCTGGCCATCGTTGAACTGGGCACCTTGCATGGCCAACTCGACAGTGAACTGTATGGCTTGCCCGAGCACCTGGCGAAGGCCCGCTTCAATCTACAGGCGGTGCTGGACCCGGTGTTCCACGGCAACGCCCAGGGCGAGGCGCCCAATTTTCGCGGCCTGTACTTCACCGCCAGCCATGCGCTGGAGCCGGGCCTGGAACCGCTGAGCCATGTGGAACCCGCGCAGCAGCGGGTGTTCGCCCGCACCCTGTGGCAACAGCGGGTGGTGGCCGAGCGCGGGCTGGCCATGGTCATCCCCCGGCTGTTGCGCCTGCGCCAACGCTGGCAACGCGCGGTGGCGGTGGGGGCGGTGGTACTGGGCGTGGTCTGGGCCGTGGCCATGCTGTGGACCTGGCGCGAGGCGCGTCTGGATGCCGAAGAGCTCTCGCGCCTGACCCGCGATTTGCAGAAAGATTACGTGGCCTACACCGATGACAGTCACTTGCAGGAGCAGGCCCGGGAAAACGCCGACAGCCTGTGGTACCTGCTGGAAAACTCCCCGCGCTGGCACTACAGCTCGGTGTTCCTGCCGGCGTCGTGGTTCTCCGACCGCGACGAGCAGCTGGACCTGGCCCTGAAGACGGCAGCCAATCGTTACTGGCTGGAGCCGCTGTACCACATGATGAACCGCGACCTGCAGGCCTTGCTGGCGATCAGCGCCTCGGGGCGGCGCAACAGCGACGACGTGGAGGGCGATGATCCCGCACGCTGGGCGACTTACGTGCGGGCGCGCGACCTGATCAACCGTGCGGTGCAATTGCAGGAGCACAACCACCTGCTCACCGAGGCGCTGGCCAACAGCAAGACGCCCTTGGACGAGCTGGTGCAACTGAGCAACAGCGCGCTGGGGCAGAACTTCAACGTCACCACCCTGCGCCTGGCGCCGCTGTACAACCGTGTGCTGCTGGACGGCGAACACGAAACCCTCAAGCCCCTGGACCTGGCCGCGCAGCGCCCGGTGGTGTCGCAACACCTGCAGGAACTGATGCAGGCGTGGCTGGACCAGTACTTCCTGGCCGATAACTTCGTGCGCCCCGCAGGCTACCTGAAGCTGCATCTGGCGCGTTTGCAGGCGGGCAACGAAGGTACGCTGTCGGACCTGGAAGACATCGATGCGTTGATCGACACCTTGCAGAACCGTGTCGACGCCACCAACGCCGCCTGGTCCCATGGCGCGCCGGGGGAACTGGTCAGCGGCTACCAGGCGCTGCTGGCCAAGGTGCACGACAACGTGATGCTCGGCGCCACGGTGTCCGACACCCTCGACAGCCAGGCCGCCAGCTTGCAGCAGCGCTTCCGCGATCAGTGGATTGCCCGCGACGGCTCGGGCGACAAGCTGCTGATGCAGCAGGGCAACAGTCAGTTGGCCTTGCAGGGTAGCGTCAGCGCGCTGAATACCGCGATCGACACGCTGTTCAAGCGCGACTTCGTCGCCATGGCCCTGCGCGCCAACGACGCCACGGCCTTCGAAATCGACAGCATCGACACCGATGGTCTTAATCGCGCCCTGAGCTATTTCAACAGCTACAAGACCTACGCCGACCAGCAGTTGCCGCAGATCCCGGCCAACTACCGCACGCCCTTGCTCAAGGCCGCCCAGAGCGCCGCGGCCCAGGCCATGCTGGCCAGTTTGCAGGCGCCCAGCGGCGCGGTCGCCAGCCTGGACAACGACAGCTTCAACCTGTCCACCGACCAGGCCATGCTGCTGTACAACGCCTTCGCCGACGTGCAGCACCCGGAACTGGCGACGCTGTTGCGCAACCACCTCAACGACCGGGCGCTGGCCGACATTGGTGCCGCGTTGCGCGAGATCGATGCCCAGCCGCTGTTCCGTGGCCGGGTCGATGTGGCCAGTTGGGACGGTAGCAAAAACCTGGGCCTGCGCCTGTTCCGCGCCACCGATGTGCAAAGCCTGAAGCAGGACCTGGGGCAGCAGTTCTCCGCTATCACCGACATCGCCGAGCGTCGTGCCCCGGCCGTGGCCTGGCTCAAATTGCAAACCCAGGGGCTGTCGGCCGCCGACGCTGACCAGATGCGGCGCCTGGCCGAACTGCAGGACGAATCGCGCAAATACAAGGAGCAGAACCCGGCCAGCTCCCCGGCCCTGGTGGAGCAGCTGGTGGCCCGTGACTTCAATGACATGGACACCGGCAGTTGCCTGCAGATACTGACTTCGGCCAATGTGCCACGCGGTTTTGGCGAGCTCAGCCGCCTGGCCCAGGGCCTGCAGCAACAGGCGCTCAACCGCTGCCGTCAGTTGCAGGTGCAGCGTGCGTCCACGGCATGGGCGGCCCTGGCCGATTACTTCAACCAGTACCTGGCGGGTCGTTTCCCCTTTGCCCCCGGCACCCAGGCCAACGACGCCGACCCTGCGCGGGTGCAGCACTTGCTGGCACTGATCGACGCCAACCTGGCCGATGCCCAGGCCGGGCTGGCCATGGCTGACCCGTTGGCGCGCAGCAGTGCCCAGGATTTCCTGGCGCGTTTGCAGCAGTTGCGGCCGTGGCTGGGGGCCATGTTGCTGCGCGACAAGAGTGGCCTGACCGGTGTCGACCTGGACGTGCGCTGGCGCACCGACCGTGATCAGGAGCGCGGTGCCGACCAGGTCATCGCCTGGGGGCTGAACAGCGGCAACCAGCAGGTGATTTACCCCGCGGCCGATCAGCCGGCCCTGCGCTGGAACGTGGGCGACCCACTGCGCCTGACCCTGCGCTGGGCCAAGAACAGCACCCAGCGCCCGGTCAGCGACCCGTCGCAGCCCAGCCTTGCGGTCAACGACCTGCAGGCCGGTTGGGAGTACGAAGGCCCCTGGGCGCTGCTGCGTCTGATGCGCAGCCATGATGCTGCCCAGCGCCAACCCAACCTGGACTTCACCGACTTCCCCCTCAGCCTGCAACTGCCGGTGCATAACCCGGCCACCACTGAAAACCTGGCTCGGCTGTACGTGCGCCTGTCATTGATGAGCCAGGGCACCAAGCTGCCGCTGTCGATCCAGCCGCTGCCGTGGCGCGCGCCGCCATCGCCCTATGCCACCCTGAACCTGCCGGCGCCGCTGGCCAGCAACGAGGCCACCCCATGACCCCCGCAACCCTGGCGCTGGCGCCGGACGATGACCTGCTGGCGCCCATCCCCGGCCCCCAGCCGTGCGGCGCCAGCCTGCGTTACGACGCAGACTATGACCGCCTGCGCGAACTGCGCCGCGCCGACGACGACAGCCTGCCCACCGGCGTGTGGCAGGCCACCCTCAAACAGGCGGACTGGAGCGCCGTCGAGACCCTGGCCAGCCGCCTGCTGACTGAGCGCGCCAAAGATCTGATGGTCAGCGCCTGGCTGGGCGAAGCCTGGCTGCACCGCCAAGGCTTGCCGGGGCTGGAGGCGGCGCTGGCCTTGGTGTGCAGCCTGTGCGAGCGCTACCCCCATGACCTGCACCCGCAGCCCGAGGAAGGCGACCAGTCCTGGCGGGTCACGCCGCTGGACTGGCTGGTGCGCCGTTATGCCGAAGTGCTGCTGGTGCAGGTACCGCTGTACGCCGACAGCGATGCCCCCAGCCTGCACGCCTGGCAACAGGTACAACAGCACCTGGTGCAGGCCAACGACACCAAGGCCGCCAAGGCCCGCGCCGAAGAGGCCGCACTGCAGCGCAAAAAACTGATGGAGCGTGTGCGTCAGCTGCCGCCCGCCACCTGGCGCGACAGCCTGCAGCACCTGGAGCACAGCCAGCAATGGCTGCTGCGCCTGGAGCAGTGGAGCGACACCTGGCTGGACATCCTGGCGCCCACCGTGGCGCCCCTGCGGGAGATCATCAAGGCCTACATGGCCGTGCTCAAGGAGTTCGTTGCCATGCACCCGTCTGCCGTGATCGAGCCTGAGGTGATTGAAGAAACCGTGATTGCCGTACCGGCCACCGTGCCAACGGGGGTGCCGGTCAACCGCGAAGATGCCTACCGACAGCTCACCGTGATCGCCGATTACCTGGCGCGCACCGAGCCCCACAGCCCGGTGCCTTACCTGATCAAGCGGGCAGTGGAGTGGGGAAACAAACCGCTCAATGAGTTGCTGTCCGAACTGATCAGCGCCGACGCCGAGGCCCGCCGCGTGTGGACGCTGATGGGCGTGCTGTAGCAGTCCTGTGGGAGATTCTATGGTTTCGGGCAAACATTCAGTCACCCGAGTCACCTTGAACTGAGCCCGGTCCCACGGTGATGTGGCAAACACCGATGTGAGCCGCACCACTGTGGGAGATTCTATGGTGTTGAGCAACCTGTGGGAGCGGGTTCTACCCGCGAAAAGAACACCGCGAAGTATCTGGAATACCGCGGTGCTTTCTTCGCGGGCAGAGCCCGCTCCCACAATGCCAATGCCAACAACGATGTGAGCCTTGGCACTGTGGCAAAGCTTGCTCGCGATGGCAGCGACGCCGCAGTCCAGAAAAACCGCATCGCCTGCATCGCGGCCAAGGCCGGCTCCTACCACGATCGGCGTAGGAGCCGACCTTGGTCGCGATGCAGGCACCGCTACTTGTCCTGACACCATCCCGCACCAGCGCAATCGCGTAGCCGCTGCCGATAGGCTGCGCTGGCCCTGAGCCTCGCTGAAGATTTTCAGGGTTCACACGGGCCAGCGCAGCCTGGCGGCAGCGGCTACAGCAGTTACGCCAGCAAACGCTGCGTAGTGGCTGACTCACCGCGCCGCTTGTGACGCAGCCTTCGGCAGCTCCCACAAGACAGTTGCTGCTACAGAACGGCGTCGTTCACATCGCGGCCAAGGCCGGCTCCTACCACGATCGGCGTAGGAGCCGACCTTGGTCGCGATGCAGGCACCGCTACTTGTCCAGACACCATCCCGCACTAGCGCAGTCGCGTAGCCGCTGCCGATAGGCTGCGCTGGCCCTGAGCCTCGCTGAAGATTTTCAGAATTCACACGGGCCAGCGCAGCCTGGCGGCAGCGGCTACAGCCGTTACGCCAGCAAACGCTGCGCAGTGGCTGACTCACCGCGCCGCTTGTGACGCAGCTTTCGGCAGTTCCCACAAGACAGTTGCTGCTACGGGTTGTCGATAGCGGTGCCTGACACCATCCCGCACCAGCGCAATCGCGTAGCCGCTGCCGATAGGCTGCGCTGGCCCTGAGCCTCGCTGAAGATTTTCAGAATTCACACGGGCCAGCGCAGCCTGGCGGCAGCGGCTACAGCCGTTACGCCAGCAAACGCTGCGTAGTGGCTGACTCACCGCGCCGCCTGTGACGCAGCCTTCGGCAGTTCCCACAAGACAGTTGCTGCTACGGGTTGTCGATAGCGGTGCCTGCATCGCGGCCAAGGCCGGCTCCTACCACGGACGGTGTAGGAGCCGGCCTTGGCCGCGATGCAGACGACGCGAGGCAAGGGCTACTCCGGCTTGCCCCCCGGCATCCACTTCTCGGTGTGCCGGAACAGGAAGTACTGCGACGTATCAGCGCTCGACAGTTCGCTGCGCGCCTGCCAGGTGTCATCGTGCAGGTCCATGTCGGCGTCGTATTCCACGTGGCACCCCAACGGGCTGTTGAAGTACCAGAACCAGTTGGAGCCCAGCTGATGGCGCCCCGGGCCCCAGAAGGACTGGTAACCCTTTTCCACGAACCGGCTGCCCGCGACCATGACTTCGGTCGGCCCCGCCATGTGGAAGGTGAAGTGCTCGATGCCTTTCATGAACCCAGGGGTCTGAATGAAGAACAGCGTGTGATGGTCCTGGGTACCGGCCGGGCGCAGGAAAGGGCCGGTACCGATGAAACGGTCGGTGCACACGAATCCCAGACGGACATAGAAGGCTTCGGCCTTGTCTGCGTCAGGCACAAAGCACACCACATGGGACAAGCTGCGCGGCCGCGCCGGCATGTCGTTGCTGGCGCCCAGGCTGTTGATCGCACGCAGGGTGGCGGAGCCGGGGGCGTTGCTGACCTCGCCGGCCAGGCTCAGCTCGCGGCGTTGGGTGATGCGAAATCCCAGGGCAAAGCCCATGTCGTCGACGGCGCGCAGTACGCCATCCTCGCCACGGCTGACGTGACGGTCTTTGCTCAATTCGGTTTCGATGGCGTGCAGGGCGGCTTCATCCGCCACGCCATACACGGTTTCACGCAAGGTGGTGCCGGTCTCCAGTGGGGCAGGCAGGCGCGCGTCGCCGCGGTGGCGAATCACGATGCCCGTGCCATCCAGCGCTTCCAGGTAGCCACCCGTAGCATCGACGTCCACCGGGGTCAGGCCGTAATCGATCAAATACTGGACGCACGCGGTCACGTCGTCCACGCCAAATACCAGGTAATCCGGGCCAATAATGTTCATGAGCAGGTTCTCCAATGCGCAGTCAGGCCGTATGGCCACCCAGGGTTTCGCTGATCCAGTCGGCGATGTAGTGACCGGCGTTGATGCTGTTGTCGAAGCTGGAGTGCTGCACGCCGCCCTCACGCTCGGTGAAAATCTTCAGCTCGCGTTTCGGGCTGTTGACCAGCTGCTCATAGGTGCGCTCGGCCCATTTGAGCGGGATCTGGCTGTCCTTCTCGCCGTGGGTGACCAGGAACGGCACCTTGATGCGATCGAGGATGCCGTCCAGGTGGACGTTTTCGGCGATGGTGAAGAACTCGTCCATGTCCTTGGCGCCCCATACCCAACGCACGTGCGCCCAATAGTGCGGCACCGGCAGGTTGCCCTCGTTGGCCAGGCGGCGCTTTTGCACCTCGCGCCAATCGTGGTTGGCACCCCACACCACGCCGCAGGCGAAGCGCGGTTCGAAGGCCACGGCGCGCGGGCAGTAGTAGCCGCCCAGTGAAACACCCTCAAGGCCGATGCGCTTGGGGTCCACCTCGGGGCGGGTTTCCAGCCAGTCGACCACGCGGCTGGCCCAGTGCTCGCTGTCGTAGCGGGCGTGAAGGCCGTGCAGGCGCAGCGCTTCACCGGTACCCGGCTGGTCGATGACCAGTGAAGAGATGCCGCGCTTGGCCAGCCACGCCGGCAGGCCCACGCGGTATTTCATTTCTTTGGTGGAGTCCAGGCCGTTCACCTGCACCAGCAGCGGAGCAGGGCCGGTGACGCCTTCGGCGCGGGTGTACAGGCCAGCCAGGTGGGTGCCCTCGTACGGGATCTCCACGCGCTCGCAGTTTTCCGCAGACAAGGTGAAGCCGCGCTCGAAAGTGTCCAGAAAGCGCTGGTACAACGCCTCGCGGGCAGGCGCCCCGTGGGCCTGCAAGCGCTCGCAGGTGATGTAGTAGGTGGCGGCGCGGTTGTATTTTTCACCGGCCGACAGCAGGCGGCCACGGGCCTCATCCTCGGCGGCCAGGGCGCACAGCTTGTCGGCCATCTTCGCCCAGGTTTCACGGAAGGCCTGGGTGCCGGCGGCGTCGGGCTGTTTGGCGCTTTCCTGCAGCGGCGCGCACATCGCTTCGATCTCGCCGATGCGGGCACCCATCTCGATGGCCAGGTCGACCGACAGGTTCCAGACGTAGTTGGTGGGGAAGTAACGGAACATATTGTTATTGTCCTTTTCTCGATTCCAGAGTAGGGCGGCCCCGGGCGCTGGATCAGTGCGGCGGGGCGGCGCCTGCGGTGGAAACTCGCACGCCTGATGGGCATCGACAAATTGCGTGTTCGGATGCCAGCCATCACGTTTCGCAATAGGTCGCGCGGCGTGGCGCATCAGCATGCGCAGGGGTCAGGACAATACGGGGGGCTCGATACTCTGCACGGCGTCCAGCAGTTTGCTGCGCAACCAGGCCAGCATGGCGTCACTGTCCAGGCTGCGGTGCCAGCCCATGTGCTCGCGCATCACCGGCAATTGCACCGGCGGTGGCAGCAGGCGCAAGGGCAGCAATTTGGCGTACAGCGACGCCAGGCGGCTGTGCATGGTCGCGACGCGGTTGGAACCGATCAGCAGGTGGGGCAGGGTGTTGAAGTCATGGGTGGTGATCTCCAGGCGGCGTTTACAGCCGTACTGGTTCATGAACCACTCTTCCACGGCCGGTGTGCGACTGCGGCCAAAGGCGGCGGCCACGTGGCCCAGTTCCAGGTAGTTCTCCAGCGTGAAGGGATCGCGGACCAGGGTATTGCCTTCCCACACCACGCACACGTGCTGCTCCTCGAACAGCAGTTGCGAGGGATGGTCGGCGACGATGTGTTGCTCGGGCGCGATCATCAGGTCGATCTCGCCGCGCGTGAGCATCTCGCGCGCCGACTCGCTGGGGCTCACCAATTCGAACGTGACGTTGGGTGCCTCGGCGTTGACCCGGCGGATCACCTCGGCAAACAGCACATTGATCAGGTAGTCGGACGCCATGATGCGGAAGTGGCGCTTGCTTTGTGCCACGTCGAACACCGGCCGCGCGGCGATGGACGTCTGGATGCGCAGCAGCACTTCGCGCACCGGCGTCTGCAGGTCCTTGCCCAGCAGCGTGGGCGCCATGGTGCGGCCGACCTGCACCAACAGGTCATCTTCGAAATAGGAACGCAGGCGTCGCAGGATGCCGCTCAGCGCCGACTGGGTCATGTGCAGGCGCACGGCGGCGCGGGTGATGTTCTGCTCTTCGAGCAGCACGTCCAGGGCGACCAGCAGGTTGAGGTCCAGGTGGTTGAAACGCATGGGAGCAGGCTCATGTTGTATTTATTTTCAAAATACTTTCCATGCCGATACACCATTAGTCAACGCTTCGTTTCATCCCTATCTTCGCCGCAGGTACAACAAAAACAAGGTAGCCCGAATGAGCGAAGTCAATAAAATCCTGGTGGTAGGTGGCGGCATCGGTGGCCTGTGCGCGGCCATTGCCCTGCGCCGTCAGGGCATTGCAGTGGACCTGGTGGAGATCAAATCCGACTGGACGGTGTACGGGGTGGGCATCATCCAGCAGAGCAATGTGGTGCGGGAAATGGCGCGCCTGGGCGTGCTGGACCGCTACCTGGATGCCGCCTATAGCTTCGAGGACGTGGGTATCTACGACCTGCAGGGCACGCCCCTGGCGCGCATCCCCGGCCAGCGCCTGGCCGGTGAGCAATACCCGGCCAATGTCGGCATCTCCCGCCTGGCCTTGCACAAGGTATTGAGCGAGACGGCCATCGAACTGGGCGCCACCGTGCGCCTGGGCCTGAGTGTAGAGGCCTTCGAACAGGACGCTGAGGGCGTGCAGGTTAGCTTCACCGACGGCACCCAGGGACGTTACGAACTGGTGGTGGGCGCCGACGGCGTCTACTCGAAAGTGCGTGGCCTGCTGTTTGGCGAACAATACACGCCGCGCTTCACGGGCCAGGCGGTGTGGCGCTACAACTTCAAGCGTGATCCGTCCATCGACCACCTGGCCAGCTTCATGGGCGCAGACGGCAACGCAGGCCTGGTGCCGCTTTCGGACGAGCTGATGTACATGTTTTCCACCTCTCATGAGCCGCACAACCCGTGGTATCAGACCGAGCAACTGGCCGGCCTGATGCGCGAGCGTATCGGCCGCATCGGTGGCCTGATCGGCGACCTGCGCGAGCAGATCACCGACAACGCCCAGGTGGTGTACAAACCCATGGAGGTGGTGTTCGTCGACGAGCCGTGGTTCAAGGGCCGGGTGTTGCTGATCGGCGATGCGGCGCACGCCACCACCCCGCACCTGGGGCAGGGTGCGGGCATGGCTATCGAGGATGCGCTGGTGCTGAGCCTGGAGTTGGTCGGGCAGGGCAGCCTGGAGGAAAAACTGCAGCGCTTCATGGCGCGACGCTTCGAGCGCTGCAAGTTCATCAGCGAAAAATCGATCCTGGCCGGCGAGCGGGAAATGGCCCAGGACCCGACGTTCGATCGCATCGGCCTGACCAAGCAGATGCTCAAGCTCACTGCCGAGCCGATCTGACGCGGTGCAGGGTGTTTATTTATGCCCGGCCCAGGCGGTGGGCGAGGGCAGTGCGCTCGGGTTTGATCCGTTCGGCCTGGGTCGCGACACCCTGTTGCTGGTGCGCTGGCAGGGCCAGCTGCGGGCCTGGCGCAACCGCTGCCCGCACCTTGAGGTGCCCATGCATTACCGCAAGGACCGATTCATGGCCGCTGATGGCCAGCGCATCGTCTGCTTCGCCCACGGCGCGCAGTTCCGGCCCGACAACGGCTTGTGCGTGCTGGGGCCTTGCCTGGGGCAGTCATTGCAGCCTCTGGCTTTGCATGTGGACGAGCAGGGGGATGTCTGGCTGCTGGATACCCCGCTGTAGCCGAAACTGTCTTGCAACCGCGTCGCCTGCATCGCGACTAAAGTCGGCTCCTACGCCGTGCGTGTTTCGACGCGGTTTGGGGGTCGACGAGGTAGGTGGCACATCCACGGGCCGATGTGGGAGCAAAGCTTGCTCGCGATGCAGGCGACGCGGTCTGGCTGGGCTTGAGGCTCAGCGCCCACTTCCCCTGTGGGACCGGGCGAAGCTCGGGAAGCGCCAACCCGCCTTCCGCGCCGAACCCTTCCCGAGCTTCGCCCGGTCCCACACATGGATCGCGTTGTAGCAGCACCCGCATGCACGCATCACCACCCGTGTAGTAGGCACCGGTCAAGTATCGCGGTTTGAAATACATCGCATCAGAAGAGTCGATTAGTCAGACCGGCAAGTTCCAGACAAGCTCTACCCAACCGCTGCCCACGACGGCAGACAGGCTTACAACAATAAAAACAGTGTGAGGACTCCATGATCCCCGACCATGACCCGCTGACCTGGCAACCGACAATTCGCACACCCGCGCCACCCCCCTGATCATTGCAACGCTTGCACGGCCGTCCCCGGCCGCTGGCAGGCAAGAAAACCTGCGGATAAAAACAATAAAGAGGGTTCTTCGATGGTGAACAGCTATCGGGCAAAGGTACACCTGCGCCCCCATTTTGCACGCAATCCCCTGGTGCTGGCCCTGGCGGCATTCGTCACCGGTCTGCCGGTGGCCCAGGCATTTGAATTCGACAGCGGCAACCCGGATATCCGCACCCGTTGGGACAACACCCTCAAGTACAGCGCCGCCTGGCGCACCGAGGGCCGCAGCGACCAGCTCACTACCGGCACCACGGCGGTCAACGGCGACGATGGCGACCGCAACTTCAGCGGCGGCATGATCTCCGATCGCCTGGACCTGCTGTCCGAATTCGACATCAGCTACCAGAACGTCGGCGCCCGGATCAGCGGCGCCGCCTGGTACGACGACGTCTACAACAAGCGCAACGACAACAACTCGCCGGACACCAACAACAGCACCTCGGTGGACTACGACCACTTCACCGACAAGACCCGCAAGCTGCACGGCCGCGAGGGCGAGATCCTCGACGCCTTCATTTACGGCAAGGCCGACTGGGGCGATATGCCCGTGTCGGGCCGCATCGGCCAGTACGCCATGCAGTGGGGCGAAAGCCTGTTCTACGGCATGAACGGCATCGCCGGCGGCATGGCACCCACCGACGTGGTCAAGGGCCTGTCGGTACCCAACACCCAGTTCAAGGAGCTGATCCGGCCGGTGCGGCAGATGTCCGGCCAGTTCCAGCTGACCCCGGACGTATCGGTCGGTGCTTACTACCAGTTCGAGTGGGAGGCCAACCGCCTGCCAGCGGCGGGCAGCTACTTCTCCAGCTTCGACAGCGTCGGCAGCGGCAATGAGCGCCTGTTCGCCGGCAGCCCGGTGATCCCCGGCGGCGAGCCGTTGGCGTTCTACAGCGGCGGCAACAAGAACGCCAAGGACTCGGGGCAGGGCGGCGTGCAGATCAAGTGGCGCACCGAGACCGTGGACTACGGCGTCTACGCCATCCGCTTCCATGACAAGAACCCGCAGTTGCTGGTGCGCCCGGACTTCGCCAACCTCAACCCGGTCACCGGCCAGGCGGGCGAGTACTACTGGGTGTACCCCGAAGGCATCGAGGCGCTGGGCGCAAGCTTCTCCACCACGCTGGCCCAGTTCAACATCGCCGGCGAGTTGTCCACCCGCTGGCATCAGCCCCTGGCGTCCACCAACCAGCGCACCTTGCTGGCCGGCGAAAGCCTGGCCAACGAAGCCGACGACGCCCTGTACGCCACTGGCCACACGCTGCACGCCAACCTCAGCTGGCTGGCCAGTTTTGGCCCCACCTTCGTGGCCATGGAGTCCAGCTTCATCGGCGAGCTGGCGTGGAACCGCACCTTGAGCGTGACCCGCAACCCCGACGCCGTGGACCCCAACGCCACCCGCGACGCCTGGAGCCTGCGCACGGTGTACGAGCCCATGTACCGGCAGTTCTTCCCCGGCATGGACGTGAGCATCCCGGTGGGCATCAGCTACACCCACGGCGCCTCCGAAGCCCTGGGCACCGCGTTCGGCAGCAACCGCGGCGGCGACATGAACATCGGCATCAAGGGCAACTACCTCAACACCTGGAACCTGGGCCTGACCTACACCCACTACTACGGGCCGGCCAATACCTTTCTCGATGAAAACAACAACTACACCTTCGAACAGTCGCTCAAGGACCGTGATTTCGTGGCCTTCAGCGTCAGCCGTACTTTCTGAACCGAGGATCAGTCGATGAAAACCGTCACCTTGCTGCTCACTGCCCTGGCGTCATCGCTGTTGCTGGCCCACGGCGTCATGGCCGCCGTCCCGGCCAGCGAAGCCGATACCCTGAAAACCACCCTCACACCCCTGGGCGCCACCCGCGCCGGTAACGCCGACAACAGCATCCCGGCCTGGAACGGCGGCTTGACCCAGACCGACCCGGCCTACAAGGACGGCGGCAAGCGCAGCGATCCGTTCGCGGCGGAAAAACCGCTGTTCACCATCACCGCCCAGAACGCTGGCCAATACGCCGACAAGCTCTCGGCGGGCACCCTGGCCATGCTGAAGAAATACCCCGACAGCTACCATTTGGACGTCTACCCCACGCACCGCACTGCTGCAGCACCACAAGCGGTCTACGACGCGACCTACAAGAATGCCCTGAACGGCACCCTGGTGGACGGCGCCGCCGGCCCCATGCCGCAGAACGCCCAGGGCGGCATTCCGTTCCCCATCCCCAAAAGCGGTGCCGAGGCCATCTGGAACCACCTGCTGCGCTGGCGCGGGGCGTCCTGGCACGCCGAGTTCACGCAGTACCTGACCACCGCCGATGGCAAGCATGTGCTGACCAACGACTCCAAGGCCGACCTGCAAATGCCTTGGTACCTGCCTGACGGCGGCCAGAAGGATGGTGTGTTCTGGACCATCCGCATGACCAACGACGGCCCACCACTGCGGGCCGGCGAAGCCATCACCGGCCGTGAAAACCTCAACGCCGACAACGCCGGCGTCTGGACCTACCTGCCAGGCCAGCGCCGGGTACGCCGCCTGCCCAACGCCTGCTGCGATACCCCCACCCCGGCCACCGCAGGGGTGATGAGCTTTGACGAATTGTACGTGTTCAACGGCCGCATCGACGGCTTCGACTGGAAGCTGGTGGGCAAGAAGGAGCTGTACATTCCGTACAACTCCAACAAAGTGTTCACCGCCGCCAACCCCACCGACCTGCTGGGCGAGCACCATTTGAACCCGGCCGACATTCGCTGGGAGCTGCACCGGGTGTGGGTGGTGGAGGCCACCCTCAAGCCTGGCAAGCGCCACGTGATGCCGCACAGCACCTACTACCTCGACGAGGACACTTGGGCGGCCGTGCTGGGTGAACGCTACGACGCCCAGAACCAACTGGCCAAGGCGCTGTGGACCACGCCGGTGGTACTGCCCGACATGCCGGGCGTGGTGACCTTGACCAACGGCTTCTACGACCTGCTGTCCGGGGCCTGGTTTACCGGGGACATCTTCGCCGGCAAGCGCGAACAGTACCGCGTGGTGCAGGCCTACAAGGACACGGTATTCACCCCCGATGCCTTGGCTGGCGAAGGTGTGCGCTGAGATGAACCGCACCCTCATGATCAGTGCGCTGTGCCTGGCGCTGGCCGGCCAGGGCGCTCAGGCGGCCGATGTGCTGGCCCAGCCGGCGGTGCAATCGGCCCAGGCGCTGCACGCCGTGCTGCTGGCCGTGACCCGGGCCGGGGCGCGGCTGGTGGCGGTGGGCGAGCGCGGCACCGTGCTGCTGTCGGACAACAACGGCACCAGCTGGCGCCAGGCGCCGGTGCCGGTCAGCACCAGCCTCACGGCCGTGCAATTCATCGACGGCCAGCGAGGTTGGGCCGTGGGCCATGGCGGCGTGGTGCTGCACAGCGCCGACGGTGGCGAGCATTGGCAGTTGCAACTCGATGGCCATAAGGGCGCCGCGCTGGAGCTGGCAGCGGCGCAGTTGGCGGGCAACCCGCAGCGGCTGGCGGCGGCGCAGCGGCTGGTGGCCGACGGCGCCGACAAGCCATTGCTGGCGGCCAGCTTCACTGACGCCCGGCATGGCCTGGTCACCGGCGCCTATGGCCTGGCGCTTTACACCGAGGATGGCGGCGCCACCTGGAGCAGCTGGGCCGGGCGCCTGCCCAACCCCCAGGGCCTGCACCTGTACGCCGTCGCCCAGCGCGGCAGTGATCTGTGGATTGCCGGCGAGCAGGGCCTGGTGCTGCATTCCGGCGACGGTGGCCAGCACTTCCAGGCCCTGACCAGCCCCTATGACGGCAGCTACTTCAGCCTGGCCCTGCTGGCCGACGGCGACCTGTTGCTGGGCGGGCTGCGCGGCCATCTGTTCACCCTCAGGGGCGAGCATTTCAGTGAGGTCGGCAACCCTGTGCCGGTGTCCATCAACGCCGCCTGGGTCGGCGATCGACGCCTGCTGCTGGTCAACCAGGCCGGCACGGTGCTGCAGGGCCGCCTGGACGGCACCGGCCTTGTGCCCTTGCCGCTGGCGGCCGGCGCGCCGCTGTCGGCGGTGGTCGAGGCCAGCGATGGCGCCCTGGTGGGCGTGGGCTTTGCCGGCCCGTTGCGCCTGAGTTCGGCGCCCACCCAGTCTATAGCGGAGTAAGCCCATGCATGCCCCTCGTAATACCCAGGCGGCGCCGCACGGCGGGCGCCTGGCCGATTTCGACAGCCGCTCCGGCTCGCTGCTCGAACGCGCACTGTTCAACCACCGGCGCATCGTGCTGCTGTTGTGCCTGCTGGCCACTGTGGTGCTGGGCTGGCAGGCCACGCGCCTGACCCTCAATGCCAGCTTCGAGAAGATGATCCCCGGTGACCAGCCCTTCATCGCCAACTACCTGGCCCACCGCCAGGAGCTGTCGGGGCTGGGCAATGCCGTGCGCATCGCGGTCATCAATACCCGCGGCAGCGTGTACGACAAGGACTACCTGCACACCCTGCAGCAGCTCAATGACGAGGTCTACCTGCTGCCCGGGGTCGACCGCGCCTACATGAAATCCCTCTGGACCCCGGCCACGCGCTGGGTGGGCGTGACCGAGGAAGGCCTGGAAGGCGGCCCGGTGATTCCCGATGGCTACGACGGCAGCGCAGCCAGCCTCGATGCGCTCAAGCGCAATGTGGAGCGCAGCAACGAGATCGGCCAACTGGTGGCCTTCGACCAGCACTCGAGCATGCTCTATGTGCCGTTGCTGGCCACCACCGCTGACGGCAAGGCCCTGGACTACAGCGCCCTGGCCACGCGACTGGAGGCGCTGCGCAGCAAGTATCAAAGCCCGCGCATTGACATTCGCATCACCGGCTTCGCCAAGGTGGTGGGCGACCTGATCGACGGCTTGCGCCAGATCCTGCTGTTCTTCGCCGCCGCCATCGTCATCACCGCCGTGGTGCTGTACGGCTACACCCGCTGCCTGCGCAGCACGGCGCTGGTGATGAGCTGTTCGCTGGTGGCGGTGGTGTGGCAACTGGGCCTGCTGCCGGTGCTGGGCTTTGAGCTGGACCCTTACTCGGTGCTGGTGCCGTTCCTGGTGTTCGCCATCGGCATGAGCCACGGCGCGCAGAAAATGAACGGCATCATGCAGGACATTGGCCGCGGCATGCACCGCCTGGTGGCGGCACGGTTCACTTTCCGGCGGCTGTTCATGGCCGGGCTGACGGCGCTGCTGTGCGATGCGGTGGGCTTTGCCGTGCTGATGATCATCAAGATCCAGGTGATCCAGGACCTGGCACTGATCGCCAGCCTGGGCGTGGCGGTGTTGATCTTCACCAACCTGATCCTGCTGCCGGTGCTGTTGTCCTACGTGGGCGTCAGCGCCACGGCGGCCAAGCGCAGCCTGCGCGGCGAACAAGCCGAGGCGGCGGGCGCCGTGCGTCACCCGGCCTGGCGCTTTCTGGATCTGTTCACCCAGCGCCGCTGGGCCAGCGTGTGCGTGGCGGTGGCTGCGGTGCTGGCGGTGGGCGGTTACCTGGTCAGCCTGAACCTCAAGGTGGGCGACCTGGACGCCGGGGCACCGGAGCTGCGCGCCGACTCGCGCTACAACCGCGACAACGCCTACCTGACCGCGCACTACGGCGCCAGCAGCGATGTGTTTGCGCTGATGGTCAAGACGTCGCCGGGTGGCTGTTCCAGCTACGACACCTTGCAACGGGTGGACAACCTGGACTGGCAGCTGCGCGGCCTGCCAGGCGTGGACTCCACCAACTCCCTGGCCTTGCTCAACCGTCGGGTGCTGGTGGGGCTGTCCGAGGGCAACCCGCGCTGGTACGAGTTGCTGCACAACCAGGCCACCCTGAACATGGTCACCGCCGGTGCGCCACGCGGGCTGTACAACGAAGATTGCAGCCTGCTGACCGTCTATGCCTACCTCACCGATCACAAGGCCGACACCTTGACCCGCCTGGTCGACAGCGTGCAGGCCTTCGCCAAGGCCAACGACAGCGACCAGGCGCAGTTCCTGCTGGCGGCCGGCAGCGCCGGTATCGAGGCGGCCACCAACATCGTGGTCAAGCAGGCCAGCCATGAAATGCTGTGGTGGGTGTACGGCGCCGTGGTGCTGCTGTGCCTGATTACCTTTCGCTCGTGGCGCGCGGTGCTGTGTGCGGTGCTGCCGCTGATGCTGACGTCGATCCTGTGCGAGGCGCTGATGGTGTGGCTGGGTATCGGCGTCAAGGTCGCCACCTTGCCGGTGATCGCCCTGGGCGTGGGCATTGGCGTGGACTACGCGCTGTACGTGATGAGCATCGTGCTGGCGCAGATGCGCGCCGGCGCCAGCCTGTCCCAGGCCTACTACCAGGCTCTGCAGTTCACCGGCAAGGTGGTGATGCTCACCGGCGTCACCCTGGCCATCGGCGTGGGCACCTGGATGTTCTCTCCCATCAAGTTCCAGGCTGACATGGGCGTGCTGCTGGCGTTCATGTTTGTGTGGAACATGGTGGGCGCGCTGATCCTGCTGCCCGCGCTGGCGTACTTTCTGTTGCCCCGCCAACCGCAGTTGCAGGCTCAGGCGACGTCCCAGGCTGCGGCGGACAGCCGCGACAAACCCCAATCCTTGAGCCTGGAGGTGGCCCATGGACGCTGATCGTCACCCAGGCCTGCCGCAGTCGCTGCTGTTGCTGTTGGGCAGCTGCCTGCCGGTGCTGGGCGCTGTGCTGCTGGCCCCGGTACTGCCGCGCATGCAGGCGCATTTCACCGACACACCCGGCGTCGCCGTGCTGGTGCCCATCGCCTTGACGCTGCCGGCCCTGGTGATAGCCCTGCTGGCGCCGTTTGCCGGGGTGATCGCCGACCGGGTCGGGCGCAAGCCGCTGCTGCTGTGGGCCATGGCGCTGTACGCGCTGTGCGGCACGCTGCCGCTGTGGTTGCAGTCGCTGCCGGCCATCGTTGCCAGCCGTGCCGGCATCGGCCTGGCCGAGGCGGCGATCATGACCGGCTGCACCACGCTGATGGGCGACTACTACAGCGGCGCCCGCCGCGAGCGCCTGTTCGCCCTGCAAATGGTCGCCACCTCGCTGTCGGCGGCGCTGTTCATGGGCCTGGGCGGTCACCTGGGGCAAGACAACTGGCGCGCGCCGTTTGCCCTGTACGCGGTGGGGCTGGTGTTCCTGCCGTTGATGGCAAGGCTGCTGTGGGAGCCCGTGGCCCCGGTACAGGTCCAGCGCGATGCAACCGGCCTTGCGTGGCGCGCCTTGGCGCCGCTGTACCTGCTGGCGCTGCTGGCCGGTGCCAGCCTGTTTATCGTGCCGGTACAGGCCGGCTTCATCCTCAGCCTGCTGGGCATCGACGCCCCGCAGCAGGTCGGCCTGACCATGGGTGGCAACCAGCTGGGCGTGGTGGCAGGGGCCTTGAGCTTCCGACTGATCGGTCGTATCGCGCCTGCGCGGCTGTTGCTGCTGGCCTTTGGGCTGGCCGGTTGCGGCGGCGTGCTGATGGGCTGCGCCACCACGCATCTGCAGGTGGTGGTGGCGGTGGTGGTCAACGGCCTGGGCATTGGCCTGATGTTGCCCACCTTGATCACCTGGATCATGGCCCAGGTCGGCTTCCGTCAGCGAGGCCGGGCGACCGGGCTGTTCACTGCAGCCATTTTCGCCGGCGAATTCGCCAGCCCGCTGCTGGTGCTGGCCATCAGTGCCGGTGAGGTGTCGGCGGTGCCCCACGCAGTGCTGATGGTCGGCCTGCTGCAGGGGGTGGTGGCGCTCAGTTGTCTGATTGTGCCGCGCTGGTGCGGCGCGCGTTTGCAAGGAGAGCATGCATGAAACTGTTTGACCTCAGTGGCCAAGTGGCCCTGATCACCGGCGCCACCCGTGGTATTGGCTTGGCCATAGCCCGTGCGTACGGGCAGGCGGGTGCGCGCGTGGCCATCAGCAGCGAAAACCCCGAGGACTGTCGCCACGTGGCGGCGCAACTGGCCGAGGAGGGCATCGACGCCTGGCCCATGGCCGCGGACATGGCCTCCCGGGCGCAGGTCCAGGCCTTGGCCGAAGCAGTGCTGGGGCACTTCGGCCAGCTGGACATTCTGGTCTGCAACGCCGGCATCGCCCCGCACATGGGCCCCCTGGCCAGTGCCAGCGACGCCCAGTGGCAAGACACCCTGACCGTCAACCTGCACAGCGCGGCCTGGCTGACCGCCGCGCTGATCCCGGCCATGGTCGCGCGCGGCGGCGGCAGCGTGGTGTTGATGGCCAGCATCGCCGGCGTGCGCGGTAACCGCGGGCTGGGCCTGTACGGTCTGTCCAAGGCGGCGCTGGCCCAGCTGGCGCGCAACCTGGCGGTGGAGTGGGGGCCCAGCAACGTCCGGGTCAACGCCATCAGCCCAGGCGTGGTGCAGACCGAGTTTGCCCGCCCGCTTACCGATCAACCCCAGGTGATGGACAAGCGCCTGGCCCTCACGCCCTTGCGGCGCGTGGGCCGGCCCGAGGAAATCGCCGCCGTGGCCTTGCTGTTGGCCGCCCCCGGCGGGGCCTTCATCACTGGCCAGAACCTGATCGTCGACGGTGGCACCACCATCGGCGACGGCAATTGAACAAGGACTTTAGCGATGCAGACACTTCCCGGTTTCAAGCGTGTGGTCACCGGCCACGACGCCAACGGCAAGGCCACCGTGGCCATCAGCGGGCCTACGCCCAGTGTGTTCAATCTGCAAGCGGTGCCCGGCACGGTGTTCCATGAAATCTGGAACACCAGCGCCGCGCCCGCGTTGATCGACAACGCCGACGACCCCACCCTCAAGCCGCTGCAACTGAGCCCCGGGGCGTTGGGCAGCGTGATCCGGGTGGTCGACATTCCACCGGACGCCGTACAGAACGCAGTATCCCCTGAAGCCGCCGCCCAGGCATTCGCGGAAATCGGTCAGGCCCACGCGGGTACCGGGAACGCCGACAGCCGCCACCGGCTGATGCACCGCACCGAAACCGTCGACTACGGCATCGTCACCGAAGGTGAGGTGTGGCTGGTGCTGGACGATCAGGACGTGCACTTGCGCTGCGGCGACGTGGTGGTGCAGCGCGGCACCAACCATGCCTGGAGCAACCGCACCGAGCACATGGCGCGCATGGTGTTCATCCTGCTGGACGGGCAATTTGCACAAGGAATCGCACCATGAAACTGGCCACCTTGAAAGACGGCAGCCGCGATGGTCGGTTGGTGGTGGTGTCGCGGGACCTGGGCCGCTGCGTGTGCGCCAGTGCCATTGCGGCATCGTTGCAACAGGCGGTTGACGCCTGGGCCACCTGCGCACCCCGGCTGCAAGCCCTGTACCGGTTGCTGGAGGAGGGCCGCGCCCCGGGCGTGCAGCCATTCGACCCGCGCCAGGCCATGGCGCCGCTGCCGCGCGCCTATCAATGGTGCGACGCCTCGGCCTTCCTCAACCACGGCACGCTGATGCAGAAGGCTTTCAACCTCGACCCCATCGACGGCGCCGAGCGCACGCCGTTGATGTACCAGGGTGCGGGCGACGATTTTTACGGTGGCCGCGACGACGTGCGGCTGCCCAGCGAAGCCCAGGGCATCGACTTCGAGGGCGAGTTTGTGGTGTTGGTGGACGACGTGCCGCTGGGCTGTTCGGCGGCGCAGGCGGCCGGGCACATCCAGCTGGTGCTGCAGGTCAACGACGTCAGCCTGCGGGCCCTGGCCCCGCGGGAAATGCAGACCGGCTTCGGCTTCCTCCAGGCCAAACCGTCTTCCAGCTTCGCCCCGGTGGCGGTCACGCCTGACGAGCTGGGCGCGGCGTGGGTCGATGGCCGTGTGCAGTTACCGTTGCAGGTGCAGCGCAACGGTGAGTGGTTCGGCCACCCCCACGGCGGCGAGATGAATTTCAGCTTCGGCCAACTGATCGCCCACGCCGCGCTGACCCGCCGCCTGGGCGCGGGCACCCTGGTGGGTTCGGGCACCGTGTCCAATAAAGACCGATCGGTCGGCTCGGCCTGCATCGCCGAGCGTCGCGCCATTGAAATGATTGAGCACGGCAGCCCTCGTACCGCGTTTCTGCACTTTGGCGAGCGGGTGCACATGGACGTTATCGGCCTGGATGGCCAGTCGGTGTTTGGTGCCATTGATCAGCATGTCATCCAGGCCGACGAATAAGGGGGCGCCCATGCGTGTACTGATTACCGGAGCCAATGGCTTCGTCGGTCGGCAACTGGCGTTGCGGCTGTTGGCGCGCGGGCAACTGTGCGGGCGTGCACTGGACACGCTGCTGTTGCTCGACACCCAGCTCGACGCATTCGCCGCCGACCCACGCCTGCGGCTGCACGTCGGCAGCCTGACCGACTATGCGTTGGTGCGCCGGGTGTTGGCCGACGGCGTGGATGTGGTGTTCCACCTGGTGAGCGTGCCGGGCGGTGCTGCCGAGCAGGCGTACGAGGTGGGCTATCAGGTCAACCTGATGGCCAGCCTGGAGCTGTTGGACCAGTTGCGCGACAACCGCCGCCCACCGGTGTTGGTGTATGCCAGCAGCGTGGCGGTCTATGGCAGCGAGCTGCCCGTGCGGATGAACGAATCGGCTGTCACTCGGCCGCAGCTGTCGTACGGTGCCCACAAGTTGATGGTCGAGACGGCGCTGTGTGACCTGGCGCGCCGCGGCGAGGTCGACGGCCGCGCCCTGCGGTTGCCGGGCATCGTCGCGCGGCCATGGCAGCCCAACGGCTTGCGTTCGGCGTTCATGAGCGATGTGCTGCACGCTTACGCCGCAGGCCAGCCTTACACCTGCCCGGTGTCGCCCCAGGCCACCGCCTGGTGGATGTCGGCGCACTGCTGCGTCGCCAACCTGATTCACGCCGCCGAGTTGACGGGCCTGCCGATGGACAGCGAGCGGGTGTGGCAATTGCCCGTGCTGCACCTGTCGCTGGCCCAGGTAATCGATGCCCTGGCCAAACGCTTCGGCGAGCACCGCCGGGGCCTGGTGAGCTTCGCCCCGGACCCTGAGCTGCAAGCCCTGTTCGGCGCCATGCCGCCGTTGAAAACCACCCGTTCGCGGGCCGCCGGTTTCTGCCATGACGGCAACGCCGCCGGCCTTGTGCGCCATGCCCTGAACCTACCGAATACGAGGGTCGCTTTATGATCACTGCCAACCGTCGCCTGATCGATCTGTCGGTCACGCTGGAAAACAACCCGTACACCGATCCGCCGCCGCTGTTGCCGCACATCGAGTACATGGACCATCAGCAGGGCTGGCCGGAAATGGCGGCGATGTTCCCGGGCCTGACCCTGGAGCAGATGCCCGGCCACGAAGCCTGGGCGGCCGAACGCCTGACCATCACCACCCACAGCGGCACCCACATGGACGCGCCCTGGCATTACGCGTCCACCACCGATGGCGGTCAACCGGCCTGGGGCATCGACCAACTGCCGCTGGAGTGGTGCCTGCAAGCGGGGGTAAAGCTGGATTTTCGCCACTTGCCCGATGGTCATGTGGTCACCGCCCTGGAGGTGGAAGCGGAGCTTGCGCGCATCGGCCATGTGCTCACGCCGCTGGACATCGTGCTGGTCCAGACCCGCGCCGGCGAGCTGTTCGGCCAGCCCGGCTACCTGGACGCGGGCGTGGGCATCGGCCGGGAAGCCACGCTGTACCTGCTGGACCGCGGCGTACGCATCGTCGGCACCGATGCCTGGAGCTGGGACGCGCCGTTCAAATACACCCGTGAACGCTTCGCCGCCAGCGGCGACGCCTCGATCATCTGGGAAGGCCACAAAGCCGGGCGCGACGTGGGCTACGGGCAAATGGAGAAACTGGCCAACCTGGGCGCGCTGCCTGACAGCGGCTTCGTCGTCTCCTGCTTTCCATACAAAATCAAGAACGCCTCGGCAGGATTCGTCCGGGCGGTGGCGATCATCAATGAGTGAGGGCTGATGCCCGCGAAGGCCATAACGTCGCGTCGCCTGCATCGCGGCCAAGGCCGGCTCCTACCACCACGTACGGCGTAGGAGCCGACTTTAGTCGCGATGCAGGCGACGCGGTCTTTCAGGGTTGGCGCAAATCATGTAGCCGCTGCCGCCAGGCTGCGCTGGCCGGTGTGAACCCTGCGGATTTCCAGTGAGGCTGAAGGCCAGCGCAGCCTATCGGCAGCGGCTACGGTCGCGTCCCAGACTCCGCGCACTGGCTGATCCACAGCGCGCCTGATGCATGGATCCGGTCGCCTGCATCGCGGCCAAGGCCGGCTCCTACGCGGTGCGTGGTAGGAGCCGGCGGGGATTGCCACCATTCGCAAGTAAAACGCGTAGCCGCTGCCGCAGGCTGCGCTGGCCCTGTGCCTCGCTGTAGATGTTCAGGGTTCACAAGGGTGGTGGGTTCGAGAGGTGCATGTCTTGGGAATTATGGCGCGCATGAGATCGCGCGCCGCCCGCGCGGCGCTTCCCGAGCTTCGCCGGATGGCCGGCCCCCCGCTCCCACATCTGTTTCGGGCCAGTCATGCCAGTGAGATCACCTCGACCGCCGTGTCTGCACCACCACAAATCCGCAGTGAAAAAACAAGGCGGACCAGGTGATGCCACAGACATAATTGGCCCGAAACAAATGTAGGACCGGGCTTGCGCGTGAGGCGGGGAAGCGCCGCGCGGGCGGCGCGCGATCTCATCAACGCCACACATCCCAAGCCATGAGTTACACACCCCCCAGCCAACCGCCCCCCAACGCGCCATACAACGTCACCTCGGCCGCCCACTGCGCGAGCTGGTCGTTGATCAGCCCCTCCTGCGCGGTGAACAGCGAACGCTGCGCGTCCAAGTACACCAGGTGGCTGTCCAGGCCGGCGCGGTAGCGGTGGCGTGCCAGGTCGTAGTAGCGTTGCGTGGCCGCCACCAGGGCGCGCTGGGCCGTCAGCTGGTGCTGATACGTGGCGCGCGCGGCGAGGCCGTCGGCGACTTCGCGGAAGGCGTCCTGGATGGTCTTTTCGTAGTTGGCCACCTGCGTGTTCTGTTGCAGGCGGGCGTAGTCCAGGCTCGCGCGCAGGCTGCCAGCGGTGAAGATGGGCACGCTTAGCTGGGGTTCGAACGTCCAGGCGCCGGCACCCCCGCGCAGCAGGCCGGACAGTTCGCTGCTGGCACCGCCGGCACTGGCGGTCAGGCTGATGCTGGGGAAAAACGCTGCACGAGCGGCGCCGATGGCGGCACGGGCGGCCTGCAGCTGGTATTCGGCTTCGCGGATGTCGGGGCGCCGTTGCAGCAGGTCAGACGGCAGCCCCGCAGGCACAGGCGTGATCGGTGGCTGGTCGAAGGGCAGGTCGGCAGGGCGATCGGCCACGGGCACGCTCACCAGGGCGCTCAGCAGGTTGAGGTCCTGAGCCACCTGGCGGCGATATTTGGCCTGGGCGGCACGGGTACTGTGCACCGGCGTACGCGCCTGCACCTCGTCCAGCGCCGACACCGTGCCCACCTGGCGTTGGCGCCGGGTCAGGCGCAGGCTCTGTTCGTCGGCGTCCAGGGTCTGCTCGGCCAGCGCCAGCAGTGCCTGGTCGGCGCGCCAGGTCAGGTACGCGTTGGCCACGCTGCTCACCAGGCTCAGCTGTACGCTGCGCCGTGCCTGCTCACTGCCCAGGTACGTCAGCAAGGCCTGGTCGCGCAGGCTGCGCACGCGGCCGAACAGGTCAAGCTCGTAGGCACTGATGCCCAGGGTCAGGGAGTCGCTTTCAGTGATGGCCGCAGCGCCAGTGCCAGTCAGGCTGGCCGGTACCCGTTCGCGGTCCATCTGGGCGTTGGCGCTCACCTGGGGCAGCAGGGCTGCGCGCTGAATGCGGTACTGGGCCCGGTAGCTGCTGACGGTCAGGGCGGCCACGCGCAGGTCACGGTTGTTGGCCAGGGCGCTGTCGATCAGCTGCACCAACTGCGGGTCGCGAAACACTTGGTGCCAGTCGCCGCGCAGTGACTCGCTGTGCAGTGACTCGCTGCGCAGTGACGGGGCGCCGACGGGATGCGCGTAGGCGGGGCTATCCGGATAGGTCGCCGGTACCGGCAAGGTGGCGACCGGCGCATCCGGCACCAGCGTGCAGCCGGCCAGCAACAGCGCCGGCCAGGCGAAAGGGAAACGGGGCATGGGCAGTCTCTTGAAGTGGGGGCGTCAGGCGTTGGCCATCCAGCGGGCCAGGCCATGGCGGCCACTGACCCCAAGCTTGGCCGTGGCGCGCTTGAGGTAGGTTTCCACCGAGCTGTGCTTGACGTTCAGCCGCACCGCCATCTGTGCCACGGTGACGCCCTTGAGCAGGCCGATGCACACCTCCTGCTCACGGGCCGACAGGCTCACGGCGTCGTGGGCCAGCTTGCCGTTGAACGTCTGGTGCAGCACACCGCCATCCGGGTCGGCCAGGGTGGCCGGCGCGCCCGTGGCGCCGATCAGTTGCGCGTGGTGCTGGACCAGCGGCAGCAGGGTGTCGGACAAGGTCTTGAGCAACGACAGTTCGGCCAGCGAGAAGGCACGCAGGCTGGCCTGGCGATGAAAGCCGATGACCCAGCGCAGGTCGCCAAGGCGCGAGACCACGTAGCACTGATGGACACTGCCTTGGGGGTGATGGCCGCCCTGGTCGGCCCGCAGCTGGATCAACAAGGGTGCTTCCATGCGCATCACGCTGTGCAGCAGGGGGCGTGGCACATCCTGCGCATCGGTGACCGCGCTTTGCGGGCCCGTCAGGCCAAGACTTTTTATCTGCAGCGCCGCCGGCTGGTGCGGGGGCAGCGTCCACTCGGCCGTGTCCAGGCCATGGATGGCCACGCGGCTGTTGACGAAGGTCAGCATGCGTTCGGCGAAGTGTGCTTCGCCGGCGCTGGCCACCAGCTCGCCCAGGCGCAGGTACAGGTTGGGGTCATGCAGGTCATTGGGGCTGCTTGTCAGTTTCATCTGTATCTTCCTTGATTCTGACCCATCGAGAGGGTGCGGTCCGCAACACCCTGCCAAATGACGATACCGCTATTCAAACCCAGAGCAGCTGCTGGCGTCTGTACCGGAAAACAGGGACAAGCCTGCACCGGTTTGGCCACCGCCAGCAAGCATAGCCCCATCGTGTAACGCTTCGGCGACAAGGCGCCTGGCCAGCGCCTGGCCCCTGCGGCAGGGCGCCCCCATGGCCGCCATGTCCGGGTTTCAGGGGACATACAAAGGCGCGCCGGCGGTGCTTGAATCGGCTGCTAATCCCGCCAAGAAGGACCTTGTGCCATGTCTGCCGTCGACGCCTTGCCCCTCACCGCCGCCCAGCGCGACATCTGGCTGGACCAGATTGGTCACGGTGACTCGCCGCTGTACAACATCGGCGGTTACGTCGAGCTCACGGGCCCGCTGAACCCGGCGTTGCTGCAGCAAGCGCTGGAGCAACTGGTGGCGGCCCACGACGGCCTGCGTACGCAGCTGTTGCCGGGCGCGGGCGAGGGGGGGCTCCCGCTGCAGACCTTCGCCGCCCATCTGCCGGTGGCGTTGCCGGTGCATGACTTGCGCGGGCACCCCCAGCCGGCGGCCACGGCACTGGCGATGATCAGTGCGCAGATGCGCAAGCCTTACGTGCTGGAGGGCGGCCCGTTGTGGCGGTTCAGCCTGATCTGCCTGGGCCCCGACCACCACTGGCTGGTGACCGAGGCGCATCACCTGATCCTCGACGGCTGGGGCTTCGGGCACATGCTCAAGGCCCTGGGCGACCATTACACGGCCCTGACTCAAGGTGGCTGCGTGGCCAGCCCGGCACCGTCCTACGGTGAATTCATTGTGGATGACCGCCGCTATCAGGGCTCGCCCCGTCACGCCCTGGACCGGGCGTACTGGCTGGACAAATACCGCGACCTGCCCGAACCGCTGTTGGCGCCGCGCTACCACAACCGCCGGGCCACCGACCCGGCGCCGTCGCACACCTGCGTACAGGCCTTTCCGGCTGCCCTGCACGTGCGCATGCAGCAGTTTGCCGAGCGCTGCGGTGCCTCGGCGTTCCATGTGTTGCTGGCCGCCCTGCACGTGTATTTCACCCGCACCGCCCAGCGCGACGACTGGGTGGTGGGCCTGCCGCTGCTCAACCGCGGCGGGGCGCGGTTCAAGACCACCCTGGGCCACTTTGCGCAGATCAGCGCGGTGCGCCTGGGGTTTGCCCAGGACATGGACTTCGAGCAGCTGGTGCTGGCCGTGCGCGATACCCTCAAGCGCGACTTTCGCCATCAGCGCCTGCCGCTTGATGAGCTGAACCGCAGCCTGGGCCTGTCGCGCGAAGCGCGTGCGCAGTTGTTCGAAGTGTCGCTGTCCTATGAGCAGGACGACCATGATTACCGCTACGGCGAAGCCCGCGCCCACACGGTGAAGGTCTCCAACGGCCACGAGGCCACGCCGCTGGCTATCCACCTGCGCACCAACCGCTACAACGACAAGGCCTGGCTGCATCTGGTGCACCACCGTGCCTGGTTCGACACTGCCGAGGTGCAGGCCCTGGCCGAACGCTTGGTGCATGTGCTGGAGCAAGGCCTGGAACGACCCACCCTGGCGCTGACGGATTTCGAGCTGCGCACGGCCGCTGAACAACACCACCTGCAGCAATGGAACGACACCGCGGTGGCCTTTGCCGATGCACCGCTGATCCACCGGCGTATCGAGGCCCAGGCTGCCTTGCACCCCGACGCCATCGCGGCGCTGCACGATGGCCAGCCCCTGAGCTACGGCCAGTTGAACCGTCGCGCCAATGGCCTGGCCGAGCAGCTGATTGCCCTGGGGGTGCGCCCCGAGGACCGCGTCGCGGTGGTGGCCCGCCGCAGCCTTGATACCTTGGCCGGCCTGCTGGCCTGCCTCAAGGCCGGCGCGGCCTACGTGCCCATCGACCCGGCGCAGCCCCATGAACGCCTGGCCTATCTGCTGGCGGACAGCGCGCCCGTGGTGGTGCTGACCCAGGCGGCGCTGGTCGAGCGCCTGCCCACCCTGCGCCAGCCGTTGGTGGTGCTGGACAGTGATCAGGGCCGCCACGATGTCGACCGCAACCCAGCGGTGCCGGGCCTGACCCGCCACGCCCTGGTGTACGTCATCTACACCTCCGGCTCCACCGGCCAGCCCAAGGGCGTGATGGTGGAACACCACACCTTGGCCAACCTGGTCGACTGGCACTGCCAGGCGTTTTCCCTGGTGGCGGGCGATCAGGTGTCCTGCCTGGCCGGTTTCGGCTTCGATGCCATGGCCTGGGAGGTGTGGCCGACCCTGTGCGCCGGCGCCACCCTGCACCTGGCGCCGGTGCAGGACGGCGGCGAAGACCTGGACACGCTGCTGCGCTGGTGGCGGGCGCAGCCCCTGGACATCAGTTTTCTGCCCACGCCGGTGGCCGAGTACGCCTTCGGCCTGGCCTGGGAGCATCCCACCTTGCGCACGCTGCTGATCGGCGGCGACCGCCTGCGCCAGTTCAGCCGTGACCGCCGCTACGCAGTGATCAACAACTACGGCCCCACCGAGGCCACCGTGGTGGCCACCTCCGGCGCGGTCTCGGCCAGCGGCAGCCTGCACATCGGCGGGCCCATCGCCAACACCCGGGTCCATGTGCTGGACGCCCGGCGGCAAGCGGTGCCGCCGGGGGTGCCGGGCGAACTGTACATTGGCGGTGCCGGCGTGGCGCGCGGCTACCTCAACCGGGCGCAACTGACCCAGGAGCGCTTCGTCGCCGACCCGTTCAGTGATGACCCCAAGGCGCGCCTTTACCGTACCGGCGACCTGGTGCGCTGGAACCCGGACGGTACCCTGGATTACCTGGGGCGTAACGACGATCAGGTGAAAATCCGTGGCATGCGCATCGAACTCGGCGAAATCGAAGCCGTGCTGGCGTCCCATCCTGCGATCAAGGACGCCGTGGTGCTGGTCCGCGATCAGCATTTGCTGGCCTGGTACACCGAATTGTCGCCGGTGCCCCCCAGCGAATTGCGCGAGGCCCTGCGCGCGCAGTTGCCCGGCTACATGGTGCCCCGCGCCTTGATGCGCCTGGGTGCGCTGCCCTTGACCCAGAACGGCAAGCTGGACCGTCGGCGCTTGCCCGACCCAGACCCGGCGGCCCTGGCCGCGCGTGACTACCAGGCCCCGCAAGGCGCGGTGGAAACCGCCATGGCGGCGATCTGGGCGCACGTGCTGGGCGTGGAACGGGTAGGGCGCCACGACAACTTCTTCGAGCTGGGCGGCCATTCGCTGCTGGCGGTCAACCTGGTGGCGCAATTGCGCAAGGCCGGGCTGGCGGCGGATGTCCAGGTGCTGTTGGGCCAGCCGACCGTGGCCGCGCTGGCGGCCTGCGAGGCGGACGGCGGCGCGCTGTCGGTGCCGCCCAATCGCGTGCCGATGGGGTGCACGCGCATTACCCCGGACATGCTGAGCCTGACGCAGTTGGACCAGACAGCCATCGACCGCATCGTCGCCAAAGTACCGGGCGGGGCGGCGAATGTGCAGGAGATCTACCCCCTGGCGCCGTTGCAGGAAGGCATCGTTTACCACCATTTGAGCGCCGAGCACGGTGACCCCTACCTGCTGCAGTGGCGCCTGGCGTTTGACAGCCCGGCACGCCTGCAGGCCTGGGCGGCGGCATTGCAGCAGGTGATCGACCGCCACGACATTTTGCGCAGTGCCGTGGTGTGGGACGGCCTGGAGCGCCCTCAGCAAGTGGTGTGGCGCCAGGCCACGCTGCCGGTGGAAGCCATCGAGCTGCCTGCCGGCGACGCCCCGGTGATCGAGCGCTTGCAGCAACGCTTCGATGCCCGCCGGCATCGCCTGGACCTGGGCCAGGCGCCGCTGCTGCGCCTGGTGCATGCCGACGACCCGGCCCAGGGCGAGGTGGCGGCGGTCTTGCTGTTCCACCATCTGGTGCTGGACAACACCGCCATGGCGCTCGTCGCTGGCGAATTGAAGGCTTTGCTGGAGCCGGGACAAGCGCCATTGGCGCCGCCCGTACCCTATCGCCATTACGTGGCGCACGTGTGCCTGGGCCGTGATCAGGCCAGCCACGACGCCTTCTTCCGCGCCATGCTGGGCGACATCGACGAGCCAACCCTGCCGTTGCAGCAGCACGATGTGCGCGGCGAGGGCCATGACATCGAGGAAGTGCGCCAGGGCCTGGACGCCGACCTGGCCCTGCGCCTGCGCGAGCAGGCACGGCAGTTGGGCGTGAGCGCCGCCAGCCTGTTGCACGTGGCCTGGGCGCGGGTGCTGGCGGTGCTGGCCGGGCGTCGTGACCTGGTGTTCGGCACCGTGCTGATGGGCCGCCTGCGAGGTGGCGAAGGTGCCGACCAGGCCTTGGGCGTGTTCATCAACACCTTGCCGCTGCGGGTCGACACCGACCTGAGCGTGCGCGAAGCCGTCAAAGCGGTGCACGGCCGCTTGACCGCACTGCTGACCCACGAGCAGGCTTCCCTGGCCCAGGCCCTGCGCTGCAGCGGCCTGCCGGCGGGCGCGCCGTTGTTCAGTGCCTTGCTCAACTACCGCCACAGCGCTGGGGTGCAGGCCGTGCAATGGCCAGGGGTGCGGGTGATGGGCGGCGAGGTGCGCAGCAACTACCCCCTGACCCTGAGCGTCGATGACCTGGGGGCAGGCTTCGACCTGCAGGTGCTGGCCGCGCCCGGCATGGGCGCCGAACGCATCTGCGGCTGGGTGCAGGCCACCCTGGCGCGCCTGGTGGTTGCCCTGCAGCAAGCGCGTCCGGTGGCGCTGGCGGACCTGCCGCTGTTGACCGCGCAACAACAACGGCACTTGCTGCACGACTTCAACGCCACGGCCCAGTCCTTCGCCACCGGGCACACCGTGCACGCGCTGGTGCAAGCCCAGGTGGCGCGCACGCCGGATGCGCCGGCGCTGGTGCAGGGCGATCGGGTGCTCACTTACGCCGCCCTCAACCAGCAGGCCAATCGCCTGGCGCACTATTTGATCGGCCTGGGCATTCAGCCTGGCGACCTCGTGGCCCTGTGCTTGCAGCGCGGGCCGGCACGGGTGGCCGGGTTGCTGGCCGTGCTCAAGGCCGGCGCCGCCTACGTGCCGATTGACCCCGGCTACCCCCAGGAGCGTATCGCCTACCTGGTGCAGGACAGCGCGCCGCGCCTGGTGCTGACCGACGCGGCCAGCAGTGCCCGGCTCGGCACGGAGCGGCAGGTCAACCTGGACCGCGACGCCTGGTACGCCGAGGCCGACACCAACCCGGACGTGCCGGGCATCCAGGCCTCGGATTTAGCCTATGTGGTCTATACCTCGGGGTCCACGGGCCAGCCCAAGGGCGTGATGGTGGAGCACGGCACCCTGGCCAACCTGGTGCACTGGCATTGCCAGGCCTTCGCGCTGGGGGCGGGCAGCCACACCAGCAGCGTTGCCGGCTTTGGCTTTGATGCCATGGCCTGGGAAACCTGGCCGGCGCTGTGCGCCGGGGCGGTGCTGCACCTGCCACCGGTGGCTATCGGCAACGAGCATGTCGATGAACTGCTGGACTGGTGGCTGCAGCAGCCGCTGGCGGTGAGCTTCCTGCCCACGCCGGTGGCCGAGCAGGCCCTGGCGCGGCCGCATCAGCACCCGACGTTGCGCTGCCTGCTGATTGGCGGCGATCGCCTGCGCCAGTTCGACCGTGACCCAGGCTTTGCCGTCATCAACAACTACGGCCCCACCGAAACCACCGTGGTCGCCACCTCCGGCGCGTTGCGCGTAGGCGGCGCCCTGGACATTGGCCGACCCATCGCCAACACCTGCGTGTATGTGCTGGACGCGCAGCGCCAGCTGGTGCCGCAGGGCGTGGCGGGCGAGCTGTATATCGGCGGGGCAGGCGTGGCCCGGGGCTACCTCAATCGCCCACAGCTGACCCAGGAGCGCTTCGTCGCCGATCCGTTCAGCGAGCGGCCAGGCGCTCGCCTGTACCGCAGCGGCGACCTGGTGCGCTGGAATCCCGACGGTACCCTGGACTACCTGGGGCGCAACGACGACCAGGTGAAAATTCGCGGCATGCGCATCGAGCCCGGCGAAATCGAAGCGACGCTGACAGCCCAGCCCGGGGTGCGCGAGGCCGTGGTGCTGGTGCGCGGCGACCGCTTGCTGGCCTGGTTCGTCGCCGACGGGCCGCAGGCCACCGAGCCGTTGCGCGAGGCCCTGCGTGAGCGCCTGCCTGGCTACATGGTTCCGCTGGCGTTGCTGCAATTGCCCAGCCTGCCCCTGACCCCCCACGGCAAGCTGGACCGCCGGGCACTGCCCGACCCTGATCCGAGCGCGCTGGCCAGCCGCCCCTTCGAGGCGCCGCAGGGCCCGCTGGAGCAGGCCATGGCGGCGATCTGGGCGCAGGTGCTGGGCCTGGAGCGGGTAGGCCGCCACGACAACTTTTTCGAGCTGGGCGGCCACTCCCTGCTAGCGGTGGCCCTGGTGGAACGCTTGCGCATGGCGGGCCTGGGTGTCGACGTGCGGGTGCTGCTCGGCCAGCCCAGTGTCGCCGCACTGGCGGCGTCGGTGGGCAGCGACCGTGAGGTGGCGGTGCCGGCCAACCGCGTGCCGGCGGGCTGCGCGCACATCACACCGGACCTGCTGAGCCTGACCCAGCTGGACCAGGCGGTCATCGATGGCATCGTTGCCGCCGTGCCCGGTGGCGCGTCCAACGTGCAGGAAATCTACCCGCTGGCGCCTTTGCAGGAAGGCATCCTTTATCATTACCTGACGGCCGAGGGGCATGACCCCTATCTGCTGCACCTGCGGTTGCGCTTCGACAGCCCCCTGCGGCTGCAGGCCGTGGCCGCCGCGCTGCAGGGCATCATCGCCCGCCATGACAGCCTGCGTACCGCCATCGCCTGGCAGGGCCTGCAGATACCGCAGCAGGTGGTGTGGCGATCGGCGCCGTTGCCGGTGGAGCAGGTCGTGGATGCCGCGGCCACCCAGGTGACGCAGATCGACCTGGGCCAGGCGCCGCTGATGCGCCTGGTGTATTGCGTGGAGCATGACGGCACGGTCGCCGCGACCCTGCTGTTCCATCACATCGTGCTCGATGCCACCTCGCTGGACGTGGTGCGTGAAGAGTTGCTGGCCGCCCTCCAGGGCGTGCCGGGCGACCCACGCCCGCCAGTGCCGTACCGCCATTACGTGGCCCAGGCACGCCTGGCGGGTCGTGAGGCAGAGCACGAGGCGTATTTCCGCGCGCAACTGGGCGACGTCGACGAGCCGACCCTGGCCTTCGGCGTGCGCCGCTTGCAGGGCCATGTGCAACAGGCGCAACAGCCGGTGCCCCCGGCACTGACCCGTGCCTTGCGCAGCCAGGCGCGGCAGTTGGGTGTCAGCGTCGCCAGCCTGATGCATCTGGCGTGGGCCCGCGTACTGGCGGCCGCCACCGGCCAGCAAAGGGTGGTGTTCGGGACCGTGCTGCTGGGCCGTCTGCAAGCCGGGGCCGGCGCGGACCGCGGCCTGGGCATGTTCATCAACACCTTGCCGCTGCGCGTGGACCTGGCAGGGGTGGGCGTGCGCGACGGCGCCCGCGCCACCCATGGCCGGCTGGCCGCGCTGCTGGCCCATGAGCATGCGTCGCTGGCCCAGGCCCAGCGCTGCAGCGGCGTACCGGCGCCGCTGCCGCTGTTCAGCGCCATCCTCAACTACCGCCATGCCCAGGCCCAGGCCCGCCAGGACGCCCGTGAAAACGCCTGGGAAGGCGTGCAGGTGGAGCCCTGCGCCACACACAGCAATTACCCCCTGAGTCTGGACATCGATGACCTGGGCGACGACCTGCGGCTGATCGTCAGCGCGCCGGCCGAGGTCGGCGCCACGCGGGTTGTCGGCTATGTGCTGCAAAGCCTGGAGGCCCTGGCCGCGGCCTTGCACACCCAGCCCGACCTGCCATTGCTGCACCTGCCGGTGCTGCCGCCCTCAGAGCGCCAGCAAGTGTTGCAGGCCTTCAACGCCAGCGACCGGCCGGTGGACGCACGGCAGACGGTGCACGGCCTGTTCCAAGCCCGCGCCGCCGCCACGCCCCAGGCCATCGCCGTGCGTGACGAGCATGGCGAGCTCAGCTATCGCCAACTCAATGATCAGGCCAACCGCCTGGCCCACCACCTGATCGAACAGGGCGTGCGCGCCGATGATCGCGTGGCCATCTGCGTGGAGCGCGGCTTGCCCATGGTGGTCGGCCTGCTGGCCATTCTCAAGGCCGGTGGCGCCTACGTGCCGCTGGACCCCGGCTACCCGCTGGAACGCCTGCGCGGCATGCTGGCCGACAGCGCCCCGGTGGCGATGCTGGTGCAGGCCAGCACCCGCGACTTGCTCGGTGGCGCAGCGGTTGCCCAGGTGGACCTGGCCGATGACGTCTGGCAACACCACAGCACCCGCAACCCCCAGGTCGACGGCCTGGCCTCGCACCACTTGGCGTACGTCATGTATACCTCCGGTTCCACCGGCACGCCCAAGGGGGTGATGGTGGAGCATCGCAACGTGGTCAACCTGGTGCAGTGGGCCTGCGACCTGTGCCCGGTGGGCCGCGACGGCGCGCTGCTGCACAAGACCCCGCTCAGCTTCGATGCCTCGGTGTGGGAACTGTTCTGGCCGCTGTGCGCCGGGTTACCGCTGGTGTTGGCGCGGCCCGACGGCCAGCGCGATCCGGCCTACCTGGCGCGGCTTATCCAGCATCAGCACATCAGCGTGGTGCAATTCGTGCCAGTGCTCCTGCAGCAATTCCTTGACCTTGAGGACAGCGCCGTGTGCACCAGCCTGACCGACATCGTCTGCGGCGGCGGCGAGCTGACCCACGCCCTGGCCTGCCAGGTGCGCCAACGCTTGCCGGGCGTGCGCCTGCACAATGTCTACGGCCCCACCGAAACCACCGTCGATTGCAGCGTGTGGAGCCTGGCGCCGGACCAGCCGGTGCCCGCCGGCACATTGCCCATTGGCCGGCCGATCGCCAATACCCGCCTGTACGTACTCGACAGCGGCGACCAGCCGGTGCCCCTGGGCGTGGTCGGCCACCTGCACATTGGCGGTGCCGGCGTTGCCCGCGGCTACCGCAGCCTGCCGGCCGCCGACGCCGAGCGCTTCATCGCCAGCCCCTTCAATGCGGGCGAGCGCCTGTACCGCAGTGGCGACCTGGTGCGCCAGCGCGCAGACGGCCTGCTGGAATTCATGGGCCGCAACGACGACCAGATCAAGGTTAATGGACTGCGCATCGAGCCGGGCGATATCCAGGCCTGCCTGCTGCGTCAGCCGGGCATCGAGCAGGCCGTGGTCATGGCCCGCGACGATCTGCCCGGTGGCCAACGCCTGGTGGCGTACTACAGCGGCGCGCCGGTGCCGGTCGACACCCTGCGCCACGAGGTGGCCAGCCAGGTGCCCGACTACATGGTGCCGGCGCTGTTCGTGCACCTGCACACCTGGCCGTTGAGCCCCAACGGCAAGCTCGACCGGCAGGCGCTGCCGATACCGGGCGCCGACGCCGGCCTGGCCCGTGCCTTCGCGGCCCCCCAGGGCGACACCGAGGCCTTGCTGGCCCGGTTGTGGGCCGAACTGCTGGGCCTTGAGCGGGTAGGGCGGCATGACAACTTTTTCGAACTGGGCGGCCACTCGCTGCTGGCGGTGAGCCTCACCGCCCGCCTGCGTCAGGAAGGCCTGGAGGCCGACGTACGCGCCCTGTTCGAGCACCCCACGCTGGCCGCTTACGCCGCCATCACAGAGAGCATGGAGATAACCCTGTGAGCATCACTGAACTGCTGGCCACACTATCGGCCCACGGCATCCACCTGTCGATCAAGGACGGGCAACTGGTGGTGCAAGGCAACCGCCGCGCGCTGAGCGACAACGGCCTGGTGCAGCACCTGCGCGACCACAAGGCGGCGCTGATGGCCCTGATCGAGCAAGGCGGCTACCAGGCCGGCGCGCGGGGGCGGGTGGCGGTGCCGGCCAATGGCATCGATGCTGCGGCCACGCGCATCACCCCGGCCATGCTGCCCCTGGTCAGCCTCGACCAGGCGACAATAGACCGTCTGGTCGACAGCGTGCCGGGCGGTGTTGCCAACGTTCAGGACATCTACCCCCTGGCGCCTTTGCAGCAGGGCATCCTCTACCACCATGCCAGCGCCGAGGGCGCCGACCCCTACGTGATGCAGGTGCAGTTCGCCTTTGCCGACCGCAGCCGGCTGGACGCCTTTGCCCAGGCCCTGCGCCAGGTGATCGCCCGGCATGACATCCTGCGCACCTCGGTGCATTGGCAGGGCCTGGCCACGCCGGTGCAGGTGGTGTGGCGCCACGCCGAGCTGCAGGTGGGCCCGCTGGCGTCCGCGGCACGCCTGGACCTGGGCCAGGCGCCGCTGTTGCGCCTGGTGCCCGGCCATGACCTGGACGGCGGGCCGGTGCGCGCCACGCTGCTGTTCCATCACATCGCCATGGACCACAGCGCCCTGGAGGTGGTGCGCCAGGAAATTCACGCCTGCCTGCAGGGGCAGGCCGAACAACTGGGCAGCCCCGTGCCGTTTCGCAACTACGTGGCCCAGGCGCTGTTGGGGGTCACCGAGCAAGAACACGAGGCGTTTTTCAGCGACATGCTAGGCGACCTCGACGAGCCGACCCTGGCTTACGATCGCCAGGACCTGAGCGGTGACGAGGGGATCAGCGAGCACAGCGTCACCCTCGACCACGTGCTGGGCCAGCGCCTGCGCAGCCAGGCGCGCAGCCTGGGCGTCAGCGTCGCCAGCCTGTTCCACCTGGGCTGGGCGCGGGTGCTGGCCGGGCTTACCGGCCGCGACAGCGTGGTGTTCGGCACGGTGCTGATGGGCCGCCTGCTGGGCGCCGAGGCCACCGAGCGCGCGCTGGGCATGTTCATCAATACCTTGCCGCTGCGCCTGGACCTGCAAGGCCAGGACGTGCGCAGCGCCGTGAGCCGCACCCACCAGCGCCTCACCGCGCTGATGCGCCACGAGCATGCGCCCCTGGCGCTGGCCCAGCGTTGCAGCGGCGTGGCGGCGCCCACGCCGTTGTTCAATGCCTTGCTCAACTACCGCCACAGCGCCGGCGTACAGGCGGCGGGTGAAACCTGGCAGGGCATCGAGGTGCTGCAGGCGCGCGAGCGCAGCAACTACCCCCTGGTGATGAGCGTCGACGATTTGGGCGACGCGTTCGGCTTCAGCGCCCAGGCCGCCGCCGGCATTGATGCCCACCGCTTGTGCGGATACCTGGCCTGCGCCATGGAGCATTTGCTGCAAGCGTTAGAGCAGGCACCGCACACCCTGGTCAGCGCGGTGTCGGTACTGCCGGCTGGCGAGCGCGCCCAACTGCTGCGTACCTTCAAGGGCCAACACCGCACCCCGGTCAGTGCCCAGACCGTGCACGGCCGCATCGAACGGCAGGCCGCCTTGACGCCCCAGGCCATCGCTGTGCAGGTAGGCCCGCACAGCCTGACTTATCAGGCCCTGAACGAGCAGGCCAACGCCTTGGCCCACCAGTTGATCGCCTTGGGCGTGCGCCCCGATGACCGGGTGGCCGTGCTGGCGCGCCGTGGCCTGGAGACGTTGACGGGGCTGCTGGCCGTGCTCAAGGCCGGCGCCGGTTATGTGCCCGTGGACCCGGCGCACCCCGACGAGCGTCTGCGTTACCTGTTGGACGACAGCCAGCCGCGGGTGGTGCTGACCCAGCTCGCCTTGCGCCAGCGGGTGCCGGACCTGGGCGTGGCGGTGTTGAACCTCGACCAGCCGACCTGGCCCCAGCGCCAGGACAACCCCCAGGTGCCCGGCCTGGGCGTGCAGCACCTGGCCTACGTCATCTACACCTCGGGCTCCACCGGCCAGCCCAAAGGCGTGATGGTGGAACATCATAGCGTCAGCCACCTGGTGGACTGGCATTGCCAAGCGTTCGACCTGCACGCCGGCAGCCACACGGCCAGCGTCGCCGGCTTTGGCTTTGACGCCATGGCCTGGGAAGTCTGGCCCGCCCTGTGCGCCGGGGCCACGCTGCATGTGCCGCCGGCCCAGGTCAATAACGAACAGCTCGACGCCTTGCTCGAGTGGTGGCTGGCGCAGCCGCTGCACGTGGCGTTCCTGCCCACGCCCGTGGCCGAATACGCCTTCAGCCGCGACCTGCGCCACCCCACCTTGCACACCCTGCTGATAGGCGGTGACCGCCTGCGCCAGTTCAACCATGACCCGGGTGTGCGGGTGATCAACAACTATGGCCCCACCGAAGCTACCGTGGTGGCGACGTCCGGTGCCTTGCTGCCGGGCGGTGCACTGCACATCGGCAAGCCCATCGACAACACCCAGGGCTACCTGCTGGACGCACACCAGCAACTGGTGCCCCTGGGCGTGGCCGGCGAACTCTACGTCGGCGGCGCGGGCGTGGCGCGCGGTTACCTCAACCGCCCGCAACTGAGTGCCGAGCGTTTCCTGGCCGACCCGTTCAGCGCCGATCCCCAGGCACGCATGTATCGCACGGGCGATCTGGCACGCTGGAACGCCGACGGTACCCTGGATTACCTGGGCCGCAACGATGACCAGGTGAAGCTGCGCGGGGTGCGCGTGGAATTGGGTGAAATTGAGGCACAACTGAGCCAGTTGCCCGGCATCGAGGAGGCCCTGGTGCTGGTGCGCGAGGACGTGCCGGGCCAGCCACGCTTGATCGCCTACTGCATCCACGCCCCCGACACGGCAGCCCAGGACGACCAGGCCTTGCGCGCGGCGCTGCAAGCGCGCTTGCCGGCGTACATGGTGCCGGCCGCGTTCATCCGCCTGGCGGCCTGGCCCCTGACCGCCAACGGCAAGGTCGACCGCCGTGCATTGCCCGCGCCTGGCCACGACAGCCTGGCCGGCGCAGGGTATCAGCCGCCCGAGGGCGAGGTGGAAACAGCCCTGGCGCAGGTGTGGGCCCAGTTGCTGCAGGTGGAGCGGGTAGGGCGCCAGGATCACTTCTTCGACCTGGGCGGCCATTCGCTGTTGGCCATGCGCCTGGTGTCCCAGGTGCGTGAACGCCTGGCCGTGGACCTGAGCCTGGCGCAGTTGTTCGCCCAGCCGCGCCTGGCCGACCTGGCAGGGGTGCTGGCCCAGGCCAAGGGCGCGGTGCACTCGCCGATCGTGGCGGTGCCGCGCGAGCAGCCTCTGCCCTTGTCCTTTGCCCAGCAGCGCCTGTGGTTCCTGGCGCAACTGGGTGACGAGCACAGCGCCTACCACATTCCTGCTGCCCTGCGCCTGCGCGGTGCGCTGGACCCGGTGGCGCTGGCACGGGCGCTGGACCGCATCGTCGCCCGGCATGAAGCGTTGCGTACCACCTTTGTACTGGGGCCGGATGAGGTAGCGCAGCAGCGGATTGCCCCGGCGGACGCAGGCTTTGCCTTGCGCCAGCAGGACCTGGCCGGCCAGCCGGATGCCGAACGCCTGTTGCAGGCGCTGACGCTGGAGGAAGCCACGGCGCCCTTCGACCTGGCGCACGGCCCGCTGGCGCGCGGCCGCCTGGTGCGCATGGGCGAGGGTGACCACGCGCTGCTGTTGACCCTGCACCACATCATCGCCGACGGCTGGTCGGCCGGTGTGCTGACCCGGGAGTTGGGCCTGCTGTACCACGCCTTCCGCCAGGGCGCGCCGGACCCACTGCCGGCGCTTGCGGTGCAATACGCCGACTACGCGCACTGGCAACGGGGCTGGCTGACCGCCGAGGTGGTGCAGCAACAAGGGCAGTACTGGCAACAGACCCTGGCCGGTGCGCCCAGCGTACTGGCCCTGCCCACTGATCGCCCGCGTCCGCCACAGCAGGACTACCGTGGTCAGCGCTTGGCGCTGGTGATCGACGCGCCGCTGACCCACAGCCTCAAGGCCCTGAGCCAGCGCCACGGCACCACGCTGTTCATGACCGTGCTGGCGGCGTGGGCCGCCGTGCTGGGCCGCCTGGCCGGCCAGGAAGATGTGGTCATCGGCACCCCGGCGGCCAACCGCCGCCACGCGCAGGTCGAGCAACTGATCGGCTTCTTCGTCAACACCCTGGCCGTGCGCATCGACCTGGCGGCTACCCCGCAGGTGGCGGCACTGCTGCAGCAAGTCAAACAGCAAGTGCTGGCCGCCCAGGCCCACCAGGACTTGCCCTTTGAACAAGTGGTGGAAGTGCTGCGCCCCGAGCGCAGCCTGGCCCATACGCCGGTCTTCCAGGCGATGCTGGCCTGGCAGGGCGCTGGCCACGGGCCGCTGGCGCTGGGCGAACTGAGCGTGGAAAACCTGGAACCGGCCCATGGCGCGGCCAAGTTCGACCTGCTGCTGGACCTGGCCGAGATCGACGACCAGTTGCAGGGCAGCCTGGAATACGCCACCGCCTTGTTCGATGAGAGTACCGTGCAGCGCTGCCTGGGTTATCTGCAGGCCATGCTGCGCGGCATGGTCGCCGATGACCGGGCCAGCGTGGCCAGCGTTGACCTGCTGGACGCCGGGCAACGCCGGCAACTGCTGGAAGGGTTCAACGCCACCGCCGTCGAGTATCCCCAGGGCCTGACCCTGCACAGCCTGTTCGAAGCCCAGGTGGCCCGTTGCGGCGCCGCCGTGGCGGTGCAGGACGAGCACGGCAGCCTCACCTACCAGGCCCTCAACGAGCAGGCCAACCGCATTGCGCACCGCCTGATCGGCCTGGGCATAGGCCCCGACGACCGCGTGGCGATCTGCCTGGAGCGTGGCCAGGCCATGGTGGCCGGCTTGCTGGGCATTCTCAAGGCCGGCGCCGCGTACGTGCCCCTGGACCCGGACTACCCGGCCACGCGCCTGAGCTATATGCTGGAAAACAGTGCCCCGGCAGTGATTCTCAGCCAGCAGTCGTTGCAAGGCCTGTTGCCGCCTGACGCGGCGCCGCTGCTGTTGCTCGATGCCGAGCATGCCCAGCGCGAGGGGTTGCTCGACCAGCCGCCGGGCAACCCCGGGCGTGCCGACGTCAGCCCTGAGCACCTGTGCTACGTGATCTACACCTCCGGCTCCACCGGCCGGCCCAAGGGCGTGATGAACCAGCATGGCGCGGTGGTCAACCGCCTGCTGTGGATGCAGCAGCAGTACCGCCTGGACGCTGCCGACCGGGTGCTGCAAAAGACCCCGTTCAGCTTCGACGTGTCGGTGTGGGAGTTCTTCTGGCCGCTGTTCACCGGCGCCCGGCTGATCATGGCCCGCCCCGGCGGCCACCGTGACCCGGCCTACCTGCACCAGGTGATCGCCGAGCAGGGCATCACCACGTTGCACTTCGTGCCCTCGATGCTCGACCTGTTCCTGGCCCACGGTGCGCCGGGCCATGCCGGGCTGCGCCGGGTAATGTGCAGTGGCGAGGCGCTGCCGGGGTCGCTGGTGCGGCGCTTCCGCCAGCAGTGGCCGGACAGCGGGCTGTTCAACCTGTACGGCCCCACCGAAGCGGCCGTCGACGTCACGGCCTGGGATTGCAACGGCCCGCTGGCGAGCATCCCGGATAACACGCCCATCGGCACGCCCATTGCCAATACCCGGATGTACGTGCTCGACGCCCACCGCCAGCCGGTGCCGCTGGGCGTGGCCGGGGAGTTGTACATTGGCGGCGTGCAGGTGGCGCGCGGCTACCTCAACCAACCGCAGCTGACCGCCGAGCGCTTCCTCGATGACCCGTTCTGCAAGGGCCGCCTGTACCGTACCGGTGACCTGGGGCGCTACCTGGCCGACGGCACCCTGGAATACCTGGGGCGCAACGATGACCAGGTGAAAATCCGTGGCCTGCGCATCGAGCTGGGCGAGATCCAGGCGCGCCTGGCCACCGCGCCCGGCGTGCAGGAGTGCGTGGTGGTGGCCCAGGGCGATGGCCTGGGCGACAAACGCCTGGTGGCCTACGTCACCGCACGCCAGGCGCAAGCTGTGCTGGATATCGCCGAACTGCGCGCCCATGTGCACGGCGTGCTGCCCGACTACATGGTGCCGGCCGCCTACGTGCAGCTTGATGCCTTGCCGCTGACCCCCAACGGCAAGCTCGACCGCAAGGCCCTGCCGGCCGCCGACGCCCGAGCCCTGGTACGCCGGGACTACCAGGCTCCCCAGGGGGCCACCGAAGCCACCCTGGCGCAGCTGTGGGCCGAGTTGCTCAAGGTTGAACGGGTAGGGCGCCAGGATCATTTCTTCGAGCAGGGCGGGCACTCGCTGATGGCGGTGACCTTGCTGGCGCGCATGCGCCAGGTGGGGCTGAACGCCGACATCCGCGTGCTGTTCGCGCAACCCACCCTGGCCGCCTTCGCCGCCGCCGTGGGGGAGCTGGTTGACGCCCAGGTGCCGGTGAACCGCATCGCCGCCGATTGCAGGCACCTGACCCCCGACCTGCTGCCCTTGGTCAGCCTCGACCAGGCGACCCTGGACCGCATCGTTGCCCAGGTGCCGGGCGGTGCTGCCAATGTGCAGGATATCTACCCGCTGGGCCCCTTGCAGGCGGGCATTCTCTACCATCACCTGAGTGGCGGTGACCAAGACCCCTACGTGCAGCAAGCGCGCTTTGCCTTCGCCGACCATGACCGCCTGGCTGCCTTCTGCCAGGCCTTGGAGGGGGTGATCGCCCGCCACGACACCCTGCGCACCTCGTTGTTCTGGGAGGGGCTGGCGACGCCGGTGCAAGTGGTGTGGCGCCAGGCGCCGCTGCAGGTGCGCTCGGTGCCGCTGGCCGAACTGGACAGCACCACGGGGCTGGATTTGAGCCAGGCGCCCCTGCTGCAGCTACTGCACGCCGATGGGCCCGGACAGCAGCCGATCCTGGCCGTGCTGCGCTTCCACCACGTGATCATGGACCACGTAGCGCTGGAGGTGCTCAGCCATGAACTCCAAGCACTGCTGCTGGGCCAGGCGCAACAGCTGACGGCGCCGGTGCCGTACCGCAACTACATCGCCCACGTGGTGCAAGGGACCGATGAGGCCGCCCAGGCCGCGTTCTTCAGTGAGCAACTGGGCGATCTTGACGAACCGACCCTGCCTTACGATCGGTTACCGACCACGCTGGCAAGCCTGCCCCGCGAGGCGCGGCAGACGCTGGATGGCGACCTGGCCCGGGGCCTGCGTGAACAGGCGCGGCACTGGGGCGTCAGCGCCGCCAGCCTCTGGCACCTCGCCTGGGGCCAGGTGCTGGGGCAACTGGCCGGCCGCGACAGCGTGGTGTTCGGCACCGTGCTGATGGGCCGCTTGCACGGCGGTGAAGGGGTGGAGCGGGCCCTGGGGGTATTCATCAACACCCTGCCGTTGCGCCTGGAGGTGGCCGGCCTTGCCGTGGCCGACGCGGTGCGCGCTACCCAGCAACGCCTGACGGCCTTGCTGGCCCACGAGCACGCGCCACTGGCCCTGGCCCAGCGCTGCAGCGGCCTGCCGGCGGGCGCGCCACTGTTCACCACGTTGCTCAACTACCGCCATGGCAGCGCCGCGCACGCCCAGGGCGAAGCCTGGCAGGGCATCGAACTGCTGGCCACCGAGGAGCGCAGCAACTACCCCTTGAGCATCAGCGTCGACGACCTGGGCCAGGGCTTCAGCCTGACGGTCCAGGCCACCGACGGGCTGGACCCGCAGCGCATCGGTGAGTACTTGCACAAGGCCGTGGCGGACCTGGTGGCCGCGTTGGCCGCCCAGCCCAGCCTGGCGCTGGAGCAGTTGCAGGTGGTGCCGCAGGCAGAGCGCCAGCGCTTGCTGACGCAGTTCAACCCTGGCCCCCGCGCTTACCCGCGCGCGCCCGTGCACCAGCTGTTCGAGCAATGGGCGCATCGCCAACCCGATGCGCTGGCCGCGGTGCACGAGGGCACCCGCCTGAGCTATGGCGAACTGAACGCCCAGGCCAATCGCCTGGCGCATTACTTGATCGCCCATGGCGTGCAGCCCGGCGACCATGTGGCGCTGCTGCTGCCGCGATCGCTGGCGCTGTTGGTGGGCCAACTGGCCATCAGCAAATGCGCCGCGGCCTATGTGCCGCTGGACACCAGCGCCCCGGCCGAACGCCAGGGCTACATGCTGCTGGATTGCGAGGCCGTGGCGGTGCTCAGCCACAGCGCCACGCCTACCGAATTGGCGTGCCGGCGCATCGACCTGGACGCGCTGGAGCTGTCCGATCAGCCCAGCGATAACCCTGGCCTGGCCCAGGATGCCGACACCACCGCCTACGTGATGTACACCTCCGGCTCCACCGGCATGCCCAAAGGTGTGCGCATCGCCCACCGTGGCATCGTCCGGCTGGTGCTGAACAATGGCTACGCCGAGTTTGACGCCCAGGACCGCTTCGCCTTTGCCTCCAACCCGGCCTTCGACGCCAGCACGCTGGAAGTGTGGGGGGCGCTGCTCAACGGCGGCCAGGTGCGGGTGATCGATCACGACACCCTGGTGCAGCCCGAACGTTTCGGCCAGGCCCTGCGCCAGGGTGAGGTGAGCGTGTTGTTCATGACCACCGCGCTGTTCAATCAGTACGCGCAACTGTGCCCCGATGCGCTGGCAGGCCTGCGGGTACTGCTCACCGGTGGCGAGCCTGCCGACCCGGTGGCCTTCCAGGCCTTGCTGGCGCGGGCGCCGCAGTTGCAACTGCTCAATGCCTACGGCCCCACCGAAACCACCACGTTCGCCACCACCTTCCCGGTGCGTGCGGTGGCCGAGGGCGCGCTGACGCTGCCCATCGGCCAACCGATCGGCAACACCACGGTGTACGTGCTGGACACCCACGGGCGCCTGGCGCCGACGGGGGTGACCGGTGAGCTGTACATCGGCGGTGACGGCGTGGCCCTGGGGTACTTGAACCGTTCGGCGCTGAGCGCCGAACGCTTTGTGGCTGATCCATTCAGCGATCGTCCCGGCGCCCTGATGTACCGCACCGGCGACCTGGGCCGCTGGGCTGATGACGGCCTGCTCGACTGCCTGGGCCGCAACGATGACCAAGTCAAAATCCGTGGCTTTCGCATCGAACTGGGCGAGATCGTCAGCCGTCTGCATGGCTTGCCGGGCATCAACGAAGCCGTGGTGCTGGCCCGCGAGGATGAACCCGGGCACGTGATGCTGGCGGCCTATTACACGGTGCAGCCGGGGCAGCAGGCGGCGCCCCCCGCCAGCTTGCGTGCCAGCCTGCAGGGGCTGTTGCCGGCGTACATGGTGCCGGCGGCGTTCGTGGAACTGGCGGCGCTGCCACTGACCGCTAACGGCAAGCTGGACCGCCGCGCCTTGCCGCGCCCCGAGCGTTCAGCGCTGTTCGAGCACCGCTATGTGGCCCCCGAGGGCGCACTGGAGACCGCGCTGGCGCAGATCTGGGCCCAGGTGCTGCAAGTGGAACGGGTAGGGCGTCACGACCACTTCTTTGACCTGGGCGGTCATTCGCTGCTGGCCATGCGCTTGGTGTCGCAGGTGCGTCAGCAACTGGGTATCGAACTGCCGCTGGGCGAGCTGTTCGCCCAGGGTGAACTGGCGGCCGTCGCCCGCGCCGTGGCCGGTGGCGAACGCAGCGCACTGCCGGAGATCGTCGCGGTGCCGCGCGACCAACCGCTGCCGGCCTCGTTTGCACAGCAGCGGTTGTGGTTCCTGGCGCAGATCGACGGCGCCAGCCAGGCCTACACCATTGCCCTGGCGCTGGGGCTGCGCGGGCCACTGGACGTGGCCGCGCTGAGGCTGGCGGTGGATGGCCTGGTGCAGCGCCACGAAGCCCTGCGCAGCCGCTTCGCGGCCGTCGACGAAGGTGCATGGGTGACGTTGGCGCAGGGCGTTGAAGGCGGGCTGCACTGCCACGACCTGCGCGACCAGCCCGATGCCTTGCACGGGCGGCTGACCGAGCTGAGCGCCCGGCCCTTCGACTTGAGCCAGGGCCCCTTGCTGCGGGCCGAACTGATGCAGGTGGGTGATGAGCATCACGTATTGGCGCTGACCCTGCACCACATTGCGGCGGATGGTTGGTCCATGGCCGTGCTGACCCGCGAGCTGCTGGCGCTGTACGCCGCCTTCAGGCAGGGCGCGCCCAACCCGCTGCCGGCCCAGGCACTGAGCTACGGCGACTACGCCGCCTGGCAGCGCCGCTGGCTGAGCGGCGAGCGCCTGCAGGCACAGGCCGCCTACTGGCAGCAGGCGCTGGAGGGGGCACCGGCCTTGCTGATGCTGCCCACTGACCGGCCGCGTCCGGCGCGCCAGGATTTCAGCGGTGCCAGTGTCGCGGTGCACATTGAACCGTCGCTGGCCGCGGGGCTGCGGGCCTTGTCCCAACGTCACGGCGCCACCTTGTACATGACCTTGATGAGCGCCTGGGCCAGCGTGCTGGCGCGATTGTCCGGGCAGACTGACGTGGTCATCGGCAGCCCGGTGGCCGGCCGCGGCCGGGTGGAGCTGGAGGCCATGGTCGGGTTGTTCGTCAACACCCTGGCGGTGCGCATCCAGGTCGATCCGCACGCCAGCGGCGAAGCGCTGCTGGCCCAGGTCCGCACCCAGGTGCTGGCGGCCCAGGCCCATCAGGACTTGCCGTTCGAGCAGGTGGTGGAAATCGTCCGTCCGGCGCGCAGCCTGGCCCACGCACCGCTGTTCCAGACCACCCTGAACTGGCTGCCGGGCCAGGTGCAGTTGCCGCACCTGGACGAGCTGGTGGTGACGGTGCAGGAGCAGGCGGTGCAGGTGGCCAAATTCGATCTGTCGCTGAACCTGGGTGAACAGGGCCAGGCCCTGGTCGGCACGCTGGAATACGCCACGGCGCTGTTCGATGAAGCCCGAGTGCATCGCCTGGTGGGTTACTTCCAATGCCTGCTGCGCGCGCTGGTGGCCGATGACCAGGCGCCGCTGGCCCAGGCCGCGCTGGTGGCGGAGCCCGAGCGCCGGCAGTTGCTCGATACCTTCAACCCCCCGGCCGTGGCCATGCCCCAGGGGCACACACTGCATGCCCAGATCGAGGCCCGGGCGCTGGAGTATCCCGACGCAGTGGCGGCGCAGGCGGGTGAACAACGTCTGACCTACGCCGACCTGAACCAGCGTGCCAACGCCCTGGCCCATCATTTGCTCGCCCAGGGCGTGCGCCCCGACGATCGCGTGGCAGTGGTGGCCCGTCGTGGCCTGCAGACCCTGGTGGCGCTGTTGGCCGTGCTCAAGGCGGGCGCCGCCTATGTGCCGGTGGACCCGGCACACCCGGATGAGCGCGTGCACTACCTGCTGGGCGACAGCGCGCCGGTGGCGGTGCTGGTCGAGCACGCTTTGTGCCAGCGCCTGCCGGTGCTGCAGGTGCCGGTGATCGCCCTGGACCGGCCTACCTGGCCCGCCCAGGCGCACAACCCGCAGGTGCCTGGGCTGACCCCGGCGCACCTGGCTTACGTGATCTACACCTCCGGCTCCACCGGCCAGCCCAAGGGCGTGATGGTGGAACACCAGAGCCTCAACCACCTGGTGCACTGGCACTGCCAGGCCTTCGACCTGCGCGCCGGCAGCCACACCGCCAGCGTCGCCGGTTTTGGCTTCGATGCCATGGCCTGGGAAATCTGGCCGGCCCTGTGCGTGGGGGCCACGGTGCACTTGCCGCCCGCCCAGGACGGCGCCGAACACATCGATGGCTTGCTGGCCTGGTGGCAAGCGCAGCCGCTGGACGTCAGCTTCCTGCCCACACCGGTGGCCGAGCACGCCTTCAGCCAGGGCCTGCGGCACCCGACGCTGCGCACCCTGCTGATCGGCGGCGACCGCTTGCGCCGGTTCCCGCAGGACCCGGGCTTTGCCGTGATCAACAACTACGGCCCCACCGAGGCCACCGTGGTAGCGACATCGGGCCGGCTGTGGCCGGGTGGGCGGCTGGACATCGGCAAGCCGGTGGGCAACACCCGTGTCTACCTGCTGGACGCCCACCGGCAACTGGTGCCCCAGGGCGTCAGTGGTGAGTTGTACGTGGGCGGCGCGGGCGTGGCGCGCGGCTACCTGCATCGCCCTGAGCTGACCGCCGAACGCTTTATCGATGACCCGTTCCAGGCGCAGTTGGGCGCACGCCTGTACCGCACCGGCGACCTGGCGCGCTGGAACGCCGATGGCACCCTGGAATACCTGGGGCGCAATGACGACCAGGTGAAGGTGCGCGGGGTGCGCATCGAACTGGGCGAAATCGACAGCCTGCTGGGCCAGTTGCCCGGCGTGGAAGCGGCGTTGGTGGTGGCCCGCGAAGACCAGCCAGGGCAGCCGCGGCTGGTCGGCTACTTCAGCGGCCCGGCCAGGGTCGATGACTTGCGCGCCGCCCTGCAGGCGCGCTTGCCGGCCTACATGGTGCCTACCGCGCTTGTGCGGCTGACGGCCTGGCCGCTGACCGCCAACGGCAAGGTCGATCGTCGTGCGTTGCCTGTCCCGGACCGCGAGGCGTTGTTCAGCCACGACTACCAAGCCCCGCAAACGGACCTCGAGCAGGTGCTGGCCCAGGTCTGGGCCACGTTGTTGCAGGTGGAGCGGGTAGGGCGCAACGACCACTTCTTCGAGCTGGGCGGCCATTCGCTGCTGGCCGTGACGCTGGTGTCGCGCCTGCGGGAGCTGGGCCTGAAAGTGGACGTCGGCACGCTGTTCGCGCAGCCGACCCTGGCCGCGCTGGCAGCCAGCGTGGAAGCGGCGGCCGGCCATCTGGCCCCGGCCAACCTGATCCCCGAACATTGCCCGCGCATCACCCCGGACATGCTGCCGCTGGTGGCCCTGGACCAGACGGCCATCGACCGCCTGGTGGCCGGGGTGCCAGGCGGTGCAGCCAACGTGCAGGATATCTACCCGCTGGGGCCGTTGCAGGCGGGCATTTTTTACCATCACCTCAGCGCGGGCGCGGACGACCCCTATCAATTGCAGGTGCGCTTCGCCTTCGATAACCCTTCCCGGCTGACGGCGTTCTGCCAGGCGCTGGAACAGGTGATTGCCCGCCACGACATCTTGCGCACCGCGCTGTTCTGGGACGGTCTGGAAACCCCGGTGCAGGTGGTGTGGCGGCAGGCGCCGCTGGTCACGCGGGCGGTGACACTGGACGAACTGGAACAGCCGCCGGCCCTGGACCTGGGCCAGGCACCGCTGTTGCGCGTGCTGCACGCCCAGGCACCTGCCAGCGACCGGCGGGTGGCCGTGCTGTGTTTCCATCACGTGATCCTCGACCACATGGCCCTGGAGCTGCTGGCCCACGAGCTGCAACACGTGCTGCTGGGGCAGCAGGACCGCTTGCTGGCGCCGGTGCCGTATCGCAACTACGTGGCGCAGACCCTGCACGGCCTGGGCGGAGCGGCCCATGAAGGGTTTTTCCGCGCCCAACTGGCCGATATCGACGAGCCGACCCTGCCGTATGGCATCGCGCCGACTGCCGACCACGGCCAGCCGGACGAGGCCCGTCTGCCGCTGGCGCCAGCCCTGAGTCGGCGCCTGCGTGAACAGGCCCGGCAGTGGGGCGTAAGCCCGGCCAGCCTGATGCACCTGGCCTGGGGCCAGGTGGTGGGCCAGCTCAGCGGCCGCCAGCAGGTGGTGTTCGGCACCGTGCTGCTGGGTCGCCTGCAAGGCGGCGAAGGCATGGAACGTGCCTTGGGGGTGTTCATCAACACCTTGCCGCTGCGCCTGGACCTGGGCGACCGGCCGCTGCGCGAAGCGTTGCTGGACACCCATCGGCGCCTGACCGGGCTGTTGGCCCACGAGCATGCACCACTGGCCCTGGCCCAGCGCTGCAGCGCCCTGCCGGCCGGCGCGCCGCTGTTTGGCGCACTGCTCAACTACCGCCACAGCGCCCCGGCTGCCGACGCCAGCGCCCAGGCGGCCTGGCAGGGGATCGAGCTGCTGCGGGCCGAGGAACGCAGCAACTACCCGCTGACCCTGAGCGTGGACGATCGTGGTGAGGGCTTCGAGTTGAGCGCTCTGACCACGGCGGGCATCGACGCCCGGCGCATCTGCGCCTACCTTGCGCAGGCACTGGCCAGCCTCGCCGATGCCTTGGCGTCGGACCCGCAGGTGTCGCTGCTGGCCATCGACGTGATCGCGCCGCAGGAACGCCAGCAACTGCTGGAAGGCTTCAACGCCAATGTCGCCGCGTATGCCACGGGCCAGACCCTGGCGCGGCGCATCGAGCAGCAGGCCGCCCAGCGGCCGCACGCCACCGCCGTGCAGGTGGGCGATCAGGCCTTGAGCTACGGCGCGCTCAACCAGCGCGCCAATGGCCTGGCCGAGCACCTGATCAGCCAGGGCGTGCGCCCGGATGACCGCGTGGCGGTGCTGGCCCGACGCGGGCTGGACACCCTGGTCAGCCTGCTGGCGGTGCTCAAGGCGGGCGCCGGCTATGTGCCGCTGGACCCGGCGCACCCCGACGAGCGCCTACAGTACCTGCTGGCCGACAGCCTGCCGGCCGCGGTCATCACGCAGCAGGACCTGGCCGCACGCCTGCCGGCGCTCAGTGTGCCTGTCATCGTCCAGGACACGCCGACGTGGCCACCGGCCCACGGCAACCCGAGCGTGCCGGGGCTGACCGAGGCACACCTGGCCTACGTGATCTACACCTCCGGCTCCACCGGGCAGCCCAAGGGCGTGATGGTGGAGCACCGTACGGTCAACAACCTGGTGGACTGGCATTGCCAGGCCTTCGACCTGCGCGCCGGCAGCCACACCGCCAGTGTCGCCGGCTTTGGCTTCGACGCCATGGCCTGGGAAGTCTGGCCTGCCCTGTGCGCCGGGGCGACCTTGCACCTGCCACCGGCCGACATCGGCAACGAACAGCTGGACGCCTTGCTTGACTGGTGGCGGGCGCAGCCGTTGCAGGTGGCTTTCCTGCCCACGCCGGTGGCCGAATACGCCTTCAGCCACGGCCTGCGCCACCCCACGCTGCGCACGCTGCTGATCGGCGGCGACCGCCTACGGCAGTTCAACCGCGACCCGGGTTACCGGGTGGTCAACAATTATGGCCCTACCGAAGCCACGGTGGTCGCCAGCTCCGGGGAGGTCAGCGTGGACGGTGTGTTGCACATCGGCAAGCCCATCACCAATGCGCGCCTGTATGTGTTGGACGAACATCGTCAGCCGGTGCCCCTGGGCGTGGCCGGCGAGCTTTATGTGGGCGGCGCAGGCGTGGCCCGCGGCTACCTGAACCGCGACCAGTTGAACGCCGAGCGTTTCGTGGCAGACCCCTTCAACCCGGCAGCGGGCGCGCGCATGTATCGCACGGGCGACCGTGTCCGCTGGCTGGCCGATGGCAACCTCGACTACCTGGGGCGCGATGATGATCAGGTGAAAATCCGTGGCGTGCGCATCGAGCCAGGCGAGGCCGAACAGGCCTTGCTGCACTGCCCGGGGATCCTTGAGGCCGTGGTGGTGGCGCAGGTGCTGGAGCAGGGCGACCCACGCCTGGTGGCGTACTTTACCCACCAGGGCCCGGCGCCGGACATTGCCGCCTTGCGTCAGCAATTGCAGGCGCGGCTGCCCGATTACCTGGTACCGGTCGCCTTTGTGCGCCTGGCGGCCCTGCCGCTGACCGCCAATGGCAAGGTCGACCGCCGCGCGCTGCCGGCGCCGGGCGTGGATGCATTGCCAAGCCGCGAGTACCAGGCCCCGGTGGGTGAACTGGAAGCGCGCCTGGCGCAGATCTGGGCCGCGCTGCTGGCCGTGGAACGGGTGGGCCGCCACGATAACTTCTTCGAGCTGGGCGGCCATTCGCTGTCGGCCATCCGCCTGGTCAGCCTGCTGCGCAAGGCGGACCTCAACGTGACCCTGGCCGAGCTGTTCCGCCACCCCAGTGTCGCCGACCTGGCGCACTGGCTGCACACCCAGCAAGCCGGCGATGAGGCGCCGCCGGTGACGGTGGTGCGCGCCGCCGGCAGCCAGCCGCCGCTGTTCCTGATTCACGATTTCACCGGCCTGGACGCCTATTTTCCGGTACTGGGCCAGCACCTGCCGGACGGTTATCCGGTGTACGGCCTGGTCGGCGTGCCACTGGGCCAGCCGCAGCCCGATACCTTGCAGGGCCTGGCGGCACGCCTGGTGACGCACATTCGCCAGCAGCAGCCGCAGGGGCCGTATCGCCTGGCCGGCTGGTCGTTCGGCGGGGTGCTGGCGTATGAGGTGGCCACGCAATTGCTGGGTATGGACCAGTCGGTCGCCTTTCTTGGCCTGATCGACACCTACGCGCCACGCCTGATTGACCAGGGCAAGGCGCGCTGGCAGGGCACGGACCTGTTGTCGCGGCAGCTGGTTGGCCATTTGACCGGGTACTGTCAGGACGAGGCACAGCGGGCCAGCCTGCGACTGCTGGCCGGTGATGCCAGCGGTTTTGACGAGGTGTTGCGCCAGTGCCGCGAGCAAGGTTTGCTTTACCAGGAGCTGGCCGAGGCCTCGGATGCCCAGGTACGCGATTACCTGGCCCGCGAGGTGGCCCACGGACATGCCCTGGCCCATTACCGTGTGGAGCCGCTGCCTGTGCCGGTGCACCTGTTCTGCGCCGAGCAGCGTGATGCACTGCGCGCCAACGGCAGTGCCGTCCTGGGCTGGGAGGCGCACGTGGCCGCCGAGCAGTTGCACGCCATCAGCGTGCCGGGTGATCACCTGAGCATGATGCAGGCGCCCCACGTCCAGGTACTGGGCCGCGCCCTGGGCCAGGCGCTGGAGGCGGCAATGCAGGCGCCCGCCGCGCCGCCGTCGGTGGCCGACTATCAGCCGGTGCTGGCGATCCAGAGTGGCATGGCCGGCCAGGCGCCGCTGTTCTGCGTGCCGGGGGCGGGCGACAGTGTCACCAGCTTCATTGGCCTGGCGGAGGCACTGGGGGCTCATTGGCCGGTGTATGGGATACAGCCCCGGGGGTTGGTGGGCCAGGCGGTGCCCCATAGCCGCGTCGAGGCCGCCGCCGATTGCCACGTGAAGGCCATCGACGCGTTGTACCCGGACGGTCCCCTGCACCTGGTGGGCCACTCGTTTGGCGGGTGGGTGGCCCATGCCATGGCGGTGCGCCTGCAGGCGCGCGGTCGGCAGGTGTTGTCGCTGACCCTGGTGGACAGCGAGGGGCCCGGTGACGGCAGGTCTTACACCACCACCCAGGCGTTGCAGCGTTTGCTCGAGTCGCTGCAGTTGGCCAGCGGCAAACGCCTGGGGCTGTCACCCCAGGTGTTTGCCGAGGCCGATGATGCCGCGCAGCTGACGCTGCTGCATGGGGCCATGGTCAAGGCCGAGCTGTTGCCGCCGCGCATGGCGCCCCAGGCGCTGCAGGCCATTGCCCGGACCTTCGCCAGTGCCCTGCGCACGCCGTATCGCCCCCAGGGCGGTTACGACGGGCCCGCCAGCCTGGTGTTGGTGGCGGACCCGGTGCTGGACAGCGCCGGCAACCAGCGCGAACAGGCCTCGATGCTCAGCCGCTGGCAGCAGGTGTTGCCCCAACTGGTGCCTTGGGACGGTCCCGGCAATCACTTCAGTGTGCTCAAGGCGCCGCATGTGTACAGCCTGGCCGCATGGTGGTTCGACGGCCAGGCCGTGGCCCTGGCGCGCAGCCCGTCCTGACAACCTCAGGCGGGGCTTGCCTGGCAAGCCCCGCCGCCCACGCAAGCAGGCAACCATGAACAGTTCAAACGTACGCAAGATTGCAATCGGCAGCGCCCTGGCCCTGGTGGCCTGCGCTGCCCTGTATGCCGTGGGTGGCTCACGCAAGCCACCTGCTTACATCACCGCCCAGGTGGAGCGCGGCGACCTTGAGAACGCGGTACTGGCCACCGGGGTGCTGGAAGGCATCAAGCAAGTGGATGTCGGTGCCCAGGTGTCGGGCCAGCTCAAGTCGTTGAAGATCAAACTGGGCGACAAGGTGAAAAAGGGCCAATGGCTGGCCGAAATCGACCCGTTGGTGTTGCGCAACACCCTGCGCCAGGCGGAGGTCGATGAAGAGAAGCTGCAGGCCGAGCGCCTGTCCACCGAGGTGCAGATGAAGCAGGCGCGGCGCCTGTACGAGCGCTACAAGGATTTGCAGGCCGATGAGTCCATCTCGCGCCAGGACTTCGATAACGCCCAGTCCGACTACGAGGTGCAGCAGGCCAACCTGCGCTCCCTGGACGCGCAGATCAAAAGTGCGCAGGTGCAGATCGACACCGCCAAGGTCAACCTGGGGTACACGCGCATCATCGCGCCCATCGACGGCGACGTGGTGGGCATCGTTACCCAGGAGGGCCAGACCGTGATCGCCAACCAGCTGGCGCCCGTGCTGCTGAAACTGGCGGACCTGGACACCATGACCATCAAGGCCCAGGTGTCGGAGGCCGACGTGATCCATATCCATCCCGGGCAGCCGGTGTATTTCACCATCCTGGGCGAGGATAAGCGTTACTACGCCACCCTGCGCGGCACGGAGCCGGCGCCGCAGAACTACCTGGACACCGACGCCACCGGGGCCAAGGCCAAGCAGGACAGTGCGGTGTTCTACAACGCGCTGTTCGAGGTGCCCAATGCCGACCATCGTCTGCGCATTGCCATGACCGCCCAGGTGCGCATCGTACTCGCCACCGCGCAGCAGGCCTTGAGTGTACCGGTGGCGGCACTGGGGGCCCGCGCCGGCGATGGCAGCGTCCAGGTGCAGGTGCTGGACAAGGACGGCTTCGCCCAGCCGCGGCAGGTCAGGACCGGTATCAACAACAATGTCCAGGTGCAGATCACCGAAGGCCTTGCCGAGGGTGATCGGGTGGTGATCGGCGAGCTGGCGGCCGCCACGGCGGGGAGCTGAGCATGAACCTCAAGGTAGAGCTGACGCCGCTGCACCCGACGGCCACCGATGTCGCGCCCCCCTTGCTGCGCCTGGCTGGCGTGAGCCGCAGCTTTCGCGCCGGCGACCGCGAGTTCCTGGCCCTCAAGCAGATCGACCTGCAGATTCACGCTGGCGAGCTGGTGGCGATCATCGGCGCGTCGGGCTCGGGCAAGTCGACCCTGATGAACATCCTCGGCTGCCTGGACCATGCCAGTGCCGGCAGTTACCAGGTGCACGGCCAGGAAACCCGCGAGCTGGACGATGAGGCCCTGGCGGCGCTGCGCCGGGACCATTTCGGTTTTATCTTTCAGCGCTATCACTTGCTGCCGCACCTTGACGCGGTGCGCAACGTCGAGATCCCGGCGGTGTATGCCGGCAGCGCCCAGGCCCAGCGTCACCAGCGTGCCCGCGAGCTGCTGGGCCGCCTGGGCCTGGCCGGGCACCTGCAGCATCGGCCCAGTCAACTGTCCGGGGGCCAGCAGCAGCGCGTCAGTATCGCCCGCGCGCTGATGAACGGCGGTCAAGTGATCCTGGCCGACGAGCCCACCGGCGCCCTGGATACCCACAGCGGCAAGGAGGTGATGCGCATCCTGCTGGAGCTGCATGCGGCAGGGCATACGGTGATCCTGGTGACCCACGACCCCAAGGTAGCGGCCAACGCCGAGCGGGTGATCGAAGTCAGCGACGGCCAGATCATCGCGGACCGGCGCACACCGCGTCCGCCGGCGCTGACTGACCCTGCCACCGAGCCACCGGCGCCCGCCCCACGGCGCCTGCTGGCCAGCCTGGGGTTGTTTCGCGAAGCCTTCAACATGGCCTGGGTGGCGCTGGTGTCGCACCGCATGCGCACGCTGCTGACGATGCTGGGCATTGTCATCGGCATCACCTCGGTGGTGTCGATTTCGGCGATTGGCGAGGGCGCCAAGGGCTATGTGCTCAAGGACATTCAGGCCATCGGCAGCAACACCATCGATGTCTACGCCGGGGCCAACTTTGGTGACAGTCGGGCCAAGTCCATCGAAACCCTGGTGCTGGCCGATGTCACCGCGCTCAATCAGCTGTATTACATCGACAGCGCCACGCCGGTGATCGGCCGCAGCACGCTGGTGCGCTACCGCAACATCGACGTCGATGCCCAGCTCAACGGCGTCAGCAACCGCTATTTCCAGGTGCGCAACATTCGCCTGGCCGCAGGTATTACCTTCAGCGAGGACGACGCGCGGCGTCAGGCACAGGTGGTGGTCATCGACCACAACACCGCCCAGCGCCTGTTCGGGCCGGGTGTGGAGCCGTTGGGGCAGGTGATTTTGATCGGTAACCTGCCGTGCACGGTGATTGGCGTGGCGGCCGACAACAAGAACCTGTTTGTCGCCAACAAGAGCCTGAACATCTGGGTGCCGTATGAAACGGCTGCCGGGCGGGTGCTGGGGCAGCGTCACCTGGACAGCATCAGCGTGCGGATCAAGGACGGCATGCCCAGCAAGATGGTCGACGAGCAGGTCAACAAACTGATGCTGCAACGCCACGGTACCAAGGATTTCTTCACCAACAACCTCGACAGCGTGATGCAGACCGTGGAGAAGACCAGTCGATCGCTGACCCTGTTGCTGTCGCTGATCGCGGTGATATCCCTGGTGGTGGGGGGGATCGGGGTGATGAACATCATGCTGGTGTCGGTGACCGAGCGCACCCGCGAGATCGGCATTCGCATGGCCGTGGGCGCGCGGCAATCGGACATTCGCCAGCAGTTCCTGGTGGAGGCGGTGATGGTGTGCCTGATGGGCGGGGTGGTGGGGATCGCGTTGTCCTATGCGATCGGCTATTTGTTCACCCTGTTCGTGAAACAGTGGCACATGGTGTTTTCCCCAGCGTCGGTGCTCACTGCGTTTGCCTGCTCCACCCTGATTGGCGTGGTCTTCGGCTTCGTGCCGGCGCGCAACGCCGCGCGCCTGGACCCGATCGAAGCACTGGCACGCGATTGAGTGCCGTGTGGGACCGAGCGAAGCTCGGGAAGGGTACGACTCGAGCTTAGGCTCTGTAATAAATGTGTACAGCGTCCGTGGAAAACTGTGGGAGCTGGCTCGCCAGCGAGCTTTTGAGGCCCGAAAAGCTCGCTGGCAAGCCAGCTCCCACACCAGAACCCGCCGTCACATGCTTTTTCATACGGACCCTAGTGTCGTACGCTTCCCGAGCTTCGCTCGGTCCCACATGCAGGGGGAGCGAAGACACTTAGCTGTCGCGCAGGGCTTCGTACAGCCATCGGGTCAGGGCGTGGCGGCCGCTGATGCCCAGTTTCTGCGCGGCGCGGCGTTGGTAGCTGCCTACGGTGTGAACGGTGAGGGTCAGGCGGTCGGCCTGCTGCTGGGCGGTGAGCCCTGCCAGCAGGCCCAGGCACACCTGGGTTTCGCGCTCGGACAAGCTCAGGCCTGCCTGGCACAGGCGTTCCTGGAAACGTCGGGCCAGGTTTTCCGGTGTCGAGGCTTCGGCGGCGGTGCAGGCGGCGCGCGAAGCGGTCACGTGCTGGTCCAGAATGGAAAACAACAGCGGTGACAGGACCCTCAGCCGCCGCCGTTCAGCCAAGGTGAACCCGCACTGCGGTGTGGCACGCAGCACGGTGATCTCGGCGCCCCCTGCGCCAGGCTCGTCAGGGGCCCGCAGGCACAGTGAACTGCCCTCTGCCACGTCCTTGCCATCGGATAACCAGCACACCTGTGTGGCGGCACTGGCCAACTGGGTATTGATCAGCTCACGCAGCGCGCAGGGGAAACCCTGGCTGCCGATCTGGGCAATGACGTTGCCGATTTGCGGAAAGGGCGTCGGGTGCATGGTGGGTCCCTCGCAGTCACGGCCTATTAACGGGATGTCGAACCCAGCGTCAGTTTTTGCGCCTTCTGGCCTCGCAGGTTGAGCAGTTGCAGCAGCACCCCGACGAAGGCCACCGCCCCAGCGCCGATGGCCAGGCTCCAGGTGGGCCACTGGGCCAACAGCAGCAGGCCGCCCACGGCCGCGCCAATGGCGCTGCCCAGGTACAAGGCCGATTCGTTCAGGGCCACGGCCAGGTTGCCGTCGCCATGCTCATCACGGGCAGCGATCAGCTCGTTGTTCTGCGGCACCTGCAACGCCCAGCCCACAGCCCCCCACACGGCAATCGGCAACATGGCCAACCAGGGCGTCACGGCCGCGGCAGCCGGAAGCAGCAGCAGCGCGACGGTCAGTACTACCATGATCAGCCAGGTCAGCATGGGCCCCTTGATGACGTCCACCAGCGGCCCCACCATGAAACTGCCGGCCACGCCGCCCAAGCCCCACACCCACAGGTAGGGCGTGACGTTGAAACTCGAGGCGCCGGTAGCATCGCTCATCAACGGCGCGATAAAGGTGTACAAGCCCAGGCTGGAAACGGCCGCCAGCAACGAGACGGCCAGGATGGTCAGCACCCGGGTATCGCCCAGCAGTGCCAGTTTGCGTTTCAGCGGCACCTGGGGCCCACCAGCGATGGCCGGCAACTGGAACAGCAGGCCCAGCCAGGCAACCAGGCCCAGCGCCGCCACCAGCCACAAGGCCGCCTGCCAGCCCAGATGATCGGCCAGGATCAGGCTCAGGGGTACGCCCAGCACCGTGCCGCTGGCCATGCCGGCCATGATCACGGCAATGGCCTTGCCCCGCCGCTGGGGCTCGGACACCGCAGCCGAGGCGGCGATACCGGTGGCCAGGTACACGCCGGCGCCCAGGCCGGCCACGGCGCGACACGCCAGCAACAAGGCGTAATCATCCACCAGCGCGCTGGCGGCGTTGGCCAGTACGAACACCGCCAGCGCCAGCAGCAGGCCCAGGCGTTGACGGTGCGCGGGCAGCACGGCCACCACCAGCGGTGAGCCGATGCCATAGGCCAGGGTGAAGGCGGTCACCAGTTGGGCGGCCACCGCCACTTGCACGTCGAAGGCGTGCTGGATCATCGGCAGCAGGCCGGCGGTCACGTAGGACGCCATGCCCAGCGCGAACGCGCCAACCGCGATCAGGTACACCGAAGGGGAGGTTGAATTGCTCATGTGTTTCTCCATTACTTGCTACAAGGCAGGCGGCCAGGGCCGCCCACCGGCTTCCATTCAAAGGCTGAGGTTGACGTCGTACTCGTTGAGCCAGGCGTTGAGGCCAACCGCCAGTTCCATGCCCATGCGGTCGTACATCGGCGAGTTGCTGCCCAGTGGCCGCGCCAGGGTGTCCTTGACCTGCCCGGCATCGAGCAGCGCCCGCACCGGGGCGTGGGTGTCGGCCATGATCGCGGCCAGGTCGCTGCGCAACGCGGCCTCGTAGGCCGGGTCCTGGGTGGAGGGGTAGGGGCTCTTGACCCGGTCGCTGATCGACGCGGGCAGCAGGTCGCGGGTGGCGGCACGCAGGATGCTTTTTTCTCGGCCATCGAAGGCTTTCATCGCCCACGGGATGTTGAAGGCGTACTCGACCAGGCGGTGGTCGCAGAACGGCACGCGCACTTCCAGGCCCACGGCCATGCTCATGCGGTCCTTGCGGTCGAGCAGGGTCTGCACGAAGCGGGTCAGGTTGACATAGGTCATCTGCCGCATGCGCACGTCGGTGGCGCTTTCGCCCGGCAGTACCGGTACTTCGGCCAGTGCCTGCTGGTACGAGTCACCGAGGAATTCGCTCATCTGCAGCTTGTCCATCAGGCCACGACTGAACAGCGGCTTGCCGTCGAAGTATTTGCCGGTCACCGACGTCAGCCACGGGAAGGTCTGCGCACCGATGGCGTCGGGGTCGTGGAACCAGCGATAGCCGCCGAAGACTTCGTCGGCCGACTCCCCCGACAGGGCCACGGTGGAATGGCGCCGCACTTCCTCGAACAGACGATACAGCGACGGCCACATGTCGCCCCAGAACGCCGGCGGCAGGTCCAGGGCGCGGATGATGCTGGTGCGCAGCTGCGGGTCGGCCATTTCCCGGCTGTCGAGCAGGATCTCGCCGTGGGTGGAGCGGATTTTCTCCACCAGGTCTTTGACGAAGGGTGCATCGGGCGTGCCGCGCACCGCGTCGCCGGTAAAACCGCCGCCGTGATCGACGAAGTCCAGCGAGAACGAACGGATATTCTCCTTGCCCGCCGCCAGCAGTTTTTTCGAGGCCAATGCCGTGATGATCGAGGAGTCCAACCCGCCGGACAGCAGGCTGCACAGAGGCACGTCGGCGACGATCTGGCGGTCGACGATGTCTTCGAGCAAATCGCGGGTATGGGCGATGGTCTGCTGCAGGTCATCGGTGTGCTCGCGGGCTTCGAGCTGCCAGTAACGGTGGCGCTTCAGGCCATTGCGGTCGACGGTGATGAACTCGCCCGGCAGCACTTCATGCATGCCTTCAAAGATGGCGTGCCCGGGGGTTTTAACCATCTCGAAGATTTCCCGCAGGCCGCTGGCACCGACCGTGCGCGGCACCAGCGGGTTGGCCAGCAGGGCCTTGGGCTCGGAGCCGAAGATTACGCCGTCGGCGGTGGGGTAGTAGTACAGCGGCTTGACCCCCATGCGGTCACGCACCAGGTGCAGGGCCTGGCTGCGCGCGTCCCAGATGGCGAACGCGTACATGCCGTTGAGCTGTTCGGTGAAGGCCACGCCCCATTCCAGGTAGGCGCGCAGCACCACTTCGGTATCGCTGTCGGTTTCGAACTGATGGCCGCGGCTGCGCAACTCGTTGCGCAGCTCGCGGAAGTTGTACACCTCGCCGCTGTAAGTGATGGTGGCGGCGAGCTTGCCGCCTTGGCGGCCGAGCATCGGTTGGCGGCCGCCCTCAAGGTCGATGATCGACAGGCGACGGTGACCCAGGCCCACGGGGCCGTCGATCCACAGCCCTCCGGCGTCGGGGCCGCGGTTGGCCATGGTCAGGGTCATGCGCTCAAGCACGTCGCGCTGGTGCGACAGGTCCTGGCCAAACGCGAGCCATCCGGCAATTCCACACATAGGTTCAACTCCTTGTAATCGGGTTCAGCCGAGGCTTTCGAGGTCGGCATTTTCGGGAATGAGGGTGCGCTGGCCGTTGACGATGTAGCGCACCGGCGCCGCGCTCAGGGAGCGGGCGTGAATGTCGTTGAGCAGGGTTTGCAAGCCGATGGTGGTGTCCAGCCCGGCGAATGGCTGGCGTGGCGGCTTGCCGGCGGCCACCTGGCCCAGCACGTCCTCGCACAGGCGCGTCAACTTGACGATGGTGGCCAGCGCCGGGTCGGTGCTGCCGCTGTAGTGGCGTTGCTCAAGCTCCACCAGCGCGCCGCTGGCGTTGCGGGTCCAGACCCGCAGATGGTCCACGTCCCAGTTGGGCTCGTCGAATTCCAGACGCGCATGAATGATGGCGCCGGCGGGGTCGGCAAAACTGAAGTCCAGGGTGCGCTGGCGGTGGATGTTGACGAAGCTGGCGTAGCCGGCCACGGTGGCCGCGCCCAGGCCTGCGCTGAACATCACGGTGTCCTGCACGCGGTCGCCGGAAATCGAAAAGTCCGAATCGATGCCGATCGCGTGGTGCAGACGCATGGGCTCGTGCGTCGGGCAGATCCAGCTGACCAGGTCCAGGGCATGGATGACCTCGCTGATCACGCCGCAGGTTGGGCGGTAGTCGTTGAGACGGTCCTTGCCCCAATGGAAGCTGGCACGCAGCAGGCGCCACTGGTCACGCTGCACCATGGCCTTGAGCAACGCCGTGGCCTCGGAATAGCGTTCCACCAGGTCCAGGGCAAAGCCGCTGGCACCGCGTAGGCCGGCGGCCAGGCCAGGCAGGTCGTCGCCGGGCACCAGCATCGGCTTTTCGCAGAGGATGAAGCCCCGGTACCCGTTCAGGTCGGCCAGTACATTGGCATGCTGGACATCATTGGCACTGACCACGACGATCTCGGGTTGCAGCTCCTGGAGGGCCTCCTTGAGGTTTGAGTAATAGGGTAGGGATGAGTGTTTCTGGCGCCGCGAGCAATACGCCAGGTGCAACGGGTATCGGCTGGCCAGGTGTTCAAAGGCGCGCTGGAAGCGCAAGCCGGCGTATCCCAGGCCGATGATCAGTACGTTCATGCGGCCGCCCCCCGAGGTTGCCAGGCCCACACCGTTTCATCGCTGCATCTGTAACCCAGGCGTTCGTACAAGGGTTCTGCGGCGCGGGTGGATTGCAGCATCACCTTGCAGACCGGGTGCTGGTCGAACCAGCTCATCAATGCCTCCATCAACTGCCGGGACAGGCCGGTGCCGCGGTGTGCGGGGTCGACCACCAGCGATTGCACCCAGCCACAGCGCCCGTTGAGGCAGTCGGGGCCCGGTGCGCGGGTGTCGACAAAGCCGGTCACGCAGCCCAGCACCTGGCTACCCCGTAGCGCCACCAGCACGCAGGTGTCGCCAGGCTGGGGCAGGGTGGTGGTCAGCCAGTCACGGTAGGCGGCGCGCCACTGCTGGCGCAGCGCCGGGTCGTGGCAGGCGTAGCTGGCCGTGGAGCCTTCCAGCAGCAGCGCCCGCAGGTTGATCAAGGCGTCGACGTGTTCCGTGGCGGCGGGTTGTACCGTGGCGCGGCTCACGCAACACCTCGCAGCAGGCTGTATTCGGCCAGGGGGAGGTCGAAGTGGCGGAAGGTTTCCTGGATGGCGCTGGCCAGGTGTTCGATCTGCTGCAGGCTGTGGTTGGGCGTGACGTTGACCCGGAAGCGTTCGCTGCCCACCGGCACCGACGGCGAATTGATGGGCTGCAGGTACACCCCATGGACGTTGAGCAGTCGCTCGGCGGCCAGTTTGCACAGGTGACCGTCGCCAACCAGAATCGGCAACACGTGGGTGGTGGAACCCGGCATCACCTCGATGCCCGCGCGCGCCAGGCAGTCGCGCAGCTGGCGCGTCTTGTCGTGCAGGGCCTGGCGTTCGCCCTCGTGATATTTCAGGTGCTCGATGCTGGCCAGGCAACCGCCCACCACGGCCGGCGGCAGGGCGGTGGTGAAGATGAACCCCGTGCACAGTGAGCGAATCGCGTCGACCAGGGTGCTGGTGGAGGCGATATAGCCGCCGATGATGCCGATGGCCTTGGCCATGGTGCCCTGAACGATGTCGACCTGGTCCAGCACCCCCAGCTCTGCGGCCAGGCCCGCGCCGCGCGGCCCGTACATGCCCACGGCGTGCACTTCGTCCAGGTAGGTCAGGGCGTTGTACTGCTTCGCCACCTTGACGATCTCGACGATGGGCGCACGGTCGCCGTCCATGGAATAGATGGACTCGAACACCACCACTTTCGGCCGCTCCAGGGGGTAGCTGGCCAGCAGCTGGCGCAGGTGCTCGACGTCGTTGTGACGGAACACCTGGCGCTCGCCGCCGGCGGCCCGAATGCCGTTGATGATCGAGGCATGGTTGAGCGCATCGCTGAACACCACACAATCGGGCAAGGCCCGCAGCAGGCATTGCAGGGTGGCGTCGTTGGAGCCGAAACCGGTGGGGAATACCAGCGCCGCTTGCTTGTCGTGCCACTCGGCCAACGCCGTTTCCAGGCGGTCGAACAATTGGTGCGTGCCGCCGATGTTGCGTGAACCACCGGCGCCGGCGCCGTACTGGTCCACGGCTTCGTGCATGGCCGCACGTACGCTGGGGTGCTGGGACATGCCCAGGTAATCATTACTGCACCAAACCACGACCTCGCTGTCATTCTTCTCTGGAAGACGAGCCATCGGGTAGCGCCCACAGACGCGGTTCAGTGTCGTGAAATGACGGTATTGCCCGGAGAGGCGCAAAGCCTCCAGTTGCTCCTGCAGAATTGCTTGATACATCTTGTACAACTCCTTGGCAGAATCCCGCGACGAGTCCCTGGCGGGCAAAAAGGGCCAGCAATGCTGGCAACGTGATTCTTAAGGAGGAAAAGAATCGTTACAATGAGTACCGTTTATGCTGTTACTAGGAGTTACTGGGCTATGGGACGGACACTCGAACGAACGCGTGATGACCTTGCGCAGTTCCTGCGCAGCCGTCGTGAACGGGTCACGCCTGAAGAAGTAGGGCTGCCTGGAACCGGCCGCCGCCGCACCCCCGGGCTGCGTCGCGAAGAGGTCGCAGCCCTGGCTGGCGTGGGGGTTACCTGGTACACCTGGTTTGAGCAAGGCCGTGACATAGGGGTGTCGGCCGCGTTCCTGGACAACCTGTGCCGGGTGCTCAAACTGGACGCGATGGAGCGTCGCCATCTGTACTTGCTGGCCTTCCAGCGCCCGCCCGCCGAGGTGGGCGAAACCTGGTGCGTGGTGCCGAAAATCATCATGCGCATGCTCGACGATCTCCCCTTGCGCCCCGCCTATGTGCTGAACCTGCGCTGGGACGTGCTGGCCTGGAACCCCGCGGCAGACAAAATCTTCGGTTTTTCACGCATGCTCCCCGAGCACCGCAATGTGTTGTGGATGCTGTTCATGGACGAGCACACCCGTTCGCTGTTCGAGCCCTGGGATGACCAGGCACTGCAGATGCTGTCCAGCTTCCGCCGCGATTACGTGCATGCGTCCAAGGAAAGTGACGTCGCCACCCTGGTCAAGGACCTGGAACGCATGGCGCCGCAATTCAAGGACTGGTGGAACCGCCAGGAAATCCACGGGCCTTGCCAGGGCATCCGTTACATGGCGGTCGAGTCGTTGGGGCCGTTGGTGCTTGAACACACCACCTTGACCGTGGACGTGGATCGGCACCTGCGGCTGGTGTATTACACCCCGGACGCCAAGGGGGGCTCGGTGTCCCGGTTTGAGCGGTGGTTGCAGGGGGAGGGGCAGGTGGTGAAGGCGAAGATATTGGCCGGTGGGTTGGCGTATTGAGGAGCGGCTGAGCGGTAACGTGGGGTGCCGTAGCCGCTGCCGAAGGCTGCGCTGGGCCTGTGCCTTGCTGGAGATTTTCAGGGTTCACACGGGCCAGCGCAGCCTGGCGGCAGCGGCTACAGGGCGCGGAACTGCGGTGTCTGTATCGCGACCAAGGTCCGCTTCTACGCCGACCGTGGTAGGAGCCGGCCTTGGCCGCGATGGGGACGCCGCCGCTCGCCAGCAAAGCGCGTAGCCGCTGCCGAAGGCTGCGCTGGCCCTCTCCCTCGCTGGAGATGTTCAGGGTTCACGAGGGCCAGCGCAGCCTGGCGGCAGCGGCTACGGGCGCAGAACTGCGGCGCCTGCATCGCGACCAAGGTCGGCTCCTACGCCGACCGTGGTAGGAGCCGGCCTTGGCCGCGATGGGGACGCCGCCGCTCGCCAGCAAAGCGCGTAGCCGCTGCCGAAGGCTGCGCTGGCCCTGTCCCTCGCTGGAGATGTTCAGGGTTCACGAGGGCCAGCGCAGCCTGGCGGCAGCGGCTACAGGGCCCGGAACTGCGGCGCCTGTATCGCGACCAAGGTCGGCTCCTACGCCGGCCTTGGCCGCGATGGGGATTACCGTCGTTCGCATGCAAAACACGTAGCCGCTGCCGAAGGCTGCGCTGGGCCTGTGCCTCGCTGGAGATTTTCAGGGTTCACACGGGCCAGCGCAGCCTGGCGGCAGCGGCTACAGGGCCCGGAACTGCGGTGTCTGTATCGCGACCAAGGTCGGCTCCTACCACGGCCGACGTAGGAGCCGGCCTTGGCCGCGATCGGGGTGCCGCCGTTCGCAAGCAAAACACGTAGCCGCTGCCGAAGGCTGCGCTGGGCCTGTGCCTCGCTGGAGATTTTCAGGGTTTACACGGGCCAGCGCAGCCTGGCGGCAGCGGCTACGGGGCCCAAAATTGCGTTGCCTGCATCGCGACCAAGGTCGGCTCCTACGCCGACCGTGGTAGGAGCCGGCCTTGGCCGCGATGGGGACGCCGCCGCTCGCCAGCAAAGCGCGTAGCCGCTGCCGAAGGCTGCGCTGGGCCTGTGCCTTGCTGGAGATTTTCAGGGTTCACACGGGCCAGCGCAGCCTGGCGGCAGCGGCTACAGGGCTCATGACCGCGGCGGCTGTATCGCGACCAAGGTCGGCTCCTACGCCGACCGTGGTAGGAGCCGGCCTTGGCTGCGATGGGATTACCGCCGTTCGCCTGCAAAGCGTCTGGCCCTTTGTATCGCCGCAGTCAGCGGATCTGCGATCAGCCGCGTGCCTTGAACGCGGCGGCCACCAGCCCGTCCAGCCAGTCCTGGTGGCCATTGATCATCGGGTTGGGCTTGGCGTTGTGCAGCTCAATGGCCGGCTGACCTTTCTGGGTTTCCTGGGTGAGGATGCGCACCCGGCCGCCTTCCAGGTTCTCGACCAGCCAGGCATGGTGCACATCCAGGCGTGTATCGCCTTCACCGGCCCAGCCTTGCCAGGCCACGCGGCCCGGCTGGCCGGCAGTGGGGGCGATGAATTCGTTGCACTGGGCCTCCACGGGGAAACCGAAGGTTTCAAAGTAGAACCGCACGCCGTCGGCCAGCGCCGGGCCTCGGTGGTCGTAGAAACGAGTGTTGGCGCTGTTGGCATAGTAAGTGGGCCACTGCGCTGGCACGACCAGCAACGGCCATACGTCGGCGGCGCTGAGGCCGGCGACGATCACTTCGTTGGACACATAGTTTTCGGTGAAACCGGGGACGAACCCTTCGGGCCAGTGAATGGCATTCTGCATGGCAGCTCCTGAGCAATGACGTGTCTTGGATGGGCAGAGGATGATCCTGGCCCTGAAATAAAACCAATCGTCATTTGTTATCCAGAGCATCACGCAGGCTGATATCAGCAGGCCGATTTCCGCCCCTGACCGTGCGCGGGCACGAGGGGGCGTCCGGGAGGTCGATATGGCAACTAATATTAGCTTATGAAATTTATGTCTTTTGCTCATCTTGTTTTGGATCCTAAGATCCTTGCACCCCACCACGGGATCACAGCCGAGCGCTGCACAGCGCCGAGGATAGGAAGAATGCTCATACGGATGACGACTGATGACCCATGCTGCCCGCCTGTTTCTGCGTATCACCCCCACCGCCGGCCTGCCGCTGGCCGCCGCCATCCCGAGTGCACCGTTACCCGCTGACCAGGCCCTCGAGGCCAGGACAGTGCCCCGGTTGCAGGTTCAGGGTTCGGTTCCACTGCCAGGGAGAACGGTCAATGCTCACCACCATCAGCGCTGATGCGCTGTCGCCGCCACTCATACACGACCTGCTGGAACACCGTATCTACGGTATCCGTATCCCCGGGTTCTGTAGCCAGCACAGCTTGCAGGCTGCCCGTGAAGGGCTGTTCGACCACCCGCAGCGCGGCGCCCTGGGGCACGCCCGTGAGTTCACCCGGCTGGGAATCGCCTATGCCGAAGTGAAAAGCGAAGCGGTGCGCAGCGCTTACCACCAGAACGCACGGGCGAACATCCAGCGGGTGCGCAGCCTGTTCACGCCATACCTGTCGCCCATCGACCTGGTCAACCGCCAGGGCTTCGCCTCGTGCACCATTGCCGTGACCGACATTCTGCAGCGTCACAACCTGAGCAATTACAGCTACGAAGAGGTGTACAAGGTCAGTACCGCCGCAGGCGACCAGTGGCTTGAACGCAATCAGTCGGCCATCAACCGCCTGGCCACCGTGACCCGTATCCTGCGCTGGGAGCAGTGCCTGCTGGACCCGGGCTATCGGCCATTGCTGGACCGCGTGCAGTTCGAGTACGAAAACAACCGGGCCTATCGCACCGAGGTCGACGGCACCATCGGCCTGTTCCTGGAGCGCCTGCACAAGCGCGATGCCCAGGCCGACCTCGATGAGGCCAAGTACCGCTGCCTCACCTACCTGATTGAAGAGTGCCCCATCATCATGCCGCTGTGGGCTTCCCAGGGCATCGACTTCGTCATCTACCCCCAGCCCATGACCCGGGCCATGGCCGATACCCGGCGGCTGTTCGTGGAACCGCATTATCCGGATCACGGGCACTGGCTGTCGCTGAAATTCAAGAAGCGCGCCGCTGCTGCCGACCAGCCTCGGCCAGTGGCCGCTCACCCTGTGTGGGCCACTGCCGCGTTCGCCATTTGACCGGCTCGGGGAGTTCGCTCCCCGACCTGATGGGAGTCAAGCATGAGTCATTCTGCAAACGATCACCGCCGGTGGTGGGCACTGGCCGGCGTCAGCATCGCCAGTTTCCTGGGCTGCGTGGATTTCACCATCGTCAACACCGCGCTGCCGGCGCTGCAAGCCCAGTTGGACGTGCCGGTCAGCACCTTGCAATGGGTGATCAACGGCTTTCTGCTGGCCATGTCCAGCTTCATGGTGTTGGTGGGGCGCCTGGCCGACCTGCACGGCCGCAAGCGTGTGTTATCCCTGGGGTTGGTGGTGTTCGGGTTGGCCTCGCTGGTGGCGGGACTGGCCCAGGGGGCTGGGGTGTTGGTGGCCGCCCGGGTGGCCCAGGGCCTGGCCTGCGCGGTGCTGTACACCGCGTCCGGGGCCATCGTGGCGCAGGCCTTTGCCGCCCATGAACAGGGCAGGGCGTTCGGGGTGCTGTTTGGTTTCAATGGTGTGGGCCTGGCCGTGGGCCCTGTGTTGGGGGGTGTGCTGACCCAGGCCTTCGGCTGGCCGTGGATTTTCCTGGTCAATGTGCCCTTCGTGCTGCTCAGCTTGCTGCTGATTGCGGTCAATGTCGATGAGTCGCGTGCGCATGAACCGCGTCAAAGCCTGGACTGGGCCGGGGTCATTGTGTTGCTGATCGGCCTGCCCAGCCTGGTGCTGTTGATTGTGCAGGGCGACGCGTGGGGCTGGGCGTCTGCGCAGAGCCTGGGGTTGCTGAGCGTGGCCGTTGTCGCCCTGGCACTGTTTGTTTGGGTGGAACGGCGTGTCGCAGCGCCCATCATCAACCTGCAGCTGTTCGCCAACCGGCACTTCGTGGCCGCCGTGCTGGCCAGCTTCAGCCTGGCGGTGTTCTATTGCGTGGCGTTTTTCGTCATGCCCCTGTACCTGACCCACGTGCGCGGCGCCGACGTGCAGGCCAGCGGCCTGTTGCTGTTGCCCACCACCCTGGGCGTGGCGTTGTTGTCGCCCTGGGTGGGCCGCTGGGTAGACCGCAAGGGCGCAGCGCCGCTGATCCAGACGGGGCTGCTGCTGTTCGCAGGCTCTGCGCTGCTGCAGATTGCCTTTGCGCCCACCACGTCGCTGCTCTACGTGCTGGCCGCCTTTGCGCTGATGGGCCTGGGCTGGGCCTGCCTGCTGGGGCCGTCCACGGTATTGGGCGTCAGTGCGGTGCCCGAGCAGTTTGGCTCGGTGGCCGTGGGCTCGCTGATGACGCTGCATAATGTCGGCGGCGGCCTGGGCCTGGCGTTAGGGGTGAGTGTGCTGCGGCATTACACCGGGCCTGGGCAGTCGACGCAGCCTGCGGCGTTGCTGGAAGGGTACCACGCGGTAATGCTCGCGCTGGCGCTGGTGATGCTGGTGGCGTGGGCGGGGCAGCGGTGGTTGCTGCGGGCGGGCGGTGTGCCGGTGCCGGCGCACCATCCGTAGCCGCTGCCGCCAGGCTGCGTCACAGGCGCCACGCTAGGCCTGATGCAGCGGGTGGACCAGACGCCGCCTTCGGCAGCTACACCCCCTCTGTGGGAGCGGGTTCTACCCGCGAAAAGAACACCGCGTAATACCTGGCACCCTGTGGCGTCCTTTTCGCGGGTAGAACCCGCTCCCACAAAGACAGTTGCTGCTACGGGACCGCGTCGTCTGTATCGCGGCCAAGGCCGGCTCCTACCATGGACGACGTAGGAGCCGACCTTGGTCGCGATGCAGGCGACGCGGTTTCAAGACAGTTGCGAATAAAGGGTCGCAGAGGATGGCCTGTCAGCGCTCGACCCCATGGGTGCGGTCGTACCCACTGACCTGCGGCGCGGTCCATCCTGCGGGCTGCTGCGCCGCTTCGTAGATTTCCACCAGCAGTGGGTAGCACTTGGCCGTATCGGATGAGTGTTCGGCAGAGCAGTCACCGCCCGGGCAAGCCGACAGGCAGCCCAACAGGTCGATCTCGGCAAAAAACTCGAGATAGTCGCCAGGCTGCACCGGGCTGGCCTTCATGAAGTACTGGCCGGTGTCGCGGGTAAAACCGGTGCACATGAACACGTTCAACACATCATGCACATGGGGTTCGGCGTCATGCAGGGCCAGCCCGGAGGAGGCCGACAAGGCGCGGGTCAGGTTGGAGTGGCAGCAATGGTGATACTGGCCGCCGCCACTGAGCAGGTTGTGGGTGTAGGGGTCGCACCGCGTGCCGATCACGTCGTGCACCGAACCGCCAAACTCATCGAAACCGTACCAGTCCAGCGTGTCATGGGTGATGGTCGCCATGGGGCGCAGGGTGGGGAAGCTTGAGAACAACTGGTCGCCCACGCCCAGGTGCGTGCCGTTGAGTGCGCGGGTCTTGCCGGTATAAAAGCGTTCGGTCAGATCATGCTGGTTGAACAGGTTCAGGTCACCGACTTGCGGCCCCTCGGTGGAGACGATGCGGAAGAAGCTGCCTGCCGGAACGGTGAAGGTGGCGGCGTCGCGGGCGGGTACCACCACGGTGCGGACGTGCTTGAGCCCATCGCGCACGGCGCGGTATGTACTGATGTCCGGGCGGGGCAAGGTCTCGACCGGGTAGCACAGCACGGGTTTGATGGCCTTGCGCTGGGCGGCGTCGACAGGGGCTTTGGAAAGTGGGGCAGGCTTCATGGGCTTCTCCATTGGTTGCACGCGTGCAGGTCTGTAGCGCTATGCACGGGTAGGGTGGCTTAACAGGTCGAGCAGGGCGTGCTCGGAATCGTCGAGGTAACGGTTCATGGCTTCGGCGGCCGCAGCGCGGTGGCCGGCCGCAAGCAGGTCATGGATTTCGTGGTCGCGCGCCAGCCACGGGCGCTGGAAGTTTTCTTCGTCGGGTGCGATGGCGAACACCAGGCGCATCTGCGCCGCGACGTTGGTGAAGAAGGCATCCAGCAGCGGGCTGCGCAGCAGGCCCACGATGTGCTGGTGGAAGCGCAGGCTGTGAGTGCCGAAGGCTTGCCAGTCTTCACGGTCGCGGGCCAGTTCAGCCGCTTCGATGGCGTCGAGCATGCGGTCGGACTGGTATTCGCGCAGCGGCTGGCTGCCCAGGATGGCCTGGATCTCCAGGGTGCGACGCACCAGGAACAGGTCGCGCACTTCGGCCACGCCCAGGCGGCGCACCATCACGCCTTTGTTGCGCACGTAGGTGGCCAGGCCCTCGCGGCCCAACTGGTGCAGGGCCTCGCGCACGGTGTTGCGCGAGGCGTTGTAGCGGTTCACCAGCTCGGCCTCGACCAGGGCCATGCCCGACAGCAGGCGGCCGCCGATGATGTCTTCGCGCAGCTCATGGGCCACCTGGTCGGCCAGGGACAGGCCGCCGGCGGCGTGTTCGGAAAGTTTTTCAGTCATGCCAGCTGTACATCCTTGAGGAAGCGGCCCATGCGTTCGCTGCGGTTATCCAGCAGTTCACGCGGCGCGCCGGCCTGCACGATCTGCCCGCGCTCCATGAACACCACCCGGTCGGAGACCTGGAAGGCGAACTTCATTTCGTGGGTGACAATGATCATGGTCATGCCGTCGCGGGCCAGGTCTTCGATGACCTTCAGCACATCGCCCACCAGTTCCGGGTCCAGCGCCGAGGTCGGTTCGTCAAACAACATCACTTGCGGGCGCATGGCCAGGGCGCGGGCGATGGCCACGCGTTGCTGCTGGCCGCCCGACAGCTGGTGCGGGTATTTGCCGGCGTGGTCGCGCAGGCCGACCTTGGTCAGCAGGGCCAGGCCCAGGGCGCGCAGCTCGCTGTCACTGCCATGGCCGTGATGGCGCGGGGCGAGCAACACGTTGTCGAGCACGGTCTTGTGCGGGAACAGGTTGAAGCCCTGGAACACCATGCCCACCTGGACAATGCCCGCCATGTGCACCCGTGGCCCCAGGCCGCCGCCCGGCTCGCCGCTGCCGCGCAGGAAGGGCGCGCCACACAGCTCCACCGTGCCGGCGTCCAGCCCTTCCAGGCCGTTGAGGGTGCGGATCAGTGTAGTCTTGCCCGAGCCTGATGGGCCGATGATGGACACCACTTCGCCGAAGCGCACGTCCAGGTCGATGCCCTTGAGCACTTCCAGCGGACCGTAGTGCTTGCGCGCGCCACGCACCCGCAGCGCATGCTCGCCCTGGCGCGCGGGCGCGGCGAGCTGTGCGGCTGGCGCGCCGGTGCTGTCGGGCACCACGCGGGGGGTGCGCTGGCTGACGTCCAGGTAGCGCTCCAGGCGTCGCAGCAGGTAGCTGAACACGGTGACGATCAGCACGTAATAGAACGCCACCGCCAGCATGGTTTCCATCACCAGAAAGTTCTGTGTGTACAGCTGCTGGCCCACCAGCAAAATCTCCGACAGCGAGATCACCGACACCAGCGAGGTCAGCTTGACGATGGTGATGTATTCGTTGGCCAGGGTGGGCAGCGCCACCCGCAGTGCTTGCGGGATGACGATCAGACGCTGCACGCCGCGGTAGCGGATGCCTAGGGCCTTGCCGGCTTCCAGTTGCCCCTTGTTCACCGCCAGCAGACCGCCGCGGTGAATCTCGGCGATGTAGGCCGCCTCGCTCAGCACCAGGGCGATGAGCCCGGCGGCGTAGGGGTTGGACAGCAGCACGCTGGTGGCCGGGAACACCTGGGGCAGGTTGTAGACGAAAATCAGCAGCACCAGCAGCGGCAGGCTGCGGAAGAACCAGATGTACACGGCGGCGGCGCGGTTGAGGCTGCGCCGTGGCGATTGCCGGGCCAGGGCCAGGACAAAGCCCAGCACGATGCCCAGCACCCAGGTTTCCAGGCTCAGTTCGACCACCGTGCCCACGGCTTTCCAGAAGTCGCCGTTGACCAGCAGGCTGGCGGCGTAATGCCAATCGAATTGCATGGGGGTTACTCCGGTTTACTGCGCGGCTTGCGGGTTCTGGCCCAGGGCCTGGGCGATCTCGGCGGCGCTGGGTTCACCCAGGTTGTACTGGCCCAGCAGGGTCTGGTATTCACCGCTGTCCTTCATGGCCGTGAAGCCCTGGCGCAACTCGGCCATCAGGGCGTCGTTACCCTTGTGCACGGCCAGGCCGATGACCACCGGGTAGATCAGGGCGGTGGAGCTGATGGTCACCCGGCCCTTGAGCTTGTCGGTGGTGATGCGCGCCACCGCGGCGTCCTCGAATTGCACGTCCACGGCCTTGGCCAGCAAGGCCTGGGCGGCTTCCGGCGAGGTGGGGAATTCACGCGAGTCGATCGGCGCCTGGCCGTTGGCCTGGCAGTAGTCCTTGGACAGGGCGGCCAGTTTGGGAATCCACGAACCGCCCTTGATCGACGCCACGCGCTTGCCGCACAGGTCCTGTGGCTGCTGGGGGCGGAAGCTGTCGTCGCTGCGCACCATCAGCGAGGCACCGCTTTTGAGGTAGGGCAGGAAGTCCACTTGCGCGGCGCGCTCGGGCGTCACGTACAGCGCCGAGGCCACCAGGTCGAAGCGCCGCGCGTTGACGCCCATCACCAGGTTGGCGAAGCGGGTGTCGACGAACTGTGGCTGAAGGTTGAGGTGGTGGCTGAGCAGGGTCATGAATGCCGGGTCGAAGCCGGCGGGCTTGCCTTGGTCCAGGAACGTGTAGGGCGGGTAGGTCAGGTCCGAACCGATGCTCAAGCGCTGTGGTTGCAGCGTGGCGGTGTCGGCCTGGGCGCAGGCACTGGCGATCAGGGACAGGGCAAGCAGCGAACGGGTAAAGCGTGCACGTGGGGACATGATGAGGCTCCGCAGGGACTGGATTGTTCAACAATCGATAATCAATGCGTAATCAATACCCGTGCCAACCGTTAAATAGTGAGCAGGCTGGCATGTACTAGAGGAAGGGTTTTCCGCCGGCGCCCGGGCCGCGGTGCGCCGTGATGGGGCATGATCGTTACGGTCGGGAACCTTGTGGTGCGCCGTTCAGCGCACCCGCACATGCCCCTCCGGCAGGCCTGCGGCATGCTCGGCGACCGCCTGGCGTGCCACCTCCACCAGGCTGCCCGCCATTTCCAGGCCCACGCCGGTGCGCCAGGTGGCGTACATTTCCAGGTCGGCGGGTACGGGCAGCACGTTCAGCTGGCACAGGCTGCCAGCGGCCAGCGCATCATTGACCAGCGCCGGGGGCAGGGCGGCGATGCCGAAATCCTCGGCCAGCAGCCGCTCCATCGCCGCTACCGAGTTGATGCAGCACAGCCGTGGCGCACGCAGGTCGTGAGCATGCAACAGGCCGAGCAGGTCCTGGTGCGGCCGGGAGTGACGGGAAAAAGTGATCAGCCGCTGGTGGGCCAGCATGGCCAGGCTGTCGCCGCGGTGCACGCCGTTGGTGCGGGCCAGCCAGGCCATGGGGTAGCTGGCCAGGTGGGTGTTGCGCAGGCCTTCATCGGGAAGCGGGTCGGTCTGCAGGATCAGATCCAACTGACCGCGGCGCAGTTGTTCGGCCAGGTTGCGCGCGGTATCGGCCTGCAAATCCAGTTCAAGGTGCGGGTGCGCGCTGCCAATGCGCTGGATGAACGGGCCGAGCCAGGTATGGATCACGCTCTCCATCACGCCCACGCGAACCCGTCCGGGATTGCCGGCATCCACCGCCTGACGCAATGCCTGGGTGCTGTCCAGCACCTGCTCGGCATACCCCAGCAGGGTCTGGCCGCGGGGGGTGAGGGTGGCACCGCGGGTGTCGCGGTCGAACAAGCGCACGCCCAACTCGTCTTCCAGCGCGGCGATGCGGTTGGACACCGCCGCCTGAGTGCTGAACAACTTCTGCGCCGCCAGGCGGAAGCTGCCCAGGCGCGCGACCCAGATGAAGGTTTCGAGAAACTTGAGGTTCATGGCATCGGCATCCCGGGGGCGTAGACGCTGATCATAACGGTGATCGACTTTTGTTATCACCCCTGTTGCGAATAACCCGCTGGACCTTGCGAGACCTCCACGTGAACAATTTGCCCATCAGCCCTCTGCGGAGCCTCACATGAAACGTCCCTTGCTCAACTGTGATATCGGCGAAAGCTTCGGTGCCTGGCCCATGGGGCTGGATGCGGAGGTGATGCCGCTGATCGACTGCGCCAACATCGCCTGCGGTTTCCACGCTGGCGACCCTGGCACCATGCGCCGCACCGTGGCCTTGGCGGTCAGCCACCAGGTGCGCATTGGCGCCCATCCCGCGTACCCCGACCTGGTGGGTTTCGGCCGGCGCAGCATGGCTTGCTCGGCGCAAGAGATCGAAGACATGGTGCTGTACCAGATCGGCGCCCTGGATGCGATGTGCCGCGCCGAAGGCAGCCGCGTGCAGTACGTCAAACCCCATGGGGCGATGTACAACGACATGATGGCCGACCCGGTGCGCCTGGGTGCGGTGATGCGTGCCGTGCATGCTTATGATCCGCAGCTGCCGTTGATGCTGATGGCTACCGCTGATACACGCGCCAGCCAATCCCTGGCCGACGAGATGGGCTTGTCACTGTGGTTCGAGGCGTTCGCCGACCGCGCCTACGAGCCCGATGGCCAGCTGGTCAGCCGCCGCCTGCCCGGCGCCGTGCACCATGACCCTGCGCAGGTGGTGGCTCAGGCCTTGGGCCTGGCCCGGGGCGAGCCGCTGGTGACCCGCGACGGCAGCGCCCTGCGCCTGCACGTCGACACCCTGTGCGTGCACGGTGATAACCCGGCGTCGGTGGCTGCGGTGCGGCAGATCCGCCAGGCGCTGGATGGCTTGTCGGCATGAAAGCGCGCATCGAGGTGGCGGCCATCGATTGCCTGACCCTGCGCTTGTTCGAGGTGATCGACGAAGCCAACGTGCCGTGGCTGCTGGCGGCGGCCGAGCGCTTGCGTGCCACGTTCGCGGACGCGCTGGTGGAGCTGGTGCCGTCTTACACCACGCTGATGCTGCAGTATGACCTGGCCCAGTTGGATGACGCCCAGGCCCGGGCTTTGTGCGATCAGGCCCTGACCGGGCTTGAGCCGGCTGCTGCCGACGGCGGCCGGGAGCTGGCCTTGCCCGTGTGGTACCACGCCAGCGTCGGCCCGGACCTTGAAGCATTGGCGCGCCAGCGCGGGTTGCCCGTGGATCAGGTGATTGCCTTGCACAGCGGCCGCGCCTACTCGGTGTTTGCCCTGGGCTTTGCCCCGGGGTTCGGCTTCATGGGCCTGGTGGACCCGCGCCTGGCCAGCCCGCGCCTGGCCACGCCACGGCAGCGGGTGGCGGCCGGCAGCGTGGGGATTGCCGAGCGGCAGACGGCGATCTACCCGGCAGTCTCGCCGGGTGGCTGGAACCTGATCGGGCGCAGCCCGGCGCGCCTGTTCGATCCGGCATTGGCAGGCTTCAGCCTGTTGCGCCCTGGCGATCGGGTGCGCTTCGTGCCGATACAACGCGATGAATTCCTTCGCCTGGGTGGCGATGACACGCCCATGGAGGCACAGGCATGAACGCATTGATCGTGGAAAAGCCCGGGCCCCAGGCCAGCGTGCAGGATGGCGGCCGCTTTGGCGTGCGCCACCTGGGCCTGACCCAAGGCGGCGCCCTGGACTGGCTGGCCCAGCACTGGGCCAACTGGATGCTGGGAAACCGCCTGGACGCCGCGGTGGTGGAAGTCACCCTGGGCGGCCTGCAGTTGCGCTGTGAAGGCGAGGGCTGGCTGGCGCTGGCCGGCGCCGACCTGGGCGCCACCCTGGACGGCCAATTGCTGGATGTGTGGCGACCGTTCAAGGTCATGGCCGGGCAGCGCCTGGGCTTTGCCAGCCCGCGCCTGGGTGCGCGGGCCTACCTGGCGTTGCCGGGCGGCGTCGATGCGCCATTGCTGGCGGGCAGTTGCGCGACCGTCGCCCGTGAGGGTGTCGGCGGTCTGGATGGCCAAGGCAGCAACCTGGCACTGGGCGACCGGCTGGCCTGGGGCAGCGAGCCTGGCGCGGTGCGCGCCGTACCACCGGCGTTGATCCCCGACCTGCGCGCCCCGGCGCAGCTGGAGCTGATCGTGGGGGCGCAGGCCAGCGGTTTCAGCGGCCAGAGCCTGTTCGATGCCTTCAACCAGGCGTGGACCGTGGACACCCGCAGCGACCGCATGGGGCTGCGCCTGACCGGCACGCCGCTGTGCTATGACGGCCCGGGGCTGGTGTCTGAGGGCATTCCGCTGGGCGCGGTCCAGGTGCCGCCCGATGGGCAGCCGTTCATATTGCTCAACGACCGCCAGACCATTGGTGGCTACCCCCGGCTGGGCGCCTTGAGCCCGCTGGCGGTGGCGCGCCTCGCGCAGTGCCTGCCGGGGGAGGCCGTGAGGCTGTGGCCGCAGGTGGCGTATGCGGCGCAGCAGCGGCATCAACGCTGTGTGCGTGAATTGTGCCGGGCTCAGTAGCCCGAACCGCGTTGTCTGCATCGCGACTAAAGTCGGCTCCTACGCCGTCCGTGGTAGGCGCCGGCCTTGGCCGCAATGCGGGCGACGCGATCGATAGGTTATACGCGCTACCGTAGCCGCTGCCTCCAGGCTGCGCTGGCCGGTGTGAGCGCTGGAGATTTTCAGCGAGGCGCAGGGGCAGCGCAGCCTGCGGCAGCGGCTACAACGGCGCGTTGCCTGCTCCTACGCCGTTCGTGGTAGGAGCCGGCCTTGGCCGCGATGGGGACGACGCCGTTTTTCTGAATTACGCCGTCGATGCCATCGCGAGCAAGGTCAAGGTTCGCATCGTTATTGGCATTGGCACTGTGGGAGCGGGCTCTGCCCGCGAAGAGCGCGCCGCGGTGTTTCAGATACTTCGCGGTGTTCTTTTCGCGGGTAGAACCCGCTCCCACGGGTTGCTCATCGCCATAGAATAACTGTCTGCATCGCGACTAAAGTCGGGTCTTACCCGGTGCGTAGGTGTTTCAACTCATCATGGAGCAGGGCAACTCATCGCAGATTCTGAAGCTCGTTTCGCACGATCTGCGCGCCGACACTCAACGCATTCAACTTGCCCCTGGCAACTCGCCGAGGCAAGGGCGCCATGCCGCAGTTGGTGCACGGGTACAGTTTATCGGCGTCTACAAACGCAAGTGCCTTGCGCAAGGTTTCGGCCACTTGCTCAGGCGTTTCGATGGTGTGGGTTGCCACGTCGATGGCCCCTACCATGACCTTCTTGCCGCGAATCAGCTCGATGAGCTCCATGGGCACGTGCGAGTTGTGGCACTCCAGCGAGACGATATCGATATTGGACTTCTGCAGTTTGGGGAACGCCTCTTCATACTGGCGCCACTCTGACCCCAGGGTCTTCTTCCAATCGGTATTGGCCTTGATGCCGTAGCCGTAGCAGATATGCACGGCCGTTTCGCATTTCAGCCCCTCAATGGCTCGTTCCAGCGTGGCCACGCCCCAGTCGTTCACCTCGTCGAAGAACACGTTGAAGGCCGGCTCATCGAACTGGATGATGTCGACACCGGCAGCCTCAAGCTCTCGAGCTTCCTGATTGAGGATCCCGGCGAATTCCCACGCCAGCTTTTCGCGACTTTTATAGTGGTTGTCATACAGCGTATCGATCATCGTCATGGGCCCCGGCAGTGCCCATTTGATGGGCTGCGTGGTTTGCCGGCGCAGGAACTTCGCGTCTTCGACGAACACCGGCTTTTGCCGCGCCACGGCACCCACCACGGTCGGTACACTTGCGTCATACCGATCACGAATCCTGACGGTCTCACGCTTTTCGAAATCGACACCGCTCAGGTGCTCGATAAACGTGGTAACGAAGTGCTGCCGCGTTTGTTCACCGTCGCTGACGATGTCGATGCCTGCCTGTTGTTGTTCTTGCAGGGACAGTCGCAATGCATCCTGCTTACCTTCGATCAGTTCTTCATCCTGCAACTTCCAGGGTGACCAAAGTGTTTCTGGCTGCGCAAGCCATGAGGGTTTGGGCAAGCTGCCGGCAGTTGAGGTGGGTAGCAGTTTTTTCATGTTTGAAAGCCTTGTCTATTCGAAGAATCAAAGTGCGCAGCGAGACGACCAGCGCTCAAGAACGGTCTGGTAGGGTTTGATGAAGTGCTCCTCGGCAAACCTGCCTTGTTCCATGGCCAGACGGCCACGCTCTTCGCGATCGTAAATAATTCGAGTTAGAGAATAATCCTGATGTTTCAAACTGGGCTGATAGGATTTGCCTGCCGCCGAATTGGCGTTGTAAATCTCCGGCCGGTAAATTTTCTGGAACGTATCCATTGTGCTGATGGTGCTGATCAGTTCAAGGTTGGTGTAGTCACCGAGCAAATCGCCGATAAAATAAAAGGCCAATGGCGCGACACTGCCGGCAGGCATGAAGTAACGAACCTTCAATCCCATTTTGCTGAAGTATTCATCCGTCAGCGAGTATTCATCCTGCTGGTACTCAGCCCCCAGTACAGGGTGTCTGTTTTCAGTGCGATGGTAGGTCTTGCTGCTCGAAACGCTCAGGCAAATCACCGGTGGTTTGCTGAAGTGTTGCCTGTAGGCGCTTGACGTCACGAAGCACTTGAACAGTTTTCCATGCAGATCGCCGAAATCGGCCGGGGTGCTGAAACCGGGCTGCCCCTGGTTGTGCCCTGACAGGCGTACGCTGAAGTCGTAATCGCGCACGTAGGATGAGAAGTTGTTGCCGACAATGCCGTCAATTCGCCCATGGGTCTCGCGGTCATGCACCGTGGTTTTCAATATCTCGATCAGAGGCAGGGCCTGTTCACTGCGCCGACTGTCAATATTCATCTCGACGGAAATGATTTCAAGCGTGACGCTGTAACGAGTGCCTGCGGGATTGTCCCAGTGCGCCAGCGCGTTGAAGCGGTTATCAATCATCATCAAGGTATTGCGCAAGTTTTCCTGGCGATTATTGCCCCTCGCCAGGTTGGCGAAGTTGGTGGTGATGCGCGTAGTGTTCGATGGGGTGTAGTGTTCATCGAAGTCAATACTGTTGATGGTGAAAGTAAAGTCATCGCTCATTGATCTGGCATCCTGGTCTGTGCTGTTTCACAGTGTGCCTGCACTGTTGTCGAGCGATATTCTAGGCGTGGCCATTGAACCAGGGCTAATGAATTGATTTCACAAAACCTTTAGGCATCTTCATGTGTGTGAACGCTGGAACTCTTCAGTGAGGTTGAGGGCCAGCGCAGCCTGCGGCAGCGGCTACAGGTGCAATTTCAAGTTCTGATAAACCCAATCAGTGCCTGCAACGCCGGTGGCACGTGTCGGCGGCTGGAATAGTACAGGTAGAAATGGCTGGCGGGTGCTTGCCAGTCGTTGAGCACTTGAGTCAGCCTGCCGTGGCCCAGATCCTCCAAGACCATGGCCTCGTAGACGGCCTTGGTGTCGTTTTCTCTGCTGGCCGGTGGCAGCTTTTGCATGTGGCTGGTATCCACGGGGCAAATCGTCTGCTACTTCATGCTCACCGCCGTGGCCAGCCTGGGGATAGGAGGGTTGCTCGTGTCCATCACCGGGATGATGGCCGAAATGGGTGATGCCGTGGAGGCCGGACACGGGCAGCGCGTTGACGGCGTGCTGTTCTCCCTGAACGCCTTGGCGATGCAAACCGGTTTTGCCGTATCGGCACTCTTGGCAGGGGTAATGATGAAGTTTTTCGGGTATGTCCCCAATGCCGCTGTTCAATCCCTGGGAGCCTTGTCGGCCATTCAGGGCATTCGGTGCCTGGGGCCAGCGGTGATTTGCCTGCTGGGTCTAGTTGCACTGCGCGCTTACTGGAAGTGCCAGGGCAACTCGCCACCGCTCAACCAGCCCGAGCATGTGAAAACACCGATCCGCTCGCAGGTCTAGCCGTGGGCACGCAAACGTTTTGATGACACTTGCGGTCCTTGCTGGACAGTGTAGTCCGTTCAACTACATTCACTTAGTCATCCCCATCGATCACGTCTGCGCCCCTTGGCCTGCGGACTGGAGAGCACACGACCATGAACACCCCCGCTACAGGATCAGGTCTTAGAACATTTACCGTGATTGTCGCCGCCCTGATCGGGTTGGTCCTGCTGCTTGGCGGGGTTTGGCTGACGGTCCTGGGCGGTTCCTTCTACTATGTGGTCGCAGGCTTGGCGCTGCTGGTGTTCGCGTTGTTGCTGCGGCGAAGCTCCGGCGCAGCGCTGTGGCTATACGGCGCGCTGATGCTGGTGACCACCCTGTGGGGCCTGTGGGAGGCCGGGTCGGACTTCTGGGCGCTGGTACCGCGCCTGGATATCCTTGGTGTGCTGGGGATCTGGCTGCTGGTGCCTGCCGTGACCCGGGGCTTGGGTGTCGACCTGAAGGCCGGCAGGACATTCCTGGTGGTGACGCTGGCCTTTGCGATTGCCGTGCTGGTGTATTCGATCTTCAACGACCCGCAGGAAATCAAGGGCACCCTCGCCGCGTCGCAGCCAGCCCAGGCCCAGGCCATCGACGGGGTTGCGCCAGGTGATTGGCCGGCGTACGGCAGGACCCAGGCGGGTACCCGCTATTCGCCGCTGAGCCAGATCAATGAAACGAACGTGGCGAATCTGGAGGTGGCCTGGACCTTCCGCAGTGGCGAAAGCAAGACGGCCAATGACTCAGGCGAGACCACCAACGAACTGACGCCGATCAAGATCGGCGACAACATGTTCATTTGCACCACCCACCAGATCCTGGTCGCGCTGGATCCCGCCACGGGCAAGGAGAAGTGGCGGTTCGATCCCAAGCTTCAGGCTGATCCGTCGTTCCAGCACCTGACCTGCCGCGGGGTGGCTTATTACGATAGCGCCAACACCGCCGAGTTCGCGACCAGCCTTGCCAGCGCGGCACCTGTGCAAAGTGAGTGCCCGCGCAAGGTGTTCCTGCCGGTCAACGACGGCCGCCTGTTCGCCGTCAATGCCGACAACGGCAAGCCGTGCAGCGACTTCGCCAACAAGGGCGAACTGGACCTCAAGCACATGCATCCCTACACCTATCCGGGTGGTCTGGAGCCTACCTCGCCTCCGGTGGTCACCGGTACCACGGTGGTGATCGGCGGCTCGGTGACGGACAACCTGTCGATCCATGAGCCGTCGGGCGCGCTGCGCGGCTACGACGTCAATACCGGGGCGCTGCGCTGGGTGTTCGATACCGGCGCCGAGAACCCCAATGCCGTGCCGGGCGACGGGCATACCCTGGTCAACAACTCACCCAACGCCTGGGCGCCGCTGGCGTACGATGCCAAGACCGACGTGGTGTACATCCCCACCGGTAACCCGACGCCGGACATCTGGGGTGGCAACCGCACCCCGGTCATGGAGCGTTACGCCAGTTCGGTGGTGGCGCTGAATGCCTCCACGGGCAAGCTGGTGTGGAGCTTCCAGACCACCCACCATGACCTCTGGGACATGGATGTGCCGTCCCAGCCAACCCTGGCCGACGTGAAGGTGGACTCAGGCGAAGCGGTACCGGCCGTCTATGTGCCGACCAAGGCCGGCAACCTGTTTGTACTCGACCGTCGCGACGGCAAGCCCATCGTGCCCGTCACGGAAGTGCCGGTGCCCTCGACCCAGGCGGCGCCGGGTGACCGCGCCAGCCCCACCCAGCCACGCTCGGGCTTGAACCTGACCTCCGTGCAAACCCTGACGGACAAGAACATGTGGGGCGCCACGATGTTCGACCAGTTGATGTGCCGGGTGATCTTCAAGCGCTTGTCCTATGCGGGCCAGTACACCCCGCCGTCGGAGCAGGGCACCCTGGTGTTCCCGGGCAACCTGGGCGTGTTCGAATGGGGCGGCATTTCGGTCAACCCTGATCGCCAGGTGGCGCTGATGAACCCGATGGCCTTGCCGTTCGTGTCCAAGCTGATCCCTCGCGGCCCCAACAACCCGCTGTGGCCAAAAGAGGGCGCCGCCGGTGGCAGTTCGGGCACCGAGATGGGCATCCAACCCCAGTATGGCGTGCCCTACGGCGTCGAGATCAACGCGTTCCTGTCGCCTTTGGGCTTGCCTTGCAAAGCCCCGGCCTGGGGTTATGTGGCGGGGGTGGACCTGAAAACCCACCAGGTGGCCTGGCGCAAACGGATCGGCACAGTGCGCGACAGCTTGCCGGGCATTCAATTGCCGCCGCTCAAAATCGGCGTGCCGATGCTCGGCGGCCCCATCTCGACCGCGGGTAATCTGATGTTCATCGCGGGCACCCAGGATAACTACCTGCGCGCCTACAACGTCACCAATGGTGATCTGGTGTGGGAAGCGCGCCTGCCTGCCGGGGGCCAGGCCACCCCGATGACCTACGAGGCCAATGGCAAGCAGTACGTCGTGATCATGGCCGGCGGGCATGGGTCGTTCGGGACCAAGATGGGTGATTATTTGATTGCCTATGCGTTGCCTTCCAGTCGTTAAGGCAGAAGGGGGCGCACACCTCGTAGCCGCTGCCGCCAGGCTGCGCTGGCCGGTGTGAGCGCTGGAGATTTTCAGCGCGGCGCAGGGCCAGCGCAGCCTGCGGCAGCGGCTACAACGCGACTAACGTCGGCGCCTACACCATCCGTGGTAGGAGCCGGCCTTGGCCGCGATGCAGGCGACGCGAACGATAGGTTATACGTGCTGCCGTAGCCGCTGCCGCCAGGCTGCGCTGGCTGGTGTGAGCGCTGAAGATTTTCAGCGAGGCGCAGGGCCAGCGCAGCCTGCGGCAGCGGCTACAACGCGACTAAGGTCGGCGCCTACGCCGTGCGTGGTAGGAGCCGGCCTTGGCCGCGATGCAGGCGACGCGATCGATAGGTAATGCCCCCCGTAGCCGCTGCCGCCAGGCTGCGCTGGCCGGTGTGAGCACTGAAGATTTTCAGCGAGGCGCAGGGCCAGCGCAGCCTGCGGCAGCGGCTACAACGCGACTAAAGTCGGCGCCTACGCCGTACGTGGTAGGAGCCGGCCTTGGCCGCGATGCAGGCGACGCGATCTATCGGTAATACCCCCCGTAGCCGCTGCCGCCAGGCTGCGCTGGCCGGTGTGAGCACTGAAGATTTTCAGCGAGGCGCAGAGCCACTGCAGCCTGCGGCAGCGGCTACAACGCGACTAAAGTCGGCGCCTACGCCATCCGTGGTAGGAGCCGGCCTTGGCCGCGATGCAAAGTCGGCTCCTACGCCGACCGTGGTAGGAGCTGGCCTTGGCCGCGATGCGGGCGACGCGATCGATAAGTTATACGCCCGCCCGTAGCCGCTGCCGCCAGGCTGCGCTGGCCGGTGTGAACACTGGAGATTTTCAGCGAAGCACGGGGCCAGCGCAGCCTGCGGCAGCGGCTACAGCAGCGCGGCGTCTGCATCGCGACTAAAGTCGGCTCCTACGCCGACCGTGGTAGGAGCTGGCCTTGGCCGCGATGCGGGCGACGCGATCGATAGGTTATACGCCCGCCCGTAGCCGCTGCCGCCAGGCTGCGCTGGCCGGTGTGAACACTGGAGATTTTCAGCGAAGCACGGGGCCAGCGCAGCCTGCGGCAGCGGCTACAACGGCGCGGTGTCTGCATCGCGACTAAAGTCGGCTCCTACACCATGCGTGGTAGGAGCCGGCCTTGGCCGCGATCGATAGGTTATACGCACCCCCCTACGGTGTACTCCCCGGCGCACCACCCCCTGACCCCGCGCCAGGCGGCACCTGCGGCGCTTGCGAGACGGTTTGGGTAAACACCACATCGTCCGTCTGGTCCGGCCCCGTTCCGGTGGCGGTGGCCCGTACGGCCCGCTGTACCGACTGCGGCAGCGGGTTGCTGTTGCTGACCGACAACTGTTGCCGGAACGGGCTCAACACGCGGGTGCGCAAGCGGGCGTCATTGGAGGCGCCGCCCACGGCGATGTTGAACACATCCGCGTCCACCACCCAGGCGTTGCGGTTGGGGTTGTAATACGCGAGTGAGCGCCCATTGAGCTCGATGGTCACGCGCTGCGTCTGGCCAGGTTGCAGGAGCACTTTCTGGAAGCCCTTGAGCTCCTTGACCGGCCGCGTCAGGCGTGGGTTGCGTTGACCGACGTACAACTGCGCGACCTCGGCCCCGGCGCGCTGCCCCGTGTTGGTGACGTTGAACGACACCCTGATGGGCGAGTTGCCGAACGCCACCGGCGGGTTGACCCTGATGTCCGAATAGCGGAACCGGGTATAGGACAGCCCATAGCCGAACGGGTAGAGGGGCGTGGTGCCCAGTTTTTCGTAGCCACGGTAGCCCAGCAACAGGTCGCCGGCGTAGCTGATCTCGGTGAGTGTGCCGTTGTTGTCAAACGCCGGGAAGAAGTTGTACAGGGGATTATCCTGCAGGTTGCGCTCCAGGCTGATCGGCAACTTGGCCGAGGGGTTGACCTGCCCGAAGAGGATCTCCGCCAGCGCCTGGCCGCCGTTCTGGCCCGGATAGAAGGCATGCAGCAGACCGGCCACCTGGTCGACCCAGTCGTTGACCTTGAGCCCCGTGCCGCCGTGCAGCGCGACGATGGTATGGGGGTTCTGGCTGGCGATGCTCTGGATCAGTTGCCCTTGGAACTCCGGCAACTCCCACATGTGGTCGAACCCTTCGCCCTCGTATTCGTTGCTGTTGCCTGCGGCAACCAGCACCGCGTCGTAGGTGCCAATGTCACTGGGCGCCACCAGCGAAGCCCAGCTCATCTGCACGCCGGTCAAGCCGCCCAGGCTGGCGATATAGCCCGGCCGGCGCGAGTATTCCAGCACCACGGTATAGGCCTGGCCGGCCTGGAGGTCGACCTTGGCGTATACCGGAATGGTCGGCGGTATCTGGTTGTCGGGCAGTGGCGCGCCGTCACCGTTGGCCAGGATCTCATTGCCATTGACGGTCAGGCGGATCAAGCCGTCGGCGCGCACCTTGAACACATGTTCGCCACTGACCGTGGGGGTGACGTTGCCGGTCCAGCGGATCGAGGTATTGGCCGTGTCGCCGTTGGTGGGCAGGTTCGCGTCGCTGTTCCAGTCAAGGTTGACGAAGGTGTCGGTGCGGGTCGTGGCTGGCGAGCCGGTCCAGGTCGGGTTAGTGAAGTATTCGGCGGTCATGCCGGGCACTTCGCTGGCGCCATCGGTGTGGGTCCAGGTGACGGCGGCGGGGTCCAGGGACAACCCGTCGAGGAACGTCACCTGGGCCTGGGGAGCGGCTTGCGCCAGGCCACTGGTTTCGCTGATGTAATTGAGCGCCGACGCATAAGCGCTGCCGAAACCACTGGGCGGCGCGTACTTGCCAAGCACGCCCACCACGGCAATTTTCTGCACGGTGGCGGGGTTGAGGGGCAGGAAATTGTTCTGGTTTTTCAGCAGCACAATCCCTTCACGGGCGGTGTTCAACGAGGCCTGGTTGCTGGCCAGGCTATTGGTGTCATGGACCGTGGGAGGCACGTAGGTGTCAAAGTCGAACAGGTAAATCTGGCGCAGTATGCGCCGGACTTTGTCATTGATAGTGGCGACGGCCAGGACATTACTGTCCAGATAAGGCGTCAATACCGTCGCGTTCATTTGCAAGCCAAACAACATGTCGATGTCAGTGCCGGCCTGGGCTGCTTTGAGGCCATCGAGGATGGCACCGTAGTCAGTTTGCACAAACCCGGTGAACCCCCACTGGTCTTTCAGTATCTCGCGCACTAAATGCGAGTTCTCACAGACGTGGTCGCCGTTGACCGCTTGAAACGAACACATCACCAACGCCACTTTGCCGTTCTTGGAGGCAGACTCGAATGGCGGCAGCGTTATTTCCCGCAATACGCGCTCAGGGATACTTTCATTGAGGGTAAAACGGTTGGTTTCCTGGTCGTTGGCCGCATAGTGTTTGGCATCGGCCCATACGCCCCGCGACTGGATAGCGTTGATGACCGCCGGCGCCATGCTGGCCCCGAGGAAGGGGTCTTCGCCGCTGACATATTCAAAGTTCCGTCCGCCGTAGGGCATGCGGTACATGTTCATCCCGGGGCCGGTGATGTAGTAGTAGCCACCGCTGGCGGTGTCATAACCCAGGGCACGGCCGAAATCCAACGCCCGCTGCAGGTTGAATGAGGCCGCCAGGCTGGGGCCGCTGGGGTAGACCACCCCCTGGTCGTTGCCCTGATTGGTGTAGCGCAGCCCCAGTCCGCCATCGGCGCCCAGGATCTGTGGCAGGTTGAAGCGTGGCAGGGGTTTGATGTCCCAGCCTCCGGTACCGCCGATATAGTCCAGTTTCTCCGCCAGGGTCATTTGATTGAGGGTTTGTTGTGCCAGCACATTGGCCTGCTGCAAGGTGCGCGCCCATGCCTGCTGCGTGCATATTTGGGCGACGCCCAGGGCCAACAAGGTAAATGAAGTGGCAAGTGTGGGTAGACGTGTTCTTCTCATTTTAATTACTCCCACCGACGACCCTTGAGGTAGGGCCGGGTGTAATAAATACAACGAGGGCGAACTTGTAAAGCGGGCGAAACAGAATCCGTTTCAAGTAGCCTTTAAAAAGGCTGGCATTTGATGCATATCAAGCTGCGCTGAAGTTTGGATCCGTTAGAGCCTGCTTCGGTTTTATTTTTTGCCATCGGGATGGCAAGTCAACGCTATAACGAGTAGTGAATGGGACTCCTGTGGGCAGTGGGTGTCAAACTTTAATGGCGCAACGGTTATTGTTTTTTCATCTGAGCTGGGGTGTGTTGCATGTATTTAGGTATTTAGCCGGTTTTTTTTGTAGCAGTAAGTCTTGCTGGGCTAATTGCCAATCGCAGTCGGCCTTAGTTGCATGGCTAACTAAGGTACAATTTTCATCGTCGCTGCATGCCTAAAGCTGAAATCAGAGTAAACAGTCCATTTTCGTCCTGCCTTTGCAGGCGCGCCATGCAACGAGAGATCACTGCACAAGATCGTTATGCCGATGATTGCGCGGCCAGCGCAATGCGCACATGGTCGATGGCCCGCTGTGCCCGCAGCGACAAGGGCCATTCCGCCCGATGGATCAGCCACAGCGTGTCCCGCACCGTAGCCCTGCAGGCCACTACGTTGATCTGCCCCTGCCGCCCAAACGCTTGGCGGGCATAGCGCGGCAGCACCGTGAAGCCCAGCCCACGGGCCACCGGCTCCAGGATCAGGCTGATCTGGTTGCTGAAACCGTGCTGGGGCAGGGTGCGGATGCCGGGGTTGCCGGGGAAGGCGCGGCTGAGCAGGCGGCTGGCCATGGCCTGGCCATCGGGGTGGTCGATGAAGCCCAACTGTTGCAGGTCCTGCCAGTGTTCGGCCGGGGTACCGGCGGGCACGATCAACTCCAACGGCTCCTCGGCGAAATGCTCGGCCACCAGGCGCGGGTCATCGGGCTTGAGGGTGACCAGGCCCAGCTCGAAGCGGTTCTCCAGCACGGCGGCCAGCACTTCGTTGTCGGGCGCGAAGCGGTGGCGCAACGTCAGGCCGGGATGGCGTTGTTGCCACTCCAGCAGCAATGGGTACAGGCACAGGCCGATGCTGCCGGGGCTGATCAGGCTCAGGTCGCCCTGGTCGGCATCGGTTTCGCACAGGCGCAGTTTCAGGCGGCGATCGGCCTGGGACAGTTCGGCGCAATAATCCAGCAGCGCAAGGCCGGCGGGCGTCAGCTCCAGCTGGCGGGTACGGCGGATGATCAGCGGCCCCAAGGCGTCTTCCAGGTGCCGCACGTGCTGGCTCACTGCTGCCTGGGTCAGGCCCAGGCGTTCGCCGGTGCGGGTGAAGTTGCGCTCCTCGGCCAGGGCGCTGAAGGTGCGCAGCCATTGCAGGTTAAGCATAAGGATCTCTTATCAAAGCGATAACGGGGCGGTGGTTCTAATTATGATTGAGCCACTCTACGCTACTACCATCGTTTCGTGCAGAGAGCCTTGTCATGTCCCAAACCTACCCACGCAGTTTTTCCCACATCGGCCTGTCGGTCACCGACCTGGATGCCGCCGTCAAGTTCTACACCGAGGTACTGGGCTGGTACCTGATCATGCCGCCCACCACCATCAGCGAAGATGACAGCGCCATCGGCGTGATGTGCACCGATGTATTCGGCGCCCAGTGGGGCTCGTTCCGCATCGCGCACCTGTCCACCGGCGACCGCATCGGCGTGGAAATCTTCGAGTTCCGCAACGCCCAGCGTCCGGAGAACAACTTCGAATACTGGAAGACCGGAGTATTCCACTTCTGCGTACAGGACCCGGACGTGGAAGGCCTGGCCGCGAAAATTGTCGCCGCCGGTGGCAAGCAGCGCATGCCGGTGCGCGAATACTTCCCCGGCGAGAAGCCATACCGCATGGTGTACATGGAAGATCCGTTCGGCAACATTCTGGAAATCTACAGCCACAGCTATGAGCTGACCTATGGTGCCGGGGCTTACCAGTAAGCCGCCTGGAGGTGCTCAACGTCAGCCTCGGTTTCTTCACTCCGGATGGGTCATTCCCTTGGGGGCCGCCGATGCGTCGGCTGGACATGCCGGGAAGGCCACAGGACGGTTGAACAATCCGGCCCGCAGGCCGCTCCAATGGTGACATTGGAGAGGATTGATCATGTATCCGCACATCGTCGGCTTGGACCTGCAGGGCGCCCGTGAATAGCCATGCCTGCGAGTAAGCTCGCACGTCCTGAACCGCACGCCGTCGCCACCGACGGTCCGCCGCAGCGCGGGCGCAGCAATTCGGCAGTGTTCCGGCTGACGTTGGGGTTCCTGTTGCTGGTGGTCATGACCTTTACGGCGGTGGAAGGTTGGCGGGCCTGGCGTGATTATCGGCAGGCTTACGCCATGGCGAAGGATTCGGTTCGCAACCTGGCGCGGGCCACTGCACAGCATGCTGAGGACGCCGTGCGCCAGGTCGACGTGGTCACGGCCGGCCTGCGCGAGCGCGTGGAAGGCGATGGCCTGCAGCACATCGACATTCCCCGGATTCGCTCAGTGCTTGAGCAACAGACGCAGCTGATGCCCCAGCTACAGGGCCTGTTCATTTATGCAGCCAATGGCGACTGGATCGTCACCAGCCAGTACGTGACGCCGGAAACGGCCAACAACGCAGACCGCGACTATTTCATTTACCACCGCACCCACCGGGACCGGGAGATCCGCGTCGGCAATGTGGTGAGGAGCCGCTCGTCACGGGAGCTGGTGATACCGATATCCCGGCGGCTGGACAACCCCGATGGTTCATTTGGCGGCGTGCTGTTGGGCACCCTGAAGGTCAGCTATTTCCTGGATTATTACGGCGACTTCCAGATCGATGACAAGGGTGCGCTGGTGCTGGCGATGCGCAGCGGCGAGGTGTTGGTGCGGCGTCCGTTCATTGCGCCCGGTGCGGGGCAGAGCCTGGCCGAGAGCGAGATCTTCAAACGCTACCTGCCCGTCTCCAACGAAGGCGTCGCCGAGGTCAAGGCGGTGATCGACAACACGCAGCGCTTGTATGCCTACCGGGCGCTGACCTCCTACCCGTTGGTGGTCGAAGCCGGTTTGTCCCGTGAATCATTTGTGGGGCCCTGGCGCCATGACCTGTTCAAGACCGGGATGGTATTACTGCTGTTGGTGGTGGGGTTGAGCGGGTTTGGCGTGCTGGTGCTCAGCCAGCTGCGCGCGCGGATGGTGCTGGAAAAAGAGATCAGCATCGCCCACCAGACGGTGCGGGACATGGCCTTGACCGACAGCCTGACCGGCCTGGCAAACCGCGGCAAGCTGGACCTGGCGCTGGCGCGGGAGATTGAGCGGGCGCGACGGCAGGATTCGCCCCTGGCGCTGATCATGCTCGATGTGGACTATTTCAAGCGCTTCAATGATTGCTACGGTCATCCCGCCGGTGACGATTGCTTGCAGCAGGTCGCGCACGCTATCCAGGCCGCGCTGAGGCGGCCGGCCGACTTCGCTGCGCGTTATGGCGGCGAGGAGTTTACCGTGCTGTTGCCCGATACCCACCTGGAAGGGGCGGGCAAGATTGCCGAAGATATCCTGCAGGCTATCCGCGCGCTCAACCTGGAACACGCGGATCATCCGCTGCGCAGGGTGACAGCCAGTGCCGGCGTGGCCTCGAGCATGCCCGCCAGGGAACTCACCACCCCGGCAGGCATGATCAAGGCGGCGGATGCCTGCCTGTACGTTGCCAAACACAATGGCCGCAACCGCTGGTACGCCGGGGCGGGTTCATCGCAAGGGGGGGCCGCCGCGGATCGGTAAGGTCAGAATCCCACCCTTTGATGGCCCCTTTAGGGTGCAGGGAATGCGGCTTTGTCGGGGAGCGTTTCAGGCATCCGCGTGACGGTCAGCAGTACTGCGGCGATGCGTTCCGCAGTGCGGTACCCGGGCGTTTCCAGTTCTTCCCCGAACACGTCGGGGTCCAGTTCCCGGTAGACCCATACCAACCCTGGTGCCGCCAGCTGAGGTTGAACCTGCTGGAAGAACAGGTCCTGGCCGTCCACGCACGGCGCCCCGGTATACAGCAACAGCGTGCCGCCCACCCGCAAGCGCGCCAATGCCTGTTCGACAATGCGCACCGACAACGCCGAGCCCATGCCTTCACCACCGTCGCGGTAGGCTCGGCCCTGGGTGTCCTGCATGTACGGCGGGTTGGCGACGATCAAGTCAAAGTCGCCTTCGGTGCCGGCCAATATATCGCTGTGCCAGGCCGTTACGTTGGCCACCCCGGCCAAGGCGGCGTTGACGGCAGTGAAGCGCAGTGCCGCAGGGTTGATGTCGACTGCCAACACCTGGGCCTCGCCACGGGCGCGGCCAATCAACAGGGCGCCGGCGCCGCTGCCGCAGCCAATGTCCACTGCGCGTTCGATGGGCTGGGTGCACGCCTGCAGGTGTGCCTCGATGGCCTGGGCAAAACGGTAGGTGTCAGGCCCCAGGAACACGGCGTCATGGGCCACCGTGGGGAAGGCGGAATGCACCAGCAGCAGATCGGCCAGGCTGGACCAGCGGATATCACTGGCCCACAGCCCGGCGTGCTCGCGCAGCACGCCACCGGTTGCCAAGGCATCGAAGTCGGCCGGGGCGAGTAATTCGCGGGCGAAGGGCCGGCTCCAGCCGAAGACATCGCGCGCACTTCGGGCCCTATGGTTTTCGGGACGAGCGTTGTTGCGCTGGTGGCTCAGCGGGGTAATGGTGGTAAAGCGGTAGCCTGCCGCCTGCAAGCGGCGGCCCAGTTGCAGGAGGGCGAGGTCGCAGCCCAGGTCGTCGACGTCGGCGACCGGGGGCGCGGCAGGGGTGGGCAACGATTGCATCAGTGGGCTCCCGTGGTGGTGAGCATACGGCTGAAGGTGCGGGTGGCCCGCAGGCCATCGGGGGTTGCATGGTGGGCAGGACTGAGCTGCGGCACCAGGCTGCGCAACGTGGCAGGGGCGCTGGCCAGCCGCTCGGCAGCTTCGCCCGCGGGCTGGCGCCCGGTGCGGTGGCGAAACTGCGCGCGGAAGGGCTGGCTGTCGCGGCCGGTTTGCCAAGTGCCAGCGATCCAGTCGTGCAGCAGTTGTTGCTCATAGCCGTTGAACACCCCGAACATCGGGGCGCCTGGGCCGTCTATCAGCTGCCAGAACCGGCTCAGGGCGGGGTCCTGATGGCGCTTTATCCAGCCGCGGGCTTGAAGGGTGTCGAGAAACGCCGGGATCTGCCCAGGCGTCTGCAGCCACTGGTTGACGGTCTTGCCATCCAGCCGGCAGTAGTCCGAATGCGTGTGCTGGCCGAACTCGCGTTTGCGCTCGAGCATGGCCACCACTTCGTGCGCCAGGTCGAAACCCTGAATCACCGCGGTGGAGCCCACGCCCAACTCGTTGAGGTTGTAGCCAGCGCGCAGGCGCTGCAGGAAGTGGGCGGGCGCCGTGCTGTCGGCCAGAAACGCGCAGGCGGCTTCGATGGCCTTGCGCGCGTGGCCGCAACTGGCGTTGTCGATGGTGACGTGCAGGGTGAAATAGTAGGGGTCGATGCCCAGCTCGTTAAGTTCGAACGAAGTGATCAGCAAGTGCAGCGGCAGCTGTTCGTAGCCCAGGTTGTAGCCAATCAGCTCAGGCAGGTAATCGTCGCCCACCGTACCCAGCGCCAGTTGCACCGCGCCCTGCACGTAATGGCCGGCGTCCAGGGGCTGGGTCGCGGCGCAATCATGGTCGGCGAGCAGTGTGCGGTACAGCGCTACATGGTTGAGGGCTGGATCACCGTCGCCCAACTCCTCGAGGTAGGTGCGAATCAAACCGTGATAACGCCAGTCGTCGGTGTGCTGCAAGGTACCGTAAAGCCAGGCGCCATCCACCAGTTTGGTAGGGGCCACGCGCTGCAGAAAGTACAGTGCATGGGCCTTGCAGGTGAAGTAGCGGCGCGGGGCGCCCGCGTGGCGCTGTTCCAGGTAGTGGGCATAGTCCTGCGCGACATGGTTCACTTTCGCGGTCATCCAGCCGGCAAACGTCGCGGGGTCATCCGGCAGTTCGCAGGGCAGGTCGGCTGCAGCCGCCAGGTGCTGGTTGAGGAACGCACGCAGGCCGTCGTCATCGACGTGCCGCGGGCCGTGCAGCAGGTCGTGGTAGACGTTCGCTGCGTCACGCGATTGGGCGCAGGGCAGGGTGGCACTGGCAGCAAGAGGCTTGAGAACGGTCATGGCTGGGTACTTCGTCGTTGTGTACCCATGAGAAAACCGTGGGGCCAGGATAATTCAACCGGCTTCGCGGACGGTCGTGTCGGCGCCCAGGTGGGCTCACACGGCATGGGGCTGCGCGTGTTCATGGGCCAGCGTGCATTGCCAGCGCCAGGCATCGATGAGCATCACTTCCAGCGAGCGCTGCGCCCGCCACCCCAGGTCGCGTGACGCCTTGCCCGGGTCAGCCCAGCACTGGGCGATGTCGCCAGGGCGGCGAGGTTGGTGGCTAAGGGGGACGGCCCGGCCGCAGACGCGCTCGAAGGTCTGCACCACCTCCAGCACCGAGTGGCCGCGGCCCGTGCCCAGGTTCCACACATGCACCCCGTGCCTGCCTTGCAGCGCCTGCAGGGCCGCGCGGTGCCCTTCGGCCAGATCCATCACGTGGACATAGTCGCGCACCCCGGTGCCGTCCGGGGTTGCATAGTCACGGCCAAACACCGCCAACGCCGGGCGTTCGCCACTCGCCACCTGCAGCAGGTAAGGCAACAGGTTGTTGGGTGTGAGGTTGGGGGCCTCGCCCAGGCGCCCGCTGTCGTGGGCGCCAATGGGGTTGAAGTAGCGCAGCAGCGCCACGCACCAGCGCGGGTCGGACGCAGCCAGGCTGGTCAGCACATGCTCGGCCATCAATTTGGATTGCCCGTAGGGGCTGGTGGGCTTGCCAGTGGCGCACTGCTCGTCGATCGGCATCACGGCCCGGTCGCCATACACGGTGGCTGAAGAACTGAAGATCAGGTTGAACACTTTGGCGTCAGCCATGGCCTGGCACAAGGTCACGCTGCCGCCCACGTTGGTATCGAAGTAGCGCAGCGGCTCGCGTACGCTTTCGCCCACCGCTTTCAAGCCTGCACAGTGGACCACCGCGCTGATGTCATGGGTGCTGAACAGTGCGTCCAGCACGGCGCGGCGTCTGACATCGCCGCGAATAAAGCCTGGCCGGCGGCCACTGATCGCGCTGATGCGCTGCACCACGCGGCGTGAACTGTTGCACAGGTTGTCCAGAATCAGCACTGCCTGGCCCTGCGCCTGCAAGGCCAGTACCACGTGGGAGCCAATGTAGCCCGTACCGCCGGTCACCAAAATCATCGTGCTCTCCCGTCGCCGCGCAGGCGACCGCAGTTAACTCGACGTCTGTTGCATGTAACCGCCGACGGCGCGAGGGATTAAGGCGTATGAAGCTTGGGGAGGGCAATGCGGCCAAGAGTTCAGCTGCAATGCCGGGCGGTCGCGACAGCCCATCGCGTGCCAGCCTATTAAATGGAACGCACGCAGCCGCGCCGGTCTCCATACCTTACCAGTGCGCGTTGCCCGCCGTTGTGACGACGGACGACTGTGGCTGCCCCCGGGTGTATTCGAAGCTGACAGGACGACTGGCTTTTGTCCCGTCCCTGCGTTTCGAGGTCATACCGATGAATTTACTGGCCCAGGCTTTACCGCTGTCTACCCGCCCGCTCGCCACCCCCACTCGCGAGGCCAGGCCGACATTGCTGTGCCTGTCGCACCTGCGCTGGGGGTTTGTGTACCAGCGTCCCCAGCATGTGATGTCGCGGCTGTGCGAGAGCTACGACGTGCTGTTTTTCGAAGAACCCTTGTTCGGCGACACCGCCCAGCCAAGGTTGGAAGTGTCGACCCCTGCCAGCGGCATCCGTGTATTGGTACCTCGCTTGCCGCACGGCCTGGACCCTATTCAGGTTGCGACCGCCCAGCGCGAATTGCTCGACGACTACCTGGGCCAGCAAGGCTCAGGCGAGCTGCTGCTGTGGTACCTGACGCCCATGAGTCTGGGCTTTACCGACCATCTGCAGGCCCAGGTGACCGTATTCGACTGCATGGACGAACTGTCGGCCTTCCTGGGTGCGCCGGCCGAGCTGATCGATAACGAACGGCGCCTGCTGGCGCGTGCCGATGTGGTGTTCACTGGTGGGTACAGCCTGTGGGAGGCCAAGCGAAGCCAGCACGGCAATGCCCATGCGATGCCCAGCAGCGTCGACATCGCGCATTTCGCGGCGGCCCGCCAAGGGTTGCCCGAGCCGGCGGATCAGGCCGCCATAGGCCATCCGCGCCTGGGTTTCTTTGGCGTCATCGATGAGCGCTTCGACATCGAGCTGGTCGGCGAGCTGGCGCGACAGCGCCCTGCCTGGAACATCGTGCTGATAGGCCCCGTGGTCAAGATCGACCCGGCGACGTTGCCGCGCCACGCCAATATCCATTACCTGGGGGCCAAGGGCTACGATGAGCTGCCCGCGTACCTGTCGGGATGGGACGTCGCGCTGATGCCCTTCGCCATCAATGAATCCACCCGCTACATCAGCCCCACCAAGACCCCTGAGTACCTGGCGGGTGGGTGCCCGGTGGTGTCCACGCCGATCCGCGATGTGGTCAACGGCTATGGCGGTTGCGCGGTGGTGAGCATCGCGGCCGGTATTGCGGCCTTCATCGACGCCGTGGAGCAGGCCTTGGGCGCCAAGGCTGATGGCCGGGTGGCAATCCATGCGGACGCAGCGCTGGATGGCATGTCCTGGGACAAAACCTGCAACGCCATGAAGGAGCAGGTCGAATGTTTCAGATCGCGCTAGACAGCCTCGGCGCCACGGGCGCCGAACCCTATGACTACCTCATCGTCGGCGCCGGCTTTGCCGGCAGCGTCATGGCCGAGCGCCTCGCCGCAGGCATGGGCAAGCGTGTGTTGCTCATCGACCGCCGCGACCACGTGGGCGGCAATGCCTACGATCACCTGGACGCGGCCGGCGTCATGGTGCATCGCTATGGGCCGCATATCTTCCACACCAACGCCCAGCGCATTGTCGATTACCTGTCGCGCTTTACGCAGTGGCGCGCCTACGAACATCGCGTCCTGGCCAGGGTGGACGAGCACTTGCTGCCTATCCCCATCAACCTGGATACCCTCAACGGCCTGTTCGGCTTGACCATGAACGAAGCCGAGGCCGAGGTGTTCCTGGCCCGGCGGGCGGAACCCGTGGCGGTGATCAATACCTCCGAAGACGTGGTCATCAACCAGATCGGCCGCGAGCTGTACGAAAAATTCTTTCAGGGCTACACCCGCAAACAATGGGGCCTGGACCCCTCGCAGCTGGACAAGTCGGTGACGGCCAGAGTGCCCACGCGCACCAATCGGGACGACCGCTACTTCACCGACACCCTGCAGATGATGCCCTTGCACGGCTATACCGCGATGTTCGAACGCATGCTCGATCACCCGGGCATCGAGGTGCTGTTGGGCGTGGATTTTGCCACGGTGCGCCAGCACGCGCGTTTCCGCGAGCTGATCTTCTGTGGCCCTATCGACGAATACTTCGGCTTCAGCCTGGGCCGCCTGCCGTACCGTTCGTTGCGCTTCGAGCATGAGACCCTGCCACAGGCCCAGTTCCAGTCGGTGGCGGTGGTCAATTACCCGGACCCCTCGGTGCCCTATACGCGCATTACCGAATACAAGCACCTGACCGGGCAGGTGCACCCGCTCACCAGCATCAGCTATGAGTTTCCCTGCGCCGAGGGCGATCCCTATTACCCTATCCCGCGCCAGGCCAATGCCGAGCTGTATCAGCGCTACAAGGCGCTGGCGGACGCAACGCCCGGGGTCCACTTCTTGGGCCGGCTGGGCACCTATAAGTACTACAACATGGACCAGGTGGTGGGCCAGGCGTTGGCACACTACCAGCGCCTGGCGCAGCGCGACGGCGTCGAGGCGTCGGCTGCCCTGGCCGCGGCCAAGTGAGCGGCGCAAGCCCCTTCAGCTCGTTTGTGATGGCCGGCTTCGAGTGTGCCAGCCAGCGCCGCGGCGATGGCCAGCGGGTGGATGTACTGGCCAGCACCGGCCATGACCGCTGGGCCGCGCAGGATTACGCCCGGCTGGCAGCGCTGGGCATCAACTGCGCGCGGGACGGCTTGCGCTGGCACTTGATTGAACGCAGCCCCGGGCACTATGACTGGAGCAGTTTCCTGCCCATGTTGCGCGCCGCGCAGGCGTGCGGGATACAGGTCGTCTGGGACCTGGCTCACTATGGCTACCCGGACGGCCTGGATACCTGGACGCCGGCGTTTGTCGAGCGGTTTGGGCGGTTTGCCGGCGCGGTGGCGCAACTCATGGTGGCGGAAGGCGTGGCGGTGCCGTTGCTGTCGCCCATCAATGAGATATCGTTCTGGAGTTGGGCCGGCGGGCAGGTGGGCTACTTCAACCCCGGTGCCCATGGCCGTGGGCAGGAACTCAAGCATCAGCTGGTGCGCGCCAGCATCGCCGCCATCGACGCCGTGCGCCTGCACGCGCCGCACGCGCGGTTCGTGCAGTGCGACCCGCTGATCCATGTGCTTGCCGCAACCTCAAGGGCCGACGAAATCAACGCCGCCGAAGCCTACCGACTGTCCCAGTTCGAGGCCTGGGACCTGCTGGCCGGGCGGCAGTGGCCGGGGCTGGGGGGCGCGGAAGGGTACCTGGATATTCTGGGGGTCAATTTCTACCCGCAGAACCAGTGGTACCTCGATGGCACGCGGGTGATGCGTGGCGAACCGGGCTACCGGCCCCTGGTCGGGCTGTTGGCGGAGGTATGGCAACGTTACCGGCGGCCACTGCTACTGGCCGAAACCGGTGCCGAAGGCGACCAGCGTGTGCCCTGGCTGGGCTACATTGCCCAACAGCTGACCTTCGCCCAGGCGCGGGGCATCGACATCCATGGACTGTGCTGGTACCCGTTTCTGGACTATCCGGGCTGGGATGATGGCCGGTATTGCCCGGCGGGGGTATTTGGCTATGCGGACGGCGAGGGAAGCCGTGCGGCGTGTCACCCCTTGCACCAGGCGATGCAAGGGCTGCGACGGCCATGACACCGGCGGGGCATCGAGCCCCGCCGTTTGCGTCCTCAGGCATCTTCAGGGTCCGGCTGGCCCCCTGAGCCCAGGTCGGCACCGGTGATGGGGTCACTGGCAGGGTCCGACTCGGTGCGGCTGGCGAGTTGCAGCAGCAACGCCTGGTCCTCTTCGTCCAGCTCGACGCTGGCGGTGCCGTCACCGCCATCCACGGCCGGTTCAGGGTTGGCCACGAATTCCCATTCCTCGCCCGAATTCCACGGCCCGCGCATTTCGCCGTCCCCCTGGGACAGGTTGAAGTACACGTTGGTGAACTCCGGCATGCCGGGTAGCTTGCCTTGGGGGAAGTTGGGCTGGATCGCGTGCAGCGCTTTCTCGAAGGACAGTTGGTGGGCGATCTCGCGCGTCATCAAAAAACCCAGCGCTTCCTTCACACCCGGGTCGTCGGTGACGTTCATCAGCCGTTCGTAGACAATCTTGGCGCGCGATTCGGCGGCTATGTTCGAGCGCAGGTCGGCGGTGGGCTCGCCAATGGTGTCCACGTAGGCAGAGGTCCAGGGTACGCCGGCGGAGTTGGTCAGCGGTGCGCCGCAGCCATACAGCAGGGCGGTGATGTGCGAGTCATTGCCGGCGCCGTTGATGGCGCGGTACAGCTCGCCTTCCTCGTCGACGCCTTCTGCCAGGTGGCCCTTGGCGCCCTTGTTGAGCATGACGATGATGGAGCCGACGATTTCCAGGTGGCTGAGCTCTTCGGTGGCGATGTCCATCAACAGGTCTTTGCGGCCTGGATCATCCTCGGCCAGGGCCTGGGTGAAGTAGCGCGACGCAGCGGCCAGTTCACCCTGGGCGCCGCCGAACTGCTCAAGCAGCAGATTGGCCAGGCCCGGATTGGGCTGCGCGACGCGCACGGTGTATTGCAGACGTTTGTTATGCAGGAACATGGTGGTGACCTCTCAGGCGAGGTGGGCGCGCACGGGTCAGGACGACATGGCGGCTCCCTCATACTGTCCGAGTGGGTCCGTTGCACCATCGTTACATTTGTTTGTGTTGCGTGTGACCGACGGGAACGACCCTGGTGCTGCCTGGTTCGTCCCTTCAGGGTGACAATCGGTACGCGGCGCGAGCGCTGAATCCGCCGTGAGAAACCTAAAAGGCACGGTGGCGCTGGAGCATGGGTTGGTAGCGGGCGGCATTCTCCGAGTCAGCGTATATTCTTAATGGGCATATATTATGTGTTTTTTATTCTTTTATTTTTAAAAATCACGCCATCATAGTAGCCCCCTTTTCAAGCGAAACGCTTTAAGTCCGGGAGGCAGGTGATGGATATCGATCATATTTCCCGCAATCAGGTGATCGATCAGTGGTTCAAAAAGGAGTATCGCTGGTTGCGGGGTTGGGTCAGGAAAGACACCGACTGCCCGCACAGCGCCGAGGATATTGCCTCCGAGACATTCGTTCAGGCCTTGACGTTGAAAGACTTGCTGGCCGTGCGCGCACCCAGGCCTTTGCTGAGCACCATCGCACGCCGATTGATGTACGAAGGGTGGCGCCGTCGCGATCTTGAGCGGGCGTACATGGCGCGGTTGAGCGCGCAGGCCGAAGGGTTGCACCCTTCACCTGAAGAACAGCATCTGATCCTGGAAGCCTTGTACGCGGTGGACCGCCTGCTGGATGGGCTGTCCAGCAACGCGCGCACGGCCTTCCTCTACCACCAGATGGACGGCATGACGTACGCCGACATCGGTCGGTTGCTGGGCGTGTCTGCCACCCGCGTGCAGCAGTACATGGCCCAGGCCATCAAATGTATTTATCGGGTGATGGAGCAGGCATGAGCCACAACGACCACCGCGCCATCGATGAAGCCGCGCAATGGCTGGCACTGCTGATGTCTGGCCACGCCAGCCAGGACGAGCAGCAAGCCTTTGCCACCTGGCGAGATAGCCACCCACGGCATGCCGAACTGATCGCGCGGATGGGCGGCGGGCTGGCACAGCTGCCGCTCGACGCCTTGCGTGCGGTGCCGCGGCAAACCGTGCTTGGCACGGTCAATACACCGTCCACGCGCCGCCGGTTCCTGGGTAAAAGCCTGTCGGTGGTGGGCCTGGGTGCGCTGGGCTGGAGCCTGGGCCGGCTGTACGGTTTCATCCCCGAGGCCGGGCAATTGCAGACCAGTACCGGCGAGCGCCGTTCGCTGACGCTGGATGACGGCAGTGCGTTGACCTTGAACGCACAAAGCCGAGTGGTGGTGCGTTTTGATAGTGCCCAGCGCCTGGTGTTGCTGCGTTGCGGCGAATTGCTGGTGGATGTAGCGCGTGACCCTGGCAGGCCGTTCGTGGTGGAAACCGAGCATGGGCGCATGCAGGCCTTGGGCACGCGTTTCCTGGTGCAGCGCAGGGGCGATCGCACTCGCCTGGTGATGTTGCATTCGGAGGTTGAGATCACCACCCGCTCAGGGCTCAAGCGGGTGGTCAAGGCTGGCGAGGCGGCCAGCTTCGATGACCACGGCTACTTGTCCGTGGAGCCTGCCAGTGGTTACGAGGATGCCTGGTCCGAGGGCCTGCTGGAGGTGCGTGAAAGCAGGCTCGGCGATGTGGTGGAGCATCTGCGCAAGTATCGGCGGGGCATCATTGTGGTCAGCCCGCAGGTGGCCGAGCTGCGCGTTACGGGGCTGTACTTTCTGGACGACAGCGACCGCACCTTGAAACTGCTGGAACGCTCGTTGCCGCTGAGCGTTCATTACTACTCGCCTTACTGGGTCAACATCGAGCCACGCGGCTGACGCTTGGCGCTCAAAGCGTCTGTGACGCGGCCTTGTAGCCGCTGCCGCCAGGCTGCGCTGGCCGGTGTGAACCCTGGGGATTTGCAGCGGGTCGCAGTGCCAGCGCAGCCTACCGGCAGCGGCTACGGGGTGTGGTCGTTGCAGCGGCGGTGCCTGGGCTGGTGTCATCGCGGTGTGCTGGAGGAATCGCGGCCTTGCGGCCGCTGCTACAGGTACTGGGGGTAAACCTTGTAGCAACCGCGTCGCCTGCATCGCGGCCAAGGCCGGCTCCTACCACGGATGGCGTAGGAGCCGACTTTAGTCGCGATGCAGACGACGCGGTCTGTCTGGTCTTCGACGTCGATGCCATGGCGACACTGTGGGAGCGGGCTCTGCCCGCGAAGAAAGCACCGTGGTGTTTCAGATACTTCACGGCGTTCTTTTCGCGGGTAGAACCCGCTCCCACGGGGTGCTCGACGCCATGGATTCTCCCGCAGGTGTAGCAGCAACTGCCTTGAAATCGCGTCGCCTGCATCGCGGCCAAGGCCGGCTCCTACCACGGATGGCGTAGGAGCCGACTTTAGTCGCGATGCAGGCGACGCGGTCTGTCTGGTCTTCGACGTCGATGCCATGGCGACACTGTGGGAGCGGGCTCTGCCCGCGAAGAAAGCACCGTGGTGTTTCAGATACTTCACGGCGTTCTTTTCGCGGGTAGAACCCGCTCCCACGGGGTGCTCGACGCCATGGATTCTCCCGCAGGTGTAGCAGCAACTGCCTTGAAATCGCGTCGTCTGCATCGCGGCCAAGGCCGGCTCCTACCACGGATGGCGTAGGAGCCGACTTTAGTCGCGATGCAGGCGACGCGGTTTTTCTGGTCGCCATCGCGAGCAAGGTCTAGCGCGACCCCGGTTGCTGACACCATAGGATCTGCCACAGCACGGTGTAGCAGCTGCCTTGTGGCCTGTCAGCTTGGCGACCTGAATAATTTTTTTTGCGCCCCCCTGTTTATTTCCCGAGGTTGTTTCACCTATCCCCATCAAAACACGTTTGCAGAGGCGATGTATGGGGTATCTGAAGGGATCGGTATTGGCGCTCGGGCTGCTCAGCGGCGCCTGCCTGGGGCAGGCTACGGCGGCCCCGGTGTCACCGGACAACGTAGTTCACTTCGACTTGGCCGCGTCAGCCCTGGACCAGACGCTGCTGCAGATATCCCGGCAGGCCGGCGTGCCCATCTCGTTTCAGGGGCGCACGCTGCAAGGTCTCAAGAGCAATCCGGTGAAGGGCGAGCTGACCGTGGAGCAGGCCGTCGACCAGGCGCTGCGGGGCACTGGCCTGCACGGCGTGCAGAGCGACATTGGCCTGAGCATCGAGCCCGATGCCGCCCCCGTCAGTACCGACACCCGTTTGAAGACGGTCACCGTGACGGGTCAGCAAACGCGCCAGCCCGCAGTCAATTCCGGGGCATTGGGCAGCGCCAGCGCCCTGGATACCCCATTTTCGGTGGTGCAGGTTGACAGTCAGGAGCTCAAGGACCGTCAGGTCAAGGCATTGAACAAGGTGTTTGTCGGCGACTCGACGGTGCAAAGCAACGGCGATACCTACTCCCTGACGGCCAGCAACCTCACCGTGCGCGGTGTGCGCCTGGACAACGCCGGCAGCTACAAGATCAACGGCTTGCCGATTTTCATCACCACCCTCGAACTGCCGATGGAGACGTTCGAGTCGGTGCAGTTGCTCAAGGGCGCCACGGGCTTCATGTATGGCTTCGGGGCGCCGGGGGGCGTGGTGAACTTCGTCACCAAGAAGCCCACCGACGAAACCACTCTGAGCGTGGATGCCGGTGTGCGTTCCAACAGTGTCTGGAGCGAGCACGTGGATGTGGGTGGTCGCACTGGGCCGGAAGATACCTTCGGCTACCGTCTCAATGCCACCCATGAAGAGGGTGAAACGCCCACACGCTCACACGTCAATCGTGACTCGTATTCGTTGTCCCTGGATGCGCGCATCAACCCGGACCTGACCTGGACCGCCGACACGATGTATCAGGAGCGTGTCATCAACGGTGGCATCCAGAACTATCGCCTGCCCAGCTACACCGGCGGTTCCAGCCTGCCCAGCGTGATCAACCCCGACAGTAATCGTCAGGGGATCAACGACACCTCGTTCCGTACCCGCGCCTGGATGGTCGCCACCGGGCTGCACTGGAACATCAATGACGACTGGTCGGCGAGCCTGGACTACAACCACTTCTTCCAGAACCGCAACTACCTCTCTGAATACCCGACCCTGCTGAACAAGGCCGGCGATTATCAGGACTGGATCAGCACGGGTAATGGCACGGCGGTCTACGACCAGGTGCAGGCCATGTTGCAAGGCAACTTCAGCACCGGCCCCATTGGGCACAAGGTGGTGCTGGGGGTTTCGTGGCAGGACTACGATCGTCGCTCGGCCACCACGTCGCTGTTCAAATCCATCGGCACCAACAACCTGTACAGCGACCCCACGCGCATCACCTATACCGGGCAGTTGGATTTCCCGACGTATCACGTGTCGGACATCACGCAAAAATCGATTTTTGCCAGCGATACGTTCGACCTGACCCATGGCTGGTCGCTGCTCACCGGCCTGCGTTCGACTGTTTACACCCAGGACGTCTACAACGCTTCCGGGGTTCAGACCACCGACTACCGGCAGGTGCCGCTGTCGCCGACCGTGGCGCTGATGTACAAGCCGCGCCCCGATACCACGTTTTACGCCAGCTATGTCAAAGCGCTGGAGGCGGGCGAGACAGTCGGCTCCACTTACACCAACTCGGGCGATACCCTGGAGCCGATTCTCAGCAAGCAATTCGAAGTAGGCGTCAAAACCGACCGCCCGACGTGGGGCGGATCGGCAGCGGTATTTCGGCTTGAGCGCGGCGCTGACTATGCCGACAGCACGGGCGCCTATGTGCAGGGCGGCGAGCAACTCTACAAGGGCCTGGAGCTCAACGGCCGCCTGAACGTGACCGACACCACCACCCTCAACAGCAGCTCTACCTGGCTGGATGCAACGTTCACCAAGGCCCAGGCCGCCCTGGTGGGCAACAAGGTATCGGGTGTGCCGCGCTTCCAGCAAAGCCTGGAACTGAACCAGAAAGTACCGACAGTGGACGGGCTCAATCTGTACACCAACGCGCAGTATTACAGTGCCTCCCAGGCCAACGACACCAACACCATCGACTTGCCGGCCGTGACCCTGTTCGGCGCCGGCGCCAACTACAGCATCCCGGTAGGCCGCCACGAAGTCACCCTGCGCGCCGCGATGGACAACATCGCCAACCGGCGCTACTGGGCGTTCGCGTCGAGCGGGTCGGTGTACCTGGGCGCGCCGCGAACCCTGTCGTTCAACGTCAGCTTCGACTACTGATACCGGGAGGTCGACGATGTTCCAGCGACTGGCCCGCTGCGCCTGGCTGATGCTGTTGTGCGCGCCGCTGGTTCACGCCCAGCCACAGACGTACCTGACCGTGTACGGCGAGGCGCCCAAGTACGCGGCGAACTTCACCCATTTCGATTACGTGGACCCGCGCGCGCCGAAGGGCGGGCAGTTGAGCATGGCGTCGAGTGCGGCCACCTTCGATCACCTGATCCCATTCGTGGATGCAGGGCGCGGCATCGACCAGCTTGAAGGCTGGTTGTATGCGCCGCTGGCGCGTCGCGCCGAGGACGAACCCTTCACCGTCTACGCCGATGTGGCGCAGACATTGGAGCTGGCCCCGGACCGTTCGTGGATTCGCTTCCGGCTCAACCCGGCGGCGCGGTTCGATGACGGCACAGCCATCACGGCCGAGGATGTGCGCTACACCTTCGAGCAACTGATGGCCCACGGCAAACTGCAATATCGCCTGCAATTCGCCACTGTCAGCCAGGTCAGTGTCGAGGGGCCGTTGCAGGTACGTTTCGACTTCGCCCACGGCCAGGATCGGACATTGCCGCTGGAGATCGCCACCTTGCCCGTGCTGCCTGCCCACTGGTGGCGGCAGCATGACTTCGCCAACGGTGCCGGTTTCGATATACCACCCGGCAGCGGGCCGTACCGTGTGGCGAAAGTCGACCCGGGCCGCAGCGTGCACCTGGAGCGGGTCCGTGATTGGTGGGGCGCGGCGTTGCCGGTCAACCGCGGCCAGTTCAATTTTGATCGGCTGAGCATCGAGTTCTTCGCCAACACCGGCAGTGGCACGGTGCAAGCCCTGCGCGCCCGGGCGTTCGATCTTCAGGGCGTGGGCTCCGCTGCGCAATACGCCACGGCGTACGCTGGGGACGCGCAACAAGACGGCCGCCTGCAACGCGAGCATCTGACCCCAGGCGCGATCCGCAACGCCCAGGGCTTTTTCTTCAACCTGGATCGCCCGCAATTTGCCGACCGCCGCGTGCGCCAGGCCCTGGCGCTGCTGTGGGATTTCGAATGGACCAACCACAGCCTGCTATACGACGTATACCGCCGTCAGCGCAGTTATTTTTCCAACAGCCCGCTGGCGGCCACCGGGCTGCCTGGGGCGGCTGAACTCACCGCATTGGAACCCTGGCGCGCGCAGTTGCCGGACGAGGTGTTCACCCAAGCCTTCCAGCCCCCGCACACCGATGGCAGCGGCATGATCCGCGACAAGCAACTGCAGGCCCTGGCACTGTTGGAGGAGGCCGGTTGGCACCCGCGCGGCAACCAGTTGGTCAATGCCGCCGGCCAGCCGCTGCACTTCACCTTTTTAAGCAGCGGCACGATGTTCGCGCGCCTGATCATGCCGTTCAAACGCAACCTGATGCAGATCGGCATCACCCTCGATTACCGCGCCGTGGACAGTGCCCAATACGTCAACCGCCTGCGCACCCGCGACTACGACATGATCATGGCCAGCATCCCGGTGTCCGCTACGCCGGGGCGTGAGCTGCTCAACTACTTTAGCTCGGCGGCCGCGCGCGATGCCGGCTCCAGCAACTACATGGCCCTGCGCAACCCCGTGGTCGATCAGTTGATCAACAACCTCATCACGGCCGACAACCGCCAATCGATGGCGGCCAACGCCCACGCCCTGGATCGCGTGCTGCAGTGGGGCTACTACTGGATCCCCAATTACTACCCGCCGGGAACCCCGGTGGTGTGGTGGAACCGCTTTGGTCGTCCCGCCCAGGCATCCCCCTACGAACCGGGGGTAGACGCCTGGTGGCAAGTGAGTGAGCAACCCCTTGATAACGCGCAGATGCGTGCGCGCATGCAGGAGCATAACCATGCTCGCCTATAGCCTGCGGCGCCTGCTGCTGATCATCCCCACGCTGGTGTGCATCCTGCTGGTCAACTTCGCCATCGTCCAGGCCGCCCCCGGGGGGCCGGTGGAACAGGCCATCGCCCGCCTGCAAGGCCTGGACGCCGGGCAGGGTATAGGTGCCGGCGTGACGGAGGTCATGGACACGCCGCAGGGCTCATCGGGCGGCCGTGGGCTGGACCCACGCCTGGTGGCCGACATCGAGCGCCAATATGGCTTCGACAAGCCACCGCTGCAACGACTGTGGCTGATGCTGACCCAGTACGCGCACCTGGACTTTGGCAAGAGCTTTTTCCTCGGCACCAAGGTGACCGACATGATCGCCGCGAAAATGCCCGTCACCCTGTCGCTGGGGCTGTGGGCCTTGCTGATCACTTATGGGGTGTCCATCCCGCTGGGTATCCGCAAGGCGGTCAGGCACGGCAGTGCGTTCGATGTCTGGAGCAGCGTGGTGATCATCGTCGGCTACGCCTTGCCGGGCTTCCTGTTCGCCTTGCTGCTGATCCTGGCGTTCGGCGGTGGCAGCGGCCTGGACTGGTTCCCGATCCGCGGGCTGGTGTCGGAGAACTTCGCCAGCCTGTCCACTGGCGGCAAGGTGCTCGATTACGTGCGCCACCTGGTGCTGCCCGTGGCGGCGCTGGTGGTGGGTGGCTTCGCGACGCTGACCTTGCTGACCAAAAACAGCTTTCTCGACGAGATGGCGCGCCAGTACGTGATGACCGCCCGGGCCAAGGGCGCTACTGAGCGCCAGGTGCTGTATGGCCATGTATTACGTAACGCCATGCTGACGGTGGTGGCGGGGTTGCCCCACGCCATGGTCCACGTGTTTTTCGGCGGTTCGCTGTTGATCGAGGTGCTGTTTTCCCTCGACGGCCTGGGGCGCATGAGCTACGAGGCCGCCGTGTCTCGGGATTACCCGGTGGTGTTCGGCGCGCTGTTTATCTTCACCCTGGCGGGCCTGCTGATCAAATTGCTGGGCGACCTGTGCTACCGGCTGATTGATCCGCGCATCGACTTCTCGTCAAGGGGGCACTGATGGCTCTTTCCCCGGTCAATCGCCGCCGCTGGCAGCGCTTCAAATCACACCGTCGCGGTTACTGGTCGCTGTGGCTGTTGCTGGCGGTATTCGCCATGAGCCTGGGCGGCAACCTGCTGGCCAATGACAAGCCCTTGCTGCTGGTCAGCCAGGGGCACTGGTATGTGCCCGTGCTGTCCAGCCACACCGAGCGCGAACTGGGCGGGCAACTGCCTTTCGAGCCTGATTACCGCAGTACCTATTTCCGCCGGCTGATCGAGCAGCAGGGCGGCTGGATGCTGTTCCCGCCCATTGCCTTTGGCGCGCAGACGGTGAACTACGACCTGCGTACTGCCGCGCCCAGCCCGCCCAACCGGGAAAACTGGCTGGGCACCGACGACCAGGCGCGCGATGTACTGGCGCGGGTGATCTTCGGCGTGCGCCTGTCCTTGCTGTTTGCCTTGGCACTCACCGGCATCAGCAGCCTGGTTGGCATCGCCGCCGGGGTGCTGCAGGGCTACCACGGCGGCTGGGTGGACCTGTTTGGCCAGCGCCTGCAGGAAATCTGGTCAGGCCTGCCCGTGCTGTACCTGCTGATCATTTTGTCGGGGTTTGTGCAGCCCGGCTTCTGGTGGTTGCTGGGCATGATGGCGGCGTTTGCCTGGCTGTCGCTGGTGGATGTGGTGCGTGCCGAGGTGCTGCGCGGCCGCAGCTTGGAATACGTTAAGGCGGCGCGCGCACTGGGCTTGAGCAACACCCAGGTGATGGTGCGCCATGTGCTGCCCAATGCCCTGACCGCGACCCTGGCGTACCTGCCTTTCATCCTCACGGGCGCCATCGGCACCTTGTCGGCGCTGGACTTTCTCGGCTTTGGCATGCCTGCGGGCAGCCCCTCCCTGGGTGAGTTGATCACTCAGGGCAAAAACAACCTGCAAGCGCCCTGGTTGGGCCTGACGGCTTTTTGCACCTTGGCGTTGCTGCTCAGCCTGCTGGTGTTCATCGGCGAGGCGTGCCGCGATGCATTTGACCCACGAGCCTGACATGACCGACCACCTGATTGAAATCGATGATTTACGGGTCAGCTTCGGCGACCAGCCTGTGGTGCGCGGTGTGGGCCTGCACATCCGCGCGGGTGAATGCCTGGCCCTGGTGGGCGAGTCCGGCTCGGGCAAGTCGGTCACGGCGCACGCCATCCTGCAACTGCTGCCCGCCAGCGCGCAGGCCAGCGGCAGCGTGAAGTTGTTGGGTGAGCAGTTGCTGGGCACCAGCGCCGCGCGCCTGCGCGCCATACGCGGCAACCGCGTGGCGATGATTTTTCAGGAACCCATGAGCTCGCTGAACCCGCTGCACAGCGTGGAGCGGCAGGTCGGCGAAACCTTGCGCCTGCATACCTCGCTGGATGGCCACGGCATTCGCCGGCGCACCCTGGAGTTGCTGGAGCAGGTAGGAATACAGCGGGCCGAGGAGCGTCTGCGCGCCTACCCGCACCAGCTGTCCGGCGGTCAGCGACAGCGCGTGATGATTGCCATGGCGCTGGCCTGCGAGCCGCAGTTGCTGATTGCCGACGAACCCACCACGGCCCTGGATGTGACGGTGCAGCGAAAGATCCTGCAGTTGCTCAAGGACCTGCAACGGCAGACCGGCATGGCCCTGCTGCTGATCAGTCACGACCTCAACCTGGTGCGGCACATCGCCCAGCGAGTGGCGGTGATGCGGGAGGGCTGCATCGTCGAGCAGGCCGACTGCGAAACCCTGTTCTGTCAGCCTCGGCACAGCTACACCAAGCTGTTGCTGGACGCCGAGCCTGGCAGTGATCCCTTGCCCGTGCAAACCAGCGGCACGCTGCTGCAAGGCCAGGGCATGCATGTGCGCTTTGCCCTGGGAGGGCCGTTCTGGCGGCGCCGTTACTTGGCGGCAGTGCAGGGCGTGGACTTGGCCGTGCGGCGCGGCACCACTCTGGGCATTGTCGGCGAATCGGGCTCGGGCAAATCTTCCCTGGGGCAGGCCATGCTCCGGCTGATTCAGGCCAAAGGGCAAGTGCACTTCGATGGCACCGCTCTGGAGGGGCTGGATGATCGGCAGATGCGCCCCTGGCGCCGACGCATGCAGGTGGTCTTTCAGGACCCCTACGGCAGCCTCAGTCCACGCCTGAGCGTGCTGCAGATTATCGCCGAGGGGCTGGGGGTGCACACCGATCTCGGCGCTACCGAGCGTGAAAACGCGGTCATTGCCGTGCTGCAGGAAGTGGGCCTGGACCCTGAGGTACGTCACCGCTACCCCCATGAATTTTCCGGTGGCCAGCGCCAACGCATCGCCATCGCCCGGGCCCTGGTGCTCAAGCCCGATTTCATCCTGCTCGATGAGCCCACCTCGGCGCTGGACCGCACTGTGCAGAAACAGATCATCGACCTGCTGCGCCGCCTGCAACAAAGCCATGGCCTGACCTACCTGTTCATCAGCCATGACCTGGCGGTGGTCCGCGCCCTGGCGCATGACCTGTTGGTGATGAAGGACGGGCAAGTGCTGGAACGCGGCGCCACGGCGCAGGTGTTCGACGCGCCCAGACACCCCTACACCCGGCAATTGCTGGCGGCCGCCTTTGCGTCCGGCACGCCGGCGCTGGCCGATGTGCACTAACCCAATCTGAACCAAGGCAGCCTCGCTGCCCCGCAATCGCTGTACAGGGAGTCGACTCAATGCTTGAAGATACATCCTCACTCCGGCTGCTGCTGTCGCGCTTCAGTCGGCTGCGCCTGGGCGCCGGCCAGTTTCACTCGCTGCGTTATGTGCAGCACGACACCGTGGGCCTGTCGGTGACCCGTAACGTCATCGACCCGCCGCGCCGCCAGTCCAGCTGCGGCGTGATGCTGTGCGTGCGCGTCAATGGCAACGAGGCCTTCGCCGCCACCAGTGACTTGACGGAGCAGGGCTTGAGCCGCGCCTACGATCGCGCCTTGCAACTGGCCCAGGCCACGGGTGAGCTGGGCCTGTTGAAGTTGCCGTCCCTGCAAGGCGAGGCGGTACACGCCATGTATGCCTCGCCCGGCGCCGAGCAGCCGTTACCCGACACGGCGTATTGGCTGGACGTGCTGCGTGGCGAGTCGGCCCGTGTGCCGCGCCACGACAAGCTGGTGAACTGGTCTGCCGGGCTGCGGGTCACCGACCGGCAACAGCTGTATATCGACAGCACCGGCAGCGAAATCCTCACCCACAAGCGCCTGTTCTACCCCCGTCTGGACGTGACCGCCTTTGATGGCAGGCAAAGCCAGCGGCGTACCTGGACAGTGGCCCGCCAGGGCAGCAATGCCGTGGTGCAGGACAGTGGCTTTGTGGGCCAGATCGAGCAGGTGGCCGACCAGGCCCTGCAGTTGCTGGCCGCGCCCAACACCCCACAAGGTCCGCGCGACCTGTTGCTGATGCCCGATCAGATGATCCTGCAGATCCACGAATCCATCGGTCACCCGCTGGAAATGGACCGCATCCTGGGCGACGAGCGCAATTTTGCCGGGACCAGCTTCGTCACCCCGGAGATGTTCGGCCACTACCAGTACGGCTCGCCATTACTCAACGTCAGCTTCGACCCCCAGGTGCTGAGCGAGCTGGGCAGCTACAGCCACGATGATGAAGGCCTGGTGGCCAATAAACACTTGCTGATCGAAGGCGGGGTGCTCAAGCGTCCATTGGCCGGGGCGTTGTCCCAAGCCCGCACGAGCATGGACGGCGTGGCCAACAGCCGCGCCTGCGACTGGAACCGCGCGCCCATCGACCGCATGGCCAACCTGAACGTCGAGCCGGGCGACCAGACGCTGGCCAACATGATCAGCAATATCGAGCACGGGATTCTCATGGCCACCAACCGCTCCTGGTCGATCGACCAGGCCCGCAACAAGTTTCAGTTCGGCTGTGAGTGGGGCCAGTTGATCGAAAACGGCCAGTTGGCCGGTGTGGTGAAAAACCCCAACTACCGCGGGGTGTCTTCGCAGTTCTGGCGCAACTTGAGCGCCGTGGGCGACCACTCCACCTTCCAGGTGCTGGGTACGCCCAACTGCGGCAAGGGCGAACCCAACCAATCCATCACCGTGGGCCATGCCTCGCCCGCCTGTGTGTTCCAGCAGATTGACGTGTTCGGGGGGCAAGCCTGATGAGCCATTTCCACTACCGCGACGCGTTCGACCAACTGGCCCAGTGGCTCAATCAACAGTTGGCCGGCGGCGAGCAGTTTTCCCTGGGCTACAGCGCCGAGGACTCGCAGTTCATCCGCTTCAACCATGGCCGCGTACGGCAGGTCAGCGAGGTCAGGCAGATTGAAGTCACGCTGCGCTTAATCCGCGATGAACGCCATGCCAGTGAAACCCTGACCCTGACCGGTGAAATCGAGCTGGATATCGCGCGTTTGGGCAAGGCGTTGGCGCAACTGCGTGCGCTGCTGGTGCAGTTGCCCGCCGACCCTTACCTGCAACTGCACCATCAGGCGTACACCAGTGAGCGTGAAAGCGACGGTGAAGTGCCCAGTGCTGCCGAGTTGATCGAGCAGGTGGTGAGCCTCAGCGACGGCCTGGACATGGTCGGTATCTACGCTGGTGGCCCGCTGTACCGCGGCTTCGCCAGTTCCTGGGGTGGGCGCGGTTGGCATGTGGCGACCAGTGCCAGCCTGGATTTCAGCCTGTTCCACGCCAACGGCGAGGCAGTGAAGATCACCTACGCGGCCAGCCACTGGGACCGCGATGCCCTGGCCGCGCAGTTCGCCCAGGGGCGCGAGCAGTTGGTGCACCTGGGCAAACCGCGCAAAAGCCTGAGCCCGGGCCGTTACCGCACCTACTTCGCCCCGGCGGCGCTGAACTCGCTGGTGTCGATGTTGCGGGGTGGCTTTTCCGCCCGGGCGCTGAATAACCGCAGCAGTGCCCTGCAAGCCCTGCAGTTGGGCACCGCCAGCCTGTCCGCCAGGTTCAGCCTGAGTGAATCGGCCTCCACCGGGCTGGAACCGCTGTTTAACGGCGACGGCAGCCTGCGTCAGGACCAACCGTTGATCAGCGCCGGTGAGTTGGCTGGCCAACTGGTCAGTGCCCGGTCGGCTCGCGAATACGGTTTGCAGGCCAATGGCGTGGACGGCAGCGAATTGCCCTCGTCGCTGGTCATGGCTGCTGGCGATCTGCCCACGGCCCAGGTGCTGCAGGCGCTGGGCACCGGCCTGTACATCGGCAATCTCTGGTACCTGAACTACTCGGACGTGGGCCTTGCGCGGGTCACCGGCCTGACCCGCTTTGCCAGTTTCTGGGTGGAGGACGGCCAGATCGTCGCGCCCATCGACACCATGCGCTTCGACGACAGCCTGTACGCGGTACTCGGTGACAACCTGCTGGCCCTGACCCGCGAAAGGACCCTGCGCATCAGCACCCGCACCTACCACCATCGCGATGCCCAGACGGTGCTGCTGCCGGGCGCCCTGGTCGAGGGTTTCACCTTGACCCTGTAAGCCACGTTCTGTTTCACCCTGTCGCAGCCGTCGAGGCGGCTGCGCTTCAACACTGCCAGGAAAGCCCGTTTGATGAGCTCAACCCCCCGTTTTACCCACAGTATTCGCGATCTGCCGCAGATCGATCATCGCCTCACCTTGCGACAGCCGCTGCAGCACAAGGATCCGCTCAAGGAGCGCCTGCATCGCAAGCAGCGGCTGGCCGCAGCCTACCGCCTGTTTGCCCAATTGGGGTTCGAGGTAGGGGTGGCGGGGCATTTCACCGCCCGCGACCCGGTGGACTCCGACCACTTCTGGATCAACCCACTGGGCGTGCCCTTTTCGCAGATCCGCGTATCGGACCTGATGCGCGTGGACGGCAATGGCCGCGTGGTGGAGGGCGAGGGCGTGCTCAATACCAGCGCGCTGGAACTGCACTATGACCTGCAGAAAGCCCGCCCCGAAGTGGTCGGCATCGCCCATGTGCATGGCTTTCATGGTCGGGTGTGGTCGTCGCTGGGCAAGTTGTTCCAGCCCATCACCGCCGAGTCCGGCTACTTTCAGGGCGACCAGGTGCTGTTCCCGCGCCTGGCCCTGCGCAACGCCGAAGGTGGCGTGGAGCGCGACCGCGACCGGGTCAGCCGCGCCTTCGTCGACACCTTTGCCCAGCACAACCTGCTGGTGTGGCAGAACCATGGCCTGTGGACCGTGGGCCAGAGCGTGGAGACCGCGGCCTGGCGCTTCATCCTGGCCGACGACACCGCGCGCGCGCATCTGCTGGCGTACTCGGCAGGGACACCGGTGATACCTGACCTGGACCCACCCAAGGCGAGCGACAAGCCCGGCCAGGAGTTCTTCGCCTGGCTGAACTTCCTGCCGCTGTGGGACCGCATCCGCGCCGAACAACCGGACCTGCTCGACTGAGCCTCCATTTACCCTGCCAAGGAGCAACCTTTGAGTCATTCCCCCAAGCAGATGATCCTGGGCGCGTTCATCCCCAGCGCCGGCTTCATGAGTTCGGTGTGGCGCCATCCTGCTGCCGCCACCGACCTGTTTCGCGACTTCGACCATTTCCGCTGGACTGCGCAAACTCTGGAGGCGGCCAAATTCCATGCGGTGTTTTTCAACGACGCGGTCAACGTCGACCCGGACAAGGCCACGCTGTACGGCAGCCCGACCAGCGTGCGCTGGGACCCCCTGGTACTGCTGCCAGCGCTGGCACTGACCACCCAGCGCATCGGCCTGATCGGCACGGCCAGCACCACCTACAACGAGCCCTACAACCTGGCGCGCAAGTTGGCCAACATCGACCACCTGAGTCACGGCCGGGTAGGCTGGAACCTGGTGACTTCCCTGGGCGGCGGCGAAAATTTCAACCTCGACGCCCATGTGCTGCACGCCGATCGCTACGCCCGCGCCGAAGAGTTCTACGACGTGGTCAGCGGCCTGTGGGACAGCTGGGAGGACGACGCCTTTGTCCAGGACAAGGACAGCGGACGCTTCCTCGACGTGAGCAAAATGCATGTGCTCAACCACCACGGCCAGCACTTCCAGGTGCGCGGCCCGCTCAACGCTTCGCGCCCGGTGCAGGGCTACCCAGTGATTGCCCAGGCGGGCTCATCCGACGCGGGGCGCGCCCTGGCGGCGCGTGCCGGCGAGCTGATCTTCACTGCCCAGCACACCCTGCAGCAAGGCCAGGTGTTCTACCAGGAAATCAAGCAGCGCGCCCAGGCGCTGGGGCGTAACCCGGAGCATCTGAAAGTACTGCCGGGGGTATCGCCCATCGTCGGTCGCACCCTGGAAGAGGCCCAGGCGCGCTATGACCAACAGCAGGCGTTGCTGAACCCGCCTGAGTTCCTGCGTTCGATCTCGCGGTTTGTCGGCCTGAGCATCGACCTGTCGGAGTTGCCGTTCGATTCCGTGGTACCGCTGCCGCCTGACGACCTCGACACCAACGGCCACAAAAGCCGGCAGAAACTGGTGGTTGACCTGATCCGCCGCGAGCGCCCCACCGTGCGCGAGCTGTTCAACCAACTGACGGCGGGCGGGCACCGCATCCTGATTGGCACGCCGCAGACGATCGCCGACGATTTTCAGGCCTGGTTCGAAGGGGGCGCCGCCGATGGCTTCAACGTGATGTTCTCGGGGCTGCATCACGGCATCACCGATTTTGCCGAGCTGGTGGTGCCCGAGCTGCAACGCCGAGGGCTGTTCCGCGAGGAGTACCACGGGCAGACGCTGCGCGAAAACCTTGGCCTGCCATTCATTGCCAACCGCTACGCCCAAGGTGTGGCGTAACTTGATTTCAGAAGGAAAGTGCTTGATGACCACCTACACCACCTTGATCGACGGCCCTGAACTGGCCGCGCTTGTGCGGCAGGGGCCAGCGCCGCTGTTGCTCGATTGCCGCTTTGACCTGGCCGCGCCAGACAGTGGCGAAGCGGCGTTCGCCGAGGGGCATTTGCCGGGTGCGCAGTACCTGCACCTGGATCGCGACCTGAGCGGGGCCAAGACCGGCCACAATGGCCGTCATCCGTTGCCTGCGCGCGACACCTTGGCCGTCCGCTTGCGAGAGCTGGGTTTGAATCAAGATCAGCAAGTCGTGGTCTACGACGCCCAGGGCGGTATGTTCGCCGCCCGCGTGTGGTGGCTGCTGCGCTGGCTGGGCCATGAAAACGTGGCCGTGCTGGACGGCGGGCTGCCGGCCTGGACCGCCGCAGGCCAAGGGTTGCAAAGCGAACGCTCGCAGCCGTTGCCGGGTAACTTTGTCAGCCGCCAGGCATTGGTCGACACCGTGGACCGCGCGGCGGTGCTGGCCAACCTGCAAGGGCAGGGGCTGCTGGTGATTGTCGATGCGCGGGCGCCCGATCGCTTCCGTGGCGAGAACGAAACCCTGGATGCGCGGGGCGGGCACATTCCTGGCGCGCGCAACCGCTTCTTCCGCGACAATCTGGGCGTGGATGGCCGCTTCAAGTCGGCGGCCGACCTGCGTACCGAGTTTTCTGCCTTGCTGGGTACCCATGAGGCGCAGCAATCGGTGCAGCAATGCGGCTCCGGTGTAACGGCCTGCCATAACCTGCTGGCCATGGAAGTCGCAGGCCTGGGCGGCGCACGTCTGTACCCGGGTTCCTGGAGCGAGTGGAGCAGTGATCCCCTCGCGCCTGTTGCCAGGGGCGAGGTTGCCTAAAAAGCAGGGGTAATGGACGTACTTAGCAGGGCGGGGAGATAGGGCGCCACGTCGCTGGCGCCCTGACAACCAAGCCTGCTGCCGCCTTACGGCGTTAGCGACAGGCTTGGTTGTCCGCCCCAGGCATCGCCAGGAACGTAATGGTCGCCGGCTCGAAAACAACGTCCCCGGCCTTGATGTCCACCCCTGTCAATCGAGGCAGGGTATCGCCGGCCGCCAGTTTCAGCACCGTCCCGTTCAACTTGACGTCCCTCGTCGACAGGTCACCGGAAGCCGCCAACGTGTACCGCTGGGACGGTTGCGCAAGGCGGATCTTGCTCGATCGCTGCTCATCGTTATTGATGACCAGCAGCACCACCCCACCTGGTGTGCCCCCCATGCACTGAGCGTAGGCATGCAGGCCGATGCGGTTGTTGATGCCGGTGTCCAGCACCCCAGTGCCCATCAGTCTGCGCCAAAGCAGCGCCCCCCAGTAATTGGGTTTTGGGGTAAACGAGTCCTCGTCCAGCAGGCCGTAGTCACTGGCCACCAGGGTGTTGTGGGCAGCAACCTTGACGCCTTGGCGTGCGAGGCGGCCGAGTTGATCCAGGTACCTGAATGTGTCCCTGAAGGTAGACGCCCACGGGTTGCCGCCACAGGCAGAATCGCCTGTCTCGGTAAGCCAGATGGATTTGCCGGGTTCGAACGTGTCGCGTTGCTGGCGATAAAAGGCCAGGGTGATGTCAGTGCGCGCCAGCCACTCCTCAGACAAGGCGGCCTGCGCGGTGGTCTGGTTCAACGGAGCACACCGCTGCGAGACACCGTAGTAGTGGTGGTAGGAAAAGTGATCGACACCCTCATTGGCAGCGCTCAACAGATCGTGCGTGGCGATCATGGGGATCCCGGTTTTGCCCATGCCCCACGCCGTGTCATTTTCCCCAACGGACCCAGGCCCCAGGATCAGCATGTCGGGGGCAACGGACCGGCTAAAGGCGTGAAAGGTTTTGAAGTCCCGACCGTAGGCGCCAGCGTCGTAACCCTTGGGCGCGCCACCGATTGCCGCGATGTTGGGCTCGTTCATGTATTCGGCGGCGGCAATATGGCCGCCAATTGACTGGGTGTAGCCGAGGAAGCGCTTGGCCTGTTCCGTTGTCCATGCACCGCTGCTGTCGCGGGTGCCGGGGCTTATCGCGAACGAGGTGATGATGGGCGCGCCCACCGCATTGGAAAACTCGACCAGCCCGCGCCATTGTTGATGCGTCAGCACGCCCGCAAAGCCTGTGGGAGGCTGCGCAGGCGCCTCATCGGCATCCGGAAAGTAGGTGCTGTTGGCCCAGGTGCCGCTGGTTCTCACGTAGGCCGGCGACAGCGCGGTGGCCAGTGTGCGCAGCCGCCGGTTGCCGAGGTCCAGCGGCGGCCGGTACGCGAACTTCGCCGGATCCATCCCGACGGGTTTTGCCGGCTGGCCGACAATGCCGTGCGCAGCATCGAGCGCGGAGTAAGGTTTCCAGAAGTTCCCGCCCGTTACTTCCAGCATCTCGATGTTGTAGGACTGGAAGCGTTCATCGGTATTACCGGTTTTGGCAAATTTTGCTGGCGTCAGTGTCGGCGTCAGTTCTGTCGAGAAGGAAGGGGAGGAGTAAAATCCCACCAGGCTCAACATCATTATTGTTTTTGTCATGGAGGATCGCGGCTTCATCAACTTCATCCTGTTATTGTTTGAATATCCATTGCATCAATGACGTGTGAGAGATAGTTGCCTACACCACTGGTTAGCGGTTGTGGCGTGGCCAAGCGTTGGACTTCTATGTTGTCATACAAGGGTGCGATCTTGATGCGCTTCAGGCTACCTGTCAACTGGCAATGCGGAGTAGGGCGGGGGCCTTTAATTCCAGGCCATAACCATAGATATGGCTTATACCAGGTATCCAGACAATGGATACTTTCGGGCGTCAAAAGGGCCTAGGCAAACGTTGCCTATCTTGTATGATGAGTTGGCGGCAGCGCACCTTGCCGTTTCGGTTGCTTATCGCCGATAACATGTTTGTCCAATAAATCTAACAAAATACGGGCTTCTCCATGTTTAAACCAACAGCAGCGGCTGCTTGCCTGGCCTCCTATTGTCTGTGCCTGGCCGGCCATGCGCTTGCCGACGATTTCTATGAACAGGACGATACATTGAGGCTGCGTTTGCGCAATGAACTCCGGCGTGCCGATAAGCCAAGTGCCGGTTCTGCACATGATATATACGCGTGGGTGCAAGGGGCTGCAGTTGAATACAACAGTCCCTTCATTGGCGGTGTCGTAGGCATTGATGCGGGGGCGTTCTACACCGAAAAGTTGGGGGATCACCAAGGCTGGAGTACGCGCTGGTACCTGGATGACCATGATGATTTCAGCCTGTACACGGCCGCCGTGAAACTGAAGCTGTCAGAGAGGCTGCGAGTGAAGATAGGCAGGATGGTCACCGACTCCGCCTACAGCGGTCAGGATGACATCCCGCTGATCAATTCATCCTCTCAGCGGACGCAGCCGTCCATGTCGGACGGGGCGTTGTTCAAGTACAGCCTGCGGCCTACCTGGGATATTTACAGCATGTATCGCGTGGGGGTGTACAACTATCCGGATGTGGCGCTGGGTGTCCACAAGGCCGGCCCTATCAATCCCGCAACCTATACCTACGACACGCTGCGCCCCCAGTACCTGGTTTCGACGGTCTACCATGCCAACCTCGACACGTATGCGTACAGCGCCAGCTGGCAGGACGATGTTGCTACCCAGCTGATGACGCGATCGTCGCAGCGCTACCCCGTCAGTGCCGACGGCCGCAGTTACTTCAAGCCTGAGTGGGTAGCCTTCTATGCACGACTCAATGGCACCTCTACCGGCTACGACGGTTCGGACCATACCTACGTGCTGGGGGGCAAGCTGAGCTACGTCACCGGGGCCGGATCGACGTCCGTTGCGGTGAACAAGGCGGGCCCCAAGCTGAACTGGCTGGCGGGTGTCGACACTGATTTGAGCTACACCTTCGACTTGAGCATTGATCGTAATTACAGCGATATGTGGTCCTGGCAAGTGGGCCACACCTGGAACCTGCCCCACGATACCTTCTTCGGCGTTGCGCAGTTGTTCACCAACGGCTATGAAGATTATCACCGGCAGGTCAAGATCAAAGGCACGGCGACTGACCTCTACCTCGGGTATACCCCCCACGATGGACCGTTGAAAGGTTTCCGTTCGTTGTTGGTGCTCAACCTGGCGCGTGAGCAACGCGATGGCAGCTCGCTGGGCAACCGGCTTGACTACTTCGATGTGAAAATGAACCTGCAATATGATTTCAACCTGATGTGATAGTGCAGACGCTGTCTTCCCTCGGTCCGCGTCGCCGGGTGGTTGGCAAGCCTGCCATCACGGCTGTCGCTCCATGACCTGCAGTTTTCCTGTTTATCAATTCAACCAGTGAGGATGTATGCTGAAACACGCGGTTATCCCGTTTTTGATCGGTACCGGTGTCCTGCTAGCGGCGCCTTTCGCCTTGGCAGCCCCTACCAGTCTGGTGTTTTGCTCTGAAGGCAGCCCCGCAGGTTTCGACCCCGCCCAGTACACCACCGGCACCGACCTGGATGCGTCGGCAGAAACGGTGTTCAACCGCCTGACCCAGTTCGAGCGTGGCGGCACTGCTGTCACCCCGGGCCTTGCAACCCGCTGGGACATTGCCCCAGACGGTCTGGTCTATACCTTCCACTTGCGTGAAGGGGTCAAATTCCAGACCACCGACTACTTCAAGCCCACCCGCGACTTTAACGCAGACGACGTACTGTTCACCTTCAACCGCATGCTCCACAAGGACATGCCGTTCAACAAAGCCTATCCCGCCGAGTTTCCGTACTTCACCGACATGGGCATGAACGACAACATCACCAAGGTCGAGAAGCTGGACGAGCACACCGTCACGTTCACCCTCAAGGGCGTCGACGCCGCGTTCATCCAGGACATGGCCATGAGCTTCGCCTCCATCCAGTCGGCCGAGTACGCCGATCAGTTGCTCAAGCAGGGCAAGGCCGCCGACATCAACCAAAAGCCCGTGGGCACTGGCCCCTTTGTGTTCAGCAAGTACGTCAAGGATGCCCAGGTACGCTTCAAGGGCAACAAGGACTATTGGAAACCTGAGGACGTGAAGGTCGACAACCTGATCTTCGCCATCACCACCGACGCCTCGGTGCGCATGCAGAAGCTGAAGAACAACGAGTGCCAGGTCACGGCCTACCCGCGCCCGGCCGACATCGCGCCGCTCAAGGCCGACCCGCAGTTGAAGATGCCTGAGCAGGCCGGCTTCAACCTGGGCTACATCGCCTACAACGTCACCCACACGCCATTCGACAACCTCAAGTTCCGCCAGGCCCTGGACATGGCGGTCAACAAGCAGCAGATCATCACGGCGGTGTACATGGGGGCGGGCCAACTGGCGCAGAACTCCCTGCCGCCGTCGCAATGGTCCTATGACACCACCATCAAGGACGCGCCCTACAACCCGGACAAGGCCCGTGCACTGCTCAAGGAAGCCGGTATCCCGGAAGGCACCACCATCAATCTGTGGGCCATGCCGGTGCAACGCGCCTACAACCCCAACGCCAAGCTGATGGCGGAGATGCTGCAGGCCGACTGGGCCAGGATCGGCATCAAGGCCAACATCGTCAGCTACGAGTGGGGCGAGTACATCAAGCGCGCCAAGGCTGGCGAGATGGACGCCATGCTGATTGGCTGGACCGGCGACAACGGCGACCCGGACAACTGGCTGGACACCATGCTGGGCTGCGACGCGGTAAACGGGAACAACTTCGGCAAGTGGTGCGACGCCGATTTCGACAAGCTGGTCAAGGCCGCCAAAGCCACTGCCGACCAACCCACGCGCACCGCGCTGTACCAGCAGGCCCAGCACCGCATGAAAGATCAGGTACCCATCACCCCGATCGCTCACTCCACGGTCTACCAGCCCATGCGCAGCAATGTGGAGGGTTTCAAAATCAGCCCGTTCGGTTTCAACTCGTTTTATGGGGTAGGCGTCGAGTCATCCGGCGACCGACGAGGTTGATGCGGGCCTGTGGGATAGGGCTCAGTGGGGCAGGTCGTGTTGATTGGAAAGATGCTTACAGTGCGCCGATGCGCGCAAGCTCGGCGCTCAGCTCGACACGGCTCAAGGTATCAAGGGGCAGGGCAAGCAAGGCGCTTACCCGTTCGCGGATCTTGGTCAGGGTGTCCTGGAACGCCTGTTCAATCTGTTGCTCCGTGCCGCTCACCGCAGAGGGATCGGCCAGCCCCCAGTGGGCTTGGAGCGAAGGGCCGAAATACAACGGGCAGGCTTCCCCGGCCGCGCGGTCGCAGACGGTAATGACGATGTCCGGTGGCGAGCTTTCGAAGGCATCAGAGGCCTTGCTGTAAAGACCGTCGGTGGCAATACCGGCGGCGGCCAGGGTACGCAGCGCCCGGGCTTTGACCTGGCCACTGGGGAAGCTGCCGGAGCTGACGGCCACCGTGCCAGCCGGCGCCAAATGGTTGAACAGCGCCTCGGAGAGAATGCTGCGGCAGCTGTTTGTGGGTACACATGAAGAGTACTTTCATGACGGGTGTCCAGGGTTCAAAGGCTGAGGCGCAAGGCGAGTGCGCACAGCGTGGCGACAAGGATGGGAAGCGTGAGCACGATGCCGGTTTTGAAGTAGTAACCCCAACTGACGGTGATGCCTTTTCTGGCCAGCACATGCAGCCACAGCAGCGTGGCCAGGCTGCCGATGGGGGTGATCTTGGGGCCCAGGTCGCAGCCAATGACATTGGCGTACACCATGGCCTCACGCACAACGCCAGACGCATCGGCGCCATGGATGGCCAGCGCACCCACCAGCACGGTGGGCATGTTGTTCATGATCGAGGACAGCACTGCGCTCAGCAGGCCGGTGCCCAGGGCAGCAGCCCATACACCGTGCTGGGCGAACACGTTGAGCAGTTGCGCGATGTAGTCGGTGAGGCCGGCGTTCTTTAAGCCGTAGACCACCAGGTACATGCCCAGCGAGAACACCACCACCTGCCAGGGCGCGCCCTTGAGTACCTTGCCGGTGTTGATGGCATGGCCCTTGGCGGCAATCAGGTACAGGACCAACGCACACGCGGCAGCGATGGCGCTGATGGGCACACCCAATGGCTCCAGGACAAAAAAGCCGATCAGCAGTGCCAGCAACACCCACCACCCGGCGCGAAACGTCCCGCGGTCGCGAATGGCTTCCTGCGGGGCTTTCAATTGCGCCAGGTCATAGACGTGGGGCAGGTCGGCGCGAAAAAACCACAGCAGCATCGCCAGCGTGGTGGCGATGCTGACCAGGGTGACCGGCACCATCACGGCGGCGTAATGAGCAAAGCCAATATCGAAATAGTCAGCGGAGACGATGTTCACGAGGTTGGACACCACCAGCGGCAAGCTCGCGGTATCGGCGATGAAGCCGGCCGCCATGACGAACGCCAGGGTCGCGGCTGGCGAGAAGCGCAGGGCAAGCAGCATGGCGATGACGATGGGGGTCAGGATCAGCGCGGCGCCATCGTTGGCGAACAACGCTGATACAGCAGCACCCAGCAGAATGTTAAAGGCGAACAGCCGACGACTGCTGCCACCACCCCAGCGGGCAACGTGCAGTGCGGTCCATTCGAAGAACCCGGCTTCGTCAAGCAGCAGGCTGATGATAATGACCGCGACAAAGGTCGCGGTGGCGTTCCAGACGATGTGCCAGACCAACGGAATATCGCCCAGGCTCACCGCGCCACCGAGCAGCGCCAGGACTGCGCCAAAGGTAGCGCTCCAGCCGACGCCGAGCCCTTTTGGCTGCCAGATGACCAGGATGATTGTGGTGATGAAGATCAGTAGCGCAGTCGACATGCGAGGCACCGGGGGAAGGGGGGCAGACAAGCGACCGCCAGAGGTGTCGCATATGACTATCTGAATATACGAATATCCATATGTCTGGTAAAGAGCTTGCAGCGTTTCGTGTCAGCTAAACCGTATTCATCTACTCAAACCGCCGACCTTTTTCCAGGGTCTAACAGCAAGCCGCCAGGCGCACAGGTCGGCCCTCCATTGAGGCCAGACGATCGCGGTCGCCGTGAACCCAAGACAGATTGGCGTCCAGGGTCAGTTGTAAAACCTGCAGCACCCAGTCCGGCAACTCCGGATGCAAACGGTAGTAAACCCATTGACCTTGCCGACGATCAGCCAGCAGCCCGCAAGCACGCAGCTGTGCCAGATGGCGTGAAATTTTTGGCTGGCTATCGTCAAGGGCCGCGATTAACTCACAGACGCACAGCTCCTGTTCAGCACGCACCAGCAGCATGATGCGCGCTCGGGTCTCGTCGCCTAGGCATTTGAATACGGCGGGGGGGGACATGCTCATCTGGCCTTATCCATATATCGCATTGCGTATATTCGTATTTACGCATGTGCTTTGGGTTTTGGGAAGGCAGCTGGCTGGATTGGGCGGCTCTCAAGCGGTGTACACGCCAGTCTGCGGGACGCAGCGCTGCTACGGGGGATAGCGAAATTCGCGTAGCCGCTGCCGTCAGGCTGCGCTGGTCGGTGCAAACCCTGCACATTTTCAGCGAGGCTGAAGGCCAGCGCAGCCTATCGGCAGCGGCTACGCACATCTGCGATTGTCTTGAGAACGCATCGCCTGCATCGCGACTAAAGTCGGCTCCTACACCGTCCGGGGTAGGAGCCGGCTTTTGCCGCGATGCAGGCGACGCGGTCCTGTAGCAGCAACTGTCTTCATGTGGGAGCGGGCTCTGCCCGCGAAGAGGACGCCGTGGTGGTTCAGATACTTCGCGGTGTTCTTTTCGCGGGTAGAACCCGCTCCCACAGGTGTGGGGTCTCCTACGCCGTCCGTGGTAGGAGGCGGCCTTGGCCGATGCCGTCGTTCTGTAGCAAGCTGCCGAAGGCTGCGTCTGGTCCCGCGCGGTGCATCAGGTATGGCGCGGCGTTTGTGACGAAGACAGTTGCTCCTACACCGTCTGGGGCAGACGCCGCGATTGCCGGGTTGATCAGCCATTATTCTTCCTCACGCCAGAGCGAGCAGTCGCTCGGCAGCGAGCAGCACCGCGATGATGATCATCGCCGCTCCCGACACCCGACTGACCAGGATCGCGACAGCCGGCCGCGAGGCAAGTACAGCGCGGGCGCTGAACCCGACGGCGAGGTACACCACCGCGCAACTCAGCCCATGCAGCAGCCCCAGCGCCAGTATCTGCGCTGACACCGGCCAGGCGGCAAGCGGGTTGGTGAACTGCGGCAGCAACGCCAGAAACAACAGCAGCACCTTGGGGTTCAAGCCACTCACACACAGCCCCTTGAGCGCCCATCGGCTCCAAGTGCCGTCGTCAGCGGCCGCCCCCTGGGCAGGCGCCGAGGGCTTGAGCAGCATGTTGATGCCCAGCCACAGCAAATAGGCCGCGCCCAGCAGCGTCAGCGTGGAGAGCGCATAAGGCACCTGCACCACCAGGCCACCCACGCCAGCCGCCACCAGAACGGTTGCCAACAGATGCCCCGACAGCATGCCGGCCACCGCCGGTACCACGACTCGGCCCCGCAGGCCCGCAGCAATGGCATAGGCCCAGTCGACGCCAGGGGTGATGACAAACAGAAACGATACGGCCCAGAAGGCCAGCAACAGGGATAGATTCACGACCAAACTTCCTTCGGTTCTCGTACGCAAGGCGGCTGACACCGCCGATTTATTGCGGTAGAAGAATAAAGAAAGCTTGTTAGTATCATCTTTTAAAGGTGCGTGACTGGCGGGGTGTTTGTGGAAGGTTTTTTGATATGGATCGAATAGACAGGAATATTCTTGCGCAGCTACAGGTGGATGGTCGCCAGTCCCTCACTGACCTTGCCGAACGGGTGGGCTTGAGCCTGTCACCTTGCCATCGTCGTGTGCGGGCGTTGGAGGAGGCGGGCGTGATTCAGGGCTACAGGGCCCACCTGTCGGGGCCGGCGCTGGGGCTGAATTTTTCGTCGCTGGTGTTCGTGACCTTGCGTGAAGGGCATCAGCAGGCGGTAGCCGACTTCGAAGCGGCCTTGCCGCGCCTTGCCTGTATTGTGCAGGCCCAGCGGTTGTTCGGTGACCCGGACTACTTGCTGATGGTGGTTACGGCGGATTTGCCGGCGTTTCAAAAATTGTATGACGAGGAGTTGTCGAGGCTGCCAAATGTGCAGCGGTTGACCTCGACCTTGGTGATGAAGCATGTGATCACGGACCGGCCATTGCCGTTGCCTTGAGGCCGGCGGCATGTACCCGGTGTACGAGCACAACCGGAAACGGCTGAGTAACACCAGGACATGCGCAGAATGGACAGACTGCGTGCGCTCGTGGACCTTGCCGCTGATAGGCTCGGTGCCGATTGAGACGCGCGGCGCTGGCGATGTAGCCCCCGTCTTGGCCAGGGCAATCGAGTGTCGTCGGCAGAATTGCTGGCGGGCGCGCCGCTGGTGATCAGTTTTTCTCGCAGCGTTTAGCGCTCAAAGTAGGCAAGAATTTCACAACCATCGCCGACCGGTACATGGGCGATGGTTTTGCGCGTGGCGATGTCCACCACACTGACGGTGGCGTCGTTCTCATTGGCAACGAGCAGGTAGTCCTGCGCAGGGCTGAAGCAGCCGTCCAGTGGCTTGTCACCCAATTGGGCATTGAACAGCCATTGCAGGTTTTCATCGAAAAAACTCACCATCGGTTCAAAGTCACCGATGACCGCCAACAGTCGGCCATCGGGACTGAAACGCACTACCTGCCCGGGGCGCTGGTGCCCAGGCAGTTCGAGGGTGTGCAGCACGCGACGCTGCCCGGTATCCACGACGTACAGCACCGGGTGATCCCCCGCAGTGGCCACTACCCAGGGGTGCAGGGGCGATGCGTCGATGCCATTCAACGGGCCGGGCATCCCCACGGCTTCGGGCGCCTGGCCGGGTTTACGCAGGTCGACGGCGTAGAGCTGGCCATCCTCTTCGCTTTCAGCCCACAGCTGGTCTGCGTGTGGCAGCGGCGTCAGGCGGTGCACATTCTTGGAAGGGACATGGATATGATCCACGATCTTGTCCTGAGCGGGGTCTATGACAATGATCGTCGCGCTGTTTTCACAGCACAGGTATACCAGGCCGTCACGGCCCAGGCGTCCGGTATGGGGTGAGACGTAGGGCAGGGTGTCGATGAATCCGCTCAAGCGGCGGCTATCGAGGTCGATCACGGCGACCTTGTGGTTAGGGTGGGGGTTGTCGCCGTGGATACCGTCACCGTAGATGGGCACGTAGGCCTTGCGCAGGTGTTCAAGCACGAGCAACTCATGGGGGCGGGAGGGCAGGTCGGTGACGGCAGCGATGACCGAGAGGTTCCCGGGGTCCAGGAACAGGACCTGCTGGCCCTGTTTGTCGACGGCGATTATTTCCTGTCCGACGCTGTGTTTGAGGTTCATCACATTCATCCTGTGCTGGGGTAGGCAAGCGTTGAATGTATGGATGGAGAGCCTTGCGAGGGCTTTAGTTCAAGTCGGTTGCCTTGGCTGGCGTGTGCTTGCTGGGGGCAACAATGATGCTGTAGGGACGTGGGAGCGCAAGTGCTGGGACGGTAGCGCTGAATCGAGTGGGGGACTCAGTCCGGCAACCCCCGCAGGCAACTGGAGCAGGAGATACCCGACCGCAGCGCTTGCCGCCAGTCAGCGTTTAGTAAATAACGTGACCACGGCGGTCATGTTCCTGTCTCCCAGGCCCTGAGAATGCCTGCACTGAAAACCATGTGGGCGGCGGCAATCGTCGGCGCGTCGTCTGGTGCGCGAGCGGCCTGCAAGGTGTAGCCAAAATCCTTTTCGATCAGCTCGATGGGAAACTGCATTGCTGGCTGAATCAGGCCCGGTGCGGTTGGACATATCAATCTCCGTCGGCAGGCCATGTCCATTGCCGTTATGTCCAAATACTCGAGAAAGCACACTCAATCCGCGAAATCAGTTGGTAGGTAATTCCCTCGAACGTCCCCCTACGTGCGTTACTGAGTGAACCGAGAAGGGGTGATTGATGAAGCGTCGAGGGCATCACTATTGGCCGTGGGCCGACTGCCGAATGCCACTGCATCCGCAGCGGTCGTCGCGGGCTATGTCAGAAAAGGCGCGTCGCGCTCAAAGGAGGTATTGATGCGCCTTTCCAGCTTTATCCTGGATAACGTCGAGCCCATTCTCCAAGCGTGGGAAGATTTCGCCGGCTCAATGACCACACCGGGCGGCCCGCTGAACGCGACAGAGCTACGGGATCATGCGGATCTGATGCTTCGTACTATCGCTGAGGATTTGGCCACAGAACAAACAGCTCAACAACAACATGAAAAGTCATGGGGCACAGGCCCGCACTATGACGGAACCGCCGCGCAGTCCCACGCCATGACCCGCCTGATGGCCGGCTTCACCATCGATCAAGTCGTCGCAGAGTTTCGCGCGTTGCGAGCGAGCGTGGTGAGCCATTGGATGTCCCAGGCAAGTGGCGGGGCGAAGCTTGAGGTGCAGGATATGATTCGGTTCAATGAAGCCATTGACCAGGCACTTGCCGAGTCGGTAGCCAGTTACACCCAGGCAGTGCAGGACTCGCGCAATATTTTTCTGGGCATTCTCGGCCATGACCTGCGAGCGCCGCTCAGCGCCATCCTGCTTGGGGCGGATGTGCTCTTGCGTACAGATGATCTGGGTGCGCGATCAACCAAGATTGCCTCTAAAATCTATACCAGCGTGAAACGCGCCAATCAGATCGTCGGCGATCTCCTGGACTTTACCCGGTCCCACCTGGGGCCAGGCATACCCGTTGTGAAAGCCTCGATTGATCTGATGCCCATCTGCGCCAGGATAATCGAGGAGTGCAGAACGATTTATCCTGAATCCACCATTGTGTTCAGTTTCGCCGGCGTCGCGAAAGGACGGTTTGACGAGGCGCGCCTGGGTCAGGTGTTCTCCAACCTCATCGGCAACGCTATTCAGCATGGGGTCGCGCATGCCCCAGTAACCGTCGCCATGATCGCATCTGATGACCACGTGAAATTCAGCGTGCACAACAGCGGTCTTCCGATTGCCCAAGAGGTGCTACCGCAGATATTCAATCCAATGGGGCGCTACTCGCCTCAATCTGCAGCTGACCACGGTCCACTGGCGAGCTTGGGGCTGGGGCTTTTTATTGCGGCTCAAATCGTGAATGGCCACCAGGGCCACATCGACGTCTGCTCGGACGCTGAGACTGGCACGACATTTCAGGTAACCCTGCCCAAATAGCCGCCGCTTTCCCACGCGGTGCGGCATCTGAGGTTTGAGGGCGCCCGTCGTGTTCACGACAAGCGCACGCAGGCTGATCTACGGGTCGACGGGGCTGTCTGAAATGGATTCCAGCGACGTGCGACTACTTTTCAGTCAGGGTGCGCGTGCTGTCTCGATCAACAATGGTAAAGCCCGTGTCGATACACACCGGTGGCGCCTCCGCCCCCGGCGCCGTGCGCAGTCGTGCCAGTAATGCCTCCGCTACCTGCTGGCCAATCAACGTGCCGTTGACCTGCACCGTCGACAGTGGCGGGTGCACGTGAGCGGCGCTGCTCAAATCGCCGAAGCCCATCACCGCCACATCCTCCGGTACGCGCAGGCCGCGACTCGCCGCTTCGGCCAGCACGCCCTGGGCGATGGTGTCCGAGCTGCACACCACCACCTGCGGGCGGTGGCCTTTGTCCAGCAAGCCTTGCAGGCCCAGGCGGCCGGACGCCAGGGTGGCGGGGGCGGGGAGGATTTCGGTGGGGGTGTCGGTGATGCCGTGGGCTTGCAGCTCTGTCTTCAGGCTGGCCACACGCCGTAGCCCGCGCGGGTCGTCAAGGGTCACCACGGCAAAGCGCCGGTAGCCCTTGTCCAGCAGGTTGCGGGCGATGCCCACGCCCACCTGTTCGTGGGAGAAGCCCACCAGCATGTCGATGGGCGCCTCGCTCAGGTCCCAGGCTTCCACCACCGGGATGCGCGCGGAGGCCAGGCGCTGGCGGCTGGCCTCGGTGTGCAGGGTGCCGGTCAGGACGATGCCATCGGGGCGCCGGCCGAGCACGGCTTCCAGCAGCGCCTCTTCCTGCTCGGCGCTGTAGCCGGTCAGGCCGATCAGGGTCTGGTAACCGGCCACGGTAAGGCGGTCCATCACTGCCTGCACGGTGTCGGCGAAGATCGAGTTGGCGATGGTGGGCAGGAAAATCGCCACCAGCCGGCTTTTGTTGGTGGCCAGGCCGCCGGCCAGCATGTTCGGCACGTAGCCCATGGCCCGCGCGGCCTCGCGCACCTTGTCCCGGGTGCGCTCACTGACCAGCTCGGGGCGGTGCAGGGCGCGCGACACGGTGATCGGCGATACCCCCGCCACGCGCGCCACGTCGATCAGGGTGTAGCCGGGGACACCGGCGGGGCCATTGCCGGAGAGCGACAGGTCCTTGTTCGACTTCTTGGCCATTTGCGGGTGTGTCTACCGTGGGGAGGGGGGGATATCTTAACCCACACACCTTTGATGTCGAATAGACAAGGCTGGCAATGCCGATCTCACAGGCCATGGTGTGGGAGCGGGTTCTACCCGCGAAGCGCCGCGTAGCAGCAACTGTCTTGAAATCGGGTCGCCCGCATCGCGACTAAAGTCGGCTCCTACAGCGTCCGTGGTAGGAGCCGGCCTTGGCCGCGATGCAGACGCCGCGATCAATGGGGTATACGGGCCCCCGCGGCAGCGGAGGTACACACCGCAGGAGAAAGTTGCGTCACAAACGGCGCGGTGAGTCAGCAACTGCGCAGCGTCCGTGACGCGGCCTGGCGGCCGCTGCTACAGACATCGGCGTAACTGCTGTAATTAGATGGACTCGCCCAAGCCGAGGCGTCAATGCGCCACGGTGGCAGTCTAAACAGCCAACGACAGCGAGGGCGAGTCCATGAAAAAGCATACTTCGATTGATCAATCCCTGTCTTCCGCCAATTTGTCGGTCTGCACGACCGTGGCGGTCGATCTGGCCAAACATGTCTTCCAGGTTGCCGGCGAAGACGCTCTAGGCCACGTGCACTATGAACAGCGCTTCAAGTCGCGCGAAGCGTTCTACGAGTTCCTTCAACAACTGGCACCCCACGTCATAGTCTTGATGGAGACGGGGCCAGGTGCGCAAGCCTGGGCGCGCCAGCTGCAGGAACAGGGCGTCGAGGCTCGGATTTTGCCGGCCAAGTTGGTGACGACACACCGCACAGGGCCTAAAAACGATCGTAACGATGCGTTGGCGATTTTGCGGGCCGGTCGTGATGAGAAAATCTGCGCAGTACCGATCAAGAGCGTTGCGGCGCTTGCCATGCAGGCATTGCATCGTGCTCGCCAGGGCTATGTGCGCCGCCGCACGGCATTGAGTAATCAGATGCGCGGCCTGCTGCTTGAGCACGGCGTGGTCCTGGCTCAAGGTGATGTCGCCATCAGCCAGAGAATTCCACGAGTATTGGAGGATGCCACTCAACCAGTGCCAGCCATGTTGCGCGAGTTGATCGATGAACTGCTGGCGGAATGGCGCTTTTTGGGCGAGCGCATTGCGGTGTTGACGGGCCGTCTGGAAGCAGCGGCAAATGCCGACAGCACGGCCAAGCGGCTGATGAGCGTGCGCGGTATCGGTCCGGTGACCGCCACGGCGTTGGTAGCCAAGGAAACCCAGCCCGAACGGTTCCCCAATGCACGCAAGTTCGCGGCCTACTTTGGCCTGGTTCCCGACCAACACAGCAGCGGGAATAAAGTTCGCCTGGGCGGCATGAGCAAGCGAGGCGATTCATATCTGCGCAGCTTGATGATCCAGGGCGCACACGCAGTGCTGCAGCAACTGCGACCTGACTCCGAGCAACCCGATGACCGCCGATTACTGCGTTGGATGAACCGCCTGGGCCGCAAGCAGGCTGCGGTCCGGTTGGCCAATCGCAACCTGCGTATCGTCTGGAGGCTTCTACAGAATGACCAGACTTATCGTCGACAGCATGGCAGCGGCCAGCCAGCGATGATGAGCCACTGATCCACCGAGTTCTGCCACCGAGGTAACGACTGTCCAACCCTGTGCTGAAAAACATTGACCCCAGATAGGATCGGCGTGGATTGATGCCTAAGCGGCTAGCGGCCTTCGAGGCCTGACTGTAATCGGCATACCACGAGCTCTTCCAATGTCGGCCAGAGGCCCAAAGCGGCTTCCTTGAATAGGCCTAATACATAGATGCAACGGGCGGCAGTTTTTCAAAAGCGGGTAGACAGGAGGGGCGAGTCCATACATAGCCGCTGCCGCCAGGCTGCGGCTACGGGGGCGGCGTTTTTTTTCGTTCTGGAGATCGAGCGCCGCCCGCGGGTAGAACCCGCTCCTACACCATGGCCTGACACACCGAGTTTTCAGCCTTGGTTGTTCGCTTCAGGGCAATGGGATGCCAACGCAACCCATCGGATTCCCTTGAATGATTGCGCAATCAGTGTAAGCTCACCCTCATTGGCCGCTGTCACCCCGGTGCAGGTGGCCGTTTTTATGAAGAGGAATGATTGCGCAATCATTGATTGCCGACACAGGCGCCACCCGATCCACCGCAGCGCTCACAACAAGGAAAACAACAAGTGAACCCAACCACGCCCCCGGTAGCCAGGACCCGCGTCCGCTACCTGATCCTGACGCTGATTTTCATCGTCACGGTGTTCAACTACGTCGACCGCGCCACGCTGTCCATCGCCGCCCCCAGCATGCGCACGGACTTGGGTTTCGACGCCATGACCATGGGCATCGCCTTCTCGGCCTTCGGCTGGGCCTACACCTCGATGCAACTGCCGGGTGGGGTGATCCTTGACCGCTACGGCTCGCGGGTGGTGCTGGGCGCCAGCCTGATGCTGTGGTCGACCCTGACATTTCTGCAGGGCTACGTGGACTATTTCGCCTCGGCGTTTTTGGTGCTGTTTGCCCTGCGCTTTCTGATGGGCGTGGCCGAGGCGCCGGCGTTTCCAGCCAACAACCGCCTGACCGTGATGTGGTTTCCGCGCCAGGAGCGCGGCCTGGCCACGGCGGTGTTCCAGTCAGCGCAGTATTTTGCCCTGGCGGCGTTCACGCCATTGATGGTGTGGCTGGTCAGCACCTGGGGCTGGCAGCATGTGTTCTGGGTCACCGGGCTGGCGGGAATTTTTATCGGCCTGCTGTGGTTCCGCCTGGTGCGCGAGCCGCGCAAGGACCACCGCGTCAATCAGGCCGAAATCGACTACATCGAGGCCGGCGGCGGTCTGCCGACCATTGGTGACGTGAAGACCCCCTTCAGTTGGAAGCGGGTCAAGGCCATCGGCGCCAACCGCATGATGGTGGGCATCTACCTGGGGCAGTTCTGCCTGACCTCCATCACCTGGTTCTTCCTGACCTGGTTCCCCACCTACCTGATTGAAGCCAAGGGCATGACCCTGCTCAAGGTCGGCCTGGTCGCGGCCATCCCGCCCATCGCCGGTTGCCTGGGCGGCGTGGTGGGCGGGGTGTGGTCGGACTGGATGCTGCGCAAGGGCTTCAGCCTGACCGCTGCGCGCAAGACCCCGATCATCTGCGGCCTGCTGCTGTCGAGCAGCATCGTTATCGCCAACTACAGCGCCTCGCTCACCGTGGTGATTGCGGTGATGTCCCTGGCCTTTTTTGCCAAGGGCGTCGGCAACCTGGGCTGGTGCATCGTCGGCGATGTGTCGCCCGCCCGGGCCATGGGCATCAGCGGCGCGATGTTCAACTTCTGCGGCAACCTGGCCAGCATCGTCACGCCCATTGCCATCGGGGTGATGATCAATCAACTGGGCTCCTTTGACGTGGCGTTGATGTACGTCGCGGCCATGGGGCTGCTGGGCGCCTTTGCCTATCTGTTTATCGTCGGGCCGCTCAAGCGCCTGGAGTTGGATGACTTTCCCGAACCGGTTGCCCAGGCCAGCCCTGTGGCAACCGCCGATTCTTTCCTGTCCCGTTAACAAGGAGAGCGCTCATGCTCACACAACAACAAGACCTGCCCACCGGTGATGACGACGCCATTGCCTGGGTGCGCGTGTCCTCGGTATTCCTGCCGCTGGCCAACCCCATCAGCGATGCCAAGGTGCTGACCGGGCGGCAGAAGCCGATGACCGAGATCGCCATCCTGTTTGCCGAGATCGAGACCAAAGATGGCCATCGCGGCCTGGGCTTCAGCTACTCGAAGCGGGCAGGGGGGGCGGGCCAGTTCGCCCACGCCCAGGAAATCGCCCCGGCGCTGATCGGCGAAAACCCCAGCGACATCGCCAAACTGTGGACCAAGCTGTGCTGGGCCGGCGCCTCGGTGGGCCGCAGCGGCCTGTCCACCCAAGCCATCGGTGCCTTCGACGTGGCCCTGTGGGACCTCAAGGCCAAGCGCGCCAACCTGTCCCTGGCGCGTCTGCTGGGTGCGCAGCGTGACAGTGTGCGTTGCTACAACACCTCCGGCGGCTTCCTGCACACACCACTGGACCAGCTGCTGAAGAACACTGACCTGTCGCGCGAGAAGGGCATTGGCGGCATCAAGCTCAAGGTCGGCCAGCCTGACTGCGCCATCGACATCGAGCGCGTGAGCACCGTGCGCCGCCACCTGGGCGATAAATTCCCGCTGATGGTCGACGCCAACCAACAGTGGGACCGGCCCACTGCCCAGCGCATGTGCCGGCAGTTCGAACAGTACAACCTGATCTGGATCGAGGAGCCGCTGGACTGCTACGACGCCGAAGGCCACGCCGCCCTGGCGCAGCAGTTCGACACGCCCATCGCCACCGGCGAGATGCTCACCAGCGTCGCCGAGCACGCCGAGTTCATCAAGCTGCGCGGCGCCGATTTCCTGATGCCCGATGCGCCGCGCGTAGGCGGCATTACCCCGTACCTGAAGGTGGCCGCCATGGCCGAGAACGCTGGCCTGATGCTGGCGCCGCACTTCGCCATGGAGTTGCACGTGCACCTGGCCGCCGCCTACCCGACCGAGCCGTGGGTGGAGCATTTCGAGTGGCTGGAGCCGCTGTTCAACGAACGCCTGGAAACCCGCGACGGCCGCATGCTGGTGCCCAAGCGGCCGGGCCTTGGCCTGAGCCTGAGCGAGCAGGTCAAGGCCTGGACCGCGCAGCAGGTGGAAGTGGGCAAGCGCCCCTGAGTGTATCGACCGCGCCAGGCCCCTGGCGCGGTTGTCTGTCCCGTGAATCACGACCTACAACAACGACAAGATGAGGACGTCCATGTGGAACATTCCAATGTTGCAGAAATCGCCGTGCCCGTTGCCGCCACCGTGGCCCGCAGCAAGGTGCGCTACATCATCCTGGGCATGCTGTTCATCGTCACCGCCATCAACGTCGGTGACCGTGCCACGCTGTCCATCACCGGCACCGCACTGACCCAGCAACTGGGTATCGACTCGATCACCCTGGGCTACATTTTTTCGGCGTTTGCCTGGGCCTATGTCATCGGCCAGTTGCCCGGTGGCTGGCTGCTGGACAAGTTCGGCTCGGCGCGGGTATATGGCACCTCGCTGTTCCTGTGGTCACTCATTACCGTGGCCCAAGGCTTGATCGGTTTCCTGTCGGTGCCGGTGGCCGTGGCGACCTTGTTTGCCCTGCGCTTCCTGCTGGGGCTGATTGAGGCGCCGGTGTACCCGGCCAACAACCGTATCGTCGCGGCCTGGTTCCCATTGCAGGAGCGCGGCATGGCCACGGTGATCTACAACTCGTCCATGTACCTGTCGGTGGTGATGCTGGCGCCATTGATGGGCTTCATCGCGCACACCTATGGCTGGGAGCACGTATACGGCTTCATGGGTGGCCTGGGTATTCTGGTCAGCCTGCTGTGGTTCAAGCTGGTCAAGGCACCTGGCGACCACCCCTGGGTGAACAGCGCCGAACTTGCGCACATCAAGGAAGGCGGCGCCGAAGTGGACATGGACAAGCCCAAGGCAGCAGGGGCGTTCAAACCCAAATTTTCCGACCTCAAGGTGCTGCTGAAAAGCCCGATGATGTGGTCCATCTACCTGGGCAAATACTGCGACACCTCGCTGCAGTATTTCTTTTTGACCTGGTTCCCCATCTACCTGGTGAAAGGGCGGGGTTTGAACATCATGGAAGCCGGCGCCATCGCCGCAGTGCCTGGCGTGTGCGGCTTATTGGGCGCGCTGTGCGGCGGCGCGGTGTGCGACTACCTGCTGCGCCGGGGTTTTTCGCTGACCGTGGCGCGCAAGATCCCACTGGTGTGCGGCATGAGCGTGGGGGCCACCCTGGTGTTGTGCAACTTCACGGACTCGGTGTGGGTAGTGACGTTGCTGATGTCGCTCGCCATCTTTGGCAAGGGCGTGGTGGCGGTGGACTGGACCCTGGTATCGGATACGGCGCCCAAGCAGATCACCGGGATGGCGGGCGGCCTTTTCAATATGTGCGGCAATATCTCCGGCATCTTCACGCCCATCGCCATTGGCTACATCGTCCAGGCCACGGGTTCATTCGAAGGCGCGTTGTATGTGGTGGCGGGGCATGCGCTGTTGGGGGCCTTGGCGTTTTTGAGCATGGGCAGGTTGCGCAAGCTGGTGTTGTAGGGGGTGGGGCAGAACCGTTGAGCGGTACCTCGTAGCGCACGGCACAACCTGTGCGCTGTAGCCGCTGCCGCAGGCTGCGCTGGTTCTTGACCACACTGCAGATCTTCGGTGCACTCAGGGGCCAGCGCAGCCTGGCGGCAGCGGCTACGGAAGGGTCGCGGCGGTAGTTGCTAGCGGATGTGCTGCCTGCGGGCCGTAGGGTATTTTCGTCGTTGACCCATGCATAGACGATGACCTTGGACCTTGAGTCGTAGCGAAAGAACAGCCGAAAGCGCCTGCCGATTTTTGCGCGGCGCCACTATCTGTAGGCGGTGCCCAGCGTGTTGCCTTGGCGGAATTCATCACGGCCTGGGTCGGCAGGCACAGCCTCCATGATCAGATGGCTCAACGCCCGAAACAGCTTGACGTTGGCGTTGCTCTCAAAACCTTGCGGATCGTTCTGCTCGGCTCGGGCGGCGGCTTCTTGCAATTTGCGTAGCTGTAAAGTCACACCCTCATGGAACAACAGTGTCCAGCTATGTCGCAGCATCAGATCGCGACCTCACCCTCGATATCTTCGTCCAGGTTTACGCAGTGGTTTGCGTTGGCGAGCATGGCCTGAGCCAGGTCTTCCGGCAGCGCGGAGAGGTTTCGCCCGCTGCGCATATCAGCCTCGAGCAGGTCCAGGAATGCACCGATGGCCGGGTCCTCGCGATCGGCCTCCACTCGGCTGACCACGACTTCACTTCCACGTACATCGAAGGCGATCTTGGTCCCCGCATTCAGGCCCAGCAATTGGCGGACAGATTTCGGTAGGGTGACTTGGCCTTTAGAGGTCAGCGTGGCGATTTCGTGGATGGCAGGCATGAAGGTTCTCCCGGATTCTTCGAAATCAATGGTAAGGAATAATCCTTACGTCGTCCGTGTCGGCTTTAGGCTGGTCGCGAATCGATAGCGTAGAGGCCGGAGGAGTTACACTACCGACCGGGACATGATCACACCTAAAGACTATCCGGGTCCCCAAAAAACATTTGGACATGGCTCTAGCACGATGGTTTTGGCGTGAAAAATCGAGAAGATACCCCCACTTGTACCCCCAGTCGCACTTCGTGGATCCGAGATCGCGAATGGCGATTTCTGACTGCGCGCCAGATTGGCACTGCGTTGTTGCAGTGCACTCCTGGTGGGGCGTTGATGCAGAGGAGGGCATAACTGCGGGAGGGCTCATGACCTCGGTCATCTAAAGTCTGCGCCTATCAACTACGACTCAAGCCGAGGGGCAACGGTAGTCGGTGACAGGCGCTGTTTGCCTCCATCGTGAGGCGGCCAGCCACGCGCATGATCTCGGACCTCGATCGGCAAGTGCGAACGTGCCCCGGCGACTCAAGAAATCACCGCGATCTGCACCTGATGGCCACCTCGATCCAGTCCAGCCGCCCTCTCGTCCGTGATCCCAGCGCTGGAAGTCAGCATTTTACCTTCACCGCCTACCGGCTTCACAGCACAGATAAACCAGACCGTCACGGCCCAGGCGTCCGGTGCGGGAGGCGGCCGAGTGTACTTTGCTGACGCAACACGTCGAGCAACAGCCGGAAGGCCGGCTTGTGCTGGCGACGCCCAGGGTAGTACAGGTGATAGTGCAGAGGCGTGTCGCACCAGTCGGCCATTACCCGCAGCAACCGGCCTTGGGCCAGGTCCTGCTCGACGACATGCTCCGGCACGTACGCCAGCCCGCAACCGGCGCGGGCGAAATCCAGCATCAGCCCCAGGGTGTTGCACACCATATGCCCGTCACCGCGCACCTTGATGTCACGGCCCTGTTTGGCGAACGGCCAGGCCCACAGGCCCCCTGAGGTGGGCAGGCGCAGGTTGAGGCAGGTGTGGTGGGTAAGGTCTTCAGGCGCCACGGGTTGCGCCCGCTGTTCGAAGTAGGCCGGGGCGCCCACCAGGGCCAGGCGAAATGGCGGGCCGATGCGCATGCTGATCATGTCCTTGGCCAGTTGTTCGCCCATGCGGATACCCGCGTCAAAGCGTTCGGCCACGATGTCCACCAGCGCATAGCTGTCGCTGATCTCGACCGTGATGCCCGGGTGTTCGGCCATCAGTTGGCTGACGGCCGGGGCCAGGGCCCAGGGGCTGGCGTGCTCCAGGGAGGTGATACGCAGATGGCCTGTGGGCCGGCCGCTCAATTCGCTCAGCTCCCCGAGACCCGCTTCGATACCATCGAAGTGCGGGCCGATGGTGTCCATCAGGCGTACTCCGGCGTCGGTGGGGGCGACGCTGCGGGTGCTGCGGGTGAGCAGCTGTACCCCCAAGCGCTCTTCAAGCTTTCTGATGGTGCGGCTCAGGGCGGGTTGTGAGACACCCAGCTGGGCGGCGGCCTTGGTGAAGCTGCCCTCGCGCGCCACCCGCAGGAAGGCCATCAGGTCGGTCACGGTATCGCGCATGATTAATGTCGTTAGGGTATAGGTCCATTCCTATCATACCCGCTAATCATCATTGTCCGGCGTTGCTAGAGTGGCTCCCTCGTTTTCAATCATCTATGGAGTACATCGCCACATGAGCAATCGGCCCTTTGATGTGATTATTTTCGGCGCCACCGGTTATACCGGGCGCCTGGTCGCCGAATACTTCTACGCCACCCACGGGGTCGATGGGCCAGTGAAGTGGGCGCTGGCCGGCCGCAACCTCGGCAAGCTGCAAGCCATTCGTGACGGCTGGGCAAACGCTGCCGCGTTGCCGCTGATCCTGGCCGATGCCGCGCAGCCGGCCACCGTGCGTGACATGGCGGCCGCCACCCGGGTGATGATCAGCACGGCGGGGCCGTTCTCGTTGTATGGCTCTGAGCTGGTGGCGGCCTGCGCCGACCTGGGCACCGATTACGTCGACCTGTGCGGGGAGATCCCCTGGATCGCCCAGATGATCAACCAGCATCAGGCCACGGCGCACGCATCGGGTGCGCGACTGGTATTTTCCTGCGGCTTCGATTCGGTGCCCTTTGACCTGGGCGTGTGGTTCACCCAGCAACAGGTCATGCGCGAACATGGCCGTTACGCCCCCCGCGTGCGGGCGCGTATGCGCAGAATGCAGGGCGTGCTGTCGGGCGGCACCTTCGCCAGCGTCGGCGCCGTCGAGGCGGCTGCTGCCAAGGATCCGTCGCTGGCCGCAGTGATGAACGACCCCTTTGCCTATACCCCAGGCTTCAAGGGCGTCGAGCAACCGGACGGGCAGACACCATACGTGGATGCGCTGGCGGGCAGCTGGGTCGGGCCGTTCATCATGTCGCCGATCAACACCAAGGCCGTGCACCGCACCAACTACCTGCAAGGGCATGCCTGGGGTGAGCACTTCCAGTATGACGAAATGCTGATGCTGGCCGCTGCGCCGTCCGCCGATGATGCGCCCAGCCTGGCCGGTTTCTCGTTCAACGAAGGCGGCCAGCCTCAGCCAGGGCAGGGGCCTACCCAGGCGGAGATGGCGGCGGGGTTCTACGATGTGGTGTTCATTGCCGAACTGGGCGACGGCCAGGTGGTGAAGACCTCGGTCAGCTGTGATGAGGACCCCGGTTACCTGTCGACATCAAAGATGCTGTCCGAAGCGGCGTTGGCCTTGGCTTATGACGTCGACCGCGACCAGACCCCGGGTGGCTGCTGGACGCCGGCAGCTGCGCTGAACACGGCGTTGATGGCGCGGTTGAGCGCACACGCGGGACTGCGGTTTGCGGTTGAGCGCTAGCGGCAGCGGCCGCACGGCACCCAACTTGCAAGTCTGCGCGTACTTTGCCTGCAACTCCTGGCGCTGTCGCTTGCGCAACTGCCCATGGGTGTAGCGCCGGCGCTCATGCTCATGGGGCCCGGCACACTGTGATCATCGCCGTATGCCCTACCTACGCAGTGATCGGCTGGTCGGCACTTTTGAGCGTCAAAGTCGGGCGGGAGCATGTACCTGCACTGGTCGCAGGCGTGTTGATGGTCACCCTGTGGACCGTGGCTAAGCAGTTGATCAACGTCATGCCCACGTATGCCTAAATCGTGCTGCGCCTGCCTCGGGACTAGGCTTACCCGTGCCTGCGCCGGCGGAGCTGTTTCCGGTTAATGTCCGGGCACTGGGGAGGCGCCTCGGCGCAACGATGACGGGAATAACGGAGGATGCCGTATGAATGGACCCATTGTTTTACTGGATGTAGGCAACGTGCTGTTCCATTACCAACCTGCCGCGCGCCTCGAAGCGCTGGGGCACTTCACCGGACTGGACCCCGCCCGGGTCGAGGCCGCGCTGGATGGGAGCAGGCTGGTGGCGCGACTGGACAAGGGCACCGCCACGCAGGAAGACTTGGTGGCCTTCATTGGCGCACTGGCGGGCAAGGCGGTGACCGCTGCCGAATGCTGGCATTTGTGGTTCAAGGTGTTCACGCCCAACGTCGGGCTTTTGAACCAACTGCCGGCCCTGACACGGACCTTTCGCCTAGGGGTGCTGAGCAACAACCCAGGCGCCCTGCGTGGGGTGTTGGAATCTCACCTGGGCTTGCAGACGGTGTTCCTGTCCGGTGAGCTGGGCGTTACCAAGCCGTTGCCTGGCATTTTCGAGGCGGTGGAACAACGCCTCGGACTGACGGGAGATGCCATCTGTCTGGTGGACGATAGCATCCCAAACCTTGAAGCTGCCGCGACGCGCGGCTGGCGCATACTGCACTATGCCTGCGAACCCGGCACACCGAGCATGGCCTTGGCCCCACGCCTGCGGGAGGTGACGGGATGCTGACGCCACGGGTGGGCGATTGGCAGCCGGTGCTGACCGAGCAGTTGGGCATGGCGGGCGAATCGATGGTGTGGCGTACGGTCGAGAATCCGCTTTCCCTTTATAGCTTCAAGCGCTGGCGCGGGCATTCGTTCGTGGTCAAGCAGCCCACGGCCCATGCCTTTTGCTGCACTTGCCGCGCTATTTGGGGGCGCTGGAAACAGCGATTGATGGTACAGGCACTGGCGGTGGTGCAGAGGGACTTTGATGGCCGCATGGTTTTCCTCAACCAGCGCAAGTGTTCATGCGGACACGATGTGCAGATCCTGGGAATAATCGTAGGTTACAAAAGAAAAACGTACCCCAATAATGCCCCCAGACGCCCTGGAAACGACTGGTTTTGTACCGACGGCAGTGGATAGGTTTTAGAGATAAACTAATATTTTACGAATTAGTCGATCTCAGTGTATCTAGGTCACGGGTATTGGGATGTCCCGCCTAAATAAGTTTTGGAATTCACAGGGCAGAAGGCGGCTCGGTCGCCTCTCGCAGACAGGTGGAGGGACAATTGATGTCAGTCGTTGCCCCTCCCCAAAAAAGATAGGGACCATTGGCGTGCCCTGAGATAAATTAAGGACGCAATATGTTCAGCAAATATCAGATTATTACCATCCCCGTCCTGGTGTTAGCGGTACTTCTACTCACCGGCTGCCCTCCACCAGCGTCATTCACCCAATGGAAACGTGCTTCTACCTCTGTAGAGGGCGTCAAAGCTGCAATGGCAGAATGTGGAGACCCGGTAGGGGGGGCACAAAAGCATTTTCCAATAAACGAGCAGGTACTTCATTTTCAGTGTATGCAGCGCTTGGGTTTTACTCGTAAAGATGGGTTTGAATACTGTGAAATAATGAAGAATACGCCTGCGTGCGTCGAGAAAAGGCAGGGCGGTCCGCTCAGCTTGTCCCAGCTCGAAGCGCTACCCTTCGTGGAAGATGAAGCATTTCATCCCATTAAGCCTAATTCAGGCCGGGATGAACGCATGCAGATCTCATGGCGTAGATCGGGAGCATCACTCCATTTCTCAGTCCAAATAGCCAATGATAGTGAAGCGCTGCCGATGATGTACGCCTGCGGCTATCCCAAACCACTTGGGTCAAATCTGAATGTCGCCAGCATCGGACGCACAGCCATAGTGCAACGCTGTATGATTGATCATGACTTTGAACCCAAAAACGAAATAATGCTGGTTTGCCGCACATACCCACAAGTGACGGGTTGTGCGTTGACAACGCCACCTAGTTGATTCCCCTAGCCTGACTCTCTGTAATCAGAGTCTCTATACACGAAAAATTATTTTCAGGAATGCGGCTATCGCGTTCGCTTGATCAGAAAGGCTAAACCATACTTTTGGCGTCCCCGGAATGCTGATTATGAAGAGGGTACACGACAACCACACTGACAGTGGCGATTCTGAAGATATCCATTGAGCCGTAATACGCGGCTAGTCTCTGGCAGCAACGTATTGGACCGCAGGGAAGGGAGAGAAAGATGGCAGATGATTTTCTGCAAGACGAAGTTGCCCATTCCGTCATAGCGGGGGAGCTAGGCTCTGTCTGAAATTCGGAGAAACTCAACTCCAGTGCGGCGAACACTGAGATTTTGTATGATTTTGAGCCATCTATGGAAAGGAATCCTGTGATGGCTAAGCGCTACGAGATTTCGGATGAGGCATGGGATATGGTCGCGGATCTTTTCACTCCAACCCACACCAGAGGCCAACCAAGATCGAGTGATCGCCTGATGCTCGATGGCATGCTGTGGTTGTTGCGCTCAGGTGCTGCTTGGCGGGACATGCCCGAGTGTTTTGGGCCTTGGCGTACGGTTTATCACCGCTTCAGGGTTTGGCGAAACCGAGGAACCTTTGATCAGATGCTCAAGCGATTACATCTCAAACTCAACGATCAAGGTCTCATCGACCTGCAGACCTGGATGATCGATTCAACTGCTGTTCGTGCTACCCGCGCCTCATCAGGTGCAGGTAAAAAAGGGGGGCTGATGAACCCGCCGATCACGCTCTAGGCCGCAGTCGCGGCGGCCTGACAACCAAAATCCATATGCTCTGCGACGCCAACGGGATACCGTTGCGCTTCCTTCTCTCTGGCGGCCAAGCCAGGGACATCAGCTATGCCCAGCCGTTGCTTGATGATGTCCGCATCCCGACAAACCAGCGTGGTCGTCCACGCAAACGATGCAAATGGTTGCTGGCTGACAAAGGCTACGACGCTGAGGCTTTGCGCCGTTACTGCGATCGATATCGGATGCAGCCGGTCATTCCGCTGCGCTCAATGAAACGCAAGCCCAAACCCGGCTTGCCGAGACTGTTTGATCGCCCCAAGTACCGCCAACGTAACGTGATCGAGCGTATGTTCGGCTGGCTGAAAGAGAACCGCCGAATCGTGACACGCTTCGACAAGCTCGCAAAAAGTTATGGAGCGATCGTCTCGTTGGCTTGTGGCATGCGGTGTCTGCGACACCTTTTTTCAGACAGAGCCTAGTAGGCTCGAACTGTGACAGTGTGGGTCGCCCGTTTTTGACCTGTCATGGTCTTATTAAGGGCGCCCAAACTGCTATTTGTATGCATCAGAGAAGGTGATCGCGTATTAGAGCCCAAGTTCACTCAAACCAGGGTGGTCGTCCGGACGCCGCCCCAAAGGCCAGTGGTACTTGCGGTCGGACTCAGCAATCGGCAGGTCATTGATGCAGGCAAAGCGCCGTTGCATAAGCCCGTTTGCGGCAAACTCCCAGTTCTCATTGCCGTACGAGCGGAACCAGTTGCCCGAATCGTCGTGCCATTCATAGGCGTAGCGCACGGCAATGCGGTTATCGGTAAAAGCCCACAGCTCTTTGATCAATCGGTAGTCCAGTTCCTTGCGCCACTTTCGTTCAAGGAACGCCTGGGCCTGGGCGCGACCTTCGATGAATTCACCACGGTTACGCCAATAAGTGTCTTGGGTATAAGCCAGGGCGACTTTAGCGGCGTCTCGGGAATTCCAGCCATCCTCAGCCCCGCGAACCTTCTGTATAGCGGTGTCGAGGGTGAATGGCGGTAATGGTAAACGTTTTTCTTCACTCATTTGGGCGTCCTCAGAACGGTTTATAAGGCAGAAATTTGCCGTCCAGGGTAATCACGGCACGTGATCCCCCTTCTGGATCTTCGACTTTTTTAATGTCCAGCTTGAAATTGATCGCGCTGATGATGCCGTCGCCGAACTGCTCATGCACCAGCGCCTTGAGTGTGGTGCCATAGACCTGCACCATCTCGTGGAATCGATAGATAGTCGGGTCGCTGGAAACGTCTTCGGCATTGCCGCGCAACGGGATAATTTGCAGTTGCTTGATCGCCTCTGCGTCTAAACCCAGGCGCTCGGCGACTACCTCAGCGACAGCTTCAGGTAACGGATGCTGACCGAGCAAGGCAGCGGTCACATAGACCACGCTCAACCCGGTGCCATCGGATAGCGCCTCCCAGGTAAGGTTCTTTGCTGTCTTGGCCTGCAAGATGCGCTCGGTCAAGGTTTGGCGGGGTGTTTTGGAAACATTGCCGTGCGGCATAATCAATCCTCCAAATGGAATTGCTTGAGGCACAGGATCGCCAAAATAGGCCATAATATCCAAGACCTATTACTGATCATTTCGATAACCTGAGATTATGGTGAGGCCGTGCTGTTACGTCATATCCGTTACCTGCTGGCCGTCGCCGATCATGGCAATTTCACTCGTGCCGCTGAGGCACTGCATGTGTCCCAGCCAGCGCTGTCGCAACAGATAAGGCAGTTGGAAAGTAATATGGGGGTACTGCTTTTCGACCGCAGTGGTCGCCGCATCGTGCCCACGGATGCCGGGCGCGTGTACCTGGAGTACGCGCGCCGCTCCCTGCGGGAGCTGGACGCCGGCAGGCGCGCAGTCATGGATGTCAGCGATCTTTCACGCGGCCAGTTACGCCTCGGGGTAACGCCAACCTTCACTGAATATCTGGTAGCACCGCTGCTTGATGGCTTTAATGAGTTGCATCCGGGGGTGGGAATCACCCTGACCGAGATGTCTCTCGAACAGATAACCGACGCTCTGATCAACGATGCCCTTGACCTGGCGATAGGATTTACGGGTGATCACGGCGCCGAGATTGATAGTCAGGCTTTGTTCGATGAAAAACTCTGTCTGGTCACGGCCGACTCACTCTTTGATGGGCAGGCGCCTCTCACACTCGCAGACCTGAAAACCCTCCGTTTCGCATTGCTGGCACCTGGGTTTGCGACCCGGACGGCAGTGGATGCCTGGTGCCAGAAGCAACGTTTCACGCCGAACATCGTGCTGGAAGCGAACTCAATTGCCATCTTGCTCAAGGTCGCCAAGCAAGGTCGCATGGCAACCATCCTTCCCGACGCGATAGTGCGTGAGCAAGCTGGATTGCGTGAGCTTCAGACAACCCACTTATTGCCTAGTCGCACAGCGGCATTGTTACGTCGAAAAAACGGGTATCAAAGCGTTGCCTCTGACGCTTTTGCGAAGCTCGCAAGCGGTTTCAGAGCCCGTATGTGAGCTGTTCTGCCCAGACCAAAATCGTTGGGAAGCGGGCGACTACATCTCGCCCGTTGTGGCCCCAACTAGCCGCGTATCGACCTATGAATAGCCCTGTAACGGGGGGCAGGTAGTCAGGCCAGGCATTATGCCGCCGGGAACAGCGGGAATCCGTTTCCGCCGAACGCTCCGGTGTCGAGCCAGAGGTACTGAAAGGATCTGCTTTTGAAAACCCAATCGTCTCCCGAGCGTTGTAGCACATCGAACGCAATGCAGTGATTGCGGTAGTACTTCTCGCCTGGGCCGCGTGCAGACTCATGCACGAATGTGCGAGTAGTTGCCTGATCACCGTCGATAACAATCACCCCCGGCAGTGCGAATTGAACGAAGAACTCCTTGCCTGAGCGCAGTTTGCGAAGCAGCGCCACGTTGTTGTCTGCGCCTTTGGAGTACTGGCCGTGAGGTGCTTGACCAATGATGAACTCGCCATCATCAGCCCAAACCGAGTGAAACATTGCGGGGTCTGCGCGTGTCGCGCTGTCGGCGAAACGTGCAATGGTGTTTCGGATGGACGCCTCGTCCATAAATTGCTGCAAGCGTGAGTGTTGGTCTGACATCGTCGTTCCTCTAAATCAAGTTACGTTGGATGCCGCCACTTTCACAAAAAACCGGCCTGACCACATCCTACATAGTGCTAAAGCCTTGCCTGATCCTACCAACTGCTTTAGCTTGAGAAACCGCTGGCTTATAGCGAGCACGACTAGGATCGACAGCCCTCATGTTGGAACATCTCCTCGCAATCGCGAGCCGACATCGCGGCTGCGCCGATCTATCAAACGCTCTTCCCCAACTGACAATCAGATCCACAGACGCTCCGGTTCCTCCGACCCCCGCTCTGTTTGCGCCGAAGTTTTATCTGCTACTGCAAGGCGCCAAGCGGATGAACATTGCCGATAGTACGTTCGATTGCCATCCGGGCACCTGTGCAGTGGCAGCGGTCGGGTTACCGTTCGTGAGTGAAGTGGTAGAGGCGAGCCCGGAACAACCTTATATCAGTGTCGAATTGATGCTCGACGCAGGGATCGTCGCTGGCTTGCTTCTCGATATGAGCGAGTCGACCCAACCAGCTCCGCAGGCGGGCGCTATCTCGTTAGCCCAAGCCGATAGCAGTTTTGTCGAGCCGTTGGTTCGTTTCATCGGTCTGCTTGATACGCCAGCAGAGCTTAAAGTGCTTGGCTCCCAGTTCGAGCGCGAGTTTTACTACCGTCTATTGTTGAGCCCGCTAGGCTCCAGGCTCCGCCAAATTGGAATGCACAACACCCGGTTCGGACAAATCAAAATCGCGGCAGACTGGATCAGCGCGAACGCCGATAAGCCAATGAGTGTGCATTGGCTTGCCGCTCAGGTCGGTATGAGCGTCACCTCGTTCCACCGTAAGCGTCCGGCTAAGTCACCTACCCGATCCCAGCTATAAGGGCGATGGTGTCCACTTAAAAATACGTGGACACCATCACCCTTATCGTCAGGATTGCCATGCGCCAACGAACCTCTTATCCCAAACCCTTTAAAGCCCAGATCGTCCAGGAATGCCTGGAGCCTGGCGTGTCGATGGCCAGCGTAGCGTTGCGCCACGGCATTAACGCCAACCTCGTCCGAAAGTGGATACCTGTTTATCGTGATCGTCAGGCGCCGACGTTGCCCGCTTTCGTTCCGATGAAACTAGAGTCCCGAACCCAGCTCGATCACCAAACATCCATCAGCATCGAGGTTCCTTTTGGGCCGCGGAAACTCACCGTGAAGTGGCCATCCTCAGATCCTGATGGGTGCGCACGTTTTATCCGCGAGCTGGCCCAGTGATCCGCATCGACGCCATCTGGCTTGCCACCGAACCTATGGATATGCGTGCCGGCACCGAGACCGCGCTGGCCAGAGTGATCGCCGTATTTGGTGCGGCGAAGCCGCACTGTGCCTATCTCTTTGCCAACCGCCGCGCTAACCGGATGAAAGTCCTGGTGCATGACGGCGTGGGTATTTGGCTTGCCGCGCGACGACTAAACCAAGGGAAATTTCACTGGCCCGGCATCCGCCATGGGGCGGAAGTCGAACTCGATAACGAGCAACTTCAAGCCTTGGTACTGGGTTTGCCTTGGCAGCGGGTCGGCGCGGGCGGCTCGATCACAGTGCTCTAGCACCTGCCATTAGCCTATCGGTTTATCGCCGCTGAACGCCTGCTCTGGCACAATCAACGGCATGACTTCCTCGCCCAATCTCGACCAGATGACACCGGAACAGCTGCGTTCCTTGGCCGAACAAACCATGCAGCTGCTGTCCCAAGTCGACTCGATGGGCCAGAAGATCCACCGTCTCGAAACGGTCAACGAGCAACTCGCTCATGAGATCGCCATCCTCAAACGGCACAAGTTTGCCAAGCGCAGCGAGCAGCTGAGTCCCGACCAAGGCAGCTTGCTCGATGACCTGCTCGACACTGATATCGCGGCCATCGAAGCCGAGTTGAAGGAGGTCAATCCGCCCCCTGCACCAGCCGAGGCAAGTCAAAAACCCAAACGTGCACCGCTGCCGCCGCAGTTTCCACGCACCGTGATCCGTCACGAACCAGAAAACACCCAGTGCGCCTGCGGCTGCCAACTTCAACGCATCGGCGAGGACATCAGCGAGAAGCTCGATTACACACCTGGCGTGTTCACCGTCGAGCAACATGTGCGTGGAAAGTGGGCCTGCCGCCAGTGCGAAACACTGCTCCAGGCACCGGTTCCCGCGCAGGTCATCGACAAGGGCATCCCGACCGCAGGCCTGCTGGCGCATGTGATGGTGGCGAAGTTCGCTGACCACTTGCCACTGTACCGGCAGGAGAAAATCTTTGGCCGCGCCGGGCTGGTGATCGCTCGCTCGACGCTGGCGCAGTGGGTTGGACAAACTGGCGTACAGCTTCAGCCAGTGGTCGACGCACTGCGCGAAGCGGTACTGGCCGAGAGCGTAATCCACGCCGATGAGACCCCGGTGCAGATGCTCGCGCCGGGCGAGAAGAAAACTCACCGAGCGTATGTCTGGGCCTACAGCAGCACGTCGTTTTCGGCACTCAAGGCCGTCGTTTACGACTTCAGTCCAAGCCGAGCGGGCGAGCATGCGCGTAACTTCCTCGGCTCCTGGAACGGCAAGCTGGTGTGCGACGATTTCGCTGGCTACAAAGCCGGCTTCGAGAAAGGCATGACCGAAATCGGGTGCATGGCCCACGCCCGCCGTAAGTTTTTCGATCTGCACGTGGCGAATAAAAGCCAGTTGGCCGAACAAGCACTGCACTCGATTGGCGGCTTGTACGAAATTGAACGCCAAGCGTGGGACATGAGCGATCAGGATCGCTGGCGAATACGCCAGGAAAAGGCAGCGCCGATAATCAAAACGCTGCATGACTGGATGTTGGCCCAGCGCGATCTGGTGCCCAATGGATCAGCAACGGCCAAAGCCTTGGATTACAGCCTCAAACGCTGGGTAGCGCTGACGCGCTACCTCGACGACGGCGCTGTGCCCATTGACAACAACCAGGTCGAAAACCAGATCCGGCCGTGGGCACTTGGACGCTCGAATTGGTTGTTCGCCGGGTCACTACGCAGCGGAAAGCGGTCGGCGGCGATCATGAGTTTGATCCAGTCGGCGCGCATAAACGGGCATGATCCGTATGCCTATCTGAAGGACGTTATGACTCGTTTGCCGACGCAGCGGGCGAGTGATATTACGGAGTTGCTGCCGCATAAATGGGCGCCCGTTTAACCACGCAAGACATGTCCGCCGGACGCTAACTATTCAATGGCTGTAGGTAGGACTTGCTACGGCTATGAAAGGGCCAACCGCAAAATCGCAGGCATCGTAGTCAGTATCAAAATTATGGACATAGAGATGTTGAAGGTTAACGAATAACTGGGGCGCGTTAGCACCTGCCGTAATGCAACCCCACCCACTGCCCAGATCCCCACGCACAGCATCGACAGAGCCGCCAATAGAGCACCTGCTAGGCATAGGTTTAGGACATGGTTTTCGACGGGTATATAGGTTGCAGATGCGCTAATTGAAAGCGCCCACGCTTTCGGATTTATCCACTGAAATGCCGCGCCCGCCACTAGCCCCATTGGGGGCCGGCTGTCCTGACCGATTTCCAGCGGGCCGCTGGTTGCAATTTTCCAGGCCAGCCAAAGGATATAGCCTGCGCCGACGACGCCTAGCGCTGTATGAAAACCTGGCGCCGCGTCAAATAGGGTACCTAGCCCCAGCCCAAGCAGCACGAATTGCAAGCTGACTCCAAGGGCGATACCACTCACCAAAGGCATCGTTCGCATCACGCCAACCTTCGCACCTGAGGCCAGCACCATGGCGTTATTAGGGCCCGGTGTACCGGTCATCACTATGGCGAAAATCATAAATGGAATGAGGAGCGTGGGATCGGTCATGACAAGGGTGAGCCTGGTTGAAAAGTGCGTGCATTTTATAGCGCAACACACGCATAATGGTTGCATAATCACGCAAAAACCCAGGACTTACGCAACTAATGGCAGAGTTCGACCAGATCGACAGAAGAATATTGCATGAGCTTTCTCGGGACGCCCGCCAGACCAATTTGAAGCTGGCCGAACGAGTCGGGCTGTCTCCCTCCGCCTGTCTGAGAAGGGTTCAAGAGCTGGAGCGATCTGGGGTCGTCACAGGCTATAGGGCGGTCATCGACAGATCTCGCCTAGGAGCAGGGTTTGTGGCCTACGTCACCGTAGGACTCTCCAATCACACGAAGGACAGTCTTCGGGCTTTTGAAAAAGCGATCAGCGCATGTCCGGATGTGGTTGAGTTTCACACCGTCACCGGGACTATTGAGTATCTTCTGCGTGTTGAACTAGCGGACATGAAGGCTTACAAGACATTCCACAATGATGTCTTGGGTACGCAGCCGCATGTTTCTTCGATTACGAGCTACATCGTAATGGACACGCCAAAGAACGACCGTGCCTAAGCTTAGAGACCGCGGACGGCGACACGTAGAGCACCGGTCTTGATGCAGAGTTCGAAAGATGAGTTACCCGGACGCTTACGACGCGGTTGCCGACACAGCGGGCCAGTGAGATCGGGCAATTGCTGCCGCATCAGTGGGTGCAGGCCTAGCTTCAATAAGGTGATCTTCCAAGTGGACAATAGCTCGACAATTCAAGCAATTATTTCGGATGACTCTATTCGGCGAAGGATGCTCGAAATAGTGCGCTCCTTAAACTTGCCCGACTGCTGGATAGGAGCAGGTTTCGTCCGAAACGCGGTTTGGGATCATCTGCACGGTCGCAGCGCATCTACGGTCTCAACAGACGTTGATGTCATCTGGTTTGATGCCACGCGTTCTACCCCCGAGCAAGATGAAGCCCTGGAGGCAGCCCTCAGAGACTTAGACCCGAACGTACTGTGGTCTGTGAAAAACCAAGCGAGAATGCATGTTCAGAACGGCGATGAGCCCTATCAGTCGGCGACCGATGCAATGCGTTACTGGCCAGAAACTGCCACAGCTGTAGCGATAAGACTGCGGGAGGACGGCAAATATGAAATCGCTGCCCCGTTGGGGTTTGATGATCTTTTCGACTTGATAATCCGGCCAGCAGGAAGGTTCGCTACAGATAAAAATGCTATCTATCAAGACCGCGTCACGTCCAAAAACTGGTTGAAGGTTTGGCCAATGCTTACGCTCTCGGGGCTACCTCCCAGCCCTTGCGTCAAGGTGACTTAACCGGACGCTTACGTTCCACCGACATTTCAAGGCGGTTACTGCACATAGTCCGCTCGCTTACCAGCGACAACTGAGGCTACTAACTGCCCGACGGCTGCTCGCATCCGGAGCATCCAATGTTACAGGTGTCGCATTTGAGACCGGATACGCCAGCCCCTCTCAGTTCAGTCGAGAATACAAGAAGGTTTTCGGCGTAACGCCGAACCGAGACGCTTTATCACTGCGCCGCTGAGTTGAGCTTTTTCAACCGGATCAGGCTTGAATTATGCGTGAGCCCTCTATGCGTAAGGCGACTGGAGAGCTTAAAGCGCTTTAAAGTGAAGGTTTTAGAATGTCGACGAAGGTCAGGCGCAGTGCCGGGTTTACGGCTTTCGGCGTAGTTGCAGTTTGTACTACCCAAGGGGGCTTAGTGTATGGGGTGCGACGGTCGTATGACCGCTTCTGGCCGAAAGCGGCTATTCACCCACCAAACAGTTGCAATTTGAGAAGGAGGGACTTCCGACACGGACAACTTCAAAGACAGGTGTTATCGCCCTGGCGGACAAATTTCAGCTTTGGCCATTTGAGTAGCCAGTGCTTTGAATTCACCCGTTCAAGAAACGTCGGATACTTCTCACCGCTAAAATGAGGTGTTGCCTTCAGGACCAGTGCGAACAAGTCGTCAAGGCCAAACGGCGCGGCTATTTCGATCTCGTCACTTGGCTTGAGTCTGACCGCGACGGCGGTCGCGGTTTCGGGCCAGTGGGTCATTGCCTGTGTCGCGGATTCATAGACTGCATCGCTGTTGCGGACATGCATTCGGCGCTGGTTTTTCACAGACCAGTTCACTTCGGCATCCATGGCTGACAAAGAGGTTTCCAGGTAAAGGTCAGCCAGTTCGTTGTCCTGTTTGGCGTCGTACCAAATGACATCAATGTCGTCAGGCAGTGGAGAACAGGCTCGATGATGAAGCCTGTCCCACACCAGGCTTCGTACAAATCCTGCCGCCACCCAGCAGTCCGGAGCGTTCAGCGCGCGAACGTGCCTGAGAATCCGCATTCGGGCTGGATCTTCCGCAAGATGGTCCTTCAACCAGCGTTGTTGCTCACTGAATGTACTTGGATCGCCAGTCATGTTGAGTGATCTTCTATCCCGACGATTTCGGGGGAGGTGAGTGATTTCAGCCGTGTATGTCGGCGCCAAGTGCCGTACCCTCCATACGTTCGAGCCAACTCACGGCCTGTCTCGATCACACCGCTTCTGATCGCTTGCAGGACGTTTGCGTCTACATGCTCATTTGTGATCCATTCTTGCATGATGTATCCCGCTGTGTGCTCTTTCAAGGCGTGACAACCGCATAGGCCTTTGACGCCGGGGACAGTATTGGGATTGGCTCACCGTGCAGTAGCAGGGTTGTTTGCAATATCGTAACCAGGAGCGTTTGAGAGAATGGATAATCGATCACTTGTCGTCATGCCACCGCCGTTGATGTGCCTGCTATGTGTGAGTTGGGTCAGTTGCTCAACGCGATCCACCATGCTGCACGGCCCGAAATCTATACCGTTGCCACCCATGATTTCTCTCGGGATGCTCCTCATTGGATGAGCTTCTTCGAGAGGCCGGGGCAGATTGCCTTCATTTCTCATGTCAATGGGATAGCGGCGGGGTTTATCACTGCCAGCCTTTTGTCAGCCCAGTGGACCACCGATGCAGCCAATGAAATTCGTTCGGATTGGCTCGGTATGTGTGGCAGAGCGCTTTTGTGGCAACGGTATCGGCCGCAAGCTGGTGAATTTGGCTCAGGATTGGGGGCTCAACAAGGTGCCAAAGACGTCAGATCGGCTTCCCCGGACGCTAATTATCGTGAGAGCACACGACAACCAGCCTGACAGCGGCGCTTGGGAACACATTGCTTGAGCCGTAATACATGGCTAGCCTCTGTACGGAATGTGTGGAGCGTCCGTGGAATACTGTGGGAGCCGCCGTCACATGCTTTTGCATACAGACCCTAGGACTTCAGACACCGCTCTAGAACGCAGACCTCATTTCAAGGCGCGGAAGGAGTATCGCCATTGCGGCGAATGCGTCTTCCCTATCTCAGTCTCAGCCACGAACATTCGTTGGTAGGCGTTTGGCCACAGAGCGCTGCTGCACGTGGTGTGGTCAGTAAAGGTGGATCTGGCAGATCAACGAACGTTGACATTCATGAACGTGTCTACTACGGTTGGCTGACTACATCGACAAGCGGCTTGAATGATGTCGCTTCAAAACGCAATCGTTTTGTTAAGTCGGGCGTGTCTTCGTTATGCTTTAAATAGCTGCCAATACTTATCCAGAGGTTATAATGGAAACTTCGGAGTATAAGGTGGTTTTTGGTGCTGAGCGCGATATCGAAAAGGCTGTTGTTGCACTCACCAACTGCAAGGTCGAGTTTTCAAGCCGGGATGAACTTGATCGGAAGGCTGTCATCGAGTCAGATGAAAGGCTTGCGCAGCGTCCAATGGAGGCTGTCTTCTATGATTGGCAGTTGGCGACCGTCATTAAGGGGCTGACTATGTTCTTTGGTGTGCGGTGGTACGATCGTGATTACTTTGATAAGAATCGTGATGTGTATAAGAATAAAATGCACGATCATCTGTTTGCCAAGTTTGGTGTAAGCGCTGAAAGCTTTAAGGTTAGTCACTTTGTTGCTGGATAGCTGGCGATTGGAGGCCTGCAGGCATAATCGCTAATGCAGGCCTTTCACAAAATGGAGACAGGAATTGTGAAGTGAACGTCTTTGTGAAATACATGTGTCTTGAGATCCTTGTTTGGGTCTATTTGGGTTGTTGGAATGTCACAGTTCCGCTTGTGATCATAAAGCAAGGAAGTTTAGCGGAGCTGGCTACGTATGAAACAGTGCTCGCGCTCGCAGCTGTGATCTCAATGATAGGTTTGGCCTCTCGCGTGGAAATGATGCGGCGTACCACTGCGCTTAAGCTTGCGTGTACTGTCGTTGTAGTCTCGGGACTCTTGCGCTACCTCTGTGTTTCGAAATTTTATTCCTTCGCATTCCTGATTATTATTGACGTCTTGGCTGTTTCTGCGTTTGGCGTCATTCAACCTCTTTTTGGGGTATACCCAGCCGAGGTTGTTGCAAAGGATCGGGTGGAATATGCGTTCCGGGTTCGCCGGATTGCGATGACCATAAGCCGTGTGGCTGGCCCACTGGTAGCGGGGGTAGTCATTGCGATGTATTCGACAGGCGCGTCCCTGCTGTTCTCTGCCATCTTAGGCATGGTTGCCCTAGGCATCTCGATTGCTCTGCCGAAGAGCACCTCCCCTAAGGTGTCAAGCAGAAAAAATATGACCCAACGTATCCAAGACATGTCTTTAGGGATTAAGTTGAAGTTTTCTCTTCCGCCGGAACGCTTTTTGACCCTCTCCGGTTTTCTTCTTGGTTTGGTAACGGCGGCGACTCTGCCACTGTTGGTTCCGAGCATTGTCCATGCCTATGGGCTGGGTGAGGAACAAGTTGGCCTGCTTGGCTCAACCTTTGCAGCAGGGGCAGTGACGGGCTTGGTAGTGTTGAGCCCTTTGATCGCAGGTAGAAATAAGCAACAGAAAAAATTCGCATCGCTTTGGGCGCTGTTAACGTTTGCACTCGTAGCATCTGCGTACTCGACAACCATTTGGCAGTTGCTTCCGTCTTTGTTCGTTGTGGGAGCGGCTAGCGCCTGCCTTTCTCTTATCGGGCTGGACAAGCGAACCCTTGCTGTACCCCCCGCCGTGCGGATTAGGCTTACCGCTGCCACTCTTGTCGTGGGGCAGTTGGCAAATGCTATGTCGTACCTGATTGTAGGAGCTACTCTCTCTCGCTTTGATTTTTATGGGCTGGTTGTGATGTATGTGGTAGTGTTCTTTATTGCGCTCATCTGTATAGGGTTGTCAACGGTGGTGTGGCGGTTTCTTGAGGATTCAGGTGACTCAGAGCTTTATTACAGAAATAACCATCCAACGGTTATGAGGGATATGACGGGTTAAGCCTTTTAGGATTGCAGGCTTGTTCTGCCTGCCACCTAAGGGGGCGATGAAGGAACTTGGAATTCACGTTTCAACGCCCTGTTCGCAAGTTTCTCCTTGGGGCGTTCTGATTGCCTGATCCGCATGCTGTAATCGCCGGCCATTTGACCGGTCTGCTTGTCGTCGTTTCAGGCCTACTCTGGCACAATCGGCGGCATGACTTTCTCGCCCAACATCGATACAAAAGTTATGCCGCGATGGTCGCTCTGGCTTGCGCCATGCGGTGTCTGCGGCATCATTTTTCATACAGACCCTAGTCTCTGGTAACCGCGCATCAGACCGCAGGAAACGGAGGAGAATATGGTATCTGATTTTCTGGGAGACGAAGTCGCCCATTCCGTCATAGTGAGGGCGTTAAAACCTGAGGTGTCGGTGCTGCTCTTTCCAGGCTGTGTTTTGTTTGAAATCGCATTGGCACTGGAGCAGATAGCAAGCCATTTCAGTGTTAGGTTTTACACACCGCTGGGTGATTCTCACGTTAGCTCACAAGGATTTGAACTTCAGCCACATGGGAGTTACAAGACGCTCGTAGCAGCTAAAAGCGCTGCCGTACTTGTTCCCGGCGGCGACTCGCGCGGCGCGTTGAGTGCCGAGCACCTCGTCAAAGAGGCGCTCCAGGCACAGCTACATCGAGGCGCTCTGATCGCTGCCATTTGCGCCGGCAACCTAGTACTTGCGCATGCAGGGATCTTGGATGGGCGACGCGGTACTCATAACTACACGGCAGAACATGCACCACAGGCCAAGGTCGATGCCGCATCCCGATATTGGGACGGTATGATCTTTGAGCGTTCTGATCTTGTAATCGACGGCAACGTCATCACTGCCCAGCCGTGGGCGTACCGGGACTACGCTGCGGCCGTTGCGGAGTACCTTAATATCGTTTCCTCTGAGCAAGCAGGCGCGCTGATCACCTACCCTGAACGTCGCCGATACAACAACAGCGGTGGCAGTACGGAGTGACGGCTTCGGCCGTTATTGGCCTGTCGCGTCTGGCAAGCAAGTTCCTGCTTTTTCAAAGGAAATATAGGAAGACAGCCACCACTGGGCGCTTTCAACAGTGCGCCAACATTCGGCGTGACTCCGATGATCTAACGCGTTTTTCAATACGGCGTCTTGATTCCAAATGGCGACTTCTGCCCGAAAGCTCCGAGTCGACGCCCCAAGCTGCGGCATTAGTAAGGATGTAGCATCGAACCGTGAGTTTGAGCTGCGGGTGCCACCTCAGTAGGTGCTCGACCGACATTTCAAGATCTGTTCGCTGGTGAGCGAGCGTTGTCTACGTCGCCCGCTTTGGCGAACCTATGGAGGGGCAGCGGGGCGATGGTCTTGCCCCTAAAAAAATTGTCGCGTCGCGGATTTCAGTTAGGATGATCGTAGATCATTGAATTGAAATCTCCCGGCCTGCCGATGCAAGGAGACAGGGCGTAATGGAACTACGTAGCGACCGAGTGTACATGAGACAGATAACGGTCGATGACTGGCCGTTGTTCCTTGCCCTGCATACCGACCAGCGAGTCACACGGTATGTCTGTGAAATCCAGACTCAATCTCAAGCCCGTGAAAAATTTGAATCCAGATTGCCCCAGTGGCTCCCCGGCTCCGTCCACTGGCTATGCTTGGTGATGTTCAATATCCAAACTGGTGATGCGCTCGGCGTGACAGGATTGAAGGTGATGTCACCGACTGAATTGGTCGCCGAAGTCGGCTATATGTTGCTTACGCAGCATCAAGGCAAGGGGTACGGATCCGAATCACTTCGAACAGTGATGAGTTACGCTTTTGACACGCTTGGGATGGGCACACTCAAAGCCGTCGTGACCGAAGGGAATTTAGCGTCTTGCCGTGTGCTGGAAAAGTGCGGTTTTAGGCTGGCACAACGACACTCCAATGCTTTCAATATTCGTGGGCAGCTTTTTGATGACCTTGTTTATTACCATAGGGTATCTGGCTTAAAGTCTGGCCGAATCAGGTTGTAAGTGGGTTCGCCAAACGCTTGCTCCTGGTTGGCTGCCATGGCACGTTGCGCACAATCACGCACTTCGGCCGTCCAGGGGGCTTCAGGTCTGATGTCACGGATTTCGTTTGTACCAGGAAAATTAAGTGCGGTCCCTGGCGACCAGTTCGAGATACTGAGGAATGGTTGCCTCAGATAGCGCTTTAATCATTATGAAAACCACATTTTCCTTCAGGCCCATGACCACCCTGTTGCGCTCGCAAACTTTGGAAAATCCTTGGGATTCCCAGAAACGTTGGGCCCTTACGTTATCTGCGACCACACCGATGCGAAGCCAGCGTGCTCCTTGAGTCACTGCCGGTGCTCGGTCGCACCATAGATTAGGTGAGCATCACCTTTTCCATGACGGCGTGCGTCCAAAAACAGAAGCCCGATATGCCAAACGCCCTCAGCAAGCAAATCCTTAATAATATGTTCTACCGCGATCAATCCAGTACCTTGCTCACGAAAGCCGATAAACCACTGCTTGTTGCACGCTAGTCCGTCCGGTAGCGTTAACTCCAGTTCCGTCGCAGCTTCGTCGGGGCGTGCAGGTTCGCCGTGGCAAATCCGAAAGTATTCAGGGTCACGGTCGAAGAAGCTTTGTAACTCGGCGGCATCCGCTGAATGTAATTCATCAGCATGGATTATCGAGTTAGAAACGATGGGTAGCAGTGAGGTTTGCATTGTGTCTGCCCCGTATTCGTCTGACGATCAATCTTACCTGATTGAACCGGTTACCACACATGAGGCAGCCACTCGTGTTCTGGTGTTGACCAACGTTCCAGCATGGGCGCGCAGCCCATACCAGCCATTGATGGCTGGGGTGCCGCTTTGAGCCGGCAGTAGTCCATCATCGTGGGCCCCCGTGCTACGAAGTTTGACATTGCTTTCTGAAACATCAGATGATGCCCCCATGACTACTTGCAGCCGCGTAACCATGATGCGTCCCATGATGACCGCCTTCGGCGGGCCATAGGGCGTTGCGCGCGTAGAACCCCGTATCCCCGAAGCCCCGCCATCAATGGTCGGGGCTTTTTCATGCTCCGGTCATGAATATCCATGACAAGGAGAGCGAGCATGTTGCAGATCCGCCCAGCCAGGTACAGCGACGCCGAGGTCGCGTTCGAAATCCGGCTTCAGGCCATACGACACCAGTGTATTACCGTCTACACGCAAGAACAGGTTCAAGCCTGGACACAGGTGCCGCTGACGGACAGGTACCGGGCTAGTGTGGCGCGCCAATACCACATTGCATGGTGGGACGAAGTGGCGGTTGCCACGGGGCTGATCGATTTCCAGTCCCAGGAGCTGGGCGCTCTCTTTGTGCTGCCCGCGTACATGGGGCGGGGCATTGGCAAGGCCATGATCCAGCACCTTGAACAACTGGCGCTTGCGGCTGGACTTGCTGAAATTAATCTGGATGCGACCCCGAATGCCACAGGGTTCTACCATCGGTGTGGTTACCACGGGGAGGTTGGTGGTATCTATACTTCGCCTTCGGGGCTTGAACTGGCATGCACGCCTATGCACAAGCGTTTGGTCGGCTGAGGTGTCTCTGGCGGTGCGAATCTGCGGTTGGTTCGCTTTCGACTGTGGATTCAACCCATAGCCGCCATTCATCCGCGAACGGCGTGGTCAGAAACCTGTTCACTAATCCTTGAGTTTCAGCGTGGGGCGGCAAACAGGGAGAGCACATTACCAGCTCCCGCACCAACATCCGCCGTCACATGCTTTTTCATACAGGCCTAGACCTTCTTGGAGACGTGCCAAGTACCTTGGTGCCAGTGCAGCCGGGCGGCAGCCGTTCGGTGGAGGGGAGCCTCATAGGTGGAAAGGACGCTTATGGCCGAAAGCAGCCTTTTATGACCGGCCGCTTTTGCCCTGATAATGCCGCGACATTTCTCCATGGCCTCAATCTGACAGGTGCTTATCATGCACTGACACTTCGACTCGGAATGAATTCCTGGTAGAGGACCCTCTGTCGTTCCAGGTCATGACTAGGCGCGACATTGGTGCGATACCCTTGAAGGGTATTGCATTCAATCACTCACAGCGCTTGTCCACGGGTGCATAGATATTTTCCGGACCCGGGAACGCCCTCGAACGTACTCCATCGGCATAGGCGGCCACCGCGCCATCAATGCGCTGCCCCAATAAATCAAACTGCTTCACGAACCTGGCGGTGCGTTCAAACATGCCCAGCATGTCATCGACCACGAGCACCTGACCGTCACACTTGGCCGAGGCGCCAATGCCTACCACCGGGCATTGCACCGCCTGGGTCACGGCAATGGCCACAGCTTCCGCGACGCCTTCAACCACCACGGCGAACGCCCCCGCATCGGCCAGCGCCTGGGCATCGGCAACGATCTGGTGGTGCTCCTCTGGCGTTCTGCCGCGGGCGCCGTAGCCTCCCAAGGTGTTTACCGATTGCGGAGTCAGGCCGACGTGGGCCATCACTGGGATGCCACGTTTGGTCAGGAACGCCACCGTCTCCGCCAGCTCGGCACCGGCTTCGAGCTTGACCGCTGCGGCCCCAGTCTCTTTGAGGAGGCGTGCCGAAGCGTGAAACGCCTGCTCCGGGCTGGCCTCATAGGTGCCGAAGGGGAGGTCGATGATGACCAGGCTTCGCTGTGCGCCTCGAACTACCGCTGCACCGTGCGCAATCATCTGCTCCATGGTCACCGGTACGGTGCTGGGCAAGCCGTAGATTGCCTGCGCCAGGCTATCGCCCACCAGCAGCGCATCACAGTGCGGATCAAGCAACTCGGCCATTCTGCAGGTGTAGGCGGTCAGCATGACCAGCGGAGTTCCATTTTTTCTGGCGCGAAACGCAGGAACAGTCATTTGTTTTGCATGTGAGGATGACGCGGATGACATCGTGCTACCCAAATTCAGGTCAAGAGGAGTATCACAGAGCGGCGAGTTGCAGACGTTGCTCAGGCACGGCAGTGAACGCGCAACACAATCGCTACGTTGTGTAATAACTCATTGAAATATATGGTCATTCTGAAGGAATGGCACATGCATTATCTGAATGTGCACCATCGGCAAAATCGATGGTGGAGCGGCACGCTGGGGTTAGGCCCCGGACTAACCCCTGGGCGTGCGCAAGGTGACGAACTCTTCGGCGGCGGTGGGGTGCACACCGATGGTTTCGTCAAAGACCTGCTTGGTCGCTCCGGCCTTTAGCGCAATGGCCAGGCCTTGAATGATTTCCCCTGCGTCCGGCCCCACCATGTGGCAACCCAGCACCTGGTCGGTGTTGCTGTCCACCACCAGTTTCATCAGCGTACGCTCGTGGTCGTCGGTCAGGGTGAGTTTCATTGGCCGGAAATCGCTTTGAAAAACCGTAACCTCGTGTCCCTGGGCGCGTGCCTGTTCTTCACTCAAACCCACCGTTCCGATGGGGGGTTGACTGAACACGGCCGTGGGAATAAGCGCGTAATCGACCGGCCGATAGTGCTCGGGTTGGAATAGCCGACGTGCCACGGCCATGCCTTCGGCCAGCGCCACCGGGGTCAGTTGGACGCGACCGATTACATCGCCCACGGCCAGCACCGAGGGTTCGGTGGTCTGGAATAACTCATCCACTTTGATGAACCCACGCTCGTCCAGTTCGACTGCAGTGTTCTCCAGGCCCAGGTTTTCGAGCATGGGGCGCCGACCGGTCGCGTAGAAAATGCAGTCCGCCAGCAGTTCGCGGCCGTCGTTGAGGGTTGCCTTGAGGGTGCCGTCAGCCAGCTTGTCGATGCGGGCGATGTCGGTATTGAACTGCAGGTCGACGCCGGCACGTCTCATCTCGTCGCATAAATGCTGGCGAACAGAACCATCAAATCCGCGCAGGAACAGGTCGCCACGGTACAACTGCGTAGTGCGCGCGCCCAGCCCATTGAAGATCCCGGCAAACTCGGCCGCGATGTAACCGCCACCCACGACGATGACTCGCTTGGGTAACTGCTCGAGGAAAAATACCTCGTTGGAGCCAATAGCATGCTCGCGACCGGCAATGTCAGGGATAACAGGCCAGCCGCCGGTAGCGAGCAAGATGTGTTCAGCGCTGAAGGTCTGGCCGTTGACCTGCACCGTATGGGCGTCAAGCATCCGCGCATGACCTTCGAGCAAGGTCACTCTGCTGTTGATGAGCAGGTTGCGGTATATGCCGTTAAGGCGCTCGATCTCGCGGTTCTTGTTCGCGATCAGCGTGTGCCAGTCAAACGATCGCTCGCCTAGCGCCCAGCCATAGCCCTCGGCATGGGCGAAGTCGCCTTTGAACTGAGCGCCATACACCATGAGTTTTTTCGGCACGCAGCCCACGTTGACGCAGGTGCCCCCCAGATACCGGCTCTCGGCGACGGCCACCTTGGCGCCGAAACCGGCGGCAAAGCGCGCGGCGCGCACGCCTCCCGAGCCGGCGCCAATGACAAACAGGTCGAAATCGTAGGGCATCACATCATTCCTTCGGATTAATAAGGGGCCGCCTTGAGGGCGAGGCGAGCCGCCGCGCCCTCAACCGGCCGGGTGGATCGTCCCCTGGTCGGGGAGAGGCTAGATGGCTACCTGATCGTGCAGATTGACCCCGCTGCGCTGCGCCATCCGCAGTCGGTAGGCCTCAACAGCCGGCGGATAAACGACACCCTGGACGATCGAGAGGCTGCGCAAGGTCGCGAACAAGTGGATGTCATCCTCCGAAAGCGCCCCGTTCACGGCGTCCGGCGACTGAATCAGCGATGCGAGCGCCACCAGGTGGCGGTTCAGGATGGCGACGTAATCCGGGCTGGCCGCCATATGGTCTTTGAAACTGCCGATCATGCGTTCCTTGTTTGCGCTGAAATAGGCGCGCGCCGTAGGTGTCGCGAACTCTTCAAAGGCAGCGGCAGCCCAGCGTGGCAGTGCCAGGGAGAACAGCGGGCCGGCTACATCGTTGGTCCACTGGGTGACGGCCGGGTTGCGCGGGCCGGACAGTACCGGGGCGCCGTCGATGCCGTCGATATGCGCAACGATGTCCATGCTCTCCGCAATGTGCTGCTCCCCATCGGCCAGGATGGGCAGCATTTTTTTGCCAATCATGCCAATCGGGGTGGCTTCATCATCGTTCAGCAGGGTGATGAGTTCGAAGGGGGTGTTTTTCAAGCCGAAAATCATGCGTGCTTTGACGCAGAAAGGGCAATGGTCGTATACAAAGAGTTTCATCAGATTCAATTCCAATCGTGCAGGAGTGAGAGCGGGCTTGATATCACTGCTTAATCAAATACCCGCGACAGTGGCTGAAATTACTGAACCGGTTAAATAGGTTCGGGGTTAAGCGTTGCCGATGAAGTTGCTCGCGAGGGTGCAAGCCATACCAGGCCGAAGCCCATTACAGCCAACCAAACGCCAATGTTGACCGAAGAAGCCAACCCTGGTGCTTCATGCGCATCTTGCATCACCCGCATTTGCAGTGGGGGGTACTAGCCCAAACGCTGCGCCGCCCCAGACGAGTGATGCAACCGCGGCGCCCACTTCGGAACGAGCAAGCAGTGGGAGAGCAAACATTGAAACGGCAAACTGCTGTTAGCTGGCGAGAGCATTAAAGAAATGGATCTCGGGTTTACCGACCATCAAATGCTCTGCATCGCGCTCGAAGGTATAAAAGTGAGGCTGGGTCAGGTGAAGGTCAAATGCCGCGCGGTCACGGTATATTTCATGAAAGAAGACGTAGTCCCCACCTGTTTCCGGAAGCAAGATGTTGAAGGCGATACATCCCGGTTCAGAGGCCAAAGAGTCTCGTGCGTCCGCTGCGGCCACCGGAAGGAACGCGGTGAGTGCCCCCGGCTGCAAATTGATCTTGGCGATAACAACGAAATTAGCTGGCGACATTACGCTTGCTCCTTACAACAACATCAAAGATTTGAGGCCCCACTTTATTCGGTGCATCATTGAAACAGAATGCCCGTTGGTGAGATCATTCCTTTCATAAATGAGAGGGTTGGGTATGGATCTCAACGCAGTGCAGATGCTGGTCGCCATTGTCCAGGCGGGGAGCATGACCGCCGGTGCAGAACGTCTGGGCGTGCCACTTCCCACGGCCAGCCGCAGGATTCGTGCGCTTGAGCAAGAATTGAAGGTCGAGTTGCTGGAGCGTTCGGCCAGGGGTGTGAAACTGACGGAAGCGGGGGCGCGCCTGTTCGAGCACGCCAGCCGAGGATTGGAGCTGCTGCAGGAAGGGCGCGATGCAGTGGTCAGCGACCAGGCCCACGTCGAAGGGAAACTGCGGCTGTCGGTACCGCCATCGTTCTCGCCCTGGTGGCAGTTGATCACCGACTTTCAGCACGCTCACCCCGACATCCGCGTTCATCTGCTGTCGACTGAGCGTCGTGTTCACCCGATCGAGGATGGCGTCGACGTGGCACTGCGCGTTGGCAAACTGGAGCACGACACGCTGATCGCGAGGCACTTGCTCGATTACCGGCATGTGCTGGTTGCCAGCCCGGGTTACCTCGCCAGCCACGGGACGCCGAAGCACCCGGGTGAGCTGATCAATTTCCCGTGCGCCACCTGGAGCCTGGGTACCAACACCAGCAGCACGTGGCGTTTTCCGAACGCGCCGGTGGTGCCCAACCCGGTTTTATCGACAAACGACAGCATGCATCTGTTGCACAGTGTGATGGCCGGGGAGGTCATGACCGAGCTTCCACCCTTCATCGTCAAGGACGCGATTGAGCGCGGATTGCTGGTGCCGTTGTTGACCGACCACCCCTTGCCAGCTGTTTCGTTGAGTCTTCTGTACCCGGCGCATCGACACCCCTCAGCGGTGGTGCGTACGTATCTGGAGTACTGTCGTAACCGCGTACCGTGGCTGCTGGAAGCCTGTACGCCGGTGTTGCCGGCGGATTAACTCAGCGCCGCCGCCTCCAACCGGTCGGCCTTGGACGGTGCAGGCAGCGGAAGGGCGGCGAAGCTGTCTGCTTGCGCCATGTGCCACATGCGCGCATAAAACTCGGCGCTGATGTCACCTGCCAGCAGTTCGCCAGGCTGCAGGAACATATGGAGCTGGGAGAACAGCCGGACTTCGGTGCTGGTTAGGCGTCGAACCAGATGCTTGGGCTGCAGTTGCCCGGGATGCTTCAGGCCGGCGGCGCTGAGCATCTCGCCGAGGGCCACCAAGGTGTTGCGGTGAAAGTTGTGCACCCGCTCGGCCTTGTCCGTGACCTGCAGCGCCCGTTGCCGCAATGGGTCCTGCGTGGCCACCCCGGTGGGGCATTTGTTGGTGTGGCAGCTTTGCGACTGGATGCAGCCTATGGCGAACATGAAGCCACGCGCGGCATTGACCCAGTCGGCACCGATCGCCAGGACGCTGGCGATGTCGAAGGCGCTGACCACCTTGCCGCTTGCACCCAGCTTGATCTGAGGCCGCAAGCCTGCGCCCACCAGGGTGTTGTGGACGAACAGCAGGCCTTCGCGCAGTGGCATGCCGATGTTGTCGGTGAACTCGCGCGGCGCTGCGCCGGTACCGCCTTCCTTGCCGTCCACCACGATGAAGTCAGGCTGGATGCCGGTCTTGAGCATGGCCTTGACGATAGCCATGAACTCCCAAGGGTGGCCCAGGCAAAGTTTGAAACCGATGGGCTTGCCTGACGACAGCTTGCGCAGGCGTGCAATGAACAGCAGCAGCTCCACCGGGTTACTGAATTCCGCATGGCGCGACGGGGAAATGCAGTCTTCGCCCATGGAGACGCCGCGGGTGCTGGCGATTTCCTTCGTGACCTTATGTTTGGGCAAGATCCCGCCATGCCCAGGCTTGGCCCCCTGGCTGAGCTTGATTTCAATCATCTTCACCTGGGGTTGGCGGGCCTGCTCGGCAAAGCGCACAGGGTCAAATTGGCCACTCAAGGTTCGGCAGCCGAAGTAGCCGCTGCCGATCTCCCAGATCAGGTCGCCGTCATACTCGCGGTGATAGGGGCTGATGCTGCCTTCGCCGGTGTCGTGGGCGAACCCGCCCATTTTTGCCCCTTTGTTGAGGGCACGAATGGCATTGGCGCTCAGGGCGCCGAAACTCATGGCGGAAATGTTGAAGACCGAGGCGCTGTAAGGTTGCAGGCAGCCGGGCCCACCGATGACCACGCGAAATTCCCGGGGATCGCAGGCTTCGCTGGGCAGCATGGAATGGCTGATGAACTCGAAGCCTGGTCGGTACACGTCGGTCAACGTGCCGAACGCTTTTTCTGCTGGTTGATTTTTCGCGCGCTGATAAACGATGGAGCGCTGAGCCCTGGAGAAGGGGAGTTGCTCGTCATCGCCCTCGAGCATGTATTGGCGGATTTCGGGGCGAATGGTTTCCATCAGGTAGCGGACGTGGCCGAGGATGGGGTAGTTGCGGCGCACTGAATGGTGGGTTTGCAGCAGGTCGTTGATGCCGATGAGGCTCAGCGCTCCCGTAAGCAGGGTGAGGGTGGCCAGCCAAGGGGTAAACGGCAAGGTCAGGAGGCTGAACAGCGTGAAGACCACGCAGGCAGCCAGCACGGCGTATCGGCTCAGAAGCGATAGTTTCATGGTGGGTCCTTGTTGGGCCAGCGGCCCGCCTGCGGACCGAAGGCCAGTCAATACGGGGTCAGTCGAGGGTGACAAGCTCGCGAATCTGGTCATAGCGCGCCTGCAGTTCCTGGCGCTGCTGCTTGCGTAGCTGTGCCTGGGCGTAACGACGACGCTCAGTGGACGTGTCGGGCATCAGCGCGCGCACAGGGCTGGGGCGCCCCTGGGGGTCCACGGCGACCATGGTGAAGTAACAGCTGTTGGTGTGGCGCACCGTGCGTTCATGGATGTTTTCGGTCATCACCTTCACACCGACTTCCAGGGAGGTGCGGCCGGTAAAGTTCACGGAGGCCAGGAAGGTCACCAACTCGCCCACATGAATGGGTTCCTTGAAGATCACCTGGTCCACTGACAGGGTCACCACGTACCGACCGGCATAGCGTTTCGCACAGGCGAACGCTACTTCGTCAAGCATCTTCAGCAAGGCCCCGCCATGCACGTTGCCGGAGAAATTGGCTTTGTCGGGGGTCATGAGCACGCTCATGCTCAATTGATAGCTGCCAGGTTCCATAAATTCCTCATCACGGTCGGCGATGCCGCCCCTGCACCATGTCGGTCCGGCGCTAGGGGCGGCTGCTGTTCTTGGAGGGAAAAAGGTAGCAGCGGATCAAGATAGTTAGCTAGCTAATATATCGAAAGGGTGTTTTCCGATATGGACAACAATGTTGGAGGCCGGCACGCACGCAGCGCTTCGAGGTGCAGCAAGACTGGTGTGAGTCGGGCTAATCCAAGTGTGCCTTGAGATAGGCCACACCCTGCTCAAGGGCGGCCTGGCCCTTGGAGTGACTACGCTTGTCTTTGAAAAACTGGATGAAGCCATGGGTCTGGCCTGGATAAACCTCAAGGCTCGCCTCGACGCCGGCGTGCTCCAAAGCATGGGCCAGGTCGATGTTCTCGTCTCGCAGCGGGTCCAGCTCACCCACCTGGACCAACGTTGGGGGCAAGTCGGCAAGCGGCGCCCACAGCGGCGCGACCAAGGGAGAAAAACAATCAATGTTGGGAGGAACATAGGCTGCGATCGCGGTTTCGTTGGCGGCGCGCGTGGGAAAGTGCGTTTCCCCCAGTGCCTGCCAGGACGCACTGTCCATCTTGTTGCTCAGGGTGGCATACATCAACCACAGCGCCCTGAGGGTAGGGCCCTTGCGGTCCCTGGCGAGCAAGGCAGTGGCGGCCGCGATGTTGCCGCCGGCGCTGTCGCCGCAGATGGCCAGTCGGTCAGCATCGCCTCCCCATTGGCGAGCCTGCTTTGCTGCGTAGGTCAATGTGGCATACACGTCTTCCAGGCCAGCCGGGAATGGATGCTCCGGAGCCAGGCGGTAGTCGACGCTCAGCACCAGTGCGCCGGCGCCGTTGGCGATGGCCCTTGCCAGCACGTCATGGGTATCGAGATCCCCGGAAATGAACCCGCCACCGTGGACGAACAGGATGACGGGCAACAGGCGGTTCGACTCACGGGACGGCAGGTACAACCTGGCGGGAATGATGCGCGCCGGGTGGGAAGCCGGTACGGCGATCTGGTTGACCTGAGCCACAGGATCAGGGGCGCCGGTGAGCGGGATCAAGGCCCGGTATTGTGACCGAGCGGCCAAGGCGTGCTCCTTAAGGCGGTCGAGGTCGAGGGTAGGCACATCTGCGTGGTCCGCCATATGGCGTGTCTCCTCAGGAGCAAGGTGTGTAGTGGCTGAGCGCTAAGGCAATGGCGCGAATAAGCGATTATTAAGGGGGACAGTAGGCGACGATAAAGCAGCGTTTCGAATAAACAGTCGAAACGCGTTAGTGCTAATCCCTGAAGCCAAGCGGCGTTGGGGGGACGTGATTGGCTGTCTGGATAAATAGTGGGAAGGATTTTTTGTGGGACGTAAAAAGACCACTATTCCCGGGGGGGCGGGAATAGTGGTGCAGGGGGGTAGCGAGCAGTTGGTAGACTCGCTGCGGGCACTTTACGCACCGTGCCAGTGTAGATCGAGCAGTAATTGAGGAATGCTCTATTCCCGATGGCGTAACAATCCAAACCCTTGAATACAAGAGAAAAACGGGTATTTGTGATAGCGTTGAAGTTTAAGCGATGTCAATCAAATTAGTGCCTGTTCTACAAGGGTCTTTTGTTTTAGGTGGAATAATGCGTTATTACAAAACAGTTGTCGGCAGCCTGCTGCTGGGCCTCTCCTTGAGCCAACTTTCCGAAGCCGCGGTGTTCGGCTGGCAGGAAAAAGCGGTTATTCAACCTGAGCAAGCTAGTGTGGAGATGGAGCTCGACCCTACCTCCGCCAAGTCTTCGCTTGAGGTCCAGGACCTCACGACCTTTCAGAAAGACGGAGAAAACTGGGTCCGCTTCAGTATTCCAGTGGCGGGGGCATTGACGGGCACTTCGGACCTGACGCTGGAAAGGAAGGTGCTGCGCACCGAGAAATCCAAAGGCACGTTCGGCAGTGGGCAGCACCAACTCGTCCGCATGTCCCTGTGCCTGGGAGACAAGGTGTATGCCGAGGACCTGACCCTCAAAACCCATGGCAAAGGAACGTCGCCGGTCAAGTTGGGCCGTGACGTATTGGCCCACTTGGGCCTGGTGGATGCGTCACGGGCCGATACCGTCAAGCCGGACTGCAAGTCCTGAGCAGGCACCTGCCTCTCCCGCCAATACCGGGATGAGGCAGGTCCTGGCTCACTGGTTGAGAATGCCGCGGTCCCAGGCCTGCTGATTCCTGCGGGCATCCTGGATGAAGGGTGACCACTGGATCAGCTTGAGCACCACCCGATTGAGCAGGCGGCCGGGCAGTGTCATGGGCCGCTGCACGTCGAGGAACAGCACCACGCGCCGCTCCGGCGTGTCGTTCCAGACCTGATGCTTGTAGGTGTCATCAAACACCAGGCAACGGTCCTGCTCCCAATGGCGGACCTGGTCGCCCACTTCGATGCGGCATTGCTCGGCCTGCTCGGGAATGATGAGCCCCAAGTGCACCCTCAGTAAACCATTGTAGGGGCCACGATGAGGCGGGATATGCTTGCCGGGGCTCAGTATCGAGAAGAACGCGGTGTACATGCCCGGGATGGCCTCGATGGCGCGGGTGGTTTGCGGGCACTGGTTACAGTTGCCATCGATCTTGTAGCCGTAGCCATAAAGGAAAAAGGTCTTCCAGCGATCGTCCTGGGTCAGGCGCGCCTGGTCCTTGGAGATCTGTTGAAAGCTGGGGATGGCCTCGCTGTTCTTCAGCACGGCATCGAGTTCTGCCCGGATCGCCGCAGATTGGGCTTGCAGGTCGCGCGTCCAGGCGAAGATCGCAGGGTCGAAAAACGGCGTGTTACCCACTGTGGAGCTTCGTCGAATCAGGTTCTCGAGGCGCTTGATGATCCACAGGCCGATGGCGACACTGGGGCGATGCTTGCGTTTTTTCTTCGGGGCCAAAGCCGTCTTCCTGGCGGTCATGGAAAAGTCCTGTGTGGTTCATGTACGGGGTCGTTGTTTGAGCAGCTTCCACAGCAGCGGCCAGCAGAACACCAGGGGATAGCGGCGTAGGCGCTCACGCTGCCGGATGGGTTCGCCCCAGTGCCGTTCCAGTTTCCAGATGGCGTAGTCCACCCCACCCCTGACAGTAAAAAGCGCCTTGACCAGGCGCACCAGGTTCAATAACCGACCCTGGATGCGCCTGATGCGCCAACGCCTTGCCTGGCGCAGCTGCTGTTGGGACGTTGTGTGGTTGATGTACAGCTCATCTGTCATGGAGCCGGCATACCCGGCGCCTTTGATGTGGGCGACCGCGCGCAGCAGGGCGGCCAGGTAGGCCTGGTTCTGGTGAGTGATCAGGGCCGGGCGATCGCTGTTTTCCGGCCGCAGTTCCGTGCCGTAGGTAAGACCCAGCGCGCGGGTCCAGAAGGTATCGCTGTTGAACAAGGGTGCCTGCACCGGCAGCGCTTCACTGATCATGCGCAAGGCTGCACGACAAACGGCACGCTCCACGCGCCGGTGCACGGTGGTGGTGCGGCTGAACACCAGCCGGCTGGGCTGGGCAAAGCGTGCCCAGAGGTAGCTTTGAAACCAGCGGTGTGTGCCTTCTTCAAAGTCGCGCACGGACAGGATGGCGCATTTGGCGCGCAGTGTTGTGCCGCCAGGCGTCGCGGTCGTGAACAGAAACACCGTGGGCGGCAGCAGGGCATTGGCCCATTGGCCGAGCTGTGTGCGATGGATGTCCTGGTAGTGATCCACCAGAAGATACAAATCCACCAATCCTTCACCAGTGCTGTGGGTGCGCAGGCACGAGCCGTAGAACAGGATCGCCGAGATGGCCTCGCCATACTGGGCCATCAGGGCGTGGGTGAGGGTGTGCAAGTCCCGGTTTACCGGGCGGGACAGCTCGCGGGTCACCTGTTCGAACAACGGCAGCATCGCCGGGTCGCGTTCAATCTCGTTCATGGAGCATCCTTCACACGGTAATGAAGCGCACGGGCGTGCTGGTCTGGATGGACAGCGTGCCGGTTACCGGGAATATCTCGCCATCCAGCAGATATTCGCGCAGGTGGTCGATGTCGGCGGCCTGGGCGTTATGGCTCAAATAACCCGAATCGTGGCGCATGGCATCACTGGGCCGGCCACGCAGCACGGCGGGCAGGGCGCGGCAGAGGCGGGCAGGCGGTTGGTCGATGGCGGTCAGGCGCATGGGGTGAGGTTCGCGGCCCCAGAACGGCGTGCTGCCCAACAGCAACTTGTCCAGGGTGGTGGCCAACACCAGCAGCCAAGGGGCCTGTCGCGTCGTGCCGTTCACGCTGATGTGTGCGTTGACGGTGGGCAGCAGATGCCGGGAGCGGCGGGAAAACAGGGCCAGCAACATGCGCACAAAAGCCGTCAGCGGGCCGGCGAGCCCCTTTAGGCCGGTGGGCCGAACCTGTTGGTGGAAGTAGCGGACGCCGGCGACGATCGATCCGGCGCCGAAGAACAGACCGCATTGTGGTTGTGGGCGATGCGAGTCCTTCACCATCAGCACCGCAGTGGGGCGCTCGCCTCCAGTGAGACGATCGTTGCCCAGCCAGTTTGCCAGTGCCTTCATCACCCTGACCGGGTTGCCTTTGAGCCCCAGGGCGTTAGCGCTCATGTTAGTGGTGCCGCCGGGTACGATAAATACCTTGGGCACCGGGGTGTCTGCGGTCTTGAGCAGGCAGGTCAAGGCCGCCTGCAAGGTGCCGTCGCCGCCAACCACCACCAGCAGGTCATCTTCCAACAGCCCCCAGGAGGCAATGGCGGCTTCGATCTCCAGCGGGTTGCGTGCCTGGGCGACGCGCGCCCGCGGCAGCCGGTAGACCAGGCGGCACAGCGGCACCAGTCGCTGACGCACAGCACCACTGAGAGGGTTGATCAAAATGCCGATGCGTATGGGCCGAGTAATCGAAGGTAGGTTCATGGTCATGGGATGGGTCAAGCGTGTCGATCGAAACGATGGACCAGCACCATTGCCACGCCGAGGATGAGCAGTGGTGGCAGCAGGGTGGTCAGGAGCGGGTTCAGGGTAAACAGCAACCCCAGGTTGACGATGATCTGGTTGCCCACATAGGTCAGCAGCCCCACGATGGCGCCCACCGCCAAGCGGCTACCCAGCCCGGGCGAGCGCTGTTGCACGAAGGTGAAAGGCACGGCCAGCAGGATCATCGCCAAGGTCAGAATGGGCCGGCCGAACTTCTGCCACAGGGCGATGCTGTACTGGTCAGCGGGCTGGTCGGTAGCCTTGAGAAAATGGATATAGCGGCTCAATTGCTTGATGGAAAAGCTGTCGCTGGGCAAGGTCAGTTCCTTGAGATGGACGCTGGAGAAGATCGATGTCCATGGCAGGCTGTCTTGCGTGTGCACGGTTTCCTCACCGTTGTTCCATTGCTTGACGTTGACGTGGTTGAGTGTCCACGTCCCCGCCTGGAGCACGGTGGCCGTGTCCGCATGGACGTAGCTGGCCAGCGTGTTGTCGGGGTTGTAGCGAAATATCTCGATACCCATGGGCCGGTTGTGCGCCCCCAGGCTGTCGATCCGGGCGACCTCGTTGCCGCGCCTGGCCCACAGGGTGCCCTTGGCATTGACGGCTTCATCGGAACTGGTGATGGCGGCGCTGCGCATCTGCAGGCCACGTTGTTGCAGGGGTGACGCCACCCATTCATCCAGGGCTGCCAGGCTTGCAGTCAGCAGGCTACCCGCGATCACCGCCGCCAGGGCGATGCGCACGATGGACACGCCGGCCGCGCGCAAGGCGGTGAGTTCCTGGCTGACGGCCAGTTGGCCCAGGCCAACGATGCCGCCCAACAGGGCGATGAACGGACCCAGGTCGATCAGGCGACGCGGCAGGGTCATCAACACCACGGTCACGGCCTGGGTCCAGCGGTAGCCGCCGGGGCTTACATCATCGAGTTCGTTGATCAGGTCGAAGGTAGTGAACAGTGGAATGAGCAGCGCTGCGGCCGCCGCAAAGCCGACGAACACGTTTCTGATCAGGTAGCGGGTCCAGGTGCTCATCGCGTGAACCTTGCCAGCAAGCGCAGGTCACGGGCGATCAGGGTACCCAGCCCAACCAGCATCAGCAAAGGGACCAGCCACAAGCCCGGCGTCAGCGGCAGTGCGGTATTGGCCACCAGTGTGCGGCACAGGTTGCCGCCGTAGAAGATCACCGTGAACAGGATCGCGATGGGCAGCAGGGTAGAGAAGCGTCCCTTGCGCGGAGCCGTCCGGCTCAGTGGCACGGCCAGCAGGGCCATGAGAATCGCGTTCAGCCCGCGGCTTTCGCGCCATTGCAGTTCGGCCTTGTCCTGCGGCAGTGCCGACATGGCCAGCACGGCGCTAGGGGTGGATTTGCGTTTAGACTCCTCGGTCGGCTCCACGGGTTTGAGGTGCAGCAGCAACTGTTGGTAGTTCAAGGTGCTGTCCTTGGTGCCGCGATGCTCCAAGGTGTAACTGGTACCTTGCCGCAAGGTCAGCACCGGGGCGGTGGGGTCGGGGTCGGTGATGGTCGCGACCTGGGCGCGCAACACCCGGCTCTTGCCTTCGCTGGGGTCGTAGATCAGCGCGTCGGTCAATTGATTGGTGTCCGGGTCGATGTGCTGGGCCAGAATCATCCGGCCGTTGTCATCGTTGAGGTTGAAGCGCTGGGCCTGCAGGTGGCTCACGTCCAGGTCCGAGCGCGATTGCTGTTCCAGCTGGTAAGTCTGCAGGTAGGCCCACGGCCGACCGTAGAAGGACAGCGCCGCCACCGCCAGCGCCAAGGGCAGGGCGATGATCAGGATGGCGCGGTAAATGCGCAACGGGCTGGCACCCGAGGCCAGGATGGCCGTGATTTCCGAATCGTTGTACAACCTGCCCAGGGCGATGGCGACCGACGCGTACAGCCCGACAGGCAGCAGCATCTCCAGGGCGATCAGGACTTTGTAGAACACAATGTCGAAGACCACGCCCAGGGCCAGCGTGCCATTGGCTGCTTCGGTGAGGTAACGCTCGGCGGAATAACTGGCGAAGATGAAAGTCAGGAAGCCGACCATCATCGTCACTGGCCGTCGGACTTCCGCCATGATGTAGCGTTCGATTATAAGCATGTACCGCAAGCCTTCAACGCGGCATCAGCCGTGCAGGGTAATTGGAAATAGGGGGGCAGTCGTTCAGGCAGCAGGCGCTGTGTAGTGCTCGGCCACTTCGCGTAACGTCTGTTCGACGAGGGCAAAATCGTTGGCAGAGTCCACGTCTACCGCCGCCTCGGCAAAGGGCATTGTCACGGCGCCGACCCTTACGCCCAATGCGCGGGAGAGCTGTGCCAATGCGTGTTCCAGCGTCAATTCACCCAACAGGTAGCGGACCGTCGCCAACGGTCCCAGCGCGCGTGCTATCACATGGCGGGGCCGCTTGCGAGCCTCTTCCATGCCTTTCCAGTACTCTGCGACCCTGGCCCCCTCGGGTGTCAGGAAGGCGAACAGGTTGCTCCCGCAATACGGGCCGCCTTTGAGCCGAATGGCTGTCCTGGCAGTGCCTGGGAAGCGTTGCAACACGACCGGCAAGGGCGTCACGGCCACTGCCACGTCACATTCCAGCGTGGCGGCCTGTTCAAGGAAGTAATTGACGATATCGCCGCGCAGCAGGGCGTGGTCAGCCGTTGTCACCAGTAACGGCCGGTGATGGCGCTTGGCCAGGCCATGGCAGACGCTGGTCGCCGGCGTGGCTTGCGGCTCCAGGAAACTCACGCGTTCACTGAGGATCAGTGAGCGCACATGCGCGTCCTGTTCGAGCAAGGGCAGCGCCGGCCCGATCAGTGTCACCTGGCCAACCAAAGTGCTGTCGTCCAGCGCGCCCAACACTCGGTGCAGCATAGGCTGCCCAGCGATCGGGGTCAGCGCCTTGCAGCCAGCCGCCCCCAGCGCTGCGACCGGATCGTCGCCGTGGCGATCGGCGCCCAGTACCAGCGCGTCGAAGCGCGGTGGCTCAGATGGTTTTTTCATACAGGCGGTACCGTTTGTAGGGATCGGCACCAATGCGCTCCAGGATGGCCTGCATGCCGGTGTTGGATTCCAGAATCCAGGACATTTCCAACGCTTCGATGTCACGCTTTTCGAAGGGAATCTTCAGCGCTTCGATCAGCAGCAGGGCGATGATCGGTCCCAGTCGGCTGAACTGGTATTGCTGGCGCACGCCCATCAGCGGCACCCTTGCGGTACGTACGCCGCTGACCTTGAGGCGCCACAACAGCTTGGCCCAACCCAGCGGCAGCAGGCTGCCATTAAGGTCGGCGATGGCCTCATTGATATTGGGCAGCGCGACGATAAAGGCACAAGGTTGGCCGTCGACCTCGGCAATGTGGATCATGTCGTCCGGGACCAGGAACTTCAGTTGCGCGCCCATCTCATCGAATTCACGTTCGGTGAAAGGCACAAACCCCCAATTGTTCTGCCAGGCGTCATTGAACACCTCGCGAAGCACCTGCATCTCCTGGGCGAAGTGCTTGCGGTCCAGTTGCCGCACGGTGACTCGGCCGCGCATGCGGTCCATCAACGACGTCAGGGCAGGGGTGAAGGACAGGTCGGTGCGCCGCATCCAGTAAGCCAGCAGGTCCATGCCCTTGGCATAACCTTGCTGTTGGAGACGGGCGGCATAGTAAGGTTTGCCGTGGTCCATCAACGCTGAGGGCGGGGTGTCAAAACCTTCGACCAACAGCCCGCTTTCCTGATTGATGTTCAAACCGAACGGCCCCGTGATGCGGCGGGCACCTTGCTGGCGCAGCCAGGTTTCAGCTGCATGGGTCAGCATGCCGAACACTGCTTCGTCGTCGATTGCCTCGAGCATGCCGAAATGGCCCGTGTCGCTACCGTGCAGTTCACGATGCAGCGAATCTACCTGAGCCGTGATTCGACCCACCACGGTATCGCCGCGCCGGGCGATCCAGGCCTGCCAGCGCACATGGTCGGAGGCCGGGTTCTTCTCGGAGAGGTGCTCGACCCGTTCCACGTACAGTGGTGCAACCCAGTGCGGATCATCCGCATACAGACGAGAGGGCAGGGAAATGAAGGCTTTCAAACCAGCCTTGTCGCTGACCTGTTCTATGGAAATCATGACTGACCTAATTCAACAAACTTCGAGAGGGCATCAACCAGACACGGGCGACGCCGCCGTCAATGCGGCGTAAATGAAACCGTTATTTACGAAGTTTGTACATCAAATCACCATCGCTGTTTCAGATGGCGGGTATCTGATAAATGAATACTTGTTCAGGAAACCACTGCTGTTAATCTTCGTGCCGAATTCGATTCAACCCGAACTTTAAAACTGCGCAGGCAACAACGCTGGCTGGTGCGGCGCGTTGCGCTGTTTCCTGTCTATTTTCGCCTGAAAAGTGCATCGGCCACATGAAATAGTGTTGGTGAATTCGCCGTCACGCGATCAGGCAGAAGGTTCACATCTAATGGCTGTGCTGTATATGTCAGAAACAAGCTCGATTCATTCAATTCCCATGCGTCATGCCGATTTCGCCAGTTTGGTGGAAGCGCTGGATTATGCCGCGACCAGTAATGCCGGCATGAACTTCTATGACCGACGCAGTCAATTGGTCAGTTCATTCGAATACCGCATGTTGAAGCGTCGTGCCCTGATGGGTGCGCGCCGTCTGCGCGGCCTGGGCTTGGTGCGGGGTGACCGTGTGGCGTTGATTGCCGACACCAGCGCCACCTTTGTCGAGGTGTTCTTCGCCTGCCAGTACGCCGGTTTGATCCCGGTGCCGTTGCCCATTCCCATGGGCGTGGGCCAGCACGCGTCCTATGTCGAGAAACTGCGCGGCCTGTTGAGCAGTTGCAGCCCGGCGGCCGTTTGCGGCGGCGAGGACTGGCTGCCCCTGGTGCGAGAGGCCGCCGTCGGGCTGCCGCCGATGTCGCTGCTCAGCGGCGCCGATATTGACGCCCTGCCTGAGGCCGAAGTGGAACTGCAGGCGCCCCAGCCCGATGATATTGCTTACCTTCAATACACCTCGGGCAGCACACGCTTTCCACGCGGCGTGGTGATTACCCAGCGCGCCGTCATGGCCAATCTGCAGGTCATCAGCCGCGACGGTATCCGGTTGCGCGAGGGCGACCGTTGCGTGTCCTGGTTGCCGTTCTATCACGACATGGGCCTGGTGGGCTTCGTGCTGACGCCGGTGGCCACCCAGCTGTCTGTCGACTATCTGCGTACCCAGGACTTCGCCATGCGTCCGCTGCAGTGGTTGAAGCTGATCAGTCGTAATCGCGGTACGGTGTCGGTGGCGCCGCCATTTGGCTACAACCTGTGCCTGCGACGTTGCAATGACAAGGACCTTGCCGAGCTGGACCTGACCAGCTGGCGTGTTGCTGGTGTGGGCGCCGAACCGGTGCCCTTTGAAGCGCTGACGCAATTTGCCGAGCGCTTCGCCGCCGTCGGCTTTGGCACGGATACCTTCATGCCATGCTTTGGCTTGGCCGAGAGCACCCTGGCGGTCAGCTTCGCCGACGCGAGCCGTGGCCTGCGTGCCGACGTGATCGACCGCGATGTGCTCGAGCGCCGCGGTCAGGCCGTACCTGCCACGGCCCAGACCCGGGCCGTGAGCACCTTCGTCAATTGTGGCCCGGCACTCCCCGGTCACCGCATCGACATTCGCAATGCCCAAGGCAAGGCGTTGGCCGAGCGGGAGGTAGGGCAGATCTTGATTGCCGGGCCAAGCTTGATGAGTGGCTACTTCCGGGACCCTGAGTCGCACCTGCAGGCTGGCCAATGGCTGGATACCGGGGACCTGGGCTATTTGCTTGACGGCGACCTGCATGTCACCGGCCGCAAGAAGGACCTGATCATTATCCGTGGCCGCAATATCTGGCCGCAGGACATTGAACACGTGGCTGAAGGCGAGCCCGATGTTCGCCCAGGCGATGCAATTGCCTTCGTCACCGCGCGCGATGATGAGCCCGTGGTGGTCATGCAAATCCAGTGTCGCGTGACGTCCCCAGCCTCACGCGAACACCTGGTGCGCTCCCTGTCCGGGCGTATCCAGAGTGAGTTCGGGGTCAGTGTCGACATCCAACTGGTGCCACCGCAGAGCATTCCGCGTACCTCCTCCGGCAAGCCGGCGCGTGCCGAGGCCAAGCGTCGCTACTTGAGCATGCTTGATGCCCTGGCGCTGCCGACCGTGGCCATCGCCTGATGACCTGGACGGTGGCCATTACCGGCGCAACCGGTTTCATCGGCCGGCGCATTCTGCAAACGTTGCTGGAGCACGGGATCGCCGTGCGCGCGCTCACGCGTCGGCCGGCGGCACGGCAGGAAGGGGTGACGTGGGTCCAGGGCTCGCTGGAGGACAAGGCGTCGCTGGCCCAGCTGGTCCATGGCGCTGGCGCCGTGATCCATTGTGCCGGTCAGGTGCGCGGCCGCAATCGCGAGGTGTTCCAGCGCTGCAACGTCGAGGGCACGGTGCGCCTGGTGCGCGCCGCCAAAGTGGCAGGCTGTGGACGGTTGCTGCTGTTTTCCTCGTTGGCGGCCCGGTATCCACGGCTGTCCTGGTACGCGGAGTCCAAGTTCGATGCCGAGCTGGCGGCGATTGAGGTCGCCGGCGGCATGCCGATCAGCATCTTCCGGCCTACGGCCGTCTACGGTCCGGGCGACCGCGAGCTGCAGCCACTACTGTCCACGCTCCTTCGCGGTTGGCTGCCGCGGCTTGGGCGCGCGGATGCCCAGCTGTCGTTTCTGCATGTGGACGACCTTGCGGCCGCGACCTTGCGCTGGTTGGACGCAGACATCGTCCATGGGGCGCGCTACGAAATCAATGATGGTGCCAGGGATGGCTACAGCTGGAAGCAGCTGGTTGCCATGGGTGCGCAGATCCGCGGCGGGCCGGTGCGCCTTGTGAATATCCCCACGGGGTTACTCAGGCGCCTGTCGCAGTTGAACCTGGCCTGGCATCGCCTGGTAGGGGGCGAACCCATGCTGACCCCCAGCAAGGTCAACGAACTTGTCCATCCCGACTGGTCATCCAGCAATCGCACCATCTCACGGCATCTGGGTTGGTACCCGGCCATCGAGTTGGAGCGTGCGCTGCGTGAGCGGTTGTTCTGATCACACTTTCATACAGAAATCAGACTCAATTTATGTTGAAGCGCGAAGTCGTCACCGACTACATCCTGGAATGCCTGCGCGGCCTGGCCGCCGACAAGCAACGGCCGGTAGGCCCGCATAGCAACCTGATCGAAGACCTGGGCCTGGAGTCCATCAAGATCATGGACCTGCTGATGATGCTGGAAGACCAATTCGACCTGTCGATCCCGATCAATATCCTGATCGATGTAAGCACGCCCACCGACCTTACTGATGCACTGATGACCTACCTGGAGAAGCATGATGGGCTTGTATGACGGCTTCTCCCGGCTGGCCGAGGAGCGCCTGGCGTTCCAGGATGGCGGCCTCAACCCCTTCGGTACCTGCATCGATGGCATCCACTCCGCCACCCAGGGGCGAATCGGCAACCACCGCGTGATCCTGGCCGGGACCAACAATTACCTGGGGCTGACGTTTGATGCCCAGGCGATTGCTGCGGCGCAGGCGGCGCTGGTGGAGCAGGGCACCGGTACCACGGGGTCGCGCATGGCCAACGGCAGCTACGGTGCACACCTGGCGCTGGAGCAGGAATTGGCAGCGTTCTTCGACCGGCCCTCGGCCATCGTGTTTTCCACGGGCTATGTCGCCAACCTGGGTGCCATCAGTGCCTTGGCGACCCCCAAGGCGGTGGTGCTGCTCGATGCCGACTGCCACGCCAGCATCTACGATGCCTGCGCGCTGGGCGGCGCGCAGATCATTCGCTTTCGCCACAACGATGCGGCCGACCTGGAACGGCGCATGCAGCGCCTGGGCGAGCGCGCCAAGGATGCCTTGATCATCGTCGAAGGCATCTACAGCATGCTCGGGGATGTGGCGCCGCTGCAGGACATCGTCGCGATCAAGCGGCGCCTGGGCGGGTACTTGCTGCTCGACGAGGCGCACTCCTTTGGCGTGCTGGGCGAGACCGGCCGCGGGCTGGCCCAGGCCTTGGGAGTGGAGCAGGATGTAGATATCATTCTGGGCACCTTCAGCAAGAGCCTGGCGGCCATCGGCGGCTTCGCGGTGGGCAATGACCGTGGCATGGACGTACTGCGCTACGCCAGTCGTCCGTACATCTTCACCGCCTCGCCGTCGCCTTCGGCCATCGCCTCGGTACGTTCGGCATTGCAGACCATTGCCCAATCCCCCGAACTGCGCGACAAACTGTGGCAAAACGCCCATCGTCTGTATGACGGCCTGGCTGCGCTGGGCTACCGCGTAGGCCCCCACGCCAGCCCAGTGGTACCCGTCATGATCGGTACGCGCGAACAAGGCGTGCGTTTTTGGCGAGCGCTGATCGAGCAAGGCGTATACGTCAATCTGGTGCTGCCGCCTGCGGCCCCTTCGGGCATTACCCTGGTGCGTTGCAGCGTCAGTGCAGCTCATTCGGATGAGGAAATCGATGCCATCGTCGCCGCCTTCGCGGCCCTGATGGACAGCGACATCCTGGAGCCGGCGCCATGAGAATCATCCTTGCATTTGGCAAGTCCTACCCGCTGCGCACGATACTGATGCTGCTCAGTCTGGTGGTGGCAGGCGTGGTGGAGGGTGTGAGCCTGACCACCATGCTGCCGCTGGTGTCGGTGATGCTGGGTGACAGCGGGCACACCAGCATGGTGGCCAGCCACGTCGCTGCCGTGCTGCACAGCGTGGGGCTAGAACCCACCATCACGGTATTGCTGATCATTATCGTGGCCGGCATGTCCTTGACCAGCCTGTTGATACTGCTTGCCAACCGCCAGGTCGGCTATACCGTGGCGCACGTTGCCACCGACTTGCGTGTCGACCTGATCAACGCCACCCTCGGCAGCCGCTGGGAACATTACCTGCGCCAGCCGGGAGGTGCGTTAGCCAATGCCGTGGCCACCGAGGCCTTCCGTGCATCGACGGCCTACGAGCACGCCGCCAACATGGTGGCACTGACGATCCAGGCCATCGCCTACGGCATCATCGCCTTTGTCGTGTCCTGGCAGGCCGCGCTGGTGTGTATCGCCCTGGGCCTGGGTATTCTGCTAGCCCTGCGCGGCCTGGTGAAAACCTCGCGCAAGGCGGGCAAGAGCCAGACCGGGCTGATGCGCGAACTGCTGATCAACCTCAGCGACACCTTGGGTTCGGTCAAGCCGCTCAAGGCCATGGCCCGGGAGGATATCGCCGATTCGCTGCTGCGCAGCCAGGCGGCGGAGCTCAATTCGGCCATGGAGAAGGAAGTCACCAGCCGCGAGACACTGCGAGCCCTGCAGGAACCGCTGCTGGCGTTGCTGGCCGCAGGCGGTCTGTACGCCGGGCTGGTGGTGTGGAAGCTGCCGATGTCGTCGGTGATGGTGCTTATTTTCATGGTGGTGCGTGTGCTGGGCCTGATGCACAAGGCGCAGCAGCGTTACCACCGCATGGTCGGCCAGGAAAGCGCGTTCTGGGCCCTGCGCGAAGCGGTGGAAGAAGCCCAGGCACAGCGCGAGCCGCCGGGCGGCGACCATCAGCCCACGCTGACTCGCGAAATTGCGTTCGACCAGGTGTCGTTCACCTACGGCGGCCGGCGCATCCTGGAGGACGCCAGCGTGAGTTTCCAGGTGGGCAGCATGACTACGTTGATCGGGCCATCGGGTACGGGCAAGACCACGGTGCTGGACTTGTTGTGCGCCTTGTTGGTTGCCCAGCGTGGCCGCATCAGCGTGGACGGCCAGGCATTGGCCGATCTGCAGCGTCATGGCTGGCGCCGGATGATTGGCTACGTGACCCAGGAAACATTGCTGTTGCATGACAGCGTTCTGGCCAACGTGACGCTGGGTGAACCGTCCCTGACCGAAGCCGATGCCGAGCATGCCTTGCGCCAGGCCGGCGCGTGGGAGTTTGTCCAGGCACTGGAGCACGGTGTGCACACGCGGGTGGGCGAGCGGGGTGGTCAGTTGTCCGGAGGGCAACGTCAACGCATCATCATTGCCCGGGCGTTGGCCCACCGTCCCAGCCTGCTGATTCTGGATGAAGCCACCAGCGCCCTGGACGCGGAATCGGAAGCTGATATATGTGCAACTCTCAAGGCCCTGACGCCCGACATTACCATCATCGCCGTCTCGCATCGGCCTCGCCTGATCGAGGTAGCCGACAAAGTGGTGGAACTGGTAGACGGGCAGTTCACCACCGTGAGGGCGCAGCAGACCGATGCGGCGCATCCGGTTTTGAACCAAGGCATGGGAGGGCGCTGAAGTGACGCTAGCCAATGAAAACGCGCTTGCGCCGGTCATTGCCTTCGTGGGCTGTGACGGCGCGGGCAAGACTACGGTGTCCGACGCCATTATGGCGTGGATGCGCGAATCCGGAACGACTGAAAGTTGCCACTTGGGCATTCAATCCAAGGCCCTGGGCGAGAAGCTGGTGAAACTGCCGCTGGTGGGGGGCACACTCAAGCGGCTTATTGCTCGCAATACTCCAGAAACGCCGACAGTGGGCGAAACCATCCAGCGGCCGCCCAAGGCACCGAGCACGTTGGCGGCGATTGCCATTTTCCTGCTGTCCGTGCGGCGCTGGCGGCGTTACCAGAAGATGATGGCACTGCGGCGCCAGGGGGTGGCGGTGATCGCCGACCGCTTCCCGCAAATTGCCGTGTCGAAGATGAAAATCGATGGGCCAGGCCTCAGTGACGTCCCCCATCGCAACGCATTGGTGCGTTTGTTGGCCCGTTGCGAGCGGCTGTTGTACTGCTACATGGTCAGCTATCGCCCCGACGTGGTGATTCGTCTCAACGTGGATCTGGAAACGGCGTACAAGCGCAAGCCCGACCATCGCTATGCGTCCCTGGCGACCAAGATTGCTCTGGTACCGCAGCTTGAATACCAAGGTAGTCCGATTATCGACCTGGACAGTACCCAGCCTTTGGAGGAGGTGATTGCCCGGGCCAAGCAGGCTATCGATGCGCACTTGTCTTCGCGGCGTGGCGCGTGATGGCTGACGGGTGCGCCGTCAGGCGTCTGGCACCGTTGGTGGCAATCATCGGCCCCGACGGGGCCGGGAAGACCAGCACGGCCCAGTACCTGTGCTCAGTGATCCCCAACAGCCAATATGCCTATCTGGGTTTGGGGTCCGGAGCGCTTGGGCTCAGGATTCGGGGGTGGCCAGTGCTGGGGCCCGTCCTGGAGCGTTATCTGGGCGCCAAGGCCAAGCGCGCCCGTACACCCGGCGAGCGTATCCCTGGCCCCTTCACGGCTGCCGTCATCTATGGGTTCGCCAGGCTGCGCATGCGTCGTTTCCTGGCCATGCTGGCGCTGCGCGAGAGTGGGTCTCTGGTGATCTGTGACCGCTATCCCCAGGCACAGATCGCCGGGCTCAATGACGGGCCCGGGCTATCAGCCGCCCGCGCCAGCGGTTGGCTGACCCCTTGGCTGGCCAGGTGCGAACGTGAGCTTTACACCGAGATGGCGCAGATCCCGCCTACCCTGGTGATCCGCTTGAACGTGGATGCGCGCACCGCCTGGCTGCGCAAGCCCGACCATGATCTGGCGCTGATCGAGCGCAAGGTGGCGGCCACCGCCGCATTGACCTTTGCAGGCGCGCGAGTGGTGGAGGTGGATGCGCGCCTGCCCCAGGCGACGGTGCACGCCATCTGCCGGCAACTCATTGAGCGGCTAATCGACCAATCCCCAAGCCTTCCCTTTACTTTAGAATCGCAGGTTGCCCGCGTTGACTAAGCCATTGCCCCGCGAGGGCGCACACGACATTCCCGCTACCGGCACCCCCCGTGTCCGGATTCGCTCCAATGCCTGCTCTCTTGCCCGTATGTACTTGTTTTTCTGGTACTTTTCCGGTCCATTGCAACTCTTTATCTTTCATTCCGGAGTCGCCGGCCTGTCGGGCTTCTGGCAAGCGTCACTGGCAAGCCTGCTGTGGCTGATTCCGCCATTGCTGTTTCCGCGCTGGACGCGCAGCATCACCGGGTTCACCGGGTTGGTGCTCTGGGCATGCTCGCTGACGGCACTGGCGTACTTCCTGATCTACGGTCAGGAGTTCTCGCAGAGCGCAATCTTCATCATGTTCGATTCGAACATGAGCGAGTCCAGCGAGTACATTTCCCAGTATTTTTCCTGGTCAAAGCTTGGGGCGCTGATCGCTTACACCGTCATCGCGCTGGGATTGTGGCTACGGGTGCGTCCCGTCAGGATTTCGGGCGCTGCCAAAGGTGCATTGTGTCTGCTCATCGCCTTCGTCTCGGTCGGCTATTCGGCCATTCACGAGTTCCGCAAGCGTGGCGACCTCGACATGCGCATCGGCAAGTTCGAGCAGAACCTGCAATCGGCAGCACCTTGGCAGATGGTGATCGGGTACGCTCAATATCGCCAGCAGTTGGCCGACATGGCCAGCATGTTCCAGAATTGGAAAGCCATCGCGCCGCTGCAGCACCTGGTGGATGCCCATGCCGGCCAGCCAGCGACGTTGGTGTTGGTCATCGGCGAATCAACGGACCGCCAGCGCATGAGCCTGTACGGTTACCCTCGCCAGACCACGCCGCAACTGGACGCCTTGCGCCCCGAACTCGACGTGTTTGACCAGGTGGTGGCACCGCGACCCTACACCATCGAGGTGCTTCAGCAGGTGCTGACCTTTGCCGATCAGAAGCACCCCGATCTGTACCTCAGCACCCCGTCCTTGATCAGCGTAATGAAGCAGGCTGGCTACAAGACCTTCTGGATCACCAACCAGCAGACCATGACCCAGCGCAACACCATGTTGACTACCTTCTCCAAACAGGCGGATGAGCAGGTCTACCTGAACAACAACAGGGACCAGAACTCCACCAGCCAGTACGACGAAGATGTGCTGGAGCCGTTTAGCCAAGTGCTCAAGGACAGCGCACCGCGCAAACTCATCGTCGTGCACCTGTTGGGTACTCACATGGATTACCGTTATCGGTTCCCCAAGAACTTCGCGCGCTTCCAGGACAGTGCCGAGGTACCTCGTTATGTCACCGACAAGGCGCTGCGCAAGTACAACGACTACGACAATGCCGTGTACTACAACGATCACGTGGTCAGCTCGTTGATCAATCGCTTCAAGCGCTCCAACCCCCACGGCTTCCTGGCTTACCTGTCCGATCACGGGGAGTCGGTGTACGACCCGGTGGCGCCGCGCATGCTGGGCCGTAATGAGGAGGCGCCGACCCGGCCGATGTACACCGTGCCGTTCCTTGTATGGCGTTCGCCCAGTTGGAAAGAGGACACCCCGCTGGATCTGCACGACGCGTTGCATCGGGAGTGGACCACCTCGCGCTTCATCCATACCTGGTCGGACCTGGCGGGGCTGCGTTATGACACGTTCGAGCCGTGGAAAAGCATCGTCAACCCGGCCTATCGCCGTGGCCAGCTGTTGATTGGTGACCCCCATCAGCCAGCCAAACTGCGCGACTTCAACACCTTGGGCAGCGCGCCGTGAACACTCGGCTATGGCGCAACTGTGCCCGCCAGGTTACCCATGTGCTGCTCCAGCCGGGTGCGCAGCCAGCGCTCGGCCGGGTCGTTGTCGGTCAAACTCAACCAGACCATCGACAGCTCAAGGGGTGGAACGTCGAAGGGGCAGGGCTCATCGCGCAAATTGCCCCAGCCCAGCAGCGCCTTCGCCGCGTAATCCGGGCAGCTCGCCAGCAGGTCGGTACCGTTGAGGGCCGCCGGCAGCGAGCTGAACTGCGGAATGGACAGCACCACTTTGCGGTCGCGGCCAATCCGGGCCAGGCACTCATCCACGATGCCGTGAATGTTCGCCGTGTAGGACACCTGGACGTGCGGGCGGGCGCAGAATTGCTCCAGGGTCAGCGGGCCAATGGCGTTGTCGGCCCGCAGGATGCGCGGCTCGATACGCCGCAGCAATTTGCGCTTGGCGTTGGCTGGCAGTTCGCGGGTTTCGCTGATGCCAACGGTAATATCGCCAGAGGCGAGCAGATCCGGAATGCGCCAATAGTCCGCATGCTGGATGATCACGATCACGTTGGGTGCCTCTTCGCGCAGTGCCGCCAAAAAGGGTGGCAGCAAGGCGAATTCAACGTCATCGGAAAGGCCGATCTTGAAGGTCAGGCGGCTTTCCCGTGGGTTGAACTGGTGCGCCAGGCTTAGCGCCGTGGCCATTGCATCCAGGGCAGGGGATAGGTGGCGGATGATTTCCTCGGCGCGTCGCGTGGGTTCCATACGGTGGCCCACGCGTACAAACAATGGGTCATTGAACAGCGTTCGCAACCGCCCCAGCGCGGTGCTGACGGTGGGCTGGCCCAGGTGCAGCTTTTCTGCGACTCGCGTCACGTTTTGTTCTTGCATGAGCGCTTCGAAAATGACCATCAAATTGATGTCGGATTTTCTGAGTTCATTTCGATTCATGGGGGCTTTTCAAGTGCCGTGCACGGCTGTGCAGGGTTGAGCGAAGGAGGACCAAGTGGGCAGGCAAAACCACTCAAGTATTGAGTCATGGCGGATCGAATAAAGTTGCGGAAGTTAGCATGCCGATTGCCAAGGTGCCACGGTGGTTTTGGGAATGCCTAGTTGCGCCAGGCGCAACAATCGTGCACGCACTTTAGTGGGGTACTGAGAAACATTGTTTTCCGCAATACGTAATAAAATCCTGCGGCAACGTCTCGTAGAATGCGGGCGCTAGCAAGAAATATCGGAAGCTGAAAGTGCCAGGTTGTCGCACTTAGGGTTAAAGTGTTCTGCCGGTTTACTTTGCTGTCGTCATGTCGAGGATATAATTATTATGAAGCGTTTTTTCGTGCCCTTGCTCGTTGCCGGGGGCGCAAGTGTACTTTCGTCGGGAGCCAGTGCGTCGTCAATGTTTGATCTCTTGGTCGGTACTTATACGGATACAGGCAGCAAAGGCATTTATCGCTATGCCTTCGACAGTGCCACAGGCCAGATTGACGCAAGCCCCCAACAAGTGGCCATCAGCGAAAACCCATCCTGGCTCACTATCAGCGCAGGGCAAAAATACCTGTATGCCGTGAATGAAAATGGCCCTGGTGGCCCAGACGTGGTGGGCAAGGTCAGTTCGTTCCGAATCGACCCTTTTACTCACGAACTGTTGCCGATCAACCAGGTGCCAACCGACGGCGAGGAGCCGACGTTCTCCAGCCTGGCCAAGGGCGAGCATCACTTGTTTATCGCCAACTACGCCGTGCAACCGGTACCCGGCGGCAGCCTGGCGGTGGTCAGTGTTGGCAGTGATGGGGTCCTGAGCCCGGTGGTAGAGCAACAGGCTCATGCGGCGTCCAAGGTAAACCCCCAGCGTCAGGCCAGCAGCCATGTGCACTCCGTGGTTTCCAGCCCGGATGGCAACTTCGTGTATGTCCAGGACCTGGGCGCTGACAAGGTGTTCATTTACAACTACGACGCCAGCAACGTGACCCATCCGCTGACGCCTGCATCACCGGCCTCGGTCGCACTGCCGCCAGGCAGTGGACCGCGCCATTTGTTGTTCGCCGCCGATGGCCGCCATGCTTACCTGACTCTGGAAATGAGCGGGGCGGTGGTGGTGTTCGATGTCAAGGCCGGCAACCTGGTGCGCAAGCAATTGATCGAACTGGCCAAGGGCGGTGACGCCGCACACAAGGCCGGTGCTGCACTGCATTTTTCCGCCGATGGAAAATTCCTTTATGTGACCAACCGTGGCCAGGCGAGTGAGTTGCTGGTGTTTAGCGTGGACGCAACCAGCGGTACCTTGCAGGAGGTTCAGCGTCGCTCGGTGGAAGGCGTTGAACCGCGGGAGTTCACCTTCGACCCTGACGGTAACTTCGTGGTGGTGGCCAACCAGAAAAGTAATCAGTTGGTGGTCATGGCGCGTGACCCGCAGAGCGGAAAAATCGGCGCCACCGTGCAGAAGCTCAACATCGCTTCGCCATCGGACGTGAAGTTCTTGCGTTAAGCCTTGAAGCAGATGCCCATCGCCAGGATGGGCATCAGATGATCATCGAAAAAGGACGTAGCCATGCCTTATTTTTTACCGGCCCCGCAACGGCGGCGTAATACTCTCATCACGGTGCTCACCTTGTGTGCGGCGTCCAGTTGGGCTGTCGCCGCACAGGCTGCGGATGCCTTCGCGGTCGACTCGCCCTGGATGACCGGCGACTGGGGTGGCTTGCGCACACAATGGCTGAATCAGGGCATCGACATCCAGATGGGGTATACCGGCGAGTCAGCCTCCAATGTGCACGGGGGCTACCAGAAGCATGACAAGGTGACCCGTTACGCCGATCAGTTCAACCTGGGCGCCACCATCGATCTGCAGAAGCTGATGGGCTGGAGCGATGCGGCGTTCGCCATCTCGTTGACCAACCGCAATGGCGATAACATCAACGACAAGATCAGTGACCCGCGGGCTACCGGCATGAGCTCGACCCAGCAGATCCAGGGGCGCGGCAGCGTGACCCGGCTCAGTGAACTGTGGTTCAGCAAAGGCTGGTTCGATGACCGGATCAACCTTAAGGCGGGGCGTTTCTCGGTCAGCGATGATTTTGCCGTGGAGGACTGCCAATTCCAGAGCCTGGCCTTTTGCGGGTCGCAGCCGGGCAACTATGTGGACAGCATCTACAACTCTCCCATCGGCCAATGGGCTGCCCGGGTACGTGTGCGGCTGAACCAGGATATTTACGCTCAGATCGGCGCCTTCAATATCAACCCCTCCGACCTGGATAACGACAACGGTTTCAAACTCAATGGCTCGGGTACCACCGGCACATTGGTACCGGTGGAGTTGGTGTGGACGCCCCAGGTCAACCGTTTGCCTGGCGAGTATCGTCTGGGCTACTACCACAGTTCGGCCAACGGCACCGACGTCTACAAGGACGAAGCCAACCAGGTGGCTGTGCTGAGCGGCAATGACTACCGCAGCGACAGCAGTCGGCATGGATTTTGGTTGATCGGCAAGCAACAACTGACGTCCGTGGGGGGCGATACCTCCCGTGGGCTTACGCTGTCGGCCAGCGCCACCTTCCAGGATAAGGCCACTACACCGGTCGATAGCTATCAGAAAGTGGCCCTGGTGTACAAAGGCCCGTTCAACGCCCGGCCCTTGGACACTCTGGGGTTCGGTATTGCGCGCATCCATGCCAGCTCGCGGTTCTTGCGCAATGCCAGGACTGCCAACGACCAGAGTGGCTTGAGCTACGACGATGCCGGCTACGTACCTGAGCAGCACACTGAATATGCCACGGAGCTCAACTATGGGATTCAGGCCACCCGGTGGCTGAATATCATGCCCAACCTGCAGTTCATCAAGAACCCCGATGGCGTGCGGCAGGTGGACAATGCCCTGGTCGTCGGCTTGCAGGTCCAGTCCCAATTCTAAGCACCGCCTGCGCTTCCATGGCGTCAAGGTGGTTTCAATGGCGGCGCCTGAAAGGCGCCGGTACCTTTGTAACAGGAGTAACTTTGCATGCACTCACGCAGCAAGAAGGCGATCGACCAACTGACCAAGGCCTGCCTGCTGGCCAGCGCCATGCTGGCCCCCTGGGTTGCCCAGGCCGCCGAGCAGGACCCGTGGGAGGGCGTCAACCGCGGGATTTTCCGCTTCAACGATACCGTCGATACCTACGCCTTCAAACCATTCGTGAAAGGCTATCAATTCGTCACCCCACAGTTTGTTCAAGACGGTATCCACCATTTTTTCCAGAACCTGGGTGATGTCGGCAACCTGGCCAACGACCTGCTGCAAGCCAAGCCGAGTGCGGCAGGGGTAGACACCGCGCGATTGCTGCTCAACACAACACTGGGGGTGGGCGGCCTGTTCGACGTCGGCACGCGCATGGGGCTGCAACGCAACGACGAGGACTTCGGTTTGACGCTTGGCAAGTGGGGCGTGCCCAGCGGTCCATTCGTCATGCTGCCACTGCTGGGGCCTAGCACTGTGCGCGACGGCGTTGCCAGAGTTCCGGACGCCTACACCCAGCCGTACCCGTACATGGACGACATGTCGCTGCGCAACAGCCTGTTCGCCGCCAATATGGTCGATACCCGTGCGCAGTTATTGCCGGCAGAGAAGCTGATCAACGGCGACAAGTACATCTTCGTGCGCAACGCCTATCTGCAGAACCGCGAATTCAAGGTGAAGGAGGGCAAGGTGCAGGATGATTTCTGAGTTCAGCAGACGGCCGCCGCGTTGGGCGCAGCATCACCCAGGGGGGATGAAACCAGCGCTCGCAGGCAGTCGATCAAGGTCTTGACGCGCACGTCCAGGTAGCGGCGGCTGGCATAGATGGCGTAGACCGACAAGCTCTGCAGGCGGTACTTGGGCAGTACACGGACCAGTGTGCCGCGATCAATCGCTGGTTGCGCGGCAAATATGGGCAGCATGCCGATGCCCATGCCAGCTTCCAGCGCACTGATCATCGTATCGCTGGCGTCGACTTCGAAGCCTCCCGTATTGGGTGTGATCCGCTCTACGCCGTCGGTGCTCTCGAAGCACCATTGTCGCAATTCCGTCGTCGGGCCAGTGAGCTGCAGGCATTGATGCTCCAGCACTTGGGTAGGTACCCGGGGTTCGCCATGGGTATCAATGTAGCCGGGTGAGGCACACAGGACATTGAAGGTTTCCCCCAGGCGTTGGCACACGTTGCCTGAATCGGGCAGATGATCGGCTAGCACGATGGCCACATCAACGCCTTCCTCCACGAAGTGCGGTATCCGGTTGCCCATGGTCAGCTCGAAGCTGACCTGCGGGTGTAGCTGGCGCAGATGGGCAATCGCCGGTATCAGGAAATGCCCACCCACACCGACCATGGAGTGGACACGCAGACTGCCTGCCAGCGGTGCGTTTACGCCTTTGGCTTCGCGCTCGGCCTCGCTCATCTGGGCGATAATGTGCTCGCAGCGTTGCAGATACCGCTTGCCGGTCTCGGTGACCACCAACTGTCGTGTGGTGCGGTGCAGCAACCGGGCATTCAGGCGGGCCTCGAGCTGCGCAATGTTGCGCGACACCGTCCCCACGCCAACGCGAAGGGTGCGGGCGGCGCCGCTGAAAGTGCCGCATTCAACCACTGCCACAAAGGTGCGCATGTTTTGCAATGTATTCATGAAACGCTCAATCGTCTTGACTGCGGCAAAGTGTCTCATACACATCTAGTAACATTTGCCGTGATTCAGGTAATGAAGTGTTCGTGAACACGCAACAACGCGCGTGGGTTCACCTGTTGTAAGCTTGGTATCGCAGGGCTGCCTATTGCCCGAATCTGTTTCTTCGTCTTTTCAAGGAAGCCCTCTAATGCGTACAACCCCTTTGGTTATCGTCGCCTCGTTGGCGTGCCTTGTCGGCTGCACGACTCCATTGACCGAGGCAGGGGCGAAAGTGGAACTGATTACCCCTGCCCAAGCGCAGAACTGTGAAATGTTGAAGCTGTTTCAGGTCCAGGGCGCGTCCCCCGATGATGTGCTGCACCAGGCACAGAATCAGGTGGTCGAACTGGGAGGGGACAGTGTGGGCATCTCGGATGGGCAGCAGACCGGTCATGGTGACGTCGTCACGGCCGTGGCCCTTCGGTGCCATACCCCGCGCTCATGACCGGGGATGACGTCGGCTGCCGTGGCCCCGAGGGTGTCGAGGCCATGGGGCGCGTTGCGCGCCGGTGATTACAGCGGGTGGCTGTAGAACAGCGAGTAGGATTCAATCCCGTCGTTAGGCTGCTGAATACTGGCGTTGGAGTAATGGATCACTCGCACGCCCACCTTTTCCCCATCGGCAAACTTCAGGCCGGCGCCCAGGCGGTCCTCGAAGTTGAACGCCGAACCAAACTGTTGATCACCGGCACTGGCGCCCGTAAACATCGAAACGCCTACGCCTGCTTCAATGAAAGGCTTGGTGGGGCCGTTGCCGAATTCATACACGAACACTGGCGAGAACGACAGCGAATGCCGGCCACCGGCGTGATCACCGGCTTGCCAGTAGGTATAACCCAGGTCCCAGTAACCGGTCAGCAGGCCGGTCGAGCTCTGCAGCCATGTCTTGTCCCAATTGAATCCCAGCGCCGCGCGGGCGGTGACGCCGCCTTGACCCGTAGTACCCAATGCCCCGGACAAGTCGGCCCCTTGTGCGCCGCTCATTGCAGCGACGCTCAACAACAGGGAAGAAAGAATTTTCCGCATGATAATTCTCTGCGCTGATTGAGGAAGTAGAGCGCGCAATCATAGCAAATGGCTATTTAACTTTGTGCGCTCGTCCAACGCAAAAAAGTGTTGTGTCTGGCAAATTAATTGAACTGCAGCCGTAGTGTTTTTACACTTTAATTGAAACGCATCGAATGTGCTTGGTGATTCAGTCTAGGCTGTTGCCTGAACTATGATTTCCACTTTTTTGTTTATGGAAATAATGGGAGGCAGTGTGCAAAGTTTGATCGGAAAGCGAACCGTGGTTACCGGCGCCTCTGACGGAGTGGGGTTTGCGATGTGTATCGCCCTGGCCCAGAGTGGCGCTGAAGTAACCATCCACGATCGCCGCGATACGGCAGTCGCCGCAGCGGTGGAGTGGTTGAGGCTGGCAGTGCCGGGCGTGGTGACCCATGGGATAGCCACCCAGGCGGTGTCCACGCAACTTGAAGGGGTTGACCTCTGGGTGGTAGATGCGCTCGATGGGCAGGCTGCACACCTCGGTGAGTGGCTGACAAGCCACTGCCCAGGCGTGGTGTTGCTGCTGGAACTGGACCACGCGCAATCTTACGTCGACAGCGCAGGCCCAGCCGCCATGTCGTTGCAGGTGCAGCCGGTGATGCGGCCTGCTACAAGCCCCGCAGGAGCAGGGCTGGTCTATCGAATTACGGTGGCCAACCCCATGGTGGCGGGCGCTGCCGACATCATGCGGGCGGAGGTGCTGCGCACCGGCGAATCGCTGTCCCAAGTCAGCGATCAACTGTCGCGAGACCATCGACCCGTTGCCGTTCAGCAAGCCGCCCGGCTGGTACAGGCACTGACCGGCGAGGTAATTCGATTGAGTTCAGGCGCCGCCAGTCCGCGACCCTGAGGCTCACTGGAAATAGGCAGTGCTCGCACAGTCTCTGTGGGAGCGGGTTCTACCCGCGAAGAAGGCAACGCGGACTTCCGGCTTACCGTGGCGTACGTTCGTGGGCAGAGCCCGCTCCCACGTGACAGTCGTTGCCTGCGCGGATCAGCCGCCCGAGGCCAGAGCTGCGGCGGTTTTTTCGGCAAATGCGCCATCATCCGAGGATACGCCGCCGGCCACGCCCACGGCGCCAATCAGTTGGCCGTCGATGCGCACCGGCACGCCGCCCTCCATGGGCAGGCTGGCTGGCAAGTCGAGGAAACCGGGGTGGCCCTGTACGGCGTTCTGTTCGAGCACCTTGGTACTTACGCCGTAGCCAGCAGCCCCACGCGCCTTGAGGATCGACGCTTCAACCATGCTGCTGGGTACGCCATCGGCACGTTCCAGGTAGATCAAATGACCGCCGTCATCGACCACGCTGATCACGAAGGGCGCTTTGTTGGCCTGCGGCAACCTGGCAGTGGCGGCCACTGCAGCTTTTGCCGCCGCCAGACTGATCACGGGTTTGGTGGGTGCAGGCGAAGCGTGGGCGAAAGCGCTGCCCAAGGACAGGGTAGCGAGGGTGAGGCACAGGAGGGATGGTTTCATGAGTATCTCAGGCAAGCGGTCAACAAGATCACCCAGGGGGTGGACAGGTTCCAGCTTGATAGAACGAGTGCGTGAGATAAATGCAGGCCACCGACATTGACCGTTTCGGCGCGCGAGACAATCGCACGCCGAAAAGGCCGTCTGGCCTAAGGGGTGGTGGCCGTGGCGTCCCAGCCCCCACCCAGCGCGCGGATCAACCGCACGGTGGCCATGGACTGCTCGCCATACAACGCGGCCAGGTTGCGTTCGGCTTGCAGGGTGCTGCGGTCGGCGTCCAGTACGCTGAGGTAGTCGCGGGCGCCCTCATGATATTGCGCCTGGGTGATACGGCTCGCGCCCCGTGAGGCCGTGACGGCCACGGTTTGCACCTGCGCCTGCTGTTGCAGCAGCCGCACGCTGGCCAGGTTGTCCTCCACTTCGCGCATCGCATCCAGCACGGTCTGGCGATAGTGGGCCACTTGTTCCTGATAGGCCGCCCGGGCGTGCTTCAAGTCGGCCTTGCGCTTGCCACCGTCAAACAGCGGCATGTTCACCATGGTCCCGGTCAATGGGCCGAGCAGCCACGCCTTGCTGCCCCCTTCGAACAACTTGCCCAAGGTATTGCCCTCGTAGCCGGCGCTGCCCGTCAGCGTCAAGGAGGGAAAATACGCTGCCTTCGCCACGCCGATGCGAGCATTGGCCGCCGCCATCGCGCGCTCGGCGGCAGCAATGTCGGGACGCCGTTCGAGCAGGGCCGAGGGCATGCCCACCGGTACCCGCAAGGTCAGCGGTTCGATCGGTTGGGCTGCAAAGGTGAACGACGCAGGCGCCTGGCCCAGCAACACGGCCAGACTGTGCTCGCTGGTCGCCCGCTCACGGATCAGCGCCAGCGATTGGGCCTGGGTGTTGGCCAGTTCCGTCTGCGCACGCATCATGTCCAGGTCACTGTCCTGCCCACTTTCGGCACGGTTGCGGGCAAAGGCGAGGGCGTCCTGGCGCAGCGTGAGCGTATCGTTGTAGACCTTGATCTGGGCGTCCAGGCTTCTGATCTGGTAGTAATTGACGGCCACATCTGCTTGCAGGGCCAGCAGCACCGACTGATACAGGGCGGCTTGCTGCTGGGCTTCGGCGCCCGAGGCCTTGATGGCATCGCTGACGCGGCCGAACAGGTCAGCCTCGTAGGCGACGTTCATTTGCGCACGCCAGTAGGTTGTCGCCGGTTGCGGTGCGTTGGTCGAGGATTGCGAATCAAGTTCGCGCGATGGGCCGAAGCCTGCACCTACGCTCGGCAGCCGCCTGGCCTCAACGCCTTGATAATAGGCGCGTGATTCCTGAACGCGGGCCATCGCCTGCTTCAAGCCCTGGTTGGCGGCCAGCGCCTGGGTTTCCAGGTCGTCAAGCGTGGCGTCGGCAAAGGCTTTCCACCACTGGCCGCGTGGAAGCTGGTCCACCGGTTGCGCGGTTTTCCAGCCGGGCAGGGCCGCCAGGCTCTGCTCCTTGAACTGCGCCGGGGTGGTGTCGGCGGGCACGCTGTAATCGGGTGCCAGCGAGTGGCAAGCCGACAGCGAGACCAGCGCCGAAGTGGCCAGCGACACGCTGGCCCAGTGTTTGATTGCAGAAAGGTTCATGGGAAATCAGGCCTCGATATCAGCGACACGCATGTGCTCGGCGCGTAGCGGTTTGCTGCCGGACAACTTGCGCAGCAGCACGTAGAACAAAGGAGTCAGCATCAAGGCGAACACGGTCACCCCCAGCATGCCGAAGAACACACTCACCCCGATGGCGTGGCGCATTTCCGAGCCCGCCCCGTGCGCGATCACCATGGGCACCACGCCCATGATGAAGGCCATGGAGGTCATCAGGATGGGGCGCAGCCGCAGACGGCTGGCCTCGATGGCGGCATCGGTGATACTGCGGCCCTGCATTTCCAGTTCGCGGGCGAACTCGACGATCAGGATGGCGTTTTTCGCCGACAGTCCCACCAGCACCACCAGCCCGATCTGGGTGAAGATGTTGTTGTCGCCATGGGTCAACCAGACGCCCAGCAACGCCGAAAGCAGGCTCATGGGTACGATCATGATCACCGCCAGGGGTAGCGACAGGCTTTCGTACTGGGCAGCGAGTACCAGGAACACCAGCAGCACGCAGATCGGGAACACCATCATCGCGGCGTTGCCGGCCAGTTGTTGTTGGTACGCCAGGTCCGTCCACTCGAATTTGATGCCCGGTGGCAGGGTTTCCTTGGCGATCCGCTCGATGGCTGCCTGCGCCTGGTTGTTGGAGTAACCCGGGGCCGGGCCGCCGTTAAGGTCGGCGGCGGTGAAGCCGTTGTAGCGCACCACCATTTCCGGGCCGTAGGTAGGCTTGACGTGCAACAAGGCGTCCAGGGGCACCATTTCGCCGGTACGGCTACGCGCCTTCAACTGGCCGATGTCCTGGGCGAAAGCGCGGTAGTGTGCGTCAGCCTGTACCCGCACCTGATAGACGCGGCCGAAGCGGTTGATGTCGTTGACGTACAACGAGCCCAGGTAGATCTGCAACGTGTCGAACACTTCGTTGACCGGTACGCCCAATTGCTGCGCCTTGACCCGATCCACTTCCACATCCAGTTGCGGAATGTTGATGTCGTAGCTGCTGAACAGCGGCGTCAGTTCCGGCGCTTTGGCTGCCGCCGCGATGAACGCCTCGGTGGCGTCATGCAGGGCCTGGTAGCCCAGGGCGCCGCGGTCCTCCAACTGCAGTTTGAAGCCGCCAAGGGTGCCCAGCCCCAATACCGGCGGGGGCGAGAACACGGTGATTTTGGCGTCCTTGATTGCGGTAAACTTCTTGTTCAACGAGGTAGCGATGGTGTCGGCGCTCAAGTCGGCGCCGTGGCCGTAACGCTCGTCGAAAGCGGTCAGTGGCAGGAACATCACCACCGAACTGGACGAGGAGGTGAAGCCGTTGATCGACAGGCCTGCGTGGGACACGGTGAAGCCGACACCCGGCTCCTTGAGGGCCATGCGCCCCATTTCCTGGGACACTTCATCGGAGCGCGCCAAGGTCGCGCCACTGGGCAACTGAGCGACCGCGATCAGGTATTGCTTGTCCTGCGCAGGCACAAAGCCGCCTGGTACGGTATCGCCCATGAACACTGCTAGGCCCAGCAACAGCGCATAGCAGATCATCATCGCGCCCTTGTGCTTGAGGGTGCGCCCCACGCCATTGCCGTAGGCCGTCGAACCACGGTTGAACAGGCGGTTGAAGGCAGCGAAGAAACGGCCAAATACCAGATCCATCCCGCGCGTCAGACGGTCCTTGGGCGCGTGCGGGCTGCGCAGCAGCAGCGCGGACAGGGCAGGGGACAGGGTCAGGGAGTTGAAGGCGGAGATGATGGTCGAAATCGCGATGGTCATCGCGAACTGCTGGTAGAACTGACCGGTCAGCCCGGACATGAACGCCAATGGTACAAACACCGCGACCAGCGTCAGGCAGATAGCGATGATCGGGCCGCTGACCTCGTCCATGGCCTTGTAGGTGGCTTCCCTGGGGCTCAAGCCGTGTTCAAGGTTACGCTCGACGTTCTCGACCACAACGATGGCATCGTCAACGACAATGCCGATGGCCAGCACCATGCCGAACAGCGATAACGCGTTGATCGAGAAGCCGAAGGCGAGCATCAGCGAGAAGGTGCCGACAATGGCCACCGGCACCGCCAGCAGAGGGATCAACGAGGCGCGCCAGTTCTGCAGGAACAGGATCACCACCAGCACCACCAGGGCGATGGCTTCGAGCAGGGTGTGGACGACCGCCTCAATGCTGGCCACCACGAACCGGGTCGGGTCGTAGTTGAAACCGTAGCTCACGCCTTTGGGCATGTCCTTGCCGATGTCCGCCATCTCGCGGCGCACGTCATCGGCAATCTGCAAGGCATTGGCGCCTGGCTGCTGAAACACCCAGATGGTCATCGAGGTCTTGGTGTTCAGGTGCGTGCTTTGTGTGTAATCCGCCGCGCCAAGGGCCACGCGAGCCACGTCACGCAGGTAGGTTACACCGCCGTCGGGGTTGGTCTTGACCACGATGGCCTCGAACTCTTCGGGGGTCTGCAGGCGGCCCTTGACGTTGATGTCCAGCTGCATCTTGACGTCGGGGGCGCTGGGCGTGGCACCGACCATGCCGGCCGATACCTGGGCGTTCTGTGCCTGAATGGCGCTGACCACGTCGGTGGCCGACAGTTGCCGTTCGGCCAGTTTGCGCGGGTCGAGCCAAACGCGCATGGAGTAATCGCCACCGCCCTTGAGCTGTACATCGCCCACGCCCTGGATACGTGCCAGGCGATCGCGAATGTGGATCAGCCCGTAGTTGTGCAGGTAGTCCACGTCGTATTGGTCATTGGGCGAGTACAGGGTCACGGCCAGGGTCATGGTGCTGTTGGCCTTGATCGTGGTCACGCCCAGCTTCTGCACGGCCTCGGGCAAGCGCGGCAGGGCCTGGGATACACGGTTTTGCACCAGTTGCTGGGCCAGGTTGGGGTCCATGCCCAACTGGAACGTGACCGTGGTGGTCATCTGCCCGTCGCTGTTGGCCTGGGACTGCATGTAGAGCATCTTTTCCACCCCATTGATCTTTTCTTCAATGGGGGCGGCGACGGTCTCGGCAATGACCTTGGGGTTGGCGCCAGGGAACTCGGCGTGTACCAGCACTTGTGGCGGTACCACTTCCGGGTACTCGGCAATGGGCAGCTTGAACGCTGCGATCACACCCATCAACAGGATCACGACCGATAGCACGGCTGCGAAAATGGGGCGATCGATGAAAAAACGGGAGAACTTCATCGCAAGGTTTTCTTCGGTAATAGGGGGAGCGGCGACGCGCAGTGCATGCCGCATCGGATGTGAACAGATCAGTCTTTGGGGGCGGTGTGCTAGCGGTGGGCTGCCAGCTCGCCAGGTCGGGTGTCCATGGCCACGACACGCGCGGTGACATCATCGTCTGCGTGCACGCGCTGCATGCCGTCGACGATGATGTGGTCCTGGGCGGTCAGCCCACTGTCGACGATGCGCAGGCCGTCATACAGGTCGCCCAGTTTGACTTCGCGGTAGTGCACGCGGCCCTGGCCATCGACCACCATCACGTACTTGCGATCCTGATCGGTGCCCACTGCGGCGTCATTGACCAGCAGGGCGTCGCGGCGCTGGCCGGCGCTGACCTTCACGTGGGCATACATGCCAGGCACCAGCAAACCTTGTGGGTTGTCGAAGCGCGCGCGCACGCGAATGGTGCCGGAGTTGCCATTGAGTTGGTTGTCGATGGAGTCGACGACCCCCTGGCGGCTGAACGCGGCCTCATTGGCCAGCCCCAGCGCCACCTTCACCGGTTGCGCGTGGGGCTGGCCCAGGAAGCGCACATAAGTCTGCTCGTCCACTTCGAAGTTGGCGTAGATAGGCGAGATCGACACGATGCGGGTCAGCACGGGAGCACTGGCGCCGGCCGCCACCACGTTGCCCAGCGTCAACTCGGCACGCGAGACACGGCCACTGACCGGGGCCACTACATGGCAGTAATCCAGATTCACCTGGGCGGTCTGCAAGCGTGCCTGCGCACCCTTGAGCTCGGCTGCGGTGGTCTGCTCCAGTTGCGTGGCGGCGTCCAGGTCGCGCTGGGCAATAGCGTTCTGGCCCAGCAGGCGCCTGGCGCGCGCCGCGTCGGTATGGGCGTAGGCGTTGCGGGCACTGGCGGCGGCCACGTCGGCCATGGCCTGGTCGACTGCCGCCTGGTACAGGCGCGTATCGATGGTGAACAACGGATCACCGCGCTTGACCTGGGCGCCATCCTTGAAGTGCACGCCAGTGATGGCACCCGACACCAGCGGGCGCACATCAACGTCATCGATGGCTTGGATCTTGCCGGAGTAGGTCTGGTATTCGTTGATGGCGGCAGCAATAGGGCTGGCGACGTCCACCTCAGGGTGGGTGGCCTGGCTGCCCGCTTCAGTGGCCGCGGCAAGGTTGTCGGGTTGCGACCCCAGCAGGTGATATCCGCCGGTGGCGGCGGTGATCAGCGCAAGGGTCAGCACGAGGGGGCGTTTCTTGATGAGTTTCATGGGCTCGACAAATAAAAGGGTGTAGGTAAGAAAGGTGGGCAATGCTAGAGTAGATATCGCGATCGATAAACACGCTGAAAATCCTCAAACTGTAGCCCTCAGGTTTCCAATGAGTCTTACCCATGTCCATCCCTGAAAATTTCAACGGTATCCATACCTTCGTCACCACAGCCCGTTCCATCAGTTTTACCGAGGCTGCGGAGCGCCTGAATGTCTCCAAGTCCGCAGTGGGCAAGACCATTGCCCGGCTCGAACAGCGCCTGGGCGTGATGCTGTTTCATCGCACCACCCGCAAGCTGTCCCTGACCGCTGACGGCGAGGCTTACCTGGCCGCCTGCAGCGGCGCCCTGGACGAAATCCGCGACGTGGAAAACTGCCTGATGTCCAAGGCGCACGAACCCTCCGGGCAGCTACGGGTCGACATGCCGGTGGCCTTGGGACGTCAGTTGGTCCTGCCGGTGATGATGGAGCTGGGTCAGCGTTTTCCGGGGCTGTCATTCACCCTCACGTTCAATGACCACCTGATCGACCCCGTGGAGGAGGGGGTGGACCTGGTGATCCGCTTCGGCGACCCGGGCAACCAGCAAGGCCTGATCGCCCGGCCGTTGACGCGCCAGCGTCTGATCATTTGCGCGGCGCCGGCCTACTTGCAGGCGCGCGGCGTGCCGCAGACGCTGAATCAAGTGCATGAGCATGCTTGCGTGGTTACTTTTCGCCGCGGCCAGCCATTGGGCTGGCGCGTGACAGACGAAGGGGAGCCGCGGCGGATGGTGCCACCGGCCACGCATCAGATTGGTGATGGCCAAGCCATGATCGATGTCGCGTTAGCGGGGCTTGGCCTGTGCCAAATGCCACTGTGCGTGGTCCGCGAGCACCTGCAATCGGGTAGGCTGGTCAGTGTTCTGGACGACTACGAGCCCGAGCCGCTGACGGTCTATGCCCTGTGGCCGAAGACGGCGCACCTGCGCCCCAAGGTGCGCTGCCTGATTGACACCCTGATCGAGCTGGGCGAAGCCGGGCGGCTGCAGTAGCACCCCCCCGGCCGTGGCGCCCGCGGCGTCACATCTCGCGTTCAATCCACTGCAGTACGGAGCCATGGACCGGCGCCCAGTTCAGCTCGGCACGTGCCCGGGTGGCGCGCACTCGGCTGTTGACCCCCAGTGATTTCACCGCGAGGTAGCTGCCCAGTTCCCGGGTAGCCTGGTCCTGGTCCCAGGTTGACGGCCCTGGCAGGTTGAAACGCCGGGCAATGGCGGCGCCCATCTGTTCAAAGGAGGCTTCGCCGTTTTCGCCGAAAAAGAACGCTCCCGCAGGCCCCTTTTCCAAGGCCAGCTCATACAGGTCCAGCAGGTCCTCCAGGTGTACGTTCGACCAGACGTTCTTGCCATCGCCGACCATGCCGACCGTGCCGTGCGCCTTGGCATACTTGAGCAGCATGGGCAGTTGCACGCTGTCCCGGGCCAGCCCCAGGCCGTGGCCGTAGATCAGTGCCGGGCAGACCACCATGGCGCGGATCCCGCGGGTGGCGCTGTCCTGGATCGACACATCCAGCGCGTGGCGGCTGACCCGTTCCGGCAAAGGTGAATACGGCGTGTATTCGTCATAAATCACGTCGGTGCAGAACGCACCGGCCGCGTCATCGGCCATCTTGCCGGCACCGCTGGTGTGGATGAACGCCTTGCCGCTGCCTTCCAGGGCGTCGAGCAGGGCGGTGATGGCGCCACGGTGGTCGCTGTCTGCAGCGTTGATCACGGCATCTGCTTCGCTTGCTGCACGCTTGAGCAGGGCTGCATCGTCGAGATCGCCCAGGATCGGCTCGATCCCCAGCTCGAGTAGCTGCTGTGCTTTTTCCTGGGTACGGACCAGACCGCGAACCACGTGGCCCTTGCCGAGCAATCGCGCAGCCAGTGAACCCCCGATGTAACCCGTGGCGCCGGTGATGAAGATATTCATGAGTAAGGCTTCCTATCGGAAAATGAAGTAGAGGAATTCTATTTCGCTAGTTCGATGCTAATCGAACTATGGTAATAAATGGAAGCCCTGTTATGATTGCACCATGAGAAATATCCCGCCCCCCGACGCTAGCCAATTGACCCTCGAGCGTGTGCTATACGCCTTGAGCGATTCGGTTCGTCTGGAGATTGTGCGCGCGTTGGCTGATGGCTGCGAGGCAACCTGCGGGGACCTGGACGGCGGGCGTCCCAAGTCCAGCATGTCCCATCATTTCCGCGTGCTTCGCGATGCCGGTCTGGTGCAGACTCGGCGGATGGGCACCGCGTACCTGAATTCACTGCGTACCGAGGCCGTCGATCAGCGGTTCCCGGGCCTGCTGGCGTCGATACTTTCCCAGGGCTGATGCAGGCTGCGAGGCTGCTCAGGGTTTGCCGAGGGCTCTATACAGGGTGTTGCGCGATACGCCCAACAGCTTGGCTGCCTTGCTGATGTTGCCGCCGACGCTGCGCAGAGTCTCGCGCATGTGTACCTGGGACAAGGCCTGCAGTGAACCGCCGTCATGCACCGAGGCATTGCCTGCCAGCGCTGTCGCAGCGTGCTCGCCACAGACTTTGGTGTAGAACACGATGCCATTGTTCAGGCTGGACTTCAGGCAGTAGCCCGTGACCACGGCCAGGTCCTGCTGGAACAACTCCCTCACGTTACAGCGCCTGGCAAACGGGTCCAGGTCATCGAGCATTTCCCGGGCGTTGCGGGTGGCCGACAGGAGATCGCCCGCCGTATTGATTGCGATCAGCCCGGCCAGGTGTGTATCGATGAAGTCGGCGTCGTAGTGGATCTTGAATACCGTGTGGCGCTGGTGAGCTTCAAGGAACAGCCGGTTTTCGATTTTCACCGCAGCGCTCATCAGCTTGCGCTCCACCAGGCGCGATTTGAATGCCTCGCTGCCGGTGATGTTTAGCACCCCCACCAATGTCCCTAGCGGGCCCCAGAGCGGCACCGCGCAACAGAAGAAATCCCCGAATTCATCCAGATAGTGCTCGGCACCCACCAAGGTCACTGCGTGCCCTTGCGCGATGGCACACGCGGGGGCGGTGGTGCCCAGGTCCGACTCCTGCAGCCGCCGGCCCACGTGCAGGGCAAACGCATGGGCCAATGGGTTGCTGCCGTGCCGCACTCGTGTGATCAACCCCTGGGCATTGGTGCAGTACACGGCCCAGTTTTCTCCACCGAAGGAATCCCAGATGGCATCGATTTCCTCGCCCGCCACGGTGGACAGCTGACGATCTGCGTCATCGATCACGTAGAGCGGGTAATTGGCGGCCAACAGCCTGCGATCATCACAGCGTATACCGTGCGCGTGACTGCGTTGCCAAGACTGCAAGAGGGTAGGGGCGATAGTGGTAGCGTGTGGCGCGTCCCCCCGCATGATGGCTGCCTTGGCCTTGCGCAGGTCGGTCACGTAGGCCTCGAAGTCTGCAACCGCTGCGTACATGTGCCCTGCCCCCCCTCCCGGCTGAACCGCCGTGATTCATTGTTGTTCAATTTTGGAACAGTCATGGCTCAAACCACCGGTTTTCCCGGGGCAAACCGCTGTCTGGCTGCCACCATCGTCTTCTGCCGTCCGCGCCGCCTGCCTCCAATAATGGGCACTCAACAGCAAGTCGATGTGGATGGTAAAAACAAATGACAAATAAAAGCTTTGACGTGCTCATTATCGGCAGTGGCGCCGCCGGTTGCGTAGTGGCGGGGCACTTGGCCGAAAACACTACTGCCAGTATCGCCATTATCGAGGCGGGCGGGAAGGACGCCGACCCCCTGATCCATATTCCTGCCGGATTTGGCAACATCCTGGCCAAGGACCGCCACGTTTGGCGTGACAGCACCGTGGACCAGCATGGCACCGCCCGGCGTTTTCGCTCCGGCAAAGTGCTGGGCGGCGGCACCTCGGTCAATGCCATGTGCTACGTGCGCGGGCAAAAGCGCGACTTCGACGCCTGGGAGCAGGCCGTCGCAGGGAAGGGTGGATGGTCGTACGAGGGCATGTGGCGCGCGTTCATCGAGCAGGAGAAGAACGACAGCTTTCACAACGAGCATCACGGGATCAACGGCACGCTGGCGGTGCAATTGCCCAAGGGCATCAACCTCCTCAACCAGCACTGCCTCAAGGCCTTTCAGGAATATGGGCTGCCCTACAACCCCGATTACAATGGTGCCAGCCAAATCGGCGTGTCGCCCGTGCAGTCGAACATCGACAACAGCCGCCGTTGCAGCGCCGTGGAAGCGCACCTGCGTCGTCACCTGGACAGCGGCCGGGTCACCCTGCTGACCAAGAGCACGGTCACCCGCGTATTGATCGAGGATAACCGCGCCGTGGGCGTGGAAGTGCAAACCAGCGGCGGCAAGCACGAGATTCAGGCCAGGCACGTGGTACTCAGCGCCGGTGCCGTGCACAGCCCCAAGATCCTGATGCACTCGGGCGTTGGCCCGCGGGCTCAACTCAATGATTTCGGTATCCCTGTCAAGGTCGACGCGCCTGGGGTCGGCGAGAACCTGCATGACCACCCCATCATTCCGCTCAGTGCCTACGTCAAGGGCGACCTGGGCTATCAAAAGGTCGCCCAGGGCTTGGGCACTCTGAAAGCCGGGGTGCGCTATATCCTCACCAAGGACGGTCCGGCCTCGGGCAACGGCATCGAGACCGTGTCTTATTGGGACCCGCTGGACTTCAAGGGCGAACCTACCGTGCAGTGCTATCACGTACCGATCATTTCCCAGGACGGCCTGAGCCCCACCGGCTCCCGTGCCGGGGTGACGTTCGAACTGGTCGTGCTGCAACCCAAGAGCCGCGGCTGGATTCGCCTGGCCGACTCGGACCCCACGTCCATGCCGCTGATCAACCCCAACTTCATCGGCCATGAGTTCGACTTGCACGTGGCGGTGGAGTCGGTGAAGGCCATGCGCGCGGTCATGGAGCAGCAGTCGCTCAAGCCGGTGATTGATGAAGAAGTGTCGCCGGGGCGCAGTGTGCAGACTGACGCGCAGATCGGCGAGTGGGTCAAGCGCGTGGCCACCACCATGTGGCACCCGGTGGGCACCTGCCGCATGGGCATCGACGAGGCTGCGGTGGTGGACGAGCGGCTGCGCGTCAGAGGGGTGGAACACCTGCGGGTGATCGACGCCTCGATCATGCCCAACATCACCAGCGGCAACACCAACGCGCCTACCCAGGCGCTGGCCTTGCACGCGGCCAAGATGCTGGTTGCCGACCACTTCTGACCCACCCGTCCATCGACGGCCGACAGGCTCGGCAAGCGCCTGTCGTGCCAGGGAAATGCTCATGACACGAACCAATAACAAATACGTGCAAGCGTTGCTGCTGAGCAGCGTGATACCGGCCATCCCTGCCAGCTGCCTGGCCTTGGACATTGACGGTGGCGACTACACGCCACTGCCCGATGGCACCAACATGGCGCTGCTGTACTACCACCACAGCCATGCCGACAGCGCGTATGCCCACGGCCGGGGCACCGGCGCCGGCACCCACCTGAGCCAGGACGTCGGCACCCTGCGGATGATCCACTTCATGGACGTGGGCGGCTACACCATCGATCCACAGTTCCTGTTGCCCTTCGGCCACCTCGATGGCAAGCAGGGCGGCGCCGACTTGGGCACTGGCAATGGCCTGGGCGACCTGATCCTGGCCAACACGGTGTGGCTGGTGAACAACCCGGCCTCGGGCACCTATTTTGGCGTCACGCCCATGGTTACGTTGCCCACCGGCAACTACGACAAGGATGACGCGCTGAACTTGGGTGAAAACCGCCACAAGTACACGCTCCAACTCGGTCTCAGCCAGCAGATCACTGATCGGTTGGCGCTGGATGCGGCGTTCGATGGCACGCATTTCGGAGACAACGATCGCTACGGCAGTACGAAAAGCACACTGTCGCAGCGAACCCTCTATCAAGGGCAGGTGATCGCCCGCTACAACCTCACCCCCAGCCTGGACCTGCGTACGTCCTACTCCCGTCAGTGGGGCGGCGAACGGTTCGTCGACGGTGTCAGCCAAGGCCGCCCCGGTGAAAGCAAATATTCCATCGGCACCGCCTACATGCTGCCCAGCAAAACCCAGCTGATCCTGGGGTGGGGCCGCGACACCAGTATTGATAACGGCTTCAAGACCCAAAGCCAATTGAGCTTCCGCATCGCGCAACTTTTCTGATTGCTTAAAGGAATCCACCGCATGACCTATCTACCCGCAACTGCCATCGATGCGCTGTTTGCGCGCCAACAGGCGTTCTTCGCCTCACGCCAGACCCGCAGTCTCGACTTTCGCAAGGACGCCTTGCGCCGCCTCAAGCAGGCCATCGAGGATCACCGCGAGGGTCTGTACGCGGCGCTTGACGCCGACTTGGGCAAAACACGGGAAATCGTCGACCTGGCCGAAATCGGCGCGGTTATTCACGAGATCAACTTCGCCTTGGCCCATCTGGATGAATGGGTCAAGCCCCAACAGGTACCCACGGCGGAGATCATCGCGCCCTCCACCTGCGAGATTGTCCAGGAGCCGTTCGGGGTCACGTACATCATCGGCCCGTTCAACTACCCGGTGAACCTGACCTTGACGCCCCTCGTCGGTGCAATCATCGGCGGCAACACCTGCATCCTCAAGCCTTCGGAAACCACGCCGCATACCTCGATGGTGCTTGAGGCGATCATCACCCAGGCCTTCGAGCCGCAGTACATCGCGGTGGTGCAAGGTGGCAGGGAAGAAAATACCCACCTGCTGAGCCTGCCGTTTGATTTCATCTTCTTCACCGGCAGCCCCAACGTGGGCAAAGTGGTGATGGAAGCTGCCGCGCGGCACCTGACGCCAGTGGTGTTGGAACTGGGCGGCAAATGCCCGTTGATCGTGTTACCTGACGCTGACCTGGATCAGGTGGTCGAGCAGATCATGTTCGGTAAATTCATCAACAGCGGCCAGACCTGCATCGCGCCGGACTACCTGTATGCCCACCGCAGCATTCGGGCGGCGCTGTTGCATAAACTGCTGGAGCGGATCAAGGCGCAGTTGCCGCAACTGGGCGCCACCGGCAAGTTGGTGACCGCGCAGCAAGTGGCACGGCTGCAGGCGATGGTGGATCAAAGCCGTGGCGAAGTGCTGGTAGGGGGGCAATCCGACGCTCAGGCGCGGCTGTTCAGCGCCACGGTGGTCGACAATGTGCAGTGGGATGATGCCTTGATGGCCGAGGAGCTGTTCGGGCCGATCCTGCCGGTGTTGGCATTTGAGGACACCCAGGTGGCTGTCGAGCTGATCAACCAGCACCACCCCAAGCCGCTGGCGGTCTATGTGTTTACCCGCGACCCGCATTGGGCGCGGTCGATCATCGAGCAAATACCTTCAGGCGATGCCCAGGTCAACGGTGTGATGTTGCATGCGTTCTCACCCTACCTGCCGTTTGGCGGCGTCGGAGCATCGGGCATGGGGGAATACCACGGGCATTACAGCTACCTGGCCTTCACCCATCGTAAATCCATCCGCTTCGTGCCGTGAAACCGCGCCGTCGGTAATGCGCTCATCGCACTGTCGACGGCAGATAGCCAAAACGCTGCTGGAAACGGCTCGCGAACCGGGCTCGTGAGCGATAGCCGCAGGCCTGTGCGACCTGCTCGATTGGCCAATCGGTGGTCTGCAACAGCATCAAGCCGTGATGCATGCGGACCTCCACCAGCACCGCATCGAAGCGAACCTGGTCTGCGGCCAGGCGGCGGCGCAGCGTCGCTTCGCTCATGGCCAGCGCGAGGCCCGCTTCCCGCGCCGTCCACGGGTGCTCCGGGCTGTCGCTGATCAGCCTGCGCAGGCGCGTGGCCGTGGCGGCTGGGCGAGGGCGGCCGTAGCCCACGCCGCGCTCATCCAATGCCGCCAGCAGGTCCAGCAGGCGGTACCGCAATCGCTCGTCGCTGATCAGGGTATCGGGCACGCTGGCGCACACCCAGCGCAGGGTCGTGGCCAATTCTGCGTCCAGAGGCGTCAGCCGCACAGCATCAGGGACCGCCGAGCGTTGCACGGGGCGGTTGCGGTGATACTGCTCGACAAGGCCTGGGCTGAATGTCAGAAACACCGATCGAAAGCAAGGTTGCAGCCCACCCGGCGTTTTCTGAAGATTGGCCCAGGTGTCGGGCTCCACCAGCACCAGGGTCTGATCATTATCGATGACCAGGTCGTGGTCTGATCCGCCCAGGGTCAATACACCGGATGCCACCAGTAGCAGGGACGCGGCCTGGAAGTGAAACTCAGGGGTGGGCTGCGTACGACGCAGGCAAGGCTGGGCGAGGGCACACACGCCGTGACGCGCCACCGGACGGGCCAGCGCCAACTGCCACGGCGGCGCCTGGGTTGACCATTCGGGGACCGCGTCGGGGCGCGGCAAATCGACGATGGCGGTATTCACGCGAAGCAGGCCCCGGGCTTCAGCCCACGTCAGGATTCAAGGTATACAGGCCGGTCAGGCTCGCTTGCGCCAGCACCGGTGCCTGGGCCAATGCGTTGCGCACGTTGGCACCGCTCAGCTCACCACCAACATCCAGGCTCGGCCGGGCAAGGGCATACAGGGTGAACACGTAACGGTGCATCAGTGTGTCGTTCCAGGGTGGGCAGGGGCCGTCGTAGCCGAAGTAGGTACCCTTCATCTGCTCGTCGCCGGCAAACCACCCGGTGTAATCGTTGATACCGTGGCGCAACCCCTGGGGGGCTTGCGGCCCGGGCTTGCCGCGGGCCGTCACCGCAGAGCAGTGCGAGCCTTCGGTGATTTCCCTCGCGGTGGCAGGAATGTCCAGCAACAGCCAATGGAAGAATTCCACCCGCGGCAGCGAGGCGGGCACCACACGTCCCTCCTGGTTGACGTCGGTGCCGGAGCTGGGGACGTCCGGGTCATGGCACACCAGCACAAACGATTGGGTACCTGCGGGAACCTCGGCCCACCCTAGGTGAGGGTTGCGGTTTGAGGACAGTTCTATGTGCTGGGCGGGGCTGGCAACGGCGAAGGCAAATTGGCCGGGGATGACTTGTCCCTCACCGAAGCTGTGACTGAAAAGCTGCATGGCAATCTCTCATGGGTTCATGGACTGGATGGCGGCCATGCTAGACCAGTCGCTTTGCTAGCATGTACGCCCAGCCACTCAATCCTGGCCCTTTTCCGATCATTGTGAGGGCTTGTGCGCGGTTCACGGCTTGCCAGCGCGCAAGAAATCAGCCCAGCGCCGCACCAGATAATTGTGCTCATCCATCACCGAGTTCCACACGCTGATGTGGCCCATGCGCTGGGCGTATGACCCACCCTCACGGCAGGCGCCGGCATCGATCAGCGGCAAGCCGTCGCTGCCCATCAACTCCTCACGGGCGGGCTTGCCGTCATACCAATAGTCCCATTCCGCAGGGCTCAGATGGTCACGGGTACGCAGCGGATTGGAGATATAGAAGCCCTGGCGCGCCATGACCGCGCCCGGCCAACCCGCCAGCCACCAATTGAGGTAGGCATAGGCAGCGTCCTTGACCCGACCTTGGGCGCAGCGCGACAGTGACAGCCCCCCAAACCAGGCGCGATAGCCTTCCTTGGGCACTGCCAGCCGGTATTGCACCCCTGCACGGTGCAATTGCATCAGCGTCGGCGACCACAGGCTTTGAATATCGATTCGCGGTTGCAGCATCAGCTCGCCGGCCTCCTGACCGTCGGACCAGAACGCGGAAAAGTGACCGTGGCGCTGCTTGTCGATCAGGATTCGAGCCAGTTGGTCTATTTCCTCCAGCTCAAGGTTGCCAATGTGCTCGAAGCGGGCCAGCCCTGCCGCCTGGACGGCCAGTGCGGCGTCCAGCGCGCCAATGGACGCATCGCTTTGCAAGGCAATGCGCCCGCACCATTTTTCATCCAGCAGCCACGCCCAGCTTTCGTCTTCAGTGGACAGGCCACTGGGCAGGCGCTCGGGGCGGTAGGCGAAACTGTCCGCATTGTGGGTCAGCGGCAGCATGCTGATTAGGTCAGTGGGGCGGCTGCCCAAGTTGCCATCGTGTTGAACGTACAGTCGGTCACACGGCAGGCTGCCGGTGGCCAGGCGATCGCCGGGGCTCAGGCGCCCGCGCTTGGGCAGATCGTTGATTTCTTCCCATAAGGCCAGGCGGCGAGTATCGATGGGCTGGATGGCGCGCGCTGGCCACACCAGATCAACGTTATGAAACCACTGATCGTAGAGGTCGTAACTGTCGGGTTGCATTACCGCGATACGCTGCGCCTGTTGCACCTCGTGGATCTGGTAGACGATGCGGATGCCCAGTTCTTCTTCCGCCCGCTGGCGAATCGACTCCAGCAAGGTCACGGAGGTACCCAGAACTCGGAGGGTGACGGGCTCGCTCATGCCGCTGCCACCACGGGTTGACGCAGAAAAGCGGCGAATGACCGCTTGAGCAGGGCGGTGTCCAGGTCGCGGACGATAAACACCAGCCGCGAACGGCGGGCCCCGGCCGGCCAGGCCGCCAGGTGCAGGGGAGCATGCAGGCAGTGCTGCACGCCGTGGATGACGATTGGCTGTTCGCTGTTGATCACTTCCAGGATGCCCTTGACTCGCAGGATTCGTTCGCCGTGGCATCTTAGCAGCATGGACAGCCATACGCCGAAGGTCATCCAGTCCAGCGGCTCCTCGAACTCCAGGCAGCAAACCTGAGCCTGACTGTGCCGCTGGCTGTCCACCGGCTTGAACAACCGCCAGCGAGCCACTTCTTCGCCAATGGCATCGCCGCCCAGGCCTTGTCCCCACAGCAGTTCATCGCCACCGCCCACGGTACGCGCGAGCCGCTGCGCGGCGCCGGGGTTCAGGTGCGCCAGGCGCTCGCGTACCTGGGCCAGCAGCTGCGTGTCGACTTGATCATCCTTGCTGATCAGCAGGCGATCGGCGGCCGCCACCTGGGCCAGCCATTCGGGGTGCAGGCGCTCCTGAAGGCTGGCGTGCATGGCGTCGACCACGGTGATCATCAACCCCAGGTGGTAGTGGCCACGCAGATGGTTGTCCTTGGCCAAGGTGGCCAGGATGGGCGCCGGGTCAGCCAGCCCGGTGGTTTCCAGCAACACGCGGCGGAAGGCGGGCAGTTGCCCCAGCCGGCGGCGCTCCTCCAGCCGCAGCAACGCCGCCTTCAGATCGCCGCGTACCGAGCAGCACACACATCCGTTGGGCAGCAGCACCGCATCGGGGGCGATGTCTTCGACCAGCAGATGATCCAGGCCGATTTCTCCGAATTCATTGATCAATACCACGGTTTCCCCCAACGCCTGGTCGGTCAGCAGGCGTTTGAGCAAGGTGGTCTTGCCGCTGCCCAGAAAACCGGTAATCACATTCAGCGGCAGGCTCATGAGGTGGTCTCCAGATAGTCCAGTACGCGCGTGTCCAGCGGGTCCAATGGTCGGCCAAGGATCGCCTGGGCCTTGGCCCAGAGATCCTCAAGGCCATTGGCCAGTTCCTGGCGCCCGGTGGCGCCGTGCAGCAGATAGGCCGTGCCCTGGAAGTCAGACACGCTGAGCCGGAACGGTGCCAGTACACGATTGATGGCGGCGATGCGCCGCAAGCGTTCGCGACGCCGCGGCAGCTCGTCGCTCAAGGGATCGCTCCAATGAATGTCTTCGCCCAGCAAGCCACAGAGTCCGCACATGGAATTTGCCTTTTGTGGTGGCCGGTCAGGGCATGACGTCGCCGGAGTTGGGGCCCAGTGTCTGCCCCACGAACAGATTGCCGCCCGGCTCGGAGGCCAGTAGCACGGCAATGGGCGCCACCTCTTCGGCCAGCCCGAAGCGGCCCAGAGGCAGCTCCTTGGCCTTCGCGGCCTTCCAGTCCTGGCTCAGGTCGTCCACCAGGGCAGTGGTGATGGGGCCGGGGGCGATGGCGTTGACCAGCACGTTGTCCTTGGACACCTCCAGCGCCAACGACTTGGTGAAGCCAATCACCCCCGCCTTGGCGGCTGCGTAGTGGGTCAGTTCGGCACCGCCCTTGATGCCCAGCTGCGAGGCGACGTTGATGATCCGCCCCCAGCGCTGAGCGAGCATGGCGGGCAGGGCGCGCTGGCTGGCGATGAACACACTGGTCAGGTCGACGCGCAGCATATCGTCCCACATCTCCTGGGTCAGGTCCACGCAACGCGCCTGGGTGAGCATGCCGGCATTGTTGACCAGGATGTCGATGCCGCCGAAGGTGGCAAGGCAAGCATCGACGCCCGCATGGGCGCCGGCGCGGGTGCCCACGTCGGCGACGCACTCGACCACTTCCGCGCCCAGCGATCGGCAGCCGCCCGCGACACGTTCCAACGCCTGGCCATTGCGATCGGCCAGCACCAGCCGGGCGCCGGCTTCGGCGTAGGCGTGGGCAATGGCGGCGCCGATCCCGCTGGCCGCGCCAGTGATGACTGCACGGCGCCCAGCCAACGGGTGGGCCAGGGTTCTAAGGGTATCTTGCATCATGGCTTACTCCGGCCAGCGAACGGTGAGGCCGCCGTCGATGACTATGCTTTGCCCGGTCAGGTAACTGGCGTCGGACGAGGTCAGGAAAGCCACCAGGGCAGCCACTTCATCGGCGCGCCCCACGCGACCCAGGGGGATGGTGCGGGCGGCCTTGGCCAGCCCTTCGGGGCCGAGCGAGTTTTTCGCGTCCAGCGACTGCGGGGTTTCGATCAGACCGGGGATCAGCGCGTTGCAACGAATGCCGCGCGGCGCCAGCTCCACTGCCAGCGACCGGCACAGGCCTGGGACGCCAGCCTTGGCCGCCGCGTAATGGGCATGGTCCTGCCAGCCGTAGACGCCGCCGGCGATGGAGGAGATGGCCACCATGGCGCCGCCGTCACCCAGGTAGCGCGAGGCCGCGCGGAAGGTGCGCATCACGCCGGTGAGATCGACGTTGAGCAATTCGTTCCAGCGCTCGTCAGTCATTTCCAGCAATGGCGCGGCGCGCAGTAGCCCGGCGTTGGCCACGGCGTAGTCCAGGCGACCGAACCGTTCGACAGCCTGCGCCGCGGCAGCGTCAACGGACTCGGTGGACGTCACATCCAACGGCAGCATAAGGCACTCACCACCGACGCTGGCGACGCGGTTCAGGGTGTCCTGATGGTCATGGGGGTCTCCCGGAAAGTAGCCACCTACCACACGCACGCCGCGTTGGGCGTAGGTGACGGCCAGGGCCTGGCCGATGCCGCTGGCGGCGCCGGTAATGAAGGCTACGGGGGAAGTATTGACATCAATCATAGAGAACTCCGATCACTTGACGCTTTCAGGGCTGACGTGGCGCGCTGCCAACATCACCAGCCCGGACAGGAAGCAGGGCACCGCACCGAACCAGATGGCCGCGCTGTACCACTGGCCACCGCTGGTGAGCACGCCAGTGATGCCCAGGCCGGCTGCCACGGCGCCGATGGGCCCCATGGCGTGGACGATGGCGCCACCGGTGGCACGGATACTGGTGGGGAAGCTTTCGCTCATGAAGAACAGCAACGCCGAGTACGGGCCGTTGAGGAAGAACAGGCCAACGCTGTACAGCGTGACCACGGTGACCAGATCGCTGGGGCCGTAGATCATGGCTGCGAAGGCCACGCCGCCGCACATCCAGCCCATGGCCACGGTGTTGCGTCGGCCGATACGGTCACCCAGCCAACCATGGAACAGGTAGCCGCAGAAGCCCACCAGGTTGGACAGCACCAGAATCCACAAGGAATTCTGGAACGACACGTTGTGCACGCTGACGATCACCGAGGTGCCCAGCACGCTGAACACCTGGATGGCAGACCAGTTGAGCAGCAGGGCGACGCTCAGTACCAGGGTGGCGCGCAGCGCCTGGCCACGGAACGCCGCGCCGATGCCGGCCTTGGCGTGTTCCTGGTAGTCGATACCGTAGGCCTTGGCCAGGGCTTGCGCCTGGACTTCTTCACCTGCCTTGCGCAGTTGAGCGATGCGCAGGTGCAGCTGGAACTGCGGGCTTTCCTTGAGCTTGCGCGCCAGGATCGCCACCACGAACGCGGGGATGGCGGCGAACACGAAGCAACCCTGCCAGCCGATGGTGGGCAACAGCAGCGCCGTCAGGCCAGCGGCAATGAGGGCACCGACGGGCCACCCGCTTTGCACCAGGCTGTAGATAAAACCGCGGCGCTTGATCAGTGTCGGGTCGGTGGACGCGGCATAGATTTCGGTCAGGTAGGTCGCGTTCACACCTTCCTCGGCGTAGCCAAGCCCGGCCACCGAACGCACGCCGATCAGGCCGCCCTTGCCCATACCGGCGGTGAACGCCGTCAGCAACGAGCACAGTGCAGAGCCGGTCACGGTGAAGATGATGCCGCTGCGGCGGCCCAGGCGATCCACCACCGGGCCGATGGCAAAGGCCACCACCGCGCCGCCCAGCGCCACCCACGTGGCAATCTCGGCCTGGGTGGCCTGGTTCCAACTGAAATGCTCACCCATCACCGGCAACAGGGTGCCGAACAGGATGAAGTCGTAGACCGCGAACACCCAGGCGAAGAACGCGATCCAGGTGGCGTATTTGACATCTCCTGACGTCAGGTACTGCGGCTTCCATTCGGCAGCGGGCACCTGCTCGGGTGCGAAAACGGCGGCGGGCGTAGTCATGGTCAATCCTCGGCGGGATAAAGGTCAGCGCTGGCGGGGGGAACGTTTGATGAAGTCGTCGGCGATTTCGTCCATGGTCACGAAGCGAACGCCGGCATGGCCTTGCATGTGCTCAATGAACCGCTCGAGCATCAACAGCACTTGCGGACGGCCGGACACGTCGGGGTGGATAGTGATGGGGACCACGGCGTAGTCGTGTTCGCGGTACACCCAGTCGAACTGGTCGCGCCACATTTCTTCCAAATGGCGCGGGTTGACGAAACCGTGGCTGTTGGGCGACTTCTTGATGAACATCATCGGTGGCAGGTCGTCCAGGTACCAGTTGGCGGGGATCTCCACCAGGTCGGTTTCCTCGCCGCGCACCAGCGGTTTCATCCAGGTGTCGGGGTGCTGGCTGTAGTCGATCTTGGTCCACTGATCACCCACACGCACGTAGTAGGGGGTGAAATCGTTGTGCATCAGGCTGTGGTCGTACTTGATGCCTTTCTTGAGCAGCAGCTCGTTGGTCACACGGCTGAACTCCCACCACGGCGCCACATAGCCGGTGGGGCGGCGACCAGTCAGTTCGGTGATCAGCGCAATGGATTTGTCGAGTACGATTTCCTCCTGCTCGGCGGTCATGGCGATGGGGTTCTCGTGGCTGTAGCCGTGAATCCCCACTTCGTGACCGGCGTCGGCGACGGCCTTCATTTCCTTGGGGAAGGTTTCAACCGAATGCCCCGGAATGAACCAGGTGGTGCGCAGGTCGTATTTCTCGAACAGTTTGAGCAGGCGCGGAGCGCCGACTTCGCCAGCGAACAGGCCACGGGAAATGTCGTCGGGCGAATCCTCGCCGCCGTACGAGCCTAACCAGCCGGCGACCGCGTCAACGTCCACGCCGATCGATACCAGAATCTCTTTAGTCATGGGTAAATCCTCCACCCGGTTACAACGGATGAACGCACGGGCCGGGTCCCGGGCGTTCCTGAATGGCGTCAATCAGGCGTTTAGCGCCAAGGTCTGTTCCACCGCCAACGCGGCGCGCAGCACCTGTGTGTCGCTGCCGCTGCAACCTGCCAACAGCAGGCTGGTAGGAAGCCCGGTTGCGTCGATGCCGCTGGGCATCGCCACGCCCGGCATGTCCAGCAGGCTGCCGGCCATGGTCAGGCGCAGGGTGGCGAGGTTGGTCGCGACGAACAGGTCGTCATCCTGTTCAAGGGGGGCCAGCAATGGCGCCACATGGGCAACGGTCGGGGTCACCAGCACGGCGCCATCGAGCTCGGCCTTGAGTTGGGCCTGCAACTGCGCACGCAAGCCGTACAGACGCAGCTGCACACTGGCCGGCAGCGAGCGGGCAGTTTCCAGGCGCTTGCGTACCCGGGGGTCGAGTTGTTCGGCGTCGGGGCCATCAAGCATTTGCTCATGCAGGGCAAAGGCTTCTGCCGCGCCCAGCCAGCCGTGTTCAGCGATGCTCAGCAGCGTTGCCTGCCAGGCCTTCACGGGGCGGCGATCGATGATCGCACCGGCAGCCTCAAGGCATCGCAGGCACCGTTCCAGGTTGTCGCGCACGGCGGGCGTCACGCGGGAGTCAGCCACGGTGGCCTCGTCGATGCGCAGGTGCAGTGCGCGCAGGTCTGCCGGCATCGGTCGCGGCCCTGGGCACAACAATTGATCGATGGCCACGGCGTCGCGCACGCTGCGGGTCAATGGCCCCAGTGCATCGAGGGTGCGGGCAAGGCTGAACACGCCGTCGAAGCCATAGCGCTTGCGGCTGCTGCGGTAGCCCACCAGGCCGTTGAAGGCGGCGGGGATACGGATTGAGCCTGCGGTGTCGGTGCCCATGGCAATCGGCACAATCGCGCTCGCCACGGCGATGGCCGAGCCAGAGGATGAGCCACCGGGTGCCCGCGGCAAGCCGTCGAAGGCCGGGTTGACCGGCGTGCCGAAATGCGGGTTCAGGCCCAGTCCGGAGTAGGCCAGTTCACTGAGGTTGGTTTTGCCCAGGTTGATCATGCCCGCACGGGTAAGCCGCTGTACCAGGGTGGCATCCTGGCGGGCGGCGGGGGCATTGCGTCGATAGGCAGCGCCGGCAGTGGTGACCATACCGTTCATATCGAACAGGTCTTTCCAGGCAATGGGCACGCCATCGAGCATCGACAGCGCAGCGCCTGCTTTCCAGCGCCCGCGGGAAGCCTCAGCCTCGCGCAGGCCACGGGCCTGGGCCAGGGAGATGAAGACCCCGGTCTGCCCTTGGGCTTGCCGCAGCGCCGTCTCACAGACGGTAACCGGATCACGCTCACCCGTGGCGTACGCCTGGGCCAGCGCTGTTCCGTCCAGAGCATTTAAGACAGCAGACATGTCGCACTCCAAAAAACGTACAACATAAAATGTACATTTACTATTTAGGTACGTTTTAGGTAGCAGTGATCATGCCAATGTGGCGCCGCAGTCGTTAATTTTGCTGAGATGGCTCTCGGCAGGGGGTTGTGAGACCAACGTTTCCATCGGCTATAAAATGGACCAATACATAAATATCCGTTTGTGAGCCAAAAAGTAACAAGTCCATCCCCTGCGGCCCCAATGTGGTGCCGATGCCCCGTCGAGGGATAGGTGTGAGAGAATTTCGCCGACTGGGAGAGGGAAGCCGTACATGCTGGCCGAAGATGCGCCGATCACTGAAGACACTCGAAGCGCCCCGCGCTACGGTTTGATCCGTAGCGCCTTGCGCGATGCGATCCTGCACGGCCGCGCGGCACCGGGCCTGGTATTGCTGGAGGCGCCCCTGGCCGACCTGTTCGCCACTAGCCGTGTACCGGTGCGTCAGGCGTTGGCGTTGTTGTGTGAGGAGGGCCTGATCCGGCGCTTTGACGGTCGAGGCTATGTGATCGATCCCCACGGCGATGTCGGTGAGCCGGTGCGCAAGCCCTTGAGCCGGGCGTTGCTGGGCCTGGATACCCAACAGGAGCTGATTGATCAGCGACCATTGAGCGAGCGTGTCTACGATGACATTGCCGCCTGCGTGTCGACGGTTATGGTGTTCGGCCACTATCGCCTGGACGAGCAACTGGCGGCTGACCACCTGGGCGTCAGTCGCAGCGTGGTGCGTGAGGCGCTGATGCGGCTGCGTGACCGCGGACTGGTGGAGAAGGAGCCCTATGCGCAATGGCTGGCCGGTCCGCTGACGGCCAGGGAAATCACCGACGACTATGAACTGCGTGCCTTGCTGGAACCGCAGGCCCTGCAACAGACAGCCGTGCATCTGGGGCGAGAGGCGCTGCAGCAGATGCTCGAGCACATCGTCCAGCTCCAGAAGAATCCCGCTGCGGCGACCAGCGCTGACGTCGAGCGGCTTGAGCATGACTTGCACGTACGCTGTCTGGAAGGGCTGCGCAACCGCAAGATGGCAGCGTTGATTCAGCTTTACCAAAGCCCGATGAACGTCAGCCGGATCTTCAACGAGGCTTTGAACATGGGCATCGACGAGGCAACCCTGATTGAGCATCGCCTGGTCATCGAGGCACTGTTGCATGGCAATGTCGATGCGGCGGCGTTGAGCCTGCGCGATCATCTGCTGCGGGCACGGGAGCGCACCCTGCAGCGGCTCAAGGTGCTATCGGTATTGCCGGAGCCGGAACTGGCGCCATACCTGATCCGGTTGAGTTGAGCGACGATTATCGCCGCGCCGACAACTGTTCGGACAAAAACTCGATCAGGGCCCTGACCCGTTGTGGCATGTAGCGGGCGCTGGGCAGCACCGCATAGATGCCCAGGGGACTGGCGTCAAAGTCTTGCAGTATGACCTGCAGTTGGCCTGCGCTGATGTACTGATCCAGGATGAAGTCTGGCTGCACGGTGATGCCCATGCCACTGACCGCCGCCTCGGCGAGGGCATCGCCATTGTTGGCCTGCAGGCGGAACGGGGGGTAGAGCGATTCGCTTTCGCCGTTGATGGCATAGGTCCAGGGCCGGTTGGTCATCTGCGGGGAATAGGTCAGGCACGCGTGGCCTTCGAGTTCGCGGGGGTGCAGGGGCGTGCCATGCGCCGCCAGGTAGGCCGGTGAGGCCACCGTCAACAACCGGCATTCGCCCAGCTTGCGTACGATCGCGCCGGGGGCCAGCAAATCCGTGATACGAATCGACAGGTCGATGCCTTCTTCGGCCAGGTTGAGGGTGCGGTCGCTGAAGTCCAGGGCCAACTTGATTTCAGGGTAAAGGTGGCAAAACTCGTTCAGCAGGGGAACCAGCCGGCGCAGGCCGAAACTGAGCGGCAGACTGATCCGCAAACGACCGCGCAAGGTATGGCGCTCCTCCATCACCACCGATTCGGCTTCTTCCAGCAAGCCCAGGATTTCCCGGCACTTCTCAAGGTACGCATGCCCGGCCGACGTCAGCGAAACGTGGCGGGTGGTGCGCACCATCAGTTTGACCCCCAGGTACATCTCCAGCGACGCAATCTGCCGCGTCACCAACGAGCGGCCTATCCCCAGTTGCTCTGCGGCGGCGGAAAAACTGGCCAGTTCGGCAACCTTCACAAACATCGTCATGGCATCGAGGCGATTCATTGTTGCTCTTTAAGTAAACAGACAGTTCCACATTGTCTACTTTTTCGCATCAATGTAAATCTTTAGGATGCACCGCATCGAGACATGTAGCGCTCGCCCACTCTGAGCAATGACCGTGACACGCCATTACACCCGCACCGCCAAGACACTGCACTGGACCCTGGCGATCCTGATCTTCGGACTGCTGGGCCTGGGCTTCTACATGCATGGCTTGCCGATATCGCCCGCCAAGTTGAAGTACTACTCCTGGCACAAATGGGCGGGTGTCACCGCGTTTCTGCTGGCTGTGATTCGCTTGGCTTGGCGTGCGGGGCACAAGGCCCCCGCGCTGCCTGAAAGCATGCCGGCGCTGCATCGGCTGGCTGCCCACGCCGGGCACGGCGTGCTGTATGTGCTGATGTTGGTCATCCCGCTGTCGGGCTGGCTGATGAGCTCGGCCAAGGGCTTTCAGACCGTCTGGTTTGGCGTATTGCCCTTGCCCAACCTGGTGGCCCGCGACAAGGCATTGGGTGATGTGCTGCTCAATGTCCACCTTGCGTTGAACATCCTGCTGATCCTTGTGCTGGTCGGCCATGTGGCCGCCGCGCTGAAACACCATTTTATCGATCGCGACGACATCCTGACCCGGATGCTTCCTCGATCGCCTTCCCGTCATTGAGAGGAGTCTGCGTCATGAAATCCCTGGCACTTGCCATCGCGCTGCTGACTGCGGGCGCAGGCTCTGCGTTCGCGGCATCGTTTACTCAGTTGCAAGCCGACAAGAGCAGCGTCGAATTCACTTACGAGCAGATGGGCGTCTCCATGGACGGCCATTTCAAAACGTTGGCCGGGCAGGTCAGCTTCGACCCTGCCCACCCTGAAAACGCCAAGGCGGTACTGGACATTGACTTGGCCAGCGTCGACACCGGCTCGCCCGAGAATGACGACGAGGTGGTGGGCAAGTCCTGGTTCAACACCGCATCGTTTCCCAAAGGCCACTTCGAACTCACCAGCCTGACCCCCAAGGGCGGCAATCACTATGACGTGGCTGGCAAGCTGACGATCAAGGGCATCAGCAAGGATGTCGTGGCAGCGTCCACCTTCACCGAACAGGGCAACACCGGCGTTTTCGAGGGCACGTTTGTGCTCAAACGCGGTGATTACTCGATCGGCGAAGGCGAATGGTCGTCCTTCGACGTCGTGGCCAACGACATCAAGATCAAGGTTCGCCTCACCGCGACCAGCCAATAACTCAACCCGCACTAGCGTTCCACCCACAGAATCCGAGGAAATACCCCGTGAAAGCACTGACCAAACTTACCGCAGCCCTGTTGCTGGCCGGCACCGCTACTTTGGGCGCCACCGCCGCCATGGCCGCCCCCGAAACCTTCGTGATCGACAACTCGCACACCTTCGAGCGCTTCTCGTACAGCCACTTCGGCATGTCGACGCAGATGAGCAAGTTCAACAAGACCACGGGCTCCGTGATCATCGATACCGCGGCCAAAACCGCCAAGGTCGATATCACCATCGACACCACCTCCGTGGACACCGGTTTTGACGTGTTCAACGGCCACATCCAGGGCCCTGACTTCCTCGACACCGCGAAATACCCGACGGCGACCTTCAAGGGTGACAAGGTACGTTTCGAAGGTGACAAGCCTGTCGCCCTGGACGGCCAGCTGACCATCAAGGGCGTGACCAAGGCAGTGACCCTGACCATCACTCACTACGTGGCCATGCAGCACCCGATGCTGAAAAAGGACGCCATCGGTGCCAATGCCGAAGTGGTCATCAAGCGTAGCGATTTCGGTGCCAGCAAATACGTACCGTACGTAGGTGATGAAGTGACCATCACTGTATCGCTCGAGGCGGTCGCCAAGTAAGGCCACCGCGTTGCGGCGTGCCTTTACGAGGGCATGAAAAAACGCCAGCCCGGCTTGCCCGGGCTGGCGTTTTTGCGTTCAGGGTGAATCAGCGCAGGTGCGGGGAATAGCTGGCTGCAGCCTGCCGAACCTCGGTCGTCGAGCGTACCCGCAGGCAATATTCCAGGGTTGCCGCCAGCCACATGGAGTAGGCCAATAGCTCCACACCTTCCTCTACCGTGGTCTTGGCCAGGCGCGCATACCCATCGCCAAGGATCAGGTGCCACAGGCTGCCCATGCCGAATACTCGCGAAAACAGCAGCACACCGAAGCCGGTCACCAGAGCACCGAAGGCGCGCGTGCGGGTAAAGGCGGCAAGGTCCGCCAGCGTGGCTTGTCGATTCCGCGGGTTGGCCGCGATACTCACGCAAAACAGCCCGATGGCCATGAACGGCCAGCACCAGGCACTGTGGCTGATAGGGTCGAACAGGCCATCGAGCTCACGTATCAGCAAACAGGCGAAGAAGCCGCCTGCCAGGGTCTTGAATCCAGCGTGTCCGGGATCTGCAGGCACGGTCCAGAAGAGCAGGGCGCACGCCAGCAGCATTAATTCCTGAGTAATTTCCGTGAAGGATATTTCCAATATCTGCGTGTGGAAAACCGCAATGTCGAGCCAGATCATGGCCAATGCCAAGGACACCAGGGCCATTCTCAACAACAGGGAATAGCCGGCGTGCTTGAGATCGTGTAGGTAGGAGGGCAAACCAAACTCCGGGGGTATATTTGAAAGGAATTCCTATTTAACGATATTTTGACATTTGTCATTGATGGTCATGTTCGATGATTATTATCGATGTAATTGATAATTAAGCGAGTTGAGGCAGTTGACGATCAATTCCATTCAAAACGTTTAAGGTGTTGTTTTGAAATGGATATTATGAGAGTCGCCAAATACCGGTAGAGTGCCCGCTGGCGTGTACTGCCGGCGAGAGTTTGATTGATCCATCATGCAAAATGATTTGTTTGCGCCTGCACCAGGCACGTTGAATTTACTGCCGGTCGACGGCCTGCTCAATGACTTGGGAATGATCGTATCGGCACGCGAAGCCGATAACTTCTTGCATTGCTTGATGCGCGACGTGCCTTGGCAGGCAGACACGGCGCTGATCAAGGGGCATCTCGTCACAAGCGGACGGCATGTTGCCTGGTACGGCGATCAGCCTTATCGGTATTCACATTCCGGGGTACTGCGCCAGGCCAGGGTGTGGGATTTGCCCGTGCTGGAAGCCATTCGGCAACGAGTCGTGCAGGCCACCGGCGGCGCATTCAATAGTTGTGTGCTCAACCGCTACCTGGACGGTAGTCAGGCGATGGGGTGGCACAGCGACCCGGAAGCGACCGGGCCCCATGGCCTGATCGCCTCGCTGAGCCTGGGTGCCACGCGCAAATTTGCCTTCAAGCACAAAAGATCGGGGGACCGTCGTGCGCTGATGCTCGAGCATGGCCAACTGATCGTCATGGGCGGCGACACCCAGCGGCATTGGCTGCACGCCCTGATGCGCACTTCGCAGCCCGTGGCCCCGCGCATCAGCCTGACATTCAGATTGTTCCCCGAGCATGAGGATTGGTCCTGAACTTCGGGCTCTTGAAGAAGCCGCTGCCGAAGGCTGCGCTGGCCCTTATCCACGCTGGAAATCTCCAGTGCCTGTCGGGGCCAGCGCAGCCTGTCGGCAGCGGCTACAGGGTTTTGCGACGCCCTTTGTAGCAGCGGCCGTCAGGCCGCGTCACACGCAACGTCCTGCACGCTGCTTCAGCGAATCACGCTTGGTTCAACGCTTGGGCGTGGTGCCGCAGGTGCTCCTCAATGAACGTGGCAATGAAATAGTAGCTGTGGTCGTAGCCAGGCTGCAGGCGCAGCTTAATCGGGTGCCCGGCTGCTTCAGCCGCTCGCGTCAGCGCGGCAGGCATGAGCTGGGTTTCCAGGAAGTCATCACTCTGACCCTGGTCGATCAACAGGGGCAGACGTTCACTGGCAGTCTCGATCAGCACAGAAGCATCCCATTCACGCCAGACGCTGCGATCGGTACCCAGGTAGCGAGAGAACGCCTTTTCACCCCACGGGCATTTCATCGGGTTCGAAATAGGGGAGAACGCCGAAACAGAGCGGTATCGTCCTGGGTTGCGCAGGGCACACACCAGCGCCCCATGGCCGCCCATCGAGTGGCCACTGATGCTGCGCGCTTCACTGGCTGGGAAATGCGCTTCAACCAGGGCGGGCAACTCACTGACCACGTAGTCGTACATGCGATAGTGCTGCGCATAGGGTGCCTGGGTGGCATTGACGTAAAAACCGGCCCCCAGCCCGAAGTCCCATGCGCCGTCCGGGTCGCCTGGTACTTGTGGCCCACGGGGGCTGGTATCGGGGGCTACGATGATGATCCCCAGCTCAGCGGCAATGCGCTGCACGCCGGCCTTCTGCATGAAATTCTCGTCCGTGCAGGTCAGGCCGCTCAACCAGTAAAGCACTGGCAATTTGGCGACTTGCTCAGCCTGGGGCGGCAGGTAAACGGCGAACACCATGTCGCAGTCGAGTACGGTTGAGCGATGCTTGTAGCGCTTATGCCAGCCGCCGAAGCTTTTTTGGGACGAGACGATTTCAATGCTCATTGAGTGCTCCGATTCACAGGTGTGTGGTACTGGAAAAAACGTGTCATGGGTAGGCGCAAACGCATTCGATCGGTGGCATAGGCGGCAGCATAAAAACCTGCACTCAGCGCGGCGATCCAGAACGTCGTTGGCCAGTCGCTGTAGTAGGCCAATACGATACCCAGCCAAGCCTCGACCAGGGCGATCACCATCGACAAGACGATGCCGCGCAATACATTGTTGGTCAGCCGCAACGCGGTGGCTGCCGGACCAACCATCAGGGCAAAGACCAACAGCACACCGACGATCTGCACGCTTTCAGCGGTGGCCATCGCGGTAATGACCAGGAAAGCGATTGAATAGCGCCTTGGGCGAAGCCCCTTGGCCTGGGCAAGCTCGGGCTGCAGACTGACGAACAGCAGTGGCCGGGAGATGATCGCCAACCATCCAAGGCTGACCACGGCCAGTACCAGCAAGACCTGGATGGTACCGACGCTGACCGCCAAGACGTTGCCAAACAGCAGTGCGGTGGCTTGCGTCGCCGAGGTTGTCATGAAGTGCAGGAACAGCAAGCCAATGCCGAGTGTGAGCGACAGCACCAAGCCGATGGCCACATCGCGTTGTGCCGACTTTTCGCTCATCGCGCCCATGGCGGCGCCTGCTGCGACACTGGCTACCACCAGCCCGGCCAACGGCGGGAAGCCGACCAATAGCGCGCCGGTCGCGCCGGTAAATCCGACATGGGCCAGGGCATGGCCGGCAAAGGTCTGGCCACGCAGCACCAGAAAATAACCCACGGCTCCGGCCAACAAGGCAACGATGGCCGAGGCGATGAATGCGTGTCGGATGAAATCGTACTCAAGCATAGTGACGCGCCTCCTGATGACTGAGCGGGCTCTGCCCGCCGACGTTGCCATGAGCATGAAGCGGGGTGACACCGGCGCCGGCACCAGGCACGACGAAAATGCGGCCTTCAGCGTGGATGACTTCCATTTTCGATTCGTACAAGCGCGACAACACGGGTGAGGTGATCACTTGCTCAACGGTCCCGAGCGCTGCTTGCCCACGTGCCAGGTACAACACCTTGTCGAGCGCCCCGACCAGTTGGTTCAGGTCATGTGCGCTGAGCACAACGGCGATTCCCAGCTCCTTTTGGACGCGCCTGATGAGCATGAGCATGTCGTTGGCCCGGTGAGGGTCAAGACTGTTCAATGGCTCATCAAGCAACAACAGTTCGGGGCCACCCAACAGCGTTTGGGCGAGCAGCAGGCGTTGCCGCTCCCCGCCCGACATGTCGTTCAGCGAGCGTTGTGCCAGGGCGCCGGCGTCCACCAGCTCCAAGGCGTCTCGAACTTCAGCACGCTGGGCTTTGCTGTGGATCGGCAACCCGAATCGGTGGCCCTTGAGCACGCTGGCGACGAAGTCCCAGCCACTGAGCCGCATGGTGCTTGATGAGCCGCGAAGTTGCGGCATGTACCCGATCTTGGTGCTGCCGTGGGTAACCGGGCTGCCGAGTACGTCGATACGTCCCTCGGAAGGGTTGACCAGGCCCAGGATCGATCGCATGAGCGTGGTTTTACCGGCGCCATTGGGCCCCAGCATGCCCACGAGTTCCCCTTGCGCAATGGCGAAACTCACCTGGCTCAGCACGGGGTGGGCGCCCAGGCGAAGTGTAACGTCCTCGAACCTCACAGCAGCAGCGGTAGTCATTTTTCCAATGCCTCCTGAAGGGTATTCAGGCTGCCAAGCAGCCAGGCCTGATAGGTCAGCCCGGCAGGCAGCATTTCGGTGACAGCAACGGTGGGTACATCTGCCTGTCTGGCGATGGCCAGCATTCGCTCTGCCAAGGGAGAAGCTGTCTGCCGGTTGTAGACGAGCGCCCGAACTCGGTGGTTTTGCAGATCGTCCTGGAAGGCTGCCACATCACTGGCGCTGGGCTCGGTTTCGTTCATGACGGACAGTTGAAAGCGCTGATTGCGTACCTGCGCGCCCACCGCTTGCAGCACATAGCCATACACCGGCTCGGTCGCTGTGACTGCCACTGTTGGAAAGCGAATCTTGAGGTCGGCGACCATCACGGCAATAGGGGCCAGGGACCGATGAAACGCGTTTAGCCTTGTTTGATAACCGGGGGCGTGCAGGGGATCTTGCACCCCGAGCTCGGCGGCCAATGTATCCGCGAGCGCAGCCATGGCGTCGCGTGAGTACCACACATGGGGGTTCTCCCCAGCGTGCTTGCCCAGCAGTTGCGCGACGACGATGGCCTTGCGATCAGGTCGTGGCGCGGCACTCAACAGTTGCTCGATCCACGCGTCGTAGCCAAGGCCGTTGTAGATCACCAGCGAGGCATGCGACAGGCTTCGAGCCACGGACGGGCTGACGTCGAATTGGTGAGGATCCTGGTCGGGATTGCTCAGGATGCTGGAGACATCCGCATCAGGGCCTGCGATCTGCCGGGCTATATCGCCGTAGACATTCTCTGCTGCGACGATCGAAACCCGCTCAGTAGCATGGGCCTGAAGGACGCAGGCCATCAACGCCAACCAAAATACCAACTTCTTCACTGTGTGTGCCTCGGATGTCCGTGCGGTCAATGCAGCTTCAAGGCGGGTTTGATTCGGTTGCCCAAAAAGCCGCCGATGACCGCCAACGCCGTTCTCATCACCCCGTACAAGGCGACCTGGTGCATCTGATAGAGGGACATGTAGAAGTAGCGCGCCAAATGCCCTTCAAGCTTCTTCGTGCCCATGATGGTGCCAACGGCCGAAAACCTGGACAACGAGATCAATGATCCGTAGTCCTTGTAGTTGAACGTAGGGAGTGACTGATGCTTGATTCTGGCTTGAATTGATTTGACCAGCGTCGATGCCTGCTGATGCGCCGCTTGGGCGCGAGGTGGCACATTTCTACCGGTGTTGGGGTCGAAGCAGGCCGCGCAATCGCCGAAGGCAAAAATCGATTCGTCGCGGGTGGTCTGCAGCGTGGAACCCACCACCAACTGGTTGATGTTGTTGGTTTCCAGACCATCCAGATCCTTGAGGAACGAGGGCGCCTTGATGCCCGCCGCCCACACCTTGAGAGAGGACTCGATACGATGGCCTTCGCGTGTGGTGAGCCCGGCTTCGTCGATGCTGGCGACAGCAGCGTTCACCATGACAGTGACGCCTAGCCGTTCCAGCGTTTTCAGCACGGCGTCACCAATGCGTGCTGGCAAGGCTGGCAGAATCCGCGGGCCAGCCTCTATCACCGTGATATTCACATTGTCCGGGCTGATTTGCCCAAGGCCGTAGCTGGACAGCTCTTGGGCGGCATGCCGCAACTCGGCGGCAAGCTCTACCCCGGTGGCCCCCGCACCCACTATCGCGATCGAGATCGATCCAGCGAGGTCAGGATTGCTGTTGGAAGCCAGGTAGGCATTGAGCAACTTGCGATGCAGCACGTCGGCCTGTTGGCGGGTGTCCAGGAACACGGTGTGATCCCTGGCCCCTGCGATGGCAAAGTCGTTGGAGGTGCTACCCACGGCAACGATCAGCGTGTCGTAGCTCAGGCTGCGGGCAGCAATCAGCGGATCGCCTTGTTCGTCCATTACAGCCGCCAGGCGGATGGTCTTGGACTGGCGATCCAGACCTTCCATTCTGCCGAGCTCGAAGGAAAAGTGGTTCCACTTGGCCTGGGCATGATAATTGAGTTCTTCGGTGGCGGAGCTTAAGGCGCCCGCCGCCACTTCATGCAGCAGCGGCTTCCAAATGTGCGTGAGGTTGGCATCGACCAGTGTAATGGAGGCTTTGTCTGACCGGCCGAAGCGCTTGCCCAGTTTAGTGGCAAGTTCCAATCCGCCGGCACCACCCCCGACAATGACAATTTTATGTTTCATTAAAGTGCTCTAAATAAAGTTGGAAAACAGTACGAATAAAAAAGATGTACTCGCTCGCCAGCCGTTTCGCAGGCGAGCGAGTACGTTCGACAACACTCAGTGTTATCGCGGGTGCGGCTTAATCATTAACGGTGTTGCAAGCGGCTTAGAGCACGCCGTTCTGCTTGGCGGTGTGAGTCGCCAGGGCGTCCATCAGTGCTGGCGACAGGCAGTCGTAGGGTTCCAGGCCGATTTCGCGGATGCGGGCGCGAATGCCGTCCATTTCAGCCGGCGGGGTGCCGGTTTCGATGACCGAGGATACGAACGCGGCGAACGCCGGAGCGCACCAGCCGGTCTGTGGGGACAGTTCGGTGTGGACGAAGTCCAGGCCGTGGAACGCGTGGCCGGTGTTCTCGATGCGACCGTACAGGTGTGCGCCGCAGTCTTTGCAGGCGTGACGTTGAATGGTCGCGCTCTGGTCGACGATGGCCAGTTTCTCGCCATGGGCGGTTACGCTGACCTTGTCGCGTGGGACAACGGCGATGACGGCAAACTTGGCACCGGCCGGTTTCCAGCACTTGCTGCAGCCACAGGCGTGGTTGTGCAGGGTCTGGGCATCGATTTTCACTTCTACTTTGTCGGTAGCGCACAGGCACTGCAGCGTGCCGCCGGCAAAGTTGGCATCAGCCGGTTTGAAACCGTTATCCAGGGACGGGTGAAGTTTTACATTGCTCACGTTGGTATCTCCAGGTAGAGCTTCAAGGGGATTCGAACCTGTGCCTGGGGCGTGCGCCCCAGGCACGGCCATCAATACTTGATGACGGTGCGAATCGATTTGCCTGCATGCATCAGGTCGAACGCTTCGTTGATGCGTTCGAGCGGCATGGTATGGGTGACGAATGGCGCAAGTTCGATATCGCCTTTCATCGAGTCTTCGACCATTTTCGGCAGTTGGCTACGGCCTTTGACACCGCCGAACGCCGAGCCTTTCCAGGTGCGCCCGGTGACCAGTTGGAAGGGGCGAGTGGAGATTTCCTGACCGGCACCGGCAACGCCGATGACGATGGACTGACCCCAGCCGCGGTGGGCACATTCAAGTGCGGCGCGCATCACATGGACGTTACCAATGCACTCGAAGGAGTGATCCACGCCCCAGCCGGTCATTTCAATGATCACTTGCTGAATCGGCTGCTCGTGATCCTTGGGGTTTATGCAGTCGGTGGCACCGAACTGGCGAGCCAGGTCGAACTTGGCCGGGTTGGTGTCAATGGCGATGATGCGACCGGCCTTGGCCTGGCGGGCGCCCTGGATGGCTGCCAGACCGATGCCGCCCAGGCCGAAGATGGCCACGGTGTCGCCCGGTTGTACTTTGGCCGTGTTGTGCACGGCGCCGATACCGGTGGTCACGCCGCAGCCCAGCAGGCAGACGTGCTCAGGGTTGGCATCGGGGTTGATCTTGGCCACCGAGACTTCGGCGACCACGGTGTACTCGCTAAAGGTGGAGCAGCCCATGTAGTGGTACAGCGGCTGGCCATTGTAGGAAAAACGCGAGGTGCCGTCGGGCATGACGCCTTTGCCCTGGGTAGCACGTACGGCCACGCAGAGGTTGGTCTTGCCGGATTTGCAGAACAGGCATTCGCCGCATTCGGCGGTGTACAGCGGGATCACGTGATCGCCGGGCTTGAGGCTGGTAACGCCTTCGCCCACTTCCACCACGATGCCAGCGCCTTCGTGGCCCAGCACCACAGGGAACAGGCCTTCGGGGTCATCACCCGAGAGGGTGAAGGCGTCGGTGTGGCAGACGCCGGTGTCGGTGATTTTGATCAGTACTTCGCCGGCGCGGGGCGGCGCGACATCGATTTCCACGATTTGAAGCGGCTTGCCAGCTTCGAATGCTACGGCTGCACGGGATTTCATAGGGTCTCTCCTAGTGGGGTGCTCATTGAACCGAAGGTGTCGCGCCCGTCGACAGGGTGTGAGGTGTCTACTTGAGGTACGTCCGCACCAACGAGACCACTTCGTCGATCGAGGAGCGCTGTTCCTCGGTTGTTTCTACCAAATTAGTGAATTCTTCCCTGAGGTGGCTTTCCAGCACGCCAGCCATCAGTCCGTTGACGGCACCGCGCAAAGCGGCGATCTGCTGCAAAACGGGGCCGCACTCGGCGCCTTGTTCCAAGGCGTTTTCCAGTGCATCCAATTGGCCTCTGACACGACGAACCCGTCCCAGGACGCGTTTTTTCTCTGCAGGTGAATGGGGCATTGATCTTCTCCAGTAGGTGACTGGCAAAGAGTGTACCTAAGGTACTGGTAGGGAGTATGCCAGAAGTACTGGGGGGGAGTATATGCGCATACTGGTAGGGAGTATATTTAATGTGGTGCGGTCAATTGACGCGGGGGCTTCCATCCAGTTCGCAATCATGATCAACGGCCTGCGTGGCGCCTCCGAGGGAGGCATTCAAGATGAAAATGCTGATCATTAAGGGTGGACCCGAACAGCGGGTGCGACAAGGAACGAATCGTTTCTAGACTCGGGTCGGTTCGTTTCGAATGGGCATGACGGCCCGTTGGGGCCGTGGCAGGGCGGGGAGAGGGGGGAGATGCTCAGCGTTGCAGTTGCTGTACTAACGTTGCCTTGAAGCTTTCTATCACCGGCTCGTTGCGAGTGAAGAAATGCACCTGGCCAGATTTGTGTAGTTGCACCAGGCCCACCCAGCGAAGCAAGGACAGGTGATTGGAGACCGATGAGGGCGATAGCCGGCATCGTTTGACTATCTGGCCCATGCAGACGCCCATATGGTGGCCGTATTCCTGATCAGGGAAATTTGCCTGCGGATCCTTCAACCATTCCAGGATCCTGCGGCGCATGGGGTGTGAGTAGGCACGCATGACCGCGTCAAATCGCGTGGTGACCGGCGCGGCGCCAGGTAGTGGAGTGTCGAGCAGCATGGGCTGATTCTTTTGCGCAAGGTAACGGGCAATGGGCGTGGTTGCTCACGCCCATCATGTTCAATCAAGCAAGTCGGCGATTGACTCGGCGGCAATCTGATAAGACTGGCACCGCGCCATGGGGTCGTGGATGCGCGCGTCGATGATCACTTCGTCGGCCTGGGTGGTGTCGATGAATTGCCGCAGCCAGCTGCCCACGTCGTCTTTGTCACCCACAGCCGTGCAGGCCATGGCCTCGGTCAGGCTGTAGCGGTCGAACTCCGACAGGTTTTCCATAAAGCCTTCGGTTGGACGCGGCAGGGGCCCGGAACGGCCGGCATAGAGATTGCTGACCCAATGCCTGTGCGAACTGGCCAGGTAGTCGGCTTCCGCGCGGGTGGGGGCGGCGAAGACATTGGCGCCGATAATCAGGTATGGCTGCTTGAGGGTCGCCGAAGGCCTGAAAGTGGCACGGTAGTGGGCAATGGCGTCCATCAGCATGCGCGGTGCGAAATGGGAGGCGAACGCGTAGGGCAGGCCGCGCTTGGCGGCCAGGTCGGCACTTTGCAGGCTTGAACCCAACAGCCACAGCGGCACGTCGTGCTTGCCTGGAATGGCGCGCACGGGCTGGTGACCATCATCGGCCAGATAGTCGCACAGCAGGTTGATGTCATTGGCGAAGTCCCGCTCCGGCGCGCCGCCACGCAACGCGCGTATCGCCGGCCCTGCCGAGCCAGGGGCGCGACCCACGCCCAAGTCGATGCGGCCGGGGAACAGCGTGTCCAGCGTGCCGAACTGTTCGGCGACCACCAGTGGCGAGTGGTTGGGCAGCATGATGCCGCCGGATCCCACGCGCAGCGTGCGGGTAGCTGCCGCCAAGTGTTGGATCAGCAGGGTGGTGGCCGATGAGGCGATGCCCGGCAGGTCGTGGTGCTCGGCAATCCAGTAGCGCTTGTAGCCATGCTGCTCGACGTGGCGTGCCAGAGCAACCGCGTCATTGAGGGTATGGGCGAAGGTATTGCCTTCGCCGATCATCATCAGGTCCAGAACAGAGAGCGCTGTCATGGCAGCCTCCAGGTCAATAGTAGGGAAAGGTCGATTATTTGAGCGGGAAATCCGACCAGGCCGGTCGGCGTTCAAGACGTCGGTCAACGTCGCGCAAGGTGGTCAGGCAACGTTGCAGTTTGAGGTAGATGTCGCCGCCATAGTCCCAGCCCAGTACGCCAATGCTGCCGGTGTAACCCACGCGATCCAGCGCAGCCAGCACGGCGAAATTGTCCATTTCGCCACGATCGACCGGCTCCATGGTGGCGACGCCGCCCCAGCCCAGTTGCGACAGCGCGCTGCCGGAGGTCACTACCTGCATCAACCACGGCTTCATCGCCTCAAGGCGTTTTTCCAGGCGGCCCTCCTGGCTGCCGTACCAGTGGTAGGCGTTGAACGATGCGCCCAGGCGTGGGTGGTTGAAGTGTTCGCAGATCTGCACCACTTGGGTCGTGGTCTGGGTGACGTGGTGCAGGTGGGGATAAAGCGCAATGCGCAAGCCTCGACGCTCGGCGATCGGCAGTATCGACTCGATGAACCGCAGAATCCCGGCACCACCGTTGATCGACGTCTGCACCGCCAGTTCGATCAGCTCGACGCCTTCTACTGTTTCGATGATGCGTCGCAATTGGGCATCGTTGCGACCTTCATGCAATACCACGTACAGGGCTTCGACTTTCAAGCCATGCTTGCCTGGCACGCCGGGCAGAAGCGTGAGATCGGTGTGGGGCGTGCCGCCCCAGGCCGATACGGTCATGCCGTCGTAACCCAGTTCGGCGAGCATTTCGCATTGGCTCTCGAACGCATAGATCCCCATCGACGAGTAGAAGAAGGAGTCCAGTGCGTGAATGGAACGGGCCATGGTTACCTCCGCCTCAGTAAGGCAACTGGTTGATCAGCGCCCATTCGGGGTGGGCGGCCAGGCGCTGTTCCATGGAGCGGAACGCATTGACGGAGCGGCGCAGGTTCCCGTACACGTCGCCCCCCATGCTTTCCCAGCCCAGAACGCCGACACGGCCGTCGAAGCCACGGCGCTCCAGGGCGCCCAGCAGTACGAAGTTGTCCATTTCGCCCTCATCCAGCGGTTCGATGGTGGCCAGCCCACCCCAACCCAGTGGCGAGCGGCGGGTGCCGGCGATATTGACCTGGTGCAGCCATGGCCATACGGCGTCCAGGCGTTGCTCCAAGGCGTTTTCTTCCATGGCGTACCAGTGGTAGCCGTTGAAGACGATGCTCAGGTTCGGGTGATTGAACTCTTCACACAGGGTCACGGCCTGCGCCGTGGTCTGCATGCCGTAACGGGCGTGGGGGTAGAGGGCAATCTGCAGGCCGCGGCGCTCGCAAATGGGCAGCACTCGCTCCAGCATACGGCGATCCAGGTCGGTGACCTCGTCGCCCGAGTGCAGCGCCAGTTCGATGGTTGAGCAGCCCTCGATCGACTCGAAGATCTGGGTGACAAACGATTCCAGGCCTTCTCGATAAATCAGGTAGACCGCGCCCACGTCCAAGCCCCAGGTGGGCTTGATGCGGGGGATGGAAGCCAGGTCCTTGCTCCAGGCGGACATGGTCAGCCCCTGGTAGCCGGTTTCTACCAGCATTTCGCACTGGGCGGACAATGGGTAAGTGCCCAGTTTGGTCTGGAAAATGAAGTCCATGTGGTGGAGGGGGCGGTTCATGGGTGGTTCGGCGCCTCTGGCTGTGAAGGGGGGAGCGGCAAGCTGGGGAAATGCGGCAGCAAGTATTCGCCCAGCTCGTCAATGACTTCCGAGGCCGGGCGGCGCTGCGGCTTGAAATGCAGGGCGACATGGGCGACGCCCTGTTCCTGCTGGCGTTTCCACAACTCAATCAGGGTGTTACGGCCTGCGCGCAGGACGCGACCGGGCTGCAGGGGGTAATTGGGGTCACGGTCCAGGTCGAACAGGGTCCCGTAGCCGTAGGGTTTGTAACCATTGCCGGCGCAGGCGGATTGCCAGCGATCGATGACCTGGGGCAGGGTTTCAGGGTTGGAGATGTAGGAGATCATCCCGTCGGTGTGCTCCCCAATCCATTGCAGCGACTGTCCTGCATAGCCGATCACCAGCGTGGGCAAGCGTCCACCTACCGGCTTGGGCACCAGATCGATCTTGCCACTGAGCTGGCCGTAGAACGCCGAGCCGTGGCTGGCCCAGTGCCGTTCGGTGGCCGCACGGATCATCGCCAGGGCGTCGCGGAAGCGGGCGGCGCGATTGTCGAAATCCAGCCCGAATGCCGGGTATTCGACCGGTCGGTCGCCGGTCGCCAAACCGAGGATGAACCGTCCCCCCAGCAGTTGATCGACGCTGGCTGCCTGTTTGGCGACGATCAGCGGGTCGCGCAACGGCAGCACGATACCGGCCGTGCCAACGGCAATCTGGCGGGTGGCCGCAGCCAGGTAGCCTGCATATACCAGGGGGTCGAGGATTTGCCCCACATCGCCAAAGTTGGGATCGTAGAAGGGCACGTCGCGCAGCCAGATGGCGGCAAACCCTGCCTCATCCACCTTGCGGGCCATGGCCATATGGTCGCGCAAGGTAGGGGCGGGGCTGTTGGGGTAGCTTTCCAGCGGCGCAATGAAGCCGAAGGTCAAATGCCCGGGTTGGAACACTCGGGCGTAACCTGGGTGGTACTTGAGCGGCTGCGAAAGGCCCTGGGAAGAAGCCTGGGTCGTCATACGTCTAGTCTCGTCTGCTGTCTTCCACGGCGCAGTCCTCCTGGGCCATGAAAATTGATGCAAGTGACTATAAGCGGGTTGGCTCGAAAGAAAAATAAGCTAGAATTCCGAACATTCAGGAACCGAAAGCTTTAATAAGAGGCCGCGATATGGACCATTTTGGCGCGCTGAGCGCTTTCGTTCACGCCGCGCAGACGCGCAGTTTTACCGAGGCAGGGCGGCGCATCGGTGTCTCGTCCTCGGCAGTGGGCAAGGCTGTGGCACGTCTGGAGGAGGAGTTGGGTGTCAGACTGTTCCATCGTTCTACGCGGGCGATCACCCTGACCTCCGAGGGCAGCCTGTTTCTGGAGCGCTGCAACCGGATATTCGCCGAATTCGAAGTGGCCAGGCGCGAGCTGACCCAGGCGGCCGGCAAACCCCAGGGCAAGCTGCGCCTGGGCCTGCCGCAATTGGGCATGCGATTGATGTCGCACCTGATTGCCTTCCAGCAGGCCTACCCAGAGGTGGAGTTGGAGCTTGAATTCAGCGACCGGCTGGTAAACGTCATTGAGGAAGGTTTCGATGCGGTCATGCGCATTGGCGAAGTTCAGGACTCGCGACTGATGATGCGCAAGCTCAACGGCTACAGCCATCGGCTGGTGGCCTCGCCGGATTACCTCGCGGCACGGGGTGAGCCAGTGCGGCCTTCCGACCTGGCCGCGCACCTGTGCCTGCGCTATCGCTACCCCTCCAGCGGCAAGCTGGACCCCTGGCCGTTGGTTTCCAAGGGCGGCCAGGGGAATGTCGACCTGCCGCAATCGGCCACCGCCAACGCCATCGAGCCGCTGATGGCAATGGCAGAAGCCGGTCAGGGTATCGCCTGCCTGCCCGACTTTTTTGTCGAGCAGGCGGTTCAGGAGGGGCGGCTGGTGCCGGTGTTGGAGCGGTATGTTCGTGACCACCGTACCTTCAGTATTCTGTGGCCTTCAAGTCGGCAGCCGTTGCCCAAGATCAGGGCGTTCGTGGAGTTCATGACCGCCAGGCTCGCCTGACTGGTACGAGTTTCAAGGTTAACGGGTGGCTTCACGAATCATATTGCGCGCAATCACCACCTGCTGAATCTGGGTCGTCCCCTCATAGATCCGGAACAGACGCACATCGCGGTAAAAACGTTCGATGGCGTAGTCGCTGACGTAGCCGGCGCCGCCATGGATCTGCACGCATCGATCAGCCACGCGGCCGCACATTTCCGTGGCAAACATCTTCGCGCAGGAGGCCTCGGTGCTGACGTTATGGCCGTCGTCGCGTCGGCGCGCAGCGTCCAGCACCATGCACCGGGCAGCATAGATTTCGGCCTTGCTGTCGGCCAGCATCCCCTGGATCAGTTGGAATTCGGCGATGGCCTGGCCAAATTGCTTGCGCTCCAGGGCAAAGCGCAGCGCATCGGCCAGCATTCGCTCGGCGGCTGCCACGCTGACGGCGGCAATGTGCAGCCGGCCTTTGTCCAGCACTTTCATGGCGGTCTTGAAACCGACCCCTTCCACGCCACCGATCAACTGGCTGGCCGGCACCCGCACGTCCTCGAAAATGACGTCGCTGGTATGGGCACCTTTCTGGCCCATCTTGTGGTCAGGTTTGCCCAGTGACAGGCCCGTTGCCCCCCGCTCGACGATAAACGCGCTGATGCCTCCAGCGCCCTTGACGCTTGGGTTGGTTCTGGCCATTACGGTATATAGCCCGGCATGGGGCGCGTTGGTGATGAAGCGCTTGGTGCCATTGATCAGGTAAGTGTCCCCGTCGCGTATTGCCGTGGTCTTCAGCGACGCTGCGTCGGAGCCCGAGTCCGGCTCGGTGAGGCAGAACGAGCCAAGCAAGGCGCCGCTGGCCAGTTTCGGCAGGTAATCGCGTTGCTGCTCTTGTGTGCCGTCCAGCAGGATGCCCAGGGCGCCGATGCCATTGTTGGTACCGATGTAGGAGCGGAACGCGGGGGAGGTACGGCCCAGTTCGAACGCAATGAATACCTCTTCCTCCATGGTCAGGCCCAGGCCGCCGTAAGTTTCGGGGATGGTCAAGCCAAAAAGCCCCATGTCGCGCATCTGCTCGATGATATCCGGCGGCATGCGGTCATTGGCCTCGACCTCCTGTTCGCGGGGGATCAGCGCCTCGCTGACGAATTGGCGCACCGAATCGATCAAAATCTGCAGGGTTTCCGGGTCGCGAATCATGGTGTGGCTCCAGGCGGCAATGGCGGTCAGTGATGACAGGGTAGGCCAGGATTTCAAAAAATATCAATAAAATAAAATAAGATTCCGCATGGCGGAATTGCTCGCAGATTTATAAGTCCATCCGATTGGCTGTTTACAAGCGACAGAAGCTGTGCCTATCCTTTTTTTCGTTTTTAATAAAACTAAATACCGCACAGCGGAATTAAAGGTAAGTGGACCATGAATTCAGATCGCTCAGTCGTTCAGGTGGAATGGGTCGACAAGGCCGTACCCGTTATCCGGGTCCATCGCCCGGACTCGCGCAACGCCCTCAACAGCGAGGTACGGGAGCAGCTGGCGCTGCATTTTTCTCACCTGGGGCATGAGCCTTCGGTGCGGGCGATCGTGCTGACCGGTAGCCCGGACTGTTTCGTCGCTGGCGCTGATATCCGTGAGTTCGCCACCGCCGGCGCCATCGAAATATACCTTCGCCACACCGAACGCTTGTGGGAAGCCATCAGTGGTTGCCCCAAGCCGATCATTGCCGCCGTGAATGGATACGCCTTGGGCGGGGGCTGTGAACTCGCCATGCACTGCGATCTCATTGTGGCCGGCCAGTCGGCTTGCTTTGCCCAGCCCGAGGTCAAGTTGGGCTTGATGCCGGGCTCGGGCGGCACCCAGCGGCTGGTGCGAGCGGTGGGCAAGTTCCAGGCGATGCGCCTGGCCCTGACCGGTTGCCTGATCAAGGCACCCGAGGCCTTGGCCATGGGGCTGGTCAGTGAAGTGGTGGCCGATGACCAGGCTTTGCCCAGGGCGCTGGAATTGGCGACGCATATCGCCGGCCTGCCGCCGCTGGCGGTTGCGCAGATCAAGGAAGTGATCCTGGCCGGCGCTGACTTGCCGCTCGACAGTGCCCTGCGCCTTGAGCGCAAGGCATTCCAACTGCTGTTTGCCTCGCGCGATCAGAAGGAAGGCGCGGCGGCGTTCCTGGAAAAACGCACCGCTCGTTTTGTGGGAGAATGATCATGACCCAGTCCATTGAATTGATTGGCATAGTCGGCACCGGCGTCATGGGAACGGGCATTGCCCAGGTGGCGGCACAGGCCGGTTACCGCGTCATGCTGTACGACGCCAGGGCGGGCGCGGCGCAGGCGGCCCTGCAACAGCTGACGGGCACCTTCGATACCCTGGTGAGTAAGAACAAGATCGGCGCCGGGGACGCCGAAGCTGCGCTGGCCCGCCTGAGCATCTGCACCCAACTCGACGGGTTGGGGGATTGCGACCTGGTGATCGAGGCCATCGTGGAAAACCTCGACGCCAAGCAAGGTTTGCTGCGGGCATTGGAGCAGGTGGTTGCGCCCACCTGTCTGCTGGCGACCAACACGTCGTCCTTGTCGGTTACCCGCATCGCCAGTGTCTGCGAGCATCCGCAGCGGGTGGCCGGGCTGCATTTCTTTAATCCGGTCCCGTTGATGAAGGTGATCGAAGTGATCGATGGCCTGGCCACCGATCCATTGGTGACGGATAGTCTGCAGGCCTTCGCTACACGGCTGGGCCATCGCGGTATTCGTGCCAAGGACTCTCCCGGTTTCATCATCAACCACGCGGGGCGCGCCTACGGCACCGAGGCGTTGCAAATACTCAAGGAGGGCGTGGCCTGTCCCGCGGATATCGATCGAATCCTGCGCGAAGGCATGGGCTTCAGGATGGGGCCGTTCGAGCTGTTCGACCTGACGGCGCTGGATGTGTCACACCCGGTGAACGAGTCCATCTACCACCAGTTTTATGAGGATCCCCGTTATCGGCCATCGTCCCAGACCCAGCGGATGGTGGAGGCAGGGTTTGTGGGGCGCAAGGTGGGCAGGGGCTTCTATCGCTACCCCGAGGCGCCTGTACAGCCGGCGGCCGAGCCAACGCCCCAGGCGGTACCGCCCGTGTGGGTCGGTGCCCAGCGTAGCGAAGACAGGGTGCGATTGCTCGCGCTGCTGCTGACCCTGGGTGCTGAAGTTGAAACCGCACCTCGCCCCTCGGCCAACGCCTTGTGCCTGCTGGCCCCCTATGGCATCGATGCCGCCCAGGCGTGCCTGGACTTCGATACGCCGCCGTCGCGGACGGTGTGCATTGACCTGCTGCCGGCGCTGGATCGTCACCGCACCCTGATGCCCACCCTGGCCACCCTGCCGGCCATGGTGGCGGCCGCACGCACCTTGCTGAGCCGCGATGGCGTGGGCGTCACAGTGATTTCGGACAGCGTCGGCTTCGTGGCGCAACGGGTGATGGCGATGATCGTCAACCTGGCCGGTGAAATCGTCCAGCAGCAGATCGCCAGCGTCGAAGACCTGGAGGAGGGCGTGCGCCGCGGCCTGGGGTACCCCTATGGGCCGTTGGCGTGGGGCGATGCGCTGGGTGCCGGTCGCCTGCTGCTGATCCTCACCCGCATGTGCGAATTGACCGCCGATCCGCGCTACCGGCCGGGCTTGTGGTTGCGCCGACGCGCAGGGCTGGGGCTGGGGCTGGGGCTGGCGCTGGGCACGGCAGCGCAGGGGGTAGTCTGATGCGCGATACCGACATCGAACAGAAGGAGGCCCCTATGGGAGCGTTGACAGGGTACCGCGTGCTGGACCTGAGCCGCGTGCTGGCCGGCCCTTGGTGCGGTCAGATCCTTGCGGATCTGGGCGCCGAAGTGATCAAGATCGAGCGGCCAGGCGTGGGTGATGACACCCGCGGCTGGGGGCCGCCGTGGATGCCGGATGAGGCGGGGGAGCCGACTCACGAATCTTCGTATTACCAGTCCACCAACCGCGGCAAGCTGTCGGTGGCGCTGGACATTGCCACGGCGCAGGGCCAGGAATTGGTGCGTGCCCTGGCCTGCGACTGCGACGTGCTGATCGAGAACTACAAGGCGGGTTCCCTGGCCAGGTACGGGTTGGACTACCCCTCATTGGCGGCGCTCAATCCTAGCCTGGTGTATTGCTCGGTGACCGGCTTCGGCCAGACCGGCCCCCGCGCCCATGAACCCGGCTATGACTTCATCATTCAGGGGTTGGGTGGGCTGATGAGCATTACCGGCGAGCGCGACGACCTGGCGGGGGGAGGCCCACAGAAAGCCGGCGTGGCGTTTTCCGATCTGATGACGGGGCTGTACTCAACGGTGGCGATACAGGCCGCCTTGCTCAGCCGCCACGTCAGCGGGCAGGGACAGCATATCGATATGGCGTTGCTGGACGTACAAGTCGCCACGTTGTGCAACCAGAGCCAGAACTACCTGGCGTCCGGCAAGCCGCCAGGCCGTTATGGCAACGCACACGCCAACATCGTCCCTTACCAGGTGTTCAGCGCCCAGGACGGCGAGTTCATCATTGCCTGCGGCAATGACGGCCAGTTCGTGCAATTGTGCCAGGCCATCGGCCTGCCGCAGTTGCCACTGGATGCCAGGTTTACGCGCAACGCTGACCGGGTGAATAACCGAACAGCCTTGGTCGAGATCCTGGCCCCTCACTTTCTTACCGATTGCGCCCGACACTGGGTCAACAAAATTCACCCCAAGGGCGTGCCGGTAGGCCCGATCAATGACATCGCCGCAGCGCTCGCCGAGCCACAGGTTACGGCGCGCAACATGCTGGTATCGATCGCCCACCCGCTCAAGCCGGATTTCGTGACCGTCGGCAGCCCGTTGAAGCTGTCGGCAACGCCAGTGCAGTACCTGCGCCCCGCGCCCATGCTGGGTGAGCACACCGATCAGGTGCTGGGGCAGCGGTTGGGGTTGGACCCTCAGCAACTTGCCGCTCTCAAGGTACGCGGGGTCATCGAGCAGCGGGGAGGCGACGCCGGCGTGGATTGAAAACACAGCGTTTGCAGTGTCCATGCGTTTTGGGGCTTTAAGGTGGGGGGCGGGTGTTTTCAAATGTCCGATCGTGTGGATTGCAGGGATCGCATTCGGGGCGAGGCGTTGTTGCTTGATTCGCTGACAGGCGATCCAGGCGTCCACCGACCACGACCGTTCCCCATTGAAGGCCGCACATGTTCAAGAAAACGCTGATTGCTACCTGGCTGGCTGCTGGCCTGCTGGGCTGCGCCACTGCCAGTCACGGTGCGACGCTGCGCATTACACAGGGCGCCCTGAGTGGTAACACCTCGGGCAATGTGGAGTCTTACCTGGGGGTGCCGTATGCCGCACCGCCCACCGGCAATAATCGCTGGCGCCTGCCGCAACCGGCGCCAACGTGGCAAGGCATTCGCGCCGCCACGGCCTTTGCGAGCAGTTGCCAACAGGAACTGAGCACTGGCTTCGGGCCTTACACACCTGAATACATGGTGCCGGGGGCTGTCAGCGAAGATTGCCTTTACCTCAACATCTGGCGCCCCTCCCAAGCATCAAAAACACCGTTGCCCATCCTGGTGTGGATTCCTGGCGGCGGTTATGTGACCGGCTCGGGATCGGTGCCTATCTACGATGGCCGCGCCATGGCAGCCAAGGGCGTGATCGTGATCAACCTCAACTACCGCCTGGGTGTGTTCGGCTACCTGGCCCACCCAGAACTGGCCCGCGAAGGGGAAGGGGTTGGCAATTACGGCATCGCCGACATCTTGGCTGCGCTCAAGTGGGTCAACGCCAACGCCAAGGCCCTGGGGGGCGACACGCGCAGAATTACCCTGGCCGGCCAGTCGGCGGGTTCCATGGCCATCCATGACCTGATCGTCAGCGCTGAAACCCGGCTCCTGTTCACTCAGGTCATCTCCGAGAGTGGGCCCGGCATGGGCAGGCCGCCCGTGCCCCTGGCCACGGCCGAACGTACGGGGCAGCAGTTGATGGACGCCGCCGGGGTGACCACGATCGAGCAATTGCGCGGTCTGCCGGCGCAAACGCTGATGGCGGCCGCCAGCAGCCTGGGCCCAGGCTTGCTGCGCTTTGCTCCGGTGATCGATGGCCATCTGATTCCCCGTGACCCCTACGGTGCCAGCTTGCCTGGCGATAGCAGTACGCCTATGTTGGCAGGCATGAATGCCGATGAAGCCTTCAGCCTGCCCCATCAGGACCTGACGGGCCTGCGTGATGAGGTGAAGGCGTTCTATGCTGACCTGGCGCCTCGTGCCGAGGCGCTGTACGGGGTCAAGGAGGGCATCGACTACGCGGCGGCGAATCGACTTATCCGGCGTGACCGCGGCCTGGCATCCACTTGGACGTGGGTCGACAGCCGTACCCGTGCGATGCACCAGCCGGTTTACCTGTATCAATTCAACCACGTCGAACCGGGCACCGAGGCGTGGGGGGCTTTCCACACCTCTGAGGTGCCTTACGCCTTCGACAACCTGGATCAGGCTTCACCGCGCGCGTTCACCGCTGTCGACCGCCAGGTGGCTGCTACGGTCTCGCGCTATTGGGTCAATTTCATCAAGACCGGCAACCCCAACGATGACCGGCTACCACACTGGGCACAGTTCGATCCCCAGTCGCCGTCGATCATGGCCTTGGGCGCCACCCCGTCGATGCAGCCACTGCTGAACAAGCAAAAGATCGAGTTTTATCAGCAGGTCCGCGCCCAAGGCGGTCAGCTGTCATTGTTCTGAAACGCAGGACACTTTCACCTTCGGGCCGCCTTCATGGTGGCCCATTATCCGATCACCATAAGGACAGGATTTATGCGTGCACAACGATTGTTCACCCCTCGCCACAACGTGCTGCTGGCGATGCTGGGTAGCCTGCTCGTGACCTCGGGGGCAGCGCAGGCGCAGGAGGCACCGGCATCGTTTCGCTGGGGCGCGGCCTCGGCCGCCTACCAGGTGGAAGGGGCCACCCATGCCGACAACCGCGGCCGTTCCATCTGGGACGAGTACCTGGACGATAAGTCGCTGGCAGGCCCCGGCATGTCAGGTGCCACGGCGATCAACTTCTATGACCGCGACCAGTACCTGAAGGACATCGCCTTGATGAAAAAGCTGGGCCTGACCAGCTATCGGTTCTCCATCGCCTGGCCGCGCATCATCCCCGATGGCGTGGGGCCGGTGAACCTGGCGGCGGTGGCCCATTACCGGCAGTTCATCACCGACCTCAAGGCGGCTGGCATTCAACCCATGCTGACCCTTTACCATTGGGACATGCCGTTGTCGCTGGCCCGTGCCGGTGGCTGGGACAACCGCGCTTCGGTCGAGTGGTTCCGTCATTACGCCGAGGTGGTGTTCGATAACTTCCACGACCAGGTCGACCTTTATGTGCTGGTCAATGAGCCGCTGGTCGAGCATGCCATGAAGCTACTCGCCGAACAGCGCATGACGAGCAAGCCTGGGCAGTTTGCAATTGTACCCGCCAGTGGCGACCTGCCGAGTGCGTTGCGCACCTTCAACCACCTGTTGCTGGCCTCGGCCGCCGCCAAGCAAAGTTTTGATGCCCGGGGCTACAAGGGGCAGTTAGGTCTGGCATTGCCCTTGTTCCCGACCTTGACCGCGCCGGGTGCAAGCCAAGGGGATAGGGAAGCGGCGACCCTGGCTGATGGCGTCATGAACCGCTGGTTCCTGGATGCGATGTACAAAGGTCGCTATCCGGCCGACGTACTGGCTGCAGCCAAGGCGCTGGGCGGTGACCTGGATATCCGCGCGGACGATGCGGCGACCATCGGCAAGGCCCATTTCGATTACCTGGGCATCAATTACTACGCCCCCTTGTTCATCCGCCGGCCTGCCCAGGCCAAGGCCACGGGCTTTGCCGCCGAATCGTTCGTGCCTCCAGGTACTTATGCCGCCTACAACGGGCCGGTCAGGCCTGATCAGTTCCGCGCCCTGTTGAACCGTATCCGCACGGACTATGGCAACCCGCCGGTCTATATTACCGAGAACGGCGCGGGGTTCCCGGATGACGACAAGATGGTCAAGGGGGCTGTCCCCGACGTGCAGCGTTGCAAGTACCTGGTGGAGCACATCGACGCCATGCACGCCGCCATGGCCGAGGGCGCCGATGTGCGGGGTTATCACGTATGGTCCAGCCACGATAACCTGGAATGGCTGTTCGGCTATGGCAGCCGCTTCGGCATCATTCATGTGGACTTCAATACCCAGGCCCGCACGCCCAAGCTCAGCGCCCAGGTGTATGGGGACATAATCAGGGGCAAGCAGGTGACCACCGCCGACTGTCGCCCTGATTAAGCCTTCCTCCAGACGAAAAAAACCCGGAGCCCAATGGCCCGGGTTTTTTTATTGGGGTCCAACGTGCAGCTTATGCTTTGCTGGAAGCCTTGGCGGCAAATACACCATCACCCAGCAAGGCCACGACCAGCGCGGTCACGGTCAGGTAGATGGGGTATTCCCAACCACCGTTGGCGTTGGTGAAGCTCCAGCCGTTGCCGAAGTGAACGGTGGACGCCACGAACAGTTGGACCACGGCGATGGCCGCGACCCAGCGTGCGTAGACGCCCAGCACCAACATCAGGCCGCCGATGACTTCGAAGGCCATCACCGGGTAGGCGAGAAAGCCGGGAAAGCCAATGGATTCGAAGAACCCAGCCGTGCCTGCCGGGGTAAACACCAGTACCTTGGTCAGCCCGTGGGCGATGAACATGATACCCAGCGCCAGGCGCAGGATAAATGCCGCGTATGGAACAGTGCGTGTATCGATCATGTTGAAGCTCCCGTTTTTTAGTTGGATAGGTGCAGCGTGGTATCAAGCCATTGAGCAAAGTCGGCCATTTCTTCGCCGATGATTTCGTGGCCCATGTTGTACAGGTGGGTTTCGTGTTTCACGCCAATGCGCTCCAGCCAGGCATCGGCCTCTTGCGCCCACTCAACCGGCAGCACGTTGTCGCGGTGGCCGTGGGCGATGAAGGCGTTCACGTGCTCCAGGCGAACGGGCGGCGCGATCTTTGGCGCGATTTCACGCAGCATGCGACCGCTGAGCAAGGCAAAACCCTTGACCAGCTCCGGCTCGGTGACGCCAACGCTGGAACTCATGATGCCGCCCTGGCTGAAGCCTGCGATTACGGTTGGCAGCGGCGGCAGCGCCTGGATGAAACGCTGCAGCAGCAGGCGGCTGGCCTCGGCCTGTTCTTCGTTGAACGAGGGGCCGTTACCGGTAAAGGTCACCTGATACCAGGCAAACCCTTGTGGGCCGACTTGCAGCGGGCCACGCAACAGCAGCACTTCCAGGTCTTCAGGCAACGCCTCCGCCAGAGCGGCGAGGTTTGCTTCGTTGGAACCAACGCCATGCAGCAACAGCAGACGGCCCTTGGGCGCGGTGGTATTGCAGGCCTTGCGGAAAAAAATGCCCGATTCGGGTTCGCGGGCGGGGTCGGAAAAACTGATGTCACGCATGGTATTAGGCACCTTGAATCGAGTGGGCAGGTTCACGCTCAGCGGCAGGGGCTGAAGAAAACAGGTAACTGTCCATGGCCAGTACGCCATAGGTCACGCCGCCTTCCAGAACACGTGTGTTGTAGTGCTCGCCGGCTGCCCCCAGGGCAATGAACAACGGCAAGTAGTGTTCATCGGTCGGGTGGGCACGCTCCGCATTGGGGGCGTACTGCCGATAATCGAGTAAATGTTCGATGTTGCCGGTATGCAGGGTCTGCGCGGTCCACGCTGCGAACTGTTTGACGTAGTCCGCGCCGTGGGGGGTAGCCCCGCGAAACTCGTACAGATTGTGGGTCAGGCTGCCGGAGGCCACGATCAGCACATTCATGTCCCGCAAGGGTTTCAGCGCTTGGCCCAGCTTCCAGGCGCTGCGGGTATCCAGCGTTGCCGGCATGGACACTTGCACCACTGGAATGTCGGCGTCAGGTGCCAGGTACAGCAGCGGTACCCAGGCGCCGTGGTCCAGCCCGCGTACGGGGTCAAGCCGTGACTTCCAGCCAGCGTGGGTGAGCATGTCGACAATCTTGCCGGCCAGCGCAGGAGCGCCTGGGGCCGGATAATCAATCTCGTACAACGCGTCAGGGAAGCCGCCGAAGTCATGAATGGTTTTTGGTGCGGTGCTCGCGGTCACGCTGACTTCGCCGCGGGTCATCCAGTGGGGCGAAAGGATGACGATGGCGTCGGGGCGTGGCAGTTCGCGACCGAGCTCGGCCAGCCGTGGACCAGCCTGACCGGGCTCGATGGCAAACATGGGAGCACCATGAGACACAAACAGCAGGGGATACGAAGTGTTCATGGTGATTGCTCCTTATTCAGTTACTTGGACAGCCAGGCCGGGGCAATGGAGGTGCCCAGCCCTGCGCCGTAGCCCAGGTAGATGTTGAAACCGGCCACCGGCTCCAGGTAACGGGAATTGACAAGGCCGCCTGCATCAACGGTGTTCCAGCCCAGGCTGCGGGCCAAGGTGATAGCGGTCTGTTTGGCGCGTTCACTGTCGCTGGCCACGAATACGCTGCCAGTCTGGTTGTCGGCAAATGCCGGGCCATCGGCCAGGACCTGGGCGAACAGCGTGTTGAAGGCCTTGACGACCTGGGCCTGCGGAACGGCCTTGGCAATCTCCTCGGCGGCGCTGGTCACGTGGCCCACAGTCAGCGACATGTAGTCGGCGCTCAGCGGGTTGGTGATATCGATCACGACTTTACCGCTCAGGTCGCCCAGGCTTTGCAAGGCTGCGGTGGCATCGCCGAAGCCGGTGGCCAGGATGACGATGTCGCTGTCACCCAGTGCCTGCGCGGCCGGGAAGGCGCTGACGTTGTCGAATTGAGCGGCTAGCGTGTTGGCCTTGTCGATGTCCCGCCCGGTGATGCGGACGGTGTGGCCGGCGGCCGAAAGTTGTTTAGCGAACGCCGAACCCATGTTGCCGGTACCCATTACTGTGATTTTCATAGCGACCTCTGTTAGGTGGTGTTGCGTTGTGATGGGGCTAGTTTATAGGTTGCAGGATTGAGATAAATCGGGCTGAATGCGATGAACAGTTCCACTAATCGAGATAATCATGGATCGCGCGTTGGAGATGCAGGTGTTCTGCATGGTGGTGGACAAGGCCAGTTTCGTAGCGGCCGCTGAACCGCTGGACTTGTCCAAGGCAGCGGTATCGCGTTACGTAAGTGCATTGGAAGAGCGGCTGGGCGTGCGCTTGTTGCACCGCACTACCCGGCGCCTGTCGCTGACGGACGAAGGGCGACAGTTCTATCACCAGGCCCGTGAAGTGCTGGCATTGATGGATCAAGCGGAGGAGGCGGTGTCCTCGGCGGCGCCCGAGCCCAGCGGGGTGCTGCGCATCAATGCCCCGGTCAGTTTCGGCGTGCTGCATTTGGGGCCGGTGTGGGCTGATTTCATGAAGGCGTACCCCAAGGTCGAGCTGGACATCAGCCTCAATGACCGCCTGGTGGACCTGGTGGAAGAGGGGTTCGACGCGGCGGTGCGTATCGCGCGGATGGAAAGCTCGTCGCTGGTGGGACGGCGTCTGGCGGGCACGCGCATGTGCCTGTGTGCTTCACCGGATTACCTGGCCAGCCATGCACCCATCGTCAAACTCAGTGATCTTGCCGAGCACGGGGCAGTGGCCTACACCAACTTTGCCAGTGGCAGCGAGTGGACATTTGAAGGGCCCGACGGGGCGGAAAGCGTACGCACACGCTCCATCGTACGCTGCAACAATGGTGATACCTGCCGCAGCATCGCCTTGGCGGGCGGTGGAATCTCCCTGCAGCCCAGCTTCATGGTGGCGCAGGATCTGCGTGCCGGTGCCTTGGTTGAAATCCTGCCGCAGTACAAGTCGGTTGAGTTGGGTATCTATGCAGTCTACCCGTCACGCAAGCACCTGGCGCCCAAGGTGCGTGTGCTGATCAACTTTCTGGCGCAGCGCTTCGCAGCGCCAGCCTGGGAGATGTAAGAGAACAACGGCCAGGCTGCGGCCCAACCTGCTTGTCCTGGGTTGTGCTGCGCATCTACAGGGTCAATGGGGCCAGCCATCCGATTCCTCAGGCCCGCCGCGTGCGCCGTGAGGCCGCCCTCGACCGCGCGTCCACGGGCGGTCGATTGCGTCGTCTGCATCGCGGTCTCAAGGCAGCTACTGCCACAAACACCATGTAGCCGCTGCCGGCAGGCTGCGCTGGCCCTGAGCCTCGCTGGAACTCACCAGGGTTCACACCGATGAGCGCAATCTGGCGGCAGCGGCTGCGGTGAGGGGGGGTGAAAGGGGGGTGAAAAAAATCCCGGCTGCTCAAAGTGGGGGAGCGCACACAGCCGGGCAAAAGGAGTTCTTGGAGACGTTGGCCAGTTGGCAGGCCGGGGGTCGTTACTGTAATGCGTTGAAAAATGAGATAAAGATCTAATTCAGGAATGGACTGTTTCGTTATCCGAAGCAATCAACGTCGTTGCAAATGAAGTGTTTGGACACTCTTAACCAATCGAGCGTTTTTCGGGCGCAACAAGTTATCTAGAGTAGGGCAGCGCTTTCAACGAGGTACTGATCATGAAGCTTGATGTCACAGACGGGTTATCAGCCAACGTGCCCCCCGAACACTTCACATGCTCGGGTGTCATGTTGACACCAGGCCAATACCAGGGGAGCCAGGCCCTGCAGGTTCGGATGCCGGCCACCCGTTACCAAGACCCACGTGTCGAGCAACTGAGCGATCGTGATTTCATGGCCTGGCTACCGGGCGACTTCGGCGACGGCGTCATCGAGGTGGATATCGCCAGCGATCTGGCTTCTGATGCCCCGGACTATGCCCGAGGCTTTGTAGGCATCGCGTTTCGAATCGACCATCATGGGCATTTTGAAAGCATCTACCTGCGGCCTACCAACAGCCAATGCGATGACCAAGTCCGGCGCAACCATTCGGTGCAATACGCCGCTTATCCTCATTTCAGGTTTCACCAGCTACGGCTTGAATCTCCGGAGAAATACGAGACATATGCGGATATTGACCTGGGACGCTGGATTCATCTGACGCTTGAAATCTGCGGCACGCGCGCCGTGCTCTTTCTGGACCATCAACCCAAGCCCGCCTTTATTGTGACCGACCTCAAACTGGGCGATAGGCAACGGGGCGGGGTGGGCATCTGGATCGAGTCTGGCACGGTATGCCATTTTAAGGATTTGCGCGTCACCCCTGCCTGATCGGCAGACTCAGGCCTTATCCAGGAAGGCGCGCAAGTCATGGGCGAATTTTTCCGGGTTCTTGAACGCCAGGAAGTGATCGCCTTCGTCTTCCTTGCTGTACAGGTGCAGTTGCGCGCCTTCGATGACCGAGGCCATCCAGCGCTGGCTTTCCAGCCAGTCGCTGTACTCGCCAGAAAAGATGGCGGTTGGCACGTTAATCTTCGATTCGATCACGTCGCGCCAGTCGTTCGTGGTGTGATCGAACAGCACGCGCGTGGCGAAATCCATGTCGTCCTCGACCATGGCCTGCGCCAGGCTGATGCTGTTGTGGTAATAGGGGGAATCCAGGGCCATGGCGCGTTCGAGCACGCCGTTGGCGGAGATCAGTTTATTGCACGGTTCCATGGTGGCGTAGGACGCAATCATGCGTTCAGGTGAGGTGGTGAACGCACCTGCCTGGAGCCGCTCCTGTTCCGACCAATCGGCATGGCAGTAGATAGATGGCGCCTGGTCGATGATGCTCAGGCTGCGAAGGCCCTGGGTACCGAACAGGTCGATGTAAGCCCACATGATCGAGGCGCCCATGGACCAGCCGCAGAAATGAGCTTTGTCCAGTTGCAGATGCTCCGCAAACTCCTTCACGTCCACAGCGTAGCGCGCGATACGGTTGCCGAAGGCGACTTTTTCGGACAGGCCCTGGTTGCGTACATCCAGCACGTAGACGTGATAGTGCTTGCTCAGCAGGTGCATGAGGTGGAAGTACATCGCGCCATTGGCCGACCAGCCTGGAATGAACACCAGGGGCGCGCCTTCGCCGGCTTCCCAGTACGCCAGGTTGACCTGGTCGCTGGTCTTGAAGCTGCTGACGGTCAAGCCCTCGAACTCGCTGACGCGAGCCGGATGACCGTCCAGGGCATGGGGCAGGGCCAGGTCTTGTTTGAGCAGTGAAGCAATGGAGCGGTTGTGCAGGGGATACATCATGTGGGCATCCTGAACGTTGAGGTGCGGTTACAAGCCCAACCACGTGGGAGAGCTTGGCATGGCCTTGTGGCGGTTGCGGTTGAGGTAGCGGTTCAACAAACCCAGCTGTTCAAGCCAGGTGCCGTGGTTCAAGGGGCCGGCATCGATAGCGTCAAGCTTGAGGGTGCGGGCGATGGCGGCGATCTTGCCTTTGGCCACTTGGTCATCGCCGGCGATGAGCGTCTGCGGCCTCCTGGTTCTGCTGGAGGGGGCGATCAGTTGCTGTGCCGACAGGGTGTTGAATGCCTTGATCACCGAAGCCCGAGGTAGCGCCGCTTGCAGCCGCTCTACCCAGCTTTCCACTGGCGTTTGGCGGGTATCTGGTGGATTGCTTAGGTCCACCAGGATCTTGTTTTCAAGGTTCTGGAGCGGCTTGAGGGCCGGCAGGATGCAGTCGTAGGGAAGGGCGATGAACGCGACTTGGGCAAACTTCAGCGCCGCTTCCATCCCGCCACCCTCGGCCATGCTTCCCAGTTTGAGCGCCAGTGCCGCCGCTTTAGCAGGGTCGCGATGGCCTATCACAACTTCGAATTGGGCGCCGATCAGTGCGCGAGCTAGAGCTTCGCCCATGCGTCCGGCCCCTAATACGGCAATTTTCACGTGTGCACCTCCGCAACATCAGTGCGTATAAGATAAGACTTGAAACCTTTTGGGATAAATACTCAAAATAGATAGACATTTGAAACGGATCATAAGCAATGGATCGAATTACTAGCATGATCGCGTTCGTGAAGGCCGTTGAAATGGGCTCCTTCAGCGCGGCCGGTGATGTGTTGCAGATGTCCGCGCAGTTGGTTGGCAAACATGTCAATCACCTGGAGCAACGGCTTGGCCTGCGCCTCTTGAACCGAACGACCCGGCGTCAGAGCCTCACTGATTTCGGCCAGGGCTTTTACGAGCGTTGCAAGATTATCCTGGCCGAAGTTGAAACCGCCGAGAGCATGGCCGCGCAAACTCATGCATCGCCCAGCGGGCGCTTGCGCATCAATGCCCCGGTGAGCTTTGGCATGCAGACACTGGCGCGCCGGTTGCCGGAGTTCATGAAAGCCAACCCGTTGGTGAAGGTTGAGCTGAGCCTGGCCAATCGCGCCGTCGACTTGATCGATGAGGGCTACGACGTGGTATTCCGCGTGGGCCAACTGTCAGACAGCGGGCTGGTTGCCCGGCCGCTTGCTCCATACCGCTTGGTGTTGTGTGCCGCGCCTGCTTACCTGCAGGACACGCCGCTAATCACGTCGCCCTGGGACCTGCAGGAGCATGAATGCCTCGGTTTCTCGCACACCGAATTGCGCACCCATTGGACCTTCGATGGACCCGAGGGCAGGATCATGGTGCCGGTCAGCGGTCGCTTGATGGTTGATCATGGTGAGCCACTTTTATGCGCCGCGCTGGCCGGACTTGGGGTCATGCTTCAGCCGCTGGAATTGGTGGAGTCGCACCTGCAACAGGGAACACTGGTGGAACTGCTACCCGAGTTTCCGGTGCCGTCCCGCCCGCTGCACGTGCTGTATGCGCCAGACCGTCGCCTGACACCCAAGCTTCGGAGTTTCCTGGACTTCGCGACTCAGGCATTTGGGCCGCACGCGGAGGCGCCCGTTCGAAACGCTGCGTTGTAAATCTCGCGTCAAAATGGCCATTTATCATTGATGAGCGTCTCAATACAGTGTCTTGATTGAAGAAAGGTGAGCGCCATGCTCCCGCTGATCTGGAGAAATGATGAATATCCAATTGAACGGCAAACGTGCATTGGTCACTGCCTCAACCGGCGGTATCGGTTTCGCCATCGCCACGGGGTTGGCGGTGGCGGGCGCCAGCGTCATTGTCAACGGCCGCAGCGACCGCTCGGTCAACGAGGCAGTTGCCCGCCTGACTGCTGCAGTGCCAGGCGCCGCCGTCACTGGCGTGGCGGCTGATTTGTCCACCGGCGAAGGCGTGGCGCAATTGGTCAGTGGTGTTGGCACCGTCGACATTTTGGTCAACAACGCAGGCATTTACGAAACACAGGATTTCTTCGAGGCCGGCGATGATGTGTGGGACAGCTACTGGCAAACCAACGTGATGTCCGGCGTGCGCCTGAGCCGTGCGCTGTTGCCGGCGATGGTTGAAAGTGGCTGGGGGCGCGTGGTGTTCGTGGCGTCGGAGTCAGCCCGGAATATCCCGGCTGACATGATTCACTACGGGGTGTCCAAGACTGCGCAACTGGCCTTGGCCCGTGGCCTGGCCAAGCGCGTGGCCGGCAGCGGCGTCACGGTCAACAGTGTGCTGCCGGGCCCCACGCTGTCCGACGGTGTTGCCCAGATGATGCAGGGCGAAGCCGAGCGCACCGGCAAGTCCCTTGACACCGTGGTGTCGGAGTTTGTGATGCAGCACCGCCCCAGTTCGATCATCCAGCGCGCCGCCCGTGTCGAGGAGGTGGCCAACATGATCGTCTACGTTTGTTCCACGCAGGCGTCGGCCACCACCGGCGCTGCGCTGCGCGTCGATGGCGGTGTGGTTGACGATATCGTCTGATGCTGGCGTGCGGGTCGCTGGCGTTGCCTTAGTGGCTGGCCTGCGACCCACACGGCGTTCAGCGGTGGTTGCGGTTGGCGAAACTCAGGTAGGGGGTATGGGTGAAGGAATGGCTGCGCGGCTGCACTGTTTTCTTCAGCCGATCCAGCAGCAATCCGGCGATCGCTTCTTCATCGGCCGGGACCGTGGCATCGGCACCGGGCGACTGCAATTGCCAGCTGCCCTCGGCCGCTTCTGCAATGGTCATGCGGTCATCCAGGCCGTTGCGTACGATGACCCGGATGTAGTCGGCGCTGTCGCGATGATGTATTTCAGGGGTGAAGTCCAGCTCCATGCCCGCCGCTTGCACTTTGATGCCGGTCAGTTCCAGATCCGTGCTGACGCTGCCGTGGGTCAACACCATCATGCGCACCACTCTGACATGGCTAAGGAGCTTGGCTTCGCGCGGCTTGCTCAAGGCTGACTCGACAATGGTGACGAATGCCTCGCTGCGGCGCGCCAGGTTGGTGGCCATCTGCTTGACAGCGCCACGTTCGAGCGCTTGCTTGTTCGACAGTTCCAGCAGGTGTTCGGTCAGTTCTTCTACCGCGGTCATAAGCAACTCATCTTGGTCTCAGGGAAACGAGCGTGAGGATGGTAAACGCCAAGCCGCTTGTTGATAACGGATCAATCGAATAATGCAGCATTACGCAAGACGCAAAGGTTGCCGGGGAGCGAGTCATGGATTTGTTCAATAGTTTGAAGGTGTTTGTGCGGGTGGTGGAAGGCGGCAGCTTTACAGCGGCGGCCAACGCGCTGGACATTTCCACCGCACAGGTGTCGCGCCTGGTGTCGGAGCTGGAGCAGCACCTGCAGGCGCGGTTGTTGCAGCGCACCACGCGGAGGATCAGCCTGACGGATGTGGGGGAGCGCTTTCTGCCACGGGGGCGCAGAATCCTCGAGGAGATGGAGGAGGCGACCGAGCAGGCCAGGGGCGCACATCTCAAGCCCGCGGGCCGTTTGCGGGTGCACACCATGACGGCGCTGGGTACCTTGATGACCCCCCTGATTGCCCGCTACTGCGAACAGTATCCCGAAGTGGTTTTTGAGTTGAGCCTGTCCCAGCGTCATCCCGATGTGGTGGAGGACGCCCAGGACGTGGTCATCTCGATAGCGCCGGGGTTGCCGGATTCGCAATTCATTGCCCATGAACTGGGACGGATCTACAGCGTGCCTTGCGCATCGCCTGCCTACATCCAGGCCCAGGGCGCACCGGCGGTGCCATCGGACTTGCAGCACCATCGCTGCCTGCGGTTGATCGACCCTCTGTATGGTGATGATTGGCTTTTCAATGACCCCGAGGGCGAGCACCTGATCAAGCCGGACAAAACCTTCCAGTGCAACGTGGCCGATGCCATGGTGGGGGCCTCCGAGGCCGGCATGGGCGTCAGTCTGCTGCCCTTTTACGTGACCACGCGGGCCCTGACCGAGGGCACCTTGCTGCGCCTGTTGGGGCACCACCGGCTGCGGGAGCGATCGGTGTATGCCATCTATCCCTCCAGGCGTTTTTTGGATGCCAAGGTGCGCACCTGGATCGAGTTTCTCAAATTGGAATTGCCCAAACTGTTCGCCGAGCATGAGCAGATTCTTCAGAATGTCCGCTATTGGGCCTGAGGTCTCCGTCGATCGATCATTGAGTAACTGTTTATGAATTGGGAAGATTTGCGGGTATTTCTCGCCGTTGCGCGTGTCGGCTCGCTGTCGGGCGCTGCACGTCAGTTGTGTGTCGATCAGACCACAATCAGCCGACGGCTGTCCGCTCTGGAAGACGTACTGGGAGTGCGCTTGGTTGACCGGTTGCCGCGAGCCTCACAGCTTACGGCAATTGGTCTTGAAATCCTCGACGAGGTAAGCGGCATCGAAGAGCGTTCACTGGCTGTGGCGCGTCGGTGTCTGGCATACAACGCCCAGACACGATCGAAACTGACGCTGTCTGCGCCGCCCATTCTAGCAAGGCACTTTATCGCGCCCAACCTTCAGACCCTTTCCCAAGGCCATCCCACCGTTCAATTGTCGATTTTAAGCGAACCCAGGTTCGTTTCCTTAGCTCGAATGGAAGCGGACCTTGCGCTGCGGTTATCCGCCCCGATCGAGGAGAGCGATATTGCTCGGAAAATCGGCAAGATGAAATTCGCGCTGTACGCCACCCCGGACTACGCGAAACTAGAGTCGCCCCAGGAGTGGGCCTTCATTGGCTACAACGATCGCCAAGGCGACTTTGCGCACAAAGTCTGGCTCTACGAACTTATTGGTGAACGGCAGGTGGTGTGTGAGGTGGCGGACTTGAGCAACCAGTACGAGGCAGCCTGCACCGGCATAGGTGTGGCCGGGTTACCGTGTTTCCTGGCCGATCATGAGCCCCGATTGACGAAACTCCGCCCTGCGTCCGGTATGTCCCTGCTGGAGCTGGATATCTGGATCGCCAAGCACCCGGATCGGCGTGGCGACCGTGTGGTCAGCGCGGTATCGCAGGCGCTCAGAGCATTACTGGATGCCCATGGTCTGGGTCTTGACCAGCGTGATGCACAGCAGCGGGGGTGAGCCGCTGCTGCACGCGCGATCAGACGTATTCGAGCACGTCCTTGACAGCCTTGCGTGGCTTCTGTGGCCAGTTGCCCGAACCCGGGTAGCCAACGGTGACCAGCATCACCGGGATTTCATAGGCCGCCAGGTTGAACGCCGCCGCGACACCGGCCTGGTCGAAGCCGATCATCGGCGTGGAGAGCAGCCCCTGGCCTTTGGCGGCCAGCATCAGGGTCATGGCAGCCAGCGAGCCGGAACGAATGGCCTCGTCGCGCTGCAACTGCGGGTTGTCCTGATACATACCGGTGGCGGCACCCACCCACATGTCGAATATCGACTGATCGAGAATGCCGGCGTCCACGGCCGGCTTCAGCGAAGCGGGCAGGCTCTGGTGGGGGTTCAAGGTGCCGCAGACGATGAAGGTCACCGCCGAGTCCACGACCTTTTCCTGGCCATAGGCCAGCGGCAATAGGCGCGCCTTGGCTTGGGCACTGCGAACGGCAACAAAACGCCAGTTCTGTGCGTTGAACGCCGATGGCGCATAGGTGGCCAGTTCGATCAAATCGGCGATCTGCGCATCGGACAGCGCGCGTTGCGTGTCGTAGCTGTTGCCCGAAATGCGGGATTTGATGACTTCAGCGATATTGGGCATGGGGTCCTCTCGAGACGCTTACGGAAGGTGCCGGACGGGCGCGTATCAGCGGCTGAAACCGTCGAACGGGGTCATGTAGACCGCACCGAAGGGGTCCAGGCGCTTGCGGATTTCGGCGTCGGGGGTGCCGTAGACGAACAGACCGGTGACGGTGGCCATTTCCAGGAAGCGGGCGCCGAACGGGGCGAAGGTATTATCGACGTGACTGACCACACCTTCGACCTTATAGCGTTCCAGGATGTGGGCCGTGTTGTTGGCTTCGTTGACGCTGTACTCGTAGACCAGGGTGCCCGCTTCTTTCTGAGTCGCTTCGACGATCTGGGCTATCAGGGCTTTGAAGGCCGGGAATTCCTCGGGCTTGATGGACAGTTGGAACAGGCAGGAAATATAGGGGTGCATGCAGGATCTTCCTTTATGGGCATCGGGAACAGCGAAATGCACCGCTGGCTCAGCCGGTGCATTGACAATCAAGTGGTTCAGGCCTTGTCGGGCGCTTCGCCGAACAGCTTGCCGGCGCCTGCCCAGTCCGAAGCAGCCACGTCTTCGAAGATAACGTAGATGTAGTTTGGATCGGTGCCGGTGTGGTCAACGATGCTCTTGGTGATGTCGGCGGCGACGGCGGCCTTTTGCTTGTGTTCTTTACCTTCGAACCAGCTAACGCGTACTACAGGCATGGTGTAACCCTCTTCAAGCAATGATGGACAGGGACGGGGTGTGTTTGGACACCCCAGGGCTCGGACATGACGTTGTCGAGCGATGGGTTCATGCTAGTGTAGAAAAGCTTGGCGATAAATGGCCTGAAACTATAATCTGGGTAGACACAGATTCTACAATGAGCGTAATGCGTTGATTCCCATAGACTCCTTCCAAGGCGTCATCACCTTCGTGGTGGCGGCGCGTTCGCAAAGCTTCACCGAGGCGGCGGACCGCCTGGGCCTGTCGAAATCAGCGGTAGGCAAAGCCATAGCCCGCCTGGAGGAAAGGCTGGGTACGCAGTTGTTCCACAGAACCACCCGGCGCATCTCGCTGACCGCCGATGGAGATGCCTACTACGCCGCCTGCACGACGGCGCTGGAAGAATTCAACGCCGCCGAGGGTGCACTGGGGCCTGGAACCAAGGAGCCGTCCGGCCGCCTGCGCGTGGACATGCCAGTGGCGTTCGGGCGGCGCGTGGTGGCGCCCTTGCTGTTCGAGATCGCGAAAAAATACCCAGACCTGCAGCTGAACATTACCTTTTCCGACCACTTGGTCGATCCCATCGAAGAAGGCATCGACCTGTTGGTGCGCTTTGGTGAACTCAAGGACACCAGTGGCCTGGTCGCCCGGCGGTTGACGCGCCAGCGCTGGGCCATCTGCGCGGCGCCGGCGTACCTGAGCAGCTTCGGTGAGCCTGAAACGCTGGCCTCGCTGGCGCAGCACCATTGCATCGTCGGCCATCGGCGCGGACAGCCGCTGTCCTGGCGGGTGCGCGAAGGCGGGGAAACTTTCCGCTTCGCGCCGCCCTCCACCCACCAGATCGGTGACGGCGAGGCGATGATTCTTGCAGCGGTTGCCGGGATCGGCCTGTGCCAGATGCCCAGGAGCCTGTTTGCCGAGGACATCGAGGCGGGCAGGCTGGTCGAAGTGTTGGGCGACTACGAGCCAGAACCTGTCGAGGTCCATGCCGTGTGGCCCAAGGTCTCGCACCTGCGGCCAAAGGTCAGGTATGTAGTGGATGAGTTGGTCAAGGTGTGCCAGCGCTGGCAGTAGGCTCAAGCCAAGCGCTCATAGGAACCCTTGCCAGGCATCCTGATACCGTGCTGGTTGACCTTGCGGTACAACGTGGCCCTGGAAATACCCATTTCCCGCGCCGCCAGCAGCGGCTTCCAGCGGTTGCGCACCAGCACGTCGATCAACGCCTGACGCTCTGGCGAGCCCAGCCCCGACGGCTGGGCCGGGACGTCCGTGGCCGCCTGCAGCGCCGCCGGCAGATCCTCCAGCCGCAAGGTACCGTCCTGGCTCAAGGCGCTGGCATAGCGCAAGGCGTGATGGAGCTCACGTATGTTGCCCGGCCAGGGATAGGTCAACAGGCGCTCCAGAGCGGCATCGCTTAACTGCACGGGCAGGGGAGTGCGCTGCGACTCCTGCGCCAGGTACTGGTTGATCAAGTTCAGCTTGTCGGTGCGGTTGCGTAGCGCGGGCAGGTCAAAGCGCGCCCCGCTGAGGCGAAAGTAAAGGTCTTCGCGGAACTGGCCTTGCTGAACCAGCGCGTGCAAGTCTCGGTGGGAGGCGCAAATCACCTGCACATCGATTTTCTCGCTGCCGGCCGCACCCAGCGGTGATATTTCACCTTCACTGAGCACCCGCAGCAAGCGCGTCTGCATCGTCAGCGGCATGTCGCCGATTTCGTCCAGGAACAGGGTGCCGGTGTTCGCCTGGCCAACCAGGCCACGCTTGCCCTTGGCGCTGGCGCCCGTGAAGGCGCCGGGCACGTAGCCGAACAGCTCACTCTCGATCAACGACTCAGGCAATGCGGCGCAGTTGACCGCAATGAACGGCCGGTCCCGGCGGGCGCTTGCGCAGTGCAGAGCGCGGGCAAAGTGCTCCTTGCCGCATCCCGTCTCACCGTGCAGCAGTATGTGTAGGTCTCTGTCCTTGACCCGCACCGCTTTCTGCAAAGCCTGGTGCACGGTCGTATCCACTTGGGTCCTGGTGTTGGGAGAGATGCCCTGACTGGTTTGCCGCGGTGCTTCAAGCCTCACGTACAGCCCGTGGTCGGCCAGAAAGTGCTGACGCCCCATGGCGTGGGTAAACAAAGTATCGGCATCGAAGGCTTGGCGAAAATGCTGTGGCAGGCTGCCAAGGCGTTGCACCAGGTAGCGCCTGGCCGACGCGTTGGCGGCGGTCACGCGTCCATCCTCGTCCCAGGCGAGCAGCAGGTCAGGTTGGCTGTCCACATAACCTGGGGCGGCATGGGCCCGCAGTCGCCAGCATCCCTGGGTGCTGTGCATGAAATAGGCATTCTCGATGTCGCGGGCACTCTGGATCACCATATGCCGCAGCAGTTGCTGGCTGTTGCGGTCGTCGGGCGACTTGATGGCGGATACGTCGAGCACTGCGAGCAGTTGGCCGTCCGGCGCGAAGATAGGCGCCGCCGAACAGGTCAGGTCGATGAAGGCTGCGCGGAAATGGTCACGTTTGTGCACCGTGACCGGCACCTGGTTGAGGATCACCTGGGAAACGCCGCAGGTGCCTTCCTCGCCTTCCGACCAGCAGGTGCCGAGGTCCATGCCAGCCCGCCGGCAATCACGGGCAATACCGCCATCCACGCGGTAATCGATGGTGCAGCCCTGGACGTGAGCCAGCATCACGCAGTAATCGCCGTGGCGAACTTTCATGTGCAGTCGGGCGAGTTCATCCCCGGCGATCCCCAGGAAATCCTCCACGCGCTGGCGATGTTCGCGCAAGTGGTGACTGTCCATGATCCGCGGGCCGTGCAACGAGCCGGGGTCCAGGTGATGGTGTTCGATGGCGCGGCGCCATGATTGCAGGATGAGGTCTGGCACCGGTAGGTCGGGGGCGCAGCAAGCGGTACGCAATACGCGGCTGACATGAGCCTCGTGGGCACGCGAGTAGCCTGGGAGCATGGAGCCTCCGTGCAGCTTGTCTAGTTATTGTGCCTTCATTAGAAACGCCTGCGGTGCTTGGCACAAGCCGTTTCGACGTTCGTCGCACTCTGAGACATAACATCTCACTGTCTCGGCGCCAGACCGCAACCAGCAAGACATCATGTCTTGTCCAACGCTATGAAACGGCGCTCGCCTGACCTGCCGCCGGTGCTCTGGGACAGGGCTTTGCGCCTTTTTTCAGCCATGTGGCACCGGCCTTGCTCTGTGTTCAAGGCGTGAACCTGGACAGGTCGCCTTTCAATAACAACAAAGCGAGACGACACATGAACACTACTCATCCAATGGATTTTTCCCTGGCAGGCAAAGTGGCCCTGGTGACGGGGTCCGGCAGGGGAATAGGCCTGGGCATCGCCTTGAGCCTGGCCAAGGCCGGGGCAGACGTGGCCCTGGCCGACTACGACATCGGCATCGCCGAGGAGGCTGTAGCACAGGTCCGGGCCCTGGGGCGCCAGGCCATCGCGCTGCAGGTGGACGTCAGCCAGCCCGACAGTGTGAACCGCATGATCGAGCAGGTGATCGAGCAGTTCGGGGTGCTCGAGATTGCCGTCAACAACGCCGGCGTGGTCAGCCTGGGCAACATCGATGAGCTGTCCGTGAGCGAGTGGGACCGGATCATGAATATCAACGCCAAAGGCGTGTTCCTGTGTTGCCAGGCTGAAGTGAAGGTCATGCGCGACCGGCGCTTCGGGCGGATCATCAACATCGCCTCCATCGCCGGCAAAGTCGGGTTCCCACACCTGTCCCATTACAGCGCCTCCAAATTCGCGGTCATCGGTTTCACCAATGCCGTGGCCAAGGAAGTGGCCCGCGACGGCATCACCGTCAATGCCTTGTGCCCTGGCATTGTCGGTACCGGCATGTGGCGAGGCGAGGAGGGCATCGCCGGCCGCTGGGCACTGCCGGGCGAGACGGAAGCCCAATCCTGGGAACGCCAGCAAACCAGCCTGTTGCCCCAGGGTGAGGCGCAAACAGTGGAGGACATGGGCCAATTGGCGGTGTACCTGGCGTGTGCCGCGCACACCACGGGGCAAGCCGTGGCCTGCGACGGCGGGTTTTCGCTCTGAGATCACCTTGACGACTTCAGACCCATCACCAGCAGGAGTTCACCATGATGAAATCTGACGCAACCCACCGTTCTGTCGCCGAGATTGACTACGACGCCATCGTGATTGGCGCAGGCTTTGGCGGCATCTACATGCTCAAGAAACTGCGTGACGAACTGGGGCTCAAGGTACGGGCCTTCGACAAGGCTGGCGGCATCGGCGGTACCTGGTACTGGAATCGCTATCCCGGCGCGTTGTCCGACAGCGAATCCTTCGTGTATTGCTATTCGTGGGACAAGGCATTGCTGCAGGATTGGACGTTTTCCCACCGTTACGTGGCGCAGCCGGAAATCCTGCGTTACCTCAACCACGTGGTCGACCGCCATGACCTGCGCCGCGATATCCAACTGTATACCAGCATCGAGGCGGCCATATTCGATGAGATCAATCACCGCTGGCTGCTGACTGCCGAGGACGGGCAACAGTACACGGCCAAGTACCTGATCACCGCCCTCGGCCTGCTGGCGGCCACCAACGTCCCGCGCTTCAAGGGCGCCGAGCAGTTCAAGGGGCAGACCTACCACACCGCCCATTGGCCCGAGCATGCTGAGCTGGAAGGCAAGCGGGTGGGAGTGATCGGCACCGGTTCCACCGGTAGCCAGGTGATCACCGCCATTGCCCCGGTGGTTGGGCATTTGACCGTGTTCCAGCGCTCGGCGCAGTACACCGTGCCGGTGGGCAACCGGCCGATGGCCAGCGAGGCCGTGGCGCAGATCAAGCGCGACTATGACGCGTTGTGGTCGCACGTGCGTACCTCGCGCCTGGCGTTTGGATTCGAGGAAAGCCAGATTCCTGCCATGAGTGTGAGCGAGGGCGAGCGCGAAGCCATTTTTCAACGCGCCTGGGACGCGGGAGGCGGTTTCCGCTTCATGTTCGAAACCTTCAATGACATAGCCGTCGACGAGCAGGCCAATGCTGCAGCGCAAGCTTTCGTACGCAGCAAGATCAAGCAGATCGTCAAAGACCCCGAGACGGCGGCCAAGCTCTGCCCGCGCGAACTCTACGCCAAGCGGCCACTGTGCGACAGCGGCTACTACGCCACCTTCAATCGGCCCAATGTCGCCCTGGTGGACGTCAAGGCCAATCCCATCCAAGGCCTGACTTCCAACGCAGTGCTGACCTCGGATGGCGTGGAGCATGAACTGGACGTACTGATCTACGCCACCGGCTTCGATGCGGTGGACGGCAATTACAAACGCATGAACATTCGCGGTCGCGGCGGGGTACCCATCTGTGAACATTGGAAAGACGGCCCCTCCAGCTACCTGTCGGTGGCCACGTCCGAATTTCCCAACCTGTTCATGATCCTGGGGCCCAATGGGCCGTTCACCAACCTGCCACCTACCATCGAGACGGAGGTGGAATGGGTGGCTGAGCTGATCGGTTACATGGAGGACAACGAGTTGGCCACCGTGGAGGCCGTGGCCGGGGCCGAACAACAATGGGGGCAGACCTGTCGCGACATTGCCGACCAGACCCTGTTTGCGAAGACCGACTCGTGGATTTTCGGCGCCAATATCCCCGGCAAGAAAAACGCAGTCTATTTCTACATGGGCGGGCTTGGGGCATTCAGCGATACCTTGAAATCGGTCGCCGAGCAGGACTATCGGGGGTTCAAGTTCAAGGCGCTGAGTGTGCGTGGCGCGCAGCCGCAACCGCGCGCCCGGGTGCCCCGCAACGCGTGAGGCATGCGTAGGGCTGGCAACCCTGCCAGCCCTCGCGTTCAGTCGCTGAACAAGTCGAACATCAGTTGGCGAAACCACTTGTTGGCCGGGTCGCGGTTCAATTTCGCGTGCCAGAACAGGTTGATGGCGATCTCTGGCAAAGGCAGTGGGAGCGGCAGCGCCGTCAACCCGAATGGGCCGCTGCAACTGCTGGCGAAGCGTTCCGGTACGGTGGCGATCAGGTCACTGTGCTGCAGGATATGCCCTACCGCGACGAAGTGGGGCACTTCCAGGCGGATGTCACGTTGCAGGCCCGCGCGTTGCATATGGGCGTCTATTTCGCCGTGGCCGGTGCTGGCGGCGACGATCCGGACATGAGCGTATTGGCAAAATGCCTCCCGGGTCATCGGCATCTGCGTGAGTGGGTGGCCGTTGCGGCATAGGCATACGTAGCGATGGTGGAATAATCGGCGTTGATAAAAGCCGGTCTGCAGGTCAGGCAACAGCCCCACCGCCAGGTCTACCTCACCGTTGGCCAGCGCCTGGGACAAGCCCTCGTCGCTGCGCAGGGTGCTGACCGAAATCCCGGGCGCCTGCTCCAGCAAGGCCTTGATCAGCCGTGGCATGAAGTAGATCTCGCCGATGTCGGTCATCGCCACCACGAAGCGTTTCTGGCTGCTGCCTGGATCGAAATCGTCCGGTCGGTTCAGTGCACCGTGAAGCGTACCGATGGCCAGCGATACCGGGTCGGCCAACTGCGCCGCCAAGGCTGTAGGTTCCATGCCTTGCGAGGTGCGCACGAACAGATCGTCGTTCAGGGTATTGCGCAGGCGCCTGAGCGCATTGCTTACCGCGGGCTGGCTGAGGCCCAGATGCTCGGCTGTCAGCGACACGTTTCGGTCATGGAGCATCTGGTGAAAGATCACCAGCAGGTTCAAGTCGATATCACGCAAATGCATGGCAGTTTTCTCGTTGTTGGGTGCCAGGCTGTGGAGTGTGTATTCAGGTTGGTAATACTGTCTATAAGACTTAGACCATTTATCAATGGGGGGCAGGGGAGCATCATCGGGTTATTCCAAAAACAACACATAAGGTTTTTTCCCATGAATAGCCCTCAATCTGCACTGCGCGTCTCCATTGTCGGCGGAGGTATTGCCGGCGTCGCCCTGGCACTGGATCTGTGCCGTCATCAACACCTCGATGTTCAATTGTTCGAAGCCGCACCCGCGTTTGGCGAGGTCGGTGCCGGTGTGTCCTTTGGTGCCAATGCCGTCAAGGCCATCGAAGGTCTGGGCATCGGCAAACCCTATGAAAACATTGCCGACCGCACGCCTGCCCCCTGGCAGGACATCTGGTTCGAATGGCGCCGCGGCGTCGATGCCGGCTACCTGGGCGCCAGTGTCGCGCCGGGCGTGGGCCAGTCATCGGTGCACCGAGCGGACTTCCTGGATGCCCTGGCGTCGCAGCTGCCTGAAGGTATCGCGCGCTTTGACAAGCGTGCCGTTCGCGTCGAAGAAGTCGGTGACCAGGTGCGCGTGCACTTCGCCGATGGCAGCGAGCATGAGTGCGACCTGCTGATCGCCGCTGACGGCATCAAATCCAACCTCCGAGATTACGTGCTGCAAGGCCTCGGTCAGCCGTTGGTTGCGCCGCGTTACAGCGGCACCTGTGCCTACCGGGGCATGATCGACAGCGAGCAACTGCGCGCCGCCTACCGTGAAGCCGGGGTCGACGAGCACCTGATCAACGTGCCGCAGATGTACCTGGGGCTGGACGCCCACATCCTGACTTTCCCGGTCAAACAGGGCCGCTTGATCAACGTCGTGGCGTTTATCTCCGACCGCAGCCAGCCCGACCCGCAGTGGCCCAAGGATACGCCGTGGGTAAAAACCACCAGCCAGGCCGAAATGCTGCAGGCGTTCTCCCACTGGGGCGATGCCGTGCGCGTACTGCTCGAGTGCATCCCGGCACCGACGCTGTGGGCCCTGCATGAGCTGGCCGAACTGCCCGGCTACGTGCACGGCCGCGTGGCCCTGATCGGCGATGCCGCTCACGCCATGCTGCCCCACCAGGGCGCCGGGGCGGGGCAAGGCCTGGAAGATGCCTGGTTGCTGGCGCGGTTGCTGGCTGACCCACGCGTGCAGCAGGGCGACGCCCGCCAAGTGCTTGACGTCTACGACGCCATTCGCCGTCCCCGCGCCTGCCGCGTGCAACGCACGTCCTGGGAGGCGGGTGAATTGTACGAATACCGCGACCGCCAGGTGGAGGGTGATGAAGCCCGGATGTCGACCACCTTGGCCGAACGCTTCGACTGGCTGTGGAACCATGACATGGACACCGACCTGGCCGACGCTCGTGCACGCTTGGGCTGGGCGCAGCCTGCCTGACGATATCGCCAACGTGCCAGCCTGGGGCTGGCACGTGCTACCGAACCCCAAACAATAAAAGGTACTGCCGACATGACCGTGACCATTACCCAATCCCCTGACGTCCAGGCTTTTTTCAAGGACGCTGCCGGCTTCAAGAACCAGGAAGGTAACGCGCGCCACAAGCACATTGTCCTGCGCTTTCTGCAGGAAACCGCCAAGCTGATCGAGGAGCTCGAACTCACCGACGACGAGTTCTGGGGCGGTGTTGAGTACGTCAATCGCCTGGGTCGCAGCAACGAAGCCGGGCTGCTGGCCGCAGGGCTTGGCATCGAGCATTTCCTTGATCTGCTGCACGATGCCAAACAGGCCCAGGTGGGCATCAGCGGCGGCACGCCGCGTACCATCGAAGGCCCCCTCTACGTCGCCGGCGCGCCGCTGCGCGAAGGCTTCGACCGCATGGACGATGGCAGCGAAGACGGCGTCGCCGTGCCGATGTTCCTCGATGGGCAGGTGCTCGATCTGGATGGCAAACCCATCGCTGGCGCGCTGGTCGACCTGTGGCAGGCAGACAGCAAAGGCAACTACTCGCACTTCGACAAGAGCCAGTCAGCCTTCAACCTGCGCCGCCGCATCGTCACCGACGCCGAAGGTCGCTACCGCGTGCGCAGCATCGTGCCATCGGGTTACGGCTGCAACCCGGCGGGCCCTACCCAGGAATGCCTCAATTACCTGGGGCGCCATGGCCAGCGCCCGGCCCACGTGCATTTCTTCATTTCAGCCCCCGGCTACGAGCACCTGACCACCCAGATCAACCTGTCCAACGATGCCTACTTGTGGGACGACTTCGCCTACGCCACCCGCGATGGCCTGATCGGCGAGGTGCGGTTCCTCGAGGACGACGCCAAGGCGGCCAGCCACGGCATCACCGGCCGCTTTGCCGAAATGACCTTCGATTTCCAACTGCGCCGCGCGCCGACAGCGCAAGCCGAGCGTCGCAGCAACCGTCCGCGTGCCCTTCAGGACGCATAAGCATTACTTCCAGGCAAAACAATAACCATAAAGAGGAATAAGGCATGTCTGTTAGCGAACTGAAACCTGTAGATGTCCAAGTCGCCGTCTTGCGTGAGGCCGGTGGCAAACTCAAGCTGGAGCGTGCCCAACTGGGCGCGCCACGCCCCACGGAAGTGCGTGTGCGCATCGTCGCCACCGGTGTGTGCCACACCGACATGGTGGTGCGCGACCAACTGTTCCCCACGCCGCTGCCCATTATCTTGGGCCATGAGGGCGCAGGCATTGTCGAGGCGGTGGGGGCGGCGGTCACCACCATCGTGCCTGGCGACCATGTGGTCATGACCTACATGTCGTGCGGGCTCTGCCTGCCCTGTGAGACCGGTCACCCGGCCCACTGTTCGCACATGCACCCGCTCAACTTTGGTGGCGGTCGCATGGACGGCAGTACCTCTACCTGCAGTTGTGAAGGCAATGCGCCGATTCACGATCATTTCTTTGGGCAGTCCTCGTTCAGCACTTACGTGGTGGCCAACGAGCGTAATGTGGTCAAGGTCTCGCGCGAGGCGCCGTTGGAACTGCTCGGGCCGTTGGGTTGCGGCATCCAGACCGGCGCAGGCTCCGTGCTCAAGGCGCTGGAGGTGAAGGCGGGTACCAGCTTCGTGGCCTTCGGCGCCGGCGCCGTCGGCCTGGCCGCAGTGATGGCGGCCAAGGTCGCCGGTGCCACCACCATCATCGCCGTGGACGTGACCCCCAGCCGCCTGGAACTGGCCTTGGAAGTAGGCGCTACCCATGTCATCAACAGCCGCGAAGAAGATCCGGTGGCGAAGATCCGTGCCATTACCGGCGGTGGCGCCAACTACAGCCTGGAATGCTCCGGCCGCGCCGAAGTGCTGCGCCAGGCCATTGATGCCGTGACTACCCTGGGGGTGTGCGGCATCGTCGGCGCCACCAAGATGGGTACCGAAGTCGCGTTCAACATCAACGACGTGATGATTCCCGGCAAACGCATCATGGGCATTGTCCAGGGCGACGTAGTGGCTAACGCCTTCATTCCGACCCTGGTCGACCTCTACCTGCAGGGCCGCTTTCCCTTCGACAAGCTGTGCCGTTTCTATGCCTTTGACCAGGTAAACGAAGCGATGGCCGACAGTGAAAGCGGCATCACCATCAAGCCCATCCTGCGCATGCCGACGCACGCCTGATTTCTCGACTTAGTGAAGGTAAGCAAGATGAACGTGCAACTGTTGATTGATAACGTCAAACATGATGCGGCCGGTGGCAAGACTTACCAGCGCATCGATCCACTGGCCTCGAAAACCGTGACTACCGGTGCTGCCTGCTCGGTTGATGATGCCCTGCGCACCGCACAGTCGTCGCAGCAGGCCTTTCGCATTTGGTCCAAGGTAGGCCCTACTGAGCGCCGGCGTATTCTGCTGGCCGCCGCCGACGCCCTGGAAGCCAAGATGGGCGAGTTCTGCACCGTCATGGCCGAGGAAATCGGCGCCTCCCAACTGTGGGCGCAATTCAATGTGGGGGCTTCGGCAAACCTGATTCGCGAGGCTGCCGGGCTGACCACGCAGATCAAAGGCGAAACTATCCCTACCGACAAACCGGGGACGGTGTCAATGACGCTGCGCCAACCCGTGGGCACGGTGTTGAGTATCGTGCCGTGGAACGGCCCGGTGATTCTGGGCGCCCGGGCCATTGCCTACCCGCTGGCGTGCGGCAACACAGTGATTTTCAAAGGCTCGGAAAACAGCCCGCGCACCCACGAGTTGCTGGTGGAGGCGTTTATAGAGGCCGGGTTGCCACCAGGCGTGCTGAATTTCATCATTACGGCGCCGGATGATGCCGCACGCGTTACTGATGCGCTGATTGCCCACGACACCGTGCGCCGAGTGAACTTCACCGGCTCCACCTATGTCGGGCGCTTGATTGCCGAGACCAGTGCGCGCTACCTCAAACGCTGCTTGCTGGAATTGGGCGGCAAGGCGCCTTTTGTTGTGCTCGCCGACGCTGACTTGGAGGGGGCGGTCAACGCAGCGGTATTCGGCGCCTTCCTTTATCAAGGGCAGATCTGCATGTCCACCGAGCGTTTCGTGGTGGACGAAGCCGTGGCTGATGAATTCGTGGCGCGTTTTGGCGCACGGGTCCGCGCGCTCGAAGCGGGTAACCCGGTAACGTCACCGGCCTGTGTGGTAGGCCCGGTGATTGCCCAGGGCTCGGTAAAACGCATCAATCAATTGCTCGACGATGCCTTGGGCAAAGGCGCACAGATCGTTGCCGGTGGCCTGGCGGAAAACGCGCTAATGGGCGCTACGCTGGTTGACCACGTGACCGCCGAGATGGACATCTACGACGAAGAAACCTTCGGCCCGGTGACCACGGTGGTGCGCGTCAAAGGCGCGGAACACGCCCTGCAAGTGGCCAACGATACCGCCTACGGGTTGTCGTCGGCCATCTTTAGCCGCGACGTCACCCTTGCGCTGGACCTGGCCAGCCACCTGGACGCCGGTTGCGTGCACATCAACGGCGCCACCGTGCAGAACGAGCCTCAGGCCCCCTACGGCGGCATGAAGAACAGCGGCTATGGCCGCTTTGACGGCAGCGCCGTGATCGAGGAGTTCACCGAAGTGAAATGGGTGACCGTCGAGCAGGCAAACCAGCCTTATCCGTTCTGACCGACCCTAGCCAACGCGTTACCTGAGACCTCGTTTCGACACTCGTCGAAGCGAGGCTCGCTTGCGTCTATCTCTTTGAATGGTTGCCATAATGAATAATAAAAAAGCCTATGCACCTCAACGTTTTATCAAACACATTCCCAGCCTGATGGCCGGCTCCGCGCTGGCAGTGGCACTGCCGGCGGCGCACGGTACCGAAGGGGGCGGGTCGTCCTATCCGATGGGGGCCGAAAACTACCTGACAGGCGCCATGCCGCCTCCGGGATGGTACGCGCAGGTGTTTGCCGAAAGCTACCGGGCCGATCGGCTGCTCGACAAACAGGGCCACAAGGCGGTCAACGACTTCCACCTGAGCGCCGATGTGATTGCGCCGCGGTTGATATGGGTCACCAACCAGAAGCTGCTCGGCGGCGACCTGGCCTTCCATGTCAACGTCCCCCTGGTCGACCTGAAGGTGGACGTTAACGGACAGCATCAACGCAAGACTGGCATGGGCGACATTATTTTCGGGCCGGCACTGGGGTATCACTACAGCGAAAAATTCCACGCCATCTACGCCCTGGACATCTTTGCCCCCACCGGCCGCTATGATCGGGGCGACCTGGCCAACCTTGGCCGCAACTATTGGGACTTCGAGCCGATTGCGGCGTTCTCCTACGTGGACCCGGCGGGCATCAACGCCGACATCAAGATGATGTATGACTTCAACCAGCGCAATCGCGACACCGACTACCGTTCCGGGCAGGAGGCGCATGCCGACTACTCGCTGGGCTGGGGCTTTGGCAACGGCTGGGTGGTGGGCGTGGGTGGCTACGTGTATCGCCAGACCACGGATGACCGCCAGAATGGCGACCGGGTCGAGGATAACAAGGGGCGCGCCTTCGCGATCGGCCCGTCCATCAAGTACAGCAGCGCTTCGGGTTGGTTTGTCACCGCCAAATGGCAGCAGGAAAGTGACGTGCGCAACCGTCCTGAAGGGGATGCCTACTGGGTCAAGTTCACTTTGCCGCTTTAGCCCGTGAAGGGGGCGCCGCACTCCGGTTGCGGCGCCGCCTTGAGCCAGGATTGCGGTCTTCCGCTGTGCGGAATATAGTTCCGCCACAATGGCTCAAGGCTTTACCGACATGAATAGCTCCCCGCACGACGACGCCACTCACGATGACGAGGCGGGCAAAGACCGCAATTTCATTACCGCACTGGCCCGTGGCATCGACGTACTGCGCTGTTTCGGCCCGGGGGCCAGCGTGCTGGGCAACCAGGAACTGGCCGCCCGCACTGGCCTACCCAAGCCTACCATCTCGCGCCTGACCTACACCTTGTGCCAGTTGGGCTGCCTGAAGCAGGTGCCGCATTCCTCGAAATTCCAGCTCGACGTCGGCGTGCTCGCGCTCGGCTACGGCATGCTGTCGAACCTGTCCATACGGGCGATCGCCCATCCGCTGATGGAAGAGCTGGCTACCTATGCCGGCGCGGCTGTGGCCATGGCCGCCCGTGACCGCATGCAAATGGTCTACCTGGACGTGGTGCAGGGCGAAGCCAACCTGACCATGCGCCGCCAGATCGGCACCTACCTGCCGTTGCACTTGAGTTCGGTAGGGCGCGCGTGCCTGGCGGCAATGCCGGACAGCGAGCGGGATTTTATCCTGGACCATATCCGTGAACGCCATGGCGCCGATTGGCTGACCATTCGCCGAGGCCTGGAGCAGGCGTTCAAGGATTACGCTGATTACGGCTACTGCCTGTCGTTGGGTGACTGGGCCAAGGACGTCCATTCCGTGGCCGTGCCGCTGGTGCACAGCGAATATGGCATTCTGGCCTTTAACTGCGGCGGTCCCAGCTTCCTGCTGCCACGGGCAAAGCTGGAGGACGATATCGGGCCGCGGCTCAAACACCTGGTGAATACGTTGCAAGGTGCAGCGTTCTAGCTGTCCAGTTGAGTCTTAGGTTGAATATGAAATGTGTGGAGCGCCTGTGAAAATCTGTGGGTTGGCTAGCCAGCGAGCTTTTGAGGCGCGAAAAGCTCGCTGGCAAGCCGGCTCCCACAGTGGGCACCGAACAGGCATATAAATTTCATGCAGTGCCTAGGGATAAATCGCGAATTGCTCGCCTTGGCTCAACACCTGCTGGGCCACATCACGAAGCTGCGTTCGGAACCAGTTCAAAGCAGGTGTGTGCTGCGTGGTCCGCCGCTCGGCGATGACAATGTTAGCGTGTGGCAACGCCATCGGCGGTGGGCACAGGCTCAGGCGTGAACCTTGCGCCAGCGCGTAGGCCGCGTGGAGGGGCAGGGTGGCAATCAGCCCTTTGCCTTTGAGGAAAGCAGGCACCAGGGCATGTTGGGTGATCGACACCTGCACATGGCGCTCCATGCCCCCCGCTGCCAATTGGGCGTCCAGCACCGACTCACGCTCACCGGTGCGCACACTCAAGTGAGGTAGGCGCTGAAAGTCCGCTTTCGACAGCGGCATGTCGGCCTGGCACGCCCAGGAGTCCAGCAGGCAGGCATAGGCACACGTGCCAATGACTTCCTGGTTGAGCCAACTGCGCTCCGGGAGTTGCGCGACCATCGCGACATCAATCTCACCCATTTCGAACAGCGTACCGGTATTGTGGGCTTCGCTGGGCACGAACTGCACGGTCGCCAGCGGCGCAAGGCTGCTCACATGCTGGACAAGGCGCGGTGCCATGGCCAGTTGCAGGTCATCGGACATGCCCACCAGGAAGCGCGTGCGTGCGCAGGCGGGGTCGAAATGGTCAGGTTCGGTGAAGGCGTCAGCCAGGGCGCCCACGCCGAACTTGAACTTGGTGGCTATTTCAAAGGCGCGGGGGGTGGGCTCCATCATCCCTCGCACGCGAACGAACAAAGGATCACCCAGGGCCTTGCGCAGCCGTGCCAGAGCCCCGCTGACGGCCGACTGGGTGAGTGACAGTTGCGCCGCTGCCTTGGACACGCTGCGTTCCTGCCAAATCGCCAGAAAGGTGATGGCCAGGTTGAGATCGAGCCGGCTCAGTTCACTGAAAGCGCCGTCGTGGGTGGCTGTCATTGCAGGGCCTTGAGGGAGAAAGGGCAGATTCATTTGAAGGTCTTCTGTGCCATGGACACACCGAGCGCGATGATCGCCACGGCGATGACTGCCCAGAAGTACTCCATGCTGGCCACCAAGGTCGATTGCTGGTGCAGACTCTGCGCCAGGGTCGACAGTGAAATCTGGTTGGCGGGGCCTGCGCCCACCTGAGGGGTCAGGGCCTGGGCCAGATGCTGGGTCTGTTCCAGGTACAGCGGATCGCCAGCGGCGAAATGGCCGTTGAGGTTGTTGTACTGCAGCGTGGTGCGCCACTGCAGGAACAAGGTCGCCACGGCGGTGCCCATGGCCATCGCGATTTGCCCCAGCATGCTCTTGATCTGGTAGGCGTGGGCGAACAGCGTGTCGTGGTGCGTTACATCACGGAAGGTCTGCATGGCCGCGGTGGCCAGCACCAGCATCACGAAACAGCCGTTGAGAAACAACGCCGGCAGAATGTTCGTCCACATGTTGGCATCGGTGGTGATTGACGACAGCAGGCAGCCAAAACTGATCAGCGCGGCAAAACCGGCGACGAAGAATTTCTTCGGTCCCGGGAATTTCGGGATCAGCATGGCCATCACCAGCCAGGTCACCAGTGCGCCGCCCAGGCCGAAGGCCTGGAACGTGCCGATGGTGTCCCAGGAATACCCCAGTCCCGTCTGCAAAAAGTAAGGCAGGATGTAGTTGTTGCTGCCCAGCACCACGTAGGTGAAGCAGAACAGCGCCACACCCAGCACGTAGCGGGGCTGCATCAAATCCCGGACCTTCAGGAAGGGCTGATGCTTGCTGTGTTCGGCATGGAAGAAGATGTACACCCCCAAGGCCGCCAACAGCGCGAACGCGACGAGGATGAACGTCTCGTTGTAGAAGTCGTAGTAGGAACGCTGCAGCACGTAGAGCAGAAAGAAACTGCTGACCGAGAGCAGCAGAATGTTCGCTGGGCTCGACGGCGTGCGATCTTCCAGCGGCGCTGGCGCGGTGGGCAGGAAACGGGTGCACAACAGCGCGGCCACGACGGCACCGGCGATCAACACCCAGAAGATGGCGTGCCACGTGTCCTCGACCACCACCAGCGACGAGATGAACGGCGCCGATGCAGTGCCACTGGCCAGCCCGGTGGCAAACACCTTGACGCCGGTGAAGCGTCCGGGACCTGCGGGCAGGAAGTTGACCATCAGCCGCGCCGAGGTCATGAATGACGCACCGCCCAAGGCCATTACCACCCGCCCGGCGGTGAAGGCGGTCAGGTCGCTGCTCACGCCGCACACAAATGCGCCCAGCACGTAGATGCTGATCGAGCCCAGCATGAAGTTGCGCCAGCCCAGGCGCTCGACCAGCCAGCGCTGTTTGGAGATCACCACCACGGCGATGCACGCGTACAGGGCGGCCACCAAGGTAAACTCCTCGGGACTGGCGTCGATTTCACCGCGAATGGGTGCCGAGGCGAAGGCAATCATGCCCGCCTGCAGGTACTCCAATGCGCACAGCAGCCCGACCGTGATCAGCAGGGCGGCATTTTTCCGGTACATGAGGTGCCTCGTTAAAGGTTAGGGCCTTTGGCGTCCCGCCCACGGTCTTCGTTGGCGCTGATCACTTGCTCGACAACGTCGTTGGCGTCCTTGAGCTCGTTCTGGAAAATGTCGGTGCTGTAGGCCGGCTGCGCAGGCGCTTTCTTGTTCAGCACCGGGCCGTCCAGGTCGTGGGTATCCACCGACACCCGCATCGACAGGCCAAGGCGCAACGGGTTGCGCTCTACTTCCTCGGCCTTCAGTGCAATACGCACGGGCACCCGCTGGGTCACCTTGATCCAGTTGCCGGTGGCGTTCTGGGCAGGCATCAGCGAAAACGCACTGCCGGTACCAGCGTCCAGGCCCACGATCTTGCCGTGGAAAACCACGTCACGGCTGTAGGCATCGGCGCGCAGTTCAACCGGCTGGCCGATGCGCAGGTCTTCGATCTGTGATTCCTTGAAGTTGGCATTGACCCAGACCTGGTCCACCGGCACCACCGACATCAAGGCCACGCCGGGGTTGATGCGTTGGCCTACCTGAACGCTGCGTTTGGTGATCAGGCCGCTAACCGGCGAATAGATCTGGGTGCGGTGCAGGGAAATGTAGGCATCACGCAGATTGCTCGCGGCGACCAGCACATCGGGGTGTGTGCGCAACGTGGTGTTGTCGACCATCGCCAGGCGCACGGCCAAGGCGTGCTGGGTGCCATCCAGGCCTGCCAGGGCATTTTTCAATACTTCTTCGGCGTGGCTGATTTCTTCGCGCGATACTGCGCCGCTGGCCGCCAACTGGTTACGGCGGCGTACGTCATCCTGGGCCTTGCGCACATCGTTCTGGCGCTGGTTGACCTCGGCCTGCAGTTGTTGCACCTGGTAGTACTGGGTACGCGCCTGGCGTACGGCCCGGGCCAGGTTGGATTTGGCGCGCTCGTATTGAATCTCGGCGTCGACGGCGTTGAGCGTGACCAAGGGCGAGTTGGCATCCACGTGGTCGGTGTTGTCACCGCTGATGACGGTTACTGTGCCGCTGACCTGCGAGGTCACCTGGACGATGTTGCCGTCCACATAGGCGTCGTCGGTGGACTCGGTGCCCAGGCGGGTGATGTACCAGATGCCCAAGGCCAGGATCAGCAGCACGATGGCCAGGATCAACAGCAGTCGCGGGCGGTTCGAGGTCTTGGCTTGCGCCGGGGAAGCGGGAGAGGGTGCGTTCGTGGTCATGATTTGTCAGCTACGGTTGGAGTGGCATCGGCGGTGGCGGTGATTGCAGGGCGGTAACCGCCCCCCAGCGCCCGGCTAAGGTTGGCTTGCAGGGACAAGGCGCGGGACTGCAGGGTGACCAGCTGGCGTTTCTCGGCCAGGGTGGTGTTCTGCGTGGCCAGTACCTGCAGGTAAGTGGCCAGCCCGGCGGCATAACGCTTGTTGACCAGGTCTGAAGCTGCCTGGGCGGTAGCCACGGCGTCGTTCTGCTGCGCCATGCGCTCTTTCAGCCAACGCAGAGATGACAGCTGGTCGGCGATGTCGCGCAGGGCATCCACCACGGTCTGGTTGTAGTTTTCCACGGCCAGGTCGTAAGCGGCGTCCTGGGCATCGAGGTTGCCGCGCAGCCGACCGCCTTCGAAGATCGGCAGGCTGATGGCCGGGGAGAAGCCCAGGATACGGCTGCTGCGGTCGTTGAAGGTATCGAACGCCAGGCTCTGCATGCCGATGAATGAGGTGAGGTTCACATCGGGGTAAAAGCGTGCCTTGGCGACTTTGATTTCGTGGCCCTGGGCTTCGACGCGCCAGCGCTGGGCAACGACGTCGGGACGGTGCCCAATCAGCTCGGCAGGGATGTTGGTCGGCAACGTGATCGTGTTGCTTGCCGCCATGCGCGGGCGAGTGATGCTGCGGCCGCGATCAGGGCCCTTGCCCAGCAACGAGGCCAGTTTGTTCTGGTTCAGCTCGATCAGCTCTTTGAGCGCCGCGATGTTGGCCCGGCTGGCGGGCAAAGACGCCTGGGATTGCTTGATGTCGATCTGGGTACCCAATTCCGCGGCAAAGCGCTGCTGGGTCAGCTTCTCGATTTGCTCCTGTTGATTGAGTAGTTGCTGGGCAACGTCCAGCTGTTCATAGGTATCCTGCAGGGCGATGTAGGCCTGCACCACCGAGCTCGAAAGCATCAGCGCTGCAGCGCGCTCATCGACTTCCAGCGCATGCCGGCGTCCCACCGCCGCTTCCACGGCTTCACGGTTCTTGCCCCAGAAATCCAGTTCGTAGCCAAGGTTGAACGTGGCCTGGTCGACATTCTGCCAAGTGCCTTTGACGGGCGAGGGCGTGGTGCCGTTGGAGCTGAAGCGCTCGCGGGTGGTGCTCATGGCAACGTCAGCATGGGGCAGCAACGAGGCGCCCTGGATGTCTTCCAGTGCGCTGGCCTGGTGCACCCGCGCAGCCGCTGCACGCAAACCGGGACTGCCGGCGAGGGCTTCCTGGACCAGTGCATTGAGCTGCTGGTCGTTGAAGCCGGTCCACCAGGTATCGCTGGGCCATGCGGCCGGTGTCAGCGTAATGCCGCTGTTGGCCAAGGTCTGTTCGACATCCTGGGGCGAGGACAGGTGGGCGCTGGGCTTCAGGTCACTAAAGGCGCACCCGGTAAGCGCAACCAGCAGGACGGCCATCGGCAAGTGCGCTGCCAAGCGCAAGGCAGACCGCACGTCCTTGGGGTCCTGTGGGGTGGGACTGTTCATCAACGGATTTCTCTGGCGCTGAGGGTGGATGGGTACGCACGCTGGAAGCACGCGAGTGGCAAAGGCATTTATAAAAACTCTTAGTGTCGTTAAGGTCGCAAAAAAGCGCCGAGCCCCCGGCAAAGGGTCAGTCGGCGCGTAATCCCTTGACGATCACCGCTACACAGTGATCGATGTCGTCCAGGTTATCCAGGTTCGCGGTGACCAGGTGCAGCCATGACATGCCGGTGAGCATGGACACTGCCGCATCGATCGCCGGGCCGTCGACAATTTCGCCGGTGCTGACAGCCCTTGCAAAAATCTTGCGCAATGTGCGTTCGCGGCGGGGCAGAAATGCCTGGCGAAACTCTTCGATGGCGTTTACGTCCAGGCCGATCTCGATGAACACGCTGCGCAGGGTCTCGCCAGCGCTTGAGGAGCGCCACCATTGCCAGAGCGAACGCAAATGCACGATCAAGTCCTGCTCCAGGTTGCCGGTGTCCGGCGAGGTAACGAACGTCAGGGCCGCGCGTTCGTAGACATCGCGCAGTAGCGCACCCTTGCTACGCCACCAGCGGTAGATGGTGGGCTTGCTGGAGCCTGCGCGTTCCACTAGCGCATCCATGGTAAAGGCCTTGTAGCCTTGCTCTTCGAGAATGGCGGCGGCCGCCTCCAGGATGGCCTCGGTACTTTGCGGGCTGCGGACCGCGCCAATCGATGAGCGGCTGCGCGGCTTGGTGAGCTTGGACGGCTTGGTTTTCTCGGTCATGGGTTCCACGCGGTTCAATAGCTTGGGAAGCGTGCCTCGCAAACCTAATAGACACTGTCAGTATTTATACCGTAGAATTTTTTCCGGGTCAACGCGACGGCCGGGCGCCGCCCAATGTTTCCGGTGATATTCAGTACAAATCTTGAGGCAGAGTCATGGGTACCTTGCAAAACATGCGCACGTTCATGTGCGTAGCCCAAGCGGGCAGTTTTACGGCCGCCGGCAAACAGATGCGTCTTGGGGTACCGACGATTTCCCGGAACATTGCCAAGCTGGAAGCACACTTGAGTGCCCGGCTGCTCAATCGCAACACGCGTCAGGTGGCACTGACCGATGCGGGTTGGCGCTACCTGGAGTGGTGCCAGCGCATCATCTCCACAGTCGACCAGGCGGAGGTTGAGGCCCGAAGCACCGTGTCCTTGCCCGAAGGGCGTTTGCGTTTGCACGCCATGGTCGGGGTTGGCAGGCATTACGTGGTGCCGGCGGTGGCGGAGTTTCGTGCCATGCACCCGGCCGTCAGTTTCGAATTGACCATGTCGAACCGCATCCCGGACCTACTGGAAGAGGGAATCGACATCGCCATTATTGCGGCCGACAGCCTGCCGGATTCGGGGTACGTGTCTCGCCATCTGGGCAAGACCCACAGCATCTTGTGTGCCTCGCCTGCCTACCTGACCGCAAAGGGCGTGCCTGCGTCGCCACAAGACCTGCAGCAACACGATTGTCTGCAGCTTTGCGGGCCAATGACGTCATCGGTGCAATGGCGCTTCATGGCGGATGGCAACGAGTATGTGGTGGCACCCGGCGCAGCTTTCTTCGAAATGGACTCCACCGAGGCAATGATTCAGGCGCTGGAAGCGGGCATGGGCATCGGCTTGCTGCCGGCCTTCGCTGCCCAGCGGGCGCTGGAGCAGGGGACGCTGGTGCAAGTGTTGCCTGGTCATGGGCTGCAAGGCTTTAACTTGTACGCCATCTACGCGACCAGGTTGTATCTGGATGCCAAGATCAAAGCCTTCATCCGCACCTTGAACAAGCTCATACCCTGAAACGTCAGCCTGTCATCCATTGGCGGATATCCTGTTGGCAGGCGGACAACGCGTCCTTAAGGTGCTGTAACTGTGTCTCGAAACGCTCCTTCGGCACGGCCAGCACCAAGGCGTAACGTTGGGTCGGGTCGCTGGCGATGCCTGCCGCGAGCGTGCAAACCCCAGGCGCATAGGCCTCACGTGCGAGCGCCCAGCCTGCTTCACCCGCCTGCCTTGCGCAGACACTCCAATCAGCGGCGGTCGTTGCATCGGCCGTGCCTGCCCGCGCCAGCGAAGCGGCGATCACGTTCGTGCGTTCGGCATCGGGCAATGAGCTGAGCAAAATCTGCCCAGCGGCCGTGCAATGGCTGGGGTAACGATCACCGACCGCCATGCTGACCCCCAACATATGAGTGGCCGGGTAAAAGGCCACCACCACCGCGCACGCGTCACGCAGCGCACAGACCGCCACGGCCTCGCCGGTCGAGCGGTTCAGGCGTTCGAGCAGGGGGGCGATGATGGTCAGGAAATCCAGCTTCGACGCGCTGGCTAGCCTGGCCAATGCAGGGCCCAGCCGTACACCGTGCGGCCCGGCCATCAGCATCTGGTGGCTCTTGAGTGCATCCACCACGCGCTGCACGGTGGAGCGTGGCATGCCGGTAGCGCTGGCCAGCCCACCCAAGCTCAACCCCAGGGGCTGGTGTTCCAGCGCGTTGAGAATCGCCATGGCGCGATCAAGCACATGGATGCTCTGGCTTGTGCTCATGGTGCGGCGGTGGCCTGCAGGTTATGGAACATCTGCACGATGGGCGCGAAAGGTGTGATGGGCTGCGCCCCCATGATGTCCAGGGCGGCCTGATGGGCTGCTTGCCCAGCCGGTGCCAGGGCAATCAGTACCGTGCGGCGATCCACGTCACTGCGGGTTCGGGTGATGAAGCCCTTGCGCTCCAATACATCCAGTGCTCGCTTTACCGATGGTGTGGTCATTTCCAGCAACCGGCCGCATTGAACGGCAGAGGTGGCCTTGCGCGTGTGCACCATGTCGAGCAGGTAGAAATGGGTGGCCGTGAGGTTGGCTCTGGCCAAATGAGTATTGATGCTGCGCTCCAGTGCGTTGCGCGCCTGCGTGACCAGCAGGTAGGTATCGAGATAGGAAGAGTTCATAAAAGTGCCGAAAGAAAACAAAGGTCTGCGCAGCGAGCGTCCCTCGCTCAGGGCTTGCACCAGGACAAAATACGTCGCTTGATTATCAACGGCGTGCCAAGGGCTGGCACGACCCGATTTCACAATGCTGTTTTGCCTTTTTGCCAAGAATCAGCGGGCCGGGACTGGCAAGCTGGGGAAATGTGGCAGCACGTGCTCGCCCAACTCGTCGATGACGTCCGCAGCAGGACGGCGCTGAGGCTTGAAGTTCAGGGCCACGTGGCACACGCCCTGGTCCTGTTGCCGCTGCCAGAGCTCGATGAGCGCCTTGCGCCCGGCACGCATCACCCGACCAACCTGCAATGGGCAATCCGGATCACGGTCCAGGTCGAAGAAGGTGCCATAACCATAAGGCTTGAAGGGCTTGCCCTGGCTCGCCGCCTGCCACTGCGCCAACACCGCAGGGATACGCGCCGGGTCGGTCAAATACCACAAAATGCCGTCGGTGTGCTCCGCCGCCCACTCCATGGTTTGCCCGGCCATGCCAACCGTCAAGGTGGGTAGCCGAGTGCCTACGGGGCTGGGGACCAGGTCGAGGTTGCCAGTCAGTTCACCGTAATGGCGTGAAGCATGGCGCGGCCAGTGCTGCTCGGTGGCAGCCCGGATCACCCCCAGGGCGTCCCGGAACCGATCGGCACGGTTGTCGAAGTCCTTGCCAAAGGCCGGGTATTCGACTGGTCGGTCGCCTGTAGCCAAGCCCAGGATAAAGCGCCCGGCAAGCAAGTGGTCGACGCTGGCAGCTTGTTTGGCGACGATGAGTGGATCGCGCAGCGGCAACACGATACCGGCGGTGCCAATGGCTATGTGCTTGGTGACCGCCGCCAGATAGCCTGCGTAGACCATTGGGTCCAGCACTTGGCCGACGTCGCCGAAATTGGGGTCGTAGAAGGGCACGTCCCGCAGCCAGATCGCAGAGAAGCCGCCCTCATCAGCCTTACGTGCCATGTCCAGATGATTGGCCAGGGTAGGGCCGGGGGATTCCGGGTAGCTCTCCAATGGCGCGATGAAGCCAAACGTCAGGCGGCCGGGCTGGAACACGCGGGCAAAGCCTGGGTGACCTGCCAGTTCAGAGGGGAGTGACGTGAGTTTGCTCATAGGCTTTTTTACCTCGGTTTGACCAGGCTGGATTGGTCGCCGTTAATCAGTCGGGGCACTATAAACCGATTATCTTGCTAGAAAAATAAGCTCCAAATCCGAACATTAAGGAGCCAAAGGATGTAATTGTTTTAAAGGTATTGACTGTTTGATGTAGGAGGGCGGTGCACTTAGGCACCGCCCTGTCATTTAGAACGGATAAGGCTGATTCGCCTGTTCCACGGTCACCCATTTCACTTCGGTGAACTCCTCGATCACAGCGCTGCCGTCAAAGCGGCCATAGCCGCTGTTCTTCATGCCGCCGTAGGGGGCCTGGGGCTCGTTCTGCACGGTGGCGCCGTTGATGTGCACGCAACCGGCGTCCAGGCGGCTGGCCAAGTCCAGGGCACGGGTGACGTCGCGGCTGAAGATCGCCGATGACAGGCCGTAGGCGGTGTCGTTGGCTACCTGCAGCGCCTGCTCGGCGCCCTTGACGCGCACGATGGTGGTCACCGGGCCGAAGGTTTCTTCGTCGTAGATTTCCATGGTGGCGGTGACGTGGTCCACCAGCGTCGGGCCCATCAGGGCGTTTTCGGCCAGGCCGCCAGCGGCGATGTGGGCGCCCTTGGTAACCGCGTCGTCGAGCATTTGGTTGATGCGCTGCACCGAACCCTGGGCGATCATCGGGCCGATCACCCTGTCAGGGGCCTGGGACGGTACACCCACCGGCAAGGCCTTCACGCGTTCGGCAAACTTGGCGACGAAGGCATCGGCCACGGCTTCATCGACCACGAAGCGCTCGGTGGACATGCAGATCTGCCCTTGATAGAGGAAGGCGCCGAATACCGCCGCGTTGACCGCACCGTCCAGGTCGGCATCGTCCAGCACCACGAACGGCGCCTTGCCGCCCAGTTCCAGCAGGCAGCGCTTGAGGTACTTGGCACTGGTCTGGGCAATCGCGCGTCCGACTTTGGTGGAACCGGTGAAGTTGACCCGGCGCACGGTGTCGTGGGCGATCAGTGCTTCGGTCACCGCACCTGCGTCGGCAGGGGCGCTGATCAGAAAGTTCAACACGCCCTTGGGCAGACCGGCTTCATAAAACGCCTCGGCCAGCAGTGCATGGGTGCGTGGGCTGTTTTCCGAGCCTTTGAAAATCACTGTGTTGCCGCACGCCAGCGGGTAGGCAATGGCGCGTGCACCAAGCAGGATCGGGCCGTTCCACGGCACGATGCTCAGCACGGTACCGGCAGCCTGACGCAAGGTCATGGACAGGGTGCCGGGCTTGTCGGTGGGGATGGTCTCGCCTTTGATCTGCGTGGTGAGCGCCGCCGCTTCACGCAGCAGCGCAGCGGAGCCGCCCACGTTGAACTGCGCCCACAACTGGGAGGCGCCGATTTCCTCGGCCATGACGGTGCAGAATTCGCCCATCTTGGCTTCCAGGGCATCGGCGGCGGCCAGCAGAATGCGCCGGCGCTCGGTGGGGCCGCTGCGCGACCAGCTGTGGAAGGCTTGTTGCGAGGACTGCGCGGCGCGCAAGGCATCCTCCACGCTGCAGGCGGCCGCGACGCTGACGGTTTGTGCGGTCAGCGGGTCGATGCGCTCGTAGGTCTTGCCGGTGCTGGCGTCGAGTTTTTGGTTGTCGATGACAAGTTGAACGGTCATGTAATAAAGGTCCTTGGGGTTAGTTGGATTCGGAAGGCAGGCTCAGGCCGGATCGAAAGCGGGCATGCGCAGGATGGGTTTGATGGTCACGCCGCGCTCGCTGTCGGCCATCGCTTCGTTGACTTGTTCAAGGGAATAGAAGCGGCACAGCTTGTCGAAGGGAAAGCGGCCCTGCAGGTACAGGTCGACCAGTTTGGGAATGAACGAATTGGCCACCACGTCGCCCTGGACAATGCCCAGGATGCGCTTGCCGGGGATCATCACGTCGTTGACGTTGAAGGCGGCTTCGGTGCCCATCTTGGTGGCGCCGACGATGCCGCAGGTGCCCAGGATGGTCAGTGCATCGATGGCCTGGCGCAGCACTTCGGCGCGGCCGGAACACTCCAGGCTGAAGTTGGCGCCATTGCCGGTGATCTCATGGACGCGCTTGACCGGGTCTTCTTCGCGGCTGTTGATGACGTGGGTAGCACCCAGTTCCAGGGCCAGTTCCAGGCGGCTGGGGGTCACGTCCACGGCGATGATGGTGGTGGCACCGGCGACCTTGGCCGCCATCACCGCGGCCAGGCCGACGGCGCCGGCCCCGAAGGCCACGAAACTTGACCCGGCCTGGACCTTGAGGGCATTGAGTACGGAGCCTGCGCCGGTCTGGATGCCACAGCCCAACGGCCCAAGCAGCTCCAGCGGCGCCTGTTTGGATACCTTCACCACGTTGCGCTCACTGGCGATGGTGTAGGTGGAAAAGGACGACTGGCCAAAGAAGTGGTCGTGGATGGGATGACGGTCGCCACAGGAGCACGCCGCACTGCTGCCGTCCAGGCGCCCGCCGCCGAAATTGAGCGGGTGCATCTGCGTGCAGTGGGCCGGATGGCCAGTTTCGCAGGGCACGCACAGGCCGCACGACATGTAGGTCATCACCACGTGATCGCCGACGGCCACGGTGGTGACGTCAGCCCCGACTGCGTCGATCACGCCGGCACCTTCATGGCCCAGGATAATGGGCATCGGCGTGGGGAACAGTTGGTCGCGCACCACCATGTCGGTGTGGCACACACCCGAGGCAACCACGCGCACACGCACTTCGTTGGCCCGCGGTGGTTGCAGCAGGGCATCTTCCAATTGCAGGGGGGCGCCCGACTGGCGCATTACGGCAGCTTTGATTTGCATCGGTTCAGCGGTGTTATCGGACATGATCATTTCCCGAAAAACATGACAGTGAAATAGGGCGAGGTGCCCTGGAACAAGCAGCCGGGAGCCTCGAGGGCACGACTGGCTCGATGGTCAACGCGTGGGCGTAGGGGAGGCTGACCCGCGGGGGCTGGGCGCCAGTGTCTTGAGGCTCAAGGTGCAAGGCTGCACCCGCAGGCCTCTCAGTGCAGCTTGAGCCGCGGCTCGGTGCCCCGCGCAATGCGGTTGCCGAGCATCAGCATCAGGGTGCGCAAGGGGCCGTAAAGGGCCATCTGGTGCATGCGATATAGCGAGACGTAGAACATCCGGGCCAGCCAGCCCTCCAGCATGACGCTGCCGGTCAAGTTGCCCATGAGGTTGCCGACCGCCGAGAATTTCGACAGTGACACCAGCGAGCCGTAATCCTTGTACTGGTACAGCGGCAAGGGCTGGCCAGCCAGGTGGCGGGTAAGTGACTTGACCAGCATCGAGGCCTGTTGGTGGGCGGCCTGGGCGCGCGGGGGCACCGGCCGTTCGGAGCCAGGCTGGGGGCAGGCGGCACAGTCGCCGAAGGCGAAGATATTGATGTCGCGGGTGGTTTGCAGCGTCGGCGACACCACCAACTGGTCAATGCGATTGGTCTCAAGGCCGTCGATGTCCTTGAGCCAGGCCGGTGCGCGAATACCCGCGGCCCAGACCTTGAGCGTGCCCGGGATAACCTGCCCATCAGCGGTGCGCAGGCCGTCGGCGGTGACCTCCTTGACGGCGGTGTTGGTCAACACGTTGACCCCAAGCTTGGTCAAGGTCTGGTGCACCGGTTGGCTGATGCGCTCGGGTAGGGCCGGCAACACCCGTGGCCCGGCCTCGACCACCGTAATGCGCAGGTCCGCCGGGCTGATGGCGCCCAAGCCATAGTCGGCCAGTTCATGGGCGGCGTTGTGCAGCTCTGCCGCCAGTTCCACGCCCGTCGCGCCTGCCCCGACAATGGCCACACTGACGCCGCTGTCCTCGGCGAGGCCGGTAGCGTGGGCACGCAGGTAAAGGTTGATCAGCTGTTGATGAAAGCGTTCGGCCTGTCGGCGGGTGTCCAGGAACAGGCAATGTTCGGCGGCGCCCTGGGTGCCGAAATCGTTGGTGGTACTGCCGACCGCCAGCACCAGCGTGTCATACGCCAGGGTGCGGGACGGCACCCGTTCCACGCCATCATCGTCCAGGGTGGCGGCCAGGTGAATCAACTTGTTGGCGCGGTCCAGGCCACTCATGCGGCCTTGCTGGAACTGGAAGTGGTTCCACTTGGCCTGGGCCACGTAGTTGAGTTCGTCTTCATGGGAGTTGAGCGAGCCGGCGGCCACTTCATGCAGCAGCGGCTTCCAGATGTGGGTGAGGTTGGCGTCGACCAGGGTCACTTGGGCGCGCTGGCGCTTGCCCAGCGACTTGCCCAACCGGGTAGCCAATTCAAGGCCTCCGGCGCCGCCGCCAACGATGATGATGCGATGGGTCATGTGATTCTCGACAACGTCGGGAGTCGTTCAGCGGCGATGCAGTGACTGCAGCGAACGGTCCCATGATGGATGACGTCGCAGGCCCAGCTCCAGGTGGAGCGGCAGCCAGACAGGCTGGCAGCCAGGGGCGCGACAAAACAGCGCAGCCATTAGAATCCTGAATACCGGGGGGATAAATCGCCAACTTGGATGGATTGATACAACGTTTTGTTTCGAATCCTGTGCATGCCCCGCTTCGACAGTCACGCTGGCGGAACAGCCGCGAGGCCGTACCGCCAGCGTGAGCACCGATTAGAACAGTCGCTTGTCGGCTTCATTGTCGTTGGCCGGCAGACGCCAGCCGAAGCGTAGCGATGCCAGGCGCAGCACGATACAGCTGCCTGCCGCCAGCCACGGTGACCATGCCGAGCTTGCCCCGAAGTGGTTCAACGCAACCTCGACACTGGCGCCCACCAGCGCGGCGGAGGCATATATTTCCCGCTGCAGGATGCTGGGGACCCGTGACAACAACACGTCCCTTAGCACCCCGCCGCCCACGGCGCTGACCATACCCAGCACAATCGCAACCTCGGCGCCGGCATGGGCCGCCAGGGCTTTTTTTGCTCCGGCCACCGCGAACAACCCCAGGCCGATGGCATCGAAAAGCTGCACCGGCGATCTCATCCGCCGCACGGTGGGGTAGGCCCACATCACCCACGAGGCGGCCAGCAGCGAAACTGCCAGGTAACGCCAGTTCGCCAGCCCTGCGGGCGGCAGGGTGCCCAGGCACAAGTCCCGGACGATGCCGCCGCCGCAGGCAACGATAAAGGTGATGGTAGCGATGCCAAACAGGTCCAGGCGCTGCTGGCGGGCCGCCACCGCGCCGCTGATCCCGAAAGCAAAGGTACCCAGCAGGTCGAGTACCGTGTAGATCAAGTGACTGTCCATCGTGTGTTACTCAGCGCTCCCGAACCAGGCAAATGCCGCGCAGATCATGGTTTCCAGGCCGGTGCGCAGGGTAGGGTGCAGCAAGGGAGCAAACTTGGGTGAGTGGTTGCTGGGGATGCTGTTGATTTGGCGCTTGGCCTTGGCCTGTTCGTAGATCTGCGGGTCGGTGCAGCCGACGAACCAGAATACGTAGGGTACGTTCCAGGCGCGGCCGAACACGCTGAAGTCCTCACTGGCGGCTGCCGGTGCGGTTTCATAGGCACGGTCGCCAAACCAGGTGCCGAAGGCCTCTGCCAGGCGCGTCGAAGCCTTGGCATCGTTGACGGTCAGCGGGTAGCGGTTGAGGGTGGTGAATTCAGGATCGCGCGGCGCGTTGGAGGCCGAGCATTCGGCGCAGCAGATACGCTTGATGGCGCCCAGCATGTGTTCGCGCACCCCCTCGTCGTAGGTGCGCATGTTCAGCTTCAGCGTGGCGTCGTCAGGGATGATGTTTTCCTTGGTGCCGGCCTGCAGGGAGCCAATGGTCAAAACCGCCTGGTCCTGAGGGGAAATTTCCCGCGACACGATGGTTTGTAACCGCATCACGGTCGAGGCCGCCATGATCACCGGGTCAATGGAGGTTTGCGGCTGCGAACCATGGGAGCCCTGGCCGAACAGCTTGATCTTCATACTGTCGCCGGCCGACAGGATGGTGCCGCTGCGGTGGCCGACTGTACCGGCCGGGCCGACCATGACGTGCTGGCCCAAGATGATGTCGGGCTTGGGGAAGCGCTCGATCATACCGTCGTCAATCATGTTCTGGGCGCCGACGCCCACTTCCTCGCCAGGCTGGAATACCGCCAACACGGTACCTTGCCAGGTGTCGCGATGCTCGGACAACACACGCGCCACGCCCATCAACCAGGTCACGTGCATGTCATGGCCGCACGAGTGGCAAACGGGCACCTCAACGCCCTCTTCGTTGCGGGTGACCACGTCGGCTGCGTAGGGCAGGCCGGTGGCTTCGGCCATGGGCAGCGCGTCCATGTCGGCACGCAGCATCACCACCGGCCCCTCGCCGTTCCGCAGCACACCGACCACACCGGTTACGCCAATTTCACGGCTCACTTCGTAGCCGTAGCGCTCCAGGTAGTCTGCGGCGATCTTCGCGGTACGGTACTCGCACATCGACAGTTCCGGGTTGCGGTGCAGGTCTTTGTAGATGTCCTCCAGCTCTGGCAACAGGGCATCAAGGGTGGGGATCAACTTTTTCAGGGACGACATGGGCTACTCCTTACATAAAAGAGGGTAAAAAACTGCTGGGTTTTTGGGGGTGTCAGCCAGGCGCTAGCAAGCTGTCCACCAGCTTGGAAAGCAGGGCGTCCAGCGTTTCGCGCTCTTGCCGTGACAAGGCGACGACGAGGCGTTCTTCAAGCTCGGACCCGACTCTGGATGAATCCTCTGCGACCTGTGCGCCCATGGCAGTGGTGCGCAGGCCGACGCTGCGGCGATCAACCGGGTGAGGGTGGCGGGAGATCAGTTCACGGGATTCGAGCAGGGACAGGGTTTTGGATAACAGGGTCTTTTCCAGCAGTGCGCGGGCGGACACTTCCTTGGGGGTGATGTCGGGGCTGGCCTGGATAAGGCGCAACACGCGCAGGCCGCGCACGTCCAGGTCCCAATGCTGCCGGTACACGGCATCGGCCTCCTGCATCAGCAAGGCGCTGGCCATATCGAGCTTGAAGTTCAGAAAGTCGGAGTACATGGTTGCTGGGCCAGTGAAATGTAGGAGCTCAGCTTAGCGATATAGTTGAAAATATCAACTATGTGACTGGATTTGAGCCATGCCTTTTTTGCAAGGCCTTGCAGGTCAGTCCCGCCAGTGACACGCCAAGGGCAGAAAAGATGCCGTAGACGGTAGTAGCAAGCCCCACGCTGGTGCCGATCAGCCCCGCCAGCAGTACGGCTGCAGCCGCGCAGGCGTAGGTAAGTGCGGTAAAACCTGCCAAGGCGAGGCATGAAATGCCTGTCCATGAGCTGGTCAGCGATAAGACTGCGCCCAGTGCACTGGCAGCTGGTCCTAAGGAGTCTTTCAAGTGGTGCGGCAGCCATGGGCTGGACAGTTGACTGGCAGCACACGCCACCAGTAGAACGATCACGCCCAGGGAGCTCGCATACGGCATGTGCTCAGCGGCATAAAGCGAGGGGAGCGTGACGATCGACAGGCTGATGAGTACCCATGACAATGCGCCTTTTATCAACGTGGCTCGATGTTTGCGCAGTACAGGGCCTAGTGCGCTTTTTGGGGCTGGGTGGGCTACGGGGTGCGAGGCAGGGGCCTTGGCTTTGCGCCGGAACATCGCCGACAGTGCCAGAAAAAGGCATAGGCAGGTGGTGCCATGGATAACAAATGTAACGTGCATGGATGCATCGCCCCAGTAAAGGGCGCATGCCTGACCTAATGCGGTCCCAGCCACGGCGCCGATCAGATTGCCGGTGGTAGATATCGTCCTGCCTTTGGCACCAAGCGCCGAGACGACCAGAGTGGTTGCCGAGCCTGTGCCCACCCCGCATGCAATGCCGACCAATAGACGACCCAGCAGAATGTGACCGAGGTTTGCTGCCGAAAGCAGGTAGTCGGACATTGCCGCCAGTACCAACGCCATACTTAGAGTAAACAGCGCCCTGCGGGTGATGGAGGGACGAGAGCACAACAGTAACGTGCCGATGAGCGCTGATACGTAGCAGACAAAGGTGAGGGACAGATGCAGGGGGGTGAAGTGCAGGACTCTCTGATACAGCGGTAACATCGGGTTGATCGCATTGGTTCCTGCCAACAAAGCGCTGAATGATATCGCTGCCAGCAGACCTTCTACAGGTCCTGCTGTGGTGGTCTGTGCGCCGGGTGTTTGCGCAGAAGGTCTATTTACGTTGAGATTCATGTCATCGCTCTGGTTGAACGGCTGGCCGTACCAATAGCCCGCCGTCCAGGTCGGCGATAAGGTCGGCTGTTTTATTGCAGGTGGTCGAACTCGGGTTTCCCGCGTATCTGCGGTATCGAGAGTGCAACGCCATCGACTCCGGCGTAAGTCACCAGCACTACCGCACCCTCGTCCCCGGTCACACCGCGGTGGACTGCACCGACCGACTCGGCGAAGGCCTGACCGGCACCCACGACCTTGGAATGACCGGACTGTTTATCCTCGATGGTCAGTTTCCCCGATATCACGTAGGCCACGTTGGGTATGGGGTGTTCATGCCACGGCAACTTGCAGTGGGGTGGCAGCACGATCCTCAAGGTGGTCAGTTGCGCCTGTCCGCTGGGATATTGGCCATATTCCCGGCCATCCCATGAGGTCGAACTCTTGAGTACCACCTGCGCTTGCGCCGTTGGCTGCCCCGCTGCCTGACTGACGCCGTACTCCAGGGTAGCGATGCAGAATATGGCTAGCATTGTTTTGTAATTCATTATTTTTTCCTCGCCAATGGGTGCTTGAGTGATCCAGGCAACCCCATTTTCAGCGAGGGGGCACGACAGGTCTTGAATAAAGCGGCCAAGACCTATCACGTATGGCTGATCGAGCAGCGCTGTGCTTTCCCTACTTAAGCCTTTGCCGGAACAAGAGGCTTGCGAACCAGGCGCAGGTTGGTGACGATGCACACCACCAAGGCGCCGACGCACACCAGCATCGACTGCGACATGCCGTGGCTGAACGCAACTGGATCGTTCTGGGCAATCAAAATACCGAAGACTGCGACGCCGATGACACCACCCAATTGGCGGGCCGAGGACATCAACCCTGACGCCATGCCCGCGTCCTCATGGCTGACCGCCGCCAGCATGGAGTTGTTCATTGACGGGACGGTCGAAGCACTGCCGATGCCGACAATCACCAGCGCACCGTTGAGCAACCAGAATGAACTGTCTGGTCCTACGTTGGACAGCATGACAAAACCCACGATTTGCAAGGCAAGGCCGGTTGTCATGATTTTCAGCGCGCTGACATGTTTGGCGATGCGCGCGGAGGTGAGCGAGGAAACCGTCATGACGGCGGTCAGCGGAATGAAGGCCAGCCCCGTGTGCACGGCGTCGTAGTGCAGCACAGTCTGGAAGTAGATGCTTAGCACGAACACCACGCCGTAGAACGTGAGGTTAATGACCGCGCCGGTGAGCATGGTGGCCAGCAGCACGTGATTGCGCGCCAGGCGACCTGGCAGCATGGGGGCCTGTACTTTTTTCTCGACCAGGATGAAGACGGCCAGTGCCAGTGCAGCCAGCCCCATGGTGCTCAGGGGAATGGTCGTCCAGCCCAGGTTACTGGCCTCAGTCAGCGCGTACGTCAACAGCGCCAGGCAGATGGCAATGCTGAGCTGACCATAGACATCGAGTTTTTTTTCAACCTTTGGGGAAGGCGGTGTGCAGCGCAGCGTGAGGCCGATGGCCAACACACCCAGCGGGATATTGATCAGGAACACGCTGCTCCACCCCAGATGCTGGATCATGAAGCCGCCCAGCACAGGCCCTGCGGCCAGGGCGACGCCGCCGCAAGCGCCCCACAGCGCGACTGCGGAGCGACGTTTGTCCGGGTCGCTGAAATTCTGCCGAATCAAGGTCAGGGAGGTGGGAATCAGGAACGCTGCGCCCAACCCTTGGACGCAGCGCATGGCAATCAACATCGGCATGCTTGACGCCAGGCCACACCCCAGCGAAGCCAGGGTGAACACGGCGAAGCCAAACACGAACACGGGTTTTGCGCCCCATTTGTCACCGCTGCCACCGCCGAGGATGAGTAGCGCTGAAAATACCAGGGCGTAACTGTTGATCACCCATTGCAGCCCGGTCAGGTTAGTCTCAAAGGCGGATTTGAGTGCGCCCAGGCCCACGTTGACAACACTTACATCCAGTTGAACAACGAGGAAACCCAGGCAAGTGGCGGTGAGTATGGCGGGCAGATTTTGAGCGTTGGACATGGAGGAACCGGCGTCATTCGAAAGATGGCAACGAGGCTATCCCTTCGTCCAACAGGCGTAAATGCCCGCCGATGCAGGCCTTCCCTGCATATTTGCAGGGCTGTTTGCGGTTGCGCCGGCTCTTCAGCCTTTGATCCAATGGCCGTCCTGTTGAGGATCGATCTCGATGTCGAACGTCTGTATGTAGCCAGACAACATGCGGTAGTAGCCCAGTACGATGATGGCATCGCTTAGTTCTTGCAGCGAGAAGTGCTGTTGGGCGTGCTTGAAGAGCACGCCTGGTGCCTTGCCTCGGTCCAGGATAGCCTGCCCGAAGCGCAGCAATACCCGTTCGTTTTCCTTGAAGGCCTCGCTGCACTCCAGGCGCCTCTCGGCGATGGCGATGAATTGATCCTGACGAACGCCCGCCACTTGAGCGATGGACACGTGCTGCTCCCATTCGTACGCGACCCCTTCATGCGCGGCCACCAGCAGCACGAGCATCTCTTTGTGGTAATCGCACAGGGTCAGATCGCGGAAAATGGCGTTGGTCAGGTCGATCATGGGGACGTAGGCACCGGTGCTGTACCCCAGCATCCGGAAGAAGTTGACCTTGGTGGGCAAGGATTCGAATTTTTCCCTTACCTCGTCCGGCAACGTCGAGAAATCGGGATATTCAATCGCGACCGTCGAACGGATGTTTTCGTCACTGTCGGCTGAGCGAGCCATGTCAATACTCCTGTGTCATCAATGAAATAGGTCACCGGGTGTATGACACAGACCTGCCAAAACAATTCAGGTAAGGGCGCATTGCGCCGTGTGCAACAATGATTCGCGTCATTGATGCTCAAATAGGCGGGTTTCCATTACCACCCACCGAAAGGGGCGTTATGTGGCTTGTTGAGCTTTCCCGTGACAATTACCTGGGCTACGTCACCGGCCTGTTCGGCGTTGCTGTGCTGCTGAGCATGGTGTCGTACTTCATCGTGCGGTTCATCATTCTCAGGCTGACGGTCAAACTGCTGTTCCATACAGGTCGCAACCACGCCAAGCACTACACCGAGCGCGAGATTCGCATCGTCAAGCGTTTGTCGAAAATCGCGCCGATCCTGGTTTTCTTCGTGCTCAGCAAGTCCGAACTGCTGTTGCAGCCCAACCTGGTGACGGCGATCCAGACGCTCTGCGGCGCGCTGTTCGTGGTCACCATGGCGCTGGTGGTCAATGACCTGCTTGATGCCGGCAGCGAAAAGCACTTGCTGCACAAGCACCGGTCGATCAAGGGCTACGTGCAAATTGCCAAGCTAGTGGTTGTGGGCGTTTCGGTGATCCTGATCATCGCCACGATCTCCAACAAGTCGCCGATCATCATCCTGTCCAGCCTGGGCGCGGTGGCGGCGGTGTTGATGCTGGTGTTCCAGCACACCTTGATTTCATTGGTGGCGAATATTCAGGTGTCCTCTTCCAATGTCATCCAGATCGATGACTGGATCGAGGTGCCGCAGTTGAATGTCAGTGGTGAGGTGATCGACATTGCCTTGCACACCATTACCATCAGGAACTGGGACAACACCGTTTCACGGGTGCCGACCAAGACCTTTATCACGGACAGTTACACCAATTGGCAGCCCATGTTCAGTTCCGGGGGCCGTCGCATCATGCGCAGCTTCTACGTCGATCAGTCCAGCATCGCGTTTGTCGATCGGCCGTTGCTGGAGTCCATCGAGTCGGTGATTTACGCCAAGGACAACCTGCATCACGAGATAGAAGCCATGCTGGCCGCGCAAAATCACAAACAGCTCATGTTCGATGGCGTGACAAACCTGGGGTTGTTCCGGCGCCATCTGGTTGCGCATTTGAAAGCCAGAACCGACATCAACCAGGGCATGTACCTGGTAGTGAGGCAACTGGCACCCACCGCCAATGGTTTGCCGATCGAGATCTACTGCTTCAGCCAAAGCACGGACTGGGTGGACTACGAGGAAGTGCAGGCTTCGATCTTCGAATACGTGTTCGCGGTGGCCAGCTACTTTGACCTGACCATCTTCCAGAGCCCCAGTGGCCGCGATATCCACGCCTTGGCCCGCGGACCTCGGGCCGCGAAGGTGGCGGCTACGCGCTCGGCGTAAGCGTGCAAGGCTCAGGCGGTGCCGAAGCAAGGGTTGCCGGGGCACGACCTGGCCTGCCTGAATTGCAGCGGCGTCATCTCCAGCTTTTCCTTGAACAGCCGGCTCATGTGGCTCTGGTCCGAAAAGCCACATTCGCTGGCCACCACCTTCAGCGGTACATCGCGCACATTCGTCAGTAGCCATTCGGCGCGTTTGATGCGCCGTGCCTGCACGTACTGATGAGGGGGGAGGCCGAAGGTTTTGCCAAACACCCGCACAAAGTGCGAAGGGCTGAGGTCGACCAGCATGGCCAGGCTCTTGATCGACAGCGGGCAAGCCAGGTGGGCGTCGATGTATTCCTGCAAGCGGCTGCGCTTGGCACTGGATAGGCAGGTGGGGCCTAGCTCGCGAAATTCGCACCGGGCGTACTGGCGCACCAGGTGAATGCAGATTTGCAATTCCAGGGTCTGGGCATACAACTGGCCGCCGGGCGCATCGCCCAGGCTTTCGGCCTCATAGGCTGCCATCAGCGCCGACAGAGGCCGATCATTGACGATAGGACAATGATCGATACGCAGGTTATCGAGGTCTTGCTCGAACACATCGCCCGCCACCCTGGCCATCATGGCTTGGGGGACGTAGATATGGCTGACCTCGATATCATTCATCCAATACCAACGCGATGACTCACCACAGGTGAGCAGCGTGACATCGTGATCAGTAATCGCGCCCTTGAGCCACTTCTTGCCATTGTGGAAGCCCAAGTTGGCGGTACCGGTCTTCCACCTCACCAGTTCGTAATCACGCATGCGCGGAATGTCGACCTCGGTCTTGGCGAACCGGTAGCCGCGCAGCGACATACCGCCGCTGGTCGTAGTGCCGACCGTCCCCTTGAAGGTGACCTCACCTGGGATGACGTCCAGCATCTTGTCCGGGGTCAAAAGGGTAGCGTTCATCGTGACTCCTGTTATTTTTTTGATGGAGTACTTCATCAGGCGTGCAACGCAGGCGGTGGACAGTTCGTCCACCGCTTTTATTCAGCATATCCAAAGTCGGCAGGGGGCAACAGTCATGGGCGACCAGCAGGATTGAAGCTGCCCTTACTTCACCTGCGTCTGCTCATCGCCAACCTGGCTGGCGTGGGGGCGCCAGCGACGCAATGCGGTGCGTTGTTCGTAGGCCTGCGCAGAGGGATAGGTCACCAGTTCGATGGTGCTGCCCCAGGGCGTGCGCGTGTACACATAGCGGTTCCCCGGGCCTGCATCGGCGCCAGGCAGATCACCGGGCGAGCTCAACAATATGCCGCCTGCGCCCACCAGGCGCTCGGCGGCGGCGTCGATGTCGTCCACGTAAATGCAGAAATGCTGGATGCCCAGATCGCTGGGCACCACGGGGCGCGCCTGAGCGATACCCGAGTAGGAAAACAGCTCGATATTGGCGCCGCTGCCCAGCCTGAGCATGCGGATGGCATCGATGACGGCGCCTGGTCCGATGCCCAGGCCGGCCTCGACCGCGGCCCCGGCCAGGGGGGCGTCGAGCATGTCGTAGAGTGGCACGGCGCCGAATGCCTCGACGAAGAAGCGGGTGGCCTGTTCCATGTCGGGGACGGTGATGCCTACGTGTTCAATGCCTCGGACAGTCATGCGGGTTCTCCAATGCGTGCGGCGGCCCAGAAGCCGGATTGTGTTGCCTCGTACAGGCGCCCGCCGCGTGCACGGGTGCCGATGCTGTGCACCCGCAGGCCGTCGACGAGGGCTTGCTGGAAGGTGGACGGTAGGCGCGGACCTGCCAGGATGACGTGTCCCTCAGTTGGTACGCCGCCTTGCGTGCTGATGGCTACGCCGTGTTGTTCCAACAGCCCGCGCAAGTGGTCGCGCTGCATGTCATTGGTGTCGATCCCGATCTGTGCCAAAGGGGAGATGAGGCAGACCTGCTTGCCCTGTTCGGCCAGCCACAGGGCGGCGAACAGGGCAGTCTCCGTTTCCCCGAATACGTTGACCCGGTCGCCATCGGGCAGGCGTGCGTTAGCCAGCATCCATACGGCATCCTGGCTCTGCTGTTCGGCTTCGGTGCCGGTGGCCAGCAGCACGGTATCCCAGGCAGACAAGTCCATCGTATCGCCATCGCTGTTGAGCCAGACGCTGACACCTACGCGCTCCAGTTCACGTTCGTAGAAGCGGATCATGTGGGTGATTTCCATCTGCAGCACGCTGGCCGCGGCCCAGGCGTTGAGCTGCCCGCCGATGCGAGCCTCGCGTTCGACCAGCACCACCTCGTGACCGCGTTCGGCCGCCAGTATCGCGGCTTCGCAGCCCGCTGGCCCGGCGCCCACCACCAATACCCGCTGCTGCGTGGCGGCGGGCCGGCGAGCTTCATTGGCGCGACGTTCCTGGCCCAGGGCCGGGTTGATGACGCATTGGGTGCCCTTGCCGTTGAACATCCAGCGCGAAATGCATTCGTTCACGGCGATGCAACGGCGCACGCTCTGTGGTTCGCCGCGGCGGGTCTTGACGACTGTGTCGGGGTCGGCAAGCCCTGCGCGACCCAGCGCCACGAAGTCCAGCTCACCGTCGGTCACGGCCTGGCCCATGTCGTCAAGCAACCAGGTCAGTCGCCCTACACCGATGACCGGCACCGACACTCGTTGCTTCACCGCCTTGGCATAGTTGACCAGTGAACCGGGCCGCCCCATGGGCAGCAAGGTCATCGCAGTGTCGTAGTTGCCAGCGCTTACGTCCAGGCCATCGACATAAGGTTCCAGCATTTCACAGAAACTCAGACCGTCATCCAGCGACAGGCCGCCCTCGTAGGGTTCGGTCACGCTCAAGCGATACAGGATGGGGTAATCGGGCCCAACCTGGGCACGGATCCCTTTAACAACCTCAAGGGCGAAGCGGGCACGATTTTCCAGCGAGCCGCCCCAGCCATCAGTGCGCTTGTTCGTGAACGGCGAGAGAAACTGGCCCAGCAGGTAGCCGTGGGCACCGTGCAACTCGACAGCGTCGAAACCTGCTGCCACTGCACGGCGGGCGCCCTGGACGTATTTATCGATCAGGCCGGGTATTTCGTGCGCTTCGATCGCCCTAGGTGGCGTACCGAAAGCACTGGTGATGCCGGCCGTAGGGGCAATGGGAGGTTCATTGCGCTCGGTATTGCCCTGCGAGTTCTGGCGTCCGGTGTGATGCAGTTGAACGGCAATTTTGGCGCCTTCGCCGTGGACGGCATCCACCAGATTGCTCAAACCACCGATGAAGCGGTCGTGATCAATGCGCATGGGGTGGCCAGCGGTGCGTCCCACCTCCCAATCTATAGAAGTATTTTCAGTAATGATCAGCCCCACGCCACCGCGTGCGCGGGCTCGGTGGTACTCGATCAGCTTGTCGTCGACCTCGCCGAATGTGCTGGCGAACTGGGTAAAGATGGGGGCTTGGACAAATCGGTTGCGCAGTTGCATCGTGCCGATCCGGCCGGGCTGGAACAACGCCCCGACGGCGGCATCGGAGGCGAGGAGGGTGCGCTCATCAAACGCGGTCATGGTCATTCCTCATTGTTTTTCTTGTGAGGTTTGATCATCGGCGGGTGAGTGCCTGGGGTATTGAAGATTCGTATCCACGTATTGAAGGAATGGACTCTGGGCCGGCATCAGCCCAGTGTCTGCGTCCAGCGTCTACGAGGCGTGCACCGCCTGGGCGCACGCTGGGTTATTTGCCTGCGGTACGGTGAGGAATGTAATGGTGGCTGGCTTGAACACCAGCGCTCCCGCTTCGGTGGCGGCGCCTGTCAGCTCTGGCAGGCTGTCATCGGCGTTCAATTTCAGCGGCACACCGTTGAGCGCTACCTGTTTGCCCGACAGCGCATCGGTCGTCGCCAGGGTGTAACGGGTCGAGCGTTGCGGCAGGTCAACGGTACTGCTGTTCTTCTCGTCGTTGTTGATGATGAGCAACGCCACGCCGCCGGGCGCACCCCGCAGGCACTGCGCGTACAGGTGCAGGCCCTCGCGATTCTCGCTCCCTGCATCGAGCACGACCGTTCCCATGAACCTACGCCACAGCAGGGCGCCCCAGTAATTGGGCTTGGGCGCGAAGGTTTGCTCGTCGAGCAAGCCGTAATCGCTGGCCACCAGGGTATTGTGTGCCACTACCTTAACCCCCTGTTTGGCGAGGCGGCCGAGCTGATCCAGGTACCTGAAGGTGTCCCTGAAAGTTGCTGCCCAGGGATTGCCACCGCACGCAGCGTCACCGGTTTCAGTCAGCCAAATGGCTTTGCCGGGCTCAAAGGTATCGCGCAGGTGACGGTAGAACGCGAACGTCACGTCGGTACGTGCCAGCCAATCCTGGGACAGCGCGGCTTGTTCGGTGGTCTGGCCTGCCGGTGCGCAGCGTTGCGAAACAGCGCTGTAGTGGTGATAGGAGAAACGATCAACGCCACTGCCGGCGGCTTGCAACAGCGCGGCCGTACCTATCATTGGAATGCCCGTATTGCCCATGCCCCAGCCGGCATCATTTTCCCCCACCGAGCCGGGGCCAAGGATCAGCATCTGCGGGGCCGCTTTACGCGCGAACGTATGGAATGCCTTGAAATCCAGGCCGTAGGCCTTGGCGTCATATCCCTTGGGCGCGCCGCCGATGGAGGCAATATTGGGTTCGTTCATGAACTCCGCCGCGGCAATATGGCCCCCGATCGATTGGGTGTAATTCAGAAAGCGCCGAGCCTGGTCTGACTGCCACACACCGTTACTGTCACGCACGCCAGGGCTGGTTGCGAACGAAGTAATGATCGGAGCGTCCACGGCATTGGAAAACTGCACCAGCGCCTTCCACTGCTGGCGCGTCAGCACGCCGGCAAACCCGGTGGGAGTCTGGTTGTTGGCAGTGTCTGAATCGGCAAAATAGGTGTTGTTCGCCCACGTCCCGCTTGTTCTCACATAAGCTGGCGCCAGTGCAGCGGCCAGGTATCGCAGACGGGTATTGCTCAGGTCCAAGGGGGGACGATAGGAAAACAACGCCGGGTTCATGCCAGGTGGCGTCGAGGACTTGGCCCCGGCTAAGGCAGTAGGGGCCGCGCTGGAAATCTCTGAATAGGGCTTCCAGAATTTTCCTCCCGTGACTTCCAGCATTTCGATGTTATAGGACTGGAATCTCTCTTCAACCACTCCCACCGGGGGAAGTGCTTGGGGCGAAAGCGTTACGCGTGTCTGCGCAGCACAGGCATACCCCCCGGCAGTGCTCAGTAGGGCCAGCGCAACTATTGTTGTGATTGTAGAATTTCGCTGTTTCATCCGTTCATCCTTTGAGTTTATTTCCTTTGCAGGCGCCGATACAGCGTGCGCCAAGTACAGCTTGTCATACAGGCTGGGAGTATCTTCAGTCGTCTGCAGGGTGTCAACGACAAGGATGATGATATGGGGCTATCGCAAGTTTAATCAAAGGTATGGCGATACGAACTGGCAGGTATGGGGAAAAGTGATAGCTGTGATGGTGGTCTTAGCACCCAGGCTTAGCTATAAACCTCTTGTCTTGTATGATGAGTGTCTCTAGGCACTACCAGTCATTGCGTTTCACACGTCGCGGCTTACCGATTACGTGTCTGGTTGTTATCCGTATTACCTCAAGCTGTTTCGTCTAATAAATCCAATAATAAGCGAGCTCCGATGATGGATCGTCAAAGAAGCACTGCCGCGTCCTTGGCAGTTGTATTGTCCTGCCTGACCTGTCACGCCGTGGCGGCGGACTTTTACGAGCAGGAAGATACGTTGCGACTGCGCCTGCGTAACGAATTGCGGAGGGCCGACAAACCCAGCGCCGGCGCTGCGCACGATATCTATGCGTGGGTACAGGGCGGCGCGCTGGAGTACAACAGTACCTATGTGGGCGATGTGCTGGGCCTTGACGCAGGGTACTTTTACACCCAGCGCCTGGGTGATCACGACGGCTGGAGCACGCGATGGTATTTGAATGAACAGGCCAGCTTCAGTCGATACACGGCAGTATTGAAACTAAAGCTCTCGGACAAGCTTAAGGTGAAAGTAGGCCGGATGGTGACGGATTCGGCTTACAGCGGGCAAGACGATATACCCTTGATCAATTCTTCGTCGCAGCGCACTCAACCTTCTTTGTCCGATGGCGCTCTGCTGAAATACAGTCCGCAATTCAATGTGGATGTTTATGGCATGTACCGCGTTGGCGTCTATAACTATCCTGATGTGGCGCTGGGCGTGCACAAGGCCGGCCCCATCAATCCCAAAACCTATACCTACGATACGTTGCGCCCTCAATACCTGGTCTCCACGGTGTACCACAATAATCTGGATACCTATGCGTTGAGTGGCTCATGGCAGGATGACGTTGCCGGCCAGATCATGGGGCGGGCCGCGCAGCGCTACGCTGTCAGCGCCGATGGCCAGCATTACGTGAAACCAGAGGTGATCGCGTTTTATTCGCGGTTGAACGGGACCTCCACACGTTACGATGGCTCAAACCACACCTACGTAGTGGGCGGCAAGCTCAGTTACGTCAACCCGCAGGGCGCAACTTTCGTAGCGGTCGGCAAGGCGGGCCCCAAGTTCAACTGGTTGTCTGGTGTCGATACCGACCTGAGCTATACCTTCGATCTGAGCATTGATCGTAACTACAGCGACATGTGGTCGTGGCAAGCCGGGCACACCTGGAATCTGCCGCATGATGCGTTTGTCGGCGCGGCCCAACTCTTTACCACCGGCTACGAAGATTACCGCCGAAATGTCCGGATACGCGGTGCTGCCACTGATTTCTACGTGGGTTATGGCCCGCGTGATGGTGCGCTCAAGGGCTTTCGCTCACTGTTGACCTTAAGCCTTGCGCGGGAGAAAAGAGACGGGAGTTCACTTGGCGATCATCTCGATTATTTCGACGTGAAAATGACGCTTCAATACGATTTCAACCTAAGGTGAACGCGGGCACGCCAGCAGGCCAGCGCATCCAGATGGGTACGAAGGAGGGCAACGGTACATCCATACCTACTGGGTATGGAGGCAGACTTTGGCGATATTGGCGTTGTCAGCCTCATCGGGTAAAGATAGGTATCTGTCCGGCATTGCGAGGTGCCGGAACACTATAAAAATAATTCGAGTGATGATGCCATGCAAACGCCTCTGCTAGGCCAGCGCAGCGAAGTATTCAATCAAGCCGATCCCCATGCGGTATCGGTATACGTCAATCAACATGTGGGCAATCACTGCATTCAGTTGCCCAGTGCCAGTCGTCCCCTGGCCCACTTGAGCCACCGTACATTCGCCGAACTGGATTTGTGCCGTATCACCTACGGTGCGCCGGTACGGGTGGTGTCGCCCGCGCTGGAGCGCTGCTTTCATCTGCAGGTATTGCTGGCCGGGCATTGCTTGTGGCGGCTAGGGCGAGAAGAGCATTTTCTGGCGCCTGGCGAGTTGTTGTTGATCAATCCCGATGAGCCGGTGGACCTGACTTACTCGGCCGATTGCGAGAAGTTCATCGTCAAGATTCCCGTAGGCTTGCTGGCAGACCTGTGCGAGCAGCAGCGCTGGGCCGTGCCGGCGCCTGGTGTGCGGTTCCTGCAGAACCGGTACCGCCTCGATGAGGTACAAGGCCTGGTCAGTTTGCTGGGCATGATCTGCCAGGAATCCGAAGAAGTTGATCCCCAACCGCTGGTGCAAGCCCACTTCACGCAGATCATCGCCAGCAAGTTGCTGAGCCTGGTGAAAACCAATGTCCGGCACACTCAGGAGCCGGCATCGGCGCTGAATTTCCAGCGAGTGGCCGAGTACATCGAGCGCCATCTGCAGCACGAACTGGACACCGATACCCTGGCAAGCCTGGTCCAGGTCAGTTCCCGCACCTTGTACGGACTGTTCGAGCGCAACGCTCATACCAGTCCTGCCGACTACATACGCCAGCGCCGTCTGGCCCGGGTCCACGCGTGTCTCAGTGATCCGCAATGCACTGTGCGCAGCCTGTCCGAACTGGCCATGGACTATGGCTTCATGCACCTGGGCCGCTTCTCCGAGCAGTACCGCCGGCAGTTTGGCCAATTACCGTCCGAAACCCTTCGCCAACGCCGCCTCGGCATTGCGAAAAACGGATAGCGGTCTGCGAAAATCGGCTATCGACATTACCCACCCATTCGTACGCTGGAGGTGCCTGAATAATAACAACGGAGGCCCTGGCCATGACCCTGGGAATCGATTACCTCAATGCCTTGCTGCAGGAAGACCGCGAGCAAGGCATCTACCGCTGCAAGCGCGAGATGTTCACCGACCCGCGGCTGTTCGACCTGGAGATGAAGCACATCTTCGAGGGCAACTGGCTGTACCTGGCCCACGAAAGCCAGATCCCCAACGTCAACGACTTCTACACCACGCAGATGGGCCGCCAGCCCATCTTCATCGCTCGCAACAAGGCCGGCGAACTCAACGCTTTCCTCAACGCCTGCAGCCACCGCGGCGCCATGCTATGCCGGCACAAGACTGGCAACCGCAGCTCCTATACCTGTCCGTTCCACGGCTGGACCTTCAATAACTCCGGCAAACTGCTGAAAGTGAAGGATCCCAAGGAAGCCGGTTATCCCTCAAGCTTCAATTGCGAAGGCTCCCATGACCTGACCAAGGTCGCGCGCTTCGAATCCTACCGCGGCTTCCTGTTCGGCTCCCTGAACCCTGACGTACCGTCCTTGGTGGAACACCTGGGCGAGTCCGCCAAGATCATCGACATGATCGTCGACCAGTCCCCCGAAGGCCTGGAGGTGCTGCGCGGCTCCAGCAGCTACGTGTACGAAGGCAACTGGAAGCTGACCGCCGAAAACGGTGCTGACGGTTACCACGTCAGCGCCGTGCACTGGAATTACGCCGCCACCCAGCAGCAACGCCAGCAGCGCGAGGCCGAGGCTGCGGCCAAGACCATGAGTGCTGGTGGCTGGGCCAAGCAGGGCGGTGGTTTTTACTCGTTCGACAAGGGCCATATGCTGCTGTGGACCCGCTGGTCTAATCCCGAAGATCGTCCGCTGTACGAACGTCGCGACGAGCTGGCGCAGAACTTTGGCAGCGCCCGTGCCGACTGGATGATCCAGAATTCGCGCAATCTGTGCCTGTACCCCAACGTCTACCTGATGGACCAGTTCAGCTCGCAGATCCGCATTGCCCGGCCCATCGACGTCAACCGCACCGAGATCACTATTTACTGCATCGCGCCCAAGGGCGAAAGCGATGCCGCGCGCGCCCAGCGTATTCGCCAGTACGAGGATTTCTTCAATGTCAGCGGCATGGCCACCCCTGACGACCTGGAGGAGTTCCGCTCGTGCCAGATGGGCTACCAGGGCAGCACCACCGCCTGGAACGACATGTCCCGGGGCGCCGAGCATTGGGTGGAAGGCGCTGACCAGGCCGCCCGGGAGATTGACCTGCACCCGCTGCTCAGCGGCGTGCGCACCGAGGATGAGGGCCTGTTCGTGATGCAGCACAAGTTCTGGCAGGAAACCATGATCAAGGCTCTGCAGGCCGAGCATGCCAAGCGTATCGACGTGGAGGTGGTGCAATGACGATCGCCTACGAGACGGTGCGTGACTTCCTGTTCCGTGAAGCCCGTTACCTGGATGACAAGGACTGGGACAACTGGCTTGAGCTGTACGCCCCCGACGCGACGTTCTGGATGCCCAGCTGGGACGACAACGACGAACTGACCCAGGATCCGCAGCGCGAGATCTCACTGATCTGGTACGGCCGCCGCGATGGCCTGGAGGACCGCATCTTCCGCATCAAGACCGAACGCTCCAGCGCCAGCGTGCCCGACACCCGCACCTCGCACAACCTCAGCAATATCGAACTGGTGGAGGAAGGCGACGGCGTGGCCTACGTGCGCTTCAACTGGCACACGCTGAGCTTTCGCTACAAGACCGTGGACAGTTACTTCGGCACCAGCTTCTACACCCTCGACATCCGTGGCGAACAGCCGCTGATCAAGGCCAAGAAAGTGGTGCTGAAGAACGACTACGTGCGCCAGTTGATCGACATCTACCACATCTGAGGCGGCCATCATGACCTACAAGATCGCACTGAATTTCGAAGATGGCGTCACCCGTTTCATCGACAGCAGCGCCACCGAGACCGTGGCTGATGCAGCCTACCGCCAGGGCATCAACATCCCGCTGGATTGCCGTGACGGTGCCTGCGGTACCTGCAAATGCTTCGCCGAGGCCGGGCAATACGAGCTGGGGGAAGAGTACATCGAGGATGCCCTGACCGAGGAAGAGGCTGCCCAGGGCTATGTGCTGACCTGCCAGATGCGCGCGCAGAGCGATTGCGTGGTGCGCGTGCCGGCATCCTCCGAGGTCTGCAAGACCAAGCAGGCCAAGTACGAAGCCACCATCAGCGCCGTGCAGCAGTTATCCGACAGCACCATCGCGCTGAAGATCAAGGGCGAGGCTCTGAACCAGTTGGCGTTCCTGCCGGGGCAGTACGTCAACCTGCACGTGCCGGGCAGTGAGCATACCCGTGCCTATTCCTTCAGCTCGCTGCAACGCGATGGCGAGGTCAGCTTCCTGATTCGCAATGTGCCGGGCGGTTTGATGAGTAGCTTCCTGACCAGTCTGGCCAAGGCCGGTGACAACATGACCCTGGCCGGGCCGTTGGGCAGCTTCTACCTGCGCGACATCCGCCGTCCGCTGTTGCTGCTGGCCGGTGGCACCGGCTTGGCGCCATTCACGGCGATGCTCGAGCGCATTGCCGAGCAGGGCAGCGATCACCCGGTGCACCTGATCTATGGCGTGACCCACGACATCGACCTGGTGGAAACCGCCCGCCTCGAAGACTTGGCCGCGCGTATCCCCACCTTCACCTTCAGCGCCTGCGTGGCCAGCCCGGACAGCCGCTACCCGCGCAAGGGCTATGTCACCCAGCATATCGAGCCTGGGCACCTGAACGATGGTGATGTCGACGTCTACCTGTGCGGCCCGCCGCCGATGGTGGAGGCCGTAAGCCAGTACCTGCGTGACCAGGCCATCGTGCCTGCCAACTTCTACTTTGAAAAATTCGCGGCGGCTTGATGCCCCATCACCGTAGCCGCTGCCGAAGGCTGCGCTGGCCCTGAGCCCCGCTGGAAATCTTCAGGGTTCATTCCGGCCAGCGCAGCCTGGCGGCAGCGGCTACAGAGGACACCTCATGAATCGATTCGAGAACAAGGTTGCGCTGGTCACCGGCGCCGCCCAAGGCATTGGCCTGCGTGTGGCGCAGCGCCTGGCCGCCGAAGGGGCCCGCCTGGTGCTGGTGGATCGCTCCGAGCTGGTCTACGAACTGGAACACCTGCCCAACAAACCACTGGTATTGACTGCCGACCTGGAGCGGTACGAAGAATGCAGCCGCGTAGTGTCTGCGGCCGTCAAGCATTTCGGCCGCCTGGACGTGCTTATCAATAACGTGGGTGGCACCATCTGGGCCAAGCCCTTCGAGCATTACGAGCCGGCGCAGATCGAAGCCGAAGTGCGCCGTTCGCTGTTCCCCACGCTGTGGTGCTGCCATGCGGCGTTGCCGGCCATGCTGGGGCAGGGCAGTGGCGCTATCGTCAATGTCTCGTCAATCGCCACGCGCAGCGTGAACCGCGTGCCCTACGGTGCGGCGAAGGGGGGTGTCAATGCGCTCACCGCCTGCCTGGCCTTCGAAACGGCCGGCCGCGGCGTGCGCGTCAACGCCACCGCGCCGGGTGGCACCGAGGCGCCGCCCCGGCGCATCCCGCGCAACAGTGCCGAGCAGAGCGAGCAGGAAAAGGTCTGGTACCAGCAAATCGTCTATCAGACCCTGGACACCAGCCTCATGCATCGTTACGGCACGGTGGATGAGCAGGTGGGAGCGATTCTGTTCCTGGCCTCGGATGAGGCCTCGTACATCACTGGCGTGACCTTGCCGGTAGGCGGGGGGGATTTGGGCTGAACGCCCCTGCTCCTAGGAAGGATCTGTAACCCATAACAACAGGTAGAGTTGACCATGACCGTTAAGATTTCCCATACGCCAGAGCTACAGGCGTTTTTCCAGCAGGTGAGCGGCGCTGGCAATGACCAGGGTAGCCCCAGGGCCAAACAGATCCTGCGGCGCCTGGTCACTGAACTGGCCCGGGTGCTGGAAGACCTGGAGGTAACCGACGATGAGTTCTGGGGCGCGGTGGACTACGTGAATCGCCTTGGTGCCAACAACGAGGCCGGCCTGCTGGTCGCCGGGCTGGGCATCGAGCATTTCCTCGATCTGCTGCATGACGCCCGGGACGCCAGCCGAGGCCTGGCGGGTGGCACGCCGCGCACCATCGAAGGTCCGCTGTACGTCGTTGGTGCGCCATTGAGCAAGGGCGAGGCGCGGATGGATGACGGCAGCGAGGAGGGCGTCGCGACGCCGCTGTTCATTCGCGGTGTGGTGCGTGACGGGGAAGGCAACCCCATTGCCGGTGCTGTGGTTGACCTGTGGCACGCCAACACACAAGGCACCTATTCCTACTTTGACTCGCGCCAGTCCGATTACAACCTGCGTCGACGCATCGTCACCGATGCACAAGGCCGCTACCGTGCGCGCTCGATCGTACCTTCAGGGTACGGCTGCAATCCGGCCGGGCCGACTCAGGAGTGCCTTGACCTGCTGGGCCGCCACGGTCAGCGGCCGGCGCACGTCCACTATTTCATTTCTGCGGCTGGCTACCGACACCTGACCACCCAGATCAATTTGTCGGGGGAGAAATACTTGTGGGATGACTTCGCCTTCGCCACCCGCGATGGTCTGGTCGGCCAGGTTGTTTTCGCTGAAGCGGGCTCCGCCGAACAGGCTGCCGGAATCAATGGGCGGTTTGCCGAACTGGAGTTCGACTTTGAGCTGCAAGCGGCCGCAGCCCCCGCTGAGCAGTTGCGCAGCAAGCGTCCCCGGGCGTTGCAGGGCGCTTGAACCCCGATACCTGCGACCCACAGACAAACATCGGTACAGCCGCATCAGCGACCGTACCGGTGTTGTGTCTACTGGCAGTCGTAGGAAGCGCCTGCGTTCACATCGCCGCCTTTGTAATGCAGCATGCTCGGGAACTTGCACAGCGGGTGCTCCACGCTGTTGTCGGCATTGGCCAGCATGATCCGTCCGGGCGGTTGCTGATGCTCCACCCAGTCGACCAGTTGCTGGTACAGCTGCCCCCTGGCCGGCAACGGTGGCGCAGCTGCCGGGCTTACGCCGGGCAGGCCGTTGGCTGAGCCGATGCCTTCGCAGTGACCCATGGCCGGTACTGTGTACAGCCGGTAAAAGCGGTCCGCCTGGCTCAGGCCGCCTTCGTGGCGCACCAGCGCGTCGAAGTAATGGAGGGTGCCACTGAGCGGGATCACAACGTCGGACGTGCCGTGGTACACCATCATTTTTCCGCCCCGGTCGCGGAAAGCGGACAGATCGGGGTTGTCGGTGTCGATTCGCGCGAACGCTTGCTGCTGGGCAACGCCTTGATCGTAGGCGCGGGCCAGGTCGGCGTACGTCAGCTTCTTCCAGTTATCCTGGCCGTTACCGGTGGCATTGCTGAAATTGGCGGTGGCCAGGCTGGCGTCATGCAGATTCAGCGCAACCTGGTTGGCAGCAATGGGGAAGGGCAACGCCACACCGTCCTTGGAGTTGGCCAGACCGCGGGGCAGGGAGGTACCACGGGTGACGCCAAACCACAGCTGCTTGTCCACCAGGCCCGCGCCGTAACCGGTGCTACGCGCAGGGTCCGGGGCGCTGCCATCGAGGGTTTGCCCAAACCAGATCTTGTTCACCGTTGCGGCCTGGGCCGGGGACACGCAGGCACTGCTGGTGTCGGTACCGCCGCTGTTGCGGCACAGCACCGTGGGGTCCTTGGTAGGGTTGTAGCGGCAGCTCGCGGGGTCGGCGATGTAGCCCAGGTGCTGGCCGTTTAGCGTCGTGTCACAGGCGCTGATTGCCGCAGCTGATACATGGTCAAGCTGCGCTGGCGAGATCGGACCGCCGCCGTCCTGCTGCATCGCCACTTGCGGATACAGTTCGGCAGTGATGAACCGGGTCCAGTTGATCGCCGGCGCCCCTGCCAGAATTCCGTCGTAATCCTGGGGGAAGCGTTGCGCGTACTTGTGCGCCTGGCGACCACCCGTGGAGCAGCCTTCGAAGTAGGCATGGCGTGCGGGAGTTCCGTAGAACGCTGCGGTCAGGCGCTTGGTCAGCGCGGCGGTCTGGTGAATGCCGCGCTCGGAGAAATCCATCCACTGCACGGTGTTGACGGCGCCAGATGGCAGCATCAGGAACGAGCCATTGAGGGCCGGTGGCGCCTGGCCAGGGGTGGTGTGCCCGGTATCGGTTACGGCGCTGACGGCCCCTTCGGCGTTGGCGATCTGTGACACCGGCGCGATGCCGCTGAAACCTTGGGCCAGTTGGTCTCGAGCGGTGATTGAGGGGGCACCCATGTACCCGCCGCCACCCACGTTGTGAATGCGGCCGTTCCAGGCTTCGGGGGCCGGTAGCCACAATTCGATGCCGATGCCTGCCTGGGTCGAGGGGGCGCCTGCAGGCCCGGGCGAGCCGGGCCCCACCAACAGCTTGGCCATGCACAGATCACGTTCGGCCAACGGCGCCGATGCCTGGGGTTGCAGGGTCAAGGGTTGACCGGCGTGGAAGGCGCGAGTGGCGATTACCGATACCTGCGGGCCCTGATCCAACAGTCGGGTAATGCCCGCGTCAGTGCAGTTGGCCAGGCCAATGGCAGGGGCGGCGTGGACGACCGCTGTGGCGAGCAGGCTGTTGCCCACGGACATGAGCAGAATCCAGTGTCGAAGCGACTGATGGGGCGAGGTGTTGCAGGGCTTCAATTTCATCATGAACAAGTAGCACCTTGGTGGGGAAAGGCCTGCTGCGGCAGGCCGTACGACGGCCGCTTCAGTGGGCGGCCAGAACGGGTTGCGGACCACTGCCGTTTACTACCGGGCGAAGCATGGCCAGGCCGACCAATGCAATGACCAGTGGCGCGGCGAGCGCGCAATAAAAGCCCGGGGGGCCGGCAAGCTCCAGAAAAATGCCGCCCGTGGCAGAACCTATGATCGCCCCCAGCCGACCAGCAGCAATCGCCCAGCCGGTCGCCGTGGCGCGCAGGGCGGTTGGATACGCCTGGGCGACGAGATAATTCAACACGATCTGTTGGCCGCCAATGCCCAGGCCGGCCATGCTCACGAGCGCAAACACTGTCACCCAGTTGTTGCCGCTCAGCGCAAGGCCGACACTGAGGCCGATGCCAAGCAGAAACAGTCCCGCCAATAATTGACGGGTATTGACCCGGGGCAGCAGCATGGACAGGGGGATGGCACAGACAACGAATACGGCGTTGACTGCCACGGTGCCCAGCGGAATATGTTCCAGCGCCAACCCCGAGGCTTTGAGTACCGTTGGCAGCCATGACAGCAACATGAACCAGGCGATCCAGTTGAACAAATACACCACCCATACGCCCAGCGTATTCCGGGCCAGCCCGTTTGCGAACAGTGAGCTAACCCGCGTTTTTGTTTCACCTTCGGGCACGTAATAGACGGCCGTGGCGCACGCCGTTCCTGGCCGAAACCGATCAATGATGCGCCGCACTGCCTCCTGCTGGTCGGCGGCCGTGTGCCTGATCAGATAATGCAGAGATTCCGGCAGTGTCCACCAGAGCACGGGGAGCAATACGAGCGGGGCGAGGCCTCCAGCTGCAAATATCCCTGGCCAGCCGGTGCTGGGCATCATGCGGGTGGCCAGCATGGCACCCAGAATGGCCCCGGCCGGCAATCCCAACAGCACTGTCGTCATCACGGTGCCGCGCTGCCTGGCCGGGCTGTACTCGGCCGCCAGCGCCAGCACCAGCGGGGTCGCCCCGCCCATGCCTATGCCGGCGATAAACCTGAGGACCAGAATCTGCTCAACCGTGTTCGCCATCGCGGTGCTCAGCGTCGCCACCCCAAAGAGCGCAACCGCCATGATGATAGTCGGGCGTCGACCCAACCGGTCGCCGACAAGACCCAGCGTCATGGCCCCGACTACCATGCCGAGTATTCCAGCCGTCAGAATGGGGGCAAGGGCACTGGATGCCACATTCAGGCCCAGAATAATCGATGGTCCGGTGAAGGCGATGGCCTGTGTATCGAATCCATCCAGTACCGCGATAAGGAAACATAAGCCAAAGATTCGCCACTGATAGCCAGTGATGACGGCAGAGTCGATGATGGATTGAACGGATACCTGGTTTGGCATTGCACGCCTCAACATTTTTATTGTTATCTCGCTTAAGAGCGAGTTGATGAGGGGAAGCTAATCAGGGGAGTCGGAGGCGTCTAATATCGTTTAGGTGTCATACGATACCGGTTGGGTATGCATGCGAGAGCGGCCCCATCTGGTGCTCGGGATGGGGGTGTCCAAGCTGGCGCTAAATGGGCTTTATGCGCCCAGTCGCCTCGACCCGCTCCAGCAATTCGATGTACTTGCGTTCAGGCACCCCCTTCGTCCTCTCAAACACCTCAAGGTTTGGATCAAGGATGCGCAGGTATTCGCGGCACTTGCCCTCGCTAAACTTGTCGCCGTTCTCATGAACGTCTTTGGCAAACGCAGATGCATCAGCCTCGCATTGATCTAGAAATTCCTTATGGTCTGTCAAAAACCTAATAAGAGTTGCCCGTAGCTCAGGCCCAATCTGGTTGTTGGTTTCTGCTCTGTGGAGAAGTGAATTTTGATCTTGAATAGATTTCAACCAGGATGTTCTACTCCTTTCGGTTTTCACAAGCACCTCTTGCCGTAGCATAAAGAGCTCCTTTGCCCTTGAGCGATAAAATCCGATCACGTTGAACAGGAAGCTGAAAGTAGAAATCGCTATCGCGATCCATGCAACCAGTGAGGTTGTGCCCACATTTCACCTCTGATCTTGCTGACCTGTATCGATTCTATGCGGGCTTGCGATCCACCCAAGTGTTTTCACGACGTGGCTCGCTTGGTCACCGTAACAAAAGGGGGTGTCATCTTTCCGGTAAAAAAAGCAGCCCTCTAGAGCTGCCTTTCTCCTCTACTCACCCTTTTTGTGCTTGTGGGGCTTCAGGTCTGGGTGCTCTTTCTGCTTTTCAGGGGTGACCCTCTGTCTTTTGTCGGGGGTACCATCTTCGTTGGTTCATTTAGGGCCTGGCTTGATGCTCACTATAGATTTCCTTTTTCGCGTAGAGTGTCGGTTGCTGTTAGGTAATTAGTACAGCTTTCGAGATCTGTCAAAGTAGCCCCAGCGCAGAACCGCTTCGTAAATGAGTCAACGGATTGGGAAGAGCTCCTGACGCATTCCGGGCGGCTTAGTCGCCGTTTGTTGACTTCGCCGAAACGCCTGTGTCTCTGCGCTTATAGCGATGCAGGTCAGACTGCCCAGGGCCACTCGCTCCCAGTTGCCACTGGCAGCGAGTCCAATGCTGAGAAGGGAGTGCGTATCTAATGTCGTCGCAGTCCCGCTGGGCTTGAGCCAGCGATTTGCGGCCCCCCTGGCGCGCTCCGCGTTAGTCCTCAGAATCAATTGGTGCTGTGCGATGCCAAAACGACGAGCACCGTGCGATTACCTAACCCCCCAGGTGGAAAAGTACGGAGACGCGGATCGCGGTGGATGGGGAAGCGTATGTTTATGTGTGACTGCGGTATGGCCGGGGAAGTAGGGATTGTGTTAGGGCACGGACAGTTTGCGTTCAAACGCCATCGGACGCTCGCTAGGAAGACTTTCAGGGTATCAGGATTTAAGTTCTCACAGAGTCTGTAACTTTATCGCGTTGCAGGATCGTTATCGCAAGGTTTGGTTTTACGTATATGAGGAGCCTGTATCAAATGTTGTCGTGAGGTTGCAATAGGTCTGTAAGCACGAAATGCTCGGTGAATCTAAAACACCAGTCAGGTAAGCGGGGTCGGCATCTTGAAGTGGACGATGTGATAAGCGAACACCTTGCGCGTGCAGTGATAGCAGAATGCTGTATCAAATAGAGATGCTTTTCATTTTAATTCCATCGTCGCTAAGTGACTCGGTTAAAAAACAAAGAGAATTGATTTAGGGGGTGGGCGCCAGGAGTTAGGGTTAAAATCACAGGGTGGTCAATAAAATTTTTAATATATTATAGCAGTTAATCCCCTTTGACCGCACCAGTTGATTCGCCACGCACTGTCATGACCAACCACGACCGGCATCCATCCGAACTGGGTTGGTCGCTGGCGAAGGAAAATGGCGAGGTGGCTGGCACTCTGCTAGCGTCATCTGACCTACTAATAAGAAGGGAATCATATATGGACACGCAGGGGCAGGTTCGCACATGGTTGCTCGAGCAACAGGACTGGCTTCAGGAGGCTGCGGACAAGCTCCTAAAGCAGGGGAACCTCACGCCGAAGGATATCTCACACCTGGTTGCTCTGCTTAAAACGCCTGCTGGGCAAGCCGTTTCAAAGCATCGCTGCTTTGATGAGCTGACAAATGCCCCGGTCGGGTCGGTACTTCGATTGAAAAGCATTGCGGATGTAGAGGGTATCGAGAGCTTGGGACCTCGTGCACCGCTAGACTTTGGCCCAGGTAATTTGACGGTCATCTACGGGCACAACGGGTCTGGAAAGTCGTGCTACACCCGGATTTTGAAGAAAGCGACGGGGAAGGCCCGTGCAAGCGACCTGAAACCGAACGTTTTCCACGCCGCGCCCGCAGCGAGCAAGTGCACGTTAAACTTTGAGCTGGACCAAACGGCTGAGAGCGTGGAATGGCACATCACACACCCAGCGATAGAGCAGCTCCGCGAGATCGACATCTTCGACAGTGACGAGGCCCTGCATTATCTGAAGAGTGAGAGTGCAGCGACCTACAGCCCGCCGATTATGGGCCTGTTTGAGAAACTAGCAGCCGGTACTGACGCGGTAAAAGATGCGTTGCAAGCCGAGCAGGATCACCTTGTGAGTAAGCTTCCGGTCATCCCCGCGTCTTATCAGGAAACCAGCATTGGCAAATCATACCGCAGCCTTGGCACCCTCGCGGCGTCGGCTGCTGAGCAACTGCTACGCTGGGGCGCTGAGGACGCCACCAGTCTGGAGGCGTTGAACGAGCGATTGAAGACTGCAGATCCTGCATCCTTGGCAAAACAGAAACGCGATACCAGCGTGCAATTGATGCATCTCATCAACGGTGTCAAGAAAGCCGCAGTGGCGTATGGACCGGTGCAAGCTGAAATTATTCGCGCGCAGCGTTCGGCGGCCTCCGAAAAACGGCAGATTGCGATGGAAGGGGCTCACGCTAAGTCCGCGGTTCTGGAGGGGGTCGGCACGTCCACTTGGAAGGCAATGTGGGAGGCGGCCCGCACGTATTCCCAGATCCCCTATCCCGGGCAACTGTACCCGGTCACGCAGGGCGGGCGATGCGTTCTCTGCCAGCAAACGCTCCCCCCCGACGCCCAGCAGCGCTTGAACGATTTCGAAGCGTTCATCCACAGTAGCTTGGAGACCGACGCGAAGGCCGCCGAGCTCACCTACAACGAAACACTGCGTGCGCTGCCGGGCAGCCTCACAGAAGCCGAGGTCCAGACCCAGTGCACGGCTGCAGCCTTGACCTCCCCGGAGTGGCAGACCGCCCTCTGGGGGTTTTGGCACAGTATTGGAGAGTCGAGGAAAGCGCTCCTGGATCACGAGCAGGCAGGCTTGGCAGGCCTCACCCCAGATTTCACTGCGAACCTGCTCATACTTGATAAGTTCGCCCAGCAACTTACGTCAGAAGCCGCGCAGTTTGACCAGGATGCGCTGCAGTTTGACAGGCCGAAAGCACTCGCGGAAAAAGCGGTGCTTGAAGCACAGCAGTGGGTTTCTCAGCAGAGCGAGGCGGTCAGGAAAGAGCAGCAACGGTTGAAGGATTATAAGTTGCTCGACAAGCTCAAGAGCACCGCGAGCTCGCGCCGCATCTCCACCAAGGCAACGGAAATCTCCGAAAACGTGGTTACCGAGGTCTACGTGGCACGCTTCAATAAGGAGCTGCGAGCGCTCGGCGCGACGCGTATTCAAGTCGCATTGGTCAAGACCAGAACTTCACGGGGCAAAGTGCTGCACCAACTGAGACTTAAGGCGGTAAAAAGTGGCGATCACTCGCCGGACAAGGTGCTGAGCGAAGGAGAACGCCGGATCATATCGTTGGCGGCGTTTTTAGCGGATGTGACTGACAAACCGGGGGTTGCCCCGTTTATCTTCGACGACCCGATTTCGTCGCTGGACCAAGATTTTGAATGGAAGGTTGCCTGCCGGTTGGCCGAGTTGGCAAAAGAGCGCCAGGTTCTGATTTTCACCCATCGGTTGTCGTTGTACGGGGCAATGGATGATGTCGCCAAAAAGATTGGCGAATCCTGGAAAAAAAACAACTTTCAGCAGATGTGCATCGAATCCTTTGGTGGGGCGTCCGGGCATCCCGCTGACCAGGCTGTGTGGAACAGCTCCACCAAAACAGCAAACAATATCCTGCTCGACCGGCTTCGCGACGCCAAGAAAGCTGGGGAGGCCGCGGGTGCGGCGGCTTACTACGCCTTGGCGCAGGGGATCTGCAGCGATTTTAGGAAACTGATCGAACGATCGGTGGAGGATGATCTGCTTTTCAAAATCGTTGTGCGCCATCGCCGAGGAATATCCACGGATGGTCGCCTGCCAGCATTGCTTGGGATCACCCGCGAGGACCTTCATCGTATTGACGATTTGATGACAAAATACAGTTGCTTTGAACATAGCCAGTCGGATGAAGTGCCCGTCCAACCGCCTGAAGAGGCGGAACTCAAAGCTGATATCGAATCACTCAAGCAGTGGCGGGATGACCTGGAGGCGCGGCGCAAGAAGGCAGCGTAGCAAGAGGGCAACGGAAGTCAGCGCTATTGCGCCACGCGGAGGAAAGCGACATTTAGGTCGCATGGATGATTCATGCCTGGAATCGTGACTAAGGCTTGAGCATTGCCCCATGATGGCGCGCATTGCACTTGAAACAAACTAATTACGCTAAGGAAAATTTAAATGGAGATGGTTCGGGTCAATTCCTCAGCCATGATTGCTGTGGGCTATGATGCCGCTACTGGGCAATTGAGGATTATGTTTAAACAGGGACGGTCGTACGACTACTGCCGAGTCCCGGCACAAATTCACGAAGGGCTTATGCGGGCAGGGTCGAAAGGGACGTACTTTGACCGGTACATCAAGGACCGGTACCAGTGTTAGGTTGCTGACCGCTTACAGATACTATCAGGTCGACTACGAGGGACGGTCGGCCTGTCGATTTTCGGCAGGGGTTGTCACTGTGGCGCTCATGCGCCTTTCAACCTTGTGACCAGAAATAGTGTGCGGGGAAACCGCCGTTTGTTTCGTGACAACGCCGGCAACGACCTAGCTGCAACGCCAGATACCTCCCTGCCTGGGGAGCTAGATCTATCCAACCACCGGACCTTGCGGTCACACTGGATAGTCGAGTCTGAGGAACGGGTTGTCCATAGGGGGCTGCTCTGTAATTAGCCGGGGGTCCAATAGCAAGTACCCATTGAGGTTGGCTTTCTTGCGAGGCCCTTGAACGTGGCAAGTCCAGATATTTCGACCATCTGCACTGCGCCGGTGAAGATTCATTTTTTCAAACGCCCTCTGCACCGCCTTCCAGCTGCGAGAGTCATCGACCTGGGCTATTTGGCCCCGGAAATCCTGAACATAGCGCTGGAAAATTCCCGGTGTGACCAAAAAGAGAGTGCCGTTCACAGTATGCACTTTCGCTCGGCTGTCGTTGATTATCAGTCTGTGGTCCTCCAGACCGGCACGCAACCATTCTACAAACCGGTTGCCTAGCTGTTCAGAGGCGCCTTTCGCCGGGTTGTCGGGTGGATTCTGCTGTACATCACTGGGTGTTTCAAAAAGCTCCAGCAATGCGCCAAGGTAGTCAGCATCATCCGGATCGATAGGGGCAACTTCCGCTGGCATCGAGCCTGTTGAGGCCTGCGAAACAGCTGGGTTGGCCATAGGGGGGGCTGATCCGGCGAGGCCAGCCAATCCCGGATGTTCGGCCTCGCCGGCCTCGAGCTCAACTGCGACGTCGACTGTGCCGGCGAAAGCGTTCGGGCGCGGTCCATTCGCCCAGATCAGCGAAGGTTGCAGCCGCAGGAGGGTAAACTGTTGCTGCCAAGCAGCATCGGTGACGCTGGCGGTCCAGATGGCCTTGCCTACGGGGTTGGCCTCAACCAGGCCGTGGGACTGCAACTCGTCAAACATAGCGATGTTGGAGGAGGGGATGCCGTCCACGGATTGGGCCAGCAGGTAGGCACGCAGCTTGTCGGTGACGGTCTTGCTGACCAGCCACAGGTGCTCATCGGTGAGCCAGCCGGCGGCGCCGGGCTGATTGAGCTTGAACTCGTTTTTCACCAGGTGACGCAGGCCGCTGAGCAGGTGGTGCTGCAGGGAGTGTGTGGGCGCCTGCAGGGCCTTGCTGGGGTTGGCGCCGATGTTTTGTGCTGTCGAGACGCGATCGGCTTGCAGGACCAGCTCGCCGAGGATGCCGGCGTGCTCGTAGTGGTTGGTCAGCAGGTACAGCAACTTGCCCCACAGCGCTGGATAGCCACTGAGCCAATCGAGGATGGCGCGGTCCAGCACGTGATTGTACAGCAGACCCGCGGCGGCACCGTGCAGCTGGTAATCACGGCCCTTCAGGTAGCGAAAGCGGTAGGGTCGTCCCAGGGGGCCATGCCAAGGGTGCCAGGGCTGGCTGTCCTGGTATTCCACCTGCAGGTCCACTGCGATCTTGCCGATATCGTGGAGCAGGGCGCCGTAGGCAATGCCGGCGCTCCAGGCATCAGCTTGGGCCGCCTGGTCTTCCGGAGCGGCACCACTGGGCAGCAGATGGGACTGGCGCAGCTTGAGGCTGCAGGCCACCAGCTCCAGGCCATGGTCGAGCATGCCGCCGGGGTAGGCATGGTGGTGGCTTTCACTGGCAGGCAGCTGCTGGACATAGTCGGCGTAGCGGCGGATCGGTCTCAGGTAGAGCTGCTCGAACTGCGGCTGGGACAGCGCAGTGTATTGCCAGATGCGCTCGAGCAGCTTCTGCCGGTGCTCCGCGGCGAGCAGCGCCTCGGCCGTCATCGGCGCGTAATAGCCCTCGGCAATGGGGGCAGGTGAGGGCGTGGGGACTTTGGCCTTTTCATGCGTGAACCAGCTCGGCATCGTCGCCACCTCGGTTAAATGCCCATGAGGTCCTTTTGCCTTTTCGGATAAGCCTCTTACCCTTGCCAGCCCTTCCTTTGCCGCTCTTACCCTTTACCCCTTTTCCCTTTGGCTCGCGTGCGGGAATGTGAAAGTGCAGGTATCGAGTACTGGGATCAGGGTGATCAGCCGAAGGTGTCGGTGCTGGTGCCTGTTCGCGAGGTGGAGGCTGGGTGCTCATTCCAGGCGGCAGAGACGATCCGCACGTGGGAAGAGCACCCGAGCGAGACGTGGACTATTCAGTCACGGTGATGCGCGTCTGGGTCATAGATCGAATGGCAATCTCCCGCGCGCGTTGTGCTCCCATCGCCAGGGCCTTGCCGACGGAGGCGCCTGGCAAGTCGGCATAGCTTTCTTCGGCAAGCATGCGTCCGTCTCCTTCATAGACACTCAAGAACACTTCCGTCGCGCCGCTGCGCGCAATCCTGGCCCTGACATCAATCTCGGTACCGTCGTCCAGGGTCTCCGCGTGGACCACGGCGTAGATCCTGTGATCCTCCCACGCGGTGAAGCATGAGCCTCGTTGACGCATGACAACCTTCTCCTTTCCAGCGCCTGTGTGGCCGGGTGGACACCATGGCGTGCACCTAGGATAGGAGCAGATGATTGAAATGGGGGCGCTGCGGCAGGCAATAAAGTGTGTGACGGTATGTCTGAATCAACTACGCCATCTAGGCTGCCCGTGCTGTATTGTTCGACGCACACTGTCCCAGTTTCGTCCTGGACTGACTTGATCTACGCTTGCCAAGTCGATTAGGCTATTTTCCATCCCTTTACAAGTTATTGCGCCCCATCCGTGGCGTGCGGCCTGTGCTGTTGAAACACCCTTGAGTATTTGAAGATGCATGATTCGCTGACAGAACAACAAATGCGTGAAGCATTATTCGGCCCTTCTGCTGCAGCTGCGCCTGCGGAGACTGTGGACTCGACAGAGCTCCTGTTCGTGCCGACCAAGCGTGCGGCGTCTAAACCAATCGCGAAGAAGGCGAAGCCTACGTCATTGTTCCCGAAGCTGCGGGTCACGATGCAGGTGACCAAGACCTTCGAGGGTGAAGTTGAAACCCTGGTGCATGAAGCCCGGACATTGAGCTCGCTACTGGCGGAGCAAGAGGCGCGGGACCTGGCCAAGAAAAAGAAATTCAAGTACATCGACATTGTCTCCATCGAGCAGGTTTAGCCAGCGCTGGAATGCATTGCTGATCTGTTTAGTGGTTGTGCACGAGATTTCCGCGATTGGTTGGCGTAGTTGCGTATCCTGCGTGAAATAGTTCTGAACCTTTCGGCTATTATTTTCCCTAAACTATTTCAGACAATCATCCTCACTCTTGCAAAAGGATTTCCTATGTCAAAACTTGCAGAATTCAAAGCCCTAGAGGCCCAACTGGCCGCGCAGATTCAGCAGTTGGATGCCTTGAAAAATGATGCCGAACTGAAACGGGAGATCGAGTTCGAGAGCAAGCTCAAGGCGCTGCTGGAAGAGTACGGTGTCAGCCTGAAACACATCATTGCGATCCTTGACCCCGTCAAAGCCGGCGGATACTCGACCGCGAAGTCCGCCGCTACCCCGCAGCGCAAGCCGCGCGAACCCAAACGCTACAAGCACCCAGATAGCGGCGAAGTGGTGGAAACCAAAGGTGGCAACCACAAGATCCTCAAGCAGTGGAAGCAGGAGCACGGGGCAGAGACGGTGGAGAGCTGGCTGCAGTAATCGACGCTGGACCATCGGCATCCTTGCTTGAGCGTGAACAAAACAAAGGCCCCATGGGGCCTTTGTGGTTTTCTCTGCTGAGTCATGCGGTGAGTTGGTGAAGTGGCTCGGTGCTGCCTTGATCGTGCAGCGTCATGAGGTACTCCGACGCTTCGCGTGCCTGGCCGCTGGCGCGGAAGATGGCACGCTTGTCTTCCCGAAGAATACTCAACCATGAGGCCAGGTACTCCTCATGGCGCAGCTCTCCCTGAATGCCGGTGAGGGCGCACAGGAACGCTGCAGCCATCTCCGCCACCAGCTCTTCGAACGCATACTCCGCAGAACCGAAGCGGTGTCCGCCGGTGATGCCGTCGCGCTTGAGGCGCGATTGATGGCCGGACCAATGCGTCAGCTCGTGCAGGGCCGTGGCGTAATAGCTACCGACGTCCTCGAATTGTGCTTTGGTGGGCAACTCAATCAGGTCGCGCAGCGGATGGTAGAAGGCATCATCCCCGAAGCGATGCTCGATGCGCGCACCCGATAGCTCCAGGACGCGCTCGGCTGGCCCATGGTCGATGAAGGGGGGGCCGGGTTCTGCCTTACCTGTATCCTCAGGCTCGCTGACCAAGCCCTCGGTCTGCTCGATGTTGAACAGGCAATGGGTACGCAACAGTGCGAACTGCACCATCTTGATGTTGCCTTGTTCATCCCGAACAACCTCGCCATGCTCGTCCTGAGCTTCCTTGCTCATCGGTTTGTACAGCACCGCCAGGGTCGATTGCTCGCCCTTGCGGATATGCCCGCCCGCCTGGCGTGCCTGGTTGAAGGTCAGCCAGCGGTCCTGACGATAGCCGCGCAAGCGCGCCTCCGCCCAGAGCAGGGGGATGTTGATGCCGGCGTACGCTCGTCGGGTGATGGCATTGGTGGGGAAGGGTGAGTCAGCCCCTGAACCAGGGGTTGACCAGGGTTTGATCCAGGGCACCATCCCCTGATCGATAGCGGTAATGATCTTGGTGGTGACGTCGAGGTAGATGTCGGACATGACGTTCTCCTGAGCTTAGAGGGAACGCCGCCCGACCGGGAGGGGTTCCCGGTGGGGTGAAAGGAGTGTTGCAAGGCGGTGTTGGCCGGCCGCTTTCAGGGGCCGACTGTTGCCTCGCTGGGTAGGTGAATCAACAGAAACGCAGGTTCTCCAGCAGGATTCATCTTGTTGACCTGCACATGCTGCAACGAGCCCACTGGGAGGTCGGCGTCGAGCTCTAGGTCGACTGCAACGCCGTTAAAGCCGGTACTGGCCAGCGATAGGGTGGAACGCAACAGGCGTGAAAGACGCTGGCTCGAAAGCCCAGATAGAGGACTTCCACCGTTGGCTTCCATAACGTATTGCCATACGCCGGGACTCAGTACGATGGCAGTAGACAGGGGGCTGGGGTTAAGCATTGCTACCTCCCAAATCTCGGCTGAGCACGGCACCGGGCATATAAACAGGTGGCTGCTCGTCGCAGGTTTGATGTGAAAAGCATTGCTGGTGGCTGTGGTTTAAACCCAGCTGGGCGAAGGGTCAATCCGGGCTCGCGCAGCCAAATGGCATGCGGGGTCCAGCGAATTCCAGGGAAGACAGTGCAGCGCTTTAACCAGATGAACGGCTGATGTTGCCTTGGTCGTTGTTGCCGGCGCCCCTCAGAATGAGGGGCTGTCTGCACAGGTAGTGGTGGATTGGCTCACAGCTTTCCAGGAACGGTAACTTCGGCTGCCAGGCACAGGTGTGTAGGAGTGGCTTCAAGCAGCAAAGAACCCGAGGTACCGCGAAGCGCGGCCAGCACGGGATCGTCGACGTTGAAGTATTCGACAAAGTCGTCACCACCAAACTCATCCCGAGCGCGGTGCCACCATGACTCGAAGTCGTCAATTTCAGGATTGCAGCCGGTTGCGTAAGCAACCCGCTTGCGCCCACCTTCGGGTTTGGACTCGCCGATCTCGGACATGAGGTAAACGCCGTGATCCTTGACCAGTAAGATTCGGCAGCCATTGATACTGGCTTCCGCCAGCACTGCTTGTAGTTCTGTTCCCGTGAATCGAAGCATGATGAGTTCCTCAAGCAATAGCGCTGAGGAATACCGTCCGGCTGGGAGGAATTCCCAGCGGTGGAGCGGTTGGTATGAAGGCCGAGGTAAGCAGGGCCTGGTGATGAAGCGTTCATCTCCGCAGGGGCGGCGATCGTGTGAACTGCCGAACGCGAATCACACTTGGGAGAACCATCGTTAAAGCGACGTAGCCTTCAAGGTTCTGGCTACCTAGGTGCTGGAATCCAGCAGTTGCAACTTACAAATATCCCACCTACCGAATGCGTTTCAAGAGGCAAGAATGGATGTTTTGCCAAGTTGTGCCGGTGAAGAATTCTACTTGGCAATGACCTGATGGATGGTCAACCGCATGCAGATGGGAGGAGTAGCATTAAGAGGATCCAAATTTTTGGATCAGTCAATGTGTGGTAGTTGGAATGGGACACCGAAGCGACTCGACAATGACTTTTTCTTACCGGATTGGGGCTTCCGTAGGCGGGCTTTGGGTACGCTTTCGAAAAGCGCAGCGAGCGTTGATCGATTCGTCGAAGCTCTCTGATATTCCGCTACCGATTCGTCATGGATTTCTCTCGATTGCAACGGGCGTGTTCATCGTGGTGATTGTGCTAGGTGCGGTATTTACTGTTTGCTTTGTATTGGGCTTGGCGGTTCTGCGCAGGTTGCCGCCGCTGGACGTTGGCCCTGACGCGCCACCTGGATACGACGACATTGACCACCCCTACCACCGCGTGACTTATCCTGAACGCTACGATGATTTCGGTTCGTTACGTTGAAGATTGTTGCCATCAACGCGTAGATTTTTTCGCCGCAGTCATCAGCTGGGAAGTGCCTTTCGCCGCTGAAGCTTCTGCTGAATGAGAGCCTCTATTCAGCATCCCCTCAATGTTTGCTCCGACGGCGTAACCTGCCCAGCTCATTGCACCCACGAATGTCATAGGTAACACCACGAACATCGCGCCCATCACGTATTCGATAACTTGGGCTGTCACGGTGCCGTCCATAAATCCGGAGGTGGGCAGTGACAACAGCGTCTGGTCGGTCCCTGACACCTGGTTGTACAAAGTGTCCAACATGCTCGAGTCCACCCACCGAGCCAGCTCCCACCAAAACGTCAGCATGTGCAACGTGAACAGTGCGAAGGTAACGGTCATCAAGGCCCTCAACTGATAAGTGCTGATCAGCAGCACCAGCGGCAGGCTGATGATTGCACCCAGGATCAGGAACGCCTGCACCATCGGCAGTGCGGCGCGGAGCGCGTTCATCGCCGGGAAATTGCTGAATGACCCAAGCGCTAGGCCAGTATTCGTGGCCAGGTTGTTCAGACCCTGCGTGATGGAACCGCCTCGGGCGCTGCTGCCATAGTCCTGGAACACCTGGCCCGGGGACGTGCTGATGGACTGCTGCCGCGGGCTGACCAGTTCGCGTAGCGTGGCATCTTCGACCTCGGTGTAGGTCCGCCCGGTCAACCAGCCCTCCAGGCGAGAAATCAGCGAGGGATCGACCTCGGCCAGCAGGCGCGCGCGCAGGCCAACATCGGCATCGCTCCACCATTGCTTGCAATTGGGGTAGCCCGCGCCGTTGGCCAGCTGAGGCAACGACGTGTCGCGAGCCTCGTCGTAGGGCCAAGCGACCCTCGGCGTCCGTGAGCGGTCGATATCGTAATAACCCGCGGTATTGAGGAAGTAGCTCGAGCCAATCCAGGAGGCGTCGTAGCTTTGCGCCTTGTCGAGCTCTGGCCGATTGGTAAACAGCCGCGACCGTGAGTAGCCGTAGCAGTCCCGCGTGAAATCCGCGACCTCCTGCAGCAACACCTGGTTGCTGATGCGGGAGCTGTCGATCTCCATGCGCATTTCACGGATATCGGGTTCGCAGGGGATGGCTGCCGTGGCTGCGGCGGTGATGCCCTTGCTCAACGCATGAACAAGGTACCACCACACCGGTACGTTCGCCGACTTGTCGCCGATGGTATTGAACGTGGTGCCCCAGGACGTATCAGCCGGCTTGGCCAGTGAGATGCCGCAGCGCTGGCTGGCCGCGTCATCGAAGGTAATCGACGACAGGTTCAGCGGGAAAAACGGGATGCAGGCGAACAGGATCACCACGTAGGCCATCCATAAACGGTTTTCGACGCGAGGGATCGACAGTAGTCCTTTGTTGCCCTCATCAGCGCCTTGTTGTCGTGCTGACAGCCACTCCTGGAGGATGATGGCCCCGAAGGGCACGGCGAACAGCCCCGTGTCGACCAGGGTGTTCCAGATGCCGTTGTTGATGATCCAGGCCAGCAACGACAGATAGAACTCCAGGTAGCTGTTGGTGCTCAGGGTCATGGTTCACCTCACGAGCGCGTCAGTTCAACCAACGCAATGGCACTGAAGCCGATCATCGCCAGGCACTGCAGTCGGCGCCGGCCTTCTGTAGAGCGCTGCATTCGGAATGCACGCCACCAGCCGGCGCTGATCAGGCTGTAGAGCAAAACGCGCCAGCATGCGAGGTAGCCGCTTAGGGCACGCGGGATCCTTGGCCATTCAGGCCACAAATTCAGGGAGTGAATGGCCAACCAGGCAATCGACACGAGGACGACGCAAGCGCCACTACCGAGCAGCAGGCCTATCAGACCTGCCTTGAGGCTAGCCATCGTCATGGCGTGCTCCTGCCTTGATCAGCGCGCTGGAGCCTGCCAGGTTCCGGGTCGCGCTGATCGATGATGCGCGAGGCGTCTGCACCGCCGGCATGGCGGTCCAGCACCAGGTTGGCGGTATTGGTGGCCAGGGATTGCCGAATCTGCAGCTCGGTCTGCAGCAAGCGAATCTCTCTATCCAGGGTTTCGACGTTGTTGTTCAGCGCGTTGGTTGCGGGCTGCGCCGATGCCACGTTGGGCTCATGACTGCCTGCCAGCAGGGTGCGCTGCAGCAACATGGCCTTGTAGATGACGCTCGACAGCGCGGTTTCGCTTGCAAGACGCCGGGCGAGCAAGTCCTGGTCGGGGTCATCGCGCAAGCCTTCGATCACGCCGCGCGACACCGATAGCAGCGGGCTGGATACCTTGCTCAGATTCTCGGGCGTAGGTTGATCTGTGCCCACTACCAGCCGCTGCAGCCCGGTCAACTGCTCGGCGTAGGCTTCTTGGATCAGAGGCGAAAGACCGGTTCCTGTCGTCGCTCGCAGGGACTCACAGTCGTCACAGGTCTCCACCTCGGTCTCGCCCAGCACCCGGGTAGCCCAGTCGGCGGCTTCGCCTGGGCTGAACCAGGCTTGGCAGATGGCACCGTTCTGGCAGGCAGAGCCCACAGCAGAGCTGTCGTCCAGCGAGCGGTTGTGCAGCAGGTTGTACCCTGCTTTGACGACGTCGGCAGTCACCCGGATGGGCGCTTGGGCTCGTCCACCGGCTTTCTGCCCACCGACCCAGCTGACGCCATTGTTGCCGTTGTTGGTTTCGGTGTTTTTCACCGCGGTTACCGCGTCGCCGCCGGACTGCTCAAGGTTGGCCTGCATCTCCTGGTTCTTCGCCATGTCGCCCCAACCCGCTTGGTCGACCTTGTCGGCCATCTTGGCGGCCATAGCCTGGCAGGTAAGCTTGGACCGGTCGAAATCGAGCCGACCCTGCAGCACTCCGTTGCTGAGCAATTCGTAGAGGCCGGGGTTGGCACGCTGGATGATCATCGCTGGCAGGGACATCACCGCCTGCGTGGCATTCTGGATGACGTTGCCCATGATCTGCTGGAAGCCCTGGGTGGCGCCGTTCAACTGGTTCTGCAGCGTGTTGGCGAGGTTCATGTTTCCGCACATCATGTTGGCGCGCCATGACAGCCCCACGCCCAGGCCACTGGGGCGGTACAAGGAGGAGGGGGCTCCCGCAGCCGAGCCACCACCGATGGTGTACATCACCCGGTCATCCAGTACCTGACCTTGATCCCCGAGGTGGTAGTCACCATCCGCCGCAGCGCTGGAAGCGCATGCCAGCGCACCCATCAGGCCGAGCAGCATGGCAATTGGATAGTGCCATTTGCGCGCACTCATCAGTGGCCTCCGTCGAAGTCGATGCTGAACAGGAAGGTCTGGCCCATGCGCTGGCAACAGCGGTAGGGCCGCCACAGCGACCAGGCATAGGCACCGTCGTTGCTTTGAATCGCGGGGCTTGGAAACACCGCACACCTAGTCTGCACTTGCGGGTAAAGCAGCTGCCAGCGATGGTTGCTGACGTCGTTTTCCATTACCGGCAGCGGCGGCCAGTAGCCGTCGTACGGCATAGGTTGCAGCGGCAGGTAGATGTGCGGTTGCCCCATCCGGGTGATGAAGTCGCTGGCGCGTTGGGCCATGACGGCGGCGGCTTTGAAGTCGTCTGGCTGGACCAGGAAACCCTCTCGGGGATAGACATTCCCCCACATCTCGCCCAGCGCCTGGCTGCCGATTTCACGTACGCCGGGCACCAGCGCCTGGGGGTAGACCGATTCGGGTACGCCGTGGCGCCAGCCGAGTGGGTCAAGGGTGCTTAGGTAATAGGGAGTAAGCGGGGTTGCGCCAGTCGGGCAGTTATAGCCAAAGCGCTGGGCGAGGGCTGTCAGCGCCAGCCCTCCGGGATGGCCGATGGCGTCGACATTCTTGAAGCGGGGTAGGTTGTCGCGTCGCGGGGAGGGGGTAATGAGGTTACCCCCTCCTTCCGAACCGGGAACGGGCATCGACAGGGCCGACATTTCGAGCCAAGGATTGGCCCCGGTGTCGGTGTAGCTCGATACCACCAGTTCGGGAATGAAGTGGCGGATTTTGGGCGAGGTGCGGACCGTGCAGCCGAAGGGGGTACACAACAGCCAATAGCAGATGCCGACGACCCGGTACTCCAGGCATTGCAGTGAGCTGACCGAGGCAACGATGGCCGGCGTCGTCAACGCCAAGCACGGTGTGGAAACGATGATGGAGGCGAGAGCAATCGCCTGCCGACGTAGTCTGCAACCGAGTCGCTGGCTGAAGGCTATCGACCTTGAAGGCCTGGGGATGCATTTGAAGATACTTACGTTCATGGGAAGCGCTCAGCAGCTCAACCGTTTTGCATCCATTGCGCCGACCTTCAGCATCGTGGATTGCAACACCGAAACCGCCTTGTAAATTGAGTTGCGGGTGATCGTATTTGCGGGTTGACTGCAGGCAGTGGTGGTGGGCGAGTCGAAGAGCTGGGGACTTTCAAGAAAGAGTACAAGTGTACTCCTGGCCGTCATCAGCGACCTGTTAGCGAGGTTGCTGGGAAGCAGCAGGGCGAGTTTTGGCAGGCGCCGCTGCGTGGTTGGCCGGCTGGGTGCAGTCGTTTGGCTCAACCCACGGTGTGTCGCCCGCTACAAAGGCCGCAGGTTGCTACAACAACGCGGCCGGCGTATGGGTGACGGGAGTGCACGCGGTAACGCCCGATTTTCAGGGCTGATTGATGGCTTCTTTGCCGAGCGTTTCCAGGCAGGCCCCAATCAGAGCCGATGACTCGTCCAGGCCGTTCAGGGCGCTCCGCACATTAACCGCGGCCTCACTGCCTCCGTTGTTTTCAGCCCACAACGCTAGTTCCTCCACCGCCGCGCCGAGGGCGTGGTGGGCCTGCACTTGCGCCACCATCAATTTCTGCAACATTTGAATAGCCGTCATCAACGTTTCCTCCTGGTTAGTCCTGAGGTTAGCAGCGGGATCCGCGGAGGTGTTTTTACGATAAGGGCCGGCGTGTAAGGCGATTTTCAGTGACCTACATACGGTGGCCGTTGCTTTCTCGCCTTACCCTGGACGTTGGGCAAATCGATGTCGTGGTACGCCCGCCCAGAGTGACACGCGGCCCTTCATCCCGGTCGCCGACCAGCGCGAGCGCCCCCACCTGTCGAAATACCTCGCCGCCAAGATTGACCCGGAGGATGATTTTACTTTTACTGTATGCATATACAGTTTACGCAAGGCGTTCGTCATGAGCATCACATTCCTGGGACCGTTGGGTGAGGGCGGGGCCACGCTTCCGTTGTATTCGTTCAAGGTCCCTGCCGGCTTTCCTTCACCCGCCGCCGATCATATCGAGAAGCACATCTCGCTGGATGAGTTGCTGGAGATCCGCGCACCCCATATCTACCTGGTGCGGATCTCGGGCAGCAGCATGGAGGGGGCTGGGATCTTCGACGACGATTTGGTCGTCGTCGATCGCTCGATCACTGCCGAGCACGGCCATATCGTGATTGCCGCAGTGAATTGCGAACCGGTGTGCAAACGCCTGTGCAAGCGGGGAGACAGCATCATCCTGATGTCCGAAAATTCCGGCTACCCTCCGCGCTACATTCTCGAGGGCGATGAGCTGGTTGTCTGGGGCGTCGTGACCTTTAGCGTGCGCGCCCATGATCCCAAAGCCTAATCTTGTCTTCGCCCTCATCGACTGCAACTCTTCCTGACCCTTATTAACCGTTAGTATTGCTTTTATTCATATAATTCAATGGGTTACTTTTCGTAACTATTTATAGATTTTTCTAGGTGTGGATTCTACTGAATCTGGCCAATGACAAGAATCTGCATAGGTAAACAGTTTTGGCAGCGATGCATTCGGAATGTGATCATGCATGGCGCCTCTGCGGATCAATTCAATGTTGCAATCACCGAAGCCAGCCTGCGGGGGCTTTGATTTCGATCGCGCTAGCCTGACATCAAGCACTTAGCCCCTGAAGGCGCTTGGATTTATTGAATCCGGCGCTATTGCCAATTCGATTTCGGCATCAGAAGATGGAGGTGGAATTTTCGCAGCGACTGGATGTTGGCCACGGTACGTTTACAGGAGGTAAAAAATATGAGTTCGGCTCGGCATGACTACCAGCAATTCCTAACTTGGCTTCATCTTCCAGAACGCGGTGCTACCGAAGATACTCGACGGTTTGCAAATCTGGTCGACCAAGATTTCGACACCGTGGCCGCACACTCGCGCGCTATGAGCCGCCGATCGGTTCTATTGGCTTCCAAGGCTAAAGAGTCTCTACTCCAGACCGACTTTACACCTCCCGCAGCTGCGGGAACGGTTACTGTTGGTGAGTGGGCATGGAGCGCACTGCATAGTCTAACCATCGGCCCTTTTCGTGGCTTCAGAGTGGCTGAGACATTCAATTTTCCTCAGCGAATTACCATGTTCTATGGCCCTAATGGCAGCGGAAAAACGAGCCTCTGCGAAGCGTTAGAGCTGGCACTCTTGGGGGCCGTAGATGAGGCGTCGGCTAAGCGAATCCCTGCTCAACGCTATTTTGCGAACCTTCACGAAAATAGGTATGAAGCCCCCACCCTCGCTGCACGAAGCGCGGAAGGTCAGGTGTCGGCAGTGCAAGCGGACTCAGAGGCCTATCGATTCTGCTTCGTTGAGAAAAACCGCATAGATAACTTTTCGCGAATCGCATCTAAGAGCGCAGGTGAAAAGAAGGATCTGATAGCGGCTCTATTTGGTATGGAGCAGTTCCATGACTTCGTCACTAACTTCAACGAGTCGATGGACCAGCAGCTCAATCTAGTTGCGATCCAACAGCAGGAGCTCGAAACGCAGCGTGCAGCGCTGCAGCGTGATCAAGCAACAATAAATGGCGAGCTCCAGGCGGTTCAGACAATCGCGCAAGAGGAGACTGCCTATGCTGGAGCGTATGCTACCGACCTCTCGTACCAGCAGCTTCTTGAGCTCATCGGCAGCGATGCCGCCCCAGGTCGTCTGCATTACCTCAATGCGCAACTGGATGGGCCAACGCCAGGTCTCTATGGCGTCAGCAGCGAGGCGTTGATTGCGGCATATCAGGCTGCGGATCGTGAGCAGGAGCTACTCGAGGATGTGGACAAAAGGCTAACTGCCAAGATTGGTGAGACCTCCTTCCAAAATCTGTACAACGCGGTTCTTGGCTTACAAGCCTTGTCGCCCGATAACTGCCCAGCTTGCGGGACGCCAATCAATGGTGATTATCACGTTGTACGTGACCCATACGTGCAGGCGCGTGACGGTCTGGCTCAGCTTCAAGAGCTCGCTAGTCTGCAGGCTGAAAAAAACGCAGTACGAGGCGAATGGGAACGTGCGTCCCGAGGCTTGGAGGGGCTGTTAACTGCCTTCGGTCAGCGCGTTAGCGCTCAGCCTGATCATGCCGATGACAGGGTGCGATATCTCGCATCTCCGGGTGCTGACCACCGTGCTGCCTGGTGGAAAGCTAGCTATGTAAAACAAGGCGATGCGCCTTCGATGGCCCAAAGGATCGTCGATTTAGCAGTCGAATGCGAAAGGATTGATACCCAGACAAACCAGGCACTGGCAGATCGCGCGGCACTGGCACAAGAGCGCACTCGGCTTGTTCAGGCAGCGCAAGATGTAGCTGGTTTTCAAACACGTCGCGCTGAGATAGCCCGGCAAGTCGGCATAGCTAGACAAACAATTGCGAACTTTGATCAAGCGAATGCAGCGCTCATCGATGCTGTGCAGCAAGAGGCAGTGCAGCTCGTACTCAGTCGACGCATTAAAGCGGCCTATGACGAATTCTTGAGGCTGCTCAGGCAGTTCAGATCAGAGCTACCCGGTACGCTCATAGCTGGGCTTAACACTGTCGCTCTGGAGATCTATAACGAGTTCAACAGACGCGATCATGACGGCGACAAGCTGGCGGCACTTTATCTGCCGACCAACGAGGAAGAGCGTATCGGGCTGGCGTTTCGTGCTGCCCCAGATACTAGGGTAGATGCGTTGCACGTCCTCAGCGAGGGACATGTTCGTTGCCTGGGCGTTGCAATCCTTCTTGCAAAGGCGCTGCATATTCAGGCTCCGACGATCATCTTTGACGATGCGATCAACGCGATTGACACCGAGCACCGTGAAGGCATCAGAGAGGCGATCTTCCAGAGTGATCGCTTCGCAGCAACTCAAATTATCGTCACGTGCCATAGCAGCGAATTCATCAAGGATCTGCAGAACCATGTCGAGAAAGGCCAATGGACGGCCTACTACTTCATGCCTCATATCGGGGACCACCGGCCGCGGGTAAAAGGTAACGAGATCACCTTCAACTACTTGGAGCAGGCCCGTGCCGCCTTGGACATTGGTGACTGGCGCAACGCACTGGGCGCATCCAGGCAGGCCCTGGAGATGCTTACGGAAAAGATTTGGAAGTGGCTCGGCAAGAACGACCTCGGAGTAATAACCCTGCCGTTAGCTGGACGCGGGGCGGAGCCGAATCTGAGAAATCTCTGCGAGGCTTTGAAAAGACGGCTCGATGACTCGAGAACATTTGTGCACCAGGACAAGCCCGCCGTAGTTCAAGGGCTTGGTGACGTCATAGGTGTTCCGGTGCAATCGAACGTATGGACGTATCTAAACAAAGGAGTCCATGAAGAGGCTGACAGAGATGACTACGACCCGAACCTCGTCCGCACCATTGTGGAGAACCTTGAAAGGATGAATCAGCTTCGGCTTGGTTCAATGCCTGTTGCTATCGCTGGAGCCGCCCAAGCGGCAGTTACGCAAGCGGTCGCTGACGTGGCTAATCCGCTATAACTGTTTTCCGTCATCGGTAACCCGGCGACACATACAGAGGAGTAGCCAGGCTTTTCCAGTGCTGTCGACGACCTCGGGGAGTTGAATATGGAGTGCTTCAGAATCGACGAAAGTGGCTATACCGGTTTTGACCTGCTAAATCTCGAGCAGAGGTTTCAAGGGGCCGCAGCCATTGCCATTGATGATGATCAGGCCAGACGCTTGATCCAAGAGCACTTTCCTAAGCTACAAGCGGAAGAGCTCAAGTACCGGGCTCTGTCACGCCGGCCAGCCAATCACCCACGGCTTCTGGCGTTGATGCGCGATGTCCTGACCCATCACAAGTGCGTTACCTACGTCTGTGATAAACGCTTTCTGCTGCTGCTGATGTTTCTGGATTACGCAGTCGAACCGTACTACTACGAGCGAGGATGCGCCTTTTATAAGGATGGGCAGAACTACGCGCTCGGGTCGCTGCTTTATGTGGCGGGCCCCACTCTTCTCGGAGAGGCAGCCTTTGAGCAGTTGCTCGTTTGTTTCCAGCGCGCAGTAAAGGAAAAAAGCCCTGCAGCGCTTACCGACCTCGTGGCTGCTGCTCGCGCTACACGCTGGCAGGAATTACCGGAAGCTTTGGGGCCTTTGGCGCAGTATGCCGCGCCGGAATGCCTTCAAGCGATCGCCACATCAGGTGTCACCACTGACGCCGCTTTTGTGGTGTTGCAATCGCTGATAAGTCGGATGGAAGTCATGGCTGATGGCCCCTACTTGGTTGAACATGATCAGTCCAAGAACCTGCTGACTTACCATGACTTGCTGCTGCGCTTTATTAATCACAAGGAGGAGGTCACATTTCGCCAATCGGAGATCGCGAGCCTCACCTTTCCACTCAAGCTCCAGTCAGTGACACAAGTCGACTCGAGAACCAGTCCTGCAATACAGCTGGCGGACGTTATGATTGGTGCTGCCATTGAGGCGACTAACATGCTTACGGGACAGCGCGCCGGAGGCTTGAATCCTCATGATGTTATGTCCCTCTATGCGGATCATCAGATAATCCACATGCTGCCTTCGACTGACTTCGAAGGGCAGAAGCGTTTCCGCCAGGATACGCAGGCCAATGAGGTCATAGATTATTTCGGCAAAAATTTCAGTAATCCCTAGTGGTATTCCGCTTCGGGTGGAAAGCTATCTTCATGAAGCGGCTGCTTCTGGCCGACTCCTGCCGTTTGGCGACAGGTAGAAACCGGCCAGAAGCATCCATTCGGGCGTGTCTACGAGCTCTGGGGAAAATCAGACCAGTGACGGCACTGTGATATCATTGCTCTGATATGCGACTAGTTAGACCGGGTGTAGGTAGGAGCTTTTAGAGTCAATTGAACGAGCGCACGCAAACATACATGGATGAAGGAATAAGGCATGCCTGATATCATGAAGATGGCAAATTCAGGGCTTTTGCTGTCACACAAGAAATTTTACAAGACACCTAGGAGCTTCTCTAAAATTCTAGGAGGTAACAATAGGCGAGAACTATTACTACATCTTTCCATACTCTCCTATGCTCACAAGGAAGAAAAGTTCTTTCGTGAGTGGGCGATAAAAAAAATTTGCAAAACAAAGTCGCAGCGAGCTTACGCTCAGAAGCGAGCGGTGTTTTCAAGATTGCAATGCTGGCGTCTATGGACGCTACTTTTCAAAGAGTGGTCGTCAGGCATGGATTCCCCAGGTGCTCGACCAGAATATGAAGTGCTACACGAAGCATTCGCTAAGCTTAATGATAGGCCGGACGACCTCAAGGATGATAACGAGCAGGTCTTTCTAAAAGCGATCACAAGCAACGGAAGAGATCACAGGCTTCTCAAGCTCAGAAGAGCACAACATATTTTCTGCACTGAAAGCCCCTTAACTCCATACATAAAGGTCTTCGAGAAAAAGATCGGAGTTCCAATCAAAACTTATATCAGTACCATTTACTACCTGATCGAGTACTGGCACGATTTGCGAGCCCACCTGGGTAAAACGCACGGTTTTGACGAATGGGGAGTTTCGGCAGAATGGTTCAGCATTCAGCTCAATACGCCCGCATCGCAAATTGCCGCCATATTTAAAGAGATTTCGTTCTCAGCTGCAGAGGGCAAAGTATTTTCTGACAACACGAACAACAAGCCAAACGAATTTATATTATATCGGGAGCGACCGCTTTTCGAAATTGATAATGGAAAATATATACCTGTCGAAGGAAAGCTACTAGAGGAGTTGCTATTTGAAAATCTTCTTTATCGAGTCCACGACGCCAATGGCAAGGTTGATGTTTTTCTAAGTAAGTTTGGTTTTGAATTTGAAAGGTATGCTCAGAGTTATGGTCTAAGCCTTATGAATGGCCTCGGGCAGTATAAAGTCATTGAGGAGTTTAGTTTCGGCGCTGACGGTGGTCTAAAGTCACCCGATCTGATGATCGCTGTGCCGGAAGAAAATTGCATCGTCGTATTCGAATTTAAGTCTGCGCGTCCACTTTATGCTAGCTTGTCTTCGGAAAACAAGCCGGAAAAAGTAAATGAAAGTCTGGAGAAGTTATTCGACAAGCCATGGGAGCAATCAGTTAAAGCTGTGACGAACATTATGGAAAAGCAAGCTCATCCTGCTTTTAATGAGGGGGTGAATTACTTTTTTGTGATCGTTACTATGAATAATTATCCAATGACTTTGAAGGAGAACGTTATTCGTAATATGGCAGGTAAGGATATCTCATCGTACTTTCATTCCTTCGATATCGAAACGTTCGAACTTCTTATGCGGGCGGCCCGGCTGTCACCTGAATACAGCCTCAGAGATCAGCTCAAATGGTGCTATGACGCACGTCACGAGATGTCTGCCAAAACCAAGCTCAAACACTTCGTTGACGTCATGGAAACCCGAGGGGTCGTAGATGATCATGTCTATCATGAGCTCCTGCAAGAAGCCGTTATGCAATATCGTTCGTACTTCAAGTCCTTTTCTGTCTGAAGTTATGAGAGCACTTCTGGCGAGTAGCATCATGAACGGCGAATAAAGCTTTAACGGCCCCAGTGATGCTCCATTTGTAGCTCCTTACGACCCAAAGCAGTTGGCCGCGACAGGCAGCAATCGGCCGATTCTGTTGAAAAAGTAGCGACCTCCTCGTGCCAACGGCAGAATCACTCTGTCGGTGAGCGCGGGGGCGAACAGCATGCCGCTGACGAATTCACCTTGGCTGCGACGGTGCAGAACCTGCGCCGCATGGCCAAGCTTTTGCCTCAAGGGCCACCACTCACGGGATAGGTGCGCCTGCGGCCAGCAGAAATCCTCGAATTAACCCTCAGATCTGGGCAAGGAAGCTCAGTGAAACGCCGAAAGGCAACTTGAAGTGGCTTCCAGTCACTTCGATAGCAGGCACCGCTGACCAGCTGGCTGCCGCAGAACTTAGTTTTTCAACAGAATCGGCCAATAGCAGTCATTCAGCGTGTCTACATAACCTAGGGTCATTTTCAATCCTTGCAGTCAGTAAGAGAGGAGGCGAGGTGCCTAGCCACTAATTTTGGTATTTAGACCACACGTCAGAGCAGAAAATCATATGGTGCTTGGATTGGAAACCCATTCAAGAACCTGGTCAACACCAGGTCGATGAGCCTGAGCGCGCAATGTCCTACCAATCGGAAATGGAGCTTCCATTCTGCAGCGTTCTGCAAAACGGACGAAATTTTTATCAGCTGAGATGATGACGTCTGCGTCAACCAAATGGGTTGCTAGGCGGGCATCACCAGGTGTGCCTGTCGTGACCGCATGCCATGCTTGGAGAAATTCGAACGAACCACGTAACCATTGGCGTGGAACCAATGCTGGGTCTAGCTCATGCAGCCATAGTCGATTCATCGACTCCGATGAAGAAAGCATTGCACGTACATCAATCTCACTGTCGAGCCATTCACTGACCGAACTCTCATACACCTGCAGTTCAGTCTTGAACATATGCAGACTGGGCACCCGCCAGTAGTGAACTGGTTTCCCTGACCATCCTGGCGTGCCGGCCTCAGGTATGTGGCCGGCGTACTGTAGATGGGTTTCACCGCCAGGCTTTTTGACATCCTTCAGCCGGCCTCTAATGGCGAAGGACTGCTCGACTGCCAATCGTTCCTCCTCGTCCCGTCGAACGCTCTCGTTCGTTGGAGCGGTTTCGATCCCTCGGCGGGCTCGATCCCAGAACCCGTCTTTGAGTCTGACCCAGTCATACCTTACCCGGTTGAACTCCTTCTTATTTGGATTGGGAATAACCCATTCGGGACGCAGTCTGATTATCTCCGATTTCACTTCAGCGCATTCGCTGAAAATCTCAGGCATTAACCTCTTCCAGTCGCTTCCTGTCAGAAGCTGAATCAACCTGCGACGGCCCTCCAGGTCTGACATCTGCTGCACCTCGTCCACCACAGCCGGAGAGACAACGATTTCATTTCCCGCTATCCGTGCGCGCTTGGCTAGATCGCTGCCAGCACCTTCGCTTGCAATGTAGCTCCAGATATTTGTATCCAAAAAAAAACGCATAAACGCTGTCTCAACTCAAAAATGTGTGTTTCGCTTTACGTCAGAATATGCACGGGGGCAGGTCGATCACCTTGGAGTCGCTCTGCTTTGCCTTTAGAAGTCGGTTTTCGGCTATCAAAACCTCGTTGATGGAGGCAAGGCTGGCGATCTTGGCGCGCAGTCCCTCTATCTCCGTGCGAAGCGCGCGATTCTTCTCACGCTCCGCACGGAGATCCTGGTGTTTCACATTGCGGATTCCACGCCATCCGGACACTCAGCCCACCAACATCCGGACACACGTTCCACGCTCATCCGGACAGGCAGTCGGAGCGCAGCGACGCAGGTTTGCATTGTTAGTCTGAGGCCACTGCCGCCGTCAATTTCGTTGCGCGTCTGCGCATCGATTCGCCCTTCAGTTCGATCCGATAAGCGTTATGCACCAGCCGGTCGAGGATCGCATCGCCCAACGTCGGATCCCCGATCAGTGCATGCCATTTGTCCACCGGCATTTGGCTGGTAACCAGCGTCGAGCGGTTGCCGTAGCGGTCGTCCAGCAGCTCAAGCATGTCGCGCCGTTGCGCGGCGGTAAACGGTGCCAGGCCCCAGTCGTCCAGGATCAGCAGGTCGGTCTTGGCGTAGCCGGCCATCAGTTTGGCGAAGCGGCCGTCGCCATGGGCCAGGCCCAGCTCTTCCATCAAGCGCGGCAGGCGCAGGTAACGCACGCTGTAGCCGTCGCGGCAGGCTTTATGGGCTAGCGCGCAGGCAAGCCAGGTTTTGCCTACGCCAGTTGGCCCGCCGATGATCAGGTTCAGGCCATCGCGCAGCCACTGGCAGCTGCCCAGTTGTAGGATCAGGGCCTTGTCCAGGCCACGTGGGCTGCGGTAGTCGATGTCTTCCAGACAGGCGTTGTGGCGTAGCCGCGCCGCTTTGAGGCGAGTGGTCAGGCGGGCGTCTTCGCGCTCGGTCAGCTCGCGGTCGACCATCAGGCCAAGGCGCTCGTCGAAGCTGAGATCGTTGATGTCGGGCGTAGCGTGTTGCTCGCTGAGCGCTTTGATCATGCCGTGCAGGCGCAAGGTTTGCAGCTTGTCCAAGGTCGGGTTCGGTAGCATTTTGGTCCTCCTTTTTCAGGTCAGTGGTAGTAGCCGGGGCCGCGCAGATTGATGTGCTCGTCGGGCAACAGTGGCAGGTTTTGCTGGGCCAGCGGCAAGCGCTCCAGCCCTTGGCGCAGTATCGATTCGAGGCTTTTGTAGCTGCATGCGCCCAGTGCCAGCGCACGCTGGCACGCGGCTTCCAGCCGCGCTTCGCCGTGCTGTTTGCTCAGGCGCAGGATGCCCAGGGCAGGCGCGGAAGCCGTGCTGTGGGTGGATTCGGCGTTCGAGGATGTAGGCGATGACGCCAGCGGTGTTGGGCCCGGTTTGCTCTGCCCAGCGGATCAGCCGTTGCGGCGTCCACTCAGCATGTTCGCGGTGGCTCTTGGGCATGTGCTCGGTTTGGGTGGTGTGGCGGCCTTTGTGCAGCGAGCGCAGATGGCTGGCCACGCGCTGATTGGCGTGGAAGCACTCGACGGTCTGGGCCGTGAGCCGCACTTCGAGTTGTTGCTTCACCAACTGGTACGGCACCGAGTAAAAGTGGCCATCGACCTCGACGTGGTAGTCGATATGGACGCGTACCTTTTTCCATTCAGCGTAGACGTAGGGGTGTTCCGGCAGCCCTTGCAGGGCCGGTTGGTCGAGGGCCTCGAAGGCTGACCGGCGTGAGCCGGGCAGCTTTTTGAAGGGCTTGTGGTTGAGGCGATCGAGCAGCAGTGCGATGGCGTTATTGAGTTCGCCAAGCGAGAAGAACTGGCGGTTGCGCAGCACCGCCAGGATCCAGCGTTCGACCACTTGCACGCCGACTTCGACCTTGGCTTTGTCCTTGGGCTTGCGCGAGCGAGCAGGCAGCACGGCCACGCCGTAATGCTCGGCCAGGTCGCGGTAGCTGGGGTTGATATCGGGTTCGTAGCGATGGGCTTTGCTTACGCCGCTGCGCAAATTGTCAGGCACCAGGATCTGCGATGTGCCGCCAAGAAAAGCGAAGCAGCGCACGTGGGAGCCCAGCCAGTCTGGCAGCTTTTGCGACCAAGTGGCCTCGGCAAAGGTGTAGCTGGAGGCACGGAGGACGGCGACAAAGATCTGCGCCTGACGGATCTCGCCAGTGCTCCTGTCGATGATTGGGGCGGTCTGGCCGGCGTAATCGACGAAGAGCTTTTCGCCAGCACGGTGTTCCTGGCGCATGACCACATCGACCTTGGCGGCCCAGAGGCGGTAGTGCTCGCAGAACCAGCTGTATTGAAAGCCTTGCGGGTGAGCGAGTCGATATTCCTGCCAGAGCAAGGTCAGAGTGACGCCGGGGCGGCGCAACTCGGTGTGTACCCATGACCAGTCAGGCATCGGGCGCTGATCGCTCGGCACGGGCGCTGCCGGTGGAAACAGCCGTCGATTCAACTCCGCGTCAGAAATATCGAGGGGCCACGGAAGCCCACTGGCGGCAAACCGGCAAAGGTAATCCCCTGCACTGGAATGGCCGATGGATAAGCTGGCGGCGATCTTGCGCACGGACAGGCCGGCGTCGAACTTTAGGCGTAGTACCTCTCGGATTTTACGCATGGATAAACGCTCCACGACGACCTCTTCGCTTCGATAAAAGAGGTCGATGGTAGTGAATAATCCTGCGTTGCTGCCTGCCTGAAAGTGTCCGGATGACCGTGGAATCGGTGTCCGGATACTCGTGGAATGAGTGTCCGGATCAGCGTGGAATCAGTGTCCGGATATCGGTGGAATGGGTGTCCGGATGGTCATGGAATCCGCACATAGTGGGCGCAAAGAATAACCCGGCCACCAACACTGCTCCCGAGAGGCTGGCAATGTTGTAAGCCATCAACAAGGGCAGTGTCGTTACGGCAGTTGAGAGGCCACCCAAAAGCAAGAGCTTGTGCAACGACGTTTTCAGTTTTAGCGCACCGAACAACAAGACGGCGGCGCACGAGCCGATGGCGTAACAGGACAACACGATACTGGCTGTCGCCGGACTGCCCATTTGTTCAGCAAACGCGACACTCACGATATCGACCGTTCCGACGATGATGCCCATCGCTACCATCAGCAATGTTAATAGCCGGACGTCCGCCAAGCGCAAGACTGAGACTGTTCGTGTGCTCACTTCTTCAGCGGATTCTACTGGCGGTTCGGTAGAGGCTTGTGCTGCCAAAGCAAGTGCGCCAATCGCCAGCAGTACAACTGCGGCTAACGGTCCTGCCTGGGGAAAGGCAGCCACGCTCAAACCGACGGAAATCGGAGGGCCTGCGATAAACGTCACTTCGTCCAGCACGGTTTCGAGTGAGTAAGCTGTTTGCAGGTGCGGCTTGCCCCTGTAGATCGCAGTCCAGCGAGCGCGGACCATCGCCGACATGCTCGGCATGAAACCCGCTAACACAGCGGCCACGAACAATATCCAGTCGGGCGTATGCCAGTAGGTAAAGGCAAGCAGTAGAAGAATCCCTGAAACACTGATGCCAGCAAACAAGGGGAGTACCCTGCGCTGACCGTATCGATCCACCATGCGTGAAACTTGCGGTGACATCAATGCATACGTCAGGACGAAGGTGGCAGCAACCGCGCCTGCCAGTGCGTAGCTGCCCCGCAACTGCGAAAGCATGGTGATGATGCCGATACCTGTCATGGGGAGCGGTAAACGGGCGAGCAAACCTGCCAGGGAGAATCTCATGGTGCCGGGGGCCTGGAACAGTATTCGGTACGGATTGGCCATGCTCGATACTCCTTATCGAATGAGTTCAGCTTGTCGGGGCGTCGCTGAATTGTGAATATACATTCACTGCGTATGATTAAAACCATATAATCATACTCGGTGAATGTAAATGGCTTATTGGTCTGGGAGATATCATGGTTCGACGTACACGCGCTGATATGGAAGAAACACGTGCCACGCTGCTAAAGACCGCGCGCCAGGTTTTCAGCGAACGTGGCTATGCCGAAACGTCCATGGATGATTTGACAGCGCTGGCTGGTCTGACGAGGGGCGCGCTTTACCATCATTTCGGCGACAAGAAAGGTTTACTCACAGCTGTGGTCGCTCAAATTGATGCGGAGATGGACGCGCGGCTCCAAGTGATTTCGGACAGTACAGAAGACGCATGGGAGGCTTTCAGAGATCGCTGTCGCATGTACCTGGAAATGGCACAGGAGCCTGAAATACAGCGCATCGTATTGCGGGATGCGCGCGCTGTTCTGGGTAGCTCCCCCCCAGAAGCGCATCGGCACTGTGCAGCTTCCCTGCAAAAGATGCTTGAGCAACTGATGCTGCAAGGGACGGTTGTACAAACCGATCCCGAAGCATTCGCGATGCTGATCCATGGTGCCTTGTGCGAAGTAGCATTCTGGATCGCGGAAACTGAGCCAGGTTCAGGCAGGCTGTTGCAGGCCCTGGGGGCACTTGAGCTTCTGCTTAAGGGCGTCCGTAGCTGAAATCAGGAGCATAGGGGCGCAACCCAGTGTGGGTAATACAGTGCGGTTGATAATGGGGGTGCTCTTCCAAGACGACGAATTCTTCATGGAGTTTTCGTGGTGGAACGAAAAAGAAGGGCGTAATCATTGCATCTGAGGGGCAGCCGGTGCCAGCGGAGAAGGTGATGGGGGTGTTGGATGAGATCAATGAAAGGTGGGGGACGTTGCGGAACGGGAGTGTGCCCAGTGATCCGGGGTGGGCGATGCGGCGGGAGATGATGAATGGGAGTTTTACTACAAGGGTGGATCAGCTTTGGACCGTACGCTGTAAATAATCTGGCGGCATTGGCCTGTGACTGCTAACGACCCAAAGGGGTCATTCATATGGGTCAGCTAACGGGCCAGAAGCGGACGTCAGACATCGGCGACTAAAATCAGCTAGTGGCGGCAGAGCGTAGTAACGATCGCACATTTCTCGGCTACGCTCCCAAAAACGGAGCGGCTTTTTGAGCTCTCCTCGATTGGCAAGGGAGCCGAAACCGATGGATAGCCTGCACGATATTCCTCAGCCACCAACTACTGTCCTACTGGTCGACGACACCGCCGACAATCTGATGCTAATGGTCGATCTGCTCAAGGATCGTTATCGCATCAAAGCAGCCAATAGCGGCGAGAAGGCGTTGCGTATTCTTGAAAGCGACCCGTTACCGGATCTGATTCTGCTAGACATAATGATGCCTGGGCTGTCCGGCTACGAGGTGGCCGAGCGCCTAAAGAGTTCCCCGCGAACTTGCGGTATTCCAATCATCTTCCTTACCGCCATGGCCACCATCGAGGATGAGATCCTCGGCTTTGAGATGGGTGCTGTCGACTACATAACCAAACCGATCAGCCCACCGTTAGTTCTGGCAAGAGTCGATACTCAACTCAAAGTCAAGGCGGCTGCCGACTTCCTGCGCGATCAGAACGACTTTCTTGAGCAGGAGGTGCAGCGGCGCACCCGTGAGGTTATGGCGATTCAGGACGTCACCATCCATGCAATGGCTTCTCTTGCCGAGACCCGTGACAACGAGACCGGCAACCATATCCGCCGTACTCAGCACTACATCCGTTTATTAGCGGACCTGCTGCGCGAGCATCCACGATTTCGGCATTTTCTAGATGAGGACACCATTAGGCTGCTGTTTAAGTCCGCGCCTTTGCATGACATCGGCAAGATCGGAATTCCCGACCACATTTTGCTCAAACCTGGGCGCTTCACCCCGGAAGAATTCGAGATTATGAAGACCCACACCACTTTGGGACGCGACGCCATCCAGCATGCCGAGAATCAGCTGGGAGTGAAGGTTGATTTTTTACGTCTTGCCAAGGAAATCGCTTACAGCCATCAGGAAAAATGGGACGGCAGTGGCTACCCAGAGGGGCTGGCTGCTGACGATATTCCTATCAGCGCCCGCTTAATGGCGGTAGCGGACGTGTACGACGCCCTGATCAGCCGTCGCGTTTACAAGCCGGGTATGCCCCATGAGCAGGCAGTCGGCATCATTCGCGAAGGGCGCGGCTCGCATTTCGATCCAGATATCTGCGACGTCTTTGTGGCTAACGCAGGGCGCTTTCGGGAAATATCCGAGCGTTTCTCTGACACCGACCAAGACATGGCCAAGCAGCTGGCAACGCTCAACAGCATTGCCCAGCAGCCTTGAGTACAGTGCGCCCTGTTAAGAGACGATAAATGACCCGATTATTTGACTTGCTGGAACGACTTCCTCTGGGGCGTAAGCTGCTGATTGGCTTCACCACTCTGCTCGCGATGATCCTATTGCTTGGTGTGCAAAGCCTACTTACTCAGAACTCTCTCAAGCACGAGATGCAGCAGCTGTATCAGCAAGATTTGGTGGGGATAGAAATGGTGCAGGAGGCCCGGGTCCAGTTGCCCCATGTGATGCAGGCCCTGCAAAGAGCAGTCGGCACCAACAATGCGGAAATCCGTATAGCTGCATTGACCCACATGCATGACGCGCAGAAGCGATTGCAGGACGCTGTAACTCAGGCACGCCCCACCCTGCGTCGACAAACTAGCCTGAAGGGCTTGGCTGAGTTCGAGGCTTCCCTGCAACGCCTGCTGGACAGCGGTGATGATGCGCTCGCGCTGGTAGATCGCGGTTATCTGGGCCAGGCCATGGCTGTGCTCAATAGCCAGCAGTTCATAGACCTAGAAATGGAAAGTGACGCGCTGTTGGATCGGGTGGCGGAAAATAAGAGCGCCGATATCCACGATACGGCGAAATATCTCGCCGATTACGCAGTGCGCAGCAGCAATGTCACCTACGCCCTGTTGTTGGGTGGTTCAACGCTGGCACTAATACTTGCGTGGTTGGTGAGCCGATCGATTCGCCTGCCTCTCAACCGGGTGCGCGTTGCTGTGGACGAGCTGGCTTCCGGCAAGCTTGATCAGCAGATTCCCCATACAAACCTGCAAAACGAGACCGGCGACTTGGCGCGTGCTATAGCCAAGCTCCAGCTTGAGTCGCGTCAGCTTGAGCGCCAGCGCTGGATTAAAGGGCACGCTTCCTTGCTGCAGATCGATCTACAGCAAGCGGAAACACCGCAGGGTCTGGCCCAGGCCTTCTTCAGCCGCATAATCCCGCAGTTGGGCATGTGTCAGGGGGCGCTGTATGTCCTCTATCAGGGAGCTTCACAGCTGCGATTGCTAGGAGGCTATGCCGTGGATGGCAAGAGCCCGCCGTGCGTAGAGGTGGAGCTCGGAGAAGGGCTTGTAGGCCAATGTGCCAGTGATCACGAACCGCGTCAGCTAAGCAATCTTCCTAAATCCTTTTGGCATGTACGTTCCCAATTGGGCGAGGCTCGAGTCAGCCATCTACTGGTACAGCCGATAATGCGTGGCGAGCGCCTACTCGGCGTGCTGGAGCTAGCCGGGTTTCATCCACTGGACGAGGACGAGGAACTTCTGCTGCAGGAGGTGCTGCCCAGGTTGGCTGGTGCGTTGGCGATCATGGAACGTAGCGAAACCGCTCAGGCATTGCTGCAAGAGACGCGTCGCCAAGCAGACGAGATGGGAAATCAAACGCAGCAGCTGGAGCGCCAAACTCAGGAGTTGGAGGCCCAGCAGGCAGCACTGCGAGCGACCGAGGCCTGGTATCGCGGCATCATCGAGGCATCGCCTGACGGCATGTTGGTACTGGGTGCTGACGGCCGCATCATGATGACCAATCCGCAACTCGACGTTCTATTTGGCTATGAACAGGGCGAACTAATCGGAGCTTTTGTCGAGCAGTTGGTACCGCATGCCGCTCGCGAACGGCATGTTGGTTTGCGGGACGGTTTCATCGCTAGCGGCACCACTCGTCAGATGGGGGGTAACTCAGATGACCTGCGCGGCGTGCGTAAAGACGGCAGCCAATTTTCGGTGGAGATTGGCCTCTCACATCTGCCTAGCCTTGAGGGGCGTGGTATTTGCGTTTGCGCATCGGTGCGTGACGTCAGTGAGCGCCGGGCGATGGAAACCAAGCTGCGCACGGCAAGCGACCGCTTGAGTCTGGCTCAGGAGGCGGGTGACATTGGCCTGTTCGACGTTGACTTGGTTACTGGTCACGACTACTGGACGCCGCAGTTGGAACATATGTTCGGGCTCGAAGCTGGCGATTTCGGCGGGACTATGGCGCACTGGAATGCACTCCTACATCCCGATGATGCGGATGCTGCCGATGCCTCTTACGCGGAGGCGATTGTCAGCGGTGTTGACCGCTTTGAACTGGACTTCCGCATAGTACGCCGGAACGACGGTACAGTACGTACCTTCAAGTCGCTCAGCCGTTTCACTCGTGCCGCAGATGGTAAGCCACTGCGTGCTACTGGTGTCAACATCGATATCACTGAACTGGTCGAGGCGCGGGCCGTGGCTGAGGAGGCCACTCGAGCCAAGAGCGAGTTCCTCGCCAATATGAGCCATGAAATTCGCACTCCGATGAACGCCATCATCGGCATGAGCCACCTAGCGCTGCGCACCGAACTGGACAGCAGGCAGCGCAACTATATCGAGAAGGTGCATCGCTCGGCGGAGAATCTGTTGGGCATCATCAATGACATCCTCGACTTCTCCAAGATCGAGGCGGGCAAGATGAGTCTTGAGCACACTCCCTTCCGACTGGAGGACGTACTCGACAGCTTCGCGAGCATGGTCGGCTTGAAGGCTGAGGACAAGGGGCTGGAGTTGCTGTTTCATACCCAACCGGAATTGACTACTGCGCTGATTGGCGATCCCCTGCGCCTGGGACAGGTGCTTATCAATCTGGGCAACAATGCCGCCAAGTTCACAGAGCGTGGTGAGATTGTGGTCGGCGCAGAGCAGATTGGTGCGAATGACGAGCAGGTTGAGCTGCATTTCTGGGTGCGTGATACCGGTATCGGTATGACGCCCGAGCAGTGCGAGCGAATGTTCCAGTCGTTCAGCCAAGCCGACAGTTCGACCACGCGCAAGTACGGGGGCACCGGGTTAGGTCTGTCCATTTCTAAGAAGCTGGTGGAGCTGATGCAAGGACGGATCTGGGTGGAGAGCGTCCCGGGACTGGGCTCTACCTTCCATTTCCAAGTGCGCCTAGGCATTCAACAAGGTGTACAGCCTCGGCGCATGTTAAGGGCAGACGAATTGCCGGGTATGCGTGTGCTGGTGGTGGACGACAACGCCAGCGCCCGCGAAATCCTATCAGGTATGGCGCGCAGCTTCGGCCTAGAGGTAGACGTCGCCGAGAACGGCAGTATGGCCCTTCGTCTATTGGCCGATGCCGAGGCGCAGGAGCTGCCTTACGACTTAGTGCTGATGGACTGGCGGATGCCTGGTATGGACGGTATGGAAACGGTGAGCCGAATGCGTTCTGGCAACCTGCGCCTCACGCCGTCAGTGATCATGGTTACCGCGTTCGGTCGTGACGACGCCCGCGATGAGGCCGAGCGGCAGGGCATCCAACTGCCAATTGTGTTGACCAAGCCGGTTACCCCATCGTCATTGCTCGAAGCCATCGGCACAGTGTTGGGCCGGGTGCCCCAGGGTGAGACCCGGATGAGCGAGCGTTCCGAGCAGAGTGCCAGCACTGTTGCCGGACTACGCGGCGCGCGGCTGCTGCTGGTGGAGGACAATGAGTTAAACCAGGAACTCGCATGGGAGTTGCTGGAGAGCGCCGGGATACAGTTGCGCCTGGCGCGGCATGGCCAAGAAGCTCTGGACATCCTTGTTGTCGATGCCGACTTCGACGGTGTACTGATGGACTGCCAGATGCCGGTAATGGACGGCTATACCGCCACTCGCAGGATTCGTGAGCAGGCACGTTTCTCGGAATTACCGGTGCTGGCTATGACCGCCAACGCGATGGAGGGTGATCGCGAGCGTGCGCTGGCCTGTGGTATGAACGACCACATATCCAAACCACTGAACGTCGACGGTATGTTCGCCACTCTGGCCAAGTGGATCCATCCCAAGACTTCTCGCCATAAGCCGGCACCGTCATTGCCGGAGCACGCTTTGGATGACCTGCCGCAGCATATCGAAGGCATCGACATCGCGGCCGGCTTGAGCACCTGCATGGGGCGTCGTGATCTCTACCTGCGCCTGTTGCGCAAATTCCGTGACACCCAAACTGGCTTCGTTGAGCAGTTCCAAACTGCCTTAACCGATACGGACACCAGCGCTGCTGGCCGACTCGCGCATAGCCTGCGGGGCACTGCCGGTAATATCGGCGCCAAGACTGTGGCCCAAGCTGCAGGCGCGCTTGAGGGGGCCTGCCAGTCCGGCGATCAGGAGCTGACAATCCGCAATTTAGTGGCCGAGGTGCAGCGATGCCTGGCGCCAATCCTGGCGGCCTTAACTGCTCTGGGCAATGGCCCTGCGAGCCCGGAGAACGCTGCTCGGTATAACGACGCTGAGTTGGAACGAGAACTGACCTTACTAGCGCGTTTGCTGGAGGAGAGCGACACGGCTGCCGTGACAGTCCTTGAGGAGCTGCGCCGACAGCCGCTTGATCAGCTCATTGCTAAGCGCCTTGCGCTAGTGGCTCAACAGGTTGAGCGGTTTGACTTTGACCGAGCCCTGGCGTTGCTGCAGGGCGAGTCAGCAACAGGCGCCTGACTGGCGTATCCCAATCCCCCGACCTGGAGCCCTACGCATTATGATTACCGCCGATACCGTATTCTTAGTCGTCGACGATGCCGACACTATGCGCAGGGTCAATAGTAGCCAATTGGAGCGTCTTGGGGTACGACACATCCTCACTGCTGCCAATGGTGCAGAGGCTCTCGCGGTACTAAAAGCGCGTAAGATAGATGTGATTCTTTCTGACTGGAACATGCCGGTCATGGATGGCCTCACTTTGTTGCGTAGGCTACGCAGTGACCCCAAGTTGGCCATGCTTCCCTTCATCATGATTACCGCAGAGAGCTCTCGCTCCCAAATTACCGAGGCCATCGCTGCCGGTGTCAGCAACATACTGATCAAACCCTATACCGCCAATGACCTTTCGCAGCGCGTAACGCGTGCCATGAGTCACCGTCCTCGGCTGCATTCGCCACCAGTGAGTGCTCAGCCTGCCCGAGAGCCAAAAGCTCAGGAGCGTCGTCCCACGCTGCTGGTGGTCGATGACGTACCGGACAACCTAGCACTGATTGCTGGGCTGTTTCAGGACGAGTATCGCGTATTGGCTGCGCGCGACGGGCGCAGTGCATTAGCCATCTGTACTTCCGAGTCCCCGCCAGACCTAATTCTTCTGGATGTGATGATGCCGAATATGGACGGTTTCGAACTGGCCCAGCACCTTCGCAGCCATCCCAGCGCTAGCCGCATCCCGGTCATCTTCATCACGGCCATGAGCGATCCGACAGCACAGTTGCGTGGGCTTGAGCTGGGCGCAGTGGATTTTGTCAGTAAGCCTGTTGATCCCACGTCGCTACATCTTCGGGTGGTCAACCTGTTGCGCCTGGTAGAGCAACGCAAAGATCTGCAACAGGAGTACGACACAATGCTGGAGCTGGAGCGCTTGCGCGAGGAGGCCAGCAGTATTTCACGTCATGATCTGAAAGCGCCTCTGTGCAATATTCTCGGCTTGGCCCGCGGCCTGCTTGAAGGTGGCAACCTGCTGCCGCGCCAGTCGCAGATGCTGCACAGCCTAGAAGCCGACAGCCAGAACCTGCTAGGAATGATCGACATGGCTGGCGACATCTACAAGATCGAGACCGGTCGTTTCGAACTGAAGCCGGTCGCGGTCGAACTGCCTCCTCTGGTAAGGCGCCTATGCGACTCGGCCAGGCTGACTTACCAAGCAAAAAAACTAACAATTGAAGTATTGGCGGAAAACACCAATGAATCGACACCAGTGCTAGCTAGCGGAGACGAATTACTGTGCTTTTCGCTACTAAACAATCTGCTGAAGAATGCCTGCGAGGCGGCCCCTGAGAAAAGCCGCGTGCGGCTCATATTGACATCCACCCACCATGTTGAGTTGGTAATGGAGAACCAGCCAGCAGTACCCGTGGCATTTCGGTCAAGGTTCTTCGAAAAGTACGCGAGCCATGGCAAGTCTAGCGGTACGGGGCTGGGTACCTACTCAGCAAAATTACTTGCGGAGGCCCAGCAAGGCAGCTTGGAGTTGGAAGTGGATGACGAGGCGAACCTGACACGCTTACGGTTGCAGTTGCCGCCTAGATAATTAAGTTCTGCAGTTTTTCTAATCAGATCTAGGCCAAGCAGGGTGAGGGCACCTTTAACTACTCAATGACCGCTTCTGGCCGATTGCTGCCGGTTGGATTACGCATAACACCTCTAAATGTCCGATTCAGAGACAGCGACATTTAGTGTGGCACGGAATTGACACGGAGTGAGGGCACTGACTGACATGTAGCATTAGTGGTTAGGTTCCTAGCCGTACTCTTCTTCTGGCCGCTGTTGGCCGATTCTGTTGAAAAAGTCGGACGCGGTTCTCACGGCAGAAAAGTAAGCGCATGAGATTAAAATCTTGAATTGCAGCACAGGTCCACCAACGACTTGTACAGGGAGTGAGGCATCGAATCGGAGCCATCATTGCTATGGACATCACGTGGGGCTTCGCAAAAAAAATGGAACCAAGGTATGGACATTTACGAATCTGCGCAGAGGGCCGCCTGGATCGACGTGTGGGTATGTCCATACCCATTAATCTTTCCTTTAAATTGACGAAGCGTTCGCCGATTTGTCTGGCGTACCTGGTGACCTGGAGCAGCTTGGCCGTCAGATTCGCGCACAGGTCTACCGGAGCACCGGCATACCCGTCGGTGTAGGGATTGCCGGCACCAAGACCTTAAGCAAATTGGCCAATCACGCGGCGAAAAAGTGGCAGGCGCAAAGCGGTGGGGTGGTGGATCTGCGCGATCAGGTCAAACGCGATTGGGTACTGAAAAAATGCCCCGCGTCGGATGTCTGGGGCGTCGGCCGCAAGATGACTGCCCACTTGGAGGGTATGGGTATCAAGAGTGCCTGGGAGCTCTCCAAGGCAGATCCCTGGATGCTGCGTAAGCGCTTCAGTGTGGTGATCGAGAAGACCGCGCGCGAGTTGGCCGGCACACCCTGCCTGGAACTGGACGAGCCGGATCCCCCCAAGCAGGAGATCTGTTGCAGCCGGATGTTTGGCAAGCGCCTGACGGATGTGGTGCCCATCAAGGAGGCGGTGGCGACCTATATGGCGCGTGCCACCGAAAAGTTGCGGGCGCAGCAATCGCTGTGCAAGAAGATCCGTGTGAGCATTCGTACCGGGTTTTTCAACCCCGATGAAGCCAAGTACGCTAACGGTGTCATCGTCGAATTGCCCTATCCCACGGACGATACACGGCTGATGACTAGGCTTGCCGTTGAGGCGGTTGACCGTATCTACCGAACGGGTTTCAAGTACAGCAAGGCCGAAGTCCTCTTGCTGAACCTCTGCCAGAAAGGCGAGTACACCGAGGACCTGTTCTCGATGTCGCAGCCGGCAGCCACCGAGAAGGTCATGGGGCTGATAGATGCCATCAACGGTCGATGGGGCCGGGGCACCATGCGCCTGGCCAGCGTGCCGACCAATCCTGATTGGGGGATGCGTCGGGAGATGATGAGTCAGAGCTTCACCACCCGGCTGGACCAGTTATGGACGGTGAGTTCCAGGTAGCAAGGCAGACCCGAAGCAGGTGCGGTGCATTAGAAACCGCGCAGGCAGTCGATCTCGGCGGCCACGTGCAGTGCGGCCTCCAATTCGGAGATTTGCTGTTCTTCCATCAGTCGCCAGCGTTCGGCTTTTTCCTCGGGCTCGGTCATGGCCAAGGCCAAATAGAGGCTCGGGGGCACGGCGCGGAACAGTGTCTCCATGTTCTTGGCCAGCACCACCCCCTCGGTGTACTTGCCCGATGCCTTGCTTGCCGATAACAGCAACGCCTTCTGCGCCGGCGTCAGCTTCTTGAAGCGGGCGATTTCCTCGATCTCCGCCGGCGGCATGTTCAGGCAAATCCACCATTCGATCATGTTCAGCATGGTCTGCGCGGCGCTGGGGAAGTCGGCCAGGTTCTGCGTCGCCAGCCAGAACCACGCCCCCAGCTTGCGCCACATCTTCGTGCCCTTGACCACGAACGGCGCCAACAAAGGGTTCTTGGTGATGATGTGGCCCTCGTCCGTCACCATGATCAAGGGCCGGCCCAGGTATTGATCGCGTTCGGCCAGGTTGTTCACGGTGTTCATCAGGCTGATGTAGCTGATCGACATCTGCGCCTCGTAGCCCTCGCGGGCATAGGTCGCAAGATCGACGATGGTGACGTCACTCTCGGGCCAAGGCGTGCCGGTCCGGTCAAACAGCGTGCCCTCGAATCCCTGGCAGAACAGGTCCATGGACTCGGCCATCTCCTGGGCGCGCTCGCGGCGCTTGTCGGGCAGATGTGCATCGCAGGCAACCCGCAGCAGCGCATCCCGCACGTCATGGGTCATGACCTGCTGCTGGGCATCCGCACAGGCTTTTGCGGCATCGAGGATGCATTCCCGGATCAGGCTGCGGTCCGCGCGGGTCAGGCGCGCTTCTTCCTTGGCTTCACCACCGGTGATCATCAGTCGTGCAGTAATTTCCAGTTCGCCCAAGACATCGCGTTGCTCGTCGTTGTCCGTGTTGCTGTCGTCGAGGTCATCGGTGGCCAGGTTGGCGACCTGGTCGGGGCGCTCGACCAGCCGCCGGGCGTCGGCGAAGGGCGCCAGACTCAAGCCGCTGCCCGGCTTGAGTTGGACCTTGTTGACCGATAGCCCCAAAGTAGCGAAATAGTCACCTTGCAGGCCAAACGAGTTGCCGGCCTCGACGATGAACAGACGGGGCCGGTAGACGGCCATCACCTGCATGAGGATCGAGACCAGGGTGGCCGACTTACCCGCGCCGGTAGGGCCGAACAGCAACAGGTGACCGTTCATGGACCGGTCAAACCGCGACAGCGGGTCGAAGGACAGCGGAGCGCCGCCGCGGTTGAAGAACGTGATGCCTGGATTGCCGGTGCCGACGCTGCGCCCCCACAGCGGCAAGAGGTTGGCAACGTGCTGCACGAACAGCAGCCGGGTGTACCAGTTTCGTTTGTCGCGGTTGGCGTTGTACACCATGGGCAGCCAGCGCAGGTAGCTGTTGCACGCGGCAACTTCATCGCCGTCGCGCACTGGCTGCAGGCCAGCACCGAGCAGGACGTTGGCGGCCTGGATGGAGCGCTGGCGCAGCTCTTGCTCGTCCTTGCCGCACAGGTAGAACGCCAAGGTGCCTCGGTAGAGCTTGTGCTGGCGGCCGATCAGCGAGCGCGCCTCCTCGACATTCTGGCGGGTCTGGGTCGAGGCCAGGTTTTCGCCAATGGCCTTGCGGGCGAGCCGGTTCAGTTGCTCCTCGAGTACGTCTTGCGGCGTCACCACCAGCGTCAGGCTCATGACCGTGGCTTCCGGCATTTGATCGAACAGCGCATTGAGCGCCTCGCCCTTGCGCGTCTCTCCGGTGAGTTGGCCGATGTGGGGTGGCTTGCGCAGCTTGTCGACCACCATCACCCGGTGGGGGTGCTGATCGAAGTACCACAGCCCCTGCTCAACGTCGGAGCGCGGTTCCTGGTAGAACAGGCGCTCGGCAAAATCGTGGTCGAACGGCAGTTGCAGAGAGTCTGTTTCCCCGTCATCGGGATAGGGCACGCGCCGGTAGAACTCGACGGGTGATTCGCCCGTCAGGGCTGGGGCCGGATTGAACCAGGGCAGCAGCCAAGCGTAGAAGTCGCGCCCGTTCAGCCGCCGAGGGCTGACGCCGCAAGCTTGCAGGGAGGCGGTGATGCGATCGCAGGCCCTGGCCAGCAGCTGAATGGGCGCTTGTTCCTGGCTGTCGGGTTGAGCATCCAGCCAACGATAGATGACCAGGCGAATCCGTCGATTGCTGCCGCGCCACGGCAAGTGCGACACCACGTGGTCGTCAAACAAGCCCCCGGGCTTGGCCACGGCGGCCAGGTGCCGGCGCATCAAGCCGAGAAACGCCTCGGTGAATGGCGTGCCCGCCGCCCGGGGAGCGATATAGCGCTCCAAGCGCTCCAGATAAGGTGAGAAGTCACTGTCGTCCTGGCAGTAGAACTGCACCACCCACGGCGCCTGGTCGAGTTCATCGAAGCTGTCCTGCAGGGCATCCTCCAGTGCGTCACGGGCGGCCAGCAGCCACTCGGGCTCGCGGCCTTCGGTGCCGATCGGCTGCAGCTCGAATGCAGCACCGACCGAGCGGTTGTCGTCGAGCAGGAAGCAGCGCTCGGCCTCTAGGTACTCCACCCACGGTAGGTGGTCGGTGAAGCTGGGGTTGTGCGCGTAGTGCGCGGTTTCATCGGCTTGCGTTGCACGTCGGCGCTGGGCGGCGCGCCATACTTTCCAGCGTGGCTGCCCCTCATCGCGCTCTTCGGCCATCACAGATCGTCCAGGCGCTCGCCCGGCAGCGCGTACTGGACCTTCTCGTACAGCGGAAACACCGTCGAATAGCCAGGGACGGGCGCCTGCTGAGTGCCGCTCAGGTGCGGGTAGACGTACATCACCAGATCGGGGTTGGGCAGTCGTGGAAACTGCGCGCGGATCTCGTTGGCAGCGGTACGTGTGTAGGAGGCCTGGTCACTGATCATCCGCTCGGGTTCGAGGATCGGCCGGCGCAGTTCGCTGCGGGCCTCCAGCAGTTGTACCTGGGTGCCCACGGAGCCGGCGCCGTTCCAGATGTCGAGCATCGTCTGGTCGCCATGGGGCAGCAGTTTGTCCTTGTCGGTGCTGCAGCCGAGCAGCGCCAGGCAGAGCAGGCTAATCCAGGTCCAGCGTCGAAACGGATGAGTTTTCATGATGGACTCTCCGGCCTTTGGGCTCGTAGTCGATGGTGATCTCGTGGTCCAGGTGCAGCGCGACCTTGGCGGAGGGCGGCACGTAGATGGCGGCAAAGGCCTCGCCATATAGCTTGTTAATCCAGTCACGGATATCGCCGATGCCACCGCTGATGACCGAGTTCAGCGCGCTGTTGCCGCTGCTCTGGCTGACGCCCAGTGAGCTGCTGCTTGAACTGATGAAGGAGGCGCTGTTCTGCTCGCTGCCCAAGGCCGCGGCAAAACCGGCGCCGGCGGCGGTGATCAGGCTCTGGCTGCCCAGGTACTGCTGGGCGTTGGAGCGGCGCTCGCCGGAAACGCAGGGAATGCCGTAGGGGTCGGAGATATAACCCAGGCCGCCGCGGATCTTCTCGGTATTCGAGGACTGGCTGGTGGCGCTGTTGCGGCTGACTACGGCCTGAGGCTGCGGCACGGTGCGCACGGTACCGTCGGCAAACACGAAGGTGATCGACTCGACCTGGCCCCGCACGCAGGACAGTGTCCAGTCGCCGGAGGCGGTACCGCTCATGACCGCGCCCACTACTTCGGGCAGGTCAATGCCGTTGGCCGTGAGGTTATCCGGTCCGACCAGGACCTTGAAGGGATAGGGGTCGTTGACCGTGCCATCCACGGGGACTCGGCCAATCAGCGCGGTCATGGCCACCGAGCCCATCAGGGTCGCGTTCTCCGGGATGGTGTAAATGGGCTTGGCGCCTTCGTTGCGATCATGCTGAGCCGCGAGATCACGCTCACCCTTGGCCACGGCACGCAGCTGTTTCTGGCCACGGTCGATGGCGTTGTCCTGCAGCCCCTCCAGGCCATTGAACTTCGAGGACAGCTTGGACAGCGGGCTGTCAGCTTTCGGGGCGCCGTCGCTCGCCGTGCGTCCCGACGCTGGCTCTATCCATTGCAGCGTATCCGCCGAGGGCGGCACGCCCTTGATGGCCTGCTCATCACCGGGCTCCAGGCCAAAACCCACGGGTAAGTCGGACTTTGGTCCTGACATCCCGGCAATCTGATCCTTGAGCTTCGACAGCAGCCCTTGGGTTTCCCGGTGCTGTTGTTCGGCTTTCTGCCGAGCATCATTGGCTTGCTGGCGCTGCTCGGTCACCTGCTGGGTGACGCTGCCCAGGGTGTTCTGGATGCGGCTGTCGATGCTGCCCTCGCGGGTACGCAGCCGGTTGTTCTCGGTCTGCAGCGATTTGTTGCTTTTTTTCAGCGTCAGCATATCGCTGCGCATGGCTTTGACCTGGCCGACCAAGGTGGCCACCGTATCGCGCGGCGTATCGCCTGCGATGCCGAGGGCCTTGGCTTGCTCGGCAGTGAGGGTGGTGTTGTCCTGGGGTTGAGGATGCTTTTCACCCTGCGGTGCAATCCAGGACCTGAAGATGATCAGCACGACGGCGATCAGTAAGCCGGGCACCAGCCACTTCAGCAGCACGTTAGCTTTCATGGTCGGTTCCCTTCGGCTTGGGCGGGGACAGCAGCAGTGCCTGTTTCAGGCCTCCACCCCGCGTGACCAGGTAGGCCACCGTGGTGTCTTCAGGCGTTCCGGAGCGCCCCAGCGAGGTGTGCTGGAACGTCGCCGCGAACAGGGTCGCCTGCAGATGACGCGGGTCGAGCAGAACCTCGCCTGGCCCCTGGTTCACCAGCTTTACTGCGGTGACCCAGTAGTCGCCGAGCCGCCAGGCGGCCAGGGCCTTGGCGGTAACGTGTTCGGTGGGCAGCAGGGAACTGAGTGCGGCGGACTTACCAACCGGTACGCGGCGGACACCAGGCAGCGGCGCGACTGTACGCAACGGCGCATAGAGATTTTGCGCGGCATAGCGGGTGAGCACCACCGGGATCGGCGTAGCTGGTACCGCAGGCGTGGTGCTTGAGTTAGCTCCCGCTTCAGGTGCCTTGGCGTCCGCGACGATCTTGATCGGTTCCAGCGCGGCAGTGCCGACCACCGCTTCAATGTCGATCAGCACCATATCGCCGGACTTCACCGACTGCAGCTGCAGGCGCGTCGGCGGAATCGCGTCGGACGCCAGCAAATACACGGTGCTGCCAACCGATTGCACCCGCAGCTTGGCACTGATCGCATTGGGTACGCCCACGCGAACGTCCTCGTCGAGCATCAGGATGCGTTCTTGGCCAACCACCAGTGGCACGGCCAAGGGTAGGCGATCCCAATGCTTGATCTCAACGGCGCTCGCGGTTGCGCACCAGGTAGCCGACCATACGAAGGCCAGGATCAATAAGTGTCTGTTCATGACGCACCTCCCGGTAGCGACAGCTTCTGCGGCGTGCCTTCGTAGCAGTCCAAGGCCAGGCCCCACTTGTTGTGCTCGGGGTCGACATCGAAGCGCACCACGCGCAGCGGGTAACGCACGACCACGCGCTTGACCGGTTCGGCCGCGTAGTACTCATCGGCGTTGAGATCGAGCTGCACCAGCCAGCTGTGCGCATCCAGCTGCTTCACCCGCAGGCCGGGGTCATCGCTGTACCCGCGGCCGAGTACCTCATAGACGCCCCGTACGCGACCGCGCAGCTCCCCGGCGACCTTGCGGTACTCGAAGTCACCGTCGAGGAAGGTCTTGCAGGCCGGCGTGAGGTACGGCTGCAGGGCATAGATCGCCCGGGGGTAATCGGCCTCGCCATCCGTAGGCCAGCGATTGAGCTGGCCAAAGATGTACAAGGCGAAGGAATAGATGTTTTCCGGCGGCACATCCCACCATTTGCGCGTGCTCCCCGAGCGCAGATCCGGCGGTACATGGATGGTCAGCTGGCTCGGGGCGGTCTGCCAGCCATACCAGAGCCCCGCACAGAGCAGCGCCAGTGCCCCGACCGCCAGGCGCAGGCTGAAAATATGCGCCTGTTGCGCATCGACCTTGTTGCGGAAGCGGCTCATGGGTTGCCCTCCCGATGACGACGGGTGCGCCTGACCGTCCAGGGGCCTGAGTGCAGGATCAGGTGCTGGGCGCCGACGCCCCAGTGCAGGGCCAGATCCCATTGCAACCTGCGGTACAACCAGGTCTCGGGTCGGGCGCGTTTGGCGCGGCGCAGCAGCTTGCCGCCGGCAAACAGTGTCAGTGCCATGCTGGCGATCATGCAGCTGGGCAGCATGGCGATGGAGGCGGTGGCCAGTGCCAGGGGCGCACCAACAATGAGGCCAATGCTGGCACCGATGGCCAGGGCCACCCACATCTCATCGTTGGTCAGGCCACGCAGCACGGCAGGGTCACGATTGAGCCGTTCGGGCAGGAAGGTCAGGGTGCCGTCGGGGAGGGTCGCGATGGGATCGGGCATGGCGACCTCACAGGATGGCGGCGGCTTTGGTTAGGAACCAGATGATGACCACCACCAGCAGCGCACCGACACCGACGACCGCGCCCAGATCCTTCCAGGTTTTGCGCTGGTTCTGCACGTCGGCGTAGACCGTCAGTGAGTGCCAAGCCACACCGAGAAAGGCGAGGAGGGCGATCAGCAGGCCGAGCAGGATGCCACCGTCGTAGGCGTAGTTCTTGATGGTCTCGATCAAGCCGTTGCCCTCGCCGCGAGAGGGCGCTTCCATGGTTGGGAGATCGGCGAAGGCCAGGCTCGACATCAAAATCAGCAGGCTACTCAGAAAGCCTTGCTGCAGGCGCTGGCGTAGGTGGATGAAGCGGACGGGACGAAATAGGCGAAGGGGCATGGCTAGGGTCTCCTGTGATCAGGACAGCATGAAAAACATCAGGACAATCAGTGCAAGCGCGAGGCGCGCCGTGCTCCCGCCGAGGGCACCGAAGCTGATGTTGCCGGCCGCCCAACCGCGGTAGCCAGTCCATAGCGCCCAGCTGCACCAGAGCAACGCGAGAACCAGGACCGCCGAGCGCCACATGACCGAGCACAGCTGCGGGGTAAAGCCGGCAGCCGCGGTAAAGGCGGTGATTTGGCTGTCAGTCATGCTCATGGGCATTCCCCACGGAAGTGGTGTCATGGCGGTAGTCAGCCGGCAGCTCGATCAAATCGGCCGGCTGTGCGCGCGAAGGTGACAGGTACGCATGGATACCTTGGCGGACTCGTTGTAGGTCGTGAGTAAACCGGAGGTAGTCAAAGCGATAGCGGGCGGAGTCGGATGCGCCAACAGTCATTTGAGCGCGATCTGCCGACTGCTGGATGGAGTCGAACTGTCGAACGATAAGGGCAAGTTCAGCTCGTTCCTGGCTTTCTACTGCCCAGACGGAAGTAGAGAGTACGATCGCGTAGGTAAACAGCCAGAAGCGGGGAGCAAGGGTCATGTCGGCAGCCCTGTAGAGGTCTGCAGTCACCATGCTCAATTCGAACGGGTTTTACCGGGGCAAAAGCGAAACCGCCGACATCGCATAACCACGCGGCCCCCTCGCGTTGCTTTAACGCAAATTTTTATCAGGCGGCTAGAGCGTTGCACTCCCTCACGCAGGCTGCGCATGAATCAGCGCAAGCAGCACACTGAAGTGGGCAGGCATCAGCATGAGGGAATGGTAGATAAGCTCTATTAAATGGGTGGGCGCGTCCACACCTCGCACATTAGACAAAGTTGCCTATTATTCGCCAGGTACGGTCCCAGTGATGGAGGCATGTTTTTTCAATTTCCATAGGCAGAAGCTTTCCTCAGTATGCCCATCTGGACCAACTATAGGGAAGATTTCAAAACAATGTGGCTACCTATTGGGTGATCGTGGGCAACCAGAGCGAAACCTGGGTACCTTCCTCTGGTTGCGACGTAATGCTAAAACAGCCACCGGCTTGCAACACCATGCCGTGCACGGTAGAAAGACCTAGACCTGTCCCGTTACCCACCCCTTTTGTTGAAAAGAACGGGTCAATGCATCGGGCACGGGTGTGTTCGTCCATGCCTCGCCCCGTATCGCTTACGAGCAGGCGCACATAATCGTGTTTAACCCCCGGCGACCTTGGTTCGATGTTTGCGCTGATGGTCAGCACGCCATCAGCGGGCATTGCGTCCTGCGCGTTGGTGGCAAGGTTGAGAACGGCGAGTTCCAAATAGTGCGGATCGATCCACAGTGCTGGTAATGTGTCTGGTACGTTGATCTGCAGCGTTGTCCCTGGGGCCAGGAACTGCCGGATTCGAGGAGTCAAGTCATTCATCAGCGTCGTCAGGTGGACTGCTTGGGGCCGCATGGGATGCCGTCCTGCAAAGGTCAGCAATCGGGCTATCAACTCACGTGCCCGCTCCGCCGCCTGGAGCGCGATATCGATTAGCTTAATCGAGCGCGGTTCATCACAGCGGCGACGAAGCAGTTCCAAAGAACTGATAATGGGCGTCAGCAAGTTATTGAACTCGTGGGCAACACCGCCACCCAATCGTCCCACCGTTTCCATCTTGCGGGCTTCTTGCAATTGCGCGATCGCCTGGGCTCGCTCATTGACCAGGGCCAGCACTCGTCGTTCCAGCTCATCGTTGAGGCAGTCGGCAGTCGGGGTGGCGCCGCCGGTTGCTGGAATGAGGTCCACTTGCAGCAACGTCGCCTGTCGGTGCTGAAATTTCACGCGCTCGGTCGTCTCCGTAACCACACACAGCACGCCGCCCACTGTGCCATCGGCGTCGGGCACAGCAGAATAAGAGACGTCGAAGTACACGGTCTCACCCCCGCCGTGACGCTCGATGTAAAACGGCCTATCCCTGGCAGAGAACGTCTGACCTGTGTCACGCACGCCTTGCAATAAAGGCCACAGATCCGCCCATAACTCTGTCCAGTGCTCACTGGCGGGCCGGCCTAGCGCGTGCGGGTGCTTATCGCCGATGCTAGGGGCATAAGCATCATTGTACAGGGCGACAAATTGCTCCCCCCAAAACACGACGATCTGAGCGTGCGCTGGCAGTACCGTGGCCAGCAGCGCCTTGAGGGGGCCGGGCCATTGCGCGGGTGCGCCTAGCGGCGATTCCGCCGAGCCGAGCATCTTCAACCTATTGCCTGTTTCCCCGCCGTTGGCGAGGAAAGCTAGTTTGTCGGGAGCTGCGGCGCCAACCGCGCTGCCGTGGGATCGCTTCATGCTGAGGGTGCTCTGAGTGGTGCGAAAGGGGCGGACTCGAAAGCTTCGAGTGGCTGCTATTCACCCTTGACCTCGCAGCAGTTGTTAAAATTCCCCATGAGCGCCGGCTTATTCATCCAGAACGTTGGAGTAGACCCTGTATTCCCAAGGTTGATGATCATCATCGGCGTTTGGAGCGGTATCAGTCGGCGATCGGGGCTCCGTTCGTGGTTTGGTACTTGGGCGATTGATGCAGTTGCGCAGGCCCAATCGAGTATTGGGCGCCTCCTTCCTGGTTGCCAGCGCCGCGATTTTTACCATCGGCCATACGATTGGCACCGCATCGCTGGTGGCACCTTTTATTTTTATCGCTGGATTTTGCGTAAGCGGCACGATGGTTGAGGTGACTGGTTTGGTGGCTACGTACTACCCGACAGCTAGTCGAGCGACATGGGTTTGCTGGGCCTCTGCTGTTGAGCGGATAGGCTCCATGTTTGGATCTGCCACGGGAGGGTACTTGCTTGCGTGCGGATTAGGTTTCACAACCCTGTTCATGTGCGTAGCTATCCCAGCATTGGTAGCTGCAGTATGCATGTGGATGATGCCAATGGAGAAGGATCAGGCTAAAGCGAATGATGCTTTGGTCACCAGGACTGAACATTCTTCCGCCTAAAGTCTTCAGTCGGTCGGTATCAATTAACGGGCGCTCTCTGAGGCGCCCAACTGCTTCCGGTGTACTTATGCCTGCACGCTCGTTGAAGGCCAGCGATCAATTGCGTTGATCTGTCAATCGAAGCCAAGTGGTTGAGCATGCCATTACCCATCTGATGGAAGAGAGCATTGCTTTTGTAGAAGGCTCCCTTATTCGAGTTTTGTACTGCCCACCCTGCCGTCCGCCACTCGGCTGTGCTCGAGTTGCTGCGCTGGCTGATACCCAGATCCGCCGCAATGTTTTTACTGGGGTACCCGGTTAACACCATGTCCATGATCTGGCGCTAGCGTGCCGTCAGGGTAGCGATGTAATCGATCGCCTCCTGACGGCTGGCTAGGATTTTGTGAATGTGGTGTGAATGGCCTACCGCGCGCTGGATGCTGTCTAGCATTTCGTTGCGGTTAAACGGTTTTTCGATAAAGTCCCAGGCGCCAGCCTTGATGGCCTCCAGGGCATGGAGATGTCACGGGTGCTGCTGCTGATGATGATGATGATGGTGGATAACAGGTCGCCGTGTTGGCGCATGTCGATAGTGTTCAGGCCCGGCAGGCGGCCTCCTATTGACTCCTTCAGAGATATTTTTTAAATGTTGCTGTGGTGATGGCCACCATAAATCCAAGAAGTCCCGCGCACGGCAGCAGAATGATCAAGGGATTGATCGACCACGGCAGTGACAGATAGATCAGCCAAGGGGACAGCAGCAGCGGCAAGATCAAGCGCCGCGCCCGATGATAGATGAAGCTGCTTTCTCGTCCGGCGCCGAACCGGCGCAGGTCACGGCGCATCAAACCGTCGACGCCACCGGTTAGCCCCGCCAGGAGAAACAGCGGGGTGGCCAGCCCTAGCACGATCATACGCACGACGAAGGTCAACATCGTGAACAGCGCGGCTATCAAGTAGTTCTCACTATCCAGGTAAAGTTGGGCGAGTAGACCCTGGAGACTGTCCTCGCGACTGAGGTTTGGCACATGCTCGTGAACATATGCCCAGCCAGTCTCGACCATCAGCCAGTGATTCAGGTAGCCAAGCAGGTTTGTGGTGGTCTGCGCGGGCTCTGCGACCAGCAGCGAGTGCGTGAAGTGCTCGCCGAGCCAGCCGAGCTCCGCGATCAACATGGCTTCGGCGTGGTGCCAGCCTTGCTCCGGCCAGATCAGCAGCAGGCCAAGCATCTCCAGCAGGATCGAGCATAGCAGCGAAGCCAGCATCAGCCCGAGCAGGCGCAAAGTCAGCCCGATCATGCCCAGAATCAGGCCAGGCTTTTGCTGCACTGGAGGTGGGTTGCTAGGCGTAGTGGGCATGCGAAACCCTCGGCTTGAGGGGAATCATGGCGACGGCGATGGTGGCTTTCGGCTCCCGCGCCCCGGCAGCGGCCGCTCCGGGTCAAAGTTCTCGGTCGGCGCGCCGCCGGCGCTCGCCCACCACTGGCCGGCGTTGGCGTTGTAGCGCTCGCGCATGTGCCGGGCCAGCGCCTGCAGATCCTTAGGCATGGCATCGTCAGCGGCTGCCAATGGCAGCGGCATGCGCACCTTCCACAACTGGCCACCTTCCTGAAAGGAAAACATCTGCCCCTTCGGCAGGCTGACGATATGCGCGGGCTCAATCAGCGGCACGGCGGTACTGCTGACACGGTCCTGGGAGGAGGAGGTGAAGTCGGTATGGGCATCCGGGTCGGCGGTGTCGGTGGCCCCGGAAACCAGCGTGCGGGTCTGCACGTTGACCTTGGGCAGTTGGTTGGTCAAAAGCTCCGCGGTTGCGGTCTCCCGCACCCGCAGCATCTGCAAGGTGTTGAAGTTGCCGGTCACTTGGCCGGCCTTGGCGCGGTTGCCGATGCGCGCCTCGATATCGCTCAGTGTCTGGGTGTAGGCGGTGACTTGGATGCCGGCACCGCCGCCCTTGTTGATCAGCGGGATGAACTCGTCGCCCATCAACTCATTGAATTCGTCGGCGTGCAGGTTAATTGGCAGCTTCTCTGCCGAGCTGTAGACGTCAGGGAGGCCATGGTCCACGCCATGCTTGTAGATGTGCCCCGCGACTGAAACCAGGTCGGCGAACATCGAGTTGCCCACGGCGGCGGCGACCTCGGCATCGGTCAGTGCATCGAGACCGACGTAGACGATCCCGCGTTTGCGGATCACCTGCAGCCAGTCGAAAATTGGCCGTGGATCGTCCAGGTCGGTGTAGTTGGGGGCCAGCAATTGTGCGGTCTTGCCACTGGTGAGCTTTTCCAGCAATGGCAGCAGGGAGGCGACGATCTTGTCGAAGTAGGTGCGGTCGTAGCGCACCGCCGAGCGCAGCCCATCCATTACTGGATCGAAGATGCGTTTGGCGGCCAGGTACTGCTCGATGGCGACCACACGCTTTTCGCGGCCGATCATGTGCCGAGGGATGTTCTTCTCGTTGAGCCGTCCCTCAATCTGCACGATGGCCTCCCAGGCCTGGGGATCGTGGCGGGCGAAAAACTGCTGCGCATACTCGATGAACAGGGCGTCGATATTGACCACGTGGCGCTGGATCTGTAGATAGTCCGGACGCCGGCCCAGCTCGATCAACGCGCGGGCAATGATGTTGACGAAGCGCCAGGCGAATTCGCGGAATGCGGCCGAATTGCCTTCGCCGCTCAACTGCCCGGCGATACGCGTGGCGACCTCGGAGATACGCCCGAAGCGGCCGATGGCGTTGTAGCGGGCGGAGATCTCCGGCCAGCCCAGGTGGAACACGTAGAACTCCTTCTCGCGCCCGGCGCGGCGCGCCTCGACGTACATGCGCTTGAGCAGATCGGCATCGCCCTTGGGGTCGAAGACGACCACCACTTCATGCGGTTTGCGCTGGATGTCCTGGGTGATGTACACCTCGGCCAGGCGCGTCTTGCCGACTCGCGTGGTGCCCAGCACCAGGGTATGGCCGACCCGTTCGCCCAGGGGCAGGCTGGCTTCGCTTTCATGGGGCTCGACCCCGTGCAGCAGCGGTGAGCCGCCTACCGGCGGCAACGGACGCACGGGATTGAGCGGGCTGTCCCAGGCGGTGAGCCGGGCCAGATGCGACAGCGGGAAGGGCGCGCTTTCCAGCGCGCGCTCCAGGCGCCGTGCCTGCTGGTAGGCGGCCGACTGGTTGACGTAACGCGCTAGTGCCGGGTCCTGGGCCTCGACCAGGCGCTGGGTGTGCAGCCGTGTCCAGCGAAAGCCACGGCCCATGAACAGGCGCTGCTGGCTGACCGGGATCTGCCGGCTGGTCAGCGCGTAGCGCGGCAGGCGGCGGATGTTGCGGCGGTAGCGCAGCACCACGCGGGCTTGGTTGAGGCGTTTGAGGCCAAAGGCGGTGTACGCCAGGGCCATGCCCGCCCCGATCTCCGGCGACAGCGCCACCGCCCACGGCGAGTGCAGGCACAACGCGGCGGCGCCAGCGCAGACGCCGGCGGTGTACAGCTCGACGGCGGGCCTGAGCAAGGACTCCATCGCGTGATCGGCCATGGTCTATCCCCCTCATTGTTCCAGGGCGGTTGGCGTAATCAGCACGGGGTAATGCTCCAGGTGCAGGCGCGCGGCGATGTCATCACCGCTGACCGGCCAGATCGGTAGCTCCGGCGCTTTTGCCTGGATGCTCTGTAACGCTCCGCTGTCCGCGACTTCCACGGCCAGACCGCTGGCGCCGATCGCCTGCAAGGCCGGGGCATGTTCAGCCAGCCATTGCAGGGAAAGCGGGTCCTGACCGACCAGAAACAACGGTGTTATTCCCGTCATATCCAGCACTCTGCGGGTGACCGGACCTGGGCTCAGCTGACTGCTGTGGATAGGCAGGACCCAGCTCAATCGGCGTGGGTCGGGTGGCGAGGGCGTTGGCTCCACCGTCTGGGCGGCCACGCCCTGCCACAACAAACACGATATCATCAGGGCAAGGATTCGCAACGGTGTCATGGTTGGCTCTCCAGGGTTAGGGCAGCCGATGCGTCGACCCGCTGCCAATGGCGGATGAACTGCGCGCGATAGCGGGCGGCAAGCTCGCCTCCGGCTGGCCGGTGATAGCGGCCAGCGGCTTGCACCCAGTTGCCGGCCGCTTCGTAGTGTTCCTTGAGCAGGTCGGCGGTGACCGCCAGGTTGGTCCGCGGATCCAGCGCTTCACAGGCGCTGCTATAGCGCTCGGGGTGGTAGCCGAGGTTGGTTTGGCCCAGGCCAACGTCGATGCGCCGAGGATCCTGGCGGGTGAGCTCGAGCATGAGGGCGGTGCACGCCTGCTGACGATTGGCGAAGCGCTGCGGATTGCCGGCGACATTCAACGTCCAGGGCCAGGGGATGGTCTGGCCGCGCAGCCGAGTACCACTTTCCTGCAAGGCAATGGCGAACAACACCGAGGAGGGAATGCCGGCCTGCGCGGCGATCACCTGGTAGGCAGGAGGGGGTATCACCTCTGCGCCTGCCTGAGTGCCAAGGCCCAGCGCCAGGGCGCAGATCAGTCGACGCGCTGCCATTGTCCGTCCACCTGTTGATAGCGTGCTGGCAATGGACGGCTGGCGCCCAAACCGAACCAACTTCCCCGATCATGGTTAAGGGTGACCTGCCCGCTGCTGACCTGCGCTGCTGTGATGCCCGCTTGGCGCGCCCAGTGCCGGATCACGTCATCCTTGCCCTGACTGCCGACCAAGAACACATCCAGCTGCACGCCCTGTTTCGCCAGTTGTGAGACTCGGGGTTGGCAGGCCGAACACTGCTCTTCGACGAACAGCGCGTAGCGAGTCCCGGCTGAGGGAGTGTCCGCGCTACTCATGCCCTGTACAGGTTGCAGACCGGGGAACAGCCGCGTCCACGCGGCGGTGTACGCCTGCTGGTAAGCCAGCTCGCGCTCGGCCCGTTTGGCCTCCAGGCGCACTTGCAGCTCGGCGTAGCGCTGCCGCTCCTGGTCGGAGTCCGCCTCCACGCCCAGGGTGGTCAGCGGGTCCAACTGCGGTGACCAGTAGTGCCGGGGGCCGCTTTGCAGGTGTTCAAACTTGGCCCATTCATCGTCAGTCAGTCCCCACGCCTGCGCGGCAGTGGTCTGTTTCTGCTGCAGCGGCGTGACGTCGCTGTTCCGCTGCGTGGATTCGGAGACTTCCTGGTCCGCCGCGGCAACAACGGCAGCGTGCAGACTGATTGGCAGCAGAAGCACGTTGAGGAGAGCGAAAAGGCGCATGGCAGCGTCCTCAGGGCAGGGGTAGGCTGCGGTCGGCATGCCCCGCGATCTGGAACACGGCACGGTCGCTTTCGATTGTGCGCAATTGCCAGCCATCCAGGCTCTCGCCCGGCTGCAGCAATTGCACGGCGGACAGCGAGCGCGCACCGGTTGGCAGCACCGACACGAATCGGGCGCTGCCACGCGTCTCGATGCCGAGCACCGACAGCGGCGGTTCGGCAGGGCGCGGTGTTATCGCCTTGGGCGCTGGCGTCGGGGTGGGTTTGGAGTGGGGCAGGGGTTGAGATTTTGCCGCGAGCTGGGCCTGCAGATGGGCAAGCTCACCTTCGGCTTTGTCCAGTCGTTGCTGCCAAGCGGTAAATACCTCGGTGCTGGGGGCATTGGCTGTTGATCTCGACTGCTCGGCAACGGCAGCGCCGAGCCGATCAAACTGCTGCCGGGTTGCCGCCAGGCTGGCTGTGACAGCCTCCTGTTGGCTGCTCAGGTCGCTCATCTGTGCCTGCAAATTTGCCTGACCATCGCGGAGCAGATCCAGATCCCGCCGCAGGGCCGGAGCAGGATCGGGCTGGGCCTGTGCGGCCACCGCGACCATGGCCGCGAGTTGCTGATGGTGGTTGTAGGTCAACGCTGCCAGCAAGGTCGCGGCGATGCACAGGGCGCCGATCAACAGGTCATGGAAGGTCTGGATTTTCATGGGGCGAGCCCCACCGCCCCGACCGATGCTGCCGGCGATGGCGACCGCAGCGTATAGCAGACCGAGCGATTGAGTGGGTCGACGCTGAGCTCCCAGGCAGGGCCACCGAGGATGGTCAAGGCGTCAATCAAGGCCATCGGTCCGAACTGGTAGTGCACCGCCGGCAGCGACCGGCTGAACAGCAGCGCCTGCGGCGGGACATCCGGACACAACGAATAGCCCGAACGCTGCAGCACATGACGCAATGCCTCGCCGACATCACTGTGCAGCGCCGGCGGAATACTGACCTCGACCATCTGCAGCAGCGGTTGGCGTTGCTCCAGCGTCGGGCGGGCGCTGACCAGGGTGTAGCGACCTTGCCGCACCCAGTCAGGTGCCTGGAGCGTTTCCGGCACCAGCGGCTTGGCGGGCGTCGCGGGCTTGTCGGCGGCCGGCGTTGGGCCGGGAGGGGGCGCAGCATGGCTGCAGCCCGCCAGCAGGGCGGCAATGACCAGCGTGAGCATGAGTGGACGATGCATGGCGATGTCTCAGGGAAGGTTGTCGCTACCATGGCGAAAAGTGCGGCTGTCGCCCCACCGATAAAGCGATTCCCGCCCACGGCTATTCGCGCCCCATAAAAAAGGCGCCCGTAGGCGCCTTGCATCAATCATCGCGAAAAATAGGTAGCTCGGGCAGTCGTCGGGCGTCTGGATCAAACACCAAAAAGCGCACGTCCGCTTGCCCGGCCAGCAGCAACAGCTCGGTCAGCACCGGCGGGATTTGGTCGTCATGCATGCGCGCCAGGACTTCTGCGCGGCTGGCGACACACTCAGGGCAGTTGCCGCCGTCTTGCCAGGGCGTCGAATACAGCTTGCAGCCGATGGCATGGCTGTCGAACAGCTCGAAGCACTCGAAAAAGCCGGACGCGATGCCGCGCCAGGTACGCTCTTCCAGCAGTTTGAACTCCGCAGGCGGCAGGTGCGCCGAGCTGATCTCCCAGCTACGGCTGTAGTGCCCCGTGGCAAAGGTCAATTGCGTGATTACCGCTTGCGCCGACTCTTCGCTGGGATAGTCACCCAAATGGGCGGACTGGCCGAAATGGTCGGCGACGACCGTGTAGACCACCGCCACCACCGTGCCGTCGTCAGTGCATTGCCCCACGGCTTCCCTGACCAGGGTTTGCCCCCGGGTGATCAGCACGAAATCATCATTGAATATGCAAGGCTGGCGACTAATGTCATGGTCCAGCAGCTGAGCCTGCGAGTCATGCAGGGGCCGGTAGCAGGGCTCACCGTAGTCTTCGTAGATAATCTGGATAAGGCGTTCACAGCGGAAGGATTGGTAGCCGCGAACGAAGGGAGTGGACGTAAGAGGATGCATGGCTGCTCTCCAGTGGAAGTTGAGGCCACCCCATGCAGGCGGTGGCGTCGGGACGACGGTTCAGATCCAGCCGAATTCGGCCAGGGACAACGGACGGCCTTCGCCGATGATGATGTGGTCCAGGACGCGGACCTCAACCAGGGCCAGGGCCTCGTTCAGGCGTTGGGTCAGCACGCGGTCGGCGTTGCTGGGTTCAGGGCAGCCGGAAGGGTGGTTGTGGCTGAAGATCACGCTGGCGGCGTTATGCTCCAAAGCCTTGATGACTACCTGGCGCGGGTAGACGCTGGCGCCATCGATGCTGCCGAAGAACAGCTCGTCGAAGCTGAGCACGCGGTTGCGCGAGTCCAGGCAGAGCAGGGCGAAGACTTCCTGTCGGTAGGGGGCCAGGCGCAGCTTCAGGTAAGCCGCGGCATCGGCAGGCTGGATCAGCAGTTCGCCGCGCTGGAAATAGCGGCGGTCGAGCAACTGCAGGGCCTGCTCGATCAGCGCATCCTCGTTGACGCGCTGAATCACGGCGGGATCGACGGTGTCGACCAGGTTCAGGCTGGTGTTCATGGGATATTCCTCGTAAGGACGGAGCGCCCCCAGGGGGAGAGCCCCCGTTGGGTAGTTATCAGCAGTTCAAAGCCGGGTGAAGCGATGCCGCGTACCGTGCAAGCGGCTACAGCAGGCTTCGCAGGGCGCGGTGGAAAAGTCCTCGATGCCGACGCCGGTCTCAGGATCAAAGTCGGCACTCAAGGGCAGGAGGGCTAGCAGGGCGGCGCGCATCCGGGCGATGCGCTGGTCGACCTCAGCCTCGCTGTAGTACAGCGACAGCGCGCTGAAGTCCTCAAAAGCCACCGCCTGCAGGCAGTCCTCGCAGAGCCAGTAGCTCTCCATGGCAACCTCCGACACAGGTGAAAAAAAGGCGCTCGTCCGAGCGCCTGGTGGGTGGGTCAATCGCCTTACGCAGACTGACGCGCCGGGGTGGAGGTGCGACGGCCGTTGGCAGCCGGGGCTTGACGGCGGCCGGAGCTGGCGCGGGAGGTGTCGGCGGGCGCTTCAGGTTCGGCGTCGGCCTCATCAGCCTGCTGCTCCGGTTCAACTGGAGCAGGGGCTTCAGCACGGGGTGCTGCCTTATAGGTCAGTTGGCCATCGACCTTGATCCACTCGATGAAGATCAACCGACCCTTGAGGCTGGCGCCCGGCAGGCCTTTGCGCTCACCTTTTTCATAGGTGAAGGCGTCGACCCACAGATCGCCGATGCGAAAGGCCAGCAGCACCTTGCGATCGGCCTTGACGTCTTCCAAGTGCTCGCGGATCAAACGTTCCGCTTCACCGCCGGCGACCTTGCAGTCGAAGCGGGTGTACTCGACGTCATCCGACGCACCGTGCAGCGCGGCAATGTCGCAGGCCATGAACGGTTGACCGCGACGTACCGGGACTTCGCGAATACGGTTCAGGTAGCCAATGCCTTGGGTGTGCAGGTTGAAGTAGCTGGTGGGTGCAGCGTTGTTTGCAGTAGCCATGGTGAATCTCCTGTTTGCAAGAAACGCGGATATCCACCAGCCCTGGCGGGAGGTGAGTTCCGCAGGGGGAGGCAATAGTGGTCACAGGACCGGTCGAGGAGCGCTCATCACCGAGGGATCGGTGACCGTGCGAGCTGCCGAGCGCTGATCGCACTGGGGAAGAACCACCCGCAATGGGCGTAGCCTTTAAGGTTCCGGCTACCAGGGTGCTGTCATCGACAGCGAGGTGCAGTTCATCTATAGATCGAGGTGAGCCCCGCGTCAACAGGGGCTTGAACGGGTCTTCGGCGGCCGGAAGCTGATGGTATTCAGTGGAAAACGGCCGGCGAAAAAATAGCCCGACGGTCATCAGGCTAGGATGAGGAGGACCACCTTTGACCCGGTACCCTGACCGCGAAGTCCATCGCAAAACTGTCGCCGGTCATTCACCTGGTTCAACCGACCCTTGTCGTGGCCTGGATCGGAAACTGCAGGCACGCATCCGCGCACAAAAGGCGCCCAGTCTTTCGCCGGCGGGCACCGGTGCTGAGCATCATCGCCGAGGCGGATGAGCCCTGGGGCCTGCTGCAAGCCGCAGGGGTCATCCGCCTGGAGGATCTATGACGCCGAAAAGCATTCACGGGGAAGAGGTGTGGCATGGCTCCGAACACGACGGTTCGACCGAGCTGCCCGGAGCGTATCGGTCTTGGTTCGCCTGGTGGCGATGGGGCGCCTTCACTACAACAGGCTCAGCGGGGAGCGTCAAGGTGCCGCGTGTTGCTCAGGAGGAGCGGGGCTTGCTGGTGCGCTTGGGTGTGGCCACCGGCTTGGTGCCCGTGCAGTCCGGATAGCGCGAGCATGACCAGAAGGCACCGGTGCGGCCCTTACGCTGGCGCATGGCGCTGCGGCACACCGGACACGCGGGGCCTTTGGCGGCGGCTGGCACGCGTAGGGTCAGCGAGGCGTGGCTCTGCACCAGTTGCGTGAGCCAGGCGGCCTGCTTGGCCAGGAAGGTCTCGACGTCCAGCTGCCCCGATTCGATGCGGTCCAGCGCCTGCTCCCACAGGGCAGTCAACACCGGGTCGGCCACCTCCGGCGGTACCGCCTCAATCAGCGTGTGCGCGGCCGCGGAGGCCGCAAGGCTGCGTTTCTTCTTCGCCAGGTAGCCGTGATCGATCAGTCCCTGGATGATCGCCGCGCGGGTGGCCTCGGTGCCGATGCCGATGCTGTCCTTGAGCTTCTGCTTCAGGCGCGGGTCGGCGACCTGGTTGGCAATGGTCTTCATCGCCTTGATCAGGGTGCCTTCCGTATAGGCTTTGGGCGGCTGGGTGCGGTGCGCGTTGACCACGGCATCGAGCACGGGCAGCGACGCACCCTCGCGCAGGGTCGGCAGTCGCTGGCTCGGTTCGCCCGGTTCGCTGCCGTCGGCCTCATCGATCACCGCCTTCCAGCCGCGCTCCTGGATCTGCTTGCCGCGAGCCTGCAGCTGGTCTTCGTCGCTTACGAGCAGCACCTGGGTTTTCAGATATTCGTGGTCGGGCAGGAACTGCGCCAGGTAACGCGCGCGAATCAGCGCGTAGACCGCCTGCTCGCGCTCGGACAGTTGCCCCAGGTCGAGGATCATGGTCGTGGGGATGATGCCGTGGTGGGCGGTGATCTTGCTGCTGTTCCAGGCCCTTGAGCGTCGGCTCGGGTCAGCCTGCTTCAGCCACTGCCCCAGCGACGGCGCGCTGGCTGCCAGGGCATGCAGGACGCGCGGTACCTCATCGAGCATGCTCTCGGGCAGGAAACCACAGTCAGTGCGCGGGTAGGTCGTGGCCTTGTGGGTCTCGTACAGTGCCTGCGCCGTGTTCAATGTGTCCTGGGCGCCAAGGCCAAGCTTGGCCGAGCAGATCTCCTGCAAGGTCCCCAGGTCGAAGGGCAGCGGCGGTCCTTCGCACACTCGCTCCACGTCGACGCTCGACACCCGCGCTTGGGCGCGTTGCGCCAGCCGCCGCGCCGCCCGTTGCCCGACGGCCTCATCGATGCAGCGCCCGCTGTCGTCGCAACTGCCGGCAGGCGGCTGCCAGCGCGCCAAAAACACCATGCCCTCGGCCTGCAGCTGCGCATCGACCGTCCAGAAAGGGCGGGGCACGAAGCTGGCGATCGCTCGATCGCGTTCCACCACGAGGCGCAAGGTCGGCGTCTGCACGCGGCCCACCGGCAGCAGGCCATCGAAGCCGGCACGCCGGCCGAGCAGGGTGAACAGCCGGCTGAGATTGATGCCCACCAGCCAATCGGCGCGGGAGCGCGCCAGCGCACAGTTATACAGTGACAGCGTCTGCTCGCCCGGGCGCAGTGCGGCCAGTGCCTTGCGGATCGATGCCTCGTCCAGCGCTGAGAGCCACAGGCGCATAACCGGCCCCTGGTAGCGACAGCGCTCGAGGATCTCGCGGGCGATCATCTCGCCCTCGCGATCGGCGTCGGTGGCCACCACCACCTCGTTGCAGGTTCGCAGCAGCTGTTCGATGACCTTCAACTGCGCCGCGACCTTGGGCTTGGCAACCACTTGCCAACGGCTTGGGATGATCGGCAGGTCCTCCAAGGTCCAGCGCTTGTACTGCGCACCGTAGCTCTCCGGTGGCGCGGTCTCCAGCAAATGGCCCACGCACCAGGTCACGGTTACCGCATTGCCCTGCAGGCAGCCGTCACCGCGGCGATTGGCCTGCAGCACGCGGGCGATATCGCGGGCCTGGGAGGGTTTCTCGCAGATGTACAGGCGCATGACTAGGCTCCCCTGATCAGATAGCGACAGGGTGCGGGTGGGGTGGGAAAGATCCAGCGCAAAGTTGAACCGGGCGCCTTCGTTTCTGCGTGGCTTAGGGACGCGGGGGGAAGCGCGGAGCGTGAGAATCGTTACTTGGGCGCTAAGTGTGCGGCCATGCGTTCCAGCATCTCGAGGGTGAACTGCCGGTTCTCGTCGCTGAGCTTGTCCAGTAGCGCCGTGATTACCTGAGCCTGGTCCTGTGTGCGGGTGCTTATGGCCATCAACAGTTCGGCGGCGGGGCATTCGAAGATGTCCGCCAGCTGCAGCAGCTTGGCTACAGAGAGATCGACCTGACCGCGTTCCAGGCGCGAGACCGCCTCGGCGCCGATATCCAGGCGTACGCCGACCTCCTCCTGGGTCAGGTTGCGGGCAAGCCGAAATTTGGCCAACTGGCGACCGATGTGGCGTGGGCTAGGCTGTTTGACGGGCAACGGGGCACTCTCCAATTCGACCCGTATGGTTGACCATCAACCCGCGCATATGAACGCCCTATAAGGTTGACTAGCAACCTAATGGGGCGTATTTAGCTGAGAAAGAGAGGCGCGACCTGTCAGCACGAGGAGGCAAACATGGACCGTTCCGATGACGCCGACATGACGGCGCTGGAGATCAAGGCCTACGAGCTGTTCCTGGCGACTCACGTGGAGCCGGACAACCTGCAGGCAAGGGAGGCGTTGGCCAGTTGGGTCAAGCAGAGCCCGGCGCATTGGCGGGCATTCCGTGCCCTGGACCGGCACCTGTACGAGGTGGCCTTGCTGCTGGCGCATGCCCAGCACGAGCTAGCCCGCCAGCAGTAATCAAGGGTTGCAGGAACCGCGGTGGCTGCAGGCCGGGCAGGTGGCCGGCCCAGCGTGAGTCTCGCGTTGAGTCGGCGCGATTCCACTGACGTCCACCTTCAATCCGCTTTGCGCGCGCCTTTCCTGCCGCCAGTCTTGCGCGCCGAGCCGTCGCCCTTGGTCGGCTCGCTGGCTTTCTCGCGCATGATCACCGAGGCCAGGCGATGTGGCAGGATACCGATGCGCCGCGCTTCCACCTTGAACGTCACCCGCGCGTTGTCCTCGCTGTCCTCCCACTCGTCCTTGACCGTGCGGCCCTCGACCAGGATGCGCATGCCTTTCTGGAACAACGTGCTCCAGTGCTCGGCATCACGGTGCCAGAGCTCCACCGGCGCCCAGTAGCCGCCGCGATCCTCGTAGCCGCCCTCGCGCGGTACCGGGTTGTCGAAGTACACGTTCAGCCGCAGCAGGCGCCTTGGCTCATCGGGGTTGGTGTTGAATTCCTGGAATTCGGGGACACTGCCGATGTTGCCTTCGCCGACAAACAGAGTGCTCATGGTTGCTGCTCCACGGTGGGGGTAGGGGAGTGATCGAAAAGGGTCTCGGCGGCCTGCAGCTTGGCCGCGCTCGCCGTGGCGTGCCGGTGCAGCGAATGCAGGCTGCTCATCTGCAGGTTCAGGGTGATGCGGTTGACCTCCAGCTGCAGCATGGCCTCGCGCACCGACTGCGCCAGGTGCGGCTGTGCCATCGCCCGCTGCCACACCAGCGCGCCCATGCGATTGAAGTCACGGCTGCGCCAGCGCAGGAAGTTCGTGCCGGCTGCGCTGCGCTGCACCACCAGGCGCAGGTCCAGCAGTGAGAAGGGTGGTTGCGCCACGATGGCCAGCAGCACGCTCATCAGCTCGGCGACCTGGGTTTCCAGGCGCAGCGCGGTATCGGCCAGTTGCTGCAGCTCCCCCTTACCCTTAAAAGGCTTTAAAAGGCCTTTTAGGGAGGCACCCTGTTCGAACTGCCGATAGGCATCCGTTGACAGGCGTCGGGCGATCGCCTCGGCCAGGGTCATGCCACACCGCCTTCGGGCTGGACGGCCGGTTCAGCCGCCACTTGCTCGTCTGGAGCCTCGTCATCGAGCTCCGCCTCATGGATTACGGCGGGATGGCGTACGGACGGCGGGGCGAACTGCGAACGCCGCAGGCCTTCGAGGATGTCCTGCGGCGGCAGGCCAAATTTTTCCACGGCGTCGCGGGCGCGGGCATTGTTCGCCGCCATGTCATCGCGGCTGACGCCGGCCAGGCGGTAGCGCTGCGCCAGGCCAAATAGGCTACGCAGCAGGTGCGCACCGCGGTCGATCCAGATTTCCATGTCGCTGCGGCCGATCAGCGCCGTGTGGTGGGCCAGCAGCACCCGCCGCACCAGGGTGTCGTAGTCGGTGAGCAAGTAGACGGCGAGAAACCCCAGCTGGCTGCCGATGAACAGCGGCAAGGTCACTGGGTGGATGTTGAGGTTGTCGCCGATGTCGACCTGGCTGGGCAGGTCGCGCTCCAGGCGGCCTACTTGCTCGGACAGGGCAAGCATTTCGGCCTTGGCCAGCAGCAGTTTCTCTTCCAGCTGCAGCATGAACCAGTCGGCGAACGGATCATCCTGGCTGCTGGCCTGCTTGAGCAGGTTGGTGACGCTGATGTAGCCGGCCATGCCCATGATCGCATGCACGCCTTCACGCGCGAGGCGCCCCTGCCACAGGCGGGCGGCGTGATGGGTGTGCAGCGTAAGGGTGATGCTGCTGCGCAATGAACCCAGGTTGAGTTGGTAGTGGTCGACCATCGCCGGTTCCTCGCCGTGGAGATGGCGCTCACCTTGGTCGGTCTTTCGACGCTCCACAGCGATCAATGCGAAGGCGATCGCTTCGGATTGCTCGGCATCGCTGGACGTCGCTGGAGTGATGCCATCAGCATCAGTTCCACCGGGAGCCATCGAGGATACCACTTCGTGGCGGTGGTTCAGGGAGGCACGCTACTGACTCATGCCATGTCGGCAGGCGAGCACGGCGGCTCGGTTGCGCTGATCAGTGCCCCGGCCCTTCCGAGATGGCTTCACCGTGGCAGACGTGGGTGATCGATCGCATCGTTGGTCCTGATCGTCTTCATCGGTCTCCTTGCCATTCGAGCACCTGTGACGACGGCAGCAGGGCCAGTTTTGCGCGGCGATCAATGGAAGAAGCGCTCCGGATCGCCCGCTATCAGTGGACCTCGCTGGACGTGATGTCGTTGGCATCAGATCCGTCAGCTGGCGCTGACCACGCGGCATCGTTGCTTCAGCTCGCTGAGACACGCCAGTGCCAGTGGCGAAGCCTCGCGGGGTGGCTTGGACGTCTTCGTCGGCTCGTGCGATGTCGAGGAGCGGTGGCAAGCGGCCTCCGGTTCGCCGGTGAGTGCCCGCGCCGCCCAGAGGGTGAATTCGCCGTTGCAGGCACGCTTGATCAGCCCCATCAGGTAGGCCGCAGGTTTTCGGACAGTGCCGCGGATGCAGCGGGCGACTGCCTCATTGATCACCGCTTGGCGTTGTTCGGGTTCCAACCGATGCAGCGCCTGCTGCGCCATCTTGCGCTCACCCAGGCTCAGTTGCAGTGTTTCCGGCCACTGCGCCGCCGCGTCCGCCAGCGCCGCGCGCGGTACTGTTTTTTTATTGCTTTGGCTTTTAAGTACTGTACAGGTCGCGTTCGGATTCCGAACATCAGCCAAAACCAGGGGCTCGCTGACATCGACGCTCCCTGCCGATCTGACTGCAGAATTCCGAACGTTGTCCGCTACCTTCCGTTCGGAACCCTCACGCTTGGACGGGGTATCGAACGGCAATGCTTGTTGTACCGCACGCTCCGCTGCCTGGTCGAGGCCCCTGAGGACATCGGCAGGCACCTGTACATCATCCCGTAGCTCCTGCAGCACGTGCCGCGCCAGGTCGCGCACGCCCTTGGTGGCATGGCTGAGGTTCTGCCGGATCAACGCCAGGTAGCCGCTGTCGACGTTGAGCGCCTGGTGCGGTGGCAGCGGTTCGTCGTAGAGCACGTAGACGCTGCCACGCAGGCAGCCTTGCTCATCGCGCGCGCGGTCGGTCAGGCTCAGCCAGCGGGTGCTGCGCAGCACGTTCAACGCCCGGGCGATGGTCTCGCGCGAGGCTTGCGCGCCGCAGGGGCTGGTGGCCAGGTACGGTTGCAGGTCCTGGTAGCGCGGGGCCTCGACGTGGCGTTCGGTGATCAGCCAGCGTAATACTTGCCAGGCGTTGCGCTCCAGCGGTGTCAGGCGAGTGTCGAGCAGCAACGCCTGGGGCATCGGATTGTTCTTGCCTGCGTAGACAAAGCGAGGGGGCTCTGCTTCGAGCGCCGCTACCCGCAGCGCTTCCTGCTTGGCCAGGTACCGATTGTGTCGCTCCAAGGCCGGAAGGCTCTGTCGTACGACGTCGGCCCAGTCTATGTCGTAAAAACTCAGCATGGCGCACCTCCGTAGAGATCGATCTGCTGCCACACCAGGGTCAGGCTGATGTGCTGCTCCTCGGCAAGCATCATCATCGCGTCCAGGGGGTCGAAGTGCTGATCGTCGTCGCGCAGCTGGCACCAGCGTTGCCACACCGCATGCTCCTGGGCCTCGCTAAGTTGTACCGGACGTCCACGGTGAGTCTCGATCTTCAGCACGCGCCGGCGCAGTGCGGTTTCCGAATGATCCAGCCCGAAACAGCGGTACATGATGCTGGAGCTGGCACCCAGCTTGAGTGCGCGATTGATCAGCCGCTCGTTCTGTTCGTCGCGTTCGGCCTGGATGATCAGTCGACGCAGGACAGTGATGTCGACCTTGACCTCAACCCAGGAAATATTTGAGTGCGCCAGGTGGGAGAGGGTAGTGGGCGGCAGTGACTGCAGCACTTCGATATCTTCCTCACCCAAACCGAGGGCTTTGCAGCGCTGCACGCGGCCATGACGCAGCTCATGCAGCACCTGGTTGAGCATGGCGTGATTCAACAGATTGAACGTCGTGCCCATGGGGCACCTCCGAGTCTTTAGCGAGTGGACGATAGCGAGAGGTCGATCAACTGGCGGGACAGGCGGACAAGGCAGAACAGTTGCAGCAACTGCTCGTCAGGCAGGCGTTCGAGCTTCACCGGCAGGGGGCGATGGTCCTCCAGCGGCTGGTCGTAGACCCCGGTCAGCAACTGACCGAATAGCGCGGCGGGCAGTTGCTGTTGATGCTCCCAGAGCACCTCATCGTGAAGCCGCAGCAGGCCGCCCAGTAGCAACTGGATGCCGACGCTGCGCGGTTCAGAGGGAGGTTCGATGGCGGGTGTCAGGGAGAAGCCCAGGTGCGTGTTCATCGGGAGGACCCAGTCGCCGAGGTTGCCGTATTCGGCCAATTGCAAGGCTAACTGCGCGCAGGCCCGGCGCAGGTGCTCAGGGTTGGCGTGATCGGCTCTGAACAGCCACAGCTGGTCGAGTGAAGTTGGCAGAATGATCTCTGGCGAGCTTGCTGGCGAAGCGGCGGCAGGATGATGTGCCGGTTGATCCTCATTTTCATACTCTGCCTGGGGCGTCGTAGGGTGGGCATCGGACAGCGAATTATGCTCACTCGTCTGCGCCACGGGATTGTGGTCGGGCGTCGCGTCATGGCTGAGCGATAATTCCGATAGCGGTGCGAGGGAATGGTCTGTCACTCCAGCCCCGTCCACCGCAGCCTGCGGCGGCGCACTCACGACGCTACCTTCTTGAGCCAAGTCCAACGCAAGTGTGCGAGGCGACTGCCGCAGTATGTCTGCCATCCGGGCGAGGAGTTCATCCTGCAACTGGGATAGATCGAATTCGCCAGCGTCGCCGTCAAACTGAGACAAGGTCTCCAACCACAGGGGTTCAAAGTCTCCGACGTCGAACGCATAGCGGTTCCAGACTGCTTCACTCCTGCGTCGCAAACTGATAGTGCGCTCGATGAGTTGTTTGCCAAGTCCGGTGTATAGCACTTGAGGAATGGCGGGCAGAAGGTGCTCCAAGGTATCGAACATGCGGCTGATATGCGGTTGCGAGATGGGATAACCTCCCTCGCCCAGGCGCTTCGCCAGCTCACGTTGGCTTAAACGGGCGCTGTCGGCTTCCAGCATGTCCTTGAGCTTCGCCACCGCCAGAGCACGTTCGATGAAGGTCAGTTGACCATGCAGGTCGCTTTCGGCCAAATGCCCCAGCAGCGCGTGTGGCTCGGTTGACCAAGGCCGGAACAGGCAGGCAATCCGGAAGAACTGCTGGTCGCGGGTTTCCTGCCATAGCTCATTGAGGATCGCCAGGCGCGTGTTGCCGCCGTTGCGGATAATGAAATGAGCCTCGCCGGGACGTCGGGTGATGGCCGGCGGCTGGTCCAGGCCGCGTTCCCGGATCGACTCTTTGATTTCGGCATACAGCGGATTGCGGATGAACCGCGGGTTGTGATCATAAGGGCGCAGTTGCTCCAGGGTCACCACCATCGGCGTATCGCAAGCTGGATCTGCCGGTTGCTCCAGGCTAGTCGTGCTGGGAAAGTGGGAGTGCTGCAGCTTGCGGGTGATTTCCTCTGAGGTGGGTGTCTTCATGAGGGCAGCCCGGGTCAAGCCATGCCCGGTTTAGGGCACGGTAGGGTGGTTGGAGATTGCTTAGGAACCAGTCCTGCGTCTGTCAGAGCCGGTTGTGGTCTTGATCAGTTGCTGGCGCCAGTGGGGAAACAATTCCGAGGCCAAGTCTCGCATCACCTGGGCGGCTGGACGACCGCGGCCGCCCCCCAAGGGGTGTGGCTCGACACGGTGCACGGGCATCCCCAACGTGGCAGCGTTCAGATAGGCCACTCGGTCGGGAATGACCGTGTCACAGAGGCTGACGTGTGCATCGTCCGCGAAGGTCGTCCGTAGACTCTGCATGATCAGGCGCGTATCCCGGCGGTTGAAATTGACCTGGTTGAGCAACAATTTCACCGGCGGCAGTGACACCCCCAGATGTCGGTAGGGCTCCAGTTCTTCGAACAGCTCCAGTGTGCCGCGGCGCAGCTCTCGCGCCGCAAGCATCTCGGGAGGCAAGGGGCACAACGCGCAGCCCGATGCGAGGATGGCCATTTCCACGACGACACTGCGTGCGCCCTGGGTATCCACGACCATCACGTCATAGTCATCGGCAAATGCCGGCAGCAGGTTACGCAGGCGCAGGCGTCCATCGGGGGCATGCAGCAATAAGGTGTTGAGATGGCCGGCACGGTCATTGGAGACAATCAGATCAAGGCCGGGGATCGCGGTGGCGCTGATGACCTGGTCGGCCAACGTCAGGTTCTGCGCAATCAGCTCGTAGGCGCCGGCAGCGCGGGGTTGGGGCAGGGCATAGTAACTGGACAGTGTCGGCTGGCTGTCCAAATCCAACAGCAGAACCCGCAGGCCGGCATCAGCCAACAAGCCACCCAGGTTGGCGGCGACGGTCGTCTTGCCGGCGCCCCCCTTGGTTGAGATCAGCGAGAGCACGTCCATGGCGTTAGTCCCGGATCGACAGGCGATCTTGCACCCACTGCTCGATTTCCAGCGAGTCCCAACCCACCGCGCGGGTGCCGATGCGCCGGCATTGCGGGAACAACCCGGCTTTCATCAGGTTGTAGATGTGCGAGCGCTTGAAGCCGGTTTTCTGTTCGACCTCGTCACGACGCATGATGTGGCGATCGGCGGAGGCGGCGATGGTGGCGGACTGCATGATGTCACTCCTTAGCGTCGTTTGGCGCGTGGTGGGATGTGACATTCAGTCAATAACCAGAATGGGGGATTGTCATTGCCAGGCAATTGCAACAATTGCCTGGCAATCGCTGGCAAGGCTTACCCCGCTTGCTTCAGACAGCGCCGGGCCTGCGCAAATTTCCGATCAAGGGTGCGTTTGCTCAGTCCTCGAATATTGGCGAAGCGGCGCAAAATCTCAGCTACGATGGCGCTCTGGTCCTTGTAGATGGATTGCACCTGGCCTTCAGGGGATTTACCGGCGCCAATGGCCAGTAACGCCCCGATGATCACGTAGTGCAGCAGGCTGGAGTCGTTGCTCGGCGTCTCCGACAGCCCCATGTGATCAATCACCGCTTGCAGCTCGCTGACCTGCGACTCCAGCTCTGCGGTCCGGCTGGCAAGTGTTTGGCGAACTTTTTGCAGTTCACGAGCAGTGGCCTCCAGCTCGGACTTTTGCGCCAAATGCGCACCAAGGCTGACACATTGAATATGCTGGGCATCGCACTTAAACAGAAACGCTGGCTTATCGTCGGGGTAGTCACGGGCCACCCAGCCCCTTAAATCGGGGCTACGAACCGTAAGGTAAGCGCGGTTGACATCACTGTCCGGACGGTACTGATGTCCTAGATACCAAGCAGGAAGTTCGCCGCAGAGAATAGCGTCGTAGATCCGTTCGGTATAAAAGTGAAGAGAAGGCCATTGAGGGAACAGCGCGAGAAGTTTGTCAGGATCATAAAAGGCCACCGCCAGAATCTCAGTCGCATGGTCAGCAAGGTTACACCAGTGCAGGGCAACCTCAATGGGGTGGTAGTCAGTTTTGAACGAGAGCATTTGAGTATCCTCCCTAGATATTTCAGTCCATAAGCAGGGCTCTCCCACGAACTGCTATTGGTGGATGACCTGCAGCCGGGACCTGATCCTCGCAGCGAAGTTCATATTAGGGTCCCAGATGCAATCAAGACTGGAATGCAGGCTTATGGTTCCTGCATTTTCGGTATCGAGCGCGTTACACAATGTCTTATTAACTTGACGGATTAGTCAACTAGCGGGAAGGGCAGGGAACGGGAACCTTTGATTTAAGCGGTATTGGATCCGAAAAAATCGCGCTTGTCTGAGGGGCATCACACTAATGATATAGAAATATTTAGTTACGAAGTCGCGGGCACTGGGTCTTGATGGGTAACGGGATGCACATTTGCCATCGGGACGATTACCGCGATCAGCGTGGGTGCCTAAGCTCCGAAGGGCATATAGATGAGCTCTAGGGCCAGGGTTGGCGGGAGAAAACAATAAAGCTGTCCACCGGATTTATACCCCGAGCCGTACGTCGCGAATCCTGGAATGAGATCGGCGATTTCGCCCGTCGCCTTCTAAAATGCGGAAAGTTTCCAGTCTATAGCCAAATCACGGATAAGATCGAACAAGCGGCGGCAGTCACGCTGAGATTGAAGGACCAATCTTGAAGATGTGGTTTCAATCAACTGCATAAGGTTTTTCTTGTCAGCGGCTCGATACCGGGCTGGTTGCACAGGTTTATCACCCCGACCGCCCCATGCGAGACTGGTCCGGCGTGCTCCCCCCCGCCTATCGCCGATGAGCAGTTACAGTTTTGCGACAACCTGCTACTTCATGGGCAGTTCTTCGACAAATGACTGACAAGGCACACCAGTTTCGACAGGACTCAAAATGCCTTGGATTCTATATTGGCCGCGGTCTGGAGCTGTCTGGCAAGGGGTAGCAGTTATGAGTATCAGCGAGAATGGCACTGCGCGGTCAGCGCCGAACGGCCTGGCGACCACACCGTACGGTGTGCTGGTTTTTGCCCTGCAATGCTGATCGCGTTGTCCTGAGCCTCTCTCCCCGTTGTTGATCGCGTGACTGTGCTCTTAACCCGTGCATACAGCCATGCCGCAATTGCCCATATCGTCACCGTATCCCGTGGCCACGTCTCTGGCCACGGCGGTGCCGCATGCCAGTAGTAGGTCTGCGATAACCGCATGATCGATCCTATTTCACACGGAGCCTTGTTGTGCAACTTTCCAAAGCGCACCGCATTCCTTGCATACTTGTTTTTTCGACGCTGCTCGGCGCCTGCCATCAGGAGCAGCCCGTGGCCAGCACCGCCCCTGTCGAAGTGGGTGTCTATACCATCACTGCGGCCCCTTTGACGCTCACGACCGATTTGCCAGGCCGGACCTCGGCTTATCGCGTAGCTGAAGTACGTCCCCAGGTCAGTGGCATTCTTGAACACCGGCTTTTCACTGAAGGCGCAGAGGTCAAGCAGGGGCAGCGGCTGTACCAGATTGATCCTCGCACCTACGTCGCCCAGCAGGCCCGCGCGGAGGCCAATCTGCGTAGCGCCCGAAACCTTGCCGAACGGTACGAGCGCCTGTTGAAGACCCGCGCGGTCAGCCAGCAGCAGTATGATGACGCCCTTGCGGCCTGGAAACAGGCCGAGGCCGATAAACAAGTTGCCGACATCAATGTGCAATACACCGAGGTAATGTCCCCGATTTCCGGGCGCATCGGCCGTTCGGCCGTCACCGAAGGGGCGCTGGTGACCAATGGCCAAAGCAGTGCCATGGCAACTGTTAACCAGCTCGATCCGATCTACGTCGACGTGACTCAACCCATTACCAGGATCCTGGCGCTCAAGCGCGCACTGAGTTCTGGCGCGCTCAAGTCCGCAGGTGCCGATCAGGCAGAGGTCAGCCTTACCCTTGATGACGGTAGCGCCTACCCACTGACGGGCACGCTGAAATTCTCCGAAGTGAGCGTGGACGAGGGGACGGGTTCCGTGACCCTGCGGGCGGTGTTCCCCAACCCCGACCGAGCGCTGCTGCCCGGCATGTTCGTGCACGCCCAGTTGAAGGAGGGCGTGCGAGAGGGCGCCATGCTGGTGCCCGAGCAGGCGATCGTTCGCGACAGCCGTGGCATGGCCACCGCCTGGGTTGTCACCCCCGACAATCACGTCGAGCACCGCGACCTGGCGGTGGTTCGCACCATGGGCAATGCCTGGCTGGTGGACAGCGGCGTCAAGCCCGGCGAGCGAGTGATCACTGAAGGCCTGCAGCACCTCGATGCCACCAGCGTAGTGCACGCCACGCAGGCGCAAAACGTCGATCTCGATGCGCTGACCGCGTCACGATAAAGGTAATTTCCCCATGTCTCGTTTCTTCATTGACCGGCCAATTTTCGCCTGGGTCATCGCGTTGGTAATCATGTTGGGTGGTGGATTGGCGATTCGTTCGCTGGCGATCAACCAATACCCGAATATTGCCGCACCTGCTATCCAGATCAGCGTGACGTACCCAGGGGCTTCGGCGCAGACCGTCCAGGACACTGTGGTCCAGGTCATCGAACAGCAACTCAATGGCCTCGACGGCCTGCGTTACATCACGTCCAATTCCAACTCCGATGGCAGCCTGCAGATCATTGTGACGTTCGATCAAGGCACCAATCCGGATATCGCCCAGGTTCAGGTTCAGAACAAGCTCCAGCTTGCCGAACCCATGCTTCCTGAAGAGGTGCAGCGCCAGGGCATCCGCGTGGTCAAATATCAGATCAACTTCATGTTGGTGATGGCGTTGGTGTCCAAGGATGGGCACCTCTCAAATTTTGATCTGGGCAACCTGATCGTCTCCCAATTCCAGGACCCCTTGGCGCGCACCAAGGGGGTGGGCGACTACCTGATCATGGGTGCCCAGAATGCCATGCGCATCTGGCTGGATCCGGCCAAGCTCAACAGCTATCAACTTGTGCCCGAGGATGTTGTCGACGCCGTCTCGGCGCAGAACGTGCAGGTATCTTCCGGCTCCATTGGCGGCTTGCCGACCCGTGGCGGTGTACAGCTCAACGCCACGGTCATTGGCAAGACGCGCATGCGTACAGTCGATGAATTCAAGGAAATCCTGGTCAAGGTCCAGCCTGATGGCTCGCAGATTCGTTTGAAGGATCTGGGTGAGGTCACTCTGGGCAGTGAGAACTACTCGATCAGTGGCGAATACAACGGTAAACCCGCCGCCGGTATCGCGCTGCGGCTGGCCACGGGTGCCAACCTGCTCGATTCGATTTCCCGAGTACGGGCCACGGTCGATAAGCTCAAGCCCTACCTGCCCGAAGGGGTGGAGGTAGTGTTCCCGTATGACACTTCACCGGTGGTCAACGCCTCGATTCACGCGGTCATCCATACCCTGTTCGAAGCCATCGCGCTTGTGTTCGTTGTCATGCTGCTGTTCCTGCAGAACATCCGCGCCACGCTGATTCCGTCGCTAGCGGTGCCGGTAGTACTGTTGGGTACGTTTGGGGTGCTGTTTGCCTGCGGTTTTACCATCAACGTGATGACCATGTTCGCCATGGTGTTGGCGATCGGGCTGCTGGTGGATGACGCCATCGTAGTGGTTGAAAACGTCGAGCGGCTGATGGTCGAGGAGCATCTCTCGCCCAAGGAGGCTACCTACAAGTCCATGGAGCAGATATCCGGCGCCCTCGTCGGTATCGGCTTGGTCATCAGTGCGGTCTTTTTGCCAATGGCGTTTTTCGGCGGGTCGGCAGGCATCATCTATCGCCAGTTCGCCATCACCATCATTTCTTCCATGGCCTTGTCGGTACTGATTGCACTGGTGTTCACCCCGGCGCTCTGCGCCACGCTGCTCAAGCCGCATGCCTCTGGCAGCGGTCCCAAGAAGGGCTTTTTCGGCTGGTTCAATCGCACCTTTGAAAGCAACGCTGCGCGATACGAGCGTGGCGTCGGCCGTTTGCTACGCGCACCCAAACGCACCTTCGCGATTTACGTGTTGCTGCTGGTGGGCGTGGCGTTGCTGTTTCGTGAGTTGCCATCTTCCTTCCTGCCCGACGAGGACCAGGGTGTGATGATGGTTCAGGTGCAGACCCCTCCCAACAGCAGCGCGGAACGCACGCAGGTGGTCATGGACCAGGTGCGCGACTACGTGCTGGCGCACGAGCAGAGTGCGGTGAGTTCGGCCTTCGAGGTCAACGGCTTCAACTTCGCGGGCCGTGGTCAAAGCTCCGGGCTGGTGTTCATTGGCTTCAAACCATTCGATGAGCGCACCACACCCGACCAAAGCGTGGCCTCGGTGGCCGCGCGCATTGGCCAGTTTGCGGCGGGTATCAAGGACGCTAACGTAGTCCCTATCGTGCCGCCGGCCATTCAGGAAATGGGTAACGCCATCGGCTTCGACCTGTTCTTGCAGGATAACGCCGGCCTTGGCCATGCCGGGCTGATGAAGGCGCGGGACCAGTTCCTGGCGCTGGCGGCCAAGGAGCCGATGCTACGCCTGACCCGCCCTAATGGTCTGAATGACGAAGGTCAGTATCAAGTCACCATCGATGACGAAAAAGCCCGGGCGTTGCAGGTATCCATCACCTCCATCAACGACACCATGTCCGTGGCCTGGGGATCATCGTATGTGAATGACTTCATCGACAAGGGTCGAGTCAAGAAGGTCTACGTCCAAGGCCAGAAGGACTCTCGGCTGGCGCCTGAAGACTTCAGCAAATGGTACGTACGCAATGACGCTGGGCAGATGGTGCCTTTCTCGGCCTTTGCCAGCGGCAAGTGGATTTATGGCTCGCCGAAGCTGGAGCGTTACGGTGGTATTCCGTCGGTGGAACTGCTAGGCCAGCCGGCCGAGGGTTACAGCACCGGTGATGCGATGGCTGCGGTAGAGCGTTTGGCCGCACAGTTGCCTAATGGTGTGGGGCTGTCCTGGACGGGGCTGTCGTACGAGGAGCGTGCCGCAGGCTCCCAGGCACCCATGCTGTATGGTCTGTCGCTGTTGATCGTGTTCTTGTGTCTGGCGGCCCTGTACGAGAGTTGGTCTGTACCGGTTTCCGTGATGTTGGTAGTGCCATTGGGCGTGCTGGGTGCACTGGCGGCGACCTTGGGTCGTGGGCTATCCAATGATGTGTTCTTCCAGGTAGGCATGTTGACCACGATGGGCTTGGCGGCCAAGAACGCGATCCTTATCGTGGAGTTTGCCAAGGACCTGCACGAGAAGCATGGTCGTCCGTTGATGGACGCAGCTCTGGAAGCAGCGCGCCTGCGCTTGCGTCCGATCATCATGACGTCCATCGCCTTCGTGATGGGTACTTTACCCTTGGCCCGCGCGCACGGCCCTGGCAGCGGCAGCCAGCATTCGATCGGAACAGGCGTCGTCGGCGGCACGCTGGCGGCGACTTTCCTGGCGATCTTCTTTGTCCCCCTGTTCTACGTGAGCGTTATGAAACTGTTCACCTCCCGACGTTCGGCCAAGGTCGAGCACGCACAAGGAGCAAGCCATGAGGCATAAGCCGCTATTTCTCGCCGTGGCTGCTTGCCTTGCAGGTTGCAGCTTTATCCCGGCGTATCATCGCCCGGATATGCCCGTCCCCGGTGCCTACCCCCAGGGTGCCGCGTACGCGGCGCCGCAAGGGGGCGATGCGGCTCCGATCGACTGGCAGCGCTTCTTCAAGGACCCGGCCTTGCACCGCCTGATCGACCTGTCGTTGGCCAACAATCGCGACCTGCGCAAGGCTGCGCTGAACGTCGCCGCGTACCGGGCGCAGTTCCAGATCCAGCGTTCGGCACTGTCGCCGGAAATCGGCCTTGACGGCGAAGGGGGGCGCTCGCGTACCCCCGCCGACCTGTCCGACACGGGCAAACATTTGACCACCGGTGACAACGGCGTCTCGGTGGGCCTGACCAGCTATGAGCTGGACGTATGGGGGCGGATCCGCAGCCTGTCGAAAGAGGCGCAGGAAACCTACCTGGCCAGTGAGGAGACCCGTCGCAGCGTGCGCATTGGCCTGGTGGCCGATGTAGCAGTTGCCTACCTGACCTGGCAAACCGATCAGCATCTGCTGGAGGTCACCCGTTCGACCCTGGATAATTATGGGCATAACCTGTCGCTGATCCAGGCCAGCAGCGATGCCGGTACCGCGTCGGACCTTGATGTCCGCCAGGCACGCACCTTGGTGGACAGCGCCCGTGGGCAAGTCCAGGCCTATACGCGCCAAGTCGCGCAGGACATCAACGCCTTGCGATTGCTGGTGGGCACTGATCTGCCGACGGGCATGCCGGTCATCTCGCTCGAAGACCCGGTATTGGCCCAGGTACCGGCAGGTCTGCCTGCCAACCTGTTGCTGCAACGCCCGGATATTCGCGCCGCTGAGCACCAACTGTTGGCGGCCAACGCTGATATCGGTGCGGCCCGGGCCGCTTTTTTCCCCGCCATCAGTCTGACCGCCAGCGCTGGCACGGCCAGCAGTCAGCTCAGTGGGCTGTTCAATCCGGGCTCGGAGAGTTGGTCCTTTGTACCGCAGATTCACCTGCCCATCTTCACCGGTGGCAGGCTATCCGCCAGCCTGGACTACGCCAAAATCCAGAAAGACATCCATGTTGCCGATTATGAGCAAACCGTCCAGACCGCTTTCCGCGAAGTGGCCGATGGCTTGGCAGCGATGGGCACCTGGGAGGAGGAACTCAAAAGCCAGCAGGATTTGGTACGTGCCTCGGACGAGTACGCGCAGATGGCCCAGCAGCGCTATGACGAGGGGGTGGACAGTTATCTGACGCTGCTCGATGCCCAACGGCAGTTGCTGTCGGCTCGTCAGCAACTGCTGACTGACCGCCTTGCCGAACTGACCGCACAGGTCCAACTCTACAAGGCGTTGGGCGGCGGCTGGACTGACGTTGATCAGGCCCCAGTCGTCGCGCACAACTCCCCTTAAACTACCACCGATTCCGAGCAGCGCGGCTTGACGCCGCGTTGCGCCGGATCACGCTTTGGGAAGGCTGATACGGGCACTCAGCCCTTGCCGCGAATTATGCAGCGTGACGTCCCCCCCGTGCTGCCGGGCAATGGACCGTGCGGTCGACAAACCCAGTCCCACGCCACCGGTGTGGCGGTTGCGCGAGTGCTCCATACGGTAGAACGGCGTGAATACGTGCTCCATTTCATGGGCGGGTATCCCTGGGCCTTCGTCCCTGATATCGATCAGCACGTCGCTGGGGGTCTGAGACACCCTGATATGCGCTTGCGTACCGTATCGCACGGCGTTTTCAATCAGGTTGCGCAACGCCCGCCGCAGTGAGTCTGGGCGGCACGGCAGCGCTACTTTCCCTTCTCCAAGATAATTGACCTTCAGTCCCAGCTCCGCCAGGTCTTCGCACAGGCTTTCCGCCAGTGCCGTTATGTCGATCAACCGGGTGGACTCGCTGATGTATTCCCCACGTGCGTAGTGAATGGCGGCCTCGGTCATGGCGCTGATTTCAGCAATGGTGCCCAGCATTTTTGCTTGCAGATCTGCGTCGCCGACGAACTCAGCACGCAGGCGCAAGGAGGTTAACGGCGTGCGCAGATCGTGCCCGATGGCAGCCAGCATGCATGTTCGGTCCTCTACAAATCGGCGTATGCGCAGTTGCATGCGATTGAACGCCTTTGCCGTTCGCCGAATATCGGTAGGGCCAGTCTCCTGCAGGTCATCAGTGACTTCACCGCGTCCCAGCTTTTCGGCGGCCTCGGCCAAGCGTTTCAACGGGCGGCTGATTTCACGGGCAATCAAGGCGGCGATGGCGGACAAGGCCAGGGCGGTGATCAGCCAGGAGAACACCGCCTTTTTCTCAAAAGGCGAGCCTTCAACCGGTTTTGCATAGACGGCCTGCAGCCAGCTGCCATCCTTGAGTGGGGTGGCAATGCCCATGACGTTCAGGGGGGCAAGATAGACGAACTTGGCCGGGCGCGGAGAAGGCCAGAGGTTGGCAGCCGGTGTGCTCCAATTTGCCAGCGTATCGATGCGTTCGGCTGGCAGATTCTCGCTGGCTACCTTGGCGTTCAGGCGAGCGTCCTCAAGGTGATCATTGCCCGACAGTGGCGCAAGCAGATGCTCGCGTGCCGATGCCCACCATTGGGAGGGCGTGCGTGGCTCATTGCTGTTGACCCAGAATCGCCCATAGGTGGTATTGCTGACATTGAGAATACCGTCGCGGGTTTCGACAGGCATGCTGTCCAGCAATAGCGCCAGGGACGCCGAGCGGTTCAGGAACTCGCCCTTGGCCACTTCGCGCAGAGCATTGCCACGCTCATCCCATGAGATGCCCAGCGTCAGTAATTGCGAGGTGATCAGTGCCAGCAACAGCAGGAAGATGAATCGCGCCGTGAGGTTGGTTTCCCATGGCTTTTTCATCAGCCGCAATCCAGCAGCGAAAACGAATAGCCACCGCCCCAATGGGTTTTGATGTGCCTGGGTTGCCTGGGGTCCGTCTCGATTTTCTTGCGCAGCCGGCTGACCTGGTTGTCGATGCTGCGGTCGAAGTAGTCCTGCTGGCGCCCTGCGACCTGCTCCAGCAATTCGTCACGGGTGAGCACTTGCTCCGGATGGTCGACAAATACGCATAGCAGCTTGAATTCCGAAGCGCTCAATGGTGTGGAGATGCCATCGGCTCCGACCAGTTCGCGCAGCTTGCGGTTAAAGGTCCATTGGCCGAATTGGATTGACTCCGTCACTTGGGGGGCGGGCGCTTCCACCGGACGTTGCACTCGGCGCAAGATGGCCTTGATGCGCGCCAGCAGTTCGCGCGGATTGAAGGGTTTGGCCAGGTAATCGTCGGCACCCAGTTCAAGGCCCAATATTACGTCCAGATCTTCGGTCATGGCACTTAAGAAAATAACCGGTATATCCGTATGAGTACGCAGGTGTCGGCACAGGCTCAGGCCATCTTCTCCGGGCATCATCACGTCGAGAATTACCAGGTCGGGTGGTTGAACTTCAAGTAACTGGCGAAGTGACAAGGCATTTTCACAGGTCGTGACGTGGTAGCCATGTTGGCGAAGATATTGTCCGACCAAGTCCCGAATGTCTTCGTAGTCATCGACGATGGCAATGTGCGTTGCGCTGTTCATGAGGTGCGATTCGTCAGTTTTTTAAGCTTTCAGGGTAGAGGAGAGCGCCATAAAAGGAAAGCGTGGCCCCGCCTTGCAGGCGGTGTAAGCGATGTTCGCAACGGTGGATACAGTTTTGCGACAAGGTTCTACAAGAGGGTGATAAACCCGACAACACAGCGACAAAATTCGCTTGTTTCGGGAGGATTCAGATTCCTTGGCGGCCTATATTCGCCGAAGTGAAAATTACCCCTGTCCAAGGAAAAAATGAAATGAATAACTCATCCAAGGCGTTGTTGCAGTGTGCCTGTTTGGTGCTTACCGTGGCCGCTGGCACACCGTTGGCGACTGCCGGTGAATATCACTACGGCGACAATATGGATATTGCCAAAGTAGTGAGTATCGATACGCCAACTTCCCCTACCTGCAAGGTGGTGACCTCTACCATGCGCTACATCGATTCGACCGGCGCTGAGAAAACGGTCGAGTTCCGTCAGCTTGCGGATTCCTGCACGGCGTCCGACTAAGCACCGAGGTGCTGGACTGTCAGTCAGCGTTGCTGGTGACCCGTAGCCACTGTGCTTGCCGGTCAAGTCAATTGATTCTCTGCGTTTGAGTTCGTCGAGTGCGTGCCTTGCGCATAGCGCCAAAAAAAGCGAAGTAACCTATGGACAAGCAACCTATCAACGACCTGCGCAGCGCCCTGGCGCGCCTGCAGGCTCATCCTGGTCAACTACGGGAAACCGACCACCCGGTAAACCCCAACGCACAACTGGCCGGCGTGTACCGCCGCATCGGCGCCGGCGGCACGGTCAAGCGCCCAACCCAGCTGGGCCCGGCGATGATCTTCAACAACATTGAAGGCTACCCTCATTCCCGCGTACTGGTGGGCCTGATGGCAAGCCGGGAGCGCGTGGGCCTGCTGTTGGACAGCGCCCCGGAAAAGCTCGCCGAACGCATGGGCGAGGCGGTACGCAACCCGGTCGACCCGGTGATGGTGGAACACGCTGACGCGCCGTGCCAGGAAATAGTCTTCCACGCCAAGGACCCCGACTTCGACATTCGCACGCTGCTACCCGCACCCACTAACACCACTGAAGACGCCGGGCCATTCTTCTGCCTGGGCCTGGTGCTGGGCAGCGACCCGGAGTTGGGCCATACCGACGTCACCATCCACCGCCTGTGCGTGCAGGACCGTGACAAACTGACCATCTTCTTCGCCCCCGACCGCCACATCGACCACTTCCGCCAGAAGGCCGAAGCCGCCGGCAAGCCGCTGCCCATCACCATCAACATGGGCCTGGACCCGGCGATCCCCATCGGAGCCTGCTTCGAGGCGCCTACCACGCCACTGGGTTTCGATGAGCTGAAGATCGCCGGCGGCCTGCGTGGCCAGGGGGTGGAGCTGGTGGACGCGGTCACGGTCAAACAGAAGTCCATCGCCCGCGCCGAGATCGTCATCGAAGGCGAGATCCTGCCGTACGAGCGCATGCGCGAAGACATCAACACCAACACCGGCCACGCCATGCCGGAGTTCCCCGGCTACAATGGCCCGGCCAACCCGGCGCTGCCGATTATCCGCGTTACCGCCGTCACCATGCGCCGCGACGCCATCCTGCAAACCCTGGTAGGCCCGGGCGAGGAGCACACTAACCTCGCCGGCATCCCCACCGAAGCCAGCATCCGCAACGCCGTGGACCTGGCCATGCCCGGTTTTCTGGTCAACGTTTATGCCCACACGGCGGGCGGCGGCAAGTTCCTGGCAATCCTACAGGTGGCCAAGCGCAAGGCCGGTGATGAAGGCCGTCAGCGCCAGGCGGCGATCATTGCCCTGGGCGTGTACCGCGAACTGAAAAACGTGATCCTGGTGGACGAGGACGTCGACCCGTTCGACTCCGACGACGTGCTGTGGGCCATGCAGACCCGCTATCAGGGCGACATGGACACGATCTTTCTACCCGGCGTGCCAGGCCATGTGCTCGACCCGTCCCAAGGCCCGGAGTACAACCCCGCACTGCTGGTGCGCGGCAACACCTGCAAGACCATCTTCGACTGCACGGCGCCGTTCCATCTGCGTGAGCACTTCACCCGCGCCGAGTTCGTCGATGTCGATCCGCATCCGTATGCGCCAGAACTATTCCCTCGGAGGCCGGCATGAGTAGCCAACGTCAGCCCCAGGAAAGCGCTTCACCCGCCGGGTTCTCCTGCTACATCTTTGACTTGCAGGGCAGAGTGCTGATAACCCGCCGGGCCCTGGGCAAAGAAACCTGGCCAGGCGTATGGAGTAATTCGGTATGCGGCCACCTTGACGCAGACGAGCCGCTGGAGGCAGCAGTAAAACGACGTTGCGCCTTTGAACTGGGTGTAGTGGTGGATCAGGTTGAGTTGCTCATGGAGGATTTCAATTATCACGCCGAGGGCGCTGACAGCACCCTGGAACAGGGGTATCGCCCGGTGCTCAGGGCGATGACGTACGGAACGCCCCGTCCCGAGCCAGCCGAAGTCATGGAATGGCAGTGGGTCAATGCTGAGGCCGTGCTAGGCAGTGCCCGGGCCGCGCCGTTCGTATATAGCCCATGGATGGTCGCCCAGTTGCAGGCAATCCTGGTTCGGGGGCTTTACCTACGTTGGCTCGGCAGACGAAAAAGCCGCAGGCTAGGACCTTTGCCCCAGCGTTGGTAGGCGCAATGACTGACGCCAAGGGCAAATCCTGGCAATTGCAAATATCCGGCCATAGGTATTACGTCATTTCAGGAGGCGCCACCTCGCCCCTCTACAGCTGGGATAAGCCTCCACCACAAGAGGGTGGAGGCTTGTGCGGGTAGCGGCACTTTATCCTTTCTTGGGAAACAACTCCGGCGCCCACAGGCTGGGATCTACGTCCTTGAATTGGGCTCTCTCGAAATGCTGTTTCAGGTGGAAAGGGACCGTGCAGTCGAAGATCGTCTTTGTGGTCGTACCCTTCGTCGCAACCCGCGGGTCATATTCGGGTGTCTGCGACGGATCGAGCACGTGCCCGGCAATTCCTGGCAGGAATGTCGTGTCCAGGTCACCACTGTAGCGGGTCTGCATGGCCCATAGCACATCATCGCTGTCGAACAGATCCACGTCCTCGTCGACGATAATCACGTTCTTCAGCTCCCGGTAAACCGCCAATGCGATCAGTGCAGCCTGCTTCGTCATGCCGTCGTCACCGGCATTTTTCTTCGCGACCTGAAGTATCGCGAGGAACTTTCCACCCCCTGCACTGTGGGCATACACATTCTTCACTAAGCCAGGCAGCGCGTCCTCGCACTCCAGATGAATGCTCGCCTCGGTAGGGATACCTGCAAGGCTTACATGTTCTTCACCAGGACCTACCAGCGTTTGCAGGATGGGCGAAACGCGGGTGGTGATCGCCGTCACCTTGATGATGGGTAATGAGGGATTGGCCTCACCCGTGTACCCAGGGAACTCTGGCATGGCCTTGCCGGTTCCGGTGTGTTGATCTTCTGCTACGCGGACATTCGGCAGGATTTCGCCCTCGATAACGATCTCGGCACGGGCGATTGCGTATTGCTTGACGGTAAGGCACTCGACAAGCTCAACTGGCCGACCTCGCAAGCCACCAGCCACGCATAATTCGTTGAAACCAAAGGGTGTGGTGGGCGCTTCAAACGTCGCTGCAATAGGAATTGCCGGGTCCAGGCCCATGTTGATGGTCACCGGCAAGGGCTTTCCTGCGGCTTCGGCCTTTTGGCGAAATGCGTCGATATGACGCCCCGGCGCAAAAAAGATCGACAGTTCGTCTTTGCTCTGCACGCAGAGTCGATGAATAGTCACATCAACGTTATTGCGGTCATCCGGATCACTGCCCAGGACCAGACCCAGGCAGAAAAATGGGCCTGCATCCTCTGAGGTGTTGGTAGGCGCCGGCAGTAATTTGCGAATATCAAAGTCGGGATCACTCGCTCGATACACCACTTCCTGGCAAGGTGCCTTGTCGGCACCTACCACTACCGGCGGTAGCACATTGCGGCGTGCGCCTGCCATCTGTATACCCAGTTCCTTGACCGGTGCCCCCAGCAGTGCACTCACGCGCTGCCGGCTGGCCATGAGCCCAACCACGACACGTGAATCAGGAAAACCTTTGATGTTGTTGAAGGTCATCGCCGGCCCTATTCGCGTGGGTCGCATGACGGTGCCACCGGCACCAATGTGTCGGTATACGCCTGCCAACTCATCCTTTGGATCGACTTCACGATCCGTCTCGATGTATTGGCCAGGCAAGGTTTTGAGTAGGTCGACGGCGGAACGCAAATCGTTGATATCAGGAACATCCCAGCCCATGGGGTGGGCGGCGCCAGGCTCAATTACCGTATAGGATTCAGGTCGTTTCTGCGGCATCAGTGGACCTCCTCAATTTTCTTCGACGTAATGCTTTAGCCTGGTTAGCACATCACCCCAGTGTGTGTTGCAAAATGGCAGGTGGGGATCGTCTTCCACCCATTCGCCATCGCTGAGCTCCACTAGCGTCAACCCGTCTCCAGCATCACTCAAATGAAAAGTCAGCCGCTTGCCAGGGGAGGTGCCTGCGCCCTCTGTGCACGTTTGAACAATCTCGGTATCAGGGGTCAACGACTCGGTACGCCAGCTGAAACGCTGGCCCGGTTTAGGTGTGAGTGTGAAGACCTGACCCGGAGCGATCTCGCCCTCCAAGCCACCTTTATGCCAGCTTGCCATTTCGGAACGGTGGGTGAGTGCCGAGTAAACTTTCTGTCTGGTCGCGTTGATTTTTATGGCATGACGCAAAGTATTCATCACTACTCCTTGCAGATGGTTTGCCCGAAAGACTCAGAAATAATAGACCATGCCATGCTTTACATAGTCATGGAGCAGTCCCACCTGGTCAGTAAAACCAGCTTCGCGGTCCGATCACCATCCCTCATAAAAATAAACGTCGGCTGTATCAGCTATTCGCAATGTATTGACCCGTGTTGTTGCATGGCGTTTGTTGTCGGACGCTGCAATGCCCAATACCACGATTTGGCGCGATTTTCGGTTCGCTGGTTGAAGGGCTGTGTTGAGCATGGCTTGAATTAGCCTGACCTGCTCCTGATGCCGGGTACGCCGCTGTTTTTGCAGCATTGGCCAGCTTGTCAATGCGGCGGCCGGGCGTGGAACTTCCCAGGCACTCGCTGCTAGGCTTGTAGCTGGATTCCGCGACTTCCACACGGCGAGTTGTTCGAGCAGCAACGATGTACCGATTCCTCGAGGCGCACTCGGGACGGCGGCAAAAAGCCACAATCGTGTGTCCAAACGCGATAAATCAGACTGCCGTGACGGCTGGCTGCGGTGGTTCCATAGGTGTATCAACTGTCAAAACTGGGGGGCAACAGGCTTTCATCCCCAGTTGCTCTCATCGATTCTAGATAAATAACAACAAAGAAGGTCTCACGATGAATGTTGTAAATCGCCTCGCCGCTGCAATCTCCCTGAGTATGCTTGTTCCGATGGCCGCCCACTCGGCGGACAGTAAGGGTACCGTGGAAGTCGTTCACTGGTGGACCTCTGGTGGGGAAGCCAAGTCCGTTGCGGTGCTCAAGCAAATTGTCGAAAAAGACGGCTACACCTGGCAGGACAGTGCGGTGGCCGGTGGCGGCGGGGCCGCGGCCATGACAGTGCTGAAAACCCGGGCAATCTCGGGAAATCCTCCCTCAGCAGCCCAGATCAAAGGCCCTGATATTCAAGAGTGGGGCAAGTTGGACCTGTTGACCAATATCGACAAGGTCGCGATTGCCAACCACTGGGACAGCCTGTTGCCTAAAACGGTCTCTGACATCATGAAATATGACGGGCACTACGTGGCCGTGCCGGTGAACATCCATCGTATCAACTGGTTGTGGATCAACCCGGAAGTCTTCAAAAAAGCGGGTATTGCCAAGGCACCCACGACCCTTGACGAGTTGTACGCTGCAGGTGACAAGCTCAAGGCGGCTGGGTTCGTGCCGATTGCCCACGGTGGCCAACCCTGGCAGGACACCACGGTGTTCGAGGACCTGGTCCTGAGCATCATGGGTGCCGAGGGTTTCAAAAAGGCATTTGTAGACTTGGACGAAAAGACCCTGACTTCGCAGAAAATGACCGACGTCTTCGTTGCACTGCGCAAACTGCAGACCTACATGGATCCGGACGGGGCCGGGCAGGATTGGAACCTGGAGGCCGCGAAGGTTATCAGCGGCAAGGCGGGGATGCAGATCATGGGTGACTGGGCCAAGAGCGAATGGACAGTGGCAGGTAAAAACGCCGGTACCGACTATGAGTGCGTACCATTCCCGGGCTCAGCGGGTATTTTCACTTACACCATCGATTCCCTGGTGATGTTCAAGCTGGCATCGAGCAAGGACACTCCCGCCAATAATGCGGCTCGTGATGACTTGGCCAAGGTCGCCCTGGAGCCCGAGTTCCAGTATGTCTTCAACCAGAACAAGGGCTCCATTCCCGTCATCAAGGGGCTGGACATGAGTAAGTTCGACAGTTGTGCCCAAGCGTCCGCCAAAGACTTTGCCGAAGCAGAAAAAGCCGGAACACTGGAGCCAAGCATGGCATTCAACATGTCGACTTCGTTGGCCGTACAGGGCGCGGTATTCGATGTAGTCACCAATTTTCTGAGTGACAAGAGCACGGACCCAGCCAAGGCCGGCAACCGCCTTTACTCGGCGATGAAATCAGCCATGTAGTAATGAGTGGGCTGAAACCCGAGAATGAAATAGCCCACCTTGCGTGGGCTATTTTTTGCTTGTTCAACCGTTGAAAATATCCCTGCTCAGCGCCGATGATTTCTTCTCCGCGGCCATGGCATGTTGTCGGGCGCGTCGCACCGCGAGACGCACCCTGACGGCAGCGACATCACAGGCTTACGCCAATTCGGTTGTCGCATCCTCACGGCTGGTGACGCCCAGGTCCGTCGTCATGATATGGTCGGCCACCCGCAGGGCCTGCGCGGCAATGGTCAGCGATGGGTTGACGGCGGCGGATGTGGGCAAGAAGCTTGCGTCCACCACAAACAGGTTCGTGTGGTCGAACGACCGGCAGAAGGTATCCACCACGGCCGTCCGCGGATCAGTGCCCATTTTGGCCGTGCCACACTGGTGTGAAGGCGTACGGCGATCGAAGGGGCGGCTGAGTGTGATAGGGAAGCCAGCTTGTTTCAAGGCTGCCTTGAGCGCCGCGACCAGGGCCAGGTGAGCCTTCCAGTTGGTTCGTTCCCACTTCAGTGTGATCCGGTCGCCTTTTACCGTGACGCGGTTTTCAGGGCAGGGCAAGTCCTCGCTCATGGCATAGAAATCTATGCTGTGGCCACTCAGCCGGTTTAACAGCCATTGCGGAGCGCTCGGCATGCTGCCCTTGAGAATCGCGCCAGAAACCCGGCCAAGTAGTTGGATATTGCCCAAGGGCGGTCCGCCCTTGCCATCTTGCAGATAGAAGTCATCGATGCCAAACGTCTTCTGGTAGACCGAAGTGTTTTTGAACCACGGACTGAAGCCGATAACGGCTGAGGCATTGTGATTCATGAAGTTGCGGCCCACTTGATCGGAGCTGTTGGCCAACCCGTCAGGGTGGTTTTTATCGGCCGAGCGAAGCAGCAACGCGGCGGATTGAACAGCACCAGCGCTGAGGATAACGCGGTTGGGGTTCAGCGTGACGGTTTTGCCTGCTCGCACATACTCCACTTCAGTGATGGGACCATTGCGCTCCTGTGTTCTCAATGCCACGACACGGGCACCCGTTATCAGAGTGACGTTATCAAACTTCAGGGCTGCCGACAGCGCAGCGGTCTCGGCATCCATCTTCCCATCGTTGCAATGAGGGTGAGCATCCCAAGGCGTCGACCGATTGCTCAGCCATTGTTCTATATCGACACCTAGCGGTAGGGAGTAGGGACGCAGCCCCGCTGTGGTCAGGCGCTCGCGAACCATGGCAATCGCAGGTTCGTCCGGAACAGGCGGATAGCTGTAGGGCCTGGAGTGGAAGGGCTCGGTGGGATTCTGCTGATGCGCACCGCGTACCTTGTAAAGCGTTTCAGCACGGCTGTACCACGGCTCCAGTTCATCATAGGTGAACGGCCAGGCGGGCGAGGTGCCTTCAAGGTGTTCCATGGCATCAAAGTCTTCCCGGCGATACCGGGCCAGGACTGCACCATAAAACTTTGAGTTACCCCCCACGTTGTAATAATTACCGGGGGTGAAAGGCGTGCCGTCTTCTTCGTACCAGGACTCTTTGGGGCGAAAGTATTGGCGCTGAAAGATGGCGCGTTGGTCACGTTGCTCCGCTTGCGGTACAAGGTGCTCCCCGGCTTCAAGCACGGTGATTCTAACGCCGCTCGCGGCTAGCCCGGCGGCGACGGTTGCCCCGCCGATACCGGAGCCGATGATCAATATTTCAGGGTATTGGTCCATGTTGCCTCCGAGCCTCAAGCGATGACGACAGGCGTGGTCCGTCCAGTTCGGGCCGCTTCGACCACGGCGATACCGGTGGCCAGTGACCACACGCCGTCCTGGCCTGTGGCAGCGGGCTCGGAGCGCCCGGCGACGGCCTCGCCAAAGGCTCGGAAGCCAGTCTCATAGAGGTTGACGTGCTCAAGAATCAGCTTTCGCGTGCCCTCAGCATTGACCAGACAAACCTCCCCGATTGGCTGCTGGGTCATGACATCCCTGGCGATCAGCGTGCCTTCGGTGCCGATTATTTCCAGGCCGGTGTGTGCATGCTTGGCGGTGAAGGAATCATGGAACTGTGCGATAAGGCCGGACTTGAAGCGCATCACCCCCATGACCGATTCCGCCAGGCCTGACTGGCTGAGCACGCCAGTCTGAGTCAGCGCCGTGACTTCCACGGGGTCATCGTTGAGGACATAACGCAGTGTGTCGGTGTCGTGCACCGTGATATCCAGGATCACGCCACCGCCATTGGCGCTGTCGGCAATGCGCCAGCCTTGCAGGCTCGCCGGCAGCGAGACGGCGTGAAACACTTTGGCGGCCAGCGGTCGGCCAATCAGTCCGCCCTGAATGGCCCGGCGCAGCGCGGTGTGGCTGGCGGCATTGCGTAGATGGTGGTTGGTGGCAAACACCACCCCCGCCTTTTTGGCCGCAGTCACCATCTCCTGCGCATCTTCGACACTCAGGGCAAGAGGCTTCTCGCACATGACGTGTTTGCCGGCCTTGATAGCCAGCAGGGACTGCTCTTTATGAAGGTGATTTTTAGTGGAGATATACACTGCTTGAATGTCGTTGTTTTCGAGCAGTGCGTTGATGTCTGTACTGTAGTGGGCGATTCCCTGTTGCTGGGCAAATTCTCTGGCCCGTTTTTCGTCTGAGCTCACAACTGCAATGACGTCATCGCCAATGCTGCGAATTGCGGCAATGGCCCATTCCTTGGCAATCGTGCTGGCGCCGATCAGTCCCCATTTCATTTTGATAGTTCTCCTATTGTAATTGTTTAGAGTGAACATTTCAGTATTAGGCGGCGGCGCGGCGTGCGTACCAGCCGTAGAACCCAATGGCGCCGTAGCAGACGGCAGGCACAACGAGGGCACAGGAAAGGCTGCTCAGGTCCGCAGCCAGGCCGGTGAGTGGAGGAATGATCGCGCCGCCGACGATGGCGCAGCAGATCAGCCCGGAACCTTGGGCAGCACGTGCGCCCAGCCCTTCGGAAGCCAGGGCGAAGATGGTCGGGAACATCACCGAATTGAACAAGCCGATTGCCAGAATTGACCAGCCTGCCGTACTGCCGGTGGTATTGGCCGCGATGGCGATCAGCACGATCACCAGGGAAGCGGCCCCGGCCAGTAGTTTGCCCGGCGCCACATGACGCAACAGCGCTGCGCCGATAAAACGACCGACCATGGCTCCGCCCCAGTAGTAGGCGACATGCTTGCCGGCCAGCTCGGCGTTGAAGCCGAACGTGGAGTCCAGCATGAGGAAGTTGGTCAACAGGCTACCGATCGCAACTTCGGCGCCGACGTAGAAGAAGAGGCAGGCAGCGCCCAAGGCAAAGCGGGGCTGTTTCAGCAGGCTGAGCGCTGCCAGCGGATTGGCGCGCTGGGGGTTTGTGCTGGCGGGAAGCTGCTTGCGTTGTTGCCACACAACCATGGCCACCGCCAGCAGCGCCAGCGCGATCCCGGCGTACGTGTTGCTGATGACTTCGGCTTCCTTGGCAAGGAAGGCTGTCAGGGCAGTCGGCGAAAGAGAGGAGGGGTCGATTTCGTTGATTGAACCCAGGATGAGAATCGCACCAAGATAGGGGGCTACCGTGGTACCCAGGGAGTTGAAGGCGTGGGCAAAGGTGACTCGGCTATGCGCCGTTGTCGGGGACCCAAGCAGGCAGATCAACGGATTTGACACCACCTGGACCACTGTCACGCCGGTTGCCAGGATAAAAAGGGCGCCCAGGAAGGCGCCAAAAAGACCCACCTGGGTGGCGGGTATGAACAGCAGGCAGCCCGCAGCCATGGTCAGGAGGCCAATGGCTGCGGCACGCATGTATCCGATCCTGGCAATGAGCAAGCCGGCGGGTATGGAGGCAATGAAATAAGCCAGGAAGAAAGAGGACTGTACCAACATGGCTTCGGCATAACTGAGGCTGAACAGGCTTTTCAACTTGGGAATCAGTACGTCATTGAGACTGGTAATACTGCCGAAGATAAAAAAAAGTGAAAAAACAAACAGACTCAGCCGTTGAGTGTTGTTATGCGCAAGGTGAGTTGTTTCGTTTTTTGCGGTGAATGTCCCATGCATGATGGCCACTCCCTCTATTGTTGTTGGTCGAGAAAAGTCTGGGTGTCCTGCGTGCTCGGATGGCCTGCCAGGAACAGTGCGAGCGCCCCAGGTTATTGGTTAGAGTTGCTCTGGATGGCCTGGCTATGGTGCTCGTTGCTTTGACGGAGCGGCCTGCCAAATGGGGGGATGAGACTGGTGGGAATATTCATGTTTCACCTGTATCGGACTTATTGTTTTTAGCGATCAGCGGACGTCAGGATGCCTCCATCGCGGCGAAAGGGGGAGTGTGAGAACTCGCGTTGAGTGGTACGATTGTGGCGCAGATCGCCTATACCCATGCAGGAAACGTAGGAATTAGCGGTATGAAACCCAGTTTCGAGAAGGTGCCGACCCCGCCCAATGCGTCATGGTCGCTGCTCAACAGGCGTCTGGCCGATGAGATCCCGTTCGAATGGCATCATCACCCCGAATATGAGTTGACCCTAACCCTTAACAGCCGGGGGCACCGGTACATCAGCAGCGACGTGCAGCGCTATGACGACTGTGATTTGACGTTGGTGGGGCCCAATGTCCCTCACAGCTGGTGCTCCGCCGAGCTGATCGATCCTGCCGAACCGCATGTGGCGTTGGTGATCTGGTTCTCCGAGGCGTGGGCGCAATCTCTGGTGGGGCTGTTTCCCGAGCTGGGGCAATTGCGCAATCTGCTGGCTGCTGCTCAGTGTGCACTAACTTTCAGTCCTGATTTTGCGCGCCAGCTGCAGCCTACAATTGAAGCAATGGTCGATCAGGATGATCCCCAGCGGCTGGTCTCGCTCCTGCATGTGTTGACCCAGCTGATTCAGGATACCAACGCCCAACGTATCGTACCCGTGCAGGGGGCGGCCACGGCTGACATCATGAGTGAAGATCCACGCATTCATCGCGTTCTGGATTACATCCATGCGCACTACGCAGACCCGGTCACCATTCCGGAACTGGCGCAGATGGCGTGCGTCAGCGTGTCGGCGTTCCACCGCATGTTTCGCCGCCATACCCGCAGCACTGCGCTGGATTACATCGCTCGGCTTCGTGTAGGGAGGGCGTGCGCGCTACTGCTGGAAGGCAGCGCGATCATTTCGGCGGTGTCCGAGGAGGTCGGTTACTCCTCCCTGGCTTTTTTCAACCGCCAGTTCAAGGCACAGAAAGGCGTTACCCCCACCGAATTCCGCCGACAGCATGGCCGGCATTTTCGCTAGGCCAATGCCTTCCCACCGCAGGTCTCGCGTACGATAAGGCGAGGCTTGAGCAGGTATTTCATGGGTGGAGCGTCAGGGTTTTTAAGCCTTGCCAACAGCATTTCGCTGGCGACTTCACCCAGGTGCTCCGGTTCCAACGCCATGGTGGACAGGGGTGGATTGCAATAAGCTGAGGCCGCCACCCCATCACTGCCCATGATTGCGATATCCGTACCTGCCTTGAGGCCTCGATTGCCCATCTCATTCAAGGCACCTGTGGCAATCACATCGTTGTAGCACACTACTGCGGTGGGCCGCTGAGGTAGATCCAGCAACTGGCTCATGCCAGCGCGCCCGCCCTCAAGGTTGATCGGGGTCTCCACCATCCAGTCGGGGTTGGGCGTGATGCCGTTCTCGAGCAGGCACTCGCTGTAGCCTTTAAGTCGCTCAAGGCTTACCGCGTAGGTACTGTTGCGCCCTATGAAGGCGATGTCTGAGTGGCCAAGGTCAACCAAGTGCTGAGTAGCCATTTGTATCCCGAGGTAGTTATCGCAGCCAACAAAGTCGGTCGCTTCATCGCCCAGCGCCCTCATGACGGTCACGAACGGCATGCCCCATTGTCTCAACGACTCCACCAGGTCCGGTGGTGTCTCGAACGTTGGACAGATGATGATGCCCGCAGCCTTGTTTTCGCGCATCGAGGCCAGTACCTGGCGTTGCAGGCCCTGGTCCTCGGCCGTGTGGGCGAGGAGGGTGATATAGCTCGATTCCAGCAGCTTGCGCTCGGCCCCGATCAGTAACTCTACGAAAAATGAGTTGCTGAGGTCATTGACCACCATGCCGATGACGTTGCTGACACCTTGGCGCAGGTTGGCGGCGCTGCGATTGTAGACGTACCCCAACTGTTCGGCGGCCACTCGCACTTTCTCTGCGGTAGAGGGGCGTACCAGAGGGCTGTTGTTCAGCACCAGGGACACGGTGGACTTTGACACGCCACTGGCTTTGGCAATGTCATTGATGGTGGCTTTTTCTTCGATCTGGGACTTGGTCAACTGGAGATCTCTGCGTGGGGCAGCTACCGACTGCGGCCGGAACGTTCCAAACGTACCAATTTTTGCGGTGGCACGGCCAGCAGGATCTTGACCGCTTTGCCAACTGAAAGCCCTTTACCCGCCCTCAGCCTGCCATTTTCAGCATCGTCGTGCGTAGCGCAGACGACGTCGATGCGAGGAAGGTGTTGACAGTCATGATTCCACAAATTACATTTTTGGAACGTTCCAAAAACAGTTTGGAACGATTGAATAAAAATAATCGGTGATTTCCATGAAGCCTTTTTCCTCTCAGCTTCTGGTCCCCTGCCTGCGTGTGTGCGCGCAGTGGGCCTCCGCCATATTCCGCGGTTTGTCCGCAGGCAATGCGCCTGTTCCCACCCCCCATTCTGCCTACTCTGCCGATCCTTTCGCCGGGGCGTTGGGGCTGGCGCTGCACGCAAATTGTTCCGCTTTCAGCCCCCGGCACTAACTCACGGGGCTGCCACTTGAACTCAAACGGCGCAAGGATTTATGAAAAAGCTCATCACTACTGAACAGGCCGCCGGCCTGATCCACGACCACGACACTGTGACCGTCAGCTCGTCCAGTGGGCTTGCATGCCCGGACTCAGTGCTCGCTGCCCTGGGCCAGCGCTACCGCGAAACGGCCCATCCTGCCGGGCTGACCATGCTGCACCCCATTGCTGCCGGCGACATGTATGGCATCAAGGGGATCGAGCACCTGGCTCAGCCAGGCATGATCAACACGGTGCTCGCCGGGTCTTACCCAAGCGGTCCATCGTCGCTGCCCATGCCCGAAATCTGGCGCATGATCACCGACAATGAGATTGCCGCGTACAACGTCCCCAGCGGCATTCTGTTTGATTTGCACAAGGATGCCGCTGCCAAGCGCCCAGGCGTGCTGACGAAGGTCGGCCTGGACACCTTTGCCGACCCCGCTCGCCAGGGGTGTGCAATGAACGCGTTGGCATCCGAGCAGGCGATCGTGAAGAAAGTCGCGTTTGCGGGAGAGGACTGGCTGTTCTTTCCGACCATCGTGCCTAACGTGGCAATCATTCGGGCGACCACCGCCGATGAGCGAGGCAACCTGTCATACGAACACGAAGGTGGCCTGTTGGGGGCACTCGACCAGGCGCTGGCGGTACGCAACAACGGTGGCATTGTCATCGCGCAGGTGAAACGCGTAGTGCGTGCAGGCTCGTTGAAACCCCACGATGTGCACGTGCCTTGTAATCTGGTCGACCACATCGTTGTGGCACCGGATCAGATGCAGACTACGCAGGTGGTGTACGACCCGGCCATCAGCGGCGAGATCCAGCAGCCGGAGTCGGCATTCGAATTCGCGCCGTGGGGCGCAGAGAAAGTCATCGCGCGTCGGGCGGCGATGCAGGTGGAAAAGGGCATGGCGGTCAACCTGGGCTTCGGCATTTCGGCCAACGTGCCGCGTATCCTGCTGGAAGAGGGTTTCAACGGCGATGCAACCTGGGTCATTGAGCAGGGTGCCGTAGGGGGGATGCCGCTGCTTGGCTTCGCTTTCGGATGTGCAGCGAACGCCGATGCGATCATGCCATCCTCCGCACAGTTCACCTACTTCCAGGGCGGTGGCTTCGACCTGACCCTGCTTTCGTTTCTGCAAATCGACCGCTATGGCAACGTCAATGTCTCCAAGCTGCCGGGCAAGCCATACCTGACCGCAGGCTGCGGAGGTTTCGTGGACATCACGACTCACGCCAAGCGCATCGTGTTCTCGGGCTTTTTCACCGCAGGTGCCAAGCAGTCCGTCGCCGAGGGGCAGTTGGCGATCCAGCAGGACGGTAAATCCCGCAAGCTGGTCCAGGACGTCGATCACGTCACCTTCAGCGGTCGCATGGCACTGCAGCGGGGCCAGGACGTGACCTACGTGACCGAGCGCTGTGTGATGAAACTCACGGCGGATGGCCTTGTCGTGACTGAGATCGCCCCGGGCATCGACCTTGAACGGGACGTGCTGGCTCAGGCGGAGTTCGCGCTGCTGGTGGCCGACGACCTCAAAGTCATGGACCCACGTTTGTTCACGGAAGGTCCGATGGGGCTGCAACTTAAGGAGCTACGCCCATGAGCCCGGCCGAAGGATTTGTTTCCCTGGAAGTTCAGGGGCTGATTGCTGTCGTGCGCTTGGAACGTGCGGCGAAGCTCAATGCACTGACCCCGGAAATGATCGCTCAACTGGGGCAGATAGCGCAGGAGTTGGACAAGCGCACTGACCTGCGCGCTGTGGTGCTGACCGCCAGTGGCGATCGGGCATTCTGCGTCGGTGCCGATATCCGCGTGTGGTCGGGGCTGCAGCCGTTGGATATGTGGCGTCAATGGGTACGGGACGGCCACCGCGTATTCGACGCGTGGGCCAACCTGCGTCTGCCCGTGATTGCGGCGATCAATGGCCATGCTTTTGGTGGCGGCCTTGAGTTACTGGCCACCACGGATATTCGTGTGTCAGAGCTCACGGCGACTTTCGCGTTGCCTGAAGCCGGCATCGCTACCTGCCCCGGATGGTCGGGGACCCAGCGCCTGGTGAAGTTGATCGGCCCCAGCCAGGTCAAGCTCATGGCGTTGACGGGGCGCCGCATTGACGCCACTGAGGCTCAGCGGATCGGCCTGGTGCAGGACATTTGCGAACCGGGTACCGCGCTGCAGCAGGCGTTGGAAATCGCCGGGCAGATCGCCAAACAGGCGCCTATCTCAGTGCAATTGACCAAACAACTCATTGATGCCGGTAACGGCATCAATGTCGCCGCCGTACTTGAAGGGATGGCTGGCGCGCTTGCGGCCACCACCCTCGATGCCAAAGAAGGCTTGGCCAGCTTCAACGAGCGTCGTCCAGCTGATTACCAAGGGGTTTGAAATGAAGTTTTTGACAGTCGACGACAGCACACAAGTGATCGGCAAGCCCTACCAGGGCCGCATGCTTATCAATGGCGAACTCTGTGATGCCCACAATGGCGCCAAGGCCGAGCGTCTGAGCCCCGCGCATGATGTGGTGGTCGGGGTATACCCGGATGCCGGTGCCGCCGATGCCGAGCGTGCAGTGGATGCCGCGCGCGCAGCCTTTGACGAAGGCACCTGGCCCAATATGTCTGGGCGCGACCGTGCCGAGATATTGCTCAAGGTTGCCGAGGGCATCTCGGCCCGGGTGGAGGAAATGGCCCTGATTGAGTGCCTGGAAACCGGCAAGCCCTTGAGTCAGGCACGCGGTGAAGTCAGTGGCTGTGTTGACCTGTGGAAATACGCGGCTTCCCTGGCGCGTACCCTGCACGGCGAAAGCTACAACAATCTTGGCGAATCGACCCTTGGCATTGTGCTGCGCCAACCGGTGGGCGTTGTTTCGATGATTACCCCGTGGAATTTCCCGATCTGGATTCTCAGTCAGAAGCTGCCGTTTGCCCTGGCCGCCGGCTGCACTGCAGTGATCAAACCGAGCGAGCTTACCAACGGCACCACTTTGATGCTCGGTGAAATCCTGCTTGGGGCGGGGCTCCCCAAAGGTGTTGTCAATATCGTCACCGGTATGGGGCCGGCGGTTGGTCAGCCATTGGTGGGGCACAGCAACGTCGACATGGTGTCGTTCACCGGGTCCACGCGGGTAGGGCGCCTGATTGCCGCAGAAGCGGGGGCGGCATTGAAAAAGGTGTCGTTGGAACTGGGCGGCAAAAATCCGCAGATCATCTTCCCTGACTGCGATTGGGACGCTGCGGTCGATGCGGTGGTGTTTGGCGTGTATTTCAATGCGGGCGAATGCTGCAATAGCGGTAGCCGTATCCTGGTGCACAAGGACATCGCCCAACGCTTCAGCGATGCGGTGATCGAGCGTGCGCGCCAGGTGCCGGTCGGTGATCCACTGCATCCGGACGTCAAGGTCGGCGCGATTATCAGTGAGGTTCAGTTGGGGGGCATTCAGGCAGCGATCGACGAGGCCCGAAGTGCCGGTGCGACTATCAGCCTGGGAGGCGATCGCGAGCCCAGCGAACGGGGCATGTACCTGCAACCCACCATCGTTACCGGCGTGACCCCGCAGATGACGCTCGCCCGCGAGGAGGTCTTCGGGCCGGTGCTGGCGGTGCTCACCTTCTCGACCTTGGATGAAGCGATCGCGCTTGCCAACGATACCTGCTATGGGCTGTCGGCCGCCGTGTGGAGCAAGGACATTGATGTGTGCCTGAAGGCTGCTCGCAAGATCGACGCGGGCACCGTGTGGGTGAATACCTTCCTGGACGGCTTCCCCGAGTTACCCTTCGGCGGTTTCGGTGATTCGGGCCTTGGACGTGAATTGGGCCTTAATGCGGTCGAAGACTACACCGAGCAGAAGACCATCCAACTGCACATGGGTGAGCGGCAAAACTGGTGGCTCCCAAAGTAACGCGTAGCGTTGACTTGAACGAAAATTGGAACGTTCCAATCTATTGAGAATGCACCCATGACAAACAATAACAATTCTACTCAACGTCCCATCGCCCTGGTTACCGGTGGCCGACGGGGCATCGGTGCCGCCATTGTGCTGCGTCTGGCGCAGGACGGTTACGACGTGGCGTTTACCTGTCGTAATGAAGATGAAATGGCCCAACAGTTGTGCGCGCAAATTGAAACCGTGGGCGGGCGTGGCCTGGCCGTGGCCAGCGAGCTGCAGAGTCTGGAGGCGCATTCGGCCTTGTTGACGCGAGTCAAAGCCTGGGGCGGCACGATTGATTGCCTGGTCAACAATGCAGGCATCGGCTCACCCTCGCGTGGCGACCTGCTGGCCATGCAGCCAGAGGCATTTGATGTCGTGCTGGAAACCAACCTGCGTGGCACGTTCTTCCTCACACAGCAAGTAGCCCGGCTTATGCTGGACAGTCCCTCGGGGCACGCACGCTCCATTATCACGGTCTCCAGCGTTAGCGTTGACATGGCCTCGCCGGAACGGGGCGAGTACTGCATGTCCAAGGCTGCGCTGGGGATGTCCACCAAGTTGTTCGCCCTGCGTCTGGCGACTGAGGGAGTAGGGGTGTTCGAGGTCCGGCCCGGCGTGATTCGTACCGACATGACCGCCGGGGTCGCCGACAAGTACGAGCAGCGCTTCAGGGACGGCTTGGTACCCATGGGCCGCTGGGGGGAAACCAGCGACATTGCCGCCATCGTCAGTGCACTGGCCGGTGGGCAGTTCGGTTTCGCCACCGGCTCCGTCATCCACGCTGATGGCGGCCTCGCTATCCCCCGGTTGTGAGCATGGCCATGACATACGACTTCATCATTGTGGGCGGCGGCTCGGCAGGCTGTGTGCTTGCCAACCGGCTCAGCGAAGATCCCAGCAACAATGTACTGGTGCTTGAGGCGGGCGGCGGCGACCGCCATCCTCTGTTCAGCATGCCCGCAGGGTTTGCGAAGATGACCAAAGGCAGGGGCTCCTGGGGCTGGGAGACGGTGCCTCAGAAGCACTTGAAGAACCGCGTGCTGCGATTTACACAGGCCAAGGTCATCGGCGGCGGTTCATCCATCAATGCGCAGATCTATACCCGCGGTGCAGCGGCGGATTATGACGAATGGGCCAGCGAGTGTGGGGCCCTCGGTTGGGCCTACAAGGACGTGCTGCCGTACTTCAAGCGGGCTGAAAACAATCAACGGTTCGCCAATCAGTATCACGGTTATCAAGGGCCGCTGGGGGTTTCCAATCCCATCAGCCCATTGCCCATCTGCGAAGCCTTCTTCCAGGCTGGTCAGGAGCTGGGAATTCCTTTCAATCCGGACTTCAACGGCGCGGCCCAGGACGGCCTGGGTTATTACCAGCTCACGCAATACAACGCGCAGCGTTCCTCGACGTCAGTGGCCTACCTGCGTCCGGCAATGGGCCGGGCCAATTTGACGGTGGTGCTCAATGCGCTCACCCGTCGCGTGGTGCTTGAGCATGGACGTGCCGTTGGGGTGGAAGTAGTCCAGCCCAATGGTCAGGTAGTTTTTCACCGCGCCGCGCGCGAGGTGATCGTCAGCAGTGGTGCGATCGGCTCGCCCAAATTGTTGATGCAATCGGGCATCGGTCCGGCCGACCACCTACGGGAAGTGGGGATCAAAGTCGAACATGCCATGCCCGGTGTCGGTAGCAATCTGCAGGATCACCTGGATCTGTTCGCCATCGCCGAGTGCACCGGCAATCACACCTACGATCCGTATGGCAAACCACACATGGCTGCGTGGGCTGGCCTTCAGTACTTGTTGCTGAAGAAAGGGCCCGTGGCCTCCAGCCTTTTTGAAACGGGCGGTTTCTGGTACGCCGACCCGGCAGCACGTTCCCCCGACATCCAGTTCCACCTGGGGCTTGGCTCGGGTATCGAGGCCGGCGTGGCGCAGATGACCCATCCAGGGGTGACCCTCAACTCCGCATTCCTGCGGCCTCGCTCGCGGGGCACGGTGCGGCTGGCCAGCAGCAACCCGGCGGACGCGCCGCTGATCGACCCGAACTATTTCGCCGACCCTTATGACCGCGACATGTCGCTCAAGGGGTTGCGGCTGGTCCGCGAGATCCTTTCCCAGCCTGCGCTCAAACGCTTTGTGCAGGTCGAGCGCTTGCCCGGGCTGGATGTGCTCACCGACGCGCAGTTGTTCGACTACGCCTGCGCCAATGCCAAGACCGACCACCACCCGGTGGGCACCTGCCGGATGGGCAGCGATGACGACTCAGTCGTTTCTACTGACCTCAAGGTGCATGGCATCGAGGGCCTGCGCGTGGTGGACGCCTCGATCATGCCGCGTGTGAACAGCAGCAATACCAATGCCCCGACCATCATGATCGCCGAAAAAGCGGCGGATCATATTCTTGGCAAGGCCCCCCATTCAGAGGAGAAGACCCGTGAATATTCTGTTGCCCACGCTTGATGGCAGTGTTGAACGCTACAGCCTGGAAAACGCTGATGCGCCATTTGCCGAATTCAAAAAACGCCCGCTGAGCCGCATTGCCTACGCAGCGGCCCACGTGGTGGTCGATGCTGCACGACCGGCCAATCCCTGGGACCAAACCGTCGCCATCGACTGGGATAAGACCCTGGGCTTCCGCGAGTATCTGTGGAGCTTGGGCTTCAAGGTGGCCGAAGCCATGGACACCGCCCAGCGGGGCATGGGCCTGGGCTGGAACGAGTCGGCCGAACTGATTCGCCGCAGTGTCACCCATGCCCGCCAGATCGACGGCGCGGAATTGAGCTGTGGAGTAGGTACCGACCAACTGGTCGTAACCCCATCGACCACCCTGGACGAAGTGCTGCGCGCCTATCGCGAACAGTTTGAAGTCGTCGACAGCGTTGGCGGTAGCGCCATCCTGATGGCCAGCCGGGCACTGTGCGCCGTGGCCAAGGACGGGGAGGACTATGAGAAGGTCTACTCCACCCTGCTGGGCGAGGCTCGCCAAAAAGTCGTGCTGCACTGGCTGGGCGAGGCCTTCGACGCCAACCTGCGCGGTTATTGGGGCAGCACTGATGTACCGACAGCCATGAATACTGTGCTATCGATCATCGAGGCCAATGTCGACAAAGTCGACGGCATCAAGATCTCCCTGCTCGAAGCCGAGTGGGAGATCGAGTTGCGTCGCCGTCTGCCGGCAGGGGTGAAGCTGTACACCGGGGACGACTTTAATTTCGGCGAGCTCATTGCCGGCGATGCCACTCACCATTCCCATGCGTTGCTGGGTATTTTCGACCCCATCGCTCCGGTTGCGGCCCATGCACTGGCGGCCCTTACCGACGGTGATGTGGCGTGCTACCACGCGCTGATGAACCCGACGGTGGCGCTGTCGCGGGAAATTTTCCGGGCACCGACACGCTACTACAAGGCTGGGGTGGTGCTACTGGCCTGGCTCAATGGCCATCAGGATCACTTCAGTATGCTCGGCGGCCTGCAGTCGGCGCGTTCGCTGTCCCACTACAGCGAGGTATTTCGCCTGGCTGATCAGGCGGGCGTACTTATCCGTCCAGAACTGGCGGTCGAGCGCATGAAAGGGTTGGCGGCTGTGTGTGGCGGCATCACCGGTTAAGTTCTGCAAGCGAGGCCTGTGAGAACAGGCCTTGCGTTCTTACCCAAAACAACAAAAAGGGGCCTTCGATGAGCACCATAGCTGCTGGTATTGCGCCGACGACCGCAACAACCGTCGATAAAAAGGATTTGCACCGCGTCATTCTGGCGAGCATCGCCGGTAGTGCCATGGAGTGGTATGACTTTTCCATCTACGGTACCGCTTCGGCGCTGGTATTTTCCGAACTGTTCTTCCCAGGGCTCGACAAGGTGTCGGCGCTGCTGGCCATTTTCGCGACCTACGCGGTCGGGTTCGTAGCACGGCCATTCGGTGGCTTGTTTTTCGGTCGCATCGGCGATCGCAAGGGCCGCAAATTCGTGCTCGTCACGACTGTGCTGCTGATGGGTATTTCAACGCTGTTGATCGGGTTATTGCCTACGTATTCGCAGATAGGTCCCTGGGCAACCGGGCTACTGGTGGTCATGAGGCTGCTGCAAGGGTTTGGCTCCGGGGCGGAGCAAGCAGGTGCCTCGCTGATTGTGGCGGAGTTCGCGCCGAGACAAACCCGAGGTTTCTACGCATCGCTGCCGTTTGCCGGGATTATCATTGGCATCCTGCTGGCCGCCGGCATGTTTTCCGTGGTCCAGATGATGCCTCAGGACCAGTTTCTCGCCTGGGGCTGGCGGATTCCATTCCTGTTCAGCGCGGTGGTGATTGGGGTGGGCGTTTTCATCCGGTTGCGCGTCAAGGAAAGCCCGGTGTTCGAGGACATGAAGCGCAAAAAGCTTGCCAGCAAACAACCGGTGAAGAATCTGCTGCGTTACTCACGTAAAAACCTAGTCATCGCCTGTTGCCTGAGGGTTGGTGAAAACGGCACGTCTTACCTGTACCAGGTATTCGCCCTCAGTTACCTGGTCAAGGTGCTGCTGGTGGACAAATCAGTCGGCACGCTTGGGCTGATGTGCGCCGCAGCGTTGGCGATCTTTACCATCCCGCTGGTGGGTTACCTGTCGGATCGCCTGGGGCGTCGGTTGATGTACCGAGTTACGTCGCTGATCGCGGCGCTGTGGGCTTTTCCGGCGTTCTGGCTTTTCGATACGCTTGACCCCCGTCTGATTGTACTGAGCATGGTTGTGGCCATCAGCATAGGGGCCTTCGGCATGTATTCGGTGCAAGCCGCCTACTTCCCGGAATTGTTCGATGCACGTTATCGCTACACCGCCATTGCGGTGAGCAAGGAGTTTGCCGCTTTGGCGTCTGGTGGCATCGCCCCCTTTGTGGCGGCTGCCCTGTTGAGTGCAGCGGACAACCACTATTGGCCCGTGGCGACCTATATCGTGGTGCTGGCAGGCATTTCCTTCGTGGCAACGTTTTTCGCCCCGGAAACACGCAACACCGACATTAACTCCTGACGCGCTCAACAACCGACAGTACGACAAGAGGTGCCCATGAATCATTCTGTTGCGCTAAGGACCCATCAGCCTGCCCGGGCTGTGAGTTCTCAACGGTTCGCCCTTACGCTGGTCACCACGCTGTTCCTGCTGTGGGGGCTGTCACACGGCATGCTCGATGTGCTCAACAAGCATTTCCAGGATACGTTGAACGTTTCAAAGGCCCAGTCCGGGCTGATCCAGGCCGTTTATTTCGGGGCCTACTTCGTCGTTGCGCTGCCTATAGGGATTTTCATGGAGCGGCGCGGCTATAAGGCAGGGATTCTGGTTGGGCTTGGGCTCTTCGCCTTGGGGGCGTTGATGTTCATGCCTGCGACAGCACTGGGCACGTTTTCAGCGTTTCTGTTGGCATTGTTCGTACTGGCCTGCGGGCTAGGCTGTCTGGAAACGGCGGCCAACCTCTACGCAGCCGTACTGGGCTCAGCCGCTACGGCTGAACGCCGGCTCAACCTGGCACAGTCGTTCAATGGCCTGGGAGTCTTTATTGGCCCCTTGATCGGCGGTGCACTGTTTTTCGCCCCGCCGATTTCCATGGCTGGGTTCAGCCTCGATCCGGTAATGCTCACATATGTGGTACTGGCAGCCATCGTGCTGATGCTCATGATGGTGTTTTCAGCTGCTGCGCTTCCGGAGATGGTCGCTGAAGAAGATGCCACCTGTGCTGACGCAAGTCGCTCGATTTGGTCATTCCCTCATTTCACGGGCGCTTTAATTGCCCAGTTTTGCTACATGGCCGCCCAGGTGGGCGTGGGGGCATTTTTCATCAACTATGTGCTTGAACATTGGCCCGACATGACCAGTCAGAAAGCCTCCTACCTGCTGTCGATCGCCATGCTGACGTTCATGGCGGGGCGCTTTGTCAGCACTTGGCTCATGCGTTTCCTCGCACCGCGCCATATGCTGATGATATACGGGCTGATCAACGTTGCCCTGTCCGTCCTCGTGATAGCCGGCGTAGAGCGTGTTTCAGTGTGCGCCTTGGTGGCACTGTTCTATTTCATGTCGATCATGTACCCCTGCATTTTTGCCATGGGCGTGAAAAACCTCGGTGTTCACACAAAAAAGGCGGGCGCCTACCTGGTGATGACGTTAGTAGGCGGCGCTATCGCCCCTTGTATCATGGGGCTGGTCGCCGATCTCTATACCATTGAATGGGCCTATGCCGTGCCGCTGATGGGGTTCCTGGTAGTTTCGGCGTATGCCTGGCGCCAGCCTTCCGCGTATTAGTCTGGCTTCGGGTTGAACCGAATCTGCTGGTGGCTTGATACTGAACGCCATAATCGTATTGCACAACGCGCCAATCCACACTCCCGTCTGCCCGGGCGGGGGTGTATCTATATCTGCATTATAAAAACGCAGGTTTAGATCATGCCCTTCTCCCAATCCCGCCGCCCAAGATGGGCAACCGGCCTGGCCGGACCGCAGGGTGCCTGCACCTGCTAAAGCAACCACAGAGTCATCGCCGGCCTGCGAGATTCTGTACACCTGAACGACACGAGTTGATGATTCCCATGAAGACCTATCAGGCGTTCGAAAGCGCCGACCTTCCCGATAATTACAAAGACAATGTGATCACCATGAAACGCGTTTTGCGCGAGCAGATCGGTGATGTGAATGCGCTGTTTGCCGAAGTCAGCGCATTTATAGAGGGCGAGATCGCTTCCATCCGGGAACAGGAGGCTGCTACCGGGTCCGCCTGGCCTGTGCTGGAGTATGAAGCCATTGCACGCGGAGAGGTGACGGCCGATCAACTGGCATTGATCAAGCGCCGCGGCTGCCTGGTAGTGCGGGGGCATTTCCCTCGCGAACAAGTCCTGGGATGGGACAAGGCGCTGTTGGACTATCTGGACGAGAATGCCTTCGATGAAACCTATCGCGGCCCTGTCGATCAGTTCTTCGGCAGCCTGGATGCGTCCAGGCCTGAGATTTTCCCTATTTACTGGTCGCAGTCGCAGATGCAGTTGCGTCAGCATGAGCGCATGGCCACGGCACAATCATTCCTGAACCGTCTGTGGAAAACTCAATCCCAGGGCCAGACCTGGTTCGATCCTGACGTCAACGCGCTTTACCCTGACCGGGTACGCCGGCGTCCACCAGGCACCCGCTCCAAAGGTCTGGGCCCGCACACCGACTCCGGTGCGCTGGAGCGCTGGTTGCATCCGGCCTACTTGAAGGTGTTCGACAAGATCTATCGCAATGACTTCAAGTCGTATGACCCCTGGGACGCGGCCCACCGTACCGAGGTGGACGAATACGCGTACAAGGACACTGTCAAGTGTTCTGCCTTTCGGACCTTTCAGGGGTGGACAGCGCTCTCCGACATGAAAGCCGATCAGGGCGTGCTTCATACGCTGCCTATCCCTGCGGCGATGGCTTATATGCTGTTGCGGCCGTTGCTGGATGATGTGCCTGAAGACGAGCTGTGCGGTGTAGCGCCTGGCAAGGTGCTACCGGTTTCGGAGAAGTGGCACCCACTGCTGGTCAAGGGCCTGAGTGCTATCCCCGACGTACAGGCGGGTGACTCGGTCTGGTGGCACTGCGACGTCATTCATAGCGTTGCACCTGTTGAAGACCAGCAGGGTTGGGGCAACGTGATGTACGTTCCGGCCGCGCCGATGTGCCCGAAAAACCTGCGCTACGCGCGGGATGTCTTCAAGGCATTCGAGCAGGGAGCTTCGCCGTACGATTTTCCCCGCGAGGATTACGAGGTGACCTGGAAGGACCGCTTCACGGTGCAGCAGCTCAATGAGATTGGGCGTCACGGTCTGGGCGTTGATTAACGCATCAGCCTGAATGAGAAGATGCCCCCTTTTGGGGGCATTTTTTATCTGCGTGATCTTTATCCGTGGGAAAGATGCCCCCAAAAGGGGGCACTTTTTTTCAGCGTTGTTAGAGGTTTTTCGGTAACGCGTAGGCAATCACGTAGTCGCCTTCCGGGGTATGCATGTAGTGGTGCCCGCCGGGCGCAATGACCAGGTACTGGCGGCCGCCGCTTTCATACGTCATCGGTGTGGCCTGCCCTCCCGCCGGGAGTACGTCGCTCCACACCACCTTGCCGGTCTTCAGATCAATGGCGCGGATCAGGTTGTCGGTCGCCGCGGCAATGAACGCCAGACCGCCCGCCGTCACGATGGGCCCACCGTTGCTGGGCACCCCGAACAGTACAGGCAGCCCTGTTGGCATGCCGAACGGGCCGTTCGCCCGGGCGGTGCCCAGAGGCGATTGCCACAGCACCTTGCGAGTGTGCATATCGATCGCGGTGATCATGCCGAATGGCGGCTCGTTGCAGAGCACGCCGGTGAAGGGCACTTCAAAGGGTTGCACCGAGATCGCGTAGGGAGATTCCAACTGGGCGCCCGGACCTTCGGCACCGCCGCCGCCTGGTTTCCAGTTGGGATCATCAAACGCCTGTAGCCCGCGTTGGTCGGCTTCGGCCCGTGACAACAGTTGGTTGTACATGGGTACGGCATTCCAGTTCGAGATGAGGATACCGTTCTGCGGGTCATAAGCCATGCTGCCCCAGTCGACGCCGCCATTGTTGCCAGGGAACTCGATCCAGGGCTGGCTCAAGGTCGGTGCCGTGAACTCACCGTCATAACGAGCCTTGCGGAACTGGATGCGGCAGTACATCTGGTCCAGCGGGGTGAGGCCCCACATGGTTTTTTCGGTCAGGTCGTCCTTGCCCAGTCGAGGCATACCAACGGACCAGGGTTGAGTCGGCGAATGCGGGTCATCGGCAATCTCCAGGTGGTCAGGCGCGGGGCGCTCCTCCACGGGTGTCAGCGGCTTGCCGGTGGCACGGTCGAGTACGAAGGTCTGTCCACGTTTGGTCGGTATCAGCAAAGCCGGGATGGTGCTGCCATCGGGTGCGGGGAAATCGAATAGTGTTGCTTGCGAACCGATGTCGTAATCCCAGACGTCTTTGTGTACGGTCTGGAATACCCACCTTACGGTCCCGGTATGAACGTCAAGCGCCACCACCGAGGAGGATACGGCGTTCTCTTCGGGCGAACGAAGTTTGCTGTAGTAGTCCACTGCAGAGTTGCCGGTGGGCACATAGACCAGCCCCAGCTTGTCGTCCCCGGTCATGACCGCCCAGGCGTTAGGGGTGCCGCGGCTGTAGGTCTCGCCCTCCGGTGGCAAACCCTTGCGGTCGGGGCGCTTGACATCCCACGCCCAGACCAACTCGCCGGTTTCTGCACTGTAGCCGCGGATCACGCCCGAGGGTGCAGAGCGACGTTGACCATCCAGCACTTCCTGGTTTGTCACGATGACACCATTGACGATGGGCGGAGGCGACGCCTCGGAGACCATGCCAGGAACAGCTCGGCCCATACCCGCAAGGAGGTTGACCTGGCCGTTGTCGCCGAAGCTCTGGCAGGCCTCTCCGGTATTGGCATCTACTGCAATCAGGCGCCACCCTTTGACGCCATCATTGATAGTCGATTCGATAATACGTTCGTGACACGCCCCGCCCTCAGGCACTGTCGCGGATACGTAATGCACGACACCGCGGCAGGTGGCGGCGAAACGGGTATTTTTATATTCGATGCCCGACTTGTAGCGCCAGATCTCCTTGCCGGTATTGGGGTCCAGCTTGATGATGTCGTTGAGTGCGGAGCACAGGTACATTCCGTCACCGACCTTCAGTGGCGTGGTTTCCGCGCCCCTGACATTAATCTGGTCGGAAGGTGTCATGGCACCCGTGCGGTAGACCCAGGCCTTTTCCAGTTTACCGACGTTCGCCGGTGTGATTTGCGTCAGTGGCGAGAAGCGAGTGGCGTTCTTGTCGCGCCCATAGACGGCCCAATCGCTGTCGGGGATGTCTGTCGTGGTTTGCGGGTTGGTCACCAATGGTTTATCGGGGGCAGTGCCGGCCGCCACGGTGTCCTGGTGCGGGGCAAAAGCCAGGCCCATGGCCAGCGCCATGAAAGCCGCAGTGATACCTGCAAGCTTGAACGACAGCTTGCGCGAAGGACCATTGTCCAACCGTGGAAGCAGCACGCACAGTAGCAAGGCGAACACCAGCAGCACGTCCATGCGCGGCACCCATGCCCAGTACGCCCAGCCTCGCTCCCAGACAGTCCAGGCCAGCGTGGCGAAAAAGACCGCTGCAAACCACCCTGCGCCCGACCGCTTGCCGCGAAACAACTGGACGCCGGAAATGACTAGGCCTGCACCGGCAAGCAAGTAGTACCAAGAGCCGCCGAGCATCGCCAGCCAGGCACCTCCGGCGAAAAGCGCCGCACCGAACACAGCAAAGCAAAGCGAGAGCAGAATCAGTGGCCAGCGCGCAGCCGTCCTGTCCCTTTGTGGGTTAGACATTCTCATTATCTTCCATAAAATTTTCTCGAACACGTCTTCGCAGAGGGCAGGTGTTCACCCGTCTTGGGTTGCGAGAAAGGGTATTTGTTGATCACGTTGACGGCAGTGGTGGGTGTCCTGTTGCCCTGGTGTGGTTGGGTGCCGTGTGACGTTGTTGAGCGGAAAAAGGGTGTGACAGGATGCCACACCATTTCCGCGGGGGAACTATATCAAGCCTGGAATGCCCGACTTAGACGGTTTGCGCCGTCATGTCATACGATTGTGGCGTGAAGTTTCATCCGAGCCCCGGGCAATCCTTGCAACCGGGCATTTACGCTGGTTGATACGCCATGCAGGGTGTCCTACAAGCTGCGGGCTGCTTCATTTTCAACAGCTGGACACGGTTGGCGAACACACCATCCATAAGCCCCGATTGCTACGTAGCAGATGGCAGGAACAAAGAGGGCTGTGCCGAGCGAGGTGAGATCAGCGGCAACGCCGGTCAGCAACGGCACTATGGCACCGCCGACAATGGCGCAGCAGATCACCCCGGAGCCCTCGGCGGATCGCTTCCCTAGCCCCTCGCAGGCCAATGCGAAAATCGTGGGGAACATGACGGAGTTGAAGAGGCCGACGGCAATCAGGCACCAACCGGCCAGCATGCCCGTGGTAGCGGCTGCTAGGACGATCAGCAGTACCACGCAAGTACCGGCAATGCAGATGATCTTGCCTGGTGAAAACCTGCGCAGTAACCATGCACCGATGAATCGGCCGAGCATTGCCCCGCCCCAGTAGAGCGCGATGTGCTTTCCCGCCTGCGCTGCATCCAATGCCAACGTAGTAGGTAGCATCAAAAAGCTGACCAATATGCTGCCGATGGCCACTTCTGCGCCCACGTAAGCAAACAGGCAGATGGCACCGAATGCGAATCGAGGTCGTTTGAGTAGCTCCAGCATGTGACTACGTCCGCCTTTTACCCTTTCGGTGACTACAGGCAGCACTCCTCTCTGCTGCCAGACCACCATGGCGACAGCGATCAGCGCCAGGGCGATGCCGGTATAGGTATTGCTGATGACTTGAGCCTCCTGCGCTAGGTACTCCTTGAGCGCACCAGTGGACAGGAACTGCGGGTTTGCCTCGGAGAGGCTGCCCAGGATCAGCACTGCGCCAAGGTATGGCGCCAGGGTGGTGCCGACGGCATTGACGCCATGGGCGAACGTCATTCTGCTGTGGGCGGTGGTTGCCGACCCCAGCAGTGAGATCAGCGGGTTGGAGACTACCTGGATGGTCGTCACGCCGATGGCCAGCACGAAGAGGGCCAGCAAAAATGCCCCGAATAGCCCGGCCTTGGCGGCGGGGATGAACATCAGGCAGCCGGTGGCCATGGTGAGCAGCCCCACAACGGCGGCTCGCATGTAGCCGATGCGCCCAATCAGCTTTCCGGCCGGGATGGAAGCAACGAAATAAGCCAGGAAAAACGAGGACTGCACAAGCATCGCTTCCGAGTAGCTCAGACTGAACAGGCTTTTGAGTTTGGGGATCAGCACATCGTTCAAGCTGGTGGCGCCACCGAAAATAAAAAAAAGGGAAAGTGCAAACAGTCGCAGACGGTGGGCATCGCCCTTGTTGACGGCCAAATCCGGTTGTTTCACAAGTATGTCGTGCATGCAGTCCACTCCCGATAGTTGTTGTTTGTCAGGGCGTAAACATGAAATTGTGCAGCGCCTTACCCATGATGGACATGATGGAAGGCGAGCGCAGCGTTGATGGAGGGCGGTGCTACCTGGCTGTTCGCGAAGACGCGGCAACCAGCACGAAGCAGGGGATGCTCGATAACGACCGGTAAAGTTGCATGTTCATGGTATGGCCTACCTTGATTATTGTTGGGTTGAAAGGCACGTCTCCAGCATGCATTGCCCCGGCTTGCTCCGTGAGGCATTTGGCGGGCTTGTGCTGATACTATCCAGGCCACTAGGCCCACCGTTTTCCCGTCATCGTGGTGCTTGGCAGAAGGCTGCGCTGATCCGTTCCATATGACATCAAGGCTTTGAATGATCAACGAGAGCAGAGGTATTCAGTCGGTCGAGCGAGCCTTTGGTGTGCTTGAGGCCATTGCAGCAGCAGGGGGGGAGGCACGCCTTGTCGACCTAGCGGCGGCTATGGGCCTGCACAAGAGCACGCTGCATGGTCTGCTGAACACCCTCGGTGCCATGGGCTACGTCAGTCGCCACGGAACACGTTACGCCCTTGGCCTCAGGCTGCGTGAAGTAGCTCAGCCATTGACTGACGCCGATACGGCATTGCGACGGGATTTTGCGCCCGTATTGACCGCCCTCCACGAGCTGACCGGCGAGAGCTGTTATCTGGCCGTTCCTTGCGGTACTCGCCATTACGTCTACATCGACGCCATCAGCGGCTCGGCCCACATGCGGATTCGCTCCCCGCGGGGCCAGCGGGAGGCACTGGTAACCTCAGCGACAGGTCGAGTCTTTCTGGCTTTGGACGCCGACCTTTCAAGAAGTCTGCGCAAAGCCGGACTGCTTACCAGCAACCTGGAGCACGATCTAAACCGCATCGCCGAGCAAGGTTATGCTCTGGACCTTGAACAGGCTGAACCAGGGCTCAATTGCATGGCGATGCCGCTGCGCAAGCAGGGCCGGTTGGTGGCGGCGATTTCTGTAGCAGGGCCTGTTGAGTGCCTGCCAGAGCCGCGATTGATAAGCATCGCAAGCGTAGTCATGCGCGATTTGTACGGCATGATCAAACTTTGATGGCTAATTTTTCAGGTCTCTGGCATCCGGGTGGAGGCGCGCGTGATGATTGGCGCCCTTTGACCCAACTGGGGGATGCGCTGATGGTGGAAACGTACATTGAGGATCTCATCGCCCGAGCCAAGGGCCTCGCGCACGAACATGGCTTTTCAGTATGCATTTGCGTTGTCGATGCATCAGGGCTGCTCGCCGGCTTCTTGCGCATGGACGATGCGATTCCAGGCGCAATCGATATTGCCATCAAGAAAGCACGGACTGCGGCGCTGTTCCGTACCGACAGTGCTGAAATCGGTACGGGCGCCCGGCCGGGCGGCGCGATTTACACCCTGGAGGCGACTAATGGCGGGCTGATCAGCTTCGGTGGAGGCGTGGTACTGCACGATGCCCAAGGCAAGACCATTGGAGGGCTGGGCATCTCGGGGGCAACAGTGGAAGCCGATCAGATCATTGCGGTTGCAGCGGCCCGTCCCTGAGGGCCGCGGCTTATTCCGGGCCACAGGTCTTGAAGATAAGCGCAGACATGCGCCCCCTGCTCGAAGCAGTGCCGGTTGAGCCCGCAAGCTCCTGGGTGTTTTCACATCGCCAGTTGCAGGAAGGGATTCCCTACCAGTGGCATTACCACCCCGAATATGAATTGACGCTTACGCTCAACAGTCATGGCTATCGCTACATCGGGGACGATGTCAGCGCCTATGGTGAGGGTGACCTGGTGCTCGTTGGCCCAGGCATACCCCACAGTTGGTGTTCTACCTCCGCCATCCTCGATCACCTGCCGCACCAGGCACTTGTCATCAAGTTCTCTCAGCGCTGGGTGGACATGCTGGTGTCAAGCTTTCCCGAGATGACTGAAGTCGGTTCGTTGTTTGAGCGCTCTTTTCAGGGCCTGAGTTTTACTGGAAGGGTGTGCGAACGGGTGATACCAGCGATTACCAGTATGGTACGGCGACCACCGGCCGCGAGGCTTCTGACCCTTTTCGAGGTGCTCATTGAATTGGCGCATGACCGAGATTTCCAGGTATTGGGGCAGTTGCCGGGAATACGCTCGTCGCTGCCCACGGCTGAAGGAAAAATAGCGCGAGCACTGAACTATATGCACGAGCATTTCAGGGAATCACTGACTATCCCTCAGATGGCTGAAGCTGCCTTCCTGAGTTCATCGGGCTTTCAGCGCATGTTCAAGCGTCACACCAATACCACCCCTCTCGAGTATCTGGTGCGTCTGCGCATTGGCAAAGCATGTGCGCTCCTGGTTTCAACCGAGTTGACCGTCAACGCGATCGCAGGCGAGGTGGGTTATCAAAATCTTTCGCTGTTCAACCGACAGTTTCGAAAACTCAGGCTGGAACCGCCTGGACAATTCAGGAACCGTCACAGACGCTTGACCGGGACCGCTGCAGACTGAATGTACGAACCGGGCACCGGATCCATCGGCATGGCGGCACCCCTGCCTTGGTGGGTTTGAAGGTGATCGACCTTCCGTTCGACACCGCAGCGCGGGCACTGGGCACCGCCGGACGCCCATGAGGTGGGCGGTCCCAATCCGTTCGACGCCGGTGTGGACCCGGTCAGCAGTTCCACCCACAAAACCTTACCGGGGCACCCCAAGCACGGGGTTGGGGCGTCGTGTCGAGGATGCCGCCGCCCTGCAACTGTCCTCGACGGACAGATGCTAGGAGGGCTGCTTGGAAAGGGCTGAGGAACTTCGTTTACGCTGTCGGGGAGGCCTGTCGTCACAGGATGGGGCGGATGACCCATCAATGCGAGGCGGTCGCGCCATATGATCCAAAGCTGCAAGCACCCTCCGCCATGGATGCATGGCTAAGATTTAAGCTCCAGAGGACAGATTTTACTTAATGCGTGAGGCAGGGGAGTAAGCTTCGCACGGTGTTAAAAAGCATTGCCAAGTGAGAAGCCGGTGTAAGTCCGGCGCGGTCGCGCCACTGTTACTGGACAATCCAGAAGTCAGACCTCGCTTGGCGTTCCTCAACCTATAGGGCGCGTTTACCCTGACAGGTATTTTGTGATGATTCGACATCTCGCGCAGGTCTTCTGCGATTCCAACAACCCTGTGCGCACAAAGCTTTGCGGCATTTACGCCGTGCTGATCGCCATCAACGTCGTCGCCTGGCTATGGGCGCTCGCCGCCTTCCATGGCCACCCCGTGCTCCTGGGAACAGCATTGCTGGCCTACGGCTTCGGCTTGCGCCATGCCGTTGATGCGGACCACATCGCGGCCATCGACAACGTGACGCGCAAGCTGATGCAGGAGAAGAAACGGCCGGGCGCCGTGGGTTTCTTCTTTTCCTTGGGGCATTCTTCGGTAGTGGTCCTGGCCTCACTGGGCGTGGCGCTGGCAGCCTCAGTGATGAGGGACCGGTTCGAGAGTTTCAAGGCCGTCGGTGGTGTGATCGGCACTTCGGTGTCGGCGTTATTCCTGCTGGTCATCGCGCTTATGAACCTGCTGATCCTGCGCGCCATCTACAAGGCGTGGCGTAACGTGCGAAAGGGTGGCGTGTATGTCGACGAAGACTTCGACCTGCTGCTTGCCGATCGCGGGCTGCTGGCCCGTATATTCCGCCCGCTATTCCGGCTGATCACCCGCAGCTGGCACATGTACCCCATGGGGTTCCTGTTCGGCCTGGGCTTCGATACCTCCACCGAAATTGCCCTGATGGGAATTTCAGCCAGCCAGGCGTCCCAAGGCCTGTCACCCTGGTCGATCATGGTGTTCCCGCTGCTGTTCAGCGCTGGCATGTCGCTGGTTGATACCCTGGATGGCCACCTCATGCTCGGCGCTTATGGCTGGGCTTACATGAAGCCCATCCGCAAGATCTACTACAACATGACCATTACCTTGGTGTCCGTGGTGGTGGCTGTGGTCATCGGCAGCATTGAGGCCTTGGGGCTGATCGGTGACAAGCTGGCATTAAAGGGTGGACTGTGGGATTTCATTGGTACGCTGAATGACAATTTCGGCATGCTGGGATACCTGATTATCGGTATTTTCATTGTCAGTTGGGCGGTGTCGGTACTGCTGTACCGGCTACGCCGCTTCGACGACCTCGAGGCTGCCCACTAGCGGTGGCCGCCAGTATTTGTTCCATTGGGAACGCCCAGTCAACGAGTATTCTACCGTCGGCCAAATCTACTTGCCGCCCGGCTTTGCCAGGGCCAGGTCGCGGTGGCAAATATCGCTCTAGTCTGGCCTCGCCCAAGTGTTCTGGAAGCTAGGACCATCGGAAATTGGTGGCTGGGTTGGTCGGGCTATCTGAATCGTCACCGGTATCGGGAAGTCCACACCGACCCTCGCCACTTCCCCTTGTTGTAGATTCGGCAAGAAGGCCGCCGCGGAGCGATCGAGTTCACCGCAAGCTCGTTCCACTACTTCTCGATCCCAATGATTAGTGAGCCGATGAACGAGCAACGTACCCATTTGACTGAGCACCCCTTCCGTATTATCCCGGGGGCGTGGAGGGGCTAAAAAGATGTTCAGCCCATATTTTCGCCCTGCTTTGGCGATCAGCTCGAAAGCGTTCAAGTTCTGGAGGTCAACCTCACCCCCAACGAATTTGCCCAGGAAGTTATCAGATCGCTGGAAGGGGGCCGGCGAATACGAATGGAGCACCGGGCCAGCGTAGCCTTCGGCAGCGGCTTCAGGCGTGGTGCGTCAGAACTGACTCTGTACCTGCAAACCTGCGATCCAAGTATTGTCCACCTGGCGCTCACCATCCGGATCTTTGATGAACTGCAGGTTTGGCATTACGTCTAGCCAACGCGTCACTTTCACCCGGTAGTTGAGTTCGGCCACGAACATGCTGTGTTGCTCGGGCACATAGTTGGCATCCTCGAACGTGGCGCCACTGTTATCATTGGCGGTTTGTGCATTACGCAGGAAGCGGGAGCTGCCATGTACGCGGGCGATGCCAGCGCCGATCACGTCGGTCGGTCGTGCATCGAACAGACCGGTGTAAAGCAGCGCGACCTTCTGGTAGCTGTCGACCGGGGTGGTGGCCTTGTCCATGAAGGTGGCGCTGGCCACTGCCGTCAGGCCGCGGCTGGCATCGCCGCCCACGCTAGTGAGTTGCTGCTTGCCCACCACCCAGAAGCCATGGCGGCTTGAGTCGGCGCGGTACGGCTGGCCACTGATTGCGGCGGGCTGGCCGGATTGATCCTTGTACACGTCGGTGCCGTCGGCGGTGCTGTGATAGTAGCCCACGCGGTATTCGCCCGGCAGGCGGTTGACCGTGGGCTTCCACACCAGCTCGACCGGTACCAGCGTGCCCGTGGTGCCACGGGTGTACAGCTTCAGGCCGTTGTCGTTATCCAGGTTGGATGGGTTGACGTTGAAGGCGCCGATCTGTGCATACAGCGCGTTGTTCAAGCGATAGCGCAGGCGCGCCGCCCATTGGCTGATGGGGCCGTTGTAGATGCTGTCCACATAGTTGCCAGGCTGCGAGCCGCAGAAGGCCAGGTTCTGGAACACGCAGTCTTCCACGGCAAATTCGTCGCTGACGGCAAAGCGGCCCACCTTCAGGTCGAAGGTATTGTCCAGCCAGCCTTTGCTCAACCACAGCTCGCCAATGCGGGTGACACTGCCGCGGCCGTGCACCTCTTGCGCCGAGCCGAAGCTCTTGCCACGCGGGTCGCTGGTGATGTCGTCGATTTCGCTGCCGTTACGGTTGCTCAGGGCAATGCTGAATTTGGCGTCCTGCCAGCCGAACAGCTTCTGCAGGTCGGCATCCACGCCCATGCTGAACTGGTCGGAGTAGCGCGTGACCCGATGATGGGGGTCATAGCCGCCACGCAGGTTGGAGCCTGACTCGCCCATGTAGCCAAGTTTGATGTCGATGCCTTTTTCCAGCAGGTCGGTGCGCAGGCCGCCCCAATCGCCGGTCATCCACCGCGAATTTTCGGCGAAGGGTTCATCGGCCTGTGCGATGGAGGTGGTGGCGGCAACGGTGCACGCAGACACCAGCAAGGCGAAGCGTCGTGTACGGGAACGGGTGATTTCCATGGAATGATCCAAAGGTGGAAGAGTGGCCGCCGTTATGGGTGTTGTGGCGGCCATGGGGGGTTACTGGTTGAGCCAGGCCTGGGCATGCAGCTGTTCCCGGGCTTTCTTCACGTCCTTGGCACTCACCGCAGGTGCGCTGTTGCCCCAGCTGTTGCGGACATAGGTCAGCACCGCGGCCAGATCATCGTCAGGCATCTTCCAGTCGAAGCGCGGCATGCCGGCGCCGGTGGGGTTGCCGGCGGTCACAGGGCCGTCGGCGCCGAGCAGCAGCACATTGAGCAGGCTGGAGGGGTCCTTGGCATTGACCAGGGCGTTGCCCTTGAAGGCCGGGATCATGTTGCGCACGCCAGCGCCGTCGGCGCGGTGACAGGCTTCGCACTGGCTTTCCATCACCACTTTGCCGGTGACCATCTGTGCGTCTGCGCTGGCGACCGCCGGAGCTGCCTGATCGGCGCTGGCCGGCAATTGCTTGAGGTAGGCGGCGATGGCTTGCAGGTCCTGGTCAGTCAGGTGCTGGGTGGAGTTCTCCACGGCTTCCTGCATCGGGCCGGAAGCAACGCCCAGGCGGTTGGTACCGGTTTTCAGGTAGCTGACGATGTCGTCCGAACTCCACTGGCCCAGGCCCACGTGGGCGTTGGGGGTCAGGTCCGGGGCGTGCCAGCCTTGCAGGGTGCCGCCTTGCAGGCTCTGCGCGACGTCGCCGCCCAGCAGGTTCTTGCCGGTGTGGCAGGCGGCGCAGTGGCCCGGGCCGTTGACCAGGTAGTCGCCGCGGCTGACCAGCGGCGTTACGCCTGGCAGCGGGGTGAAGGGCTGGTCCTGGAAGAACAACAGGTTCCAGCCGGCCAGCAGGAAGCGCTGGTTGTAGGGGAAGGGCAGTTCGTTTTCCACCACGGTTTGCTTGACCGGTGGGATGGTCTGCATATACGCCCACAGGTCGGCCATGTCCTGGTCGGTCAGCTTGGCGTAGGCCGGGTAGGGCATGGCCGGGTACAGATAACCGTCGCGGCCGATACCGTGGCGCACCGCCTTGTCGAACTGGGCCAGTGACCAGGTGCCGATGCCGGTGTCCTTGTCTTGGGTGATGTTGGAGGCCTTGATCACGCCAAACGGGGTTTCCAATTTATACCCGCCCGCATACGGCGCATGGCCCGGCACGGTGTGGCAGGCGGCGCAGTCGGCGGTGGCGGCCACGTAGCGGCCGCGCTCGATGCGCGTCTGCAAGGGTGCGCTGATGTCGGCCTGGATCGCCGGGAAGGTGCGCTGTTCGCCATGCTGGGCAAAGGCGAAGAAGCCGGCGAAGCCGATCACGCCGCAGCCCACGGCCAGCGCGGCAAACGTCTTGAGTGTGTTCACGGGCAGCTCCTCAGCGTGTCAGCAGGCCGGGTTGGCGCAGGTAGTCGTTGATGATGGCCTTCGCCGTCCACAGGGTCAGGGCGCTGAGGGTGCCGGTGGGGTTGTAGCCGCCGTTGTTGGGGAACGACGAGGCGCCGATCACGAACAGGTTATGGGCGTCCCAGCTCTGCTGGTAACGGTTGAGCGCCGAGGTGGCCGGGTCCAGGCCCATGGCGGTGCCGCCGATGGTGTGACCGCTGTCGTAGGCGCGGCTGGGCGAGAAGGGCTGGTCAGGGAAGGCCACGGTTTCCCAGGTCTTGGCGCCGGTGGACTTGCAGATATCACCAATGCGGTCCTTGATGAAGCGGGCCATGCGCCGGTCGTTCTCGTTGAACTCGTAGGTCATGCGCAGCAGGGGCTGGCCGTTGTCGTCCTTGTAGTGGGGGTCCAGCGACAGGTAGCTCTCGGCGTGGGCGTAGGAGGTGCCCTGGCCCTGGATCTTGCCGTAGTTCTGGTAGCTGTGGCTGAACGCTTTTTTCCAGTCCGCGCCCCACATTTTGCTGCCGGCGGGCACCCGGTCGGTCATGCCCATGGGCGTGGCCTGGTCGGACAAGGCCATGATGCCGGCGCCGCCAATGAAGCCCAGGTCGCTGTGGTCGAAGTTATCGCCGTTGTAGTCATCCACCTGGGTGGCCAGGGCGCCGGTGGAGATGAACGGGTTCATGTGTTCGTTTTCGAAATACAGGAAGCCGTACGACATGGTCTGGAAGTTGTAGGCCCGGCCGATGGTGCCCGTGCGGGTCTCCGGGTCGTAGGGCTTGCCCACTTCGGAGAGCAGCATCAGCCGCACGTTGTCGAACTGGAAGGCGGCGAAGATGACGATGTCGGCGGGCTGGAAGCCGATATTGCGGTCCGAATCGATGAAGGTCACGCCGGTGACGGTCTGGCCGTCCGGGGCTTTTTCGGCCTTGAGCGCGGTGCACTCGGTGAGCAGGGTGAAGTTCTTGCGGGTCATCAGCGCCGGGATGATGCAGGCGTTGGGCGAGGACTTGGACCAGTTGCCGCAGCCATACAAACCGCAGAACCCGCAATAGGTGCAGGGTGCCATGTTGATGCCCAGCGGGTTGGTGTAGGCGGCGCCCGCCGTGCCAGCCGGGATAGGGAAGGGGTGCAGGCCCATTTTCTCGGTGGTGCCGTGGAAAATGTCGTTCCAGCGCGAGCGCTCCAGCGGCGGCGTCGGGTACTCCGCACTGCGCGAGCCCTCGAACGGGTTGCCACCAGGCTGCACCTTGCCATTCAGCACGCCGGCCTTGCCGGAGATGCCGGCAATTTTTTCCCAGCGGTCGTAGTGCGGCTCCAGCTCATCGTAGGTCACGCCCCAGTCCTGGACGATCAGGCCTTCGGGCAGCTTCATCTTGGGGTAGCGTTCCTTGACCCGGGTGGCCATGGTGAAGTCCGACGGCAGGAACCGCCAGGCGTTGGCCGACCAGTGCTTGCCGGCACCGCCCACGCTGTAGCCCACCACCCAGTTGCTGAAGTCGCGGCCCGGCAGGGCCACTTCCGAGCGGTGGTTGCGGAAGGTCAGGGTTTCCACGCTGGGCGGCCTTAACGCTTCGCGACGGGCGCCGTAGCGCAGCTCATCGGCGGCGATGTTGGGCGAGAAGTTGCGGTTGGTGGTTTCGTAGGGGCCGCGTTCGATGCAGACCACGTCAAGGCCGGCGCGGGTCAGTGCTTCGGCCATGAGCGAGCCCGCCCAGCCAAGGCCGACGATCACGGCGTCAGCTTTAGGTCGTGTGTAAGTCATGTCGTGTTTCCAGATCAGGCAAGCGCCTAAAGGGCGTCTTTTGGTTGGGCGAGGATCAGATACGGGCGATCAGGCTCACGGGGCGGATGTCCATTTTCTGGCCCTTGAGCGGCAGCACGTCGCGGTAGTCGTAGCGGGCGCCGGGGAAGCCGATCATTTTCCAGCCCGCCATGTCCTTGTTGCCGCCATAGATAGGGTCGGCGAAGAAGCCTTCCTGGGCATTGGTCAGCCATTGCTTGAACAGGCCTTGGGCAGGGATGGTGGCCAGTGCCACGTCGCCGCGCTCCATGCGCTCGAGCACGTCGTCCTGCTGGGCAGCGCTGAGGCTCTCGAAGCCTTTGCCGAACGTGGCCTGGCAGTACTGATCGAATTCGCTCAAACCGGTGCGGTACAGCTCGGCGGCGTTGCGAAGGGACTGGTCGCCCTGGGTGGGGCTGCCGTGCTGCGCCGGGCCTTTGCGGTAGCGGTAGTCGCCGCGACCGTAGGGGCCGGCCAGTTGGTGGTCGAGGAACACCACGCAACCCACCTGGGAAGCACTGGGGCTGAGTTCGTCGGCCGGGATCAGGCGATCGAAAATGGCCGTGACCTGGGCGTATTCCTTGTCGGTGAGAAAGACCCGCTTGCTCGCATCCACGGGCGTGGGCGGCAGGGTTTCCTTGGCATGCCACTTGTTTCCGCCGTTGAGCACGCGCAGGGCGGCGCCGGCGGGGCGGTAAATCGAGGCGGCGGCGCTGGTGACGATCAATACCAGGCCGGCCTTGAGAACGCTTCGACGATCCATAATCAAACTCCAAAGAGAGCGTTCTCATTTTTGATTCGAAAAAAGCCGCGGGTTGTCGCGGCTACTCATGAGAACGTTATCATTCGTGTGGCTAAAAAAACCAGCGGGGTAGGGCGCTGGCGGGCACAGATGATAGGCGCGACAATTTGCCTCGTCAACGCCACGTCGGTGATGGCGGATGAACCTGTAGCAGCTGCCGAAGGCTGCGTCATGGCCAACGCGGTGTGTCAGGTAGTGCGTGGTGTCAGTGACGCGGCCTGGCGGCCGCTGCTACAGGTAGGGTTGTGTTTAGGCGGGCTTGGGCGGGCCGGAGGATTGGCGGGTTACCAGCTCGACCGGTAGTACATGGCGCCGGGTGCGCTTGGCGGTGTCATCGATGATCTCCTGCAGCGCCTGCACCGCCACCTGGGCCTGGGCCTGGGTGTCCTGGCGCAGGGTGGTGAGGGAGAACACCGAGTTACCGGCGTGGGGGATGTCGTCGAAGCCCACCACCGAGACGTCTTCCGGCACCGCCAGGCCCATGCCGCGCAAGCGGTCGAGGATGCCCAGGGCCAGCAGGTCGTTGGAGGCGAGGATGGCGGTGGGCGGCTGTTCGCTGGCAAACAGCATGTCCACGCCGCGTCGGCCCGAAGCGGCGTCGTGGGTGCCGCGCAGGTAATTGGGTTCCAGGCCCGCTTCTTTCATCACTTCGCAGTAGGCCTTGGTACGCTCGCGCGCCGAGGCTTCCGCGCCGCCTCCCAGGTGGGCGATGCGGGTATGGCCCAGGGCAAACAGGTGCTCCATGGCCTGGCGCACGCCACTCTTATCGTCCACGGTAATGGCGGTGACCTGCGGATGACTGACCCGCAAACTGCCCAGGTACACGCACGGCAGGCTTTGCGCGATGTCGTCGATGGCCTTGGCGGTGAGTGAGTTGGCCAGCAAAATCACCCCGGCCGCCCGCAGGCGCAGCAGGCGTTCCACTTCGTTGGTGGCGGAGCCGGGTTCGGACAAGCTGAGGGTGGTCATGGGCTCGAAGCCGGCGGCCAGCAGGGCGCGGTCGATGCACTGGGCCAGTTCGATGTGGAACGGGTTGTTGGGGTCGCCGATCAGGATGCCGACGATGGATGATTGGGACGAAACCAGGCTGCGGGCGGCCAGGTTGGGGCGGTAGCCCAATTGGGCGGCCACCTTGGTGATGTGCTCGCGGGTTTCGGGACGAACGCCCGGGTCCCCGCGCAGGGCGCGGGAGGTCTGGGCGACGGACTTGCCGGCGGCGCGGGCAACGTCGATAAGGGTCGAGAATGGCTTGGTCATAAGTGGGCACGACTATACGGCGCGCCTGCGTGACAGTACAGACCGTGTCGATCCTTTCCCGAGCTTCGCCGGCCATCCGGCGAAGCTCGGGAAGGGCACCCCGCAGTCTATCCCCTGAACGACATCGACCCTCCCAACTGAATCCCCCCCACCGCATCAGGCAATTGCAACGAGTAGATATGAAACTGCCCGGAGGTGCCGCTCACGCCACGGTTGAAGTTGGCCATCAACTCGCCCTGCGTCGCCGGGATCAGCAAGCGCCGGTTGGCATCGATAAACAGCGCGTCGGGGCCGATCAGACGATCGTCCTGCAGCAGCGTGGCGCGGCGGCCATCGGGGGCCACCACGCCAATGCTGCGTGATTCCACCAGGCCCAGGTAGACGTTGCCCAGCGAGTCGATGCAGGTGCCGTTGATTGTGCCTTTGGAGAAGGCCAATACCACCAGCTTGGCCAGTTCCTGGTCGCTGATGGCCGGGTCGATCAACTGCGCGATCGGCACCTTGTACATGTCGCTGCTGGGCGTGGAGAACAGCAGCCACTTGCCGTCCGGTGTCACCTCGAGCATGTCGGCATGCACACTGGGGCGCTTGCCGTTCTGGTCTTCGTACGGCCGCCCGCCGGTGGCGAGGATGGGGCGGTCGGCAGGCTGGCGCACCACCGGCAGGTTGTGCAGCCGGCGCAGGGTTTTGCCGGTGCCCAGGTCGTGGACGATGATCGCGCCCACCCCGGCATCGGTGATGTACACCCGGTTGTCGAAGATGCGCAGGTCGTTCATCACCGCGCCAGGCGGCAGGATGGTCTCGTCGAAACGCAACACCCGCAGGGTCTTGCCGGTCTTGGCGTCGAACTGTGCCACCTTGGGCGCGCCCGGCAGGGTGGCGATGTTGTCGGGGGCGCCCTGGTCGACGATCCACACGGTTTCGTCGTCGAACACGTGCACCGAGTTGACCTGCACGAAGGCGTTGGTCACGTCCTTGCCCGGCGCCCATTCGTTCCAGCTGCCGCCGGGGAAGGGCGTGAGTTTGGTCGGGCTGTCCACGCGTACCAGCGACGGCGTCTTCACCGTCACGTGCCAGCGCGGCAGGCCGAGGAACAAGGTGCCATTGCGCGTGGCGGCCACTGCGTTGGCGATGGTGGCCACGGTGACTTCATTGTGCAGTTGTACCCCGCGCCCTGCGGCGAAGCTCAGCGATGGCATCGCTGCAGCCAGCAGGGCGGTCTTGATCAGTGTGCGTCGTTGCATGCCCGTACCTCTCCTGGTTGTTGAATATTGTTGTGGCGGTAAAGCGGGGGAAACAGTGCGGCGTTACTGGAGGATCCGGTCGTGCAGCACCAGCACTTCAGGCTGCTGCGCCAGCGCCGCCGTCACCACGTTGTGAAAGGCCTGGGTGGCAGGCTGGGCCTGGTGCTGCTGGTACGCCTTGTCATCGGCCCAGCGCTCGTAAATGACGAAGGCGTTGAGGTCGTCGCGCTGCTGGTACACGTCGAAGGCCAGGTTGCCGGGCTGGTGGCGGGCCTGCTCGATAGCCGTGGCGGCGGCGTCGATGAAGGCGCGGTGTTGGGCGTCGGTCACTTCCAGGCGGACCACGACATTGTGCGTAGGGTTGGGGTTGGTCACGTTCGGGCGCTCAGGCGCTGGCAGGCCGGGCACGTTTTGCAGCAAGTATTTGCGCTCCGGCTTGGCGAACGACGTGGGCACCAGCGCCAATACCGGGGCCACATGCTGGGACGCTTCGTGCTGCTGGTAGCCTGCGCGGTCGCGCCAGCTCTCGAACAGCACCAGGGTAGGGTCGCTGCCACCCGGCTCGGCAACGTCGAACACCCGGTTGGCGGCTTCCTTGCGGCTTTGCGTGGCGTTGTTGCGCATGGCCGTGATGAACGCATCCCGGGTTTGCGGGGCGATAGTCTGGATGTTGAGGTAGTACAGCGGACCGTCGTCATTGAGCGGGGCGGCGCTGGCGACGCCGGTGGCAGCGGCGCTGATGCATAACCCCAGGAGGGCGGAGCGGGTCTTCTTGAAAGGGAAGGGCATGATGACTCCATTTTATTGTTTTGAATTATTGAGTGGTAACGATACCAATATCGCGAGAACGTTCTCAAGCGCCTCGTGTACAAGATTTGTCGTGAATGCCCTCCAGCCTATGTAAATCGGGCCTCGCCTCGAAGCCAGCAGGCCTGTAGCATTCATCCAATCCCTTGATAGACGCATGGATATCGGTACCAACATGGCAGACCTGTCCCCGCCCGCCGGCAACAAGAACCGCAGCTCGGTCACCTTGAGCGATGTCGCCCGCCTGGCTGGCGTGGCGCCCATGACCGTGTCGCGTTACCTCAATAGCCCGCAAACAGTAAAAGGGGCCACCCGCGACAAGGTGCAGCGTGCCATCGAACAAACCGGCTACGTGCACAACCGCCTGGCGGGCGCCCTGCGTTCCAACTGCACGCGGCTGGTGGCGGTGGTGCTGCCGATGGTTACCAACCCGCTATTTTCTGACACCTTCCAGGCCATCAGCACGCGCCTGGCCGCGTCCGGCTACCAGGTGCTGCTGGGCGTTTCGGGGCATCAGCGCGAGCAGGAAGAGGAGCTGCTGGAGGTGATCCTCAGCCGCCGCCCTGACGGCATCATCCTGACGGGTACGCTGCACACGCCCGGCTGCCGCAACCGCTTGCGGGCGTCGGGCGTGCCGGTGGTGGAAACCTGGGACCTGAGCCCCGAACCCATCGACATGCTGGTGGGCTTCTCCCACGAGGAGGCCGGTCGCGAGGTGGCGCGCAAACTGCTCGCCCAAGGCTACCGTCGCTTTGCCCTGCTGGCCGTGGACGACCCACGCGGCCTGCGTCGCGCCGACAGTTTCCTCAAGGCCCTGAACGAGCAGGGCATCACCGATGTCAGCCGCCATGTGACGCCCGGCGCGCCGACCCTGGCCCTGGGCCGCGAAGGCCTGAGCAGCGTGCTGGAACACAGCATGACCGGCCCGGCCCAGCCGCTGGCCATTGTCTGCACCTCCGACACCATCGCCCACGGCGTGCTGACCGAGGCGGCCGCGCGTGGCTTGCAGGTACCTTACGAGCTGGCCGTGATGGGCTTCGGCGACATGAATTTCGCCGCCCATACCTTCCCGGCGCTTTCGACGGTCAAGGTGGATGGCACCTTGATCGGCGACCGGGCGGCGCACATGCTGTTGCAACGGCTGCGCGGCGAAGAGGGCGGCGAGCGCTTGCAGGACGTGGGTTTCACCCTGGTAGATCGCGACAGCACTGCCACCCTCAGGCGCTGACTGCCCGCCCGACGCTGACTATCCCCCTTGTTGTAGGACGAATTCTGCGGTACGGTTGATCCATAAATGGTAACGATACCATTTGTCGAAATGCCTCCAGGAATTACAACAATGTCAAAAATTACCTGCGTCAGAACCCTGCGCTTGCCTGAGCGCCCCAAGTTGATCTGGCTGGAAATCGAAACCGACGAAGGCTTGATCGGTCTCGGCGAAACCTTCCGTGGTGCGGCCACCGTCGAGGCGGCGGTGCATGAGCTGATCGCTCCTGGCCTGATTGGCCGCGATTCGCGCCAAATTGAAGCCATCTCGCTGGAACTGACGACCCCCTATGTCGGCTATCACAGCGCCAGCGCCGAGATCCGTGCGGCCAGCGCGGTGGATATTGCCCTGTGGGACATCAAGGGCCAGCGCCATGGCATTCCCATCCATGAAGCGCTGGGCGGTGCCTGCCGCGACAGCATTCGTGTCTACAACACCTGCGCCGGTTACGAATTCAACACCCAGCAGGGCGCCCGCCGTGAGATCACCGCAGCGGATCGTGCCCAGGGCCCTTACGACGATCAATTGGCCTTTGCCCGCGACGCTGGCGCCCTGGCAATCAGCCTGGTGGAAGAAGGCTACACCGCGATGAAGATCTGGCCCTTTGACCAGTTCGCCCGCCAAGCCGGTGCCAACACCATCAGCCTGGCCGAGGTGCGCAAGGGCTGCGAAGCGTTCCGCCAGATCCGCGACGCGGTGGGTGACCGCATCGAGATCATGTGCGAACTGCACAGCCTGTGGGACAGCACGGCGGCCTTGCGCATCTGCCAGGCGCTGGAGGCATTCGACGTGTACTGGGTCGAAGACCCGCTGTGCAAGATGGACGACGCCCAGGCCCTGGCCGACCTGCGCAACCGTACCCAGGTGCCGATCTGCGCCAGCGAAACCCTGGGTGGCAGCGTGGCCTACCGTGACCTGCTCAACGCCGGCAGCCTGGACTACCTGATGCTGGACCTGGTGTGGTGCGGCGGTTTCACCGAGGCACGCAAGATTGCCGCCCTGGCCCAGGTGTACAACAAGCCGCTGGCCCCGCACGACTGCACCGGGCCGGTGGCGCTGTTCGCTGGGCTGCAACTGGGGTTGCACGCGCCCACCGCGGTGCTTCAGGAGGTGGTGCGCGCGTCGCTGTCCACCTGGTATGGCGATCTGGTCACGCACCTGCCGGTCATCACCGCAGGCTTTGCCGCCGCACCCACGCTGCCGGGCTTGGGCACGGCGCTGCGGCCGGAAGTCAAGCGACGCCCCGACGCCATCATTCGGGAAACCCATCGCTGATTGACCACTGCTTTACGGGATCGAGAACACAATGAAAAAAATAGATTCTCTTCGCCGCTTTATCGCCCAGCACCGTCGCTACGAAGTGATCGCGCTGCTGTTTCTAATGATGATCATCAACCAGGGTGACCGCGCCACGCTGTCGGTGGCCGGGGCCAGTGTGTCGGGCGAGTTGGGCCTGAGCCACGGTGAAATGGGCTGGCTGTTTTCCGCGTTTGCCTGGGCCTACATGCTGATGCAGCTGCCCGGTGGCCTGGCCATCGATAGGTTTGGCAGCATCAAGGTGCTGGGCTTGGCGATCATCGGTTGGTCGCTGTTCACGGCAGCGATTGGCAGCGTCGCCCTGATGCCGGTGAGCGTGGCGTTCGTCGCCGTGTTCGCCTTGCGCTTCATGGTCGGCGTTGCCGAGGCGCCGTGCTTCCCCGCCAACAGCAAGATCGTCTCGCTGTGGTTCCCCACGGCAGAGCGGGGCACGGCCACCTCGATTTTCAATGCCTCGCAGTATTTCGCTGCCGTGGTGTTCACGCCGTTGCTGGCGTGGATTTCCACGCGCTGGGGCTGGCCGTGGATTTTCTACGTGATGGGCGTGGCCGGAGTGCTGATGGGGCTGGTGTTCATCTGGCGTATCAAGGCGCCCGTCGATCACGGCGCCTTGAGCCGCGAAGAGCTGGACGTGATCCGTCGAGGCGGTGCCGGCTTGCAGGAACAACCTGCGGCAGCGAGCAAGCAGCCGTGGCGCGAGACCTGGGCCAGTGCCAAGGCGCTGCTTGGGCAGCGCATGTTCCTGGGTATTTACCTGGCGCAGTTCTGCATCAGCACCCTGACGTTCTTCTTCCTGACCTGGTTCCCCGTGTACCTGGTGCAACAACGCGGGCTGTCGATCCTCAATGCCGGCCTATTGGCGGCGGTACCGGCCATCTTCGGCTTCATCGGCGGTATCAGCGGCGGCCTGGTGTCGGACTGGATGCTGCGCAAGGGCCTGTCACTGACGCTTGCGCGCAAGTTGCCGATCTTCGTTGGCATGGCGCTGTCGATGAGCATGATCCTGTGCAACTACGTGCAGACCGACCTGCTGGTGGTGGTGTGCATGGCCCTGGCGTTTTTCGGCAAGGGCATGGGCGCGCTGGGCTGGGCGATCATCGCTGACGTATCGCCCAAGCGCAGCGCCGGTATGAACGGCGCCATTTTCAATACGTTCGGCAGTGTCGCCGGCATCGTCACGCCGGTGGTGATTGGCTACATGGTGCAGTCCATGGGCTCGTTCAATGGCGCGTTGGTGTACGTGGCGCTGAACGCGGCCGGGGCTTTCGTCAGTTACCTGTTTATCGTCGGGCCGCTGCAGCGGCCGGATGACGTGCGCCCCGCACCTGACGCCGCCTTGCAACCTGCTGTTTCGCGCTGACCGTTCTGGTCAGCGCTTTCCTCTTCCAACAAAAACGAGAAAACCACGATGCTTGGATCGAAACCTTTGTGTCGCGCGCTGGCGTTGGCAGGTGTTGCGACGTTTTCCTTGATGGCGATGGCGACTGGCAACGAAGCGTTGTTGCGCCCACACCAGGATCTTTCGCTGCAAGGTGCCTCAGTGCTGCTGGAGCAGGCGGTGGCCAAGGCGGCCGCCGACCATGTGCACCCCTGCATTGCGGTCACGGATGCCAGCGGCAACCTGCTGGCCTTCAAACGCATGGACGGCGCGGCGCCAGGCTGTGTCGAGGCAGCCATCGCCAAAGCGCACTCGGCGGCCATCAATGACGTCGATACCGTGGTGTTCTACGACATGGCACGCAAGCAGAACCCGGCACTGGGCAGCATCCCGGGCATATTGCCCGCCGTGGCGGGCGTGGTGATTCGCCAGCACGGCGCATCGATTGGCAGCCTGGGGATCGCCGGCGGCGCCAGTGATGCCCAGGAACAACAAATGGCTACGGACCTGGTGCGCAGCTTCGAAAGCACCCTGTCAGCTACAGCTCTATGACTCAAGGAACGGTCATGAACAATGCATTTTTGCCTATGGCAGTGGTCGACGGCGTCAGTGCCCGTGATTATCGCCTGCTCAAGCCTGCGCATATGCCGCAATGGTTGGCGACCCTGGCCTTCGCCGTGACGCTGATGGCGGCGCTCCAGTGTGGCTGGGGTGACCATTCGCTGCCGGACTTCGCGGCCTGGTCGGCCACTTTGGGGTTGGGGATTGCCGTGCTGAGTGCGGCCTTCGTTACGCCACGCAATTTTACCGTGGGCTACTTGCTGTCGTTGCTGCCGTTCCTGATCGCCTGGCGAGTATCTGCGATGAATGGCGCCTGGACGGTGGTGTGGGCCGCAAGCCTCACCGCCGTGGTACTGTTGTTGCAATTTGCCGATTGCCTGGTCAGTGACTGGCGGCGTGATCGGCAATCACCCAGTGCTTGGCTGGGCACACTGCAGTGGCAGATGACCATTGTGCGGATGGTCTTTGGTCTCAATGAGCTGTGCCATGCGAGCGAAAAGATTTTCGCCGGCACAGGGTCGTTTCATGCGCTGGAGCAAGGCTTCCGCAACCTGGGTTTCGCTGAATGGGCAGGGTTGTTCGTGGTGCTCGGCGGCCTGACCGAACTGGCGGCTGCCGTCAGCGTGGGCCTGGGGCTTTTCGCGCGGTTGGGGGCGCTGGTGAGCATCGTCTACTTCCTGGTAGCGACGGTCGGCTTTGGCGGGGAGTGGACCCGGGGGTATGCCTGGGCGACGGCAGGCGGGGGCGGTTGGGAATACGTGATGATGCTGCTGGTGGTATTTGGCAGTGTGATGCTGACCGGGGCGGGCAAGTTCTCCATTGATGGCTGGCTGCTACACCGACGGGTGTTGCCGCAGGCGTTGGTGGTTTTGTGCGTGAATAAGGCAGGACGTGAATCACGTCCCGCCTAACCTCGCGCAAATACATGCCGCTGCCTGGCGGCGGCGACTACGCCGTCACGGTGTGCTCAGCTTGTTCCGAGCGCCGAGTGTTGCCCGCAGGCTGGCGACTTGCGCAGGCGATACCGCCGGCGCGGCATTGCCCCACGAGTTACGAATGTAATCGAGGATATCAGCCACCTCACGGTCGCTCATCTTCCACGCAAAGGAAGGCATGCCCGCCGCTGTCTGGCGCTGCTCGGTGTGCGGGGCACGGGTACCCATCAAGAGGGCGTGCAGCAGGTTGGTGGGGTCATCGGCCAGCATCCGCTGATTGCCTGCGAACGCGGTGACCATCCCCTTGATGCCTTCCCCTTGCAGGCCATGGCAGGCCGAGCAATTGACCTCGTACGCCAGCGCCCCGGCCGCCTGGGCGTGGCTGTCCAGTTTCATCGGTGTGCCTGGTATAGCAGGTGAGGGCGCCAGGGATTTGAGGTAGGTGCCGATCGCCTGCAGGTCATCGGTGGTGTAGTACTGGAACGAATGCTCCACCGCTTCGGCCATGGGACCTGCCGCGACGGCGACATCGTCCGAGCCGGTCTTCAGGTAGGCAGTAAGCGCGTCGGTGGACCACGATCCGATGCCGGTATGCGGATTGGGCGTGATGTCCGGCGCATACCAGGTACCCAGCAAACCGCCTTGCAGATAAGCACTGCTGCGCTCGCCGCCGAGCCCATTGCGCGGGGTATGGCAGGTGCCACAGTGAGCTGGGCCGTCGGTGAGATATTTGCCCCGATTCCACTCGGCGCTTTGTTCTCGGTCAGCCTGGAAGTGCTTATTGTCGAAAAACAGCAGGTCCCACCCCGCCATGGCCAGACGGATGTTGTACGGGAATTTCATGCCCGCGTTCTCGTCGATCGCTTGGCTCACCGGTGCCAGCGTGGCCATGTACGACCACAGGTCGTGCACGTCCTTGTCGCTCAGGCGGGTGTAGGCGGTGTAAGGCATGGCCGGGTACAGCAGGCCGTGGGAGCCGATGCCTTGGCGCACGGCATTGAAGAATCCACGCTCGGTCATCGCGCCGATGCCGGTCTGGCGGTCGGGGGTGATGTTGGAGGTGGTCAACGAGCCGAACGGCGTGTCTATTTTGTAGCCACCGGCGAAATTGGCCTTGTGGCACGCGGCGCAGTCGGCCAGGCGCATCACGTACTCGCCACGGCGCACGGCCTGCAGGTCTGTGCTTTTGTAGTCGGCCAGCGCCACGGTGTCATCGGCGACGTTGGAGCGTGAGGTGTCGAAGGTGCGCCAGGCGACCCAGCCGGCACCCACAGCGGCCACGCCCGCCAGCAAGGCGGTGCCGGTGGCGATTGCTTTCCAGTTTGTCATTGCGCTATCAACCCTTGACCAGTGCACCCGGATTCTTGAAGTAGGTTTCGTGGATGGCCCTGGCGGCCCGAATGGCCAGTGCGCCCACGGTGATGGTCGGGTTGTAGCCGCCATTGTTGGGGAAGGCCGAGGCACCGACCACGAACAGGTTGTGTGCGTCCCAGCTTTGCAGGAACGGGTTGACCGCCGAGGTGGTGGGGTCTGCGCCCATCACTGCGCCGCCGATGGTGTGCGAGCTGTGCTGTTTGTAGGGGTTCCAGCTGTGCTCGCCCTGGTTTTCGACGATCAGGTTCTGGCCGCCGGCCTCCTTCATGATGCGAACGGCGCGGTCAGTCACGTAGTCGAGCATGTTGGTGTCGTTGCGGTTCCAGTCGAAGGTCAGGCGCAGCAGCGGTTGGCCGTGACGGTCTTTGTAGGTGGGGTCAAGGTCCAGGTAGGCCTCGCGCACCGGCATCGAGGTGCCCTGGCAGAAGATGCCGCCTGATTGCTGGTAGTCCCGCGCGTAGGCCGCTTTCCATTCGCTGCCCCAGCGCCGTGTGCCCGGGCGCACGGTGTCGGCGTTCTGGATAGGGCGTCCGTTGGTGGAGTAGCCCATGATGCCGGCGCCGCCGATGAAATCCAGGTCGGCGTGGTCGAAGTTGTCGCCGTTGAAATCGTCGATCTGCACCGCCAGGGCGCCACCGCCGATGAAGGGGTTCATGTAGTTGTCGTCGAAGAACCCGGTGACGGTGGAACAGGTCTGGTAGTTGTAGTTGCGGCCGATGGTGCCGCGCCCGGTCACCGGATCGTACTGCTGGCCCACCTTGGACAGCAGCATCAGGCGCACATTGTCCATCTGGTAGGCGGTGATGCACACCACGTCCGCCGGCTGGAATCCTTCCACGCCCTCTTTGGTGATGAACTTCACGCCTTTCACGGTTTTGCCGTCGTCGTGCTTCACGGCGTGCAGCACTTCGGTCTCGGTGAGCAGGGTGAAGTTGGGGCGGCGCATCAGCGCTGGCAGGATGCACGCCTGTGGCGAGGATTTGGAGAAGTTGCCGCACCCATGGAAGTCGCAGAAGCCGCAGTAGGTGCAGGGCCCCATGGTGACGCCCAGCGGGTTGACGAAGGACTGGGAGATGTTGCCCGCAGGGATGGTGAACGGGTGATGACCCATGCGCGTGGAGGCATCACGGAAGGTCCGCATCCAGTGGGTGTCTTTCAGCGGCGGGGTGGGGTATTCACGCGAGCGCGGCCCTTCGAAAGGGTTGCCACCGGGCATGATCTTGCCGTTGATGTTGCCCGCAATGCCGGAAGTGCCCGCGATGCGCTCGAAGCGGTCGTAGTAAGGAGCCATGTCATCGTAGGTCACGCCCCAGTCTTGCAGTTGCAGGCCTTTCATTTTGGCTGCGCCGTAGCGCTCGCGGGTTTGCGTGGCCACCTGGAAATCCCACGGTGTGAAGCGCCACGACATGCCGGCCCAGTGCGCGCCAGCGCCACCCACGTTCCAGCCATACTGGAATGCCGACCAGCTGCGCACAGGCGCAGCCTGTTGGTCCAGGCGGTTGCGGAAGGTGGTGGTCTCCACGCTCATGGGTTGCAGCATCTCCCGGCGGGTGGTCCAGCGCAGCTCATCGGCGTCCACGGCGGGCGGAAAGTCCGTGGAGGTGTCGCGCCAGGCGCCCCGTTCGATAGCCACTACATTCAGCCCGGCGCGGGTCAGTTCCTCGGCCATCACCGAGCCTGCCCAGCCCAGGCCGCAAATCACCACATCGGCCCTTGCACGTGCATTACTCATTCAATACTCCTTGGGGCTCAGTCGGCCGGGATCAGGCTGACGGGCAGCAGTCGCAGGTTTTCGCCACGACGGTCTATATAGGGGCGGTAGTCGTAGCGCGCGCCGGGGAAACCGATCATTTTCCAGCCCGCCATGTTGCGGTTGCCGCCATACAGGGGGTCGGCCAGGTAGCCTTCGCGCACGTTTTGCAGAAGCAGTTCAAAGAAGCCCTTGCTGTCGATGTCCTGGCCCAGGCTGATGCGACCTGCTTCCAGTTCGGTGAGGAAGGCGTCGATCTGCTCGGCGGTGAGCTGCGCGAAGGCCTTGCCATGCACCTTTTGCGCATAGGCATCCAGCGCCGCCAGCCCGGTGCGGTAGCGCGCCAGGGGTGTGGCCAGGAACTGCGGGCTGCCCATCAGCATGCGTTCGTTGTCCGGGCGGATAGGGCCATCCAGGTACAACGCCTTGCCTGCGCCATAGGTGCCGGCCAGTTGGCTGTCGATGAACACCAGGCAACCCGCTTCGGTTGCCGAGGGACCGTGCTCGTCAGCAGGCAGCAGGCGATCGTAGACGGCGCCGAGGGTTTTCTGCTCGGTGGCGGTCAGCACCAGGAAGCCGCCGGTGCGCACGGCAGGGCGGGGCAGGTGGTCGGCGTTGAGCTGGGTTTGCTCGGGCACATCGTTGAGTTCTGTGGCGCGCAGGCTGGGGGCTACGGCCAGCGACGCGGCAATGGTGCCCAGGGAAAACAAGGCTTCTCTTCGGTTCATTCACGGATCCTTTGCAAGGCGGTGCTATTGTTTTTTCGCTGCAGTGGAAGCTGCTGATTATGATAACGTTCTCATTTGCACTGAAAAAAATCGCCCTTGATAGGGCTGTAGAGAGCGTTCTCATACTCTTGGCAAAAAATAACTCAGTGGACGGCATTGCGTGCCATCCACCGAGCTGATGCGCGGCGATCATAGGCGCGACAATTTGTCTCGTCAATCTTGCGCCCGTGCCTGGTGACCGGGGGCGTCCGCCAGTGAACAGCAGGCGGCCTGGGCACAGAGCCATTGGCGGAAGATTTCCACCGGGCCGTCAGACGCGATGTTCTGGGATTGCACCAAGTAGTAACCCTTGCCCGTGGCCAGTGCTGGCTCGAATACCTGTACCAGGCGGTGTTGCTCGACGTCATCCTCTACCAGCCATGGGCTGGTCAGCACCAGCCCCTGTTTGCGTCGTGCCGCATCAATGGCAAGCTCCGACTGGTCGAACTGCAAGGTGCTACCCCGCACCGCACTAGACTGCCCGCTCAGGGCAAGCCATCGTGGCCAGTAAGCGTGGGACGTCGTGGACAGCAGCGTGGCCGCCCTCAGGCCGCTGGCGCCCAGGCTGGCCAAGTAGGAGGGACTGGCGTAGACCCGAACCTCATCTGAAAGCAATAGGGCAGCGGCGACATTACTCGCCTTGCCGTCGAAGTGCCTTACCGCCAGATCGAACGGTGCGTGCTCAAGGTCCACCTGTTCGGTGGACGCGTTCAGGTGCAAGCTCAATTGCGGGTGCTGGCGCGTCAGGTAGGGCATGCGCCGAGCGAACCAGGTGGTAGCGAAGGCAGGCGGAAACGTAAGCCGTACCGAGTTGTCCGTTGCCAACAGTTGCGCGTGCGTATTGTCCAACTGTTCAAGGGCGGGGCGCACCTGTTCCCAGTAACGTTTGGCCGCAGCAGTGGGTTGAAGGTGGCGCACACTGCGAATAAATAGTGGGGTGCCTAGCCATGCCTCGAGTTTGCGGATTTGTTGCCCTACTGCGCCAGGGGTCAGGTATAGGTAACGAGCAGCCTCGACCAGGCTGCCAGCACGCATGACCGCGTCGAAGCAGGCGACGGCTTTCAGCGGTGTATCCGCTCTCATGGCGTAGTTTTTCTCCGTTATGACCTTAGAAGTAATGAGTTGTCCAGGGAGCGCTTGCGTAACAGAATCGACGTGACCACTGCCCCCGCCACCTTTTGGCCGGGCCGCTAGTACAGGAAGCCACAACCATGAACACCCTTATTGTGCATGCTCATCCCGAACCGAGCTCATTCAACGGTGCGCTCAAGGATACCGCAGTAAGCACACTGCGCGGGCTCGGCCATGACGTGCAGGTAAGCGACTTATACGCATTGGGTTGGAAAGCGGCGCTCGACGCCGGCGATTTCGCTGCCGAACGTGCCGATGCGGCATATCTGGACCTGTCCCTCGAACAGGAGTACGCCCAGGCCCATGCCACAGTAACCGAAGACGTGCGGCTGGAGCAGGCCAAGCTGATGCAGGCAGACCTTGTGATCTTGCAGTTCCCCATTTGGTGGTTCTCGATGCCGGCGATACTCAAGGGCTGGGTGGATCGCGTCATGGCCCGGGGGTTTGCATACTCGGCCGGACGCAAGTACGACTCTGGTCATTTACGCGGCAAGCGGGCCATGCTGTGCATCACCACGGGCACTGCGGGCACGCTTTACACCCCAAACGGCATCGACGGCGACCTGCATCATGTGCTTTGGCCTATTCATAACGGCATTTTGGCGTATACCGGTTTCACCGTTTTGCCCCCTTTCGCCGCCTGGATGCCTGGGCGTGTGTCCGAACAGCAGCGCACGCAGTACCTGACCGACTACGCGGCTTACCTGGTCCAACTCGACAGTGTTGAACCGCTGTATTTTCATCCTCACCAGGACTATGACGAACATCAGCAACTAAAGCCAGATGTCGTCGCCCGGTCTGGCGTGCAGTGGAATCCGCGCGCCGGCCAGAGTTTTCAGCAATCGGCAGCGAGCGAGCGTTCCCGCCGCTTGCTGGACAAGTAATCAACCAAGGCGACAGACGTGGAAAGGCTACTGGATTATTTTTGTGGCTGACGTCACGACCGGACTGCACAGCAACAGTCCGGTCGGCTGTGTCAACCTATCGGGCGAAAGTACAGCGTTGTGCCAAAGGTGCCGGGCACCGAAACGGTGAAGAATGGAGGCGACGTGCGTAACCGTTTAGAGGTGGGCGTAATACCACTTTGATGCAGCGCTCAGGCTACCAGGCCCAAGCCCCCATCCAGCACAAGCGTTTGACCGGTCAGGAAGCGGTTGTTCATGGCAAACACATAGGCATCGGCGATATCCCCTGGCTCTGCGGTGCGGCCCAAGGGGATGATGCCTGCAAAATGCGCCTTGGTACGTTCGATATCCGCTCGCGGTACGTTGCGCCACAGGGGCGTGTCCATCCAGGTTGGGGCGATGGCATTGACTCGCAGGCGCGGTGCCAGTTCTACCGCAAGGCCTTGAACGAGCAAGCTGATGGCCGCATTGCCGATAAAGGCCCCCGACGCGCTATGGGGGCGGCCACCCGCACCTGCGGTCAAGGTGATGCTGCCACCGTCGATAACCTTGGCAGCAACCGATTTGCAGATGTGCAGTGCATTGAAGAACTTCCCGTCGATAGCCTCGCGAAGCACTGCGTCGTCATTCACCATGAACCCGCCGCCCATTGCGCCCCCAACCATCGAAATGACATGGTGGACGGGCTCCAGGGTGTCGCAGAAGCGGGCCCACACGTTGGCGTCTGCGGCATTCAGTTCGCTGCCCGTGACCTCTGCACCCGCTTCGCGTAGCGCGGCAACGGCATTTTCCAGACGTTGCGGATCACGCCCTGCAATGATCAATCGGGCCCCCGCCTTAGCGGCCCGCTGCGCAGTCGCGAAGCCAATGCCCGAACTACCGCCAATAATCAGAATCGTTTTACCGTCAAGCGACATGGTCAATCTCCCGAGTTCTTCACTACCGCATGGAGTGGGATAAATTCAAATACTATGAGTATCTGAATACTATCCGGTATCCTGATGGCCTACCACCTACTTAAGTATGAGTACACTCCATGACGAGGCTGAGCCGCGGCGAGCGCCAGGTGCAAACCCGCAGACAATTGCTGGAGGCTGCACGTGAGCTGTTCAAACGCGATGGTTATGCCGCGACTTCCGTCGAGAGAATCGCCGATGCGGCGGGTTACAGCAAAGGCGCGGTCTATTCGAACTTCCCGGACAAGGAGTCGATTTTCCTTGGGGTACTGGCGATCGAAGGGTCCCAGAGTCTGGAAACGCTAATACGCGACCTGGATAATGCCCCGGACATTCACGCGATTACCGAGTTGCTGGCACAGTGGGCGGATCAGCGCTCCAGCGATGGTAACTGGTCTTTGACTATCCTTGAGCACGCGCAGCTGTCACGGCCGGGTACGCAAGCCCGTGAGCGACAGGCGGCGATGCTGCTAGGTTACTGGACAACCCTGGGTGACTACTTGCTGGGGCGTTTTCCAGCCATGGCGCAGGACAGTGCCGTGGTAGGGGCTCTGCTGCACGAAATTGCCTATGCCCCTGCGCTGACGTTGACTGGTGCGGTATCGGCAGGCGATCTCATGCGGCTTGCGTTAAGGGGGCTATTCTCGGCTCGCTAAGCTCAGCCCGGCGGCCAGGTCGCGTATCAATTCCGGGAAAGCAGGCAAGGCCACCTCCGATGTAGCTGGCGTAATCCCCATGCCCCGGCTGGTTCATCGTCTGGCAGCCTCCACCGTGTTTTTCAGCAGGTAGGCAATGGTCATCGGCCCCACGCCACCCGGCACCGGGGTGATGGCGCTGGCCACCAGGCGCGCGCTGTCGTAGTCGACATCGCCCACCAGGCGCGGCCCCTGCGGGGTGTCGATGCGGTTGATGCCGACGTCGATGACCACCGCGCCCGGTTTCAACCAACTGGCGTCGATCATGCGCGGCTTGCCCACGGCGGCTACCACGATGTCGGCCAGGCGGCACAGGGCAGGGGCGTCAACGCTGCGCGAGTGGACGATGCTCACCGAGCAGTGCGCCTGCAGCAACAGGGTGGCCATGGGCTTGCCGACGATGTTGGAGCGGCCGATGACCACCGCGTGCTTGCCGCTGAGGTCGCCGCAGGTCTGCTCCAGCAGGCGCATGCAGCCGCTGGGGGTGCAGGGTGTCAGCACTTCATGGCCTTGCACCAGGCCGCCGACGTTCTCGCGGTGAAAACCGTCGACGTCCTTGCGCGGGTCGATGGCGTGGATCACCGCTTGTTCGTTGATGTGCGCCGGCACCGGCAGTTGCACCAGGATGCCGTGCACGGTGGGGTCGGCGTTGAGTTCGGCGATTACCGCCAGCAGCTGCGCCTCGCTGCATTCGGCCGGCAGGCGGCGCTCCACCGAGCGGATGCCCACCTCGCCGGCGCGCAGGATCTTGTTGCGCACGTACACGTGGCTGGCCGGGTCGTCGCCCACCAGCACCACGGCCAGGGCCGGTTGAATACCTTGCGCGGCCAGTTCGCGCACCTGGGCGGCGACTTCGTCGAGGACGATGGCGGCCATGGCCTTGCCGTCGATGTCCCGGGCCATTTTCAGGGAACTGTTCATGGGGTGTTCCTTGGCAGGAGGAAAAAAGGGGGAGCCAGGCTCCCCGAAGCGTGTGAGGTTATGCCACCAAACGGTGGCAGGCGTAAACCACCAGTACCCCGGCGATCAGCGTCACGTAGGGCAGAACCCCGGCGCGGCGCACGCTGTCGTCGGCCTGCAGGTGCAGGTCGCTGAGCATGGCTGCCGGGAACCGGCCCTTGTCCTGCACGTAATGGCGGAACAGGAACACCGGCACGATCAGCAGCGCCAGCAGCACGCCGGTGAACAAGGTGCCGCTGCCCCAGATGTCGGCGCCCAGGCCCATGCACGCCAGGTTGACGAAGCTCAGCAGCGCGCCCATGCCCAGCAAAAGCGCCGGGGCCTTGTAGGGGCGCGACCAGGTGGGGCGGTCGAGGCGGTGAATCCAGCCGGCGTTGAGGTTGAGGAAGTTGAAGATGATGTAGCTGACGTTGGAAGCCGCTAGCACGAACACGTAATCGGACATCAGCAACAACAGCAGGTTGAAGCCCAGGTCCGTCCACATGGCCGCGGTGGGCGCGCCATGTTCATTGGTATGCCCCAGGTAGCGCGGCAGCCAGCCGTCCACCGAGGCTTGGTAGAGAGTACGCGAGGAGCCGGACATGGAGGTCATGATCGCCAGAAGCGTCGCCAGCACCAGCATGATCAGCACCACGTTGGCCACCAGCTTGCCGCCGCCCAGGCTGTCGGCCATGGCCTGGCCCACGCCCATGCCGCTGTAGATGGCTGGCGAAAGCAGGCCGCTGTACACAGCCGGGGTCACCACCGCGCCGCTGGCGTCCAGCACTGCCGGCGTCACCAACTGGCCCAGGCCAAGACTGCCCTGGAATGCCATGGGCACCAGGGTGAACACCAGTATGCACAGCAGGCCGGCGTAGAATATCGCCTTGAAGGTGTCGCGCTTGGGGTCCTTGAACTCACGGGTGTAGCATACCGCCGTCTCGAAACCGTAGGTGGACCAAGCGGCCATGAACAGCCCGCCGGCCATCAGCGACCAGCCCGACAGGTCCCAGGCGCCATCCACCACGTTGCCGGCTGCGTCATGGGCCAGCGGGAACAGCGGCAGGAAGTTGGCCTGGGTGGCGTCGCCGGTGACCAGCGGCACCACGCCCACCAGTAGCAACGGGATCAGCGACGTGAGGCCCAGCACCAGGGTCAGGCGCGCCGAGCGCAGGATGCCGCCGTGCTGCACGGCGAACACCGCCAGCAGAACCACCGCACCGATCAGGAAGGTGGCGTTGATCCGCAACGATAAGCCAGTCTTGACCCAGTCAAGGTTCACCAGCGTCAGTTGCCAGGTATTGATGGCGGCGTCGGGGGCGAACAGGGCGGTGAGGATATACCCCGCCGCCAGGCCCGAGCCGATGGACAGCACCGGGCTCCAGGCCAGCCAGTTGCACCACACCGACACCGGTGCGATCAGCTTGCTGTAGCGCACCCAGGCCACCGCACCGTACACCGAGGCGCCACCGGACTTGTGGGGGAACAGCCCGGCGATCTCAGCGTAGGTGAAAGCCTGGATAAAGCCAAACAGGATGGACACGATCCACACGATCCAGGCCGGCTTGCCCACGGTGGCGGCAATGGCGCCGATGGAAAATAGCACCAGCGCCGGTACGCCGCTGGCCACCCAGAAGGCTCCTCGCCAATCAATCTTGCGCTGCAGGCTGCCGACCGTCTGGTCGGCTTGCGGCACGTCTTGGAACGTTGTCGCTTCCATGGTGATGATCCCGTAAGTGGTTGAGTGAGGGCAGTTAGCAAAGGGTGCCGGGAAAAGTGAGTCAGGCGCGTACCCGCTGTTTCTCCGGGTCGTAGAAGACCGGTGCAGTGACCTGCGCATCCAGGCGCTTCTGCAAACCGTCCAGCTTGCCCACCTGCAGCGCCTGGCCCGGCGCGGTATAGCCCACGTCCACCCGGCACAGGGCAATGCAGCGGCCCAGCAGCGGGGAGCGGCAGGCGCTGGTGACCACCCCCACCTGGGCGCGACCGTGGAACACCGGGTCGCCATGGTGGGCGCTCTCGTTGCCATCAATCAGCAGCCCGACCAGCTTGTGTGTAGGGTGGGCGCTGCGGCGCAGCAGGGCGTCGCGGCCGATGAAATCGTCGGTCTTGCTGTTCAGCGGCACGCTGAAGCCGATGCCGGCCTCGAACGGGTCGGTCTGGTCGCAGAATTCAAAGCCGGCGAAAATCAGCCCGGCCTCGATGCGCAGCATGTCCAGCGCCTCCAGGCCTAGGGGTACCAGCCCCAATGGCGCGCCAAGTTGCCAGAGGCGGTCCCACACCTGCAGCGCGTGCTCGGGCTGGCACCACAGTTCATAGCCCAGCTCGCCGGTGTAGCCGGTGCGCGAGACCATCAATGGACAGCCATCATGGTCATCCAGGCGCCCGACCAGGAAGCGGAACCAGCCCAGGTCTTTCAGGGCGGGCTGGGTGCCTGGGGTCCAGACCATCTGGCGCAGCAGCTCACGGCTGCGCGGGCCTTGCACCGAGAGGTTATGGATGGTCTCGCTGGCGCTTTTCACCCACACCTTCATGCCCAGGCGCTGGGCCTGCTCGCGCAGCCAGGTGCCGGCGTAGTCGTCGCCGCCTATCCAGCGGAAATTGTCCTGGCCCAGGCGCAGCAGGGTGCCGTCGTCGAGCATGCCGCCGTGTTCGTGGCACAGCGCCGAATACACCACCTGGCCGATGGCCAGGCGCCGCACGTCGCGGGGCAGGCAGTACTGCAGCAGGGCTTCGGCGTCGGGGCCGATGATCTCGAATTTGCGCAGCGCGGTAAGGTCCATGACCGCCACCCGCTCGCGGCAGCCGTAGTACTCGTCGATGGCGCCGAAGCCGTCGTAGCGCAGCGGCTGCCACCAGCTGCGGTAGTCGCTGAACTGGCGGGTGAGGGCGCTGGTGCGCGGGTGGAAGGCCGATTCGCGGGTCATCACGGGGTCGGCGTCGGCAGTGGGTCGGCTGGCCATGGCGATAGAGAAGCGCTCCTTGTCGCTGTAGACGCGAACATGAATGTCCGTGGGGTTCCAGCCATTGGCCGGGTCGATGTCATCGGGGCACGAGGTGCTGGCGCACACCAGGTCGGTCATGGCGCGCAGCAGCACGAAGTCGCCGGGCCGCGACCACGGCTCGTCCAGTGTCAGCTGCTGGTGGGCGTCGATGTGGGTGTTGTAGAAAAAATTGATCGCCGGCCACGGCTGCGCTTCCACGCCGAACGGCCGCAGTACCGCGCTGAGGTTGTCGCTGCAGTTGTCGTGCCCGAAATAGCCCTGGCTTTCGTAATAGCGCGCGGCGCACGCCAGGGCGAAGGCGTCGTGGCGGCCCACGGTGTCCTGTACTACCTGCAGCATGGGCTGCATGTGCCGGTCGAAGAACCGCGAGAACAGCCCCGGCGCAGGGTAGGCGGTGCCGTTGAGGGTGCGCGTGACGGTCTGGTCCAGGTCCAGCAACTGCCCGCGGTCCAGGGCGCGACGGTCCAGGGCGACCATGTCCGAACACTGCCGGCCGGCCACGTCCAGCACCTGCAGGTACTGGCCTTTTTGCAGGGTGTAGCTGTGCGCGGTGCCGGGGCGCAGGGTGAACTCGTCCAGCACCTCGCCCAGCGGCTCGGGCAGCGGCGGCACCCACAGCAGCGGCTGAGCCGCGCGCTCGATGCACAGGCGCAGTTCGCTGCCGCGCAGTTGCTGCGCGACGCTTGTGGCCTGCGCCGGCGCGCCCACCAGCACCAGCAGCGCGTCGCTGGCGATGAACTGGCGGCTGAACCCGGCCGGGGTTTGCGCCGCCCACAATTGCGCGGCGGCCGGCAGCTGCCCGGGGGCCATCCCGCGTTTGTGCAAGGCCGCCAGCAGGCGCCGGGCTTGAGGGCTGCCGTCGGCCAGGCGCGGGTGAATGAAGGCACCGGCCGGGGCGCTGGCCAAGGCCCACTGGGCCAGGGCATCGCGGCCCTGGCCATCGATCACCAGCAACTCGCAGGCCTGCAAGCCTTCAAGGTCAATGATTTGCAAAGTGTCGCCGGCCTGCAACGCCACCAGCGTCAGGCCGCCGGCCGCCACCCGGTAGCGTTCCAGGTTCGGTGCCCGGGCGAACAGCCCCGGCTCGCGGGGGCGTGAGATGATCGGTGCGTTCATGGTTTCAGCCCACCGACTTGATGGGCGCGGCCGGCTCGCCCAGGTAGGCGGCCATGGAGTCGTCCAGCGCCAGCAGCCATGGCGTGTGATGGGGCGGCGACTGGGTGCCGGTCATCAGCGAGCGGTAGGATTTGTCGCGGTAGCCCATGATGTCGCGGGCCTTGTCGTGCTTCCAGTGCAGGAACGTCTGGTTGACCGCGGCAATGTCGAAGTCCGGGTAATCGGTGGCCTGCACCAACTGCTGGATGTAGGCGCCCTGGAACTCGAACATCTGCTGGGCGGTTTCCAGCGCCTGCTCGCGCTGGTGCCAGGCGGCGCCGTGGGCATGCATGGCGGCCGGCGCGGGCAGGGCGATGCGCCCCAGGATCACGTCGCGGGCATACCAGGCCTGGGCATCGAACATGTTGAACGAGTACCACTGGTCCTGCATGCCCAGGTACAGCAGGCGCGGGTTGGCCTCCCAGAAAATGCCCTGGTAGAGGTTGCGCGGCCACAGGCGGTTGTCGGTCTTGAGGCACAGCGCATCGGGCAGGAACGGGAAATGGTGCTTGTAGCCGGTGCACAGAATGATTGCGTCGATGTGCTTGTGGCTGCCATCGATGAACCAGGCACGGTTGCCCTCCACGCGCTTGAGCAGCGGCTTTTCTTCCCAGTTGTCCGGCCAGGCGTAGCCCATGGGCGCGCTGCGGTAGCAGCTGGTGATGCTGCGCGCGCCGTATTTGTAGCACTGCGAGCCGATGTCCTCGGCCGAGTAGCTGCTGCCGATGATCAGCAGGTCCTTGCCCTTGAACTCCAGCGCATCACGAAAATCGTGGGCGTGAAGAATGCGCCCGCCGAAGCGCTCGAAGCCTTCGAAATGGGGCACCGAGGGCGTGGAGAAATGCCCGGAGGCGGTGATCACGTAGTCGAAGGCCTCGCTGTACACGCGGTCCTGGCCGTGGTCATGCACGGTGACGCTGAATTGCTGGCTGGCCTCGTCATAGCTCACGTGGCGCACCACGTGGCTGAAGCGGATGTAGTCGCGCACCCCGGCCTTTTCCACGCGGCCCTTGATGTAGTCCCACAGCACCTCGCGCGGCGGGTACGAACCGATGGCGCGGCCGAAGTGCTCCTCGAAGCTGTAGTCGGCGAACTCCAGGCACTCTTTCGGGCCGTTGGACCACAGGTAGCGGTACATGCTGCCGTGCACCGGCTCGCCGTGTTCGTCCAGGCCGGTGCGCCAGGTGTAATTCCACATGCCGCCCCAGTCGCGCTGCTTCTCGAAGCACACCAGTTCGGGGATGGCGGCGCCCTGGTCGCGGGCGGACTGGAAGGCGCGCAGTTGCGCCAGGCCGCAGGGGCCGGCGCCGATGATTGCCACACGTAGGGTCATGGTCTTGGCTCTCGCTGGTCAGGGTCAGGAAAAGATCACGGTCTTGTCGTGGTTGATGAACACCCGGTGCTCCAGGTGGTATTTCAGCGCCTTGGAAAGGGCTACGGTCTCGGTGTCGCGGCCCACGGCCACCAAGTGCTCGGGCAGGTAGGTGTGGTCGACGCGCTGGATCTCCTGCTCGATGATGGGGCCCTCGTCCAGGTCCGAAGTCACGTAGTGGGCGGTGGCGCCAATCAGCTTCACCCCGCGCTCGTACGCCTGGTGGTACGGTTTGGCACCCTTGAAACCGGGTAGGAACGAGTGGTGGATGTTGATGGCCCGCCCGCTCAGTTCACGGCACAGCTCATCGCTGAGGATCTGCATGTAGCGCGCCAGCACCACAAGCTCGGTGCCGGTCTCCTGCACGATGCGCAGCAGCTCGGCTTCCTGGCTGGCCTTGTTGTCCCTGGTCACCGGCAGGTAGATGAAGCGGATGCCCTCGCGCTCGGCCATGGGCCGCAGGTCCAGGTGGTTGGAGACCACGGCGGTGATGTGCATGTCCATCTCGCCCTTGCGGTGCCGGTACAGCAGGTCGGTGAGGCAATGGTCGAACTTGCTCACCATCAGCAGCACGCGGGTGGGCTGGCTGCTGGAAAACAGCTGCCACTGCAGCTGGAAGTCACCGGCAAGGTCGGTCAGGCCCTGGCGCAGGGGCGCCAGCTGGCCATCGACGCCGGGGTTGAAGCGAAACACCAGGCGCATGAAGAACTGGCCGGTGTGGTCGTCGTCGAACTGCGCCAGTTCGCTGATGTAGCAGCCCTGGCTGGCCAGCCAGGTGCTGACGCTGGCGACGATGCCGGAAGTGGCCGGGCAGCTGATCTTGAGAATGTAGTGTTCAGGGTTCGGGTGCATGCCGGGCTCCTCAGTTCTTCGCCGTGCGTTTGCTTTTCTGCGGGTCGTCGAACGGCAGTGCGTGGGTGCTGGCGCTGGTCTCCACACTGCCGCGCACCTGCAGGGCGACGCCGGGTTCGGCGTAGGCGGGCGCGATACGGGCAATGGCCATGGAACGGTGGGTCAGGCGTGAGTACATGCCGCAGGTGATGGTGCCCACCTGGCGGTCGCCCACCCACAGGGTGTCGCCGGCGTCGGCGGCGCGGGCACCGTCCAGCAGCACGCCGGCGATCTTGATGCGCTCCTGGCCGCGCAGGCGGAAGTGCTCGTCGGCGCCACGAAAATCACGCTTGTCCGGCGACACGGTGAAGTCCAGGCCCAACTCCCACAGGGTGTCGCCGGCCTTGTCGTCGGCGAAGGGGTACATTTGCGAGTTGTCGTAGGGGAAGAACATCAGCGAACTTTCCACCCGCAACCAGTCCAGGGCGGTGAAGGCGCAGGGGATGATGCCCATGCCGGCGCCCTGTGCAAGGATGCTGTCCCACAGGAACGGTGCGTCGGCGGCCTTGCAGAAGATCTCGTAGCCGCGCTCGCCGGTGTAGCCGGTGCGCGAGATCATCACAGGGCGCTCGAACAGCCTGGTTTGCAGGTGGTGGAAATACGGCAGCTGGCGAATGCCGGGCACGTACTCGGCGAGGAAATCCACGGCCAGCGGCCCCTGCAGCGACAGGTCATGCAGGTCGTCGTCGAACAGCACCGCCACCTGGCGGCCCTGGGCCGAGCGCACCAGCATCTCGTGGCCAAGCCCGGCGCCGTGCACCACCATGAAGGCGTTGGGCCCGATGCGGTAGACGATGCAGTCGTCGACGAACTTGCCGCCTTCGTCGAGCATGCTGGCGTACACCGACTTGCCCGGGTACAGCTTGGCGATGTCGCGGGTGGTGGCCCACTGCAACAGGCTTTCGGCGTGGGGGCCCACGTAGTGCACCTTCTTCAGGCCCGAAACGTCCATCAGCCCTGCGCGGGTGCGGATGGCTTCGTGGTGGTCGGCCAGGGCCGTGTCGTAGGTCCAGGCGGTGCCCATGCCGTTCCAGTCCTGCAGCTGCGAGCCCAGGGCACGGTGACGGTCGGCGAGGGCGGAAATGCGCCATGAATGGGTCATGTCAGAAGTCCTTGTGAGAGGGGGAAGGCGTTCAGGCCAGGGGATCGAATTGGCTGAGCCACTGCACCAGTGCCTGGCGGTAGCGGGTCATGCCCTTGTAGTCGGCGATTGCATCGGGCAGGTCGCGCAGCACCCTGTGCAGGCGGCAGCCCCAGCCGGGCTGGGTTGCCAGTTCGTCGAGGCTGATCAGGTAGGTGCGGATGCTGAACAGCATGGCGTGGCTGCGCGCAAGCCTGGACATGTGCTGCAGTTCGACGCGCAGGTGCACCAGGCGCCCGGCGTTGTCGGCGGTCACGGTGCCGCGGTCGGCACCCCATTGGTGGTAGGTTTCAGGGGAAGAGTCCAGGCGCGGGTTGATGGTCAGGGTCCAGTTGAGCCGGCGCACCGGGTGGCCCACCTGCACGTTCAGCAGGTACTTCAGCGCGCGGTCGAAGATGCCCATCTGGTGGGCCATCGGCACTGGCGCGTGCCACTGCTTGAAACTCATGCCGGCGTCGAAGGCCAGCGACCAGTCGGCCGGGCAGGTGACGAGGCCGGCGTCCATGTACAGGTCGTTGTCGCGCTGGTCGAGCAGGGCGAAGTCGCCTTGCACCTGGCGGCCGATGTATTCCAGCGGCGGGCAAGGCAAACTGCCGGCATCGCCGAAGGTGAAGTGCTGTTCGATGCCCAGGGCCTGGTTGCGCCAGTGCCAGCGTTTGCCGTCGCGGTTCAGGTTGAACCACTGCGGGTAGTCCTCGGCCAGGTGCTCCATCAGCAGTTGCAGGGTGTCCCAGGCCGCCTCCTGCATGTGCGGCATCACTAGGCAGCGCGTGGGGTCGGCCGCCAGCACTCGGGCGCGCTCGGCCATTTCTGCCTGGTAGTGTTCGTCGATGTCGAACCAGTGTTCGTGGATGGTGCCGGGCTGGCCGGCCTGGGCGGGCTCGATGTTCACCGAGTACAGGTAACTGTCCTCGGTGAAGGGGAACGGGAAGCGCTCGATGGCCTGGCGGCTGTTGCGGAAGTTGAACGGCGGGTGGTAACGATGCGGGGCATTGAAGTGCATGGTCATGTGCAGGTGTCCTTAAAGGTCCAGTACCAGGGGCTTGCCGCAGCCGCGCGAGACGCAGGGCATGAGTGAATGCACCTGCTCGTCGCAGGCCAGGTACAGGTCGCGGTGTTCCACGTCACCGCCCAGGTGGCGGGTGACGCATTGGCCGCAGACGCCGCCGCGGCACAGGTTGGGAATGTCCAGCCCGGCGGCCTCCAGGGCTTCGAGCAGGCTTTGCTCGCCAGCCACCTGCAGGTGGCGGTTGCTGCGCGCCAGGTACACGGCGAACGGCTGGCCGGGCGCGGCGCTGCTGAAGGCTTCCCAGTGCACCCTGGCGCGTGGCCAGCCCAGCCGCTGGGCCTGCTCGCGCACCGCGTCGAGCAGGCGTTGCGGGCCGCAGGTGTACAAGTGACTGCCCAGGGGTTGGCTTGCCAGCAGCCGGGCCAGGTCCAGGCGCTGGCCCAGGCTTGCGTCGTAGCCGTGCAGGCGTTGGCCCAGGGCTTGTCGCAGCGGCGCCAGGTAGGCATCGCTGAGCCCGCCGCGGTAGGCGAAATGCAGCTCGAAAGAGGCGTCGCGTGCTTGGAGGGCGGCAACGTAGGCCATGAACGGGGTGATGCCGATACCGCCAGCGATCAGCAGGTGATGGCGCGCCGGTGCATGCAGGGCGAACAGGTTGGCGGGGGCGCTGATGTTCAGTTCATCGCCCACTGCAAGTTGCTGATGGATGTACTGCGAGCCGCCGCGCGAATCCGCTTCCAGGCGCACGGCAATGCGGTAGTGGTGCTGCTCGGCAGGGTCGCCGGTCAGCGAGTAGGCATTACGCACACTATGCGAGCCAACTTGCAGTTGCACTTGGACATGGCTACCCGCCGAGAACGCCGGCAGGGTGCCGCTGATGGGGCTCAGGGTAAGCTCGCGGATCAGGGGCGTCAGCAGTCGGGCAGCGCTGACCCGTACGGCCATCCAGGCGCTCACGTGCGAGCCTCGGCGAACGGTTGGTCGGCGTCTGCGCACACGGCCATGTAGGCGCCTAGCCGCCGGGAAAAGTGCTCGCGCACGGCCAGGCGCACGCTGCAGTGCTGGCAGATCAGCTGGACGGTGGGCTCAGCCTCCTGCAGCGTGGCGCAATGCACGCAGTACAGCCGGCGCAGGCCTGTGGGATCTGCCCAGGCGCTGATTTCCTCTGCGCCAAGGCCCGCGCTGCGGGCAAGGGCATGCAGGTGCCAGATGAAGGCCTCTTCGCCGATCAGGTACAGGTGGCTGCCAACATGGCTGTGGCGCAAGTGCTCGGCCAGTTGCGGTTCGACGCCCGTCGCGCTGCCTTCAAGCAGCAAGGCGCTGGGCAGTTGCGCGGCCAGTTCAGCCGCTGCGCCGCTGCATTGCGCCACGATGAGGTGCTGCACTGCCCCGGTGCAGGGCACCAAGGGCGTGTAGCGTGGCACGCTGCCGGTGTAATGGTGGGGTGCGGGTGTCATGCTGCCTCCAAGGAACTTTTTCCTGTTGGGGAAGATAATTTCCCCTAGGGAATTTTTGATCAATGCCGTCTTGGAGATACCCCCTTGGGGGTAGAGGGATAGACGCCCAGGCACGAGGCATGAAATTTGCTGCCTGATAGGCAGTGCCGCAAACAAGGGAAAGGGAGGATGGAACTGAACGCGCGCAAGCTGCTAAGCCATTGGTGGAGTTGGCGAACAGGGCATGACTGGGAGCAGGGGCTGACGCGGATACGCCAGACCGTCGCGCAATTGCCGGTCGCGGCGTGCTTGGGAGATGAGGCGTTGTCGGGCCTAGTGGCGCAGCTCGAATCATTGCCTGGCGTGCACCAGTGCGCGCTGGTGCTGGGCGGCGAGGAAATCAGCGTGGCCCGGCGGGACATGGTTCGCCATTGCCCGCTGGCGGCCACCTGCCTTTGGCGCCAGCGCGACGTAGCGGCGGGGCTGACCACCTGCGGTGGCTGCCTTGCGCAGGGTGTGCGGCGCCAAGTACTGCGTTTACCTGCCGACGCCAACGCCCAGTTGCTGGTAGACACACCTGCAGCACCGGGCCGGCCATTGCTCGGGCTACTGGCTGAGATTGCACCCGGCTTGAGCAGCGGGGTGCAACTCGTGCGTTACTTGCGTGCACAGCAGCACCGTGCGGCGCACTTCCAGCAGGGCGCACTGGCCCGCGAGCTACACGACTCGGTGGCCCAGCAATTGGCTTACCTATCATTTCAGGTCACGTTGCTGCATGGCCGCCTGCACGACCGCAGCCAGGCCGAGGCTACGCTCGGCGAATTGCGCGGTGGCCTCAGTCACCTGCAACGTCAGGTACGTGAATTGATTACCAGCGCTCGTTTGACCATGGACGGCCGCACGCTGCGCCAGGCCCTTGTCGACTCGGTAGCCGAGTTCTCGCGACGCTGCATCATCGCATTCGAACTGGACAACCGCCTGGCCGATGGCGCGCTCAGTCCGGAAACCGAACTGCAGTTGCTGCAGATCATTCGTGAAGCCTTGACCAACGCGGTGCGCCATTCCCATGGGCGTCATGTTCTCATTGAACTGCGTGATACCCGCGATGGCGTGATCAACATTTGCGTTGAAGATGACGGCATAGGCCTTGGGCCTGTCGCCGACTTGGACAATCATTTCGGCCTGGCGATCATTCGTGAGCGCGCCGCTAGTATCGGCGCCACTCTAATGCTTGAAGGTGTAGCTCCCCACGGCACCCGCGTGCGCCTGCGCCTTGCACACCCGCACGCTTTATCCTCAAGGAGAACCCCTGATGAACAGCACTCGGCTGCTGCTGATTGACGACCACCCGCTATTTCGCAATGGGCTGGCACAGTTATTCGCTGCCAGCGAGGATTTTGACGTAGTAGGCCAGGCGGGTAGTGGCCGCGAAGGCATTGCCATGGCGGTTAACCTGGCGCCGGCACTGGTCCTTCTGGACCTGCACATGCCCGGGCTCAGCGGCTTGCAGGTACTCGATGAGCTACGCCAATTGCAGCTGGGCTGCAAAATCATGGTGCTGACGGCTTCTATCGACCGCGACGAGTTGCTGACGGCGATGCGCCTGGGTGCTAATGGCTATGTGCTCAAGGAAACCGAACCCGACGCCTTGTTGTGCCATGTGCGCAACTGCGGTCAGGGCGCGGTCATTCTCGATGACAGCTTAGCGACGCTGCTCTCGGAGCAGCCGTTGCAGTCCCCAGTGTTGGACGGCAGTCTGACCGAGCGCGAGGGGCAGACGCTGTCGCTGATTGCCTTGGGCATGAGCAATAAGCAGATCGGCCGTGAGTTGGGTATCAGCGATGGTACGGTGAAGGTCTATGTCAAGAGTCTGTTGAAGAAGTTGCGGCTGCATTCGCGCCTGGAGTTGGCAGCGTGGGTACACCGCTTCACCGTACCCGACCGACCGAGGAGTCACTGATGGAACTGGATGGGCAGTGGACAATGCTTGACGGTTATCCGGTGTCGTTGCTGTGGCTTGATGACAACGGTCACGTGCGCTACGCCAATGCCGCATGGAAACAGCTGATGGGGGACGAACCTAGCCACGGGGCCTTGCTGGAATGGGTACACCAGGAAGATCGCGCAGGGTGGAGCGCCGCCTTGCAGCGCCTGCTTGAACACCCTGCACGGCCGTTGCGTCAACGCCTGCGCTTTACACCAGGGGCTGGGGCGTTGCACTGGTTGGAGGTCTACTTGAGCCGTGGGACGCAAGGTTTCCATATGGCCGCTCATGACGTCACCGTTCAAAAGCGTCACGAAACAGGTTTGCAAGCCAGTCAGCGAAGCGCCTCGACCTTGTTGAACGGCATTCCGGGTCTGGTCTATCGAGGCCGTAATAATCGTGATTGGAGTATGGAGTTCGTCAGTGCTGGGTGCCTGACACTGACGGGCTATCCTGCTGAGCTTCTGACGGACAGCAACGACTTCAATTACGGCTCACTGATTCACCCGGATGATGCTGATTATGTGTGGCGGGAGGTGCAAGCGGCGCTGGCGCGTCGCCAACCTTACGAGCTGTGGTATCGAATTTGTTGTGCGGACGGAGGGCTGAAAAACGTCTGTGAAAGAGGTGGAGGTATTTACGCTGATACGGGGGAGGTGTTGGGTATAGAGGGCATCATTTATGAGAGAAGCTGCAGTTGCCGACCTGCTCGGTGAAGGGGAGCTTTGTAACAGTGATCAAGGGCAACCCCTTTTCGTCGAATGAGTGCCTTGGTGAGTCCCCGGCGGATACACGATTGCCCGGTACGTACCGGGTTCCCGTGGTTCTGCTATTAGGCTCAATAGAAATGCATCCCAACTCGGTCAGGCTGCGTTGAAAACAGGCTCGGAATGCTCATTTACAATACGTAAACTCCGCTTCCTCGCGTGTGTTCGCCTTGCCTGGTCTTCGCTGGAATACATTTCATACAGACCCTAGAATTTGGCCTGTAGCAGCAGTTGCGCGTAGACGTTAGTATGGCTATTGTCTAACTGGGAACCTCCGTTGTTGATATCCTTTTCAGGTTTGTAGAAGCCGACCAACGGGATCGCCGACAGATGAGCATTGATCTGCCACATCGCATAGACGTCCAGTTCATTGCCCCCTAAATTGGCAAAGGCGCTGGCAGTTTTGCTCAGTGTTTCAAAATGGTAGCCCAGTACACCTAACGCTACGCTATCAGTGGGGCTGAGTGTCAGACCAATCTGATGAATGCGCGCATTGGTGCTGAAAGGACCTGAGTAGTTGCTGGCTACTTCACCCTGGAACCAGGTGCCTAATGCCCTGACGTTCCCATAAAACAGCGGGTCGTATCCTTCCGAGAAGCGGCTGAAGCGATAGCTTAGCGCAGGGCGCCAAGGCAGAGCGGAAAATGTCCAACCTGACTCCAGATACCAGGCACTTTCATCCCCTTCATTGCGGTTTTGTCGGGCGTACTCCCCGCTGAGTAGCAACTCAGGATGTCCTAAATTGCCTTGTGCCCTGAGCGAAACTGTTCTGGTACCGTCTCGATCCACAAAATCATAAGCGGGATCAGTGTCTACTACTTTCAGGTAGGTAAGGCCGATCGTGCCCAGCGCTTGGACGTTCTCCAAGGTGCCTGCAACGATTTCAGCCTTGCCCTGAGCTGGGTTATCGGACTTGAGCCACATTAAATCGCTGCGCAGGCCTTGCGTGCCGCCAATCTTGACGACCGCCGTTTCATCGAAGGCTTTACGCCCGGTAAGGTAATAGGCTCCTCCGCGGTTCACGGCGCCGTCCAGGAACGACTTCCCGATGTTGAGGGCATCACCCGCAATCAGGAATCCATCGCCAATAATGACATTCTGGCGTCCTACCGAAACGTCCAGGCCATCTTTACCCAAGGTCGAAAAGCTGTCACCGGATTTCCATCCCAGATACGCATCTTCGAGCTTGGTCGTGCGCTCGGTGCCATCCGTCCACCCGGCTGCATCGCCTTGGCCAAACGTAGCGCTGGAAACCCAGTTTAGCGCCCCGTACGTGTGCTGTGCCTGGCTCCCCGAATTGATCCATCCACTTAGCCCGTATTTCGCATAGGATTCCTGCCAGTCTTTGCTACCGCCAGTCGTGGAACTGGATTGACCATAGCTTTTTCCACTATGAAAAATGCCCAATGCCAGCTCTGCATCTGCGTTCAATACCCCGGAATCTGAAGAGTAAAGCTCATAGGCATTAGCCTCGAACGTGCTTTGCAGCAGGGTACTAAATAGCAGGACGCTCAGTTTTTTGTTAGGGGATACCATCTTTTGCTCCGCTATATATTTACCGGTTACGGCTGGGTAAGTTTGAGGGAAAAACAAGATGGCAGATAGGGAGTGCCCGAAATCTCGAACTCAATTCGAGAGCGCCTGTTAAGCGGGTTCAATACCCTGCCTTCTTATTGTTTTTAACGCACACGTTGCAGAGAACTGTAAGTTTCTGCCCTGCCCAAGCAGGCAAGGCAGGAGGAGCATTTAAAGTGGGAAGGCGCGCTCGCCAAGTTGAAGGGTAACCCATTTCAATTCAGTCATGTCCTGAACTGAGTAACGACCATTTTCCTTGCCATGGCCGCTGTCCTTGAACCCCCCAAAGGGGGCATTGGGATCATCATCGAATGAATTGTCGTTGATGTGTACAGATCCGGCTTCCACACGCAGGGCGAAGTCGAAGGCCTTTTGCAGGTCATTCGTGACGATACCTGACGACAAGCCATAGGATGTGTCATTGGCCAGTTCGACGGCGTGTTCATAGTCGTTGGCTTTGTAAATGGAGACCAATGGCCCAAACGTCTCTTCATTATAAACATCCATCGAAGGCTGCACGTTCGTCAGCACCGACGGCTGGAACAGATTACCGCTGTACTCACCCCCCGTCAGAAGCGTCGCACCTTTGGACAGTGCGTCGTCGATCTGTCCTTTGATAAACTCGCATTGGCGAGCATTGATCAATGGCCCGATGATGGTTAATGGGTCGGTTGGATCGCCACAACGTATCGAGCGTACTGTTTCCGAGAATGCACGACAGAATGACTCGTAGATCGGTGCTTCGACAATAATTCGAGAGTTGGCCATGCACACTTGGCCTTGGTTGAAGAAAATGCCGAAAGCCGCCGCTCGGACCGCGTAATTAAGGTCAGCATCCTGGAGAACCACAATGGGGCTTTTGCCGCCCAATTCCAGTACGATGCGCTTCTGAAACTTTCCTGCGAGTTCGGATAGGTATTGTCCAACCTTTGCCGAGCCGGTGAAGGTCACCATCTTCACGCGTTTATCGGAGAAGAACTTGTCGCCTAACGCCTCGTTAGTAGTCGGAAGGACGTTGAATACACCGGGCGGCAGGCCGGCTTCCTCTAGAATTTCAGCGAATAGCAGGCCGATGAGCGGCGTCTGTGGCGCTGGCTTAAGCAAGAAAGCGTTACCAGCGGCAAGTGCAGGTGCCAGCTTCTTGCCATTTAATAGCAATGGTGCGTTAAAGGGGCCAACACCTGCGATAACGCCAAGTGGTTGCCGGAACGACATCGAAATGCGCCCCGGCCCATCAGCGGGCATGGTCTCACCGCGAACATCGCGTGCCTGACCAGCGGCAATGCGGAAGGTACTGACCATGTAATCACATTCGAACATCGCCTTGCCGAATACATTGCCGCCTTCCTCGATAAGAATCTTCGCGATGTCCGCGCGACGACGCTCGATAATATCCGCAGCGCGGCAAAGGATGGCTTCTCGCTCCTTGGCCAACGTTTTGCCCCAGGCTTTCTGAGCTTCAAAAGCGGCGGCAATGGCGCTATCTATATCCTCCGCCGTCGCCAATTTAACGCGAGCGATAGCTGTTTGATTGTAAGGGTTGATGACAACCTGCTCGGGCTGGCCATGACTCGCCCAGGATCTGCCGTCGATATAAGGGTGGTAGGTTTTCAGTTGTGATGTCGCCAAGTCGGTCATGTCAGCTCGCCTTTGAGTAGGGAGATAGATCCGGCAAGATTTACCGGATCATCTCGGCAGAGAAATTTCAGTCGTAAAATCCAGGGGGATAGCGGCCCAGCTATCACCTTTAAACGGGCTCGCTGTTTTTCCAGTTGGCCATCAAGGTGTTCGATGGCAGCGTCTCGTCAAGCAGCTTCTGTGCGGTAATCACCCCTGCGACCGGGAGGCCCTCGGGGTTGAGCAAACCAACCTGTACCAGGAGGCTCGCCTGGTCCCAATAGATATGCTCATGATAGAGCTTGTCACCACGGAACCTCACTACGCCTAGCATCGGAATTTCGACGTATTTCCCGGTAGGTGCGACGTTCGGCAATAGCCAGTCGATCTCTGTGGTATGTGTGAAGCACATGATGAACTCATCGACAATCTGCAGCGCACCGACTGTCCGGGATAGCGGAATGAGCTTCATGTCTGGTGGATTGCTGTGGACGAAGTGATTCTGGTAGAAGCGGCTCAGTTGCTTGTAGCCCACACCACCCGTCATGGTCGGAATATGGTTCACATAAGGTTCGGCGACCATGGTTGCCATGGTAGCTGGAACGTCACGCGTCTCGAACTCATGGCGCACGTGCTCGTCCCAGAGGTCGGACAGATTGAAGTGTGGGCCTATCTCGCGCTTCAGCGCGGCGATGGTACGCTCATGGGCCATGAGCGCCGCCGGCTTGTCGAAGTGCTCGCTGCCAACGCGTGCGAACGCATGATCGACGTTGGGGTAGACGTAAAGCTCGGCGTGTTTATTTCCTTTGAGGGCTGCAGAAATCTTGCTTCGCGCGGCGGCATCGCAATAGCCATCGTTTTCGGCGAAATGCAGCACCAGGCGCCCCGATACTTCATCGATTTCGTCCAGATAATGGTCGATACCCATGCCGTAGAACCCGACAGAGCAAGCAGCTTTGGTGCGTGTGGCCGTCAGGTAGGCGAGCTTCCCGCCCATGCAGAACCCGACATATCCCAGTCGATCGCCTTCTACCTGGTCGAGATTTTCCAGCGTGACGAAGCTGGCGGCAATATCGTTGACAGCCATGTCCACATCCATACGTTGGAACAGATCAATGGCTTTGCTGAAGTCTTCCTGTGTATAGCCAAGGTCGACGTTACGCTCCAACCTCCAGAACAGATCGGGTACAAGTACTACATAGCCTTCCTCGGCATACAGGTCCGCTACCGCACGCATGTTGGCATTGACACCAAAAATCTCTTGCCCGAGCACTAAACCGGGCCCTTTTCCGCTAGCGGGCACTGCCAGGTAACCGCGGAAGGTGTTGTGGTCATCCAACGTACGGATATCAATGAACTCGCCCATCTGGAATGCTCCTTTACAATAAATTATCCACAATGACGCTGAAACCAGACCCGCGGCGATAAGCCTTGATCGGGCCCTAAAATCGAGAAGCCGCCATCGACCGGTACATCGACACCGGTCATCCATGAAGCAGCCGCGCTGCATAGGAAGGCCACCACATTGGCAATCTCCTCACCCCGGCCTACCCGGCCCAATGGGTGAAACGGTGCACCGACTTTGTCTGCAAGATCGATGTCGTTATCGGTCAATGAGGCGACACTTGGCGACCAGGTCCAGGCGGGGGAAACGCTGAGGACCCGGGTGCCTTGTGATGCAAGGCTAACGGCGAAATTCTTTGTCAACTGCAGCATCGCCGCCTTGGAGGCTGGATAGAGTGCTCTACCGGCCGCGCCAAATTTGCCACCGGTGCTGGTGATATTGATGATGGTGCTTCCTGCGCGCAGTAGCGGCGCGATTTTCTGCACGAAAATCGCTGAGGAAACGACGTTAACGTTCAGGCTTTTATGCCACGCCTCCCGGGAAGAGCCGATGCCATTGTCGTCGTATAGGCATGCGTTATTGACGAGAATGTCGATCTTGCCGAAATGATTGATCGTGTTATCAATGCATTTGTCGATGTCTTCGTCGTTTTCGACATCGCACTCTGTGTAAGACGCACACGGACCCAGCGAAGCGCTGAGTTGGCGGCCGGCCACGGCATTCCTGCCGACCAGCATGACTTCGGCACCCTGCGCCAGTAGTATTTTGGCGATATCCAGGCCAAGCCCTTGGGTACTTCCGGTAACAATCGCAACTCTGCCCTCGAGGTTCATTTCGGTGACTCCATCAGTTGGCTGACGCCGGAAATTTTTGCGATGAGACTCATGCTGCTCAGCGAAGCTTGGTGTGCCAAAGGGTCGGCAGAGGAGCATGCGTCAGCGGGTACGACGACGCGGTAGCCACAGTCCACTGCATGGCGAACCGTGCTTTCAACCACTGAATGGGTAGCCACGCCTGCAATGATCAAGGTGCGAGCGCCCAGCATCGTCAGCAGCGCTTCGACGTGGGTGCCGTAAAACGCGTTGATACGCTTATGCGTGACTATGTATTCCTTCCCGTTCTCATGGGGGCTCAAGGCATCGAGGAACTCTGCACCCCAAGAGCCCTCTATGACGGCACCCAGCTTTTTCACGTTCTCCAATATCGGCGCATTGGCGATCAGATCGGAGTAGTCGCCACGGTAGGCGACACGAGCATGAATGATTGGCCAGTCGTTTTTACGCGCACACCGTAGCAGGGCGCCTGCGGCTGAGATGAGAGTTGCACGGTGCTCTCCGTCCGTGTCCAGACCTACCTTGATACGACCGTCCGTGTGGAGGACATCGTTCTGGTAATGGAGTGCAATAACGACTGGCCGCTCCATCACACGAATACCTCCAAGTTGGCGAAAACATCATTGCAGTTGACCAAGTCAACCCGTTTCAGCTTGATGTTCCATCCTTCAACTTTATTGCCGATCAGTTTATAGGTATATCGACCCGCTAGCTGACGTTGGTCCAGGCGCCATTCAGTTGCCTGGAAGCTGGCACTGACAACCAGATAGTTATCTTCGTCTAGACCCTCGATACAAATATTGCCGACCAGGTGGGCTGTCTGCGTTTGCGGCTGCTGTGACCAGTTGCGGGCATTTTCAACCCGGCGGATACGGGTTTCACGCAGCATTCGGTTTTCCCAGAAAAGGGAAATATGATCAAACGGATTGGCCTGATTATGTTTCTGCGGCACCCAGTACATGCCGTCTTCGGTAAAGAGCTTGTCCCATTCCCAGAATTTCCAGGTATCGAGCATGCGTGCTTCTCGATAAATGAACTGTTCGATTGAGCGCATGGTCGATTCATCGACAGTGGCAGGAGTCAAAGAAGTGGTATTAACGTTAAAGTTACGGTCAAGCAACATTGTTGCTCTCCTTGGCGATGATGGTTCCGGTCATGAATTTCTTCCAGGCAGCGAACTGATTGCGCATCGGCAGTTCGCTAGTGCCGTTAGTTGAAACGGCGCCATCCTCAAGGATTTTGTCGGTGCCCACGTAGCGGTGCATGCTGATCCAGCTCCCCCCACGGGTCATGTTGCCTTCCTGGCAACGCGCATAAACCTCAACGTCGTCTGGCATGACGTTGGAGGAGGGTGAGTTAATGACGTTGGCGTAGGTCAATGCACGATCAAATACGACGTCAGGTGCGCCCTTGCAGCGAAATGTCTGAATCTCCACCACGGTTTTATCGACTGCAAGCGGACGAATGACGCGAAACTGCATGAAGACGGTGTGGGGCGAGCCACTACCGTAGATCACGGTATTGTGACGGTTCATGCCCATGATCTCCCGGGCACGGTCCGCACCATACGCTTGGCTCAGGCATTCGAAATGTGCTCTGGCGACTTCATCGCGCTCTGCAGCGCCAGGATCGAAAATCGCTTCCATGTAGCCGTGGCCATTGTGGTAAGCCCTCAGTTCCAGTTTCTCCCAGAAGTCATAGGGCTCGCCGTTGCCGTCCATGATTAACAGCTCGAAAGGCATTTCGCCGATGGACTCTGCTTCCTGGCGCGCCGCATCCACCGAGGATTCATGCGTGACGCGAGCGTGCATGGTGTCGTGCAAGTTTTCGTAGAAAACTTTCCAGTTGGAGCGCTGCTGCACGCGAAATATGCCGCCTGCTACTTCCAGTTCGCCAACAGGCGAGCGATCGCACATGTTGTCGATAGAGCTGACCACTCCACCCAGGAACGTCTTCAGGTCCTCGCCGTAGTTAGCTTGGCTGGCGAATACGAAGCCGCGGTAGCTGTCCACGCGGGCAACGCTGACCATGGAGAAGTCAGGGTGCTTAGGGTCGTAACAAGTGCCCTCGAAGCCGCTTTTCAGAGGCGCGGAAAGGTGCGAGCCATCCAGTTTGAACGTCCAGGCATGATAAGGGCAGCGGAAGAACTTGCCGACGTTACCGTCTCCGTCAGCGACCAACTTTGCGCCTTTGTGAGGGCAGCGGTTGTAGTGGACATTCACCTTTCCGTCGGACGCTCGTACCATGACGACATCTTGATCACCGATGCGAGTGGTATGGTAGTCCCCAGGGTTTTTCACCTGGCTTTCGTGCCCCACGTAAATCCAGGCGTGACCGTAAATACGCTCCATCTCGAGCTGAAAGAGAACAGGGTCGGTGTATACGCTTTTGTGAACGCTGTCGTCACGAACCAGGTCCGCGATTTGCTCATTCGTAGGAATCATTGCTTTCTCCATCACTGCTTAGAGGTCCAGTACCAACTTGGCGGTCTTGGCACGAGAAACACAGGTACAGAACGCTCCATTGGCGCGTTCGCGATCGGAGAGGCAGATGTCTCGGTGATCCGCCTCCCCATCAATAATCTGGGCAACGCACACACCACAGTCCCCGCGGCGGCAGTCGAACATCGGGTCCAAGCCGGCTTCGACCATCACGTCCAACAAGTTCTGCCCCGGGTTGACTACCAAGCTCACACCGCTGGTGCGTAGTTCCACCTCGAAGGGCAGGTCGCCGTCTTCTTCGAGCGTGCCGGCGAACAGTTCGTAATGCACCTGATCTTCTCGCCAGCCCTGCTCACGGGCCGTCTGGATGACCGAGGTGATCATTTCGGTAGGGCCACAGATGTACAGGTGGGTGTTGGCGGCTGGGTTGGCGAGTACCGTTGTTGCTGCAAAGCGTTTCGCTGCATCGCCGTCACTGATCCAGCAGCGGCTGTTCTCCATGCATTGAACTTCAGCGAGATAGGCCATGTTTGACCCGTCGCGGCCTGCATAATGAAGCGTGAATGCCTGCTGAGAGCTGATCAGCGCGCGTGCCATGCTCAGCATCGGAGTAATACCGATACCGCCCGCTATCAGCAGGTAGTGGTCTGCCCCGGCCACCAGAGGGAAATGGTTTTTAGGTGTTTCTACGTTGACGTACTGGCCCTCGACTAAGCTGTGAACCCACTTCGAGCCCCCCGTGCTTTGTTTGTCCAACTGAACAGCAATCTCGTAGTGGTCACTGTCGGACAGATTGACGATTGAGTACGCACGTTTTTGCTGACGCTCCCCCGGTAGATGAATCTCAATATGCGCGCCCGGAGTAAAGCAGGGCAGCGGTTTGTTGTCGCGTGCCGTCAATACGACACGGCGAATACGCGGGGTCAGATTTTCTATTTTTTCAACTTTCAATGACAAACTGGACATAACGAGACCCTGTACGCATAAGGCGACCGGTCGGTGAATAAGACCGGCGACCTGTAGTGACCATTTTTCTAGCTGTTACTTTCAGTGAATTTTTCAAAAAATATGCGCGCCGACGTGAGTGCGTTATGGGTGTGCCAGTGTTTGATGGATTCCACCATGGGGGGAGGGCCGCACATATAGATGTCAAAGGGTGTATCGGCTGTTTCATATTGACTGAGATGTGCCGGAATGAAACCTGTCAGCCCTTGCCACTGTTTGCCAGCATCGCTCAATACCGGTGTGAACTCAAACGCGCTGATCTTTGCCTTGTAAGCCTCGATACGCTCAAGCTCGCACAGATCCCGTTCTGTTCGAACGCCGTAGAACAGATGAATGGGGTAACCAGACCCGCCTTTTTCTGCCAGTTGGTCAAGCATACCGAGGAACGCAGACAATCCGGTGCCGCCAGCGACCATGACGACCGGACGATCAATGTGCCGTAGATAAAAAGCACCCAGCGGGGCTTCCATCTTGATGGTGTCACCGACCTTGCAGCGCTCCCGCACATAGTCGGTCATGACGCCGCTCGGTAGAAGGCGGACGAGGAATTCAAGGCTTCTGTTTCCGGGTGCACATGCAAATGAATACGAACGACTGTGGTCGGTACCCGGCACTTTCAGGCGCGCATATTGTCCCGGGAGAAAGTTCAAGTCGGGTTGATCGGCGGCAATGGTGACCCTGATTATTGCGGTGCTGTCGGACACTTGGGTCACTTCTGCCACGGTAGAGGTAACTTCAGTAGTCCCCTCGTTCGAGCACAAGGTTGAGTCAAAGTCGAAATAAAATGCAGCGTCCGATAATACCCGCGTCTGGCAGGACAATACCTTGCGCTCAGCCAGATCCTGTTCAGACAATGCCTCTTCATCGACGTAGTCCTGGGTATAACTTCCCGATTCGCAGCGGCCCTGACAGGTCGCGCAAACCCCTTCTCGGCAATCGAGGGGAATCTTGATTCCGCACTTGAGCGCCGCGTCCAACAGAATGCCATTGGGCGGCACCGCGCAAAACAGTGTTTTTCCGTCAGCGAAGTTCAACGCAACCTTGTACATGGCTTGACCTTTCTACGACTTAAATATGGTAAAAATCCAACACGGAATTGATCGTGTCGTTTAACAGCAAGCTGTGTTTCTTGGCGATCAGCCAGCTCTCCCCATTTGGGCGCAATGTATAGGTTGCCCGGCCGAAGAAATGCTCTGCGGTCGCTTGGCGGTAGTACAGCGTCTGCCAATTAACCCGCACTTCCAGGTATCCATCCTCCAAGGGATGGATACGGACATTACTAATCTGGTGAAGCGTGCGTGGCATTGGTGTCGCCGAGGCGGCCTTGCCAGTACGAATACGGAATACTCGATCCTCAAGACCGCCCCGGTTGGGGTAATAGATGAGTGACATGCCTTTCTTCGGATCAGTGGTATACACATGCTCAGCGTCCCATTGAGGCAAATGGAAAACACTGTCTTCGCTAAACAAGGCAAGGTAGGCGTCCCAGTCTTGGGCATCGCAGAGCTCAGCTTTTTTGTATAGAAACTGTTCGACCTGGTACTGAATTTCGGCGTTCATTTCTCACACCTCTTTAAGTTTCAATGACTGGGCGTCGGCCGTTTGACGAGCGAGCCCTGTGAGCAGAAACTTCTGCCAGTTGCCATGCTGGTTGACATACAGGCCTTCGTGGGTGAACTCCGCCCCGATCATGGCCGGTGAGATACCGATGGTTTCGGTATTGCGGGTAGGGCCGGTGGTCCATTTATCGCGACCGCGGGAAATATCACTCCACCGTTCAAGGCGTGCCTGAAACCCACGTTGGGCTTCGCGAAACTCGACCAAGTCGTCGGGTGTGCCCATACCGGAAACGTTGAAAAAGTCTTCGAATTGACGGATGCGGTTCTCGCGATCAGCGTCGGACTCGCCCTTCACGCCCAGGCAGAAGCTATTGATTTCGGTTTTATTCCATGCGATCGGGCGAATGATCCGTAGCTGCGAGCTGATCTGATCCAGAAAAAACATGCTGGGATAGACGTTCAGGTTACGCAGCCGATGCATCATCCATTCCGCTTTGTCCTGGCCATATTCTTCAACCAATCGCGGCATGATCGTGGCGTACCCCGGCCGCACTTCCGGATTTGGCATGTCGCTGAACAGCACACTGTGACCGTTATCGAAGGCGAACCAGCCGTCATCCGTTTCAGTGTCACCTGCGCCCAACTTGCTGTAGTCCAGCGTATCGCCTGAGGCCTGGCCTTTGGCGGCATTTACCTGCTGGCGATGCTGCACAGTGGAAACATAATTGTAATGGACGGTACTGACGTGGTAACCATCAAGACCATTTTCGTTTTGCAACTTCCAGTTACCATCGTACGTGTAGGCTGATTTCCCTGGCAGCACTTCCAGTTCACCCGTCGGTGACTGTGCGACCATCATGTCGAAAAAGACTTTGGCATCGCCAAGGTAGTCTTCAAGGGTATCAGTACCTTGAACATCAAGGCTGACGAAGACAAAGCCTTTGTAGCTTTCAATTCGTGCTTTCTTTAGCCCGCGCGTTGCCTTGTCGAAGTCGTCTCCATATTCTGCCGGGGCCTTGACCTTGACCAGGCGACCGTCGCTCTTGTAACACCAGGCGTGGAAGGGACAAGTAAAAGTAGACTGGTTACCTTTGCCGACGCGAGTCAGGGTAGTGCCGCGATGTTGGCACGCGTTGATCAGCGCATTCAGATTGCCTTCGCCGTCGCGAGTGATAATCAACGGTTGGCGACCGGCGCGGATGGTCACGAAATCGTGCTTGTTCAAGATTTCACTTTCGTGACAGGCGTAAATCCAGTTTTTTTCGAATATCAACTCCATCTCTAGATCGAACAGTTCAGGGTCCGTAAACATGTCCCTGGCGATACGATAGATGCCTTCTTCACTTCGAAAGTCCAGGCAGCTTTCGATGTACTCTTGCCATTGGCTTAAATCACGCATACGGCTCATCAGTAAATCCTCAATCGTGCGGCTTCCCAAGGCCCCCATTAAAGAGCGGATGGCAGGGGCGGTCTATCCGTTTTGTAGATGACTTAAAGCCACTTAAAGAGATGCCGTGGGTGAGCGGGAAGTTCTGAAGTTTCTAAAGTAGATGAGAACGATAATCGATAATCGATAATCTAGGATGTCACTTTTTCTTGAAGTTGTTTCGCTCGGTGTCAGCCCACATGCGCAGAAGGGTAACACCTGGTGCATTTATCTGAAGTGGATGCTCCGTGGTGGTGCATGTTGGCCAGTGCTCGGAACATATTGATTGCAGTGCGGGTAACCGATAATCCAAAAGGTCGGATGTAACTATCCATAAAAGCAGATGCGTCTGCATCGCTCTCTCGCGTGGCACAGCTCTTGCTGTCAGTCACTCACTCGCCGAAGAGCGACTTTTCCATTACCGTGGAGCCATGTGATGACCCAGCCCCATGTAGTCGCGGCTCGCGACATTAAAATCAGCAGCTATGACATGGCTGGCGCACGTGCGTGGATGGAAGAGGTTTGCGGCCCGCATAGCCTGCAGAGTCCGCAGCCTGAGAAGGTCTCGTTCAGGCATAGCGCCAAGGTGTTCAAGTCCTTCGCCACCACTTTGGGGGTCATGGAGTATGGCGCCGACGTACGCATTGGCGTGGAAGCTGCCGAGCACTTGGACAGCTACAGCCTCAGCCTGCCTCTGACGGGCGAGCAGGAGTTGGTGTATCTAGGCAACCGTATTCAGTCAAACAACAGTGTCGGCCTGATCGTTTCGCCGTTCCACAGTCAGGAGCTCATGATGACTGGCGATTGCCGCAAAATCTCGGTCGTTATTCCTCGTGTGACGATGAGGCTTGCGCTTGAAGAGATCCTCAAACGGCCGGTCGAAGTCCCCATTAATTTTGACCCAGTCATGGATGGCCAGACGGGTGCCAGCGCATCCTGGTGGAGGTTAGTTGCCCATTTCGTCTCCGAGCAGCAGGTCGGAGGTGCGGTCTTTGACCAGACCCTCTTTTCCCGAGATATCGAAGCGTCGTTGGTTCGCGGGCTTATCCTGGCGCAGAAAAGCAATTACTCCGATGAAATTCAGGAGAGTTTGATCGGGAGATTACCCAGCTACCTGTTGCGGGCGAAAGACTTTATCCATGCTAATGCGCGCGAGGATCTTTGCTTGGAAGATATTGAAGCGGCGGCAGGCGTGTCAAGGTTCAAGCTATTCGATGGTTTCAGGAAGCATATGGGTATGTCTCCCATGGCTTACCTTAAGAAATTACGACTCTCGGAAGTACGCAAACAGTTGCTAAAGGGAGGGAGAGGTACCAACATTTCGAATGTGGCGACCGAGTGGGGCTTCAATCATTTGGGCAGGTTCGCCAGTGAATATAAAAAACTATTCAACGAAATGCCTAGCGCTACCCTTCATCGGCATGACGTCGCACGCGCTCACATGAGTTGAGGAACGAGCGGGGAAAGTAGGCGGTGCATGAGCGATAGGCCCCGGCGATAATGTCGCCGGGGTTTTTTATTGGTCCCGCGCCCAAGGCGCGGAGCGTTGAAGGTAGCGTTGTACTTTACCAGCCTATTCGCCGGGCGCATGAAATTTTCGGCGATACAAATTTTCCGGACTAATTTGCTCGGTTTTTGGATTGTTCGCCTAATCGGTGTCGGGTGAAATAGATAGGCAGCGTCAGCGGTGTGGGCTGAATAAAGCATCGGTGAAATAGTGTTATCTATGTTTGCAAGAACTCGATCATGCAGGGTGAGTAGTGGAAGTCTGAACTCCAAGGGCTACCCCCACTCTGCGTGCTTTTGTCCAGCGGAATGGTGCAAAAATGTCTATTGACGATAAAGAAAACGAAAAAAAGAGCCCGTTGCAGTTGAGTCGGCGACACACGTTGTTCGGGATGGCTCTCGGCGCAACAACGTTAGCCGCTTCTTCCCTAGTACGGGCGGCAACCTCTGATAATGGCGCGGCAACCCTGCCTAAAGACGGGTACGATGTCATCATCATCGGTGCGGGCATGGCCGGCGCTACCGCTGCGCGAGAGCTCGGTGCTCGCGGGAAGAAATGTTTGGTGCTTGAAGCCCGTAACCGTCTGGGCGGTCGCACCTGGACGGCGGATATTTTTGGCCAGCAGTCCGAAGTCGGGGGGCAGTGGGTGCATTGGTATCAGCCACATGTGTGGGCCGAGATTAAACGATATGGCTTGGAAATTGACGAAACGCCTGGCGCCAACCCAACCTATGGCACTGTGTTGATCAACAATAAGCTGACGAACATTGACCCCGCCGACTCGTTTGCTCGCCTGGACGCAGGCATGAAGGTGTTCTGTGGGGATTTGATCAATGCGTTTCCGCGACCTTATGACCCCGGCTTCGATCCCAGCTTTCTCAAGCACGACGACATCTCGATCGCCCAGCGTTTGAAGCAGATCAATCTGGACATCACCACCCACACGATTCTTGAGTCGTTCTTCGCGACGGCAGTCAGCGGTAGCCTTGAAACTGCCGGCATGCTGGACCAAATCCATTGGTATGCACGTGCAGACAATGACATGGGTCGGCTATTGAGAGCGTGTACGCAGTACTACATCAAGTCGGGAACTTCGTCTCTGATCCACAGCATGCTTGACGAGAGTAAGGCGGAGGTAAAAACCAGCACTCCGGTGCGCAAGGTGGAGCATAACGCGTCAGGGGTCATAGTCACCGCGGAAAACGGTGATGTATTCAAGGCCAGTGCCTGTGTGGTCGCGATGCCCATGAACTGCTGGAACGATATTCAGTGGGTGCCCGCGCTGCTCCCTGGCAAGGTGGCTGCGAGCAAGGAGCGGCACGTGGGGGCTGGCTTCAAATTGAAAATAAAGGTCAAAGGCAACAAGGGCGCCTATCAGAGCCTGGCCGGTGCAGGGCACCCGGTGAATATGGTGTACACAGACCATTTTTATGACGACCACACCACACTTTTCTGCATGGGCTATCCGACCCCAGGCTTTGACTACAACAATAAAGCACTGGTGTTGAAAGAAGTCGAGAAGCTGTTGCCGGACGCCGAAGTGCTGGACACCTTCGCTTATGATTGGACCAACGACCCTTACTCCAAAGGCAGTTGGTGCGACTATAAGGTTGGTATGTGGAGTAAGTACGGCGCTGATATGCGTAAAACCGAGGGGCGGGTTGTTTTCGCAGGTTCTGACGTCGCAGATGGATGGCGCGGTTTCATTGACGGTGCAATCGAGACTGGGCTGCGTGCGGGCCGGGTGACGGCAGAGTTACTCTCCGGCAAAGCCTGATGAAAGCCTGCCTCACTCTGGCCTTGCTGGCGGCCTTACTCTTTAGCGCCTACGTCGGTGCTCAGGCGTGTGAGCCCTCGGCCGTCGAGCGTGCATGGGATCAGTGTTCTGTGTGCCATACAGTGGTGGCAGGCGATTTTTCCAAATTTGGACCCAATTTGAATGGACTCATCGGCAGACAGGCAGGGACGCTTCGGGGCTACGTTTTTTCCCCGGCTATGGCAAATAGCAATTTCATCTGGAGTCGCGAGCAGATTGATCAGTTTCTGCGGGGGCCTCAGGTGAAGGTACCGGGAAACAGAATGCCGTTTGGGCTCATATCAGATGACCAAACGCGAGCTGAAATAATTTGTAAGTTGGCGATCAGACAATAATAGTATTCTTGCGGTTAGAGGGGGCAACATAATGCAGACGTATTTCACGCGCAATCGGTTTTTACTCGTATTGAATGTACTTGCGGTGATCCTGTGTTTCAACACGGTCTACCTGGCCATCCAGGCCGGGAGTTTTGAATATGAGGCTACCGGCAATATCATTGGTCAGCTTGACGTGGGGGTCGAGGGATCTCCCAATCTCAAGTGGATGATGCTCAGTGACATGTTCGGATTTTACCTGTTCAGCATTCCGTCTGGACTTTATCTTTGGTTCGCCCTGCGTGAGGATCGCTCGTACTTGCTTTCCCTGGCGACGCTGGCGGGCATTATTTTTGGAGTGGTGGGTGCTATCGGCGCGGCACTATTGTCCGTAGTCTGGCCTGTGCTGACAGTATTGCATGCGAGTCTCGCAGACCCAGCCTCGAAGACTGTGACTCAGGAGTTGTTCCGAATTCTCACCATGGCCGTTCAGGACGGTATGTGGGGTAGACTGGAGTTTTTCCTATCGGGCATCTGGTATTTGGGACTCTCAGTCATCCTTTGGCGCCATAAGAAAGCGTTCGCTGCGGTTGCTCTTGTCAATGCAGCCTGTGCATTGGTATCCAGTTTTGGAAAAATCATGGACATGGGGGAGCTGGCCGGTCTCGCGCTCACCGGCGTGACGTATGCCACTCCGGTTTTCTACCTATGGGTGGGTATCATTGCCTGGCGGGGGCCGATTGCCGAGATGACGCCACGTTCACCTGCTGGTCGGGAATCGGTGGCGCAAGGCGTCTGAGCCTGACGGCGATAGAGTCGGCGAAAGCACTTCCATTTCGCACCGTTGTGATGGGTACCTTGATTGGTCTAGGGGTACCCGGTTTTAGAGTGTGCGACAAATCCTTGAGTGCGGCAAGACGCGGTGAGGCTAAAAAACTTCACCAGCGTCTGAAAAGTGTGGCGCTTGGGGGTTGGTTGTCTATTAACTTATTTTTGTCGAGGTGGCTATGGGACTCGTAGACTGGAAACACTGGCTCGTCATCCTGTTAGTAGTCGTACTGGTGTTCGGTACAAAAAAACTCAAGGGGCTTGGTTCTGATGTGGGTGAGACTATCAAAGGTTTTCGTGCGGCAATGAGAGATGACCACGCGCCGGGGCCATCGCCTGCTATCCAGGCAATAGAAACCGCGTCGACGCCGCGCGCCGCCGGAGCTAGTGCGACTTCGACGGCTGAGCATTCTATTCGCTCCGCTGCAGAATGATTTTAGACGGGATTGCCCGGATGATTGAAGCCAATACTTCACCGCAACAGGCCATACAGCGTATTCGATCTCCCGGGTTGATAATGCCTTCTTTGAGTTGGAGCGATGGCTTAGGGAAACTCCGAACAAGTTGCTCATCAGCCGGAAATGGGCGGCTTGAGGATGCCGAAAAGCCCGACTTTCAGCCGTTGATTATTGGAAAACCAAGGCACAGCCTTGGTTTTCTACCCTCACGGGCGCACCTCTCCCGCAGCAGGCAATAATTGCCGGCGCACCATCCACAGATTCGACAGGGCAAACAGCGTGGTCAGTTGCGCCGTGTTCTTGGCCAAGCCACGGAAGCGGGTTTTCACATAGCCGAATTGGCGCTTGATCACACCGAATGGGTGTTCGACCTTCGCTCGCGCCTGCGCTTTGACCTTCTCGATCTTGCGTCTGGCTTTGTAGAGCACGCTGCGTTTGTTTAAGTGTTTATAGCTGCTGCGACGAGCCGCAATCTGCCAGATCACCGGCCTTCCTTCATGCTCCGGCCGCTTCTCCACGCCGGTATAACCCGCGTCGGCACAGATAACATTTTCATCGCCATGCAACAGGTGAGCGACCTCCGTTACATCGGCCACATTCGCCGCTGTACCGTGGACGTGGTGCACCAGACCCGACTCGGCATCGGCACCGATATGCGCCTTCATGCCGAAGAAATATTGATTACCTTTCTTCGTCTGATGCATCTCGGGATCGCGTTTGTCTTCCTTGTTCTTGGTCGAACTGGGTGCGTGGATGATGATGGCGTCGACAATGGTGCCAACAGTCAACCCATTGCAGCCGTTGAGCACTGCAATAATCTCGGCGCACCTTAGTGCGTTTAGCATGCCTCTCTATGCTGAACACTTCGCCGCGCCGATTATCAGCGCCCCCCTGATTCTGGGTCTACGAGACATTACGTCGTTGCTACCGGCTCCCCTACAAAAGGATAATCGGTATAGCCAGCCGCATCGCCGCCGTAAAACGTATCTCGGTCATAGGTGTGCAGCGGGAGGTCATCATGCAGGCGCCTCGCGAGGTCAGGATTGGCGATGAACGCGCGTCCAAAGGCGACCATGTCGGCACTACCTTCGCTGACAAGCGCCACAGCGCTTTCACGTTGAAATCCACCCGCTGCAATGATCGGCCCGTTGAAAAGCGTGCGCAGATATTGAACAGCAACAGGCTTAGCACCTTCGTCGATGGTTTCATTACCTTTAATTCTTGGCTCAACGACGTGTAAATACGCTAGCCCCATCGTGTCTAGCTGCGTGGCGACATAACCGAACGTCGCCTTAGGGTTGCTGTCATGCATTGAGCCATAGCTGCTCGAAGGACTAAGGCGGACGCCGACGCGGCCTTGTCCCCATACCGAAATCACGGCCTGGGTAATTTCCAGCAGGAATCTGGCGCGGTGTTCGATGGGGCCGCCGTAAGCATCGGTGCGCCTGTTGGTGCCGTCCTGCAAAAATTGGTCAGGCAGGTACCCATTGGCGCCGTGAACCTCGACACCATCAAAACCGGCCTCCTTGGCCAGTTCGGCGCCTCGGCGAAACGATTCGATAATGTCCGGTATTTCGGCAAGCGCCAAGGCGCGAGGCATGGCGAAGGCCACCGGGCCTGTTTTCGCGTACGCATCCCCATCAGCCTTGATCGCCGATGGCGCGACGGGGTCAATATTGCACGGTTGCAGCAGTGGGTGGGATTGACGGCCCACGTGCCACAGTTGCAAAAAGATCAGCCCACCTTTCTCATGCACGGCGTCAACGACTGTGCGCCATCCGTCGACCTGTGCTTGGGTAAAGATGCCTGGCGAGCCCGCGTATCCAAAGCCATAGGGTGAAACCGGCGTGGCTTCAGCGATGATCAGCCCGCCTTGCGTCGCGCGCTGGGCGTAGTATTCGGCCATCAATTCGTTGGGGACATTGCCCTCGCTTGAGCGCATCCGGGTCAAGGGCGCCATGACAACACGGTGCGACAGTGTGAAGGGGCCCACCTGGGTTGGGGTAAACAGCGGCTGATTGCTCATGATCTGAAGTCCTTGTATATCAGGCTTGGGACGTAAGGGCGTTGGTGCGTTCGATACCGCGCAGCACGGCGGGTCGCTGGCTAACCGCGTTGAACCAACGTTCCACGTTCGGGCTTTCAGCGAAATCGACACCGGCAAACTCTTTGCGCCAGAGCCAGCCGAAGTGGGCGATGTCGGCGATTGAAAACTCATCTCCGGCGACATGAGTGGTGTCTGCCAGTACGCCATCGAGCACGGCAAGTGTGCGTTTGGCCTCGCCATGGAATCTCGCAATCGCCGCCGGGTTAGGCTCGTTGGCAACTTTCTGGAAGTAGCCGGACTGTCCAAAGGCCGGGCTCAGCCCACTGGCATGGAAGAACAGTTGCTCGAAGGCTCTGGCCCGCGTCACGCCCTCGGAAGGCAGCAGCCGACCATATCGCTCCGCCAGGTAGACAAGGATGGCGGCCGATTCGGTCAGCACCATGGGCTGGCCGTTGTCACCCAGCGGATCGATCAGCACCGGCACTTTGGCATTGGCGTTCAGGGCGATGAACGCCTCGTATTTTTGCTCTCCCTCGCGAATGTTCACGGGCAGTAACCGATAGTCGAGCCCCAGCTCTTCGAGGGCGATAGGGACTTTGACGCTGTTGGGGGTGGCAAACGCATGAACAATCAACATGGGGCAGTTCCTCAATCGACAATGGACTAGGGCATTGCGTGGTCACTAACGCAACGCTTCGTGCCAAGTGGCTACGATGGAGGCCAGTCTGCGTGGAACGGTTAGAGCGCAGCAGACCGCTCGCAGCGATATGAGTCATTCCTCCGAGGAATAAACATCCAAGGTTGCACGCGTCGAGTGAGGGCATTCCTGTTGAGCATATTTCCTATGCGGGTCAGCGCTCTACTGAGGGCGCTTCTACACCGCGATCATGAGTCTCGACACATCAACCATCGAGGAAATACTCATGACCCTTCAAGCCAAGCTGGATGCATTCAAGGCCGACTTCGTTGCCGGCAAGCCGCCCTATAATGCCCCAGCACCCGTACATGCGGTGATGCACCGCGCGACGGCTGAACTGATCGCCAGCGGTCAAGCCGAGCGAGCGCTGAAGGCCGGCGACCTGGCCCCGGTATTCAGCCTTCCAGACGCGGAGGGGAAGCTAGTGTCCTCAGCCGAATTGCTGTCACGCGGCCCACTGGTGATCAGCTTCTATCGCGGGGTGTGGTGCCCTTACTGCAATATGGAGTTGCAAGCCTTGGAAGAAGCACTGCCGGTCTTTAAGGAGCGCGGCGCGAGCCTGGTTGCGATCTCGCCACAGAGCCAAGCCAACAGCCGCAAGTCGCAGCGCCAAAATGGTTTGGGGTTCCCCATCCTGAGTGACACGGGTAATGAAGTGGCGGCTGCATTCGGCCTGCGTTTCAAACTGCCAGACTATCTGGCTGAACTCTATCTGAGCCTGGGTAACAACCTGCCGGTCATCAATGGTGACCAAAGCTGGACGCTGCCGATGCCAGGTCGTTTCGTCATCGGCCAGGACGGCATCATTCTGTACGCGGAGGTCAATCCCGACTACACGCTGCGCCCTGAGCCCACCGAGTTGCTGCCTGCATTGCGCGCTTGATTGTCCATCTTTCAAGGCCGCCTTAGGGCGGCCTTGCTTATTGCCGGCTCATCAAGCCTTCGACGAAATCGACAAACGCTCGCGCCTTGGCGCTCGCCAGGCGGCCTGTAGGAAATACCGCCCAGAGATCCAGCGGCGACAGTTGCCAGTCTTCCAACAGCGGCACCACGTCGCCCTTGGCGAGTTCATCCGCGAACATCCACTGGGACGTCAACGCTACACCCAGATGCCCGAGTACTGCCGCGCGCACACCCTCAGCCGCACTGACCCGCACCCGCCCGCTCACTGTCACCGACTGCACTGTACTGCCCTGCTTGAAGGCCCAATGTTCACCGCCGCCTGCCAGAGCGTATATAACCGCTTGGTGCTGTGCCAGGTCAGTCGGCACTGAGGGCTCGCCATGGGTCTGCACGTAAGCAGGCGTGGCCAACACCAGCCGCTGACATGCCCCGATCTTGCGTGCGATCAGGTTGGAGTCCGCCAAAGCTCCCATGCGCAGGGCGACATCGATGCCTTCCTCGACGAGATTGACCGTGCGGTCGTCCAGGACGATATCGATGTTCAGTTCGGGGTGTGCTTCGAGGAAAGCCCCCAGGTGCGGCAGCACATGCAAACGCGCGAAGGTCACTGCCGCGCAGACCCGCAAGGTACCGTGCAGCCCGCTGCCTGCACCACGCGCGGCAAGGTCGGCTTCATGGGCTTCCTCAATGGCACGTTTGGCGCGGTCGTAGTAGGCCGTACCTGCCTCGGTCGGCGTGAGTCCGCGAGTGGAGCGCAATAGCAGGCGAACGCCAAGGCGCTCTTCCAGTTGTGCAATGGTTTTCGACACGGCGGGCTGGCCGAGGTTGAGACGCCGCGCGGCAGCAGAAAACGAACCTGCTTCGAGCACACTGACGAAGGTTTCCATTGCAGCCAATCGATCCATCGTTGTTCCACCTGAAACGGTTAAAAAAGGCATGACAAAAAACGAGCGAAGCGTAGGCTTCGCTCGTAGCGGAAGGGTTATCTCAGCGCGGAGGGTACAAAGCAAGCCTCTCTAGAACGCAGCCTTGCCGATTGAAGCACCGCCATCGACGAACAATGTCTGGCCAGTCATGAAACCACTGCTCTCGGACAGCAGGAAGGTGATGGCCGCTGCGATCTCTTGCGGCTGGCCAAAGCGGCCCATCGGAACGCCCGAAAGGTAGCGGGCCTCGCCCTCGCTGCCAGGCGGGTTGTTCGCGCGGAACAAAGCTGTTTCGGTCGGCCCGGGGGCTACAGCATTGACGGTGATACCGGTCGTGGCCAGTTCCAGTGCCCACGACCGGGTAAAACTGATCAGTGCGGCCTTGGCAGCGGCATAGGCCGTACGGTGGGTGATTCCGAGCACGGTCAGGCTGGAGATGTTGACGATTCGGCCCCACTGCCGCTCGCGCATGCCCGGTAATACGGCTTGAGTGGCCAGAATCGCCGAATGCAGATTCACGCGCATCACCGCATCGAAGTCGTTCAGATCCACCTCGCCCAGCAACTGCGGGCGAACCAGCCCGACATTATTCACCAGGCCGTCAAATGCGTATTGCTCGGTGAGCGTTGCCAGGGCTTGCTCGGTCGCTGCGCTATTCTCCAGATCAACGGAGACCAAGGTGCCGGGGAAATCAATGTTCTCCACCTGGCGGGCAATGCCCACAACGCGGTGGCCAGCCTCCGCTAGCGCCTGAGCGAGCGCAAGTCCGATGCCTTTGCTTGCGCCGGTGATCAAAAAAGTTCGCATGGTCATGAGTGCTCCTGGTGCCAGCCCATGTCAGGGCTGGCTGAGTGATGGTCGGCGGTGTCTCTTAGACCGGCTTAGTCCATTCGTTACCCTTCATGAACGGATCGAGCTGAGTGTGCACCAGATGGTTGGTGTAGTTGCTCATGACCTTGGTGGCAACGCCCAGCACCACTTCCAGAACGTTGCGGCGAGTGAAGCCAGCAGCGAGGAACGCCTCGATACCTGCGTCGCTGACGAAGCCGCGATCACGCACCACCGCAGTTGTGAACACATGCAAGGCTTCCAGGCGGGCATCCGGGATGACAGTACCGGCACGCAATGCAGCAATCACCTCAGGCGCCATCTCGATCATCTTAGCCAGAGTGGTGTGCCCGGCCATGCAGTAGTGGCAATTGTTCTCGAAGTTCGAGGTGAGGTACACAACCTGCTGTTCATGCGCGGTGAGAGTGCTCTTGCCAAACAGATCCCAGAGTTGGCTGTAGCCGGCCAGCAACTCTGGCGATTCCGCCATATTGCCTTGCAGGTTGGGTACGAAGCTGAACGCGTTCTGCACCGCTTCCAGAACAGGCTTGGAGGCAGCAGGGGCGGTGTCGATGGTGTAACGAGTGAAAGTGGTCATCGCAGTTTTCCTTGAGTGGGTCAGCAAGAGTGCTGAAGCTATCTTGCGGTTCTCGTCAGAGCTGCGGAACGTAGGGAGTGGACATATGACTCATGCTTCACAGGAATAAAGCAGATTCGGAGCCACTGATGCATGCACGACCCTCGTGGAAGAAATGACGGCGGCAAATTACGTGACGAGTGCTGAAAGGCTACGGAGGCTCGACTTCTACCTGTCAAGGTGCGGCCGTGCAGGGGGGTATAACCGATACGAACGTGTGGTCATGTCGAATACAATCCGCTCGTCAAGCCAACGCAATACGCACCCTTGGCTAGGTGAGTTCGCTGGACGCTTACCTTCGTTGACCTTTGCTGTTATTGATCGCTCAACGCGCGCTTGTGCCTGAGGGCTCGGCCACGGCCAAGACACTGTATTACCGCTTGAAACGCTGGGTAGCGCTGATGCGCTACCTGGACGATGGTGCTGTGCCCATCGATAGCAATGCCGTGGAGAACCAGATCAGGCCGTGGGCGCTCGGTAGGTCGAACTGGCTCCAGAATAGCATCGGAAGGGTCATGCCTAGCCCTTTGCATGAATGACTGTGAGCCCAAACTGGTACGCGTCCGGTGAAATCAGGTTGATACAACCGGATTCGTGGCGCTCACTCCAATGGCAGTGGACGATCTGTGATGACGTGTTTCATTACTAAGGTCGAGCTTAGCCGCTGTACATTTGGCAGCCTCGATAGCTCCTCATCATAGAGCTTCTGAAACGCCGGAAGGTCTGCGGTTACGACCATTAGCAGGTAGTCCGGATCACCAAATAGTCGTTGAGCTTGGACAATGTAGGGGATACTTGGTAAGGCTTCTTCGAAGTCTGCTACGGCCTGCTGATGCCCTTCTCGTAACGTCACGAACACCAGTGAAGAGAAATTGAGCCCTAGCTCGGGGGCAGAGAGGTGGGCGCGGTATCCCTTGATCACTCCAGCCTCCTCTAAAGCTCGAACTCGTCGATGGCAAGGGGACAAGCTCAGCCCCACGCGCTCGGCCAAGTCCGTGAGTGACTGGCGGCCATCTTCTTGTAACTCCGCAAGAATCTTCCTATCGAGTCGATCCATTTCGAAAAACCTTCTACTGAAATTGGGGGCTGCGAGTATCTACGCAAGATAATACCATGAGACTTGCTTTATCCTTCTTCTCAGTTTCCGCCAGGGCCAAAGGTGCCGTACTGGTGATGAACGAGAGGAAAATTTATCGTGAGCGCTTCTTTGATGATGGCCTTCTGGGCCGTTTCGTTTCTGTTTGTTATTACCCCAGGGGCTGATTGGGCTTACGCCATTTCAGCGGGTTTGCGAGGCCATACCGTGGTGCCTGCGGTATTGGGCATGCTATCAGGCCATGTTCTCGCGACATTGATCGTAGCGGCCGGTGTGGGTGGCCTGCTGGTGAGAATCCCTTATGCGTTGTTGACGCTTACGCTGATGGGGGCTGCTTATCTCTTGTGGCTCGGCTTTAACATGCTGCTCAAACCCTCAGTACCCGCTCAAGGGGACGCCGCAGATGATGAGGGCTGGATCACCTGGGCATTCAAGGGACTGTGTGTGAGCGGCCTGAACCCAAAAGTGCTGCTGCTGTTCCTGGCTTTGCTGCCTCAGTTTACTGATTCGTCTGCCGCTTGGCCGGTTGCAGTCCAGATCATTGCGCTAGGGCTCATCCATGCTTTCAGTTGTGGAGTCGTTTATCTGGCCGTGGGCTATGGCGCACGCGCTGTACTGACTTCTCGACCTGGGGCCGCGCTCAATGTCAGCCGCATTTCAGGGGCCGCGATGATTGTCATCGCTGTCGTCCTCGCGGCTGAGCGGCTGACCGTTTAATGGAAGGTAAACCAATGTCTGAACAGACCACCGCCCCCTACGCTAGTCAAAATCGTGGGCGGGTAAGAATTCCTCATCTACACCAGATGAAAGCGCGGGGCCAAAAATGGGCCATGCTGACCGCTTATGACATGTACACCGCAGCCATATTTGAGGAGGCAGGAATTCCTGTGCTTCTGGTCGGCGATTCAGCCGGTAACAACGTCTTCGGCTATGACTCGACCTTGGCAGTAACCGCTGACGAAATGTTGCCCTTGGTCAGCGCGGTCTCTCGGGCTACCAAGCGCGCATTGATCATTGCCGATCTGCCTTTTGGTTCCTACCAGGGGTCACCTGAGCAATGCTTCCATACCGCCGTGCGCTTTATGAAAGAAGGTGGCGCGCACGCCGTTAAGCTCGAAGGTGGAATTGAGATGCTCCCCCAGGTCGAGAAGCTGGTGGCCGCAGGGATTCCAGTGATGGCCCATATTGGATTCACCCCGCAGGCAGAGCATCAACTGGGCGGTTACCGTATCCAGGGCAAGGGCTCAGACGCGCAAAGGTTGATTGATTTAGGGATGGCTTTTGAGCGCGCAGGAGCGTTTGGCCTGCTCATTGAGATGGTGCCAGGCGAGGTTGCTAGCCGAATCACCGAGGCAGTTGGCATCCCCACCGTTGGAATCGGGGCGGGGAACGGCTGTGACGCTCAAGTACTGGTATGGCAGGACATGGCAGGTCTGCGGCAAGGCCAATTGCCTCGATTCATCAAGCAATACGCTGATGTGCGAAAGGTGTTGAACGACGCTGCTCAAGCCTTCGCTAAGGATGTCGAGTCAGGATCATTCCCAGGATCTGAGCACACTTTTTGATGCGGCAGGAGAGTCCAATGAACGCGATACGCCAGAGGGCGATTGAAGGGCTTGAACAGGGCGACACATTCGAGATCAAGCGCACCTTCTCGGAGGCTGACATCGTTCAGTTCGAAGCACTATCGCATGATCACAATCCAGTCCACTCCGATGCCGGATACGCTGTAGCTAAAGGTTTTGACGGCACCATCGCCCAAGGACTCCTTACGGCGACTTTGATCACCGAGATTGGCGGGCACTTGGGTTGGCTGGCTACATCAATGAGCTTCAAGTTCAAGCGGCCTGTCTATGTTGGGGAGGAGTTGACCTGCGTATGGGCAATTGTCCGGATTGATGACCGACATCGAGCGGAAGCCGAAGTCATCGTGAAGAACAGCACCGGCCAAGCTGTGCTGCTGGCTGAAACTACAGGGGTGATTCCTAGCGAGGCTGAAAGGGCGGTTCTCGCGGCAACCCCAGGCGATTAGGTTTGGCCCGATGCTGTGATCAACGTATCCCACCGAAACTCTGGAATAGACAGTTCAGCATGCATTATCTATTGAAACTCATTATCCGGCCTGGAACTGAACTGGCTGATTCCTGCTTCCTGATCCTGGCTTTTATTGTGGGTGGTGGTGCAGGAGCACTGTTGGCTCACAAAATATCGCTGGGAATCGGACTGCCTTTCGCGTTGTTCGCCACTCTAGTACTTCATCTGATGTGGCGGACACCAAATTGTAAGCTCTAACCTGTCGAGGCCGGTGCCGAATTACCCATGTCCCTACGCCGGAGTAACCCACCTCCAGGTCGGAATAAACTAACACAAGCATGGTTCGTGAGGATTCAGACTGGGGCATGGATCTCTCGGCATCTGGGTCAACTCAACATCGGTGCCGACAGGCGTGCGCCTTAAGAGGCTGGCGTCCACGGCAAAGCCTTCACTTTTGACCAGGCCTGCGTCCATGCAGCGGCGCAGCACTCTGAATTCGCTCAACCTTGATGCCATTGATCCGTCTGATGCAATGAAAAACTTTGTTCACAGAATGGCCTTCAAGAAGACCCAAGGCTTCTCAGCCGTCGTTGCACTGGATGCCAGGAGTTTCAACCTGCAACGCGCTTGAATGCAAGCCAGCCCGGCGCAGTTAATGGCACAGCTAGCTGCGTCGGTACCCACAGGAGGCCTTAATTCGTTCACCCGTCGCCTGGAACGGTATCTCGTAGAGTGCACGGGAGACCAAAGGCTCATTACTCCTCCTGCTAGAAGCGCTATCATCCCGCCACCAGCTCAAGTTGGGGCCGTCTTGATCGGGCATTCGCCTGCACCCCCTGAGCATCTGAGACAAGGAAGGTTGCGCATGGACGAGCTCGTTCAACACGTCACCCCACAAGAAGAACCAAAGCCGAAAGAGCTCAAGATCCTCGCTACCTTGGTATCAAAGCTCAACCTGGCAGACTTCCAGAACGCGATTCCGGTTATTCATGAGCTACGCATCTCTAACGAAACGAGTGTGCGTTATCTCAACGCTACGCTGACGCTGACCTCTTCACCGGAAGTATTCAAGCCGAAAACCTGGCGTATCGAAGAGGTGGCGGCAGAGTCGTTCCGATCCATTCCAGGCCTCGATCTCATTCTGGATGGGCCTCTGCTAAGTAGGCTCACAGAAGCCGAAATGTCCACGTTCTCTTTCTCATTGGAGGCGGATTGCAACGAGGCTGAAAACGGTCGCAAAGTCATCGCTCAGCTTGAGCAGGTCGTTGAGCTACTGCCCCGCAATCAATGGGGTGGGTTAAAGCATATCCCAGATATGACGGCTGCGTTCGTTCAACCTAACGACCCGGCCGTGGAGCGGCTGCTTAAGCAGGCCGCTGAACTGATGCGTTTGAGTGAAAAGTCGCCCGCTTTGGATGGTTACAGCGGTGGGCCCAAGCGAGCTTGGCAACTGGCGTCGGCTGCATGGGGCGCAGTTGCACGCATGAAACTGGATTATTCCTTGCCGCCGGCCAGTTTTGAGCAAGCTGGCCAGAAGGTACGGAGCCCTAGCCAGATCACAGACTCCGGCCTGGCCACCTGCATGGATCTGACCCTTTTCCTATGTGCAGCATTGGAGCAGATCGGTCTTAACCCGGTGATCGTCTTTACCCGCGGCCATGCTTTCGCGGGGGTCTGGCTGAAACCTGAAGAGTTCACCACCACCTTAATCGACGACGTTTCGACGGTGAGGAAGAGGGTGAAGCTCAAAGAGCTTGCTCTGTTCGAGACTACGTTGCTCACTCAGCCATCGATCCCTTCCTTCGCCTACGCAGTTGAACGTGGAGCCAAGCAGATCGATGAGGAGGCTGAGTCCGAATTTGAAATGCTGCTTGATGTACGGCGTGCCCGCCTGCAGCGCATCAAGCCGTTGGCCAGCTCCGAAGCCCAGATTGCCCGAGTCGTAACGACTGACTTGGACGATGAGCCAGTTCTTCTCATTGAAGACGGCGACGATATCCCCGATGAGATCGTCAACGTTGAAGTCGAAGACATTGCCAAACTCAGCCCCAAAGACAGGCTAGAGCGTTGGCAGCGCAAACTGCTCGATCTCTCGTTGCGTAACAACTTGCTCAACTTCAAGTACGGGAAGAAGGCGCTGAAGCTTGAGGCACCGGATCCTGGCGCTCTCGAGGACATTCTTGCCAGCGGACAGTCGCTGAAGCTTCTGACACGCCCCGATCTCATGGATGGAGCTGATCCACGTGAGAAAGAGCTGTATGAGCAGCGTGAGCGTGAGGACGTTCGCCGGCGCCATGCAGAGGACGCCCTGAAGCGTCGAGAGGTGTTTGTAGCGCTCACCAATCGTGAGATGGATGTGCGCTTGACCGAACTTTATCGCGGCGCTCGTACCGCATTGCAAGAGGGTGGGGCCAATACACTGTTCCTGGCTGTCGGCTTCTTGAAATGGACGCGCGAAGACAAGGCCGGTCAAAAGTACAGTGCACCCTTGGTGCTGATACCAGTCAGTCTTGAGCGAAAGAGTGCGCGCTCCGGCTTTTCGATCGTACTCCATGACGATGAGCCTTGTTTCAACCCAACGCTGATCGAGATGCTTCGACAGGACTTCGAGCTGGGTCTGGGATCGCTTGAGACAGAGCTACCTCGTGATGACTCGGGCCTGGACATCGTTGGCATCTGGAGGCGAGTAGGTCACGCTATTAAAGACATTCCTGGATGGGAGCTGTCAGAAGATGTGACCTTGTCAATGTTCTCTTTTGCCAAATACCTCATGTGGAAGGACTTGTCAGAGAACGCCCACCACCTTCGGCAGAATTCTGTCGTGCAGCACCTTCTTGATACACCTCGGGACTCGTTTGCATCCGGTACTCCGTTTCCGGACGCAAAATTCCTTGATCGAGATTACGGCCCTGCAGACGTGTTCTGCCCGCTGCCATGCGATTCGTCCCAACTCGCCGCGGTCATGGCTGCATCCAAAGGTAAGGACTTTGTACTGATCGGGCCACCTGGTACCGGTAAAAGCCAGACGATTTCAAACATGATTGCTCAGTCGATCGCTCAGGGTCGGCGCGTGCTGTTTGTCTCCGAGAAAATTGCCGCTTTGGACGTCGTCTATAGGCGTCTTCGTGAAATCGGCCTCGGAGAGTTCTGCCTCGAACTGCACTCCAGTAAAGCCCGCAAGGCTGATGTACTGGCGCAGCTGCAGTCAGCCTGGGAAGCCAAAGGGGAAGTGGATACGGATGCGTGGGAGGTCGAGGCCCAGCGCCTTGCCTCTATCCGCGACAGCTTGAACATCTATGTAGAGCGTCTCCATAACAGATACCGTAACGGCTACACCGTATACGGTGCGATCGGTACCGTAACCTCCGGTACTGACGAGCCAATAGCAAACTTGAATTGGCTCTCGCCTGAAACTCATGACCAGAAAGCAATGCTGGAAATCCGTGAAATCGGCGATCGACTCGAGGTTAACGCTCAAGAGGTAGGTTATGAAAACCTTGGCGGCCATGCGCTTTCCGGAATCGGTCAAACTGAGTGGTCTCCGCATTGGAGACAAGAGTTTGTTCAAGCGGCTCGAGATGTACTGCCATCGGTTCTGGAGGCCCAAAAAGCGATTGATCGCTTCATCGAATTGGCAGGGCTGCCGACAGTTCCCCACACACCTTCGCCTCTTGAAGGTCTGTCGACTCTTTCTTCGGTGCTGCCAACCGCAGCTGGACATGATTGGCGCTTCGCTTTGTTGCCGAGTGCTCGATCAATTGCACACCGCTTAACGGATGGCTGTAACTGGATTGAGGAACACCGGGATCTTACTTCCAAGCTGTCCGCTATCTGGCCTGCCAGAGTCGCGGGTGATGCCAGACGTGCGATGGATTTGCTGAGCCAGCGCAGGTCGACTATGGACTCCCTGAGTCCTGCTTGGGCTCCTGTCGTAGTGGAAACGCTTCAAGATGCGCTTTCAAAATTCTCAATAATCAAAGAGCTCTCTGATCAGCTGTCCGTGAGCTACAGCGAGTTGGTAGAAGGGCTCGATGTTGAAAGCCTGCACCAAGACTGGCTGAAAGCTGATGATGCCATCTGGCCTAAATCTTGGTTAGGCAAACGACGTGTTACGGCTTCGCTTGCTGCTGTACAGGCCGCTCCTGGAGAGGCGGACGTAGCGAAGGATCTTTCGACTTGGATCGAAATCCGTGCTGTCAGGAAGTCGATTGACGAACTCCAACCTGGAGCCCAGTGCGCCGACGTTTGGAGTGGAGCAAAGACCAACCCTGGCCACCTTTCGCGTGCTATTGCCTTCCAGATCGCTTTGTCTAATCAGTTGAGCAATTCTGGGTGGCACGACGAGGGATTTGATGCCATCGAGCAAGGTCAACTAGGCGAAGCGCTGAAGGCTCAACTTTCCCGCATGCGCGCTATTGTTCGCCTCGACGGTGAGTTGGCGGAATTCACAGAGCTTGGTAGTCAGACTGCGGAGCTTTGGAAGGGGCTAGCTACCGAGACCGAAACACTCACGGCAGGATTGCAGTTCCAGTCTGAGCGGCGCGAGATTGAAGAGCGTGGTCGTCTCACTGATGACCATCCTCTTGTGGAGGAGGGGCGGTGCGGGCACGTCTTGAAGAATGACTTTGCCCTGCTCAAGAAACGGGGCATCCTCGAGCGAGATTTGGCAGACCTTTCTGACTTGCGAGAGGTTGTTCCACTTTGGAATGATTTGAAGACAAAAGTGGACGACGCACGCCAGGCAGTGCTCTTTCAGGGCCAGATTGCGGTGGCTTTGGCCAAGCTAGCCGAAAGCCCGGAGCAAATTGCAGGGTTCAAAGGGCCACTCAATGCGTTGCTTGGCGACGGAAATGCTTTGCTCGAGCCTGAAGGCTCCATCACTCAGTCGGGGGTTTTCCTTCGTGACAAGCTGAAGCAAGTAGAGGCGCGGTCGGCTCACTTGACGGCCGTGGGCCAATTCACCGAGAAAACCGTAGCGGCGAACTCAGAGCTTTCGCTCGAAGACCTCAAGCAGAACTGTGAGCTGATGGTGACTTCCGAGCCTCGCCTGAGAGCATGGTGCGCCTGGCGCAAAGTCCGCGATGAGGCGTATGCAGTTGGCTTAGCTCCGATCGTAGAAGCTATGGAGAGCGGCGCCATCACCGCCGGCAAGGTGCGTCGTGTACTTGAAGTGAACTACGCTCGCTGGTGGCTTAACGCGACCGTCGACAATGAGGCCGTCATTCGCACCTTTGTCAGCGCTGAGCATGAACAGCGCATTCGCGATTTCCGAGCGTTGGATGACAAGTTCATCGCCTTGACTCGTGACTGGCTGCGCGCGCGCTTGTGTTCTGAGCTGCCTAGCCAGGAGAGCGTGACGCGTTCATCGGAGTGGGGGTTGTTGCGCCATGAGATGAACAAGAAGACCAGACACATGCCACTGCGCGAGTTGATGAGCCAAGCGCCAGGTGCACTGACCAAGCTCACACCGTGTCTGCTTATGAGTCCGCTGTCGATCGCCCAGTACCTGCCATCTGATACGACACCGTTCGACCTGGTCATCTTCGATGAGGCATCCCAGATCCCTGTGTGGGATGCGATTGGAGCGATGGCCCGCGGGCGGCAGGTCGTAATGGTTGGTGACCCAAAACAGCTGCCGCCGACATCATTCTTCGGGCGTGCTGAATCTTCATCAGAAGACGAGGACACCGAGGCAGATCTGGAAAGCATTCTGGACGAATGCATCAGTGCAAACCTCCCAACTCGTAACCTTAACTGGCACTACCGTAGCCGTCACGAGAGCCTCATCGCATTCTCGAACCAGCGCTACTACAAGTCTGAGTTGGTTACATTCCCATCGCCATTTACTACCGACAAAGCAGTCACGCTGCATCCTGTTGCCGGTATTTATGACCGAGGCGGCTCACGCACGAACCGCATTGAGGCGCAGGCGCTCGTAGCGCACTTGGTTGCTAGATTGAAATCTCCAGCCTTCCGCGAGTCTGGCCACACCGTAGGTGTTGTGACCTTCAACGGCGAGCAGCAAAAGCTCATCGAGGATTTGCTCGACGAGGCCTGCCGTAAGGATCCGTCCCTGGATAGCTACTTCTCTGAGTCGCTACTTGAGCCGGTGTTCGTGAAGAACCTTGAGAGCGTGCAAGGCGATGAGCGAGACATCATCTACTTCTCGATCACCTTCGGTAAGGACGCCGCAGGGCACACTTCGATGAGCTTTGGCCCGATGAACGAGAAGGGTGGAGAACGTCGACTCAACGTAGCCATCACTCGAGCACGTCAGGAGCTTGTAGTGTTCTCGACGACTCGTCCCGAACACATGGATCTGTCTCGTACCAAGAATGAAGGTGTACGCGATCTGAAGCACTTCCTGGAGTTTGCTGAGCGAGGGCCGCAGGCCCTGGTTGAAGCTGATCGAGGAAGCGTTGGTGGCTTCGATAGCCCATTCGAGAAAGCAGTTGCGGCTGAGCTTTCCAAGACAGGGTGGCACGTCGTTACCCAGATCGGCGTGTCGTCGTTCCGCATTGACCTCGGCATCGTGCACCCTGATTCCCCAGGTCGATTCCTCGCCGGCGTTGAGTGCGACGGTGCTACCTACCATCGCAGCGCGACTGCCCGTGATCGGGATAAGCTTCGAGAATTCGTTCTGCGTGGGCTGGGTTGGGAGATCGTGAGGATCTGGTCGACGGACTGGTGGATTGACGCCGCGGGTACAGCAGAGAAGGTTCATCAGAAGCTCATGGCTTTACTTGAGTCTTCACGTGCGAAGCAGGCTGCGATCGATGCTGCAGAGGAAGCAGAGCGACTCAAAACCGACGCTGCCGTTGCCGAGGTGATTGAGGTGGTGGAGCAAGTTAGCCAAGTGATCACAGGCGAGGAGGGAATCCCTGTTGCCAATGACCCGGCTGGCGCCTTCCAGGAGCTCAAGTACGCGAAGGTGGCCACCGTTGATGCCGATCCCGAATACGTAGCCTACGTACCGGCAGACTATCCAGTCTATCGAGAGACGGATCCAGCTCAGGTCGTGAATGGCGTAAGCCCGGATCAATTCTTCGATGCCGCCTACACGCCGATTCTGCAGAGTATGATCGCACATGTTGTAAACGAAGAAGGGCCAGTACTAGACAGCGTGCTGTCCCGCCGCATTGCCCGAGCACATGGTTGGGTGCGCACGGGGGGGCGTATTCGCGATCGGGTTGATCAGGTCGCGCGCGCTCACTTCAGGTCTCATGAGGAAGACCAACTTGGCACCTTCTTCTGGCCGTCCAGCCTCGAGTCGGATGCTGCAGCTACATTCCGCCGCCCTAATGACGATGACTCTGTGCGTAGTCTTGCGGAAATCTGTTTACAGGAGTTGTCTGCGCTTGTGGGTGAGATGGAAGCAAAGGGGCACGCGGCTGAGGCCTTGATCCACGCCGTCGCTAAGGAGGCGGGTGTTATGAAGCTCGCACACGCTGGCCGCTCGCGAATCGAGAAGGCCATTCGTCATCACAGGAATGATTAGGCTGAGGTGCCCATGGTTTGGATTGTTCAAGCCCTGGGCTACTTAAGGTGATTGCGTTGGAGGTTTACCTGACCAATGTAAGGAATGGATTGTCCGCCGGTGGCTCTCGGGATATGGCTGCCTTTCCGCGCAGAAGGTAGCCATTGAGTGAGCTCGTTTTGCGAGGACCTTTAACCCTGCAGGTCCAAATGTTCTGGCCATTAGGCTTTTTTAGATGGACATCCAGTTTCCCAAATTGACGTTGTAGAAGTCGCCAGGAATCGCTCTTAGGGTGTGCGTCGGCCAAGTCTGGATGCTCAGCTACGTAGCGTTGGAAAATGCCCGGCGTGACCAGGAAATAAGTACCGTCTACAGTGTGGACCTTTGCCGTAGTGTCGTTGACCACTAAGCGATGACTGTGAACTCCTTTGCGCAGCGATTCAACGAAGGCCAGCCCCACCGCATCCTCTGGTGGAGCAGTGGCGGATTGCAAGCTTTCTATACTTGATCCACCCTCGTACTTGCCCGGCTCTTGCAACAAGTCCATCAAATTGTCGAGGTAATCGAAGTCCTGAACCGGGTGTTCGGGAGCGGGCTGTTTTTCATCCTGGGCTGGTTGCGGTCGATCAAAGGCCGACTTACTGGTTTCGCCGGTCGTCAGGCTATGATCCGTCATAGGCTCAACGGTGCCAGTGAAAAATTCAGGCCGCGGTTCATTGGCCCAGATCAGACTCGGCTGCAGGCGAAGGAAGGTGAAGCGATGCTGCCAATCACCGTCCGTGACAGTGGCGCTCCAAACCGCTTTACCTTCCGGTGTCGCGTCCACCAAGCCATGGGACTGCAGCTCATCGAACAAGGCGATGTTGCAGGTGGGGATACCATCCAAGGCCTGAGTCAGTAGGTGTGCGCGCAGCTTGTCGGTAGTGGTCTTGCTGACCAGCCACAGGTGTTCTTCGGTCAGCCAGCCGGCTGCGCCGGGCTGATTGAGCTTGAACTCGTTCTTCACCAGATGGCGGAGCCCTGTTAATAGATGATGCTGCAGTGAGTGCTTTGGCGCCTGCAGAGCTTTCGCGGGATTGCTACCGATGTTTTGCGCGGTGGACACCCGGTCAGCTTGCAGTACCAATTCCCTGAGGGTCCCAGCGTGCTCGTAGTGGTCGGCTAGCAGGAACAGCAACTGGCTCCACAATTCGGGGTAATCGCTGAGCCAGTCGAGCAGGACGGGCGACAGGATCTGCGTATAGAGCAGCCCCGCCGCGGCGCCGTGCAGCTTGTAATCGCGGCCTGGGTTGTAGCGGAAACGATAGGGCTGGTTCAGCGGGCCGTGCCAGGGGTGCCAGCGTTCGGCATTCTGATACTCCACCTGCAGGTCGACGGCGACTTTGCCGATGTCATGGAGCAGGGCACCGTAGGCAATCGCGGCGCTCCAGGCATCAGCCTGTGCTGCCTGGTTCTCCGGTGCCGCGCCGCTGGGAAGCAGATAGGACTGGCGTAGCTTCAAGCTGCAGGCCACCGACTCCAACCCGTGATCGAGCATGCCTCCGGGATAGGCATGATGATGGCTTTCGCTCGCCGGGAGTTGTTGTACATAGCTGGCGTAGCGGCGGATGGGCCCGAGGTAGAGCCGGTCGAACAGTGGTTCGGAAAGGGCCGTATACTGCCAGATACGTTCCAGCAGCCTTTTTCGATGATCAGTGGCGAGCAGAGATTCGGCCGAATGGGGAATCATGAAGCCCTCGGCGATGGGAGGTTGAGTAGGCTCTGTCGCCTCGCCTTTTCGGTATTTCAACCACCAGCGTTTCATCGCATGACCTGCTGTTCGTTCGGGAGGTCCTTTTGCCTTTTCGGATAGAGCTCTTACCCTTGCGCCCCCTTCCTTTGCTGCCATTCCCCTTTACCGTCTTGGCCTTTTTCGCGCGTGTGATAAATCGTAGCCAGGGACATCGGGATAGGCTGCCGATCGGAATAGCGGACCCTTTGTTCAGGGCGTAGACTGGCCGGCATCATTTCTAAAGCAGGGGTACGGATGACGTTGAGTGATGCGGTATTGATCGTGTTACTGGCCGATCGGATTCATGGTACTGATGCGGCCCTCCGGTCTGCGGCCAAGCGCTGTGCGAAAAAGCTACCGCGCAGCCAGCGCGATATCGTGTTTAAGGTCGGGAACAGCGCAAACCCGCGGCATCTTGTGGCGCACCTCTGTCAGCACTTGTCTGATTGAGCAACTGGGCGAAGCCGTTTGAACCGACGCTGTGCAAGAGCGGTGCGCTTTAAGAGTCCTCTGCCAAATTCGCAGTCTCAGGTATTATCCCTGCACTTGACCCACGCCTAGGAAGATCTTTCATGTCCAAACTTGCCGAGTTCAAAGCACTGGAAGCGCAACTGGCCGCCCAGCTGCAACAGCTGGATGCGATGAAGAACGACTCGGGCTTGAAGCAGGAAATCGAGTTCGAACAGAAACTTAAAGCGTTGCTGGAAGAGTACGGCATGGGCCTGCGCCAGGTGATTAGCATTCTGGATCCGACCAAGGGTCTGAGCGTAGCGACCGCAAGTGCATCCAGCAGTGCCCAGCGCAAGCCGCGTGAGGTGAAGCGCTACAAGCACCCGCAAAGCGGCGAAGTTGTGGAAACCAAAGGCGGCAACCACAAGATTCTCAAGCAGTGGAAGCAGGAGCACGGCTCGGACACGGTTGAGAGCTGGTTGCAGTAAATACAGGCTTCCTGATTCCGACGAATGTCATGCAGATTGTTGGCGCTGATTGAAAACTGACCCACCCTGCCGATTGAAAAATGACCCAGGGCAGATTGCCGATTCGTCATCAGCAATTGTGGATTAGCGTAGCATTCCTGTTCGACCTCTAAAGATCGAAGCCCCACCACATGATGCATGTGACAGGGCACCTTACGATCAAGATCAAAATGGCTCATCGTCCTCAGCAACATTATCTTCCTTACGCTTTCGTTCTCGTGTCTTGATCTTTGTCTGGTCAGCTAGAGTGCTGTGTTGCAGCCGATAGGACTCGTTACCTGTTTCAACGATGTGGCAGTGGTGCGTCAGTCGATCCAGCAGCGCTGTAGTCATTTTGGCGTCGCCAAACACACTCGACCATTCCGAGAAGCTGAGGTTGGTCGTGATGATCACGCTGGTGTGCTCGTAGAGCTTGGACAGAAGATGAAACAGCAGCGCTCCACCGCTTTGGCTGAAGGGCAGATAGCCCAGCTCATCCAAGATGACGAGGTCTGTGCGCAGCAGCCCCTGTGTAATTCGGCCCGTTTTCCCATCGTACTTTTCACGTTCCAACAGATTGACCAGGTCTACCGTGGAGAAGAAGCGGACTCGTTTGTTGTGGACGGTGATCCCGGATACAGCCAGTGCGCTGGCCAAGTGTGTTTTGCCTGTTCCAGGGCCGCCGATGAACACCACGTTTTGGGCCGTTTTCGTGAACTCCAGGCTGGATAGCTCTTTGACCAGACGGGCATCAGCGCTGGAAGCGCTGAAGTCAAAACCTGCCAAATCACGGTGCATGGGGAGCTTGGCCATGTTCATCTGATGATTCACGGAGCGCACGGCACGATCTGCTTGCTCCTGCTGGAGCAGATGCTCCAGCAACCATTTTGAGGACGCTGTCGAGGCTTCTCCTTGGGCTGCCAGTTCTTCCCAGGCGTGCGCCATGCCATGCAGGCGAAGCTCTTTAAGTTCTGCCATCAAGTCACGCATTTCGGCTCTCCTCATCTTTGGCGCGCAGTTGGTCGTACCGAGCCGTGTTGGCAGCCGGCGCGACCTTGAGCTGAAGACTCGTTTCTACAGAAGGCGGCGGTGCCGTCGACGTGAGTCGAGCCAGGACATTCAGGATGTGATCCGCGCTCAAGCTGCCGGACTCAAGCACCAGTTCCACGGCCACCAAAACGGAGTCCAGACCGGTAATGGGCACCGCAGCCAAGACTTGGGTCATGACGCGATCACCGTTCACATGACGCCGCAGGCCACGCTTGAGCAGGCGCAATGGCTTGGGCGAATCGGCAAATGGAGCGCCATTGCGAAGCGCGCCAGGCTTGCGCGCGATCAGCGGTATGTAGTGCTGCCAGTCGTAGCTGACCTGGTCTCGATCAAAAAGCCGCTCATGACTGGCGATAGTTGTCTCATCAGCAACGACCACAACCCGCGAAGGGTATAAACGGCTGCTGACCCACTGACCGACGAGTTCGCAAGGCACCGAGTAACGATTGCGCGTCATGCTGATCAGGCAGGTACTGGAGACCCGCACAGTACGTTCGACATAGCCGTCGAAAGCGCTGGGCATCGGCATCATTTCCACCCGCTCCAGCTCCAGGACATCTGCCACCGTAAGCCCTTTGTATTGCGGGTGCGGCAGCTCGCTCCAGAGAGTTCGGCAGCGCTGGCCGAGCCAGACATTCAGCTCATCGAAGGTATGAAACAGGCAGTCTTGAGCATCGAGCCAGATACGTCGCCGACTGTCTTGGACGTTCTTCTCGACGATCCCTTTTTCCCAACCTGAGGCTACGTTGCAGAAGTCTGGATCGAACAAATAATGCGCGCACATCACGGCAAAACGGGCGTTGACCGTCCGTCCTTTGCCTTTGCTGACCTTGTCGACAGCCGTTTTCATGTTGTCGTAAATGCCGCGATGAGGAACGCCGCCCAATGCCCCAAACGAGCGAGTATGAGCGTCAAACAGCATCTCGTGACCTTGGCTGGGATAGGCTACCAGCCAAAATGCGCGGCTGGCACAGAGCTTCATGTGGGAGACCTGGATCCGCCTGAACAGCCCACCGATCAGCAGACCTTCTTCACTCCAGTCGAACTGGAAAGCCTCGCCCAACGCGAAAGTCAACGGCACAAAGGCTCGCAGGGATTTTCCCTGCTCGCCGCGCCACGCGCGGATGAATGCGGTCAGTTGGCTGTAGCCGCCGTCGTAGCCCTCGGCTTTGATCCGCTCGAAGAGAGCCTTGGCGGTTCTGCGGTTGTGTTTGGCCCGAAGCGAATCGGCTTTGAGTGCCTGTCCCAGCGTTTCGTGGAAAGGACTGAGCTTGTTGAAAGCGGCTTGCCGCTGGTACACCGGCTGTTTGGTTTCGTGAGCTCTGACCCACTCTCGGATGGTGTTGCTGGACAGCCCGGTACGCTTCGCTATCTGGTGAAGCGACAGCTTGTCGCGGAAATACATCCGCCGAATTTTTCCCATCATTTCCATGCTGATCACCTGGTGTTCTCCTGCTCGGAAAGTGAGCAGAAGCAGTTGAACACCTGGGTCAGTTTTCAGTCGGCAGAACAGCCTTTAATGGGTCAGTTTTCGGTCAGCGGCAACAGCCTGAGACTACCGCTCGTAGGATCACCTCGTTTCAGTCAGGATTGGCCTGCCTTCATTGCTGTCGCAAATTCTTGGGGCGTTGGGCTTTCCAACCAAGTAGCGGCGTCGGCCGGAAGCGTCAGCCAAGGTTGTTTGTGCTTGACCCAGATATGAGCCATCGGCCTCAACTTAGAGCGATCCTCAAGCGTGCCCGCGCGCAAGACCCAGAAACCGGGGGCCGCAGTTGTGGTGTTGTAGACGCGTGTGTGGCAAGTCGCACACAGGTGATGATGCGCAATGTGGCCCTGATCTTCATAGGTGTACTCCAGAGTCAGGCCTTGCAGGACAAAAGCCTCACTGGGCAGCAGAGCATGCAGCGCGAAGCTGCTGCCACTCCAGGTCTGGCAGGACTGACAATGGCAGGCATAAACCGCCGCCTGCATGTCGCTGGTTGAACGATAAGATACGGCGCCGCAACGGCAGCCTCCAGCAAGCTTCATGGATAAATCCTCTTGTTCTCGACAGTAAACCCTTGATGCCAGGCATCAGGCGGATTAATCATGCCCATTATCCAACCTGATTAAAATTGATCAAACCGTATTACTAGCACATAGGAAATGTATGAGCATCCCGCCACTTCAGTGGGAAACCCAGCGGGTTTTCCTGGCTGTTCTGCGAACTGGCAGCCTGTCGGCTGCCGCCCGAGCGCTGGGCATAGCACAGGCCACCGCACGACGACGCATCGACTCGTTGGAGCACAGTGTAGGAACCAGCCTGTTCATTCGCTCGCCCGCGGGATTGATGCCCACGGACACCGCTCGGGAATTGATCGACCATGCACACTCGATGGCATTGGCTGCTGAAGCCTTTGCCCGTGCCGCATCTGCGCAGGCCAATGTGCCAGGTGGAACCGTGCGCGTGACAAGCAGTCAGCTGTTGGGTGTGGAAGTGCTGCCCCCGATGCTGGCCGAGATTCGTGCCGCCCACCCTCGGTTGGCGGTTGAATTAAGCGTGTCGAACCGGCTGGAAGATCTGGCATTGCAGGAAGCCGATGTGGCCGTCCGTATTCGTCGCCCGAACGAGGCTGCCGTCGTCACTCGCCACGTGGGCGACTTGCGTGTTGGCCTCTATGCCACCGCGCAATTGATCGAGCACCGAGGCCTGCCTCGCTGCGCAGATGAATTGACCGAATACCCCGTGATCGGCCCGGATCGCAACCTGACGGAACAGACGTTCCTGAGGGAACGCGGTTTTCTCTGTACGGGAGAGAACGCTGTCATTCGCAGCGATAACCACTTGGCCCAGTTCGCCTCGCTGCGGGCAGGCCTGGGAATAGGCGTCTGCTCAAGCCAACTCGCGCGACGTCATGGCCTCGTGCGCATCCTGCCCGACCAGGTGGACTTCTCGGTGGACGTCTGGATCGCAATGCATCACGACCTCAAGCGAGTTCGGCGTGTCACGCTGCTATTCGATGCACTTTCGCAATCGCTTTCACGCTTTTTGATCGACGCCTGATGGGTGAACAGGCGCCAGGCAAGGACCTATTGCAGCCGCTCAGTGGATGACTTGACTCTCATTGGGCGGAGCCTCCCACACTAACACTGCCGTCAACGCCACTACAGCTCCCGAGCCCACGTCTGGCTGACGAGGTCTTTTCCAAAGCTCTGCAACTGCTGCTCCTCGACGAGTTGAAAACCTGCTTTCTGATATAGCTTTCGGGCATCGGACAGCACGCTGGTCGTCCAGAGGATCATGCGCGTGTAGCCCGCGTGCCGCGCAAACTGAAGACTTTCATGCAGCAACCGATTACCGATTCCCATACCTCTGGCACTTGCATCCACATACAGCATTCGCAGCTTGGCGGTCGTTTCGTCATGTCTGACGACAAATACCGAACCGATGACCATTCCATCTTTTTCCGCAATCCAGCATCGCTCGCAGGACTGATCGAACTCACGAAGGTATTGCGCGACGATTTCTGCCACCAGCGCTTCGAACTCAGTATTCCAACCGTACTCACGGGCATAGAGTTGAGCTTGCTGCTGAACAACAATACCCATGTCCCCTGGTCGTGGATCGCGCAGAATGTAGGAGAGGTCCCTGTCGCCCAATAGCGTCTGGATTCGGCTCATGGCTTGGACCAATTGCTCCTGTTGTGGCTCAGGCAAGCCTTGCAGCACTACCACGACCTCTTCACGAGCGGCTTGCTCCAGTGAGGTCAGCACAGTACGACCTGTGTCGGTGAGCTGGATGTGAGACGCTCGTGCATCGATTGCCGAGCGAACCCTGCTGATCAATCCTTTTTTCTCGAATCCACCGATGACTCGGCTGAGGTAGCCAGCATCCAGGCCGAGCATATGGCATAGGTCTGAACTCTTCAGGCCAGCGCTGGTGCCCAATTCATAAAGGATGCGTGCTTCGGTCAAGGAAAATTCAGCCTGAAGCAGGTGCTCTTGCAGCGCGCCGATCTGCCGGGTGTAGAAACGGTTGAAGCGGCGGACCGCGTCAGCGCGCTTCATGATGGTTGCGGTCATGAAAACTCTCAAATAGTTGCCTCTAGCAGACATATTATTGCCTCGGGCAACTATGTCAAGCCTCTGATGCTCACGTGCGCAGTGCACGGTGAACAAAGGTCCTGGCTGGCCGACCGCTTTTGGCCGACTGCCGCTCGATGCAAAGGGCAGCAATGGGTCGATTCCTGCCGTTCACGGCGCAGACAGTAAGCTGGTCAGATGCGATGCAAGCAACTGGTCAGATCGAGTGCAAATGGGAGGCCAGTTACATGTAATTATGCAACTAGCCAAGCAGTTGCAAGAACAATGGGGGATCCTGGTGTGAAGCTCATCAGTGATGAGTAGGCTCCGCAGCCTCGCCGAAGGCACTGGATACTTAGCCTTCGGTCAACCTGAGAAAGGGATTGTCCTCCAAGAGGTTATCGCTGAGAGTCTGTGGCTCCTTGATGAGGTATCCGTTGAGTTTTCCTCGCTTGCGGGGGCCCTGTACGCGGCAGGTCCAAATGTTCTGACCTTCAGGCCTGCGCTGGTGAAGATTCAGTTTTTCAAAGCGTTTCTGCACGTTTAACCAGATCTCCGAGCCTTCAACCTCGTTGCCCTCTGGTTGGCGCTCCGAAGTGTAGCGTTGGAAGATTCCAGGGGTCACCAGAAAGTACGTGCCGTTGACGGTGTGGACCTTCGCTTGGCTATCATTAATGATCAGCGAGTGATCCTCCAACCCGGATCGAAGCCAGTCCACAAACTGGTGACCGAGATCGTTGCTGTTCTCTGGACTCGCCGCCGGCTCGCTGGAAGGTGGGTCACTAGGCTCGAACTTGGGCGTTTCAAATAGCTCCAAGAGAGGGCCTAGATAGTCGCTCTCATCGGTGTCGGAAGGACAGCGCTCCGGATGTTTGGGCCGGTTCGCATGGGCTGATGCAGGGGCGGCCGGTGTCGGTGTGGCGGTACCGGTACCGGGCGAGGGTGGCGGTTCTGCGGGGGCGGAGGAGACCTCAAGGACAGTCTCGAGGGTGCCAGTGAAGACGGGCGGCCGAGGTTCGTCTGCCCAAATCAATGAGGGCTGCAGGCGCAGGAAGGTGAACTGTTGCTGCCAGTCCTCATCGGTTACCGCAGCCGTCCAGATAGCCTTTCCGTCGGGCGTAGCCTCAACCAGGCCATACGATTGCAGTTCGTCGAACATGGCGATGTTGGAGGAGGGGATGCCGTCCACGGATTGAGCCAGCAGGTAGGCGCGTAGTTTGTCGGTGGCAGTCTTGCTGACCAACCACAGGTGCTCACCGGTGAGCCAGCCCGCAGCGCCGGGCTGATTAAGCTTGAACTCGTTTTTCACCAGGTGACGCAGGCCGCTGAGCAGTAGGTGCTGCAGGGAGTGTGTGGGCGCCTGCAGGGCCTTGCTGGGGTTGGCGCCAATGTTCTGCGCGGTCGAGACGCGGTCGGCCTGCAGGACCAGCTCGCCGAGGATGCCGGCGTGCTCGTAGTGGTTGGCCAGCAGGTACAGCAGCTTGCCCCACAGCGCTGGATAGCCGCTGAGCCAATCGAGAATGGCGCGGTCCAGCACTTGGGTGTACAGCAGGCCTGCGGCGGCGCCGTGCAACTGGTAGTCGCGGCCCTTCAGGTAGCGAAAGCGATAGGGTTGATCCAGGGGGCCATGCCACGGGTGCCAGGGCCGGCCGTCTTGGTATTCGACCTGCAGATCGACGGCGATCTTGCCGATGTCGTGGAGCAGGGCACCGTAGGCAATGCCGGCGCTCCATGCATCGGCCTGGGCCGCCTGGTCCTCGGGCGCGGCACCGCTGGGCAGCAGAAGGGACTGGCGCAGCTTGAGGCTGCAGGCTACCAGCTCCAGGCCATGGTCGAGCATGCCGCCGGGGTAGGCATGGTGGTGGCTTTCACTGGCCGGCAGCTGCTGGACATAGCCGGCGTAGCGGCGAATCGGGTTTAGGTAGAGCTGCTCGAACTGCGGTTGGGACAGCGCCGTGTATTGCCAGATGCGCTCGAGCAGTTTCTGTCGGTGCTCCGCGGCGAGCAGCGCTTCGACTGTTATCGGCGCGTAATAGCCCTCGGCAATTGGGGGAGGTGAGGGCGTGGGGCCTTTGGCCTTTTCATGCATGAACCAGCTCGGCATCATCGCCACCTCGGTTGAATGCCCATGAGGTCCTTTTGCCTTTTCGGATAAGCCTCTTACCCTTGCCAGCCCTTCCTTTGCCGCCCTTACCCTTTACCCCATTTGCCTTTTGCCAGGGTGCGCAAATCTGAACGTGCAAGCGTCGAATATGGGCAGGGTGGTGATGGCGGGTGGAGCGTTCTCTGGCCGGAGCCGCAAGCACAGTGCTCATTCCAGGCAACGGGAGTGATCGACGCCTGGGCATGAGCACCGCAGGGATGGGTCAATCAGTTTCGCCAATGCGCGTCTGGGGATGGCGCTGATGGCAATCTCCCGGGCACGTTGTGCCCCCATCGCCAAGGCCTTGCCGATGGAGGCGCCAGGCAAGTCGGCATAGCTTTATTCGGCAAGCATTCGTCCGTCTCCTTCATCGACACTCAAGAACATTTCCGTCGCGCCGCTGCGCGCAATCCTGGCCCTGACATCAATCTCGGTACCGTCGTCTAGGCTTTCCGCGTGAACCACGGCATAGAGCCTGCGATCCTCCCACGCGGTGAAGCATGAGCCTCGTTGACGCATGACACCCTTCTGCTATCCAGCGCCTGTGTGGCCGGGTGGACACCATGGCGTGCACCTAGGATAGGAGCAGATGATTGAAATGGGGGGGCGCTGCGGCAGGCAATAAAGTGTGTGACGGTATGTCTGAATCAACTATGGGATGGCGGGCTTGTAGAGGGCAGTTGGACGGAGGCCTATTTCAGCACAGGTTAGACGGCCTGTGCTGACTTGATCGGAGAATCCCTAGGGGCCGAGTGTTCGAATCACTCCGTCCTGAACATATTTTTCAATGACTTAGCCCGGTTCGGAAACGACCGGGCTTTGTTGTTTCTGGCGTTTGACCCATAGGTGATATCACTGTGATACTGCATTGGCCCACGCCAATATTTTTTTCGTTAAGCCTCAGAATGGATTGAGCCGAATCATGTCCTCCTGGCCTTTTTTGCTGGTCTAATCTGTTTGGGTGCACGGACGTATCTGGGAGGAAAGCATGAAGCTCGATCAACCCATTGTTTTGATTGTGGACGATCAGGTCAGTGATCTTCGCGTACTTGGGCAGGCGTTAGAGGGAATTGGGGACGTACACGTTGCCAGAGATGGCGCCACTGCCTTAAAGCTTGCTCGGGAATATCGTCCCGATGTCGTGCTGCTCGACGTCGAGATGCCGATGATGGATGGCTATTCGGTGTGCGAGCAGATCAAGACTGATCCACGACTGGCACACGCCGCTGTCATTTTCGTCACCGCCCATCAGCAGATAGAGCACGAGCTGCGTGGGCTGAAGCTAGGTGGGGCGGACTTTCTGCACAAACCCATCAACTTGCCTGTGGCACGCGCGCGCATTGAGGCCAGCCTCAAGCACGGCAGAGCAATGCGTCAGCTGGCTTATTACGACCCGCTGACGCAATTGCCCAACCGGACACTGTTGCTCAACCGTGCTGCGCAGGCTTTAGACCATGCCCGCCAGCGAGGTTGCCTGGTCGGCTTCCTGTCTGTAGACCTGGAAAACTTCAAGGCGCTCAACGACTCTGAGGGGCATGGGGTGGGCGATGTGCTACTGCAGCAGACCGCCCAGCGCTTGAGGCGTAGTTGCCGCCCCGGTGATACGGTCAGTCGCGCAGGCGGCCAGCGCTTCGTGCTGCTGGGCACGTCATGCCAAGATGCCGACGAATTGGGTCATTGTGCGCAGGCGATCCTGGCGGCTATCGGCGAGCCGATAATGATCGCCGGGGTACGCTACGATCTGGTGGCCAACGTCGGTATCAGTGTCTACCCCCAAGACAGCCACGACGTGGAGTCGCTGCATGAGCACGCCGATGCTGCGCTCTACCAGGCTCGCTTGGCCGGAGGGGGGCATTATCGCTTCTTCAATGCCGCCATCAATGACAGTGTCCGCGCTCGCCACCAATTGGAACGGGACCTGCGCGATGCGCTGGAGGGCCAGCAGCTGAGTGTGTACTACCAGGCCAAGGTCGATGCGGTCCGCCACTGTGTGGTCGGGCTCGAGGCTCTGGTGCGTTGGCCGCTGGCCGATGGCTCAATGATCACCCCGGATCGATTCATTCCCTTGGCAGAGGCCTGTGGCTTGATCGTGCCCTTGGGCGCTTATGTCTTCAACAGTGCGTGCGACGCACTGAGGCAATGGCATGAGCGCGGGCACCGCATCTGTGTCAGTGTGAATATCTCCCCCGCGCAGTTTCACCATCCCGGTTTCGAAGCCATGATCCATGCCGGGATTGCTCGCAGCGGCGTTTCGCCTCGCTACGTGGAGTTGGAAATCACCGAGGGTGTGCTGGCCAGTGCCGTCGACGAAACCTGCCTTGTTCTGGAGCGCATTCGGGCGCTGGGGTTGAAAGTTTCGGTCGATGATTTCGGCACCGGGTACTCGAGTCTGGCTTATCTGAAGCGGTTCCCACTGGACATACTGAAGATCGACCAGAGCTTTGTTCGCCAGATGCTGGACCACCCACGCGATCTAGCGATCGTCGAAACGATCATCCAACTGGCTCATGCCCTGAATTTGCAGTTGGTTGCTGAAGGCGTCGAGTCCCGAGACCATGTCCAGGCCTTGTTGGCGCGAGGTTGCGAAGTGATGCAAGGCTTCTACTATTGTCGGCCGCAGTCGCAGCCACAGATCACTGAGTATTTGAATACGCCGCCTGCTGTCGTCACTGCTCGCTGACCTGCGACCGCGCGGGCGGGAGGACCAGAGGGCATCCCTTTGAAATTTAAGCAGCAATTACAAGAAGTGTGGATCCAGGTAGGCTTGATTTTGGCCATAGGCTTGACCTTGACCGGGTTCGCCTGCGCCTTAGTCAACGCTCGAAACGAACGTCAGGTCAATAATGCGCTGCAGGATGCCTCGCAGATGGCACAGCGTTATGTGCTGGAGCGAATGAGTTACTACCAGTACGGCCTGCGCGGTGTACGCGGCGCGGTTATGGTAGCCGGTGAGCAAGAGTTCGATCACACGCTGTTTCTGCGCTATCTGCAGGGGCGCGATTCAGAGTCGGAGTTTGTAGGCGCCCATGGTTTTGGGTTCATCCGTCGCGTACCTGAAGCCCAGTTGGCTCAATTCCAGGCCAAGACCAAAGCCGAGCTAGCGATAGATTTCAACCTGCGGCAATTCGAGCCTCACGCTGGCGAACGTTATGTAATCCAGTATGTCGAGCCCTTGGAGCTCAATGCCAGTGGGATGGGCATGGACATCGCTTCGGAACCCCAGCGCCGAGCTGCGGCCCAGACCGCCATGCGCACAGGGCAGCCAGCAATGACTGCGCCGGTGGCATTGCGGCTCAACCAAGGGGTGTCATCCCCTGCGGCCTTGTTGTTCTTGCCCATCTATCGTGAGGCTTCAACGCCGACCGATAGCGTCATGCGCGAGCAATCCCTAGTGGGCTGGTCGTTCACTTCGTTAATCATGGATGAGGTACTCGGGGGGGTGGTGGTTCCCTCCGGCAGTCAGCTGCGGATCCGTGACGTCACAGACGCGGGCCAGGCGGTTGACTTCTTCAGTGCAGGCAAGGTCCCGGATGAGCGTGGACGTCGTCAGCGTATTGAAGATGCATACGTCTACGGGCGCCAGTGGCAATTCGACATGGTCACGGGCCCCGGCTTCGAGGCAGCTCTGCAATTGCCGGCGCCTTTCATGGTATTCCTGGGCGGCTCGCTGTTTACGCTGGCCCTGTGTGGCTGGGGTTACTTGCTGAGCATGAGCTCAATCCGCAGAAGACGCCTGATGCAAATGCAACTGCGTCTGGGGGCCATCGTCGAAAGTTCGACCGACGGTATCATCAGTAAAGACCTCAACGGTGTCGTCACCAGTTGGAACAAAGGGGCCGAGGGTATTTTCGGCTATAGTGCCGAAGAAGCGGTCGGCAAACGCCTGGATACTTTAATCATTGAACCGTCACGGATCGTGGAAGAGCAGCGCATCCTGCGCAAGATTCGAAAGGGCGAATACATTTCCAACTTCGACACAGTGCGGCGTCGCAAGGACGGTACGAGCGTGGACGTGTCGGTCAATGTCTCGCCGATCCTGGGGCCTGGCGGCGAGGTCACGGGCGCGTCGAAGACCGTGCGTGACATCACCAGGCAGAAGCAGGCCGAGGCCCGTATCCTTGAGCTTAACGCCGGCCTGGAGGTAGCTATTGCCGAGCGAACCAGGCAATTGCGCAGCACCAACCTGATGCTGACCAGTGTTCTCCGGGCGGCTACCGAGGTAGCGATCATCGTCACCGGCAGCGACGGCCTGATCCGAGTTTTCAACGCCGGAGCCGAGCGAATGCTGGGCTACACCGCAGGCCAGGTGGTGGGTTTGTGCACACCCAAAATGTTCCACGTGCCCGAGGAACTGGAACAGCAGGCTGCGCACGATAAGTTAGCGGGCGCGCGTGCAACTGATGACGATTTCGATACCCTGGTGCGTCAATGCCGCACCGATGGCGCCAGCACCCGCCAGTGGACCTTCGTGCGCCAGGATGGCAGCCGTTTCCCGGTCACGCTGATGGTGACGGAAATTCGGGACGAGGAGGGTGACCTGACGGGGTATCTGGGGATCGCGGTCGACATCACCAGCGCCCAGGCTGCGCAACAGGAGCTCACGGCGGCTCGCGATCATTTACTGATGGCTGCTGAGGTGGCTCAGTTGGGCATCTGGTCGTGGGACATCGAGCGTAACGAGCTGCAGTGGAACGACCGAATGTTCGAGTTCTACGATCAGCCCAAACGCTTGCGTGATACCGGCCTAACCTACGAGCATTGGCTGGAAAAAGTGCACCCCGATGATCGTCGTGAAGCCAGCCGTCGACTGATGGCGATCATTCGCGGTGAAAGCGTGCAGGATCAGACCTTCAGGGTACTGGCAGCGGATGGCCGGGAGCGCATCATCCAGTCAGGCGCGCATTTGGCGCGCGACCGTGAGGGCAAGCCGGTCCGGGTGACCGGCATCAACCTGGACATCACGGCCCAGCGTCAATTACAGGCGCGGCTGCTGGATGCCAAAGAAAAGGCAGATGCGGCCAGTGCGGCCAAATCCTCGTTCCTGGCCAACATGAGCCATGAGATTCGTACGCCCTTGAATGCCGTGTTGGGCATGTTGCAGTTGCTGGATCGGGCAGGGCTGGACGGGCGCCAAGCCGGGTATGTGGCCAACGCCCGTACGGCGGCGCGCTCGTTGCTCAGCCTGCTCAACGACATACTCGACTATTCCAAGATCGAAGCCGGCAAGCTGCAGTTGGAGGTGCACGGTTTCGATCTGGACCAATTGCTGCGGGAGCTGGCGATTGTCCTGGCGGGCAACCAGGCCAACAAGGAGGTGCAGATCCTTTTTGAAATCGATCCCCAGATGTCGTTGCACTTGAAGGGCGACAGCCTGCGGCTGCAGCAGGTGCTGATCAATCTGGCCGGCAACGCGTTGAAATTCACCGAGCGCGGCCAGGTGGTGGTGCGTATTGCCCCCTTGGCTGTTCATGCAGACGCCTTGCGGCTGAGGTTCGAAGTGCAGGACACCGGCATCGGCATCAGCCCGCAGCACCTGGAGCATATCTTCGAAGGCTTTATTCAGGCCCAGGCGTCAACCACACGCCGTTACGGCGGCACTGGCCTCGGATTGGCTATCTGCAGGCGGCTGGTCTCCTTGATGGGCGGCGAATTGCAGGTGCATAGCGAGCTGGGCCAGGGCAGTTGCTTTTGGTTCGAGATTGATCTGGAACTCGACAACGCATTTTCAACGGGCAACCACGCGCGCACCTCAAACCGCGTCTTGCGTGTACTGGTGGTGGATGACAACGACGTGGCCCGGCAAATTCTGACCCGCATGATTCACGGCCTGGGCTGGCAGGTGGATGCTGTCAGCAGCGGTCGAGAGGCGCTGGCGCAGGTGCGTGACCAGCAGGTCCGTGGCGCCGGTTACGATGCGGTGCTGATGGACTGGAGCATGCCCGAGATGGATGGCGTGACGGCGGCCCGCGGGTTGCTGGAAGCCTGCGAATCGTGTGCGGCGCCAGCCGTGATCATGGTGACCGCCTATCCTCAAGAGGCACTGGGGCAGTTGGAAGCGGGTGAGCGAGCACCGTTCCTAGCGCTGCTGAGCAAGCCGGTGACCCCGCTTCAGCTCGCGCAGGTGGTGCGTAAAGCCGTGGCGCCTGCCTGGGACGCGACATCCACGCCGCCCGAATCCATGGCCCGTATTCAGGCGCTGGACGGTGTGCGTGTACTGGTGGTGGAGGACAATGCCCTCAACCGTGAAGTGGCGAGCGAGTTGCTGGGGCAGGAGGGGGCCCGGGTCTACCTGGCCAACGGAGGTCTTGAAGGCGTGGCACGCCTAACCGTGGAGGGCTTGCAGGTGGATGCCGTGCTGATGGACATTCAAATGCCCGATATCGATGGCTTTGAGGCCACCCGGCGCCTGCGCGCCGACCCGCGTTTTGCGTCATTGCCCATCATCGCCATGACCGCCAATGCTTCAGCCGATGATCGCAAGGCTTCACTGGCTGTCGGCATGAATGCGCACCTGGCCAAGCCGATTGATCTGGCGACGGTGATCGCTACGTTGCGTCCGTTGGCCCATGGGCCAATATATAACCCGGCCGTGATTGCGCCAACGTCAAGCGGTACGCTGGAACCCTTACCCGTGCTACTGGCCCGTTTTGGCGGTAATCGACGCTTACTGGCATCACTGGCTGCGCGATTCGGGACGCAAACCCAGGCACTGCTGATGGACTTGCGCCACGCAGTGGAAGGAGGTGACCATGGGGGGCCGAGAGGGCACTCCATAGCCTCAAGGGTTCGGCTGGCAATTTAGGGGCCTGCTCGCTGAGCCAAAGGGCCGGTGAATTGGAGCAGCGCGTCCGCCAAGGGCCAGCCAGCGAACTGCCGGAACTTTTGCCCGCGGACTGCCTCAGCGAGTTATCGCAATTGATGAGCGCCAGCGTCGAACAATTGGCAGTGCTGACCGAGCCTGATCGGTCGGAACCTGCGCGCGACCATTTGACCGAGGCGGCGTTCAAGCAACACTTGGAAGCCATCCTGCCGCTGCTGCAAAGCAATAACCTGCGCGGAGTAACGATGATCGAGGCCCTGCGCGATTATCAGTTGCCTTGCGCCGTCCCAATATGGACGCAATTGAACGACCACTTGCTATCACTGGACTTCAAAGCCGCTGCTGGGATTGTGCAAGACCTACTACAGGCGTGAAGCTCTCAGCCTGCGCGTCAAAAAAAAGTAATAATTAAGTAGTCTTCGCGTGAAATTAATAGGGGAAGAGTGCCGTAGTAAAAATAAATAATGAGTTGGCTTATAAGTGCTTGGCTAACTATTAAGCGAAGTCAATCACCGCTTGAAAAGCTCTTTGGATTCTACAAAAAACGATTGCAGAAACTTGGCGTCAATTTAAAGTTTGGATATCATGCCAAGCTGACTGGCCATTCGGCCGTCAATCATAAGTTGCGTCAGCACTTTATAAGTTTGTGGTCATCGGCGTGGCGAATCTTCGCAGGATGCGGGTGCGTGGCTGGTAAGCCCAACGACAACAACAAGACACTCGAGGTTTTGCTAATGAGAACCAATCTCCCCGTCACGCAGCGCGAACATGTTTTTCCCGATCATCAACGTTTGATATCTGCCACCGACTCCAACGGCAATCTGACGTACTGCAACGATGAATTCGTCGCCGTCAGCGGGTTCAGCCGTGACCAGCTGATCGGTAGCCCTCACAATATCGTGCGTCATCCGGATATGCCCGAGGCGGTCTTTGCCCACATGTGGTCATACCTCAAGACAGGTAAAAGCTGGATGGGGATAGTCAAGAATCGCTGCAGCAACGGCGATCACTACTGGGTCAACGCCTACGTCACACCCATTTTTTCCCACGGGCAACTCGCCGGTTACGAGTCGGTGCGGGTCAAGCCCGACCGTGAACAGGTGCAGCGTGCCTCGGCGCTATACGCCCGCTTGCAGCGCAACCGCAGCAGTGCTCCGTTATCCCATTGGCTGCTTGATGCCTCCAGGTTCTTGCTGCCCCCGGCCACGGTGGCTGCGGCCAGTGCCGCCGGGTTCGAATGGGCCGGTACGCTTGCCGGCGCGGTAGTAGCGGTGGTGGGCGTCTTCGGCCTGCAAGGCCTGGCCTATGCCCGCGCCCGAGGCACGCTCAAGCGCATCAGCGCCGTGTCCCAAGGCAGTTTTGACAGCGAACTGATTGCCCGAACCTACACTGATGAACGCGGCAGTGTGGCCCAACTGCAGATGGTCTTGATCAGTGAGGGCGCGAAGATCAGAACCGCGCTCAGCCGGCTGGATGACTACGCCGTGCAATCGGCGTCGCTCGCCACTCGAAGCCAGGTACTGTCCAAGCAATCGGAAGCGGCACTGGGCAAGCAGCGCGACGAGGCGGACATGGCCGCCACGGCGATGAATCAGATGGCGGCGTCCATCGCCGAAGTGGCAGTGCACATTAATCAGACGGCGAAGGCCGCCGACGAAGTCAATGAGTTGACCCGAACCGGGTCCGACGAAGCGCACAAGACCCGGCAGGTGATCGAGAAGTTGGCTGATACCGTGGAGGCCATCAGCCAATCGGTGATCGGCCTCGCCCATGAAACCCAGTCCATCCAGCAGGCGGCGAACATCATCCGCTCTATCGCTGAACAGACCAACCTGTTGGCGCTCAACGCCGCTATCGAGGCTGCCCGAGCGGGAGAGCAGGGGCGCGGGTTCGCAGTGGTGGCCGATGAAGTCAGGGCGTTGGCGTCCAAGACCCAGGAGTCGACCCAGAGCATCCAACATATTATTCAGACCTTGCAGGACGTGGCCAACCAAGCGGTCGAAGTGGCTCGCCAGGGCAGTGGTGAAGCCCGTACCGGTGTCGACCAGGTGATCAGTACCCAGCAGGCGCTGGACGGGATCAACGGTGCTGTCGAACGTATTCACCAAATGAGCCAGCAGATGGCGGCTGCGTCGGAGGAGCAGGCCCATGTCGCCGAGGAGATCTCCGCGCAAATCACCCGTATCGCTCAGGTTTCGGATACAAACGCCGAGATTGCACAGGGTGCTGCCAACACGGGGTCAGAGCTGGAGGGTACGGCCCACGAGCTCAAAGCCTTGGTGTCGCGTTTCAACAGTTGAAAGGCAACGACGCTGGCAGGTCTGTAGGGCGGACGAACGTAGGACAGCTGTTTACTTTCCAACTGTCCGCCTCTTACCGCAATCAATCCGTACAACCGCCATGATCATCGGGGGCGTTACGGTCGTGTAGTTGGCAAATCGTTTGGGGTGGCTGGCTATTATAAAGCTCCGTTATGCTGCATGACTCAATATCAATAGGGGGAAGAGTGCATCCGTGCGGATCACTCATTAGAAATGTATTGAGTTGCGTTCGCGCTGTTGTGAAAGTTAATCAGCGGCTGGGCAGGGGGTGGGGGCAACACCTTTCAATAACGTTGCAATTTTAGCGTCGCGTTCAGTCCGCCTTCGCTCCGATTATACAACGTCACTTCGCCGCCCAAGCGTTGTGCAATGGTTTGCACGATTGTCAGCCCAAGGCCTGCGCCCTGAGCATTGCCTTGACTGTAAAATCGCTCGAACAGGCGCGCACGGTTTGCCTCCTCAATGCCCGGCCCCTGGTCCAGTACATGGATCGCGACGGTAGCGCCCGACGATTGCAGTTGTACGCTGATCACGCCTGCCGGCGGCGAGAACGTGGCGGCATTGGTGATCAGGTTGTTGATCGCGATCTCGATGGACGAACGTTCACCGAGTACTAACAGCGGGCTGTCTTCGCCTTCTAGGCTTATATCCAAGCCTTGATTCATCAACCACGGCGCCAACTGCGCCAGCATGTCCTGCAGCAGCGCATGCAAGTCCAGGGGGGCCAGGGCTGGCAGGGCAACGTGTGGCTCTAGGCGAGCCATGGTCAGCAACTGGTTCACCAGCCGTGATGTACGATCCACGCCGGTGATCAAGTTGTGCAGCGACTGTACGTGTTCAGCCTCGGTGCTCGGTTGTTGCAGATTCTGCGCATGCACGCGCATCACCGCCAATGGCGTGCGCATTTCATGAGCTGCATCAGCGATGAAGCGTCGCTCGCGGCCTAGTACAGCCTGTACCTGCGACAGCAGGCGATTGAGCGCCGACTGCATCGGTTCCAGTTCAACTGGCAGCGGGGTCAGGTGCAATGGCTCCAGCGAGTCCGGGTCGCGTGCTCGCAGGGTGGCTGCCAAGTCAGCCAAGGGTTTGAGACCCCAGCCGATCGCCAGCCATACCAGTAGCGCTAGCACGAGAGCGCCCAGCAGGTTGGGCAGCAGGGTGTTGCGCAGGATGCGGTTGACCAGGTCGCTGCGCACGTCGTGCCGCTCGCCTACCCAGATTGACAGGCCTGTGGTGGGGTCCAACAGCACAAAGGAGCGCCACTGCTTGTCGTGGGTATCGGTGACGTAGCCAAAGCCAGGTTGTGCTGGCGGTGTGGGCTGCCCAGGGGCGCTGGCGGTATGTACCAGTACTGTACCGTCGCGGTTCCACACTTGGAACGCCATCTTGCTTTCGTACGGGTGCCCGTCAACCTGGGGGCTGGCCGTGTTCAGTACCCGATTGAACGCCTCCCAGAGCGGCTCGTGCTGCTGCACCGGCATGTTCATCACGCCTTTGAGCAAGCGTGCGTTCTGTGCCAGTTGGGCATCGTAAATTTCGGCGATTTCATGATTGCTGTCATGCCAGTTGAGCAGCCCTAGCACCAGCATGCCCACCACCAGCAGGGATAGGATCAGCCACAGCGTACGCTGGCGGATGGACTTCATGGTTGCTCTTGCACCAGGTAGCCGACGCCACGGATGGTGCGGATCAATCCGGTCGAGAACTTCTTGCGCAGATGATGAATGTGCACCTCCAGGGTATTGCTCTCGGCTTCCTCGTTCCAACCATACAGCAACTGCACCAAGCGTTCTCGGGTCATGACCCGACCCGGTGGTGACAGCAGCTCATGTAGCAGCAAGTATTCCTTGGGCGTAAGGGCCACTGCCTGGCCCTGGTAGGTCACTTGCCGGGTGCCGGGGTTCAGGCAAATGCCCTGGTGCTCGATCAGCGACAGCGCGCGTCCTGCGCTGCGGCGCAGCAGGGCACGCAGGCGTGCTTTGAGTTCTTCCAGTTCGAAAGGCTTTACCAGGTAGTCGTCGGCGCCGGCATCCAGGCCGGCGATGCGATCCTCGGTGGCATCGCGCGCGGTCAGCACCAGGACGGGGAGCAGTGAGCCGCTTTGACGCAGGCGACGCAGCACTTCCAGACCATCCAGGCGCGGTAGCCCCAGATCCAGAATGGCCAGGTCGAATGTCTCGCTGAGCAAGGCGTGCAAGGCGCTGCTGCCATCCTTGACCCAGTCCACCGTGTAGTGCTCACGTCCCAGGGCCTGGTTGATCCCCTCACCCAGGGCCTGGTTATCCTCGATCAGTAACAGGCGCATGGCCGCTTCCTTCAGTTCAGTTTGCCCTCGACGTCCTTGAGCAACGCGTCGATGTCTTGTCGCCGCCCGGCGTCTGCCGTTTCCCTGCCGGGCCGTGGCGGCGCCTGCAAGGCCTTGAGCAAGGCTTGTTTGGCTTCAGCGTAGCGCTTTCGACGGTACAGGTGGTCGCCCCAGAAGTACAAGGTGTCTATGCCTTCGGGGTTAAGGGCCAAGGCTTGCTTGAGCAGAGATTCTGCCTTGTCGGCATCGCCAAAGCCTACTGGCCAGCCGGGGACGCGGTCGTACAGCGCGGCTAGGCTGGTGTAGGCCGAGCCCTGAAGGGCCTTGGGGTCCAGTCGCAGCGCGGTCTCGAAATCCGTTCGTGCGTCCTTGACCTTGCCCAGCGCCCCCAGGCCTCCTGTTGCGCCGGCCCAACTGCTGTCGACGATGCCTGCCCAGATCCACGCTTCGGCCATCTGCTGGCGGTCCTGAGTGAACTGAGTGGCCTGGATGTGCAGTTGCTCGAATTGGCCGCCACGCTTATCGGCCGGCATCTGATATTGAATTGATGCCCATTCGTTCTGGATCTGGGTCAGACGTTGTTGGTCCTGGCCTTCCAGCGCCCACGCGGGGATACACGCTAGGGACAGGAGCAATGGCAGTAGGGCGGGTTTCATGGCTGGTCTTTCCCGGGGGCGTGGCTGAAGTGGCGAATCAACGGCAGCTGTTTGCGCAGGCTGCGATCTACCAGGCTGGGAAACAAGCCGTTGAGGCGCACGAACAGGCGCTCTGGCCACCCCAGATAAAGGTCACGGCGATCGCCGGTGATGGCGTGAACGACGGCATCGGCAACCACCTGGGGATCGTCCACACCCGACTTCAGCGCATTGTTGAGGGCCTGGGCGGCTTGGCTATTCATGGCCGTGCGGGTTGCGCGCGGGGCCACGTAAAGCACGCCGATGCGGGTGTCAGCCAGTTCGCGTCGCAGGGCTTCGGAAAACCCACGCAGGGCGAATTTGCTGGCGCAGTAGGTAGCATAGCCAGGGTAGCCAATCGAGCCATACGTGGAGCCGACATTGACCACCATGGCCTCGGGGGCCTTGCGCAATACAGGCAGCAGCAGCCGGGTCAGTTGGATAGGCGCGCCGAGGTTGATGGCCAGCAGGGCTTGGATCTCGTCGTCATCCAATTGCTCGAGCATGGCGAAATGGTTGACCCCTGCGGCGTTGATCAACAGGTTGATATCGCCGTACTGCCGGACAGCGACCATGACCTGATGACGACCGGCAGCCAGGGTCAGGTCAGCGCACACCCACTGTAGTTGACCTGGGTAGCAAGCCATTAACGGCTCCAGGGCTGTCGGATGACGACTGACGGCCAACACCTGCGCTCCGGCCTTGCACAGCGCCTGGGCGATGGCCAGCCCGATGCCACCGCTGGCCCCGGTGAGCACTACCTTGGCTTCACGCAGATTCATGGGGCACCTCACAGGCATCGTCCGCGCCGGGCAGGGCCCTGAACATGCCGGCGTACAGGCGATACACCACCTTGGAGGCGTGCACCACAGCCTCTTGGTCGGCCAGCAGGTCCAGCCGATCCATCAGCCTTTGGTAGGTCTTCATGTGCTCCAGATCCAGAGCTCCATGGGAGGTGAGGTAGGTGAATGCCGTCGCGGGCAGCGCCAGTTGGGTCTGGATCGACTCGGCCGCGTGGGTGGCCAAGGCGATGCTGGTGCCCTCCAGCACATTGACCATGCCGAACAACCCGACGGGGTTGCCCCGGGCGATGAGGTCATAGAGGTAGCTGACCATCAGCTCGATGGGCAGGTCCGGTTGGCCTTGGGTCACGGCGTTGCGGTTGCCACCGCAGGCTTCGATGTCGTCAAGCACCCACTGTTCATGGCCGTACTCATCCTCGATGTAGTCGCATACGGCCTTGCGCAGCCACTCCAGGCGCGTGGGCAGGCGCGCCCCGCAGGCCATCATCAGAGGGACGGTATGGCGTACATGGTAATAGGCCTGGGTGAGGAAGGCGCGATAACTCTCCAGGGACACTTGCCCCGCCAGTGCCCGGCGGATGACGGGCACCTCGAACAGAGCGATGCGTTCGGCCTGGGTCTGGTTTTGCAGGGTGGCAAAAAAGCTCATGATGGCAGTTCCTCGGCAGTGGCAAGGGTGGTCAGCAGTGCACGATGCAAGGTGAGCAGGGCTTCGCGGCGCGGCCGACCATTGGCGGTCAGCAGGCCGTTGGCCAGGGTCATGGGGTGCGGCAGGCGGGCCCAGCGGGTGATCCGGGCGTAGTCGGGCAAACGCGCGTTGGCTTGAGTCACGGTCTGTGCCAGTTGTTCATCGGTACAGGCCGGGATGGCGGGCCACAGCAACGCAACGTTGATGGGCATGGCTTCGCCATAAACGAATGCTTGGCCAACGACACCGCTTTGGGTCAGCTCGGCCTCCACCCATTCCGGATTCACGTTGCGGCCGTAGCTGGTAATGAATTGGTGTTTCTTGCGCCCCCTGATGGTGAGAAAGCCCGCGCTGTCCAGTTCGCCGAGATCACCCGTAGCCAACCATGTCTGATTCACCGCCGGCTCGCCCAGGTACCCCAGCAGACAGGCGCCGGCGACCTCGATTTCGCCGTCCACGGCCAGTCGGACCTGCACATGCGGCAGTGGTTTGCCCACGCTGCCCGGTCGATGTGCGCCCGGTACGTTCAGGCTGACCACCGATGCGCATTCGGACAGCCCATAGCCTTCGAACACCTGCAAACCCAGGCGCTCACAGCGCTTGAGCAGTTCAGGGGATACCCGTGCGCCGCCCACGGCCACGAAACGCAGCCAGTGGGGGGGCAGCAGGCCCAATTCGCACACGCTCACCAGCCACTGCAACAGCTGGGGTACCAGAATCAGGCTATGAGGTTGACGTTGCGTCAGGCAGCCCAGCAGCCGATCGCTTTGTACGCCACTGGCCCCCAGCATGCCCAGGTTTGCCTGGCCCGGCAGGCTCAGGGTGGCACCGGCGTACAGCGCCGCGTAACTTCCCAGGTTTTCCAGCAGCACCGCCAGTGGCAGAATAGCTATATGGTGAAGGGGGTTGAGCGGGGCGCTGGCCTGATACAACTCGCGGGCGACGCGCAGCAGGCTGTCGGCACTCAGGCACACCCCTTTGGGCGTGCCGGTGGTCCCCGAGGTGAAAGTGATCTTGGCGGTGCCTACATGCAGTATGCCCTTGGCGCCGAACGCGCGGTGCCAGCCATCAGAGTCCAAGCGGTAACCGGCGTCGCTCAGGGTCTGGACGTGGCAGGGGGCGGCAATCACGCGGTCGGCCTGGCACGCCACCAGGCAATGGGCGACTTGAGTGGGGGTAAAAAACGGCGCCAGAGGCAGGCACGGCACTTGTTCCAGCAACGCGGCCAAGTCCCAAAGCATGGCTTCGATACCGTTATCCAGCATCAGGGCGAGCACGCGTATAGCTTGATCGCGCAGTTGTTGTCGACACGCTTGCAAACGGCGCCACAGGTGCTCGTAGTCAAGACGCTCGGCATCGCCCCACAGGGCGATGGCTTGTGGTTGCTCCAAGGCGTGCTGGTGCAGGCGTTGTTCGAACAGGATCAATTCAGGCGACATGGCCATGGCACTCCTGAGGGTCGGGCAGGCCCAGGCGCTTGAATAGCCCGGTGCGATGTAGATGATGGAAGCCGGCACGAATGTCGCCGTAGTGCACATGGGGGCGGCTCTGGTAGTACTGCCCCCAGTCCAGGCGTTCGTCGCCCAATCGTGCCGGGTCGGCCTCGCACAGGGTGACGGGCCGCAGGCCCAGGCGATGGAAACTGTTGACCAGGCCCTGGCCGCCGGTAAACACCACCCAGTGCAGACCGCGTACGGCCAGCAGCCAGGTGATGGTGATGATGCTCAGGCGAGCGCTGCCGCTGTCGGCGGCCGCCAAATTACCCACTTCGATCACCAGGTTGCGTGGCACCGTGATGCCAATTGCGTCCTGCAGACAGTCCTCGATGGGCGCGTCCAGATACCGCTCCAGAAACAGGGCCGCCTGATCCGCGTAGCGCAGACCGGCCACCGCGTGCAAGGCTGACTGCTCATCGACAAGCCCGACCAGTTCAGGCATGAAGGTCTGGATTCGGGCACCATGGGTCTGCAGGAAGCGTCGTTGCACGAACTGCTCCAGGACAGGCCGGGCCGTATCTTGCGGCAGCGCCCTGATCAGCTCCAGGGTGGGCTTGCCATCGACGCACAGGCGCAGCGGCAGGGAGGGGGGCTGGGCGGATGATGTCATGGGCGGGGACTCCGACGAAGTTCAGGCTCAGTATCACGACGCTGTCTTAAGGAAGTCTGAAGGTGGTGATTCGCAATCACGGTCGCGGCGCTTCAGATTGTCTTAAGCCTTGAGCGACACAGTAGCGACTCCTGAACCCTGCGAGGCCTATCGCCATGAATCAAAACCATGTACCCCAACGGTACGCCCGTCTCTCGATCGCCCTGCACTGGCTGATGGCGCTGCTATTCGTGGGTGTCTACGCCTGTATTCAACTGCGTGACCTGGCCCCCCGCGGCAGCGAGCTCAAAGGGGAGTTGCTGGGTGTGCACGGACTGTTTGGCGCAGCGATTTTCCTCTTGGTGTGGGTGCGAGTGGGCGTTCGCCTGCTCAACCCTCGGCCCCCCATCAACCCCGCGCCATCTGCCTTGCAAGCCGCGATCGCCCATCTTATGCACCTGGCCCTCTATGGCTTGATGATCCTCACACCGTTACTGGCCTGGGGCATGCTGACCGCCGGGGACAAGCCGTTCCCTTATTTTGGGTTCCAGTTGCCTGCCCCTATCGTGCTGGACCCGCAATGGGCCCGACCGCTGAAGCACTGGCATGAGTGGATCGGCAGTCTGGGTTACTGGCTGATCGGACTGCACGCGATCGCAGGGCTTTTTCATCATTACCTGCTGGGCGACAACACGTTGCGCCGGATGTGGCCCAAGCGCGGATAAGGGGCCGTTCACCTCCCTAGGCCACTGGTGGCTCGATGATCCACAGTCCCGTCGCTACTCGGTACAGCAGGCGCTCGGTGGTACTGCCGAGCAGGTGCATGCGGCGGCGCCGATGCCGCCGCCCCACCACGAGGATGTCGATGTCATGCGTCTCGACGAACTGAGCCAACGCCTTGGTGGGGCTACCGTACAGCAGATGATGGCGCATACGCTCAATGCCATTGCGCTCTGCCAGGGTATTGAACTCTGCAGTCTGGCTTTCAAGCAAGGTGCTTGGCAGAGTGCCACCCGCTTCGAGTGCGGTCCACGCGTATTGGGCTTCCAGCGCATCGATCGCAGACAGATCGTAGGCATATACCAGCTCAACTTCAGCTTTGCACTGCAGGCCAAGCTTGAGCGCGGTGTAGATCAGTTGATCGTTGAAGCCGGGATATTGATCCTCGGGAGCCATCAGATCCACGGCCACGGCAATGCGACGTGGCATCGGATGACGATCCTTGGCCACGAAGTGCAGCGGCACGTGACTGGCGTGCAGCAGTCGCATGTCCAATGGGGTGAACAAGGTGCGCATCAGCAGCGAGTCGTGCTCTACGTCCTTGATGACCAGATCGGGCTGGCTCTCGCTGATGTGCGTCAGCATTTCCTTGAGGGTATGCTCAACCCAGACCACCTCAGTGGTGACCGTCAGGCCGCTGTGTCGCAAGGGTTGGGCCTGCTCTTCCAGCCAGTGCCGATGCCGTTGCACATAGTCTTCGCGCAGCATCGCCAGCGCCTCGGCATTGACCAGGCCGGCGGTGGCCAGACCTTCCACATAATCAAATGCAACGATATGCAGGCTGGCCCCCTGTGCATGGGCGAGGGCGGCCGCGCGCTCCATGGCAGGGGTCTTGTGCATCAGGGGCTGGACAATCAGCAGCAGCCGTGGAATCGGGCTCATGGGGCACCTCCGGTAGGCGTGGGCAGGTTATTCCGACCGGTTTGAATCCTGCGCCGAAGAAGGGCCGTAAGCTTGACCAGGATCAATGTCGCTAGGATACCGCCCTGCCTCCGACAGGCGGCACGGGGCAGGCAGCCCTGGCAGCTGGATCCTTGATCTTGGTCAATATCGGGCGCGGGAAGTGGGCGCACCCTGATGTCATGTCTCCACCGAGCATCTGCCATGGCCAGCATGAGAGCAGCGACCTTCGTCGCGAAGGGCCGCATTGTCCTGACGCAAAAGCCCATTCCTCAGATCGGCCCCCTGGACGCCCTGATCCGTATCACGACCACCACGATTTGTGGTACCGACGTGCACATCCTGCGCGGCGAGTACCCCGTCGAGCGCGGTCTGACCATAGGCCATGAGCCGGTGGGAGTGATAGAGAAACTGGGCGCACAGGTGCAAGGTTTTGAAGAAGGCCAGCGCGTGATCGCGGGTGCCATTACCCCCAGCGGCCACAGTTTCGCGTGCCTGTGCGGTTGCGCTGCCCAGGATGGTGTGCAGGCCCGTCACGGCTTCAAGGCCATAGGTGGCTGGAAGTTCGGCAACACACTGGATGGCTGCCAGGCCGAGTACCTGCGAGTACCGGACGCGATGGCCAACTTGTGTGTGATCCCCGACCACCTGAGTGATGAGCAAGTGCTGATGTGCCCGGACATTTTGTCCACGGGGTTCAGCGGCGCCGAGCGTGGACAGGTGCGCATCGGCGACACCGTCGTGGTATTTGCCCTGGGCCCCATCGGTCTGTGTGCGGTGGCCGGGGCTCGGCTGCAGGGGGCTTCGACCATCATTGGCGTGGACACGGTACCGGCCCGCCTGGCCATGGCCCGGCGCCTGGGTGCCAGTCATGTGGTCGACTTCGCCCAAGGCGAGGTAGTGGATCAGGTCATGGCAATCACCGACGGGCGCGGCGCCGACGTGGCGATCGAAGCGCTGGGCACCCAGGCCACGTTCGAGTCGGCGCTGCGGGTGCTGCGCCCCGGCGGCACGCTTTCCAGCCTTGGGGTGTACTCCCAAGACCTGCGCATCCCCGTTGGGGCCTTTGCCGCAGGCCTGGGTGATTACCGCATCATCAGCACTTTGTGCCCGGGCGGCAAAGAGCGCATGCGCCGTCTGCTGGCCGTGGTCGCCAGTGGCCAAATCGACTTGCGGGCCATGGTGACCCACCGCTTTGCGCTGGATGACATCGAGGCCGCCTACGAACTGTTCAGCCACCAGCGCGATGGCGTCATGAAGGTGGCCATTACTCCCTGAGCCTGCGCGCAAGGCCTGGAACCCATTGGGCAAGGACGCCTCGTTACTCAATTGTCACGAGGAGCAAGCGCCATGACACCTGCCACCGTCTCTCTGGACGTCCGGCTGCAGCGCCTGATGCGTCGCGTGCAGCAATGGATATCGGCACGGCGCCGCACGGGCGGTGCCGATGACCTGGAAGCCATCACCCGCCGTGAGTTGCAAATCACCGAGCTGGGCCGTCGACCATGAACATCGCCCTGCGACCCGCCATCGACAGCGCCGCCTGCACGGTGTTGCTGGACGACCTGGCCATCTCTTTCCGAACCCTGCAGGACGCACAAGCCTTCGTTGCCACGTTGCGCCGGCGCATCGCCGAACCGCATCCCTGGCCGCGCACACGGTGCAGTAATGCTGGGACCATCCACTCCCAAGCCCTTCAAGAGGCCTGATATGACCCACCTTGCGTTCACCCTCACTGATCAAAACACGCCAGGTCAACAGGGGCGCTGCGCGCAGTGCGCCGTCAAGGCCTTGTGCCTGCCCGTAGGCCTGACGGCCGCGCAATGGGCCTTGTTTGGCCACGTGGTAGGGCCGCGCCTGAAAGTACTCAGGGGTGAGGCCCTGTTTCACGCCGGCGACCCGATGGGTAGCCTGTACGCGGTGCGCATGGGCTCGTTCAAGACGACGTTGGTCAGCCAGGATGGGCGCGCGCAAGTCACTGGTTTCTGGATGGCCGGGGACCTTATCGGCCTGGACGCTATCAGTGGCAACCGCCACCTATGCACTGCCCTGGCCATCGAGGACAGCGACGTATGTCCGTTATCCTTCAGTCAGGTCGAGCGCTTGGGGCGCGAAGTGCCCAGCCTGCAACATCATCTCAACTGCCTGTTGAGCAGGGAGATCGGCAAGGAGCACCATTTGCGGCTGTCCATGGGCAGCCTGGGCGCCGACGCGCGCCTGGCGGCCTTCCTGCTCGACCTGTCGCGGCGGCAGGTCGAGCGCGGCTACTCGGCCCACGGCTTTATATTGCGCATGTCTCGCGAGGACATTGCCTCCTACCTAGGGCTGCGTCTGGAGACGGTGTGCCGCAGCATCGCGCGGTTGCGCCAGGCGGGGTTGGTGCGCTGTCGCGGACGGGTCATCGATCTGCTGGATTTGCATGCGCTGGAAATCAGCGTGACGGGGGATCGCCATGACGCTGCCTGAACACCTTGCACTGGACCCCGGCCCCCGCAAGTCTGAGTACTGGGTGCAATCCTTGTCCGCTGGCTGTGTACTGATTCGGCCATGGGCAGCGCAGGATGTGGCGTTGGAGCGGCACTTGCTCAGCCGCTTGACGGCCGAAGCCCGTCGGTATTGGAGCCTGGTGAGCGCACAGTTCGCCGGTGATACGCAGGCGTTCGGGTTCGTGGCTTTGGCGCATGTGCACGGGCAATTGCGACAAGTGGGGCAGTCCCGATTGTGGGCAGGTCCGCAAGCCTCTGTTTGTCATTGCGCCGTAATCGTCGACGAACCATGGCAGCGCTGCGGGCTGGGTCATCAGCTGATGCAGCATTTGATTACGACGGCCCGTCAGCAAGGCTATACCACCCTGTGCTCGGTGGATCGAAGCAGTCATTACGGCCTTCACCGCCTGTTCAAGCGACTGGGGTTCAGCAGCCGTTATCCCCAAGGGGATTTCAGTGAAATTATTCATGAGCTGAAATTGTGACCTGACTACGGGGCAGGCGAGGGAGGGCAGCGCATGCAAGACCTGGCCAACATAAGTGCCCCGGCGGTCGCTCTCGGTCTAGGTTTGTTGGTGGGCATGGAACGCGAACGTCACAAGGGCCAGGGCAAGGAGCGTGCCGCGCAAGGGCTACGGACATTTGCCCTGGCCGCCGTACTGGGCGAGGTGAGCGTGCGCACGGGCGGCGTCATGCTGTTGGCGGTCGTTGTGCTGTGCGTGGCGGGACTGACAGGGGTGGCGTACTACCGGCAGCATGGTCAGGATCCTGGCTTGACCAGTGAAATCGCCTTGTTAGCGATCTTGCTGTTGGGGGCTCTGTGCAACAGCGCGCCTGCGCTGGCCAGCGGGTTGGCTGTGGTGATGGTGATGTTGCTGGCGTTCCGTGACCCGCTGCATCATTTTGTTCGGGATGAACTGAGCGATCAGGAAGTACGGGATTCCCTGATCCTGTTGGCCGCAGCCCTGGTGGTGTTACCCCTGGCTCCGGATCGCTACATGGGGCCTTACGCGGTGCTCAATCCGCAGACCCTGTGCAGGCTGGTGGTGCTGCTGATGGCGGTTGCGGCCCTGGGGCATTTCACCGTGCGAGGGTTGGGGGCTCGCTATGGCTATGCACTCAGCGCCATTGCCGCTGGATTCGCCTCCAGTGCCGCCACGGTGGCGGCCATGGGCACCAAAGCACGGGCCGACGATGCCCGGGTTCGAGAGCTGGGGGCTGCGGGCCTGTTGTCCAATCTGGCCACGCTGGTCCAGGTGGGGCTGATCGTGGGTGTGGTCAGCCCGGCCCTGGTGGTGCGCCTGGCGCCGATGCTGGCGGCGGGGCTGGTGACCGTCGCCTTATACGCCGCAGGCCTGTTGCTCTTGCACCGGGGAGTGGCTGCCACCGAGTCTGCGGTCGAGGCCAGCGTCTTCGACCTGAAGAAAATTCTGATGATCAGCGCAGTGATCACAAGCGTGACCCTGATGTGCGCCGCCTTGCTCGACCTGCTGGGTAGCCGGGGGCTGATGTTGGGCGCCTTGCTGGGGGGGCTGGCGGATGCCCATGCCCCTATCGTCTCGATTGCGTCACTGTTCGGTGGCCAGTTGCTGGCGGCGGATCAGGTGTCACTGTTGGTGTTGGCGGCGCTCACCAGCAACAGTGTGACCAAGTGCATGCTGGCCTGGATCGCAGGTGGGCATCACTATGCGGCCTGCCTGATCCCTGGGCAACTGCTGCTGGTGGCCGCCATGTGGCTGGTGGTGTGGCTATAAGCCGGCACCGGCTTGACCTGGATCAAGCGCGCGCTGGGCGTGGCGTCCACACTGTAGGTCCGTTCGTTGTTTTGCCCATAGCAGGAGCCCGCCATGCACTCCCCCTTGAGCCCGGAGCAACTCTACGCCTTGGACGCCTACTGGCGCGCCGCCAACTACCTGGCGGTGGGGCAAATCTACCTCAGGGATAATCCACTGCTGCGCCAGCCCCTGACCCTGGCCCATGTCAAGCCGAGGCTGCTCGGGCATTGGGGCACAACGCCGGGGCTGAACCTGATTTATACCCACCTTAACCGGGTGATCGTGCAGCTGGATCTGAACATGATGCTGGTGGTTGGCCCTGGCCACGGCGGCCCGGCCATTGCTGCCCAGGCGTACCTGGAAGGGACCCTGACTGAGCGTGATCCAGCATTGGAGCAAAACCTGAACGGGCTAGCTCGCCTGTTCAAGCAGTTTTCCTGGCCCCATGGGCTGTCCAGCCACGTGTCGGCACAATTTCCCGGGTCCATTCATGAGGGCGGCGAACTGGGGTATTGCCTGGCCCACGCGTATGGCGCCGCTTTCGACAACCCTGACCTGCTCGTAACCTGCGTCATCGGTGACGGGGAGGCAGAAACCGGGCCGCTGGCGGCCAGTTGGCACGCCAACAAATTTCTCAACCCGGCTCGCGATGGGGCAGTGTTGCCCATCCTGCATCTCAACGGCTACAAGATCGCCAATCCGACGATCCTGGCGCGTATCAGCAAGGACGAATTGATTGCCTTGCTGCGCGGCTATGGGTATGAGCCATATTTTGTCGAAGGGGACGAGCCTTTAGTCGTGCACCAAGCCCTTGCCGAGGCGTTGGACCAAGTCATGGAGGTTATTCATGACATCCAGGCAAGGGCGCGTCAACCAGGCTGGCAGGGGAGGCGGCCCATCTGGCCGATGATCGTGCTACGCACGCCCAAGGGGTGGACAGGGCCGCGGTTTGTAGAGGGGCATCGGGTCGAGGATACCTGGCGTGCCCATCAGGTACCGTTGGCCGACCTGCACCAACCGCTGCATTTCCAGCAGCTAACGGACTGGCTGGGTAGCTATCAGCCTGATGAGCTGTTCGACGCCAAGGGTGCGCTGATTGGCTCATTGGTTGCGCTGGCTCCGACCGGACAGCGTCGAATGAGCGCCAATGCCCATGCCAACGGTGGTCTGTTACTGATGCCCCTGGACCTGCCGTCCTTCCTCGACTTGGGTGTTGAGGTGGCAGAGCCGGGCTGCGTTCGCGCCGAGCCGACGCGCGTACTGGGTGGCTACCTGCGCCACGTGCTGGCCAATGCCGATAAGCGGGGTAACTTCCGCCTGTTTGGCCCGGACGAAACCGCCTCCAACCGACTGGATGCGGTCTATGCAGCCACTGGCAAGGCCTGGATGGCTGAGCGTATGCCAGAAGATACCAACCTGGAGGCTGATGGTCGGGTCATGGAGGTGCTCAGTGAGCACCTCTGCCAGGGCTGGCTGGAAGGATATTTGCTGACAGGGCGCCATGGGCTGTTGTCGTGCTACGAGGCCTTCATCCACATAGTCGACTCGATGGTCAATCAGCATGCCAAATGGTTGAAGACGGCCGCCCAGGTTCACTGGCGCGCCCCAATTGCCTCGCTCAATTACCTGCTGACTTCCCATGTGTGGCAACAGGACCACAACGGCTTTTCCCATCAGGATCCGGGGTTCATCGACCTGGTGGCCAACAAGCGTGCCGATGTGGCGCGTATCTACCTGCCGCCCGATGCCAACTGCCTGTTATCGGTGGCTGACCATTGCCTGCGCAGCCGTGGTTACATCAACGTTATTGTGGTCGGCAAGCAGCCCCAGTGGCAATGGCTGACTCCTGCAGCTGCGGCGGTGCATTGCCAGGCTGGCATCGGGCGTTGGGACTGGGCCAGCCATGATGATGCGGACCCAGAGGTGGTGCTAGCTTGCGCTGGCGACGTCCCGACCCTGGAAACATTGGCGGCGGTGACGCTCCTGCGCCGCCAGGTACCGGACTTGCGCGTGCGGGTGGTCAATGTGGTGGACCTGATGGTGCTGCAGTCAGACAGCATCCACCCCCATGGTCTATCCGATCATGCTTTCGAGGCCCTCTTCCCCAGCGACCGGCCAGTGATCTTCGCCTTCCATGGCTATCCTGCACTGATTCATCGACTGGTGTACAAGCGCCATAACCCTCAGCATTTTCATGTGCGCGGCTTCCAGGAGGAGGGGTCGACCACTACGCCCTTCGACATGTTAGTGCTCAACCACTTGGACCGTTTTCAATTGTCGCTGGATGTCTTCGAACGGGTACCTCGGTTGCAGGGCCGGCTCGAGGAGGCCCGCCAGCAGTATTGGGCGGCCCTGGAGCGGCACCATTTGCACATCATGGCCCAGGGCGAGGATCTGCCGGAGATCGTGCAATGGCGCTGGCGTGATTGAAAGGAGTCAAAGCTGCGGCGCGCAAGCGCCGCAGTGCGGGCAGGGGGGCTCACAGGGCCAGTCGATGAATGACTTGGGACATGTCTTGCGGATCTGGTGTCGTGGAAAAGCCCAGCGACTTCGCCAGATCACGCATCGGTGCATTGCTGGATGCATCCAGGGAGCTCATGGTGCGAAAGCCATTGCGACGGGCCGCCTGGATCAGGTGCTCCATCAACAAGGTGCCCACGCCCAGGTGCTGCCATTGATCGGCAACCGTGACCGCACATTCACAGGCGTGTTCGCTTGCAGCCGCGTAGCGGCTGACGCCTATTTCAATCAATTCCCCGTTCTCGTGCACCAAGGCTACGAACGCCACGCGCTCTTTGCCATCCACGTCCATCAGTTGGTTGAGCATGGCCAGGCTCGGCTCATTGATCTGCGCCAGGAACCGCATGTGGCGGGACTCGGGCGATAGACGTTTGATGAAAGCGTATTCACGTTCGCGGTCCTTCGCGGTCAGGGGGCGTATCAGGACGTGGCGGCCATCCTTGAGCGCTTCGATCCAATGTTTACCGGTGGTGGCTGTATACACAGCCGCCGCGCGGTCGTTGTGTTCCTTGACGGTGAGCATGGCGTGGTCCTCCCAAGGGGCGACGGCGACGGTCCAGGTATCGGTCCAGTCTCTCAAGATGTTCTACGCGATTGTCCGCCGAAAAATCTGATCTGGATCAGACCTGCCGTCTGCAGCGCGGCCGATTCTTGAGGCAGATCAAATCAAAGCGGGGCTAGGCGTGCAGACTGTTCAGCAGCGGTCGGCGGGGTGCCGACCCAAGACCCTGGGCAGGAGGGCGAAGTGATGGTCCGACCGAAGCGTCTGGTGTTGATTGCCGGTCCGCAAGCGGTGCACTCCCCAACCATTGGCTGTGCCGGTAAATGGGCCAAGGCGCTGAGAGCCCGGTTGCAGATGGTCGCTTTCGTCCACGCTCACCTGGTGGACCTGCTGGGGCATGCCCACGCCTCGCTGCGCGACAAGGCCCGGCAAGGCTTGCTCGATTCCTTTCGTCTGTGGCTCAGCAGTGAAGCCGTGCTGCTGCGAGAGCAGGGCGTGGATGTGCACTATGAGGTGCTGTGGGCAACCCCGTCTGCGGTCAATATGGCTGCCTATGCACAGACGGTGGAGGCCGATCTGGTGATTAAGGGATTTAATGACGAACCGCACCTCAAGCGCCTGATGATGTCCTCATTGGATTGGGACTTGCTTGCCACTAGCCATGTTCCGGTGCTGTATGTGGATCGTCTGCCAACGGCTTCCCCTCAGCGAGTGCTGGTCGCTGTAGACGCGGAACTGGAGGGGGAGGGATTGCAAAGTGAAAACGCCCAAGTGATCAGGCAGGCGATCCAATTGGCGAGTGACTTGGCAGCCACGGTGGATCTGGTCACGGTCTACGATCCGACGGTGGCATGTGCCTGGCGCTCGGCGGCCGCCCGCGCCAGCCGCCGCGAGGGTGGTGAACAACGGTTTCACGCCTTGGCGACCCAGTACGGATTTGCTCGCCCGCGTCAGCATTTTCTGACGGGCGCAGCCGACTTTATGATTGCTGATTACCTGCGACGTAGCGCTTACGACCTGTTGGTCATCGGCTCTGCCAATCATCACCTACTACGCTCCGACGTGGGAGCGAGCACCCAGCGCCTGCTCGAAAACCCGAGGTGCAACGTGCTGGTGCTCAAGCTTGCGCCCCTCATGGCACTTGCCAACGAGCCGCCCACCGTAATTCCTCCAATGGTTGCACAGGTGCAATCATGAACCGTTACTCCAGGCTGCTAGTGGTAATTGATCCGGACAAACCGGTGGACAGGGTGCTGCATTTTGCCATCGGACTTGCGCACGCCCATGGGGCCGTACTGCATATCTGCGTGCCGACGGCACCCATCGACTTCTCCGCATGGACCAGCGAAAGCTACCGCACCCAGGAGAAGAACCGCTGCCTGGCGCAGCTGCAGACCTGGTTGCAGAACAAGCTGGCGCACTGGCCCGCCGCGGGTTCCGTGATCTGCACCTACCCATGGAGCGAATCGTTCGTTGACACTTTGCTGGCGACTGAACAGCGCCTGGAGCCGGATCTGGTCGTCAAGTTGCAGGAGGATCGCTCCACGTTTGGTTGGCCCTTGGTCACGCCACCCGACTGGCAGTTACTGCGCGAATGTCGCCCACCCTTGTTATTGCTGGGGCCTACGGCTGGCGAAGGGACCATTAAAGTGATCGCCGCACTTGACCTGGTGCCGCCAGCAGAAGGCCACTCACTTGATGAGATGGTCATCCACGCGGCCATGCAGCTGGCCGAGCCCATCAACGCCGAGGTGCACCTGGTGCATGCCTTTGATCTTGCATCCATGCAGGTGGCCGTCGAGGGTGCTGGTCAGACGTGGCAGCAGTTGCTGTCCCGGCAGCGACGTCTGTGCGAGACACAGCTGGCACAAGCCGCGCAACGCCATGGGCTGCCCGCTGGACGTTGTCATTTGCTGGAAGGCAAGCCGGTGCCCACTTTGGTCAAGCTGGTGCCCCAGGTCGGGGACATGATGGTGCTGGGGCGTTCTGCTCATGACCGCCTGGAGACCTGGCTGGGTACCACCTCCGAACGGGTACTGGCCCGTCATCCGGCGTGCAGCTTGCTAGCGGTCGGGCCGGTGGATGATGAATCGGCGACAGACGCTCGGCGGCGACCGATTCGCGAGCGGCTGGATTCACTGGTGGGGATGATGTTCCCTGACTAGCGACACATGCTCGAACCTTTCCACACCCCGCCCAGGGTGGGCGAACAGGCACCGATCGCCACGGGTATTTGCTAGCAGGCCAAAGTGCCGGGAGGTTGTCATGAGTCAAAGTCCTTCGTTGCCGACCACTTTTCCAAACCGCATCGCGGCAGGCAAAGCCTTGATTGGCCTGCTGCAGGATTACGCCGATCGCCGCGACGCAATCGTTCTGGCATTGCCGCGTGGTGGCGTGCCAGTGGCCTTCGCGGTGGCCAACGCTTTACAACTGGATCTTGACCTGATGGTGGTGCGCAAGCTGGGTGTGCCCGGGCATGAGGAATTTGCCTTGGGCGCCATCGCGCCCGGTGGTGTTGAAGTGTTCAACGAGGATGTCGTGTACCACCATGCCCTGGATCAAGCGAACATCGGGGACATCGTTGAGCGTGAACAGCGGGAATTGGCGCGGCGCGAACAAGTGTACCGAGGTAACCGCCCGCCCCCCCAACTCAAAGGCAAGGTGGTCATCCTGATGGACGATGGGCTGGCCACGGGCGCCTGCATGAAGGCGGCGATACATGCGGTTCGCCAGCAGGCGCCTTTGCGCATTGTGGTTGCAGTGCCCGTTGCCCCGGCTGAAACCGTACAGGCGTTGCGCGATGAAGTCGATGACCTCGTTTGCGTGCTGACGCCGGACTGGATGGTATCGATTGGCTACTGGTACCAGGATTTCAGCCAGGTGTCGGATGAGCAGGTGGTCGAGCTGCTGCAATGTGCCTGGCAGCCAACAACGGGAGGCACGGCGAGATGAACATTAACGAAGCAATCACCGGGCGCCGCTCGGTGCGTGAATATACCCGCGATCCAGTGAGCGAATCCAAGATTCACCTGCTGATCGACGCGGCAATCCAGGCGCCCAGCGCCCGCAATGAACAGCCCTGGCGATTTGCGGTAGTGCGGGACCAAGCCCTACTTGATCAGGTCTCGGAAGCCGCGAAAGCCTATTTGCTCACTGCTGGCCCCGGCAGTAGCCCTGCCGGAGCATTCCAGGCGCGGCTTGGAGATCCCGCCTTCCAGATTTTCTACCATGCACCGGTGCTGATCGTGATCGCCGGACCAGCTCAAGGACATTGGCTGATCGAGGATTGTACCCTGACGGCGCAAAACCTGATGCTGGCAGCCTACGCTGCCGGATTGGGCTCATGCTGGATAGGTTTGGCCCAAGCGTTCCTCAAGACGCCTGAAGGCAAACAAATGCTGGGATTGCCTAAAGCCTGGATGCCGATTGCGCCTATTATTGTGGGGCTCCCGGCTGGACCGGTGCCGCGCGTACGGCGTCCGGCACCTGAAACGCTCTGGATCGGATGATAGGGCGGTGGGAATCTTCGGTCGACTTTAATGCTCCATATGGTACCAACGCTTGGCGAGGTTCAGGCCAACTTGGCCTTTTGGATCATTAACCCCCGTTCTGGTGGCGAAGCCGGTTCTGCAAGGCAGCAACCCATTGGCTTTCATGGGTTGCTGCCAGGTTATGCTGCCCTAGGCGATCAGCAGTTGATCTTCCACTTGTCGCACGCCGGGAACGGACCAGGCTGCTCGCTCCGCCACGGCGCGTTCGTGCCATAGATGCACTTTGCCTTGTAGCTTGACCACGTCGCCGTCGACCTTGACGCGTATATCCTGTGCACAGAGTTCCCCGTTGCGTTGGAACGCCTCTTCAATCCGTCGTTGGATGTCCAGTACTTTCAAATGGGGCTTGAGACTGATCTTGTTGTGGATACCCACCACGCCCGCCAACTTGCTGACGGCGTGTTCGACGGCGTCGCGTTGATACTGCCAATCTACTTTTCCTTCCAAGCTCACCCAGCCATGCTGCACCATGACCTGAATGTCCCCCTCCGGAATCTCTACATTCCAGGTAACGAGCTCGAGTACGCGCGAGGCAATGGTTTCGTCGTCGTGGCCTGCACCGGGCACTAGTTTTACCTGTATCTCCTCGGCAACAGCCCGCACGCCCTTAACGGCTTTGACGGCTCGCTCTGCGGCAATTTTCTGGGCGTAATTCTTGACGTTGCCGGTGAGGGTCACGATGCCTTGATGGACGGTCACACCAATTTCGGCTGCATCGATTTCGGGGACGAATTCCAGTTCGTCGAGGATACTGTTTCGCAGGATTAAATCGCTCATGGTCAGCTCCTGTTCATGGTTAGGGCAGCAGTGTTTGCCCTTCAGCGGTTTCTCGGGAAATTGGTGGTCGGTTTTAGCAACAGCCAGCAAGGTGTCGTTTGCCAACAGTCCTTGCCAGGTCAAGCGCTTGCCTCGCCGGCTAGATCCTCCGGCACGACCATCCATAGGCTGCAGGGCATGGCATTGACCAGTTGCTGCGCCGTACTGCCGACCGTACGAGCGCGGGAGGAGCGTGCCACTCGGCCCATCACGACCACGTCTACATGGTGCACGTTGACGTAATTGATCAGCACTTTTGCGGGGTTGCCGACAATCAGGTGGCGCTGGTGTTCGGCGATGCCATGGCGTTGTGCCAACAGCCTGAAAGCCTCAGCCTGGGCGGTAAACAAAGTAGTGGCCTGGTGGGAAGACAGCAGCGCCCTCACGCTGTCGGTCTCGAATTCGTCGGCGCGTATCGAGCAAAGGTCATGGGCATAGACCACATCGATAGTGGCATGACACAGCCCGGCCAGCTTGACGGCTTCATGAAGAATGCGGTCGTTCATGGCCTGGTAGCCGTCGCTGGTATGGAACGGGTCTACCGCTGCCAGGATGCGTTGCGGCAACACGTTGCCGGTTGGGTCGATGAAGTACAGCGGGGCACCACACCCCAGCAGCAACTGCGAATCAAGTGTGGTGAAAATCAGCCTTGTGAGCCAGGGTACCTGTTCGACTTCTTTGATCACCAGCTCAATCGGTTGTTCGCGCAAATGTTCAAGGATTTGCCGGTAAGGATCATCCAGCCATGTCACCTCGGTGGTAATGACCAAGCCCTCGCCGCGTAGCGGCGCCACCTGAGCTTCAAGCCACTGGCGGTGGCGCTGCAGATATTCCTGCTTGGCAGGCTCACTGAATGGGCGGTTGAAGGGGCTGAGTGTTGCCAGGCCCTCGAGGTAGTCGAAGGCGGCCACATGCAATGGTTTGCCTGCTGCCTTGGCGAGCGCGGCAGCCCTGACCAACGCCGCATTGGAGGGCATCAATGGGGATAGCACGAGTAAGTACCGCGATAGTTCCGACATGACGCGCCTCCGGATACAAGGATGGTCCGCCAAGCTTTACGCCAGATCCTGACTGGCGCTTGATCTGCGTCAGATAATCGGCGAAGTCCCCAGGATGGATTGCTTGATAAAGATCAGAAATGGGCTAGGGAAGCGGGGCGATAATGACTTCACACCGATTGATGCTCTACAGGAAACCGCCAATGAACACGCGATTGACGACTGCATTCTGCGCGCTGCTGGCATTGACCGCAGGCTGTTCCCAGCAGCGTGCCAACGAGCTGGACGCAAGGCTTGAGGGAATTGAGGCCAACGCCGCGACTGCCAGGTTGAGAGCTGGCGAAGCTTTGGTGAAGGCTGAGCAGGCCATGCAAATCGCCACCCACGCCCAACGTGACGCCGAAGCCGCGAACGAGCGCGCCATGCGGATCATCAGCAAAGCCGCTCGCAAATAGCTATCGCGTCGGTCCCGGCAGGTGGCCCGGAGCACGGCGCACTCTATCGTTGCCCACCGCAGGAATGGTCATGACCAGCAGTGCCCGAGTGTTATTGATCGCAGGCCCGGAGACGAAGCGTACCCCGGCGTTTGACCGGGCAATGGGACTGGCCAGGGCCATGGGGTTGCCTTTGCATATAATGGCAATCGACTTCTTCGAGGCGTTGATGCTAGCTGGCTACCTGGACAGTGAACACGTGGAGCGGGCTTGCAACGCCTACGTGGACAGTCATCGGCAGTGGCTTGATGAGCAGGCCCACGCCTCTCGCCACCTAGGCATTACGACCACTGTGGAGGTGGTGTGGACGCGTGACGCCTTCGAGGCCGTGCGGGAGTTCGTGATCCAAAATCCCGTAGCAATGATCATTAAGGATGCCCACCCGGAAGCGCTGGTACGCCGTATATTCTATTCGCCCCTGGATTGGCGCCTGTTGCGCGACTTGCCCACGCCAGTGCATCTGGTTACCGGCCCAGGGGCTGCTGTGCCCAAGCATATCGCGGCCTGCATCGACCTGCTGCGCAGCGAAGCGCAGGACGTTGATTTCAACGACCACATTGTCACGGCGGCCGTAAAGCTGGCCGAGCAGTGCGATGCACAATTGCAGTTGCTGCATGTGTTTGATTGGTCGGCCGCTTTCATGGCTGATGCAGGCATGAGCGGCATGCCCTTGGATACGGGCCTCTATACCGTGCTCAGTCAGGCTCAGCACCAGGCCTTTCAAGCATTGGCTGACCGGCACGGGGTGCCCGAGGACCGGCGATATTTTCTTGATGGCCTGCCGGTGCAAAGCATCGACGATTTTGTCGCGGCCAAGAGGATCGACGCGTTGGTGATCGGCACGCTGCGCCAGCACGGAATCAAACGTCGGATTGGCAGCACTGCTGAACGATTGCTGGCCGAGGCCCCCTGCAGCTTGCTGGCGGTAAAGCCCGATGAGGTGAGTGGCTGGAACGAATTGATCGCTTGACCACACGAGTGCCTAGGCAGGCCACATACGGCGAGGGCAGTACCATGCACCTGACATTTCTCGGGGCGGCAGGAACCGTCACTGGCAGCAAGTACCTCCTGGAGGATGAAGGCCGCTACCTATTGGTCGATTGTGGGCTGTTCCAGGGTTACAAACAGTTACGCCTGCACAACCGGGAGCCACTGCCGCTTCCGGCCAGCGGGCTGCAGGCGGTCGTGCTAACCCATGCGCATCTGGATCACAGTGGCTACCTGCCACTGCTTGTGCGCAATGGCTATCGGGGGCCGGTGTATGCGACGGAGGCAACGTGTGAGCTGGCCCGGATTCTGTTGCCCGACAGTGGCCGACTACAAGAAGAAGAAGCGGAATATGCCAATCACCATCACTACAGCCGCCATCATCCGGCATTGCCGTTGTACACCGAGCAGGATGCGCATCGTGCGCTGCGCCAGCTTCGCCCGATCAGTTGCCATCACCCTGTGCAGGTAATGCCCGGGGTCAGCTTGCTGTTGCGCAGCGCTGGGCACATCCTTGGGGCGGCGACTGCGCAGTTGACCGTGCACGGACAGACATTGGTGTTCTCCGGCGACCTGGGGCGTGCCGACGATCCCGTGATGCGGGCGCCGGAGCCGATAGTACAGGCTGATTACCTCCTGGTGGAGTCCACTTACGGCGACCGCCGTCACCCGCCTGACGCAGCGCTGCAACAACTGGCGCAGGTCGTCACCCAGACAGCATTGCGCGGAGGCATCACCTTGGTACCGTCCTTCGCCGTCGGCCGTACGCAACTGCTGATGTATCACCTGTATCGGCTTAAGGCCACCGGTGCAATCCCCGATCTGCCCATCTATTTGAATAGCCCGATGGCTACCGACGTTACCCAGTTGTATCAACGCTTCTGCCGAGAGCACCGTTTAAGTGCACAGGACTGTGCCGGGATGTGCCATGTCGCGCGCCTGATCAAGACCGTCCCCGAGGCGATGGCCCTGGAGCGGCTGCGTACCCCCGCGGTGATCATTGCCGCCAGCGGCATGGCAACGGGAGGGCGTGTGTTGCATCATCTTAAGCAACTGGCCCCGGACCCGCGCAACACGCTGCTGTTCCCCGGCTTTCAAGCCGGCGGCACACGCGGCGCGCAAATCGTTGCGGGAGCACCTTCGGTACGCATACACGGCACTGAGGTGCCCATTCGCGCCGAAGTCGTCACGATGCAGTCGATGTCAGCCCACGCCGACGCTGATCAAATCATGCGGTGGCTTGGTGGTTTTGCCACGCCACCGCGGCATACTTATGTGGTGCACGGCGAACCTGCAGCCAGCGATACCTTGCGCCGGCGTATCAGCCTCGAGCTTGGCTGGTCTGTGTCGGTTCCCGAATACCGCGACTGCGTGGACTTGAATATCCAGCACGATGACCCTCAGGGTACAAGTACTATCGCGCCGTTGACCTGACCTGAGCGCAGGTTGGCCAAGGCCTGATTGGCTTGGCTCAATGCCATGGGCGTCACATCACAGTGCACAGGACTGTGCTCCAGGGTCTTGAAAAATGCCACGCCGTCTTCACGGGTCAGGTTAGCGACTGACCGTACGCTGCGTTCGCCCCATAGCAGGCGGTAAGGGAATGTTGGAATGTCACTCATGTGGATGCCTGCGCAGACCACACAGCCGCCTTTGCTTGTCGAGCGCAATGCCTGCGGGACCAGTGCGCCGACCGGTGCGAAGATCACGCTGGCTTCCAGCAGCTGAGGAGGGACCTGGTCAGAGGCGCCCGCCCACACGGCGCCCAGTGAACGGGCATAAGCTTGACCTAGTGTGTCGCCCGGCCGGGTGAACGCATAGACGTGCTGACCACGGCTGCGGGCCACCTGGATGGCCAGGTGCGCCGCAGCGCCGAAACCATAGAGCCCCAAATGTTGCGCAGGTTGTGCCATCTGCAGCGCACGAAAGCCGATCAAGCCGGCGCACAGTAAGGGCGCCGCTTGCACCGGAGATAGGCTGTCGGGCAAGGGAAAGCAGAAACGCCAGTCAGCTACGGTATACTCAGCGTAGCCGCCATCGAGCTGGCAGCCGGTGAAGCGCGCCTCATCGCATAGATTCTCCCGGCCCGAGCGGCAGAAGGCGCACGTTCCACACGTCTCGCCCAACCAAGGCACCCCCACCCGCCGACCGATCCAGCGAGGGTGTACCTTAGCTCCCACCGCGATCACTTCGCCAACGATCTCATGCCCCGGGATCCGTGGCAGCACGGCTTGGGGCAATTCACCGTCTACCAGATGTAGGTCGGTTCGACACACCCCGCAGGCCTGGACTTTTATCAATAATTGGTGGACCCCAGGCGTTGGGGTAGGGTACACCACCTGCTCCAGTGCTGTTCCGGCGACCTTCAGGACCATGGCGTTCATCGTCGCGCTGGTCACGGCTTACTCCTGCGGCGGGCGACGACAGCCCACCACTTGCTGCTTGAGAGCTTCCATGTCGTTGACCCGTACCTCGCGGCCGTTGATCTCCACCAGTCCCTGGTCCCGCAGATGGGCAATGCTGCGGCATACCGTTTCCAGGCGCAGCCCCAGATAGGAAGCGATTTCTTCGCGGCGCATTTTTAGCACGAATAGGCGGGACGAGTAGCCGCGCGAACTCAGGCGCTGGGACAAGTTGAGCAGAAAGGCGGCCAAACGTTCATCAGCGCTCATGTTGCCAAGCATCATCAGCATTTCATGATCACGTGCGATTTCTTGGCCGAAGATTCGATGCAAATTGTGCTGCAGGGAGGGTAGTTCGCAGGCCAGCTTCTCCAGCTGAGTAAAGGGCAGCGGGCATACTTCACTGTCCTCCAGCGCCCAGGCACAGCAGGTGTGCCGTTCGCTGCCGATGGCATCCAGGCCCATGATTTCGCCAGGTAGCTGGAACCCGGTAACCTGCTCCCGGGCATCCAGGGACAACAGCGTGGTTTTGAAGGAGCCGATCCTGACGGCAAATAGAGCATGCAACGGATCGCCAACTAAGAACAACGAGCCACCCCGCCTGACTTTAAGGCGCTGGGCAATCAAGGTATCCAGCCGCTCGACCTCCACACCGTTCAGTCCGATGGGTACACACAGTTCGAGAACGCTACAGTTCGAGCAGGCCGCCTTGAGGTAGTGAGCCGACAGACTACGGATTTGGGCCATCAGCGTCACTCCGAGAGCAGCCAGTCGGCCATTATAAAACCAACTGCCGACCTCTGGGCTCCGCTGGTCTCAGCGCTAATTGCACGCGACCAGCGGCAGTGCGTCGAAGACGGCGTCAGTGGCGTTTCCAGTATTTCTGCATTTCCAAAAATAGGAACGACGCGGTCCAGGTGATCAGCACCAGCCCCGTCAAGGCTTCCAATCCGGTCAAGTACTTTAGCGGGCCTAGAGGGGCGACGTCGCCAAAGCCGATGGTGGTGTATGTGGTAAAGGAAAAATAAGCACAATCCATGAGCGACCCGTCGAAATTGCCGGTAAGTGTGCCCCAACGACCGCTGCGGGCCATCAGGAAGTAGACCATGGCGAAGCACCAGACCTCCAGGACGTGGGCGAGCATCGCGCCGCACACCCCCAGGGCCAATCGAAAATGTCCCCAGAGATTGAGATGGGTCAGTGCGTCGTTGAGCCGCAGCAGGCATTCGTAATGGATGACCACGGCAAGCATCACCACCAGGGCGTTGATCAGCGTGACTGTTAACATCGCGATTGTCTCCGGCGGGAGGGTAGGGCGTCATCACGTACCGTAACTCTAGCCAGTGTGGCAGCCGTGCAGGGTGGACGCTTGAGCGATGTCAAAGACCCGCGACAGTTTGATTCAAGTCAAACCGGCGTTGGTGAATAGGGCGATGCTGTCCCTCAGCAAATCGGAGAGGGCAGACCATGAAACTGATGGAATGGCGCGATCACGGTCAATCGACTGCGACCCAGCCCTTACCCCTGCGGCGTTCTTGGCTGCGCGAAGGGCTGATCTTGCTGTCGATCCCGCTGACGCTGGTCATTGGCTACGCCAGCGTTTTTCATTTCGCAGCACACGCGATGACCCAACTGGTCACCGACTGTACGGCACGTCTGGAGGCGGAGCTGTTCAGCGCCGACCTGGTGCCTACCGACTCAACCGTTTCCGCCGACCTATGCAATTGCCTGGCCCGCACACTGTTGGACAAAAATGGCATCTTACGCCTGGCGTTGGTGGATGTTCACCGCTATGACCCTATGGCGCTACAACCGTTGACCGACGTAGAAGAGGGCGCCTGCGTCGACCAGTGGTGGCGGCCATGATCGGGCCGTGGGTATGACTCGCTCGCCTAGGCCTGCATTATTGGTATGCAACGCCGGGTCTGCAACGCTCAAGCTCAGCTTTTACAACCTCGCACTGCCGATACCCACGCAAATAGCGCAAGGGCTGGTCATACGCGCGAGCGGCGCCACGCGTCTGCAGGCAATGACAGAACCCTTGGCGCCGATTATCAACACCGTATGGCCAACGGACGCTACGGGTATTTCTGGTACGGTACAGCGCGTGTTGGACTGGGCCGAACGTAGCGTCGGGCTGAAGGTACAGGCTGCCACGCACCGAATCGTCCACGGTGGCGACCGCCGTGAGGTAGCCGTGTGGGCCGATGAATCGGTGATTGCAGAGCTCCAGGCGCTAACCCCTTGGGCGCCGATGCATCAGCCGTTGGGCTTGGCCCCTTTGAAACACCTGGCGCGGTGCCGACCGACTATGCCACAGATGGCCTGCTTCGATACGGCATTCCACCAGACACTTGACCCCTTGGAGCGGCCTTTTGGCTTACCACGCGCCTTGATGCTGGAAGGCGTAAGGCGCTACGGCTTTCATGGATTGTCGTACGAGTACATTGCCACGGCGTTGGCTGAGCTCGATCCAGATGCCGCTGAAGCACGCACGTTGGTTGCTCACCTAGGCCAAGGAGCCAGCGTATGTGCGTTGAATCGCGGAGTGAGCCGGGCAACCTCAATGGGATTTTCCACCCTGGACGGTCTGATCATGGGCACCCGCTGTGGGCGCTTGGACCCCGGCGTGCTGCTTTACCTGCTGCGGGAACACAGAATGACGCCGGCAGCAATCGAGCATTTGCTGTACCACGACAGTGGGGTGCTGGGGCTTTCTGGAGGGTTATCCAGCGATATGCGAGTCCTGGCTGCTCATGACCACCCTTGGGCGAGGGAGGCTGTGGCGGTGTTCGTACGCAGCGTGGTCAAGGAAATTGGTGCCCTGGCAGCAGCAGTGGGCGGCATTGACACCCTCGTGTTAACGGGAGGCGTAGGCGAGCACCTGGCTTCGGTACGCGAGTCGATCTTGCGCGACTGCGCCTGGTTAGGACTGCAGGCCTTGGCGCCGCAGCCCGTTCAAGTAAACGCCCAGGCGGCTCGGTTATCGCGGCCTGGCAGCAAAGTGAGTGCCTGGGTTATTCCCACGGATGAAAACTTCGTCATGGCCAGGCACAGCTTGGCGTTGCTGTCCGCGTCCAGGCCTCTGCCCCCCATCAATCAGGAGCATTGATCATGCCGACCGTTAACATCGTTTGCGGAGATTTTCATCCGGGGCCATCTGCCTTTGATGGCCATTGTTTGACTCTGCAGCCTTTGGATCTGGATAAACCGTTGCTTAGCGTCGCCTGTTCCCATCTGACGGAGGTCGAGTGCGTGGGGTGTGAGGATAGCCTGTCACTGGCAAGTGCGCTGATGTGGGGTGGTGCCGGTCTGTTGCTAATGGGCCCGCTGGGCGCGCTGCTGGGGGTGGCATTGTGTGGAAGGCGGACCGAGGTCACGTTCAAGGCGCGCTTGCGGGATGGACGGGCCTTCGTAGCCGTGGCCAGTGCCCGTACCTTTCGACGCGTGTGTTCCAGCCAGGGTGCCAGGTCGAATATGTCGACGGCCCGTCTGGAACGGTCCAGATAAAAAGATCACGCGTCGGAGGCTTCAGGCGATCAGCAGATGATTGTCGACGTGCTCTACTCCAGGGGCTGCCCAAGCGGCATGCTCGGCCGCTTTGCGCTCCCGCCAGAGGTGCACGTAGCCATCGAGTCTGACTGACTTGTCTTGTACGTCAACCCTGATGTGGCGGTGGTCCAACTCGGCATTGCGTTGCAGCGCCGCCTCAATCTGTGCCTTGATATCCGGGGCCTGATTCGCCGGGCGGACCCCTATCCGATTGTCGATCCCGGAAACACCTGCGAGGGTCCGTACCGCGCGTTCGGCGGTGTGTTTTTGATGGTGCCAGGGTACCTCGCCCTGCAGCGTTACCCAGCCGTGCTGAACTTTGACTTGGATGCGGTCATCCGGTAGGTTCGCATTCCAGCGAATGAGATCCAGACAGCGGGCTGCGATTTCGTCGTCGGCAGGCGTTTCGTCATCGACAGCACGTACTTCGAGCTCCTCGGCAATGGCCTTGACGCCCTTGATGCTTTGCACCGCGCGTTCGGCAATCAGTTTTTGCCCATAGGTCGGTACGTGGCCGGTGAGGCTGACCACTCCATCCTCGACCGCCACGCCAATTGTCTGGGCTGGGAGCTGAGGACAGTATTCGAGTTCATCCAGAACGGCGCGGCGTAACTCCAAATCGTTCATGAGAGGGCTCCTGTCAGTGATGGCGGGTCTAGCCAGCCCTCTCGCCGCTCAGAACGAGAGGGCTGAAGGCTCAGCCTTTCTGGATCGCGATGGTTTTTTCCGATTTGATCGCCTCCGGTTTCTTCGGCAGCGAGATGCTCAGCAAGCCTTTGCTAAAGCGTGCCTGAACATTTTCCGGGTCCACCCCTTGGGGCAGGCTGAACAGCCGCTCAAAACTGCCATAGTGGCGTTCGGAAAGGTGGTACCCCTTATGCTGCTCATCTTTTTCGGCTTTTTTCTCCCCGCGAATGATCAGTTGCTGGTCGGTCAACTTGATCTCGATGTTTTTTTCGTCCATGCCCGGTAGTTCGGCGGTGATTTCGTAACTCTTTGCCAGCTCGCGAATGTCGACGGCGGGCTCCCGGCCCGCCATCCACTCGTAGCGGAAAAAAGGATCGCCGTCGAAAGGACTACGGCGCAGAGAGAAGAAATTTCCGCTTAGGCCAAAGTCCTCGAACAGGCGGTCCACTTGGTTGCGCAGGCGATCCAGGGGCCGCCAAAGTTCACTGGCAGGCAGTGGATGGGTTGCCGCCGGGCGGACCGGCATTTTTTTTACTGAATTGGACATGGTGGCGCCTCCTTCTGTGGATGGAAGTACACTTGTATCGTCATCCAACTACCCTGCGTAGGTTTGATCCAGATCAGACACAGCATGAACGGTCATGGGTTTAATCGCCTCAAGTGCTTTGCGGGCAATCGGCAAATCGTTCAGCAAGCGACCCCGCGCCGGTGGTACAGGCGTGTCAACTGGCCAGCTATGGAGGTGTGAGATGACCCGCCCATTGCGTTTATTGTTTCTGGCGTGCGCCACAGCCACTCCAGGCTACGGTCTGGATTTCGCGAGCGATTTGGCGCTGGCACTGAAGGCCCCGCTGCATGTGGCCTATTTTACCGATCCACAGGCAGCCGATGCTCACTCGGCGGGTCCTGACCCGACTGTCGTGCCGGTAGGCGACTCTCTGGGCCAGTGCCTCGACCGGCAAGCTGCGAGGCTCAGGAGCAAAGGGCTGGACGTCATTTCCGAATGCGTGGCAGCGCGAATGAGTGCGCCGCACTGCGTCGCCTATGCGCAGTGCATCCAGGCCGACATCATCATCAAAGAATTGACGACTCAAGCCCAGACCCTGTCGCCAATGGACTGGGAATTGCTAAGCCAGAGCCCGGTATCAGTCATGTACATCCAGCCAGGCCTCCAGGGAGCGGGTGGCAAAGTACTCGCGGCGGTAGATGTCGAGTTGCCTGTACGCCAGCAGGACAATGGTAATAACGCTACCATCGGGCTCGCCCAGTATTTGGCTAACGCTCTGGAGGGATCACTGGACGTGGTCAGTGTTTACGACAGTGCGGCGCACAGCGCTGCAACCGCCAGCTACGAAACGCGGCAACAGGCTTTCTTCGCATTGGCCGCCCAGCATGACATCGCTCCCGCGCACCGTCATTTTCTGGCCGGGACGCCGGCCAGCGCGGTGCATTCCTACCTGCAGCGGAGCCATTTCGACTTTTTGGTGATCGCGTCTGCTAATCACGCCACCCACGCCTGCGCTATTGGCACCATTACCGAAGGCCTACTCAAACATGCACCTTGTAGTGTCTTGGTCATGAAGCGGTCTTGCCTGCAAACGGCGGTTGGACGGGGTAAGCCTGATGACGCGGTCGAGGCACAGCGATCCGCTGATGCAGGAAGTGATGTCGCTTGAACGCTGCCCAGGATCGCAAGCGCGCAGCAGCCATGCGGCCCCTCCTTCCGAGGAAAAGTAAGGCTCATACGGCTGGGGCTGGCGTTGCAAACATAGAACTCGCTAACTTGGAACGCACCTTGCGTATGCCCCTTCGCGCCGGGAGGGGCAATGCGACCCCGATTCATGGACAGTCACCATATTTCATTGGGCGTGAGCCGGGCATCACGGCACCGCTGATGCTGGCAGAAACTCGATCTTCGACTCAAAAGAGGTGTGCAACTGCTGCCTGATGGTTCGCACATAGCCCGGAGTAGCGCAGGCTGCTCGCCCTCGGTCAACCACCCTAGACTACTCGCCTACCGTGAGCGTCGACAGACCTAACCCGCTGCGACTCAACAGTCTAAATTCAGCCTTTAGGGCGTCAATCCGACACGTCCGCCGCGGCGTTATTGCGCAACCGGTCCAGATAGTCGGCCCACTGCTGGGCGGCTTCGCGCCGCTGCACCAGCAGTTGCGCACGGGCATACACGGCGCCCAGCGCGCCTGGCATGCGGTGTGACAGCGACAGCTCCAGCACGATGGGGTCGATGCCCAGGTGTTCATGGGCGATGGTGCGGTAGGTGGCACGAAAGCCGTGGGCGGTGATGTCGTACTCCGGCCAGATCTTCTGAAACGATTTGAGCATGGAGGTCGGGTTGATCGGCCGGCCGGGATAGACCGGCGAGTCGAAGACCCAGCCGTTGCCCTCATCATCCACCACGCGCGTCTTGCGCAGCTCGCGCAGCAGCACCAGGGCCTGCTCGGGCAAGGGGACGATGTGCTTGCTGCGGTCCAGGTGCTTGGTTTTGCTGACCACATAACGCCAGTCGGCGCCGACCAGGTCGACGTCCTCCCAGCGCATCTTCACCAGCTCGCCGGGACGCACCGGCAGCATCACCAGCAGGCGCATGGCCGCTGCCACGGCGCCGGTGCTGCGCTCGTCGAGGCGCAGCAAAAAGCGGCCGAGGTCCGCCGGCCGCTCGATCGCCGGGTTGCTGGTCACCACATGGCGAATCTTCAGTTCCTCGATATTGCTCAGCGCCACGTTGCGCTCGACCCAGCCGCGCCCTTCGGCAAACCCCAGCACCGCGCGGATGATGGTGCGGACTCGGCGTGCCATGGCCATGATGCGCTGGCGGCGCAGCTCGGTGAGGATGGCGGTGATGTGCTCGAGCTTGATCTCGCTGACCGGCTTGTCGCCGATGCGCGGCAGGATGTGATTATTGAGCGCACCGGTGAACCCCGAGACGGACTTGGTCACCAGTTCCGCGGACTTGAAGTTCAGCCATTGCTCGGCGACGTAGCGGAAGGTGCGCGCCTCGTTGAGCAACTGGGCCTCAAGCTTGGCCGTCTTTGCCTTGAGCGGGGCAATATGGTTGGCCACGTCGCGTCGCGCCGCGCGGGCGATGTCGCGTGCTTCCTTGAGCCCAATGTCCGGATAGCGGCCGACGGCAAACAGGTTTTCCTTGCCGTGCAGGCGGTACTTGAGCCGCCAGTACTTGGACGCCGGCTTGCCGGCTTTCAGCGAGGTCTTCACCTGGAGGAACAGGCCGGGGACTTCGCCATCGGCGTATTTGCCCGACTGATCCACCGAGCGGACGAAGGCGTCGCTGAGTTTGCGCCGAAAAACGGGGGGGCTGTCAGGGGGCATTTGCTGGGGGTACCGTTTTCGTAAAATGAACAATTACCCTAAATATACCCCCAGAGGTCTTGGAAATCAGTGGATTTGGACGGACGGCAGTGGACAGGTTTTAGCGCTAAATTATTGTTTTATAACGAATTTGTGGCACTCAGTGGAACTCGATCACAAACTATCGGGGTCCCCAAAAAACATCTGAATCCGCGACCGCAACCACCGTTCCCCCGGATCATTATCCTGCGCCCCCCGCCACGCCATGTGCAGCTCGAACCCCGGCATCTCCAACGGCAACTCCTCCGCCCGAATCCCCCCAGCCGCCGTCAATGCCTCAGCCGTATAGTCCGGCACCGTGGCAACAATATCGGTCCCCGCCAGCAACGTACTCAGCCCATTGAACTGCGGCACCGCCAGCACCACGTGGCGCTTGCGTTCCAGCTTCTCAAGCTCGGTGTCGATAAACCCGCTCAAATCCCCGGCAAACGACACCAGTGCATGGGGCCGTGCGCAGAAGTCGTCGAGGCTGATGGGCCCGGGCATGGTGTCGGCGCGCAGCAGTTTGGGGCGGCTGCGGCGCAGTACCTTGCGTTTGGCGTTGGCCGGCAGGTCGCTGGTGTAGCTGACGGCGATGGAGATTTCGCCCGAGGCCAGCAGCGGCGGGGCGAGGATGTAGTTGACGCGGCGGATTACCAGGACGATGCCCGGGGATTCGGCGCGCAGGCGCTTGAGCAGCGGTGGCAGCAGCGCGAATTCGACGTCGTCCGACAGGCCGATGCGGAACACGGCGGTGCTGGTGGCCGGGTCGAAGTCGGCGGCGCGGCTGACGGCGGTGGAAATCGAGTCCAGGGCCGGGGACAGCAGGGCGAAGATTTCCACGGCGCGGGCCGAGGGCTCCATGCTGCGCCCGGTGCGCACGAACAGCGGGTCGTCGAACAGGCCGCGCAGGCGCGACAGCGCGGCGCTGATGGCGGGTTGGCCGAGGAACAGTTTTTCGGCGGCGCGGGTCACGCTGCGTTCGTGCATCAGCGTTTCGAAGACGATCAGCAGGTTGAGGTCGACGCGGCGCAGGTCGTTTCGATTCATCGGGCTCGCTTCAGGGCAAGGGTGACAAATGGTTCATGCGTGAATCTTACGGGCAAAGGCTGTTAATCTGCACGGGTAAATTCAGTTTTGCCTGGCGCGCAAGCCATCGCGCAATCAATGTCAGGCATGTCGACTATTAATAGCCACGGGTGGTCTAACGGCTAAAGCCCGGATAGAGTTCATGGCATTAGAGGTTAAAAAGGCGAGGTTTGCGATGTCCCGCACGATCCGTTTTCACAAGTTTGGCCCGGCCGAAGTGCTCAAGTGCGAAGAGCATGCGGCCGCCTTGCCCGGCCCGGGCGAAGTGCAGGTGCGCGTCGAGGCGATCGGCATCAGCTGGTACGACGTGCTGTGGCGCCAGAACCTGGCGCCGTCCCAGGCGCGCTTGCCCGCAGGCCTTGGTCATGAAATGGCCGGGGTGGTGACAGCGGTGGGCGAGGGCGTCGAAGGCTTCGCGGTGGGCGACAAGGTGGCCAGCTTCCCGGCCGAAAGCCCCAATCAGTACCCGGTGTATGGTGAAGTCATCGTGCTGCCGGCGCTGGCCCTGACCCGTTATCCCGATGTGCTGACGCCCGTGGAGGCGGCGGTGCACTACACGCCGTTCCTGATCGCGTCGTTTGCCTACACCGAACTGGCCCGCGCCAAGCCGGGGCAGACGGCGTTGGTCACAGACGCCAGCCACTGCGCAGGCCCCTCGTTCGTGCAACTGGGCAATGCCCTGGGGTTGAAGGTGATCGCGGCCACCAAATCGCCGGACGAGCGTGAGTACCTGCTGTCGCTGGGCGCCAGCAAGGTGATCGTCACCGAAGAGCAAGATCTGCTGATGGCGATCAACAAGTACACCGACAACCGTGGCGTGGACATGGTGCTCGATGGCCTGGGCGGCCCGCAGATGTCGATTCTGGGGGATGTGCTGGCGCCGCGTGGCAGCCTGATCCTGTATGGCCTGCAGGGCGGCAACCAGACACCGTTCCCGGCGTGCGCGGCGTTCCAGAAGAACATTCAGTTCTATGTGCACTGCCTGGGCAACTTCACCGGCAAGCCGGAGCTGGGCATCAGTCAGGATAATGCGGCGTTGCAGCGCGCCTTGCGTGAGATCAACCAGTTGACGGCTGATCGCGTGCTGGTGCCGCAGATTACCCGGGTGTTCCCGTTCGAGCAGTTTGTGGAGGCGCACCGGTTGATGGATGAGTGCCCGTGCGGGGGGCGGATTGCGTTGAGTTTGTAGGGTCTGACATAAGGTCTTCAGCGGTCTTGAGATCGAGCGCCGCCCGCGCGGCGCTTCCCGGGCAGAGCCCGGTCCTACATTTGTTTCGGGCCAATTATGTCTGGGGTATCACCTGGCCCGCCTTGTTTGTTCACTGCGGATTTGTGTCGGGCCAGCAGAGCGGTCGAGGTGATCTCACAGGCATAACTGGCCCGAAACAAACGTAGGACCGGGCTCTGCCCGGGAAGCGCCGTGCGGACGGCGCTCGATCTCAAGACCGCCAAAAGCCCAACGTCTGACCCCTGACCGCCCTAACGCAACCCCCAAAAATACCCCCCCTCAATTTCCGACATTTCCAGTCCCCCAAACCAGCCAGACACTTCCGTAACTTCAGTTGAAATTTCCTACAACCAAGCCCACCCCATTTTCCCAACCCCTCTAAACAGGGCTTTCGCCGTCTTTCGGCGAATTTCCCTCTGTATCTGCACTGGTTTTTGCCACTGTTCTGTCGCTATTAATCGCCTGCCAGCCCTGACTACCATGGATTCATCGGATAGCTCAGGGACCGAGTCATGCCTGTCCAACCCATTGCGCCTTGCCCGCTGGGTCGCTGTCGTTGTCCGTAGGAAGTTGTAAGAAAGTTCTGAAGATCAACAACAACTCCACATATACGGTGTCAATGAGTGACAAGTCATCACGTCAGCGTTATCCATCGCGAAGCCATGAGCAATATTTACCAGCAGGTGCTGGAAAAGTTGCTGATGCACTTTACCCATGCCCAGCGGGCAGCTTTGCAATTGCTGGTGCAGCGCATCGGCGTGGCCGCCGGTGGGCCCGAGCGCCTGGGGCAATTCAAGGTGCTGGTGGCCCACGGCGGTGGCAGTACCAGTGGCCAGTGCCTGGCACTGGTGCGGGCGGCGCAATTGAGCATTGCGGCCCGCCATCAGGACACCTTCGCGCTGCGGGTCGCCATCTATCGTCATTCGGGCATGGGCCAGGAGGTGATGGGCAACATCGAGCGTGGTTACGCGGCCCTGTCGTTGCACGATGATTCACGGGTGGAGCTGGTGGTGGTCGATGACCAGCAGGTGCTGCCCTACGACGCCCTGGTGCCGCTATCGTCGGCGACGCGCCTGCGCAACCGCACCGATCTGCTGGTCAACGGCCACCTGGGCGGCGACGGTCGCGCCGCGCTGTGCCATGGCTGCTACCTGGGGCGCGGCGATTTCTACCAGCGGGCCATGGCCTGGAATGGCGGGGTGCACGCCCTGGTCAGTGCCCAGCCGCCAATGCGTCAGCGCCGCTACCTGGCCTGGGGGCTGCGCGCGGCCCGCCAGGCCGGCCTGGGCGAGCGGGCAGGGGTGGGGGGCGGCACCGACAGCGCCCTGGAAGTCATCGGGCGCCTGGGCGAGGCCTATCACCGGCAGCTGTATGGCGAGAAGCCGGGCACCCGGCGCCTGCCACGGCCGCGACGCAAGGTGCACGTGCACGTGCTGGCCATGGATGACCTGCTGGCGGTGGCGCCCGAGCAACACTGGCGCCTGCTGGTCGAGTTCCTGGGCTTTCGGTTTTCGGCCCAGGCGCTGGGTTTCAGCGAGACCGCCTGTGCCAACCCCCTGCTGATGGCGCATCTGCAAGGCCTGCGTGCCGAGCACCTGGAATCGGCCAGCTACGGCGATGGGGTGGCGCAGTACCTGCGGCTGGCCCGGCAACTGATGACCCGCAAGGGCATGCCCGACCATTTGGTGGACCTGGTGCTGTCGGCGTACGACGACCCGCACAAGCTGCAGGAGCGCCGCACCCTGGCCCAGCAACATGCCCACACCAATTACGGGGTCAGTGAAGAGCAGCTCGTCTGCCTGTTGTTTACCCCCTTTGTTGACGCTGGCAAGGGGCTGGCCACCTGGCTGGCACGCTGCCAACCGGAGCGGGTGGATACCCTGGCGGCGCTGCACCAGGTGTTGCAGGGTACCCGCGTCGACGAGTCACTGTGCCGTTGGTTGACCGCCGTCAGCGGTCTGTCGATCCAGGCGCTTCGGCGCCTGTACGGCCAGCACGCCAGCAACGGCCCAGGGCCGCAGACACTGATTGCGCGGTTGCGCGCCAGCGATCCGGATGGTGCCAGGGTGCAGGTTGTCGATCTGCACACCGGTCAGGCGAAAACAGAATGGATGTGTGGCCGCTGATGTCGATCAAATCCCAACCAGGCTTTGCCTACCAGGCGGTGTACCGCTACCTGTCGGCGCTGATTGACGCCGGCGAGCCGGGCGTGCCGTTCCGGCTGCCGTCATTGCGGTCGCTGGCCACAAGGCTGGGGGTGTCGGTGTCCACCATCCAGACCAGCTACACCTTGCTTGAGCGCGAGGGGCGTGTGTACGCCGTCGCCAAGTCCGGCTACTACGCCCGTCCACCGGCACGCGCCAAGGCTGCAGGTGACCTGTTGCAGCGCATCCAGACCGAGCAGCGGCGCCAGGTGCCGTTGTTGGCCCTGGACGTGCCGCTGCTGCGCCTCGAGCGCCAGGCGCAGCGCCAGTACGCCACGCTGCCCACCCCGGCCTGGCACCCCAACGGCGATCCCGAATTGCGCGCGGCGCTGGCGGCGCGCTACACCCAGGGGCCGCGGCACCGCTGGCACGCGGGCAACGTCTACCTGGGCGGCGATCTGCGCGGCTTGCTGGACATCACGTTCGAGGCATTGGCGCTGGCGGGCGAGCCGGTGCTGGTGGTATCGCCCTGTTGCCCGCTGGTGCTGCAGGCCTTGCGCCTGGCGGGAGCGCTGATTGTCGAGGTGCCACTGAACGATGCTGGCCGCCTGAACATGGCCAGCGTGCGCGAACACCTGCTCACGCTGCCGGTGCGGATGATGGTGATGGACGCCGGTTTCAGCAGCGTGCACGGCTCACGCATGCCGGACGACGACCTCAGCACCTTGAGTGCCTTGCTCAATCGCCAGGACATCTGGCTGCTGGAAAACGACGTGCAGGGCGCGCTGGGTTTCGAGCCGTGCCGGTATCTGCGCGACAGCTTGCCGGCGTACCGGGTTTTGGTGGTGGGCTCGCTGGAGCCTTGGCTGGGAGGGGAGGCGCCGTTTGCCTATCTGTTGACCGCCGGTGCCGGGCAACCCCTGGAGGCTGCCTTCCAGCGGCGGGCGCTGCGCCTGTCGCCGCTGCGCCAGAAAGCCCTGGCCCGGTTGCTGGAGCAGGGCTGGCTGGACGAGCAGTTGCCATACCTGCGCATGCAGTTGCAGCAACAACTGTGGCGCATCGACCGCCAGGTACGCGCCCGCCTGGGCCGGCACCTGCTGGCCGTTCACCCAGTGGGCGGCACTGGCCTATGGTTGCGCAGCCGTTACCCCCTGGACATGCGCAAGGTGTTCGAGCGGCTGTTGACCCAAGGACAGGTGGTGGAGCCTGGCTCACTGTTCAGTGTCCACGGCTTGCACGATCGGTACGTGCGGATCAACGGCCTGGGCATCGACAGTGCGGCACTGGAAGTGCTGCTGAGCGCGCTGGGCGAGGCCATGGTGGAGGAGCGCAAGGCGCTGGAGTTGACGGACGATTGAGCTGCCGGGGGCCATCGGTCCAAAACCCGTTGCCAAGATCGGGGGTCTGTATGTATAACCAGTGCCTTTCCACCCTTGGCACTTCGGCACACCGTGACCCCTGGCAACCTCGACGACCCGTTCTACTACCTGATCAACTTCCAGCGCGTGCTGGACTGGCTCGACCGGCGCTACGCCGACCTGCTCGACAGCCAGGAACAGGCCTTTGTGCGCGGGTTCGGCGAACTGCCCCGTGCCTCCCAGGCGCTGCTGGTGCGCATGGTGATGCGCAAGGGCCCGCTGTACCGGGCCAGCAAGCTGGTCTATGACGAGATCGGCGCCACCCGCGTGGCTGTCGTGCCCTTGCTTCAGGCCGGCTGGGTTGATGACAACGGGCCGCTGTGCCTGACCCAGCTGTTCGAGGTGCTGCAGAAACCTGAGCTGCTCGCGCTGTTCAAGGGGCAGGTCAGCCGTGCCTCGCTGCGCAAGGAGCAGATGCTGGCCGAGTTGCTGGACCAGGCACCCGCGCCGCAGCCTTTTGCAGCGTGGTGCCCGCATTTGGACGATGCAGTCTATTCCCTGTCAGTACGTGAGTTGTGTGACCGCCTGCGGTTGTTGTTCTTCGGCAACCTGCGCCAGGGCTGGTCGGAATTCGTGCTCGCGGACCTGGGCATCTACCGCTATGAGCAGGTTGAGCTGGACCCGGCCTCGCGTGGCCTGCAAAGCCGTGCCGATATCGACTTCTGCGTGCAGCTGCAGGCCTGCCGACAGGCGCTGGAGGAGGGTGGCCTGCTCGAGCCGCTGTTACAGCAACTGGCGTCATTGCACAGTGACAACCCTTGGCTGCAGGGCCGTCGCGATCGCCTGATGTTTGCCGTGGGCCAGCAATGCGAGCGCCAGGGGCTGTTGGAAACCGCCCTGGACATCTACGGCCGTTGCGCCTACCCCGGCGCCCGGGCCCGCCAAGTGCGGGTGCTGGAGCGTTGCGAGCGCTTTGATGAGGCGTTGCTATTGGCTGACGCTGCCCTGGCAGCCCCCGAAAGCGCAGCCGAGGCACAGCAGATTCCCCGCGTGGTGCCGCGCCTGCGCCGCAAGCTGGGGCTGCCGGCATTGCCGCGTACGCCCAAGGTGGCGGTGGATGAATGGCAACTGGTGCTGCCCGCCGAGCCGGGGCTAAGCGTGGAAACCCATGTGGCGCTGCACCTGCATCAAGAGCAGGCGCCGGTGCACTATGTGGAAAACAGCCTGATCAACTCGCTGTTCGGCCTGTTGTGCTGGCCGGCGATTTTCGCGGCGTTGCCGGGCGCCTTTTTCCACCCGTTCCAGAGCGGCCCCACCGACTTGCATCAGCCCGATTTCCGACCGCGCCGCGATGCCTTGTTCGCCGAGTGCCTGGCGCAGCTGCAAGACGGTCGCTATCAGGACAGCATCCGTGCCTGTTACCGCGACAAGTGGGGGCTGCAGTCGCCGTTCGTGTATTGGCACGCCCTGAGCGAAGACCTGTTGGAACTGGCCCTGCACTGCCTGCCTGCCGAGCACTTGCATCACTGTTTTGAACGCTTGCTGCAGGACATCGCCGCCAACCGCGCCGGCATGCCCGACCTGATCCAGTTCTGGCCGGACGAACGCCGCTACCAGATGATCGAGGTCAAGGGCCCGGGTGACAGGCTGCAGGACAATCAATTGCGCTGGCTGGAGTTCTGCGCACGCCACGCCATGCCGGTGCAGGTCTGCTACGTGCAATGGGCGCAGCCATGATCTACCGGGTGGCCGTACGCGCACTGTGCGAGTTCACCGCCAAGGTGGGCGATCTTGACTTGCGTTTCACGCCTTCGCCCAGTGCCCAGGAAGGCATGGCCGGGCACCGCCGGGTGACCGCCGGGCGCGGCGCAGGTTACCAGAGTGAAGTGGCGCTGGAAGGTGAGTTCGGCCCGCTGCGCGTACGCGGCCGGGCAGATGGATATGATCCGGCACGCAATCGCCTGGAAGAGATCAAGACCCACCGCGGCGACCTGGACCGCCAACCCGCCAACCATCGCCAGTTGCACTGGGCTCAGGCGCGGGTCTACGGTTGGCTGCTGTGCCAACGCGACGGCCTTGAGCAGTTGAACCTGGCGTTGGTGTACCTGGACGTGGACACCGACCGCCAGACGGTGATCGAGGAACCCTGGCAGGCCAGCGACCTGCAAGCGTTTTTCGACCAGCAGTGCGCGCTGTTCCTGGCGTGGGCGCAGGCGGAGATGGCACGCGCAGCACTGCGTGATCAAGGCCTGCGCGAACTGAAATTCCCCCATAGCGACTTCCGCCTGGGCCAGCGCGACCTGGCGGAAACCGTGTACAAGGCCGTCAGCACCGGCCGCTGCCTGATGGCCCAGGCCACCACCGGTATCGGCAAAACCCTGGGCACCTTGTTCCCCATGCTCAAGGCGCTGGTGCCGCAGCAACTGGACAAGATCCTGTTTCTGACCGCCAAGACCCCTGGCCGGCAACTGGCCCTCGAAGCGCTGCGCCAGATCGGTGACAGCGCCCCTGAGCTCGCGTTGCGCAGCCTGGAACTGGTGGCCCGCGACAAGGCCTGCGAGCACCCGGACAAGGCCTGCCATGGCGAGTCCTGCCCATTGGCCAAAGGCTTCTACGACCGCCTGCCGGCTGCTCGCGCCGCCGCAGTACAGGTGCGGCTGCAAAACCAGCAAGCGGTGCGCGAGGTGGCGCTGGCCCATCAGGTATGCCCGTACTACCTGAGCCAGGAGCTGGCGCGCTGGGCCGATGTGGTGATCGGCGACTACAACTATTATTTCGACCTCAACGCCCTGTTGTTCGGCCTGGCCCAGGCCAACCAGTGGCGCCTGGCGTTGCTGGCCGACGAGGCGCACAACCTGGTGGAGCGCACGCGCGGCATGTACAGCGCAAGCCTGGACCAGTACCAGCTGGGGGCACTGCGCCGCGATCCGCCAGCGGCGCTGAAAAGCCCGTTGCAGCGCCTCAATCGGGAGTGGAATGCGCTGTACAAGGACCAGTTGGGGCCGTACCAGGCTTACCTGCATTTGCCGGACAAGTTCGTCATGGCGCTGTTGCGCTGCGTCAGCGCCATTGCCGATCTGCTGAACGAGCAACCCGAGGGCCTGGACCGTGCCTGGCTGGATTTTTACTTCGAGGCCTTGCAGTTCACCCGCGTGGCCGAACTGTTCGGCGAGCACTACGTGTTCGACATTCACGTGCGTGAAGGGGCAGGGCGGCGGCGCCAGGGATTGTTGTCGTTGCGCAATGTGGTGCCAGCGCCCCTGAGCGGCCCGCGGCTAAAAGCGGCGCGCAGTTGCGTGCTGTTTTCCGCCACCCTGAGCCCGCAGCATTACTTCGCCGACCTGCTGGGCCTGCCGGCCGACTGCGCCTGGATCGATGTGCAGTCACCGTTCCAGGCGGCGCAGTTGCAGGTGCGCATCGTCGACAGCATCTCCACGCGGTTCAACCACCGCAAGGCCTCCTTGGCGCCGATTGCCGACTTGATCGCCACGCAGTTTGCGGAGACTCCGGGTAACTACCTGGCGTTCTTCAGCAGTTTTGACTACCTGCAGCAGGTGGCCGAGGTGATGGCCCAGCGTCACCCCGCAGTGCCGTTGTGGTTGCAGGGCCGCAGGATGGACGAAGCGCAGCGGCGGGATTTTCTTGGCCAATTCAGCGAGCACAGCCAGGGCGTGGGCTTCGCAGTGCTGGGCGGCGCCTTTGGTGAGGGCATCGACCTGCCGGGCAAGCGCCTGATCGGCGCGTTCATCGCCACCCTGGGCCTGGCGCAGTTCAACCCGGTGAACGAGCAACTCAAGGGCCGCATGGGCGAGATCTTTGGTGCCGGCTACGACTACACCTATCTGTACCCCGGCCTGCACAAAGTGGTGCAGGCGGCGGGGCGGGTGATTCGCGGGCAGCAGGATCAGGGCGTGGTGATGCTGATCGATGATCGCTTCAACGAAGGCCGCATCAAGGCGCTGTTGCCGCGCTGGTGGGACCTGTCCCCCAACCCGTAGCCGCTGCCGCAGGCTGCGCTGGCCCTATGCCCCACCTTCGATCTCCAGGGTTCACGCGGGCCAGCGCAGCCTGGCGGCATCGGCTACAGGGGGCAGGTGTCAATTTTTAATGCACCGGGGGATCTAACCCGTCGCGCCAAGGTCAAACTGCCAGTAAACTGACCCCCTAGTGTCCCCGATTTCCTTTTTCAGAGGTTATGCATGAAGCTCAGTCCATTGGCGGGTAAACCGGCTCCAGCAAACGTGCTGGTCGATATTCCGCGACTGGTTACCGCCTACTACACCGTTCAGCCCGACGCCGCCGAGTCCACCCAGCGCGTGGCCTTCGGTACGTCCGGGCACCGGGGCAGTTCGTTCGATGCAAGCTTCAATGAATGGCACGTTTTGGCCATCAGCCAGGCGATCTGCCTGTACCGCCAGGCGCAGGGCATCGATGGCCCGCTGTACCTGGGCGCCGACACCCACGCGCTGTCCACCCCGGCCGCTGCCAGCGCCCTGGAAGTGCTGGCCGCCAACGGCGTGCAGGTGATGATCTCGCACAACGACGAGTACACGCCCACGCCGGCCGTGTCCCACGCCATCCTGTGCTACAACAAGGGCCGCAGCAGCGGCCTGGCCGACGGCATCGTCATCACGCCGTCGCACAATCCGCCGCAAAGCGGTGGCTTCAAGTACAACCCGCCCAACGGTGGCCCGGCCGACAGCCATGTCACCAAATGGATCGAAGCCAAGGCCAACGAACTGCTGGCTGATGGCCTGAAAGGCGTGAAGCGCATCGGCCACGAGCAGGCCCTGAAGGCCGCCACCACCCACCGCCACGACTACCTCAATACCTACGTGGCGGACCTGGGCAACGTCATCGACCTGGACGCCATCCGTGGCGCCGGGCTGCGCCTGGGCGTCGACCCGCTGGGCGGCGCCGGGGTCAACTACTGGTCGGCCATCGCCGAGCACTACAAGCTCAACCTGGACGTGGTCAACACCCACGTCGACCCGACCTTCCGCTTCATGTGCGTGGACTGGGACGGCCAGATCCGCATGGACCCGTCCTCGCCGTACGCCATGCAGGGCCTGATCGGTCTGAAGGATCGTTTTGATGTGGCCTTCGCCTGCGACCCGGACCACGACCGCCACGGCATCGTCACCCCCAACGGCGGCCTGCTGGCCCCCAACAACTACCTGGCGGTGGCCATCGACTACCTGTTCCAGAACCGTCCGCAGTGGCGCGCTGATGCGGCCGTGGGCAAGACCGTGGTCAGCAGTGGCCTGATCGATCGCGTCACCGCGCGCCTGGGTCGCCGTCTGTATGAAGTGCCGGTGGGCTTCAAGTACTTCGCCGACGGCTTGTTCGATGGCTCGCTGGGCTTTGGTGGGGAGGAGAGCGCCGGTGCCTCGTTCCTGCGTCGTGACGGCAGCGTCTGGGCCACCGACAAGGACGGCCTGATCCCTGCTTTGCTGGCCGCGGAAATCACCGCGCGTACTGGCCGCAACCCGGGCCAGGCGTACCAGGAGCTGACCCGCGACCTGGGCGAACCGTTCGCCACCCGCGTCGAAGCCAAGGCCAGCCCTGCGCAGAAAGCGGCGCTGGGCAAGCTGTCGCCTGAGCAGGTCAAGTCCACGGAGCTGGCTGGCGAGCAGATCGAGCAGATCCTCAGCCATGCGCCGGGCAACGACCAGGCCATCGGCGGCCTGAAAGTCATGACCGCCAACGGCTGGTTCGCCGCGCGGCCGTCGGGTACCGAAGACATTTACAAGATCTACGCCGAAAGCTTCGTCGACGAGGCGCATTTGCAGCGCCTGGTGGCTGAGGCGCAGGTGTTGGTGGACGCTGCCATCAGCTGATATCGGTGGTGGCCGTTTCCCGAGCAAGCCCGGTCCCACACCTGTCGCGGCAGTGGTGTCAGGGAGGCAAAGCACTCAGCTTTGGCTGCAATGCTTCAAAAGGCTAAGAGCTTTGCCTAACTGACACCACTGCCGCGAAAGGTGTGGGACCGAGCAAAGCTCGGGAAACAGGCGACACAAAAAAAGCCCCAGCATCACTGCCGGGGCTTTTCCATTCAGGCCACATCCACCAACACAATCTCGGCTTCTTCAATCGCCGTAACCCGCAGCACACGCTCTTCCGCCACCGCCACGCCATCGCGTGCCACAGCGCGCACGCCGTTGACTTCGATCACACCCGTGGCCGGTACCAGATATGCCTTGCGGCCTTCATCCAGCACGTACTCGGCGGTTTCACCGGCTTTCAGTGTTGCCGCCACCAGGCGCCCATCAGCACGGATGCGCAGGCTGACGTCGTCATTGGCACGGCCGCTGGCCAGGGTCACGAAGCCTTCGCCACGTTCGCCTTTGGGGAACGGACGGGCGCCCCACGACGGCGCTTCACCGCGTTTGTCCGGGATAATCCAGATCTGGAAGATGCGCGTGGCGCCTTTTTCCAGGTTGTACTCACTGTGGACGATGCCGCTGCCGGCGCTCATCACTTGTACGTCACCCGCTTCGGTACGGCCTTTGTTGCCCAGGCTGTCCTGGTGGGTGATGGCGCCTTCGCGGACATAAGTGATGATTTCCATGTCGCGGTGTGGGTGCTGCGGAAAACCGGTGCCGGGGGCGATCACGTCATCGTTCCACACCCGCAGATTGCCCCAGTTCATGCGGCTGGGGTCATGGTACTCGGCGAACGAGAAATGGTGATGGGCGTCGAGCCATCCGTGGTTGGCGCCACCCAAGGATGCGAAAGGTCTGAGCTGGATCATGGTGCACTCCTTAAATGGAAGATTTGAATCACGGAGCTAGTGTCCCGCTTTCACACATCGAAAAAAAGCGTAAAAACTTCACGATTCCAATCAACTAATTCGATTAGTTGTAGCCGCTGCCGCCAGGCTACAAGTACGTAAATGCTTGATTCCTCACGCTTTGGCTGGCAGTGTCAGTACCTGTCATTTCCACCCTGGTGCCCGCGTGTCCGAACTCCCCGCTGAACTTGTCCCACCCGCCCAATTGCCACTGCTCAAGCGCCTGGTGGCGCGCCTGCTGGGGCGTGGCTTGAGCCGTCTCAGCGCTCAGCATCGTGACTCCTGGTTCCACGGCCACGTGGCCGGCCAGCGCAGTGGCCATGGCGAAGGGCTGCGTGAGGGCTACGAGCGTGGGCGGGTGGAAGGTTTCGAGGAAGGCCAGCAGGTGCTGGTGATTCGCGACACCCGCCCCGACGAGCACGGCGTGCCAGGGGTGGACGACTACCTGTTCGATGCCTGGAAGCTGGGCCTGACCGCAGAGCTGAAAAAACGCATCAAGGCCGACGTCGCCCAGCGCCTGCCCGAAAGCGCCCAGCCCAGTACGGCGCAATGGAAGCTGATATTCAGCGACACACCGTCCACGTGTGTCATCGCCGGCGCCGGTGCGGGCAAGTCCACCTCGCTGGTGCTGCGCATGCTGGTGCTGCATCACTACCTGGGCATGGAGCTGGATGCGCTGACTGTGGTCACGTTCACGCGAGAGTCGCGCAAGGACTTCATCAATAAAGTGCTGCACGTGTTTGGCCTATGGGGCTATCAGCTCACCGGTAAGCAAGTGCGCGAAGTGGTGCGCACCTTCCACTCGCGCATCCTGCCGCTGGTGCGCAGCCTGCCGGGGTTCGGCCAGTTGCGTGCGTTCGAGAACCTCAGCAACCAGACACCGTTGCCGGGTGCCGAGGAGGACGCCGACAGCAACCCCTTCGACCTGCGCCTCAATGACGCCCAGCGCCAACAGATGAACTTGGCGTACCGCGACCTGATGCAGTCCAGCGAGCGCTTCGCCGAACTGATCGGCCAACTGCGCCGCCAGGCCCTGCAACTCAAGGAGCTCGACCGCGACCACCCGGACGTGCAGAAGCGCGTGGCGGTGACCGAGCTGTCGTCGCGTCGTGACGAAGAGCTGTGCGATGTGATCGAAGACCTGTGGTTCAACGCCGGCGCCTGGCCGATCAAGGGCATCGAGCCCAGCCGCGAAACCGTGGACATCAACGGTAGTCGCTTCCACTTCCACGGCTACATCCCCGAGATGGACGCCTGGGTGGTGCTGGGGTTCGACCCGTCCCAGGACCAGCAGATGAAACGCCCCGGCGCCAAGCTGCCGGTGTGGGCCGAGTGGGTGATCAAGCGCACGCTGTTCCAGGCCTTCTGTGCCAAACCGGTGATCTGGCTGGAAAACTACGCCCAGGCCCGGCGGCTGTTGGGCTCGCTGGCCGCCGATGCGGTGGCGGGGCCGGGCTTCGATTACAAGGTCAAGGGTGAGCTGGTATCGGCGCCGCTGCTGGACTGCTTTATTGGCGCGGCGGGTTTTATCGAAAACCTGGGGCTGGACGTGACCGCTGCCGTCAACCAGATGAGCTTCCCCAGCGACGACACCGATCGCCTGTTCTTCGAAGCCCTGAGCCTGTACTGGAAAGCCTTCGAGGCGCATCTGCTTGCGCAGTCGCCACCGGTCATGACCTACAACCGCATGTTCGCCCTGTTCGGCGAAAACAACCCCGAGAACCTGCGCCAGCTGGGCGATGAGATGCTGCGGCCGCTGTCGCACCTGATGATCGACGAGTTCCAGGACGTGTCGCCACAGATCGTCTCGTGGCTGCGCGCCACCCTGCGGGAAATCCGCAGCCGCGGGCCGCAGCTGTCAGTGGGGCGTGTGGCTCAGCATTCGTCGTTGCTGTGCGTGGGCGATGACTGGCAGTCGATCTACGGGTGGCGCGGCAGCTCGCCCAAGTATTTCATGGAGTTCGCCAAGCAGTTCCCGTCACCGGCCACCACCCGGGTGATGCTGGCCGACAACTTCCGCAGCCACCAGCACATCATCGACGCCGCCGAGCACCTGGTGCGCAATGCCCCGGCCATTGCCGGCAAGAAGGCGAGGGCGGCCGGCCCGCAGCCTGAAGCGCTGACGCCGGTGCGGGTGCTGGACCGGGACGACGAAACCATGGCCCTGACCGTGGCCGAGCACTATGACCGGGGGGATTCAATCCTGCTGCTGTTCCGCAAGGGCAGCGACCGGGCCAGTGCTGCCCAGCACCTGGTGCCCCTGTTGGCGCGCGACCAGGCAAGGCCGGCCGGTGAGCGGCAGATCAAGCAGCTGACCTATCACAGTGCCAAGGGCTTGCAGGCCGATGCGGTGTTTTTGCTGGGCGATTGCCAGCACGTCACCCGGTCGCCGTACAAGAACCAGGTGTATCGCGTGGCAGGGCTGGGCAAGGCGGGAGAGGCCGAGGCCTATGACAAGGCGCAGCAGGATGAAACCCTGCGCCTGGCGTATGTGGCGTTGACCCGAGCGGTGAGCCATTGCTACTGGTACGTGGAGCCGGCCACCAAGGACACCGCCGTGCTGCCACGCGCCTCGGACAACGTCGCCGGCGACAAGCCCTTCTTCGAAGACCTGCGAGCCAGCAAGTCACTCTGACGGGGGCCATTCGGGCATGCACTGTGGGAGCCTGCCTTTGTAGCAGCTGCCGAAGGCTGCGTCACAGGCGGTGCGGTGGATCAGCCAGTGCGCGGTGTCTATGACGCGACCTCCGGCCGCTGCTACAGGTTGCGGAGCTCAACCAAACGCCGACAACGAATGCGGTGGCACGAACGCCTCCAGCTCCGCTTCCACCGCTTCGATGATGCGCTCCACATCCGCCGCATTCATGACCGTGGCGCAGGGGATACCGGCGATGGCGATCAAGGTCTCGCCACTGGCCCGGTCAAACAGGCGCGCCACCATGCTGCTGGGCGCGTCCATGCTGCCCTCGAACCCCATGGGGTGAAAATGCCAACGCATCACCTGGCAGGCGTTGGGGAAAGTCATTTTATTCATTGTGCCACCTCTGCATCGTGCAGCTTGGCCGGGGGGCGGTGCCCCACCGTTTCGAGACTGTAAAAGTAGCATTGGGGGAGGGCTGACATGGAACTTTTTTAAATGAAAATTCCTCTTAAGGCGAATTTCTTGATGCAGGTCATAAAATTACCGACAAATGGCGGTGGTATTACATTGCCATGTTTTCCGCGCAAACGTTTCACCTGAATAACCTGGACTAACCCGTTAAAGAAAGTTCTGTTTATTTCAAATAAGCCCCTCATTTTTCTAACGTTCTGCCGATAGCTCTGGTAAGGCACGCCACTGTTCACCACGCGAGCCTATTGCGTGATTAGAAAGCATGGATGCCGTGTCTCCCCTGCCTGCGAGAGTTAATCCATGTCCCTACGAAATATGAATATCGCGCCCCGTGCGTTCCTGGGTTTCGCCTTCATCGCCTTGCTGGTGGTGGCACTGGGCATTTTTGCCTCCAACCGCATGGCGCAAATTCGCCAGGCGTCGATCGATATGCAGACGGTGCAACTGCCCAGCGTCAGCTTCCTGGGCAATATGGTGGAAGGTGTTGTACGTTTGCGCGTGACTTCTTTCCGTCTTCTGGTCAATCGCGAACCGGAAATGATCACCGATACCGACACCCGTATTGGCGTGCTGGTGGACAAACTCAAACTGGCGCAGCACAACTACGCCATATTGCCCGCCGGCCCGGAAGAGCAGGCGCTGTACCGCGAGTTTGAAAGTTCGCTCAACACCTACCTGCAGCTGCAAAGCCGCCTGCAAGACCTGTCGCACCAAAACAAGCTGGAAGACATGCGCACCTTGCTCAACACCGGTATCAAGGACGGCTCCGACAAGATGGGTGACCAGCTCAACCGGCTGGTGGCCATCAACCAGGCCGGCGCCAAGGCGGCCGGCGAAGAGGCCGCTGCTCAATACAGCCTGGCCAACTGGTGCGTGATCATCGTCTCGGTCATCGCCTGCCTGATGACCGTGCTGCTGGCCTGGTTGCTGACCCGCAGCATCGTCAACCCGCTGAACATTGCCGTGAAAGCCGCCCAGACCATTGCGGCCGGCAACCTGACCCAGGCGATTGTGGTCGACGGCAGCGACGAGCCGGCGCAACTGCTCAAGGCCCTGGGCCAGATGCAGGGCAATCTGCGCCAGACCATCGAACAGATCGCCGGCTCCGCCACGCAATTGGCCTCGGCCGCCGAGGAACTGAGCGCGGTCACCGAAGAAGCCTCCAAGGGCCTGCTGGCGCAGAACCAGGAAATCGAGCAGGCCGCCACGGCGGTGAATGAAATGACGGCAGCGGTGGAGGAGGTGGCGCGCAACGCCGTGTCCACCTCCCAAGCGTCGCAGGAGTCCAACCAGGTGGCGCTGCAAGGCCGCGACCGCGTCAGCGAAACCGTGGGCGCCATCCAGCACATGACTCAGGATGTGCAGCAGACGTCGGTGCTGATCGAAGGCCTGGCCGCCCAGGGCCGTGACATCGGCCAGGTGCTGGACGTGATCCGCGCCATCGCCGAGCAGACCAACCTGCTGGCCCTGAACGCGGCTATTGAAGCGGCCCGTGCCGGTGAGGCCGGGCGTGGTTTTGCTGTGGTGGCGGACGAGGTGCGGGCCTTGGCCCATCGTACCCAGCAGTCGACCCGCGAGATCGAGCAGATGGTCAACGGCATCCAGAGCGGTACTGGCGAGGCGGTGCAGTCGATGCAGCAGAGCAGCCACCGCAGCCAGTCCACCCTGGACATGGCCCGTCAGGCTGGCACCGCCCTGCAGCAAATCACCGAATCGATCTCGCTGATCAACGAGCGCAACCTGGTCATCGCCAGCGCCTCGGAAGAACAGGCTCAGGTGGCCCGCGAAGTGGACCGCAACCTGGTCAATATCCGTGACCTGGCCAACCAGTCCGCCGCCGGTGCGCACCAGACCAGCGCCGCCAGCCACGAACTGTCGCGCCTGGCCGTGGGCCTGAGCGGCATGGTGTCGCGTTTTGTGATTTAACTGTACGTGCGGCGGTGATAGGGTCAGGGCCCGCGACCTTGCATAAAGGATACATGCATGCGTTATTCCGCCCTGACCCAACGCATTGCCGGCGACGGCGCCGACGCCTGGCACATTCATTACCGCGCCCTGCGCCTGATCGAACAGGGGCAGGACGTGATCCTGCTCTCGGTGGGCGATCCGGACTTCGATACCCCGTCGCCCATTGTCGAGGCCGCGGTGCACAGCCTGCGCGCCGGCCATACCCACTATTCCGAAGTACGCGGCAACCTGGCGCTGCGCCAGGCCATCGCCCGTCATCACGGCCAGGCCAGTGGCCGCCACGTCGATGCTGACGAAGTGGTGGTGCTGCCCGGCGCCCAGTGTGCGGTGTTCAGCGTGGCCCAGTGCCTGCTGCAAGCCGGTGATGAAGTGCTGGTGGCCGAGCCCATGTATGTCACTTACGAAGCCGTGTTCGGCGCCTGCGGGGCCACCGTGGTGCCGGTGCCCTTGCGCCCGGAGCACGGCTTTACGCTGCAGGCGGCCGACCTGGCGGGCCGTATCGGTCCGCGTACCCGCGCGGTCATGCTCAACAGTCCCCACAACCCCACCGGTGCCAGCATCCCCCGGGCTACCTGGCAGGCCGTGGCACAGTTGTGCATCGAGCATGACCTGTGGCTGATCAGCGATGAGGTGTACAGCGAGATGCTGTACGACGGCGAGCACATCAGCCCCGCCAGCCTGCCGGGCATGGCCGAGCGCACGGCGACCATCAACAGTCTGTCCAAGTCCCACGCCATGACCGGTTGGCGGGTGGGCTGGGTGGTGGCGCCGGTGGAATTGGCCAGTCACCTGAATCATCTGGCGCTGTGCATGTTGTACGGGTTGCCGGATTTCGTGCAGCACGCCGCCCAGGTGGCCATCGAGGCGCCGTTGCCGGAGCTGACGGCCATGAAAGCCACCTACCGCGAGCGGCGTGACCGGGTGTGCGCCGCGTTGCGCGATTGCCCGGGGGTGAGGGTGGTCAAGCCTGATGGCGGCATGTTCGTGATGGTCGACATCCGCGAGACCGGACTCAGCGCCCAGGCGTTTGCCGATCGCTTGCTGGATGAGCATGGGGTGGCGGTGTTGGCGGGTGAGGCGTTCGGGCCGAGTGCGGCGGGTCATGTGCGGATGGGGTTGGTGCAGAGTGCGGATCGGCTGGAGGAAGCTTGCCGGCGGATTGCTCGTTGTGCTGCCTGGGTTCTGGAGCAACAGCCGGTAGTGCGGTGAGGCCGCTGGCCTCTCGCGAGCAAGCTTTGCTCCCACTGTGCAAGTCCTTGCACCGGTGGTTGGCGCGACACTGTGGGAGATTCTATGGTGCTGGGCAACCTGTAGCAGCGGCCGTCAGGCCGCGTCGCTGACGCCGCGCACTGTCTGATCCACCGCGCCGCCTGTGACGCAGCCTTCGGCAGCTGCTACAGGGGTGCGGCGTACACTGTGGGAGCAAAGCTTGCTCGCGATGAAGACGACGCGGTGTATCAGGCCTCGGCCAGCTTCTGATCGATGGCCGCAATAACGGGGGCAAAGATCGCCTCGGGCAATGCCGCCAGTGCTTCACGCATTTTCACCAGGAACGCCGGTGTGGCGGTGCGGGTAGCCCGGTGCACCCAGCTCGCGGCCTCCTGCAGCCGCCCGCGACGCACCAGCATAGACGCATAACTGCACTGCCCACGAAAATCCCCCGCCAGGGCCGAGCGCTGGAACCAGCTGAAGGCCGCGTCCAGGTCTTGCTCCACCACCCAGCCTTCCTCGTGAAAACGCCCCACCAGGTTCATGGCCTTGGCATGCCCAGTGTCGGCCGCACGCTGGTACCAGCCCAGCGCCGCCGGCATGTCTTTGGCCACGCCGCGGCCCTGGCTGAGCAGGTTGGCGTAGTTGTACTGCCCCCAGTCCAGCCCGCGCTCGGCACAGGCCCGGTAATGCCGCGCCGCCATGGCCAGGTCAGGCTTACAGCCCCAACCCAGCTCCCGGCAACGGCCCAGCATGTTCAGCGCCGCCAGGTGCCCGGCAGCGGCGGCGATGCCGAACCAGCGCAAGGCCAGCGCCGCATCGCGTTCGATGCCATGGCCGTCCAGCAGCACCTGGCCCAGGCGCGCCTGGGCCTCCACGTTGCCCGCCGCTGCCTGGTCCAGCAGCAGGCGGGTCACCGCGGTGCGATCCTGCACGCCCAGGCGCAGCACCGGGTCGGTCAGCATCAGAAGCGGTACTCGGCGGTCACCGTGGCACCGCGACCGTCGCCCGGCAAGCCGTAGCCACGGCCGTTGTACTCGGTGTAGTAACGCTTGTTGAAGAGGTTGGTGACGTTCAGGCGCACATCGATGTTCTTGTTGATGGCGTGGGTGAAGGCCATGTCGTGGACCACGTAGTCGGGCAGGGTGGTCTTGCTCTTCGCCGTGGTGGCCGAGTCGGCGCCGGTGCCAGTCCCCTGGTAGATGTCCACGGTGTCCTCGTAGCGCACGCCGTAGCTGAAGGTGTTGTCGCCCGGCAGTTTCCAGGTGTTCCACAGGCTGATGGTGTGCTTGGGCGTGTTGGCGATGCCCACGTCATCCTCGGACGTGGCGTTGGCCGCCTTCAGGGTTTTGCTGTCCTGGTAGGCATAACCGCCGTAGATCGACCAGTAGCGGTTGATGTTGCCCGCCACGCCCAGCTCCAGGCCGCGCACGCGCTGCTCGCCGCCCACGTTGAGGGTGGCGCCGGTGTCGTCGTCGGTGTAGGTCAGGTTGCGCTTGGTTTCGTACAGTGCAGCGGTCAGGCTCAGGTTTTCGTTGAACAGGTCCCACTTGGTGCCCAGCTCCACGGTCTTGCCGTGCTGGGTGCTGTCGCCGGTGCTGGTGCCGGTCTGCGCGATGGCGGTCAGGCTGCTGGGCTGGCGCGCGTTGGCGTAGCTGAGGTAGATACTGCCTTCTTCCACTGGCTTGTACACCAGGGCGGTGTGCACGCTGTTGAGCTTGTCCGACTCGGACGAGTCGCCGCCGTCCACCCACGCGGCAGTCTGGCTGCTGCGCGACCAGTTGCTGGTGATGCGTGAATCGTAGTGGTCCTGGCGGCCGGCCAGGTGCAGTTGCCAGTGGTCGTTGAAGGTCAGCGTGTCGAGCAGGTAGAACGCAGTGTCCAGCTGTTCGGCCGAGACCGAGGCACTGGTGTAGCTGTTGGCCGAGTACGGGTACTTGGACCAGCTGTTGCTGTCGGCGGTCAGCTCGGTCATGGTCGCTGCGTCGGCGGCGGTGAGCTTGAGGGTGTCCTCCTGCAGCGTCTGCTTGCTGTACTCAACGCCCGTGACCAGGGTGTGGCCAATGCCGAAGGTGTCGAACTTGAAGGTCAGGTTGCTCTGGTCGCTCCAGGTGGCGTTGGTCTGGTCGCGGCCCGGTGTGCTCAGGTAGCGGCGGTACACGCCCTTGTAGGCCATGATGCCCGGTGCGGGGCTGTTGGCGCCCAGGTAGGTGCCGCCCGGCGTGGTCACGAAGTAATCGTGGTCCAGGTGGAAGTACGTCATCTGGTTGTCGAAGGTAACGTTGTCGTTGAAGTCGTGAGCGAACCTGAAGCTCAGGCGATGCGACTCGTTGTTTTCCTTGTCCAGGTTGCGCCAGCCCCAGTAGCTGCTCCAGCTGCCCAGGCGGTGCGGGCTGCTGCCGTAGCTGCCGTCGACCGTGGGGATGCCGTAGTCGGTGTTGCCGTTGTCGTGGATGTATTCATAGGCAATGGTGGCGCGGGTGTCGGTGCCCAGCCCCAGCGACAGCGATGGCGCAAAGCCGTTGCGCTCACGCTGAATCCAGTCGCGGCCGTTCTCGCCACCCTTGTAGCCCACCACGTTGAGGCGGAAGGCGGCGCCTTCGCCCAGGCCGTCGAGGGTGTGGTTGATGTCCAGGGTGCTGCGCTTGTAGTTGGCCGTGCCCACGCCCACGTCCAGGGTGTCGAAGTCCTTGAGCTCCGGGGTCTTGGTGACCATGTTGATGGCGCCGCCGATGGCGCCCACGCCCCAGCCCGAGCTGCTGGAGCCCTTCATGACTTCCACCTGCTCGGTGTTGAACAGCTCGGAACGGGTGTACTTGGCCGGGTCGCGCACGCCGTCGCGGTAGATGTTGCCGTCGGCGCTGAAACCACGAATGTTGATGCTGTCGCCTACGCCGCCACCGCCTTCGCCGGAGTTGAAGGTAATACCGGGCACGTTGCGCAACACGTCCTGCAGGTCCTGGGCGTTCTGTTCTTCCAGTACGCGCTTGGGCACCACGCTGATGCTCTGCGGGGTGTCGCGCAGCGCTTCAGTGAACTTGCTGCCCGACAGTTTATCGGTCTGGTAGGGCGAGTCCTGGGTGTCTTCGATCACCGTCTGGTTCAGTTGCAGGGTGGTCGGCACCTCGTCGGCGGCGTAGGTCAGGCTGCTCAGGGTGGCGACGGCCATGCCCAGGGACATGTCCAGGCGGGGGTGGGAAGGGCGGGTGCGGGTCATGAAGGGCTCGTGGGCGGAGGTGATGGTAAATAACAACGATTCGCTTTCATAACATTTTGCAATAATTCCCCCCGACGAATGGTTAATAAAATCTCAGCTTTGTTACCTGAACGGCGTTTGTATCAATCATGTAACTGGAAACGATTCGCAGTAGACATGCAGTTGTAAATGGTAGGTCTTATCATTCGCGGTGGAGGCATTGTGCTTTCAAGGGGCAGCGCCCCATTCCCTTCCCGTGCAGGATTGACCATGTACCCACCTGTTTGCCCACGCGTTCCGTTTCGGCCCACGATGCTTGCCTTGCTGTGCTCGCTGGCCCTGACGGCGCAGGCGGCCACTGAAACCAACTCGCAGGATGCGACCGCACAGCAGGGTGATGGCACCCTGCAGTTGAGCGACGTGAACATCTCTGCGCAGTCGGTGACTGCCGCGCCTGCGCTGCCAACGGCTTACGCTGGCGGCCAGGTGGCGCGGGGCATGCAGATGGGCGTGCTGGGCAACCAGGACATCATGGACACGCCGTTTACCAGCACTGCCTACACCTCCGAGTTGATCGAGAACCAGCAGGCCGAGAACATCGGCGACGTGCTGCTCAACGACTCCTCGGTGCGCCAGGCCTCGGGCTATGGCAACCAGTCCCAGGTGTTCATGATCCGTGGCCTGCCGCTGGCCACCGATGACATTTCCTTCAACGGCCTGTACGGCATGCTGCCGCGGCAGATCATCTCTACCGACGGCATCGAGCGGGTGGAAGTGTTCCGCGGGCCGAGCGCCTTCACCAACGGCATTACGCCAACGGGCACCGGCCTGGGCGGTTCGGTGAACCTGCAACCCAAGCGGGCAGATGACACGCCGTTGCGCCGGGTGACCACGGATATCAGCAACAACGGTCGCTTGGGCGAGCACCTGGACATTGGTCAGCGCTTCGGTGAAGACAATCAATTCGGCGCGCGCATCAATATCGGCCAGCGCAGCGGCAACACCGGCGTGGACCACGAGAGCCAGAAGGAGCAGGTGTTTACCGCAGGCCTGGACTATCGCGGTGACCGGCTGCGCCTGTCTGCCGACCTGGGCTATCAGAAGGAAGACATCGACGGTGGGCGTAACTCGGTGTTCCTGGGCGGCGATGTCACCAAGGCACCGAAGGCGCCATCCTCGACCAGCAACGCCAACGCCAAGTGGGCCAATACTTCGCTGGAGGATACCTACGGCATGCTGCGTGGCGAGTACGACCTGAGCGACAACTGGACGGCCTACGCCGCCGGTGGCTACAAGCACACCCGCGAGAACGGCCGTTATTCTTCGGTGACACTGACCGACAATGTTGGCGGTGCCACCGTCACCGGGTCCGAGATTCCTCATGATGAGGACAACACCAGCTTCTCGGCCGGGCTCAATGGCAAATTTCAGACCGGTGCTGTCAGCCATCGGTTGAATATCGGCATGGCTGATATCTGGGCGCAGCAGCGCAGTGCCTATGACTTTGACCTGACCGGGGAGTCGTCGAACCTTTATCACCCGGTGGCTACGGATAAGCCGACTTATACCTTCCCGGGCGGAGACATGAGCGATCCGGGTATCACTGGGAAGACCTTTAATCGCAGCCTGGCAGCTTCCGATACGGTTGGGTTCCTGGATGATCGCGTGTTGGTGACCGCTGGGCTACGTCACCAGCAACTGGTGGTAGAGGGTTATGACTACAACTCTGGCGATCGCAATGCCAACTACGAGAAGACGATTACCACGCCGGTCTTCGGCCTAGTCATCAAACCCTGGGAGCATGTGTCGTTCTACGCCAACCGCATCGAAGGACTGGCGGCTGGCGACACTGCCTCCTCGACCGCGAGCAATGTCGGCCAGACTTTCGCGCCGGGGCGCACCAAGCAGGTCGAAGCTGGGGTTAAAGTCGACATGGGTACTTACGGTGCCACTTTGGGTGTCTACCGTATGGAGAAACCCACCACGGGCTACGTCAACGGTGACAACCTATACGTGCAGGACGGTACCCAGATCAACAAGGGTGTGGAGTTCAATGCCTTCGGCGAGCCGGTCAAGGGCCTGCGCATCCTGGGCGGCGTCACCGTCATGAAGACCCGTGTGGAAGACACCCAGAACGGCACCAACGACGGCAACCGCGCCATCGGCGTTCCTACCTTCCAGCTCAACGCCGGCGTGGACTGGGACGTACCGGGCCTGGAAGGCGTGTCGCTGAACGGCCGCATGCTGCGTACCGGTGGCCAATATGCAGACGCGGCCAACACCATCAGCCTGCCCACCTGGAACCGCTTCGACGCGGGCGCCCGCTACGGCTTCAAGGTCGACGAGCGCGACGTGGTGCTGCGCGCCACCGTGGAAAACGTGTTCAACAAGGACTACTGGGCCTCGGCCCAGGGCGGCTACCTGACCCAGGGCGAGCCCCGGGTGATGAAGCTGTCGGCGTCGGTGGATTTCTGATCGCTGCCTGACCAGTATCGTGGGAGCAGGGCTGACTTGTGGCAGGCCTCAAGGGCCTCTCGCGAGCAAGCTTTGCTCCCACAGTGTTGAGCCAACTATAGGTGGTAGGCCTTGCACTGTGGGAGATTCTATGGTGCTGGGCAACCTGTAGCAGCGGCCGTCAGGTCGCGTCACAGGCGCCGCGCGCTTACTGACCCACCGCGTCGCCTGTGACGCAGCCTTCGGCAGCTGCTACAGAGGCGAGGCGTACACTGTGGGGGCAAAGCTTGCTCGCGATGAGGCCCTCGAGGGCGCCACAGAGTTACACGGTGGCAGGATCTGTTTTGCCCGGGTCGATCTGCAGATCGACCAAGGCCTGCGCCACCACACCACGCTCAATCACGCCCTCATCGGCCAACGCCTTCAACGCCGCCAGCACGACAAACTGGCGGTCCACCTCGAAATGCCGGCGCAACGCCTCGCGGGTATCCGACTGCCCGAACCCGTCCGTGCCCAACGCCACCAACCTGCGGCCGTGCACGAACGGCCTGATCTGGTCGGCGAAGATCTTCATGTAATCGGTAGCCACCACCACCGGCCCCTGGCGCCCGGCCAGGCAATCCTCCACGTGACAGCTACGCGGCGTCTGCCCCGGGTTGAGCAGGTTCCAACGCTCCACGGCCTGCCCCTCACGGCGCAATTCCGTGAAGCTAGTGGCACTCCACACATCACTGTTCACACCATAATCGCGTGCCAATATTTCCCCAGCCGCGATCACTTCACGCAGGATCGAACCACAGCCCATCAACTGCACATGCGGCCGGCCCGGCTCCACCGCGGTGGTGGTCAGCGGGTACAGGCCTTTGAGAATGCCCTCGGTCACGCCCTCGGGCATGTCCGGCTGCCGGTAGTTTTCGTTGAGCAGGGTGATGTAGTAGTACACATCCTCGTTGTCCACGTACATGCGCTGCATGCCGGCCTGGATGATCACCGCCAGTTCATAGGCATAGGTCGGGTCGTAGGCCACGCAGCAGGGGATGGTCGAGGCCAGCACATGGCTGTGGCCGTCGTCATGCTGCAGGCCTTCGCCCATCAGCGTGGTACGCCCGGAGGTTGCGCCCAGCAGGAAGCCCTTGGCCCGCGCATCGCCGGCCGCCCAGGCCAGGTCGCCGATGCGCTGGAAACCGAACATCGAGTAGTAGATGTAGAACGGCAATGTGGCCACGCCATGGTTGGCGTACGAGGTGCTGGCGGCGATCCATGACGACATGGCGCCGGACTCGTTCAGGCCCTCCTGCATGATTTGGCCGTCCTTGCTTTCCTTGTAGTAACTCAGCTGCCCGGCGTCCTGCGGGGTGTACAGCTGGCCCACGTGGGAGTGAATGCCGATCTGGCGGAACAGGCTCTCCATGCCGAAGGTGCGCGATTCGTCCGGCACGATAGGCACTACCAGCTTGCCGATGTCCTTGTCCTTGAGCAGGGTGCCGAGGATGCGCACAAAGGCCATGGTGGTGGAAATCTCGCGCTCGCCGGTGCCCTTGAGCTGCGCTGCCAGCGCTGACAGCGGGGGGATGGCCAAAGGCGCAACCTGGGCATGACGCGCTGGCACGTAACCGCCCAGCCGCGCGCGGGCGGCCTGCAGGTAGCGGGCTTCCTGGCTGTCGGCGTCGGGCTTGAGGTAGGGCAGTTCGGCCACCTGTTCATCGCTGAGGTTCAACTGGAAGCGGTCGCGGAAAGCCTTCAATGCGTCGAAGCCCATCTTCTTCTGCTGATGATTGATGTTCTGGCCTTCGCCGGCCTCGCCCATGCCGAAGCCCTTGACCGTCTTGGCCAGGATCACCGTGGGCGCGCCGCTGGTGCGCATGGCCGCCGCGTAGGCGTTGTAAACCTTGAGCGGGTCGTGCCCGCCGCGCGACAGCTTCCAGATCTCGTCATCGGACATGTCCGCCACCAGCTCCAGCAGCTGCGGGTACTTGCCGAAGAAATGCTCGCGCACGTAGGCGCCGTTCTGCGACTTGTAGTTCTGATAATCGCCGTCCACGCACTCCATCATGCGCTGGCGCAGCAGGCCGCTGCGGTCCTTGTCCAGCAGCCGGTCCCAGCCGCTGCCCCAGATCACCTTGATGACGTTCCAGCCGGCAGCGCGGTACAGCGCTTCAAATTCCTGGATGACCTTGGCGTTGCCGCGCACCGGCCCGTCCAGGCGCTGCAGGTTGCAGTTGACCACGAAGATCAGGTTGTCGAGCTTCTCACGCCCCGCCAGGCTGATGGCCGCCAGCGACTCGGGCTGGTCCATCTCGCCGTCGCCCAGGAAGGCCCAGACCTTGCGCCCCTGGTGCTCCTTGAGGCTGCGGTTTTCCAGGTAGCGCATGAAACGCGCCTGGTACGCCGCACTGATCGGCCCCAGGCCCATGGACACCGTGGGGAACTGCCAGAACTCGGGCATCAGCCGTGGGTGCGGGTAGGAGCTGATGCCGTCGCGGTCGGTTTCGCGGCGGAAGTTGTCCAGCTGCGCCTCGCTCAGGCGGCCCTCCAGGAAGGCGCGGCCGTAGATGCCGGGCGAGGAGTGGCCCTGGATGTACACCAGGTCGCCGGCGAAGCTGTCGGTGCGGCCGCGAAAAAAGTGATCGAAGCCCACGTCATACAGCACCGCAGCCGAGGCATAGCTGGCGATGTGGCCACCCACGCCCGAATGTTTGCCGGCGCGCAGCACCATGGTCAGGGCGTTCCAGCGGATCAGGGCGTTGATGCGTTTCTCGATGCCCAGGTCGCCCGGGTAAGGTTTCTCGCGGTCGGGGGTGATGGTGTTGACGTAGGGGGTGCTGACGCGGCCGTGAAAGTCGCCGTGGCGGGACACGTCGAAGTCCAGCAACTGGTCGATCAGGTAGTGGGCGCGGCTGCGGCCCTGGACGTCGATGACTGACTCCATGGAATCCAGCCACTCGCGAGTTTCCTGGGGGTCCTGGTCAAGAAACCTCGATTGCTCGTTCATCATTCCTCCTGAAATATGATTGCAAATGCAATTACAGTCCCGAATCTAGACTCGGATGCCGTACAATTGCAACTACATTTATTCCACGGCAGGAGCTCCCATGGCCCAGGGCCAAGCTGATCTTTGGTTCAACTTCGTGCGTGCGCACCGCTCGCTGATCCGTGAAATCGAGCGCCGGTTGGCGGCTGAAGCGTTGCCGGCGTACGCCTGGTACGACGCCCTGTGGGGCATTGAAAGCGGGCCCCAGGGCACGCGGCGCATGCATGAATTGGCCGACGTGATGGTGATCGAGCGCTATAACCTGACGCGCCTGGTGGACCGGCTGGAGGCTGAAGGGCTGGTGCAGCGCCGTCGCGCCGAGGGCGATGGGCGAGGGGCCACGGCGTGCATCACCGACAAGGGCCGCGCGCTGCGCAAGCGCATGTGGGGGGTGTACGAGGGGGCGGTGAAGGAGTTGTTCCTGAGCCAGTTCGAGGCGGGGCAGGCGCAGGTGTTTGCCGAGACGCTGGAGCGGGCGCGGTTGGCAGCTAATGGCGAATGATTGAAGCCTGGGCCAGTTCCTATGTGTGGGACCGGGCGAAGCTCGGGAAGAGGCCCGCCAGATCGACGGCGTCGTTCGCTTCCCGAGCTTCGCCCGGTCCCACAGGGGATTGTGTTATGGCAGTGGTTTGTACGGTTTGAAGAAGTCATTCCCCAACCAGTCTGGCGTCGGCGCCGTGCTGATTGGCCCACCCCGATGGTAACTGCCCGCCACCTGCGGATCGCCCTTGCCGTTGTAAACCGCCACATACGGGAACGGATACAGCGGCCGCGTGCGCCCGGCATTGGCCTGGTCAGCCGCGCCCACCGGCAGGCTCATCGGCCCCATGGGCGGCAGCTTGCCTTTCAAAGCACCGGCTGGCGGGACCATCGGCGCGCCGAACCCCGGCGCCTTGGCGTTGGCCTGTGTGGTCAAGATCGCATCCGGCGCCTGTTGACGCTCCACCCAACTCATCATCGGCGTCAGCAAGTCCAGCTGGCTGGGGCCTTCGCCGCCGTTGCAGTGGTGCACACCGGGCAGCAGGTACAAGCGTTCAAACTGATCGACCCGCGCCTGGCCCATCTGCTTCACCACCGCCTGGTGATACGCCAGGCTGTTGAGCGGCGAGATGTGCGGGTCAGCCCAGCCGTGCCAGATGATCAGCTTGCCGCCACGTCCGGCAAAGGCCGACAGGTCGGGGTTGGTGGCGTCGTACAGCGGGTGCAGGGTGCGCAGTTGATCGAACGTCGCCTGGTCGAAATGGGCGTCCGCCAGGGTCAGGGTGCGCGCAGGGTTGGTCGCAAAGCTGACGTTCTGCAAGGCATCCAGGGCAATCTTCTGGCTGAAGATCGGCTGCTCGGCCGACATGGGCACGAACACACCACCCCAGGCCAGTTCGGAACCCGGTTGCGGACCGCCGATGGTCAGGCGCTTGCCGCTGGCGTCATGGGGGCCGTCGTAGAGCTTGCGCACGGCGCCGACTTCGGCAGCGGTGAGGCACTGGCTGCTGTCTTGCCCAGCCTTGCATTGAATAACCGCTGGGTCGAAGTGGCACGCACGCGGATCACTGATCAGCCGGTCAGCCTGGCCGTCCAGGGCGTCGCATTGCTTGAGCACGGCTTCATGCAGCAACGACAGGCGCCCGGCCACCAGGATCGGTTTGCCGTTGGCGTCTTCGTTGGCGTGGGCCTGCCAGGCGTGGTACAGCCCGTTCTGCACCTGGAAGTTCAGGGCCGCGGCGCCGGCGATGATGCCGTTGAAGTCGTCGGGGTAGCGCTGGGCTTCCATCAACGCTTCGCGGCCACCGTCCGAGCAGCCGTTGAAATAGGCATAGGCGGCGGGCTGGCCGTAGAACGCCTTGATCAACTGCTTGGCCAGCAGGGCGGTGAGGTGCTGGCTGCGGTAGGCGAAGTCCACGCGCTTCTGCGGGTCCTGGCCGAATTCGCTGCTGTTGCCCTCGTGGCCCATGTTGGTGGCACCGGTGACGAAGGCGCCGGTGTCCAGCGGGGCGCAGCCTTGGGCTGCGCCGACCTGGGTGGAGATGTTGCCGCACAGGCCGCCGCAGCCTACCTGCAGGTAACGCTGGGTCCAGGCGGTCATGGGCAGGCTGATACGCACGCCGATGCTGGGGGCCAGGGTGGCCAGCACCACGCACTGGCCGGCGTTTTCGCTGGCACTGTCGACGTGGCTGCCGGCGCCGCCCAGGGCGGTGAGGTCCTGGGTTTTCAGTGCGGTGCACGATTGCGTGGCGGGCACGGCGGGCAGGGCGGCGATGTCCTGGGCGTGGGCGGTGAGCGATAGCAGCGCCAGCATGGCGCCGGCAAGCAACGTTTTCATAACGCGATGGTTCTCCTGAAATGCTGTAGCCCCGTGGGAGTGGGCTCTGCCCGCGAAAAGGCCACCTCGGTGTGCCATTGGCTTGCCGGGGCGGCATTCGCGGGTAGAACCCGCTCCCACGGGGCTACGAATATGCGGCGATTTTTTAGAACGTCTGGCCCAGCGAGAACTGGAACACTTGGGCTTCGGAGCCGCTCGGGCTGCGGATCGGCAGCGCCAGGCTGAACGTCAGCGGGCCCAGTGGCGAGTACCAGGTGGCGCCTACACCGATCGACGCGGCCATTTCATCCAGGCTCACGTTGCCGCAGTTCTGTGTGGTAGCAAGGTAGCACTTGTCCGAGTACACCGTACCGAAGTCCCAGAAAATCGAGGTCTGCAGCGACTTCTGGTCCTTGATGAACGGCATCGGGAACAGGTATTCGGCGCCGCCGGTGATCAGGATGTTGCCGCCCAGCGAGTCGGTGCTGCGGTCAGAGTAGTATTCCTGGCCCATCGACGAGTAAGTGCCGGTGGCCGGGGTGCTGCGCGGGCCCAGGGTGCCGCTCTTGAAGCCGCGCACGCTGCCTTCGCCGCCCGCAGTGTAGTTCTCGTAGAACGGCAGGCCGTCGGTGGAACCGTAGCCGTTGCCGTAGCCCAGCTTGGTGTGCAGGCGAATCGAGGTGTTGCTGCTAGTGGGAAGGAAGGTCTGCCCGGTGTAGTCGACCTTGTAGAAGGTCAGGTCACTGCCCGGCACCGTGGCCATGAAGCTCAGGCTCTGGGAGTGGCCACGGTTGGCCAGCACGCCCCGGTTGAGGGTGGATTCGGACCAGGCCACGCTGGCCTTGAGGTTGGTGAAGCTCTCGCCGTTGCGCTCGATGAAGTCGTAGATTTCGTCGGCGCTGTAGGTGCCCGGGCTGATCTCGTCGTGCTGCAGCGTCAGGCCGTAGGTCATGCGCGTGGTTTCACTGATCGGGTAGCCGAACGTGGTGCCCATGCCGTAGCTATTGATCGAGTAGTACGACACGCCGTCGTCGTAGTAGTCGTTGTAGTCGGTCTTGTTGAGGAACAGGTTGTAGCCCAGGCTCACGCCATCGGGCGTGAAGTAGGGGTTGGTGTAGGCGAAGTTGTACTTGGTCTGGTACTCGGATTTGGTCAGGCCGATGCTGGCGTAGTTGCCGGTGCCCAGGAAGTTGCTCTGGGTGATCGAGCCGCCCAGGATCAGGCCGGCGCTCTGGGCAAAGCCGACGCTGGCGGTAATGGAACCCGAGGCCTGCTCTTCGACGCTGTAGTTGACGTCGACCTGGTCGTCCTTGCCGGGCACCCCCGGGGTTTCGACGTTGACGGTCTTGAAGAAGCCCAGGCGTTCAAGGCGCGTCTTCGACTGGTCGATCAGGTAGGTCGAGGCCCAGCCGCCTTCCATCTGGCGCATCTCGCGGCGCAGCACCTTGTCGTCGGTCTTGGTGTTGCCCACGAAGTTGATGCGGTCCACGTAGGCGCGTTTGCCTGGTGCCACCACGAAGGTAATATCGACCGTATGGTCGTCATCGTGGGTTTCCGGCACGCCGTTGACGTTGGCGAAGGTGTAGCCCTCGTTACCCAGGCGGCGGGTGATCAGCTCGCTGGTGGTGGTCATCAGCTTGCGCGAGAACACCTGGCCTTTCTGCACCAGCAGCAGGGCGCGTACCTGGTCTTCGGGGGCCTTGAGCTCGCCCGACAGCTTCACGTCGCGCACCGTGTAGCGCTGGCCTTCATTGATGTTGACGGTGATGAAGACGCTTTTCTTGTCCGGGCTGATGGACACCTGGGTGGAGGTGATGTCCATGTTGATGTAGCCGCGGTCCAGGTAATAGGAGCGCAGCTTCTCAAGGTCACCGGAAAGCTTTTCGCGTGCGTACTTGTCATCGTTCTTGAAGAACGACAGCCAGTTGCTGGTCTTGAGCGTGAACTGGTCGGTCAGATCCTGCTCGGAAAACACCGTGTTGCCCACCACGTTGATGTGCTTGATGGCGGCCACGCTGCCTTCGTCGATCTTGATCTTCAGGCTGACGCGGTTGCGCGGTTGCGGCACCACCTCGGCGTCCACGGTGGCCGAGTAACGGCCCTGGGCCACGTACTGGCGCTGCAGTTCGTTGCGCACGCCTTCCAGGGTGGCGCGCTGGAAAATCTCGCCCTCGGCCAGGCCCGACTGCTTGAGGCCCTTGGTCAGGTCTTCGGTGCTGATGGCCTTGTTGCCCTCGATCTCGATGGCCGAGATGGACGGGCGCTCCACCACGTTGATGATCAGGATGGTGCCGTCACGGCTCAGGTTGATGTCCTGGAAAAAACCGGTCTTGAACAGGGCACGGGTGGACTCCACCAGGCGGCTGTCGTCGGCTTGATCGCCCACGTTCAAGGGCAGGGCACCAAATACACTGCCGGCGGACACCCTTTGCAGGCCGTTGACACGAATATCGGAAATCTTGAACGCTTCGGCGTGCACCAATGTGGCATTGGCCACCAGTACAGCCGTGCAGAGCAGGCGCGACACATTCATCAGGACATCTTCCAGGACGCTTCGACAGACAGCCCAGGCGCACCGCACGCGGCTCGCGGTGACGCAAGGCGCCGCGCGGTCGCTTGGCTTGGGGGGTGAAGCATAAAAGGCCGGGAAGTTCGGTGCGGTTAACCGAATGTCAAGTTAGGTAAAGGTTGCGCAAGTGGCGGTGACGGCAATCGGGACTACGGTGATAATCCAGCGATATTCATTCAAGAGCGCGCCATGATTTCCGTATTGCTTGTCGACGATGACGAGGAGCTGACCGAGATGCTCAGCGAGTACCTGGAGCGCGAAGGCTTCTGCGCCACCGCCGTGCACACGGGCGAGGAGGGCGAGGTGCAGGCGCTGTCCGGGCGCTACAGCATCGTGGTGCTGGACGTGATGCTGCCGCGCCTGTCGGGCATCGAGGTGCTGCGGCGCATCCGCGCCAGCAGCCAGGTGCCGGTGCTGTTGCTGACCGCGCGCGGCGACAACATCGACAAGATCACCGGGCTTGAGCTGGGCGCCGATGACTACGTGCCCAAGCCCAGCTCACCGGGCGAGCTGGTGGCGCGCCTGCGGGCCATCATGCGCCGCGTGCAGCCCCATGACGCGCCGTCCGCCGACATGATCCGCACCGGTACCCTGATGCTGTGGCCGGGCAAACGCCAGGCCACCTGGCAGGGCAGCGAGCTGGACCTGACCAGCACCGAATTCAGCCTGCTGGAAGAGCTGGCCCGGCACGCGGGTCAGGTGGTGAGCAAGCAGAACCTGTCGATCAATGCCCTGGGCCGGCCGCTGACCCGCTACGACCGGCGCATCGACGTGCACATCAGCAGCATCCGCCAGAAACTGGGGCCCCGGCCCGACGCCAAGGCCTGGATACAGAGCGTGCGCGGCCTGGGCTACCTGTTGATCGCCGAATGATCAGGCCCAGCCGGCTGTTCTGGAAGCTGTTCCTGGCCTTCTGGCTGGCCACCAGCCTGACCTTCCTGGTGGGGCTGGCGATTCTGCTGCTGGGCCGCTTCTTCCCCGGCGACCCGCAGATTGGCACGGTGTTCTTCAATACCCAGCACGTCATCGAGCGCTTTGGCGTGGAGGCGGGCAAGCCGCTGTTGACGGTGTGGGCCGACGACCTGCACGGCAAGCAGATCGGCCTGTATGACCAGGACGGGCAGTTGCTGGCCGGCAAGCCCGTGGCGGCGGACACGTACAGCCTGCAGGTGACCGACAAGGATGGCCGCACGGTATGGCTGCGCGCCCCGGAAAACCCCGGCTCGCCCGAAGGCAAGGGCCCCAGCCACGCCATCCCGCTGGTGGTGGGCACGGTCATGAGTGCGCTGTTCAGCTGGTACCTGGCCTATTACCTGGTGTGGCCGCTGGTGCACCTGCGCCGCGCCATGCGCAATGTCGCCCAGGGGCGTTTCGAGACGCGGGTCAAGCCGATCATGGGCAGCCGTCGCGACGAGATCGTCGACCTGGCCGAAGACTGCGACCGCATGGCCACCCAGCTCAAGCTGCTGGTGGACGCCCAGCAGCATTTATTGCACGACATCTCCCACGAACTGCGCTCGCCGCTGACGCGCATGCGCGCCGCCATCGGCCTGTTGCTGCAGGCCCCCGAACGCCTGGAAATGCTGGGGCGCATTGAGCGCGAGTCCGAGCGCATCGACATCCTGATTGAAGAGCTGCTGACCCTGGCCCGCGTCCAGGGCCGCCCCGAGAGCCTGGACAGCGAGCGGCTGGACGTGATCGAACTGCTGGCCGATATCACCCAGGACGCGCAGTTCGAGGCGGGCATGAAGGAGTGCCAGGTGTCGTTGCAGGCACCGGCCAGTTTTGTCAGCCGGGTCAGTGGTGAATTGCTGTACCGCTGTTTCGAGAACGTGGTACGCAATGCCGTGCGCTACACCCGGCCCTCGACCACGGTGTGCGTGGTGGCCAGCGTTGATGCGGCCAGTGAGGCACTGCATGTGCGCATCACCGACCAGGGGCCCGGCGTTGAGCCGGACCGCCTGCAAAGCATCTTCAACCCCTTCGAGCGCGGCGCCGACCAGTTGGCGGCAGGCTTCGGCCTGGGGCTGGCGATTGCCCAGCGGGCGGTGGAACTGCATGGCGGGCGCATCAGTGCCAGCAACCGGCCTGAAGGCGGGTTGAGCGTGGACATCCACCTGCCGCGCCGGGATTGAGACGGCGTCGCCTGCATCGCGACTAAAGTCGGCTCCTACACGCCGTTCGTGGTAGGAGCCGGCCTTGGCCGCGATGAGGCCCTCAAGCCCACCCCAAAACCCAGCCCATCTTTACCCAATATTACATCCCCTTGACCGCCTTTAATCCGCCCCCCGCTTAAGCTTTGCCCCGAGGCGCCAGTTGCGCCCGGAGGTGGAGATGAAAGACCTGATACGCAACCTTGGTTTGACCTTCCTGCTGGACCAGAAAAAAGTCGACGGCCCGTACACCCCCGTCCCCGTGTTCCCGGCATTCAGCACCTACTGCGACTTCAACGTGGTGCAGGCCCAGGTGGCAGGCTATGCCTTCGGCTTCAGCCACCCGGTGGCGGTGCAACTGCCGTGGCAAACGGTGGAGGGCGCACTGTGAAGATGAAGCGCAAGCTCAAGGTCCGTCCCAAGCCGCTGATTGAAGAAGTGCCGGTCGACGTTCAGGACGCCCTGCAGGACCAACTGCGCGCCTACCTGGGCCGCGGCTTCACCCCGGTGCTGCTGGGCAGCGGCGGGCGCGACGGCTCACGGCGCTACCACCTGCAGATCCACCATGACAAAAGCGGCCAGTACCTGGAACTGCACGGCGACTTCGACGCCCACTGCGCCGAAGCCATTTTCAAAGTCGCGCACCAGCTCAAGACCATGGTGCAGCCCACCGCCCACAGCCTGGGCAGCAACGTGCGCCTGATCGCCCGCTTCACCGACCTGCCATGCCCGGATGCAGTGCAGGGCGCCGCCCTGCGCATCAGCCAGCAAACCCGCCGCTTTCAGTTCGCCAAGGACTGAAAGCGGCACGCCCGTCCCACCCCGATAAACAAATCACATACCTGCTTAAGCAGAACCCGCAGGCGCCCCAGCCACCTCTCCACGTACAGTTTGTTCCACTGCTGCAAACCGATGGCCCATAGAGGCCACGGCAACCTTACAAAAACAACAAGGTATACAACTATGCGTAACGACGCCGTCGACATCAAAGCGTGGATCGACACTCGGCCGGTGGGCTCCTACCAGTGGCTGATCATGGTGCTGTGCTTCCTGGTCGTGGTTTTCGATGGCCTGGACGTGGCCGTGATGGGCTTTATTGCACCTTCCCTGACCCAGGAATGGGGCCTGACCAAAGCCGCCTTTGGCCCGGTGATGAGCGCCGGCATGATCGGCCTGGCCATCGGTGCCCTGACCGCCGGCCCCTACGCCGACCGCCTGGGCCGCAAGAAAATCCTGCTGATCGCCGTGACCGGGTTCGCCGTGCTCAGCCTGGCCTGCGCCTTTGCCCGCAACCCCTGGGAACTGGCCGGCCTGCGCCTGCTGTCAGGCGTTGCCCTGGGCGCCGCCATGCCCAACACCACCACGCTGCTGTCCGAGTTCCTGCCACAGCGCAACCGCTCGCTGTTCATCACCGTGATGTTCACCGGCTTCAACCTGGGTTCGGGTGGCGGTGGCCTGGTGGCGGCCTGGCTGATTCCGTTGCACGGCTGGCAGTCAGTGCTGCTGGTGGGCGGTTTGCTGCCCCTGGCGTTGCTGCCGTTCCTGTGGCTGCTGCTGCCCGAGTCGCCACGCTTCCTGGCCAGCCGCAACGCCCCGGCCGCCGATATCGCCCGGGTGCTGAACAAGCTGGGCGGCAACTTCGACGCCAACACCGTGTTCACCCTCAGCGAGCCACCGGCGCAGAACAAGGCACCGATCAGCAAGCTGTTCACCGACACCTACCGCGCCGGCACCCTGGCCCTGTGGACCACCTACTTCATGGGCCTGATGGTGATCTACCTGACCATGGGCTGGTTGCCGACGCTGCTGCGTGACGGCGGCTTGCCGATCGAACGCGCTGCCACTATCACCGGCCTGTTCCAGATCGGCGGCACCGTGGGCGCCATCGTCGTGGGCTGGATCATGGACCGTCGCAATCCCAACCGCGTCATCGCCACCTCGTACGCCCTGGGCGGCGCATGCATCCTGCTGCTGGGCGCCTTCAGCCTGGAGTCGAGCTTGCTGGCCGTGGGCGTGATCGCCGCCGGCTTCTTCATGAGCGGCGCGCAGACCGGCCTGAACGCCTTTGCACCTGGTTACTACCCCACCGATTTCCGTGCCACCGGCGTCAGCTGGATGCTGGGCATCGGCCGCTTCGGCGCCATCTTCGGTTCGCTGATCGGCGGCGCGGTACTGAGCATGGGCCTGAGCCTGCCCGCGCTGTTCGCCATGCTGGGCGTGCCGGCCTTCTTCGCCGCCGTGGCGATCCTGCTCAACGGCGTGGCCAAGCGTCGCGCTGGCCAGGCACTGGCCGCCAGCCCAGCCGCCTGATCCCCCCCGCAACCCTTTCTGCTTCACCTCCGGCGCCCTGTCTACAGGGCGCACGGAGCCCCTTTGCCGCACACAAATGGAAAACAATAACAATGAAAAAGACCTTCAACCCGCGTGTTGTCAGCACCCTGGCCCTGATGGCCGCCTTGCCTCTGGACGGCATGGCGGAAGGCTTCGTCGATGACGCTACCGTCAACCTGAACCTGCGCAACTTCTACCTCAACCGCAACTTCACCAACCCGGGGTTGGCGCAGAACCAGGCGGAGGAGTGGACCCAGAGCTTCATCCTCGACGCCCGTTCGGGCTTCACCCAGGGCACGGTCGGTTTTGGTGTCGACGTGCTGGGCCTGTATTCGATCAAGCTCAATGGCGGCGGCGGTACCGGCGGTTCGCAATTGCTGCCGGTGGACAAGGACGGCGACCCGGCGTCCACCTTCGGCCGCCTGGGCGTGGCCGGCAAAATGCGCATCAGCAAGACCGAGCTGAAGGTGGGCGAGTGGATGCCGGTACTGCCGATCCTGCGTTCAGACGATGGCCGCTCGCTGCCGCAAACCTTCCAGGGCGGGCAGGTCACTTCCAAGGAAATCGCCGGCCTGACCCTGTACGGCGGCCAGTTCCGCCAGAACAGCCCGCGCAATGATTCGAGCATGACCGACATGTCCATGCAGGGGAACACCACCGGCACCTCCGACCGCTTCAACTTTGCCGGCGGCGAGTACACCTTCAACGACAAGCACACCCTGGTCGGCGTCTGGAACGCCCAGCTCAAGGACATCTACCAGCAGCAATACGTGCAACTGCTGCACAGCCAGGCCGTGGGCGACTGGACCCTGGGCGCCAACCTGGGCTACTTCTGGGGCAAGGAAGACGGCGCGGCCCTGGACGGCGACCTCGATAACCGCACCATGTCGGGCATGTTCTCGGCCCGCTACGGCGGCGGCACGCTGTGGGTCGGCCTGCAGAAACTGACCGGCAAGAACGCCTGGATGCGCGTCAACGGCACCAGCGGCGGCACCCTGGCCAACGACGCCTACAACTCCAGCTTCGACAGCGCCCAGGAGCACTCCTGGCAGCTGCGCTATGACTACAACTTTGCCGCCCTGGGCATCCCTGGCCTGACCTTGATGAACCGCTACATCAGCGGCAGCAACGTGCACACCGGCACCATCACCGACGGCAAGGAATGGGGCCGCGAGAGCGAAATCGCCTACACCCTGCAATCGGGCACCTTCAAGGACCTCAACGTGCGCCTGCGCAATTCCAGCATTCGTCGCGACTACAGCACCAACGAGTTCGACGAAAACCGCCTGATTGTCAGCTACCCGATATCGCTGTTCTGACCGCAGGCCCCCCGCTTGCGGTAACATGGGCGTTTTTCCCGCATTACGGAACAGCGCCCCATGGCCTCCACCCACAAGCAAGACAAACGCGCCGCGCGCGCCAAGACCAAGGCCAAGCAGAACCGCGTCAAGCGCGCCGTCGCCCCTGATGTAGAACTGGACCCGAACGATCAGCGCATCGACTTTGAATCGGTGGACCTCACCGAGCTGTTCAAGCAGATGCGCGACGCCGAAGCGATCAGCCAGCGTGCGATGTGCAAGGCGTTCCTGTCGCACCCGCTGCTGGTGCTGGTGTTCGAACAGGAAGGTGACGAAGGCGCCATGGACTTCATCCTCGCCGCCTTGCTGGAATACCGCCAGTGGTCGGCCGGCGCCGACGAAGCCCAGGCCCTGGCCTGGATCGAATCGCCGCAGTTCCAGGCCGACTACGTGGCCGCCTCCGACGAAATCGCCGCCGAAAACGCCTGACCGGTAACACACAGACCTCTGTGGGAGCGGGCTCTGCCCGCGAATGGGACACCGCCGTTCTTCTGGACCTGCGCGGTGCGGCCTTCGCGGGTAGAACCCGCTCCCACGGTTTGCAGGGCAATTCTGCCTATTCCCGGACCCACCCTTCAGTTCACCGCCCCCGCGCCGATGCCTTGCCAATAACTACAAGCAAAGCAGGAGTCGCGGACATGAAGATGCGCAACCTTACGATCAGCGGGCGTCTGTGGCTGATCCTGGCAGTGGCGGCGTTGATGCTGTGTGCGATGGCGGCGGCGATGGTCAAGCAGATCCACGATGATCTGTACGACGCCCGCGCCCAGGAAACCATGCACGTGGTGCAGACCGCCAGCGGCCTGCTGGACTATTACCAGCGTCTGGAAAGCGCCGGCACCCTGAGCCGTGCCCAGGCGCAAGCGCAAGCCATCGAGGCGATTCGCGGGCTGCGCTACAACCAGACCGACTACTTCTGGATCAACGACCTGCACCCGGTAATGATCATGCACCCGGCCAAGCCCGAGCTGGTGGGGCAGGACCTGTCGCGGGTGAAAGACCCCGACGGCGTCGAGGTGTTCAACGCCATGGTCAAGGTGGCCCAGGCCCAGGGCGCCGGCGTCGTCAATTATCGCTGGCCCAAGCCCGGCGCCAGCGACCCGGTGGCAAAGACCTCCTATGTCAGCCTGTTCGCGCCGTGGGGCTGGGTCATCGGCTCGGGCGTGTATGTGGATGACGTTGAAGCCCAGTTCCACCAACAGCTGTGGAAGGCCGTGGCGATTACCGCCGGCATCATCCTGATCATGGCCGCGCTGCTGACCCTGATCGCCCGCAGCATCATCGGCCCGTTGAACGCGGCCGTGCAGGCCATGGCGCAGATCGCCAGCGGTGACAGCGACCTGACCCGGCGCCTGGAAGAGCAGGGCCGTGACGAGATCACGCAACTGGCCCGTCACTTCAACGCCTTTGTCACGACCTTGCGCCAGGTGGTCAGCGACCTGCAGCAATCGGCCACGCACCTGGGCCAGGCCTCGGGCGAACTGGAAGTCGACGCCGATCAGGCCCAAGTGCGCAGCCAGCAGCAGTCCCAGCAAATGGAACTGGTGGCCACTGCGGTCAACCAGGTGACCTATGGCGTGCAGGACGTGGCCAAGAATGCCGAGCATGCGGCCAGCGAAATGCGCGACGCCGAGTCGGAGGCCCAGCGTGGCCAGGCCAACATCGACAGCAGCCTGCGCCAGATCGACCAGTTGTCCGGCACCATCGACCAGGCCGTGGAAGTGATCCGCACCCTGGCCACGGAAAGCGTGCAGATCGGCAGCGTGCTGGAGGTGATCAGCTCGATTGCCGAACAGACCAACCTGTTGGCACTCAATGCGGCCATCGAGGCGGCGAGGGCGGGTGAACAGGGGCGTGGCTTTGCCGTGGTGGCGGACGAGGTGCGCTTGCTGGCCCAGCGCACGCAGAAATCCACGGCCGAAATTCAGGCCATGACCGAACGCTTGCAGCGTCATTCCGACGCGGCGGTGAAGGTGATCGGCGACAGCAGCCGCGCTTCGCAACTGACGATCGAGCAAGCCAACCTGGCGGGGCGCAGCCTGACCTCGATCAGCCAGGCGCTGAATAAACTGAACGGTCTGAATGCCTCGATCGCCAGCGCCACCTTGCAGCAGTCCCACGTGGTGGAGGACATCAACCAGAACGTCACCCAGGCGGCGGAGTTGTCACGCAACGCCGCGCTGGCAGCCGAGCAGTCCAACAGCGCCAGTGCGCAGCTCAAGGCCCTGAGCCAACAACTGGACGGCGTACTGCGCCGCTTCCGCGTGTAAAACCCGTAGCCGCTGCCGCCAGGCTGCGCTGGCCCTGTACCTCGCTGGAGATCTCCAGTGTTCACGCAGGCCAGCGCAGCCTTCGGCAGCGGCTACAGGGTAACTGCCTGAATCTTGCGATCCCGCCGCCCATCGATCCACTCATCCACCTGCCCGCCAAACTCGGCCGGCGCCTTACGCGACACCCGCCGGGCCAAATCCAGGATGGTCTGCTGCGCCAGTGCCTCTTCCATGCGCTGCTGCGCCGTCTGCATGGCCCCGTGCACGGCGCACGGCCCATCCAGCGCCCACGTGGGCGGGCTGCCATCAAACAGCGCGCAGCGCCCGCGAATCTCGCGGCAATCAAAAATCGACTTGCGCCCATCGATGGCATTCACCACGTCCAGCAGGCTGATCTCATCCGCCGGCCGCGCCAGGCGAAAACCGCCGCGCACTCCCTCGGTGGCCGCCACCAGCTTGGCCTTGGCCAGCTTGGTGAAGATCTTCGCCAGGTAATCCTGCGGCACGCCTTGCAGCTCGGCCAGATCACGCACGCTGGCCTCGCGGCTGTCACCACCGGCACCCACCAGGAAAATCAGGCAATGAATGCCGTATTCAACGCCCGCGCTGTAGAGCGACATGGGGCTATCTCCGACTGAACAAGTCGCCATTCTAGCAACGTGGATGGCCACCAGCAACGCAGCCTGTCCGATGAGCGGGGGATTGCCAAATTAAACTACGATCAATATAGTCGTAGTTATCGAGGCGCAGCACAGGCGCCTCACTTGCCCATCGGGAGCGCAACATGCAACAGCACATTCTTATCCTTGGCGCCGGTTTCGGCGGTGTATGGACCGCCCTGGGTGCTACGCGCCTGTTCAACCAGCATGGCCACCACGACACCCGCGTCAGCCTGCTGGCGCCGCAGCCGGAACTGCGTATTCGCCCACGTTTCTATGAGCCCAACGCGCACCGCCTGGCAGCGCCGGTCGGCGAATTGCTGTACGCCGTGGGCGTTGAGTTCATTCAGGGTGCTGCGCAATCCATCGACGTAGCGCACAAACTGGTGCGTTACACTGACGCCCACGGCGCCAACCAGGTGTGCAGCTACGACAAGCTGGTACTGGCCACCGGCAGCGGCCTGGCACTGCCCAACACCCCAGGCGTGACCGAGCATGCCTTTGACGTGGACCAGATCGAGCAGGCCATGCGCCTGGAGGCCCACCTCAAAGCCCTGGCCAGCCAGCCAGAGAGCCGCGCACGCAATACCGTGGTGGTCGCCGGCGGCGGCTTCACCGGCATCGAGACAGCAACGGAAATGCCAGCGCGCTTGCGCACCATCCTCGGCCAGCAGGCGGCGGTCGAAGTGATCATCGTTGACCGCGGCAGCAAAGTCGGTGGCGCCATGGGCGAACAGATCGCCGAGACCATCGCCCAGGCCAGCGACGCGCTGGGCGTGACCTGGAAACTGCAGGCCTCAGTCGTTTCAGTGGACGCCGGTGGCGTGACCCTGGACAGCGGCGAGCGCATCGAAGCCAGCACCGTCATCTGGACCACCGGCGTGCGCGCCCACGGCCTGACCACGCACATCCCGGGTGAGCGCGATGCCCTCGGCCGCCTGCACGTGGACGCCAACTTGAAAGTGCTTGGCCAGGACGACATCTACGCCACCGGCGACGTGGCCCACACGGCCAGCGACGACCTGGGCAACCACGCCCTGATGACCTGCCAGCACGCCATCATGCTGGGCCGCTTCAGCGGTCACAACGTGGCCGCCGATGTACTGGGCGTGGCGCCACTGCCGTACCGCCAGCCCAAGTACGTCACCTGCCTGGACCTGGGCGCGTGGGGCGCGGTGTACACCGAAGGCTGGGACCGCCAGGTGAAACTGGTGCGCGAAGAGGCCAAGGCCCTCAAGACACAGATCAACACCGTGTGGATCTACCCGCCGGCGGCTGACCGTGACGCGGCGTGGGCGGCAGCCGATCCGTTGATTCCGATTGCCTGAGTGCTGACAACGCAGGCTGTCAGCCCCAGGTTTCGGCCAGTACGGTGCGGAACAGGTCTGACAGCAGGGGCTCTATTTCCCGACGATCAGTGCGTGCCGGTTTCAGGTGCTCCAGGCGTTCCAGTTCGCGCTCAACGAACGCCTGAATCGGCGCAATCTGCGGCGACAGCCCCAGTTCCGGCGATACGCGCTTGACCGCCAGCAGGTCGTCGATGGCCTGCTGCAGTCCCGGCTCTTCGTCCACCAGCACCCGCAGGCGTTCGAACTCGATGGGGGCCGGCGCGTTGAACGCTTCCAGCCAACGCACCGACAACAGCGGCCGCAGCACATAGAAGTACTTCTTCAGCGGTACCAGGTCAGTCTTCAGGTAACCGCGGTAGTTGGTCTTGGCCATGCTGCGGTAGTGATAGATGCCGCTTTCCACCGAATAGACCTGCGGCAACAGTGCCTTGGCCCTGGCGTGGAAACTGCCGGCGTGTTCATACACCAGCGGCGACTGCACCCATTCCACAAAGCCGGGGTTTGACTTCCAGAACAGCCGCAGCGCCTTGCGCAAATCCCAGCCGTTGATGTCCATTTCATCGACGATGGGGTATTCGATCACATCGCGTTGCTCCTCCAGGCCCACCGACAGGTACCACTGCGGCGTGTTCACGTAGATGAAGCGGGCGTCGTAATCGCTGTTGGGCGAGGCAAACCCCCAGGCGCGGCTGCCTGACTCCACGGCCAGCAGTACTTTGACGGCATGCTCGTGCTCGGCGCTACGCAGGCGGGCACGGACTTCTTCCTGAACGGCATGGGCGATCATCAAACCAGACTCTTGAACAAAAGGCGGGTCAAGCTACCGCTACGTGACGCCGGTGTCTACCTGCCCCTGTGGCTGCAGGTTCTGACAGTATCGCGGCTTATGGGGGCGGTGGTCAGATGAACTCGGCCTACGTTCATTCACCCAGGCCGGGAGAGCATTCATGACCGATAAAACGCCGAAAAAATCAGGCGCCATCAACCCTGTGTTTGGGGGCATTGTCACGCTGGATGGCAATTTGAGCGGCGAGGGGCGCGTTGTGCTCACAGACATGAGGTTCGTCGAGGACGCAGATGCGCGGATCGATGTCTACCGTGACCCTGACGCGGGTGACTGGGATTTCAACGTCATCTTCCCTGCGCGTGAGGGCAGTTACGACTTTGCCGGCGGCGAGGCGCAGGGGTACCTCAAGCATCATTCGCAGGCGGTGAAGCAGCAGTTCAGCTCGGGCACCTTGCAGGTGAAGGCCTATGACAGCGCAGGTGACCTTTATTGCGAACTGATCAACGTGGGGGCTGTGGCGGATCCCGGCTTTTTGATCACTCAGGGTTATATCGAGTTCAAACAGCCCGTCTAATCTGTTGCTGGCGGGTGCGTCGGCTCCTACGCTGTTTGCGGTAGGCGCTGGCCTTGGCCGCGATGCAGGCGACGCGGTTTTTCAGGGCCACGGCGGCGATGCCATCGCGAGCAAGCTTTGCTCCCACAGTGCCAGGCCTTGCACCGGTGGTTGGCTTGACACTGTGGGAGCAAAGCTTGCTCGCGAGAGGCCGGTCCAGGTTGCCCACAAGCATAGAATCTCCCACAGTGCAAAGCATCCGCACAGATGCTCGGCTCAACGCGCCCTCAGTCTGTCCTGCATTCGAGGAAGCCCTAGAAATGCAGGACAACACCTTGCGCCAGATGGCCGTGCTGTTCGAGCGCCAGGGCATGACCCTGGGCTATCCCGCCCCTGGTGCGCACCCTGGCGGATGGGCAGCGCATCGTGGTCGCCCAGGAAACCGGCGGACGTGATCGCGACGCGCGCGAAAGTGCCTGGCGTGGCGTGCTGCCATTCCTGATCCTGTTTCCGGTGCTGTTGATCGTTGTGGCCGACCTGGTGCGCAAAATGTTTCGCCCCATCGCAACGCTGGCGGCCGAGGTCGAGCAGCGCGACGAGCGCCAGTTGCACCCCATTGACGAGGGGCATCTGCCGGTGGAGATCCGCGCGTTCGGGGTGGCGATCAATGGCTTGCTGGCCCGTGTCGCCCAAGCCATGGAAGAACAACAACGCTTTGTGGCCGACGCTGCCCATGAACTGCGTTCACCCTTGACCGCCTTGTCGCTGCAAGGCGAGCGCCTTGCGGCCGCGGCCCTGTCAGATGAGGCGCGCACTCGCCTGCTGACGCTGCAGCGGGGCATCGAGCGCGGCAAACAGGTGGTCGAGCAACTGTTGTCCCTGGCGCGTGCGCAGGCCGATGCCGGGCCTTCGACGTCCACGACCTCGGTGCACCAGGTCTACCGGCAAGTACTTGAAGACTTGCTGCCGCTGGCGGCCCGCAAGGGCATCGACCTGGGCGTGGAGCCGGGGCCTGATGTGGCCGTGGCGATCAGTGCGGTGGACCTGCATGTGATGATCAGAAACCTGGTCGATAACGCGATCCGCTTTACGCCGCACGAAGGCCGCGTAGACCTTGGGCTGACGGTGGAGCAGGGTGGGGTGCGGCTGTGGGTGCGTGACAACGGGCCCGGCATTGCGCCGCAGGATCGCGAGCGAGTGTTCGACCCGTTCTATCGCAGCCTGGGCAGTGACGAGGTGGGGTCCGGATTGGGCTTGTCGATTGTGCGGGCCATTGCCGTGCGCAATGGCATGGAGGTCAGTTTGGAACCCGCTGACCCAAGCAGCGGGCGCGGTGTGCTCGCCTCGATAGAGGCAGCCTGAGCAGCATCTTGGACGACACCGTCCTGTAGCAGCGGCCGTCAGGTCGCGTCACGGACGCCGCGCACTGGCTGGCACACCGCGTCGCCTGTGACGCAGCCTTCGGCAGCTGCTACAAGACCAGCGGCGGGTCAGTATTGACGGTTGCTGGGATGGGCCTCGGGCGTTAGGGTAGAGACATCCATCCAAGTGAACGGGAGACGCGTATGTATCCGCAGGTGCAGTTGTATATCAACGGTCAATGGCAGGACGCCGCCGACGGGCGCAGCATTCCAGTCATCAACCCCGCCAACGGCGAAACCATCGGCAGCGTCGCCCACGCTGATATCGCCGACCTGGACAAGGCCCTGGCCGCCGCCCAGCAGGGCTTCGACACTTGGCGCAAGGTCAGCGCGTTCGATCGCTACAAAATCATGCGCAAGGCCGCCGAACTGGTGCGCGAGCGCGCCGACAGCATCGCCACGCTGATGACCCTGGAACAGGGCAAACCGGTGGCTGAAGCCCGCGCCGAAACCCTGGCTGCCGCCGATATGATCGACTGGCTGGCCGAAGAGGGCCGCCGTAGCTACGGCCGCATCGTGCCGTCGCGCGCCCAGGGCATCGAGCAACGGGTGATCAGCGAGCCCGTGGGCCCGGTTGCCGCGTTCACACCGTGGAACTTCCCGATCAACCAGGTGGTGCGCAAGCTGTCGTCGGCCTTGGCCGCTGGCTGCTCGATCATCGTCAAGGCCCCGGAAGAAACCCCGGCATCGCCCGCCGAACTGATCCGCGCCTTTGCCGACGCCGGAGTACCCGCTGGCGTGATCGGCCTGGTGTATGGCGTGCCTGCCGATATCTCCGGCTACCTGATTCCGCATCCGGTGATCCGCAAAGTCACCTTTACGGGCTCCACGCCGGTGGGCAAGCAACTGGCCGCCATGGCCGGCCTGCACATGAAGCCGGCCACCATGGAGCTGGGCGGTCACGCTCCGGCCATCGTCTTTGCTGACGCTGACGTTGAAAAGGCTGTGCAGGCACTGGTGGCGTCCAAGTTCCGCAACGCAGGCCAGGTGTGCGTGTCGCCGACGCGCTTCCTGGTGCAGCGTGAAGTGTTCGAAACCTTCCTGACCCGCTTCGTCGAGCTGGCCGGCAAGGTCAAGGTCGGTAACGGCCTGGAAGCCAGCACCACCATGGGCCCGCTGGCCAACGAGCGTCGCGCCCCGGCCTTGCAGGCACTGGTGGACGATGCCCGCAGCAAAGGCGCCACCGTGCACCTGGGCGGCGCGGCCATCGCCGGGCCTGGCTATTTCTTCGCGCCGACCGTGATCAGCGGCCTGAACACCAGCATGCGCCTGATGAACGAAGAACCGTTCGGGCCGGTGGCGCTGATCGTGCCGTTCGATACCGTGGATGACGCCATCGCTGAAGCCAACCGTCTGCCGTATGGCCTGGCGGCCTACGCCTTCACCAGCACGTCAAAAACCGCCCAGGCCCTGAGCGACCGGGTGGAGGCGGGCATGCTGTCGATCAACCACCTGGGCATCGGCCTGCCGGAAATCCCGTTTGGCGGGATCAAGGATTCGGGCCATGGCTCGGAGGGCGGCACCGAGGCTATCGAGGCTTACCTGGTGACCAAGCTGGTCACGCATCTGGGGTAATTGCCTGCGGGGGCGTCAACGCGGCGCCCCTGCATTCCTTCAGGCCAGCACGGCCACCGCCTTGATCTGCGCCCAGGCGCGGCTGCCCACTGTCAAACCCAACTGATCCCACGAGTAGCGCGTGATGCGCGCCAGCAACGTCGTGCCCGCCACGTCGAGGCTGACCAGCACGTGGGCGTTGTTATCAGCCACGCGCTGCCCGGTGACCGTCACCGGTAGGCGATTGAGGATGCTGCTCTGGCCGTGGTCGTCCAGGCTGAGGCTGACATCGCGGGCCTGCACCTTGACCCGCAACGCGCTGCCCACCGTCATGGGGGCATGGGCGACGCGCACCCGCAGGTCGCTGCCCGGCAAGCTCAGGCTGAGCAGTTGATAGGCCTCGTCGTAGTGCTCGACGCGCCCCTGGATCACCACCCCGGCGTCATCCCCCAACGCCAACGGCAGGTCCAGCCGCGCCAGGGTTTCGGTGACCGGTCCGCTGGCCTGCACGCGGCCCTGGTCCAGCAGCACCAGGTGATCGGCCAGGCGCGCCACTTCGTCCTGGGCGTGGCTGACGTAGACAATGGCGATGTCCAGTTCGTCGTGTAGACGCTCCAGGTACGGCAGGATCTCGGCCTTGCGCTGGCTGTCCAGCGCGGCCAGCGGTTCATCCATCAACAGCAGGCCGGGGCTGGTCAGCAGGGCGCGGGCAATACCGACGCGCTGGCGCTCGCCACCCGACAGTTTGCCGGGCATGCGCGTGAGCAAATGGCCGATGCCCAGCAACTCGCACGCCTGATGCAGATCGACCTGGCGTTGCGATGCCGGGATGCGTCGCCAGCCGTATTCCAGGTTGCGCTGCACGTTCAGGTGGGCAAACAGGCTGGCTTCCTGGAACACATAGCCCAACGGCCGCTGATGCGGGGGCAGGAACACACCGCGCTGACTGTCCTGCCAGACCTGGCCGTTAACCTCGATATAGGCCTGGTCCGCACGCTCAAGGCCGGCCAGGCAGCGCAGGCAGGTGGTCTTGCCCGAGCCGGACTGGCCGAACAGGGCGCTGACGCCGCGACCGGGCAGTTGCAGGTCAACGTCCAGGGTGAAATCGGCAAGGCGATGGCGGATGCGCGCCGCAATAGTCGTGGCCACGGGTCAACTCCAGCGGGCTTTGGCGTGGCCGCGGGCGTACAGGGCCAGCAACACCAGGAACGAGAAAATCAGCATGGCACCGGCCAGCCAGTGGGCCTGGCCGTATTCCATGGCTTCCACGTGGTCGTATATCTGCACCGAGACCACGCGGGTACGGTCAGGGATATTGCCGCCAATCATCAACACCACGCCGAATTCGCCCACGGTATGGGCAAACCCCAGGATGCTGGCGGTGACGAAACCGGGGCGGGCCAGGGGCACCACCACGCTGAAGAAGCAGTCCCAGGGGCTGGCACGCAGGGTGGCGGCCACTTCCAGCGGGCGGTCACCGATGGCGGTGAAGGCGTTCTGCAACGGCTGCACCACGAACGGCAGCGAATAGATGGCCGAGCCAATCACCAGTCCCACAAAACTGAAGGTCAGGGTGCCCAGGCCCAGCGCCTGAGTGGCGTGGCCGATGAAACCGGCGGGCCCCATGGCCAACAGCAGGTAAAAACCGATCACGGTAGGGGGCAGTACCAGCGGCAGCGCCACCACCGCCCCCACCGGCCCGCGCAGGCGCGAGCGGGTGCGGGCCAGCCACCAGGCGATCGGCGTGCCGATCACCAGCAGCAACAGGGTGGTGAGCGACGCCAGCTTGACCGTCAGCCAAATGGCCGACAGGTCGCTTGCGTCCAGCGGCATCAGAGTTCGTAGCCGTAGGACTTGATGATGGCGGCGGCTTTAGGTCCCTTGAGGTATTGCACCAGGGCCTTGGCGGCGGCGCTGTCCTTGCCTTTGTTGAGGATCACGGCGTCCTGCTTGATCGGGTCATGCAGGTTGGCCGGCACAATCCAGGCCGAGCCGCTGGTGACCTTGCCGTCCTTGAAAATCTGCGACAGGGCGACGAAGCCCAGCTCTGCGTTGCCGGTGGACACGAACTGGTAGGCCTGAGTGATGTTCTGGCCTTCGACGATCTTGGCTTTGGTGGCTTCAGTCAGTTTCAGTTTGTCCAGCACCTGGGTGGCGGCCAGCCCGTAGGGCGCGGCTTTCGGGTTGGCGATGGACAGGTGCTGGTACTGGTTGGCCTTGAGCACGTCCCCCTTGGCGTCGACGTAACCGTCCTTGGCCGACCACAACGCCAGGGTGCCGACGGCGTAGGTGAAGCGCGAGCCCTTGACGGTGTCGCCTTCGCTTTCAAGCTTGGCCGGGGTGGTGTCGTCGGCCGCCAGGAACACCTCGAACGGCGCGCCGTTCTTGATCTGCGTGTAGAACTGGCCGGTGGCGCCATACGCGGCGACCAGCTTGTGGCCGGTGTCGGCCTCAAAGTCCTTGGCAATCGCCTGGATCGGCGCGGTGAAGTTGGCGGCAACGGCCACTTGCACTTCATCGGCGTGGGCGTTGAAGGCCAACGCGGCGAACAGGCCGAGCAGGGCGAGGCGGGGGATAGCGACAGACATCGTGAAGCTCCTTTGCATAAATATTCTCGTTATGCAGCGGAATATATAGCGAAGCGCCATAACTGCCTACCCCCCGTTGCCCTGCCTGATCTACCGCGTTGCCAGCCATCGCGGCCAAGGCCGGCTCCTACCACGCACGGTGTAGGAGCCGACTTTAGTCGCGATGCAGACGACGCAGAATGTTCGGTGACACAAATCAACCAGTTGACAATTGAGACGGCCAGTCTAATATCCGTTGTCATGACTACGCCAACCCAAGCACCCGTCCCCCGCAGACCCGGCCGCCCTCCCAAGGTGCCTCGCGAGCATTACGACACCCGTGAGCTGCTGGTCCGTTGCGGTACCGAAATCCTTACTGAACAGGGCTTCAGCGCCACCGGCATCGACATGATTCTCAAGCGTGTCGGGGTGCCCAAGGGCTCGTTCTATCACTACTTCGCCAGCAAGGACGCCTTCGGCCGGGCCTTGCTCGACAACTACGCGCAGTACTTTGCCCGCAAGCTGGACCACTGGCTGCTGGACGAGTCCATCGCGCCGCTGGAGCGCCTGCTGGGCTTTGTCGAGGACGCGCAGACCGGCATGGCCAAACACGATTACCGCCGTGGCTGCCTGGTGGGCAACCTGGGGCAGGAAATTTCCGTGCTGCCTGAAGGCTACCGCGAGGCCATCGAAGCGATTTTCGCCGACTGGCAGCAGCGTTTGAGCACCTGCCTGAAGGCCGCCCAGGCGGCGGGCGACCTGCCCAAGGACGCCGATTGCGACGAGCTGGCCGCGTTTTTCTGGACTGGCTGGGAAGGCGCGGTACTGCGTGCACGGCTGCTGCGCGATGCGCAACCCATGCGCACCTTCGTCAGTGGTTTCCTGCGCTCGGCATTCTTCCAGATCTGATCCACTGCAAGCCGGCACCGCCGGCTTTTTCAACTCTATTTAAAGACATTCGGTCTAAACAAGGAGAGCAGCATGTTCAACGCCATTGTGATCGACAAGGACGAGCAGGGGCAGCGCGCCGCAGTACAGGTGCTGGACGAGTCGCAACTGCCGGCCGGTAATGTGACCATTGATGTGGCCTACAGCACCCTGAACTACAAGGACGGCCTGGCCATTACCGGCAAGGGGCCGGTGGTGCGCAGCTTTCCCATGGTGCCGGGCATTGACCTGGCGGGCACGGTGCACAGCAGCGAACACCCGGATTTCAAGGCGGGCGATGCGGTGCTGCTCAATGGCTGGGGCGTGGGCGAGGGGCACTGGGGCGGCCTGGCGCAGAAAGCGCGGCTCAATGGCGACTGGTTGATCCCGCTGCCAAAGGGTTTTACCGCGGCCGAAGCGATGGCCATCGGCACGGCCGGCTACACCGCCATGCTGTGCGTTATCGCGCTGGAGCGACACGGTGTTACCCCGGACCAGGGGGAAGTGTTGGTGACCGGCGCCAATGGCGGCGTCGGCAGTTTCGCCATCGCGCTGCTGGCCAAGCTGGGTTACCACGTGGTGGCGTCCACGGGCCGCAGCAGCGAGCACGATTACCTGAAACGCCTGGGCGCGCGCGACATCATCGACCGTGAAAGCCTGTCGGCACCCGGCAAGCCGCTGGGCAAGGAACGCTGGGCCGGCGCGGTGGATTCGGTAGGCAGCCACACCTTGGCCAATGTCTGCGCCACCACCCGTTATCACGGCGCGGTAGCCGCCTGCGGCCTGGCTCAGGGCATGGATTTCCCCGGCTCGGTGGCGCCGTTCATCCTGCGTGGGGTGTCATTGCTGGGCATCGACAGCGTCAAGCGGCCCAAGGCCGACCGCGTCGAAGCCTGGGACCGCCTGGCCCGTGATCTGGACCGCGACCTGCTGGTCGTGATCAGCCAGGAAGTGGGTTTGAGCCAGGCGGTCCAAATGGCCGATCAGTTGATGACCGGCAGCGTGCGCGGGCGTGTCGTGGTGGACGTCAACCGCTGAGGGTCAGCGCTTGCCCATCGAACGGCGGGTGCCGTTGGGCGCGCGGCCTGGGGTCTTGTCGTGGTTGGACTTGCCGGCGCCGGGGTAGGTGGCGGCTTTTTTCGCGGCGGCGAAGGCGCCGGGCTTGAACGGGAAACTGAAGGAAGGCACGGCCGGCTGGCTGTCGCTGCCGGTTTCTTCGGGCTGGGCGTCGGCAGGTGCGTGTTGATCGACAGTCATGTGGGGTGCTCCGGGCATGCAAGGTAGTGTCCGGGGCCGTCCCCGGGGGCGCGCAGTATACCTGCACGGCCCCGGACGCGCGCCTACTCGCCGCGAATATATTGCTCCAGCTGGCGGATCAGGTCGGCCTGCTCGGCAATGGCCTGCTTGACCAGGTCGCCGATGGACAACAGGCCGATCAATTGCTCGTCTTCCACCACAGGAAGGTGGCGCAAGTGGCCGTCGGTCATCATGTTCATGCAGTCGTCGATGCTTTTGTGCGGGTCCACGGTGATCACCTTGGCGCTCATGATGTCGCGCACCGGCGTACCCACCGAGGAGCGCCCCAGCAGCACCACCTTGCGGGCGTAATCACGTTCACTGACGATCCCCACCACGGCGCCATCCTGCACCACCGGCAGGGCGCCGACGTTTTTCTCGGCCATCAGGCGCAGCGCGTCCACCACCATCTGGTCGGGGCCGATGGTGTGCACTTGCTGGTTGTGCTGTGCCTTGAGCTTGAGCAATTCTGCAACGGTCTTCATACACGGCCTCTGCGGTTTTTTCTGGTTATTCATTTAGCGTAGCAGCGGCCGCGAGGCCGCGTTACAGGCGCCGCGCAATGTGTGACACGCCGCATTGGCCGTGACGCAGCCTGCGGCAGCTGCTACGGGTCCGCGGCGTCTGCATCGCGGCCAAGGCCGGCTCCTACCACGGACGGGGTAGGAGCTGACTTTAGTCGCGATGCGGGCGACGCGGTCTCAATGCCGGCGGCTGCGGCTGAGGCCGTCAGGTGTAGGAATGAAACCCCCGCCCAGCCTTGCGCCCCAGGTAACCGGCCGCGACCATCTCGCGCAACAGCGGCGCGGCGCGGTACTTGCTGTCGCCAAACCCTTCCAGAAACGCGTCCATGATCGCCAGCAAGGTGTCCAGCCCGATCAGGTCAGCCAGGGCCAGCGGCCCGATCGGCTGGTTGCAGCCCAGGCGCATGCCGGTGTCGATGTCCTCGGCGCTGGCCAGGCCTTCCTGCAACACCAGGATGGCCTCGTTGATCATCGGTACCAGAATGCGGTTGACCACGAATCCCGGGCGGTTGCCCGCATTGATGGCGGTCTTGCCCAGACGCCCGCTGACCTCCAGCGCCAGGGCGTGGGTGGCGTCGCTGGTCTGCAGGCCGCGGATCACTTCGACCAGGGCCATCATCGGTACCGGGTTGAAGAAGTGCAGGCCGATGAACCGGTCCGGGGCGCAGACGCTGGCGGCCAGTTGGGTGATGGACAGCGACGAGGTGTTGGAGGCGATGACGCAGGTGTCGCTGACGTGGTCGGCGATCTGCTTGAGGATCTTCAGTTTCAGGCCCAGGTTCTCGGTGGCCGCCTCGATCACCAGCTGCGCGTCGGCCAGGCGGGCGTAGTCGGTGCTGGTGGTGATCTGGCCCACGGCCTGGTCAGCCTGGGCCTGGGTCAGCGTCTCTTTGCTGACCTGGCGTTGCAGGTTCTTGTTCAGGGTGGCCAGGCCCTTGTCCAGGGCGGCGTCGCTGATGTCCACCAGGATGACTTGGTAGCCCGACAGCGCGCACACCTGCGCGATGCCGTTGCCCATGGTGCCGGCGCCGATGACGGCGATACGTTGCAATTGCATAGTTCAATCCTCGATATGTAGCCGCTGCCGGCAGGCTGCGCTGGCCCTGTATTTCGCTGAAAATCTTCAGGGCTTACACGGGCCAGCGCAGCCTGCCGGCAGCGGCTACGGGTGATCAGACGCGTTCGAACAACACGGCAATGCCTTGGCCGCCGCCGATGCACATGGTGGCCAGGCCGTAACGGCCCTGAGTGCGCTGCAGCTCATGGATGGCCTTGGTTGCGATGATGGCGCCGGTAGCGCCTACCGGGTGACCCAAGGAGATGCCCGAACCATTGGGGTTGACCTTGGCCGGGTCGAAATCCAGCTCCCGGGCCACGGCGCAGGCTTGTGCGGCGAAAGCTTCGTTGGACTCGATCACGTCCAGGTCCTGCACCCGCAGGCCGGCTTTGGTCAGTACTTGGCGGGTGGCGGGGATCGGCCCCAGGCCCATCAGCGCCGGCTCGACGCCACCATGGCCGTAGCCCACCAGGCGTGCCAGCGGGGTGAGGTTGTGCGCGCGCACGGTTTCGGCCGTGGCCAGCACCAGGGCGGCGGCACCGTCATTGAGGCTGGAGGCGTTGCCGGCGGTGACGCTGCCGTCCTTCTTGAACGCCGGCTTCATTTTCGCCAGTTGCTCGGCGTCCACGGCGCGCACGTTCTCGTCCTCGGCAAAACTGACGACGCCTTTGCGCGTGGCAATCTCAATGGGCACGATCTGCGAGGCAAAGCGGCCCTCGGCGATGGCGCGGGCGGCGCGCTGCTGGCTGACCAGCGCCAGGTCATCCTGCATCTGGCGGGTGATGCCGAATTTTTCCGCGATATTTTCCGCCGTGATACCCATGTGAATGCCGGCGAACGGGTCGTGCAGCACGCCCAGCATGTAATCCAGCGCCTGAATATCCCCCATGCGCGCGCCCCAGCGGGCTTGCGGCAGCAGGTAGGGGCCACGGCTCATGGACTCCACGCCACCGGCCAGCACGGCGCCGGCGTCACCCAGCAACAGGCTCTGCGCCGCCGACACGATGGCTTGCAGGCCCGAGCCGCACAGGCGGTTGACGTTGAACGCCGGGGTTTCCTGGGGGATGCCGGCGTTGATGGCGGCCACGCGCGACACGTAGGCGTCACGGGGTTCGGTGGGGATCACGGTGCCGAATACCACGTGGCCGATGTGCTCGGGGGCCAGTGCCGAGCGTTGCAGGGCGGCCACGGCCAGGTCGGTGGCCAATTGGGTGGGCGGCACGTCCTTGAGCGAGCCGCCAAAACTGCCGATGGCCGAGCGCACGGCGCTGACGACGAAAATTTCCGGGGTGTGCATGAAAGTCTCCTGCCTTGGCGTGTAATCTCTGCAAGTCTAGGCGCCCGGGCGGGCCGGGCCTATGCCGAAACTGCCCGGTCGTCCTGTCATTTTTTGCCACTGTTTGCCGTGGGGAGTGTTGTTGCGGTGCTTCGTGAAACCGATTCGGTCGCGGCTTATTTTGTTGATTCCATGCTGCATGCGTTGCGCGATCAGCCCCAGCGGCGGGCCGAGGTATTGGCCGAGGCGGGCATCGACAGCCGCCTGCTGGATAACAGTCATGCACGGGTGCCGGCCAGTGCCTTTGCGGCGTTGTGGCTGATTCAGATCCGCAATCTGCACGACGAATTCTTTCGTTTGGACAGCCACGGCATGCCGCCTGGCAGCTTCGCACTGATCTGTCGCGGGCTAATCCAGGAGCCCACGCTGGGCAAGGCCATGCGCCAGTGCCTGGGCAACTTCGGCCTGTTCCTGCGCGATATTCGCGGCAGCCTGAGTGTGCGCGGCACACGGGCCTTGATCACCCTGGCCTACAGCGGCGACACCGAGCGGCGCGGGTATGCCGAGGAGACCTTCGCCGTGCTGATGGTCAGCCTGTTGTGCTGGCTGGGCGGGCGGCGCATCAGCCTGGACCGCGTGGACTTTCATCACCGGCGGCCGGCGCTGGAGGACGACCCACTGCTGTGGGGCCCAAACCTGAATTTTGGCGCCGCCCAGACCGAAATCGAATTCGCCGCCAGTGTGCTGGCCCTGCCGATGGTGCAAGATTTGGCCGGGCTCAAGCAGTTTCTGCGCACGGCGCCGCAGTGGTTGATGATTCGCTACCGCAACCCACAGGGGCTGGTGGCGCAGGTGCATCGGCGCTTGCGGGGCAGTCAGTACGGGGAATGGCCGACGCTGGTCAGCATGGCACAGGCGTGCGGGTTGTCGGCGACGCGCTTGCGGCGGCAACTGGAGCGTGAAGGGTGTTCGTATCAGCAGCTCAAGGATGAGGTGCGGCGGGGGATGGCGTGTGAGTGTTTGCGCAGTGCGGGCTTGAGCGTTGCCGATGTAGCGCAGCGCACCGGTTTTCAGGAGACCAGTGCGTTTCATCGGGCGTTCAAGAAGTGGACGGGGGAAAGCCCGGGGGCTTATCGGGCTCGGCATGTTTAGCTGCAGATGAACCGTGTCGCCTGCATCGCGGCCAAGGCCGGCTCCTACGCCGATCGTGGTAGGAGCCGGCCTTGGCCGCGATGCAGACGGCGCGATTTCAGCCCTGAGGCACCATCGCAAACCCCACCCCAAACCGGTTCCAGGCATTGATGGTGGCGATGGCCAGGGTCAGGTTCACCACTTCAACCTCGCTGAAATGCTCGAGCAGCGCCTCATACTGATCCTGCGGCGCATGCTGGATCGACAACAGCGTCAGGCTCTCCACCCAGGCCAGCGCCGCACGCTCACGCGGGGTGAAGAACGGGGTTTCCTGCCAGACGGTGAGGGTTTGCAGCCGCGCTTCGGTCTCGCCAGCCTTGCGCGCATCGTTGGCGTGCATGTTCACGCAGTAGGCGCAGCCGTTAAGCTGCGAGGCGCGCAGGCGTACCAGCTCCAGCAGGGAGTTTTCGAGGCCAGACTTGCCCAGGGCCATTTCCAGTCCGACCATGGCTTTGTAGGCGTCGGGTGCTTGTTTGGCCCATTCGATGCGATTGCTCATTTGCTTGGCTCCAGTGCAGAAGGTGTGTGGGTGCTACCTTAAGCCCGGGCTGCAAGGGTTCGAATAGCCAATTGGCCCCTTTACAAGGGGGCCAATTGCAGCAGGATTTCCCGCACCCGGTCCAGGGCGGTGTCGATGTCCAGCAGGTCGATGGCGCCGAAGCCCAGCAGCAAGCCTGGTACCGGTGGCTGCTGGCTGAAGAAGGGCGTGATCGGGTACAGGCCGACATCGGCCTGACGCGCCACGGTTACCAGCAGGTCGAGGTCCATGGGGCGCTGGCACAGCGCCGTCAGGTGGTAGCCGGCCGTGGCCGGCACGGCCTTGAGCCAAGGGGCGAGGTCGCCGTCAAGGCGTTGCAGGATGCGTTCGCGACGGGCGCTGTAAATGTCGAAGCAGCGGCGTACGTGCTTGAGCAGTTCACCTTCGGCGATGAACTTGGCCAGCGCCCACTGGCTGAGCGTGGGGGTGTGCCAGTCGCTCAACTGCTTGGCCACCTTGACCGCCTGCAGGATGGCCGCCGGCAGCACCGCATAGCCCAGGCGCAGTTCGGGCAGCAGGGTCTTGGAGAAGGTGCCGACGTAGGCCACCAGGCCGTGCCGGTCCAGGCTCTGCAGCGAGTCGGTGGGCGGGCCCTGGTAGCGGAATTCGCTGTCGTAGTCGTCTTCGATGATGATCGCACCCAGTTGCGCGGCACGGGCCAGCAGGGCTTCGCGGCGTGCCAGGCTCATGGGCATGCCCAGCGGGAACTGGTGCGAGGGGGTGACATAGATCAGTCGCGTGCCGTCGGGGATCAGCTCCACGCACAGGCCTTCGGCGTCCACGGGCACGTCGATCACCTCGGCGCGTTGGGCTTTGAACAGCAGGCGGGCAGGGGGGTAGCCGGGGTCTTCCATCACCACCTTGCAGCCCGGCTCGATCAATACGCGGGCCACCAGGTCCAGCGCCTGTTGTGCGCCGTTGGTGATCAGCACCGACTCGCTGCTGGCCTGTACGCCGCGGGCGAAGCCGATATGCCGGGCCACTGCTTCGCGCAGTTCGGGCAACCCTTGTGGGTCGCCGTGCAGCATCCGCGAGCGGGTGAACTGGCGCAAGGCATGCAGGGTGCAGCGACGCCAGGCATCGAAGGGGAACTGGGTTTTCAGCGAGGCGCCGCCGATGAACTCGTAGCGGGCACGCCCCTGGGCGGCGGCCTGGGCCAGCGGCATGGGCATGTCGCGCCACATGGCGACCACGGCGGCGCTGGCCAGGGGCGAGGTGCTGGCCGCCGCAGGCCGGGCAGTGGGGCGGGCGTTGACGAAGGTGCCGCGGCCTACCTGGCCACTGAGCAGGTTGTCGTAGGTGAGCGCGCTGTAGGCGTCGGCCACGGTCTTGCGCGACACGCCCAGTTGCGTGGCCAATAGCCGTGTGGGAGGCAGCTGCGTGCCGGCGGCCAGGCGACCGCTGTCGATGGCATCAAAGAGTTGGCGGTACAGCTGCTCGCCCAGGTCCTTGCGGCCCTGGAAGGTGATGTGCAGTTCCATGGAGTGGTGCGGGGCAGTGGATAATGCCAAGGAGCGTATCACGCTCTGGTAGCAGCAACTGCCTTGTAGAGGTACACACTGTGGGAGCAAAGCTTGCTCGCGATGCAGACGACGCGGTTTTTCTGGATGACGGCGTCGATGCCATCGCGAGCAAGCTTTGCTCCCACAGGACGGTGTCGCTGCAGGAGGAGTAGTCAATCCCAGGCAGGCGCAATGCTTGCCGGGCTGGTCAGGCGCTCGCCACGCTCCAGCGCTGCCAGTTCGGCCATGTCGGCGGCGCTCAGGCGCAGGTCCAGGGCCTTGAGGTTGCTGGCCAGGTTCTCGCGGCGGGTCGAGGAGGGGATCACCGCGTGGCCCAGCTGCATCGCCCACGCCAGCACCACTTGGGCCGTGGTCGCCTGATGGCGCTCGGCAATGCGGACGATTACCGGGTCGTCAATCACCTTGCCGTAGGCCAGGGTCATGTACGAAGTGATCGGGATGCCCTGGCGCTTGGCGAATTCCGCCACCCGGCGGTTCTGCAGGTAGGGATGCAGTTCAATCTGGTTGGTGGCGATCTGATCGGCGCCCACCACCGCAATGGCCTGCTGCATCAGGTCGATGGTGAAGTTCGACACGCCAATCTGCCGTGTCAGGCCCAGGGCCTTGGCTTCGGCCAGGGCGGTCATGAACTCGCTGACGGCCACCGCGCCATTGGGCGACGGCCAGTGGATCAGGGTCAGGTCGACGTGGTCGGTGCGCAGTTTGGCCAGGCTGTCGCGCAGGCTGGGGATCAGCTTGTCGGCAGCGAAATTATCGACCCAGATCTTGGTGGTGATGAACAATTCGCTGCGTGGCACGCCGCTGTCGGCGATGGCCTGGCCGATCTCGGCTTCGTTGCCGTAGATCTGCGCGGTGTCGATGGCCCGGTAGCCGAGCTCCAGCGCGTTGCGCACCACGTCGATGACAACCTGGTCCTTGAGGCGGAACGTGCCGAGGCCGAAGGCGGGGATACTCATGGGGTGCTCCTGTAGGGGGAATCAATCTGGCGGGCAGTATCGGCGGCGTCGGCCGTGGGAAAAAGATCGACGGCGGCATTTGATATTTGCCTGGCCGGCACGAATCCGTGCATTCAGCCGCCGCCACGCACCACGACGAGTCCTGATCGAACGGACAGCATTGGCCGAGGGGTTGCACTTCAATGGCTTGCGCTGCGCGGCACGCTTATTGATAGGCCATGACGCCACAACACCGATAAGGACGCGCCCATGCACCCCACCGTTTCCACGGTCGTCGAACGCGACGGCCTGTACGAGCTGCACGAAGGCACCGACGTGCTGGACAGCCCACGCTACAACCCCGACATCGCGCCCACCCGTGTGCACGAGCGCACCTGGAACCAATGGCACATCACGGCGCTGTGGGTGGGCATGTCGATCTGCGTGCCGACTTACACCCTGGGCGGCGTGTTGACGGCCTATTTCGGCCTCAGCGTGGGTGAAGCGCTGCTGGCGATTCTGTTGGCCAACATCATTGTGCTGGTCCCGCTGACGCTGAATGCCTTCGCCGGCACGAAATACGGCATTCCGTTCCCGGTGCTGCTGCGTTCATCCTTCGGCGTCATCGGCTCCAACGTGCCGTGCCTGATTCGCGCCCTGGTGGCCTGCGGCTGGTTCGGCATCCAGACGCTGTTTGGCGGGCTGGCGATTCACCTGTTCCTGGGCTCGCTGTTCGAGGGCTGGAAGGCCTTGGGCGGAGTGGGTGAGGTGATCGGTTTCATGCTGTTCTGGGCCCTGAACCTGTGGGTAGTGATCCGCGGCGCCGAGTCCATCAAGTGGCTGGAAACCCTGTCGGCACCGTTGCTGTTGCTGGTGGGCGCAGGCCTGTTGGCGTGGGCGTTGCCCAACATCTCCATCACCGAACTGCTGGCCCAGCCGCCCAAGCGCCCTGAGGGGGCCAGCGTCACCAGTTACTTCTGCGCCGGCCTGACCGCCATGGTGGGTTTCTGGGCGACCCTGTCGCTGAACATTCCCGACTTCAGCCGCTACGCCAAAAGCCAGCGGGCGCAGATCGTCGGTCAGGTGCTGGGGTTGCCGCTGACCATGTTCCTGTTCGCGGCGCTGGGGGTGGTGATGACGGCGGCTTCCGTGTCCTTGGTGGGCGAGATGGTGTCGGACCCGGTCAGCCTGATCGGCCATATCAAAAGCCCCGGCTGGGTGGCCCTCGCCATGGCGCTGATCATTGTCGCCACCTTGTCCACCAACACCGCGGCCAATATCGTCTCGCCCACCAACGACTTCCAGAACCTGGCGCCCAAGCTGATCGGCCGTACCCGCGCGGTGTTGCTGACCGGGGTGGTGGGGCTGCTGCTGATGGGGCATGAGTTGCTGAAAAAGCTGGGGCTGATCGTGTCGGATGTCAGCCTGGAGACGGTGTATTCCAACTGGCTACTGGGGTATTCCAGCCTGCTGGGGCCGATTGCCGGGATCATGGTGGTGGACTATTTTCTGATCAGGAAGCAGCAACTGGATCTGGCGGGCCTGTACCGGGACGACGTGTACCCGGCCTGGCACTGGCGTGGCTTTGTCGCGTTGGGGGTACCGGTGGTGCTGACCCTGATGTCGCTGGGCAGCCCGGTGTTCAGCTGGTTCTATGATTACGGATGGTTTACCGGGTCGGCGTTGGGTGGGGTGTTGTACTACGGGTTGTGCGTGATGAGTCAGCCCGTTGCCACCCCCGCCCGCGCGTAACCCTGTAGCCGCTGCCGAAGGCTGCGCTGGCCCTGTGCCTCACTGAAAATTCTCAGCGTTGACAAGGGTCAGCGCAGCCTGGCGGCAGCGGCTACATCACACTAATGGCACCGGGCTGAGGGTACCCAGCAGCGACACGGCCGCAATCGCCGCCATGCCGCACAGCCACTCCAGCAGCACCGTCTGGCGCAACTTGTCCAAGGCAATACGCTGGTTGGCCAGCGCCGCCCGGTTGAACAGCGCCAACGCCAGCATGCACGCCACCAAGGACGCCTTGACCGCCAGCACCAGGGCAAAGCCCGAAGTCATCGGCGTGGGCCACAGGCTGCCGGTCAATACCCGCACATTGATCAGGCCAGTGACGATGATGCCCGCCACCAGTACCAGGCCGTAGCGGCTGAACCGAGTGAGCGTGCCACGCACGTCATGCCCATTTGGCCGCGCCTGGATGAACATCAGCAACAACAGCGCGCCCATCCAGCCGGCCACGCACAGCAGGTGAATCAGCTGGTTGAGCATCAGCAGCAACCCCGGGATGCCGCTGAGCATGGCGGCATGCCCCACGGGCGCCAACGTCGCCAACTGCACGGTGCTGATGCCCAGCAGCAGGCGATTGGGCAGGCGCGCCGGGATACGCAGGCACAGCAACAGGATCAAGCTGGCGAACAGGTGCACGAACCACGCCTTGCCGAAGAAAGTCTGGGTCAGCACCTTCATCACCGTGTCGCCATTGAGCGCGGCCTGCCAATTGCCGGTCATGTCGGCCGCCGTCACCATCAGCCAGGCGATGGCCGTGATCAGGCCGATGCCGGCCAACAGGCACAGGAACGGGTCCAGCCACAGGCGCATGCGCGCCTGCTGGCGGGCGTCACCGAGCAACAAGGGGCGGAATACCAGGCTGCCGAACACCAGCAGCACCACGCAGAAATGCAGAAAACGAACTACCACCAAAGCGCTCATGAGGTTACTGGGCCACCTTGAACTGGTAGCTGCCGTCGCTGTTGTGGGTGTCGACCGACACGGCATGCCATTTGACCGAGTAGTCGCCTGGGGTCAGCGGCGCGGCGGGGGTGACGATCAGGGTTTTCTTGTCGGTGCCCTGGGTGGCGATGCTCTTGATCAGCACGGCTTCGCCGCCACGGGTGAGTTCAACCTTGGTAAAACTTTGTTCAACGCCTTCGGTAAACACCAGGCTCAGCTCGGCCGGCGCGCTGACGGTGGCATCGGCAGCCGGGGTGGCGCTGACCAGGTGCGCGTGGGCGAACACCAGCGGCGACACCAGGCAGCTGAGCAGCAGGGTGGAGGCGGCGAACAGTTTTTTCAGGGGCAGGGCAGTCATGGAAAGAACCTCTGGCAGAAAAAGTGGCGCAATTAAACACGATCTCAGGGTAGCAGGCGGGTGAAATGTTTTACTTGAAGTCAAAGTTGGGTCAACCTCGCCACTTGGCAACCGCCTTCATTGTTACCGGAACCCGCGCTTTTCATGAATGTTTTGCACCGTGGCTGCACCCTGTTCGCGTTTGGCCTGTTACTGGCAGCGCCGCTGGCCCTGGCCGATGACGTGGTCATCACCTGGCCGGCGGGCTGGGCCGTGGAAACTTTGCCCGACGCCACCGACCCCGCCGTACACCGCCAGCGCGCGGCGAAAAACGACGACAACGGCGACCCGCAGATGGTAGTGGAACTAACCCGCACGGCCTTGGCGCCCGACCATCAGGTGAATCTGGGTGGCGTGGTGCTGGAAATGCGCAAGGCCTTGCAGATCAACTTCAGCCACGGGGGCTATCAGAGCGTGTGCACCAAGGTGCGCGACACCAAACTGGGCGATATCGCGGCGGTGGAGACCACCTGCAAGATCAGCCTCAATGGCGGGCATGTGATGACCCAGACGCTGGTGGCGGGCAGCACGCCGGGGGCGGCGTATTCGCTGTCTTATGCCGGTTCGGCCCAGGGTTACAGCGATAACGAGGCGCAGGTGCAGGCGATTCGTGATGGGTTGAAGCTGCAGCCGTAAGCCCAGGGCCTGCGTAGCCGCTGCCGCCAGGCTGCGCTGGCCTTCTGCCTCGCTATAAATCTTCAGGGTTCACGCCGGCCAGCGCAGCCTGGCGGCAGCGGCTACGCGGCGGTTGCTTTCGTGGTCACGCTGCGTTGCAGCAGCACGACCGTCGCCACGTTCACCAGCGCTAAAATCCCCAGCGCTGCCAACGTTGCCGTTGCCCCCAGATGCGCCTGCAGATACCCACCCAGCAACGGCGTCAACGCCTGTGCAATCAACACCGGCCGCGCAATGCGCCCCAGCACCACCGCATACGTCCCCGGCCCGAACAGCGCCAAGGGCAGGGTGCCACGCACAATCGAACGAATCCCGCTGCCCAGGCCATACACCACGATGGCCACCACCGCCCATTGGGTGGCAAACAGCAACCCGGCCAATCCGACCGCCACCAGCAGCACCGATGCCAGGGTGCTCCAGATAGGATGCGCATTGCGCCCCAGCACCACTTGCAACACCCGCACGCCGACCTGGCTAGGCCCGATCAGCGCCGCCACGCCCAGCGCCGCCGGCAAACTGAAGCCCAGCGCCTGCAACAGGCTGATCAACTGCACTGATATGGCGGTAAAGATCACTGCAGCCAGCGTAAAGCTGGCAGTCAGCAGCATGAACACTCGACGATCAGGCTCGGCGCCGTTGGCCGCGGGTGCGTGGGCACCGGTGCTTTTCAGGTGTGGCAATGCCGGCAACGTGCGCAGGTACACTGGCAGCACCACCACAAGCAGCATGACGCTGTAGGCCAGGCAGGCGCCACGCCAGCCCAGATGCGCCACCAGGGCGGCCACCAGTGGCCAGGTAATCGACGTGCAGAACCCCGATACCAAGGTCACTTGCGTGATGGCACCGCGAGCGTTGCTGCCGAAATATTGTCCCAGAGTGGCGAATAGCGGGTCATACAAGCCCGCCGCCATGCCAATGCCGATCACCACCCAGGCCAGCAGAAAACAGCCCAGATTGGGGGCAACCGCCAACAGCGCCAGGCCGGCGGCCAGAATCGGCGCACTGCTCACCAGTACCCGGCGTCCGCCCAGGCGCGCCACCAGACGGCCAACGGCGGGGGCCAGCAGGCCGGAAATCAGTATCGCCAGCGACAGCGCACCGTACACCCAGGCCTGGCTCCAGCCCGTGTCGGCGACCACCGGCGCGGCCAGCACGGCAATCAGGTAAAAGGAGCCGCCCCAGGCGATGATCTGGGCGATGCCCAGCAGGGTCGAGGCGGTCAAGGTCGGGCGTTGCGGTAGATCAGTCACTGCGGCTCCGGGTGCCATCCAGGGGAAGGCGGCAAGGGTATCCCAGCGAGGCGCGGGCGCCCAGTGGCGATACCGCTGATCCGTTGCAATCGACCTTCTTCCGCTCCCGTGGTCGGAAATATCTTATGGGGCGAGTAAATTTCCGCAAAGCCGCTACGTTCAGGTTACAGGCGCTTTGTTTCGCCGGCTTTTTTCGATTCAGTACAGCGAAGCGCTACCTTGAATACTGACAATCACCAGGCCGACTACGCGGCTCGCCGCCGACGGTCCATCCCCCTTGCCGCCCGCCCCAGTCTGGGGGCGATGAACGGCAGTGTTGCCGTGCCTGCGAATGGCCACTGGCTGCGCCGCCTGCTGGCGTTCGCAGGTCCCGGCTACATGGTAGCCGTGGGCTATATGGACCCTGGCAACTGGGCGACCGACATCGCCGGCGGTTCGCAATTTGGCTACACGCTGCTGTCAGTGATCCTGCTGTCGAACCTGATGGCCGTACTGCTGCAGGCACTGGCGGCGCGGTTGGGCATCGCCACCGGCCTGGACTTGGCCCAGGCGTGCCGGGAAAACTACCCCAAGCCGGTCTGCATCGTGCTGTGGCTGGCCTGCGAGGCGGCGATCATTGCCTGCGACCTGGCGGAAGTGATCGGCACCGCCATCGCCCTCAAGCTGCTGTTTGGCATCCCCATGCTATGGGGCGCCATCCTCTGCGCGCTGGATGTATTCCTGATTCTGCTGCTGATGAACCGCGGCTTCCGCGTGCTGGAAGCTTTCGTCATCGCGCTGCTGACCTTGATCTTCGCCTGCTTCGCCGCGCAACTGGTGCTGGCCCAGCCGCAGTGGCATGCGGTGTTCCAGGGCTTTATTCCGCAGGCCAGCGTGGTCACCAACCCGGCGATGCTGTACATCGCCATCGGCATCATCGGCGCTACGGTGATGCCCCATAACCTCTATCTGCATTCATCCATCGTGCAGACCCGCGCCTACCCGCGCACGCCGGAGGGTCGCCGCAGCGGCCTGCGTTGGGCCGTCACCGACAGCACCATCGCGCTGACGCTGGCGCTGTTCGTCAATGCTGCCATCCTGATCACCGCCTCAGCGGTGTTTCACAGCAATGGCCACACCGACGTGGTCGAGATCGAGCAGGCTTACGCGCTGCTGTCGCCACTGCTGGGGGTGGGGATTGCGTCAGCGCTGCTGGGGGTGGCACTGCTGGCGTCGGGCATCAACTCCACGGTTACTGCCACCCTGGCCGGGCAAATCGTGATGGAAGGCTTCCTCAACCTGCGCATCCCTGACTGGGCTCGTCGCCTGCTGACGCGGGGTATTGCCATCGTCCCGGTGGTCATCGCCACCGCGCTCTACGGTGAGCAGGGCACCGCGCACTTGCTGGTGTTCAGTCAGGTGGTGCTGTCGATGCAGCTGCCGTTTGCGGTGATCCCGCTGGTGATGTTCGTCTCCAACCGTGAGCGCATGGGGGAGCTGGCGATCGGGCCGGTGACCAAAGGGCTGGCGTGGTTGGTGTCGGCGGTGATTGTGGGGCTTAATTTGAAGTTGTTGTGGGATACGTTGGTGTAGATCCACACCGATCCAGCAGGCCATGGTACGTTGCAACAAATGTGGGACCGGGCTCTGCCCGGGAAGCGCCGCGCGGGCGGCGCTCGATCTCCAGAGCGCCGCCGCCATTCCGACATGCGCCTCTCAGCACCCCTGCGATCCCTTGTAAATCCTCTCTGACTTCCCCTGCTCCCGTAGCCGCTGCCGCCAGGCTGCGCTGGCCCTCAGCCTCACCCCAAATCTCCAGTATTCACGCAGGCCAGCGCAGCCTGGCGGCAGCGGCTACGCGATAGCGTCATGGCCACCAGTCACTAGCCGACACCTCTTTAGCGCTCTTGAGATCGCGCGCCGCCCGCGCGGCGCTTCCCGAGCTCCGCTCGGTCCCACATTTATTGCAACGTGCCATGGCCTGGGGGATCGGCGTAGGTAGCCTTCGTGTGTTCGTCTTGGGTGCGTGTCGATTTCGTACTGTATTACATATCCTGTAATTACATACCAAATAACGACGTATTTTATGGTCGTAATCTCGAAAATAAGAATTTGATAATGGAGGATTATCAAATGTCATGGCGTTCATCCACGAAAATTCCCCCGAAAACAGGTACGAAACGCAGGTAGACAGGGGGGGGGGGCAGGGCAGGCAAAGCTGCCCCTGGGGGGAATCTAGGCGCGCTTCAACCGCGCGCTGGGCTGCGGCGCAAGGCCTTGCAATAACAGCTGCGTAGCCGTCTGCGCGGCCGCTGCATAATCGATGGCCTGCAATTGCTCGCGCCCCTGCAGCCCAGGCACCTGCCAGCCCAGGCTGATGCACGACTGCGCCACCGCCCAGGTCGACAGCAGCACATGTTGCGGATCCATGGGTGCCAACAGCCCTTGGTCGATCCAGTGCCTCAGGCAACCGACGTTGTCCCGTACCCGCGCCGCCCACCGCTCGGCGTAGGCCGGCGGCAAGCGACTCGCACCTTCCTTCAGCTCAACCATAAACACCTTGGCGGCAAACGGCTGGCGCTCGAACAGGCGCACCATGGCCGTCACCGTGCGGGTCAGCGCTTCCAGGGGTTCGTCATCCACTCGCAGCGACAGGCAGGCGTCCATATAGGGCGTGGCGATGCTCTCCAGCACCTGGGCGTACAGGTTGTGCTTGGACTTGAAGTAATACAGCACGTTGGGCTTGGGCAGCCCGGCCTGGCGGGCGATGCCGCTGAGCGTGGCGGCGGCGAAGCCTTCGCAGGCAAACACTTGGCAGGCGGCTTCGAGGATCACGTCGGGCACGGCAAGCGGGGGCGTGGCGTCGAGCCGTGGGTCGAACGGCATGATGTACATCGGTCAATCCTTGTTGTGCTTCATCCCCTGGCGGGAATTGCTTTTGTAATATACAAAACTATATAGCGCTTGCGTAGCTGCCGTTATTGAGTAGGAAATTTCCTATCCTGGAAATTTCCACAACTTGTTCGGAATTTTCCTGCCATTGCTCAGAACCGTCCGATAGAACCTGCCAAGTGAGTTACATAAGATTCCCTCTTTCATCCGTTATCCGGATCTGACAGGGGCATACCATGGCTTCAAACCTTTCCAGCCTGCCGGTTTTATTCGACCACAGCCGCCACCGGCTTAGTATCCGCCGCTTCGACGAGCCCCTCGATGTCCTCGCATTCGAAAGCGATGAGCAACTGAGCCAGTGCTTCACCTACCGCATCGAATTCACCAGCCCCAGCCAGGACATCGCTGCCGAGCAGGTCCTTGGCCATTCGGCCAGTTTCAGCTTGTACCCGCTGCCGGAAAAACCTGCCTACCGAGGCGCCCAGGTACCGCCGCCCGAACCCCTGCGCATCGTCTACGGCGTGATCACCGGCCTTCGGCGGCTGTCCGCCTCCAGGGACGAAGCCCGCTACCAGGTCACCCTGCAACCGCGCCTGGCCCTGGCCGATCGGGGCAAGCAATTTCGCATCTACCAGCGCCAGTCGGTGCCGCAGATCGTGGAGAGCATCCTGTGCGAGCGCCACCGTTTCGCCCAGTACGACCTGCGCTGGCACCTGGTGCGCCAGTACCCCGTGCGCGAACAGGTGATGCAGTACGACGAAAGCGACCTGGCCTTCATCCAGCGGCTGCTGGCCGAAGTCGGCATCTGGTACTGCTTCGTCAACCACGAGAGCGCCGAGCTGGCCGTGGTCCAGTTCAGCGACATGCGCAAGGGCCTGCACTATGGCGTGGAGTTGCCGTACCACCCGTATTCCGGCCTGAACGTGGGCGAACAGGACAGTGTCTGGAACCTGCAGACCCAGCACCAGGTGGTAGAAAAACAGGTCAACGTGCGCACCTATCGCTACGAGGATGTGTGGGCTCAACTGGACGCCGACATCGACCAGACCCGCGGCAACACCACCACCCGCGGCGAGGCCTATCACTACGGCGACGACTACAGCCAGACGGGCGACCGCTACGCCTTTTATAAAGACGTACAACCTGAAAGCGCCGTCTTCTACGCCCGCCTGCACCACGAGCGCTACCTCAACCAGCAGACCCACCTGAGCGGCACCACCACCAGCCCCACGCTTGCGCCGCGCCAGGTGCTGACCATCACCGGCGACGCCCCGCAGGCCTTCCAGCCGCGCATCATCATCACCCAACTGACCACCCGTGCCGCCCGCGACAGCAGCTTCATCGCCCACTTCAGCGCCATCCCTTACCACCAGGACATCTACTACCGGCCGCCCGCACTGCCCAAACCGGTCATGGCCGGCACCCTGCCGGCGCGCATCACCAGCCATACCGCCAACGACCCTTATAGCCACCTGGACATGCAAGGCCGCTACAAAGTCAGCTTCCTGTTCGACCGCGACACCTGGAAACCCGGCGAAGAAAGCCTGTGGCTACGCCTGGCCCGACCCTACGCGGGCAACACCCACGGCCTGCACCTGCCGCTGATCCCCGGCACCGAAGTGGCGATCGCCTTCGAGCAGGGCGACCCGGACCGCCCCTACATCGCCCACGCCCTGCACGACAGCCACCGCCCGGACCTGGTAACCAAGCGCAACTACTTGCGCAACGTGCTTCGCACCCCGGCCAACAACAAGCTGCGCATGGATGACACCCGTGGCCAGGAACACATCAAGCTCAGCACCGACTTTGCCGGCAAGAGCCAGCTCAACCTGGGGCACGTGGTAGACGCCGAGCGGCGCAAGCGTGGGGAGGGCTTTGAGCTGCGCAGCGATCATTGGGGGGCGATTCGTGGGGGCAAGGGGCTGTTTATCAGTGCTGATGCCCAGGCCAAAGGCGCGGGCGATGTGCTGACCATGGGGCCTGCGATCAGCTTGCTGGACAAAGCACTGGCTGGGATGAAGCAGTGCCAGGACATCGCCCGCAGCCACAACAGCCGCCCCTTGGCGACCGAAGGTTTGAGCGCCCTGCAAGGCGACGCGAAAAACCTGCAGGCCCCGGCGATTCTGCTGAGCGCGCCGAAAGGAATCGCCGCCGTGACCCCGGCCAGCCTGCTGCTTAAAAGTGGCGACGGGTTGTATGTGCAGAGTGATGACGAAATCAACCTGGCAGCCGGGGCGCGCCTGGCCGTGCAGGCGGAGGAGGGGGTTTCGCTGTTGGCGCGCCAGGAGGGGATGCGCCTGGTATCGGGCGATGGACCGCTGGAAATCGAGTCGCATGCGCAGGGGATGAGCCTGATCGCGCAGCAGGATGTAACGGTGCAGACGGTGGAAGGGCACCTGCAACTGACGGCGAAGCAGGGGATTACGTTGGGGTGTGGGGGAGGTTACATCCGGATCACGGCGGCAGGCGATATAGAAATTCACAGCCCCGGCCTTGTCAGCGTCAAGGGGCAGCACCGGTTTACCGGGCCCGCCAGCACCGTATTTCAGCTACCGCATTTACCTGGGTCAGTTTGCGAAGAGTGCCAGGAGAAGGCTCGCGCCATGGGGCAGGCATTTGCCGTTCGGGAGGCGCAACCATGACCGAGGCCCAAATAAACGAGTGGGTCGAGCTGCTTGAAAACTGCTGCGCCGACGTACCTGCAGCCTCCTTGAACTTCATTATCGACCAGGCCGGCACCACACCCCTGCTGTCCAGTGTATGCAGTGTCGTACCCGCATTGACTTGGCAATCGCTGTTCGACGGATTGCCGGAAGAAGGCTCCCTACACCTCGCGCCAGTGCTAGTGAGGGTTGATTTGACACAACCGCTGCAACGGCAATGGCTGATCGGCTTGATCGGCGACCTGCATGACCGCTCGCGATTGTTGTTCTTGGTAACTCGCTGGCATTTCCCCGCACTGGCCGAGTACTTGCGCCGGTGCCTTGGCGCTCGCCATAGGGGGCGAGGCGGGCTGTTCAGGTTTTACGACCCGAGAGTATTTGCGTTGCTGTTCAGCCACGTCTTTGAGCTCGATCAGCAACAAGTACTGCTCAGGCCAGCCGAATTCTGGAGCTGGCTGGACCGCGATGGCCAGCCCCGCCATCTACCAGGCGCTGGTGACCTGCCGCAGCCGCCAGACGACTTCACTGCATTCGAGCTCACCGACAACCAGATTGAGCGGCTCAGTTGCGTCAGCGACGCCATGACTGCACAGGGCAACTTTGCGGGCGTTTTACCGAGCAAGTGGACGACAGAACAGCGATTTCACGCGTGTTACGAAGCCGTGCTTGAGGGCTTGGCAGCTGGGCACCGGACGGGGGCGGAGTTGGCTGCCCAAGTTCGCAAGAAATTAAGGGGCGCCTGAGTGCGTTTGTTTTTCATGAGAGGAGTGAGTGCTGTGCCGCCGATTTCGATTGGGAATTTTATATTGGCTACCAATATTGGGCTTACGGGGGCGTTATTTAGTGCTGGCTCGGAGGCAACTGTGATTGTGGGGAAGGTAAAGGCTCAGCGACGCACGCATCCTAAATCGGTTCCGCTACCTGACTACACCAATCAGAAGGTCTGTGGAGTGACTGTCCATTTTTTGCCCTGCAATGAAGTTGTACCGACTACTTCATGTTATGCGTACAGCAGCCCTGAGCACCCCGTTAAGGTGCCGCTGCAACCCGCGAAGGTTAAGCGATGTCAGGGCTGAATCTTGGAAGGTTCCAGTATTTGAAGGAATGAAGAAAAATACTGGTAATTGATAAGCTGATTGCTGCGCCCGAAGCATCGGGCAGTATCTGAGTGTGTTGCCCGTTGTTATAAGGAGCAGTTCTATGCGAAAGAAATCGTTTCGAGATTTGATATTGGTAACGAAGCTTGGGATTGCAGGCGTATTGGTTGCTTTGAATTCGGAGGCAGGCGTGATAAGAGGGGTTAATCATACTAACTTATCTATTAATCATTTCAGCGTTGATGGGCAGTCGGGAGTGGATGTTATCGGCCCCTACCAGAGCGGCGGGGGAGGATGTTGCTACGCTGCCCCGGAGCGCTGGAAAACCGGGCTGCAAGTGCAAGTAGATTGGCAAACTGGGGCGGGCGCTGGAAGCGAATTGGCGCGAGAGTTTCCAGGCTACGAAAACTGGGCACAATATCTGATATGGAGAGACAAGGTCGTCGCCCAGAGACAAAAGTATTCGAAAATAGTCCCGATTCCTGACTATGCAAACCAAGGTGCTTGCGGAATCACCGTTCATTTTTTGCCCTGCGACGAGGTCAAAGTTACCACAAGCTGCCACTCATTCGGTAGTCCCGAATATCCCATTAAGCTGCCGCTGAAGCTAGAAGAGGTTCAATCATGTTCGAGGTAAAATCTCCGTGCGTTTGGTATCCACCTGAGTTCCCAAGGTGGGGTAGGTTGCCTCGAAAAATCAAGGAGGTTCGAGAAAACATTAAGCGACAACGTGATTTGGAACATTCTTATCACGACGCGCTTTGTTTAGAGGCAGGATATCGCACGGCTCCACCTTGCTGTAAAACGCTGCATGTCAGCCTGTTTTTCGATGGCACGGGAAACAATTTCTATAACGACGCATTCATGTCCCACCCTCCACACCCAACCAACATCGCGCGCTTATTTCGCGCAACCATCGGTGACGGACATGTTGGGGGTATGGGGCATACAGGTATTCGTGCTCAAGAGTTAATCGATGGGGCGGTGCGGCATGGGGAATACTTCAAATACTATATGCCGGGGGTTGGCACTCCTTTTCCTGAAATCGGAGACTTGGACTATACGACAAGAGGCCTTGCGAGCGCCTATTTTGGTGAGGAACGTATAAATTGGGGGCTGATGATGATCATCGACGCCTTACGTCGGACCCTTGGGGGAGAAGGGCTAACTACTGATGATCTTAAAGCTGCGATCAGGGCAATGGGGACATGGATGGGAGCAGAGTCATGGACAGGATCGAAAAATCGAAAAACTCAATTTAACAAACAGCTTCAATCGCTAAAGCCATTATTGGAGATTGCATTCGGACCTCCAATTGGGGGGCAGTCAAAGTTACTGGCAGTTAAGCTATATGTGTATGGATTTTCCCGTGGAGCGGCTGCAGCCAGAGCGTTCGTTAGCTGGCTGAATGAGCTATTGGGAGTTAACGCATCTCTAGAAATAGATAGCGTTAGTATTCCGTTAAGTGTTGCGTATTTGGGTGTTCTAGATACCGTCGCTTCGGTAGGTATAGCAGATGTCCTACCTGGCGCTCGAGGACATATGAGTTGGGCTGATGGCAACCAGGAATTACCCAACAGCGGTCTAGTCAAGCGGTGCCTGCACTTGGTCTCCAGTCACGAGCAGAGACTTTGCTTTCCTTTGGACTCTATCCGGAGACAGACCGGCGAATATCCCGTCAACTGTGCAGAGGTAATCTACGCCGGGGTACACTCTGATTTGGGGGGCGGTTATCCACCGGGGGATCAAGGGAAAGCAAATGGGCGAGGCGATGGCGACCTGTTATCACAGATCGCTTTGCATGATCTTTATGCTGATGCGTTCGTTCACGGTGCCCCCCTAAAGATACAAAGGGAAAAAATGCCTGCCGACGTGGAGTTGGAGCCTTGGCGAATAATGGACCCTGTATCGTCGGTAGAGTTCGAGGTATCGCCCGAGGTCGTGAAACGATTCAATGCATGGCGCCAAGTGACGCTATCTCTGCGGACAGGTACAGAAATGCACACGCTTGAGCATTCAACCAACTATCAGCCATTATTGGGATCTACAACCCTAGAACAAGCCATCCGCTCCCAACTCGCCTGGATCACCGCTTGGCGAATCGACCGCTACGGCTTCGCCAGCCTCAAACAAACCCCTTTCTACCAACAAGCCAGCAACACCCACTCCGACCCTGTTGTCCAAGGCTTCGCGAAAGAAGAGCTCGCCAAGCAACAAGCACTGATCAAGAAAAAGCGCGAAGCGCAACTCGCCGCCGAACGTACCGGTCGCGTCCCCAAAAGACCCTTGCCCCCAGGCTTGCCACAATTCGACGCTGATATTGCGCAAACCCAACTTCTGGAAGCGGCTGAAGAATTCGCCGCAGCGTACCGCAATCCGCATGGCCGCGCCTCCGCATTGACCCGCCTGGTGCCCGCCAAATCTCCGCCGGCTTTTGTCCTGCGCATCATTACCGCCGACGCAAGGCACGAGGGCGAGCATCTGAAGGATGTTGGTCAGCAAAGAGTCCGCATCCTGTTTCCACCCAAGGAAAAGTACCGCAGTCACCTTGACGAAAACTATCGCGGCGAAGTGGATGAAAACCGCAATGCAACCCAACCCGAAGGACTGCTGCGGGCGCTGTTTGATGATCAAGTGCATGACTCACGCGCGTGGTTTCTCTACTCGATGGGGCGCGAGCCGCTGGGCAGCTACTTCCGCGAGCGCATGGTGTTTTTCGGTGAAGCCAGCCGCCGCGAGGTCGCGATGCACGGCGAGGCCCGGGATACCCGCGTTGTGGAGGCAGTCGGCGACGCCGAACACATGGCACAGGCCCGCCAATCCATCAACACGCGATGGGAAACGTACTACGCCAAGCATCAGGAGGTGACTGATGACCTCGCTTGAATACCCCCTATGGCCTGATAGACGAGGTACACCGATGAAACCAGTGATTCGCAAAGGCGATACGTTACTTGAGTACGGCGGCCAGGTCGTGGACGGTCATTACCTATGGTTCGGTCTGCCTATCGCCTGTCAGGGCGATGCTGTTCACTGCAAGCGCCATGGCCCTACCACGATTGCTGAAGGAAGCGACTTGATGTGGGTGGATGACCAGCCGGTGGCATTGGATGGCCACGCCTGTGCATGCGGCTGTACGTTGGTGAGCTCCATGCCTGATACGTGGGTGGCGTCGTGATCGCGGCCCCGCAGTTTTTACCGTACCCGTTGCGCCAGCCCCCGTCCTATTCTCGTTGGCTGGCCAGCGGCGTGGCCGTGCTGGCAGCGTTCAGTAGCGCGGGTGTGATATGGCAACCTGCGTTTGATCAGTTTCCTGCATCTCGCGTGGCGACAAGCCTGTTCACACTGTGGCTGCTGGCGCTGCTGATGCGCGTGCTGTATTACCGGCTCAATCGTCACAATGCTCAGTGGTACGAAGAGGCCGTGCAGCGAGTGCAAGTTGGGTGGTGGCAGCGGCACGGGCAACAGGCCGCACTGCTGGAGTCGGTCTTGATCGGGCCGCACTGCTGCGCGCCGGGTCAGCGTGATGACTTGTTAAGCGGGAATGTTCCGGCGCTTGCTACCGGAACGCGCGTGCTGCGCGTGTCGCTTGTGGCTAGCGACACGACTGCCGAGCGAGAGCAAAAACTGGCAAAACTGCTGGTCTCGCAGTGGCAGCAGCAGAGAGGTGAAAGCTCTGCCGCCAACATGCTGAGCTGCTACTGGCTGGGCTCTTCGGTGGCATGGGAAGCATTTTTCAAGGAGATGTCCGTCATTTTTCCGCAAGTCGGCCTGCCCGCACAACCACAACCCTGGCAAGGCATCGAAACCCTAAGCACCCTCATCGACCATCTGCAAACCGCGCCCCCCGACACCCGCATCCTCTGCGCCGGCTGCGAATCGTCACCCCCGCGGCCTGGCGCAACCATCCCCGCCGGCGAAGCCGCCGTCCTCTGGCTACTCGCCCCTCAAGGCGGCGTGCGCCTGTGCCGCGGCGAATGGTTCACCGCCGACAGCGAGCCCCTCAACGCCGTCGCCGAGCGTGCCTTGCAGCAAGCCCATCTCAGCGCACCGCCCGCCACTTGCGTGTCGTTCTCCCAACCCGACCCGCAGCCGGACCTGCCCTGGAACCTGCGTCAACACCTGCAGGATGCACATTTCGGCGCCTTGCCCATGCTCGGCGCCATGGTGGCGCAAACCCTGGCGGCTTGGCAGGCGCAGCAGCAGGGCGAACCCTGTGCCTGGCTGGCCAACGACCCTCAATACACCCTGGCCCTTGGAGTGGTGAAGCCCGATGACTCAAGTAACTGAAACGCCCAAGGTGTTTGCCTGGCAAACGGCTCTGTTGATGGCGCTGGCCATTGCCGTGGCCGTGACCCTGGCCGCCACGGCGTGGTGGTCGTGGGGGGAAGTCGCATTACAGGACGTCGTGCTCAAGGCCGTGGCGCTGTGGGCCCTGCTGTTCAGCGTGTCGATCATGATCTGGCTGCTGCACCAAGGCGGCCTGCGCAGTCTGGTGGAATGGCCTTACCGGCAGCAGGCAGTGCCCGAGCCCCGGCCGGTCCCGCACTTGGAAATGCTTGAGCACCTGCAGTTGCACTATGGCCGCTTTTGGCGCTGGCGTGTGCGTGTGCTGCTGGTGGTGGGCGAGCCTGAACAGATCGATGCCATTGCCCCTGGTCTGCTCGCGGACCGCTGGTTGGAGGGGCAGGGCACCGTGCTGTTATGGGGTGGCAGCATCGTTGCCAGGCAGGCGGATGAGCAAGCACAGTTAAAGGAAATGAATGCACGCCGACCTCTGGACGGCATTGTCTGGGCCCTGTCCGATGTGCAGAGCGCCGATGCCAAAACCATGACCGCCGCAGCGCGCTACCTGCGCGACCTGTCCAGTGCGCTGAGGTGGCAGGTGCCGCTGCACCTGTGGCAGGTGTGCGCCTATCAGTCCCAGCCCCAGGATTTCGTGCCGCCGGTGGGTTGTCTGCTGTCATCGAGGGCGACGCTGGCTGAGGTAGAAGAAAAGCTTAATGGGTTGGTGGATCCGCTCAACAAGCAAGGCATCGCGGTGATGAGAACCAACATGCGCCGCGATTTCCTGTTCCGTCTGGGTTACGAGCTTCGCGTGGGTGGGATCACACGCTGGCGTCAGGCGCTGGAGCCGCTGTTGCCGCAGTTTGGCCGGGCCATGCCGCTGCGCGGGCTGCATTTCAGCCTGGCGCGCCAGGACGGGCCGGTGCCAGGGATGCAGCATTTGTTGCAGCTCGATGGGGCGTGGGCGCATGTGCTGGCCGATCGTTACGTACGCGGTTGGCGGCGCGGCTGGTGGTCGGGGAAAGCCGCAGCCTGGGCGATGCTGGCCTTGGCCGGGGTGGCGTTGTGTGGTGTGGTGGTGTCGTTCGTGGGCCAGCGCAACCAGATGGCGCAAGTGGGCAAGGTGATCGAGTTGCCGGTGGGTGACATCGCGACCCTGACCGCGCTCACCGTTGAACTGGATCGCCTGGCGCAGGGCGAGCCATGGCATGCGCGTTTTTTTGGCGTTAGCCAGACTCAACCCCTACTGAACGCACTATGGGCTCGCTACGAGCTGGCCAATAACCTGCTGTTGCGTGATGTAGCCGCAACACACCTCACCCAACAGCTCAAAACCCGAGGCACCGACCAGACCTACCACGCGCTCAAGGCGTACCTGATGATGGCCAACCCTGAACAGGCCGACCCTGTTTTCCTGGCGCAAACCCTGGAAACGGCAGTCCCCGCGCCACCGGGGCTTTGGTCATTCTACGCCCGACACCTGCCCGCGCATCCCCAGTGGCGTATCGAGCCCGACCCAACCTTGATCACCCAGGCACGCCGAACACTGCTGGGCATGCTCAAGGAGCGCAACAGTGAGGCCCAGCTCTATCAGCAACTCATCAAGCGGGTGGGCAGCCAGTACCCCGCGCTGGACCTTGCGCAATTGACCGGTGATACCGACGCTGCCGCCTTGTTCTCCAGCCATACAACAGTCCCGGGCGCCTTCACCCGTCAGGCCTGGGAAGATCAGGTGCGCAGCGCCATCGACGATCTGGTCGACACCCGTCGCGAAACCGTCGACTGGGTGCTGGGCGATCTACCGTCAGGCCGACTGGCCCCCGACGCCTTGAAGGCGCGCCTGACACAGCGCTACACCCGGGATTTCAGCACCGCCTGGCAACGCTTTCTAAACAACCTACAGTGGCGCCCAGCGGACAGCCTGGCCGGCGCCATCGCTCAATTGACCTTGATGAGCGACGCCCATCAATCGCCCTTGCTGGCACTTATCGGCAACGTGGCGGTCGAGACGCAGGGCATTCTAGCTACGCCATTGCTGGGCCCATCCGCCGACCCCCAACTCAGCCTGCCCGGTTATCTCACTGCCGTCACCCGGCTGCGCTTGAAACTGCAGCAGGTGCACAGCACCCACGACGCGCAATCGCTGTTCCAAAGCCAAAACGCCGACTTTGCCGAAGCCCGCGACCAAGGTCGGCTGATCGCCGCCAGCCTGGGTAGCCAATGGAGCGAATTTGGCCAGACGCTGTTCGTGGAGCCGCTGCAGCAGTCCTGGCAACACGCGTTGCAGCCCTCTGCTGAGCGCCTCAACCAGCACTGGCAGCGCGCGATCGTCGATCACTGGAACGCCTCGTTCACCGGTCGCTATCCCTTCGTGGCCTCCGGCAGCGACACTTCGCTGCCCATGCTCGGCCAGATGATTCGAACCGACACCGGGCGTATCGAGCAGTTTTTGCAACAGCAACTGGGCGGCGTGCTGCGCAAGGAAGGCAACCGTTGGGTGCCGGACCCGCGTAATGGCCAGGCGCTGCGCATCAACCCGGCGTTTCTCGATGCGGTGAATCAACTGGCCCACCTGGCCGATGTGCTCTACACCGACGGTGGTATGGGCCTGGGCTTCGAGCTGCGGGCCAAGCCGGTGCGCGATGTGGTGCAGACCACCTTGGTGCTCAACGGTGAGCGCTTGCACTACTTCAACCAGAAGGAACGTTGGCAGCGTTTCACCTGGCCGGGGCGCGCCGGCTATCCAGGTGCACAACTGAGCTGGACCAGCGTGCACACCGGTGAGCGGCTATTGGGCGACTACGCCGGCACCTGGGGGCTGATTCGTCTGTTGGAACAGACCCAGGTGACAGCGCTGGACGACAGCGACACGCACTTCAGCCTGGTGCTAAAGGCGCCAGACGGGCTGCCCCTGACCTGGCACCTGCGCACCGAACTGGGCGCCGGCCCCCTGGCGCTGCTGACACTGCGCGGCTTCACCTTGCCTAAACACATCTTCCTGGCCGCCCTGTAGCCGCGGCTACGGTGGGTCATTTCGCGACGACTGACAGAAGGATATGCACCTTGAGCATGGACCACCTGCTACGCCAATACTTCATGGCCGAGATGCGCTACCTGCGCGAGGCTGGCCAGGAATTCGCCCAGCAATTCCCCGAACAGGGCCGTGACCTGGGCCTGGACAACGGCCAGCTCGACCCGGAGGTCGCGCGCCTGTTCAAGGGTTTCGCGCTGCTGATGGGGCGCGTGCGCGAAAAGCTTGATGACGACTTCCCCGAGCTGACCGAGGAGTTGGTGGGCCTGGTGTGGCCGCAGTACCTGCGCGGGGTGCCGTCATTGACGATGGTCGAACTGACGCCGGACCTCAGCCAGATGAGCCGCTGCGAACTCGTCGACAAAGGTCTTGAGGTGGTGTCGCACCCCATCAAACAGGATATTCAGTGCCGCTTCACCACCACGCAGGACGTGTTGCTGCGACCGCTGGTGCTCGAGAGCCACCAGCAGGAATTCGTCTTCAACGGCGAGGGCCTGCTGCGCCTGCGCTTTGCCCGCGGCCCGCTGGCCGCCTGGCGCGATATCGACCTGGGCAACTCGCCCATCTACCTCAAGGCTGACCCTGCACTGGCCTACGCGCTGCATTACTGCCTGGCGCTGGACCTGGCTCACATCCGCGTGCGCTACCCGGGCGTAGAGCAACCGCAGGCGGTCGATGCGTTTTTCACGCTCAGGGGGTTCTGCGAACAGGATCGCCTGTGGCCTCGAGGCGAAGGCGCCGCTCAGGGGTATCAGCTGCTGCTGGAATACTTCACCTTTCCCGAGAAATTCCTGTTCCTCACCCTGTGCGGTCTGGAACGATTGACGGTCCCCGAGGATGCAGCCTGGTTCGAGCTGGAAGTGGAGCTCCAACACCCATGGCCCGCCGATCTGCGCCTGAAGCAGGCCAGCCTGCACCTGCACGTCGTGCCGGCCATCAATCTGTTTCCCCTGGCGGTCGAACCCCTGGTGCTGGCGCCGCTTGCGTCGGAGTATTCGCTGCGCGCCTTATACCCGCAGGATGGGTTTACGCAGGTCTACAGCGTGGACGAGGTGCGCGCGGTCAGGGACGAAGCAAGCTACCCCTACATGCCGTTCAAGAGCTTTCGCCACAAGGGCGGCATGCTGCGCGACGAGATCCCGGAGCGCTATTTTCACACCCGCCTCAAACGCTGCGCCGATGCCAGCCACGACACCGTACTGGTCCTGGGGGGTGATGGGCTGGAACAGGACCGGCTGCCGCCCACCGAGCCGTTGACGCTGCGGGTGACCGGCAGCCACGGCACGCTGCCGCGACTGTCGCTCAGGCCCACTTTGCTCGACACGCCTGTCAGGGTGGGCCAGCTGACCTTGGCGGTGCGCAACCTGTGCATGCCGACGCTGCCATGCTACCCGCCCGATCGCGAGCGCTTCCACTGGCAGGTGCTGGGCCATCAAGGCTCGCACACGCTGCACATGCTCGACAACGCCGAAGCGCTGCGCAGCACGCTGGCGCTGTATGACTGGACCGACAGCGAGGTCAATCAGCGTCGGTTGGCCGCGATCCTCAAGGTAGAGCACTTTCTGCACCAGCATGACCGGATGCATCTGGAGCGGGGGGTGGACATTGAAATCACTTTGGACGAAGGCGGATTCCTGGGGCCGGGAGATATCGGGCTGTTTGGTGAAGTCATCAGCCACTTTTTTGCCTTGTATGCCGATGTGCACCTGTTCAACCGGGTGATGTTGGTACTGCACCCCAGCGGCCAGTGCCTGGCGTGGCCGGTGCGGCGCAGCCGGCGTATCCCTGGCTGAACACTGTAGGCGCCAGCCCAGGCACCGCAGCGCCCGCATCGCGACTAAAGTCGGCTCCTACACACGGTATACTGTTCGGCATCTGCATATCACCAAGGCCCCCCATGGTTTCCGACGTAGACCGCTACATCGCCGCCGGCACCCGTGAAAACACCCGGCGCAGTTACCAATCGGCGGTGGAGCACTTCGAAGTGACCTGGGGCGGCTTCCTGCCGGCCACCAGCGATGGCATCGCGCGCTACCTGGCGGCGTTCGCCGGCAAGCTGTCGCTCAACACCCTGAGGTTGCGGCTGGCGGCGCTGGCCCAGTGGCACGTCAGCCAGGGCTTCCCGGACCCCACCAAAAGCCCGCAGGTCAAGCAGGTGATGAAGGGTATCCGCACCGTGCACCCCCAGCAGGAAAAACAGGCCGAGCCGTTACAGTTGATGGCGCTGGAACGTTGCGTGCGTTGGCTGGACAGCGAGATCGCGTCTGCGCGGGTGCAGGCGGACAGTCGACGCCTGCTGCGTTGCCAGCGCGACAAGGCGCTGATCCTGATGGGCTTCTGGCGGGCGTTTCGCAGTGAGGAACTGTGCCGGTTGGATGTGCAGTTCATTCAGGCGCGGCGCGGGGAGGGGATGCGTATTTTTCTGCCGTGGAGCAAGGGCGATCGCGACAGCCGTGGCACCACCCACTCGGCGCCGGCGTTGGAGCGGTTGTGCCCGGTGGATGCCTATTGCGACTGGCTGGAGACGGCGGGCATTGCCCAAGGGCCGGTGTTTCGCGGGATTGATCGCTGGGGGCGGCTGGCGGATAAAGCGCTGCATCCTTACAGCGTGATGCATCTATTGCGCGAAGCGTTGGTGGGGGCGGGGCTCGATGGTGATGCCTACAGCAGCCACTCCCTGCGTCGAGGCTTCGCCAACTGGGCCAGCCAGAGTGGCTGGGACCAGAAGTCGCTGATGAGTTATGTAGGCTGGAAAGACAGCAAATCGGCCCTGCGCTACCTGGACGCCCGCGCCGAATTTCGCCTGCCCAGCCTCCAAACCCCGTAGCCGCTGCCGCTAGGCTGCGCTGGCCCTGACCCACGCTGAAGTTATGCAGGGTTCACACCGGCCAGCGCAGCCTGGCGGCAGCGGCTACAACTTGTGTATAGTGCCGCCCCATACAAAGTACGTAACGCAGTACACCTCAACAGGAGCAGGCATGGCGCGCGGCGGGATCAACAAGGCAGTGGTACAAAAGGCGCGTGAAGGGCTGTTGGCCCGGGGCGAAAACCCCACCATCGACGCCGTGCGGGTCGCCTTGGGCAACACCGGTTCAAAAACCACCATCCACCGCTACCTCAAGGAGCTGGAAGAGACCGACCAGCGCCGCCTGGCCCCGCGCGAGCACCTGACCCAGGAGCTGGGCGAGCTGGTGGGCCGCCTGGCCGAGCGCCTGAAGGAAGAGGGCGACGAATACGTGCAACAGGCCCAGGCCCGCTTCGACCTGCAAAAGGCCGTACTGGAAGCCGACCTGGACAAGGCCCTCAAGGCCAACGCCGCCTTGCAACAGCAATACGAGATCCAGGCCGAAGCCTTGGCCAGTGAATCCGAGCAACTGCTGACCACCCGTACTTCGCTGCAAACCGAGCACACCCGCAACGCCCGTCTCACCCAGGAATGCACTGACCTGCAAGTGCGCATCGCCGAGAAGGACGAGCAGATCCGCTCCCTGGAAGACAAGCACCAGCATGCCCGCGACGCCCTAGAGCATTATCGCCAGGCGGTGAAGGAACAACGCGATCAGGACCAACGTCGTCACGAGGGCCAGGTGCAGCAAGTGCAAGTGGAAGTGCGGCAATTGCAGCAAGGCCTGATCGTCAAACAGGACGAGCTGATGCGCCTGAGCCGCGACAACGAACGCATGCTGGTGGAGGCGCGTCAGGCGCGCAAGGACCAGGACAACGCCGCCCAGGCGCTGGCCGACAAGGTCAATGAAGCCAACGCCCTGACCCTGCAACTGGCCCAGGCCCTGGGCGCGCGTCAGGCGTTGGACGCGCAGATCGAGGTGTTCCGCCAAGAGCAGGCAGCCCAGGTCAAGGCCACCAAGGCCCATGTGCTGCGCGAAGCGCGTCTGGAACAGCAACTGCAACAGGCCAACGCCACCCTGGCGCAATGGCGCGCCGACCGCGCGGCGGCCAGCGCCGAGTAAGCCTTACGCGTCGCCCGGCGCCACCGGGTGCAGGCCACTGCGCAGGATACGCCGGGCACGCTGGACCTTCTCCAACGCCCCCGGCACGCCGTTGCCCATGTCCATCAGCGCCTTGGCGCACAGCTGCGGCCCATAACCGTCGAGCTTGGCGAACTGCTCGCCGGTCATGTGCACCGTCTTCATGGCGAATGCCAGCAAGTTCTCGCCAGGGTGCGGGCCTTCCATGATGCTTTGGATCATGTACGCCAGCGCCTGGCGGTACTGGCCTTGAGTGAGGATGGCGGCGCAGTCGATATCCGTGCCGGCGAAGGTATGCTGCATCCACTGACGCTGCACATCATCCAGCCGCTGCGGGTCGCTGCCATCGTCGGCAAACACCCGGGTGACACGCAGCGGGACGACGTTGTCCTGGTGGTCGGCCATGGGAACTCCTTCTCGACTTCGGCGATTAGGCTCTGTACGAAATGCATCCCAGCTCGCCCATGCTGCGTTGAAAACAGGCTCGTGCGCGAGTCCGATCGGAATGCTCATTTACAACCCGTAAAGTCGAGCGCGACTCCGACCGTTCCTCGCCTGTTTTCGCCTTGCTTGGCCTTCGCTGGAATACATTTCATACAGACCCTGGCCTTGAGTATGCGCCAATGCGTTGCCCTGTCCACAATCCACGTGGTTCTGTACAAGCCCTGGCGCTGCTCGCAACGGCACACTGGCCGCCTGCCTTAAGCCAGGAGTTGTCCATGACCGAGTACGTGATTGCCCCACCACCCGCCGCCAGCGTCGCCATCGCCGGTGACAGCCGCCGCTTCCCGATCCGCCGGGTGTTCTGCGTGGGCCGCAACTATTCCGAGCACGCCCGCGAGATGGGGCATGACCCTGATCGCGAGCCGCCGTTCTTTTTCTGCAAGCCGGCCGATGCCGTGGTGCCGGCTGAAGGTGTGATCGCCTATCCGCCGCTGACCAGCGACCTGCATCACGAAGTGGAACTGGTGGTGGCCATCGGCGAAGGCGGGGTCGACATTGACCCGGCGCACGCCTTGGCCCATGTATGGGGCTACGGCCTGGGGCTGGACCTGACCCGCCGCGACCTGCAGGCCCAGGCCAAGAAACAGGGCCGGCCGTGGGACTGGGCCAAGGGCTTCGACGAGTCGGCGCCGTGCACCGCGCTGATCCCGGCGGCCACCCTGGGCCACCCGGCCAGCGGCGCCATCTGGCTGACGGTCAACGGTGAGGAACGCCAACGCGGCGACCTGTCCGACCAGATCTGGCCGGTGTCGGACGTGATCGCCTACCTGTCGCGCTCGGTGGCGTTACAGCCCGGCGACCTGATTTTCACCGGCACGCCCGCCGGCGTCGGCGCCTTGCAGCCGGGCGACCAGGTCAGCGCCGGCATCGATGGCGTGGCCCAGTTGGAACTGCGCATCGGCAACCGCTGACGGCAGGCTTGGAGGAGGGCGCTGCGCGCTTTAGACTGGCGGCGTCTTCCCCCCAAGAGGTTGTTGCCATGTCGTCCCTGTCCCGCGTGCCCACCTATGGCATGCAGCAGCGCAGCAACCGCGACGACTTCTACATCCGCGACAAGCAGGAGCGCGAGGCCCTGACCTCGCCGCACCGTCACGAGTACTTCCAGATCCAGATCAACCTGGGCGGCGACACCGTGCAGCACATTGGCGGCGCCGTGCGGCCGTTCCCGCACAAGGCCTTGAGTTTTATCCTGCCCCACCGCCTGCACCTGATTCCGCACCCGGAGCAGGGCAATTTCATGCTGATCAACTTTGCCCAGGGCTTCCTGTTGCCGCATCTGCCGTGCGATCCGCTGGACCTGGAGGACGTGCCCCTGGCGCAAGCGCCGGAACTGGCGCCGTTCCAGTTCCAGGAGCACCTGGACTTCATCCTCGACGATCCGGCCTTCGCCGACATCGAAACCTTGATGCAACGCCTGCGCAGCCTGGACCGCACCCGCGAGTTCGGCACCACCACCCTGTTGCGCGCCGGGCTGTTGCAGTTGATCGGCGTGGTCAGCCAGCGCTTTGCCGGGCCCTTGCAGCAACTGGCCAGTGACAAGGCCACCCGCCGCGGGCGCCGCGACGCCCTGGCGCGGGTCACCGCCTATATCCGTGAGCACATCGCCGACCCTGAGTTGACCCTCAAGGACGCGGCCGCCGCAGCCTTCCTGTCACCCAATTACCTGACCCACCTGCTGCGCAAGGACACCGGCAGCACCTTCAGCGAACTGGTGCTGGAGCGGCGCATGCGCCTGGCGCGCACCCACCTGCTCAACAGTGACGAGCCCATCAGCCACATCGCCCAGCGCTGCGGCTTTGCTGACGAAGCCTACTTCTCCCGGCGCTTTCGCCAGACCCAGGGCCTGCCGCCCGGGCAATTCCGCCGGCAGCAGCGCGAGCATAGCGCCGGTCAATGATGGTTAGCGTTGTGGCCGGGGTTTGCTAGGGTAGGGGAAACGGATCACACGAGCACGGACGATGAAGGCCACACAGCAACGCAGCCTGGCGGTCAACGGCATCACGCTGAGCGTGCACAGCGCCGGCCCCGCCACCGGCAAGCCGATCTGGCTGCTGCATGGCTTTCCCGAGTGCTGGCACTCGTGGCGATCGCAGATCGAGCCGCTGGTGAGCGCAGGCTACCAGGTATGGCTGCCGGAAATGCGCGGCTACGGCGCCAGTTCCGCCCCCCAGGCGGTGGATGCCTATGATCTGCTGACCCTGTGCGCCGACATCCAGGGCGCCATGGACGAACTGGGCCATACCCAGGCGTGCATCATCGGCCATGACTGGGGTGCGCCCGTGGCCTGGCACCTGGCGCTGCTGGAGCCTGAGCGGGTCAAGGCCGTGGTGGCGCTGTCGGTGCCGTTCGCCGGGCGGCCGCGGCAACCGGCGGTGGACCTGCTGCGCGCGCACTTCAAGGATCGCTTCAACTACATCCTCTACTTCCAGAACCCCGGCGTGGCCGAGGCTGAATTGGATGCCGACATTGCCCATACCTTGCGCATGTTCATGCAGGGTGGCGACAACGGCGACCTGATTCTCAAGGACAAGCCCGCCACGGCGCAGTTGTTCGACGGCATCAACCAGCCGGACCGGTTGCCGGACTGGTGCAGTGCCGAGGACTTTCAGGTGTACGTGGACACCTTTGCCGGACGCGGTTTTCATGGGGCGCTGAATTGGTACCGCAATTTCGAGAAAAACTGGCTGCGGACCGAGGCGCTGGCCGAGGCCAATGTCGAGCAGCCGGCGTTGTTCCTGATCGGCGACCTGGACCCTGTCGGGGTGCTGGAAGCCCATACCTTGCTGCGCATGCCCAAGCGCGTGCCGCGCCTGGAGCAGCACGTGATCAAATCGTGCGGCCACTGGATACAAAGCGAACAGCCCGAAGCGGTGAACGCCCATTTACTCAAGTTCCTGGCCGCCCACTACGCCTGATGCCTGTAGCCGCTGCCGCCAGGCTGCGCTGGCCCTGACGTACGCTGAAATCTACAGGGTTCACGCAGGCCAGCGCAGCCTTCGGCAGCGGCTACACATGTAGCGTCATGAATCTTCGTTCATCTTTGCAACCTGCTGATCAATAAGGCATTGCGCAAGCCCGCGCGGTGGCTGCTTATGCCTTTTTTAACAAATTTTAGGATCAATTCAGGCATAAGCATAGGCCAACTCTGTATTTTTGAACCAAACCGTCCATTCCTACACTCGCCGTCCCTGACCTCACCAAGGACGTCCGATGTACCGTCAAGCCTTCCCCCTGGCCCTCAGCGCCGCCCTGTTCAGCCAGCCCCTGTGGGCCGACGGCTTCCTCGACGACAGCAAGGCGGACCTGACCGCGCGCAATTTCTTCATCAACAACGACAGCCGCAGCGGCACCGCCAACCCCTCGCGGCAACAGGAATGGGGGCAAGGCTTTATCCTCAATTACGCCTCGGGGTTTACCCAAGGGCCGGTGGGTTTCGGCGTCGACGCCCTGGGCATGCTCGGCATCCGCCTGGACTCGGGCAAGGGCCGCGCCTACAACAATGGCAGCAGTGGCGGCGGCATCGTCTTCCCCAGTGACAGTGACGGCCGCGCAGTGGCCGATTTCGCCACCCTGGGCCTGACCGCCAAGGCGCGGTTCTCCAATACCGAGGTGCGCGTGGGCACGCTGCAACCGCACTTGCCGGTGATCGGCATCAACGACGGCCGCCTGCTGCCGCAGACCTTCCAGGGCACCCAGGTCACCAGCCGCGAGATCGACAACCTGACCCTGGTGGGCGGCAAGATCACCTCCGTCAAAGGCCGCAACTCCAGCAACCAAGCCTCGCTGTCGATCGCCGGGGCCAACAGTGAAACCGGCCAGCGCAGCAATGCCTTCTACTACGCCGGTGCCGATTACAAACTCGACCCCCACACCACCGCCCAGTATTACTTTGCCAACCTCGACGACTTCTATGACCAGCATTTCGTTGGCCTGACCCATAGCAGCAAGCTGCCCTACGGCACGTTGCAGACCGACCTGCGCGGCTTCATCAGCAACGGCCAGGGCGAGAACGCCAGCGAAGCCGGGCGCCTGGCCGGTTACAAGAGCAGCGGGGCGGTGGGCAGCAACGGCGAGGTCGACAACCGCACCTGGAGCGGCCTGTTCACCTACACCCTGGGCAGCCAGTCGCTGGCGGCGGGGTACCAGCGGGTCACCGGCAAAAGTGATTTCCCGTTCATCAACCAGGGTGACGGCAACGCGCCGTACCTGATTACCAGCCGCCAGATCGGTCGCTTCCAGCACGCCGGCGAGCGCACCTGGCTTGCACAGTACAGCTACGACTTCGCCCGCCTGGGGCTGTCGGGGCTCAGTGCCTCGGTGATCTACCTCAACGGCGATCATATCCAGGCGGCCAGCACGGGCGGGGAGTGGGAGCGCGACCTCGCGCTCAATTACGTGGTCAACCAAGGCACGTTCAAAGGGCTGGGGTTCAGCTGGCTGAATGCGGCGTTCCGTACCGAAGTCACCGGCCAAAGAAGCCAGGATGAAAACCGCCTGATTGTCAGCTACCGGTTCTCGTTGTTCTGAGGGTTCGGCGGTGAAGCTATCGCGACCAAGGTCGGCTCCTACGTGGGCCCACAATTGGCGTAGGAGCCGACCTTGGTCGCGATAGCTTCACCGCCGATTACCCGTTGCACCCCAGAACCCCAACCCCCTATCCTGCGCCCATGAAAAATCCCGACCTGAACCTGCTGTACGCCCTCGACATCCTCCTGAAGGAAGGCTCGGTGGCCGGCGCCGCGCGCCGCCTCAACCTCAGCTCGCCCGCCACCAGCCGGATCCTGGCGCGCATCCGCGATGCCCTCGACGATCCGATTTTCGTACGCTCCCAGCGCGGCCTGGTGCCCACACCCAAGGCGCTGGCCATGCAGGCGCAGGTACGCGGCGCGGTGGAACTGGCCCGTGGTGTATTCCAGCAAAGCCAGGGCCTGGACCTGGCCACCCTGGTACGCACCTTCAGCCTGCGCGCCAACGACGTGTTCATCGGCGCCTACGGCAGCCGCCTGCGCGAGCTGTTGCGTCAGCATTGCCCGCGCTGCGTATTGCGCTTTGTGCCGGAAAGCGACCTGGACCATGACCCGCTCAATCAGGGCAGCATCGACCTGTCGATCAGCTCGCGCCGAGCCTTCGGCCCGGACATCAAGGTGCAGCACCTGTTCGAGACCGCCTTTGTGGGCCTGGCGCGCCGGGGGCATCCGATCCTGGAGAAGCCGGTGGATCTAGAGGCGTTCGTCGCCCATGAGCACGTGACCGTGTCGCGTCGCGGCCTGGCCCGGGGGCCTCTGGACGAGGCGCTTATGCAGCACGGCCTGACCCGCCGCGTGGCTTACATCACGCCAACCTTCCACAGCGCGATGTTCGCCGTGGCCGAGTCCGATCTGCTGCTGCCGATCATGCCGGTCAACATGCTGCCCACCCTCGAGCGGCTGGGGCTGGCGTTGCAGGCATTCGAGCTGCCGGTGGCCGTGCCCAGCGTCGAGATTGTCCAGGCCTGGCACCCGCGCCTGGACAACGACCCGGCGCACCGCTGGCTACGGCGCACCCTCAAGCACTTGGCGGACCCTGCGGCGTAGCCTGCCAGCCGCCCCCCAGCGAGCGGTACAGGTCGACCAGCGCCAAGGCCACCAGGGCGCTGTTGGCGACCTGCGCCGCCTGGTTATCCAGCAGCGCCGTCTGCACGTTCAGTACGTTGAGAAAGTCGACGCTGCCCTGGTCGTATTGCAGTTGGGCGCTATGCAAGGCCCGCTGGCTGGCCTCCACGGCTTGATCGAGGCTGGCCTGGCGACGCTGACGGGCCTGGTAGGCCGACAGGGCATCGGCCACCTCATGCCAGGCGCCCAACACCGTCTTGCGGTAGGCGATGGCCGCTTCCTGCTGACGACCTTCGCTCAGGCGCAGTGCCCCTTGCAGTCGGCCGCCCTCGAACAGCGGCAGACTGATGCCCGGCCCTGCGGCGAAACTGCGCGAGGCCCAGTTACCCAGGTTGGCCAGTTGCAGGGCCTGCAGGCCAACATCGGCGCCCAGGGTGATGCGCGGGTAGAAATCGGCCTGGGCCACGCCGATGGCGGCGGTGGCCGCATGCAACCGGGCTTCGGCTTCGCGGATGTCAGGGCGACGTTGCGCCAGTTCGCTGGGCAGCCCGGCAGGCACCTGGGCCGGGCCATGGGGCACGGGGGCAGGGGCTTGCAAGGCACCCTCGAGCGTCTCCGGCGGCTGGCCGACCAGCAGGCTGAGCGCATTGATCAGCACGCTTTCGCGCTGCTCAAGGTCGGGCAGGCGCGCTTCGATGGCGGCACTCAAGGCCTGGGCCTGGGCCACCTGCAAATCGGTGGCCACGCCCTGGGTGCGCTGGGCCTGGGTGAGGGTCAAGGTGCGACGGGCGATGGCCAGGTTGTCGCGGGTCACCTGCAGGGCGCTTTGGGTGCCGCGCAGTTCGATATAGTCGCGCGCGGTCAGGGCCATGATCGCCACTTGCAGGCCGTGTTGCTGCTCGCGCACCGCCTGCACACTGGCATCGGCCGCCTCCACGCTGCGCCGCACGCGCCCCCACAGGTCAGCCTCCCAACTGATCGACAATCCTGCGTTCCACACACTGTAGGCCTGCTTGCCGTCGTAGCCGGAAATGTCCATCAGCCCGTCCTGGCTGTTGCGTGCACGCTGGTAGCTGCCGCTGGCGTTTACTGCTGGTACGCGATCGGCTGCGACGGTGGCGCGCAGGGCCTGGCTTTGCTGCACGTGGCTGGCGGCGATGGCCAGGTCCAGGTTACCGGCCAGGGCCTGGGCCATCAGTGCCGACAGCTGCGGGTCGTTGAAGCTGGCCCACCACTGCGGGTTCACGCGGCCGTCCACGGCTTGCCAGCGGGCGGGCAGGTCGGCCTTGGGCGCCTTGAAGTCCGGCCCCAGGGTGCAGCCCTGAACCAGGCTGATCAGCAACAGCAGGGCAGTGATACGCCGCCTCATCGGGCACCTACCTGCGCCTGGGCGTCGTCGGTGTCGATGCGCGCCTGCACGGACATGCCCACGCGCAGGCGCTGGGCAAGCGGCTGGTCGGGGTCGAGGACGATCTTCACCGGAATGCGCTGCACCACCTTGGTGAAATTGCCGGTGGCGTTGTCCGGGGCGATGGCGGCGAAGGTTACGCCAGTGGCCGGGGCGATGCTGTCGACATGGCCCTTCAGCGTATGGCCGGGGAAGGTATCGATGGCGATCTCGGCGTGCTGGCCGGGCAGCATGTCGGTCAACTGGTTTTCCTGAAAGTTGGCCACTACGTAGGCCTGGGCACGCGGCACCACGGCCAGCAACGGGTCGCCTGGCTTGACGTAGCTGCCCACGCGCACACTGCGGCGGCCCACTTCACCGCCCTGGGGGGCATGCAGTTCGGTGTAGCTGAGCTCAAGCTGCGCCCGTTCGACCTGGGCCTGTGCTTGTCGCACCAGGGCTTGGGCTGTGCTGGCTTGGGCCTGCAATACATCGGTCTGCTTGAGCACGGCGGCCAGCGCCGCCCGGTGTTCGGCAGCCACGGCACGCACGCTGCGCAGGCGCGACTGGGCTTCCTGAAATTTCTGCACGGTGCCAGCGCCTTGGTTGGCCAGGGCCTGGTAGCGCTGCTGTTCATGTTCGGCAAAACCGGTTTGTGCACCGTCGGCGTCCAGCACTGCGTGGGCCTGATCGACCATGGCCTGCTGGCGCTGCAAGGTGGCCTGGGCATCGGCCGCCCGTGCCTGGGCCGCCGTCAGTGCCGCTTCGGCGGCCAGCAGGGCGTTGCGGTAGTCACGGTCATCGATGTGCACCAGGGGCTGACCGGCGTTCACTGGCTGATTATCGTCCACCAGCACGCGGTCGACGATGCCGGCGACCTTGGGCGCCACCAGCATCAGGTCGGCCTGCACATAGGCGTCGTCGGTGCGTTGCACCGGGTCGTTGGCCAGCAACAGGTAGCCAACACCGGCTGCCACCAGCGTGGCGCCTGCCGTCAGGGCCAGCCAAAGGCGTTTGGATTTCACTTCACTCATCATTCAACATCCATGCAAGGGTCAGGAGGCCGCGCGCGGTGGATACACGCGCGTCGGCAGGATCGGAATCAGCGCAATCAACAGCAGTGCCAGCAGGCCCATGGCCCGGTACAGGTCGGCCGCCGTCAGCACCTCGGCCTGGCGGTGCACACGCTCGGCCAGCTCGGCGCCGCCGCTGCCGGGCCAAAGATTGCCCAGGCGGTCCACCAGCATCGTGGAATGCAGGTGCAGGCGGTGCAGGCTCAGGGTTTCCAGGGCGCTGCCGGCGGCCACGGCGGCGAACCCCTTGATGGTGTTGAACCAGGCCGAGGCAGCCGGGCCGTCCGCCGGTTGCAGGCCGCTAGTGGCCAGCATCAGCAACGGGATCACGGCCATGGGCTGGGCAATGATCTGGATCATCTGCAGGGGGTAGAAGTCGCCGCGATGCCAGGCGCCGGTCAGGTGCGAGCCCAGCCAGCACACCAGCGCCATCAACCCCAGGCCTGCGGCCAGCACCCAGCGGCAGTCCACCACCCGGTTATTGAGCAGGGCCACCACCAGGGGCAGCGAAATCAGCTGCGGCACGGCCACCCACAGCAGCACGGGCGCCGTCTGCAAAGGGCGATAACCCTGGACGCTGGCCAGGTAGTTGCTGGGAATGATGATCACCGCCAGCAACACGAACAGCACGCCGCCCAAGGTGATCAGCGCATGGCTGAGGTTGCGCAACCGCAGCATCTGCACCTTGAAAAACGGCAGCGGGTGGAACCATTCGTTGATGAAGAACAACACCAGCAGCCCCAGGCCACCGCCGACCAGCAGGCGGATCAGGGGCGACTGGAACCAGGCCAGGCGCTCCCCCTGTTCCAGGCCCAGCACCAACATGATCAACGCGGGCAAGCCCAGCAGCAGGCCGCGCCAGTCCAGTTGGCGCAGGCGCTCCAGGCGCAGCGGGTCCTGGGGCAGGCCCCAGGCTACGCAGGCCATGGCCAGCAGGGTACCGGGGATGATTTGCCAGAACGCCCAGTGCCAGCCCAGGTATTCCACCGCCCAGGCGGCCAGCGGCAAGCCGAAGCTGGGCCCGAAGGTGGCCGTCAGGGCGTAACCGCCCAGGCCATACAGCTTGATGCCTGGCGGCAGAAAGCGCAGGGCCACGGACATCAACAGCGGCGGCAGGGCACCGCCGGCAAATCCCTGCAGGATGCGCAGCAGTAACAGCGTGTTGTAGTTGGGCGCCAGCGGGCACAGCAGCCCCAGCACCACGAAGGCGCCCATGGCCCACAGGCTGAAGCGTCGCAGGGTGAAGGTGGCCGCACACCAGGGCGCGAACGCCATGGCCGACACCGACGTGGCGGCGTAGCAGACCAGCAGCCAACTGGCCTCGTCGTGGCCGATACCCATGGCGCCGCGGATATCGGCCATGGCGAACTTGGTGACATTTTCGTTGAAACCCGACACCAGCACGGCCAGCAGTACGCCCACAAGGCCCGTGGCAATGCGCAGGCCGAAGGCGGCCGGGGCCGGTGACGCTGTTGCCCGAAGCGGTTCGGGCAGCAGCGGGGTGAGGGGCGCGAGGAGGGCGCTCATGGGGTAGCTCCGCAGTCAGTGACGATGCGGGCAGTCTAATCAGCGCTCCCGGTTACCAATATTGCTGTTTTGACACCTTCAAAGTGCGTTTTTTGCACTTGGCTCAGCGGCCGTCCACGGAGTACTTCCCAGGCCCGGTCACCGCCAGCAGTAACAGGCCGCCGATAATGGCCAGGTTCTTGAAGAAGTGGGTCTGGTTCATCATGCGGTCGGCGCCTTCCATGTTCCAGAACGGGTGGCCGATCAGCGCCGTGCCCAGCACGAACAACGCCATCAGCGCGGCCAGGGGGCGGGTGTAGAAGCCGAGCAGCAGCGCAATGCCGACGAAAAACTCCATCAACACGGCGATGGCCGCGGCTACCTGCGGCACCGGCGCACCCAAGGAGGCCATGTAGCTGACCGTGCCGGCAAAACCGGTGAGCTTGGCCCAGCCCGCAAGGATAAATAGGATCATCAACAAAATTCTGGCGATCAGGATGATTTCGTTGTTTTGGCGCGCGAAGAGGTTGTATCGCATGATGTTTTCCCGACACGGAGAGTGTTGGAATAACTGTAGCAGCCCTTGTCGGAACCGCGTTGGCTGCATCGCGGCCAAGGCCGGCTCCTACCCCGGACGGCGTAGGAGCCGACCTTGGTCGCGATGAGGCCGGTGAGGGCTATGTAGAACCCGGAGTTTTGTCATGCAGATAATGCTGCGTCGCATCCAGCACCTTCACGATCGCATCAATGTCCTGGGTGATGTCCGCCGCCAGCCTGTCATCCTCCAGCATCGTCACCCGCAATTTGAGCCGCGACAACGGCGTGCGCAGGTCGTGGGACACCGCCCCCAGCATGCGTCGGCGCATGTCCACCTGATCGCGGATCGACTGCTGCATGCGGTTGAGCAGACCGGCCACCTGGCGCGCCTCGACACTGCCGGTTTCCTCCAGCGGACGGCTGTCCAGGTCATCCCCCAGCCGTTCAGCGGCCTGGCTGAAGCGCTTCAACGGCCGGGTCAGCGAGCGGCTCACGTACCAGGCGATGCCCACCAGCGCCAGACCCTGGAACGCCAGCATTGCCTTGGGCCACACCAGCAAATAGTGGGAACTGGCCTCCAGTGCCTGCGCCGGGGTGTCGGTTTCCAGCGTGGTGCCCAGCCGCGGTGGCGGGGGAATGCGGTAGTGCACGATCCACAGGTAGGTCAGCCCGTGGGCGAGGAAGATCGCGCCCAGCGACACGGCGAAGATGCGGGCAAACAGGGTGCGGGACTTGATCATGGGGCAGGGCCAGGCAGGCGTATGCCCAAACGATAACACTCTGGCAAGGTTCCGACGTATCGCCTTGGTATCCGGCAATCGCGCATCGTTGCGCCGCCCTATACTCAAGGCATGTCCCTTGTCATTTGACGATACGGAGCCGCGGCGGTGTCCTTGCGCGCACTGGTGTTTGCCCTGACCCTGCTGCTGACCGCCTGCGCCGGCCGCACGCTGCTGGCAACGGCGCCGGTCAACCCGGCCACCTGGCAGCAAGTGGATGCGCAGATTGTTCAGGCCTCCAGCGACGCGCGCCAGCAAGCGCTGGTGTACGCGAAGGGCTCCATGGACCAGTGGCGCACCCGCGTCTATCAGCAGACCGACGAAGTGTTCATCCCCTGGTTCGACAGTTACTGGACCCAGGAATGGTTGTCGATGCGGGTAAGCTGGTACACCCTCAGCGCCGGCAAGGATAACGACGCCCCCGCCCGGCGCCTGGAGGCCTACCTGCAAGACCAGTATCACCACCGGGTGCTGGCCCCGGTGGCGGTGGACATCGAACCCAATGCCATTGCCGTGCAGGCCACTGACTTCTACCTGCAATTGCTCAGCACTCAGGTGGCCGATATCGGCCGCCAGCACAACCTGCCCGAATCCCAATACGCTCAACACTTGGCAGGCATCGTGGTGATCCCCGAAGGCAATGTCAGCCTGTACCAGCTGACCCACACCCAGCCACCCACCAAAGTGCCCGGCTACGCGACCCTGCTCAAGCGCCTGCAAGCGGGCGCCCAGGCCAGCCCGGCAGGCTTGGCCAACGTGGCCAAGGCGACCAACACCAAGCTGCAAGGGCAGATGAGTACCCGCGGCGCCGGAGGCATTGCGGCGGCAGTGGCGGGCAAGATCGTCGGGCCGCTGATTTCCATCGGCATGGCCGGCATCCGCGCCATCGTCCACGCCGGCGAACGCCCGGATACCGAAGCCCAATTGCGCCACGATCTGGGCGCGGCGTTCGACCAGGCCTGGTTCAAGGTGCTGCAAGACCCGACCGGCGGCGTCATGGCCGGCGTCAATAGCCTGGCAGATACCCTGGAGGCGCGGCTGAGCAGCCCGAGCGTTTCGCAATGGCTTGATAAACACTCACGCATCGCTGCCGGGGAATTCTGGCAACATGGCGCGCACGCCGGTTCAGGAAGCAACCATGGGTTTTGAAGCGTTCCGTTACATCGATTTACTGGGCACCTTTGTCTTCGCCCTCAGCGGCGCGCTGGCGGCCATCGACCGGCGCCTGGACCTGTTTGGCGTGGTCGTCATCGCCTTCGTCACCGCCTGTGGCGGCGGGGTGATCCGCGACCTGTGCATCGGCGCGCTGCCGCCGGCCGGCCTGACCAACCTGGCTTACGTCGCCGTGGTCGGCCTGGCCGTGACCCTGGCCGGCTGTTTCCAGACGCAGCTGCAACGCCTGACCCACCCCACGCTGTTCTTCGACGCCATCGGCCTGGGCTTCTTCGCCGCCTTCGGCGTGCACAAGGTCTACACCCTGATCCCCGACGTGGAACTGGCCGTGCTGCTGGGCGTGGTCAGTGCCGTGGGCGGCGGTATTCTGCGCGACGTGTTGCTGGGCCGCGTACCGGTGATCCTCAGCAAAGACATCTACGCCTCGGCGGCGCTGCTGTGCGCGCTGGTGCAGTTGTGCGGCGAGCTGCAGTGGTTGAACCCGCAGTTCAGTGCCTGGGTGGGGATCGCGTTGTGCACGGGGTTGCGCATGTTGTCGTTGCGCTATGGGTGGAATTTGCCGGGGATCAGGAAGGTGTTGTAAGAACGCCTCACCGATCCAATGCCAAATCCTGTAGCCGCAGCCTGGCGGCAGCGGCTACGAGTTGGGCGGCGTGGCTTCGAGGTGTAGGTCTTGAGGGGTGCAGGGTGCTTGAGATCGAGCGCCGCCCGCGCGGCGCTTCCCAGGCTTCGCCTGGTCCCACATCTGTTTCGGGCCAGTTTTGTCTGTGGCAGTGCCTGGTCCGCCTTGTTTGCATGGCATTACTCCCCAGTGTAAAGGGCATATGCTTTGCATAGGCCTAACGTTTGACGCATACTGCATAGGTCTGACATAGGCCGAGGCCACGATCATGCGCATTGTCTCCATATTCAAAAACGGCAAAAACCAGGCGATTCGCTTGCCCAACGACATGGCGTTCGATGGGGTCGGCGAGCTTGAAATCAGCCGCGAAGGCGACACCATCACGTTGCGTCCCGTGCGCCCTTCGTGGCAGTCCTTCGCCGAGTTGCCCCATGCTGACGACGACTTTCTTCAAGAGCGTCCCGATATCATCGACGACGATGGCAGGTTCAGCTTGTGACGACGTACATGCTGGATACCTGTATTTGCTCCTTCATCATGCGCGAGCGTCCGGCCTGTGTGCTGCAACGGTTGACACAGGCAGCCACGCGCAATGACCGAATCGTCATCTCTGCCATCACCTATGCCGAGATGCGTTACGGTCAAATTGGCAAGAAAGCGTCGCCCCATCACAAAACAATGGTCGATGAATTCGTGCGGCGCCTCGACGCCGTCCTGCCGTGGGGGCAGGCGGCCATTGATCATACAATCCAGATCAAGGCCCAGCTGACCGCAGCGGGAACGCCCATCGGCCAGAATGACACGGCTATTGCTGGGCATGCCCTGGCAGAGCAGTGCACGTTGGTGACCAACAATACGCGTGAGTTTTCGCGGGTGGTGGGGTTGGTGTATGAGGATTGGGTTCATTGAGCGCGATCAATCCCATGTAGCCGCTGCCGCAGGCTGCGCTGGCCCTGGTGTGCGCTAAAGATCTTCAGTGTACTCAGGGGCCAGCGCAGCCTGGCGGCAGCGGCTACGGGGTTGGCGGTGCGGCTTGTCCTTAATCAATGAATACTCGACGCCAACTCGAATATCGGGATGTACATCAATATCACGATCACCCCGATCAACAACCCGATAAACGTCATCAGCAGCGGCTCGAACAACCGCACGAACCACTCCACCCAGCGGCTGACTTCCTCGTCGTAGAAATCGGCGCTGCGTTCCATCATCTGCCCCACGTTGCCCGATTGCTCGCCCGCGCGCAGCAAGCGCAGTGACACCGGCGTCACCAGCTGGTTGCGCTCCAGCGCCGAGGACAGCGCCTGGCCTTCGCGCACGCGGGCGGCAGCCTGGTCCAGGCGGTGGGCCGATTGCGCGGTCAACAGGCCGCGGGCCATGTCCATGGCCGTGAGGATGGGGATGCCGCCTTGCAGCAGGATGCCCAGCGAGCGGTAGAACCGCGCCAACTCGTACATCACGATGCGTTGGTGGATGGCCGGCACCCGTTCGATCATGCGCCCCAAAAATCGCCGGAACGCCGGTTGGCGTTGCCCCATTACGCAGGCAGCTACCAGCACGGCCAATGCCACGCCGAACTCTCCCTGATGTTGATGCAGGAACAGGCCGGCATTCATCAGTACCTGGGACAGCCACGGCAGGTTGTCGCCCAGGCCTTCGAACACCAGGCTGAAGCGCGGCACCACATAGCCCATCAGGAACAGCACCACGCCACCGCCGACGATCAGCAGCAGCAACGGGTAAATCGAGGCGCTGACGATCTTCTGCCGTACCACGTCCATGCGCTGCCGATAGGCGACGTAGCGGGCGAGGGCGTCGCTGACGGCGCCGGTCTTCTCGCTGGATTGCACCAGCGCCACGTATAAAGGCGGGAACACCGAGGGCAGCTGGCTCAGGGCCAGGGAGAAGGATTTGCCCTCATATAACAGGCGCACCACCTCGCTCAGGGTTTTGCGCGCCTGGGCCGCGGTTTCCTTTTCCGCCAGGCTTTCCAGGGCGTCGATCAGCGGCAGGCCGGCGTTGAGCAGGGTGCTCAATTCCTGGCTGAACAGCACCAGGTTGAAGGTTTCACCGGCGTGCAGGCGCCAGGTGCGCCAGCGCTGTTCGGCGCGCACGCTGACCACGCGCATGCCCTGGTCCTCGGCGATTCGCCGGGCCTCGCTGGCAGCCGTGGCCTCGATGGCCATCGACACCACCACCCCTTTGCTCAGAGCCTTGAGTTGAAAGCGCATGGCCGTTCCTCACTATTGCCAGTTGGTCACTTCAGCGTTTTCACCTTCACCACCCGCCTGGCCGTCCTTGCCCAGGGAGAACAGGTCATATTCGCTGTGTTCGCCGGGGTAGCGGTACACGTAACTGCGACCCCAGGGGTCTTGCGGCAGCTTTTTCTGCAGGTACGGCCCGGTCCAGCGGCTTTCCTCCGGTGGCGCCACCACCAGCGCCTGCAACCCTTGCTCGGTGGAGGGGTAGTGACCGACCTCCAGGCGATAAAGGTCCAGCGCCTTGCCCAGGCCTTCGAGCTGCGCCTTGGCGACCTTGGTTTCGGAACGGCCCAACTGGGCAAAGTATTTAGGCGCGACGATGCCGGCCAGCAGGCCCAGCACCACCAGCACCACCAGCAGTTCAAGCAGGGTAAAACCACGGTGGCGTCGGGGCAGGGGAAGGCTTATCGGTTTCATGGTGACCTCGTGGGGGTTAGTACCGGTGCTGGGGTGATGCAATTGCCATGCTAACCCCCACACAAAGGTGTAAATACCAGCCTATTCAATGGGTTACTGAATCGGCACGACCTTTGCGTACTACCCCTTCGACCGCTGCCATTGGGGCATAACCCCCACTTTCCGGGAGCGGCGCAGGGGAGAACCACCATGCGAATCACTACCACGCTCTTTTTGGCCAGCCTGGCCATCAGCGGCGCCGCCCAGGCCGATATGTATGTGTCCCGGGACGCCAACGGCGGTTATGTGTTGTCCAATGTGATGCGCCCTGGGCGCCACTATGAGCGCGTTATCCGCGAGCCGGCCAGCGTCGCTGCCGTCGCCAGCTTCACGCCCAGTTCACCGCAGATGATCGCCAGCGCGCCGTTCGCCGAAGTCGTGCAGGCCGCCGCCGTCGCCAATCAACTGCCCGCCGCGCTGCTGCACGCGGTAATCGACAACGAGTCCCACTACAACCCCAAGGCCCGGTCACCCAAGGGCGCCGGTGGCCTGATGCAACTGATGCCGGAAACGGCGCGGGAACTGGGGGTGGCTGACGTCTATGACCCTGCCGCCAACATCCAGGGCGGGGCGCGTTACCTCAAGCGCCTGATGACCCTGTTCGACAACGACATGGCGCTGGCGGTGGCCGCCTATAACGCCGGCCCCGAAGCCGTGCTGAGCCGCGGCAAGGTGATACCGCCATTTGCCGAAACCCAGCGTTATGTGCCCAATGTAATGCGCCAGTACCGGCGTTTGCAGGGCCTGGCCCAGGACTGAAAGCGGGGAAACGGGTGGGGCATTTGCCCCACTGCATGAACTAGTTTCCATAAGCCCTTGAAAGGCAATGCAACAGCGGCTGGCATGGCGATTGCGTAAACGATTGCGTAGCACGTTGTCAGCGCGAATGAGGTGCACTATGTTTCAGAAGCCGGTGTCATGGCTGTTGAGCGCCTGCGCGCTGCTGGTGGCGTGCGCCCCGGGGCAGCGAATGGAGAACACCCGGGTGAACTTCGCCGACGTGCCATTGCTGGACCAGGCGGGGCAAACGGTGCGGCTGGAACGCGACCTGCTGGCCCACAAAATCGTGGTGCTGGGGTTCGTCTACAGCCAGTGCGCCGGCCCGTGTGCCCAGGTGCCACAGGTCATGACCCAGATGCACGCGTTGCTGGGCCCACGGGTAGGCAAGGACGTGCAACTGGTGTCGCTGAGCCTGGACCCCTGGCGCGATGACCCGCCACGGCTGGCGGCGTACGCCGCGCAGTATGGCGCAGGCCCCGGCTGGCGCTGGCTGACCGGCACGCCCCAGGCGGTGCAGGCCACCGTGCAGGGCCTGGTGGGCAGGCCGTTGGGCCTGGATGAAACGTTGCCGCTGATATTGGTGGGCGACGGCGACAAGCCGCAATGGACCGGCTACTACGGCCTGGCCGAACCGGCCGAGCTGGTGCGGGAGGTGGAGACCCTGAGCAGCCTGAACCGCGAGCGCCGGCGCACCGTGGTAGCCGGAACGAACTCGGGCAGCGAGCCCTTGGTCAAAGTTTTTCAAGTGAAGTGCGATGGGCAGACTATGTTGTCTGAGGATTGTCCCCACTAATGGGGGATATCATAGTGCTATCACCACGACGGTTCCCCACTTCTGGGGAAAGGATTTTCAAGCCGCCTGCAGGGACAGCAAAATCAATGGGTTAGCGCGGTAAAAAAGCGTCATCGTGTCTGGCATGAAGTGTGCTCTTGTCCTTGTGAGGGCGCGCTTCGACCGGTCAACCGACCTGAGAGTTCCACGGAGTCGACCTTGTTTAACAGAATACTGGTTGTGGAAGACGAACAGATCCTTGCGCAGAACCTGGAAGTGTACCTCCAGGCGCAAGGCCTGGATGTCCGTGTTGCCCACGACGGGGCAAAGGCGATCGGCATGGCCGAAAGCTTCGACCCCGACGTCATGGTGCTCGATTACCGTTTGCCCGATATGGAAGGTTTCCAGGTACTCGATGCCGTCCGCCAGGACAGGAAGTGTTTTTACGTGCTGATCACCGCCCACCCGACCGCCGAGGTCTGTGAGCGGGCCCGGGACCTTGGGGTCAGCCACATCCTGTTCAAGCCGTTTCCGTTGGCGGAGCTGGCCCGAGCCGTGTGTGACCTGCTGGGTTTCAAACGTGAGCCCCGTGCGGGGGTAACCATGTCCGAAGGCTTCGTCGAACGCCGCCAGAGCAAGAACGAGAGTTTCCCGCTGCAGTTGTATGACGGCAGTTGGGTGTTGGGGGATCGCCGCCGGCATGGTGTGCGCCCCTTGGCTTCCGACGACGAGCAACTGCTTACCGGGGATTAGTGACGCGGCGGACCTCCCCCGACGCGTCGATAGGGCCACCCGGCCCCGGGCGTTGGAGAGCAGGTCATGGAACGTTTGTCACTCGCCGTGGAGCCGCCGTTGCCGGCCCCCGCACCGACTCGATTCAACCGTGAACAATTGGCCCTGGCCAAGAACGATGCCGCCCAGTCCGGCGAGCGCATGCTGCAATCGCTGCAGACGCTGAGCGAACTGGCGGGCCCGGCTTTCGTCGCCTGCCTGGGGCAGACCCTGCATTACCCCGTGCTGGATACCGCCAGCCTGTTTGCCGCCACCCCCGCCTTTGACCGTGTCAGCCTGGCCCAGGCCATCAAGCGCGAGTTCGTGCTGCTGCATCACGACGGCCAGCTGGTGGGCGTGTTCGCCGATCCCTTCGACACCTCACGCCTGACCTGGATCGACGAAGCCCTGCGCGGCGCGCCGCTGTACCTGGCCCAGCTGGACGACCTCAAGGCCTACCTGGCCCGCCACGAAGAAAGCTTCCACGCGGTGGACGCCCTTGACGCCCAGGCCGACGCCAGCGCTAGCAACGACAGCCTGCACAGCCTGTCGCTGGCCAGCATCAGCGAAGACGCCAGCACCGTGGTCAAGCTGGTCAACTCCACCCTCTACGACGCCCTGAAGATGCACGCCAGTGACATCCACCTAGGCACCACCGGCACCGGCCTTGCCATCAAGTACCGCATCGACGGCGTGCTCAACAACATCAGCAAGATCCAGGGCTGCGAGTTCGCCGAGCAGGTGATTTCCCGGGTCAAGGTAATGGCCGAACTCGACATCGGCGAGAAGCGCGTGCCCCAGGACGGTCGCTTCAAGGTGGGCATCAACGGCCGCCAGATCGACTTCCGTATCTCGATCATGCCCAGCATCTTCGGTGAAGACGCCGTGCTACGGGTGCTGGACAAGCAGGACCTGAGCGACAAGGTCAGCGGCGTGCAACTGCAAGCCCTGGGCTTTGCTGACGAAACCCTGCGCAGCCTGCGCCGCCTGGCCGCCGAACCCTACGGGATGGTGCTGGTGACCGGCCCCACCGGCAGCGGCAAGACCACCACCCTGTACGCCATGATCACCGAGATCAACCACGGCGTGGACAAGATCATCACCATCGAAGACCCGGTGGAGTACCAACTGCCCGGCGTGCTGCAGATCCCGGTCAACGAGAAGAAGGGTCTGACCTTCGCCCGCGGCCTGCGCTCGATCCTGCGTCATGACCCGGACAAGATCATGGTCGGCGAGATCCGCGACCCCGACACCGCGCAAATCGCCGTGCAGTCGGCACTCACCGGCCACTTGGTGTTCACCACCATCCACGCCAACAACGTGTTCGACGTGATCGGCCGCTTCACCCAGATGGAAATCGACCCCTACAGCCTGGTCTCGGCCCTCAACGCAGTGCTGGCCCAGCGTTTGATCCGCCTGGTGTGCAGCCACTGCAGCGCCCCGGTGACCCCGGACGAGGAAACCCTGCTGGCCGCCGGCCTCAACCCGGCCCAGGTCGGCCACTACCACTTTGTCCACGGCAAGGGTTGCGGCCATTGCCGCGGCACCGGCTACCGCGGGCGCACGGCGATTGCCGAACTGCTGCACCTGGACGACGAACTGCGGCAGATGATCGTCGAACGCCAACCCATCGCCCGCATCAAGGCCCACGCGTGCAGCCGCGGTCTGCGGTTGCTGCGTGAGTCGGCGCTGGAACTGGTCCGCGAGGGCCGCACCACCCTGGAGGAGATCAATCGTGTCACTTTTGTCGCGTGATCAAATGATTGCCGTGCTCGGCGCCAGCAGCGTCGGCCTGGGGATGCGTCAGGGCAGCCAACTGCGCTGGCTGGGCAGCGTCGGTTTCATCGACGAAGGCCCGGGTGCCTGGGCCGTGGCGCTGGACACCCTGCAACGCCTGCTCAGCGAACACGCCCCGGCGCGTGCCTCGCTGCAAGTGGTGCTGTCGGCCCACCTGTGCCGCTTCTGCCTGGTGCCCTGGAGCGAGCAGATCCAGCGCCCTGACGAGTTGCAGGCGTTTACTCACGCTTGCCTTGAGGACCTGTACGGTGCCCCCGGCCAGGCCTGGGCCGTGACCCTGTCGCCGGCACCGGCCGGCCAGCCACGCATCGCCAGCGCCATGCCGCAGGCATTGCTTGAGCAACTGCGCAGCCTGGCCAAGGCCCGCCGCCTGCGCCTGGCCGCCGTGCAGCCGTACCTGATGGTGGCCTTCAACCGCTTCGTGCGGCCCCAGGCCGGTGACGACTTCCTGTTCGTGCTGGCCGAGCCACAGCGCAGCGTGCTGCTGACCGTGCAACAACGGCGCTGGGCTGGCGTGCGTTCGGTCGGCAGCGCCGACAGCGACGCAGCCCTGGCTGCCCTGATCGGTCGCGAACGCCACCTGCAAGCCGGCAGCTTTGATGCCCAGCAACTGTTTGTGCATGCCCCGGCGCGCCTGGATGCGCCGGCCCAGGTGCCCGACGCCCAGGCGTGCGGGTTGGACGATAACCAGTTGAGCGTGCGTGACGGCTTGTACGTCATGGCACGGGCGGTGGCCTGACATGCGCGCCCTGACCCTGGATTTTCAGCCCCACCCACGCTTTGCCGGCCTTGGCTGGTGCCTGCTGGCCGCCGCCGTGGCCCTGGCTGCCGGTTGCCTGGTGGCCCAGCAACAGATGGACGCCCAGACCGTGGCCCAGCAACACGAACTGCACCAGGCCCGCCAGCAACTGGGCGACGACAACGCCGCCAGCCTCAAGGCCAGCCTGACCCCGGCCCAAGTCCGCGAACAGGAACAGAACCTGGCCGAGATGCGCAAAGTGTCACAACAGCTGCGCCGCCCCTGGGAGCGCCTGTTCGCCATGCTCGAAGGCCTGCCGCGCACCGACATCGCGCTGCTGGCCCTGACCCCCGACGCCCATAAGGGCCAGGTGCGCATCACCGCCCAGGCCCGCAACCTGGAAGCCATGCTGGCGTTCCACCGCCAGTTGGAAGCCAGTGACGAATTGAGCGACGTGTCGCTGCTCAACCACGAAATCGATGCCGAGGCGCCTGAGCACCCGGTGCAGTTCAACCTGTCGGCTACCTGGGAGATCAACGATGGCGCTCAATAGATTGATCGTCCACGAACACCTCAAGGGCATCGGCGTGGCCGGCCTTGTGGGCAGCGGCCTGCTGCTGGCCGTCGGCGCCTATGCGGTGCTCACCCTGGTGCCGGCGTGGCACGCCCTGGACGATCTGCGCGAGCAGACCCGCCAGGCCGACGACTACGTGGCCCAGGTGGAGCAGGGCAGTGCCGCCGCCCCGGTGGTGCCGCAGCACCAGCTGGACGAGTTCCACCGCAAGCTGCCCGCCCAGCAGCAGGCCACCGTGGCCATCGACAAGGTCTACGCCCTGGCCGCCGAGGAGCACATCACCCTGGCGCGCGGCGACTACGCCCTGGGCATCGACCCCAAGACCCACCTGGCGCGCTACCAGATCCTGTTGCCGGTGCACGGCAGCTACCCGCAACTGCGGCGCTTCCTGCACGCCTTGCTGGGTCAGTTGCCGGCGGTGGTGGTGGAAGACGTCGAATTGCAGCGCAAGCGCATCGATGAAACCGACCTGAGCGGACGGATCCGCATGACCCTTTACCTGTCGAGGTCATGATGAATACCCGTCGCGTAATGGGCTGGACTGCGTTCTTCGCAGTGGCCGGCGCCCTGGCCTGGTACCCCGATCTGTTCATGAAGCAAGACGACCCCGCGCCGGCGCAAGCCAGCCGGGTGCCGTCCAGCGCACCCGCAGCACCCGCCCAGGCGCCCTTGCGCGACCTGAGCCCCGGCGCCGACCTGTTCGCCGCCCAGACCTGGGCCGTGCTGGCGCCTGCGCCCACCGCCGAGGAACTGGCCGCGCTGCAACAGCAGCAACAGGCCGCACCGGCCCCGACCGCGCCACCGATGCCGTTCCAGTTCATCGGGCGCCTGGATGACAACCGTGACCTGCAAGTGTTTCTGCAGAACGGCGAAAAACTATACGTCGTACGCAAAGGAGATGTGATCGACGACACCTGGCGGATCGAGAGCATTAACGACAAGGCACTGAGCCTGGTCTATCTGCCGTTGCATTTGACCCAGACCTTGTCTGTGGGGAGTAACCCATGAACGCACCTCGCTTAATGCTCACCAGCCTTGCCATGTGTGTGGCCCTCGCGGCTTGCAGTACCGCCAAAGTCGCCAACCAGGAAGGCAATGACCTGATCGAACACGGCCAATACGAAGCCGGCCTTGCCCGTATCGAAGACGGCCTGCGTCAGAACCCGCGCGATACGCAACTGCACCTGGCCCTGAGCAACGGCAAGGTGCGGGCGGTGAAAGACCTGATGAAGCAGGGCGATGTGGCCCGTGCCGACCATGACGTGGCCACGGCTCGCCAGGCCTACGGCCGGGTGCTGAACATCGAACCGGCCAACGGCCGCGCCAAGGACGCCCTGAACCAGCTGGATTACCTGCGCACCCTGGACGAGAAACTGGAGCTGGCCCGTGGCGACCTGCGCCGCGGCGACATTTTCACCGCCGACCGCCAGGTGCGGCAGATTCTGGAACTGGACCCGCGCCACGAAGGCGCCCTGGAGCTGCGCAGCCAGATTCAGCTGGTGCAAAGCCGCAACCAGATCACCTACCCGCAACTGCGCAGCAAGCTGGACCGGCCGGTGACCCTGGAGTTTCGCGACGCCAACATCAAGTCGATCTTCGAAGTGCTGTCCCAGGTCGCCGGCCTGAACTTCATCTTCGACAAAGACCTGCGCCCGGACCTCAAGGCCACCATCTTCGTGCGTGACGTGCGCATCGAGGACGCCGTGCAGATGCTGCTGTCGCAGAACCAGCTGCACCAGAAAGTGGTGAACGAGAACACCCTGCTGATCTACCCGGACTCGCCGCAGAAGGTCAAGGACTACCAGGAGCTGGTGATGCGCACCTTCTACCTGACCAACATCGACGCCAACACCGCGCTGAACATGGTCAAGACCATGCTCAAGACCCGCGACGTGTTCGTCGACGAGCGCCTCAACACCCTGACCATGCGCGACACCGAAGACGCGATCCGCATGGCCGAGAAACTGCTGCAGGCGCAGGACCAGTCCAACCCTGAAGTGGTGCTGGAAGTGGAAGTGATGGAAGTGGCCCGCCAGCGCATCCTCGACCTGGGCCTGCAATGGCCCAGCACCTTCGGCATCGTCAACGGCGACGGCAGCGCGGTCAGCGTGCTGTCCCAGCTGCGCGGCATCAACGCCGGGCGCATCTCGATCTCGCCGTCGCCACAGCTGAAAATCAACGCCCAGGACAACGGCGTCAACACCCTGGCAAGCCCCGTGATCCGGGTCAGCAACCGTGAACAGGCGCGTATCCACATCGGTCAGCGCGTGCCGATCATCAGCGCCACCTCGGTGCCGTCGACTCAAGGCCCGGTGATCACTGAAAGCGTCACCTACCTGGACGTGGGTCTGAAACTCGAGGTGCAACCCATCGTGCACCTGAACAACGAAGTGGCGATCAAGATTGCCTTGGAAGTCAGTAACGCCACCCCGCTGGAACCGACCCGCCAGGGCACCATCCCGGTTCAGGTGGACACCCGCAACGCCCAGACCACCCTGCGCCTGCACGACGGCGAAACCCAGGTACTGGCGGGCCTGGTGCGCAACGACCACGCCGACACCGGCAACAAGATCCCAGGCCTGGGCGATATCCCGGGGGTAGGGCGGCTGTTCGGCAGCAACAAGGACACCTTCGCCAAGTCCGAGCTGGTGCTGTCGATCACCCCGCGCATCGTGCGCAACCTGCCGTACCAGAGCCCGTCGGACATGGAGTTCTCCACCGGCACCGAGACCAGCATGCACGTGCAGGCCCCGGACCGCTCGATGCAAACCGTCGAGCAGCCACGGGCCCTGCCGGCCAACAGTGCGGCCACGCCGGTAGCGGTCACCGTGCCAGCCGTCGAGAGGCCATAAGTCATGAAGCGCGCAGCGGCCGGTTTTACCTTGATCGAAGTGGTGGTGACCCTCGCCCTGATCGGCCTGCTGGCCGGCATGGCGGCGCCGCTGACCGAGACGCTGGTGCGTCGCGGCAAGGAACAGGACCTCAAAAACGCCCTGTACCAGATCCGCGACGGCATCGACGCCTACAAGCGCGCTTATGACGCCGGCTACCTGGAGAAGACCCTGGATGGCAACGGCTACCCACGCAACCTGGAGATGCTGGTGGACGGGGTACGGGATGTGCGCAGCGCCAAGGGGGCCAAGTTCTACTTTTTGCGGCGCATCCCGCGTGACCCCTTTGCAACCAGCAAGCGCAACGACAACGGTGGCTGGGGCTTGCGCAGCTACGACAGCTCGGCCCAGAACCCGCGCGAGGGCGAGGACGTGTTCGACGTCTACTCCCTGGCACGGGGTACTGGCCTCAACGGCATCCCTTACCGGGAATGGTGAACCTTATGCGTCGGCAAACGGGTTTTACCCTGATTGAACTGATGGTGGTGATGGCGATCATCGCCACCTTGATGACCATCGCGCTGCCACGCTACTTCAACAGCCTGGAAGCGTCGAAGGAAACCACCCTGCGCCAGAGCCTGTCGTCGATGCGCGAGGCGCTGGACCATTACTACGGCGACACCGGGCACTACCCCGATTCGCTGGAGCAACTGGTGGAGCAGCGCTACCTGCGCAACGCGCCGGTGGACCCCATCACCGAGCGCAACGACCGCTGGGTGCTGGTGCCGCCACCGGCCGGCGTCAGCGGTGGCGTGGGTGATGTGAAAAGCGGGGCAGAAGGGAGGTCGCGCGATGGCAGTCCGTACGCTCAATGGTAAGGCCGCCAGTGCCGGGTTCACCTACCTGGGCGTGCTGGTGCTGATCGCGATCATGGGTGCCTCGCTGGCCAGTGCCTGCCAGCTGTGGTCGACCCTGGCGCGCCGCGAGCACGAGCGCGAGCTGGTGTGGGTGGGCACCCAGTACGCCGAGGCGCTGCGCAGCTACTACCGCGCATCGCCAGGGCTGGCCCAGTACCCCAAGGACCTGGCTGACCTGGTCCAGGACGCCCGCTTTCCCAGCCCACGGCACCACCTGCGTCGGCTGTACCCGGACCCGATGACCAACAGCGCCGACTGGGGCCTGTTGCGCGGCCTGGATAACCGCATCACCGGCGTGTACAGCGAGGCCCAGGAGCGGCCGCTCAAGCAGGTCGGCTTCCCGGCGCAATGGTCGGAGTTCGAAGGCATGGAGCATTACGCCGACTGGCAGTTCGTGGCCGAGAAAGCCACCGCCGACGGCAGCACCCAGCCGGCCGCGGCCAGCCCACTCAAGAGGCTGGCGCCATGAATCGCCTGAGCGCCGTGGCGCTGATGGTCCTGGCCTTGAATGGCGCTGCCCGTGGCGGCGAAGAGGACGAAATGATGGGTTTCGTGGTGGACAACGCCATTTCCCACGTGGGCCACGACTTTTACTACGCGTTCACCGAACGCTTGCGGGCCACCAGCCGCATGGATTTCAACCTGGTGGTGCGTGAACGCCCGGACCCACGGTGGGGCAGCCTTATTACCGTGGAATACCAACAACGCGTGATCTACCGGCGCTTCCTGCCGCCGAACACCGTGGAATTACAGGACACGGCCACCGAAGCCGCTGACCTGGTCAGGGCGCAGATCGTCCAGCGCAAGCTGGAAACCTTGCTGCAGGACACCACCGACCTCGAGAAGGACGAACTATGAACAATAAAACCCTCTCCGCCTGCGCCCTGGCCGTTGTCTTGGGGATCGGCACCGCTCACGCCACGGAACTGGTGTACACCCCGGTCAACCCTTCGTTCGGCGGCAACCCGTTGAACGGCACCTGGCTGCTCAACAACGCCCAGGCGCAGAACGATTTCGACGACCCGGACCTGAAAAAAACCACCACCACCGGTACCACCGCGCTGGAGCGCTTCACCAGCCAATTGCAGTCGCGGCTGCTGGGGCAGGTGCTGGACAACATCTCCACGGGCAACTCGGGCAGCCTTTCCACCGATGCCTTCATCGTCAATGTCATCGACAACGACGGGGCGTTGAGCATCAACGTCACTGACCGTGCCACCGGCGAAGTCTCGGAAATTCAGGTTAACGGCCTCTCCCAGTAAGGGACTTGGGCTACTTGGGGAGAATGTGCGATGAAAAAATTGATCCTGGCCGCGATGATCCTGGCCGCCCTGCAAGGTTGCGGCCTGCGCGAACCCATGTCCGCCGAGCAGGACAAAGACACCCCGACGCTGACACCGCGGGCCTCCACCTACTACGACCTGCTGAAAATGCCACGGCCCAAGGGCCGGCTAATGGCCGTGGTGTATGGCTTCCGCGACCAGACCGGGCAGTACAAACCCACCCCGGCCAGCTCGTTCTCCACCAGCGTGACCCAGGGCGCCGCCAGCATGCTGATGGACGCCATGCAGGCCAGCGGCTGGTTCGTGGTGCTGGAGCGTGAAGGGCTGCAGAACCTGCTGACCGAGCGCAAGATCATCCGCGCCTCGCAGAAAAAGGCCGATGCCCCGGTGAATATCGCCGGCGACCTGCCGGCCCTGCAGGCGGCCAACCTGATGCTGGAAGGCGGCATCATCGCCTACGACACCAACGTGCGCAGCGGCGGCGAGGGCGCCCGCTACCTGGGCATCGATATATCGCGTGAGTACCGGGTGGACCAGGTGACCGTCAACCTGCGGGCGGTGGACGTGCGCAGCGGCCAGGTGCTGGCCAACGTCATGACCACCAAGACCATCTACTCGGTGAGCCGTAGCGCCGGGATCTTCAAGTTCATCGAGTTCAAGAAGCTGCTGGAGGCCGAAGTGGGCTACACCACCAACGAACCGGCGCAGCTGTGCGTGTTGTCGGCGATCGAAGCGGCGGTCGGCCACCTGGTGGCCCAGGGCATCGAGCGCCACATGTGGACCGTCTCGGGTGACAACAGCGGCAATGGCAACGAAACCCTGGACCGCTACCTGAGCCAGAGCCGCCCGCAGGACACTGAAGAGTAAGCCAGACCTGTGGGACCTCCAGTCCCACAGGTGCATTCAAGTCATGCGCCAAAGGCTGCCAACGCCAATGCCCCAGGCCATCTGTGGGAGTGGGCTCTGCCCACGAAGCGCCGCGCGGGCGGCGCGCGATCTCAAGAACGCAGAAAATCCCAAGACCTGCACCAACGCCACGCCTGCATCGCGACTAAAGTCAGCTCCTACGCGGTCGGTGGTAGGAGCCGGCCTTGGCCGCGATGCAGACGCCGCGATATGCCCCCAACAAACACAACCCCCCGTAGCCGCTGCCGCCAGGCTGCGCTGGCCGGTGTGAACCCTGAAGATTTACAGCGAGGCACAGGCCCAGCGCAGCCTCACGGCATTGGCTACGGGGTTGCATCAAGGCTACCAGGTGCTCGTCGAGGTTTCTGTGGTGGTCTTGAGATCGAGCGCCGCCCGCGCGGCGCATCGCGGGTAAACCCGGCTCCTACATGTGGGACCGGGCTCTGCCCGGGAAGCGCCGCGCGGGCGGCGCTCGATCTCAAGAGCGCAGAAGATCCCAAGACATGCACCTGTAGCCGCTGCCGTTAGGCTGCGCTGGCCCTGTGCCTCGCTGAACATCTCCCGGGTTGACACCGGCCAGCGCAGCCTCACGGCAGCGGCTACGGGATTGCGTTGGGGCTACCAGGTGCCAGTCGAGGTTTCTGTGGTGGTCTTGAGATCGAGCGCCGCCCGCGCGGCGCTTCCCGAGCTTCGCTCGGTCCCACATTTGTTTCGGGCCAGCTTTGTCTGTGGCATCACCTGGTCCGCCTTGTTTGTCTGGCTTTGGATTGTGGTGCCGCGCCCATAAAAAAACCGCAGCCCTTGGGCTGCGGTTTTGTTTGCTGCCGCTTTCGTTAACGCTGCAACACCGTCGCGTTGTTCGCGCCACCATACTGCTGCACCACCGCGCTCTGCGACTGCCCGGCCTGGTCGACGTTCGCCATGTTCGCCGTGCCGCCCTGGGTCACGTACGCCACGTTCATGCTGTCGGCCTGTTTGATGGTGATCTGGTTGTCGCTGCCATACACCTGCGCGGTGTAGGCACGGTTGTTGTAGCCCGACTGGTCGAAGTTGGCGCTGTTGCCGTCGCCGCTCTGGGTGCCTTGCACCACGTTGTTTTCACCGCGCTGGTCAGAGATCAGGAGGTTGTCGCTGCCGTTCTGGTCAAAGTACAGCTCGTTGTAGCTGTCGGCCTGTTTGATGGTGGCCTGGTTGCCCTGGCCGCTCTGGTTGAGCTGGGTGGCCTGGCTGACACCGCCCTGGGTGAAGGTGGCGACGTTCTGGTTGCCGTTCTGGTTGATGGCGGCGCGTTGCCCGGTGCCGCTCTGGCCGCCCACGTGGCTGCCCTGATAGGGGTTGGCGTTGACGGTGTTGCCATTGCCCGTGGTGGCCACGGTCATGGTCTGGTTGGTGCCGGTCTGGTAGGTGTAGTGGGCGTTGTTATTGCCGCTCTGATACAGCGTCACCGCAGCATTGGTGGCGTTGGTCTGGTCGGCGTAGACGGTGTTGGTGTCACCCGATTGCAGCACCAGGGCGTTGTTGGTGTGGCCGTCGTACTGGTCGACGGTGGCGTCGTTGAGGCTGCCGTATTGCACCACATGGGCCTGGGTACCGCCGGTTTGCACGTCTTGCCACACGGTGGCGGCGTTCGAGTAACCGCCCTGGTCGATGGCCACGCTGCCACCAACGCCATCACCCTGTTCGCCGTAGGCGATGTGGCCGTCGCCGGTCTGGTTGATGGTGATGTGGCCATCTACCTGGCCCAGGTGCTCGGCGCGGGCGCTGTGGTTGTCGCCGTGCTGGTTGATCACGGCGTTGTTGTTGGTGCCGCCGAACACTTGCTGGATACGCGCGGTGTTGTAATTGCCGGCCTGCACGGTGGCTGCCTGACTGCCCACCTGGGTGTCCTGATACACCTGCGAGTAGTTGCCGTTGCCGTTCTGTTGCTGCAGACCATAGTTGCCCTGGCCGCTGGACTGGCTGGCGTCGACGGTGTTGTCGTTGCCGGTCTGCTGCTGCAGCAGGTGGCTGGCGCTTTCATCGATCTGTTCGGTGTAGGCGCTGTTGTAGTCGCCGTCCTGATTGAGTTGCATCAGGCTGTCGGTACCCATCTGGAAGGCACTGGCGGAGTTGCCCTGGCCTTTCTGCACTTGTTCGGCGCGGGCCTGGGCGGCCTGTTGCTGCTCAACGGCGGCGATGTTGCCGTTGCCGTTCTGGCTCTGGCTGGAAACGCTGTTGCTGGCCATGGCCTGGGCGCAGCCAAATACCAGGATTGCAGCGGCGAGAGGTTTGAGAATAAACATGGGTGTAGCCTCCTAGGGACTTAAGTGTCTTTCAGCGGTACTGCTTGACGGAAACGCTCATACCGTTGCCTGACTGCGTCACGGCGCTTTGCAGCCCCGTACCGGCTTGATCGATGCTCGCGTTGTTGTTATTGCCGTTCTGGTCGATCTGCGCGCGGTTACTGCTGCCGCGCTGACTGATGCTGGCGTTGTTGCCTGAACCTTGTTGCGTGATGGACGCCATGAGGTCGTTGCCCTGTTGCAGGATGTAGGCCTCCTGGTTGCTGCCCTGTTGCACGATGTTGCCCAACAGCGACTGACCGCTTTGCTGCAGGTGCGCCTCGTTGGCCTGGCCTTGCTGGTTGATCAGCGCATGCTGGCCCACCGGCGGCGGCAGTTCGCCCAGGTCGCTGGACGGCGCCAGGTCGGCGTTGTCCATCAGGTCGTCGGCCAGGCAAGTGGCCGCCTGGGCGGCGGCCAACAGGCACAGCAAGGCAGCAATCGGCAGGCGCATGGGCAACTCCTGGGTTGGGGTGGCCCGCCGGCCAGGTGGCCGGCGGGTACACGGGTTACAGCGTGGTGATGTTCACCGTACGCACCGTGCCTTGCGAGCTGCGGATGGTGGCGGTGGGGTTGGCGGACGGCGCCACGGTGCTGTTGTTGACGGTCAGGCGCCAGCGGCCGGTGGCCGGTACCGTGGTGGTGCCCAGGGTGACCAGGCCGGTCGGGGTGGTGACCTGCACGGTGATGGTGTTGCCCGTGACCACCGACGAAGTACCGGCGAAGTCCCAGACGAAGCGGTTGCCCGATTTCGCCTGCACGGTGGAGGTGGTGACCGTGAAGGTCTCCGCCGCCGGCCGTGGCGACACCTGCACCGTGACCGTCGCCGACGGCGACAGGGCGCCGAAGCTGTCCCGTGCCACGTAGGTGAAGGTGGTGGTGAAGGCCGCAGTCACCGTGGCCGGTGGGGTGTAGGTGACCTGGTTGCCGTTGTTGGTCACCGTGCCGCGCCCGGCAGGCGGTTGCGTGACGCTGGCCACGGCCAGGGGCACGTTGCCTTCAGGGTCGGTGTCGTTGGCCAGCACGTTGATCACCAGCGGTACGCCCAGGGTGGCGCCGGTGTCCGCGTTGGCCACCGGTGGCCGGTTGGGCGCCACGTTGACGGTCACCGTGGCCGGGGTCGAGGCCAGGCCTTTGCTGTCCTGGGCCATGTAGGTGAAGGTCGCGGCGATGGGCGCGTTGACCACGGCCGGTGGGGTGTAGGTGACCTGAGTAGTACCGTTGAGTACCACTGTGCCTTGGCCGGCGGCCGGCTGAGTCAGCCCGGTGACGACCAGCGGCGTGTTGCCATCCGGGTCGCTGTCGTTGGCCAGCACATTGAGGGTGATCGGCACGCCGAACCCGGTGGAGGCGGTGTCGGCCACGGCAACCGGTGGCTGGTTCTCCCCGGTATTGGGGGCATTGCCCACCACCTTGACCCACTCGGTGTCGCCGCCGCCGGCCGCGGACTTGACGGTGACGCTGGCGGGCGGTTGAGCCAGGTCGGTCACGGTCAGGCGCTGCAGGGTACCGTTCTTGGACAAGCGGCCGAAGCCGTTGGCGACCATGTCGGGCACGTTCACCTCGTCGGTGGACGTGGCCTCGATCAGCAGGGTCTTGGTGGCCCAGGTGTAGGTCGCGGTCTGGATCTTGACCAGGTCGGTGAGTTTGCTCGAGGTGGAGGTAGGCCGCGTGGTGCCGGCCGCATTGCTGGCGGTGATCACCACCACCGACGGCAGCGCGGCGTTGCCGGTGATCAGGTGCTGGCCAAAGAACAGCCCGCTGTTGTCACCCACCATCGGGGTCTGGCACGGCGAGGCCGGGGTGCCGGGCACCAGCGCCAGGGTTTCGCGGAAGCACAGGGTGGAGCTGTTGGGCGAGCTGGCGAACACTTCCACGCGGGTGCTGGGGGTGCCGCCATTGCTGGTACGCCGGTAAGTGACGCGACGGCTGTCCACGGCCGTCTGGACGCGCGGGTCGTAGATCTTGCCGCTCAGGGTGAACAGGTTGGTCTCGATGGTGCCTGCCGGCCCGCTGATGCGCACGAAGTTGGTGTTGTTGGGGCTGCCGGTCACCGGCTCGGTCAGGTTGGGGTCGCCAATGTAGGTTTCGCTGGCGCCGGTCTCGGGGTTTACCTCCACGTAGGGGCCGTTGACGCTGCGCAGGAACGGCCCGATGGCGCCGTTGAGCGCGCCACTGAAGTTGCCAGGCGCACCCACGCCGATGTCACGGGTGACGTTGATGGCGCGGCGGCCGGGGGCGGTCACGGTGAAGGTTTCCACGCCGTAGGGGTGGGTGACGGTGTAGGTACCCGCTACCGGCACGTTGATGCGCATGCGGATACGGGCAAAGCTGATCTGCTGGCCTTCGGTGGGTTCTTCCACGGTGAAGGCCGCTTCAATGCCGGCCACGTAGGCTTCCAGCTCGTAGCCGCTGTTGCCCACCGCCGGGATGGTGGTCTCGGCCAGGGTCCAGAACGCCTCGGGTGGCCAGTTGTCGGGAAACACGATGGGCAGGGTGTCATCGAAGATGCCCGGCTCGGGCAGGATGGTGCACATGTAGGACGGTGCGCCGACCGCGCCTGGCACCCGCGAGCTGACAGCCTTGGACTGGCACAGCTCCAGTTGCAGGTGGTTGGCGTCTTCATACCAGGCCGGGTAGTGGCCGGTGGCGGCGGTGTAGGGGCCGGTGTCGTAGGCGGGCAGCACAGCGCTGGCCGCGCCCGACAGGGTCATGAGGGTCATCGCCAGGGCGCTGAGGGCCAGGCTTGGGGGTTTGTTCATGGTGCCTCCTGAAGCGAATCTGGGCCTGTGGGCGTTCATTGCACGATGACCACTTCTTCAAGGTCGGTGCCGCCGTTGGACGACGTCACCCGCACCTTGGCCGGTGGTATGGGCGTGATGCTGGTGGCCAGGGTCTTGACGGCCCCGTCGCCGCCCAGCGCGCCGATGGCGGCGCCGCCTTCGGTGGTGGCGGTCAGCACCGGCGGCGAGGTCTCGTCACTGGTGGACGCAATCACGGTCAGTTGGCCGGTGGCCAGGCTGTATTCGGCGCGCTGGATGATCACAAGGTCGGTCAGCGGCATGCCCAGGGTGGTGGGGGTGCTGCTGGCGATGGCCAGGTGGTTGTCGGCGGTCAGTTGCAGCGTGGCGGGCAATGACGGGTTGCTGGACGACTGGCCGTACCAGTTGCCGGTGGACGTGGTTTCACCCAGGGCCAGGGGCGGGGTGTTGCTGTCCAGGGTCACGGTGCCGGGTGCCGGTGGCGCCTGCACGAACACGTCCTGCTGGGCAATCGGTGCACTGGTGCCGGCGCGGCGCGAGTAGGTGCCGCGCTGGGTGATCAGCGGGGTGGGGCGAACCACCGTCGACAGCTTGCCGGAGAGGGCGAACAGGGTGGTACGCAGGTCGATGCCGCCCGGGCCTTCGATGCGCACGAAGTTGGTGTTGAACGGGCTGCCGGTGGCGGCCTCGGTCAGGTTGGGGTCACCGATGAAGCGCTCGGCGGTACCGGTCTGCGGGTTGGTCTCGGTGTACGGGCCGTTGACGCTGCGCAGGAACGGGCCCACGTCGCCGACCAGCGCGCCGGTGTAGTCCTTGGGCGTGGTGATGCCGATGTCGCGGGTCATGTTGATGGCCCGGCGGCCCGGCGTGGTCACGGTGAACGCTTCGACGCCGTAGGGGTGGGTGATGATGTAGGTGCCGGCAGTGGGCACATCGACACGGATGCGGATGCGCGCAAAGCTGGTCTGGTCACCGTCCACCGGCAGCTCTTCGCTGAACGCGGCCTCGATCGCCGCGCCGTAGCTCAGGTTGACGCCGCGGGCGGCGTCCACCACGGTGGCATCGGCGGTGAACCAGAACGCCTCGTCGGGGAAGTTGGTGGGGAAGACCACCGGCTGCGCATCGTCGAATACCCCGGGTGTGGGCAACAGCGAGCACATGTACGACGGGGCGCCGGGTGTACCGGCTACCCGCGAGCTCACGGCCTTGGACAGGCACAGGTCAAGGGTGCGGCCGTGGGTGTCCTGGTACCAGGCGGCGAAGAAACCGTTGGCAGCCTGGTAGGGCCCCCGGTCCACTTCGAACAGCGCCGCCCGGGCCACGCCCTGGGCCAGGCAAGTCACCACCAGAACGGTGGCAGTTTTGGCAAGTAAAGGGTGCATTGGTTTTCTCCCTCTGGCAAAGGCCCTGCCCCTGCAGGGGGATGGGTCAGTTGCAGGGGGCGAGCGCAACTTGTGTGCCAGACAGGTTAAAACCTGCGGGCCAGAGCCTCGCGTGGCGGATTGCCGGGGAGTGGGGCATGGCGGGGCTGGGGTGTTTCCCCCATTTGTGGGGGGGCTTGGCACATTGCCCACTCGTTTTCCCGGAGGTGGGCTATACCCTTAGGGACGGGTAGGGGAACCACACATCCATGAAATGGCCACTTCAACGCCAGCGCGACGTGCCGCCCGACCGCACGCCGCCCCTGAGAACCTTCAACCTGCTGCGCTCGTTCTCCGTCACCAGCATGGCGATCATTGCCCTGGTGGCCCTGGGGCTGGGCGCGGTATCGACGCGCTTTGTGATCGGCCAGAGCGTGGAACGCGACGCCTTGCTGACCGCGCAATTCGTGCAGTCGGTCGCCGCCACTGAAGTGCGCCACATGAACATCGACAAGGTGCCGCCCATGGGCGAGCTGCTGGACCCGCGCCAGGACGGCAAGTACCCCGGCATTGCCCCGGGCCTGCGGGAGAAAGTGCGCGGCGAGTTTTTCGACCACGTGGCGCAGTTGCCCGACGTGCTGCTGGTGAACATCTATGCCCCGGACCACAAGGTGATCTGGTCCACCAACCCGCAGCTCAGTGGCAAATACATCCTGGATGACGAGGACCTGGACCGGGCGTTCGAAGAGAAAATCCCGGTGTCCAGCAGCTACCACAACCTGGACGATGCCCGCGAGGAGCAGAAATTCGTCAAACCGCCCGCGTTCATTTTCATCGAGAACTACGTGCCGCTGTTCAACGCCAGCGGCGATCAGGTGATGGCCATGGTAGAAATCTACAAGGAGCCCAAGGACCTGATCGCCCGCATGGAGCGCGGCTTGCTGCTGATCTGGATAGCCACGGTGTTCGGCGGTGCGCTGATTTACCTGGGGCTGTACTGGATCGTGCGGCGCGCGGCGATGCTGCTGGCCCTGCAGCAGCAGAAACTGGTGACCAACGAAACCTACGTGGCCCTGGGGGAAATGTCCTCGGCGGTGGCCCACAGCCTGCGCAACCCGCTGGCCACCATCCGTTCCAGCGCCGAGCTGGCCATGGAGTTCGACAGCGGGGCGGCGCACAAGAACATCGGCGATATCATCAGCCAGGTAGACCGCATGTCCACCTGGGTGCGTGACCTGCTGTCCTCCCTGCGCCCGCTCAACGATGACCCGGAACCGGTGAACCTGGTGGCCTGCGTGCACGACAGCCTGCTGGCGTTCGAACAGCAGATCGCCCGCGCCCAGGCCCGCGTGGTGTTCCACAGCCAGCACACGCCCATGGTACTGAGCCAGCAGGTGCAGCTGACGCAGATCCTCAACAGCCTGGTGGCCAACGCCCTGGAAGCCATGGGCAAGGGCGGCACCTTGACCATTGTGCTGACCTGCGACGACAACCGCTCGGCCTGCCTGAGCGTGACGGACACCGGCAAGGGCATGTCGGAGGAACAGCGCAGCATGGCCTTCCGCCCGTTTTTCACCACCAAACAGGGTGGGTTGGGGGTGGGGTTGGTGCTGGTGAAGCGGATCATGGAGCGGTTTGGGGGGAGGGTGGAGTTGCAGAGTGTGGAGGGGCAGGGGACGTGTGTGAGTCTGGTGTTTTGTTTGGTGGGGTAATCACCAGTCTCAAGCCAGGCAAACAGGGCGGACAAGGTGATGCCACAGACAAAATTGGCCCGAAACAGACGGTAGGAGCAGGCCTTGGCCGCGATGCGCCGCGCGGGCGGCGCGCGATCTCAAGAACACTGCAAAAACATCAACATGCCCCTCCAACAAACACCGCCGCCCCGTAGCCGCTGCCGCCAGGCTGCGCTTGCCCTAAGCCCCACTCAAGATCCCCAGGGTTGACGCCGGCCAGCGCAGCCTGGCGGCAGCGGCTACGGATTGCGGTGGGGCTGGGGGGCCTGTCTTGGGGCCTTGTGGCGTTCTTGAGATCGCGCGCCGCCCGCGCGGCGCATCGCGGCCAAGGCCGGCTCCTACAGTTTGTTTCGGGCCAGTTTTGTCTGTGGCATCACCTGGTCCGCCTTGTTTGTCTGGCATGAGAATGAGGGGGCTGCACCCAAAAAACCGGGTATGAACTTTCCCCGCAAGCGGGTGTCATTCCCCAGTCACCCCACCTCCCGGTTACCCCTCAGCACTGGTAACCTCATGTTTCAAAGGCTTTTGCACGGTTCGCTAAAAACTGGCCGACTAATTGCTCAGGTGTCATCACCCCTTTCCTGTGAGGCGGATGACAATGAACAAGAAACAATGGCTTTCATACCGAAGGATCGCCCGGCTGACTCCCTTGAGCGTCGCCCTGGCCATGGCCGTGACTTGTCACGGCACCTGGGCCAGCCCGATCGACGATGAGAGCCAGCCGCCCAGCTACGACAGTTCTGCCTATCAGGACGAGCCGGCGGACGAGACCACCGCACTCAACGCGATCCTGACCGCCCCCGAGGCGAACGAAGATTCGCTGGACCTGCCCGATGCCGTCAAAGGCAGCAAGGCCACCACGCGCATCGAGAACGTGCTGCCGCCGGCGGCGCAGACCAGCTTCAATTACCCCACCAACGGCAAACCCAGCCCGTTGTATGGGGCGCTGCCGTTTACCCAGCAGTTGACCCTGTTCGAAGAGTTCGGCCCGGAAAAACTGGACCCCACCACGCCCGCTGCACCGCTGCCGTTCCCGGCCCCGGTGAAAGGCCCGGCGCCGCAGCAGGACCCGCTCAGCGACGCCCGCAGCGGCCCGCCCAGCGCGGCGCTGGACGCCTTCCTGAAGCAACCGGGGCTCACGCCATTCCCCAGCCAGGTGTCCAACACCGTGGACCGCAACCCCTGGCAGACCCAGATCGAAATTTTCCTCAACCGTCACATCGGCTCCTCGGCCGAGGGGCGGCCACCAGGAAAGGGCTGGTCGCACCAGCGCTGGAACGAGTTCTACCCGCAAAACGCCTACAAGACGGTGCAAACCGGCGCGCGCGTCAATGGCGGGCTGCGTGACAGCAAGCAGCGTCACGGCTATCAGGTGGGCGAGTTCGGCCCCGGTGGCCTGTACCACAACGTGGCAGGTGTCCCGGCCACCGACGGTACCGCCAAGGGCGTGGACGCGCGCTTCCACCCCAATATGCCGGTGCAGAACCACAACTCGGTGTGGACCTTCGACGGCACCTTGCCGCCCAAGCTGCTGATGGTGCGCTACGGCCAGCCGGTGCTGATGCGTCACTACAACGGTTTGCCCATCGACCCGTCGGCCAACAAGGGTTTCGGCCTGCACACCATCAGTACCCACGAGCACAACGGTCATGCCCCGGCCGAAAGCGACGGTTACGCCAACGCCTTCTTCTTCCCGGGTCAGTATTACGACTATCGCTGGCCGATCCAGCTGGCCGGGTACGACACCCTCAACACCAACGCCCAGGACCCGCGCGCCGCGTTCCCGTGCTCGCCAGGCGAAACCCTGTGGGTCAACGACGCCACCCCGGGCCTGAAAACCTGCAACAACGGCACCATCAAGATCCGCGGTGACTGGCGCGAAACCATGAGCACCCACTGGTTCCACGACCATATGCTCGATTTCACCGCCCAGAACGTCTACAAGGGCAACGCGGCGATGATGAACTACTACAGCGCCCTGGACCGCGGCAACGAGGCGGTGGACGACGGCGTCAACCTGCGTTTCCCCAGCGGCAGCGGCCTGCCGTGGGGCAACCGCGACTATGACGTCAACCTGGTGATTGCCGACAAGGCCTGGGATCAGGAAGGCCAGCTGTGGTTCAACCCCTTCAACACCGACGGCTTCCTGGGTGACCAGCCCATGGTCAACTGGCAGTGGAAACCGGTGCTGGACGTGCGCGCCCGCAGCTACCGCTTCCGCATCCTCAACGGCTCGGTGTCGCGCTACTTCAAGCTGGCGCTGGTGCGCGAAATCAAAGGCACCAGCGGTGAGTTCCAGGGGCCCAAGGGCTCGGGGCTGTCCTATGCCCGGGTACCGTTCCACATGATCGCCAACGACGGCAACATCATGGAACACACCGTGCCCTTCGACGGCACCATGGACCTGGACGCCGACGGCGACAAACAGAACCACAACGCCATCCTGCCGACCCAGGGCATCGCCGAACGCTTCGACATCATCGTCAACTTCTCGAAAAACGGGGTCAAAGCCGGGGACAAAGTGTTCCTGGTGAACATGCAGGCCCACGACGACGGCAAAGGCCCCAAAGAGGTCATCCCGCTGGCCGACATCCTGTCGGAGAAATACCTGCCGGTGATCAAGCAAAGCAGCAAGGGCCCGCAGTGGGACAAGGGCGACCCCGTGGTCGGCAAGATCATGCAAATGAACGTCAAGGCCTACACCGGCCAGGACCTGGCCATGGACCCGTCGCTGTATGAACCAGCCAAACCGGGCAAGGCCGAAGGCCGCGTCATGATCCCGCTCAAAATCCACCGGGACAACGCTGCCGACAAGCTGATCCTGGCCAAGGCGCGCCACCGCACCTTCATCTTCGGCCGCTCGGACGGCACTGATGAAGCGCCCTGGACGGTCAAGACCGATGGCGGCTTCGGCTACCACATGGACCCACGCCGGCTGAACGCCTCCACGCAACTGGCCAACGGCCCCACCGATGCAGGCTATGGCGGCATCGGCACTCTGGAAGTGTGGAACATCAAGGCCGGCGGCAAAGGCTGGAGCCACCCGGTACACGTGCACTTCGAGGAAGGCATCATCCTCAGCCGCGGCGGCAAGGCACCGCCTGAGTGGGAAAAATGGGCGCGCAAGGACGTCTACCGCATCGGCTCGGAAGCGGACGGCCTGGACACCGTGGAAATGGCGATCAACTTCCGCGAGTTCGCCGGGACCTACATGGAGCACTGCCACAACACCCAGCATGAAGACAACTCGATGCTGCTGCGCTGGGACCTGGAGAAACCCGGGCAACTGCAGCTGATGCCCACCCCGCTGCCCAGCTGGGATGGCGTGCGCTACGTGAACTCTGCCGCACTGCCTACCTTCCGCAGCGGCGACGGCTTCGGCCCGCAAGTCAACGTCAAATAAGGAGACGGCCATGAGCAAGCACGACACCCGCGACAGCGCCTTGGGGCTGCATTGGATACTGATGCTGGTGACGTGCCTGCTGGCCTGCCAGGTACTGCGCGCCCACGAACTGGTGGTGGCGCCGGCACCCGAGCCGCAAGGCTCCGCCACCCCCTGGGGCGGCGATTACTTCCCCAACACCGCGCTGACCAACCAGGACGGCCAGCCGGTGCACTTTTTCGACGACCTGATCAAAGGCAAGGTGGTGGTGATCAACTTCATCTTCACCACCTGCACCGACTCCTGCCCGCTGGAAACCGCGCGGCTGCGCCAGGTGCAGAAGCTGTTGGGCGATCGGGTCGGCAAGGACGTGTTCTTCTACTCCATCACCATTGACCCGGAGCACGACACGCCCGCGGCACTCAAGCATTACATGGACAAATTCAAAGTAGGCCCCGGCTGGCAGTTCCTTACCGGCAACAAGCAGGACATCACCGAACTGCGGCAGAAACTGGGCCTGTTCATCGAAGGCGTGGATAACGGCCGCACCAAGGATCACAACCTGAGCCTGATCGTGGGCAATCAGAGCAGCGGTCGCTGGATGAAGGCCTCGCCCTTCGAGAACCCATGGATTCTGGCCGACCAGTTGGCCAACACCCTGCAGAACTGGAAAACCGCCAGCACCGAGCAGAGCTACGCCAACGCCCCGGAAATTCGCCCACCCAGCAACGGCGAAGAGTTGTTCCGCACCCGCTGCGCCTCGTGTCACAGCCTGGGGCCCATGGACGGGCAGGGCCTGGGCTTGCGCAGCATCGGCCCCGACCTGATTGGCGTGACCCGCAACCGCGACCCACAGTGGCTGCAACGCTGGCTGAAGGAACCGGACCGCATGCTGGCCGAAAAAGACCCGTTGGCCGTTCAGCTTTACCAGCAATACGACAGCATCCCCATGCCCAATCTGCGCCTGGACGACGTGTCGGTGAAGTCTATTCTGGAGTATCTCGACAGTGAGACCAACCGCCAGAAACCGCTGCCGGCGCCCGTTGCAGACGCGGATACAGGGCACACCAGGCACGCTGATCACGCGCAACACGACATGGCAAATATGCAATAGAGGCAAATTACTATCATGGGTAGCCCCGTCATAGCCAATCATCAGTGGCACAGGTGCTGGCGGGTCTATATCTTCAAGCAACAGCAGCCAGGAAACCCTGACATGCAGACCATCAACCCTTCGGCCACAGGCACTCGCGTGGGCAGTTTCAACCTGCTGCGCTGGTTCTCGCTGGCCAGCCTGCTGATCATCGGTGCCGTGGCGCTGGGGTTGGGGTACGTGTCGACGCGCTTTGTGGTGGATCAGAGCGTGGAGCGCGACGCGCTGCTGACTGCGCAGTTCATCCAGTCCATCGGCGAGGCCGAGCTGCGCCATGCGCATATTCCGGTCAGCCTGACCATTGGCGATGTGCTGGACGCCCAGGACCACCCGAACCTGCCGGGCTTCAGCGCCGACGCTCAGAATTCGGCCCGTGCCGAATTCCTGGACCATCTGTCACAGCTCCCGGACCTGCTGCTGGCCAGCGTCTACGGTTTGAATCGCCAGGTCATCTGGTCCACCAACCCGCAACTGATCGGCGCGCGCATCGATGACGACGACGAGCTCGACGAAGCGTTCGAGATGAAAGTGCCGGTGGCCGCCAGCTACCACCGTATCGCCGAGGAGCGCCCGGAGCAGAAGCTGCTGCGCGAACCCGAATACCTGTTCATTGAAAACTACATCCCGCTGTTCAACGCCGACCGCAGCAAAGTGGTGGCCATGGTCGAGATCTACAAGGAGCCGGCGGACCTGGTGGCCCGCATCCGCCTGGGCTACCTGATGATCTGGCTGGCCACCCTGTTCGGCGGCGCGCTGATCTACGGCGGCCTGTACTGGATTGTGCGGCGTGCCGCGATCCTGCTGCGTACCCAGGAGCGGCAACTGGTGGCCAATGAGACCTTCGTGGCCCTGGGCGAGATGTCCTCGGCGGTGGCCCACAGCCTGCGCAACCCGCTGGCCACCATCCGCTCCAGCGCCGAGCTGGCGCAGGAAGTGGCCAGCGAGGATTCGCAGAAGAATATTGCCGACATCATTGGCCAGGTTGACCGTATGTCGAGGTGGGTACGGGAGTTGCTTGTATCCCTCAAGCCCATGAGCACCGACAAGGAAGCGGTGGACCTGACCGAGGCCATTGAGCTGGCGTGCAAACAGCACGACAGCATGATCCGTCGCTGTGGCGTGCAGTTGAACTGGTCGCCGCGCGGCTACCCGAAGGTGGTGAGCCACCCGGTACAGCTGATGCAGATTTTAAACAGCTTGTTTACCAACGCGCTGGAGGCCATGCCCAACGGCGGCATTTTGACCATCGAGGTTCAGGAACTGCCCGGTGGGCGCCAGACCATGACGGTAGCCGACACCGGTAAAGGCATGACCCGGCAACAGGAACGCATGGTGTTCAAACCGTTTTTCACCACCAAGCAAGGTGGGCTGGGCGTGGGGTTGTCGCTGGTCAAACGGATAATGGAACGCTTCGAGGGCTCGGTCGACCTGACCAGTCAGGAGCAGGAAGGAACCCGTGTAAGTCTCAATTTCAGAGTGGCAGCGGGAGGGGAATATGGAGCACAGCATACTGCTGGTCGAGGATGATGAAATCCTGGCGCAGAACATTCAGACCTATCTGGAGCGCAAGGGCTTCGAGGTCACTGTCTGCCACAGCGCCGAGGATGCGCTGGAGCAATTGCGCACCTTCCAGCCCGACGCCGTGTTGACCGACAACTCGCTGCCGGGCCTGAGCGGCCATGACCTGATCCAGAAGCTGCGCATCAGCGCGCCGGATCTGAAGGTGATCATGATGACCGGCTACGGCAACATCGAGGACGCGGTGGTGGCCATGAAGGAGGGCGCGTTTCACTACGTGACCAAGCCGGTGGCCCTGCCCGAGCTCAAGCTGCTGCTGGACAAGGCCCTGGCCACCGACCGCATGGAACGTACGCTGTCGTTCTACCAGGACCGCGATGCGCAGAATTCCGGGATTCAGGCGCTGATTGGCGAATCCGCGCCCATGGTCAGCATGAAAGGCACCCTCAAGCAGCTGCTGGACGCGGAGCGGCGCATGCCTAACAACGACCTGCCACCGGTGCTGGTCGAAGGCGAGACGGGCACGGGCAAGGAGTTGGTGGCGCGCGCCCTGCATTTCGACGGGCCGCGGGCCAAGGGGCCGTTCATCGAGTTCAACTGTGCGTCCATTCCGTCCAACCTGCTGGAATCGGAGCTGTTCGGCCACGAGAAAGGCGCGTTCACCGACGCCAAGGACCGCCGCCTGGGCTTGGTGGAGGCGGCGGACGGCGGCACGCTGTTCCTGGACGAGGTAGGCGAGATGGACCTGCTGCTGCAGGCCAAGCTGCTCAAGCTGCTGGAAGACCGCACCATTCGCCGTGTGGGTTCGGTGAAGGAGCGCAAGGTGGACTTGCGCATCATCAGCGCCACCAACTGCAACCTGGAGCAGATGGTGCAGCAGGGCAAGTTCCGCCGCGACCTGTTTTTCCGCCTGCGCATTATCTCCATCAAGGTGCCGCGCCTGTTCAGCCGCGGTAATGACATCCTGCTGCTGGCGCGCCACTTCCTGGCGTCCCACGGCAAGCGCTACGGCAAGCCGAACCTGTATTTCAGCGACCAGGCCCAGGAGCTGCTGCTCAGTTACAGCTGGCCAGGCAACGTGCGTGAGCTGCGCAACATGCTCGAGCAGACGGTATTGCTGGCGCCCAGTGACTGCGTGGGGGCCAGCCAGTTGAACGTGTGCCACAGCCTGGTGGACAGCCCGGTGATGCCCGTTCAGGAAGAGGCCAGTGAGCCGCGCCCGGTTTTCGAGGACAACACCAACATGACCCTGCCGGCGGTTGAGCGCGACATGGTGCGCAAGGTGCTGGACAAGACCGACTGGAACGTCACCAAGTCAGCCCGCCTGCTGGGCCTGAGTCGCGACATGCTGCGTTACCGTATCGAGAAACTTGGCCTGATGCGCCCTGACAAACGTCAGTGGTAGCGCCTTGACGCGGGGGGTCGCCCAGGCAACTGGGGTCTGGCACCCGCGTATCCACGTATACCCCAAGCCTTGGATCGTAGACGCGCGCCACCACTTCGGCGCGCTCTGCGATGGCGGGCAGCTGCGAGTCGTAAAAGCGATGGGGGTATTCCACCACCACGAAAGGCTGGGGCGGATTGTCGATGTAGGGCTGCGGCGGCGTGGAGTAAATCGTGGGGTAATAGGTTTGCGCCATGGCCAGCGGCGACAGCAGGCAGCAGGCAAGGCAAAGCAGGCGAATCGGCATGTTCATGTCGGCACCGGTGCGTGAACCCCCGTACAACCCCAAGGTAGTCACTATAGCACCCCGCAACCCACCACCGATCCGTAGCCGCTGCCGCCAGGCTGCGCTGGCCTTGGGCTTCACTGAATATCTTCGGGGTTCACACCGGCCAGCGCAGCCTGGCGGCAGCGGCTACGGGCTCTGTCGCCGGCAAGGTCGGTGCGGAGGTGGGGGAGGGACATGGCCTGCCCCATCGAGTTATCAATCGATGGGGCAGGCCAAGGGGTTTTACAGGTCGTTGACAAACGGCAGCAGCGGTCCTTCAGTGGCCTTGCGGCCTTCGGCGCCGATTTCACGCAGTTGCAGCAATGCGTCCTGGGCCCGTGGCGTGTTCACGCCGGCATCCGGCGGCCGCACGGTGACGCTGTTTTCGTTGCCGATCTCGCCCTGCGGGATCACCAGCGAAGGGTGATCGAACGGTGCGCGCTCCCAGGCTACCCGCGGGTCAGTCAGGCCCACTTCCATGAACTTGACCAACGCGTCCTGTTCTTCCGGCGTAAGGTCGAGGCGGGTGATGTCGGCATCAAGGTTGGAGCCGTTGTGCTGGTTCACCGCCGGGTGATCGAAGCCGCTGGTGTTGCTGGCGTCTTCGCCGCGCCGGTCACCGCCGCGGTTGTAGAACTCCACCACCTGCTTGAGCGTAGAGCGGCTGCCGTTGTGAAAGTACGGCCCGGTCAGGGCGATATTGCGCAGGGTCGGCACCTTGAAGGCGCCATCCACCGCATCGCGGAAGCCCACCGCCGGTTTGGCCGTGGCATCGCAGGGGATGGCGGCAGTCAGCGGTAGTTCGAACTTGCACACATCCACCTCAAAGGGGTCAGGCACGTTGCCGCCCTTCAGCAAGGTGTTGTACTGGCGGGTGAACGACAGCGGGTTGCCCCACGGGTCGGTGCCACCGGCCGCCAGGTCCTCGGCAGTCGGGCGCACGCCGATGTTGTAGAAACCGTTGTCGTACAGCGTGGTGAGGTTGTCAGCCATCAGCATGCGTTCGATGCGCTCATGCGGCTCAAGGCGCAGGCGAGTGCCGGCGTTGGTCAGTTCCGGGCCGCCGTGGCAGTTCACGCACTTGCCTTTGCCCAGGAACACCTCCATGCCCTGAACCTGCTGAGCATTCATGGCCTGGGTGTTGCCTTGCAGGTACGCGTCCAGTGGGGTCTGCTCGGAGACCAGCGTGGCTTCGTACATCTGGATCGCCAGGCCGAAGAACAGCGGGAAGTTGGCTTCGATCTGGGTGTAGTTGGCACCGCCCAGCGAAACCGGCTGCGTGGCGTTCCACAGGCGCGGCTGGAACGCTGACTTGACCATCTCCCGGTACGTAGGGCGACGCGGCCCGGACATGGCGGCCAGCATCGAGTCGGTAGGGGCGATCTTCTGCCGGCTGAGGATCAGGCTGTCGAGGATACGCCGGCCAATGTCGGCGAAGGTACGGCCCCCGCACGACATTTCCACCGGGCTGCCGGGTGGGCCCACGGCCTGGGACGCTGCGGACGCATCTTCCAGGGCCAAACGAACCTTGGTGGCCACGGTACTGCGCCCGGCGGTGACGAAGATGCCGGCGTCAGGGTCGCGATTGCCGAACGGCGAGAAGCCATTGAACACGTTGTTGGCCCGGCCGTCCCAGAAGTTGCGCACGTTGAACACGGCGTTGATGGTGGTGGGGGCGTTGCGCCCGGTACTGCGCCGCACGTTGATGTTGTTGACCTGGAAAACCCCGTCGGGTTGCTGGGTGCACTTGTCGAATCGCGACTGCTTGGGCTTGGTGTAGTTGGCGTCAAACACACCCTGTGAGCCGACCACGTCATCGGTGGAATACACGATGGGCGAATTGCGGTCCAGCGGGTCGGCCAGTACGTGAGTGGGGAAGTCGCCACGCTTGAGGGTGTAGTTGGGGCCACCCTTGCCACCGGACAGCGTGGTGTAGGAGGGCACGTCACCCGGAATGTTGCCGGCCGCGAATGGCTTGTTGAACAAGGTGCCCACGTTGCTGTTGGTGTTGGCCTCCCCAGGGTTGATCTGGTTGGTGATGCGGTGGTCAACGCCTGCGTGATAATGGCAGGAGGCGCACGCGGTGGCGCCGTCACTGCCCACGTTCATGTCCCAGAACAGCGCCTTGCCCAGCCGTACGGCGGCGTCGCGGTTCAGTACATAGTCGGTCATCAAGTCCACCTTGCGTCCGCCCTCGGTGCCCGACGGGTCGGGGGGCAGCACGCCCTTCAAGGTTTGCAGGGTAGGGGTGTCGATCACCGGGTCGACGGGTTCTGGTTCGGGCTCGGTGGCCGCCAGGGCTGCCGCCATGGGCAACCAGCACGCCAGGCCCAGCGGCGGAATCAGGCTACGGTAGGGGAGTGTGCTCATAGGGGTGCTCGCTCTCGGTGGGGTCGGTCCTTTTTTATTGTTCGTTTCCCTGGCCATTATTCTTTCGAGCGCACGGCAGCGGTCCCGGGATATCGGGGCTGATAAAAAGCGCTAAGTTGCCTGATTGGAACTATAGCGAAGTTTTAATTGATGCCGCTGGACTTTTTTCGCATTTTTTAATATTTAAAACAAGTTGGGGCTGTATGCCATTATTTGGGGAATTTCCCCCGAAACTGGCGCTTTAGAGCGGTATAAAAACGGGGGAAGCCCTGCCGATCAGGCACTTGGCACCTTGGCATGCTTATAGCAACTTGCTCGTCTTTTAATTTAACGGTATGGCGTTACTTGCAACTTGTCGTGCAAGGCCGTGGTCGTGCATCATGATCGCCCTTATCTCTTTACTGTTTGGAAACTGCGCGATTGAACGTGTCTCCCATTTCCACCTTGGTGACTGCGATTGACCTGTCTCGTATTGATGAGCGCAGCGGAGCAACGTTACTGCAACCGCTGCATTTCACCTTGGCGCCTGGCAACCGAGTGGCCATAACGGGGCCTTCCGGCTCGGGCAAAAGCGTACTGCTGCGCACCCTGGCGTTGCTGGACGCACCCCATGCGGGCGAAATCCACTGGCAGGGCGCGCCTGTCGCGACCGCGCACATTCCCGATTACCGCCGCCAGGTGTGCTACATCGCGCAGAAACCGGCGGTGCTCGATGGCAGCGTGGAGGACAATTTGCGCTATCCCTATTCGTTAAAGGTGCATGCCAACGCGCGATTCGACCGCGATGTGGTGGTGCAACAGTTGGCCAAGGCCGGCAAACCGCCCGGCTTCCTCGGCAAGCAGGCCAGCGAATTGTCCGGCGGCGAAGCCCAAGTGATGGCCTTGGTACGCGCGCTGCAACTCAACCCCCAAGTGTTGCTGCTCGATGAACCCACCGCAGCCCTGGACCCTGCGTCGGCGCGTCAAGTGGAAGACCTGGTCGACGCCTGGTTCAGCCCTGATCGCGCGCTGATCTGGGTGTCCCACGACCCGATCCAGGCCGAGCGGGTCAGCAATCGCCAGCACGTGATGACCGCCGGGCGCCTGACATGAATTACCAAAGCCTGTCCAACCTGGACATTGCCATCGCTGCGGCCTTGATCTTGATCAACGGCGTGCTGTCACTGTGCCTCAACCTGGGGCTGGGTCGCCAGTTGCTGGTGGCTTCGATACGTACCGTAGTACAGCTACTGGCCATTGGGTATGTACTGACCTGGATCTTCGCCAATGCTCAATGGTATGTGGTGTTGCCGGTGATGTGCCTGATGACGCTGATCGCCGGGCTGTCGGCCGCTGGGCGTGGCAAGCGCACCTACGCCGGCCGACGCGCCGACAGCATTGGCTCGATCTGGCTCAGCAGTTGGCTGGTGGCGGCGGTGGGACTGTTTGCGGTGATCCGCATCCATCCCTGGTACGAGCCCCAGTACGCCATCCCCATCTTGGGCATGATCCTGGGCAACACGTTGACCGGCGTCTCGCTGGGCATTGAACGCATGATTCAGGAACTGACGGCAGGCCGTGGCCAGATCGAAATGACGCTGGCGCTGGGCGGCACCCGCTGGGAAGCTGCACAGCTGGCGGCGCGTCAGGCAGTGCGGGCGGGCATGATTCCCACCTTGAACCAGATGTCGGTGGTGGGGCTGGTGAGCTTGCCGGGGATGATGACCGGTCAGGTGCTGGCCGGGGAGAGTCCCCTGCAGGCGGTGCGTTACCAGATCATCATCATGTTTTTGATCGCCGCCGCGTCGGGGCTGGGCACCGTGGTGGCGGTATTGCTCACCTATCGCCGGGTGTTCTCGGCGCAGCACCGCTTCCTGCCTGCCAAACTGATCCCCCGCGAATGACGCCCGCGATCGCGTCGCGGCCACGGACGGCGTAGGAGCCGGCCTTGGCCGCGATGCAGACAACGCGGTTCCAACCCTATCGCCACCACAAGCAGGCGAAATACTGGCCCACCAACAAATAATTACCCGCCAAAATCACTGTACTTTCAGTCGGTTGGGGCAGGAATTAAATGCGCAATGTGATGATTACACTGGCAGGCGTCGCGCTGACAGGCGCGGCATTGTGCGCGCAGGCCAGGGAAGTGCGGCCCGATGACCGCTTCATGTGCAGCTGGGGCGCAGGCACGGCGGCCCGCGCCCAGGAACTCAAGCTGGCCGGCGTATCGCGCTATGCCGCCCGGGAAAAGATCCACACCATGAAGTTCGACAAGGGCTGGATGCGCATGATGGCCCTGGGCATTACCGAGCAGACCTTCGACAATGCCACGCGCGCCAAGCCAGCGGTGGTGCGGGACACCTTCTACGACGGCTGCATTCGCTATCGAGTGGCCCGCAAGTAGAGCTTTAGACCGATCGGTTCAGGCCAGGTAGCGGTGGAACCATTCCAGGGTCCGCTGCCAGGCCAGCTTGGCCGCCGGCTCGTCGTAACGCGGGGTCGAGTCATTGTGGAAGCCGTGGTTGACCCCGGCGTACACGTGTCCCTGGTAGGTTTTGCCCGCCGCCTTCAAGGCTTGTTCGTAGGCCGGCCAGCCATCGGTGATGGGCTTATCCAGCTCTGCGTAATGCAGCAACAGCGGTGCCTTGATGTGCGCCACGTCCTCGGCCTTGGGTTGGCGGCCATAGAAGGGTACTGCCGCCGCCAGTTCCGGGTAGGCGACAGCCGCGGCGTTGCACACCCCACCGCCGTAGCAGAACCCGGTGATGCCCACCTTGCCCGTGGTCGCCGGGTCTTTCATCAGCCACTCGATGGCGGCGAAGAAGTCGTTCATCAGCTTTTGCGGATCGACTTTCTGCTGCAACTCGCGACCTTCGTCATCATTGCCGGGGTAGCCGCCCACTGAGGTCAGGCCATCGGGCGCCAGGGCGATGAAACCCGCCTTGGCCACCCGGCGCGCGACGTCTTCGATGTAAGGATTCAACCCACGATTTTCATGCACCACCACCACGCCCGGTACCTTGCCGGCCGCCTTGGCCGGGCGCACCCGGTAGGCGCGCACGGTGCCGTTGCCTTTGGGGGAGGGGTAGGTGACGTACTCCGCAACGATATCCGGGTCGGTGAACGACACCTGCTCGGCCAGGGCGTAATTGGGGCTCAGTGACGCCAGCAGCGCCGAGGCGGTCAGCCCGCCCAGGGCGAACTGGCCGGCACGGTCAATAAACTGGCGACGGTTGATCTTGCCGTGCACATAGTAGTCGTACAGTTCCAGCAGTTCGGGGGCGAAATCCTTGGCGGTCAATCGTGTCATGGCGCTTTACCCGGGCAGTCAGTGAAAAGCAAAGCGTAGGCGGGCGCCGGCCTGCTGGCCAGCGCCCAGGCCGCCATCAGAGCAAGTAGTTGACCAGGCGCCCCACGCGAGCCCGCTTGATGCGGCGCAGGAACGTGCGCACCTTGAGCGGGTACTCTTCCGGCGTCTGCAGCGTGCTGAATCGGCTGATGCGCGTGGTATTCGCCGCCAAGTGCTGCAATTCCTCCTGACGCGGCCCCGACCAGACGCCTTGCGGGTCATCAATCAACAAACCGTTCTCCAGGTCCAACCGGAAGCCGCGCGGGTTCAGGTTGTTGCCAGTCAACAGGGTGTAGCGCTGGTCCACCCACACGCCTTTGAGGTGGAAGCTGTGTTCGCCATGCTTCCATACATCCAGCTGCAACTGGCCGCTGTCGATGGCGGCTTGATGGGCGTGGGCGAAGCGGCGCAGGTTGTTTTCATACACATAGGGCAGCACCGAGCTGACACTGAAGCGCTCGCCCGGGGCGGTGTAGAAATCGTTGGCCGTCTTGTCGCCGGTAATGATGCGCACGTTGACCCCGCGCTTAAGCGCCCGTCCGATTTCGCGGGCCAGCACCGGCGGCAGGTTGAAGTACGGCGTGCACAGCACCAACTGCTGCTGACACTCGGCGACCAGGCTCAGCACCGTGCGGTTGAGCGGATTGTTGCGGCCCACGCCCACCAGCGGAATCACCCGCAAACGGTCGGCCTGCGTGGTGCCGGCGCGGGTGTCGTAGGCGGCGCGCTTGAGCTGGTTGCGGAAGCCACGGATGGCCTTGTTCAGCGCCCGCGACTTGCCCGGGGCCGGCACATCCAGGCGGTGACACGCCTTGGGGTCCAGCAGGGTAGCGGTCACCAGTGCCTGCATGGCATCAGCCAAGGCGGCGTTGTCCAGCACGTGATAGCGGTCCAGACGGTACTTGTCGAACCGTTGCAGGTACACGTTATTGATGCTGGCCCCGCTGTAGATCACGCAGTCATCGATCACGTGGCCCTTGAGGTGCAGCACACCGAACAGCTCGCGTGTCTGGATCGGCACGCCATAGACCTTGATTTCACTGCCGTGGTACTTGAGCCGCTCCGCCTGGTACCAGGCCGCGTTGCCGGGCTGCTTGCCCGCACCGATCAACCCGCGCTGTGCCCGGAACCAGTCCACCGCGACAATGACTTCCAACTGCGGCCGAGCAGCCTTGGCGGCATACAGGGCGTCGAGGATTTCCTGGCCGGCCTCGTCCTCCTGCAGGTACAACGCTACCAAGGTGATGCGCCGCTGGGCGGTGGCGATGCGTTCAAGCAGGCAACGCCGGTAATCGGCCGGGCCGGGCAGGGTGGTGATCGCCTCGGCCGGCAGCTCGAAGCCGCGCAGGTTGGCCAGGGGGGAAGGGCTTGCAAAGGGTCGCATGGGTTTCTCTTTTTATAGGGAGGATTCAGGCCTGGGCCACATCGATCCATTGGGCATTCACCAGATTGGCCATGCGCTGGGGGCACAGCCGCACCGCGGCATTGATGGCGCCGCCGGCGGGCAACACCTCATCGAATGCCTGCAACGACACATCACAATACACCGCAACCGCCTGGGGCAAGCCGAACGGGCACACGCCACCTACCGGGTGACTGGTGTGGGTCACGACCTCAGCGGCATCGAGCATCTTGGCCTTGACCCCGAACTGCGCCTTGAACTTTTTGTTGTCCAGGCGTGCATCGCCACGGGTGACGATCAGGATGACCTGGTCGTTCACGCGCAACGACAGGGACTTGGCGATCTGGCCAGGCTCGACATTGTGCGCCGTCGCCGCCAGGGCCACGGTGGCGGTGCTTTCGGCAAGCTCGATCACGGACAAATCGGGGGCGTTGGCCGCCAGGAAGGCTTTGACGGTTTCCAGGCTCATTGCTGCTCCTTGTGTCAGGGTCTGAAACGCCCGATACCATAGCACGGTGCATTTGTGGCTTGCTTGCGCCGTTCGCTGAAACCGCCTAGGAGGGGCGTTACCTGCTTTGCGGCTGGTCAGAAAGGCAGGGTGGAGCAAAGAGAAAGGCCCTAATGAAAATAGCCAATTAATAACTCAACTAAATAGTTCTTTAGTTGAGTTATTAATAATCCTGATAGTAGCGCAGAGAAAGGAGGGTATCTCCCTGCACCCTTTCATGCAATCAACTACATCCTCCTCAAAGTCATACTGTCCTTCCCCAGCCACTGCCGCGACGCAAAAACGCCTCAAACCGTGCTTTGGAATCGCGCCTCTACGTAAAATGTGGCACCCAAGACCCTGCTCAAGTCGCCACTTTTCACCCAGGAACGCGCTATTTATCGTGGTTTTACAGGTAGATACGGCATAGCCATGAAATCATCGACCACCCGGGCACGTTGGTCGTGCATCAAACCCGGGGCCTGAAAAGGCTTATCCCAAGTGTCTGAGCGACCTTGCGCAAGACCCTATGGGTACTCACGTCGATCAATGTCCTGGCGATCGTTGCGTCGTACAGATGCTTAGCCATCTGCACGCCGTCCGGCCCGACGCCGCGTGGAAAATGATCAAACGTTGGGTAGCCTGACCCTGACGTTCGTCGGCGCGGTTCAGCAGTACCGTCATAAGCACTGGTAAACGAACCGTACTGCCGTCGTCGTTGGGCATCGCTTGCAGAGTACACATCGAGCTCATGGGCGATTGCTCGATTGTTCGAACCACAGCCGTTCGGATTTCACGCCATGGGCAGCCACGTGCTGGTCGAATTGTGAGTGCAGCGTCTTGAGGAAACCAGCGCCGAAGAAATCAGCGCGAGCATCGAGGAAGGAATACACGTACAGATTTCTCCTGCAGCGCGTTTTGTTCGGCGATGACGCTGGGTTTGGTGGTGCAGGCGTCAAGCAGTGAAACGATCAATGCAAGTGCGTGCAGCGGGAGGGATTTACGCAGGGCATTCGGAATTCTTTTAGGGTAAGGCGCGTTGCCAAGGTGTGGATAGGCATCGGCGGGATCTGGGGCTTTCTTGGGGTGTGAGATTGGGCTGCTGGGACAATACGAGACTACGCATAATGTATATTATGTTAAATTGCGTATTGGGGTGTGGGTGTAAATGACTGATCTGGGTCTGCTCCGCCCGAATCTCTGCATTGCCAGGATTTGAGGTGATCTGTGGGAGCTGGCTTGCCAGCGAGCTCTTCTGTCCATTTCCACTAACTCCCGGTCTGTTTTGCACAAAACCCCGTTCGATTGAAAATCAGCCCCTTGCGTTACCATTCTCACGCTCTCCCTTAGGTTGCCCTGTCAAGAACCTCCGTTTCCGCACCTGAAGCTTTGAAGACTGGCTAGCAACCAGTACGTCTGCTAAACGTAGATGCACCACTCGAAGATTTTAGCTCGCGGGTACACCCATGACGCGGCCGTTCATCCCATTCCCGATCTTTCCTCCTTACAGCCATTGGCGCCCTAAAAGCGCTACTGGTTTCCCCGCCAACCATGAAGTCTCCGCGCGCCTGAGCGAAGTCAGCCAATCAAGCCAGCCGTTCATTAGTACTTGGTACGCCGACCGGTTCATCAATTGGATCGCCCACAACTGGAGCCCCTTGAATTCCCAGCTGCAATACAACACCTGCATCCAAGGCTTGGAAAAGATGCTGAACTGGAGCTTCGTTAACGATCGCTGTCTGCTTGATTGGACACGCGCGGACTTCGAGGATTACTCGGCCTTCATTTGCAACCCAACTAGCGCTTGGGTCTCTTCAGGCAAACAGACTCGTTTCCTAGCCAGTCTTGCTATAGATTTCCAGGATTGGCCGATCAACCCGAACTGGGCACTTTTCCAAGGTGCCCGTGGTGCCAATTCTGACGACGATTCTTCGCAAGAAATCGACAAAAACGTGTGGAAACGCGAGATCCTCTGTGTCAAACCGTTCATGGATTTCTACCTCAAAGACGTTAGATCAAGCCGGCCAAACGTCGCCTCGAAAACGCCAGAATCATTGTTATTCAAGCGCCCAGACGCCAGAGGAATTATTTCAGATGAGGTTCTTGAGTGGATGCTCAAGACCATCCCAGATCTCTTCACCAGCCCGCATGTCGTCCGGGTCATTCAGATGTACCTAAGTATCGCGAGATACTCAGCCCGTCCCCTTTGGCAGGTGCTGGGGAGTCCTTCAAACCCAGGGCGTATCGATCAGTTCACGCGAGATAGCCAAGGCACATGGCTGGAGCCTCATCCCAAGACCGGTAGCCCAGCGCCGTTGCCGCCGGCGCTTGCAAAAGCATTTGATCGCTACCTGGTTTACCTGAATATTGACTCCGACCAGCCGTTGCCTGCTTCATACTTGTTTCCCAACGAGCGCTCGTCCGGCGCCCATGACCTGAGAGGTCTCTGGCGTATTATGCGCTTGATCAGGGAGGGCCTTGCCGATCGGGCTAAGGCATCGGGTAACCCGGATATTGCCCAAGCGGCTGATGACATCCGGCGTCTGACTGCGAGCATGCTGTCGAAGTCTTCGCCTGATAAGGCTGCGCCTTGAATTGAGTGCGAGCCCCCTCACCCATTTATTTATGGTGTTTTTGCCTATTTACCAGGTCGCCGGAGTCGTCCCTACTTTACCCTCAGAAAATTCAATAAATCTCGGCATGGCGTAAATCCTAAGGGTGCCAAATCTAGACAGTCTCGTCACTGTCACCTTCCTCTTCCCGAATTGCGTCAGGATATTTAAGAGGCATTATGGGTTGCGGCTGTTCGCCTTGCAGGTGGCTTGCCCCTGACGGGCTTTCAACTTCTGCAGGCCTGGGTGCTGTGCTTGCATTGGTCTGGGAGGGTTGTCCGCCCTCCCCCTGATCTCGACCATATGTGCACGTCAGCGGCCCAACGTCACGATTAATGTGAATGTCGAACCGGCTCAGGCTCCGTCATTCCAGGCGAAGCTCAGCTCCTGGGCGCTCGCTCCGTGGGAGCGATGATGAGCAGCTCAGAGTCCAAAACTGTCCGGGAAACAAATGCCAGTGTCCTCAGCGTTGGTTCGCGATCAATGGCTCTTGCCACATCATCCGGATCGACAGACTTGTGCCCCACAAGCTTACGGCGGGTTCTACTTTGGCGAAGGGCGTCGACGATGGTGTCGCCGATTGCGTGAACCCCAGCTTCATCCAAGGCACGAGAGTCACGTTGACCCTGCTGCGCGCCGAGCAAGCGACTCATCATCTGGAATCTAACCAGCTTTGGGTCATCCGAGCACCGGTAGGCTAACGGGCTGCTATCGAACACGACGTAGTGATCGTCATCATCGGGCAAAGCCCCGATATCGCTTGGACGAAATCCTGCCGATCGTCCGACGATTTCTTTTGATAGGTAGTGCGTATTCAGCTCCGCGGTTTGGTGGAAGGCTGGAGTGACGTAATAGACTTCGTTCCCCTTGCTTTCTAAGTCCAGCAACAAATCGTGCTGAGCAGAATGCTTCAACGCGTGGAGATGCCAGCGGTAGTAGGCTCCTCCCATCAGCGCGTATTCCTTGCTGTTGGTGCGCGCCATGAAGTGGCTGAGCTTAAACTGGAGGAAGAGCGGTGAGCCGAACGGGATCTTTACGTCGTAGCCGCCGCCAGGCTTCCCCTCCTGCTGTAGTGAGGGGAATTCTGGGGCTGCTACGACGTGGGAGCCAGGGGCGTGAATGAGCTCGTTGGTGAAGGCGAATCCATAGGAAAACTCAGACATCTCAGGTTTCATTGCTCGTGCATCCTTGCTGTGGATTCTGGCGGTATTGAAGGCCCCTGCATGGATAGGAGGCAGCTAACGTGGCCGCATAGCTTTGTTTAGGAGTGCCTTCTCCGCTTGAGTTTGCTCATTACCACATCTCTGGTGGGGATCGCAGCGTATCAGGCGGTTTTCATCCGTAGAAGTTGCTCAATGGCAGTCCGGGTTGGCGGTCATGCGTAATGCCCTGCGCCCATAAACAAGACTGGGATCTTATTCTCGAGGCTGCGAAGGGTTGAGGCAAGCCAGCGCGGTTGCTGATTCGCGGGTCTGTCATCAAGAGTTCTTGAAATGGAGGAGCTTCAGGTGCTGGTGTGCGCGGCCCTGCGGGCACAGCTGTCGTAAATCAAGCCACCCTCCCAGCCTCACGCGTTATAAACAGGCATTCGGGCGTGCAGCATCTCAACTAGTCTTAGAGGCCCAGCTGGCCTCCGATCGCTATTCTTCACTGTCTGGAGCCAACGGGTTTTCAAGTGTCTGGAGGCGGCCCAGTATGGCCTTAGCAATCGCACTCGAATACTTAATTCGCCCATCATCAATGATGTAGGTTGGCACCTCGCGGGGCTCTTTTTGAACAAATGAACATTTATCTGAACATTTATCATTAAGAATACTGAAAAGTCGTTCGAGTTCTGCTCCTGACATGATTGCCCCCCTTCTAATCATTCCAGAAATTGCACTTCATGTAGCTTAGCCTTTTGCCGACAAACCGCAAAGTGCAGTAATTTACCGTTGGAATTGTGAGCTGTTCGTCACTGCTGACCGAGTCGGCAATCTCTCAATGCCTTGGGCATTCTAAACGTGAGGCGGGCGAGGGCCAGATCACGAGTGCAATCCTCCTTCGACTGCGGATAAAAATGGTTGCGGCCATAGCAAATCATCATGCTGTCGACTGAACATCCGATCCTGGGAATGGCGCAGGGAAACCTGGGTGCTGGCTTGATACGTTACAGCAGCGCGCTTTACGACGCGGGCCACACCTTCTGGTTTTTTGTCCATGGACGACGCCATCTTGAGTCAGCAATCGAAGGTGGGGGCGGTCGAGACGGCGCTACCTTTTCCGGAGCCATCGACTTGTTCCGGGGCTTTCAGGCGTGGGTGGCTGAGCGGGTGGACGATGACTCGCAACTGTTCTATCAAAGCCTAGGAACATCAAAGGTAGAGGAGCATTACCGGCAACGGTGTCTGGATGCTCAGCTGTTCCTCAACCCCATGAATGACCTGGGCGCCCTGCCCGTCGCCTGCTACGACGTGCTGCGGCTGCCAGATCACAACGCCGAAGTCGGGATTACGTACCTAGGCTCTGTCTGAAAAAAGGTGTCGCAGACACCGCATGCCACAAGCCAACGAGACGATCGCTCCATAACTTTTTGCGAGCTTGTCGAAGCGTGTCACGATTCGGCGGTTCTCTTTCAGCCAGCCGAACATACGCTCGATCACGTTACGTTGGCGGTACTTGGGGCGATCAAACAGTCTCGGCAAGCCGGGTTTGGGCTTGCGTTTCATTGAGCGCAGCGGAATGACCGGCTGCATCCGATATCGATCGCAGTAACGGCGCAAAGCCTCAGCGTCGTAGCCTTTGTCAGCTAGCAACCATTTGCATCGTTTGCGTGGACGACCACGCTGGTTTGTCGGGATGCGGACATCATCAAGCAACGGCTGGGCATAGCTGATGTCGCTGGCTTGGCCGCCAGAGAGAAGGAAGCGCAACGGTATCCCGTTGGCGTCGCAGAGCATATGGATTTTGGTTGTCAGGCCGCCGCGACTGCGGCCTAGAGCGTGATCGGCGGGTTCATCAGGCCCCCTTTTTTACCTGCACCTGATGAGGCGCGGGTAGCACGAACAGCAGTTGAATCGATCATCCAGGTCTGCAGGTCGATGAGACCTTGATCGTTGAGTTTGAGATGTAATCGCTTGAGCATCTGATCAAAGGTTCCTCGGTTTCGCCAAACCCGGAAGCGGTGATAAACCGTACGCCAAGGCCCAAAACACTCGGGCATGTCCCGCCAAGCAGCACCTGAGCGCAACAACCACAGCATGCCATCGAGCATCAGGCGATCACTTGATCTTGGTCGGCCTCTGGTGTGGGTTGGGGTGAAAAGATCCGCGACCATATCCCATGCTTCATCCGAAATCTCGTAGCGCTTAGCCATCACAGGATTCCTTTCCATAGATGGCTGAAAATCATACAAAATCTCAGCGTTCGCGGCACTGGAGTTGAGTTTCTCCGAATTTCAGACAGAACCTAGGGTTCTACAACCAGCTGAAGCAGGAGTACGGTTTCGCCCGCCACTGCCTCTATCAAGGGGAGCACGCGGGTTCTGGCCATTTTGCTGACAAGGATCTGGCCTTGGCGATGAATCACGACTCTTCCCTGTATGGCGTGGGGTTGGAACAACTCAAGAACGCGTTCCGCAGCGCCTACTCGCTCCTGGATAAGGTTGCGTATTTTATCAATGCCTACTGGAAGCTCGGCGTGCCAGAGCGTGTTGTCAACTTTCGAACAATCTGGTTCAACACGACAGGCGCAGCACGAGTTGTTCGGGATGAATTTCGATTCACGCGTAACCTGCCGTTCCGCGCGTTGTACTGGGTGTCGCAGGATGTCTACTCCAAGGCGCTCAAAGACGTGGCTCGCCCTGACGCCCAGGCCCTCGACGAGTTGCGCAACCACCTTGAGCACAAGTACGCCAAGGTGGTCGATGGCTCTCCATTTAACGGGACAGCCTCTGCTTTCAGGGCCGACAACTTGGCGTTTGTGATTGGCCGGGATGATCTTGCCGCGAAAACGCTCCTGGTGCTCAAGCTTTCCCGCACGGCGCTGATTTATCTCTGTCTTGCCATGCACTATGAGGAGTTACGCGCTGAGCGAAGTGGCGATGGGTTGATCGTTCAGCTGCCGGTTGATGATTATCCCGACGACCGCAAGACCTGATGCCCCGGACTGTTAGTAAACCGCGTTGTTTACAAGCGCCTCCAACTTTTCCCGCAACTCCGCTTGTGTTTGCTCGTTGCTGAGCCCTTCCCTGGGCTCGCAACGTACCAAACGGGTATCAGTGGCGGGCCAGCTAAAGTCAGGGTCATCGTCAACCGCGACCCAGCGGGTGATGCCCGCTCTCGTTACAGCTGCACGTATTTGCTCGTGACGCGACCAGCTATCGTATCCCTCTATCTGAGATCGAAGCATCCGGGAGTGCCATGTTGCGCTTATGGTGCGCGCCTGAAGCGCCGGCGGCAGTGCAGCTTTCGCGCGGTTATAGCCCAGCAGTCTGACCCAGGAGGTACTCAACGCAATATGAACTCGAGGAAAGTCCTGCAACAGATCGGACAGGATGTGAGCATGCATCATTATTTTGCCTGGTGCGCGGAGCTCTAGGCCGTGCTTTGTGCGGTAAACAGCATCCGGGTGCAATACGCCATCGTAATCGAGAAAGAGCACTTGGTGGTCAGGACGTAGCGTGCGAGGTCTGGGATCTGCCGTCGTATCAACCGCGCGGATAGTGCGTGGCACGCCTTTCTCTACCGATGCTTTTAACATGTCTTCGTCTGTCGCAGTGCTCAATGGCAGTCCTGGTTCGGGGGCATGCGTAATCCCGCGCCTGTAAGTGCTGGGCTGGGTTCCCATTCTCGAGGCTGCGAAGGGCTGAGGCAAGCTAGCGTGGGTTTTGATTCGCCGGTCTGTCGTCAAGGGGGATTGAGATGGAGGCGCTTTAGGTGCTGAAGTGCGCGGCCCTGTGGGCACGGCTGTCGTGAATCAAGCCACCCTGCGGGTGTCTTGCCCCGGCGGGCTTCCATCCTCGCGCCTCCGGCCGGCGGCCTGCGCGCTCCGCTTGCCATGAACTGAGGCCTAGGCGGGCATGGCTGGAGGAGCAGCAATCGAATAGAGCCGGGGTTGGCCGCGACGAGTGCTCGTTCAGTCTTTCGAAACCAACAGTCGTTAGCAGCTGCGCAGGAGGATCCCTAGGTTGCTGACAATCTGGTGGGCGACCAGCTCAGGATCTAGCCCCTTGAGTGCAGCAATTGCCTGAACCACATCGCGCACATCCCGAGGAACCAATGGCTTTCCACTGGCCTGCACGAATGGCCCATCGGTTTCGGTGAGTACACGATCCAGTGGAAGCGATGCTACGAGTGCCCGATGCTTCGTAGACTTAAGCATTTCAATGTTGATGGAGAAATAGCACCCGAGATCCAGCGCCCGCTTGGCCTCGGCTGAACTGCCTGTAAACCAGTGCAAGACGACTCGCCCACGGTCGGGTGGAAGTTGGCGCTCGATGTGCCCCAGAACTTTGGCGGCGGTGCGAATGCTGTGAACCGTTAGGATCTTACCCCCCTGTTCAGAGCAGGCTGATAAGATCCGGGAGAAGACGCGCTCTTGTGCCTCAAAACTGGAGTAGAACTTGGGGCCAGCATCAAGACCGACCTCCCCCACGTATCGAACCCCTTCCAGCAAGCGTTCGAACAGCGCGAGCTCTCCTTCCCTTTCAGCCACCAACTGGGGGTGCAAACCTAATGCGACCCGTACATGCTTTGAGGCCTGAGCGAGTTCCTGGTTTCGAGCCCAGGCCTTTGGTGTGGTAGTGACAGCAAGCGTGGCTACCCCTTCACGATCGCACTCATGAATCAACGCTTCATGGTTTGGGTAGAGATCCAGGTGACAGTGAAAATCCACCAAGTTGGGACGATCGTGCGCTTTTGCGTTCATAGGGGTTGCGCCCGGACTCCGGTCAAATATCGATCCACTTCGTCGAGTCCGTCGACATACACCTGCTCATATGCCTGGAGGTCGTCCGGATGGTCGATCAAGGGCCCTGGAATGTGAATGTCGAACCTTGCACTGTGTGGTGCCCTCTCCAACCGCCGAATGGCCATCTGGAATGAGCGAACATGGGCCCCGTCAGCCTTATTCGTGTTCAGGATATGCGCGTGCAAGTCGGGTATGACATACGGGGTTGTATCATCGCCACATCCATGGGCAATGGCCGCCCGCCGGATGATACAGGGAACGCAGAAACCGCAGTGTTTGGGCTGCCGATTGGTCGGATCCCTTTGATACCGAGCTTTGCCCGGTGAGGAACATGACATGGTTTTGTGGACGTTTGCGCGTAAAAACGCACCGTCAGCGCACTGTTCAGCCATCTGCCCCTTGGTGCGGTGGCTGTACATGTTATGAAGCCGCATGCGAAGCCCAACGCCCGCGAATAGCTCATTTACTCGAGCCATGTAATAAGGGTGTGTTGTTCGCGTGCTGAGGGCTCCCAAGCGCAGAGGATCCAGTGGCACATTCAAGGAGATCAGGCCATTCTCCGGAACGTGAATGACCATTTCTGTGCCGGTGGCATCCGCCGCCAAGGCCGCCAAGGCAAAGAACAGGAATGAGCGCCCCCGCAGCGTGTCCTCCCCTTTGATATTTGCTACGAGCCCCTGCGGGAAGCCGACCCTGGCTTGTATCTGGTGGATCGCAGACTCTGGGTATCGCTCCTGGAGCGCCTCCAAGCATTGATCCTGATATTTGCTAGTGCTATTAGAGTCCCAATAGTGGCTCACCAACAGCGGTGATTCTCCTCTGGCCAACAGGTCGATAGCACCAATGAAACTGTCCATCCCTCCTGAGAACAAGCATACGCTTGTGGGATTGGCGCTCCTGAAGAGTTCGACGATGGGTGCCAACTCCTCCAAGCCATGAGGTCTATCGCGGAAGAAAACCCTCCATCGATCACCCGTCAAGAAATGCAAGGTGGAGGCAAGCAGCGCCGACACGGAAGTCCATAACCCCGGATCGGCGACGGGTACGTAGAGATCAATCTCACGCGTCCAAGCATTTTGGGATTCGGTCTTCCTGGAAATTCGGGTGTCAGCGGCCGTTAGCGCTCCGGCAACCAGTGCCAGATCGATTGCAGTTTCGCTGGGGCGCATCCCCTTGTTCGAGAGCTGATCGATCGCTTGCCCGATCCCAAAGTTCAGACGCTGGTAGTCATCCAGAAAAGAGATAGCGGTCTCATGACTTCCTGGGTGCTGAATCTCGATAGGGTCAATATCGTCAGCGCCGAGCCGGCAGATGATGCTGTGGTGTCTCATTGTGCTGCCTCCGCTGCGACGGCAATGATTTCGAACGCAGATTCGTAGATGCGGTTGATCACGCCCTGGATGTCTTGATCAGTGAGCCCTGGCAATCCCTCCAGTCGATCAGATAACCGCCCTCGAGTCGCACCTGTAATAAAATCGTGAAGCTCGGTCTGCATATCGCCGACTGCGTTAACGTCATCCGGGATAGTTATGCCTCGTTGACCGAGGTCGGCCATTACCATTCCCTCGATCGACTGCGACACGAAGTCGAGAAAGAACTCGTTCATCTGCTCGGGCGTCATTTCGCCGAAGGTCGTCTGCTCCGACTCGGCGAGCGCGATTACGCTTTCGAGCATGGCCTGGCGGGCGACGGCTTCGTCGATCGCTCCTCCGGCGGGGCAGACGAACTCCACGAGGGCCATGAAGACCTCAGAGGACGGGCGTCCAGCAAGGCCATTCAGGTTCAGCCGGCGCAGTACTTCACCAGCACCGAAGCGTTGCACATCTCTGATTACGCCCAGCAGGCGTCCGGCCGCGGCACGGGACGCGCCCATGCGCCGAGCAGCTCGCCCCGCACCGCCCGTCCCGCTTCTAACATAGCTCGACAGCGCCTTACCTAATGCGCTGCGGCTTCCGGTTCTGGCAAATCGGGTGAACTGACTTCGGGCACCCTGTAGTTTGGCAGTACCACTGTTGTCCACGGGGCGCTGCCCTGGCTGACCACCCTGCCCCGGTTGGTTTGGATCGCCGGAAGGGCTTGAAGCCTGCCCAGGATCATTGGTTTGCCCTGATGTGGTCGCTGGAGCCACATCATCCACCCAAGACGGAACCAGTCCAGAAACAGATCCCCCGTAACCTTTTGATGTACCCATGCTGCATTCCTTAGCGTTTCGGGCCCAGCTCCAACATTTGCTCGGCGGCTACCTTAAGTTTCTTGTTGCTTACTTGTGCACTCCACTCTTCAAGAACCTTGTAGAACGCGGAGTTGGCGTCTGGATCGATCAGACATTCGCCCCAAGACGAAGCGGCCCAGCCAGCAAGCCGTTCGACAGGCAGCCCCCGAATAAACTCGAGCAATCGGTTCTGAAGTCGTGATTGCTCTTTGACCAAGCCGACCAAACCGTCAACGCCATCGGGCTTTTTGTCGAATGAATCCCCTTGGAGAATGCGGTCTCGGATCGCGTCGAAGACCTCCTCCGCGTCTTGGGCAGAGAGCTCGCGCATACTGCTGAGCACCGCTGCGCTCTTCAACTTCATACGAGGCCCCATGAGTTTTTCCACCAGTGCCTCGAGCTGGCTAGTCGCCACAAAACCTGCAAGAGAGCTTCGCTTGTCGCGTGTGACAAATACGTAGGGTCTAAGATCAACACCTGCGAGTGGTGGGTCGATTCTTGCCCAATTGAGTGCCCAGTCACTTTTCAGCCATTGCTGAAGCTCAGCGCCGATAGCAACGGCCACCTTAGATTTAGCGTTCCGCTCGGGCTTTTCCTGCTCGTCCTCCTCAACGCCCTGGATCGCGGCTCTGGCCCGCTTTTCGAGCCCCGTCAAAGCTTCTGGCGTACCGTCCTGCGCCAAGGACGCGAGCCTTGCCACTTGCTCGTAGAAATCGCTGTAGAAGCGCTCAGCCAGCATGATTTTCGCCAGGACTGGCCGGCTAATCTCATTGCCGAACCCACGTTCCTCCGCGATCGCTTGGCGGAGCATCATGGAGTTTAGGAATCGCTTTATCTGACGGGGGTTGCCGCGCGTGCCCTCGCTCAAGATCTTGGTTACATGAGCGCTGATCGTGATCGCCTGGCTGACTTCCTCGGTAAGCGTGCCCCCCATAGCCGTCTGCACGACGTTGCGCTCAAGCCCTTTACTCTTCCATGGCCGCTTCATGTCCTCTCGGGCCACGTCCAGCAATGCCTGAAACTTCGGATTATCGGTACCCAAAGCATTTTCAAGCTGCAGCAAGGTGATGTAGACCCGTGTTTCGGCCAGACCAAGCGCCGGGATCCGGAACGGTACCTGGATCAGCTTCTCAAGGTAGTTGCGGGCGTAGTTGGCAGGGCCAGAGCTCTGTGGAAGATCAGGGAAATGCTCACGCACCGCATATTCGATCATGGCTTCGTCAGCACCGATGACGAACGCGGTACGCTCAACAAACAGGAACAGACGGATCGCTTCCAGGGTTTCGATGGCCGTTTTCGGCAGGCACCGATCAAGGTCATCCACTATGACAACCAACTGATCAATGTCGGCGGCGTCTAGCAGCTCTTTGAATTCTTCCCGGAATTTATGGATGTGTTCCGGCAGCTTCTCGGACTCGTTACCGCCTTCTTTCAAGAAGTCGCCGATCTTCTCGGCGGCCCCCCTTAAATCATCCTTGTTCAAATGATCCGCTGGGTTGGCAAGCACGGACGAGGCCAACTCATACATTCCCTTCAACTGCTCCATCGTAGGGATGCCGGTCATGGCGGTGAACGCGAAACCGCCTGCTTTGCGGGCGACCTTTAGCCAGTCAACACGCTTGAGCACCTTTGCTGCTGCAGCAGCGACTTTCGTCGACCCAGGTTTGGCACGCTTCAACTCATCGACGATGGTCTCGATCACCACCGTTTTGGCGTCTTCGAACCCTTCGAACGTCCACCCGTTGAACCAGATGCAGCAGACACGTTCGTTGATTTTGAGCTCGTCCTGAGTCATGCGCAGGACGCTAGATTTGCCAGCGCCCCAGTCCCCGTGTACCCCAATGGTGATGGGAGTGCCAGGGGTCTTCTTGATTAGCTTCACAACCGTCTTGGAGATCGCGCTGTAGTACAGCAAGTCCGTTGCGGTTTCCTGATCGTTTAAAAACACTGGGCTCTCCCTCGCCTGCAATTTGCCGATGGGGGAGTTATACAGGCAATGGGCCATCAAATGCCAACGCCTTCAGCGCTTTAGCCGGGACGCGAGGCACGATAACTGACGCCTACTGCGAAATTTTGGATTAACAAAATAGGCGTCATTTAGCGTCCTGATGTTGTGGGGCATGAGGCCCGAGTCCTCAGTCCGTGCTGTGCTCCATCGCAGCATCGGCAACCGGAGCCAGAACAGGTGCTTTTCTCGGTTTAGGATTTCGTCGATCTCGACCGCGTTGGCGTGCTTGCCGCTTCGCGTGCATGGCCTGAGAAGTCGTGACGGCACCAACTGCTTGGCCGTTTAAGTCCACGCGGGGTGCATTCACAACCATGCTTGCCCAATATCGAGTTCCTTGACACCAGGTCGAGATAGCGAGCTTGAGCTGCTCTTGGGTTATTCCGAGCAATTCCAGGTGCCTCTCAGCGTCTTTGATTATGCCCTCTTTCAGCGGTACTTTGGGGGCAGGGTTCACTGGGAAAGCCAATGGAAAATGCTTCTGCAGTCGCCAGATCGCTTCCACCGCCGGATCTTGAACGCGAGGCCCTCCTTCTGGGGAGGACTTCCGTTTGGGATGTATCACAGTATCGGCCGTCGTCTGCTTTGCTTCAGCCTGCAGACGGTCACGTAGTTCAGCTAATTTCTCAAAACCCATCGTTCAAATCACTGCTCGAAAGTAGATGCATCGCTCAAGGATATGGCATGCGGCGCGTGAGTGCACCTGAAGCGGGATAAATCGTCGTTAATTTCTGAACGAGGGCTCGCAGTCATTGTCCTGGCCGAGCAGGTCTGCCCGTCGCCCAGTTGGGCTGTTTGATGGAGCACCTTGTGTTAGCGTCAAAAGGACTTTTTGAGAGTTGAATTATAGGTGTTGATCGCAACATTAAGCCGATACTGGGCTTGCTCTGGCGTCAAGACAATTATCTGCTGAGAGGCAACCGTCTTAACCGAAGAATGGCTGTGGTGAAGACTTTGTGTGAATAGTCGCATCAGACGGTAACCAGCTACCTCAATACGCCCTCCCATTTGCGAGGGCACTTTGCCAGTAAATTTCCGACATCCTAGGTCACGAGGAACAATTGTTGCCCCTACGATCTTGCCGTTGCCCACATCCATCACAAGCTTTACGTTTGCCATTTTGGGAGGCTCAAACTCAATGGCCCCACTCAAGCGGACTTCTGGCAAAGTGAAGTAATCGCTTGTAGTGCGCTCATTTGTACTAGCAGCAGTCATGATGGTGCTCTCACGGAGGATATGATTAGGTTTAATGTTGCAGTGGTTTGCTGTGCCAAAAAATGCTGTGGATCAAACCTGTATTCCGAATTCGCCACTCAACTAAGCGGTATGCTTACGGTAAAGGCGTGCGGTGAGGTGAGCTTAGCTCTCACGAATAGCCTGTCAAATAAGTGGTCGTTGTGTGCGGCCTGATTGGACTAGCGAGGATTAGGGTTAAATCATCGAAAATGGAATGCATTGCAAATTGATTGGATAAGTATACCAAGTATACCCAGTGAGTGATCGTGACATGCGTCGCTCTACAGCGGCATTTACCTACTCCCGATATTTTGCCGAGCTTAATTGGTATTTTTCTTGGCAGGGGCTTGAAAGATACTAGTGATGAAAATTTAGAATGCGCTTTATGCCATTTTACGCTTTTGATTATGATAATTCAGACTAAGTGACAATTCATTTAGAGGCAACGGCCCATGGGATGCTTTGGCTCGCGCAGCCGATCTCCTGCGAGCCGCGCCAGCGATGATCGATGCTACAAGCGTGGAGGTCGGTTTAGGCTCAATCAGTGCTTCGAGAGCTAAGACGGTGATCGGTCGTCGAGATGCGCGGTTGAATATCTCGTGCTTGATTATTTCGCTAGGCTGTTCTTTACACTGAATCTTTATGCAGTTGCGAGGCATTCGTTGATTTGCGTGATAATTTCTTCTGGCTCCATTTCAATTCCATACGCCGTTGGCTCGCGCTCAGACCCGAACGATAAACGACAGCTTTGTATATGGAAGTGTTGACTGCCTAATCGGATGATTTTCGTTGAGGTGAGGAGCACGAATTCCTTCAATTGGAGGAGTTCTTCCACATTCAGGGTAAACGGCGCCCATTTTCCATAGTGCGTGTAAAGCTTGAGGGTGAAGCTCTGTTTTGAATTCATTTAAGTATCCTTTGAGTTATCCAAATCCGGGTCGTGAATTAAGTCACCCTGCGGGTGTCTGCCCCGCCTCTCCATCCTCTCGCCTCCGGCCTGCGCGCTCCACTTACCATATACTTTGGTCAAGTCGGTCATAAATGGAGCGGCAATAATCGAAAAATGATCTGCGAGTCGATTGCTCTCTGCCTTGCTTCGTTCTAGCGATGCTTAACTTAACAGGCTGCTAAATCTCGGTCGTCGGCAATGAGGTCGCCAGAGAGAACGTTACCGATCATGACACTCCTAAACCTTCCGCCCCGTCCCGGACAGATTCAAATGTCCAATCTGCCAAGCCTTCACAGCCACGGGCCAGATAGTCTGGCGGCGTTTCCACCCTTGGATCAGTTCCGACCGACAATGCGGCAAGTGCAGCATCCTGGGCCGACGGGGTCAGTTTATCCCACCAGGAGATACGGATGGCATGGTTCTCACAGGCCAGTAAAAGCCGCATCAGCATATCCTCAAGCTTTGCACCCTGGCGATACCCATCCCGCAGAGACTCACGCATCCACTGACAGGAGTCGTCGCTTGACTCATGCCAGGCGAGCACATAGGCCCAACCGCCATCTGTGGGAGCGGTAAAGAATGTCAGTAAATCGAGTGCCCCAGTCTCTGGCCCCAAGTCCTGAAGTTTACGACCAAGAAAATCATAATCTGGGAAAAGCAGTGCTGATGCTTGTATTGGGCAAGGAGAGCTTGATTGGAATGCGACGAATCGAAACTCTGCAAAAGCTGTTTCGGAGATGGCTGCGCCGTAGATGAGTTTGTGTTGCTGGAGTTGTTGTAAGCCAGATGCCACCCCCTGGGCAATATCTAACAACAACTGGCGATTTGCCTGAGGTAAGTCAGGGTGGTCGATCATCGCTGCCATGGAGCGTGCGGAGTTTTCCTTAACAAAATACTCACGACAAATGCTGCGGTAAGCGTAGAGAGCTATCTGCTCAGGATCGAATGTCAGTGGCCGGTCATCGATAGGGGCGAACAGGCTATTGTCGTGGTGTTTGCACATGCCACGGAAGGTGGAAACCTTGTTGATTCCCACCTTCTTCAGCTGCGGTTTACCCCCGGAGGCTCTCAACGTAGTGAGATCCCCGGTAAGGCGGTAGACGTGACCCTCTTCTGCGATCAGATTGAGCTGGCCGCCTTTCTGGATGGAATGCGCAGAGATAATTGTGTCGCAGCGTGCACCATTGTCGTGATGGAGGCATCGCCCCCTGTTGCGCTGCTGCGCCATGGCTGCTTGATGAGCGTGAGTAAAGGACATGTCGGTCTCTAATGAACGGTAGCTGGTAGCTTGCTTCTGTGCTGCGAGCGATCACGGGCAGGTTACGTATCAGCGCAACCCAAAGCCCATCCGCGCCAAACTCTCCAGAAGCTCTTCACGCCCATGCAGGTTCGACACGCTGCGCAACCTGCTGACCACTTGCTCAGACCAGCCTGCAGCCTTCATCCCTTCGCGCTGATAGAACTCGCCGAGTCGCTCATCGTACTCGGCTAGAGCGCCTTCCTCGCCGATGGTCGAGTAGGTTTCGTGGTGCAGCACGGCCTGTTGGGGTAGCCGCGGCTTAACCTTCGCAGGTCGGTCAGGAGATGGATGGCCGACGCACAGTCCAAAGACGGGATATACCTGCGGAGGTAGTCCGAGCTCCATAGCAACTCCTTCGATGTCGTTACGAATACCACCGATGTACACGCTGCCAAGCCCCAGCGACTCTAAGGCAACGACGGCATTTTGCGCCGCCAGCGCTGCGTCGATTGTGCCGAGCAGTAAGCTTTCCAGGTAAGGGAGCGCTTCCAGTTCCACTCCCTGCTGCTCCGCGATGCGCGATACCCGGGACAGGTCTGCAAGCCAGACAAGGAAGAGCGGTGCTTGATGGATGTAAGCCTGATTGCCGGCCAAGCCGGACAGACGCTTTTTACGATCGACATCTTGAACAGCTACGACGCTCCAGACCTGCAGATTTGAGGACGTAGACGCAGACTGAGCGGCTGCGATCAAAGTCTCGATGGTACCCTCAGGCAGAGATCGGTCAGAGAAGGCGCGGACACTCCGGTGATCGAGGAGTTGCTCGACGATTTCATTGCATTGAGTGAGCGGCGAAATTTCAGGCGTACCATAGCGCGCGGTGAGTTTTGAGTGTGCTGTCATGAGTATGTTCCCAAAAAGCAGAAGGCTACCAAATGGAAGCCGGCGTAACACGCCGAGGACACCAAGTTTCATTTACCATGCTGTCGACCCAGGCCAGGTACGAGCAGGCCCAAAGCCCCCTTTCGTTTGGCAGCAAAACCACTAACCGCCGGCGAGGCCTATCAAACCCTGCGCGACATTGCCCTAGTGGTTCGAACCATTCGGCGCATTGGTCAGCAGTCGTGGGTTGAGATCTACTGTGGCTTGATGACCATAGAGAGCGATGGCTGGGTGCTCACGCTCTATAACGACTTCGACACGCTGGATTACTGCGACAGCTGTGCCCAGACGGCCGCGCCTACGTTTTCGATTCGATGCGGTCGTACAGCACCGATCCTATAGAGCTTATGAGTACCTGGGAGCACTCGCAGTTGGAAAAGATGCTGAGCGATGCCTAGGCAGTCACAGCAATTAGCGGGGATCTACGTGGCTTACTAAAGCGCTCGCCGTGAGCGTCATCCCCATGGGCAACTTGCCCGACATCTGATGTAGCTCAAGGTGCCATCCACGCCTAGTCACGCCCCGAATCCGTGCTCAACTCGTCTGGCAAAATCGATAACCGTGTCAGTTTCAATTCTAGTTGTGATCATGCTGGCAGGCGCCTTTCCGCCAAACGCTCGGCGCGGACATTTCATCCAACGCTGCGCTGCTTCAGGGTCGCCCTCATAAAGGCGTTGTGCTGCGTCGAGCACTTCAAGATAACGGGCCTGGTGGTCAGGTGGCATGGTAGTCATGCGTAAAATCCTTCCGCGCTTCACGTAGTTAGGAGCACACCCCATCCAGCTTACACCCGGCCAGGAGGATCATCATCAGCGGCGTCTTACTCGCATGAAATGATGCGGCTAAGGTTGCTGGCTGTAGTGGTGTTTGCCCGCAGTGAAGCCTACAAGCGGGCCGTAGCTCAATCCACTGCAGGAGACCTCAGACGCCAAAGCCTTAGCATTGGCAGAGACTGTCAGGAGAGCATCGTGTTTAAAGCGAGGACTGACGCGCGCGCTTCAACCCTACTGCCTATTCCTGCAATGTGCATGAATGGCGGTTACGGAAATATCTCTTCCAGGCCAAGCCCCATACCCGTCCCTTTCCAGGGAAACGGAGGGTTGGGGATAGCTATGGCCACCGCACCAACTCAAGCTCCTTGAGCCGCAATGCCATTGCGGAGTCTGACACTCCAAACTGCTCCGATAGCGAGACAATGCGCACATTGTTGAAACGTTGGCACCGCGCGAGGGCTAGCTCCCGCTCCAACGAGTCGACTGACGCATCCAGCAGCCCTTCGATATTGTTGGCGTCCACGTGATACGCAACTGTGTCGTCGAAGTGCAGTTGATCCTTGCAGAAAAACTGCTTCCCGAAACGGTCAATCAAGAGCTTGGCAGGCATCAAAAAACAGGCCGCGAAGAAATCTGCTTCTCGCTCCTCAGGTTCACGAATGCCGGGCAGTGGCCGGCCGTCCAGGGCGCGGTCGCGATGCATCACTTCACCTTTGTGCAGCACCAGATGACCGATTTCGTGGGCACCTGTGAAGAGCTTCACCGCGGGCGAGAACTCCTGAGATACAGCGATCCGATTCGCTTGGCGATCAATCAAACCGGCGATTTTGGGCCCAACACCACCTTGGATAAACTTGGGGTCGCCAAGATTCGGATACTCCTGATAATCAAAGCCGCAGGCGACAGCAGCCATCCGCGGATCCCGGGCCTCAAGCGGTGTGATATCCCGATTGCCCCACAGATAATATCGGTCACGCCAGATGCGGCGTAACAGCTCAGACGCTTCTACCTCAACCTGGCTCATATCCATGCTTTCACCGCATATAGTGTCTATGATTTATTTTTAGCACAACATATGGGCATTTCAAGGTTTTAGCTCAGCGGGTCTCGTAGCTGCTCTGTAGGGCTGGATGCTCGCTGACGACTTGGACTAAGCGTCGCCGGGGTTGCCCTTCCCCCACTCACCTACCCCGGCCGCAACGGTGAGCTGTGCAATGCCCTGGGCAATAAACTGCGCATTTTCGTTAAGGGCCTCTACCGTTGCCGAGATATTCCCAGCGACTTGCGCAGCACCTTGCTGAGCGACCCAGAGCGCCAGCTCTTCAAGAGCCGCTTGGATCGCCGTTTGACTGTTGTCCAGCCGAGCAATTACCTGAATCAGCAACTGTGTATCGATCATCGCCTGCTCCTTCGGTTAGTACCCAGCGCGTCATCATGCGCCAGCACGCCTTGCGTGCTTCAGTCTTGCCAATCGCTTATTCAGAGCCAAACTCCAGGCTGAGCGCCCCCTCAAATCGGTCGTGCTCGATGCGAAGGTATCGTATGCCTACGCATGGCCGCTCTATATTGCCTTGACCGCCGCAGAGCTTGTTCCTGCGTCGACATCGGTTGCGCCGCTGCCAGGGTCAACGGCATTGGAAGAGACGCAGACACAGCTGGAGGAGGAGCCGGATTAGGGGAGCGGTACCTGCCCTGCGCGGGTTAGAAAGTCGTTGCTGCACAGATTGAGGGTTTATCTTAGGGCGTTGTCGATCGCGGCGATGATTTCGCCGGGTGTCATGGCAATGCAGTAATCGCCGGCAGTTTCGGGGTTGGTGCTCCCAAAGCTAAGGTAGCCAGCGCCCATCTTGAAGGCGTTTGCCCCCAAAACGACCGGGGCTGTAGTCCTGGTGTGTACCAGCATCCTGAGTTTCAAAAGCTCCTCGTTCGTGAGCTCGAAAGAGAGCTTTTTACGCCATTCGGTGAACAGTTCAACCTTGGGCATGCGCCAGCCTTGTTTAAGTGAGCGGGAGATCGCCTCCCTCGTGCAGTTACGCTACGCGAGGGAGGCAGCGCCGTGCGGTTTGCTTCAATCAGACCGGTGCGGGCGCACCGCATTCGGAGCAAAAACGGGCGGCATTGCCAATTGGGTGCTGGCATTGGGTGCAGGCGGTCGTACTACGCGCCATGATCGCTTTCTGGCGCATGTAGGCCAGTTGCACAATGCAGGGCACCGTGACTCGGTATGCCGGGCTAGCCAGGTCAGCGGCAGTCCAGAGCGCGGTGATTGCCCAGCCGATCGGGCCGATCGCGACGCTGACGCTGCGCATGATCTGACCATTTACAGCAAAGGTGAGCCCCTTGCCGATCAGCGCCTTAGCGATGGCGTTGGCAACGATTGTGGCTATCTTGAAAGTTGCAAATCCTCCTGCCTTGGCTGCGCAAATGGTAGCAATGGCCGCCGCAGGGCCCGCTGTTGAGAAGTTGACGACGCCTAACTCCTCCAGGATTGCCCGACGCTCCTCCTCTGACATGTCCTCGAACGCACGGGAAAGAATCTTGCCGAGGATTTCCTGCTCGATGACGCTGATCGAATCGTTGCCGAAATTGACCTTGAGGTGCTTGGCTACGTCCCGGACGATTTCGTCGTAGGGCACACCGTCCTTGCGGAACAGGTTCAACAAGGAGTTGCCACCGAACAGCCTAATTTCCTTGGCGATAAGCTTGTAGTCGCCCTGGGAGTAGTGACCCGCATCACGAGCGGCGATCAACCGTCTGCAGATGTCGCCATCCAGGGCCAGGCGGCCTTCCCCATTATCGGTGAGGTAGTCCACCAAGGCGCTGATGTCCTCCACGTCCGATATGGAAAGCAGGGCTTCAATGCTGGTCGTTGAGAGGACGTCTTCTAGATTCATCAATGGTTCTCTTGATTAATAATTCGAGCGCCCATGACGATGCAGAGCGGCAAGAGGTGGGTGTAGATGCCTTGTTCGAAATCGGGGTGCATGGGCATGGCGGCGGTTGCCAGGATGCCCTGTTGCATCTTCTGACTCAGCGCTGAGTTGTTGTGTTTGTTTACACCAACGTATTTCGCCATGCGCAGGACGGTCGCAGCTCGGGTCAGCGGCCGGTTGTTCTCCTGGCTACTCAACTCGTCAACCATGGCGTTGATGGACTCATTGTTCTTGACGTACCCAACTTCCAGAAGCCCTCGCGCCAGCTGGTGCCAGTCTTCTTCGCTCATCAGCAACAATGCAGGCGAGACGTTCAGTGCCGAAGCGAGCCGGCACAGCGTTTCCAGATCCGGGTTTGCTTCGCAATTTTGAGTGAGGTATTTGCTGATCGTCGAACGGGCCACGCCTGACTGTTTCGCCAGTTCTTTTTGGCTGAGTTTCTTGGGTTCACCGGTTGAGGTGACGCCAGAAACTTGCATCGCACGCAGCAGGTTGGCGCTGAGGCCAAGCTGGGTTTTCTTGAGGACGCAGCCCTGGGGCGTTATCGATTCGCTTGATGTCATAAGGCCACTTCCATCTGTGTGGCGCAATGATATCTGCTGGTGCGATCGTGTCTAGATCAAATTGTCCTCTCGCGCGGGCATTGAGGCGGTGCTGGCAAAACTGTCTTGGCGAGAGGTCGATGTTGCTATGCAGCGCAAAATCGAGTGGCACATCAAATTCGCCTACTGAGATGATGATGGCGACTTCACTGCGCGTCGCAGTGAAGCGGAATAGAGGCGCTGCAGATGACTTACGCAACCCTATCGCTTGATCTCAAAGATGCTCAGCACGTGCGAGATGACGTCTATGAAATGATTGAGCAAAAAAATTGGAGAAAGCTGGAGGGTGTCGATACTGTCTGGGCGGCTCAATATCTACACCTCAGCTATATCGATTCATCTGATGTCCGAAAAATGGTCAACGATATCTCGGGGATGATCATCGAGTGTGCTAAGACCCACAAGCTTGACCGGATTAACTACATCGCCCAAATCGGGAACCGGGACGTGATCGTACGCCAAGTGGTTCGCACCCCAACTGGCTATTCCGATCAAGCGTATGTCAAACCTGAGAAAGGCCGCTAAGGCTGAAGGGGTCAGGGTGACTCTCGGTGCAGGAAGTGCCGAACTCCGTCAGTGCTCATTATCGTGGTGAGCACTGACATCTATCCCTTATGTATCACCGCCAACCCACGCTAGCCTTCGAGGAGCGCAATGCCGCTCGTGGTCTGCGCATCGCCGGTATATCGTGGCAAATAGTCACTTATGAAAAGCACGTCTGCCTTCGCGAACGTGGATAAGGGAATGCTGGTTGCAGGCATCCAGTGAAAGGTCTGCCGGCGCGCATCATCGGTCATCCGCGGCTCTTCAGCCGTTGCCAGGCGCATCACGATGAAATCGACGACGCCTCCATAATCGTTAACAGCGCTCACGCGATCCACGAGGTTGCAGCCCGTCAGTCCCGTCTCTTCCTGCAGCTCCCTCACCGCAGCGGCCTCTGCCGACTCGCCTGCATCGACGGCCCCTCCCGGAAACTCATACACCCAGCCCTCTCGGCGCCAGCGATGCTGGATCAACACAAGCCCGTCACGAATGATCACGGCCATTGCTAAGTTCTTCATGGAACCTCCTTGCTTTGATGTCGTAATGCTCAAAGTGCCCGCTTTGCCCCTCCTCCAATAACACCTGTCCTGCCCTCAAAGCGCAATGCGACGTGCTGGGCAAAACGTCGCCGATCAACTATCAAAGCGACAGGAGTACATCCGTACTCCCTGGGTGTGGCTGACAGCCCTTTCCCCAGTACTCAAGGGCTGCGCTGGTCAAATATGGGAGCACCTCCCGTGCGACGTCCGTGAATCGGCCCTTATCATCGCCTTGGGTGTCATACCTGAACCAAAGGTCACACAAGGCCTTTGGCCCCAACCGCATCCGCCTGTTCGGATGCAGGTGCTTGGGCAAGACCTTGTTGGCTGGAACTGATTTGCCCCAGGCCATCACCACTCCTTCGGGTGGGCTTACCGCTACCTCAATGACAAAGCCTCCTCCCCATTTGTCATGCTGAACGGACAGGAGATCGACCTGGTGCGCCGTGATGCGGCGAAAATTAGGCAGTGAGCCTTTGAATCCGAGGCCTCGGAGAACGGGCACCAGATGAGCGTTCAGAGCTGCGTCCATGTGTTTACGGTTTTCGTTGCTGCTGGACATCGCTAAAGGCCTGTCGAATCAACATGGGGGGGCAAAGATCATCAGCACAGAGGTGATCGCCTGGGCATCCTGAGCGCGCTTAGCACTGAAGAAATTGCCTTGGAGAGAAAGCGTGAGGTCAGGAAAAACCTGCGGGGGGACGTTGGCAAGCTAGAGCCGACCAGGCGCTGCGCCTCGCCCCGATTGATCTTGGTGATCATCCGCTGGATGTTTTCGCGAGCTCGCTTGCGGCGTCCGTTGCGTATCAAGGATCCCTCCTGAATGTTCAAGCAAAGTGAAACGTGCGGACTAGACCGTATCATTACCGTTGGGACGATGACTAGCCTTGGCGCCAGCAGTGAAGGCAAATGTCATCGGTAGATCGGGTGGATGCCGGTTGAGTACGTTGACGGCAAAAGGCCATCGGCCGATGATCGGCTTTTTGATCCTGCATTGCTTGAGTTCATGATGAACCGATCGACATATTTTACTCCTGACGTCAGTCAATTCACTGATTGGCTGTCCTGCGTGCTAGGTGGTGCTCCTGTCCAGTTCAACGCCCCGGCAGCCATGCCCTACCAGCATTTGCATGACGCGCTAGCGGCATACCAATGGCCGCCAAGATCCAAGCATCCACTCGCAGTCGCTGTTCCCGGATTTCCCTACTTTCATCCCCAACTGAATTCGCTGGCTGCCGACAGCGATTTCCGTGCAAACGCCGCGTTACTGTCTGACCTGCAGCGTGCATTGAGGGCATCATTTGCATCGGGCTCTGCGCAGAGCCAAGAACTGGCCGGTGCTGTCGCTGCGACGCTCCATTGGGGAGGGGTGTACACGTCGCGGAGTAACAAGGGATGGCTGCTCAGGAACCATGCCCAGCTCCATAGCCTGATGAACCACTTCGTGGTCGACCACGCCGTCGGTGATGACGTATCAAACATCGTAGGGCTGAGATTCAACTCCGGCATGACGAAAGTCTACGCGCTGCTGCTTCAGGACTTCATCATCTACGATAGCCGCGTCGCCGGGGCATTGGCCTGGCTGGCGCTGCAGTGGTGGACGGTCTATCAGAAGCAACCAGCAGCGACCTTGCCCAGCGCGCTTAAGTTCGGCTGTCTAATTGGGAACGGTTCGAAAGCGCGGTACAGAAACCCATGCCCCGCCGTATTCCCCTGGCTTCGAAACAGCCCATTTGATCATTACACCTGGAATGTCCGGGCGAACTGGATTTTGGCTTCCGCGCAGAACCGGGCTGGCGCCGGCAGTCGCTTCGCGGATCTTCGAGAGATCGAGGCTGCGCTGTTCCAGATGGGAGATCGGGTTTGTTAGCCATCACATCGTCAACAGTCGACGCCGCCGCCCGCAGTCAATCCTGTGCTGTCCGCCTCCCCTCGCCTACCTGGCATGCGTAAGGAACCACTATGCCTTTGAGTACATTCCGTAACCGCAAAGCCTTCATCCAGTCTTTAGGCGCAACTTGCAGAAACTGGACGTGGAGCTGGTCGTTTGTCAACGAACAAGAGCGTCACATCATTTTTGGCGCTTGGGACATCAATACGCACGGTGACCGCGCGCTGATCCTCAGCGACAGATGGGAAATAGAAAACGGCCGGCGAAATCGAGGCTACGGACAGAGCCTGGAGCATGTGAGGATGGTGGAGGAGCACGGGTATCAGCTCTTCACCTTCGCGATTCGGCATTCGGATGAGCGCCAGGATGCACTCGGAAATGGGCCGGCGACGATCAAGGGGTTTGATCAGGAGGTGAGGCCCAAGCGACTCGTCCGGGAGGGTGGCAAGTGGTATGCGTGCGATGAGCTGGCGCCGGCGATGATTCCTGAGGAAGTCAGAGAGCCAGCGCTGTTTCTGGAGGGCTCGGTAAGCGTCATCCAAGTCAACGCCTATGAGCGCAATCCTGCGGCCCGTGAGGCGTGTATACGTCACTACGGAGTAACATGTGCAGCCTGCGGGTTCGATTTTGGAAAGGTGTACGGCGCCGTCGCTCAAGGCCTCATCCACGTGCACCACATCGTACCTCTCAGCAAAATTGGTAAAGAGTACACGCTTGATCCCATCAAGGATCTCATCCCTCTGTGTCCAAACTGCCATGCGGTTGTACACCGTGGTAAGGACACCCTGAGTATTGATGAATTGCGTGCGTGTTTGAGAAGCGACCATCCATGACGGGTGGGGGCTTGGGTGTGGCAGCAACCTGCACTGGCGTGGTTGGGTGACTGCACCGGCGGTGCGAGAGCTGTAGCCACTCACAAATTTAGGCAATAGGGGTTAGATAATGCTGTCAAGGTGTAGAGAGGGTCTGGTTGAACTCATTGCCGATCCGCAGAACAAGGTGATTGCGTTGTCCGGGAAGTGGGGAACGGGCAAGACCCACATGTGGCGCAACATCTGTGAAAACACTCAGGATAAGCAGGTACAGGAATCGATCTCCATTTCCCTGTTCGGCGTCAGTTCGATTAGCGAGCTCAAGCTTAGGGTTGTGCAGGCGATAGCGCCTACGCTGAAAGAAAATAGCGCCGCCGCGGCCAGGGCCACCACGATTGTCGCGGGCGCGAAAAAACTGCTGCGCTCATTTCACTCGGGATTTTCGGCGCTTGATGAGCTGGGGCTCCTGGTTGCTCCTCTTTTCTTGAAAGGTCGCTTCATTGTCATCGATGACATTGAGCGTAAGCACGAAAAGCTTGCGATTGATGAGGTGCTCGGTTTTATTGACGAGTGCGTCCAGAGTCACAAATGCCGGATGCTGCTTGTGCTCAACAGCGACAAACTCAATGACAAGGTTATCTGGGAGCAGTTTCGAGAGAAAGTCATCGACCAGGAGCTTCGGTTGGAGACGACGCCGGCTGAGGCGTTCGACATCGCAGTCCAATACACCTCGACCGCATGGGCTGATCAGCTCAAGCCTGCCATTGAGCTTTGTGGCATCACCAATATTAGGGTTATCCGGAAGATCATTGGCGTATCGAACCGGATTCTAGGCGCCTGGACGCAGCTTCCAGTCGTTGTGCTGGAGCGCGTGATCCCTTCCACAGTGCTGCTCAGTGCTATTCACTTTAAGGCGCTGGAGAATGGCCCTGGCGTTGATTTTGTCCTTAAGTTCAGCCCCACCGCGACACTGACGAGAATCTTGATCAAGCAGCAGAAAGGAGAAGCTGCAAGCGCTGAGGATAATGAGCAGAAAGCGTGGTGCAACCTTCTGCACAAGCTGGGTATCCGGGACTCGGATGGATACGAAAGACTAGTGGTTGACTTCCTTACCTCCGGAATGATGGACAGCTGGGCAGTGCAAGCAATCGTCCAGCGGTACATCGACCATGATAAGACGTTGATCGTCCGCAAGCGCGTCCAGCAATTCCAGTTGCATTACGACTGGCACTCTGACCTCTGCTTGGAAGACCTTATTGCCGAGCTGGAGGCGTTGCGCCCCGATGTGAGACATATGGATGCGTACACTGTTTCGCAGTTGGCTGTACGGGCTAGGCAACTGACCGGAAACACTGAGGCGTCGACCGCAATGATTCAGGAGTGGCTGGAAGCCTTTCGAGAAGATTACAAGAATGGCTACCGCCCCCAGCTTGATTCGGAGTTTCCGGTACACCCTGCAATCATCCAAGAGGTCAGTAGGCTGCAAGCGCTGGACGATAGTCATCTCTCTGTGCTGGAGGTGTACAAGTCGCTGGAAAACAGTCCCGGGTGGAGCAAGAAGGAAGAGAGAGCACTCAGAGCGGCGACAACTGAAGCTTACGACGAAGCGATACGAGCTCATCAAGGGGAGGATCTCAAGACGATCCTATTAAAAGGCACGAATCTATTAGAAAACCGTGCATCCCTTACAGAGCATTTTGGGGAGACCAGCGATCGGTTCCTGGAGGCGTGTCGATCCATTTACCACGGCGAACCGGACAGCCGACTCGCTGACATCATTGCTCGAGTTTTTAGCGCGTCCACAGTGAAAGCAGACCTTCTGCGCCCACTTGCGTTGAAGGAGTCTGAGGCTCAGGAGACCTGATAGACGAGGCATTGCAAGGTTGATGCCTCCCAGTTCCCGGGCGCTGCCTATGATTGAAGATGGGGCGTCGTCTGGGCGCCGCCCAGTCACCGACTCCGGAGGATGGCATGGACAGGGAAGCGTACCGGATAAATTTGCTGTGGCTGCTGGCGCATGCGGCGACGACCTACGTACGCGACCGAGTCGCAGCGTTCGACCTGATGTGTGATGCTTGTCGCCTGTAATGACGGCTGACAAGCTGGAAAGCAACCTTCAGCTGCCCGTTGAGGATTGGCTGCACGAGGCCATACGAGGCGATCTCAAAGGCCCCCTGCTGGTTTCTTCTAATGCTCCTACGCCGATGTGCAGCGAAATGCTTTTGGAGTTCAATGCATTCGAGCAGCTCAACCGCACACAGCGTCTTGTTCAGCGCGTCAGGGATAGCTGCAAGGTGCTTGCAGATGGTGACGAGTTGTACCGAGCCTTCCGTTTTTTTCTGGTCAACAATCCCATTACCGACCACCGCCCTGCCCGCCTTCTGTTTCAACCCTTGAATCTCTCGCTTGACGACTGTTACCGCCCGCCGGCGAGCCACGAACTCCTGGGCGGTTACCTGTACCTGTGTCCCTCCTGTGGTTGGCCGCTCAACGTCAGCCAGGCGAATATTGCTTGCCCGGCTAGATGGTGTGAGGAGGCTGGCAGCATTTTTGACCGAGCGGTTGATTATCGGGTCATCAATCGAGTCGATGGCAGCGAGCTCCAAGGATTGCCCGGGCAAGGCATGCTGGTGCTCCAGGAAGCATTCTGGAAGTTTACCCTGCTGCCTGGCTTGTTGGAGCTCAAGCTCGCGGAGGGCCTGCGGGCCTTGGGGTATTCGCCGGTGCTTTGGCCCAATGTCGATCAGGCAGACGTGCGGGTGAGCGTTGACGGGGAGCCGTTGGATCTGGATGCCAAGGTCTGGCGCTACCCTGAAGTGTTGAGGCGTCACCTTGGGTCAGTACCGCGCAGCAACAGGCGCTGGATCGTCATCCCCGATTACCAGAGCGCCTCGCTTTCCTACCTGCGGGAGAAGCTTGGCGTGAACGTCTACACCTATTCCGGGTGCCTCAAGGTGCTGAAGAAAGCAGTCGGCTAAGCGGCTGCCGTTGAGGATGGGAGGATCTAGGTGCAATGTCCAACACCGCATCTTCCTTCATCCTGAATCTCCTGGTTGGCCCCATGCCGTTTTGGCCGAACGCGTAGCATGGCTGCTGCGTTGACCTATTCTGCGATGAGGGCTGATTGATCGTTCCGTGCTTGGCGCCTTCAATTCGTCCCCTGGCGCTGGCGTGCAAGCGAATGGCCGGCTCTCGTTGCCCTCCCTACACCGTCCAGGCATACGGCCTGGTGATCGGCGATTTTGACGAAGGTTAAACAGATGCCTACTGATGCCACTATCGCGCACATAAACAAGAAGCGACCCGGTGCGTGAGGCATCTGAGGCGAGTTGTATGTTGTTTCTGGCGCTCGCGGTGCGCTTCGTCGACTCTAGCCCCAAGATTGAAGAAGCCGCGGCGTTGGCGGCTGGACAGGTGACACACAGGGTTGGACTTCAAACGTTGACCGTCCAGGAGTGTACAACGCTTCCTGTCGCGCTGCTACACGCTCACCCACGTGTGGCTGAGCCACGGGAATTCCTGAGAACAGCTCAGAGCATGCTATTGCGCAGCTGCCCGCTGTTCGAGCTGGATGGCGATGAACTGCTGGTCGAGTTGACTGATCAGTACCGCTATCACCTCGTAAACGCCGTGAGCGTCGAGGAGGTCATTGAGGAATACCTACGGGTGGTCTGCGCGTACACGCCACCTGTACGCAAGAAACTGCCAGAAAAATCCGGTTTCATTCTTAAGGCGAAGATTGCATCATCTGCGCCTGATAAAGACCGGTACGGCAACCACACCGCCCTGCGGCGCTTTCATCAAGCCTTCACTATCTACAACCTTTACGCCTTTACCTTTTACAAACTCGAAAATACTCTTTGTGCCTTCACGATCGATGTAACCACCTCCATCAACGATCGCGCTAAAGCCTGTCTGCCGTTGCTTCTCCATGAACTGCACTTGCTTGGTCAGTCCGAAGGTCTTGAGGCTAACGGACGTCAAATCAGACCATTTGAGTTGGAGAATCTCGGTGTAATGAAGTGTTCTCGTATCCCATCCTAGGACGGCCAGCGAGGTGGGTGTCAGCGCATATGTACAAAAACTTTGCCCGCCCGTGTTTGACCCAGGGGTTGCGACGATGACATCACAACGCCCGTGTTGAAGCACCGGCCCCTGAATGTCAGGGACTTGGTCGACTAGCTGGGCCGCATAGCCTGCGCGGTCGTAGTAGATACTAGCTTTGTCCAGGGGCGTATCAGAGCATCCTGACAGAGCGCTGAAGATAACGAACATGGTGAAACCTGAGATGCAGCGCATAAACTCGCCTTCCTAAAATCCAATTAATTCAATTGAGCATGAATTTGTCCCTAAGACAATTCACGCCAAGCCCCGCACTGATGTCAGCGCATTTTATTAGCGACATCAACGGTATACCGTTCACGCACGGAACCGTGAATAAATTCTGTGGTGCAGGAATGCGCCTTTCTGAACGGTGCACCGGCCAGCACATCAGGGCTTTAGTGACTTTTTAACTAGCTCAGTTTGTCCGACTAGCAGGCGCATTTTGCATTGATCTCAGATAGTCACAGGAGATATGCCAAATTTTGTGTTTACCACATATGACTCCAAGCCATCGGCTTCAGGAACGATCACAAAATAGTCACCCCCAAATTTCATTGTTAACACCCCATCCTCTCCTATGAGAGCTCCTTCGACTTTTAGATTTAAAAAATCAAAAAAGATCACACTGGTAGACACGTCCTCCCCATGCCCCCATTGCTCGTGCCCTTTAAATACACATCTAAAAGGACATTGAATGAGGATGCTTGCGCCATTTTCGAAGATTAGGACTTGCGAGCCAATCCCCACCGTTACACCTGTCAGCAATGTAGAACTAAACTCATTCAATTCCAGCTCATCTATCATGATATTCCTCTAGCGCGTTGGTGGCACAGTATCAGGTGGCAATGGTACATGGGTCTCGCCTTTTGTACCGGTTCCCCCAGTGGCTGGGTTGATTGGCTGTCCATTTTTGACCGATATCCAATATCCATTTTCCAAGCCAGGCACAGGCGTAGAGCCTGCCGGCATTAGACGAATATATGTGCTTCCTTTATCACTTGGTTCAGTACCAGGCGGATAATATATTGTGCTACCGGGGGTCTTGCCTGGGCGGCTAATCCAGTCTGAAGGTATAACCGGCCCTTGTGGTGGATTGGAGAACGCTTGCAAATTCTGAGGCACCTTCGGCCCCTTATTGGTCGAGGCAGCATCATTTGTAGCTACTCCACTACTGTCAGTACCAGTATTACTCTTAACATCTGGAGCTGCGCTTGACAACGGATCTTCATCGTTACTACCCTTTGACCCGCTGGAGGTAGCAGCAGGCTCATTGTTCTCTTCAACCGCTGTTGTCTGATCTGAGTTACCCTCCGAAGACTGCTTTCCTTCGCTGTTCTCAGCTACTGGCTTCTCAGCCTCTCCAGCATTTCCGTCCGGCTCAGATTGTGCACTTGATTCACGAGGAGCGCTGCTATTCTGGCTCTCAGAAGATCCTTCGCTTACCCCGGATGCCCGTCCCCCCCCTTCTTCAACAGCATTCGCGCTCGATCCATTAATAGATTTGGTACGTGAGCCATCGCTATTCGCCAAAACCTTGGTGACAGTCAGCCCAGCTGCAAACGTGATCAATCCAGCAGCCATTTCTGCGGCACGTTCTGGGCTAATTCCCAATTTTTCGACAAGAATGTCAGTTACGGCTTTTGCAGAATGTACGCTCGTCACGCTAGCCAATAACCCTTGGAACCCATCGTTCTCAGCGATGAGTTGGTTGTAGGCGGTCTGCGCTTCTGGTGAAGCCGAGGCGATTTCATCTTTGAAATGCTCTGTGTCTGCTTGAGCCTGAGCCACCAGATTGGAAACGCGCGCGCAGCTCGCAGGATCTTTCCCACAATCTACAAGAGCTTGCTGCTCTTGATTCTGGCTTAAAGTCTGATACGAGGTGTAGGCGGTCGTTACACACTTCGCATCGTCACCGCACCCCACTAGCTGTTTCGCCGCCCGGTCAAGATCGGAGTGATCCAGGTAGTTGTATTGGGTCGCATTCGCTGCGATGTTGGCAGCAATCGAGGGATCGCCTCCGGACACCACCGCCGTCAGCACCCCTACCAGCTGGGACATCGCCAACAAATTCGCTTTGGCCTGATCTGCCCCTGGCATGCTTGGGTCGTACCCTTGGGGCAGCACTAGCCCTGCGAGGTACTCCACGGTCGCTTCGTTGGCCCCGCCTGCCAAAGCACCGGTCTTGAAATCCCCGCCCATGGCCATGGATTTCAAACCACCTAGCAGTGCGTGGGCGGCTATCTTGGTAGGGCTTCCTTCAGCAAAGTTGAGGTTGCCGATTTTATTCGCCGCAACCGCACCGCCTATATCAATAACCGCTCCCAGCAGGTTATTGGCGAAGTTATCGCCCAAGCTACCGCCGTTGATCGCGGTCTGAACCAAGGTGTCGGCACCGGTCTTAAGTACGACCTGGCCTACGCTATTGAGATTGAATCCCAGCTTGGTAGGATCGTACCCTAGGGTACTTGCGATTCCGCCCATCAAGCCCGAGACCACGTAGCCTTTGAGGCTTTCGCTGCTGACCGTATCTTTGAGGGTTGCGCCCAGGTTCCCCTTGTTGCTAATCGCGCTGTTGATCGCTGTATTCTCGACAGCAACCAGTGTCGCATTGGCAATTCCCGCGGATAATGAGCCGGCTGTTGCTCCTACGAGCCCCGCTCCCGCGCCACCGGTCAATGCGGCTAGGGCAATTGCCAGTACAAGTTGAGCCGCAGCCCCCAGCCCAGAATTGGAATATTTGAAGCTGTTGTGAATCTCAGCGACCTGCTGCCAATTCACATCCCCCCGCGCCTCGGCATCCTTGATCCAGCTCAAACTCGGATCGGCCTTCACCATGGTGTCGATCACCTGGCTAACCGTTTCCTTGTTGATCTGCTTCACATCGATGTTCAGGCCGTTGACCGCGTTGATCACGGTCTTGCCCTTGGCAGTTATTTCCGTCTGCTGCAAGGATTCGTTGGTGCTGCCTTTGCCCTTCATGCTGTTCCAGGCAAGGCTGGTACTGCTTTTGGTGTGGGTCTCCTGATGCAGGTCTTTAACGCCCTCAAACGTCACTGCGCCGCCACTGGAAATGGTCAGGTCATTGCCGCTGTTGAGCTTGGCAGCTTGGTACAACTGATCATCATTGCTGGCCAGGGTAAGGTTGCCGCCAGTGGTTACCACGCTACCGATGTTGGTAACCTGGGTAACCTCGTCGTGCTTGGTTCTTTTCGAGCCGAAGCTGCCCTTCTTCTTCATGTCGTACAGCGAATAGTCGGTGTCTTGCGCCGCCAGTACGTTGAGCTTGCCGCCGGCAGCAACCGTCGCATCCGTACCTGCCGTTAGATGGCTGGACTCAAGCGTCAGGTCGCTTCCTGATTGGAGGGTAATGCTGTTGCCCGCAGTGACGTCACTGCTGACTTGGTGGACATGGTCTTCCTGGCGAGTTTCGTGCTTACCCTTTGAATAAGAGTGTGTTTCGTTGGCCGCCGAGCTGATGTCCAGCGTACCGGCGGCGGCCATCGCCACGTCACCTTTCGCGCTGAGCTGGCTGGCGACCACGCTGAGATCGCGGCCGGCCTGCACGGTCAGGTCGCCGCCACTGGTCACGGTGGAGCCCAATTGCGTAATGCTGGAGCTGGTGTGGTTTTTACCGGCACTGGCCGAGGTGGTCAGTGCGGTGCTGGCCAGTGCCACGTCGCGGCCGGCACTGATGCTGGTAGCGCCCACGCTTTGCAACACGCTGCCTTGGTTCGTCACGTCATTGCCGGCGTTTACCGTCAGGCCGTTTGCGGCTTCGATGCGGGCGGCGTTGTCGCTGAAGTCCTGGTGTCGCACACCAGCAACGGTGTTGCTGTCCAGCGAGCTGACTGTGCGCTCGTTAGTAACGTTGCCATCCACGGCGGTAATGCCGACGTCGCGCCCGGCGATGATGCCGCCAGCCTGGTTGACCACATTGTTGCTGGCCAACACGTCAAGACGCCCGCCTGCCTGGAGCACCCCACTGTTGACCACGTCGGTGCCGGCGGTGGCCGATAGGCTGTTGGACGCTGCTACGGTGCCCGCGTTGGTGATGGTCTGGCCAGCCACCAGGTTCACATCGGTGCCAGCGATTAGCGCGCCGGTCGGGGCCAGACGGTTGTTGGCATTCGCCAGGTATACCACCGGAACCAGCACGGTTTGACCGTCGACGATTTCGCTTTGCATCCAGACGATATCGTGGGTGAGCGCCGCGACCTGATCGGCTGTGAGTGCGGTACCCACCGTCAGGTTCAAGGTCTGCTGGGCGGCGATGCCGTTGTCCATCAGGTACTTGAATTGCGCTGCGTCGCTGGTTTCACCGTCGATGTAGCGTTGTCCAGTGCGGGCGACTACGGCTTGGTCTACCAAGGTTTGTTCGTAAAGACCATCGCCCAGGCGTTTTTCACTATCGTCCGGGTTGTACCCCAGCGCCGACAGCATGTAGTCAGAGCTCATGAACTGCTTGAGACTGGTGAGCGCCGGGTTGGTCTCGATCAGATATTTTTGTGGTTGGGATACGACACTGGTGTCTGGCACGCCCTGCACCCGAGCCACGGTCTGATTGGTGATGCTCGCGCCCGCGGAACTGGTGCCCGTGCTCTGGCCTAGGGAGAGGCTAGTGCTAGAAGCCGGTTCAGCGCTGCCAACTTTCACGGCACGTGCTTGTGCTACAGGTGCCGTGACCTGCGTCTGCACGCCGCTCAACTGGCCGCTACTCAGCGTCCAGTCCTTAGGCGCAACAACGCTGCCAGTGCCTTGGCCACTGATGCGGAACAGGCCGTTCTGGCCCGTGGGCAGGCTGAAGCCTGGCAGGGTCAGCGGATCGACCTCTTGCTGCGCCAAGTCAGGCGGTAACTGAGCGTTGACCCGGACGACAACCCGGGGGCCAGTGGTGGTCTGGGTGTTTTGAACTTGATTGGCGCCGGCGTTGTAACCGTAGTCCTCGTGGATGACACTATTGGTGAGGGTTTGGCTGGCAGTGATCGCTACAGTGCCCGCGGCCTGGATGACCGCGTTGCGGATAGTGCCGGTGCTCGCGGCACCTGTGTTGTCTGTGGCGGTCTCGACATCACTCACTAAGGTGTATTGAGTAAGAGCAGCCGGTAGTTCCAGCAAGTTCCCAGGCGCGTACTGAGAGGTTACTGTCTTCTCGAAGCCGTAGCTCAGACCAGACAGCGCAAGACCATAGACGTGCTCCCCCAGAGTTCCCCTGACCTCTTGCCCGGTAGCGGTATCTGTTAGCTTTACGCCCTTGTAGGTGGTGCCATCGCGCCCGCCGTCCCGGTAAGAATCGGAAACTGCCGTTGCTGTGCGGATAGCCCCGGAATCATCGATGTAGTAAACCAGCGGGAAGTTGGGATTATTGCGCTGGTTATACGGCACCACCGCGTCGACCATCAGTTGATTGGCCACGCCATTTGGGATGGTTTGCGTTTCGTAGGTACGGGTGCGCTGGATAGTGCCGCCCACTGAACCTACGTTCTGCAGGGTGTCGGCCTGGATCGTGATGTTGCCACCAGCAGCAATGGTGCTCTTGCTGTTAAGGAAAGTGCCTCCCTGAAATACGAAGTCCTTACCTACCGATAAGGTAGAGGCCGCACTGGTGTCTGTATCGGTACTTTCGAAGGTTTCCTGGGCAACCAGGGTCAAGTCATAGTTGTCGCCCTTGCAGTCGTTGCAACGAGCAGCAATAAAGCCTGAGGTCAGGGTTCGATCCCCTGTACCTGTGCCACCTTCGGTGCGATTTTCGAACGCATCGGCATCGATGGTGAACGCCCCTGCACTCTCCAACCCGCCAGAGATGTTGGACACACTGGCCGAACGCGTCACCCCGTTGAAGCCGGCGATGCTGACATCACTCAGGCCATAGACGTTGGCTTCATGGTTGGTGAAGGTGTTGGCCTGCAGGGCCAGGTTGCCACCGGCAAAGATCAGGCCGTCCTCATTGAGCAGCGTCGGCGTGCTCAGCGTCACGTCCTGGGCCGCACCCAGGGTGCCGTAGTTGTCGAGGGTGCCTGCGTTTACGGTGAGGCCGCCGTTGGCGGTGATGCGCCCCTGGTTAGTCAGGACGCCGCCAACGTTGATCCCGGCATTGCCGCCAGCGGTCAGCCGTGAGCTAGCGGCACTCAGGTTGACCTGGCTTGCGGCGAACGTCAGATCGCCAACGCTGGTCAGGCCGCCAGCACCGCCATAGCTACCGGTTACCTGCAGGTCGGCGCTGCCGTTACTGGCAATCAGACCATCGTTGTTCCAGTTGCCGCCACGCCCGGTAAAGCTGTGGTTGGCCAACAACTGGCCGGTGGAGGTTTGGTTGAGGGTGCCGACATTGACCGTCAGGTCGCCCACTTGCAGTACGCTGGAGTTAGTCCAACTGTCACCCGTGACGCTCAGGTTGCCGTTACTGACCAGGCTGCCACCCGCGTTTTGCAACAGGTTGAGCCCCAGGCCGAACGTGCCATCCCCACTGTGCAGAATCGAACCACCCTGGTTTTGCAGGGCACCTACATTAAGCGCCAGGTTGCTGTTCGCAGTTTCCAGCGTGCCATTGCTGTTGTTCAGCAAGCCGTTGACCGTGAACAGCGTGGTGCCGCTGCTGCCCAGGGCGCGCAGTTGGCCGCCCTGGTTGTCGATGCTGGCAGCGGTGACACCGAGGGTGCTGTCGCTTTCAACGATACCGTTCTCGTTGTTCAGCGCGCCACTGAGACTCAGGTCGATCTGCTGGCCGCCGATCTGGCCGTCGGCGGCGCCGCTGTTGTCCAAGTTGCGGGCAGTGACCTTGACCTTGCCGGTGGCGTACAGGCCGCCGTTCTGGTTGTTGAAGTCACCCGTGCTGATCACCGCGTCGCCGGTTTGTGCGGCGATGCGGCCGCCATCGTTGTTCAGGCCAGTGCTGGTCAGGTTCAGGCCCTGCGCCTGGATGGTGCCTTTCTGGCTGGCATTGGTCAGGTCGTAGCCGTTTTTCAGCACGCCGGTAAGCTGCGCGGTGAAACTGCCTGTCTGGCTGCTGAGGATGCCACCGCGGCTGTCGAGGTTGCCGGCGTTGACGCTCAGGTCGCCACCCTGGGCCAAGAGGGTGCCGCTCTGGTTGTCGATGTCGCCCGTGGTGGTGACGTTCAGCGCGGTCTGGCTTTGCAGGGTGCCGCGGCTGTTGGCCAGGCTGGCGGCGCTGAGGTTGAGGTCGGCGTTCTGGCTGTAGATCAGGCCGTCGGCGTTGTTTTGCACCGCGCCGGTGGCGGTAAGGGTCAGCGCGTCGTTGGCGGCGATCGTGCCGCTGTTGCTGTTGTCCAGTCCGGTGGTGAGCAGGGTCAGCAGGGTCTGGCTGGCCAGTTGGCCGTGCTGGTTGTTGACCTGGGTGGCGCCCTGGATCAGCAGGTCGGCGCCGGTGGCGAGCTTGCCGTTGGTGTTGGTCAGCACGTCCAGCAGGTTGAGGGTGCCAGCGCCGTTGCTTGTGACGCTGCCGTTGCTGTTGTCGAAGGTGGTGCCGGTGAAGGTGAAGGCGTTTTGCGCGGCGATGGAGCCGGCGTTGTTGGTCAGGCTGATGGCTTGCAGGGTCAGGCCGGCGGCGCTGGAGAGAATGCCGGCGCTGTTGTCGAGGTTGCCGGCACTGACGTTGAGCGCGCCCTGGCTGACCAGCGCGCCATTGTTGCCGTTAAGCAGGTCGCCCTGCACCGTGGCGGTGACGTCGCCGTAACGGCTGGAGACGGTGCCGGTGTTGCGGTTGTCCAGGCTGCCCGCCGTGACGGTCACGCCTTGCCAGCCGGACACCAGGCCGCCGGGGTTAAGCAGGCTGTTGGCGGTCAGGGTCAGCAGGTTGTCGCTGATCAGCTTGCCGCCGGTGTTGTCCAGGGTGCGGCCGGCCAGGGTGAGGCTTTGGCTGCTGGACAGTTCACCGTTCTGGTTGTTGAGGTCGCGCAGATGATTGACGGTCAGCTGGCCGGTGGTGGTGATCAGGCCGCCGGCGTTGTTGAGGTCGCCGGTGGCGGCGCCGAAGTCCAGGGCGATGGCGCTGGCCAGCAGGTTGCCGCCGTTGCTGTTGTCGATGGCGGCGGCGTTGATGGCCAAGGTGCCGTTGGCGTTGATCAGGCCCAGGTTGCTGTTGGTCAGCTGGCCGCTGACGGTCAGGTTGAGGTCGCCTTGGCTATTCAAGGTGCCACCAGCGTTGTTCAGGCTGGCGGCTTGCACTTGCAGGCTGGCGGCGGCAATCGTGCCGCTGAGATTGCTCAGGGCGTGATTGACCGTGACCGTCAGGGCCTGGTTGGAGAGCAGCTTGCCGTTGTCGTTGGTCAAGCTGTCGGCGCTGAAATCGAAGGCTTGGGCGCTGGAGATTTCGCCGCCACTGTTGTCCACCGCGCCGATATTTTTCAGCACTAGCACCGGGGCGTTGATCAGGCCAGCCTGGTTGTTGAGTGCCCCGTCGTTCAGATCTAAGGTCAAGGCGCTGTTGCTGAATAGCTTGCCGCCATTCTGGGCCAAACCCGTAACGCTGGCGGTGACAGCGTTCTGCGCGGCAATGCTGCCGCCATCACCGTTGCTAACTTGTCCCGCGTTCAAAGCCAGAGTTTCACCGCCGGTAATGCTGCCGCTGTACTGGTTGTTCAGCGAACCGGTGGTGATCGCCATGGCCTGGCTGGCACTGACGGTGCCTTGATTGCTGTTGTCGAGGCTGGCGCTGTGCAGATCCAAGCCCGCGTCGGTGACCAGTTGGCCACCCTGGTTGTCGATCGCTCCGGTGGTGGTCAGCCTCAATTGGCCGGCGCTGGACAGGCTGCCCAGACGGTTGGATAGGCCAGCGGCGCTGGCAGCCAACAGACCTTCGCTGCTGAGCAGGCCCTGAGTGTTGGTGAGATATCCCGTCAGACCGACCTGCAGGCTATGCAGGCTGGACAACACACCGCTGGTGTTGTCCAAGGTTTGGCCGGTGAGGTTCAGCGCAGCTTTACCTGTAAGCTGACCGTTATTGCGGTTGAGGATTTGGTCGACGCTTAACCCAAGGCTTTGCGTGGCGATCACCAGGCCGCCATCGCTGTTGTCCAGACCGCGGCCCGTCAGGCTCAGGTCGGTACCGCTGGATAACTCACCGCCTCGGTTGTCGACATCTCCCACATTCAGGGTCATGGCCCCGAGCGCACCTATCAAGCCATTTTGGCGGTTGTCCAGGGTTGTGCTGCTAATGCTCAGGGCGCCGCTCGCAAACAGCTCACCGTTCTGGTTGAGCACGCTGGCTGCCGTGACACTGACATCACCTTTGCCTGACACCGAGCCACTAGTGTTATCCAAGCTGGCTGCACTCAGCAGTACATTAGCGTCACTGATCAGCGTGCCGTGCTGGTTGGTAACCGCTCCAGTCACGCCCAGGTCGATGTTGCCTTGGCTACTTAGCGTACCGCTGGTGTTATCCAGGGTCGCACTCCGACTGGTCAGCACGGCAGCGGATATCATGCCGTTGACGTTGTTCAGCGCCTGCTGTACTGCTAGCGTCAAACCTTGGCTGGACGTAAGTTTGCCGCCAGTGTTGGTCAGCGCGGTGGAGCTTAGGCTGAAGGCTTGGGCACTGGATATCTCGCCACCGCTGTTATCTACGTCGGCCAGGTTGTTGAGTACAAGAATTGGCGCGTTGATCAGGCCGCTGTTGGTGAGTTGGCCCTGATTCAGGTCGAGGTTCAGTTGGCTGTTGCTGAACAGTTGGCCGCCCTGCTGGTTCAAGCCGTTGACGCTGGCAGTCAGGGTACCGGTACTGGCGATTCGGCCTGCGGTGCCGTTGATGACCTGGCCAGCGTTAAGATTGAGGGTGGCGCCGCTGGTTAGGCTGCCACCTTGTCCATTGTCGAACTGCCCGGTAGTGATACGAGTGGCGCCACTGCCGGAAATCTTGCCTTTCTGCCGGTTGTCGAGGCTGGTGCTATTGAGCGTCAGCGCTTGGTCAGTGGTAATCGCGCCGCCTTGGTTGAACACTGAGCCAGTAGTGGTCAGTGACAAACCCTTGGCACTGGAGATACTTCCCTGCGTGTTGTCCAAACTGGTACTGCTGACGTCTAGAGTACCTTCACTACTCAGTAATCCATTGACGTTGCTAAAGGCACCGGTCAGATCAAGGCTGATGGCAGCCAGGCTCGATACCTCGCCTGCGCCGTTGATGACGCTCCCCCCCTGCACGTTGAGCACGCCGTTGCTCGTCACTAGGCCATTGGTGTTCAGCAGCTGACCGGCGCTAAGCGCCAAGCTAGCGCTACTCAGTACACGGCCCTTGCCTTGGTTGTCGAACGTAGTGGCGTCGGCCTGCAGCTGTTGCCCGGCACTGAGCGTGCCGGCCTGGTTGACCAGGGTCTGCGTGACTTGCGCGGTCAGGTTGCGGCTGGCAATAAAGCTGCCACTGTTGGTGAGGTTCTGCGCACTGACGCTGACATCACCCGCAGTATTGCGGCTGTTATCGGCGTTGACCCCGGCTTCAATAATGCCGCTGTTGTTTAGTTGGCCGCCGCTGCTCAGGGTGATGGCATCACGAGCAGAGATACTTTGGTTATTGACGATGTCGCCAGTGGTGTTCACGTTCAAATGGCTGCCGGCATAAACAGTGCCTGCAGTCGCAACGCTTTGGGCGTTGACAGTCACCGCACCACTGGCAGCCGCTTGCGCCACATTCAGCTGGCCATTGGCATCCAGTTCGATATCACCGGCGCTTGCGGCCAGGTTGCCGGCCAGGTTCACGCCTACGCCCTTTTCCGTGCCCACCAACTTGATCGCGCCGGCGTACATGCCGCCCAGGGCGGTGGAGTCGATGGCCAGATTGGGCTTGGCGCTGCCGTCATCGGCACGCGTAGTGGCCTTCAAGGTATTGGCGTCGACGTCGTTGCGACCGGCGATCAGGCTCAGTTGGTTGGCATTGATCTGCGCGTTGATGCGCGCCGAACGGGTGATCACCTCGAAGCTGTCGACGTTGCCAGCGTTGACGCCCGAGCCATCAATGGCAACGTCCCCTCCGTCCACCTGGTAGTGATCCAGCTTGCCGTTGGCGTCCAGCACCGGCTTGCCGGTGGTTAACGTTGCCTTGGGGGTGTTGATGAAACCGCAGCCGTTGCAAGTGATGCCATAGGGGTTGGCGACGATCACGTGAGCGGCCTGGCCGGCAACCTCGGTGTAGCCTTCTAGCTGGCTACGGTTGTTGCCGGTGACTTCGTTGAGGATGGTGCTGGCGGCGTGTCCCTTGAGGTTGCTGTTGCCCAGGATGATGCCTCCCAGCTGGGTGCTCTGGGTGCTGCCGGTGGCGTTATTGAGGATCAGACCTTGGCTGCCGACGTTGTAGTCGCCAAACTGGTTGTGGGACAGGCCACTGGCGTTGGGCGCGGCGATGTTGACGATGGGCACGCCGTTAGCAGCTGCGGTCGTGGTTGTGCCCTGCCCGCTGACGGTGATACCTCCGGCCTGGGCCCAGAGTGGCTGCCAGAACAGGGCGTTGGCCAGCACGAAGGCCAGGCCACGCTTGGAGATGCCCCAGAAACGCTCGCGAGGTTGAATGGCAGCCGAGGGCTGGCGTGCCAGGAAGGCTAGTTGACGTACGTCCATGTGCAGGTCTCGCAAGCGTTGTTAAAGGAGGAATTCGACGCGCAAATACACCGGCGCCTCGCTGTCGGCCAGCACCGCTGGGCGCTGCAGCGAGTGGGCCATGGTCAGGCTTACGGTTAGGTGCTGGCCGCGGGCAAACAGCTCCAGCGAGTCGCTGGACACCCGGCCGTGCTCGTCGCCGGCGTGCTTTGTGTCGCTGATCACACCTTGGTCGTAGCCGATGTCGGTACCGTATTCGTTGAATACCGGCTGCAGCCAGGCCCAACCTATAGGGCGAGTCCAGCGAAGGTCGTTGCGCCAGTAGCCACCACTGTCGCCTGTGAGGAATTCGTCTTGGTAGCCACGGATAGACGACTGCCCACCCAGGCTCATGCGCTGTGGGCTGAACAGCACGTCTTCGCTGTGCTGCCCGGTGGCCAGGCTGCTAAAGCTCAATGCCTCGCCCAACAGCTTGAATGGCTGCAAGTAGCTGAGCGTGGTGGTGTACTTGCGGTAACGCGCGGTTGGGTCGCCCGGGCCTGGATCATGATCACCCTGGGCGTCAAGAGCGCCGATGCCCTGCTGCAGGCCCACATCCAGGTTTAGGAACGCGCCGCCGATGCGCCGGCCATGGTTGAGGCCGTACTGCAGTTCAGTAATCCGGTTGCTACTGGTGTTCAGGCGGCTGCCAGCGATGTAGTTGGTGGTAGCCAGGTGCGACAGGCCAAGGCTCAGGGAGGTCTTGCTCAGGGCGTCGCGATGAATCACCCGCTCGACCTTGAACTGGTGGGTGGTGCTGTCGCCGCTTTGCTTGAAGTCGAAACCGTTGGCCTGGGCTAGGGAGCGGTAGTCGCTGCGGTTGTAGCTGTAGCTGAAGTTCCACCACCCCCAGGGTAGGTTGTAGTTCAGGCCTGCGTTATGGCTGTTGTGCTGATCGTCGGGGTGGGCGTCCTGGCCGCCGTTGATGCTTAGTTGATCAGCCAGCCCCAGGGGGTTGTCCCAGTCCAGGCGCGTGCCCCACTGCTGCTGGCCGGTGCTCTTCTGGCCATCATTACTGTGTGATAGCGATGCACGCCAAGGCTTTTGTGGCGCATTGTTGACCTGTACGTCGGTGCTGCCCACCGTCTGCCCGGGCACCAGGGCCATCTGTGCTTGATTGGAGGGCAGCCGGTTGAGCTGGTCAACCAGCTGTTCCACCTCGCGCAGGTTGAGAACTTCTCCGGCGCGTCCGGGAAACCCCATGTCCAGCTCGCGTTGGGACAGGCCGCTGTCCTTCCCCGGCTTGAAACTTTGCAGATGGCCTTCGATCACTTGCACGATCAAGTGGCCTTTCGACAAATCCTGCGGCGGCAAATAGGCGCGGCTAGTGACCAGGCCCAGGGCGATGTATCGATCGGTGATCACCTTGAGCACTTCGTTGAGCTGGCCCACACCTAGGCACTGGCCCTGATAGGGTTTGACCAACGCGGGGGCGCCAGGCAAATGGTCTGCGCCCTTGAGTTCGATGGTATCAATGCGAAAACAGCGAGGGTTGGCGGGCGTGGGCGGGGCCGAGGGCGCGGGGGCTGGCCCAGGCAAATTCTGCAGGTCATCTAGGCGTTTGCGCTGCTCTTGCAGCAGACGATCCTGCCGGTCACGAATCAGATCCTGATCGCCAGGGCTAGGGCTGGAAACGGCCTGTGCAGCAGGCACTCCTGCAACCAAACAGAGTGCTAAACCAAGCCGGGGAGCGGGCTTCCTTGACCACATTGAATCGCATCCTTTGGCATCTTGTATCGCAATTTTTTACAATTGCTTACATTTGGAAAGGCACGATATTGAAATGCCATCATTTTGGCGTCAAATTAACAAAAACTCAGACTTGTGATTGTCAAAGGATGCTACGCCATGGAAAGGGACGTCACGCGCCAAGCTTCAGACGCAACGAGCTCGATCAGGAGCGCCTTTCCGGCATCGCTGGAATTGGAGGCTGCTGGATTGAGCCTGGTCATGGGCAATGCTCGTTTTTCTTATCACCCAGGCATGGAGGTCAAGATAGGCAGAGATAGCCTAGGCTCTGTACGAAAAATGATGCCGTAGACACCGCATGGCGCAAGCCAGAGCGACCATCGCGGCATAACTTTTTGCAAGCTTGTAGAAGCGCGTCACGATGCGGCGACTTTCCTTCAGCCACCCAAATACACGCTCAATGACGTTCCGCTCCCGGTATTTTGGCTTGTCAAATAACCTGGGTAAGCCGGGCTTCGGCTTGCGTTTCATGATCCGCAACGGAATCACAGGCTGCATTCGGAAACGACCACAGTAGCGACGTAACGCCTCGGCGTCGTAGCCCTTATCGGCAAGCAACCAGCGACAGCGCTTGCGAGGGCGCCCCCGGCCGCTGGGGATGCTCGCGCCGTCGAGCAACGGTAATGTCGCTAGCATTTCCACCCGAAAGAAGAAAATTCAACGGTACGCCGTTGACGTCGCTCAACATGTGGATCTTGGTTGTCAGCCCACCGCGACTGCGCCCTAGCGCATGGTCTGTAGGCTCGTCAGGCCCCCTTTTTTCCCGGCACCGGATGAGGCTCGGGTTGCGCGCACAGCCGTCGAATCGATCATCCATGTTCGCAGATCAATCAGACCTTGTTCGTTCAGTCTCAGATGCAGCCGCTTAAGCATCTGATCGAAGGTTCCCCGGTTACGCCAGTCCCTGAAACGCTGATAAACCGTTGACCAAGGACCGAATTCTTCAGGCATGTCCCGCCACGCGGCGCCGGATCGGAGGATCCAGAGCACGCCATCAAGCATCCTGCGATCGTCAATCCTGGGCCGGCCTCTGGTACGTCTTTCAATGAAAAGTTCAGCGACCAAGCCCCACGCTTCATCAGAGATTTCGTATCGATTTGCCATCACAGGATTCCCTTCCTTGGATAGCAGTCAACTCTACAAAATCTCCAGACCGAAGGGGTGTGGGGCAATTTCCTTGAATTTCGTACAGAGCCTAGCACCGTACGGGTATTGCCTTAATCTAGTGCTCGGCAACCGAGCATCGAACTGCGGGTTCGATGTAGGTCGTCGCCACAGTTCTAGAACGCTTAAAACTTCCGAAGGGGGCGCCAAATGACCGCAGGCAGGAAGAATCATAAGCAGCCGCAGCTACAGAAGGCTGAGACCTACCTCTCGAGGTGATGCTTCCACCTTCGAAAGGCCCGCCTCCGTGAAACGCTATGCAACCGTTGAACGCGGCTAACCAAGCGCGACCAGCAAAGAAACCACGTAATCGCCGGCCCCTCGGCGGCCGTTACCAACGGCAGCCAATTGAACGTATAAAAAATTGTATTCACTTTCCTCACTTGGCGGGGACATTCTCATATGGTGAACCCTCAACTACCCCCCATTTGTTAAAGCCATAACCTAGGATCGTTGCGATTAATATGAATCCGGATAGACTCGCTTGCGGAGGAAAGGGGGCAATGGAAAGCAGCACGCTGACAAATCCTGCAGTGACGAACATGATGGTGCCGCCAGCCGCCGACGAGGCCCCCGCCTTCTCACTGAACATCTCCATTGCTCTAGAAGCCGCTGCGGGTCTGACCAATGTCGTCCCTATTGTGCAGATGATCATCGGTATAGCTACAGTAGCAATCGACAGCTGAAACTGAATCATGCCTACCATGATGAGGCTAGACAGTCCCGACAGAGCCAATCCGAGTTTGATTTGGGTATCGATAGCTAGCGTTTTAGATAGGCGAGTAGCCAGGAGCCCCCCAGCCACATAGGCTCCTCCGTAAGCCAGAAGCACAAAAGAGTAAGTCAACGACGATACGCGGAGTGTTTCAAGAAATATGATGGGAGAAATAGCGATGAAGCCAAAGTGGCAAGAGAATGCCATAGCGGAGGTCATCCAAGAATACACAAAGGGCTTAAAACTAAAAATATCAGAGTAGCGCTTCATAATTTCGAGCTTTTGCGAACGGGGCGGAAAGCACTGATTTTGCAGGTTGGAAAAAAAACAGCATGGTCTGCACCAACAAGATTGCTGCCAACCCAGCAAACACGTAGAAACTCCCTTGCCAGTTGAGCATGTATTGTAGGTAAGTCCCGAATAAAGGAGAAAAAGAAATGCAGAGCCCGCTCAATGAAAGCATGTAAATTCTAATTTTCTGCCGGTCTTCGACTGTGAAGACATCCTGGACGATTGCTTGAGCTAATACAAAGCATCCGCATCCTGCACCTTGCACTACTCGCGCTAAGGCAAAGGCCACTTGAGAGCTGGATAGAAGGCAGCCAGTGATGCCAATGAGTGACACTAAAAGCCCAAGCTTGAGCATGATAGGCCTACCATATTTGTCAGACAGCGGGCCAACCACGACTTGGGAGATCGAAAACCCAACCGCAAATGTCGCCACAAAGAACGTGACTTCACTGAGTTTCATCCCAAAAGCATCTGCCAACGCTGGATAAGAGGGAAGCAACACATCCAGCGGAAATACGCCGAGGGCCACCATGACGGAAAGCAGGAAAAGTGCAGATGCCTTAGAAGGCGATTTAAGCCTAATGTTCATGAGGATCTCTACTGTCTGTAATTCCAGAACGCCAACATTGCTAACTCTGTGGCGACAAGCCATTCACTCTCAAGCTGACGCTTGAAAATTTAAAACAACGAATTCATTCGCCAAAGATGGAGTGGTGATGCAGCCACCTGCCGACCTTATTGCCGTCCGCTGCAGCCCCGATAGCCTGAAAGAGCTGCCCGGATGCATCGCCACAAACGTACAGTCCTCGACATTCTGTGCGGCCAAAACGATCCAGGGTTAGATAACCTTGGGCATCTATGCCGCAGCCTAATTGGCCGGCTAGAGCAACACGGGGAACAATTTTAGGGCGGAGGAACAAAGCACCACATTTCAGCGATTTACCATCGGTAAAGTTGATTACACAACCGGAATCACTACCCTTTCTGAAGGAAGCCACTTGGTTATATATAATGTCAATATCCCGATCGACCAAGCTTGCTTTGTGTTGATCTTCAAGCCAGTTTCCCCCATCGACTAAAAGCGTGACTTTAGCTGCCCAAGATAGCATTTTTATTGCCTCTGTGATTCCGTAGTCCCCCGACGCATATACGCTAACGTGTTTATTCGAAAGCTCGTATGCGTGGCAGTATGCACAACTAAAAATCCCTTCCCCCCACATTTCATTAGCTCCATCGATCATAGGCAATACATCATCAACCCCAGTTGCCAGGACTACAAAATTCGATTTTAGTAGTGGGCCATCATCAACCCGAATCAAGAAGACATCGTCCATTTTTTCTAAGCTGAGCACCAAGCCATCCACTGTTTTTATTCCATAAGAAAGGCGCTCGCTTTCAAAACGTTCCCTCACCGCCAACAAAGTATCCGACTCAAGGCCAAGAAAGGCATGAAGCGAACCAGAATTTTTGTTCCTTGGTTGCTTTTGATCAACAATCAGAACATTCATCTTTGACCTGGCTAAAACTAGCGCAGCCGAAGACCCCGAAAAGCTTCCACCGATCACGACCACATCAAACTCATACGACATAAATCCCCCACGCTCACGATCGGCACTTCGTTGTCAGGATGTTTAAACAAGCGTTCGCAAATCTTTATTACCCATGCAGCAAGCCCCAACTCCCACTAGCGCGGCCCCGAGGCTAGATATCAAGAGCCCCAGTTCCCCCGTCAAATCCGCCGCCCAAAAATGCTCCAAAATAGGGAATGATTTTATGATCTCGGCAGAGACCGTTCCAACCAGTGGAACTGAAACAAGAACTGAAATGGGGGCCAATAAATACATGGCTACCGATCGTAACGCAATCACCCTTCCCTGAATCTCTGCGGGAGTATGCAATTGCCATATCGTCTGATTCGCTACCGCTACCGCAGAGATCGCTCCACCAACCGCTGGTGTTAATAGCCATAATGGTACGCCTAATGCAGTCGCACCAATTAAAGCGAAGCTAAACCCGAGTGCAAATACCCCTCCAAATAACAAATAAAATGAATTCAATCGGACTTTAAGACGTGAAAGCACAAGCCCCACCAAGAACATCCCACCGCCCATGGCTGCAGAAGCGCTACCCAGCTGAAAGCTAGTCCCCTGTGCCAACACATACGGGGCAAGAGCAACCATAAATATGGAGATTGCTGCATTGATCATCAGAAAAAAGCACAACAACACCACGAGTGATTTCTGTTTCCTAACCCAACCCAGTGAATCCTTAACGCCCTCAACAAATCCGTTATTCACTCGGGATAACGGTTTATTGCCTACAAAGTTTGGAATACAGGAAAACATGAATAACGCGCTACAGGCAAATGTTGAGCCATCCGTAAGCAACAAGAGAGGCAGCCCAAGCAGATTAAAACCTACCGCACCAAGCAAGGGGCCAAGCATCAACGTAGAACCTCTGAATATTTGTTGAACGGAGTTCACTCTAATTAAGCTGTCAGAATTACAGATCTGAGGAATCAATGAAGAGGAAGACGTGTAGCGAAACTCATTCACTATCGCCAAGACTAAAACCACCAACGCAATAGTTAGAGTATTCAGCAACCCTGCTGCATACAGGGCTAGCGTCATTATCACACAGACGAAAGAAACGACATCCGACACAATCAACACTAGACGCTTACTGTACGTATCCGCAGCGTAACCCGCTATAGGTGCGGTCAAGATGATAGCTAGAGGTGAGGCAATCCCAACCAAAGCCATCGATGCGTATGACCCAGTCAGCCGAAAATTCCAAACTCCTAGGCCAAATGCAGTCAGGCTGGAACCGAGACTACTTACGCCCATCATGAACACCATCAGAAATGGAGAAAGCGCATATTTTCTCATTTTTATTTCCATATACGAGCTAATGCGTCAGGCGGAGGTTGTTTCGTTGTTCTTAACGTTTCCGCATACAGCACACCCTCTATACCTGGGGTACTCCATTCTCTCGAGATGACCTAGTCTCGAGACGCTAAAGCTGTTGAATAGCAGGTCATCTTCGCCATGGCCCGCTAGGAAATGAAGAATGGCGGAGGACATAAAACCAGCGATGATCGTTGGCCCTGGGCCGAAAGCAGCCCGCGCAGGAAGCGGGTCGACGGTGATTTTTTTAACAAAACTCGCAGCATCCGCATACCTAGACCGGTATGTTTTTGCTTGGCACAAGTAGCAAGAGGACACGAATGGAACGCTAATGGGCCCTATCCAATTATTGGCCATTGCCATGAAAGGGATTCGATTAAAAATCGACGCCTGCCCGATCCATGCACGTATTTCCAAACGCGGTTGATCCGCGCATAGCACTATAAAATTGCTCCCAGCTGTGAGGCTTTGGGCTTGCTTTGCGCCTGAGACAAACTCTGGTACCACCTGAACCTGCGTCTGTGAGTTATGTGCCTGAAGGGTTTCGGCCAACACACTGACCTTGCTTCTGCCGATGGAATTTTCTGGATAGAGAATTTGACGTGGCAAATTATCCTCCCCTACCGTATCCCCATCAATCAAACGAAGGGTACCTACCCCTGCCGCAGCCAGTAACATCGCTATCATTGACCCCAAACCACCAACGCCAATGATAGTAACTACTGAAGCATCAAGATTGCTGTTCATCAATCGGACGGGCATTTTGCTATTGGCAAACTTTCTAAAATATTCATCTTGCCAGCGAAATCTGGACGGTGGATGGCTTTGGCCTGGAAGCTCCAAATCTTCTGACGACCGTATCACTCCTAATTGCCATAAATTTGCAAGCGATGACAACTGATAACGCTTTCCTGTTTCGCGATTGTAACGAGCAGTTATTTGTTTAGCTTCCCCGGCATCCCTAATAATCCAATACTCATCGCTTTCCATTTTAAACTCAACGGAAGTCCCTTTTTCATCGTGAATCCATAGCGAACGATCGCTATACTCAACTCCCCACCCAGCAACGACTTCCATTACACAGCCATCATCACCAAGGTCATCCAAAATAGAAGCGCTAATTTTGATCACAAACAGAACCCCAAATTTATGTTGACTGGCTCGCGCGCAGGTCTCGACGCAAGCGATCATAAGTTTATGAGAAGGCGGCGACTCTCCTGGATCACCGCACGGGGTAAAGCCGCGGTAAATCCACATACCATCGCCTCACTACATCCGCGCCCAGTTTCTCATACACTTCGTGCATCGCTTTGCTCAGGACAGCTCTATTGATTTCAATGAAGCGTGCTGGATCATGTGCGGCCAGAGTCAAACTAGCGCCATTTACGCCATCAGGCGTTGGGATATGGTGTATATAACGATGAAAAAAATTCTGGCAGAACTTCGTATATTCCACGGTACTCAAAATAAATTCATGCCAAAAGGAATCAATAATGACTTGCTCTGGAAAGCTCGGAAAATCGAATTCCGAGCCATCCCTAGCACCAATCAACCACAGCCATTTCTTTAGATCAACAAACAAATCTTCAGATTCCGCTTGGGTGAGATTCATCTTTTTGGCATACGCACGCACCAGGGCTGGATTTTCATACGACATTACGTCTTCCAAGCTGACAATAGTATCCATGCAACCTCTCAAGAGCACGAGTGGCTTGGCAATTAGAGTGTGACTTGATAAAGATGAGCGAGGTGCGCCGACAACTTTCAAAATCGTACGATCGTCGGCGCACCTCGCGGAGCTTACATAAGCTCGCGCGACTCAGTACAGCAGCACAACGCGAGAGGCGGGTGTTCTTTCCAACGGTTGGAGCTTTCGTCTAGTATCTCAGCAATTAAATCTGCTGCTTCGGCGGAAGGGCGCGGTTTACGTTCTACTTCAACTTCGACTTCCATAGAATTACCTACCTTACTTTCGGCATTGTTTAGTGGTTTCCTTTACCCCATGGGGCACATGTAAAATAGGGATCCAATATTTCCCTGTCAAGTCAATCTCGACACAAACAGACACAAATTCAAACGCACTAATTCATAACACGCCCCCTCCATTATGGCGCGTGGTTATGCGCTTATAATTCAATGAGTTGTGAGGCTAGACGTGTTCCTGGCACCTAAATGAAGCGTGCGAATAAAACCATGTTCAATTCTGGACAGTACATTATTACAGTGCCCGGAATCAGTGCGCGCAGTAACTAAGCATCCAGCATGGCATCTGTGGTGGCATCGAATTAGCCGGCCACGTAGATTTGCCAGTGTTCGACGCTACTGGTAGCGACGCTTGTTTGATTGTAGAACGATAATTTCTGCTGGCATGAGACCTACACCACCGCGCGGCCTGGCCTCAAATGCTTCGCTGCGAGATTAGGTACGTACATCGGTACACAGGGCATCGAAAATCCGATGACAGGGGCTGATGAATTGGGCAGAAGTTCAGTGAAATACTTCCAGCCCATGGTCAGGCCAGAAGTATCCTCAAGGACTCTTGGGTTCAGCTGTCTGAGAGCTGGCAGCGAGATGAGTGCGGCAGTCCCTGAACCGCCGCGCATTTGCATCCTGACATTACTAGCCTTCTCTCAATCGTGTTGCGACGAAGGCTCGGGCTTAACGGCAGAACCGTTAATGAACCGGTCTTGAGCTTGCGCCAGGCTTGGCCTTAGCCTGTATTACCAACTCGACCTCGCGCTCGCCTCTCATAGCTTCATACCGCTCAATCAGCGCCTCTTCCCGAGCTTGAGATCTGGCCAACTGCGCCTGAAGGCTTTCGATGTAAGGCGATAGTTTTTTGATGGTGTCCTGCTGAGCTTGATCTTCTATCGCTGCCAAGCCTCCTCTCTCGCCGATGCGACCATTTCTGGCCGCTCCGCCAGAGCAATACTTGCCGGTTTTTTCGTTGAACCAGGTCGTTGTATATCCCTTCCGATAATCTGCTGGATTTTGCATACGCAGTTCACCTCAAAGACGAAAGAGTGGCCCGAGACTAGGCTCTGTACGAAAAATGATGCCGTAGACACCGCATGGCGCAAGCCAGAGCGACCATCGCGGCATAACTTTTTGCAAGCTTGTAGAAGCGCGTCACGATGCGGCGACTTTCCTTCAGCCACCCAAATACACGCTCAATGACGTTCCGCTCCCGGTATTTTGGCTTGTCAAATAACCTGGGTAAGCCGGGCTTCGGCTTGCGTTTCATGATCCGCAACGGAATCACAGGCTGCATTCGGAAACGACCACAGTAGCGACGTAACGCCTCGGCGTCGTAGCCCTTATCGGCAAGCAACCAGCGACAGCGCTTGCGAGGGCGCCCCCGGCCGCTGGGGATGCTCGCGCCGTCGAGCAACGGTAATGTCGCTAGCATTTCCACCCGAAAGAAGAAAATTCAACGGTACGCCGTTGACGTCGCTCAACATGTGGATCTTGGTTGTCAGCCCACCGCGACTGCGCCCTAGCGCATGGTCTGTAGGCTCGTCAGGCCCCCTTTTTTCCCGGCACCGGATGAGGCTCGGGTTGCGCGCACAGCCGTCGAATCGATCATCCATGTTCGCAGATCAATCAGACCTTGTTCGTTCAGTCTCAGATGCAGCCGCTTAAGCATCTGATCGAAGGTTCCCCGGTTACGCCAGTCCCTGAAACGCTGATAAACCGTTGACCAAGGACCGAATTCTTCAGGCATGTCCCGCCACGCGGCGCCGGATCGGAGGATCCAGAGCACGCCATCAAGCATCCTGCGGTCGTCAATCCTGGGCCGGCCTCTGGTACGCCTTTCAATGAAAAGATCAGCGACCAAGCCCCACGCTTCATCAGAGATTTCGTATCGATTTGCCATCACAGGATTCCCTTCCTTGGATAGCAGTCAACTCTACAAAATCTCCAGACCGAAGGGGGTGTGGGGCAATTTCCTTGAATTTCGTACAGAGCCTAGTATGCCCAGATGATCCACAATGACTCGCCCCCTGCTGCTAATACCTGAGTCGCTATTCATGGATGACATTCCGCAACCTTCAGATAATCTACCCAACCTTCAACACGCAATGCAGCGCAAGCTTGGGCGCTGCCTTCTGCAGCTACAGCAATACGAAAAGCTCTTGAAAGCCATGGTCGCCCACAGCTCGCTGAGTGGCCCTTTGGACCAACTGCCTACTATCCGAGAAAGGATGATCCAGGCTGTCCGTCAGAAGACGATGGGAGCACTGGTAGGCATACTGACCGAAAGCTACATGACCTCGCCCACCTCTGGGAACAAAACACCGCTAGCGGAAATCGATCCAGGCGATGATATCTGGGTTAGCTATCAACACGAGCTAAAAATCTCATCCGAGCAGTACGAGAGCACGAAGTCGGCTCTAAAAGAGTTGGTCGCACTGAGAAATGATCTGGTGCATCACTTCATTGACCGATTCGATCTTTGGTCAACTGAGGGCTGCGCCGCGGCAGATCAATTTCTGGAGGAGTGTTATGAAACTATTCATCACCACTATCTGAATTTACGAAGCTGGGCTAAGGCCATGAATGAAACCCACACCGCGATGGTTCAGTGGTTACAGAGCCCTGAGGCCGAAAGCATGCTCTGGGACGGTCTGGTTCCCGCTTCGTTCGACAGGGCTGATGGCTAAATATAGTGCTGTTTGCGAAAGGCTCTATACAGGGCCTAGCCGCGACTGGCTCTGGGGTATGAGCAGCGTCAGTAAACCCCGCAACGACGCACCCAGGGCCACCGCGTCGCCTCCTTCCCGAGCTTCGCCCGGTCCCACAAATTAGGCTTGGGGCTCCATGCCCGCACCTCTCACCCCAAAACCACCGCAATCCCCGGCGCCAACACCACCGTCAACACCCCACTAAAAATCATCGTCAAACTAGCCACCGCCCCCTCCTCCGGCCCCACCGCCCGGGCAATGCTCAGCCCAAACCCATGCGCCGCCGCCCCAAACGGTGCCCCCTTGGCCACCCGCGACCGCAACGGCAGCAACGCCAGAATCACCTCCCCCAACACAATCCCGAACAACCCGGTAATGATCACAAACAACCCCGTCAACTGCGCCGTCCCACCCAGGTGCGCCGAGGCCTCCACCGCAAACGGCGTGGACACTGACCGCGCCAGCAGGCTGCGTGCAATCTGGCTGTCGATGTGCAGCGCCTTGACCAGCAGTTCAGTGGTAGCGATGGACACTACAATGCCCGCCACGCTGCCCACGCACAGGGCCAGCCAATACTTCTGAATCAACCGCCGGTTTTGGTAGATCGGCAGCGCGAACGCCACGGTCGCCGGCCCCAGTAGCCAGACCAGCCAGTGGGCGTCCCGGAAGTACAGTGAGTACGGGGTGGAGGTGATCTGCACCAGCGCAATCAGCAGCAATGAGGTGACGATCGCGGGCATCAGCCATACGCGCTTGTAGCGTTTATAGACCGCCTGGTTGGCGTAGAACAGGCCCACGGTGGCCAGCAGGAACAGTAGGGAAATCAGCCAGGCTTGCATTACACCAGCTCCTGTCGGGCTGCCAATGGGCGTTTGCTGCGGTGCGCGGTAAGGCGCTGCAGTTCGCGTTTGCGCGTCCAGGCGCACAGCCATTCAACGGTGAGCGCGGTGGTGATCAGCACCGAGGTGAAGCCCACGCCGATGGCGATCAGCAGCTTCAGGCCTTCGCTTTCAAACAGGCTGGTGTATTGCACCACCGAGACCACCAGTGGGATGAAGTACAGCAGCATGTTGGCCAGCAGCAGTTCGCCGCCCTGCTCGAACAGGGTGGGCTTGACCACGCCGCTCATCAGCAGGGCTACCAGGATCAGCAGGCCCAGGATGCCGCCGGAGATGGGCAGGTGCGTGAGGGTGGCAATGCGATCGGCCAGGGCCCAGATCAGGATCAGGAAGGCAATCTGGCCGAGGGTCTGCAGCCAGCGCAGGGCGGGTTTGGATGGGGTGTGGGTCGACATGGGGCGTTCCGTGGTGCAGTGAATCCAGTGAAAGTGCCGCCATGCTAGCCAGTTGACCTTGAAAGATATAATGAATTAGCTTCATCAAAATCATGCCAATTTGGAATGCATCATGGATATCCGCGCGTTGCGCTATTACGTGGAAGTGGTCGACCAGCAAAGCTTCACCCGCGCGGCCACGCGCCTGCACGTGACGCAGCCGACGGTGAGCAAGATGGTGCAGCAGTTGGAGCAGAGTTTTGGTGTGGCCTTGCTGGCTCGCGATGGCAAACGGTTCCAGGTGACGGATGCGGGCATGGTGGTGTTGCAGCGTGCGCGGGAGATCATTGCGCTGCATGACACCATGAAGGTGGAGGTGCGCGACCTGCAGCAGGTGGAGCGCGGGGTGTTGCGCATGGGGTTGTCGCCGTTTACTCATACGGTGTTGGCGCCGGTGCTGGCGGCGTATCACGCCAATCATCCCAAGGTTGAGCTGAAGCTGTTCGAGATTGGCAGTAATGCCACGGTTGCTGATCTGCGTGACGGCGGGCTGGAGTTGGGTACGTTGCTGGATTTTCCGCGGGTGGCGGATATCTGGTCGGAGTTTGATTCGCTGCCGCTGTTTGAGTCGCCGCTGTGTTTGCTGGCGCCAGCGCAGTCGCCTTGGCAAGGCCGGGATTTTGTGGAGTTGCGGGAGCTGGCGGACTGCGATTTCATTTTCTATGGCGATGCTTTTGCGTTGAATGACCTGGTGACTGACGCCTGTGCCGAGGCTGGTTTTGTGCCGCGGATCAGCGGGCGTAGCGGGCAGTGGGATTTTATCGCGTCGCTGGTGGGGCTGGGCGTGGGGGTGGCGTTGTTGCCGCAGATGTATTGCCAGACCTTGCGGGCGGAGCAGTTCACGATTGTCGAGGTGCGCTCGCCGGCGTTGATCTGGAAGCTGGTGCTGGCGTGGCGGCGGCATGGGCAGTTGTCGTTTGCGGCGCAGGCTTGGTTGCATCTAGCCAGAAGCCTGCTCCCGGCCGCTGCCAACCCAGAACTGCCGCGCACGCCCCTGTAGCCGCTGCCGCCAGGCTGCGCTGGCCCTCAACCTCACGACACATGTTCAGTGTACCTGACGGCCAGCGCAGCCTGGCGGCAGCGGCTACGGAGGTCGGGGATTGGCGTTACTCCACGGCCTCCATCACGCCCTCATCCTCGCCCAGGAAGCCGCCGCTCTGGTGCTGCCACAACCGCGCATAAACGCCGTTGCGCGCCAGCAATTCAGCGTGCGTGCCCTGCTCGATGATCTGCCCCTCATCCATCACGATCAGCCGATCCATCGCCGCAATCGTCGACAACCGATGGGCAATGGCAATCACCGTCTTGCCCTGCATCATCTCGTCCAGGCTTTCCTGAATCGCCACTTCCACCTCGGAATCCAGTGCGCTGGTGGCCTCGTCCAGCAGCAGGATCGGTGCGTTTTTGAGCATCACCCGGGCAATGGCAATACGCTGCCGTTGGCCACCGGACAGTTTGATCCCGCGCTCGCCTACCAGCGTGTCGTAACCCGAGTGGCCGTCACGATCGCTCAGCTGACTGATGAACCCATCGGCTTGGGCATTGGCGGCTGCGGTGCGAATCTGCGCGTCGGTGGCGTCCGGCCGGCCATAGGCGATGTTGTCGCGAATGGAGCGGTGCAGCAGCGATGTGTCCTGGGTCACCATGCCCACGGCGCTGCGCAGGCTGTCCTGGGTTACCTCGGCGATGTTCTGGCCATCGATGCGGATGACGCCGCGGTCGACATCGTAGAACCGCAGCAGCAGGTTGATCAGGGTCGATTTGCCGGCGCCCGAGCGGCCCACCAGGCCGACTTTTTCGCCGGCACGAATGTGCAGGCTCAAGCCGTCGAGTACCTGGCGCTCGCCGTTGTAGTTGAAGCTCACCTTGTCGAAGGTAACCGCGCCGCCGGAGGTGGTCAGCGTGCCGGCGTCTTTGATGTCCTGCACCTTGGGCCCGCGCGTCAGGGTGGCCATGCCGTCCTGGACGGTGCCGATGTTTTCGAACAGCGAGGTCATCTGCCACATGATCCAGTGCGACATGCCGTTGATGCGCAGGGCCATGGCGGTGATCGCCGCGACGGCGCCGGTGCCGACCTGGCCTTGGTGCCACAGCCACAGGGTGTAGCCGCCCGCGTCCAGAATCAGGGCAACGACCAGCGCCTGGTTGACGATTTCGAACTGGCTGACCAGGCGCATCTGGCGGAAGCCGGTGTGTTTGAAGTCCTCCATGGCGGCGCGGGCAAATTGCGCTTCACGCTTGGAGTGCGAGAACAGCTTCACCGTGGTGATGTTGGTATAGGCGTCCGAGATGCGGCCGGTCATGGAGGACCGCGCATGGGCCTGTTCCTGCCCAACCTTGCCCAGGCGCGGCACGAAGTACAGCATCGCCAGCCCGAACAATACGATCCAGGCCAGGAAAGGCAGCATCAGTTTCAGGTCGAAGGCGCCAGCCAGGGCGATGATCGCGATGAAGTACACGCCGATGCCCGGCACGATCTCGATGATCGTGAACAGCACGTCGCGCACGGCCAACGCGGTCTGCATCACCTTGGTGGTCACCCGGCCGGAGAACTCGTCGGAGAAAAACGACAGGCTTTGCCGCAGCATCAGCCGGTGGAAGTCCCAGCGCAGCCTCAGGGGCAAATTGATCGCCAATACCTGGTGCTGCACCATCGTGCGCAGCGCCACCAGGCCGACGCTGGCCACCAGCACCAGGCCGATGCCCCACAGCACATGACGCTCCAGGCTTACGCCCTCGCCGCCTGCTTGCCAGGTGGACAGCAGGTCCACAACCTGGCCAAGGAAGGAAAACAGCCAGGCTTCGTAGATCGACACGCCGGCGCTGAGCAGCGCCAGCGCCAGCACGTAACCCCGTGCGCCTCGAGTGCAGGCCCACATGAATCGCGCCAGGCCCTCGGGCGGTGGCGGTAGTTCGTCAGGCGGAAAGGGGTCGAGCCGTTGTTCAAGCACGCGAAGCATGAGGGTCTCCATAATCATCCGATGCTGACGATTCTGCCATTTAACGAGCGCGTTGAGGCGTTTCGTGTGCCTGAACATGCGCGGAGTACATTTGTACTCCACTCCGAAAATGGCCTACGCGGGCAGCGCCAAGCGGTACCTCACCTCCTCCAATATCACGCCTCCCCGCTGAAGCGTGCGCTCGCTGCCGGTGTCCTCGACACACCCTGCCCTGCGGTAAAACCGGATGGCTCTGTCATTTCGGCTCAACACCCACAGCGTCAGATGCGCATGCCCTTGCTCCTGCAGGTACTGCACCCCTGCGTTCCACAAGGCCAGCCCGACGCCGGTGTGCCAATGGCTGGCCAGCACGTAGATGGCCATGACCTCGCCTGCGTTTTGCCCGGCGGCATCCTCGTCACGGCTGGCGCCCACGGATATCCAGCCGACCACGTCGTTGTCCACTTGCGCGACCCACAGGTTGGATTCGCCCGACTCGATCGATCGGCTCCAGAAGGATGCACGCTGGGCCAGGGATGCCTGCAAGGCATTTAGATAAGGGGCTGGCATCAGGTCACGGTAGGCTTGCTGCCAACTGCTGATATGCACTTGGGCGATGGCCTGTGCATCGGAGGGGAGCGCCCTGCGAATCATCGGTGCGGTCCTTGGTTGGGGATGAAAGCCTTATTGTGGCCCCCGCCGATGACGATACAAGTGTTGAGTGAGCGCCAGCGGTTTGGGTCAGCCAAGCCTGGTGGAAATCTCGGACACCACCTGCCTCACGGCCTCCTCGACGGTGCCTTCATTGCGACAAAGCACCCACCCCTGCTGCGCCGCGGCGAGCTCGAACGCTTGGGTCGCTGCGACTTGCTGCTCCAGATTGAACATCACCGTGCTCCCCAGCCCCCGCGTCCGTGCCGACGCCCTCGCCCATGAGATTTCAGGGGCAGTGACCACCCCGACCAGCAGGTCCGGCACACGCACGCCGTGCTCCAGGTTCAACTGCAGAATCTGCGCGAACGGCACCAGCCTGCGAAAGGCGGCATCCGAGGGATACCAGCGATCAATCAGAACAATACTGCCCGCCGCTTGCTGGGGCAGCACGTGCTGCGAGATCCAGGCCCGGCTTTGCGCCAGGCGCTCGCACACCCGCAGTTCAAGCTCACGGTCCGGGTTTCTGGCCAGCTGGTTGACCAGGGCCATGGTTTCGGCGCGATAAGGATCGTTGTTGCGCTCGCTGAGGCGGATCACCTTGCTGCCATTGGCCCGCAGTGCGTGGGTGATGGCCTCCAGCAGCGTGGTCTTGCCGGTGCCTTTGGGGCCATCCAGGGAAACAAACAGCGGGTGATTCATGCTTTCAATTAACGCCTGTGGTCAGAACGAATGCATCTGGTCGGGTATGGGGTACGTCGACCCGTTGTACTTCAAGGTGATCGTATCAACTCTTGGCGCACTGTTGTCATCCACACATTCCCCGCCACGGCGCAGGCTCTTGAGTTTGACGATCTCGGTGCGCACCACCAGGTCAGCGAACCCATGGGTGGTGGTACTGGCCATCTCGACGGTGCGCCGACGTTGCAGCCCTTCCCCCGTGCATTGCTCGGTGTCCCATTCGCCTTGCTGGCTTCGGGTGATCAGCCCGTCCAGCACAGGCCTCAGGTTGCGGCCTTCCTGGATGTACAGGGTCAACTGCTCGGCCGAGTAAGGGCTGTAGCTGGAGCCGTGCTCATATTTGGCCCGCAAGCCGAATGCCCGGGTGCTCGGGTTCAATACGTAGCGTGCGGTATCGATCGTCAGCCCCTGGAAGGCCACGGCATCGGAATTGTACAAGGCAGGCTGCTCGTAGGACGCCACCGGCGCCTGGCTGGTGGTGTCCTCAAGCTGCAGCGCCAAATCGTAGTCGCCGGTGTCGCCCGACGGGTCGGTCTTATCGGCGACGAAGGTCGTGGCGGTTCGGATGGTCAGCGTCGGCTTGGCGGGCCATACCTTGCAGGCAGCGCCCACGGCCAATGACGGTACGCATTCGGCGCTGGCCTGGGTGGCGATGAACAGCAAGGTGGTGAGGGTTAAGCGTGCATTTCTGTGCATGTCGACTGCAATCTTCCAATGATTTGAGTGTGGGTTGCCGGGTTTAGAAATAGCCCATGCCTGCCGCCAGGCGATACATGGACCCGTTGTAATGCAGGGTGGTCACTTCCACCGGCTCAGGCGTGCTTTTGATGTCGCAGGCATCCGGTTGGCCCACCGCACTCATTCGTACGGTTTGAGTGCGGACAATAAGATCGGCGAAGCCGTGGCTGACGCCTTTGCCGATTTCGACCGTTCGATGATGCTCGGCGCCCTCGCCCGTGCAGTTGGTCATGTCCCACTCGCCGGTCTGATCTTCCATGACCAGCCCATCCAGCACCGGGCGCAAGGTAGTGCCTTGCTGAATAAACAGCGCCAGCTTTTCAGTGGTATACGGGGTGGCCCTGGACTGGGTGTCCTGCAGCGCCCTCAGCCCGAACGCCCTCGTGGTTGGAGTCAGCACGTAGCGTGCGGTATCAAGGGTTACCTTGCGCAGGCCGACGGCGTCCGAGTACCACTGCTCGGGTTGTGTGTAGGTGGCAACCGTTGATTGGGTGGTTGTGTTTTCCAGTTGCAGCGTCAGGTCGTAAGTACCGCTGCCGCCCGTGGGGTCGGCCTTCTTGTCGGCCTTGAATGCCGTGGTCGCGTGGATAGTGAGCTCCGGCCTGGCGGGCCAGGCTCGACAATCGCTCAGTTCTGCGGGCGCGGGGCAGCCTGCATGAGCCCAGGGGGTGAACAGGGCGAGCAGACAACATGTGGCAGGGCCGATCCTTGGGGTGGAGTGCATGTGGCGGGGTCATCCATGGTGGTTTGAAGGGTGCGGACTTTAAGACGATGAAATGTTTGTCGCAATAGGCAGGCGTTCTCTGCCCGCGTAGGTTCTGTAGCCGCTGCCGACAGGCTGCGCGGGCCAGTGTGGGCGCAAGACATCTCCAGTGAGGTTGAGGGCCAGCGCAGCCTGCGGCAGCGGCTACGGTTCGCGGTGCGCAACCCCCTCGTTGCTGAGCTACAACACCTTTTTCAGCAGTCGCCATTATACTGTATGGACATACAGCCTGTGGATCGCTACAGTTCGCCATCACTGCCTGCTAAATGCACACCATCATCTGCGTCAAGGCAATCAAATGGAATCCCTACCCATTCAACCGGTCAATCAAGGAGAGCACATGACGACGATACCCCAAAGGAGGCACCCATGAGCCTTTCAATGACTATCATCACCATGATCGCCGCCTGGCTAGCGATTGCCCTTGCCATGCTGTGGGGGATCCTGCGGGTTGCCCGTCGGCGCGCCCCCGCTCCGCGCGTTCATGCGCAGCGCGTGGCACGTCCTCACGCATCGGTGTCCCTCTCTACATAGGGCTGACCTCATGCATCCCACCACGCCTGATGGCCGCTATTTTGTGGTCAAAGGTCAATTGTGGCGCTGCAGCAACCCCGCCCTGGACGCTGATACCCGGGACCACCTGGTGGCACAGCTGATGGCCGCCCGCCGTGCGGTGAAGATGGCCAAAGCATCCGATGCATCGGCCGACTTGGCCAAGGCCAGGGCCGCCGTCAACGATGCCAAGGTTGCGCTGGGCGAACGCGGGGCGGTCTGGTGGTGCGATGGTAGCCCGGACTTTAACCGCCGGCAGGTGACGAATACGCCTTACGCGCAGTGGTATGCCTGCCTGGACGGCGTCAAGCGTGACTAAAGGCAGGCATCGCCAGGCAAGCCCCCAGCCCGATCAGCGATCAATTCAGAACTTGGATGGCTGATCAGGTCAGCCTGAGCCTGGGGCGGATCAAGCGCTGAAATGCCAACTACAAAAAACCGGCCCTTAGGCCGGTTTCCTTCCACGCGCAGGTTATCTGCCCTCAGGCGTCCGATTGGCCAAGCGTGTGGAGCCCAGCATCGCAATGAACGGCCCCGCGACTGACTGGAATACCTTGGAGATAAAGCCGGCACTGCCAACGCCGGTCTGGCCCTGTGCTTCCAGGCGATTGATCCTGGCAATCATCCGCTCGATGTTTTCGCGGGCTCGTTTGCGGCGTCCGTTGCGTTTCATGTGGGGCTCCTGAATATCACCGGGTCAACGCTCGAAAGTGGAAAGCCCAGACCGTACCATCCTGATGCGCGTCATGACTAGTCCCCTCTCGCGTTCGCGGATAAGCGCGCTTCACCCACGGCCGTGTCATCGCTGCTTTAGGCAACGGCGACACGGCGGCGCACCGACATCCCTTGAACCAGCACCGCCAACACCGCCAACCCCGAACCGAGCAATGACATCCCCAACCAGCCACCCGCCGCCCACACCTGTGTGGCCACCGCAGCCCCCAGCGCGCCGCCCAGGAACATCGAGCCCATGAAGATCGTGTTCAGCCTGGCCCGTGCTGCCGGCATCAAGGCATAGATCAGATGCTGGTTGGACACCAACGCACTCTGCACGGCGAAGTCCAGCAAAATGCAGCCCACCACGATGCCGATCAGCGAGGTCCAAAGCCCCAGCACCAGCCAGGCCACCAGCGTCAGCACGCTGCCGACGATGATCACGCTGTGCGGGCCGCGGCGATCGGCGATGCGACCCGCCAGGGGCGCCGCCAGGATGCCGATGGCGCCGACGATGCCGAACATTCCGGCCGCCTGGGCGTTGAGTTCAAACCCTGGCGCTTGCAGACGCAGCGCAAGCACCGTCCAGAAGGCGCTGAAGGCGGCGAATAGCAATGCCTGGGTGATGGCCGCCACACGCAGCTCGGCGAAGCTGCGCCACAATTGCCCCAGCGAACCGATCAGGCGCAGGTACGACGTGCTGGCAGCCGGCACACTGCGCGGCAGCGTCAACGCCATCACCCCGCCCGCAGCCATCGCCAGCGGTGCGCCCAGCCAGAACATCGCGCGCCAGCCGTAGTGGGTGGCAACAAAACCGGACAGGGTACGGCTCAGCAGAATGCCGCACAGCAACCCGGACATCACTGTCCCCACCACGGCGCCGCGCCGCTCGGGGTGGGCCAGTTGCGCCGCGAAGGGCACGATCTGCTGGGCGACGGTGGACGCCATGCCCAGCAACAACGAAGCCACCAGCAACACCCCCGAGGACGGGGCCAGCGCAGCGGCGACCAGGGTGGCGGCCAGCACCATGAACTGCACAATGATCAGCCGCCGACGCTCCACCAGGTCGCCCAATGGCACCAGGGCGAACAGGCCGATGGCGTAGCCCAGTTGCGTGGCCGTCGGCACGTACGCCGTCAGGCTGCCCGGCAGGTCCGCTTGCAAAATGCCCAGCATGGGTTGGTTGTAATAGATATTCGCCACCGCAAGCCCCGCGGCCGCGGCCATGGCGAAGGTCAGCCCGGCGCTGATGTGCGGCGAAGCACTGTCCTGTTCTGCAAGCACGCCTGTGTTGCTCATGATCTGCCCCTGTGGGTTCGCCCGTTCCACAACCGCTCAGACGTTGAGGGCGCGCGGGCACTGGGGCAACTATGGTGCTATAACCGATTCCGGTGTAGACGTATAAACGGTTATGGCACTCTAACGGAAAACGAGACAATGAAACTGGAAGACGTGGAGGTGTTCGTCGACGCCGTGCAGGTCGGCAGCCTGGCCGGTGCCGCGCGCCGGCTGTCACTGACCGCCATGGCCGCCTCGCGCAGCCTCAACAACCTGGAAGCCGAACTGGGGATCCGCCTGGTGCACCGCACCACGCGCGCGCTGTCCCCTACCCGCGACGGCGAGATTTTCCTGCCCCACGCCCAGGCGCTGCTGGAAGGTCGGGACAATGCCATGGCGGCCTTGCGCCCCGATGGCGCAAGCCTGGCCGGGCACTTGCGCATCACCACCTCGGCGGCCTTCGGGCGCACGGTGGCAACGCCCATGCTGTGCGCCTTCATGCGTGAGCACCCGGCGCTGCACGTTGACCTGCTGATGACCGACGAGCAGGTCGATATTGTTGGCCAGGGCATCGACGTGGCCATTCGCATCGCACCGCTCAAGGACAACCGCCTGGTAGCGCGGTGTCTGGCTGACAGCCCGCGGGTACTGTGTGCAGCGCCCGCGTACCTTCATAACCACGGCACGCCACGGCGGCTGGCAGAGCTTGCCAGCCACAGTTGCCTGGTGACCACGGGCACGACCCATTGGGCGTTCAGCGCGGATGAAAAAAGCGTCAGGCAACGCATTGCCGGGCGCTTTACGGCCAGCTCGCTGGAAGGGCTGTTCACAGCGTGCGTGGGCGAGCTGGGCGTGGCCAATCTGTCGCGCTGGTATGTGGAGGCCGCACTGCAACAAGGGTTGCTGCAGGAGATTGTGCTGGAGGATGCGCAGCCTGAGCCGCTGGCGATCTGGGCGGTCTACCCGACCGCGCGCATGGTGCCGCCCAAAGTGCGCCGTTTCATTGAGGCACTGGAGCAGCATCTGGCCCTGGGTAATGCCTGATTCTGCGGGTGTCTAGCAGGGCCTCTCGCGAGCAAGCTTTGCTCCCACAGTGTCAAGGCTCGCATCGGTGTTTGCCACATCACTGTGGGACCGGGCGAAGCTCGGGAAGGGGCTTGCCAGGTAATCCGCGTTGCCTGTTTCCCGAGCTTGCGCCCGGTCCCACAAGAATCAGGCTCAGTTCAAGAAGCTTGCCCGAAACCATAGAATCTCCCACGGTATTGAGCAGGGCTATGGTAGCCGGCTTAAACACTGTGGGAGATTCTATGGTGTTGAGCAACCTGTGGGAGCGGGTTCTACCCGCGAAAAGAACACCGCGAAGTATCTGAAATACCGCGGTGCTTTCTTCGCGGGCAGAGCCCGCTCCCACAATGCCAATGCAAACAAGGATGTGAGCCTTGCCTCCGTGGGAGCAAAGCTTGCTCGCGAGAGGCCGGTGCAGGCGCGCCTCAAGGTCACAACCGCCCCGGCTGCAGCAGCTTGAACTGCCGCTGATACTCATCCGTCACTTCCCGCGCCTCACTGTTGTTGGTCACCACCCTGGGGGTGATCAACACAATCAACTCGGTGCGCCCCTTGGTGCGCGTGGTCGCACCAAACAGCCAGCCCAGCCCCGGCACCGAGCCCAGGAACGGCACTTTGCTCACCCCTTGGGCATCGTCTTGCTTGATCAGCCCACCCAACAGCACCGTCTGCCCGCTCTGCACCGCCACCTGGGTGGCAATCGAGCGCGTGGAGATGCGCGGGTTGACGTCCGTGGCCGTGGTGTTGCCGGCATCGCTGACCTGCTGCTTGATGTCCATGTACACCAGGCCACCAGGATTGATCCGCGGCACCACGTCGAGGATCACGCCAGTTTGCACGTATTCGACACTGCTCAAGGTGGTGTCCGAGGCAATGGTGTTCACCGTCGTCTGGCTGATCGGGATGTTGTCGCCCACCTGGATCTGCGCCTGCTGATTGTTCATCACCACCAGCGACGGCGCGGACAGCACCTGGGTCTTGCCGCTCGATTCCAGCGCGCGAATGGCGATTTGCAGGTTGTTGCCGACAAAGGAGTAGAACAGCGAGTCGGTCGCGCCCAGCCCGGCCCCGCCACTGCCCAGCGCGCCTTGGCTGCCGCCCACGTCACCGATGCCCGTGGTGGTGGAGTTGCCCGCAAGGCGCCCCAAATACCACTGCACGCCCAGGTCCAGCTCGCCGGTCAGCGACACCTCCAGAATCCGCGTTTCGATCTGCACCTGCATGGGCGGGTTGTCCAGGCGGCGAATGGCGCTTTCAATCTCGGCCCACTGGCTGGGCCGGGTGCGGATCAGCAACTGATTGCTGCTTTGCTGGGCCGTGATGCGGGTGCTGTCGTCCAGGCTCTTGCGGCCGCCGGTGTCGGTGTTGTTGGTGTCAGCGCCCTCGTCCGTGGCGGCCGCCTGGTTCTGCTGCCCGTAGTTCTGGCCTTGGTTGATACCGCCCTGCCCCAGATTGGTCGCCTGGCCCATGCCGTTGCTGCGGGTCAGGCTGCTCAACGTACCACTGCCCATGCCCGAGCCATTGGTGCCGCTGCTGCTGCCGATCGGCGTGCCCAGTGTGGTGGTGGTCATGCCCGGTGCCACTTCGGCGGCTGCTTCTTCCTTGATCGCGCCGGTGCCGTAGATCTGCCGCAGGTAGCGCGCCAGGTCGCTGGCCTTCATGTTGCGCACGTCGTAAACGTACAGCTGCGGCTCGTTACCGCCGCCGTTGTCGATGGTACGAATCCACTCGCCCACTTCCTGCAGGTACTGGGGCTGCGACGAGATGGCCACCACCGAGTTGGTGCGCTCGATGGGCATGAACCGCAGCATGCCGGCCAGGGGCGTGCCGCTGTCGGGGCCAAAGACTTTCTGCAACTCGGGCATCAGTTCCGCCACGGTGGCGCGCTGCAAGCCGAACACGCCGATGGACATGCCGCGCAGCCAGTCGACATCAAAGGTGTTGATGCTGGCCTGATAATTGGCCAGTTCATCGGCCGTACCGGCCATGCCCAGCACGTTGCGCGCCGGGTCCACCAGCAGGAAGGCGTTTTCACGGGCGAACGGCTTGAGCAGTTTCTGCATCTCCGGCGCGGAGATAAAGCGCAGCGGGAACAGCCGCACCGACAGCCCCGCCGCCGGTTGGCGCAAACCCATGGACGGCACCAGTTGCCCGGCCACCGCCTGGTTGGCCGGCAGGATCAGGTAACGGTCGCCCTGGCGGATCATGGCGTTGTTGGTCCAGGACAGCAGCGACTCCAGAATCGCCATGGACTGCGCCTTGTCCACCGGCTTTGAGGTAGAGAACGACACATCCCCGGTCACGCCCTGGGCAATGCTGTAATTCTCCTGCAACAGGTCGCCCATGATGGTGTTGATCACCGCGACGATGGATTGGTTGTTGAAGTTGAACATCACCCCGCCAGTGCCATCGCCCTGGCGCGTGCCCAGCGGCACCGGGCGCACGTTGCTGGGCACCGCGCCCTGCACGAAGCGCTGATTGCCCTGGATGATCTGCCGCTGGGTGCCGCTGGCGGTGCCCGGCGGATTGGCCACGGGGGGCGGCATGGGCGTGGCGCTGGCCGGTCCGCGCTGGTCACCGGTGCCGCGCAAGGCTTCGCGTTCCAGGCTGTAATCGTTGTCCAGGTTATGGGGCGAACTGCAGCTGGTCAGCAGCACCGCCAGCACGAGCAAAGCCGGAACCAAGGATGGTGGCATATTCAATGACCCCCGGGGGCAGGCGACGAATGCGCGGGCCTGTCCAGCAGTATGGACGACGGCGCAGGCGTCATTGGCATATTTGGCAGGCGTGGCGACGGCAACAGCAGGCGCCGTTGCTGGCCGTTGAGTTCCAGCTGCACCGCTTGGGCCTCGACCCGTTGCAGGCGCCAGCCGTTGGTGAGTTGCGCGCCTTCGCGCAGGCTGACGTCACGGCCGTCGGCCTGCTTGAACAGCGCGCGGCGCACGCTGCCGTCGATAACCACGCCGGTCAGGCGCAGGCCGCTGAGATCGGGGCTGGCCTGGGGAGTCTGGGCAGCCTTGTCCGGCGCCCGGTCGGGGCTGAACAGCGGCGTCTGCCAGGTGGCGGCCAGGGCCTGCAAGGACGGCGTCGGCGCGGCGTGCGGGGCATCGACAGGCGTTGTCGGGGCCGTTGCAGGCAACGCTGGCGGCCAGTGCGGCTGGCTGCCCACCCCCGTCCATAACCACGCCACCGCGGCCGCCAACAGCAGCGCCAGCAAGCCCAGCGCTTGCACCCGGGGCTGCCGCCAGGCGCTCATTGCGCGGGCTCCTGGGGTGGAGCCGCCAGGTAGCCGCCGACCAGCATGTGCACAGTCAGGCGCCCGGCCCCGCCGCTGGCAGGCGCATGGGTGGCGCGGCGGATGTTCAGCTCATCGACAAACAGCGGTGGCTCGGCCGACTCCAGTTGTTGCAGCAACACCATCAACGGCTCGATGCCGCAGTCCAGGTCCAGGCTCAGGCGCGCCTGGCGGAACGGCGTGGCGGCCTGCTCCTGAGTGACGATGGGCATGCGCTGGGTCAGCACGCAGCCGGCGCCGCGGTTGGCATTGGTCTTGATGCGCTGGGCGAGGTTCTGCATCAGGTCGGCCGCCACGGCGCTGGGGTCGTCGCCTGCCAGCAGCCCCACTTCGTCGCCCTGAACGGCTTCCAGTCCCTGTTCCAGTTGCTGACGCTGGGCCAGCAATTGCTGGTAGTGCTGACGCTGCTCGCCCAGCGTCTGCATCTGCTCATCGATGTCTTGCAGCGGGGCAATGAACAACGGCACCACCAGCAGCCAATAGATACCCGCCACCACTGCAGCCAGCAGCAGCCAGGCGCCGATGCGCCGCTCACGGCTGGTCAGGGTGCGGCGCATCGCCGGCCTCGCTGCGCGCTTTGGCGCGCAAATAGAAACGATCGCGGCCGCTGGCCTCGTCCGGTTGGATCACGCCCTGGTACTGGGCGTCGACCAGGTGGTTGCAGCCTTTGATCTGGCCGATCAGGGCGCTGGCGCGGGCACTGAGGCCGGCCATGTCCACCTGGCCGTCGGCATGGATTTCCAGGCTCTGCAGCCAGGTGTCGCGGGGCAGGCACGTGGTGAGCTCGCTGAGCAGCAGCGCCCGCCCCGGCTGCGCCAGGCGGCGCCGGGCAATGAACTGCGCGGCGCCCTGGGCCTCGTCGAGGTGTTTGCGCAAGGCGGCGACTTCGGCGGCCTGGGTACGCAGGTTTTGCACCTCGGCGTGCATGGCTTCCAGGGCCTGGGCGCGGTTGTGTTGCCAGGTCAGCGGGATAGCGGCCAACAACACCAGGCACAGCGCACTCAGGCCCAGGGTCAGGTGCCGCCCTTGGGCACTGGCCACCGCCTGGTGGGCCGAGGGCAACAGGTCAAAGCCGGTGGCCAGGCCCTGATCGTCCAGCAGGTGAATGCCCGACACCAGCCACCCCCGCGCCTGGCATTGGCCCAGGCAATCCTGCAGCCAGTCGCGCCGCACCAGGGCCAGGCTCACCCACAACTGATCGCCTGACACGGCTTCCTGGCGCACCGCGTAATGCACCTGCTCGGCGGTGAACGGCGTGAAGCGGTCGAGCTCGAACTGCATCAGTTGCGACAAGTCGCGTCCGGCCGCCAGGGGCAGCGCCAGGCGACGGCTCAGGGCGAACGCGGCCGGCAGCTCAAGCACCACCCGCTCGCCTGGCGTGCCGTTGTCAGTGCCCAGCGGCCAGGCAACAGGTCGCGGCGCCCGGCCGGGTTGCAGGCCACGGCGCACGGCGGCCGGCAGGCTGGCCACCAGTTCGCGGCCCCAGGCCCGAAAAAATGCTTGTACACCGCTTCCCTGCCAACGTCGTTGCCATTGCTCCTGCCACAGGGTTACACCGCGCATGGGCCAGGGTCTCACGGGTTGTAGCGCACGATTCTGAAGGGACGCGCGCCGTTCTCCATCGGTGACATTAGCACCGTGCTGTCGACCACGGCGGTGAATCCGTCGGGTAACCGCGCTTGGCTGCGAATACTGAGGATCTGCCCGGGGTCAGCGCCCAGCGCGGCCACCTTGGGCAGGCTCAAGGCACGTTGCAGCACTGGGGTGGCGAACGCCGGGTCGGGGCTTTCCTGACCGCTCCACACGGTGACCTGGTCGAGCAGCGCCTGATACAGCCGAACGTTCATACCGGGCAGATCGCGCAGCTCCTCCAGCGCCCGTATTGGCGGCTGGTTGCCGTCGCGGCGCTGCTCCAGTGCTTGGGCCAACGCCTGGCTGCTGGCGGGCGCGGCGCCCAGCACCTGCAGCAGCCGGGCGAAGTCCGTGGCAGGCGCCGCGTTGAGGTCAAGCTTGCCGCGTTCACTGCGCACGCTGACCTGCAGCGCCGCATCGTCAAAACGCAGCGCTTGCTCGCGGCCATCTGCCAGCCAGCGCCGCTGGCCATCGCGATCGCTCAACGCGCGCACGGCCAGGTTCAGACCGGCTTCGGCGGCCAGGCTGGCGCGGGTGTGTTCGCGCTGCCACAGGCTCAGCCGCGCTTGCTGACGCACTTCCACCACCAGCCCGGCCAGCAGCATGGCCAACAGCGCCATGGCCCACAGCACCAACAGCAGCGCCATGCCGCGCTGACGGCTGCTCATTGCGCCCCCGCCTGGTCACTGAGCTCCAGGCGCAGCGCCACCACCTGCGTGGCCCACGGCACCGGGCCACCGTGGGCCAGTTCGATGCGCACCGCCTGGGGCAGGCGCGTCGGCCATGGCCAGCGCGGCAGCCAGGCCGTGGCGCGGCCGCGCTCGTCACGGCCGCGATAGCTCAGGTGCAGGTCGCGCACGTTGTCCAGCAGTACCTGCGGCTGCCCCCAGGGCTTGAGTTCGCCGCGCAGCAGCTGGGTAAAGTGCACTTGCAGGGTGTGCTGAACCAACTCCACGGTGTGGATCTGAATGCCGCCGCCCAGGGCGCTGTCCAGGCCGGCGGCGAACACCAGCCGCTGCGGCTCGCCGTCGAACACCCGTGCCTGCTCGTCGTTGTCCAGCCCCACTGGCAACGCGCCTTGCAAGGCGCGCTGCAGAAAATTCTGGCTGGCGCGCATCTGCTCAAGCTGCTGGCTGAAGCGTTCGCCCTTGGCCAGCGCCCGGTTGGCGCCGATCAAGGCCGTGCCCAGCAACCCCATCAGCACCGCCAGCAACGCCAGGGACACCAGCATTTCCAGCAGGGTGAAGCCCTCGGCCAGGCGCCTCACCGCTGGGCATCCAGATCGGCCTGGGCCTGCACCGCCAGCGTGCTCAGGCGCAGGCTGCGGGTGCCTTCGCGCACGTGCAGGTCGATGCGTAGCAGTGGCAACAGGGTGGCCGAGCCGGGCTCGCGGCTGACGCGCAAGCGCCATTGCACACCGTCGCTGCTGCCTTGGCTGTCCCCGGGTACCCAGCGTTGATCACGGCGGGCATCGATCAAACTGCGCGCCACCAGACTCAGGTGATCACTGGCGCGCACCTGCTCCAGGGTCCGCGTCGCCTGCCCGAAGGCCACCAGCAGCACCGTGCAGCCCACGGCAAACACCGCCAGGGCGGCGAGCATCTCCAGCAGGCCGAAGCCCTTCATGGCAGCACCTGCAAACGCACATCGCCCAGCAACCAGCTAACGTCGATGCGCCACCGCCGCTCGCCACGGGCCAACAGCAGATTGCCGCCGCTGGAACTGCCGTCCGGATAGAACGCCACCGCCGGCCCCAGATCGGCGGCCGTGGTCAGTTGCAGGGCCAGGTCGGCCGGCCAGCGCCCTTGTGCCTGGCCAGGCGCCTGAAAGCGGTGGCCCGGCAGGTCGAAGCGCACCTGCGCGGGCACGCCACTGAGCACCGATTGCGTCCGGGCCTGGCGCAGCGCACCCACAATGTCGCGCAGTGCCTGGCGCTCACGGGCCGCCTCCATCCCGCGTCCCAGGCCCACGCCCAGCACGCCCAGAGCCACCGCCATCAGGGCGATCACCAGCAACAGCTCCAGCAAGGTGAAGCCGGAACGGAGCGTGTTCATTCCCAGTTGCCCAGGTCGGCGTTGTAGCCCTCGCCGCCCGGCTGGCCGTCCTGGCCGAAAAAGATCAAGTCGAAGCTGCCGTGCTGGCCGGGGTAGCGATAACCGAAAGCGTGCCCGAACGGGTCCTTCAAATCCGACGGCTTGGCATACGGCCCCGCCCAGTGACTGGCGCCGGCGGGCTTTTCGACCAACTGGTTCAAATCCCGCGGCGGCGCGCCCATGTCCAGGCCGTAGCTTTCGACTTTCATCGACAGGCTGGCCAACTGCGCCTTGCCCGCGCCGTACTTGCCCTTGTCGACATTGCCGCCCACCTGGCGCACCACGATGGTGGCGACGATGCCCAGCAGCACAATCACCGCCAGCATCTCCAGCAGGGTAAAACCGCGTGACTGCTTCATGTTCAGCCCTCAGATATTACTGGTCAGGCTCATCAGCGGCAGCATGATGGCCAACATGATGAACGCCACCATTACGGCCATGACAATGGTCAGGGTGGGCACCAGGGCGGCCAGCAGGCGGGCGATGCTGCGCCGCGCCTCGGCATCGAACACGTCCGCCACCTTCAGCAGCATGGTGTCGAGCTGGCCGGCCTCCTCGCCTACCTGAATCATCTGCACCGCCAGTTCCGGCAACAGGTTGTCGCGGCTCAAGGCCAGGGTCAGGGAGTCGCCGCCCTTGACCTGCTCGGTGGCCGCCTGCACCTGGGCACGTACGGCGCGATTGCTGGCCACTTCGGTGGCGATGCGCAGCGCCGCCAGCAGCGCCACGCCGTTGTGCAGCAAGGTCCCCAAAGTACGCGCCAGGCGCGCCGCTTCCAGGCGCTGCAACAGGCCGCCCACCACCGGCCAGCGCAGCAGGCGCCGGTCCAGCGCCTGACGCCGGGCCGGGTCACGGGCCAGGCGCCGCCCCAGCAACGCCAGGCCGATCAGCAGCGCCAGCACCAGCAGGCCAAAGCGATTGAAAAATTGCCCCAGGGCCAGAATCAGTTCGGTCACCAGCGGGATCGGCACGCCCAGGTCCTGGAAGATCGGCACAAATTGCGGCACCACATACGCCAGCAACAACACCAGCGAGCCCAATACGCCCACCACCAGGAACGCCGGGTAGATCAGTGCGTTGATCACCTCGCCGCGCAGGGCCTGGCTGCGTTCCAGGTAGTCGGCCAGTTGCTGCAGGCTGTCCTGCAAGGCCCCGCCCGCCTCGCCTGCGCGCACCAGGCTCAGGTACAGCGGGCTGAACTGCGCAGGCTCCAGGGCCAGCGCCGCCGACAGCGGCTGGCCGGCCTTGACGCCTTCGCGCACGCGGGTCAACAGCGCGCGCACCGGTGCCTGACCTTTGCCAGGCTGGTGGATGAGGATGCCCAAGGCGCGGTCCAGCGCCAGGCCGGCATGCAGCAGAATCGCCAGCTGTTGCGTAAAGGCCACCAAGGCAGCGGCATTCAGCCCGCGCCGTGGTTGCCAGGCCAGCCAGCGCCCGCCCGCCGGTTCGATGTGCAGCACCAGGGCGCCCTGGCGTTGCAGGTGGGCGGCCAGCGCCTCGCGATCGCGGGCCTCTTGCACGCCCTGCTGGGGGCTGCCATCGCTGTCGAGGATGCGGTAGCGGAAACTGGCCATGGTCACTCGCTGCGCGTGACGCGCAGCACCTCTTCCAGCGAGGTGATGCCCGCCAGCGCCTGGCGCAGGCCGTCTTCATACAGGGTGCGCAGGCCGCCCCGGCGTGCGGCCTGCTCCAAGGTGGCGGCGTCGGCGTGGTTCATCAGCAGGCCGCGCACCTCCTCATTCATCACCAGCAACTCGGTGATGGCGCAGCGGCCGCGGTAGCCGCCGCCGGGCGCATCGCTGCGGGGGCGGTACAACAGAATCGGGCGCTGCGTGGTGTACCGCTCCAGGCCATGCTCGGCCACCAGCGCGGGCGGCGCTTCAAAGGGCTCGGCGTACAACGGGTCAAGGCGCCGCACCAGGCGCTGGGCCAGAATGCCGATCACCGTGGAGGCGATCATGTAGCTTTCCACGCCCATGTCCAGCAACCGGGTGATGCTGGCGGCGGCACTGTTGGTGTGCAGCGTCGACAACACCAGGTGGCCGGTGAGCGAGGACTGGATGGCGATGCGGCAGGTTTCCAGGTCGCGCATCTCGCCGATCATGATCACGTCCGGGTCCTGGCGCACGATGGAGCGCAGCGTGGCGGCGAAGTCCAGGCCGATGGTCGGCTTGACCTGAATCTGATTGATGCCCTCGATCTGGTACTCCACCGGGTCTTCCACGGTGATGATCTTGCGCTCGCTGGTGTTGAGCCGGGTCAGCGCGGTGTACAGGGTGGTGGTCTTGCCCGAACCGGTGGGGCCGGTCACCAGCAGAATGCCGTGGGGCCGGTCCAGCAGCGCCAGAAAGCCCTGTAGGCGTTCGCCATCGAAGCCCAGGCTGGGCAGGTCGAAACTCACGGTCTGGCGGTCCAGCAGGCGCATCACCACCGACTCGCCGAAGCTGGTGGGCACGGTGGACACCCGCAGGTCCAGCTCGCGGCCCTGCATGCGCAGCATGATGCGGCCGTCCTGGGGCAGGCGTCGCTCGGCGATGTCCAGGCGAGCCATGATCTTGACCCGGCTGATCACCGCCGGCGCCGAGGTGGTGGGCGGTGCCTCGCCGTCCACCAGCACACCGTCGATGCGGTAGCGCACCTTGAACTGGCTTTCGAAGGGTTCGATATGGATGTCCGAGGCACGCTGTTCCACCGCCCGTTGCAGGATCAGGTTGACCATGCGGATCACCGGCGCCTCGCTGGCCAGGTCCTTGAGGTGTTCGATGTCATCGGCCTGCTCGCCCACGCCGTCGCCCAGGTTTTCGATCAGGCTGCCCATGGCCGAGCGGCCCTGGCCGTAATAGCGCTCGATCAGGCTGTCGACGTCGCTGCGTGTTCCTACACAGCACCGCACCGGGCACTGGCAGGCGAAGGCCACCGCGCGCAAGGGGTAAGGGTCAGCGGGTTCGGCGAGCAGCATGTGCAGTTGGCCGTCCTGCCAAGCCAGCGGCACCAGGTGATGGTGGCGCAAAAAGCGTTCACTCAGCGGTGGCAAGGGCGCCAGGGTGTCGGGCGCCTGTTCGACGTCCTGCAGCGGCACGTCCAGCACGGTGGCCCAGCCACGGGCCAGTTCCTGCTCGGAGACAATGCCCAGCCGCGTCAGCAGCCCCGGCAATGCCAGACCGTCGCTGCCCGGTGGTGCCAGGCGCGTGGCGCGTTCCAGATCGGCGGGTTTGAGTCCCGCATGCCGCCCCAGCCATTGGCACAGGGCGTCGACCGAGCCCGCATCAGGACTGGGGGGGACCACTGCGCCGGGCGGTAGGCCGCCCGCCCTGGGTTGCATCGCCATGTTGGTTTGCCGCTGTCGTGGGCTTTTGCAGGTGCTGTGACTGGATACTCAATGTAGCAGCTGCCGAAGGCTGCGTCGGGCCAAACGCGGTGTTCCTGACGAACCGCAGTGCCCGTGACGCGACCTGGCGGCCGCTGCTACAACGTGTGGGAGCGGGTTCTACCCGCGAACAGAACACCGCGAAGTATCTGAACCACTGCGGCGCGCTCTTCGCGGGCAGAGCCCGCTCCCACATCAAGACAGTTGATGCTTCAGGACGGCGTCGCCTGCATCGCGGCCAAGGCCGGCTCCTACCACGGACCGCGTAGGAGCCGACCTTGGTCGCGATGCAGACGACGCGGATTCAAGACAGTTACTGCTACAGAAGCGGGGTACACACTGTGGGAGCGGGTTCTACCCGCGAAGAAGGGCACGCGCACTTCCTAATATGCCGCGGTGTGCTTTTCGCGGGTAGAACCCGCTCCCACAAAGACAGTTGCCGCTACAGGACGGCGTTGTCCGCATCGCGGCCAAGGCCGGCTCCTACCATGGACCGCGTAGGAGCCGACCTTGGTCGCGATGCAGGCGACTCGGTTTCAAGACGCTATCCATGCTCGCTAAGCACCAACAGATAGTAATCCCCCTCCTCGCTCTCAATGCCATGGGTATCATGGGTAAACCCCGGAAACGAGCGATCAAACGCCTCCAGCGCCCGCAAGTACGTCAGCACCGGCCCTTGCAGCTCGCCCACCTTCTCCCCCGGCATCAGCAGCGGAATCCCCGGCGGGTACGGCACAATCCCCGTGGCCGCGATCCGCCCCGCTGCCTGCGCCAGGCTCACCCGCTCCACCTGATTGCGCACCAGCTTCTCGTACGCCTGCACCGGGCTGAACACTGCCTCGGGCAAGGTCCCGAATGCCTGCGCCATGGCGGCCGTGGTCTTGTGCTGCTTCATGGCGGCGAATATCTCGTCGGCCAGGTCCTTGAGGCCCATGCCGGCGTAGCGCTGTCGATGCGCCGCCAGCAGGTCAGGCAGGCACAGCTCCAATTCCAGGTTGCTGTCGTAGTCACGCTTGAAGTCGAGCAAGGCATTCACCAGCGTCCCCCACTTGCCCTTGGTGATGCCGATGGAAAACAGGAACAGAATGGTGAAGTCAGTAGTCTTCTCCACCACAATGCCCTGGCGCCCCAGGTAGGCGGTCAGCACGCAGGCCGGGATGCCGGTCTCCAGCAGGCTGCCATCGTCACCCATGCCGGGGCTGAGCACCGACACCTTGATAGGGTCGAGCATGCAGTAGCTGTCTTCGATGTCGCCGAAGCCGTGCCACACGGCGTTGGGGTGCAGCACCCAGCACCGCGGCTCGGTTTTGAGCAGCACGGGGTCCACTTCGTGGAACGCCACGTCCAGGCCATCGACCTTGACGCTGGGCGGCTGCCAGCAGGCAAAGAACCAGTCATCGTGGCTCAGCAGGTCGCTGTGCATGCGCGAAATCACCTGGCGAAAGGCAATGGCCTCCTCGATGGATTCGGTGGTCAGGATCTCACCCGTGGGCGCTTCCATCATGGCCGAGCTGACGTCGCACGAGGCCATGATCGCGTAGTTGGGCGAGGTCGACGCGTGCATCATGAACGACTCGTTGAAGCGCCCATGGGGGATGGGGTTGCGGCCGTCACGCACGTGAATCATCGACGCCTGTGACAGCGCCGCCAGCAGTTTGTGGGTGGACTGGGTGGCGAACACCGTGGGCCCCGTCGTGTCATGGTCGGCCGGGCTGCCGTGCATGGCAAAGCGGTCGCGGTACAGCGGGTTGAACCGCGCGTAGCCGTACCAGGCTTCGTCGAAATGCAGGCGGTCGACGCTCTGCCCCAGCAGCCCTTCCACGCGGGTGACGTTGTAGGTCAGGCCATCGTAGGTGGAGTTGGTGATGATGGCGTGCACCGGCGCCGGGTCAATGCCGCTGTGCACCAGCGGGTTGTTGGCGATGGCCTGCTTCACGCCCTCGGCGCTCAGCGTCTGCGGCAGGATGGGGCCGATGATGCCGTAGCGGTTGCGAGTGGGCACCAGGTAGGTGGGGATCGCGCCGGACAGGGTCATGGCGTGTTCGGCGGACTTGTGGCAATTGCGGTCGCACAGGGCGATCTGGTCGCGGGTGACGCTGGCCATCAGGATCACCCGGTTGGACATGGATGAACCGTTGGTGACGTAATACGTACGATGCGCGCCGAACACCTTGGCCGCATAACGTTCGCCCTGGCCGATCGGGCCGCTATGATCGAGTAGCGAGCCCAGTTCGCCCACCGAGATCGACAGGTCCGAACGCAGCAGGTTTTCCCCGAAAAACTCGTAAAACGCCCGCCCTGCCGTGCTTTTGAGGAACGCCGTGCCACCGGCATGCCCCGGCGTGTGCCAGGAATATTCATACGAGCGGGCAAAGCGCAGCAGCGCGCCGAACATGGGTGGCAGCACCGCCTGGCGATAGCGCTCGATGGCAGACAGAATGCGGCCACTGAGAAAGCGACTGGTGTCCTCCGGCAGCCAGATGAAGTCATCGGCGTGCTGCATCACGATCAACGGCACGCTGGAGGCGGTACTGCGGTCACTGATCAGGAACACCGGCACCCGTGTGTTGCGCTGACGCAGCGCGGTCAGCAGGTCGATGCAGGCCTGATGGCCTTCGCTGGTGTCCATCTCCCAGCTTAGCAGCACGCACTGGATGGCCGGGTCGGTGCGCAGGATCGAGGTGGCGTCGTTGAGGTTTTCCGACACCAGCACGCTGATGGCGCGTTCCTCCACGTCGCTGATCAACTGATTCAGGGCGCGGCCGAACACACTGCGCTTGTCGGGCGGCGGGCTGACCAGCAGCGCCAGCATGCCCAGCAATTGTCGATATTCGCTCATGGGTGCACCTCGTTGCTCAAGTCATTGACCGGGATCGCCTGGCCCTGGATGTGGCGGGCGGCGACGGTCTGGGTGGGCACGCTGTTGTTCAGCGCTTCCAGGCGGATCAACCGGGTGTTAACGAAGCCGAACAGCGTGTAGCCGACGATGGTGGCCACGCCGCCCAACATCAGCGCCTGGGCACCGGAGCTGTACAGCGCCAGGTAGCTGTAGGCCGCGGCAATGCCGGCGACGATATTGGTGATCAGCGCCTGGCGCGCCGGCACGTTGGAAATCTTCTGCAGCGTGGTCAGCGTGGCCATGGACAGGATGTACGGCACCAGGTTGGTGACCACCGCCAGGTTGACCAGGGTGTCGAACTGCTTGGCAAGGTCCGGGCTGATGGTCAGGAAGGCCATGGCTGTCTGGATCGCCAACAGAATCAACATGCTGATGATCGGCACGCCATGCTGGTTGGCCTTGGCGAAGATGGGCAGAAAGTAGCCGGTGTCCGCCGAGCTCTTGAATACCTGCGCCACGGTGAACTGCCAGCCCAGCAGCGAACCGATGCAGGCCAGCACCATCAGGCCCATGACCAGGTCGCCGATGGCGGGGTTGAACATCTTCGCGAACACCAGGCCGAATGGCGCGGTGGAGGACACCAGCTCGGCGTTGTCGACAATGCCGGCGATGACGTTGGTGGACACGATGTAGATCACCGCAGCGCCGAGGGTGCCGCCCAGCACGGCGATGGGCACGTTCTTCTCGGGGTTTTCCACGGCGTCGCCGTTGGCGCACGCCGACTCCAGCCCCAGGAAGGCCCACAGGGTGATCGCCACCGAAGCGCCGGCCGCCTCGTACCAGGTCTTGTCGTGGGGGTTCCAGCCGGCGGCATAAGTGCTGCTGTCAAACCAGAACCAGCCCACGGTGGACACCAGCACCACCGGAGCAATCACGCCCCACACCGTGACCGCGCCAATCTTGCCGGTAATACTGGCACCGCCGAAGTTGGCGAAAGTGGTCAGCCACAACAAGCCGATAGTGGCCAGGCCGACTTGCAACGAGTCCAGCTTTATATCAAACAGCGTCTGGATATAACCGACCGCTGTAATACTGATCGCTACATTGGCAATCAACAGTGAAAGGCCATAGGTGTAGTTGGTGATGTAATTCCCGGACTTGCCGAACGTATATTCCGCATAACCGCCCATGCCCCCGGTTTTGCGGCTCAGCATGCCGCAGCGCGCGAAGGCGTAGGCCAGGGCCAGGGAGCCGGTGGCCGTAATCAGCCAGGATAAAATCGAGATGCCGCCGACTTCGGCCAGTTTGGTGGGTAATAGCACAATGCCGGAGCCGAGCATATTGACGGCGGTCAACATCGTGAGTTGTACAACACTCATTTTCTTTGCACCTGTCATCTCGCTTTCCTCGCTGGATTAGGTGACCCAGTAGGCATAGCAGAACAACTAGTTAAATGAGAATTATTTTTTGTCACACCCCCGTAGCCGCTGCCGTCAGGCTGCGCTGGTCAGCATGAACACTGAGGATGTGCAGCGACCACAACGGCCAGCGCAGCCTGCGGCAGCGGCTACACTGCCTGCATCATCAAGCAGTTGAGGGAACCCTGCACCCATGATCATCTCGGCTTCAACCGACTACCGCGCCGCGGCGCAACGCACACTGCCCCCCTTCCTGTTCCACTACCTCGACGGCGGCGCCTACGCCGAGCGCACCCTGCGGCGGAACGTCGATGACCTGGCCGACATCGCCCTGCGCCAGCGCGTGCTGCGCAACATGTCTGAGCTGAGCCTGGAAACCCAACTGTTCGGCGAAACCCTGTCGATGCCCGCCGCCCTGGCGCCCATCGGCCTGGCCGGCATGTTCGCCCGTCGTGGCGAGGTGCAGGCAGCGAAGGCGGCGGACGCCAAGGGCATCCCGTTTACCCTGTCCACCGTCTCGGTGTGCCCCATCGAAGAAGTGGCCCCGGCGATCAAGCGGCCCATGTGGTTCCAGCTGTACGTGCTCAAGGACCGCGGCTTCATGAAAAACGCGCTGGAGCGCGCCAAGGCCGCCGGCGTCACCACGCTGATCTTCACCGTCGACATGCCGGTCCCCGGCGCCCGCTACCGCGACGCCCATTCGGGCATGAGCGGCCCCAACGCGCCGATGCGGCGCATGCTGCAAGCCGTCACCCACCCGGCCTGGGCCTGGGACGTGGGTGTGCTGGGGCGGCCCCATGATCTGGGCAATATCTCGACCTACCGTGGCAACCCCACGGGGCTGGCCGACTACATCGGCTGGCTGGGCAACAACTTCGACCCGTCCATTTCCTGGAAGGACCTGGAGTGGATACGTGACTTCTGGCAAGGGCCGATGGTGATCAAAGGCATCCTCGACCCGCAGGATGCCCGTGATGCGGTGAGTTTTGGCGCAGACGGCATCGTGGTGTCCAACCACGGGGGCCGGCAGCTGGACGGCGTGCTGTCCAGCGCCCGCGCGTTGCCGGCCATTGCCGATGCGGTGAAGGGGCAGCTGTCGATCCTGACGGACTCGGGCATTCGCAGCGGGTTGGACATCGTGCGCATGATTGCTTTGGGCGCCGATGCGGTGCTGCTAGGGCGCGCCTTCATGTACGCGCTGGCGGCGGCCGGCGGCGCCGGGGTGAGCAACCTGCTGGATTTGATCGAGAAGGAAATGCGCGTGGCGATGGTGCTGACGGGGGCCAAGTCCATCCGCGAAATCACCCGCGAATCCCTGGTGGCGGGCCTGTAGCCGCTGCCGCAGGCTGCGCTGGCCAGTGTGAACCCTGAAGATCTTCAGCGCGGCACAGGGCCAGCGCAGCCTTCGGCAGCGGCTACAGCGCTGATCAACCGTAGCCGCTGCCGCAGGCTGCGCTGGCCGGTGTGAACCCCGAAGATCTTCAGCGAGGCACAGGGCCAGCGCAGCCTTCGGCAGCGGCTACAGCGCTGATCACCCGTAGCCGCTGCCGCCAGGCTGCGCTGGCCGGTGTGAACCCTGAAGATCTTCAGCGAGGCACAGGGCCAGCGCAGCCTTCGGCAGCGGCTACGGATTACGCGAGGGGATACCGATCCGCCGGGGTGCCGTTGATGAACAGCGGACGGGTTTCACCCTGGCTCAGCTTCACCGCAAGCTCCGCCCACGCCGGGCGGAAATCGCCGCGCTGGGTGATCTGCAGGTCAATGCGCTGTGCATCGCTGCGCAGCGTCCACTCGATCCACAGCGCATTGCCCTGCTCCCAGCCACGGCTTTCCCCATCATCTTCAAACAGCACCCCGCGGCTATCGCCCTGCCCGGGCACCGCAAACACCAACAGCTCGCGCTGATCATCACGCGCCACATCGACATGGGCGCAGCGCCCCGACATCGGCAACGCCGCCCCGGCCCGCACCAGCAACGGCAAGCGTTCCAACGGCGCGTCCAGCACGACGGTCTGCCCGCCTGCATGCCACTGGCCGCTGTGATAGTCATACCAGCCATGCCGGTTCTCCGGCAGGTAGACACTGCGACTACGCTCGCCCTGACTCACCACACTGGCCACCAGCACATCGCGACCGAGCATGAAGTCATCGGTCTCCTCGAACGTACGCGGATCATCCTCATGGTCCAGGAACGTCGGCCGCAGCATCGGCTCGTCATCCACGCAGCTTTGCCAGAACAGCGTGTAGAAATACGGCAGCCAGCGATAGCGCAGGTTGATCGCCTCACGAATCATCGGCGTCACCGCCGGGTGCATCCAGGGCTCGTTGACGGTGTGGTCGTCGTTCCAGGAATGAATGGTGAAGCGCGGGTGCATCACGCCGTTCTGCACCCAGCGCACGAACAGCTCGGCGTCCGGCTTGGCACCGCTGAAACCGCCCACGTCGTGGCCGACGTTGTACAGCCCCGACAGGCTCATGCCCAGGCCCATGCGCGTGTTGTAGCGCAGGGTTTGCCAACTGGTGCGGTTGTCGCCGCTCCAGGTCTGCACGTAGCGCTGCATGCCGGCGCAACCGGAGCGCGAGATCAAGTACGGACGCTTGTCGGGGGCGAAACGCTGCTGGGCTTCCAGCGAAGCACGCATCATCAGCAGTGGCATCACCGGGCGGATGTGCTTGATGGCGATGGGACGACCGAAGCCGTGGCAGCGGGCGTTGCTGTCCCACACCTCGTACTCGTTGTTGTCGTTCCAGGTGGAGTCGATGCCCATTTCCAGCAACTGAGTGGTGACGTTGGCCTGCCACCAGGCGATGGTCTGCGGGTGGGTGAAGTCCAGGTGCGAACCTTCGTCGTCCCAGAATACCGAGCGCTCCGGGGCGTCGTGTTCCGAATCGCGGATAAACAGGCCCTGCTCGGCGACCTGCGCATACAGCGGGTGATCCTGCAGCAGGCACGGCTTGATATTGGCCGCCAGTTTCAGCCCCGCGGCGTGGAAGGCCTGGGACAATTCACGCGGTTGCGGCACCTTGTCGTGGTTCCAGTGGAACACGTAGCGCTTGTTGCCGATGGAGGTGTAGCCCGAGGACAGCTGGAACGAATCGCAGGCGATGTCGTGCTGACGGCACAGTTCGATAAAGCTCAGCAGCTGCTGCTGGGCGTCCGGGGCGTCGGTGTAATGCATGGTGGAGCCGCTGTAACCCAGGCTCCACTTGGGCCCGAACAGGGTCTTGCCGGTCAGGCGCACGAACGCCTTGGTCACGTCCAGCACCTGCGGGCCCAGGAACAGGTAGTAATCCAGGTCGCCGGCCTCGGCCTGATAACGGCGGTACGGCGCGTGGTAGTTGTCCAGCTCGTTGCCCAGGTCCAGCCAGGTGCTGCTGAGGTTGTCGTAGAACAGGCCGAAACTCACGCCGGCGCGGCGGGTGATGGTGAACGGGATATGCTTGTACAGCGGGTCGGTGGCGGCGGCGTTGTAGCCCATGGCGTCGAGGTTGCGCATCTCGAAGCGGCGGCCGCTGCGTTCCAGGTCGCCGCTTTTCTCGCCCAGGCCGTAATAGCGATCATCGGCATGGCGACGCTGATAATGCGCCACGCCTTCGCCCTGGGCGCCCAACAGGTAGGCGCTGGTGGGGCGGTCGTCGGCCAAAGGTTGCCACATGCCCTGCCCGTCCTGGTATTCCCACTGCAGCCACAGCGGCTGATGCACGGTGACGCGCAGGCGGTCAGTGGCCAGGGTCAGGCCGTGCTCGTGCTCCTCCAGGGTGAAGGCCGGCAGGCTGAACCCTTCCAGGCTCTCACGCGGGCGGCCTTCCCACGGCACATCCTGGGTAGGGGCGATAGACCAGGTGCGGTCCAGGGCCAGTTCGTCCTGGCGCTTGACCAGCACGCGGAACATCGCAGGCTCCAGCACGTACAAACAGAACAGGTGACGGTCATCGACCTTGAGGGCCACGTGATGAGGGCCACGGTGTTCCAGCGTCCAATGCTTCAAGGTTTTCATAAGGCAGTTCCGGGATTTTCGGTGGGCAGTGGCGAAGAAGTTGGCCGCGCGCTGCGGCGCTCGGCGATGAACAGCACCATGAACAGGCAACCCAGCAGGTCGAAGAAGCCCATGGCGATAAAGATCGGGTTGAAGCCGAAGGTGTCGGTGGTCATGCCGATCACCAGCGAGAACAGGAAGCTGGCGATCCAGGCGCTGGAGCCGCGCAGGCCGTTGACCGTGGCCATCTGGCTTTTGTCGAAGGACTCCACCACCAGGGCGCTGAGCATGCAGGAGATGATCTGGTGGCCGAAGCCGCCGATGGAGATCAGCGCAATGGCCACGTACGGGTCGCGGGTCAGCGCCACGCAGGCCAGGGAGACCATCAGCACCGCGCCGCTGGCGGAACTGGCCACCACCGAATTGACCCGTGAGCAGCCGAACACCCGGGTGTAGAGCCGGGTCAGGTAGCCACTGGTGACGCTGCCCAGGTCGGCCGCCAGAAACGGCACCCAGGCGAACAGGGCGATTTGCTTGAGGTCCATGCCGCGCTCGTTAGCCAGGTACAGCGGCACCCAGAAACTCAGTACCGCCCAGGCCGGTTCGGCCATGAACGCCGGGATGGCAATGCCATAGAAACGCCGGTTGCGCAGCACCGAGCGCAAGGTGCTGGGCAGCGATTGCTTGGGCAGCTCCGGTTCCTGATCCTCAAGGATCATCGCCCGCTCGCCTTCGCTGAGCCGTGCATGACGGTGCGGCGCCTCGTACAAAAACCACCACAGCGCCACCCAGACTGCCGCCAGAACCCCGGAGAACATAAACGCCCCGCGCCAGCCAAAGTACACATGGGCCCCGACGATGATCGGCGGCGCCAGCATGGCCCCCACCGAAAAGCCTACCCCGGCCCAGCCCGCGGCGACCGGCCGTTCCTTGCGCGGAAACCATTCGCCCAGGGTCTTGGCCGTAGCCGGTGTGGCAGCGGCCTCGGCGCCGCCCATGAAGAAACGCAGCACCGCCAACTGCAACCAGGAGCCGACCCCGGCGTGCATCATGCACACCACCGCCCACACACTGGCGCAGATCATGAAGCCGGCCTTGAGCCCCACCACGTCAATCAGCCAACCGCACAGCGGCTGGAAGAACGTGTACGCCAGCTGAAACGCGCCTACCACGTAAGCGTACTGCTGGGTGCTCATGTTCAGCTCGGTCTTGAGCTCGGGCGCCAGAATGCCCAGGGAATTGCGTGTGATGTAGTTGACGGTGACGCCTAGCAGAAACAGGCCCAGCATCCACCAGCGCAGGTGCCGGACGGACGCACGTGCGCCGTTGTGTTTGATTGCCATGTGGTGACCCATTACCCGAATTATTCTTGTTGGGTTGATGGCGCTGGGAAGTGCCATCCTATGGACATCATACAAGCCGGAGAAACTGGCTTGCAGGAACGAGCCCTGTGGCTAAGAGAAAGGCGAGAGAGTCATGTACACATCCTTGGCTTGATGACTGTAGTTGTCGTACAAGTTAAGGATAATTGATGGGGGGCTGTCAACCACCGCAACCCGTAGCCGCTGCCGAAGGCTGCGCTGGCCGGTGTGAACCCCGCAGATCTCCGGCGAGGCACATGGCCAGCGCAGCCTTCCGTCTACGGGTGCATCTTCAATTTCGTTTTGACGTACCCGGAAATATGTCCGCCTCGCACCGATAACCATGCACCCCAGCCTGAGTCGTTGGATCCCTGACCCTTGTCCTTCAAGACAAGGAGATCTGTATGGACGACGGATACGTAAACATTTCGAGCGGCTCAAGCCGTAGCCATAATTCGGGCGTGCGCTTCTCCACCGGTGGCCTATCCGGAGTTGGGGTAAGCGACAAGAAGGCCAAGAAGCGCAAAGAGGCGAGGCTTCGGCAAGAACAACAACTAGCACAGGCCCGCGCCGCCGAAGCCAAGCGCAAAAAGGAGGAGCAGGAGCAGCGCCTCAAGGAAGAAGCTGAGGCTGCCAGGCAAGCCCTGCGAATCCTCAACAGCCAACGTTTCAGTGAGACGTCCAGCACCCTGGACAGCCAGCATCATGCCAGACTTGGGCAACTCACCGACCAGCTACAGCAAGAGCTGGACGCGATCGCGATCACGGTGGCTGTCCCGCCAGAACAGGCCCACCTCTACGTTGCCCTCAAGCAACAGCAAAAAATCGAACACCTGCTTGCCCGCAGAAGCGAGGAACTGGCCTACCTCGACCAGCGCGCCCAGGCCTTCTACGCGCAATCCCCATTGGGCCAGTCCACTGAGGCTTTCCTCGATGCCCTCCAAGCACAAGGCAACGACGAGCAGGCTTTTGAACGGTGGCGGGCCGCTTACAGCGCGGCGTTGGCCGCGCAACGATTGCAGCGCAGCCTTGAGCTGCTGCAGGCACAGCAAGCCAATGCTACCCGTTTCAAGGCGCAATTGGATGCCGAACGCCTTGCCCGCGAAGCCCACTGGGAGCAACTGCGTCGCAAAGGCGAAACCCTTCAACTGGAACAAAAAGTCCGGGACGCTGCCGCTAGCGCCGAACTCAAGGCCCTGCGCCGCGCGGAAGCGATGCGCCGCGAGGCAATCGTCAATGCCGCTCACACGACCCAGGTAAAGGCCGCCGCGATCGCAGCTGGCCCCTCGATCATCACGGGGGGCGCGGGCGCCGCCGACATCGGTGCACTGCTGCAGCAGGTCATCCGCAAAGCCATCACTGAACTGCTCGAGGAAGCCGGCAAAGTGACGCCGCGCGCCGCAGGCACCTTCGTGACCTTGATGGCCCACTCGCCCGAGGCCGGCCAGGGCAGCGATGTGGTGCCAAGGTTGAGCGACCGAAACCTCCAGGTGGTTATGCCACTTGAGCAGTTCCATTCTGCCGACCCCGAGCATTTGCGCTCGCTGGCCGATACCCAGGGCGCCTTGCCCCTGCCATACCGGCTGAGGGCCGAAGCCGGGGATGATCTGACGGCGCTCTACCTGGCCAAGACCGATCACACGCTGATTCCCGCCGATGTCCCGGTTCGCCATGCGGTCTGGGACGCGGAACACAACCTCTATCGCATCACCCAGGACGGGTTTCCGGCCGCGGTCCTGGAGCTGACCCTTCCCTCAGACGGTGACAGCCCCACTACCTTCGACAGGTGAATGCCCGACAGCCTGGTCTGGGCCCCGGACCGGCCGACCGTGCAGGGGCTGCCCACCGGCGCCACCCTGGATTTCAATGACGTGATCGCCGTCATGCCGCCAGGCTCACCGGTTCCGCACCTTTACCTGGCAGGTACCAGCCGCTACCGCGAGCCTGGCGTGGTCAGCGGCGCAGGTCAGGAACTCGCAGCGGGCCTACGCGAGCGGATCCAGCAGGCGGGCAGCTCGCCGATTCCTGCCAGCATTGCAGATCAGTTGCGCTGGAACACCTACTCCACTGAAACCGACCTGCGCACCGACCTGTGGCGCACCCTGGCCAGGGAACAGCCGCTGGTGGCTTCGCTGGATGAGGTCAACCTCAGGCGCATGCAGAAAGGCTACGCCCCGGTGGCCCCAAGGGAGCAGTGGGTCGGTGAACAGCGGACCCTGGACTTTGACTACGTCCAGGCACCAAGGCAGCGCGGTGATGGCTTCAATCTCGATAACCTGCGTATCGCCAAGCCTGGCACGGCGGCCCACCCGCGCCCTGCCCCACTGCCATTCGTGCCCTGGAGCGACAGCCAGCACGAGGTGAGCAAATCCTTCGCTGCCGCAGTCGCGCAGAAAATCGAGGCGTTGAAAGCCCAACGAGCCGAGCAGGAACGCGCCCGGCTGCAAGCGCAACAGTTGGCGCAGCAACTTGAGGACCGCCTTGCCTTTGAACAATGGCGCAAGGCCGCCAGCACCTTCAGCGGCGAGCTGACGGCATTGGCGCAAGGACCGCTTCTACTGGCACCCGCTGGCGACATCGAGCTGCTGGAGAACGGCAGGCAACTGCTGGCAAACGCGTTTACCCACGCCCTGGGGGAGTTGCAGCAAGCCCCTGCGAATGGCACGACCCTGGCGATGGCGACCTTCGCCAGTGCCAACGCACATCCTGAGGCTGGCGACGACCAGCAATTGGCGTTCAGCACTCCGTTGAGCCGCTTGCTGAGTACCAGCACTGCCGAACTTGAACGCCTTGTCGAGGCTGGCCTGGGCCTGGCCATGCCAGCACGCATCGGCAGTTGGGCCTACGGGCAAACCACACAGTTGGCTGCGGTGTCGACGCCGACAGCCAGCGATATGTCCGAAGTTCGTATCCGCCGAGCGATCCTAAACCCGCTGACGGGCGAATTCAGTGCCCAGACCGATGACCTGCCACCGCGATATATCACCTGGACGCCTGCCGTGCCGCCGGGGGGCGATGAGCTGGGCATTCCCGCTCGACCAATCGTGCCTACGGCGATATCGGTTTATTCAGGCAGCCCAACCGTACCTGTCCTACCGGAAGTTGAGACGCTGCCGGCAGCGGATGTCGATATTGATGATTATATTTTTCTGCCGGATTCGGAGACGGGGGCGGAGCCGCTTTATTGGGCCTTCAACTATATACGCGGAACCTATCATCCGCCCCCCTTAACCCTGGAGGCGTTCCCCGACGCAAAAATCGCCCCATCCAAAACAAAAATCCAAAAGAGCGGCAAGGACCGACGCCGATGGAAAAATGACAAAGGTCAAATATTCGAGTGGGACTCCATGCATGGCACGGTGGAAATGTACACGCGTCGCGGAATTCATCTTGGTGAATTCAACCATGTCACCGGCGAACAAATTCCGAAAAAAGACAGCAAAAACAAAACACCAAAAAGGGTTGAACCATGAAATACAGAATTGATGGCTTTAGCGAAGGCAATGATTTTTACGAGTTTGGAGTCGAACTACCATTATCCACCGAGCAACTTAGCACAATAATGGATTGGCAAGAGCCGGAAGATGGATACTTTGTCTATACGTTAACCGCTGAGCAACTAGAGGCAATTGTCGAATTAAGCAATATCTCAATCCTGCCGAATCTGACCTATCAACTCGGGCCAGGTTGAGAACCAAGAGTCAAGGGCACAAGAAATGATTTAAGAGCCAGCCCTCCGAGCGAGGGCTGATGCAGCAATTCTACAAGCGAGTCAAACCCAAGTCGAAAGTACTAAGCAGAGGAAAAGAGCGACACAACTGGAAAAGATAAAAATGGTCAGATTTTTGAGTGGGACTACATGCACGGGACGGTGAAAATGTATAGCCGGCGTGGCGTACACCTCGGTCAGTTCAACGCCTTGACCGGCTAACGGATCCCGAGAAAGACAGTAAAAACAACTCCACAAAGGATTGAACTATGATATTTCAACTTGATGGCTTCAAGGATGGAAGTGACGAATACATTTTTAACGTTCAATTTGTCAATCCCTGACGGGCTACTGTTTCAGCTAAGCCTCAGGGGAGAATACGTGTCGCGCCTACAATAACAATCATAAAGATCAGTCTTCATATTCGGCACTGAGATCGCTATCTAATCAAATTGAACCTAGAGACTGTATGAAAAAGCATGTGAGGGTGGGTTCTGGTGTAGGAGCTGGCTTGCCAGCGAGCTTTAGGGGCCTCAACAGATCGCTGGCAAGCCAGCTCCCACAGTATCCACCAGCGATACACATTCCGTACAGAGCCTAGGAGAATTGAGCCATGACCAATATGACACACCTGATCCATGGATACAGCTCAACGGAAGACTTCCACTCATTCGAGACTAAGTTATCCATTTCAATTGCCCAGCTAGGGCAAATCATGGGATGGAGCAGGGATGACGAATGTTTTCTGGGATACAAACTCACGCCAACGCAAATCGCTCAAATCGAAACCATTACAGATACGTCGTTGCCCCGCAATTTGGAGCTTTATTTAAGTACTGATGTGGATTAGCAGTCAGGTTGGCAAGGCCACCTATATCACTTTCAGCCCTTCCACACAGGGCTGAGTCTGAATACCTCATTGAAAACTAACAGGAAACTTGAAGATGGACCTCAAACCACGTCTGGAAGACTACACCGAACACGAATTCCTCCAACTCACCAACCACCTATGGCATGTCCACGGCAGCGAACCCGAACATGACCGCCTCGTGGCTCACTTCCACCAGATATCCGGCCACCCTGAGGGCGCGGACCTGATGTTCTTCCCCAAGGCGGTGGCCGGGAACACCACGTCAGCGCGGAGCGTGGTCGAAGCGCTCAAGCTCTATCGCAGGAACACCGGCCTACCCGGCTTCAAGCCCAGCGCACCAGCGCCCACGCCAAAAGCGCTGAACGAGCCGCTTGACCGTTCAGGCTTGCCTATCATCAGCCCAGAAATCGTGCAACGCATGGCGGCGCGCGCTGCTGCCAAGGCCCACTGGAATGTGGCTTTTGCGGCTCAGGTTGCAGCAGCCAACGACCTGGACGTGGCCGAACGGCAGGCCGACTTTCAACTCAACCACCTGGAAATGCTGCTGCGTGATCATCACGCTCACCCGCTGCTGACGCCAGGCTTGGTGGCTGAAAAGAGCCAACTCCAGGCGCTGGCCGCCCTGATCATGCACATGACCTGGGCACACCGGCATGCCGAGCTGAGCCTGAGGGCAGCAGTAGGTCGACGCGCCAGCACGTTACGCGGGCTGGAGATCACCGCCCGCGCGCACGCACAGCGTGCTCGCCTACGCCCCGACCCACACGCCCAACAGGCCTTCGAACATATCACCGCGCTGCTGACGGCCCACCAGCAGCGGTTTACCGGCATGCAGGCCCACGAACAGAGGTTGCGCGACCAGACCCAACAGTGGCTGGCCAGGGCGAAGCACCAGCAGCTAACGTGGGAAGGACAACTTGGGCTTGGGCCACTCGGCCAGGCAGGCACCTTTACCGACACGGTTGGGCGAGCCACTGCCAATCCGTCCGTGCTGCTGGCGGACGAAGAAGCCGGTGACTACTTTAATAGCCTGATGGAATACCTGGGGCCGGATCTGGCGCAGGCCTGCTCGTCCCTGCATCAAGCGGGCAATGCCTTGGATGGACAATTTCAGTGCATCGACGTCTTGAAATTCAGCCAGCAGTTTGCAGAGCATGATCGATTCGCGATCACTGTACCTCTTGATTACCTGACGCCCAACCATGGTTGGGACCTGGAGCGTGTAGCCACTGCGCAAGGCCACGTACCACTGGCATTGCGCTTGAAAACAGGATTTATCCACGAAAGTAAGTTGCACATGAAAAAAGTTTCCCTGGTTAATGTGAAGGGATCTTCAAGTGGCGCAGTACGTGTTCGTAAAGCCGAATGGGATTCGCATCGGGCGGTTTACCGGTTCACTACCGATTCGGCACCCACCACGACGATCTTCTGGACCTCGTCCCTTAGAGCGAATAACCCGTCCGGCGCAGACTACCCAGGGGTCATGAAAATTGCACACGCTGCTGCCGGCAAAACAGATAACGTTGAAAGTGACGACTTCGTGGTGTGCTTTCCGCCAGCGTCCAACATCAAGCCACTGTATGTATTGATCAGGGATCGCCGTGACTACCCAGGTGTGGTCACGCTCGGAACGGATGTGGAGGGAAGCGGCAACCCGCTCCCACAGGCGATTGCCGAGGCGTTCAAAGGGCGGGTCTTTGATTGCTTCCAGGATATGCAAGTGGCGATCAGACAGGCACTGCCGCTCGATCATCCAGGGCGTACCCGCCTTACCCATCGTTTATCCCCCCGGGACGGGGGCAAGGTCTACGACCTGAATAATCTGCACATCCCAGACTGAGACCGCCACTGCCGAAGGCTGCGCTGGCCAGTGTGAACCCCGCAGATCTCCTGCGAGGCACAGGGCCAGCGCAGCCTAGCGGCAGCGGCTACAGATACATGGGTGCCTGTAGCCGCTGCCGAAGGCTGCGCTGGTCGGTGTGAACCCTGAAGATTTCCAGTGGGGCATAGGGCCAGCGCAGCCTGGCGGCAGCGGCTACGGGGTGGGGATCACGCGCCGCTATCGGCAAACTTCTCGAAGTACAACCGCACCGCCGGCAGCGCCTGGGCCTGCAGCCAGTCCTTGATCGACTCCACCATGGGCGGCGGCCCGCAGACGTATACATCGCTGGGCACCTCACCCAACGCCCGCGCGTCGAGGTGATCGACGATATAACCGCGATGCCCCTCCCACACCGCGTCACGTTCACTGATCACCGGAATGAACCGGAAACCGGGAATCCGTCCGGAAAAGGCTTCAATGCGCGCCACCTCACACAAATCCTGCGGCGTACGCACGCCGTAGTACAAGTGCACCGGCTGACCACACCCACCCTGCGCCGCCATCTGCTCGAGCATGCCCAAAAACGCCGACAACCCGGTGCCCCCGGCCACCAAGGTCAACGGCCGGTCGACATGACGCAGGTAGAACGTGCCCAGCGGTGCCTCGAACGGGATGACATCGCCCACCTGGCAGCGATCACGCACGTAATCGCTCATCGCCCCGCTGGGCAGCAGGCGGATCAGAAACTCCAGGCTATGGCCCCCCGGCGCGTTGGCGAACGAGTACGAGCGGCTGACGCCTGTCCCCGGTATCTGCAAACGCGCGTACTGGCCCGGCAGGTAATCCAGCGCACCGGCAGCCTCATCCAACGCCAGCCGCACAATGGCGGTGCCTTCCGACACACGCTCCACATGGCTGACCGTGCCCTGGAAAACCTTCGGCCCGGTGTTGTCACACAAACTGGAATCGAAGTCGAAATAGAACGCCGCGTCCGACTTCACCCGCGTCTGGCAACTGAGCACCTTGCGCTGGGCCAGGTCGGCGGCCGACAGCGCTTCATCGTCGACGTAATCCTGGGTGTACTGCCCCGACTCGCACTGCCCCTGGCAGGTAGCGCACACCCCCTCCCGGCAATCCATGGGCAAGGTGATGCCGCTGCGCAGGGCAGCGTCCAGCAGCAGTTCGTTGTTGTGCACGTTGCAGAACAGGGTCTTGCCGTCGGCAAAACTGAAAGCGACTTTGTACGTCATGGCGGCCACTCGCGGCTTCAGAGGTGATAGAAATCAAGGACCGAGTTGATCGTGTCGTTGAGCAGCACCACGTGCTTGCGGGCAATTTTCCAGCTATCGCCGTGGGGGCGCAGGCGGTAAGTGGCGCGGCCGAAGAACTGCTCCGCCACTTGCAGGCGGTAGTACAGGGTGTGCCAGTTGACCTGCACCTCCAGTTCGTCCGCCTGGCCCTGGGCGATGCGCACGTTGCTGATCAGGTGCACCGTGCGCGGCATGGGGATGGTGGACGCGGCCTTGCCGGTGCGGATGCGGTACACCCGGTCTTCCAGGCCGCCGCGGTTGGGGTAGTAGATCAGCGACATGCCCTTTTTCGGGTCCTGGGTGTAGACGTGTTCCGAGTCCCACTGGGGCAGGTGGAACTCGCTGTCTTCGCTGAAGCAGTCCAGGTACTGGTCCCAGTCCTGGGCGTCGCAGGCCGCCGCCATGTGGTACAGGAATTGTTCGACTTGGTAGTGAAGCTGGGCATTCATGGTTACACCTCACGCAGTTTCAGGGCGGATTCTTCAGCGGCCTTGCGGGCCAGGCCTTCGAGCAGGAAGCGCTGCCAGTTGCCGTGCTGATTGACGTACAGCCCCTCGTGGGTGAATTCGGTGCCGGTCAGCACCGGGTTGATGCCGATAGCCTGGCTGTTGGGCGTGGCGCCCTCGACCCACTTGTCATGGCCGCGGGAGATATCGCTCCAGCGCTCCAGCCGTGCCTGGAAACCGCGCTGGGCTTCGCGGAATTCCACCAGGTCGTCCGGCGTGCCCAGGCCGGACACGTTGAAGAAGTCCTCGAACTGACGAATGCGGTTTTCCCGATCGGCGTCCGACTCGCCCTTGACCCCCAGGCAGAAGCTGTTGATCTCGGTCTTGTTCCAGGCGATGGGGCGGATGATGCGCAGCTGCGAGCTGATTTGGTCGAGGAAGAACATGCTGGGGTAGATGTTGAGGTTGCGCAGGCGGTGCATCATCCACTCGGCGCGGCCTTGGCCGTATTCTTGCACCAGGCGCGGCATGATGCTGGCGTAGCCGGGGCGCACGCTGGGGTTGGGCATGTCACTGAACAGCAGGCTGTGGCCATTGTGGAACGAGAACCAGCCGTCATCGGTTTCGGCGTCGCCGGCGCCCAGTTTGCTGTAGTCCAGGGTGCCGCTGGCCGCTTCACCTTTTTGGGCATTGACCTGCTGGCGGTGCTGCACGGTGGCCACGTAGTTATAGTGCACGGTGCTGACGTGGTAGCCGTCCAGGCCGTTCTCGTTCTGCAGCTTCCAGTTGCCCTCGTAGGTGTACGCCGACTTGCCGGGCAGCACCTCCAGTTCGCCAGTGGGCGACTGCGCCACCATCATGTCGAAGAACACCTTGGCGTCGCCCAGGTAGTCGGCCAGGCTGTCGCTGCCGTGCACGTCGAGGCTGATGAACACAAAGCCCTTGTAGCTTTCGATGCGCGCCTTTTTCAGACCGCGGGTGGCCTTGTCGAAGCCTTCGGGGTATTCACCCGGCGCCTTGACCTTCACCAGGCGGCCGTCGCTTTTGTAGCACCAGGCATGGAACGGGCAGGTAAACGTGGACTGGTTGCCCTTGCCCACCCGGGTCAGCGTGGTGCCGCGGTGCTGGCAGGCGTTGACCAGCGCGTTGAGCTGGCCGTTGCCGTCGCGGGTGATGATCATCGGCTGGCGGCCCGCGCGCAGGGTGACGAAGTCGTGGTTGCTGGCGATCTCGCTCTCGTGGCAGGCGTAGATCCAGTTCTTCTCGAAGATCAGCTCCATCTCCAGGTCAAACAGCTCGGGCTCGGTGAACATCTCCCGGGCAATGCGGTACACCCCTTCAACGGGGCGAAAATCCAGGCAACCTTCAACGAAGTGCTGCCATTGGCTTACGGTTTTTGCGCTGCTCATCAGGGGGCTCCTTCTGCGGTTATCCGCCTTGGGCTGATTGAACCGCTGGCGCCTTGGCCCTTCTATCCACTTTTCCGGCACAACCTGTCCGTTTTCCGGTTATTTGCACAATCTGGATAGAGCTGGCACAGCGGCTGCAGTAACGTGAGGGTCGCCTGATCAACACACCGATAGAGTGTCGTCATGAAGTTACCCTCCCAGCCGCAACCCCGCGGCATCCGCGCCACCCACCACGACCTGGACGGCGCCCGCGCCTGGATGTCGACCATCTGCGGGCCGCACAGCCTTGAGGCAAGCGCGCCGCAACGCATCGAATTCGAGCATTCGGCCAATGTGCTGAGCGGCCTGTCCACGGTGCTGGGGCGTATCCAATACGGCACCGACGTGGTCATCGGCGTGGACCCGGACAGCTCGTTGAAGCGCTACAGCATCAGCCTGCCGCTGGACGGCGAGCAGGAACTGGACTGCGGCAAGCGGCGGCTGAAATCGGACGTGGGCACGGGGTTGATCGTCTCGCCGTTCGACCCGCAGCAACTGAGCATCAGCGGCAATTGCCGCAAGCTGCAGGTGGCCATCGACTGCACCTCGATGCAGCGGGTGCTGGAAGAGCTGCTGGAACAGCCGGCAGCGACACCGCTGGAGTTCGACCCGTGCATTAATGCCGAACTGGGTGCCACGGCGTCGTGGTGGCGCATGGTGCGCTACCTGGTGGACGAGATGGACGGTGGCGCCGAGTACTTCGGCCACCAGCCCATGACGCGGGACCTGGAGCGCAGCCTGATCAAGGGGCTGATTCTGTCGCAGCCCAACAACTACTCCAGCGCCTTGAGTGACCAGGCGCAGCGCCGCTGCCCGGTATTCGTGACCCGGGCGCGGCAGTTCATCGAGGACAACTGCGGCGAGGACATCCGCCTGGCCGACATCGAGCGGGCGGCGGGCATTGGTGCGCAGAAGCTGCATGATGCGTTCAAGGTGTACGTAGGGGTGTCGCCGGTGGCCTACCTCAAGCGTTTTCGCTTGCAGTCGGCGCGGCGCAGCCTGTTGCAGGAGCATGGCGGCTACAACATTGCCGGGATTGCTTCGCAGTGGGGGTTCAATCATCTGGGGCGCTTTGCCCAGGATTACAATCGGCTGTTCGGCGAGCTGCCGTCGCAGACGCTGGAGCGTCGGCGGCGGCATTGAATCCCGTGGGAGCGGGTTCTACCCGCGAAAAGAACACCGCGTAATCCCTGACGCCTCGTGGCGCCCTTTTCGCGGGTAGAACCCGCTCCCACAGGATGGTGTAGCAGCTGCCGAAGGCGGCGTCTGGCGCACGCGGTGCATCAGGTATACCGCAGCGTCTGTGACGCGGCCTGGCGGCCGCTGCTACAGGTGGGGCCTCAGAAGTGATGCACGTACCGCACCTGCACCCGACTCCCGTCCGGACGGTTCTGCACATCCTGCTCGAAGTACGCATTCACAAACACATGATCATTGGCCGAAAAGCTGTACATCCCCCCCGGCCCAATCGCCCAGACTTTCTCGCGCCGCCCCGCCACGTCATGCCCATCGATCTGGGTATCGGTGATCTGCTTGAGCCAGTAACCGTTAAGGCCCAACCGCAGGTGCTCGGTGACCGCATACTCGGTGGCAAAGTTGGCATGCAACGCCTGCCCCGCCTGAATGCTGTCAACCGCCCCCAATGACAACGCCGGGTCATCGTTCTTGCCGTTGTACAAATAATGCGCACGCACCGACGCCGTCCATTTCGGCGTAAACCAATAGGTCGCCGCCCAGTACGGGTCGAACGACCAGGCGTTGTTGCCCGGATTCACCGCGTGGCGGTCGTCGTACTCGCCGGTGGGCAGGTTGACCTGCAACTCGATGCGGTGCACGAACTTCGGCCCGTCCGGCCCCATCACCGGGTCGAACTGAATGAACGGCCCGATCAGCAAGTCCCCCACCCCGCTCTGCCCGCGCAAGGCGGCGTTGTTCAGGCCGTCGTCGACGCGCATGCGCGTGACCACCGGCAGCACCGCGTTCAAGCCCAGACTGCCGTTGCCCAGGCGCAGGGTGGACAGGTAGCTGAGCTGCGTCACGGCCACCTGGTAGTCCAGATCCTGCTTGGGCAACGCCAGGGCCTTGCCGTCCTTGTCGCGCAGTTTGTCGGCGCTGTAGTTCTGGAAATACTCCTGCAAATACCACCCCGGCCCTGCGGGCAAGCCACCGTCCAGGAAGCTGGTCAGCCCCAGGTTGACCACGGGCAAGTCGTAGGCCCCTGCTCCCTGGGCAATCAGCAAGCTGGCCCCGCACACAGACATCATTCGCGATTTCATGGGTATTCCCCGTCAGGCGGCAGCGTTATTGGGCCAGCTCAGGATGCGCGGCGGCGATCCGGTATTGGCCGGCATGGAAGACCAGCGGTTCTGCGCCGCTGTATCGGTAGTGTTCGATCTCGCCGATGAAGATCAGGTGGTCACCGCCCTCGTACTGGGTGACGTTGCGGCACACCAGGGTGGCGACCACGTCGTCCAGCAGCGGCACGCCGGCGGTGCCGCTGGCGTGGGCGATGCCAGCGAACTTGTCGTTGGCGGGCCGGGAAAAGTGCCGCGACAGGCCGTGCTGGGCCGCACCCAGCACATTGATCGCAAAGTGGCTGGCAGCGCTGAAATCGGCCAGGCTGGGGGGCCGAGCGCGCCAGGCTCCACAGCACCAGCGCCGGTTCCAGCGACACCGAGGAAAACGAGTTGGCGGTCATGCCCACCTTGCGACCGTCGGCGGTGCAGGTGGTGATCACGGTGACGCCGGTGGCGAACTGGCCCAGCACCCCACGCAGATCGCGAGGGTCGCAGCCTTGGGCAGTTCGCAAAGAAAGATCGAGACTCATGGGACGCTCCTTCAGGCAGCCACGTGCCGGGTGGTTTTGTCGATGAAGGCCTGGCACTGTTCGGCGTCGAACCACCAGGGGGCGAAGGTGCGCGGGTCGTCGAAGCCATTGACGATGGCCGCGGCCAGGGGCTGCGATTGGCTGGCCGCGCCCAACAGGCCCAGCAGGTACTCGGGCGGCGGCGTCAGCAAGGTGTTGGTCCACTGCACCACATGGCGGGCGTAGCCCCAGTACTGCTCGAAGGTCTGCGCCATCCACTGCGCATCAAAAGCCCGCGCGCCCTGGTCGAGGATCGCCTGCAGGTAGACCTTGCTGCACTTGGCAGCGTTGTTGGCGCCCTGGCCGGTGATGGGGTCGTTGACCACCAGCGCGTCGGCCATGCCCAGCACCGTGCGCCCGGACGGCAGGGTCAGCACCGGCTTGCGCACCATGGGCGTGAAGCGGCCCGAGAGAAAACCGTTGTCATCGGTCAGGGTCAGGTGCTGGCAGCGCTCGGCTTCCCAGGGCAGGTACTGACGCACAATTTCCAGGCTTTTGGCCAGGTGCGCTTCGGGGGTCTTGATGTCGTGCCAGCAGTCCATCGGGCCGCCGGGGACGCCTTCGAACACCATGATTTCGCAAGGGCCGCTGGTGGTCAGCGCCGGGAACACGAAGTACTCGCCTACCCCGGGGATCAGGTTGAAGGCTACTCGCGAGAACGGCGACGCCGGGGTCATGCCTTTCACGTAGGTCAGCGCCAGGGCCCGCTGCGGCTGGCTGAAGGCGCTGCGCTGGGTGTCTTTTTCGAATTGGTTGACCACCTCGCCCTTGCCCGCCGCCAGCAGCACCAGGTCGTGGGATTGGGTGAGGGTTTCCAGCTCGGCGATGCCCACGTCGGCAATCACTAGTTCGCCGCCGCGCTTGACGAACTCATCCATCCAGGCCGGCATTTTCAGGCGCTGGTCCACTGACTGGGCGTAACGCTCCAGCCGCGAGCTCCAGCTGAACAGGCGCTCGCCGGGCTGCTGCGGGTGCGGCACGGTCAGGCTGATGCCTTCCACAGCCGGGCAGTGCTGCTCCCAGAAGTTCAAGCCCAGGTCGCGCTCGGTCTGCAGCGCGGTGTTGAACATGCATTGGCTGGACATGACCTTGCCGCTGCGAATCTGCTCGCCCGTGCGGTTGGTGGTCAGGGTCACGTGGTAGCCCTGGGCAAGCAGGCCCAGGCCAAGCTGCAGGCCGGCCTGGCCGGCTCCGACAATAGCAATACTGCGCATGATGGTGTTCCTGTTGGGGTGAAGAAGTGGGGGGTGGTTCATTGCGCCAGGCGGGCAATGGCCGGCAGGTTCTGTTCCGGGCCCATGGCCGAGTAGCCGCCGTCCACCGCGTAGTCGGCGCCGGTGACGAAGCTGGCGGCGGGCGAACAGAGGAAGGTCACCACGTTGGCCACCTCGTCCGGTTCGCCCAGGCGGCCCAGCAGGTGGTAACTGGCGGCCACCTGGTCGGCCTTGCTGCGGTTGCCGCCACTGGCCTGCTCGATCACCCGCGACCAGGTCCAGCCCGGCGATACCGAATTCACGCGGATGCCGTCCGGCGCCAGGTCCATGGCCATGCTGCGGGTCAGTTGCTGGATCGCGGCCTTAGACACCGGGTACAGCCAGCGCCCGGTCTGGGCGCAGCCGGCCGAGATGGACGAGAAGTTGACAATGGCGCCACGGTTGGCGGCCAGGTCTGGGTGCAGGGCCTGGGTCAGCGCCACCGCCGACACCAGGTTGACGTTCAGCGCCTGCAACCAGTCCTGACGGCTGGAAGCCAGGCCGTCGTCCAGGTAGGTGCAGGCCAGGTTGATCAACAGGCTGACCGGGCCCAGCGTCTGGTGCACCGTGGCCAGGGCCTTGCTGATCTGCGCGTCCTGGGTGATATCGACGGCAAAGAACTGCGCCCTGCGGCCCAACTGCTCCGCCGCCTGCTGCCCGGCTTGGGCGTCGATGTCAAAGAGCACCACCCGCGCACCGGCGGCGATCAGGCCGCGTGCCACGGCCATGCCGATCAGGGTGGCGCCACCGCTGATCAGTGCCACCTTGCCTTGCAAGGCATCGGGATTCAGGAATGTGGACATGTCACCTCCTCAGGCGCGCTTTTCGGCGCTGGTAGGCCAATTGGGCATCAGGGTGTTGGACGGCAGGCTTTCATCGAGCAGCTTGTGCGCGGTCTCGACGCCGGCGATGGGCAGGCCGGTGGGGTCCAGGCGGCCGATCTGCACCAGCACGCTGGCCTGGTCCCAATAGATGTGTTCGTGACACAGCTTGGGGCCGCGGAACTTGACCACCCCCAGCATGGGGATCTGCACCGTGCGGCCGGTAGGCGCGATGCCGGGCAGCAGCCAGTCGATCTCGCTGTCGTGGGTGAAGCTCATGATGAATTCGTCGACGATCTGCGTGGCGCCCACCGTGCGAGAGATGGGCGTGAGGGCCATGTCCTGAGGGTTGCCGTGGACGAAATGGTGTTGGTAGAAGCGGCTGAGCTGCGCGTAACCGACCCCGCCGGTCATGGTCGGGATATGGTTGACGTAGGGCTCGGCGACCATGGTCGCCATGGTGGCGGGCACGTCGCGGGTGTCGAACTCGTGGCGTATGTGCTCCTCCCACAGGGCCGAGAGGTCGTAGTCCGGCCCCAGGGTACGACGCAGGGCGGCCACGGTGCGTTGGTGGGCCATCAGCGCGGCGGGCTTGTCGTAGTGATGGCCATTGGGGCGGGCGAAGGCGTGATCGACGCCGGGGTACAGGTAGGTCTCCACGCCCGTCAGCGGCTGGGCGGCGGCGAAGATGGCGGCGCGGGCTTCGCCGGGGCAGAACTGGTCGAGTCCGGCCATGTGCAAGACAAGTCGGCGGCCCTGCAGGCCTTCCAGTTCGGTCAGCGCCTTTTCGATGCCCACGCCGTAATAGCCCACGGCGCAGGCCACTTCCGGCAAGCGGCAGGCGGCCAGGTACGCCAGTTTGCCGCCCAGGCAATAGCCGACTACACCCTGGGCGGCGCCGGTGCATTCGGGCAATTGACGCAAGGCGTTGAGGCTGGCGCGGATGTCCTCGACACCCTTGTCCTCATCGAAGGCCTGGTACAGGGCGTATGCCTGGGCAAAGTCTTGCTCCTCGTAACCCAGTTCGATGCCCGGCGCCTGCCGCCAGTACAGGTCGGGCACCAGCACGCTGTAGCCTTCCTCGGCCAGAAAGTCGGCCACCTCGCGCATGGCCGGGTTGACCCCGAAGATTTCCTGGCACAGCACAACGCCCGGGCCACTGCCGCCAATGGCGGGGGCCAGGTAGGCCTGAAACTGTTGTCCGTCAGCTGCCGTGACGCTGATATAGCGACCGTTCATGGGTACGTCTCCAACATCGGGTGAAGTTGGAGCCATCCTGGGGCCGGCGGTCGGTGCTCACTATCCGCTGGCTGCAGGGTCTGTCCGCGCGGTGCGGAAAGTTTTGCGCGGCCGTGGCGCCGTGAAACCTGGCGCGGCGTTTGCTACCACCCCTGCAAGACCACCACAAAGTGGCCAAAAAGAAACAGCGCAGAGGCCGCAGTATCCAGATACTGCACCCGTTATCCGCCCAGCGAAAACGCCGGGTAACGTTATGGCCCACACTGCCTTGAAACCGTGCACGAGTGAGGTAGCCATGAACCCGCAAGCTGGTGGTGCCCGTTTTGAACACACGCCGCTGTTCACCCCGCAGAACCGTCTGTTCCTGCTGCACGACCGTGAACGCATTCGTGACCGCGTGGGCGATGTGTTCAAGCCTCATGACTTGAAGGTTGCGGCGCCCACCCGCGAGGTCAGCGCCTCGATGCACCACGTGCGCCAGGGCCGGCTGTCGCTGAACCTGCTGGAGTACGGCGCGCCGGTGACCATCGACCCCGGGCGGCTGGAGGACTTCCTGCTGGTGCAGATCCCCACGCGCGGCAGCGCCGAGATCCAGTGCGATGGGGTGCAGTTCACCTCGACCCCCGTGTGCGCCTCGATCATTTCCCCCCAGGCGCCGGTGTCCATGCGCTGGGCCGCCGACTCGCCGCAACTGACCTTGCGTCTGGACCGCGAGGAAGTGGAGCGCCACTGCGCCCAGCACTTGGGCCAGCCGTTGCAGCAGCCGCTGCGCTTCGAGCCACGGTTTGACCTGACCACGCCGGCGGCCGACTATTTCCTGCAACTGCTCGCGACCCTGGCCGACGCCCTCGCCGCGCCGCAGCACCCGATCCATCACCCGCTGGTGCTCAAGCAGTTCGAAGCCACCTTGATCAATGCCTTGCTGTACGGGCAGCCGAACAACCTGCAGGAGGGCCTGAACGCCCCGGCGCAGCCGCGAAAGATTTCGCCGTTTTTCGTCAAGCGCACCGAGGAATTCATCCTCGCCCATGCCCATGAACCGCTGGCCATCGAGCAACTGGCTGCGCAGGCAGGCGTCAGTGTGCGTACGTTGTTCGCAGGGTTCAGGGAATATCGTGGCACCAGCCCCATGGCGTTTCTGCGTGATGTGCGCATGGAGCGCGTGCATCAGGCGCTGCGCAGCCCGGGGCACGAATCGGTGACGGACATTGCGCTGAAGTGGGGGTTTTCGCATCTGGGGCGGTTTTCGCAGGAATACCGCAAGCGCTACGGCGAGCTGCCTTCGGCGACGCTGCGGTACCGTTGACCACGCCTACCAAGGCTGGCAACGCCTATCCATCAGGCCATGGGTGGGAGCGGGCTCTGCCCGCGAAGCGCCGCGCGGGCGGCGCTCGATCTCAAGAGCACCAGAAAAACCTCGACTGGCACCCGCCAGCCATGATGCGATCCCGTAGCCGCTGCCGCCAGGCTGCGCTGGCCGGTGTGAACGCTGGATATCTGTAGTGAGGCATAGGGCCAGCGCAGCCTTCGGCAGCGGCTACGGTGCTCCGTGGGGCATTGAGGCGCATGTCTTGGGGACTTGTGGCGGTCTTTAGATCGAGCGCCGCCCGCGCGGCGCTTCGCGGGCAGAGCCCGCTCCCACGTTTGTTGCAACGTACCATGGCCTGTGAGAGCGGCGTTGCCCTTCGGCAGCATCTGAACTCCTCGGCGATGCAGGGTGACTAATCCTCTACGCACGCTCTCCCGAGGAAGTCCAATGCCCAGCAAGAAAGTCGCTGAAATCGTCATCGAAACCCTTCAGGCCGCCGGGGTCCGCAACTGCTACGGCATCGTTGGCGACACCCTCAACCACGTCACCGACGCCATCCGCCGCAGCGATATCCAGTGGGTGCATGTACGCCACGAGGAAGTCGCCGCCTTTACCGCCGGGGCCGAATCGTTCATCAGTGGGCGGCTGACCGCGTGCGCCGGCTCTTGCGGCCCAGGCGGCCTGCATTTCATCAACGGGGTGTTCGAAGCCCAGCGCAACGGCGCGCCCATGGTGCTGATCGCCAGCCAGGTGATCACCAGCGAACTGGGCATGGACTTCCCCCAGGAGGTGGATTTCAAAGCCATCTATGGCCCCTGCACGGTGTTCTGCGAGCAGGTGTACACCCCCGAGCAGGCACGCCGGGTTACCGCACTGGCCGCCCAGACCGCGCTGAATGAAGGCGGCGTGGCGGTGATTATCCTGCCGTCGGACATCAGCCTGGCTGAGGTCAAGGACGATACGCCTTTCGCCGCCCACCACCCTCGCCCGGTTACCCAGCCCAACCCCGAGGAACTGGCGCAGATCGCGGCCCTGCTGGCAGCCGGCAAGAAGGTTTCGATCTACGCAGGCTTTGGTTGCGCCGGTGCCCATGACGAACTGGTGGAACTGGCGCGCCTGCTCAAGGCGCCCATCGCCCACACCTCGCGGGCCAAGGATTTCGTCGAATACGACAACCCCTACAACATGGGCATGACCGGCGTGTTCGGCGTCGAGTCCGGTTACCACGCGATGATGGAGTGCGACACCTTGCTGCTGCTGGGCGCCGACTTTGCCTGGAAGCAGTTCTACCCGGCCAAGGCCAAGGTTATCCAGATCGACCGCAAGGGCACGCATCTGGGCCGCCGCCACCCGGTGGACCTGGGCGTGGTCGGCGATGTGCTGCCCACCCTGCGGGCGCTGCTGCCGCTGGTGGAAGAAAAGACCACTGTGGGCTGGCTGGAAGAATGCCTCAAGCACCGCCAGCACACCCTCAAGGTGATGGCCCACGACCAGCGCCACACCGAGGGCGAGCTGATCCACCCGCAGTACCTGACCCACTTGCTGGATCAGCACGCCAGCAGCGACGCGCTGTTCACCGCCGACGGCGGCTCGCCGATGGTCTGGGTGCTGCGCCATATCAACGTCAACGGCGCCCGCCGCACGCTGACCAGCCTGCGCCACGGCACCATGGCCAACGCCATGCCCCAGGCGCTGGGGTTGCAGAAGGCCTACCCCGATCGGCAGGTCATCTCCCTGTCCGGCGACGGCGGGCTGGCGATGCTGCTGGGCGATCTGCTGACCGCGGTGCAGGAGAAACTGCCGATCAAGGTGGTGGTGTACAACAACGCTTCGCTCAATTTCGTGCAGATCGAGCAGAAGGTCGAGGGCTTGCTGGACAACTACACCGACCTGCACAACCCCGACTTTGCCGAAGTGGCCAAGGCCATGGGGTTGTGGGGGCGGCAGGTCAGCGAAGGGGCCGAACTGGAAGAGGCGGTGCAGGCCTTTCTCGCGCAACCTGGGCCGGCGCTGCTGGACGTGAAGGTCAACCCGGAAGAGCTGGTGATGCCCGCCAAGGTGGAGTTCGCCCAGGTGGCCGGCATGGCGCTGTATTCGGCCAAGGCCGTGCTGGGTGGGCGTGCGGGGGATGTGAAGGATTTGCTGGTGAATAATTTCCTGAAATAGGCGGCGCCTGCATCGCGACCAAGGTCGGCTCCTACGCCGATCGTGGTAGGAGCCGGCCTTGGCCGCGATGCAGGCAACCTGATCTCAAGCCTGGCGGCAGCGGCTACATCAGCGCTGCGACAGGACGTTGCCCAGCAATCCAGGAAAGCGACTCTCCAATACTTCACTGCGCAACGAATTCATGTGCATGGTACCCACGTTGCGGGTCTGCACCAGCCCCGCCTCGCGCAGCACGCGGAAATGGTGGGACATGCTGGATTTGGGCCGCCCGCCATCCAGCTCGCCACACGTGGCTTCGGCCACGCCGGCCAGGCAGCGCACGATTTCAAGGCGCACCGGATCACTCAAGGCGTACAGCAGACGCTCAAGGGTCAGGTCTTCGGGATTGGGGTGGGTATAGGCTCGCATGGCGCACATGATATCGAGGCTTCCATAAATTGCCATAGTTCGATTATGATCGAACTACCGAAAGTTACTCATTGCCGGAGTTGCACATGTCCGCGTTGTTCCAACCCTTCACCCTTAAAGACGTCACGTTGCGCAACCGCATCGCCATTCCACCGATGTGCCAGTACATGGCCAAAGACGGCCTGATCAACGATTGGCACCACGTGCACCTGGCCGGCCTGGCCCGTGGCGGCGCCGGTCTGGTCGTGGTCGAGGCCACCGCAGTCGCCCCTGAAGGGCGTATCACCCCCGGCTGCGCCGGCATCTGGACCGACGAACAGGCCCAGGCCTTCGTGCCCGTAGTGCAGGCCATCAAGGCCGCAGGCTCGGTGCCGGGCATCCAGATCGCCCACGCCGGCCGCAAGGCCAGCGCCAACCGTCCGTGGGAAGGTGACGACCATATCGCTGAAGGCAACCCTGAAGGCTGGCAGACCATCGCCCCATCGGCCATCGCCTTCGGCGCCAACCTGCCGAAAGTGCCGCGCGCCATGACCCTGGACGACATCGCCCGGGTGCGCCAGAACTTCGTCGACGCTGCCCGCCGCGCCCGCGACGCCGGCTTCGAATGGATCGAACTGCACTTCGCCCACGGCTACCTGGGCCAGAGCTTCTTCTCCGAGCACTCCAACCAGCGCACCGACGCCTACGGCGGCAGCTTCGACAACCGCAGCCGCTTCCTGCTGGAAACCCTGGCCGCCGTGCGTGAAGTGTGGCCCGAGCACCTGCCGCTGACCGCGCGTTTCGGCGTGCTGGAGTACGACGGTCGTGATGAGCAGACCCTGGTTGAGTCCATCGAACTGGCGCGTCGCTTCAAGGCAGGCGGTCTGGATCTGCTGAGCGTCAGCGTCGGCTTCACCATTCCTGACACCAACATCCCGTGGGGCCCGGCCTTCATGGGCCCGATTGCCGAGCGCGTGCGCCGTGAAGCGGACTTGCCGGTGACTTCGGCATGGGGCTTTGGTACCCCGCATCTGGCCCATGAAGCCGTCGAGGCGGGGCATCTGGACCTGGTGTCGGTGGGCCGTGCGCACCTGGCAGACCCCCACTGGCCGTACTTCGCGGCCAAGGAGTTGGGTGTGGACAAGGCCTCGTGGACCTTGCCGGCACCTTATGCGCATTGGCTGGAGCGCTACCGCTAACGCCTGACACCGACCTGGTGCCGAACACACAAGGCTAAAACCTCGGAGTGTCAGGCCATGGTACGTTGCAACAAATGTGGGACCGGGGGGCCGGCCATCCGGCTCTGCCCGGGAAGCGCCGCGCGGGCGGCGCGCGGTCTGATGAACACCACCACAACACCGGCATGCACCTTTACGCCACACCTCGGTCGTAGCTTGGCGGTAGCGGCTACGAATCGCGGTGGGGCGTAAAGGTGCATGCCTTTAGGGGGGCAGCGTTCATGAGACCGCGCGCCGCCCGCGCGGCGCTTCCCGGGCAGAGCCGGATGGCCGGCCCCCCGGTCCCACATTTGTTTCGGGCCAGTTATGCCTATGGCATCACCTGGTCCTCCTTGTAGGCCTGGCTTCAGACAGGTGCGCCCCGCTCATGGCACAATCCCGATCCCTGCCCTCCCCCTCAAAGGATCTGAATGTCGCTGTTTATCGATCAACCCGACGACGATGGACTGCCCGGCCCGCAACGGCGCCAGGCGATGGTAGCGGTGATGACGGCGACGGCCATGGCCGTCATTGACGGGACGGTGGTCAACATCGCCCTGCCGTCCATGGCCACCGCCTTTAACGTACCGGCTGCGACCACGGTGTGGGTTGCCAACGGCTACCTGCTGGCCGCCGCCATGACGCTGATGATGTTCTCGGCACTGGCCACGCGTATCGGCTTTCGCGCGCTGTTTGTCGGTGGCATGGGCCTGTTCACCCTGGCTTCGCTGGGCTGCGCCCTGGCGCCGTCGCTGGATGTGCTGATCGCCATGCGCGTGCTGCAAGGCATCGGCGGTGCGGCCACCTTGAGCATCGGCCCGGCCATTTACCGCACGGTGTTCCCCACCCGACTGCTCGGTCGAATCCTCGGCCTGAACGCCTTGCTGGTAGCTGCCAGCACCGCGATCGGCCCGGCGTTCGGCGGCACCGTGCTGTCACTGGCCAGCTGGCCGTGGTTGTTTGCGATCAATATTCCCCTCGGCATCGCCGCCTGCGTGCTCGGCCAGCGTGCGGTGCCCAAGCAGCGTTCGCGCAGCAGTGCCTCGTTCGACGTGGCCGGTGCCGTGTTGTCGGCGGTCACCATGGGTGCTGCCATTTTGGCGACCGAGGCGGTGGCCAGCGTGCAGAGCCTGGACCAGGCCGGTATTTTTGCGCTGGTCATGGTGTCGGCCGGTGCCGCGTTCATCTGGCGCCAACGCCGGGCCACCGTGCCCTTGCTGCCGCTGGAAATCTTCAAGTCGTCACGCTTTTCGCTGGCGGCCCTGACCTCCTTCACCGCGTTCGTCAGCCAAGGCATCGCCATCCTGGCGTTGCCGTTTCTGTTCCAGAACGCCTACGGCTACAGCGTGTTTGCTTCGGCATTGCTGTTCACGGCGTGGCCGGTGGGCATCATCCTGGCAGCGCCGCAGGCTGGGCGCCTGGCCGATCGACACCCACCGGCGGTGCTGTCCACCATCGGCCTGAGCCTGCTGACCCTGGGCCTGGCGCTGCTGGCCTTGCTGGCCCCCGACGCCAGCGCCGTGGACATCCTGTGGCGTGAATGCCTGTGCGGCATCGGCTTCGGGTTTTTCCAGAGCCCCAACAATCGCGAAATGCTCGCCAACGTCAGCCGCGAGCGCAGCGGCAGTGCCTCGGGCGTGCTGGCCATCGCCCGCACCTTCGGCCAATGCCTGGGCGCCGCCCTGGTGGCCGTGGTGCTGTCGGTGTACCTGGGGCATGCGGTGGGCGAACATGCGGTGGCGGTGCTGGAAGCCGGGGCGATGCACCTGGCCCTGGGCGTGGCGGCGATTGCCTCAGGCCTGGCCACCTGCGTGAGCATCAGCCGGATTCGCCGCTCAATGGCTTGAAGCAACCAACCCCACGCGTGCAGACTAAGGGCCTGACAACAATTAATTAAACAGGAAGGCCCCATGCGAACCTTTGATCTGATTCGCGACGCCGTGTTGCCCGAGTTCCGTGAGCGGGTGGCCGATTACCTGATCGAGTACGAAACCGTGCTGGGCCAGGGCACTGCCGATGCCGCGACCTTGCAGGCCACGGCCAACCAGTTGCGCGGGTATCTGCGCGGGTTGAACACCACGCGGGTGCTGGGGATGGCGGATTGGGAGGAGCTGGATCGGCGAATAGTTGCCACTTGGCTCAACTGATCTGTAGCCGCTGCCGCCAGGCTGCGCTGGCCCCGTGCCCCGCTGAGGATCTTCAGGGTTAACGCGGGCCAGCGCAGCCTGCGGCAGCGGCTACGGGGTGACGGGGTGACGGGGTGACGGTGTGGTTTACACCCCGATCATCGCCTTGGTTTCCAGATACTCCTCGAACCCATGCACCCCAAACTCCCGGCCATTACCCGAGCGCTTGTAGCCGCCAAACGGCGCATACGGGCTCCACGCCGGATAGTTGAGCAACACCTGCCCCGCCCTGATCCGCGACGCCACTGCGCGCACTTGCACCAGATCCTGGCCCTGCACATGGGCACTCAAGCCATACACGGTGTCATTGGCAATGGCCACGGCCTGTTCCACCGTGTCGTAGGGGATGATGCACAGCACCGGCCCGAATATCTCCTCCTGGGCGATGGGCATGTCGCTGGTGACTTCCGAGAAAATCGTCGGCCGGGCATAGAATCCCGTCTCCAACCCCTCTACCCGCCCAGGCCCGCCGCAAATCAGCTTGGCGTCACTGCTCAACCCCGAATCGATCATCGCCTGCACGCGGTTGAACTGCGCTTCGTTGGCAATCGGCCCCAGCACGGTGTCAACAGAGGCCGGATCGCCCACCACGATGGCATTGGCCGTCGCTGCTGCCAACACCTCGATGTCCGACAGCCGCGCGCGGGGCACGATCATGCGAGTGGGCGCGCTGCACGATTGCCCGACGTTGCGAAACGCCGTCATCACCCCCTTGGGGACCACGGTGTCGAAGTCGGCGTCAGGCAGCAGAATATTCGGCGACTTGCCGCCCAGTTCCTGCGTCACGCGCTTGACCGTAGACGCGGCGGCTTGGGCCACCAGGGCGCCGGCGCGGTTGGAGCCGGTGATGGAAATCATGTCCACATCCGGGTGCGCCGCCATGGCCTCGCCCACCTCGGCGCCGCTGCCGTTGACCAGGTTGAACACCCCGGCCGGCACGCCGGCGTCGTGCATCAATTGCGCGAACAGCAAGGCGCTCAGCGGCGACAGTTCGCTGGGCTTGAGCACCACGGTGCAGCCTGCGGCAATCGCCGCAGCAGCCTTGGCGGTGATCTGGTACAGCGGCCAGTTCCACGGCGTGATCAGCGCACACACGCCGATGGCTTCGCGGACGATGGCCGTGCCGCCTTCAACTTTTTCAAACGGGTAATCAGGCAGCAGGTCTCGCACCACGCGGATATGCTCGGCGGCCAAAGGCACCTGCATCGTGCGGGCAAAGGAGATGGCGGCGCCCATTTCCTGCGACAGCACCTGGGCGAAGACCTCGGTGCGCTCCAGCATCAGTTCATGCAGACGGGTCAGCACCTGCACACGGGTTGCCACCGGCGACACCGACCACTGCGCGAACGCCGACCGCGCCGCAGCCACGGCGCGGTCCACATCCGCAGCCGAGCCCTTGGCCACTTCGGCAATCACGGTCTCGGTGGCCGGGTTGATCACCGGCAGGCTCGCCGCCACGGCGGGCAGGCACCATTGGCCATCGATGTAGAAACGCTTGCACAGCTGCGGGTCGATCAGGGCGGTCATGGGAAGGCTCTCAGGCGAAGGGGTCCATGCCTGATACGCTAACAAAGTCGCCCTGCGCGAACGTGCTGTTGTTGGGCCGTGCATGGAAGGTTGTGCTGAATGCAGCCGGCTTTTCGCCGGTTGCTGCGTCAGTGGCGAATCAGCTTGCGCAGCGGCACCACTTCTTTCATCACCGGCGACTTGATGACGATGTAGCTGAAGTATTTGGCGATGCCGATGTTCTTGTCGATGATGCTCTCGATCACTTCCTGGTAGTGCTGGATGCTGCGGGTCATGAAGCGCACCAGGTAGTCGTAGCCGCCGCTGATGAGGTGGCATTCGAGCACCTCGTCCACCTGGCGGATGTTGGCCTCGAACTTGGCGAAGTCTTCGCGCTTGTGATCGCCCAGGGTCATCTCGGTGAAGATGGTCACCGAGTCGGTGATCTTGGCCAGGTTGATGTGCGCCTTGTAGCTGGAGATATAGCCGGCCGCCTCCAGGCGCTTGACCCGTTGCAGGCACGGGCTGGCCGACAGGCCCACGGCGTCGGCGAGGCTGACGTTGGTCATGCGCCCGTCCTTCTGCAGCTCCACCAGAATGTTGATATCGATGCGGTCCAGTTTGACCATGCCTTCCATTCACTTACCCTCGAATGCGCTAATGTCCCTGAGGTTCTTCAATCAATTCAACGGCGTAACGATAGCTGATGTTGCGCAACCAGGTCGGCCAGGCTGTTGATGCACACGTCCACCGGGCACTCGCCCGGCACACGGCGGCCACGGCGCAGCAGGCAAATGGCGCCCTGCTGCGCTTTAGGTTGCAAACCGGGTGGCAAGCCGGCACGCACCGACAGCGCCTGCTCGAACGGTATCTGCTGCTGGTCCAGCCAGGCCTGGGCCTCGGCGGGGGCCAGCAATTCCTCGCTGTGGATACCCAGGCGTTCGCACAATGCTTCACGGTCCTGGGCATCGCGGTCACACAGTATCACCAGGCGGTAGAACTTGCGCAGGTACAGCAAAGCCCCCGGCGCGTCCTCGAACAACGGCCAGGCGCTGGCGGTGCGGGCGAAGCTCAGGCTCTCCTCCCAACTGGCGCGCAGGCCCAGGCCCTCGGCCAACTGGCGATGGGCAAAGCACAGCAGGCCGGTGAAACCCAGCTCATCGAAGCGCGGGTACAGTCCGTCCAGCGACTGCGCGAAACGCGTCAGCACGGCGGTTTTTTCCGGGGCCTTTTCAAGGCCGGCGAACAGGCCCTGCAGCGCCGTCCAGACGCCGCTCTCACGGTCCACCAGCACACCGTCACAGTCGAGCAGCAATACACGATAGTCAGTCAGGCGCATGCCAACTTCATCTCCATGATGGACAACGGCGGCCCAGGCGCGAAGCCCGGGCCTGTCGTGGGGTTCAGGCAATCAAGACCCGTGCCAAGGCGGCCTCGAGAATGGCCAGGGCTTCGTCGAGTTCAGCGTCGGTGGTGGTCAGCGGCGCCAGGAAGCGCACCACGTTGCGGTGCACGCCGCACTTGATCACCAGCAGGCCGCCTTCGCGGGCGGCATCGATCACCTGTTGGGCCAGGGCCGCATCCGGCGTGGCGGCGGCATCGGCGCTGATCATTTCCATGGCCAGCATGAACCCTTGGCCACGCACGTCGCCGATGCGCGCATGGCGCTTCTGCAAGGCCAGCAGGCCCTGACGCAGGCGCTCGCCCAGTTGTTCGCTGCGTTCCAGCAGTTGTTCCTGCTCGAAAGCGTCGATCACCGCCAGTGCCGCCGCGCACGCCAGCGCGTTGCCGCCGTAGGTGCCGCCCAGGCCGCCCGGAGTCGGAGCGTCCATGATCTCGCTGCGGCCCACCACCGCCGACAGCGGCAAACCGCCGGCCAGGCTCTTGGCCACGGTGACCAGGTCGGGCTGGATGCCGGCGTGCTGGAAGCCGAACCAGCGGCCCGTACGGCCGAAGCCTGCCTGGATTTCGTCGAGGATCAGCATAATGCCGTGCTGCTGGGTCAGGGTACGCAAGGCCTGCAGGAACTCGGGTGGCGCGGTGAGGAAACCGCCGTCGCCCTGCACCGGTTCAACAATGATGGCGGCGACCCGGTCCGGGGCGATCTGGGTGGCGAACACCTCTTGCAGCGCGGCCAGGGCGTCCTCGGTGGTCACGCCGCGATAGGGGTTCGGGTATGGGGTGTGGAAGATTTCAGGGGCGAACGGGCCGAAGTTCTGTTTGTACGGCTGGCTCATGCCGGTCAGGCTGCAGCCCAGCAAGGTACGGCCATGGAAGCCACCGCGGAAAGCGATGACACCGGGCCGGTTGGTGTGGCCACGGGCGATCTTGATGGCGTTTTCCACCGCCTCTGCACCGGAGGTGAACAGCGCGGCCTTGTGCGGCACGTCGCCGCCTACCAGTTGGCTCAAACGCTGGGCCAGTTCGATGTACGGCGTGTAGGCCACCACCTGGAAGCAGGCATGGGAGACTTTCTGCAGTTGCGCCTGCACCGCTTCGACCACTTTGGGGTGGTTGTGCCCGATATTGAGCACGCCGATGCCACCGACGAAGTCCAGGTAGCGCTTGCCGTCCACGTCCCACAGTTGCGAGCCCTGGGCGCGGTCGATCACCAGCGGGTGGGCGGTGAGCACGCCACGGGGCACGCTCTGTTCGCGTTGCTGCAGCAGGCGGGGGGTGTCGTTGAGTTTGCTGTTCATGGGACCGATCCGGTAGTGGTTTGCAGTCACTCCAGAGTACGGGTTGCGCAAAGCCGACTTGGCCGAACTTGCCCGCCGCCTCAGGCAGATCGACTGTTTTGCCGCGCACAAACGGCAGAATCGCTTGGCGCCCTTGCAGCACAATAGGCGTCATCCCCTTTGCCTGCGAGACCACCATGGCCCTGCTCTACAAAGCCGACCCGCAACGCGGCGCGCGCTGGCGACAGCTGTTCGCCGAACATGCCCCCGACATCGAATTCCGCCAGTGGCCGGACATTGGCGACCCCGCCGACATCCACTACCTGGCTGCCTGGCAAGCGCCGGATGATCTGGCCACCCTGCTGCCCAATCTGAAAGCGCTGCTGGCGATTTCCGCTGGCGTCGATCAGTTGAACCTGCACACCCTGCCCGCCGACCTGCCGGTGGCGCGCATGCTGGACCCCAGCATCACGGCGGGCATGTGCGAGTACGCCACCTGGGCGGTGCTGAGCCTGCATCGGGACATGCTGCTGTATCGCAATCAGCAGCAGGCCATGCGGTGGGATGAACACACGTTGGTGCCCGCCGGTCAGCGGCGTGTCGGCATCATGGGGCTGGGGCAGCAGGGGCAGGCCATTGCTCGCCAGTTGCAGGGGTTGGGTTTTGCGTTGTCGGGGTGGGCACGTAGCGCGCATCAGATTGAAGGCGTTGAGTGTTTTGCCGGTGCCGGGCAGTTGCCTGCATTCCTGGGCGCCTGCGATATCCTGATCTGCCTGTTGCCGCTGACCGAGCAGACGCGAGGGATTCTGGATGGCCGGCTCTTCGAACAATTGCCTCAAGGCGCCAGCCTGATCAACATGGGCCGCGGTGGGCATCTGGTGGAAGCCGATCTGCTGGCCGCGCTGGACAGCGGCCACCTGGCCGGGGCGATTCTGGACGTGATGCAGCAGGAACCGCCTGCGGCCGAGCACCCGTTCTGGCACCACCCGCGCATCGCCATGACCCCGCACATTGCCGCCATGACCCACCCCGACAGCGCCTTCGCCGTGTTGCTGGACAACATCCGCCGCCACCAGCGCGGCGAGCCGCTGACCGGGCAGATCGATCGCCAGGTTGGTTATTGAAGCCTGACCACCGAGCGGCTCGCACCATCCTGTAGCAGCTGCCGAAGGCGGCGTCAGGGCCCCCGCGATACGCCAGACATTGCGCGGCGCCTTCGACGCGGCCTGACGGCCGCTGCTACAGGGTTGGTCCCCAGGCTTTACAACCCTCCGATGTGAAAGGCCTTGATCTCCAGGTATTCGTCCAAGCCATAGCGCGACCCTTCCCGCCCCAGCCCCGACTGTTTCACCCCGCCAAACGGCGCCACTTCCATCGAGATGGCCCCTGTGTTCAACCCCACCATGCCAAACTCCAATGCCTCGCCCACCCGCCACGAGCGCTGCAGGTTTTGCGTGAAGTAATACGCCGCCAGCCCATACGGCGTGTCATTGGCAATGGCGATGGCCTGGGCCTCATCGGTAAAGCGAATCAACGGCACCAGCGGGCCGAAGGTTTCTTCACGGGTGCACAGCATGTCGGTGTTGGCATCGGCCAGCACCGCCGGGCTGACGAACTGCCCTTCCCCGCCCGGCACCTCGCCACACAGCAAGCGCGCGCCCTGCCCCAGCGCATCGTCGATATGCCGCGCCACTTTCTCCACCGCCGCCTGATTGATCAACGGCCCCAGGGTGACGCCGCTGTCCAGGCCGTTGCCGACCTTGAGCGTGGCCACTTCTTCCAACAAGCGCGCGGCAAAACGATCGTAGATACCGGCCTGCACCAGGATGCGGTTGGCGCACACGCAGGTCTGCCCGGCGTTGCGGAATTTGCTTTGCATCAGGCCCGCCACGGCCTGTTCCAGGTCGGCATCGTCGAAGACAATAAACGGCGCGTTGCCACCCAATTCCAGGCTCAGGCGCTTGATGTGCTCGGCGCTCTGACGCATCAGCAAGCGGCCCACGGCGGTGGAACCGGTGAACGAGATCTTGCGCACCACCGGGTTGCCGGTCAGCTCCGCGCCAATGCCCTGCGGCAGGCCGGTGACCACGTTGAACACCCCGGCCGGAATGCCAACCCGCTCGGCCAGCACCGCCAGCGCCAGGGCCGACAGCGGCGTCAGGTCCGAAGGCTTGACCACGATGGTGCAGCCCGCCGCCAACGCCGGCGCGCATTTGCGGGTGATCATGGCGGTGGGGAAGTTCCACGGGGTGATGGCCGCGCACACGCCCACCGGTTGCTTGAGGGTCAGCAGGCGGCGGTCGCCGCTGGGCGCGGGGATGGTGTCGCCGTAGATGCGCCGGGCTTCTTCGGCGAACCATTTGACGAAGGTGGCGGCGTAGCGGATCTCGCCCTTGGCTTCGGCCAGGGGCTTGCCCTGCTCCAGGGTCATGATCAGCGCCAGGTCATCGACGTTGTCGAGGATCGCCTGGTGCCAGGCCTCCAGCAGCAAGGCGCGCTGGGCAGCGGGCAGTTCGCGCCAGGCGGGCAAGGCGGCGTCAGCAGCGTCGATGGCGCGGCGGGTTTCGGCGCCCTGCAACGCCGGCACCTTGGCCACGCAGGCGCCGGTGGCCGGGTTGATGATGTCCAGGGTGGCGCCGTCGTCGGCGGCCAGCCAGAGGCCGTTGATGTAGGCGCGTTCGGCGAGCAGGGACGGGTCTTTGAGGGTGTGGTCGTGCATGGGGCTGATCCTGTGAGGGGGCTATGGGATCAGTCTAAAAAGATGTGCGGGTGGGGGATGCCGAATGTGCGATGGCGACGGTGGTGAATGCCGAAATCAGCGGATGTGCAGCAGGACCTGCTTGCAGAGAACCTTCGTGATGCGGGTTCTGTGTGGGAGCGGGCTCTGCCCGCGAAATGAACACCGCGATTGATCTGAATGATAGCGGTGAATCCTTCGCGGGCAGAGCCCGCTCCCACAAGGGATCCGGTTTGACTACAACAACGCGGCCAGCAAGCTGCGCAGCAACTGCTCGCACGCTTGCAACTGGCTCACCTCCACATACTCATCGGGCTTGTGAGCCTGTTCGATGGACCCTGGCCCACACACCACCACCGGCACGTTCAGGCGCTGGGCGAACAGCCCGCCTTCGGTGCCAAACGCGACCTTGACCTGGGCGGTATCAGGCGCGGCGAAGGTCTTCAACCAGCGCACCGCTTCCACCGTTGGCGAGGTATCCAGCCCTGGGTAAGCATTGAGCGTCTGAATCTCGATGTCCGCCACGCCCGACACCAGTTTGGCCTGACGCACAATCACCTCGGCCTGCTCGGCCAGGTGCGCCAGCATCGCCTCGGGATCATCCGCCGGCAAATGCCGGATTTCGAAGTCCAGGGTGCAGAGGTTAGGCACGATATTCAGCGCCTTGCCACCGTCGATGCGCCCCACATGCAAGGTGCTGTAGGCGATGTCATAGGCATCGTCATGTGCCCCCTGTTCCTGCAAGCGCTGCTGGGTGTGGCGCAGGCTGGCGATGAAATCGCTGGCCAGGTGGATGGCATTGGCCGCCAGCGGCGCCAGCGAGGAATGCGCTTCCTGGCCATGGCAATGCACCCGGTACGAAGCCTTGCCCTTGTGGCCCAAGGCGAACTGCATCTGCGTGGGCTCGCCGACGATGCACAGGAACGGCCGTTGCGGCGCCAGGTGCAGCACGTCCAGCAAGCGCCGCACGCCCACGCAGCCGATTTCCTCGTCGTAGGACAGGGCCAGTTGCAGCGGACGCTTGAGCGGCTGGTCGGCAGCGGTCAGCAGCGCGTCGATGGCCACGGCGATAAAGCCTTTCATGTCGCAGGTGCCGCGGCCGTACAGCTTGCCGTCGCTGAGGGTGGCCTGGAACGGCGTGCGGGTCCAGGCCTGGCCGGCCACGGGCACCACGTCGGTGTGGCCGGACAGCAACACGCCGGGCACATGCTTGGGACCGACGCTGGCAAACAGGTTGGCCTTGCCGCCGGCCTCGTCGTGCACCAGGGTGCTGTCGATGCCTTTGCTGTGCAGCAGTTGCTGCACGTACTGGATCAGCGCCAGGTTGGACAGGTTGGAGGTGGTGTCGAAGCTGATCAGCTGGGTGAGGATGTCGAGGATGCGTGGGTTCATGGTAGCTCGCATAAAAAGGAATCGCACGACCTGTAGCCGCTGCCGTCAGGCTGCGCTGGGCCTTGGGTAGACTGCAGATTCTCAGTGAGGCAGAGGGCCAGCGCAGCCTGCGGTAGCGGCTACAGTCATGAGGTGGCCTGCAGCAGCGGGTGCGTGGCCGCAAACCGATCAATGTGGAAATCATGAATGCGGGTACTGGTCTTGCCCGTGGCAATCAACTCCGCCATCACCGCCCCCACCCCCGGCCCCAACTGGAACCCCGCGCCACAAAACCCGAACGCGTAATACAGCCCGTCCACCTGCCCGCTGGGCCCCATGATCGGCAACGAATCCGGCGTGTAGCTTTCAATCCCGCTCCACACCCGAATGATGTTCAACGGCGCAATGCCCGGCACCAGCCGGCGCATCTGGCTGATCTGGTTGAGGATGCTGCGCGGTTCCACATGGGCGCGGCGTTTGAGCATGTCCGGCTTGCTGCGGTAGCCGCCGCCGATGACGATGTTGCCGCGGGCGATCTGGCGGAAGTAGATCACTTCTTCCGGGATCTTGGTGTACACGCCGATCACGGTTTTCAAGGCGTACGGCACCGGCTCGGTGACCGCCATCTGCGGGCCGTTGGTGTCCAGCGGCACCGGCTCGCCGAACTGCGCGGACAGTTTGTCTCCCCAGGCACCGGCCGTGACCAACAGGTTGGGCGCAACGAAACGGCGACCATCGGTGGTGTCGACGTGGAAGTCGCCGCCCACTTTCTGCACCTCGCGCACTTCGGTGCGTTCATGCACCGTGGCCCCGGCGCGGATAGCGGCACGGGCAAAGGCTGGCGCGGCCAGGCGCGGGTTGGCGTGGCCGTCGTGAGGCGCATAGGAGCCGCCCTGCACTTCCGGCCCCAAAAACGGAAAGCGTTCGTGCAGCGCCTTGCCGGTGAAAATCTGCAAATCCAGCTCGCGGGCTTCCGGCGCCTGGGCGTAGGCCTCGAGGTCGGCAACATGGGCGGCGTCGTAGCACACGCGCATGTGCCCGCTGGGCAGAAACTCCAGGTCTTCGCCGATCAGTTCCGGCAAGCGCTTCCACAGATGAAACGAGCGATTGGACACCTCCAGCTGGCACAGGTAACGGCCCTGGCGCCGCACGTTGCCGAAGTTGACGCCGCTGGCGTACTGACCGATCTGGTCGCGCTCCAGCAAGATCACCGAACGGCCATGCTGACGCAGAAAAAACGCCGCCGCCGCGCCCATGAAACCGCCACCGACGATGACCACGTCTGCCTTTTGCACGGTCATGGTGCTACCTCCTGCAAACTCAGGGTCAAGGGTTTGACCGGCGCCTGGCCGCGCTGGCGGCCGACTTCGCGGACCGGTACGCCGGCCTCGGCGGCAATGATTTCGGCCCCCGCCTGGGAGCAGTAACGCCCTTGGCAGCGGCCCATGCCCACGCGGCTGAAGGCCTTGGCGCGGTTGACTTCGCAGGCGCCTTTTTCGCGCACCACGCCGCGTAGCTCGCCGGCGCTGATCATTTCGCAGCGGCAGACGATAGCGTCATCGGGCAGGTGTTTGACCTGGGCGGCTGGCCAGGGGAAGGCCTGGGTCAGGCCGAGGCGGAAGCGGTCCATCTGCGCCAGGGTCTGGCGCGCCTGCTGTTGCTGGCCGGCGTCCACCGCCAGGCCCATGTCCTGCAGCAGCGCCATGGCCGCCAGGCGCCCCGCCGCTTCGGCCGCGTCGGCGCCACGAATGCGCGCACCGTCACCGGCGGCGTACACGCCGGGCAGCGAGGTGCGGCCGTCGTCGTCGGTTTCCAGCAGCCACTGCCCCGAGGCCTCGTCGAAGGCAAAGGCGCAACCGGCCAGGTCGGCCAGTTGGGTTTCCGGCCGCAGGTGATAGCCCAGCGCGACCGCATCGCAGTCCACGCGCAGGGTTGCGCCTTTGCCGGTGCGCACGGTCACGCCTTCGACACCGGTGCGTTCGTCGCCATGAATCTGCAACGGCGTGACGCCCAGGTGCACCGGGATACCGGCACGGTACAGGCCAGCCAGCAGGCTCATGCCTGTGGCCAGCACGCCGGGCCGCGCCAACAGCTTGGGCGTGGCGCGCAGGCGCTGGTACAAGGGCGATGTGTCGAGCACCGCCGCCACCTTGGCACCGGCCTTGTGGTATTGGCTGGCCACCAGGTACAGCAGCGGCCCGGTGCCCATGAACACCACGTTGGCGCCGATGGACACGGCCTGGGCCTTGAGCGCGATCTGCGCGCCGCCCAGGCTGTAGGTGCCCGCCAGTTGCCAGCCCTGCACCGGCAGCAACCGGTCGGTGGCGCCGGTGCACAGCACCAGGGCGTCGTAATCGATGGCCGAGTAGCGGCCTTGGGTGGCGCAGCACAGTTGCTGGTCGGCCAGGTTCCACACCAGGGTCTCGGGGCGGTAATCGAGCTGCTCGCGCAGCTGGTCGAAACGCTCGTGCAGCGCCTGCGCCTTGCCGGCTTCGGTGCCGTACAGCTGGGTGTAGTTGCGCTTGAAGCCCTCAGGCTGGCGGCGGTAAATCTGCCCGCCCGCACGCCGCGCTTCGTCCACCAGCGTGGGGCGAATGCCCGCCGCCAGCAGGGTTTCGGCGCAACGGATGCCCGCAGGCCCGGCGCCGACAATGGTTACCCGCGCAGTGGCCATAGCGCCTCCGGTTGTGTGGTGAGGATGTCCAGGCCGTCGCGCACGTCCTGGGAGCAGGCGCGCAGGCGCTCGCCGCTGCGGGTCCACACCCAGCAATCCTGGCAGGCGCCCATCAGGCAGAAACCGGCGCGCCGGCCGTTATCGAATTCCGAGCCGCGCAGGCTGTCGCCGCAGGTGAGCAAGGCCACCATCAGCGTATCGCCTTCCAGCGCCTGCACCGGCTGGCCATTGACCTGCAACTCCACGACCGGGCGTTGCTGCTCGGCCAGGCGGACAAAACGAGCACTCATGCGTAGGCTCCCTGAGCAGGCACAATAATTGAGGACTGACCCGCCGCCAGTTGGCGGCTGTCCAGGTGACAGAGAATCTCGCTGCCGCCAACAATCGCGCGGCGGCTAGGCGCGGTATGGTTGCACAGCCCTTCCACGCGCAGCGGGCAGCGGTTGAGGAAGGTGCACAGCTCGCGCTGGTTGGCCACCGGCGCGCTGATCGGTGGCAGCTTGCAGGCCACGGCGGTGCTTTCCAGCCAGCCCTGGCGCAGCTCGGGCACCGAATTGATCAGCAGGTTGGTGTACGGGTGGAACGGCGCCTGGGCCAGGGCATCGCGGCTGCCGCTTTCGACGATATGGCCGCTGTACATCACCGCCACCTCGTCGCACAGCGCGCGGACGGTGGAAATGTCGTGGCTGATGAACAAGTACGACACGCCCAGTTCGCGGCGCAGTTCGGCCAGCAGTTCGAGGATGGCCGCGCCGACCACGGTGTCCAGTGCCGACGTCACCTCATCACACAAGATCAGGTCCGGCTCGGCGGCCAAGGCACGGGCCAGGTTGATGCGCTGCTTCTGCCCGCCCGACAGCGCGCCGGGGCGGCGTTCGGCGATGCTGCGCGGCAGCTTCACCAGGTCCAGCAGTTCATCGATGCGTCGTTGCTGGGCCGCGCCCTTGAGGCCGTGATAAGCACGCAACGGACGACCGAGGATGTTGGCGATGCTGTGCATGGGGTTGAGCGCCGTGTCGGCGTTCTGGAACACCATCTGGATGCGGCGGAACTGGTCGGCGCTGCGGCCCTTGAGGTCGCCGGACAGCGGCTGGCCGTCGAACAGCACCTCACCACGCGCCGGTTGCAGCAGGCCGGCCACCACCCGCGCCAGGGTCGACTTGCCCGAACCGGACTCGCCGATGATGCCCATGGCCTGGCCGCGGTGCAGGGTCAGGTCGATGTCTTCCAGCACGCGGATATAGGGCATGCCCTGCAGGTCACGCGGGCCGTAGCCGGCGGTCATGCCGCGAATGGTCAGCAACGGCGTGGCGGTAGGCGCCACGGCGTCGACGCGGATGCGTTCGGCCGGGCGCGCCGCGTCGAGCAGGCTGCGGGTATAGGCATGGTCCGGCGCCTTGAGCAGCGCCGGCGTAGGGTTGTGTTCCAGGATCTGGCCGCCGTTGAGCACGATGATCTGGTCGGCCATCTGCGCCACCACCGCCAGGTCGTGGCTGACGTACACGGCCGTGGCGCCGCGCTCGCGCACCACGCGCTTGAAGGCGCGCAGCACTTCGATCTGGGTGGTTACGTCCAGCGCGGTGGTCGGCTCGTCGAGCACCACCAGCAGCGGGTCGCTGATCAGCGCCATGGCGGCCATGATGCGTTGCAACTGGCCACCGGAGACCTGGTGCGGGTAGCGATCACCGATGTGCTCCGGGTCCGGCAGCGCCAGGTCGCGGAACAGGCCGATGGCCTTCTCGCGCAGTTGCTCGCGGTTGCCCACGCCGTGGATCAGCGCGCCCTCCAGTACCTGGTCCATCAGCCGATGGGCCGGGTTGAAGGCCGCTGCCGCACTTTGGGCAATGTAGGAGACACGGTTGCCGCGCAGCTTTTGCAGGGCCGGTTCGTCGAGGGTCAGCAGGTCGTCATCGCCGACCCGCACCTGGCCGCCGGCAATGCGGCAACCGCGCCGGGCATAACCCAGCAGCGACAGCGCGATGGTGGTCTTGCCCGAACCGGACTCGCCGATCAGCGCCAGTACCTCACCGCGCTCAAGATTGAAACTCACGCCCTTGACGATCTCGACTTCGCCGTGATCGCCACAGGCATTGACCCGCAGGTCTTTGACCTGAATGAGATGGCTCATGGTCAGTGCCCTCCCTTGCTGCGCTGGCGACGGCTGGAAATGCTGTCGATCAGCAGGTTGATGCCCACGGTCATGGAGCCGATGGCCAGCGCTGGAATCACCAGCGCCGGGGCGCCCTGGCTGAGGCCGCCGATGTTTTCGCGCACCAGCGAACCCAGGTCGGCGTCCGGTGGCTGCACGCCCAGGCCCAGGAAGCTCATGCCACTGAGCAGCAACACGATAAAGCCGAAGCGCAGGCCCAGGTCGGTGAGTACCGGGTTGAGCATGTTGGGCAGGATTTCCACACAGGCCACGTACCAGCGCGGCTCGCCACGGGTGCGCGCCACCTGCACGTACTCCAGCGCTTCGATGTTGGTGGCCAGGCTGCGGGCGATGCGGTAGGAACCCGGTGCGTAGCTGAGCACCGCGGTAGCGATCAGCAGCGGCACCGAGGCGCCGAAGGCCGAGACCACCACCAGCGCAAGCATTTTGCTGGGGATGGAGATCAGCGCGTCCATCAGGCGGCTGACGCAGCCGTCCAGCCAGCGCGACGACACCACCGACAGCAGCGCCAAGGCCGTGCCGACGCCGCTGGCCAACACCGCCGCCACCAGGGCCAGGCCCACGGTAAAGCGTGCGCCCACCAGCACCCGGCTGAGCATGTCGCGGCCCAGATAGTCGGTGCCCAGCGGGAAGGCACGGCCGATGTCGTCAAACACGTTGTTGGAAATCACATCGCCCACGCCATGGGGCGCCAGCCAGCCGCCGAACACGGCCACCAGCAGCCAGAACACGCACACGGCGGCGCCGAACATGCCCAGCACCGGGGTGCGCAGCGGCTTGAAGGCTTTGAGGGCTACAGGCTTGTCAATGACGTTGTTCATCGTTGTCTCAGCCTCGGGTTGGAAAGAATCGCGCACACGTCGGCCACCAGCACCAACGCCAGGTAAGCAGCGCAGAACAGCATGGTGCAGGCCTGCACCAGGGCCATGTCGCGGTTGGTCACCGCGTCCACCATCAGGCTGGCGATGCCGGGGTAGTTGAAGATGGTTTCGACAATCACCACCCCGCCCAGCAGGTACGACAGGCTCAGGGCCACGGCGTTGACGATGGGGCCGATGGCGTTGGGCAGCGCGTGGCGCAGCACGATGCGCACCGGGCTTGCGCCCTTGAGCCGGGCCATTTCCACGTAGGGGCTGTCGAGCTGGTCGATGACGGCGGCGCGGGTCATGCGCGCCATTTGCGCCACGATCACGCAGCACAGGGTCATCACCGGCAAGGCGTAGGCCCGCAAAAATTCGAGGGGGGTGTGCACCTCGGCGGCGAACGACAGCGCCGACAGCCAGCGCAGCTTCACCGCAAAGATCAGCACCGCCAGGGTGGCCACCAGAAATTCCGGCACGGCCACCAGGGTCAGGGTGCAGAAGCTCAGCACACTGTCCAGGCGCCCGCCGCGGCGCATGGCCGAGACGATGCCCAGGGTCAGCGCCACCGGCACCGACACCAGCGCGGTGACGGCCGCCAGCATCAGGGTGTTGGGCAGGCGGCCGGCCATCAGCTCGCTGACCGGCATGGCGTTGGACACCGATTCGCCCAGGTGGCCGGTGACCAGGCCCGTCAGCCAGTGCAGGTAACGCACGATGCCGGGCTGGTCCAGGCCCAGCTGGGTGCGCAGCGCCGCCACCTGTTCAGGGGTGGCGAACTGGCCCAGGGCCTGCTGCGCGGCATCGCCCGGCAGCACGGCGGTGATGGCGAACACCACCATCGACACGATCAGCAGCGTCAGGGCCACCAGGCCCAGGCGGCGTGCGATCAGCCAGTACAGAGTGTTGTGCATGGTACGTCTCCTGCACCTTTGTATGATGTGGCGGGTATGCGCCATACACCTGTGGGACCGGGCGAAGCTCGGGAAGAGGCCCGTCCAGGCCACCGCGTCGTTCGCTTCCCGAGCTGCGCCCGGTCCCACAGGGATATTCCCGGGCTTATGCGTCCAGCCACACCTGCTCGGCGAACATGTAGCCCATGAAGCCGCCCAGCGGGTTGCTGCCGTAGCCCTTGATGCGCGCATCCACGCCGTCGATGTTGCTGATGAACACCGGAATGCCGATGCCGCAGTGGTCATGCACCAATGTCTGCATGTCCTTGTACATCTGGCTGCGCTTGGCGTCGTCGGTCTCGCCACGGGCCAGCATCAGCAACTGGTCGAACTGCTCGTTTTTCCAACCCGACTCGTTCCACGGCGCCGAGGACTGGAAGAACTGCGAGAAGATGATGTCGGCATTGGGGCGCGGGTTGATGTTGCCGAAGCTGATCGGGTGCTTCATCCAGTGGTTGGACCAGTAGCCATCAGGCGGCAGGCGGTTGACGGTCAGGTCCAGGCCGGCCTGTTTGGCCGACTGTTGCAGCAGCACCGCCATGTCCACGGAGCCGGTGGCTGCAGGCGACGCCACCAACGGCATCTTGACGCTGGACATGCCGGCTTTCTTCAACAGGAAGCGCGCCTTGTCCGGGTCGTACGGGGTTTGCGGCAGGTCGGCGTTGTAGTAACGCGAACCGGGGGCAATCGGGTGGTCGTTGCCCACCACCGCGTAGCCACGGAACACCGCCGATTTCACCTGTTCGCGGTCCAGCAGGTATTTCATGGCCTGGCTGAAGTCGGCGTTCTGAGTGGGCATCTGGTCCTGGCGCAGGATCATGTCGGTGTAGTTGCCCGATGGCGCGTCCACCACTTTATGCCCGGCACTGGCGCTGATGCGGCTGGTGGAACGCGGGTTGACCTCGTTGATCATGTGCACGTCGCCCGACAGCAGCGCGTTGACCCGCGACGGCTCGTCCGAGATTGCGATGAATTCGATCTGGTCCAGGTACGGCAGGCCCGGCTTCCAGTAGTTGGCGTTGCGCACGGCCACCGAACGCACGCCGGGGCGGAATTCCTTGACGGTGAACGGGCCGGTGCCGATGCCCAGGTTGAAGTCGGTGGTGCCGGCCGGCACGATCAGCAGGTGCGATACGGCCAGGATCGACGGCAGCTCGGCGTTGGGCGCGGTCAGCTTGATCTGCACTTCCAGCGGGCCGGTGGCCTTGATTTCGGCGAACTGCTCCATCAGCGGCATCACTTTGGAGCCGGTGGCCGGGTCTTTGTGACGGGTCAGGGAGAACACCACGTCATCGGCGGTCAGCGACTTGCCGTTGTGGAAGGTGACGCCGCTGCGCAGGGTGATGATCCACAGGCTGGCGTCGGTGTGGTCGATTTTCTCGGCCAGTTCCAGTTGCGGCACCAGGTGGGAGTCGAATCGGGTCAGGCCGTTGTAGAACATGTACTGGCGGGCGTAGTCGGTGGACAGCGCGCCCTTGGCCGGGTCCAGGGTGTCGGCGGTGGACGAGGACATGCCCGCCACGCGGATGCTGCCGCCCTTCTTGCCCACGGTGGCCGGGCCGGCGTCGGCCTCGGCGGCGAATACAGAACCGGCACCGCCCAGCAGGCCACCCACACTGCTGGCCATGATCCCGGCCACACCCAGCATACGCAGCGCTTCACGGCGCGACATGCCACGGTTCAAACCCTCGAAGATACGCACGCTGTCCTGGCCGGTGATGAGCTGGGACTCGACCTTTTTGTCTGTCATGTCTGTTCTACCTGTCGAAAATCGGGTTACACGAAGGGCTCGCGGATGGCCGCGAACGTGCTTGAAGCGAAAGCAGGTTTATCAGTGCAAATGGTCCTGAAGCCGGTACCAGGCGCCGACCAGAGGCAAAAACCAGGGCTTGCCGAAATGCCCGGGGATGGCCGGCCATTCCAGTTCGCGCCACGGGTTGGCCGCCGCGTTGCCGCCCATCACATCGGCCATCACCCCGCCCATGTGCACCGACATCTGCACGCCATGGCCGCTGTAGCCCATGGCGTGGTAAACGCCGTCGTGCTGGCCGGCGCGTGGCAGGCGGTCGGCGGTCATGTCCACAAGGCCCCCCCAGCAATAGTCGATGCGCACGCTGGCCAGTTGCGGGAACATCTGCGTAAGGGCTGCGCGCAGTATCTCGCCGCTCTTGGCGTCGGAGCGCGGGCTGGACATGGCGAAGCGCGCCCGGCCGCCGAACAGCAGGCGGTTGTCGGGGGTAACGCGGAAGTAGTTGCCGATGATGCGGCTGGTGACGTACGAACGTTGCGCCGGCACCAGCCGCGCCAGCAGTTCCTGGGGCAGCACCTGGGTGACGATGATGAAGCTGCCCACCGGCGCCATGCGCCGGCGGTACCAGTTAAGGTCGCCCACTTGCGAAGCACCCGAGGCCAGCAACAGCTGCTTGGCCTGCACGGTGCCGCGCGCGGTGTGCACCTGGTAGCCGCCCGCCTTGGCTTGCCACTGGCTGACGGCAGCATTTTCGTAAATCATTGCGCCCTTGCGCGCCGCCGCCTCGGCCAGGCCCACGCCGAAACGGCCGACGTGCATCTGCACGCCGTTGCGTTGCAGCAGGCCGCCGTGAAACTGGTCCGAATCCACCTCGTCGCGCACCTGGGCCGCCGTCAGCAACTCGACGTCGGGGTCCACTTCGCGGCGGATCAATTCATAGGTCTTGGCCAGGCCTTCGTAATGCTGCGGCTTGGCCGCCAGTTTGAGTTTGCCGTTGCGCTGCAGCTGGCAGTCGATGCCTTCGCTGCGCACAATGCCATCGACGCTGGCCACCGCGCTTTCATAGGCCTGGTAAAACGCCCGTGCCTGGGCAGGCCCCAACTTGGCCGACAGCGCCGCGTAATCCTGGGCCACGCCGGTGTTGCACTGGCCGCCGTTGCGCCCCGATGCCTCGCCGATCACCCGGCCCGCTTCCAGTACCGCCACGCTCGCGCCCTTCATGGCCAGGGCGCGGGCCGCGGCCAGGCCGGTAAAGCCGCCACCGACGATGGCCACGTCTACCTGCCCTTCCACGGGGCCTGCCTGGCCTAGGCCAAAGGCGGGCGCGGTGTCCAACCAGTAGGATTCACTGCTCATGTCTTGCTCCTGCGGGCCACGGGTGATGGAGGGCTGCCACGGCGGCGACAGCCCCTGGGCAATCGGTCAGAGACCGACCAGGCCTGGCAGGCCGCCGATGTCGGCGATCTGGTTGTACTCGTAGCTGGCGTTGGCGGCCGGCTCGTGGCCACGGGCGACGAAGGCCTTGTTCTTGATGCCCATGTCGTGGGCCGAAAACAGGTCGTAGCGGAAGCTGGACGACACGTGCAGCACGTCTTCCGGGCCGCAACCCAGGTTGTCGAGCATGAACTCGAAGGCGGCCAGGCGCGGCTTGTAGACCTTGGCCTGGTCAGCGGTGAACACCTTGTGGAACGGCACGCCCAGCTTGTCGACGTTGGACATGATCTGCGAATCGCTGGCGTTGGAGAAAATCACCAGGGGGATCTTGTCGGCGATCTTGGCCAGGCCCGCGGTCACGTCCGGGTGTGGGCCCCAGGTCGGCACGGCGTCGTAGTACAGGCGCGCTTCGGCTTCCTTGAACGCCACGTTCCAGCGCTTGCAGGTGCGCTCCAGGGCGTTCTTGAGGATCACGTCGTAAGGCTGCCAGTCGCCCATCACTTCATCCAGGCGGTAGGCGGAGAACATCTTGACGAAGGCGTCCATGCGCTCGGCCGGCACGCGGTCGGCGAACAGCTCGCGGGTCATGGTGCCCATGTGGAAGTTGGTCAGGGTGCCGTAGCAGTCGAAGGTAATGAATTTGGGGCGTAGAAAGCTCATGGTGCCGTCCTGAGAGTTCGTGAAAGTGTTGGCGCAAGGGCCCTTGCAGCTATCCCCTGGAGGTGATGCCCTCCGTTGCGCAGCGACTTCATTACAACACTGTGAAATCAGCAGATGGCGTTTAAAGCGCAAGCTGGAAAACACAAAAAACCGTTTTGACGCGTTGCCGCAGCAGAGCGTGCTTTCTGCTCCACACGCGGGCAAAGGGCGAAAAAGTGCGCTGTTTTGGCCCCCAAATGCAGCGGTTGATGGCCAGCAGCAGCAGAATCTGCGCCCCACCCTGCCAATGCAAGACGGGCGCCAGAGTGCGTAACTGCCTTGTACAACAAGGGATTCAGGCCTTGTGCTTTATAGACGATGCGCGGCACACGTCAAAAACGCCGAAAACAGCCGATGCGTTGGCATAATCTGCTGGCGCCCTGCCCGGGCGCTCCGCCGCGCGACGACCCTGGCATTTGCTGCCGACCACAGGCGTTGGCGAAGCAGTTCCTGTGGCGGGCCTGCCTGCGCGCTGCACAATCTGCCGAATCGTGGCCGCCCCCTTGTCACCCTGCGGCGCAGGTGCGATACAAGGCGCCATTCGCGTTCATATCGGAGCCCGCCATGTCTACCTATCAGTACCGCCCCATGACCGCCGCCGACGTGCCGGCCGCCCATGCCTTGTCGGTGGCCCTCAAGTGGCCGCACCGCGCCCAGGACTGGGCCATGCTGCACAGCGTGGCCGACGGCTTCGTGGCCCTGGACCAGGATCGTGTCATCGGTTCGGCTTTTGCCTGTCATCAGGGGCCGTGGTCGACCATTGGCCTGGTGATTGTCAGCGATGAGTATCAGGGCCACGGCATTGGCCGGCGATTGATGGACCTGGCGCTGGACAGCATCGGGCCACGTACTGCCTTGCTCAATGCCACGCTGGCGGGGGCGCCGTTGTATCGCAAGATGGGCTTTGTGGAGTTCGGGCAGATCGAGCAACGCCAGGGCACGGTGATCGCCCCTACCCTTGCACAGGCTGGCCGCGTGCTGAGCGCTGCCGATCAACCGCGCCTGCTTGAGTTGGCCGATGCTGCAACCGGGCTGGATCGCGGCGAGGTGATGAAGGCCGTGTTCGCGGACATCGAGCAGGCCGTCGGTATTGATATTGACGGTAAGTTACAGGCCTTTGCCGCCATTAGACCGTTTGGTCGCGGCCGCTGCATCGGGCCGGTGGTGGCGCAGAACGTCGAGCAGGCGCAGCAGTTGATTGCGCAGCTGCTGGCGCCGCTGAACGATGCCTTCGTGCGCATCGACATCCCCGTGGGCTGCGGCCTGGAAGCATGGCTGGACGGTGTCGGGCTCAAAGGCGTCGACACCGTGGCGTGCATGAGCCGTGGCGAAATCCCCCAGGCGTCGGGCGGCGTGCAGACGTTCGCGCTGGTTACCCAGGCCATTGGTTGAATTGAATCGGAGACGTTTGAGCATGTCGCAACCTACTGCTGTATTGCTGGCCGATGCCAGCGGCCACGCCGACCTTGCTGCGGCCAGCGCCGATGCCTTGGTGGCCAATGATCCTTTTGCTGCAAGCCGGCGTATTGGCTATGCCGATGAGCGTTTTGCCGCGGGGGTGACCACGTTGCAGGGCACGCTCGAGGTGGCTGCATATCCGGTCAGTGAGATGCTGGTGGTGCATCGGGGGGCGTTGACCTTCACCGTTGCCGGTCAGACCGTGCGGGTGGGCTGCGGTGACAGTCTGGTGATTGCAGCGGGCACGGCGTTCAGCGTGCAGGCCAGTGCCGACACGCTGTGGGCCTGGTTCGCGGACATTCAACCAGAAGCCGATACCTCGCCCGGTTTGACCTTGCTGGACCCCCGCGCACACCTGAACCCGTCTTCGCCACCCGATGACCAGATCCTGATCGGCCCGGCGCCGCAGTGCCGTGCCAACAACCTGTTCGAGGCGGGTGCATTGCGCATCGGGGTGTGGGATTCGACGCCCTATGAGCGGCATGGCCGGGGGCATCTGTGTCATGAGCTGATGCAGGTGATCGAGGGCAGCGTGACGTTGCGCCTGGACGGTGGCGAGTTGCAGGTGAACGCTGGGGATACAGTGTTCGTGCCCAAGGGCGTGGCCTGCGCGTGGGTCAGCACCCAGTACGTACGCAAGTTCTACGCGGTGTCGTGACAGTACCGGCCTCATCGCGAGCAAGCTTTGCTCCCACAGTGCCGAGCCAGCCACCGGTGTAAGGCTCCCACAGTGTCAAGCGAACACTTTTGTCAGGCCTGACACTGTGGGAGCAAAGCTTGCTCGCGATGAAGGCGACGCGGTGCTGCGGATGCGCCGCGATCAGAAATCCTGTGCGGTGGGGCGCAGCACGATCTCATTGATGTCCACGTCCGCCGGTTGCTCGATGGCGTAGGCAATCGCCCGCGCTACCGACTCCGCCGGAATGGCCTGCTTGTAAAACTCCATCACCACGTCGGCACTCGGCTGATGCCCGCTGCCCAGTTTCAATTCCGAATCCACCGCACCCGGCTCAATGGTGGTGGTGCGGATGCTGCCACCCACTTCATGGCGCAAACCGTCGGAGATGGCGCGCACGGCGTACTTGGTGCCGCTGTACACCGAACCACCCGGGCTGAACACCTTGATGCCCGCCACCGACGAGATATTGATGAAGTGCCCGCTGTTCTGCTGTTCGAACACCGGCAACGCAGCGGCGATACCGTACAGCACGCCCTTGATGTTGATGTCGATCATGCGGTCCCACTCGTCAATGCGACGCTCGCGGATCGGCGAGATGGCCATCAAACCGGCGTTGTTGATCATCACGTCGACGCGGCCGAACTCGCTCAGCGCACCTTGCACCAACGTTTCCAGGTCTTGTTGGCGCGCTACGTCCACCGCGAACGCTGCCGCTTCACCGCCCGCCGCCTTGATTTCCTCGGCGATGGTTTGCAGACGCTCCAGGCGACGTGCGCCCAGTACCACCTTGGCACCCAGCGCCGCCAGGTGCCGTGCGGTGGCTTCGCCCAGGCCGCTGCTGGCGCCGGTAATGACCACGACCTTGCCTTGAATGTTGTTGCTCATGTCGGTCTTCCTTTCAGGGGGGAGTTGATGGAAGCGAGTGTGCGCCCATGCTTCCCTCCAGAAAATGGAAGAGTTAGGATTTGAGAATTCCACGTTATGGAACTAAAGGAGTGCCATGCTCAACCGCCTCGAACTGATGCGCATCTTCTGCGTGGCCGTGGAGTCGCCCACCTTCCGCGACGCCGCAACGCGCCTGGGCACCTCGCCACAGACCGTCACCCGCGCCATCAAGGAACTGGAGCGCAGCCTGGGCGAGATGCTGTTCCACCGCAGCACCCGCCAGGTGCACGTCACCGCCTTCGGCGCGCAGCTGGCCCAACAGGCCCGCGAGGCGCTGGACCAGGTGGACCGCCTGTTCATGACCCACGCCGACCGCCATGATGACGCCATCACTGGCCGCGTGGGCATCACCGCGCCTCACGCCATTGGCCGCCTGTACCTGGCCGATTTCCTCAAGCCGCTGATGCGCGACAACCACGGCCTGCGCATCGACCTGAGCCTGGATGACCAGCTCACCGACGCGGTGGCCAGCCAGATCGACATTGGCGTGCGCATTGGCGCCGTGCGCGACCGGCGTTACACCGCGCGTACTTTGGGGCATGTGCCGCTGATGATCGTTGCTGCGCCCGAGCTGCTGGCTGCCCGTGGCGTGCCCGGCAGTGTCGGGGCACTCAAGCAACTGCCGCTGTCGGTGCTGATCGACCGCAACAATGGCAGGCCCTGGCCGTGGGTGTTCGCCGATGGCGAGGCGCACCTGCCCGCCTCGCCGGCCTTTACCTGCGATGACCCGGAGACCGAGCGCGAGATGGTATTGGCAAGCTTGGCCCTGGCGCAGATGCCCAGTTACCTGGCCGAGCCGTACCTGGCGCAGGGCCGACTGGTGGAGGTGTTGCCCGAAGCGGCGCCGGCGCCGATGGAGTTGATTCTGTATCGCCCCCAGGTGGGGCCGGTGCCGCCACGGGTGCGGCTGGTGTATGACCATTTGCTGGCCTGTCTGTCGGACCCGGCCATGTTCCCGCATCAATAGACAAAGTCATGCCCCAGCTCGCTCTCCATCCACGCCAGAAACCGCCGCACCCTGGGGAAGCTTGAATGGGCCTTGGGGAACACCAGGTGATGGGCCGCCACCTGCGCGCTGAACGCCTGCGGCGCCACCTCCACCAGGGCGCCACTGTCCAGGTACTTGCGCGCCAGCAAGGTGCTTTCCAGGGCAAAGCCCTGCCCCAGGCTGGCGGCTTCCAGGGTCATGTACGAGCGGTCGAAGCTCAGGGTGTAGGGCTTTTCCGGCAGCGCCAGGCCCTGCTGGGCAAACCATTCGGGCCATTTAAGCAGGGTGGTTTCCGACAGGATCAGCTCGCAGTCGAGCAGGTCGGCTGCCCGGCCGATGGGCCGTTGCGCGAGCAATGAGGGTGCCGCCAACACCGCCAGCGATTCGTTGCGCACGGAGCGCACCTCGTAGCTGGGCCAGTTGGGCCGGCCGTGGCGCACGTCCACGTCGATCTTGTCGCGGCTGAAATGCAGCGCTTCATAGGAGCACGACAGGTTGATCTGAATATCCGGATGGCTGCTGCGGAACGCCTCCAGGCGCGGCATCAGCCACAGCAGGCCGAAACTGGGTGACGAGTGCAGGCGCAGGCAATCGAGGCTGACGTCGCTGGCCGCCCGCTCGGTGGCCACCGCCAGGGTCTGCAGGATGCCGGAGACCTCCTTGAGGTACTGCTCGCCCACCGGCGTCAGGCTGACGCCGCGGGCGGCGCGGGTGAACAGTTGGCGGCCGATCATGGCTTCCAGCTTGGCCAGTTGGTGACTGACTGCCGAGGGCGTCAGGTCGAGCATTTCGGCGGCGCGGGCGACGTTGCCGAAACGGGCGGTCTGTTCGAAGGCCTGAATGGCTTTCAGCGGTGGCAATACCGGGAGCGCGGGGCTGCCTGGCTGCATGGTCAACACCTCATTGTTTTTATGTGGGTTTATTCAAGCACCGGAAGCGCCACCTCGCGAGTGCTGAATTTTTTTCAGCAGCGAATGATTTTTCGCGCATTGCTCACCCCACTACCCCGGTCCAAGCTGAGGCATCGATTGGCACAATCGAGCCCATAACAACAATCAGGGGTATCGCTCATGCTGCTACAAGGGAAAGTCGCACTCATCACTGGCGCCGCCTCGGCCCGCGGCATTGGCCGCGCCACCGCCGCCACCTTCGCTGCCCAGGGCGCCAGGGTCATCATCCTCGACCTGGACGAATCCGCCGCCCGCGATGCCGCCGCCAGCCTAGGCGACGGTCATCTGGGCCTGGCCGCCAACGTCGCCGATGAAGGCCAGGTCAACCAGGCCGTGGCGCGGGTGATCGAGCACTTTGGTCGCCTGGACGTGCTGGTCAACAACGCCGGCATCACCCAACCGCTCAAGACCCTGGACATTCGCGGCGGCGACTACGACAAGGTGCTGGACGTGAGCCTGCGCGGCACCTTGCTGATGTCCCAGGCCGCGATCCCGCACATGCGCAAGCAGAAAAGCGGCAGCATCGTGTGCATGTCCTCGGTGTCGGCCCAGCGCGGCGGCGGCATCTTCGGCGGCCCCCACTACAGCGCCGCCAAGGCCGGCGTGCTGGGCCTGGCCAAGGCCATGGCGCGCGAGTTGGGGCCTGACCAGGTGCGGGTCAACTCCATCGCCCCGGGGTTGATCCACACCGACATCACCGGCGGCCTGCTGCAGGACGAGCGCCGCCACGCCATCATCGAAGGCATCCCCCTGGGCCGCCTGGGCAGCGCCCAGGACGTGGCCAACGCCGCGCTGTTCCTGGCCAGCGACCTGTCCAGCTATTTGACCGGCATCACCCTGGACGTCAACGGCGGCATGTTGATCCATTGACCGTATGAGCCGACCTTGCTCGCGATCGCGCCTGGCCTGATACAACGCAGCGCCTGCATCGCGACCAAGGTCGGCTCCTACCGGGCATGGCTGTGGTCGTCATCCTCATAACAACAAGAGATCAGACCATCATGACAACTCTATCGCTGGAAGCGGTCGTGACCGCGCGTTCCAACGCCTACCGCAAGACGGCGTGGCGACTGATGCCGTTCCTGATGCTGTGCTACCTGTGCGCCTACCTGGACCGCGTCAACGTCGGCTTCGCCAAGCTGCAGATGATGAACGACCTGGCCCTGAGCGAAGCGGTCTACGGCCTGGGCGCCGGGATGTTCTTCATCGGCTATTTCCTCTGTGAAGTGCCCAGCAACCTGATCCTGCACCGCGTCGGCGCGCGGCGCTGGATAGCCCGCATCATGATCTCCTGGGGCGTCATCTCGGCGCTGTTCGCCTTCGTCGAAACCGCCTGGCAGTTCTACGGCCTGCGCTTTCTACTGGGGATCGCCGAGGCCGGGCTGGCGCCGGGGCTGCTGCTGTACCTGACGTACTGGTTCCCCTCGTACCGCCGGGCGCGCATGACCGTGCTGTGGTTCATCGCCATCCCGCTGTCGGGGATGATCGGCGGGCCGCTGTCGGGCCTGATCATGGCCAAGTTCGCAGGTTTTCATGGCTGGACCGGCTGGCAATGGATGTTCGTGATCGAAGCCATCCCCACGGTACTGGTGGGCCTGCTGGTGCTGGGCTACCTGAAGGACGGCGTCGACCAGGCCACCTGGCTGCGCGACGACGAGAAGCAGATGATCAAGGCCGAGCTGGCCGAGGATGACAGCCGCAAGGTGACCCATGCCTCGGTGGCCGCGTTCATCGGCGACCGGCGCCTGTGGCTGCTGGCGGCCATCTATTTCTGCGTGGTGATGGGCCAGTACGCCCTGACCTTCTGGCTGCCCACGCTGATCCGCAACGCCGGCGTCTCCGACCCGCTGCACATCGGCCTGGTCACCAGCCTGCCGTACCTGTGTGCCATCGCCGCCATGCTGCTGATGGGCCGCAGCGGCGACAAACACCGCGAGCGCCGCTGGCACCTGATCATCCCCATGCTCGCCGGTGCCCTGGGCTTGACCCTGGCCGCGCTGATGAGCACCAGCCTGTTGTTTTCCACCCTGAGCCTGTGCCTGGCCGCCGCCGGCGTGCTGTCGGCCTCGTCGCTGTTCTGGATGCTGCCCACCACCCTGCTGGGCGGTGTGTCGGCGGCGGCGGGCATCGCCGGCATCAACAGTTTCGCCAACCTGGCGGGGTTCTGCTCGCCGTACCTGATCGGCTGGGTCGCCACCACCACCGGCTCCAGCGCCATCGGCATGTACCTGATCACCGCTGTGCTGTGCCTGGGGGCGTGGCTGGTGCTGCGCATCCCGGCCGCCTCGGTCAACCGTTGAATCAATGGAGTGTTCACCATGACAGTCACTGCCTCACCCGCATCATCCCCGTCGCTGGCGCAACGCGCCTTCAATATCCGCCGCAATGCCCTGCGCATGGGCCAGGTGCAGGGCCAGGGTTACGTGGGCCAGGCCCTGGGCGCCGCCGACCTGCTGGCCGTGGCCTATTTCCACGCCCTGAACTACCAGCCCCACAACCCGGAGTGGGAAGCCCGGGACCGCTTCTACCTGTCCATCGGCCATTACGCCATTGCCCTGTACGCCGCGTTGATCGAAGCCCAGGTCATCCCGCTCGACGAGCTGGAAAGCTATGGCTGCGACGACAGCCGCCTGCCCATGTCGGGCATGGCCGCCTACACCCCGGGCATGGAGATCACCGGCGGGTCCCTGGGCCACGGCCTGGGGATTGCCGTGGGCGCGTGCCTGGGCCTGAAGCGCAAACAGTCGGCGTCCTTCGTCTACAACCTGCTGTCGGACGGCGAATTGAACGAAGGCTCGACCTGGGAAGCCGCGATGTCGGCGTCCCACTGGAAGCTGGACAACCTGATCGCGGTCATCGACGTCAACAATCAGCAGGCCGACGGCCACAGCAGTCAGATTCTGGCGTTTGAGCCCATCGTCGATCGCTGGCAGGCGTTTGGCTGGTTCACCCAGCGGGTCGATGGCAATGACATCGACGCCCTGGTCAAGGCCTTCGACGCCGCCCGCAACCACAGTGGCGCGCAACCGCGGGTGATCATCTGCGACACGCGCATGGGCAAGGGCGTGGACTTTCTGGAAAACCGCGAGAAAACCCACTTTATCCGCGTTGACGAACATGAATGGCAAGTGGCGCTGGACAACCTGCAGATGGGGAGCAACCAATGAGCACGGCGAACACCACCACCGGCGCCAAGCGCCTGACCACCTCGGCGATGATCGCCTCGATTGCCGCCGAGGGCCAGGCCACCCGCCCGGCCCCCTTCGGCCATGCGCTGGCGGCGCTGGCCGAACAGCGCGCCGACATTGTCGGCTTGTCGGCCGACCTGTCCAAGTACACCGACCTGCACATCTTCGCCAAGGCCCACCCCGAGCGCTTCTACCAAATGGGCATGGCCGAACAACTGCTGATGAGCGCCGCCGCCGGCATGGCCCGCGAAGGCTTCGTGCCGTTTGCCACCACGTATGCCGTGTTTGCCTCGCGCCGCGCCTATGACTTCATCTGCATGGCGATTGCCGAGGAGCACCTCAACGTCAAGATCGTCAGCGCCCTGCCCGGCCTGACCACTGGCTACGGCCCCAGCCACCAGGCCACGGACGACCTGGCGATCTTCCGCGCCATGCCCAACCTGATGGTCATCGACCCCTGCGACGCCCTGGAAATCGAGCAGGCCGTGCCCGCCATCGCCGCCCACCAGGGCCCGGTGTACATGCGCCTGTTGCGGGGCAACGTGCCGCTGGTGCTGGACGAATACGGCTACCAGTTTGAAATCGGCAAAGCCAAGACCCTGCGCACCGGCAACGATGTGTTGATGATCAGCACAGGGCTGATGACCATGCGCACCCTGGAGGCGGCTGAGCAGTTGCGCGCTGACGGCATTGATGTGGCGGTGTTGCATGTGCCCACCATCAAACCGCTGGATGCGGCGACCATTTTGGCCGAGGCGCGCAAGCCGGGGCGGCTGGTGGTGACGGCGGAAAACCATTCCATCGTCGGCGGTCTGGGTGAAGCCGTGGCGGGCTTGCTGATGCGCAGCGGCGTGACGCCGACCTTCCGCCAGATCGCGCTGCCGGATGCATTCCTCGACGCGGGGGCGTTGCCCACGCTGCATGATCGCTATGGCATATCGACGAAAGCCGTGTGCGCCCAGATAAAAGCCTGGCTGTAGCAAACAACGCAAACCTGTAGCCGCTGCCGCCAGGCTGCTGGCCCTTATGTGCACTGCCCATCTGCAGCCAGGCACAGGGCCCGCGCAGCCTCGCGGCAGCGGCTACGGTTTGCGTCCGCGAGATGTCATGTAAATGAAATATTTCCCACCTACCATCTGCTGGATGACCGCTATATTGCAGTTTCAAGACAACGCCGACGACACAGGGAGTAAGTGATGCAATCGTCTCTTGATGAGCTTCGCCAGCAGATTCAGCGCGCAGAACCCATCCTCAAGCGTCTGGACGTGGAGATGGAAGGCCTGGACTTCGACCCGCTGGTGCCCGCCAGTGTCGCGGCGGCCAACGCCACGGTCTCCCACCTGATCGACACCCTGCTGGCCGGCTTTGCCGCCAACCCCATCCTCGGCCCCCTGGCCCGCGAACTGGAAACCCAGTACCTGGACGGCATTCAGGCCCGGGTCAACGACGCCAACAAAAAACGTCGTGCGCAGTTAATCCACGCGTAAGCCTCAGGCCGCCACGTCGGCCGCGCAGCGTTTAAGCAAGGTGCGGATGGCCCCGCGCACCTTGCGCTTGTGCACGTGCTTGGCCTTGAACCAGCGGCAGTCTTCGATCTCATTGCCGGGACGCGGCTTCTGCGGCAGGGTCAGGGTGGCTTCGAACAGGAAGTGGATGACCTTGTCCTGCTGGTATTCGGACACGTAGGCCAACTGCTCGAAGGCCAGCCCGGTTTCCTCCACCATTTCACGCAAGGCCGCCTGCAACGGGGTTTCGTCGCGCTCCACGCGCCCGCCCGGCAGGTTCCATTTGGCCTTGCGCTTGCGCACGAACAGGATCTGATTGTCGCGACGGTAAATCACCGTGGCGCGGCGTTTCATGCCTTTGTTGGCGACTTCAGTGGCTTCCATTGCCCCCATAGTGATTCCCTCCTGTCTCGCGGACCATAGACGTTGCGACGATAGTGCCCCGCCAACGTGTCGATATGATGACCATGTAGCCGCTGCCGAAGGCTGCGCTGGCCCTGATGTGCCCCGACGATTTGCGGGGTTCACACCGGCCGGCGCAGCCTGTGGCAGCGGCTACATGTGCTTTTGCGAACGATTCGCACGTCGTAGGGATCATCACCTTGGAGTTGCCCCCTCATGCCGTCGCCGAAAACCCTGCCCACCGCCCTGCTGGGCCTGGCCCTGGCCTGCCCGCTGGTGGCCGATGCCCAGGACATGGAACTGGGGGAGGTGCTGATTCGCGATCAGGATCAGAGCGGTGAAGGCCAGTCCATCGAGGACGCGGCCGCGCAGTTGGCCAAGGTGCCCGGCGGCACCAACGTGGTGGACATGCGCCGGCCGTTGCAGGGCCGCGTGGCCAGCAATCAGGACGTGCTGGCCTACCAGCCCGGCGTTTACGCGCAGTCGGCCGGCAATGAAGGCGTGAAGATTTCCATCCGCGGCTCGGGCATCAACCGCGCGCCCGGCGCCCATGCCTCGGGCCTTTACGCCATGCTCGACGGCCTGCCGCTGACCGGCCCCGGCGGTACGCCCTACGAGCTGCTGGAGCCACTGTGGCTTGAGCGCGTGGACATCATGCGCGGCGCCAACGCCTTCGACCGGGGCGGCCTGGCGCTGGGCGGTGCCATCGACTACATCAGCCACACCGGCTACGACTCGCCGCTGCTGCAAGTGCGCTATGCCATGGGCAGCCATGATTACCGCCAGCGGCAGATCAGCTCCGGGCAGGTGCTGGGCGACTTCGATTACTACATCGCCGTGACCGACGCCCGCTCGGACGGTTATCAGGACCACACCGCCAGCACCAGCCAGGGCGTGATCGCCAACTTCGGCTATCGCTTCAACCCCAATCTGGATACGCGCTTCTACATCCGTCACCGCGAGACCGACAACGAACTGGCTGGCCGGGTGACCAAGGATTCCATCGAGCATCACGCCCAGGCGGCCAACCCGACCTATGCAGCTCGCGACTACCAGCGTGACGAGCCGGGTAGCACTTTTATCGGCAACAAGACCACTTACTACATTGACGATGACTCCAGTATCCAGACGGGTCTTGTCTATCACGACTACCCGATGGACCTGCGCGAAGGCCCCAACCGGTTGAAGGTGGCCTATACCGACGTCAGCGGCACCTTCGACTACAAGCGCCATGACACCCTGTGGGGCCTGGACAGCAACAGCACCGTGGGGCTGCGCGTGACCAAGCACCTGCCCAATGACGGTGCCAGCGAGTTCGTGCGTATCCCCACCGGCAACACGGCGGGTTATGCGCCCGGCACGCGCATCCGCAACTTCACCTATCAGGGCTCGGACACAGTCCTGCATTTCAGCAACGACCTGGAGGTGGCCGACAACCTGTGGCTGACCACCGGCATCGCCGCCATCTACACCCGTCGTGAAAGCGCCGTCACCTACCCCGAGGGCGGTGGCAAGACCAGCCTGCACGACTGGGACTATGCACCGCGCCTGGGCCTGCGCTATCAGTTGACGCCGGATGTGCAGCTGTTTGGCAACCTCAGTCGTTCCGTTGAGGCGCCGCATCCTTGGTCGATGATCTACAGCGCCAATCAAAAGTTCGACAGCGGCGTGGCCAAAGGCGCCCAAAGCGTACCCGTGGCCTTGCACAACCAGACCGCCACCACCCTGGAAATCGGCGGCCGCGGCGACAGCAGCCTGGGCCAATGGAGCCTGGCCTGGTACTACGCCCAGGTGCGCCACGAACTGCTGTCGGTACTGCCCGACGCCAGCGCCGTCACCCCATACGAACTCAACGCCAGCCCCACCGTGCACCAGGGCGTGGAAGCCAGCCTGACCAGCACCCTGTGGTCGCGCGAAGGCGTGGGCGCCCTGAGCCTGCGCCAGGCCTACACCTTCAGCGACTTCCATTACCGCAACGACGACCAGTTCGGCAGCAACCGCCTGCCGGGGTTGCCGATGCATTACTACCAGGGCGAGTTGCGCTACGACTGGCCGCAAGGATTCTTCGTGGCGGGCAATACGCAACTGGTGTCCAAGGTGGCGGTGGATTACGCCAACAGCTACTACGCCGATGCCTACGCGCTATTCGGCGCCAGCGTGGGCTACAACGCGCCCAAGGGCGACTGGCAGACCTGGGTGGATATACGCAACCTGACCAACCAGCACTACGCGGCCACGGTGACGCCGGGGTATGACGACAAGGGGGTGGATGCAGCGCGCTCCACGCCGGGCGAAGGGTTGGGGGTTTACCTGGGGGTGTCCTGGAGCCTTCGCTAGCGGCCTACACCTGTAGCCGCTGCCGAAGGCTGCGCTGGCCCCGTTCCCCACTGCAGATGTCCAGAGATCACACCGGCCAGCGCAGCCTGGCGGCAGCGGCTACGGGATTTGCGTTGCCAGTACTTGTTCGGCGGTATTGAGGTCGTCGAGCGAGTCGATGTCGAGGGCTATGCCGATATCATCGACCGATAGGTCTAATACCCTGCCCGCCTGCCGATAAGCGCGGACGATGGCCGCCGCGCCGCTGTCACCGGTCAGTGCGCTGAGCGCTGCGAAGCACTCGGCGGGGAAGGCAACCGGGTGGCCGCGGCGGCTTTGGTAATGGGGTAGCACCACGGTGTCGGGCCGCACAGCGGCGGCCACCTGGCGAATCGAATCGGCGGTGATCAGCCCCAGGTCGCCCGGCAGAATCAGCCAGCCGCTGGCATCGGGTGTGGCCTTTACGCCACGGGCGATGGAGTCGCCCATGCCGCTGTTGTCACCCTGGGGGCGCACCACGTAAGCGTCCAAGCCGGTTTCGGCGACGGCGGCCAGCACCCGCTGCAACACGGGGATGCCGCCCAGCAGGGCATCGAGTTTGTGGGTGCTGCCGCCGGAGGCCCGGTAGCGCTCGCCGCGGCCGGCGGCGAGGATGATGATGGTGGCAGCCACGGGAGTGCTCCATTGGATGTATGAGGCTCACGATCGGCGTCGTTTTCATCGCGACCAAGGTCGGCTCCTACACCGATCGGCGTAGGAGCCGACCTTGGTCGCGATGGGGCCTAGCCAGACACCATCAACTTCTCTTTGGTAATGGGCAAATCACGCACCCGCTTGCCCGTGGCATGGTACACGGCATTGGCCACCGCTGCCGCAAGCCCGGTGATGCCGATCTCACCAATGCCCCGCGCGCCGAACTCGCTCATGTTCAGGTCGGGGTAATCGAGCAGCATCACGTCGATCTCGGGCTGGTCGGCATGCACCGGCACCACGTATTCGGCGTAGTTGTTGTTGGCCGGCAACCCCGTGCGCGGGTCGTGCTCGCCAGCCTCGAACAACGCCATGCCGATGGCCATGACAATCGCGCCTTCCACCTGGTTGCGCGCCGCCAGGGGGTTGACCACCTTGCCCACGTCAATGGCGCTGACCACCCGCGCCACGTGAAGGCGCGAGATGCCCGGGTCCCAGCGCACTTCGACAAAATGCGCGCCGAAGGAGCGGAACGAGTACTTGTCGTTCTTGGCGGCGTCGTTGTGGAAGAAGCCTTCGGCGCGGGCCAGGCGCTGCTTGTCCAGCACCTGGCCGAAGCTGGCCTGCTGGCCGCCGTGCTGCAGATGACCGTCCTTGATCGTCACCTCTTCTGCCTTGGCCCCGGCGAATACCCCGCCCGGTGCCACGGACCATTCCTGCAATTGCGCCAACGCCTTGCGGGTGGCGCCGGCCACGGCCGGCATGACGCTGGCGGTCAGCCAACTGCCGCCGGACAAGGTGCCCGGTGGCAGCGCCGAGCTGCCCAGTTCTACCTCGATGCGCTCCAGGGGCAACCCGGTCAGCTGGCTCACGGTCTGGGCGACGATGGTGTAGGTGCCGGTGCCGATGTCCTGCACCGCCGACTGCACCAGGGCGCTACCGTCGGCACGCAGAATCACCCGCGCCTCGGTGGGCATCTGGAAGGCCTCCCAGTTACAGGCGCCCAGGCCGTAGCCGATGATCTGATCGCCGTCACGCATGGCGCCGATCGTGGGGTTGCGGTCGTGCCAACCGAAGCGTTGCGCAGCCTGTTCCAGAGCCTCGGGCAAATGGTTGCTGGACCAGGGCAGGCCCTGGCTTTCATCCTGGGTGGCCAGGTTGAGCTGACGGAATTTCAGCGGGTCCATGCCCACGGCCAGGGCCATTTCGTCGATCGCCGATTCCAGCGCGAACAACCCCGGCGCTGCGCCCGGGGCGCGCATGGAGGTGGGCGTGCCGCGGTTGACCGGGCTGTTGTTGTGGGACACCAGCACGTTGGGGCAGCTGTACAGGCTTTGGGTCACCGAGCCACAGGTTTCGGTGTAGCTGTCCAGGGTCGAGGTGCTGTTGTACGACTCGTGCCGGATCGACACCAGCTTGCCCTGGGCATCGGTGGCCAGGCGCAGCCGTTGGCGGGTTTCCGGGCGGTGGCCGACGGTGGTGAACATCTGGGCGCGCGGCAGCATCAACTGCACCGGCCGGCCGGTGGCCTTGGCGGCCGCGCAGGTGGCCACCGAGTGCGGCCAGGGCCACAGCTTGCCGCCGAATCCGGAGCCGATGAAGGGCGCCCGTACCTCTACCCGTTCGGGCGGCAGGTCGAAGACGTTGGCCAGCATGTTGCGGTGGTTGACCACGCCCTGGGTGCTTTCATACAGGTACAGGCGGCCGTCCTGCCACCAGGCCGTGGTGGCGTGCATTTCCATGGGGTTATGCACTTCCACCGGGGTGGTGTAGGTCTGGTCCAGTTGATGCGGCGCGCCGTCAAACGCCGTGGGCGGGTCGCCGCGGTGGTGGCCCTTGCCGCCGTCCTTGGAGCCGTGCAGGCGCAAGGCCTGTTCGAGGTCCTTGGTGGGCTCGAGGGTTTCATAGTCGACTTTGACGCGGTAGGCCGCCGCCCTCGCCTGCTCGAAACTCTCGGCCACCACTAGCGCCACGAACTGGCCGGGGTAAGAGACCACGTCGTCCTCGAACGGCAGGCGATGTTCGTCGGCCTTGCTGGCCGTGAGCACGTCCTTGAGCGGCGCGTTGGGCGTGCGATGCAGCGCTTCCATATTGCCGTGGTGCAGCACGGTGACCACGCCGGGCATCTGCCGCGCCTGGCTATCGTCCAGCTGGCGAATGCGGCCGCTGGCCACCGTGCTGTACACCCCGTAGGCGTACAGCAGGCCGGGCATGGGGTGGTCGGCGGCGTAACGGGCGGCGCCGCTGACTTTTTGCCGACCGTCGACGCGACGGGTCGGGGTACCGATGATAGGGTCGCTCATCACAAGCTCCTAGGCCGTGAGGTCGCGCAGGTTGCGGATCACCGCCTGCTGCCCGAGGGGGATTTTGAACGCGTTGTGCTCATAGGCGTGCGCGCCCTGCATGGCCAGTTCCGCTGCCTTCTGGAACGCTTGCGGGCTGGCGGTTTGACCGACCAGTGACTGCTCGGCCTCCCGTGCTCGCCACGGCTTGGTGCCCACTCCGCCCAGCGCGATGCGTGCCTGGCTGATGCGCGCTCCGTCCAGCACCAGGATTACGGCACTGGAGGCCAGGGCGAACTGATACGAGGTGCGGTCGCGCAGCTTGAGATAGGCCGAGCGACTGCCACGCAGTGGCGCGTCCAGGGTCAGGTGGGTAATCAGCTCATGGGGTTGCAGGGCGTGCTCAAGCCACGGGGTGTCGCCGGGCAACAGATGGAAGTCGGCGAAGTCGATGTCACGGCTGCCTGTGCTGCCCTGCACCGTCAGCTTGGCGCCGATGGCGGCCACGGCCACGCACATGTCCGAGGGGTGGCTGGCGATGCAGTGGTCGCTGGTGCCCAGCACCGCGTGCACGCTGCGGTTCAGGCCGCCGATGGCCGCACAGCCCGAGCCGGGCTGGCGCTTGTTGCACGGCGAGATGCCGTCGCGAAAGTAATTGCAGCGCACCCGCTGCATGATGTTGCCGCCGGTGGTGGCCTTGTTGCGCAACTGGGTCGAGGCGCCGGCCAGCAGCGCCTGGGACAGCACCGGGTAATGCTCGCGCACCCAGGCATGGCGGGCAAGGTCGGTGTTGCTGACCAGCGCGCCTACCCGCAGGCGGCCGTCGGGCAGCGTCTCGATCTGCTTGAGCGGCAGGCGGTTGATGTCCACCACCTGATCGGGCTGCATCACGTCCAGCTTCACCAGGTCCAGCAGCGTGGTGCCACCGGCCAGGTACATGGCCTGGCCGCTGCCAGCGGCCTTGATGGCGTTGCCCGGGGTGTCGGCGCGGGCGTAGTCGAAAGTGCGCATCAGCTGACCCTCCCCATCTTGCCCCGCGCCGACTGCACGGCGGCGAGGATGTTCTTGTAGGCGCCGCAGCGGCAGATATTGCCGCTCATGGCTTCGCGCACGCTGGCGTCGTCGGCCGGGATGTTGGGGTCGTTGAGGATGGCCACCGCGCTCATGATCTGGCCGGAGGTGCAGTAGCCGCACTGGTAGGCGTCATGGTCCCAGAAGGCCTGCTGCACCGGATGCAATTGGCCGTTCTGTGCCAGGCCCTCGATGGTGGTGACTTTATCGCCGTCGTGCTGCACCGCGATGGACAGGCAGGCATTGATCGCCACGCCGTTGACCAGCACCGTGCAGGCGCCGCATTGGCCGTGGTCGCAGCCTTTCTTGCTGCCGGTGAGTTGCAGGCGGTCGCGCAGCACGTCGAGCAGCACGGCGTTGTTGGGTACGTCCAGGGTGTGTGACTGGCCATTGACCTCCAGGCGGATGCGCTGGTGGCCGGTGGCGGGCGTGGCCGGCTCGGCGGCCTGGCTGGCGGCCTCGGCGGCCGAGGGTGGAATCCAGTGCGACAGGGTCACTGCAGCGATACCGGAGGCACCGAACTTGAGGAAATTGCGTCGCGGGGCGACGGTTGCTTCGTCCTGCGGCATGGGCAGGCGGTTTTTGGGGTCGCTCATCAGGGGGCACCTTTTGCTGGGGGGCACGGTAAAAGGCAGTACCTAGAGTGGATGGCAGGGTTGGGTGACGGTTCAGCGGGGTTTGCGGAAAAGCGCTGTACGGCACGGTAGCGCAGGGGGTGGGGGTGGGACTATGGCGGGGGGTGGGATGGGGTTGTGAGGGGGATTCATTAATCAGGCGATGCTCGCTGGAGATCTCCGACGAAGCATACGGCCAGCGCAGCCTGGCGGCAGCGGCTACAGGCGCGCCCTTCGTAGCCGCTGCCGAAGGCTGCGCTGGCCCTGGTGTGCACTGGAGATTTTCAGTGAGGCACAGAGTCGGCGCAGCCTGCGGCGGCGTGGGTCAGGGCTTAAGCAACTGCATCTGCCGACGATAATCATCCGTCGCCCGCCGCGCATCATCGCCGCTAGCCACCACCCTTGGCGTAATCAGCACAATCAACTCGGTGCGGTCCTTGGACTTGCTGGTACTGCCGAACAACCAGCGCAACCCTGGGATTTTGCCCAGCCCCGGCACACTGGAGGTGGACTCGGCGTTGTCCTGCTTGATCAACCCGCCCAGCAGCACGGTCTGGCCGCTCTGCACCGCCACTTGCGTGGACACCGAGCGCGTGGAGATGCTGGGGTTGGTCTGGGTGGTGGTGACGCTGCTGGTGTCGGCGTCGCTGACCTGCTGCTGCACGTCCAGGTACACCAGGCCACCCGGGTTGATGCGCGGGGTGACGTCGAGTATCACGCCCGTCTGTACGTATTCGACACTGCTCAGGGTGGTGTCCGAGGTGCTGGTGTTCACGGTGGTCTGGCTGATGGGGATATTGTCGCCCACCTGGATCTGCGCCTGCTGGTTGTTCATCACCACCAGCGACGGCGCCGACAGCACCTGGGTGCGGCCGCTGGTTTCCAGCGCATGCAGCGCGACCTGGAAGTTGCTGCTCACAAAGGAATAGAACGCTGTGTCCGTGGACCCCAGCCCTGCCCCGCCGCTGCCCAGCGCGCCTTGCGAACCGCTGGTGTTGGCCACCGTGGTGCTCGACGAATTGCCGGCCAGTTTGCCCAGGTACCACTGCACGCCCAGGTCCAGTTCACCGGTGAGCTTGACCTCAAGGATGCGGGTTTCGATCTGCACCTGCAGCGGCCGGTTGTCCAGACGCCGGATGGCCGATTCAATCTCTTTCCACTGCGCCGGCCGGGTGCGCACCAGCAACTGGTTGGTGCTTTTGTTGGCGGTGATGCGCACGCTTTCTTCCAGGGTTTTCTGCGCGCCCTGGCTGCTGGCCGCGCTGTCGTCGCTGGCCTCGGTGTCGGTGCTGTCGTCGTCCTGATCGCTGGTGCGCTGGGTGGTGGCGGACTGTGTACTCAGGCCGCCCAGGGTCGAACTGCTGGTGCTGCTGCCCGTGCCGTTGAGCGATGACAGCGTGGTGGTCTTGAGCCCCGGCGCCACCTTGGCGGCAGTGTCGTCCTTGATGGCGGCGGTGCCGTAGATCTGCCGCAGGTACTTGGCCAGGTCCGTGGCTTTCATATTACGTACGTCGTACACATACATCTGCGGCTCGTTGCCGCCGCCTTCGTCGATGGTTTTGATCCAGTCGCCCACCTCCTGCAGGTAGGCCGGTTGCGACGAGATGGCGACGATGGAGTTGGTGCGCTCGTTGGGCATGAACTTGACCATGCTCGACAACGGCATGCCGCTGTCGGGGCCGAACAGTTTTTGCAACTGCGGCATCAACTCGCCCACCGAGGCGTGCTGCAGGCCGTACACGCCGATGGACATGCCCTTGAGCCAGTCGACGTCGAAGGTGTCGATGGTGTCCTGGTAGTTGGCCAGTTCTTCCGGAGTGCCGGACAGGCTCAGCACGTTGCGCGAGGGGTCCACCAGCAGGAAGGCGTTGTCGCGGGCGAAGGGCTTGAGCAGCTTCTGCATCTCGGTGGCCGAGATGTACTTGAGCGGGTACAGCCGCGCACTCAGGCCGCTGGAAGGCTGCGACACCGGCATTTCCGGCACCAGCTTGCCGGCCACGGCCTGGGCGGCGGGCAGGATCACGTAGCGGTCGCCCTGGCGGATCATGGCGTTGTCGGTCCAGGACAGCAGGGTTTCCAGAATCGACAGGGCCTGCTGCTTGTTGACCGGCTTGGAGGTGGAGAAGCTGACGCTGCCCTTCACGTCCTGGCGGATGCTGTAGTTGGCGTGCAGCAGGTCGCCCATCACCGTGTTGATCACCGCCTCGATGGGCTGGTTGGTGAAGTTGAACATGATGTCGCCCGCCCCGCCGCCATCGGCCACCTTGGCAGGCGCCTGGGGCTGAACGAAGCGCTGGTTGCCGGTGATGATCTGCCGCCGGGCGGGTGCGACGGCAGGCGTTGGTGCGGCAGCCTCGGGGGCTTGCGGCGGCAGGCTGGGGCGCTGGTCGCCGGTGCCGTTGAGGGCTTCGCGCATCAGCGCCGGGTCGCTGCCCGGGTCAGCCGACGGGGTGGCGCAACCGGCCAGGGCGACGGCGGCGGCCAACCCCAGCAGTGGGAATGAAAACAAACGAGCAGGAGCGGTCATGGGGTTTTCACGTCAGGAAGTTTGAGTACGGGGGCCATGGCGGGCGCTGGCAGGCGCGGCACGGGGATGTTCACGGTACGCGCCTGTCCCTGGCGCGAAAAAGTGGCGCTGGTGGCGCTCAATTCGGTCAATACCCAGCCGCCGTCCAGCGCTTCGCCGCGCTTGAGTTTCGCGTTGCGCTGGTCACGCAGGCGCAGCAGCGCCCATTGCGCGTCGCCGTCGATGACCACGCCGCCCAGGGTTACGCCCTCAAGGCCGGCGGATACCGCGCCGGCCTTGGCGGCATCGGGGCTGCGGTCGGGGCTGAACAGGGGCTGCTGCCAGCCTTGGGCGATCTGGGCATCGGGCAGCGGCGCCAGTGACGGCGCAGCCTTTGGCAGCGCAGGCAACGGTGCTGCGGGGCCGGTGCTGTCCCAGTCGACAGCACCTTGGATTGAAGCCAGCCACGCCAGGCTGGCCGCCAGCACGCCATTGACCGCGATCAATGCCAGGGACGCGCGCTTCACGGCGTCTGCCCCTTGGCGCTGGCGGCGGTGAGGTAGCCGCGCACCAATAGCTGCACCTTCAACTTGCCGGGGCCGCCCTTGCCAGGCGCATTGGCGTCGCGCTGCACGTTCAGCGCCTCGACGAACAGATAAGGCTGCCCGTATTCGAGGGCCTGCAGTACGCGCAGTAAAGGCTCGGTGGCGCACGCCAGGGTCAGGCTGACCTTGACCTGGCGATACGGCTGGGCCTGATCCTGCTCGGGCACGATGGGCATGCGCTGGGTCACTTCGCAGCCGGGCCCGGTGCCCGCCTGGGCCTTGACCTTGTCGAGGACGGCCTGCATCAGGTCAGCCGCCACCGCGCTGGGGTCATTACCGGCCAGCAGGCTGCGGCGGCTGGCCGGGTCCTGGCGGGCCTTGTCCAGTGCCGCACGCAGGGCCGGGGCCTGGCCCAACAGACGGGCGTAGCGCTGGTGCTGGGCCTGCAGGGTCGCGGCTTCGTCGTTCAATTGTGCGTACGGGCCGGCGAACCAGCTGTCCACCAGTACATACCAGCCGGCCCACAACAGCAGGGCCAACAGGCCCACGGCGAGGATCTTGCGTTCACGGGCGGTCGGAATTCGGCGCATCGGCGGCCTCCTGGGTGAGGCGCGCGGCCAGGGTGAAACGGTCAAGGCCGGTCTCGGTGTCCGGCTGGATGATGCCCTGGAAGCGGGTGTCATGCAGGCTGGGGCAGTCATGGGCGCGGGTGATCAGGGCGCTGGCGTGGCGGCTTTGACCGCTCAGGGTCAGTTCGCCGCTGTCGCGCACCTCCAGCTGTTCCAGCCAGGTGTCGGCGCCCAGGCACTGGCCCAGCTCGGTGATCAACAGGCTCAGGGTGGGCCGCGCGGTTTTCAGTGCAGCCAGGTAGCGAGCCGCGCCCTGGGTGTCGGTGAGTTCGCGACGCAGGGCTTCCAGTGCCTGTGCTTGCTGGCGTTGCTCGGCGACGTCGGCGCGCATGGCGGCCACGCTGGCCTCGCGGCTGTGCAGGGCCATGGCCATCACGCCCACCAGCAAGGCCAGGGCGAGCATTGCCAGGCGCCGGTTCAGCCGCATGGCAGTCGAAGGCGCCGGGCGCAGGTTCGCAGGCAGCAGGTCCACGCCCAGCACGCTGCCGTCGCTGTCCAGCGCAGCAATGGACTGCAGCCGTACACCACGCAGCTGACAGGCCTCCAGCACCTGCGCCAGGCGTTCACGACAAATAGCGACCAACCGCACGCTCGCCGTGGTGGCGGTTTGGCGTTCGACGCGGGCGGTGAAGTGCACCTGATCCACGGGCAGGGGTGTGTATTTATCGATCTCGAACGCCAGCACGCGATGCAAATCGCGGGTGGCCGCCAGTGGCAGCGTGATGCGTGGGGCCAGCACTTCATGGCCGGGCAACAGCAATTGGACCGGGCGGTCGTTATCGAAGTCATGGGGCAACGGCCACGGCAGCGTCTGCACGGTCGGGCCGCTGGCCAACCGGGCGCGCAGGGCCTGCGGCAGCACACCGTGCAGTTCAGCCAACCACAGGTGCAGCCAGCGCCGCGCCTGGCTGGCCTGCCAGCGAAGGGATGCCTGGCGCAGATGCGCCACAGGCTTTGCAATCAGCTTGTTCATTCTTGCCAGCGCAGGACCCGATACGGCCTGGCGCCCTCCTTTGCCAATGTCATCATCAGGGTCACGCGCACCTTGGCGTGGACACCGCCGGGCAGGCGGGCCTCGCTGGTCACGGTGAGGATTTGTCCGGGGTCGAGGTTGGGCGTACGCACCGTCGGCAGGCCCAGGGCCTTGGCCAGTCGGGGTGGTGCCAGGCTGGGATCGGGTTGCGCCTGGCCGGACCACACGGTGATCAGGGGCAGCACCCGGCGGTAAAGCTCGGCGCTCATGCCGGGCAGTTCGCGGAATTCTTCCAGCGTGCGCAACGGGGTTTCATCACCGTCCAGCGCACCGGCCACTGCCCCCGCCAGTTGCGGCGCCGCGCCGCACGCACGCAGCAATCGGGCGACATCGGCTTTGGACGCGGCATTGAGGTCCAGCTTGCCGCGCTCGCTGCGCACGCTGACCGCCACCTGCGCCTGATCGAACGCTACTGGGTGCGGCCTGCCATCCGCCGCCCAGCGCGCCTTGAAGTCCCGGGCTTGCAGGCTCATCACCGCCTGGCTCAACCCGGCTTCGGCCGCCAGCCGCGCCTGCATCTGGCCCGCCTGCCAGCCGGCCTGGCGCTGCTGCAACTGCACGGTGCCAGCCAACGCGGCCAGCAAGGTGCTGAGCACCGCCAGTACCCACAGCACCAGCAACAGGGCCACGCCACGCTGAGTGTTCATGGGCTGCCGGGCTCGCTGGCCAGGTCCAGGCGCAGGTTGACCTGCTCGGTCACCCACGGCACCACGCCGGCCAAGGTGGCTTCGATGCGCACCGCGCGGGGCAGGCGCTCCGGCCATGGCCAGTTCGATACCCAGCCGCTGTCCTGGCCCAGTGGTGAACGGCCGCGGTAACTGAAGGCGGCTTGTTGCACGTCATGCAGCAGCACCTGCGGCTCGCCGAAACGCTGCGTGGCCTGACCGTCGAGACGGGCAAAACTCACCATCAGGCGGTGGTCGGCCAGGCTTACGTGCTGCTGATACAGGCCGCCGCCAATGGAATCCGGCAACGGCCCGTGGAAGGTCAACTGCGCAGGCTGGCCAACGAAACGTGGGGGGTTGGCCTCGGGCGGCCCGGCGGCCAATGGCAGCGCCTGGCTGATGGCGCGACGCAGGTAATGCTGGGCGGCCTGCACTTCATCCAGGCGCGTACTGAACCGCTCGGCCTTGGCCGTGGCGCGGTTGGCACTGACCAGCGAGGTGCCGACCAGGCCCGCCAGAATGCCCAGCAGGCTGAGCACCACGAGGATTTCCAGCAGGGTGAAACCGGCCTGGCGCTTCATGGTGTCGCCCCGGCGCTACGCACGCGCAGGGTGCTGACGTGCACGCGGCGAGCGCCTTGATGCAGCGTCAGATCCAGCCGAAACAGCCGCGCCGAGCCGGGTACCGAGGGCACCACGGCGATGTCGCACACCCACTTGACGCCATCCCACTGCCCTTGCTGGCGGCCGGCCTGCAAAGGCCCATCGTCCAGGCTGTCGATCACCGAGGCGGCTGCCAGACTCAAGCGATCGGCCCCAGCGCTTTGCTGCAAGGCGCGGGCACTCTGGCCGAACGCGCCCAGCAGCACGGTGGCGCACAGCGCCAGCACGGCCAGGGCGGCGAGCATTTCCAGCAGGGTGAAACCGCGTTGTGGGTTCATGGCAGGTCGCGCAACTGCACGGCGCCCGTCAGCCAGGCCACGTCGATGCGCCAGTGCCGTGCGCCCTGAGTGATCAGGACATTGCCGCCGCTGGCGCCGCCATCAGGATAGAACTCGAAACCGGCGCCCAGGCCTTCGGCGGTTTGCAGGCGCACCTGCCAGTCGGCGGGCCAGTGCGCCAGGGGCTTGCCCGGCGCCTGCACGGTGCGACCTTGCAGATCGAAACGCGTGCGTGCCGGTTGCCCGGTGACAATCGCCTGCACCCGCGCGGTGCGCAGCGCCTGCACCATCTGCCCCAGGGCCTTGCGCTCGGCAGCGCTGTGCAGCCCGCGCTGCAAGCCATAGCCGACCAACCCTGCCGCCACGCCGATCAATACAATGACCACGAGCATTTCCAGCAGGGTGAAGCCCCGGGAGCGGCGCATGCGCTTACTCCCAGTTGCCCAGGTCGGCGTTGTAGCCTTCGCCGCCTGGCTGGCCGTCCTGACCGTAGAAAATCAGGTCGAAACTGCCGTGCTCACCCGGGAAGCGGTAGCCGAAGGCATGGCCAAACGGGTCTTTCAGGTCTGAAGGCTTGGCGTATGGGCCGGCCCAGTTGCCGGCATTGGCCGGTTTGACCACCAGCTGATTGAGGTTGGTGGGCGGCGCGCCCATGTCCAGGCCGTAGCTCTCGATCTTCATGCTCAGGCTGGCCAGTTGCGCCTTGCCGGCGCCGTATTTACCTTTATCGACGTTGCCGCCGACCTGGCGCACGACGATGGTGGCGACGATGCCCAGCAGCACGATTACCGCCAGCATTTCCAGCAAGGTGAAACCGCCCTGGCGGCGGGCCGTCTTCATGGTTTTCATGAGTGTTGTCCTTTAGATATTACTGGTGAGGCTCATCAGCGGCAGCATGATGGCGAGCATGATCACGGCGACTATCACGGCCATGACCACGGTGAGCGTGGGTACCAGGGCGGCGAGCATGCGGTCGATGCCGCGCTTGGCTTCCACGTCGAAAACATCGGCGACTTTCAGCAGCATGCCGTCCAGCTCGCCGGCCTGTTCGCCGACGTCGATCATCTGGATGGCCAGTTCGGGCAGCAGTGGCTGGTTTCGTCTGCCAGGGCCTTGTGAGAGTGGGACGTGGGCAAGCAGGTCTTGTGGGAGTCGGTCTTGTGGGAGCGGGCTCTGCCCGCGAAGGCCATCTCGCGACTCTTCAGACACACCGCGTCGAGCCGTTCGCGGGCAGAGCCCGCTCCCACCAAACCTGCTGCCACCAAAGTCTGGCGTGAGTGCTTGACTCAACCCCGTGGCCAGAGTGCCGCCGCCTTTCACCCATTCAGTGGCCTGTTCGACCTGAGCGACGATGGCGCGGTTGCTGCACACCTGACGCACGATCAGCAGCGCCTGCAACAGCGCCACACCGTTACTGAGCAAGGTGCCCAGGGTGCGCGCCAGGCGGGCGGCTTCGATGCGTTGCAGCAACGGGCCGATGATTTTAATTTTCAGCAGGCGCAGGTCGTTGCGCTGGCGGCGCGCCGGGTCGCGCAGGGCGATGGCGGTGCCCCAGATCAATACGATGATCGCGGCCAGCACCACCAGGCCCCAGGCGCTGAGAAACTCGCCCATGGCCAGGATGACCTGGGTAATCAGCGGGATCGGCACGCCCAGGTCGCGAAAGATGGGCACGAATTGCGGCACTACATACGCCAGCAGCAACGCCAGCGAGCCGAGTACGCCGACCACCAGAAACGCCGGGTAGATCAGCGCGTTGATCACCTCGCCACGCAGGGTCTGGCTGCGTTCGAGGTAATCGCTGAGCTGCCTCAGGGTGTTCTCCAAAGCGCCGCCCGCCTCGCCCGCACGGACCATGCTGATATAAAGGGTAGAGAACTGACCGCCCTCTTCTTCCAACGCCTGGGACAGCGGCTTGCCCGCCTTGACCTGTTCGCGGATGCGTTCGATCAGGGCGCGCGGTTTAGGCTCATGGGTTTGTTTAAGCAGGATGCCCAGCGAGCGCTCGAGCGGCTGACCGGCGCCCAGCAAGGTGGCCAGTTGTTGGGTGAAGCTGACCAGTGCCGCGCCATTCAACGCGCCGCGGTTCAGCGCCCGGCGCATACCGGGCCCGCCCATGGCGTCCACCTGCAACACCAGCAGCCCACGCTTCTGCAACACGGCCACGGCCGCCTGCTGATCACCCGCCTGCACGCTGCCCTGCTCGCTCTCGCCCACCGCCGTCAACGCCCGATAACGAAACTCAGCCATCGCGCGCCACCCGCAACACTTCCTCAAGCGAGGTAATACCCGCCAGCGCCTGACGCAGGCCATCCTCGAACAACGTCACCAGCCCGTTGCGCCGCGCCGCCGCTTCCAGGGTGGCTGCATCGGCCTGGCCCATCAGCAAACTGCGCAGTTCCTCATTCATCACCAGCAGTTCGGTGATGGCGCTGCGGCCGTGGTAACCGCCGCCGGGGCTGTCCTCGGCCGGGCGGTACAGCATGATGGGACGCTGGTCGGTGTACTGGTCCAGGCGGTAGCGACTGACCAGGTCGGGCGGGGCTTCAAACGCCACGCGTGTGGCCGGGTCCAGGCGCCGCACCAGACGCTGGGCCAGAATGCCCTGCAAGGTCGAGGCAATCAGGTAATGCTCCACGCCCATGTCCAGCAGGCGGGTGATACTGGCCGCCGCGCTGTTGGTGTGCAGCGTCGACAGCACCAGGTGGCCGGTGAGCGAGGACTGAATGGCGATGCGACAGGTTTCCAGGTCGCGCATCTCGCCGATCATGATCACGTCCGGGTCCTGGCGCACGATGGAGCGCAGCGCCGTGGGGAAGTCCAGACCGATGGCGGGCTTGACCTGGATCTGGTTGATGCCTGCCAGCTGGTATTCCACCGGGTCTTCCACGGTGATGATCTTGCGCACGGCGGTGTTGAGCCGCGACAACGCGGTGTACAGCGTGGTGGTTTTGCCGGAACCGGTGGGCCCGGTCACCAGCAGGATGCCGTGGGGCCGTTCCAGCAGGTCAATCAGGGTATTGAGGCGCGGGCCGTCAATGCCCAGGGTGGGGAAATCGAAGCTGACGGTCTGGCGGTCCAGCAAACGCATCACCACCGATTCGCCGAAGCTGGTGGGCACGGTGGACACCCGCAAGTCCAGCTCCTTGCCCTGGATGCGCAGCATGATGCGCCCGTCCTGGGGCAGCCGGCGCTCGGCGATGTCCAGGCGGGCCATGATCTTGAGGCGTGAAATGACTGCGGCAGCGTGGCTGGACGGCGGTGCTTCGCCGTTCACCAGCAAGCCGTCGATGCGGTAGCGCACCTGCAACTGGTCCTCGAAGGGTTCCACGTGCACGTCCGACGCGCGCTGCTCCACGGCCTTCTGCAGGATCATGTTGACCAGGCGGATCACCGGCGCTTCGCTGGCCAGGTCCTTGAGGTGTTCGATGTCGTCCTGCGGGTCGCTGTCCACGTCCAGCGATTCGATCAGGGCGTCCATGGCGCTGCGGCCTTGGCCGTGAAAGCGTTCGATCAGGGTGTCGACTTCATCGGCGGTGGCGATCACCAGGGTCAGCGGGCGGCGGGCGCAGTAGGCCATGGCGTCCAGGGCGTAGCGCGACAGCGGCGCGCTGGCGGCCACCTCGACATGGGCGTCATGGGCGTGCAGCACCACCAGGCTGTGGTGGCGCAGGAACCGTTCGCTGCCCAGCATCGGCGGTGTCGATGACGCCAGCGTGGTCAGGTCCAGGCGCGGCACGTCGAGCAAGGCGGCATACGCCTGGGCCACTTCTTCGTCGCGCACCGCGCCGAGGCGAATCAGGGTGCGCAGGATGTCATCGTCGTTGTCACTTTCGGCCAGGCACAGCTTTCTCGCCCGGTTGATATCGGCAACTTTGACTTCAGTGTTGTCGGCCAGCCAGTGGCAAATATCGACTTGCGTCGGTAGTTGCTCACCGCCACTCCAGCTTGATACTTCGGACAATACGGTCTCGATGAATACCCCGAAACAAGCGGCACTCTTTCGTCATCGGTTTTAGTTGGATCGTGCCATCAGCACATGGCACAGAAGAAGTTTAAAGCGAAACTAACGAGGCGTATTTTTCAACGCTGACACAGCTTACCAGAACCTAAAACCTAACTGCAATTAGGTTTACCAATGAGGTGTTTTGTGCTCTAGAAATGTGATTTTTTAGCGATTAACTGCTACGAATCACCTTTTTTACGCAACCAAACATGAATATTTGTCACAATTCCTGCTGAAACGCCTCGCAGACAGAAGCGCGAAAAGCGGTCGCACGTCGGTTTTTCGCGCACTTTTTAACCGTTCGGAAAAATATCTTTGCGAACATTGAACTTTTAAAGGCATCATCTGGACTTACACTTCGGCGCAACTTTGCATCGCAATCAAAGTGCCATCATTTAACCTTTCACTCGAGAATGAATCGATGAATCGACTCATGTTGCCTGTCATGGGCACTCTGCTTCTGTGCGCCCAGAGTTTTTGCGCACTGGCGGCGGATTCAACTTCCACGTCGGCCACTACCAATAGCCACGAGCAACTTCGCGAGCAGATGGAAGCCAAGCGCGACCAGCTGTCCGGCGTTGCCAGCGTGAGCAAAAGCACCGGCACCAGCCAAGCCTCGGTGCAAGACGCACCGGTGCAGACCGACGACGCCCCCACCCAGGAGCAGCAACAATGAGCACCGTATTCAAACAGGCCCTGAGCCTTAGCCTGCTGGCCTTCGGCGTGGCCCAGGCCAACCTGGCACTGGCCGAGGTCACCCCGGCCACCGGTAACGCAGTGGAAGCCCGGGTCAGCTCGATCCTGGACAACATGAGCACCTCGCAGAAGATCAACTTCACCCGCGTCAACGACGGCCACATGATCCCGCCGCTGCTCAACTGGGGCATCCAGGGCACCCTGGCGTACGATTCGTCCATGGGCGTGCACGTCAACAACGCCACCTTCGGCGCCCAGTACCCGTCGCAGTCTGCCCTGGCCGCCACCTGGAGCATCAACCGCGCCAAGGAATTCGGCTTGGCCATTGCCTACGAAACGCGCATCGCCGGCGCCCAGCAAATGCTCTCGCCGGGCGTCAACCTGTACCGCACCCCGTACGGTGGCCGCGCCGCCGAATACATGAGCGGTGAAGACCCGTTCCTGGGCGCCGTGCTGGCCCCGGCCGTGGTCAACGCCATCCAGGCGCAGGGCATCCAGGCCAGCGGCAAGCACTTCCTGGCCAACGAGCAGGAAGCCAACCGCCAACTGCTGGACGTCAAGGTCGACGAGCGCACCCTGCGCGAGCTATACCTGCCGGGCTTCGAGTCGCTGGTCAAGAACGCCAACGTGGCCACCATCATGTGCGGCTTCAACAAGATCAATGGCGACTTCGCCTGCGAAAACCATCACCTGATCACTGACGTGCTCAAGGGCGAATGGGGCTATCAGGGCAGCGTGATCAGCGACTTCAACGCCATCCACGACGCCTTCAAGGGCGCCTGGGCCGGTACCGACCTGGACATGCCGTCGGGCCTGCAGTTCACCGAAGCCAACCTGATGCCGTACCTGTGGAGCGGCCAACTGACCCAGAACGTCATCGACGACAAGGTCAAGCGCAACCTGCGCGCCGTGGTCAGCTACGACCGCCAGGAAAACATGAACACCGCCCAGACCCTGGTGCACACCGAATACGGCGCCACCGCAGCGCTGGACGCGGCGCGCGAAGCCATGGTGCTGCTGCGCAACGAGAACACCAGCGCCGGCAAACCGCTGCTGCCACTGGCCAGCACCGCCAAGATCGCCGTGATCGGCGACTGGGCCAACCAGGCCCCGGGCTCGCCGTTCGGCACCGCCAACTCGCCGCCCGACAGCTACGTCACCGAGCTCAGCGGCCTGCAGCAACTGGCGTCCAGCAGCACCAACGTGACCTACCTGCCCGCCCTGAGCCTGAACCCCAAGGCGTCGGTGTGGTACCAGCCGTCCACCGGCCAGAACAGCATCAGCAACTCCGGTGTGAAAGCCGAGTACTACAGCAACACCAGCTTCTCCGGTGACCCGGCGCTGACCCGCGTTGAACCGGGCGTGAACCTGAACTGGACCACCAGCACCAACGTCACCGACGCCGGCACCACCGCCGTGTCCGGTTTCACCCCAACCGCCGGTGCCTTCTCGGCGCGCTTCACCAGCGTGATCAAGCCGACCATCACCGGCCCGCAAGTGTTCAAGGTGCGTGCCGACGGCCCGTACAAACTGTGGGTGAACGATCAGCTGGTGCTGCAGAGCGACGGCGTGGCGTACTCCGCCGACGTGGTCAACGCCCTGGTCACCTCCGGCCAGACCGCTTCGCTGAAGGCGGGCAAGTCTTACACCGTCAAGCTTGAATACCAGCGCACCGCGGGCAACTTCACCCCGGCCCTGGGCGGCCTGGCCGGCGTGCAGATGAGCTGGGCGGCGATGCGCGCACCGGACGACCTGGCCAACTACGACGCCGTGGTGGTGGCCGTGGGCACCAACTACGAAAACGAAGGCGAAGGCAGCGACCATGGCTTCGACCTGCCCGACCAGCAGGCTGACCTGATCACCCAGGTGGCCAAGGCCAACCCGAACACAGTCGTGGTGATGCACGGCGGCGGCATCGCCAACATGCAGCCATGGGCCAAGAAAGTCGGCGCCACCGTGGAAGCCTGGCTGCCAGGCCAGCAAGGCGGCCAAGCGCTGGCCGAGATCCTGTACGGCAAGGTCAACCCGTCGGGCAAACTGCCGATCACCATCGACAAGAAGATCGAGGACAACGCCAGCTACGCGTCCTACCCGGACCCGGCGCAGTACCGTGGCGACAACGCGCTGACCGAGATGACCTACAGCGAAGGCCTGTACCTGGGCTACCGCGCGTATGACAAAAACAACACCAAGCCGCTCTACCCGTTCGGTTTCGGTCTGTCGTACACCACCTTCGGCTACAGCGACCTGAAACTGTCGAGCAATGTGCTGACCCCGGGCGCCACCGTGAACGTCAAGTTCACCGTGACCAACACCGGCGACAAGGCCGGCTACGAAGTGGCACAGCTGTACGTGCAACCGGTGAACCCGGCCGTGGACCGTCCGATCAAGGAGCTGAAGGGCTTCACCAAGGTGTACCTCAAGGCAGGCCAGAGCAAGACCGTCAGCATCCCGGTGGACTCGCGCTCGCTGGCTTACTACGTGGACAGCAGCGACAGCTGGAACGTCGATGCCGGCAAGTACAAGATCCGTGTGGGTACCAGCTCTGCTGACTTGGCCCTGAGCCAGACCCTGACCACGCTGTACGCCGAGCAACTGACCACCCGCGACAGCAACCCGCTGCCGGCGCCGGTGCAAAAAGCCGTCCAGGTCTCGACTTCGCAGACCTACTAAGCGGTGTGTTCAGGCTCAGGGATGAGCCTGTTCCCCCGTGCTCAAATCCTTGGCCAGGCGCCCCAGGTACAGCTCGAACACCTGCATCACGTCGACGCTGTCCCGGCCCCTGAGCCACTGGATCTGCAAGCCATCCATCAGTGAAAACAGCTCCAGCGCCAGGGACTTGATGTCCACGTCGGCGCGAATGGCACCGCTGGCCACCAGTGACGCCAGGTGCGCCTGGGCATGGCCGTGCACCACTTCGAACTTCTCCTGATACCACGGGAACGCCGGGTGCTTGTCCGACAGGCTCTCGACGTTGATCATCAAGGCTGCCTGGCATTCGCTGGCATCTTCCACACTGAAGCCCATGCTCATGCGCAGAAAACGCAGGAAACCTTCCAGCGTGGGCGCCATGTCGAGCTCGCCAAAACGCTCTACCACCCGTTCATCGCGACGGTCCAGCAGGGCCTTGAGCAGCGCCACCTTGTTGGGGAAGTGATGCAGCAGGCCCACCGTGGTGATGCCGGCGATATCGGCGACATCGCGCATCGAGGCGTTCTGGTAGCCATCCCTGGCGAACACTTGCGTGGCCGCGTCCAGCAACGCCATGCGGCGCATCTCGCCCTTGGGGGCGCGGCGTCGCTTGGGGGCTGGCGGCGGCGCCGCTTCGTGTTGAGTATCCGTGACTGACATAAACATCCGCTTGCTGTGAATTAAGGTCGCTGGCGCCCGTACTGCCGGGCCACGCCCATGGCCGTGGCGATGGCCAGCAGCGCCACCAGCGCGTTGCCGCTCCACATGCCTACCAACGCGCCGGTGCCGCCATACCAATGGGCACCCACGTAGACGAACGGGATGGAGCCCAGGGTGCCGCGCAACCAGCCGAAGGTGGGCACCCACCAGGCCCGGCCCAGGGTGAGGAACAGCGACTGGGCGACGAAGTCCAGGCCGAAGATGATCCACAACCCCGCGCCAAAATGGCTAAAGGCCAGGAACATCGCGCGGCCGGTGTCGGTAAGCTGGAAGTAGTCGGCGATGCCGGGGCCTGCCACCAGCAGCGCCAGCCATAGCGCCACACCATAGAGGACCACCAGCTTGCCTGTAAAGGCGATGGCCTGGCGGGCGCGGTCGGTGCGGCCGGCGCCCAGGTTCTGGGCGATGATGGGCACAAGGGCCGTGGGCAAGGCGAAGAAGGCGCAGTAGGCCAGCTGCAGCACGCGGTCCACCACCGCCATGCCGGCCAGCGCCGAGGCGCCCTGCCCGGCCAGGGTAATCATCAGGTAAGTGATGCCCACGGGCATGGCCAGGTTGGCGAGCATGGCCGGTACGGCGATGCGCGAGACGCGGGAGGCGTGCAGGCGCAGGAGCTTCAGATTAACGCGTGCGGACAGGCCGATATGGCGCTGGAGCAAGGCCAGGCCCACGGCCAGCGCGACCAGCGCCGATAACCCGTAGGACAGCCCGGCGCCGACCACGCCCAGGTCGAAGACAAAAATGAACAGTGGGTCGGCGACTGCCAGGGTAAGCGAGCCTGCCAGCAGCACCATCAACGCCAACCGGCCATGGCCTTGGGACCGGAGCAATTGCGCGCACATCTGCAGGGCGGCGGTGGGCACACTGGCCAGCAGCGTCAGCCAGACAAACCAGCGGGCTGCGTGATAGGCCGCAGCGTCCGCACCCAGCCAGCGGCTCAGCGGCCCCATGCAGGCAAATTCAAGCCCCGCGATCAGGGCCGCAACGGCGGCGGCCATGATCAGCAGATGCGTCACCCAGCGTGCCAGGCGCTGGCTGGCGTGCTTGCCGATGCGCTCGGACAGCACCGCGCCTGCGGCAATGACCACGCCGGAGACGAACGCGCCGTTGACGAACAGCAGCGTCTTGCCCAGGCCCACCGCGGCCAGCAGGCTGGGGTCGTGCAGGCGCGAGACGTAGACCAGGGTGAGGATATCCACCAGGAACACGCTCAACAGGCTCAGCGCACTGGCGCACGCCATGGCCAGCACGTGGCGGGGCACGGAGCCTTCGGTGAAGCGGGCGTGGGTGGATTGCATGGGGCGATGGCTCAGAGGGGGCTACGGCGCGCGATTATATAGAGTAAAGCCCATTAGCGTTGGGCCAAGGGCTGGACCGCGTCGTCTGCATCGCGACTAAAGTCGGCTCCTACCACGGACCGCGTAGGAGCCGACCTTGGTCGCGATGCAGACGACGCGGGTATTCAGCAGTTCTCGACCCTCTCGGCCGCCCCGGCACTGGCACTGCGCATGTCTTGGGGTTTTGTGGCGTTCATGAGATCGCGCGCCGCCCGCGCGGCGCTTCCCTAGCTTCGCTAGGTCCCACATCTGTTTCGGGCCAGTTTTGTCTGGGAGATCACCTCGACCGCTCTGTTGGCCCGACACAAAACCGCAGTGAAAAAACAAGGCGGACCAGGTGTTACCACAGACATAATTGGCCCGAAACAAACGTGGGAGCGGGCTTGCGCGTCAGGCGGCGAAGCGCCGCGGGGGCGGCGCGCGATCTCATGAACGCCACAAAACTCAAGACATGCACCCACACCCCTCTGGGCACGAAAGCCCTGAGCCATCAAAAACCGTGATAATCCAAATCTGCCCGTTCGATTACCCCCAAACCAGGATCATTTATAAGCTGCGCCCATTCTTTTTGCCGATGGACGCCGCTGACATGAATGTTCACCTCACCCTCGCCGCGATACTGGTGCTGTTTTTCTCGGTGGCGCTGATTCACGTGTAAAGCGCTAACGCCTGTAGCAGCTGCCGCAGGCTGCGTCACAGGCAGCACGGTGTACCTGATACCGCGCGGCGCCCATGACGCGACCTGCCGGCCGCTGCTACGATGAGTGCGCCAATCACGTCAGGACGACACATGCTCGCCACCCTTCGCCACTACCCCCTCGCGGTTAACCTGCTGCTGGCCAGCGCCTTGCTGTTGACCCTGGGCCGGGCCATCACCCTGCCCTATCTGGTCATCTACCTGACTTCGCATTACGGCCTGGACGTGTCCAGCGTCGGCGGCGTGATTGGTGGCGCCCTGGTGGCCGGCTCGGTGTTGAGCCTGTACGGCGGCTATCTGACCGATCGGCTGCGCCCCTACGGCCTGATTCTGGGTTTCACCGCATGCTTCATCGCAGGCTTCGTGGGCATGCGCCTCACCCCCAGCCTGCCGCTGTTCTTCCTCTTTTTGGTGCTGTTCAACTTCGCCTATTCAGTCATCGACGTAGTCGCCAAGGCCAGCTTCGGCCGCCTGTTGCCTGATCAAGAGCAGGCACGAGTGTTCTCGCTGCGCTACACCCTGATCAACATCGCCTACGCCGTCGGCCCGTTCGTGGGCGCGGGGCTGGCCGGGGTCAGCCTGCAACTGCCGTTCATGCTGTCGGCACTGCTGGGGGTGATCTTTTTCGGCCTGTACGCGCTGTATGGCGACCGCCAATTGAGCCGTCCCGCCTCGACCACCGAGGTATTTTCCTTTATCCGCGTCGGCCAGGTACTGCTCAAGGACAAGCGCCTGGTGTGCTTCACCGTGGGCGGCATCCTCAGCGCCGTGGTGTTCGGCCAGTTCACCGCCTACCTGTCGCAGTACCTGGTGCTGACCACCGACGCCGGGCGCGTGTATTCGGTGATCAGTACCGTGCTGGCGGTCAACGCCTGCGCGGTGATCCTGCTGCAATACGGGGTAGGCAAACGCATTGATCAGCGCCGCCTGACGCGCTGGCTGATCGCCGGCCTGGGTCTGTTCCTGGCCGGGCTTGTGGGGTTTTCCATGGCCGACAGCTTGCTGGCCTGGGGCCTGGCCATGCTGGTATTCACCCTGGGCGAGATCATCGTGTTCCCTGCCGAGTACATGTTCATCGACCGCATCGCCCCCACGCATCTGCGCGGCATGTATTACGCGGCGCAGAACCTGTCCAACCTGGGCGGCGCCCTGGGGCCGGTGGTGTGCGGCCTGGCGCTGGCCAGCCTGGCGCCGGCGGCGATGTTCTACGTGCTGGCGGGGTCCCTGATCGTGGGTGGCGCGCTGTATGTGCTGGGCGGCTCGCTGGCCGAGAAGGTTGGCTGATACGCCGGTTGGCGTTATGGTGCCCGCTTTTGAGCCCTTGTCACGGAGTACCCCCATGATCGACTTTATCCCCGACCCGGACCCCGAATCCATTTCGTCCGATGTGGCCGGCTTCAACGGCATCCTCATGTCGACGCAGATCCCGACCCGCGCCGATGGCAGCCTGGAGCTGGGCGATATCACCGCGCAGAGCGAATGCACGTTGCAGGCGTTGAAAGTGGCACTGGAAAAGGCCGGCAGCGGCATGGACCGGGTGATGCATTTGACCATTTACCTCATCGACATGGCTGACCGGGCGGCGTTCAACGAGGTGTACAAACGCTTTTTCGCCAAGCCGTGGCCAGTGCGTGCTGCGGTGGGTGTGGCCTCGCTGGCGGTGGAAGGCATGCGCGTGGAAGTCACCGCGATGGCCGCCAAGGCCTGATCGATCGACTGTTGTGGGACCGGGCGAAGCTCGGGAAGCGAACGCCGCCGAACGCCAGACACACCGCGGCGCCCTTTTCCCGAGCTTCGCCCGGTCCCACAACGGTGCCACCGGGCAGCGGGTAGTGCCGGTCAGGCGTTTCACCGCTACAATGCACGCCTTGACCGTGCCAAAGCCTGACTAAAAAAACATGTCCCTACCCAAGCATCACATCGAATTGCTCAGCCCTGCCCGCGATGTAGAGATCGCGCGCGAGGCCATTCTGCATGGCGCCGACGCCATCTACATTGGCGGGCCCAGCTTTGGCGCGCGCCACAACGCCGCCAACGAGGTGGCCGACATCGCCCGCCTGGTGGAGTTCGCCCGCCGCTACCACGCCCGCGTCTTCACCACCATCAACACCATTCTGCACGACGACGAGCTGGAGCCAGCCCGCAAGCTGATCCACCAACTGTACGACGCCGGTGTCGATGCCCTGATCGTCCAGGACCTGGGCGTGATGGAGCTGGATATTCCGCCCATCGAGCTGCACGCCAGCACCCAGACCGACATCCGCACCCTTGAGCGGGCCAAGTTCCTCGACCAGGCCGGCTTCTCCCAGCTGGTGCTGGCCCGCGAGCTGAACCTGCAGGAAATCCGCGCCATCGCCGATGAAACCGATGCCGCCATCGAGTTCTTCATCCACGGCGCCCTGTGCGTGGCCTTCTCCGGCCAGTGCAACATCAGCCACGCCCAGAACGGCCGCAGCGCCAACCGCGGCGACTGCTCCCAGGCGTGCCGCCTGCCCTACACCCTGAAAGATGACCAGGGCCGCGTCGTAGCCTTCGAAAAACACCTGCTGTCGATGAAGGACAACAACCAGAGCGCCAACCTGCGCGCCCTGGTCGAGGCCGGCGTGCGTTCGTTCAAGATCGAAGGCCGCTACAAGGACATGGGCTATGTGAAGAACATCACCGCCTACTACCGCCAGCGCCTGGACGACATCCTGGAAGACCGCCCGGACCTGGCCCGCGCCTCCAGCGGCCGCACTGCGCACTTCTTCGTGCCCGACCCGGACAAGACCTTCCACCGCGGCAGCACCGACTACTTCGTGACCGACCGCAAGGTCGATATCGGCGCCTTCGACACCCCGACCTTCACCGGCCTGGCCGTGGGCGTGGTGGAAAAAGTCGGCAAGCGTGACCTGCAAGTGGTCACCCACGAGCCGCTGACCAACGGTGACGGCCTCAACGTGCTGATCAAGCGCGAAGTGGTGGGTTTCCGCGCCAACATCGCCGAGCCCAAGGGCGAGTTCGAGGAAGACGGCGAGAAGCGCTACCGCTACCGCGTGGAACCCAACGAGATGCCGGCCGACCTGTACAAGGCGCGCCCCAACCATCCGTTGAACCGCAACCTGGACCACAACTGGCAGCAAGCCCTGCAGAAAACCTCGGCAGAGCGTCGCATCGGCCTGAACTGGAAAGCCCAGCTGCGCGAAGCGCGCCTGGAACTGACCGCCACCAGCGAGGAAGGCATCAGCGCCAGCGTCGCCCTGGACGGCCCGTTCGGCGCGGCCAACAAACCTGAGCAGGCGCTGGAGCAGTTGCACGACTTGCTGGGCCAACTGGGCACCACCCAGTACCACGCCACCGACATCAAGCTGGACGCGCCGCAGGCGTACTTCATCCCCAACTCGCAGCTCAAGGCCTTGCGCCGCGAAGTGATCGAAGCGCTGACCGAAGCCCGCATCAAAGCCCACCCACGCGGTGGCCGCAAGGCCGAGACCGTGCCGGCGCCGGTGTACCCGGATTCGCACCTGTCGTTCCTGGCCAACGTGTACAACCAGAAGGCGCGCGACTTCTACCATCGCCATGGCGTGAAGCTGATCGATGCCGCCTACGAGGCCCACGAAGAGCCGGGCGAAGTGCCGGTGATGATCACCAAGCACTGCCTGCGTTTTTCCTTCAACCTGTGCCCCAAACAGGCCAAGGGCGTGACCGGCGTGCGCACCAAGGTAGCGCCGATGCAGCTGATTCATGGCGACGAAGTGCTGACGCTGAAGTTCGACTGCAAACCGTGCGAGATGCACGTGATCGGCAAGATGAAAGGCCACATCCTTGACCTGGCCCCACCGGGCAGCAAGAAGAGCGTGGTGGGGCACATCACCCCTGAAGACCTGCTGAAAACCATCCCCCGCGCGCCGCACTGATACTGGATGCCGTGGGAGCGGGCTCTGCCCGCGAAAAGCGCACCGCGTATTGTCTGACATACTGCGGTGTTCTTTTCGCGGGCAGAGCCCGCTCCCACAAAAGCCGTGGCGTGCGTTATTTGAGGTGGTTCAGCACTGCCTGCGCCGTACGCTCAAACGCCAACGGCGTCACCGTCACATAACCATTGAACACCCCGTTGGTCTCTGTCCCCTCCTCATCCAGGCTGTCGGTACGCGACATGCTCAACCAGAAATACTCGACATTGCGCGGGTCTACCTGGCCCTTCACCTGAATCCCGCTCAACCGCCCGGTGCCTTGCGACGTAAACCGCGTGCCCTTGCTGGCACTGGCTTCACAATCCGGAAAGTTGATGTTCAGGCAACTGCCCGACGCCCAGTCCTGCTGCGCCACCTGCACCAGCACCTCCGGCCCCAGCGTTTCGGCGGTGGCCCATTTCACCGGCTGCCCCTTGGTGAACGCCTGGCTCAGGGCTGGTGCTACCACCCAGACTTCGCTTGCCAGCTTCGCGGCAAATTTCTCCAGGTACGGCGTTGAGGTCAGGCGTGTTGCGAAATTTCGACCAGGTTCAGGTCAGGGTCGCGCACATACACCGAACGAATCGGCCCCGTGGCGCCGGTGCGCATTACCGGCCCCTCGATGATTGGCCACGCCTGCGCTTGCAGGCGTTCAATCACCTGTTCCAGCCCGATGCTGGCGATGAAGCACAGGTCCAGCGCCCCCGGCACCGGCAGGTGGGCCTTGGGCTCGAACTCGTGGCCGCGGACGTGGACGTTGATCTTCTGGTCGCCGAAACGGAAGGCCAGGCGGCCTTGGCCGAAAGTTTCCAGACGCATGCCCAGCACGCGGGTGTAGAAGTCCTTGCAGGCGTCGAGGTCGATGGTGGTCAGTACCAGGTGGTCGAGGTGGTCGATCATCGTCACGCTTCCCTAACAATAGAGCCCGGATGATGCCCTGCCACAGCAGGGGTGAAAATACCGACGTTTGTCGATACCCTTTTGCGGTCACACAAGGAAGCCTACCGCCATGACTGACACCCGCCTGCTGACCGGCGCCGCTGGGCACATCCAGACCCTGATCGACACCCCGACCACACCGCGCGCCATCGCCCTGGTGGCTCACCCCCACCCGCTACTGGGCGGCCACGCGCAACACAAGGTGCCCTTCACCCTGGCGCGCACGCTCAACCGCTGCGGCGTGGCCACCTGGCGACCGAACTTTCGCGGCGTGGGGGCTTCGCAAGGCACTCATGATCGTGGCGATGGCGAGACCGATGACTTGCTGGCCGTGCTCGACCACATGCAGCAGACGCACCCTGACCTGCCCGTGGTGCTGGCCGGGTTCTCCTTCGGCGCCCACGTGATCAGCCGCGTCGCAGCACGCTGCCAGGCTGCAGGCCGGGGCTATCTGGACGTGGTTCTGTGCGGCATGCCCCACGGCGAGATCCAGGGCCATCGCCATTACGATTCGCCCATTCTGCCCCAGGCACTGGTGGTGCATGGCGAACTGGACGACAACGTGCCGCTGGCCCAGGCCTTTGCCTGGGGGGCGCAGGCGGCGCTGCCAGTGGCGGTGGTGCCGGCGACCGACCACTTCTTCACCGGCAAGCTCAATCAGCTGTCCAGCCTGGTCAGCGACCGCATCACCCTCAAACTTGCGCCGTAGCCGCTGCCGAAGGCTGCGCTGGCCCTCAAGACCTTCGCCCGCCTTCCATTTTTCCTGCATCTTCGCGCGCTACCCTTCTGCCTCCTCATTCAAGGCCCACCGCCCATGATCGACTTGCAGCACCCCCATGGCGCCCTCACCGCCCTGCGCAAACTCCACGGCTCCACCCTGGACGGCAAACCCGTGATCTTCCACTGGTCCGGCCACGCCTGGGCGCGCCGCGAAGGCGAGCCCGACCGTCTGCTGTTCAAGGTCGAAGGCATGAACGTTCGCCAATGCGCCAGCCTCAGCGATCCCCTGCGGGGCGCCGGCTTCCGGTTGGTGTCGCGGGAATTGATGCTGTACCTGGACCCGGTCACCGGGGAGCCGTTGCGCACCTGGCACAACCCGTGGACCCAGGCGGAGGTAGCGGTGATGCACGTGGCGAACGACCCGGTGAACCTGCGTCCCTTCTTTGAGCGCGATGCCCAAGGCCAACCGCTGGAGTCCAGTTTCCGGGTACAGGGCGAGCGTGTGTTCGCCGCCAGCGAGATCCCGCTGTTCTACCCCAACCCCATGGCCGGTGATTACCAGGAGTACGTGGGCAACCAATACCACGCCATGGAGATCTTCGACTTTGTCGCCGACCGTCAGACGTTGCTCAGCGAGGCAACCGACACCGCCGACGCCGCGCTGGCCTGGGTGCGCATCGCGCCGTGGCTGCCGTTCATGCGCATGGGCAGTCGGCCGGGGCTGATGGTGTTCAATGCCATGGGCCAGACCGTGGCAGCCATTGATGACCTACCGACGGTGTTGCGCGACGCAATCACCAAGGACTACCCCGCCTACGCACAGCCGCCAGCGCTGGACGACAACCGCACCAACGCCACCAGCTGGACCGTTGCGCGGCAGATGATCGACGCGCAACGCTGAGCCGACCTTACTGCAAGTGGGCCAGCCACTGCTCCACGGTGTCGCCGCTGCTGATGTTGCCCTGCACCAGACCATCGACCATGAACGTCGGCGATGCATGAATGCCGTTCTGGCGCGCGTATTTGCAGTGCCATTTGGTTTCGCGGTCCAGGTCGGGGATGGCGAAGGCCTCGGCCAGTTTCACGCCGCTGTAGTGCTCCAGGCGCGCGATGATGTCGTTGGGCGTGGCGTCCAGGTTGGGGCCGCTGGCGTGGTGGGTGAACTCGAATTCCTCGCGATGGGCAGCGACCGCGGCCAGCACGGCCTTGGCGTTGGCCTTGCCGCCGGGCAGGGTCGAGGCGGCCAGCACGCAGCGCACGATCACGCCGGAGAACAGGTGCCAGGGTTGCGATTGCAGGCGCACCTTGAGGGTGATGCGCGCTTCGCCGGCCAGGGCCAGCAGGTCGTCGAGCTTGTTGAAGGCGCGGACTGAGAAGGGACAGGTGGGTTCGAGGAACACCTCGAATACGCGGGGGCCGTGGCCCCAGGTGAGGGGGTCGGCTTGCCAGGGGGTGGTTGCCATTTTCGATCTCCTTGAGGGTCTGCGCGGGAGTATACCTGCCGTACCGCGTCGCCTTCATCGCGGCCAAGGCCGGCTCCTACCTCGGGCCGCGTAGGAGCCGACCTTGGTCGCGATGCAGGCAACGCGGTCCAGGACAATGATCAGGTATTAACTTATAACTTTAAGTGATTTAAATTTATTCTCTTATGCCTATATCTTCAGCGCTCTCACTCGCTGACCGCAAGGCTGATCACCATGGCATCACTCATTACCGCGTTTCCTCGCCTGAGCAAACTGACCACCGCGCTGGGCCTGGGCTTTTCGTTGCTGGCCGGTAGCCTGGTGATGCCAAGCGCGGCGCAGGCCGAAGGCCAGCTGCGCATCGCCGAGCAGTTTGGCGTGGTGTATTTGCTGCTCAACGTGGTGCGCGACCAGCACCTGGTGGAGAAGTACGGCCAGCAGGAAGGCCTGGACATCAAGGTGGACTGGACGCAGCTGTCCGGCGGCTCGGCAGTCAACGATGCACTGCTGGCCGGCGCCGTGGACGTGGCCGGTGCCGGCGTGGGCCCGCTGCTGACCATCTGGGACCGCACCTACGGCCGCCAGAACGTCAAGGCCGTGGCCTCGCTGGGCAATTTCCCGTACTTGCTGGTCAGTAACAACCCCAACGTCAAGACCATCGCCGACTTCACTGCCAAGGACCGCATCGCCGTGCCGGCGGTGGGCGTGTCGGTGCAGTCGCGCTACCTGCAGTATGCCGCCGCCAAGCTGTGGGGCGACAAGGACTATGCGCGCCTGGACCAGTACTCGATCAACCTCCCGCACCCCGACGCGGCCACCAGCATTACCTCGGGCGGCACCGAGGTGACCGGGCACTTCTCCAACCCGCCGTTCCAGGAACAGGAACTGGCCAAGCCGGGCGTGCACACGGTGCTGGACACCTACGATCTGCTGGGGCCGAACTCGCCGACGGTGCTGTTCGCCACCGAGAAATTCCGCAACGAGAACCCCAAGACCTACCACGCCTTTATCCAGGCGCTGAGCGAGGCCGCCGAGTACATCAAGAAGGACAAGGCCGGCGCCGCCGACACCTACATCCGCGTCACCCACGCCAAGATCGACCGTGCCGAGCTGCTGAAGATCATCGACAACCCGCGCTTCGAGTTCACCATCAACCCGAAGAACACCTACCCGCTGGCCGAGTTCATGTACCGCGTGGGCGCCATCAAGCACAAGCCGGCGTCGTGGCAGGACTACTTCTTCGAAGACGCGAAACCGTTGCAGGGTAGCTGATACCCCTTTTTGATCAACCGTACAAATCCTTGTGGGAGCGGGCTCTGCCCGCGAAGGGAACACCGCGATCCGTCAGTGGATCTGCAGTGTCAGCTTCGCGGGCAGAGCCCGCTCCCACATAAGCAATCGATGTGAACCTTGACCAGGAGCTCTCCCAATGACAATTAACAAACGTTTGCCCCTGCTGGCCGCGCTGCTGTTATGCAGTACCGCCACCCTCGCCGCCGGCCTGCTGGACAAGGGCCGTGCCGACGGCCTCACCGCCGGTATCGCCAACGAACAGCCCTACGCCTACATCGGCACCGACGGCAAGGCCACCGGCGCCAACATCGAGGTGCTGCAAGCCATCCTCACCCCGCTGGGCATCAGCCACCTCGACACCCCCATCACCGACTTCGGCTCGCTGGTGCCGGGCCTGGCTGCGGGGCGTTTCGACCTGATCGGAGCCGGGCTGTTCATCAACCCCAACCGCTGCAAGGTGATCAGCTTCTCCAACCCGGTCACCCGCTCAGGTGGTGCCTTCATCGTCAAGGCCGGCAACCCGCTCAAGCTGCACAGCCTCAAGGACGTGGCCAGCAACGGCAAGGCGCGCCTGGCCACGCAAACAGGCTCCAACCAGGTGCAGGAAGCCAAGGACAGCGGCATCGCCACGGGCAACGTGGTGCTGTTCGACAAGGACACCGAGGCCCTGGCCGCCCTGCAGGCAGGTCGTGTGGACGTGGTGTATTTCCCCGACGCCGAGATCATCGGCCTGGTGGCCAAGGCCAACGATCCGGGCATCGAACGCGCGCTGCCGTTCGAACAGATCCTCGACGCCAACGGCAAATCCACCTGGAACTACCACGCCTACGGTCTGCCCCGTAACGATGCGGCCTTCGCCCAGGCGTTCAACGAACAGTTGGCCAAGCTGCGCGCCTCCGGCGAGCTGCTGAAGATTTTGCAGAAGTACGGCTACACCGAAAACGAGTTGCCTGACACCAGCGTCACCGCGGCACAGCGTTGCAGCCTATGACACTGGACACCGCACTGTTCATTACCCGACAACTGGGCCATGGAGCAGTGATCACGCTAGAGATCACCTTGATGGCCGAGGTGCTGGTGCTTGCACTGGGCCTGGCCGTCGCCCTGATGCGCCGCTCACGCTTGCGCGTGCTGCGCGGCGTTGCCACGGTCTACGTGCAGTTGTTCCGTGGGCTTTCAGCACTGGTGCTGCTGTTCTATCTGTTCTTCATCCTGCCATTGTTCGGCATTCGCCTGCCGCCCATGGCCACCGGCGTCATCGGCCTGGGCCTGACGTTTTCCGCCTACGCCTCGGAGATCATCCGCGCCGCGCTGGACAATGTCGGCCAGGGCCAGCGTGACGCCGTGCGGGCACTGGACTTCGGCGCGCTTGCGGCCTTGCGCCGGGTGTTCCTGCCCCAGGCCCTGCCCTTCATGCTGCCACCGCTGGGCAACCTGCTGGTGGAGATGCTGAAAACCACTTCGCTGGTGTCGCTGATCACCCTCAGTGACCTGACCTTCGCCGGCAGCCAGCTGATCACTACCCTGGGCAACCAGTCGCTGATCTGGAGCATCGTGCTGGTGTGCTACTTCGTCATGGCCTGGCCGCTGAACTGGCTGGTGCGCCGCTATGAAACCCACAGCACGGCCTGGCGCCGGGCCAAGGAGTGAGCATGGATTTCGATGTCGCGTTCGCCTGGTCGATCGTGCCCGACCTGCTGGCCGGGCTGGGGGTGACGGTGCAGGTGGTGGTGCTGGGCTTTCTGCTGGCGGTGGTGCTCGGTTTGCTGCTGGCCCTGGCCGGGCGTGCGCCGTGGCGGTGGGTGCGCCGGCTGGCCGGGGGTTACCTGAGCTTCTTCCGCCTGACGCCGTTGATGGTGCAACTGTACGCGCTGTTTTTCGTGCTGCCCCAGGCGGGTATCACCCTGCCGGCCTTCGCCACCGGGGTGATCGGCCTGGGCCTGTACTACAGCGCCTACATCGCCGAAGCCTATCGGGGCGCCATCGAAGGTGTCGCGGCGGGCCAGTGGGAGGCGGCACGGGCGCTGGACCTGGGCCCGGCGGCCACCTGGCGGCGGATCATCCTGCCCCAGGCCTGGAAACCCATGGTACCGGTGCTGGGCAATTACCTGATCGGCATGTTCAAGGAAACCCCGCTGCTGGCGGTGATCACCATCCCCGAACTGTTCCAGGCGGCCAAGCAGGTGGCCGGCATGACCTACCGCTACAACGAGCCCTACACCCTGATGGCGATCCTGTTCCTGCTGATCAGCGTGCCCACGTCCCTGTTGTTCACTTACCTGGAAAAACGCAGCCATGCCTGACACTACCCCACAGATCCGTTTGACCCAGGTGGTGAAGGACTTTGGCGCCACGCGGGTGATCGACCACCTGGACCTGAGCATTCTCCAAGGCCAGAAAGTCGCCCTGATCGGCCCCAGCGGCTCGGGCAAGTCCACCGTGCTGCGCTTGATCAAGGGCCTGGAAAGCTACCAGCACGGGCAGATTGAAGTGGCCGGGGCGCCAGTACCCGAGCCGCCGCGCGGCTGGCGCTGGCCAGGCCAACGCCAACCCACCGTGCACCGCGTGGGCATGGTGTTTCAGCAGTTCAACCTGTTCCCGCATCTGACCGTGCTGGAAAACGTCATCGAAGCGCCGTTACAGGTGCTCAGGCTCAGCCGCGACGAGGCCGTGGAGCGTGCCCACGCCTACCTGACCATGGTCGGCATGGCGCACAAGGTCGACGCTTACCCCGCCACCCTGTCGGGCGGCCAGCAACAACGGGTGGCCATCGCCCGGGCGTTGGCCATGCGCCCGCAGGTGATGCTGTTCGACGAAGTGACCTCGGCGCTGGACCCGGAGCTGGTGGGCGAAGTGCTGGCGGTGATCCGGCGCATCGCCCATGAGCAGCAGATGACCTTGCTGCTGGTGACCCATGAAATGAAATTCGCCCGTGAGGTGGCTGACCGGGTGTTGTTCATGGAGCACGGGCGGATTGTGGCGGATGGTTCGCCGGAGCGCGTGTTGGTGAACCCCGAAAATGAGCGCACCCGCAGGTTCCTCAACCTGGTGGCGCATCACTGATACCTGTAGCCGCTGCCGCAGGCTGCGCTGGCCCCCAACCTCACTGAAGATCTCCAGTGTAAGCAAAGGCCAGCGCAGCCTGCGGCAGCGGGTACAGGGTCAGGCAGGCTCGGCCACCACCACGCGGTTGCGGCCCTGGTCCTTGGCGCGGTACAGCGCCTTGTCGGCGGCGTTGATCAGTTTGTGCAGGTCCTGGCCCACCTCGCAGGCCTCGGCCACGCCCAGGCTGGCGGTGATGTGCAACCCCGGCGCTGGGCGCAGCGCGGCAATGGCATCAAGCAGTTGCTTGGCGATGCCTTGCGCCTGTTCCAGCGTGGTGTCGGGCAGCAGCACGGCAAACTCTTCACCGCCCAGGCGGCCATGGATATCGGCGGCGCGGAACGAGCGGCTGATGACGTGGCCGATCTGGCGCAGCACTTCATCGCCCACCTGGTGGCCATGGGTGTCGTTGATGTGCTTGAAATGGTCCATGTCCAGCATCACCGCGCACAGCGGCATGTGGTGGTGCTGGCAGTAGTCGAACAGTTGCTGGGCGTGTTCGAAGAACGCCCGGCGGTTTTTCAGGCCCGTGAGCTCGTCGGTCTGCGCGGCATAGGTGGAAATGCTGTGGGCGCGCTCCATTTCGTGGGTCAGGCGATAGGCCTGCTCCAGCGCTTCGGAGAGTTTGTGGGTGGCGCGCACCACGAACGAGGCAAACACCAACACCGCCAGGGCCATGCCCAGTTGCAGGGTGGTGGGCTGCACCAGCAGCCACACCGTGCTGGGCAACAGCACCAACAGGATAGACATCACCGTCATGTGCCGGTAGGCCGAATAGCAGGACACCGCGCTCACCGACATGCCCACCGCGAACAGCATGACCACGGCCTGGGCCAGCAGATCATGGGGCGGCATGATCGCCAGGGCGCCCGCGCCCCAGATGGCCGCTGACAGTGCCAGGGTGCACCAGTATTGCCACTCCCAGCGTTGCGGGGTACGGTCGGCCTCACTGCTGCGAAAATAGCGCACGAACATGCTGATGCGCAGCACGGCGGCGCCGCTGAGCAGGCCTACCCACCAGAGCACTACGCTGTGGTCCAGGTGGTCCCAGCCCAGCCAGCCGAGCATGATCGCGGCCAGGTAGCTGCCGAAGACGGCTGACACTGACTGGCGGAACAGCTGCTGCAATTGATCGGTACGCACCTGTTGGGCGATGTAGACATCCTGTGTGTGCTGGCGTGCCCGGTGATCCATTCGACCTGCCTGATGTGCGGTTGCGACGTAACACCGATTGTCGCACCGAGGTGGCTTGCTCACAACACAATCCCTGCCGTAGCCGCTGCCGTCAGGCTGCGCTGGCCTGGGTGTGCACTGCAGATCTTCAGTGAGGCTCAGGGCCAGCGCAGCCTGGCGGCAGCGGCTACGGTTGAGGGCGATGTATCAGCGGCGTACGGCGATGCCGTCGATTTCCACCAGGGCGCCGGGCAATGGCAGGCCCGCTACCTGGATGGCGGTGCGGGCGGGTTTGTTGGGCTGCTCCGGGGTACCGAAGAATGGGGTGTAGCCGGCTTGCAGGCCGGCGAAGTCGAGGCGGCCGTCCAGTTCGGGGACGCCGACCAGGAAAACACGCAGCTGGACGATATCGCCCAACCCCAGACCCTGCTCTTCCAGCACGCCACGCAGTTTGCGCAGCACCGATTCGGTCTGGGTGCGGGTGTCGCCATAGGCAGCCACGGTGCCGGGTGGCGCCTGGTGGTCGGCGACATCCGGCAAGGCGCCGCTCAAAAACACCAGCTGGGCATCAGCGGGCACGCTGACGGTCTGGGCGATGGGGGCAGTGGCTGGGCCGGTACGTACGATGTTCTGGGTCATGTCGATGCTCTCTATTGAAGGATTCAAGAAGCCAGCGCGGTCTGGCGCTGACGAATAACCTGTTCGGCCAGTTGCCCGACCACGCGGCGCGCCGAGTTGGCGGCCGATTCCTGCCAGATGCCGATGCCGCTCTGGCCGAGGCCATCGCTGGCCAGGTAGACGCGGCCCTGGGGCACTTCCAGCAGCGCATGGGCGTCGGCGGGGAAATGCTCGCGTTGCAGCCATGGGCCTTCGCTGTAGGCCACCTGCTCCCAGGACACGGCCAGGGGGTTGCGCAAGTGGCTAGACTGGCCGGGGTGCAGCAGCTCCACGGCTTCGGCAGACGAGGCGTATTGATCGGCCAAGGCCTTGCGGCCGAAGTCGGCGGCGCCCTCGCCCGTCACGTAGCCGGCCACCAGCAGGCCCTGCGGGGTGTTGAGTTCGTTGCTGGGGTACCAGAGCAGACGCGCCGGGTGCTCCAGCCAGGACAGGCCGCCGTAGATGCGGTCCTTCTGCTCCCAGAAACGCGGCGCTTCCCACGCCACCTTGGTGGCCTGATCGTTGCGGGTGCTGTGCAGCGCGGCCTTGAACGGTGCGTCGAAGTCGGTGTCCAGGCGCGCCAGCAGCGGCAGCGGGAGGGTCGAGATCAGGTAATCGGCGCGTTCCTGGCGACTGCCACCACTGGCCGCATCGTCATAGGTCACTGTCACCCCTTCCTTGCTTTGCCGCAGTTGGCGCACCACGGCGCCGAATTGCAGCTCATCCTGCAAGCGCTGCTCAAAGGCGGCGGCGATGCGGTCCATGCCGCCCACCGGTTGCAGCATGGTGGCGGAGAACTCCGGGTACTCGGTGTGCAACAAGGCGCCCCACAGTTCCGGGTGCAGCAGCCGATCCAGCGCCATCGGGGCGCCGAAGCCGGGCAACGAGCCTGGCGCGGGCTCGGCGATGCCGTGCCCTGCACGCAGGCTGCCTTCGTACACCAGCTCCGCCGACAGATCGCCGTAGCCTTGCAGGAAGGTCAGCAGACGGCTGCGCTCCTCGGCCGACAATTGATCGTCCAGCGCGTCGCGGTTGATGGCCGTGGCCAACAGCCCGGCCAGATGCCCACGGGTGTCGTTCAAGGCCTGGCGCACGCTGAACGCCGGTTGCTCCAGGTCCGGCCGCACCTGGGCGCTGTGGCTGGTATTGACCAGCACCTCCAGGGGCACGCCCAACTGGCTGCAGTAGTCGAGAATGGTCCGGTGCTGGCTGGGCAGCCGCGCCGGACCTGCGTTGAAATACAGGCCCGGGGCGAACTGAGCGGTTTGCGTGCGGCCGTCCAGGTACTCGACCTCATCGCCGCCGCGCAGGGTCCAGTTACGCCCGCCGACCCGCTGCCGCGCTTCCAGAATGCGCACCTGAAAACCGGCGCGCTTGAGCTCGAATGCAGCCACAAGGCCGGCGATACCGGCCCCCAGAATCAGCACCTTGGCGCCCTTCCCGGCCTGGCCGTTGTAGTCCAGCTTTTGGTATTGCAGATGCGTGGAAGGCCCCAGGCCCAGGGCCGCCAGCGCGCCCTTGGCGGCCTGTTCGCCCCCCACCGCGTTGATGCTGGCCAGCGCTTCACGTCGTGTCAGTGTCATGGTCGAGTTCCTCTCAGTCCGGCAGGCCCGGCGGGTTGATCTGCGAATGGTCGATGCGCTCGGCGCTCAGGCCCCAGCGCTGCAGCACGCTGGCGTACTGGCCGCCGGCGATGGCGCCTTCCAGCGCAGTCTGGATCGGCGTCACCAGGCCGTTGCCCTTGCGGGTGGTGACGGCGATGTCGGCCTTCAGCGGCCAGCCGCCATTGACCAGCCCCACCTGCTTGATGCCACCGCGGGTGGCGGCGATGTAGGACAGCAGCGAGTTGGGCGCAAAGAACGCGTCCACGCGGCCCGACTGCACAGCCAGGGTGGCGGCCGCCTGGTCATCGAAGTACACCAGGGTGGCCGGCTCCAGCCCGGCCTTCTCGTTGGCCTCGTTCCAGGCCAGCAGCACTTTCTCCTGGTTGGTGCCCGAGCCGACGATGACCTTCAAGCCAGCCACGTCCTTGGCTTCCTTGATGGAGGTGATGGCGTTGCTGGATTTGACGTAGAAGCCCAGCACGTCCTGGCGGTAGGTGGCGAAGTCAAAGCGCTTCTTGCGCGACTCGGTCACGGTGACGTTGCTCAGTACTGCGTCGTACTTGCCGGAGCTGACGCCCAGCGGCCAGTCTTCCCAGCTGGTCTGCACCACCTTGAGTTCCAGGCCCAGGCTGTCGGCGATCAGCCGCGCGGTGTCGGCCTCGCTGCCGATGGTGGTCTTGTCGTCGCTGGCCAGCAGCGCCAGGGGTGGGCCTGAGGCGCCGGCGACGGCCACGGTGAACTTGCCTGGCTCGACAAACTTGAAGCCCGTCGGAATCTGCGCGATGGCCGCCGGGTTGCGCGGCGCATCGATGTGCGCCTGCTGGGGGCTGAGGTCGAACGGCGCCGGGGTTTCAGCCGCCAGTGCCGGCAGCGCGGCGGCGAGGGCCAGCAACACGAAGGTATGTTTCATGGCAGTCATTCCTTTAACAGGGGGGCAGTCAGCACCTTGCCCAAAAAGGCAGCGGTGCGCGGGTGACGCGGGTGTTGGAAAATCACTTCAGGGGGGCCTTGCTCGACCAGCTTGCCGTCGACCAGGAACACCACGTGGTCGGCCACCTCGCGGGCAAAGCCGATTTCGTGGGTGACCACCACCAGCGTGGTGCCGGAGTCGGCCAGGCGGCGGATCACGTCCAGCACCTCGCCCACCAGTTCCGGGTCCAGCGCCGAGGTAGGCTCGTCGAACAGCAGCACCTTGGGCCGCAACGCCAGGGCGCGGGCAATGGCCACGCGCTGTTGCTGGCCGCCGGACAACTGCCTTGGGTAGGCATCGGCCTTGTCCTGCAAACCTACCGAGGCCAGCAGGGTCAGGGCCTTTTCACGGGCCTCGGTACGGCCCCACAGCTTGTGGGCCAGGGGCGCTTCGGTGATGTTCTCCAGCACCGTGAGGTGGCCGAACAGGTTGAAGTTCTGGAACACGAAGCCCACGTCCAGGCGGCGCTTGAGCACTTCACGTTCTTTCAGCTCGTGCAGCTGGTTGCCCTTGCGCCGGTAGCCCACGTACTCACCGTCGATGGTGATGTGGCCGGCGTCGATCTTCTCCAGGTGGTTGATGGTGCGCAGCAGCGTCGACTTGCCCGAGCCCGAAGGCCCGAGGATCACCGTGACCTGGCCGGGTTCGACCGTCAGGTCTATATCATTGAGCACCCACTGGTTGCCGAAGCGCTTGCTCACGCCTTGAATCTCGATGCGTCCCTCAGCCATGGGTTTTCTCCTTCAGCCAGCCACGCAGGCGTTGCAGCGGCGTGGGCGGCAGGTTGCGCAGCGCACCGCGGGCGAAGTAACGCTCCACGTAGTACTGCAGACTGGTGAGTGCGGTGGTGATCAGCAGGTACCACACGGTGGCCACGATCAGCAGCGGGATCACCGCCTGGGTGCGGTTGTAGATCACCTGCACGGTGTAAAAGAGTTCGGGCAAGGCCAGCACGTAGACAATCGAGGTGCCCTTGACCAGGCCGATCACTTCGTTGAAGGCGGTGGGCACGATGGCGCGCAGGGCCTGGGGCAGGATGATGCGAAACACCCGTCGGCTGGCCGGCAGGCCCAGGGCCGCCGCCGCTTCGTGCTGACCGTGGTCCACACCGAGGATGCCGCCGCGGATGATCTCGGCGGTGTAGGCCGCCTGCATCATGCCCAGGCCCAGCACCGCCACGCTGAACTGGCTGAGCACGTCCACCGTGGACCAGGACTTGCCCAGCTCGGTGAACGGCACGCCCAGCCAGATGTGGTCGTACAGGTAGGCGAAGTTGTAGAGGATGATCAGCACCAGCAGCGCTGGCATGGAGCGGAAGAACCAGATATAGCCCCACGCCAGCGACGCCAGCAGCGGCGAGCGCGACAGCCGGGCCAGTGCCAGCGCCGTGCCCAGCACGGTGCTGAGCAGGGTCGCCAGCACCGTCAGCAGCAAGGTTTTGCCCAGGCCCTTGAGCACCGCCGGCGCCAGGAACCACTGGGCGAACACGCCCCACTCCCAGCGCGGGTTGGTGGCCAGGGAATGAACGATGCCGAGCAATATGAGCGCGGCAAAGGCCGAGCCCACCCAACGCCATGGGTGGCGCGCCGGGACGATCTGCAAGGTGGTGTCGACCCGCTGGGGGGCAGCGTGTTGGGCCGGGGCGCGGTAGTGCGCAGCGTCGGATACGATCGGCATGGCAGACTCCTCAGAAGGTGTACGTCAGGCGGGTGTAGTAGTAGCCACCGGTGAAGCCGTACGGCGAATACACGCCGTAGCTGCTGACCATGGTGGAAGACGGCACACCCTGTTTCTTGGGGTAGACGTCAAACAGGTTCTTGGCGCCCACGGCCAGGCTCAGGTCTTTGGTGAGGTGGTAGCCCACGTCCAGGTCGGTGATCCATTGGGCTTTCCACACGCGGTCCAGGGAGCGGTCGGAGGCATCGTTCACCTCTTTCCACGAGCCGTAGCGGGTGAAGCCCAGGTTCACGTCGAACTTGCCGATGCTCCAGTCGCCACCCAGGATCAGCTTGGTCTTGGGCTGCACGCCGGTGAGCATGTTGCGGGCCTCGCGGTCCATCAATTCGTACTGGGTGCCGCCGATGTCGGTGGTGCCCTTGTAGCTGAGGATTTGCGTCTGGTTCCAGTTGAAGGCCGCGGTGTATTTCAGCGAGCCCCAGGCGCCCAGGTCCTGGCGGTAGTTGCTGACCAGGTCCAGGCCCTTGGTGCGGGTATTGGCACCGTTGAGGAAGTACTGGCCGCCGGAAGTGGAGGTAATGCCATTGCTTTGCAGTACCTGGGTGACCTCGTCGCCCAACAGCGTGCCGGTCAGGGTGATACGGTCGCGGATGTTCACCACGTAGGCGTCGGCGGTGAAGGTCAGGCGGTCGTTGGGCGTGTAGGTGGCGCCCAGGCTGAAGTTGGTGGAGCGCTCAGGCTTCAGCGAGCTGGCGCCCAGCGCCTTGGCCGCCGCCGAGTCCACCGGCAGCACGCCGTAGTTGATCGACTGGTACACGCCGTCGACCACGCCATAGGTGGTGGAACGGGCACTGAACAGGCTGTTGGCCAGGGACGGCGCGCGGAAGCCGTTGCTGACGGTGCCGCGCACGGCGAATTCGGGGGTGAACTCGTAGCGGGTGGTGATCTTGCCGCTGCGGGTGGCGCCTACGCCTTCGTTGTAGTGCTCGTAGCGCAAGGCGGTGCCCAGGTACCACTGTGGCAGCGGGTTGATGCCCAGGTCGACGTAGCTGGCGACGCTGTTGCGGGTGGCGCTGGCTTCTTCGTCCGGGGAAATGCCGTTGGTGACCTGGGCCCCCGACGAGGCGCAGTTGCCGGCCGACACGCAGTAACCGCCATCGGCGTATGAGGCCCAGTCGCCCTTCTTCACTTCATAGCCGTCGCGGCGGTGTTCCAGGCCCCAGGACACGTCCATGGGTTTGCTCAGGCCGATGTCGTAGTTGCGCTTGAAATCCAGGTTGGTGGTCAGCTCGTCCGACACCCAGGTGCCGTTGGTGAAGCTGTTGGGCGTGGCCTCGCCCAGGGACGGGTTCTGGTTGTGGAAGCTGCCCTGCTCGGCTTCGTTGCGCCCGTAGGTGGTGGACAGGTCCCAGTCCCAGGCACCGACAAGCCCCTTGGCGCCGAAGGCAGCCTGGTAGTCGTCTTCGGTGATGGTCCAGGTGGGCGTGTAGCCGGCCGGGTAGCCGTTGGGGCCGGTGGTGATGGTGTTGGTGATGGTCGGCAGGCGGAAGTTCTGGCCCTGCTCGGCCTCGCGGTGCGACACGGTGCTGAACGAGTACAGGGTCAGGTCATCGTTGATCGGCAGTTCGGCGTTGTAGGCCAGGTTATACAGGTCGATCTTGGGCGTGCCGTAGCCACCGTAGGTGGAGGTGCCGGCCTTGTTCAGGGCCTGGGCGTAGGTGTAGCCGTTGGCGCTGGCCTTGTTGTCGTCGTTCTGGTTGCGGGCGTCCAGGGACAGGTGGACGATGCCGCCGTCGCCGATCTCGAAGCCCTTGTCCAGGCTCTGCTGCACGGTCTGCTTCTTGCCGTCATAGCCTTGGCCGACGTTGGTCACCGAGGTGCCGCTGGCATCAGCCTTGAGGATCACGTTGATCACCCCGGCGATGGCGTCCGAGCCGTACTGGGCGGCGGCGCCGTCACGCAGCACTTCGACGTGGTCGATGGCGCCGATGGGGATCATGTCCAGGTCGGCGGGCGCGGCGCCGGTGTTGATGCCGTTGATATTGAGGGTGGCCGAGGTATGGCGGCGCTTGCCGTTGACCAGCACCAGCACCTCGGCGGCGTTCATGCCGCGCAGGTTAGGCGCGCGGGCCATGCCGCTGGCGTCCCAACCGGTCTTCTCCGGCAGGCTGAGCGAGGGGATGACCGCGCTCAGCGCTTCCATCAGCCCGGGCTTGCCGGTGGCTTGCAGGGTTTTGGCGCTGACCACGTCGATGGGCACCGGGCTGCTGGTGACGGTGCGCTGTTCGGCGCCACGGTTGCCGGTGACCACGACGGTGTCCAGGGCGCTGTCATCGGCGTGGGCGGTGGCAGAAAAAAGCACGCTGGTGATGGCGAACGCCAAGGGGCTAAGGGCGACGGCTGGGCTGAAAGGATTGCGTCCACTGCGTTGGCTGACGAATTCCATAGGTGTTGCGACTCCCGTCCTGCACCTGCGGGCGGGTGCCCGTCCGGGGCACCGATAAGGCCGCAGGCCTGATCTGATGGATACCATCCGGGGGTGGGGGTAGGTGGTCTGGGAGTTAAGATAGGGGAATAAGTGGGAGGCGTATAATTCTATTTGAGCATATATATGTATGATTTTATTTTATTGTATTTTGCTTATTTCATGCCATTAACGAATCTTATGAAAGCGCCAAAAACCCACGTGGGAGCGGGCTCTGCCCGCGAAGAATACACCGCGATCCTGCAGACTGATCGCGTAACATTCTTCGCGGGCAGAGCCCGCTCCCACACAGGATGGATGACTGGTTGTTGGCGGCGACTTGGGTCAGGCAGATATTTTCTGCGGGTGGCGGCGTGCTTCGGTATGCCGATTCTCCGGCACCGGCAGGCCCAGGTGGCCACGCAGTGTGTCGTGGCTGTATTCCTCGCGGAACAGCCCCTTGGCCCGCAACAGCGGCAGCACCCGCTCGGTGAACGCCTTGAACTCGCTGGGCGCGGTCAGGCGGATGTTGAAACCGTCCGAAGCGCCCTGCACGAACCAGCGCTCGATCTCGTCGGCCACGGTCTGCGGCGAACCGACAAAATGCGAGAACGGCGTGGCAAAACGCAGCGCGGCCTGGCGCAGGGTCAGATTCTGTTCGCGCGACACCTGCTTGATGTGCTCGGCGTGGCCGCGGTAACCGTTGCTGCCCAACTCCCCCAGGTCGGGGAACGGCTCGTCCAGCGCATACTGCTTGAAGTCGTGGTAGTTGAACGGCCGCCCCAGATGCACTAGGGCCTTGTCCAGGTCCAGTTCGCCGTGCAGTTGCCGTTCGATGGCCCGCGCTTCCTCGTCGGTGTCGGCAATGATCGGCGCGATGCCCGGCAGTATCACCACATGATCGGGGTCGCGACCGGCCTGGGCAGCGCGGCGTTTGACGTCACGGTAATACACCTGGGCGTCTTCGAAGTTGTCGACGCCGGCGAAGATGCCTTCGGCGAAATCCGCTGCCAGCGCCCTGCCCGACTCCGAAATGCCGGCCTGGAAAATCACTGGCTGGCCTTGTCTTGACCGGGCGATGTTTAGCGGCCCGGTCACCTGGAAGAACTCGCCCTTATGGTCCAGGCGGTGCTGGCGCGTGGTGTCGAGGAACACCTTGCGCTGCTTGTCGCGCGGGAAGGCGTCGTCCTCATAGGAATCCCACAGGCCCTGCACCACCTCCAGGTGTTCGCGGGCCTTGCGGTAACGCTCGGTGTGGTCGATGTGTTCCTCGCGGCCGAAGTTGCCGGCGGCGCCTTCGAGGCCGGTGGTCACCACGTTCCAGCCGGCGCGGCCGTGGCTGATCAGGTCCAGCGAGGCGAATTGACGGGCGACGTTGAAAGGTTCGGTGTACGAGGTGGTCAGGGTCGCCACCAGGCCGATCTTCGACGTGGCGCCGGCGATGGCCGACAGCAGCGTCAAGGGCTCCAGGCGGTTGAGGTAGTGCGGGGCCGAGTCCGGGGTGATGTAGGGGCTGTCGACGATGAACACCAGGTCGAACTTGGCCGCCTCGGCCTGGCGCGCCTGTTCGCGGTACCAGTCGATGTCGACGCTGGCGTCACCGGGAATCTCGGGGCTCAGCCAGTCGGCCTGGCCGGTGCCAACGCCGGTGAGGATGGCGCCCAGCTTCAGTTGTCGGGTCATGGCTATCGTCCTTGATCAGTGTTTGTAGTCGGTGTCGGTGCGTTCCAGCTGGCGGATCAGCGCATTCCAGTGGCGCGCCACGCCCGGGCCGTCGCCAGCGGAATGCCCCTTGGCTTGTTCTTCAACCTTTTCCACCACTTCACGGGGCGGGAACACCAGCTCGACGTTGCCCGCTGCCTGGGCGGCGACCTGAATGGCGCAGGCGCGTTCCAGGCCGTGCAGTTGCTGGAAGGCGTGCTCCACGCTGACGCCACCGGTAAGCAGGCCGTGGTTGCGCAGGATCATTACGCTCTTGTCGCCCAGGTCGGCCACCAGGCGCACGCGCTCGTCCAGGTCCAGGGCGATGCCTTCGTACCCGTGGTACGCGACGCGACCGGAGAAAGCGATGGAGTGCTGGGAGATCGGCAGCAGGCCGTCCTTCTGCGCCGACACGGCGATGCCGTCGCGGGTGTGGGTGTGCAACACGGCTTTGAGGTCCGGGCGGGCGCCGTGGATGGCGCTGTGGATCACGTAGCCGGCGTAGTTGATGCCAAGGCCCGTCGGGTCGTCGACGATGGTGCCGTCCAGGTCGACCTTGACCAGGTTGGAGGCGTTGATTTCATCGAACAGCAGGCCGAAGGCGTTGATCAGGAAGTGTTCTTCAGGGCCAGGCACGCGGGCCGAGAAGTGGGTGTAGATGTGGTCGGTCCAGCGATGCAGGGCGGCCAGGCGGTAGGCGGCGGCGAGCTTGACGCGCACTTCCCACTCTTCGGGGCTGACGCGGTCGCGTACGTTGGTGGACACGGGTTGAAGCGGTAAGGATGTGACGCTGCTCATGGGCACTGCTCCCTGTGGGGCCGAGGACTGTCGTGCACGCAGCCTAAGCGCCCTTGGGAGCATTTAAAAATCACATTTTATTCTAAGCTAATTATCATATTTTTTTATGTTGTCAGGCGGCGTCGCGGGCTTTCTTCAGGGAACGTGCCGCCAGCTCGCCAAACGCCTGCACCGGGCCCTGCAGGTTGCCAAGGAAACGCGGGAAGATCAGCCACAGGTCCATCACCGGTTTAAAGTCCTTGAGCGGCACCACGGCCAGCAGGTCGCGATGGGCGCTGCGCTCCAGCAGGTCGCGGGGCACCAGACCCAGGCCCATGCCTTCGGCCACCAGGCCCAGTTGCAACTCGGTGCCGAAGGTTTCCAGGTTGATCTTCAAGCCCAGGCCCTGGTCGGACAGGGTGCGCTGCAGGCCGGCGCGGAAACCGCAGCCGTCGGGGTTGAGGATCCAGCCGCCGTCATACACGTCGGCCAGCTTGCAAGGCCGCTTGGGCACCCGGTCGCGGGCGCAGACCACCACCAGCTCCATCTTGCCGATGGACTCGCCAATGATGTTGTCGGGGAAAATCTTGCCAGCCGGGAACAGCGCGGCGGCGGCGTCCAGCTCGCCCTTCTCGATCTTACCCACCAGGTGGCTGCCCCAACCGGTGGCTACCTGGGCGCGCAGGGCCGGGTATTGCTGGCGCAGGTGCTTGAGGGCGTCGAGCAGCACCACGTCGCCGATGGTCTGCGGCACGCCCAGGCGCAACACGCCGGTGGGCGGTGCATCGCTGGCCACCAGCTCACGCAGCGCGTCCATCTCGCGCAGGATGGTGCGGCACTGTTCGTACACCTGATGGCCGATCAGCGTGGGCTTGAGCGGCTTGGTGTTGCGGTCGAACAACTCCACCCCCAGCGCCTGCTCGAAGTTCTGTACCCGGCGGGTGATGGCGGGCTGGGTCAACTGCAACGACTCGGCGGCATGGCTGATCGACTGGCAACGGATTACCGCGACAAAGGCATCGATATCATCAATTTTCATTCGGGCCGCACATGGTAGAGAGGGGACATGATGTGGGAAAAGCATAGTACCAAAGGCGTAGGGGGGCAATGGTCTCAGGGCCGCGCTACACCCTCATCAATCCCATGCCGAACAAACAAGGCTAAAACCTCGGTCCATCAGGCCATGGCACGTTGCAACCAATGTGGGACCGGGTTCTACCCGGGAAGCGCCGCGCGGGCGGCGCGCGGTCTCAAGAACACCCCAAAGCCCCAAGACATGCACCTCCACCAGACGCCGCCAACCCCGTAGCCGCTGCCGAAGGCTGCGCTGGCCTTCTGCCCCACTGGAGGTCTTCAGGGTTCACACCGGCCAGCGCAGCCTGGCGGCAGCGGCTACGGGATCGCATCATGGCTGGCGGGTGCCAGCCGATGGTTTTCCGGCGCTCTTAAGATCGAGCGCCGCCCGCGCGGCGCTTCCCGGGTAAACCCGGTCCCACATTGGTTGCAACGCACCATGGCCTGATGGACCGAGGTCTTAGCCTTTGGTGGCCAGGCGAGGGAGCGGCGCAACCGCGCCCCCCAACCCATCCCATCCTTGATACAATTGCCCCACCCTCGCCCCCACCCCCGGTTCACCCATGAAGGCACTGCGCATCTCCCGCTTACCCATTCTGCGCCACCTGCTACGCCCCCTCCTCGATCCGCACCGCCGCTACCTCTACGCCCGCTACATCCACGCCGGCCGCGTGGCCGTGGGCTTGCTGGCGTCGATCCTGCTGACCACCGGGCTCAATCTGCCCCATGGCGAATGGGCGTCGGTGACGCTGCTGATCGTGATCGGCGGCCTGCAGCATCAGGGCAATATCGGTCGCAAGTCGCTGGAGCGGGCCTACGGGACGTTGATCGGCGCGGCCATCGGGCTGCTGTTGGTGGTGCAGCAGGATTACCTGCATCAACAGTGGTTCACCTACGTGGCCATGTCGACGGTGTGCGGGTTCTTTGCCTATCACGCCATCGGCAAGGGCGGCTATATCGCGCTGCTGTCGGCGATCACGGTGTTTATTGTCGCGGGGCACGGCGACAACCCCATCAGCGACGGGCTGTGGCGGCTGGTGGACATTCTGATCGGCATTGTCCTGGCCTTGGCGTTTTCGTTCGCCATCCCGCTGTACGCGGTGTACTCCTGGCGGTTCAGCCTGGCCAAGGGCTTGCGCGGTTGCGCCAAGGCCTATGGGCGCATTCTCAACGGGCATTCGGTGACCGATGACGAGCACCTGAAACTGGCCGCGCAACTCAACGCGATCATGGTGCAGTTGCGTTCGCTGATGCCGTCGGTGTCCAAGGAGGTACGCATCCCGCTGACCGAGCTTGAGGTGATTCAGGGCCAGTTCCGGCTGTGCCTGAGCACCCTGGAACTGCTGTCGAACCTGCGCCCGCGTGAGCACAGCGATTGGCACGACTGGCTGCACCCCGAGCATCGGCAGATCAACCGTCAGTTGATCGCCATGGCCCGCGCCCTGGAAACCGGCGCCACGGATCGCCTGGCGCGCAAAGTCGAGCGCGGCGTGGAGATCGAGCACGCTCAAGTACCCGACAGCCAGGACGCCCAGGGTTTCCGCCTGCTGACGCTGCAACTCGCGACCACCCTGGAAGGCCTGCGCCAGCGCCTGGACAAGACGTCCCGACGCTGGAACCTGTAATCAGGCCGACTGCGCGGCGCCTTCGGGCGCGGCGTAGCGACCGTAGGCCACCAGCACCAGGCCCAGCAGGGCCAGCACGCCACCGGCAGGGGCGATCCAGGCGTAGCCCAGGCCCAGTGTCAGCACCCCTCCCCCGACGGCCGCGCCCAGGCCGTTGCCCAGGTTGAACGCACCGATGTTCACCGACGAGGCCAGCCCCGGCGCATCGTGGGCCGCCTGCATCACGCGCATCTGCAACGGCGGGATCACCGCGAAGCTTGCCGTGCCCCACGCCAGCATCAGCAGCGTGGCGCTGGTCTGGCCTTGCAGCAGCTCGGGGATGCCGAGCATCAGCACGGCCAGCAACAGCAGGAAACCGGCCAATGTGCCTTCCAATGAACGATCCGCCAGCTTGCCGCTGATGTAATTGCCCAGCGTGAAACCGATGCCAATCATCACCAGCATCAAGGTGACAAAGGTCGGTGTGGCGTGGAGCAGGTTCTGCAGAATGGCGGCCACGTAGGTGTAGAGCGTGAACATGGCGCCCGCGCCCATCACCGTGGTCAGCAACGCCCGCAGCACAGGTCCGCGCACCAGCACACGCAGTTCGGCGCGCACATCGGGCGTGCGACCGCTTTCACCCTTGGGCAACCAGCAGGCCAGCGCCAGCATCGCTACCGCGCCCAGGCCGGCCGTGGCGGCGAACGCCATGCGCCAGCCGATGGTCTGCCCCAGCCAGGTGGCCGCCGGGACCCCGCCGATGTTGGCGATGGTCAGGCCCATGAACATGGTGGCCACGGCACCGGCACGCTTGTCGGCCGGCACCAGGCTGGCCGCCACCACCGAGCCGATGCCGAAGAAGGCGCCATGGGCCAGGCTGGTGAACACCCGCGACAGCAGCAGCGTGTCGTAGCCCGGCGCCACGGCCGAGAACAGGTTGCCGACGGTAAAGATCGCCATCAGGCCCAACAGCGCGCTCTTGCGCCGGGCCGGTGCCAGCAGCAGGGTCATCAGCGGCGCACCCACCATCACGCCAATGGCGTAGGCGCTGATCAGCAGGCCGGCGGTGGGGATCGACACTTGGACACCATCGGCGATCACCGGCAACAGGCCCATGGGCGCGAACTCGGTGGTGCCGATGGCGAACGCCGCCAGGGCCAGGGCAAACAGGATCAGCTTCATGGGTGGACCTCCAGGTCGCAGGGGTAAAACTTACTCGTGAGTAGCATTTGCCTGAAAAGGCTACTCGTGAGTAAGATTACTCACAAGTAAAATTTCCCTGAGCGCAGTATTGCCGTCATGCCTACCCAGCTTCCTCTTACCAAAGGCGAGCAGACCCATGCTCGCCTGCGCCGCGCTGCTGCGGCCGAATTTGCCCGACGCGGCTTTCACGAGACCAAGGTCAGCGACATCGTCAAGGCCAGCGGCCTGACCCAGCCCACCTTCTATAGCTACTTCGAGAGCAAGGAAGCGGCGTACGAGGAACTGGTGGGTGAATTTCGCCGGCGTCTGGAGGCGTTGATCAGCACCATGCTGATCAAGACCTCGCTGGATGCGGATGAACTGGTGGACAGCGTGGCTACCAGTTTTCTGCGCTTTTTCGATTTTCTGGCGCAGGACCCGGACCTGACGCAGATCGGCTTCTTTCAGCCACCAGGGTGCACCAAGACCAAGGCGGGTATGGCGACCTGGATTGGCAACAACATCGCCAAGGAGCAGCAGATCGGGCTGTTCCGCCGTGATGTGCCTGCGCAGATGATCGGCAAATGTTTTGTCGGCATGGTCGACCAGATGGCCCGCGAGCCGGTGAGCGCCGAGCAACGCCGGGCAAACGCACGCGGGTGTGCGGTGTTGCTGTGTGAGGGCTTGCAGCTGGCTCCACGCCCGTAGCCGCTGCCGCCAGGCTGCGCTGGCCCTCATCCACGCTGGAGATTTTCCGGGTTCACGCGGGCCAGCGCAGCCTGCGGCAGCGGCTACAGGCCCGTACTGTATATCGATACAGGTTTTGCTTGCGCCTCGCGGCGGTTTTGCTCATTCTATGGGCTTCGTTGTGCCATTGAAGACTGACCACGGCCATGCGCCTCTACCTCTGCGAAAAACCCTCCCAGGCCAAGGATATCGCCAAGGTGCTCGGCGCCAACCGGCGTGGGGACGGCTGCTGGGTGGGCACGGACGTGACCGTGACTTGGTGCATCGGCCACCTGCTGGAAACCGCACCGCCGGATGCCTACGACGAGCGTTACAAGCGCTGGGTGCTGGCCGACCTGCCCATCGTGCCGGAAAAATGGAAGATGCTGGTCAAGCCCAAGACCGCCAGCCAGTTCAAGGCGGTCAAGCGCCTGCTGGGCGAAGCCAGGGAGTTGGTGATCGCCACCGACGCCGACCGCGAGGGCGAGATGATCGCCCGCGAGTTGCTGGAGCATTGCCGCTACCGCGGCCCGGTGCAGCGCCTGTGGCTGTCGGCGCTCGACGACGCCTCCATCCGCAAGGCCCTGGCCGCGCTCAAACCGGGGGCCGAGACCTTCAGCCTCTACCATTCGGCCCTGGGCCGCTCGCGGGCGGACTGGCTGATCGGCATGAACATGAGCCGCCTGTTTACCTTGCTGGGTCGCCAGTCCGGCTACCAGGGCGTACTGCCGGTGGGCCGAGTGCAGACGCCGACGCTGCGCCTGGTAGTGGACCGCGATCGCAGCATCGCGGCGTTCGTGCCGGCGCCGTTCTGGGCCATCGACGTGCAGCTGGACCCGCGCGGCCTGCCCTTCACCGCACAATGGTGCCCGCCTGAGGACGTGTGTGACGATCAAGGCCGCTGCCTGAATCAAGCACTGGCCCAGTCCGCCGCCCAGGCCATCCAGGACGCCGGCAGCGCACAGTTGGTGAAGCTGCGCACCGAGCGCATGCGCGAAGCAGCGCCGTTGCCCTTCGACCTGGGCACCCTGCAAGAGGTCTGCTCCAAGAAGCTGGGCCTCGGCGCCCAGGAAACCCTGGACATCGCCCAGGCGCTGTATGAGCAGTACAAGGTCATCACCTACCCACGCAGCGACTGCGGCTACCTGCCCAATAGCCAGCACAGCGAGGCACCGGCGATCATCGCCGCCCTGGGCCGCGCCGACCCGGCCCTGGCCGAGCTGATGAAGCACATCGACCCCAGCCGCCGCTCGCGGGCCTGGAACGACGCCAAGGTCAGCGCCCACCATGGCATCATCCCCACCGCCGCCGGCACCGACCTGGGCCGCCTGGCCGGTAAACAACGGGCGGTCTACACCCTGATCCGCGCCCGTTACCTGGCGCAGTTCCTGCCCAACCACGAATATGATCGCACCCAGGCCGATTTCGATTGCGCCGGCCAACGCCTGCGCGCCGTGGGCAAACGCATTGTCGAACCTGGCTGGCGCCGCGCATTGCCCGAAGCCCTGACACCGGCCAAGGGCCGGGAAGCCCCGGCGCCGCAAGCCTTGCCTGCGCTGCAGGAAGGTCAGCCCTACGAGGTCGGCGATGTAAAGCTCAAGGACCTCTGGACCCAGCCACCCAAGCCCTTCACCGAAGGCGACCTGATCAAGGCCATGAAGAACGTCGCCAAGCTGGTGGACGATCCGCGCCTGAAGCAGAAACTCAAGGACACCACCGGCATCGGCACCGAAGCCACCCGCGCCGGCATCATCCAGGGCCTGATCGACCGCGGTTACCTGACCAAGAACGGCAAGGCCCTCAACGCCACGCCCGCCGCCTTCAGCCTGATCGACGCCGTGCCGCGCGCCATTGCCGACCCCGGCACCACGGCCATCTGGGAACAGGCGCTGGACATGGTGCAGAGCGGCGAGATGAGCCTGGAGGAGTTCGTGGCCAAACAATCGGCCTGGATGAGCCGTCAGGTGGAGCGCTGCGCTGGCCTGAGCCTGACCATCAGCGGCCCTGCCAGCCCACCGGGCCGGGGGGCGCCGTGGAAGAAGAAGCGCAAGCCTGCAGCCCGCAAAAGCAGCACCCCGCGTGCGCGCAAACCCAAGGCGGCGGCCACCTGAACTCAGGCAAAGCTGATATCGTCTGGCGCCACTGAACCTACGGAAAGGATACTTCGATGTTTGATTTCATTGCCCTGTCGATTGTGTTTGGCGTGGGTGCCACGGCGCTGCTCGACCTGTGGAACCTGCTGCTGAACAAGGTGTTCGGCTTGCCAATTCCGGCGTGGCATTTTGTAGGGCGCTGGTTTGCAGGGCTGCCGCGGGGGCAGTTCGTGCATCGAAACGGGATTGCCAAGTCCGCGCCGGTGGATGGCGAACTGGCCATTGGCTGGCTGATGCATTACGTGACGGGCAGCGTCTTCGCTGCCGCGCTGTTGCTGATCTGGGGCCTGGGCTGGGCCGTGCAGCCTACCTTCGCCCCGGCCTTGATCGTCGGGCTGGTCACCGTGGGAGCCGGCTGGTTCATCCTGCAGCCGGGCATGGGCGTGGGCATCGCCTGCTCCGGCGCACCCAAGCCTGCGCTGGCGCGCATGCTCAATGTGATCGGCCATATCGTGTTCGCCATCGGTCTGTACGGCACGGCCCGTTTGCTGGCGTAACACCCGTAGCCGCTGCCGAAGGCTGCGCTGGCCCTGCGCCTCGCTGGACATCTCCGGGGTTCATACCGGCCAGCGCAGCCTGGCGGCAGCGGCTACAGGCTGGGCTACTGCACCGGCAGGAAATTCAGGAACAGCAGGCTCTGCGCGTAATTCAGACCAATACGTCTATATCGCTCATCCAGCATTTGCGCCACCAGATCCAGGCGCGCCACTATCTTGCCAAACTCAGTGGCAAAGCTCAGGTTACTGCCCTCCTCCGAAATCGCGTTGGAAAACAGCAACGGCTCGCCCTGGGCGTCCTGGCGCTGGCTGAGCAACCAGGTGGCCTTTTCGATGTTGCGCGCCGCGTTGTTGATGAATGTGGGGTTCAACGTATCGGTCATGTAGAACGTCAGCCGGTTGCCATGGGCCGTCACCAGCATGCTGCCGATGGCGTAGATAAACGCCCCCACGCGATCACCCAGAAACTCCGGGCTCATGGCGTAGCTCAGCGCTGCCAGGTCCTTGCGCCCGCCCAATTGCGGCAAAGGCTGTTGCTGTTCAATGGCCTGACGCACCTGGCGCTCGGCGGTGGCGGCGTCGAGGAAGCCGGAGCGCTTCCACTGCGCAGGGTTGCGCAGGTACAGCTTGTTCATCAACAGGTAGAGGCTTTGCAGGTTGTCGTGCATGGCCAGGGTGGCCATGCGATCGACGCTGGTCTGGAAAAATTCGTCAGGTTTGCCGTTGCTGATCTGGGTGGCGATGTCCTGACCTGTCTGGCGGCTGCAACCTTGCAGCGCCAGCATCAACGTCAGGGCATACAGCGGCAGGCGCAACATTCTGGGTAATACGACAAGCATGCAATTGGGGGCCTGGGAGGGGGAAAAACCACGGCGATGCCGCAGGCGAGGCGATGTATAGAGGGGCAAAACGGCAAAAAGTGCGATCCGCCGGGCAGTTGCGCAACTGGTCGGGATTCACGCCACTGTCACTGGCACCGCTTTGTGAATGGCCGCAGACCCGGTACCCTCTGCGCTCATGCCCACCCAGGACCACGCCCTTGATCACGCTGCACGCGTTGCCGGACCCCGATCCCGCCGTCACCTGCGACACCTGCGCAGCCAAATGCTGCCGCCTGGAAGTGATGCTGATCACCGACACCGGGGTGCCCGAACGCTTCATCGAAACCGATGACTGGGGCTCGCAGACCATGGCACGCCTGGACGACGGCTGGTGCGCAGCGCTGGACCGCCGCACCATGAGCTGCAGCATCTACCGTCTGCGCCCGCTGATTTGTCGCGAATTCGAAATGGGCGGCAGCGACTGCCTGGAAGAGCGCCTGGTCCCCTGACCGCCCCGCCTCGCTCACACCATCGCCCGACGTCGCGGTTTGACCAGCGCCAGCGAGGAGCGAATGCGCCCGGCCAGCGAGCTGTCCCCATGCAGATTGTCGTAATGGAACACCGCCGTGGCGCGGATGCCATTGGGGTCGGCTGGCAGGTTGGTGTGCAGCGACCGGTACCCCCAGAACAGGTACATGTTGCCCGGCTCCATGGCAATTTGCGTGAAACGGTCACTGCCGCGTTCGTAGGCCTTGACCAGATTGCGCTGGGACCAGCGGTTGTCGATCTTCAGCTTGTCGATCAGGTTCATGGCGTAGGTGCCACGCAGGGGACGCTTGCTGGGCAGCATCAACAGGTCGCCCTTGTTCCCCTCAGGCATGCATACCGGCAGGATGGTGGTCAGCACGAACGAGTCGTAGTGGAAGATCATCGATTCGCGCCGCCCGCTATCACCCACCAGGCAGCGCAGCACCTGGTAGAGCCCGTCGTCATTGGCCCCGCGGCCCGTGGCCTGGGTGACGATGCGTCGGCACAGGTCGAGAAACACCGGCGAGCGCCCCCAGTCGTACAGCAGCGAGCCGGCCACCGCCTGAGGCCCTGACAGCGCCACGTAGTGGTTGCCGGCCTGGGCTACCTCGCGCTTGACCAGCGCCTGTACTTCTTGAAGTTCTGCCGCGCTGGCCCAGTTGGGTAGCACGGCGTAACCCTGTTGATCGATCGAGGCGGTCAGCGCCTTGATCTGTTCATCACTGAAACTTTCGTACTGCATGCCCATCTCTCCCCAATGTGAGTGGTGACCCAAGGCGGTGGGCGACTGCCCACGCGGCCAGCCGCGTGCCGCCCAGATGGGCAGCAGGCAGGCAGGTTCGACAAGACAGGCGTCCGCATGACAATGCGTCGGCGGTGTCGGTACACCCACGGCGATGCACTGTCGGGGTGCCCCGCACTTCAGACGGCCGCTCTAACGGCGGGCACGCAAATCGGGACTCAGATGAGGTTAGCAGCGGTTCTCAATTGCACTTAGTACTTTCGTACATTTTTCCATACCAGTCGTCGACTTGGACGATGTGACTCACCCATGGAACGAACAGAGCCAAAAAACCGACACCCCGAAATCATACGTTATCAATCACTGCACTACCCCCGCTTCGCGCAACCGGCGGATCTGCGCTTCGTCCAACCCCAAGCCCTGCAGCACGCTATCGGTATGGGCACCCAGTGCCGGGCCTTGCCAGCGCACCTCACCGGGCGTTTCCGACAGTTTGGGCACGATGCCAGGCATCTTCACCTGCGTACCGCCTGGCAATTGCGCCGACAGCAGCATGTCGCGGGCCTGGTAGTGCGGGTCGTTGACGATATCGGCCACTGAATAGATTCGCCCGGCCGGCACATCAGCCGCCTCCAGCGCAGCGAGGATGTGCTCCACGCTGTGGCGCGAGCTCCAATCGCTGATGGCCTGGTCCAAAAGCCCGCTTTGCGCCGCACGGCCGTCGTTGTGGGCAAACTCGGGCCGCTGACCCAGGTCATCGCGGCCAATGGCGCTCATCAGGCGCTTGAAAATGGGATCGCTGTTGCCGGCGATGACCACGAATGCGCCGTCCGCCGAGGGATAGGTGTTGGACGGGGCAATGCCCGGCAGCGCGCCACCGCTGCGTTCACGTACATGGCCCAGGTGATCGTACTCAGGCACCAGGCTTTCCATCACGTTGAACACGCTTTCCACCAGCGATACATCGACGATCTGGCCATCGCCTTGCCCGGTCTTGACGCGCAGCAGCGACATCAGCGCGCCCATGACGGCGTGCATCGAGGCCAGCGAGTCCCCCAGGCTGACGCCGACGCGGGCCGGTGGCGAATCGGGGCTGCCGGTGGTGTAGCGGATGCCACCCATTGCCTCGCCGATGGCGCCGAAACCGGGCCGGTCACGGTAGGGACCGGTCTGGCCGTAGCCGGAAATGCGCACCAGCGTCAGTTTCGGGTTCAGCTCATGCAACACGTCCCAGCCCAGGCCCAGCTTTTCCAGGGCGCCGGGGCGCAGGTTTTCGATGATAACGTCGGTGTCGCCGGCTAACCGTTTGATGATGTCGATGCCCTGGGGCGACTTGAGGTTCAGGGCCAGGGACTGTTTGTTGCGCGATTGCAGGTACCACCACAGGGACGTGCCTTCGTGCAGCTTGCGCCATTTGCGTAACGGGTCGCCTTGCCCCATGGACTCGACCTTGATGACCTGGGCGCCGAACTCGGCCATCAGCCGGGCGGCAAAGGGGGCGGCGATCAGCGTGCCGATTTCCAGGACCTTGATACCCTGCAGCGGACCGGGCATGGGGGTGGCCTCTTGTTGTTTGAATGCCGGGCTGACGCGGGCCCGGATCAGGCACGGACAGCCGTCAAGGTGTAGCACATCGGCAACTGCGCTGCCTGCTGCTCGTAGCGATCGTAGACTTCCTCGCGGTTGGAGTGGGCGAACTCCTTGAACTGGTTGATGCGCAGGCCGGCGGCGATGAGACTGGTAAAAATGTCACTCAGAGTATGGATGTGCCAATAGGACGGCGCGCCAGTGGCCGAGGCCTCGCCTTCGTAGATGATGGCCGTATCGTTCACATGTGGCGCCTCACAGAAATACGAGTCGGTTGGGGTAAAGGGGTCCGCGCCCTCGGGGTCGAACATCTCCAGGAAGGGATGGGTTTCGTAAATCACCAGCCGGCCACCGGGGCGCAGGGTACTGGCCACGCAGCGCATGAAAGCGTTCAGATCGGGCATCCAGTTGAGCACGCCGATGGTGATCACGGCCACGTCGAATGCGCCCTCAAGGGCGGATGGCAGATGATGGATATCGGCTTCGACGAATTCGGCCGGGTGTGGCGAGCACTCGTTCAGTTCCCGAGCCTGCTGCAGGAAAGCGCTGGATTGGTCGACGCCTACCCCACGGCGGGCGCCCAGGGCGAACAGCGAGAACACTTCGCGGCCGTTATTGCAGCCCAGTTGGATGACGTCCTGCCCTTGCACGCAGGCCTCTGTAAGGCAGTGCGTGAGGGTGGCGTCCAGGCAGGAGAAATCGGCGCGACCGATGTGGGTGGCCAGGCGTTGCCAAGCTGGCGACTGACGGTGGTACTGGGCGGACTGGTCCCAGGCCTCCTTGTTGCTGGCGATCATGTGGGCGGGGGTAAGTGTCGTCATGACAATGTTCCATGTGGGCCAGCGCAGGCTGCGGCAGCGGCTGCAGGGCTGTTTTTGTAGCAGCGGCCGCCAGGCCGCGTCAAACCCACATCATGAGGAAATGTATCCAAAACCAGGGAACTGGCCTTTTGCCCTTATGTCTGAGCCCCGACACAGGGAGTTTTATCGCCATGCACAGCTTGCACCGTTTTCACATCCACTACCGGCTCCACGGTCGTCCTTGCCATTTCGAGCAACGCGACACGGTGATGACCGACGCCGATGCCTGGTATTACGCCTCGCTGCACTCAGGCACCAGCCCGGCGCTTCAGGACGAGGGCGATGGCCAGGGAATGCTGTGTGCAAGGGCGCGAGAGGCAGGGCTGAGTGATGTGCGGTGGTTGAGGCTGGACTGAGGTTGTAGGACTGCTCTTACGAGGGAAAAAGTTCTGGCTTACATGGGGTCTGAAGGACCTCACGGGCAGTTACAAAGTGGCGGGGTTCGGTGCTGGACTCTCGGGTTTGAGGCCGTATAGTGGGGGCATTCAACAACAAAGGCGGCAAGGAAAAGGCTCATGACGTTTGTGACACGTGACGTATTCGACGCAAAAATTGAAACCATCGAGACCCGAATGGACGCGCGGCTGGAAGCCATCAACGCAAAGTTCGACGCCACCAGCGCACGGATCGATAATTTCATGATCGTACAAGCTGAACGGGATCGCCGCTTCTACGAAGGCCAGGAATTACGCGATAAACGCCTCGACGCCATGTCCACCCAAATGGGCGACCTCGCCGTGGAAATGCGCGCCGGTTTCAGCTCCCTGCGCACCACCATCCTGGTCACCGCCGTCACCGCCACCATCGCGATCGTCCTCGGCGTAGCCTCGTTCAACGCGACGCTGACCAACATCATGCTTGCAGCGTTCCAGCTCGGCAAGTCCGTGCAAATCACCGACACCGCGCCCTACCACATCGCACCGCCCGCCCCCGAAAAAGCCCCGCAACCCGCTGACTAACGAGTCATTTTTCAGCCAACCAGTCCGTCTTTTGCCCCAAACCCCGATGAACACGGCACGCCGCCAATCACTATGTAGTGCCCGTAAAAAATCACTACAAAAGATGTTGACGCGCCGTTCAGCGCCTTGCATAGTGAAGCTGTCTCCCCGATCGGGAGCCAAGGCAAGGGTTTCAAAGCCACTCGACAAGCCGTCGTTTGGTTGCGTGATGTGTACTGCCCACAAGGCAGATTGATGAAAGCTAACCGGCAGGTTGCCCGTATCGGGTGACCAGGCTGGCAAGACGATCTCATGATACTTGTGGCTGACTGCAGTGCCGTCACCCGTGAAGTTCCAGATCCGTCGCGCCTTCCTCCCTGCTGTAGTGGGCTTCCATCAACGCTACACACATCCCATCCCTGGCCATCTGCAACCGGCGTTTGCCTTGCAGCGCAGTGTATTGGCCGATTGGGGGCCATGTTTGAACTCATCACCGACAAGACGAAATAACAGTTGAGGGGACTTACATATGAACTTGAACAATCAACCTACCATTGAAGAACTGGCTCAATTGTTCGCATCGCGCAAAGACACGCTGGACAACCACATCCTGTGGGTCTGCGAATCGGGCGAAGTTCATATCGATGGGATGGCGCGCCACGCAGGCGAAGCGGAATTCGAGCAAAGCAAACCGACCATGCGGGCGCGTCTGCGCACCTACCGCCGCGGCCAGGGGTACATCGGTCGCAAGGCGGCGGCCGACCGGGAGTTCATTGGCCGGGTGCTGCATACCCTGGAAGACGAATGGCCACAGGCGCGGCAGGCGCATGACGTCAAGGTTATCGACCAGTACTGCTAAACTGTAGCCGCTGCCGCCAGGCTGCGCTGGCCGGTGTGAACCCTGGAGATTCCGGTGTGCACACGGCCCAGCGCAGCCTTCGGCAGCGGCTACGGACCGCGTTACGCCTGCCAGCCTTGGGTGCTTTGCTGGCGCACCGTTTGCCACTCGCTGTAGCCCCAGATGCCCGTCACCAGCAACGCCCCCACCACCGCCAATCCCCAGTGATGGCGCTCGCACAGACTGCATAGCACCTGCAACGTCAGCAGGAAGATACCTGCCCCCAGAAACGGTCTGGCCCCACGGGGTGGTTGCGATTTTTCCTGTCCATTCATGCGCGATGTCCCTTTTTCTTGTTTTCGCTGATGGCCACACGTTACCACGGCCAGCGCCGTAAGGAAGGCTATGGCGTATTACCAAAAAGGTGCATATACGCCGCATTTTGAGGCACGATGCACAGCATAAAAGCCATAACACCGATAATACTGTGCACTGTGAACACTCCACTCCGGTCCCCCTGCCCTGTTTGCCGCGCCAAGCGCGCTGGCCCGCTACTTGCTCTGCCAAGGCCCGTCCCCACCACGACCGCCTGCGGAGCCTGATAATGAGTTCAACCAGCGAGTTTGCCTTGAGCGAAGCCCCACGACAGGGCCGCAAGGGCCTGCTGTCCATTGCAATGGTGCTGTTCAGTTTCACCTTCTTCACCGGCACCATGTTTGCCGGCGGCAAACTGGGCATGGCCTTCGGGGTCAGCGACATGCTGTGGATCGCCTTCATCGGCAACAGCCTGCTGGCCCTGTACGCCGCCGCCCTGGCCCTGATTGCCTCGCGCAGCGGCCTGAACACCGTGCTGATGGGCCGCTTCTGTTTCGGCGAAGCGGGCAGTCGCCTGTCCGACTTTTTGCTGGGTTTTGCCGAGCTGGGCTGGTACGCCTGGGGCACCGCTACGGTGGCCATCGTGCTGGTGAAACTGCTGGACCTGAGCCAAGGGCTGACCACGCCGCTGATGGTGCTGTTCGGTTTCGGCTTCTGCCTCACCGCCCTGGTGGGTTACAAGGGCCTGGACGTGCTGTCGCGCATTTCGGTGCCGTTGATGTTCATCCTGCTGGTGGTGTCGATGGTCATTGCCACCCGCACCATCGGCGGCTGGCAGGGCCTGAGCGCCGTGCTGCCCCATGAAAGCATGAGCGTCTCGGCGGCCATCACCATGGTGTTCGGCACCTTCGCCAGCGGCGCCACCCAGGCCACCAACTGGACGCGCCTGGCGCGCAGTGGCCGCGTTGCGGTGATTGCCAGTGTGCTCAGCTTTCTGGTGGGCAACGGCCTGATGATCGTCGCCGGCGCCTGGTGCGCCATCGTCTATCAACAGGCCGATATCGTCGAAGTGATGATGCTGCAGGGCCTGTCGTTCGCCGCCGTGGTGATGCTGTGCCTGAACCTGTGGACCATTCAGGGCCCGACCATCTACAACGTCTCGGCCGCCGCCTGCCACCTGGTGCGCAGCGAACGCCGGCGCACCATGACCCTGATCGCCGCCGCCGTGGGTGTGGTACTGGCCATCGGTGGCATGTATGAAATGCTGATTCCGTTCCTGATTCTGCTGGGCTCGATCATTCCGCCCATTGGCGGGGTGATCATGGCCGATTACTGGTGCCGCCATCGCGGCCAGTACCCCTTGCTGGCCGACGCGCGCCTGCCGCGCTATAACCTGATCGGTCTGGGCGCCTACGCCGTGGGCGCGGTGGCGGCCTACAGTTCGCCGTGGATCGCCCCGCTGGTGGGCATCGGCGCCTCGGCCGCGTGCTACCTGGTGCTGCTGCAACTGAGCGGTCAGCGCCGCAACCAACTGCAAGAGAACCTATGAGTCTGACTGTGGAACAGATCCTGGCCCTGCCAGGCCTGGAAGACATGACCTTGCGCGCTGGCGCCCGTCAGTGCCATCGCAGCGTGCGCTGGTCGTACGTGGCGGAAAACGACGGCATTGCCGACTGGGTAATGGGCGGCGAACTGGTGTTCGTTACCGGCATCAACCTGGCCCGCGATGAAGCCGACCTGCTGCGCCTGGTGCGCGAGGGCGACCGCTGCGCCATCGCCGGCCTGGTGATCCTTACCGGCGATGCCTTCATCCAGCGCATCCCCGCCTCGGTGGTGGCGCTGGCCGAGGAACTGGGGCTGCCGTTGATTGAGCAGCCTTACGCGCTGAAGATGGTCATCGTCACCCACCTGATCGGTACGTCGCTGGTGCAAATGGCCCAGGTGCGCCGTTCCCGTCACGACATCCTCGGCCAGCTGTTGGCCGGTGACTACCCCAGCATCGCCATCGTCCGCCAGCGCGCCGCGCATCTGCAACTGCCCCTGAACGGCCCCCGGCGGGTATTGGTGATGCGCCTGTGCAACCAGGCGGCGCTGTTCGAGCAACAGTCGCCCACTGATGCCGAGCGCCAGTTGCAGCAAAGCCGCCAGGCCCTGGAAGACCAGCTGGACGCCTGGAACCGCGAGCGTCCGCTGCCACTGCCACTGGTGATTCAGGGCGAGCTGCTGGTGCTGCTGCTCAGTGGCGACGGCGACCCGCGCAGCCAGCTGGCGCCGCTGTACCGCGACCTGCTGGGCATGAGCGCACCGATGTCGCTATTCATGGGCCTGTCCGCCGTGGTCCATGACCCCAGCCAGTACCGCCAGGCCTTGGGCGAGGCGCGCCAGGCGCTGGAAGTGGCCGAGCACCTGCGCCCCGCCCACGGCCTGTGCGACTTCAACGAGCTGGGCGTGCTGCGCCTGCTGCAGGCTATCCCCGACCGCCGGGTGATCGACACCTTCGTGCGCCAGACCCTCGGGCCGCTGCAGGAGACCGGCCGCAAACAACCGCAAACCCTGCTGCACACCCTGGATGCACTGCTTCAGGAAAACGGCAACGGCCTCAAGGCCGCCCAGCGCCTGGGCATCCACCGCAACACCCTGAACCAGCGCGTGCAACGTATCGAACAACTCAGCGAGCAGTCGCTCGATGATCCCCTTTTTCGCATGAACGCTTCGGTGGCGCTGCTGGTATGGCGCATGGCCGAGGCCCAGTTACAGGACCGCCCATGAACATCATCAACGCTACCCTGCGCAAACGCCAAGGCCTGTTCACCGTGAGCTGGCAAGGCGAGCGCATCACCGCCATCACCCTTCAAGCCGACACCCAACCCGCCGTCGGCGATGACATCGACGCCTGTGGCCAACTGCTGATCGCGCCACTGGTGGAGCCGCACATCCATCTGGACGCCACCCTTACCGCCGGCGACCCGGAATGGAACATGAGCGGCACGCTGTTCGAGGGCATCGAACGCTGGGGCCAGCGCAAGGAAACCATCACCCACGAAGACACCAAGCAGCGCGCCCACACCACCATCCGCATGCTGGCCGAGCACGGCATCCAGCACGTGCGCACCCACATCGACGTCACCGACCCCACCCTGGGCGCGCTCAAGGCCATGCTGGAGGTGCGTGAAGAAGCCCGGCACCTGATCGACCTGCAGATCGTCGCGTTCCCCCAGGAAGGCATCGAGTCGTTCGACAACGGCCGCGCCCTGATGGAACAGGCCATCGAGATGGGCGCCGATGTGGTGGGCGGCATTCCGCACTTCGAGAACACCCGCGAGCAGGGCGTCAGCTCGATCAAGTTCCTCATGGACCTGGCCGAGCGCACCGGCTGCCTGGTGGACGTGCACTGCGACGAGACCGACGACCCCAACTCGCGCTTTCTCGAAGTGCTGGCCGAAGAGGCCCGGGTACGGGGCATGGGCAGCCGCGTCACTGCCAGCCATACCACGGCCATGGGCTCGTACGACAATGCCTACTGCTCCAAATTGTTCCGCCTGCTCAAGCGCTCGGGGATCAATTTTGTCTCCTGCCCTACCGAGAGCATTCACCTGCAAGGGCGCTTCGACACCTTCCCGAAACGCCGTGGCGTGACCCGCGTGGCCGAGATTGATCGTGCGGGCATGAACGTGTGCTTTGGCCAGGATTCGATCAAGGACCCGTGGTACCCGCTGGGCAACGGCAACATCCTGCGGGTGCTGGATGCGGGGTTGCATATCTGCCACATGATGGGGTTCGAGGACTTGGCCCGCAGCCTGGATCTGGTGACGGATAATAGTGCGCGCACGCTTAACCTGGGTGAGCGTTACGGGATCGAAGTGGGGCGGCCGGCGAACCTGGTGATCATGGATGCCGAGAGTGATTATGAGGCGGTAAGGCGCCAGGCCAAGGCGCGGGTGTCGATTCGCGGGGGCAAGGTGTTGATGACGCGAATTCCAGAGCGCGTGGAATTCGCGTAGCCGCTGCCGAAGGCTGCGCTGGCCCTTCGCCTCACCGCAGATCTTCAGGGTTCATACCGGCCAGCGCAGCCTGGCGGCAGCGGCTACAGAGAATTTTGCTGTTACAAAACGTTTCCCAAAAGGCAGAATGCGGTAGTCCGCCACTCGGCCACACAAGGAAACCCGCCCGTGCCCGCTACCCGCACCACGCCCGCCACCTGGATCGCTCTGCTGGTGGCCGTGACGTTCTTCATGGAGAACCTCGACGCCACGGTCATCAGCACCGCCCTGCCGGAAATCGCCCGACAGTTCGGCAAAGCCCCGGTGGACCTTAACATCGGCATCAGCGCCTACCTGCTGGCGGTGGCGATTTTCATCCCGCTGTCGGGCTGGGTGGCCGATCGCTTCGGCACCCGCCGGGTGTTTTCCTGCGCCATCAGCCTGTTCACCCTGGCCTCGCTGTGGTGCGGCCTGAGCCAGAGCCTGGAAAGCTTCGTGGCCGCGCGCGTGCTACAAGGCATCGGCGGCGCGATGATGGTGCCCGTGGGGCGCCTGGCGGTGTTGCGCACCACCGAGAAAAAAGATCTGGTAAAGATGATCGCAGTGATCACCTGGCCCGGCCTGGTGGCGCCGATCCTTGGCCCGCCACTCGGTGGCCTGATCGTCACCCACGCCTCCTGGCCCTGGATTTTCTACGTCAACCTGCCCCTGGGCCTGATCGCCCTGGCCTGCGCCCTATGGCTGGTGCCCAAGGGCACGGCCGAGCACAATCGGCCGTTCGACAGCGTCGGGTTTCTGCTGCTGGCCGGCGCCTGCGCGGCGTCCATGCTGGGCCTGGAATGGCTGGGCGGCGCGGAACACATGAGCACCGGTTTCGGCCTGCTGGTGGTGGGCGCCGTGCTGGCGGTGCTGGCGATCCGGCACTGCCGCCGTCACCCCACGCCGCTGTTGCCCCTGGGCCCGGTGGCCATCGATACTTTTCGCGTCAGCATTTTCGGCGGCTCGCTGTTTCGCGTGGCGATCAGCGCTTTGCCGTTCCTGCTGCCGCTGCTGTTCCAGGTGGGTTTCGGTTTCTCGCCGGTGTACGCCGGTAGCCTGGTGTTGGCCGTGTTCGCCGGCAACCTGGCGATGAAACCCTTCACCACCGCCACCATGCGCCGTTACGGCTTCCGCCGGGTGCTGCTGGTCAATGGCCTGATCGGCGTGGCGTCGATTGCCGCCTGTGCACTGTTCAGCGCCGACACCCCGTGGCCGCTGGTGGTGCTGGTGCTGTTCATTGGCGGGTTGTCACGCTCGATGCAGTTCACCTGCTACAACTCCATCGGCTTTGCCGACGTGCCCAAGGACCGCATGAGCGAGGCATCGACCCTGTTCAGCATGTTTTTCCAGTTGGGCATGGGCGTGGGCGTGGCCGCCGCGGCGCTGTTACTGCGCGTGTCCATGAGCGTCCAGGGCCATGCGGCCCAGGCCCAGCCCAGCGACTTCCGCGTGGCCTTCCTGGGCATCGCGGTGCTGGGGCTGATTGCGTTGGTGGACGCGGTGAAACTGCCGCGGCGGGCGGGTGAGCAGGTGTTGCAGGGCTGAGCCGCGTCGCCTGCATCGCGGCCAAGGCCGGCTCCTACCACGGACGGAGCGACCCCACCCCTGTAGCAGCGGCCGCCAGGCCGCGTCACAGACGCCGCGTTATACCTTGCGCACCGCGTGCACCAGACGCCGCCTTCGGCAGCTGCTACAGGGCAGCTGCGGCGACGTCGATTCAGCGGCGGCCAGGCATCAGCCGCAGTTCCAGATACTGCAGCAGCATGATGGTCTTGCCGTCGTTGATCTGGCCATTGCTGACCATGGCCAGGGCCTCGTCAAAGCCCAGTTCCAGCACCTCGATGTCCTCGCCCTCGCCTTCCAGGCCGCCGCCATCGCTGATGCGGTCCTGCTCTTCATACTCACCGATGAAGAAATGGATGCGCTCGGTCACCGCGCCAGGGCTCATGAAGGCCTCGTAGATCTTCTCGATGGCCTTGACCCGGTAGCCGGTCTCTTCTTCCACTTCCAGACGGATGCGCTCCTCGGGGCTGGCGTTGTCCAGCAGGCCTGCGGCGGTCTCGATCAGGTAGCCGTCGGTGCCGTTGAGGAAGGTGGGCAGGCGGAACTGGCGGATCAGCACCACAGTGCGCTTGGCCAGGTTGTACAACAGGATGGTAGCGCCGTTGCCGCGGTCATAGACCTCGCGGGTCTGGGTTTGCCAGCTGCCGTCGCGGCGGCGCAGGTCGAAGGTGTATTTGTTCAGCAGGTACCAGTTGTCCGAGAGCAGTACCTTGCCCGTGATGCGTACGGGGCTGTCAGCCATGAAAGATCCTTGAGAGTGAAACGGCAAAGGCGCAGGGTCACCCGCGCTCCGCCGTCGCGTCAAGCACCGGTGCCAACGGGCAGACCGCCTGCGCCCGAGCGCTCAGCGCCGCACGCAGGCCCTGCAACTGGGCAATGCGTTCGTCGATGGCCGCCAGTTTCTGCGCGAACACCGCGGCCAGGCGCTCCACCGGCTCATCATTGACCTGCCACAGGCTGGGCAGATTCTCGCCCACCTCGGCCAGGCTGAAGCCCAACTGCTGCGCGGTGCGGATGTACTGCACCAACTGCACCGTGTCCGGGTGGTAGTGCCGATAACCGTTGGCGCTGCGCGTGGCGCGAATCAGCCCGCGCTCCTCGTAAAAGCGCAGCGCATCGCAACTGACCCCGGCCGCCTTGGCCACTTGCCCTATTTTCATCCTGCCCCCTTGACCCTGGACCTGGCACCAGGGTTTAGCCTGGCGATCCTATCACTATGGAAGTATGTCGCAATGGATACCCCTCGTTACCTGCGCCGGGTGCGCGCCAGTGCCTGGTATGACCTGTTCGCCACCGGCGCCTTCATGACGCCGTGGACCATGGCCTGGCTGTTTGATCAATTGGGCCAATTGTCCGAAGCCTTGGGGCTGGGAAAGCCTGCGCCGCTGCTGGACCCGGCGCATATGCTGCTGGCCAACCTGCTGGGCAGCGTGGTGGTGGTGTGGGCGGTGCTGCGCTTGCGGCGCACGCGGGTTGAGCATGGCGCCTATGACGGCGCGGCGCGGGGGCTGTTTGCGCTGTGGCAGATCGTGGCGGTGGTGCAGGGGGCGAGCCCGGTGATACTGGCGTTTACCGTGATGGAGGTGGTGTTCGGGGTGTGGCAGTTGGCGCCGTTGCTGCGGCGCGGTCCCACAGCACCCCTGTAGCCGCTGCCGCAGGCTGCGCTGGCCCTATCCCACACTGCAGATTTTCAGCGTACTCAGGTGCCAGCGCAGCCTGGCGGCAGCGGCTACAGGCTGTCAGGGCTGCGCCACCTGCGCATTGAGGTCGCTCTCCTCTTCAGCCAGCGCCTGCGGCAACGACGCCCGCAGGTGCTCCACCCAGGTGCGGATCTTCGCGTCCAGATACAGCCGCGACGGGTAGATCGCGTACAGGTTGAGCCGCTGCAACCGATACCCCGGCAACACCCGCACCAACTCGCCACTGCGCAGCCCGTCGATGGCCGAATAACTGGGCAGCACGCCAATGCCCATGCCGCTGCGGATCGCCACGCGCATGGCGTCGATGGCATTGACCTGGAACGGTGACGCGCGCAATGCCGCCACCACCGGCCCGTCGGGCCCTTCGAACTGCCAGCGGTTGTCCGGGTACGCAACACTGCTCATCAACAGGCAATCATGGTGCTCAAGCTCCGCCGGCGTCAGCGGTGCGCCCCGTCGTGCCAGGTAGCGCGGCGCGGCGCACAGCACGCTGTAGATGGCGCCCAGCCGCTGGGAGATGTAGCCCGAATCCGGCAACTGCGCCGCCAGCACGATGGACACATCGAAACCGTCCTCGATCAGGTCCGGCACGCGGTTACTCAGGTGCAGGTCGAAGCTGACCTCGGGAAAACGCTCGCGGTACTCGGCCATGGCCTCGATCACGTAATGCATGCCGATACCCGCCATGGCATGCACCTTGAGGCTGCCGGCGGCGTAGTCCTGGGTGGCTTCCGCCTCGGCTTCGGCTTCGGCCACCGAGGCCAGGATGCTTTCGCAGCGGTGGTAATAGCGCTTGCCCGCCTCGGTCATGGCGATGCGCCGGGTGGTGCGGTTGAGCAGCCGCGTGCGCAGGTGGGTTTCCAGGTTGGATACCGCGCGCGACAGGTTGGCGGTGGTGGTGTTCATCTGTTCGGCCGCCACAGTAAAGCTGCCGCTTTGCGCCACGCAGACGAAGGCGCGCATGTACTGGAGTATGTTCATCGCCGTTTCACCGCTGGCAGGGACGTCGATTATAAAATTAATTACAACAAACAATCATCTTTTGTTGCGTTTATTGCATCACCCGCACACCGGTAAAATCCCTTCTATCCAGAAGCAACGGGCACACCAGGGGTTGACCAGCGGTGAAACAACTCATTTCCAAGCATGCACTACCCCTGGCGGTACTGACATTAACGTTAACAATCAGTGGTTGCATCAGCACCCACGGCATCGGTCCGCAGAGCCAGCCCATGCCGGCCGACCAGCTGCAGACCGACGCCGCCATTGCTCAGGCGCGCAGCGACGCCCACTGGCCTGACAGCCGCTGGTGGCAAGCGTACGGTGACGCCCAGTTGAACAGCTGGATTGACGACGCCCAACGCAACAGCCCCACCCTGGCCGAAGCCGCTGCCCGCGTGCGCCAGGCCAAGACCATGGCCGGTATCGAAGCGGCCAATGAAGCCCCGCAACTGACCGGCAAGGCCTCCATCACCCGCCACAAATGGCCCACCGACAACTACTACGGCCCGGGCGAGCTGGCCGACGTCACCAACTTCGACAACAACGCAGCCCTGGGTTTAAGCTATTCCCTGGACCTGTGGGGCCGTGACGCCAGCGCCACCGAACAGGCCCTGGACAACGCCCACGCCAGCGCCGCCCAACAGCGCGCGGCGCAGCTGGAATTGCAGGGCAATATCGTGCGCAGCTACATCCAGCTGTCCGAACAGTACGCCCAGCGCGACATCCTCAAGGCCCTGCTGGCGCAGCAGCAACAGGTGCTGGACCTGGCGCAGAAGCGCTTCGACCACGGCATCGGCACGCAACTGGAGGTCAGCCAGGCGCAGACCTCGTTGCCCGAAACGCGCCGTCAGATCGACAGCCTAAATGAATCCATTGCCCTGACCGGCAACCAACTGGCCGCGCTGGCCGGCAAAGGCCCCGGCGCCGCCCGTACCTTGCAGCGCCCTACTCTGACCCTGGCTGCGCCACTGGCCTTACCCGCCCACCTGCCCGCGCAACTGCTGGGCCAGCGTCCCGATGTGGTCGCCAGCCGCTGGCGGGTCAACGCCCAGGCACGCGGCATTGAAGTGGCGCGCGCCGGCTTCTACCCCGACGTGGACCTGAGTGCCAGCCTGGGCTTCAGCGGTACCGGTGGCGGCGTGCTGGAATTCCTCACCGCCAACAAGCTGGGCGGCAGCGTGGGCCCGGCCCTGAGCCTGCCGATCTTCGACGGTGGCCGCCTGCGCGGTCAGCTGGGCGCTGCGTCTGCCGGCTATGACCTGGCCGTGGCCCAGTACAACCAGACCTTGGTACAGGCCCTCAAGGACATCAGCGACCAGCTGATCCGTCGCCAGTCCATGGACAACCAGGCCGCCCTAGCCACCCAAGGCGTGGCCGACGCCCAACGCAGTTACGACATCGCGCGCATGGCCTTTCAACGTGGCCTGACCGGCTACCTGGAAGTGCTCAACGCCCAGACCCAACTGTTCCACGAGCAGCAAATCCAACAGCAAGTTCAGGCCACCCGCCTGCAAACCCAGGCCAACCTGGTGATTGCCCTGGGCGGCGGCGTACGTGCCGGCAGCGACAGCCCCAACCCGGCCCGCGCCACCCCGGCCAAACCGGGCCTGGCGCTGCTGCGCGGCGAGCAGCAGCCATGAGCCTGGCCACCGACTGGCGTCCCGCCCTGCGGGCCTGGACGCAACGCGATGGCGTGACCTGGATCTACCTGTTCAAGCTGCTGGCGGCGGCCTTCCTGACCTATTGGGTGGCCCTGCGCCTGGAACTGCCGCAACCGTCCACCGCCCTGGTCACCGTGTTCATCGTGATGCAGCCGCAAAGCGGCCCGGTGATCGCCAAAAGTGCCTGGCGTCTGCTGGGTACCCTGCTGGGCCTGGTGATGGTGATTACCCTGATCGCCCTGTTCGGCCAGCACAGTGATGTGTTCCTGGGTTGCCTGGCGCTGTGGGTGGGCCTGTGCTGCGGGCTGTCGGCGCGCTACCGCAACTTCCAGGCCTACGCCTTCGTGCTCACCGGTTACACCGCCGCCATCGTTGGCGTGCCGGCCCTCGCCCATCCTCAGGATGTGTACCTGTCAGCGGTGTGGCGGGCGGTGGAAATCGGCCTGGCGGTGATTTGCAGCGGCGTGGTGTCGGCGGTGATTTTCCCGCAGAGCAGCCGCACCGCCCTGCGCGCCACCATCGGCAAGCGCCTGGGCCTGTTCGCCGGTTTTGCCGCTGACAGCCTTAAGGGCCGCCTGGCACCCAGCGACTTCGCCCAGCACAACCGCCGGCTGGTGGCCGAGGCCGTGGGCCTTGAGAACCTGCGCAGCGTGACCGTGTTCGAAGACCCGCTGACCCACTTGCGCAGCGGCCGCCTGAGCCGTCTCAACAGTGAATTCATGCAGTGCACCACGCGCTTCAACGCGCTGTACCAGCAACTCGAACGCCTGCGCCACGAAGCACCGGCCGCTTGGCAAGAACTGCAACCCGCGCTGGCCGGGCTGGTGGCGCTGCTGGAAGACTATCGCGACACGCCTCTGGACAGCGCCAGCGCCGCGCCGTTGGCCGAACGTCTGGAGCGCCTGGCCGCCGACACTGCCGTGCGCCTGCAACACCTGCCCGCCACGGCTTGCCAGCAAGACCTGGACACCGCCGCCGAACTGCTGACCGGCCTGATCGCCGAGCTGCACGACTACGCGCAAACTCACACCTCCCTGGCCAGCCACTACCACCCGCGCGAACAGTGGGCCGTGGGTTTCACCCCACGTACCAACCTGTGGGTGTGCGCCGCTTCCGGCCTGCGCGGTTTCATCACCGTGGCCCTGGCCGCCACTTTCTGGTTGGCCACCGCCTGGCCCAGCGGCGTCAGCCTGATGATCTCCGCCGCAGCGGGTATCAGCCTGACCGCCTCTACCCCCAACCCATGGCGGGCGGGCGTGCAGATGGGCCTGGGCGTGGTGCTCAGCAGCCTGTTTGGGTTTGTCGAATACTTCTTCGTGTACCCGCACATCGACGGCTTCCCCCTGCTGTGCTTCGTGCTGGCCCCGGCGTTGCTGTTCGGCGGATTCCTGACCACGCGGATGTCGACCATGGGCATCGGCCTGGGCTTTTTGATCACCTTTGCCTCGGGCGCGATCCCGGCGAACCTGACGGTCTATAACCCGTCCGGGTTCATCAACGACTGCATCGCCAACATCATCGCCTTCGGCCTGTGCGCCGTGGCGGGCGCGGTGATACTGCCCACCAACGCCCCTTGGGCGTGGCGCCACCTGCAACGCGACCTGCGTCGGCAAGTGGGCTTTGCCGTGCAGGGCAGCCTCAAGCACCTGCGTCAACGCTTCGAAAGCCGCACCCGCGACGTGCTGCAACACGCCAGCACCCTGTCGGCGGCCCGTCCGCAGGTGCAGCAGCAGATGCTCGAATGGGCGCTGAGTGTGCAGGACGTGGGCCACGCCGTGGTGCAGTTGCGTGAACAGGGCGGCGTGCCAGCCGAGGTCGGCCAGGCGCTGACCCGCCTGTTCGATCGCCCAAGCCTGGCGCACCACCAGCAGACGCTGGGCGCGCTTGACCAGGCCTTGGCGCAGCAACCTGCGCAGCCCCGCGCCGCCTACCTGCACTTCATCCGCAGCGCCCTGCTCAACCCGCGCTCGCCGTTGGCCTGCCTGTGACCCGGACCTGACCATGCCCCGCGAACTGTATTTGCTCGAGCTGTACCTGCCCACCCTGATGCTGGTGCTGGGCGCCAGCACCCTGCTGATGTGGCTGCTGGACCGGGTATTGATTGCCCTGAATGTATACCGATTCTTCTGGCACGCCCCCCTGGTGCGCCTGAGCCTGTTTATCTGCCTGTTCAGCGCCCTGGCGCTGACGATCTACCGTTGAGATAGCCGACATGAAAAAACTCTTCAGCGTGGTGGCAACCCTGTTGGTGGTGGCTGCGGCCGCCTGGCTGGGGTCTGCCCTGTGGAACCACTACATGGCCCAGCCCTGGACCCGCGATGGCCGCGTGCGCGCCGACATCATCAACGTGGCGCCGGACGTCAGCGGCGTGGTGGTGGAAGTGCCGGTGCACGACAACCAACTGGTGAAAAAGGGCGACGTGCTGATGCGCATCGACCCGGCCCACTACCAGGTCGCCGTCGACCAGGCCAAGGCCCTGGTGGCCTCGCGCAAGGCCACCTGGCAGATGCGCGAAACCAATGCCCGCCGCCGCGCCGACATGGACAACCTGGTGGTGTCCAAGGAAAGCCGCGAAGACGCCGGCAACACGGCCAGCTCCGCCCAAGCCGACTACCAGCAGGCCCAGGCACAATTGGCCGCCGCCGAGCTGAACCTGGCGCGCACCCAGGTGCTGGCCACCACTGACGGCTACGTCACCAACCTCAACGTACACCCGGGCGACTACGCCAAGGTGGGCGAAGCGAAGATGGCCGTGGTCGATCGGCATTCGTTCTGGGTGTATGGCTATTTCGAGGAATCGAAGCTGCCCAACGTGCACGTGGGCGATGCCGCGCAGTTGCAGATGATGAGCGGTGAAGTGCTCAAGGGCCACGTGGAGAGCATCTCGCGCGGCATCTACGACCGCGACAACCCCGAGAGCCGCGAGTTGGTGGCTGACGTCAACCCGACGTTCAACTGGGTGCGGTTGGCGCAGCGGGTGCCGGTGCGCATTGCGCTGGATGATGTGCCGGCCGACATGCTGCTGGCGGCGGGGACGACGTGTACGGTGGTGATTCAGCCTGCGCCCGGCCGCTGAACGGCGTCGCCTGCATCGCGACCAAGGTCGGCTCCTACAGGCGCATTGTAGGAGCCGGCCTTGGCCGCGATTCAGGCGACGCGGTCTGAGTGCACCTGAAACGCTTTCACCGCCTGAGCCACCGCCGGCAGGCGGTCACGCTCGGCCAGCCAGGTCAGCATCAAACGCTCGTCGCTGGCCAGGTCCACCACCCGGCGCTGGCGCAACCCGGTCAAACTCTGATCCCCCGGCCACACCGGCAGCAACGCCACCCCTACCCCCGCCTTGGCCAGCGCCACCGCCGCGGAAATATCCGAGCACTCGAAGGCCACCTCCGGCCGCAAACCGGCATCGGCAAACGCCTGCTGCACTCGCTCATAAAACCCATGCCCCTGGCGCCTGCGCACCACAATCAACGGCACCGCCGCCAGGTCCGCCAGGCTGCACGCATCCGTGTCAGGCAATAGCCCAGGCGCGCATTCAACGGCCGCAAGCGTCAGCGGCTGCAAGGGTTCAGTGTGCAAGAGGGGGTTGGTGACGGGCCATTGGCTGAGGGCGAAGTCCAGCTGCCGGGATTGCAGCATGTCCTCCAGCACGGCAGGTTCGGCGTGATAGACAGAGAACAGAATACCGGGCAGCTGCTGGCGCAACTCCCCCAGCACCCGTGCCAGGAACGCGGCACCGGAGGTCACGGTACCGATGCTGACCTTGCCGCTGACGCCCTGGGCCAGACCGCGCATTTCGGCGTCGATCTCATCGGCCAGGTTCAGCAGTTCGCAGGCACGGCGGTACAGGTGCTGGCCGGCCTCGGTCACCAGCAGGCCACGGCCCTGGCGCTCGAACAGTTGCAGGCCGTAATCGGCTTCCAGGGTCTTGAGGTGCTGGCTCAGGGGTGGCTGCGCGATGTGCAGCTCCTGGGAGGCGGCAGCGATGGATTTACGCTCGACGATGGTTTTGAAATACAGCAGGTGGCGCAAGTTCATGAAGGGCTTGGTCCATGGGGCATGGGCCAAGGATAGCGCAAGCGCCTGTTTAGTTGGAGCAGCCCTTGCCCATCACGCGGTACACCAGGGAGTGGCGCTGACCCTGGCTGTCTTCGTAGGTCATGGTCACCGGTACCACCGCGCACACGTCAGGGATGTCGCCGGCGTCGATGACCTTGGCGATATCCAGTTTCTGGCCGTAGCGGTAAGTCTGGGCAGGTTCGGCGTGGGCGGCTGCGGCGAAGCCAAGGGTCAGGGCGGCCAGGGTGATGAGCTTGTTCATAACGATCTGTTCTCCAAGTGATTTTTCCTTGGAGACAGGTTAAGGGCCGGCCTGCCCAGTGAATATGATTGAAAACGTCAGCACTCATACTCAATTGATAAGGACAACGCCTAACGCGGTCACGTAGCCGCTGCCGCCAGGCTGCGCTGGCCCTGTGCCTCGCTGGAGATCTGCTGTGAACATCAGGGCCGGCGCAGCCTGGCGGCAGCGGCTACAGGTCAGTTCAGATTGCGAGGAATGTCCAGGCCCAGGTTTTCGCGGAGCGTGGTGCCGGGGTACTCGGTGCGATACACACCCAGCTCTTGCAGAATTGGCACCACCTGCTCGGTGAAGCGCCGGAACTGCTCGGGGTGGCCGATGTAGATATTGAACCCGTCCACCGCCCGCGCTTCGAACCATTCGGCCATTTTGCTGGCCACGGTGCGCGCGGTGCCGACGAAGGCGCCGGGGCGCAGTTGGCGGGAGGCCTGCACGGCCTGGCGCAGGGTGAGGTTGTCGCGCACGGCGTTGTCGGTGATGCGCTTGGCCACGGTGAAGAAGCTGCTGCGGGCGGCTTCCAGCGCCTGCACCGGGAACGGCGCGTCCAGGTCGTACTGGCTGAAGTCGTGCCAGCCAAACGAGCGGCCGAACTCCAGCAGGGCCTGCTCAAAACTATGGTCGGTTTCGTGGTAGTGACGCTCCAGTTCCCGGGCCTGTTCGTCGGTGTCGGCGACGAACACTTCGGCGCCGGGCAGCACCAGCACTTGCTCGGGATCGCGGCCCTGGCGCTGGGCGCGCTCCTTGATCTCGCGGTAGAACGCTTGGCCCTGCTCAAGGCTGGGCGCATGGGTGAACACCACGTCCGCAATCGCTGCACCCAGTTCCCTGCCCTGCTCCGAGTCACCGGCCTGGAAAATCACCGGTTGGCCCTGGGGCGAGCGCTGCAGGTTGAGCGGGCCGACCACCGAGAAGTGCTCGCCCTTGTGGTTGAGCGCATGCAGCTTGGCCGGGTCGAAATAGCGGCCGGTGCTGCGGTCGCGCACGAAGGCGTCGTCTTCCCAGGACTGCCACAGGCCCTGCACCACCTGCACGTGTTCCTTGGCGCGGCCGTAGCGGGTGTCGTAATCGTAGTGCTCGTCGCGGCCGTAGTTGCCGGCAGTGCCGGCGTCGCCGCTGGTGACCACGTTCCAGCCGGCGCGGCCCTTGCTGATCAAGTCCAGCGAGGCCAGGCGGCGGGCGACGTTGAACGGCTCGTTATACGAGGTGGTCAGCGTGCCCACCAGGCCGATATGCCGGGTGCTGACGGCCAGCGCCGACAGCAGCGTCAGTGGCTCCAGACGGTTCAGGTAATGGGGTGGCGAGCCGGGGGTGATGAACTGGCTGTCGACGATGAACACCAGGTCAAACAGCGCCGCTTCCGCCTGGCGGGCGATGTCGATGTACCAGTCGATGTTGACGCTGGCGTCGGCCGGCAGTTGCGGGTCCAGCCACAGGTTGTGGCGGCCGGGGCCGCCGACGCCCATGGTCAGGGCGCCGAGTTTGAGGGTGCGTTTGCTCATGGGAACAATCCTTGTCGGGTTACGGCGCAACCTGGGCGGTGGCCGGTTGCTGCACGGCAGCGTTGAACGAGGTGTCGAACAGGCTGGCCGCCGGGTAGGACTTGATCAGCCCCAGGCCACTGAAGAAATCGATGGTTTTCTGCGCGTCGGCGATGTTTCGCTCGGTCACCGGGCCCACATCGGTTTTCGCCCGGCTGAACCAGGCCCTGGCAATGTCGCGGTCGGCGCGGGTGCGTTCGGCCCAGGCGTCGGCGTACGCCTCGTTGTGCGCGGGGTCGTTGACGCTCCATTCGCGAGCCTTTTTCAGGCGTTGCAGGAAGTCGGCGATGGCGGCGCGCTTTTCTTCGCGTGAATGGTTGTTGGCCACCACGAAGCTTTGCGCAGGGATCAGCCCTTGAGCCGTGGCGATGACACGGCCGCCCTGGCGTTCCTGTTGGGTGACGTAGGGCTCCCACGTGGCAATCACGTCCACGGAACCGCCGTCCAGGGCGTGGGAGGCATCGAGGGCGCTGAGGTAGCGGATGTCCACGGCATCGCGTGGCACGCCGGCCTTGTCCAGGGCGCTGAACAGCAGTTGCTGGCTCCAGGAGCCTTTCCAGATGGCCACGCGCTTGCCGCGAATGTCGGCCACGGTCTTGATCGGCGAATGCTTGCCCACCACGATGGCGATACCGTCCAGGTTTTGTTGGGTCACGGCGATCACCTTGATCGGTGCACCCAGGGCACCGAGGAACAACGGCGGCGCATCGCCCAGCAGGCCCAGGTCGAGGCTGCCGGCGTTCAACGCCTCGGCGACGGGGGAGCCGGCGGTGAACTGCTTCCATTCCAGGGTATAGGGCAGGTTGTCGAGCACACCGGCGGCGTCCATCACTGCGCGGGTGTTGTAGCTCTGGTCGCCCACGGTCAGGGTCAGGGCGCTGGCGCCCAGGCTGATGGAGGTGGCCAGCACGGCGGCGGCCATTTTCACGAATGTGCGCAAGGCAATCTCCCTAGCATCGGTTATAGATAAGCGTTTGGTAGAAACCATTGCTTATAAGCTAACGACGCCCGCGACATTTGTGAAATTCATTTTAGACATAACCTAATATGATTATTTTGCAGCAAGCAGCCGCAATCGGCGGCGCTGGACGGTGTGAACCCTGGCGATGTTCAGGGGAGCATAGGGCCAGCGCAGCCTGGCGGCAGCGGCTACGGGCGCTCCCGCATTTGGTGAAACCCTGTTTGCGACCTTCGCCCAGTAGTTCCCCGAACATGATGTTCGGTTATACTGCCGGACGTTTCCCTGTTTGTACTTCTGCTTTTCCTACGTTATGGCGGCCAGGTTTCTGGTATTCGGTCCTACTTGCACGATCCATTATGAAATTCATTATCCTTGCACTCTTCCTCGGCTCCATTGCCTTCGTACACTTTCGCGGGCGCGTGCGCCACAAGTTCACCCGGCAGTTGAGTGACCACTCCAGTTTCCTTGCCCCGGTCAACGCCTTCCTGTACCTGTTTTCCAAACTACCGGCGCGACCGTACTTGGACACCCGCGACTTCCCGGACCTGGCGCCGTTGCAGCAACACTGGGAGGAAATCCGCGAAGAAGGCGTGCGCCTGATGGAAATGGGCGAGATCAAACGCTCTGCCGGCTACGACGACGTGGGCTTCAATTCGTTCTTCAAGACGGGCTGGAAGCGCTTTTACCTGAAGTGGTATGGCGACAGCCACCCCTCGGCCAGCGAGCTGTGCCCGCGTACCACCGAACTGCTGGCCGGCATCGGCTCGGTCAAGGCCGCGATGTTCGCCGCCCTGCCGCCTGGCTCGCGGCTTGTGCGCCACCGTGATCCTTACGCAGGCTCCTACCGTTACCACCTGGGCCTGCAGACCCCGAACGATCCAGGCTGCTACATCAACGTGGACGGCGAGGCGTACCACTGGCGTGACGGTGAGGCGGTGATGTTTGACGAGACGTATATCCATTACGCCGAGAACACGACGGATCAGAACCGCATCATCCTGTTCTGCGACATCGAACGCCCCCTCAAGTATCGCTGGGCGACGGCGTTCAACCGCTGGTTCAGCTACAAGGTGATGGCGGCTGCGGCGGCGCCCAATAATGAGGGTGACAAGACGGGGGGCATCAACCGACTGTTCAGCCGTATCTACACCATTCGCGAACGCGGCAAGGCGCTGAAGAAGCGTAACCGTACCCGTTATTACGCGGAGAAGTGGGCGGTGGTGGCGGTGTTCGTGTTGTTGTTCATCTATATCTGAATCAGTGGCGCCCTGTCGCAATAACGGGGCGCCGGGTAATTTAATTGCAGTTTACGCAACAGTCTTTTTCATAATAAACCAACTTCCCCGCTAACTTCCCCATCTCGCGCGTAGCCGCTGCCGCCAGGCTGCGCTGGCCCGTATGAACCCTGAAGATCTTCAGCGCGGCACAGGGCCAGCGCAGCCTTCGGCAGCGGCTACGGCCAATTCCGCGGCCTGGGCCTCGCGGGTACGCCGCGCGGCCATCCCCACGCTGAACCCGGCCAGGCCCAGCAGGGCCGCGCTACTCAAGACTGCGGCCGCCGCCAACGCCGGGTCGCGGCCAAAGCCTACGGCAAAGGTGCACAACGCCCCCACCGCCATCTGCCCAAAGCCATACAAACCCGCAGCCGAGCCCACCAAGTGCGCGTCCACGCTCAACGCCCGGCTCATCGCCGCCGGGCTGGCAAGGCCAGCGCCCACGGCAAACAGGCTGACCAGCCCGACCATCCACGCCACCGACACCCAGCCCGCGCACACCACGGCCAGCAAGCTTGCGGCCGAGGCAATGCTCAGCCCGGCGCCCACCAGCAACAAGCGGTCTACCGATACGCTGCGAATCAGCCGGCGGGTCAAGGCATTGCCCACCGACATGCCGACAATCAGCATGCCCAGGTAGATGCCCACCTCGCTCAACGGGCGATGCAGTTCTGTGCCGATGATAAAAGGCGCGGCGGCGATAAAGGCGTAGATGGCGGTGGTCATGCACGCCCCGCCCACGGCAAAGCCGAGAAACACCGGTGAGCGCAACAGATGCCCATAGTCACGCGCCAGCGCACGGGCGCTGACCTGGCCGCTGGGCGAGCCGGTTTCGGGCAGCAGCCGCCAGGTGCACAACAAGGTCAATGCACCCAGGCTGGCCAGCACCAGGAAGATCGCGCGCCAGCCCAGGTGTTCACTGATCAGCGAGCCGATCAATGGCGCAAAGCCTGGGCCGATCATCATCATGAGGTTGAGCAGTGCCAGGTCGCGCACCGCGTCGTCCAGCTTGGCACCGTCACGCACGATCGCCCGGCCCAGGGCCAGCCCCGCGCAACCGCCCAGGGCCTGGACCAGCCGCGCCAGCACCAGGGTGTGGAGGTCGCCGGCAAAGGCGGCGCAAAACCCGGCCACGGTGTACAGGCTCAAGCCCACCAACAGCATGGGCCTGCGCCCCAGGCCGTCGGACAGCGGCCCATAGGCCAGCTGCCCGAACGCCAGGCCCAGGATGTAAATGCTGATGGTGCGCTGCATCGCGGCGCTGTCCACGCCCAACGCCTGGGCGGCGGCCGGCAGCGCCGGGACGAACATGTGCATGGCCAGCGTGCCGCTGATGGTGATCAGCACCAGCAGCCAGACAGGGGCACGCGGGTTGGACGTTGAAGCGGGACGGGGCATATAGATAGCAGCCTAACGAGTAGGCTGACAACTATAGGGAACCGCCCTCCTCCTTGTCTACGTGTCGCTTGTCGCCGGTGTCGCGCAACAGGTCGTAGAGCACGGTGGCCGGGCCCAGTATCGCAATCACAACCAGCGCGATCAGGCCGATAGTCGAATGGTTCATGGTCAATCCCTGCCAGGCTGGGTGATGGAGCAAGAATCCCCCCTTTGGCGCTGGCCTGGCAACCGTTTTTACCGAGTCTTTACGCCGGACCGCGAATCATTCAGCTGGCATTCAATCGCCCATGTTGCAGGCGTCGGCCATGCGGCGGTAGTTGAGCACGTGTTCCTGGCGCTGCGAATCCAGGTAGGTCATGTGCGCACTGACCACTTTGCAGGTGATCGAGTCGTCAGCGTTGTCGGCCAGCACTTTCTGTACGTCCAGGTGCTGACCATAGTGGTAGCTGTCCTGGATCGGCGCGGCAGCGGCTTGCGCTGCGACGGCGCCGAAGCTGGTGGCGGCAAACACGGCGATGGCGCTGATGGTCTTGATGTTCATGGTACTGCCCTCAATCATTCAATTGGCTACGGGGTGGCCAGGGTGATTGGCTGGCCGTGGTGCTATTGAATGCCTTGGGGGTATCTGCAATGTGTCCTGGGGGGCCTGTAAAACAGGGGTTTTGCACCACTGTGTATCTATTGGCCACCAGATACACTGCAATACAAAGCCAGGCGAGCAAAGCGCACATCGCTGGGTAGAATGCGCGCAACCGCCTTTGAGGAGCAGTCATGGAGCACGTGGACCACATTCTGATCGTCGACGACGATCGCGAGATCCGGGAACTGGTGGGCAACTACCTGCAAAAGAACGGTCTGCGCACCACCGTGGCCGGCGATGGCCGGCAAATGCGCGCCGCGCTGGAAGACGGCCCCATCGACCTGATCGTGCTGGACATCATGATGCCCGGCGACGATGGCCTGCTGCTGTGCCGCGAACTGCGCGCCGGCAAGTACAAAGCCGTGCCGGTGTTGATGCTGACGGCCCGCAACGATGAGACCGACCGCATCATTGGCCTTGAGATGGGCGCCGATGACTACCTGACCAAACCCTTCGCCGCCCGCGAACTGCTGGCGCGCATCAACGCCGTGCTGCGCCGCACCCGCATGCTACCGCCCAACCTGCAAGTCACCGAAGCCGGCCGGCTGCTGGCCTTTGGCAGTTGGCGCCTGGACACCAGCGCCCGTCACCTGCTGGACGCCCAGGACACCCTGGTAGCCCTGAGCGGCGCCGAATACCGGCTGCTGCGAGTGTTCCTCGACCACCCCCAGCGCGTGCTCAACCGCGACCAGTTGCTGAACCTGACCCAAGGCCGCGACGCCGACCTGTTCGACCGCTCCATCGACCTGCTGGTCAGCCGCCTGCGCCAACGCCTGCTGGACGACGCCCGGGAGCCGGCGTACATCAAGACCGTGCGCAGCGAGGGCTACGTGTTCTCCATGCCGGTGCAGGTGATCGGGGCGCCGGCATGAAGACCTGGTTCCCGTGGCCGCGCACCCTGGCTTCGCGGCTGTCGCTGATCTTTTTGGCCGGCCTGGTGCTGGCCTACGGATTGTCGTTCGGCGCGCAGTATTGGGAGCGCTATCTGAGCTCCGAATCGATGATGCACAAAACCATGGAGCGCGACGTGGCCACCGGCGTGGCCATCCTCGATCAACTGCCCGCCGAGCAGCGCGGCGAGTGGATACCGCGCCTGGAGCGCCAGGTGTATCGCTTCGAGCTGGGCGACGGCAACGGCGGTCGGCCACTGCCCATCGCTGAATTGCCCCACGCCGGCCAGGCCATCCTCACGGGCCTCAACAACAGCCACGGCTTGCGCTTCACCCACACCGTGGACCCGCGCCAAACCTTCCAGGCCCACCTGCGCCTGAACGATGGCACGCCGATCACTATCGACGTACACCCCTCCTCGATGCCCATCCCGCAGTGGCTGCCAATTATGCTGCTGATCCAACTGGCGGTGGTGTGGGGCTGCACCTGGCTGGCCGTGCGCATGGCCACCCGGCCGCTGACCCGCCTGGCCAGCGCCGCCGAGGCCCTGGACCCCAACAGCAGCGGCCAGCGCCTGGACGAGAGCGGCCCTAGCGAGGTCACCCATGCCGCGTCCGCCTTCAACGCCATGCAGGATCGCATCGCTGCCTACCTCAAGGAGCGCATGCAACTGCTAGGCGCCATCAGCCACGACCTGCAGACGCCGCTGACGCGCATGAAACTGCGCGCTGAATTCATGGACGACGGCGTGGAACGCGACAAACTGTGCAACGACCTCAATGAAATGGAGCACCTAGTGCGCGAAGGCATCGCCTATGCCCGTACCCTGCATGGCGCCACCGAAGCCAGTTGCCGCGTCGACGTGGACGCCTTCCTGCAGAGCCTGGTGTTCGACTACCAGGACGTCAACCAGCCGGTGAGCCTGGCGGGCAATAGCCTGGCGCAGATCGACACCCGGCCCCAGGCGCTGCGGCGCATCCTGACCAACCTGGTGGACAACGCGTTGAAATTTGCCGGAGACGTGAGCCTGGGCAGTACCCAGGCGGCGGATGGCAGCGTGACTATTGAAGTGCTGGACAACGGAGCGGGGATTGCCGAGGCGCATCTGGAGGAAGTGTTCAAGCCGTTTTTCAGGCTGGAGAATTCGCGAAACCGGGACACCGGCGGGACAGGGCTGGGGTTGGCGATTGCACAGCAGTTGACGGTGGCGATTGGGGGGGATTTGACGTTGAGTAATCGTGAGATGGGGGGGTTGAGGGCGGTGTTGCGGTTGCCCAACTGACCGTAGCCGCTGCCGCCAGGCTGCGCTGGCCCTGTGCCCCACTGAAAATCTTCAGCGTACACAAGGGCCAGCGCAGCCTGGCGGCAGCGGCTACAGGGTGGTCTATTTGCCGGCGGTATAGTCGCCGGCATACCTCTGCAGCAACTTCAAAGTCACCCCATTCGTCCACCCGAACCCATCCTGCAACTCATACTCACCACCCCCACCGCCTTGCCCCATCCCGGACAGGTCGTACTTCTCCACCAACTTGCTCTGCACGCTATACAGATCCTGCACCTGATGCAGAAAGCGCGTGCCGATCTGCGCCGCCAGCCCGGTTTCCTGATACCGGGTCAGGCCCTGCACCGCTACCCACTGCAACGGCGCCCAGCCATTGGGCTCGTCCCACTGCTGACCATTGGTGACCTGGGTGGTGGCGATACCACCGGGCCGCAGCAAGCCGCCGCGCACCGCATCGGCGGTGGCCTTGGCATGCGCAGACGACGCCAGGCCCGTGTACAGCGGAAACACCGTGGCCGCCGTCAGGGCCGGGCGTTGCTGCGCCGCACGCCAGTCGTAGTCCACGTAATAGCCACCGGCGCTGTTCCACAGGTGCGTCTCAATCGCCGCTTGGCGCTGCTGCGCACGCTGGTCGAAGGTCTGGGTGCAGGCGCTGTCGGCCGTGGTCTGGCAGGCCTTGGCGATGGTTTTTTCCAGGTGGTACATCAGGCTGTTGAGGTCAACCGGCACAATGGACGTGGTGCGGATGGTGGCCAGGCTCTTGCCGTCACCCAGCCAGCGCGAGCTGAAGTCCCAGCCGCTTTCGGCGCCGGCGCGCAGGTCGCGCCACACTTGCTCTTTGGGCCGCCCGGCGGCCTGGTCGGCGGTTTTCACGTCCTGCAGCCAGGATTCCTGGCGCGGCGTGGCGCTGGCGTCCCAGTAGCGGTTGAGCAGGCTGCCGTCGGGCAGCTTGACCACATGGCGCAGCGCCTGCCCGGCCTGCAGGCTTTGCGCGCCCTCCATCCAGTAGGCGTATTCCTTCTGCAGTTGCGGCAGGTAGCGGCCGTAGGCCTGGTCGCCCTCGATGCGCGCCTCCAGGTCCACCATGTAGGCGAAAAACGGCGGCTGCGAGCGGCTCAGGTAGTAGGTGCGGTTACCGTTGGGAATGTGCCCGTAGGTGTCGATCATGTAGGCGAAGTTGTCGACCATCTGCCGCACCTGGGCTTTGTCACCGCTCTGCTCCAGGCCCAGCATGGTGAAGTAGGAATCCCAGTAGTACATCTCCCGGAAGCGCCCGCCCGGCACTACGTAGGGCTGGGGCAACGGCAGTAGGCTGCTGTACTGCGGCACCTGGTCGTAGCTGCGGCTGAGCACCGGCCACAGCTTGTCGATGTGTTCCTTGATCGGCGCACCGGGTTTGGGCGCCGGGCTGTCGGCCTCGCCGGACTCGATGAAGTTGGCGGTGACGAAGGTTTTCAGGTCGAAACCCGAACGCTCGCGCTGGGCCAGGTAGTCGGCGCGGATCTTGGCGGGGTCGCGTTTGGGCAAGGCGTCGACGAAGTGTTTCTGGTCGCTGAACACCTGGTCGCGCTGCACCGCTTCGAACAGTTCCGGGTAGGCCTGGTCGGGCGGCAAGGCCGGGCGGTTGGCGGCGTCGTTGGCGCCCCACATGGCCGGTGGCTGGCTGGAACAGGCGGCCACCAGCAGGGCGGCGCAGGTCAGGCTGGTAAAGTGCAAAGGTCGCATGGGCGGACTCCTTGTCGGATCGATGGCAACAGTCAAGTGACCGCCCGCCGTCCGCCAGGGTTCACTCCGATTCTGCGGCAAGGGGCTGCGACCTGGGTTCCAGATGGCGCTCGCCCAGAAATACCAGCACCACGGCGGCCAAGACCAGGGTGATGGCTGCCAATACCCAGGTCAGCTCAGTGAAGGCGTGGGCCACCGCCTGGGTCAGCACCGCGCGCGGCACCTGTGGCACCAGCGTGGCCGCCTGGTCCAACTCCCCTGCCCCCAGGTACTGTGCGACTTGGGTGAGTGGCAGCGAGGCCAATGGGGGCAGTGCCAGGTTCAGTTGGTGAGCGATCAGGCTGCTGCTCAGCGCCGTGACAATGGCCAGGGCAATGCCCTCGCCCGCCACCCGCGTGGTGCTGAAAATCCCGGTGGCCATGCCCGCGCGCTCCTTGGGCACCACGCTCACCGACAAGCCATCCATCAGCCCCCAAGGCAAGCCGGTGCCGATACCGATCACCAGCATCGGCGCCACCCAGGCCGCCGCGCTGGCGTCTGCTTGCAGGCGCCCCAGCCACCACAGGCCCACGGCAGCCACCGCCAGGCCCAGCGCGCAGATCAGCCCGGCGCTGGCAACGCGCGTCAACCAGGCGGCAATGCCCGGCACCACCAGCATCGGTGCACACAGCGCCAACATCGCCACCCCGGCGTCGATCTCGCTGCGGCCCTCGATGCCCACGAAGCGCAACGGCAAGGCCACCAGCAGCACCACGAAGCAATAGCAGGTGGCGATGGGCAGCACCTGCACGCCCAGAAAGCGCGGGTAGCGGAACAGGCTCAGGTCCAGCATGGGCCGCGTCGCCCGGCGCTGACCGACGACGAAGGCCGCCAGCAACAGCAGTGCCGCCAGCAGCTTGGCGCTGACGTCGACGCTGGCCCAGCCGCTGACGGGCACCTGCATGATGGCCCACGTCAGCAGCCCAAGGGCGGCGGTGAACAGCACGGTGGCCGTCACGTCCAGACGCCCCGCCTGCGGGTCGCGGGACTCGCGCAGGTGACGCCGCCCCAGCACCAGCGCAACGACGCCGATCAACGCCGCGGTAAAGAACACCGAGCGCCAGCCCCATTGGCCGATCAGCCAGCCCGACAGCATCGGCCCCAGCGCCAGGCCCACGCCAAAACTGCTGCCCAAGGCGCTGTAGGCACGCGTCCGCGCGCTGCCTTCGAACAATTCAGCCAGGGACGCCGAGCCACCGGCCAGGGCGGCCGCCGCAGCAACGCCCTGCACCCCGCGCAACACGTCCAGTATCGCCACGCTGGGCGCAGCGCCCAGGGCCAGTGACACCAGCACATACAAGGCCACGCCGCCGACAAACAGGCGACGGCGCCCGTAGGTGTCGGCCAGGGTCCCGGCCGCCAGCAGCAGGCTGCCGAAGGTCAGCATGAAGGCGTTGGTGATCCATGCCAGCGCCAGTGGGCTGCCGCCCAAGTCGCGGCCTATGGCGGGGGTGGCGATGGCCCCGGCGGAAAAGCTCAACGGCAGGATGATCGCCGCCAGGCACACGGCCAGCAGGCCGTAACGGGCGGAATGGGAAGTGGGGGGAGTCATGTGCAACGTCCTGTAGCCAATGTCGATGGCCCGAGGATAGGATGTCGTCAATCCTGGAAAAACAGGCCAGCCGTCCCGTCTAACCGGACAAACTGTCCGCAAAGGTTGCCATGGAAAGCCTCAGCGGCCTGACCGCCTTCGTCCGCGCTGCCGAATTGCGCAGCTTTGTCGCCGCCGCCCAACGCCTGGGCATCTCCGCCTCGGCGGTGGGCAAAAGCATTGCCCGCCTGGAAGACAGCCTGGGCGTGCGCCTGCTCAACCGCAGCACCCGACACATCAGCCTCACCGAAGCCGGCGAGCTGTTCTACGCCCGCAGCAGCCGCGTGGTGCGCGAGTTGGAAGAAGCCCAGGCCGAACTGTCGCGCCAGCGCGACGTGCCCCACGGCCGCCTGCGCATCAGCCTGCCGGCGCTGGGCTACCGCATGCTGCTGCCGATCCTGCCCGAGTTCACCCGGCGCTACCCACAGATCGAGCTGGACCTGGACTTCAGCGACCGCATGGTCGACGTGATCGCCGAAGGCATGGACGCGGTGATTCGCAGCGGCGAGGTGCTGGATTCGCGGCTCAAGTCGCGCAGCCTGGGGCAGTTTCGCTTCATGCTGGTGGCCGCGCCCGACTACCTGGCGCAGCGTGGTGTGCCGGCCTGCCCGGAGGACCTGCGTGAGCATGCCTGCCTGTTCTATCGATTCCACAGTAACGGCCAGCTCCAGGCCTGGGCCTTTGAAGGTCGCGAAGGCCTGCCGCCGCTGGAGTTGCCGGGCACGTTGACGTTCAACAATATCGAGGCGCTGATTGGCGCGGCGGTGGCCGGGTTGGGGATTGCCTACCTGCCGGACTTCACCTTGGGCCAGTACCTGCGCGAAGGTCGCTTGTGCAGTTTGCTGGAGGATCGGCTGGTGGCGGGTGGCACGTTTTCGTTGCTGTGGCCGGGGAGCCGGCAGCCGTTGCCGAAGTTGCGGGTGTTTATCGATTTTCTGGCGGAGCGGTTGGTGCTGGGGCCGCATTTGGCCTGATCCATTGCGGCGCCTTCATCGCGGCCAAGGCCGGCTCCTACCACGGACGGCGTAGGAGCCGGCCTTGGCCGCGATGGCTGGCGTGCGGTTCATGAATCCTGCGCCACACGGCAGCCTTTGCGGTTGCGGATTTCCTCGTCGGTGGGCCGCGTGGGGTCGAAGCGGAAGGTGCGGTCCGAATAGATCTCCAGCCAGCCCCAATCGCAGGTGCTTTCATCCTGCCCGGGCGCGGGTGGGCGCGCCCACCAGGGTTCGCGGCTGATCAGGGTGCGAGGGGTTGGCTTCATGAGTGAGTCCTTGCAGGTGCGAGCACTTGAGTCTGAAAGGATAGACACCTGGTGCGACGCAGGCAGGCCATGGTGCGTTGCAAAATGTGGGACCGGGCGATGGTGTTGCGTCGCCTGCCCCCTGAAACCGGTTACAAAAAGTCCGACCAACGCCCTTCAGTCCTTCCACGCTGTGCCGATAGCTAGCTAACGAGCCCCTGAATGCGCTTCGCATTTACGTTCGCACTGCCCAAGCAAGGTGTTTTATGAAGTTGACCCTAGGTAAAAAACTGGCCCTGTCGGCCAGCGTCGCGCTGCTGCTGGTTGGCTGCAGCCTGACCGCGCTGCACTACGTCGAGAGCCGTGACAACATCGAAACCGGCATCGCCCAGCAAGTCAGCAACACCGGCAAAGTGTTCGCCGCCAACGTCAACTACTGGCTGACCAGCAAACAGATGGCTATGGCCTCGGTGGTGGCCGGTGCCGGCGACGATACGCTGCTGGCGCAACTGCAGCAGGCCAAGGTATCCGGGGGGTTCGACAACGTGTTCCTGGCCCGCCCCGATGGCAGCCAGATCAACGCCAATGGCGCCACCCTGCCGCCCGACAACAACGACCCGCGCAAGTGGAAGTGGTATCAGCAGGCGCTGCTGGCGCCCAACGACGTGTACTTCTCCACCCCGTCGGTGGCGGCGGCTACCCAGAGCTTCGTGCTGTCGCTGGGCAAGGTGCTGACCCGCAACGGCGCCACCCTGGGGGTGCTGGGCGCGGACGTGAGCATGAGCGAGATTCTCAGCCAGCTCAAACAGATCAAGCTGCCGGGCAACGGCTCGGCATTCTTCGTCGACCACGACGGCATCATCCTCGGCCATAACGACAAGAACGCCCTGGACAAGCCGGTCGACAGCCTCTACCCGGCGCTGACCAGCAGTGCCCTGCAGTCCCTGGCCGCCAGCGACGGCGTGCAGTTCCTGCTCAACGATCAAGGCCAGCGCCTGTACGTGATCCCCATCGAACACCAGCACGAAAAACTGGTGCTGGTGCTGGACAACGACCTGCTGCTGGCCCCGCTGCACCGCAGCCTGTGGGTGGCGCTGGGCACCCTGGTGGGCATCCTGATTCTGTCGCTGCTGGTTGTCAACGCCCTGTGCGTGTGGCTGTTGCGTCCGCTGGGCGCCATGTCCCGTGGCCTGCAGGTGATCGCCAGCGGCGACGGCGACCTGACCCAGCGCATCGCCCAGCAGTCCGATGACGAAGTGGGCGATCTGGGCCGCCATTTCAACCAGTTCGTCGGCAGCCTGCACACCCTGATCGGCCACGTGCGCCACCAGGCCGTGGAGATCGGCCAGGAGTCCACCAGCGTGCTGCACCGCAGCAGCGATTCGGCCAAGAGCCTGGAGCGCCTGCAACAGGAACTGACCCTGGTGGCCACCGCCGTCACCGAGATGGCCTCGGCCACCCAGGAAATCGCCGGCAACGCCGAGCGCACCGCCGCCTCCGCCGAACAATCGTCGGTCAGCAGCCTCAAGGGCCTGGAGCTGGTGCGCAAGACCCAGGGTTCGATCGTCGACCTGTCCAGCGAAATCAGCGCCGCCGCCCAGGTGGTCAACGAGCTGAGCGACTATTCGCAGTCCATCACCAGCGTGCTCACCAGCATCCAGGCCGTGGCTGAGCAGACCAACCTGCTGGCCCTCAACGCGGCCATCGAAGCGGCCCGCGCCGGCGAGCACGGCCGCGGCTTCGCGGTGGTGGCCGACGAGGTGCGCATGCTGTCCCAGCGCACTCAGGAATCGACCAAGTCGATCCAGGCCACGGTCAGCAATATCCAGCGCATCACCGGTGATGCGGTGGCGCGCATGAGCAACAGCTCGGACCTGGCCCAGCGCAGCGTCGCCGACGCGCAGCAGGCCTATGCGTCGCTGGAGGAAATCACCGAGGCCGCCAGTGAAATCTCCGGCATGTCGCAGCAGATTGCGTCGGCGGCCGAGGAGCAGTCGTCGGTAACCGAGGAGATTACCCGCAACGTGGTCACCATCAAGTCGCTGGGCGAGGACTTGGTGGAAGGTTCGCTGGATGCCGAGAAGCAGTCGCGGTCGTTGCAGGAGCATGCCAGTGACCTGAATGGCAAGGTGGCGCGCTTTATTCTCTGACGCCCTGTAGCCGCTGCCGCAGGCTGCGCTGGCCCTCATGTACGCTGGAAATCTGCAGTGCACATCAGGGCCAGCGCAGCCTGCGGCAGCGGCTACATTGACACTGCGCAACCCTTGCCTTCATGCTCGCGCCACCTCTTAAGCGCAGGACATGGAATGTTTCGCTCGCTCTTCGCCACCCCCGCCCGCACCCGCCTGACACTGATCATCTGGTTGTACCTGCTGGTTGCCGGGCACATCCTGGGCGGCCTGCTGTTGACCTGGTCCGACGGCCTGGGTTTCTACCTGCACTGGGTCGACAACGCCTTCTGGACCACTCCCGTACCGGCTGAAGCCGCCACCCAGCAACGCTGGTGGTTCGCGCTGTTCGGCGCCACCCTGCAAAGCTACGGCATCGGCATGCTCGCCCTCACCCACCTGGGCCAGCGCCTGCGCAGCGCCGCAGCCTGGGGCTGGCTGCTGCTGGGGATACTGGTGTGGGGCCCGCAGGACATCTGGCTGTCGGCCAGTGCCGGGGTCTGGGTCAATGTGCTGGTCGACGGCCTGGCGCTGCTGGCCCTGGTGCCGCCGCTGCTGTGGTTGATGCTGAATGACCGCCGCGCGGTGCAGCCATGAACAAACCGGTCCTGTATCTGCTGGCCGGCAACGGCAGCGCCGCCCAGTGGTGGGACGATGCCCTGCCGCATTTCGCCCACTACCGCCCTGTGCCGGTGGAATTGCCCGGGTTCGGCGACAATCCGCAGCCGCCCTGCGAAGACCTGCCCGCCTACGCCGAGGCGTTGTTGGCCATGACCCAACCCGGCAGCGCGATTTTTGCCGTGGGCGTCAATGCGCTGATCGTGCTGCACGCCTTGCAGCGCCGGCCCGGCCACTTCAGCCGCACCGTGCTGCTGGCACCGGTGGGCGCCTTCCTGTGGCGTCGGCGGTTGCCGGCGCTGATGTCGCCGATGCCGATCCGCAAGGCCATCCACTGGGCGCTGTCGCATCGGCCGGCCTGGTTCGCCCGCAAGTTCTCGAGCCAGAACTGGCCCGCCGCGCATTACCAGCGCATGGGCGACGGCTACCGACGCTGCCGAGCCTTCGTGCCCTACTGGGACATGGTTCGCGCCGACACCGCCTTGCCACTGCTGGAATGGATCAGCGACCCCATCGAGTTGATCTGGGGTGATCAGGACAAGGTGCTGAACATCGAGCAGGCCGCTGCCTGGTCGGCGATCCTGGCCCGCGCCGACCTGATCGTCAGCCTGGTCCCCGGCTGGGGCCACTACCCGTGGATCGACACGCCCGCCGCCTTCTGCCAGGCGCTGGAAGCGCCCACCGCCGGTTTTATCGCCCACACCAAGGGCGGCCGCCTGCGCCTGGCGCACATGGCCGGCCTGCCGGTGCCGCCGGCCTTGAGCGTGACCTGCGGCAACGATCCGCGGTTGGAAAACTGGCTGGCCACGCACCCGGACGCCCTGTGGGCCGTGCGTTCTTCAAGCCATGCCGAAGACCAGGCTGACAGCGCCAATGCCGGGCTCAGCACCACCTTTCTGCGCGAAGCCGCCAGCCAGGTGGCCATGCGTATAGACCAACTGGTCGCCGAGGGTGTCGAGGAGGTCGTGGTGCAGCGGTTCATCGAACCGCAGGTCTCAGGCATCGCCTTCACCCGCCACCTGGCCGTGGAAGTGGAATGGGTGGACGGTCACCTGGAAGGCCTGGCCGACGGGCAGCGCACCCCGCAACGGGCCACCCTGTCGCGCCTGGACGGTGGCTGGTCGAATGGCCCATTCAACGCAGGGCACGGCCTCGAGCCGGCGCAGCTGTGGGCCTTCCTGCAGGAAGTGCTGCGGGTTTTCCACTACGTGCCGGGCGACATCGAATGGGCCTGGGACGGCGCGCAACTGTGGCTGCTGCAATACCGCCCAGTGACCGACTACGGCTGGCGTCGCCACCTCACCGCCGCCAACATCGCCGAGATCCTGCCGCCGCAGCCCAGCCGCCTTGTCGAGTACGCACAGCGCCGCGCCGCCGCCAGCATCCCGGCGATCATGGCGCGCTGGGACACCCGGGTGCTGGAGGACAACGAGCCCTTCACCGCGCTGTTCGGCAATGCTTCCTACATCAACAACGACCTGTTCCTGGCACGCCTGGCCGACTGGGGGCTGCCGTCGAGCCGCTACGGTGACGAAGTGGGCGGCGCCACCCCGCACCTGCCCCTGCGCCCTGGCCGGGTGCTGCGCAGCCTGCCCCTGTTCCTGCGCATGCAGCGTCAGGCCCGCGCGCACTTGCAGCATCTGGAGCCGGGGCTGCGCCGTTTCGAGCGCGAATTGGACAGCCTGCAGGGCGCCTCGGGCCAGGTGCTGGCGGATTGGTTCAGCCGCTTCTATGTGTTCGTGGTGCAAGGCAACCTGTGCATTGGCACGGCGCTGGCCAGCAGCGGCGGCGCGTGGCTGGGCAACCCCGCCACGGCTTATGGTGACCTCAGCCACAGCCCCCATCGCCTGCCCTGGGAGACCGACCCGGCCGCGCCCCGGCCGCCTGCCACCGACTTGCCACTGCAAGCCTTCCCCGCCTGGCCCGCTGCCATTCACCTGGCCCACCGCCTGGGGCTGCCGGGCTTGCGCGGCTACTACCTGCAAGTGCGTGAATGGTACCGCGACAACCTGATGCGCCTGTTTTTCAAACTGCACCACAGCCTGCCTGCCGCCGACCGCGACCACTGGTTCGCGCCGCACCCCCACGTGCGCGAGCGCCAGGGCAGCTTCTGGCAGGACGGCAACGAGGGCCGCGAACAGGCCACCGGTTTCATGATCTACCCCGGCCAGGTGCGTGGCATCCTGGGCCAGGACATATTGCTCGAACACACCCTGGACCCTGGCCGCCATGCGCACTACCGCCAGGCCCGCGCCGTGATCGCGCGCATGGGCGGCCGCCTGTCCCACGGCGCCACCTTGCTGCGCGAACTGCGCACCCCGTCGGCGGTACTGCCCCAGGTCGACAGCGCCTGGCTGGGCCAGGCCGTGATCTATCATGATGGCCACCTTTCACTGGACCACGAAGGAGCGTAACCATGAAGAAAAAGGTATTCATCGATTCGGACATGGGCTGGGACGACGTGCTGTCGATCGCCTACCTGATGAAAGACCCCAGCGTCGAGATCATCGGCCTGACCGTGACCGGCTGCGGCGAAACCAACCTGGGATGGGGGCTGCTGATCGCCCAGCATCTGCTGGGCATCGGCGGGCACCACCACGTGCCGCTGGGGCGCGGCACCGACATCCCCCTGAGCCTGAACAACCTGTTCCCGCAGCCGTTCAAAAGCGACATGAACGACATCATGGGCCTGATCGGCACCCTCAACCCGGCGCAGCTGCCAGAGGTGTCCGTCAAACCCGCCTGGGAACTGCTGCACGACACCCTCACGGCCAGCACCGACAAGGTCACGATCCTGTCCCTGGGCGGCTTCACCACCCTGGCCAAACTGCTGGCCCTGAAGCCGGCCGCCAGCGACCTGGCCAAAATCGAGCGCATCGTCGCCATGGCCGGCGCGGTGCACGTGGACGGCAACGTGGCCGCGCTCAACAACGCCCTGCCCGCCTGGGACCAGGGCAGCCGCTACAGCAGCAACCACTATGCCGAATGGAACGTGTTCGTCGACCCGCTGGCCGCCGACCAGGTGTTGCAGTCCGACATCCCCGTCACCCTGGTGCCGCTGGACGCCTGCAACCACGTCATCCTCGACCCCAGCTACGTCACCACCATCACCGCCACCGACCCGGTCGCTACTTTGGTCAGCAACGTGTTCAAGAAAAAGACCGGGGACAATGCCGAAGGCAACCTGCCGGTGCCCATCTTCGACCCGTTGGCGACCTTGCTGATGACCGGGGCCGTGACGGCCAACCGGACGTTGAGCGAGTACCTGGCGGTGGACGTCGAGCAGACCGAACAGGACAATCACTGCGGTCAGTTGCGGGTGAAGGCCCACGGTTCGCGCAAGGTCGACTACGTGACCGGCGTGTCCCAGGCCCAGTTCGCCCGCCAGTTCGCCGCCATCATCAACCGCCCGACCTGACGCCGTAGCCGCTGCCGCTGCCGCTGCCGCCAGGCTGCGCTGGCCCCTGAGTGCACTCATAGTATTCAGCGCACATCAGGGCCAGCGCAGCCTGGCGGCAGCGGCTACATGCTTGCGCGCAGGCAGCGGTGGGCAACAGCCTAATGGTCTTCTCGGGAGTGCCATACACGCAGCACATAGACCGTCGGCGTCTGAATCTCGTAACGCATCTCATAATTGCCAATCAGAAGGCGCCGAACCTCCCGCGGATCGAACTCTTCTAGGCGCTCCCCGATTCGGGGATTTGACAGCAAGGTTTGCGGCGCGGCGACCAGCTGTTGAACCGTTCTGGCTGCAGCCGGCCGGTTTACTGTTGCCAGAAAATCGTAGAGCCGTGCGATGTCGGAAAGCCCTTTTTCCGTCCATTTCAATACCATCAACGCGGCACCGGCATCACTGCGTCCGTACCAAGACTCTCGGCCCACGCTTGCACAGCCTGATGATCGATCACCCTTCCGGTATCGACATCTTGCATGGCTTCACGGGTCAGGCGGCTGCGTTCTTCTTCCTGATCAAGCCATGCAATCAGCGCCTGCTTGATGATCCAGTTCTTGGACCGTTCGAGCCGTTCGGCCATCAAATCTATCTTTTCCGCCAACTGAACCGGGATATGGGCCGTCACGGATCTGCTTTTCGTAGTGGTCATCATGAGAAGGCGCTCCAGAGGTGCGAGGAGTAAAAATGCAACGGTGTGCAGAATAGAGTATCGAGCTGCAGCAGTATGATGGAATTGTAATCACAATGAATAATTTATCATCACGCGCGTTTCGTATCGGGACGCCTGGGCGATTGTGCGATCATCTTTTCACCGTTCAACCTGATCGCAAGGAGCGCCATGAACACCCTCGTCCACCCCTGCCCACCCCCGCCCCACTCCGCCATCGCCCTGCATGCCCCCGGCGCCGACTTTGTCGATTGCCACCAAGTGCAGGTTCGCGACCCGCAGCGCACCGCGCTGCGCCATCTGCTGACGATGCTGGCCGCCACCCCGCCGTGGCTCGACAACCTGATGAAGTTGCGCAACCAACTGGTGCAAGCCGTGGGTTTGAAGGACTTGGGCAGCCTGGCCCGGGTCGACCTGGCGCGGCCGGATGAGGACTACCAGCCGGGCGATCGGGTGGGGATTTTCACGCTGCTGGCCAACAGCGAAGACGAGGTGCTGGTGGCCGACCAGGACAAGCACCTGGACGTGTTCTTGGCCGTGACGCGCCTGCCACTGACGGCGGACGGCACGCGCACCGTGGTGCTGTCCACGGTGGTACGCACGCATAACTGGCTGGGCAAGGTCTACATGCTGCCGGTGGCGCCGTTCCATCGACGCATTGCGCCGATGACCCTGCGCGGGATCAATCGGCGCTAAGCACTGTTAAAGTAAACAACAAGGCGAGCCCGAAACGCACCGCGTTTGGGGCGAGCGGTGGCTGTAGTCGGATAGCCACCTTTAAGCAAAAGCGGCGTATGGCTACATCAGCTCTACTTCAGTCGCCTCTATTCCCTTCTGACCTTCCTTCGTATTGAACTTGACTGCTTGCCCTTCCGTGAGCGTTGCGACACCAGGGGTGATTATCGCGGTGCCGGGTACGAAAATCGAACTGGCATCGTCTCTTGAGGTAATGAAGCCGAAACCTCTTTCACTGCTGAACCAATTTACGGTCCCTTGCTGCTTGTTGACAGGCATGGCGCGATCTCCGTGGTAACCGTTACGTTGCGCCGGATTGCCCGGTGCATACGGTACCTACTAGACGCCGGGGGGTTCCAGCGCACAACTGATAGAACTGACAGCTACTGGCAAGTAGCCTCTCAGATCACCAGCAGGCCTACAGCCACCAGCGCAGGCCAAAGAAAAACGCCATGCTCAGCAACATGCTGAGCAAGGTGTTGCGCGTATACACCACCAGCCCCACCGCCACCAACGAACTGATCAGGTAAGGATTGTCCCAGTTCAGGTTCAACTGCTTGTCGGGCATGAACACGATTGGCCCGCAGATGGCCGTGAGCATGCCCGGCACTGCAAAACCCAGGAACTGCCGCGCGTTGCTGCTCAGGCGCACCGGCAGGCGCGGCTCCAGGAACACATAGCGGTTGAGGAACACCAGCGCGCCCATGCCGACAATCACCAGCCAGATCATGCCCGTGCCCCCTGCAGTTTGTTGCAGACAAAGCCGGCGCTCATGCCCGCCAAGCCCGACAGCACCAGCGCCGAGCCCCAGTGCCAGTAGCTGAACAGCACCGAGCAGAACAGTGACACCGCCACGCAGACCACGGTCGGCACATTGCGCACCACTGGGGTGATCAGGGCAATGAAGGTAGCGGCGATGGAAAAGTCCAGGCCCAGGTGCTCGATACCGGGGATGCTGCTGCCCAGCAGGATGCCGGCCAGGGTGAACAGGTTCCAGGCCACGTAGAAGGTCAAGCCCACGCCCAGGGCGTACCAGCGGCTGAAGGTCTGCTGGTCGTAGCGGCTGGTCAGCGCGAACAGTTCATCGGTGAGCAGAAAGCCCAGCCCCACGCGCCAGCGGCCCGGCAGGCCGGCGATCATCGGGCGCATGCTCATGCCGTACAGCAAGTGCTGGGACGTCAGCAGCGCCGTGGTCAGCAGGATCGACAGCACCCCGGCGCCGCCCTTGAGCATGCCGATGGCCACCAGTTGCGCCGCGCCGGCGAAGACGATGCTGGACAGGCCCTGGCCTTGCCAGGGGGTGAGGTTGGCCTCGATGGCCATGGAGCCGGCCAGCAGGCCCCAGGGCGCCGTGGCGAGCGACAGCGGCATGATGGCAGCAGCGCCACGCAGGAAGGCGTGGCGCGGGAGAAGTGTGTTAGGCATGTTCTTATAAGTTGGCGGGAAACGGGAGAAGACTGTGTCAGATGGGCGTGGCGCCTGTCTTGAACAATATTGCGCACTTGCCTGTTGCCGCTGCCACCAGGCTGCGCTGGCCCTGCCTCGCTGGAGATTTTTTGTGTACATGCTGACCAGCGCAGCCTGGCGGCAGCGGCTACGGGGTGCGCGCTTTTGCACCGGGTTTCAGCGTTGGCGCACAGGCAAAGGGCATGCGTGCGGCGATCCTTTTACCCAAGGCCCTGATTTTCCGGAAAATCACCTTTGGCACACATTCTGCCTATCACCTCGTATACAAAAAACAGTTGCGAGGGACACAAGCAATGTCACACCAACCTCCGGCCGGCTACAGCCCGCGCCTGTACAACCATGACCTGGGCCCCACCCCGCAAACGTGGAGCTGGTACAACATCTTCGCTTTCTGGATGAGCGACGTGCACAGCGTGGGTGGCTACGTGTTCGCCGCCAGCCTGTTCGCCCTCGGCCTGGCCAGTTGGCAGGTGCTGATCGCGCTGCTGGTGGGCATCTGCATCGTGCAGGTGATCGCCAACCTGGTGGCGCGGCCCAGCCAGCAGGCTGCGGTGCCCTACCCGGTTATCTGTCGCCTGGCCTTCGGCGTGTTTGGCGCCAACATCCCCGCCGTGATTCGCGGGCTGATCGCTGTGGCCTGGTACGGGGTGCAGACGTACCTGGCGTCCAGCGCCCTGGTGATCGTGGTGCTGCGTTTCTTCCCGGCGCTGGCGGCGTACCAGAGCGTAACCTTCGCCGGCCTGTCGTACCTGGGGTGGTTCGGCTTCCTGTCGCTGTGGGTGGTGCAGGCGTTCGTGTTCTGGACCGGCATGGAGTCGATCCGCCGCTTCATCGACTGGGCAGGCCCTGCTGTATACGCGGTGATGTTCGCCCTGGCTGGCTGGATCGTGTGGCGCGCCGGTTGGAGCAACATCAGCTTCACCCTGGCCGAAAAAGCCGTATCGGGCTGGGCCGCCGTGGGCCAGGTGGTCATGGCCATTGCCCTGGTGGTGTCGTACTTCTCCGGGCCCACGCTTAACTTCGGTGACTTCAGCCGCTATTGCCGCAGCATGAGCGACGTGCGCCGTGGCAACTTCTGGGGGCTGCCGATCAACTTCCTGGCGTTCAGCCTGGTGACCGTGGTGATCGTTTCCGGCACCCTGCCGATCTTCGGCGAAATGATTCACGACCCCATCGCCACCGTCGCCCGCATCGACAACACCACGGCAGTGCTGCTGGGCGCCTTCACCTTCGTCACCGCCACGGTGGGCATCAACATCGTCGCCAACTTCGTGTCCCCGGCGTTCGATTTCGCCAACGTCTCGCCCAGCCGCATCAGCTGGCGCATGGGCGGCATGATCGCCGCCGTACTGTCGGTGTTCATCACGCCGTGGAACCTGTTCAACAACCCTGAGGTGATTCACTACACCCTCGACGTGCTGGCGGCGTGCATTGGGCCGCTGTTCGGCATCCTGCTGGTGGACTATTACCTGATCAAGCGCCAGCAGATCGACGTGGATGCGCTGTTCAATGATGGACCGACGGGGCGTTACTGGTACAGCAACGGGGTGAACTGGGTGGCGGTGCAGGCGCTGGTGGTGGCTGCGCTGGCGGGGCTGTGCTTTACCTTTATTCCGTGGTTCAAGCCTATGGCCAACTTTGCCTGGTTTACCGGGTGTTTTCTCGGAGGTGGGTTGTTTTATGGGTTGAGCTTGTGGTCGCAGCGGGGAGTGCCTGTTTCAACCGCTATGGTGCGCTGAACACCATCCAGCGATACCCCTGACACACTGCGGTGCCTGTGACGCGGCCTACGGCCGCTGCTACAGGGTTAGCGCATCACTTTGGCTGATGCCCGCTATCGACACCCTCCATTTCAAACGGGGGTGGGCGCCTTCGTAAAATGGCGCCCATACCCGAATGGAGGGCTCACTGATGAAATACCTGATCGCACTCGCACTGACCCTGTTGGCCGCCTTTACCTCGTTCGCCCGCGCCGACGACGCGGCGCCCGCACAAGCCAGCGCGCAAACCAACGGTTACGACTATTCCCAAGACCTGGACATCGCCAAGGTGGTACGCATGAACAGCGGCGGCGACCAGTGCGGCCCGGTACAAGGCCACATGACCTACATCGACAGCAAGGGCGTGCAGCACGAGCTCAACTACACCCGTCTGGGCGGCGACTGCGACAAGGGCTGATCAGCCCAGCCGCGCACATAGCCGACTGACGCACACCGAGCCCACCACCGCCAGAATGATCGGCACCAGGAAGTCGTGGTCGATGCGGGTGAACTCCACCACCAGCACGATGGCGGTCAGCGGCATGCTCATGGACGATGACAGGAAGGCCGCCGCACCGACGATGGCGAACGCGCCCAAGGGCACGCCCGGCCACACCAGGCTCCAGCCGCCGCCCAGGATCACCGCCAGCAACGCGCCGCAGGCCAGCGCCGGCGTCAGCAACCCGCCCTCCGCGCCCGCACGCAGGGTGCTGCTGGTGATCACCAGCTTGGCCACCAGTAACAGCGCCGCCAGGCCGATGGTCAACTGATCGTCAAAGCCCAACTGCGCCGGGCCTTTGCCGTTGCCCAGCACCTGCGGCAGGTAGATGGCCAGGCAGCCGATCAGCATGAAGTTGAGCAACGACAGCACTGGCAGCTGCCAACCGCGCGCCGCCCGCTCACGCGCCGCCCCCGTCAGGCGCACGAAACCGTAGGCAGCCAGCCCGAACAGCGGCCCGCACAGCACCGCCCACGTCATCAGGTCAGGGCTGACGACAAACGCCGGCACCGTGTACTGCGCCTCCGCACCCAGACCTATCCAGGCCACCGAAGCACCGATGGCCGAAGTGGCCAGGGCAATGATTGCCTCACGCCAGGCGAAGCGTGCCACCAGCACTTCCAGCACGAACACCGCGCCACCCAGCGGCACGTTGTACACCGCCGCCAGACCCGCACCGGCTCCACAGGCAATCATCAGCCGACGCGTGTCGGCGTCCAGGCCGCTGTAGCGCGACAGCCGATCGGCAATCAGCGAGCCCAGTTCGCGCGGCGCCACTTCACGGCCCAGGGGCGAGCCCAGCGCTACGGTAACGATCTGCAGCAGCAGGTGCGCCAGGGTTTCCTTGCCGGGCATGCGCGCCTCGGCGTTGCCGACCGCCTTCTTGATGCTGACCAGGGGCCTGCCGTAGCGGTACAGCAGCCACCAGCCCAGCCCTGCCACCACGCCACACAGCGTCAGCGCCGCCACCCGGCGCTCGGGCGAGGCAGCCGTGACGCCGAGCAGGAAGCTTTCATGACCCACCAGGTGATCCTGGCTGTAGCCGTAGGCCAGGTGCTGGATGCCGTGCAGCAGCAGCGCCAGCAACATGCCGCCCAGGCCGGCGCCAATGCCGGTCAACACCACCACGGCGGCCAGCGCCAGGTTGGCGCGCACAGGGGAACGTACGACAACGGGTGAATCAGGCAACGACATGCAGCGCTCCGCAGGCAATCTCAGGTAATGCCCCAGAGGGTAGCCGCCGTCAGCCTGCGCGCCTAGGGACGCGCCGGCCGATTGGGAGCTGGGCGCTACAGGTTGTCCGCCAGGGGATAAGGATCAGGCGAACAGCAAGCGATCCTGGATTTTGCGCGGGTCGCTGTAGTCCTCCTGCCACCAGGGGGTCGGACCTGGCCGCTGCAAGGTCAGCGCCGTGCGCGTGCCGGCCTTGACGCTTTCCTGGGCGACGCGGAAGTGATAGTGGTCGAGCAGGCGCACCGCCTCCACCATGTAGGCCACCGCCACCCGGCGATCACGGATCAGCAGCAGGTTTTCGCCATTGCTGCGGTCGGCGGCGTCGGCAAAGTTGTACGACCCCATGTACACCCGCGCCGTGGGCTTGTCGAAATCGATGACCACGAACTTGTGGTGCAGACGCACCCCGGCGCCGCCGATCAGGCCGGTGGGCTCGGCCTGGAACGGCGCCGGGATGTTCTTGTTCAGGGCCGCAGCGTGCAGGATGGCGCTGTCGCCGCCGGGCAGCAGCACGTCCAGGCCCTCCTGCATGTGCCGGTCGGAAATGCCATAGACAAAGATGGCGGGGTTGGCCGCCACCTGCTTGATCGCCGCCTGGATCGGCCCGCGGGTCTGGTACAGGAAGGCCAGCGAGAACAACAGGCTGGAGCCGGTGGTGGCAATGTCGCTGCCCACCCCGGCCAGCGCCGCGTTGTCCAGGGCGTGGGGCGAGAACGTCACCTGCGCATCGATGTTGTCCAGGCCCAGGTCGTGCCATTGCGCAGGCGGCTGGGCGCCGAAGTCCTTGGCCGAGCTGCTGGCCCAGTACTGGGCAAACGCCGCCTGGAACAGCCGCAACGCCGTCTCGCCCTGCACCACCAGGGCGTTGTTGGCCTGCACGTACAGACCGCGCCAGCTGAAGTTGGTGGAGCCGCACACCACGGTCTTGAGCGTGCTGCCGTCCAGCAGGATGACCTTGTTGTGCTGCAGGCTGGCCATGTGTTCGCGCTTGACCGTGGCGCCGGCCTGGGTCAAGCGCGTGGCGGCCAGGGTTTCGGCGGAATCGGCGTCGCCGTGGCTGCTGCTGTCGTCGATGATGATCTGCAGGCGCGCGCCCAGCTGTTCCAGGCGGCTGACGATGTTGGGTTCGTTGAGGTCGTAGGCGATCACCTTGACCTGGGCTGCGGTGTCGGCCACTGCCTGGTCCAACACCGCCAGAATCGCCTCGCGCGCCTCGAAGCCCATCCACTCAAGCGCCGCCTGGGCATTGGGGTTACTGGGGACGAAATCCAGGCCGTCGTCGGCCTTGCGCGGCAGCAGCGTGGTCAGGTTGCGATCATCCTTGGCGTAGCGCTCCACGAAGGCTTGGGACGACACGTAGCCGCGGGTGAAGGTGACGTTGAGCTGGCCGGGCCAGGTGTCGCGCTGCAACTCGATGGCGGCCACCTGGGCTTCACCGTAGCTGAGCACGTTCTGGGCGTTCATGAACACCGGGGTCACGCGATAGGTAAAGGCGCCGGTCAGCTCGGCGTTGCGCGGGAAATGCACCCAGCGAAATTTCTGGATCGGCGACAACAGGCTTGAAAGCGCTGTGGTGGGCACGCTGCCGTCGGCGGTGGGGAACGTCAGACGGTTGTTCAGTGCGTAGAAACGGTCGCCGGCCGGTTCCTTGTACTCGATGCCGAAACCGACGAAGTCGGCGGGTGGCGGGCCACTTTTCCAGTTCATGGCCAACAGCAGCATGCCTTCGCTGCGGTGCAATTTGAGGGTGAACAGGGCGGCATCATTGTTGCCACTGACTTGAAAGTCCCCGGGTGTGGGCATGCGTGCGTTCCTTCGGCGGCGGTGAGGCCAGAGAGTGCCAGATCCTGCCGGGCCTGGGTATATGCGCCCGCACCGCGCCGTCTGCATCGCGACCAAGGTCGGCTCCTACGCCATTCGCGGTAGGAGCCGACCTTGGCCGCGATGCAGGCGACGCGATCCCGTAGCCGCTGCCGCCAGGCTGCGCTGGCCCTGTGCCCCGCTGGAAATATACGACGTACACGCGTGCCAGCGCAGCCTAGCGGCAGCGGCTACAGGGTGTAAGCTGGCGGCTTGCCTTGACCCGGAACCCGCCCATGCGCCACTGGCTCGCCCTGCTGCTCACCCTGCCCGCCCTCGCCCACGCCAGCCAATGGCTGGCCGTACAGCCACAGCCAGGCCTTGGCAGCCTGCATTACTACGCCTCCCAGGCACCCAACCGGCAGGCGCAATCGGCCTTGATCGTGCTGCACGGCTTCCATCATGACGCCCATCGCACGTTCGACACCGGGGTGGCCGTAGACCCTCACGGCCTGGTCGTCGCGCCGCTGTTCCAAAGCGTCGGCGACACGTGCCAGGGCCGCGATGAGCCCGCATCGCAACCCGGCGACCTGCAATGGAGCTGCGGCGGCTGGGCACAGGGTGAGCCGGCGCTGCAAGGCGGCGCCGTGACGTCGTTCCAGGCCATGGATGCCTTGATTGCGCAGGTTCGCCAACAGTGGCCGTCAGTCCGATCCATCACCGTGGCAGGCTTCTCGGCCGGTGCTCAGTTGGTGCAACACTACATCGGCTTCGCCGCCGCGCAGCCCGGCCTGCGCTTCGTGGTGGCCGACCCGGGCAGTTGGCTGTATTTCACGGCCACGCGCCCCTACCCGGTCGCCGACTGCCCGGCACTGAACCACTGGAAATACGGCGTCGAACACTTGCCTGCCGGCTTGCCCCGCGACGCCCAGGCAGCGGCGCGCCATTACGCGGAGGCCGAAGTGCACTACTTGGCCGGCACCCTGGACACAGGGCGTGGCAAGGGGACGGCCTACACAGTGCTGGACCGCTCGTGCGCCGCCATGGCCCAGGGCCCGTACCGCTACGAAAGGGCCCAGGCGTACGCGAAGGCCCAGGGCAAGCCGCTGATCGACATCCCCGGCTGCGCCCACGACGTACGCTGCGTGTTCGCAGCTGCCCCAGCCCGCGAGGTGCTGGTGCCCTAGGGTCTGTATGAAATGTATTCCAGCGAAGGTCAGGCAAGGCGAAAACAGGCGAGGAACGGTCGGAGTCGCGCTCGACTTTACGGGTTGTAAATGAGCATTCCGAGCCTGTATTCAACGCAGCATGGGCGAGCTGGGATGCATTTCGTACAGAGCCTAACGAATGCCTGGCACCCGTACCTCATCCTGCGCGCACTGCATCTTCACCCCGCGCCCGCACGAGGTGAACGCCAGGTCCTTGGACAGGCACACCCGCACCTCGGCCAACTGCGGCCCGCTGCACCGCACCACAATACCGTCCTCGGGCATGCCGGGATTGCTTTGACGGAACATCTGCACGATCTGCTGCGGCGCAAAGGACTGGGCGCCTTCGGACGGCTGCAACGCCGTGGGCACCTTCACCCTGCCCACGGCGTGGTCAGCGGTGTTCAGGTAATCGGTCGCGCTCAGGCCACTGCAGGTACCGTGCTTGGTCCATTCGTGGTTCACCAATTGCCGGCTGGGGTACAGGCTGGCGCCCTGGCTGCGTTCAGCCGCCGACAACGGCGTGATGGGCTGACAGTTCTGCGGCCAGCCGCCCTTGAGGTATTGCGGCCACAAGCCGTGCAGCACGAAGCCGTAGCCCTTGCCGCTGCACTGCTCGTTGTTGCCATGGGTGAGGCAGAACGTCGGCGACCACGACAGGCTCAGCAGGTAATAGTCGAACTGGCCTGCCACGGCGGGTGGCCGGTTGCCGGTTTGCCGGGCTTGCGCAGTACTGAAGGTGCATAGCAGCGCCAAGGCGATTGCCACGAGCTTGGTCACGGTGACTTCCTGTTTGGGTAGGGGGACACACTGTAGCAAAGTGCCCCCCTGCGACGTAGCACCGGCTTACTGCAGGGCTTTCTTGGTGGCCTGTAGCAGGCCATCTACGGTTTGCCATACATCGACAACGTCTTTGAACCGTACGACGAAGAACAGGACAGCAAGGTTGTAGTGCAGGGTGGACAACTCGGAAACTGTCGACTTCAGATAGGTTAACAGCGCAACCTGGAGGTCGTTCAACGCCGATGCGGAAGCATCTACCCCCCGATCAAGCATTATGCCCTGCAACATTCGGCCCACGTTTGACAAACAGAAATGACAGTAATAAACACCGCACATTTGAGACAGTCCTGCCTTATGCAAGCGATCAAGTGCCGGCGATACGGAAGTTCTGAATGAGCGACTGAAGCTCTCTGCCGCGTCGCTTACCTTCACCACCAACGCTTTATTAGCCATTACCTCAGCGAGCCTTTGCCCTATCATGGCCTGCAACGTCCCTACTGTTTCGACATCACGAGCACTGAGTGACCGATTTCGCAGCTCGCCCAGCTTTTCCTCCGTCAGATCGCCGATGGTGCAATCAAGTTGCTCCATGAGATCCATTTTTTCGACCAGCGCCACAATATCACGACCACTCGAAAGCCACTTCCCCGATTGTTGCAGCAGAACACCAACAAGGTCCGACAACGACTTCTCCAACGTCACCCATTGCTCACCGGAGCCGGCAAGCCTGGTGAAAAACCCATCTGATTTTATCAAGCTGAATAAGTCCTTATGATAAGGGCCGTCATTGCATACACCTTGATACCACCAGCCTATCGCTTGCACATTACGCGCATAATGTCTCAGCCCAGCCAAATCCTCCTTCCTGAGAAAAGCGACTTCAGTCCCCAGCGACATCTTGCCCCTGACCGACCACCTTGCGATAATGCGCAACATCTCTTTAGCTGCATCCATGCACGCCTCCCTACACGCCGCCAGAAACCACACCAACCTTTGACAAGCAGCGACCCACTACCCGTTTTCAAGGCCATTACAAATAGTGCCAACTTTTGATAGAGCACGATTATTCCAGCGCCTTCTTGGTGTTTTTCAACATGCTGTCTACCGTCTGCCAAACATCGACGACGCCTTTGAACTGCACAACGAAGAAAAGAACAGCGAGATTGTCGTGCATACCCGTCAACTCGCGGATTGTCGATTCCAGGTAGGTTGACAGCGCAACCTGCAGGTCATTCAAAGCCGCTGCGGACACGTCCACTCGCCGATAATTAAGCAGGGTATTAAGAGTCACCTGAATATCCCACAATCTGGCGTTACAGTAAGGCTGATTGCAAGGACCCGCCGTCGTGGTCTTGTATAAACGCTCTATGCATGGCAGGGCAGAAGTCCGGAACTCCTGGTTGAACTTTGCCGCCGCAACGTTCATGCCCGTGACTGACGTATTGTTAACCCTCGCGACTGCGACAATCTGTTCGAGTATTCCCTGCAACGACCCAACGGCCTGGGTATCACGGTGACTGAGGGTGCGACTTCGCAGCTCATTCATCTTGCTTTCTGTCAAATCGCCGATAGTACAATCAAGCTGCTCCATCAGGTCCATCTTTTCGACCAGATCCAAAATATCGCGCCCCCCCGAAAGGTAGACCGCAGATTGATACAGCATTGCGTCCACGGTATGGGACAGTAAACGCTCCAGGTGTTTCCAATCAGCACCCGACTTGACAAGTACGCCCAAAGAGTCAGGCATCTTGAGCACCGTCCTGAGGGCCTGATGATAGTGATTCGCGCTACAGATCATGTCATACCACACCGGAAACCTTGCCGTGTAATACGCATATTCTCGCAGCTTTACTACATCATACCTTTCAAGAAAACCAACTTCAGCACTCACCATCATCTTGCCCGTCGCAGCCCACGGCGAGATGACCTCTACAATCTTCTTGGCTGCATCCATGCGCACTCCCCTCCACTCACAGTTTGTCGTCACCCATCCATCACCGTTCAGCGTTACGCTGCCAGTCATTGATCGCGTTGTGAAACAGCACAGAAAATTCGAACGCCTGCTCTTCGATATCGGCCCAAGGGTTAAGCACCAGAGAAAACTCGATGACAAACTCAAACAACGACTTGGCATCATCAATCTTCTTCAAGCGCCCTGCCGAGACGTCAATAAACTCGTGCAGCAAAAGCCACATGTCTCGAAGATTACTGGCACCCTCTTCGGCATCCACCAGTCGAAAATCAATGTCGTGCAACCCCCCGGACAACCGGTCCACGGCCCCAATCAATGGTTGGGTAGCACGGATCTGAGTGTGTACTGCATCACGTTTACGAATCAGTTGATTCTTGTCCTTGCGTGCACGCTCCGCCCTTGCACCGTATATCCCGGCATTGACCAGACCAAACGGAAATATTGCCGCATACTTCAAGGCTTTTTTAACGAGCGCGTCATACTCGACTTTTTTACTGGCGATATCACGGTCCAACTCTTTCAGCTGCGCATCCAGCCCCTCAATGACTTTGTGCAGGTTATGCGTCCTGGCGAGCGCTATTTTCTGGTTCACGGCGGGTATCAGTACTTCGCTAATCTGCCGTGCAAAATCGGTAATTCCAAGCTTGACTCGCGCAACCTGCGCACACTGCGTTTCCACGTCGTGCTTGATCCACTCCAGAAAGGTAATCAAGCTACCCTTGAGCCTGAGGTCCTTCTCACTCAACGGTCGGCCAGAAAAGCCTGCAAGATCATCAAGCACAAGATCACCGACCTTTTTGTTTAACTGCTCGATGATGTCCATGGCGTTGACGACACTCAGCACCGCATCGCCATTGCGCCTGAACTTCCCTGCAAAAATGTGCAGCTGGGTGCTGGTTGATTTGATGTCGCTTTCCAGCGCCATCCAGGTGCCCGCGTGCTGTTTGATACGGCCGTAAACCGCGATGATATCGGTCAGCTCCAGGCCATTGATCCCGGTCTTGTTGACGCCGACCTCAACCTGCAACGCCGCCACAGTCGCAGGCAGCGCAAAAGCGCTTTTCTCATAGGTCTTGATTTTGAAAATATCGTCGCGCGTTACCACCAGTCCGCTGTCACGCCCCTGGGGTTCGCTGTTCATCATGATGCCCAGACGTTGAGCTGGAATGGCGGCCGCGCGGCCTGCCAACTGTCGATGAGTGTCTGCGAATCCTTGCATATTAATCTCCTACGGGCGGAGGCGCCCCGCAAGGAGGCGCCGCGCCACGTTAACGGATGCCCGAATAGGTCGACTCGGCGAAACCATGGCAAGCGCCCAGAATGCTGATCATGGAATCCATGTCGCGTGCCTTGCCAGCTGCCATCAACGTCAGGCTGAACTGCTGCAAGGGTTGCGCAATTTTCAGCAATTGATCCTTGAGCTCGTCCTTCTGGGTGTGCAGTTGCGAGGCCGTGTCAAGGCACGACTGCTGGCGGCTGAGTTCGGCCAGCGACGCCTTGAGTGCGTCTAGCTCAATCACGCCCTGTGCCTGTCGATTGCGCAGCCCGTCACGCTGTTCGGTCAGTTCGACGTACGCCATGCCTTCGGTGACTTTGCCCAGCAGCTTCTCCAACAGTTCCAAGCCGGCTTCGATGGCCGCCAGCTCCGGTGACGGCAAGCTCATCCCTTTCAAGTCTTCGGGTGAGGGCAGCTTGATGGTCGGCCACTTGGATTTTTCCAGGGATTTGATGGTTGCATCCAGGGTTTCGCGGTCCTTGCGCAGCAAGGCCAAGGCCGCGGTGTCCTCCTCCAGTTTTTTGCTGCTCAGGTTGGTTTTCATCAGCAGTTCGGGCGCAATCTCCGCAACGCGCATGGCGAGGTTGATGGCATCAAATGTGCTGCAAGCTTCACGTATGACCATCGCCGCATGGTCGATCTTTGCCCGGTGGTCTGCCGCCAGGGAATCAGCCATTTTCCAGACCAAGTCCATTGCCTTCTGACGCATCTCCTCAGGCAGCCCTGCGGCTTCGGTGGCTTTGAGCTTGGCCTGTACTGCCTCAAGGCCTGCCGCCCCATTGCTGGCGGTAACTGCCACCAACTGGCCGCGCACTTCTTGCTCAGCGTTGATTGCCCCCAGGTGCAAGCCCCGCACGCCTTGATCCAGGCGTGCATGGAAAGCCGCGTCCAGAACGCCCGCCACGCGGCGGATTTCCGTGAATCGTGTTTTGATCAGGTTTACATCAACTTCCGGTGTAGCATCGAAACCTTTAAGGAAATAGATATTCATGCGTGTGCTCCACTGTTCCAATCGTTGATAGCGCGAATAAACGTTGTATTCAGCTCGTAGGACGTCTGTTTGATATCGTTCCATGGCAGCAGGACCAACTGGAACTCCATCACGAATTCAAACAACGTTTTGGAATCGTCTATCAACCGCAGCTTGCCCAACGACTCAGTGACCCACGTGTGCAGCAGCAACCACATGTCCCGCAAATTGTTGGCGCCGACCTCGGCATCCTTCAGCGACATGTCCAGATTGTCCAGGTAGCCCGCCAGGCGTCCTACTGCCTCGATCAGCGGCGCCAAGACCTTGACCTCTGCCACCTTGGCATCACGCACGCCGATCATCTTGTTGCGCGCCTTCCGAACTTTTTCCGCCTGGGCACCGAATATACCGCCCAGTACCACCAGGCCCACGGGCCCCATGAAGTTGATCCCGTCGAGCGCCTTCTTGACCAGTTCGTTGTACTCTTGTTTCTTCTGGTCAATGTCTTTGGTCAACTCTGCTATTTCAGCATTCAACTCTTCAACCTTCTTACCGAGGTTGTGCTTCTGCGACAATGTGATTTTCTGACCTACTTCGGGGATTAACTTCTGCGTGATTTCGCTGGCAAACCCCGATGTTCGGTTTTTCACCAGGGTTACCGCCGCCAACTGTGCTTCAATACTGGCAGCCATCATTTCCAACAATCTGGCCAGGCCCAGATCCTTGACAAGCTTGTCATTGTCAGACAGCTCCTTGGGGGCCAGATCAGCGCCGTCCTCAATGACTGCCTCACGGATAGGCGTCGTTAACTGTTTGACAAAATCCATTTTTTCGATGACGTCGATCACCCGCTGGCCCGTCACCAGAAACTCCGAAGAAAAGGTATACAGGCTGGCACTGGTCAGTTTGACTTTTTCTTCCAGGTCCGCCCAGGACAAGCCGTGCCCGCGTAGTTTTTTATACGTGGCCAACAGGTCCGCTGGCTCCAGCCCGGCGATACCACTCTTACTGAAGCCCAACAGTTGGGTGACACTTTGCAGGTTGCTGGGCAGCGCTAAAGCAGTGCGCTCATAGCTTTTGATCTTGAAAATATCTTCGCGGGTCACCAACAAGCCGCTGTCGCGACCACCCTCTTCACTATTGGCTGTTATTTCAACATATTGACCGGGAAGTTCTGCCGCTCGTCGATTTAAATCCTGGGGCACAGATGAAGTCGCAAACATATTCACACCTCGTATGTTTTGTAGGTATCACCGTAGTGACACCCACAGCATAAAAGTGTGTTAGCTGTTGAATAACCGGGAACTTATACGTACGCCGCAATACTCCCGTGGCTGCCCGTTGAGAATGCCCGGTTAAAACAAGCCCATCTGCCCACCCACCAGCGTCGCGAAGTCATCATCCACGAACGGTAAAATACCGTCCGCCACCGGCTGCAACTGCCGGCTGATGTAATGGTCATAATCAATCGCCGCATCAATCGCCTCCAGCGGCTGCGGCCCCGCCAGGGTGATCACATAGCTGATCCAGCCCCCGCGCTGGTATTGCAACGGCCGCCCCTGCCGTGCGTTGAACTCGTCAGCCAGGCGCGCCGCCCGTACATGGGGCGGCACATTGCGCTCGTAATCATCCAGCGGCCGGCGCAAGCGCTTGCGGTAAACCAGTTGCTCGTCCAGCTCGCCCGCCAGGGTACGTTGCACCACCGTGCGCACGTAGTCCTGATAGGGCCGATGGTGGAAAATGCGCTCGTACAGTTCCCGCTGAAAGGCGCGGGCCAGGGGCGACCAGTCCGTGCGCACCACTTCCAGGCCTTTGTAGACCATCTCGTCGCAACCATCGGCGCGGCGCACCAGCCCGGCGTAGCGCTTCTTGCTGCCCTCCTCGGCCCCGCGAATGGTGGGCATCAGGAAGCGCGTGAAATGGGTTTCGAACTGCAGCTCCAGGGCGCTGTGCAAACCGTACTCGGCCTGCAGATGCTCACGCCACCAGGCGTTGACGTGGGCCACCAGGCGGCGGCCGATGTCGGCGGCTTCCTGCTGGCCATGGGCGCGCTTGAGCCACACGAAGGTAGAGTCGGTGTCACCGTAGATCACCTCGTAGCCTTGAGCCTCCACCAGTTGCCGGGTGCGCTGCATGATCTCATGGCCACGCAGGGTGATGGACGACGCCAGGCGCGGATCGAAGAAGCGGCAACCGCTGGAGCCCAGCACGCCGTAGAAGGCGTTCATGATGATTTTCAGCGCCTGGGACAGCGGCTGGTTGCCTTCGGCCTTGGCGGCTTCGCGGCCTTGCCAGACGGCCTGGACAATGGACGGCAGGCAATGGCGCTCGCGGGAAAAACGCGCGCCTAGAAAACCCGGCACCGAATGCACATCGTCCGGCTGGCGCAGGCCCTCGATCAAGCCGATGGGGTCGATCAGGAAGCTGCGGATAATCGAGGGGTACAGGCTCTTGTAGTCCAGCACCAGCACCGATTCATACAGCCCGGGCCGAGAATCCATCACGAAACCGCCAGGGCTGGCCTGGGGCGGCCGCTCCCCCAGATTGGGGGCCACGAAGCCCTGGCGGTGCATCAACGGCAGATAAAGGTGGGTGAACGCCGCCACCGAGCCGCCGCTCTGGTCGGCTGGCAGGCCGGTGACTGTGGCGCGTTCGAGCAAAAAGTCCATGATGCGCGTGTGCTCGAAGATACGCAGCACCAGTTCGCAGTCCTTGATGTTATAGCGGGCCAGGGAAGGCTTGTCCTCGGCGAACAAACGGTTGATTTCGTCCATGCGCTGGTAGGGCGTGGCGATGGACTTGCCCTCGCCCAGCAGGGTCTGGGCCACGTTCTCCAGGCTGAACGAGGGGAAGCTCCAGGTGGCCTGGCGCAGCGCCTCAATGCCGTCGATGATCAGCCGCCCGGCCGCACTGGCAAAATAGTGCCCGTTGCCGCTGCCGTGCTCGCGCCACAGCAACTCGCCGCCATTGCGGCCCAGGCGCAGTTGTACGCCGTAACGCCGCGCCTGTTCGTGCAGCACGCGCAGGTCGAACTGCACCACGTTCCAGCCGATGATGGCATCGGGGTCGTGGTCGGCCATCCACTGGTTCAGGCAGTGCAGCAGTTCCACCCGCGACTGGCAGTACTGCAGGTCAACATCCACGACGCCGGCGTCACCATTGGGCGGGCCCAGCATGTAGACCTGGCGCTGCCCGCAACCTTGCAGGCCGATGCAGTACAGGTCGCCATGTTCGGTGGTCTCGATGTCCAGCGACAGCAGCTTGAGCGCCGGTCGATAGCCCGGCGCCGGCTTGAGCTGGGCGTCCAGCAGCACGCCGTTGGCGTCCGCACGCCCGACGATGCTGGCCGGGGCATTGATGAAACGCTCCATCAAGTAGCGTTCTGGCGGGCGAATATCCGCCTCGTAGACGTCGGCACCGTTGCGGCGCAGGCTTTTTTCCAGGTCCAGCAGGTGGCGGTATTGCTGGCAGTACAGCCCGTTCACAGGCCGGTGGTGAAAGTCCTGCAACCCCAGAGGCCGCAACTCGGCACCCGGCTGCGCAGCCACCGCGGCCTGGGCGCGTTCGCTGTGCTCGGCAGGCACGAACGCCACCGAAGGCTGCAGCGGCAGGCGCACGTGGCGGGGACCTGCGTCGGTGGCCAGCCAGAACTCCACCTCCGTCCCCGCCGGCGTATCGCGCCAATGGCGGGTCAGGATAAAACCTTGCTGGACGTCCACTGCGCTGACCTCGTTGAACCGCGGGGCAAAAACGCCATTGTAACCGTTCAAGCCAGGGATTTGACGCGGCGCAGGGCATTGCTCAAGCTACACGGCTTTCCACTTGCAGTATGGATACCCGATCCCAGTGAAGACTTCAGCGATCAAATGGCCACGCCTGCTGCTGGCCGCCACCGGCGTGCTGGTGCTGCTGGCCGGCTGCGACTTCGGCAAGCCCAAGCCCCCACCGCCCACCACCTACACCAGCGTGGACTGGAGCGCCCTGCCCGCCGTCAGCGACAATGACCTGATGGCGGGCTTCGGCGCCTGGAAATCAGCCTGCCAGCGGCTGGCCAAAGACCCCACCTGGGGCGCCACCTGCGCCGCAGCCGCCCAGGTGCCGGCGCAACCGGCGGCGGTGCGCAGCTTTCTGCAGGCGCAACTGCAGGTGTTCAGCCTGCGCTCGGGCGACAACCAGGACCGCGGCCTGATCACCGGCTACTACGAACCGGTGTACCCCGGCAGCCTGACCCGTGACGATCAGCACACGGTGCCGGTGCTGGGCGTGCCGGACGACCTGATCATCGTCTCCCTGGACAGCGTCTACCCGGAACTGAAGGGCAAACGCCTGCGCGGGCGCCTGGACGGCCACATTCTGCGGCCCTACGACGACGCGCAAACCATCAACCAGAAAGGCGTCAACGCGCCGGTGCTGGCCTGGCTGAACAACCCCATGGACCTGCAGTTCCTGCAGATCCAGGGCTCGGGCCGCATCCGCCTGGACAGCGGCCGCCAGTTGCGCATCGGTTATGCCGACCAGAACGGCTACCCCTACAAACCGGTGGGCCGCTGGTTGGTGGAACAGGGCCTGCTGAAGAAAGAAGAAGTCAGCATGGGCAAAATCCGTGACTGGGCCGTGGCCAACCCCGAGCGCGTGCCGGAGCTGTTGGCCAGCAACCCCAGCTACGTGTTCTTCTCCACCCGCCCGGACAGCAACGAAGGCCCGCGCGGCTCGCTCAATGTACCGCTGACCGCCGGCTACAGCGTGGCCATCGACCGCAAGGTGATCCCGCTGGGCAGCCTGCTGTGGCTCAACACCACCAGCCCCGACGGCAACACCCTGACCCGCCCAGTGGCCGCCCAGGATACCGGCGGCGCCATTGCCGGCGAAGTGCGCGCCGACCTGTTCTGGGGCACGGGCGACAAGGCCGGGGACCTGGCGGGCAACATGAAGCAGCAAGGGCAGATCTGGCTGCTGTGGCCCAAGGGTGCGCAGCCGCCCAAGCTGAACTAAGCAGCCCCTTGGTCCCACAGGGCACTTGCCTGCCACTGTGAAAACCGGGCAGCGCAGCGTGCGGCAGCGGCTACACTCAGAGCACACCCTTTGACGTGATGGCCGCCGATGCTGGACAACCTGCAGCAGCGAATCATTCTCAAGGCTCGCCCCTCCGCCCAGCGCCTGGCCATCGGTTTCATGGCGCTGGTGCTGCTGTCCCTGCTGGGGCTGGACACTTGGCAGAGCTGGACCGCCCGCACCCAGGCGTTGCGAGTGGCGCAGACCGATACCTCCAACCTGGCCCGCTCCTTGGCCCAGCACGCCGAAAGCACGGTGCAGGAAGCCGACGTGGTGCTGGCCGACCTGACCGAGCGGGTGCGCGCCGACGGCACTGCCCCCGAACAGCTGGCGCGGCTGCACCGCTTGATGCAAGGGCGCACCCACGACCTGACGCAGTTGCACGGCCTGTTCATCTATGACAAGGATGGCCGCTGGCTGGTGTCTTCCAATGATGTCGACCCGCAGGGCGCCAATAACGGCGACCGCGAGTATTTTCAGTTCCACCGTTTCAACCGCGACCCCGCCGTGCACATCGGCCCGGTGATCCGCAGCCGCACCAACAACCAACTGGTGATCCCCGTCTCACGGCGCATCGACGGCCCCGACGGCGCCTTCGCCGGTGTCGCCCTGGCCACCCTGGACCTGGAATTCTTCAACCGTTTCTACCAATCCTTCGACCTGGACCGCCAAGGCGTCATCGTGCTGGCCTTGGGCAATGGCACCATCCTGGCGCGCCGGCCTTTCGAAGAACACATCATCGGCACTAGCCTGGCCCGCGGCCGTGTCTTCAGCGAGATGCTGCCCAACCACCCGGACGGCAGCGGCATGATGCCGTCGATGATCGATGGCGTGTCGCGGCTGTTCAGCTACAAGGCCCTGGGCAAATACCCGCTGGTGGTGGAAGCGGCGCAGTCCAAGGAAGCCATCTACGCCACCTGGTACGCCAACCTGATGCGCTCAGCCGCGTTCATCCTGGTGGTGGGCGCGGCGCTGTCGGTGTTCGGCGTGGCGCTGATCCGCCAGATCCGCCACGGCCAGCTCACCGAAGCCAAGCTGCGCAATGCCCATGCCGCGCTGGAGATCCTGGCCATGCAGGACGCCCTCACGGGCCTGGCCAACCGGCGGCAACTGGACGCCGCCCTGCCCCACGAAATCGGCCGCGCGCGGCGCAACGGCAAGGCGCTGGGGCTGATCATGATCGATGTCGACCACTTCAAGCGCTTCAATGACCTGTACGGCCACCCCGAGGGTGACCAGTGCCTGGCCAGCGTTGGCCGAGCGGTGCTCGACTGCGTGGGCCGCAGCAGTGACCTGGTGGTGCGCTATGGCGGCGAGGAGTTGCTGCTGGTGTTGCCCGAAAGCGATTGGCAAGGCACTTGGCTGGTGGCCGAGAAAGTCTTGCAGGCGGTGCGCAACCTGGGCATCCCCCATGCGGGCAATGACGGCGGCGTGGTCACGGTCAGCGCCGGCCTGCACGTGTGGGTGCCGGGCGCCGGCGACCCCCATCCCCAGGACCTTATCCAGGCGGCCGACCAGGCCCTGTATGCAGCCAAGAGCCAAGGCCGCAATCGACTGCACCCTTCCTTGCCGCAGCACCTGGCCCAGGCTGAAGAGACGGCATAAGGCTTATCCCACCGACTGCGGCACGCTCACAGGCTGCAGTTCGCCCAGTTCCATCAAGGTGAAATAGCCTTCGCTCCAGCCCGCCGTGTCTATGTGCCAGACATTGCCCAGCCGGCGGGGGCGGCGCAGCGGCGTGTGGCCGACGATCACCGCGCGCACATCGCGAATGCCACTGCCGTCGCCACGTTTGATCCGCGCCCGCGACCACTGGCAACCCTCATCGGTGTAGGTGTCGTCGGGCCAGCGGTGCTGGACGAAATCGCGCAATTGGCGCCAGGTGGGGAATGGGCAGTCCGCATGCACCAGGCCAATCAAGCCACGGCTGGTCTCCACCTCCAGCGCCACGGGCAACTGGCTGAAACGCTGGGCGTAAAGCTGCTGGGTTTCCTTGCTGGCGTCCAGGAACCAGGCACCGCCGCTGGCGCGGTACATGCGCTCATCGACGCTGATATTGGCGTGGTGCTGGATGGCCAAGGCCTCGTGGTTGCCCTGCACGGCAAAGAACCAGGGCCGGTCCAGCCACTCCAGGCAGGCTTCGCTCTGGGGGCCGCGGTCCACCAGGTCACCGACGCTGAACAGGCGGTCGGTGTGCGGATCGAAGCCGATCTGGTCGAGGCTGGCCTGCAAGCGGCCAAAATGGCCGTGAATATCGCCCACGGCAAAATCGCGCCCCCTGAGGTTGCGCGTGTAGTGGGCGAACTTGTTGGTCATGGCCTGCCTCCTTGTGCCGAACTGCACCACGATAGTCTGCCCGTGGCGCCGCGCGGTCAAGGATGGCGGCCGGATCGGGCTCAGAGCTTGGCGATGGACACTTCGGTGGATTTTACGAACGCGATCACTTCGCTGCCGATTTTCAGTTCCAGTTCATGGATGGAGCGGGTGGTGATGACCGACGTCACGATGCCCGAAGCGGTTTGCACGTCGATTTCCGACACTACCGGGCCTTCGATGATTTCCTTGATCACGCCCTTGAACTGATTGCGTACGTTGATGGCTTTGATAGTCATGGCACGGTTCCCTTGTGATGGTAGCGGGTAGTGAACGTTGCGGCCCTGTGCCGCGATGGATTTAATGTGCCTGAGTGGTTATAAAATCAAAAGGAATTGATTGTGCTTTTGATATCACCAAAAAGAATATAAGCACCTAGAATTGAATAATAACCCGGTAACTACATAAAATATATTCATAGAACAATCCGGCATTTCCCAACCTGCCTCCCCGCGCCTTAGCGTAGCGCCAGCATTTCACACCTGGCAGGGAGACACCGTTGAAAGCACACACAGCCACCTTGGCGCTGGAGGCCGATGTACTGATCATCGGCGGCGGCCTGGCCGGCACTTGGGCCGCCATTGGCGCGGCCCGCGAAGGCGCCCGCGTGATCCTGGTGGACAAGGGTTACTGCGGCACCAGTGGCGTCACGGCCACCGCCGGCCCTGGGCATTGGTGGGTACCGCCGCTGCCCCAGGCACGCGAGGCGGCCATCGACAAACGCTTGGCCACGGCCTTCGGCCTGGCCGACAGGCGCTGGATGGCGCGGGCCATCGACACCACCTGGACCAGCCTGCCGGGCCTGGCGGGCTATTACGATTTCCCTCGCGACGATGCCGGGGTTACTCAGTACCGCGGCTTGCGCGGCCCCGAGTACCTGCGCGCCCTGCGCAACCGGGTGCTGGACAGCGGTGTCACCGTCCTCGACCACCACCCGGCCCTGGAGTTGCTGCGCGACACCCACGGCCGCCTGGCCGGTGCCCGTGGCTGGCGCCGCCAGGCCGGTGGGCGCTGGCAGGTGCGCGCCGGCGCGGTGGTGCTGGCCACGGGCGGTTGCGCGTTCCTGTCGCGCCTGCTGGGGTGCCACACCAACACCGGCGACGGCTACCTGATGGCCGCCGAGGCCGGGGCCGAGCTGTCGGGCATGGAGTTTTCCAACTACTACTGCATTGCCGCCGCCGGCAGCACCATGACCCGCTCAATGGTGTACACCTTCGGTGATTATTACGACAGCACCGGCCGCGCGCTGGATATTCCCCAGGGCCCCGGCTTTACCGATGCACTGGCCAAGGCCCTGCTGCAAGGCCCGGTGTTTGGCGACCTCAGCGCGGTACCGGCGCACGTCCGGGCGCGCCTGCCGAGCATTCAGCCCAACCTGATGCTGCCGTTCGACCGGCGTGGCATCGACCCCTTCCGCCAGCGTTTCGAAGTGACCTTGCACGCCGAAGGCACCATTCGTGGCGTGGGGGGCTTGCGGGTGATCGATGACGACTGCCAGACCGGCGTGCCAGGCCTGTACGTGGCCGGCGATGCGGCCAGCCGCGAGCCGATCGCGGGGGCCACCTCCGGCGGCGGCGCGCAGAACTCGGCCTGGGCGCTGTCCACCGGGCAGTGGGCCGGGCGCGGCGCGGCGCGCAGGGCCTTGGACAATGGCGCACCCGGTGGGCCGCTGAACGGCTTTGGCGGTTTGGGCCTGGGCACCGGCCAAGGCACGCCGGGCGTGGAACTGATCGCGCAAATCCAGGCCGAAGTGCACCCGCTGGACAAGAACCTGTTCCGCCACGGCCAGCAATTGCAGCAGTCGCTGGACGCCCTGGACAACGTCTGGGACCGGCTGCAGCAAGGCCCCAGCCGCGACGACAACCCCTTGCGCGCCCGGGAAACCGTAGCCATGGCCGCCACGGCACGCTGGTGCTACCGCGCAGCCCTGGCCCGCCGCGAAAGCCGTGGCATGCACCAGCGCTGCGACCTCCCCGGCCAGAATCCCGCATTCGACGGCCACCTGCGCGTCGGCGGGCTGGACCAGCCGTGGACGCGCCTCGACCCCCTCACCGCTCTGGAGCCACAGGCCTGATGCTGGAAATCATCTTCACCGACCGTTGCAACCAGTGCGGCGACTGCGTCACCGTTTGCCCCACCAACGTCCTGGCGCTCACTGACCGCCAGCCGCGCATCGCCGACCCGTTCGCTTGCCAGACGTGTTTCATGTGCGAGCTGTACTGCAGCGAGGATGCGCTTTACGTGCACCCGGACCCAGAGCGCCTGCACCACCCCAACCCCGCGCAGATCGCCGCCAGCGGCCTGCTGGGCCAATACCGGCGTGATTCGGGATGGGATGAGTGGGCGCAGGATCCGGCGCATCAGAACGAGCATTGGCGGATGGACGCGGTGTTTACCCTGGCGCGCAGCCGTCAGCCAGCCTAACCCCGTAGCCGCTGCCGCCAGGCTGCGCTGGCCCTGCGCCCCACCGCAAATCTGCAGCGTACACACAGGCCAGCGCAGCCTTCGGCAGCGGCTACAGGCGATCCGTAGCCGCTGCCGCCAGGCTGCGCTGGCCCTGCGCCCCACCGCAAATCTGCAGCGTACACACAGGCCAGCGCAGCCTTCGGCAGCGGCTACAAGTGATCCGTAGCCGCTGCCGCCAGGCTGCGCTGGCCCTGCGCCCCACCGCAAATCTGCAGCGCACACACAGGCCAGCGCAGCCTTCGGCAGCGGCTACAGGCGATCCGTAGCCGCTGCCGCCAGGCTGCGCTGGCCCTGCGCCCCACCGCAAATCTGCAGCGTACATACAGGCCAGCGCAGCCTTCGGCAGCGGCTACAAGTGATCCGTAGCCGCTGCCGCCAGGCTGCGCTGGCCCTGCGCCCCACTGCAAATCTCCAGCGTACATACAGGCCAGCGCAGCCTTCGGCAGCGGCTACAAGTGATCCGTAGCCGCTGCCGCCAGGCTGCGCTGGCCCTGCGCCCCACCGCAAATCTGCAGCGTACATACAGGCCAGCGCAGCCTTCGGCAGCGGCTACAAGTGATCCGTAGCCGCTGCCGCGCAGGCTGCGCTGGCCCTGCGCCCCACTGCAAATCTCCAGCGTACATACAGGCCAGCGCAGCCTTCGGCAGCGGCTACAGGCCTAGGGACTGCAGAATCTGCGTACGCAGGTTGACCAGGTAAGGATCATCCCGCCGCCGCGGATACGCCCGGTCCACCACAATCTCGGACTTCACCCGCGCCGGCCGTTCGCTGAACACAATGATGCGGTTGGCCAGTAGCAGCGCCTCTTCCACATCGTGCGTCACCAGCAACGCCGTATACCCTTGCCGCTGCCACAACTCGATCAGCTCCTTTTGCATGGCAATGCGTGTCAACGAATCCAGCTTGCCCAACGGCTCATCCAGGATCAGCAACCGCGGCTCATTGACCAGCGCCCGCGCCAGCGCAACACGCTGGGCCATGCCGCCTGACAGCTGCCGCGGCCAGGCGCGGGCGAACTCGCTCAGGTGCACCTTGGCCAAGGCCGCATCCACCCTGCCCCGCTGGGTCTTGAGCACCCCCTGGGCCTCCAGCCCCACCGCCACGTTGTCCCACACCCGCCGCCAGGGATACAGGGTGGGGTCCTGGAACACCACGACACGGCTCGGGTCCGGCGCCGTGATGGCCTGGCCGTCGCCCTCAAGCGTGCCTCGATCGGCCGGCTCCAGCCCCGCCACCAGCCGCAGCAACGTCGACTTGCCACAGCCGGAGGGCCCCAGCAAGGCGACGAATTCGCCCGGTGCCACGTCCAGGCTGACGTTGTCCAATACCGGCAAAGGCTCGCCGTCCAGATGGAAGGCATGGCTGAGCCCTTCGATATGCAAGGCCAGGCCCGCGTCCTGGGGTTTGTGCAGGGCTACCATTTGACCGCTCCTTTCTGCCAGGCCAACAAGTGATCACGAACATAGAACAGCGCGCTGATCAGCCCCGAACAGGCCAGCGCCATCACCAGCAACGCCGCGTACATATTGGCGTACGCCGCCCAGCCCTGGGCCCATTGCAAATACCAGCCGATGCCGGATTTGACACCCATCATCTCGGCCACCACCAGGGTTGAGAATGACGCGCCCAGGCCCATGAACAGACCCACGAACACATGGGGCAAGGCCGCCGGGATCGCCACCTTGAAAATCAGGAAACCGGGCTTGGCACCCAAGGTGCGCGCCACATCGTAGTAGGCCTTGTCGACGCTGGCCACCCCCGACCAGGTCAACACCGTGACCGGGAACCAGGTGGCCAGGGCAATCAGGAACACACTGGCGCTCCAGCTGCTGGGGAACAGAAAGAAGCACAGCGGCAACAGCGCCGTCGACGGCACCGGCCCCAATATGCGCAGCACCGGGTGCAGCCAGTAACCGATGGCCCGCGACCAGCCGATGGACACCCCGGCGATGAAGCCGAACACCGCGCCCAGGCCCACGCCACTGCCCAGCAGGAAGGCCGAGTGCCAAAGGCTGTCCAGCAGCCGCGGCCAATCGGTGATGTAGACATTCAGCAAGGCCTGGGGCGGTGCGAAGAATGGCACCGGCAGCAGCGCCAGCTTGGCGGTCAACAGTTCCCAGGCTGTCAGTAGCAGCGCCAGGGCGATCAGCCACGGCGCCAGCTCTCGTACCCGGCGCGCCAGGGCCGGCGAGCGTGAGGCCAGCAGCGCCAACGCGCCAATGCTCACCGCCAGCGCCAACTCGACATTGGCCAGGCCCTCGGTCAACGGCCAATGGCGCGTGGCGTCGGGGTAAAAACGGGTGACCAGCGCCGCGAGCACCCAAGCGCCCACCGCCAACGCAGGCCGCACGCCGACACGCACGCGGGCCACCCGGCTCGGCTCACCAGCATGAGTCAGTTCAACTGAAGACATTGGCCGTGATCTCCTTGGAAAATTCGACGGCATTGGTGCTGGCATCGAACACCTCCACTGTCTTCAGGTCGTCCACGTAAGTGACGATCTCGGTAGCCAGCGCCGCACCTACCGCGTGGTGCCCGTGGGTGTGGTCGTGCAGGATGGCCTGCACCTCGGCCTCGCTGGTATTGAGCGCAAACTTCTGGAAGCCCTTGGCCACGGCCTCCGGGTGCTGCACGGCATAGTCGTGGGCTTCAAGGATGGCCTGGGTCAGGGCCGCGGCCACGCGCTTGTCTTCGCGCACCAGCTTGCCCGTCACCCCCACCACGCAGCAAGACAGGTTGGCGTATTCCTCCACCAGGTTGGTGGACAGCTCCCGCGCCTGGCCGCCCTTGATCAGCCGGTACATGAACGGGTCGCTGCCGCTGATGGCCTGCACTTCGCCCTTGTCCAGGGCGGTGCTCAACAGGTCGGCCGGGTACAGCTTCCACTCCACGTCGCGCACCGGGTCCACGCCGTGCTTCTTCAGCAGGATGGAGAAGAAGTTGCGGTCTGGCGCGGCCATGTCGGTCACGCCGATGGCCTTGCCCTTGAGGTCGGCCAGGTTGTTGATCGGGCCGTTGGTGGCGCTGAGCAGGCGCAGGCAGCCGCCATGGGTACCGGCGGTGAGCTTGACGTCAAAGCCCTGCTCCAAGGCCTTGAGCCAGCGCAGCGCCATGCCGATGCCGGCGTCGGCCTTGCCGGTGGCGATGGCCTCGAGCAGCACCTCGGTGGAGTTGCCGAAGTTGACGAACTCCACGTCCAGGTTGTGCTGGGTAAAAAAGCCTTCGCCATGGGCGATAACCACCGGGGCCAGGCACACGGCGTTGAGATTGATGGCCAGCTTGAGCTTGCGTGGCGCGTCGAGCTTGATGAAGTCGCCGGTGCCGCCGGGCTCCACGCTGCTCATGTTCATGTGGTCGTGCTCATCGGCCCAGACCTTTCGGGGTAGCGACAGCAACAGCGGGCTGGCCAGGGCAAAAGCGCCCAGGCCCAGCAGATGGCGGCGAGACAAGGTGTTCGATGACATGGAGATTCCCTGGGCAAGACGTGGGTGTTCGGGTCCGCACGCACGGTCGCCGAGGGTAATTGTTAGAACCATAACACTGGATTTTTAATAATTTAAATTCATTTAATGCATAACCTAATATGCAAAAAACACCAGCAAAGCGATTCCCGTAGCCGCTGCCGCCAGGCTGCGCTGGCCGGGGTGAACCCTGAAGTTCTCCAGTGGGGCACAGGGCCAGCGCAGCCTCGCGGCAGCGGCTACGGGATCGCGGTATTAATAGGTGTTAAGCGGTGTTAGCGAGGAGGATTACCAGCTATACCCCACCTTCGCGTAGTAGAACGCCCCGCTGTAGCCATACGGCGAATAGGTGCTGTACGCCAGGTTGCCGCCGCTCGACGAATAGGCAATCAGCTTGTCCGGGTACTGATCGGTAACGTTGTCGCCCCCCAGGGTGAACAGCCAGTGCTTGTAGCGATAGTCCACCGCCAGGTCCAACACCCAGGCGGCCTGGAAGTGCTGGTCATTGACCGCATCAGCTTGGTAGCTGGTGTACTCGCCATAGCGCACCAAGGTGCTGTGCAGCGCCCAGTTGCCGTAGTTGAAGTCGTTGCCCAGGGTCAGTTTGTGCTCGGGGGGTGGTGTCACCCAGCAGGCCGTCCTTCTCGCGGCGGTCCACGCGCTGCAGGTTGACGCCCAGGGCGTCGAGCACCGCCGGGTTGGCTTTCACGTCGGTGACTTTGGTGTGGTTGTAGTTGTAGCCCACGGTGCTGTTCCAGCGCACGCCATTGTCGAACTGGTAGCGGTAGTTGGCCACCAGGTCGATGCCCGTGGTGCTGGTGTCCACCGCGTTGGTGAAGTAGCGGGCACTGGTGTAGTCGATATCGCCCACGCCATTGGCCTGCAGATAGGCCCTGGCGGCGTCGTTGAGCACCAGGTTGGAGGACAGGGTGATGCGGTCGTCGATGTCGATGCGGTACACATCGGCGGTCAGCGTCAGGCTGTCGGTGGGCTGCAGCACCAGGCCCAGGCTGTAGTTGCGCGACTTCTCGGGCTTGAGGTCCTCGGCGCCCAGCAGCTTGGCCACCTGGCTGCTGGCCGGGAAGGTGCCGGCCTCCTGCACGGTGTCGCCGATCAGTTGCGAGGAGGTGTAGGTGAAGTTCTGCTGGGCCAGGGACGGCGCGCGGAACCCGGTGGAAATACTGCCGCGCAGCGCCACCTGCGGGGTGAAGGCGTAGCGCGCCGACAACGAGCCAGTGGTGTTGGCGCCGAAGTCGCTGTAGTCCTCATGCCGCACCGCCGCCGAGCCGCTGAGCTTGTCGGTGAAGTCGGTCTCCAGGTCCAGGTACTCGGCGACGTTGTGGCGGTTGTAGCTGCCGGCGTCGGCAGCGCGGAAACCGCCCAGCCCGGAACTGCCGGTGCCGAAGTACGAGTCCGGGTCGCCGGCCTTGATCTGGTAGTCCTGGTCCAGGTATTCGGTACCCACTGCCAGCGACACCGGGTTGGGCAGCCAGCCCAGGCGGAACTCGCGGGACAGGTCCAGGCTCAGCTGTTTCTGGCTGTTCTCCAGGGTGCCGTTGTAGAAGTGCGTGGGTGTGGCCAGGCCCAGCGAGGTGTTGATGGTGCGGGTGTTGATCTCGTAGCTGTTCTTGCCGTAGTTGGCCGACAGATCGTAATGCCAGTCGTCCAGCCACTGCCCGCGCACGCCCACCACTAGCGAGGTGTCCTCCAGGGTGCCTTCGATCAGCGGCAGGTAGCCGTTGGGGTACAACGCCGGGATATTGTTGCTGGCGTTGCTGGCCCGATAGAACGCCGCCGTTTCGCCCGTGCGGTGGCTATAGCCGCCGAAACTGTAGAGTTGGGCATTGTCATTGAGGTCGAATTCGCTGTTGAAGAAGACCTTGCCATCCTTGGTGGCCGGCTCGCCTTGGCGGAACACGTGCTGGCCGTAGGTGGTGGAGCCGATGCTGGCGGTACGGTAGTCATCACCGGCGCGGTCGGTGTAGTCGTTGTTGGCGCCTTCCCCGGAAATATTGAAAAAACCACGGTCGCCCAAGGCGAAACCGGCGTTGCCGTCCAGCTCGCGCTGGATGCCGTCGCCCTTCTTGTAGCCGCCGTACTTGGCCGACAGCGAACCGCCGTGGTTGGCGTCCTTGAGGATGATGTTGATTACGCCTGCGATGGCGTCCGAGCCATAACGCGCCGAGGCACCGTCGCGCAGCACTTCGATATGGTCGATGGCCGACAGCGGGATGGCGTTCAGGTCGGCGGGCGAAGAGCCGCGCCCCACCGCCCCGCCCAGGTTGACGAAGGCGCCGGTGTGGCGGCGCTTGCCGTTGACCAGCACCAGCACCTGGTCGGGAGACAGGCCGCGCATCTGCGCCGGGCGCGCCAGTTCGGCGCCGTCCACCAGGCTGGGGCGCGGGAAGTTGATGGACGGGATCAGCCGGGCCAGCACCGTGCCCAGCTCGTCCGAGCCGCTGTTGCGCAGGCTCTCGCCGGAAATGACATCAATGGGCGACAGCGACTGGCTGGCGGTGCGCTCCTGGGCGCGGGTGCCGGTGACGATCACCGTGTCCAGCTTGGCACCGTCCTCGGGCGTGGCGTCGGCGAAGGCCTCGACGCTGCAGAACAGGCCGGCCGACAGCAGCGCTGCCGCCAGCGGGTGACGTTGGAATCCTTGCATGTACCGCTCCTGGAATCTCTCGTGGCGAGCGATCCGTATGGCGAACGGTGGCGATCATCCTTGTGTCGTGTTTGTAGAATTCGGTGGCCCGATGACATATATCCTATTGCCATTTAAATAATTTTTTAAAGACCGAAAAAGAATATATGAAGTTCTAAGCCGTATCCGCTGCCGATCCGTCGCATCGTCTGCATCGCGGCCAAGGCCGGCTCCTACCCCGGATGGCGTAGGCGCCGGCCTTGGCCGCGATGCAGACACCGCCGGTCAAGACAGTTGATGGTATCAGTGGGCGGCCCAGTGATAGAACTCCATCCCCACCGCCGTGCGCGCGCCAAACCCTGCCCACTTACCGTCAATGGCCTTCGGCGCCAGGTTCAAATAGACTCCACGGTCCAAACCCTTCAACTGCTGGTCCAGAAACGCCGTGACGAAGTGCTGGTTCACATTGTTCAACCGCCCGCTGTCCCATGCCGGCTCGCTGTAGGCACTGAAATCGTCGGCATTGGCGCTGGCCGCAGGCGGTGGCGGGTTGGGCGCCACGTTGTGGCGGGCATTCTGATACACCAGCAGATAACGGTCGGCATTCACCGCGCCGTCCACCAGCCGGCGCACGCCGTCACTGTAGCCGGCCACATCATCCTGATCGCCCGCTACGAACAGCGTAGGCACCTTGAGCCCTGCCAGGCCCTGGGCATCGAACATCCCCTGCCGCCCGCCCCACGGCGCAAAGGCCACCAGCGCCTTGATGCGCCCATCATGCAGGGCGAGGAAATCAGGGTTGCCGGCCTGCAACCGTTGCAACGCGCCGCCCGGCACGAAATTGACCGCCGCCGGGCTCAGCCCCGCGCCGCCCACCAGTAGGGCGCCATAGCCGCCCATGGAATAGCCGATCAGCGCGCTGTGGTCGACATCCACCCTGCCCGCCAGGAAATGACCACTGCCAGGCTTGGCCCAAGCCGCCACCTGGTTCAGCACAAACAGGTCATCCAGCGGCCGGTTGAGCAGGGTGCTGGCAAAGCCGGCCTTGTCGGCGCGGGTGGAGTCGGTGTGGTCGATGGCCACCACCACGTAGCCGCGCGAGGCCAGGTGCTCGGTGAGGTAGCTCATTTGCAGGCGCGAGCCGGGGTAGCCGTGGGACAGGATCACCAGCGGGTAGACGCCATGGCGGTCGACGGCGGCATCGCGCACGGCACGGCCGGCGAATTGGAACGGGGTATTGGGCCGCTTGGGGTCGTTGGCGCCCGCGCCCAGCACGTCGGTGTACACCGTGCCCGGCTGCTGGCCCTTGGCGAGGGTGGCCGGGTACCAGATTTCCACTTGCAGGGGGCGGTCGTAGGGGTGGCCGGCGAGGATGTCGAGTTGGTTGTGGTGGGTCAGGTGCTCGGTGCGCACGCCTATGTGCAGTTCGCCGGGGGCGGCCAGGTCGGGGGCGTCCGGGCGAGCGTCGCCGTACATGGCGAAGGCGCTGGCAGGGAGTATCAGGGCGCAGAGGCAGAGCAGTTGCTGGAAACTCATCGGAGCGTCTCGTAACGGATGGTAGCGCTAACATCACATAAGGAACTGCAGGCGTCCAATCACCAAAATCATGCCGTCACGATCAACCCGTTATAACGCAATGCCCTGTAGCCGCTGCCGCCAGGCTGCGCTGGCCCTGTCGTTCACTGGAGATGTTCAGGGTTCACGCCGGCCAGCGCAGCCTGCGGCAGCGGCTACAAGGAGGTGCGTGGATATTTATGTCACGCCGTGATATAAAGCCCGCGTTTTTCTGCCGAGGATTTTGTTCGTGAACCCGTTCCTGCACCGCTGGCGCCCCGCCCCCTTGCACTTGAGCCTGCGAGAATGCCTGCGCGCCGCCCTGGGCGCCTTGCTGGGCATCGGCCTCACCGCCGCCCTGTGCACCTGGGCCTTGGGCCTGAGCGCCGACCTCCCGCTGCTGATCGCCCCCATGGGCGCCTCGGCCGTACTGCTGTTCGCCGCCCCCGCCAGCCCGCTGGCCCAGCCGTGGTCGCTGATCGGCGGCAACCTGGTGGCCTCGTTGGTGGGCGTGACCTGCGCCGCGTTCATCGGCAACGAAATCATCGCGGCGGCCGTCGCCGTGTCGGTGGCGATCGCCCTGATGCTGGCCCTGCGTTGCCTGCACCCACCCTCGGGCGCGGTGGCGTTGACCGCCGTACTGGGCGGGCCGAGCATTCATGCGGCCGGCTACGGCTTTGTGCTCGACCCGGTGCTGCTCAACTCCGCCGTGCTGCTGGGCGTGGCGTTGGTGTTCCACAGCTTCAGCCGCCACCGCTACCCCCATGGCCACGCCCCTGCGCCTGCGGCCACGCGCGCGGTGTCCCCGGCCAGCCAGCAATTGCATCAGGCCTTGCAAGCGGTGCTGGACGAGCGCGACGAGTTCATCGACGTCGACGCCGACGACCTGGAGGCCATCGTCACCGCCACCCTCGCCCGCCTGCAGTCGGAGCCACGCCCATGAGCGACGCCCTGGACAAGACCGATTTCGAAACCCTGTCCGAATTCCGCTACCAGTTGCGGCGCTTCCTGCGCTTCTCCGAAGAGGCCGTGCAGGCCCACGGCGTGACGCCCCAGCAATACCTGCTGATGCTCCACACCCAAGGCTTCAGCGGCCGCGACTGGGCCACCGTGGGCGAGTTGGCCGAGCGCCTGCAGATGGTGCCCCACGGCGCCGTGGCGCTGGTCAAACGCTGCGAGGCGGTGGGCCTGGTGCAGCGCCAGCGCAATGAAGAGGACCGCCGCGAAGTGCGCGTCAGCCTCACTGCCCAAGGCATCCAGGTGCTGGAAAAACTGGCCTTCGTGCACCGTGAAGAACTGAAATCCGCTGGCAAGCGCTTCCGCGTGCCGTTCGAACAGGAGTAAGCGCCATGCAGCATAAACGTGACTTCAATGTTGATCGCCGGCTGTTTCGCCAAGTGCTGCTGGCGGCCGTGATCGGCGCGCTGGCGGTGTTCGCGGCGGCCGCGCTGCTGGCACTGATCCACCTGTGCACCAACCTGTTTTTCTTCCAGCGCCTGTCACTGGACACCAGCTCGCCCGCCCAGCACCACCTGGGCGCCTGGATCATCGGCCTGCCGGTGCTGGGCGGCCTGATCGTGGGCCTGATGGCGCGCTACGGCTCCAGCAAGATCCGTGGCCACGGCATCCCAGAGGCCATCGAGGCCATCCTGTTCGGCCAAAGTCGCCTGTCGTTGCGCGTGGCACTGCTCAAGCCCTTGTCGTCGGCCATCGTCATCGGCAGCGGCGGCCCATTCGGCGCCGAAGGCCCGATCATCATGACCGGTGGCTCGCTGGGTTCGCTGATTGCCCAGCGCTTTCACCTCAGCGCCGCCGAGCGCAAGACCCTGCTGGTGGCCGGCGCCACGGCCGGCATGACCGCCGTGTTCGGCACCCCGCTGGCCGCCGTGCTGTTGGCGGTGGAGTTGCTGCTGTTCGAACTGCGCCCCCGCAGCCTGGTGCCGGTGGCCATTGCCTGCGCCGTGGCCGGCCTGCTGCGCCCGCTGCTGATCACCGCCGAGCCCTTGTTCGCCGTGCAAACCCTGGCGCCGGGCCTCGACGTACTGCCCGGCTGCCTGCTGGCCGGCGTGGCCAGCGGCCTGCTGTGCACCGCGCTGTCGTGGAGCCTGTACCGCGTCGAAGACCTGTTCGGCAAACTGCCCGTGCACTGGATGTGGTGGCCGGCGCTGGGCGGCCTGGCCGTCGGCATCGGTGGCTATTTCGAGCCGCGCGCGCTGGGCATCGGCTTTGACGTGATCAGCGACCTGCTGCACAACCATCTGCTGCTCAGCGCAGCCATCGCGCTGCTGCTGGTCAAGGCGCTGATCTGGGTCATCGCCCTGGGTTCGGGCACCTCGGGCGGCGTACTGGCGCCGCTGCTGATGCTGGGCGCAGGCCTGGGCGCAGTATTGGCCCATGTGCTGCCCGGCAATCAGGGCGCGCTGTGGCCGCTGGTGTGCATGGCGGCAATGCTGGCCGGGGTGCTGGGCGCACCGTTGACCGCGGTGGTGTTCGCCCTGGGCCTGAGCCACGACCTCAATGCCCTGCTGCCGCTGCTGCTGACCGTCACCGTGGCCTACGCGGTCACGGTGATGATCGCCAAGCGCTCGATCATGACCGAGAAAATCGCCCGTCGCGGCCTGCACATCTACCGGGAATACTCGGTAGACCCGCTGGAGCGTCATGATGTGGCCGAGGTGATGCGTGTCGACGACGTGGTTCCCGGGACCCATCTGCAAATCGATCAAGCCTGCGCCCTGCCCCACGAAACCTGCCGCGCAGTGGCCGGGCGCATGGTGTCGCTGGGGCTTGAGCGCATGCCCGTGGTGCGTGATCGCCAGGGCCTGGAGCTGATCGGCTGGGTAACCAGCCACGATCTGCTCAAAGGCACCCTGGCCGTGCATGAAGAAGAAACGCTGATGCAAACTGCGTAGCCGCTGCCGCCAGGCTGCGCTGGCCCGTAACGACACTGATAGACTAAAGCCACCACAGCCCAGCGACAGGTAAAAGATGATCGACCCCGAACAGCGCCACCCCGCCGCCCTGGAACGCTTCCTCGCCGAACACGACGAGGTGCGCCAGCAACTGGACCACCTCAACCCGCTGCTGGCCCAGGCGGCCGGCATGACCGTCGCCCAATACCGCGCCGAACGCCTGCACGAGGCGTTCGAGCTGGAGGCCGAGAACCTGGGGTTGTTCGCCTGGGAGCTGACCTTGCAACTGACGGCCGCCACGCCTGAGGAATTTCAGGCGCAGCGTATCGAAGTGCACAAGGAAGTGGCCGAGATGGCGGGCATGAGCTGGGATGAGTATCGCGAGTTGTATGGGCTTTGAGCCAGCAACTGGCTCGAAACCGCAATGCCCATCGCGACTGAAGTCGGCGCCTACGCCGCCCGTGGTAGGAGCCGGCCTTGGCCGCGATGCAAACTGTGTGGGAGCGGGTTCTACCCGCGAAAAGGACGCCACGAGGCGTCAGGGATTACGCGGTGTTCTTTTCGCGGGTAGAACCCGCTCCCACAGGGGCCGCTGCTACCGAGCCCTCAATATGCATTTATGTAATATTCAAACCGCCTTAAATTCCCATATTTAATAATTACCTTAGAACAAAATCGAATTTCACAGCGCTCATTCCTACCTTTATGTTCTTCATCAACGACCGACCCCACGCCAGGCGGAGGCCCTTGATAACGCCATAAAGGAATAACCCATGAGCATCGAATTCATCGGCTACATCGGCGGTCAGCACAGTTCTGAAATCCACCCGGCCAGCGGCCCGGTGCTGCAACCCGAGTACATCGAGAAAGTCGCCCGCGCCCACGAAGAGGCCGGTTTCGACCGCGCCTTGGTCGCCTTCCACTCCAACAGCCCCGACAGCACCCTGATCGCCAGCCACGCGGCCAGCGTCACCAAAAAACTGCAGTTCCTGATCGCCCACCGTCCAGGCTTCGCCGCCCCTACCCTGGCCGCCCGCCAGTTCGCCACCCTGGATGTGTTGAACGGTGGCCGCACCGCCGTGCATATCATCACCGGCGGTGACGACAAGGAACTGCGCGCCGATGGCAGCTTCATCGGCAAGGACGAGCGCTACGCCCGCACCGACGAGTACCTGACCGTGCTGCGCCAGGAGTGGACCGCTGACAAGCCGTTCGACTTCAAGGGCGACTACTACGAATTCGAAGGTGCCCATTCGGCGGTGAAAACCGCGCAACCGATCCCGCTGTATTTCGGCGGTTCTTCCACCGCTGCCATCGAAGTGGCCGGCAAGCACGCCGACGTCTATGCGCTGTGGGGCGAAACCTACCAGCAGGTCAAAGAGATCGTCACCCAGGTGCGCGCCGAAGCTGCCAAACATGGCCGCACGGTGCGCTTCAGCCTGTCCCTGCGGCCTATCCTGGCCGAGACCGAGGAAAAGGCCTGGGCCCGCGCCGACAGCATCCTGGCCAAGGCCACCGCGTTGGCCGAGCAACGTGGCTTTGTACGCCGCGAGCCTGCCAACGAAGGCTCCCGTCGCCTGCTGGCCGCGGCCGCCCAAGGCAGCCGCCTGGACAAGCGCCTGTGGACCGGTATTGCCGGCCTGCTGGGCGCCCAGGGCAACTCGACCTCGCTGGTGGGCACCCCGGAACAAGTGGCCGAAGCCCTGCTGGATTACTACGACCTGGGCATCACCACCTTCCTGATCCGTGGCTTCGACCCGCTGGAAGACGCCATCGACTACGGCAAGAAACTGATCCCGCTGACCCGTCAGCTGGTGGCCCAACGTCACGCCCAGGTGGCCTGACCCAAGGAGCGAAGATGTCCCAGGTTCGTCACCCCGAACGCCTGCGCGCCTTTATTGGCGCCCTGGCCGAACTGCTCGACAGCGACCCGCGCGAAGGCGACAAGCTGCACCGCGGCGGCCAGTTGCTGCACCAGCTGGTCAGCTTTGATGACTGGCTGCCCGATGAATACGCCCAGCCCTCCCCCGAGCGCTACCAGCAGTTTCTGCTGCACGCCGACTCGCGCCAGCGCTTCTCGGTGGTCAGCTTTGTCTGGGGCCCGGGCCAGCAGACGCCGATCCACGACCACCGCGTGTGGGGCCTGATCGGCATGCTGCGCGGTGCCGAAGACTCGCAGAATTACACGCGTACCGACAGCGGCGCGTTGGTGCCCGATGGCGCGCCGATCCGCCTGCTGCCCGGCGACGTCGAGCCCCTGTCGCCGCGCATCGGCGATATCCATCAGGTCAGCAACGCGTTTGCCGACCAGGTATCCATCAGCATTCACGTCTACGGCGCCAACATCGGCGCCGTACACCGCGCGGTGTACCAGCCTGATGGCAGCGAGAAGCTGTTCATTTCCGGCTACTCCAACACCACGCTCCCCAACATCTGGGACCTTTCCAAAGAGAACCGCAGCCTATGAGCCACCCCCTGACCCGTTCTTTCGCCGACATCCGCCAGGCCCTGCTGCAACGCCAGGAAGTGGCGCTGGTGGACGTGCGCGAAGAGGCGCCGTTTGCCCAGGCGCACCCGCTGTTCGCGGCCAATATCCCGCTGTCGAAACTGGAGGTGGAGGTGTACCCGCGCATCCCGCGCCGGGACACCGCCATCACTGTGTACGACGACGGCGAAGGCCTGGCACAACGGGCCGTCGAGCGCCTGGTGCAACTGGGCTACACCGACGTGGCGCTGCTGCAAGGCGGCCTGCAGGGCTGGCGTGACGCTGGCGGCGAGCTGTTCATCGACGTCAACGTGCCCAGCAAGGCCTTTGGCGAACTGGTCGAGCACGAGCGCCACACCCCGTCGCTGCCCGCCGAAGAGGTCAAAGCCCTGCTCGATAGCAAGGCCGACGTGGTGGTGCTCGACGCCCGCCGCTTCGACGAATACCAGACCATGAGCATCCCCACCGGCATCAGCGTGCCCGGCGCCGAACTGGTGCTGCGTGCCCGCGAGCTGGCCCCGGACCCGGCCACGCGCATCATCGTCAACTGCGCCGGCCGCACCCGCAGCATCATCGGCACCCAGTCGCTGGTCAACGCCGGCCTGCCCAACCCCATTGCTGCCCTGCGCAACGGCACCATCGGCTGGCTGCTGGCCGGGCAGGCCCTGGACCACGGCCAATCGCGGCAATTTGCCGAAACCGGCGAAGACACCCGCCAGCTGGCACGTGCCGATGCGCGCCGCGTGGCGGACAAGGCCGGCGTCAAACGCGCCACCCTCAAGGACTGGCAGCAGTGGCAGGCCGAAGCCGGCCGCACCAGCTACCTGTTCGACGTGCGTACGCCCCAGGAATACGAAGCCGCGCACCTGCCTGACGCCCGCTCCACCCCCGGTGGCCAACTGGTGCAGGAAACCGACCACTACGCCAGCGTGCGCGGTGCCCGCATTGTGCTGGTGGATGACGATGGCGTGCGCGCCAACATGAGTGCCTCGTGGCTGGCACAACTGGGCTGGGACGTGCAGGTGCTCGACGGTGTGGATGCCAGTGCCTTCACCGCCAGCGGCCCGTGGAAGCCGGCGATTCCGGCTGTGCCCTCTTACGAAACCATCAGCCCGGAAACCCTGGCCGACTGGCAGGCCCAGGGCGATACCCAAGTGCTGGATTTCACCACCAGTGCCAACCACGTCAAGCAGCACATCCCCGGTGCCTGGTGGACGTTGCGTGCCGACCTGGCCCAGGCCTTGAAGAAGATTCCGGCGGCAGAACGCTACGTGCTGACCTGCGGCAGCAGCCTGCTGGCGCGCTTCGCCGTGACGCAAGTGCAGGCGCTGACGGGCAAGGCGGTGTACGTGCTGGGCGATGGCACGGCCAGTTGGCTGAAGGCCGGCTTGCCGACCGAGAGTGGCGAGGCGAACCTGGCGTCGCCGCGTATCGATCGCTACAAGCGACCGTACGAAGGCACCGATGCCCCGCGCGAAGCGATGCAGGCGTACCTGGATTGGGAGTTCGGCCTGGTCGAGCAATTGGCCCGCGACGGCACCCACGGTTTCTACGTCATCTAAATCCCCCCTTACATCCCCATCACCTTCGTGGGAGCGGGCTCTGCCCGCGAAAAGGACACTGCAAAGGGTCAGAATAAGCGGTGGTCTTTTCGCGGGCAGAGCCCGCTCCCACACAAGCAATAGATCGCATAATCATGTGAATATTAATTACCATATTTTATAATTAGCATAGATCCAAAAAGAATTTCACAGCCATTTCTTATAGTCATATTCTCACTACCAGACCGACCCCCCACCCGGCGGAGGCCCTCCCATCCCTAACACTGGAGCGCTTTCATGCCCCTCTCCCGTCTGCTGTCCGCCGCCTTGCTGAGCCTGGCCGCCACCCTGGTGCACGCCGCCGACCTGCAACCGCTCAAGGTCGCCAACCAGAAGTCCACCATCAAGGCCCTGCTGCAAGTCTCGGGTGAACTTGAACACGTGCCCTACACCATCGACTTCTCCGAATTCCCTGCCGCCGCCCCCCTGGGCGAAGCCCTGAACGCCGGCGCCGTCGACGTCGGCGCGCTGGGCGATGCGCCCTATGTGTTCGCCCTGGGCGCCGGTGCGCCGCTGAAAGTGGTCAGCATCACCCACCTCAACGGCCGCTACACCACTGCCCTGCTGGTGCCCAAGGACTCGCCCATCCAGAAGGTCGCTGACCTCAAAGGCAAGCGCATCGTCACCACCAAGGGCTCCATCGGCCACCTGCTGGTGATCAAGGCGCTGCACGAGGCGGGGCTTAAAACCAGCGACGTGACCTTCGCCTTCCTGCTGCCCAGCGAGTCGCGCGTGGTGCTGGAAAACGGCAGCGTCGACGCCTGGTCCACGTGGGACCCGTACACCACCGTGGCCACCGCCAGTGGCCAGGAGCGCGTGCTGGTCAGCGGCGCCACCCTGCTCACCAACCACCTGTACCTGGCCGCCACCAGCCAGGCCATCGCCGACAAGCGTGTGCAGTTGCAGGACTTCGTCGCTCGCGTGGACCGCGCCTGGCAGTGGGCCAACGCCCACCCGCGTGAATACGCCGCCGCCATGGCCAAGGTCACCGGTCTGCCGCTGGAGATCCAGCTGGCCGCCGCGCAGAACACCCACATGGAACGCGTGCCCATCGACGCGCAGGTCATCAAGGGCCTGCAGCAGACCGCCGACCTATACCGCAGCGAAGGCATCTTGACCAAGCCGGTGGACGTGTCCCACGGCTTCGACCCCAGCTTCAACGCCAGCACCCCTATCGCCGCCAGCGCCCAGTGATTGATCAAAGGAGTATGACCATGACCCAGAAACGCCAACTCAAGCTTGGAGCCATGATCCACGGCGTCGGCCACGGATGGGGCGAGTGGCGCCACCCCAAGGCGCTGCCCAACGCCAGCACGAGCCTTGCGTATTACCAGCAGCAGGCGAAGTTGGCCGAAGCGGCCAAGTTCGACTTCGCGTTTATCGCCGACAGCCTGCATATCCACGAGAAATCCAGCCCGCATTACCTGAACCGCTTCGAACCGCTGACCATCCTCTCGGCCCTGGCCGCCACCACCGAGAACATCGGCCTGGTGGCCACCGTCACCGTCAGCTACACCGAGCCCTTCCAGGTGGCGCGCCAGTTTGCTTCCCTGGACCTGATCAGCGGCGGCCGCGCCGGCTGGAACGTAGTGACCTCGTGGCTCAGCGGCACGGCCGACAACTTCGGCAAGCCCGAGCACCCCGCCCACGCCACGCGCTACCGCATCGCCCGTGAACACGTGAACGTGGTCAAGGGCCTGTGGGACAGCTGGGAAGACGACGCCTTCACCTACGACAAGCAGACCGGCCAGTTCTTCGACCCGGCCAAGCTGCACACCCTGGGCCACAAGGGCGAGTTCTTCTCGGTCAAGGGCCCGCTGAACATCGCCCGCTCGCCCCAAGGCCAGCCGCCGATTTTCCAGGCCGGCACCTCGGAGGACGGCCGCAACTTCGCCGCGGCCAATGCCGATGCGATCTTCGTGCATGGCGAGAACTTCGAGCAGGCCAGCGCCTACTATCAGGACCTCAAGCGTCGCGCCGCGGAAGCCGGTCGCGACCCGCACAAGCTGGCGATTCTGCCGGGCATCCGGCCCATCGTCGGCCGTGATGAAGCGGAGGTGGAAGACCGTTACCAGCAGGCCGTGGACCTGGTCAGCATCGAGGATGCCATCGTCGCCCTGGGCCGTTCGTTCGACGACCACGACTTCAGCCAGTACCCGCTGGATGCGCCCTTCCCCGACGTCGGCGACCTGGGAGCCAACAGTCAAAAAGGTGGCAGTGACCGCATTAAGCAACTGGCCCGGGACAACAACCTAACCCTGCGTGAAGTGGCCCTGCATTACTCACGGCCCAAGCGCGATTTCGTCGGCACCGCCGAGCAGGTCGCCGATCAGGTGGAGCACTGGTTCAAGGCCGGCGCCGCCGACGGTTTCATCGTCACCTCGCTGCTGCCCGACGGCCTGCAGTACTTCACCGAACTAGTGGTGCCGGTGCTGGTGCAACGCGGTCTGTTCCGCGACGCCTACACCGGCAGCACCCTGCGCGATCATTTGGGCCTGGCCGCGCCGGCCAACCGCAATGCAGCCCCGGTGGCGGCAAAGGCCCCGGTCGAGGAAGAACTGGCATGAGCGAATTCAGCTTTCGCACCCTGCTGCCCACGCTGACGGCGCAACTGGCCGCCAGCGCCGAGTTTCATGACCGCACCGGGCAGTTCCCCACCGACAACTTCGCCCTGCTGCACCGCCACGGCCTGCTGGGCTACACCGTGCCCAAGGCCTACGGCGGCGCAGGTGCCACCCTGGCCCAGGCACGCGACGTGATCGCCGCCGTGGCTCGGGGCGAGCCGTCCACGGCGCTGATCCTGGTGATGCAATACCTGCAGCACTCGCGCCTGGGCACCAGCAGCTGGCCCGAAGCCTTGCGCCGCCAGGTGGCCGAGGACGCGGTGCGCAACGGCGCCCTGATCAACGCCTTGCGCGTGGAACCGGACCTGGGCACCCCGGCCCGTGGCGGCCTGCCCGCCACCATCGCCCGGCGCACGCCCGAAGGCTGGCGCCTGAGCGGCACCAAGATCTACTCCACCGGCAGCCACGGCCTGACCTGGTACAGCGTGTGGGCGCGCAGCGATGACGATGACCCGCTGGTGGGTGCCTGGCTGGTGCACCGCGACACCCCCGGTATCCGCATCGTCGACACCTGGGACCACCTGGGTATGCGTGCCACCTGCAGCCACGAGGTGACGTTCGACAACGTGCTGATCCCCCTGGAGCACGCCGTCAGCGTCAGCCCCGCCAGCGCCCCGGCAGCGGAACTGGACCCCGAAGGCCTGCTGTGGATGTCGGTGCTGCTGTCCTCGGTGTACGACGGCGTGGCCCAGGCCGCCCGCGACTGGCTGGTGCAATGGCTGACCGAGCGCACGCCGTCCAACCTCGGCGCGCCGCTGTCCAGCCTGCCGCGCTTCCAGGAAACCGTGGGTCAGATCGACACCCTGCTGTTCAACAACCGCAGCCTGCTGGACGCAGCGGCCCAGGGCCTGACCGCGCCGCAGCACGCCGCGCAGATCAAGTACCTGGTCACCGACAACGCCATCCGCGCCGTGGAGCTGGCCATCCAGGCTTCCGGCAACCCGGGGCTGTCGCGCCACAACCCGCTGCAACGCCATTACCGCGACGTGCTGTGCAGCCGCGTGCACACGCCGCAGAACGACGCGATTTTCACCGGTGTCGGCAAGGCCGCTTTTGCCGCGTTCACCACAGGAGTCAAGCCATGAGCGACCTGGTCATCGCCAGCCAGCTGGATGCAACGTTCAACCAGGCCCTGCGCGAGCGGCTGGCCAAGACCCACCCCGGCATCAAGGTGATCGAAGTGCCGGTGGGCGTGCCCAGCGACCTGCCGCCCGAGGCTCGCATCCTCATGGGCCGGCCCATCAACGTGCGCGGCTACCAGGCCCCCGACACCCCGCCGCCGGGCTGGCCCTACGGCCTGCGCTGGATTCAGCTGGCCTCGTCGGGCATCGACTTCTACCCGGCGTGGCTGTTCGACGGCCTGCCGGTGACCACCGCCCGTGGCAGCGCCAGCGACCCGATCGCCGAGTTCGCCCTGGCGGCCATTTTTGCGCGCAACAAGCACCTGCCGGATATCTGGGTGAACGACGCCGACTGGCAGTTCACCGCGCTGACCCCGGTCAAGGGCCAGACCCTGGGTATCCTCGGTTTTGGCTCCATCGGCACGGCGCTGGCGCACAAGGCCCAGGCCCTGGGCCTGCGGGTGATTGCCCTGCGCCAGAGCGATACGCCACTGGGCGTGGACGGCGTGGAAACGGCGCGGGACATTCACCACCTGTTCGCCGAATCCGACCACCTGGTCGTGGCCGCGCCGTTGACGCCGGACACCCGCCACCTGATCAACGCCGACGTGCTGGCCAGCGCCAAACCGGGCCTGCACCTGATCAACATCGCCCGCGGCGGGTTGCTGGATCAGGAAGCGCTGCTGCACGCCCTGGACCACGGCCCGCTGGGTTTCGCCTCGCTGGACGTCACCGAGCCCGAGCCGCTGCCCGAAGGCCACCGTTTGTACAACCACCCCAAGGTGCGCCTGTCGCCGCACACCTCGGCCATTTCCACCCGGGGCGGCGAGGCCATTGCCGACATCCTGCTGGACAACCTGCAGCGCTTCCTCAGCGACCAGCCCCTGCACAACCTCGCCGACCGCACCCGCGGATATTAAGCACCATGCACAACCCGTAGCCGCTGCCGCCAGGCTGCGCTGGCCCTATGCATCGACGGAGATGTTCAGGGTTCACACCGGCCAGCGCAGCCTGGCGGCAGCGGCTACAAAACCCCCGACCCGACGCCAGGAGGAGGCCCCCAACACCCCATAAAAACAGAGAACCGCCATGCCAACACCGCGCTTTGCGTACCACCCGCTCACCCTCGCCATGCTGTTCGGCGCCAGCCCCGCCGCCTTCGCCGAAGACCCTGCCAGCCCCGCGCTGCCCACGGTCACGGTAACCGCCGAGCACAAAAGCGAAAACCTGCAGAAAACCCCGCTGGCGATTTCCGCCTTCGACGAAAAAACCCTGGAAGACAAACAGATCCGCAACGTGCGTGACCTGTCCGGCCAGGTGCCCAACCTGACCCTCAGCCACCAGTCAATTTCGTACAGCGCCCAGACCTACGGCATCCGTGGCATCGGCGAGACCGACCCGATCCAGGAATCGGCCGTGGCGGTGTACGCCGATGACCTGTACATCCCGCGGGCCATCTCCTCCATGCTCGACTTCAACGACGTGGAGCGCGTGGAAGTGCTGCGCGGGCCCCAGGGCACGCTGTACGGCCGCAACAGCAGCGCCGGGGCCATCCGGGTGATTACCCGCGACCCGGATCAGCAAACCAGAGGCTTCTTCGAACTGGGCGGCGGCAGCTTCGATGCCCGCAACGCGCGCCTGCTGATCAGCGGCCCGTTGATCGACAACACCCTGTTCGGCAGCTTCTCGGCCACCAGCCTTTCGCGCGACGGCACGGTGTCGAACCCCACGCGCGGCAAGCACGTCAACAACATCGACATCCAGTCCTACCGCGGCAAGCTGCGTTTCAAGCCCGACGACTCGCCGTGGGACGTGCAACTGACCCTGGCCGGCACCTTCGACCGCGGCGACACCACCAGCTACACGCCCTTCGACGCCGACGGCCATTTCGACAAGTTCAAGAGCTACTCAAGCCTGGACCCCAAGAACAAGCTGGACCAGGGCAGCGCCGTGCTGCGCGCGATATACGCCTTCAATGACCAGCTGAGCTTCAAGTCGGTGACCGCCTATTCGGCCTTCCACCAGCCGGTGGATTACGACAACTCCGGCCAGGCCGCGCTGATCCAGCAGAACCTGATCCTGTACAAGCAGAAGTACGCCACCCAGGACTTCCAGCTCAACGGCAACTACGACCGGTTCAGCTTCACCACCGGCGTGTTCCTGTACCACGAACAGTTCGACGCCGACCGCGACAACCTCACCTACTCCATCGCCCGCGGCCGGGTGGTGGGCCAAGGGCAATACAGCACTACCACCACCGACAGCTACGCGCTGTATGGCCAGGGCAGCTACAAGCTCACCCCGCAGTTGTCGCTGATCGCCGGCCTGCGCTTCACCCGTGAGCACAAGAACTTCGACTACACCAACTACGCCATCAACACCAGCCGGCAGATCACCGGGGTCAACTTCACGGCCGACGCCAGCAAGTCCTGGCAAAGCACCAGCCCCAAGGTGGGCCTGGAATACGCCTGGACCGAGCACCTGAACCAGTACGCTTACGTGGCCAAGGGCTTCAAGGCCGGCGGCTACGACAACCGCGCGCCCACTGCTGCCGCGGCCGAGACGGCGTTCTCGCCCGAGGATGTGACCACCTACGAAACCGGCTTCAAGGGTGACTTCTTCGACCAGCGCCTGCGCGCCAACGTGGCGTTGTTCTACAACGACTACCAGGACCTGCAGACCAACGCCTACGACCCGGCCCTGGGCGTGAGCCTGCGCACCAACGTGGGCAAGGCGCACACCTACGGCGTGGAAGTGGAAACCCTGACCGCGCTGACCCGCGACCTGCAACTGACGGCCAACGTGGGCTTCCTGCAAAGCCGTTACGACGACTTCCAGAACGCCGCCGGTGCCGGCGTGGATGCCGATGGCAAGCAACTGGTGTTCTCACCTAAGTGGAACGCCAGCGTGGGGCTGAACTACACCGTGCCGGTCAGCCTGCCGGGGCAGGTGCTGGTGGGTACCGATGCGCAGTTCCAGACCCGGTCGTACGCCAACGCCTTGAACGACGACATTCAGCAAATCCCCAAGCAGACGTTCTGGAATGCCAATACGCGGTATATCAGTGCTGATGGCCACTGGACTACGACACTGGCGGTGAAGAACCTGCTGGACCGGGCGTATCCGCAGTCGGTGGGGTATGTGCCGTCGAGTGGGCAGCGGTATTATTCGATTAATGATCCGAGGACGGTTTTGTTGAGTGTTCGGTATGATTTGTAGTCGTTGGAGGTTGCAGGGCGTATGACGATGTTCTTTCGGTGTTCATGAGACCGCGCGCCGCCCGCGCGGCGCTTCCCGGGCACAGCCCGGTCCTACATTTGTTTCGGGCCAGTTATGTGAGTGCCATCACCTGGTCCGCTTTGTTTGTTCACTACAGATCTGCAGTGAACTAACAAGGCGGACGAGGCGATCTCACAGGCAATGGTACGTTGCAACAAATGTAGGACCGGGCTGTGCCCGGGAAGCGCCGCGCGGGCGGCGCTCGATCTCAACACCACCACAAAACCCCAGCCAAACCTGTACCACACCCCACCCAAACCCAACCCCCACAAAAAATGGCGGAAGGCAGCCGGAGTCGAACCTGCCCGGGAACGGCTGCCGTCCCCAACCGGGTTTGAAGCCCGGCCGCGCCACCGGGCGCGATTGCCTTCCTTTGATGCGTCAATCGTCCTGCGCCAGGGGGTTCTCCGGGCGCAGGCGACGGTGTTCGCCCAACCGCCGGGTCAGGCCGATGCGGTCGAAGAATTCCAGTACCTGGATGCTGCGCTTGCGGCCCAGCCCCAGCTTGTCCCTGAACGCCACCACCTGAATATCCGGATGGGCTGCACTCAGTTGCCTCAGCATAGCCGCCATCTCACGCAACGTGGCATCGGCGTAGAACAGATCCTTCACCACCTGATGCACCAAACCCAACCGCGCCAGCTTGCGCAGCAGCGTGCGCACGCTGGCATCGTCTTGCCCCGTGGCGCTGGCCAGGTCGCGCACCCATCCACTGCTGCACAACACGGGTTCAAGCCGCTGCCATAACACCTCATCGGCCTCACTCAGGTGCGGACGGTGATCAGGCAGATGCAGCCACGGCCCCGTCGCCGCCACCGCCCCCTCGCCCAACAATTCATCCACCAGGCTGATGAACGCTGGGCGCTCCACGGGCAAGGCGGCAAAGCGCCGAAGCCGGTCACGGTCAGGTCCCATCTGGTCGATTTCCAGTTCATGGAACCGCTCCAGGTGCGCCAGCAGCGCGACCTTCAACGACTGCCAACGATGCTGGTTGAACAGCAAAGGCCCTTGCCGCGTGGCAATCACCAACACGCCCGCGGGCAACCGCCAGGTCTCGCGCAGACGGTTGAACTGCCGTTCCAGGCGCCGCGGGTCCAACCCCGAGCCATTGTTGGTCAGCAGCAGCGGTAGCGCACTTTCCAGGCTTGGGGCACTGGCCAGGATCTGCAACTGCGCCAGGCGCGCCAGGCTGCGGCGCTGACGGGTCGGGGCGAAGGGGTCCAGCACCCGGCCACCGCCCACCGTGCGCTGGGCGCTCTGGTCACGCAGCACCAGGCGGTCGCCGCGCACCGCCTGCAACGGCGCATTGACCAGCAACTGCGCCAGCATGCACCCGCCCGGCAGCACCTGGCCGCCTTCCAGCAACGCCACCCGCCCGGTCACGTCCTGGGTGCCCAGGTGCACGTGCACGGGGCTGAAATGGGCGAAGGGCCGTTCTTCACTGGCCAGAATCTGCAGTTCGATGTCCAGCCGCACCGTAGGCGCGAATAACCACTGCGGCACCAGCCAATCGCCCCGATGGATCTGCTCCACGTTCAGCCGCTCACCCGCCAGGTTCAACGCCACGCGCTGGCCGGCCTCGGCACTGTCCACTGGCTGGTTCTGCGCATGCAGCCCGCGCACCCGCACCGGCCGGCCATCAATGCCCAGTACCAGGCTGTCGCCCACCTGCACGCGCCCGGCCAGCGCCGTGCCGGTCACCACCACGCCTGCGCCCTGCACGCTGAAGGCGCGGTCAATGGCCAATCGAAAACCACCGGCGTCGCGCTGCTGGCGGACTTCGCGCTGGATCATCACCAAGGTCTTGAGCAGTGTGTCGATGCCCACGCCGGTGACGCTGGACACGGCGATCTGCCGCGCGGCGATGTAGGGCCCCGTGGCCAACAGGCGCCCCATGTCGGCCTGCACCTGGCGCACGCGCTCGATGGGCACCCGGTCGCACTTGGTGATGGCCACCAGCGCCTGGGGGATGCCCAGCAGTTGGACGATGGCCAGGTGTTCCAGGGTCTGCGGCATGATGCCGTCGTCGGCGGCCACCACCAGCAGCACCAGGTCGATGCCCTGGGCACCGGCCAGCATGTTGTGGACGAAACGCTCGTGGCCCGGCACGTCGATAAAGCCGGTCAGCGGTGCGCCGCGTTCCAGCGTTGCGTACTGATAGCCCAGGTCGATGGTGATGCCGCGCTCGCGCTCCTCGCGGCGGCGGTCACCCTGCTGACCGGTCAACGCCGCCAGCAGCGCGGTCTTGCCGTGGTCGATGTGCCCTGCGGTGCCGACGATCACAGGGTGGCCCACTGGGCCAGGAACGCTGCCTCGTCATCCAACTGGCGCAGGTCCAGCCACAACGCATCATCGTCGACACGCCCCAGCACCGGGATGGCCAGCGCGCGCAACCGCGTCTGCAGATCAAGCAACTGGCGGCCGCGCAGGCGCCGGGGCACCTGGGGGCGCAGGCACAGCGCCGCGCTGGGCAGGCGCGCCACCGGTTGGCTGCCGCTGCCGATCATGCCCAGGGCCGGTGCCACCGCGACCTCCCAATCCTGCCCCACGGCCTGGGCCACGGCGGCTTTCACGCGTTCTGCCTGGGCCAGGATATCGGCCTGGGGCCGGGTCAATAGGCGCAGGCTGGGCAGGCGTTCGGCGAGACGATCGGGGTCGCGGTAAAGGCCCAGCACCGCTTCCAGCGCCGCCAGGGTCAGCTTGTCGACCCGCAAGGCACGCTTTAGCGGGTTCTTCTTGATCGTGGCGATCAAGTCCTTGCGGCCCACGATCAGCCCCGCCTGCGGCCCGCCCAGCAGCTTGTCGGCGCTGAAGGTGACGATATCGGCGCCATCGGCCAAGGCCTGGCGCACCGTGGGCTCGGCGGGCAGGCCCCAGCGGGTCAGGTCCAGCAGGCTGCCGCTGCCCAGGTCCTCCAGCAACGGCAAGCCATGGGCGCGGGCAATGCCGGCCAGCTCGGCGGTGGGCACCTGGGCGGTGAAGCCTTCGATGCTGTAATTGCTGCGGTGCACGCGCATCAGCAGACCGCTACGCGGGTTGATCGCCGCTTCGTAATCGCGTGCGTGGGTGCGGTTGGTGGTGCCCACCTCATGCAGCTTCACCCCGGCGCGAGCCATGATGTCGGGGATGCGAAACGCCCCGCCGATCTCGATCAGCTCACCGCGCGAAATGATGCCCTGCTTGCGCGCCCCCAGGCTGTTGAGGGCCAGCAGTACCGCGGCGGCGTTGTTGTTGACCACCGTTACCGCCTCGGCGCCGGTCAACTCACGGATCAGGCCTTCGATCAAATCGTCGCGGTCGCCGCGCTTGCCGGTGGCCAGGTCGAACTCCAGGTTCAGCGGGTAGCGCGCGGCAAGCTGCACGGCCTCGATGGCCTCCTCGGGCAGCAGCGCACGCCCAAGGTTGGTGTGCAGCACCGTGCCGGTGAGATTGAATACCCGGCGCACGCGCGGTTGGTGCTGGGTAATGAGGCGTTCGCTGAGGCGGCCCAGCAACACATCGGGGCTGCATTCCAGCGCATCGATGGGCATGGCGCCACGCAGGTCATCGAGCAACACACGCAACGCCCCCAGCACGGCGCTGCGGCCATAACGCGCCAACAACGGCGCACAGGCGGGTTGGCGCAGCAAGCTATCGACGGAAGGCAGATGGGGCATGGGCACCTCTTTCAAAGTGGACACCCAGAGCGTAGCCGGTGGGCGGCATACCGGCCGGACTCAGCCTGCAACCGCCCCGCGAACCGTAGCCGCTGCCGCCAGGCTGCGCTGGCCGGTGTGAACCCTGAAGATTTCGAGTGAGGCACAGGGCCAGCGCAGCCTGCGGCAGCGGCTACGTGGCGGGCCATTGATGGCCATATGCCTCCTGTCAACTCTTACAGTTTCGCCCGCCTGCGTTGCTGGTCACCATGGAGGCCTCCATTACAGGGGCTGACACATGGAATACACCACCCACTATGACGCTGAGCACCAGGCCCTGTGGGGCTACCTGGCGCCACGAAGCATCCCCACCTTCACCCCGTCCATGCTCAACGCCATGCAAGCCTGCGATGCGGCGCTGAATTTGGACGCGCCGCATTGCCCCGTGGATGCCTACATCTGGGCGTCCGCCACCCCCGGCTATTTTAGCCTGGGCGGTGACCTGGCCCACTTCATCGACTGCATCGAGCGCCACGATCGCGCCGCGTTGACGCGCTACGCCACCCAGTGCGTTGACATCATTCACCGTCGGCTCAACCACTATGGCAGCCCACGCCTGATTACCCTGGCCCTGATTCAAGGCGACGCGCTGGGCGGCGGGCTGGAAGCCGCCTTGGCCAACGACGTGATCATCGCCGAAAAACAGGCCAGCTTTGGCTTCCCGGAAATCCGCTTCAACATGTTCCCCGGCATGGGCGGTTACCCGCTGATGTCGCGGCGCATCGGCGCGCGGGCCACCGAAGCCATGATGACCGGTGGTTCGGTTTATTCGGCCCAGGCCTGCCACCAGATGGGCTTTGTCGATCAGGTAGTGCCTACCGGCACGGGCCTGGCCGCCGTGCGCGAGTTTCTGCAAAACGCCCAACCTCGCAAAAATGGCCTGGCTGCCATCTACGCGGCCCGCCAGGCGGCCTGCCCCGTCACCTACGACACGCTGCTGGACACCACCACCCAATGGGTCGACGCGGCGCTGCGGCTGCAAGGGCCCAGCCTGGCCTACATGACCCAGCTGGTACACAAGCAGCAGTCGCTGCCGCTGGCCCACCCTTGAGGGAGTAAACACCATGCCCGGCTACGTATTCGGCCATTCTGCGCAAGAGCTTGAACGCCTGATGTTCCAGGCCCGAGTCCTGGCACCCATCACCTCGCGGTTGATCAGCCACATGGGCATCGCACCCGGCATGCGTGTGCTGGACCTGGGCTGCGGCGCTGGCGATGTGTCGATGCTGGTAGCCCAGGCGGTGGGCGAAAGCGGCTCGGTCATCGGCATCGACCTGGATGCCGATACCGTGGCGTTGGCCCGGCACCGGGCGCAGCTGGCACGCCTGCCCCAGATTCAGTTTCAGGCCTGCGCCATCGAGGCTTATGCCAGCGCTGAAGGCTTTGATGCAGTGATCGGCCGCTACATCATGCTGCACCAGGCCGACCCGCTGGCGTTTCTGCACAAGGCCGCCAGCCTGGCGCGACCTGGCGGGGTGCTTGGGCTGCACGAGATTGCCATCGAGGCGCCCATGCTTGAATCCCATCCCGTGGTGCCACTCTGGCAACAAGTGGGCACTTGGCTGTTCGACGCACTGAACGCAGGGGCACGCAGCCCCAGCGCAGCGGGCAGCATGCTGGGGCATTTTGACGACGCAGGGTTGCCGCCGCCGGAGCAGTTTTGTGAGCGGCCGATTGGCGGCGGCGCCGATGCGCTTTTCTATCGCTGGGCGGCCGAGGCGGTTCGCACCTTGATGCCCCATCTGATAAGGCTGGGGGGCCTCGATGAAGCCGCGGTGCAGTTGAACACCCTGGAGCACCGGTTGCGCAAGGCCACGGTGCAAGCCCGTGCGCAGCTGCTGGGACCCACCCAGGTGTGTGCGTGGGTGCGGCTGTAGCCGCTGCCGCCAGGTTGCGCTGGGCGGGGTGAACCCTGGAGATGTTCAGCGAGGCGGAGGGCCAGCGCAGCCTGGCGGCAGCGGCTACGGGTTCGACGTTTGGGGTTTGGGGTTTGGGGTTTGGGGTTTGGGGTTTGGGGTTTTCGGTTCGGGCTCAGCCATCAGCCGCCCGGCGCCAATAACAGGTTCGGCGCCTGGCGCAGGTAGCCTTCCTGGTCCAGGCGCACATCCAGGGCCAGGGTGGCCAGGTCGGCCGACAAGGCCTCGGCACTGGCGTCGTGTTCCAGGTACACCAGCTTCAGGTAGCTGTGGCAATGCGGGCAACTCTCAGCGCGCAGCGGCGCCTGCCCCGGCGCATGGCGGTCGGTGGCAAGGCTGGTGTATTGCAGCCCCTGGCTTTGCTCGCAGTAGATGCACTTGACCCGTACCACGTGCCATTGGCACGCACACAACGAACACACCAGATAGCGCAGCCCCGCCTGGTTGCCGCGATGACGAATCACCCCGGCCATGGCCGGCGAGCCGCATGCCGGGCATTGGCTGAGGCTGCTGCACGGCGCCAGCGCCAGGCTGGGCATGTCCAGCAGCCAGTGGCACCAGGCGGCCTGCAAGGCGGCGCCCAGGAACGGCACCAGCGCCGAGGGTACGCTGGCGTACTGGCCGCCGAGCAGCGCCAGCGCCCACACCTTGCGCTGGTCGGCAGCCGCGCCACCCAAGGTGGCCAGCGCCTGTTGCACCGCCGGCTGGGCAGGCGGCGAATAGCGCAGCAGCAACGCATCCAGCCAAGGCTGCCAGGCACCGTCGCGCACCAGGCTGTCGAAGGCCAGCGGCGGCAAACCGTGTTGCTGGCACAACAGCAGGCGATCGGGGTTGGGCGTGGGCGCGGCCGGCGGATGGTCCAGCAGGCTTTGCTGCACCTGGCACAGGTCGCCCACCAGGTTGAGGTAATCACCCAGCGGGTGCCCCGCCGCCAGTGCATGCAACCGCGCCGCACGATGGCCGAACAGGTCGGCCGGCGGCAGGTTGAGGAAATCCGGCGCCGTGCTGGACGCCTGGATCTGTTGCGGTTCAAGCATCCTGCTCATGGCTCACTCCTGTGGGGTGGTTCAATGCGCTTGTCGCCCGTGACCTCGCGGTACCACAACCCATGATGCTTGCGCGCCCAGGCGCGGCTGACCCAGCCATGCAGCATGGCGTCCACCGAGCCCTTGATCCAGATACCGGCATAGATGTGCACGATAATGCTGATCACCAGCACGAACGCCGCCGCGGCATGGGCCAGCACCGCCAGGCGGATCGTGGTAATGCCGAACCACTGGCTGAAATACACCCGCCAAATCACCAGGCCACTGAACAATAGCACCAGCATGCAGGCCAGCAGGGTCCAGAACAGCAATTTCTGCCCCGGGTTGTATTTGCCTATCGGCGGCACCCCCTGCTCCTGGTTGAGCATCACCCGGTCGATGCGCTTGAGCCACAGCCGGTCGTTGTGGATGAAAAAGTTGGCGCGCCAGAAACGAATCACCAGGCCCATGAACAGCACGAACATGGCCACGCCCATGAACGGGTGCAGAATGCGCGTCCACGGCCCGCCGCCGAACAGGTGGCTGAGCCAGAACAGCGCCGGGTGGAACAGCGCCAGCCCCGACAGCCCAGCCATGAAAAATAGGATCGCCACCAGCCAGTGGTTGGTGCGCTGGTTGGCCGTGTAGCGCAGGATCTGTTTGGGCATCATGGCCGTGGCTCCTCGTTGGGATCGAAGATATGCACGGCCGGGTCGCCGTGAGGTGCTTCATCCTCCTCGGTCAATTGCGGGCCCACGCGCACGTAATGGAAGAACCCGGCCAGCACCGCCGCGCCCATGGCCAGCAGCGCCAGTGGTTTGGTCACGCCTTTCCACAACCCCACCAGCGGGCTGATCACCGGCTGGTTGGGCAACCCGGCATACAGCGACGGCTGATCGGCGTGGTGCAGCACGTACATCAGGTGGGTGCCGCCCACACCATCGGGGTCATAGAGACCAGCCTGTTCAAACCCTCGGCTTTTCAGGTCGACGATGCGCTCGGCGGCATGTTCCTTCATGTCCGCCTTGGTGCCAAAGACGATGGCGCCCGTGGGGCACGTCTTCACGCAGGCCGGCTCCAGCCCCACCGACACGCGGTCCGAACACAGGGTGCATTTGTAGGCCTTGTGGTCCTTCTGCGAGATGCGCGGGATGTTGAACGGGCACCCGGTGATGCAATACCCGCAGCCAATGCAGTGGTCCTGGTTGAAGTCGACGATGCCGTTGGCGTGCTGGATGATCGCGCCGGGGCTGGGGCAGGCCTTCAGGCAGCCAGGGTCGGCGCAGTGCATGCAGCCGTCCTTGCGGATCAGCCATTCCAGGTTGCCGCTGGCGGTGTTTTCGTGCTCGGTGAAGCGCATCACCGTCCAGCTTTCTGCGGTCAGGTCGATGGGGTTGTCGTAGGTGCCGTGGTTGTGCCCTACCTCGTCGCGCAGCTCGTTCCATTCCGAGCACGCCACCTGGCAGGCCTTGCAGCCGATGCATTTGGTGGTGTCGATCAGCTTGGCCACCTCGTCCATCTGGCGCACCGAGGACGGCAACGTGGTGGTGGCCGACTGCGCGGTAATGTCTTGAATCGCCATCTAGATTTTCTCCACGTTGACCAGGAACGACTTGGATTCCGGTGTCTGCGAATTGCCGTCGCCCAGGAACGGCACCAGGGTGTTGGTCAGGTAGCCGTGGCGCGTCACCCCGGTGAAGCCCCAGTGCAGCGGGATGCCGATGTGGTGCACCACCTGGCCGTTGACCTGCAGCGGCCGAATGCGCTTGGTCACCACGGCCACCGCTTCGATAAAGCCGCGCTTGCAGCTCACGCGCACACGATCGCCAGCGGCAATGCCCTTCTCGCCCGCCAGCACCTCGCCGATTTCCACGAACTGCTCGGGCTGAGCGATGGCGTTGAGGCGGCAGTGCTTGCTCCAGAAGTGGAAGTGCTCGGTCAGCCGGTAGCTGGTGGCCGCGTACGGGAAGTCCTTGGCCTGGCCCAGCGAGTCCCACACCGAGTCGAAGATGCGCGCCGCCGGGTTGCTGATCACCTGCTTGTTGTTGGGGTGCAGGGGGTTGATGCCGATCGGCGTCTCGAACGGCTCGTAGTGCTCGGGAAATGGGCCCTCGTTCATCTTGTCGACGGCGAAGAAACGCGCCACGCCTTCTGGGTTCATGATGAACGGGTTCATGCCTGCTTCGGGCGGCACGTCGGCCTTGTAGTCGGGCACGTCGGTACCGCCCCAGCTTTTGCCGTTCCACCACACCAGGCGTTTTTTCTCATCCCAGGGTTTGCCCTGGGGGTCGGCCGAGGCGCGGTTGTAGAGGATGCGGCGGTTCATCGGCCAGGCCCAGGCCCAGCCCAGGTGCTGTTTCATGCCGTAGGGGTCGCTGTTGTCGCGCCGGGCCATCTGGTTGCCCTGCTCGGTCCAGCTGCCGCAGAAAATCCAGCAGCCCGAGGCGGTGCTGCCGTCGTCCTTGAGCTGGGCGAAGCCGGTCAGTTGGCTGCCGCCCTTCACGGCGGCGCCGCTGGCGTCGGTGTAGTCGACCACGGCGGCGCCGTTGAGCTCCTTGGCCAGCTCTTCGGGCGAAGGCTCGTCGGGGATTTTGTACGGCCACGACAGGTTCAGCAGCGGCTCGGCGTAGGCCCCGCCGTTGGCCTGGTACAGCGCCTTGAGGCGCAGGTACAGGGCGCTCATGATCGCCACGTCGGTGCGCACCTCGCCCGGGCCATCGGCGCCCTTCCAGTGCCATTGCAGCCAGCGGCTGCTGTTGACCAGCGAGCCGTCCTCCTCGGCGAAACAGGTAGTGGGCAGGCGGATCACTTCGGTCTGGATGGCGCCGCTGTCGACGTCGTTGAACGGCCCGACCTTTTCCCAGAACTGCGAGGTCTCGGTGGCCAGCGGGTCCATCACCACCAGCCATTTGAGCTTGGCCAAGGCCTTCATTACCCGGTTCTTGTCCGGCAGTGCGGCGATGGGGTTGAAGCCCTGGCAGATGTAGCCATTGACCTTGCCCTGGCCCATCAGGTCGAACATTTTCAGGATGTCGTAGTTGGGGATGTCGAGCTTGGGCAGCCAGTCGTAGCCCCAATGGTTGTCGGCGGTGGCGTTGGCGCCGTACCAGGATTTCATCAGGCTGACGTGGAACTTGCTGTAGTTCTGCCAATACGACAGCTGCCCGGGGCGCAGCGGTTTTTGCGTGCGTTTGGTGATGAAGGCGTCGTAGTCCTGCTCGGCATCCAGGCCCAGGGTGAGGTAGCCGGGCAGCGCGTTGGACAGCAGCCCCAGGTCGGTCAGGCCCTGGATGTTGGAGTGCCCGCGCAAGGCATTGACGCCCCCGCCCGGCATGCCGACGTTGCCCAGCAGCAGTTGCACCATGGCGGCGCTGCGGATGATCTGCGAGCCAATGGAATGCTGGGTCCAACCCAGTGCATACAGGATGGTCATGGTCTTGCCAGGCACGGCGCACGTGGCGATCTCGTCCCAGATCCTGCGCATGGCATCGGCGGGCATGCCGCAGGTCTGGCTGGCCAATTCCAGGGTGTAGCGGCTGTAGTGCTGCTTCATCAATTGGTAGACGCAGCGCGGGTCTTGCAAGGTGGGGTCGACCTTGGCAAAGCCGTCCTCGCCCAGTTCATAGCCCCAGGTGGACTTGTCGGTGTAGGTACGTTTGGCCGCGTCGTAACCGGTGAACAGGCCATCCTCGAAGCCGAAGCCGGCTTTGACGATGAACGACACGTCGGTGTAGGTGCGCACGTACTCGTGCTGGATCTTGTCCTGGGTCAGCAGGAAATTGATCAGCCCGCCCATGAAGGCGATGTCGCTGCCGGTGCGAATCGGCGCGTAGTAGTCGGCCACGGAGGCGGTACGGGTAAACCGCGGGTCGACCACGATCAGCCGGGCCTGGTTGTGGGCCTTGGCTTCGGTCACCCATTTGAAGCCGCACGGGTGCGCTTCTGCTGCGTTGCCGCCCATTACCAGGATCAGATTGGCGTTGCCAATGTCGGTCCAGGTATTGGTCATGGCACCACGGCCGTACGTCGGGGCAAGACTTGCCACCGTCGGGCCGTGTCAGACACGCGCCTGGTTATCAAACCCCAGCATGCCCAGGCTGCGCACCACTTTGTGGGTGAGGTAGCCGGCTTCGTTGGACGCCGCAGAGGCCGCGAGGAAACCCGTGGTGACCCAGCGGTTGACGGTCTGGCCCTTGTCGTTTTTCTCGACGAAGTGGGCGTCGCGGTCGGCCTTCATCAGCGCGGCCACGCGGTCCAGGGCTTCGTCCCACGACACGCGGGTCCACTCGCTGCTGCCAGGCTTGCGCACCTGCGGGTACTGCAGGCGGTCGGGGCTGTGGATGAAGTCCAGCAGGCCCGCCCCTTTGGGGCACAGGGTGCCGCGGTTGACCGGGTGGTCGGCGTCGCCTTCGATGTGGATGATGTGCTGCGCGACGTTCTTGGCCGCATCGCCCTGGCTGTACATGATCAGGCCGCAGCCGACCGAGCAGTAGGGGCAGGTGTTGCGGGTTTCCTGGGTGTGGGCCAGCTTGAAGTGGCGCACCTGCTCGGCGAACGCCGGCGCGGGGGCCATGCCCAGCGCGCCGATGCTGGCGCCGGCCAGGCCGATGCTGGCGACCTTGAAGAACTGACGACGGTTGAGGTCCATCGGCGGGGCTCCTTGATCTGGGGTGGGGGGTGGGGTTAATTCTAGTTGGGGGTGGGGATTGGGGGGGGCCGCTGGTCTGGTGTGGGTTGGTTTTGGGGTGGAGTGGTTTTGGTGTGGTTTTGGGGGTGCAGGGCTTTAGCTTTTTGGCGTTCTTGAGATCGAGCGCCGTCCGCACGGCGCTTCGCGGCCGCAGGCCGCTCCTACCGTTTGTTTCGGGCCAGTTTTGCCAGTGGCATCTCCCGGGACCGCTCTGTTGGTTCACTGCAGATCTGTGTGGGTGCCAACAAGGCGGTCCCGGGAGATGCCACTGACAAAACTGGCCCGAAACAAACGGTAGGAGCGGCCTGCGGCCGCGAAGCGCCGCGCGGGCGGCGCTCGATCTGATGAACACTGCAAAACTTAAGACGAACACCCAGGCAAACAGGTACTTTATCCCCCACCCCAAAAACCCGGAACCCCCCCCATGCTCCAACTCGCCCGCCAGGCACCCACCCTCGACGCCATCATCACCGCCCACGCCGCCCTGCGCGCCCAGGGGCCGCTGGTGCAGTGCCTGACCAACGTGGTGTCGGCGCCGTTCATGGCCAATGTGCTGCTGGCCGCCGGCGCCTCGCCGGCCATGGTCGACAACCCCGAGGAAGCCGCAGGCTTTGCCAGCATCGCCGGCGCGGTGCTGGTCAACCTGGGCACGCCCACCACCGCCCAGGTGCAGTCCATGCGCCTGGCGGTGCAGGCTGCCTTCGACATCGGCAAGCCGTGGGTGCTGGACCCCATCGGCGCCGGTGTGCTGCCCTGGCGCGGCGCGGTGGCGGCCGAATTGCTGGCGCAGCGGCCCACGGTGATTCGCGGCAATGCTTCGGAGATCATCGGCCTGGCGGGGCTGGGCAGCAGTCGGGCGAAGGGCTTTGACAGTTCCAATGACCCCGCCGACGCCATGCCGGCGGCCATGAGCCTGCTCAAGCACGCCCATTGCGTGTCGGCTTCAGGGCCTATAGACCATGTGGTCGGAAAGGTGCAGGACGATGCCGGCAACGTCAGCCATTACCTGCTGCGTATCGCCGGTGGCAGCGCCCTGCTGCCACGCATCACGGCCTCGGGCTGTGCGTTGGGCGCGTTGGCGGCGGCGTACACGGCGGTGGCGGCGGACGCGTTCTGCGCCGTGGCGGCGGCCCATGTGCACTTCGCGTTGGCGGCCGAATACGCCGAGCGCCAGGCGCGCGGGCCGGGGTCGTTCATGCCGGCGTTCCTGGATGGGCTGGACTTGGTGGACGCCCGCCTGATCCGCGCCAAGGCGCAGATCGACGGGGTGAAGTTGGTCAGATAACCCGCAGCACGATCTTGCCGATGTGATCGCCGCCTTCCATGCGCTGGTGTGCACCCACCGCATCGGCCAGGGGGAACACCTGGTCCAGCACCGGCAGGCATTTGCCCTGGGCCAGCAGCGGCCAGACGTGACGCTGAAGGCCAGCGGCGATCACCGCCTTTTCCTCGGTGCTGCGCGAGCGCAATAGCGAGCCGGTGACCACCGCCTGCTTGGCCAGGATCGCCAGCAGGTTGACCTCCTTGACCACCGGCGAGCCCAGGAAGCCAATCACCACCAGGCGTCCACGACGCGCCAGGGACGCAATGTTGCGCTCGAAATACGGGCCCCCCATGATGTCCAGAATCACGTCCACGCCCTTGCCCGCCGTGCGTTCGGCAATCACCTGGGCGAAATCCTGCTCGCGGTAGTTGATCGGCTCGCCGCCCAGGGCCCGCACCTGTTCAGCCTTTTCGGCACTGCCTACCGTGGCGAATGCGCGGATGCCCAGCGCCTGGCAGATCGACAGCGCGGTGGTGCCGATGCCGCTGGTGCCGCCGTGGATCAACAGGGTTTCGTCGCGGCCCAGGTGCGCCATGTCGAACAGGTTGGCCCATACGGTGAAGAAGGTTTCAGGGATCGCCGCCGCCGAGATCATGTCGATACCGGCCGGGATGGCCAGCACTTGGGTGGCCGGTACCGTGGCGTATTCAGCGTACCCGCCGCCGTTGGTCAGCGCACACACTTTGTCCCCCAAAGCAAAGCCCTGCACCTGGTCGCCCAGGCCGACCACTTCACCGGCCACTTCCAGGCCAGGCAACGGGTTCATGCCTGGTTGCATGGGGTATTTGCCCGCCCGTTGCAGGGCGTCGGGGCGGTTGACGCCAGCGGCGTGCACCTTGATCAGCACTTCATGAGGTTGCGCCACCGGCAAGGCGCCGCTGCGCGCCGCCAGCACCTCCGGGCCGCCGGGCGTGGTGATCTCGATGTAGGTCATGGTGGACGGCAATTCAATCGCAGGCATATTCAGGCTCCCGAAGCGTTGGGGTACTGGCAGTGACAACGGCCAGCAGGCAGGCGTTCATCATAGCGCCGGGCAATGATGCGATAATGCAGCGATTTTTCATGCCAAAGATGCACGTTTGCATCACCCGAGGACGACCATGAACTGGGATGACACGCGCTTTTTCCTGGCCCTGTGCCGTGACCAGACGCTGCGCGGCGCCGCCCGCCAGCTGGGAGTGGACCAGGCCACCGTGGGCCGGCGCATTGCCGCGCTGGAGCAGGCGCTGGCGGCCACGCTGTTTTTGCGCAGCTCCGACGGTTACCGCCTGACGGCGTCCGGTGAGGCCGCCTATGGCGCAGCGCTGAAGATGGAGCAGTCGGCCCATGACCTGCAACGCCGGTTGCAAGGGCTGGACGACAAACCCAGTGGCAAGGTGCGGCTGGCCACCACCGATTCGCTGGCAGCCGACGTGGTGATCCCCGCCCTCGCCCGCCTGCACCGCCAGCACCCGCAGGTGCAGGTGGAGATCAAGGCGTCCAGCGAGATGCTCAACCTGACCCGCCGCGAGGCGGACCTGGCCATCCGCACCGTCAAGCCGGACAACCCCGACCTGCTGGTGCGACGCCTGGCGCAGTGGCCGGTGGGCCTGTTCGCAGCCGCGCCGTACCTGGAGCGCCACGGCCACCCGCAGCCGGGCAGCGGCTTTGCCGGCCATGCCCGTGTGGCCTGGCAACCTCACCTGGACGCCAGCGCCGTGGCGACGCTGCTGGATGAGCCGGCGCAGCAGGCGCAGGTCAGTTGCAGTGCCAACACCAGCCTGCTGATACGCCGCGCAATGGTCGCAGGTCTAGGGCTGGGTGAACTGCCGGTGCCGGTGGGCGAACAAGATGGCCTGACCCGCGTGTGGCCCGATCGGGTGCGGGCGCAGCCTTACCAGGTGTGGCTGGTCAGCCATGCCGACCTGCGCCACACGGCGCGGGTGGAGGTGGTGGTGCAGGCCCTGGTGCAGGCGTTTACTGAAATGACAGCAGGTCGCGGCGTTCCAGATTGAGCAAGTACTGCTTGGCCGGCAGGCCGCCGGCGAACCCGGTCAGGCTGCCGGAGCTGCCGATCACCCGATGGCACGGGGCGATGATCGAGATCGGATTACGGCCATTGGCCGCACCCACCGCCCGCACGGCCTTGGGGTTGCCCAGTTGCATGGCGATGTCCAGGTAGCTGCGGGTTTCGCCGAAGGGGATGGTCAACAACGCCTGCCACACCTGCACCTGGAAGTCGGTGCCGGCAAAGTCCAGCGCCAGGTCGAACACCTGGCGCTGGCCGGCGAAGTATTCCTGCAACTGGGCGGCGGTGCGTTGCAGCATCGGGTGGTCGTGGCGTTGTTCCAGCTCGCCCAGGCGCACGCGGTTGGGGCGGTCTTCTTCCCAGAGGATGGCGGCCAACTTGGGCCCGCGCGCCACCAGGGTCAGCAGCCCGACGGGGGATGGCAGGTGCATGAAAGCATCGGGCATGGCAGTGAATCCTGGGCAGGTGACCCACCATTCTAAACCGCACCTCGATTGACGACACGCCCCTATTGGGTCGGGATTGGGTGTGGGAGCGGGCTCTGCCCGCGAAGCAGGCACCGCGCACTGCCTTGGGCTACGCGGTGCCTGCTTCGCGGGCAGAGCCCGCTCCCACAAAAAACGACACGATTGTCGACAGTTACTATTTTTGCTTTGACTATAAACGCCTATATGGCTATTTTCGACCCTACAACACCAAAACGTGTCGACAATATGCCCACCCTCACCGCCCCCGAGACCGAAGACACCGAAACCCTCTCGGAAAATGTCTTCCGCCGTATCCAGGCCGCCATTGTCAAAGGCGACATCGCCCCCGGCAGCAAAATCTCGGAGCCGGAGTTGGCGCGCACCTACGGCATCAGCCGCGGCCCGCTGCGCGAGGCCATTCACCGGCTGGAAGGCCAGCGCCTGCTGGTGCGCGTGCCCCATGTGGGCGCGCGGGTGGTGTCGCTGAGCCACGCCGAGCTGATTGAGCTGTACGAAATTCGCGAGTCGCTGGAAGGCATGGCCTGCCGCCTGGCCGCCGAGCGCATGAGCGAGGCCGAAATCGAAGAGCTGCGCCAGGTGCTGCACACCCACGAGCGCGACGCCGCGTTCCAGGCCGGCGTGGGCTATTACCAGCAGGAAGGCGATTTCGACTTCCACTACCGCATCATCCAGGGCAGCGGCAACCGCACCTTGGTGCAGATGCTCTGCGGCGAGCTGTACCAGCTGGTGCGCATGTACCGCATCCAGTTCTCGGCCACGCCCAACCGCCCGCGCCAGGCGTTCGCCGAGCACCACCGCATCCTTGATGCCATTGCCGAGCGCGATGGCGAATTGGCCGAATTGCTGATGCGCCGACACATCGGCGCCTCGCGACGCAATATCGAGCGTCACTACACGGACGCGTCCACCCAGCCTGAGAGGTGAGTCATGAACAATAAGAACAGTCCCGGCCAGCGCTTTCGCGACGCCGTTGCCAGTGAACATCCGCTGCAAGTGGTGGGCGCCATCAACGCCAACCACGCCCTGCTGGCCAAACGCGCCGGTTTCAAGGCCATCTACCTGTCGGGTGGCGGTGTGGCGGCAGGTTCACTGGGCCTGCCGGACCTGGGCATCAGTGGCCTGGACGATGTGCTCACCGATGTACGCCGCATCACTGACGTGTGCGACCTGCCGCTGCTGGTGGACGTCGACACCGGCTTCGGTTCCTCGGCGTTCAACGTGGCGCGCACGGTCAAGTCGATGATCAAGTTCGGCGCTGCGGCTATCCATATCGAAGACCAGGTGGGCGCCAAGCGCTGCGGCCACCGGCCCAATAAAGAGATCGTCAGCCAGCAGGAAATGGTCGACCGCATCAAGGCCGCCGTGGATGCGCGCACCGACGACAGTTTCGTGATCATGGCGCGCACTGATGCGCTGGCGGTGGACGGCCTGGAAGCCGCCCTGGAACGCGCCGAAGCCTGCGTGGAAGCCGGCGCCGACATGGTGTTCCCCGAGGCTATCACCGAATTGGCCATGTACAAGCTGTTCGCCGACCGGGTGCGAGCGCCGATCCTGGCCAACATCACCGAATTCGGCGCCACGCCGCTGTACACCACCCAAGAGCTGGCATCGGTAGACGTGTCGCTGGTGCTGTACCCGCTGTCGGCGTTCCGCGCCATGAACAAGGCCGCCGAGAACGTCTACGGCGCCATCCGCCGGGACGGCACGCAAAAAAATGTCATCGACACCATGCAGACTCGCATGGAGCTGTACGACGCCATCGACTACCACGTGTTCGAACAGAAGCTGGACGCCCTGTTCGCCCAGAAGAAAGCCTGAAGCATACCCGTAGCCGCTGCCGCCAGGCTGCGCTGGCCTGTGTGAACCCTGAAGATTCCGAGTGAGGCACAGGGCCAGCGCAGCCTGCGGCAGCGGCTACACCGTGAAATCCAGACAATAAATTCAAGAATGGAGACAACCATGGCCGAAGCAAAAGTATTGAGTGGTGCCGGCCTGCGTGGCCAGGTGGCCGGGCAGACTGCCCTGTCCACCGTGGGCCAGGCCGGCGCCGGCCTGACCTACCGTGGCTATGACGTGCGCGAACTGGCCGAGCACGCCACCTTCGAGGAAGTGGCCTACCTGCTGCTGTATGGCGAGCTGCCCAACCATCAGGACCTGGACCACTACCAGCACAAGCTCAGCACCCTGCGCGACCTGCCCAAGGCGCTCAAGGAAGTGCTGGAGCGCATCCCCGCCAACACCCACCCCATGGACGTGATGCGCACCGGCTGTTCGTTCCTGGGCAACCTGGAACCGGAGAAAACCTTCGACCAGCAGCACGACGTCACCGACCGCCTGCTGGCCGCCTTCCCGGCGATCATGTGCTACTGGTACCGCTTCAGCCACCACGGCGTGCGCATCACCTGCACCAGCGACGAACCGGACGTAGCCGGGCACTTCCTGCACCTGCTGCACGGCAAGGCGCCCAGCGAGCTGCATCGCAAGGTGATGAACGTGTCGTTGATCCTCTATGCCGAGCATGAATTCAACGCCTCGACCTTCACTGCCCGGGTGTGTGCCTCGACGCTGTCGGACCTGCACTCGTGCGTGACGGCGGCCATCGGCAGCCTGCGCGGCCCACTGCACGGCGGTGCCAACGAGGCGGCCATGGCCATGATCCAGAAATTCCACAGCGCCGAGGAAGCGGCGCGCGGCACCCTGGCGATGCTGGAGCGCAAGGACAAGATCATGGGCTTCGGCCATGCCATCTACAAAGACAACGACCCACGCAACGAGGTGATCAAGGCCTGGTCGAAAAAATTGGCCACCGAGGTGGGCGACACCGTGATCTACCCGGTGTCGGAAGCCATCGACAAGACCATGTGGGCACAGAAGAAGCTGTTCCCCAACGCCGATTTCTACCATGCCTCGGCGTACCACTTCATGGGCATCCCCACCGAGCTGTTCACGCCCATTTTCGTCTGCTCGCGGCTGACCGGTTGGGCGGCGCATGTGTTCGAACAGCGCGCCAATAACCGCATCATTCGGCCCAGCGCCGAATATGTGGGCGTGGAACAGCGCGCCTACGTGCCAATAGAGCACCGATAACGCGAAACCAGGGGTGCAAACACCGGCTGTAGGAGCCGGCCTTGGCCGCGATGGGGCCTTCAATATCGCCATCGCGGCCAAGGCCGGCTCCTACAGATGAGTACGCGCCCTCGCGATTGTGTGACCGACACCGTGAATGAGCCCGCCACCATGAACAATCAATACCGCAAAAATCTCCCAGGCACCGCCCTGGACTATTTCGACACCCGCGCCGCCGTCGACGCGATCAAGCCCGGGGCCTACGCCACCCTGCCCTACGTGTCCCGCGTGCTGGCCGAAAACCTGGTGCGCCGCTGCGACCCGGCCACCCTCACCGCCTCCCTGAGCCAACTGATCAACCGTGCGCGCGACCTCGACTTCCCCTGGTTCCCTGCCCGCGTGGTGTGCCACGACATCCTCGGCCAGACCGCCCTGGTGGACCTGGCCGGCCTGCGCGACGCCATCGCCAGCCAGGGCGGCGACCCGGCGCAGGTCAACCCCGTGGTGCCCACCCAACTGATCGTCGACCACTCCCTGGCCGTGGAACGCGGCGGCTTCGACCCGCAGGCGTTCGAGCAGAACCGCGCCATCGAAGACCGTCGCAATGAAGACCGCTTCCACTTTATCGACTGGACTAAAAAAGCCTTCAAGAACGTCGACGTGATCCCGCCCGGCAACGGCATCATGCACCAGATCAACCTGGAGAAAATGTCGCCGGTGATCCAGGTGCAGGCCGGCGTGGCCTTCCCCGACACCTGCGTGGGCACCGACAGCCACACCCCGCACGTCGACGCCCTGGGCGTGATCGCCATCGGCGTGGGCGGCCTGGAGGCCGAAAGCGTGATGCTGGGCCGCGCCTCGTGGATGCGCCTGCCGGACATCATCGGCGTGGAGCTGACTGGCCAGTTGCAGCCGGGCATCACCGCCACCGACATGGTGCTGGCCCTGACCCAGTTTTTGCGCCAGCAGAAAGTGGTAGGCGCCTGGCTGGAGTTCTTCGGCCAAGGCGCGGCAAAGCTGACCCTGGGCGACCGCGCGACGATTTCCAACATGGCCCCCGAATACGGCGCCACCGCGGCGATGTTCTACATCGACCAGCAGACCATCGATTACCTCAAGCTGACCGGCCGCGAAGACCAGCAGGTGCAGTTGGTGGAGGACTACGCCAGGCTCACCGGCCTGTGGGCCGACAGCCTGAAAACCGCGGAATACGAACGTACCCTGAGCTTCGACCTGAGCAGCGTGGTGCGCAACATGGCCGGCCCCAGCAACCCCCACGCGCGCCTGGCCACCAGCGAGCTGGCCGCCAAAGGCATCGCCGCGCCGTGGTCGGAAACGCCGGGGCAAATGCCTGACGGCGCGGTGATCATCGCCGCCATCACCAGTTGCACCAACACCAGCAACCCGCGCAACGTAATCGCCGCAGGCCTGCTGGCGCGCAACGCCAACCGCCTGGGCCTGACCCGCAAGCCGTGGGTCAAGAGCTCGCTGGCCCCCGGTTCGAAAACCGTGAAACTGTACCTGGAAGAAGGCGGCCTGCTGCCCGAACTGGAACAGCTGGGCTTCGGCGTGGTGGCCTTTGCCTGCACCACTTGCAACGGCATGTCCGGCGCCCTGGATCCGGTCATTCAACAGGAAATCATCGACCGCGACCTGTATGCCACCGCCGTGCTGTCGGGCAACCGCAACTTCGACGGGCGCATCCACCCCTATGCCAAGCAGGCGTTCCTGGCCTCGCCGCCGCTGGTGGTGGCCTACGCCATTGCCGGCACCATCCGTTTCGACATCGAAAAAGACGTGCTGGGCCACGGCCCCGACGGCGCCGAGATCCGCCTGAAGGACATCTGGCCCAGCGACGAGGAAATAGACGCCCTGGTCAAATCCTCGGTCAAGCCCGAGCAGTTCCGCCAGGTGTACATCCCCATGTTCGCCGTGCACGAGGACACCGGCCCCAAGGTCACCCCACTGTACGACTGGCGCCCGCAAAGCACCTATATCCGCCGCCCGCCCTACTGGGAAGGCGCCCTGGCCGGCGCCCGGCCGCTCAAGGGCATGCGCCCGCTGGCGGTGCTGCCGGACAACATCACCACCGATCACCTGTCGCCGTCCAACGCCATCATGCTCGACAGCGCCGCCGGGGAATACCTAGCGAAAATGGGCCTGCCCGAGGAGGACTTCAACAGCTACGCCACCCACCGCGGCGACCACCTGACCGCCCAGCGCGCCACCTTCGCCAACCCCAAGCTGTTCAATGAAATGGTGCGCGAGGACGGCAAGGTCAAGCAGGGTTCGCTTGCCCGCGTTGAGCCCGAAGGCCAGGTGATGCGCATGTGGGAAGCGATTGAAACCTACATGGAACGCAAGCAGCCGCTGATCATCATCGCCGGTGCCGACTACGGCCAGGGCTCGTCCCGCGACTGGGCGGCCAAGGGCGTACGCCTGGCGGGCGTGGAGGCGATTGCCGCCGAAGGCTTCGAACGCATCCACCGCACCAACCTGGTGGGCATGGGCGTGTTGCCGCTGGAGTTCTTGCCGGGCACCAACCGCCACACCCTGGCCATCGACGGCAGCGAAACCTATGACGTGGTGGGCGAGCGTACCCCGCGCGCCACCTTGACGCTGGTGATCCACCGCGCCAACGGCGAGCGCCTGGAGGTGCCGGTGACCTGCCGCCTGGACACCGCCGAAGAAGTCTCCATCTACGAAGCCGGCGGCGTGCTGCAACGCTTTGCCCAGGACTTCCTCGAACAGGCCCCGGCGGCCTGAGGACCCTTACATGAGCTACCCCGCACAACTGAAAATACCCGCCACCTACATGCGCGGCGGCACCAGCAAAGGCGTGTTCTTCAAGCTGGACGACCTGCCCGAAGCGGCGCGTCAGCCAGGCCCGGCCCGTGACGCGCTGCTGCTGCGGGTGATCGGCAGCCCCGACCCTTATGGCAAGCAGATCGACGGCATGGGCGGCGCCACGTCCAGCACCAGCAAAACGGTGATCCTCAGCAAAAGCCAGCGCGACGGCCACGACGTGGATTACCTGTTCGGTCAGGTGGCCATCGACTCGGCGTTTATCGACTGGACCGGCAACTGCGGCAACCTGTCGGCGGCGGTCGGCTCCTTCGCGCTCAGCAACGGCCTGGTGGACGCCGCGCGCATCCCCCGCAACGGCATGGCCACGGTGCGTATCTGGCAGGCCAACATCGCCAAGACCATCATCGCCCACGTGCCCATCACCGACGGTGCGGTGCAGGAAACCGGCGACTTCGAACTGGACGGCGTGACCTTCCCGGCCGCCGAGGTGCAGCTTGAATTCCTTGACCCCGCGGCCGAGGAAGAAGGCGCAGCCGGCGCCATGTTCCCCACCGGGCACGTGGTGGACGACCTCGACGTGCCCGGTGTGGGCAGCTTCAAGGCGACGATGATCAATGCCGGTATCCCGACTATCTTCCTCAACGCCGTCGACCTGGGCTACACCGGCACCGAGCTGCAGGACGCCATCAACGGCGACCCGCAGGCCCTGGCGCGCTTCGAGACGATCCGCGCCCATGGCGCCTTGCGCATGGGCCTGATCCAGCAGCTGAGTGAAGCCGCCACGCGCCAGCACACACCCAAGGTCGCGTTCGTGGCCAGCCCCGTCGCCTACACCGCCTCCAGCGGCAAGGCGGTCAGCGCCCAGGACTGCGACCTGCTGGTACGCGCCCTGTCGATGGGCAAGCTGCACCACGCCATGATGGGCACCGCCGCCGTGGCCATCGGCACCGCCGCCGCCATCCCCGGCACCCTGGTGAACCTGGCGGCCGGCGGCGGTGAACGCCAGAGCGTGCGCTTCGGCCACCCCTCCGGCACCCTGCGCGTGGGCGCCCAGGCCGAGCAGGTGGACGGTGAGTGGAAAGTGCTCAAGGCCAGCATGAGCCGCAGCGCACGGGTGTTGATGGAAGGTTGGGTGCGGGTGCCCGCCTGATTCGTAGCCTCTGCCGCCAGGCTGCGCTGGCCCTGTACCTCCCTGAAGATTTTCAGGGTTCACACCGGCCAGCGCAGCCTGGCGGCAGCGGCTACGCTGTCGAAAGGCTGAATAGACAGCAAAATCTCCCCCATATCGGGATCTATCGATATAATTGACCGTTGCGTGGCATTCACCTCACGCCTTCCCGCGGCTGCGTCCGCGTTTCAGGATCACGTTCAATGCGACTACCTCTTATTTCGCTGTTTGCCGCCCTTTGCGTGGCCGGTTGCGCCACCCCCAACTCCCCGTCCAAAACCTTCAACAGCGGCAAAAGCCCCGAAGAGGTAGGCGAGTGCATCCTGCCCAAATGGCAGGCCCTGCGCGCCGGCACCGAAAAGAGCGGCACGGCCAAGCACATGCGCCTGACGGTCAGCAGCAAACTGGCCGCCGACGAGATTCTGGACATTTACAAAACCCAGACCGGCAGCGAAATTTCCTGGTATCAGCGCGAGCCCCTGACCTTTGGCCGTGGCAACCTCAACAAGGCCGTACGCGATTGCCTGTGAGCGACGTCGCAAATCCGCCGCCGCGTTGCCGATTGAGCAAGGGCTTGACCGCCGGTTGATGCCCCTGCCATCCAGCCTGCAAACGTGCCCCGCGCCCGCCTCCCTGCACTCAAAAGCACCTGCCGATGGCCCAGGATGGCGCACGGGGGACGCTGTCAGGCCCCGCCCTTCAACCTTGCGCCACCCACCCGCCACGCTCTGACCCGCTGATGACAGGGTGCGCGCCCGCCCCTTGCGCAACGCGCATGCCCTGAACAAATAAACAATTCCCGCCTTGCCTTGGCCTCCCCGACTCTAGAACTCCCGGTCTTGCCCAAGGAGCTCTCGATGAACAAAGGTTATGCTACCGCCGCATCCCTGGCCGTGTTCGCACAAGGCTGGGCCTTGTCGCCGCAGGCGCAGGCCGATGGTTTTCCCGGTATCGCCATGATCGCCCCCGGTTTTGGTTACTACGCCATCGACAGCGGCTTCGACAGCAAGCTCAAGGTGTACGGCACCGTGGATGCCTTCGCCAGTTACCACGACTCCGGCCACTCCACCGGCACCCAATTGGGCGGCGGTGGCGCCTGGACCAACAAGCTGGGCGTGTACGCACGCACCCCGGTGGCGACCGACACGGTGCTGGAAGCCGACGTGGAGGAAGGCTTCAACGTCAACGGCAACACCGTCGGCCAGGACTGGAAAAGCATCGGCACCCTGCGCCTGGCCGTACTGGCGCTGCGCTCCAAGGACTACGGCAAACTGGAGGTGGGCAAAACCTACGGCATGGGCACGCCGACCTATGCCGACCCGTTCCTGGCCAGCTACGGCTCGCCCTATACCTACCTCAGCCTGCCGGCCGCCGGCAAAGGCGCCTATTACCTGGACCTGCGTCCCAAGCACACTGTCGCCTATACCACGCCCACCTTCCATGGCTGGAGCATCGGCACCGCGGCCAGCTTCGGCCTCAACGACACCGCCAGCGACGGCCGCACCCTGCGCGGTGGCGGCGCCAAGCTGCAGTACACCGACAAGCGCCTGATCCTGCTGGCCTCGTTCAACCGCTACTTGAGCGACCCCTGGGTGGACGGCGGCCAGCTCAAGCAGACGCCCAATTACTACAAGAGCCTGTCGGCGTTCTACGATTTCGGGCCGTTCTCCAGCAGCCTGACCTGGCAGCGTCAGGACGTGGACGAGACGGGCAGCCCCAGCACCACGGTGGTCACGGCAGGGTTCATCCTGCCCCTGGGCAAACGCGACCTGACCCGCCTGGTGCTGGTGAAACGCTCGGTGGACGCTGCCGGCAAGGACGCCTATGGCGCCATGATCGGCTACGACCACTTCTTCACCCCGCGCCTGGCCACCTACGTGCACCTGGGCATGGTCAGCAACCAGCGCAACAGCGCCGTCACCTACGAAGGCACCCCCGTGGAGCAGACCGGCGACGACCCGCAGAACCTGACGGTGGGGGTGTATTACCACTTCTGATCATCCGCCGCCCCCCGAAGCCGCAGCCTGGCGGCAGCGGCTACAGGCGTTTATCATCCGTAGGCCACCGCCAACGTCAGGGAGTAAGACGGATGAGGATCGAGCCCTTCAGCATTGCCATCAGCGACGAGGCACTTGAAGACGTACAGCGTCGCCTGGCCGCCACCCGCTGGGCCAGTGGCGTGGAAGGCAACGGCTGGAGCGAGGGCACCGACAGCGCCACGCTGCACCGCCTGGTCGACTACTGGCGCGAAAGCTTTGACTGGCGCGCCCAGGAAGCACGGCTCAACCAGTTGCCGCAATTCATGGCCCACATGCCCGGCCAGCGCATCCACTTTCTGCACCAGCGCGGCCAAGGCCCGGCGCCGTTGCCGCTGGTGCTGACCCACGGCTGGCCCGGCTCGTTCGTGGAAATGGAAGCCATCCTGCCCCTGCTGGCAGACCCGGCCAGCCACGGTGGCGATGCCGCCGACGCTTTCCACGTGGTAGTGCCGTCCCTGCCCGGCTACGGTTTCTCCCCCGCCCCCACCGCCAAGGGCACCGGCCCGTTCGAGATCGCCGGGCTGTGGGCGCAACTGATGACCGCCCTGGGCTACGACACCTTCGGCGCCCAGGGCGGCGACTGGGGCGCCAGCATTTCCACCTGGCTGGCATACCGCTATCCGGTGCGGGTCAAAGGCCTGCACCTCAACTTTCTGCCCGGTTCTTACCGCCCGCCGCTTGGCCCCGAGCAGCCGCCGTTGCGTGCCGAGGAACAGCGCTTCCTCGACCAGCTCGGCGCCTGGGCGCAGATGCACGGCGCCTACGGGCAAATCCAGGGCACGCGGCCGCACACCCTGGCGGTGGGCCTCAACGACTCGCCTGCCGGCATGGCCGCCTGGATACTGGAAAAGTTTCAGGCCTGGAGCGACTGCCAAGGCGATGTAGAGCGCACCTTCGGCCTGGATGCGCTGCTGACCAACATCGCGCTGTACTGGTTCACCGGCAGCATCGGCGCCACCTTCCGCCTCTACCTGGAAAGCCGTCGCCGGCCCTTGCAGTTCAGCCCCGGCCAACGCGTGCTGCCGCCGCTGGGCGTGGCCCAGTTCCCGGCCGAGTTGCCGATGCCGCCGCGCAGTTGGGTGGAGCGCTGCTACAACGTGCAACGCTGGACGCACATGCCCCGCGGCGGGCACTTCGCGGCGATGGAGTGCCCCTACGCCCTGGCTGAAGACATCCGCGCCTTCTTCCGCCCGCTGCGCTGAGGCGCTCCCCCCCAACAACACCGCAAACCGTAGCCTGCGGCAGCGGCTACGATTGAAGGTTGCGCCGCTCAGGGCACCAGCAGCGCCTCATGAATCTCCACGCTCGGCACCTCGCATCGGTGCCGTTGCGCCTGCAACCAGGCGCGCATTTTGTGCACGTCGAAGATCTGCCCCTGCTCCATCAGGGTCAGCACCAGCTCATGGGACATGCGATAACGCCCGCAGTCGGGGCAATGACGTTCTTCCCAGGCACCTTCGCACTGCAGGTCTTCCGCGCTCCCAGCGCAAATCAAGCAGCTCATGGGCGGCCTCCTTATTGTTGTTTTTCTATACTCTAGCGCTGAGCACTTGCAAATAGTGTGACAGCGGCTGAGCCGTCGTCCCCCAACCGTAAATCAGCGGCGCAATTGTTGTCCAGCCGAGGGAACCTGAGGATTTGCGCAGGATCAATGGGTTATCGAGTTGGCATTGTTAATGCTTGAGTCACTCATATGACGAAATTGTGACAGCGACGATGCCCGTTCCAGAGCATCGCGTTGCAGTAAAATGGAAACCTGCACCATGAAAGAGCGCGCTACCCTGATTTGCCGCCGTGACGACCAGATCCTTTATGTGCGCAAGGCCAAGTGCCGCTGGAACCTGCCCGGTGGCAAGGTCGAGAAAAATGAAACCCCCGCCGCAGCCGCCGCCCGCGAACTGCAGGAAGAAACCGGCTTGCACACCCTGGCACTGGTGTTCCTCGGTGCCTACGAAAGCGACGATACCCTGCATCACCTGTTCGAAGCCCAAGTGGCCGATGACGCCCACCCCCAGCCCCACAACGAAATCGTTGAATGCCGCTGGCAGAACCGTCAGCAACTTCGGGATCTGCGCCTGACCCAGAACGCCCGGGCCATCGTGAAAATCCTGCGCGCGGCCTGAGCCGCGGCGGTTATGATCCCAGGCCCAGTCCCTTCGGCGAGGCCTCCATGCCCAGCATCCACACCTACGACGACCTCTTGCACCGCGACGCTGTGACTACCCTGTGGCGCGACGTGTTCGACTACCCCACCGCCCACAACCGCCCCGAACTGGCCTTGGCGCGCAAGCTGGCGGTTGACGACCTGTTGTTCGTGGCCGTGGCCGATGGCGCGGTAGTGGGCACCACCATGGCCGGCTACGACGGCCATCGCGGCTGGCTGTATTCGGTGGCCGTGCACCCCGCCTGGCAAAACCGTGGCCTGGGCGCCGCCCTGGTGCGCCATGCCGAAGCGGCCCTTACGGCCTTGGGGTGCATGAAGATCAACCTGCAGATCACCGCTGGCAACGATGCGGTGGCCGGTTTCTATGAACGGTTGGGGTATGTAGTGGAGCCGCGCATCAGCATGGGCAAGGTCATCGCCGCCAACGTCCCCGATTAAGGGCGCGTCTATCGCGTCGTCTGCATCGCGGCCAAGGCCGGCTCCTACCACGGACGGCGTAGGAGCCGACCTTGGTCGCGATGCAGACGACGCGGTTTCAAGACCGTTGCGGCTACAGCGGCTGTTAAGTCTTCGAAGCCCCCTCTATGGCCTCCGCCAGATCCTGATATTCCTCGCACGTGGTGCTGCAAATCGACTTGATACTCGCCAGTTGCTCCTTGGCCAAGTCCAGCCTTCCCTTGATCACATACGCCTCGCCCAGGTACTCGCGCACCTGCGCATAACGCGGGTCCAACTTGACCGATTGCAGGTAATAGCCAATACCTTCATCGGTGCGCCCCAGTTTGCGCGTGGCGTAGCCGCGGTAGTTCAGGGCCTTGGCGGTGTTGGGCTGCTTGAGGGTGTCCAGCAGTGCGATGGCCTCTTCATAGCGCCCGTCCTTGGCCAGGCGGTAGGCGTAGTCGGTGCGGTCTGCGTCGCTGGCGGCGCTGCTTTGCTGCATCACGCAGCTTTTGCTGCGGCTGTCCCAGACCTTGCCCTTGGGGCAGTTGGGCTTGGGTGGCGAATCGTCGCCGCCGCTGGCCCACACGGGGGCGCTGGCCACGGCGGCGCCGAGCAAGGCGATGGGCAACAGGCAAGTACGTAGCTTCATGACGTGGCTCCCGGCAGGAACACGAAGGTGGGAGTTGCAGTATAGGCAACACGCAGGGAACACCGGGATCCACTGCGGGTCTCGATACCAGGACATCCTGATCACTTACCCCGTTGGAGACCCACCATGCACATCGATCTATCCGGCAAAAGCGCCCTGATCACCGGCTCCACCCAAGGCATCGGTTTTGCCATCGCCCTGGGCCTGGCCGAAGCCGGCGCCCAGGTGGTGATCAACGGCCGCAAGGCCGACGCCGTCGACGCTGCCGTGGCCAAACTGCGCGAAGCCGTCAGCGGCGCCAAGGTACAGGGCCTGGCGGCAGACCTGGGCACCGCGCAAGGCTGCGAGCAAGCGGTGGCCGCCCTGCCCCATGTCGACATTCTGGTCAACAACCTGGGGGTGTATGGCCCGCAGGATTTCTTCGACACCTCGGATGAGGAGTGGGAACGCTTCTTCCAGGTCAACGTGATGTCCGGGGTGCGCCTGTCCCGTGCCTACTTGCCCGGCATGGCCAAGCAGGGCTGGGGCCGTGTGCTGTTCCTGTCCTCGGAGTCGGGGCTCAACATCCCGGCGGACATGATCCATTACGGCTTCACCAAGACCTCCAACCTGTCGGTCTCGCGTGGCCTGGCCAAGCGCATGGCGGGCACCGGCGTGACGGTCAATGCCATCCTGCCCGGGCCCACGCTGTCGGAAGGTTTGCAGGACATGCTCAAGGAACAGCAGGCGGCCAGCGGCGAGTCCATGGAAAAAACCGCTGCCGCCTTCGTGATGAAAAACCGGCCCACCTCGATCATTCAGCGTGCTGCCACCATGGAGGAAGTGGCGAACCTGGTGGTGTATGTGGCCTCGCCACAGGCCAGTGCCACCACCGGCGCAGCGCTGCGGGTGGATGGCGGCGTGGTGGACACCATCGCCTGACGGCCGGCAGAAGCAGCCCCTAGTGTGGGAGATTCCATGGTATTGGGCAACCTGTAGCAGCGGCCGTCAGGCCGCGTCACTGACGCCGCGCGCTGACTGATCCACCGCGCCGCCTGTGACGCAGCCTTCGGCAGCTGCTACACCACTCTCTGTGGGAGCGGGTTGTACCCGCGAAGAAGGGCGCGCGGATTCCTGACGCATCGCAGTGTGTTTTTCGTGGGCAGAGCCCACTCCCACAAAGACAGTTGCTGCTACAGGATTAGCGCCGAAGCTTTCCCACAAACGCATCTGATCCGGTTTTTTTCGCTGTTTCTGAATCTGGTGTCCTTCTGCACCGGCGGCGCATAGTGGACACCATCAGAACAGCGATTCAGGAGTCAGAGCGATGGAAGAGTTCGGCGTGAAGGAACTGATCCGGTTTTCACTTTACGTGGTGGTGGCCTGCGGCGTGTTCTTCGCCGTGGCCATGTCCTTCTGACGCCACCGCGCGGGGGCGCGCCAGGGCGGTGACCACCGCCCCCAGCGCCATCAGCGCGCAGGTGGCCCAGAACACCACGCGCATGCCAATGTGCCCACCCAGATAACCACCCGCCAGGGGGCCCAGCACCTGCCCCACGTACTGGCATGAGGTGGAGTAACCGAGCATGCGCCCGGCAACGCCTTCAGGCACTGAATGGCGAATAATGGCGGCGATGCAGGGCAACAACCCACCCAAGGCCAGGCCCATCAGCAAGCGCAACACCACCAGTTGCCACGCCTGGGTGACCAACGCCTGGGGGATCAGCAACAGCGCCGCCGCGACCAGGCAGCCGATCACCACCTTCCAGTGCCCTACCCGGTCCGCCAACTTGCCCAGCCGCGAAGCCGAGAGGATGCTGCCCAGCGCGGCGGCCGACATCACCCAACCCGCCGCCATGGTCACGTTAGGCGCGCCCAGTTGCATCAAGTAGACGGTGATAATCGGCTCGATCGACATGTTCGAGAAGGTCACCAGGCTGGCCACCACGAACATCGCCACCACCGGCGCCATGTTCACCGCCGCATCGACACGCGGCGCGTTGTTGGCCACCGGTGCGCGCTTGGGTCGCGGTGCCTCCTTGAGCAAAAATGCGGTGGCCAGGAATGCCACGAAAATGAACGCGCCGGACAGGAAGAACGTGTTGCGGATGCCCACCAGCGGCGGCAATGCGCCCCCGATCAACGGCCCTGCCAGGCTGCCGGCCATGATGCCCGACGACAGAATGCCCAGCGCCCAGCCCGACCGCGCCTTGGGCGTCTGCGTGGCCACCAGAATCGTTGCGCCCGAGGCATAGCCACCGAGCAAACCGCCCAACAGCCGCAGCAACACCAGTTGCCAGATGTTTTCCGCCAGGCCGATCAGCGACATGGCGATGGCCATGCCCAGGCTGGCGCGGATCAGCATCAGTTTACGGCCATAGCGATCGCCCAGCCGGCCCCACAACGGCGCCGTCAATGCGGCCGACAGGAATGTCGCGCCGAACGCCACGCCGGACCATTGCACCACCGCCGCCGAATCGCTGACGCCCAGGTGCTCCACGTAGAGGGGCAGGAACGGCAACAGCAAGGTCATGGCGATGATGGTGGTGAAGGCGCCGAATACGCACACGGCGAGGTTGCGTTGCCAGTGCTGTTCGTTGTTGGGGACATCCATGGGGTTTTCTCCTCTCAGGTGCCACCACGCTACAACTCATCCACTCATAAATAAAATTCATGTTTTTTATAGAGTGGATTCCAAATGGATATACGCGAAAACCTGTAGCCGCTGCCGCCAGGCTGCGCTGGCCAATGGAGTCCTGAAGAATTTGAGTGAGGCATAGGGCCAGCGCAGCCTGGCGGCAGCGGCTACGAGGTTGAGTGCATACCCAGGTTCAGCGCCCCATGCACCTTCACCAACGCCTGCTGCACCCCATGCTCCCACTGGGTAAAACTCAGGAAGTACAACAGGCTGGTATGCACCGCGCTGTGGCGCACGGAAATGCCCAGGCTGTACACCGGCTCGCCGTCCTCGACGATGTGCTCCACCACGTACGTCAGGTAGTCCTGCCAGCGATGCCCACTGCCCGTGTTGAACGCTGCCTTCTTGTTCACCGAATAGACCAGGCTACGCCCACTTTCGCGCGAGGCCTTGATCAGGCCGGCATCGGCGGGTATCGGCGTCAGCTCCCCGCCTTGCTGGCCATGCACGATATGCGCTTTGTAGTGGCGGTCCTGCCTGTCGAGCTTGCGGAAATGCACCCGCACCTCATCGTTGCCCGACGGTCCACTCTGGTCAAACAGGTGCTGTTTGATGCAGCCCGCCACACTCATCAGGTAGGCATCGAACACGTCGCGGTTACCCGCCGAAGTCCGCGCATCGGCCAGGTAGCGCGCCGTCTCGCTCTGCAGGCCGTGGTGGAACAGGCAGGCCTTGTGTACATAGCGCGGCAGCAGCTCAAAGAACAACGGCTTGATCGGGAGTTTGTGTTTGCGCGCCAGGGTGATGAACAGCTGACCACTGACGAATTCATCGCGGGCCTGCAACACGGCCGCGGCTTCGGCGAGGTCTTGGCGCAGCACCTGTTGCTGGTCATCCAGTTGCTGCTTGCGCGCCGCCAGGGCCTGGCGCTCCTGCAGCAGGGCCTGCACATTGAGTTCTCGCTCCAGCAGACTGTCCAGCTCCAGGCGCTTGGCCTCGTGGTAGGCGTCCAGGGCCTTGTTGTTGCCGAACACCACGTCGATCAGGGTGATGCGGTATTTGGAGTCCTGCTTGAGCAGCAGTTGGGTGAGCAGCGCCAGCGTGGCGATAAAGCCCAGAACGTAGGTACCCGTGAGCACCAGCACCAGCTCGCCGGAGTCATGGCCGTAACTGATGAAGCCTTGCAAGGCTGAATCGGTCTCCAGCGCCACCGCGCTGAGGCTGGCAGAGCCGGCAATGACCTTGCCGGTCTTGGTGCCAAAGGCAAAGGCGGCCCAGCCGCCCATGGCGCCGGTGAACAGGCCGACCAGAGTAAACGTGATGAAATCCATGCTGCGCAGGTCCGATGTGCCGAATGAAGGCATCATTGAACCCTGGGGGGACATGCGCGGTTACTGGTAGAACCCGCAGATGTCCGTAGCCGCTGCCGAAGGCTGCGCTGGCCCTGTGCCCCACTGAACATCTTCAGGGTTCACGCAGGCGAGCGCAGCCTGGCGGCAGCGGCTACAGCATCGCTCAGTGGGAGGTGTCGGGCTTGGTCGGGTGTTCTTTGTGACGTGGCGGCTGCGGCTCGAAACTGGCGTCATTGCTGGCCGGTCGGCGCGCCTTGTGCACCCAGCGGGTCAGGTTGGCTTCACTCATCAACCCCTGCAACAACAGTGATTCGTCTGGATGATCAATCGCCATGACGCACGCTCCCTGAGTAAGACGTTTCCGGCATTGAACCTGTAATCCAAACATTTGCCTACTGTCAGATCTTACAGGTGACAGCGTCTGAAAATTCCGGTACGCACAACGCCACACCCTCCACCTGCTACAGTCAAATCAATGTAAAAACCAAGGAAAATCATGGCCCTGCCCAGCCTGCCCCGTACCCACCCGCGCCTGTCCTCCTCTGCCCTGCTGGGTATTACCGTTGGTCTGATCACCCCCGCCGACCCTGTAATGCGCGTGGTCATCGGCTGGAACGTCGGCGTCTGGTTCTACCTGCTGTTGCTGGCATGGCTGGCCACCCATGCCAATGCCGAGAAAGTCCAGCAGACGGCCCAGCAGGAAGACGAGAACGCCGGCCTGGTGCTGGTGACCGTGTGCGTGGCGGCCATTGCCAGCCTGGCGGCCATTGGCTTTTTGCTGGCAGGCGGCAAGCAACTGACGCCCAGCGTGCGCGGGCTGCACTACGCCCTCACGGCGGTGACAGTGATTGGCTCGTGGTTGATGACCGGGGTGGTGTTTGCGCTGCATTACGCGCGGCTTTTCTACATGAACGACGGCAACGACGCGCCGCTGCGCTTTGCCGACAGCGAGACGTGTCCGGACTATTGGGACTTTCTGTATTTCTCGTTCACCATCAGCGTGGCGGTGCAGACGTCGGATGTGGGGGTGGCCACCCGCGCGTTGCGGCGGGTGGTGTTGGGGCATTCGTTGATTGGGTTTTTGTTTAATACGGCGATATTGGGGTTTTCGATTAATATTGCGGCGGGGTTGATTAATTGACACATTATCCCCTTCCGTCAAAGGCGATGGCGCGCGTCGACGCGCCCGCTTGGCTGGCTGATTGCCGGGGCGCCCCGCGTGAACGCTTTGCCAACCCTGCTTGAGCTGAACGTGTGGCCACCCATTGACAGGCTCGTGACGGCAAAGCTCCACTCCCCTCGAGGCATTGACCGACGCCGTGCCTCGGCTTGTGGCAACGTAGAGCATCTCGACCTGTTGACGGCTGCTTGCCTTACCAGCCAAGGTCAGCGTGATCGCCAGGGTGTTCCCACCGTTGGCAATCTCGCTGTTCTGAGGGTCGCGCACCTATTTGTTGGTCTGGGTGACCTCAGGCTCGACTACCACTAAGCGTTGCCTCGAGACCGAAAACCCGTCATATAGCCCGCGCGCGGCGAAATTATGCACCCCCAATCCAAGACCTGTAACGGAAAGGGACCAATCGCCTGAAGCAGTGACTGATACCGTGCCGAAGTTAGTTGCGTTGCTGTAGACTTCGACCTGCTGATTGGGACGGGCTTTGCCCTCCAAGAGCAGCGAGGTCCACGTGGTATGCCCAATATTGGGAACTTCGCTGCCATAACCGTCGAGAACCGTTTCGATGGTCGGACTATAGTTGATAGGCGACTTCACCGTTATGATATATGCAAGCGATTGCTGACCGGAGCCGAACGAAGCTCTCGCATTATACCAGTGCAAACGCCATGACAAACCGTCAAGGACGAGGCTCCAGTTACCCAGGTTATCGGCCCGGGTCAGGCCTTGGTAAACATCATCATCGTAAACCTGCACCTGAGCGCGGGCGTTACTGCTCCCCGTGAGTCTCACCCAAGTGGATTCAGTCTCACCACCGTTGGGAATGTGGTTTCCCTGCTTGTCTTCGATCGAGACAATAACAGGTCGCAGGCGCACTATGTCCAGGACCTGAAGCATCAACACGTCAGAACTGCCTACCGGCTGCCCCATGTTCAACACTACGTAAGAAACCCGGACCAGCTGGCCGATACTCGCCGTCAGCACCTCGGCCGGTACCTGGATGCGGGCCTCACCGTTTGTAGAGACACTCTCCCACGGCACGCTCAAGTCCTGCTCATTGGGCAGACGCCAGACCACGGCGATGATGTCGTCCACCCTGAGGCGGCTGTCCACGACAGTGAGCGTTGCCGTGTTTACTTCAGCCCCGGTGCCCGGTTTGATGGGATTGAACGGATTAGCCGGCTCGCCCGTGGCATCGATTATCCCTGGCACAGGCCAATGCACCTGCTGCTCGCCGATGTTCAGGGACAGCTCCGGAGACGGCCCCACCAAGCTCCCCCCACGCTCCACCGTGTACCACGCCGTCACGGTACCGTTAAGATTGGGAGTGATCAGGTCCGGCGCAATCTCGAACAGCACCGGCCCGCTGGCCCCCGCCGTGGTCCAGTTGGTGTAGACCGGGGTGACACTCCCCCGCCAGTAATAGCTGACCTTGTCACCCTGCTGAATCGTGCCGCGCGGCACCGACAGGGTCGCGCCGCCGGGATGCTCTGCCGGGTTGAACCAGCCATCTACCGCCTGCAATACGGTCGGCGCCCGCAGTTGGCTGGACCCAACCCCCACATTCACGCTGAGGTAATCGGAAGTACGCTCCTGGGCCGTATTGGGATTGACCTTGTAGAACACCGTCGCCTGGGTGCCGTCCAACGGCGCAAGTAGGTCTTGGGGTAGCGTGATCACCAACGGCTGATCCTGCTCGCCCTCGATCACCGGATACGCCGGACTTTCGTAGTTGACCACCTGGCCGTCCAGGCTGGTACCGCTCACATGCAGCACGATGATGTCGCCCGCCGACTTGCTGCCATACACCGGGGTGCTGAAGCGCGGAAACTGGATATCGATGGGCAGTTCATCATCGCCGTTGAGGTCAAGGGCTTCCGGCGCCGGCCAGGCCAGCGGCTGGCCGATCACGTCCAGGCTGTTGCGGGCCGAGTGGTCGCTGTTGCCGTCTTTGCTGAGCGTGTAATACACCACCACGCGGCCGCCGCGAATCTGCTCCACCACGGCGCTGGGCACTTCGAAATACAAGGCCATCGGTGCACGTGAAACCCTCAGGTCTTCGGTGTGCACTACTGCGGTACCGTCAGCAGTGATGCCGCGCCAGATCAAGGTGCAAGTGCCGTTCACATAGGGCGAGTTGCGCTCGATATCGACTTCCACGCTGACCGGGCTGCCGGCCAATGCGTCCAGGTCCAGCACTTCCTGATCGTCGCCGGCTTCCAGCACGTAGGGTTCGTACAGGGTGGAATCGTTGGCGTATACCTCAACGTAGGTGGTCGGCGCCCAAGGCCTTTCCTCCGAGTCACGCGAGGAGTTGTTGACCTGGTCCACCAGCTTGTAGGTAACGTTCAGATTCACGTCGTCCCAGGCGTCGCGAATGGTGTCGGCACCGACCTGAAACACCATGTCCCGTCCTATCTCAGCGGTATTTTCCACCCGTTGGGTCAAGGTTTCCGAGCCCCAGTGCAGCTCGCAGATGTCATGCAGCGCCATGTTGTCCCAAGCTGCAATGGTCACCGGAACCCCTGCGGCAGCATCGCCTGGCCCCACGCCGTTATCGACGATGTGCTGCGGCAACTGCGCCCGGGCCATGTTCTGGTTGCCCGGTTCGTCGGCGTCGATGTCGTTGCCGCCGGGGCGGCTCAGCTTGACCAGGTACTTGCGCGTGGCCGAGCGCTCGGCGCTCTGGCCCACGGCGGTGACTTGGCAAAAGGCCAGAAACTCGCCCTCCTCAATACGGTCGGTGGGGATGAACAGCCGCACCGGCAGGATCGGCACCTGATCGAAAATTTGGGACGCCACGGGCACGTCCTGATCGCCCCAGAACACGTCCACGGTGTCGAGGATCCGCGGGGAGGTGTAGTAGACATCGGCCAGCACGCCTTCGGGCAGGGTTTCGCGCAGGGCGATGTTGACGGCGCCGTCGTAGCCCTCGGGGGTGATGCTGTCGGCGTTGGGGATGCTCAGGGGCATTACTTGCAGCAGGCCGGGGGGTGCTTGGGTCGGTGTCCGTGGTGCGGGGCGCTGCGGGAGCACCCAAGGGTGTGCTTGTATCGGGCTAGGCGGTGGCTGAATGCCGCTGCGCCCCAGCCGCTGTAGTTGCTGGGGCGTGAGGGTGTGTCTGGGCATGGCGAGCTCCTGGTGAGGCGGTTGATGGAGGCGAGCCCCCATTCAACGCCTGGCGAGGGAAATGCACACCTGTCAGATCTGACAGGTCCCCCCACCACCCTCCCCCTAGCGATGACCGCTGGTCAAAACTAGTATTTCTGACAGGTGCCGGCACTTCGCCCCTGCGTTTCACTGCTCCGATATCCTAAAGGAGCCCCCCAATGAACTTATCTCTTACCCCCCTTGCCACGAGTACCAATGCCATCACCGGCCTGCGCGTGCCTGTGGCTGAAAACATGCGAGTGCCCGGCGTCAACGGCGGCATCAATCTCGACCTGCGCGACCGCAACCCCCAGGGCCTGCTGGTATACGTGCAACCGTACGTGGACATGGAGGTGGGCGATCAAATCGATCTGCGCTGGGGAACCCCGCCCGCGCCGGTGGGCACCTACCCTGTCACCGTGAGGGATCAGCCGGTGGTCATACGCATTCCCTGGGACAAGGTCACCCCCGGCATCGAAGGCTGCGACTACGATGTGCGCCGTGTGGATGGCAGCAGCGAAGGTGCGCCGGGCCGTCAGTTTCTGGTGAAGTTCACGCGCCCTGGCGGCAACGACCCCCAGGCAGGCGTGCCTGGCCATCAAGGATTGATCGCGCCCCTTCTGCCGCAGGACATCATCGACAATGGCGTGGGCGAGGAAGAAGCCGCAGCCGGCGTGCCCCTGCGCGTCAAGCCGTATCTCAACATGAGCGAGGGCGACACCCTGGAGGTTCGCTGGGGCGCCCAGGGGCTGTTCAAATGGCCGCCCCTGCAGGCCCATGACGTGGGCAGCGACGTCATCATCACGGTACCGGAAGAAGCGATCCTGCTGGGCGGCGACGGCCCCAACATACCCGTGTGTTACCGGGTCATCGACCAGGTGTACAACTACTCCCTGGACACTGACAAATTGCACTGGTCGCCCAACACGCTGGTGGATGTCTACGCCAACAATTCCAAGCTGGCAGCCCCCTTTGTGGTTGAAGCCGTAGATGGTGTGATTGATCTGGACGTGCTGAACGGCGCCGACGTGACCGTGGAAGTGGTCGCCGACCGCAATCCCCCCTACGCCGTCGGCGATACCATCGAGTTGACCTGGCGCGGGACTTCGGTCGATGAGCAGCCGGTGGTGTTCAAAACCCAACTGAGCATCACGCGGATCCCCCAGGCCTTGAACTTCACGGTGCCCTACTCAGAGGTCAGCGCGCTGTACACCAGCCGCGCGGTGGCCTCCTATGAATTGCTCAAGGCCGATGACAGCCGCCAGGGTTCCAGGCGCACCCCCGTGGACATCAAAGGCAACCCGTTGTGGCTGGCGCCGCCCGTGATACTGGATGCTGCAGACGGCGCCATCGCAGCCGACCTGCCCGTGGCCCGGGTGCAGATACCCGCCTACAGCAACATGGCCGAGGGCGATCAACTGACCTTCTATTGGCACGGCGTCGGCTTGTACGGAGAACAGGTGGACTATGAAATCGAACGCCCTGTCACCCACGATGAAGTCGGGCAACCCATCCTTCGCCTGGTCAACAACACCTACATCGCGCCACTGGACCACGGCCGTCTGAACATCCGTTACACCGTGCTCAACAGCAAAGGCTTGCGCGAGTCGGATCGGGTGTACTACACCGTCGGGGCGGTAGGCGGCGCGCTGCCTGCCCCCCAGGTGGAACAGGCCCAGGGAGACCTGCTCAACCCCTACGTGTTGCCGCCCGAAGGCGCGACCCTGGTCGTCCCGCTGGCCAATATCGTGGAGATCGGCGACACCTTGACGTTTTCGTGGCGTGGCAGCAGTACCGGGCTGTTCGAAGGCAGCGTGCCCATTCGCTCGCTGCAGGGGCCGCTGTATTTCAACCTGGATCGCGACCTGTACGTGGAGCCCAATTTGCTGGGCACGATAGCCGCCAGCTACCGGGTGATTCGCGATGGCAGGCTGGTAGGCACATCGGCCACGTTGAACCTGCGCGTATTGGCCGTGCTGCCGGCCCCGTCCGTCAAGCAGGCCAACGGCTCGTCCCTGGACCCGGTGGCGGCGAAAGACAACCTGACCGTGGTGGTGCCAACGCTGTCGGCGCTGCTGCCGACTGACCAATTGGTGGTGACCTGGACGGGGGCTGCCGGCAGCCCTGTCGACGGTTCCTACACCTCGCCCGCACGGCCCGTCAGCGCCGGCCTGGAAGTGTCGGTGCCCAACTCGGTGCTGGCCTACAGCCTGGGCGCCGAGGTAACGGTGAGTTACCACGTGACCCGCGGCAACGAGGTGCTGGACTCCGAAGTGTTGGTGCTGGCCGTGCAGCCCATGCCTGGCACGGCGCTGGACCAGCTCATCATCGTGCAGGCGGCCAACGCCGGCGCGGGCCCGCAGTTGGATCTGGGCACGGTCACGGCAGCCACCGTCCGGGTGGGTACCTGGCCGCTGATCGCACCCGGCCAACCCGTGTGGCTGGATGTGCGAGCTACCCGCAACGATGGCAGCCTCTATGCCAAACGGCTATGGGACGGTGGTGGCGACGTGACCGATGCCAGCTGGATCAGTCAAGGCTTCAACACTGCGGCCATTACCCCGTTCGACGAGTTGCTGTACTTGCGCGATGGCAGCTCACTGACCCTGACCTTCAAGGCGGCGTTGGACCGGGTGAACGATGAGTCCCGTGCCGTGACTTTTGCGCCACGTACTTATGTGGTCAAGGCCCCCACCGACCTCAAGCCCAGCATCACGCGGGTACAGGACATCCACGGCGAAGTCCCCCATCAGGGCACCACCGTGGAGCGCACCTTGACCTTGACGGGCGGGGCCACCCCTAATCAACGCGTGGAAATCCGGGACGGCACGGCCAGTGTGACAACCACCGCCGCCGACGCCACCGGGGTATGGCGCACGCAGGTATCAGGGCTGGCAAATGGCGCGCATGTGTTCAGTGCCAAGGGACTATACGGCACGGGGCAAACCTCCAACCCCTGGCAGGTGACGATTGCCCAGGCACTGACGCCGGTCATCACGGCCGTCACCGACCCGGCCAGCAACCCCGTCCCCAATGGCGGCACCACGGTTGCCAGCAACCTGACACTGACCGGCAACGCGACGGCCAACCTGCAGGTGGACATTCTGGACAACAGTGCCGTGCTGGCCCGCGTAACAGCGAACGCTTCGGGCGTATGGACCTACCCAGCAAACGGACTGGCAATCGCCAGGCATGGCTTCACCGCCCGCGCAGCCTATGGTGATAATCCCGTATCTCAAGCCTGGGTCATCACGGTGTCAGACTCGGTGGTGCCGGTCATATCCTCAGTCAAAGACCCCAGCGGCGGGGACATTGGGAACGGTGCCAGCACTTTCGCTACTCATGTGACACTGCTGGGTACCGCCACCCCAAACCTGACCGTGGACATTCTGGACAACGGTGCCAACCTAGGTCGGGTAACTGTAAGCGCAGCAGGCGTGTGGACGCTGTCCAAAGCAGGATTGGCCATCGGCGGGCACTCTTTCGTGGCGCGGGCCAACTACGGTGAAACTCCATCGTCTCATCCATGGGTTATCACCGTGAAGAACGCGGTTGTACCGATCATAACCTCGGTCAAAGACCCCAGCGGCGCGGACATTGGGAACGGTGCCAGCACCTTCGCCACCAACGTAACGCTGATGGGTACCGCTGCCCCGAACCTGACCGTGGACATTCTGGACAACAGTACCGTGTTGGCCCGGGTCACCGCGAACACTTCGGGCGTATGGACTTACCCGGCCAACGGACTGGCAATCGCCAGACACGCCTTCACCGCGCGCGCCGCCTATGGTGACAATCCCGTGTCTCAAGCCTGGGTCATCGCGGTAACAGAGGCGGTGGTGCCGATCATTTCTTCGGTCAAAGACCCCAGCGGCGCGGATATTGGAAACGGCGCCAGTACTTTCGCCACCAACGTGACGCTGATGGGTACCGCAGCCCCTAACCTGACCGTGGACATTCTGGACAACGGTGCCAGCCTAGGTCGGGTCACCGTGAGTGCCGCAGGCGTGTGGACGCATGCCCAAAACGGACTGGCTGTCGGTGGCCACTCGTTCGTAGCTCGGGCAACCTACGGTTCCAACCCGCAGTCATCCCCCCGTACACTCACCGTGCTGGCAACGGTTGCACCTACCATCACCTACGCCAGGGACCCTCAGAACAACGACATTCCCAACGGCGGCTCGACCATTGCGACCACAGTGACACTCACCGGCAAGGCCAGCCCCAACCAGCAAGTCCAGGTAGCCGATGGTGGCAGCGTCAAGGGCACCCCGACGGCCAATGGTTCATCCGATTGGAGCCTGACGGTCAGCGGGCTGGCCCTGGGCAGCCACTCCTTCACCGCCCGCGCCCTATACGGGACCGGCCCGGTATCGGCGGCCCGGACCCTCACCGTTCGCTCCGCATTGGAATTTGGCGGCAACCACACCCTCAATGCGTCCGGTTACCGAGTGGTGCAAGGCAGGCCACCCAGTTCGCCACCGGCCAATGCCACTTACACCCGGGCGGCCAGCGGTGGTAGCCCACCCTACAGTTACTCGTCCAGCAACCCTGGCGTAGCACTAGTCAACGGCGCAGGCCGGGTGGTGGCCGGCGACAACGGCACCACGACCATCACCGCGCGGGACAGTGCAGGCACCACGCGCAGCTACCAACTGACGGTGACGGGTGCGATCGTTTACGTGTACGTGACCACTAACACCTTCAGCCCTGCAATGGCAGAAATCGAGGGTCGGGGCCTGCGGATACCCAGCGTGGCAGACCTTCAATACCTGTCTGCCGTCTACAGCGCTGACCAACCCATGGATCGCTATGTGGGCTGGCCGGAAAATGGCCGGGGTACAACCTGGACGAATGAGAATGCCAATTGGCAAGGCAGCTGGAAGTGGGCCGTGCACCTGAACCTTGGGACGTACGACTATTACTGGATAATCAATATTTCCCTGCTGGCGGTGGGTATCAAACCTTAGCTCGTCAACCTGCGATAGCCGATGGCGCCAGGCCGGGCTGCGTTGGAGCGTCTCTGCAAGGCACCTGTCAGTTCTGACAGGTGCCTCTTTCTCCGATTGGGCATTCAATGCCCAGCGCGAGGCGGTGCCGGAGGGCTGCCTATCAAGGTCAGTTACACCAACCCCAGCCTGTGGGACACCGTGGATGTCTATTGGGTCGATGACACCCGCCCGGTGGCAACGATACGGATGCCGAGGAGCCCGACAACCAGAGCAACGCTTGGGCGCCACCATCTATGTGGAGGTATACGCCAACGACTCTCGTCTGTACGAGCCCCCATGTTGAGCTGGCCGGCCTGGCGCAGGAAACCCTGGATCTGGATGCCATTGCAGGCGGTCCAATAGACATAGAGGTCTGCAGTACAACCTCTCTAGTTTAGGGGCGGGCATTTGTGGACGGGAATTATGGCGGGCGACAACGAGGCATACGCAGTGAGTACAGGCGGTAACTCCTCCAGTTTTAGTTACTCCGTGCGTCCTGATAGCTTTTGCTGCCCAAGCATATGGGGCTTCGGATTGCTTTACGGCTAAATGGCCCTTAGCCAATGCTGGCCCTGGCGTTCACTGATCACTTCCAGAAACGTTTAGGGCCAGCGCAGCCTGGCGGCAGCGGCTACAGCGGTGTTTCATTAGTTCACTGGCTTGCACCACTGCTCATCATCATGCGCCTGCCCATCACACGGACACACCGACCCCGGCGGTACCAACTCCAGCGACACGTAGGCCGAACGCGGTCGGCTCATCGACACTGTCACCGCCCCACCGAACACTATGTAGAACACCTCCGCCGAGCCGTTCTGCCGGTCATTGCCCGCCCCCCATTCAAACCCGATCGGCTGCACCAGCCGCACGAACTCCTCATGGGTGGCGCCCACGGTGAAGTCGACACCCTGGGCCTGGGCATCAGCGGGAATCGGCACATCAAACACCTCATTGGTCTGCGGCCGCGGGTCGGTGAGGTTGACGCCCTTGTAACCGCGCCACAGCAGGTACAGGCGCGTGGCGCCGGCGAAGTGGTTGCCTGCGGGTACATGCAGGGCAATGCCCTGGCTGGGTGGCGGCACGGTGGAGCAACTGATGTAGTTGTTGATGCTGGCGTGCACGAAGGTGGCGTCCGGCAGGTACTGGCCTGAACTTGGCGTCAGCATGATGACAATGGCGGTGTCCGGCGCCTGCTGTTCATTGACACCGTTGCTGATGCGGAAATGCACTGGCCAGGCGCTCTGGTCACCGGTGGCCTGGATGGTGGCCCACTCGATGATGAAGCTCACTGGATCACCCTCCTCGTCCCCCGCCTCCACGGTGTACGTCGCGAGAGGCGTGCTGGCTGTGCCCCAGTACAGTCCCATTACCTCGCCCGGCTGGGGGTTGGCGTACAATGCCACGGTGGCCGTGGCGGGCAGGTTGGCGTCCAGGGGGTAGATCACGTTGTCGAAGGGGTAGCGCCCGCCGCCACGCACCACCACCGGGGCCAATGCCAGGTTGAGGGGGCATGGGCTGGGGTTCGCGGGCCCGGGAATACGCAGGTCCACGTTCACGGTCAGGGTCGCCGACGGTGGGCTGACAAACGCGCCCCTCTGCACCTGCCAGTACACCACGGCCTGGTAAGGGGCGGTTTCACCATAGCCCCTGAGGATATCCCAAGGCACCTCGACGCTCACCGGAAAACCTGCGGCGGCAGGCGCCGGCACCGGTGCCAGCGCTGTGCTGTTGAAGGTCACCAACAGCAGGTCCCCCGCCGTGGGCACGCTGTAGCCGTCCAGCACCACCAGTACCTTGTCGCAAGCGTCGGCGCGACTGAGCAGGCCATCGGCGGCCTGGGGGATACGGGGCGGGCGCAGTGCAGTAGGCGGCACCAGCACCTCGACCAGCCATTGACGCTCGTCCGAATGCGCGCTGACGTTACCGGCCCGATCAGTGATCCGGTACCACACCCGTGCCCGGCCATTGCCCTTCTGGCGAATGATCCGGCCGCTGAACACCAGTACGATCTCACCGGTGCCGATGGCCTGCTGGTCGACCACCGTCTGCGCATCGGCCGCATCCTGCTCCGGCAGCAGGTCAGGCTGCCAGAAGCCCTGGATCAGATCGCCCACGCGGGTTTCCACGTAGGGCAGTATTTTCGCCAACACTTGGTCGCCATTGGCGGCAAGGTAGGCCTCATTGACGATGTCGTTGGGTACCACGGGGTCCGGCACCAGCGGCAGTAGCACGTCGTTGTGGCCTGGTTCCACAGTGTCGATCCACACGGGCGCAGGCGCAGAGCCAACCGGGTTGCCCACCGAGTTGTAGGCGACGTACTGCACCTGATGCTCACCGTCACCGCTCAGGCGGTCGCGGGGCACGGTCATGAAAAGGTTGGCCGGGATCACGTCGTCAGCGGTGAACAGCTTGCTGTCCACCTCCACGCCGTCCCAGTACAGGCACAGCGTATCGCCCGGGTCGCTGGGGTCGGTGACGGCGCCCTCCCACACGGGAAACTCGACCCTCAGCGGGGCCAGCAAGGCCGCCTTGGGCAGCAGGTTGGGCTCGCCGTCGGGGATGTCGGGCACAGTAGGCACCGGGGTGGGCGGGGCCAGGCGGATGGGGATGTCGCGAAGGTCGGTGCGGTTCATGATGGCAGCTCCTGAATGCCTGCAACAGGCTGGACGCCCCATTGAACCGCTGATGACCACTACCCGAAACTGACAGAACTAACAGGTCTCAGCCCCCACTGCTCTCCCCACGCATATCGATCAAGGTGCGGCTCACCAGTGACTCCCCTGTACCGCTCGCATTACTGGCCTGATAGGCGACATTGATGATATTGCGCGGGCCTGGGTACAGAGCGAGGGTGAATTTCTGTTCAGGCACCAGAAATTGGTAATAACCCTGAGCCAACTCCACTGCGTCGACTTGGTCCTGAGCCGTATATTCAGTGCCCGGCAGTTGAGTCGTGCCATCCGGACCATAACCCTGCAGGCGCATGACCAATTCATCCCCCGCCGCCGCCTGCGGGTAGTCCAGTTCGATCCGGTACAGGGCACCGCCGCGCGTCAGCTGATAATTCAAGGCCTGGTTGGCGTTGGTATTGGGAAAACGGCCCGCCTTGAGCTTATCGCCCCCACCCGGGACTTCGCCCGGCGCCTCCACACGACAGGCAGTCTGGGGTGAGTGCTGCACGTTGATGCCATTGCTCACGCTGTACCAGACCGGCACTGCAGCGCCGAAGCCCGCCGCCAGTACGTCGGCCCACTCGACTTCAAAAGTGATCAATTGCCCGGCGCTATCGCCTGCCACTACTTGGTACGACGCCACGGGCGCCGTCAGGCTGCCCCAATACAGGTTCATTACTTCGGTTGGGCGCGGATTTTCATACAGCATCACCTGCACCGGCACCGGCCCAGGTGCATCGGATGGCACCACGACGTTGTCGGCAGTCGAGCCTTTGACCGTCACCCGTGACAAGAGACCGTTCAACGGGCACGGACCGGGATTGGCCGGCCCCGCAATACGCAAGTCCACCTCCACGGCCAAGGTCTGCGACGGCGGGCTGATAAACGCCCCTCGCTGCACTTGCCAGTACACCACGGCCCGGTAGCTCGCCGTTTCCCCGTAGCTTCTGAGAATGTCCCACGGCACCTCCACGCTCACCGGAAAGCCGCCAGCGCCCGGCGCATGCACGGGCGCCAGGGCGCTGCTATTGAAGGTCACCAGCAGTTGGTCGCCGGGCGCGGGGGTGGTGTACCCGTCCAGCACCACCATCACCGTGTCGCAGGCATCGGCGCGGCTGATCAGGCCATCGCTGGCCTGGGGGATACGGGGTGGGCGCAACGTGGCAGGCGGCGCCTGTACGTCGACCAACCACAGCCTGTCGTCAGAACGTGCGCTGACGTTACCGGCCCTGTCGGTAATGCGGTACCAGGCCCGCGCGCGGCCGTTGCCCTTCTGGCGAATGGTCTGGCCGCTGAACACCAGCACGATCTCACCGGTGTCGATGGCCTGCTGGTCGACCACCGTCTGTGCATCGGCCAGGTCCTGGTCGGCCAGCAGCTCGTGCTGCCAGAAGCCCTGGATCAGATCGCCCACGCGGGTTTCCACGTAGGCCGGCACCCGCGCCAGCAACTGGTCGCCATTGGCGGCCAGGTAGGCCTCATTGACGATGTCGGCCGGTACTGCCGGCTCGGCCACCAAGGGCAATAACACGTCGTTGTGGCCAGGCTCCACCGTGTCGATCCACACGGGCGCAGGCGCAGAGCCAACCGGGTTGCCCACCGAGTTGTAGGCGACGTACTGCAGCTGATGCTCTCCATCACCGATGAGTCGGGCACGGGGCACGGTCATGAAAAGGTTGGCCGGGATCACGTCGGCAGCGGTGAACAGTTTGCTGTCCACCTCCACGCCGTCCCAGTACAGGTACAACGTATCGCCCGGGTCGCTGGGGTCGGTGACGGCGCCCTCCCACACGGGAAACTCGACCCTCAGCGGGGCCAGCAAGGCTGCCTTGGGCAGCAGGTTGGGTTCGCCGTCGGGGATGTCGGGCACGGTCGGCACCGGGGTGGGCGGGGCCAGGCGGATGGGGATATCGCGAAGGTGGGTGTGGTTCATGGCGGCAGCTCGTGGTGCGCCTGTAGCAGGCGGGATGCCCCTATTGAACCGCTGCAGGCCGCCGCCCGAAACTGTCAGAACTAACAGGCGCGCCATCTCAAGCAGAAAGGCGAATTTACACTGCGTAATTTGTTTTGGCCTTCCTCTTTGAGTGCATCTGTGCAATTGAGGTCTCTTGCTGTGGGGCCCCACGCCGTGGATTTAACAAAAACTTTGAGACATCAAAAAAATTTTGAAAACCAAGTTTCAACATAAGACCAAAAGCAGCTTCACATCCAGAAAAAACTTGAATCCCTCGGCCTTGGATCCACAATTAAAATTGAGCAAGCAAATCACCCACGGGAGAAAATCATGTCAGATTTAGAGTCAGACATCATAATCCGCATCGCATTGCCACTCAACAATATAAAATCGGGTATAGAACCACGTAAAAGCAACCAAGAAACGAGTCCCACCCCACAGACTGTGGAAGAAAATAATACCGATCTGCCGACACCTGATTCACTTGGGATTGTCGGCAGACCTATTATACCCGGCACCCTTCAAGCCTGCTTGGACACGGAACAAACGCCACCAGCTACCTACCAATGGTCCATTGACGGACGACCTTCGGTAGCTGGAGAGTTTTTTCATTTAACAGAAGAACACCTGAACAAAACTATTCAATGCAAAAGCACGCCACTTTTGGGCGGGTCCGCCGCAGAAGCTGCGTCGATTCTATACGCCGCCACCGATTCTTTTCAAAACATTTCAAGACAAGAAAATGAAAACAGTTTCATAAAGCTGTTTGGCAATTTTACCATCCACTCCCCAGCCCCGGCAGATGGAGTATTGTCCTTGACCAGTGGCGCTTATGCGCTTTTAACCGGGGGAAATCGTCTACAGATTGGTGGCAAGGCAACCCATGGAGGAACGCCACCAACCTATTTTTCAGATTTTCTAAAGCACAATGGAACAGCAAACGTTTTCACAACTGAGAAAGATTTTGCCGTACTGGTGGAGACCCCTACCAGCAATCGTTTACTGATATGGGGCTCCAACATTCCAGTTAATATTCCTTATGGTTTAGGAAATATCAGGTTTACGTACAGCAATCGCTATTCGTTCGCCTTTATTTACCGAGATCAGGGCAGCACCGAGTATAAAATTGGCGCCGCAGGCGCCGCTAGCAACGGCGGAGTCATCCCAGATGCGGTGCATCTAAGCCTAAGCCATGAAACACCACGCGCCATCTATCCAACAGAAGCAGCCTTTGCAGTGTTAACAGAGGCAGGTCACGTGTTCGCATGGGGAAATACTGGCTATGGGGGCACGATAGACGTCAGCACTCGATCAATACTGGACACCCTCAAGGTTACTTCGATTGTGACCAACTCTTCTGCATTTTGTGCCATCGGTGAATTAGGCGAACTTGTTACCTGGGGAAAGTCGTCAGACGGCGGAACCATACCCGCAACCATTTTAGAAAACATCATGGATGACGGCGGTGCCGAATTAGTCGTTGCTGCAAAGTCTGCCTTCTGCGCAATCACCCGAGGTCGAAGAAAAGCTTTTTGCTGGGGTGCCACTGCAACAGGCGGCACAATGAGTGCTGCTGCAAGCGAACTATCTGCGCGCGGAAATATCATATTATGCAAGGCTGCATCATGGGCATTTTGCATCGTTAATCAAAGCGGACAGGCCGAAGCATGGGGGCATGCCGCTTACGGCGGGACGACTATCCCTGCAGAGGCGAGTTCGGGAATTTCAGACATTAGCAACTCAGAAACAGCCCCCCCTACCACGCTAACAGAAGCCCAACTCTCAATAAAATCACTGTTTTCCGAACGCTCAGGCTCAGCCCATGAAACAGTGAGTCAACAGAGTACAAACACTGTTTACAGTGACGCACTAGGCACCATTCGCCTGTACGCTAATGATGGGGGGTTTTGCCTGCTCGGCCAAACTCCCGAGGGGCAGACGCGTAATATTATCTGCTGGGGGCACGCCACCTACTCAGCACTCCCGCAGCCCACCAAACAGATATTGCTGGCTAGTAAAATAGAGCAAATATACTGCTCAAATGGCGCGTACTGTGCCCTCACTCGGCAAGGGGACGTCGAAGGGTGTGTGGTGGCTTGGGGATCCGGCAGTAATGATGGTGGCGCACTACCCGCGAACCTGGACCGAAGCCTTTATCAAGGCGTACTGCAAATTTATCCAATAAAATCGGTCCCCGACAGTATCGCACCCGCCACAATCGCTGGATTTGCGGCGCGCTGTCAAAATGGCGATACCGTCTTCTGGGGGGCGGCAATTCCTGCAGCGATACTACCGTCGGAATGAATGAGCTCATTAGATACGATGCCCTGCCTTGGATCGAGGCAGCCTTCTTGCGAAGGCTGCCTAGGCTTCTCAGATGAATGACTCATGATCACTCGGGGTAAAGACCTGATTAACCACATTCCCGCCCCATAATACATAAGCGCCTGATATATGCCGTGCCGCAAAGGAAGGATCCACCCGTACAGGCGTTGGGCTGACAGGCGGCGAGCGCTTGATGGAATAGAGTTCAATAACCCCACCACGCAGCAACTGGGCAATTTCCGGCGGAGTTTTCGGAATTTCCCCCGCATCCATTTGCGCCAATGTGGCCCCCCAAACGGTAACTACGCCGTTTACGCTCCCTTGGGAAGCAATCACTCCATAGGCTCCATTAGTGCAGTAAACGTGTGTAATCCGGCTAGCGAGTAATGTCTGACGCACATCATTCCCCATTGACCCGCCACCGTTCGCTTGCCCCCACACCCACAAATTATTAGTGTAGGACTCCTCATCTTGGGCAATCAAAAAGAAGCTGGAATCGTTACCGTAACAGCTCACATTCCCCTCGCCTATGATAATTCGGGAAGATATGGTTTTGAGCCCAAGGGAAAAAGCATCAGCCGCTTGGTCTACGTCCACTGGCGAGGAGGCCCCGAGGCTCAATTGTTGCTTGAAATACTTCTCAACCTCTTTCTTGACGCCCAAATCCAGCAGGTCCTCCATTGGGCTAGGCTCAGGCGCGGGCACTGTTGAGTTGGGGATCGTGCCTCCAGAGTTTGCGACACCCCAAGCCTCCACTTGCCCAGAGGCATTGATCATACAGAATGCCCATGTAGCCGCCTTGCACATCACAATGTTACCGCGCGCAGCCAGTTCAGCGGCCCCGCCCCCCATATTTCCGCCTTGGTCGGCAAGCCCCCAACTGACGGCTTTGGCTCTTCCTTTCGTCACTGCGCAGAATGAGGCGCGAGCCGCGATCACCGACTTGACGCCGCCTTGATCCAGAATAGTCTCAAGGCGATCCGCTGGAATAGTCCCGCCGTTATTAGGGTTACCCCAGGTGACGATATCACCTGACGCCCCAATCGCGCAGAACGCACTCATGTTGGAAATGATTCGTTTCACTGGCATCGCGTCCAGCAGTGCCTGCGCGCTGGCACTGATGGAGCCGCCATCGGCAGCTTTGCCCCACGCATACACCTTACCTCTGGTCGTCAGCACGACAAAAGCTTCATAGGCCGCGTAGATAGCCACCGGGGGATCAGTGACAAGTCGCAGGTGGACGCTGTCAGGGATCAATCCGCCGTTCGCTGCATTACCAACAGCCCCGATCCACTTGTTTTCACTGGTCATCTCCGAATGAATGTAGGCAAACGCACTGCCATTAGAATAAACGCCCTTGATATTTCTAAGCTTCGTCAAATCAACATTATTCGGAATATTATTGCCCCATACCAACAATTGATTCTGCCGCCCCAGGGGCACCAAGGCCGCAAAATCGCGCTCAGTCGAAAATAAAACTGTGGCAGGGTTATTGATCAAGTAGCCACGAATTGCCTCAGGCACCACAGCACCGTATGCATCTTCTCCTCGAACGTAAACATTCTGACTTTGGCCATCCAGCAATGAGAACGCACCGCCCGTCGATACAAAAATACGATCCGCCGGCTCAGCCGCATAGAACGAAAAGTTACCGTGCTGCTTCATGAAACTATTTTCGTTTTCCTCATCCGTGATATTCTGAAAGCCTGACACCACCAACTTCGCAGATGACAACACCGTCGCTCCAATTTCACCCGACACAGCCACAGGTGTTACGCTAAACACGATTGACTTACCGCTGTATTCTGGACCAACCAATAAAGACAGCGTTGTAGCTATCACACCCCCATCGACCAGCCATTGAAAATGTGAGTTACCCTCTGGATTTTCAGCTGTATTTCGATATTTATAGCTACCATTCAAGGTTCCTCCGACAATTGCCTCACCGAGAATAATTACATCTTCCGCGACCGGGACAGCAGTGATTTCACTAGGTACGTTGCTCATTTCCCAACACTCCATTAGTGCCCACAGCGAACGCTGTAAGCCAGCACATCAAATGACTTGCGAAACCAAGCCATCCAACGATTTCAAATCAAGATTATCGCTCCCCCAACTTACGAGTTCGTCATCTTGAGTCAATACAATAAAGTTCGCTCCAGCAGCATAAACCGCACGCGCTCGAGTACCGGTATATTCTCCAGAAGTAACTCCCCACGAGATGACTGAACCATCCAGACGGCAGGCAGCCATAGACCCATATCCGGATATTATCGAACTGGCTTGCAACCCAGTTGGAACTGCACCTCCTTCATCGCCCTGCCCCCAACCGACTACTGCGCCATTCGTAGTCAAGGCGGCAAATGCTGTGCTAGCCCCAACCAGATGACGGGCGTCCTCGATAGGAGCGGACAATTGGCCGCCAAAGCGCGGATCCCCCCAAACGAGTACTCGCCCCTGTTCCGTCAATGCAGCAAATGCTGAACTGGTCGAAGCAATAGCCACAACATTGATGAGTTGGCTCACGAGTTCGACGGGTATTTCGCCTCCATCAGCAGAAAGGCCCCAAGCGACTGCCGTTTTGCGTAAGGTGACGGCGGCAAATGCATTGTCACTGGCGCTAAGCCGGTGGCTCCCGCGCGCGACTGCAACCGTCATCCCATATGGCCACTGTTCTCCCCCCCAGCAGAACACCTCCCCGTCATCACGCAGTGCGGCGAATGCGTTTTCTCCACCAACTACTTGACGAATAAGCGCGAGCTGGGGTGCGATAAGCGGAGGGATGACGCCCCCCCTGAATGCGTCTCCCCATGTCACCAGTGAACCATTGTCACGAAGCGCAGCGAAGGCACTACCAGCGGCGACTATCTGGATAACACCTGTTAAGCCTGTAGGCGCTAATCCGCCCCGATTGACATCTCCCCAGCAGGTCACCGTTCCATCATTGTGAAGAGCAGCAAATGCCTGTCTGTTGCAAGTAATACATTTTACATTTTGCACATCGGGCGGAGGATTAATTTCGCTATCACCTCCCCAACCAAATAGTGCGCCGTCATTTTTGACGATACACCCACTACGATATGATGAAAACGAAGGAATCCCACAAATATTGACAGGGCGAAGAGTTGTTCTGGCACCTACAACTCCCGCCTTTTCCCAACTGACCATTAATGGACTTTCCGGATGAGTATCAGTGAAAGTATCGCCCAACGCCGACTGCTCACCCTCCCTATAACTCCATCGATATACGACATCAGAGCGTGCACTTTTTACGGCTAGCAGACTTGGCCCCGAATGATAAAATGGACCCGTTTGAGAGCGAGACCCAGTAATCTCCAGGCCCAATTCAACCTGACACTCCGTGCCCCAGGACCGTTGCTCATTGAGGCCATTACTAACTGTGTAATGCACCACCAAGTTAGCTCCTGCGCCTTCGGCTTCGATATCCGCCCAGCGAACTTTAAAAACAATTATTATCCCCGGGAAATCTATCGCTTGCACATCATAGGTGGCCACCGGCGTAGCCAGCCTCCCCCAATACAGAGCCAATTGATCATGCTCTTGCGGGTTTCCGTACAACGAGACCTCAACCGACACGGGTCCCGGAGCGTCTGCATCGCTAATGAGGTTATCCCCTGCCGCACCTTTTACAGTTACAGTCGGCAACCGTCCGTTCAACGGGCACGGACTGGGATTGGCCGGCCCCGCAATACGCAAGTCCACCTCCACGGCCAAGGTCTGCGACGGCGGGCTGATAAACGCCCCTCGCTGCACTTGCCAGTACACCACGGCCCGGTAGCTCGCCGTTTCCCCGTAGCTTCTGAGAATGTCCCACGGCACCTCCACGCTCACCGGAAAGCCGCCAGCGCCCGGCGCATGCACGGGCGCCAGGGCGCTGCTATTGAAGGTCACCAGCAGTTGGTCGCCGGGCGCGGGGGTGGTGTACCCGTCCAGCACCACCATCACCGTGTCGCAGGCATCGGCGCGGCTGATCAGGCCATCGCTGGCCTGGGGGATACGGGGTGGGCGCAACGTGGCAGGCGGCGCCTGCACGTCGACCAACCACAGCCTGTCGTCAGAACGTGCGCTGACGTTACCGGCCCTGTCGGTAATGCGGTACCAGGCCCGCGCGCGGCCGTTGCCCTTCTGGCGAATGGTCTGGCCGCTGAACACCAGCACGATCTCACCGGTGTCGATGGCCTGCTGGTCGACCACCGTCTGTGCATCGGCCAGGTCCTGGTCGGCCAGCAGCTCGTGCTGCCAGAAGCCCTGGATCAGATCGCCCACGCGGGTTTCCACGTAGGCCGGCACCCGCGCCAGCAGCTGGTCGCCATTGGCGGCCAGGTAGGCCTCATTGACGATGTCGGCCGGTACTGCCGGCTCGGCCACCAAGGGCAATAACACGTCGTTGTGGCCAGGCTCCACCGTGTCGATCCACACGGGCGCAGGCGCAGAGCCAACCGGGTTGCCCACCGAGTTGTAGGCGACGTACTGCAGCTGATGCTCTCCATCACCGATGAGTCGGGCACGGGGCACAGTCATGAAAAGATTGGCTGGGATCACGTCGGCAGCGGTGAACAGTTTGCTGTTCACCTCCTCGCCGTCCCAGTACAGGTACAGCGTGTCGCCAGGATCATTAGGATCGGTGACGGCGCCCTCCCACACGGGAAACTCGACCCTCAGCGGGGCCAGCAAGGCTGCCTTGGGCAGCAGGTTGGGTTCGCCGTCGGGGATGTCGGGCACGGTCGGCACCGGGGTGGGCGGGGCCAGGCGGATGGGGATATCGCGAACAGGAATGCGGTTCATGGCGGCAGCTCTTGGTGCGCCTGCAGCAGGCGGGATGCCCCTATTGAACCGCTGCAGGCCGCCGCCCGAAACTGTCAGAACTAACAGGTAGGGCTGCGGCCGGAATTCGTCGCCGTGGTGTTACCAGCTATAGCGTACGCCCAGGTTGGCACCCCAGGGTTGCTCGATGTGCTCGCCCTTGCTGTAGTCGAAGTCAGCATGCACCTGCAGGCGCTCGGCCAGCGAGATGGCGATACCGGCACCCAGTTCGCCACGGGTGCCCGACAGATCATTGTTGAAGACGTTGCTGCCGTTCACCTCGACCTTGTTGTTGTTGATGAATTCGTGCGCCACGGCGGCCCGCACATACGGTTGCACGAAGCGCCCCTGGCCCAGCTCGAAGGTGCGACCGGCGCTGCTGCCGGCCTTGGCCAGCACGGAGCGGGCACGGTCGCCATCGGCCTGCATGCCGTTGTTCAGGCTGTAGTCCCGGCCCTGGATGACGACACTGGAAAGCTGACCGAACGGTTCGAGAAAGTAGCCGTCACGCAGTTTGATGTGACGCCCGAACTCGGCCGACGCCCCAAGGCCTGCGGTGTCGTAGTCGCCCTTGGCCCGGGTGCCGTCGCTCATGTTCACCCGCGCGTTGTTCTGGAAGCGGTTGGCCTTGACCACGCCATCGAAGTAATAGCCGGTCTGCGCATCCAGCCAGGTAGCGTAGGCACCGGCGTAGTAGCTATAGACAGTGCCGGAGCTGCCACGGTCCAACGCCAGGTCCGACTGGCTGTAGCCGGCCAGCAGGCCCACCAGCCATTGGCTGTCGCCCAAGGGTACGTCCGCGCCCAGGGAAAGCCCCTGCTGGGTTTGCTGATACCCCACGCCCGAGGCTTCAGCCACGTTGTATTTGTTGCCATAGGCTCGCGCCCACAGGCCGGCGGCGCCGGGGTTCTGCCGCAGTTCGCCCATGCGCGTGCGCAGCGAGGTCAGCTCGCCGTACCACACGGTAGGCGCCGTATTGAACAGGGCCAGCACGGTGCTGGTGCTGGGGCTGATCTGCTTGAGGCTGGCGTCCAGGTACCAGTCATCGTCCACCTTGGCCAGGCCGTAGGTGTAGGTGCCTTGGTCCACGGTGCCACCGACCAGTGAAAACTGCGCGTCGCCGCCGCCGGTGTGCACCACTTGCAAGCTGCTGTCCTGGGCGGGATCTGCGCCGGTGGCACTGATCAGCAAGGCATGGGTGCCCGAGGCCTGGCCTTCGATATTGAGGAAGTCGCCCAGGCCTGCGGCGAAGTTGACCGCCATCACGAAGGTGCCCGTACCGCTGAGGCTGGCCAGGTTGAGTTGGTAGAACCCTGCACTGTCGTCGAAACGCACCGTGCCGTTGTCCAGGCTCAGGGCGCCCACGCTGGAGTCGCCCGTCATTAACCAGGTCGAGTCACTGGCGATGTCCATGCTGCCCAGGTTGGTCACCGTGCCGGTAAAGGTCGAGGCATTGCGCAACGCCAGGCTGCTGTCGCCGCCGGTTTGGGTCACCACGTTGCCTTGCAGGGTGGCACGGTCGAATACCAGGTGAGCAGCACTGTCGGCCGCCACCTGCACATCGCCGGCCAGGGCGCTGTTGGTGACCTGGACGTTGGCCGTGGCGGCGCCCGACACCTCCAGAATGTTGCCATTGTTGCCGTTCAACTGCGTGCCGTCGGCGATGGAAATGGTGGCCTGTACCGCCCTGTTTACGGCGATGGCAGCGCCGGTCTGGCCGGTGACGATGCTGTTGCTCAGGTTCAGCACCGCCTGCTCGTCGGCGGCGCCGGCTTCAGAAGACACCAGCACACCGTTCAGACCGCCGGTCAGGGTACTGCCGGTGGCGCTGACCGTACTGGAAAACATACGCAGCCCAGCGCTGGTGGCCCCCACGCCATTGAGCGAGGAGTTGTTGAGCTCAAGGGTGCTGTACCTCGACACACTGGCGCCCGCCTGGGTGCCGGTGATGGTGCTACCGGTGACCGTGGCAGTGGAACCGGTGGTCAGGCTTTGAACACGCGCCACGTTGAGCCCTGAGCCAATGGCCCCGGTATTGGTGACAGTCGCCCCGGTCAGGGTGGCGCTGGCGTTGCTCAAGTTCACCGCACCCACGCCGGTGCCCGTCACCGCTGCACCGGTGACGGTCACCGTACTGCCGGCGTTGGCGGTGATGGCATTGGTGGCGGACCCGGCTTGCAGGTTCACACTGGATCCGGCATCCGTGAGCCTGACGGTGCCATGCTGGGTGCCACTTATGACATTGAGCGTGCCGCCCTGGGAAACCACGTAGGTGTCGGTGGGGGTAGTGGCATCGATGTCCACTACCGTGCCCGTTACAGGGGTAACCGCTATCGCCACCGGGCTTAGCATAGAGAGTCCGGCGCTACACATCATCAGGCCTGCACGAAAGTAAACTTTCACGATAGTTCTCCGCGAAACATATTAATCATGGGCCAGCAAGTGTAAGGATACTGCGTGATCAATATTGTAGGATCAATACTACGGAAACGTAGGAAATTTCAACAACCGACGAAGCCATAAACAATATTCCCGCCTTCAACTCAAAGAAGGCGGGAATATCATTACGACACGTGAAGTCTTGAATATTTATTTACGGGGTACAGAATGTATCGCCCTGACGGCGCGATACGCGAGGTTGAAGCAACAGAGAGCTGCCTTCCTGGCCATCTGCTTTAAACAGGCGATAGAAAATATCCGCACTACCATCCGATACCAGCTCGATCATTCCATTGTACGGAGTAATCGTGAAACTAAAGCCGTTGGTCGCCTGGCCAGGGGTCAGCGCAGCAATTTCGAATTCCTTGTCAGTATTGGGGATCGCGGTGCCGTTGTTCGCATCCGAGTACCCCTGGAAGTAGCACACCACGCGATCGCCCGCCGAAAACACACTGCCGTCACCGGGGACATTGACGACAATACCGTTCCATATTCTGGACGCGCAGTTAAGCACCTGGCGCCCATTGGGCAGGGTCGTGGCAGCCGGGAGTACCGGGTTGGGCAAGCCTTCAAGCTGGGAGATGCGCGCATCCACCAATTGCAGCGTCGACAGCTGGACGTTGGGCAGGCCTGGACGGCTGACCGTATAATCCACCCTGACGAACTCATTGAAGCCGCCCTGGTTGATGACATTCCACGGAACGGTGAATGTCACCTCATCGCCTTCACTTTCACCATTGATTGTCACGGTAGCCGCCGCGCCGGGGAAAGTGCCCCAATGCAAGGTCAGGACATCGTCGTCCTCAATCTTGGCTGCCAGCTCCACGGTCGCGGTGGCTGGCTGGCCGCGATCGGCGATAGTCAGTTTGTTGTCCGGATCACCTGCTTGCCAAGCACCACCACGCACGGTAACCGGCAGCAACAGTGGGTTGGGCCCTGGCACGATAGGGTCAGGGCCAGGTGCGCGGAAATCGACGTTCACCGTCAATTCCGGCGACGGGTAGCGGACCAGGCTGGTGGCCGTGCGCTTGACGTAATATTTGACGATGACAGCCCTTGGACCTGGCCCTTTGCTGGAGAGCGAGGCCCAAGGTATCGTAAAGCTGGGGGTGGTAATGGGAGTAATGGCCTGAACAATGCCATCCCACTCCACCTCGTAGTAGTCACTGGGGTCGTAGCCCTGATAGTCAGGGATATTCACCTCAACACCCAACTGGGCGTCGGCCAGGTCAATAAGGCCATCATCAGCCAGCGGTACCAGGGGGGCCAGTAAACCGAAAGGTGGCGGCAGCAGCTCCACCGGAATATAGGGCACCCCAAACACTTCCCGGATGTTGTTGGCGCGGTCGTGAATCACGAAAGGGGCGGCCTTTTGCCCAGCACCTTTGGCACGGATGACGTCACCCGGAATGGTAATGGTCACGGGCGCGTTGACGTCGATGATGCCAGCCGTGGTGCCGTCTGGCAGGTCTTCATTGGACGGTGGCGTGGTTCCCCAGTACCAGGTGACGTAGTCCCCGCGCTTGGCCCCCAGGTAAGCAGGCACCGAGGCGATCACTTCATCGTTGTGGCTGCCCAGGTACTCGGCGGTAATGCCGTCGGCAACGACTTCCGGGGGAAATATCAGCGCGCCGATAGGTGCGTTGTTTCCCGGAGGCGTCTTGTCAATGGTGACCACGGTTTCGATCGATTCCTTAGAATTGCCCACGTCATTGATATAACTGTACCAAAGCGTATGCACACCTTCCGCAGCAAAAAAGCGAGCGGGGATTGTCACCACGAATTCGGCAGGGTCGTGTGGAATAGTCAACTGCTTGTTTTCGATCACGGGAATGTCGTCGACAAACACGCTCAAATATTCTTCTGTATTAGACCCTGCGGTCCATTGCGGAATGGTCACTACCAGTGGATCGTCATGATAGCGGTTAAGCAGCAAGTTGACTTCGTCGCCAGGGTCGGAGGGCGACAAGGGTGGCGCAATTACGGCAGGGTCCAACGTTGCAACAGGCAACTCTGGAATTTGCGGGCCGGCCAGTGCGCGGCGGGTGAGATACGGACGTCCCTTTTTCGCGACAGCTTCGCGATGGGCCTTGATGACACTTTGGCGGGTTTGCTCAGCGGTCGGCGCCTTTGAATCAGTCATGGTGAACTCCACTTCAATGGGGAAATGATCCGTGCCGTTCAATCGGCACGCTCCGTAGCAGCGCGATAGCAACGATGCGCCACAGGTGGGGCTATTACATGCGCCAATGCCCATTCCCGCACCTGTCAGAACTGACAGGTGCCCCCCTCATTTCCCATTAAAGCCGACCAGCGGTACACTTGGGCCCGTCGCCCCGGTATTGAGCCATACCCGGCCATGACCATTCCAACAAGGACCCCCGGCCCCCGTGAGCAGCCTCCCACCAGCACCCCGTCACCGCGTCACCATGCAGGACGTCGCCCGCCGCGCCGGCGTGTCCAAGGCCAGCGTGTCGCGCTTCATCGGTGACGACAAAGCCCTGCTCTCGGACGCCATTGCCCTGCGCATCGAAAAAGCCATCAGCGAACTGGGCTACCGCCCCAACCAGATGGCCCGCGGCCTGAAGCGCGGGCGAACGCGCCTGATCGGCATGCTGATGGCCGACATCCGCAACCCCTACTCCATCGCCGTGATGCACGGCGTGGAAACCGCCTGCCGCCGCCACGGCTACAGCCTGGTGGTGTGCAACACCGACCGCGATGGCGAACAGGAACTGCAACAGTTGCAGGCGCTGCGCAGCTACAACATCGAAGGCCTGATCGTGAACACCCTGGGCAAGCACATGGACGAGCTGCGCGACCTGCAGAGCGAACTGCCCATGGTGCTGGTGGACCGCAAGCTGGAAGACTTCCACAGCGACATGACCGGCCTGGACAACGCCGGCGCCATGCGCATGGGCCTGGTGCACCTCAAGGCGCGCGGCTACCGCGACCTGGCGCTGGTCAGCGAGCCGCAGGACGGCACCAGTTCGCGCAACGAGCGTATCGCCGCCTTCGACCTGCTGGTGTCGCAGGATGGGCAGTTGAGCGGCAGTCGGTTGCAGACTGGCAGCGACCTGGAAAGCCGCTTACGCGAGTTTCTGGCAGCGCCCGGGGCGGGCCCCAAGGCGCTGTTCTGCGCCAACGGCCTGGCAGCGCTGGCCGCCACCCAGGCGTTGCGTGCGCTGGGCTGCAACCTGTTCGACGACGTAGGGCTGATTGCCCTGGATGACCTGGACTGGTACCCGCTGGTGGGCAGCGGCATCACCGCGCTGGCACAGCCTACCCACGCCATTGGCGTGCGGGCGTTCGAGTGTTTGCTGGAGCGCTTGCGCGGTGATGCAGGGGCGGCGCAGCGGTTTGATTTTGCCGCCGAGCTGATCGTGCGCGGCTCCACGCCGCCCAAACCCAACTGACTGACGACCGCATGTGGGACCGGGCGAAGCTCGGGAAGCAGCCACCGCAGTCGTTGGCCTGAGTAAACCCTGAACATTCCCCCACCTGTCATTTCTATCAGGTTACAGGGCACTATTTAATCTTCATGCTCCCAATTGAGCACAGGGAGCAATGGCTATCAACACGCATTCTGCTGATCATTGGTTCTTGACTCGTACACGACCACTCCACTCACAGGCCATAATCTTGGCAGGAGAATTGATCATGAGTACTAAAACGACACCTAAGGCAGCGCCCACCCGCATTCAAGAAAACTTTGAAAGCGAAGCTGTTCGGCAGCTGCCCGCGAATGAGTCAGCCGCATTTAAATACTTCGACGTGCACGCTGGTAGCGCTGTAGCCATACAGGAGCTCGGTAGCAAATATGCGCCGTCAATCTCGGGGAAAGCATTAACGAGCAGCGGAAACTCGCACTTCAGCATCACGTTACATAATGCGGTCTCCTACGCGGCAAGCAGCGGTTATGTCTCGGCCAATACGAGAGCCACGGTAGAGTTTGTCGACGCTGGCGGCACTCGCGTTCATAGCGTTACCGGTGAAGGTGGCTCTGACGGCAAATTTCTGGACCTAGGGGTTCCAATCGATATAGCCGAAATAAAGTCAGTAAAAGTGCAGACCGACGGCGACGGATTCTTTGCTTTGGATAATATTTCACTGTCTGAAGCTTGAGTATCAGCGCTCGATCGAGTGTGCCTTGCGCTCCTGTGCAGGGCACACGTTCCAGTGCCGCAGGATGGGGACAGGTTTTTTGTGTGCCCCAGGGTCTGTATGGAAAAGCATGTGACGGCGGGCTCTGGTGTGGGAGCTGGCCCGCACCATCAAAAAATCTGACAGTCCCGATCTGTTGGAAGCACGGCAGGTCATCTGAAAAACAGGGTGCAGGCCACGTGACTCGTAAGGCATGTCGCGAACCCCCATGGTCAGGCTGATCTGCTGACCGGCTCGCGCTCCAATACCGTAGTGGAACAGATAGTCCTGGTCATGGCTCAGTTCCCCGCTTTCGCCCTTGGGGGTCTGGATGCGAACGCGCTGCAACGGCCTCATTTGAACACCTCGCGCAATTCCTCAAAGGTCGGTCGGCGGGCAGGTACCAGGTTGTAACGCCCGCTTGTGCGGCCAACTGGATGATCGTCAGGCCACGGAGGGTGCGCATCTGCTGGATTTGCTGGCCGAGGCGGTCGGCTAGAAGCTGAGGATCCATGTTATGTTTACGTCACATGCATGGAGATAAGTTACGTAAAAGCAACATTCTCATTAGCTACTTATATGCATCGTAGCCGCTGTCGCCAAGTGCGCTGGCTATGTGAACCCTGAACATCTGCACTGAAGCACAGGGTCAGCGCAGCCCGGCGGCAGCGCCTACTTCAGTGCGCAGCAGGCAACCCCGCCAACGACGCCTCCACCAACGCCCGCGCAATCTCACTCAAGTGCTCCACATTCCGCGCCATGGCGCGCCACTGCGGCGGGCAGTTTTCCACCAGTTCGGCGGCACCGGCGCTGGTGCTTTTCAAGTACGCACATGCTTGAGTCAAAGCCTCTTCCAACGGCATGCCGTTGCGCACGGCCAGGATCGGCATATCGCCTTCACATGGGCCGAAGGGATGGTGGGCGGTAACGTATTCGCTCATGGCGGGTGTGCTCCTGCACTGGATGTCGAGACGGATGGGTGATGCGGTTTCAGGCAGGGGGAAATCGGGTGGATCGGGGGTTAGTTTGACCATGCTGCTTACTCCTGACGGTTCACTGAACCGCCCCCTCTGCTGCGAAACAGGATAGGTGGCGGCTTTACGCGGGTTCGCAGACCGGACCGTCAGGTACCCGGCGCACCCGAAGGTGCCCCACGCTCAGCCGCCATGGAACAGACCGCTGGAAATGCGGGCACTGGGCATGGGGACGCTGTGCGCCTGACGAATGACTCGGGCTGCGAAACCCGACCGCTGATTTGGCAGCGGCGGCCGCAGACTAACCCCGGAAAAACGCCAGTGCAAGCGCTCGCGCAGAACAACGAATTTTGAAACATTTCGTCATTTTTTAGCGCTGTAGGACGATTATTGCAGATCTTGAGCGGAACCTCCTAAGGAAATTCCTACAGCTAGCCGCCGCCAGGCTGCGGCTACACGGCTGCCAGCAGTGACGGTTAAATGCACACCTGTCAGATCTGACAGGTGTGCATTTCCCCTGCCAGGCGTTGAATAAGGGCTCGCCTCCATCAACCGCCTCACCAGGAGCCCGTCATGCCCAGACACACCCTCACGCCCCAGCAACTGCAGCGGCTGGGGCGCAGCGGCATTCAGCCACCGCCTAGCCCGATGCAAGCACACCCTTGGATGCTCCCGCAGCGCCCCGCACCGCAGACCCCGACCCAAGCCCCCCGGCCTGCTGCAAGTGCAACCGCTGAGCATCCCCAACGCCGACAGCATCACCCCCGAGGGCTACGACGGCGCCGTCAACATCGCCCTGCGCGAAACGCTGCCCGAAGGCGTGCTGGCCGATGTTTACTACTCGTCCCCGCGCGTTCTGGACACCGTCGAAGTGTTCTGGGGCGATCAGGACGTACCCGTGGCGTCCCAAATCTTCGATCAGGTGCCGACCCTGCCGGTACGGCTGTTCATCCCCACCGACCGTATCGAGGAGGGCGAGTTTCTGGCCTTTTGCCAAGTCACTGCCGTAGGCCAGAGCGCCGAACGCTCGGCCACGCGCAAGTACCTGGTCAAGCTGAGCCGCCCCGGCGGCAACGACACCGACGCCGACGAACCGGGCAACCAGAACATGGCCCGGGCGCAGTTGCCGCAGCACATCATCGACAACGGCGTGGGGCCGGGCGATGCCGCGGCGGGCGTCCCGGTGACCATTGCAGCTTGGGACAACATGGCGCTGCATGACATCTGCGAGCTGCACTGGGGCTCGGAAACCTTGACCCAACGGGTGGAAAATACCGCTGAGATAGGACGGGACATGGTGTTTCAGGTCGGTGCCGACACCATCCGCGACGCCTGGGACGACGTGAATCTGAACGTCACCTACAAGCTGGTGGATCGGGTCAACAACTCGTCGCGAGACTCGGAGGAAAGACCCTGGGCGCCAACCACCTACGTTGAGGTATACGCCAACGACTCCAGCCTCTACGAGCCTTGGGTTGAAGAGGCTGGGAGGGACCAAGAAGTTATTGACCTGGATGCACTGGCTGGCAGCCCCGTACATGTGGAAGTCGACATCGAGCGCAATTCCCCTTATGTGGACGGCACCTGCACCCTGATCTGGCGCGGCATCACCGCTGACGGTACCGCAGTGGTGCACACCGAAGACCTCAGCGTGTCACGTGCACCGATGGCCTTGTATTTCGAAGTGCCCAGCGCCGTGGTGGAGCAGATTCGCGGTGGCCGCGTGGTGGTGTATTACACGCTCAGCAAAGACGGCAACAGCGACCACTCGGCCCGCAACAGCCTGGACGTCATCGGCCAGCCACTGGCCTGGCCAGCACCGGAAGCCCTTGACCTCAATGGCGATGATGAACTGCCCATCGATATCCAGTTTCCGCGCTTCAGCACCCCGGTGTATGGCAGCAAGTCGGCGGGCGACATCATCGTGCTGCATGTGAGCGGTACCAGCCTGGACGGCCAGGTGGTCAACTACGAAAGTCCGGCGTATCCGGTGGTCGAGGGCGAACAGGATCAGCCGTTGGTGATCACGCTACCCCAAAACCTGCTTGCGCCGTTGGACGGCACCCAGGCGACGGTATTTTACAAGGTGAATCCCAATACGGCTCAGGAGCGTACTTCCGATTACCTGATCGTGAATGTGGGGGTTGGCTCCAGCCAACTGCGGGCCCCGACCGTAGTGCAAGCGGTGGATGGCTGGTTCGACCCGGCAGAGCACCCTGGCGGAGCGACCCTGTCAGTGCCGCGCGGCACCATTCATCAAAATGACAAGGTCACTTATTACTGGCGGGGTAGCGTAACCCCGGTCTACACCAGCTGGACCTATGCGGGGGCCAGCGGGCCTGTGCTGTTCGAGATTTCACCGGACCTGATCACGCCCAATCTTAACGGTACCGTGACGGCGTGGTACACGGTGGAGCGCGGGGGGAGTTTAGTCGGGACATCGCCCGAGCTGTTGCTCAATATTGGGGCGAACCAGGCGGGATGGCCTGCGCCAGAAATCGTCGATGCCACGGGCCAGGTGGTGAATCCGTTCGACCCTATCAACCCGGCTACCGGTCTGGAAAATACCGCCACTGTGGTGATCAACGATGCTCGCCTGGCGGTTAACGATGTGGCCGCTGTGGTGTGGTCCTTGCCTGATGGCAACGTTCCAACAATTCCTTATGTGCCTGTTACCGCTCGCGGTGAAGTGCATATCGCCGTGCCGCGTGAGGTACTGGCATTGAGCATCGATAAGCAGATCAAGGTGACCTACGTCATTTTCCGGGGCGCTGAGGCGGTGGGGACATCGCCTGAACTCCTGCTGCGTGTACTGCCGCTGGCTCAGAACACATTGCCCACCCCGGTCATCGTGGAGGCCACTGCCCAATCAGTGCTGGACCTCAACACCGTGACCGGCGATGCCACTGCGCTGGTTGCACCCTGGCCGTTCATGGTTGAGGGGCAAACGTTCTGGTTGCGATTGCATGCCCTGCGCGACGACGGCGAGGCGTGGAGTGGGCAGCTGGAAGAGCCTTTCACGGTGCAGCCGGGTGAGGTGCAGACCGGGGTGCGGCGATCATTGAAACGGCCGGATTTGTTGCGGCTGGAAAACAACTCACGACTGATGCTGGAGATGAAGGCTGGGTTGAGTGGTGCGTTGGCTGAAAGTGAATCGGTGATATTTCCTGAGGGAGTGTATGTGATGACTCAAGTGACGTTGGTGCTGCCTGCACCGCTTGTTGAAGGTGTGGTGGATGGTTATCTGGATCCGGACAGTATCCCGGCGCAGGGCGTGAAGATTACCGCGGCGTTCCCCGGGCAGGTGGCCGGATATTGGGTGGGCGCACACTGGGTGGGAATCGATGACGCATCCTCCCATTATTTTCCAGCGCAAGAAGTGGCGGGGGCGTCTGCCCTGGAATTCCAAGTGCCGAAGGCAACTGCTCTACTCAGCGACAAAAAACCCGTGACGGTCGAATACAAAATTGCACGAGTAAGCGGGGGGCTCGGGCAGACCTCGCTGCCCACGCCACTGGTACTTTCGGCAGATTCTCCCACCGTGCCGCTGCCTGGCAGCGAAGACTTTGAACTCTTCGAGGTGCGGACGTATACGGACGTAGAACTCAATGGTCTTCTCATAAATTCTGACCTTGGTAACTTTGAAGTAAGAGTCGCACCTTCCACACACTATCCAGCCATCATCAACAAAGCACTTTACTTCCAAAAGAACGCAAGCTGGAACTATTTCATAAGAATAACCCCACCACAACCCCTCTCGGAATTTAGATTCGGGGCCACTAATGGAAGCAAAAAAATTCTTATCAGGGTTTTCTATGTAGATGGTAACTACACTAACTTCGATATATCAGGAACGACAATAGTAAGCCAAAACAATTCCGCCCCGGGAGGCAAAATATCGGCTATATTTGTAGTCTGCGCGAATGACGCCCCATCGATTTACATTGATAATATTAGCTGGAAATTTTAGACAAAAGGAATGCAGATTACCCGACCTCCGTTTGGCCGCAACATTTGCGGCCCTCGATCTCAAGAACGGCAGAGAAGCATCTTGAGCAATAGCGCGGCTTCATGACAGACAGCTCGGGCCTTCCTCGGCGCCCCCCCCCCCCGCCGACGGTGGTTGGCCACTACTGAGAGCGGGCGACACCAAGCCTCGCTGCTAAACGAAGAGGTGGCGGTTGTACGCGGGTTAGCAGACCGGACCGTCAGGTACCCGGCGCACCCGAAGGTGCCCCACGCACAGCCGCCATAAACGCTAGTGCAGGCGCAGATACCCACACTAGCGATGACAACGCCATGCGTCTGACGAATCTCGGACTGCTAAATCCGACCGCTGATTTGGCAGCGGCGGCCGCAGCCTAACCCCGGAAAAACGCCAGCGCAAGCATTCGCACACAACAACGATGTTGGAAACATTTCGTTATCTTTTTAGCTCCGTAGGACGATTATTGCAGATTTTGTGTGAATCCCCCTAGGGATTTTCCTACAGACTGGCCAGCAATCTGACACTTACCCCACCTGTCATTTCTATCAGGTTACAGCCCCCTCCCCCCTTCATACACTCAAGCCTCCCCCTAGGAGGCCATCCTGATGAGTACCCTCAACCAGGCGCTACAACGCCTAATCCTCAACCAGCGACACCCATCACACCTGGGCCGCCACGACGGCATCACGCCCACCTTGCCCGCCCCCATCATCCCCGCCGTGCTGGTCCACGGCGGCCTGAACAAGAACGACCTGCACGACCCCACCGTGCCGGTGGCCGTGCAGGTGGTGCTGACCACCGACATGGCCGAAGGCGACACCTTGGCGCTGTACTGGAACGACGCAGCGGTGGCCAGCGACTGGATCACTCACGAGCATCTGGATGTCGGCCAAGTGGTGTTCTACGTCTACCCCCGCGACATTCCCGACACCACGGCGCACGTGCATTACCACCATATCGGCCTGGTGGGCGACGATGAAAAATCCTCGATTGCGCACGCGCCTTTTGAGGTGAAGCGCACCGTGCCGGGCAACCCTGACCCCATTCCGAGCACGCCGTACATCAATGAAAATCTTCTGCCACTGACCGGCATTCCGGACTCGATTGAAGCCAGCGCCGGGCCATTGACGGTCGGCGTGCCGCGCTATCAATACATCGCCGAAAACGACGTGATCACCGTGCAGTGGAGCAGCGTGCCGGTCAGTAAAATTGTCTCGCGGGCCGAAGCTGAGAATGCGGCTGCACCGCTGAACCTGGTCATCGATGCGGACATCATCCGCGACAACCCCGGCCTGCAGTTGGTCGTGACCTATGACATTCGCGACACGGTTAAAAACTGGTCGCTGTTCAGCCTGGAAAACCGCGTTGATGTCGAAGCCCCCGGTTCGCTGCACGTGCCTGCGGTGCGTGACGCCGACGACTTCGACGTACTGGACATGGATGCCTTGGCGGGCGCTGACGTGGCGGTTCAACTGCCCGTCAACGGCAACCTCGACGTACCGTCCACCGGCACGCTGACCTGGACGGGCCAGCCCGTACTGGGCCCGCGACTGACCTACACCCAGGCGTTTTCAATTACCCAGGCCACCACCCGACTGACATTGATGGTGCCTAACGCCCAAGCTGCCGCGTTGGTGGGCAGCACTGCCACGGTCTATTACGACGGCGTGCACAACAATGTTGCCGGACGCTCCGCGCGGGCCACCGTCAGCGTGATCGGACAACCGGTGGAGTTGGCCAAGCCGCGACTGACTGGGGTGAGCGGCGACACCTACGACCCCGACCTGATCGTGGGCGACGTCCAGGAGGTGATCGTGCCGGCTTACGCTTTTATGGCCGTCGGCCAGGAGGTCACCCTGATCTGGGAAGGTATCACCGCCAGCGGCACTAATGTGTACCGGACCGCGAAAGTGCTCATCGAACAACCATCCCAGGTCGGCCTAGCGATCAGCGTGTACATCGAGAAGCTCTATGCCGTTGCGCTGGCCGGTGGCTCATTGCGCGTGCGCTACAAAGTGACTGCTGAAGGACAGAGCTACGAATCGCCCACGCTGGAACTGACCGTGACCGGCCAGGTCAACACCCTGCCGGCGCCGGGCACCCTGCCGGCGTTTCCCAACGGCCAGGTGGACCCGGACCAGGTAGGCGCGACGCTACAAGTGGTGGTCAAGGCGGGTGGCGTGCTGCAACCGGGCGACAGCATCACCGTGCACTGGGTAGGCGAACCGAGTGCCAGCACGCATCCGACTGCGCCGATGCCTCCAACTGGGGATCTGTTGGTGAGCATTGCCAAGGATCCTTACGTGACAGGGAACAGCAACCGCCCAGTGGCGGTGAGCTATGAGGCTCGGCGAGGTGGCAACTTACTCGGCAGCTCGCGCTTGTTGAACCTGACTATCGGAGAGCCCGGACAATCGCCGTGGCCTGCACCGCAGGTCACCGATGCCACGAGTAGCACTGCAAACCCCTGGCACCCGATCGTCCCTGGCACCAGTGATCGGGAAAATACCGCGACGGTGGAGCTGACAGATGCGCGCCTGGCGCCCGATGATGTACTTGCCGTGTTGTGGTTTTTGCCAAATGGGGTTGTTCTGAATGTTCCCTGGGTGCCAGTGACAGTCCCGGGCACGGTGTCGGCGCCTGTCCCACAGGAGTTTATGAGTGCCAGCCTGGGCAAGGTCGTTAGCGTCAATTACGTGGTATTTCGTGGCAGTGACGCGATAGGCAGTTCCCTGGACCTAAGTTTATCGGTGGCAACTATTCCGCCAAGTGCATTGCCCTCGCCCTTAATCATGACCGCTGCAGACAACGACACGCATGAGTTCTTTGTCACGCAACTGACTACTAACGCTGCTGTAGTAGTCAATCAATGGCCACTGATGAATGTTTCGCAGTTCTACTGGGTAGAGGCGCGGGGGACCCATAATGATGGGACGCCCTTGGTAATAAACTTGGCTACGCGCAAACCCGTACAGAGTGTAGGAGTACAACACCTGGAAATCCCGTTGGCGAGTGCCAGAGCACTAAAGAATAGTAGCTTATTGACCTTGACTATGCGAATTGCGTTTGGCGGAGATGATCGCGATACCATTGAGTTGTCGCAGGTGGTATATGTTGTGCACTCGGTACCGGCCATGACAATAGACCCGAGTCTGATGTCGTTGTCCGGATTCTCTATTAAAGTCACGGATTGGCCAAAATCGGGCCAAGATTCCATTGGGAACACTGCATCAAGACAGCCATTAGGTGGAGTTCCCCCTTACAGCTACCAATCTAACAACCCCGAGGTGGTTTCGGTTAACCAGAACGGAAAAGTGACAGGGCTCAAAAATGGCAGCACAAGGATCGTAATAACCGACACGGCGGGCGCGAATGTTTCCTACCCAGTAACAACCTCAAACATATGGCAACTAATAAGAGTTCGGAGGAGCGGAACTAACGCCCAAGCGCTGGAATTCATCCGCGCTGTAGGGGGAACCATAGTTGACAATGTGTGGGCATATAGCGAGTTCTTCTACGATGCAAACAGAGTTTATACTCCTCCGCTGGGCACAACCTATGAGGCATGGACAGGACTATTTGAGAGCGGAACTAACCGAGGATCCTTCAAGAAATGGACTACAGCGCTACATACCTACGCAACGGATGCGACCGTAATAAAACCGGAGCTGTGGTATATGCTTCCATTAAACGGTTAGGCTCTCACAAAACCAAAAATTTTTGATAAGGAAAAGGAGTCTATCCACAGCTGAAAACCTCTATCAACGAAGCACTGGATGTAGCGATGCTTTGCGCCTGACGAAGTTTCAGTAAAACCGCAAGGCTAGGCCCTGTATGAAATAATGTGGAGGGTACGCGAATACTCTGGGAGCTGGCTTGCCAGCGAGCTGTTGAGGCATCCAGATACGCTGGCCCTGAGCGTGCAGATTTTCGGCGAGGCTCAGGGGCCAGCGCAGCCTCGCAGCAGGGATACGGCAAGCACGCCCTAGCCCAACAACTTGCCGCACAGCTGCCCCCTCTTGACTCCTACCCCCACCAAGGTGTTTCCTACCCCATCGCTGAAACCGATTTCAGCCACAACCAACGCCGCCTGGCAAAACAATTCCAACAAGGAAATCAGGCCCATGACCGCTCTCCTCCTCACCCCCGCCTTGCCCCAACCATCCCGGCTCGCCCGCACCCTATTGAAAAACTGAACCCCCCACCCCGCTCCGGGGTCTTTTACATAGATCAATTTGAAACCGGTTTCAGAGGCCAATAACAATGAATCTCTACCCCGTGTCCATCAGCCTGTCCAGTTACGGCGCCACCGTGATCCGCGAACAGGGCCAGGCGCCCTTTGCCGCCCTGCTCGCACAGGCCGGCGCCGACGTGATCGAATGGCGTGAAGAGCTGTTCACCACCCTTGATACCGACCAATTGCGCCAGGCCGCCGACGCCCAGGACCTTCAAAGTGTGTACTCCTGCCCCATGGAGCTTTGGCAGGAAGGCCGCGCCGAGCCGGATGCGGCATTGGTGACCGCGCTGGCCAACGCCGCGGCTTGCGGCTCGAAGTGGCTGAAAGTGTCACTGGGCTTTTTCGCCCCGCACAACGACTTCGCCGCCCTCAAGCACCTGCTGGCCGACCAGCCCGTACGCCTGTTGGTGGAAAACGACCAGACCACCCAGGGCGGGCGCATCGACCCGCTGGCGCGCTTTTTTGCCCGCGCCCGCGAGCAGGGCGTGCCAGTGGGCATGACGTTCGATATCGGCAATTGGCAGTGGCAGGAACAGTCGGTGTTCAGCGCCGCGGTGCAGCTGGGCCAATACGTGGAATACGTGCACTGCAAGGCGGTGGAACGCACCAGCGCCGGCAAGCTGGTGGCGATACCGCCGCAGGCTCGCGACCTGGAGTTGTGGGATCAACTGCTGCGGCGCATGGCACCGCAGGTGATGCGCGCGGCGGAATTTCCGCTGCAAGGCGATGATCTATTGGAAGTGACCCGTGGTCACGTGGCCACCCTCGCCCGCCTGGGCCAATCGCAATCGGAGAGCGTCGCTCATGGCTGATGTCCTGTGCTTCGGTGAAACCATGGCCATGCTGGTGGCCGAACAAACCGGCGACCTGGCCGCCGTCAGCCATTTCCACAAGCGCATCGCCGGGGCCGACAGCAACGTCGCCATCGGCTTGTCGCGCCTGGGTTTCGACGTGGCCTGGCTGAGCCGCGTGGGCAATGACTCCCTGGGCCGCTTTGTGGTCGACACACTGCAACGCGAAGGGCTGGACTGCCGTCACGTGGGCGTGGACCAGGCGAACCCCACGGGCTTTCAGTTCAAGTCCCGTGAAGATGATGGCGCAGACCCGGTGGTGGAGTATTTCCGTCGCGGCTCGGCGGCCAGTCACTTGAGCGTGGAAGACCTTAATGACGACTTGCTCAGCGCCCGCCATTTGCACGCTACCGGCATTCCGCCCGCGCTGTCGGCCAGCGCCCAGGAACTGTCCAGCCACCTGATGCAAACCATGCGCGGCGCCGGCCGCAGTGTGTCTTTCGACCCCAATCTGCGTCCAAGCCTGTGGCCCAGCCAGACGCGCATGATCAGTGAGGTCAACGCCCTGGCCAGCCATGCCGACTGGGTACTGCCGGGCCTTGCCGAAGGCCGCCTGCTGACCGGTTATGAAGACCCCGCCGACATCGCCGCTTTCTACCTGGACCACGGCGCCGAAGCCGTGGCCATCAAGCTGGGGGCCGAAGGCGCCTACTACCGCACCGCCCAGGGCGAAGGCTTTGTCGAAGCCCACCGGGTGCAGAAGGTGGTGGACACCGTGGGCGCCGGCGACGGCTTTGCGGTGGGCGTGATCAGCGCCCTGCTCGAAGGCCAGACCCTGGAGCAGGCCGTGGACCGTGGCAACTGGATCGGCAGCCGCGCCGTGCAGAGCCAGGGTGACATGGAAGGCCTGCCCAGCCGCGACCAATTGCTGGAAGCCGTGGCCCTGCGCCGCGCGTAACCCCATGGAAGGACCTGTTGCGACAACAACAAAATGCTCAGGAGCACACCCATGAATACGCTGAAACTGGCAACCCGCCGCTGGTGGGTGATCATGCCGATCGTTTTTATCACCTACAGCCTGGCCTACCTTGACCGGGCCAACTACGGCTTTGCCGCCGCCTCCGGCATGGCCGAAGACCTGGCCATGACGCCGGGGCTGTCCTCGCTGCTGGGGGCGCTGTTCTTCCTCGGCTATTTCTTCTTTCAGGTACCGGGCGCCATCTACGCCGAAAAGCGCAGCGTGAAGAAGCTGATTTTTGTCAGCCTGATCGCCTGGGGCGCCTTGGCCAGCCTGACCGGGGTGGTGGAGAACGCCTACTGGCTGATCGGCATTCGCTTCATGCTGGGCGTGGTGGAAGCCGTGGTGATGCCGGCCATGCTGGTATACCTGTGCCACTGGTTCACCCGCGCCGAACGCTCGCGCGCCAACACCTTCCTGATCCTGGGCAACCCGGTGACCATGCTGTGGATGTCGGTGGTCTCGGGTTACCTGGTGCAGCATTTCAGCTGGCGCTGGATGTTCATCATCGAAGGGTTGCCGGCCATTGCCTGGGCGTTTATCTGGTGGCGGCTGGCCGATGAGAAACCGGCCAACGCCGGCTGGCTCAGCCAGCAGCAGAAAGACGATTTGCGCGAGACCCTGGCGGCCGAGCAGCAAGGCATCAAGCCGGTGAAGAACTATGCCGAGGCGTTCCGCTCGCCCAAGGTGATCATCCTGTCGGTGCAGTTTTTCTGCTGGAGCATTGGCGTGTATGGCTTCGTGCTGTGGCTGCCGTCGATCCTCAAGCAGGGCCAGGAAATGGACATGGTCGAGGCCGGCTGGCTGTCTTCCTTGCCGTACCTGGCCGCCGTGATTGCCATGCTCGCCATCAGCTGGGGCTCGGACCGTATTCAGCGGCGCAAACGCTTCGTGTGGCCGCCCCTGCTGCTGGCCGCTTTAGCGTTCTACGGCTCGTATGCCTTGGGCAGCGAGCATTTCTGGTGGTCCTACGCCCTGCTGGTGGTGGCCGGGGCGTGCATGTACGCGCCCTATGGGCCGTTTTTCGCCATCGTCCCCGAGATTCTGCCGGCCAACGTGGCCGGTGGCGCCATGGCGCTGATCAACAGCATGGGCGCGCTGGGCTCGTTCGCCGGCTCCTGGCTGGTGGGCTACCTCAACAGCACCACCGGCAACCCGGGCGCCTCGTACCTGCTGATGAGCGGCGCACTGGTGCTGTCGGCCGTGCTGACCCTGCTGCTGGCCCCCGGCGGCTGCGACCTGGTGCGCGCCAAGCCGCGCGCCCTCACCGCCCACCATTCCTGAACACGAGAACCTGTGATGAAAAAGCATGTGGTGCTGTACAAGAAACTGTCCCCCGCCCTGCTGGCCCGCCTGGGCGACCAGGTGGACGTAACCTACGTGGAAGACCCGGCCAGCGACGGCCTGGCGCGCCTGCGCGAGTCCCTGCCCCAGGCCCACGGTCTGCTGGGCGCCAGCCTGAAACTGGACGCCGCGCTGCTGGACCTGGCGCCGCAGCTTGAGGCGGTGTCCAGCGTTTCGGTGGGCGTCGACAACTATGACATCGACGACCTCAGCCGGCGTGGCGTGCAATTGACCAACACCCCAGACGTGCTGACCGAGACCACCGCCGACACCGGTTTCGCCCTAATCCTTGCCACCGCACGGCGCGTGGTGGAACTGGCCAGCATGGTGCGCAACGGCGAATGGACCGCCAGCGTCGGCAGCAAACAATTCGGCACTGATGTGCATGGCAAGACCCTGGGCATCATCGGCATGGGCCGCATTGGCGAGGCGCTGGCCCAGCGTGGTCACTTCGGCTTCGGCATGCCGGTGATCTACCACAGCCACACGCCCAAGCCTGCGGTGGATCAGCGCTTTGGGGCGCGCCACTGTGGGTTGGACGAGTTGCTGCAGCAAGCTGATTTCATTTGTCTGACCTTGCCGCTGACGGCTGAGACAACCGGTCTGATTGGTGCGCGCGAGCTGGAACTGATGGGCCCGGACAGCATCTTCATCAACATCTCGCGGGGCAAGGTGGTGGATGAGCAGGCGTTGATTCATGCCTTGCAGACGCGCCAGATTCGCGCGGCGGGGTTGGATGTGTTCGAGCGCGAGCCGCTGGACCCGCAGTCGCCGTTGTTGAAGCTGGATAATGTGGTGGCGACGCCGCATATCGGTTCGGCCACCCATGAAACACGGGAGGCGATGGCGCGGTGTGCGGTGGACAATCTGCTGGCGGCGTTGCGGGGGGAGCGGCCGCAGAACCTGGTGAATCCGCAGGCGTTGCGCTGACAGCCCGAGTACGACTGACCATCGTTGTGGGACCGGGCGAAGCTCGGGAAGCGATCGACCCGATAGGCCTGCTGGCCGCTTCCCGAGCTTCGCCCGGTCCCACACTGGATAACCCGATACAGGGGCGATAACGGCGCTCTACGTCACGCAGTAACCACAACCGTAATCGCCGAGGTCAGCAAGAACTCCGACAGTAAGGTTCTGGCGCTACCCGCTACCAGTTGAAACAAGGTACCTGCGGCTACGGTTCCATTCGCAGCCGGCCCCGTTTTCACGAGTTGGATGGCGTATCCCATTCCTGTTGAGTAGAGTGTACCGGGCGTCAACCCGATAGGCCCTGCTACAGTTGCCGATAACGAGCCGTCAGGGTACAGCAGCACTATCACGTAACTCAGGCCCGGGACACCTGTAGGTAACTCATGCCCGCCACCTACATAGTTGAAGCGATTGTTACTATACAAAGCATCGGTAGGTTCACTGCCCGCACGAATAACGCCACCTGTGCCCTCTGCAGGACGGATAATATCCGACTGATACACAACAGTACCATCAGGCGTTCCCGCACTGACATAGATCGGTGCGCCCAGCGCAGGCAGCACATGCCGCCCCGCCATGCCTGAGGTAAACTCGACCGCACCCGACAGCGCGGGATCGGCTTTGATCGACGAGCCAGCGGCAGCGTCAAGTGCAACGGGGGAATCAATAATTAATTCGCTCATGAGACCTACTCGCTTTCATGTGAAGGAAGGCCTCATTAAATCAACAAGCGGCTGAGCTGGAACCTGATAGAAATAACAGTCCCCCAGCCCTGTGTTCCAGTTCACACCGGCCAGCGCAGCCTGGCGGCAGCGGCTACAGGGCCACCGCCACCTGATTGCGCCCGCCCTGCTTGGCCTGATACAGCAACCGGTCGCACTGCCCAAACACCTCCGTCGCCGTCTGCCCCGCCACCCCATCACACATCGCCGCCCCCACGCTGACCGTCAATACCCCATGCCCGTCCGGCCGGTGCCGATGCTCGATACCCAGCTCCTGCACCTGCTGCACTAGGCGTTTGGCCAGGGCGGTCAACTGCCCATGGTCATCCAGCGGCAAAACGATGGCGAATTCCTCGCCGCCATAGCGGAACAGCTCCCCTTCGGCCACGCACTGGGCCATCACCCCGGCCACGTCGGCCAGGCAACGGTCGCCAGCCTGATGCCCGTAGTGGTCGTTGAAAGGCTTGAAGTAATCGATGTCCACCAGCAGCAGGCCAAACGGCTGGCCCTGTTGCTCCATCAGCATCCAGCGCTCGTGCAGGTGTTGATCGAACGCGCGGCGGTTGCCCACCCGGGTCAGGGCATCGGTGATGGCCAGCGCTTGCAGCCTTTGGTTCAGGTCGTACAGCTGCGCCTGCTGCCAGCGTTCGTCCTGGTCGGCCAGGAAGGCGCGGCGCACGCTGACCACGTTGGTCCAGGCAATGAACAGGCTGAAAAACAGCACCGGCAGGTACACCACCACGAACACCAGCAGCGCCTTGGGATCGTTGGGGTGCAACAGGGCCACGTTGCCGATGACCACGCCCGAGATCAACAGCGAAACCACGGCAATGCCCTTGAATGACACCCGCACGCCGAGGTTGCCCAACAGCACGAAGATCACCGAGGCGTACAGGAACGTGGGTATGTCCGGTGAGTGGCTGCGCTTGAGCAGTTCGAACCAGGCAACGGCGCAGATCAGGTCGTGCACGGGCATCAGCATGTCGAGCAACAGCAGGTTGCGGCTGTAGCGGAACACTAAAAAGATGTTCACCAACCCCCAGGCCACCAGGCTGGTGCGCACCACCAGCGAGGTCATGGCCATGTCCGGGATCAGGATGAAGTCGGCGAACACATAGGAATAATAGGCCGCCGCCGCGATCAGGTTGATGGCCAGCAGAAAGCCGCGGTAGTGCTCAAGCACATAGGCGTTGAACGCAGGGCGCAGGGTTTCCGGGATTGTCCGGCTGGCATCGCGCAGGCGCGGGCGCGTGGGCTGTTCGGGAAGCGTCATGGCGAAGCGCCTGCAAACGGGATGGGCCAACTCAGTGTAAGAGCGGGTCACGCCTCTCGTCCAGTCGCACCGATACGGTGCGTGCTGAAACATCCTGTAACTGTGATCTGTTTGGTTTTTCGTTTGAGTGCAGGTTCCAATGGGACTTTTTCCCAAGGAGATCCACATGCCGACCAGCCAACTCATCCTGCTTCTGATCATCGGCGCCGCCGCCATGGCCTGGGGCGCCCGCCTGGATTTGAAGAACCGCCGCAAGGAACAGGCCGAGAAACAGGCGCGCGAGCAGCGCGAGGCCTGAGGGTTTCCCACTGCCACCTGCGCCTCGCTGGAAATCTTCAGGGTTTCCACCGGCCAGCGCAGCCTGGCGGCAGCGGCTACGGGGTGAGGCGCACCAACAGGGCTGCCAAATCCTGCCAGGGATGCTGCTCGCGTCGCGCGCCGCAGGTTGGCCGATGGGTGAACACCTCCCCCGGCTGGTTGATCGTTTGCGTCGCCTGACAGCAACTGCAGGTGATCTGCCCATCCTGCACCGCCCAGCGGAAGCTCCAGCTGGCCAGCCGATCCCCAGGGCTCATGCTGTCGCGCAGCGCCTGTGCGATCTCGTCCATCACCCCCATGTCCCCCATGACCGTCTCCCCTGCCCGATAGTCGACTGAGGATTATCTTGGCAGGCAGGCACGCACATCGGGTGACGGGCAGGGATACGACACGGCCAATGTCGTGCCCAATCCGGACATCATCCCTTCAATTGAATTGCTCACGGTACTGCGCGGGTGTACGCCCAATGCGTTCACTGAACAGCAGGCGCATGTGCCGGACGCTGCCAAAGCCACTTTTGAACGCCACGGTCTTGAGCGGCAGCTCGGTGCTTTCCAGCAGGTTGCGGGCGCGGTCGATGCGCGCGTTCTGGATAAAGGCCATGGGCGTGATGCCCACGTCCCGGGCAAACAGACGGCTGAGGTTGCGCGGGCTCATGGCGGCCACTTCGGCCAGTGCGTCGATGCTCAGCGGCTGGTCCAGGTGCTCAAGGATATGGTGCTGCACGCGGGTGACCGGCGAGTCCTGGGCCGCCACCTCGGCCATCAGCGGGCTGAACTGCGCCTGGTCCCCTTGGCGGCGCATGATCACCAACAGCACTTTGGCCACGTCCAGCGCCACCTTGCGGCCGTGGTCGCTGGCCACCACCGACAGCGCCAGGTCGATGCCGGCCGTCACACCACCAGAGGACAGCAGCTTGCGATCGTGAATGTAAATGTCTTCGGTGCCCACCTGCGCCTTGGGGAAGGCCTTGATCAGGCGGTCGGTGTAATGCCAGTGGGTGGTGACGCGGTGATCATCCAGCAGGCCCGCGTGGCCGAGAATGAAGGCGCCGGTGCAGATCGAACCATAGGACGGCAAGTGCTGGGCGGCCTGTTTGAGCCAGTCGATCAGCGCAGGATGTTGTTCGTTATAAGCGCCCGGTCCGCCAGGCACCAGCAGCAGGTCGATGGGCTGGTTGGCGTCTTCGATCAGGTGATCGGCGTGCACGGTGATGCCGCTTGAGGCACGCACACTGCGGTGCGCCGTGGCATAGGTGGCGATGCGATAGTGCTGGCAAGGCGCCAAATAGCGGTTGGCGATGGAGAACACTTCCACCGGGCCGGCCATGTCCAGCAGCAGGAAATCGGGGTACAGCACGATTGCAACGTCTTTCATGTCCAGGGGCCAATTGCCTGTGTTCAAGCAGGCGACAGTACCCTGTCCAGCGATAATGGCAAGCATTCACGCAAACGAACAGTTCTCGACCCACCCCGTAGCCGCTGCCGAAGGCTGCGCTGGCCCTGTGCCTCGCTGAAAATCTTCAGGGTTCACACGGGCCAGCGCAGCCTGGCGGCAGCGGCTACAGGTCGAGACTTACTTCTTGACAGTCAGCGCCACGTAGCTGTTCATCAGGTTGCGGTAGTTGGGCAGGCGCTGGGACAGCAGGTTGCCCAGGCCTTCGATGTCGTTGCGCCAGTCGCGGTGCAGCTCGCAGGCCACGGCGAACCAGTTCATCAGCTGGGCACCGGCAGCGCTCATGCGCGCCCAGGCAGCCTGTTGCACGGTGTCGTTGAAAGTACCCGAGGCATCGGTCACCACGAACACGTCAAAGCCTTCAGCCAGCGCCGACAGGGTCGGGAACGCCACGCACACGTCAGTCACCACGCCTGCGATGATCAGTTGCTTGCGGCCGGTGGCCTTGATGGCCTGGACGAAGTCGGCGTTGTCCCAAGCGTTGATCTGGCCAGGGCGCGGGATGTACGGCGCGTCCGGGAACATTTCTTTGAGCTCAGGTACCAGCGGGCCGTTGGGGCCGTTTTCGAAGCTGGTGGTCAGGATGGTCGGCAGGCCGAAGAACTTGGCGCAGTCGGCCAGGGCCAGCACGTTGTTCTTGAACTCGTTGGGCGAGAAATCCTGCACCAGCGAGATCAGGCCGGTCTGGTGGTCAACCAGCAGGACCACGGCGTCGTCTTTGTTCAGGCGGTTGTAAACAGGCGAATTGCTCATAACGGACTCCTAGCGTGTGTGTTGGATAACAGATTCAGAACGAGAAGCAGGAACAGCCCAGCGCACCCCAGAAACCCTGGAAGTCGCTGATCGGCGCGCTGGACTGGCGCGCCCGGTCGTGGCTGTGGACGTGCACGGCGCACGGGCCGCTGCAGTGGTGAACCTGCTGTGCCATGGGCGCTTGTGGGCGCCAGTGGCCCGGCACCTTGACCACCGGCGACCACTCGGGCACCACCGGCAGGCGCGGCGGCGCCAGGTCGGAAAATTCTGCGTCGGCGTGCACCACCTTGCCGCCGACCACAGTCAGCACCGATTCCAGCCACTTGATGGCTTCTTCCTCGACGCTGAAGAAGTCGGCGGACAAGGCGGCCAGGTCAGCCAGTTGGCCGATCTTGATCTGGCCCTTGTTGCCTTGCTCGGACGAGAACCAGGCGCTGCCGTGGGTGAACAGTTCCAGCGCGGTGTCACGCGGCAAGCCTTCAGGCTGCAACGCCAGGCCGCCGACGGTGCGGCCGCTGACCATCCAGTACAGCGAGGTCCACGGGTTGTAGCTGGACACCCGCGTGGCATCGGTGCCGGCGCCCACCGGCACGCCTTCGGCCAGCATGCGCTTGATCGGCGGCGTGGCCTCGGCGGCCTGCTGGCCGTAGCGGTCGACAAAGTACTCACCCTGGAAGGCCATGCGGTCCTGGATGGCGATGCCGCCGTTCAGGGCGCGTACACGCTCGATGTTGCGCGGCGAAATGGTCTCGGCGTGGTCGAAGAACCACGGCAGGTTGTTGAACGGGATGTCGCGGTTGACCTTCTCGAACACGTCCAGCATGCGCGAGATGGACTCGTCATAGGTGGCGTGCAGGCGGAACGGCCAGCGCTGCTCGACCAGGTGGCGCACCACCGGCTCCAGCTCTTCTTCCATGGTTTGCGGCAGGTCCGGGCGCGGTTCAAGGAAGTCCTCGAAGTCGGCCGCCGAGAACACCAGCATCTCGCCGGCGCCGTTGTGGCGCAGGTAGTCGTCGCCCTGGTGCAGCTTGACGCTGGAGGTCCAGTTCTTGAAGTCGGTCAGCTCTTCCTTGGGCTTCTGGGTGAACAGGTTGTAGGCGATGCGCACCGTCAACTGATCGTCCTTGGCCAACTGCTCGATCACTTGGTAGTCATCGGGGTAGTTCTGGAAGCCACCACCGGCGTCGATCACGCTGGTCAGGCCCAGGCGGTTCAGCTCACGCATGAACTGGCGGGTGGAGTTGACCTGGTATTCGAGCGGCAGCTTCGGCCCCTTGGCCAGGGTGGCGTAGAGGATCATCGCGTTGGGACGGGCGATCAGCATGCCGGTCGGGTCGCCATTGGCATCACGCTGGATCTCACCGCCGGGCGGGTTTGGCGTGTCGCGGGTGTAGCCCACCACGCGCAAGGCGGCGCGGTTGAGCAAGGCGCGGTCGTACAGGTGCAGCACGAACACCGGGGTGTCGGGGGCGGCCTGGTTGAGCTCCTGCAGGGTGGGCATGCGTTTTTCGGCGAACTGGAACTCGTTCCAGCCACCCACTACGCGCACCCATTGCGGGGTGGGCGTGCGGTCAGCCTGCTCCTTGAGCATGCGCAGGGCGTCGGCCACCGACGGCACGCCTTCCCAGCGCAGTTCCAGGTTGTAGTTCAGGCCGCCACGGATCAGGTGCAGGTGCGAGTCGTTCAGGCCAGGGATGACGGTGCGGCCTTTAAGGTCGATGACCTGGGTGCCGGTGCCACGAAAGGCCATGGCCTGGGCATCGCTGCCCACGGCCACGAAGCGGCCTTCACGGATGGCCACCGCGCTGGCGGTGGGGTTCTGCCGGTCGACGGTGTGAAACTTGCCATTGAAAAGAATCAGTTCGGCGTTCATTGCAGCTCCTGGGAAGGTGGAGAAATCAGGCGTAGCGCAGCGGCGCGGGCAAGCGCGGGGCCACGGCCAGGCGGCCGGCGCCGCCGATCAAAATGGTGGTGAACAGGATCAACAGCAGCCAGGCGAACTGGCCCTGCTCAAGGGTCCATTCGGGGTGCACGAACACCAGCGCCACCAGCAGCACCGCCAGCACGGGCAGACAAGCCAGGCGGGTGAACACGCCGGCGATGATCAGCAGCGGGCACAGCACCTCGGCAAAAATAGCCAGGCACAGGGTGGGCACGGCGCCCAAGTGGAAGGGGTCTTCGATCAACTGTAGCTGAGCCTGGAAGTTCAGCAGCTTGGGCAGGCCGTGCACCGTCAGCAGGAACACCGCGGCGCACACACGCAACCACAACAGGGCAAGGTCGGCGGGGTGGTGGCGGTGCGGGGTCATGGGTGGTCCTGGGTGGGTGATCAGAAGCGCCTATGATGAGCACCCTGCCCCTGGACCGATTGCACGGGTGTGCTGTGTTTTGAACCGGTGTGCGACCAGAAATCGTTGATGAACCCACCGCATTCCTTGTGGGACCGGGCGAAGCTCGGGAAGAGGCCATCCCGACTATCGTGTCGTTCGCTTCCCGAGCTTCGCCCGGTCCCACAAGGAGCGCGGCGGTGTCAGGGCAGCGGCGCCGCCATGACGCGGCTGATGTGTGCGCGCAACCAGCGCTCGGCCGGGTCGTTGTCGTGCACCCCGCTCCACACCATCGACAACTCGGCCGGCACGATGGGGAACGGCGGCTCGTCGGCGCGCAGCGCACCGTCTTCCACCAGCGCGCAAGCGGCATAGTCGGGCACCGTGGCAATCAGGTTGCTGCCCCTGAGCAGCGCCCGCAAGCCATGAAACTGCGGCACCCCCAGCACCACCCGGCGCGTGCGCCCGACCTTGGCCAGGTCCAGGTCGATGTTGCCGCTCAGGTCGCCCGAGAACGACACCATCGCATGGGGCCGCTCGCAGTAATCGTCCAGGGTCAGCGCCCCCGGCTCACTGTCACCGCGCAGCACCTTGCAGCCAATATCACGCAGCTTGCGGCGCTTGGCGTTGGCCGGCAAATCGGTGGTGTAGCTCACGCCCACCGAGATCTCGCCGCTGGCGAGCATGGCCGGCAGCAACAGGTAATTGGCGCGGCGCACCACGATGATGATGCCCGGCGCCTCCTCGCGCAGCTGCGCCAGCAAGGGCGGGAACAGGCCGAACTCGGCATCGTCCGACAGGCCGATGCGGAAGGTGGCGCAACTGGTGGTGGGGTCGAAATCCTTGGCGCGGCTGACGGCGCCGGAGATGGTGTCCAGCGCCGGGCGCAATTCTTCCAGAATCGACAGCGCGCGCAGGGTGGGCTCCATGTTGCGACCGTTGCGGATCAGCAGCGGGTCGTCGAACAGGTCGCGCAGCCGGCCCAGCGCAGCACTGACCGCCGGCTGGCCGATGAAGTGCTTTTCGGCCACCCGGGTCAGGTTGCGCTCGAACATCAGCGCTTCGAACAGCACCAGCAGGTTCATGTCGACGTGACGCAAGTCGTTGCGGTTCATGGATGGCGGGCTCCTTGCTGAGCGGGGTGGACGGGCGACCTGCTAGTGAAGCACAGCGCCAAGGGTTTGTTTTGAACGAATGTGCTGCTTGGGAAATTTCCTCTTTCTGCGCCAAGGGGGCCAAGGGCATGTTGCGACGGTCAATGGCCCCCGGACTTGCCCCGATGAAAACAGCCACCTGGTACCTGCCGCTCAGCGAACCGCTTGCTGGCGCCCTGCTGAACGACGCCCCCCTGGACGTGGCCGACCTGTGCCGCTATCAGACGGCGGCCATCCTCTACCTGCTGCACCTGCCCAAGCTGCCAGCCAACTCCGCCGTGGCCATGCAGCAGGCCTTCGCCCGCCTGCTGGAGCGCCCCACCGCCACCTTGAAAACCTTCCTGGCCGAAGGCTTTGAGCCGGCCGCCTTCGCCAAGGGGCTGGCCCACGCCCGCGCCATCGGTATCGAACTGCTGGACGCCGACACGGTGAAACGCCACCCGTTCGTTCACCCCCAGGGCACCTGGGATTTCGACTTCGCGCAACGCCATCGGGCCTCGCACGGTCCGTTGCAGCACGCCTACCCGCGCCCCGGCGGCCTGATCATTCGCCTCAGCGACCACCAGTTGCGCCTGGTGCAGAACATCCGCGCCAACCTTGAGGACTCCATCGAAGCCCAGGCCCACGCCGGCACCGGCAAGACCTTCGTGCTGGAGCAAGTGCTGGAGTTGATGCCCAAGGGCCAATGCCTGCTGCTGGCCGACGCGCAGCCCAAGCTTCAAGCCGTCAGCAAGCGCTTTGGCGATCAGGTGTCCACCTCCACCTTCAGGCAACTGGCCGAACACCTGCTGGCCCGCGGCAATCAGTTGCTCAAGGCGCGCATGCTGGCCTCATCACGGTTGCCGGTGCACTACGCGGCACTGGCCGAGCAGGCCAACCTGGGGCCCATCGGCCGCCGCACTCCAACGCAGGTCGCCGCCCTGTGCTGGAGTATCATTGCCAGGTTCTGCGCCACGCCCGACACCAGCATCACCGTCGCCCACCTGCCCGCCGAGCAGTTGCTGTGGATCGCCCCGGCCGAGCGGCAACTGCTGGCGCTGATGGCCGAGAAGCTGTGGTTCAAGATCAAGACCCTGAACGTCGATGCGCCGCTGCTGCCCAGTCGGGGCTACCACCGGATCAAGCAGATGATGCTGCACAACCTATTCATCCCCGAGCCCATCAAGATGATCATCATCGACGAGGGCCAGGACCTGTCCCCGGCCATCGTCGACTTCCTCAACCGCTCGCCACAATCGGTCATTACCCTGGGTGACCAGTTTCAAAACCTGGATGGCCGTTACGTCCCTCACCACGCCTCGATTCGGCATCGTGAAATGGCCATGTCGCTGCGCTGTGGGCCGTCATTGGTGGACTACGTCAACGACTTGATCGAGATATTCCCACATGCCAGCACTTTGCCGTTCACGGCAGACAAGACCAAGCAAACCGTGGTCGCCCACTACCCCGCCACCACCTTCCCCGCCGAGCCGTGCGTGATATTGGTGGCGGACGAATGGGGCCTGTTTGACTGGCTGATCCGCAGCCGCGACGAAGCCCGGGGCGCGGCAGTCATCGATTGGGAATGGCGCCTTGAAGGGTTCATGGAAGGTTGTTTGAACCTGTGCCTGTACGACCAGCCCGCCAGCCATGGCCTGATTGCCCGCTACGCCAACTGGGCCCAGTTGCGTGAAGTGATGGCCTGGAACGAGGCGTTCCTGCGGGTGGAGCACTGGCTGCAGACCGTCGGGGGACGATTTGGCGTATCCGGGCTGTACCGGCGCGCCGAGCTGGCCGAGTTTTCCTGGGACACCCCAATGCGCCCCTTGCTGGCGACTGTCTACACCGCCAAGAACTTCGAACTGCCGCACATGGCCCTGTCCGAAGACCTCTACTACTTCGCCAACCTGAAGGGCAAGCGGGCGCTGTCCAAGAAGCTGGCCCTGCTGTACACCGCCATCACCCGCGCCAGCGGCAAAATCCACTTCCCCGACACCCACCAGGAGCGCATGGCGCACATCCACGCCGCCCTGTAGCCGCTGCCGCAGGCTGCGCTGGCCGGTGTGAACCCTGAAGATCTTCAGCGAGGCAGAGGGCCAGCGCAGCCTGGCGGCAGCGGCTACGGGAATTTTGCGCTGTGGCGTTGAGTCTTATGGCTACGCCCACAACCCAGGAGCCCGAAGATGAAAACGTTCAAAGTCGGCGATGCCGTGCGCTGGAACTCCGAAGCCGGCGAAATCCATGGCACGGTGGTCAAGGTGCATGTGCATGACCTGGAGTTCATGGGCAGGCACCGCCCCGCGTCCAAAGCCGAGCCCCAGTACGAAGTCAAAAGCGACAAGACCGGCCACCACGCCGTGCACCATGGCGATGCCCTCCACAAACGCTGACGCTACAGGACGGCGTCGTCTGCATCGCGGCCAAGGCCGGCTCCTACCTCGGTCGGCGTAGGAGCCGACTTTAGTCGCGATGCGGGCAACGCGGTTTCAAGGCATCGGCTTGAAAAGCACACCCATTCAATTATTCATCTCCCCCACCCGCCACCCTGACGCCATCAACTTGCCCCTCTCTGGAGTTTGTCATGCGTCATACCCTGCTCATGCTCGCCATTGCCACGCCGCTGTCGGCGCTGGCTGCCACCGGCCCTGCGGTCGGCCCGCAATACGACACCAGCCACGTGTACGTGGCCCCCGGCGATGTCGATGCCTTTGTGCAAAGCTTCACCACCACCTTCGGCGGCAAGAGCACGCCGCAAGTGGTGGCCGATGTCACGCCAACGCCCAGCAGCACCACCTCGCAGCTGCTGCAGACGCCCTCGGGCACGGTCTCGCTGTTCGGCTTCAAGACGCCCATCCCGCACCCGTTCGGTGATGAGCGCAACGGCTACCTGGTCAAGGACATGGACCAGGCCATCAAGCTGGCCCGCCAGGCCGGTGCCGACGTGATCGTGGCGCCCTTCCCCGACCCCATCGGCCGCGACGCCGTGGTGCAGTGGCCAGGCGGCGTGAACATGCAGCTATACTGGCACAACACCGCGCCCAACTATGCGGCGTTCCAGTACGTACCGGAGAACCGCGTGTACGTATCAGCCGATCGCGCCCCGGCGTTCATCAAGGCGTTCACCACTTTCTCCCACGGCAAAGTGGTGGCCGACGATAAACACGCCCCCGGCGCCGAGATCGGCCGCGACAAGGGCACCTATGAGCGTGTGCGCATCACCTCCGACTTCGGCCGCATGACCGTACTGGTCACCGACGGTCACCTGCCCTTCCCTTACGGCCACGACACCACTGGCTACGAAGTGGCCGACCTGAATGCCACCCTGGCCAAGGCCACCGGCAGCGGCGCCACCGTGCTGGTACCGGCCGCCACCACCGATGGCCGTACGGCGGCGATGGTGCAGTTCCCAGGCGGCTACGTCGCGGAAATCCACCAAGTCCTGGCGAAACAGTGAAGCGGCCACTCGTCGGCCTGTCGTTGGCGCTGCTGCCGTTGCTGGCAGCGGCCGACGATACGCGCCCCGCCATCAAGGCCAACCGCTGGCAGGAGGACTGGTCGGCCCTGGCCTCCCCCGCCCTGCGCACCGAGCCTTTGGACAACCTCAAGTACATCGCCCTGGGGGACAGCGCCTGGCTGTCCCTGGGCGCCACCTTGCGCGAACGCCTGGAAATGAACGACGCCCCCGGCTTCGGCACCAAGGGCGTGAAGCGTGACAACTACCTGCTGCAACGCTTCCAGGTGCACGCCGACCTGCATTTGAACGAGCACTGGCGAGTCTTCACGCAACTGGAAGACGTACGCGCCTATGACAAGACCACCATCGGCGGCGCCGACCAGAACCGCCTGGACCTGCGCCTGGCCTTTCTGGAATACATCAACGCCTACGACAGCGGCACCCTGAAAACCCGCGTGGGCCGCCAGGATTTCGCCTTCGACTTGCAGCGCTTCGTGTCCTCGCGCGACGGACCCAACGTGCGTCAGTCGTTCGATGCCCTGTGGGCCGACTGGGAAACCAGCCAGTGGCGCTTCATCGGCATCGCCAGCCACCCGGTGCAGTACCGCGACGACGAGCACTTCGACGACACCTCCAGCAAGGCGATTCGCTTCGACATGCTGCGCGTGGAACGCGTGGTGGGCAGCAATCAGGAACTGTCGGCCTACTACGCCCTGTACCAGCGCGACGAAGCCCAGTACCTGGACGCGGTGGGCAGCGAGCACCGGGACATCCTTGATGCCCGTTATGCCGGCACCGCAGCCAGCGTGGATTGGGACGTGGAAGGCATGCTGCAGTCAGGCAGCGTGGCCGGCAAGGACATCCGCGCCTGGGCCGCTGGCAGTCGGCTGGGCTACACCTTCAAGCAAACCCCGTGGACCCCGCGCCTGGGCCTGCAACTGGACGTCGCCTCGGGTGACAGCCATGCCGGCGACGGCCGCGTGGGCACCTTCAACCCGCTGTTCCCCAATGGCTATTACTTCACCCTGGCCGGCTACACCGGCTATAGCAACTTGATCCACGTCAAGCCGTCGCTCACGGTCAAGCCGCTGCCGGGCCTGAGCGTGCAGACTGCGGTCGGCCTGCTGTGGCGTCAGACCACCAACGACGCGGTGTACACCCAGCCCAACATCGCCGTGGCCAACACCGCCGGCAGCGGCCAGCGCTGGACCGGCGCCTATGCCCAGCTGCGCACCGACTACGCCTTCACGGCCAACCTGAGCGGGGCCATCGAGGCTGTGCACTACGACGTCGGGCAAAGCCTGCGCGACGCCGGTGGCCACGACAGCAACTACCTGGGCACCGAACTTAAATTCAGTTGGTAAGGGACTGACGCGGCAGGGAGCGACGCCAGGCAAAGGGCGTCACTCCCATGCCCCGCGTGAACACGCGGGTGAAGTGCGACTGATCGGCAAACCCACACTCCAGGCCCACCTGGGCGATGGCCATGTCGTTGTCGGCCAGCAGCGCCTTGGCGCGTTCAAGACGGGCCTGCTGCAGCCAGTCGCGGGGCGACTGCCCGGTGGTTTTCTTGAAGGCGCGGGAAAAGTGGCTGCGCGACAGCGAGCAGGCGGCGGCGATGTCGGCAATGCAGGGGCTGGCACCCATCTGCTCCAGCATCAACTGCTTGGCGCGGCGCGTCTGCCACGGCGACAAGGCCACACGCTGTGGTTCCGGCGCCGTGTCGCTGTAGCGCACCAGCAGGTGCTCGCACAGGGCGCTGGAGTGCTGATGCAACGTATCGGGCGCAGCAGGGCCGGGCTCGGCCAGGGTGGCGGCCAGGGTCAGCAGCAGGTCGAGGGTCACCGGGTCCAGGGCGGCGCCGGGGGCTTGCATGCGGGCGTTCATGGGCAAGATTTCCTATTACGATCCAGGCTATCAGTGTCCCCGTGTGCGCCTTTAAGGTCCTTGTCGGCACCTTAATCGTTCTGAATTAAGAACGATTAAGGTTCGCCCAAGGATTTTTGTAGCCCCAGCCCCTTAGCGTGTGAACTCCCGTCGCCGCAACTGCCTTGACACCGCGTTGCCTGCATCGCGACTAAAGTCGGCTCCTACACCGTCCGTGGTAGGAGCCGACTTTAGTCGCGATGGCGCTAGTGCGACCAGCGCCGATGCAGCGGCCGAGCGGGCTCACCAATCAGGAGACAAGCATGCCTTACTTGACCACCACCGATGGCACCCAGCTGTACTACAAGGACTGGGGCAGCGGCCAACCCGTGGTACTGAGCCACGGCTGGCCGTTGAACGCCGACATGTGGGACTACCAGGCCAACTTCCTGGCCAACAACGGCTTCCGCGTAATCGCCCACGACCGTCGCGGCTTTGGCCGCTCCAGCCAACCCTGGACCGGCTACGACTACGACACCTTCGCCGATGACCTGGAGCAACTGCTCAGCCACCTGGACATCAGCAACGCGGTGCTGGCGGGCTTCTCCATGGGCGGCGGCGAAGTGGCGCGCTACCTGGGCCGTCACGGCAGCAAGCGCATCGCCAAGGCGGTGCTGATCAGCGCCGTGACGCCGCTGATGATCCGCCGCGACGATCACCCCGAAGGCATGGACCCGGCCATCTTCGACGGCATCCGCCAAGGCCTGCTCAACGACCGTGCCGGCTTCCTCGACGCCTTCGGCCCGGTGTTCACCGGCAGCGCGGAGCCTGCCAACAAGGTCGGCAAACCGATGCTCGACTGGACCCAGTTCCTGGCCCTGCAGGCCGGCTTCAAGGGCACTTACGACTGCGTGGCGGCGTTCTCGGAAACCGACTTCCGTGATGACCTGCGCAGCATCGACATCCCCACCCTGGTGATCCATGGCGACGGCGATGCGGTGGTGAGCTTCGAGGTGACCGGCAAGGCGGCCGCAGAATTGGTACGTGGGGCGACGCTGAAGGTGTACCCGGGTGCACCGCACGCGGTGTATTTCACCCATAAAGACCAGTTGAATCAGGACTTGCTGGCCTTCGCCCGCAGCTGACGCACTTGTAGCCGCTGCCGCCAGGCTGCGCTGGCCATGTGCCCCGCAGGAGATTTTCAGGGTTCACACGGGCCAGCGCAGCCTGGCGGCAGCGGCTACAGGGTCACGGGCCAGGGGCACACGGCAGGGTAAACACAAACACCGTCTGCCCCTCGCGCCCGCGGTGGAGGTGCAAGGTACCGTCCTGCGCATCCATGATCGACCGGCAAATGGCCAAGCCCATGCCCATGCCAGTGGTCTTGGTGGTGAAGAAGGCGTTGAACACCTTGTCTTCATCCTCGACGCTGATACCCGGCCCGCTGTCCTCCACCATCACCACCAGGTGACCTGCCACCGGTACCCGCGAACTCACCTGCAAGCGGCGTGTGATCTGCGGCACCCGCCCCATGGCCTCCACCGCGTTGACGATCAGGTTGTACAACACCTGCTGCAACTGCACGCCATCGACCTGCACCGCCATGCCCTGGGCCTGCAAGGAGGTGTGCACCGCCACCTGCTGTGCTTCGGTTTCCACTGCCGTCAGGCGCAGCACCTGCTGGATCAGTTCATCGATGGCCACCCAGCTGCGGCTGGCCGGTTCCTGACGCGCCAGCGCCTGCAACGAACGGATAATGTCGCCGGCCCGACGGCCGTCACGGGCGATGTCGCGCAGGCCTTCCAGGGCCTCGCCCACCTGCGGCACGTCACGCTGCAGCCAGCGCAGGCTGGCGCTGGCGTTGGTGACGATGGAGGCCAGTGGTTGATTGATTTCGTGGGCAATGGACGCCGCCAGCTCACCCATCACCGTGCTGTGACGCACCCGCGCCAGCTCCGCCCGGGCGCCGCGCAGGGCCGCCTCGGTGGCCCGCCGCTCGCTGACATCGGAGGTCACGCCCACGTACACGCCGTCTTCGGCGGGCTCGGCGTGGGCCTCCAGGTAACGCACGCTGCCATCCTCCAGCACGATGCGGAAGGCCATGCGCAACGGCAGCCGCGTCTGCCGCGCCCACAGCAGTTGCGCGTGCATGCGCTCGGCGTCCTCGCTGTGCACGCGACGTACCAGTGATTCGGACGAAGGGGCCTTGCTGCGCACCGGCAAATCCCAGACCGCGAACAGCTCATCGGACCACTGCGCCTGGTCGGTGTTGACGTCCCAGCGGAACGAGCCGGAGCGGATGATCTTCTGGCCGATGGCAAGCAACGCCTTGCTGGTGCGCAGTTGCGCTTCGGTGTCCCGGCGGCGGGCGTTTTCGTCCAACACCTGGGCATACAAGCGCGCGGTCTCCAGGGAAATGGCCGCCTGGGCCGCCAGCAGTTCGATCATCGCCACCCGCGCCAGGGTGAACACGCCACTGGCCAGCGGGTTTTCCAGGTACAGCAGGCCAATCACCTCGCCTTGCTTGAGCAAGGGCAGGCACAGCACCGCGCCGGCTTCCTGCACGGCAAAATACGGATCGTCGGCAAAATCGGCGTCGCGCCCGGCCTGCACCAGCGCCACGGTACGGCCGGTGCGCATCACCGTGTACAGCAACGACAAGGGCAGGCCCCGGGCCTGTACCGGCTGTTGCTGCAGGCTCACCCGCACGCCGGCATCGGCCGCCTCACCGCGGGCCACGCTGAGCAGGTCGCCCGCTTCCACCAGCACCAGTACGCCATTGCGCGCCCCGGCATGGACGATGGTGTTGGCCAGCAGCGTTTCCACCAGCCGCTCGAAGACGATTTCCCGCGACAGCGCCTGGGAGGCCTTGGTCACCGAGACCAGGTCCAGGTACTGTTGGCCGTTGAGCATGTCGATGGAGGTGCGGGCATCCAGGGGCTTGTTGCTCAGGTACAGATGCGCGGCTTCCAGCGCCCGCACCTTGTTCAGCGCGCCCCAGCGCTGGTAGCCATCCCGGGCGCTGACGCGGTGGCCACGGGCCGAGCTGGCCAGGCCCAGGGCCTGATGGCAGTTGGCGGCGCGTTCATGGGCCATGGCCTGCACCGGCGCGCAGCCGCTGGCGGCGGAATGTTCGATGGCACCTTCAAGCAGCTGCAAGGCACGCACCAGGTCACCTTGCAGGCGGGCGATCTCGGCTTCCACCAACATCTGCCGGTCCAGGTAGGCCTGGGGGTTGAGCCGGGCCCAGCGGCGCAGGTCCGCCAGGTACGGTTGCAGACCATGCACGGCGGCCAGTGGGCTGTAGGCGCTGGCCGCCAGGGCGGCGTGGTTGAGCGCCGAATAGAACGCCAGGTCCATCAGGTGCACGTGGGCGGCCATGCAGCCCTTCTGCGCTTCGGCGCGGCCCAGGTAATCGCTGGCCGCTTCGTGGCGGCCCTGGACGAAGGCCAGCAGGCCCCGGTACAGCCAGTAGAAGAAGCCGATGGGCAACATGCGGCTGGCTTCCACGCGCACCTGCCAGGCGTGCAGCGGGTCGCTGGAAGGCGAAAGGTCGGCGTCGCGCAACCCGCGCACGCACGCTTGCTGGATTTCCAGCAGCAGACGGCTGTCGGCGAACCCGGCCGCATCGGCCAAGGCCACCGCCGCATCAATGCGCTGTTCCACCTGGGCCAGCGGGCCGCCCATGACCAGCAGGATGCTGACCATGTGATGGCAGGCGTAACAGCTGAGCGCCGCCCTGCCCTCGCGGCGCCCGGCGGCGAACGCCTGTTCGCCACACTCCAGGGAAAACGCCAGCGAACGCGTCCAGGCGCTGGTGCGCCCCAGGGCCAGCTGGGTGGAGACCTGGCCGGTGTCCAGGCCCAGCACCTGCTCCAGGCGCACGGCCAGTTCGGTATAGCGCTGGCCTTGGGCGTGCGCGGCGTATTCATCGGCCAGCAGCACGCCGAACCACGCCAGCCCCGGCACGGAGGCGGCGCTGACGCCGTGGCGCACGGTCATCTGCACCATGCGGCCCAGCAACGGCAACGCCAGTTCGCGCTCCACGTGAATGGCCGGGATGATCATCGCCGCCATCAACTGCAAGGCGGCGGCGATAAAGCTGTTGTCCACGGTCTGATGCGCCAGCAGGGCTTCGATCGGGCGCTCGCCCAAGGCCTCATTGACCTGCGCCAATACCTGCTCGCGGTCGCAGCCATTGAACTCGATGCCGAACAGCGCCAGGCCCGCGCGCCCGGTATGCAGCGCTGCCATGTAGTTATCGGCCAGCGACAGCGCTTCAAGCTTGAGCACGTACAGCGCCGACACCTGGCACAGTGACTCGACCCGGTCCAACACTTGATCGATGCAGGCATGGGCGCCGGCGTAGTCGGCGCTGTTCATCAGGCATTGGGCGTACAGCAGGTCCATGGCGTAGCGCTGCGCCGGCGCCTGCTGCCAGCGCGGGCAACGGGCCAGCTCGCGGGCCAGGCGCAGGTATTGCAAGGCGAAGGGCAAAGTCGCGGTGTCGCTGGCCCGCCGTGCCGCCCGCAGCAGCGCCTCGACGAACGCTTGCAGGTCCTGTGCCTGCAACTGCTCATGGGCACACTGCTGAATATGCAGGGCAATGCGAAACAGGTAGGCCGGCGGCTGGCGGTCGTCCATGGCCTGGAGCAACTGCCGCGCCAGGCGTGTGTGCTGCAACGCGCGGTGCCGCGGCGCGATGGCGTGGTAGGCGGTTTCGCGCACCCGGTCATGGCTGAAGCACCAGCCCTCGCCCTCTGCCAACAGCAACCCGGCCTGCACCGCCGCGCCCAGGGCCTGACGCACACGGGCAGGCTGCAAGCGGCCCAGGCTGGCGATTTGCGCCAGGTTGGCACGGGTGCCGATCAGCGCCAGCAGGCCCAGCAGCCAGCGAGTGCGCCGGGGCAAGCGCGCCATGCGCGTGAGCAGCAGATCCACCACGTTGTCGGCCATCGGGTAGGCCAGCAGCGCCTGTTGGTCCCAGGCCCAGCCCAGCGCGCCAGGCCGGGGCACCAGGCGTTTTTCTTCCACCAGGGTGCGCACCAGTTGCTGGATGAACAGCGGGTTGCCGCCGCTCTTCTCGTGGATCACCTCGGCCAACGGCTGCATCGCCGCGCCCTGGCTGCCCAGCAACGTGTTGACCATGGCCAGCACGGCAGGCAAGCCCAAGGGTTTGAGCGCCAGTTCCGTGCAATGGCCCGCATCGGCGCGCGCCGCCTGTGCCAGCGGGCCTTGCCAGGGTTCACGGCTGGCCAGCACCAGCACCACGTGGGGCAAGGGTGTTTCCATCAGGTTGTGCAGCAGCGCCAGGGTATGGGTATCCAGCGCCGGCACGTGCTCGAAAAACAGCAGCAACGGGGTGCCGGGCGTGCCGAAGGCGGCAATAAAAGCGCGCAGCACCGTTTGCATGCGCTGGCTGGCATCGGCGCGCGGCGGTTCGGCCACAGGGGGTACGGCGCCCATCACCAGCTCCAGTTCAGGCACCAGCGCCTGCACTTGCGCGGCGCCATCACCCAGCGCCAGCAGCAGGTGTTGGCGCCAATGGGCCAGGCCCTGGGGATGTTCGCCCAGCAGGCGCAACACCAACGCGCGCAGGGCCGTGGTCAATGCCGCATAGGGGGTGATCTGGCCCAGCGGGTCGAAACGGCCGGCGGCAAAGACGATGCTGCCGGCCACCAGGTCCTGGTGCACCTGGCGCACCAGGGCGCCCTTGCCGCTGCCCACCGGGCCGCTGATCAGTACGCGCTCGCCTTCCCCGGTGACCGCACAGCGCAGCACGCGTTCATGCAGCAGCGCGCACTCATGCTCGCGACCGGGCAACGAAGCGTTCAGCGCCCCTTGCGCCAGGCCGCCACGGGCACCGGGCTCGAAGGGGTGAATGGTCTGCAGTTCGGTCCACTGCGCCAGGCACAGGCGCAGGTCGGCGGCCAGTTCATCGGCGCTGGCGTAGCGCTCATCGGCGCGCTTGGCCAGCAGTTTGAGCACCACCGCCGTCAGGGCCGGCGGCACCGTCGGGCGCACAATCTCCAACGGCGGTGGTTGCAGGGCCAGGTGCTGATGCAACCACTCCACCGGGTCGTTACCCTCGAACGGCAGCGTGCCGGTGAGCATCTCGTAAAAGCTGACGCCCAGTGAGTACAGGTCACTGCGCTCGTCCACCGGCTGCCCCGTACGGCCCGCCTGCTCGGGCGACATGTAGGCGAAACTGCCGCGAATGGCTTCCAGCGCCGGCCCGCTGGCGTCGCGCTGGCAACTCAGGGCGAAGGCCATCAGCCGCACTACGCCGTCGGCCCCTTCGATCAGGTTGCAAGGCTTGATGTCGCGGTGCAGGATGCCCGCCCGGTGGGCCTGCCCCAGGGCCTGGGTGGCGCTCAGGGCCAGGCGCAGGAAGCGCAGGATGGGCAGGCGCTCGCCCAATGCGTCCTGCAGGCCACGACCCTGGCTGTCGTCGAGCACCAGCAACGGCCCATCCACGGCGCCAATCAGCGCTACCGGCACAATCGCCCAGGCGGGCGACAGATGATGGCGAACATCGTATTCCTGATGCAGCCGCCGGAAGCCCCCTTCGCAGGGCAAGGCGGCGGGCCGGGCGATCAGCCAGTCACGGGCGGAGATGGGCGAACGCACGCGGTAGCGCGCCACTTCGCCATCCACCAGCAGCAGGCGCCAGGTGAGGTGCTTGAGCCATTGTTCATTGAAGCCGCCCAGTTGCTGGCGGTAATCGGCCAGCTCGCCGGGCAGTGGCGGCGCAAGGGTCATGGCGCCTCAGCCGGCATGGGCATCGACCTGCACGGGGTTCACGCCGATCTGCTCGCACAGGCGCACCAGGTCCACCAGGGTGGCGGCGCGCATCTTGGCCATGACGTGTTTTTTGTGCACCTTGGCGGTCACCTCGCGGGTGCCCAGCGCTGCGGCAACCAGCTTGTTGGGCTTGCCCTCCAGCAGCAACCCCAACACCTGGCGCTCGCGCGGCGTGAGGCTTTGATAGCGGCCGCGCACCTCGCGCGCCTGGGCCTGCACGGCGAAACCCTGACGGGCGCCGGCCAAGGCGCGGTCGATGGCGTCGAGCAATTCGTTTTCATCGAACGGTTTGGTCAGGAACTCCTGGGCGCCGGCCTTGATGGCCTTCACCGACATGGGGATGGTGCCATAGCCGGTCATGAAGATGATCGGCAGCGCACTGGCACGACGGCGCAGCTCGGCTTGCAGGTCAAAGCCGGTGCCGATCGAGAGGTTCACGTCCAGCACCAGGCAGGCCAGGCGCTGATCAAAATCCGAGGCCAGGAAGTCATCGGCAGTGGCAAAGGTGCGCACGGCGATGTCGGCGGAGCGCAACAGGCGCGACAGGGCATCGCGCACGCTGGCTTCGTCGTCCACCACGTAGACGATGGGTTCGCCGTGAGCGGGCACAGGGGGCGCTTCAGGCAGGGCCGTACCGGGGGCATCCAGCATGTCATGCAGCCCCAGGCGTTGCAGCAGCGCGATCAGCAAACTGTCGCGGCCGGTGGCAACGGGCGGCTGGGCGTCGGGCTCGGCGTCCAGCACCAGTCGGTAGCCACGCCCCGGCACCGTGCGGATGCGCTCGCGGGCCTCGCCCAGGGCTTTGCGCAGGGCCGAGATGTGCACCTGCAGGTTGTTCTCCTCCACCACCGCGCCGGGCCACACCCGGGCCAGCAGTTCATCCTTGCTGACCAGTTGGCCCTGGGCCGCTACCAGCACTTCGAGGATGTCGAACGCCCGGCTGCCGACCTTGACCGGCACCCCGCCCTGGTGAATCTCGCGCAGCGCAAGCGAGACTGTGACATTTCCAATACGAATCATGGGGTTCTCACCGAGCCGTCCAGGCGCCTGTCCATCGAGCTTTTCGCGATGCTGAACAGACTAGAGACAGTTGGATGGGTTGGCAATTATCCGGATGGATACGTTTGGGAACCATTTCGGACGGATGTGATCGCGGTGCGGACATTATTGCTTGATGCCTCGGCATTTCCCCGTCGCCGCTGCCGAAGGCTGCGCTGGTCCGATGCATCACTGCAGATCTACAGGGTTTATGAGGGCCAGCGCAGCCTGCGGCAGCGGCTACGGGGTGGTGCGGGATTCAGGGAGCAGCTTTGGCGTGTGCCATTGATAATGATTCGCATTGCAGCTATGATAAACCCGTCTTCCCCCACGACCGGTGACTGATCGTGAACCCCTGCACAGCCAAGCTCGACCTCTACCTGACTCAGCGCAAGGCGCTGATCGACTACGCCACTGCGATTCTGGGCTGCCGCGAGCAGGCCGAGCGGCTGGTGCAGGAAGCCTGGCTGCGCTTTGGCGCGGCACAAGGGGAAGTGCGGCCCAGCGGGTTGTTTCGCATTGTGCGCAACCTGGCACGGGCGCGGGTGCGGCCGCCGGTGGTGCCTGCGGTGGCGCCGCGCTGTGAACCGCAGCGCCCAAGCCTTGTGCAGAATGTTGTAGCCGCTGCCGCCAGGCTGCGCTGGCCTGCATTGAGCCTCAAAATCCCTGGCGCGTATGACGGCCAGCGCAGCCTGCGGCAGCGGCTACAGGCCTAACCCAGGTCGCCGCCGCCCACCGGCAGGGTGACGCCGGTGATGTAGGAGGCCTCGTCGGAGGCCAGGAACAGAATCGCCCCCACCTGCTCCTCTACGGTGCCGTAGCGATGCATCAGGCTGCTGTCCAACGTCTGATCGACGATCTGCCGGTACCAGCCTTTCTCCTCTTCACTTTGCTCGGCACTGTTGCGCGGGATACGCCGTGGCGGCGCCTCGGTGCCGCCCGGCGCAGTGGCGTTGACGCGCACGCCGCGGCCTGCCGTTTCGAAGGCCAGGCAGGCGGTCAGCGCATTGACGCCGCCCTTCGCCGCGCCATAGGGCACGCGGTTCACGCTGCGCGTGGCGATGGACGAGACATTGACGATAGCGCCACTGCCCTGCCCCACCATGATCGGCAACGCCGCGTGGCAGCACCACAACGTGGGGAACAGCGAGCGGCGCACTTCGGCTTCGATCTGCTCGGGTTGATAGTGTTCGAAGGGCTTGGCCCAGATCGTACCGCCCACGTTGTTGATCAGAATGTCCAGACGGCCGAAGTGCTTGACCGCCGCGGCGACGACACGGGCGCATTCTTCATGCTGTTCAAGATCGGCAGTGAGGACCAGGGGGTGGTTGGGCAGGTGCTCAAGCTCGTACACCAGCTCGGAGCGGTCCACCAGCACCAGGCGTGCGCCTTCGGCGGCCAGGCGCTGGGCCACGCCCAGGCCGATGCCTTGGGCAGCGCCGGTGACCAGGGCTATTTTGTTGTTGAATCGATTCATGAGGTGTCCTCGGTAGCCGCTGCCGCCAGGCTGCGCTGGCCTGTGTGAACCCTGAATATCTCCAGTGGGGCTCAGGGCCAGCGCAGCCTTCGGCAGCGGCTACGGTGATGGGGTATCAGGCGGCCGCGAATTTTTCGAAGTAGAAGTTGGCCGGCACGATCGCCTGGTCGCGCAGGTAGGCGCTCACGGCTTCCACCATGGGCGGCGGCCCGCACAGGTAGACGTCGACATCACCGTCGTTCAGGTGGCCCGGCTCGATGTGCTGGGTGACGTAGCCCTTGCGCGGGTAGCGACTGTCGGGGCTGGCCACGCACGCGCTGAAGGTGAACCGGGGAATGCGCAAGGCCAGCTCTTCCAGCCGCGCGGTCTCCACCAGATCGATGTCGTGGGTCACCCCGTAGATCAGGTGCACCGGGTGGTCGCTGCCTTGCTCGGCAATTCGCTCGAGCATCGCGGTAAACGGCGCCAGCCCCGTGCCGCCCGCCAGCAGCAACAGCGGCCGACGGATCTCGCGCAGATAAAAACTGCCCAACGGCCCTGCCAGGGTCATGCTGTCGCCGGCCTTGGCCAGGCCGGTGAGGAAGCTGCTCATCAAGCCCCCCGGCACGTTGCGAATCAGGAAGCTGACCTCGCCGTCACGCTGCAACGAACTGAAGGAATAGGCCCGGGTGTGCTCGCTGCCCGGCACCTGCAGGTTGACGTACTGCCCTGGCAGGAAGGCCAACTGGTTCAGCGCCTCGCCCTTGATCTTCAGCGCGATGGTGCTGTCGGACAGCTGCTGCACGGCGCTGATGGTGGCGTCGTAGCTGGCCTGCCTGGTCTTGCAAACGTCAGAAGACGCGGGCACGCGCACCACGCAGTCGCTTTGCGCCCTCATCTGGCAGGTCAGCACGTAGCCCTGGTCCGACTCATCCTGGGTCAGGGCGTCCTCGATGTATTCCTGGCCCAGGTCGTAGCGACCGGCTTCGGCAAAGCACTTGCAGGTGCCGCAGGCGCCATCGCGGCAGTCCAGGGGGATGTTGATGCCCTGGCGATACGCGGCATCGGCCACGGTTTCGCTGGCGCTGCTGTCGATGAAACGGGTCACGCCATCCTCGAAATTCAGTGCGATCTTGTAGGTCATGATGGCCGCCTCAGATGTGGTAGATGTCGATCAGCTGGCGCACGTAGTCGTTCTTCAACACCACTTTCTTGGCGCTGATCAACGGCTGTTCGCCGCGCGTATCCAGGGTGTAAAAGCTGGTGCCGAAGTAGCTGTCCACGGTCTTGTAGCGAAAGCTCAGGGTGTGCCAGTTGAACCGCACCCGCGCCTGCCCGTCGCCCTGTTCCAGCACCTCGATGTTGCTCAGGTTGTGCGAGGTGCGGGTGTCGGGGATGCTGGCGCTGGAACGCTCGGTCTTGATGCGGAACACGCGGTCTTCCAGGCCGTCGCGGCGGCCGTACCAGATCAGCGAAATCTCGCGTTGCGGGTCCTGGGTCAGCTCGTCGTTATCGTCCCAGCTGGGCATCCAGAACGTCGCGTCGGGGGCATAGAGTGCCAGCCAGCTGTCCCAGTCCTTGTCGTCCAGGTAGCGGGCTTCGCGGTAGAGAAAATCACGCACGGTGTCGTGGCTGATCATTGCACCACCTCCACGTCGATACGCTCGGCCTGCAGCGCCTTGATCATGGTCTGCTGCCAGTATTTGTGCTGCATCACGAACAGGCCTTCATCCTCGGTGCGCACGCCGCTGAGCTGGGGGTGCAGGTCGATGTCCTGGGCGGCCTGGTCGGCGCCCTCTACCCAATGCGAAGCACCTCGGGACATGTCGTTCCACGCCGTGGTGCTGCCCTGGTAGCCCAACTGGCAGGAGCGAAACTCCTCCAGGTCATCGGGGGTGGCCATGCCACTGACGTTGAAGAAGTCCTCGTACTGACGGATGCGCTGGGCGCGCGCGGCGTCGCTTTCGCCCTTGGGGGCGATGCAGTAGATGGTGATCTCAGTGCGGTTCACGTCCAGCGGCCGGGCGATGCGGATCTGCGAGCTGAATTGGTCCATCAGGTAGACGTTGGGGTACAGGCACAGGTTGCGCGAGTTGTGGATCATCCAGTCGGCGCGGGCACTGCCGAACTGCTGGGCCAGCTCATCGCGGCGCTCGTACAACGGCCGGTCCTCGGGATTAGACCAGCGAGTCCACAGCAGCATGTGGCCCTTGTCGAACGAGTAGAAACCGCCGCCCTGCTTGGCCCAGCCACCGGCGCTCATGGTCTTGGCGGCCGCCTGGGCCTCGCGCTGTTGGCGTTGCTGCTGGGTGGCGGCGTAGTTCCAGTGCACGGCGCTGACGTGGTAGCCGTCAGCGCCGTTTTCGGCGGTGAGCTTCCAGTTGCCCTCGTAGACGTAGCTGCTGGAACCGCGCAGCACTTCCAGGCCATCGGGGGACTGGTCGACGATCATGTCGATGATCTTCGCCGATTCGCCCAGGTGCTCCTGGAGGGATGGCACGTCCGGGTTCAGCGAACCGAACAGAAAACCGCGGTAGGACTCGAAGCGCGCCACCTTGGTCAGGTCATGGGAGCCTTCGCAATTGAAGCTTGCCGGATAGCCGGCCTCCACCGGATCCTTCACTTTCAACAGCTTGCCGGAGTTATTGAAGGTCCAGCCGTGGAACGGACAGGTGTAGGAACTGCGGTTGCCGGTTTTGTGCCGACACAGCATGGCGCCGCGGTGGCTGCAGGCGTTGAGGAACGCGTTGAGCTCGCCGGCCTTGTTGCGCGCGATGAACACCGGCTGGCGGCCCATCTGCACGGTGTAGTAGTCGTTGACGTTGGGGATCTGGCTTTCGTGGGCCAGGTACAGCCAGTTGCCCTCGAAGATGTGCTTCATCTCCAGGTCGAACAGCCGCGGGTCGGTGAACATCTCGCGCTTGCAGCGGTAGATGCCCTGAGCGCGGTCTTCGTGCAGCAGGGCATTGAGGTAGTCGATTCCCAGGGACATGGCCGGGGCCTCCGTTGTTATTGTTCAGGCACCTCCAGCGTACGAATGGGTGGGGGATGTCGATAGCCGATGCTTGCAGACCGCTATCCGTTTTGCGCGAGGGCGTTGCGGCGTCGCGCCAGGGTCTGGGACGGCAATTCGCCAAACTGCTGGCGATAGCTTTGGGAGAAGCGCCCCAGGTGGAAAAAGCCATGGTCCATGGCCAGCTCCGAGACGCTGCGCACCTTGCAGGTGGGGTCGGCCAGGCAGGCCTGGATACGCGCCAGGCGGCGCTGGCGGATGTACTGCGCCGGCGTGCTGTCGGCGTTGCGGGCAAACAGGTCGTACAGGGTGCGCACACTGACCTGCGCCAGGCGGGCCAGGGCCTGGCTGTCCAGTTCATCGCCCAAGTGGTTGTCGATGTAGTCGATCACCCGCTCGAAGTTCAGCGGCGGCGCCTCAGCGCTGACGCGCCGCACGTTGGTGCGGGTCAGGGTCAGCAGTTTGCTGGCCAGAATCTGCGCGTAGTGCGCTTGCACCTGCGGCTGCGGCTCTACTTCTTCAGCCTCTTGGCAGAGCATGCCCAACAGGCTCACCAGGCTTTGCAGCTGGTCCAGCCGATAGCGGTGTTCGGTGAAGCGCACGCCGGGCTCGGGCAACGTCCAGCGTTGCTGCTGGCACAGGCCTTCAAGCAGGCGCACGGGCACTTTGACGATGAACTTCTCGCAGTCGGCCGAATAGGTCAGGTCCACCGGCTCGTCGGGGTTGATCAACAGCAGTTCGCCGGGCACCAGGTCGTGTTCCTCGCGGCCACGACGCCACAGGCAATGGCCCTGCAACAGCACTTGCAAGTGAAAGAAGCGCTCCAGTGCCGGCGACACCACGCGCACGGCGGCGCCATAGCCAATGCGGCACAGGTCCAGGTCGGCGAACGGGCGGTGGCTCAGATGGGCCAGCGGGCGACTGGCGCGCGGCAGTTGAATGCAGTGGCTCCCTACGTGTTGATTGACGTACAGGGACACGGCATGAGGATCGGCACGGTTGAAGATTTCGCTGCGCTGGCCCAGTAAAGGCGTGTGCATGGCGGGAACACTCTGATTGTTGTTATTGAGTGGTATCTTCCCCCTTCGCGGGCTGGGGCGCCAATAGGCATGAGGTCTGGTTCGATACCCGTAGGGTATGGGGCAAGTGCCCCCATCCTTGGGGCTTTGGCCCGATTACGGGGCTATGGTTGCGCCAGTATCAGCTACCGGAACGATCGTCTCCGGGTTCACCGCCAGCATGAACACCACGGTCGTCGCCCAGTTCACCGGCGGCGTGAACACCCCGGTCGTCGCCCACTTCACCCGCGGCATGGACGCCGTGATCGTCACCTACTTCCCCGCCAGCGTGGACGCCATGATCGTCGCCTGCTTCGGCATGGGTACCGCTGCGGCCAGAGCTGGAAACACCTGCATGACCGTCGCCATGGCTGCTGCTGCCACTGGCACTGCCGCCATGGCCACCGCTGCTGCCGCTGCTGCCGCTACCGCCGCCACCGCCACCACTGCCTCCGTTGCCACCACCGCCACCGCTGCCACCGCCTCCTCCGCCACCTCCGCTGCCACCTCCACCGCCGCTACCGCCGCTACCGCCGCCTCCACCGCTCCCACTGCCGCCACCATGGCCACCGCTACCCCCCTCCTTGGCGTGAACACTGGAAAAACCGCCGAGTGAATCGGGGATCAACACCACCGACGCGGACAGCACCGCGCCTATCGCCAACGCCATTATTGTTTTTGTGATCAGCATGTATACCTCCACCAAACGCTATGGATGGGAACCGCAGGGAGGTCCATAGCAAGGTGCAGGCCAAGGCCGACACGCGGTCAATGCAGCCGCTGCCGCCAGGCTGCGCTGGCCCTGTGCCTCACTGAAGATCTCCAGGGCTAATGCAGGCCAGCGCAGCCTGGCGGCAGCGGCTACAAGGGGTCAGTCGTGGAACTCGGCCACCAGGGTGCGGCTGCCCGCCATGAAGGCATCAGCCACCAGACGCAACGGCTGCAGGTCGGCATCCCTGGCCTGGCGTGCGATCAGTTGCGCGAAATGCTGGTACAGCGACGGGTATTCCGCCTCGGCCGGCAGCGGCTGCGCCACGTCGTCGATGAACAGCGCCGCACCGCCCTGCTCCAGGCGCAGCACGCCATCTTCGGTCTCCACCACGATGCGCCAGATGTCCGGCTCGGGATGGTCCCAGTCAAAGTCGGCGGTCACCGGCAAGCCGTGGGCGTCCGTCATGCGCAGGCGGGCGGCGATGGGGGCCTGGTGGTTGGCCGGCACCCGCAATTCGGCGCCGCTGACGAACAGCGGCTGCGGCAGCAGTGCGGTGACAATGGACAGCGCATTGATACCCGGATCGAACACCCCCTGCCCGCCCGCCTGCCAGATCCACGCCTGGCCGGGGTGCCACTTGCGCACATCCTCCTTCCAGGTAATGGCCACGCTGCGCAGCGTGCGGCCCTGCAACCACTGGCGCGCCGGCTGCACCGCCGGGGCAAAGCGCGAATGCCAGGCAAACAGGCAGGTCACCCCCTGCGCCTGGGCCAGGTCCACCAGCGCCATGGCCTCGCCGAGGCTGGCGCATGGCGGTTTCTCGACCAACACGTGCTTGCCGGCCAGCAACGCCTGGCGCACCTGCGCGTAGCGCCCCTGGGGCGGGGTGCAGAACGACACCGCGGCAACCGCCGGCCCGTCGCTGAGCAAGGCCTCCAGGCTGTTGAAATTGGCCACGCCAGGGCAAGGCTGGCCCAGGGTAGCCACGGCCTGCAGGTGCCAGGCGGGGTTGCCGAGGATGGCCGGGACGTGCTGGTCCTGGGCGATCTTGCCGTAGCCGACGAGGCCCAGCGAAAGTTGCTCCATGGTGCGACTCCTGTTGCTTGGTTGTTGTTATGGGCAGCGAGGGTAACGCAGGGAGTCTAAACGATTGCGCCGGTGATGCGGCAAGGGCTGCCGCCGATCAAAATACCTGTCCGATCCAGTCCATTTTTCTTTAAACTGCGCACCACTCTCTGATTCACCCCACCGCTTGCCTATCCCTAGGTGAGCCGTTGGCGTTTTCGCAAGGAACCCCATGTCACTGTCTTCACTTCGCAGTAACGTCCTGGCCGGGCTGACCTCGTCCTTCGCCCTGGTGCCCGAATGCATCGCCTTTGCCCTGGTGGCGCAGCTCAACCCGCTGATGGGCCTGTACGGCGCGTTCATCATCTGCACCCTGACGGCACTGTTTGGCGGCCGCCCGGCGATGATTTCCGGGGCGGCCGGCTCCATGGCCGTGGTGATTGTGGCGCTGGTGGTGCAGCACGGCGTGCAATACCTGCTGGCCACCGTGGTGCTGGGCGGGCTGATCATGGTGCTGTTCGGGCTGTTGCGCCTGGGCAAGCTGATCCGCATGGTGCCGCACCCGGTGATGCTGGGCTTCGTCAACGGCCTGGCGATCATCATCGCGCTGTCGCAGCTGGAGCACTTCAAGCAGGGCGCCGACTGGCTGGGCGGTTCGGCCCTGGCGGTGATGCTGGGCCTGGTGGCGCTGACCATGGCCATCGTCTACCTGCTGCCGCGCTTGACGCGTGCGGTGCCGCCGGCGCTGGTGGCCATCATCGGGGTCAGCCTGCTGGTGTATTTCCTCGACCTGCCCACCCGCACCCTCAGTGACATGGCGCACATCGCCGGTGGCCTGCCCACCTTGCACTGGCCCAGCGTGCCGATGAACCTGGACACCCTGAAGATCATCGCCCCCTACGCGGTGCTGATGGCCATGGTCGGCCTGCTGGAGACCTTGCTCACCTTCAACCTCACCGATGAGCTGACCGAAACCCGTGGCCAGCCCAACCGTGAATGCGTGGCCCTGGGCGTGGCCAACGTCGCCTCGGGGCTGTTCGGCGGTATGGGCGGTTGCGCCATGATCGGCCAGACCGTGATCAACCTCAGCTCCGGCGGCCGCGGGCGCTTGTCCGGCGTGGTCAGCGGCATCATGGTGCTGCTGTTCATTCTGTTCCTGTCGCCGCTGATCGAGCGTATTCCGCTGGCAGCGCTGGCCGGGGTGATGTTCGTGGTGGCGCAGCAGACCTTTGCCTGGGGCTCGCTGCGGGTGCTGGGCAAGGTGCCGCGCCAGGACGCCGTGGTGATTGTCGCCGTGACCGTAATCACCGTCTTCACCGACCTGGCCACTGCCGTGCTGTGCGGCATCCTGATCGCCGCGCTGGCGTTCGCCTGGCAGCACGCCCGCGACATCCGCGCCGATGCCGACGACAGCCAGCCAGGCCGCAAGCGCTACACGCCCCACGGGACGCTGTTCTTCGCCTCGACCACGCACTTCCAGGCCCTGTTCGACCCGCGCAACGACCCTGACGAGGTGGTGGTGGACTGCCGTTATCTGCACTTGGCGGACCATTCGGCCATTGCCGCGCTGGAGGCCCTGGCGACGCGCTACGAGAAAGCCGGCAAGGGCTTTGTGCTGGAGCAGTTGTCGGAACGCAGCCAGCGTCTGCTGCAACGCGCTGGCGCTGCGGTGGTGATGAACTAGGCATTTTTGTTGTAGACCGCATCGCCTGCATCGCGACCAAGGTCGGCTCCTACGCGGTCCGTGGTAGGCCTGCCGGCGCCGCAATCGACGGGTACACGCGCCCTCGTAGCCGCTGCCGCCAGGCTGCGCTGGCCCGTGTGCCCCCCCCAAGATTTCCACCGAGGCAGCGGCTACGGGTCGCACCACGGCCATTGCGGGTTGGATCTCACGGCATCTGCCGCTAAGGTGTAACAACATTTGTTGCACAGAGGCAGACATGACTGAAGTCGCATTGGTAGTCGGCGCCAGCGGTATCGTCGGCAGCGCGCTCACCCGCGTACTGGCCGAAAACACCAATTGGAAGGTGGCCGGGCTGTCCCGCCACCCCAACCTGGCGCCGGGTATCATCCCGATTGCCGCCGATCTGCAGGATCCGGCTGCACTGGCCAGCGCCGTTGCCGGCCTGGCCCCGACCCACCTGTTCCTCACCACCTGGTCACGCCAGGCCAGCGAAGCGGAAAACATCCGCGTCAACGCTGCCATGGTGCGCAACGTGCTGGACGCCGTGCGCAGTGCTCGCAGCCTGCGCCACGCGGCCTTGGTCACCGGCCTCAAGCATTACCTGGGGCCGTTCGAGGCGTATGGCCAGGGCAGCCTGCCGCAGACACCGTTCCGCGAAAGCCAGGCGCGCCTTGAGGTGGAAAACTTCTACTACGCCCAGGAAGACGAAGTGTTCGCCGCCGCCCAGCGCGACCATTTCACCTGGAGCGTGCATCGCCCGCACACCATCACCGGCGTGGCCGTGGGCAACGCCATGAACATGGCCACCACCCTGGCCGTGTACGCCAGCGTGTGCAAGGCCAGCGGCCGCCCGTTCGTGTTCCCCGGGTCACGGGTGCAGTGGGACAGCCTTACCGACATGACTGACGCACGCATCCTCGCCCGTCAGTTGCTGTGGGCCGCCACCACGCCTGCCGCCGCCAACGAGGCGTTCAACGTCACCAACGGCGATGTGTTTCGCTGGAGCTGGATGTGGGGGCGGATTGCCGAGTGGTTCGATTTGGAACCGGCGCCCTTCCCCGAGCAGTCGATGCCACTGGCCACGCAGATGGCTGATGATCAGCAGGTGTGGACGCAGTTGGCGGCCGAGTATGGCTTGGTGGAGCACGACATTAAGCGGCTGATCTCGCCGTGGCACACCGACGCCGACCTGGGGCGGCCGATCGAGGTGGTCACCGACATGTCGAAAAGCCGGCGGTTGGGCTTTGTCGATTTTCAGGCCAGTGACCAGGGGTTCTTCGACGTGTTCGCGCAGTTGCGTGCCGAGCGTTTGATTCCCTGAGGATCGGCGTCGCGTTCATCGCGGCCACGCAGACCGGCGTAGGAGCCGGCCTTGGCCACGATGAACGCGACGCGGTTTCAATCGTCCAGCGACTGCGGTGCTGCGGCTGCCTTGCCGGCCTTGCCACCCTTGGCCGGCTTGCCCGGTTCCGGGGCAGGCGCGGCCGGAGCCGCCGCTGCCGCCTCTTTCTCAGCCATCGGCATGGCATCCACCGTGTCGAAGATTTCCTTCAATTCCACCGGCCCACTCTTCTCCAGCTTCTTGGTGCCGTCCTTGCCCACCAGAATGGTCTTGGGCAACTCGCCCGCGCCCAGGCTCAAACTGCGAATAAGCGCCATGGTCGCCTGCGGGTCCATGTTCTTGCCGTCGCGCTGGCCGATGGTGTTGACCACGGTGTACAGCACCAGGCTACGCTGGGCGAAGGCCTGCTGGTTGGCCGGTTCTTTGAGCGCGTCCTTGAGGTGCACCAGGGTGGGGTCCACCGAGCTGCGCGCAATGATGATCAGGGGCCGCGCCTTGCCCTGCTCCTGGGCCAGCGGCGAGTCGCTGTCGGCTGCCAGCACGGGGCCCGCAACTGCAACTAGGGCAGCCAAAGCCAGAGACCGAATGAGCATGTACACCTCCATTTCAAATTGACGCCCTAAAGACTACGGGACAGGGCGAAAGGTCCGGCATAGTGCGTTGAATTTGTAAGTTTTTTCATCCTGCTGGGGTGAAGCTTAGGCGAGCTTGCCCGACACGCAACCCGTATCCTCGTGGGACCGGGCGTCAGCTCGGGAAAAGATCGCCGCGGATACTCGGATAAAACGCAGCGTCTGCTTCCCGAGCTGACGCCCGGTCCCACGGGAAATGTATCGACTGGGCCATGTTTATGTAGCAAAAATTTACCCAGCTTTTACCCGGCCCGCGCCCCACCTGGCCCGCAGCTTCTGCATAATCGCGGCTTTCGTTGCCGTTGAAGCAGAATCGTCATGTCATTGCTGCCTTTTTCCCTGTCACGTTTCGTCCGTCCCCTGGCCCTGGGCATCGCCCTGGCCTCCCTTGGTGCCTGCGCCGACAAGCCCGCTGCCGAGGATGACGGCATCGTTTCGCTGCAGGAATACCTGAAAACCGCCTACCACCCCGCCCAGGCCAGCAAGCTTGACGGCTGGGCCACACGCTGGGCGTGGGGCACCCACCAGATCGACCTGTCGCTGCTGGTGCCCACCGGCCAGAAAAACGTACCGCTGGTGGTGTACCTGCCGGGCCTGGGTGAAGACGACAGCGCCGGCCAACTGTGGCGCCAAAGCTGGGGCAATGCCGGCTACGCCGTGCTGACCCTGCAGCCAACCCGTTACGACTCATCGGTCTATAAAACCCCCGATGCCCAGGCCGGCGCTTTCCGCAGCATCGCCGCCAACAGCTACGCCGACGCCGCGCTGCAAGCCCGGGTGGCCGAAGTGGTCACCGTGCTGGCCGAAGTGCGCCGCCGCGGCCTGGCCGGCGAGCCCGGCTTCAATGCCGTGGACGTGGAACACGTGGTGGTGGCCGGCTACGACCTGGGCGCCCAGACGGCGGCCGCCCTGGCCGGCGAGCGCGACCCTGGCCAGGCGCGCCTGACCCAATGGCGCCCGCAAGGCGCAATCATCCTCAGCCCCTACGTGGCGGCCGGCGCCGACCCGGCGCGCTTCAGCCAGATCGACACCCCGGTGCTGACCGCCACCGGCCCGCTGGATGAAGACCCCTTCAGCTGGGTGGGCAGCGCGCAACAGCGTTTCGCCCTGTTCGACGGCCTTGGCACCCCGGGCAGCTACCAACTGCGCCTGCAGGACGCCAGCCACAAGGACCTGTCCGGCACCCTGGCCCACGCCGGGGGCGGCAAGCCGGGCGAGAGCAAACGCGAAGGCCACCACGGCGGCGGCCCCGACGGTGGTGGCCCAGGCGGTGGTGGCCCAGGCGGTGGTGGCCCAGGCGGCCCGGGCGGCGAAGGTCGTGGCGGCGCCAAACCGGTGGACCTGGGCGTTGACCGCCGTCAGGCCGCCAGCGTCGCTGCCGTCAGTACCGCCTGGCTGGATGCCACGCTCAAGCGCGCGCCCACTGCCCAACAGTGGCTGGACCAGCAGGCCGGCCAATGGCTGGGCCCGGTCGGCCGCCTGGAACACAAGACCCCCGCCGCGCGTTGAACGTCATCGCTTGACAGCCTGACGCCGGGCCACTGAAGATCGAAGATAGGCAGCTAACGGTTTAGTCGGCGCTGCCTGTCTTCCGTCCAGACTTCGGGAACCGGTTTTGTGAAAGGCACTTTCCGCTCGCTACGCAACTACAACTACCGTGTATGGGCAGGCGGCGCGCTGATTTCCAATATCGGCACCTGGATGCAACGCACCGCGCAGGACTGGCTGGTGCTGGTGCAACTGACCCACGAAAGCGCCACCGCCGTGGGCATCGTCATGGCCTTGCAGTTCGGCCCCTACTTGCTGCTGATGCCGTTTACCGGCCTTGCCGCCGACCACTTCGACCGCCGCAAACTGGTGATGACCACCCAGGCCCTGTCCGGCGCCCTGGCGTTGGCATTAGGGCTGCTGACCCTGACGGGCGTGGTGCAACTGTGGCAAGTCTACGTGTTCGCGTTCTTGTTCGGCTGCGTCAGCGCCTTCGACTCCACCGCCCGCCAGACCTTCGTCGCCGAGCTGGTGGGCGACAAGGACCTGTCCAACGCCGTGGCGCTCAACTCCACCTCATTCAATGCCGCGCGCATGATCGGCCCCGCCGTGGCCGGCGTGCTGATTGCCGCCATTGGCAGCGGCTGGGTGTTCGTGCTCAATGCCGCCTCGTTTGGCGCCGTGCTGCTGTCCCTGCGCTGGCTGCGCCTGGGCGACCTGCAGTTGCGCGAACGCACCAAGAGCAGCCGCGCCGGCCTGGCTGACGGCTTTGCCTACGTGCGCAGCCGCCCTGACCTGCTGGCCATCCTGTGGATGTACTTTCTGATCGGCACCTTCGGCCTGAACTTCCCCATCTTCATTTCCACCATGTCGGTCACGGTCTTCCAGCAGGGCTCCAGCGAGTACGGTGTGCTGACCTCGTGCATGGCCGTGGGCTCGGTGCTCGGCGCCCTGCTCTCGGCCAGCCGCGGCACCCCGCGCATGAGCGCGCTGCTGGCCGGTGCGCTGCTGTTTGGCCTGGGCACGGGCCTGGCGGCCGTCATGCCCGGGTATTGGTGGTTCGGCCTGACCCTGACGGCGGTCGGCGTGGCCGCGCAAACCTTCACCACCACCGCCAACAGTACGGTGCAACTGTCCACCGACCCCGCCATGCGCGGGCGGGTGATGGCCATTCTGCTGGCCATTTCCGTGGGGGGCACGCCGCTGGGCGCGCCCGTGGTTGGCTGGGTGGCCGACAGCTTCGGCCCGCGCTGGGCGTTGGGCATCGGCGCCGCTTCAGGCCTGATCGCGGCCGCCGTCGCGCTGGGTTACTTGAGGAAACACAAAGGCTTGCGCGTAAGGTGGGAAAACGGACGGCTGCGGCATAGGCTTGAGTTGCCCTGAGCAACCCTGTCAGGGCGTCTTATTTTCAGGAAGAAGGAATGCCCATGCCCCAGCTGATCATCGATGGACAACCACTGCACTACACCGACCAGGGGTCCGGGGAAGTCATTCTGCTGGCCCACGGCTATTTGTGCGATCAGCGCATGTGGGTGCCGCAACTGCAGGCACTCAAGGACCACTACCGCGTCATCGCCCCCGACCTGTGGGGCCACGGCCAGTCCGGCCAGCGCCCGGCCAATGTGCGCGAGCTCGCCGACCTGGGTCGCCAGGCCGTCACGCTGCTGGACCATCTTGGCATCGAGCGCTGCCACCTCATCGGGCTGTCCATAGGCGGCATGTGGGCGGCCCGGCTGGCCGTGGACGCGCCCGAGCGCATCGATCGCCTGGTGCTGATGGACACCTACGTCGGCCCCGAGGACGAACCCGCGCGCCAATACTACTTCTCGCTGTTACAGCAGTTGGAAGATGAAGGCACCATGACCGACGCCTTGCTGGATATCGTGGTGCCCCTTTATTTTCACCCCGAAGCCGACCTGCACTCACCCCTGTGCCGCGCCTTTCGCGCCACGCTCGCCGCCCTGCCGGCCGCCACCGTGAACCAGAGCATCGTGCCGCTTGGGCGCATGATCTTCGGCCGCGAAGACCTGCGCGACCGTCTTGATCGGCTCGACCCACGCAAGACCCTGGTGATGTGCGGCGATCACGACATCCCACGCCCGCCCCATGAAACGCTGGAAATGGCCCGTATCATCGGCTGCCCCCATGTGCTGGTGCCGGACGCTGGCCACCTGGCCAACCTGGAGAACCCGGGCCGTGTCACCGACACGCTACTCAGCTTTCTGGCCAGCCGCTGACCGCGCCTGTTGGCCAGGCGAGCAGCGCCCGAGGGGAATTGAACTACGATGGTCAGACACACCGGTTGCGGGACATCGCCATGAGCCAAGCCATAGCCGCCTACCTGCATTATCTGGCGATTTTCGCCCTGTTCGCCCTGCTGTCCATCGAGCACGTATTGCTCAAGCCCGAGCCTACCCTGGAGCAGGCGCGCAGCCTGATACGCGTGGACATGTGGTTCGGCATCGTGGCGGGGGTGGTGTTGCTGACAGGGTTGGCGCGATTGCTGTGGTTTGCCAAGGGGCCGGACTTTTACCTGCACAACAGCTTCTTTCACGCCAAGGTGGCGTTGTTCGTGCTGATAGGCCTGATGTCGATCGTGCCGACCGTGCGTTTCCTGGGCTGGCGCGCGGCGGTGAAGGCAGGCGTGGCGCCCACCGTCAGCGCTGCCAGCATCCGGCAGATGATCATGATCATCCGCCTGGAGCTGACATTGCTGGTGCTGGTGCCGCTGCCCGCTACGCTGATGGCTCGGGGCTTTGGCACCTTCTGAATAACGGGCTCAGCCGTGGGTGTAGGTCACGCCCAGGGAGGCCAGGGCGTCCCAGTAACGCGGGTAGGTCTTGCCCACGCACAGCGGGTCCTGGATGCGGATGCCGCCCACCTTCAGGCCGGCCAGGGCAAAGCACATGGCGATGCGGTGGTCCGAATGGGTGTCGATCAATGCCTCGCAAGTGGTGCCAGCCAATGCAGGGTCAGCGTGCACCAGCAAGTCATCGCCCTCCACCGTCGACAGGCCGGGGCGAATGGCGTTGAGGCCGTCGTCCAGCGCTGCCACCCGGTCGCATTCCTTGACGCGCAGGTTGGCCAGTTCGACGAAGCGCACCGGCGTTTCGTTGAACGCCGCCAGCACCGCCAGCGTCGGGATCGCGTCCTGCATCTGCGAGCCGTTGATCACGGCCGGCATGCGCGGGAACTGCGCGATGTAATCCTGCGCCTTGGCGTCCGGTTGGGTGAAGGCGTCGTCGGCCACGCCCAGGTCGATGCGGCCACCGGTCAAGGCCTGGGCGGCCCACAGGTAAGTGGCGGCCGAGGCGTCGGGCTCGATGAAGTAATCGCCGGCCACGTAGCCGGTGGGCTGAACGCGCCAGGTCACCTCGTCCAGTTGCTCCACTTGCGCGCCGAAGGCACGCATGCAGGCCAGGGTCAGGTCCACGTAGCCGCGGGCGCCAATGTCTTTACCGGTCAAGGCGACGTCGATGGGCGTGGTACCGCACGCGGCAACCATCAGCAGCGCCGAGACGTACTGGCTGGACAAGCCGCCATCGATCTCGAAACGCTGGGCCTGCAGGCGGCCGGTACCTTTGACCTGCACCGGCGGGCAACCGGTGGCGCTGTGCACGTCAATGCCGCCGGCAGTGAGCGAAGCCAGCAGCGGGCCGATCGGGCGCTTTTGCATGTAATGGTCGCCGTCCAGGGTCACGTCGCCGTTGACCGTGGCCACGGCGGCGGTGAGGAAACGCACGGCGGTGCCGGCGTTGCCCAGGAACAGCGGTTCGCTGGGCACCTGCAGCTGGCCGCTGCTGGTGACCACGAAGGTGGTGTCGTCCGGTTCGTCAATGACCACGCCCATCTGCCGCAGGGCATTGGACATGTGCCGGGTGTCATCGCTTTTCAGCGCGCCGTCCAGGCGGCTGGTGCCTTTGGCCAGGGCGGCCAGCAGCAATGCGCGGTTGGTGATGGACTTCGATCCGGGTGGCGAAACCTGCCCGTTCAAGGCAAAGCCAGGCGGGATCACCGTGATTGTTTGTTGCGCAGCCATTTGTTCAACACTCCCCACTCGAAAACCTTGCCGCCGGTGTTACCACAGCAATAAAGATTCCCATCATGCCATTTCTGCGCGGGCAGTTGCACCCCGGTGCAGCCCGGGACTAGGCTGAATGCGCAAAATGGACTATTTCGACCACAGGAGCGATGCATGAAAACCGTCAACCTGGGCAGCACGGGCCTCAAGGTTTCCCCCTTGGCTCTGGGCTGCATGACCTATGGGGTGCCCAACCGCGGCAAACACCCCTGGACCCTGGACGAACACAGCAGCCGCCCGCTGATCAAACAGGCGCTGGAGCTGGGCATCAACTTTTTCGACACCGCCAACAGCTATTCCGATGGCACCAGCGAGGAAATCGTCGGCCGCGCCCTGCGCGACTACGCTCAGCGTGACGAGATCGTCATCGCCACCAAGGTGTATTTCCCCATGCGCGCCGCGCCGAATGTCGGCGGGCTGTCGCGCAAATCCATCTTCACCGAAATCGACAACAGCCTGCGCCGCCTGGGCACCGACTACGTCGACCTGTACCAGATTCACCGCTGGGACTATGAGACGCCGATTGAAGAAACCCTGGAGGCGCTGCACGACGTGGTCAAGGCCGGCAAGGCCCTGCACATTGGCGCCTCGTCCATGCACGCCTGGCAGTTTGCCAAGGCCCTGGCGACCTCCGAGCGCCACGGCTGGACGAAATTTGTGTCGATGCAAGACCACCTCAACCTGATCAACCGTGAAGAAGAGCGCGACATGCTGCCGCTGTGCCGGGACGCGGGTATTGCCGTGCTGCCCTGGAGCCCGCTGGCCCGTGGCCGCCTGACGCGTGACTGGGACCAGAGCACCACCCGTACCGAGACCGACGACTACGGCAAAAGCCTGTACCAGCCCTACACCGAGGATTGCGACCGGCAGATCGTCGAAGCCGTGGCCCGCGTGGCCGCCGCCCGTGGCGTGCCGCGTGCGCAGGTGGCGCTGGCGTGGGTGATGCAGGCGCCAGGCGTGACCGCGCCACTGGTGGGGGCCTCGCGGGCCGAGCATCTGACGGATGCGGTGGCGGCGTTGTCGTTGAAGCTTGAGCCGGAGGAAATCGAGCAGTTGGAAGCGCCGTACATTCCCCATGCCGTGGTGGGTTTCACCTGATTTGTAGCCGCAACTGCTGTTTGTGGGAGTGGGCTCTGCCCACGAAAAGTACTGCGCGTGGTGTCAGATACTGCGCGAAGTTCTTTTCGCGGGTAGAACCCGCTCCCACAACCGCAGTTGCAGCGACGCCGCCAGGAACTGGCATTTGTCATACGACGTCTGATAACCTCGAATGACAATAACAAGGAGTCCCTCCATGCCCTCACCCTTCCTACGCTTGGCCGCTCCTCTTCTTTTCCTCTCTCTGTCCAGTCAGGTAACCATGGCCTCTTCCTTCGTCTACGTCTCCAACGCCGCCGATGGCACCCTGTCCACCTACCGCCTGGACGCCAGCAGCGGCAAGCTGACCCCCGGCGGCACGACCCAGGCCGGGCCGACCGTGATGCCCATGACCGTCAGCCCCGACGGCAGCCTGCTGTACGCCGCCGTGCGCTCCAAGCCCTACCGCGTGCAAACCTTCAGCATCGCCCCGGCCGATGGGCACCTGACCCAGGTCAGCGAAAGCCCGGCCGCCGACAGCTACGCCTACATCTCGCTGGACCGCACGGGTCGCTACCTGTTCGGCGTGTCCTACGACAACGACATCGTCACCGTCACCCCGGTGAACAAGGCCAAGGTCGCCGACGCCCCGCTGCACACCCTCAAGACCGCACAAAACGCCCACTCAGTGCGCATCGACAAAGACAATCGCACCGTACTGGTGGCCAACCTGGGCGGCGAGCGCGTGTTGCAATACCGCTTCGACAGCCAGACCGGCAACCTGACGCCCTACACCCCCGATCACCTGCCCGCCCCTCAAGGCCTGGGCCCGCGCCACCTGGCGTTTGCCCCGGACAACCGCTTCGTCTACGTGCTGGATGAACTGCAGGACAAAGTCATCAGCTACGCCCTGGACAGCCACAGCGGGCAACTGACCCAGGTCGCCGTGGCCAGCAGCCTGCCCGCCGACTACGGCCTCAAGCCTGGTGCGCCACGTGGCCCGTCGCGGGTCGACACCCCGGCCATGCAACCGCACGCCGACAACACCCAGGACATCTGGGCGGCTGACATCCACCTGACCCCGGACGGCAATTACCTGTACACCAGCGAACGCACCAGCAGCGTGCTGTCGGCGTTCAAAGTCGACAAGGCCCACGGCACCCTGAGCCTGGTGGGCACCTTCGCCACCGAGAAACAGCCGCGCGGGTTCGCGATCAGTGCCGACAGCCGTCACCTGATCTGCACCGGGGAAAAATCCACCCAACTGTCGGTGTTCGACATCGATCCGGCCACCGGCGGGTTGACGCTCAACGGTCGCTACCCGACCGGCAACGGCGCCAACTGGGTTGAGATCGTTAACTTGTGAGGCTGCGCCCGCCCCATCCGTAGCCGCTGCCGCAGGCTGCGCTGGCCCTGTGCTTCGCTGGAAATCTCCAAGGTCCACACGGGCCAGCGCCGCCTGGCGGCAGCGGCTACAGGATGGCGCTGGGAGCTTGATGGCGATGTGGAGGGTAGTTATTCCGCCATCGTCTCTAAGCTACGAAAAATATTCTATAAACCCCGCAATTCAGCGCGCAGAAATCAATATTTTTGCCCACCCCGAAGCGTAAGCTTTCCCCATCACTGATCCCCAGCACGATAGGGAAAGCCCCATGCCCAACGCCCCCCTCTATTTCGACTACGCCGCCACCACCCCCGTCGACGACCGCGTCATCGCCGCCATGGTCGAGTGCCTGGGCCAGGCCGGCAATTTCGGCAACCCGGCCTCCAGCTCCCATGCCTTCGGCCAACGTGCACGGCAGTCCGTAGAACTGGCGCGTCGTCAGGTGGGCGAGTTGATCGGCGCACCTGCCGACTCGCTGGTGTGGACCAGCGGCGCCACCGAATCCAACAACCTGGCGCTCAAGGGCATCGCCGCCTCGGCCAGTACCGAATGCCGCCACATCATCACCAGCGTGCTGGAACACAAGGCCATTCTCGACACGGTGAATGAGCTTGAGCAGCAGGGTTTCCGCATCACCCGTCTGCGTCCCGATGCCAACGGCCTGATCCAGCCAGACGCCGTGCGCGCGGCACTGAGCGCCGACACCCTGCTGGTGTCGCTGATGTTGGTGAACAACGAACTGGGCACCCTCACCGACGTCGCCGCCATCGGCCAGATCGTCCGCGAGCACGGCGCATTGATGCACGTGGACGCCGCCCAAGGCACCGGCAAGGTCGCCATCGACCTGAACCAGTGGCCGGTGGACCTGCTGTCCATCTCGGCGCACAAAAGCTATGGCCCAAAAGGCATCGGCGCCCTCTACGTAGGCGAACGCGCCCGCCCTGCCCTGCGCGCCCAGATCCACGGCGGCGGCCATGAACAAGGCCTGCGTTCGGGCACCCTGGCCACTCACCAGATTGTCGGGATGGGCAGCGCCTACGCCTTGGCAGCCGCACACCTGGAAGAGGAACAACAACGCATCCAGACCCTGTCGACGCGCCTGCGCGATGGCCTGCTGCAACTGCCGGGCGTGCGCCTCAACGGTTGTCCCGATCAGCGCATTCCTCATACGTTGAACCTGTGCATCGACGTGCCCGGCTTCAACAGTGCCACCCTGGCAAACGAGCTTGCCGTGTCCTCGACCTCAGCCTGCAACTCCGCCAGTGCCGGTCCGTCCCACGTGCTGGTAGCCATTGGCCTGAGCAGCGAACAGGCGCAACGCAGCGTACGCCTGAGCCTGGGCCGCTACACCCGCGAAGCCGACGTGGACCGCGCCATCGAAGTGATCGGCCAGGCCCTCAGCGCACCGCCATCGTTCTGGTAAGCCAGCTGCCTGGCAGAAATAGCTTAATATGCATCAAATGCAGTGCAAAAGCATCTATAATGGGTTTTTTGCATTGCATATAATGCAGGCCTGTCATGAACCAAATCGGCGAAGTCATCAAACAACTGCGTAAAGCCCACGGGCTCACTCAAGCGGCGCTGGCCAGTAAATATGGCATGAGCCGCGCCACTATCTCTGGCATCGAAAATGGTACCGTCAGCGAAATCGGCTTGCGCAAAGTAGAGGCCATCCTTGCTGGCTTCGGCTATGAACTAGTTGCAGCAGCCAAACGACGTGGCCGCCCCACCCTCGACGAGTTGAAAAAAGGCGGCTTCCATGACTGAGCCAGACACGCAGCTTCAGGTCAACGTACTTGGTCGCCCCGTGGGAGCGCTGGGGCGTGCCGCCGAAGATGCTTCGGTTTTCAGCTACGACAGCCAGACGCCACAGCGCGAGTCTGTCTCGTTGACCATGCCCAGCCGGCTGCAAAGTTATGACTGGCAGCGCGGTGTTGCACCGCTTTTCGAGATGAACCTGCCCGAAGGCGCGCTGCGAGCCGAACTCCAACGACGATTCAGCAAGACCGTTCGCGGCTTTGATGATTTCGCGCTATTGGCCATCGTCGGCCCGCACCAGTTGGGGCGCGTAGGAATCGGCCAGGCCCCATCAACATCATTGCCTACGACAGATGTGGCGCACCTGCTGACCCACGATGGCACCGAAGGATTGTTCGAGGCATTGGTCAGCCAGTACGGGCAATATTCCGGCGTTTCTGGGGTACAGCCCAAAGTGCTAATTGCCGACGGCAATGGCATCGACCGCCTCACTCATCGTAGCGCTACTCATCTGGTCAAGGCGTTCGTCGCCCAGGACTTCCCGGACCTGGCTGCGAACGAGTTCTTCTGCATGCAGGCTGCGCGTTACTCGGGGCTTGCGGTACCAAAGGTCGAACTGAGTGACCACGGTCGATTTCTGCTAGTGGAGCGATTTGATCGTGATGAGCATGGCTACCTGGGGTTCGAGGATTTCTGCGTGCTCAACGGCTGGCCGTCAAAAGCCAAATATGACGGCTCCTACGAGGGCGCAGCCAGGCAAATTCAGGCGTTCGTGAGTCCGGTAATGCTGACCGACGCCCTTGAAGCATTTTTCAAGATCGTTGCGTTGTCAGCCATGGTGCGCAACGGCGATGCTCACCTGAAGAATTTCGGCGTTTTGTACCGTGATTGCGCGGATGATGCGCCCGTATGGCTGGCGCCCGCCTACGACATCGTGACCACTACCGTCTACATCAAGCAAGACTCGATGGCCTTGTTGCTGGGAGGCTCCAAAGCATGGCCCAAGCACAAGACTTTAATCCGCTTTGGCCGTGTCGCCTGTCAACTGACCGAAGGCCGGTGCGCAGATTTGCTGAATGAAGTCGCTGATGGAACGCAGAAAGCGATGAGAGAGCTTGAACAGTATCTTGAACGTCAACCGGCGTTCGAAGCTGTCGGGCGCGCGATGTTAAATCAATGGGCCGAAGGGATGCAGCGCAGCTTGGCCACCTAACGAAATTGCATCATATACAATGCACAATTTATCATTCCATGATAGTGCATTGCATATGATGCACATTACCGCTTATCAGCTTCGGAGCAGCCGCTCCGCCGCCACGGGCTTGAGCCGTGGCGTCAGCACATGAATCACCACGATCGCCACCAGGTACGCACTGCCCGCCACGATGAAAATCGGCTGGTAGGACTTGAACACGTCCAGGATGTAGCCGTTGTAGGTGGTCATCAGCATCCCGCCCATGGCGCCCGCAGTACCGCCAATGCCGATCACCGAGGCCACCGCCTGTTTGGGGAACAGGTCGGAAGGCAAGGTCATCAGGTTGGCCGACCAGGCCTGGTGCGCGGCTGCGGCCAGGCCGATGATCGCCACCACCAGCCATAGGTTGGAGACAAACTGCGCGGTCACGATCGGGATCACTGCCAAGGCACAGATGAGCATGGTGGTTTTGCGCGCGGCGTTCACGCCGCGGCCGTTTTTCAGCTGCCGTGACGAACCCCAGCCGCCCAGCACCGAGCCCAGGTCGGCCAGCAGGTAGACCGCAATCAAGGGCGGGCCGAAGGACTTCAGGTCCAGGCCGTAGGTCTTGCCCAGGAAATCCGGCAGCCAGAACAGGTACAGCCACCAGATGGGGTCGGTCAGGAACTTGCCGGCCGCATACGCCCAGGTCTCACGAAAGGTCAGCAGCTTGAACCACGAGAATTTGGCCGGCGTGGCGTCCACCGGCAACGACGGATCGGTGTCGCTGCGGATGTAGTCCAGTTCGCTGGCGCTGACGCGCGGATGGTCCTGGGGGCTGCGGTACATCAGCAGCCAGGCGATCAGCCACAGCGCAGTGACCACACCAATGGAGATGAACGCTGCGCGCCAGCCCCAGGCCAAGGTGATGGCCGGCACCAGCAGTGGCGTGACGATGGGGCCGAAGGCGGTACCGGCGTTGAAGATACCAGTGGCCTGGGCCCGCTCTTTCTGTGGGAACCATTCGGAGACCGCCTTGAGGCTGGCCGGGAAACTGCCGGACTCGCCAAAGCCCAGGGCAAAGCGGGCGATCGCAAACTGCGTGACGCCCTGCACCAGGCCATGGCCGATGCTGGCAATGGTCCACAGGGTGAAGGCCATGGCATAGCCAATGCGCACGCCGACCTTGTCGATGATGCGGCCAAAGGTCAGGAAGCCGATGGCGTAGGCGCACTGGAACCAGAACACGATACTGGCGTAGTCCGATTCCGACCATTTCAGCTCGGCGCTGAGGGTGGGCTTGAGGATGCCGATCATCTGACGGTCGATGTAGTTGATGCCGATGGCGACGAACAACAGCGCACAGATGGTCCAGCGGTAACGGCTGGTCAGGGTTTTAGCGGGGGCATGGGCCTGCGGACGGGACGCGGGCCCGATATCGATTGTCATGCTGGGCTTCCTTTATTGTTTTTATTGGACCCATTCGACAGCAGGACGATGGGTTTGTATGACATCGTATGACGTGTTTTGGAGGGTGTCAAATGCCCTCATCTGGACAGGCGTGGTGTTTTTTGGGCTGTTCAATATAATGCTCACACTGTAAATTCAGCGCACCCGCACCACGCGGCGTAACGAGAATCTTATGAGCACCCTAATGACGAGAAGTGATACCCCTGCCCTGGCAGGTTACAGTCACCCCATTTGCCTTTTTCTTTCCCTTCAGCCATCGGCGGTAGCAGCATGATCGAGGTCACCGAAGTTTCCATTGCCCAGCTGCGTGCTGCGCTTGAATCAGGCCAGACAACCGCCGTCGAGCTGGTTGAGGCGTACCTTGCGCGCATCGACGCCTTTGATGTGCCAGGCACCGAGACTGCCTTGAATGCGGTGGTGGTGCGCAACCCCGAAGCGCTCAAGGAAGCCCAGGCCAGCGACGCACGCCGCGCCCGTGGCGAAACCCTCGGCCCGCTGGACGGCATCCCCTATACCGCCAAGGACAGCTACCTGGTCAAGGGCCTGACCGCCGCCTCGGGCAGCCCGGCGTTCGCCAAGCTGGTGGCCCATCGCGACGCGTTCACCATTGAACGCCTGCGCGCCGCCGGCGCCATCTGCCTGGGCAAAACCAATATGCCGCCCATGGCCAACGGCGGCATGCAGCGCGGCGTCTACGGCCGGGCCGAAAGCCCTTACAACGCCGACTACCTGACCGCCCCCTTCGCCTCCGGCTCCTCCAACGGTGCCGGCACCGCAACGGCCGCCAGCTTTGCCGCCTTCGGCCTGGCAGAAGAGACCTGGTCGAGCGGCCGCGGCCCGGCCTCCAACAATGGCCTGTGCGCCTACACGCCGTCGCGCGGCGTGATCTCGGTACGCGGCAACTGGCCGCTGACGCCGACCATGGACGTGGTAGTGCCCTATGCCCGCACCATGGCCGACCTGCTGGAAGTGCTGGACGTGGTGGTAGCCGAAGACGCCGACACCCGCGGCGACCTGTGGCGCCTGCAGCCCTGGGTGCCTATCCCCAGCGTCGACTCGGTGCGCCCGGCGTCCTACCTTGACCTGGCCGCCAGCCCCGCTGCCCTGAAGGGCAAGCGCCTGGGCGTGCCACGCATGTTCATCAACGCCGATGAGGCAGCCGGCACCTCGGAGATCCCTGGCATCGGCGGCCCTACCGGCCAGCGCATCAACACCCGCGCCACCGTCATCGACCTGTGGCAACAGGCCCGCCAGGCCCTGGAAGCGGCCGGTGCCGAAGTGGTTGAAGTGGACTTCCCGCTGGTGTCCAACTGCGAAGGCGACCGCCCCGGCGCGCCGACGGTGTTCACCCGCGGTCTGGTCAGCAAGGAGTTCCTGCACCACGAACTGTGGGACTTGAGCGCCTGGGCCTTCGATGACTTTCTGCGCGCCAACGACGACCCGGCGCTCAACCGCCTGGCCGACGTCGACGGCCCGCTGATTTTCCCTCACGACCCGGGCACCCTGCCCAACCGCGAGGACGACCTGGCCGCCGGCATGGACGAGTACGTGCGCATGGCCCAGCGCGGCATCACGCCGTGGAACGAGATCAGCACCCTGCCGGACGGCCTGCGTGGCCTGGAGCAGACGCGCCGCACCGACCTTGAAGACTGGATGACCGGCCTGGGGCTTGATGCCGTGCTGTTCCCCACCGTCGCCGACGTGGGCCCGGCCGATGCCGACGTGAACCCGGCCTCGGCCGATATCGCCTGGAGCAACGGCATCTGGGTAGCCAACGGCAACCTGGCCATCCGTCACCTGGGCGTGCCCACGGTCACCGTGCCCATGGGCGTGATGGCGGACATCGGCATGCCGGTGGGCCTGACCTTCGCCGGCCGTGCCTACGATGACTCGGCGCTGCTGCAACTGGCGTCGGCCTTCGAAGCCTGCGGCAACAAACGCCAGATCCCGCCGCGCACCCCGCCACTGCGCTGATACCCCGACGGCCGCTGCTGCAGGACAGCGTCCTCCGTATCGCGGCCAAGGCCGGCTCCTACCACCACGCACGGCGTAGGAGCCGACCTTGGTCGCGATGCAGGCACCGCTATTTATCCTGACACCACTCCCACCTGAAGACAGTGGCTACAAAGATTGTGGGTAACGATTCAGTCACGCAGCTTCACCCGCCATCATCACCCGGTCGCGCCCCGCCTCCTTGCCCGCGTACAACAGGCCATCGGCCCGCTTCAGCGCGTCCCGGAACGTTTCATCAGCACCAATCACCGTCACCGACAACGTCGCCGTCACCACCAGCGCCCTGCCCTCGATCAGCCCGGCCCGGGCCCGAATGCATTCCAACACACGCTGCGCCACCACGCCGGCCTCGGCCAGCGAGGTGCTGGGCATCAGCACCAAAAACTCCTCCCCGCCCCAGCGCGCCGCAATGTCCGTGCCGCGCACGGCCCCGGCGATGCTGTCGGCCACCTGCTGCAACACCACATCGCCCAGGTCATGCCCGTGGCGATCATTGATCAGCTTGAAATGGTCCACATCCAGCAGGATCAGCGCCGTACAGCCGCCCTGCCGCTCACCGCCCATCTGCCGCAGGCGCTGCAACACCCGGCGACGGGTATACAGGCTGGTGAGGCTGTCACGGTGAGCCGACTGATACAGGTGCAACTGCATGGACAAGGTGAAGCGCACCGACAACGCCGTGGCGTACATCAACAAGCCGGTAGCGGTCAGGGCGTTGACGATGCCGAAAGTATCGATCAGATCATTCTGCACGCCCTGCGCCAGCCCCATGTGCCGCCGCAAGGCAAAACCACCCACGGCCACCAGCGCGATGGCCACGCTCAGCAGTACCCGGCGCACCGGCGCAGTCTGGAAACTGAACGCAATGATGGGCACCAGGCAAAACAGGTACAGGTCAAAATTGCTGTCCCAGCCCAGCATCCAGGTTGCGACGATCGCATGGCCGATGATTTCCAGGCTGAACAGCATGCCGGCCAATTGAAAGCGATTGTGCCGGATGGCCAGTAGGCACACCACGTAGCTGAGGATGCTGAGGGCATTGGCCACCCACAGCACGGGAATATTCAGCGCCACGAACAGGCCAAACAGCACGATATGGATGGCAAGGGCCAACCACACAATGCCGATGATGTGTTTCCAGAACTGTAAGTTTGCATCCTGCAAAACCTGGGCGCGGTCATCCGCGGAAAAGCTGGTCATCTAAGCGTCTCGCAGGAAGGGGTGTGAACATCGTTGTTGTTATGCCATTGATGTCGGCGCGTTGGCGCCGGTCTTGATGGCAGTGGTCGGGCATTTTTGCCAGCCCTCCGCCGGGTGGCGGGCCGGGGCCCGGGCATGCGATGCTTGGGATTTGGACAAGGAGTGCTTGCCATGCAAATCGCCTTCCTGGGCCTGGGTACCATGGGTCTGCCCATGGCCGCCAACCTGCTCAAGGCCGGTTACCCCGTGCGTGCCTGGAACCGTTCGCCACAGCCGGTCGCCACCCTGGCGGCACTGGGCGCGGTGCCTGCCGAAACGGCCCGCGAGGCGGTCGAGGGTGCAGATGTCGTGATCTCGATGCTGGCCGACGATAACGCCACCCAGGCCGCGCTGATCGACAGCGGCGCCCTGCAGGCCCTTAAGTCGGGGGCCATTCACATCAACATGGCGACTATCTCGGTGGCACTGGCCAACCGCCTGCTGGACCAGCACCAGCAACAAGGCGTTGCCTACCTTGCCGCCCCGGTGCTGGGCCGGGTGAACGTGGCCGAGGCCGGGCAGTTGCAGATTCTGGCGGCCGGCGACGCCACGGCGCTGGCCAGCGTACAGCCGCTGTTCGATGTGCTGGGGCAGAAGACCTGGCACTTTGGCGAGCGTCCCGAGCAGGCCAACGCCGTCAAACTCTCGGTCAATTTCATGATTGCCAGCGCCATCGGCACCCTGGGCGAGGCCGTGGCGCTGGCCCACGGGTATGGGGTGGACAAGGGCAGCATGCTGGACCTGGTCACCTCCACGCTGTTTGCAGCGCCCGTGTACAAAGGCTACGGCCAGGCCATGGCCGAGGAACGCTTCGAACCGGCCGGCTTCAAGCTGGCCCTGGGCCTGAAGGACGTGCGCCTGGCCATGGACGCCGCGGAAAAGGTCAACGTGCCCCTGCCCTTGGCCAGCACCCTGCGCGACACCCACATCGAAGCCCTGGCCCACGGCGAAGGCCACCTGGACTGGGCCGCGCTGTCACGCACCAGCGCCCGCCGCGCCGGTCAGTTCTGATGTGGGGTAGCCGCTGCCGCCAGGCTGCGCTGGTCCTTGCATTCACTCGAGATGTTGAGTGTACTCAGGGGCCAGCGCAGCCTGCCGGCAGCGGCTACGGAGTTTTGTGTGTCAAATATCTTTGAGCAGGCGAGTCTCCATCTCAGTGGTCTGGACCCGGACTGGGCCCGTCTGGTCCGCCAGGTGGGGCCTTGCCTGCATGCGCCAAAACCGGCGCGTGAACCCTACGAGGCATTGATCCGCGCCATTGCCTACCAGCAACTGCATGCCAAGGCGGGGGATGCGATTCTTGGCCGATTCCTGGCGCTATATCCCGATTCGTCCTTCCCGTCGGCCGAGCAATTGCTGGCGACCGACCCGGACCTGCAACGGGCCTGTGGTTTTTCCGCGACCAAGCTTTCGACCATTCGCGCCATTGCCCAGGCCACCCTGGAAGGCGTGGTGCCGTCGCGCGCTGAATCCCTGGGCCTTGACGACGAAGCGCTGATCACGCGCCTGACCAGCCTCAAAGGCATCGGGCGCTGGACCGTGGAGATGTTCCTGATCTACACCCTTGAGCGCCTGGACATTCTGCCCGTGGATGACTTTGGCGTGCGTGAGGGCTATCGGCGCCTCAAGCAGCTGGCCAAGGCGCCCACGCCGAAACAGATGCGTGACCTGGGCCAGCCCTGGGCGCCCTACCGCACCGTGGCAGCATGGTACCTGTGGCGCTGCCCACCCCTGTAGCCGCTGCCGCCAGGCTGCGCTGACCGGTGTAAACCCTGAAGATCTTCCGCGAAGCACAGGGCCAGCGCAGCCTGCGGCAGCGGCTACGGTTCACGCTAGCGGCTTGAGGCGCCACACCCGCACGTTGCCCTGGGGCCCCACCGTGGTGGCAAAGCTGGCTTGGGCACCGTTGTGCAGGTGCAGCTCCAACGCGTATTCCAGGTGCCCCGGCTGTTTTTGCGGCAACAGCGCGATGTCCAACCCGCGCAGGCGGGGCTCGTAGGTGCGCAAGGTGTGGGCGATGCGGTCCATCAGCTGGTGCGCAGAGCCCGGCAAGCCCTGAAGGATCTCGCTCATGTCCGGCAAACCATAATCAGGCAAATGCGCCAGGGTACCGGCACGGCTGTTGAGAATGCGCTGCACGTTGTCCAGGATCGACACAATGGGCTGGTCCTCCTCGTGCAGGCGCTGCAGGCGCGTCTCGGCGGTCACGTTCTGCAGCAAACGCTCATACAGCGACGGCATCGATTGCGGCATGGCTCACCCCTCGCCCACAGGCAGCAACATCAAGCGGTTATCGCCCAACTCCAGCACCCGCGCCTGCACCGGGTCCAGTTCGTTGCGGTCGAGGATGAGCCGCCATGAGCCCGCCTGCAGATCGGGGTCGCGGAACAACCCCACTACCGCGACGAAGCGTGCGTCGCCGGCCAAGGGCATGTTCAATTGCGCACCCTCGCCGGGACGCACCACCACGCCCTGCTCGGCCAGCACGTCCGCGCCTGGCAAATGCCCGCTGTCAGCCACCAGGCTTTCATACGACGCCTTTTCCAGTGCCGCCCGCGACCGCACCTGATACACCCGCACCAGGGTTGGCACCGACAACGTGTTCATTTCGCGGCCTGCGGTGTTCAAGGCCGCGCGGCCATTGAAGTCCAGCCGCAGGGTAGTCAGCGCCGAGGCGCGGTCATCACTCGTGGCGCGACTCAGGCCACACCCAGCCAGCCCCAGACTGATGACCACCATCAACGTGACCTTGAATACGGTAGCGAACATGAAAAATCTCCCTCAAGAATGGATTAGGGTGCAAGCCCTGATAGCGCCCCAGGTGAATGGTGATCGTGGTGTCGGCACGGGTGCCTATCAGCCCCGTTCTGCCCAGCAGCAAATTGGCCTTGCCCAGTATCGGGGTGGGGAGCAGGTGCGGCGCCAGGGTCAGCGTGAGCCGCACGGTGCAACGCCATCCCAGGTACACCCGCAACAACACCAGCAGGTCGCGGTGCAGCGGCGCACCGGGCAGCCAGCCCTGGGCCTGCTGCGGATCGTCGGTGGCCAGGCTTAACAGCACCTCGCAGCTGGCATCGCGCCCCATATCGCCCAAGGGCGCGCTTTGTGCCAGGCATACCGGATGGTCACCGCCCAACCTGGCGTGATGGGGCGCTGGCACCCGCACCGGCCAATGGGGCGTCACCTGCGCCAGGGTGTTGGCCGCCAGCAGCCTGACCAGGGCCACCAGGCCTTCGCCGGTGCGAGTGGGCAGGCGCATCGGGCCCAGTAACGCCAAAAACCGCGATACGGGCGCGTCTACGTGGGCCGCCGTGCCGGACAGGCCCAACCCGATCAATCCCAGCAGGCACTGGGACGTGGCGTCGGTGCCGCCCGGCGCAAAGGTGACCGGGTAGGAGTACTTGCGCCAAACGCGATAGAACTGGGTGAAGATCCGGTGGTTGAAGATATCCAGAAAGGCTTGCAACCCTTGGTGCCCCTCGCGTTGCAGGGCGATATCGTCCAGGTACGCTGTGGGCAACGGCGATTCCACCCCATACAGGCCCAGCAACCAGGTCCGCACGGTAGGCGGTTGCTCGGGGTGCAACGCGTCGTGTTCGACAGCCTTCAACTCTGCGCCGGGGAAACCCATGCCCGGGTGCGGACGGAAGCGCACCGGGTCGTCAGCCGGGTTGTCGGTGCTGCCCAGCAGCGCACGCTGGGGCTCGGCCTGTTCCAATAGGTGGCAGAAGCGGTACACCGAGGCTTGCGCCACCCGGGGGCGGATTGCGGCCAGCACCGCCTGCACGCTCAACCTGGCACCCGCTGGCTGTGATTTTCGCCCCAGCGCAAGCAGCGGTTACCGGGGTGCAGGATCAGCGTGAGCTGGTTGAACAGATGGATATCGGCGTACAGCGCAAAGAAACGGCTGAGCATTTCACCGAACAGGCTGATGTCCCCCTCCCCGCGGAACCCGCTGGTTTCCAGGGTCACCTCGATGTCGACCCCGCGCAGCAGGCAACCCTTCTCGAAGCGCTGAATCAGGTGGTGCCGCACCTCGGTGATCGCCCGCAGGCGCCGCCGATTGGCGTCACTGGCTGTCCAGTCATACAGCGCCAGGGTGCCGCGCAGCACTTCGGCGTTATCGAGCATGGGCAAAAAGGTGGAGCCCAGGTGGCTGAGGATGCGCCAGTGAAAACGGTCGCCGCTGGGTGGGTAACACGGCGAGGTCGGCGCGCACAGGCTGCGCACCTGCAAGGGGACGGGGCCGGCCTGGGCGGGCGTGTCCAGCAACGCACTTTGCAGCGCCTTGTGCGGCAGCATCCCGTGGGTGCCGGTCAAACGCAGCGACAGGTGCTCCTCGGCACCCAGGCGATCCTGATCGAAACCTTCGCCGCCCAGGATCAGCCACGTGTCGTGCAGACCGTTGGCACCGCGCTTGAGCCGGGTATGAAAATAGCGCTCCGGCGCGTCATCGCGCAGCAGCCCACCCTTATGCTGAAAGCTGGTGAAGGGCACGTAGGTGTGGTGGCCGCTCTTGCCGGTGCCGGTCACGCCGTCCACCGAATAAATCTCGGTATGGCCGTCCTGCAGGCGCAAGGCGCGCAACAGGTAGTCCGATTGCAACGGGTCCAGCGCCAGCGGGTCGGACTCCAGGGCAAACAGATTGATCACGGGCACGGCGTGCAGCTTCAGGTTGCTCAGGCTCAGGTTGTGCTCCCGGGGCCAGGGGCTGTCCAGTTCGATGTCCAGCTCCAGCCAGGGCGCTTGCGCAGGCACCTGTACCTGTTCCAGCCCGCACAGGGTTACGAAGCTGAATTTCTGCGGGAAGGTGAAGTATTCCAGCAATAGCTGGTAACCACTGAACGCGCTGTCCCCCTTGGGCCACAGGCGGTCCTGGGGGCAAAACCCCTTGGGCGAGAAAAACGCGTCCAGTGGCTGACGCCCCGGCTGCTCCGGTACCCGCGCATGGATCGCCTGCACACCCAGGGTCAGCGCGCGGTGCAAGGTTGCCGTGAGTCGCTCGTCACCGTCGAGATACAGCGCGATCTGCGCCAGGTCGAATTGCCCCCAGGGCATCTGCGCGCCCCGGCTCAAGCGGATTTGCAACAGCGCCCGACCGTCGAAGCCATGGCTCAGTCGCAGGGCGTCCAGCCGCAGCGGCCGCAACGGCACTGCCTGCGTGGTGGTGTAACGGCATCGCGTGTCGCGCGGGCCAAGGGGACGCGACAGAATCTCGAAGCCTTTGTCGACCACATGGCTCTGCTTCATGCGGTCTATCTCGGGGGCCAGTTCCACCACGCACAGCGAGGGAATGGTGCGCAGGTAGTGCGGCCACAGCAGGCTCACCAGGCCCTCGGTGAGCTCCGGCAGGTCGTCGTCGATTTTCTCCCGCACCCGCCCCATCAGGAAGGCAAAGCCTTCGAGCAGCCGTTCCACGTAGGGGTCGCGGGCGCCGGGGCGGTCCAGGTTGAGCTCAGCGGCCAGTTCCGGGTAGGCGGCGGCGAACTCCTTGCCGGCCTCGCGCAGGTAGCGCATTTCCGCCTGGAAGTAACGCAGGGTCAGGTTGTCTTTGTCCATCACGGTTGCCTTGTAAACGTGGGGGTCAGCTGCAGAGTGCTGCGGCATTGACCGGGTCGATGGCCACCAGGGCCGCCAGCAGCATGTCCATGCGCCCGTTCAGCGCGGGCCGGTCGGCGTCGCTGCGCTGGGCCTTGCGGCGCAGCAACTTGAGCAGGCGCGCCTTGACCTCGAAGTGCAGGTCCGGCTCCCATGCACCCAGGCCCTGGCGTTCGCCGGCCGCGTCCAGTTCGCTGAACAGGTGCAGGGCCAGCGCAGCGCTGCCCGCCTGCTCGGCCACCCGCGCCATCACCAACCGCAGCATCCAGCGATGGCGACCACTGGGGCCAATGGGTTGTACCGCCAGCCAGGCCAGGGCGTGGTCCACACCCTGCTCGCTGGCCTGCGCCAAGGCTTGCTGTTCCAGCGCGTGCAGATCGTGACCGCCCTCCTCTGCCGCGGGCGGCGGCAGCACGGGGCGTTGGGCCTTGGTGTGCTGGCTGATCCATTCACGGGTGGTTTCGTCGGCGAAGGGCGACCCGTCGCTCCAGTGCAGCAGTTCCAGGCCCGGCAGGCGTTGCAACAACCCCGTCAGGTCTTGCGCCACGGCCTGCGCCCAACTGCCGCAAGGCGCAGGCAGACGGCTGAGGGCCTGATGCTGGTACCACTGCAGATCCAGCCAGAAGTGGTTGGCGCCCTCGGCAAACAAACCCTCGAGCCGTTCAAGCAACTCGTCCCAGGCCTGCTGTTGGTGCAGGCGTTGCAGTTGCGGCCGATACTCGCCACGCGGCGGGGCCAGCCGTGTGTGACCGCTGCCGTCAATGACCGGCAACTGGTGCACCGTGTCCCAACGCAAAGCCTTGATCACCCGATGGCCGGCCAGCCAGCCCTGGGGTTGGCCGCGCAGGTACCCGGCCAGGGCGCGTCCGCTGTCGAGCAGCTCTCGAGCCGAGGTAACGGCGCTGGCGGCGGGGGCGGCCGTTTCTACAGGCCTGTCTTGTGTCGGCGCCGGCGCTGCGCTGCCACTGGGTTGTCCCAGGTGCAGCGCCAGGGCGTTATGCAGCCCTGTCAGGTCAGGGCGCTGCTCCGCTGGCCAGGCCTCCAGGGCGTGGTCCAGCCAGGCCAGCGCGCAGACAATGCTTTCGGCGTGCGGCTGCCCGGTGCCGCGATGCTGGGCAAGGCCGTCCAGCACCTTGCTGCCCGCCAGCCATTCCAGCGCTGCCTTGCGGCTGTTGGGCCGCGCCGGCAATACTTGCGTGGCAAAGCGCTCCACCAGGGCTGCCAGCAGGCTCAGGCCATCGCCCAGGCCCGCCAGGCCGTTGCGCTGCTGGCGCGCCCATAGCCAGTAAGTGATCACGCGCAGGTCTTTGCAGGTGTGCAGCGACAACTGCTCGGCCAGGCGGGCAACCTGTTCTGTGTCCGCGCCGGACAGCCGGTTGACCTCCTCGCGCAGGCGCTGAAATTCGTCGTGGTAGGCCGGGTCTTCGCCCACCGGGTTCAGCCCGTCGATGGGCCGCAGCCAGGCGGCCCACGCACTGGCCTGTTGCCGGGCCAGCGGCAAGGGTGGGCGATCGCCCAGCCAAGTGGTGATCAAGGTGTTCAGGCTCATGACGTACTCCCCTTGTCTTCCCCTGCGGCGAGGGGATCATCGTCGGCCAGGAACACCTCACGCGGCAGGGTAAAGCCCCGCAGCGTCAGGGCGGCCAAAGGTCCGGCACCCAGTTCGGTGCGCAAGTGCCAGGTCAGCGGTAAGCCATCGGGCGCCGTCAGCACAATGCGAAACTGCGTGCCGCTGTCGTCCAGCGCTGTCACCCGGGCCTGCTCCAGCAGGCGGATCAAGCCCCACGGCCCCGGGTATTCACCGAACAGGCGCTCGCCGGTGTGCACGCTGGTCCAGGTCAGGCGCGTGCCCGGCTGGTCGCCGCGGCCCGGCCACCGGAAGCGTTGCCAACGCTCTTTCTGGTTGAAATAGTGCTGGCGCTCACCGTCCAGGATGAAGGTGGTCTGCACCACGTCGCGCACCGGCTTGGCCCGCAGATCGAAACCGCGGCCCATGCCACCGTCGGTGTAGAGCACATCGGCCAGGTGGCTGAGCTGATTGATGGCCTGCAGAAACTGCGGGTTCACGCGCACGTCCTGCGGATGGCGGGGGTTGAGCACCCAGCGGCCGCCCTGCTTGCGCACCACGCCATCAAGCTCGGCACGCAGGAATTGTTCGATGCGCCCGGTATCGGCGCGAATCATCTGGCCCAACATGGCCAGCGAGACATCACTGTCGGTGGCCGCGAACGGATAACGACCGCCGAAAGCAGCGTTCCAGTGGGCGACGATGGTCTGCTGCCACTGGCGGTTCAGGCCGCCGGCCGAGGGCTGCAGCAGCAACTGGCGCGCCTGTTCCAGGGGCTCCACGAACAGCGCCTGGCCCAGGCCCTGCCACTGCCGACCCAGGTTGGCAGCCAGCAGGCGGCCCTGCTCGTGCGCCTGGCTCAGGCCGCTGGCCTGGCCCTGCAACACCGACTGGGCCATGGCCTGCGCCTGGGACTGCGGGTCGCGGGCATTAGCCGACTGTTGCAACGCCAGCCGCGCGGACGTGATCGCGGACAGGTAGCCGGGCAGCTCACTGTCCGCAAGTTTCACCAGTGGGCCGAACACGGTGGCCAAGCGTTGTGGATCGGTCTGCCCTTGATACGCCAGGGTTTGCTGCAACGCCAGCAGTGGTGACTGGCTGGCGTCGCCGGCCAGCGCCAGTTGCTCGACCGCTTCGGGCAGCGTGCTGACGGAACGCCAGCTCACCGCGTTCAGCGCCCTGAGCCAGGCCTTGCCGAAATCTCGAAAATAGCGCGCCGTGAGCCGTGCCTGAAGCGCGTCGGCCGAGACGCGGTCAGCATGATTTGCAGGTGGCTCGCCCAGCACCCAGTCGACAGCCTCCCGGCGCGCTTGCGCGGTCTGCTCGATGGCGTCGCGCACCTGCCCTTCCCACGCCTGGCGCGTGAAGGCGCCAGGCACGGCACTGGCGCTGTCGAACAACGCCGTGCTGCCCGCCATCTGCGCCATACTGAGCGCCGGGAAACGTCCGGCCTGCTCCAGCACCTGGGTGTAAAGCGCTGTCTCACTGTTGCGCCGCTCCAGTTCAGCCAGCAACAACTGGCGGGTGCGCACCGTCAGGTTGGCGTCTGCGGCGATGGCCCACTGTGGGTGGCGCGGCAGTTGCTCGGCGTAGAACTGCCACAGTGTCGATGCATAGGTGCCCCACTCCTCCGGTCCGACCCCGGGCGGCGCCTGGAACTGTGCCATCTTTTGCGCAAGAAACCCTGGCTCCACCCGTGCCGGGTTGGCCATCATCAAATAGGCTTTCAGCGCCTCATGGGCGGGCTGGGTGTCGCTACCGGGCTGGAGGGCCAAAGCCGTGCGCAGCCGGCTTTGCAGTTGCAGCATTGCGGCATCGCGCAAGAGCGGCAAGGCAAGCTGCTCGTAGCGCGGCCACAGGGCCTGGCGCAGTTGCGGCGCAGGGTTCAAGGCAAGCCCCTGGTACCAAGGGGCACCCCGCACGCCCTGGCGATCCAGCTGCCGGGTGATTGCTACCAGCCGTTGCAAGTCCGTGCCGGGCTGAGTCAGTGCGGTGTTCGCCTGTTCAAGCAGGTTGCGGTTGCTGGAGAAAGCGATCACCACCCCTGCCAACATCACCAAGGCCGCCATCATGAAGCCTACGCTGGCCAGTCGTACCGCATGCCAGCCTGCCCGCTTGCCGGCCACACGGTCTTCCAGCACCTGAGCCCAGGCCGGGTCAAGCTGTAACAAGTGCCCCACCCTGGGCGCCGCGTCGTCATCGCGCGCCAGGCTGAACTGCAGGCCGCGCAACGGTGCGCCTCGGGCGAACGCGGGCAGCAAGGGCGCCAGCGTCTTGCACCACTGCTCGATACCAACAGCGTGCAAGTCCCCACCCAGGCGATAGAGGAAGTCGTGACGGCTGTCCAGGCGCATCTGCTCGATGCCCTGTTGATTCAGCGGCGCCACCAGCGCCGTCAGTGCAGCAGCCACGTCCGCGTCACGGGTCGGCGCGGGCAGCAGGCAGCCCACGGAGGCCACTTCGCGCCCTGCCTGCGACCAACCGCTGCTGCACACCTGCCACAGGTACAACGGCGCCTGCCAGCGCAACGCATGGGTCAGGTCGCGCAGGTGGCGGGCACCGTTGCCCATGGCCTTGTCATCGCCACGCTGCCCCTGGGTCAACGGCCAGACAATGGCATCGAAAGGGCGCCGACGGTGCAGCGCCTTGAGCTGCCCGGCCACCGCCTGCGGCGCCATGCCTGCGCAACTGCCGGCCCACAGCAACAGCGTGCCACTGCATTCCTGCCACTCATCAACGGCCAGGCCCGGCGCCACGGCGTTGACTTGCTCAGCCTCGCCCAAAACCAGTATCAACCGCACCTTGCCGCGCCAGCGCCAACCGTAGTGTTCGCGCAAGTAGGCCCTGGCGTCATGGGCTGCGGTCGACGGCGGCGCAACCAGTGGCCGCGGCAGCCTGATGTGGTCATCGGCCGCCATCTCGGCCAGCACACTGCGCCCCTGCTTGTCGCCAAACAGCTTGCAGCTGGTCGCCAGCAACACCAGCACCGTGCCAATGGCCGCCAGCATCAGCCAGCGCTCGACGCCCTGCTCGCTGTCCAGCCACTGGGGGAAGTACCAGAGCACCGCCGTCGCGGTCATGACAATCACCAACAGCGTGCTGACCAGGGTCAGCGCGCCTGTCGAGCGTGGAATATGCATCCTGTGCTCCTAACGCAGAGGTGACGGCCCCGGCATGACTGCCGAGCACCAGAGCCGCGTATTCACGGGGCCCTCGCCACTGAAAATGAATTGCGGCCCTGCGCCGCAGGTGATCGCCTGGGTGGCGGCTGCGACCGCCAGCCACGGCGCGACGAGGCCCGTATTACCGAGCAAGGCATCGGGGCAGCACGGGCGCTGGTCAGGCGTAAGCGCCAAGTCCTTGATGACGCGGTTGAGGGCCACCGAGCGCTGGGCGACGATCCCCGTGCACCAGGTGCGCTCAATGTCGATCGCCGGCAGCGGCACCCAGTCCAGCGCTTGCCGGGCAGCCTCGGCCAATGACGCCTGACCCGCGCCACGCTCCTGCTGCGGCCGGTGCAGGTAGGCAATGGGCGGCAGCGTGGCCTGGGTCAGGCGGTTGCCCAGCAACACACCGACGGCGGCCTCGCCTGTGCCTTCGGGGTGCGGCGGCGCGACTTGCAGCGCGATGACCAACAGCAGCGCCGGGTCGTCGATGCGCTGGTCCAGCCATTCGTCGACTACCGACAGGCCGCTGCCGTCCAGGGTTTCGATGGGATGGCCGATGCCACTGGTAGCCCAGGCGGTTTGCCAGAGGTGTTGCAGCAACTCGGGGGCGGCGGTGGTGTTGAGTTCCAGGAGGACGGCCAGGGGGGTGTCGGCGGGCAGTTTGGCCAGGGTGGGGGCCAGGTCGGTGAGGAGGGTTTGCATGGCTTGTAGTAAAGCTTCCTCAGGCCCCTCCGATTCGCCCTGCAGGCGAGTGTGGCGCAACGAGAGTGCACCGTCCCTTATGGTTTGAGCTTTGAGAGACGGTTGGTCGTTGAGCATCACACCCAACTGTTTACGGCCATCCCCGTCATCCGGTTCATGCAGCGCGGTGTACCAGCTGACCGCCAGCACCTGCTGCGACCTGCGGCCAAAGCGCATCAACCGTGCTCGACGCTCATCCAGCGCCGAATCCCAGCCGTCAGCCATACCGCGCTGCCCCACGTAAATGAGGGTGCGGGTAAAAAAGCACAGGCTCCACAGCAACACCGGCAGTACTACTGCAAACCCGATGAAACTGCGCCAGTCCTGCTCCTGTGTTTGCGTCGCCAGATGATTCGCCTTTGCCAGCCCCACCAATAACAGCACGCCCAACAACGCCGCCCAGCGCAGGGCGTTGGGCGCTGCCGGGCGAAGTGCCGGGGGCGGCAACTTGTCCAGTCGGATGGCCATGATCAACGCACGCTCGCATCAGGAAAGGACGAAATCAGGGTGCAACCGCAGTCGCACGCATGCCCATCAAAGGCCACCGGCACCCCGTTGTCAGTGAAGCTTTCGTGCCCCTGGCCGATGGCGGTGAAGCCATGCACCGGACAACTGACCGGGTCCCCTACCCGTGCCACCCCGATACCGCCAAACACCATGGTGCTGGAACCGGCGAGTACAGTGCCGCCACTGCTGGTTTTGTCACCGTTGCGAATAATGTCTTGCATATGCATTCCTTGTTTTTAGTATTTAATTGCTGCTGCGTGCTTTATTTATCAGCCACATAATCAGCGCAGCATCCCTTATCCAGCAGGCCACCGCCCGGCTCATGGACGGGTGATTCCGGATCACTGGAAAGTTCGCTGTGCAGTGCCGCGCTTTTGGCTAAGGCAATGTTATCGATCAGCTTCTTGCGGGGGACCCATTCCCGGTTCACCCGATCCCAACGATAAAAAATACCGCCCCGCCAACGGCTCAATGTTTCGTTGCGTAGTTGCTCTTCCGTATAGGCATAACCTTCCAGACTCAGGTAATCCCTGGCGATCAATACTTTTTCCTGGAAAGCCTCACTGCCGGCCAGCACATTGGCCTTCCAGTTCCAGGCTTGCTCGTAGGACGGCATCCAATGGGCCATGTGGGTAATGCCATAACGCTGATCCAACGTTACGACGGGCTCGTCGTCGAGATCGCTGAAATGGCGTTGTTTGATTTCCGAGGCAAACATGTCGTCAAAGTCGCTGAGTTCATCCAGGGTGTCGATATAATCGCGGATTTGCTGTTGAGAAGGGTTCTGCCCCTTGATCAGTACGGACCGTGACAACACTTCGTTATCGACCTTGACTTGCACGGTCAGTACGCCGCCCAGGACTTTACCGCCCAGTTCGAATTGCCAACGCTTTGCACTGGAGGTGAAGCTTTCCGACTCTTGGAAGAGTTTCACGCACCGCCCTTGTCGCGGGCCGTAATTAGGGCCACAGACTCTCGCTGCCCATTGCAGGGTCCATGTCCAGGTGTATTCGCCAGTGAAACTGGAGGCGAATTCGAAGAGGATCTCAGGCAGTGCTGCGTCGGTGGTGAGGCTGAATATGTCGTGGTCGGCGGGTGATATCCAGGTGAGCGTGGGTTTTGATGACGTCACGGGAGTGACGCCGGTTCGAGTCGGTTGGGTGGAGCTGGCGTTTTTTACTTGTTGCATTGTTTGACCCTCACTTTGGTTACGCTCTGTCCACACCTTGTGGTTTACCAAGACCCGTATGGAATTCCATATTGGTCGACATAATCTTTATTCCTAGGATTCATAGGCCTGTATCGTCCGTTGGTTTTTCCTCCGTAAGGACCATTCGGATCTACTTCGGCTTGGAAACGCCCCACTTCTTTATATCCAAGGCAGCCAGCACCTACCCAAACCTTAACAATACCTCCTGGCGCCATACCCAAGGTAAGCGTATGCGGATAGAGGGTCATATCTCTTTGTGCAGGCACGCAGTACATATGCGTCGGCCTCACCATTTCATCTCGAACCCACTTAGGGATATTGATATTGACCCTATAGGTTTTTGATTCCACTAGTGATTGCCAGCGCAATATGATTTGCTCAGGCAAATCAACATTGTTCACCGGCATTGTTTTCCCCACCCCATTATTCCAGTCTTCCGGACGGGAGGCATACCCCGCAACACCGCCAAAAACATTGAAATACAATTCGCCAAGCTGATCAATAACATCGACACTCTCTACCCACACCTCCATATATCTTGGCGCTGAAAGCCCGACATACCAAGACTTATATGGAAGCATAGGCCTACCGTTACTTATATGCCCACCATTACAAGCTCCTAGTGAAAGGGTCAGGCTCAAAAGCAATACAACATACTTCATTGAGGGTACCCTTCTTGCGGCTTGTGAGGATAAACGTTGCGCCTACGGCTTTTAGTCGGCTTATTTATTGCCAATCTCATGCGTGTATTCCAGTTTGCCGACTGATGAATATAACGGGCGACCAACAAGCGCTGCTGATGACTATCTAGCTGTACGTCTTGACCAGCCATAGCAAGCTCCAATATATGTTCGGCGACTGCTTCCAGTTCCTCGGGTAGGGCTAGCTCAGGGTAATCCTCCAACCCTTGGAACGGCACTCCATGGACTACCGCCAAATTACGCATCACCCGCAGTGGAATCAGGCTCAACTCACCGCGTACCGAGCGATCCAGCGTGATAGCTGTCCAATGATCAGTGCCACCACCGAAGCGACCACGGGGAGGCTGGGGCGTTTCCCACCTTGCAATAGAGATCTGGCCATCTCCGGCCAGACCAGTAGCGCGTAACGCTTGGACCTTTTCATTGACCTGCCGCCACTCCGTGCTGTCCTCAAGCTTCTCGTGGGGTGCCAACAGGACGCGAGCGGGTGGGGTCAACAACATTCGTTCCTGTCCGATGGGCAAATAACCACCGCCGATGTCAGAGTGCACCCCCGGCAATTCTATTTCTTGGTGATCCTCCTTCACGCTGTTAAGCGCGAAGTTCAAACGTACTTCGTCACGCGCAGTCAGCTGGAGCACTTTTCGGGCACAACCTGGAGGCAAGTAAAGGTTAACGCCTGGATTACGCGCATCGGTGATGTCGAAATTGCCACGCCATGGGTCAGCAATGGCAGCAACTGTGTCAAACAGCCCTATAAAGTTGAGAATGATATCGCTCGCGGGCTCAAAGCCAGGCAATATCCCCAACCTCCCACCCTTTAAAATTTCCCAGAAAACACCCCGCCCAGGCTTCAGCAACTCATTTGCGCAATGACGCGCTGCTGCTGCACCTCGGCTAAATCCGAAAATGTCGAATTCGATCCTGCGAATCGTTTTCATTGGATTGGAGGAAACAAAGTTCAACATCTGCTTTTCGATCGCTTCTGGGGCTTCTCTTACCCGGGCCGCCACACCCGTTTCACCTCGACCAACGCCTTGTCCGTAATTACTGTCTTTATCTCCCGCACGGGTGCCGATCCCTTCGATGTAAACAGGCATAAATGCCATATCGGCGTCCTCGGAAATACTGCTGGCAGTGTCATCTGGGTAAAGCCGTAGAAGGTGAGCTACATTACTTGCAGTATTCCCGAAACTACTGTCCGGCGCCGCCTTGAACCGACCTTCCGAATATTCCCCGTACCCAAGTTTCTTGCACTGCTTGATCAGTAACTCTAATCCCGTTGTGCCGAACAACTCTGCATCTTCACGTTGACACTGCTGAGCCGCTGCCGCGTTGGGCAGGTTGTTCCCCGTCCCATCAAAGAACAGCCCGATCCGCAGGGTAATACCCTCAGGCCGCTCTTCCTCCTCTTCTTCCTCTTCCTCCGGCAGGTCATAGCTGATCGACAGATCCGTCTCATCGACCGTCCACACCCGCTCAGTCAGCCCCTCCTCATCGGAAACCCCACGCCATTCCTGCGCCCCATCATGCGTCTTGATCACATACCGCGAATTGGCCACCGGCATCTGCCCATCCGGCCGCAGCAACTGAAATTGCTGGCTGTACTCAAACGGCGGGTTATTGGGTGTGGGCAGGTCCGGCAACGTTGGCGCGTTGCGACACTTTTCGTTGTGGTAGGCGAAATACACCGACCGCAGATTGATCTCGCCTTCCGTGGCCGCTTCGATGCCGTAGCGGTCCATCTGGATGTAACTGCCATTCGCATTAAGCGTGATTCGCTTCCTGGCCGTAATACGAATCTCATCCTCGCTACTGGTGATGTCCAACCCATGCCGAGCCAGCAACTCCAGCTTGTCGTTCTGCGCCTGAACACTCACCGGTCCCTGGTTGGCGATCAGCTTGATGCCCAGCTTGTCGACAAACGCACTCAACCCCGCGCCGATCCCGAGAAACAGCCGCTTCACCACGCTGACGTCCGCCTGGCCGCCTGCGTTGAGAATCAGGTTCTGTTGCGCCGCCAGTTGCAGGTGCTTGCCACTGGTAACGGCAATGCCATTGGGCGCGCTGATCAAGGCAACCGCGCCGCGCAGTTGCTCGACTTCCTCGCGCAGCAGGGCCATCTGATGGTGAACTTCGGCGGGGTCAGCGCCGCAAGCTTCGGCTTCGCGGGACAGTTTGTAGCTCTGCTCACCGGCCTCCTTGAGGCGATTGACGGCGGCCTTCATGTCCAGCACCGGGCCGTTAGCCTCCGGTTGGGCATCGGCGCTGATGAACACACCTTGACCTGCGCGCAGGGCACCGTGGGCATCAGTACGTAGCTCGAACCCGGCACCGCGTTTCTTTTTCGTGGAATCGACAACGTGACCCAGGTTGAGCTGGCTCTTGCCACCATGCTCGGTCGCCAGCTTTACATGCTCCTCACCCCGCGTGTCCTCCATGCGCAGCTTGTTGTTGGCCGGCGTGCGCAGGATGTTGCGCTTTTCATTCTTGTAGTTGATGTGATCAGGATGGTCGCTGTCGTGCAGCGCGTGGGCAATGTACGGCCTGTCGGGGTCACCATTTTCGAAGGCGATCGCCACTTCGGTACCCACGATCAGCGGCAGGTGCAAACCATGGGTATCGCCGGCATACGGCCGTGCCAACCGTAGCCATATGCTCTCCTGGCCTAACGGCCAAGTGTCCCGGTCAAACAGGAAGCGCACGTGATAGCGGCCTTGTTCGTCGGTATCGGCGTACTGGTTGTACTGCTGCTCACTGGAGATCCGCGCCGCCACCGTCCCCGCCATCACCGGCTTGGGCTTGAGCGCCGGACGGAAGCACACATCGCGGTCGTAGGGCATACCGGTAAAGCAGGCTATAAAGCTGCTGTCCCGCGCCGCCCGGGTGGTCAGCCCGACGATCACCGCGCCCGGCGCAAACGCCGCTGGCGCGTCGCCTTTCAGCGTCAGGCATTGGCCCGGCGCGAGGATGGGGCTACTGGTGGTCCCACTCAGCCGGGTCCGGTCATTGAGATACCGCTCATGATGCAACCGCGCCAGGCCGATTCCGGTCTCCGGCTCCTGCTCATGCCGAAAGGCGTACCGGTCACCCATGGCCGTAAACGCATCGCCGACATGGTGAGCATCGCCGTAGGTCGTCGTGGCTCCACGCGTCTGATCGATATCCCCCTCAAGCTTCGCGTAGACATCGTTCGGGTCATAGGTACGAACATGAATGTGCTTCTCGACCACCTGATGATGCGACTGCAATTGCCAGACAGCGTCCTGCTCACCACTCGATAAGCCCGACTCCGAACGGCACGGCAATTCCACGTCAAACCGGTAAAACCGCTGTTCATCATGAAACTCCAAGACCCCGATATTCAGGCGCTCGTCAGTCCCAAAGCGATACCAGATCCCCACCTCGGCCAGCAGCCGTTCAATAAAGGCCAGATCACTCTCGCCGTACTGCATCACCTGCAACCGCCGCGGATACTCGTACAACAGGTCAAACAGAAAATGCTGCCCCAGATAACCATGCCGGCTGCGCAGGATGCTTTCGACAATCTCCGGCACCGACTGCTGCTGATAGAGGCGGTACTCACGACCGCGCCCCAACAAAGCCAGGCGCGGTTGCAACACCACCTCGTAGCGCGCCTCATCGCGCGACGAAGACAAGCGCTTGAACTCCGTGATCACCCCATGCACCTTGCGCAACGGTACCGGCGCAGGCACCTGCATGCCGCGATACAGCGGCTTCTGCGGTAGCGGATACAAGCTGAAGTAGGCCTCATGGCCCAGGATGTCTTCGGCCGGAATGTCCTGCACCGCACTGGTGAATTCGATGCGGTACTTGAAGCACTGGCTCAACCGCTCCTCACCCTCGAACGCCAGCACATCAATCGGCGCCTTACAGTTGTACACCGTGAGCCGATGTCGGCTGTGGTCAAAAAACGGCCCCATGGGGATGCTCACGCTCATGCCTGGTTTTCCTCTACTTCTTCAAAATGCATCGTCACCCCCTCCTCTTCGCTGTACCCCAGCGTCACCCCACGGGCACGCGGGCCCGCCGCCTGGCGTTGCAGCAGTTGCTGGCTAAGCACGGGCAGGATCTGCTGGTTGAGCAGGGTGTCGAGGGTGCGTGCGCCGCTGTCGGGCAGCAGGCAGGCGGCGGCCAGGGCGTCGGTGAGGCCTGGCTGCAGTTGGCAGCCCAGGCCGTAGTGGCGGTGCAGTCGCTGGCTCAGTTTTCCGAGCTTGAGCGCGGCGATGCGGCTCAGGGCCTCGGCACCCAGCGGGCGGTAGATCAGGGTCTGGAAGCGCGCCAGCAGCGCGGGCTGGAAATGATCGCGCAACAGAGGGTGCAGCAGGCGGTGCAGATCGCTGTCGGTGGCGTCAGGCTGGGCCTGCAACAGGGCTTGCAATGGATCGCTGCCCAGGTTGGAGGTCATAATGATGACGGTGTTGCGGAAGTCGATTTCGCGCCCTTCACCGTCACGCATGAAGCCGCGATCGAACACTTGGTAGAACAGGTTGAGCACATCGCGATGGGCCTTTTCCACCTCGTCCAGCAGCACCACGCTGTAGGGACGCTGGCGCACGGCTTCGGTCAGCACCCCACCCTGCCCGTAGCCGACATACCCCGGTGGCGAACCCTTGAGTTGGCTGACGGTGTGGGGCTCCTGGTACTCGGACAGGTTGAGGGTGATCAGCGACTTTTCACCGCCAAACAGCACGTCCGCCAGGGCCCGGGCCGTTTCGGTCTTGCCGACGCCGCTGCTGCCCACCAGCAGGAACACGCCCAGCGGCGCATCCTCCGGCGCAAGACCGGTCTTGGCGGCGCGCAACCGCTGGGCCAGGGCTTCGAGGGCCGGCGCCTGACCAATGACGCGCTGGCCCAGTTGCTGTTCCAGCGCCAACAGGCTGGCCTGTTCATCCTTGAGCAGGCTGCTCAGGGGCACGCCGGTCCAGTCGGCCACCACTTCAGCGACGTTGCGCACGCCGACCTCCAGCGACAGCAACGGTTGCTCGCCCTGGGTGGCCACCAGCCAGCCCAGCAAATCGTTGCAGACGGCGCGGTCCAGCGGCTCGCTTTGGCGCGCGGCAAGCAGTCGTTGGCTGAAGGCCTGCTCTTGCTGGTACTGCGCCTGCAATCGCAGTTGCTGGTCCAGCAGTTCATCGTACTGGGCGTCAAGGGTGTCGCGGCGCTCGTCGATATTGAAGCCATGCAGGCGGGCGTCGTCTTCCAGGGCCTGGCGCTCCAGCATCAGGGCCTCGAGCCTGGCCTTGAGCTGCACCAGCGCCTGGGGCTCACAGTCCAGGTTGATGCGCACACGGGCACTGGCGGTATCCAGCAGGTCGACCGCCTTGTCGGGTAGCTGGCGGCCACTGAGGTAGCGACGCGACAGGCTAACCGCAGCCTGCACGGCGGCGTCGAGGATGTGGACGCCATGATGACGCGCGTAGCGATCTTTCAGGCCGCGCAGCATCAGGCAGGCGCCTGGGTCGTCCGGCTCCTCCACGGCCACGCGCTGGAAGCGGCGCTCCAGGGCGGCGTCGCGCTCGAAATACTGCTTGTATTCCGACCAGGTGGTGGCGGCGATGGTGCGCAACTCGCCACGGGCCAGGGCCGGTTTGAGCAGGTTGGCCGCATCGGCGCCACCTGCCTGGTTGCCGGCGCCGATCAGGGTGTGAGCCTCGTCGATAAACAACAGTACAGGCACAGGCGATTGCTGTACGGCTTCGATCACCTGCTTGAGCCGCTGTTCGAACTCGCCCTTCACCCCTGCCCCAGCTTGCAGCAAACCCAGGTCCAGGGTGCGCACGCTGACCGGCTTGAGGCTGTCGGGCACATTGCCATCGGCAATGCGCAGGGCCAGCCCTTCGACCAGGGCGGTCTTGCCCACGCCGGGCTCGCCCACCAGCAGCGGGTTGTTCTTGCGCCGACGGCTGAGGATATCGATGACCTGACGAATCTCGTTGTCACGGCCGAACACCGGGTCGATGCCCCCTTGCCGCGCCTTGGCGGTGAGGTCGTGGGTGAACCGATCCAGGACCGCGTCGCGGGCTGGCGCATCGGTGAACACGGGTGACGCTTGCGCCGCGCAGCGCTCCACCGAAGCCTGATCCAGCCAGGGCTGCAACTGTTGCAATTGCGCCTGCCCCAGGCTGAGCAACGGCCACAGGGCGTCGCAGGCCAGCAACGTCGGGGTGTCCATCAGCGCGGCCAGCACATGCACCGAGCGCAGGTGCTCGACGTTGCCTTCCAGGGACGCGCGCAACCAGGCGTCGCGGATCAGTTGTTGCAGACGCTCGCACAGCTGCGGCTTGACCTGCACGCTGCGCGGCAGACGCTGCAGGTGATCGAGCAGGCCGCCCCACAGCGCGTCCATATCGCAGGCATGGCGGCGGGCAATCAGGGTCAGGTCGCCCTCATCCTGCTCCAGCAGTTTGAGCAGCCAGTGCTCCAGGGTAATGTGCCCGTGGGCGCGGCTTTGGCACAGTGACGCTGCAGCACTGAGCGCCTGGGCGCAGTGGGGGTTGAGGCGGCGCAGCAATTGGGTGGCAACGGGTACCATGGCGGGTACGTCCTTGTTCTGGAAACGGGGCGATGTGCTTGGCTGAACGCCCGCGAACGGACGCTCAACCCTGCACACCAGGCAGCGGCAAGCCGCAGCTTGCCGGGTCATGGGCATCAGGCGGTCTGGCGCTCCGTCCAGGAGTCGGAATGGATGATGTTGCCGTCCTTGTAGGTCCAGGTGATCTTCTCGTAGCGCAGCTCCACCTCCTCCAGGTGGTTGTGCTTTTCCTTGGCGGGGTCTTTCACGTCATGCATCTTTGCCGCGACGGTCACCACCTTCACGTTCTCCAATTTAGTGTTGTAGTACTCCACTTCCTGGCCGGCATCGTCGATGCGGTACCACTTGAACTCCGCCGTCTTGAGGGTCTGGCCGGTGCTGGCGGCCTTGTAGAGGTAGGGGCTGCTGGCGTCGATTTCCTTGGTGAATTTGAACGCCGTGTGGATACGTGCACCGGTCAATTTGCCGGTGTTGTCATCGGTGGGGATGTACAGCTTGTGGTCCTGGGCGACGACCTCGACGCTGCCTTCTCGGCTTTGTACGTTGACGGAGCCCTTGATGTCGGCGCCGCCATCGTCTTTCAGCCACAGGTAAACAGGGATAGCCATGTGTAACTCCTCAAGAATTGGCCGCCACGGGCGGCACAGGTTGTTGGCCTGACTCCTGGGTGAAGGCCCCACAGGCCTCCCCTTCCGGGACCAGGCGGATATCGACGCGCCGGTTGGCGGCGCGTCCGGATTCGGTGTCGTTGCTGGCGATGGGCTGGCTGGCGCCGAAGCCCTGCACCGCGAAACAGTGGGCGGGCATGCCGCCAATGGTCTGCATCCAGTCGCGCACCGCTTCGGCGCGGGCCACCGACAGGCGTTGGTTGCTGTCGGGGTGGCCCGTGGCATCGGTGTGCCCGGTGACCACGATCAAACCGCCCTGCCCGGCCTTGATGTCCAGCAACGCACCCACCAGCACCTGGGTAGCCTGCGGCTTGAGTTGCGCACTGCCGCTGGCGAACAGCGACAGGCTGTCCAGGCGCAGGGGGTGGGCTGTGGGAGCGATGGGCTGAGGCTGCGCCTGGACCATGGCCGGCGCGGGCAGCCACCGGCTCTGCCAGGCGGTATGCCCCATGGCCAGCAGCGAGCCCCCTGTAAACAGCCACAGGGCCACCATCACCGCAGGCGGCACACGACGCACGCTGACCGGCAGTTGCTGCACCACGGGATCGGGGAACGGCCAGTGCGACGGCCCGGCAGCGTGCCCTGTCGCTGCCTGAACCAACCCCGTGCGCTGGTGCAGCCACTGCTGCCACAGGTTGCCGGGCTGCTGCTGCGGTGTTGCCGCGACCAGCATCACGGCGCAGGTCGCCACCCGGGCATCGACGTGAACCAGGACGCGCTCATGCAGCCACCGCGCTGCGCATTCAAGCTGCACCGCGGCATGCAACCGCGCCGTGCGTGCAGTGGTGTCCGTCACCTGCCGCTGCCAAGCGATCAGATCGGCCCGGCTGGCGCCCTCGAGTACCCAGGGGCTGGGCTGGCCTGCCTCCCAGCAAAACCAGGGCCCGGCACAATGGGCAGCAGGCACGTAGCCGGCCACGGTCACTGGCAGCGGCTGCCCGCCCCGGCGTGCCAGGGCGAGCTGATGACCGAAGGCGCGAAGTCGGCCCGCCAGGCTGACCGTGTCCTGGTGCTCGCCGGGGTTGACGACCAACAGAACGCTGAGTTGCCCCGCCCAGCCGGGACGCAAGGTGCGCAGATCGGCCACCACCGCCGGCAGGTTCTTCACACGCGGTACCGGCACATAGCAGGCCTGATCGGTGACGGATGGTACGTCCGGCGAAGCGCCAAACAGGGCTGGCTGACCGTCGCCGCAGACCAGTACAACAGGCTGCCGGTAACCGGGCGGTGGCAAGGCGTCGGGCTTGCCCAGCGCCACACAGACGGCATGACGACGGGCCATCCAGCGCCACAAGGTGCGGATCATGGACACCCCCTCACGCAGGTCCCACCATGAGCCCGGCCGCTTGACTGGCGAGCCAATGGTTCAGCCCCCACCACGCGACCGCCAGCAATGCGCCAGCCCCTACCGCGTGCAGGACCAGTGACCGGCTGCCATACCTGAATCGGGCGTGGGTGCCCAGCCGTGTCGTCAGGGGCTTGCACACCTGCAAAGGCATGATCAGCTCGTCCAATGCCGCCTGAAGCTGCTCGCGCTCCGGCGCATCAATGGCGTGATAACGCCCTCGAAAACCCAGCATCAGCACCCGGTGATAGACCGTCAGTACCTGCAGGTCAGGCGCAGGCTGGCGCAGCACTTCGCGCAGTTCCTCATAAAGGAAGTCGCCTGCCTGATGGCGATTGAAGAAGCGCGCCTGCAACGGCTCGCCGGCCCACGCGTCATGCTCGTCCTCGGTGGCGACGTGCAGCACCGTTTCATCCAGCAAGGCGCATTGCGCGTAGCTGATGCGCTCGATATTGGCCTGGCTCAGGCCTGCGCCCTGCAACTGTTCGCGCACGCTGACCACTTGCGCAGCGCAGCGCTCACGCAACTGCTGCACCTCGACGGGCATGCTACCGTTGCGTAACTGCACCACCAGCAGGTAGCTGTCCTGGAGCACCTGATCGATGTCCATCGCTGCGGCATCGGCCTTCATCTGCAAGGGGCTCATGTGCGCAGTACCGCGAACAGTTCCAGCTGCGCTTCGGTCAAGGTGCTGGGCACGTAGAACGCGCACAGTCCCTCAGCCAGCACGGCCTGCCCCTTGGGGTGGCCAAGATCCAAGGCGAAATACTGGTTTTCCAGGCGCAATGCGATGGCCGCGGGCACGTGGCTGAGGGCTTGCAGCGGCACGCCGTCCAGGGCCGCGTTGACCAGTTGCCTGACCTCGTCCGGCGCGCCCACCTTGCACAGGCGCGGAAACTGCAATTGCACCTGCGCGGCCGGCAAGCGGCAGCGCACCGACAGGTAGAAATCGGCGGCGCCGGGTTCGCGCAGGCGCGGGTCATCCAGCCGTGCCTGCCAGTGGTTGGGGGCGGTTTCACGCAGGTCCAGGGTGACCACCCGCGATGGCAGGCTGGCCTCCAGCAGCGTCGAGATCACCTTGATCAAGGTCGGCAATACCGAGCCGAGGTCGTCGTGCCGATACGCCGGTATCTGCTCAATGTCATGGTCCAGGGAGAAGGTCAGCAGCGCACCCGCCAGCTTCGCCAGCTCGCCATACACCTGCTCGGGATGGCGCGCCGGATACTGGATGAGGTCAGCCAGCACCGGCTGGTAAGTGTTGAGTGCGTTGAGCAGCCAGAACAGCGACACATCGGCCACGGCAAAGTCGGCCATGCGCTGGTTGCACTCGCGGCGCATGCCCATCAGGCGTTCACGCTTGGCTGACAGCTGGGTCAACAGGTTGTCCAGTTGCGCCACCAACCCCGGGTGCGCAGCCAGGCTGAGCAAAGGCGGCACGAAGCCTGGGTCCAGCACCCAGCCGCCCTGACTGTCCTGCACCAGCCGCGCCAGCGGGCAGGTGACGTACTCGCCGGTGCCGCTGGTGCTCAGGCGCAGGCTGAGGTCGTGCTCCAGCACGGCCACAGACTCCACCTCGTCGCCGTACAGGTCCTGGACCTGCTTCCAGCTTTGCCGGTATCGCGTCGGGTAGTTGGCGCGTTCGGCTGAAGGCAGGCAATTGCGACCGTTGGCTTTTTCCAGTGGCAACGCCAACACCAGGGTCGCGCTCTGACCGACGTCGGCCAGCAGCGTGGACAGCGCCTGCGCCGGTGGCAGTGCATCGGCTGTATCGGTGTCGATCAACGTGCCATCTGGCAGCCTGGCCTGAATGCGCGTGGCGTGCAGCTTGCCCAGGCGCAGCGCGTCGGGATCGAATTCGGCGGCCAATACACCCCAGGGGTGCACCCATTGCAGGCGAGCCAGGTTTTCATTGCTCCAGGCCTCCCAGCGCGCCTGTTGCTGGAATTGCTGGGGTGAGAGCAACACCCCCGTGGCCCATGCGGGACGGTCTATTTTCATGGTGTCAGGTCCTTGGACGGGTTCAGGCCTTGGCCTTGGGCATCTGCGAAACCAGCGACAGGTTCACGTCCATGCCTTCCACCTGGAAATGCGGCACGGCGTACAACTTGACGCGGAAGAAACCGGGGTTGTCGTGCAGGTCTTCCACCGTGACCCGCGCGTCGCGCAGCGGGTGTGAGGCTTGCAGGTCGTCACCGGGGTCGGTCATTTCGGTCACCAGGCCGCTGACCCACTTGTTGAGTTCCACTTCCAGCACGCGCCGGTCCTTGGTGGTGCCGATGTTTTCGCGCTGGATCAGTTTCAGGTAATGGGCGATGCGCGAGAGCAGGAAGATGTACGGCAGGCGCGCATTGATACGGCTGTTGGCGGTGGCGTCGGGGGTGTCGTACAGCGCCGGTTTCTGCGCGGAGTTGGCGGAGAAGAAACAGGCGTAATCACGGTTCTTGTAGTACGACAGGGGGATGAACCCCAGGTTGGCGAACTCGAACTCGCGGGTCTCGGGGATCATCACCTCGGAGGGGATCTTCACCTGGCTGCCAGTGCCCAGGTCATAGAGGTGGATGGGCAGGCCACTGACCGCCCCGCCGGACTGCGGACCGCGCACCTGCACGCACCAGCCGTTGCGGATAAAGCTCTTGACCATGTTGGCGGCAAAGGCGAACGAGGCGTTGGTCCACAGGTATTTGTGGTGGTCGGGGCCTTTGACGCTTTCGATGTAGTTGAAGCTGCGCACCGGGACCGTGTCCGGGCCGTAGGGCAAGCGGCCCAACACCCGTGGTGTGGTCAGGCCGATGTAACGGGCATCGTCGCTGTCGCGAAAGGCTTTCCACTTGGTGTATTCGGCACGGTCGAAATAGTTGCCGATGTCCTTGATGGCCGCCACTTCCTCCATGGTCTGCTTGCCGAAAAATGCGGGGCCCACGGCACTGATGACCGGCATGTGGGCCGCCGCCGCGACACTGGACAGGTTGCGCAGCAACGCCATGTCCTGGGGGCTGCGGTCGAATTCGTAGTCGCAGATGGCGGCGGCGATGGGCTCGCCGCCCGGGGTGTCGTATTCCAGGGTGTAGGTGTGCCAATACAACCCGCTCTGGGCAATTTCGGGGGCGTCCTCGAAGTCCTGAATCAGGTGCTGCTTGCTGGCGTCCAGCAGTTCGATGCGCACGTTCTGGCGAAAATCGGTCTGGTCGACCAGCGACTTCACCCCGCGCCAGGTGGACTCCACGCGCTGAAAGTCCGGATGGTGCATCACCTGGTCCAGTTGACGGCTTATCTGCTGGTCCAAAGTGGCAATGTGTTCATCCAGCAGCGCCCGGTCCAGACGCTCGACGGTACGCGAGGACTGCTGCAGCAGGTCGAGGAACACACTGACGGCCGCCGTCACGCGCTCATCGGCGGTGGCCTCGGACAGCGCGTCCATATGCTGAAACACTTCGATCCCGCCCAGTGCGGCAACGGGACTGAGATCGATCTTTGCCAGCAGCGACGTATAGACGCTGGGGTTTTCCTGGAGCGACACCGGGCCGCCGCTGGATAATGCGGAAGAATGGGGCGTTGACATTGAAGTTACATCCTGCAAAACAATAAGGAATAATCAGCTCTGTTGCGGAGCCGCCAATGCAGCCAGTTCCTGACGTAACTCGTTACTTAAAGCGCTGTCCTTGAGAATGCGCTCCAGCTCCTGTCGAAACGTGGCGTTATCGAGCAAATTGGATTTAAGGTCTCGTAACAAATTCCTCATGGCCAATAACGCGCGCAAGTGCGGTATTTGCCGTGCCACTTGTTCGGGCTCAAAATCCTTGATGGACTGAAACTTCAAATCAATGGCGGTATCGCCAGGGCTGTCTGGCGTATCTGGCAGTACCATCTTCACGCAGGGCGCGTATTGGCCCAGCACGCTGTCGAAATTGTTTTTGTTGATGTCCAGCTTGCCGCGCCCGGCCAGCGGCCGCTGCTCATGGCCGTTGCTGAAGTCACCCAGCACCAGCAATTTCAACGGCAACTCCACTTTGCGCTGGGCACCGCCGGTATGCAGGTCAAGTTTGATATTGACCCTGGCCTTGGGAATTTCATTCTGGAAACTGTTGGATGTCATAGACCCCCCGAATCGTTGTAAGGAGTGTGCAAACACAATCAGGCACCAATGCAATTTAAACTTTAGCCCAGCCTGCCAACAGGCAGTGGGGGCAATCAATTCAATATGTACCTGAGGAGTCACTCCTGTTGGGGTATTCGGACGGGAAGGTATCCAAGTGGCCATGTGGTTGATAGAGGAAAACGCCTCATCGGAATTTTCCACAAAACTTTGGGAAATTTCCTTCATGTAATACGACAAACCGTAGCCGCTGCCGAAGGCTGCGCTGGCCCTGTGCCTCGCTGCGGATTTCCAGGAGTCCCACCGGCCAGCGCAGCCTGGCGGCAGCGGCTACATTGTCCCCAAAATAGAATCAATGATTCTCAAATGCATGCAATTGTCCCATTCATGGATCCTCCGTAAAGTAGCCCCCATGCCGCGAACAACGCCGCACTTCACTTAACGACACTTTGAAGGAACAACACCATGACCCTGCGCAAAACCCTCACCGCTTCCCTGCTGGCCCTGTCCATCGGCAACGCTTTCGCCGCCGACGACACCGGCGCCGAACACCAGACCCAGGCGTTCCTGGATGCCCTGAACGCGGGTGGCGGCACGCCGATCGAACAGCTGAGCCCCAAGGACGCCCGTGCCGTACTGACCGGCGCGCAAAACTCGGTGAAGGTTGATCTGTCCGGCACGGACGTCAGCAACAAGACCATCCAGGTCGATGGCCAGGCCATCAAGCTGACCATCGTGCGGCCCGCCAAGGTGAAGGGCGATCTGCCCGTGTTCATGTTCTTCCACGGCGGTGGCTGGGTGCTGGGCGACTACCCGACCCACGCTCGCCTGATTCATGACCTGGTGGTGAATTCCGGCGCCGTAGCGGTGTATGTGGACTACACCCCGTCGCCCGAAGCGCACTACCCTACCGCCATCAATCAGGCCTACGCCGCCACCCGCTGGGTAGCCGAGCACGGCAAGCAGATTGGTGTGGACGGCAAGCGCCTGGCGGTGGCCGGCAACAGTGTGGGGGGCAACATGGCCGCGGTGGTCAGCCTGATGGCCAAGGAACAGGGCACGCCCAAACTGCGCTTCCAGCTACTGTTGTGGCCGGTGACCGACGCCAACTTCGATGATGCGTCGTACCAGCAATATGCCCAGGGGCATTTCCTGACCAAGAACATGATGACCTGGTTCTGGGACAGCTACACCACCGACGCCGCCCAGCGCGCCGAGATCCACGCCTCGCCGCTGCGTGCCAGCCTTGAACAGCTCAAGGGCCTGCCACCGGCACTGGTGCAGACCGCCGGCCTGGACGTGTTGCGCGATGAAGGCGAAGCCTACGCCCGCAAACTGGACGCGGCTGGGGTGGACGTGACGGCGGTGCGCTACAACGGCATGATCCATGACTACGGCCTGCTCAACCCGCTGAGCAACATCCCCGAGGTCAAGGCGGCCATGCGCCAGGCAGGCCAGGAGCTCAAGGCTCACCTGAACTGACACCGCCAGGATGCACCGTAGCCTGGCGGCAGCGGCTACGTCGGGTCGTGAGGTGTCGTGTCAGCCATTGACACGTCGGCGGTATTGGGCAATTTCTTCATCCGACACATCTTCCCGGTAACAGATTGGCGCATAGCCACCGGGCTTGCTGTAGGCGCTGCGCCGCCCACAACTGCTGCCATTGCGCGCCCTGTTGTAAGGACACGCACAGACACTGGGGTAGGTGGCAATCGATTCGGTGATGATCCGTCGTGCAATCTCATCGTCGGTCGGGGATGAGGATTTGGCCATCGCAGTGGCTGAAAGGACGGCTGAGGTCAAGGCCACCAGCAGCAGCGTTCGCATAAGACTATCCCTGTTGAGCGATAGCCAAATAATATCCTAACGCCATCTTTACGCCACTACCCCTATCAAAAACCATCCCCTGTAGCCGCTGCCGCCAGGCTGCGCTGGCCCCCACATTCACTGGAGATTTCCAGCGTAACTGGCGGCAGCGGCTACGGGCGTTGCATCAACCGCGCGCCGCTGGCGATGCTGCCACCCAGGGCAAACACACACCCCAGCCACAACGCCCATTGCGGCCCACTGCTCAGCGACGCGTGGAAGCACAACGCAACCAGCGAAGCCCCCAACGTCTGCCCCAGCAACCGCGACGTCGCGACGATGCCACTGGCGCCGCCGCTGCGATGCGCCGGCGCGCTGGTCATCAGAGCCTTGAGGTTGGGTGACTGAAAAAAGCCGAACCCCGCGCCGCACAGCGCCATGCGCCAGCCAATGTCGAAGGCCGAGGCGCCATCGCCCAGCAAGGCCAGGCTGGCCATGCCCGCACTCAACGCCAGCAAGCCGATGCCGCCCAGCAACCCCGGCGAAAACCTATCGGCCAGGCGCCCCGCCACCAACGCTACCAGGGCCACTACTGCCGGCCACGGCGTCATCAGGAACCCGGTCGCCACTTGACTGTGCCCCAGCACGCTTTGCAACAGAAACGGCAAGGCCACGAAGGCCAGGCCCTGGGTGCTGAACGCACAGATGGCCGTGGCCGACGACAGCGCAAACAATGGGCGACGGAACAGGTCCAGGGCCAGCATAGGCGCCGGGTGACCGGCCTGGCGACGGATCAGCAATACGCCGCAGGCCAGGGCCATCAACAGTTCAGCCCCGGTGAGCACACCGCTGGCACCATGCACCGTGGTGCCCAGCCCCAACACCAGAAAACCGAACAGCCCGGCACACAGCACCGCCGCCACGCGGTCAAAGTCATGGCCTGCACGTTCGATCTCAGGCAGATTGCGCTGGGCCAGCACCACCGCCAGCAACCCCAGCGGCACATTGATCAGGAACAGCCAATGCCAGCTGGCCACCGCCAGAATGGCAGACGCCGCCGTAGGCCCCAGGGTGAAGGCCAACCCCACCACCAGCGAGTTGTAGCCCATGCCCCGCCCCAGCATCCTGGAGGGATAGATAAAGCGAATCAGCGCGGTATTGACGCTCATGATCGCCGCCGCCCCCAACCCCTGCACCACCCGCGCGATGGCCAGCGACGGCAGGGACCAAGCCAGGCCGCACACCAATGAGGAAAGTAAGAACACCAGCAGCCCGCCCAGATACACCCGGCGGTGCCCCAGCACTTCGCCCAGCGAAGCAAACGGCAGGATAGTGGCGACCATGGCCAGTTGATAAGCATTGACCACCCAGATCACCGACGCCGAATCGGTGCCGATGCCCGTGGCCAGGGTGGGCAGCGCCGTGTTGACAATGGCGGTGTCGAGGGTGGCCATGCCAACCGCCAGCGAGATGGCAATCACGGCAGGAACGCGGTTGTGGCTGGGCAGACCGTCAGCAGGGGCAAGCATGCGCGCAGGTATCCGATGTCAGGCGGGGAAGCCTTGGAGGGTACCGCTGCGTAGAGCGAATTTCATGTCAAAGCGGCGAACCTGTCAGACGTTTCATCTGCGCGCTGGCTACTGAGTCATGACATGGTGGTAACGCAAGCTGCCGCAGCGCTCGCAACGCTCACAGGTCATCGATGGCATCTGCAGGGGGTAGGCGACCCATTCACAACCTCTGACAAAACAAATAATGCTCATGACGCATTCCTCAAGGCTTCTCAACAGGGATATTGCAGCGATCAGGCCAACTTGGCGCCCCAGTAGAAACAACGACTTAGCCCGCATACCACCGTGCATTTTGCAAGATGCACCGTCACGGCCCGTGCACCCTGCCGGGTGCGCATGACCCCTCGTCAGATTCCTCGCGAGCGGGGCTAAACCTTAGAGCGCCCCGACCGATACCTCACGGTAATGAAAGCTCGCGCGACAGGGAGTCGACACCTGACTCGGTAGACCGGCCTAGATGACAGAAAAAACCTTCAGCACGTTCGTGCGCTGCCCCGGTACCCGCTACCTGCTGCTGACCGGCGTGCTGCTGGCCGGCCTGGTCTGCACCAGTGGCGCGGCGCGGTGGCGCCTGGCCTGGCAGTCGCCGCTGACCTGGCTGTGCCTGGCGGCCATCGTGTTGCTGGCCGTGCTGGCGGTGCAGATCGGCATCAGCCAACGCCTGATCCGCCGCCGCAACCTGGAGCTCAAGCGCCAGATCCAGGAGCACGCCAGCGTGCGCGCCTCCCTGGCCTTGAGCGAAGACCGCTTCCGCCGCCTGTTCCACTGCTCCCCGGACGCGGTGTGGATCCTCGACCAGCATGGCTTCAGCAGCCAGGCCAACGCAGCCATGCTGGCCACATTCGGCTTCAGCGATGCCGCTGCGTTCAAAAACGTCAGCCCACTGGATCTGTCGCCGCCGCTGCAGGAAGACGGCACCCCCTCGGTTGAGCGCGCCGAGCTGGTCATGGCAGCGGCCAATGCCAAGGGTGTACAGCGTTTCGAGTGGACCCACCGACGCCTGGACGGCAGCCTGTTCCCCGCCGAAGTCACCCTCAGCGTGCTGCACCTGGACGGCGAACCGGTGACTTTCGCCGTGGTGCGCGATATCTCCCTGCGCCGCCAGGCCGAGGATGAACTGCTGCGCCAGAAGACCCTGCTGCAAGCCATCGTCGACAACGCGCCGTCGCTGATCTACATGTTCGACCCACAGGGCCGGCTGGTGCTGTGCAACCAGCTGTATGAAGACGCCGTCGGCCGCCAGGAAGATGACCTGATCGGCAAACGCCGCGATGACTTCATGATTCCCGCCGATGCCCGTCAGCAGAACCTGGACGACGCCACGGTGCTGAACAACAGCCAGGCCCAGCGCTTCGAGGACATCCACCACCGCCAGGGCGAGCCGCGCACCTACCTGACCACCAAATGCCCGCTGCGTACCCCCGACGGCCAACTGCTGGGCGTGCTGGGCATCTCCAACGACATCACCCGCCTCAAGCAGACCCAGGCCGCGCTGGAACGCCTGGCGCACTTTGATGCCACCACGGGGCTGGCCAACCGCGTGCTGTTCCACCGCGACCTGGCCGAGGACATCCGCCAGGCCGGCACCCACGGCCGGCAATTGGCGGTGCTGGTACTGGACCTGGATGGTTTCAAGACCGTCAACGACACCTTGGGCCACCCCACCGGCGACCGCCTGTTGCAGGAAGTCACCGTGCGCTTCCAATTGGCCTTGCGCCCCGGCGACCGGGTGGCCCGGCTGGGCGGCGACGAGTTTGCCTTCGTGTTGCCCATTGGTCGCCATGTAGAGGAGATCATCGCCCGCCTGCAAGCCCTGCTCGACAGCCTGCGCCCCGCGTTCGAGCTGGACGGCAGCACCGCGCTGATCACCGCCAGCATCGGCGTGGCCCTGTACCCGTCCGACGGTGCCTGCGGCGACACCCTGCTGCGCCACGCCGACACCGCCATGTACGCGGCCAAGGAAGCCGGGCGTAACGACTATCGGTTCTACCAGCGGCACATGACCCAGCACATGCAGCAGCGTGTCAGCCTGGAACATGCCCTGCGCCGCGCCCTGGACAACGACGAGCTGGAAGTGTGGTACCAGCCCAAGCTGAACCTGGCGGACGGCCAGGTGATGGGCGCCGAAGCGCTGATGCGCTGGCGCGACCCGGTGGCCGGACTGATCCCGCCCAGCGATTTCATTCCCCTGGCCGAGCGCACCGGGCTGATCCTGCCCATGGGCGAATGGCTGCTGGACCAGGTGTGCGGGCAAATCCGCCGCTGGCGCGACAGTGGCTGTTTCGATGGCCACGTGGCGGTCAACGTCGCCGTGCCGCAGATCGAGCGCAGCGACTTCGCCAGCACCGTCACCCGTGCCCTGCAGCGCTATCAATTGCCGGCGCGGGCGCTGGAAGTGGAAGTCACGGAAAGCCTGTTCCTGGAAAGCCGGCAACTGGCGCGCAGCGTGCTGGGGCGATTGCAGAGCATGGGTGTGACCACGGCGGTGGACGATTTTGGTACGGGTTATTCATCGCTGGCTTACCTGCACTTGTTGCCGGTGGACAACCTGAAGATCGACCGCGCCTTTATCCAGGAACTGCCGCACTCCACCACCCACGTGGCGATTACCCGGGCAATCATTCAGTTGGGGCATGCGTTGAAATTCCACGTGACAGCCGAAGGCATCGAAACGCCGGAGCAGTACGATTTTGTGCGCCAGGCCGGGTGTGACGTGGGCCAGGGTTACCTGATCGCCCGCCCCATGCCGGCGGCCGAGTTCCAAGCGTGGCTAGCCAGCGACCGCCCCGCGCTATAAGCCCGTAGCCGCTGCCGCCAGGCTGCGCTGGCCCTGTGCCCACTGGAAATCCCAAGGGTTCACACAGGCCAGCGCAGCCTGCGGCAGCGGCTACAGGTCGCATTTCGCCATCAAAAGCAGGGCATTTACGCCATTACATGAAACATTTTTCATGCGACTAAGGTATTATCCCCCGCGACCAAGTGCCGCAACCTGCGGGAAATTTCTAGCAATCTAGATAACGCCTGGTCGTTCATAAAGAGTGCCCCCTAGCAGCTGTCGCCAATAATTAACAATAAATCGGCTCCGGAGGGACATGACTACGGGATAGATAGCTGACTATCTGTTCCAGTACTCACTGCTCCGTACTTTCGAGTTCGGTAAATACATGGCATGTCACCGTGCGTGCGGTGTTTTACGCAGACTCGCCCTAGAGCGGGACGCGGATTGAGTTTTTTAAATACAGGGGTAACCGATGTTTAAGAAAGTGAACAAGGCACTGCTGGGTCTGGCATTGTCCATGACGCTCATGCCTGCCCATGGCGAGGAGCCGAAGAAAGTCGACGTACTGCTGGTCGGCGGCGGCATCATGAGCGCCACCCTCGGCGTCTGGCTCAACGAACTGGAGCCGGGCTGGTCGATGCAGATGGTCGAGCGCCTGGACGGCGTGGCCGAAGAAAGCTCCAACGGCTGGAACAACGCCGGTACCGGCCACTCTGCCCTGGCCGAGTCCAACTACACCCCGTACGGCAAGGACGGCAAGATCGAGATCGGCAAGGCCATCGAGATCAACGAAGCGTTCCAGGTCACCCGTCAGTTCCTGTCGTGGCAGGTGCGTTCGGGCGTGCTGAAAAACCCGCACTCGTTCATCAACTCCACCCCGCACATGAGCTTCATGTGGGGCGATGACAACGTCAAATTCCTCAAGGCCCGCTACGAAGCCCTGAAGCAGAGCCCGTTGTTCGCCGGCATGCAGTACAGCGAAGATCAGGAGCAGATCAAGAAGTGGGTGCCGCTGATGATGGAAGGGCGTGATCCCAACCAGAAAATCGCCGCCACCTGGACGCCGCTGGGCACCGACGCCAACTGGGGTGAAGTCACTCGCCAGTACGTTGCCGCCCTGCAGACCAGCCCCAACTTCACGCTGAACCTGTCCAGCGAAGTCGAAGAGATCACCCGCAATAAGGACGGCGGCTGGCACGTCGAGTACAAAAACCTGAAAGACGGCACCACCCACGCCACCGACGCGAAATTCGTGTTCATCGGTGCCGGCGGCGGCGCGCTGAAACTGCTGCAGAAAGCCGACATCCCGGAAGCGCGCGATTACGCCGGCTTCCCGGTGGGTGGTTCGTTCCTGGTCACTGATAACCAGGACATCGCCCTGCAGCACATGGCCAAGGCCTACGGCATCGCCTCCACCGGCGCGCCGCCCATGTCCGTACCGCACCTGGACACCCGCGTGCTGGATGGCAAGCGCGTGATCCTGTTCGGGCCATTCGCCACCTTCTCCACCAAGTTCCTCAAGCAAGGCTCCTACCTGGACCTGCTGTCGACCACCACCACGCATAACGTGTGGCCGATGACCAAGGTTGGCGTTGAGCAGTACCCGCTGATCGAGTACCTGGCTGGCCAGTTGATGATGTCGGATGACGACCGCTTCAACGCCCTGAAAGAGTACTTCCCGCACGCCAAGAAAGAAGACTGGCGCCTGTGGCAAGCCGGCCAGCGCGTGCAGATCATCAAGCGTGATGCCGAGAAAGGCGGCGTGCTGAAACTGGGTACCGAGGTTGTGTACTCCCAGGATCGCTCCATCGCCGGCCTGCTGGGCGCCTCCCCAGGTGCCTCGACCGCGCCACCGATCATGATCGATGTGCTGGAAAAGGTCTTCAAGGACAAGGTCGCCACCCCGGCCTGGCAGGAAAAGATGCACCAGATCGTGCCTAGCTACGGCACCAAGCTGAATGACTCGCCAGCGCGCGTTCAGCAGGAGTGGAACTACACCTCCGAGGTGCTGCAACTGACCAAGCCACCGGTGATCGACGCTTCGGTTGCCCCGCAGGCTGCCCCGGCCGTCAAGCCGGCTGCCAACCCAGCGGCTGACATGGCGCTGTAAGCAACACGCTGATCTATCGGCATTGCTGCTTGTGTGGGAGCGGGTTCTACCCGCGAAAGAGCCTCCGCGGTTTATTTGACAAACCGCGTTGCCCTTTTCGCGGGCAGAGCCCGCTCCCACATTTTGTCAGAGGCGGTACTGCGCGACGCTGATGCCCAGCCGATTCATCTTCACGTACAACCCTCCCCGCGACACCTTCAACTGCTGCGCCGCCAGGCGAATGTTACCCCCTGTCTCGCGCAAGGCCGCCTCGATGGCCTGCCGCTCATGCCCGCTCAAATCCCTCGGTGCCTCCGGCGCCACCGCGCGGCTGCCCACCATCAACTCCAACGGCAAGTCCTGCGCTTGCAACCACTCGCCACTGGCCACGTTCACCGCCCGCTCGATGGTGTTTTCCAACTCGCGCACATTGCCCGGCCACGGATGCTCCAGCAGTCGCTCCAGCGCCGCTGGCGTCAGGTCACGCACCGCTTTGCGCAGGCTGCGCGCGCAGCGTGACAGAAAATGCCGCGCCAGCACCGCGATGTCCTCGCGGCGCATGCGCAGCGGCGGCACGCTCAGGCTCAGCACGTTGAGGCGGTAGTACAGGTCTTCACGAAAAGCACCGTCGGCCACGGCCTGGCCCAGGTTGCGATGGGTGGCGGCGATGATGCGCACGTCCACCTGCTGGGATTTGCGCGCCCCCACGCGGGTCACCTCCCCTTCCTGCAACACCCGCAGCAAGCTGACCTGAGCATCGAACGCCATGTCGCCGATTTCATCGAGAAAGATGGTGCCGCCATCGGCCAACTCGAACTTGCCGGCCGCCCCACCCCGCGCCGAGCCACTGAACGCGCCTTCGACATGGCCGAACAGTTCGCTCTGCACCAGATCACGCGGAATGGCCCCGCAGTTAACCGCCACGAACGGCCCGTTGCGCCGCTCGCTGGCATTATGGATGGCCTGGGCGAACAGCTCCTTGCCGGTGCCGCTTTCCCCCAGGATCAGCGTGGTGGCGTCGCTGCGGCTGGCGACACGGCCCAGGTGCAGGGCGTCCTGCAAAGCGCGGGAATTGCCCAGGAGGGTGTCGAAGGTATAGCGCGCTTGTGTGCCGATGATGCGCCGGGCGATCTCGCGGGTGCGGCGGTTTTCGCGCAGGGAGATGATCTGGCCGCCCTGCTCCATGGCGCACACAGATGCCAGGCAGGCCAGGGTCGAGCCGTCGTGCAACTGGAAGGTGCAGTCCAGGTCACGCAGCGGTTCGGTGACGCGGCGCAGACGCTCGTCGGTCAGGTCGCTGTGGCCCAGCTGCTTGAAGGGCTGGCCCAGCAACGCCTCCCCCACGCGGAACAACTGCCGCGCATAGCGGTTGAGCGCCTTGATGCTGCCCCGTTCATCCAGCACCACCAGGCCTTCGTTGAGCACTTCCAGCACCGTGCGCTGTTCGTTCAGCAGCGCTTGCAAGGCCATCTGCCGGCCCACCGCCTCGGCTGCGGCCTGCACGGTGCCCAGGGTATGGAAATGGAACCAGCCGGGCTCCGCCGTCAGGGTCAGGATGGCCACGGTGGTGCCCCGGGCATCGCGGATGGGGGCGGCAGCGCAGTGCATTCGGCGCTGGCGGTGCCAGGTGCTGAAATTCTCCTCGGCCAGCACATAGACCAACCGGTCCAATACCATCGCCAGGCCCGTGCAGTTGGTGCCCTGCACCGATTCGGTCAGGCGGCTGCCCACCGGCGTCAGGTCCAGGCCGCAATAGGCCAGTGTGGTGCCCTCGGCGTCGGTCAGGTTGACGTGGCCGCGCGGGTTGTAGGCCAGCAGGCCGCTCATGACCTCGGCGGCGATGGGGATCAGGCCACGATTGGCGTGCAGTTTTTCGTCAAGGCTGGCGGGCGCCACGAATCGGTAGGCCTGTTGATCGGGGTGCAGGCCAGCAGCGAGGCTGCGGCGCCATGACGCCCAGATCACCTGGCGCACGCCAGGGGGCGGCTGTACTTGCCCTGACAGGCAGTGTTCCCACGCCTGCTGCAACTCCATCAATGGCCCTTGGTTCAATGCGGCCGGGCCCAGGGCGGCCAGGTAATCGAGATCCTCGGGGGTACAGTCCATCGGGGGCAAGCGGCTCATGAACGCGTCCTGGCAATGTCATTGTTTTTGACATGTCAGTGTAGCCATGTCTTTCAAATAGACATTAATGCGCCTATCCAAAATCAATAAACCTATAAAAATCAACAACTTGAAAAATGGCACAGGCCTTGCTCCAGTCGCTGTATCACCTCACAACAACAAGGACCACCGCATGAGCAAGATCATCCGCCTCGGCCTCATCGGCGCCGGCCGCATGGGCAGCTTCCACGCCCACACCGCTGCCCGGCACATCCCCGGTGCCTGCCTGAGTGCGATCGCCGACCCCACCCCGGGCCAGGCCGCGCGCCTGGCCGAAGAACTGGGCGTGGCCCAGGCCTATACCGACCCGCAGCAACTGCTGGACGACCCGGCCGTGGACGCCGTGCTGATTGCCGCCCCCGCCCGCAGCCACGCGGAACTGGTGATCAGCGCCGCCCACGCCGGCAAAAGCGTGTTCTGCGAAAAACCCATGGCCATCACCCTGGACGAAGCCGACCGCGCCATTGCCGCTGCCGCCGACGCCGGCGTGGTGCTGCAAGTGGGCTTCAACCGCCGCTTCGCCCGCAGCTTCCGCACCGCCCATGAAGACGTGCTGGCCGGCCGCATCGGCACCCCGCAACTGCTGCGCTCGCTGACCCGTGACCCCGGGCTGAGCAACCCGGCCGCCATCAAGCCCTGGACCATCTTCCTGGAAACCCTGATCCACGACTTCGATGCCCTGCGCTATCTCAACCCCGGCGCCGAAGCCGTGCAGGTGTTCGCCGTGGCCGACGCCCTGGTGGCGCCGCAGTACAAGGACAAGGGCCTGCTGGACACCGCCGTGGTCACCGTGCGTTTCGACAACGGCGCCATCGCCACCGCCGAGGCCAATTTCCAGGCTGTGTACGGCTACGACGTGCGCGGGGAAGTGTTCGGCAGCGCCGGGATGCTGAGCATCGGTAGCGTCGCTGACGGCAACCTGGTGCGCTACCTGGCCGACGGCGTGCAGGCCGATACCCTGCGCCTGGACACCGACCTGCTGCGCGACGCCTACATTGCCGAGCTCAACCATTTCGTGGCCTGCGTGCGCAGCGGCGAGGCGCCCCAAGCCAGCGGTGAAGATGCCCGTGCCGCCCTGCGCATCGCCCTGGCCTGTATCGACTCGGTGCAATCCGGCCTGCCGGTCAACCTGTGAGGAATCTGCCCATGACCACTTCGCCCTTCACCCTGGCCGCCAGCGCGGAAATGCTGTTTGTTGACTTGCCGTTCGTGGAGCGCGTGCAGCGCATCCACGCCCTGGGTTTCAGCGTGGAAATCTGGGACTGGTCAACCAAGGACATCGACGCCCTGGTGGCCACCGGCGCCCGTTTCACGTCGATGACCGGGTACCTGAGCGGCAACCTCACGGAAAGCGACGGCATCCGCCAGTTGCTCGACAGCGCCGAGACCTCCCTGGCCGTGGCCGAACGCCTGGGCTGCCCCAGCCTCAACCTGCACGGCACCGGCCTGGACAATCGCGGTTTGCCGGTGCGCCCGGTGGCCCAGGTCACGGGCGCCATGTGGCTGAGCGCGTGCAAAACCCTGGAAAAAATCGCGCGCCTGGGCGAGGCGGCCGGCAAGGTGTTTTTACTGGAAAACCTCAACACCGCCGTCGACCATCCCGGCACGCCGTTCGCCACGGCGGCTGACACCCTGGCGCTGATCGAAGCCGTGGGCAGCCCCTGGCTCAAGCTCAACCTGGACCTGTACCACGCACAAATCGGCGAGGGCAACCTGATCGAACTGGTGCAGCGCGCCGGCTCGGCGATTGGCGAGATCCAGGTGGCCGACGTGCCCGGACGCAAGGAGCCGGGCACCGGCGAAATCCACTACCCCGCCATTGCCCGCGCCCTGGATGTCATCGGCTATCGCGGCGTGGTCGGCCTGGAAGGCTGGGCCTCGAGCGACCCGGTGCTGGCCCTGGAGCGTTTCCGCAGCGCCTTTACCCTCGACTGAATCGTGCATTTTCCTACAACAACAATAAGGAAACACCTTCATGCGCAAGCTCTCACTGCTAATCGCCTCACTGCTGTTGCTGGCCAGCCAGGCCAGCTGGGCCGACTACCGCATCGGCGTGACCATCGCCCGCGTCGACGACAACTTCATGACCTACGTGCGCACCGGGCTTGAGGCCGCCGGTCGCCAGCAACACGTCCAGGTGCAGGTGCAGGACGCCCAGGGCGACGTGGTGCGTCAGCTGGACCAGGTACAAAGCTTCATCAGCCAGAAGGTCGACGCCATCATCGTGCTGCCGGTGGACACGGCGGGCACCACCAACATTTCCCGCGCCACCCTGGCGGCCGGCATTCCGCTGGTGTACGTCAACCGTCGTCCCGACCAGACCGACCTGCCCAAGGGCGTGGTCGCCGTGGCCTCCAACGACATCGAGGCCGGCCAGTTGCAGATGCGTTACCTGGCCCAGCGCATGGGCGGCAAGGGCAACCTGGCGATCATCCTCGGTGACCTGACGCAGAACGCCACGCAAGGTCGCACTGAAGGTGTGAAGGAGGTGCTCAAGCAGTTTCCCGGCATCAAGGTAGTCGCCGAACAAAGCGCCAACTGGGACCGCAGCAAGGGCATGGACCTGACCAGCAACTGGGTGCTGGCCGGCACGCCCCTGGACGCCATCGTCGCCAACAACGACGAAATGGCCATCGGCGCCGCCATGGCCCTGCAGCAGGCCGGCAAAAACGCGGGCAGCCTGCCCATCGTCGGCGTCGACGGCCTGCCCGATGGCCTGGCGGCGATCAAGAGCGGGCAACTGGCCGCCACCGTGTTCCAGGACCCCAAGGCCCAGGCCGACAGCGCCATGGACGCGGCGGTGAAGATGATCGAAGGCAAGCCGGTGGAGAGCAACATCTGGGTGCCTTACCAGCTAGTCAAACCTGAAGAAGTAGCCCTGTTCGCCGCCCATTTCAAATAAATGCGGCTGAACAGAACCGGCGACGCCTAACCATCAGGCCATGGTACGTTGCAACAAACTGTAGGAGCCGAGCTTGCTCGCGATGCGCCGCGCGGGCGGCGCTCGATCTCAAGCACGCTATAAACACCAAGGCATGCACCTCCGGGGTCCAAGTGCGGTTTCACGGCAGGCGTATCGGGTTTTCCTCAAAGGGTCCGGCGGGTCATTGCGTTACGGCCACCAGGTGCCAGCCGATGTTTCTCCAGCGTTCTCGAGATCGAGCGCCGCCCGCGCGGCGCATCGCGAGCAAGCTCGGCTCCTACGGTCTGTTGCAACGTGCCATGGCCTGTGAAACCGGCGTCGCCAGCCTTGTGGCCATTCCCATCGCGAGCGCTTATCATGCGCGTTTTCCCTGGCCGCCCCCCCTCCATGCCCAAGCCGCCCTTCCCCGAGCCTGACGATCAGGACATGCTGCAGGTCTTCCTGCAACAGCAAGGGCGCGTGGAAAAACAGCTCAGCCGCTGGGTGGCCTGCCGCGCCACGGCGGCTGACCTGTGCCAGGAGCTGTTCATCCGCCTGTGGCGACGCAAGGACGTGCAGGTGCAGGACATGGGCCAGTACATGATGCGCAGCGCGCGCAACCTGGCCATTGACCACATCCGCAGCCAGCGCAGCCGCCTGCGCACCGAGACCGCGCTGTTGCCCGAACAGATGGCCGGCACCTCGTCCGCCCTGGAAGACGGCCACCAGGCCAACCACGAACTGCATCAGGTGGACGCCGCCCTGCGCGCGCTGCCCGAGCGCACCCGCCATGTGTTTTTGCTCAACCGCATCCATGGCCAAAGCTACAACGAAATAGCCCGTGCGCTGGACATCTCCGCCAGCGCCGTGGAAAAACATATGATGCGCGCCTTGCAGGCCTGCAAGAGCAGCGTCGAAGCCCCCACCGTGAAGGCCAGGCCATGAACGTTGTCAGCATCTCCTCTCGCCCCGCCAGCGCGGACATCGCCTTGCTGTGGGTGACGCGCGTGGCGGCCGAGCCCGGCAACCCGACCCTGGATGAGACCCGCCTGCCTGCCACCGACCAGCAGGAACTGCAGCGCTGGCTGGCCCAGGATGCCGCCAACGCCGACGCCTACCGCGATGCGCGCCGCCTGTGGCACCTCACCGGCCCTGCGGCCGCGCAGTTGGCCCACGAAGAAGACGCGGCCCTGCAGGCCCTGCTGCGCCGCGCCCAGGCAGCCCGCCCCCGCCGTCGGCTGCTGCCCGTGGCCATGGCCGCCACGGTGGTGCTGGCCGGCGTGCTGGCCCTGGCCTGGCAGCCCGAGCGCTGGCTCGACGACCTGCAGGCCGACTACCACACCGCCCCCGGCCAGTTGCGCAACCTCACCCTGGCCGATGGCAGCGAAGTGCAACTGGACGGCGACAGCGCCATCGACGTGACACTCGACGCCCAGGGCCGCAACGTGCGCCTGCGCCGTGGTGCTGCGTACTTCCATGTCAGCCACAACGGCCAGCCATTCGTGGTGCACGCCGATGACGGCGAGGTGCGCGTGCTGGGCACCCACTTCGAAGTCCGCCGCCAGGCCAACGGCAGCCAGGTGACCGTTGAAGAAGGCAAGGTCGCGGTCAAGGCGGCCCAGGACACCACCCCAGTGCTGCTCACCGCCGGTCAACGCGTGGACTACGACCCACTTCACGCCGGCGCCCTGCAAGCGGTCAACCCGCAGCAGGCTTTCAGCTGGCGCCAAGGGCAACTGAGCTTCCGCCGCCAGCCCCTGGCCGATGCCCTGGCCGTGGTGCAACGCTACTACCCCGGGCGCATCGTGCTGCTGGGCAGCGGGCTGGGCAAACGCCAGGTCAGCGGCGACTTCGCCAGCAACGACCCGCAAGCCGTACTCGACGCCTTTCAGGGCGTGCTGGGCTACACCCAACAGCGCCTGCCCGGCGGTAACCTGATCATCCGCTGAACCTGATCATCCGCCTGTAGCCGCTGCCGCAAGGCTGCGCTGGCCCCTTGCCCCGCTGGAGATATTCAGGGTTCACGCTGGCCAGCGCAGCCTGTCGCCAGCGGCGACGGATGAGTGATCGGCAGGTGCATATTTAAAGCTAATGAGATATATTCGCATCTCATAACCCCTGAGCCGAAATTCGATGCGCTGCCGGTTGCGATTTTCCTTGCTGGCAGCAGCACTGAGCACCCCCCTGGGCCTGCCCCTGGCGGTCCAGGCCGACGCGCTCGCCCCCCAGGCGGCCGCGCCGCGTTACAACCTTGCCCTCAAGCCCCAACCCCTGCCCGACGCCTTGGCTGCACTGAGCCGCCTGACCGGGCAGAACATCGTCTATGTCGACGACACCCCTTACCTCGTCCAGGCGCCAGCAGTGATCGGCCAACTCACCGTTGAGCAGGCCTTGAGCCGCCTACTGGCGGGCACCGGCCTGCGCTACCGGCGCACTGACGACAAAACCCTGGCCCTGACCGCCCCACCCGTCGACGCCAGCCAGATCCAGCTGCAACCCTTGAACATCGACAGCCAGCGTCTGGCCAGCTACCAGCCCGCCGCCGTAGTCCGTGTCAATCGCAGCCCTTCGTCCTGGCTGGAGCAGCCGGCCAGCATCAGCCGGGTGAACGACGCCGTACTGCGCGACCAGCAACCGCGCAACCTGGACGACGCCCTGCGCAACGTCAGCGGCCTGACCCAGGGCAACACCCTGGGCAGCACCCAGGACACCCTGGTCAAGCGCGGCTTCGGCGACAACCGCGACGGCTCGATAGTGCGCGACGGCATGCCCATGGTGCAGGGTCGCAACTTCAACGCCACCACCGACAGCGTCGAAGTGCTCAAAGGCCCCGCCGCCCTGCTGTACGGCATCCAGGACCCGGGCGGGGTGATCAACGTGGTCAGCAAGACCCCACAGCTCACCGCCCGCAACGAACTGCAGACCAAGGCCTCCGGCTTCGCCCATGGCCGCGATGGCAGCGACATCAGCCTGGACAGCACCGGGCCACTGGGCGACAACGGCCTGGCGTATCGGCTGATCGTTGATCATCAGGACGAAGACTACTGGCGCAACTACGGCGTGCACCGCGAAACCCTGGTGGCGCCGTCGCTGGCCTGGTACGGCGAGCGTGACGAGATCCAGCTGGCGTACGAGCACCGCACCTTCCTCACCCCGTTCGACCGCGGCACGGTGATCAACCCCGATACCGGCCGGCCGCTGGACATCCCCTATACCCGGCGGCTGGACGAGCCATTCAACGACATGACCGGCCGCTCGCAACGGCTGCGCCTGAGCTACAACCATCAACTGGACAATGGCTGGCAAGCCCACGGTGCCTACAGCTACAACGAGGAAACCTATGACGCCTACCAGGTGCGCATCACCGGGGTGGACACCAGCACCGGCACCCTGACCCGCAGCATGGACGGCACCCTGGGCTCGATCAGCCGCGCCCAGCAGGGCGAACTGGAATTGTCCGGCAGCCCCACCTGGCTGGGCCTGGAGCACGAGGTGCTGGTGGGCCTGAGCGAAGAGCATCGGCTGTACTACCGTGATGACCTGCTACGCCAGAACAGCCTCAGCACCTTCAGCTACGTCAACCCCGTCTACGGCCAGGAAGTAGCGCCCACCAGCGTGTCCGCCAGCTCCAGCGCGCAGCTGGATCGCCTGCGCACCACGGCGCTGTACCTGCGTGACTCGATCCATTTGAACGAGCAGTGGCTGGCCATCGTGGGCACCCGCCTGCTCAGCTACGACCAGTACGCCGGGCGCGGCCGCCCCTTCCACGCCAACACCGACATCAACGGCACCGCCTGGGTGCCCAGCGCCGGGCTGGTGTACCGCTTCGCCCCGGACTGGTCGTGGTACGTCAGCTACAGCGAGTCGTTCAAGCCCAATTCCAGCATCGCGCCGCTCAATGCCGACACCACGCAGATCATCGACTCCACCATCCGCCCCGAGCAAGCCAAGGCGTGGGAGACGGGCCTCAAGTACGAGCACCCCGATGGCCTGTCCGCCAGCGTGGCGCTGTACGACATCCGCAAGCGCAATGTGCTGGTCAGCGAGACCGTCAACGACGTTCCGGTCAGCCGCAATGCCGGCGCCGTGCGTTCGCGCGGTATCGAGCTTGAGGCCAGCGGCAGCCTGGCGCCTGGCTGGGATGTGATGGCGGCCTATGCCTTCACCGATGCGTGGGTTACCCGGGATCCGCAGTTGCGCGGCAATCCCTTGCAGAACGTGCCCCGCCATAGCGCGTCTCTATACCTGAGCCACGACCTGGGCACCGTGCTAGGCGGTGGTCGCCTGCACATTGGCGGTGGGCCGCGTTATGTGGGGGAACGGGCGGGAGATCCGCAGGACAGTTTCAAATTGCCGGCTTACACCGTGACTGATGCGTTTGCCCGTTATGACACCCATGTGGGTGGCCATGACCTGCGAGTGCAGTTGAACATCAACAATCTGTTCGACCGGCATTACTACCCTTCGGCGGTGAGCCAGTACGTGGTTGCCGTGGGCGACCCGCGACAGGTCGTGCTGACCACCAGCGTATCCTTCTAAGCAAACCCACCGCAGAACCAAGGCAGGCCGCCGCTTTGGCTTTTGATCTTGATCTTGATCTTGATCTTGATCGACGTCTCCGGTCGGCCCTTGGCTCTAACGGGGCATACAATCAAGATCAAAGGCCTCACGGAAGCAAAAGCGGTTCGCGGTGTGGCGACGGTTGCTTGCTGGCTTTCTGACCACAGCGTCCCTGAAAAAGCACGTATTCGGTAAACCCAAAAATAATTTCAATGCTTCACTGAGGTGACAGCACCGCCGTGCCCGCCACTGCGCCCAGACGGCGAGCGAAGAAGGCTACGTGCCACTGAGCGCCAGCGACCTGGCACACGAACGCCAGCAACTGAAGCAACCTGTGGGACCGGGCGAAGCTCGGGAAGCGAACCACCCGGTCTTCCTGGCCAGCCCCTTCCCGAGCTTCGCCCGGTCCCACAGATCAGCCCTCAGTGGGTCAGTTGGCTGCTGAACTGCCCCACCGCGCTCACCACCTTCTGCGCCCCATCCTGAATCTCGGCAATCACCGCCCCCGACTGCGCCGCCAATCCCAGCCCCTGCTCGGCCTGGCGCTTGCCCTGCTCGATCACCTGCACGGCCTCCTCGGCCAGCTTCTGGTTCTGCAGCACCACCGCCACGATCTCCTCGGTCGCCGTGCTGGTGCGCGACGCCAGTTGCCGCACTTCATCGGCCACCACCGCAAACCCACGCCCCTGCTCACCCGCACGCGCCGCTTCAATGGCCGCATTGAGCGCAAGCAAGTTGGTCTGGTCGGCAATGCTGCTGATGCTCTTGATGATGGTGCCGATGACCTGCGACTGCTTGTCCAGCGCGGCAATGCCATCCGCTGCCGCTTGCATCTGCGCCGCCAACTGGCGCATCACCTCCACGGTCTCCTGCACCACGGTGCTGCCGCGCCGCGCTGCCGCATCGGTGTCCTCCGACGTGCTGTAGGCAATGTCCGCCGCCTCGGCCACGGCCAGTTCACGGTTGACCTGATCGGTGATCACCGTGGCGAACTTCACCACCTTGTAAAGCCGGTTGTGCACATCGGCGATCGGGTTGTACGAGGCCTCCAACCACACCACGCGCCCGGCGCTGTCCACGCGCTTGAAGCGGTTGGCGACAAATTCGCCACGGCGCAGGGTGTCCCAGAACGCCTGGTACTGCGCCGAGCTGGCCTCTTCAGGCTCGCAGAACAGGCGGTGATGCTTGCCCTTGACCTGCTCCAGGCGATAGCCCATGCCACTGAGGAAACGATCATTGGCGGTGATCACGGTACCGTCCAGATTGAACTCGATCACCGCCGTGGACCGCTGCAGGGCATCGATCAGGTTCTCGTGCTCGCGCGAGGTGTCGATGGTACGGGTCAAGTCATTGGCGTACACCGAACAGTGCAGGATCTTGCCCTGGCTGTTGCGCACCGGCTGCACGATTGCCCGCAACCAGGCGTCGGCGTTGTCGCCCCGGGTCAACTGCAATGCACCCGCCCAATGGGCGCCGCTCTGCAGGGCTGTCTTCATGCGCTTGAAATGCTCGGTGCCACGGGCATCGCTGGGCACCAGGTCCACCAGTGCACGGCCCACCAACTGATCACCGCCGTAGTGCATTTCACGCTTGAAGTTATCGTTGGCGTAGATCACCCGGCCTTGAGGGTCCAGGTTCAGCGTCAGCATCTCGCTGTCCAGGCTCTCGATCACCTGCTCATGGATGGACAGCTTTTCACCGATTACCGCCAGTTCTTGTTTCAACCGCTTGTTAAACATCATGGGACCGTATCTCAAGGCATGGTAGGCAGATTCGTGGCTTTGATATCGGCGTGATAGCGCCGCGCTTGAGGGGGCTGTGGAAGATTTGCATCCCCTGCCGTAGCCGCTGCCGCAAGGCTGCGCTGGCCCTGCGGCTCGCGGTAAATCGCCAGGGTTCACGCCGGCCAGCGCAGCCTGGCGGCAGCGGCTACGGATATACTGCGCCGCGCCCTTCCCGACAGGAGTCTGACAATGCCCGAGTTACCCAGCCTGCTGGCCTTTGCCCTGATCGCCCTGGGCATGGTACTGACCCCAGGCCCGAACATGGTCTACCTGATTTCACGTTCAATCTGCCAAGGCCGCACGGCGGGGCTGATCTCTTTAAGCGGCGTGGCCGCAGGCTTTGTGATCTACATGCTGTGCGCCGCCCTGGGCATCACCGCCCTGCTGCTGGCCGTGCCGTTCGCCTACGACACCCTGCGCCTGGGCGGCGCGCTGTACCTACTGTACTTGGCCTGGCAGGCGGTCAAACCGGGCGGCCGCTCGCCGTTCCAGGTACGCGACCTGCCCGCCGACAGCCCGCGCAAGCTGTTCACCATGGGGTTGGTGACCAACCTGCTCAACCCCAAGATCGCCGTGATGTACCTGTCGCTGCTGCCGCAATTCATCAGCCCCAGCGGCCATGGCAGCGTACTGGCGCAATCGCTGGTGCTGGGCAGTACGCAGATTGTCATCAGCCTGTTGGTGAACGGTTTGATTGCCATGATGGCCGGCACCGTCGCCGCCTTCCTGGCCAACCGCCCCACCTGGCAGGTGGTACAACGATGGCTGATGGGCACCGTGCTTGCCGGCCTGGCCATACGCATGGCCACCGAAAGCCGCCGCTGATTGTAGCCGCTGCCAAAGGCTGCGCTGGCCGGGGTGAACCCTGAGCATCTCCAGCGCGGCATAGGGCCAGCGCAGCCTGCGGCAGCGGCTACGGGTTTACCGAATCTTTACCGATTGTAGACATCCACTTACACGAATCCGTTGTTTCATAGCTCCATGGCGAACCCATTACCCGCCAAAGGAGACACCCATGATTTCGAAGATGACCCAAGCCCTGATCCTGTCCGGTTGCCTGATTGCCGCCGGTACCGCCAGCGCAGGTGAACGCGACGTGATCGTGCCCGTCATCGCCGGGGCCGTCGTGGGCGCCGTGGTGGCCGGGGCCCTGAGCGGGCCGGTGCATGAACACCACCACTACCGTCCGGCGTATCAGGGGTATTACCAGCAGCCGGTGTATCAGGGTTACTACCAACAGCCGGTCGCCTATGTGCCTGCCCCGCCGCCACGCCCTTATTACTATGGCGGCCACTATCGACGTGACGACTACTACCGTTATGACCACCGCCCAGGCTACGGCCGCTGGTAACCCCCCGCAGATCTGATGCCGAACAAACAAGGCGGACCAGGCAATGGCACAGACATAACTGGCCCGAAACAAATGTGGGACCGAGCGTAGCTCGGGAAGCGCCGCGCGGGCGGCGCTCGATCTCAAGAACGCCGAAATAACATCGGCTGGCACCTGGTGGCCGTGACGCAATCCGTAGCCGCTGCCGCCAGGCTGCGCTGGCCTGTGTGAACCCTGAAGATCTCCAGCGGGGCAAAGGGCCAGCGCAGCCTGGCGGCAGCGGCTACGGTCCGCGGTGGCTTCCAGGGGTGCATGTCGTGATGGTTGGGGTGCTCTTGAGATCGAGCGCCGCCCGCGCGGCGCATCGCCGCCTAGCGGCAGCTCCTACATTTGTTTCGGGCCAGTTATGTCTCTGCCATTGCCTGGTCCGCCTTGTGTGCTCGACATCAAGGCTGGCATAGACCTGCCAACCACGCTACCATACGTTCCATATACACTTCATATATGGACCGTCCCCCATGGGTATCGTCAAAATCTCCGACGTGATGCACGAAAACCTGCGCATCACCTCCAACGCCCTGAGCCGCTCCATCAACGCCCAGGCCGAGCACTGGATGCGTATCGGCATGCTCGCCGAGCTGCACCCCCACCTGCCCCACAACGAACTCACGCAATTGCTGATCCGCGCCGAGCAGGCCGGCGGCTTCGACCTGCAGACGGTCGCCACATGCATGGAACAACGCCAACTGGCCGGGAGCGCCCAATGAGCAAGAAAGTCACCCTCCACGACGCCGCCGGCATCGAACAGTCACGCATCGCCGGCAAGCTGGCCGCCGATGTGCTGGACATGATCACCCCCTACGTGAAGCCTGGCGTGTCCACCGATGAGCTGGACCGCATCTGCAACGATTACATCGTCAACGTGCAGAAGGCCAAGCCGGCCAACGTCGGTTATCACGGTTTCCCCAAGACCATCTGCGCCTCGGTCAACGACGTGATCTGCCACGGCATCCCCAACGGCAAGGTGCTGGTTGACGGCGATATCCTCAATATCGACGTGGCGGTGATCAAGGATGGCTGGTTCGGTGACACCAGCCGCATGTACCCGGTGGGCCAGGTCAATGACGAAGCCCAGCGCCTGATACGTACCACGTACGAGGCCATGTGCGCGGGCATCCGCCAGGTACGCCCCGGCGCGCACCTGGGTGATATCGGCCATGCGATTCAAACCGTCGCCGAGGCGGCCGGCTTCAGCGTGGTACGCGAGTACTGCGGCCATGGCATCGGCAAGGTCTACCACGATGAGCCGCAAGTGCTGCACTACGGCATGAAGGGCCAGGGCATGAAGCTGGTCAAGGGCATGATCTTTACCGTGGAGCCGATGCTCAACGCCGGCAAGCGCGGCACCCATACCCTGGCCGATGGCTGGACGGTGCTGACCCGCGACGGCTCGCTGTCGGCGCAGTGGGAGCACATGGTGGTGGTCACCGATGACGGCTTCCAGATCCTCACGCCCTGGCCGCACCCGGTGCCGGGCTACGACGCGATCATCTGATCCGCTGTTTTGCGCTGAATCTGCCGCTGGTATGTGAGCAGATTCGGCGGCATGCTGGTGCCCCCTACCCCGCGCCGGCTCATCATGAAACGCTACGAACAGCTCGCTGACGAAATCTCCCTGATGATCCGCACCGGCGTGCTCAAGGCCGGGGAGAAAGTGCCGTCGGTGCGTACCGCCAGCCGTACCTTCGTGGTCAGCCCGTCGACCGTCTTCCAGGCCTATTACCTGCTCGAAGACCGTGGGCTGATCCAGGCCCGCGCGCGCTCGGGCTACTACGTGCGCGAGCAGACCGCCAGGCCGCTGACCGAGCCCAGCATCACCGAGCGCCAGGCCGAAAGCACCGACGTGGATGTCAGCGAGCTGGTGTTCTCGGTGCTGGGCTCACTCAAGGACCCCAACACCGTGCCGTTCGGCTCGGCCTTCCCCAGCCCCGACCTGTATCCGCTGCAGCGCCTGGCCCGCTCGATGGCGCGCACCGTGCGCGACATGGCGCCCCAGGCCGTGATTGCCGACATGACCGCAGGCAACCCCGACCTGCGCCGCCAGATCGCCCTGCGCTACATGATCAGCGGCGTGCACCTGGCCATGGATGAGTTGGTGATCACCAACGGCGCGCTGGAAGCGTTGAATCTGTGCCTGCAATCGGTGACCCAGCCCGGTGACTTGGTGGCCATCGAGTCACCGGCTTTTTATGCGACCTTGCAAGTGCTGGAACGACTCAAACTCAAGGCCGTGGAAATCCCCGTGCACCCACGCGAAGGCGTCGACCTGACCGTGCTGGCCGACCGCTTGCAACGCCTGCCGATCAAGGCCTGCTGGTTCATGAGCAGCCTGCAGAACCCGCTGGGTGCCAGCCTGCCCGCTGCCGCCAAGCAGGCGCTCTACGGGCTGCTGCACCAACATCAGGTGCCGCTGATCGAGGATGATGTCTACAGCGAGCTGCACTACGGCGCGCAGCCGCAGCAGCCGGTCAAGCGCCTGGACCGCGACGGCCTGGTGATGCACTGCGGCTCGTTCTCCAAAAGCCTGGCGCCCGGTTATCGGGTGGGCTGGGTGGCCGGCGGGCGCTTCGCCCAGCAGATCAGCCGCCTGAAGCTGATGACCACCATCTCGCCATCCGTGCCGGCCCAGGCGGCCATCGCCGATTACCTGCAACATGGCGGCTACGACCGGCACCTGCGCAAGCTGCGGCACAACCTGGAGATGCAGCAAAGCGCAATGCTGGCTTCGGCGGCGCGGCACTTTCCCGAGAGCACGCGGGTAACGCGGCCCGATGGCGGTTATTTTCTGTGGTTTGAATTTCCGCGGCAGGTGGATTCCCTGCAACTGTTCCAGCTGGCGCTGGCCCAGGGCATCAGCATCGCGCCGGGGCCGATTTTCTCGGCCACGCGCAGCTTCAGTCAGTGCGCACGGCTCAACCACGGGCATCCGTGGGACAAGCGCAGTGAGGACGCCATGGCCATGCTGGGACGCATCATTGGCTCATTTTAATGCGTGGTGTAATGGATTGTTACCGGTTTTGGAAAACAGCCTTGCGACCTGCGACCTAGCGTCGCACCCTAGCCGTTGGTAGAGTAGCGCCGGATTGAAAGAACCTGTAAGGACCGCCCCATGCTACGTCTCGTCGCCTCTGCCCTGCTGCTGCTGATTTCGTGCGGCATCGCCATTGATCACCGCCGCGAATACCGCCGCGGCCAGGCCCGTCGCCGGGCGCTGGTGGCTTCCCAACATACCCGCGCGCAAGACTGACCCTCACAGCTGAGCCTGCCCACCCGGCAACACCCCACGCAGATGGCTGATCAACACCTTGATCTTGGCATCCAGGTAGCGCCGGTTCGGGTACACCGCGTACACGTTCAGGCATTGCAGCCGATACTGCGGCAACAGGCGCACCAGGCTGCCCGTCTCGATGCCTTTCTGGGCCGAGAACACCGGCAGCGACCCTACCCCCATTCCCGACTCGATCGCCTCGATCATGGCGTCGCCCATGTTCACCTGGAACGCCGACGGCCCCAGGGTGATGCGCTGCACATCGTCTTCGCCATGAAATTCCCACAGGTCAGTGGCGCTGCTGGGGTTGACCAGCCGCAGGCACTCATGGCCATGCAAGGCCTGGGGCGTTAGCGGCGCGCCGTGACGGGCGAGGTAATCGGGCGAGGCGCACAGCACGCTGTAGGACTGGCCGATGCGCTGGCTGACATACCCCGAATCGGGCAGTTGCGGGGCCAGCACGATGGCGACGTCGATGCCCTCCTCGATCAAGTCCGGCATGCGGTTGGCCATGGTCAGCTCGAAGCTGACCTCGGGATGCTGCTGGCGATAATCGGCGATGGCCGGCACCACGTAGTGACGGCCAACGCCCATCATCGAATGCACGCGCAGGCGGCCGCTGGGGCGCAGCTGGGTGTTGCCCGCCTCGACTTCGGCTTCGTCGACGTGGGCGATGATCTGCTCACAGCGAACCAGGTAACGTTGACCCACTTCGGTCAGGGCCACGTGGCGGGTGCTGCGGTTGAGCAGGCGCGCGCGCAGGTGCGCTTCCAGCGCCGCGACACTGCGCGACACCGTGGCCACGGCGACATTCAATTGTTTGGCGGCATGGCTGAAGCTGCCGGCCTCGGCGACGCAGACGAAGGTGCGCATGTTTTGCAGAGTGTCCATCGAATGCCTCGAAGATGGTGAAGCTGCAATTGTCACACACAGTTCGCGAATGATTATTCCGCAGGATGAAAAGGCTATTCGCCTGGAACGAAAAATTGTGCTGCGCCTTTCCCGAGCTTTGCTCGGTCCCACACCTTTCGCGGCAGTTGGGTCAGTGAGGCAAAGCACTTAGCCTTTGGCGGCACCGCAGTAATAGCTGCAGAGCCGCAAAAAGCTGAGCGCTTTGCCTCCCTGACACTCATGGCCCGAAAGGTGTGGGACCGAGCAAAGCTCGGGAAGCAGTCACCGCCGCAATCAAATCCCGTCGCGGGCAATGTCCATGGCGAAATAGGTGAAGATCAGATCAGCACCCGCACGCTTGATCGCACCCAAACTTTCACGCACCACACGCGCTTCATCAATGGCACCGGCCTGGGCACCGAACTTGATCATCGCGTACTCGCCGCTCACCTGGTACGCCGTCAACGGCAGGCGCGAGGCTTCGCGGATGTCGCGGATGATGTCCAGGTACGCGCCGGCCGGCTTGACCATGATCGCGTCTGCACCTTCCTGCTCGTCCATCAGCGACTCGCGCACCGCTTCGCGGCGGTTCATCGGGTTCATCTGGTAGGCCTTGCGGTCACCCTTGAGCGCCGAGCCGCCGGCTTCGCGGAACGGGCCGTACAGGGCCGAGGCGAATTTGGTGGAATAGGCCATGATCGAGGTGTCGATGAAACCGGCCTCGTCCAGCGCGCTGCGGATGGCCTGCACCTGGCCATCCATCGCTGCCGACGGCGAAATGAAATCGGCACCGGCGCGGGCGGCGGCCACAGCCTGCTTGCCCAGGTTGCGCAAGGTGGCGTCGTTGTCCACGCCGTGGTCACACAGCACACCGCAGTGGCCGTGGGAGGTGTATTCGCAGAAGCAGGTGTCGGCCATCACGATCATTTCCGGCACGGCGTCCTTGCAGATGCGCGCGATGCGCGACACCAGACCGTTTTCCTGCCAGGTGTCGCTGCCGTCGGCGTCCAGCTTGTGCGACACGCCAAAGGTCATCACCGACTTGATGCCGGCACGGGCATAGCGCTCGATCTCGCCGGCCAGCTTGGATTCGGGGATGCGCGCCACACCGGGCATGCTGGTGATAGGCACGAAATCATCGATCTCTTCCTCGACGAAAATCGGCAGCACCAGGTCATCCAGGCTGAACTCGGTTTCCTGGAACAGCGAACGGAGGTTCTCGGAACGCCGCAGGCGCCGTGGACGAACGATAGGGAACTGGGACATCGGGATTCCTGTGTTGAAGATAACCAATCAGTGCGTCAGATTATGCCTGTCCGGCGTGAAGGACAAATCGGCTTTGACAATGCATTCTTGCAGCCAGTGTAACAGTCTTGTCCCACGCCTCCCATCCAACCGTAGCCGCTGCCGCCAGGCTGCGGTTACCAGGAACTGATCATGAGCAAAATGCGCGTAGGGGTGATTTTCGGCGGCCGTTCGGCCGAGCATGAAGTGTCATTGCAGTCGGCGCGCAACATCGTCGAGGCGCTGGACCGCGAGCGCTTCGAGCCGGTACTGATCGGCATCGACAAGGACGGCCAGTGGCACCTCAACGATGCCTCCAACTACCTGCTCAACCAGGAAGACCCGGCGCTGATCGCCCTCAACCGCTCCCACCGCGAACTGGCGCTGGTGCCCGGCAAGGCCGAGCGCCAATTGCTGGAAACCGGTGCCTCGCCGCTGGCGCATATCGACGTGATCTTCCCCGTGGTACACGGCACCCAGGGCGAGGACGGCTGCCTGCAGGGCCTGCTGCGCATGGCCGACCTGCCCTTCGTCGGTTCCGACGTGCTGGGCTCGGCGGTTTGCATGGACAAGGACATCAGCAAGCGCCTGCTGCGTGATGCGGGACTGGCCATCACCCCTTTCATCACCCTCACCCGCGCCACTTCGCGGCGCCGCGAATTTGCCCAGGTGCAGGCCGAACTGGGCCTGCCGCTGTTCGTCAAACCGGCCAACCTGGGGTCATCGGTGGGCGTCAGCAAGGTCGAGGACGAAGCCGGTTACTGGCAGGCCGTGGACCTGGCCCTGACCTACGACAACAAGGTGCTGGTGGAAGCTGCCGTGCAGGGCCGCGAAATCGAATGCGCCGTGCTGGGCAACGACGCGCCCATCGCCAGCGGCTGCGGCGAGATCGTGGTCAAGGGCGGCTTCTATTCCTACAACAGCAAATACATAGACGGCGATGCGGCCCAGGTGCTGGTGCCGGCGGACATTCCCGTTGAAGCCAGCGAGCGCATCCGCGCCCTGGCGATCGAAGCCTTCCAGGTGCTGGGCTGCAGTGGCTTGGCGCGAGTGGACGTATTCCTGACCGACAGTGGCGAGGTCATCATCAACGAACTCAACACCCTGCCTGGCTTTACCCGCATCAGCATGTACCCGCAACTGTGGCTGGCGGCGGGCATGACCTACACCGAGTTGGTGAGCCGCCTGATCGAGTTGGCGCTGGAACGGCACAGGCAGCGCGTTCAACTGTAGGAGCCGACCTTGGTCGCGATAAACCCACCGCACATCCACCGGCCTTACCATCGGCGCCAACCGCATCGCGGCCAAGATCGCCCCCCAACCACGTTCGGCGTAGGAGCCGACCTTGGTCGCGATGAATCCACCGCCCTTCCATCGGCCGAACCACCGGCGCCAACCGCATCGCGGCCAAGGCCGGCTCCTACCACGATCGGCGTAGGAGCCGACCTTGGTCGCGATAAATCCACCGCGCATCCATCGGCCGAACCATCGGTGCCAACCCCATCGCGGCCAAGGCCGGCTCCTACCACAATCGGCGTAGGAGCCGACCTTGGTCGCGATAAATCCACCGCGCATCCATCGGCCGAACCATCGGTGCCAACCCCATCGCGGCCAAGGCCGGCTCCTACCACGATCGGCGTAGGAGCCGACCTTGGTCGCGATATATCCACCGCCCATCCATCGGCCGAACCACCGGCGCCAACCGCATCGCGGCCAAGGCCGGCTCCTACCACAATCGGCGTAGGAGCCGACCTTGGTCGCGATAAACCCACCGCACATCCACCGGCCTTACCATCGGCGCCAACCGCATCGCGGCCAAGGCCGGCTCCTACCACGATCGGCGTAGGAGCCGACCTTGGTCGCGATAAATCCACCGCGCATCCATCTGCGAACCACCGGCGCCAACCGCATCGCGGCCAAGGCCGGCTCCTACCACGATCGGCGTAGGAGCCGACCTTGGTCGCGATAAATCCACCGCGCATCCATCGGCCGAACCATCGGTGCCAACCCCATCGCGGCCAAGGCCGGCTCCTACCACGATCGGCGTAGGAGCCGACCTTGGTCGCGATAAATCCACCGCGCATCCATCGGCCGAACCATCGGTGCCAACCCCATCGCGGCCAAGGCCGGCTCCTACCACGATCGGCGTAGGAGCCGACCTTGGTCGCGATATATCCACCGCCCATCCATCGGCCGAACCACCGGCGCCAACCGCATCGCGGCCAAGGCCGGCTCCTACCACGATCAGCGTAGGAGCCGACCTTGGTCGCGATAAATCCACCGCGCATCCATCTGCGAACCACCGGCGCCAACCGCATCGCGGCCAAGGCCGGCTCCTACCACGATCGGCGTAGGAGCCGACCTTGGTCGCGATAAATCCACCGCATATCCACCTGCCTGCAACAACCTGTGGCTATTAAAGGCAGCACCGCCATACGCCATGCACTAGGTTTGAATTTTGCCAAGGAGGCACTCCCCCATGCACAAATCCACTAACCTGCGGCTCGGACGCTACTCGGAATTGAATCGCATCTATCTGCTGACCACCGTCACCCTCAATCGCAAGGCACTGTTCACCGATGGGCGCTTTGCGCGCCCGGTGATCGATGCTCTCAATTTGGCTGAACGGGAAGAAGCAGCACACACCCTCTGCTGGGTGTTGATGCCCGACCACTTGCATTGGCTGGCAGAACTGCGGCAAGGCACACTGGCCAGCCTGATGGGCCGCCTGAAATCACGATCAACGCTGGACATCAATCGTGCAGGCGGTACCACGGGCCCCGTCTGGCAACGGGGCTATCACGACCATGCTCTGCGCCGGGAGGACGACCTCGAGCACCTCGCACGTTACGTCGTAGCGAACCCAATTCGAGCAGGCATCGTGGACAGTGCCCGCGACTACCCCTACTGGGACGCCGCCTGGCGAAACAAGGACGAGTTTACAAAACCTGCTGATCAGTAATCATCGACTGCACGATGAAGTCTTTCTGCGCAGGCGTCAGGGTGTCCCAGATGTGGGTTTTGCCGTACACGCCCAAGCCACCAATGATGTAAATCACCAGCGCACAAATGATCGCAATCGAGGAGAAGGTCCAACGACCTTCGTCGTCTTCGGCGTGGGTGCCTTGCAGCTCGGCGCGCGGGCTGACGGAGGTGCCACTGAACAGGCGGCGGAACGTTTGCAACAGGAAAAGCAGAACCAGGCGCAACATGGATTTCAGTCTCTCTAAAGGGTACAGGGGTGCGCAGTCCGTGCGCGGCTGTGAATCAAAAAGCGGAAACGAAAAAGCCCGTCGCATGGACGGGCTTTTTTATAAGAAGTAAGGAGGCATGCTCCTGCGGCTCGTTGGCCGAATGAGGGGAATTTTACATGTACTAATTGGTTAATTCCACATTTGTTAGCCAGCAAACGATAAACGGTCGGTCATCGTACAACTGTCACGTAACTAGTATGCATGAAGGTCAATCACCCGCCTGACCTTCATCAGCGCCGCCTCCAAATCTACCAACGGCACCGACCCCAACGCCAACCGAATGGCATGCGGCGCACTTGAAGACACCGCAAACGGCTCCGCCGTCGACACCGACACCTGCTGCTGTAACAGCGCCTTGGCAATCGCGTCGGCGCGCACTTCCTCGCCCAACGGCAACCACAGGAAATAAGCATTGGGATGCCCCACCCACGCCAACCCCTCCAGCACTTTTCTGGCAATCGCCTGCCGCGCTACCGCATCTGCGCGCTTTTCAGCCTCAAGCCGCTCAACCGTCCCGTCCTCCAGCCATCCGCAGGCGATAGCAGTCATCACGCCGGGTGTGTTCCAGGTAGTGGCGCGGATGGCACGCTCCAGCGCCGCCACCCGCTCCAGCGGCGCCGAAACGAAGCCGACGCGAATGCCCGTGGCAATGTTCTTCGACAGCCCCGAGACATACACCGTGATATCCGGCGCCAGCGTGGCGATCGGTGGTGGCGGCGCTTCAACCAGAAACGCGTAGGCAGCGTCCTCGATGATCAGCAGATCGCGCCGGCGGGCGATGGCCACCAGCCGCTCGCGCCACTGCAAGTTCAGTACCCAGCCCAACGGGTTGTGCAAGGTGGGCATGGTGTAGACGGCGCGTACCCGCCGTGTGCGGCACAGTTGCTCCAGCGCATCCAGATCCGGCTGGTCGTCCTTGGCGGGGATGGGCGCCAGTTCCAGGTGCAGCGCCTCGGCCACGGCCTTGAAGCCGGGGTAGGTCAAGGCATCAGTGGCCACCACGTCGCCGGGACGCAACAGGGCCATGGCGACCACGGCCAACCCGTGCTGGGCACCGTTGACGATCACCACGCGCTCGGCCGCTGTCTGCACGCCGCGCGCCAGCAGGTAGCGGGCAATGCAGGCGCGCTCATGCATCCGCCCGCCATGGGGCTGGTACCTGAGCAGGGCTTCCAGGTCGCCGGCCAACGCCAGCTGCCGCAGTGCCTGGCGCAGCAGCTCGGCCTGCCCGGGCACCGAGGGGTAATTGAAATTCAGGTCGAGCATGCCAGGCGTGACCGCGTGCTGGTCAATGCCCAACCCCGGCGGCAGCGACGTTTCGCGCACGAACGTACCGCGCCCGGTCTCGCCGCTGACCAGGCCCATGGCTTCCAGCTCGGCGTAGACGCGGGTGGCGGTGACCAGAGCCATTTTCTCGCGGCTGGCCAGTTCGCGGTGGGTGGGCAGGCGGGTGCCCGGGGGCAGTCGGCCGGCGCGGATGTCGGCGGCCAGGGTGTCGACCACGTGTTTGTAGCGGGCACGGGGCATGGCGAAGGTCCAGCACAATGAGGGGATTGTCATTATCGTGATGCCGGGGCGCTCTTCCATGCAACTGCGATAACGTTTTCGAGCAAAACGATTCAGACGCCGCGGCGTGTCAAAGCCACCCGTAGCCGCTGCCGCCAGGCTGCGCTGGCCGGTGTCAACCCCGCACATCTGGGTGGGGCGCAGGGCCAGCGCAGCCTTCGGCAGCGGCTACGGGTGGTTACCGTCGCTCCCCCTCAATCCGCCCACCGCCACAACGGCTCCTCCAGCCTCCCCATCCCCCGCACCCGGGTCTGCCCCACCTGCTTTTCCAACTCCAGCACATTGCACCCCTCACACGCCGACAGCGCCTCGATCAACGGCGCACTGTGCGACACCACCCATACCTGGCAACGCTGCGACGCCCGAATGATCAGCCGCGCCAGGGCCGGCAGCAGGTCGGTGTGCAGGCTGGTCTCCGGCTCGTTGAGCACCATCATCGACGGCGGACGCGGGGTCAGCAATGCCGCCATCAGCAACAGGTAGCGCAAGGTGCCGTCGGACAACTCCGCGCCGCCCAGCGGCCGCAGCAGGCCGTGCTGATACAGGCGCACACTGAACAGCCCACCCGGTGGCGCATCGATCTCCAGGCGACTGCCGGGAAACGCGTCGTCCAGCGCCTGCACCAGGTCTTCCACTTCGCCAATCTCGATGATGGTCTGCAACGCCGCCGCCAGGTTGCGCCCATCGTGGTGCAGCACCGGCGAGCGGGTGCCCAGTTGTGGCTGGCGGCACGGCGCCTCGCGGTCGATGCGAAAGTGATCGTAGAAGCGCCAGCCGCTGATGAAGGCTCGCAGGTCCGCTACCTCGGGCGCCTGTTGCGGGCGGCCCAGCAGGCTGAAAAAGCTGTCATAGGCGGGGGCGTGCTGCTCAAGCACGGTCCAGCTGCGCCCCTCCCTTGCCCGCACCATGGGGCCTTGGCGATCGACCAGCAAAGCGGCCGGGCGGTAGGCGCCGCCGCCCCAGATAGCCTCGCGCTTGATCTCCGGGTCCAGCATGAAGGCACTGGGGTACGGCAGCGGTATCGGCAAACCCAGGGAGATGGCAAAGCCCAGTTCCTGCATGGCGAAACCCAGGCGCAAGCGCCGCGCCTGGGACGCTTGCTGCCCTTCGATGGCGACCTCACCGTTGACCATGCGCCGGCTCACCTCGGGCCCGGCCCACCACGTGGAATCCAGCCCGCCTTCACGCGCCAGCGCCTCGATCACCCCGCCCTGGGCGGTCTCGGCGAGCAGGCGCAGCGCCTTGTAGAGGTTGGACTTGCCGCTGCCATTGGCGCCAGTGACCAGGTTGAGCCTGCCCAACGGCACGACCAGATGGTTGATGGAGCGGTAATTGGCGATGGCAAGGGTGGTGAGCATTCGGCGCGTCCTGGCGTAAAAGAGTGGCCCGATTTTGGGGCATCGACACCACCCTGTCACACCGTCCTTCCTCGAAAATAGTGTACGAATTCCTGATACACCATTTTTAATATTTTATCTTGCGACCATTTTTGATTCTGTATAGGATTCAAGTCACCAACAATCATAAAAATAGCCGCCATGACCACTACCCAGCTCCAGGCAGCGGTAGACGCTGTTCCCGACAGCGTGCCGTGCGCCCTCGACATCCCCTGCGTGGCCAATCCGCCCTGGCCATCCGATCACGCCTACCCCTGACACCTGATTCACCACAAGCAACCGGACGTGCCGCCTGCGCTGGCCAGGGACTCGTGCGCCTTGTGAATAGAGCCACAACAATAAAAAAAGAAGGTCTCCATGAACAAATACGCCCAGTATTCGCTGTTCGCTGTCTCGCTGTTGAGTGCATCCCCCAGCTTCGCCGACCTGGCGCAGCTTGAACTGGCCAGCCTGGAATACCCCGGTGAACCGATCGGCCCCAGCGTCGGCATCCCGGACTCTTTCATCCCGGTGATGACCCCGCCCCCGCTGGCAAAACAAGGCAAATGGCTGGATGACCATGGCGTCAGCCCGCACTTGGGCCTGACCCAGTTTTACCTGGCCAACCCGGACGTGGGCACGGACACCGGCAACCACGAGTCGTTGACGCTGATTGATGTGGGCGTCGACTTCGACCTGGAGAAGATCCTGGGCTGGAACGGCACCCGCCTGCACTTCAACGAGCTGTACGTGCCCTACCGCAACAACCTGGACTTCGGTGCCCAGGCCGGCGATGTGCTGTCCAGCAAGTCCAGCCCGTACATCCCCCGGGTCAGCCACCTGACGCTGTTCACCCTGGAACAGAAGCTGTTGCAGGACAAGCTGACGGTGGAAGGCGGTATCAGCAATGCCGGCAACTACTTTGCCCTGCCCCTGTGCAACGTGGGCCTGGGCTGCACCACGCTGCCGGACGCCGCGGGCGCCAACCCGGCGCCTTACGCCAACTGGGGCGCGCGACTCAATTACCAGTTCACCCCGGCGCTGAGTGCCCAAGTGGGCACCTGGCGCGTCAACGACGCCTACCCGTTCACCAACGGCTGGGAGCGCGGCGCCGGCTCCTCGGGCGGCAACATGTCCACTACTTACCTGGCCAACGTGGCCTATCGCACCGACTTCTCCAACACCGCGTACCCGGAGTCCTATGAGCTGGTGGGCTTCCACAACACCCGCGACGGCAAGGACCCTTACTACACCACGGCTGGCACTGCGCAGCTCACCGACCCTACCCACGCGGCAGCTACCACCGACGGCCTCAACGGTTTCTACGTCGGCCTGAAAAAAACCTTCTGGCGCGCCGACGGCGGCCAGACCAAAGACATGACGCCCACCGCGCTGAGCGCCTATTTTGCCGGCAGCCACGTGTTCGAAGAGGACGTACCCAACGGCATTCCCAACCAGGTCAGCACCGGCCTGATCCTGTCCGCACCCTTCAAGTCGCGCCCCTACGACACCTACTCGCTAAGCGCCCACTGGGTGCAACTCAGCGACCACGAACAGAAGTACATCAACGCCGCCTTCCGCACCACGGGCCAGGACTATTCCAGCCCGGGCGGCGAATATGCGCTGGAGTTGGACGCCAACCTGATCCTGACCCGTGGCGTGGTGGTCAGCCCGTACGTGATGTACACCTGGGACCCGATCAAGACGATCAACCCCTACGACGGCATCGCCCCCAAGGCCGGCGTGTCGGCGGGCTTCCTGTTCCATATCCAGCTGGAAAGCTTCCTGGGCCTGGACTCGGGCATGCATCGCTGAACCGCACCCTGACAATAAGGAATTGAGATCGTGAAAATCACCTCTGCCCCCCTCACCCGCCGTGACGTACTGGTCGGCGGCGCTACCCTGGCACTGGCCGCCAGCCTGCCAGGCCTGGGTTATGGCGCCGGCAAGAACCCGGCGTTTCCCAAAGGCTTTTTGTGGGGCGCGGCGTCTGCCGGGCACCAGATCGAGGGCAACAACAGCGACTCCGATATCTGGTTGCTGGAACAGGTGACCCCCACGGTATTTGCCGAGCGCTCGGGCGATGCCTGCGACAGCCTGTTCCGCTGGAACGAGGACGTGGACCTGGTCAAGGGCATGGGCCTGAACACCTACCGATTCTCCCTCGAGTGGGCGCGCATCGAGCCCACCGAAGGCCAGTTCTCGGTGGCCATGCTGGACCTGTACAAACGCATGATGGGCAACTGCCTTGAGCGTGGCATCACGCCCATGGTTACATTCAACCACTTCACCACCCCGCGCTGGTTTGCCGCGCGCGGTGGCTGGGAAGCGGCCGGGGCGCCGGACCTGTTCGCGCGTTTCTGCGAGCGCGCGGCTACCCACCTGGGGGCGCATCTGAACTACGCCACCACCCTCAACGAGCCCAATATCCTGGCGGTGCTGGACTGGCTGCCGCTGCCGTTCCCGCCAGCGTTCAAGGCCGTTGAAACGCAGATGCTGCAAGCGGCGGCCAAGGCGACCGGCAGTGCCAACTATTCGGTGGCCAACTTTGGCCAGTACCAGCCCAAGTTGAAGCTGATGCTGGAGGGTCATCTCAAGGGCTACCAGGCGATCAAGTCGGCGGCCCCGCACGCGCTGGTGGGCGTCAGCCTGTCCATCACCGACGACCAGGCCGTTGGCGCGGACAGCAAGCGCGACGCCAAGCGAGAAAGCGTCTACGGGCCGTGGATGGAAGCGGCCAGGACGGCGTCGGACTTCATTGGCGTGCAGAACTACGGCCGACAGCAGTTGAATGCCCAGGGCGCCATGCTGCCACCCAAGGGCGCCGAGTTGACCGAGAGCGGCGAGGAATACTACCCAGCGTCCCTGGAAGGCGCCGTGCGCTATGCGCACCAGGCCACCGGCAAGCCGGTGATCGTCACCGAGAACGGCATCAGCACCTCCAACGATGCGCGGCGCGCGGCCTATATCCCTGAAGCGTTGGCCGGCCTGCAGCGCGCCATGCACGATGGGGTCCCGGTGCTGGGGTATGTGCACTGGAGCTTGCTGGATAATTTTGAGTGGTTGTTTGGGTACAAGCCCAAGTTTGGGCTGGTGGCGGTGGATCGGGAAACGTTTAAGCGCGAGGTGAAGGGGAGTGCCCGGGTGTTGGGGGCGATTGCGCAGCGTAATGGTTTGTTGGGGTGATAGTGGCCGCGGGGTGGGGCTGGCATGGGCCTGGCTTGGTTTTTTCAGCGTTCTTGAGATCGAGCGCCGCCCGCGCGGCGCTTCGCCGCCTCACGCGCAAGCCCGCTCCCACGTTGGTTGCAACGTGCCCCGCTGGAGATGGGTGGTGCGCCTGGTGGCACCAACGCAGATCTGTAGCGGGCAAACAAGGCGGACCAGGCAATGGCACTGGCATAACTGGCCCGAAACAAACGTGGGAGCGGGCTCTGCCCGCGAAGCGCCGCGCGGGCGGCGCGCGATCTCATGAACACCGCAACAACATCGTCGAACACCACAAACCCACCGCCACCCCCCCCCTAAAACGGCAACCGCGCCTGCACCCACACCCTTGTCCCCTCCCCCTTATTCCGTGCATCAAACTCATCCTGCACCTTCGCCACCAACGCAAAATCCTTGGTAAACCGGTACATCACATACGGCCCCAGCGCATTGACCGAACCGCGATTGCCATTGCCATTCACCGCCGCACCATCCTGGCGGTCATCGGTGGTCTGGCGATACAGGTAACCGTTGATGCCGAAGCTCAGTGCCTGGCTGAACCGGTAACCGCCACTGAACTCCAGGGTCAGCTCATCGCCGGAGCGATAATCCGTCGCGTCGTTTTTCGAGTTGATGCCGTAGCGCAGCTTGGCACTGGCCTCCCAGTGTTCGCCGGGCAACCAGGTCACGGCGTAGAACGGCGCCACCTGATAGTAGTTGCGCCCGGTGTTGACCGGCTCGTTCTTGTCGTAGCTGCCAGTGGGCAAAAAGGTCTCCACGCCCGCGGTCTGATGCAGGGTCTTGCCGTGCCATCCCAATAACACCGGGGCGAAGCTCAGGTCCGCGATGTCAGTGCTGGTACCGCCCTTGTCCAGCGGCGCCAACGGCGCGGGCCGGGCCACGTCCAGGGTGACATCCAGGGTAGGCACGGCCAGGGCGGCGCGGGTTTCGACGTTGGCGCCCAGCCATTTCACCCCGGGCCACACGTAACTCAGGCGCAACGACACGGTGTCGGACTTGACGCGGTAGCGCGCAATGTTGGCGTTGTCGTGGCCGTCGTTGCCTTTGACGTGGGTGGCTTCGTAGTGGTTGTAGTACAGCAGCGACGTCAGGCCCTCGGGCAGCATCAGCCCGGACATGTTGGTTTCCACCCCCAGGGGATAGGAGTTGCCGTTGCCCTCGGTGGCGTTGACCGCGCCACTGAAGCACAACAGCAGGCTGACGCAGGGCACGGCGCGGCGATGAACTGGATTCATGTTGAAGTCCCTCATTTCTTGTTGTTGTAGAGACACAGTGCAGGCAGGTGAAAAGCGGCTCAGGTGTCAGTCATGGCACACCTGGAACAAGCCGGCGGCGCCCTGCCCGCCCCCCACGCACATGGTCACCAGCACATGGCGGGCACCGCGGCGCCGACCTTCCAGCAAGGCGTGACCCACCATGCGCGCGCCGGACATGCCATACGGATGCCCCAGGGCGATGGCCCCGCCGTTGACGTTCAAGCGGTCCAGGGGGATGCCCAGCGCGCGTTGGCAATACAGCACCTGGGCGGCGAAGGCTTCATTCAGCTCCCACAAGTCGATGTCGCTCACGCTCAAGCCGTAGCGCGCCAACAGTCGTGGCACGGCCAGCACCGGGCCAATGCCCATCTCGTCCGGCGCGCACCCGGCGCTGGCGAAGCCGATGAAACGGCCCAAGGGTTTCAGCCCCCGGGCGCTGGCCTGGGCCGCGCTCATCAATACGCAGGCGGCCACGCCATCGCTGAGCTGTGACGCATTGCCCGCCGTGACCGTGCGCCGGTCGCCTTCCAGCACCGGCGCCAAAGCGGCCAGCTGCGCGGCCTGGGTGCCGGGGCGGTTGCACTCGTCGCGGTCGATGCACAGGGACTTGTCGTAATATTCGTAAGTGGCCTTGTCCAGTGCCTTGGTCACCACCTGCAACGGCACGATCTCCTCGGCAAACAGGCCATCGCGCTGGGCCTGGGCGGTGCGCTGCTGGCTGAGCAAGGCGTAGGCGTCCTGATCACTGCGCGACACACCGTAGCGCTGGGCCACTCGCTCGGCGGTCTCCAGCATGCTGATGTAGGCATCGGGTCGATGCTCCAGCAGCCAGGGGTCCTGGCCGTAGTGCTCATTGGTATGGGCGTTCTGCACCAGGCTGATGGACTCGCCGCCCACCGCCAGCATCACTTCGCAAGCGTCCAGCTGAATACGCTGGGCCGCACTGGCAATGGCCTGCAGCCCCGAAGCGCAATGGCGGCTGACGGTCTGCGCGGCGACGCTGTCCGGCAACCCGGCGCGCAGCGCGCTGTGGCGGGCGATGTTCTTGCCCTGGGTGCCTTCCGGGCGACCACAGCCCATGACCAGCTCCTCCACCTCAGCGCCTTGCACCTGCGCCCGGTCCAGCGCCGCCTGAATGATCGGCGCGGCCAGGCTGGGCATCGCGGTGTGGTTGAAAGCGCCCCGGTAGGCCTTGCCGATGGCCGAGCGCGCGTAGGCAACAATGACTGCGTCTTGCATGATGACCTCCGGCCGCACGCCTTGCAGGCGTGCGGCAACGTTCAGAGCGCCTGCACGATGGCCAGGTGGGCGTCGGTATGGTGGGCCAGCGCCTGATAGGCGGCGGACAGTTCCAGCAAGGGTTCGAGCCGGGTGTGCTGGCCTTCGCGCAACAGCCTTTTGGTCAGGCGCAGCGCATGGCCGGGGTTAGCGGCGATGCGCCTGGCCAGGTCATAGGCGGTGGTCAGCAAGGCGTCGGGTTCGACCACCCGTGACACAAGGCCGTACTCCAGGGCCTGTTCGGCCGACACGGTTTCGCCGGTGAACGACAGCTCATAGGCCCGCGACAGGTTGTTCAGCGCCCGTGGCAACAGCCACGCGCCGCCGTCGCCAGGCACAATGCCCAGGCGCACGAAGCTCTCGGCAAACCGCGCCTGCTGCGAGGCAATGCGGATATCGCACATCAAGGCCAGGTCGCAACCAGCACCGATGGCCGCACCATTGACGGCGGCGATGGTGGGCACCTCCAGGTGGTACACCGCCAGCGGGATTTGCTGAATGCCGTGGCGATAGCCGTCACGCAACTGGTAAGGGTCGCCGGCGAACAGCCCTGCCCGGGCCTTCATGTCCTTGACGTTGCCGCCGGCACAGAATGATTTGCCGGCGCCGGTCAGCACCACCACCTTCACCTGAGGGTCGCGGTTGATCCGCGCGCACACGTGGGTGAAGGCGTCAAACTGGGCCTGCTGGCTCAAGGCGTTGTGCTGCTCGGGGGCGCACAGCGTCAGGGTGACGACGCCGTCGTCGAACTGGTATTCAATGAAGTCGCTCATGTCAGGCGGCCTCGCTCTTGAGCTTGGCACTCACCCGTTCCACCAGATCCTTTTTGGACACTTTGCCGAAGGTCGACAAGGGGAAGCTGTCCACCAGTTCCAGGCGCTCGGGCAGCTTGAAGCGCGCAATTTCCTGGGTTTGCAGGTAGCTCACCAAGGCCTCCAGGCTCAACTGCGCACCCGGCTTGAGGATGACGTAGGCGCACATTTTTTCGCCCAGCACCGGGTCGGGCATGGCCACGCAGGCCACGTTGGTGACGGCCGGGTGGGCCAGCACCAGGTTCTCGATTTCCTCGGCCGAGATTTTTTCGCCGCCGCGGTTGATCAAGTCCTTCTTGCGCCCTTCCACCACATAGTTACCCGAAGGCAACTGACGCATCATGTCGCCGGACCGGTAGAAGCCATCGGGGGTAAACGCCCGGGCGTTGTGCTCCGGCGCGTTGAAATAGCCGCGCAGGGTGTAAGGGCCGCGGCAGCACAGCTCGCCGGGCGTGCCCACCGGTACAGGCTGATCATCCTCGTCCAGCAACAGCACCTCGTCGTCCTCGCACACCGGCCGGCCCACTGACTCGCGGCGCACGTCCAGGGGGTCGTCCAGGCGCACGAACATCAGCAAGCCCTCGGCCATGCCGAAGTTTTCCTGCACGGTGCAGTTGCGCAGCACCTGTTCGGTCAGGGCGCGGGTCTCGGGTTGCAGGCGCTGGCCGCCGGACTGGATCACCCGCACGCTGTCCAGGTTGTAGGCGTGCACCTGGGCATCGTTCATCCACATGATCAGCAGCGCGGGCACCACATGTATGTGGGTGACCTTGAAGCGCTGGATCAGGGCAAAGACCTCCTCGGCGCGGGTGCTGGCGTGCAACACCACTTTGGCGCCGCACAGCATGAACCCCTGCAGGCCGGGGCAGGCCAACGGCAGGTTGTGGGCGATGGGCAGCACGTCCAGCAACACCGACTGCTCGTCGATGCCGGTGTAACGCGACGCCAGGCGTGAGTTGCACGCGTAGTCGTTGTGCGAACGCGGGATCATCTTGGGGATACCCGTGGTGCCCCCCGACAGCAGGAACAGCGCCGGGCTGCACGGGTCGATGGTGGCCTGGATGGCGGCGATCTGCGCAGGGTCGCGTTGCGGCTCACGGCTCAGCAACGCCCCCAGGCCAACAAAACCGGCGGGGGCGTCGCCCAGTACGAACTTACGCCGGATGCTGCTGGTGTCCGCCTGGACGCGATTGACGATATCGATGAAATCGCAATCCTTGGAGCGGTCGGCGGTGATGGTGGCGCTGGCCCCGGACAGCTCGACAAACTGGCGCAGCTCGCGATAGCGATGGGTGTGCAGCGCCAGGATCGGCCGCACGCCGATCTTCTGCAGGGCCAGGTGCACGAACACGAACTCCAGCACGTTGCCCAGTTGCAGCACCACGATGTCGCCGGGCACCAGGCCCTCGTCCAGCAGGTTCAGGCCCAGGCGGGTGGCAATCCGGTCAAGCTCCGCGTAGCTCACTTCACGGTGGGCGTCGCAGACCGCAATGCGCGAGGCATAGCGCTGGCACACGGCCTGGAAGGTGTCGGCCAGGGTCTGGTCCTGCCAGTACCCCTTGGCCCGGTAATGGGCGGCAAACTTTTCTGGAAACGGCACGAATCCCATCATGGAAAAATCCTCGATGTAGGTTTTGTTGTCGGGATCAGGTGTACGGGGCCACGGCGTTGCGCGGGCCCCGGCAGACGGCTCAGGTGGTCTTGGCGAAGCCGCCGTCGATGACAATGGTTTCGCCGGTCACAAAGTGCATGTGCTCGATCAGGGTCAGCACCACTTCGGCCACGTCGGGCATGGTCACGCAGCGCTGCAGCGGCGTGGCACGGGCGCGGCGGGTCATCAACTTGTCGTAGTTGTCACCCAGCATCCACTCCATCCACTCCCCTTCCATCCAGCCCGGGGCGATGGCGTTGACGCGCACTTTGGGGCCCAGGGCGTTGGCCAGGGTCTGGGTCATGCTGATGACGGCCGCCTTGGAGGCCGAGTACGGCAACGGCTGGGCGCCGGGGCGCATGCCGACGATGGAAGCGGTGTTGACCATGCACGGGCGCGGCGCTTCGAACAGCAGTGCCTTGGTGTGCTTGGCAATCAGGAACAAGCCGCGCACGTTGACGGCGAACACCCGGTCCCAGGCCTCCACGTCGATCTCATCGAACTTTTTCGGCGGGGTGTCGATGGACACGCCGGCATTGCTGCACACCACGTCCAGGTGGCTGTAGCGTTCGCTGATGGCGGCTACCATGGCCTTGACGCTGGTCTCGTCCGACACGTCGCATTGCAGCAGCAGGGTGCGGGCACCGGCCGCCTGGCAGGCCTCGACGGTGGCCTTGGCCGACGCTTCACTGCGGCTGTAGTTGACGATGACATCGTAACCGGCGGTGGCCAGGGCGATCGCGACGGTGGCACCGATACCTGAGGCGGAGCCGGTGACCAGGGCGACTTTGGTGGGTGTGGACATGGCAAACCTCTTTGTTGTTTTTTATTGAACATGTTCATTTTTAGACGTGATCATATTGTTTGTCAAGGGTCGGGGCATCCCTTAAGATGAGGCTTTCCGAACCCGACAAAACCAGAAAAATCAAAGGTCTGATATGAACGCGAAATCGAATGCGCCGCTGGGTTTGCGCGAACGCAACAAGCTCGATAAATTTTTGCGCATCCGCGCCGCGTCGAAAAAACTGTTCACCGAAAACGGCTTTGAACCCACTACCACGCGGCAGATCGCCCAAGAGGCCGACGTCGGCCTGTCCACCCTGTTCCTCTACGCCACCGACAAGCGCGACCTGCTGTTCCTGGTGTTCAACGATGACCTGGACGAGCTGACCACCCGCGCGTTCGCCGACAGCCAGGCCCAGGCGCCGTTGCTGGACAACCTGCGCACGGCGTTGCGGCATTTCTTTGTGTTTTACGGGCAGGACAAGGTGATCTCCCGGGACCTGACCCGCGAGATCACCTTCTATACCACCGGCATGCAAAGCGAACGTTTCCAGGCCACCCGGGCGCGCACCATCCACTCGATCTCGACCCTGGTGGCCCAGGCGCGCGCCACCGGTGAAGTGCGCTGCCTGGAAGACGACACGCTCATCGCCACCACCATGTTCTACCTGCTGGCCGCCGAGATTCGCATGTGGCTGGCCAGCGACTCCGAGGTGCCCGAGGAAGGCCTCACTGAACTGATGAAGCGCCTGACCCTGATAATGCACGGCCTGCAGGCGGCGTAACGCTGCCGACCTGGGGCGCACGCGCCAGGTCCGGGTAGCGACCCACGCACAGCATCAGCACGCACGCCAGCACCATGCACCCCGCGAACAGCAGCAACACCGGGTCGTAGCTGCCCAGCACGGTCTGGCCGATGCCCATCAGCAAGGGGCCGAAGGCGGTGCCCAGGCAGAACAGCCCGAACAGGTAGCCGTAGATTTCACCAAAGGCGCGCAGGCCGAAGTAGCGGGCGATCAGGTAGGCAATCAGGTCCACCTCCGCGCCCACCCCCAGCCCGATCAGCGCCGCGCACAGCATGGCGCCGGCACCACTGGCACCGCTGTACAGCAACAGGATGCCGATCACCGGGCCCATGAAGAAGAACACCGTGACGAAGGGCGCGAACAGGTAGTCCAGCAAATACCCCGCCCCTACCCGCCCGACAATCAGCGCGATGCCGGCGATCGAGGCTACCCGCGCAGCCTCCGCCGCCGGCACGCCACGGTCGGTGAGCAACGGCACGAAATGCACCGAACAGCCATTGATGGCCAGCGCCGCCAGGAAAAACGCCGTGCCGATCAGCCAGAACGAGCGGCTGCGCAACGCCTGGCCGACGCTGAGCCCGACCTTGTCCTGGGCCATGTTCAGGCCCTCGCAGCAAGGCAGGTTGTCAGGGTTCAGGCCCTTGTCCGCCGGCCGGTTCTGCAACTTCCAGCCCACGCCCACGGCCCCCGCGACCACCACCAGGCCCATTACCCCGTACGCCAGTCGCCAGCCCACGGCGGCCAAGGCGTACTGCGCCAGCATCGGCATCAGCGCCGCGCCCACGCCAATCCCGGCCATGCTCAGGCCCAGGGCCAGGCCGCGACGGCGCACAAACCAGCAACTGACCGCCATGGCATAGGCGGTGGGCGTGCCGCCGGTGGACAGCAGGCCCACCGCGCAAAAGGCCAGGTAAAACACCAGCAGATTGGCCGGCAACAGCCCCAAGGCCATGATGCCGACGCCAAACAGCAGCAGCGCGGGCACCGCCACCTGGCGTGCGCCCTTGCGATCAATCAGGCGCCCCACCCAGGGTGTGCACAGCGCCGCCGTGAGGATGGCGATGGTCAGCCCCAGCGACACCTGGGAACGGCTCCAGCCAAACTCGGCACTCAGGGGCTTCATGAAAATACCGAAGGTGAACACCAGCACCGGGCCCTGGCTGACAATCATGCCCACCACCGAGGCCATCACCACCCACCAGCCATAAAACATGCGTGACGTCTTCATTGCCTGTTTACCTGTGATTATTGTTATTCAGGTAGCGGTACTGCGGCAGTACCGCATGGGGTCAAACGTACGGAGCCTGGGGCGTGTGCGGTTCAGCAGCCGCGCCACTGGGGCTTGCGTTTTTCGGCGAAGGCCCGCGGCCCTTCAAGGCTGTCGGCACTGGCCTGGCGGTGCTGTTCGGCAGCGTAGCGCTGGGCAACGGCTTCGGCCAGCGGCAGGTCCAGGCCCTGCATGGCGCAGGCCTTGGTGGCACGCACGGCCAGTGGCGCGCAGGCGAGGATATCGGCGACCCATTGTTCCACGGCCTCATCGAGCAAGTGGGCGGGGACCACTTCATTGATCAGCCCCAGCTCATAGCCGCGCTGCGCGGTCATGGCGCGGCCAGTCAACAGGTAGCCCATCGCCGCCTTCAAGCCGATCTGGCGCGGCAACCGATGCACGCCGCCGGCCGTGGCGATCAACCCGCGCCGCGGCTCGGGCAGGCTGAGCTGGGCGTGCTCGGCCGCGACGATGATGTCGCAGGCCAGGGCCAGCTCCAATCCCCCGCCGTGGGCCGAGCCGTTGAGCCTGGCGATCAGCGGCTTGGCAAAGTCGAAGCGGTCGGTGAGGCGCCGGGTGCGCTGCCACAGCTGAGCTTCGGCCTGGCGCTGGGCTTCATCGGCCCCAGCCATGTGCGCCAGTTGCTTGAGGTCGCGCCCGGCACTGAAGGCCTGGTCACCCTCCCCGGTCAGCACCCCCAGCCACAGCTCGGGGTCTTGCTCCAGCTGGTCACAGGCCAGGCTCAACTGGTGATAGGTCAAGGGGTCCAGGGCGTTGCGCACCTCGGGGCGGTTGATGCGAATGTACAGCACATGCCCACGCCGCTCGGTCAGCACATTGTGCTGCTGGGCGCTCATGTCACAGCCCCAGCACGCGTTCGGCGTTCTTGTGGAAGAACGCTTCCAGCATCTCGTCGCTGTAGCCCAGTTCGCCCCACTCCTTGAACAGGCGTTCGTGGGGGATGCTGGGGTAGTCGCTGCCAAACATCACCTTGTCCTTGAGCCGACCGCGCATATCGCGCTTCAGCGCCTCGGGCAGGTACTTGGGCGCCCACCCGGACATCTCCCAGAACACATTGCCCTTGTGCAACGCACACACCGTGGTCTCGTCGATCCAGGGGTAGCCGGGGTGCGCCATGACGATGGTCAGGTCGGGAAAGTCCGCCGCCAGGTTATCGATGGACGAAGGGTGCGCATGGCGAGTCTTGGCGCCCATGCCGCCGGGCATGCCGGCTCCCATGCCCGTCATGCCCACGTCGATCATCACCGGCACCTTGAGGGCGTTGATCTCCTCCCACAGCGGGTAATAGCGCTGATCGTCGACACTGAAGTGCTGCATGATCGGGTGGAAGTGGAAACCCAGCATGTCCAGATCGCGGATGGCGTGCTTGGCTTCATCGATGGCCACCTGGCCCATGGCCGGCTCCACCGCGCCCCAGGCCTGGATGATGCAATCATGGCGGTCGCGCATGCCGGCCACGTAATCGTTGTCGCACGGCACGGTATTGATCGTCGCCCGCAAATCCAGGGCCACCAGCACCGCCTCGATACCGGCGCTCTGGAACTCGCGCACTACGTCCTCTTCGGATTTGGCCTTCCACTCCCGGTGCCAATACTTGGCCAACGCATCGACGTAGGGGCCTTGGCAGTCGATCCAGCGTTGTGTGTTGGGGTAGCAGTGCAGGTCGATACGGCGCATATGATCACACCCTTTATTGTTATTGATCATTTATGAACATGTTCTTTATAGGGGTGTGCGGAGGGGTTGTCAAGGAGGGATGGGGGAGGTTTTGGGGTGGGGGATTGCGGGGGCTAGGCTGGGGATTTTCTGTGTGCATGAGATCGAGCGCCGCCCGCGCGGCGCTTCCCGGGCAGAGCCCGGTCCTACATTTGTTGCAACGTGCCATTGCCTGTGAGATCGCCTAGTCCGCTTTGTTTTTTCACTGCGGATCTGTGGTGGTGCAAACAAGGCGGACTAGGTGATGGCACAGACATAATTGGCCCGAAACAAACGTGGGACCGGGCTTGCGCGTGAGGCCGGGAAGCGCCGCGCGGGCGGCGCGCGATGGTGGCCATAATGTAAATCTCAACCGCACACCATTCGACAACAACACACAACCATCATCGAACCCCTGCCCCTCACCGCCCCTGATTAAACAAAGGCGAATCCGCCTTAACAATACTCGCCGTGCGCTCAATATGCCCCCGCAGCAACCCCACCGCCTCATCCGCCCGCCCTTCCACTGCGGCCTCCATGATCTGCTGGTGCTCGGACTTCACATCGCGCTTGGCGGTAAACGCCTGCGGCGCCGACAGGGTGCGGTAACGGTGATGCTGGTCAGCCAATTGATCACAGAACGCCAACAACCACCTCGACCCACACCCACCAATCAACGCCCGGTGGAACGCGCGGTGCGCCGGTTCCCAATCCGGGTTGTCTTCGAAATGCTCCTGGGACAGCGAGCGCGGCGTGCGCGCCAGGCGGTGGTGGGCGATCACCACCTCTTCTTCCCACGCCCGATCACGGCGGGCGATGGACTCGCGCAGCGCGATCTCTTCCAGCCAGCAGCGGGTCTTGGTGATTTCCACCAGGTCCTGCTCGCTGACCTCGGCCACGACAAAACCACGCAGTTCGCGCTTTTCCACCAGGCCGTCGGAGATCAGCCGGTTCAGCGCCTCGCGCAATGGCGTGGCGCTGGTGGCGTAACGACCCGCCAGGGCATCGATCACCAGCTTGCTGCCCGGCTCCAGCTGACCGTTGATCAAGTCAGCGCGCAGCTGATCATAAAGGTCGGTAGCGCGGGTGGAGGGGCGGTTATCGATGCTGACAGCGGGGGTTCGAGCCATGGGTAGGGGCACCAGAGAATGAAAAACAAGCAGTCGGGGTTGCGATTGCGCAGCCAATCATATCAGATACAGCCACACCGTTCATTTAATATATAAAAAGGAACCGTTATGCCCACCCTCACCCTCGATCAGGCTCAAGCCGCACTGCATGGCGCCTTGCAGGCCGCGCGCAGTCATCAGTTCCGGCCCATGGCCATTGTGGTGGTCGACGCTGCCGGTGCCGTGATCACCTCCGCCCGTGAGGACGGAACCACCGCGCTGCGCATGACCATCGCCACCGGCAAGGCCTGCGCCGCCATCGGCATGGGCGCCAACACTCGATTATTAGCAAAGAAAGCCAGTGAAATGCCAGCTTTCTTCGGCTCGATCGCGGCCAGTGCCGCGCACCCGTTCATCCCGCAAACCGGCGCAATGCTGGTGCTAGACGCTTCCGGCAACGTATTGGGGGCGATTGGCGCCTCGGGCGGGACAGGCGATGAAGATGAGCTGATTGTGTCCGCGGGCATCGACGCGGCGGGCTTGGCAGCGCGCTGACAGGGGCGCCGGGGCCCTGTAAAACCGAACCGAAAGGGCCCCGCGCTTTGTAGGAAAAACCGATACAGAATATTTTAATATTTTATATTGCCACTAAAATTCGTTTTATATAGGATCTGCCCACACAATCATAAAAATAGCCGCCACCATGACCTTCCAGCTCGCTAAAGACCTGGGCACCGATATCCACGCCCACTTCGTCCCCGGCCAATTCCCCGCCTGGGCCGACAAGCATGTACCCGCCGGCTGGCCCTCCATGCTGCAGGCGCCTTCCCACGACGGCCATTGCCACTGCCACGTGATGATCGACGGCAAGCAGTACCGCACCGTGTCCGACCAATGCTGGAGCCTGCCACGCCGCCTGGCCGACCTGCCGGGCATGGGCCTGGCGCACCAGGTCATCTCGCCGATGCCCGAGTTGCTCAGCTACTGGATGCCGGCGCACCACGCCCAACCCCTGTTGCGTTATATCAACGAATCCATTGCCCAGCTGTGCGACGAAAGTGGCGGTGCCTTGCTGGGCATGGCCGCCGTGCCGCTGCAGGACGTCGGCCTGGCCATCGCCGAACTCGAATACGCCGTGCGCACCCTGGGCCTGGTTGCGGTCGAACTGGGCAGCAACATCAACGGCCTTACCCTGGCCGACCCCAGCCTGCGCCCCTTCTTCCAGGCCTGCGTGGCGCTGGACGTGCCGGTGTTCGTGCACGCCCTCAAGCCCTGCGGCATGGACCGCCTCAGCGGCCCGGCGCAACTACAGCAAGTGCTGGCCTACCCCAGCGACGTCGGCCTGGCCGCCGCCGCCGTGATTACCGGCAACCTGCTGCGTGACTGCCCCGGCCTGCGCCTGGCCTTCAGCCACGGCGGCGGCACCTTCGCCTCATTGCTGCCGCGCCTGGAACAAGGCTGGAAAACCTTTCCCAGCCTGCGCGACAGCATCGCCGTTTCACCCAGCGAACAGGCGCGCCAGCTGTACTTCGACACCCTGGTATTCGACGCCCCGACCCTGCGCCACCTGATCGACAAATTCGGCGCCAGCCAACTGCTGCTGGGCAGCGACTACCCGTTCAATTTCCATGAGCGCACACCCGTGGCACGCCTGGCCGAATGCGGCCTGAACGACACCGACATCCAGGCCCTGCTGCACGGCAACGCCCACCGTTTTCTCGCACTCTCGACTCACACAGGCAGGGGTTGATTTATGGCTTCCAAATGGATTCAGGCATTGCGCAGCGTCGCGCTGGACGTACCGGACCTGGCACTCGCGGAGGACTTCTACACCCGCGTCTGGCACCTGGACATCGCCGCACGCACCGACACTGCCATTTACCTCAAGGGCACCGGCGCCGATCACCACCTGCTGGCCCTGCACCAGGCCGACCACTTGGCCATCCGCAACGTCACCCTGCGCGCCCGCGATGCTGACGCCCTGGGGCAGATTCGCGAAGCGGCGCTGGCCAACGGCGGCCAGATCATCGAAGACCAGGTCAGCGTGACCGAGCCGGGCGGCGGCATTGCCCTGACCCTGCGCGACCCCCACGGCCGCATCCTGCGCGTGGTGCACGGCGACGAGCGCGGCCAGGCTTTCGAAGCCAGCGACCGCCCCATCCGCCTGGCCCACGCCGTGCTCAACAGCCACGACGTGGCGCAGTCCCAGGTGTTCTTCGAGCGCGTGCTGGACTTCCGCCTGTCCGACCGCACCAAGATCATGGCCTTCCTCAACTGCGACCGCGACCACCACTCCATCGCCCTGGGCGTGACTGACAACGACGCGCTCAACCACATCGCCTTCCTGATGCCGGACCTGGAATCGGTGATGCGCGGCGGTGGCCGCATGCGCGACGCCCAGCACCCGATTGAATGGGGTCCAGGCCGCCATGGCCCAGGCAACAACGCGTTCAACTACTTCATCGGCCCGTTCGGCGAAGTCATCGAATACACCGCCGACGTCGAGCAGATCGACGACAGCTACCAGGCCGGCGCGCCGGGCGACTGGACCTGGCCCGAAGGCCGCGTGGACCAGTGGGGCATTTCCCAGCCACCGTCAGCGGCCCTCAAGGACGCCCAGCGCAACGTCTTCTTCATTTCCCCAGAGCAAGGACAATAACAATGAAATTCACCACCTTTCTGCACAACGGCACCCCACGCCTGGGCCTGATCGAAGGCGACCAGGTCATCGACCTCAACGCGGCCCTGCCCCACGTACCGGCCGACCTGCGCCAGGCACTGGAACAAGGCATCGACCTGAACGAAGCGGCCCTGGCCGCCGTCGACAGCCAGGCCCCGCGCCTGCCGCTCAATGACCTGCAACTGGCGCCACTGGTGCCCGAGCCGGGCAAGACCATCTGCCTGGGCCTGAACTACTTTGACCACGCCAACGAGAGCGGTCGCGGCAAGCCTGAATACCCATGGTTCTTCTACCGTGGCAAAACCTCGCTGATGGCCCACGAAGTGGCCGGCCGCCTGCCCAAGGTCTCCGAGCGCTTCGACTTCGAGGCCGAGCTGGCCGTGGTCATCGGTGCAAAAGTACCGCGCCATGTGGCCCAGGCCGATGCCCTGGATTACGTGTTCGGCTACACCTGCTTCAACGACATGTCGGTACGTGACTACCAGAAGCGCACCCCACAGTGGACCATCGGCAAGAACTTTGACGACACCGGTGCCCTGGGCCCGGTCGTGGTCACCGCTGACGAGCTGCCTGCCGGCGCCACCGGCCTGCGCATCCAGTGCCGCCTGAACGGCGAGATCATGCAGGACGCCACCACCAGCGACATGATCTGGTCGGTGGCCGAAACCATCTCGCTGCTGTCCGAGTGCCTGACCCTGGAACCGGGCGACGTCATCGCCATGGGCACCCCGGCCGGCGTCGGCCAGGCGCGCACCCCGCAACTGTGGATGAAGGCTGGTGACGTGGTAGAAGTGGAAATCGAAAACGTCGGCCTGCTGCGCAACCCGATCCTGGCCGAAGGAGCCTGAGCCATGGCGGCCGATATCTACGATGTAGCCATCGCAGGCTTCGGCCCCTCGGGGGCCATTGCCGCCGCGCTGCTGGGCCAGGCAGGCGTGAGCGTCTATGTGTGCGACCGCGCCCATGACGTGTACGACAAGCCGCGCGCCATCGCGCTGGACCACGAGATTCTGCGGGTGTTTCAGCACCTGGGCATCGGCGAGGAAGTGGCGCAGTACTGCGAGCCCTTCACCGACTCCTGCTACTACGGCCTGGACGGGCAGATGATCCGCCGCATGACCGTGGTGCCCGAGCCCTACCCGCAGGCCCACCAACCGTCGGTGGTGTTCACCCAGCCGCCGGTGGAAGCGGTGCTGCGCCGCAAGATCGCCACGCTGGCCAGCGTCACCGTCGAAACCGGCATGAAGCTTGAGACCCTGCAGCAAAGCGCCGACGACGTGACCCTGACGCTCAAGGCCGAAACCGGCGAGCACAAGACCGTCAAGGCGCGCTACCTGATCGGCTGCGACGGCGCCTCCAGCACCGTGCGCGAACAGGTCGGCCTGACCCTGCAAGACCTTGACTTCGACGAGCCATGGTTGGTGGTCGATGTGCTGGCCAACGAACAGGGCCTGGCCAAGCTGCCGACCACCAGCGTGCAGTACTGCGAACCCGAGCGCCCCTGCTCGTTCGTGATGGGCCCGGGCAACCACCGCCGCTGGGAAATTTCCCTCAAGCCGGGTGAAGACCCGGTGCAGGCCGCCACCCCCGAAGGCGCCTGGGCATTATTGGAACGCTGGATCGGCCCGCAGGACGCGCAACTGTGGCGCCAGGCCAGCTACCGTTTCCACGCCCTGGTGGCCGAGAACTGGCGCGTGGGCCGGGTGTTTATCGCCGGCGACGCCGCGCACCAGCAACCGCCGTTCCTGGGCCAAGGCATGTGCCAGGGCGTGCGTGACGTCAGCAACCTGATCTGGAAGCTGCAAGCGGTGCTCGACGGCCGCGTGCAGGGCCAGGCCGCCGAAGCCCTGCTGGACAGCTACAGCATCGAGCGCAAGGAACACGTGCGCCAGCTGACCACCACCATCAAGTCGGTGGGCGCGGTGATCTGCGAGCGCGACCTGGACAAGGCCCGTGCCCGCGATGCGCGCCTGCTGGATGAACAAGGCGGCAGCGTGCGCCCTACCCCGCGTCAGGATATCCTGCCGCGCCTGACCACCGGCCTGCTGGTCGACAGCCCCGCCGCCGGCAGCCTGTTCCCGCAGCCCTGGCTGCTGCGCGACGGCAGCCGCCAGCGCATGGATGACGTGCTGGGCGGTGGCTGGCGATTGGTGGTGACCGACCCGGACCTGGGCCTGGATGCGCAGTTGCAAGCCACCACCGGCATGCAGCGCGTGGTGCTCGACAACCAGACGCTGACCGAAGCCGACGGCTTGCTGGCCGCCTGGTTTACGCGCCACAACGTGACCGCCGCCCTGGTGCGCCCGGATCACTATGTGTACGCGACCGCCGCAGGTGTCGGCCCCCTGGTGGCCTTGCAACGCGACTTGCTGCACCGTTTGACTGCCTGACCCCATTCAGCCGTGACTGCTTACAACTACAAGGAACAGTCCATGAACGTCGTATTCCGCAATGCCCGCATCTTCGATGGCAGCGGTGCCGCTGCCTTCGCCGGCGAGATCCGTGTTGAAGGCAACCGCATCACCGAAGTGGCCCGTGCGCCGCAGACCGTGTCGGCCCATGACGCGCGTATCTTCGACTGCACCCACCACGTGGTGATGCCTGGCCTGGTCGAACCCCACGCCCACATCACCTGGCCGACGTCGGTGGAAAAGTTCATCCCCGGCATGTACCTGCCGCCCGAAGAGCTGGCGCTGACCGCCGCGCGCAACGCACGCATCCTGCTGGACCACGGCTTCACCAGCGCCTACTCCGCCGGTGCCTTGAGCAAGTCGCTGGAAATCAGCCTCAACGCCCATATCGTCTCCGGCGGCATGCCCGGCCCGCGCCTGATCCCCTCGTCGGTAGAGCGCGAGCCGCCGAACGAAACCGAGCTGGACCCCGGCAAAGTCGAAGGCAACCAGCGCGGTGCCGATGGCATGCGCACCTTCGTCAAGGAGTGCGCCGAGCTGGGCGCCAAGGCCGTCAAGTTCCTGATCTCCGGTGAAAGCGCGCTCAAGCCCGGCGCCTCTCACGAACTGCTGTACGACGCCGACGAACTGATGGCCGCCGGCGAGCAGGCGCGCGAGTCCAACGTCTGGCTGACCGGCCACGCCCATGGCGCCGAAGCCGTGAAAATCGGCGTGCGCAGCGGCTTCCGCGTGCTGTACCACTGCACCTATGCCGACGAAGAGGGCCTGGACCTGCTGGAATCGCGCAAGGACGAGATCTTCGTCGCGCCCACCATCGGCATCATCCAGGCCACCCTGGACGCCAACCCGCCGCCGCACTTCGACATGAGCCACATGAAGGCCGACGCCGCCATCGTGCTGGAACACCAGAAAGCCCTGGTGCCCAAGCTGCGCGCCCGTGGCATCCGCCTGCTGCCGGGCGGCGACTATGGCTTCCCGTTCAACCCCAACGGCCGCAACGCCCGCGACCTCGAGCTGTGGGTACGTCACTTCGACTACACCCCGCTGGAAGTGCTGCAGGCCGCCACCGAACTGGGCGGGCAGATCATGGGCATGGGCGACGAACTGGGCCTGATCAAGCCCGGTTACCTGGCCGACCTGCTGATGATCAAGGGCGACCCCACCGAGGACGTCACCGTGCTGCAGGACAAGCACAACATCGCCCTGATCATGAAGGACGGCCAGCTGTACAAAACCCCGGAAGCACGGGCATGAGCGGCATGAGCGAAGCGCTGGCCGCGCGCATTCGCGAGGTGGGCAATGACTTGCCCGCCGTTGCCGCGCTGTACGCCGACACCCCACCTGCGGAGTCAGCGAACCTGCACGTCGACCTCAGCTACGGCGCGCACGAACGCCACCGCCTGGACCTGTTCACGCCCACCGGCACCGCGCCAGCCGGCGGCTGGCCGGTGCTGGCGTTCTTCCACGGCGGCGGCTTCATTCGTGGCAGCAAGGCGCACCGGCAGAACATCGGCCACTTCCTGGCCCGCCATGGCTATGCCGTGGTGCTGGCCAACTACCGGTTGGCGCCGGAAAGCGCTTGGCCGTGCGGGCCGCAGGACGTGGGGCTGGTGTGGCAATGGCTGCAGGACAACGGCCACGAATTTGCCGTGGACCCATCGCGCATCGTGTTGATGGGTGAATCGGCGGGCGCTGCCCATGTGGCGGCGGTCGCGCTGCGCGAAGCGTTTCAACCCCAAGGCTGGAACATCCGCGGCGCCGTGCTGCTGTCGGGCCCCTACAACGCCCGGCTGGAAGGCAAGGCCCGGGCGCAGTTCGGCATCGACACCCCCGACCCGCGCAACGAAGCCTATTTTGGCAGCGACCCGGCGGTGTGGGACGGTGCCAGCACCGTTGACCACGTGTCGAGCGCGCCCTTCCCGTTGCTGATCGGCTTTACCCAACTGGACCTGCCGCAGATGCAAGTGCAGGCCGGCGAGCTGTTTGCGCGGCTGGTCAGCCAGCACGGGTTCAACCCCGAACTGCTGGTACTGCCCAACCACAACCACTTTTCCCAGGGCTTCAGCATCGGCACCCCCGACACCTCGCTCAGCGACCCACTGCTGACCTTCCTGGAGGCCACTACAACACCGTAGCCGCTGCCGCCAGGCTGCGCTGGCCCCATGCCCCACCGAAGATGTCCGGGGTTCACACGAGCCAGCGCAGCCTGGCGGCAGCGGCTACAGATCACCGTTACAGCACACCCTGGACACTAACAATAAATCAGGTGTAACCCCATGAACCAAGCGCCCGTCCCCGCCCAGCACTACATCCAGCGCGAAACCCTGCTCGGCTGCGCGATCAACGCCGCCATCGCCCTGTTCTTCGCCGCCCTGCTGTTCCACAACACCCCCACCATCCCGCTGTGGGGCACCAAGGGCATCGCCGTCGACCTGATACCCACGGTGTTCATGCTCACCCTGTTCGGCAGCCTGGCCATCTCGCTGCTGACCCGCCAGCGCCTGCGCCAAGGCCGCGTCGCACCGCCCCAGGCCCGGCCCTCGTCGTGGATTTCGGCATTGGCCTCGCTGCCGCTGCCGGTGCGCACCGTGATTGTCGCGGTGCTGATGACCGTCGCCCTGGTGCCTGTCACTTGCCTGGCACTGATGGGCCTGGCCGTGGACACCCTGGCGTTCTGGCCGTTCGTGGCCTTCAAGATGGTCTACGCCGCCATCGTCGGCGCGCTTTCCGCGCCGTGGATTCTCAAAGCTGCGCTGACTGTCCGCTCGCCTGCCTGAGCGTCAGGACTTATTTCGAAGAAGGAACTGCCATCGTGCCTACCACCCTGCTGACCAGAGCCCTGGCGTGCGCCTGCCTGGTTGCCGGCCTGCCTGCGGCCGCCGACGACTTCAACCAACTACGCCCGCTGTTGGAAAAGCCCACCCAGGCCTTCAAACCCAGCATCCGCTACTGGCTGCCCGGCGCCCAGGCCGACAGCGCCGTGATCGCCCAGGACATGCACAGCATCGCCCAGGCCGGCTTCGGCAGTGTCGAGGTCGCCGACCTGCCGCAAAACGCCGGCCCCGTGGACCCCGCGCGCTACGGCTGGGGAACGCCGGCGTGGCGCGCAGTCTTGGAAGCCACCCTGCGCGCCGCCGCCAAGAATGACCTGCGCGTATCGCTGACCATCGGCCCAGCCTGGCCGGTGGTGGTGCCGGGGCTGGACCCCAACGGTACACAGGCGGCCAAGGAGCTGGTGGTCGGCTGGAAAGTGCTGAGCGGTGGCGACACCTACGCAGCCCCCGCGCCGGAGCCTGCGAAAAGCCGCGCGCCACAGATCACTCAGCAGCATCTGGTAACCGCCCAGGCCTGGCAGTGCGCCGACCAATGCGCCGAAACCCCGATCCGCCTGAAACCCGGTTCGCTGGTCGAACTCAAGGCCGACGCCACCCTGCACTGGCAAGCCCCCCAGGGCGGCCACTGGATCGTCATCGGCTACTGGCAGCGCGGCACCGGCCAGACCGCCGCCCTGGCCATCATGCAACAGAACCCCGCCGCCAGCGCCCCACAGGCCTATGTGCCTGACCACTTCGCCGCCGCCGGCACCCAGGCGGTCACCGGATACTGGGAATCCAATATCCTTACCCCGGCGCTCAAGGGCCTGATCCGCCAGCACGGCCGCGACCTGTTCGAGGACTCCCTGGAACTGGACTCGCACCTCAACTGGACGCCCGGCCTGCCCGACACCTTCGCCCAGCACCGCGGCTACCGCCTGGAACCGTTGCTGCCGCTGGTCATCGTCGACAACCAGCGCCACTTCGGTGCCCCGCGCACCCGCGTGCCCACCTTCGAGCTGGCCAGCGCCGTGCCCCATGCCGACCAGGTGTTCACCGATTACGAACGTACCCTCAGCGACCTGTACCGCGAACACCACCTGCAACCACTGGCCAACTGGGCCCACAGCCTGGGCCTGGGCTACCGCGTGCAAACCTACGGTCAGCCCATGGACATGGGCGCCGCCGCCGAGCAGGCCGACACTCCCGAAGGCGAGAACCTGACCCTGAACAACGAGCTGGACCTGTTCCGCGTGCTGGGCACCGCCGGCCAGATCCAGGGCCGCAGCCAGTTCTCCACCGAATGCTGTTCAATCATCGGTGGCAGCTACCGGCAGAGCTGGCCGGACATGCTCAATGTGCTGCAACTGCACTACGCCGGTGGCGTCAACCAGATCACCGTGCACGGCTACCCGTACTCGGGCAAGGTGCCCACGGCGCGCTGGCCGGGCTGGTCGCCGTTCGAGCCGTTCGGCCCCAGCTTGTTCTCGCCCAACATCGACAACGGTTTCTCCGAAGCCTGGGGGCCGCGCCAGCCGTCCTGGCCGGACATGCTGCTGATCACCGGCTATTTGGCGCGTACCCAGGCGCTGCTGCGCCATGGCACGGCGCAGACCGAGCTGGTGGTACTCAATGATGTACTGGATCACGAAGGCCCGCTGCTGGCCGATCCGTCGTTGGCACAGGCCGGTTACCACTACGGCTTCATCAGCAGCCAGCAAGTGCTCAGCCATGGCCTTGCCTGGCAGGGCAAGCAGCTTGTCATGGGGAAGGCGCACTGGCAGGCGCTGTTGATTGACGGCAGCCGACCGTTGGCCATGGATGTTCAGCAACGCCTGCAAGCCGTGATCGCCCAAGGCGCACCGGTGCTGGTGATCGGCGGCAACCTGGCGCTGGCGGGCGCAACGCGCGTCGGCGATTACGCCCAGGCACTGAGCGCGCTGCAAGCACGGCACGTGCAACCTGGCTTCGTCGCGGGCGTGGCAGGCGTGTACAGCGTGCACCGCCGCGACGCCGGCAACGACTACTACTGGCTGGTCAACACCGGCAAGCAGGTCTACAAGGCGCAGATCGCCCTGCGTGGCCACGGCAAGCTGGTACAGCTGGATGCCTGGAGTGGCAAGGTGGTGCCCGTGGCGTTCACGCATCAGGCGCCGGACAGTGTTGGCACGGAGGTGGAGCTGCAACCCGGCCAGGCAATGGCCTTTGCCTTGGGTGAACACTTCGCCGCCACCGCAGCGCCTGCCGTGCAGTGGCAAGCCCCGGTAGCCTTGAGCAACGCCACCCTGCAGCTGGAAGACTGGGGCCCGGCGGCGGACGGCTACGGCATGCGCGTGCAGCACAAGGATGTGGGTGCAGCACCGCAAGGTCCGTGGTCCGAGGTCGACGGCCTGCGCAACCTGTCGGGCCGCGCCACCTACCAAGGCAGCTTCCAGCTGGCCGACGGCGCCACCGCCGCGCGTCTGCTGGTGCCCGCCGCCGATGGCGTGTGGCAATTGAAGGTCAACGGCCGCGCCGTGGCGGTAGACCCGCACCTGCGTGAAGTGGTGATCAGCGGCTACACCCACGCCGGGCGCAATACCGTGGAACTGACCATGGCCTCAAGCTTGAACAACCGCATGAAGCAGCAGGAAGCGGCCATCTACGGCCCGCTGCCGTTCCAGCCCTACGGCCTGCAAGGCCAGCTGACCGTGCAATTGGGTCGCTGATGCGGGTGTGGGAGCTGGCTTGCCAGCGAGCTTTTCGGGCCTCAACAGCTCGCTGGCAAGCCAGCTCCCACAGCGAACAGGTCCCACGTCTACCCTGCCCCTCCACCGTCTACAGGTGAACTCCATGCTTGGATGCAAACCGACTCGCCCGCTGCTGGCCTTGGCCATCGGCGCCACCCTGTGTGCCGCAGGCCACGCCAGCGAGGCAGATACCACCGCCACCACTAGGGCAAACCAACTGCTGGCCAACATGACCCAGGCCGAAAAAATCAGCCTGGTCCACGGTGCCGGCTTTTTCACCTCGCCCATCGGCGGCGGGGGCTTCGTGCCGGGCATCGAACGCCTGGGCATCCCGCCCATCAACTACGCCGACTCAAGTTCGGGCATCAACCTGGCCGGCAAGAACACCACACCCCTGCCCGCCACCCTGGCGCTGGCCGCCAGCTGGGATCCAGCCCTGGCCCACCGCTATGGCACGCTGATCGGCACCGAACTGCGCACCCTGGGCTTTGCCGGCGGCCTGGGCGGCGGCACCAACCTGGCGCGCGAGCCGCGCAACGGCCGCACTTTTGAATACCTGGGCGAAGACCCGCTGCTGGCCGGCACCCTGCTGGCCGAACGCACCAAGGGCACCCAGGCCCAGCACATCCTGGGCATGGCCAAGCACTTTGCGGTCAACGGCCAGGAAACCGATCGCTTCAATTCCAACTCGGTGGTCAGCGAACGCGTGTTGCGTGAGCTGTACCTGCGCCCGTTCGAAATCGCCGTTAAGGACGGCCAGCCCGCCATCGTCATGTGCGCCTACAACAAGGTCAACGGCGAGAAGGCCTGCGAGAACAAGCACATCCTCAGCGACATCCTCAAGGGCGAATGGGGCTTCGACGGGTACGTGCAGTCCGACTGGGTGATGGCTGTCACCGACACCGCGCGCGCCGCCAACAGCGGCACCGACGAAGAAGAACCCGGCTCGGCCAATGACAACGAACCGGGCCTGATGGGCCGCGGCACCTGGTTCAACCAGAAGCTTGCGGCGGCGCTGCAAAATGGCACGGTCGCCCCCCAGCGCCTGGACGACATGGTGCGTCGCAAGCTGACCATGCTCTACCGCCACGGCATCATGGACGCACCGCCCGTGCCCGGTGGCCAAGTCGACAGGGCCGCAGGCGACAAGCTGGCGTTGTACGCCGCCGAGTCCTCGATAGTCTTGCTGAAAAATGCGCCCAAGCCCGGCACGTCCCAGCACGCACCGCTGCCGCTGGATGCCGCGCACCTGCACAACGTAGTGGTCGTCGGTGGCCACGCCGACGCCGGTGTCATGGGTGGCGGCGGTTCCGCCTCGGTGCCTGCCCGCGACGGCAACGCCGTGCCGTGCCGCACGCCGGGGGCGAAGGATTCGGTGATCCACATTTTCGACCTGTGCGCGATCTGGCATAAATCCTCGCCGCTGGAGGCCATCCGTGCCCGCCTGCCGGGCGCCACCGTCACCTATTTTGACGGCAGCGATGCAGCCGCCGCAGCCGCCGCGGCTGCAAAAGCCGATGCCACCATCGTCTTCGCCACGCAGTACACCATGGAGCAAGTGGACCTGCCGGACCTGTCGCTGCCCGACGCCACGCGTGACCCGGCCAACCAGGGCTACGACCAGAACGCGCTGATCGACACCATTGCCAGCCACGCCCGCAACACCATCGTGGTGCTGGAAAACGGCACCGCCGTGACCATGCCGTGGGTGGACAAGGTGCAGTCGGTGCTGGCCGCCTGGTTCCCGGGGGCACAGGGTGGGCCGGCGATTGCCAGCATTCTGTTCGGCGAGGTCAACCCATCCGGCAAACTGCCCATCACCTTCCCGGCCTCCGAACAGGACCTGCCGCAGCGCGCCATCAGCAGCACCAACCCCGATGTCGACTACGACGAAGGGCTGCTGATGGGCTACCGCCGCTACGATGCGCAAAAGCGCACACCGCTGTTCGCGTTCGGCCATGGCTTGTCGTACACCCACTTCAGCTACACCGGCCTGCAGGTCACCCCCTACGCCAACGGCGACGTCAGCGTCAGTTTTACCCTGACCAACGACGGCCCGCGCGGTGGCGCCGAGGTGGCCCAGCTCTACGCCGGGCTGCCGGCGGACAGCGGTGAGCCGCCGCAGCGGCTGGTGGGGTGGCAGAAGGTGTTCCTCAAGGCGGGTGAGTCACGCAAGCTCAACCTCACGCTGCCGGCCGCGCGGTTCAGCGTATGGAGCGATGGCTGGTTTGTGCCCCTGGGCGAAGCGTCGTTGACCGTGGGCGGTTCTTCGCGCGACGCGCACGGGCTCAAATCCACGTTCACGATGGGCAAGCGCTTGCTGGCGGCGGGCGCCTGACGGGCGCAACAGGTGCGGCCAACACCGGCTCCTACCGCGCACCGCGTAGGAGCCGACTTTAGTCGCGATGCAGACGATGCGGTGGCCAGCCTGCACATCGCATCAATCAATTAGTGGCACCGCAACATCAATTATTCAATAATATTTAAATATCGATACATAAACAAAAAGCATATCAACAAAAAACAAACGAAACTCCCCTCCGTGGCGTAACACTTCAACTTCGCCCATCATTAAAAAACTTTCATAAACCAACTCGCGTCGCTTACTGCGACTGCCCAAGGTTTGCTGTCCTGCCCTTTGCCTTTTCGTGCTTTTCTTCCGGCCCGCCCTTTTGCAGCGTCCGGTTGACACCATGTTCCACCGGCAATACCCGAGTTTCCCCATGACGGGGAAAACAACAATAACAATTCAACTCCAAGACAGGGAAAGACCATGCGATCCACCTTCAACATCCCGGCATTTGCCCCGTTGGCGCTGTGTGGCGCCATTGCGGCGGTCACTTCCATGGGGGCCTGCGCCGCCAGCAGCAGTGCCAAGGACACCCTGACATTCGACGCCAGCAGTGGCGGCACCGCAGGCTCGGTGAGCGTGTTGGGCAGCACCGTCAACTACACGGCCTACACCGTGACCTACGTCAGCAAGCCCATCGATGCGGCCCAGGAGGTGATGACGATTTACATCCCCTCCACGGCCACCAAGGACTCGGCCATTTACATGCCGCTCAATACCGGTGGCTACATGCAGCTCGACTCCCTGGCGCCTGCCGACGTCACCACCAGCAACAACACCGACCAGCCCCACGCCGCCGCGGTGGCTTTGTCCAAAGGCATGGTCGTGGCCTCGGTGTCGGGCCGCGGGCGCAACACCACCCTGGTCATCAACGGCGCGACCACCGAGGTGGGCAACGGCCCCTCGGCCATCGTCGACCTCAAGGCCGCCATCCGCTACCTCAAGCACAATGACAAGGCCATGCTCGGCGATGCCGACAAGATCATCATCAGCGGCACCAGCGGTGGCGGCGCGTTCAGCTCGTTGATCGGCACCACCGGCAACAGCGCGATCTACAAGAAATACCTGACCGAAATCGGCGCCGCCGACGAGAAGGATGACGTGTTCGCCGTGGCGCCCTACTGCCCCATCACCAACCTGGACAATGCCAACGCCGCCTACGAGTACTACTTCAACGGCACCGGCATCACCACCTTCGCGCCCACCGCACCGGTCACCCTCACGGCCAACGACCAGCGCCTGTCCACGGTCATGGCCAACATGTTCGTGCCCTACGTCAACGGCCTGGGCCTGCGCCACCCCACCACCGGCGCAGCCCTGGTACTCAACAGCTACAGCCCCGACGCCGTCATGGGCGGCAGCTACCGCAACTACCTGTACAGTGTCATCGGCGCCTCGGCCACCCAGTTCATCATCGATGCCGGCTACGTCAACGGCAACGGCAGCCTCAACGCCGCAGGCCTGGCCTACATGAGCACCGCCACCGCCATGAACAGCGCCACCTCCGGGCTGGCCCCGCAGGACTTCATCAGCTGGAACGCGGCCACCCGCACCGCCTCGCTCAAAAGCTGGAAGAACTACATGACCTTCATGAACCGCATGAAGCCGGTGGGTTCGTTCGACAACGGTTTCTATGACGTGACCGGCGAAATGGACGTGTTCAACACCGACCCCACGGCCCTGAAGAATGACATCACCGTGGCCGAAGGCTGGAACCACCTGGATGAAAACCTCGGCGCCGCCATCACCAAAGCCGGGCTCAAGGGCGTCACGGGCTACACCAGCCTGAAACACTTCGTGGTGCGCGACGACGTGGCGCCGCAGGTGGCGATGATGAACCCCATGTACTTCATTGCCAAAGCGCCGAAGAACACCGGCCTTGCGGTCAACCCCTACGCCGACCAATTGTACGGCTCCAGCACCGTGGCCCCGCACTGGCGCATCCGCGTTGGCTCCTACGACCGCGACTCCTCGCCTTTCATCTCGCTCAACCTGGCCACCGTGCTGCAAAACCGTGGCAAGGATGTGGACTATCACATTGCCTGGAACCAGCCCCATGCCGGCAACTATGACAATACCGACCTGATTGCCTGGATGGTGGACGTCGCCAAGCATAAATAACGCTTATTGACACACCGTTAGTTGTTGCCCCCCTAAAGTCTGATTATTCAAGTGCGGCCCCCGGCTGTCTTGAATAATCAACTTCAGGGCCGCCGTTTAATTATAAGAAGCAACAGGCGTTTGCATGACACTTTTTCAGCCAGGCCTGGCCACCGTGACGGAATTGTCCATTGTCGAGCAATTGGTGGCTGACAATCGATTGAAATCCACTGACCGCGAACGCGCCCACCGTTTATATAACGAGGCAAGCGACGAACGCTTCAGCACGCTGTTGTTACGCCTGGGCCTGGTGTCCGAGCGCGACCTTGGCCAGGCCTGGGCCACCCTGCTCAATGCGCCACTGATAAAAGAAAGCGAAGCCCCTGCCACGCTGGAGTCGCCCCCTGACCTGCCGGTACGCTTTCTCAAGCAGCATCAATTGGTGCCGGTGGGCCGTGACCCGGACGGCACCCTGCATGTACTGCTCGCCCACCCTGACGATACCTATGCCGTGGACGCAGTTGCCTATGCCTGCCGCTGCCCGCTGCGGCTGTCGGTGGGGCTGGGCAGCGACATCGACATGCTGATCGAACGCTATTACGGGCAAGGCCGCTCGGCCATGGGCACCTTGGTGGAGAACATCGACACTACGGCCCGCAACGAAGACGACATCGAACACCTCAAGGACCTGGCCAGCGAAGCGCCGGTGATCCGCCTGGTCAACCTGGTGATCCAGCGCGCCGTGGAACTGCGCGCCTCGGACATCCATATCGAACCTTTCGAGCACCAGCTCAAGGTGCGTTACCGCGTGGACGGCGTGCTGCTGGCAGCCGAAGCGCCGCCTGCGCATTCCACCGCCGCCGTGATTTCCCGGGTCAAGATCATGGCCAAACTGGACATCGCCGAGCGCCGCCTGCCCCAGGACGGCCGCATCATGCTGCGCATCCAGGGCAAGGAACTGGACTTGCGCGTGTCCACCGTGCCCACCAGCTTCGGCGAGTCGGTGGTGATGCGCCTGCTGGACCGTGAAGCGGTGAGCTTCGAGTTCGAGCGCCTGGGCTTCGGCGGCCCTGGGCTGGCCAGTTTCCTGGAACACTTGCAGCGGCCCCACGGCATCGTGCTGGTGACCGGGCCCACCGGCTCGGGCAAGACCACCACCCTGTACACCGCGCTGTCGCAGCTCAACACCGCCGAGCGCAAGATCATCACCGTCGAAGACCCGGTGGAATACCAGCTGGAGGGCATCAACCAGATTCAGGTCAAGCCCAGCATCGGCCTCAATTTCGCCGATGCCCTGCGCGCCATTGTGCGCCAGGACCCGGACGTGATCATGATCGGCGAAATGCGCGACCTGGAAACCTGCCGCATCGCCATCCAGTCCGCCCTCACCGGCCACCTGGTGCTGTCCACCCTGCACACCAACAGCGCCGCCGGCAGCGTTACGCGCTTGCTGGACATGGGCGTGGACGACTACCTGCTGGCCTCCACCGTCAACGGTATCCTCGCCCAGCGCCTGGTGCGCCGCCTGGACCCGGCCCTGTGCGAGGCCTACGAACCGCTGCCCGAGGTGGTGGCCCAGTACCAGTTGCAGCGCTACACCGACGAGCGCCCCGTGCGCCTGTACCGGCCGCGCGCCGACGTGCCGGCCGGCGAAGGCTTCCGTGGGCGCAGCGCGATCACTGAATGGCTGGTGCTGGACGACGATCTGCGCCGCCTGCTGATGCAACGCGCCGACGCCGCCACCCTGGAGAAAGCGGCCCGCGCCGCCGGCATGCGCACCCTCTACGAAGACGGCATGCGCCAGGCACTGGCAGGGCTAACCACCCTGGAAGAAGTGCTGCGCGCAACGAGTGGAGACTGACATGGCCACCTTTCGCTATCGCGCCCTGGACAGCGCCGGCAAACCGGTGGATGGCCATCTCAGCGCCCCGGCCGAAGCCCAGGCCGTGGGGCAGTTGCAGGAACGCGGGCTGCTGGTGCTGCACGTGGTGGCAAGCCCTGGCGAACCCAGCGCGGCCCTCGGCCTGTCACGCCTGCGCGCCTGGTGCCAGCGCGAACCGTTGGGCGCTGCGCAACTGGCGCAGTTCACCCAGCAACTGGCCACGTTGCTGGGGGCCGGCCAGCCGCTGGACCGCGCCTTGGGCGTCCTGCTCAACCAGCCGGGCGATGAGCGCGCCCAGCGCCTGATTGCCCGGCTGCGCGAGCAGGTCAAGGGCGGCCAGCCGCTGTCGGCGGCCATGGCCGAGCAAGGCGATCAGTTCTCCCAGCTGTACCTGAGCATGGTGCGCGCCGGTGAAGCCGGTGGCGCCCTGGAAAACACCCTGACGCAGTTGTCGGTTTACCTGGAGCGCGCCCAGGCCCTGCGTGGCGAAGTGATCAACGCCCTGACCTATCCCGCCTTTCTGGTGGTGGGCGTGCTCGGTTCACTGGCCTTGCTGATGGCCTACGTAGTGCCGCAGTTTGTGCCGATTTTCACTGACCTGGGCGTGCCGATTCCGCTGATGACGCAAAGCGTGTTGTGGCTGGGCCAGTACCTGGCCGACTACGGCCTGTGGCTGCTGGCGGGGCTGATGGGCGGCGCCAGTCTCTGGGCCGCGAGCCAGCAGGATCCCGAACGACGCTTGCGCCGCGACCACCGCTGGTTGCGCCTGCGCGGGGTGGGCCCGTTGCTGCAACGCCTGGAAACCGCGCGCCTGGCGCGCACCCTGGGCACCCTGCTGCACAACGGCGTGAGCCTGCTGAGCGCGCTGGCCATCGCCCGGCAGGTGTGCGGCAACCGCGCCCTGCAGCACGCCGTGAACCTGGCCACCGACCAGGTCAAGGACGGCGGCGCCCTGGCCCACGCCTTGGGTGCCAGCGGCCTGCTGCCCACCCTGGCGCTGCAAATGATCCAGGTGGGCGAAGAGTCCGGGCAACTGGACCGCCTGCTGATCAAGGTCGCCGACGTCTTCGACGCCGAAGCGCGGCGCAGCATCGACCGCCTGCTCGCCGCCCTGGTGCCCAGCCTGACCATCGTCATGGCCGTGCTGGTCGCTTTCATCATGCTGGCCATCATGCTTCCGCTGATGAGCCTTACCAGCAATATCTAAGGAACCCCTCGCGTATGAACACCCTGAAGTCGGCCCGTGCCCAAGGCGGGTTCACCCTGTTGGAAATGCTGGCGGTGATCGTGCTGCTGGGCATCGTCGCCACCATCGTCGTGCGCCAGGTGGGCGGCAACGTCGACAAGGGCAAATATGGCGCCGGCAAGGCGCAGCTGGCCAGCCTGAGCATGAAGGTGGAAAGCTACGCCCTGGACGTCGGCGCCCCGCCGCGCAGCCTCCAGCAACTGACTACCCGCCCGGCCAACGCCGGCAACTGGAACGGCCCGTACGCCAAGCCGTCGGACCTGCGCGACCCGTTCGGCCACGATTTCGGCTACCGCGCCCCGGGCCAGCATGGCCCTTTCGACCTGGTGTTTTACGGCCAGGACGGCCAGCCCGGTGGCGACGGCTTCAACGCCGACCTGGGCAACTGGGAATAGCACGCCGTGGCCCGCCCCGCCCAACATGGCTTCACGCTGCTGGAGATGCTGATGGTCATCGTGCTGATCGCCGTGGCGGTGGGCCTGGTGTCCTATGGCGTTACCCGCGGGCTGGACAACGTACGCGCCCGCGAAGCGGCGCGCACGCTGGCCCTGGCGCTGCGCGGCGCCCGCACCCAGGCCATCACCAGCGGCGTGCCTGCCAGCGTCAGCTTTGATCTGGCGGCGCGGCGCTATGTGGCCGCCGGCGGGCACGTCCAGACCCTGCCCACCGGCATGACCCTGCAATTGACCACGGCCGCCGTGCTGCGCCAGGGCCAGCACGCCGACGTGGCCTTCTTTCCCGATGGCAGCTCCACCGGCGGCAGCATCCGCCTGGCCAAGGACCGCCGCACCTGGCGCGTGGACATCGCCTGGCTCACCGGCGACGTGCACTGGCAGCAGGTGCAGCCATGATCCGCGCCGCGCAGCACGGCTTCACCCTGCTGGAAATGCTGGCAGCCCTGGCGCTGCTGGCGGTGACCTTCTTCGTGCTGATGGGGGGCATCGGCCAGGCCACCCACGCCCTGCTGCAAGACCAGCGCGCCACGCGCATGGCCCTGCAAGCCAGTTCACTGCTCGATGACAGCCTGCACAGCGCCCTCACCCCGCGCGCCGTCAACGGCCAGTTGCCCGACGGCACCGACTGGCGCCTGGTGATCAGCACCCTGGGGCCGGCCACCAAGGTGCAGCTGTACCGCATTGACCTGACCCTGCAGGCCGCCCAGCACGCCGAGCGCTTCACCACCCTGCGCGCCCAGTCCGTCGCCGGGGCGATGAAATGAGGCGTGTAGCGCAAGGCTTCACCCTGCTCGAAGTGCTGTTGGCCATCAGCCTGCTGGGCATCCTGCTGGTGTTGATCGGCTCGGCGCTGATCAACACCCAGCGCACCCTGGCCACCACCGAACGCTTCACCGCCCGCCTGGGCCAGATCCGCACCGCGCAGTTCTGGCTGCGCGAGCAGTTGCAGCAGGTCCTGCCCTTGCCCCTGGCCGTGGCGCACCAGGGGCCTGCCCAAGTGTTTGAAGGCGAACCCCAACGCATGCAGTTCATCGCCAGCCTGCCGCCACACCTGGGCGGCGGGCTGTACCTGCATACCCTGCGCCTGGGTGGCGCGCCCCAGGCACCGGTGCTGGAAATGGCCTTTGCCCGCCTGACCGGCCCCGGCGCCAGCCAACCCTGGGGCGAACCGCAGGCCCTGCTGCGCCGCGTGCGCCAGGCCAGCTTCAGCTACAGCGGCCTGGACGCCCAAGGGCGCCCGACTGACTGGCTGCCCCGCTGGCCGTGGCCCCAGCGCCTGCCGCAAAAGGTACGCATCGCCTTGCAACCCCAGGGCAGCATGGCCTGGCCACCGCTGGAAGTCGCCCTGCGCCTGGATGCCAACCACCTGGACAGCACGGGGGGCGCGCCATGACTCATCAAAGGCAGGCCGGCGTCGCCCTGCTGATCAGCCTGTGGGCGCTGGCCCTGCTCAGCCTGCTGATGGCCGCCATTGTCAGCGCCGTGCGCCTGGAAAATCGCCAGAGCAGCTTCCTGCTGCAACAGACCCGCGCCCACCTGGTGGCCGAATCAGGCGTGGCCCTGGCCGTGGCGCGCCTGAGCAGTGGCCCGGGCTGGCCCGGCATGGGGAAGGCGCTGGACTTCAACCTGGACGACAGCCATGTGACCGTGCAAGTGGCCAGCGAACTGGGCAAGGTCGACCTCAACAGCGCCAGTCCCGACCTGTGTGGCCGGCTGGCAATCATCGTCGGTGCCACCCAGGCCCAGGCCGCGCAACTGGTGGCCGCCCTGCGCCAGCGCCAGGCCGCCGGCAGCCTGGCGCCCTTACGCATTCTGGAAGAGACCCTGCAACTGCCGGGCATGGACAGCGACCTGTTCGCCCGCCTGCAGCCCTACATCACCGTGTGGAGCGGCAATGACCAACCGCTGGCGGGACTGGCCGCGCCGCCGGTGTTGCAGGCGCTGGGCCAGAACATCAGCGCCGTTTCCAGCGAGTCCGACCCCGGCCAGGTGCTCACCCTGACCAGCCAGGCACAACTGGCCAACGGCTTTCGCGCCACCCTGCGCGTCACCCTGCTGCTCACCCCCAACGAAGGCCGCGCGCAACCCTATCGCGTGCTGCGGTGGCAACCATGAAAACCGAGCTTAACTGGCGCGCTGCGCTGCAACCACTGCACCACCACTGGCAGGCGTCGGCCCTGCCACGCCTGCTGGCCTGGTGGCTGGGCGAACTCAAGGCCTGCCTGCCGGCGAGGCTGACGCGGGCCCTGGCGCAAGACGACATCTGCCTGCTGCACTGGCAGGACGGCGCCCTGTGGCAAACCGGACCGGATGGCGTCATGCCCTGCACCCCGCAGCCCGAGCGCCGCTACGTGTTGGTGCTGGGGCCTGGTCAGGCGCTGATCCGGCCGGTGACCTTGCCTGTCGCCGCAGCCAGCAACCTGACCGACGTGCTGGCCTATGAAATGGATCGCTACACGCCCTTCCAGGCCCGGCAGGTGTACTACGCCGTGCAACGGCTGCCCACGCCACAAGGCCAGCCACTGAGCGTGCGCCTGGTGGTCAGCCAGCGCACCAGCGTCGACGCCCACTACCAGGCCGCCCAGGCCCTGGGCCTGCACCTGCACGCCGTGGATGTGCAACCCGCGCAGGGCCCGCGACTGGGCATCAACCTGCTGCCGCCGGCACTGCGCAGTCGCCGCTCGGCGCCGCGCCAGCGCCTGAACCGCCTCCTGGCCGTCACCAGCCTGATGCTGGCGTTGACCGCCGTCGGTCTGTGGCACGCCAATCAAAACAGCGTGCTGCACGCCATGCAGGACGAAGTCGCCCAGCAACGGCGCGACGCCGCGCAGATCGACGCCCTGCGTCAGCAACTGGACGATGGCCAAGGCGCCAACCGTTACCTGGCGTTGCGCAAGCAGGCCACGCCTGCCGTAAGCCAGGTAGTGGACGAACTGACCCACTGCCTGCCGCTGGACACCTGGCTGACCGAGCTCACCGTGGACCCCGACGGCCAGGTCAATCTGACGGGCCTCAGCCGCCATGCCGGTGGCCTGATCGGCGCCCTGAAGAACTGCCCGTCGCTGACCGGCGCGCAATTCCAGGGCGTCATCCAACCCGATGAAAACACCGGCCAGGAGCGCTTTTACCTTTTGGCCCACCTGAAAAGCGAGGACACCCGCGATGCGCCGCCCCCTGACGCCCCGTGAAAACAGGATCGCCGCGCTGGCGGTGCTCGCTGCGTGCGTGTGCCTGATGTATTGGGGCGCGCTGTACCCGTGGCTGATCGCCCCGCAGTTGGCTGTCCGGCAACAGATGGATGAACTGCGCGACACCCAGCGCCGCTACGTGGCCCTGCTGGCCCGGCGCGAGCCCTTGCAGGCGCAACTGGCTGCGGCCCAGGCCGATCCGGCGGGCGTGGATGCGCTATTGCCCGGCGACGACCCCAGCGCCATCGCGGCCGGGCTGATGCAGTACACCGCCGACCTTGTCGGCCGACATGCCAGCGATGGCGCCGGCTGCGAGGTGCTCAACCGCACCCCCAGCGCTGCCGAACCGGGTGATGAGCGCTACGCCCAGGTCAAGGTGACCCTCAACCTGAGCTGCTCGATCGAGCCGCTGGAAGCCATTTTGTACGACATCGAAACCGCCCGGCCGTACCTGTTCGTGACCCAGTTGCGCGTGGAACATCACGCCGACAGCCCCATCGGCGCAGGCGCTGGCAGGCTTCAGGTGCAGCTGCTGGTGACCGGTTACCGGCATCGCAGCACAGGGGAAGGCTCATGAAGCAGCGTCTTGCCCCGTGGCTGCTGGGCCTGTCGGCTGCACTGGCCAGCCTGGACCTGGCATTGCTCAGCGGGCTGGGGGATCAGCCGCAGTGGCTGCCGGCATCGCCGCCGTCCGCCGTCGCCCCTGCTCCCGCTGCCGCACCCGTCGTGTTACCGCCGCTGCAAGACTATGCCGCCACCTGGCAACAGCCGCTGTTCAACCCCAATCGCCAGCCCGACGCCAGCACGGCCGGCGGCCAGGCGGCATCGCTCGACGGCCTGGTGCTGAGCGGCGTGGTGCTGGGCCAGACGCTGCAACTGGCGTTGCTCAAGACCCCCGAAGGCAAGGGCCTGAGCGTGGCCGTGGGGAAAACCCTGCCTAACGGCTGGACCCTGGCGCACCTGGAGCGTACCCAGGCGCGTTTCACCGCCGCCAACGGCGAACAGACCCTGACCCTGTACCGGCCCAAGGCCGAGGCCGCCCCCTCACATTGACTTTCAGGCGCGCCGCCATGGCCGCCGCGTTACCAGGAGCACCGCCATCTTGACCCTGCGTTACCCCTTGGCCTGCATGGCCACCGCAACCTGGCTGGCCGGCTGCGTGGCCCCGGCCACCGACCTGTCGCAAAACAACGCCCTGCTGCGCGAGGGCCTGGCCGGCACCGGCAGCCAGCGCAGCGTGGCCAGCGCGCCGCCAGCCATTACCCAGGCTGACAGCACAGCCGCCACCCCAGCGCACAGCCAGATCATCCGTGGCGACAGCCGTTTCATCGCCAGCCCCGACCGTGGCGCGGCCCCGGCCAAACCGGCCAGCGAAGGCACGGTAACCTTCAACTTCAACGAGCAACCGATTCGCAACGTGGTGGCGATCATTCTCGGGGACCTGTTGCAACAAACCTACAGCGTGGCGCCGGAGGTCAAGGGCGAGGTGACGTTCTCCACCGCCAAGCCGGTGAGCAAGGACGACGCGGTGCCGATCCTCGAAACGCTGCTGTCGTGGACCGGCAACTCGCTGCTGCATGAAGGCGATCGCTACCGGGTAGTGCCCACCAGCCAGGCGGTGGCCGGGCGGCTGATGCCCACCCTGAAAATGCCCAGGCCGGGCGACGGGCTGACAGCGCGGCTGTTCACCCTTAACTACATCTCCGCCACCGAGATGCAAAAGCTGCTCAAGCCCTTCGCCCGCGAGAACGCCTTTCTGTTGGTGGACCCGGCGCGCAACGTACTGGCCCTGGCCGGCACGGCGGACGAACTGGCCAACTACGAACGCACCATCAACACCTTCGACGTCAACTGGCTCAAGGGCATGTCGGTGGGCGTGTTCGGCCTGCAACGGGCCAGCGTCACCGGCCTGATGCCGGAACTTGAGCGCCTGTTCGGCCCCGACAGCGGTACGCCGCTGGCCGGCATGCTGCGCTTTTTGCCCATTGAACGCACCAACGCCATCGTCGCCATTTCTTCCCAGCCCGAGTACCTCAACGAAGTGCGCCGCTGGATCGAAACCATCGACCGCGGCGGCGGCAACGAGCCGCAGATGTACGTGTACGACGTACGCAACATGAAGGCCACTGACCTGGCGCGCTACCTGCGTGAGATCTACGGCAACCAGGCCATCACCGAGGAAAGCGCGGCGCAGGTCGCACCGGGCCTGCGCACCACCACGCTGTCGTCGGGCACTGGCAGTTCGGCCACCACGACCAGCAGCAGCCAGGGGCTGGGCAGCGTTGGCAGCAGCGCCACGGCGGGGCTCGGCAGTAGCACGTCGCGCACGCAGAAAAGCAATGACAGCGGCACTGGCAGCGACAGTGCAGACACCGGCAAAACCGGCGACAGCAGCACCACGGCCGGCGCCAACGAGTCCACTGTGCGCATCACTGCGCAGAAAAGCAGCAACCAGTTGCTGATCCGTGCACGGCCGTCTGAATGGGACGAAATCCAGTCCGCCATCAAGCGCCTGGACAATCGCCCGCTGCAGGTCCAGATCGAGACGCGCATCCTGGAAGTCACCCTTACGGGCGACCTGAGCCTGGGCGTGCAATGGTACCTGGGCCACCTGGCGGGCAACTCCAGCACCGACGGCATCGAGAACACCTCCGGCAGCCAGGGCGCACTGGGCAGTGGCGGCGCGGCATTGGCCTCCACTGACACAGCGTTCTATTCCTTCGTCAGCAGCAACCTGCAAGTGTCCCTTCACGCCCTGGAAACCAACGGCAAAACCCAGGTACTGTCGGCGCCCTCGTTGGTGGTGATGAATAACCAGCAGGCGCAGATTCAGGTGGGCGACAACATTCCCATCACCCAGACCTCGGTGACCACCACCAGCGAGTCCACCTACAGCAGCGTCGAATACGTGCAGACAGGTGTGATCCTCGACGTGGTGCCGCGCATCAACCCGGGCGGCCTGGTGTACATGGACATCCAGCAACAGGTCAGCGATGCCAGCTCCACCACCGACGCCAACGGCAACCCCACCATCGCCACCCGCGCAGTCGCCACCCAGGTGGCGGTGCAAAGCGGCCAGACCGTACTGCTGGGCGGCCTGATCCAGCAGACCGACACCCAGACCGACAGCAGCGTGCCGTGGCTGGGGCACCTCCCCGGCCTGAACTGGCTGTTCGGCAGCACCACCCGCAGCCATGGCCGCTCCGAACTGATCGTACTGATCACGCCGCGGGTGATCAGCAACGGTGGGCAGGCCAGCCAGGTGACGGATGAGTACCGCGAGCAAATGCAGTTGATCAACCCCATCTGACAGCCCGCCACCCCCATCGCGGCCAAGGCCGGCGCCTACCACGATCAGAGCGATACAGACGACCGCGACTACAACGCGATTCATATGTGGGACCGAGCTTCGCCCGGTCCCACAAAAAAGGGCAACCGTACTCGTAGCCGCTGCCGAAGGCTGCGCTGGCCGGTGTCAACCCTGCAGATCTCCAGCGAAGCACAGGGCCAGCGCAGCCTAACGGCAGCGGCTACACGCGATTCGTGTTGTGGGACCGGGCGAAGCTCGGGAAGGGTCCAGCGCGGAAAGCGCGTTGACCGCTTCCCAAGCTTCGCCCAGCCCCACAAAAAGGAGCAACCATAACCGTAGCCGCTGCCGAAGGCTGCGCTGGCCCGTGTAAACCCTCAAAATCTCCAGCGAGGCACAGGGCCAGCGCAGCCTGACGGCAGCGGCTACACGCGATTCGTGTTGTGGGACCGGGCGAAGCTCGGGAAGGGTCCAGCGCGGAAAGTGAGTTGGCCGCTTCCCAAGCTTCGCCCAGTCCCACAAAAAGGAGCAACCATAACCGTAGCCGCTGCCGAAGGCTGCGCTGGCCGGGGTGAACCCTGAAAATCTCCAGCGAGGAACAGGGCCAGCGCAGCCTGACGGCAGCGGCTACACGCGACTCACGTGTGGGACCGGGCGAAGCTCGGGAAGGGTCCAGCGCGGAAAGTAAGTTGGCCGCTTCCCAAGCTTCGCCCAGTCCCACAAAAAGGAGCAACCATAACCGTAGCCGCTGCCGAAGGCTGCGCTGGCCGGGGTGAACCCTGAAAATCTCCAGCGAGGCACAGGGCCAGCGCAGCCTAACGGCAGCGGCTACACGCGATTTGTGTGTGTGTGGGACCGAGCGAAGCTCGGGAAGGGTCCAGCGCGGAAAGTGAGTTGGCCGCTTGCCGAGCTTCGCCCAGTCCCACAAAAAGGAGCAACCATAACCGTAGCCGCTGCCGAAGGCTGCGCTGGCCGGGGTGAACCCTGAAAATCTCCAGCGAGGCGCAGGGCCAGCGCAGCCTAACGGCAGCGGCTACACGCGATTTGTGTGTGTGTGTGGGACCGGGCGAAGCTCGGGAAGGGTCCAGCGCGGAAGGCGAGTTGGCCGCTTCCCGAACTTCGCCCAGTCCCACAAAAAGCAGCAACCGTAATCGTAGCCGCTGCCGAAGGCTGCGCTGGCCCGTGTAAACCCTCAAAATCTCCAGCGAGGCACAGGGCCAGCGCAGCCTAACGGCAGCGGCTACACGCGATTCGTGTTGTGGGACCGAGCAAAGCTCGGGAAGGGTCCAGCGCGGAAAGCGCGTTGACCGCTTCCCAAGCTTCGCCCAGTCCCACAAAAAGGAGCAACCATAACCGTAGCCGCTGCCGAAGGCTGCGCTGGCCGGGGTGAACCCTGAAAATCTCCAGCGAGGCACAGGGCCAGCGCAGCCTAACGGCAGCGGCTACACGCGATTCGTGTTGTGGGACCGGGCGAAGCTCGGGAAGGGTTCAGCGCGGAAAGCGAGTTGGCCGCTTCCCGAGCTTCGCCCAGTCCCACAAAAAGGAACAACCATAACCGTAGCCGCTGCCGAAGGCTGCGCTGGCCGGGGTGAACCCTGAAAATCTCCAGCGAGGCACAGGGCCAGCGCAGCCTAACGGCAGCGGCTACGGGTTACAACATCAACGCCCGCATTTTGCGCAGGCCAACGTCGGCGCGCTGGAAGCCATCCAGCGGCGGCTCCTGGCGGGTCGGCGCTTCGACGCTGATCGGCACGTGGCGCGGCAACGCCTGCAATAACCCGCGCAGGTCACAATCGCCATCGCCCGGGAAGCGCCGCTCGTTGCGCGCCTGGCGCAGGATCTCATCCATGCTGTCCGGCACCGGCCCCGCCACGTCGCACATCTGCGCGTAACGGAAGCGCTGCGGGTTGGCCTTCACGGCCGCCGCCAGTTCGTCCAGCGATGAACGCGATCGGTTGAAATGGAACGCATCCACCAGCACGCAGCCATTGCTGCGCCCGGCGTTGTCGACGATGCGCAGCGCTTTGGTCAGGTCAGGCGCGTCGGTCCAGGGCATGAACTCCAGATGCGGGTAAATGCCATACGGCAGCGCCAGGTCGCACAGTTCGGCAAAGTGGGCGGTCGCGCGCGCCTCATCCGGGTCATTGCCCGCCACCAGCAGCTCGGTAGCACCAAACTCGGCGCCCACCTGCAGGAAAATCTCGAAGTCACGCACGCGGGTTTCAGGCTTCAAGCGCAGGATCTCGATGTCCAGTACCTTGATCCCCGTGTCGCTCAACGCTTTGGCGGTCTGCCGACGCAGCGCCAGGTCGGCCACCAGCGGGTAGTGATACTCCTGCGGCGTGGCCGGTTCCAGGCGCAGGCCCACGTGGCTGTAGCCCGCGCGGGCGGCGGCCTCCACCATGTCGGGGGGCGACAGCTCCAGTACGGTCAGGGCTGCCAGGGAATAAATCTGTTCGCTCATGGTGGTCTCGCTCGGCATGGATAAAGGGCAAGTAAGCCCGCGCCAGATTATTTAGAACTCAGTTCCACTTTTATGCAAGGGGTCACGTTGACAACATTTCACAAAAGTGGAACCCTGTTCCAAAATAATCACTACCTTGGTCCCCCGGACCTGCGCTGACTTCAGGTGACTGCCCATGACAACGCCCCACTCCCAGCACGCCCGCCAGATTGACTGCGATCTGCTGGTCATCGGCTCCGGCGCCTCCGGCCTGGCCGCAGCGGTGACCGCCGCCTGGCATGGGCTGCGGGTGGTCGTGGTGGAAAAACATGACAGCTTCGGCGGCGCCACGGCCTGGTCCGGCGGCTGGGCCTGGGTACCCGGCAACCCGCTGGCCAAACGGGCCGGCATCCACGAGGACCCGCAGCAGCCGCGCACTTACCTGAAAAACGAGTTGGGCGAGCGCTACAACGCCGAGCGCGTGGATGCCTTTCTCGACAACGCGCCGCACATGGTCGCCTTCTTCGAGCAACACACCGCCCTGCAATGGGTGGACGGCAACGGCATCCCCGACGTGCACGGCAAGGTCGAAGGCGCCGCCACCCAGGGCCATCAAGTGATCGCCGCACCGTTCAATGGTCGCGAGATGGGCAAGCTGGTCAAGCGCATGCGCAAGACCATGCGCGAGACCTCGTTCCTCGGCATGCCGATCATGGCGGGCGCCGACTTGGGAGCGTTCCTGACCATGACGCGCTCGGTGAAGTCCTTCGTGCACGTCACCAAGCGCTTCTTGGCGCACCTGCGCGACCTGGCCTTCCACGGCCGCGCCATGCACCTGGTCAACGGCGTGGCGCTGGTAGGCCGCCTGGCCAAATCCGCCGAAGACCTGGGCGTGATCCTGATCGAATCGGCGCCCGCCCGCGAGCTGCTGCTGGATGACGGCAAGGTTCAGGGCGCGCAGGTCGATACCCCCAACGGCCCCATTACCATTCGCGCCAGCAAGGGCGTGGTGCTGGCCGCTGGCGGTTTCCCCAACGACCCCCAGCGCCGCCAGGCCCTGTTCCCGCGCACGCCCACCGGCCAGGAGCATCTGGCGCTGCCCCCGCAGTCCTGCTCGGGCGATGGCATCAGCCTGGGTGAATCGGCTGGCGGCGTGCTGGAGACCGACGTCGCCTCACCTGCGGCCTGGGCGCCGGTATCACGGGTCCATCATCGCGACGGCAGCATCGGGCACTTCCCGCACATCATCGAGCGCGGCAAGCCGGGCATCATTGGCGTGCTGTCCACTGGCAAGCGCTTCTGCAACGAGGCCGACGGTTACTACGACTACACCGCGGCCATGGTGGCCGGCGCGCCGGCCGGTGAAGAAGTGGCCTCGTGGCTGATCTGCGATCACCGCTTCCAGCGCCGTTTCGGCCTGGGTTACTCGCGGCCGTTTCCGTTGCCGGTGGGCCCGGCGGTGCGCAGCGGTTACCTCAAGCGTGCCGATACCTTGCAGGCACTGGCGGCCGAGTGCGGCATCGACGGCGCTGCGCTGGTGCAGACGGTCCAGCAGTTCAATGAACATGCGCGGCGGGGTGAGGATCCGGAGTTTGGTCGTGGCTCCACTGCCTACAACCGCAAGATGGGCGACCCGTTGATCACTGAGGGCAACCCGTGCGTGGCGCCGATCGAGACCGGGCCGTTCTATGCGGTGAAAGTACGGCCGGGCAGCTTCGGCACCTTCGCCGGGCTGAAGACCAACGGCCATGCCCAGGTGCTGAACAGCGAAGGTACGCCTATCGCCGGCCTGTACGCCGTGGGCACCGACATGGCCAGCGTGATGGGTGGTTTTTATCCTTCGGGCGGCATCAACCTGGGCCCGGCATTGACCTTTGGCTACGTTGCCGGCCGCCATGCGGCTGGCGCCCAGGGCTACGAAGCGTAGCCTGTCTTGGAATCGCGTTGCCTGCATCGCGGCCAAGGCCGGCTCCTACACGAACGGCGTCGTCTGCATCGCGACTAAAGTCGGCTCCTACGCTGTCCGTGTAGGAGCCGGCCTTGGCCGCGATGCAGACGCCACCGTTCTATAGGGCTACAGAGGCTTGCATATGGGTGGTTTGCCACTGCGGGTCGGGGTCGACGCGCACTACCTCAAACCCTTGCCGCTGCCAGAACTCCACCGCCCCCGCCAGAAACGGGTGGGTATGCAGGTACATCACCTGCACACCCGCCGCGTGCGCCGCGCCCTGCAAGGCAGCGTACAAAGCGCGCGCCAGGCCGCCCCGGCGGTATTCGGGCAGCACAAACAAACGCACCACCTCCACCACCTCCAGCCCCGGGTAGTCCAGGCCCGGGAACCGACGATCGTAAGGCAAGTAACCGATCGCCCCGACGATATTCCCCTGATCACGCGCTATCAGGAAACAGCCCCGCCCCTGCACATACACCCGCTCGAACTCGGCCAGATCCACCGGCATGGGCGCATCGTGCAGCTTGGGGAACATCACCTCTCGGGCCGCCAGGACAAAATCCAGTACCTGGGGAATGTCCGCTGGCTGCACGCTTTGGATTTGAAGCGGGTGCGTCATGGTGCTTTGCTCTTGATTGAGTGAACGCCCCGGCCGGGCGCTCGGGAATCTAAACCTTGGGAGGGCCCCATGACCAGAACAATCATCCTCGCCCTGGCGCTGGCCGCCTTGGCAGCGCCTGCCGCCCAGGCGGCATCACCGGACAATGCCGAGCAGAACCGCACACTGGTGGTGGATTTCTACAATCGCTTCTTCAACCAGCACCAAGTGGCAGAAGCCGCGCAAGTGGTCGGCCCGGATTACAAACAGCACAACCCGCAAGTACCCGACGGCAAGGCGCCGTTCGTGAATTTCTTCACCGACTACTTCAACAAATATCCCCAGGCCAGCTCCCGCATCGTGCGCAGCGCCGTGGATGGCGACCTGGTATGGCTGCACAACTTCTCGCAAAGCGGCCCGGCGGATCGCGGGCGTGCCATCGTCAATATCTTCCGGGTCAGGGACGGGAAGATCGTCGAGCACTGGGACGTCATCCAGGCGGTGCCGGAGCAGTCGGCGAATGGCAATACGATGTTTTGATCGACACATAGGGTGCGGTGACTTAGGTTAGCCGACACTGTCAAGGAGGTTGCCTGTGGTTGAAGATCCGTTGTGCATCGTATTCGTTCCGGCGCTGGTCGCCGTGCTCACCGCCGCTGAAAAGCACAAGGGCTCGGCCCTGACCGAGAGCGAAGTCTGCGACCTACGTGATAAAGGCGCATGCATCCGCCTGCCCGCCAGCGTGGCGCGCGACATGGAGAGCGCCCGCGGCTACCCGGACATCGTCGCCGAGGATTGTTGGCAGGAGTGGCAGCGGGTCCGTCAGGCGTAGCCGCTGCCGCCAGGCTGCGCTGGCCCTGCGCCTCGCCCTAGGTCTTCAGGGTTCACACCGGCCAGCGCAGCCTTCGGCAGCGGCTACGGGTTGGGTAATAACCGTTAGATCAGGGCCCGTCTGCGTATCGAAAGACCATCGATCAGCGCATCCGTGATCGCTTTTGCCGATTCCATCTGATGCAACGCCGACCACACAAGCCCGCGCTGAACCTGATCACCATCAGTCAATTCATAGGCGGATTCGTTGGCGTACTTTAGCAACAGCGAAATTTGCAGCAGAGCATCTTCCAGCGGTATGCCTTCGCGGACGGTGTAGAAAGGCTGGTCAAGGGAATCACAAGTGCCAAAGGGCGTGCTGGCAGTGGTGGGCAGTTGAGTCGGTAGTTCGAAATTCATATTCATTTCCTGTTCCATCATGGAGAAACCCTTCGCTACCAAACAAAAGGCGGTGGCAATGCGCAGGTTGGTAGACCGGGGAAATGACCGGCGCACGCGAACGTGCCCTACGCACGCCACCATCAAGCGACGCTGCGTAATTTCCCTCGGGCTACCACACCCGGCTGCTGAAGATTCAACAACCGGCGCAGATTAGGGCTGCCACACAGGGATCACAACCTTACCGGAGCAAATCAGAATCGTCCTACAGGCGGTCCTACAGATCTGTATCAAAACGCAACATCACGCCCCCAAACACGCGTAGCCGCTGCCGCCAGGCTGCGCTGGCCCTGCGCCTCAACCAGGATTTTCAGGGTTCACACTGGCCAGCGCAGCCTGCGGCAGCGGCTACAGTAGTGCGCTGCTCACCAAGAGGATTGAACATGAGACAACTCCCCGGCGCCGACGCCGGCCACGATGATGCAACCCGCAAGAAGATCCATGCGGCCGTCACGGCAAGGAACCTGGCCAGCGCTGCCAACAACACTCGGTGGAACGAGTTGATCGACCACTTTCGCGACTGCGACGGCTGGACACCGTCGTTCCGGTTCAAGTCGGTGACGGGGTACCGGTCGGGGTGGGATGTGGAGTGGTTCTACCACCTGCCCTTTCCATTTGCGTCAGTGGAGTGGTTTGACATTGGGCTGCACGAAGCCGTGCCACCCCAAGGGCTGTTGCTGCCGCGAACGACGATCGACCACACCGATGAAATCTCCAGCAGGGTGGCGCGGATCGGCTTCGAATTCGAGGTGCACGGTGACGTGTTGCGGATTTGGGGGTACCTACCCAAGTGCTACGACGCGCTCCCCGATGGCCCGTAGCCGCTGCCGCCAGGCTGCGCTGGCCGGTGTGAACCCGAAAGATCTCGAGTGAGGTGCAGGGCCAGCGCAGCCTGGCGGCAGCGGCTACAGGTCGGTGTTGCGGCAGGTATCGGGTTCCAGCCGCCAAGCTGATATCATGCCCCCACTAAACACACCGAGCCGTCCCCCATGAACCGCCGCAAGAAAATCAACCAACTGCTCAAGGCCAACGCCAAGAAAGCCAGCGCCAAACTCGCCCCCAAGAGCAAGGACCAGTACATCAGCAAGGCCGACCGGGCAAAAATGGCGGCTGAAGCCGACGCTCAGGCGACCAGCGTCACCGAAAGCTGAGACCTCCAGGGCAGCACTCAGCGCATAATGAAACCGCCATCCACGGATATAGACTGACCAGTCACATAACTGGCGCGGCTGCTGCTGAGCCACAACACTGCGTCGGCAATTTCCTCCGGGCGGCCATGGCGCGCCATTGGAATGCTCTTCACCATCCCCTCCAGCGCCTCGCCCTGCCCGGCCGCCACCATCTGTTCGGCCATGGGCGTCCAGATCAGCCCGGGGCATACCGCGTTCACGCGGATATTGCGCGCGGCGTACTCCAGGGCCGCACTCTTGGTCAGGCCGATCACGCCGTGCTTGGCCGCATGGTAGTTCGCCCGCTCGGCGCCGCCCACCAGCCCGCCCAGCGATGAGCAATTGACGATGCTGCCGCTGCCCTGCTCACGCATGTGCTGCAACTGGAACTTCATGCACGCCCACACCCCGCGCAGGTTCACCGACATGACGCGGTCATAGTCCTCCACGCTGGCATCGGCGGTTTCTGCCAGCAGGTTCTGGATGCCGGCATTGTTGAACGCTGCATCCAGGCGACCGAGTTCGGCCACGGTTTGCTGGATCATCGCCTGCACCTGTGTGATGTCGCTGACGTCACAGCCGATGGCAATCGCCTTGTGCCCCGCAGCACTCAGCTCCCCTGCCACGGCGTGAACGGCCTCGCGGTTAACGTCGGCCAACGCCACCGCAGCACCTGCCTCGGCGAACGCCCTGGCAGTGGCCAGGCCGATGCCGGATGCAGCGCCGGTCACCAGTGCCACCTGGTTTGCAAAGACAAAACCCATGCTATCTACCTCGTCTCAAGTTGAAGCCCTGCAGCGGCTGCTGCCGTGAATGCGCCTCACACTACGCACCGCCTGTGCGCTTGAGTACGGGGTGAAATCAGGATGTCGCGATGAGCCGCACTCATCAATCCAGCAACCGTAGCCGCTGCCGCCAGGCTGCGCTGGCCCTGTGCCTTGCCAAAAATCTGCAGGGTGCGCACCGGCCAGCGCAGCCTGGCGGCAGCGGCTACGGGATGTCGCCTAACGGCTGCAACTCGCGGATCAGGTCAATCAGCAGGCGCAGCCCCACCGGCAACTGCCGGTGGCTGGCGTAGTACATATAGAAACCCGGTGCCACGCTGGCCCAGTCATCCAGCACGCGCACCAGCTCACCGGCCTTGACCAGCGGCGCAACGACGGGCTCGGGCACATACATCAGCCCTGCCCCATTGCGGGCCAGAGCCACGCCCGTGCGGGTTTCGTCGATGGTGATGGCGCCGGGCACCGCGATTGCCAGTTGCTGGCTGCCTTGCTCGAATTCCCAGTCGTACATGCGGTCGTTACCCAGCCGAATGCGCAGGCAGCGGTGCGCTGCCAGGTCCGAGGGGTGGGCAGGCACACCGAACCGCTGCAGATAAGCCGCAGAGCCCACCACTACCCAGCGGATATCGGGTGAAAGCCGCTGGGCAATCATGTCTTCCGGCACCGTGCCGCCATAGCGAACGCCCGCATCATGGCCACCGCCGATCACATCGACGATGCGGTTGGTAACGGTCAGGTCAATTTCCACCTCTGGGTAACGGTCATTGAACACTGGCAGCACCGGCCCCAGCAGCAACTCGGCGGCGTCACCCAGCAGGTTCAGGCGAATGCGGCCGCCGGGCTCATCGCGCAAGCGCTCCAGGGCGGCCATGGCCTGGCCGATTTCCTCGATGGGCGCACCGATCATGCCGTGCAGCGCCTCGCCGGCGGCCGTCAGGGTCACGCTGCGGGTGGTGCGGTTGAGCAGCCGAACGCCCAGGCGGGCCTCAAGGCCTTTCATGGCGTGGCTCAGGGCGGACGCACTGATGCCCACTTCGATCCCCGCGCGGCTGAAGCTGTTGTGCCGCGCAATGGCGAGAAAATAGACAAAGTCGGCCAGGTTGGCGCGGCTGATGTGCATGGGGGCTCCTGGCTTGGACAAACGCAGGATTCTACCGGGCGGCAGGTGCGCTGATTACTGAGCGTAGCTAAACGAACTGATGAGTAGCGCTCATTTCCGCAGCACCTGGCTTGAGACGGCGTCGCCTGCATCGCGACCAAGGTCGGCTCCTACGCAGTCCGGGGTAGGAGCCGGCCTTGGCCGCGATGCAGGCGACGCCGTCCTGTTGGACCACGCGGTGGATCATGTGCACCCCGGCGCCTGCGACCTGAACGATGCAGCAAATAGCAAGACGGGTGTTGTCCCCAGAACAGGTGACAAGCAAGTACTAATACCCACACTAATTGCCATGGTGATTACCCCCTAACTCTGCAATCATTCTCGCCGTTAGTGCAACCCCACATGATCTTTTTCTGACGTCAAACAACTAACGCGAACACCTCGAAAGTGCTCGTCGTTGTTCCTGCGCCCCGGCTAAAAAAACCACAGACGACACCAGATCGTCCAACGGTCCAGCCCGCAGCCTTTTTTCTCAACACCTGCCCGTGACTAGAAACCGCTCTAGATCAAGGCCTTGCGCCATATAAGTCAATTTGTTGACAGCGCCACAGAATTTTCTCAACAAATGCGTTTGACAGCAAAACATTGACGATGCCATATTGCCATGATCTAGACGAATTCGAGTCCACCAACTTACGTCGATGTTCTGACGCAAGTTTGTTGACTCTTTTTTTATGCTTAATTTTTGTACGCAATTGTTTTTGAGTTGTACCTAACCCTACACAGAGATGCCTCCCATGCACCGTTCTGATGATATTGCGAACCTGTTCAACAGACTCGGCGCAAGTGTGGGCGCTTATCAGGAAATAGAGCCGCAGTACGACTACAACGAGGACGTGGCCGTTGTGGCGCAGCGCCCGGTGAGCGCCAGCGCAAACGTACCCGCCCCGGCTGCCGAAGCCCTCGCAACCACTGAGCCCAACGACAGCCGCCCCCTGAGCCGCCTGTTGCGCGAACTGGAACAGCAGCGCGAGCGCGAAGCCCAAGGCAGCCACACGCTAGACGCCGGCCGTGCCGCGCTCAAGGCGAAGGTGATTGCGCTGGTCTCTACCCAGGGCGGCGTGGGCAAAAGCACCCTGGCCGGCGCCCTGGGCAGCGCCCTGAAGCGCATTGGCGGCACCACCCTGGCCGTGGACCTGTCCCCCCAGAATGCCCTGTGCCTGCACCTGGGCGGCGGCGAGCAATGGCCCGGCCTGACCCAGGCCTACCCGCAGGACCGCGACCCGCGCCAACTGCTGCGCGACGGCTACGGCGGCAGCCAGTGCTTGGCCTTTGGCGCGGCCAGCGAGCCGCAGCGCCTGGCGTTTGAACAACAACTGGCCCAGGACCCGCTGTGGCTGGGGCACCAGTTGGCCGCCCTGGACCTGAGCGAACACGACACCGTGATCATCGACACCCCGCCCGGGGCCTCGGTGTACCTGACCCAGGCGCTGGAGCTGGCTGACGTGGCCGTGGTGCTGACCCACGCCGACGCCGCCGCCTACGCCGCCCTCGACCAGATGGACCGTTTGCTCGCGCCCTACCGCCAACGGCCCGATGCCGTGCAGTGCGGGTTTGTGGTCAACCAGCTGGACACGTCCCGGCAATTCAGCCTCGACATGTGCGCGGTACTGAAAACAAGAACAAGCCTGCCGCTGCTGGGGGTGATCCATCAGGACCACTTCCTGGGCGAGTCATTGGCGTACGACCGCAACCCGCTGGCGCACACCCCAAGCACCCGAGGCTGCCAGGATACCCTCGACCTCATTGAATCGCTGTGTCACCTGCTGACGCAAGGCACGCAAGAGCCCTGAATGCCATGACCAACGTCCCGAACCCCACGCCCCGCTTCACGGGGCGCGCCGAAGTGCGCCTGAACGGTTGGCTGACACGCTTCCATCAGCTGCGCGGTATCGCCCGCTGGAGCCTGATTCTGGGCAGCACGGCCATCGCCGCCCTGCTGCTGGTCAGTATCGTCAGTGCGCCGCTGGACCTGTACACCCAGTGCCTGTTCGCCGCCCTGTGCTTCTTCTGCGCGCTGTTCATCAAGCGCCTGCCGGGGCGCCTGCCGGTGCTGGGGCTGATCATGCTGTCGCTGGTGGCGTCGTTGCGCTACACCTACTGGCGCCTCACCGACACCCTGGGCTTTGAAGGCTGGCTGGACACGGTATTCGGCTACGGCCTGATGGCGGCGGAAATCTACGCCCTGGTGGTGTTGCTGTTCGGCTACGTACAGACCGCCTGGCCGCTGCGCCGCCAGCCCGTGCTGCTGGCCGGCGACCCCAGTGAATGGCCGACGGTGGACGTGTTCATCCCCACCTACAACGAAGCCCTGAACATCGTCAAACTGAGCATCTTCGCCGCCCAGGCGATGGACTGGCCCAAGGACAAGCTGCGCATCCACGTGCTGGACGACGGCCGCCGCGACGACTTCAAGCGCTTCTGCCAGGCCATCGGCGTCAACTACATCACCCGGGACAACAACGACCACGCCAAGGCCGGCAACCTCAACGCAGCGTTGAAGGTCACCGATGGCGAATACATCGCCATGTTCGACGCCGACCACGTGCCCACGCGCTCCTTCCTGCAAATCGGCATGGGCTGGTTCCTGAAGGATGAGAAGCTGGCGATGCTGCAGACGCCGCACTTCTTCTTCTCGCCCGACCCGTTCGAAAAAAACCTCAACACCTTCCGCGCCGTGCCCAACGAGGGCGAACTGTTCTACGGCCTGGTGCAGGACGGCAACGACCTGTGGAACGCCACCTTCTTCTGCGGCTCGTGCGCCATTCTGCGCCGCAAGCCCCTGGAAGAGGTGGGCGGCGTGGCCGTGGAAACCGTCACCGAAGACGCCCACACCGCGCTCAAGCTCAACCGCGCCGGCTACAACACCGCGTACCTGGCCATCCCCCAGGCGGCGGGCTTGGCCACCGAAAGCCTGGCGCGGCACATCAGCCAGCGTATCCGCTGGGCACGCGGCATGGCGCAGATCTTCCGCCTCGACAACCCGCTGATGGGCAAGGGCCTCAAGCTGGGCCAGCGGGTGTGCTACGCCAACGCCATGCTGCACTTCTTCTACGGCCTGCCGCGCTTGGTGTTCCTCACCGCACCCCTGGCGTACCTGATCTTCGGCGCGCAGATTTTCCACGCCTCGGCGTTGATGATCACCGCCTACGCCCTGCCGCACCTGTTCCACTCCAACCTCACCAACTCCAAGATCCAGGGGCGCTTCCGCCACTCGTTCTGGAACGAGGTGTACGAGACCGTGCTGGCCTGGTACATCATGCCGCCGGTGCTGATGGCGCTGGTCAAACCCTCGTTCGGCGGCTTCAACGTGACCGACAAGGGCGGGATCATCGCCGAGGAATATTTCGCCTGGAAACTGGCACGGCCGTACATCGTGCTGCTGGTGCTCAACCTGGTGGGCCTGGGCTTTGCCGTGCATCAGTTGATCTGGGGCGCGCCGGACACCGCCATCACGGTGATCATCAACGGCACCTGGACCCTGTACAACCTGATCATCATCAGCGCCGCCGTGGCGGTGGCCAGTGAAACCCGTCAGGTACGCGCCGAACCCCGTGTGCGCGCCGAATTGCCGGTGCGCGTGCAATGGCCGGACGGCACCCGCGTCATCTGCACCACCCAGGACTTCTCGCAACACGGCCTGGGCTTCAAGTTGCCCGTGGGCACCAGCGCCCAGGCTGGCGAGCGCCTGCGGGTGACGCTGTTCCGCAACTCGTCGACGCGCAGCACCGAAGCCGACTTCGACACCACCGTGGCCTTCAGCCGCGAGCAGTACGTGGGCGTGCGCTTCGACCCGCTGACCCTGCGCCAGCAAAGCGACCTGGTGCGCATGACCTTCTCGCGCGCCGACACCTGGGCCGCCAGTTGGGGCGCCGGCAAGCTCGACACGCCGCTGTCGGCCCTGCGCGAAGTCACCGGCATCGGCGTGCTGGGCCTGGCCGCATTGCTCAAGGCGCTGATCAGCAGCAAGCCCGCCCTCACCCGCAACCGCACCGCCCCTGCGCTGGCAATCGAACCCACTCTGGACAAGTCATGACCCTGAAACTTTCTTCTTCGCGCCGCCCGTTCATGCGCCTGGCTTCGTCCGTGCTGTGCCTGGCCACCCTGGTGCACAACGCCTACGCGGCCACCCCAGCGCCGGAAACCGCCGCCGTGATCACCCCGGCTGCCGATAGCGCCCCGGCTGGCAGTTACAGCCGCAGCATCACCCTCAAGCAGCTGGGCCACCTGGAGACCATGAACCTGCAGGGCACCGAGTCCTCCGACAGCGTCGACTTCAGCGTGCGCGCCGATGAAGTGGTCAACGGTGCCTCGCTGGTGCTGGACTACAGCTATTCCCCTGCGCTGCTGGCCGACCTGTCGCAGATCAACGTGCTGGTCAACGACCAGGTGGCCGCCAGCCTGGCGCTGCCCAAGGACGGCGCCGGCAAGCCGCAGCAGACCGTGGTGCAGATCGCCCCGCAGCTGATCACCGAGTACAACCACCTGCGCCTGCAGTTCATCGGTCACTACACCATGGAGTGCGAGGACCCGCAGCACAGCAGCCTGTGGGCCAAGATCAACAACAGCACGCAACTGACCCTGAACGTGTCGCCGGTGCAGCTGCGGGACGACCTGTCGATTCTGCCGATGCCGTTCTTCGACCGTCGCGACGCCAGCCAGGTCGACCTGCCGTTTGTGTTTGCCAAGGCGCCGGACAACGCCGCCCTGGAAGCCGCCGGCGCCCTGTCGTCGTGGATCGGCGCGCTGGCCGGCTACCGCGGTGCGCGCTTCACCACCACGGTGGCGCAATTGCCGGCCACAGGCAGCGCCATCGTGCTGGTGGAGGGCCAGGACGCCACCCAGGCGCTGGGCAACCTGGGCCTCAGCGAGCTGAAAGGCCCGACCGTCACGATCATGGCCAACCCCAACGACGCCCACGGCAAGGTGCTGATCGTGGCCGGCCGCGACGCCGCCGAGCTCAAGCTGGCCGCCGACGCCGTCGCCCTGGGCAACAAGACCCTGGTGGGCAACAGCGTGGTCATCGACAACCTGGACGCGGTGGCCCCGCGCAAACCGTACGATGCGCCCAACTGGCTGCCGTCCGACCGCCCCGTGCGCCTGGGCGAGCTGATCGACACCAAGCGCCTCAGCGTCTCGGGCTACAACCCCGGCTACATCACCATCCCCCTGCACCTGCCGCCGGACCTGTTCAACTGGCGTGAGGCCGGCGTGCCGCTGGACCTCAAATACCGCTACACACCGCAGCAGGACTCCACCAACTCCTCGCTGCTGGTGAGCATGAACGGCAACTTCATGAAGTCCATGCCGCTGCCCTCGCTGACCCGCCTGGACGGCGGCGACAACCTGCTGGCCATGCTCAAGAAGGACGAGGCCCTGCCGCGCGAAGCCACCGTGCTGCTGCCGCTGGACCTGGCCTCGGCGCGCTCGCAACTGCAATTGCGCTACATGTTCGACTACGTCAAACAGGGCCAATGCCGTGACATCATCATCGACAACATGCGCGGCCTGATCGACCCTGATTCAAGCCTGGACCTGTCGGGCTACAACCACTACATCGCGCTGCCCAACCTGGGCGTGTTCAACGACAGCGGCTTCCCGTTCACCCGCCTGGCCGACCTGTCGCAAAGCGCCGTGGTGATGCCCGACAACAGCGGCGCCGCCGAATGGGGCGCCTACCTGACCGTGCTGGGCCGCTTCGGCCTGTCCACCGGCTACCCGGCCACCGCCGTTACCGTGGTGCAGGCCGACGCCGTGCAATCGGTGGCCGACAAGGATTTGGTGGTGCTGGCCTCCGGCGCCAACCAGCCCCTGCTGACCCAGTGGGCGGCGCACCTGCCGGTGGAAGGCGACGGCAGCCTGCACCGCTTCAACGTGTCCGACCTGGCCCTGCGCATGCGTGACTGGATCAGCCCGGACCCGGCGGCCAACCAGCGCAAGCCACGCCTGAGCGTGACCTACAGCGGCGCGAACAGCAGCACCTACCTGGCCGGTTTCGAGTCGCCGCTCAAGGCCTCGCGCAGCGTGGTGGTGATCGCCAGCGGCCGCCCTGAGGGCCTCAGCGATGCCACCAACGCGCTGATCGGCGGCGAGCAGTACAAGGACACCCTGCAAGGCAGCCTGGCCGTGGTGCAAGGCACCCAGATCAACTCGCTGGTGGCGGACGAGCAGTACTACGTGGGCGACCTCGGTCTGTTCAAGCGTGTGCAGTGGACGCTGTCGCAGAACCTGCACTGGATGCTGCTGGTAACCGTGTTCGGCATCCTGCTGGTCAGCGGCCTGCTGTACCTGTTCCTGCGCTCGCGCGCCCAGAAGCGTCTGTCATGAAAGCCGCCCTGCTAAGCGCGCTGGCCTTGGCCACCCTGTTGCCCGGGCTTGCCCAGGCACAGGGCTGCAGCACGCAGAACTGGCCGCTGTGGAACCAGTACGCCGAGCGTTTCGTGCAGAAGGACGGGCGCATGCTGGGCTCCAGCATGGACCCCAACCAGAGCAGTTCCGAGGGCCAGTCCTACGGCATGTTCTTCGCCCTGGTGGCCAACGATCCAGTGACCTTCGACAGCCTGTGGCGCTGGACCCGCGACAACCTGAGCGGCGCCAACCCGGGGCAGAACCTGCCCGGCTGGCTGTGGGGCTCGGCCGGCAACGGCACCTGGGGCCTGCTGGACAAGAACTCGGCCAGCGACGCCGACCTGTGGATGGCCTACGCGCTGCTGGAGGCCGACCGCCTGTGGCACAAGCCGCATTACCGCGCCGATGCCCTGCTGATCCTGGGCAATGTGGAGCACACCCTGATCCGCGATATCCCGGGCCTGGGCAAAATGCTGCTGCCAGGGCCGGTGGGCTACGAGCACCCGGACCAGCTGTGGCGCTTCAACGCCAGCTACCTGCCCCTCCCGTTGCTGCGCCGCTTCACCAAGCAGTCGCCCACCAGCCCCTGGAAGGCGGTGGCCGACAGCACCGCGAAAATGATCGCCGACAAGAACATGAACCGCTTCGGCTTTGTGCCTGACTGGGTGGCCTACCGCGGCACCGACGTCAACAAGGGCATGTTCGTGGTGGACAAGTTCTCCAACCCCCTGGGCAGCTACGACGCCATCCGCGCCTACCTGTGGGCCGGGCTGACCTCGCCGGCCGATCCGCTGGCCAAGCCAATCCTCGACAACCTCGACGGCATGGCCCAGTCCACAGCCTCCGTGGGCATGCCGCCCGAGAAGGTCAACGTGATCACCGGCGCCACCGAAGGCACCGGCCCCTACGGCTACTCCGCCTCGCTGGTGCCGTACCTGCGGGCCAAGGGCCTGCCGCAACTGGCCGACCAGCAGCAGCGCATTGTCGACCAGGCCATCGCGCATTTCAGCGACCCGGCCGACCCGGCGTACCGCCAGCCGCAGTACTACCACGTGATGTTGAGCCTGTTCTCCCTTGGATGGACCGAGCATCGTTACCAGTTCAATCAAGACGGCACGCTGAACGTGTCGTGGGAGGCCGCATGCGCCAGCAAATCCTAGCCCTGGCCATCTGCGCCGCCCTGGCCTCCACCGCCAGCGTGGGCGCCGAAGCGCCGGCCAGCACCCCCCAGGCCCTGCTGATCGAGCAAGGCTACTATTGGCAGACCAAAAGCCAGCCCGACCGCGCCCAGGAAGCCTGGACCAAGGTGCTGACGCTGGCGCCCGAACAGCCTGATGCCCTCTACGGCCTGGGCCTGATCGACCTGCAACGCAAAAACCTGGCTGGCGCGCAACGCTACCTGGCGCGCCTGCAAGCGCTGTCGCCGCTGCCGCGCCAGGCCCTGCAACTGCAGCAGGACATCGCCCTGAGCCCGGACGACAAGCAAAAGCTGCTGGAGCAAGCCCGCGAAGCCAGTGACGCCGACCAGCGCGACCAGGCCGTGGCCCTGTACCGCCAACTGTTCGACGGCCACGAGCCCCAGGGCCTGATCGCCCGCGAGTACTACAACACCCTGGGCTTCGCCACCGGCGGCTGGCCCGAAGCGCGCAAGGGCCTTGAGCGCCTGCGCCGCGAGCGGCCCAACGACGAGATCCTCGACCTGTGGCTGGCCCTGCACCTGGCGCGCAACCCCGACAGCCGCCCCGAGGGCATCCGCGCCCTGGCGCGCCTGTCGCACAACCCGGACATCGGCGGCAACGCCGACGAAACCTGGCGCTTCGCCCTGCAATGGCTGGGCCCGCCCTCGCGCGATCAGGTGTCGCTGTTCCAGCAGTACCTGCAAGCCCACCCCCAGGATGACGAGATCCGCGCGCTGATGGACAAGGGCGTGGCCCAGGCACGCAGCGGCGCCACCGGCGGCTGGCAGCGCGACCCCCACGTGGCCCGAGGCCTCAAGGCGCTGGACGCCGACGACATGGCCACCGCCGAGCAGGAATTCCAGGCCCGCCTGAAAGAGTCGCCCAACGACTTCGACGCCCTGGGCGGCATGGGCATCGTGCGCCAGCACCAGAAGCGCCTGAGCGACGCCGAGCACTACCTGGTGCAGGCCAGCCGCGCGCCCGGTGGCGGCCAGTGGAAAAAAGCCCTGGACGACGTGCGTTACTGGCTGCTGCTGGACCAGGCCGAGGCCGCCCAGCGCGTGGGCCGCTACAGCCAGGCCAGCGAGTACATCGAGCAGGCCATCGCCAAGAACCCCTCCCAGCTGGCCGGGCCTACCGCCCGCGCCGGGCTGCTGATGCAAGCCGGGGAGCTGGACGCGGCCGAAACCGCCTACCGGCAGATCCTGGCACGCACCCCCGACTACGCCGATGCCATCAACGGCCTGATCGGCACCCTGGCCCGCGAAGGCAAGTCCGACGAGGCCCTGCGCCTGATCGACAGCCTGACGCCGGCGCAGCAGGCACGCTTGTCGCCCACCATCCATATCCGCAGCCTGCGCGCCGCGCAGACCGCCAAGCTGGCTGAGCGTCGGGGTGACTGGACGGCCGCGCAAAAGAACTATCAGGCTGCCCTGGCGGACGACCCGAGCAACCCCTGGACCCGCTTCGCCCTGGCACGGGTGTACCTGCACAACGGCCAGGTACAAGTGGCCCGCGACCTGATCGACGAGCTGCTCAAGCAGCAACCCGACCGCCCGGACGCCCTGTACACCAGCACCCTGCTGTCGGCCGAACTGGGCGAATGGACCAAGGCCCAGGCGACTCTGTCGCGCATCCCGGCCGCCAACCGCACCACCGACATGAACGCCATGGAACTGGACGTGCGCCTGCACGTGCAGACCGAACTGGCGGTGGACGTGGCCCGCCGCGGCCAGCGCCAGGACGCCTGGGCGCTGCTGGCGCGCAGCGAGCCGTTGGCGCAAGGCAAGCCCGAGCGCATGGCGGTGCTGGCCAGCGCCTACGCCGAAGCCGGCAACCCCGAGCAGGCCGTCAGCCTGATGCGCGGGCTGATGGACCGCTCCACGGCCACGCCCGACCTGCAACTGCTGTACGCCGGCGTGCTGCTCAAGGCCGACCACGACAGCGAGGCCAGCGACATCCTGCGCCAGTTGCAGGGCACGGCCATGAGCGACGCCACCACGCGCCGCTACGAGGACCTGGTGTACCTGTACCGCGTCAAGCAGGCCGATGAGCTGCGCGAGAAAAACGACCTGGTGGCCGCCTACGACATGCTCGCGCCCGCGCTCAAACAGCGCCCCCACGACAGCCTGGCGGTGTCGTCGCTGGCGCGCATGTACGCCGCCAGCGGCAACGTCGACAAAGCCCGTCAGCTCTACGAGCCGCTGATCAAGGGCGACCCGCACAACGCCAAGCTGCAACTGGGCCTGGCCGACATCGCCCTGCAGGGCCGCGACTTCGACCTGGCCGAACGCTCGGCGAAAAAGGCCCTGGACATGGAGCCCGGCGTGCCCCTGACCCTCACCGCCGCCGCCCGCGTATACCGTGGCATCGGCCAGAGCGGTGAGGCCGCCCGCCTGCTGCGCAAGGCTGTCGACATCGAGAACAGCCAGCGCACCACCGTGTATGCCACCACCGCGGTCAAGGGCGATGCACCGGCCTCGGACAACCCCTTCGTGGGGCTCAGCGGGCAACGTCGCCAGGCCACGATCCTGGCCAGCAACCGCCTGATTCCGCCGCCGGTGGACGGCGCCGACAGCGTTGCCGATGCCCAGGATGTGCCGCCTTCAGCAGCGGGCGCCGCCGGCAAAACCGCGGCCAATCCGTTCCAGAAGGTCTACGCCCGCGAAGACGACACGGCGCCGCGCACCGACCTGAGCCCGGCGCAACTGGCCCTCAACGATATCCTGCGTGACCGCACCCCGCAGGTCACCCAAGGCCTGACCGTGCGCAACAACAACGGTGAAAAGGGCCTGAGCAAACTGACCGACATAGAGACCCCGCTGGAAGTGCGCATGCCCGTGGGCGACGGCACCGACACCGTGGCCGCGCAGGTCACCCCGGTTACCCTCAGCGCCGGCGCCCCGGGCAGCAACGCCCGGGCCCGCTTCGGCACCAGCGGTGATGATACCGTGGGCAAGCAGAAGGACACCGGCGTCGGCGTGGCCGTGGCGTACACCAGCAAGGACCAGGGCATCAAGGCCGACGTGGGCACCAGCCCCCTGGGCTTCACCTACAGCACCCCGGTGGGCGGCGTCAGCGTCAACCGGCCGTTCGCCGGCGACAGCAACTACCGCTACGGCGTCAGCGTGTCGCGGCGCATGGTCACCGACAGCGTCACCTCGTTTGCAGGTTCGCGCGACTCGCGCACCGGCGACAGCTGGGGCGGCGTGACCGCCAACGGTGTGCGCGGCGAGCTGAGCCACGACGACCAGCAGGTCGGCGTGTACGGCTACGCCTCGGCGCACAAGCTGGTGGGCCACAACGTGGAATCCAACAACCGCTTCGAGCTGGGCAGCGGCGTGTACTGGTACCTGGCCAACACCCCCGACAGCACCCTCACCGTGGGCCTGAGCGGCTCGGCGCTGACCTACTCCAACAACCAGGACTTCTACACCTACGGCAACGGCGGCTACTTCAGCCCGCAGTCGTTCCTGTCCCTGGGCGTGCCGGTCAGCTGGTCGCAGCGCAGCGGCCGCTTTACCTACCGCATCAAGGGTTCGGTAGGTGTACAACACATCGGCCAGGACAGTGCCGACGTGTTCCCCGGCCACAGCGAACTCAATTCGCGCGCCACCGCCGCAGGCCTCACCGGCTACGACAGCCAGAGCAGCACCGGCATCGGTTACAGCCTGAGCGCGGCCGGCGAGTACCGCCTGAGCTCCAACTTCGTGCTGGGCGGCTCGCTGGCCGCCGACAACGCCAGTGACTACCGGCAGATCGCCGCCGGCCTGTACGTGCGCTACACCCTGGAAGACATGAGCGGCCCGATGGACTTGCCCGTCAGCCCTTACGCATCCCCTTATTCGAACTGATTCAACGAGGACTTTTTCATGGCTGCTTCAGTAATTGCTGGTTTGACCCTGCTCGTGATCGGCGAAAGCCACATGAGTTTCCCCGACTCGCTGATGAACCCGCTGTACGACAACCTCACCCAGCAGGGCGCGCAAGTGCACGCCATCGGCGCCTGCGGTGCCAACCCGGCCGACTGGGTCACGCCCAAACTGAAACTGGACTGCGGCGCCACCCGCGAGCCCGGCGAGAAGATCAAGGTAATGAGCCGCGGCACCATGGACACCCAGCCGATCAAGGACGTGATCGCCAAGGACAAGCCCAACCTGGTGGTATTGATCATGGGCGACACCATGGCCTCGTACAAAACCACGCCGTTCCCCAAAGTGTGGGCGTACCAGAGCGTGACCGCGCTGACCAAGCAGATCGCCGACAGCGGCGCCAAGTGCGTGTGGGTAGGCCCGGCCTGGGGCAAGGCCAACGGCAGCAACATCTACGAAAACACCTACGGCAAGAACCAGGTGCGCACCCAGCTGGTGGCCGGCACCCTGGCCAACATGGTCGCGCCGTGCACCTACATCGACTCCACCAAGTTCTCCAAGCCGGGTGAGTGGATCACCTCCGACGGCCAGCACTTCACCATCGCCGGCTACAAGCTGTGGGCCGCGGCCATCGGCAAGTCCATCAGCGAACTGCCGGCCAGCGCCGTGGGTGGCAAATGATGCGCCTGGCCCTGCTGATCGGCAGCCTGGCGGTGAGCGCGCAGGCGGTGTGCGCCGAGATCCCGCTGTACCCCACCGGCCCCGCCCAGGACTCGGCCTACCTTCGCCTGATCAACGTGTCGGCCAGCCCCTTGGAGCTGGCGCCCGAGGGTTCCAAGGCCACCTTGAAGCTGGCCGGTGACAAGGTCGCCACCGACTTCATCGCCGTACCCGGCGGCAAGACCGCCAAGGGCACCCTGAGCCGCGACGGCCACCACGTGCCGCTGGCCGTGACCGTGGCGCCGGGCGATTTCGCCACGGTGTTCGCCCTGCCGGCCGCTGATGGCGGCATCCAGCAGCAGGTGGTGACCGAACCGTTTGACCTGCCCAACCAGCTCAAGGCCTCGGTGGCGCTGTTCAATGCCGACGCACGCTGCACCGACCCTCGCGTCAATGTCGCGGGCAAGGATCTGGACCTGTTCCAGAAAGCCCCCGCCGGCAGCCCGCGCCGCCAGGAACTCAACCCGCGCGCGCAACTGGCGGTGCAACTGGTGTGCGCCGGCGCCAACGTCGGCCCGGCCGTGGAGCTGGGCCCGCTGGAAGCCAACAAGCGCTACAGCCTGCTGCTGGTGCCCGCGCCTGCCGGGCCGCAGCTGGTCGCGGTCACCGACAGCGTCGCCAACTAAAGGGAAACTCGCGCCACCATGGTCTTCGCCTCGCTCGAGTTCCTGACGCTGTTCCTGCCCGCCTTCCTGCTGGTGTACGCACTGGCACGGCCGGCGTGGCGAAACGTCATTCTGTTGATCGGCAGCTGGCTGTTCTATGGCTGGCTGAGCCCGCTGTTCCTGATGCTGCACATGGCCCTGACTGTGCTGGCGTGGGTGGGCGGCCTGCTGGTCGACCGCTCGCGTGAGGACGGCCGTGGCCGGGTGCGGCTGCTGATCAGCCTGATCGTGATCAACACCGCGGTGCTGTGCTGGTACAAGTACGCCAACATTCTGGCCGGCACCTGGAACCAGCTGATCACCTACTACGGTGCCATGCCCATGGCCTGGCAACGGGTGGCACTGCCGGCGGGGCTGTCGTTTATCGTGCTGCAGGCCATCTCCTACCTGGTGGACGTGCACCGCCACGTGGTGCCGGTGGAGCGCAGTTTCGTCAACTACGCCACCTACATTTCCATGTTCGGCCACTCCATCGCCGGGCCCATCATTCGCTATGACTGGGTGCGCCGCGAGCTGAACCAGCGCTACTTCAACTGGCCCAATTTCGCCCTGGGCGCGCGGCGTTTCATGATCGGCCTGAGCATGAAGGTGCTGGTGGCCGACACCCTGTCGCCGCTGGTGGACGTGGCCTTCCACCTGCACCAGCCGTCGCTGGTGGACGCCTGGATCGGCTGCCTGGCCTACTCGCTGCAACTGTTTTTCGACTTTGCCGGCTACAGCGCCATGGCCATCGGCCTGGGCCTGATGCTGGGCTTCCACTTCCCGGAGAACTTCAACCGCCCCTACCTGGCCAACAGCATCCAGGACTTCTGGCGCCGCTGGCACCTGTCGCTGTCCAGCTGGCTGCGCGACTACCTGTACATCCCCCTGGGCGGTAACCGCAAAGGCGTGTGGAAGACCTACCGCAACCTGTTCCTGACCATGGCCATCGCCGGCCTGTGGCACGGTGGCGACAGCTGGAACTACCTGCTGTGGGGCTCGGCCCACGGCGTGGCGCTGTGCGTGGACCGCGCCTGGTCGCGCTCCAGCCTGCCGCGCATCCCGGCCTGGACGGCGCATGCCGGCACCCTACTGTTCGTGTGCCTGGCCTGGACGCTGTTCCGCTCGCCGGACTTTGCCACCGCCCTGGACATGTACGCCGGCCAGTTCGGCCTGCACGGCGTGGCGCTGGGCGAGGCCTTGGCCGTGACCCTGCGCCCAGTGCATGGCGTGGCGGCGTTGCTGGGGGTGTTGTGCATCCTGGCGCCCCTGTTGCAAGCGCGTTGTGAGCGTCGACTGGCAGGCAACGCGATGTTTGCGCTGGCTGCCGCCCTTTGGCCCGTGTGCGGGTTCGTGCTGTCGTTCTCGTTGATCGCCAGCCGCGAAGCCGTGCCCTTTCTGTACTTCCAATTCTGATGACTGAAACCGCGCACTCCCCGTCGACCGCCCCCACCCCGCCCAGCGCCGTGGCCCTGCGCGCCAGCCCCCTGGCGGGGGTGGTGATGGTGCTGTTCTTTGCCGTGGCCGGGCTGTCTTGCGCCTGGCTGATGTTCAAGGGCACTGCGCCGTTCATGCCCAAGGCCGTCACGGCTGACCTGGTGCTGCACGGCGACATTACCCACCGTTTCGCCAAGACCCTGTCCGACGCTGCGGTGCCCCGCGAAGCCGCGTCGCTTGAGCGCGCCACCAGTTGGCTGCTGCTGGGCGACCTGGGGCCGCGGGTACGCCAGGGCTGCCCGGGCTGGCTGTTCCTGACCGATGAGCTGCGCCTCAACCCTGCGGCCGACGCCAACGCCCGGGCCAAGGCCGACGCGGTGTTCACCCTGCAACAGGGGCTGGCCCAACGCGGTATCAAGCTGGTGGTGGCGGTGGTGCCGGACAAAAGCCGCATCGCCGCCGCGCAGCTGTGCGGCCTGACCCGGCCGGCGTCACTGGCGCCGCGCATTGCCAACTGGCTGACCCTGCTGAACGCCGCCGGCGTCAGCGCCGTGGACCTCACACCGACCCTGCAGCCATTGGGCGAAGCCGCCTACCTGCGCACCGACACCCACTGGAGCGAAACCGGCGCACGCGCCGCCGCCGAACGCGTCGCCCAGGCCGTGCAGAACGTAGGCTTTGCGCCCACGCCACAGCAGGCCTTCGAACTCACACCGCAGCCGGCTGCCGTGCGCCCCGGTGACCTGGTGCATCTGGCCGGCATCGATGGCCTGGCGCTGTCGCTGCAACCGCAACCCGAGACGGTGGCGGCCACCCAGGTCAGCTCCACGGCCCAGGCCAGCGGTGACAACGTTGATGACCTGTTCGGTGATGCACAGTTGCCCAACACCGCGCTGATCGGCACCTCGTTCTCGCACAACTCCAACTTCCTGGGCTTTCTGGAGCACGCGCTGAACGCGCCGGTGGGCAGTTTCGCCAAGGATGGCGGTGAGTTTTCCGGGGCGGCCAAGGCCTATTTCGACAGCCCGGCCTTCACCCAGACACCCCCTGGGCTGATTGTGTGGGAAATACCCGAGCGCGACCTGCAAACGCCCTATGATGGCGAGGTCAAGCTGCGCTAAGCTGCTTCGATAGTCGGCCATGGAGTGGCCCCGGCTGGAAGGCGCCCGCCTTCCTTTCCACTCCCTGATTCACCGCCCGGTAACCCCATGCAAGCGCCCCCTGCCGCCACGCCCATCCGCATCGCCATGGTCGAGGACGATGTGCTGTTTCAAGAAGCCCTGCGCGCCAGCATCCAGACGTCGCCCGGCCTGCAGCTGGCCTCGGTCGCCAGCACCCGCGCCGCCGGCCTGGCCTTGCTGGAGCAGGCAGCGGTGGATGTGCTGCTGGTGGACCTAGGCCTGCCCGACGGCTCGGGCATCGACGTGATCCAGGCCGCGCATCAGCGCTGGCCTGCCTGCAACATCATGGTCAGCACGGCGTTTGGCGATGAGATGCACGTGATGCGCTCCCTGGAAGCCGGGGCCTCCGGCTACCTGCTCAAGGACAGCACGCCCGCCTGCATCGCCGCGGAAATCCGCAGCCTGCACGAAGGCGGCAGCCCCATCAGCCCGCTGATCGCGCGGCAAATCCTGCAGCGTTTCCGCAGCCCCGTCGCCACGCCCCAACCGCCTAGCCAGGACAAGCCCCGCGCGGTGCTGTCGGCCCGCGAGCAGGAAGTGCTGGAGTACATCACCAAGGGCTTTACCGCCGAGGAAATCGCCGGGTTGATGGCTGTGTCGCGCCACACCGTGCTGACTTTCGTGCGCCGGGTGTACAAGAAGCTGGAAGTGCACTCCAAGACCGAAGCCATCTATGAGGCGCGCAGCCAGGGCCTGCTTGGTGGGTGAACGGCGGCGCTGGCAGCGCGGGCTGCTCGCCGTGCTGACCCTGTGCAGCGCGCTGGCTGCCTGGGGCGCAGAGCCGGACTGGCACCTCACGCAGGCCCAGGTGGTCAGTGTCGACAGTCACGGCTACCCGCCCGCGCCCCTGATGCTCGACACCCCGCCGCAACCCTCAACGTGGGAAACGGTCACCCTGCCCCACGCACTCAAACACCCCTTGATCAGTGCGCCCGGGGCCTTGAACACGGCCAACCCGCCGACGGTGATCACCTGGTATCGCCTGGCGCTGCCGGCACAGGCACCCACCGATTCGCTGTACATCCCACGCTGGAAAACCGATGGCCAACTGGCGGTCTACGGCGACGGTCGCCTGCTGTACCAGTCCCACGGCGGCATCGACTGGAACGGCTGGAACATCCCCTTGTGGATACCACTGCAAGGCACCGCCCACGACCTGGTGCTGCGCATCGTGCGCCCTCAGGGCACGGGCGGCGGGCTGTCCTCACTGTGGCTGGCCGACCGCGAGGCGCCCAACTGGCGCTACCGCCTGCGTTACCTGTTGCAGGTGGAGCTGCCCTATACCAGCAGCGCCGCGTTCCTGGCGGTGGGGCTGTTTTCACTGATTGTGTGGGTGTGCCTGCGGTACGTGCGGGTGTACCTGCTGTTCTTCTTCATTTCCACCTCCTCCTTCGTGCGTACCCTGCACTATCACGTGGGCGAACAGAAACTGCCGATTCCCGAGGATTGGTTCACTTGGCTGACCATCAACTCGCTGTTCTGGATGGTGCTGGCCACCCATTTCTTCCTCAATGAGCTGCACGGCCGCCTCAAGCCTTGGCTCAACCGCGTGCTGACGCTGATCACGCTGGGGGTGGGCGTGCTCACCCTGCCGCTGCTGTCGGGGGTGGTCGACGCCTACGGCCTGGCGCCGCTGACCTACCTGGGGCTACTGGCCACCGGCACCCTGGTCGCGGTCAATGGCCTGTACGAGTCACGTCGGGCCGGCTCGCGAGACGGCATGCTGCTGGGTGGCTGGGCCGTGGTCGGCATGCTGCTGGGGGGTTACGACTGGCTGCTGCAGAACAACTACGTCAGCATCGAAAACCTGTACCTGGGCCCGTACAGCAACATCGCCGCGTTCCTGATCTTCATGTACATCATCTTCCGCCGCTACCTGACCGCCAACGAAAGCGTGCGCCAGGCCAACGCCAACCTGCTGTCGCAACTCAAGGCGCGGGAAGAGGAACTGCAAGTCAGCTACCAGCGCCTGCGCGAGGTGGAACACCGGCAGACCCTGAGCAACGAACGCCAGCGCCTGATGCAGGACATGCACGACGGCATGGGTTCCTCACTGCTGACCGCCCTGCTGCAGGCGGAAAAAGGCCAGCTGGACGCCTCGATGCTGACCGATGTGCTGAAAAGCTGCATCGACGACCTGAAGCTGACCATCGATTCGCTGGAGCCGGTGCAGGCCGACCTGCTGTTGCTGCTGGCCACGCTGCGCTTTCGCCTGGCGCCGCGCCTGGAAAGCGCCGGCATCAAGCTGCAGTGGGACATCCACAACGTGCCCAGCCTTGAGTGGCTGGACCCGCGCAACAGCCTGCATATCCTGCGCATCCTGCAGGAGGCCTTCGCCAACATCATCAAACACACCCGCGCCACCCACATCCGCGTCACCACCCGCCACGACGGCCACTGGGTGAAAGTGGCCGTGCACGACAACGGCCAGGGCTTCCACCTGCCCGCCGCCACCTTGCGCGGCGGCAAGGGCCTGAGCAACCAGATGCGCCGCGCCCAGGCGATTGGCGCACGCATCGAGTGGCAGTCGGATGAAAACGGCACGTGCATGACCCTGGTGCTGCCTGTGGGGCCCGCCAAACCGTAGCACTGCCCTGTCTCTTCTCCACAGCCCCCCCACCACCCCTGTGGGACCGGGCGAAGCTCGGGAACTGCCCGGCCCGGTAATCCCTGCTGGCCTATTCCCGAGCTTCGCCCGGTCCCACACAAAAAACGGCATGTGCAGGACCCAGCAGCCTGGCCGCAGCGGCTACGGCACCGGCCGCGCAACCTGCGTAGCCGCTGCCGCAGGCTGCGCTGGCCCCTTGCCTCGCTGAAGATCTTCAGCGCCCAACAGCTCCAGGGGCACGCGATACGTCTCCCGCGCGGTATAGGCGGCGAAGGCAGCAACCGCCGTCACCCCGAACGCTACCCCGCCCACCACCCACGGAATATGCTGCGCCCCGGGCGGTGCCAGCAGGGCGAACAGCGCCGGCAACAACGCCGCGGCCGCAGTGCCGACGTTCTGCGAGATGGCCATGGCCGTGACGCGGATGCGGGTGGGGAACATTTCCGGGAAGAAGCTGGGGAACACGGCGTTGAAGCCCTGGTAGGCCACGCCCCACATCAGCATCGCCAACACAAACACCAAGGTCACGTTGTGGATGCTGATGGCGTACAGGTAGGCGAACGACAACAGCCCGCACAACAACGCGCCGACCATGACCGGCGGGCGGCGGCCGATGCGGTCCGACAGCTTGCCCACGAACGGTATCACCAGCACTGCCGTGGCATTGCCCAGCAGCGAGATCCACAGGTACAGGCTGGCCGAGAAGCCGATGCCATAGGCCGGCTGTACCGCATAGGCGGCCCCGAAGATGGTGGTCACGGCGGGGATGACGTTCATGGCGGCCATGCAGATCACCCTCAGCATGTCACGCCAGTGGGTGGTGACGGCCTCGATCACCGGCGCGCGGGCCGCATGAAGGTCGCGCTGCTGGTTGGCAAAGGCCGGAGCCTCGCCCACTTCGCGGCGGATGTACCAGGCGGTGGCGATGATCAGCGCGCTGAGCCAGAACGGTACGCGCCAGCCCCAGGCCAGGAACGCTTCGGGCGTCATGAACGCCTGCAACGGCAAAAACACCGCCGCCGCCAGGATCTGCCCCGCCTGCACGCCCTGGGTGGTGAAGCTTGCGAAAAACCCGCGACGCCCCGCCGGCGCATGCTCCAGCGACAGCGAACTGGAGCCGGATATCTCACCCGCCACGGCAAAGCCCTGCACCAGCCGCAGCGCCACCATCATGATCGGCGCCAGCATGCCCACCTGATCGTAGGTCGGCAGCAGTCCCACCCCCACCGTGGACAGGCCCATCAGCAGCATGCACAGCACCAGCACGCTGCGCCGCCCGTAGGTGTCGCCCACGTGCCCCAGGACGATGGCGCCGATGGGCCGCGCCACATACCCCACCCCATAGGCCGCCAGCGAACCGATGATGGCGATGGCCGGGCTCCAGGACGGAAAAAACAGCTTGGGGAAAATCAGCGAAGCAGCCGTGGCGAAAATGAAGAAGTCGTAGTACTCCAGCGTCGAGCCGATCCAGCCACTGGCGGCGGCCTTTTTCGGTTGCTGGGTGGCGGTGGTGTCGTGGTTCATGTTCCTCTCCGGTGTTGTTTTTGTGGAGTGAGGCGACAGCGGTGCGCGTTTCGCGGGCGCGCAGGTGCCCGTGGCCACGCAACGGGTGCGTGGCGGTTGGGGTCAATGGGTGACGGTGTGCGGGCTACAGCGGCCCTTCGTACTGCAGGATGTTGAGGCCGGCGTTCTGGTCGGTCAGGTACATCAGGCCATTGCTGTCGACGTAGCAGTCATTGGTCTGGGTGACCAGGGTCTTGCCGGGGCGCGGGTCGATCAGCGTGGTGGGCGGCGCGGGCACGTAGTAGCCCACTTCCTGGGGCCGGAAGTGATCGCTGATGTCGTACACCCGTACCCCGGCGTTGTAGTAGGTGGCGAAAATCAGGTGGTTGCTGCGAAACGAGCCCGGGCGCATTTCGTGCAGGTTATGCGGCCCGAACGCGCCGCCCTTGGCGCAGTAATCATCTTCCTTGGGTACCGGGAAGGTCGCCACGCTGACCGGGTTGCTGGGCTCGCGCACGTCGAACATCCACATGTAGCGCAGCCCGTCACGGCAGCTCTCGAAGGTGGGCTCGTCAGCCAGCACCAGCAGGTTGCGATCGGGAATGGGCAACGGCGAATGGGTGCCGCCGCCGAAGGGTGGGTCGGTGTTGCGGTGCACCACCAGCACCGGGTTTTCCGGGTCGCTGATGTCCATGATGGTCATACCGCCGTCGCGCCAGGCGCCGTAGGCCAGGTTGCCGGCCACCACCACGTGGTGCAGGGCGTAGCGGCGCCCGGCCTTCCAGCTGGGGGTCTCGCCGCCGGCGGTCCACATGCCGGGGATCCAGCACTTGCCCACCACGCGCGGGCGGGTGGGGTCGATCAGGTCGACCACTGCCAGGATCTGATCGGTGAAACCGGTGAAATGGATGGAGGCGTAGGCGTAGCGGCCGCCCACGTACCAGATGCGCTGCGGGCCCAGGCCGTCCACCGGCATGAAGCCGATCTCGCGGGGCTTCTCCGGGCGCGAGATGTCGTACACGCGGATGCCGGAGGTGAAGCGGCTCAGCTTGTCGCTGAGGATCTCGGCCGGCGAACGGCTGAAGTAGTTTTCGCCCTCCTCGGCGAACTCTTTCATGGACCAGACGCTGGGGGCGTTGACCACCAGCAGCAGGTCGTCATGGGCTTGCAGGTGAAAGGCACGGGTGCCCGGCGGGCACTCGATGCAGTCCACCACCCTGGGGTGCTTGGGGTCGCGGACATCCACGGTGGAAATCACGTTGGTGAAGCCATGCCCGATGTAGGCGTAGCCGCGCTGCACCATGATCTGCACGCCATCGGATTTGCCATCCAGGTCCGAATGCCCGACGAAGCTGATGTTTTTTGCCAGAACGGCACCCATGGTTCTCTCCCGAGCCGATGATGAGGGTTGGATGAATGTGAAGACTGTTGCACAGCGAACGCCGGCCCACCAATGCAGCCCTTGCACAGCAGACATGGGTCAGCCGCACGGCAGGGATGGCGTGCGATGCATGCATTTCTGAAGTGCCCGCCGCGCCCTGTGTGCCAACCCGCGCCGCCGCTAGCATCGGGCTTTCCAACCCAGGACCGTGACGGAAGACAAAGCCATGGCAGACAAGAAAATCGCGGCATACAACATCGAAGACCTGCGCCGCCTGGCGCAACGGCGGGTGCCCAAGGGTATCTTCGAATTCGTCGACCGCGGCAGCGAGGACGAGGTGGCGCTGCGCAATAACCGCAGCGCCTTCGAGCGCATCAAGCTGGTGCCCAGTACCCTGATCGACGTGTCCCGGCGTACCCAGGGGATCAACCTGTTCGGCCACGCCATCAAGATGCCGATCGCCATCGCGCCCACTGGCGTGGCGGGGCTGATGTGGTACCAGGGCGAACTGGCGCTGGCCAAGGCGGCGGCTACGGCCGGTATTCCGTTCACCCTGGCCACCGGTTCCATGACCGCCATGGAGACCATCGCCACCGAGGCGCCCGGGCGTTTGTGGTTCCAGCTGTACATGTGGCCCGACCGCCGCCTGTCCCATGCGCTGGTGGAGCGTGCGCGGCTGGCCGGTTTCGAGGCGCTGGTGGTCACCGTGGACGGCGTGGTGCCGGGCAACCGCGAGTACAACCTGCGCAATGGTTTCACCATGCCGTTCTCCTACTCGCGACGCAACATCGTCGATGTGCTGCGCCACCCGCGCTGGATGTTCAGCGTGCTGGGCCGCTACATGGCGGGCGACGGCCTGCCGCGTTACGAGAACTACCCCACCGAGTTGAAAAACCGCATCACCGCAGCGCCCGTGGGCCGCGGCATGCTGCGCAACGACAGCCTGACCTGGGACGACTTGCGCGAGCTGCGCCGCCTGTGGCCGCACACCCTGATCGTCAAGGGCATCATGACCCCGGCCGATGCCTTGCGCGCCCTGGAGTGCGGCGCCGACTCGATCGTGGTGTCCAACCACGGCGGGCGCAACCTGGACAGCACGCGGGCGCCCATCGACGTGCTGCCGGCCATCGCCGACAGCGTGCGCGAGCGCATGACGGTGCTGATGGACAGCGGCGTGCGCCGTGGCAGCGACGTGGTCAAGGCCCTGGCGCTGGGGGCCAAGGCCGTGCTGGTGGGCCGCCCTACCCTGTATGGCACGGCGGTGAACGGCGAGGCAGGCGCGGCGCAGGCCATCGGCATTTTTCGCGAAGAAATCGACCGCATGATGGCGCACATGGGCTGCCGCAGCGTGGCTGAACTGGACCGCCAGCGGGTGTGGGCGCCGCACCTGCACTCAAGCCGGCCGGGTGCCTTGCCAGGCACCGTCTTCGATGAGCTGGTGCACCACGTGGCGGATCAGGCCGTTGAGTACCCATAGGTCCGACGACGAGATCTCGGTGCGGCCCACCGCCAGCGCCACGCAGCGCTCGAACTGCCAATCCTGCAACGAGTGAGCGATCACCCTGCCCTGCTCGATCATGCTGTTGGCCGCCGCCAGCGGCATGATCGCGCAACCGCAGTGCTGGGCCACCAGTTCCAGGGTGATGGCGATGGAGCTGTCGTTGTGCAGCACCACGTTGGGTGTGCAACCGAACTGCGCGCACTTGTCTTCCACGAACACCCGCAGGCCGTGCCGTGAGCTTTTGAGGATCAGCGGTACCTCGCCGAAAGCCGGTGAGGTGAGCTGGCCGGGCCGCAGTTCGAAACCGGGCGGCGAGATCAGATACAGCGGCTCATGCAGCAGCGGTTCGTAGACCTGGCTGCCGGGGTTTTCCGGGCGATACATAATCGCCAAATCCGCCTTGCTGGCGCGCAGGTCGTAGAGAATCTTGTCGGCCAGGGCCTCGGCAAAATGCAGTTGGGAATGGGGGAAGCGCGCGTGCAAGGCGTGGTACAGCTTGCCGAACAGCGGCGTGGCAATGGACGGCTGCGCAACGATATGGATCAGCGAAGGGCCTTGCTGGCGCAGGTCGTGGATGGACGCGCGGGCCTTGTCCATCAGGCTCGCCACCTGGCGCGCGTAACCCAGCAGCACCTCGCCTTCGGGCGACACGCTGACGCCACGACCGGTGCGCAGGAACAGGCGGCTGCCATAGGATTTTTCCAGGCTGGTCATGCGCCGGCTGAGGGTGGACGCGTCACAGCCCACCAGGGTGGCGGCGCCGGCGATGCTGCCGGCGTCGACTACCAGGGAAAAGAATGCCAAGTCGTCGGAATTCATCGTGCGCGCCTCAGTGGTGGTGCACAACCTGCGTGCGCTCGCCTTCCTGGCCCCGGCCCGGGGCCTCATCGGTCATGTCCGCGCCCGTGGCGTTGGGCAGGCACAGCGCCGCGATAAAGGCGATCAGGTACGACGTGATCGCGAACAGGCCCATGGCGGTCGGCAGGCCCATGTCAGTGGAGGCGAAGCCCACGGCCGCCGGCATGATCGAGCCAAAGCCACGGCCAAAGCTGGTGCAGAACCCGGCGCCGTTGGCACGGATGCGCGTGGGGTATAACTCAGCGAAGGCCACCGGCAGCCCCGACGCCAGGCCACCCTGGAAGGCGCCCAGCAGCAGGCCCAGGCCAAGGGTCACGGCCATGTTGATGGGCGCGAAGGTGTACACCGCCACCACGCAGGCCTGGCACGCCAGGAACAGCATGAACGCCCTGCCGCGGCTGATGCCATCGCTGATGCGGCCGTAGATGAACGGCCCCAGCAGCGAGCCGACGATGTTCACCGCCAGGTAGCCGGAGGTCGACGCAACCGGGAGGTTGAGCACCATGCGCATGTAGGTGGGCAGCCAGGTGATCATGATATAGGCGCCGCCGAAAATGCCGCTGGCCAGTACCGTGCTGATCAGGGTGACGCGACGGTGCTCGGCGCCGAAGATCTCGCGCAGGTCGACGCGCTGGCGCTTCTGGCTGGCACGGGTAAAGGCTTCGGATTCCGGTACCAGGCGGCGAATGAACCAGATCAGCGCAGCCGGTAGCAGGCCGATGGCGAAAAAGGCCCGCCAGGCGATATCCTCGGGCAGCCAGGCGAACACCACGGGCATCAACGTCAGCGAGATGGCGTAGCCCACCGCATAGCCGCTCTGCACCGAAGCCGCCACTCGACCCCGCAGCGCCGGGGCAATGGCTTCGCTGATCAGCACCGCGCCGACCACCGCTTCCCCGCCATAACCGATGCCCTGCAGAAAGCGCACCGGCAGGAACTCCCAGAAGCTGCTGCACAGGCCTGCCAGACAGGTGAACAACGCCACCCACAAGACTGTGCCTTGCATCACCCGCACTCGACCGTAGCGGTCCGCCAATAGCCCCGCGCCCCAGCCGCCGATGGCGCTGCCGATCAACGACACCGAACCAAGCATGCCGGCGTCGGACTTGCTCAGGGCCAGCACGGTCATCAGCACCGGCATCATCAGGGCGTAGATGGTGGAGTCCATGGAATCGAGGGTAAAACCGCCGAAGCAGGCCCAGTAGGTGCGCTTTTCCTTGGGCGTGAGCGCTGAGTACCAACCTAGTCGCATGGGGGGAGTCCTGTCGTTTTTATAGTGACTCCGATGCTACTGCCGTGGCGGACCCGGCAGCGGTGCCAATCGCTGATACAGCCAGCGGTTCTTTTTATCGATCAGGCAAACCTTACCGGCCTTTCGCGAGCAAGGGCTATGCGCCCCCCCTTTCTCCCACAGTGTAAAGACCCAAATCGGGTTTAGCCTGGCACCGGTAGGAGCGGGCCGTGCCCGCGAAGCAGGCGCCGCCGTATGTCAGGCAGTTCGCGGTGAGGCCTTCGCGGCCACAGGCCGCTCCTACAGAGTGCTGGGTTGAACTGAATGTTTGCCCAAAACCATAGAATCTCCCACAGCATCAAGGCTCACATCGGTGTCTGCATTGGCAGTGTGGGAGCAAAGCTTGCTCGCGAGTGGCCGGTACTGGCACCACTGGCATCATCGAGTGTGCATAGCTGATATGCACTGAAACCCTCCAGCAAGCCGCCATACTAGGCGCACTTTTCTGCAACCCAAGGCCCCACCATGCGCCACCTGAAATCCTCGGCATTCGCCCTCCTCACTCTGTGCAGCGCCCACGCCCTGGCCGATTCATCGGTCTATGCCGTCAGCCACGTCGACATCGAACCACCCCAGGTCAAGACCGCCCTGACCCTGCTGCACACCTTCGCCGACCAGGCCCGCCACGACCCCGACGTGGTGCGCCTGGACGTGCTGGAACAGACCGATGCCAAGAATCACTTCACCCTGGTGGAAGTATTGCGCTCCCCCGCCGCCTACGATCGCTTCGTGCAACAAGGCTACGTCAAGCAGATGCGCACCCAACTGCAACCGCTGCTGGGCAGCCCCTTTGACGAACGCCTGCACGCCCAAGTCGCGAGCGGCGCCTGAATGAAGCCGGTCACGACGTGGCTGCATGGCCTGGCCTGCGCCCTGTTGCTTACCCACCCCCCTGCTGGAGCTGCTGAAATGGAACCCCACGCCCTGATCACCGCCTTCGCCCCACACGGCACGCTGCGCGCCTCGATCAACACCGGCAACCCGATCCTGGCGCACCTGGACGCGGCCACCGGCCAGCCGGCCGGAGTTTCCGTGGACCTGGCACACGAGTTGGCCCGCCGGTTGGGGGTGCCGCTGCAACTGGTGACCGTGACCTCCGCAGGCGCCGCCGTGGACAACGTGGAGCACGGCAACGCCGACGTCGGCTTCTTCGCCATCGACCCCGCGCGCGGCCAGGCCATCGCGTTCACCCAGGCGTATGTGGAAATCGAGGGCGTGTACGCGGTACGCGACGACTCGCCCATCACCACCGCCGAGCAGGTGGACCAGCCCGGGACTACCGTCGCCGTCAGCAAAGGCAGCGCCTATGACCTGTTCCTGACTCGCACCCTGCATCAGGCCACGCTGGTGCGTTTGCCCACTTCGCCCGGCATCGTGCAGGGGTTTGTGGAGCAGAAGCTGAGCGTGGCCGCAGGTATTCGTCAGCAGATGGAAAAGGACATCGCGCGGGTGGGTGGAATGAGGATTGTGGAGCCGCACTTCATGGTCATTAGACAGGCCATGGCGGTGCCCAAGGCCAAGGGGCCTGAGGCTGCCGAGTACCTGACGGCCTTCATCGAAGAGATGAAGAAGTCAGGCTTCGTCGAACAGGCGCTGGTGCGCAACCACATTGAGGGTGCCAGCGTGGCGCCATAGCATGAGGATCCTGTAGCCGCTGCCGCAGGCTGCGCTGGCCCTGATTACGCTGTGGATTTTCAGGGTTCACACCGACCAGCGCAGCCTGACGGCAGCGGCTACGGTCATTTCAAGGCCTGCACCAAGGCCAGATTGAACGCCGCCGGGTCTTCCATTTGCGGCGCATGCCCCTTGCCCGGGAACTCGATCAGGCGCGCACCGGGAATACGCTCGGCCGTCTGCCTGCCCAGCACCGCGTAATGCCCCACCCGCGCCTTGACCTCGGGCGGTGCGATGTCGCTGCCGATGGCCGTGGTATCCGCATCGCCAATCATCAGCAGCGTCGGCACCTTGAGCTGCGGCAGTTCGTAGTACACCGGCTGGGTGAAGATCATGTCGTAGATCAACGCCGAGTTCCACGCCACCTTGGCGTGTCCCGGCCCCTGGTTCAGGCCGGCGAGCATGTCCACCCAGCGATCGTACTCAGGCTTCCAGCGCCCTACGTAATACGTATTCTTTTCGTAATTGCGGATGCCCTCGGCATTGAGCTTGAGCTCACGCTGGTACCACTGGTCGACACTGCGCCACGGCACGCCCAGGGCTTTCCAGTCCTCCAGGCCAATGGGGTTGACCATCACCAGTTGCTGGGTGGCCTGGGGGTAGACCAGCGCATAGCGCGCCGCCAACATGCCGCCGGTGGAGTGGCCAATGATCGTGGCCTTGTCAACGCCGAGGCTGGCGAGCAACTCATGGGTATTGGCCGCCAGCTGCTGGAAGCTGTACTGATAATGGTCCGGTTTGCTGGAGGTACAGAAGCCGATCTGGTCCGGCGCCACCACGCGGTAACCGGCAGCGCTCAGGGCCTTGATGCTGTCGTCCCAGGTGGCGCCGCAGAAGTTCTTGCCGTGCAGCAGCACCACCGTGCGACCGTTGCCAGCCACGCTCGGTGCCACGTCCATGTAGCCCATGTCCAGCGATTGCCCCTGGGAGTTGAACAGGTAGTGATGCACCGGATAGGGGTAGCTGAAGCCTTGCAACTGCGGCCCGTAGGTGGGGGCCGCCGATACGCTCAGGGCCAGCGCCGACAGGGAACCGGCCAACAGCAGCCGCGCTCGGGTTAACGGGGACATGGATTTTTCCTCCAAAGAAACCAAGGGTTGCATTGCATCATTATGCGGGGGTTAACTGCCCATGTTTAGCGCACAAATCTGCTATGCACCACCTGCAATGGCCGCTGCGCCAGAATTGCCTTCCCTAACGCTGCCGGAGCCTGCGATGAATTCCGATGACCTTGCCCTGTTTGCCCACGTGGCCAGGCACGCCAGCATCTCCCGCACCGCCATGGCCCTGGGCGCCGACCAGTCGACCATCAGCCGCCGCGTCAGCCTGCTGGAAACCGAGCTGGGCACCCGGCTGTTCCATCGCAGCGGCCGCGGCGTGACCCTGACCGAACGCGGCCAGCAACTGCTGGGCTACGCCAGCACCCTGGCCGACACCCTGCAGGCCGCCGAACGCGCCATGCGCGACAGCGCCGAAAACGGCCCGGCCAGGCTGTGCATTGCTGCGCAACCGACCATCGCGCGCATCCTGTTCGGGCGCCTGGGGCATGCCTTGAAAGCGCGCTACCCAAACACCCGCGTGCACTTCGTCGAGGGCTTGGCGGCCGATGTGCTGTCACGCCTGAGCGAAGGCGTGGTGGACCTGGCGCTGGTGTACCTGCCCGAGCACCCGGGCGCGCTGCAACATGACCCGTTGCTGCGCGAAGGCGTGCGCCTGATCACGCCCAGTGATTATCCGCTGACGGGCGACAGCATCGAGGTGAAGGCGCTGGGGGACATCCCGCTGATTTTGCCCAGCACTCACCATGGCCTGCGCCTGCTGGTGGAGTCGCTGGCCCTGCGCGCCGGCTTCACCCCGCGCATTGCGCTGGAATGCGACGGTTCGATCTCGATCACCAAGCGCCTGGTGCTGGAGCGCTGTGGGTGCACGGTGTTGCCCGAGGCGGCGGTGATCGAGGAGGTCCAGGCCGGGCGCCTGAAAAGCTACGCCCTGGCAGACCCCGACGTCAGCCGCACCATCGCCATGGTCTGGCCGAAGAACCGGGTGACGGCCGACGGCCTGTGGGCGGTGACGCAGATCATCCGCCAACAGACCGCGCAACTGCTGGAGCAAGGGCTGTGGCCGGGGGCAACCCTGCTCCAGCCAGCCCCTAGCGCTTGACCAGAGTGCCGTCCACCCGCCACCACTGGCCGCTGCCGTCTGCATCGCGCAAGGGCTCGGGCAGCAAGGCCTGCGGCACATTCTGATAGCACACCGGGCGCAGGAAGCGGTCGATGGCCGTCGCCCCCACCGAGGTGCTGCGGGCATCGGACGTCGCCGGGAACGGCCCGCCATGCACCATCGCGTGATTGACCTCCACGCCGGTGGGGAACTCGTTGAACAGGATGCGCCCCGCCTTGCGCTCCAATGGCCCCAGCAGCGTGGCGGCGAGCGCGGCGTCCTCGTCATCGGCGTGCAAGGTGGCGGTCAACTGGCCTTCCAGGGCCCGCGCCACCTGCAGCAGTTCGTCAGGGTGGCGGCACACCACCAGCAGCGCGCTGGGGCCGAAGTTTTCATCGGCCAACGCGGGGTTGGCGAGGAAGCGGGCCGCCTCCACGTGAAACACGGCGGCCTGGGGCGTGCCGTCGGCGGTTTGGCCGACCGCGATGCGGGCCACGCCATTGGCCTGTTCCAGGCGTTCAACGCCCTGACGGTAGGCGCCTAAAATGCCGGGGGTGAGCATGGTCGCCGGCGCCTTGTGCGCCAACGCCTGCGCCACCTCACTGACGAAGCTCACCAGGTGCGGCCCCTCCAGCGCCAGCAGCAGGCCGGGGTTAGTGCAGAACTGCCCGGCCCCCAGCACCAGCGAATCGACAAAGCCGCGGGCGATGGCCTGCCCGCGCGCCGCCAGCGCCGCCGGCAGCAGGAACAGCGGATTGATGCTGCTCATCTCCGCATACACCGGGATCGGCACGGGGCGCGCCTGGGCGGCTTGCACCAGCGCCAGGCCACCGCGCCGCGAGCCGGTAAAGCCCACGGCCTGCACCGCAGGGTGCTTGACCAGCGCCTGGCCAATGGCGATGTCCTTGTCGATCAACAACGAAAACACCCCGTCGGGCATGCCGGTATCGGCCGCGGCCCGCTGGATGACCCGCGCCACCAGTTCACTGGTGCCCAGGTGCGCCGGGTGCGCCTTGACGATCACCGGGCAACCGGCGGCCAGGGCCGAGGCGGTATCGCCGCCGGCCACCGAAAACGCCAGCGGAAAGTTGCTGGCGCCGAACACCGCCACAGGGCCCAGGCCGATGCGCCGCTGGCGCGAATCGCTGCGCGGCAGGGGCTGGCGCTGCGGCTGGGCGGTGTCCAGCACCCGACCGTGCCAGGCGCCGTCGCGCAGCAGATCGGCGAACAGCTTCAACTGATTGACCGTGCGCAGCCGCTCGCCTTCCAGGCGCGCCCTGGGCAGGCCGCTTTCCAGCGCCACCCGCTCGATCAAGGTGTCGCCCAACGCCAGCAAGCCTTCACCAATGGCTTCCAGAAACCGGGCGCGCTGGGCATCGGGTAGCTGGCGGTAGGCATCGCATGCGCCGTCGGCCAGTTCGCAGGCCGTGTCCACATCGGCAAGGGTGCTGACGCCAAAGGTCGGCCCCAGCGCCTCGCCGGTGGCGGCGGCGTACGCTTCGACGTCCCCACCCAGGCCACGAAACGCGCGCTGGCCGATGATCATGTGTCCTAGTACGTGCATCGTGTCTTTCCTCAATCCAGCCGGGCCTGGGGGGTGATCTGTTTAGGGTCCACGCACAACTCGATCAGCGCCGGCACGCCCGCTGCCTGGGCACGCTCAAAGGCGTCAGCGAAGTCGGCGGTGCGCTCGACCCGTTCCGCATGGGCACCGAACGCGCGGGCCAGGCCGATGAAGTCCGGATTGGCCAGCTCGGTGGCCGACACCCGTCCCGGGTACTCGCGCTCCTGGTGCATGCGGATGGTGCCCAGCATGCTGTTGTTGACCACGATCACCACCAGCGGCGCCTTGAACTGCATGGCGGTGGCCAGCTCCTGCGGGTACATCATGAAGCAGCCGTCACCGGCGAAGCACACCACCGTGCGCTGAGTCGCGTGCAGCTTGGCGGCGATGGCGGCCGGCAGGCCGTAGCCCATGGCACCGTTGGTGGGCGCCAGCTCCGTGGCGGGTTGGCGATAGCGGAAGAAGCGATGCACCCACACGGTGTAGTTGCCGGCGCCGTTGCTGATGATGGCATCGTCGGGCAGCACGGCGTTCAGGTGCGCCATGACCGCGCCCATGTCCACGCCGGCCAGTTGCGGGTGGGCGGCTGGCGGGGTGGAATGCTCCAGGTAATCGGCGCGGGCGGCTGCGGTCCAGTCCTGCCAGGTGCTGGCGTCGACGGGTTCAAGTTGCGCCGCGGCCACGGCGAAACGGCTCAGCGCGGCGAGTATCGGCAACTCGGCGTGGTAGACGCGGTTGAGCTCCTGGGGATCGGGGTGCACATGGATCATCGGCTGATCGCCGAACAGCGTGTAGCCCTGAGACACGGTTTCACTCAGGCGCGAGCCGATCACCAGCAACAGGTCGGCGTCCTTGACCCGTTGCAACAGCTTGGGCGAGGTGCCCAATCCCAGCTGGCCGACGTAGTGCGGGTCGCGGTTGTCGAACAGGTCCTGGCGGCGGAACGAGGACGCCACCGGCAGGTGGTTGTCGTGCACAAAACGACGCAACGCGGCGCTGCCCTCGGCATCCCAGCCGGTACCACCCAGGATCACCAACGGGCGACGTGCCGTGGCCAATCGCTCGCGCAGTTCGGCCAGGGCCGAGGTGTCCGGGACAGCCTTGGCGATGCGCACGGGCGGCGCGTCTGCCACCTGCGCGGTGCCGAACAGCACTTCTTCCGGCAAGGCGATGACCACCGGCCCCGGCCGCCCCGACAGCGCAATGCTGAAGGCCTTGCTGACGATTTCCGGGATGCGCTGGATGCTGTCGATCTCCGCCACCCACTTGGCCAGGCCGCCGAACATCTGCCCGTAGTCCACTTCCTGGAACGCCTCGCGCCCCTTGAAGCTGCTTTCCACCTGGCCGACAAACAGGATCATCGGCGTGGAGTCCTGGCGGGCCGTGTGCACGCCATTGCTGGCGTGGGTGGCGCCGGGGCCGCGGGTCACGAAGCAGATGCCCGGCCGGCCGGTGAGCTTGCCGTAGGCATCGGCCATGTTCGAGGCCGCGCCTTCATGGCGGGTAACGATGGTGCGGATTGCCGGCACGTCGCACAGGGCATCGAGCACCGGCAAGTAGCTTTCCCCCGGCACGCAGTACAGGGTGTCGACGCCATTGGCCTGCAGGGCCTGGACGAGAATCTGGCCGCCATTACGCGGTTGCTTGAGATCAGACATAGAGTTCGAGTTCCTTGTTACGGGTTTCCGGCAAGACCAACGCCACGATAAACACCAGCAGATACGCACACGCCGCCCACACGCCGATGGACGCGGCCAGGCCAAACGCACCGCTGCTCAGGCCGACGCCGGCGGGCACCAGCGCCCCTACCCCGCGGCCGAAGTTGTAGGAGAAGCCCCCGGCACTGCCGCGGATCTGCGCGGGGAACAGTTCGGTAAAGCAGGCGCCCATGCCCGAGACGATGCCCGACTGGAAAAAGCCCAACGGGAATCCCAGCAATAACAGGGTCCACATCGGCAACGCTAACTGGGTGTAGACCAGCACGGTGATGGTCGCGCCCACCGCCGACAGGGCGAAGGTACGCCGCCGCCCCAGGCTATCGCTCAGATGAGCCATGCACAGGTAGCCGACGAACGAGCCAACGATGTTCACCGCCAGGTAGAGGGTGGTCATGTTGATGGTCAGGCCCTGGGTTTCGCGCAGGTAGGTGACCAGCCAGGTGAGGATGGTGTAATTGCCGCCCAGGGCGCCTGCGGCCATGGCCGAGGCCATCAGGGTGAGCGGTAGCACGCGAGGGGAGAAAATCAGCAGGAAGGTGGAGCCCACCGAAGTCTGCTCACGCTGCACGGCGGCCGCTTCAAACGCCTCGGATTCCTGCACGTTGCGGCGCATCCACAGCACCAGCAGGCCGGGCAGCACGCCGATCAGGAACAGCACCCGCCAGGCGCTGTGGTCGGGCAGCAGGCTGAAGGTAGCCCAGTAGGCCAGCGCCGCGATGGCATAGCCCACCGGCCACCCGGCCTGCACCGAGCCCACGGCGCGGCCACGAATGCTTTTGTCCACCACCTCGCCGATCAGCACCGCACCGGCCGCCCATTCGCCGCCAAAGCCCAGACCCTGGAGGCTGCGGGTCAACAGCAGGCTGTGGAACGAATCGGTGAAGGCCGACAGGCCGGTGAACAGCGAAAACCACAGGATCGCCAGCTTCAGCACCCGCACCCGGCCGATGCGGTCGGCCAGGACGCCGGCGATCACGCCGCCCAGGGCCGAAGCGATCAGCGCCGAGGTACCGATCACGCCGGCTTCGCCCTTGGTCATGCCCCACAGGGTGAGCAAGGTGGGGATGACGAAGGCGAACAGCTGGACGTCCATCGCATCCAGTGCCCAGCCCATGAAACACGCCCAGAACGTGCGCCGCTGCTGCGGCGCCATACTGCTGTACCACGACTGCATGCCAGACTCCCACGCGCTTGTGCGCTGTTTTTGTTGGAAGCTGGAGTATGCAAGGCGCCTGGCGAAGGGCTAATAGCAGGTGGCGCATAGCTGCTTTGCAGCCCTGTAGCCGCTGCCGCCAGGCTGCGCTGGCCAGTATCGACCCTGAACATCTCCAGCGAGGCTCAGGGCCAGCGCAGCCTGCGGCAGCGGCTACAGCGCTATCAGAACGCGTAGCGGGCGGTCAGCATCATGTTGCGCGGGGTGCCGTACACATCCGATGGCCCCCACGCCGGGCTGTAGGCGATGCTCTGGTAGTACACCTTGTCGAACAGGTTGTTGACGTTGAGCTGCAGGTCCAGGTGCTGACTGACCTTGTAGCCGGCCATGGCGTCCACCAGCACGTAGGCGCCCTGCTCGGTCAGCCACTCGGAGCCGGCGTAGGTGCCCTTGTTGTAGGTACGGTTCTGGGCATACAGGGTGCCGCCGATGCGCGCACGCTCGAAAACGCCGGGCAACTGGTAGCGCGTCGACAGCTTGAACAGATGGCGCGGCGTGTCGGTGTTGAGCAGCGTGCCCACCTTGCTGGCGTCGGCGTCCTGCTTGTACTTGGCCTCGGTGAAGGTGTAGCTGGCGGTCATCTGCCAGTTGGGCGTCAGCGCACCGGTGGCCTCCAGGTCGATGCCCTGGCTGCGCACCATCCCTGCCGCTTCATAGCAACTGTCGGAGGGGTACGTGGCACAGCCGCTCTGGTCGGACAGCAGCTTGGCGCGGTTCTTCTCGTCGACCATGAACAGCGCGGCACTGAGGTTCAGGGCGCCGTCGAAGTAGTCGCCCTTGATGCCCACCTCGTAGTTCTCCCCCACCACCGGCTTGAGCACCGAACCGCTCAGGCCCTTGGACGTCTGCGGCTTGAAGATATCGGTGTAGCTGACGTACAGCGAATGGTGCTCGTCCAGGTCGTAGATCAACCCGCCGTAGCGCGTCAGGTTGCGGGTGACCTTATAGTCGCTGTCGTTGGAGCCCATCTCGTCATAGTCATACCAGTCCAGCCGCGCGCCCACGATCAGCTTGAGCGAATCGGCCAGGGACAGGCGCGTGGCCAGGTAGGCGCCGTCCTGGGTGGTCACGTTGCGGGTGCTGCTGGTGTAGTCGTAGAACGGCTTGGGGACGCGGCTGCCCACCGAGGAGAAAATATCGACATCCGTGCCCAGGTAGCCGGATCCGTAGGCGTCGTTGCCGTAGTCCAGGTCGCGGCGGCTGACGCCGAAGGTCAATTCATGCTCACGGCCCAGCAGTTGGAAGGGCCCGCTGGCGAACAGGTCAAAGCTGGCCTGATCCTCATTGTACTTGCCCTTGTAGGAGGAGTAGCTGAGGGCGGTGGAAGCGGTGCTGCGGCGCGCCAGGTAGGTGCCCAGCCAGGACTTGTCGGTCCAGGACTTCATGGCCGACAGGTTCAGCTTCCAGTCATTGTCGAAGCGGTGTTCCAGGCTGGCGAACAGCGACTGGGTCTCGCGGTCCAGGTATTCCCAGTCGTTGCCCGGAAAGGTGGAACGCTTGAGGTGCATGTGGTCGCCGTTGGGCTGGATCGGCAGGCCGCCCCAGAAGTAGTTGGTGCGGTCTTTCTGGCTGGACAGCCCCAGGGTCAGAATCGTGTTGTCGGACAGGTCGGCCTCGACGATGCCGTACAGCAGCTGGTGGTTGATGTCCTCCTGGTCACGAAAGGTGTTGGCGTCCTGATAGGACGCCACCAGGCGCCCGCGCAGGGTGCCGCTGTCGTTGAGCCTGCTGGAGGCGTCCAGCTCGCCGCGGTAATTGTCCCAGCTGCCGGCGGCGCCGGTCAGGGTCACCTGGGGCTCGGCGGTGGGCCGCTTGCGCACGAAATTGAGCGCCGCCGACGGCGTGCCTGCGCCCTGCATCAGGCCGGTAGCGCCGCGCACGATCTCGACGCGGTCGTACATGGCCATGTTGTCGAGGGTGCCGGTGACCGCGTAGGAAAAGCTGGTGGGCAGGCCGTCGTACATCAGGTTGTCGACGTAGAAGCCGCGCGACACGATCGACGGCCGGCCCACGCCGTCGGAGTTGTTCAGGTACAGGCCGGGGGCGTTCTGCACCACGTCGGTGAGGTTGGTCATGGCCTTGTCTGCGATCTGCTGGTGGCTGACCACACTGACCGACTGCGGCGTTTCGCGCACGGTGAGGCCCAGTTTGGTGGCGGTGTGCATCGCCCCCGTGGTGTACGAGCCGCTGCCTTCGGTGACCTCGCCCAGGGCACCGCCGTTGATGGTGACGTTGCCCAGTTCCACGGCGTGGTCTTCGCCGCTGGGCACCGGCACCAGCGCGTAGCCGTTGTCGGTGGCCGACAGCCGATAGCCGCTGCCCTTGAGCAGCCGAGCGGCGCCCTCCTGCACGCTGTAGCTGCCCACCAGGCCGGGGCTGGTGCGGCCGGCCAGGCTGGCCTCGTTATAGATCAGGGCGATATCGGCCTGCTGCGCGAACAGGCTCAGGGATGCGGCCAGGGGCCCTGCGGGAATGCTGTAGCGTGTCTGCACCGCGGGGCTGGATTCAGCTTGGGCGCACGCCAGCGGCGCCATGCCCAGCAGGGTCGGCAAGCCCAGGTTGATCGCCAGCATCAGCGCGGCTGAGTGAGGGGAACGGCGGGTGTACAAGGAGGCATCCATCGGTACGGCGAGTCCTTTGCGGGTTGGCTTTGTTACTTGACGGATGGCGAGAAAAAAGCGGAACCCCAGCCGCCCGTAGCCGCTGCCGCCAGGCTGCGCTGGCCCTGATGTGCGCTGAACATCCCCCGGGCTTACACAGGCCAGCGCAGCCTGGCGGCAGCGGCTACGGGGCCTTGAGTGTCACCTTGGTGATCCACGGCGAATAATGGCTCACCGTCACCGGCAGGGTTTCCTGGATCAGTTGCAGCGCCCGTTCGCTGTCGTCCAGCGGCAGCACCGCGCTGATGCGCAGGCTGTCCAGCGCCTGCCGGTCATAGCGCAGCCAGCCGCTGTGCTGCGCAGCCAACGCCTGCAACACATCACCCAGCGGCTGGTCGTGCACCACCAACTGACGCCGCTGCCAGGCCTGCTCCAGCCGCCCCAGCTGAATCGCCTGAGCGGGCGTCACGCTGTCGGCGGTAATGCGCACCTCGCTGCCCGCGCTCACCTCCGCGCTCTGGCCACTGCGCGCCGCAGTGGCCAGCACGCGCGATTCCAGCATGTCGACCACGGTGCCCTGCCCTTCGCGCGTGACCATGAAGCGTGTGCCCAGGGCGCGCACGCTGCCCTGGGGCGTCTGCACCACGAACGGTCGTTGCGGGTCCTTGGCCACCTGCACCAGGATCTGCCCCTGGCGCAACACGATGCGCCGCACCTGGCCATCGAATTCGATATCCACGGCGCTGTTGCCCGCCAGGGTGATCTGCGATTGGTCGGCCAGGGTCTGCGAGCGCCACTGCCCCGCCCGGGTGTGCAGGTCGGCCGCCAGCCAGCACAGCGTTGGTGCAGTGGGCAGCGTCAGCAGTGCGGCGGCGCCGATCAGCAACAGCGCCAACGGCAGGCGGTTACGACGCTGGCGGGCGCTGCCCAGCGCAGCAATGGCCGGGGCCTTGACCGGTCGCAGGCTGTGCACCTGGGCAACGAAGTGCGCCATGCGCTCGGCCGCCGCCGCGTGCCGTGGGTCGCTGTCGCGCCAGGCGTGGAACGCGGCGCGCAACTGGGCGTCACCGGGGCGCTCGCCCAGGCGCAGCAACCAGTCGGCCGCCTGTTCGCTGATGCGCGGATCGTGCTGTGGCATGCCGGCTCAGACGTCCAGGCTTTGATCGCAGTGCGTCAACGCCTGCACCAGGTACTTGCGCACCATGCGCTCGCTGACACCCAGCGCCTGGGCGATCTGCGCCTGGTTCGCGCCTTCCAGGTAGTACAGCAGGAACGCCTGGCGCGGCTTGTCGGCCAGCCCTTCAAGCACGAAGGCGATGGCTTCCAGGGTCTGGATGATGATCCACGTCTGCTCCGGCGACTCAAAACCCTCCAGCGCATCGGCGGTCAGCGCCAGTTCGCGCAGATAGGCTTGCTCGATCTGCTTGCGCCGCACGCTGTCGATCAACAGCCGCCGCGCCGTGGTGCTCAGGTAGGCACGCGGCTCGCGGATGCTGTTGATCAGGTCGCGCGACATGAGGATGCGGGCGAAGGTGTCATGGGCCACATCGGCGGCGTTGTGGGCACAGCCCAGCTTGCCCCGCAGCCAGGCGAACAGCCAGTGGTGGTGATCACGGTAAAGCTCGCCGACCGCCTGCTGGCAACCCGGTGTAGGACTCGTCGACATGGCGTGGCGCACTGTTCAAGAAAGGCAAAATGATACTAATGACAATCATTCTCATTGTAATCTTTTGCAATCACTTCCAACAAGGCATTAACGCGTGAAAAAAACGTTCAACCCCGTTAAATTACCGGTTCAACCCGCGCAAGCGTTCTTTGATGTAGAGGAAGTGAAATGGCCAAGGCCGCAGATGTCGTCGTTCAATGCCTGGAAAACGAAGGCGTCAAGTATGTGTTCGGTATCCCCGGTGAAGAAAACCTGGACTTGCTGGAATCGCTGCGCAAGTCCGACATCCAGCTGATTCTTACCCGTCACGAGCAGTCCGCCGGTTTCATGGCCGCCACCTATGGCCGCCTGACCGGCAAGACCGGTGTCAGCCTGTCGACCCTGGGCCCTGGTGCCACCAACCTGGTGACCGCCGGTGCCTACGCCTACCTGGGCGGCATGCCGATGCTGATGATTACTGGCCAAAAGCCGATTAAAAAGTCCAAGCAAGGCCGCTTCCAGATTCTGGACGTGGTCGGCATGATGCAGCCACTGACCAAGTACACGCATCAACTGGCTTCCGCCGACAACATCCCGTCGCGCGTCCGTGAAGCCTTCCGCCTGGCCGAAGAAGAAAAACCCGGTGCCGTGCACCTGGAACTGCCAGAAGACATCGCTGCCGAACAGACCGACAGCATGCCGATTACCCCAAGCCTGCATCGCCGCCCGCTGGCCGAAAACAAGGCCATCGAAGCGGCCGTTGCCAAGCTCAAGGCTGCCCGCGCACCGATCCTGGTGATCGGCGCCGGCGCCAACCGCAAGATGACCGCCAAGGTCCTGCGCCAGCTGATCGACAAAACCAACGTGCCATTTGTCACCACGCAAATGGGCAAGGGTGTGGTCGACGAGCGCCACCCGCGCTTCCTGGGCAACGCCGCGCTGTCGGCCGGTGACTTCGTGCACCGCGCTGTCGAAGCCGCCGACCTGATCGTCAACATCGGTCACGACGTGATCGAGAAGCCGCCGTTCTTCATGGTGCGTGGCGGTACCGAAGTCATCCACATCAACTTCCGTTCGGCTGAAGTAGACCCGGTGTACTTCCCGCAGATCGAAGTGGTGGGCGACATCGCCAACGCCGTCTGGCAAATCACCGAAGCCCTGGAGCCTCAGCCGCACTGGGACTTCAGCCGTCTGATGACCATCCGCGAGGCCAACGAGGCGCAGATCGCCGAAGGCGCCGACGACAACCGCTTCCCGATCTACCCGCAGCGCATGGTCGCCGATGTCCGTCGCGCCCTGCCTTCGGAAGGCATCGTGGCGCTGGACAACGGCATCTACAAAATCTGGTTCGCACGTAACTACAAGGCCCACAAGCCTAACACCGTGCTGCTGGACAACGCCCTGGCCACCATGGGCGCCGGCCTGCCGTCGGCCATGGCCTCGCACCTGGTGTACCCGGACCGTCCGGTGGTTGCCGTGTGCGGCGATGGCGGCTTCATGATGAACAGCCAGGAGCTGGAAACCGCGGTACGCCTGAAGATGAACTTGGTGGTCATCATCCTGCGTGACGACGGCTACGGCATGATCCGCTGGAAACAGTCGAACATGGGCTTCACCGACTACGGCCTGGACTACGGCAACCCGGACTTCGTGATGTACGCGCAGTCCTACGGTGCCAAAGGCCACCGCGTGGAAAGCGCCGAAGGCTTCCTGCCGCTGCTGGAACAGTGCCTGTCCACCCCGGGCGTGCACGTAATCGACTGCCCGGTCGACTACTCGGAGAATGACTTCATTCTCAACAGCGAACTCAAGCGTCGTAGCGCGCTGGTTTAATCGCTGAATGAAAACGGCACCCGGTGGGTGCCGTTTTTTTTTTTGCCGCCGAAAAATCCCTTGTCCCGTAGCCGCTGCCCATAGGCTGCGCTGGCCCTGTGCCTCGCCGAAAATCTCCAGTGTTCACACCGGCCAGCGCAGCCTTGCGGCAGCGGCTACGGGGCCATCGCGTCGTCTGCATCGCGGCCAAGGCCGGCTCCTACCACGGGCGGCGTAGGAGCCGACTGTAGTCGCGATGCTGACGACGCGGTTTCTCGAGAGGTGCTGCTACCTCCGTTGCAACGAGCCACGGTTTTCGAATTCGGCGTTGCCAGTCTTGGGTACTCAACATCCAAAACGAACTCAGGCTTTTCTCAAGCGTAACGACGCAGTCGTGAATGCAGATCGGATCTCATCACTGGACAGACGTGCGCCCTCAATCATCCGATCAACTTCGTCGGGTAAGCGACGCGGCGCCTCGTCTCTACGCCCGGATAGCCTGGAGTTTGCTTCCGATACCAGTCTCGGAGAGAAAAAAATCTTGAACTTCATGTCCCGAACTCTCCCAATGGCTAGACCGGTAAAACTACCCTGTTTGCATGTTCCCCGCTATTGGGCATGTGTTTCAGGATAGGGGCGTTTATCGGCACAATGCATCGCGTCGCCTGCCCCGCAGCCAAGGCCGGCTCCTACCACGGGCGGCGTAGGAGCCGACGCGGTTTCAAGACAGTTGCAGCGCGGTAGCCGCTGCCGATAGGCTGCGCTGGCCCTGTGCCTCGCCGAAAATCTCCAGTGTTTACACCGGCCAGCGCAGCCTGGCGGCAGCGGCTACGGCGGGATCGCGTTGCCTGCATCGCGGCCAAGGCCGGCGTAGGAGCCGACTTTAGTCGCGATGCAGGCGACGCGGTTTGAAGACAGTTGCTGCTACACCACTCCCTGTGGGAGCGGGTTCTACCCGCGAAAAAGGGCACGCGGACTTCCTGACGTACCGCGGTGTGCTTTTCGCGGGTAGAACCCGCTCCCACATAGACAGTCGCTGCTAGAAGGTAGTGGCGACGGCAGGCGCGTCGGTTTGCTCAAATCCCCCACCCAGCGCTTTGTACAGGGTGACCAGGCTGGTCTGGGCGGCCAGTTGGGTCTGTACTTGCGCCTGCTGCGCGGTGTAGAGCAGGCGCTGCTGGGTCAGGGTGTCGAGCAGGCTGTAGCTGCCCTGCCGGTACAGCGCCATGGACAGGTCGTAGGCTCGCTGGTCGGCAGCCACGGTCTGGTCCTGGGCGTCCAGGCGCTCGGCGATGGTGGCGCGGGTGGCCAGGCTGTCCGCCACTTCGGCGAAGGCGGTCTGCAGGGTTTTCTCGTAGGTGGCCACGGCGATCTCGCGACTGGCCTTGGACGCCGCCAACGTGGCGCGGTTGGCGCCTGCGTCGAAGATCGGCAAGGTCACGCTGGGCGCAAACGACCAGGCACGGCTACCACCGCCGAACAGCCCCGACAACGCCGAGCTTTCACTGCCCAGCGCCGCCGTCAGGCTGATGCGCGGGAAGAAGTTGGCCCGCGCCGCGCCAATGTCAGCATTGGCGGCCTTCAGCGCATGCTCGGCCGACAGCACGTCTGGCCGCTGCTGCAACACCGTGGACGGCACCCCCGCCGGCAGGTCGGCCAGGCTCGACGCCGCGTCCACCTGGGCATCGGGCAGGTCGCCTGGCGCCACTTGCGCGCCCACTACCAACTCCAGCGCATCGCGCGCCTGGGTGGCCTGGGCGGTGTACACCGCCACGTCGTTGCGCGCCGATTGCAGGCTGCTTTGCGCTTCGGCCAGTTCCAGGCCGTCGGTGGCGCCCAGAGCGTGCTCCTGCTGCACCAGGGTGTAGGTGCGCTGTTGGCTGTCCTGGGTCTGCCGGGCCAGGGCCAGCAGGCGCCGGTCGGCAGCCAGGGTCAGCCAGTCGTTGGCCACCTCCGACACCAGGGTGATTTGCGTGCTGCGCTGGCTGTCGACAGTGGACAGGTAGGTTTCCAGGGCTTCCTGGCTGAGGCTGTGCACGCGACCGAACAGGTCCAGCTCATAGGCGCTGAAGCCCAGTTCCACGCTGTTGACCCGCGACACCCCGGCCGACGCGCTTTTCACCGCCGTCGGCGTGCGCTCGGCATCCTGCCCGGCCGTCAGGCCGATGCTGGGCAGCAGGGCTGCGTCCTGAATGCGATAGGTGGCACGCGCCTTCTCGATGTCGAGTACGGCCACGCGCAGGTCGCGGTTATTGGCCAAGGCCTGGGCCACCGTGCGTTGCAGGCGCGGATCACGCAAGAACTGGCGCCAGGCCAACTGCGTGGCCTGGGGACCTGCGACTTTAGACGCATCGGTCCATTGTGCCGGCACCGGCGCCGCCGGGCGCTGATAGTCCGGGGCCAGGTTGATGCAGCCGCCGAGCACGGCAGCCGCGCCGATCAGGGGGAGCCAGGCTCTCATGTTGCCTCCTGCGGTGCGCGACGCGTGACCAGCGAACGAACCAATACGTAGAACAGCGGTGTAAAGAAGATCCCCAGGGCCGTGCCCAGCAGCGTGCCGCCAAACACCCCGGTGCCAATCGAATGCCGCGCCGCAGCGCCCGGCCCGTCGCTGATCAGCAACGGGAACACCCCCAACAGGAACGCCAGCGAAGTCATCACGATCGGCCGGATACGCAAGTGCACCGCTTCAAGCGTGGCGTCCAGCAGCGACCTGCCCTGCTCTTCCAGTTGCTTGGCGAACTCGACGATCAGGATGGCGTTCTTCGCCGACAGGCCCACGGTAATCAGCAGCCCGACCTGGAAGTACACATCGCTCGACAGCCCGCGGAAGGTGGTGGCCAAGGCGGCGCCGAGGATGCCGATGGGCACCACCAGCATCACCGCCAGCGGAATCGACCAGCTCTCGTACAACGCCGCCAGGCACAGGAACACGAACAGCACCGACACCGCATACAGGAACGGCGCCTGCCCACCCGAAAGCATTTCCTGATAGGACAGGCCGGTCCAGGCATAGCCCACGCCCGGCTTCAGCTCACCCACCAGCCGCGTGATGGCCGCCATGGCCTGGCCCGAGCTGACACCCGTCGCCGGGTCGCCGACGATCTCGAACGAGTTGTTGCCGTTGTAGCGGTCCAGCTCCGGCGGGCCGTAGGTCCAGTGCGAACTGCTGAACGAGGAGAACGGCACCATGGTCCCGCTGCTGTTGCGCACATACCAGTTCTTCAGGTCCTCGGGCACCATGCGGAAGCGCGCATCAGCCTGCACGTACACCTTCTTCACCCGGTCGTTGTCGAGGAAGTTGTTGACGAAGCTGCTGCCCAAGGCGTCCTTGAGCGTGGCGTTGATGTCGTCCAGGGTCAGGCCCATGGCACTGGCCTTGCGGTCGTCGATGTCCAGGGAGAACTCGGGGGTGTCGTTGAGGCCGTTGAAGCGCACCTGGCGCAGGTCGGGGTCTTTGTTGGCGCGTTCGATCAGCTCGTCGCGGGCCTTGACCAGCGCGTCGTGGCCCAGGCCGCCCTGGTCCACCAGTTCCATGTCGAAGCCCGAACTCACGCCCATGCCGTGTACGGTGGGCGGTTGCAGCACGAACACCTGGGCGTCGCGCACGCTTTTGAGGTCGGCCATGGCACGATGAACGAAGTCAGTGGCGCTTTCGCTGCGCTCGCTCCAGTCCTTGAGCTGCACCCACATCATGCCCACGTTCTGGCCGCTGGTGCCGGTGGCATAGCCGGAAATCTCGAACGCCGCCGCCACCGATGGCTGCTTGAGCAAGTACTGCTGCACCGTGGCCATGGCCTTGAGCACCCGCTCGCGGGGCGCGCCCACCGGGCCCTTGACGGTGACCATCAGCTCACCCTGGTCCTCCATGGGCAGGAACGCGGTGGGCAGGTGCAGGGCCATGAACACCGCGCCCGCCACGATCAGCCCGTAGGCCAGCAGCGCGCGCTTGCGACGCTTCAGCAAGCCACCGACGGCGCCTTGGTAGCCGGCCGCGCCGCGCTCGAAACCGCGGTTGAAGGCACCGAAGAAACCGTGCTGCGCCACCCCATGGCTGGGCTTGAGCAAGGTCGCGCACAGCGCCGGGGTCAAGGTCAGGGCGACGAACACCGACAGGCCCATGGCGGTGATCACCGACACCGAGAACTGCCGGTAGATGATCCCCGTGGCACCGCCGAAGAAGGCCATGGGCAGCAGCACCGCGCACAGCACCATGGCGATGCCGACCAGCGCGCCGCTGATTTCGTTCATCGATTCGCGGGTGGCGTCGCGGGGCGACAGGCCTTGCTCGGCCATCACCCGCTCGACGTTTTCCACCACCACGATGGCGTCGTCCACCAGCAGCCCGATGGCCAGCACCAGGCCGAACATGGTCAGCATGTTGATGGTATAGCCCAGCGTGTACAGCACCCCGAAGGTGCCCATCAGCACCACCGGCACGGCGATGCTGGGGATCAGCGTGGCGCGCACGTTCTGCAGGAACACGAACATGATCAGCACCACCAGGCCGATGGCCTCGGCCAAGGTCTTGACCACCTCTTCGATGGACACCTTGATGAACGGCACCATGTCATAGGGGTACTGCACCTTCAGCCCCTGGGGAAACGAAGCGGCGCGCTGGTCGAGGAAGTCGTGCACCTCCTGGGCCACCTGCATCTCGTTGGCGCCGGGCGCCAGGGCGATGCCCAGCCCTGAGGCCGGTTTGTCGTCGTAATGGGTGGTGACGGTGTAGGTCTGCGGGCCCAGCTCCACACGGGCCACGTCGCTGAGCAGCACCTGGGCACCGTTGTCGCTGCTCTTGAGCACGATGTCGCGGAACTGCTGGGCGGTGGTCAGGCGGCTGCGCGCGGTCACCGTAGCGTCCAGTTCCTGGCCACCGGCGGCGGGCAGGCCGCCCAGCTCGCCGGCGGCGACGTCGTCGTTCTGGGCGGCAACGGCGGTGGTCACGTCCGAGGGCATCAGCGCGTACTTCTGCAGCTTGGCCGGGTCCAGCCAGATGTGCATGGCGTACTGGGCGCCGTACTCCTGCACCTGGCCCACGCCGGACAGGCGCTCGATGGGTTCTTCCAGGTTGCTGTACAAGTAATCGGCCACGGCGTCGGCGCTCATCTTGCCGTCGGTGGACACCAGCGAGAACACCAGGAACTGGTCGGGCGCCGCCTTGCGCACCAGCACGCCATTGTCCTGCACCTCGGTGGGCAGCAAGGCGTTGGCGGCCTGCAGCTTGTTCTGCACCTGCACCTGGGCGGCATCGGGGTCCATGCCGTTCTTGAAGGTCAGCTTGATGCTGACCGTGCCCGAGGAGCTGGCGCTGGAGGACATGTACATCAGGTTGTCCAGGCCCACCATTTGCTGCTCGATCACCTGCACCACCGAGTCCTGGTTGGTGCGCGCCGAGGCGCCGGAATAGGTGGTGCTGATCTGGATGGTCGGTGGCGCCACGCTGGGGTACTGCTCAAGGGGCAGTTGCGTAACGCAGAACGCCCCCGCCAGGGTGATGACGATGGCGATCACCCAGGCGAAGATCGGCCGGTCGATGAAAAAGTGCGGAAGGCGCATGCTCAGTTGCCCCCTGCCGCAGCCACGGCGGGCGCAGCCTCGGTGGCCTGCACGGTGTCACCGGGTTTCACGTACTGCGAGCCTTCAAGGATCACCCGTTCGCCGGCCTTGACGCCGTCGCTGATCACCCAGTTGGTGCTGCTGGTGCCCTCCTCGGTGACGGTGCGCAGCTCCACCTTGTTCTGCGCGTTGACCACCAGCGCCGTGGCGTTGCCGCGCGGGTCGTGGGTGATGGCCTGTTGCGGCACCAGCAAGGCGTTGTCGTCCACGCCTTCGTTGATGTTGGCGTGCACGTACATGCCTGGCAGCAACAGCTTTTCCGGGTTGGGCACGATGGCGCGCAGGGTGATGGTGCCGGTGGCCTGGTCGACACCGACACCGGCGAATTGCAGGCTGCCAGCGTGGCTGTAGGGGCTGCCGTCTTCCAGGGTAAGGCTGACGCGTGCGCGGCCCTTGTCATCTTTTTGCAGGCGGCCGTCGGCCAGCGCCTTGCGCAGTTGCAGCACGTCGGCGCTGGACTGGGTCACGTCCACATAGATCGGGTCATAGGCATAGATGGTGGTCAGCGGGCTGGTCTGGTTGGCGGTCACCAGCGCGCCGGGGGTGTAGCTGGAGGCGCCAATGGTGCCAGCGATGGGCGCGCTGACGCGGGTGTAATTGAGGTTGATGCGCGCGCTTTCCAGCGCCGCCTGGGCTGACTGCACGGCGGCCTCATCCTCACGCAAGGTGGCGCGGGAGGTTTCCAGGGTTTGCTGGCTGATGGCGTCGATGTGCGCCAGGGCCTCGTCGCGCTTGGCGATGGGCTGGGCCGACAGCAAGGCCGCGCGGGCCTTGGCCAGCTCGGCCTGGTCGGCGTCATAGGTGGCCTGGTACGGCGCCGGGTCGATCTGGTACAGCAACTGCCCGGCCTTGACCTCGCTGCCTTCGTCGAACAGGCGCTTCTGGATGATGCCGGTCACCTGCGGGGTCACCGGCGAGGTGAGGAACGCCGTGGTGCGCCCCGGCAATGACACGCTGCGGGTAAACGGCTGACGCTTGAGGGTCACCACGGTGACGGCCTGAGCCTTTTTGGGCGCCTCCTGTTTGCCCTGGGAACAACCGGTGACCAGCAGCATGGCCGCCAGCACACACAGCGGATGAAAAGTGTGCATGTATCTAGGTCTCGATGACGGTCTGTATGGCCACGAGTATGCGAAGCAATTGCGCAAAAAATAGGGAAGTTGCCGGGTGGGCGCTGCGGCGCCGACAGGCAACCCGTAGAATGCAGGGCATGAAAGCACTCCTGCGCAACGCCACCCCCACCCGCCGCCTGGGCCTGACCGCGAAACTGTTCGTGGCCATGGTGCTGGTCAATATCCTGGTGATCGTGGCGATGGTGGCGGCCACCCGGGTGAGTTTCGAGCACGGCTTCATCGGCTACCTGGCCGAGCAGGATGAACTGCGCTTGCAGGCCGGCGTGGCGCCCCTGGCCAGCGCCTACAAGGCCCACGGAAGCTGGGAGTTCCTTGAGCACAACCGCGAGTTGTGGCACCACTTGATGCGCCCCTACGATGACTCGGCCTACCCGCCCAGCGGCAATCAGCCCCTGCCGCGCTTGCCGGTATCGGAGATGATTGGCGCGCACACCCGTTTCACCCTGCTGGACGCCGATGGCAAGTACGTGTTCGGCAACCCCGGCTGCCTGAAGGACTCGCCGCGCCTGCCGATCACCGTGGACGGCAAAACCGTCGGCTGGCTGCTGATGCTGCCGTTCGAGAAAGCCACCGAGGCCGGCGACCTGCGTTTCCAGAAGGGCCAGATCAACGCCAGCTGGAGCATCGCTGCCCTGGCCGCGTTGCTGGTGGCGGCCATCACCTGGTGGCTGGCGCGCGCCCTGGCCGCGCCGCTGCGGCGCATCACTGGCGCTACCCACCACCTGGCCGAGGGCGACTACAGCGTGCGCGTGCCCACCCTGTCGGGCAGCGACATTGGCCAACTGGAGCGCGACTTCAACCACCTGGCCGCCACCTTGGAAGACAACGAGCGCGTGCGCTCGGCCATGGTCGCCGACATCTCCCACGAACTGCGCACCCCGCTGGCGGTGATGCGCGGCGAAATCGAGGCGCTGGAAGTGGGCGTGCGGCCACTGACACTTGAGGCCGTGCACTCCATCGGCGGCGAGGCCCAGCGCCTGTCGCGGCTGGTGGACGACCTGCACGACCTGTCCCTGGCAGACGTTGGCACCCTGAGCTATCAGCACGTGGAACTGGACCTGGCGCGCATGCTGCGCGACAGCCTGGGCCCGGTGCTGCGGCGCCTGGCCGATGCCGGCATCGCCCTGCATGCCGACGTGCCCGACACGCCATTGTGGGTGGAAGGCGACCGCCGGCGCCTGCAGCAGGTGTTTGCCAACGTCTTCGAAAACGCCCTGCACTACGTGGAGGCCGGCAACACCGTGCTGTTGCGCGCCCGCCAGGACGCCCACCACGTGCGGGTCGACATCCAGGACAGCGGCCAGGGCGTGCCGGAGCCGGCCCTGGGCGCGCTGTTCGACCGTTTCTACCGCGTCGAGGCCTCACGCAGCCGCTCCACCGGCGGCTCGGGCCTGGGCCTGTCGATCTGCCGCAGCATCGTGCTGGCCCACGGCGGCCGCATCAACGCCGCCCGCGCGCCCCAGGGCGGGTTGTGGATTGCCGTGCAACTGCCGCGCGCGAGGCTCCAGGCATGAGCGCGGTGGACATCCTGATCGTCGAGGACGAACCCAAGCTGGCGCAACTGATGAGCGATTTTCTGCTGGCCGCCGGCTACACCAGCCATCGCCTGGCCGACGGCCTGGGCGTGGAAGCCGCCGTCAGCCAGTTCACCCCGCAACTGATCATCCTCGACCTGATGCTGCCCGGCCGCGACGGCCGCGACATCTGCCGCGCGCTACGCAAACACTGGGACACGCCGATCATCATGGTCACCGCCCGCGTCGAGGAAAAGGACCGCCTGCTGGGCCTGGAAATCGGCGCCGACGACTACATCTGCAAGCCCTTCAGCCTGCTGGAAATGGTGGCCCGGGTAAAAGTCATCCTGCGCCGCGTGGGCCACGGCCCGGCCGCGGAAAGCGGCCCGCTGCAGATGCTTGCCGACCGTTTCCAGGCCATCTGGCACGGCGTCACCGTGGAACTCACGCCGCTGGAATTCCGGCTGTTGCAGGCCTTGGTGGCGCGCCCTGGCCGGGTGATGTCGCGCGATGCCTTGATGGATCACCTGTACACCGACCACCGCATCGTCGAAGACCGCACCATCGACAGCCACGTGAAGAAAATCCGCCGCAAGTTCGAGGGGATTGTCGAGGGGGTGGAGATCATTCAGTCGGTGTATGGGGCGGGCTACAAGTTCATGCCGTAACCTGCACCGCGTACCCCTTTGTGGGACCGGGGGACCGGGGAACCGGCCGCCCGGCGAAGCTCGGGAAGGGAACGACTCAAGGTTCATGCTGAGCGCTTCCCGAGCTTCGCCCGGTCCTACAAAGGGCAACCGTCGGCAGCGGCTACAGAGCGGCCAGCACCTCAGCACGGGTGGTAACTTCGCGGAAATGGTGCTTCCACAGCGCAATGCCCATCTGCCCCGATCGGTCCAGGGACGAGCCCACCGTCAGGTCGGTGACCAGCGTGGGCGCCAGCCCCGCGTCGAACAGCGCAAAGCCTGCGGCCAGCACGCAGGTTTCGGTCTGCATGCCACACACCAGCACGCGCTCCACGCCCATCTGCCGAATGTACTCGATCGCTTCCCCGGTTTGCCCGTAGCCATGTTTGATGAACACCTTGTCGGCCTCCACCAGGCTTTCGTCCTCGGCCGCCGGGTGCCAGCCCAGTTGCCGCTCGAAGGGGGTGACCTGTTCGTCATGCAGTTCGATCGAGGCGATGGTGGGGATCATCGCCGAAAACGCACGCACACCGTCCACCAGCCATTCGGGGGGATTGAAGGTGGATTGGATGTCGACGATCAGCAAGACCTGCCGCATGGTGATGTCCTGGAAACACAAGGGGCGCGCAGTATACCCGTAGCCGCTGCCGACAGGCTGCGCTGGCCGGCATGAACCCTGGAGATTTCCAGCGAGGCAAAGGGCCAGCGCAGCCTGGCGGCAGCGGCTACGGGGCGGGGTTCGGCGCAGGGTTGATCAGGGTGCTGGCATGCTGTTGCAGCGCGCCGCCCACCTGGGTTTTCAGCAGGTCGACGAAGGATTTGATCTTGGCATCCACGAACTGCCGCGAGGTGTACACCGCGTAGACGTTGCGCGCGTCGGTGTGATACCCCGGCAGTACCCGCACCAGCGCGCCGCTGCGCAAATCGTCGTAGGCGGCAAAGCCGGCCAGCAAGCCGATGCCGGCGCCTTCGCGCAAGGCCACCGCCATGGCTTCCATGTCGTTGACGCTCAGGTGCGGGCCTACCGGGTTGAACGTGGCGCTGTCCTGGTCACTGCGTAGCTGCCATGCATCCGGGCTGTAATCCACGGTGCCCAAGCGCACGCAGGCATGCTCGGCCAGGTCCTGAGGGGTGATGGGCGCCGGGTGGCGTGCCAGGTACTGCGGCGATGCGGCCAGCACGCAATGGCTGACACCGATCTGCTGGCACACATAGGCCGAATCCGGCAGCGTGCGGGCAATCACGATCGACAGGTCCAGCTGATCTTCCAGCAGGTTGGGCATACGCTGGGACAGCAGCAATTCCACAGTGACGTCGGGGAATTGCGCGCGGTAGGCCAGCACCGCGCGGGTCACCAGGTGCCGCGCCAGGCCCGGCACGCAATGCACGCGCAAGGTGCCGCGCGGCTCATGCAGCGTGTTGCGGGCCTCGGACTCGGCGTTTTCAAGGTCGGCCAGGATCGTGGTGCAGCGCTCATAAAAACGCCGTCCGGCGTCGGTGACGCTCAAGCGCCGGGTGCTGCGGTGCAGCAGCTTGGTGTCCAGTGACTCCTCAAGCCCCGAGACCGCCCGCGAGACGTTGTTCACCGTGGTGTCGAGGAAGTTGGCCACGGCAGTGAAGCTGCCCATCTCCACCACTTTGGCGAACACCGCCATGTTCGACAGCTTGTCCATTGCCTACCCCTTCGCCCTGATCATGGTGCCGCGCATCATCCATCCGAAACGCCCGGGCAGGCAAGGCGTCACTTTCCCTTCGGGTGGAAGATTGATTCCCTCGGGCACGGCTTAATCCCCGGACGCCCGCTCCCTAGACTTCGTTCCAACAGCGCTGCCTGCGCTTCCCCTGGCTGAACGAAGGTGCCCCATGAACGCTCTCTACGCCCCGCTTCACCTCTTCATCGACGGTCAATGGATCAGTGCCGGCGACCGCGCCACGGCCGCCGTGATCAACCCGGCCAACCAGGAAAACCTCGGTCGTGTGCCGCTGGCCACCGAGGCGGACCTGGACCGCGCCCTGGCCGTCACCGGCCCGGCGTTCCAGGTGTGGCGGCAAACGCCTCCTGCCGAGCGTGCCCGGGTGCTGAAAAAGGCCGCCGAGCTGATCCGCGAACGCGCCGAGTACATCGCCACGCAGATGACCTTGGAAGAAGGCAAGCCGCTGGCCGAAAGCCGTGACGAAGTGCAGCGCGCCGCCGAGTACTTTGAATGGTTTGGCGAAAGCGCCAAGCGCATCGACGGCCGCGTGGTGCCTGCCAACCGTCCCGGCGTGCTGCAACTGGTCAAGCGCCAGGCCATCGGCCCGGTCGCAGCCTTCACACCGTGGAACTTCCCGGCCATCACCCCGGCGCGCAAGCTGTCGGCAGCGCTGGCAGCCGGCTGCAGCGTGATCATCAAGCCGGGCGAAGAAAGTCCGTCCACCGCCCTGGCCCTGGCCCACGCGCTGGACGATGCGGGGCTGCCCAAGGGCGTGCTGCAAGTGGTGTTCGGCGTGCCGGACCAGGTGTCCAAGCACCTGATCGCCTCGCCGGTGATTCGCAAGGTCACCTTCACCGGCTCTGTGCCGATTGGCCGTTTGCTGTCGGCGCGGGCCGCCGAAGGGGTGAAGCCTATCACCCTGGAATTGGGTGGGCATGGTCCGGTGCTGGTGTTCAACGACGCCGACGTTGAGAAGGCCGCCGTGGAGGGCGCTGCAAATCGTTTTCGCGGCACCGGTCAGGTGTGCATTTCTTCCACGCGTTTTCTCATCCAGCGCGAATCCTATGAACGCTTCGCCACGCATTTCGTCAGCGCCACCCAGGCACTCAAGGTCGGCGATGGTTTGCAGGCCGGCGTGCAGGTAGGCCCGCTGGCCAACCCCCGGCAGTTGCAGAAAATGCAGGACCTGGTCGGCGACGCCGTGGCCCGCGGTGCCCGGGTGCTGACCGGTGGCAAGCGCATCGACGGCCCGGGCTTTTTCTTCGAACCGACGGTGCTGGCCGACGTGCCCATGAACGCCCGCGTCATGCATGAAGAACCCTTCGGCCCCATTGCCGTGCTGATGCCCTTCGACACCCTGGCCGACGGCCTCACTGAAGCCAATCGCCTGCCCTATGGCCTGTCAGCCTATGCCTTCACCCGCGATGCCCGCACCGCCATCGATGTGGCCGATGGCCTGGAGGCCGGCATGATCGGCATCAACCAATACCGCATCGTCGCCACCGAACTGCCCTTCGGCGGCCTGAAGGAAAGCGGCCATGGCTCGGAAGGCGGCACCGAAGGCATCGAACATTACCTGACCAACAAATTCATCAGCCAGATTTGAGGACTACTCCCATGAAAGCGATCACTTTCGATACCTTCGGCGACGCCGACGTCTTGCACCTGGCCGACGCCCCCACGCCGGAGTTACGCGCCACCGACCTGCTGGTGCGGGTCTACGCAGCCGGGGTCAACCGCGCCGACCTGACCCACCGCACCGGCGGCTATGGCAGGCCCAATTTCGGCGATTCGACCGTGATGGGCCTGGAGATTGCCGGCGAGGTGATTGCCACCGGCAGCGAGGTGGTCGGCTACCAGGTGGGCGACCGGGTGATGGGCGTGGTCGGCGGCGGCGCCTACGCGGAACTGGCGCGCATCGACTACCGCATGGCCCTGCCGATCCCGGCGCAGCTGGATTACGTGCATGCCGCAGCGATTCCTGAGGTATTCGTCACCGCCCACGAAGCGATGCTGCATCTGGGACGATTGAAAGCCGGTGACAGTGTATTGATTCATGCCGCGGCCGGCGGCGTAGGCTCGGCGGCCGTGCAGTTGGCTTACGCCAGCGGCGCCACGGTCTACGCCACCACCGAAGCCAGCAAGGCGGCGCGGGTCGAACACCTGGGCGCCGCCGTGGCCATCGACTACAAGGCCGAGGATTTCGCTGCGGTGATCGCGGACAAGACCAACGGGCGTGGCGTCGACGTGATCATCGACTTTGTCGGCGCACCCTACTTTGCCCGCAACATCGCTTCGCTGGCCAACGGCGGGCGGCTGGTGCAGGTGGGTATCATGGGGGGCGGCGGTGAGGTCAGCGTGGCGCTGGAGCACATCCTCTACCGGCATTTGCAGATCATGGGCACGGTCATGAAGTCGCGCAGCCAGCCGGAAAAGCACGCCATGGTGCAGCGCTTTCGCGCGCATTGGCTGGAGCGTTTTGGCGGCGCCGGCAGCCTCGAACCGGTGGTGGACAGCACCTTCCCATTGGCCCGCGCCGCCGAGGCCCACCGGCGCATGGAGTCGGCGGCTAACGTGGGCAAGATCATCCTGACGATGCACGACCTGGCCTGACATTTCGCACGCGATCCGTAGCCGCTGCCGCCAGGCTGCGCTGGCCGGTGTGACCCCTGGAGATTTCCAGCGCGGCACAGGGCCAGCGCAGCCTGGCGGCAGCGGCTACGCGGGCGAGCGGGTGCCCAGGTAGCGCTCGCCCATTGCCCGGATCGCTGCGTGGCCTGAGGCAACCAGAACCGGCCCCGCAGCCTGCAGAAACCCCGGCGTGGCGCTGGCCAACGCCTTATCCAACCAGCCACACGCCTCCTCCACCCGCCCACGCCGCACCAGCGCCGCCGCATGGTTGTACTGCCCACGAAAATCGCCACCCAGCGCTGCCAGCCGATACCAGTGCTCGGCCTGCGCCTCGTCTCGCGCTACCACCACGCCCTCGTGATGAAACCGGCCCAGCAGATTCATCGACTTGGCATGCCCCAGGTTCGCCGCCTGGCGAAACAGCCCGTAGGCCGCCGCCAGGTCCTGCTCCACACCGCGCCCGCGGGTCAGCAGTTGGGCAAAATTGTACAGCCCCCAGTCCAGCCCCAGCCCACCGGCCTTGCGGTATTCAATCGCCGCGCCCGGCAAATCCACCTCGCAGCCCCAGCCATGCTCCAGGCAGCGACCGGTCATGTTGATGGCCATGGCGTGTCCCTGGCGCGCGGCAATCCGGAACCAGGTCAGCGCCAGTCGCGCATCGCGTGCTATGCCCTGCCCGTCCAGCAACAGTTGCCCCAAGGTGGCCTGGGCGTCGCTGTCCCCCAGCGAGGCAGCACGCATGATCACCTTTGCGTACGCCCGAGGGTTGTCCTGCAGATTGGCTGAAACGTCCGTCACTGTTGCCCCCAAGCCCCTGAAAATCAGAAATATTTGCTAACGCTTACAAATTCTTTACAAAGTACTTCAACTGGGAATTGTTTTCAATTACGATCGCATCCCATTCACACATGGGGAGCAACACCGAATGGCAACAAGAACAGAGTCAACCCTGTATTCCCAGCGTCACCTGCTGGCCACAGCCGTTGGCTTGGCGGTCGCCGCCCAAGGCGGTTTTGTATTCGCTGCCGATACAAACGCCGACGAAGGCAACGGCACCCTGCAACTGGGCGCCACCACCGTCGATGGTCAATCCGACAGCACCTACAAGCCCAGCGCCCCGGCCTCGGCCAAGTACACCGAAGCGCTGCGCGACACGCCGCAGACCATCACCGTTGTTCCCAAGGAAGTGATCGAAGACCAAAACCTGCTGACCATGCAGCAGATCCTCAGCACCGTGCCCGGCATCACCTTCGGCGCCGGCGAAGGCGGCAGCGGCTATGGCGACAGCATCAACCTGCGCGGCTTCTCGGCCAGCAACGACATCTATGTCGACGGCGTGAAGGACAGCGCCCAGTACAGCCGCACCGACCCCTTCAACCTGGAGCAGGTGGAAGTGGTCAACGGCGCCAGCTCCGTGTATTCGGGTTCAGGCTCGGTGGGCGGCACCATCAACATCGTCACCAAAAGCCCGCAACTGCGCGACTTCACCAAGATCAGCGGCGGCGTGGGCACCGATAACTACAAGCGCGCCACGATTGATACCAACCAGAAACTGTCGGACACCACCGCGTTCCGCCTCAACCTGATGGCTCACGGCAACGACGTACCCGGCCGCGATTACGAAGACTACGAGCGCTGGGGCGTGGCGCCGTCGGTCGCCTTCGGCCTGGGCACCCCTACCCGCGTGACCCTGAGCTACGAGCACCAGAAGGACGACAACACCCCGCAGTTCGGCATCCCCATCTACAACGGCAAGCGCCTGCCGGGCGCGGGCTGGGATGACTATTACGGCTACCACAACGTCAACAAGCAGGAAATCAGCACCGACGCCTTCAGCCTGAAGCTGGAGCATGATTTCAACGACAACGTGTCGATCCGCAACTTCAGTCGCGCGGCGCGCGTGCGCCAGGAGAGCTTCGTTTCCGGCCCTGAAGGCGCGTCTACCGCCTGCCTGGCCAGCGGCACCACCGTCACCGGCGCAGCCTGCGCAAGTGGCCTGGCACCGGGTTACTTCCAGCCAAGCGGCGGTTCGCTGGGCAACGCTCGCCGCACGCAGAACAAGATTTTCACCAACCAGACGGATGTCACCAGCCACTTCAACACCGGTTTCATCCAGCACACCCTGGTGACCGGCATCGCCCTGACCCGCGAAGAATATGAAGCCGACACCGGCAACTGGATGCGCACCAGCAGCGGGGCCACCGTCGTTGCGCCACCGGTGAGCATCAGCAACCCGGATTCGACCTGGAACGGCCCGGTGAACTTCACCAAGACCGCCCACATCGACGGCGAGCTGAACAACCGCGCCGCCTACGCCTTCGACACCCTCAAACTCAATGATCAGTGGGAAGTGAACGGCGGCGTGCGCTATGAGCGCAACGAAGGCAGCTCGGTGACCGACGCCATCTCCACCGCGGGCGTGGTCACCCCAGGCACGCGCTTCCACAACAGCGATGACCTGACGTCCTACCGTGCGGCCATCGTTTACAAGCCAGCGGAAAACGGCAGCATCTACGTGGCCTATGGCAACAGCAAGACGCCGTCCCAGGCCACCGTCAACGGCAGCTGCTTCACCGCGGGGCGTGGCACCACCGCCGCCAGCAACAACTGCGACGCCGATCCGGAAAAGTCGATCACTTACGAGATTGGCACCAAGTGGGACTTCTTCGACGATGCCCTGTCGCTGAGCGCTTCGGTGTTCCGCAACGACCGCACCAACTACAAGGTGGCCAGCAACGATCCGAGCAACTTGTCCGGCGAGCAGGCGCTTGACGGCCAGGCCCGTGTCGATGGCGCCACCCTGGGCTTGACCGGTGCGATCACCGACAAGTGGAAGGTGTTTGCCAACTACACCTACCTGGACACCAAGGTGCTGCAGAGCGTGAGCGACTTCACCAAGGAAAGCACCGGCATCGACGCCCAGAAAGGCAAGCCACTGACCTTCACCCCGCGCCATGCGGCCAGCCTGTGGACCGTGTACGACCTGCCGCACGACTTCCAGGTAGGCTACGGCCTGACCACCCAGAGCAAGCAGTACCTGGCCAGCGCCGACAACGCGCCGACCGCGTCGGGCTACACCATCCACCGCGCCATGCTGGGCTACAAGGTCAACCGCAACCTGGACCTGCGCTTGAACGTCAACAACCTGTTCGACAAGCACTACCTGACCCGCATCCGCAACAACGGCTGGGCCGTACCGGGTGATGGTCGGGCAGCGATTTTGACGGCTGATTATTCGTTCTGACGCTTTGCCCACCGCCTAGCAGCGGCCGCCAGGTCGCGTCACAAACGCCGCGCGGTACCGGATAAACCGCGCTGCCGGTGACGCAGCCTTCGGCAGCTACGAGGATGGCTGCCGAGCGTGGAGTTGCACTGTGGGAGATTCTATGATTGTGGGCAACCTGCACCGGCCTCTCGCGAGCAAGCTTTGCTCCCACAGTGTAAAGCCTTACATCGATTGCTGGCTCACCACTGTGGGAGCAAAGCTTGCTCGCGATGGCATCGACGCCGTAATCAAGAAAAACCGCGTCGCCTGCATCGCGGCCAAGGCCGGCTCCTACCACGGACGGTGCAGAAGCCGACTTTAGTCGCGATGCAGGCGACGCGGTCTCAAGACAGTTGCTGCTACAGAAGCGGGGTGCACATTGCGGGTGATTCCAGGGTGTTGAGCAACTTGTGGGAGCGGGTTCTACCCGCGAAAAGAACACCGCGATGTATCTGAGACACCTCGGCGCCTGCATCGCGGTCAAGACCGGCTCCTGCCACGCACGGCGAGGCGTTACTGCCCGCCCACGCGATACACGCTGATCAACACTTCATGCTCACTCACCCCATCAATGGTGCCGGTGAAGATGTAGTCATTCAGCCACGCATGCGCCCCCGGCGAGGTCTTGAAGGACGGCACGGTGCGGCAGTAGAAGTCGCTTTCCTTCATGTCCTTGATCTCCAGCCCCTTGGCCTTCTTGGCCAGCCCCGACTCGTTAAGCCGCCAGATGCCGGCGTTGTTGATCAGGATAATCTGCCCGTCGTCGGTCTTCAGCCGGTAAAGCGCGTTGATCATCGTCACCCCGTCGTCCCGGGTCACCGACATGTCCGCGCCCCCGGGCACCACCGTGCCTTTCATGCCCTTGCCGACAAAGGTGCCGCCCATGATCGGGTAGTTGATGCGCGCGCCATCCGGGCCTTTGCCCATGTCTTCCTGTGGCCCCAGCTTGACGTCGATCTGCATCACCAGTTCATGGGTCAGGCGGTTGGGGATGTGTTCCTTGAGCTCGGCGGCGAACGCCGTGCTGGCCAGGGTAGCGGCGGCCAGGGCCAGGCCGGTCAGTGTCTTGGTCATCGTCTTCATGGTTACTTCCTGTCAGTTCAAAGGGTCGGGACGGCAAGGTTGTTTGAGCAGCGCACCGCAGGCAGGCCGCGCGCTTGGCACGTCCACGCCGGGCAATTCTCCCAGTACCAGCCGCGAGGGGTGGGCCTGGTCATGCAACAGGGTGTTGCGGCTGGGGATGGAGAAATAACTGAAGCCATAGCCACCGGTGCCCGACGGCGTGTCGACCCACAGGCGCAGGCGCGAGCCCTTGCGGAAGGCATGGGAGAACGGCGGGATCTCGACACGGCCCAGGGCCGGTACATTGGGGAGCATCGGTTGAATGCCATCCGGGTCGTCCAGCAACCACGGGCGCAACACGGTAGAGCGCGCCTCGTCCAGCTTGCGCAGCGACATGCGCAGCCAGCCACGCTGCACGAACACTTCCTGGCCATCGGGGCGCACCTCGGTGACCGTCACTTGCACATCAGTATCGGGTGCCAGGAAAGTGCTCAGCCACAGGTCGGCGCTGGCGGTGCCGTAGGTCAGCAGGTCGCGCTGCATCGGTGCGCTGGTGTAGGCCAGGCTGCCCTGCTTCCACACCGGGTGCTGCGGGCCCCAGGCGTTGTCGTTGAGGAAGGTGTCCACCTCGGGGCCCGGGATCGGGTAGTTGTAGCTGTCCGGCGCCCCGCCGCCCTGCCCGTTCTCCACCAGGCTGCCGTGCTCGCCCAGGGTGAAGGTCACCGGTTTGACGCTGACCGGGTAGTGATCACGCTCGATCACCCAGCCCGGCCGCGCGGTTTCGTTAGGCTCGTGCCGCCCGCCCTCGCGCTTGTCGGCCACGGTTTCCTGCCAGATTTCCACCCGCGGGGTTTTCTCGAAGCCGTTTTGCTCACCCTTGACGAACCGGTCAAGGAAGGCGATCAGCGTGTGCCGGAAACGCTCGGACTCGTACAGGTTGTGGCCGCCACTGGACTCCACCATCCACAGCTGTTTGGGGTCCAGGCGCTCCTGGTAATAGCCCTCGCGGGCCAGCACCGCTTCATCCTGCCACGTGTGCATGGACAGCACCGGCACCTTGATGCGGTCGGCGTGTTCGCGGGGGCTGCGCTGCATTGTCCAGTCGTCACGCAGCGGGTGGCGCAACAGGTTGTACATCAGCGAAGTGCTGACCACCTTGGCCTGGTTCTGGGTGACTTGGGCCAGGCAGCGCTCATCGTGCTCGGCCTCGGCGCTGGCCTTCACCGCCTGCCAGCGCATGTCCAGGAACCAGTGCCACGACGTGGTAAAAGCCTGGTCCGGCACGCCACCCGGTGCCCAGCTGTCGCTGCGCGCATCGCCGATGACCATGCCCGGGGCGATGGCCTTCAAGTGCGCCGGCTGGGTGGCGGCAGTCATCAGTTGCGACATGCCGGCCCACGACCAGCCGAACATGCCGATGTCGCCGTTGGACCACGGCTGGCTGGCAGCAAACTCGATGGCGTCATGACCATCGGTACCATACGCCGGGCCGAGGAAGTCAAAAGTACCTTGGGAGCACCCCGTGCCCCGCGCCTGCACGCCCATCACCGCGTAGCCATGCTCCAGCAGTTGTTTGTCGGTGGCCACCGAAAAGGTTTCGTTGTCTTGCAGGTAGGCCGGGCCGCCGATGCTGCCCGAGTCATAGCCGCTGTAGCGCACCACCACCGGGAAGCGCCCCTCGCCCTTGGGCAGCAGTACCGAATAGCGCAGTTGGGTGCCATCGGCGGTGGTCAGGTAGCCGGTGACGCGCTTGCCCCAGAACGATTGCCAAGTGCGCGCGGGGCCTTCTTCGGCGCCCGGCTGCGCGGCCTGGGTCGCCTGGTTTGCGAGCAGCGCCAGGGCCAGCGCACAGGTGATGGCGTTGAATTTTTTTGCGAACTTCATGTACATGCCTCGGCTTAAAAGGATTTGGTCACCGACGCCACCACGGTGGCAGAACAGTCGCCGGCGCTGCCAAATGCCGAATAGCATTCGGCCTTGGACAGGTCGGTGTCGATGTAGGCGGCCTTCCATAGCACGCCCAGGAACGGCTTGCTGATCGACACGCCCCAGTCGCGATAAGTACTGCGGAACGAGCCGTCGCCCGACTGATACGCCTGGTCATCGTGGGTGTCGGTGTAGCCATAGCGCACGTTCAGCAGGGTCTGGTACGGCAGCGGCACGTTGTACTCCAGCCAGGTGATCAGCCGCTCCTTGGGCCGCGGCTTGATGACCACGCCATAGGGCGCCAAGGCATCGGCCAGGGCAGCGCGGGCCGGCGGGTTCTGCAGGCTGTCGGAGTACTTGACGCCCAGGGTGGCGCCGTAGAAGCCGAAGGTGCCGATCCACTCGCGGAAATTCACCCAGCTGTCCTTGGGGTAGTCATAGGCCACGTAGGCCAGGGAGAAGCGCGTGTTCTGGCTCAGGGGCCGGGCGATGCCAGCGTAGTAGTCGAATTCGCGGCGCGTGGCGGTGCCGAAGTCGACGTTGGTGGTGAACACCCCGGCGAACACACCGCTGGGCTTGTGCACCAGGGTGGCTGCGGTCAACAGCGCGGGGTTGCCCTGGGTCAGCGAGAAGCCGCCCACCCGGTAATCACTGGCGGCGGTGGCGTCGATGTTGAGCATCAGCTCGGGGGTCAGGTCAAACGCCTGACCGGGCAACGAGACACTCGCACAGGCGAGCCCCGCGGCCACGAAGACCAACTTGTTCATGTACTTCTGCTCCGTTGTTTTGGTTGAAATGGCAGAAAAGTTCAAGCAACAGCTGTGTTGCTATGGGTAACGCAAGGCGCAGCGTTCCCCCGACCGTGCGCACCGGCGCCAGCCTTGTTGTGGGGGGAATAAGGTGAAGCGGGTCAGACGTCCGAGCGGATGCGGCTCCACAGGCGCGTGATCAGGCGCTGTACTTTCAGGCTGGGCGGCTCGATCTGGAACAGCAGCCTGCGGTCCTTGTCCGGCACAAACAGGTTCTCCTCGGCGCGCAATGCCGGGTCGATCAAGGGCGTGCTGGCCGGGTTGGGGTTGGGGTAACCGATCTGGTTGCTGACCCGGGCGATCACCTCCGGCTGCAGCAAGAAGTCCATGAAGGCATGGGCCTGCACAAGGTTTTTCGCGCCCTTGGGAATGACCATGTCGTCGGACCACATCAGCGTGCCCTGCCGTGGCAGTGCCAGGCCGATGTCATTGCCGTTGTGCGCAGCCGTGGCCATGTTGCGCGCCGCCAGCATGCCGCCCGACCAGCCCAGGGCCACGCAGATATCACCGTTGGCCAGGTCTTGCGGGTACTTGGCCGAGTTGAAATAGCGCACGTACGGGCGGATCGATTGCAGCAGCGCCGTGGCCTTGTCGTAGTCGGCCGGGTTGGTGCTGCTGGGGTTCAGGCCCAGGTAATTGAGGGCGATGGGGAACACCTCGGTGGCGCTGTCCAGAATCGCCACGCCGCATTGGCTGAGCTTGGCGATGTTCTCGGGTTTGAACAGCAGGTCGTAGTCGCGCATGTCCACGCCCTTGCCCAGCACTGCCTCGACCTTGGCCTTGTTGTAGCCGATCAGCGTGCTGCCCCACAGGTACGGCACGGCGAAGCGGTTGCCGGGGTCCAGGCCTTCGCGTTGGTGCATCAGCTTTTCATCCAGATGCGACCAGCCGGGCAACTGCTGACGGTCCAGCGGCAACACCGCGCCGGAATTGATCAGCGTCGGCAACTGGCTGCTGCTGGGAAACGCCACGTCATAGCCGGAGTTACCGGTCAGCAGCCGCGCCTCCAGGGTTTGCGGACTGTCGAAGATGTCGTAGATCACTTCGATGCCGGTGCGTTTCTTGAAGTCTTCCAGCACGTCCTTGGGCAGGTACTCGATCCAGTTATAGATGTGCAACTGCCCGCCAATGGGCTCGGCCTGCACGGTCAGCCCCGCGCTGATCAGTAATAGCCCGGTGAGCCCTGCAGATAACAAGCGTTTCATCGATACACTCCACTCAAGGGCAGGATTACAGCGCAGTCGCCAAGGCCCGGATCAGGCGCAGGGTGTCCACGTCCAGCACGCTCTCGGCCACCGGCAGCGAGGACTGTTTGACGATGACCACGTCACGGGAAAAATCCACGTAAAGGTACTGGCCATGGATGCCCACCGCCAGCATCGCCTCGCCGGGGTACACGTACCACTGACTGCGGTAGGTGGCGCCCGGGCTCCATTGCGCAAAGCCTGCGTTGGCGGCGTAGATCGCCCGGTCGCCGCCATCCAGCACGTTACTGATCACGCTGCGCGGGATCAGCACCTGCCCGTTCGCCACACCGCCGGCCAGCAGCATCACCCCGTAGCGGGCCATGTCGCGCAAGGTGGCGTTGAAGCCTGCGCCTGCCACATTGCGGCCCCAGGGGTCGGCGATGAAGAAGCCGTCGCGCTCGCAGCCCAGCCCTTGCCACAGCGCGCTCAACTGCTGGGCGCAACTGACGCCGCTGGCGCGCTCCATCACCCAGGCCAAGGCTTCGGTGGTGGCGGTGACGTAGTGGAAGAAGCCGCCGTGCTCGCCTTTCTTGCGGGTGGCCGGCAGGTACTCGTACAGCGACTGGTAGGCCGCCTGCACATCGGCCGGCGGCAGCGTCAGGCCACAGGCGTAGCCGAACTGCGAGCTGCCGGAACGCGGGTCGTCGTAGACCTCTTCGTAATCAATGGCCACGGCCATGTCCAGCAGTTGACGCACCGAGGCATCGCCGAAGGCGCTGCCGGCCAGTTCCGGCACGTAGTCCTGCGCCAACTTCTGCTCATCGAGCACGCCCTGCCCCACCAGGGTCTGGGCCAGCAGGCCGATCAGGGATTTGGTCACCGAGAACATGATGTGGCGTTTGAGCGGCTGGTGGCCGTTGAAGTAGTGCTCCTGCACCACCGCGCCGTCCTTCATCACCAGCCAGCCGTCGGTGCAGCTGGCGTGCAGATGCTCGTGCAACCCCACCGTGGCGCCGCTGGCGCTTTCAAACTGGAAGTCTTCCAATGCTGGCACGCCCTGCTTCAACGGCGACGGCAGCGCCTGGCCTCGGGTGACGCTGATGCTGGGGCGGATGCGGCCCAGGTTGAGGAACGCCCAGCGGTTGTACGGCGGCTGCATGAAGTTGTGCCAGGTGACCCGCGCGCCCGGTTCGGGGGGAAAGCCCTGCATCAGCGATGGCGTGGACTGGCCCGTCTCAGCGGCGTAGGCACCGCGCAGGGCGTGGTTGAAATCGGTGGTCATGAACGCTTCCCTCGGTCGTGGTGGGAATAGTTTTATTGCGATAAAAGCTTTTAGTCAAATAAAATGTTTGCCCCTACTAATGCTTCGATTAGAATCAACGACTTAACCTTGGGAGCCGGAAAACGGACATGAGCGGATTGCGAGAAAGGCAGAAGCAGCAACGGCGCGAGGCCATCCTGGTGGCGGCGCTGGGCCTGTTCGAAGACCAGGGTTTCGCCGCCACCACCGTGGAGCAGATCGCCGAGCGCACGGGGGTGTCGATACCCACGGTGTTCAACTACTTCGGCAGCAAGCAGGACATTTTGCTGGCCGTGGTGGAACAGGCGGACTTGCGCGCGGTGACCGATGCGCAGCTGTCGATGCCGGCGTTCGATAACGCTGTGGACGCCATGTGCCACCTGGAAGCGCTGATCGTGAGGCATGAGCTGGAAGTGCTGCCGCCCACCATCTGGCGTGAGCTGCTGCCACTGGGGTTGCTGGAGTCGACGCCGCAGACAGTGCTGCCGTTGAATGCGCGACTGGTGGAAGAGATTGGCCGGCTGCTGCGTGAACTGCAGGGGCGCGGGTTACTGAGCCAGGCCATTGATGTGGAGTTTGTGGCGTATTTCCTGAATGACTACAGCTCGATGCAGTTCATGCGGCTGGTGCAGCAGGACGTGCCGGATTTCGAGGCGCATGGCGCGCGGGTGCGCAAGATGACGCAGATGTTGTTCGATGGGTTGGCGCCATAACGGCGACACCTCTAGCAGCAACGGTCTTCATGTGGGAGCGGGCTCTGCCCGCGAAGGGTGCCTGTGGTGTTCAGGATACTTCGCGGTGTTCTTTTCGCGGGTAGAACCCGCTCCCACAGGTTGCGGGGCGGTGCCAGGATAAATAGCGGTGCCTGCGTCGCGACCAAGGTCGGCTCCTACACCGTCCGTGGTAGGAGCCGGCTTTGGCCGCGATGCAGGCGACGCGGTTTCGAGACAATTGCTGCTACGGGCAAATGTAATCCACCTGATGCCGCGCAATCCGACAATCCCCCAACTCGCGCTTCACCCGCAGATGCTCCGGATGCGTGGCGTACCCCGCCAGCGCTTCCTGCGAATCGAATTCGCTGTACAGCACCACGTCACAGGCGTAATCAATGCGGCTGAAATCCACCCCCACCTCGATCTTCAGCAGTCCGGGGATCAACCCCGCCAGCCCCTCGAACCGCTCCTTGAGGAACAGACACGCCTGGCGGTTACGCTCCGGCGTATCGCCGGCCAGGTTCCACATCACAATGTGCTTGATCATCGTTGCCCCCTGCCGTCGTCTTCCCTGCGCGACATATCAACCTCTGGTCTTCTGGTAAACATCCACGAACACGGCCGCCAACAGCACCGCCCCCTTGATCATCTGCTGGTAGTCGATGCCGATGCCCATGATCGACATGCCGTTGTTGAGCACGCCCATGATGAACGCGCCAATCACCACGCCCACCACCTTGCCCACGCCACCGGACGCCGAAGCGCCGCCGATGAATACCGCAGCGATCACGTCCAGCTCAAAGCCGGTACCGCCGCGCGGGGTGGCGCTGTTGAGGCGGGCGACGAAGATCAGCCCGGCCACCGCCGCCAGCACGCCCATGTTGACGAAGGCCAGGAAGGTGACGCGACCGGTGTTGATCCCCGACAGCTTGGCCGCCTTGAGGTTGCCGCCCACCGCGTACACCCAACGGCCAATCACCGTGCGGTTCATGATGAAGGTGTACAGCCCGATCAGCACACTCATGATCACCAGCACTGTGGGGATGCCACGGTAGGTCGACAGCAGGTAGCAGAAGTACAGAATCAGCCCCGCCACCACGCCGTTCTTCAGGGCGAACACCAGCATCGGCGCTACGTTGCCGCCGCTTTTCAAGGTGCGCAGGCGGCTGCGGTATTCCACCACCCAGAACGCCACGGCCACCGCCACGCCCAGCAGCAGCGAGGTGATGCGCAGGTGCTGGTTGGCGAACACGTCAGGAATGAACCCCGAACTGATCGCCGAGAACGCCGGCGGAAATGGCCCGATCGACTGCCCCTGGGAAATGGCGATGGTGGCGCCGCGAAACACCAGCATCCCGGCCAGGGTGACGATGAACGACGGCATGCCCCACACCGCCACCCAGTAGCCCTGGGCCGCGCCGATCAGCGCGCCGGCCAGCAGGCAGATCAGCGTGACAGTGAAGAAATCCAGGCGGTACTGCACCATCAGCACCGCAGCGATGGAGCCGATGACACCCACCACCGAACCGACCGACAGGTCGATATGGCCGCAGACGATGACCATCAGCATGCCCAGGGCCATGACCACGATGTAGCTGTTCTGCAGCAACAGGTTGGTCAGGTTCAGGGGCTGCATCAACGCCCCGCCCGTGGCCACCTGGAAGAACACCATGATCACGATCAGCGACACCAGCAGGCCGTACTCGCGGGCGCCGCGCTTGAAGGTGGTGAAGGCATTGGGTTTGGACGGCAGAGGCAGGCTGACTTCGCTCATTGGATCACCTCGTTTTTCATGATTGCGTGCATGATTTTTTCCTGGGACGCCTCGGCGATCGCAAACTCGCCCACGAAGCGGCCTTCGTTCATCACATAAATGCGGTCGCAGGTGCCCAGCAGCTCGGGCATTTCCGAAGAAATCATCACCACCGCGCGCCCTTCGCTGACCACTTGGTTGACCACCCCGTAAATCTCGTACTTGGCGCCCACGTCGATGCCCCGGGTGGGCTCGTCGAGGATCAGCACCTTGGGGTCGGAAAACAGCCATTTGCCCAGCACCACTTTCTGCTGGTTGCCGCCCGAGAGTTTCTCCACTGACTGGGTCACGTCGGGGCTGCGGATGCGCAGCCGTGAACGGAAGCCGTCGGCCACGGCGGTCTCGCCCAGCTCGTTCATCACCCAGCGTTTCGACACCGCCGCCAGGTTGGCCATGGAGGTGTTGTGGGTAATGCTGTCACCCAGCACCAGGCCCGCGCCCTTGCGGTCTTCGGTGGCGTAGGCCAGGCCCTGGTCGATGGCCTTGCGCACCGTGCCCAGGTCCACCACGCGGCCTTCCAGCCGTGCCGTGCCGCGCACGTTGACGCCGTAGGAACGGCCGAACACGCTCATGGCGAACTCGGTGCGGCCGGCGCCCATCAGCCCGGCGATGCCGACCACTTCGCCACGACGCACGTGGAAATTGATGTTGCGCACCCGGTCGCGCTCCGGCCGTTCGGGGTCGCCCACCGACCAGTCGCGCACCTCGAACAGCGTCTCGCCGATGTTCGGCACCCGCGATGGGTAGCGGTCGGACAGCTCGCGGCCGACCATGGAACGCACCACCCTACCCTCGTCGATGCCATCGGCGCGGCAGTCGATGACGTCCACCGTGCTGCCGTCGCGGATCACGGTGATTTCATCGGCTACCCGGCCAATCTCATTGAGCTTGTGGGAGATGATTATCGAGGTGATGCCGCGGCCCTTGAGCTCCAGCATCAGCTTGAGCAAGGTGTCGCTGTCTTTCTCGTTGAGGCTGGCGGTGGGCTCGTCGAGGATCAGCAGGCGCACGTCCTTGGCCAGGGCCTTGGCGATTTCCACCATCTGCTGCTGGCCGATGCCCAGGTTGCCCACCAGGGTTTGCGGCCGTGCGTCCAGGCCTACCCGCGCCAGCAGGTCGCGGGCCTTGAGGTGCGCTGCGTCCCAGTCGATCACCCCGTGCCGGGCGATCTCGTTGCCCAGGAACAGGTTTTCGGTGATCGACAGCATCGGCACCAGGGCCAGTTCCTGGTGGATGATGCAAATACCCAGCGCCTCGCTGTCGCGCAGGCGCTGGAAGGTGCGCGGTGCGCCGTCGAACATGATTTCACCGGCGAAGCTGCCGTGCGGGTAGACGCCGCTGAGGATCTTCATCAGCGTCGACTTGCCAGCGCCGTTCTCGCCGCAGATGGCGTGGATCTCACCTGCGCCCACCTTGAGGTTGACCCCGCTCAGCGCCTTCACCGCGCCGAAGCTTTTGCGGATATCGCGCATGGCCAGAATCATTGCAGCTGCGCCTGGGTGTAGAACCGGGTGTCGTCCACCAGCACTTTCTGCCAGTTGCCGCCGTTCACCAGTTGCGGGGTGAGCAATTGCGTCGGCACCACCATCGAGCCGTTGTCGTAGGAGGTGGTGTCATTGACGCTGACCGCCTTGCCACTGAGCTCGGCGTCCATCATCTGCGCGGCGGCACCGGCCAAAGCCCGGGTGTCCTTGAAGATGGTGGAGGCCTGGTCACCGCGGATGATCGACTTGACGCTAGAGACTTCGGCGTCCTGGCCGGTGACGATGGGCATCGGCGAGCTGCCGCTGCCGTAGCCCACGCCCTTGAGCGAGGACACCACGCCGTTGGCGATCTGGTCGTTCATGGCCAGCACCGCGTCCAGGTGTGCCTTGCTGTAGAAAGCGCTGAGCAGGTTGTCCATGCGCGCCTGCGCCAGGGCCCCGTCCCAGTTCGGCGTGGCCACCTTGTCGATGTCCTGCTGGCCGCTGCGGATCACCAGCTTGCCGCTGTCGATGAAGGGTTTGAGCTGCGACATCACCCCGGCGTACACCACATGGGCGTTGTTGTCGTCGGTGGAGCCGGCGAAGATCTCCAGGTTGAATGGGCCCTTGCCGTCCTTCAGGTGCAGCGCATCGACGATGGACTGGCCCTGCAGCACGCCGGTGCGGTAGTTGTCGAAGGTGACGTAGTAATCGAAGTCCTTTGAATTGCGGATCAGGCGGTCATAGCTGATGACTTTGATGCCCTTCTCCTTCGCCTGCTTGAGCACATCGGCCATGGTGGTGCCGTCAATCGGCGCCACGATCAGGCCCTTGATGCCCTTGACCATCATGTTCTCGATTTGCGAGAGCTGGGTGGGTGCCTCGTACTGGGCGTACTGCAGGTCGGTGTCGTAGCCCATCTTCTTCAGCGAGTCGACAATGTTGGCACCGTCGGACACCCAGCGCGCCTCGGTTTTCGACGGCATGGCGATGCCGATGGTGCCCTTGGTGTTGCTTTCCTGCTTGTTGCAGGCGGCCAGCGCCACCCCCAGTATCACGACAGCAGCGGCCTTGATGAATGTGTGCATGGCGTCCTCGACTTTGTTGTTGTGGTTTTCTCGGGCATGCAGAGCCCCAGTCGGCTCGAAATCAATCGAGCCGAACGGGCACTTCGCTTACCGGGACTGCGGGTGGGGTTACAGCGCCAGGGCGACTTCCTGGCCGTTGGCATCGGCGGACTCGAACAGCGCTTCGAGGATCACGTTGATGTCATGGGCCTGGGTGGCCGGCACGTTGGAAGGCGCGCCGGTGTACACCGAGTGCATGAAGGCGGCGGCTTCGCGGTCGAAGTACACCGGGTTGCCGATCTCGGCGATTTCCGGCGAATAGACGGTCTTGCGCACCGCCCAGATCTCCGGAAAGCTGTTTTCGTTCCAGTGCGTCCAGCCTTGCTGATGGCCGTTCTTGCCATCGTGGTACAGCTTGTACGACGCCGGCATGGGCGTGGAATGCATCACGCCGTGGGTGCCGTAGGCGGTGATGTCCCAGCTTTCGGTCCAGGGCATCGGGTCCCAGGACATGAAGTCAATGGTCACCAGCTTGTCGTCGTAGTTGAGCACTGCGCCCACCGCGTCCTCGCGGGCCGAATCGCTCATCTGCCCGGCGAACTTAGTGATGCGCGCGTTCACCGATTTCGGCTTGCCGAAGTGCAGCAGGATGCGGTCGATGGTGTGGCAGCCAATCACGTAGAACGCGCCGCCACGGTCGCCCGGCTGCTTCATGTGGTTGGTGTCGGCCTCATCGTGGGAGCAACCGGCGTGCGCGCGCACTTGCAGCACCTTGCCGATCTCGCCGCTTTGCAGCACTTGCTGCATCTTTTCCACCGACGGCGCATAGCGCCAGCAGTAGCCCACCTGGAACAGGCCGCCGGTGCGCTGCACCGCCTCGACGATGCGCTGGGTGTCCTGGGTGCCACGGCCGGCGGGTTTCTCGCACAGCACCGCCTTGCCCGCTTCCAGGGCTTCGATGGCCCAGTCGGCCATCAGGTAGCTTTTGGGGTGCACCAGCACGATGTGCACATTCGGGTCGGCGAGGATCTCTTCCTTGCTGCGCGGCTGCACGTCCAGGGCGTCGCAGAACGGCTGCAACAGCGGCGTGTCGTCATAGGCGCCGTGGAATTGCACGTTGGCCAGGCGCTTGAACGCCTTGACCCGGCCCGAGGTATGCGGGTGGGTGATGCCCAGGCAGGCGACGCCGATGGGGGTGCCGCGCTCGCGTTGATAGGTCATGGTAATTCTCCTGTTAGGCGCGACTCAGAGCTTGACGGTGCGGCCGCTGGCCACCGATTCCACGCAGGCGTCGGCCAGCTTCAGGGCTTTGAGGCCGTCCTGCACGGTGGTGGGCAGCGGTTTTTTGTGCACCAGGGCGTCGATGTAGGCTTCCAGCTCCGACTTGTAGGCCTGCTGGTAGCGTTCCAGGAAGAAGTTGAGCAGCGGCTCGCGGGCGTCGGTGACCTCCTGGCTCCAGCGGCGGATGGTGGTGGGGCGCAGGTTGTCCATCTGCAGCATGCCCTTGGCGCCGAACACTTCGATGCGCTGGTCGTAGCCGTACACCGCGTTGCGGCAGTTGTTGATGTGGCACTGCTTGCCCGAGGCGGTCTGCATCTGCACCATGGCGGTGTCGTAGTCGTCGTATTTTTCCATCATGGCCGGGTCGATCAGGCGGCTGCCGATGGCGTTGATTTCCACGGGTTCCTCGCCCAGCAGCCAGCGGCCGATGTCCAGGTCGTGGATGGTCATGTCGCGGAAGATGCCGCCCGAATGCTGGATGTAGTCTTCCGGCGCCAGGCCCGGGTCGCGGCTGGTGATGATCACTTGGCGCACTTCGCCGATATCGCCGGCGTCGATGGCCGCGCGCATTTCGGCGAAGGTGCTTTCAAAGCGGCGGTTGAACGCCAGCATCACCCGGCCGTTGAGGCGCTCCACTTCTTCCACCGCGGCCAGGCTCTTGGCCATGTCCAGGTCGATGGGTTTTTCGCACAGCACCGCCTTGCCCTGGCGCACGGCGCGCAGCATCAGGTTGATGTGGGTGTGGGTGGGCGTGCCGATGACGATGGCGTCGACGTCGGCGCGGTCAATGGCCGCTTCGCAATCGGTCATGGCTTCGGCGCCCAGTTCGTCGGCCAGGCGCGAGGCGGCTTCGGCGAAGGGGTCGGCGACCACCACCAGTTTGGCCAGTTTGCTGGCGGCCACGTTGGCGGCGTGGATTTTGCCGATGCGACCTGCGCCCAGTACTGCGATACCTACCATGTTGTCTCTCCTGAAAACGCTGTTGTCTGTTGTTGTCGCGAATCGTAAGGGTGTCAAAACCTGATGTTTTCAAACTGCGCCATGGTGGTGTCGAAGGCCCGCTTGGCCGCGACCTCCAGCGGCAGCTTGCGCAGCTCGGCGCTGATCAGCTCCACGCCCCATGGGCCGCGATAGCCGACGTTGACCACTTGCTGAATGAACTCCGGCACGTCCAACTGCCCTTCCCCGCACAGCTTGCGGTGGTGGGTGGAGTCATTGAAAAACGACTCGACCACGGCATGGTTGGCGTCGTCCAGCTCGATGGACTTGATCAGCTCCAGCGGGATCTTGCTGATTTCGTCGAAGCTCATTCCGCCACGGGCCACGTGCCAGGTGTCGATCAACAGGCCGCCGTTGGGGCGCACGCCCTCGGTGACGGCAATGGCACGGTCGATGGTGTTGACGCTGGAGAACGGCAGAAACTCGATCACCACATTGGTGCCATACGGCGCTGCGGCGTCGCACAGGATGGCGAAGGCATCACGCATGCGCGCCACGTCGGGCGGGCCTTCCTCGAACAGCCCGCCGGCCACTTTCAGGCTGCGCGCGCCCAGCTCGCCGGCGATTTCCAGCAGTTCGTCGCGGATCACGTGGGAGGCGGACAGCACGTCACCTTCCAGGTGCCAGTCGGTCAGGAACTCGACTTCCACGTGCTTGATGCCGTTGTCCTTGAGGATGTTGCGCACGGTGGAAATGCCCAGCTTGGCGACGTTGTGCTTAAGGTCCGCGTGCACCAGGCCCATGCCGCGCCAGCCGGCCTTGGCCGCTGCTTCGGCGCGCGATTGCAGGGAAAACGGGCTGATCTCGCTGGGCGCGCCGGGGTAGGTGTCACCGGCCAGGGTCCAGTAGGCTGCAAGCAGTTCAACATTTTTGTCGGGCATGTCGATCACTTTTGATTGTCGTTGAAGATCGGGTCGGTAGTTCAGGCAGGCGTCAGGACGAAGTCCCAGTTCACCGCCAGGTAAGGCACTTGCAGGTCGTAGCGCTGGGCCGTGGCCGCGTCGCTCTGCGTGGTGAATTCGGCGATCAGTTCTTTCTTCACGCCAAACACCGTGTCCTCGTGCAGGTACGGGCAGTCCGGGGTGAAGATGTGGGTGATGACCTGGTCATAACCGGGCGCTGTGACGATGAAGTGCAGGTGTGCGGCGCGGTTGGGGTGACGCCCCAGCTGGCCCAGCAGCTTGCCCACCGGGCCGTCGGCCGGAATCGGGTAATGCCGTGGTTTCACCGTGCGGAAGGCGTAGTAGCCGTCGGCGTCGGTGGTGAACAGGCCGCGCAGGTTGTACTCGGGCTGCAGGCCTTTCTGCTGCACGTCGTAGAAGCCGTCGTCGTTGGTCTGCCAGATGTCCAGGGTGGCGCCGACAATCGGGTTGCCGTCGGTGTCCAGCACCCGGCCGCTGACCAGGGTCGGCTCACCTTTGCCGTCCAGGCAGATGTTGGCGCCGTTCTCGTAGCGCGGCGCGTCAGCCACGTAGAACGGGCCCAGGATGGTGTTGGGCGTGGCGCCGCTGGGGCGACGGTGATTGATGGCATCGACCAGCATGGTCACGCCCAGCACGTCCGACAGCAGAATGTATTCCTGGCGCCAGTCGGTGCACATGTGACCGGTCTGGGTCAGGAATTCGATGGCCTTGAACCACTCCTCATGGGTGGGTTCGATCTCCTTGATGGCCGCGTGCAGGTGGCGGGTCAGTACCGCCATCACCTCGCGCAGGCGCGGGTCGGCTTCGGCGGTGATGCGCGCGTTGACGATCTCGGCCGAACGCTCTTCTTCGAAGAGCCCGCCTACGGGCGTGTCGGTGTTCAGGTGAGCAGTCATGGCTTGATGTCCTTGATCATTTTTGTGGAAGGCCGGTGTGCGGTATCAGCAGGCGTTGGCATTGGCATCGGCACGGCGCCAGGTGCGACCGCCCAGGCGCTGCTGCATGAATTGCTCGATCTGCTCCAGGGTCATGCCCTTGGTTTCGGGCAACCACAGGGTGCAGAACACGATGGAGCCGATATTGATCACGGCAAACAGGAAGAAGGTCATGCCACCCATCACGCTGAGCATCAGCGGGAAGGCGAAGGCGACGATGGCATTGAAGATCCAGAAGATGCCCACGCTGATGCCGTTCATCAAACCGCGCACATGGGTGGGGAACAGCTCGGACATCAGCAGCCAGTACACCGGGCCGATGCACATCTGCATGAAGAACAGGAACATCAGCACCCCACCCAGGGCCAGGTAGCTTTGCAGCAGCGAGTGGGGCATGAAGTTCATCACCACGCCCAGGAAGATCTGCGCCAGCACCACCACGGTCAAGCCCATCAACAGGATCGTGCGCCGGCCCAGGCGGTTGATCAACCACATGCCGATCAGCGTGGCCACCACCGCCACCAGGCCATTGCCGATGGTAGCGATCAGGGCCGCATGGGTGCCCATGCCGGTTTCCTTGAGGATCATCGGCGTGTAGTACATGAAGGCGTTGACGCCGGTGAACTGAATGATGAATCCCAGGGCAATGCCGATGCCCAGCAGTTTGAGCAGCCAGGGCTCGGCGAGCTTGGACAGGCTGCTACCGTGGCGGCGCTCGACGTCGCACTGGGCGATGATTTCCTTGAGTTCGCGGTCCACTTCGCGCTGGGTGTCGCGGATGCCCACCAGGGTGGCCTTGGCCTCGTCGATGCGCCCCTTGCTGACCAGCCAGCGTGGCGAGGACGGTACAAAGTGCATGCCCACGTACAGCAGCGCCGCCGGGATCAGCGCGATGGCCAGCATGTAGCGCCACACCGACGGGCTTTCAAACAGATGCACCAGGCCGGCGCTGGCGATGTAGGCCAGGCATTGGCCGGAGACGATCATCAGCTCGCTCTGGCACACCAGACGGCCGCGGTGCTTGGGCGCCGCCAGTTCGGCGATCAGCACCGGCACTGCCGACGAGGCGCCGCCCACGGCAATGCCCAGCACGAAGCGGGTGGCGACCATGGACCACAGGGTGGGCGACAGCGCAGTGCCCAGGGCGCCCAGGGCGAACAGCACGGCCAGGGCCTTGAGCACGCCGAGGCGGCCATAACGGTCGGACAGTTGGCCGGCGAACAGCGCGCCGAATGCGCCGCCGAAAATCAGCGCCGAGGCCACCAGGCCTTCGGACACCGGCGTCAGGCCCAGGCCACCTTGGCTGGGGTCCAGCGCCATGAAAGGCAATGCCCCGGAGATGACCCCGGTGTCGTAACCGAAGCCCAACGAGCCCATGGTGGTGATGGCGGCGATGCGCCAGAGGATTTTCGCGGACGCGCCAACAGCGGCGGCTGGGTTACTGGACATGAGGTCAACCTTTATTGAAGTTATGTGTACGCTCAGTGGGGTCGAGACTACCGGGGTTGAAGTGGAAGAAAAATGCCGCAACGGCAAATGTGTTTTCCGCTGGGTGGAAGACTGGGCAGCCAGATCGCCATCTCAAGACGGTTACTGCGACAAGACGGCGTCGCCTGCATCGCGGCCAAGGCCGGCTCCTACCACGGACCGCGTAGGAGCCGACCTCGGTCGCGATGCAGGCGACGCGGTTTCAAGCCTGCGTCAACGAGTCCAATACCGCTCGTATTCGTGCTTATTGAAATCAGCCAGCAGGAATTCGATGAACACCCGCAACTTGGCCGGCATGTAACGGCGGCTCTGGAAGGCCATGTTGATGGTCAACCGCGGCAAGTCCCAATCGTCCAGCACCGGTATCAGCCGCCCGGCCACCAGGTCCGCGTTGATGATGTATTTGGGCTGCACCAGGATGCCGCCGCCGGCCAATGCAGCAGCCCGCACGATCTGCCCGTCGTTGGTTTCCAGGATGGGCTCGGCCTTGAATGCCATTTCTTCCTTGCCACGGGTGAAGCGCATGGTGCGCGGCTGGTTGGCGTGGCTGTAGATCAGCAGGTCGTGGTTGGCCAGGTCATCGATGGTTTTCGGTGTGCCCTTGCGTTGCAGGTAGCCGGGGGATGCGGCCAGCACGCGACGGGTCTCAGCCAGGCGGCGGATGGTGATGTTGGAGTCCGGCTCGTATTCCTTGGTGCGGATGGCCAGGTCGATTTCGCTGTCGATGATGTCGAAGTAGCGGTTCTCGCCCAGCAGCTTGACGGTGATGTGCGGGTACAGCTTGCGAAACGCCGGGATCAGCGGCGCGATGTGCAGCATGCAGAACGAGATCGACGAGGTGATGGTCAGGGTACCCATGGGCTGCACCAGCGATTCGCTCAGCGACGCCTCGGCTTCCTTCAACTCGCCCAGCAGGCTTTTGCAGCTGGCGTAGAACTGGTGGCCGGAGTTGGTCAGGGCCAGACGGCGGGTGTTGCGGTCGATCAGGCGCACGTTCAGGCGCTGTTCCAGGGCCACCAGATGGCGGCTGGCAGCGGCGTTGGACAGGCCCAGTATTTCCGCCGCCTTGCTCAGGGTGCCCACTTCGGCAGTCAGTACAAACAACTCAAGTTCCGTGAGGCGGTCCACTGTGTGCTTCCTTTTTATTTTTTCACAGGTGAAATAAAGAATTCCGCAAGCGGCCTTTTCTTACATCCTGCGGAACTATAACGTGCGGCGCAACAGGCTGAGAAGTGTGTCGCCCCGCAACGATGAACACGGCGCCACCGCCAGGACGTTCAGGAGTGAGCATGCGCGATTTGGACGAAATGACCATCACCCAGGCGGTGCTGGCGTACAACCGGGGTACCGGCGACGCACGTTTGTGCGAGGTGATGACCAGCCTGGTGCAGCACCTGCATGCCTTTGCCCGCGACATCAAACTGACCGAGGGCGAATGGCGCCGGGGCATCGCTTTTCTGGGCGAGGTGGGCCAGCAGGCACCGGCCCGTGAAGAGTTCGCGCTACTGTCCAATGTGCTGGGCCTGTCGACCCTGGTGCTGGCGCAGAACGAGCACAAGCCGGCGGCCTGCACCCACGCCACCGCCTTCCACACAGCGCCTGGCACCCAGGCCGTGCTGCACGACCTGGGCGCCGACATCAACCCGCACCTGGGCGGGCCCAAGGGTTATGTAAAAGGTGTAATACGTAACGACAAGGGCGCTGCCGTGCCCTACGCCGAACTGCACCTGAACGTGGCCGGCACTGAGGCGCTGTTGCAGGCCGATGACCAGGGGCGCTACCACTTCAGCACCTCCCTGCCCGGCAGCCAGCAGGTACGTCACGACGGCCCGGTGAACGCCCTGCTGACCACCCTTAACCGCCACGCCTGGCGCCCGGCGCACCTGGTGTTTTCCGTGACTGCCGCGGGGTACCAGCCGCTGACCACCCACGTGTACCGCGAAGGTGATCCGTACCTGGACAGCGATGCACTGTTTGCCGTGCGCCCGTCACTGATCACGCCCTGGCAATGTGAGCCGGCGGGCCCCACGCCCGATGGTGGGCACAGCGACGAGGTGTTCTACACCCTGACGTTTGATTTCGTGCTGGCCAAGCAGGCCTGACTGGCTCATCGAGGACTGTATGCAAGACGATCACACTGCTATTGCCGCGCTGGAAGAACAGCGCTACCAGGCCATGCGCCAGGGCGATCTGGACAGCTTTGCCCACCTCGCCCACCCCGATCTGGTGTACGTGCATTCCAATGGGGTCAGGGACGACCTGGCCAGCTATCTGGAAAAGTGCCGCCAAGGGCTTTACCTCTATCACCGCATCGAGCATCAGGTGCACGAGGTGCGCCGCCTGGGCGACAGCGCCCTGGCCTTCGGTGAGATGAAGGCCGACATCACCTCTCACGGTGTCGCCAAGACCCTGCACAACCGCACGCTCAGCGTGTGGCTCAAGACCGGAGCACGCTGGCAGCTGGTGGCGTATCAGCCTACCCCCGTTGTCCAGCGCCCCGCCACTTCCCAAGGAGACCTGCCCCATGTCCACGCCCCCATTCGTCTATAACGGTCAGCCGTCGCGCGTCATTTTCGGCAAGGGTTCGCTGCAACAACTGGAGGCGGAGATCGATCGCCTGGGCGCCAAGCGCGCGCTGGTGCTGTGCACCCCGGAACAGCGCGCCCAGGCCGAACACATCGCGCAACTGCTGGGCAGTCGCGCCGCCGACATCTTCGACAAGGCGGTGATGCACGTGCCCATCGAGACCGCGCGTGAGGCGCGCGACGTGGCGCGCACGCTGGGTGCCGACTGTGCGGTGGCCATCGGTGGCGGATCGACCACCGGGCTGGGCAAGGCCATTGCGATGGATTCGGGGTTGCCGATCCTGGCCATCCCCACCACCTATGCCGGATCTGAAATGACCCCGGTGTACGGCTTGACCGAGAATGGCCTGAAGCGCACCGGCAAAGACCCGCGGGTGCTGCCCAAGACCGTGATCTACGACCCGGAACTGACCGTCAGCCTGCCGGTGGAGATGTCCATCACCAGCGGCATGAACGCCATCGCCCACGCCGCCGAGGGCCTGTATGCCCAGGACGGCAACCCGGTGATGTCGCTGATGGCCGAGGAAGGCATCCGCGCCCTGGCCCAGGGCATGAAAAGCATCCACCGCGACCCTGCCAACCTCGACGCGCGCGGCGACTGCCTGTATGGCGCCTGGCTGTGCGGCACGGTGCTGGGCAACGTCGGCATGGCCTTGCACCACAAGCTGTGCCACACCCTGGGCGGCAGTTTCAACCTGCCCCATGCGCAAACCCACACCATCGTGCTGCCCCATGCCATCGCCTACAACCAGTCGGCAGCGCCGGCACTGTCGCGCATCTGCCGGGCGTTGCAGGTGGAGCATGACAGCCCGGCGGCGGCGTTGTTTGACCTGGCCAAGGGGCTGGGCGCGCCTACGCGGTTGAAGGACCTGGGGCTGACCGAAGCGGACCTGGACCGGGCCACGGACATTGCCTTGTCCAACCCGTACTGGAACCCACGGCCTATCGAAGCCACTGCCATCCGGCAGTTGCTGCAGGACGCGTACGACGGCGTGCGCCCGCGCTGAACCGCCTCGTAGCCGCTGCCGCAGGCTGCGCTGGCCCTGTGCCTCGCTGAAAATCTGCAGCGCACGCACCGGCCAGCGCAGCCTTCGGCAGCGGCTACATCGGCAAATTGAATGGCGTCACGATCTGCACCTGCGATGCCCCGATCGGCGCCGTCTTCCACACGCGGTGGTGCTGCAGGATATGCAGGAACACATGGCGCGCATCGATCTGCAGGTTGTGGTCGATGATCGCCGCCACCTTGCGCTCTTCCAGCAACTGCCGGTTTTCCTCGTCCAGGTCGTGGCCGATGAACACGTCCAGCTCACGCCCCTGCGCTGCGAAGGCATCGACAATCGCCCGGTTGCCGCCGCCCACGCTGTACACCGCGCGCAACTGAGGGTGTTGCCGCAACGCCTGCACCACCCGCTCGAATGTGCTGGCATACACCCCATAGCCACCGCTGATGTCCAGCACCTGCAAGTGTTCGGCATGCCCGCGCAGCCAGGTACGGAAACCCATTTCCCGCTCTTCCTCGCCACGGAACAGCTCGCTGCCGATCACCACCGCTACCTGCTGCGGCACCGGGGGGAGCCAGCGTGACAGCAGGTAGGCGGCGGTCTGCCCGGCCGTGCGGTTGTCCATGCCCACATAACCGATGCGTTCGCTCAACGGCAGGTCGGTGACCAGCGTCACCACCGGTATACCGGCCGCCGCCAACTGCTTCACCGCCAGGTTCACCGCCGGCTCATCCGCCGCCTTGAGCACCACGCCATGGCTGCCCGTGCCCAGGCAGCGCAGCAGTTGGTCATGCATGGCCTGAGGTTCGATTTCCTCGAACAGGTGAAAGCGCGGCGCAATGCGGAACGGCGCCAGGCTGCCCAACTGCGACGTGATGGCCGCACGCACCGACGCGCTGAAACGTTGCGGGGTGTGCATCACCACGTCGACGTAGAAGGTGCGCCCCACCGCCAGGCCGTTTTTCTCCTGGGCTTCGAGCTCATCCAACGCCTGTTCGATGCGCCGTTGCGTCTGGTAATGCACGCTGCCGCGCTGGTGCAGCACGCGGTCCACTGTGGCCTTGCTGACCCCCGCCTGCGTCGCCAGTTGCTTGATGGAAAAGTGTTTGGCGCGTTCGAGCATGGGTTATCGGCCTGAGGTTTTTTTGAGGTGTTTTTGAGCTTTTTCCCGATGTCCCCAATGCTAGTCTCAGTTTCGCCAGCCGTCGAACTGGCGCACGGACAACAATAAAAACCAGGAGAAGCGCATGCCCACCACAGACCTCGCACACTCATTCACCGGCCAGTATTTCGTCGTCACCGGCAGCACCCAGGGCCTGGGCGCGGCGGTGGCCCATACCCTGGCGCGGCGTGGCGCCGCCGGGCTGATCATCTGCGGGCGCCGGCAAAGCCAGGGGCAGGAACAGGTGCGCCAACTGGCACAATTGGACTGCCAGGCCGTGTTCGTCGAAGCCGATCTTGAAAAGGTCGAGGACTGCCGGAACATCATCGACGCCGCCCGTACCCACTTCGGCACCCTGCACGGCCTGGTGAACTGCGCCGGCATGTCCGACCGCGGCACCATCCTTGATACCTCCCCCGAGCTGTTCGATCGCCTCTTCGCCGTCAACGTGCGTGCGCCGTTCTTCCTGATCCAGGAAGCCGTGAAGCTGATGATCAGCCGCGGCGTGGAAGGCAGCATCGTCAACATCCAGAGCATCGTCAGCCACGGCGGCCCCTCGTACCTGACGCCTTACTCCACCTCCAAGGGCGCCCTGGCGGTGCTGACCAAGAACGTTGCCTACAGCACCCTGCGCAACCGCATCCGCATCAATGGCTTGAACATCGGCTGGATGGACACCCCTCACGAAGACGAAATCCAGCGCCGCTACCACGGCGCCCAGGATGGCTGGCTGCAGGCCGCCGAACAGGCCCAGCCGTTCGGGCGCCTGCTCAAGCCCGAGGAAGTGGCGCAGAGCGTGGCCTTCCTGCTGTCCAAGGAGTCGGGCATGATGACCGGCACCGTCATCGACCTGGAACAAGGCGTGATCGGCTGCGGCGACGACGCCGTGCCACGCCCGCAGCAGCCGCTGAGCTGGACGGAGGGCGCCTGATGAACAGCAGCGCTTTTGTCACTGAAGCCGACGTGCGCCTGACCGATTTCAGCCAGCTGTGCGAACAGCACACCGACGCCGCCCGCTACCCGCACTGCACCGAGGTGCAGGCCAACGTGCCAATCTACGACGCCCAACGCCTGCGCGACGGCGACCGCCTGGCCGTGCTCAATGAGCTGCACCAGGTCTTCCGCGACGGCCCCGGCGTGCTGGTGATTCGCCAGGGTTTCCCGGACCCGGCGGTGATCGACCGCCACAGCGCCGTGTTCCAGGCCATCTTCGCCGAAGAAGCCGCTGCTGGCGTGGCCGCCGACCATTTCGCCAAGGCCGGCAGCAACGGCCGCATCTGGAACTCGCTGCAAAAAGCCGCCTTGCAGTCACCCGCCTCCTTCGTCGAGTACTACGCCAACCCGCTGATCGGCCTGGTGGCCGAAGCCTGGCTGGGCCCGGATTACCAGGTGTCGGCGCAGGTCAACGTGGTGCGCCCAGGCGGCCAGGCGCAGCAACCTCATCGCGACTATCACTTGGGCTTCCAGACCGTTGATGTGGTGCAGCGCTACCCCCTGCACCTGCAAGTGCTGTCCCAACACCTGACCCTGCAGGGCGCCGTGGCCCACACCGACATGCCGCTGGAAAGCGGCCCCACGCAGATGCTGCCGTTTTCCCAGCAATACCCCCTGGGTTACCTGGCCTGGCGCCGTCCCGAGTTCATCGAATACTTCCAGGCTAACGCCGTGCAACTGCCCCTGGCCAAGGGTGACCTGCTGTTCTTCAACCCGGCGCTGTTCCACGCCGCCGGCACCAACCGCACCCAGGATTTCCACCGCATGGCCAACCTGCTGCAAATCTCCGCAGCCTTCGGCAAGACCATGGAAACCCTCGACCGCGAGCGCATGATGCTGGCCGTGTACCCGCAATTGCTGGCGCAGACAGCCGACCATCTGCTGGACGCCGAAGGCGTGGCGGCGGTGATCGCCTGCACCGCCGACGGCTACTCCTTCCCCACCAACCTGGACACCGACCCGCCCCTGCACGGCCTGGCGCCGCAGACCGGGCAGCAACTGATGCACCAGGCCCTGCAGGAGCGCTGGGCCTACCCCACCTTCGCCGAGCGGGTGGCGCAGATGCGCGCCAAGCGTCAGGCCTGAAGCAAACACCCCTTAAAACAACAACAAGAGCGGTCCATCACCATGAAAAAACAACTTCTCGGTTTGCTGTTCAGCGCCATGCTTTCGCCCCTGGCTTTGGCTGACACCCACATCGGCGTCAGCATCGCCCAGGTCGACGATGTGTTCCTGGCGCAAATGCGTGATTACATGGCCGCCCACGCCAAGCAGTTGCAGGGCGTGACCTTGCAGTTCGAAGACGCCCAGGGCGACGTCGTGCGCCAGCTTAACCAGGTGCAGAACTTCACGGCCCAGGGCATGGACGCAATCATCGTCAACCCGGTGGACACGGCTGCCACCGCCAAGATCACCGCCGACGCGCAAAAGGCCAAGATCCCGCTGGTGTACGTCAACCGCCGCCCCGATGGCGACCAGCTGCCAGCTGGGGTGGGCTACGTGGGCTCGGATGAAGTGAAGGCCGGCGAGATGCAGATGCGCTACCTGGCCGACAAGATGGGCGGCAAGGGCAACCTGGCGATCATGCTGGGGCTGCTGTCCAACAACGCCACCCACAACCGCACCCTCGGCGTGAAAACGGTGCTCAAGGACTACCCCAATATCCATGTGGTGGAAGAGCAGACTGCCGACTGGCAACGCAGCAAGGCCATGGACCTGATGAACAACTGGATCGTCTCGGGCAAGCAAATCGACGCCGTGGCGGCCAACGCCGACGAGATGGCAATCGGCGCCGCCATGGCCATCAAGCAGGCCGGCATGCAGCCGGGCAAGGACATTCTGGTGGGTGGCAGCGACGGTGGCCCGGCAGGCCTTGAAGCGGTGAAACGCGATGAGCTGGCCGTTACCGTGTACCAGGACAACAAAGGCCAGGCCAATGGCTCCATCGACCTGGCCTTGCAGATGGTGCGCAAGGAACCCTACAAGCCAGAGTTGACCATTCCGTACCAGCTGATTACCAAGGCCAACTACAAGGACTTCGTAAGCCCGTAAGCGCACATGCCAGGCTGACACCATCACTCCAACAGGCCATGGCACGTTGCAAACCTGTAGGAGCCGACCTTGGTCGCGATGCGCCGCGCGGGCGGCGCTCGGTCTCAAGAGCGCCAAAAAACCAAGCCAGGCACCTATAAGCCCCACCGCAATCCGTAGCCGCTGCCGCAGGCTGCGCTGGCCCTCAATCACACTGCAGATGCGCTGCGTACACAAGGGCCAGCGCAGCCTGGCGGCAGCGGCTACAAGATCGTGGTGCTCTTCACTTCGTTATTGCCCCTTCGCCGCCCCCGGCAGCGCGTAGGCAATAATATAGTCACCGCGATTATCGTTGGTACCGGTGCGCGTCGCACCGCCCACGGTAACCACCACATACTGCTTGCCATCACGCCCCACGTAGGACATCGGTGCGCCCTGCCCGCCCACGGGCAGGCGGCCGCGCCACAGTTCCTTGCCGGTGTCGTTGTCCAGGGCACGGATGTAATAGTCCAGGGTGCCGTGGAAGAACGTCAGGCCGCCCTTGGTCACCAGCGGGCCACCCATGGTCGGCATGCCCAGCGGCATGTTCACGCCCGGCACAATGCCGTGCACCGGTGCGTCCTGGATGCTGCCCATCGGCACTTGCCACTTGGTCTTGCCAGTGGTCAGGTCGATGGCGGTCATGGTGCCGAACGGTGGTTTGAAGCACGGCACGCCCAGCGGCGAGACGAACATCGAACGCTCCACGCCCCACGGCGTGCCCAGCTGCTCGGAGTACTCACCCTCGGTGCTCGGCTTCAGGCCCACTCGGGCAGCTTCTTCACGCTTGATGAAACGGCCCCACTGCGCCATGCGGATGTCGTTGACAATCAAGGTGCCGGTAGAGGCGTCAATGGCGCCGCCACCCCAGTTGATGCCGCCGTAGTAGCCTGGGTAGATCAGGGTGCGCTGGCCGTCGGTGATCGGCGTGAACTCGCCTTCCCAACGCATTTCCTTGAAGTCGATGCGGCAGATCAGTTGGTCGAAGACCGTGGCACCCCACATGTCCGACTCTTTCAGGCGCTCGGCGCCCACCGACAGTTGCGAGTACGGCTGGGTGGGCGAGATGTGCATGCCGGGCATGCCGTCGGTGGCCACGGCGCGCTCCTCCACCGGGAACACCGGCTTGCCGTCACGACGGTCGAGCACGAAGATCTGCCCGCGCTTGGTCATGGCGATGATCACCGGCGTGGTGGTGCCATCCTTGCCCGGCAGGTCGTAGAGGATCGGTTGCGCCGACACGTCGTAGTCGAACATGTCGTGGTTGGCGGTGCGGAAGTGCCATTTGTCGACGCCGGTTTTCACGTCGATGGCGACGATGGAGTCGTTGTACTCGTCCGAACCTTCGTGGCGGTTGCCGTTCCAGAAGTCAGGCGTCTGGTTGCCGGTAGGGATGTACACCAGGCCCAGCTTGTCGTCATAGGCCGCGGTGCCCCAGAAATTCGGCGACTCCTTGGGGTACAGCTCGCCATCAGGTAGCGGCACGCCGCGCTTGGGGTTGCGTGCATCCCAGGCCCACAGCAGTTCACCGGTGCGCACGTCGAAGCCACGGGTCACGCCCGACGGCTCGTCGGTTTTCAAGTTGTCGTTGATTTTGCCCCCGACCACCACCACGTCACCGGCCACCAGTGGCGCCGAAGTCAGGTAGTAGGAGCCATCGGTGTTGGGGCCGATGCCCTTGAGCAGGTCGACCACGCCGTGGTCACCGAAGCTATCGCACAGCTTGCCGGTGTCGGCGTCCAGTTCCAGCAGGCGCGCGTCGACGGTGGTGGTGACGATGCGACGACGGCATTCGGCAGGCTGCGCCGGGGCGCCTTGGGCGGCACTGGCGGTGGCCTTGTCGGCGTCGTAGTAACCCACGCCGCGGCAACGCTTCCAGCCTTTGTTGGACGGGGTTTGCTTGATGTGCGCGTCGAACTTCCACTTCTGCGCGCCGGTCACCGGGTCCAGGGCGAACACGTTGTTCAGCGGCGAGCACAGGTACACCGTGTCATCGACCTTCAGCGGGGTGCCCTGGTATTCGGCACCGTCGATGGCCATGTCGCCGGTGTGGAAGGTCCAGGCCACCTGGAGGTCTTTCACGTTGGTCTTGTTGATTTGCTCGAAGGGGGCGAAGCGCTCGCCATGGGTGTTGCGACCGTAGGCAGTCCAGTCATTGCCGTCGGCCTTGCCGGCATCGGGGGCGATGACCTTGGCCTTGGCGCCGGGCTCGGCGACCACGGTGGGGTGCGGCTGGAACATGCCGTAGCCGATGCCGGCGATGCTCGCCAGCAGGGCCAGGGAGATGCCTGCACGCGGGCCGCTCGACAGCAGACGGCGATTGCCATCCAGCAGCGGCGTCAGCAGGGTGACCACCAGGGCGATGACGATGAAGGTCATCAGGCGCGGTACCAACTGCCAGAAGTCAAAGCCCACTTCCCACAGCGACCACACCAGGGTCACGGCCAGCAGCGCCAGGCTCAGCCACACGGCAACCACTTTGCGGCGCACCAGTGATGCGCCGCAGGCCACCATCAGCGCACCCGCCAACAGGTAGTACCAGCTGCCGCCCAGGGACGCCAGCTTGCCGCCGCCCACCAACACCGCCAGGCCCAGCACCGCCAGTATCAGGCCGATGGCGATGGGCACGATTTGTTTCACTCGCATAAAGGTTCCCGCTTCCAGGTTCAAGGAGCGCAGCCGCGCCCACGGCAGCCCCGCAGGTAAACCCTGCCGCACCCTTGAATTAGTGATTATCCCAAAGGCCCTGAATCAAGCGTTTCAGGACCTAAATTTATGGAAGCGCTTCCATTGATGCTGCAAAAAAAACAGCTCGCCGACGATAACCACATGAAAAATATGGCTGTTTGCCAGCTGCTGAGTGGCGCGAAGTCTATGGCGCTGCATTCACTGCGTCAATACGCCACATTAAACAATGCGAATAATTATCATCGGCAGATTTGTGAATTGTCCTCAGCAGCTGTCATCCGCACAGGGAGAGGAAGTCGGTATCATGGCGGCGAAAATTAGAGTGAACCCCTGCATGAGTAAACCTTTCGTAACCCTGGACGACGTCGCGGCCGCCGCCGGCCTATCCCGTGCGCAAGTGTCCAGGGCCCTGAGCGGTAGCCAGGGCGTGCGCGCCGAAACCCGCAAGCGCATCGACGCCATCGCCGCCCAGCTCAACTACCAGCCCAACCTGGCGGCGCGCAGCCTGGCCTCGGCGCGCTCCTCCATTGTCGGGCTGGTGATTGGCGACCTGAAGAACCCCTTCCACATCGAACTGGCCGAAGCGCTCGACCGCGAACTGACCACGGCAGGTTTCGACCCGGTGACCTCCCTGCGCGCCGCCGAAAACCCCCGGGTCATCACCGACCGCCTGCTGCGCCTGCGCGCCACCGGCGTGGTGATGATCGGCACGCACCACAGCGTGCGCGCCATCGCCGACATTGCCGAGCAGATGCCGTGCGTGTACATCGGCAGCAAGCGCATCAACCACCCGCAGGTCACCGCCATCGCCGTGGATGACGAGTCAGGCGTGCGCCAGGCCATGGCGCACCTGCTTGGGCTTGGCCACACGCGCATCGTCAACCTGGGCGGCAGCAACGTGGAAGCCTCGGCGCGCCAGCGCAGCAAGGTCTATGCCCAGATGATGCAGCAGGCCGGCTTGCAGCCACTGTCGCTGCCGGGCATGCACGACGCAGCCTCCGGCCGCCGTGGTGTGGAACTGGCGTTCGCTGCCGAGCAACCGCCCACGGCGATCTTCGCCTCCAACGACTGCATCGCCCTGGGTGCGATTGACCGGCTCAAGGGCATGGGCCTGTCGGTGCCCGAGGACGTCTCGGTGATCGGCTTCGACGATATCCCCGATGCCGGCACCGAGGTATTTTCGCTGTCCACCATCCGCCAGGATTGCGGCCAGCAGGCCACGGCGGCCGTGCAGGCGCTCAAGGCGATTATCAACGACGGCAAGGACAAGGCCCGGCAACGCGTCATGCCCGTGCAGATCGTGATTCGTCGTTCCACCGCCGCGCCAAAACCGTAGCCCCCCCCTTCCCTTGTGGGACCGGGCGAAGCTCGGGAAGAAGCCAATGGAAATACCGAGTCGTCCGCTTCCCGAGCTTCGCCCGGTCCCACAGGCAGGCGCCGCGTAGCCGCTGCCGCAGGCTGCGCAGGCCCTGTGCCTCACTGAAAATCTACAGGGTTCACACCGGCCAGCGCAGCCTGGCGGCAGCGGCTACGGGTATGAGTCGCGGTGGGTATTGGGCGGCGCCCGGGGATCAGCGCTGCGAGACTTTCTCCACCGATTCTTGGGTGACCAGTTGCGTGGCGATCCACACATTGGCCGGCACCGTCTCATGCTTGGCCAACCCCACCGCCGCATCCAGCGACCCCGCACCAATGGCCACCGGGTCACGGACGATGGTCGCCTGCATCAAGCCCTTCTTCAGCGCCGCCAGGCCGTCAGGGGTGCCGTCGATACCCACCACCTTGGTGTCGGTTTGCCCCGCCTGCTTGAGCGCCATCCCCGCGCCAATGCCCATCTCGTCGTTGTTGGAGGCCACCGCATCAATGTGCCGGCCCGCCGTGAGCCAGTTGTTCATCAGGTCCATGCCGGCCTCGCGCGCCCAATCGCCACTCTGCTCCTGCACCACCTTGATCTCCGGGAACTTGGCCAGCACGTCCTTCACGCCTTCGGTGCGCGCGCGGGTTTCGCTGTGGGCCAGGCGGCCAAGGATGATCGCCAGGTTGCCCTTGCCGCCCATCTGGGTGGCCAGGTATTCCATCTGCATGCGCCCGATGGCCCGGTCATCAGTACCTACGAACACCACCCCGGCCGGCAGTTGATCCACCTCGGGGCGGGTGTTCATGTACACCAGCGGGATGCCGGCGGCCAGCACCTTGTCGGTGATGCCCTTGGTGGCCGCGGCGTCGGCCGGGTTGACCACGATGGCATCGACCTTCTGGCTGATCAGGCTCTCGACCTGGCTCAACTGGCGCACCACGTCGCTGTTGGCGTCCTCGACCTGCAGGGTCACGCCGCCCGGTATCACCTTGGCCCGGTCCTGCATGGCCTTGACCAGGTAGGCAACGTAATTGTCGTACTTGCCCACGGCCACGCCCACCTTGAGTTCAGCGTGGGCAGCGAACGACAGCATCAACGCACAGCAGCAGACAAAGGGCCGGAACATGGGGAATATCCTTGTTGTTGGAGGGGGCGGCACATGCACCCGTGCCAGTGACGATAGTGGAATTTTTATCCCCAAACAATTAACACAGAATAATTATTCCAACATCAGGATAACTCCTTCCGCAGCCTGGCGGCAGCGGCTACAGGGTTGATTGCGCCGAACAGCAGCAGGTCATGAAACACCCCATCCTTGAAGAACGCCTGGCGGCTGCAGCCTTCGCGCTCAAGCCCCGCTTTCTCCAGCACCCGCGCCGAGGCCACGTTCACGGCCATGCACGCCGTGTGTACGCGATGCAGCTCCAGGGTCTGGAAGGCAAACTCCATCAACTGGGCCACCGCCTCGGTCATCAAACCCTGGTTGCGGTACGCCGCGCCAATCCAGTAGCCCAGATGCCCGCTGCGGTGCCGCAGGGATGGCCGCAGATTGATGACGCCAATCAGCTCGTCGTTGCGCAGGTGAATGCCGAACACGTAATTCTCGTCATCGCGTACAGCCTGCGCCGAGCGCTGGATGAACGCCTGGGCCGCCTGGGTAGTGTAGGGAGACGGCATGTTGGCGGTGTAGGCCATCACCATCGGGTCGTCGCCCAGTTCGGCCAGGCGCGCGGCCTGCTCCGGGGACAGCGGTGTGAGGTAGAGGCGTGGGGTGGTCAGCGTGGGTAGTTGCATCGAGGGCTCTCCTTGTCTGCCCAAGACAGTAATGCCCCAGCATGACAAGCAGATGGAAGGCTTTGTCGGGCATTGATAGACTGGGTGCTTACTGTTTGGAGTGCAGTCATGGAGCTGACAATAGATTCGGCAAGGGCGTTGCGCGATGGCGGCATCGACGCCCTGGCGGCGCTGGATGCTGCCTTGGCGGACACCTTGGCGCTGCTGCCTGAAGCGCAGCACGCCGAGGTGAAACGGGCCATTGGCAAAGCCATGGGCGCGGTCATTGAAGAGACCATCAGCCGGGCGGTGTCGGCGTTTCCGCAGCTGAGCCCGCAGCAGGCGGGCTGGAGCTCCATCGCCAAGGCGAAGTTGATGAAGCGCGCCGAAGCCGCCGTCATCTGGGAACCGGTGTAGCAAGCTGCCGAAGGCTGCGTCACGGCCCGCGCGTAGTGTCAGGTACTGCGCAGGGCCTGTGACGCGGCCTCGCGGCCGCTGCTGCATAGCGCGATGAACGACATGACACACGCCCTCACCCGCCGCGCGGTACTGCACGCCGGTGCCACCACGCTGGCATTCGGGCTGCTCTCGCCCCGCTCGCTGTGGGCCGCCTCGACCGGTGCGGTGGTCAACGATGTAACGCAACTGAACCCGATCCGCGTCGCCCGCATCCTCGCCCCACGCACTACCGCAGACATTTGCCTGGCCTTGGCCAGCAGCACCGGCACGGTCAGCATCGGCGGCGGCCGCTACAGCATGGGTGGGCAGATCGCGATTGAAGACAGCCTGCACCTGGACATGCGCGGGTTCAATCAGGTGGTCCATTTCGCACCCGAGCACAGGGTGATCCGCGTGCAGGCCGGGATGCGCTGGCGCGACCTGCAGACGGTCATCGACCCGTACGACCTGTCGGTCCAAATCATGCAAAGCTTCGCCACGTTCACCGTGGGTGGCGCGCTGTCGGTCAACGCCCATGGGCGCTATGTGGGCGCCGGCCCGGTCATCAACTCGGTGCGCGCGGTGCAGGTGGTGTTGGCCGACGGTTCGCCGGTGGAGGCTTCGCGCACCGCCAACCCGGCGTTGTTTCACGCGGCCATCGGTGGTTACGGCGCCGTGGGCGTGATCACCGAGGTCGAGCTGAACCTGGCCGCCAATGTGGCCATGGAACGTCAGGTGGACGTCATGCCCGTGGCCGACTACCCAACTTTCTTCAACGAAGGTATCCGCGGTGACCCGCAGGCCATCCTGCACAACGCCGATCTGATCCCGCCACGCTTCGACCAAGCCACCGCCGTCACTTGGCGTGCCACCGACAAGCCCGTCACGATCACCGAACGGTTGGTGCCGACCGGGCGGGCCTACCGTCTCAATGAGCTGCTGATGTGGAGCTTCGCCCGCTTGCCCGGCGGCGCGCTGCTGCGCAAGGACGTGGTCGACCCCTGGCGGCTGCGTGCCCACCCCGTGGTATGGCGCAACTACGAGGCCAGCGCCGATGTGGCCTCGCTGGGCCCGATCGCGACGCCGGGCAGCACCTATGCCCTGCAAGAATACTTTGTGCCGGTGGCCCAGTTCGCCGCCTTCGTGCCGCGCATGGCGGCGATCCTGCGGCAGTACCATGTCGCCGCCATCAACGTCTCCATCCGGCATGCCCCCGCAGCGCCGGAGGCACTGCTGTCGTGGGCGCGTGACGAGGTGTTTTCGTTTGTGCTCTATTACTGGCAGGCCACGACCGCAGACGATTGCGCGGCGGTGGGCGTGTGGACGCGAGCGCTGATCGATGAGGCCTTGGCGGCAGGCGGCACGTACTACCTGCCCTATCAACTGCATGCCACGCAGCAGCAATTCGCACAGGGTTACCCGGGGGCGGCGCGCTTGTTTGCGGTGAAGGCGCAGGTCGATCCGCAGCAGCGCTTTCAAAACAAACTGTGGGACAAATATCACGCCCCGTAGCCGCTGCCGCCAGGCTGCGCTGGCCCGTGTGAACCCTGGATATCTGCAGCGGGGCACAGGGCCAGCGCAGCCTGGCGGCAGCGGCTACGGGCTTTGCAGGGAGTTGGTTTATATGCAGGCTCACAGCGCACCCGTCGCGCTCATCATCCTTGATGTGCAGGACGCCATCGACCAGCCGGTCTGGGATGGCAAAAGCAACCCGGGCTACCTGGCCGTCATTCAACGCCTGCTGGCGCAGTGGCGCGCCAACGGCTGGCCGGTGCTGCACGTCAAGCACGATGAGGCTACGCCCACCTCAAGCTATTACGCCCACGGCCCCTGGAACGGCATCAAGCAGGAAGTCGCGCCGCACGGGGGCGAGCCTGTCATCGTCAAGCAGCAGAACTGCGCCTTCATCGGCACCGCGCTGGATGCCACGCTCAAGCACATGCAGGTGAAGCAGTTTGTGCTGACGGGTGTGGTGGTGCACAACAGCATCGACGCAACGGTACGTGCGGGGAAGGCGCTGGGGTACGACATTATCCTGCCTTCGGATGCGACCACTGCGGTGCCTGTTGTCGCGGCCAATGGCACATCATGGGACGCCGCCACGGTGCATGAACTGACGCTGGCGATACTGGACGGTGAGTATGCGCAGGTGGTGCTGTCGGATGAAGTCCTCGCGCCCACTTAACCCATTGTTGTGGCCCCCCCTTCATCTTTCATGCAATTTTCTCGACGCTTGCCGCTCAAACCCTGAACACCCTTCACCCAGGAGCCCCACATGCCCTCTGCCCCACTGATCACCCTCAACGACGGCGCACAGATCCCGCAACTGGGCCTGGGCGTCTGGCAGCTGGATGACGCACAGGCCTACGAGTCGTCCAAGGCCGCCCTGGCCGCAGGCTATCGCCATATCGACACGGCGATGATCTACGGCAACGAAGCCGGCGTCGGCCGCGCGGTCGCCGACAGCGACCTGCCCCGTGAGCAGATCTTCATCACCACCAAATTGTGGAACGCCGACCAGGGCTTCGACAGCACCCTGCACGCTTTCGACGCCAGCCTGGAACGCCTGGGCCTGGAGACCCTGGACCTGTACCTGATCCACTGGGCCATCCCGAAAAAAGGCCTGTACCGCGACACTTGGAAGGCCCTGGTGCGCCTGCAGGAAGAAGGCCGGGTGCGTTCCATTGGCGTGTCCAACTTCAACGCCGATCACCTGACCCACATCATCGACGACACCGGCGTGGTGCCGGCGGTGAACCAGATCGAAATCCACCCCGACTTCCATCAGGCCGAGCTGAGCCAGTGGTGCCGCGACAAAGGCATCGTCACCGAGTCCTGGAGCCCGTTGGGCCAAGGCGGCGACCTGCTGAAGCTGCCGCTGTTCGCCGAGATCGCCCAGCGCCACGGCAAGACAGCGGCCCATGTGATCCTGCGCTGGCACGTGCAAAATGGGCATGTGGTGATTCCACGCTCGTCGAACGCGCAGCGCATTGCGGCGAATATCGATGTGTTTGATTTCGAGCTCAGCGAGCAGGAGCTGGCGGCGATTGCCGCAATCAAGCAAACCGGTCGGTTAGGGCCGGATCCGCAGACGATTGAAATGGGGATGTAAGCCCCCTGTAGCCGCTGCCGAAGGCTGCGCTGGCCCTTGAGTACACGGGAAATTTTCAGCGTGGCTGAGGGCCAGCGCAGCCTGGCGGCAGCGGCTACGCACGGTCAGCGCCGGTCCAACGCTTTCGCCAGCGTAAAGGTCACACCGACCGCCAACACCACCGCCGCAGCAATGGATGGCAACACGCCCCACTGCACCATCGACAGCTTCAACGCCAGATAGAACCCCAGCACCCCGGCCGCGCCAATGGCGTTGCCGCGCACAATCCGCCCCATTTCCTGCGCCCCACCCTGAACGTGGGCGAACACCGCCAACGGCCAGGCAATGACCGGGATCGGCGCCAGCATGCCGCTGGCCACAGGCCCCAGCCACTCGGCGCTGGCGGTGATGGCCAGCAACAGCAGGGTGGCGGTGACCATGCGCATGGGGATGACCCAGCGTGGCACCTGCACCAGGCGCGCCGTGGTTGGCCGCGAGAACACCGCGGTCACGACAATGATCGACGTCAGCAGTCCCAGGGTCATGATGATCGACAGCGCCACGCTGCCAACCTGGCTCATGAACATCGCGGTCGCGCCGTACACGGCCAGCGAGGCGATGCACCCCATCGGCACACCCAAGCGTGGCGTCACCAGTACGTAGAACAGGTACGTGGCCTGGACGGCCGTCAGCCCTGCCAGGGCGCCCGGCACTGCGCCCAGGGCAAAGCCCGGGCCTTGTTCGAGGCTGAGAAACAGCATCACCAGGGCCGAGGTGACGGGCAAACCGGAAAGCAGCCCGGCCAGACGAGTACCCCAGCGGTTGCCGGCCAGGGAAATGCCGAGCATGAGCATGGGGGTGATGCATAGCTTGAGGTAGAAGGCAGTCATGGGGCCAAGGCTACACCACCCGGCGCCCCCTGCGACAGCGGCTACGCTATGGGGTGAAGCGGTCATTCAAGGACATTCGGGGTAAATCGGACCATGACAACCCACACACTGACCGTCAACGGCATGCAATTGAACGTCTCGATCCGCGGCCAGGGCTCACCCTTGCTGTTGCTCAATGGCCTGGGCGGCTTGATACCGGCCTTCAACCCCTTGCGCGATGAACTGCCGGACTACCAGACCATCACCCTGGACGTGCCCGGCGTCGGCGCATCACAAACACCCCGATGGCCGATGCGCCTGCCGGCCCATGCTGACCTGATCGCCGACCTGCTCACGCAATTGGAGATCGACCAGCTCGACGTGTTTGGCGTGAGCTGGGGCGGCACGTTGGCGCAGGAACTTGCCCTGCGCCATCCCTCACGGGTCCGTCGCCTGATACTGGCAGCGACGTCGACCGGGCCGGCGATGTGGGTGAAGCCCGCCGACATCGTGAGCTTTTTTGGCGGGGGCAGCAGTGCAAAGCGGCGCAAGCGCGAAGGTTCGCCCGACTCGATACAGTCATTGCTGCGGTTCGGCGTGGGTAACGGGATGCTCACGGGTGACCCGCGCGCTTATCTGCACCAACTGGCCGCGCTGGTGGGCTGGACCAGCCTGATGCGGTTGTGGCGCCTGCGTCAGCCCACGCTGATTTTGACCGGTGAGCGGGACACCTTGGTGTTGCCGTATAACGGGCACGTTCTGCGCCGCAGTATTCGGCGAGCCGAACTGCAGGTACTGCAGGGCGAGGGGCATTTGTTCATGGTGACCAGTGCCGAGTTGACGGCTGAAGCGATCCGCGATTTTTTTGGGAGAACGAACCATCAGGCTGCACGGCACGTGTAACGGGCCTGGGACTGTGTTGCCTGCATCGCGACTAAAGTCGGCTCCTACGGCATGTGCGTAGGAGCCGGCTTGCGGCGGGGACCTATTCGGCGTCGATCAGGCTGTCGGTTTTCGCGCTGCCGGGTTCCCGGTCCACCTGGGCGTCCTGGTCCGAGCCCGGGTTGCCAGGCGGTGGGTTCCAGTCCACCGGGCGTTCGCCATTGCCCTGCTTGGGTTCCGAACCGGTCTGCTCAAGCCCCGAATCATGGTCTTCACCGGTATCCGGTGTTTTGTCATCCGGCCCCGGATAGGCGGCTTCTGGTCCATCGATCGTGTTTACCATAACGATGACTCCCGTCTGGCGCGCAGGGTATCTGCGCCTATTAGTTGGGAGGGGTGGGCGCAGGCGCAAGTGCCCGCGCGCCGACGGATGGAGCCCGGCCAAATTATTTTTCACCCAAGCACTGAGGTGAAACCCCTCGGCATCCGTGTAGTAGGGATGGGACGCATTCGCGTCTTTACCACCCTACGGAGTCAAGCTCGTGCTCAAGCTGCCAAACCGGCGCCAATCCCTGGTTCTGCTGTGTTCCGCCCTACCCGCTCTTGCCATGGCTGCGCCGGCGAGCACTGAACTGCCCGCCAGCGTCATTGAATCCACCAGCGACGCCCCCAGCGATTCGGACAGCTACACCCGCGACGAAGGCAGCACGGCCAGCAAAACCGCCACCAAGAACCGCGACGAGGCACAAACCGTGAACACGGTTGCGGCACAGACGTTGAGCGATTACCAGGTCAAGGACCTCAACGACGCCATGCGCTTTGTCAGTGGCGTCACCCAGACCAACACCCTGGGCGGTACCAAGGATGCGTTGATCAAGCGCGGGTTTGGCAGCAACGACGACAACTCCATCCTGCGCGACGGCATCAGTTCGGCGATCGGTCATAACCTGGGGGCCACCACCGACCATGTGGAGGTGCTGAAGGGCCCGGCGTCGCTGATGTACGGGGCGCTGGAGCCCGGCGGGTTGATCAATGTGATCAGCAAGCAGCCGCAGTTCACGGCGGGCACCACCCTGACCGGCTCGGGTTACAGCGAGGGCGGCGGTTCGCTGGGCGTCGACACCACCGGCCCGCTGGGTGACACGGGCCTGGCGTACCGGCTGGTGGCCGAGCGCAGTCACGAGGATTACTGGCGCAATTACGGGGTCAATGAACATACCCTGATTGCGCCGTCGATTGCCTGGGTGGGCGAGCGCGCCAGCTTCTCGCTGGCCTACACCTACAACGATTACGCCAGCCCGTTCGATCGTGGCACCGTGTTCGTCAACGGGCGCCCGGCCAACATCAGCTACCGCGACCGCCTGGACGAACCCTGGGCCAAGACCGTCGGCATCAGCCAGAGCACCACGGCCAAGTTCGAGTACCAGCTTGATGACGCTTGGCGCGCTCGCCTGACCTACGGCTGGACCGAGGACCGTTACAGCCTGGCGATCGCCCAGCCAAGCACCCTGACCGGCACCACCCTGCGGCGGATCGCCAACGGCGGGCACTACGATTATGAAAGCCGCTACTCGGCGCTGGACCTCATCGGCGATCAGCAGTGGTTCGGCCAGCGCCATGAAATCGTGGTGGGCGTGGACAACCAATCGCTGGACAAGTACCGCGGCAAAACCTACCGCAACGCCAGCTCCAGCGCAGGCAACCTCACTATCCAGGACCCTGCCTACGGCAACCTGGCAGAGCCGGTGACCCTCAGCGCGGCGCAAAGCAACGCCGAGAACAACCTGGTCACCACCTCGGTGTACTTCAAGGACAACTGGCACCTCAATGACCGCTGGATTCTGGTGTTCGGCGGCCGGCAGGAACACTGGGATCAATACAGCGACCAGGGGCTTGGCAGCGCGTATACCGCAGGCGCCGATGCCAACGGCGACAAGTTCATCCCCTTCGGCGGCATCGTCTATCAACCCACCGACAGCGTCGCGCTTTACGCCAACTACAGCCGCTCGTTCGTGCCCAACGATGCCGATGATGCGGGCAACAGCTTCAAACCCACCGAAGGCCGCAGCTACGAGGCGGGCATCAAATACAACCCGGTGCCCACGCTCAACGTGAACCTGGCGGTGTATGACATCGTCAAGAAGAACCTGGTCAACAGTGTGCTGCAAAGCAACGGCGACAGCATCGACGAAGCGGTGGGCAAGGCGCGGTCACGCGGCGTGGAACTGGACGTGACGGGTGAAATCGCCCCGCGCTGGAGCGTCATCGGCACCTACGCCTATGACCACACCGAGGTGCTGAAAAACGATGAGTCCCCGGAGCAGGAAGGCAACCGCCTGCCCAACGCACCCATGCACACCGCCAGCCTCTACCTGACCCACCACCTGGCCCTGCCGGCCGAAACCGGTCAGTGGCACGTGGGCGCCGGCGCCCGCTACGTTGGCCAGCGCCCGGGCAACGATGCCAACAGCTTCTGGCTGAACAGCTACACCCTGGCCGACGCCTTTGTGCGCTGGGACCTGCCCACCCATGACTACAAGACCAGCCTGCAGTTGAATATCGACAACCTGTTCAACAAGGAGTACTACCCAGCCACCACCGGCAGCAGCACGCTGCAGGTGGAAGAAGGTGCGTTGAGAACGGCACGGCTCACGGCCAGCGTCTCGTTCTGACGGGCAGAAACCGCGGCGCACCGATCGCGGCCAAGGCCGGCTCCTACCCCGCACAGCGTAGGAGCCGACTTTAGTCGCGATGCGGACAACGCGGTCGCCTTGACCCACGCAATGCCGCCATGGACGATGGCCACTCCCCCACACAAGGACCAAGCCATGTTGCGAGTACTGGGTAGAGCCTCCTCCATCAACGTCAGAAAGGTGCTGTGGACCTGCGCCGAGCTTGATATCCCGTTCCAGCGTGAAGACTGGGGGTCAGGTTTCAAGCCCACCAGCGCCCCCGACTTTGTGGCGCTGAACCCCAACGCCATGGTCCCGGTGATCCAGGACGGCGACTTCACGCTGTGGGAGTCCAACACCATCATCCGCTACCTGGCCGCGCAGCACGAAGCCTGGGCCCTCTACCCCACCGCCGCGCGCCAAAGGGCCCGCGTGGACCAATGGATCGATTGGCAGGCCTCGGACCTCAACCGGTCGTGGAGCTACGCGTTCATGTCCCTGGTCAGGCAGTCGCCTGCCCATCAGGACGCTGACGCGCTCGCCGCCGGGTGTGCGGAATGGGGGCGCTACATGCAGATACTGGAAACACAGCTGACCGCGACGGGCGCCTACGTGGCGGGCACTGCGTTTTCGCTGGCGGACATCCCTATCGGTCTGTCCGTCAACCGCTGGTTCGAGACGCCGCTGGAGCATCCCCACTTGCCGGCGGTGAAGGCCTATTACGAGCGGCTGAACGAGCGTGCGGGCTTCCGCCTGCATGGCAGCAACGGTTTGCCTTGATCAACGATCCCTGCGGGCCATGGCGATAAGCACGGCGTGAACGGGTCCGCAAAACCACAGACAGCCATTGACAGCGGCGAGGGAACAACCCACCATCGCGCCGCCTCATGCGAATGATAGTGATTATCATTGGCCATCTGATATCGCATTCGCCTATTCCATCAAACAGGAGTCAATGGATGTCCCCTCGTTTTACTTCCCCTGCCCTCAACATCCGCCAGGCCGCACTGGCGGTGATGAGTCTTTCCGGCTCGCTGCTGACGGGCGAAGCGTGGGCCGAACCGCTCAGCTCCAGCCAGGCGGGCGCCCTGGAATTAGGCGCGACGAACGTCACGGACGTGCAGTTGGGCGCCACGACCGAGGGCACCGGCAGCTACACCACCGGGTCGGCCAACACCGCGACCGGCCTGCGCCTGTCCGCACGCGAAACCCCGCAATCGGTCAGCGTGGTCACCCGCCAGCAAATCGAAGACCAGAACCTCACCGACGTGGCCCAGGTGCTGGAGCAGACGCCCGGCGTGGTCATCGACAGCATGGGCCCGGCGGGCAGTGACGCCAATCACATTTATGTGCGCGGGTTCGAGGTTGGCAGCATCCAGGTCGATGGCCTCAACCGGCCCGACACCTACGGCTTTCGCGATGACCTGGCCGACATGGTGGCCTACGACCGGGTGGAGGTGGTGCGCGGCGCCACGGGGCTGATGTCGGGCACCGGCGACCCGGGCGCCACGATCAACCTGATTCGCAAGAAGCCGACGCTGGAAACCCAGCGCACGCTGACCCTCAAGGCCGGCACGTGGGACAACTACCGCACCGAGCTGGACGTGTCCGGCAAGTTGACCGAGAGCGGCAACGTACGCGGGCGTTTCGTGGCCTCCAATACCGACAGCCAGAGCTACGTGGATCGCCAGTCGCTGGAAAAACAGGCGGCGTACGGGGTGGTGGAATGGGATTTGTCCGACAGCACCATGCTGACGGTGGGCGCTGAATACCAGGACATGGACAACAAGGGCGCCGGCAACCACGGCTTCCCGCTGTTCAATACCGATGGCAGTCACTTCAGCCCTTCGCGCTCGTTCAACTCGGCGGCGGACTGGAGCTACCACAAGCGTCGAGCGAAAACGGTGTTCACCACCCTGGAGCACCAACTGGACAACGGTTGGCAGCTGAAATTGAACGCCGAACACAGCCGCCGCAGTTACGATGACGCCTTCGCCACCGCCGCCAGCGGCACCGTCAACCCCGATGGCAGCGGCATCAGCACCTGGACCGGGCGCTGGGCGGGTGAGCCCCGGCAGACCTCGTTCGACCTGACGGCCTCGGGGCCCTTCGAGCTGCTGTCGCGCGAGCATCAGCTGTACCTGGGCGCCAGCCATTACCGGGCCTACTACCGGAACGACGGTTACCCGCTGTGGACCATCCAATCCATCGACAACATCTACACCTGGGACGGCTCGCTGGCGATCCCGGACTCCATCTACACCAAGGATACGAAAAATGCGCTGGACGAAACCCAGGACGGCCTGGTGGCGTCGGTGCGCTGGAGCCTGGCCGATGACCTGTCGCTGATCACCGGGGCACGGTTGATTGACTGGCACCGTGACGAGGCGGACACCACGCTGTCCACGGGCATCACCAGCCGTACCTCGCGCAGCGAAACGGGCGTTGTTACCCCCTACGTAGGCCTGGTGTACGACTTCGATGAAAACTGGTCGGCCTATGCCAGCTACACCACCATCTTCAAGCCGCAGAGCAACAAGGACATCAGTGGCCGCTACCTGGACCCCGAGGAAGGCGTGAACTACGAACTGGGGCTCAAGAGCGAGTTCTGGGACAAGCGCCTGACCGCCGCAGCCAGCGTGTTCGAAGTGCATCAGGACAATCTGGCCGTGGCCGACGGCAGCAACCTGGCGCCGGACGGCAACCAGGCCTTCCGCGCCGAGTCCGGCACCAAAACCCGCGGTTTCGAGCTGGAAATGGCCGGTGAACTATTGCCCGACTGGCAGGTGTCCGCCAGCTACACCTATGCCGTGGCCAAGGACTCGGACAACGAGCGCCTGCTGACCGAAGTGCCGCGCGACACCTTCAAGCTGTTCACCAGCTATCGCCTGCAGTCCCTGCCGCAACTGAAGGTGGGCGGTGGCGTGCGCTGGCAAGGGGGTGAGTACTACAAGAACGCGGGGCCCAACGGCGAGACTTTCTCGCAAGGCGCTTACACCATCGCCGACCTGATGGCGCACTACGCGATCACGCCCAAGACCAGCGTCGGGCTGAACCTCAACAACGTGTTTGACCAGCATTACTACACCGCGATTGGCTCACGCGGCTGGTACGGCGCGCCCCGCAGCGCCACGGCGACGCTGGTGTACGCGTTCTAGCCGTTACGCCTCTACCTGTAGCCGCTGCCGCCAGGCTGCGCTGGCCGGTGTGAACACTGGAGTTTTACAGTGGGGCATAGGGCCAGCGCAGCCTTCGGCAGCGGCTACAGGGGTGCCCTCTCAACGGTGCCGAACTGCGTGCGATACGCCATGGGCGCCAGCCCCACGGCCTTGCGAAACGCCGCCCGAAAACTTTCCGCCGAGGCGAACCCGCAACGCCCCGCGATTTGCTCATTGCTCAGCGTGCTGCTTTCCAGCAATTCCCGCGCAAGGTTCATGCGCACCTGCAGCAGCCAAGCCTTGGGCGCCATGCCAGTCGCGTCGTTGAAACGCCGCAGAAACGTGCGCTCGCTCATCAACGCCTTGTCGGCCATCTGCTTGACCGACAGCGGGCTGTGCGCATGTCGAATCGCCCACTCCAATACCGACGCCAGCTCATCACGCGATGTGCGTGCAACAGGTGCCGGGATGAATTGCGTTTGCCCGCCCGAGCGCTGTGGGGCCATGACCAGGCGCCTGGCGACCGTGTTGGCCACCTGCGTGCCGAAGTCCCGGCTGACCAGGTGCAGGCAGGCATCGATCCCCGCCGCGCTGCCGGCCGAGGTAATCAATTGACCGCTGTCCACATACAGCACGCCAGGGTCTACCTCGATGTTGGGGTAGCGCGCCGCCAGTTCATCGGTGTAGCGCCAATGGGTGGTGGCGCGCTTGCCATCCAGCAGGCCCGCGGCCGCCAGCACAAACACCCCGGAGCAGATCGACAGCAATCGGGCACCGCGCTGGTGGGCCGCGCACAAGGCGTCCAGCAGCGCCTGGGGTGGCGGTTGGTCACGCCCACGCCAGCCGGGGATGATGATGGTGTGGGCCTCGTCGAGCGATGCCAAGTCGAAATCGGCCACCACTTGCAGGCCGCCTGCCGCGCGCATGGGCGGCGGGTCCACCGCAACGATGCGATGGCGGTACCACGGAAAATCGAACTCGGGCCGTGGCAGCCCGAAGACCTCCACGGCAATGCCGAATTCGAACGTGCACAGCCCGTCATACGCCAGCACGGCGACCAAACCTGGTTGATCTAACATTGGCGGAAAACTACCGGTCACTGTCGAGTCCGCCACTGTAGCCGCAGGGACCCGCTTCCTACAATGGGCACACTTTCAATCAGGAGTCAGCACCATGCCCAGCATGATCAGCGCAATACCCGCCGCCAGCCCATCAGAAGCACTGGCGCATTTCAGCCGGCGCCTGGCCTTCGAAACCGATTGCTCCGATATCCACCAAAGCCAGCAACGGGGCGATGTGGACTATGTGCTGGTGGACGTGAGAAGCAGCGAGGCATTTGCCCAAGGGCATGTACCGGGGGCAATCAACCTGCCCACGCGCACCCTCACCGCCGAGCGACTGGCCGCGTATCCGCACCAGACGCTGTTCGTGGTCTATTGCGCCGGGCCCCATTGCAATGGGGTGCATCGGGCAGCGGTGCGCCTGGCGGGGTTGGGGTATGCGGTGAAAGAGATGATCGGCGGGATTACGGGGTGGCTTGATGAGGGGCTTGGGTTGAGTGAAGGCGCCAGCCTTGCGGCATCGGGGAATGGCGTATCCTGCGCCTGTTGATATCTGCGTAGCCGCTGCCGCCAGGCTGCGCTGGCCCTTGCGTGCGCTGAAGATCTGCGAGGTGGTTGAGGGCCAGCGCAGCCTTCGGCAGCGGCTACAGGACGGCGTCGTCTGCATCGCGGCCAAGGCCGGCTCCTACCACGGACGGCGTAGGAGCCGACCTTGGTCGCGATGCAGACGACGCAGTTTCAAGACAGTTGCGGCTATAAGATGACGGTAAAATCAACGCCTTTCCAGGCATTTTCTCCAGGACAACTGCATGACACGCCCGCGGCCTCAGTAGCCGTGGAATTCGCGGAATTTCTGCGCCTTGTGGTAATCGATCCATTCCACCACATCATAGGGAATGAACAGCTGCTGCCGCGCCCGGGAGATGGCGATGTACACCGCGCAGATCCGCTCGTCGAATGCGTAGGCGTCCTTGAACTGCACGGTGGTCAGCAGCTCGGGGGTCAGCAGCACGCGGTCGAATTCCATGCCGCCGGCGTCCTGCGCCATCATCAGCGTGCAACTGACGCCTGGCAGGGCCTGCAAGCGATTCAGGCGGGTGATGTCGGCTACGTTGAAGCCCTTTGCCAACGCCTCTTCCACCCACAGGAACGACTCATCGTACTGGTTGGCCTCGCGCACCTGGCGCCAGTCGAGCAGTTCGTCGAAGTCGGCGTGGCCGCCCTTGTCGCTTTCCAGGCTGTAGTAACCGGGCTTGAACAGGGCGATGGCCGTGGTCATGAAATGCTGCAGGTCGTCCTGCGCGGCCTTGGTCGGGAAGCTGAAAGCGCAATGGGCATCGTGGAGTTGCATCAGCCATTTCATGGTGTCCCAGCGCGAGGCCGTCAACACCACGCAGCCTTCGGGCGGCACGAAACCCTGCGGGTAGTGCTCCACCCCGACGTCGGCGTTGCGGGCGCCTTCGAAGTACACCTTGCTCTTGGCCGAGTGGCGGGAAATCAGCGGGTTGACCAGGCGCTCCACGTTGCGGCCCGAGCGCACTGAGTAGCTGATGTCGCTGCGCCGCACTTCGCGGGTGCGCTGCACGGTGGCGCCCTTGACCTGCTGGTACTCGTCGCCCAAGGTGATCAGCACCTGCTTGCCGCGCTCGATGATCTGCAGCAACGAGGCAGGAATGTCCTGGCTTTCGTCGATCAGCACGTGGGTGAACCGCGCAGGCACCACGCAGCCGGCCAGGCTGGCGCGCTTGAGCATCATCAGCGTGGCGAAGTCGCCCTGCCCCGCCCATGCCGGTGTCGCGTCCAAGTAGGTCCACAGGCGGCTGGAATACTCGAGCAGCACCTTGGCGTCCAGGGGCGACAAGGCTTGTTGGAAGTGCGGCAAATGGGCAGCGCTCAGGCTGTAGTCGCGCGAGCTGCAATAGCGCTCCAGCACCTTGAGGCACACACTCAGAGTGGCCTGGGCATCGTAACTGCGGAAGCCCAGGATATTGAGCTCCATGGCCAGTGCCTGCCGGGTGAGCAACCTGACCGGTTTGCCCGAGGGCACAAATCGAGAGCGTTTGAGCAGCGCGTAGGCGAAGGCCTCAAAAGTGGAGCCTGCCCTTTTGTCGCGCTCGCCGCCCATGCGCTGGCGCAGTACGTCGAGTTTGCTCTTGGTGCGCGCCAGCACCAGGGTGGTCTCGGGGCGCAGGTACTCAAGCAACGCGCCCAGCAGATGGCTCTTGCCCACACCAGCGTAGCCCTGCACGTGCAGGTCTTCATCCAGGTTGGCGCGGAAGGTACGCACCAGCTTGTCTTGGGCATCGCTTAGCCAGCGCTCGCGATGCCGGGGCGTGACCACGTGCTCGTGGTAGGGATCGTTGTGCTGGTGGTGGCGCACGTTGAAGGTGTTGTCCCATTCACCGCCCGGCAGCAGGTACGCCTGCGCCGCCACCTCCTCGGCCTCCAGAAACCGCAAATTCAACTGCTTGATGGCCTCGAGGCCGTAGTACAGCTTGCCCTGGTCGAACAGCCGCTGCGCTTCAGACAACAGGCCCGCCGGGGGCCGTGCCTTGACGGCCCAGCTGATCAGCTTGGCCAGCACCTTTTCGGCGCCGGCGGCGTTGAGATCCTTCTCCGTGGCCTGGGCCAGGTTCTGGATCACCAGCACGGCGGCCAGTTCCGGGTCGCTCAGGCTGGCGAGCACGCCCGCGCCGTCGTCGGCCAACAGGCTGGCGCAGGTTTCCTGGGTAACGGGCAGGAAGAGTGGGCAGGTTAGATCAACGTGTTCGGGGTGCATGGGGTCTCATGGCCAGGGCGCGATGCCTGGCCTCATTTATTGCGTGGGGGGCGAAGTATGACACTTCCGGGGGTGGTGGTATCGCCCCACAATCGGCGGCGTCTGCATCGCGGCCAAGGCCGGCTCCTACCACGGGCGGCGTAGGAGCCGACTTTAGTCGCGATGCAGACGACGCGGTTGCAAGACAATTACTGCTATAAAGCACGGTTAATCAGGGCTTCTTGCCAAACAATCGATCAGCTATCTGGCGCCCTTGCTCCTGACCTTGTTCCGTCAACCACACTGACTTGTGCTTGTTCACGGGGTTTTCGATGAGGCCTTGCTCGTGCAATCGGTTCATCACCGTGAAGTCAAAGCCTTTCCAGGCATTTCCCCCTGATGAGCTGAACGCAGCCAACAGCGCCAGCACCGCTTCTTCAATACGTTTATCGTCGTATTCCATCATCCCGACTCCGCTCATGTGCTGATTCAGACTACTACCCCACTGCTATCGGGTACAGCCACCGCCACCCTCCCCCTGTTCGCCACCCCAAACGGCACATGCACCATCGGCAGGTTCCCCGCCGGCGACTGCAAGTGGCTGCGCTGGTCATCAAAGAACATGTGCGGCTTGAGAATCGACAGCACCCTGGCCTTCTCCATCCCGCCCAGGAAAAACGACTCGTCGGGCGACACGCCCCAGTTCTTCAAGGTGGTCACTACCCGCTCATGGGACGGCGCGTTGCGGGCGGTGACGATGGCGATGCGCAGGATGCGCTGGTAGTCGGGGCTCTGGGCGATTTTGTCGTCTTCCAGCTTGCGGATCAGCGACAGCTTGCGGAACAGGTCGGCCAAGGGACCTGGCTGGTGAGGGATGGCCTGGTGCGAGCGCTCGTAATTCTGGAACTCGTCCAGGTCGTCGTTCTGCTTGTACACGCTTTCGGCTTCGTCATCGGCGATCACGCCGTCGAAGTCGAAGGCCACGCGCAGTTCAGTGTCGATCTCGTCGTCATAGATGCGCGAGGGCAGCACCAGGCCTGCGGGGTAGTTCGCATCGATGGCGCGTTGCACGTCCGGTTCGTGGGCGCTGAGGAACAGCGAGGCGTTGAACGCCGGGATGTATTCGTACGGCGAGCGGCCGGACATGAATGCAGCACGGGTGATGTCCAGACCGTAGTGATGAATGGAGCGAAATACCCGCAGCCCGGTTTCCGGCGAGTTGCGCGACAGCAGCACCACCTCCACCGGCAGTTGTTCGGGGAAAGCCTTGTTGATGCTGAGGAAACGACGGATGAACGGAAAAGCCACGCCCTTGGGGAACGGCACGTCGAGGTTCTGCTCCTGATGCAGCCGGTACGCCTCCACGCCCTGGTTTTCGTAGATGTCGTCGGACACCTCCAGGTCGAACAGCGCGCTGGAGGCGACGCCGACGACCAGCTTTTTCTCGATGGGGTATGGCATGGGCGGGTTCCTTGAGGGGCTCAACGATGTGGCGGCTGGGCAGCTTGTATGTTGCCACAGGGTAGATGAAGTGGCGCATGTTCTTAGTGGGAGCGGGTTCTACCCGCGAAAAGGACGCCACGTGCCGCCAGGTATTACGCGGCGTTCTTTTCGCGGGTAGAACCCGCTCCCACAGGGGGGTAGCATCTGCCGAAGGCGGCGTCACAAGCGGCGCGGTGGGTCAGCCAATGTGCGGGGGGCCATCAGGCCCCTGCCCCCCCCCCCCCACCCGTTACAGCGCCCAGCGCGCATTCACCACCACATTGCGCTGCTCGCCATAGGACCCCGAATTGAACGTCCCCAACCCGTCGTAGTATTTCTTGTCGAACAGGTTGTTGAGGTTCACGCCCAAGGTCAGGTGCTGATCGACCTTGTAGTTGGCCAGCAACCCCACCACCCCGTAATCACGCTGATGCGCCTTGGTGCCAAAGGTGCTGTTGACCGCGTAAATATCGCTCTGCCACATCCAGTTGCCGCCCACCGTCAACCGCTCCCACTCGCCCGGCAAACGATAGGTACTGCCCAGCTTGAGCTGGTTCATCGGTTGATTGGTCTCGACCCGGTTGCCGTCCTCGTCATGGGACTCACGGTAGGTGTAGCCACCGATCACGTTCCAGCGCGGGGTCAGTGCGCCGGAGATTTCCGTCTCGATGCCGCGCGTGGTGGTGCCTGGAATGGCGCGGTAAATCTCAGTGCCGTCATCCGCCTCACCCACGAACTGCGGCGTATTCTTCTGCTTGACCTCGAACAACGCCAGGCTGGTGTTGAGCGCCCCATCAAAGAACTCACCCTTCAAGCCGATCTCATAGTTGTCGCCTTCCAACGGCTTGAGTGAAGTACCCGCCGACGTCTTGTAATACGTCTGCGGCAGGAAAATATTGGTATAGCTGGCGTATACCGAATACGTGTCATTGAGGTCATAGACCACGCCGGCGTACGGCGTGACCACACCACTCTTCTGCACCGTGTCGCTGGTCTTGTTGCCACTGGCGAAATCGACGGTGTCATCGATCTGCTTCCACCAACTGACCCGCGTACCGATGATGATCGACAATGGGTCATACGGCTTCAAGCGCACGGCGGTGTAGAACCCCGTCTGGCTGAGGCGCGTAAGGTTGTCCTGGGTACGGGACAAGTCCGGCTTGCCGCCCGGGTTGCCATCCCACTGATAGATATTGTCGACGTCGGGCGTCGCCAATTCGTACGTCGGATAGTTGAGGTGGGTGTAGGCCACGCTGCTGCCCACCACCAGTTCATGCTCGCGCCCGCCCAGGGTAAACGGGCCCGTCGCGAACACATCCAGATTGTCTTGAGTCTGATAACTGTCCAGCCGGTTGATGTACATCGACACCCCCGCCCCGGTCAGCGCATCCGGCGAGCCGCGGCTGGCCGAACCGGTGGTAGCGTCACGATACGCGTACTGATGGCTGTAGGACGCCTTCAAACTCCAGTCATTGGCCAGTGCATGTTCCACCAACGCCGTGAAGTTGTAATGGCTGTTGTTCATGTAACTCCAGCGCGCCCCCGGGTTGAAGGAGCGCGAGAAGTTGGTCGACGTACCGTCACTGTTGAACAACGGGATATGCCCGAAGCTCACGCCATCACTGTTGTTGTTCTGATAATCCAGGCTCAGGCGCAACAGCGTGTCTTCACTCAGGTCCATGTCCACCGCGCCGTACAGCACGCGCTTGTCGGTCTTGTACCAGTCGATGAATGAATCGGACTTTTCATACACCCCCACCAGGCGCCCCCGGATATTGCCGCTCTCGGTCAACGGCCCGGACACATCCGCCTCGGTACGGTAATGATCCCAGGCGCCTGCCTCGCCATACACATACGCCTGAGCCTCGGCGGTCGGACGCTTGCGCACCAGGTTGAGCGTGGCCGACGGCGTACCCGCGCCGCTGAGCAAACCCGTGGCACCGCGCACCACCTCCACGCGGTCATACAAGGCCATGTCCAGCAGCGTGCTGGTGTACTGCTGCGACTCGTTGGCGACCTGGGTGGGGATGCCGTCGTACTCGAAGTTCTGGATCTGGAACCCGCGCGAGTAAAACGTATAGCGATCACTGTCCCGGTGGTTGCTGGACAGCCCCGGGGTGAACTTGACCACATCGTTCAACGATTGCAGGTGCTGGTCATTCATCACCTGCCGGGGGATCACCGTGACCGACTGTGGCGTTTCGCGCAGCGACAGCCCGAACTTGGTCGCCGTATTGGTCGACCCCGTGGTGTAGGCGCCGGTGTTCTCCGTGGTCGCCCCCAGCCCCTGACCGTCAATGGTGGTAGCGCCCAACTCCACGGCATCGGCCGCCGACGCCGGCTGCACCGTGTAACTGCCCGCCGATGTCACCCGCAGCACCAACCCGCTGCCGCGCAACGCCTGCTGCATGGCCTGCTCGGCTGTCAGCTCGCCAGTGATGGCCGGCGCCGCCTTGCCGCGCACCAGTGCCGGTTCCAGCATCACGATGCGGCCGCTTTGGCGGGCGATGGCGTTCAAGGTGTTGGCCAGGCTGTCGGCGCCCAGCTTGAAATGCAGCACCTGCTCGCGGCTGGCGGCCGCGGTGGGGGTTGCTACGAGCGGCAACACCAGGGACAGGGACATGGCAGCGGCTAGGGCGTGGGGGCGAAATGGGGACACAGGGAGCTCCTGAAAAAGTCATCGTCAGGATGGAGGTGTAATGAGATTCGAAAACCGGACAGGTTGGGTGAAAAATATTTGAAAGCGCCTCACTCGGTTTGAATGACGAACACCCAAGGCGGGCAACGCCGATCCCACAGGCCATGGTACGTTGCAACAAAATGTGGGACCGAGGGAACCTCGGGAAGCGCCGCGCGGGCGGCGCTCGATCTCCAGAACGACAAAAAACCCAAGGCATGCACCTCCAAACCTTCATGCCATTTCATGACAGGCATCTTGCGGGTTCATCGAAAATCCTCGCTGGGGATCGCATCAAGGCCGCCAGGTGCTAGTCGAGGTTTTTCCAGTGTCCTCAAGATCGAGCGCCGCCCGCGCGGCGCTTCCCGAGGTTCCCTCGGTCCCACATTTGTTGCAACGTGCCATGGCCTGTCGGACCGAGTGGCCCGCCTTGTGTGCTCGGCATCAAAGCGGTGTGTATTGCTCAAACCCCGCGACTAATCAACACCAACCACGGGCTATACCGCTCGATACGCAGCGGCAGCGACTGCGCCATCGCCTCCAGCGCCTGGTCGGGCCTGTCCAGGCTGAACACCCCTTGCACCCGCAAATCCCGCGCGTCCCGGCTCACCCGGATAAAACCTGCGCGATAAGCCCGCAGCGCCTCCACCAAGGTTTCCAGCGGCTCGTCCACGGCGCTGAACACCCCCTCGCTCCAGTCCGCGCGGTGCGGCTGGCGCCCCAGCGAAACCATGCTGCTGGCACTCACGCGCACCGCCTCGTTGCGGCCCAGCACATGCTGTTCTCCATCATTGACCCGTTTCACCTGCACGTCCGGCCCCAGGTTGACCGCCACCGTGGCGTGCTCCTGCTGACTGACCATCCACCGGCCCGCGCCCACGCTGCTGACCACCGCCTGCGCACTGCGCACCTGCATCGGCCGTGCCTCAGCCCGCGCCTCGACAATCACCTCACCCCGGCGCAGCACCACGCAGCGCTCACGGGCGCTAAAGCGCAGGTCCACCGCGCTGCACGCGTTAAGTCGCAACTGACTGCCATCAGGCAACGCGATGGTGCGCCGCTGCCCTACCCCCGTACTGAAATCAGCCAGCCAGCTTTGCCCCTGCGGGCTGCGCGCCGCCAGCCAACTGGCACTGCCAAACAGGCCCAACGCCGCCACCCCACGGATGACCGAACGGCGCGACACCATGGGTTCCAGCAACACCTCCCTCGCCTGCTGCGCATGGCCGGGGGCGTGTTGATCCAACCGACGCAGCCGCTCAAATGGCGCGCCAGCCCGCTCCTGCAGCCGGGTCCAGGCGCTCAAGTGAGCGGGATCGGCCGCCAGCCACTGCTCAAAACCGTGCCGGCGCGCGGCATCACCGGGCGTGGCGCGCAGGTCCATCATCCAGTCGATGGCCTGCTCGGCGGCGGGGTCCAGGCGCGTGTTCACAAGGCCAACTCCGCCAGGTAGCAATGGCGCAGCGCCTGCTTGATATAGCGCGTCACCGTGCGCTCGCTCACGCCTAGGCGCCAGCCAATGTCGGCATAACTCAGGTCGTCGAGTTGGCTGTACAGGAAGGCCGCCTTCACCACCGGTGGCAGCCCGCCGAGGCTGAGCTCGATGGCTTCCAGGGCTTGCAGCAACGCTAGGGTTTCCTCGGGCGATGGCGCCAGGGCTTCAGGGAGCTGGCTGAGACGTTCGAGGTAAGCGGTTTCGAGCTGCTTGCGGCGGAAGCGGTGGAAAATCAGGCGCCTGGCGATGGTGGACAGATAGGCGCGGGGCTGGGCAATGGCGGCCGGGTCGGTGCGGGCGGTCAGCAGCTCGACGAAGGTGTCGGCGGCAGTGTCCTGGGCGTCCTGGGGGTGGCGCAGGCGTTGGTAGACGTGGCGCAGTAGCCAGCGGTGGTGGGCGGTGAAGAAGGTGGTGAGGTTGGGGGGCTGGAGGGTGGGCACGGTGAGGGGCGCCTGGGAATGGGAATTGTTTGCAGATGGTACAGAAGGGTGTCAGGGGGGACAATAGGGTGGAATGGGTTGCGATGGCGCGGGGGGTTGCTTTTTGGGGTTGGGTCGGAAGGGCTTGGCCTACTTTCTGTCGATAAAGCCAAACCCTGTAGCCGCTGCCGATAGGCTGCGCTGGGCGTTGCGTTTGCAATGCACGCCAAGCGGGATAATGGCGAAGCAGGCTGTGGGATGGGGTGATTGATAGACTGGGTTGAAAGCGACTTGGGCCTGCTGCCCACTATGAAAGCGGCCAGTCACTAGGCGCTTGTTCGTAGAGGGTAGCTTGTAGCACTGAACAGCTAAGCGCGGCCGAGAAAAGCGTGCATTTGACAAGTGAATGTCTGGAAGGCACTGCCCCGCCTCTCACAATCGCGACTGAGCCCTTTCAACCCGTTGCTGACGTTCGACAATAGACATAATGCGGCCCGGAACATCACTCAAGTGTCTTTGCATTAGGGGTGATCCAAACATTCTCAGGTGTGTACAGACAAAACTCTCAAATGACATTGTAATAAGTACTCGATATACTGGCGTCTGTATGAAAAGGATTTTTGACCGTGGGCTCTGGTCAAGGATCTGGATTGCCAGCGAGATTTTCGGACTACACAAGCTCGGAGGTAAGCCAGCTCCCTCAATATTCCATGGGCGCTGCACAAATTTCATACAGGGCGTAAGATACCAGCGCAATGATAGTTTCTAAGGCGCTGTAGTCCCAGTATCTTGATCGTTGGAACACCGATCCAATCACAACCGTGCAGCAAAAATTAATACGCATTCCACTAGCAATTAGCAGATAGGGATATCACATGATCCTTCCCCGAACCCCAGACGTAACCATAGAGTCTCTTGAATCAAGCGGGCGTTGTGCCCAGGCCTTATGGGATCGAGAGTATGAACAAGCGCCTACCATTCCATCATCGTTTAGAGCTGCACCAGCACACGCCCTTGTCGAACTGATGAAAACAGGCCAATTTTCCGCTAAGCGGGCTTTGGATCTTGGTTGCGGAAACGGCCGTAATAGCATTTTTCTCGCGAGTATGGGTATGCAGGTCACCGCTCTTGACTTCTGCCCCAAAGCGGTGGCTTTGACACTTGAACATGTTGCGAAAGCTGGACTCTTAAGTTCTGTCGAGGTCGTGAGCCACGACCTACTTGAGGGGATTCCAGGGGGCGATGAGTATTATGATCTAGTGATGGATGCTTATTCTCTTTGCCATTTCACCCGCGACGAAGATCAAAGACGCGTGTTGCATGAGGTAGCGCGCGTGCTGAAGCCAGGGGGACACTTTATCAAGATACATGTCGACAGCTCTGACATTTATTACCTAGAGCGGCTTCAGACTCAAACACCCTACGGACATATTAGTTTTGATTCAGCCAATGGCTTGAAAAAGATGCATTGTAGCTTGGTGACTTATACCGAACAGGTAGCTCCGCAGTTTGCCCTTGTCAAGGCTGTAAACATCTCCTTTCCCGACGATGTCCGCGGTAAGGTATACGAACGCAGCATCTTTGCCTGTTTGATGCAAAAAAGATAAGGGAGGGAAGTGATATGAGCGAAAAAAACATGGACCCCTCAACGGGTCAATTCATTGACCCTATGTTTGCGGTCATGATCGCTGCTGCTGTAGGCGAGACCATTTTGGTGTGGGTTAAGCAAGGCACTATCCCTGACCTTTTCACATTGACGGTTGTGATGGTAGGCTATGTAAACTTGCTCCTTAGTTGGTTCGGCTATCATAAATCAGTATTAAAAAAGCCAATACTCGGAAGCCTCCGATTTATTGTTACCGTCGCACTACTACCACTCTACTTACTTACTATAGTACTGGCGACCAAACCTTTTTACTGCGTAGCCTTGACCTATGCAGCCATATTTTTTCTCTGGTCTTTTTGGGAGCGCTTAAAACACCGAGAATACTCTTCAGATGAGAGCTTTCTTTCATTGCAACTCAGAACATACAACCTTATGGTCTACGCTGCAGCGACTTACGTGGTGATAGCTAAATTTATCCCTGCGTCTATCACCTCAGTAATGCCTGATCAATTTTTCTCGCTTGCCGACCCCGTGGGCTTAGCGCTGATCGTTTGTGCCATTGTCGTGCTCCGGACTCAGAAAAGTAGTAAAAATAGCAATACCCCTATATCGAAGATCATCGATCAGATTAAAATTTTACTATTTGGTGATCATGCTGACGTCTAAATAAACTTGCATCACCCCCCTGCTTGAGGCCTGATTAGCTGCTAACGCCCATTGAGAACGGCAGCTATGACTCGGTGGCTGCATGTGCCGAGCAGGGGCGTTCCTAAAACCAATACGGCTTTTTAGCTCTAACCCATTCAAGCTGGCGGGCGTAACCCTCTATTCGGTTTGGAAAGAGCCCTTCGTAAAGGGAATGGGGCATTGCCAGAATACTGAGTTCTATCCAAGCCCCCTTGGCTCATCGGAGCAATCTGAGATATGAATAGCAGTGCTTGAAACATAAGTGCCCGCACACAATTACACCACTACATGCTTCGACACAAAAACACCCAGATGCCCTCTAGGAAAACTTCTACAACGCCTGCAACAATCGAATAATTAGCTTACGGCACCGCGATATTTATGCCGCATCCTCGGATGCTGACTTATACCTTTACCCTGCGGCTGCGACCGAGATGGCTGGGGCGCGCCTTTGATCCCTTGGTCAACTGGCTGTTTGAGTGGGAACCCGTAATCGCTTTGCGGCCATGGCGGATTATTCGAAATCGAGCTGAGCGTCCCCTTATTCTGGAAGAGGAAAATCTGCTTGCAGATCTACCACTAACCGCTCCGTTGTATCCCATGTAATAGCTGATGAATCATTGCGAGTCAGGAGAGCTGACTCGCAAGAATGACACGGGAAGTCAGCGTTTCAGCTTGTCGACTTCCGCACTAAGATCCTCCCTATCCGCCATCCGGCTCCACGACTCTGACACCCTTTCAAGCATGGCAGATGTCCGGGTGAACTCCACGGCCAGTGCTGCCCAACTTGAGTATTGCCTTGCTAGCACTCGTTCCTGAGCCCCCCCCTCCCCAAACGACTTCATGTAAGCGCCACGCTTGTTAAAGCACTCAACTTCAAAACCGGTTTCAATTTGCTGTGAAGCAAGGTTTTCTATGACCATGCAAACCTCAGTCGGAGGCCAAATTGCCGCTATATCGAATCGTGGGGAGTGCGCGAAAGTCTTACCTATATGCTGATCCGCAATATCGGCAATATCTCTCTCAACCGCCGCCGTACGTACATCTGCAATCCAAGACTCAAGCTTCGCTTTATCAACACCCTCCGCGGTAGCTCCGGGCAATGTTTCGAAAGCTGAAAGCAACCTGAATGAGACGCTCGCTACGTTCCTTTCGCGAACTGTCAAATCCTTCCTTGCAGGCGAGCTTTTACCTCTAAAAACGTGGGACAGAATTTCGACAAAAAGATCCGAGTCTTCGGCCATTTGCTTATAGATAGTTAAGGGTCGTCGCTGATCCTGAATTGCAGGTAGATATGCATACTCCAACCGTGCGATAGCAAGGGGCTCAACATCCTCACGTCCATCAAGCTCTTTGAAAGCTGATTCGAGGTAATAAGAGAGCATCGTTCCACTTTGTTTACTATCAGACTGCCGTAACCCTTCAGAAAGCAGAGCAATAATCATCTCAGAATCAAACTCAGCTAGCCGGCGGTGCCCTAGGCATAGGACGTCAAGACTCCGCTCCACAGCACGAAACTCTTTCACGACCCTCATCAGATCATCCGAAGCCCCATCATTCGGAACGATATTAAGACGCCGCCAGTATTGCTCGTGAACATCCCGCCCCTGAGACTCAACAAAATCCCAAGTCCAGCTAGTAACCGGCCAACCGAGCAGTAAATAACATTTATCTCCTGCGTCAGGCACCAATGGAAATATCTTAGCTTCGATAATCTGAGACCAAGAATCTCCGTATCTTTGTGCGCCAAGTGCTGACGCGTAGAGGGCCAACTCGGGGACTGGAGACTGAATCACCGTGGCCTCAACTAGCGTGACAAGATCTGTTTGAGTGATCTGCTCGATATCGATTGCCTGAGCCACGAGCGTCGGAATGGCGACCTTTTTTGTGAGTTCTAGTATACCAAGTGGACCGGCGCGCTTCAGGATACGGGCCAAAGCCTCTTTTCTTAGAACATCAGGCTCCAAATCCGTAATCCCCTGATAACGCCCGACATGTGGCAACCAGTCATCAAACAGCTGCTTGTCCTGGTAAATAGGATCGACAGGACGATGCTTATCCAAAAGAGATTGAATCCCCAGCCGCTCCTCCTCTTCCAGAGTCCAATCACTGTCTGCATAAAACTCGTGCTTGGATACCATCGCCTGAAGTGCACTCCAGACCGGACTAACTGCGTTCGACAGATGCGTGGACAGATACGAATCAATAAACGCAAGTACAGCCTCTCGGTCGTCCGGCCTGAAGGCAGAGAAAGAGTTAACCAGCACTATTGCCCTTTCTTCATTATCAGCAGCCAATTTGATTGCGCGACTTACCACGGCATGCTGTGCATCCCAGACCACTCCAAAAGTAAGCTCCTCTGGTTTTACAGATGCAACATCGCGAAGCTTGGGTTTTTGGGTCGGCGAGACAGAGTCATGCGACCGCGGGAGCAGCTTGACCAAAAGCTGCCATCCTACCGCTGGAACCTTGGAAAGCACGCTATCGATGCATGCAATACGCTGGCGAAGAGTCGCATGGGTGTTGGGCGACCAGGTAAGCAGAATGTCCCTCAAGCTATTGATCGGACGGTTGACTCTGTTTGAGTCCGGTGTGGGATCCAGCTCGGCAAGCTTTGCTAACACGATCGCAGCTCGATTCAAAAGCTTCGGGTCCCAGGCTAAAACCTCAAGCGCCCAGAGGATCTGGATGTAGGGACCTGATGCACCAAATAACCAATCATCTTTGTCATGAAACAGACCAACGATCTTGTCTTTCTCGCCCTCGAACATAGATTCGAGGGCCGTCAAAAAAGGGCTAGGCGCAGCCTCTGCGATCAGGGTTGTCTGATCCGATAGCCCCACCAATGTCCGGTGATTCTTCCCCCACTCAGGGAGTGAACTAACTATTTCATCAACAAATTGCTGGGCGGTTGCCTGATTCATATACAACCCACCGACTTGGTCCATCGTTGCGATAATCAGGAGCGTAAGCGCCAGCCCCTCTCTCAACCATTTGCTGTAGTCCGCAGGGGAGACGTAATGAAGGGTGAATTTTTCATCACGAGACGGCTCTTCTATTACATGACTGAAAACCTTCAGCACCGCAGCTTTTAAACGCTGTAAATCCTGCTCACCAATCAATTGCCCGTAGAAGCTGAACGCATCAACCGGGGCCCGCACTTGCCAATATTCACCTACCCGATCAAACGGGGGATCAGCCAACATAGTGGAAGGAAGCAGCTTTTCTTCCAAATCCGCGTATTCCGCCATCCCAGAAAGCTCCGCCATCAAAAGCCGGTCGAGTTTCTGATTGATGGACCAACCGCCAGCTAGAAAAGCGGCCTTCATCCCAGCGGCGCTACTTACCCACTCGGGCGGAGAATAGGGTTGATTTGAAATGAGTCGCTCCAGAATTGTGAGACTACGCCCACATCGGTGAGCTAATTCATACCCTTCCTCGCGCTCAATCCCCATTGCCGTAAAGCCGTCAACCATTCCAGTCGCTGATGATCGCTTAAGCGACTTGTGCTTTCTGGCCTGAACCCCAGTTACTGCGGACAAAGTCGGCCCTTTAGCGGCAAGGACACCTGACATCCGATCGCCATCGTTTTTAGTAATGAATGTCAGGTTTGTTCGCTGGCTTAGGAAACGTGCTGCGGCCTCAGTCTCGACAATCAGAGTTTTCACCTCCAACGCTCTTTTGATGTCGGGAGGGGCCATCCGGATCGCCGCGACAGCAAAAGCAACAACTTCAATACCCGTCTCAGCCCCCAGCATGATTGCTTGAGCTGGCCCAGCGAGATTTTGAAGCAACTCTTCGGCAATCTCCTGACGGTCTCCCAGCACAACTTTCTCATGCAAACGAGGCTTGAAGCGCAAGCTGTACATCTCCCAAAACTCGTCCGTGCTGAGCGCGCCATTCCGTGGCGCGTTACCCAAGACGTCTCTTGCGTAAAGCGCCGCTACAGCTGGATGTAGATCAAGCCAGTGAACCAACTCGACGGCATCGAGATAAATGACCTTCTTCCACTTACCCTCGCTAGTCCTCTCGTTTTCCCATTCCGTGAGAAGCTCCCGCGGCGTGTCCCATTTTTCCAGATTTACCAGCACCAGAGTGCTCTCAGCCATCTCGACAGGATCTGTTTTCCCTGTCCGCTTGTTGTAGTCGTCGGTGGCTTTTCTTGCACCCGCACCGGCCCCAAATTCCCATTTGGATTTGCCAGCGGGTACAAACTCAGCCGGCTCAGTTGTCTCAAGGACGCCATCCCAGCCTCGAACTTGGCCAGCATCCCCGCCCGGAAATCGAAATCGACTCGCATCGGTGATGGACGCCCTTATCAAGTCAGCTATCAGGTCAGGAAGGTGCGCGCGAGCGTCAATCCTCTTTGCCCATTTTGCTAACCCTGCCTCATCGATCCACTGCATGTCGCAATCCTTTTTCACATGACTAACAGACTGAAATCTCGATCACCGAGAACATGGATTCCATTATGCCTGAGATGCCTGAAAGGGGATCTCCCCCGCAGATAACTCGGAAAACGACCAAATCTTGGATCGGATTTTCACACAGCAGCCTCGGGTGTTCCCCCTCATAGCCGCTGCCGCCAGGCTGCGCTGGCCGCTGCGTACGCTGGAGACTTCCATTGTGGTTGATGGCCAGCGCAGCCTGCGGCAGCGGCTACAGTGCTGGGGCTGGCCGTCCGCAATGGGTCGAAAGCGGTCAATGGTTCCGAGCGACTTTCGACCCATCGTCAGTAGACGTTCAAACGACTTCCGCCGCCGAAGTGAAGGTAAGACTACAGTCCCGGCACCGGCATTCGCCGAGTCTCCGAGTTATCAAACGCATTTCTCGCCCCCCGGATGTGCAGGAATTTTCTCAGGAAATTTCCTGCCTCCCCTCTGACAATCGTATAATCCACTTACATTTCCACCCTTGTGTTCATCTCATCCCGTTACTAACCTCCCCTCCGCCGCGGGCACACCCACGGCCAGGTTTGGTCACCTGATGCTATGAACATTTCAACACTGCCTAGCCATGCTTCGCGCATGACGCTTTATGGCGGCTGTGCGCGGGGCATCTTTGGATGCGCCGAGGTGTCCGTAGCTCGGTTGACCAACCCTCGCACAGTTGCCACCCATTCGTTTGGTCACGACTGGTTGGTGATTCCTTCAACTCTACGGAATCTTCACTATGGTCAAGCCAACACCTGATCCACCCATTTGCAATCTTCCTACGGGTCATCCGCTCTCCACGCTGCCCAATGGGCACCTTGAAACCGACGGTCTCGTGCTGGCTGAACGGTTCGTGAAACAGCGCGCGCTGCTTGAAGCTGAGCGGCGAAATGTTCAAGGGGCTGAGCCCAAACCGCCGCGCTGGTGGCACTTCTGGCGTTGGCGCAAAACTACGTAACCGGATGGCAATGCAAATGGCGCCCCTGCTCCTTACCTCGGCAGGGCCGCTACTCAGGTACATTCATAAGGACTTTGATCATGACCGATTTTCTGGAAACAACCGCCCTGCCCTTCGGCATGCGCGACTCGAAACAGCAGCCATTCTTCAGCGTCAATCCGGGGATCAGCGTGGAGGATGCGCTGTGTCACCTGGGCCACCTGCTGCGGTGTGCTTATGACTCGGCCTATGAGCTCACCGATGGTGAAGGTGTAGAAAAAGGGCTGGTTTGGTCGACCCTGCATCATATTGAAGGGGCGAAGGGTTTGGTTGATGCGTTGATCGCGGAGCGGTAGGACTGGTTGATGTAGGCACTATCCGGCCTGGGGGCCGTTCTACTGGTAGGGGAGCGGGCTTGTGAGTGAAATGCTGAGGCATCAGAGCTCGCTGGCAAGCCAGCTCCCACAAGCCAACCGCGTCTATGAGGCACTGGTTTTTCAGTATGAATAGGGGGTGGATGGGAGGGCCAGCGCAGCCTGGCGGCAGCGGCTACGGGGTATTTCAAGGCAATTGCGCAGCTCCGGGCAAACCGCATGAAACCTTCAGCCCAGCCCTACCCCGCTCCCGCTGGAACGTGCTAAATAGAGCCCCCCCCCCAAAACAGACCAAGGACGTCGATGAAATACGACGACGCAAGCTGGCACTACGAAGGCAACTTCCCCGCAGGCCAACCCCAGGAACACGGCGGCACGCACATCGCGCTGTTCCTGAAATGGTGCTTCATCAAAGGCTGGGCGGGAGAATTGCACAGCGAGGAAGCGCCTGAAACCGTCGCCCAGGTCATCAGCGGTGAGCTCAGCGCTACCGAATTTCTATTCAACTATTGCGATGGCCAGATCACCGACGAAGACCTGAGTGACGAAGGGAATCTGATCGCGCAGCAGTATTACGGCGACGATGGGCTGTACCTTCAGGACTACTCAGATCACTTCGGTGACTTGATGTATGTGGCGCCGGAGGCTGAGCATGACTTCGCGAAGTTCTGCTCGATTCTGGACGCGCGGGTTGAGAGTGGCGTGCTGGTGAAGGCGCAGGCTTGATGCTTTAGCTGTATGGCGACGCTGGCCTGAGCGTGCGCTGGGGATGTTCAGCGTGGTTCAGGGCCAGCGCAGCCTGCGGCAGCGGCTACGGGGTGATTGACGTTTGGGCTGGGGCGATGACTAACGGCACCACTTGATCGCGCTCCATGTCGCGCAGCAAATCCCCGAGCATTTCGCGCTTGTTGATCGTGCCTTTGGGCGGCACGTACCAGGCAAAGACGCTGTACCCGTCACGCGCGTAGCTGTAGTGCTTGAGCAAGTGCCCATCGTGATAAATATCGCCCGTCAAGCCGTCATGGTAGTGGTACGGCAACGGTAGAGTTAACAGCGACAGGGCCCCGAATATACCTATCGCCAGGTTGGGCGTCTCTTGGCTTTCCTTGATCTGCAGGCTGTAGCCATGCGGGTTGTAGCCACCATCCAGAAACGAGAACGCGCCGGTGCCCTTGAGGGCGTCGACCAGTTCGGCCTGGTATTGCTCTTGAATGCGCAGGTATGGGGCCGGCAGCATCAGGCTGACGGGCACGTATTGTTGCTGCGCCTTGTAGTCCAGCGGACCCAGGCTGGTGACGCAGCCACCCAGTATCAGCGCCAGCGGCGCCATGGCCATCAGGCGCTTCATTGGGCGTACCCCACGCTGGGCATCAGGTGATCATGCTGCACGTCGGCGGCGAACGCCTGGCTGATGCGGTCCAGGTTCTGGCCTTTCATTTCGCCGCCCTGGTCCAGCAGCCAGGTGTATTTGCGCGTGACGTTTCGGTAGTGGTAGTGCTTCAGCGCCACGTCGTCGTGCAGCAAGGTGTAGTCGATCTGGGTGTCGTAGGTTTGCGGTATCGGTATCAGGAACAGGGTGGCGGCGCCGAGGAAGATCAGGGGCGTGGAGATGTCGCGGGTGGTGTTGATGCGCGCCTGCACACTGTAGCCGCCAGGCGCCCCGCCGCCTGACTGGACGGTACGGAACACACCGGTTTCACGCAGGCTGTTGCGTACGCTGGCGGCGTCCAGGGGCGAGTCGACCATGACGTTGATGGGGGCCAGGTAGTCCTGGCCGTCGGGCGCCGGGCGCTCGGGCAAGGTGTTGGTGGCCGCGCAACCGACCAGCAGGGTGGAACCCAGGGCAATCAAGGTGTTTTTCATGGGGCTATGTGCTCGGCCGGGACGATGTAAGGGCGGGCGTTGTTGAGGTTCAACGGCAGGGCCTGCAAGGTGGGCAGGCTTGGGACCTGGCGCTGAGCCAAGGGTTGGTCGCGGTGCAGTTGGTCGCGCCACAGGTAGGCGCAACCGGCCGCAAAGCAGTACGAACGGAATTCGCCCAGGTAGTAGGCCTTGCCGGCTTCCAGGCGCAGGGGCAGGTTGAATTTTTCCCGCGGTGCCTGGGAGCGCGCCATGGTGCCCACGCCGGGGACGTAGTCCAGGGTGGAGAATGGCGCGTCGTAGAGTTCGTAGTCGCCGGGCTTGAGCGCCATCACGAAGACGCTGGCGCTACCGCTGTCCTTGACGTCCTGGGGCGTGAAGATGGTGGGCTGGTGATGCCACACCGCTGCGGCGCCGTATTCGGAACCGCGTTTGCGCAACAGCAGGCGCTGGTCTTGCCAGCTGGCACTGGCGGCGTTGAGGGGGCCAATGGCGCCGACCAGGTAGGCGACGGGCTCACCGGGGTGCGGTTGCAGCGGGCCGCTGACGTCTGCGGCGGGTTGGGTGATGCAGCCGGTCAGGGTGGCGGCGAGTAGCGTAAGCGCGCACAGCGCGAAAAGACGGGACAACATAACGATTCCTGGCTGGAGGACGACGCGGCCAGGAATCGAAACGACGGGCTCCTTGCCACGGCTTGGACGATGCAAGCGGAGCGCAGGGTAATGGGGTTGATGGCGTTGCGCCATTAACTTTACGTTCAGGTTTTATGATGAAGTTACGGCAGGTGCGGTTGGAGGCTGAGGCGGTGTATCCGGCGGACCGCGTTGCCTTTATCGCGAGCGACTTTGCCGCAATGGCATACCCTGTGGGACCGGGCGAAGCTCGGGAAGGGTGTGCCAGGCTGTCCGCGTCGTCTGCTTCCCGAGCTGGCGCCCGGTCCCACAGGAGACCGTGGTTTGGGGCGGCAACCGCGTCGTCTGTATCGCGGCCAAGGCCGGCTCCTACGCCGTGCGAGGTAGGAGCCGGCCTTGGCCGCGATGCAGACGACACGGTTTCTCGGCCTTCTGGGGGCTTACTGCGCTGCAGCGAAGCGCAATGCAGGCACCAGCGACGCATTGAACATCGCCCCATGGCTCAACATCAGTTCCTGATAATCCACCGCCACATTCGCCCGCCCCGCCAAGCCTTTGGCCAATTCGCGCGCGGCCTCAGGTGACACCTCACTGGCCCCGGCCGGGCCGCGCTCCAGTTTCGGCGCCGTCCCGCGCATCATCAACAGGCGTACGGGGTTGGCAGGCGCCAGCTTGCGCTGCTCACCCAGCAACACCCCCTCCCCCCACCACACCGAAGGGTCCGCCACCGCGTACGCTTGAAAATCCTGGGTACGGGTGAACAGCACATGCAACGCAAACAACCCGCCAAACGAGTGCCCCCACAGCGTCTGTCTTTGCGGATCGACCTTCGCCAAAGCGGCCACTGCCGGCTTTACCCGCTGTTCGATCAGTTCGGCAAACTGATCCGCCCCGCCGCTAGGCCTGCCATCCGCCATGGCCGCGCCTGTCGGCAACCTGGGCGTATCGTCATATGCCCGCGCCACCACATCGAACCGCGCATTCACGGCGTAACCGATCAGCACCAGCACCGGCAACGACTTGCTGTCCACCTGCCCCAGCATCTGGTCGTCCAGGCTGGCCAGCACCGCGTTGCCATCGAGCATGTACAGCGCCGGATAGCCCGCCGCTGGCGCCGCTTGTTTGGGCACGCCCACCCAGATGCGGTAGTGCCGCTTGGCGTCCACCGAGTCCAGGTCAAGCTGGGTGAAGCGGTACAACGATGAGCCTCGCTGGGCGATGTTGGGGGTGGTGGGCAGCGACAGGTCGGGGCGCGCGAAAGCGGTCGTCGCTGCTGCCGCCGAGAAGAACATCACAAGCAAAAACTGGGTAAATCGCGTCATCTGAAGGGCACCGTCCGGTGGGTGTCGAGGGCCCTGCCGGGGCGGGCCAGTCCAAGGATGGCAGCCACAGTATTGCAAATAACACTCATTTACTACCGAAAATTGTTTGTGATTCCCGACACATAGCGTGTGTGGTCATGATCGCGAGATTGCCGCCCCAAGAGGGAAGCTGGCACGATGTAATCATGTTCAGGGAGGACACATCATGATCTTGCGGCTGCTGTTACTGACCTTTGCGATCTTGTTTGTCTGGGCCTTTATCGCCAGCCTGCGCCGCGCCAATGCGGAGCACAAACATCGAATGGGGCCAGGCATCGAGGAGCCCTACACCCAGGCGCTGATCAAGGCGGGGCTTACGCCTTCACAGGTGATGATTCTCAAGGACCGCACGGCATCGGGCTCCAGGTCAGAGGGGATGCCGTTTCAGGTGCACCGCATTGTGCTGAGCCCGCCAGAACGCTACTTCGTTTACATCCATATTGAGGATACGCCGCCGGTGTTGTCGCCGATTTCGGCGAAGCGGGCGCAGTTGGCGGCTGGGGGGAATTGGTTGCCTTAGCAGGCGCACATGGCGTCCTTCCCACGCCTGCGCTAACGAGCGCCGCTGGAGTTTTTCCGTGCAAGGCCGATCTGTCCGCCGCAGGCTACCCACGTCAGCGTGAAGAGATAGCCGAATATCGTCAGGCCAATTTCCCACGGCAACACCTGGCTGTCGAAGGCCGCTTGCGTCTGCTTGCACTGCAGGTCGCTGGTGCACCTGGACACACAGACCTGCTTGTCGCCCACCCAGCAGTTGTTGACCAGGTCGCCGTAGCGATCCACGCGGATCCGCTGGCCCGTCTCAAGCAGATCCCGGGCAACCACGGTGCTCCGGTCCCCCCTGATAAACACTTTCTGGTACTGCCTGACGGTCTCGTCGGGTTGCAGTTCCAGGTCATAACCGCCTTTGGGCGTACCCACCCAGACGATACGGCCTTCGCTGTGGGCCAGAGGCCTGTCGGTCATGTCGGGGGTACCGGTGTACCAGTCAACCAGTGGGAATATCAACAGCAACGCCAGCCATGAAACATGACCTGCCGGGGATAGGCCTTTGAAGAAGCGCAGAGCGAAGTCGGGCATGGGGCTGGGGCGACTTTGATGGTTTTGGCCGAGGTTGCCACGCCAGGTGCGTAAACGCAAAGCAAGCCCCGCGCCGTAGCCGCTGCCGTCAGGCTGCGCTGACCGATGTGAAGCCTGAAGATTTGCAGCCAGGCACCGGGCCAGCGCAGCCTGGCGGCAGCGGCTACGGTGACGGCCAGGCTCTGGTTCGAGGATGTATCAATGCCCCGCACGCCCCACCAACTCACGCCTGAGCCGAGCAATTTCATTGCTGTCACAGCCATGCATGGTCACCAGCGCAGCGATGCGCTGACGGCAGGCGCGCAGTTCGGCGTTGGTTTCATCCAACTCGTTGGCCAGCAACTGGCAGCGGTGTTCCAGCAATTCCAGCGGCGAAGGGAAAGGCGCTTGGTCGGTGGAATCCATAAGGTCGTCGGTCATGAGCATTGGCTTGCCAGTGAGTAGAGTACAAATGTTCTCCTGACAGAATAACGTCAACCACTGGATGGATCAACAGTACAAAACAGCCGATGGTCGCGTACCGATCGATGAAAAAAGCCGCTTGCGCCCCACGCTTGAGCACACCCATTCAAGACAACCCAGTATCTGTATCAAGCATGAGACGAAACGCAAATAATCGATAACGATTTGCAATCACCGCTGTTAGTATCGGCAACCGAGAATCACTCGCAATTGCCACGGACCGGCACTGTGGAACATCAATACCGTCCAGGAACCGCCCATGCCTCGCCCATTTCCCTTGCGCCCTACCCTGCTCGCCCTGTGCTGCTGCACCAGTGTGACGGCCAACGCCGCCGAGCCGATCGAGCTTGATGCCACGGCCATCGACTCGGACACGATCAAGAGCCACCCGGACACCCGTCCGGACGCGTATGCCGGTGGCCAGGTGGCGCGTGGTGGGCAGATGGGGCTGTTGGGCAATCAGGATTTCATGGACGTGCCGTTCACCATGACCAGCTACACCGCCAAGCTGATCGAGGACCAGCAGGCCGAGGACATCGGCGATGTGCTGGCCAACGATCCGTCGGTGCGCCAGTCCTACGGCAGCGGTAACCAGTCGCAGGTGTTCGTGATTCGCGGGTTGCCGCTCAACAGTGACGATATCGCCTACAACGGCCTGTACGGCGTACTGCCGCGGCAGATCATCGGCACCGAGGCGCTCGACCGGGTGGAGGTGTTCAAGGGGCCCAACGCGTTTATCAATGGGGTGAGCCCCACCGGTTCAGGGCTGGGTGGTAGCGTCAACCTGCAACCCAAGCGCGCCACTGATGCGCCGATCCGCCGCTACACCCAGGACATCAGCAGTGACGGCCGCAGGGGTGAACACCTGGACCTGGGCCAACGCTTTGGTGAGGACAACCGCTTCGGTGCACGCCTGAATTTGATGCAGCGCGAAGGTGAAACGGCCATCGACGATCAGGACCAGCGCACCAAGCTGGTTACCCTGGGGCTGGATTACCGGGGCGATGACTTTCGCCTGTCTGCCGATATCGGTTACCAGAAGCAGCACCTGACCCACCTGCGCAACAGCGTCAAGCTGGGCACCGGGCTGACTGGCATCCCGTCGGCGCCGGACGCCAGCAAGAACTACGGGCAGGACTGGTCGTGGGAAGACACCGAAGACACCTTCGGCATGGTGCGGGGCGACTGGGACTTGAATGACAGCTGGACGGCGTACCTGGCCGCCGGTGCCAAGCACACCCGCGAGAATGGCTTTTACGGCACCCCGACCCTGACCAATGCCAGCACTGGGGCGGCGACCATCAGCGGCTCGCAGATTCCCCATGATGAGGACAACGCCACGGTCATGGCGGGGCTCAATGGGCACTTTATCACCGGGCCGGTGAGCCATCAGGTTAGCCTGGGGGCGACGCAGTTGTGGGCGCAGCAGCGTAACGCGTTCAATTTCTATCGTTACGGCGCGGCCAGCGGTGCGACCAATATCTATAACCCCTTGGACTTGACCAAACCGCCCACTAGTTACTTGGTGGGTGGCGACCTCAGCGACCCGGGCGTTACCGGCAAGACCCGCACCCGCAGCCTTGCGCTGTCGGATACGTTCGGATTATTCGACGACAGCCTGCTAGTGACTGCGGGCGTGCGCCGTCAGGAGATGCTGGTGCAAGGCTATGCCTACAAAGGTGGCACCAGCGCGGCCTACGACGGCAGCCGCAACGCGCGTTACGACGAAACCATCACCACGCCAGTCTACGGCCTCGTCTACAAACCCACCGAATACGTGTCGCTGTACGCCAACCACATTGAAGGCCTGGCGCAAGGGCCGACCGCCTCGGGCAGCGACGTTCTTAACGCCGGCGAAATGTTCCCGCCTGGTCGCACCAAGCAGAGCGAAGCGGGGGTAAAGCTGGACTTCGGCAAGGTCGGCGCGAATCTGGCGGTGTTCCGCATCGAGAAGCCCACGGACGGGTATGTGCAAGGCAACGTCTACGTGCGTGAGGGTGACCAGGTCAACAAAGGCATCGAACTGAGCCTCTTCGGCGAACCCATCGACGGCCTGCGCCTGATGGCCGGTGGCACGCGCATGAGCTCGCAGGTCAACGGCACCTTGAACGGCGTCAACGACGGCAACCATGCCATTGGCGTTCCGACCTTCACCCTCAATGCCAGCGCGGACTGGGACGTACCGGGGGTGCCGGGCCTGGCGCTGAACGCGCGCATGTTGCGCACCGGCGGCCAGTACGCCGACCCCGCCAACAACCTTAGCCTGCCGACCTGGAACCGTTTCGACGCGGGTGCCCGCTATCAGCTCAAGGTGGCGCAGAAGGACGTGACCTTGCGCGTCAACGTCGAAAACCTCACCGACAAGAACTACTGGGCCTCGGCCAACGGCGGTTACCTGACCCAGGGCGATCCGCGGCTGGTGAAGTTCTCGACCACCCTCGATTTCTGATCGTAGCCTGTAGCCGCTGCCGAAGGCTGCGCTGGCCGGTGTGAACCCTGGAGATTTTCAGTGCACCACAGGGCCAGCGCAGCCTGGCGGCAGCGGCTACAGCGTCCTGTGGGAGCAACCGGGGTCGCGCTCGACCTTGCTCCCGTTTGCGCCAGGCAGGCCCCATCGCGAGCAAGCTTTGCTCCCACAGTGGGGAAGCAACCACCGCTATAAGCCGCACCACTGTGGGAGCAAAGCTTGCTCGCGATGGCATCGACGCCGTAATCCAGAAAAACCGCGTCGTGTGCATCGCGGCCAAGGCCGGCTCCTACCACGGACGGCGTAGGAGCCGACCTTGGTCGCGATGCACACGACGCCATTTCAAGACGGTTGCCGCTACAGATCCAGCACCAATGCCTGCATCCCCTCCTCACTCTGCCCCGGTATCGCACAGCAAATCAGCACCCGGCCCGCCTCCGGCATCTGCGCCGGTGGGGTGGGGTAATGCACGCTGCCGCTGATCAGCCGGGTGCTGCAGGTGCCGCACGAACCACCACGGCAACTGAACTCGGGGTTCAGGCCGCGGCGTTCGGCCAGCTCCAGCAGGCTGCCATCCCCGGGGGCCCAGCGCGCTTCGGTGGTGGAAGCATTGAAGTAAACCGGTGTCGGCACGCTGGCCGCTGGCGGTTGCGGCGCGGCAGGCGGCGCGGCGCTTTGCAGGCGGCGCAGGGCCGAGGGGCCGAACGCTTCGGCGTGGATGCGCGCATCGGGCACGTTGATACTGCGCAGGCCGTCGTACAAATCCTGCAGAAAACCAGCCGGCCCGCACAGGTAAAAGTCGTAGTCATCCAGCGGCAGCCGCGCCTTTACCTCGGCGAAGGTCAACCGGCCGGCGATCTGGTGGTCGCGCCCCAGCACCGCGTCCGACCCCGGGCTGCTCAGGGCGCGGTGGATGTGCAACAGCGCCGCCGGGTTTTGCTGTAACTGGGCCAGTTCTGCCTGAAAGGGCAACTCCGCCAGGGCCCGTGCGCTTTGGAACAGATGAATCGCGCGCGCACTGCCCTGCCCCAGGTTCTGCGCCACCAGCTGCCGGGCCATCGACATCATCGGCGTGATACCCACCCCGGCCCCCAGCAACACCACCGGCCGTTGCGTGTCCTCGACCAGCGTGAAGCCGCCCACCGGCGGGCGCACGTCCAGCAGATCACCCACCTGCACCCGGTCGTGCAGGTAATGCGACGCCGCGCCCTGGCGTTTGACGCTGATACGCAGGTGGCCGTCGGCCGGGGCACTGGAGAGGCTGTAGGTTCTGACCAACGCCTGATCACCCAGGCGCATCGGCAAGTGCTGACCCGGCATGAACGCGACGACTGCAGCGTCCGGCGCTTGCAGGTAGAACGAACGGATGTCACTGCTTTCCTGTTGCACCCGGGTCACCCGCCATTGCTGCCACTGCCGGCGCTGCTCGGCCTGGCGCAGGCGCTCGCCGGTTTCAGCCCAGGTGCCGGTGGCCAGGCTGGTGGGGGCATAGTCGTGGAACTGCCAGCGCAGTTTCAACGCCGCCGGGCGCAGCACGGCGTGCAGCACTTCGAAGGTCCACAGCCGCTCGGCGCCTTCAAAGGCCTTGATCAAGGGGCTGTCGAGCAGCAACTCGGTGCGCCCGGTCAGTTGCAACAGGTCGCCGCTGGTGAAGTCGATGAACAGCAGGCCGGCCACGGGGTTGGCCTGCAGGTTGCCCAAGGTGTTGAAGAACAGATTGCCGGCGTAGTCGGGGATGGTCAGGCGGTTGCCCTGCACGTCGATGAAGCCGGCACGGCCACCGCGGTGGGAGACGTCAACCGAGCGTTGCTGGGCGTCATGATCGACGTAGCTGGCGATGAAAAAGGTATCGGCGGCGGCGATCAGGGCGCGGGTGTGCTCGGTCAATGCCGTGAAGTCCTGTCGCGCAGGGACACCGCTTTCAGGCTCGGGCAGGCGGGTATAGGCGCGCTCCTGAATGTATTTGGGGCAGTTGCCGTAGGACTGCTCCACCTCCACTTCCAGGCCCCCCGCCGAGGCCTGGCGGATCAGGCCATTGATGCGGTTGCGGCGCCGGGTGTGCAGCTCGATGCCCAGCATGCCGATGGCGTGTCCCGCCTGCAGCCCGGGCGCGGCCGGGTCTTGCGGATCAGGCTGCACGGCCAGGTGCAGGTGGTAAGGGTCGGCGGAACTGACAAAGCCCTCCGGCCCTTCCAGCACCGTGGCCCAGGGGCGACCGTCGGCGTCCACCGCGCCCACCAGCATGAAGGGCAGCTGGTGGTAGAAATCGCGGTGTTGGTCGGGCATGTAGTCACGGATCACCCGTGGCCCGATTTCGTCCATGCGCTCCGAGGCGAGGAACCGTTGCTGAAGGGTCTTCTCCCCGGCATGCCAGGGTGATTTTGGCAGGTGGTTCATGGCGCGGGCTCCTCGATCGCTTAGTGGGCTTGCAGGCCCGCTGCGGTGCGCGGCATGGGCACGAAGCCTGGCAATGCCTCGATGCGCTGCAGCCAGGCGCGAACGTGCGGGTAGTCCTGCAGCGAGACGTTGCCCTCCGGCGCGTGGGCGATGTAACTGTAGTTGGCCACGTCGGCGATGGTCGGTTCCGGCCCGGCCAGGTAGGGGCTGTTCGTCAGTTCGCTGTCCATCACCTTGAGCAGTGCGTGGGCGCGGTTGATCACCTCCTCGGCATTGAAGGCGGCGCCAAACACCGTGATCAGCCGCGCGGCAGCCGGGCCGTAGGCCAACTGGCCGGCGGCCACCGACAACCAGCGCTGGATGCGCGCCTCGGTCAGCGGGTCCTGGGGCTTCCAGCTGCCTGTGCCATAGGTCTTGGCCAGGTACACCAGGATCGCGTTGGAATCGCTGAGCACGGTGCCGTTGTCATCGAGCACCGGCACCTGCCCGAAGGGGTTGAGGGCCAGGAACGCCGGGGTCTTGTGCTCGCCCTTGGCCAGGTCGACCGTAATCAGTTCGGTGGGCAGTTGCAGCAGCGACAGCATCAGCTGCGCACGGTGGGCGTGGCCGGACAGGGCAACGTGGTACAACTTGATGGCGTTTGGCATGGGTGTGGCTCCGTGGAGGTGGTAACACAGTGCAGCCATCCTGCGCCCATCCACCGCCGAGCAGAATCACCACCCTGAGCAATCCATAATTCCGTTTTCTGAAATAAAGCCTCTAGCGCAAGGCCGGATGATCGCGCAGCAAGGGCGCGGCGAAGTCGATGAACGAGCGTACCCTCGCTTCGGCACGACGGCCATGACGATAGCTCAAGTACACCGGCACGTCCTCGCCTGCCAAGCCGCTCAGTATCGGCTCAAGTGCGCCGCTGGCCAGTTCCTCGTGGACCTCGTAGCTCATGCAGCGGATTACCCCCAGCCCCAAGGTAACCGCGTGGATAGCGCCGCGCTGGGTGGTGCAGGTCAGCACCTGTGCAGCTTTCAGCGCACGGTGGGCGCCGTTGCGCCCCGGCGCCTCCTGACCAGTCGACGACACCACCACCGCGCGATGGGCTTTGAGCTCGTCAAGGGTGCCGGGGCGCCCCCAGCGGGACAGGTAGCCTGGCGACGCACACAAAATCGGCCTGGCCTTGCCCACAGTCAGGGCGAACTCGGAAGAGTCCGGCAGGGCGCCGACCACGATAGCCGCATCGATGCCGTCCTTGAGCAGCCTGGGCACGCCTTCACAGGCCTGGATGGACAGGCGCACCTGGGGGAAAGCGTCCAGATAGGCAACCGCGATGGGGGTGAACACCTGGGAGTCAATCAGCAGCGGCACGGCGAGGGTCAATTGCCCCTCGGGACTGGCGTGCAGGCCGGCGGCGGCACGCTCGGCCACTTCGGTCTGCGCCAGGATATGCTCGCAGCGTTGCGCGAACTGTTCACCGGCAGGGCTCAGGCGCACGCCGCGCGGGCCGCGTATCAGCAATGTGCTGTGCAGTCGCGCCTCCAGCGCGGCGATGGTGCGCATCACCGTGGCCGGCGACAGCGCCAGGTGGCGGGCAGCCGCGGCCAGGCTGCCGGTCTGCGCCACGGTCACGAAGGTGTGCATCTCGCGGTAACGGCCCATCCATCAGCCCAGCGCTGCGGCTTGCAACGCCGTATCGGCGAGGAAGCGGCTGGCGCAATGATCGACGAAGGTGCGTACCTTGGCCAGCACCTGCCGGTCTGCCTGGTACAGTATGTTCACCGGGAACGCCGGGGTCTGAAACGCCTCCAGCACCACCTCAAGCTCGCCCTTCTCCACCCACTGCGCCGCCTGGTAGGACAGCACCCGCGTCAACCCCCAGCCCAACCGCGCCGCATTGATGGCTGCCTGGTTGGAACTCACCAGCAGGCGCGGTTGCGGGTGCAGGACCACCGCCTGCCCCTGGCGCTGGAAATGCCACTCGGTGAGCAGGTTGCTGGCCGAAGACATCACCACCGGCAGGGCCATGACCTCTTCGGGCTGCGTGGGCCGGCCGACGCGGTCCAGAAAACCCGGCGCGGCGCACACCACCGGGCGGATGCTGCCCACCTGCACGGCCTGCAGACTGCTGTCCGACAAGGTGCCGATGCGCACGGCCACGTCGACGCCCTCTTCCACCAGGTTGACCAGGCGATCCACCAGCACGGCGTTGATGGTGACCTGCGGGTGCCGGTCCAGGTAGTCGGTGATCAGCGGCATCAGAAACGACTCGCCGAACATCACCGGCGCGGTGACCGTCAGGTTGCCCCGGGCGCGCAGGGTGCCGCCGGCGGCCAATTCCTCGGCCTCCTCCAGCTCCAGCAGGATGCGCTTGCAGTCCTCCACATAGCGCCGCCCGGCCTCGGTCAGGCGCAGGCTGCGGGTACTGCGTGCCAGCAACAGCGTGCCCAGTCGCGCCTCAAGCCCGGCGATCACGCGCGTCACGCTGGGCGGCGACATACCCACCACCCGAGCGCCTGCGGCGAAGCTCTCGGCCTCCACCACGGCCAACAGCACTTTCATTTCCAGAAACCTGTCCACGCTCGCCCGCCTTACAGAACGTCAATGGGCACCACTGTAGCTGCTGCCTGCGGCGGCTTGCTACGGGAGGGTGTGTAGCGCGTCGATCGCGTCGCCTGCATCGCGGCCAAGGCCTGCTCCTACCTCGGACCGCGTAGGAGCCGACTTTAGTCGCGATGCAGACGACGCGCTTTCAAGCCAGGCGCTGCTACGCGTTGCCAACACACGGCTCACCAAGCCCCGCCACACAACGTGTTATCGACCACGTTAATGATAACTATCGAACGAGCCGCCTGTCGGTTTGCCGACATCGGCCCCTATAATCGCCGCCAATCACCCCTCCCCTCGCCTACAGCAGGCGACATCCCCTCTGGAACCCAGCACGATGCCAAGCACCCGCCAGGCCCCTCATGGCCTCCCCGAACATGACCAACAGAGCGTCAGCCAACAATGGCTGGCTATCCTCTCGGTCGCCGTGGGCGCTTTCGCCCTGGTGACCAGTGAATTCCTGCCCGTGGGCGTACTCAACGATGTCGCCAGCGACCTGGGCATCAGCGCCGGCCACGCCGGGCTGATGGTGACCCTGCCCGGTATCATGGCCGCCCTCGCCGCCCCGTTGTTGTCGGTGGGCATTGGCGCCATGGACCGGCGCTACCTGCTGATCGGCCTGACGCTGATCATGATCATCGCCAACGGCGTGGTGGCCTACGCCAGCGACTTCAGCCTGCTGCTGTTCGGGCGCGTACTGCTGGGCATCAGCATTGGCGGTTTCTGGGCCACGGCCATTGCCCTTAGCGGGCGCCTGGCGCCCAAGGGTGTGGGCGTGGCGCAGGCCACGTCGATCATCATGGTGGGCGTCACCCTGGCCACGGTGCTGGGCGTGCCCGTGGGCACCTGGCTCAGCGGCCTGATGGGCTGGCGCATGACCTTCCTGATCACTGCTCTGGTGGGCGTGCCGGTGCTGCTGGCGCAGATGTTTTTGCTGCCGCGCCTCACCCCCGAGAAAGCCATTCGCGTCAGTGACTTGCCCGCCCTGTTCATCAACCCGCAAGCCCGTATCGGCTTGATCGCGGTGCTGCTGATTGGCCTGGCGCACTTTGCCGCCTACACCTACGTCGCCCCGTTCTTCAAGCAAAGCGCCGGCTTCGACGGCCCCACCATTGGCTCGTTGCTGCTGCTGTACGGCGCGGCCGGTGTGGTGGGTAACGTGTTCGCCGGCTTCGCCGCCAACCGCAGCGTGCGTTACACCCTGCTGCTGGTGGCGCTGATGATCGCCGTCAGCACCGCCCTGTTCCCGCACTTCGCCACCGGCATGACCGGCGCGGCGATGCTGATCGCACTGTGGGGTTTCGCCTTCGGCGCGTTCCCGGCCTGCGCCAGCATCTGGATGTTCGTGGTAGCGCCCAAGGATGTCGAACGCGGCATGCCGCTGTTCGTGGCCATGTTCCAGGTGATCATTGCGCTGGGGTCGTTCTTCGGCGGGCAGATCGTCGATCAGTTGGGCACTTCGGCGCTGCTGAGCCTGGCTACGGCGCTGGTGGGTTGTGGTTTTGTGACGGTGCTGGTGTTGGGGCGCAATGTGAGCAATAGCTTGGTGGGCCAGCCTGGCTGAAGCCTGCCAGGCACGGTAGCCGCTGCCGCCAGGCTGCGCTGGCCGCTGTGCCCCCCCCGGGATTTCCAGCGGGGCACAGGGCCAGCGCAGCCTGGCGGCAGCGGCTACGGTATGATGCGCGATCACAAGCGCAAGGACGTCGTATGCGTAAGGATTACCTCGCCTTCTTCACCTCGCTGTTCCTCTCCAGGCTGGCCGACCAGATCCTGCTGTTCATCGTCCCGCTGGTGGTGTTCCAGACCACCCAAAGCGCCTCATGGGCCGGCCTCGCCTTTTTCGCCGAGTCCCTGCCGCGATTCCTCGCCTTCCCGGTGTGCGGCGCCCTATGCGATAAGTACCCGCCCATCAAGGTGCTGCACATCAGTCAGTTGGTCCGGGCTTTATCGTGTGTGCTGGCGATGGTGCTGTACGCAAGCCTGGGCGGAATCGCCTGGTTGGTGGCGCTGTCGGCGCTGTGCGGGGTGCTGACCACGCAAGGGGTCATGGCCCGTGAAGTGCTGATGCCAAAGGTTTTTCAGCACTACAGCTACACCCAGACGTTGTCCTATTCCCAAATCGCTGACCAGACCGGGCTGGTGCTCGGGCCGCTGGTGGCCGCGTTGTTGCTGCAGGTTTGGGCCTGGCATTGGGTGGTGCTGCTGATTGCAGGGCTGTTCCTGCTGGCAGACCTGTGCATGGTGGCGTGGCAGCGTCTTAGCCGTATCACGTTGGAGGTTTTCGAGCAGCATCAGGACATCTGGCTGCAACCGGTGCGAATTGCCTCGGGTCATATCCGCACCCTGCCGGAGCTGAAGAAGATCATCACCCTGGCGGCAGGCGTCAACCTGATCGTCGGTGTCACCCTGGCGACGTCGGCGGCCATGGTGGTCGGGCAGTACGGCGCGGGCAAGGACAGCTATGCGGCGTTGCAGGCGGCGGGCGCGGTGGCGACGATCGCGATCCTGTTTGTGCTGGCGCGGGTTGTGCTGCCCCTGCGGTTGCTCGGCGGGCTCGGCTATTCAATGATCGCCATCGGGGGCGTGATCAGCGCATTGAGCCCGAGCGTGGGCGGCTATGTGCTGGGGTTTGTGCTGATCGTCGGTTTCGACAAGATGTTCAACGTCTACATGCGCTCTATCCGCCAGCGGGTGATACCGCCGCAGGACTTTGGCAAGACCGTCGGCGTGATCACGCTGCTGAACAACCTGTCCCAGCCACTGGCAGGGTTACTGGTGGCGTTGCTGGCGGTGCCTTTGGGCACCCGGGCAGTCATCCTAATGTTGGCCGTGTTGACGATCATCCTGGGGGCATTCGCGACCTGGTGGTTTGCGAAAGTGCGCGCGACCGTCTCGATCTCGACTCAGGCAAGCGAGCCCGGCCAACCCGCTAATTAACAAGCATAACGACCTACTTCACTTCAAACGCGTCATAGACCACCGCATTGCCAAGGCGCATGGCACTGCCCACCCCCACGGTGTGGTTGAGCCAGGCGTAGCGAGGTGCGGCGGTCTCGAACTTCAGGGTGATGCGGAACTGGTACAAGCCAGGGTCGACGTCCTCCCCCGCAGCGACCTTCTTCATCACCTCGGCGGGGCCGAAACGGTACCCCTCGGTGCGCAGATAGATCAAGGCGCCATCGTCGGTCTGCAACAGGTAACGGGTGTCGATGATCGCCACGCCGTCAGGGGTCACCACCTGCCAGTCCGCGCCGTTGTCGAGAATAGTGCCTTTGAGCCGCGGACCTTCGAAGTGCCCCCCGGTGATGGGGATGATGCGCCGCTTGCCTTGGCCGCTGGTGGCCCCCAATTCCCAGATGGGGGCCACCAGATCAACGCTGAAGCGCGCCAGGGGCTCCAGCTTCAGAGGGGGCGGGTCGTAAGTGGCGGCTTGCGCCAAACAGGCGCTGGCGGTGAGTGCCAGGAGGGGGAGCTGTTTGCGAAGGTTCATGATGGCGGGCAGTCCGTTGTTGTTATATTGAATAACAACATTAACTATTTTGACGATCGAGATGCAATAGGCCTGCGGAGCCGCGGCGGTCTTGGAACCGTGGCGTCAGCATCGCGGCCAAGGCCGGCTCCTACGCTGTCCGTGGTAGGAGCCGGCCTTGTGATCGACGCAGCCCTGTAGCCGCTGCCGCCAGGCTGCGCTGGGGCCATGCCTCGCTGGAGATTTTCAGGGCTCACGCGGGCCTGCGCAGCCTGGCGGCAGCGGCTACAGGGCCGGCGCTGGCTTAATAAAAACGCAAAAAATAGTTGTGTTTATCCACTATCGGTACTAATTGTAAAAGCCAAGGTCGCTCAGACGACGCTTGTGCCCCGCGTCACTTTTCAACTTTCTGCCCTCGCTCACGCAGGGAACCCGGAATATGGATCGTGCCCCCGCTGTCCCCAGCGCGCCCCCCTTGCTGTCGGTGCAGGCACTGACGGTCAGGTTGCCCGCCGGCATGGAACGTGCCCACGCCGTGGAGCACGTCAGCTTCGACCTCAACGCTGGCGAGATCCTGTGCATCATCGGTGAATCAGGCTCCGGCAAATCGGTGACCGCCAACACCCTGATGGGCCTGCTGCCCGCCTCCATCGCCGTTACCCACGGGCAGATACTGTTCAACGGCCGCAACCTGCTGGCCTGTGACGAACCCACCCTGCGCGGCTTGCGCGGGCAAGCGCTGTCGATCATTTTCCAGGACCCGCTGTCGGCCCTGAACCCGCTGATGACCGTGGCCGAACAACTGATGGAAACCCTGGCCGCCCACGGCGTCAACGACCCACAGGAGCAGCAGCGCCGGACACTCGCGCTACTGACCGAAGTGGGCCTACCCGACCCCGCGCAGTTGCGCCACCAGTACCCCTTCCGACTGTCCGGCGGCCAGCGCCAGCGGGTGATAATCGCCATGGCCCTGGCGCTGGACCCGCAATTGCTGATTGCCGACGAGCCCACCACTGCCCTCGACGTGACCACCCAGGCGCAGATCCTGGACATGATCCGCGCCCTACAGCGGCGCAAAGGCATGGGCGTGATGTTCATCACTCACGACTTTGGCGTGGTGGCGGAGATTGCCGACCGCGTGGTGGTGATGGAAAAAGGCCGCGTGGTGGAACAGGGCCCCGTCGAGCAGGTGCTGCACATCCCGCAGCACCCCTACACGCGCAAACTGCTGGCGGCCGTGCCGCGCATGGCCCGGCACAACCGCGAGAATGCCCGCCAGGCCCCGGTGGTGCTCAGCGTGCGCGAGCTGTGCAAGACCTACGTCACCCCCGGCCGTTTCTTCACCAAGGGCCGCACCGTCCAGGCGGTGAACAAGGTCAGCTTCGAGCTGCGCGAAGGCCGCACACTGGGCATTGTCGGCGAGTCGGGCTCGGGCAAGTCGTCCCTGGGCCGGCTGCTGATGAAACTTATGCCCAGCGACAGCGGCAGCATCCACTTCGACGGCCATGACATCTGCAGCTTGTCGCAAGCGGCGTTCCGGCCGCTGCGGCGCTACATCCAGATGATCTTCCAGGACCCCTTCGCCTCGCTCAACCCGCGCCACAGCATCGGCAAGATCCTCACCATCGGCCCCCACGCCCACGGCGTGGCCTATGAAAAAGCCCGCACCAAGGCACTGAAACTGCTCAAGCTGGTGGGCCTGGACGCCAGCGCCTTCGAGCGCTACCCCCACGAGTTTTCCGGCGGCCAGCGCCAGCGCATCGGCATTGCCCGTGCCCTGATGTTCGACCCCATGGTGCTGATCGCCGATGAAGCGGTATCGGCGCTGGACGTGTCGATCCAGGCGCAGATCATCGAACTGCTGGCCACGGTGCAGCGGGAAACCGGGGTGGCGATGATTTTCATCACCCACGACCTGCGCATCGCCAGCCGCATCTGCGATGAGGTGGCGGTAATCCACCAGGGCGCAATTGTCGAGACCGGCGCGCCGCATCAGGTCTTCAACCACCCTGCGCATCCCTATACCCAACGCTTGCTGGCGGCTGTGCCGCGCAGCGACTGGGCCCATTGAGGAGCACTGCCATGACCGCGCCGCTGCCCGCCACCCAGGTGGCACACGTCGATTTGGGCGCCCTGGGCCACCTGCTCAGTTTCTTCATTCGCAGCCTGAGCATCGCCGTGTCCCAGGACCTCGACGACCAGCTCAAGGGCCTGGAAGTGGCCCAGGGCACGGGCAAGATCAGCACCCTGCTGCTGGTCAACGACCACCCCGGCATCCGCCCCTCGGTGCTGGCGCGCATGCTGTTCAAGGACCGCGCCGCCATGGGCCGCATCGTCGAAACCATGGCCGCGCAGGGCCTACTGACCCGGCAGACTTCGGCCCATGACCACCGCGCCCAGGAGCTGTACATCACCGACCGCGGCCGTGAACTGGCGGCCACCGTGACCACCATTGTCACCCGCCAGTCCCGCGCCTTCTTCCACGTGCTCGACGATGCCGAGCATGCGCAGGCCATGCGCCTGCTGCAAAAGGTTTACCGGCGTATCACCGGCGTTGCCCCGTGACGCCGTCCCAATGCCCGCTTGAGGAGACCAACTGAATGCCCGGCCCTTATGTAGTACCCGTGCACGGCGACCACGACCTGCCCGATGAAGTGGATGTGGTGGTGATCGGTGGCGGCATCATCGGCGCCTCCACCGCGCTGGAACTGGCCGAGCGCGGCGTGCGCGTGGCGTTGTGCGAGAAAGGCGGCATCGGCCATGAACAGTCCAGCCGCAACTGGGGCTGGGTGCGCATTTCGCGCCGCGACCCGCGCGAAGTGCCGTTGATGGCCCATGCCCTGGACATTTGGAAAGGCCTGGACCAGCGCCTGGGGCGCGACACCGGCTACCGCCGCGCAGGCATCATTTTCACCTGCGCCGACGAAACCGAATACGCCAACCATGAGCGCTGGAACCGTCACCTGGCGGGCTACGGCCTGGAGTCGCGGATGCTCTCCTCTCACCAGTTCAAGGCATTGCTGCCGATGCAGAACATGCGCCTGGAGGGCGCGCTGTACACCGCCGCCGATGGCCGCGCCGAGCCGCAGAAGGCCGCCCCGGCGATTGCCGAAGCCGCGCGCGATCAGGGCGCCAAGGTGTTCGTCGAGTGCGCGGTGCGCGGCATTGAAACCTTCGCCGGGCGCGTCAGCGGCGTGGTCACCGAACGCGGCAGCATCCGCTGCAACGCCGTGGTGCTGGCCGGGGGTGCCTGGTCCAGCCTGTTCTGCGCCAACAATGACCTGCGCCTGCCACAGCTCAAGGTGATGAACTCGGTACTGCGCACCCAGCCCCTGCACGGCGGCCCTACGCAGGCTATCTGGAGCAAGGATTTTGCCGTGCGCCAGCGCCAGGACGGCGGTTACACCGTGGCCAACGGGCACGAGAACATTGTCGATGTGGTGCCCGATTCATTCCGTTTCGCCAAGGATTTCGTCCCGGCGCTGAGCAAGGAATGGCGCTCGCTGAGCCTGCGCCTGGCCGATCGCTTTTTTGTCGAGGCACGCATGGCACGGCGCTGGGCCTTGGACGAAGCCAGCCCCTTCGAATATGCCCGGGTGCTGGACCCCAAGCCGTCACGCGCGCTGTCGGACGCGGCCCTGACCCGGCTGGCCGACGCCTTCCCGGTGTTCCGCCAGGCGCAGGTGGCGCAGCGCTGGGCCGGTTACATCGATGCCACGCCCGACGCGGTGCCGGTGATTTCGGCGGTCGACAGCCTGCCCGGCTTTCACATCGCCACCGGGTTTTCCGGCCACGGCTTCGGCATCGGCCCGGCGGCCGGGCGGCTGATGGCTGACCTGGTCACCGGCAGCACACCCATCGTCGACCCCGCGCCGTTCCGTTTCTCGCGCTTCAGCGATGGCTCGAAAATAGAAGTCATCAGCGGCTTCTGAGCCCTTGAACACCACACCAACAATAACGTGCTCCGCCCTTTTCCAGTACTGCCCCACCCTTTTGCACGGAATAGAGCAATGACTGAAAAGACCCCAGGCACCCTCCTCAACCCCACCCGCCGCCAGGCCCTGACCCTGCTGGGATGGGCCGGCGCCGGCTGCACCCTCGGCGGCCTGTTCGGCGCCACCGCCGCCTTGGCCGCCGACAAGACCCTGAACAAGCAGATGATCATCGGCTTCTCCCAGGAGCCCACGGTGTTCAACCCGCACCTGCTGCACATCGAAGTCGATGACGGCGTGCAGTTCGGCCTGTTCGATTCGCTGTACCGCATCACCGACAAGGGCACCTTCGAACCGTCGCTGGCGGTGGAAGTGCCCACCCAGGCCAATGGCGGCATCTCCGGCGACGGCCTGCACTGGCGGGTGAAGCTGCGCGACGACGTGACCTGGCACGACGGCAAGCCCTTCACCGCCAACGACGTCAAGTTCACCTTGCAGCTGCTGGTAGACCCGGCGTTCCGCAGCTGGCGGCGCACCGGCCACGAGCTGGTGCGCGACCTCACCGTGGTGTCGCCCACCGAGCTGACCTGGCGCATGGACAAGCCCTTCGCACCGTACGCCGCCATCTTGTGCGACACCTTCATTGTCCCCGAGCACCTGCTGGGCCCCGTGGCCGACAAGAACAACGCGCCTTTCAACAACGCGCCCATCGGCACTGGGCCGTTCAAGTGGGAGCGTCGGGTGGCCGGCGACTTCATCGAGTTGAGCGCCAACAAGCAGTACTTTGGCCCCGGGCCTTACCTGGAAAAGATGATCTTCAAATACGTGCCCGACATGACCGTGATGTACACCCAGTTCAGCACCGGCGACATCGATGTGGTCGGCTTGCAGGGTATCTCGCTTGAGCACTACGGCGAGTCGAAGAAACTGCCGGGCAAGACCGTGGTGAGCTTCGACGATTCCACTGTCGAGAGCTTCAGCTTCAACCTGGCCAAGCCGCAGTTCAAGGAACTGGCGGTGCGCGAGGCGCTGTACCTGGCCGTGGACAAGGCCACCATCCTGGATGCCCTGTATTACGGCCTGCCCTCGCCCACCGAGACCTACGTGCCGCTGCAGTCCTACTACCACAACCCCAACCTGCCCAAGCATGAGTACAACGTGGCCAAGGCCAACGCCACGCTGGAGGCGGCCGGCTGGAAGAAAGGCGCCGACGGCATCCGCGCCAAGGACGGCGTGCGCCTGGCGTTCACCAATTCCACTACCGCCGGCAACCACCTGCGCGAGCAGATGCAGCAGTTTTTGCAGCAGTCGTTCAAGGAAGTGGGCGTGGAAATGAGCATCGCCAACCTGCCGCCCGCGGTGATGTGGGGCGACTACTGGATGATGTCGAAATTCGACTCGGTGATCGTCGCCCTCAACTACCTGACCGCCGCCGACCCCGACACCTCCGACTATTTCAAATCCACCTCGATACCGGCCAAGGGCGGCGCCGGGCAGAACACCTGGCAATACCAGAGCGCCGAGGTGGATAAGCTGCTGGCCGAAGGCGGCGCGCAATTCGATCCCGAAACCCGCCGCGCCACCTACTTCAAGCTGCAGGAAGTGGTGCGCCGCGACCTGCCGTTTTTACCGCTGTTCCCGTTCACCGAAGTGCGCGGCTACAAGGCCGGGGTCAACAACTTTGTGCCCAACATCAATGTGCGCATCGACACCTGGAACATCGGCGACTGGCGCTGGAGCTAAATCCTCGCTTGGCGTTTTGCCGGCGTGCCGTCCTGGCACGCCATCCATTGCCTTGGAGACACGCCCATGCTGCAATTTCTGTTGAGCCGTTTGCGGCAAAGCCTGGTGCTGCTGCTGATCGTGTCGGCGGTAGGCTTTGCCGTGCTGACCCTGGCCCCGGGCGGCCCGCTGTCGCACTACGCCCTGACCCCCGGCATGACCCAGGAAACCCTGGCGCGCATCGCCGATCAGATGGGCCTCAACCGCCCCCTGCCGGTGCAATACCTGGACTGGCTCGGCCGCCTGCTGCGCGGTGACTGGGGCCACTCCTACCGTGACAACCAGCCAGTGCTGAGCATCATCGGCCAGCACCTGTTCGCCACCTTGCTGTTGATGGGCAGCTCGACCCTGCTGTCGATGATCATCGGCACCTTCATCGGCGTGCGCAGCGCGCTCAAGCGTGGCTCGGCGTTCGACTTCTTTGCCTCGGTGGGCGCCATGGTGGCCATGTCGATCCCCACGTTCTGGTTCGGCCTGGTGGCCATCTACCTGTTCTCGGTGAAGCTGGGCTGGCTGCCCTCGGGCAACATGTTCACCATCGGCAGCGAGAGCGTGGGCGACTATTGCCTGCACCTGATCATGCCGTGCCTGGTGCTGGCACTGGTGAACGTCTCGGTGTGGAGCCCGTACATGCGCAGCGCCACCCTTGAGGTGGTCAACCAGGACTTCGTGCGCACCGCCCGTGCCAAGGGCCTGGCGCCACGCCGGGTGCTGCTGCGGCACATCATGGGCAACGCCCTGCTGCCGATGATCAGCCTGGCCGGCATGCAAGTGCCAACGCTGCTGGGCGGCGCCCTGGTCACCGAAACCGTGTTCACCTGGCCCGGCATCGGCCGCCTGTTCCTCGACAGCCTGGGCTATAGCGACTACCCGGTGATCATGGGCCTGCTGATGCTCTCGGCCATCCTGACCTTGCTGGGCAACCTGTTCGCCGACGTGCTGACGGCCCTTGTCGACCCTCGTATTCGCCTGACCCAGGAGGCCCGCGCATGACCAACCTTGCCCTCGCACCGCTGCCCGGCCGCCTTCGCTGGTGGCGCCACCGTGGCGTGCAGCGTTTCTGCCGCAACCGCCTGGCCGTCACCGGCAGCGTCATTCTGCTACTGCTCACCGCCGCCTGCTTCCTCGGCCCACCCCTGCTGCCCTACACCGAACTGACCATCGACCTGCGCGCCCGCTTCGCCGCACCGTTCTCCGGCCCGCACCTGCTGGGCACCGACCCGCTGGGCCGCGACCTGGCCGCCCGGCTGCTGATGGCCGGGCGCATCTCGTTGCTGGTGGGCTTGTGCTCGATGCTGCTGAGCACCCTGGTGGGCGCGGCAGTGGGCATCGTCGCCGGCTTCTACGGCGGCCGCGTCGGCGCGGTGCTGATGCGCGTGGTGGATGCGTTCCTGGCGTTCCCGGCGATTTTCCTGTTGCTGGTGCTGGCCGCCTTCACCCACCCTTCGGCGCTGATGATTACCCTGATCATCGCCCTCACCAGCTGGATGGAAGTGGCCCGGGTGGTGGAAGCCCAGGTGCGCTCACTGCGCGAACAGGACTACATCCAGGCCGCCCGCACCCTGGGCCTGCGCAACTCGACGCTGATGTTCAGCGAGCTGCTGCCCAACGCCATGGGCCCGATCATCGTCGCCGCCACCCTCACCGTGGGCCGGGCGATTTTGCTGGAAGCCTACGTCAGCTACCTGGGCTACGGCATTCAGCCGCCGCTGCCCAGTTGGGGCAACCTGCTCAACGGGGCGCAGCAGTACTTGCTGCAGGCGCCTTGGCTGGCGCTGATACCCGGGGTGGCGATTGCGCTGGCGGTGACCAGCTTCAACTTTATCGGCGATGGGCTGCGTGATGCGCTGGATGTGCGCAGTGGGTCGCGTTGAACGAGGCAACTGTCTTGGCACTAAAGTAGGCTCCTACGCCGTCCGGGGTAGGAGCCGGCCTTGGCCGCGATGCAGACGACGCGGTTGACACGGAAAGACGCGATGCATCAGATATACCGCGGCGGTGCAAATCTTGTAGCCGCTGCCGCCAGGCTGCGCTGGCCAGTGCGCCCACTGGAGATCTCCAGCGAGGCTCAGGGCCAGCGCAGCCTATCGGCAGCGGCTACGCTGGCCATTGGCAGAATGGCGCTGGATAATCCTCTGCACTCAGTAGCAAGCAGGGACTGCTCATCCGATGTCATTTCTCGTCTTGTTTAAAGTGTTCGCTGCCATCGCTGGCACTCTATGGTCAGCATGGCGAACGATCAAAGTACTGCGCATGACAGAAGGCTCAACGGTAGAAGGCCGTGTCACCTACGTTGAAGGCAAACCCGGTATCGGCGGTCAGCCTTTGCTGACCTTCAGCTATACCGCCAACGGGCAACGGTTTCACAAAACCTGGAACGAGACGCTGGACCGCAATTCGCAGACCAAACTGATGGCGGCCATCAGCCGATACAACCGTGGCGACACTATCGAGGTCTGGCACGCCAAGGCCGATCCCGAAGTGTGTTGCATTGGTCCACGCGTGGCGCCGCTTGAGTATGTAAAAGGGAAGCTTGCCGAGTGGGTGGAAAACCTGGCGGCGCTGTTTCGTTGAACGGGCAGGCGCACCATTGAGGATAACGACAGGCTGGCAGGGAACACCATGGACCTCATCTTTGACGTGCTGATCAACCTATTGGCTCATCGCCTTGGCGTTTACGTGCTCAAACTGCTCAGCGGCGGGCGTTTCAAGGGGGAAAGCGGCTTTGCCTGGGGCTGGGCGTTGGTCGTCGGGAGCCTGGTGATGCTGGCGCCGTTTGTGGGGATTATCGCTTGGTTGATCTACGCTGGGGACCGGTAAGGTCGGGGCTGATTTTGGCCTGAGCCCATACGGGTAGCGCCAAGGCGTGCAGGACCTATGGCTTGCAACGGCAGAATTTCAAAACAGGCATTTTAACGTTCATCCTGAAACCCAGCAAAATGGACGAGCAGGCGTATCAGGAAATGGGCGCGCAACTGCGACAACTGGCGCCCGATGAGATGGTGCTCTACACCTCCGGTCGTGCGTCGCTGGAAGCCTCGTTCAAGCACCAGCTGCTGGCACGCGCCTACGGCACCAACAACCTGGCCCGCCCAGAAAGCTCATCCTGCACAATGGCGCCGCACGGTTTCCCGCAGTTGTCCGGCTCCTGGCGGGCGAACGCTTCAGCCTGTTCGTCAATGGCGTCGACCAGCTTGAGCCCGCCCATGCGGTTGAGCAGAGGCGTCGAAATTTCGATCTCGCAACGCTCGCCTCGCGGTGACGACTGTTGATCACCACACGCCCGCTACCCACGCACTTGTTGTTACAGCCCGCTACCCCAGGTCCGTGCCGTCTGATGGTCAAGCTGTACGAGGATCGCGGCCAGACATTGAGCGAAACCGGCTGGGTCCTCCAGCATCATCAGATGGCCTCTATCGGCCAGCAGGGTCAGGCCGTGGCTGGCAGAACGCGCCCAGCCCGGGATGTCCCAACCGGCGACCGAGCGCCCCCCTGCCAGCAGGTGCACCGGCGTGCCCTCAAACAGTCGCTGCAATTGCTCTGGATAGTCTGGCGCACCGGTAATCGCCACCACGGACTTGGCCATCGCCTGCAACGTATCCGCCGGTTGGTGCGCCAGCCATACCTGTGCGCGCTCAAGCAATGGCGCCTCGGGCGCAAGCCCGGCCTTGGTGAGCCAGGTGTCCGGCTGCGCGCGATAGCCGGCCAGCATGTCGACAACCTCATGGGCGGGAGCACGCGCCACCGACGAAGACCAGAACGCATCCTTGAGACTGAAATTACCCTCCACGCTGACCACCCCGAGCACCCGCTCCGGGTAGCGCAAGGCAAACAGATACGCCACCACCCCACCAACGGAATGGCCGACCAGGTGTACTTTACGCTCACCAAATTGCTGCGCGATTTTTTGCTCAAGGTGCTCGACCTGCGTTGCAATATCGATAACTCCCGCCTGGCGCGCAGCTTCACAGCCATAGCCAAGCAGGTCGGGGGCTGCCATTGGCCGCCCTGAATACGCTTGCTCGTTCAGTTGCGATTTCAAGGTTCCAATCAGGCCATTGATAAAAATGACCGGGGTCTGTTCGCCAGTGTTCATGGTGTTTTCCTTATGTCTAACGTTGAGCAACCCCTTAGTTAACACGCTCCCGAACACCTCTACTACCTCTCAGATCAGATAGGTTGCGAGGTATTCCCGAACTCACTAGATTCCGCGGCGAGCCGGAGTGCCAACACCGGCTAAGCGATTGAAAGACAATAGTAAGCGCCAGGGCAGGCGCACTTTTTCAGGACATTCACATGGACGTTCCGACTGACGTTGGCACTCGCAGTGGAGCGCAGAAGATGCCGCGCTACTCGGTTGATATGTTGTTAAATGCAGAACTCAACCCCTCATTGCACGAGCACGCCGATGCCTGCCTGGCGTTGATTGAACAACGCTTCGCTGGCGCCCCTGCCCGGTTGCAGCTCGACCCAGGCGCGCTCAACACTACATCGCCCCAGCACATCGCCAGCACACTCCTCGAACGCGCCAGCGCTGCAAGCCTTGACTCATGCCTGTATCTGCCGTGCACAGGCCCCGAGGACTTCATTGCCCGTCAATATGCGCCGCAGGGGCTGGCCCACGGCAGCCTATTGCATAGTGCCTCGAGCGCCTGCCGTTCACACCTGCCGCTGTCTTGCCTGCTGCATCGCATGCACAGTTCCCAGGTTGGTGAGGCGCGGCTGGACCGCAACCCCAATCGCGTGTATCGCCAATTTCTTGAGCACCAGGGCATTTATTTGCCGGCGATTTCGTCACCCCGAGCAGCGCGCGACCCACGCCTGCTGCCGGATGCCTGGACCCTCACGGAGCTGCGCCTGAGCCTGGCGAGCCGACCTGAAAAGCACATGGCAAAACTGCTCGGCGCCGCGCTGTTTGAAACGGTCTACCCACTGCCGCATCTCGTCCGCGCGCTGAGCTGCACGGCTTATTTGCAGCAGATGCAGTGGCTGCAAGCGCAGCGCCTTGACACAGTCATCGCCGACGCCATCGCGCATTTCCTGAGTAGCCCAGACGCCCCCCTGATCGACGCCTGCCGGGAAATTGAAGCCGGTTTCAACCTGAGCTTGGCGATCATGCAGCAATGGCTTGAAGGCCTGCAGCACTGGGTCGCACAAGGACGGACAGGGTCGCGGCAACAGATGATCCGGCTGGTTCGGCACAAGGCCAAGTATGCCCAGGGTTATCACGCCAACATGAAAATCGATGGCCTGGCGTTCGACGAGTTGATGCGCAGCAACCCCGCGCGGTTTGTCGACGCCTTGGGGCGTTCGCGCTGGGTAGTGCCCGGCCAGCCTGAGCGCAGCCGGTTGATCAACGAACTGATCAGCTTCAAAGGCCCAATGTTTCGCATTTTCAACGACGCCGACCTGGTGGTGATCCGCAACTGGATCGATGATCTCGCCGAACACGCGCCTGCGACAGTACCCGTAGTCGAGGACGTCGCGCCAGCGTCCCCCGGCGACCCTGGCCAGCAGATAAGTGAGCCCTTGCGCCTGCCGCGACGCATCCGCGCGCGCACGCTGTACCACCAGTTGATCAATATCGAGCGCTTCCCGGACGCGCGCCTGCAAGCACGCGCTTTCGCGGTACGCTGGCTAGCCCAGACCCGCGCCAATGCCATGCCTGAGGACGCCACCCTGCCACTGCCTGTTTACGACGTCGAGCAACTGCGCGCCTGGTATGACGCCAAGGCGCTCGGGCAGGTGGAGGCTTACACGCGCCAGCGCGACATCGAAAAGTCGAGGGAACAGGTCATCGATGAAGCCGTATCACTGTGCCCGATGATTTTCGTCGATGGTGCCTGGCTTCAACACTGGTGCGCCCCTGGGCTGCTGGACAGCCCCACCGGCTCGCTGCTTTACCAGATTTATTCGGATGAAATCGGCAACGGCGACATCCGTCAGAACCACGCGAACATTTATCGTCAGTTGATGACGGCGATGGGCGTCGAGTTGCCGGACTTCGAACAACAAGCCTTCGTAGACTGGGAAGGTTTCGATGATGACGATTTTGACGTGCCGACGTTCTGGTTGTCGCTATCGCTGTTCCCACGTCACTTTCTGCCGGAAACCCTGGGGCTGAACCTGGCCATGGAAATGTCGGGGGTGGGCGGCGCGTACCGCCAGGCGCGCGACGAACTGCGTCACTACGGATTCCCCACGCACTTCGTCGATCTGCACAACACTATCGACAACGTTGCCACTGGCCATTCGGCCATGGCGCTGCAGGCAATCGAAGGCTTTATGGACGAATGCGCACACTTGCCAGAAAGCGCCCAGGCATTGTGGCAACGCATCTGGATCGGCTATCGCGCCTTGCGCGCCCCGCACAAGAACCTGAAGAGCTGGTGGGCACGCAACACCCCTTACCCTTCCCCAACCTTATCTCGCTGAATCGAGGACGCATACGTGACTTGCTATGTACTTGGCATTTCCGCCTATTATCATGACAGCGCCGCAGCGCTGTTGGGCGATGGACACATTGTCGCGGCCGCTCAGGAAGAGCGATTCAGCCGCAAGAAACAAGATGCTCGATTCCCGCGCAATGCGATCGACTTCTGCCTGGAGCAAGCAGGTATCACGCTTTCCCAGGTCAACCATATTTATTACTACGAAAACCCTTACAAGAAACTCAGCCGCATCGGCGCGACGTATCTGAATTTCGGCATCAAGGGCATGGGCTCGTTCCTGAGTGAAATACCCACCTGGCTGACTGAAAAAGTCCACGTCAAGCGTACCTTGAAGCGTGAGTTTGCCAGCTGCCGTACCGCGGACGGGCACTGCCCTGCCATCAGTTATATCGACCATCACCAGTCCCATGCGGCCTCGGCGTTCTACGCCAGCCCCTACGACGAAGCGGCGGTGCTGTGTATCGACGGCGTCGGCGAATGGGCCACCACGTCCGCTTGGTGGGGCACTGGCAAGGACCTGAAGCCGCTGTGGGACATCCGCTTTCCCCATTCGCTGGGCCTGTTGTACTCGGCCTTTACCTATTTCTGCGGGTTCAAGGTCGACTCAGGCGAATACAAACTGATGGGCCTGGCCCCCTACGGCAACCCGGTCTACGCGAAAACCATTCTCGACCATTTGATCGACGTAAAAGACGACGGCAGCTTCTGGCTCGATATGTCGTACTTCGATTACGCCGTCGGCGATTGCATGGTCAGCGACAAATTTGCCCAGCTATTCGGTGGCCCTCGTCGCGAACCCGAAAGCCGGATTACCCAGCGCGAGTTTGACCTGGCGGCCTCGGTACAGCAGGTGCTGGAAGGCGTTATTCTCAAGCTGGCCCAGACCATCAAGGCGCAAACCGGCGCCCGCCATTTGTGCATGGCCGGCGGCGTGGCACTCAATTGCGTCGCCAATGGCAAATTGCTGGAGTCGGGTATCTTCGAGTCGATCTGGGTGCAACCTGCCGCCGGCGACAGCGGCGGGGCCTTGGGGGCCGCCTACACCGGCTGGTACGAACGCCGGCAGGCGGTACGTCCTAGCCAGGTGGCAGACCGCATGGCCGGCTCGTTGCTCGGCAGTTGCTACAACGATGATCAGGTCGAAGCAGCATTGGATGCCTGCGGTGCCGTCTACCGAAAACTCAGCGATGAAGAACGCAGCCAGATCGTCGCCGAAAAACTCGCCGCCGGCCGGGTGATCGGCTGGTTCCAGGGCAAGATGGAGTTTGGCCCGCGCTCACTGGGCTCGCGGTCGATCATCGGTGACCCGCGCAACCCGAATATGCAAAGTGTGATGAACCTCAAGATCAAGAACCGCGAATCATTTCGCCCGTTCGCCCCGGCCGTGCTGGAAGAACACGCCGCCACGTGGTTCGACTTGAACGGCAGCAGCCCGTACATGCTGTTTGTGGTGCCGATCAGCGCCGCGGTGAGTTTGACGCCGGTGATCGACAAGCCGCTGCAGGGCATCGAAAAACTCAAGGTGGTGCGCTCGCACATCCCTGCGGTAACCCATGTCGACTATTCGGCTCGCGTGCAAACCGTCAACCAACATTCAAACAGCGCCTTCCACGCACTGCTGCAACGCTTCCACGCCATCACCGGCTGCCCGGTGCTGATTAACACATCGTTCAACGTGCGCGGCGAGCCCATCGTCGAAACACCGCAAAGCGCCTATCTGTGCTTCATGCGCACGCACATGGACGACTTGGTCATCGGCCGCTATGTGATGGAAAAAGACCAGCAACCGGCGCTGCAAGGCGACGGGGATTGGCGCACCGAATTCGAACTGGATTGATCACTCGACCACCCGCCCACTGACCGGACCTGCTCACCATGCCGACCTTGTTCAACTATCTGCTCGTGCCAGTGCTGGCACTGTTGTTTATCGCCCTGCTACCGGTGGGGCTTGCGCTGTCGATCTTCGTCGACCCATTGCAATTGAAGCGCAAGCAGTCACTGCCCAGCTACTTCAACCTGGCCTCGACGGCTAAACGCCCACCCCTTTGACCCGTACAGGTACGCCATGCCAACAGCTGCCCTTTCCCACGAAGCTGCGGTGCAGGAAGTCTATCGGTTGACCCCACAGATCCGTGAATACGATGAATTCATGTACCTGGGTGTGCGCTGGTTGCCCTACACCATGTTCTTCCATCATCCCAACTATCGCTCGGAGGTGATCAATACTGACGCCTTTGGCTTTCGCCTGAGTCGCTACCGCGATACCCAGGTGAGTGTCGCCCAAATGCCGGTCGACGCACCGGTGAATATTCTGGTGGGCGGCTCGACCACCCTGGGCACCGGCGCATCCACTGATGACTGGACCGTAGCCTCGCGCCTGTCGGCCCACAGCGGCGCACCCTGGATCAACTTCGGCGGGCGCGGCTACAACGCGGTGCAAGAAGTGGTGATGTTCCTGATGCACCAACATCGCTTTCAGGCCATCCAAAACGTGGTGGTGTTCAGCGGCATGAACACCCTCACCCTGGAAGGCCTGCCGGACGAATTGGCCACCGAGCATGGGCGCTATTACTACTCGTACGAGTACGACCATTACATGGGCAAGTACAACGACGACCTGAAGAGGCGCACCAACACTTACGCCTCCCACCTGGATAAACGCGTCGGGTGGTTAAGCCGGTTCAAGCACTACCTGGACGGCCAGGTCAATCAGGCAAACCCGGCAGACAAAATCCTCGATGACAGCGCCACCGACAATGCGCAGCGGCTTGAACGGGCGGCCTGGGTCGTGAGCAACGCCCTCAAGCAATGGCAGCAATTACTTGCCCCGTTCAACGCGCGCCTGACCTTCGTACTGCAGCCCATGGCCTATTGGACCCGCGACTTTCTGACCGAGGACGAAGAAGCGGTGTTCCATGCAATCGACAGTTGCCCGAACAACTTCTGGCGGTTATTCAGCCAGATCCTGCGTCCCGAAAACCACGCGCCGTTTGCGTCGGCAATCGAGCAGGAATGCCGGCGACTGGGCATCGACTTTTTCGACATGAACCTGATGTACCGGCATTCACCCCTGCTGTCACAGACGGTCTTCGTCGACCGCGTGCACTTTAACGACGCCGGCTATGACGAAGCCGCCCGGCTTATCCACCACCACTTGACTACCCAGTGAGCCCAGCATGACAAACAAACGAGCCCGCGGCCTTCCACCGGCCGGCAAGCCAGCGTCCAAAGGTTTTCTTGGCACGTTCAAGCAGGTCCTCAGCCGCCTGTTCAAACGCAAGACGAAAAAACCCAACTCGATCTATCCACTGCGCTGACGCCAACCCTCATTCGCCAAGGAAGACCCCATGCAAATTTTTTCCATGAAACCCGGGCACGATGGTGCCGTGGCCCTGATCGACACTGACCAGCAAAAGTTGCTGTGGTCGTTTGAAGCCGAGAAAGACAGTTTCCCGCGCTACGAAGCCTTCAATCCCCATCAGTTCGTCGAAGCGGCCGGTTTGATGGACCAGGTGCCTGACGTGGTCGCGATCAGCGGCTGGGGTAAAAACTCGTTGGATGAGGGCGCCTCGATTGGTGCCGGCTACTACGGCATAGCAGATGAACAAGCCTTGGTTGAAGCGCGCAACCTGTTTGGCAAGCAAGTCCAATACTTCAGTTCCAGCCATGAAAGCTCGCACATTTGGTGCGCCTATGGCCTGTCGCCTTATGAGCAAGGTCGCCCATGCTATGTGTTGGTCTGGGAAGGCGCATTGGGTGACTTTTACTTCATCGACGAGCACCTCCGGGTGCAGCACCTGGGGTCGGTGATGAAGACCCCGGGCAATAAATATGGCTTCCTCTATGCACTGGCAGACCCGACGTTCACCCTGCCCAAGGGCAAGCTGCGCTTCGAGGACCCGGGCAAATTAATGGCGCTGTGTTCCTACGGTGCGTCCGGCGATATGACGGCCCAGGAGCGTGAACTCACCGACTTCCTGCTGGACCGCGACAGCATTCTGCTGAGCCTGGCCAAAGACGACCTGAAGGACTCGCCGTACTACAACATTGGGCTGGAACACCCTGACTTCACCCGCATGGCAAAGCGTTTCTCGGACGCCTTGTTCGATCGCTTCTACCAGTACGCCAAGCAACACCTGACTCAGGGCAAGCACCCTCTTCTGGTGGTGGGTGGCTGTGGTTTGAACTGCGACTGGAACACCATGTGGAAAGACTGTGGCCTGTTCGATGACGTCTTCGTGCCACCGTGCACCAACGACACCGGCTCTGCCATCGGCACGGCCGTAGATGCCATGCGCCGCCTCACCGGTAAGGCCAAGGTCAGCTGGGATGTGTATTGCGGCCAGGCGTTCGTCGATGATCGACCGCACATGCCGGATGTGCATCGCGAGCCTCTGGATCCTGCGAAACTGGCTGAATTCATCGGTACCGGACACATCATTGGCTGGGCTCAGGGCAACTGCGAGATCGGGCCACGCGCGTTGGGTAATCGATCGATCCTGGCCGAGCCGTTTTCGACGCAAACACGCGACCGCCTCAACGCCATCAAAAAGCGCGAGGGCTTTCGCCCCGTCGCCCCCATTTGCCTGGAAGAAGAGGTGCACCGGCACTTCGACTGGCAGGGCCCGTCACCCCACATGCTGTATTTCCAAAAAGTCATCAACCATGACCTGGGCGCCATCACCCACGTCGACGGCACAGCACGGGCACAAACCGTGAACGCGCAGCAGAACCCCAGCATCCACGCCCTGCTCAGTGCCTTCCGGGACCGTTTCGGCGCTGGCGTGCTGTGCAACACATCGCTCAACTTCAACGGCACGGGCTTCATCAACCGCACTAGCGACCTGTACCAGTACTGCAAAACCAATGGGCTGGACGGCTTCGTCTACAACGACACCTTTTGCACCTTCAAACCCACAGTTTAAGCCCGGACCCTCTCGCCAGGAAACGCCATGAAAAAGAAAATCCTCTACGTCTACTCAATCGGCGGCCCACCGCTGGATTACTTCTACCCCAGGATGGTCAACCGCGCCTCGGTCCACACCTGCATTGTCAGCCCTGTGTCGGCCTACAATCGCGAGGTCATCGAACGCTATAGCGATAATGTGGAAGACTTCAGCGGCCTGAGCGCCGACGCCGCCATGGAGCGGGTCTACGCCTACGCCAGGAAGATCAGCCCTGACGCACTGTTCTCGTTTGCCGAGTTTCTCCTGAACTCGGTCTCGAACATGGCTCAATCCCTGGGACTGCGCGGGGTGGGACCCAACGTCATGCTGGCTCGCAACAAAATTCTGATGCGCCAGAAATGGGCGACTGCGGGCATACCGCAACCTTTGTTCTGTCCGGTCAGATCGTTGGATGACCTGTCAGGCACACGTCAGTTGCGCCTGCCGTTCCTGATCAAGCTTGCATACGGCGCAGGTTCCATCGCACAGCAAATCATCCGCCACCACGACGAAAGCGAAAGCGCGGTAATGCGAATGCTGGACCTGACGGAAGTCACACGTCAGCAGGGTGACCATGAGTTCAGCGAAAGCCAGGGTTTCCCGCAACTGATTGCCGAGGAAATCATCGAATCGACCACCGACTCCTGGTACGAGGAAGAGGGTTATGGCGATTACCTGAGCGTTGAGGGCCTGGTGCGCGACGGCCAGTACTACCCGATCGCAATGACCAGCCGGCTGCGCACTATCGAGCCATTCACCGAGCTGGGCAATGTGGCGCCGTGTGTACTGGGCAGTGAGAAAAAACAACGGATCGTGCAGTGGGTGAGCCGCTCCATCGATGCCCTGGGGTTGCAAAACTGCGCGACCCATACCGAACTCAAGCTGATGGCCAATGGTGAAGTGTCCTTCCTGGAAACCGCGGCGCGCATGGGAGGCGTGGCGATCGCCAAGGAGCTTGACGAGGTATTTGGCGTCGACTATGTCGGCCTGTTCCTGGACATCATCCTTGGCAATGAGTGCGAGATTCCCGCCTTTGAAGAGAACCCCCCGCGCTGTGCGGCGGCTTCGATTGCCTTGATCGGTTGCAACAGCCTGGGCACCCAATGGACGTCCTCGCGGGTGTTCGAGCCCAGCCAGGTGGACTGGAAAGCACTCACCGGCCACGAGACGTCGGTAAATGTCGAGCTGGCGCAATCCATTTCGCCTGGCGCGGCCTTCCCGCCTTACGACCTCTCCGGCGGCGTACTCAATTATGCCGGGCAAGCGTTTCTGATCAGCACTAACGCCAGTACGCTGAAAGCGTCAGCCTACAAGCTGCTGGATGGGCTCGAGCACCAATTGCCTGAATCCGTATGACCCGGACGGCAGCTGCGGCTGCCCGACCACTTTTTTGAAATGGATCGAATCATGGACGCCAGAAAGTTAAGCGTGACGCTATGGGTGATCAACCTGGCGTCCATCGCCGGCTGCACCGTCAGTTATGTCTACCTCTCCTATTACCTCTACAACGCAACCGGGAATGTGCTGCTCGCCGACACGGTGCTGGTCGCGCCGATGCTGGTGCCTATCCTGCTCTACGTCGCCATCAAGAAAGTCGCGGCTTCGGGCTCGCCACGGCCAATTTTTGCACTGGCCAATGCCGCCTGCCTGGCCTGCGCAACGGGGATATTCCTGCTGCTGCCAAGGTTCCCCATGATTGCCATCGCAGGGGCGTTGATCATCGGCTTCCTTGATGCGCTTCAGCGGGTAACGCGGATTGTCGCGATCAAGCGCTTTTTCTCGGGCGAAGACGTTAAATTCGCCGTACCCATGACCCTGACCGCACAGTTTATCGCGGGTGGCATGGCCGGTGTCATGCTCGCGTACTTCAAGGGCCAGACGACGCCAATGATCATTCTGAGCGCCGTCGCCGTGCTGTTTGCGATCGCCGGCGTGGTGTCGTTGATGCTGCCCGACAGCCAGGCAATCGAAGACAGAGAGTCGCCCGACGCGCCAACCCTGCTCAGGAGTAACAACCTTGCGAATCTGCTTCAAGACAATCCGCTGCTCAAACGCTATTTGATGGCGTCCATCGTGTTCGTCAGCGTCTTCCAGGGCTTTTTCAACATTTCACGCGTAACGCTTCCCGCGCACCAGTTGGGCCTGAATGATGAATACGTGGGTTACCTGCAAATCCTCAGCAGCCTGGGCGCGCTGATCGCAGCGGTGGCGTTCTACTTCTATAACAAGGCAGGCCGCACGTTCAGTGCCACCGCGGTGCGTTTTGTGAGTATCGCCAGCCTAGCGACGTTGTGTGCCGCCAGCAGCGGGCACAACGTGGCCAGCAGCTACACCGCCTACTTTGCCTATATGTTCATGTGGGAACTGATGTTCTTCAACTACGAAGCCAACGTCGTCAACGCCTGCTCAAGCGCCGACATGGCTCATGTCGCCACCTACCAGTACGCCGCATCTTACTTTGGCATCATCTCAGTCACCCTGGCGGGCGGTTTGCTCACCCAATACCTCGGACTGCTGCAAACTTCGCTGGTCCTGTCGGCCCTGTACTTGGCCTACATGCTGAAAGAGGCCTATTCATCCAACCGCCAACGCACCTCGTCCCTGGTGAAAGACTGAGCGCCGGGGGCTCTGATGCCGTCAAACCTGAGCGTAACGCTTGAATAGCCGCTAGCTTTCCAGCGTGCCGCCAGTGCCTGCAACGCCGGGAGAGCATCTCGGCGGACCTCACCTGGTTGCATCACTGGGTTTGAGCACCTGCCGGTAGTGTTCGGCCTCTTCAAGCAGCCATTGCACGAATTGCTCGCGCTTGACATCGACCTGTTCCCGGTCAGGCGCCACTATCCAGTAGGGGTAGGGGTAAGGCACCGTGCAATCGGTCAGTTGCACCAATTCTCCACGCTCAATAGCATCATGAGCGAGGCTGCGGCGCACCAGCGCCACCCCTTGGCGTAGCCGCACCGCTTCCAACACCAGGTTCGAGTCATTGCTGCATAAGCCCGAGCGCGCTACTTCAGCGCTCAGCCCCGCCGCCTCGCACCAAGGCTGCCAGGAGTCCATGGTGAAGATGATCGGGCTGGCGATGACTTGCTCCGGCGTTCGTGGCAAATCCCCATCGTTGAAGGCTGGGGAGGCGACCACGATCATGTCGTCGTGAAACATCAAGTGCTTGCTGACCCCCTCCCAGTCACCACGCCCCATACGCACGCCCACATCGACACTTTCCTGGACGAGATTGGAGATCGCCAGGCTCGCCTGCAGTCGCACGGTGATGTGCGGATAGCGAGCATGGAACCGCTGGATCCGTGGTAACAGCCAGCAGAAACCAAACGAAGGCATCACCGCCACCACGAGCTCGAACGCCTTGGGCCGGGTCTGAATCTGACGTGTGGCATCAGCGATACCGCTCAGCGCAGCACGCACCTGCATGGAGTACAGCCGACCGTCCTCGGTCACCCTCAAGCCTCGCCCCTCTCGCACGAACAGGACCAGCCCGAGCAACTCTTCCAACACCTTGAGCTGTTGGCTGACGGCTGAGTGCGTAACGTGCAGCTCGGCAGCCGCAAGGGTGACGCTGCCCAGACGGCTGACCGCTTCGAAGCTGCGCAGGCAGCTAAGGGGAGGAATCGCTGACATGTAAGCTCCACTAACGGATCTGCAAAAAATTAACTGATATTATAATGACATAACGCAATCTACTGTAAGCGCAGGTGCAGTCACCAGCATTTTCTGGCCGAGCGCGCCGTCATGAACTCCAAATGAGGACGCAACGGTGCGCATGCCACTATTTTCGCCGAGAGCCAGCGAGCCAGAATGGATACGGATTGCATTGCGATCGACCCATTTACTGTCGTTACGCTTTAACGAGGACATCCTGACCCAGTCGCTGGAAGGCACGCACTGGATCAGTTGGGAGGGTCGGGACCTGTTTATCGAGCAAGGCCAGATGCTCAGGCTGACGCCGGGCATGGCTCTGGTCAATGGCGTGGGGATCATGCAAATCGCGCTGCTACCCAAGGCTGAACACCCCATCACCAAGTTCGGCAGATGGTTGCTGACCAAGGTGGCGGCCAATCGCAGCAAGGCTTTGCAGATCAGGGTCCAATGATGGCGCTGCCCATGACTGACGCCCCCCGGGCGCTGCGCGACAGGTTGCTGTTCGCCCTCATCGTCACGGCCTCGACGTTCTTGATGGGGTCCAGTTTCGTCGCAGGCAAAGTCCTGCTTAACCAGAGCTTCGAGCCGCTGATGTTGGTGGGCTGGCGGTTCTGCCTGGCCGCCGTGGCGACCTTGCCACTGGTCAGGCTGCACAACCGTTCCTGGCGTGCGTCGCTCGCCCCTCGCCATCTGCGCCCCCGACACTTTGCATTGATCGCCGTTATCGGGCTGGTACAGACCGCCGCCGTCATGAGCCTGCTTTTTTTGGCCATGCAAACCGTATCCGCCTCAACCGCCGCGATTCTGCTGTTCAGCAACCCGGTCTGGGTGGCGCTGGGCGCGCGATTGTTCTACGCCCAAGCACTCAAGGCGATGCGCATCGCAGGGCTGGCCATCGGCGCGGGGGGCGTGGCGCTGGCCGTAGGCGCCGACCTTACCCATGCCACCACCGCCCACACTTGGCAGGGCGTGACCCTGGGCCTGGCGGCCGCGCTCTGCTGGGCCAGCGCAACGTTGATCATCAAGCATAACCCGGTGCCAATGGGCACCTGGGCAATCAGCTTCTGGCAAATGCTTATAGGTGGCCTTGCGGTCCTGGCGGGTGCAACGCTTGCCGGCGAACACTGGCCTGTCGCCACCACCACCGAGCAATGGGGATGGTTCGTCTGGCTCGCCATCCCGGCGTCCACGGGGTCGTTCGGGCTTTGGTTCGTGGCGCTCAAGCGTGCCGACGCCGCCACCACCAGCGGCTATCTATTCCTGGCTCCGTTATTCGCCGCGCTTCTTTCGTGGGAGGTACTCGATGTTCCGCTGACAGTGTGGCAAGGCTTGGGAGGGGTGTTGGTGGGGCTCTCGATTTGGCTGATCAACCGTTGAGGGTTGTACGGCGCTGAGCGGATTTTCACCCCCAAAAGGAACACGCCATGTATGCTCTGACACTCGAACCTCTCTCGGACCTGTTCCGGATTACCTCAAGCTGTGAACTGCAGGAATGCTTGGAGGAACAGGTGCGCGACATGGGTTTCAGCCGTTTTCAGCTACGGCTCAAAGCCAGCCCCAACGCCGATTTGGGCAGCGAACTGGTCATCGGCAATTATCCTGCGCAGTGGCGTGAGACTTATGACCAGGCTGGTTTTTCCAGGATCGACCCCATCGTTCGCCACTGCCTGCAAAGCGTGCTGCCGATTATCTGGGATGATCGCCTGTATGGCTCGCTGCAACAATCACAACTGCGCCATCTGGGACTGACCCACGGACTGCAGAACGGGGTCACCTTCGCCCTACATGGGCCCGGCGGGCAATTCGGCACCTTGAGCCTCAATATCGCCACGGCCGATCAAGCCGAAGCCGAGGCATTGATCAGGCGTCAGTGGGGCGCCCTGGCGCTATTGCGTGACGCCGCCCTGCACACCGCCTTAAGGGTGATGAAACCGGCGTTGCACGAGGGCCCGGTCAAGCTGACCCGCCGTGAACAGGAAGTATTGCGCTGGAGCGCGGTTGGCAAAACCAGTTGGGAGATCTCGAATATCTGCTGTTGTTCGGAAGCCAATGTTGACTTCCACTTCAAGAACATCCGCCGAAAATTCGGCGTCACCACCCGGAGTGCTGCCGTGGTCAAGGCACTGGCGATGCAGCTGATCCAGGTCTAGCGCAGCGCGCGAGCTGGGGCGGCGCTCGCCAGATGAATGTGCGCGTGGGTGACCAGGTGCGACACAACGGCAACCACGAAGGCACCACTGGCTGATTGGCGATCGCCCCAGTGAGCGTGCCCACGGCGCCCGCCAGGCTGAAACTGCGCTGGGCCGGCGCAGGCTCGCCGCCTATGTGGCACAGGCACCGGGTATCGCCCCGAATCCCGGTGCCTTGATACTTGAGCAGACTCTCGCGTCGCGTCCACAACCAGACGAAATCGCCTGGTTGGCTGGCGGCTTCCCGGCGTTCAAGCCATTGCCGCTCACTGGCGCACAGGCACCGCCGCACGGCGCTGCGCCAGAACACCGGGGCGCGCAGCACCTCAACATCCACCCCCAGGGGCGCATCGCTCACCGCCAGTACGCCGAACCGCTCGGCATAGCTGAGGCTGACAAACAGCGATGGCTGCCCGCCAACGGATACGCCGGTGGCGAGCCCCTGGTACAGGTCCACCTGTTGCGCGGTGACGCCCAAACGCTGCGCAAGAGTGGTGCGCAGCGCAATCCGGGCATTGAGGTAGCGCAAGCGCCGGCGCTCGCACAAGGTGCCTGCATGCTGATAATCGACAGCGTCAAGGGCGCAGTGCCACGCAGGGGCCGCCAGCCGATGAACCGGAAATACCACCAGCTGCGCCGCACTCACGCCAGGCTGGCCTGGCAGTTGTGGCGCACCTGCAGGCGTGCGAACAACACCGCGTAGGCTCCGGCAAGCGTCAGCACGGGCAGCAGCGTGAGCAGCGGGTGAGGCGTGCCGATATACAAGTGCACCCCGAACAACAGCCCGGCATACACCAGCATCGCCGCGCCAGCCACCCGCAGCGCCACCGCTGGACGTTGGCTGGCGCCGACCCCTCGGCTTATGCACGCCGAGAAGGCAAACGTGGCGACGAAGCTGAGCAACCACTGTGCCCCCGCCGACTGCACAATGGCCTGCCACGGCAGTTGCCGGGCACAAAACGCCACCCAGGCCGCATACCCCGTGGCCGAAACCAGCGCACTGACCAGGCGCACCGTCCTGGGGCTAGCCCATGATTTTCTTGAGCCCATTGGCCAATCCTCTTTTCGTCCTCATACCCCACGCCGACACCTGGAAATGGGTCGCCAACTCGGGCACCTGCTGGGCTGGCACACTGTGCGCCACCGTAGGGCCGAACACATACAACCACTGCGGCAACTGCCGGTTCAAGGCACTGAGCAACTGCCCGATGTCGAAGTACATGACCCGCACGGTCTCCCCGCTGTAGGGATGTTTCTTGGAAATCGGCAGGCACTGCGCGCCCAGCCGGGTGTAGATCGGCACCAGAATCTCGATGGCATCGAGCACGATGTAGCGGCTGCGCGCATGCAGGGTGATGCGTCCCAGTTCACGCAGCAGCGCCAGCATCACCCGGTGCCCGGCGTAGGCGGGAAGGATCGCCACCCGCGACATCTCCACGAACCCGGCATTCCACAACCATTCGGGCAGCGGTGTGGCCGCCTGGATTTCACAGCGCTCACGCACCCCGCCATTGATCACCACTCGCCCCGCGCCCACGCATTTCTCGCCCAGGCGTGCGCTGACCTGAATACTGAAGGGGTCCCATTCATCCCACAGACTGCGAGGGTCCAGCACATCGCCCAGGCGGCCATAGTGCCGGTTTGCTGCCAATCGGCACGCAAGCACCTGTTCCAACGCCGCGTGGCCTTCGACGATGGCAACGTTGATCAGTCGATCCACCGCCGCGCTTTTGCGAATTCGCGGCGGTAAATCCTCGAAGCTGAAATCGGGGCGCAGGCACAACAACGCCAGCGCCACCGCGGTACTGGAACGGGCATCCAGCACACGGAAATGGCAAAGGTAGCGGCCTTGATCTTCGTAACACCCCATCACCTGGACCTTGACCGGCGCCGGCGCACTCCAGCGTTCGCTCAATCGCAACTCAAGGTCCATGCCCGGCAGCACCATCATCGGCCACCCGGTGACCTGCAATACACCGTTGAATGGGTTCAGGTAGTGCACCTGCACCTGCAGTTGGCGATTGAACAGCAACGGGCTGCGGGCCGTCGCCGTGATCGACGACCCGAACCGGTCGCGCTCGGCCAGGCACATTGGGCGCTGGCCCAGCCACTCCAGGGCCAGGCTACCTGCCGCAGGGTCCAGCCAGTGGCCCTGCAAACGCACCGGCACCGCCGGACGATGCAGCCCTCCCTCAAAGCACAGGGCCACGTTCACCCTTTGTCCCTGCTGGCCGAGCGCAACGCCCGGCGCCAGCTGCAGCAGGCATCGGGCCGTGCCCTGCAGCGTCAACACGCCCGAGACGGCGCGCCCCTCCAGGTGGCCACGGACGGCGAAACGGTGACATTGCCCCAGCGCCACGCCTTGCAGCGCGGGCGTCACGGCGGCGTCAAGCTCAGCGCCGGATGGCAAAGAAGCAGTTTGGGCAGACATGTATTGTCCTCATGAAAGGGCACGACGCAGGCCCCAAGGGACCTGCGCCGCGCCAGGCTCACTGATTCAGCGTGTGGGCGAACGCCTGCAAGAGCTGATGCCCATGGTCCCAGAACCCCAGCTGGGACTGGCCATTGATATGCCCCAGCTCCCCGAGGCTCACCACGGCGCACCCCAGGCTGCGCGCACTGTTTTGCACGTATGCAAGGTCACCGTAGGGGTCATTGGTACTGGTGATGACCTGCATCCTGAGGCGACAGGCCAGCTGGTCGGCCGCCCGGAAGCCGGTGGCCGACTGTGGGAAATTAACGCTGGCCGGGTCAGGCACCGCCACCATGAACGCCCCCAGCACCTTGTCCGAGCTGTGTCGAGCCGCCCACTCCAGTAACAGCAGGCAGCCCAGGCTATGGGCAACCACCACCACCGGACGCTGCAGGCACGCGATCAGCGCCTGCAACTCGGTCACCCATTGCTCGCACGCCGGACTGTCCCAGTCCTGGTGTTCCAGCCACAACGAGTTCGGGTGCTCGGCCTGCCAGTGACGTTGCCAGTGCGCATCGCCGGAGTTACCCACTCCGGCGAGAAACAACCAGTCGAACGGCAACTCAGACTTCATATTCGACACCTACCCCATCGAAACGCAGGCGGTCCTGCACCAGCACTTTCTGGCCCTGCTTGTCGTAGCCGTCCAACAGCCCGGCCTCCATCAGGCGGATGACGAACTGTGAAGAGTTGACCTCCCCGACTTCGTTCAGGCGCACCATCAGTTCCTTGTAACCAAAACCTTGGGCCTTCAAGTCCTTGATCAACGCCACTATGGGCTCACTGACCGTGTACTTGGTCATGTCCTTGCCAGCGCCGTTGGACAGAATCTGCTTGAGGCTCAACGTGAAGGTCTGCGGCTCGATTTTGAAATAATCGGCCGTGGTCACCTGATCGCCCAGCCAGTCAAAGCGCACGATGCGATTGAGCTGCTTGGTGAGGTCGGAAATCCAGCGCACCCGGGCCGGGTTGAGCTCAGCATCCATGAACTCGTCGGTCAACTCATCGCGCTGGTGGCGTCCAATGGCGATCATGGTGGAGGCACGATCCTTGAAATCGCCAATTTGCGGGCGGTTCTGTTTTTCACCACTGACCAACTGCTCGAACCATTCCTTGCGCTTGAGGCGCTCGTCGGCGGACTCGCTGATGCGGCGCTTGGTCCAGAACTCCGACTCCGGCTCAGTGAACGATGCAAAGGTGTAGAACGAGGCCAGGAACTCGTGATACTGGTTGTAGGTTTCGCTGTAGCTACGGTTATACCAGGTGTGCACTTGCTCGCTCTGCTCGGGGTTGCGCATCAGGTAGTCGATGCTGCTGGCCGCGCTGACCGCCGACTGGGAAGCCAGGTGCACGCCTTGGGAGAACAGCGGGTCGGTGAAGCAGGCGGAATCGCCGCACAAGAAGAAGCGGTTGCTGGAGAAGCACTTTGTCTCGTAGGACCAGTCCCGCACCAACTTGACCTCTTCACAGCGTTGCACGCCGTTGAGGATAGACAGCGCCCTCTCGCTCTTGGCCAGCGTCTTGTCGTAGAACGCATCCAGGCCCATGGCCTTGATGTCGGCCAGCTTACTCTGGTCGACGATGGTGCCCACGCTGTAGATGCCATCCTTGAGCGGGATCATCCAGATCCAGCCATCTTCGAACGTGATCGAGAAGGTTGTGCCATTGAGGTCGTTCTTGAATGGGTCAGGCGTCTTGAAGTAGGACCACAGCGCCACGCTCTTGTAGAACTCGTCGTACTCGCGCAGCTCAAGCTTGCGCACCAGCGGGCTGTTGCTGCCGGACGCATCGATCAGGTAGTCGGCGCTGAACTCGCTGGTTTCGCCCTTGTGCCGCACGGTTACGCCGACCTTGTCTGCCTGCTCGACCTGCACGTCGATCACCGCGGCTTCTTCAAACACCCGCACCCCGCGCTCGCGGCAGGTGTCGAGCAGCATCTGGTCGAAGTCCGAGCGCAACACCTGGATGGCGTGGTCGAATACCCAATCCTCGGTTTTCGGAGTGCTGAACGAGAACGTCCAGGGCGCCTCGGTCTTGCCCCACAGGAAGGTGGCCGAAGGCTTGAGCACATAGCCGGCCTGCTCTATCTTGTCGCTCAAACCCAGGCGATGCAGGATCGACAGCGTGCCGGGGAGGAAAGATTCGCCCACGCGGTAGCGAGGAAACTTCTCTTTTTCGAACACTGTCACCTGGTGACCCAGTTTCTGCAAGGTCAGTGCAGCGATGCTTCCCGCCGGGCCACCGCCCATGATAATGACGTTTGCGGACTTGCTCATACGTTTACTACTCCTTTAGACCAATTGGATTATTTTTTGACGGGCAGTGGAACTACAATGGGATCGCGCCGGGATCAGCTCACTCAGGGTGCAACCGGCCTGGACGGTGACGTCGTCCTGGATCACTGTCTGGGGGGTGACCACGGTCCCCAGCCCAAGGAAGCAACGGCTACCCACTGAAATGCTGTTACCGGCGTTGAAGTGCGGCGACAGGAAATTGTTGTCGCCCAGCTGCGAGTGGTGCCCCACGCAGCAGTGGTAATTGATCATGTTCCAGGAGCCGAGGCGGACGTTGACGCCCAGATAAGTGTCGGCAGCGATCACGTTGCCTCGCGCCCCCGAGAGGTCCAGCCGATGACGGACCGAGGGGTGGACAAAATTCGGCGCCTGCAGGTGGCCATCACTGAAATAGCGGTCGATCAACGCCTGGCGCATGGCGATGTCCGCCACGCCCAGCACGTACCGGTGCCGGCTATCCAAGCCCTGCTCGGGCCAAGGCTGGGCCTGCGCGGCGGCGCACGGCGCTTCGCCTTCAACGTTCAGGTGGCGCAGCGTCGCCCCCGGCTCAATCTCCTGCAGGTAGGTGGCCAGCTCCAGGGCAAAGCGGCCCGCCCCCAGAATCACAATGTCGCTCATGAAGTCACCGCGCGGGTTTTCTTGAAACGGTTGGAGAAACCAATCTCGTCGACCTTGTTGACCTTGATCGGCAATTTGTAGGTTTCCAGATGACCGCCCAGGTGCTCCAGCACATGAAGCTTGAGCGCGCGTTTGCAGTCGAAGGACTTGGCCATCACGTCTATGTGCACCGCTTGTCCGGTAATGGCGTTGGGCACGCCATACACAACGCAGTCATCGATCAGCGGGCTGCGCAGCATCACATCTTCGATTTCAGTGGGCAGTACCTTCAGTCCGCCGACGTTGATCAGCTCCTTCTGCCGACCTTGAATGCGCAGGTACCCTTGTTCGTTCTGCTCCACCAGGTCGCCGGTGCGGAACCAGCCATCGGCGGTGACATTGTCGGTCGCCTGGTTCAGGTAACCGACAAACTGGCTTTTGGTCCGCAGCTGCAGCTCACCGTCGACGATGCGGAACTCGGTGTTCTTGTCGGCCAGCTTGAAGAAAGTGCTGGCCGAAGACTCACTGACCGTGGCGCTGATCCCGGTTTCGCTGGTGCCGAACGTCTGCAGCAGACGGGCCTTGGGAAACGCCTGTTGTACCCGCTTGAGCAGGCTTTGCTGCATGCTTTCAGTGCCGTAGGTGATCAGTCGCACCGAAGACAGGTCGTGCTGCTCGTGGTGGCGCCCCATCAGGATCAGGTTGAGGAACGTGGGGCTGGCGGGGATGACCTTGACCTTGTGGCGCTCGATCAAGGCGCAAATGGCGTCCGGCGCCCGGTCCGTCGGCAACACGGCGCAGCCGCCCACCGTCAGGGTGTTGAGCAGTGAATTGAGGCCGCCGATATGGTCGAAGAGCAAGAACATCAACAAGGTGACCGGCTTTTTGCGCTCCTTGCCCAGCTTGCTGTCGATCAGCTCGTCCAGATCATGCAGGATTGCCTTGGGCGCGCCGGTACTGCCGCTGCTGAGTAACACCAGGCCGGCATGGCCCGCTTCGGCCAGGCGGCGATAGTAGGCCGGCGCCTGACCGTCGCCGGGCGCTGGCAACGAATGGTGGCTCAGCTCATCGCCGCTCACCTGGATCCGGTGCTGGCAATGGGCAGCGCCCTGCAGCGTGGCCACCGCACGGTCACTGAGGTCGACCAAGGGCGCGACCACGTTGCGGTCCAAGTAAAGGGCCAGCAGCGTCGCCACGGCGCCCACGCTGTAGTCACCGTTGAGAATGACCGCCTCACCCGGCTTGATGCCTTGGCTGCGCAGCCACTGTCGGCTGTTCGCTATGCGCAAGCAAAGCTGTTGGTAACTGCAGGACTGCTCCCCGTGCAACAAGGCCAAGCGCGGACCGGGCTCGGCCAGCGCAGCCAGCAGTGCCTCGCGGCTCATTGCACACCGCCCAGGCTCAAGGTCTCACCGGTAACGAATGCCGATTGGCTGGAGACGAGAAACTCCAGGGGCCCGATCAGATCGGTCAATACGCAGGGACGGGCAATGGTCTGGCGCTCAATCATGTTTTGTCTGATCTCTGAGGGAAGTGTGCGGGTCAGGGAACTGCGATACAGCGGCAACACGAGGTTGTTGACGCGAATGCCGAAACCGGCCAATTCCTTGCTCAAGGTGCGGGTCAGCTGTTCCACGGCCGCCTTGCTGGCCGCATACACCGCTTGCCCGGGAATGGCCCAGTGGGTCGCGACCGTGGAGATATTGACGATGGCAGCGGGGTTGGCATTTTTCTGCATCAACTTGACGGCTTCACGGGTGACGTTCATCAACCCAAACACATTGCTGCCAAACACCCCTTGGATGGTTTCCGGTGGGGTCAGCTGGAACGGCGCCATGTTGGCCTCCCCTGCGTTATTGATCAGCACGTCCAATTGGCCATGGACCAGGCGAATATGCTTGAGCATGTGCCGCACGGCGCCGGCATCATTTAGATCCAGACTGAAGTGGCGATAGCGTTCATGTTCGATGGTGCCCTCGCCACGGCTGCAGCCAATAACCACATGGCCTGCCGCCAGAAAATGCAACGCCACGTCCTTGCCCACGCCTTTACGTGTCCCGGTCAGTAAGATAATCATGTCAGTGCAACTTATATCCAATTAAAAGCGGCAGGCTGTATAGCGGCTTCACCGCCGTGTGCGGCAGGCTTCCCGAGGCGGGCTTTATCAATGACGGCACTTCGCGCTTAATCCGCCTTGTCAGGCTGAGCGGCCAACCGGCAAGTTCTGCGGCATTGCTCACCAAACATTGAACGCGCAACCGCATGCATAACGTAAGTCGCCAGCTGTCCAGACTCCGTGCGCACAACGCCGGATTGCCGATATACAAAATACGGCCAATCGGTTCAAACCAACGCCGGGTCATACGTTTGACCATCAAGTAGCATGACTCGCCGGTCAATTCATCGACCACCACCAAGTGTTCACACTCCACCTGTCGATGATCATGGAAGATCACGCTATCCTGCTCATTCAACCAGCCCGCCACGCGATGGGCATCGGCTTCCAATCGATAACGTCGACGCCAGTTCAGTGGATTCGGCAAGGGGTATATCAATAACAGTTCGGTTTCCAGATCAACAAAGCCAAACTTCTTGCTAATATCATAAACATCGGGCGTCGGCGTATAGTTGAGCAACGTCACCTTCCGCATCGACAAGGCTGGCAGTAACAACTTCAGGCTTTCCTTGCGGTAAGCTTCCTGAACGAACCAACTGTGCAATTCGCAGAAGCGCTGCTGTGGATCATTCGCTGGCTGACGAGTGAACAGCAGGCCCAGGAAGCCCACAACGGTATCGCCATCGAGCATCACATAGCCGCAGTAGTCCTCACCGCCGCACCAAGGGTCGGCAAACATCCGCTTACGCACGTTGACACCGATCCAGTTGGAGTTGAGCGTCGACTCACGCAACAACTTGCACACCGGGTACATGTCGCTGCTCACCGCTTTGCGCACGGTCACGTTCACGTTAGCTACCCCCTCATGTCCACGCTCACGCCGATGCCAACAACGGCGCCTGCGTCTCGGCCAAGATAAAATCAATCAAGCAAGTGACACTGCTGAAAGGACTCACGGCCTGCGACACGGCCTTTTCCGATGTCAGTGATATTTCAATACCCAACTCATCATCCAAGCCTTCTTCAACGGCGGCCAAAAAGCTCACCAATTGCATGGAGTCGAAGACACCGGCGGTGCCGTACAGCGCCAGGTTCTGACTGTCCTGCAGATCGATCTTCTCTTTGCGCGTGGCATTAACTTCAACCAGTGCTTGATGAATAAGTGTGAAAATCTGCTCTCTCATAATCGGCCTACTCCTGGATGAATGGGTAGCGCCTACCGCGTTTGTAGACGACAACAACGGCAGGGCGGACAAAATCTAGCAGCTTCGCCACGGCAAAAATAACTATCAGATCTGATAGTTTTTCAAACTTCGGCATTCAGCTAGGATCCGCGCCTGCTTGCCCGCACACTGGGGTCAACATCAGTGCGCCGGTACACTCCCACACACCACATGGGTACGCACATGCTTTTCCTGCACATCGTTTTCATCATCTTCACGGCCAAGACCGCAGGGGCGGTATTGAAAAAGTTCGGACAACCGGAAGTGGTCGGGGAAATGATCGCGGGTTTTTTATTAGGCCCCCTGGTACTGGGCTACTTTTACCCCGGGCTGCAGCATGCCCTCTTTCAGGGCGACACCACGGCTCAGCTAAAAGTGCTGAGTGACTTGGGCATTCTGCTGTTCATGTTTGTAGTGGGAGCCGAGTTCCGTCTGCCGGAACGTCGCCAGGCCGGCGCCCACGGCAACGTGCTGTTGGTGGCCGCCTGCAGCATCGCCCTGCCGTTTGCCTTGGGCATCGCGATCGCGCCATTGCTTTACGATGCATTCGCCCCCGCAGGCGCGCCTCGGCTCGGGTTCGAGCTGTTTATTGCCACCGTGTTTTCGGTCACGGCCTTTCCAGTACTGGCGCGCATTCTCAAGGAGCGGCAGATGCTGGAAAGCGCAACCGGGGCGATGGCCTTGATGGCCGCGGCGCTGAGCGACGTATGCGCCTGGGTCTTGCTGGCCGTTACCGCCATGACCCTGCAACTGGATAGTCAATGGCAGGTGCTGACCTTACGCCTGGGCGGCCTGCTGGTGCTGTGCGTTTTTTCGTTCTGGGTTTTGCGCCCGTTGCTGCGCAAGTGGATAGCCAACCTTGAACCCACGAGGCGTGTCACTTTGCTTCCGGCATTGCTATGCGGCGCGATGATCTACGGCAGCATCACCGAGTGGTTGCAGGTACATGCGGTATTCGGCGCCTTTCTATTCGGTGCTTGCCTGCCTCGCGATCAGCGCTTGCTGGACATGTTGGTCGAGCGCGTGGAGCACATGGCGGTCATCGTACTGATGCCAAGCTTCTTCGCGCTGGCCGGGCTCAACACTACCGCCACGGCTTTCGCCGGGGTCGGTCTTGGCCTGCTGGGCCTGGTACTGGCCGTGGCGATCATCGGCAAGCTGCTGGGCGGCGCCATGGGCGCCCGGGTAGCCGGTTACCCGATGCAGGAAGCCATCAAGGTTGGGATATTGATGAATGCGCGCGGGCTGATGGAACTGGTGGTCCTGAAGGTCGGCCTGGACCTGGGCGTGATCGGCAAAGATCTCTTCACGCTGTTCGTGATCATGACGGTGGTCACCACCGTCATGACCGGACCGCTGCTCAACATGCTGGGCAAGCTGCGCCCGGCCCCGCAACCCCTTGGTTCGCGATGAGCCAACCGCACTCCCCTTTTTCCCAAGGCACCAGGTCCAGCATGCTCAAACGTATCGGCCTCACATTCTCAGCCTTGCTGGTGGTCATCGCCGCCAGCCTGTTCATCTATGTGTACGGCAAGCTTCCACACCGTAGCGGCGAGCAGACCCTGCCTGGCCTGCAGGCGCCGGTGACGGTGCGCTTCGATGAACGCGGCGTGCCCCACATCAACGCCAACAACCAGGCGGACCTGTACCGCGCGTTGGGCTACACCCAGGCCCAGGATCGCTTGTTCCAGATGGAAATGCTGCGCCGCCTGGCGCGCGGGGAGCTGGCCCAGGTGCTGGGCAGCAAGCTGGTGCCCACCGACCGCCTGTTTCGCACGTTGCGCATCCGCGAGCAGGCGGACTGGCAGGTCGCCCACGCCGACCAGGCCACCCCCGAATGGCAAGCCCTGCAGGCGTACCTGGACGGTATCAACGCCTTCCAGGCAGAGCACCCGCGCCCGCTGGAATTTGACCTGTTGGGTATCCCCAAACGGCCCTTCACCCCTGCCGATGTCTACAGCGTGGTGGGCTACATGGCCTACAGTTTTGCGGCGGCCTTTCGTACCGAACCGCTGCTGTCCTACATCAAGGACAGCTTGGGCGAATCGTATCTGAATGTCTTCGACCGCAGTTGGCACCCACAGGGCGCGCTGGCCAGCGGGGCACTGACGGGCGCCGACTGGAAGGGACTGGGGGCGCTGGCCCAACTGAGCGCGCAAGCGACTGCGCTCACCGGCCTGCCCCAGATGGAAGGCAGCAACGCCTGGGTGGTATCCGGACAGCGAACCCAGAGCGGCAAGCCGTTGTTGGCTGGCGATCCGCATATTCGCTTCTCGGTGCCATCAGTGTGGTACGAAGCGCATCTATCGGCGCCTGGCTTTGAACTGTATGGCGATTACGAGAGCCTGGTGCCGTTCGCGCTGCTGGGGCACAATCACTCGTTCGCCTGGACCCTGACCATGTTCCAGAACGACGACATCGACCTGATCGCTGAAACGAGCAACCCCGATAATCCCAATCAGGTCTGGTATCAGGGACACTGGGTCGATCTGGAGCAAGAACAGCAGCGTATCGATGTCCGCGATGCCGATCCCGTCTATCTCCAGCTCAAACGTTCGCCCCATGGCCCGATCATCAATGAAGCACTGGGCGACAACGCCGGCACCCGGCCTATCGCATTGTGGTGGACGTACCTGGACGGGGCCAACCCCTTGGTGCAGGCATTCTATGCGCTTAACCGAGCAGACACCCTGGCGAAGGCCCGGAGCGCGGCGTCGCTTATCAGGGCGCCGGGGCTGAACGTGGTGTACGCCAATGCACAAGGCGACATCGCCTGGTGGGCAGCCGCCGCGCTGCCCATACGCCCGCCAGGCGTGGTCGCGGACTTCATCCTGGACGGCAGCACCGCCCAGGCAGACAAGTTGGGCTACTACCCGTTCAGTGAAAATCCGCACGAGGAGAACCCCGCCCGCGGCTACATCGTTTCGGCCAACGCCCAGCCCGCCTCGCCCGTCGGGCGGCCGATAGCGGGCTACTACAACCTGCCGGACCGCGGTCAGCGTCTGAACCAGCGGTTAAGCCAGGACGGGCGATGGAACGTGAAAAAGAGCCAGGACCTGCAACTGGACACCCAGACCGGTTACGCGCAGCGCGTGCTCGAACCCTTGCTACCGATCCTGCGCACAGCGATTGACGACCCGCAACAGCGCCAGTTGCTCGATCAGTTGGCCGCCTGGCACGGTGACTACCCCACGGACTCGATAAGCGCCACGGTTTTCAACGAGTTTCTCTATGACCTGGCCTTCACCGCCTTTCACGATAGACTGGGCGATAGCATGTTCCAGAACCTACTGGCCACCAGGCTGCTCGACGCGGCGTTGCCGCGTCTGGCCGCCGATGCCGGGTCACCCTGGTGGACCGCCGTTTCGACAACCAGCAAACAAACCCGCGAGGATACCGTGGTACATGCCTGGACCGCCGCGATCAGCCGCCTGCGATCGACCCTGGGCGCGGACCCGGCCCAGTGGCGATGGGGGAAGGCGCATCTGCTGACTCATATGCATCCTCTGGGCAGCCAAAAACTACTTGCACCGCTGCTGAACGTAGGCCCCTTCGACGTGCCTGGCAGCCATGAAGTGCCTAATAATTTTTCCGCCCCACTGGGGCCGGCCCCGTGGGCGGTCAACTACGGCCCCTCGACCCGTCGGGTGATCGACATGGCAGACCCGGAAAAGGCCATTGGCATTCTGCCCGTTGGCCAGAGCGGCGTCCCCTTCGACCCACACTATCAGGATCAAGCCCGTGACTTCGTTCAGGGCATCTATCACCCACTGCATCTTTCGCAGAGCGATATCAACCGGAACTTGCGCACTGTGTTAAGGCTTGAGCCGTGAGCCATCGACATCTTCCCTACCCGAATCCCGCCAGGCCGCGCCCGGACCACTGCCGCTTGGCAGGCGCACCGCTTGAGGCCCGGCCAATCAAGCCGCCACTCTTCCGAAAACCACGAACACATGCGTAAACACGGATATACGCAACGCAATAAATAAACGAGGCAACATGAGCATTTCGCCCTGCGCCGTATTCAAATGCCTTGGCGACGAGACCCGGCCGCGCATCATGCTGCAGGTGCCTGGCCGAGTGGGTGAAATGCAATTGCTTCGCTGCGGCCGCAAGGCTGCCCAATCTGGCCACAACCTCGAAATTGCGCAGGCAGCTGGTAAGGGGAATGCTTAACATGTTTAGCTGCGCTTACCGTTATGGACGTTAATAACCGATGTTTTAACGATTCAGGCGAGGTTAATGTTAGTGTTCTTGAATACACAGCCATCACGCAAGGAGAGCCCTCAATGAAGCTGTACGGAATGCTTGATTCGCCCTATGTGCGTCGGGTCGCCATTTCTCTGGACCTGCTTGGGGTCCCTTTCGAGCATGAGCCTCTATCCGTGTTCAGTTCGTTTGACGCGTTTGCCCAGGTCAATCCGGTAGTCAAGGCACCCACGCTGACGCTGGATGACGACACGGTACTAATGGATTCCACACTGATCATTGATTATTTCGAAACGCTGAGTGCCCCAGCTGCCCGGCTGTTGCCGGCCCAAGCGCAGGCTCGCTCCGTGGCGTTACGCACCGTAGGCCTGGGGTTGGCAGCTTGCGAAAAAGCAGTGCAAGTTGTTTATGAGCACAACCTGCGGCCATCCCAGAAACTGCATCAACCGTGGGTCGATCGCATCACCCAGCAACTACTGGCCGCTTGTCATGAATTGGAAAATCAAGTCGCCAAAGCAGAGCCGACCCTGGCCAGCGAACCCGATCAAGCAGCAGTCACCACGGCTGTGACGTGGTCATTCATTCAGTTGATGGTGCCTGATGTCGTCAAGTCAGGTGACTTTCCGGTTCTGCATACCTTCACCGATGAGCTGGAGCGTACTGTGCTGTTCCAGCGCTACCCCATCGTGTGAAGTGGCGTGGCGGGAATCATCCCATCCAGCTTCCCGCCCGTTGCTGCATGTTGACTTCATAGGCCTCGTTGCCATGTACACCTTGGCTGACAAGCAGGCTAATTATCCACCTACGCCGTGGAGCCATCTCGTAGTCGGTGATCGCCAGGTTATTCACCATACGCCAGAGAAACAGCGGCGCTCGTAGTGTAAGCAAGGAGCGACTGCCTGCTTTCTCCAGTACCCGCTGCGGTCGGAAGCATTGCCTTTGCGCGCTTGAATGCCATAGCCTTTCGTTCTCCAACACCCACCATCGACGAGACAGTGATGAACGAACCACATGGACGTATCGAGCTTTCCGGGCTGAAATGCCGACCTGTTGGCCCAGAGGACGCCGATATGATCGCCATGCACCGGCAAACGATGTTTCTTGAAGCTGGCGGTGAGCCTGATGCACTACGCGTCATGACTGAACACTTCCGCCCATGGCTGCAAGACCGGCTGGATGACGGCAGGTACTACGGTTTCGTGCTCTGCGATGCTGATCAGGCCGTAGCGAGCATTGGCCTGATGACCATCGACTGGCCGCCCCATCCATCGCACCCCACAATGGACCGGCGTGGGTACGTGCTCAATGTATTCGTCGAACCCGCCTACCGCCGCCGCGGCTTGGCTTCAGCCTTGATGCAAATCGCCGAGGCCGAGTTTGCTGGACGAGGCATCACCTTCGCTGTGCTACATGCCACTGCGGTTGGCAAGCCTGTGTATGAGCAAATAGGCTGGATGGGCACCTCGGAGATGGCCAAAGCCTTCGGTTGATAAGGACCGCTGTCGGCCAAAAGCTCCCGTCCCCCCCCCGACGCCTATGGCTCAGCCACGCGCTGTAGCCGCTGCCGACAGGCTGCGCTGGCTGGTGGATACGCTGGAAATTTCCAGTGTGGTTGAAGGCCAGCGCAGCCTGCGGCAGCGGCTACAGTGCTGGGGCTGGCCGTCCCCAATGGTTCGAAGGCGGTCGGCGACGACCGTCCGCTGTTGGTTGGCTGATAGCTGACGCTCAGCGGGAGCCATCGAATAAGGATGCTGTTTTGACCTCACTAAGGGTGGCGTGGTATCCCATTTGGTAATTCAGCATCAAGAACTCGATCAAGCGTTTGGTTGGCACCCGGTCTGCCGATTGGAGCGAGGGGTTGGGTCGGTCGCGGGCCTTTGAACATCGGATTGGCACCGTTGCATTCACTGGGCCAACCGGTGTTGGCAATGACCAAGGGCGTGCGGGTGACCGTCCCATTAAACGTCTCAAGCTTATTCATTTCCGCAACGCAGTTGCCTGCGCTTGCTTCAAACGTGAGTTCGTATTGAGCGTTCTTTTGCGGGGTGAAGTTAAACGCCGCTCCACATACTGTGAGACTGCCTTGGGTGTTGAGGTGTATGTAAAGAGGCTGTTGAGGCTTGAGGCTAATCTCAAGGTAAGGAGAGCTGTCTGCTTCCTTGGGCGCGAGCATGCCAACGCGTCTAGAAGTGTTGGCCAAAAAAGGATTGTTGAGTATGCCAGTGGTTTGCCCCAGACAATGCTGTGCGTCAAAGATGCCTAACGTCGCGCTGCTCAAATTGCTGGAAAAGCGAAGCTTTGCCGCGTCGGGTTCAGTGGCATCAGGGTAGCTGCCGTGGATATTGCAGCCGGCCAGGAGAACGGTCAGAAGCGTGGCCAAACTCATTGAAACTGCTTGAAGAGGACGGGGCATGGTTTGCATTGGCCTTTGTGTGCGGTGAGTGCCGGGATTTAGGGGTCAAGTTCTTTGCTCGACCTAGCGCATCGGCCGCAGAACCCCGAGCTTGAGCGGTCTTGTCCCTTTCCATACTCAGATGTTTCTACGAATAACGCGGTCTGAAATCGGATTCGATCCTGGCAATTGAGCGTTCTGCCGGGTTGTTTGAGGGATATATTCACAGCCAAAAAGGAGCGACGTCTGATCCGGTTGGCTCGTTGAAGATCTGTCAGGTTGTTGGCCGACATTGGTGACCGACCGCTGTCGACCCATAGCGGACAGTTACCGTATGCCAGCCACTTCCAGGTGGGTAAAATGCCCACTCTAGCCTGATGAGAAGGAATTCATGGATTTGTATGTGGTACGGCACGGAGAAACTTGGGCGAATGCCGAACAACGTTACCTGGGTTCGCTCGCCCCCTCGCTTACAGAACGAGGACGTCAGCAAGCTAAAGCGCTGGCTGCGAATATGCCCGCTGAGCTGGACGCACTTGTCGTGTCCCCCCGTTTACGGGCAACGGAAACCGCCAGCATTCTGAACGAGAGGCTTGTTCTCCCGGTGCAGATAACGGACTGCTTTCAGGAGCGTCATGTGGGGGTTTTCGAGGGGTTGACTCAGGCAGACGCAAAAGAGCGATATCCTCAGCTTTGGTCGCGAAATATAACGCGCCAATGGGCACTTGCCCCAGACGGCGGGGAGTCGATTGTTGACGTTGTGGAACGGGTCAGAGGCGGGTTGATAGAGCTGGAGTCGAGATATTCATCGAAGCGTATTCTTCTCGTTGCGCATGGCTTCGTTGCAAAGACAATCCGCGCGCTGGCCAGGAGCGACTCTTCAGACTTCTACACTTGGCAGCTCTCCAACGGCAGCATGCTCGCTTTGGAAAATCTCGAACTCCCGACAGTCAACCTGGAGACATTACAGGCCTCGCTCCCACCTGGATGATGACGGTGGCAGCTTGGGGCCTCGGCTCTTGGGTGGCAAAAGTTAACAGCCACCGCTCGCATACGACTGCCCAGCGGAAGGCTTATCATGGATGGCCCTTTACGCTGCAAATGGAAACTGCAATGGTCCCCAACAAGGCTTGTGCGGTCTTGCTCTCGTCTTCACTGCCGGCGAAACTTCTGTTATTTCGGCACCCGTTGGCAGGGACGCAACTGGTGAAAGGCACTATCGAGAAAGGAGAGTCCCCTGCCCAGGCTGCTTTGCGTGAGCTGGCAGAGGAGTCTGGTATCCATGACGCTCTGGTTGAGACAGATCTGGGATGTTGGAAAGCTGACCATCGAGATCAGGTATGGTCGTTTCACCTTTGCCGCTCAAGGCGAGCACTGCCCGAGCACTGGACTCATCACACACTGGACGACCACGGCCACGTGTTTGAGTTTTTCTGGGCTTCGCTCGAACACCTCCCTTACACTGAATGCCATCCGGTGTTCCAGCGAGCACTGGAGTTCTTGCGCAAAAGGCTTGAAGAGTCCCGGCGCAGAGTTAGCGAGTGCCGCCAAGCGGGTCGTTGACTGTCCGCTCTGGTAGCGGCCGGTCACTACAGGCCACTCTCGGCCAGAAGCAGCCCTTTCACCGTTGCGATACAGCCCAGCCGTATGCCGTCGCCGCTGCCGCGAAGCCGCGCTGGCCTTGGGTCACGCTTAGCCACCTCTAGCAGCGCACCCCACGACAGCGGTTACAGGATCGGCCCCGTGAAATTAAATACTTCGGAAGATAAACATTTGACCTGCGCTCGTTAGCCACAGACCATTACTCCCCGCCACAAAGAACCGATGTTCATCACGACAGGATGTCCCATGCAGCGAATCGTTATTCTCGGTAACTCAGGGAGCGGTAAATCTACCCTGGCCCGGTTGCTCGGCAAGCGCCTAAGGCTACCGGTGGTTCATTTGGACAGGCTGTTCTGGGAGCCCGGGTGGGTAGAGCCCGACGCCGAACAGTTCCGTTCCCGAGTTCGCAGCGCGGTGGCGACAGATCGCTGGGTATGCGAAGGAAACTACGCTCGTCGTACCTTCGATCTACGCCTTGCTCGTACCGACTTGATCATATGGCTCGATACCTCGCGCCTCACTTGTTTCCTGCGGGTAGCGGTCCGCAGCGCGCTGAACCGCCCTCGCCTCGACCTTCCTGATGGGTGTACCGAGAAGCTCGACCGGGAGTTCCTGGCCTTTCTGCGCTACGTTTGGAACTTCGACCACGACTCACGCCCAGGTATAGAGCGCATGCGATTGTCAGCGGGGCCACAGGTGCCTGTAGTGCGGCTGAAAAACCGCCGGGAGATAACTGCGTTTCTCGACAGTGTTCCAATCTCGTCTGGTGTTTGCTTGGAATGAGGCCGGTTGCTGAAAGCTGCGCCGGCCATTGGCTACCTTTACATGAATGCGCGCGCGGCTGCCTTCACTTTATCTTGATCTCGCCCCTGAGTGGTGCAGGTTGAAGCCAACCCATAGGCACACACCGAAAACCAAGGCGCTGCGCAATGTTCTGCCTGCTTCAGCGAACTGAGAGGTGAACGTGAGTTGGATCGTCACCCCAATCGTTGCCACCAACAAACTTGAAAACAACACCTTGTAAACGAACAGGAAACGGGCGAAGGCAGAGCGGTGGGTGTCATCCATAACGAGGTCTCCATGATTGCAAAGCAGGCAAAGATGATGGCAGATCAAAGGGGTGATTTGAGCCTCCCTCTTCTCCGTCCTTACGAGAAGGTTCCACGTTAAATGGGCTGGAGTGCTTTTCTGGGTTGGTTAACGAGCAAGATCCGTAAGCGGGTTTGACGGACAGCGACTGTAGCGTCTGACCTGTGCCCCCCATATTTAAGTCCGCGTTTGTAAAAGGAGAAACCACCTATGCACGAGCGCAAGGCAGCACGATTGCTCGTTATTAGTCCGTCTCGAAAAGTGCTCCTCTTCAAGTTTACCCATACCCAGGATGCGTTGGCGGGCACTAGCCATTGGGCAACGCCTGGGGGTGGCCTGGAGCAAGGAGAGACATTCCACGCTGCGGCAATGCGCGAGTTGCGTGAGGAAACCGGCCTGCAAGCTTCAGTGACGGGGGAGGCAGCGGCGTACCGACGCGTTTCGCTGCTTCTACCCAGTGGAGAGACGGTGCTGGCTGTGGAGCAATATTTCGTTGTGCATGCCGTGGACGAGACCCTATCCCGCTCGGGTTGGTCCCCTCATGAGCGCCAGGTCATGGCGGACCATTATTGGTGGTCCATCGAAGAATTGAGGTCCACTGAGGAGAGGGTATTTCCGGAAGGGCTCATCGACATGCTCGTCTGCGCGGGTATCTGACGAGGCTGGCTTGCCGGCCAGGAGCGACTACATCCGCACGTTGAACTGCATCAGCGTGACGTCAGGCACGTGACGCCTCCCTGCGTTGAGCTGCCATTCGATCGCGCTTCAAGCGCCAGGGAGTGGGCCGGCTCTCGACGCAATGGCGCAGCGATCTGGATAGCCTCGTTAATGACGTTGCGGACAAGTTAGGTGGCTGCATGGACTGTGGATGCTTATCCCTGGCTGCTAGCCCGCTTCGAAAAGAATGCTGATCTGGTACTAGTCGATCGCATTCGGCCAACGGCAGTCTCTCCGCCAATTGAGTCCGGGGCGGTTACACTGGTTTTTTTGAGCGCATGGAGAAACAAATGCCAGAGGCATACCAAGGAAGCTGCCTGTGCGCAGCGGTCGGTTATGAGTTGCTGGTCCCTCCCAAAGCAGTAAGCCATTGTCATTGCAGCCAGTGCCGCAAGGCTCACGGAGCAGCGTTTGCATCCTATGGCAGCGTTACGCGTAGCGCGCTGCGAATTCTTCGCGGCGCCAACAACCTCAAGACCTATGCATCCTCAAAGACGGTGTTGCGCGAGTTCTGTGCCGAGTGCGGTTCGACCCTGTTCTGGTCACGTTGTGAGGGTGAATTTTCCGACTGGATTTCGGTAGCGCTAGGCACGCTTGATACGCCATTGCTGCCCCACAAACAAAAGCACGTCCACGTCGATTCCGCAGCCCTCTGGTACCAGCCGCCTGGCTGTTGCTCAAAATCGGACTGACCGCTTTGGGTCGAAAACGGACAGTGGTGACCGACTTCAATCGACCCATAGCGGTCATTGATGACCGCCCCTTCCCCGCACCGTTCCGGGCTGCATCATTCGGGCCGCCTTGAAGCGCTTTCAACCACTATGAGTACTGCTTCCCGAACCAGCTCAACGCATTCGGAATGCTATTGAACAGTATGACCGAGAAGGCGAGGAGACTCTTCCTATATGGAGTCAAGTGGGAATTGGCAATGATGCTTGCCTGGCGGCCGCCGTTCGATGGGCAGGACGCAGACAATAGTGGCTCGGGCGGCATGTTCCCAGCGGTTTCTAGCATCAGTCGTGCGGCCAGCCGTACAGTCGCTTCTACACCATCTGATCAACCGAGAATGATGAGAAATAAAACGACAGCTTCCCATCTTCGAGATCGCTAAATTGATAGCGCGCCCTATCAAACCCAGAGTTAAGCTTAATAACGCTCATATGCATAAGCTGAGTTAACCCTCCACCAAAATCACGGGACGTAAACTGGCCAACATCTATGAACCTGATTTTCACGGCATCAGCGCTTGGATTTTCAGAGCCTGAAATCGATAAAAATAAATCGTAAGCCATGCCACTAGCATCCAACTGAATACTTATTGCATGCAAGCAGTTGTGAGCAACAAGCAACTCATTCAAATTTGCAATATCAGTCATTATTGATCCTAGTTTCTTTCCTATTGGCGCCGAATGGGCCGCGAGATATGGAAAATAATAATTCAGCGACTCCGTAGGTTCAATAGCTGCCGGTGACTACTTGCAGCTTTCAACCAAAGACTAACATCGGCGATAGGCGATATGGCTGTGACGCACGATTCGAGAGTGACTCGGTTTCATCCAGCAGCTTTTTCTCATGCGGATTGAAGGACAGCTTGTTTCCTGAGTATTACTCGTCAACCTTTCTGCTAACGCTACTGCTTCGTCATGGTGTCGTTCAAGGGCTGCTCTGGGTCGGTAGCCGCCTCTCGCCAGAGGCAGCAATCGGCCAGAAGCTGCCTGTCAGGCTCGCGCCGATGCAACTGAGCGTCGAATGTGCTTTGCCCCCTCCAAAATCAGGAGGCTCACCGCGAACCAAATCGGAATGTAAGTGAGCCAGTCGCCGGGGGCAATTCGCTCGCCAATGAGCAGTGCTACGACCACCATCAGCATGGGCTCCACATAACCGAGCAAGCCGAAGAGGCTGAACGGGAGCAGGCGACTGGCTGTGGTATAGGCCATGAACGCTGCTGCACTAATTAGTGCCAGAAGCGGCACCAGAGCATAGAGGCTAGGGGCCTGGTCAAAACATGACGCAGTTGTCTGAGAGCCCAGTGCGAACCAGCTTGCGACAGGAATAATGAAAAGCATATCGAACCATAGCCCTCCCAAATTGGCAGTATTTAGCGTTCGACGAAGCACGAAATAGGCTGGGAATCCAAGGGCAACTAGCAGGGTTTCCCATGCTAAACCTCCCACCTGGAACACCTCATGGGTGACACCCAGCAAAGCCGCAACCCCAGCAGTTATCTGCAACCAGCTCAGTCGCTCCCGATAGAAGAGAGTACCTACCAAGAGCATTACGAGCGGAAGCAGAAAGTAACCTAGCGAAACCTGCAAACCTCTGCCGTTTATGGGAGCCCACATGAATAGCCACTGTTGAACACCAAGCAGCGCGCTGCTTGCGAGCAGCCCGATTATTAAAGAGGGCTGCTGAATTAGCCGGTTAAAAATGTCGCTGACGGGATTCCACTCGCGACCTAGCAGAAGAAACAACGTCACACACGGAAGCGTTAGCAGCAGGCGCCATCCGAAAATTTGCTCGCCATCAAGTGGTTTGAGCAATGTTGCGTAATAGTAAAGTCCGGCGAACGCGGAGGACGATGCAACGGACAGAGCGACACCTTTGAACACAAAGGCCTCCGGAGGAAATAAGTATTGAGGTGCGTTGCGGTTTAAGGGGCGAACCAAGGGGCGCCGTGTGTGAACTTGCTTTCAATCCAATTCTTGAAGGCTTGGGTTGTAGCAGGCACGAAGCGGGAAGACGGACGAACGAGGTAAACACCACCCTCGCCACCATCAAGCCGCCAGTCAGTCAGAACTCGCTTTAGTAGTCCTGCTTCTCGATCACGGCTCATCAACCACTCGCCGCCACCCAAGATACCAACGCCAGCCCTTGCAGCAGCGAGCAGCGCTTCCCCATCATTTGATGTCAGCGCGCCCTGAACCGCCACCTTCTGGATACGTCCTTTCTTGAACATCCGCCATTCAGGAAAGGATGCGAGACCGCTGAATCGCAGGCAGCTGTGTTTAGCCAAATCAGCAGGTCTTTGAGGCTCTCCGAACTGTCTGAGGTATTCAGGGGATGCGCAAAGAATGCGGCGGTGCTCCCACAGCTTTGTAGCAACAAGGCGGTTATCGCTCAACTCGCCCACTCGAATGGCGGCGTCATACCCCTCGGCAATCAGGTCGACGAAGCGGTCATTGTAGTCGGCCACAACCGACACGCCTGGATTGGCCAGGAGAAACTCGGGCAACAGTGGCGCGAGCCAGAGGCGTCCCATCGCTGCTGGTAGTGCAAGACGCAGGACGCCCCTAATTTCCGAAGCACCTTGTTTAGCTTCTTGCTGCGCTTCCGAAATGGCTCCAAGTGCTACTGTAAGGCGCTCCACCAGCTGAGCACCCACCAGCGTCATTCTGAGTTGACGGGTGGATCGCTCAATAAGACGAATGCCCAGTCGTGTCTCCATAGCTGCCACACGTTTTGAGATCACCGATGGATCGCGCTGGAGCCGACGTCCGGCTGAAACAAAAGACCCCTCCTCTGCGACTGCCATCAACGCAGTGATCTCATCACTATGCTGGCTATCGAGGAAGGCTTTTATGGGCATGGCTGCTTACCGAATGGGACGTTCAGTACAGTATGGCGAGACGATCTGATGCCTACAATCCCAGTTAACTGCATTTCATTACTGCAATCTATGCAGCAATAGGGGCGAAGCATTGCTGGCAGTTTATGGACGGAAGCGTCCCCTCGCACTCGGTGGAAGCTGGCTTTAGAATTGCGTTCCAGCAGCACGAGTCGATGTCAATGTCCCAACCGATGACAGTAACCAGCATCATTGGCCCTTGGAAGGGAGAGGCTTTGACAACGCTGCAACAGCGTTGTCGGGATGCCTGGGATACGCCTCTTGAAGAGCTTTCAGATCTCGCAGTCGCTACTTTTCTGAACCAGCAAATCGCAGTTGCCGAAATGCTGATCGAGGCCAGGCGGCGGTTGCATTCAGAGGTGCGCGATGACACAGAAAACTTCGATGGCCAGTTGGTAGAGGCAGTTCTTGGGGCTCACAAGTAACCGCGTATTGCCGGAAGCGGTCAATTGGCATGGAACTAGGCACGTTAGATTGAAGTGGCATCGCTGAGGGAACTGTCGGTATCTGCGAGCGGCAAGGTGTAACCGACCAAGCCCAGGGCGATCCTGAGGACCTTATTGCACCGTTCCAGCGGTGCCAGAAACCAACTCTGCATAAGCGCTCAGTACTGCGATTTTCTCGAGTAAGATATTCTTTAACCGCGCAGATTCCTCTGGCGGGCATTTGCCCAGTGACTGATGGCACGCAGCCATCGCTTGCGACACTTCAGTCTTTATTTGTTCGACACTGTCCTGGTTTCCTGCATGAGGCATCGACTTTTCCCTTCAGTAGGGCAGGCATCCAAGTATAGATGAGGTTGACGTTGTTCCACCGGATGCGTCCCCAGTTCTGGATCATTCCGCAAGATGAAGGCACGCCAGTGCGTTTCTGCTTTGGCCGTTGCGGGCGGTGAAAAAAGCCGCTGCACTGCAAATACTCGTAAGCAGTATATATGCACTCCGATCCCGACTCATTCTTCTCCCTTCCGAAAGGCAGCTTCTGGCCGATTGCGGCCCTACGGGAAGGGCTGCTATGGGTTAGCTGCCGGTGGCCAATGACAGCAATCGGCCCAGGCTGTGTGAAAACGCTTATCGAAAACTGGAGTGCGCGCTTCTACGCAAAATCTGAAAATGGTCGGCTGGTTTGTAGAGTCAGATTTCACGTAGAGGCACGGTTTCCGCCCTCGTTCTTGGCGGTCTCTACGACCAAAAACGTTTTCACACAGACTGGGCCAAAAGCAGACGGCCAGACCGGATCCTTCTTCACCGTAAACTGCGCACGTGAGCATCGTAGACTTGACATTGTTGCCTAAGGCAATAATATGATTGCCTAAAGCAACTATTTGAGAATTTTCATGACCGCAACCATCATGGAGCGCGCTGACGCGGTCCGCCGTTTCAACCGGTTCTACACCCGGCAGATTGGCGCACTGCAAGAGCACCTGCTTCAGGCTGATTTTTCCTTGACCGAAGCACGCATCCTTTATGAATTGGGCACCAGCGCTGGCCTGAAAAGTTCAGACCTATGCCATATGCTCGGTCTGGACGCTGGCTACCTCAGCCGAGTCATTGGTGGATTCGAGAAAAAAGGACTAATCAGCAGGGCTCGCTCTGCGATCGATGCACGAGCGTCTCAAATCCAGCTTACCGACAGAGGTCGTACCGTGCTGACCTCGCTGGAGCAAGCCGCTCGTGAAGAAGTTGTGGCGGTGCTGCAAGGCTTGCCTGAGTCACAACAGGAGCAATTGACCCAAGCCATGAGCCGGATCCAGACGCTATTGGGTGACAGGGATCTCTCCTACATTCTGCGCGATCCACGACCAGGGGACATGGGTATTGTTGTTCAGCAGCAAGCTCAACTTTATTCCCGCGAATACGGTTGGAATACGGAGTTCGAAGCGCTGGTAGCAGAAATCGTCGCTCAATACCTTCGTGAGTTCGATGAGTCCTGCGAGCGATGCTGGATTGCGGAAAAAGACGGCACGGTCATCGGTTCGGTGTTTGTCGTTAGACATGACGAAACGACCGCTAAGCTGCGAATGCTGTATGTGGATGCAAGTGCCAGAGGTATGGGAATCGGAAATCGATTGCTGCAAGAGAGTCTTCAGTTCGCGCGGCACTCGGGCTACACGCGCATGATTCTCTGGACAACCAGCGTGCTTTCCGATGCCAGAAAGCTATACCAGAAAGCAGGTTTTCAACTGGTCGAGGAGCAGCAGGTGCAGAGCTTCGGAAAAGAACTCGTCAGCCAGACTTGGGCTCGTGATCTGTAGTGGCGTTGTGAGCACCGTATGTGTAGTGGGGTACCGCCCAACGAGGGTCAAATTCTTCCAGCGCTGAGCGGCTGCAACCCAAAGCCGAGGCCGAGGCTCGCGAAGGGCCGCAATCGGCCAAAAGGGGTTACTGGGCACCTCTGCCGTCAGTAGCTAGCCTCGGCAGTCACCGACATTCAGGTGTCTCACATACATCCAAAATTCAGGAAACGGCACACCTATGGCCTACGAAATCCACATTGCCAGATCGATGGGAATAGCTCTTGAAGAGTGGCAATTACTTTGCGCAAGTGATCTGTCACTGAAGCTAGAAATCGAGCTGGCTGGCCGAAATCCCTTTACAGGTGAAACCATTGTTTCCAGTGGGCAAAATTCAGCAACGTGGACGTCTCCACTAACACAGCAACAGTATCTTTTTGATTATCGGAGGGGGAGGATTTCCTTCGTCTTCAGTGATGCGGCAATCGTAAAGGCCAAGGAAATTGCGAGAGCACTCGGAGCCAGTGTTGAAGGTGATGAAGGCGAGGCATATTGAAAACAACTAGCTGACAGATGTTCTCTAGGGTCTGTATGAAAAAGCATATGAGGGTGGGTTCTGGTGTGGGAGCTGGCTTGCCAGCGAGCTTTTCGGGCCTCAAAAGCTCGCTGGCAAGCCAGCTCCCACAGCACTCCACGCACGCTCCACACATTTCATACAGAGCCTAGCTACCTATCAGCGGATTTCACCTGCTAGCGACTGACATGCCGCTTTGGGTCGAAAGCGGTCAGAGCCAACGCAGTTTCGTCCCCTCCAGAGACACCTCAGCCGACCAAGCGCTTATGCATAGGGGTGCATGCCAGTTCAAGCCCCGAAGGCGAGGTGTAGATGCCGCCAACCGCCCCGTGGTAACCACACCGATGGTAGAAGGCAGTGGCATTCGGGGTCGCCTCCAGATGAATTTCGTCAAGCCCAGCCGCAATCGCCAGCCGCTCCAGATGCTGGATCATGGCCTTGCCAATGCCCTGCCCCATGTACGCGGGCAGCACAAAGAGAGCGCCCAGCTCCCGGGACTGGAAATCGATCAGCCCCGTGGCAACCGCCACTTCGTCCCACCATGCAATTTGGTACTGGCGCTCCACACTAGCCCGGTACCGGTCCGTCAGCGGCACCTGTGTCCAGGCTTGAACCTGTTCTGGCGTGTAGACGGCAATACACTGGTGTCGTATGGCTTGAAGCCGGATATCGAAAGCGACCTCTGCGTCGTCGTACCTGGCTGGGCGGATCTGCAACATGTTCACTCTCCTTGTCATGGATGCTCATGACCGGAGCATGAAAAAAGCCCCTACCATTGATGGCGGGGCTTCGGGGATGCGTGGGATTTACGCGCGCAACGCCCTATGGCCCGCCGAAGGCGGTCATCATGGGACGCATCATGATTACGCGGCTGCAAGTAGTCATGGGGGCATCATCTGATGTTTCAGAAAGGAGTGTCAAATTTTGTGACGCAGAGTCGCACCACGTCTCAGCCACGTGCAGCAGCTGCCGAAGGCAGGCGCTGCCCCCAGATGTACTGCAGCGCCTGTGACGCGGCCTGGCGGCCGCTGCTACACACAGCTTGTAGCCGCTGCCGCTAGGCTGCGCTGGCATCGATACACGCGGAAATTCTCCAGTGCCCCGGCAGTGGCTACCTAGACTGTGTATGAACAGATTGGCTGCAGGGGCACCTCGGAAATCGCCGAGACGATCGGTTGCCAAGGACCGCTCTCGGCCATGAACGGACATCCAGCCCATCAATTTCCGGCACAAGCTGCTGACTGCAAGGTTACGCCGCAGGTGGCTGAAACATTTTTGGTGGGCGATACTAATGTTGCACCTGAATGCCGCGTACCTGAACGCCTAGTTACTTTGGGCCAGGATCGAATCCCACACGGTTACACGCCATCCAACCACTAATACCGCGGGCGCGACGTCAACCCGTAGCTACTTCGCCCAAGGGTCCGTCATATTCAAGATATTTCGAAGAAACTCATCACTCGACACGCCAACGATCTCCCCCACATACCACTTCCCCTTGACTTGGCGCAGCCCCACCCAAAGCCCCACGACGTTACCGTCATCACGCTCGATCACATAAGAGCGATTGTCCAAGACTTCGCCTTTAACTCCTTGATGCCGCGATGAACCTTGTAGACCGACTGGCCATCGAGCCAATGGGTGTACCCTGCCTCCGCGCTGGAAAGCAGTTCTGTTTCCTTTTTGGCCCAAGGAACGAAGTGGCCGGCGAAAACGGATGACCAACAGCCTTTGAGCAGGCCAGATTCAATGCATTTTACGTACTGGGCTTCGAATTTATCTTTGTCGGGGATGGGCTCGCCAGCCAGACCAAGTGAAGAGAAGAAGGCGACGGTCAACAGCAGGAGTGCTCTCACAAATGGCTCCATTTCGTGAGTGGGATTTTCGCGGATAGTGGCGCTTTGAGATCAATGATGTAAGGGCAGGCAGCGCAACACCTGATCGGGGTCAAGCACGATCTATCCGCGCGCAATAGCACCCTTGCCTGGCATGGTGAACGTGGATGTAGCCAACCTGCGGGTCGGCAAACATCCGCGCAATGATTGCCTCAATCGCTGTGCCAGCGACTACCTCAGCGTCAATCATCATGCCGCTGTCGACCGAGCAGCGTATGACGCCCAGCGCGGCCAAGTCCTGCTCCGGAAGGTAGAACAATGCCTGGAAGGGTTCGGGGGAAAGGCCTGTTATACGATAGGTCATGTGCTTCTCCAGTCGGTTGCAACCGCATGGAAACGCACTCCCTGCTGAGTGCACTATCCGTTTCTTGCTCGATTGGCTGTCGGCCGGGGCTCAGAGGGTTATGGGGAATCGTTACCTGCCCAGCGATAGCCGAAATCGTCCGTTCATTTTTCTTAAGCCAACATGTGCTATGAAAGCCGGCGAGATACAAGAAGCGTCAATACCAACAGGCTCGCAAAACGTCTTCACCTCATATTCAAAAGGACTTTACGTGCTAAGGAAGTTGCTCCCACTGCTGTTCGGCGCAATGCCGATAATGGCTCATGCGAACCAGGAAGCGCAGTTTTGGAACTGGTTCGTTGCGAATCAATCAGCCCTTTATCGTTTCACATCGCCCACCGACCCGGTGCTTGATCAACTGGGCAGCCAGTTGAAGCAGGTTAACGAGGATCTGACCTTTGAACTGGGCCCAGTACAACCGGAGGGCAGGCGCGAATTCATCATCAGCGCCGATGGCTTGAAGGCGGCTTTTCCCGCTGTTGAAGCGCTGTATGCAGCAGCCCCGAAGCTGGATCTTTGGCAGGTCGTCAAGTACCGCCCTCGCCGCAGTCCGGTCAACACGCTCACACTGGGCGAACATACTTTCGACCCAGCCACAGTACGATGCCTGCTCGCAAAAGACGGGGCCAAGATCGGCATCGTGTTGATGTACGACGATTACAAACAGAACGACGCCCTGTTTACCCAGGCCTCCTACCTGCTGCTGGATGACGCCCTTGGCGAGTATGCGGTCGAGACCCAGGTAGGCTTTGTGAGCGTGCGAGGCATGGAAGACCGGTGGGTGAAGCAATCGTTTCCCATGACTCGCCTGGCAGCCGAGTTTGATCATGCGAAACAGGGAGGTGGATAGGCCCGATGGAGATCCAACAGATCGCGTACCTGCCCCCCCCACATATCAGCCCTTGAGAAATCAGCAGTTGCCGAGGGTTTCAGGTTTCTCACCAGACTGATTTCAGAATGGCAGTCAGGCGAAAACCGCTTCGATGCTCCCGGGGAATGCCTCATGGCAGCGTATGTGAATCAGCAACTGGCAGGTATCGGAGGGCTTTCCATTGATCCCTACACCGAAGCGGGTACTGGGAGGTTGCGACGCCTATACGTGGCGCCTGTGTCCAGGGGCCGGCACGTTGGTCAGAGTCTGGTAAGCGCGTTGCTTGCCCATGCCGCTTTGCACTTTAAAACTGTGCGGCTTTATACCGACACATCCGATGCAAGCGCGTTTTACGTGCGCTGCGGTTTCAGGCGACAGGAAGACGCCCATGCGACGCACGTGATGCAACTAGGGTCGGTATGAAATGTTTTCCAGCGAAGGCCAGGCAAGGCGAGAACGGGCGAGGAACGGTCGGAGTCGCGCTCGACTTTACGGGTTGTAAGTGAGCATTCCGATCGGACTCGCGCACGAGCCTGTTTTCAACGCTGCATAGGCGAGCTGAAATACAATTCATACAGCCCAGTCCCTAAAGGCAATGATCAGGAAAGACATGAACTTCATCGACGAATTGGTAGCCGCCTTCCCAGCAAGGAATCCGGTACCCTCAGTACTGCACACCCTGCGTCAGTCCACCATCGACCAGCAAGGTGGTGCCGGTGATGAAACTCGCGACGGGGCTCGCCAGGAAGACCGTGGCGTTCGCGACCTCCTTGGGCGTGGCAATGCGCCTTATGGGGTTCTGCCAGACATTGATGTCTGCAAGCCAGCTGCAAGATATTTCTAAACAATGGAGGAATGCATGCAGGAACGGGAATTCGCTTTAGTTCGAATAGATAAAATTCATGAAATCGTTTCGCCAATCATAGAGGGTCGCTTGCATGCCTTGGGATTTGAGGCTCAGGCCCCCCTGCACTGGCTGCGTAGTACTGACGCTCCTATTCGCCAGATTTTCTGCCTGAGGCAATGGAAAGGAGGCGCTCTGGCGCCAGCTTGGGGTCTATCCTTGGATTTCGTGCCCCACGTTTCCGGCAGCAACGTCAAATGGCACAAAACGTTCAAGTCAGCGCAACTTGATTTAACTTGGGATGCGCGGAACAAGGCCTGGAACATCCCCTATTGTTATGGGCCTGAAATAATTGAAACCAAGGCTCATGAGGTACTCAGCGCAGCCATTGCAGAGGCCGAGTTATTCTGGGAAAAAGCTCAGTTGATAGCCGACCTGCCGAGTGCATTCGAGCGAGTCAAACAACGTCTGTCATCGGGCGGGCTGGGCTTCTACAACTATGTGCAACACCCCCTGGCCTACGCATTTGTATTGGCCCTCAACGGCAGCCAGCAAGCGGCAGAGGAAGAATTTCAACGCTACTATTCATGTACTCCCGAACCGGTCAGACAAAAACTTCAAACATTGCTTACACAGGCAGGGCAGGCGCGTCTCAGCTAGTGAAATGCCCGTCACGTTGTGGTGCTCCGAGCCCCAGACGCCGTGTAAGTCGGCCATCTTTGGGCCAGAGCCGCCCTGCGCAACCCGCAGCTTTCGATTCAAGGCGCGCCTAGCGCAGGGGCGGCTCTCGGCCAAAAGCAGAAGCCCGGATAGCAGCAGAGCAGCCAGCCTCAGCGTTAAACAGCTGAAAGCGAAGCCCTGAGTAGCCGAATCGCTAGCAATTGTTTTTCTGTCTCAGCAGTTGTAAGGGGCCGTTCGCACAACTCTCTACTTAAGTAAACAATTGCGTCGTTACCATCAGGATGGTCGGAGTAGCTAGGGTGGCTTGATATCTCTTTTAACAAGCCATCCGAGACAGGTGCAACATGAAAGTGCACATTGAAACCCTGAGAAAACCCTAACTTGTAGAAAATTACTTTGCAAGGTGCATATACCTTCACCAGCAAACGCTCCAGCCTTTTCATGACCAACCCTAAAGATGCCAGGGCATCGCCGCTCAAGTCGCTGAGCTCGGAAGCCTCCTCTTCAGATGAAATTATCAGGTATCCATCGTGACGCGCATCTCGTCGATGAGTCACGATCCAGTGCCCATCCCCAAACAATTTCAGCTCGTCCATTGCGCGCTCATCCAGTCAGTCACCATTCCTGCAACTTCAGCTGAGCAGTGCATGACGATCGGCACCACCACCCCGCCCGTTTTGAGGCGTGCAATGGCGAGCGCCACGCCAATGACCGCTAGGGTAACGAAGGTGGTCCAATGTTGATACTGAGTGTGCGATGCAACAAACAGCGCGGCGGTGAAGATTACCGCTACGATTCGCCAGTTGCGGTGCGCAAGCGGGAAAAGTCGGATCAGGAAATGCCGGAACAACAACTCCTCGCTGACGGGCGGGAATATCGCCAGCATCGCTAGGCAAAGCAACGTCTGGGGCAAAGAAAGACCGGTGAGGAATGTCACCATGAAGGGTTCTCGCCCTACACCTGTAGCGACTTCCGCAACGGTATCTACCAGACAGATCACGACTATGACCCAGAGGAATATCTTGAGCGCGGGCTTGACGTCCATGCCCTACCAAGGCGCGAAGTCCGCCAGCGTTGCGCATCTGAAAAGTAGCGAGCGCTAGCAGGCCGGCGGCGGCCAGCCCATGGCCAACAAGCATCCAAAGACCGTGCATACCCTGCGTACCGACCAGAAAAATAAGCACGAGTTGAAGACCTAAGGACAATGCCACCGCCAGAATGGCCATGGCCAGACGAGACCAGAACCGGTACTTGTCGCCTTGCTGAATAATGTAGTCTGGCGTTTGTTCGTACTTCATTTGCTTCTTCCTTTATGAGCTAGGTACATCACTTTCAAATCCGAGTGGCAAAACGCGCTTCGCCTATCATGGTACCAACCTGACTAGTTGCATCAGTTGCCGGAATTCATCCGTCACCTGCCACGCCGTATCGAGGGTGCTGACCCCGAAGTCACTAACGAATGATCCTGCCGGGTTTGCTGGTGGCTGCAAGATCGTCGCACGCCCTCCGTCATGGCAGGCAGGAGCGCCGATTGAATTACGCTTAACAACGGAGTCGGGCCTAAGCTGCCAATCCCCCCGACGGCTAAGACGCAGCCACGCGCTGTAGCCGCTGCCGCCAGGCTGCGCTGGCCGCTGGGTACGCTAGAGATTTCCAGTGTGGTTGAATGCCAGCGCAGCCTGCGGCAGCGGCTACAGTGATGGGCCTGGCCATCCGCAATGGGTCGGAAGCCGCCGGTCACCGCAAACCGCTTTCGGCTGACAGCACCCGTTAAGCATTGACAAAAACAGCGGCGCTTCACACAGCCGACGCGTAGCGTCATGTAAAGGAATACACGCACGCAGCTGCCGCAGAGCACTCGCTTTTAATCGTCATACGCCTTTCCCGAAGAACAGCTCGTAAAAAAGGCTCAGGCCTGCGCAGCGTTACTGGCTTTGCTTTGGAACATGGCGGTATCGGCCTTGAACATCAGTTCGTCGAGCAGCTCGCCATCTTCCGGATACCAGGCCACACCCAGGCTGGCGCTGACCTTGATCTGGTGGCCTTTCCAAAGCAGGGGCAGCTCGACAGCCTTGCAGATTGCCTGGGTGATTCGCTGGATATCGTGTTTGTGATGCGCGCCGTCGAGCAACAAGACAAATTCATCGCCGCCCATGCGCGCGGCGATTTCAAATTCGCGAATATGGGATCTGATGGCCGAGGCTACATGGATCAAAACGGCATCGCCCGCCTGGTGGCCAAAACGATCATTGATCTGTTTGAAGTTGTTCAAGTCGAGGTAGCACAGGGCCAAATGCTCTCCACGACTCTTGGCGTCGAGCAGCTTCTGACTGACAAAGGGAATAAAACTATTGCGATTGGGCAAGCCGCTCAGGCTGTCATAGAAGGCAAGTTTGCGGACTTCCTCCTCAGCCAGTTTGCGTAGCTTGATCTCTTTGCGCAGATGGCGCTGGGCGTTCAACAGCACCAGCGTGAACAACAGGACAAGCACGCCGCCAATACTGATCAGGACAATCGTCTTGCGCAGCCGCTCGACGAGCTGTGGCGGGTTGGGGTCGTAAATGAAGTTTTCCAATCCGTCGATGTTGTTGACCATGCCCAGTTCAAGGAAAGTTTCAGCCATACGTTGCCAGCGCCCCGGGTTCATATGACCGATCTCGATCAGGTCCGATTGCACCAGTGGACGCATGGCTTGGGCTTCGAACTCCAAGTGCGCGCGGCTTTTCTCCACTGCATATTGATTGAGCAGCAGGTCGATGATTTCCTCGGGGTTATCCATCGCGTAGCGCCAACCACGCAGTGTGGCGCGGCGGAACGCCTCGACCCGTTGGGGATGCTCATCAATCTCGGCTTGCGTGGTAAACAGGATGTCGCTGTAGAAGTCGATCCCGTAGGTGACGGGCGAGATAACGTTGTAGTCCACACCGCGCTGTTTCAGGTAAAAGGGCTCGTTGGTCAGGTACGAGTTGAAGGCCGTCACTTTGCCGTTGGCCAGATCCTCAATCTGATAACTGCTGGGCAACAGTTGCAGTTTGTCGAGGGGTATACCCTCGCTGCGGAACATCGCCAGAAAATCGGCATCGGTCTGTGCATCCATCAACATCACCGGCTTGTCGATCAGGTCGTGCACGGTGCGAACCCCTTTGTCCGTGCGAGCCAGAAGCACAGAGGGGGAATGCTGAAAAATCACCGCAAGCGCAACCAGGGGCTTTCCATGCAAGCGTGCGTAAAGCAACTCGCTGTTGGCTTCGGCATATTGCGCGCGCCCGGAAAGCACTTCTTCAACCGGAGTGATATTGGGACCACCCTCGTGCAAGTGCACCTCCAACCCTTCTTCGCGGTAATAGCCCTGTGCGATGGCGGCATAATAGCCCGCGAACTGAAACTGGTGCTTCCAACGCAGCTGTACATCAATGACCTGTACGCCGTCATTGTGTTGGGTGACCGGGCTCGCCCACGCAGCCTGGGCCGAGAACAGCACCAAACACACTAGTCGACGCAGCCGCCCCGGCAGACGTCCCTGCGGCTGACTTGGGGTGTTGGAGCAGCTACGGAGGCTGGGCATAGTGGAGGGTCCGTGAATCGCGCTTATCGTTTAGCGGGCAAGGCGTGGCGCGGCGCGGCATTGTGGCATCACTGATGCGGTGCCAGCAATCGCGTGCCATGGCTTGGGTCAGCAGAGCGCAATCGGCCGGAAGCTGCCGCCCCCCGTCGGCCCAGGCCCAGCCACGCGCTGTAGCCGCTGCCGCCAGGCTGCGCTTGCCGCTGGATGCGCTGAAGATTTCCAGTGTGGTTGAAGGCCAGCGCAGCCGGCGGCAGCGGCTACAGCGGGGGCTGGCCGTCAGCAATGGATCGAAAACGCTCGATCGCCACCAGTATGTTTCACCCCTTCGCGTCCAAGGCAGGTAAGTAGAACGAAGGCGGCCGGCCCGATACTCGGCGGAACATGGTGGCAAACGCCGCTGGGCTGTCATATCCCATCTCCAGGGCAACAGTCGTCACGCTGAGGCCTTCCGCAAGCCGTGCCAGGGCCAAAATCGCGCAGGCACGTTGACGCCACTGCCCAAAGCTCAAGCCGGTTTGCTCTCGAAAAAGGCGATTGAACGTCCGCAAACTGATGAACAGTGAGTCAGCCCACCCCTGCGCCGCGGTGTTGATATCCGGTGCCAGCAGGAAAGTCTTGCAGATGGCCAGTAACCGGTCGTGCGCTGGCATGGGGATCTGGAGTGCAAGCCGGTTCGCGCGCTGTATTTCATGCAGTAGAAGCTTGACCAGGGCGCCATCCCTGCCCTCTTGCTCATACTCCAGGGGCATGTCCACCGCCTCCTGGAGCAGGGTGCGCAGTAGCGGGCTGACGTCGATCACCCGGCACCGTGCCTCCATGCTCAGCGATTCGGCAGGTTCAATGTACAAACTATGGGTCGTTACGCCGAGAAACAAGACCTCGTGGGGCACCTGCCGAGGTATCCATACCGACCGTTGTGGAGGGACGACCCAGGTTCCCAGGCTCGTCGTCACCTGCATCACGCCCTTTGAGCCGTAAAGCAATTGCGAGCGCCGGTGAGTGTGCATCGGCAGGCGGTGGCCGTACTCATACTCTGTGCAGATTGCAACGACAGGGCGTGGGGTGGAGTCCAGAACAGCAATGGAAGCATTGCGCATCATCATGATCCAGGAAGCTTGGCCGGAACGAAAACACGGTCGGCTCGTTCGCAAAAGTCCACCGCGGCCCGCGCCCTTAAGATGCCCGCTCAACGAACATTGAGCAATGGACAATACTGGATGAGCCTATTGATATTGGCAGTGCTGGGTTGCATGACCGGCGTCACCACTGTGCTGTTTGGCTTCGGTGGTGGTTTTGTCGCGGTACCGCTGGTTTATCACCTGCTGATTGCCAGCCATGCCCCAGGGGAGGTTGGTTATGACGCCGCCATGCAAATCGCCGTCGGCACCTCGACGGCCGTCATGGTGATCAACGCGTCGATGGCGACGTTTAAACAGCACCGCGCAGGCCGGCTTGTTGGCGGTTTTATCTGGCCGCTGGTGGGCTATATCGCAGTCGGCGCGGTGGGCGGCGCCCTGCTGGGTAGTGCAATGACCAGTGACGCTGTGCGCGCCGGTTTCATCGCTTACCTGGCGCTTACCATCGCCGACTGCATGATCCGCAAGGGGTTTCTCCGAACCTCGGACGCCAGCCCCCGGAGGCTGGGTGCCGTGCCCTTCAAAGGCGTTGTCATTGGCGTCGTGGCTGCCCTGCTGGGCGTGGGTGGCAGTGTGATGACGGTTCCGTTGCTGCGCAGGTCGGGCCTGAGCATGGCCCAGGCCTCAGCGTTGGCAAACCCTCTGAGCCTGCCGGTGGCGTTGGCAGGATCACTGATGTACGGGGCCATGGGGCCGCTCCAGACGCCGGGGTTACACAGCGGTTTGCTGGGCTACATCTATCTTCCGGCGTTCGTGTTGTTGAGCATCGGTTCGGTGATAGGGGTGCGGGTGGCATTACCGCTGGCGGGCAAGATTCCTGACAGGTTGCATGCCCGCATCTACATCGGGTTGCTCGCCCTGGCGGGTCTGGGCCTGGCGTTCAAGTGACCCGCAGATCAGGGGCAGCCATCCGTGGTAGGAGCCGGCCTTAGCCGCGATGCAGACGACGCGATCAATGGGGTGGGCCCGCGATTTAGGGGGGAACGCAGGCGCAATTCAACGACCTAGCCCCCACTGCCCTCCACGGCTGTCGGCGTCACAGCCGACCCTGCCAGCAAACCACCATCAATATTGAATTCACTCCCCGTAACGGACGCGCTTCCTTAATTCCGTAAGCAGTAATGCCCCTGCCCCGACCATAATCGCAATATCGGCCAGGTTGAATGCCTTTGCCGCTTTCGCCCCAACCCATTGAGTCAAGAATGTAACCATTGCCTTGATGCAACGACCACCGAGCGCAGGCATAATGCCATCGTCTGCATCCCTTCCCCCGGAACAGGCTCCTGACCCTCGACCCCGTGCACCTTTCGACCCGACACCCGTCAGTCGATGTGCGCCCTGGCAGTTTCTTTTTAAATGGAATTTACCGTGAGTTCTTCGTTGCTTGCGAACAAAGGAATTGCCCTTCGATGCGTCATCGGCTTGGTCGTGCTGCTGCAGGCTACCCTCGCCCACGCCTTGTCCACGGCCTGTTCGACGCTGAACGCCAACAGTGGCACCACGTCCTACTCAGCCAGGTTCGTCAGCACGGCGTTTGACAGTGGCGAAAGCGTCACGTTTGCGTACACCGACAATGGCCAAGGTGCAGGCGGTAGCGCGATTACGTCGGAGCTGGTGAACCTGCGGTCGCAAAACATCACCACGGTCTATTCCGATTACCGCAGCTACACCGGTAGCGCGGGGTCCTACTCGGTGAACGTATCTTCCAGCCAGCTGGCAACGGGCGGCCTTTACGCGCAGATTTCCACCGGCACGTACATCGGTGCTGTCAGCATCATTTGTTCCGGCGCCGTTGTGGCCGACGCTTCCCTGACCGGCCTGACCTTGTCGGCCGGCACTCTGTCGCCGACCTTCACGGCGGCCACTACCACCTACACCGCGGCCGTGGGCAACGGCACCAGCTCAGTCGTTGTGCGACCGACCGCCACCGCCAGCGATAGCACCATCACGGTCAACGGCGCGGCGGTTGCCTCGGGAGCGGACTCCTCGGCGATCAGCCTGGCGGTGGGTGCGAACACCATCAGCGTCGCGGTCAGCGCCGCCGATGGCCAGACGAGCAAAACCTATTCCATCACCGTGACCCGCGCCGAGGCCGCCCTGGTGGCCGCCGATGTCACAGCGACCGTCGCCGCCAACTCGTCGAGCAATCCCATTACCCTGGCAATCACCGGCACCCCCACCTCGGTGGCCGTCGCCTCCGCGGCCAGCCATGGCACGGCCACGGCGTCGGGCACCAGCATCAGCTACACGCCGGTGGCCGGGTACTCGGGCAGTGATTCGTTTACCTACAACGCCACCAACGCCTCCGGCACCTCCACGGCCGCCACGGTGTCGTTGACCGTGTCGCGCCCAGCACTGACGGTCACGCCGGCATCCGGTACTTTGCCCGCCGGGCAAGTGGGCGTCAGCTACAGCCAGACGTTCAGCGGCGGCGGCGGGACTTCGCCTTACAGCTATACCGCCACCGGCTTGCCTGCCGGGCTCACCCTCACGGCCGCAACAGGGGTGGTCAGCGGCACGCCGACCGCCGCCGGCACTTACACAGTGGGGCTTGTGGCCACCGACGCTTACGCGGCCACAGGCACAGCCAGCTACACGCTGACGATCGCGCAGCAAGCGCCCGTGGCGGGGGCGGTATCGGTGACGGTTGCTGCCAACAGCAGCAACAACAGCGTGCCGCTCAACCTGTCCGGTGGGGCGGCAACCAGCGCCACCATTGCCAGCGCCGCAGCCCACGGCACGGCGACGGCAACCGGCCTGGCCATCACCTACACCCCCACGGCGGGCTTTACCGGCACAGACAGCTTTACCTACACCGTCACCAATGCCAGCGGCACCTCCACGCCTGCAACCGTGACGATCACCGTCGCTGCCACGCCGCTGACCCTGAGCCCGGGCGCAGGTGCGCTGGCGGCGGCCCGGGTCGGCAGCGCCTACAGCCAGTCGATCACCGCGACAGGGGGCACCGCGCCCTACCACTACACGGCGACGGGCCTGCCGACGGGCCTTGCCCTGGATCCCTCAACGGGGCTGATCAGCGGGACACCGTCGACGGTGGGGCAATACAGCTTCTCCATCACCGCGACCGACAGCCTCAGCAACACCGGCTCGGCGGCCTACACCCTGTCCATCGCCGAGCCCGTGCCAGTGGCGTCGGCCGTGTCCGCCACCGTCAGCGCCAACAGCACCAACAACCTCATCACCCTGGCCCTGTCAGGCGGCACCGCCACCTCCGTTACGGTAGCCTCGGCCCCCACCCATGGCACGGCCGTGGCCAGCGGGACCAGCCTGCGCTACACCCCCACTGCCGGGTATTCGGGCAGCGACAACTTCACCTACAGCGCCAGCAACGCCTCGGGTACGTCCGCTACCGCCACCGTCACGGTGACCGTAGCCGCCGCCACCCTGAGCCTTTCCCCTGCCGCCGGTGCACTGACTGCCGCCACGGTGGGCAGCGCCTATCACCAGGTGTTCAGCGCCAGCGGTGGTGTCAGCCCCTACCGTTTCAGCGCCTCGGGCCTGCCCGCCGGCCTGAGCCTGGACAGCGGTTCGGGCAGCCTTGCGGGCACTCCAACCACGGCGGGTAGCGCCGCGATTGTCGTCACCGCCACCGATGCCAACGGCGCGCAGGCAACCGCCAATTACTCGCTCACCATCAACGGCACCACGCCCAAGGCCGCCGACACGTCGGTCACTGTCGCGGCAGGCCAGAGCGTCAGCGTCGACCTGAGCAGTGGTGCCACAGGCGGCCCCTTTACCTCGGCGGTGCTGCTTGAACAGCCGGCACAAGCCATGGGCACCGCCCGCCTCACCCAGACGTTGCTCAGCTTCACGGCAGCGGCAAAAGCCAGTGGCACCGTGACGTTGCGGTTTACCCTGGCCAACCCGTGGGGCACCTCGCAGCCCGCCACCCTGACCCTGCAAATCACCGGCCGCAGCGACCCCAGCCAGAATGCGGAAGTGGTCGGCATGCTCAATGCCCAGGCGCAAAGCGCCTCGCAATTCGCCAAAGCCCAGGTCAGCAACTTCAACGACCGCCTCGAACAACTGCACAGCCTGGACGGCCACCGCAACGCCTTCAATCTGCACTTCAACGTGGCCCAGTCCAAAAGCACTCAAGCCCAGGACGACACCAACCGCGACGCCCTCAATTCCCTGGCCACACTGCAACCGCCCGCCCATGACCCACCTGCCCTGCTGGGCGCCGTCGACAGCAAAGCCCCCCAACCCCCGCCCAACGGCGATGTGTCGGTGTGGACAGGCGGCTATGTGGATTTCGGCGACACCCGGCAAAACGGCAGCAAAGTCAGCAACACCACCATCGGCGTCAGCAGCGGCGTTGACGTTCGCCTGTCCAGGGCGCTGACCGTGGGCATGGGCATCGGTTATGGCAGCGACAAAAGCGACATCGGCTCATCGGGCAGCACCAGCCGTGGCGAGTCCTACAGCGCTGCCGTCTATGGCAGTTACCACCCCACGGCGGTCTTCGTCGACGCGCTGCTGGGCTACAGCCGCCTTTCATTCGACAGTGACCGCTACGTGAGCGAAGCGGCCCGTTACGCCAAGGGCACGCGCGATGGCGACCAGCTGTTTGCCTCCCTCAGCTCAGGCTACGACATGAAGGGCGGTCACTGGCTGGTTTCACCTTATGGCCGGCTGGACGCCTCCACCACCTGGCTGCGCGGGTTCGACGAGTCCGATGCCGGCGCCTACAACCTGGCCTACGCCCAGCAGCGCCTGTCGTTGCTGTCGAGCGTGGCGGGCGTGCGCGGGCAATACGGCATACCGCTGGGCTGGGCTTACCTGAACCTGCGCTCGCGCCTTGAGTACAGCCATACCTTCAATGCCGCCAGCACTGCACGGCTGGGGTATGTGGACGTGGGGGATTCAACGTACTCGGTCACCACTGAGGGGTTTGGCGACAACACGCTGTCGGCCATGCTGGGCGTGGATTTTCTCTGGGCATCGGGGCTCAGTACCGGGATTGGTTATCAGGGCACGCGTGCACTCGGTGAGGCGTCGCAGTCCAATGGGGTGTCGGTGCGGGTGGCGTATCGGTTTTGATGGGGTTGGTGGCAACAGGATGGCCAACCGTTCATCTTCTTTAAACCTGTTCATGCTAAGAAGGCACGCAAGACCTGAAATGCGCCTACCCAGCCAAGGATTGTAAATGCTAAGGAAGTTAATCCCCCTACTGCTCGGCAGCGTGCCGATGATGGCTTATGCGAGCCAAGAGACGCAGTTCTGGGACTGGTTCGTCGCGAACGATTCCGCCCTGTACCACTTCACCTCGTCCGCCGACCCGATGCTTGATCAGCTGGACAGTCACTTGAAGCAGATACGCAAGGAACTGACGTTTGAACTGGGCCCGATCAAGCCGGATGGCCGGCGCGAATTCGTCATCAGCGCCGATGGCCTAACAGCGGCTTTTCCCGCTGTAGAAGCGCTGTATGCAGCAGCGCCGAAGCTGGATCACTGGCAAGTCATCAAATACCGCCCTCGCCGTAACCCCATCAATACCCTGACAATGGGCGACCATACGTTCGACCCTGCCAAGGTGCGGTGCCTGCTGGCTAACGACGGCAACCGCATCGGTATCGTGCTGATGTATGACGATTACAAACAGAACGACGGCCTGTTTACCCAAGCCTCCTACCTGCTGCTGGATGAAGCACTGGGTGAATACGCGGTCGAGACACAGGTTGGATTTGTGAACATACAAGGCGTGGACGACAGGTGGGTAAAGCAATCGTTTCCCATGACCCAACTGGGGGCGGAGTTTGATCAGGTCAAACAGCGGTGATCACAATGCGCGCATTGTTCTTCTTGCTTCCCCTGACGCTCAGCACCGTTGCGTTCGCCGGTTACGACTTGCACATCACCCGCAAAGGTTTTTGGGCAGACGACGCGGGGCCAACAATCACTCTCGAAGAATGGCAAGCGTATCTGAAGACCGACCCCCAGATCATCAGAGACACTGCAAATGGTCCGCAGGACTTCTGGGTGTCTATTGCCGGGGAGTCATTTCCTTTGTGGTATCGCCTGGACCTGGGCGAGCTTTACACGAAAAATCCAAGTGACACCGCCATCGAAAAACTGGAGGACATCGCCCACAGGCTTGATGCCCGGGTGCAGGGTGATGATGGTGAGTTCTATCCACGCGCACCTTGACTGTAACGGCTTCACCTATCGTTGGCGCAGCTGAACCCGTAGCCGCTGCCGTCAGGCTGCGCTGGCCGGTGGGTACGCAGAAAATCTTCAGCGGCGTTTAGGGCCAGCGCAGCCTGCGGCAGCGGCTACGGTAGTTAACAATCACCCCTGAGAAATTTTACGCAAAGGGCTCAGGCAACCCGTCATTTGGCAAACAGTTGGGACATGTCCTTGAACGCTTTGAACTCCAATGCATTCCCGCATGGATCGAACAGGAACATAGTCGCCTGTTCACCCACCTGACCCTGGAAGCGAATGTAAGGCTCAATAACGAATTGCGTCCCGAATGACCTCAACCGCTCCGCCAGCGCCTCCCACTCTTGCCACTGCAGGATAATACCGAAATGCGGGACCGGTACATCATGGCCATCCACAGCATTGCTGTGCACGCTTTCCTGAGAGGCGGTCATGGGGTGTTCGTGAATAACCAGCTGATGGCCGTAAAAGTTGAAATCGACCCATTGGGCGCTGGAGCGGCCTTCTTCAAGGCCGAAGATCTCACCGTAGAAAGACCGCGCGGCGGCCAGATCGTGAACGGGAATTGCGAGGTGGAAGGGAGAAAGGCTCATCATCAGGTTTCCAGTTGTGAAGCACGATGGTCAGAGAGCCACCCTGGCTCAAGCTGCTGGCACGATCCTAATCAGGGTCATAGAATAATAAAAACAATATGATTTTGTGATTAGCACAAAGGATTTTGATGAATGATTCGTGAGCTGAAAACCCTTGTGGCGGTCGCGCAGGAAGGGACCTTTGCCGCGGCGGGCCATAAGATCGGCCTCACGCAGGCAGCGGTGAGTGCACAAATCCAGCGCCTTGAAACAGCATTGGGGTTTGAATTGTTCAACCGCAGCGGTCGAACGGCTCACTTGAACCGTCAAGGTCAGCAGACGTTGCGCCAAGCCCAGGAACTGATCCGCCTGTACAGCGAATTGGGCACCTCCACGCCGGGCAGTGCCCCGTCGATACAGGTCAACGTCGGCGCGATCGCGTCCGTGCAACGCTCCATGCTCCCCAACGCACTGGCCACCTTCCACGCGCGCTTCGCGCAGTGCAGAACCCGGGTACTGCCAGGTGTGTCCATGGACCTGGTCAACCTGGTGGACACCGGCGACCTAGACATCGCCCTGCTGATCCGGCCGCCGTTTGCCCTTCAAAGTGACCTGCAGTGGAGCACCTTGATGCGTGAGCCTTACCGCTTGCTGGTGCCTGAGCATCTGGCGGAGGAACACTGGGAGGATCTGCTGCGCACACAACCGTTTATTCGGTATGACCGCTCCTCGTTCGGGGGGCGGCAAGTGGACCGGTTCCTGCGCCACAGGCATCTGGCGGTTAACGAGAAGTGCGAACTTGATGAGCTGGAAGCGATCGTCAGCCTGGTGGCGCTTGGCCTGGGGGTTGCGCTGGTGCCGCAGACTTCAAGTCATCGCCTTTGGCCTGCGAAGGTAAGCAGTCTGGATTTGGGGAGCCATACGTTTCATCGGGATATCGGTCTGATTCACCGCAGCAAAGGGACGTTGGCGGAGCCCGTGCGTGCGCTGATCGAGATTATTACCGAGTGCAGATAATCCACAGAGCGTCCCCTACCGTTGGCGCAACTGCCCCGTAGCCGCTGCCGCCAGGCTGCGCTGGCCCTCGAGTTCACCGGAAATTTTCAGCGAAACACAAGGCCAGCGCAGCCTGCGGCAGCGGCTACGGGGCAGCGGTTGGCCAACCTGCCGCCGCGGCTACTCCTTGGTCAAATCAACCAACGGCGTCTGCCGCACTTCAGTTTCGCGCCCACCCTGGATATCGCTCACCTGCTTCAACGCCTTGTCCACCGCCCCCTTATCCGCCAACAAGCTGTAGCTGATGTGGAACTGCCGATGTTCCTTCGGCCCAATGGTTGGCACCAGGTTCAGTGGCCGCTGATACCGTCGGTTGTAGGAAAAACTGGTCCCCGGCTCCAGCCCCGTGACATAGCCCTGGCCTTGGGTATCGGTGTTTTTCCACAGGGAAAACACGGGCAAGGTCTGGGTATTGAAACCCACCGAAACCCCCAGGCTGCCGGCCTTGTTATGCAGCACGGTCAAGGTATCGCCCTTGGCGTCCGCATAGGGCACCACGTTATAGACCGTTTCGTCATAATCCTTGGTGGGCGCGCGGTAGGTCTGCCAGTCGGGCAGATCGCCCTTGGCCTTGTCGTTGAACGGCGACACCTGTTTCACCGGCGCGGCAAAACGCGCGCCCGCTTCCAGGAACGGGGTGCTGAAGTTGCTGTGATACAGCGCCTGGTATTCCTTGGGATAGTCGCCGTTGTTGGTCAGCGTGTCGTTAAGTGCAAAGGCTGCGCTGCCCGGCTCGGTGACCAGTTCGGTGGCGACGGAGAAATCGACCTTCTTGAACGCCTGCTCTTTGAGTTCGCCGCGCAAGGTGATGGCGTACGGTGGTTGCTCATCGATGTGAAGGGTGACTTTGCTCGCAGGAATGTTGGCGGCCCGACCGTGCAGGGTCAGCAGCTCGCCGTTGTCGACGCCGGGGTGCCCGACCCATTCGTACCCACAGCGGGCGACCAGCTCATTGAAACCCTCCAGCCAGCCCAGGCCACCGCGACCATTGAGTTCGATGAAGGACGGGTTGACCACTTCCTTCACCGGCGAATCCCAGCCCATGCGCACATTACCGACTGAGGCCTGCGCCACGTTCATGCCGCGAGTCGGCACTACCGAGAGCTTCATCGTGCCGTTCTCGATGTCGACAATGCTGACGCCTTCCTGCCGGCCACCGTGCAAGGTACGCAAGGTGACGCTGAAGGGTTTGTCGGTTTTTGCGCCCAGTTGCTGGCTGGTGATCTGCCAGTTCTGAGCAGCTTTGTCGGTGTCTAGCAGTACGTAATCCCAGGCCATGGCGTGGGAGGCAGCGGACAGGGTGCCAAGGGCAACAAAGAGTTTTAGCGGGGTCATGGTGGAAGCCTTTCTTGGAGTTGTGCCTTTTTATAGCCTCGAAGAAACGTTTCAGCAAGCTTGTAAAGCGATGCCGACGGCGGTTGAATTGATTCCGGCCGACAGCTACGCGCCAACCCTACTGCTATCGAACAATGAAAAACACTCCACCAAGTAGACGCAACCTTTCCCAACCCGTTAAGTTCTCGTTGGTGAACGCTTGATCATTTGGGCCTGACATATGCTCAAGCTCAGCAGCGCCGCCGGGCCTCGGGAGGCCACCTTGAAGAAGCGTCGAATCGTCATGCTCATGCCCTGCAGCGCCGCTGAGGCGTTCGAGGCATTTCACGATCACCGCCTACGCGGCCAATGGGACACCTTGCTGTCCCATGCATGCGTGGAGGACGGTGACAGCCATCCCTCCATCGGCGCGATCAGCGTCAACCAGGGCCGCGGCTGGAAGCGGTTGTTCGCCATGCGAACCCGGTTCGTCAATTACAGACCTGGACACGTCGCTGCCGCTGTCCTGGTACAGCCGATGGGCTGCTTCCAAGGGTGGGCGGCGTCCATGCAGCATCGCGACCTCGATGGAGGGTCGTCCGAGTTGATTTATACTTTCACCCTGCGGCTGCGCCCCACATGGCTGGGGCGCATCCTTGATCCGGTGGTCAACAGGCTATTCGAGTGGCAAACCCGCAAGCGCTTCAAGGCGATGGCCGCGTACGTGAACGCACGCGGCAAAGACGGGGCGATGTGAACAAGGCCCGGAACCACCCACATCAGGGTAGCTACGCCCCGCCAGCGGCTTTCTCCACATTGACCATCCATGGCACACCGAAGCGATCGGTCAGCATACCGAAGCCCTGCGCCCAGAAAGTCTCACCCCAAGGCATGCGCACCGTGCCGCCCTGGCTCAGAGCATCGAACCAGGCTTTGCCCTTGGCCAGGTCATCGGTGGCAATGGACAATGCGTATCCGGCGTGGGCTTTTGCGCCGGGGGTGGGGTCGTCGCTCATCATCAACTGCGTGCTACCGACCAGCAGGTTGGCATGCATGATGCCGTCCGGTGGCGCAGCGGCGCATTCGGCGCCCGTCGACTCTTGTGGCGCCTCGGCGAAGGTCATCTTGAATTGCAGGGTGGCGCCGAGCACGGCGCAGTAGAAATCGATCGCTTGCTGGCAGGTGCCGGCGAAAAAGAGGTAGGGTTGCACGTTCATCACATTGCTCCCAGGCAGTGGCGGCACACAATACGCCGCCCCGCTGAACAGTCTAGGCGCTGGAGGGGAGGTGAAGGCTACCGTCCGCCCAACGCGAGTTGTGCGGGAAGCTGGCAGGCACCGTAGCCGCTGCCGCCAGGCTGCGCTGGCCGGGGTGAACCCTGGAGATTTTCAGTGGTACACAGGGCCAGCGCAGCCTGCGGCAGCGGCTACATCACTAGAACCCGCTGTTGCGGTAAAACTGGCTAACCATACAACGAGCAGGAGGCTCCCATGCAACGCGTCATGATCATCGGCCAACCCGGCGCTGGCAAAAGCACCCTGGCCCGCGAGATCGGCAAGCGCACCGGCCTGCCGGTGGTCCATATCGATACCATCCATTGGCAGCCTGGCTGGGTGGAGCGCACCCGGGATGAGAAGACGCGTCTGTGCCTTGAGGTGGAGGCGCGTGAGCACTGGATTTTCGAGGGTGGTCATTCGTCAACGTGGCACAACCGCATCGCCCGCGCCGATACGCTGATCTGGATTGATCGCAGTTCAATGCTCAGGTTTTGGCGGGTGATGCTCAGGACGTCGATGCAGCGTGGCCGCGTTCGCTCGGACTTGCCAGAGGACTGCCCGGAACTGCTGAGCAACCTCCCGGGGTTCTTCAAGTTCATGTGGACAACCCGACGTACCTCGCGCGCCAACATGAAGGCGTTTGCGGCCCAGGCGCCGGCGGCATGCACCGTGGTGTGCTTGCGTTCCAACCGTCAGACCAAGGCGTTTTTGGCGGGTATCGGCCCCCTACCCCATGCCAGCACGTCACGTTATCCGCTACCTCGCCGATAAATCTCCCCCCTACCCGCCGCGAAGGATCGTCCGATGTTCTACCCGCGAGAAGCCGAACGCGATCACCTGCTCAACCGCGTGATCCTGCTGTCCATCGCCTGCTGCGTGGCGCTGGCATTTGCCGCGATGGCCCGCGCGCACGGTGCAACCTATGCCGCCTTGCACCTGCAATCGATCGAGGTCGCGGGCACCGTGACGCAGGTCGAAGACGTCCCACGCAATAGCTCGGTCAAAACGATTCATTACCGCTACAACGACCACGACCAGCGCGCCCACGAAGCAGCGTACTGGGACCCTCACTACGATGAACACGCCCCGTATGCAGTGGGCGACAGCATTGCGCTGGTCTATGCCCGCTGGTTTCCTCAGGTCAGCCTGGTTGCCACTGAGTTGAATAGCTACCGGCCCAGCTTCTTGATCATGGCGGGAGGCTGTGTGCTGGCGCTGTTGTTGTTGGCGGTGTCGTTCAGGACGCTTGGCCGATTGGCTGCCATGAAGCGGGAAGATCGGTTTTATTGAGCTGTTTTATGGCGTAACCAGGAGGGGGGGAGGGATCGTCTCCGGGACTGCGGCATACCTGATGCACCGCGCCTATGAGAGCGGGTTTGCTGAGCCAATGCGGCGTCCTTTTCGTGGGCAGAGCCCACTCCCACAGATAACATTTGCGCCTACGCGGACGCCTGCACACCGTCGACCGCGATGCAGACGACGCGGCTCCAAGATAGATACTCCTACATGGTGCTCTGTAGCCGCTGCCGACAGGCTGCGCTGGCCCTAAGCCTCACTGAAGATTTTCAGGGTTAACACGGGCCAGCGCAGCCTGGCGGCAGCGGCTACAGGGCCGTATCGCGGCCAAGGCCGGCTTCTACCACGGACGGTGTAGGAGCCGACCTTGGTCGCGATGCAGGCGCCGCGGCTCCAAGATAGATACTCCTACATGATGCTCTGTAGCCGCTGCCGACAGGCTGCGCTGGCCCTAAGCCTCACTGAAGATTTTCAGGGTTAACACGGGCCAGCGCAGCCTGGCGGCAGCGGCTACAGGGTCGTATCGCGGCCAAGGCCGGCTTCTACCACGGACGGTGTAGGAGCCGACCTTGGTCGCGATGCAGGCGCCGCGGCTCCAAGATAGATACTCCTACATGGCGCTCTGTAGCCGCTGCCGACAGGCTGCGCTGGCCCCAAGCCTCGCTGAAGATTCTCAGGGTTAACACGGGCCAGCGCAGCCTGGCGGCAGCGGCTACAGGGTCGTATCGCGGCCAAGGCCGGCTCCTACCCCGCACGGCGTAGGAGCCGACCTTGGTCGCGATGCAGGCGCCGCGGCTCCAAGATAGATACTCCTACATGATGCTCTGTAGCCGCTGCCGACAGGCTGCGCTGGCCCCAAGCCTCGCTGAAGATTTTCAGGGTTAACACGGGCCAGCGCAGCCTGGCGGCAGCGGCTACAGGGTCGTATCGCGGCCAAGGCCGCCTCCTACCCCGCACGGCGTAGGAGCCGACCTTGGTCGCGATGCAGGCGCCGCGGTTCCAAGAGGCCATCGGCTCACCAGGTGTATTTCACACTCCCCACCACCGTGCGGCGCATCCCCGGATAGCACTCGTAGGTATCGTCACAGGTCGCCACATACTCGGTATCCAGCAGGTTCTGTGCGTTCATCGACACCGTCACATGCTGGTTGACCGGGTAACTCACGCCCGCATCAAACAAGGTGTAGTTGTCGATGTGGTAGGTATTGGCGTTATCCCCGTACAACACCCCCGTATACCGCACCCCGCCGCCCACACTCAGGCCCGCGAGCAGGTTGTCGTGGAAGGTGTAGTTCAGCCACGCGGACGCCATGTGCTTGGGCACGTTGGCCGGGCGGTTGCCTTCGTCGCCGTTGTTGCTTTTGGTGATCTGGGCATGGGTGTAGGTGTAGGACGCCAGCAGGTCCCAGTTCTGGTCCAGCCTGGCCTTGATCTCGGCCTCGATGCCCCGTGACTGTTGCTCGCCGGAGGCCACCGAGAAGCCGGTGGTCACGCCGCCGACGATTTCGTTGGTCAGCACGTTGGTCTTGGTCAGGTCGTAGGCGGCCAGGGTCATCAGGATCGCGTCGCTGGGCTGGTACTTCACCCCCACCTCCCATTGATGGGCCATGCTGGGGTCGAAGGCGCTGCCAGTGCGGTCGGTGCCGGTGTTGGGGTTGAACGACTCGGCGTAGCTCACGTACGGCGCCAGGCCCAAATCGGTGAGGTAGGTCAGGCCCACGCGGCCGGTGAAGGCGTTGTCCTTCTGGTTGGTGGAGGCGCCCACGTGGTTGTCCAGGTCATTGCGCACGTAGTCGTAACGACCGCCCGCGGTAAGGATCCAGTGGTCGTCAAATTTGATCTGGTCCTGCAGGTAGCCGCCCACTTGCTGGATGGTCTGGTCGTAGTCGATCGAGCTCAGGCTGTTGGCCGAGGTCGGCCGCGCAATGCTCATGCCGTACTGCGGATTGTAGATATTGAGCGTGGGCGCCAGGGTGCGCCAGCGGGTGATGTCGGCGTCCTGCCAGGCGTAGTCGACGCCCATCAGCAGCTTGTGGGTGAAGGGCCCGGTGCTGACGTCGGCCTGGAACTGGTTGTCCAGGTTGAAGGTGTCCATATGCTGGTCGAAGCGATCGGCGATGCGCGTGACATCGCCGCTACCCAGGTTGACCGCGGCGGGCAGCAGGTTCTGGAAGATCAGGTCGACCTGGCCGTAGCGCACATTCTGGCGGAACTCCCAGGTGTCGTTGAAACGGTGCCGAAATTCGTAGCCCAGGGTGTACTGGGTCTGGTCGAGATGGTTGAAACTGTGGTCACCCATCAGGATGTTGGTGGTATGCCCGCTGGGTGTGCTGTAGGCGAACAGCGAACCGCCGTTGTGGTCACGCAAAAAGTCGGTGAGCACGGTCAGGCTGGTGTCGGGGTCCGGCGACCAGGTGAACGAAGGCGCGATGTACAGGCGGTTGTCTTCCACCTGATGACCGTCGGCGTAGTCCACCTGGGTATCGGCATCGCGGGCCAGGCCGACCACCCGGTACAGCAGGCTCTGGTCGTCGTTCAGTGCGCCGCCGATGTCGAACTGGCCTTGCAGACGGTTGTGATTGCCGCCGCTGAGCTGCACTTCGTCGACGTGATCGGCTTCAGGCTTTTTGCTGACGCGGTTGACGATGCCACCGGCATCCCCCTGGCCGAACAGGCTGGAGGACGGGCCGCGGGCGACTTCGACGCGATCATAGGCGTAGGGCTCGCTGCGAAAGAACGCATAGCTGTTGTTCTGCTGGCGCAGGCCGTTGAGGTAATCGCTGGTGGCCTGGCCGTTGAAGCCGCGGATGTACAGCCAGTCAAACCCCTTGGGGTCCAGGCCATAGGCTTCCACCTTCACGCCTGGCACATAGCGCAAGGCATCGGTGACGGTCTGCGCGCCCTGGGCCTGCATTTGCTGGCGAGTGATGACCGAGATCGACTGCGGAATCTCGATGATCGGCGTGTCGGTCTTGCTGCCGGCGCTGCTGCGGGTGGCGACGTAACCTTGCACGTCGGCCGCCGCGTCGCTGCTTTTGCCGGAGATGCTGGTGGGGCTCAGTTGCACGGCGGCATCAACCAGCGGCACCAGCGTATAGCTGCCGTTGGCCAGTTGCACCGCTTGCAGCTTACTGCCGGTCAACAGTTGGCGCAGGCCGGCGTCCACGCCGTAACGGCCATGCAAGCCGGGCGAACGCTGACCCTGGGCCACCTGGGGCGCATAGGAAATGTTCACGCCGCTGAGCGTGGAAAATTGTTCCAGCGCCGCGCTCATCGGGCCTGCGGGGATATCGAAGCGGATATCGGCCGCCGCCTGCGCCCAGGCGCACGGGGCGGCGGTCAGGGCGGCCAGTGGCGCACCCAGGGCAAGGCTCAGAACCCCGTGGCGCACCGCGCGCTTGAGCAGGTCAGGTCGGGTGGTGGTTGGCTTGCGTGCAGGCATGTAGTTTCCCTTCGCCCCTGTGGCAGTAGTGATGGCGGTTATCGCGTCTCTACCCAACAAGTCGAACGAGAATCCAAATCGACCATTTTTTTCGCGGATTAATTTTTCAAAGGCGCTCAGGCCGGTTCCACGCGGGTCCAGTAAGGGGTGAAATGCCGCAGGCGCACGGGCAAGGTGGCGGTGAGATCGTCCAGCACCCGGTTGATGTCGCCCAGGTGAAAACCACCGGAGATACGCAGTCCCGCCACCTGTGTGGCACAGCTCAGATACCCCGTGTGGTAGCGCTGCAACTCGCTGATCATGTCGCCCAGGCGCCAGTCGTTGACCAGCAGCATGCCACGCGTCCACGCATCGCTCTGGGGGCTGATTGCCTGCACGGCACCCACGTTGTCGGGGCCAAACACCAGCTGCTGGCCCGCTTCCACCCGCACCGCCGGCAACAAGCTGGCCGTGCGCACTTCCACGGCGTGCTGCAGCACACTGACCCGGGTCCGGTCATCGGCGCTGCGCACCAGGAAGCGTGTGCCCAGGGCCAGCACACTGCCCTCGGGGGTGTGCACCACGAAGGGCCTGGCCTGGGTGTCGCGCGCGGTCTGCACCAGGATTTCGCCGCGCAGCAACTGCACCTCGCGCAGGGTGGCGCCATAGTGGATATTGACCGCCGTGCCGGTGTTCAACTGCAACTGGCTGCCATCCTCCAGTTGCAGGCTGCGCTGTTCGCCGGTGGCGGTGCGCTGGTCGGCCATCAACGTCGGCAGCGGCGTCATGCGCCACGACACTGTGGCGGCGCCGCCGGCCGCCAACAGCAGCGACAACACCTTCATCGCTTCGCGACGTTTGAGCCGGGCATTGCTCAGCGTGGGCCGGGCAATGCCTGGGCCGACACGCTCGAAACGCTCCTGCAGACGCGCCAGCCGGTCCCAGGCCTGACGGTGGCCGGGGTCGGCGTTGAGCCAACGATGGTGCGCCTGGCGCGTGGCCTCGTCGGCGTCGTCGCAGCGCAACTCCACGTACCAGTTGGCCGCCGCCTCAAGCGCAGCGTGATCCACGCCCATGCCCTACTCCTCGGCTGCCAGAAGGCAATGCAGCAATGCCCGCGCGGCGTGGTTCTTGACGGTGTTGAGCGATACCCCCAAGTCCCGCGCGATCTGCACGTAGCTCAGGCCATCGAGCTGCGCCATCAGGAAAATCTGCCGGGTGCGCGGGCCCAGGCCGTCGAGCATCTGGTCGATCTGCAACAGGGTTTCGATGATCAGCAGGCGTGCTTCGGGCGAGATGTCCTGGGCTTCAGGCAGGGTGGCCAGGGTTTCCAGGTACGCCTGCTCCAGGGCGCGGCGTCGGAACATATCGATCATCAGGTTGCGCGCGATGCTGCTCAGGTAGGCCCTGGGCTCACGCAGCTCCGGGGCCCTGCGCTGCACCAGCACGCGAATGAACGTGTCCTGGGCCAGGTCCGCCGCGTGGTCGAAACAGCCCAGCCGTTTACGCAACCAGCCACAAAGCCAGCCATGGTGCTCGGTGTATAGGGTGTGGATGGCCTGGTGCTGGGTGCGGTCAACAGAGGACATTGCTCATACCTGAGATGAGTTCATATGGAAATGAATCTCATTTTCTTCAGTGTACGCAGATTTAGCAATGAGTTTGTAGCCGCTGCCGCCAGGCAGCGCTGGCCCTGACTGACACCGGATATCTCCAGCCAGGCACAGGGCCAGCGCAGCCTGCGGCAGCGGCTACGGTCAGGCGAGGGTCTTGTAGCGCTCGGCGGGCTGGGCCTGACGCAGATCCGATAACAGCAAGCGCCGTGCCCCATCCAGCGCATCCCAGCGCTCGGCCACGTGCAGTGGCGGGATGGTGACCAGCTCTCGACGGTCATAACCCACCAGCGCGGCGTCCACCAGATCACCCACCTCCATCACCTCGGGCAACGCATCAATGTCCATCCCCGAACGCTCCCAGATCTCGGTGCGCGTGGCCGCCGGCAGCACGGCCTGCACGTACACGCCTTTGGGCCCCAGTTCCAGATGCAGCCCCTGGGAGAGGAACAGCACGAACGCCTTGGTGGCGCCGTACACGGTCATGTTGAGCTCCGGGGCCAGCCCCACCACCGAGCCGATATTGACGATGGCGCCCTCGCCCGCCTGGGTCAGGCGCGGCGCAATGGCAGCGGCCAGGCGTGTCAGCGCAGTGATGTTGAGGGTGATCAGGGTATCGAGGCTGGCGGCGGTCTGCTGGGTGAAACCGCCGTGCTGGCCCATGCCGGCGTTGTTGATCAGCACGCCGATGCGCGTGTCTTCGATCAGGCGTTGCTCGACCCGGGCCAGGTCGTCGGCCTGGGTCAGGTCGGCCTGCAGCACGTCGATGGTCACGCCGCTTTCATCACGCAATTGCGCGGCCAGGGCGTCCAGGCGTGCCTTGTCCCTGGCCACCAGCACCAGGTCGTGGCCGCGACGGGCAAAGCGTTGTGCGTAGGTGGCGCCGATCCCGCTGGAGGCACCGGTAATCAAGACAGCTGGCAAGTTGCTCATGAGGATGTGTTCCTGAGTGGGTAGGCGAGAGGGCATGACTTTATGATGATGACCGAAATCTAAACCGTCAAGCATTTTGATGTCGACTGACATCAATGTATACTGGCGCCATTGCCACCCGCGGATTGCACAGGTTCAACCATGAAAGTCAGCAAGGCCCAGGCGCAGGCCAATCGCGCCCATATTGTCGAAACAGCTTCGGCGCTGTTCCGTGAACGCGGTTATGACGGGGTCAGCGTGGCCGACCTGATGGGCGCGGCCGGGTTTACCCATGGCGGGTTCTACAAGCACTTTCGCTCCAAGGCCGACCTGATGACCGAGGCGGCGGCCTGCGGCTTTGCCCAGACCGATGCGCGCAGGTCCGAGGGCAAGCGCGACGAGTTGATCACCCAGTACCTGTCACGCGCGCACCGGGACTCGCCGGGCGATGGCTGCACCATGGCGGCGTTGTCGGCCGATGCCTCGCGCCAGCCGGATGAGGTGAAAGCGGTGTTTGCCGAGGCCATCGAACGGTCGCTGGGCACGCACGGCGAAGCGCGCGCCAAGCGTCTCAATGACATGGCGCACCTGGTGGGGGCGCTGCTGCTGTCGCGCGCCTGCCCGGACGATTCGGCACTGGCCGACGAGATTCTGGACACCTGCCGGGCGTTTGCGCTGGCACGCCCGTAGCCGCTGCCGCCAGGCTGCGCTGGCCCTATGCCTCACTGAAAATGTTCAGGGTTCACGCTGGCCAGCGCAGCCTGCGGCAGCGGCTACGGGAAGCGCTCGACACGCCCATCGAGTCGTTCGCTTCCCGAGCTTCGCCCGGTCCCACAGGGTGATCGTCGCCCTTTGAGTGGGTGATCAACCCACCAGCAGCGCCAACAACCGCTCCACATCCACCCGCCCCTGCTTCTGCGCCGGCGTAAACGCGCAATACGGATGCCCCAGCTGCAACGATCGGTTGGACACCGCAATCAGCGCCCCGCTCTCCAGGTCCGCCGCCGCCAGCGAGCGCTGCCCCAGCGCAATCCCCATGCCCTGGCGCGCCAAGGTCACCGACAAACTCGACAACCCCGAACGCCGCCCCAGTGCAGGGTCGGGCGCAACACCCTGGACATGGCCCGCAAACCAGTCGCTCCAGGTGGGGTGCGACACGTAGTTGGCGCCCCACTGGGTGTGAATGAACAAGCTCTCGTGCACCTGCCCCAAATCAAACGCCGGATTGCCCTGCCGGTACCAGAAGTCCGGCGCACACACCGGCAGCACCTCGTCATGGAACAACGGCAGCGCCTGGCAACCAGGGTAGTGATAGTCGCCATAACTGACCCGCACATCCACGTCATGCCGGGCCAGGTCCACCGGGTCATCCTCCACCCGCACGTCCACCGACAGCCTGGGGTAAAGCTCCAGCAACGGTGACAGGCGCGGCGCCAGCCAGCGCTCGGCCAGGGAAAACGGCACACTGACCGTCAGCCGCGTTCGCACCTCGCCCTCCAGGGTGCGCAGGGTCATGGCGGCGATATCGGCCAGCGCCGTGGACGTCTGCGGGTACATCGCCACACCTGCGTCGGTCAGCGTCAGGCGGTTGCCGTTGCGCACAAACAGCTTCTTGCCGAAGTAGTCCTCAAGGTGGCGCACCTGCTGGCTCACCGCCGTGGCCGACACCCCAAGTTCGCGCCCCGCCAGGACGAAACTGCCCAGCCGGGCGGCGACTTCAAAGGTGCGCAGTGCATTGAGCGGTGGTAAACGCATGGCCGTCTTCCCCAAGTTTTCCTGGGGGGAGCCTAACAATTTATAGCGTTGTTGCTAAGTTTTTACTGGGCTACGTTAACCCTACACCGTCAACGCGAGGCCCATCATGAGCGACGTCATCGATCTTCAGCGCTACCCCCTGCACCGCGAAGGCAGCCCGGACTGGCATCAGCTGGTCGACCAGTCCCGCACCGCCCTGCACCAGCACGGCATGTTCAACCTGGAGGGCTTTATCCTGCCCCAGGCGCTGGAGCAGGCCACGGCCGGCATCCTGCCCATCATGAACCGCGAGTCGCACACCCACAGCCGCACCCACAACATCTACTTCAAGCCGCAGATCGACGGCCTGCCCACCGACCACCCGGCCCTGCGCCAGGTGGAGACGGTCAGCCACACCCTGTGCGCCGACCAGTTGATGGGCAGCCTGGTGAGCGAGGTGTACGAATACCCACCGCTGGTGCGCTTCCTGGCCGCGGTCATGGACAAGTCGCAACTGCACCTGATGGACGACCCGCTGGCCCGGGTCAACGTGATGAGCTACCGCGAAGGCGAGACGCTGAACTGGCACTTCGACCGTTCGGAGTTCACTACCACCCTGATGCTGCAAGCCCCGGCCCAGGGCGGCGAGTTCCAGTACCGCACCGACCTGCGCAGCGCCGACGACCCCAACTACGCCGGCGTTGCCGACCTGCTGGAAGGCCGTGACCCGCAGGTGCGCACCCTGGCCTTGCGCGCCGGCACCCTCAACGTATTCCGTGGCAAGAACACCGCCCACAGGGTTACGCCGGTATGTGGCCAGCGCGAGCGACTGGTGGCGGTGTTCTCCTACTACGAGCGCCCCGGGGTGATCTTCAGCGCCGAGGAGCAACTGGGCTTTTACGGCCGCACCGCCTGATCTACGCAGCACCCGAACAACAAGAATCGCGACATCGCTTACCCCTGCCGAACCATTCGAACCTTTGGGGAAACCTATGCACGTCATCCATCGCTGCACCCGTGTGATCGCCACCTGCCTTGCCCTGACCAGCGCCCTGGCCAACGCTCAACCCTGGACCACCGTGCGCGTGGCCACCGAAGGCGCCTACGCGCCCTGGAACACCACCCTGCCCGGCGGCCAAATCGCCGGCTTCGAGCCCGAACTGCTCAGCAACCTGTGCGCCCGCGCCCAACTGGACTGCCAGCTGCAGGCCCAGGACTGGGACGGCATGATCGCCGGGCTCAACACCGGCAAGTTCGACATGCTGATGGACGCCATCGTCATCACCCCCGAGCGCCAGGCCGTGGTCGACTTCTCCCAGCCCTATGCCGCCACCCAAGGCGTGTTCGTCAGCGCCACGCCCGATGTGATCGCCAGCGCGCCCAGCGACCAGGCGGTGAAACTCGACGGCACTGCGGCCACGGATCAGGCCACCATCGCGGCGCTCAAAGCCATGGTCAAGGGCAAGACCATCGGCATTCAGTCGGGCACGGCGTATACCGATTTCGTGCAGAAAAACTTCGCCGACGTGGCGACGATCAGGGTCTACAAGAAGTCCGGCGAGCACATGATGGATTTGACGGCGGGGCGTATCGACTTTGCTTTCGATGACGTGACCTTCTTTGCCTCCGCCCTGCAGACGCCCGAGAACCAGGGCGTGCGCATGGTGGGGCCGAAGATTGGCGGGCCGATCTGGGGGCCGGGTGAGGCGCTGGCGTTTCGCAAGGCCGACACCGACCTGAAGGCGCGGCTGGACGAGGCGCTGAGCCAAGCGCTGGCCGATGGCACGGTGAAGAAACTGTCGGACAAATGGTTTCATGCCGACATTACTCCGTAAGCACCTGGCTTGAAACTGCGGTGCCTGCATCGCGACCAAGGTCGGCTCCTACGCCGTCCGTGGTAGGAGCCGGCCTTGGCCGCGATGCAGACGACGCGGTTACGCAGCGGCCACGGGGTTGCGGCGAACGCCTCCGGCATGCCAGTGTCTATACTGGCGTACGCAGCCCATCCGGCCAGGCAGGATACGTGAAACCTTCGACCTTCATGCAAGTGCTGTTGTGTCTCTGGCTGAGCCAGGTGCCCACTGCCTCGGCTGCGCCCTATCAGGTCGTCACCGAAGAGTGGGCGCCCTACAACTACATGGAGAATAACCAGGTCACGGGCATCACCACCGAGATCGTGCGGGCGATCATGGCGCTGACCGGCGACGAGTTCCCCCTGCAATTGCTGCCCAGCATGCGCAGCACCCACGCCCTGCAGACTCGCCCCAAGACCATCATGTATTCGTTGTTCCGCACCCCGGAACGCGAGCCGCTGTACAAATGGGTGGGGCCGATTGTCGAGGAGGCCATCTACCCCTACCAATTGAGCAACATGCAGCCGCTCGACAGCCGCGAACAATTGCTCAAGGCCCCCCAGATCACCACCCGCCAAGCCGGACTGATCCCCGACATGCTGCGCGCGCAGGGCTTCGGCAACCTGGACAAGAGCGCAACCAGCAACCTGCAGCTGTACCGTATGCTGCTGGCCGGGCGTACGGACCTGATCGTCGGTGACACGCCGTCGGGCGTGGCCTATTACAGCCGTGTTTTGAACATTGCCCCCGGCACCCTGCGCCAGATTCCGGTCGAGCTCTATCGCTCGTCGCTGTACATCGCCTTCAGCCGCGACGCGGACGACAAGGTGGTCGCCGCCTGGGCCAGCGCCCTGGACCGGCTGCGCCATTCGGGCGAGCTGGAGCGTATCCAGCACCGCTACGATCAGCCCCTGGCGCCTTGAGCCGGGGATTTTTCATGTTGGTTACCTACGCCTGACAGCCCATCGGGCGCATAATGCTGGCTCGTGTCTCAGACGAAGCAGTCCCCGTCAGATGGAAACCGCAATGACCAGAAGTACCCTGCGCACCTGCGCCCGCCGTGCCCTGCCGGCCCTCCTTATCCTGCAACTGGCCCTGCTGACCGGCTGCGCCGGCGACCCCTCGCGCTGCTACGCCAAGGCCCTGCCCACCCAGGGCGAAGGCAGCCTGGCCTGGGGCCCAAGCCTGAGCGCGGCCAGCAAGAAATCCCTGGCCAATTGCAAAACCTACGCAGAGCGCTCGGGCGGCACGCCGCGCACCTGCAAGGTGGTGTTGATGCAGTGCAAATCGTAAAGCAGCACCTACCTTTGTAGCAGCGGCCGCCAGGCCGCGTCACAGACGCCGCGTATTGCCTGATGCTACGCGTCGTTCATGACGCAGCCTTCGGCAGCTGCTACAGGTGCCAGTTCAGGGCAGCCTGCGCAGCGGCCAGGTCGGCGTACAGATCATGGTTCCACACCCAATCGAACCGTTCGGCCAGCGTTGCCGCCATCAGCACCTCATCGCCCTCACAACGGCGATACTCGTACAACTCCCCCGCCTCCCTCGAGGTGCGCTGAACCTGACAGGCACGCGGGCGGCGGATCGCGTCATACACCTCCAGCACCTGCTGCGCCGGCCCGTCCAGCACACGCACATCGCCCAGCAAACGCGCCAGCAGCCACGCATCTTCCAGCCCCTGCCCGGCACCCGCCCCCTGATGCGGCAGCATGGCGTGGGCGGCATCGCCAATCAACGCTACGCGGCCATGGACGTACCCAGGCAGCTCGGCCAGGTCGTGCAGCGCCCACAGGGTTGGCGAGGGGATGCACTGCAGCAATACACGCACGGCATCGCCCCACTGCGAAAAGGCGTGCAGCATGTCCGCCTGGGAAGTGGCTTTCACCCACGGCTGGCCCTCGGGCCACTGCGGCTCGGGCTGGCTGCGATCGGAGATAAACGCCACCACGTTGATCAACCGCCCTTGCTTGACCGGAAACGTCAGGATATGGGCATCCGGCCCCAGGTACATCTGCGGCACGTTGATCAGATGCTCATCCACGCCCGCCTCGCGATACGCCGCGCGCAGCAGCTGGCTGTCGATCATGCCCCGATAAGCACAGGTGCCGCTGTAGCGCGGCGTAACCACCGGTTGGCCGAGGCCGCGCAACACATGATCACGCACCGTGGATTTGATGCCGTCGGCGGCGATCACTACATCGCAGCTGTGCTGACTGCCGTCGGCAAAGTGCACGCACGCCTGCTCGGCATGCTGCTCGACGCTGACTGCCCGCTTGCCGAAGCGCGCTATCCCCTCAGGCAGTTGGCGGGCCAAGGCATCGAGAAAGTCGGCACGGTGCACCGACGACTGGCCCACGCCAGGCGCCACGCTGGCGCCCAGGTAACCGGCGTCCAACCCGCGCCGCCATTCGAACCACACGTCCTGCCAGGGCGCCGGGGTGCGGTCGGCGATCTGCGCGTAGGCAGCGCCGATGCCCAGGCCGTCGATGGCGCGCACGGCATTGGCGCCGAACGACACGCCCGCACCGACTTCGCCGAACGCCGCAGCGGCCTCGAACAATTGCACATCCAGATGGGTATGGCGGCACAGGTCCAATGCCAGGGCAACGCCGGCAATGCCGCCGCCGATGATGGAAACACGCAAGCGGGTCATGGGGGATTCCTCAGGTCTTGTTGTTGGAATACCCCGATCATGCCCCTGCGGTCCACTATTGATAAATGGTCCAGCCCGTATAGACAGTATCACCAACCTGAATAGACACTGCGCACAGCCGACAACGAGAACAATGGCCATGCACCTGCGCGATATCGACTTGAACCTGCTGGTGATCTTTCACCAGATGCTGCTGGACCGAAACGTCTCCACCGCCGCCGAACACCTGGGCCTGAGCCAGCCGGCCGTGAGCAACGCGCTCAAGCGGCTGCGCGATGCCTTGCATGACGACCTGTTCGTGCGCACCCGCCAGGGCATGGAGCCCACCGCCTTCGCTGCGCAATTGGCCGAGCCAGTGTCCTTGGCGATCAGTACCCTGCAAGGCGCGCTAAACCAGCCTGCCGGCTTCGACCCGGCCACCAGCCGGAAGCGCCTGGTGGTGGCCATGAGCGACATTGGCGAAATCTACTTCATGCCCAAGCTGATCCAGACGCTGCTTGAGCGCGCCCCGGGTATTTCACTCAGCACCCGGCGCAGCGACGCCGACCTGCCGCGCGCCATGGCAGCCGGTGAGGTGGATCTGGCGGTGGGCTTGCTGCCTGATTTGCAGGCCGGGTTTTATCAGCGGCGGCTGTTTCATCATCGTTATGTGTGCCTGTGCCGCCAGGGGCATCCGCTGACGCAAGGGCCCATGACCCGGGAGGGCTTTCGCGCCCATGGGCACGTGCGCATCCTGGCGACCAGCACCGGGCATGGGGAAATCGACGCGCACATGCAGCGGGCCGGGTTGCAGCGGGATATTCGCCTGGAGGTGCCGCACTTTGTGGCCGTGGGGGCGATTTTGCAGCACACCGATCTGATCGCCACCGTGCCGCAGCGCTTTGCCGACAGCTGCGTGGCACCGTTCGGCTTGACCGCCCTGCCCTTGCCGGTGACGCTGCCGGACATCGCCATCAATTTGTTCTGGCACGCCAAGTTCAACCGCGACCCGGCCAACCAGTGGTTTCGGCAGTTGATGGTGGAGTTGTTCAGTGATTGAACACCGTGTCACCCCTGACGCCGTCCTGTAGCAGCAACTGTCTCTGTGGGAGCGGGTTCTACCCGCGAAAAGGACGCCACGTTGCGCCAGGTAATACGCGGTGTTCTTTTCGCGGGTAGAACCCGCTCCCACAGGGGGTGGTGTAGCCGCTGCCGAAGGCTGCGTCAGGGGCGCCGCAGCTACTTGACGAACCGCGTTTCCTTCGACGGCCGATAACCGAAGTAACCGCTGTAGCAGCGACTGAAATGGCTAGGCGACACAAACCCGCAGGCCACCAGCACTTCCACCATCGAAAGCTCAGTGTGCTGCAACAACCGCCGCGCCTCGATGATGCGCAGCTCCAGGTAATAGCGCTGCGCCGTGGTGCCCAACTGCTCCTTGAACAACCGCTCGATATGCCGACGCGAACGCTTGGCATACGCCGCCAGTTGCGCGAACTCCAGTGGCTCTTCGAGGTTGGCGTCCATCAGGTCGATGACCTCACGCAGCGCCGGGCTGACCGAGACGTTCTTCGACGGGTTGATGCGCCGGTAACGCGACTCGCCAAAGGCCAGAATGTCTTCGATGCCCTCGATCAAGGCCTTGTCATGCAAGCCCTTGATCCACTCCAGGGTCATCTGGAACGCCCCGGCCGGGCTCGACGCCGTCAGGCGATCGCGGTCCAGCACGCAGGTTTCGCTGGTAACGTGGGAGGTCTTGGCAATCTCGGCCAGGGCCGGTCGGTGTTCGGGGTGGATCACGCAGCGGTAACCGTTGAGCACGCCAGCACGCCCCAGAAACCAGGCACCGTTCCACAAACCGGCCAAGGTAACCCCGCGCTTGGCGGCGCTTTCAATGAAGTCGATCAAGGGCTGGCTGGCCTTGAGCTCGGTGCGGTGCCCGCCGCAGATCACCAGCAGGTCCAGGCCCTCCAGCAAGGCCGGGCTGAGGGCTGCATCCGGGCGAATCACCAGGCCCAGGTCGCTGATCACCTCGCCAGGCTCAAGGCCGACGGTGGTGGTGGTGAACAGCTTGGGCCGCAGCAGGTTGGCAGTGACCAGGGTGTCCAGCGCCTGGGTGAAGGCCGGCAGCGAGAAATGCGCCAGCAACACGAAGGCCACACGGCTTTGCCGCGGCGCAGGTGGTTCGGTCGGTGCGGCGCGGCCAGTGGTCCTGGCTTCGTGAAAACCGCTGAGGGTGGTGCGTGCAGTCAAGGCGTGCCTCATGAATCAGAGCAGGAGAAAACCGTGCGCCAGCGGGTCGCTGTCGTCGACGAAAATAGTATTGTGGCCGATGATCTTTGCCCAGCCGCCGATGCTGGGACGAATGCCCTCATAGTCGCCGACCTTGACCCGCGCTTCAACTCGGCCTTCGAACAACGTGCCGATCAGGCTCTCGTGGCGGTACCGATCGCCCACCGCCAACCGCCCCTTGCCCACCAGCTGCGCCATGCGCGCCGACGTACCGGTGCCGCCGGGCGAACGGTCGATGGCCTTGTCGCCGTAAAACACCGCGCTACGGCCATCGGCGCCGTCGTGATGGGAGCGGTCGCACCAGATCACGTGGTGCACGCCCTCAATGGCTGGATGCTGCGGATGCTGCGGGTTGCACACCTCGGCCAACGCCGTGCGCAAACGGCGGCTCAGGCTGACGATATCCGCAGTGACCAGGCCGTCCAGCCCCGGCCAGTTGGCCTGCGGCTCGACCACAGCGTAGAAGTTGCCGCCGTAGGCGATGTCCACGGTCAGTGGCCCCACGCCCGGAACCTCCACCACCACGTCGGCAGCGTGCAGGTAGCTGGGCACGTTGAGCAGGCGGATCGAACTGACCCCGCCCTCGCCCATCTCGTACTGGGCGTCCACCCGCCCGGCCGGCGTCTCGATGGCCAGCAACCCGGGCGTGCGGGGCGTCACCAGGCCCTCTTCGAGCACCACGGTGGCCAGGCCGATGGTGCCTGCGCCGCACATGGGCAGGCAGCCGCTGACCTCGATGAACAGCGCGGCGAAGTCGCAATCCTCGCGCACGCTGGGGTAAATGATGGCCCCGGACATTACCTCATGGCCGCGCGGCTCGAACATCAGCGCCGTGCGCACCCAGTCATGGTCACGCACAAACAGGTCGCGGCGCTCGGCCATGGGCAGCATCGGCAGCAGCGGCGCGCCGCCGGCCACCACGCGTACCGGGTTGCCGCAGGTGTGGGCATCAATGCAGAAAAAGCTGCGTCTCATCAAACACTCCTCAGGCCAACTGGCGCGGTGAATGACGCTGCAAGGCGCCACGGGACAAGCGGTCGAGCAACAGCGCCACCGCGACAATGGCAAGGCCCGCGCGCAGGCCCAGGCCCATCTCCATGCGGGTCAGGCCGCGGGTCACTTCCGCGCCCAGACCCCCTGCCCCTACCAGCCCGGCCAATACCACCATGGCCAGCGACAGCAAAATGCACTGGTTGAGCCCTACCAACAGGGTCGGTGCAGCGGTGGGCAATTCGATCTTGAACAGGATGTCGCGCGGCGAAGCCCCTGAAGCCTGGCCCAACTCCAGCAGGTCCTTGGGCAGTTGCTTGAACGCCAGGGTGGTCAGGCGCAGCATCGGCGGGATGCCGTAGACGATGGTGGCGATGATCGCCGGCACGCGGCCCAGGCTGAACAGCATCACCGCCGGGATCAGGTACACCCACGGCGGCACGGTCTGCATGATGTTGAGGATGGGCGTGATAAAGGTGTCCACGCGTTTGACCCGCGCCGCCAGCACGCCCAGCGGGAAGGCCACGGCCACCGAGATCAGCACCGCCACCGACACCAGCGCGATGGTCTGCATCGACGCCAGCCACAGGCCGGAAAACAGGCAGAACGCCAACATCAGCCCGGCAAAAACAGCCACCCGGCGATGGGCGAAGAAGAACGCCAGCACCACGACGATGGCGATCAACAGCAGCGGGTGCGGCGCCAACAGCAGCGACTGCACCGCGCCCAGCACGGCCTCGATCACCTGGCTGATGACCACGAACAGGCCATGCAGGTGACGGTTGAGCCAGTCCACGGCGGGCGCCAGGTACTCGCCCGGGGAAAAATGCAGGTCGGGAAGGCTCATGAGCGGGCTCCTTCGTTGCTGCGCACGGCGCTTTGCGCCAGGCGATCAAGGATCATGGTGAGGATGACGATGGCGATGGCAGCGTTGATCGACTTGGCGATGTCCAGGGTGCGCACCGCACCGTAGATGGCTTCGCCCAGGCCGCCGGAGCCGACGATGCCGGCGATCACCACCATGCCGAAGGCCATCATCAGGCTCTGGTTGATGCCGGCCATGATGCTGGGCATGGCGAACGGCAGGCGGATCTTGAAGAACATCTGCGCTGCCGTGACGCCGCTGGCGTCACCCAGTTCGATGAACTCGCGGGGCGTCATGCGGATGCCCAGCGAGGTCAGGCGCAACACCGGCGGCACGGCGACGATGAAGGTGGCCAGCAGCGCCGTGGCCGGGCCGTAGCCCAGCAAGGCAATGGCCGGCAGCAGGTAGATGTAGGGCGGCAGGGTTTGCACCAGGTCCAGGCACGGGTCGACCAATCGGTCGAAACGCGGCGCCAGGCCTGCGGCCACCCCCAGCGGGATGCCCACCACCAGGGCCAATACCGTGGCGGTCAGCACCCAACGCCAGGGTGCTGACGGTGGCCGGCCACAGGCCGATCAGCTCGCAGCACAGCAAGGCGACGAAAGTCAGCAGCGCAAAGCGCCGGCCCACCGCGCGCCATCCCAGCAAGGCAATGATCAGCGCCACCACGTAGAACGGCGGCAGCGCGATCACCCACACTACGGCCTCGTACAGGCCCTTGAGCGCGGCATTGGCCAAGTCGAACCAGTTGGCGCCGTGGTCAGACAGCCATTGCAGGCCGGCGTCCACGTTTTCATCAAAGGGTTGGGAAAAATCCGGCAGGTTCATTTCAGCGTCTCCACGGCCTGGGCGGCCTCGGTGAATTCACTGGGGATGCCCTGCACGCCGCGCAGCAGGTCGCGCGGTGTGATGATGCCCACCACCTGGCCGTCGTCGACCACCGCCAGGGCGTCGCGGTCCGAGGCCATGGTCAATTGGATCAGCTGGTCGATGTCGGCTTGCGGGGTGGTGCGGGTCAGGCGGCTGATATCGACGTTGGGGTGGGCGGCGCGGTAGGCCGCCACCGGGGTCATCACCGAATGCGCCTTGACCAGGTGCAGGCGCGAAATGCCGGCGACAAACTCGGCCACGTAATCGTCGGCCGGGTTGAGCACGATGTCCTCGGCCGTGCCCACCTGGATGATCACGCCGTCCTTCATGATCGCGATGCGGTCACCGATGCGGATGGCTTCGTCCAGGTCGTGGGTGATGAACACTGCCGACTTGCCCAAATCCTTGGTCAGTTGCCGGAATTCGTCCTGCAACTGGCGGCGGATCAATGGGTCGAGGGCACTGAAGGGTTCATCCATCAGGATGATTTCCGGGTCGGCGGTAATCGCCCGGGCCAGGCCCACGCGCTGTTGCATCCCGCCGGACAATTCATTGGGGTAACGCTGGGCCCAGTCGGTGAGCCCAACCTTGGCCAGGGCGCGCTCGGCCACCTGGTAACGCTCGGCCTTGCCCACGCCCTGCACTTCCAGGCCAAAGGCGGTGTTTTCCAGCACGGTGCGGTTGGGCAGCAGCGCCACGCTCTGGAACACCATGCCGATGTGGCGGGCGCGCACTTCGCGCAGTTGCGCAGGATTCAAGGTGGACAGGTCCTGGCCCTTGACCACGACCTTGCCTGCGCTGGGGGTGATCAGCTTGTTGAGCAAGCGGATCAGGGTGGATTTGCCACTGCCGGACAGGCCCATGATGCAGAAGATCTCGCCGCGGCGAACCTGCAGGCTGACGTCGGATACCCCGACCACACAGCTGAAGTTTTGCAGCACCTGGGTTTTGCTCAAGCCCTCGTTGACCACCGCTTTCATGGCGGCACCGGCGCTTTGACCAAAAATCTTCCACAGCGACTGGCAATCGATCAGCACTTCGTTGGCGTTTACGTTGGACGTTTTCATGTGGGAACCCGTAGAACCAGTTTTTCGCTGGTTTTTCTCATTAATCCAAGTTCGGCAGTGGCGTGATTCAGTGCAGCGTTATTATTGTTTTACGTTTTCCCAGCGCTTTAGCAGCTCGCCATGGCTGGAGGTCCAGTTCTGGATGGCCTGCTCCATGGTCTTGCCGTCTTTCACTTCGCCGTTGATGGCGGTGATGTCGGCCACCGGCACAAACACACTGGCCATCAGCTCGCGAGCCCGCGGGTATTCAGCTGCAAAGCCCTTGTGGCCCACCCAGTAGTAGCCCTGGGGTGGCGGGAACACATTTTTCGGGTCCTTGAGGAACTTGAGGTCGAACTTCTGCGCCATCCACGACGGTTCCCACACCGTGACCGCGATGGGTTCCTTGCGGTCCACGGCCGACTTCAGCGCGGCAGTCATGGCGGCGGTACTGCCTTCCACCAGTTGCAGCTTGATGCCGTATTCGCTGACGGCCTTGGTGGCGTCGCTCATCAGGCCCGACCCCGGCTCGATGCCAATGATCTTGCCGCCCAGCTTGTCGGCGTTGTCGTTGAGTTGATCCAGCGAATCGATGGGCACGTACTTGGGTACGGCGATGCCCTGGTACAGGCCATGGGACACCGGCGAGAGTTTCTCCAGGCGATTTTTGTTCTTCACCCAGTAGTCATTGGCCGCGTAGTCAATCTGCGATGCCAATACCTGGATATCGCCTTTGCCCAGGGCGGCGTAGGCAATGCCCCACTCGGAGAACTCCACCACCTTGACGGTGTAGCCCGAGTCTTCCAGCACTTTCTTGGTAATCCCGGTAATCGGGGTCAAGTCTTCCCAGGACAAGGTGCCCATGGTGATGGTCTTTTCTTCAGCATGGACTGGCAACATCACCACGCCCGCCAACGTTGCTGCGCAAAGTGCTTTCCACATCGTTCTCATGACTGACCTCGTAGTACGCAATAAAAAACCAGGTTTATGTTTATTAAAGCCACACGTGCTCGCGCCGGAAACTTCGCCCCAGCCGATGTACCTCGTTACCGTTTGAACAGCTCGTTACGACTGAAGCAGGCAACTCCCCTTGCCTTTTACTCCGGTGTCACGGCCACTTATTGCCAGGGTTTGCACCCCGTGAAAGTTCGCCGAGTCCATCGACTTCAAGCCCTTGCGGCGCGATAAAGATTTCCATGTTTTCCCGCGACAGCTCCCAGTGTTCGAACACCAGGTCCACCACGGCACTTTCATCATGTTTGCCGATGGCCTCGATAAAGGCGTCGTGATGTTCCACCGACAAATCCAGGCGCTGCTCCATGTCCGGGTCGCGCGGCCGGTAAAACGTGTGGCCGATGCGCGCGTGGTCAATCAGCAGGCGGCCCAGGCTGGGTTCCAGGTAGGGGTTGCCGGCCATCTCCCCCATGATCTCGTGAAAGCGGTTGTTCTCCAGCACCATGCCGAGCGCATCCTTGGCCTGGGTGGCCTGGCGGAAGCGGAACTGCGTCTGCTTGAGGTCGTCCAGTTGCCGCGGCCGGAAGTTGTGCACGGCCAGGCGGCCAATGGCAGCGTAGATCATCGGCGCCACCAGAAAGAAATTGCGCAGGGTCTGGTAGTTCATGGCGATCACCCTGGCGCCACGGTTCTCCTGAATGTCCAGGTAGCCTTCGCCGGCCAGGCGGCGAAACACCTCGCGCACCGGGGTACGGGACAGCCCGTAGCGCTCGCTCAGGCCCACCTCGTCCAGCACTTCGTCCGGGCTCAGTTCCATGGTCAGGATCTGGCGTTTCAAGTCGTCGTAGAGACTGTTCTTGCCGCTTTTCACAAACGACCTCCAAGGGTGTTTACCGTCAGTAGCGGTCGGCTTATGGGAATCAGACTGGCACGGGGACGGGCATCGGTCAACGACCTGTATTCATGCTGTATACACGCAGAATACCCAAAAAATTCTTTGCGAATTTTTATAAACCGTTTGTTTTCAACGGCTTAACCCCACACCCCTCAGGCAGGGGTAGTCGCTTTCAGGAATGAAGAGCGTCGGTAATGGAATGGTCACGGGCGGCGCCCGCGCACCGTCCCCCGCCGATTGCAGGTCTGGTGGCGACACCCGAAAACGGCGCAAAGGCCCGTTTTACAAGGGCTCCGGCGGCCTGGGGGATCCCCCGACGGGTCCATCCAGCGCAATTTTCACTCACTCAAACGACCCACAGGGGGGCTCTAGACACCCCGAATAATCCTGCCCTATAGTGCGTCGACACGATGTATACACGAAGTATTCATAGCCCGATCATGTGACGGCGCGATGACTCCACCTCACCAATGGACAACAACAATCAGGTCGTTGAAATGGCAAAGGTCACCCATGTTCCCGCCGATGACGCCACGTGTGGCTGGTACCACCTGGCCCCGCCGCGCACGCCGCGCCCCGCCCATGTGGGCACCCGCTCCGCGCGCTGGGTGGTGTTGGGCGCAGGGTTCACGGGGCTGGCCGCCGCACGGCAACTGGCCACGCACTTCCCCGATGAAGAGATCGTGCTGATCGACGCCCAGGCCGTGGGCTATGGCAGCTCGGGGCGCAACGCCGGCTTTGCCATCGACCTGCCCCACGACATTGGCGCCGACGACTACATCGGCGACATCGCGGTCGCCAAGATCAGCCTGGCGCTGAACCTCAAGGGTCAGTCCATCCTCAAGGACTTGGTCAAGCAGCACAGCATTGATTGCCAACTGCGTGAATGCGGCAAGTACCAGGCTGCCATCGAAGGCCGCGGCATTGCCGTGCTGGACGCCTACCGTCGCGGCCTGGACAAGCTGGACCAGCCCTATGAAGTGATCAACCAGCAGGATTTGCCCCAGCACATCGGCACCTCGTTCTACCGCCAGGCGCTGTTCACCCCCGGCACCGCGCTGATCCAGCCGGCGGCGCTGGTGCGCGGCCTGGCCGACAGCCTGCCGAGCAATGTCACGCTGTACGAAAACACCGTGATCACCGAGGTGGAATACGGCGCCAAGACCCGCCTGGTGCATGCCGGCGGCGCCATCGTCGCCGACAAGCTGGTGATGACCAACAATGCCTTCGCCATGAGTTTCGGCTTCCTCAAGGGTCGCATGCTGCCGATCTTCACCTACGGCAGCCTCACCCGCCCCCTGACCGAAGACGAGCAGGCACGCCTGGGCGGCAAACCCTACTGGGGCGTGATCCCGGCCGACCCGTTTGGCACCACCCTGCGCCGCACCGTGGACAACCGCATCCTGGTGCGCAACAGCTTCAGCTTCAACACCGATGGGCGCAGTGATCCCAAGTACCTGCGCCGCTTCATCAAGCGCCACCAGGCCTCGTTCCGCGAGCGCTTCCCGATGCTGCCGCAGGTGGACTTCGAGTACACCTGGGGCGGTTCGCTGAGCCTGTCGCGTAATCACATGGCGCACTTTGGCCAACTGGCGCCCAACGTCTACGGCGCGTTGTGCTGCAACGGCCTGGGGGTGACCCGCGGCACGGTCACCGGCACCTTGCTGGCCGACTGGCTGGCGGGCGAAAGCGATCACCTCACCGACTTCCTGCTGGCGGCCCCCGGCCCCAGCCGCAACCCGCCCGAGCCGCTGTTGTCGGCCGGGGTGAACATGAACCTGGCCTGGGGCCAATACCGCGCTGGCAAGGAGAGCTGATTCACCCGTTGCATCGTTTCACAGCACCTGCAAGTAAAAACAAAAACAACCCACTGCGGTGGGAGCTGGTTGACCAGCGAGCTTTTCGACACCTGCCCTAACTCGCTGGCCCACCAGCTCCCAGGTTCGCCTGTTGATCGGGAATGTTCATGTTCCCGACAGTCGTCAGGCGATATAGGAGACAAGCATGAAAAGTCCTACTTGCTGTATTGAAGATGTTCCACTCAACGCCTTTCACCGCAAGTTGACCGTCCGTTCCGGCGGCGGTTCTTTTGTCGACGGTTATGTACTGAGCATTATCGGCATTGCCATGTTGCAAATGTCCGCCGCGTTGCATTTATCCGAATTCTGGCAAGGCATGATTGCCGCGTCGGCCTTGATCGGTGTTTTCTTTGGCGGTTTTCTCGGTGGTGTATTGACCGATAAATTAGGCCGCAAGAAAGTCTATTTCATCGGCCCGATTCTTTTTATTGTCTGTTCCCTGGCACAACTGTGGGTGGAGTCCGCGCCTGCACTGTTCGTGTGCCGCTTTGTCCTGGGTTTGGCGGTGGGCATCGAGTACCCGGTGGCCACCGCGCTGCTGGTGGAGTTTTTGCCGCGCAAGTACCGTGGCCCGCGCCTGGCTGGCCTTACCATCATGTGGTTCGCCGGCGCCGCCTTTGCCTACATCGTCGGCAACACGCTGATCACCCAGGGCGGCGATGATGCCTGGCGCCTGGTGCTGGCCAGCACCGCAGTGATTGGCCTGGCGTTGCTGCTGTTGCGCCTGGGCACGCCGGAATCGCCACGCTGGTTGCTGAGCAAAGGCCGCCCCGATGAAGCCGAGCAGGTGATCAAGAGCGTCTACGGCGCGCAATTCTCCCTGGCCAACCTGCCCGAGCAACCGGACCAGGGCAGCACCTCGCTGTGGGGGCTATTGAGCCGTGGCTATGGCAAACGCCTGGTGTTCGTCACGTTGTTCTGGTCGTGCTCGATCATCCCCGTGTTCGCCGTGTACGCCTTCGCGCCCAAAGTGCTGGATGCCTTGCACCTGAAGGGCGACTGGGCCGCTTTCGGTTCCATCGCCATCACCCTGCTGTTCGTCATTGGCTGCGTGTTCGCCAGCAAGCTGATCAACGTCATGGGCCGGCGCAGCATGCTGATCCACAGCTTCCTGTGGTCAGGGCTGGCGCTGTTGCTGCTGGGCCTGTTCCCCGATGGCAACGAGATGCTGGTGCTGGCGCTGTTCGGCGCCTACGCACTGTTCATCGGCGGCGCCCAGGTGCTGCAACTGGTGTACCCCAACGAGCTGTTCCCCACTGAAATCCGCGCCGTGGCCGTGGGCATCGGCACGTCGCTGTCGCGCATCGGCGCCGCCGTTGGCACCTATTTGGTCCCCTATTCCCTACAGAGCGTCGGCATCGGCAACACCATGTACGTCGCCGCCGCCGTGACCCTGGTGGGCCTTGCCGCCGCCTGGGCCATGGCCCCTGAAACCAAGTCCCTGAGCCTGCGCGACGCCGCCGCGCTCAGCCATTGATCTGCCACCCTTATCAAGGAGACACCTGCATGAACTTCGACGGTATCTTTACCCCCGCCATCACCCCGCTCAACGCCCAGGGTGAAATCGACCACGTAGCCTTCACCGAAACCCTGGAATACCTGATTGAATCCAAGGTGCACGGCATCATCATCGGCGGCTCCACCGGCGAGTATTACGCCCAGACCGCCCAGGAACGTTTCGACCTGGGCGCCAAGGCCAAGGCCGTGATCGGCAACCGCCTGCCCCTGGTGATCGGCACCGGCGCCATCCGCACCGAAGACTCGGTGGCCGTCGCCCAGGCCGCACGCGAGATCAAGGCCGATGCCATCCTGGTGGGCTCGCCACCCTATGCCCTGCCTACCGAGCTGGAAAACGCCGCCCACCTGCACGCCGTGGACCGCGCCGCCAACCTGCCGATCATGCTCTACAACTACCCGGCGCGCATGGGGGTGAGCATGGGCGCCGCCTACTTTGCCGCCATCGCGTCGAGCAAGAACGTGGTCGCCATCAAGGAAAGCTCCGGTGACATGGCGCAGCTGCACTTCCTGGCGCGCAACTACCCCAACATTGCCTTGTCCTGCGGCTGGGACGACCAGGCCCTGGAGTTCTTCGCCTGGGGCGCGCGCAGTTGGGTGTGCGCCGGCTCCAACTTCATCCCCCGCGAGCACGTGGCGCTGTATGAAGCCTGCGTGATCGAGAAAGACTTCGACAAGGGCCGCAAGATCATGTCGGCGTTCATGCCGCTGATGGACTTCCTGGAAAGCGGCAAGTTCGTGCAGTCGATCAAGTACGGCTGCGAGCTCAACGGCCAGGCCACCGGTGGCGTGCGCGCACCGTTGCAGGCCATGAGCGGCGAAGAGAAACAGGCACTGAAAAATGTCATCACCGACCTGAAACGTGAAGTGGCGCAGATCACCGGAGGTGCCAAATGAGCGACTTGCTGACCACCGAACAGTACCAGGCCATTGCCGACAAGCTGGTGCTGCCGACCCAGGCGTTCGTTGATGGCGCGCCCTACGCCTCGCGCTCGGGCGACACCTTCGCCACCACCAACCCGGCCACCGACCAGGTGCTGACCCACATCGTCGCCTGCGACGCCAGTGACGTCGACCACACCGTCGCCGCCGCCAAGGCCGCCTTCGAGGACGGGCGTTGGAGCAAACTGTCGCCCGGCGCGCGCAAGAAAGTACTGCTGCGCTTCGCCGACCTGCTGGAGCAGAACGCCCGCGAACTGGCGGTGATGGAGAGCCTGGACAGCGGCAAGCCAATCCGCGAATGCGAGCTGGTGGACGTGCCGGAAACCATCCACATGGTGCGCTGGCACGCCGAGCTGATCGACAAGATCTACGACAACACCGCCCCCGTGGGCCATGACGCCCTGACCCTGGTGGTGCGCGAAGCCATCGGCGTGGTCGGCCTGGTGCTGCCGTGGAACTTCCCGCTGCTGATGCTGGCCTGGAAAATCGCACCGTCGCTGGCCGCCGGCTGCTCCATCGTGGTCAAGCCGGCGAAGGAAACCACCCTCACCGCCCTGCGCGTGGCCGAACTGGCCTTCGAGGCCGGCATCCCGGCCGGCGTGTTCAACGTGCTGCCCGGTGGCGGCAAGGAAGTGGGCGAGCCGCTGGGCCGGCACATGGACGTGTCCATGGTCAGCTTCACCGGCTCCACCGCCACCGGCCGGCTGTTCCTGCACTACGCCGCCGAGTCCAACCTCAAGCGCATCGTACTGGAGTGCGGCGGCAAGAACCCGGCCGTGGTCATGAGCGACGTGGAAGACCTGGACACGGTGGCCGGCCACGTGGTCAACGGCGCGTTCTGGAACATGGGCGAGAACTGCTCCGCCTCTTCGCGCCTGATCGTCAACGCAGACATCAAGGACGACCTGCTCGAACGCATCGGCGTGCAGATGCGCGAATGGAAAATGGGCAACCCCCTGGACCCGCAGAACCGCATCGGTTCGATGATCAGCAAATCGCACTTTGCCAAGGTACAGTCGTACCTGGAACAGGCGGCCAGCGAGAAGCTGAATGTGCGCTTTGGTGGCAACACCGAACAGGGCATCTTCGTGGAGCCAACCGTGCTGGATGGCGTGAGCCGTGACAGCCGTCTTTTCCAGGAAGAAATCTTCGGCCCGGTGCTGTCGGTCACCACCTTCAACACCCTGGATGAAGCCATCGCCTTGGCGAACGACTCGGTGTACGGCCTGGCGGCCTCGGTGTACACCGACAACCTGCGCAACGCCATCAAGCTGGCGCGCGAGATTCGCGCGGGCATCGTCACGGTGAACTGCTTCGGCGAAGGTGATGCCTCCACGCCGTTCGGTGGCTACAAGGAATCGGGGTTTGGTGGGCGTGACAAGTCCATCTGGGCGCATGACCAGTACACCGAAATCAAGACCATCTGGATTGACGTGTCGCAGGGTTAAGCACTCACTGAACCACCGCGCCGCCTGTGACGCAGCCTTCGGCAGCTGCTACAGAGTGCGGTACACAGCCGGTGTAGCAGCAACTGTCTTGAAACCGCGTTGTCTGCATCGCGACCAAGGTCGGCTCCTACACCGTACGTGGTAGGAGCCGGCCTTGGCCGCGATGCAGACGACGCGGTCTATCCGTAGCCGCTGCCAACAGGCTGCGCTGGCCGGCGTGAACCCTGCAGGTTTGCAGCGTGGCTCAGGGCCAGCGCAGCCTGCGGCAGCGGCTACGGCGCCTTGAAACCGCGTTGTTTGCACGCGACCAAGGTCGGCTCCTACACCGTACGTGGTAGGAACCGGCCTTGGCCGCGATGCAGACGACGCGGTCTATCCGTAGCCGCTGCCAGGCTGCGCTGGCCGGTGTGAACCCTGCAGGTTTGCAGCGTGGCTCAGGGCCAGCGCAGCCTGCGGCAGCGGCTACGGCGCCTTGAAACCGCGTTGTCTGCACGCGACCAAGGTCGGCTCCTACACCGTACGTGGTAGGAGCCGACCTTGGCCGCGATGCAGACGACGCGGTCTGTCCGTAGCCGCTGCCGACAGGCTGCGCTGGCCGGTGTGAACCCTGCAGGTTTGCAGCGTGGCTCAGGGCCAGCGCAGCCTGCGGCAGCGGCTACGGCGCCTTGAAACCGCGTTGTCTGCACGCGACCAAGGTCGGCTCCTACACCGTACGTGGTAGGAGCCGACCTTGGCCGCGATGCAGACGACGCGGTCTGTCCGTAGCCGCTGCCGACAGGCTGCGCTGGCCGGTGTGAACCCTGCAGGTTTGCAGCGTGGCTCAGGGCCAGCGCAGCCTGCGGCAGCGGCTACGGCGTCTTGAAACCGCGTTCTCTGCACGCGACCAAGGTCGGCTCCTACACCGTACGTGGTAGGAGCCGGCCTTGGCCGCGATGCAGACGACGCGGTCTATCCGTAGCCGCTGCCGACAGGCTGCGCTGGCCGGCGTGAACCCTGCAGGTTTGCAGCGTGGCTCAGGGCCAGCGCAGCCTGCGGCAGCGGCTACGGCGCCTTGAAACCGCGTTGTCTGCACGCGAGCAAGGTCGGCTCCTACACCGTACGTGGTAGGAGCCGGCCTTGGCCGCGATGCAGACGCCGCGGTCCTGTAGCAGCTGCCGAAGGCTGCGTCTGGCGCACGCGGTGCATCAGACGGAGGCGGAGTACGCCGTTGCTGCTACAGAACATTCCTGAAATTTCTTCACAACGGTACGCAGGCCGGGCCGGCTTATCACTGGCCCGCCGCTGCTCTACTGTGAAATACCCCCTCCAACTGGAAGATTTGCATGAGCGATGTAACCGTAGTCATTGGTGCCGGCTCGATCGGCCAGGCGATTGCCCGCCGGGTCAGCGCCGGCAAGCACGTGGTGCTGGCTGACCTGCGCCAGGAAGCAGCTGATGCCGCTGCCAAAGTCCTCAATGACGCCGGCTTCGAGGTGACCACCACGGTGGTAGACGTAGCCTCGCGCGCGTCGGTCGCGGCACTGGTGGCCAAGGCCACTGCGCTGGGCGACATCACCGGCGTGATCCACGCCGCGGGCGTATCGCCCTCCCAGGCGCCACCGGCCACCATTCTGCGCGTTGATCTCTACGGTACCGCCCTGGTGCTGGAGCTGTTCGGCGACGTGATCGCCAAAGGTGGCTCGGCCGTGGTCATCGCCTCGCAATCGGGTCACCGGTTGCCGGGCTTGACCATGCAGCAGAACAAGGCGCTGGCCCTGACCCCGACTGAGCAGTTGCTGGCATTGCCCATGCTTCAACCTGATCAGGTCACGGACCCGCTCAATGCGTACCAGTTGTCCAAGCGCGGCAACGCTTTGCGGGTGGCAGCTGAGGCGGTGCGCTGGGGCAAACGTGGGGCGCGGGTCAACACCATCAGCCCGGGTATCATTTTCACGCCGCTGGCGCGCGATGAGCTCAATGGGCCGCGGGGGGATGGCTACCGCCGCATGATCGAATCCAGCGCGGCAAAGCGCGGTGGTACGCCGGATGAGGTTGGGGCGGTGGCGGCGTTGCTGATGGGGGCGGAGGGGACGTTTATTACCGGTAGCGATTTTTTGATGGATGGGGGTGTCACGGCTCAGTACTGGTACGGCGACCAGTAAACCGCGTGCCGCGGAAGCTGCGCCCCTGTTGCTGTAGCTGTGGCTGTGGCTGTGGCTGTGGCTTTTGATCTTGCTTTTGATCTTGATCTTGGCCCCGTTAAGCGTAGGCCCGACTGGAGGCGTTGCCCACGCGGCTGCCCGCAGGGCCCTTCGGCGCAGCCGAAGGAAACGGCAGCCCGCCCGCTTCTATAGCGGGTGCCGTTTAGCCGCGTGGGCGACGCCGGAAGGAGGGGACCCGGAGCGCAGCGTAGGGGCCAAGCAGGGGCGAGCCCTTTTTGGTTACTTTTTGGGGCGACTGCCAAAAAGTGACCCGCCGTAAGGGCGGAACCGTCGGTGGTCGCCCCCGCAGCAATGGATATACTCACGAACGAAAAAGCGAGATCCACAGATCGTGAGCATATCCATTATCGAGGGTGATGCAGAATCACCGTTCCGCCCTTACGGCGGGTCACTTTTTGGCAAACGCCCGGTGTGCCGGCCCAGCCAAAAAATAACCAAAAAGGTCTTGCCCCCGAGCCCGGTCCCTACGCTTCGCTCCGGGTCCCCTCCCTCCGACGTCGATCAAGCGGACGACGGCCCGGAATAGAAGCGCCTCCGGTTCCGTCTCCTTCAGCTGCGCTGAAGGCCGCTTGATCGACGTCTCCGGTCGGCCCTGGGCTCTAACGGGGGCACACAATCAAGATCAAAGGCCTCACGGAAGCAAAAGCGGTTCGCGTGTGCATATAGACTTACGTATCCCTGAAGATCTCCCGCGTTCACACCCGCCCGCGCAACCTACTCGTTACTTCGCGCCCACTCCCTCACAGCCTCCGCAAACATCCGCAACGCCATCGGCGGATGCCGGTTGGCCGGGTAATACAGGCAAGCCCCCGGATAGTAAGGCCCCCACTCAGGCAACACATTAATCAACCTGCCCGCCTGCACATGCTCCTCCACCTGATGCTCCGGCACCCACGCAATGCCAATCCCCGCCAACGCCGCCTCGGTCATCAGGTTGATGTTGTCCATCGTCATCGGCCCATCCACATCCAGACTCGCCGAGCGCCCCAGATGGTCCAGGTCCCAGCGGAACAACGTACCACTGGCAAAGCGAAAACGAATGCAGCGATGAGCCTTCAGGTCATGGGGGGCCTTGGGCGCCGGGTGGCGGGCCAGGTACTGCGGCGAGGCCACGGCGGCAAAGCGCACGTCGGGGCCGAAGCGTACGGCGATCATGTCCCGGGGCACATCGTCATACAGGCGGATGCCGGCGTCGAAGCCGTCTGCCACAATATCCACCAAGCGACTGTCGGCCACGCACTCGATGTGGATCTGCGGGTTGGTCTCCAGAAACTGCGGTATCACCTGGCGGATCAGCAGCTTGAACGACGACTCCGAGGCACTCAGGCGAATGGAGCCGGTAGGCGTGTTGCGCTCGGAGGTGACCTCGTTGACCGCACTTTCCAGGTCGCCCAGCAGCGGCTGCACCCGACGGAACAGTTGCTCCCCCGCCTCCGTCAGCGCCACCGAACGGGTGGTACGGTTGAACAGCCGCAGCTCCAGGCGCGCTTCCAGCCCGCGCATGGAATGGCTTAATGCCGAAGGCGACACCCCCATCGCCCGCGCGGCGCCGCTGAAGCTGCGCTGCTCGGCAATGGCGACGAACGCCGTGAGTTCTGGCAAGCCGGCACGGATCATTAATGAATACTCCTCATCTCAGCATGAAGCCAAGTGCCAATTGTTGAAAGCAGCACAAGAATTTACAGTGTACCGTTCTAAAGCCTCCCGTGAAACTCGAGGGTCACCCTGACCATGCAACACCTTCAAACAGCACCTCCCTCGGACAAGCAAAGCCTGTGGCTGTTGGCGATCCTCAGCGCACTGATGGCCTTTGCCTCCATTTCCACCGATGTCTACCTGCCCGCCATGCCCGTCATGGCCCAGGCCCTGCACGCCAGCGCGGGCCAGTTGGAAATGACCATTTCCGGTTACCTGATTGGCTTCAGCCTGGGCCAATTGGTGTGGGGGCCGCTGGGCGACCGTTACGGACGGCGCGTGCCCATCGCCTTGGGATTATTGCTGTTTATCACCGGTTGCGCCGGCTGCGCACTGTCGACCACCGCGCCGATGGTCATCACTTGGCGCGCTGTCCAGGCCGTGGGCGCCTGCGCCAGCGTGGTGCTGGCGCGCGCCATGATCCGCGACCTGTACCAGGGCCACCGCGCCGCGCAGATGCTGTCCACCCTGATGACCGTGATGGCCGTGGCGCCGCTGATAGGCCCAAGCGTCGGCAGCCTGGTGCTGAAACTGGGTTCCTGGCAGCTGATTTTCTGGGCCATGACCGCTTTCGCCGCGATCACGCTGGGGGCACTCTACACCCTGCCCGAGACCCTCCCCCCTGCGCTGCGCAACCACGCGCCCTTGAGCCAGGCCTTCAAACGCTACGGCCGCCTGCTGACCGACCGGCGCATCATCGGCTACGCCAGCGCGGGGGGCTGTTTCTACGGCGCCATGTACGCCTACATCGCCGGCACGCCGTTCGCCTATATCGATTACTACCACCTTTCGCCCCAGGGCTACGGGGTGATCTTCGCCGCCGGGGTGGTCGGCATCATGCTGGCCAACCAGGCCAACGCCCGGCTGGTCAAACGCCTGGGCAGTGATCAGTTGATGCGCATCGGCACGGTCGTGGCCGCCCTGGCCGGTGTTTGGTTGGCGGTGGACGCCTGGGGTGGCATCGCCGGGCTGATGGGGCTGGTCATACCGCTGTTCGTGTTTGTCGCCTGCGCCGGCCTGATCATCGCCAACTCCATCGTCGGCGCGTTGCAAGGCTTTCCCGAGGTGGCGGGCGCCGTGTCGGCGCTGGTCGGCGCGTTGCAGTACGGCACCGGCATCATCGGCTCGGGCATGGTCGGCGCCTTTGCCGACGGCACGCCCCGGCCCATGGCCACCGTCATCGCAGGCTTTGCCGTGGCCAGCATGGTGTGTGCGCTGTGGCTTGTCAGGGACCCGGCGGCGATTAGTGAGCCTTGCTCATGACTTCATTCACTTTATAGCCGTTTTTCCATGGGTCCAAGTTGCCTACCATGAGCCTTTGCACTGATCGGCTCTTTTTCGAGGTAAGCAATGAAGACCATCGGCTACGCCGCCAAGACCCCGCAAAGCCCCCTCGCGCCCCTGCGCTTTGATCGCAGGGCGCTGCGCCCCAACGACATCGCCATGGAAGTACTGTACTGCGGCGTCTGTCACTCCGACCTGCACACCGCCCGCAACGACTGGGGCTGGACGGTGTACCCGGCCATGCCAGGCCACGAAATCGTCGGCCGTGTCACGGCGGTTGGCAGCCAAGTGAAGCATTATCAAGTCGGTGACGCGGTGGCCGTGGGCTGCATGGTCGACGCCTGCATGACCTGCGACCAGTGCCGCAAGGGCGAAGAACAACTGTGCCGCGACGGCAACACCAACACCTACAACGGCAAGGACCGCGTCACCGGGGAAAACACCTTCGGCGGCTATTCCAAGCACCTGGTGGTGCGCGAGGAGTTTGCCCTGCGCGTACCGGCCGGCCTTGACCTGGCCCGTGTCGCGCCGCTGCTGTGCGCCGGCATCACCACTTACTCGCCGCTGCGCACCTGGAACGTAGTGCCGGGCAGCCGGGTCGGGGTGATCGGCCTGGGTGGCCTTGGCCACATGGCGGTCAAGCTGGCCGTGGGCATGGGCGCTGACGTCACGGTCATCAGCCGTACCCGCGACAAGGAAGCCGACGCCCTGGCACTGGGCGCAGCGCGCCTGCTGCCGTCCAACGACAGCGCCGCCATGGCGGCGGCCGCGTCGAGTTTCGACCTGATCATCGACACCGTGCCGGTCAAGCATCCGCTGGATGGCTATGTGGCGCTGCTGGACGTGGACGCCACCCTGGTCATCGTCGGCCAGGTGGGCCCCATGGACGAGCAAAACACCGTGCCGATGATCCTTGGCCGTCGGCGCATTGCCGGCTCGCCCATCGGCGGCATTCGCGAAACCCAGGAAATGCTCGAGCTGTGCGCCGAGAAAAACATCCTGCCGGACTGCGAAATGATCCGCATGGATCAGATCAACGAAGCCTTCGAGCGCATGGAGCGTGCCGACGTACGCTACCGCTTCGTGATCGACATGGGCTCGCTGCCAGCGCCGGAAGGCGTTTGACCGGCGTCCTCCCCCTTTCAGCCAGGATCACCCGATGAAACTGATCACCGCCACCACCTTCGCCACCCTACTCTGCTCGGCGGTCGTCGATGCCGAACAGGGCCAGCCACGTCCCGACCCCAAGCCGTCGCCGGACGTGCTGCAAGTGACGCCGCAGCTGTACCAGTACACCACCGACCTGCTGTTCGGGCAGGTGTGGAAACGCCAGGAGCTGGCACCGCGCGACCGCAGCCTGATCACCCTGGCGGCGCTGGTTGCCAGCGGCCAGTCCGCGCAATTGACAGGCCACATCAAGCTGGGCCTGGACAACGGCCTGAAACCCGATGAGATCAGTGCGCTGATCACTCACCTGGCGTTCTACGCCGGCTGGCCCAACGCGATGTCGGCGGCGGGCGTGGCCAAGCAAGTATTCAGTGAACGGCACATTGCGGCCGCGCAGATTGCGCCGCCGCCCGCCGTACCACTGACGCTGGACCCGGCCAGCGAGGAAAAACGCCGTGCCGCCGTGGCCGCAGGCGTGGGTGATGTGGCCCCTGAACTGGCCCGCTACACCAACGAGGTGCTGTTCGGCGATCTCTGGCGCCAGGCCAGCCTGAGCGCCCGCGACCGCAGCCTGGTCACCGTGGCGGCACTGATCGCCCAGGGCCAGGCCGCGCAACTGCCGTTCCACCTCAACCGCGCCATGGACAACGGCCTCACCCAGGCCCAGGCCGCTGAAGTGGTCACCCACCTGGCCTTCTACGTCGGCTGGCCCAAGGCAATGTCGGCGGTGCCGGTGCTCAAGGACGTCTTTGCCGGCCGGGGAAAAACGGCCGAATCATCAACCCCTTTGTCTTCACAGGATCACCCCATGACCGAACCGTCGCAAACCATCGTCCGCAGCGGCACCAAGCCGTCAATCAAAGGCCCTGAAGCCTGGTTCACCGGCGCGGTGCGCATCGACAGCCCGTTCCAGGCCGCAGAGCCCGCCCGCCTGGGCGGCGCCATCGTCACCTTCGAGCCGGGCGCCCGCACCGCCTGGCACACCCACCCGCTGGGGCAGACGCTGGTGGTGCTCAGCGGCGTGGGCTGGACCCAATGCGAAGGCGGCCCGCGCACCGAAATCCGCGCAGGCGACGTGGTCTCGTGTGCCTGCGGCAAACGCCACTGGCACGGCGCGTCGGCCACCACCGCCATGTCGCACCTGGCCATGACCGAAATGCTCGATGGCAAGAATGTCGAGTGGCTGGAGAAGGTGACGGACGAGCAATACCTGGCGGGCCCGCTGGTGACCGAATAGAGCCCCTGCCCCCCCCGCCCCACAAAGCGGCTACAGAGGATTGCGGCTGACGCCGTCGATCAAAGCGTCGGCCAATGCCTTGGCCGCCTCCATGGCATGCAAGGCGGACCATAGCAGGCCGCTTTGCGCTATCCCATCATCACTCAATTCATACGCCGATTCTGTCGCGCACTTGAGCAGATGCGAGATCTGCACCAATGCGTCATCCATGGGGATTCCGGCGCGTACGCTATAAAAAGGAAGGTCTTGGGAATCACAGGTACCGAAGGTGGTGTTCACGGTTGCGCGGGGTGCAGGGGAAGGTGCAGTTGATTCGAAAGTCATGGTAGATCCTTGGTGAAAGCATGGACCGCGGCATCGCTACCAAACGATGGGTGGCGGCTGTAAGCAGGTTGGTAGACCGGTCACCAGGAACCCGGCGCACACGAAGGTGCCCTGCGCACAGCCGCCATGTCGCGCGGTGCTGTACGCCTGATGAACGGGCTACCAAACCCGATCGCTGGCCTTCAGCGACCGCAGCAGGGTATGCGCGCTTATCAGGCACCACAAGACGTTGGGGACCTTACCCTAGCAAATCAGAAATGTCCTACTTTAGGGACTACAGAAGCTGTGGCGGGATGTGTCTGCCGGCTGCCCCATACAGGTGTGGGAGTGGGCTCTGCCCACGAAACGGACACCACCTTACTTCAGGTCCTCCGCGTCGTACTCTCCGCGGGCAGAGCCCGCTCCCACAAAAATCAGCATGCGCAACAAGAACAACGTTTATCTGCGCAAAACTAGTACAACAGCGATAAAGACGTTTACATGCGCAACATCCACCAGTAAGATCATCCCATCCAGATGATCACTCACCGCCCGATCATCGCCGCTTTCCCTCTTCGGAAAACAGCGTCATGGCATCATCGACCGAACAACAATTACTCAAAGTCTCGATGCTGGTCACCGCCCTGCTGGCCACCGCCGGCGTCGCGTTCGGCCTCTACTGCCGTTCACAGTCCATCGTTTTCGACGGCCTCTTCAACGCCATCGATTCGAGCATGGCCCTGCTCTCGCTGCTGGTCGCCCGCCTGTTGGCCAAGGGCGTGGGCCGACGTTTTCAGAGCGGCTACTGGCACATCGAACCGCTGGTGCTTGCGCTCAATGGCAGCGTGCTGCTGATGCTCTGCGCCTATGCCTTCATCAATGCCCTGAGCAGCCTGCTGCACGGCGGCCATGCCCTGGTGTTCGACGGCGCCATTGTCTACACCGCCGTCACCGCCGTGGCCTGCGCGCTGATGCACCAGTACGTGCGCCGCGGCAACCGCGTGGCGCAGTCCGAACTGCTGGCCCTGGACGTGGAAAGCTGGTGGATGTCGCTGTCCATCACCAGCGCCCTGTTGCTGGCGTTTGTACTGGGGTACGTATTACAGGGCAGCGCATACGGTTTTCTCACTCCCTATGTCGACCCCGGCATCCTCGCCGTGCTCACCCTGTTGCTGATGCCCGGCCCGGCGCGCCATGTGGTGAAGGCCGTCAGCCAGATCCTGCGTATCACCCCCAGCACCCTGGACGCCGACATCAGCCGGCTGATGACCACCATGAGCCAGCGTCACGGCTTCGAAGCCTTCAGCCATTCGGCGCTGCAAGTGGGCCGTGGGCTGTTCGTGGAAATTCACATCGTGGTGCCGCCGGCCATGAACAGCTGGGCCGTAGAGCAACTGGACCGGGTGCGCGAAGACATCGCCGCCGGCATCGGCCATGCCGGGCCCAACCGCTGGATCAGCGTGGCCTTCACCCGCGACAGACGCTGGCTATGAAGCGCATCGTCAACCTGCCCATGGCCCTGCGCCGCAGCAAGCTGCGCCATTCCGCGCGCCCGCCGGATACCGCCCTGCCCGCCTGAATGCCCCCAGAGGCGTGAGGCTGCACCCCTTTGAACACTGCCAAGAACGCCTGGGCGCCCGCCGCCCCAGGCACGGTATCCGCGCGCCTGCGTGGCGCACAAACACGAGCATTGAACATGACATTCGCCGCCCTGAACGAAGCCCAGGCCTTCCTGGCGCAGCACCCTGATATCGACATGATCGAGCTGTTCATCCTCGACGCCAACGGCGTGCCCCGCGGCAAGCTGCTGCACCGCGATGAACTGCTGGCGGTGTACGAAAGCGGGCGCCCGCTGCCCAGCACCATCCTGGGCCTGACCCTGCAAGGCGAGGACGTGGAAAACTCCGGGCTGGTGTGGGACGTGGGCGACATCGACTGCCGCGCCTACCCGCTGCCCGGCAGCCTGGTGCGCCTGCCGTGGCGGCAGATCCCGACGGCGGCGGTGCAGGTCAGCATGCACCCCAGCGAAGGCCTGCCCGCCACCATCGCCGACCCGCGCCACCTGCTAATCAAGGTGATCGAGCGCCTGCAAGCCGAGGACTATCACCCGGTGATGGCCTGCGAGCTGGAGTTCTACCTGCTGGATGCCAAGCGCGATGCCAACGGCCGCCCGCAACCCGCGCTGGACGCCGACGGCGGCCGCCCGCGCCAGACCCAGGTGTACGGCCTGCGCGAACTGGAGCAGATCGAGCCATTCCTGGCCGACCTTTACAGCGCCTGCAAACTGCACGGCATCCCGGCGCGCACGGCCATCTCCGAGTACGCGCCCGGCCAGGTCGAGATTACCCTGGAACACGGCGATGCCCTGCAGGCCATGGACCAGGCCGTGCGCTACAAGCGCCTGGTCAAGGCCATCGCCCATCGGCACGGCATGCAGGCCACCTTCATGGCCAAGCCGTTCGATGACCTGGCGGGCACCGGCATGCACATGCACGTGAGCATCGCCGATGCCGAAGGGCGCAACCTGTTTGCCTCCGAAGACCCAGCCGGCACGCCGCTGCTGCGCCAGGCGGTGGGCGGCATGCTGACCTCGCTGCTCGACTCCTTGCTGCTGTTCTGCCCCAACGCCAACTCCTACCGCCGCTTCCAGGCCAACAGCTACGCGCCGCTGGCGCCGACCTGGGGCGTGGACAACCGCACCGTCAGCCTGCGCGTGCCGGGCGGGCCGGCCAACAGCCGACACATCGAACACCGCATCTGCGGCGCCGACGCCAACCCGTACCTGGCAGCGGCGGCGATTTTGGCCGGGATTCATCGGGGCATCAGCGAGCACATTGATCCGGGGGCACCGGTGGAAGGTAACGGGTATGCGCAGGCGACCGAACTGCTGCCCACCGATTGGCTGACATCGCTGACGGCGCTGGAGCAGTCGGCGTGGGCGCGTGATGCGCTGGGCTCGGAGTTTCTGGGGGTTTATCTGGCGGTGAAGCGTGCCGAGTACCGGCAGTTCATGGCGCAGGTGGGTGAGCAGGATTGGCGCTGGTACCTCACCAACGCCTGATCCACACCCCGTAGCCGCTGCCGTCAGGCTGCGCTGGCCCCTGAGTACGCTGAAGATCTACGGCGAGGCACAGGGCCAGCGCAGCCTTCGGCAGCGGCTACATCATCCGATTCCAGGAATAGCCATGACCCAACGCACCCACTCCTACTACACCGCCACCCTCAACCAGGAAACCGACTACCCCACCCTGCAAGGCACCCACCGCGTCGACGTAGTGATCATCGGCGGCGGCTTCACCGGCGTCGCCACTGCCGTGGAGCTGGCCGAAAAAGGCCTGAAGGTGGCCATCGTCGAAAGCCACAAGGTCGGCTGGGGCGCCACCGGCCGCAACGGTGGCCAGGTCACCGGCAGCCTGTCGGGCGACGAAGCCATGCGCAAGCAGATGCGCCGCACCCTGGGCGAGCAGGTCGACGACTTCATCTGGCACCTGCGCTGGCGCGGCCACCAGATCATCGAGCAACGCGTGCAGCGCTACGCCATCGACTGCGACCTGCGGCACGGCCACCTGCATGCCGCCTACAAACCCAGCCACCTGGATGGCCTGAAACGCGACTACGATGAAGCCCTGCGCCGTGGCATGGGCAGCGAAGTCAGCCTGCTGGACCGCTCGCAGGTGCGCGACATTCTGCAGAGCGACCTGTACCACGGCGCCATCAAAAACACCCGCAATATGCACCTGCACCCGCTCAACCTGTGCCTGGGCGAGGCGCGCGCCGCCCACAGCCTGGGCGCGCTGATCTTCGAGCACAGCGAAGTGCTGCAGATCGTCCATGGCCAGCGCCCGGCCGTGATCACCGCCCAGGGCCGCATCGACGCCGATCAGGTGATGCTGGCCGGCGACGTCTACCACAAGCTGGAACCGGCCAGGCTCAAGGGCAAGATCTTCCCGGCCATGGGCGGCATCGTCACCACCGCGCCGCTGGGCGACCTGGCCCGCCAGCTCAACCCGGAAAACCTGGCGGTGTACGACTGCCGCTTCGTGCTGGACTACTACCGCATGACCGCCGACGGCCGCCTGCTGTTCGGCGGCGGCGCCAACTACAGCGGCAAGGACTCGCGCGACATCGCCGCCGAACTGCGCCCCTGCATTGAAGCCACCTTCCCGGCCCTCAAGGGCGTGCAGATCGACTACCAGTGGAGTTGCGCCATGGGCATTGTCATCAACCGCATCCCGCAACTGGGCAAGCTGTCGGACAACGTCTGGTACTGCCAGGGCTACTCCGGCCATGGCATCGCCACCAGCCACATCATGGGCGAGATCATGGCCCAGGCCATCACCGGGCAGTTGCAGCACTTCGACACCTTCGCCGCCTGCCCGCACATCCGCGTGCCCTTGGGCGACAAGCTGGGCAACCCAATGCTGGCGGCAGGCATGTGGTACTACCAGATGCTCGAACGGCTGCGCTGATCCCTCCATCGAACAGGAACCGACCATGACTCACCTGACTCGCTCCGACTGGGAGCAACGCGCCGAACAACTGACAGCGCAGACCCAAGCCTTTATCGACGGCCAGTACTGCAACGCCGCCTCAGGCGCCACCTTCGACTGCATCAGCCCCTGCGACGGCCGCCTGCTGGGCCGTGTGGCGAGCTGTGACAGCGCCGACGCCGACCTGGCCGTGGCTTCGGCGCGGGCCGCATTCGACGCCGGCCACTGGTCCCGGCTGGCACCGGCAAAGCGCAAGGCCGTGCTGATCCGCCTGGCCGCGCTGATGGAACAGCACGCCGAAGAACTGGCGCTGCTGGAAACCCTGGACATGGGCAAGCCGATCAGCGACGCCCTGGCCACCGACATCCCCGGCGCCGCCCGCGCCATCCGCTGGTATGGCGAGGCCATCGACAAGGTCTACGACGAAATCGCCACCACCGAGCATGCCCAACTGGGCTTGATCACCCGTGAGCCGGTGGGCGTGGTGGCGGCCATCGTGCCGTGGAATTTCCCCTTGCTGATGGCCTGCTGGAAACTGGGACCGGCCCTGGCGGCGGGCAATTCGGTCATCCTCAAGCCTTCGGAAAAATCGCCGCTTACCGCGATCAGGCTGGCTGCGCTGGCGGTGGAAGCCGGTATTCCTGCAGGCGTGCTCAACGTGCTGCCGGGCCTGGGCCACACGGTGGGCAAGGCACTGGCGCTGCACCCTGACGTGGACACCCTGGTGTTCACCGGCTCGACGCGCATCGCCAAGCAATTGATGGTGTATGCCGGTGAGTCGAACATGAAGCGCGTGTGGCTGGAAGCCGGCGGCAAAAGCCCGCATATCGTCTTCGCCGATGCCCCGGACTTGAACGCAGCTGCCGAGGCGGCGGCCAGTGCCATCGCCTTCAATCAGGGTGAAGTGTGCACGGCGGGTTCGCGACTGCTGATCGAGCGATCGATCAAGGCGCGTTTCATGCCCTTGTTGCTGCAGGCCATGACCGCCTGGAAACCGGGCAACCCGCTGGACCCGGCCACCCGGGTGGGCGCGCTGGTGGACAGTCAACAACTGGAGACGGTGCTGGGATATGTCCAGAAAGGCCTGGATCAGGGCGCACGTTTGCTCTGTGGTGGCACGCGCACGCTGGCCCCCACGGGCGGGCAGTTTGTCGAACCTGCGGTGTTCGATGAGGTGGACAATGGGATGACCATCGCCCAGGAAGAGATTTTCGGGCCGGTGCTGTCGGTGATCACCTTCGACACGGTGCAGCAGGCCATCGAGATTGCCAATGACAGTGCGTTCGGCCTGGCCGCCGGCGTGTGGACCGCCGATTTGTCGAAAGCGCACCAGACCGCCAGGGCTCTGCGCGCCGGCAGCGTGTGGGTGAATCAGTATGACGGCGGCGACATGACCGCGCCGTTTGGTGGGTTCAAGCAGTCGGGGAATGGGCGGGACAAGTCGCTGCATGCGCTGGACAAGTACACGGAGCTGAAGGCGACCTGGATCAAGTTGTAGGTATTGAGTGTGGGAGCTGGCTTGCCAGCTCCCCCAGGAGGTCACACTTGACTGACAAAGCGCAGCATCCATTGCGCGATGACTTCACCATCATGCACCAGGCCCGTCGTGGCTGAAGCAGTGCGGTACAGCTCCTCTCCATAGGCCGTGCGGCGTGCATCCAGCAACGCCTGCGCATAATCCTCGACGAATTCCGGGTGCCCCTGGAACGCCAACACTTGCCGCCCCACACGGTAGGCGGCCACCGGGCAAAAACCGCTGGCCGCCAGCACCTGGGCGTCGGGCGGCAACTGAGTCACCTGGTCCTGATGCGACGCCAGCAGCCTGAACGTCGATTTCGCCGGCAGCATCCAGGGCTCGGGTTGCAGCACCTGATAGTCCTGTACACCCAAGCCCCACCCCCGTGGCCAGCGTGCGCAGTCACCGCCCAGCGCCAGGGCCAGCAATTGATGACCAAAGCAGATGCCCAGCAGCGTGTCGCCCTGACGGTAACGGGTTTGCAGGTAGCTGCGCAGACGGGTGATCCAGGGGGCGTCGCCGAATGCATCGGCCTTGCTGCCGGTGATCAGGTAAGCGTCGAAGCGCTGGTTGTCGGGTGGGTAGTGGCCATCGACCACATTGAAAACCTGCACCTGTACCGGGATGGGTTGCCGGGCGAACAGTTGTTGAAACAGGTGCCCGTAGCTGTGAAATTCGCCGACCAGTTCGGGGCGCAGGTGGTCGGCTTCGAGCAGGCAGATCGAGAGCATGGAAGATATCCTGAGGGAAAAGAATGGTGGTGGTCACTGTGGGGGCAAGACATTGCTTGCGAGGTCGACAGTACCGGCCTCTCGCGAGCAAGCTTTGCTCCCACAGCATACGCCGCACCTCTGTAGCAGCTGCCGAAGGCTGCGTCACAGGCCGCGCGGTGGATCAGACAGTGCGCGGCGTCAGTGACGCGGCCTGACGAATCTCCCACAGTGTTCACCTCAATTGAGAGGTACGCCTGTGGGAGCAAAGCTTGCTCGCGAGAGGCCGGTACAGGACACAACCGGTTTACAGATCAAGCAACAACGTCGCCGTCTTCGCCCTCGAGCAACACACCATCATCACGTTGTTGCGCTCGCGCTCCCGGTCCGTCAGCAGCATGTCGCGGTGGTCCGGAATACCGTCCAGCACCCGCGTCTCGCACATCCCGCACACGCCTTGCTCGCAGGACGAGGGCACTTCAATTCCTGCGTCGCGCAAGGCGTGCATGATCGAACGATCCGCCGGCACATCCACCTCCAACCCACTGCGCGCCAGGATCACTTTCAGCTCACCCCCCTCACCCGTCGCTGCCAGCAAAGGCGCCGCACTGAAGCGCTCCAGGTGCAGGCGCTGGCCCAATTCCTGGGCCTGGAAGCGCGCCGTCAGCGCATCCAGCAATACACCAGGGCCGCAACTGTAAGTCTCGGCACCCGCCGCCGCACGGGCGGCGATGGCGTCCAGGTCCAGCAGGCCGAACTCATCGGCCGGCAGGATCTGCACATGCTCACCGGCACGCGGCAGCAAGCGCTCAAGGAACGCCATGGAAGCCCGCGACCGCCCGCCATAGACCAGGTGCCACGGCACCCCGGCCTGCTCGGCCGCCAAAATCATCGGCAGGATCGGCGTGATACCAATCCCCCCGGCGACAAACTGGTAGGCCGCCGCCGGCGCCAGGGCAAAGGCGTTGCGCGGCGCGCTGATGGCCAGGCGCTGGCCCACGCGCAGTTCGTCATGGATCTCCCGCGAACCACCGCGCCCCTTGTCCTCGCGCAGCACGGCAATGTGCAGGTGGCGGCGGTCCGAAGGATCGCCGCACAACGAGTATTGCCGCACGGTGCCCGACGGCAGGCGCACATCGATGTGCGCCCCCGCCTGCCACTGGGGCACGGAATCCGCGCCCAGCACCCGCAGCTCCAGCGACATCACGCCCTCGGCCTCCAGGCGCATGGCGCTGATCAGCACCTCCCTGTCCTGGGCCGGGCGGCTCATGCCGCACCTTCCGGCACCGCGCGGTCCATGAACTCGCGGAACGCACGGCGGTAGTTGAGGGTGAACAGGTCGGCGGGCACCGAATGCTCGACGAACACCCCGTCCCAGTCGATTTCACGGGGGAAGATGCCGCCGGCGATGGGCATGTCTTCCAAGTACACCATCTCCTCGATGCGCAGGTTTTCCTCAAGGCTGGCGCCCTTGAAGTCGACCGCATTGGCCACGCCCCAGAAGATTTTCACTTCGTCATAGGCCACTGGGCACGGGAAGCCCGCCACCACGCGCTTGCCCAGGCGTTCGTAGTCGTAGGTGATGGTGGCCAGGCCCGGTGCGGCGCAGTGGTAATACATCATGCAGTCGCCGTCGTTGGCCCACTCGCCTTCACCGGCGTCCAGTGGCCGTTCCATGACGATGTCCAGGCCTTCGCGGCGCACTTTCAAGGGCTCCACCACGTGCTTGCTGGGGCCCATGGAGACGAAGTGCACGAAGGGAAAGTGCGCCACGTCGCGGAAGTTCTCGATGGCCACGGCCACGCCGGTGGGCGAATGCAGCGGCTCGGCGGCCAGCCATTGCAGGTCCACGCCTTTCCATTGCTGCGGGTCGTAAAGGTCTTCGACCGGGTCCTCCAGCACCGTCCACACGTGGGCAAAGCGCTCGATCACCCGGTAGGTGGCGATCTTCGCCTGAGGCGGGATCTTGCACGGGTCCTCCAGGGATGGCACGTGGCTGCACTTGCCATCGGCGGCCGCGAACTGCCAGCCGTGGTACGGACAGGCGATATTCTCGCCGTGCACCTGGCCCAGGGCAAAATCGGCGCCACGGTGGGGGCAGCGTGCGTCCTGCACCACGGCCTGGCCGGAGGCGGTGCGGTACACCACCAGGCGCTGACCCAGCAAGGTGGCCGATTGCGGGGTAGTCAGGTCGACGCTGCGGGCCACCGGGAACCACTGGCGCCGCATGGCGGCTTCGGCGCGTTGGCGTTGAGTCATTGTATTGGTCATGTTCGTGTCCTCATCAAGCCTTGCTTAGATACCCACCACCAGCGCACCACCGTTCACCGCCAGCACCTGGCCGGTGATGAACGCCGCCTCGTCACTGGCCAGGAACGCCACCGCAGCGGCAATTTCCTCGGCGTGCACCAGGCGGCCCAGGGGGATGTTGGCTTTTTCGCCTTCCACGTACTCCTCGGGCACCATGCGCGTCAGGATCGCGCCCGGGGTGATGGCGTTGACCAGGATCCCCTGCCCCACGAACTCCTTGGCCAGGGTTTTCATCAGGCCCAGTTGCGCGGTCTTGGAGACCATGTAGGCGTAGGAGTGGCCGTCCGGCACCTGGCCCCACTGCGAGTTGATGAAGATCACCCGCGGCGCACGGCTGTTGCGCAAGGCCGGCAGCGCGGCGCGGGTCAGGTACAGCGGTGCGTGGACGTTGATCGCCAGCAGCTGGTTGAAGTTGGCGTCGTCGGTGTCTTCAAGGCCGGTGAGCGAGTACATCATCCCGGCGTTGTGCACCAGGATGTCCAACTGGCCGAAGTGCTCCACGGCCTGGGCAATCAGGCGCTCGGCGTTGTCGCGGGTGGTGATGTCACAGGCCAGGGCGATGGCCTTGCCGCCCGCTTCAACGATGTCGGCGGCGGTGGCCAGGGCCACGTCAGCGTCGATGTCATTGACGACCACGGCGGCGCCGCGGGCGGCCAGCAAGCGGGCGTGGGCGCGACCGGCACCCCGGCCGGCGCCGGTGACCAGGGCCACGCGGCCAGTGAACTTCTGCGCCTCGCACGCCAGGTCCAGCACGGGCTGGGGCGCGGTCTTGGCGGCTTGGCCGGATACAGTCACTGTCATTTTATTGTTCTCCAGGTGGACAGGGCTTCAGACTTTGTGCGGTTCGGTGATGTAGAGCATGTTGCCGTCCGGGTCGAACATCGGGCGGTAGCGGTAGTGGGTGCCGCTGGGGTGCTGCCAGGCGATGGGCTGGTCGGTCACCCACTGCACCTTGCCGTCCAGGTAGGCCATGGCCTCGTCGAGGTTTTCCACCTCGAAGGCGAAGGAGTCGAAGCCCGGCAGGTCTTCCAGATTCACGGCGGTGCGCCGGGCCACGCTGGCCTGGTGCTCGGTGTGGAAGAGGTACAGCGTCAGGTTGCCGGTCTCGATGGCCGCCCAGCGCTCTTCGGCCACGTAGGGCAGGAAAAAGTCCAGGCCCAGGGTGCCGTGGTAGAAGTCCACCAGGCGCTGGACGTTGGGGGTGAGGATGTCCATGTTGTCGACGCGTTTGAGCTTGAGCATGTGGTTCTCTCCGTTACGGCTGGGTCAGGAATGGGTGGCGTGGGCGCAGGGCCCGCCCGCCAGGGCTTGCAGGCGGCCGGACGGCACGTCGAGCACCACCGTGACCAGGGTCTGGTACTGGTCGGCGCTGCCGGCCGGTTCGGGGTGGCAGCACACCGCGCCGGTGCTGCCCAGATGGCTGTTCATGGCGGCGATGATGTTGGCGGCGGTGACGTCGCGACGGTTGGCCAGGCGGCGGGTCAGCAGGTCGTGGCGCACCAGGGTGTCGGGGTACGTGGCCCACTCGGTGTCGCCGGCCTTGGCGCGGGCATCGAGGAAGTGGTTGGTGTGCACCAGCAGGCCGTCGGCGCCGGGAAACACGAAGGCCGGGCCTTCGGGGTACAGCTCCACCGACACCGCGCCGCTCTCCCCGCCCTTGGCGGTGACCACGGTAAGCACGCTGGAGGCTGAAAACTGCGTGGCCGCCAGCAGTTGCAGGGCGTCGTTGTAGTCAGCGGTGCTGTCCAGCAGCCAGCGCGACGCCACGTGCACCGGCACGCCGATGCCCTGACCGTCGCTGACGTGGTGCAGGATGTTGAAGTGCACGCCCAGGCCCTGCCGGTTGACGCCGATCTTGCCGACGATGCCGTACTCGGTGACCGTGGTGGTGGTGCGCCCGTCGCCGTGGGGGATCTCCCACACCAGCCACTGCGGGGCGAATTGCGCGTACCAGTCCCAGGTCTGCACCGAGATGGGCATGGGCGACTGCGGGTCCAGGTGTACTACGGTGGAGCACTCGCCGCGCAGGGTGGCCCCGGCGTACGCCAGGATCTCGGTACGGGCGTTGATGGCGCCCAGCTCGCGCACGTCCAGCCCTGCCCCTTCGGCCATGCCAAGGATTTCGTCGTGCAGGGGCGGTGCGAAGGCGGCGATTTTTTCCAGCGCCTGGGCGCCCAGCGCCAGCATGTCCACGGGGCCCTTGGCGGTGCGTTCAAACAGGCCGCGATAGGCCTGCACCGACGCGTTTATCTGCGCGGCATGGCATTCGCCGAACTCGCGGCCGCGGCCATGGGGGTCGGTGACGGTGGAACGAAACACGTAGCTCATCGAGTTTTCTCCAACTGCGGCGCCACATGGGCAGCCACTTCATCCAGGCGGGCAAACCACACATCGCCGTCGCTGACCAGGCGCTCGACAAAGCGCTCCAGTTGCTCGAAACGCGCGGCGCGGCCGATCACTTCCGGGTGCATGGTGAAGGTGGTGTGGCGGCCGTCGCGGCGCGCCGATTCGTATTCGGCCAGCCACACATCGGTGAGGGTGCGCGGGTGGGTGAAATTACCGCCGTTGTCGATGCCCCAGCCGAACATGGGCCAGTCATCCAGCGACCAGTGCACCGGCAGTTCGAGGATCTGCTGGCCGTTGCAGCGCTCAAAGTACGGGCGGTCGTCGCCCATGCAGCTGGAGTCGTACTGGAAGCCGTGCTCCACGAGCATCTCGAAGGTTTCGGGGGTCAGCTCCCATGAGGACGAGCGATAGCCGGCGGGCTTGGGCGCACCGGCGCGTGCCAGGGCTTCCAGGCCGCGGTGCATCTCGTCCACTTGTTCCTGGGTCGAGACTTTGTCGCTGCGCAGGTGCATATGGCCGTGGTGACCCACCTCGTGGCCGGCGCTGAGCAACCGCTCAACCAGGCCGGGGTGGCTGTCTGCGGTGTGCCCGGGCACGAAGAACGAAGCCTTGATGTGGTGGCGCGCCAGCAGGTCGAGGATGCGCGGCACGCCGCGGGTCACGCCAAAGCGGCCTTCGGACAGTGCGGTCAGGCGGCGGGCGAAGCTGGGGCTGTCGCCCAGCAGGCCGGCTTCGGCGTCCACGTCGAAGGTCAGGGACACAGCCACGGGGCTGCGGTTCGGCCAGGCGAGGCCGAATGAGTGATCGATGCTCATTGAGGTATTCCTTGTGAAGAGTGTTCCCGTAGCCGCTGCCCAAGGCTGCGCTGGCCAGGGTGTTCAACCGGGATGTCTGCGTTGCAACGCGGGCCAGCGCAGCCTGGCGGCAGCGGCTACGTGCGCAGGGGCACGGCCGGGGGGTGCTTGCGGTCCTGCATCCGCCGCCAGCGGTACATCACTTGGGAAATCGCCAGCACCGCGATGGCGATGGCCACTTCCTTGTAGCTGCCGTAACCGGTGATGGAACTGCTGGTGATGCCCACCAGCAAAATCAGCCCATCGAACACCGCCAGGGCGGCGGCGATACCGATCCAGCGCCGTGGCAAGCGGATCGGCCGCGGGGTATCGGGCTGGTCCTTGCGCAGCACCACGAAGCCGGCCACCGCCAGCATGTGCGCCAGTACATAACCCACGTTGCCAGCGACAATCACCGCCAGCGCATTGCCCACGAACAGCACCAGTGCCACGTTGATCAGCAGTTGCACGGTCACCGCCCGGGCGGGCACGCCGTTGCGGTTGAGCACGCCGAACTGGCGCACCGTCAGGCCGTCGCGGGAGCTCTGATACAAGGCGCGCGCCGCGTCCGCCGTGCCCATTACCGACAGCACCAGGATGCCGGCGATCAGCACCACGGTGATGGCCGCCGCCCCGCCGCCCAGCAGCGCCACGGCGCCGGCCTGCAGGAAACCGTTGGGTTGGTTGGCCAGGGTCTGTTCACCCAGCAGGCCCGCCAGGCCCAGCGGCGTCAGGGTGAACACCAGCAACAGGATCAGCGCCGATACGCGCAGGGCCTTGCGGGTGTCGCTGACGGTGTCACGGTATTCGGGAATGAACGACGCTGCCGCCTCTACCGCATAAGCCGACCAGGCCATCACGAACAGCCAGGCCAGCACCGTGCGCCCGCCTTCCAGGCCACCGGGGATGCGCCAGGTAAAGCTCGAGGTGTTCCACAGCTGCGACGCAAAGGCGCCGCTGCCGAAGATCACCACCGGAATCATCAACAGCACCCCGGCCGCCGTGATCAGGATCATGGTGAAGCGCAGCTCGATCATGCTCAGCGCCCACGACAGCAGCGCCACGCCCAGGGCGATCAGTTTGGGCAAATCCAGTTGCACCAGGCCCAGATCCAGGCTGTAGCTTGCGTTGGGCCAGAACTGTTCGGTGAGGATCTGCGACACCGCCAGGCCCCAGATAGCCGGCGCGGTGGCCCAGGCGAACCAGTAGGCGTAGGTGGCCAGCGGGCCCAGCGCCGGGCAGCGCCGGCTCCAGGCCTCGTTGGCGTACAGGGCGATGCCGCCGGACTTGTGGCTGAACATGGCGCCCATTTCCGAGTACACCCAGTTATGCAGCGCCGCCACGGCGGCGATGGTGGCCCACAGCGCCACCGCCGCCCAGGCACCGATGGCGCCCATGGAGTAGCCCAGGCCTACAAACAGCGCGGCGGGCAGGCTAAGGGTGATGGCCACGCCATCCCACCAGCGAATCGTCTTCTCGAAACCTTCATGCGGCGCTTGGCCGTCGGTGTTGTTATGCATGGCGCTTCACCCTCATCCGCTATTTTTGTAACAGCTTGTGATGGGTCAATCATAATCACCTTTTCTGCGCATTAGCATTGTTTTTTTGCATTTAAATCGCGCATTGCGCAGCTTGCGTCGCTATTAGATACGCATTAATTCTCGTAAGTATAGCTGCACCAATCCAGCGCATTGCCTGTACGCGGGTTATAGCGGACAGGCGGAAGCAGACGCCCCACGCCGGGGCATCGTTGCATGTCGCAAATAGATAAACGAAAAGTTGCGCAAAATCCAAAATCAACCGCGCATAGGTGCGCAACCCGTTCTGGTAGGAGCCGGCCTTGGCCGCGATGGGCCGACCGCGCACTCTCCGTGCCTACGCGGTGGGCCCATCGCGACCAAGGTCGGCTCCTACGGGAATGCGGGGGTTACAGCTCGATTTCGGCGGCGGGGATGGTGAAGCGGATCTTGTGCACTTTCACTTCCTGCATCAGGCGCACGTCCTCAACGCCCGGCAAGGCCCGGATGCGCTGCTTGAGCGCCCACAGGCTGTCGTTGTCGCGGCACAACACCTGCACGCAGATGTCGGCGGTGCCCATGGTGGTGGACAGGTAGCTGACCTCGGTCCAGCGCCCCAGGGTATCCACGACCCGCTCGTGATCCTGCGGCGCCACGTTGACGAACATCAGCGCCAGCTTCGCATCGCCCAGCTTGGCCGGGTTGGTGAAGGCCAGGATCTGCAGGATGCCCTGATCCTGCAGGCGCTTGACCCGGGTGCGCACGGTGGCTTCGGGCACCGACAGGTTGCGGGCAACTTCGCGGAACGGACGGCGGCCGTCTTCCTGCAACTCGCGGACAATGTCCGTGTCGAGCGCGTCGAGTTTTGACATCGGCATAGTGGGTTCTCAAGGGCTGCGTACGATGAACCGGTGGGGGTTCGGACAAGGGGTGAAGGCTATCAGAGTACAGGGGCGGGCGTCATGCCTGTAGCCGCTGCCGCCAGGCTGCGCTGGCCCTGTGCATCGCTGGAGATTTCCCAGGTTCACACCGGCCAGCGCAGCCTGGCGGCAGCGGCTACGGGTTTGCGTGCGGGGGGGTTAGAACACCGATATCGGGTAATCGACAATCAGCCTGAACTCATTGGCATCCCCATCCAGTTGCCCCGCCGTGGCGCTATGCCAGGCCTGTCGCACCTTGATGGACAAGTCCCGCGCCGGCCCCGACTGGATCACGTATTTGGCCTCGACGTTGGTTTCATGATGGCGCTCATCGGCGCCGTACAGCCCGAAGTAGGCGCTGTCGGGCGACAGGTGCGTGCCGTCGATGTTGTAGCCGTACACGTAGCGGGTCATGAAGGTCAGGCCCGGCACGCCGAAGGCGGCCATGTTCAGGTCGTATTGCAGCTTCCAGGACTTTTCCCCCGGGCCGTTGAAGTCCGAGTACTGCACGGAGTTGGCGATGAAGCATGAGTCGCCGGGCTTGTTGTCATCCCCCGTGCCCACATAGTCGAACGGGGTGTCGCCGTTGACCTTCTGGAAGCTCAGCGTCAGGGTGTGGGCCGAGGCGAAGGTGTAGCCGGCGGCGATGGAGAAGGTATTGTTGTCGATGGTGCCGGCCTTGGCCGCGCCCTGGTCGCGGGTGTAGTAGTAGTTGAAGTCCACGGCCAGCGATTGGCTGTCCGATAGCGCCTGGGTGTAGTTGATGTTGCTGTAGTACTGGTCCCAGATGTCCTGCAGCCGGCCGCCGTACAGGCCGAAGCTCCATGGGGTGTCGGCCAGGGCGTAGCGGCCGCCGGCGAAGTCCATGGCGTTGGACGGGCGGTTGGCGTAGGCGGCCCACAGGCTGCCGTTGCGGTTGGTCTGGTCTTGGCTGGTGGCCGAGTAGAAATGCCCGGCTTCCAGGTCCAGGTTGTCGATTTCACTGCTCATCAACTGGATGCCGCTGGCGGTGACCGGGGTCAGGCGACTGCCGCCCACGGCGAACACCGGGCTGGTGCTGGGCTGCATGTCGCCGACCTTGAGCAAGGTACGCGACACCCGTACCTTCAGCGCCGCGCCGGCTTTGCCGTAGGTGCTGTCGGGGTGGCCGTCGGCGCCTTCGGTGAGGTTGCCGGAGGTAAAACCGGGCACCGCGTATTCATCCGGTGCCCACAGCTTCAGGCCCATATAGCCGAAGGCGTCCACCCCTACCCCCACGGTGCCCTGGGTGAAGCCGGAGGTGAACACGCCCTGCAACCCCTGGGTCCAGTCACGGGCGTCCGGCGCGCCGTTCTGGTTGTCGCGGTTCCAGTAGTAGTTGCGCAGCAACAGGTTCAGTGACGCATCCTCGACAAAGCCCTTGGCCCCGGCCTGGTCGCTGACAAAGGCGGCGCCCATCACGGCGGGTGCGTTGATCAGGCCCATGCCCACGGCTACTGCAGTCCACTTGAATAAAGTCATCGCCCACACCTCTGCGTGGCATGCCGTGCGCCCCTTGGCGGCACCGCATGCCCAGTGAATGAAATTGATCGGGTTTGAAGGTTGAAGCGGCTGACGCTACGGCAGCGCGCCGATGAAGCGGTTGGTGTAGTAGTCGTCGGCGGGCAAGGCCTGCTTGACGATGCCCTCGTCGCTGAAGAAGCGCACCGACTGGGCGACGCGCTCGGGCTGCATTTCGCCCAGGCGCTCTTGCTGGCCGTACACGTAGCGGGTGTACAGCGCCAGGATCTGCTGCACCTTCTGCTCCTTGCCCTGGTAGGCGGGCACCGCCATGGCGAAGGTTTTTGCCGCCTGGGCCGGGTCCTGGAGAATGTCGCGCAGGCCCATCAGGGTGCCGGTGACCATCTTCTGCACCAGTTCAGGGTGGTTGGCGATGGCGTCATCGGAAGCCAGGATCGACTGCGCCATGCCGTCGAACATCTGCGCCTGGGGGATCAGTTGCAGCGTGCGCCCGGCCTCCTCGGCATTCACCACCCAGTCGGGCGAACCGGCCATGGCATCGGCCTTGCCGTCGGCCAGCAACTGCCACACCCCGGCGGGCCCGGCGGCCTGGATGTTGACCTCGTCCTTGCCGATGCCGGCCTTGCGCAGCGAGGCCAGCAAGGCGTAGTACAGCGAGTCGGAGTAGGACATCACCGTCACCGTCTTGCCGCGCAATTGCGCAAGGCTGTCGATGTGCTGGGCGGCGTCGGTGGCCAGCAGGGTGTAGCCATGGGTGCCCAGTACGGCCACGTTGCGCACCGGCACGCCGTTGGCGCGGACGATGATCGGCACGTCGCCGCTGGCGGCGCCGAACAGGGCATTGCCGGCGCCGACCTGCTTGGCCACGTCGACGCCGCCCTTGGCCGCCACCCAATTGACCCGCAGGCCCAGCTGGGCGTAGTAGCCCTTTTGCTGGGCGATGATCCAGGGGGCGAAGCCTGGCAGGTTGGGTGGGGCGGGCATCAGGAAGGTGACGTCCTGGGGCTCGGCGTGGGCCAGCGGGGTAAACAATATCAAGGTCAAGCACCAGCGGATCAGAGGTTTCATGGGATGACACCTTGGTTGTTTTGGGATTTGTGGGGGCCTTTTCCCGAGCTTCGCTCGGTCCCACACCTTTCGCGGCAGTGGTGTCAGTGGGGCAAAGCTCTTAGCTTTTGGCGGCTACGCAGTTGAACCTGCAGTGCCTCCAAAAGCTGTGTGCTTTGCCTCACTGACACCACTGCCGCGAAAGGTGTGGGACCGAGCGAAGCTCGGGAAGCAGACAACACCGATCTACCTATCGCGACTACCATGCACCGCAAAAAACTTCGCACCCTGCATGGCCTGCCCCACCGCCTCTTCATAGGCAGCACGCACATGCTCCGGCTGCCCCGCCTGCCCGAAGAAGTCCTTCAGGTAAGGACCCAGCAGCGGGTGCGCCGCCAACTGCTCACGCGGCAAGCCCTCGATCAGCTCATCGCGACACGCCGACGGCAGGTACACATCGCGGTTCTTCTCCGGGTCCAGGATCAGCCCCTTGGGCACATGCGCCGGGTCTTCGCGCAACGCGTCCAGTTCCTCGAAAAACCGTCGGCGCATCATCACGATGCCGCGGTCACTCTGCCCCAGGTGTTCGCGGGTACGGTCGGTGACGGTGCCCTGCCCCACCCACACCACGAAGTCCTGGTTGGCCACGTGGCTGGTGATCCAGCGGCCGGTGACCGGGTCCTTGATGGGGCCGTACCAGGTGGGGATCTTGTCCTGCACGTAGGGTTCCTGCTCGCTGGGCACGCGGCTGAATACCCAGAGAATGCTCAGGGTGCGGTAGTCATCGATGGGCACGCGCCATTCGAAGTGATGGCCCAGGTAGAAGCCGTTAGGCCACAGGGTGACGCGGCCCACGTTCCACATCACGTTGTCGGCGGCCTCGCCTTCGCGCAGGCGGCGGTAGACGAAACCGTGTTCGAATTCATCGAAGGCCAGTTGCAGGTGAGTGCCCACGTAGTCGACGTCGTCGCTTTGCTGGCGCAGGGTCCAGTTGTTGTGGGTCCACTCGAAATGCACCGGGTCGATGGAGTTCTCCTGGCACTGGAACCAGTTGCAGGGGATCTCGGCGCAGACCACCTGGGCGAAGCCGTTCTTGTAGTTGAACAGCTCCCAGTCCGGCAGCTGCGGCGCGGGCGCCGGGCCCAGGTAGGCCCACAGCAGGCCGGCCTTGGCCACCACGGGGTAGGCCTTGATCTTGGTTTTGTTGCGCATGCGTCCGCTGGGGTCGCAGGTGTCTTCGTAGGGCTGGTGCAGGCAGCCGCCACTCTTGTCGAACTGCCAGCCGTGGTAGCTGCAGCGCAGGCCCGTCTGCTCGACGTAGCCGTAGGACATGTCAGCGTTGCGGTGCGGGCAGCGGCGGTCCATCAGGCCGTAGGTGCCGCTCAGGTCCTTGTACAGCACCAGGTCCTCGCCCATCAGAGTCAGGGTCTTGATGGCCTTGTCGTCGAACTCGCTTTCGCCGGCGATGGGTTGCCAGTAGCGGCGCAGGTAATCGCCCATGGGCGTGCCCGGGCCCACTTGGGTCAGGGTCTTGTTCTTTTCTTCACTGAGCATCGGCTGTGCCTCATCAGGGATCGTGTTGTTATGGGTTCAAGCCAGGGCGACGTTCCAGGCGTCGTAGCCGTAGACCCAGTCGGCGTTGCCGCCGGCCTTGAGCCACTGGTTGCCGCGCGAGCCGATCTGGATCTGGCTGGCGCGCGCAAGGCGTGCGGTCTGGTAGGTATCGAGCGCGGTGCCCAGGTCGGTGCCGGGCAGGCTCAGCGCACGGGCCAGCACCACGGCGTCCTCGATGGCCTGCCCGGCGCCCTGGGCCATGAACGGCATCATCGGGTGGCAGGCGTCGCCCAGCAGGGCCAGGCGGCCCTGGGTCCAGTGGGGCAGCGGGTCGCGCTCGTACAGGGCGGTTTTCAGCACTTCGTCGCAGGCGTGCAGCAGCGCCACGGCATCGGGGTGGAAGTCGGCGTAGGCGCTTTGCAGTTCGCTGACGCTGCCGCGGGTGGTCCAGCTTTCCAGGTGCCAGGTGGCCTGGGCGGTGGTGGCGAAAATGAAGATGTCGCGGCCGCGGTTGAGCGGGAAGGTGACGATCTGGCTTTCGGGGTTGGGGCCCCACCATTTGGTGAAGGCTTGCAGGTCGGGCACGTGGGCCACCTTGCTGGCCGGCACCACGGCGCGGTAGGCCACCACGCCGGTAAAGCGTGGTTGCTCAGCGCCGAACATGGCCGCGCGCACGGCTGAATGGATGCCGTCGGCGCCGATCACCAGGTCGGCCTGGGCTTGCGTGCCGTCGACGAAGGTCAGGGTGACGCCGGTTGCGTGCTGCTCGATGGTTTCGCAGCGTTTGGCGAACTGCACGTTTTCCAGGGGGAAGGCACTGGCCAGTGCGGCCAGCAGGTCGGCACGGTGGATGGTCAGTTGCGGCGCGCCGTATTGCTGCTCGGCGCTGTCGCCCATGGCCAAGCGTGAGGTTTCCTCGCCGCTGTCCCACAGGCGGCTGATGCGGTGGGTGGGCCGGGCGGCCGGTTCACGCACGGCGGCGCCCACGCCCAGGCCGTCGAGGGCGCGCACGGCGTTGGGGGTCAGGTTGATGTCGGCGCCGACGCGCATGAAGGCCTGGGCCTGTTCGAAGACCGTGACCTGGTGACCGGCGCCGCGCAGGGCGATGGCCGCGCACAGGCCGCCGATGCCGGCGCCGATGATGGCAATGTTCATGGTGGTGCTCTCCTCTGGTGGATGCACAGCACCAATGCAGATTGAATGCCATTAATTCCTTTTTTAAGGAATTAAATTAAAAGCGATGAATATCAATGGGTTGATGGGTTTCACTAACGGAACATCCACCCTTGAAACAGCCCGTGCACCAGCCTGCAGCGAATTGTCACCCCGCTACCCAAAATGGTGTTTCCCCACGGTATGATTGCGCTCCATGGACATACCAACCGAAAAGAAAAAGCGCGGACGCCCGGCGCAAAAGGTCGCGATTGGCCGCGAAGGCCTGATCGACGCCACCCTGGAGTTGCTGCGCAGCATCGCGCCCACCGACCTGACCCTGCAGGACATTGCCCGCCAGGTGAACGTCGACCCGGCGCTGATCCGCTATTACTTCGGCGGCAAGGACGGCCTGCTGCGCGCCGCCACCCTGCATTTGATGGACGTCACGCAACTGGGCGCCCAAGCGTTGGCGGAAGGTCAGGACGTGGAGGCGATGTTGTATGGGCGCATTCGCCTGATCATCGACATCGGGCGGCAGAACCCGCATTTTGTGCAGTTGGTGCTGCGCGAGATCTACCAGGGCAATGACCCGCAGCCCGGTGAAGTGCTGGACCTGATTGCCCAGCGCGGCGTGGCCTTGAGCGAGGCGATCCTGCAGGCCCGCCCGGCGGCGCCGGGGTTGCCCCAGGTGGATGCGCGCATGCTGCATGTGGCGCTGGTGGGGGCTTGTACCTTCTTTGCTACCGCGCAGCCGCTGTTCGGGGTGTTGTTTGCCGGCAGCAGTGATGAGGTGTTGGCGGAGCAGTATTCGCGGTTTTTGACGGGGTTGTTGCTGCGCGGTATTGGTATCCCCGCATAACCGCTGCCTCGCTGCCTGCCGCAGCAGCTACAGGTGCGCCGTAGCCGCTGCCGTAGGCTGCGCTGGCCTTATGCCTCGCTGAAAATCTTCAGGGTTCACGCTGGCCAGCGCAGCCTGCGGCAGCGGCTACAGGGATGGCGCCAGTGGTCTAGTCTTGCTCTCACACCAGCACGGGGAGCTCTCTGGACATGCGCAGAAGGACAATGCGGAAACTGGCGGCAGTGGCCGGCGCCGGGGTGTTTGTCGCAGGGGTGGTGCTGTCTGCCTGCCTGGCCGTGCAACACGGTCGTGACGCGGCGCGCGAGGTGTTGGGCAGTCTGGCCGCCGATGTCATCCACCGCTCTGTCAGCACCCAGGCGCAGGTCGACCAGATCGTCAACGCCCAGCGCAGCGCGGGGCTTGCGCCCTGCTCGCCCGACCACCTGGCGCTGATGCAACGCCTGCTGCTGGAAAGCAGCTACCTGCAGGGCCTGGCCTATATCCAGGGCAATCAGTTGCTGTGTTCCACCGTCCCTGTGCCCCAGGGCGGCATCGACCTGGGTGCTGCCGACCATGTGACCGTGCGCAGCGGCCGGCGCTGGACCCACCTGACACTGCCCGCCATCCCCGATAACACTTTCGTGGTCAACGAGCACGAAGGCTACGCCGCGATCATCGTCCCCTCGCTGGTGCTGGACGTCGGCGGTGGGCAAACCGACATCGCCATCACCCATTTCCGCAACAGCGACGCCAGCATCGTGCGCACCCGCGGCGAGTTCAAACCGGCGTGGCTGCGCCAGTACCACCTGCAACCCACCTCGTTTTTCGACGACGGCATGCTGGTGTTCATCCAGCCCTCCACCGACAACGACTCTTCGGTGGTGGCCGCCATGCCGGAAGGCCGCGTGGCGCAATTGGTCTTTGCCAACCTGCCGGGCTACCTGCTGGCCGGCGGCGTGATCGGCCTGATGCTGGGCGCAGGGCTTTATATAGGCGTGCGCCAGCGGCTGTCGTTCAAAGCCCAACTGCTGCGGGCGCTGAAGCGGCGCGAGTTCTTCCTGCTGTACCAGCCGGTGATGAACCTGCGCACCGGCGAGTGCGTGGGCGCCGAGGCCTTGATCCGCTGGAACCAGCCGGAAAAAGGCTTCATCAGCCCGGTAGTGTTTATCCCCGCCGCCGAGGCCAACGGCCTGATCCAGAAGATCACCGCCCAGGTGATGGAGATGGTGGCCGAGGACTCGGTGCAACTGATCAGGGACCACCCCGACACCCATATTGCCATCAACTTTTCCGCCGAAGACCTGCACTCCGTGGAAACCGAGCAGCGCCTGCAGACCCTCATCGGCGCGGCAGGTGGCACCTCGGACAACATCCTGATCGAGGCCACCGAGCGCGGCCTGATGGTGCCGGACAAGGCCAAGGAGGTGCTGGTGTCGATCCGTGCCAAGGGCTTCAAGGTAGCCATCGACGACTTCGGTACCGGCAATTCGAGCCTGTCGTACTTGTCCACGTACGACCTGGACTACCTGAAGATCGACAAGGCGTTTGTCGACGAGATCAGTAACGATCGCGCCAGCAGCCCCCTGTTGTTCCACATCATCGAGATCGCCCGTTCGCTGGGGCTGAAGATGATTGCCGAAGGCGTGGAAACCGAGCACCAGCGCAACGTGCTGCGCGAGGCCGGGGTGCAGATGGCCCAGGGGTGGTATTTCGGCAAGCCGATGCCGATCAGTGATTTGCGGGCGTTTATCTATCGCTGCAAGCAGCAGGCACGCGAAGCCTCCAAGGTGATTCCATAGCTGAAACGGCGTCGCCTGCATCGCGAGCAAGCTTTGCTCCCACAGTGTCACTGCAAACACCGATGTAAGCCTTGACACTGTGGGAGCAAAGCTTGCTCGCGATGAGGCCGCCAGCAGCGCCTCAGGAGTCAAGTTTATCCCCAGCACTGCGGTGCCGGCGGCAGCGCTCGGAGCAGTAACGCACTTCATCCCAGCACCCCGCCCAGCGCTTGCGCCAGGTAAACGGCAAGCCACATACCACGCAGGTCTTGCTCGGCAGATGCGCCTTCTTCATATCCGCTCCCCCGCATCCAGCCGCGCCAGCAACCGCTCGCCACGCTGCCACAACGCTTCACGCCGCTCGGCCGGCAAGCCATTGAGGTTGAGGTACACCGGCGCCAGGCGCGGGTTGTCGCCCAGCGTCTGGCGATGACGCATCAGAAAATGCCAATACAGGGCATTGAACGGGCAAGCGTCCTCCTCCACCGCACGGTCCACCCGGTAACGGCACGCCCCACAGTGATCGGACATGCGCTGGATATAGCGGCCACTGGCGCAATAGGGCTTGGAGCCCAGAAACCCGCCATCCGCATGCATGACCATGCCCAAGGTGTTGGGCAACTCTACCCAATCGAATGCGTCCAGATACACCGCCAGGTACCACTCGCAAATTTCCGGCGGTGCAATTCCCGCCAACAGGGCGAAGTTGCCGGTCACCATCAGCCGCTGAATGTGGTGGGCATAGCCCAGCGTCATGGTCTGGCCGATCACCTGGGCCATGCAGCGCATGTCGGTGTCGGCGGTCCAGTAAAACTCGGGTAGCGCGCGCTGGTTGCCCAGGCCATTGAGGTTGGCGTACTCGGGCATGCGCAGCCAGTAGATGCCGCGCACGTACTCGCGCCAGCCGATCAGCTGGCGGATATAGCCCTCGGCCGCATTGAGCGGCACCCGGCCTTGGCGATAGGCGTTGTCGACATCCGCGCACAGTTGCCGCACGTCCAGCAGACCGATGTTCAACGCCGCGCTGATGCGCGAGTGGAACAGGAAGGGCTCGCCTTCAGCCATGGCGTCCTGAAAGTCACCGAAAGCCGCCAGGCCAAAGTCCAGAAAGTGCTGCCACAGCGCCTGCGCCTGGGCATGGGTGACCGGGTAATCGAAACCGTCGAGGCTGCCGTAGTGGTCGCTGAAACGTGCGCGCACCAGCTCGATCACCTCCAGGCTAATGGCATCCAGGGTGAAATGCGCGGGGAACGGCCCGCGCAACCGCCGTGGCAAAGCCTTGCGGTTTTCACGGTCGAAATTCCAGGCACCGCCCACGGGGCCGCCGTCGGCCTCCATCAGCAGGCCGCTGCGCTTGCGCATGCCGCGGTAGAAGTCCTCCATGCGCAACTGCGGGCGGTCCCCGGCCCAGCGGGCGAAGGCCTGGCGGGAGCAGAAGAAGCGGCGGTCGGCGTGCCACATCAACGGCAGGCCGCATTCAGCCATGGCCTGTTCCAGGCGCCACTCGCCGCACTCGGTGACATGCACTTCGCAAGCATCGAGGGCGGCCTGCCAACGGCGCAGTTCACCGGCGATGCTGCCCGTGTTGCCAGGCGCATCGAGGGTGACGTAGTGCACGGTCCAGCCCTGCTCGCGCAGGGCCTGGGCGAAGTGGCGCATGGCCGAGAAAATCAGCACGATCTTTTGCGGGTGATGGGGCACGTAGCGCGCCTCGCCCTCCACCTCCGCCATCAGCAGCGCGTCACGGGTGGGGTCCAGTGCCTGGAGCAGATCAAGGTTGAAAGACAGCTGATCGCCCAGCACCAGGCCCAGGCGCAGTGGGCCACTCATGGCGACTGGCGACGGAAGAACAGGGTCACCTCACCCACATCCACGCCCAGTTTGCTCATGCGCGTGCGGTTGATCAGGGTGTCGGCGTCCATCTGGTACATCCAGTCGTCCATGTCCATCACCCAGTGCTTGCCATCCACCGGCAGGTCCAAGCGGTACCGCCAGTGCAGCGCATTGCCTGCCACCTCACCCACCGCCTCCCCCACCACATCGCCCGCACGGCCACGCCAGCGGCCGGGGCCGTCGGGGGTCAGGGTCCAGATGCGTTGCTGGCGGGTGCCGTCGCTGTAGACAAAACGCTCATCCAGAATCAGCCGCTCGCCTTCGCGGTGGCTGTCGATGGTCACGTGAAACCGCTTGGCGACCTCGCCGGAGCGCTTCTGGAACATGCCCCAGGCTTGCACAGGTTTGGAGAAGAAGGCGACCAGGTCCAAGGTGGGACGCTCGTTGGCGTAGTGCTGGACGTTGACGCTGGTGCAACTGCTCAGCAGCAGGCAGGCCAGTAGAGCCAGGCATGTGCGCATCGTCTTCTCCTGCGGTTGATACTTACCATAATTGTACAGCATTTCATTTATGTACAGGTTTCTTAAAAAACCTATACACCTGTAGCCGCTGCCGAAGGCTGCGCTGGCCCCTGAGTACACTGAAAATCTTCAGCGCGGCCCCGGGCCAGCGCAGCCTCGCGGCAGCGGCTACGGTGCGTGTCGGCACGCCGTTACGTCTGACAAACAAGGTTTCGCATTTCTTGTAGGAGACTTCTGATTTTGCCGTGTAAGCTCCCCAGCGTCTTGTGCAGGCACTAACCTGCCCGCCGTCGCCCGTCTCGGCGATCGGGTTTGGTAGCCCGGCATGCACATGCGCATTGCGCCGTTCAACGGTGGCCGTGCGTAGGGCACCTTTGTGTGCGCCGGGTCCTGTGCACCGGTCTACCAACCTGCGTACGGCCGCCACCCATCGTTTGGTAGCGATAGGTTCGGCTCCATGCATTCTGTACAGGATTGACTGATGAACGACTCTCTCAACACCGCGCCACACGCTTTCGGCGATTGCGACATCAACCAACGACCCTTGTTTGCCGTGAATGGCGGCATCGCGCTGGAGGATGCGCTGGTCAATATCTCGCAGTTGCTGAAATGTGCGGGTGAAACCGCTTATGGACTGTCCGATTGCGGGCTGCCACAACGGGAGCTGATCGGCGCGACGCTACATTGGCCTGACGCTGGATGAGCAGGCCAAAGCCACGTAAGCGTACCCCCCTGTAGCAGCAACTGTCTTTGTGGGAGTGGGCTCTGCCCACGAAAAACACACCGCGATGCGTCAGGAATCCGCGCGCCCTTCTTCGCGGGTAGAACCCGCTCCCACAGAGAGTGGTGTAGCAGCTGCCGAAGGCTGCGTCACGGACACCGCGGTGGTTCAGCAACTGCGCGGCGCCTGTGACGCGGCCTTGCGGCCGCTGCTACAAGTCAGCGTACCCACCGCGTCTGTAGCCGCTGCCAAAGGCTGCGCTGGCCCTTGATTACACTGGAAATTTTCCGAAAAACGCAGTTCCGGCGCCGCCTTGCAGGATCGAATTTAGGACGATAGTGCAGCTGCTAGCACAATGCGGTTGAGTTTCATCGCCACAATAGTATTATCCGCCGCCCAACCCTGACGGATCTGCTGTTTCACGTTCACTGCATACACGCTGCACGCGTATGCCTTTTTTCCTTCAAGCATAAATAAATTCCGAGAGCAGCCCCATGCACGGCACTGCCACTGCCAAATCCGAGCCGAACGCCCTTGCCACCGGCAACGTTCAGCGACTGAGTTTCTTCGTGTTTTCCCTGTTTTTCATTTTCGGCAGCATCACCAGTCTCAATGACGTGCTGATCCCGAAACTCAAAAGCCTGTTCAGCCTGACCTACGCCCAGGCCATGCTGGTGCAGTCTTCGTTCTTCCTGGCCTATGTGATTGCCTCCATCCCCGCCGGCCTGCTGCTGGCCCGGGTGGGTTACATGCAGGCGGCGGTGATTGGCCTGGTGACCATGGCCGCCGGCTGCCTGCTGTTTGTGCCGGCGGCGCTGGTAGGCTTGTTCGGCGCGTTTCTGGGCGCGTTGTTCGTGCTGGCCATCGGCGTGACCATCGTGCAAGTGGTGGCCAACCCGCTGATCAACCTGCTGGGCCCGACCAAGACTGCCCACAGCCGCGTCACCTTCGCCCACGCCTTCAATTCCCTGGGCACCACGGTGGCGCCGTACCTGGGCGCGATCCTGATCCTGGGCACGCTCAACGCCGTGGACCCCGCCAGCCTGTCGCCGGCCGCCCTCACCGCGTTCCTGGCCGAAGAAGCCCAGGTCATCAGCCACACCTACCTGGGCATCGCCCTGGCCCTGGTGGCCGTGGCCCTGGTGGTGTGGCAGCAGCGCAAGCAACTGCCCGCCGGCATTCACACTGCGCCCAGCAACCCGCTGCAGGCCCTGAGCCTGCTCAAGCGCCCGCGCTTTGCCCTGGGCGCGGCCAGCCTGTTCTTCTACGTGGGTGCGGAAGTGGCCATCGGCAGCCTGCTGACCAACTTCCTGATGCAGGACAACACCTTCGGCTTCAGCGCCGAACTGGCCGGCAAGCACGTGGCCTACTACTGGGGCGGGGCCATGGTTGGCCGCTTCATTGGTGCGGCATTGCTGCGCCGCTTCGCACCGGGCAAGGTCCTGGCCTGCGCGGCCACCTGCTCGATCCTGCTGATCCTGCTGGCCGCCAACAGCGAAGGCGCGGTAGCCGGCTGGTCGATCCTGGCCGTGGGCCTGTTCAACTCGGTGATGTTCCCCACCCTGTTCGCCCTGGCCTGTGAAGGGCTGGGCGCCCGCTCGGCCGAAGGCTCTGGCCTGATCTGCTGCGCCATCGTCGGCGGCGCCATTGTGCCGCCGCTGACCGGCCTGGTCGCCGACTTCAGCACCCTGTCGTTCTCCCTGCTGGTACCTGCGGTGTGCTACGCCGCCATCGCCTTCTACGGCTGGTACACCCGCCGTCCCGCCAAACACGCCTGACCCTGTGCAGGCTGGCGCCGCCCCACGCGGCGCCGACCCTGCGACCAAAGCATGACCCGCCCCGGGTGCGTAGGGCCGTTTTCTTGCCTATGCTGCCTGAAACCAAGAACATGAAAGCCTTTGTTTAGCGGGTCACTGCCATGAGTCATTTGAGCGCCCTATTGCGCCGCATCGGCGCGGCCGGGCTGATCGCGGCCCTCGCCCAGCCTTGCAGCGCCATTGCCCACACCCTTGATCTGCACCTGCCTGACGCCCCGCCCCTGACCTTTGCGAACGACCACGGCCGCCACGGCATCGTCGGCGACATCACCCTCAAGGCGGCCACCCTGGCGGGTTACGATCTGCACCTGATTACCCTGCCCTGGTCCCGAGCGCAGCAGACCGCGCGCGCGGGCAAGGATCAGCTGATCATCCCCCTGTCGCGCACCCCGGACCGCGAAACCCACTACACCTGGGTTGCGCCGGTGATCAGCATGGACCGGGCATTCTTCAGCCTGGACAAGCGCGTCGACAGCTTCGAGCAGGCGCGCCGCACCTATGCTCGCATCGCCGTCGGCCGCGGCAGTGCCCAAGAGCAGAAACTGCGTGAGGAAGGCTTCAGCGAGTCGCAGATCTACCCGGTGAAGATCGGCGAAAACCCTGCGCAGTTACTGCTGCTGGGCCGGGTGGACGCCTGGTTCAACGGCATCCCGGAAACCCGCACCATCTGGCCACAGGTGTCCAGCAAGCCACTGTTGATGAGCCCTGGGCTGATGCGCACGGATTTATATGTGGCGTGCTCGAAGGCCTGTGATGCGCAGATGGTGCAACGGCTGGCGGAAGCGGTGCGGCGGTTGAGGGAGGATGGGACGGTGGCGAAGGTGCTGGCGGCTTACCTGCCTGATCAGGAAGGCAGCGCTGTTGCGCAATAAATCGAAGGCGGACGAGGCGACCTTACAGACATAACTGGCCCGAAACCGATGTGGGACCGACGGGGCAGGCCATCCTGGGAACCTCGGGAAGCGCCGCGCGGGCGGCGCTCGATCTCAAGACCGCCAAAACCCTCAAGGCATGCACCTCCAAGCCCCACCACCAACCGTAGCCGCTGCCGCCAGGCTGCGCTGGGCCCATGCCTCACTGGAAATCTCCAGGGTTCACACCGGCCAGCGCAGCCTGGCGGCAGCGGCTACGGGGTCGGCGGTGTGGCTTCAAGGGGCATGTCTTGGGTTTTTGTGGCGGTCTTGAGATCGCGCGCCGCCCGCGCGGCGCATCGCGGGTAAACCCGGCTCCTACATCTGTTTCGGGCCAGTTATGTCTGTGAGGTCGCCTCGTCCGCCTTTTCAGCCCGCCCTCTCCAACGTCGTCAGCAAATCCACAAACTGCATCGACAACTTATGCCCCGGCTGCAAATGAATCAGCGGCTTGCACGCCTCGTGGGACTCGCGCATTTTCACCGAGCTGTTGAGGTACACCGGCAGCATCGGCAAACCCTCTTCCAGCAACTCATCGACCATCTGCTGGTGCAGGCTGGCGCGGCTGACGAACTGGTTCACCACCACGCCTTCCACCACCAGGTCTTCATTGTGGTCGGCGCGCAGTTCGGCCACCTGGGCGATGACGTTGTACAGCGCCTGGCGCGAGAAGGTGTCGCAGTCGAACGGGATCAGCACGCGGTCGGCGGCGATCAACGCGCTCACCGAATAGAAATTCAACGCGGGCGGGGTGTCGATATAGATACGCTCGTAGTCCTCGCTCAGGTCATTGAGCAGGCGGCGCAGTTTGTTGATCTTGAACTTGGCTTCCAGCTTGGGCTGCAAGTCCGACAGTTCGGCGCTGGCGGTCACCAGGTGCAGGTTGTCGTAGGGCGTATCAGTGATGTTGACCCGGCTTTTCTTGGCCGCAGGCCCCGAAGATAACGTTTGCTTGAAAAAGTCGGCAATGCCGGCCGGGATGTCGTCGCCACTCAGGCCAGTCAGGTAATGGGTGGAGTTGGCCTGGGCATCCAGGTCCACCAACAAAGTGCGATACCCTTCGGCAGCACTGACGGCGGCGAGGTTGCAGGCGATGCTGGATTTGCCCACGCCCCCTTTCTGATTGAACACTGCACGACGCATGAAGAACATCCACTTCCCTGGTAAATAGTCCCCCCAGCATACCCAGTCAATATTCCAAAATTATGACAGTGTGAGGATGAGCATATTGCAGTTGTGCGACAGCGGACCGACGGTCACTGCAGGGTGCGCTTGAGCATGTCCGCCACCCGCTGTTCCAGGGCCGACAGGCTGAAGGGCTTGGTGACCACTTCAGTGATGCCACTCATGAACCCCTCGCCCAGCACCGTGCTTTCGGCATAACCGGTAATGAACAGCACTTTCAGGTCAGCGAAGCGCTGGCGGGCGGCGTCGGCCACCTGCCGGCCGTTGAGGCCACCGGGCAAGCCAACGTCGGTGATCAGCAGTTCCACCGCTTCGCTGCCATCGATCAGCCGTAGCGCCGAGGCGCCGTCCTCGGCTTCCAGCACCGCGTAGCCGGCGTTGCGCAGGGTTTCCACCACCAGGGTGCGGATGGCCGGCTCATCGTCCACCACCACAATCGGTGCACCGACGCGGGTGGCCGGCACCATGGGCGCGTGCGCCGTGGCCGGTTCCGCCATCGACAGACCATGGAAGCGCGGCAACAGCAGGCGGAACCGCGTGCCCTCGCCCTCTTCGGAAATCACCTCCACCTGGCCGCCCGACTGGCGCACAAAGCCGTGCACCATCGACAGCCCCAGGCCGGTGCCCTGGCCGATGGGTTTGGTGGTGAAGAACGGGTCAAAAATGCGCTTGAGGTCCACTGCGGCAATGCCGGTGCCGGTATCGGACACCGTCACCGCCACGTAATCACCCGCCGGCAGTTCCACGCGGCTGGCGGCAAAGGCGTCCAGCTCGATGACCTCGGTGGTGATGGTGATCAGGCCGCCGCCGGGCATGGCGTCGCGCGAATTGATGGCCAGGTTGAGCAGCGAGCTTTCCAGTTGCGCCGCGTCGATCTTGGCCACGCCCGCTGCCGGGTCGGTGGTGATCACCACGCCGATGGCGGGGCCCACGGCGCGGCTGATCAGCTCTTCCATGCCTTCCACCAGCTGATTGATGGCAGTGGGTTTGGGGTCCAGGGTCTGGCGCCGGGAGAATGCCAGCAGGCGCTGGGTCAGCGCCGCGGCGCGCTTGGCCGAAACGTGGATGGCGCTGATCAGCTTCTCGACGCCGTTGGAGTTGGCCTGCTTGAGCTTGCGTTCCAGCAGCTCGGCGCTGCCGAGGATGCCCGCCAGCAGGTTGTTGAAGTCATGGGCGATGCCACCGGTGAGCTGCCCCAGGGCTTCCATTTTCTGCGACTGGCGCAGGGCTTCGTGGGTGCGGGTCAGCTCCTGGGTGCGCTGGTTGACGCGCTCCTCCAGGGTTTCGTTGGCCTGCTGCACCTGCAAAAACAGCTGTGCGTTGTCGATGGCAATGGCGGCGTTGGCGGCCAGGGTCATCATCAGACGCTCGTGGCGTTCGGTGAAACGACCCGGCTGCGGATGGCCGAAGAACAGGCCGCCCAGCACCTTGCCAGTGCGCGACACCACCGAAATCGCCAGGTAGCTGCGCACCGGCAGGTGCCCCTTGGGCATGCCGCGATGGGGCTCGGACAAGCCGTAGCGCGGGTCGGCCAGGATGTCGTCGGAGCGCACCACCCCTTCGTTGAGGAAGGTGGGGGTGAAGATCGCCGTGGCGCGCGGGTGGCCGAGCTTTTCGAACGCCTCGCGTGACGCACCGGACAAGGTGTACAGCTTCAGGTATTCGCCGGTTTCATCCAGCACGTTGTGGAAATAGGAACCAAACGCCGCCCCCACCAACTCGGTGCCCGAATCGGTCAGGCTTTGCACGATGCGCTCAAGGTTCAGGTCGCTGGCAAAGGTGGAGTTCAGGGTGCGCAGGATGCCCAGGGTGCGGGTCTCCTGCTTCAGGGCTTCCTGGGCGAGCACCCGGTCGCTGATGTCCACCACGAATTCGAAGAAGGTGCCGTCGGGCATGCTCTTGACCGCCGCCAGCCCCCACCAGCTGCTGCCGTCGCGGCGGATGTACTGCTTTTCATAAGGGCTGGTCTGGCCGCGGCTGCGCAGTTCCTCAAGCGCCTGCACGGCCAGGTCGTGCCACTGCGCCGGGGTCAAATCCTGCCAGGCCACCTCGTCACGCAACTGATCCAGGGTATAGCCCGAGACCTTGAGGAAACCGACGTTGGCATCCAGGATGCGCCCTTCGGCGTCGAAGAACAGCGCCCCTACGGTTTCAATGTCCAGGGCGGCGCGGAAGCGCTCCTCGCTGCGCGCCAGGGCGGTGTTGGCCTGGTAGCTTTCGGTCACGTCGAAGCCTTCGCAGAATACCCCGGTCACCTGCCCCTGGCTGTCCAGCAAAGGCTCGTAGACAAAGTTCAGGTAGCGCGTGGCAACGTGCTGGCCGTCCATCACCAGGTCGATGGGCATGGCATTGGCGACGAAGCGCTGGCCGGTGCGGTACACCGCATCAAGCTCCTCGAAATAGCCCTGCCCTTCAAGCTCCGGGAACACATGGCGAATCGAGCGGCCCAGGTAATTGCGTTCGCCGAAGAGTTGCTTGCAGGCGTCGTTGACGAATTCGAAGCGGTGGTCGCTGCCGGCCACGATGGTGATGAACCCGGGCGCCTGCTCGAACATGCGCTGCTGGCGCGCCGAGGCCTGCTCCTGCTCACGCCCTTGCAGCACCCGGTGGGTGACTTCGTGACCCTGATTCAGCACGCCCAGCACCTGGCCGCGCTCGTCACGCAAGGGGGTAAGGCTGTAATTCCAGAAGGTCTCGGTGACGGTCTCGCCGCGCTTGATGGGCAGCATTTGCTCGTAGGCGGCAACGCCCTGGCCCTGCTCGAAGGCTTTGGCGAAATCCGCTGCCACCACCGCCCAGATGTCCGGCCATACCTGCTCGGCGGTACGCCCCAGCGCCCAGGGATGGCGATCGCCCGCCACCGCAATCCAGGCATCGTTGTACAGCAGCACGAAGTGTTCGGACCAGTAAATGGCGCTGGGCATGGTGGAGTTCAGGCACACGCTGACCGCCCAGCGCAGCACCTGCGGCCAGGTGTCGGGGGCGCCCAAAGGTGACTCGGCCCAAGGGAACTGACGAATGCGCCGGCCCATCTCGCCGCCGTCGCAAAGGAAGTGGAAGGCGGGGTCAGCGGGTGTTTCTGCGTACGACATGGGAAGACACTGTTGGCCGTGGTCTGCTCACTTTACGCAAGCGGCGGTGCCGAAGCGAGTGCTCAACGGTGGCGTACACAATAGATTTGCGGCGCGGCGCCTGGCCAGCGCAGCCTGCGGCAGCGGCTACGATTGACCGCCACCCGCCCGTAGCCGCTGCCGCCAGGCTGCGCTGGCCCTGACAGACCTCCACATTACCCGGAACCCCTGAGCGCCCAGTGCATCTACAGTCGGTCAAGGCTGCATTCGCAAAAGGATCCCCCGTGCCCATCCGACACTCCCCCCTGCTGTGCGGCCTGTCCCTGTGGTGCGCCGCAGCCGCCGCCGAAACCGGCGGCTCCCCGGTGCTGCAGCCCTCCCCCCAGCGCCTGGCCGATGCCGGCATCCACCACGCCTCGCGCACCGACGGCCGCTTTGAAAACATCGACGGCCCCCTGGCCCGCGGCTCGGTGTGGAAATGGCGCTGGCATGCCTTCATCAACCGCTTGCCGCCGCCACCGGCCAACGGCTACCGCTTCCCCACCGACCAGCCCGATGTGCCGTGGCTGGCCGCCAATCGTAGCGAGAACACCCTGACCTGGATCGGCCACGCCACCGCGCTGCTGCAGATCAACGGCCTGAACGTACTCACCGACCCGGTCTTTTCCGAGCGCGCCTCGCCCGTGTCCTTCGCCGGCCCCGCGCGCAAGACCCCGCCCGCCCTGGCCCTGGCCGACCTGCCGCACATCGACGTGGTGCTGATCTCCCACAGCCACTACGACCACCTCGACACCGCCAGCGTCCAGGCCCTCAACCGCCAGCCCGGTGGCCCGCCGCGCTTCCTGGTGCCGCTGGGGATCAAGGCATGGATGGCCGGCAAGGGCATCGACAATGTCGAGGAGCTGGACTGGAGCGACCACACCCGGGTGGCCGGCCTGGACGTCTGGTTTGTGCCCGCCACGCACTGGTCGGCGCGCAGCTACACCGACCGCAACAACACCTTGTGGGGCGGCTGGGCGCTCAAGACCGTGCCGGGCGCCGCTGTGCCCTACTCGGTGTATTTTGCCGGCGACACCGGTTACTCGGCCGATTCCAAACGCCTGGGCCGCGCATTCGGTTGCTTCGACCTGGCGCTGATCCCCATCGGCGCCTACGCCCCGCGATGGTTCATGGGCCCGCAACACGTCGACCCGCAACAGGCCGTGCAGATTTTCAAGGACGTGGGGGCGAAGAAGGCCGTGGGCATTCACTGGGGCACCTTCGAGCTGACCGATGAGCCGCTGGACGAACCGCCGAAGAAACTTCAGCAAGCCACCCAGGCCGCCGGGCTGGCCGAGGATGCGTTCACCGCCCTGCGCCATGGGCAGACCGTCAAGCTGCGCGCCGGTGGTTGCGGATGACGAGCCCCATCCCGTTATCTGCATCGCTCTACAGACGCCTTCATGCAATGTGCACGGTCGACGGGCGGGGCAGGTTCGCCAACTGATTGAAAACAAGGCCATTGTTTTTTGCCGTGCGATGGCACAGGCCATGCAACGCTCTTGATGGATATCCCAGGATCGGCAGTCAGATCGGTCCGTTTACCGTGACAGAGGTGCTGGAACATGAATGCAATCGACCTGCTTGAAGCTGACCACGAACGCGTCAAGGCCATCCTCACTCAACTCAACGACTCCACCGAGCGCGGGGTGAAAAAACGCGCCGACCTGCTGGCCAAACTGGAAATGGAAATCACCCTGCACACCCAGCTCGAGGAAGAAATCCTCTACCCCGCCTTCAAGGCCGCCGGCGGCAAGGAGCAGGATGTGATGTATTACGAGGCCAAGGAGGAACACCGCACGGTCGATTCCCTGGTGCTACCCGACCTCAAGGAAACCGACCCGGGCACCCCGGAGTTTTCCGGCCGGGTCAAAGTGGTCAAGGAACTGCTTGAGCACCACATCGAGGAAGAGGAAACCGAGATGTTTCCCCAAGCACGGAAGTTGCTGGGCAACGCGCAACTGGAAGAAATCGGCAGTCAGATGGAAGCCGCGAAAGCCGCCTGGAAAAAGGGACTGCACGGCAACGCCGCCTGACCTGTAGCCGCTGCCGCCAGGCTGCACCGGCCCTGAACCTTGAGAAAAATGTTCAGGGCTCCCCCAGCCCCCGGCACAATCATCGGCTCAAGCTTTATGTATCCTTGCCGCTACAGTAAGTACCAATGACGATACATGGACTGTAGCAATGGCCCTTCTGATCAGCTCCACCTACCCCGCACCGTCGACCACCCTCACGGTCGCCGACCAGCCCTTGGCCGCCCAGCCACTGAGCAGTGAGACCGTGCAGACACTGCAGGCCGCCGCCGCAGGTCCCGCTGCAATCTATCATCCCAGTGAAGAGGCGCAGCACCTGGGCGCAACAATGGAAGCGGTAGAGACCTGGATCGGCCGCCCGCAAGCCGCCGATTACCCGCAGAAGGCAGCCGCGCAGAAAGTGGCGCTGGATACCCTGAAGGTCGCCTTCCAAAGCCTGACATCTTCCCTGCCACCGGACCTGGCGGGCAAGAAATTCGGCTTCAGCGTGCAGGCCGACGGCACCCTCAAGGCGTCCAATACCAGCGGCCAACTGAGCACCCAGGACCTCGCCCGCCTCAACAGCCTGCTCAACGCCAACGGCGACCTGGTGGATGCCGCCACCGCCTTCCGCGACACCTCTATCGACGTGGTGGAAGCCAGCGGCCCCTTGAGCGAAGCGGGGCTGGGCGGCTACAGCCTGACCAAGGACAACTTCGGCAAGACCATCGACCTGGCCGCCCTGTTCACGCCCAAGGGGCCGGTGCCCACCAAGGAATATGTGCAGGGGATGTTCTTCAGCCAGCTGTACGCCAAAGGTGAACGCATGACGCCGGAAATGGAAATCGCGCTGATGGCTTCGCGAGACGCTGCGCAGTCATGACCGCTGACGACCTGGCCAGCGCCTACCGCGCCTATCTGGATTGCCTGAACCGGCAGGACTGGCCCCGTCTGGGCGACTTCGTCGACGACAGCGTCACCCACAACGGTCGTCCCCTGGGCGTGGCGGGCTACCGCGCCATGCTGGAACAGGATTACCGCGACATCCCCGACCTGCGCTTCATCGTCGAGTGGCTGGTGTGCGAAGCGCCCCTGGTCGCCAGCCGCCTGGTGTTCACCTGCACCCCGCGCGCACGCTTCATGGGCCTGGACGTGAACGGGCGCACGGTGACCTTCCGCGAACATGTGTTTTACCGCTGGCAGGCGGGGCGCATCGTCGAGGTGCGGTCGGTCATCGACAAGGCGGCGATACAAGCGCAGCTCTAGCTCCCCTCCGCGGTTCACACTGTGGGAGCGGGCTCTGCCCGCGAAGAGAGCGCCATGGTGTTTCAGATACTTCGCGGTGTTCTTTTCGCGGGTAGAACCCGCTCCCACAGGTTGCTCAGCACCCTGGAATCTCCCACACTGCAAACCGCCTCACGGCAGATGTCCTTCAGGCTCTGTGGCGTTACTCGAAATCCGCCATCTCATACAACGGCCGGATCTCCAGTTCACTGGGCCCAGGCATCGGGTTGGGACAGCGTTTGGCCCAGGCGACCGCTTCGTCCAAATCCTCCACCTCCCAAATCCAGAAACCGGCCACCAACTCCGACGTTTGTGCAAACGGCCCCTCACTGACCGAACGCCCCGCGCCATCAAAGGCAATACGCTTACCGGCGCTGGACGGCTTCAGACCATCGGCAGCCCGCAGGATCCCGGCGCTCGCCAGTTCCTCATTGAACTTGCCCATGGCTTCCAGCAATTCGTGACTGGGCAAGGTGCCCTGCTCGCTGTCTTCTGTGGCTTTGACCAATACCATTACGCGCATGATTCACCTCCTCGCGGTCTTGATATCGTAGTGCAGATTCAGGCGCGCGCCGCCACTGCCGCCGAGCGGCAGCGCCGGCAGGGTGCGTCAACGAATCCCCATGGCCACCATCAGCTTGGCCATGGTCTCGTCCAGGGTGTTTTGCACCTTGACCGGCGCAAAGCCAGCCGCCCTGTTGCGCTGCATCTGCCACTCGGACGTAGCCTTTTCTTCGTCGCTGACATTGTCCAGAAACCCGGCGGCCAGGATCTGGATCTGCTTGTAGTCATCCAGCGGCTTGTAATAAGCCACAACGCTGTCCGGCCCCGAGTAAAGGCCGGACGCATTACTGCGCTGTTTGTCCATGAGTGACTTGGCGTGGGACTGTTCTTCGTCGGTAAAAAGACCCGTCTCGTTCTGCGCCACGGCCAACAGCGAGCGGCGGTCCAGGCTGCCGAACAGGCTGTTGGTGTCCACGCCATCCTTGCTTGCGGGGTCATACGGCGAGCCACTGGCGGCCATATAGGCGTAGGCAATGTCCAACCGTTGTCGGGCATCCTGGGCCAGTGCTTCGCCAAACAGGCCAGTGGAGCTTGAAGTGCTTTGCGGCAATGCCGTGGACAATGCCAGGGCATCGGCGCTGAACCCTTCACGGGTGGGGTAGAACTGGCTGTAGAGGCCTGCGGCCTGACTGCGCGTAACCGCATCGATACTGAGGTTGACCACCGCGTCCTTGGCCGTCTGGCCGATCTTGAGGGACGAGCTCAGGACCGTCGTGGACGAGTTGGCGGTCGAAGCCGCCAGTTGCGAGACTGACTGCTGGGTAAACAGATTGATGCGCATCCTGCGCCTCCATGTTCTGTGAACGACACCTCTGTATCGACGCAGATACATAATCCTTTAATCCCGGCTCACACCCGCCCCGTAGCCGCTGCCGCCAGGCTGCGCTGGCCCGTATGAACCCTGGGAATTGTCAGCGAGGCACAGGGCCAGCGCAGCCTTCGGCAGCGGCTACGGTGATCGGGGCTTTGCGACGTGAGAGACCGATCAGCAGCATCGCCCCGGCCACGCCTGCGGTCATCAGCGTTTCATAGCGGTACGCCGGGCTGATCAGCATGTAGCCCAGCACCAGGCTGATCAACGCGATCACGAACCAGGTCAGCCATGGGTACAGCCACATCTTGAACGCCAGCACCTGCCCTTCGCGCTCGGTGATCTTGCGCATGCGCAGCTGCGACACGGCAATCACCAGGTACACCAGCAAGGCGATGGCGCCGGTGGTGGACAGCAGGAAGTTGAACACCGTGCCGGGGAAGGCATAGTTGACGAAGCAGCCGACAAAGCCTGCCAGGGTTGAACACAACACCGCCACGGTCGGCACGCCATTGCCCGACACGCGCCGCACCTGTGGGTGGGCATCGTCGCGCACACCCAGCGAATACAGCATGCGCGAGGCGGTGTAGAGGCCCGAGTTCATGCAGCTGGTCACGGCCACCAGTACCACGATGTCCACCATCAGTTTGGCGCCGGGCACGTTGAGAATTTCCAGGGCGCGCTGGAATGAACCCACCTGCAACAGGCGTGGGTCATTCCAGGCCACCAGCGAGACGATAAAGAAGATCGAGAACAGATAGAAAATGGCGATGCGGTACACCACCAGGTTGGTCGCCCGGCGAATCTTGTCCTTGGGGTTGGCCGTTTCGTCGGCGGCGATGGTGACGATCTCGGCGCCGAAGAACGAGAAGATGGTCACCAGCACGCCACCCAGTACCGCGCCGAAACCATGGGGCATGAAGCCGCCGTTATCCAGCAGATGGCCGACGCCCGACACCTCGGCCAGCGGCCAGTAACCGGTGACGCCCAGGGTGCAGACCACGATGAAGCCGAGGATGGCGATGACCTTGACCAGCGCGAACCAGTACTCGAATTCGCCGTAGTTTTTCACGCTGATCAGGTTGGTGAACGACAGGGTCAGCATGATCAGGAACGCGAACGCCCAGGACGGCACGGCCGGCATCCACGCATGCAGAATGTCGGCGCCGGCGATGGCCTCCACCGGAATGATCAGCACCCAGAACCACCAGTACAGCCAGCCGATGGTGAACCCGGCCCAGGGCGCGATGGCCTTGCTGGCGTAGGTGGAAAACGAACCGCTGTCGGGGTTGGCGATGGCCATCTCCCCCAGCATGCGCATCACCAGCAACACCAGCAGGCCGGCGATGCCGTAGGAAATCAGAATGGCGGGGCCGGCGGTGGCAATGGCGTTGGAAGAGCCGATGAACAGCCCAGCGCCGATGATGCCGGCGATGGAAATCATCGAGACCTGACGCGAAGTCAGCCCGTGCTTGAGCGCACGCGGCGCATTGTTGTGAGGTGAATTCATGATGTACCCCTGGATCGCGTTTCACCCGGCCACGGCCCAGCCATCGGCCATGTGCGCAGGGCAAGAAAGAGTGGAGAAAACCTGTTATCGGGTCAGGTGCGAGAGCGGGTCACGGTGGGGGAATAATGGAGGGCCATGCGTCTTCCTTTTCATTGAGTTTGGGCGGCAGCACAAAGGTAATGAGGGTTTTATTGTTGTGTGACGACACGCGGGCGGTGCGGCGTTGACGTGGGTCAATGGTGTGACAGTTGTGCGTTGGCCACAAACGACGATTTAGAAGGTAGTGATTCCATTGCGGAATGAAAGGCAGATAGTGATGCGGGCGACGCGGCACCACTTGGACGCTGCGTCGATCCCATCGCGAGCAAGCTTTGCTCCCACGGTGTTAAGCCTGCCACGGCGGATGGCACACCACTGTGGGAGCAAAGCTTGCTCGCGAGAGGCCAGTGAAGATTACATAGAAGTGGTCAGAGCAACTGCTGCAACACCACCTCCAGCGGGTGACGCAAGGTGCGATCAGCCATGCGCTTGACCTGGCTGCGGCACGAATAACCGGTCGCCAGCGCCTCGCCCTGCTTGTCCAGCTTGCCCGCCCACGATTGCTCGAAGATGGTCCGCGAGGTGTCCTGGTTGCGCGCCTCATGCCCGTAAGTACCGGACATGCCGCAGCAGCCGGTGGCCTCGGTGGCAAGCTTGAGGCCTAGGCGCTCGAACACCTGCTCCCACTGGCGGGTGCTGGCCGGCACGTTGGTCTTCTCGGTGCAGTGAGCCATCAGGCGGAAGCTGCCACCCTGCTTGCCTTTATGCTCCGGCAGCGCGGTCATCAGCCACTCCTGAGGCAAGGCCACGGTCGGGCATTCGCCCAGGCCCGGCACCTTCAGGTATTCCTGGCGGTACACCAGGGTCATGGCCGGGTCCAGGCCTACCAGCGGCACGCCGCAGTCGGCCAGGGCCTTGAGCTGGCGGGCGTTCCGGATGGCGGCCTTGGCGAAGGCACCGAGGAAGCCCTGCACGTGCAGCGGCTTGCCGTTGGCGCTGTACGGCGCCAGGAACACGCGGTAGCCCAGGCGATGCGCCAGCTCGATGAACGAGGCCAGCAGCGGCGTTTCGAAGTAGCGGGTGAAGGCGTCCTGCACCAGCACCACGCTGCGCTCGCGCCGGGCCGGGGTCAGCTCGGCCAGGGCCGGCAAGGTGGCCACGCGCACGTTGCAGCGGGTCAGCGTGGCCTGCAGGTTGTAACGGCTGATCAGCGGGCTGTCGACCATGCCGGCCTGGCCCTTGAGCAGCCGGCCGATCAGCGCCGAACCCATCACCGCGTTGTACAGCCCTGGCGCGTGGGCCAGGTATGGCAGGGTGAATTCCAGCGAACCGATCAGGTAGTCACGCAGCGGACGCTGGTAGCGGCCGTGGTACAGCTCCAGGAAGCGCGAACGGAACTCCGGCACGCTGACCTTCACCGGGCACTGCCCCGCGCACGATTTGCACGCCAGGCAACCGGCCATGGCGTCGTACACCTCGTGGGAGAAGTCCGCCTGGCCGCGACGCCGGGCCAGGTTGTTGCGCAACCGCCCTGGCAGGCCCTTGAGCCACGACACCTGGTTGCGCGCCGCCGCCAGCACGTCGATGTCCGCAGCGCCCTGCAGGCGCAGCCATTCACGCATCAGCGAGGCACGGCCCTTGGGAGAATGCTGACGCTCGCGGGTGGCTTTCCACGACGGGCACATGGCGTCATCGGGGTCGAAGTTGTAGCAGGCGCCGTTGCCGTTGCAGTGCATTGCGGTGCCGAAGTCTTGCCACACGCGCTCGTCAATCTGGCGATCGAAATCACCGCGCAGCGGCGCTTCGTCAACTTTGGTCAGGCCTTCGGCGCTGTCCGGCGGGGTGCAGATCTTGCCGGGGTTGAGCTGGTTGTGCGGGTCGAACGCGCCCTTGAGTTGTTGCAGCGACGGGTACAGTTCGCCGAAGTAGGCCGGCACGTATTCCGAACGCAGGCCCTTGCCGTGCTCGCCCCACAACAGGCCGCCGTAGCTCTGGGTCAGCGCCGCCACCGCATCGGAGATCGGTTTGACCAGCGCCGCCTGGGCCGGGTCCTTCATGTCGAGGATGGGCCGCACGTGCAGCACGCCGGCGTCGACATGGCCGAACATGCCATAGGCCAGGCCGTGACTGTCCAGCAAAGCGCGGAAGTCGGCGATGTAGTCGGCCAGTTTTTCCGGCGGCACCGCGGTGTCTTCCACGAACGGCTGCGGGCGAGCCTCGCCGTCGACGTTGCCCAGCAGGCCCACCGAACGCTTGCGCATGGTGTACACGCGGTTCACCGCGGCGGCGCCTTCGGCCAGGGTATGGCCCAGGCGTTCGATGCTGGTGTCGGCCTGCAAGTGTTCGACGAAGGCCGCCACGCGGGCGTTGACCTCGGCGGGGTCATCACCGGCGAATTCCACCAGGTTGATGCCCAGGGTCGGGCGGTCCGGGTCGGCCGGGAAGTACTCGGCCACGGCGTGCCAGATAATGTCCCTCATGGCCAGCAACAGCACCTTGGAATCCACCGTCTCGATGGAAATCGGCGTGTGCTTGAGCAGCGCATTGGCGTCGCGCAGGGCGTCCATGAAGCTGGCGTAGCGTACGTTGACCACCACCTGATAAGTGGGGATGGGCAACACGTTGAGCTTGGCTTCCACCAAGTAACCCAGCGAGCCCTCGGCGCCGCACAGCACGCTGCTGAGGTTGAAGCGGCCCTGCTCGTCGCGCAGGTGGGCCAGGTCGTAGCCGGTCAGGCAGCGGTTGAGCGGCGGGAAGGTACGCTCGATCAGCTCGCCCTGGGTTTCCTGGATGGTACGCGCGGCGCGGTACACCTCACCGGCACGGCCGGGGGCGGCGCAGGCCTGCTCCAGTTCATCGTCGGTGAGCGGGTGGGTGTGCAGGCGCTGGCCGCCCAGCAACACGCTGTGCAGCTCCAGCACGTGGTCACGGGTTTTGCCGTAGGTGCAACTGCCCTGGCCGCTGGCGTCGGTGTTGATCATGCCGCCCACGGTGGCGCGGTTGGAGGTGGACAGCTCGGGGGCGAAGAACAGCCCGTGGGGCTTGAGCGCCACGTTGAGCTGGTCCTTGACCACGCCGGCCTGCACGCGCACCCAGCGCTCCTCGACGTTGATTTCGAGGATGCGGTTCATGTGCCGCGACAGGTCGACGACGATGCCGTCGGTCAGCGACTGGCCGTTGGTGCCAGTGCCGCCGCCGCGTGGGGTGAGCTTGACCGCCTGGAAGCGCGGTTCGGCCATCAGCGCGGCAATGCGCGCCACGTCGTCGGCGTCAGCCGGGAACACGGCCGCTTGGGGCAGGCGCTGGTAGATCGAGTTGTCGGTGGCCAGCACGGTACGGGTGGCGTAGTCGGTGCTGGTCTGGCCTTTGAAACCGCTGGCGCGCAGGGCTTCGAGGAATTCCGGGTACAGGTTGGCCGGGGCGGTGCCGGTCACTTGGGCGATCATCGGGGATGGCCTCGTCTTTATGTCAGGATAATCATGGGTACGACACTGGGCATCACGCGCCAGGTAGTGGATGATGCAATGATCCCGGACCGCATAGCCCGGCACAAACCGATATTCACGCACGCATTAATGACTTTTACGAATGAATTACCGCAACCTCACCCCGTCCATGTCGGTGCTGCTGGCCTTCGAAGCGGCCGCCCGCCACGAAAGCTATACCCGCGCCGCCGAAGAACTGGCCCTGACCCAGAGCGCGGTGACCCGACAGGTGCAGGCACTGGAGCAGCAACTGGGCGTGGCGCTGTTCCGTCGTGAAGGGCGTGCGGTCAAGCTCACCGACGTTGGCCGCCTGTATCACCGCGAAATCAGCGAAGCCCTGGGCCGCGTGCGCAGCGCCACCCTGCACGCCATGGCCCACCAGGCCGGCGCGGGCAGCCTGCGCCTGGCCACCCTGCCCACCTTCGGCTCGAAATGGCTGCTGCCGCGGTTGCATGATTTCTACCGCCAGCACCCGGACATCCTGGTGCACATCAACTCGCGGATCGAGCACGTGGATTTCGCCACCAGCGGCATCGACGCTGCCATTGTCGTGGCCACGGGGGACCAGCCGGGGTTGGTCTGCCACCGGTTGTATGCCGAGGAGTTGATGGTGGTGCTGTCCCCGACCCTGGCGGCCACTCGCACCGAGTGGACGCCGGCGGCAATCAGCCAGCAGGTGCTGCTCAGCGTGGTCAACAACCCCAATGCCTGGGGGGAGTGGTTCAGCCACCATGGGCAGGCGCACCAGAGCATGCGCCTGGGGCCGAGTTTCGAGCTGACCTCGCACTTGATTCAGGCGGTGCGGGCGGACATCGGCATCGGCCTGGTGCCGCGGGTGTTGATTACTGATGAATTGGCCAGTGGTGAGTTGGTCAGCCCGGTGCTGCCGTATGCCAGTGCGCGGGGGTATTACCTGGTTTATCCGCCGAGGAATGGGGCGTTGCCGGCGTTGCAGGCGTTTCGGGAGTGGTTGTTGGCCAAGGCGTGATGGGGCGCTTGTCTTGGGTTTTGTGGCGTTCATCAGATCGCGCGCCGCCCGCGCGGCGCTTCCCGGGCAGAGCCCGGTCCTACATTTGTTGCAACGTGCCATTGTCTGTCAGATCGCCTGTTCCGCCTTGCTCGCACCACCATAAATCTTTAGTGAAAAAACAAGGCGGGATAGGTGATGCCACAGACAAAATTGGCCTGAAACAAATGTAGGACCGGGCTCTGCCCGGGAAGCGCCGCGCGGGCGGCGCGCGATCTGATGGCCCCCGCAAAACCCAAGCCGTGCACACCAGACACCCCCATCAACGACATACCCCACCAGGACTCAAGCGGGTGGTAAGGTAATCCAACAACCCCCTCACCTTCGGCAACCCCTCACGACTCTTCAACCACACCAGATTCATCGGCAACCCATCCGTCGCCAACTGCGGCAACACCTCCACCATCGCCCCGCTGTCCAAATGCCGTTGCACCAGCCACGTCGGCAACTGCGCAATCCCCAGCCCCGCCAGCACCGCCATTACCTCCCCTTCCCCATCGCCCACGGCAATGCGCGGGTGCATGATGCGCCGTTCCATGTCGCCGGCCTGCTTGCCTTTAAAGTACCAAGGGCCCACCAGCCCATCGGTTTGCCCGTAGCCCACGCATTGATGGTGTTCCAGATCATCCACCGTCTGCGGCACGCCGTGGCCGGCCAGGTATTCGGGCGCCGCGCAGAAGATCATCCGCTGCGCCCCGATGTACCGATGCCCCAGCGCCGCCGGCCAGGCATCCGGGCCGCCGATGCGCACAACGATGTCGATGCCGTCCTGCACGGGGTCGACAAAACGGTCGGTAAATGACACGTGGGGTAATAACCGCGGGTGCTGTTTGACGAACTCCAGCACCAGCGGCAATACGTGCAGGCGCCCGTAACTGGCCGGCAGGTCAATGCGCAGGCGGCCGTAGGGCTCGGCCTGCTCGGCGGTCAGCGCCAGTTCCACCTGCTCCAGGTCGCTGAGCACCGCCGTACAGGTGCGGTAAAACGTCTGCCCGGCATCCGTCAGCGCCAGGCGCCGAGTGGTGCGGTTGAACAGGCGCGCGCCGAGGCGGCTCTCCAGGCGGGCAATGCCTTTGCTGACGGCCGAAACGCTCAGGTTCAGCCGCTCGGACGCTGCCGTGAAGCTGCCCAGGTCCGCCACGCTGACGAACACATCGATGCCCTTGAGCCGTTCCGAGGAAAACATTGCGCCACCCTACTGTTGAATTCAGTTCAAGATACTTGGTCGATAATGACCAAGATCATCAGCCAATTCTCCAATAGGCTACGGCAAAACCTCATTGGAGTTAAGTTTGATGCAGCCCCCACCCGTGTCCCCCGTCAATCGCTCAGGCCTGCAAATCCTGATCATGACCGTGGCGGCCTTTATCATTGTCACCACCGAATTCCTGATCGTCGGGCTGCTGCCCGCGCTGGCCCGCGACCTGGACATTTCCATCGACCTGGCCGGGCAACTGGTCACGCTGTTCGCCTTCACCGTGATGCTGTTCGGCCCGCTGCTGACCGCGCGCCTGGCGCACGTGGAGCGCAAGCGCCTGTTCACCGTGATCCTGTTGGTGTTCGCCGCCTCCAACGTGCTGGCCGCCGTGGCCAGCAATATCTGGATCATGGCCCTGGCGCGCTTCATTCCGGCCCTGGGCCTGCCGGTGTTCTGGGGCACGGCCAGTGAAACCGCCGGGCAACTGGCAGGTCCGGGCCAGGCCGGCAAGGCGGTGTCGAAGGTGTACATGGGTATCTCGGCGGCGCTGGTGTTCGGCGTGCCGCTGGGCACCGTGGCTGCCGACACCCTGGGCTGGCGCGGCACCTTCTGGGTGCTGGCGGCCATTGCCCTGGTCATCGCCGCGCTGATGCACCTGGCCATGCCGACCCTGCCCACCTCGCCCAAGGCGAGCGGTGATGAAAAACAGACCGCCATCCTGCGCCAGCCACGCTTCCTGGCCCATGTGCTGCTGTCGGTGCTGACCTTCACCGCCATGTTCACCTCGTACACCTATCTGGCCGACATCCTCGAACGCCTGGCCGACGTGCCGGCCAGCCAGGTGGGCTGGTGGCTGATGGGCTTCGGCGCCGTGGGCATGCTGGGCAACCACCTGGGCGGCCTGCTGGTGGACCGCAAGCCGCTGGGCGCCATGGTGCTGTTCCTGATCGTGATGGGCGCAGGCATGCTGGCCGTGGTGCCGGCTGCGCACAATCACCTGTGGCTGGTGGTGGCGCTGATCGCCTGGGGCATTGGCTACACCGCGCTGTTCCCGGTGTGCCAGGTGCGGGTGATGCAGGCCGGCGCCAAGGCCCAGGCGCTGGCAGCGTCGCTGAACATCTCGGCGGCCAACGCCGGGATTGGCCTTGGGGCAATTGTCGGCGGGCTGGGCATTCGCCACCTGGGGCTGGACAGGCTGGGCCTGATGGCCACGCTGATCGCGGCGGCAGCGCTGGTGGTGGCAGTGCTGATGATTCGCAGCCGTCGCGACCTGCAGGCAGTGCCTGCCTGAAGTTGACACCGTGTCGTCTGCATCGCGGCCAAGGCCGGCTCCTACGCCGTCCGTGGTAGGAGCCGGCCTTGGCCGCGATGCAGACCACGCGATCGCGAGACACGCGCGCCTCTGTAGCCGCTGCCGCAGGCTGCGCTGGCCCCTCGGTGCACTGAAAATCTTCAGCGTGGCTGAGGGCCAGCGCAGCCTGGCGGCAGCGGCTACAGCGCAGAGCGCTTGGCCTCTTCCAGCGCGTAGCTCCGACAATGCTCCAGGTAGCCCATCTCATGGCTGGCCACCAGCTGCACCACGCTGGACCACAGCCACGACGGCGCATCCAGGGTGCGCGAGCGGTTGAGCTGCAAATCCTTGATCCAGCCAGCGCGGGTGCTCAGGTCCATCTGCCGCGCGTGGGCCTGGCCCACCACCCGCGCAAGGTAAGCAGCCGCGCGCATGGCTTCGGTCTGGGTCAGCTGGTCCAGTTCCAGCTTCATGTCCTGGGGCAGCAACTCGCGCACAAAGAAGCCATTGCCAAGCATGCGCGTAGCCAGCATGCGATTGCCCAAACCCGGCGACAGGTGCCGCGCACCCTCCACCACGCGCTGACCATTATCGCGCGGCATGGACGCCCGCGCCGCCCGTGGCGCCGCTGCGCCCACGGCCTGTTTGATGTCGAGCAGGCAGAACTCCTGATCGTCATCGTCACCCACGCCCAGCAGCGCCGCATAGCGGTGCAGCCCCAGCGAGCTGCAGCCTTTCACCCAATAGGCGCAGTCCAGCAACTCGACACGGTCTTCGCGCGAACGCCCTTTGAGCGACGTCACCAGGCTGTGGATGTCATCGCTGGCGCACAATTTCTTGATCGCCGTACGCTCCTCTTTTGCCAGCGACCAGAAGTGCTTGCCTTGGGGAATGGTGGGCCGCGTGTCCTCGATGCGCTCCTGGGCCAAGTGCTTCCAGGTGCGCTGCACCGCGCTGCGCATGCCGGCCTTGACCTGCGCCGGGCGTGGCGGGTCTTCGTCGACGTTGGTCTCGAAGGCCAGCTCGTAGCCGCGCATCATTTCTTCCAGCATCTTCGCCGTGGCCACGCCCGGCAAGTCCGAGCCGCGCGCGGCAGTGGCCAGTGACAGCGCCAGGCGCACCAGGTCGTGGGCCGGGTTGCCGATGACGGTCTGATCCAGGTCGCGGATGTGGATGTCGATCTTGCCCTTGAGGTCGCCCGTGGGGCCCAGGTTGCCGGCATGGCAGTCGCCGCAGATCCACACCGGCGGGCCGCTGGGCAGGCGCCTGCCGGGTTGGCTGTGCAGCCATTGGTAGAACTGCACCGTGCTGCCGCGCACATAGGCGTGGGCGGAACGGGCCATTTTCAGGTTGCGCAGTTCGGTGAGGGGGGCCAAGCGTGCGTTGGGGCGGGGTGTTTTCATGGGGAATTCTATGGCGGGGAATACCCAATGGACCGCTGGAGATCTCCAGATGTTTCAAATCATTTCAACGCCAATCCCCCGCCGAAAAAACAAGGCGGACCAGGCAATACCCCAGACATAACTGGCCCGAAACAGATGTGGGACCGAGCGAAGCTCGGGAAGCGCCGCGCGGGCGGCGCACGGTCTCAAGAGCGCCACAAGGCCCCAAGACATGCACCTCCTGAATTCACCACGGCCCCGTAGCCGCTGCCGCCAGGCTGCGCTCGCCCTCTGCCTCACTCAAGATCTCCAGGGCTCACACCGGCCAGCGCAGCCTGGCGGCAGCGGCTACGGGTGCAGGGCTTGGGTGATTCGGCGCCCTTGGGACCGTGCGCCGCCCGCGCGGCGCTTCCCGAGCTTCGCTCGGTCCCACAGTTTGTTGCAACGTGCCATGGCCTGTTCGACCGAGGTTTTAGCCTTGGGTGTATGGCTTTTGATCGTGTCGGGTTGCACAAATACTTGTACAAAAGTGTTTGCTCGTAGAACTTTCGCGACACACCGTCTGTCGGACCCCTCGGATCCCGATTGGAAGAACCGATGACCGAGTTGACTGTCCGCATCGCTGAGCTAACCCCTGCCCTCGACGCACCGCCCCGCTCTACCACGCGCTTTACCCACGTATCAGCCCTGCTGCAACAGCCGCCCTTCGACGTGCTGATCCTCAACGCCAGCCCCGCCGAGAACCTGGCCTGGCTGCACACCCTGCGCCGCCACCCGGCCTATCAACTGGCGCTGATCTATTGCCGCGACACCGAGCCCATGGCTTTGGCGCTGTCCGACGGGCCACCGCCGACCAACCCGCAACAGGCCTGGCAGCAATGGCAGGCACGCCTGGCAGTGTTCAACCGCGGCCGCGCGCCCGAAGGGCCACAAGCGCAGGTGCTGGCTTATCTTTGGCTAAGGGCGCCCGGCCTGCTGAAAGCCGTGCGCGCCCCGCGCTCGCCCAGCCACTACAGCTACCCGCTGGTGGAAGCCCTGGGCGATGAAAGCCTCAACGGCCACGCCCTGGTGCAGGGCCTGGCCCAGCGCAATCTGCTCGACAGCACGGTACTGGTGGACCGCGTGCGCCTGTGCCGGCAGTGCGGCAGCGGCCAGCTCAATTACGTGGACGTGTGCGTGGAATGCACTGACCTGGACATCGTGCGCCAGCCCTCGCTGCACTGCTTCACCTGCGGCCACATCGGCGCCCAGGCCGAGTACCTCAAGGACGGCGTGCTGCTGTGCCCCAACTGCCTGACGCGCCTGCGCCATATCGGCACCGACTACGACCGGCCGCTGGAGAACTACAGCTGCAATGCCTGCAACGCCTTCTTCGTCGACGCCGACGTGCAGGCGCGCTGCCTGGACTGCGGCCAGCACCACACGCCGGACGAATTGCAGGTGCGCGAGATCCGCGATTATCAACTGTCGGAGACCGGCCTGCTGACCGCCCGCCAGGGCCTTGAGCGCGACACCGACAGCTATTTCGGCGGCCTGGCCATGGTCGGCGTCAACACCTTCAAAACCCTGCTGGACTGGCAACTGGAGCTGATCGCCCGGCACAGCGCGCCCACCTTCGCGCTGCTGGGCCTGCGCTTCCGCAACCTGGGCGTGACCCTGGATCGCCTGGGCCCGCAGCGCGGCCATGCACTGTTGGACACGCTGATCGAGCGCATCCAGGTGGCCATCCGCGACACCGACCGCTGCACCCGCACCAGCGAAGAACACCTGTGGCTGCTGCTGATGTACACCGACGCCCCCGGCCTGCAAACGGTGACCGAGCGCCTCAACCAGATCAGCGAGCTGTTCGTGGGCCAGGACCTGCAGGACATCACGCTGACCACCAGCGGCTGCGTCGCCCCCGCCGACCTGATCGAGAAAGAAGACGCCGAACTGCTGATGGCCAGGCTGGCGGGAGCGCTGTAATGGACGTGCTGCTCGCGCACTTCGACGCCTGGCTGGGGGAGATCTACGGCCCCGAGGGCCACTGGCGATTGTTCCTGATGGTGTTCCCGTACTTCCTGCTGCTGGAAGTGCCGCTCAACATCCTGGTGCTGCTGGGCACCCTGCGCTGGTTCATCCGCCAGCGTACGGCCATCCCGGTGCACAGCGCCTGGTGCCCGCGGGTGTCGTGCATCATCACCTGCTACAGCGAGGGCAAGGACGTCGAGCTGACCCTGCGCAGCCTGGCCGAACAGACCTACCCCGGCGTGATCGAGATCATCCCCATCGTCGACGGCGCCAGCGCCAACGCGGTAACCACCGAGGTGGTGCGGCGCTTTAAGGCCCAGCAGCGCCTGCCGGCCAACCGCGTGCTGCGGCCCATCGCCAAATGGCAGCGCGGTGGGCGGGTGTCGTCGTTGAACACGGGGCTGGCCTTCAGCACCGGCGAGATCCTGATCAACGTCGACGGCGACACCTCGTTCGACAACGACATGGTGGTGCGCATGGTGCGCCACTTTGTCGACCCCAAGGTGCCCGCCGTGGCCGGCAGCCTGCGGGTGCGCAACGCCCGGCAATCATGGATCGCGCGCATTCAGGCGCTGGAGTACCTGCTGTCGATCCACATGTGCAAGATCGGCCTGGCCGAGTGGAACCTGGTCAACAACGTGTCCGGTGCCTTCGGCGCCTTCCGCCGCAGCTTTCTGCAGCAGATCGGCGGCTGGGACACCCACACCGCCGAAGACCTGGACCTGACCATGCGCATCAAAAGCTACTTCCGCCGCTACCGCCTGCGCATCCCCTTCGAGCCCCAAGGCATTGGCCACACCGATGCCCCGGCCACCCTGCGCAGCTTTCTCGACCAGCGCCTGCGCTGGGACGGCGACCTGTTCTTCGTCTACCTGCGCAAGCACCGCCACGCGTTCACGCCACGGCTGCTGGGCTGGCCGAACTTCCTGATGCTGATGCTCAGCGGGCTGTTCTTCCAGCTGGTGCTGCCCTTCATCATCCTGGGCTACAGCCTGGTGGCGGTGATCATCCTGCCGTTCACGGCGTTCGTGTTCTATTCGCTGCTGATCTACGCGCTGTACCTGGCCATGAGCAGCCTGCTGTACCTGGGGCTGATGCTGATGGTCACCGAGCGCCCGCGCCAGGACCTGGCGCTGATCCTGGTGCTGCCCTTCTACCCCCTGGCCATGTACGCCCTGCGCTGCTGGAGCGTGGTGGCCATTCTCAACGAAACCCTGCGGCGCGGGCACGAGGAATCGAGCATGGCGCCATGGTGGGTACTCAAACGGGCCAATCGGTTCTAAGGCTTTGTCGATCCATGATGTCGAAAACCGCTTCAACCTTATTACCCCTGCTGCTGTGCGCCCCGCTGTTGGCCAAGGCCAGCACGCTGACTCTAGACGATGCCCTGCGCCAGGCCGGTGACGGCAGCGGCGTGTCCGCTGCCAATGCGCAATTGCAAGCGCGCTACGCTGCCCGTGACCAGCGCGACAGCGAAGCCGGCTGGTAGATGTTCGGCAACGCCAATGTCGGCCACTACCACGAACTGGTGACCCAGGACCTCACCGACAACTACTACGGCCGCGACCTGGCCATCGGCCTGCGCTACCCACTGCTGGGCAGCCTGCGTCGACGCATGGACGCGGTGCAGACCAGCGAGCACGACGCGCGCCTGGGTGAAATCGAACAGGGCTACCAACGCGCTCGCCAGCGCCTGGCCGTGCGCAGCGCCTACGCCGACTGGTGGCGCGCCACCCAGGAAAGCCAACTGTGCCAAGGCGTGCAAGAGGCCGCCCGCGACGCCGAACAACAGGTGCGCCAGCGCCTGGACGGCCACTGGATACTGCCCTCCGACGCGCAGTTGATGCACAGCGAATGGACCGCAGTGACTCGCCGTTGCGACAGCCAGGCCGATTTGCTGGAAGACGTGCGTGCCAGCCTGCAAAGCCTGGGCGTGCAGGTACAGCCGGGCGACACGCCGGTGGCCAGCGCCCTGGCCAGCCACCCGCAGCCGCTGGGCGCCTGGCAGGCGCAGTTGGAAAACAACCCACGCATGGCGCGCCGCAACGCCGACCTTGCCAGCGCCGAGCAGACCCGCCAGCGCCCCTGGTACAGCGCCATCGAGTCGTACTTCAGCGTGACCCAGAGCGTGGAGCAGCGCAGCGGTGCCGACGACAACGGCAATGGCCTGAGCGTGGGCGTGACGTTCTCCGCACCGGTGGACCTGATGGACTACGGTTCAGCCCGAGGTCGCGAGGGCGAGGCCCGCTATCAGGCGGCCGTGCAGGCTCAGGAAAGCGAGCGCGGCGCGCTGTTGCGCGAGCTGGGCAAGGTACTCCAGCAGCAACGCCGCAGCACCGACGAATACGCCTGGCGCAGCGAACGGCGCAAGGCGGTCGACCAGATCATCGCCGAGCGCCGCCAGCGCACGCGCCTGGACGCCGGTGAAGCCAGCCTGCATCTGTTGCAGGCCGAGGTTGATCATTACAACGCAGGCTTCGCGCAGATTGCTGCCTGGCACGCGGCGTGGTTGCAGGATGCCGCGTTGCGGTTGTTCGGTGATGAGAGCCCGGCGTTCCAGGCGCTGCTGGGCCAGGGCGTGTTGCAGTGGCAGGGCCAGGCCTCGGCCTCCGACTGGCGCTTGGGCACTTACGTCTGGCACAGCGCCGATTTGCTCGATCCGGCCCGACAGGCCGCGCAACTGCGCGAGCTGCAGCGCGCCGGTATCACCCAGATCGATCTGGGCCTGGACCGCGCGCAACTGGCTGAACCTGCGCACACCCAAGCTGCCCTCGCCGACCTGCTGCACAACGCCCACGCGCAGGGCTTGCAGGTGAACCTGCTGCTGGGCGATCCAGCCTGGATCACCCCCGCCGGGCGCCCTGGCCTGATCAGCTTGATCGAGCAACTGCGCGCCCTACCCTTCGACGGCCTGCACCTGGACCTTGAGGTGGAACAACTGGGCTGGCCGGTGCCCGACCAGCGCCTGACCGACTGGCTGGCTACCCTGGCCGCCGCCCGGCAAGCCAGCCCCTGGCCGCTGAACATCTCCAGCCACCCGCGCTGGTTCGCGGCGCAAACGCCTGGCCATCACTGCGTACCGTGCCAACTGCCAGGCATGGGCATCGGTCAGGTCAGCCTGATGATCTTCACCCGCAACCCCCAGGCCAGCAGCACCCAGGCACTGGCCATCGCCCGCCAGTGGCCGGCCCTGCACTTTCGCCTGGCCCAGAGCGTGGAGGCCGACCAGCCCGCCAGCCTGAGCTGGACAGGCGCCAGCGCCGACCAACTGCGCACCCAGGCCGAGGCCTGGCGCACCACCTTGCAACCGGCGGGCCTGACCGGCATCGACTGGCAATCCTGGACTGACTTCCCGAGAACCCGATGAAAGTACGTTTCAACAGCCCCAAGGAAAAACACCCCACCCAGGACAACGGCATGCAGGTGCTGTACGCGCCGGGCAAACGCCTGGCGTTCCGCCTGCGCTGGTACCTGATCCTGTTTCTGATCCTGCTGCCGGCCTTGTGGCTGGTAGGCCGCTATGGCCTGGACCTGCTGCGCATCGAGGCCCCGGCGCTGGTGCGTCTGCCCACGCTGGACGTACGTGCGATGCAGCCTGGCCAGGTACGCGACATCCGCGTGCAGCCCGGCGATCACGTGCAGGCCGGCAGCCCCCTGGTGGACCTGGACAACCCCGAATGGCGCCTGCGCCTGAGCCTGTTGCAAGGTGACGGCGCGCCCGCCCCCGCCGCAGTGGCCGACCTGGGCAGCCGCAATCGCGCCGTGCTGCAAAGCCTGGTCAACCGCGCCCAGGCGCGGGTCAATGACACCCGCCACCTGGTGCAGCAAGGGGCCGCCACTCAAGGTGAGTTGATCGATGCACAGAACGCGCTGGACAGCCGCCGGGCGGAACTGCTGACCTTCGAGCGCAGCCTGAGCGGCGGCGTGACCACCGAGAGCCAGCGCTATGACCAGCAGCAACAACGCGAACGTCAGTGGTTGAGTGGCCAGTTGGCGCAGATGGACATCAAGGCCGGCGAAAGCGGACGTGTGGCGGAGGTGATCACCGCACCAGGCGAAAACGTCGGCCCCGGCACCCTGCTGATGCGCCTGGAACGCGAAGGCCCTGCGCAGTTGTGGGTGTACCTGGACCCCAAGGACGTGGAGCACTCCACCCCCGGCTCGCCGCTGGACGTGAAGCTGCCCAATGGGCAGTGGGTGGGTGCAGTGGTGATCAACCCCGCGGAAAGTGCGAATCCGCTGCCCAGCGACCTGCGCAAGCCGTTCAGCAGCCCGACGCGGGGGTTGATGGTGCCGGCGCGGTTTGATCAGCCGTTGGCCAGTGAATGGCGGATTGATTCGTTGCCGGTGCAGGTACGGTTCCCGCATCAGCATTTCAAGGTGTTGGGGGTGACGTTGTAAGTGGGATGTGGGACCGGGCGAAGCTCGGGAAGCGAACGACTCGATAGCCTTTGGCGGCCTCTTCCCGAGCTTCGCCCGGTCCCACAAAGACAACACCGCAAACAACGTAGCCGCTGCCGCAGGCTGCGCTGGGCCCCGAGTACACTGCAAATCTTCAGTGAGGCTTGGGGCCAGCGCAGCCTGCGGCAGCGGCTACGGTGGTGCGGGTGAAGCAGGTGTTACATCAGGGGAATCAGGCCAGCTGATCCCAAGGGCGGTCGCCCTTCGCGTCCAGCGCCTTGAGGAACGGCTCGGCTGGCAGTGGCTCGACGATAGCCTTTGGCGGCCTCTTCCCGAGCTTCGCCCGGTCCCACAAAGACAACACCGCAAACAACGTAGCCGCTGCCGCAGGCTGCGCTGGGCCCCGAGTACACTGCAAATCTCCAGTGAGGCTTGGGGCCAGCGCAGCCTACGGCAGCGGCTACGGTCGTGCGGGTGAGGCAGGTGTTACATCAGGGCAATCAGGCCAACTGATCCCAAGGGCGGTCGCCCTTCTCATCCTTGATGCGGGTCGGCAGGCCCATCACGTCCAGCGCCTTGAGGAACGGCTCGGCTGGCAGCTCCTCGACGTTGGCCATGCGCTGCACGTCCCACTCGCCACGGGCAACCAGCAAGGCTGCCGCCACCGGTGGCACGCCGGCGGTGTAGGAGATGCCCTGGCTATCGGTCTCGGCGTAGGCTTCTTCATGGTCGGCCACGTTGTAGATGAACAGCTCGTGGGGCTGGCCATCCCTGGTGCCCTTGACCAGGTCGCCGATGCAGGTCTTGCCGGTGTAACCCGGTGCCAGCGACGATGGATCCGGCAGCACGGCCTTGACCACTTTAAGCGGGATCACTTCCAGGCCTTCAGCGGTTTTCACCGGCTGCTCGGACAGCAGGCCCAGGTTTTTCAGCACGGTGAACACGTTGATGTAGTGCTCGCCGAAGCTCATCCAGAACCGCACGTTAGGCACGTCGAGGTTCTTGGAGATCGAGTGCACTTCGTCGTGACCGGTGAGGTACAGGTTCTGCGAACCCACTACCGGCAAGTCGTCGGTGCGCTTGACTTCGAACATGGTGTTGCTGGTCCACTGGCTGTTCTGCCAGCTCCACACCTGCCCGGTGAACTCACGGAAATTGATTTCCGGGTCGAAGTTGGTGGCAAAGTATTTGCCGTGTGACCCGGCATTGACGTCGAGAATGTCGATCGAATCAATGCGGTCGAAATGCTGTTGTTTCGCCAGCGCGGCATAGGCGTTCACAACGCCCGGGTCGAAACCCACGCCCAGGATGGCGGTAATGTTCTTCTGCTGGCATTCCTCGAGGTGTTTCCACTCGTAGTTGCCGTACCAGGGCGGCGTCTCGCAGATTTTGCCCGGTTCTTCGTGAATCGCGGTGTCCAGGTACGCAACACCGGTATCGATGCAGGCACGCAGCACCGACATGTTCAGGAACGCGGAGCCGACGTTGATGACGATCTGCGATTCAGTCTCGCGGATCAGCGCCTTGGTCGCTTCGACATCCAGCGCGTTGAGCGCGAAAGCCTTGATGTCGGCGGGCTGTTTGAGGCTGCCCTTGGCCTTGACGCTGTCGATGATGGCCTGGCATTTGGAGATGTTACGCGACGCGATGGCAATACGACCGAGTTCGTCGTTGTGCTGCGCGCACTTGTGGGCCACCACCTTGGCGACACCTCCTGCACCAATGATAAGAACGTTCTTCTTCAATTTGTTTACTTCTCCTCAATCCGCCAGCTTAGGAAAGGCTGGACAGGTAATCGTCAAAACCAAATTCACGAACCACCTCGACGGTACCGTCGAGTTGTTTCACTACGATGGACGGCATTTTCAGGCCGTTGAACCAGTTTTTCTTGACCATGGTGTAGCCGGCCGCGTCGACAAACGACAGGCGGTCGCCAATGGCCAAAGGACGGTCGAATTGATATTCGCCGAAAATGTCACCCGCCAGGCACGACTTGCCGCAGACCATGTAGGTGTGCTCGCCGGCGCTTGGCGCAAGCTTGGCGTTCAGGCGGTAGATCAGCAGGTCGAGCATGTGCGCTTCGATGGAGCTGTCGACCACGGCCAGGTGCTTGCCGTTGTACAGGGTGTCCAGCACGGTCACTTCCAGCGACGCGCTCTGGGTAATGGCTGCTTCGCCCGGCTCCAGGTACACCTGCACGCCGTACTTCTGCGAGAACGCCTTCAGGCGTGCGCAGAACTCATCCAAAGCATAGCCTTCGCCGGTGAAATGGATACCGCCGCCCAGGCTCACCCACTCCACCTTGTGCAGCAGGTGGCCGAAGCGTTCTTCGATGGTGTTCAGCATCTGGTCGAACAGGCCGAAGTCGCCGTTCTCGCAGTTGTTGTGGAACATGAAGCCGGTGATCTGATCGATCACGCCTTCCACCTTCACCGGGTCCCATTCGCCCAGACGGCTGAACGGGCGCGCCGGGTCGGCCAGCAAGTAGTCGCTGCTGCTCACTTGCGGGTTGACGCGCAGGCCACGGACCTTGCCTTCGCTGGCTTGGGCGAAGCGCTGCAGCTGGCCGATGGAGTTGAAGATGATCTTGTCGCAGTTCTCCAGCATCTCGCCGATTTCGTCATCAGCCCAAGCCACGCTGTAGGCATGGGTTTCGCCTGCAAACTTCTGACGGCCCAGCTTGAGCTCGTACAGCGACGAGGACGTGGTGCCGTCCATGTACTGCTGCATCAGGTCGAACACCGACCAGGTGGCGAAGCACTTGAGTGCCAGCAGAGCCTTGGCGCCAGAGTGTTCGCGCACGTAGGCGATCTTCTGCATGTTGGCCAGAAGCTTGGTTTTATCGATGAGGTAATACGGGGTCTGGATCATGTCGGAACCCTGCGGCAAGGCCAGCCAAAAAAATGGACGCGAATTGTGCCTTCTCTTAGGACAGGGGGAAAGGGCAGATTGCGCATTTTGCTGCGTCAATGTTTCACATTGAGCGCAGGGAGGCGAAAAAGCGGGGGATTCGGACGGGGGGACAACACAAAACCTGAAAATCACGCTACCGGTGAGCAGCACCTGTCTCTGTGGGAGCGGGTTCTACCCGCGAAGAAGGTAACGCGGACTTCCTGGCATACCGCGGTGTGTTTTTCGCGGGTAGAACCCGCTCCCACAAGGACAGATGCTGCTACAGAGATCGCTGCAGGTCAGCCACCCGCGCAATCGAACTGCTGGGTATGCGCCACCGTCCTGCCGCGGTCGTTCACCAGGTCCACGCCCAGGTTCAGCGCCAGGTTCATGCCGCTGCTGGTCTCCTGCAGTTCATAGTGCTCTTCAGGTTTGAAATGCGCGTAGGTCAAGGTGCCATGGCAGGTCTTGTCGTCCACGTAGACACTGCTGGCGGCGTACACCACCACCTGCAGGCTGTGCTTGCCGGGCGACACCTGGAAGTAGCGGCCATCCTTGAGCGGGTGGCCATCCAGTTTCTCGGCCAGCATGTTGTCGCGCGCCTCTTCCTTCAGGCCCACCCAGGCGTCGTGCGGATCGGGCTTTGGCATCGTGCCGGCACAGGCCGAGAGCAAGGCGGTCAGGCCCAGTACAGGGATCAGCGTCAGTGCTTTCAGGTTCATGGGGGATCCTCCCAAAGGGGTTAGATAGAGCGGTGCAGGGCGGGTTGCCTGCGATGGGGCAATCTTGCCGCCGCCACCCTGCCCTGCCCAATGAATCCCCATGAAACGAATTTCAGGCCAGTGCTAAGAATCCCGAAACCACCGTCCCTGTAGCCGCTGCCGCAGGCTGCGCTGGCCCTGTGCCCCACTGAAAATCTGCCGGGGTCACACCGGCCAGCGCAGCCTGGCGGCAGCGGCTACGGGGTGTGCGGCTACAGGCCGCCCATACGGTATACGCTGATCACGATATCGCGTTCGTCGGTACCGCTGAGGTCACCATCGACGGCACTCACGAAAACGGAGTGTCCCAACCACGCGTAGGCAGCGGGCGGTTCCCCGAAATTCGTATACGTGCGAACGTAGGCGCCATCCTCCAGGAGCGTGTTGACGGCAGCTTTGCCTGAGGGCAGAAACGGCCCGGTGTCCTCGTAGCGCATCACACCGACGTTGCTCATCTCGATGGATTTACCATCGTCAGTCTTCAAATGGTAAACGGTCGCTATCCCTAAATGGCTGCCCATAGGGTATGCAGGCAACACGTCGCCTTCACCGCCCTGGACGATGCCCTTGATTCCTTTGCCCACGAAGGTTCCGCTCACCCTCGAACCGTTCAGACGTGGGCCATCAGGTACGTAGCCCATGGCGCCCGAGTACTTGTCCGGTGTGAGGTGAAGGTGCAGTTGCATCACCAACTCGCTGGTCATTCGATTGGGGATGGTTTCCTTGAGTTCGACAGCGGTGGCACAGGCGGTTGTCAGCATCAGACCGAGTGCGGCCAACAGGGAGATCTTCATGATCGTTGAGTCCTTGAAAGTCAAAGACCCAGCTTACCGAGACTACACTCACCCTCGCCCTGAGCATTGTGCAACAGCATATTGCCCGCCCCCAACTGGAAATCTGCAGGGTACGCACTGGCCAGCGCAGCCTGGCGGCAGCGGCTACAGTGAGCGCCGTAGCCGTTGCCGCAGGCTGCGCTGGCCCTGTGCCCCACTGAAAATCTACCGGGGTCACACCGGCCAGCGCAGCCTTCGGCAGCGGCTACGGGGTTAGGGGGATTCCACGCGGTTGCGGCCGCCACGCTTGGCACGGTACAGCGCCGCATCCGCACTGCCGTAGGCCTCGTCGAATCCAGTGCCCGCCGGGTGGGCGCTGACGCCGAAGCTGGCGGTGACCGGGCGATTCACCGGCAGCATGAACACGTGCTCGGCAATGGCCGCGCGCATGGCTTCGGCGGCGCCCAGGCCGTCGGCCAGGTCGCCGCCGGGCAGCAGCACGGTAAACTCCTCGCCGCCTACCCGGCCGATAAGCCCACGCTCACCCACGATCTGCCGCAGGCAACCGACGATGCCCTGGATCACCGCATCGCCCGCCGGGTGGCCGAACTCGTCGTTGACCTTCTTGAAATGGTCGATGTCCAACACGATCATCGCCACCCCCACCTTGAGCAAGGTGTTGCTGGTCTGCTCGATGATCGCCCCGCGGTTGAGCACGCCGGTCAGGGCATCGTGGGTAGCGCGATGCTCCAACTGCCGGGCCAGTATCTGCAACTGCGCATTGAGCGTATTCATCTCGCGCTCGGCGCGGTCGCTGCGGCCGATCAGGCGCCGTGTCTCGCGGATCAGCCGCTCGAAGTGCAAGGCCATGTCGGTCAGCGACTGCCGGTACAACTGGGCGTCCGCCTGTGGCAGCGCGAGGATGCTGCGCGCATGGCCCAAGGCATCGAATTCACCCTTGAACAGGTCGGGAACCTCCTCGCTCAGTGCAACCGGCATCACGCTACTCCTCATCAACTGGCCACGGGCTGGTCGTTGAACTGGATGGCGGTGAAGTCCGCTTTCAGCTCTTCGCCAAATTCAAAAATGGTCTCGTCCTCTTCATCGTGGTACCAGTTGACGATGACTTCGTTGCCCGCCTGCGCGGCCTGGTCCAGGGCATCGAAAATGCTGAACAGCATCTTGGTGCTGGAGCTGTTGAAGTACGCCAGGGCGATGTTGGCGGTCAGGGTTTCGCCACTGCAGGTGTCCAGGTAGCTGCGCAGTTGCTGGACGATGGGGGCGTAGAAAGCGGCCGCGTTCTCCGGGTAGGACTCGCCCTTGAGGGTCAGCAGACGCTGATCGAAGCGGAAGTCGACTTCCGGGGAAGTGGCGCTGGCTGCAACGTAGAAATTATCCATTTTCAGTGTGTCACTCTACTCAGATCGTGGCTTTGAGGCAGAACAGCGAAGTGCCCGGTTCATCCGTCCGCGGATGGAAGCTGAACTCCAGCGGCGCGCTGGCATCGCGCGCCATGGTCAGAAAGCCCAGCCCGGCGCCCTTGCTGTCCTCGGGGGTTTCGGCGCGCAGGACTACCTTGTAGGCCTGCTTGATTTCATCGACGCTCATCTTGCACAGCAGCACCAGCTTTTCGCGCAGGCGCTCTACATCCTGGGTGGCGATGGGGTTGGCGCAATGCATCAGGTAACGCTCGCCATCGGCGCTGATGCTCACCGCGCCCTGGCGCACCGAGGCATCGTCGGCCACCGGCGTGCGCAGGCAGTCGGAGGAATAGTGGATGATGTTCTGCGACAGCTCCACGAACGAGGAAAACAGCTTGCGCCGCGTGGGGCCGCTGACGCCCGCCACTTCCAGCTGCACCTTCATCACCTCGGCCATGGTGGTGATGATGCTGTGGGAGAAGTAGCCCATGTGATAGAAAATCACATTGCGCTGTTGGGCCAGGTCAAAAAAACTGCAGTCATGAGCCGTGTGTGGGTTAGCCATTCTCGATCCTAAAGGCGGGCGCAGAATAAGGTGAGGTCATCGCGACGCACTTGCGTGCCTTGCCAGGTGGCCAGGCACACTTGCAACGCGTGGCAGATCTCCGTCGCCGACGCCTGGCGGTGCGCCAGCAGCGTGTCGAAGGCCTTGCGCTTGCCAAACGCAATGTTTTTGGCGCCGCCGATCTGATCCGTCAGGCCGTCGGTGGCGATGAACATCAGGCTGCCGGGCGCCATGGGCACCGCGGTGTTGGCCCATTGATGGTCCAACTCGCTGGCCACGTAGCCCACGCCCATGCGCTGGCCGGCGAAGGTCTGGACCTGCTCGGCGCCAGGGGTGAGCACCGACAGCGACAGCCGCGCGCCAGCAAACTCCAGCACTTGGCGGGCGTTGTCGTACCAGAAAAAGGCAGCGTCCAGGCCGTCGTCGGACTCGGGCGTTTCGTCCACGCCTTCCACCTGGCCCAGCAACTCCTTGACGCTACGATTGACCGCCGACAGCAGCCGCGCAGGGTCACGGGGCCCGTACTGGGCCAGGGCCTGGGTCAGCGACGAGGAAGCAATCAGCGTCATGAATGCGCCCGGCACGCCATGCCCGGTGCAGTCGGCAATGGCGCCGAACCAGCCATCGTCGTAGGCACAAAAATGATAGAAATCGCCGCCCACCACATCGCGCGGCTCCCACAGCAAAGCGGCGTCATCGAGGATCGACTTCAGCGCCTCGCGGGAGGCACGCAACATGGCGCGTTGGATAACACTGGCGTACTCGATGCTCTGCATCATCTGCCGGTTCTTTTCCGCCTGCATGGCGGCGACCACGCCCATCAACTGCAGGCCGTTGCCCAGGCCTGCGAACTCGCCGTCGCGGGTCACGATAAAGCCGTCGGACAGCGCCTTTTCACCGTACTCCACGGTCTTGAAGGTCAGGGCCTCGATGCTCATCTGCGCATCGACAATCAGCGGCTCCTTGTCCATGAAGGCGATGCAGCTTTTCTTGTCGTACAGCTCGCGATGGAACGGGCGGCTCATTTGCGAGAGGAAGATGTTGCGGTTGATCAGACCGATCGGTCGCTTGCCTTCCACCACTGCCAGGCAGGCCATTTCCTTTTGTGACGTGAAGATCTCCATCACCAGCACGTTAGTGGCGCTGGATTCGATGGCCGGCACGGGCTTGCACAGATCGCCGGCACAGCGGTGATCGCGGGGAAGCGCGGGGCGCATGAAGGGGAAGGTTTCTGCGTGCATGCTGTGCTGGCCGGCCCTGGATGAAGGCGCGATGCTAGCGGGACAATGTTAAAGTGATATTACACGTACGTTCGTTCAACATTTAGAGCCGAGATTAATGATCATCTCCTGTGGGACCGGGCGAAGCTCGGGAAGCTAACAACGCGGTAAACCTGCTGACGCCTTCCCGAGCTTCGCCCGGTCCCACAAGCACAGTTGGAGCTACGTGCGCACCTTGGCCAGATACGGCGCCAACCGACTCGCCATCTCCGCCCCCAGCGCCTGCAATCCGCTTAACGGCCGCACCATCACCTCGAACTCCACGATCCTGCCCTGCTCATCGAAGCGGATCATGTCGATGCCCTTCAACTCGCGCTCGCCTACCTTGGCACTGAACTCCAGCACCACGTTCAAGCCATCGGCCGTGGCCAGTTCGCGGTGGTAGTGGAAGTCTTCGAACACCTTGAGCACGGTGGTGAGGATCATTGCCACCACGGGTGCGCCGGGATAGGGCGTGTGGGCCATGGGTGAACGGAAGATAACGTCGGGGGCCAGCAGTTCGGGGAGTGCCGAAAGGTCGCCGTTGGCGACCATCTGGTGCCAGTGGCGCAGGGTGTTGGCGGCATTGGGCTGAAGCGTGGGTGGGTTCATGGTGGTCCCTTTTATGATTGTGGTCGAGCAACTGTAGCCGCTGCCGCCAGGCTGCGCTGGCCCGTGTGTGCACTGCAGAGTTTCAGTGGGGCTTAGGGCCAGCGCAGCCTGGCGGCAGCGGCTACAAGGTGCTGATGTCCACTGGGATCGGGCGCTCGCCCTGGCGTTCAATGATCAGGCGGACGAAATAGCGGTCCTCCGCACGCTCCCGGATACTGTGCCTCAGCACCTTGGCACGCCGCAGCCTGGCCAGATTCGAATTGACGCTACGCATTGCATCCCCCTGTAGCCGCTGCCGTAGGCTGCGCTGGCCCGCCCGTGCACTGGAGATTTTCAGTGGGACTTCGGGCCAGCGCAGCCTGGCGGCAGCGGCTACGCGGCGTCCGCGGCCAATCCGGCTACCGAGGCCTCGACCAGCGCACGTGCAATTTCGCTCACGTGTTCCACATTGCGTGCCAGCGCACGCAGGTGCGGCGGGCTGTTTTCCACCAACTCGGCGGCGCCAGCGCTGGCGCTTTTCAGGTATTCGCAGGCTTGGGTCAGTGCCTCTTGCAACGGCATGCCGCCTCGTATAGCGAGGATGGGCAGGTCACCTTCGCAGGGGCCGAAGGGGTGGTGAGTGGTGAGCGAATGGGTCATGTACTGCTCCTGACTTGGATGGTGAGACTACCTCCGCCCGCGACTAAACGAATGGAGGCAACCGTACGCGGGTTAGTCGACCGAGAAGTCAGCACCCGGTGCGCCGAAGCGCCCCACGTACGATCACCATGAAAGGTTCCAGTCAGAGCGACCGGCAACGCTTCAGGAGGACGCTTAACGCGCCTGACTTCACAACGAGCGACTAAACCCGACCGCTGAATGGGCAGCGGCGGACGGAGGCTATACCGGTTGAAAATCAGGTGCAAGCACGAAATACGAACAACGAAAATGGAAACATTTAATCACACCTTCACCGCCGTAGGACGATTATTGCAGATCTTGTACGAACTCTCCTAGGAAATTTCCTAGACAATTTCAATCCCCCCCATTCGCTCGCTACCCACCAATCTCATCCATGAAATCCGCCAGAAACGACGCCAACCGCGCATGCCGCACCGCCGCCAACCGCGCACCCTCACCCGTCTGGAAGCCGGATGCCAGGTTCAGCAGCTTGGTATGAAAATGCTCGATGGCGAACTGCGTGTCCTCATAGCCGCGCCCGGCCGCCGTTGGATTGGTGAAGTCATACAGCGCCGAGCCCATCCGCCCCGACACATAGAAGCAGCGCGCCACACCCACCATACCGATGGCATCCAGACGATCACTGTCCTGGAGGATTTTCGCTTCCAGGGTCTGGGGCTCGAAACCGGCCGAGAAGCTGTGGGTTTTCACGGCGTGGGCGACGACTGCTACGCGGTCTGGGGTCCAGCCCCTCTGGGTCAGGATCGAGGCGGCTTTTTCGGCAGACAGGGTTGAGGCCTGCGCGCGCAAGGGCGAGTCCTTTTCGACCGCCACGCAATCGTGCAGCAGGGTCGCGGCCAGCAACACCTCCAGGTCGCCGCCTTCGTGCTGCTGGATGCGCCGCACGTTGGTCCATACACGGTGGATGTGCGAGAGGTCGTGGGAGCCGTCGGTGGTGTGGTCGGGCAGCAAGGCCAGCAGGTCGGTGGCCAAGGTTTGGTAGGGGGCGAATGGTGAGGTAGGCATGAGTGCGGCTCGGGTGGGGAGTGCCTGGCAGCATCATGGATATCTGCCTCAATACACAACCCTGTAGCAGCTGCCGAAGGCTGCGTCGGGCGAACGCGGTGCGTCAGGGATACCCCGGCGCCTGCGACGCGGCCTGGCGGCCGCTGCTACAGGGATCGCGGCTTTGCTTGCGTCCGTGATACCTTTTACGCATGACCGATGCCATCGACCTGCGCCAGTTCCGCTATTTCATCGCCCTCAGCGAAACCCTCAATTTCGGCCGCGCCGCCGCGCGCCTGTTCATTTCCCAGCCGCCGCTAAGCCGGCAGATCCGGCAATTGGAAAATGACTTGGGCGTGCCCCTGTTCGAACGCACCCGCACTGGCGTCATCCTGACCGCCGCAGGCCAGGCGCTGCTGCCCGAGGCGCGCAAAACCCTCGCCCAGGCGCAGACAGCCATCGCCGCCGCGCGCGCCAGCGTCGGCAGCCACGCCAATCAGTTCGTCATTGGCTACACCACGGTGCTGGACCGCAGCGCCATCCCGGACGTCATCGAAGCATTGCAACAGCAATTCCCCACCTGCCGCATCGTGGTCAAGGGCAAGCATTCCATCAGCCTGGTCCGCGACATCAACAACGGCGCCATGGACGCCGCCTTCATCGGCCTGCACACCGACACCCGCGGCCTTGCGCAGCAGACGCTGAAGGAAGAACCGATGATCGCCGCCCTGCCCGCCCGGCATCCGCTGGCACGCAAACGGCACATCAGTTTCCAGGATCTCGCCGACCAGCCGCTGTTCCATTTCGAGCGGCGCCTGAATCCGGGCTTCCACGACCATTGCCAGGCTTTTTTCGACAGCATCCATTTCACGCCCGCCACCCTGCTGCCCGAACCCGACGACCACCACATCCTGCTGGGCCTGATCGCCGAGGGCCAGGGCATTGCCCTGCTCCCGGCCTCCTTGCACAACGTCAAACGCCAAGGCGTGGTGTTCCGGCGGTTCCGGCCCCAGGACCAGGGCCTGACCGCTGGCGTGGCCGTGGCTTACGCCGCCGACAATCAGTCGCCAGTGCTACAGGCCTTTCTGAACCTTATTCAGCCTCAGTCATGACCCGCTACCGCACGCGGTCGATAGGGCTGTTCCAGCCGTGCGACTTCCTCAGCCGTCAGCACCAGATTGATCCCGGCGATGGCGTCTTCCAGGTGCCGCGCCTTAGTGGCGCCGATGATCGGCGACGTCACCCCTGCCCGGCTGGCGACCCAGGCCATGGCCACCTGCGCCGGCGGCACCCCGCGTTCAGCGGCTACCTGCGCAACCGCCGAGACGATGGCGTCTTCCTCGGCATGATGGTCATACCACAGGTGCGCAGGCTTGTCGGTGGCAGCGCGCAAGGTCTGGGTCTTGCGTGAACCGGCCAACAAGCCGCGCGCCAGCGGCGACCACGGCGTGACGCCAATGCCCATCTCGCGGCACAGCGGCAGCATCTCGCGCTCTTCCTCGCGGTAGATCAGGTTGTAGTGGTTCTGCATCGACACGAACTGCGCCAGGCCGTGCTGCCGCTGCACGCTCAGCATGCGCATGAACTGCCAGGCGTGCATGGATGACGCACCGATGTAGCGCGCCTTGCCGGAGCGCACCACGGTGTCGAGGGCGTCCAGGGTTTCCTCGATCGGGGTATGGGGGTCGAAGCGGTGGATCACGTAGAGGTCGATGTGGTCAGTGCCCAGGCGTTTTAGCGAGGCATCGATGCTGCTGAGGATGTGCTTGCGCGACAGGCCCTGGGCGTTGGGTTTGTCGCTCATGGGGTAGTTGACCTTGGTGGCGATGACCACCTCGTCACGGGGCGCATAGTCCAACAGCGCCCTGCCCAGCACGTGTTCACTGGCGCCCACGGAATACATGTCGGCGGTGTCGAAAAAGTTGATGCCGCTGTCCAGCGCCTGCTTGATGAAGGGGCGGCTGGCGGCTTCGTCCAGCACCCAGTCGCGCCAGGCGGGGTCGCCGTAGGTCATGCAACCCAGGCAGAGTGTGCTGACTTGCAGGCCGGCGGTGCCTAAACGGGTGTAGTGCATGGTGTTCCACTCCTGAGGTGATTGCGGTGAGTGGGGACAGGCTAGGGAGCGGGCGGGGGGTGGGTCTAATACCCTTTTTGCAATACCTTTTCAGTATCACCGCATTCCCGTTACAACATCTGTATTCAGGGATTCACACTGTGGGAGCAAAGCTTGCTCGCGAGGGGCCCTCACTGACGCCATCGCGAGCAAGCTTTGCTCCCACAGTGTGAATCCCTACCAGGCAGTTATTGGCTAAAAGCAGCGCTAGCAATATCATTAACAAAATTCATGAAATAAAATATAAACATACAACAAACGAATAATATCCATATATCAAAATAGAATTTCCATCACGTTTGTTATAAAAATACTATCAACACCAAGACGACACAGACGCCGTCCCACACACCGATCTCAGGAATGGAACCTGTACCCCCACCACGGGCCAGCGCCAGTTTCAATGGACAACGCCCACTATGCCGCTTTCGCACCTCCCCACGCCCACCCGGCTGTTCCCGCTGTCGACGCTCTCGGTCGCCTTGCTGATGGCTGCAGCCCCGCTGGCCCACGCTGACACCAGCGACCAGCAACTGCAGACCGTGACCGTCACCGCCGCCCCCGAAGCCGCCCGTGCCCAACAGCGCACGGTGGTCAACAGCTCGTCGCCCATCGACATCATCAGCAACGACGCGCTGGTGAAAACCGGCCGCGCGGAGTTGTCGGAGGCCATCGCCAAGCTGCTGCCCTCGTTTACCTTCGGCACCAACATCGCCGGCTTCAACTCCACCACCCGGCCGCTGAGCAACCGCGGCATGGGGCCGGAGTACACCCTGGTGCTGGTCAACGGCAAGCGCCGCCACCTGGGCGCAGCGATTCAGAACGGTTCCACCGACAACAGCGGCGCCAACGTTGTCGACATCGACATGATCCCCATCAGTTCCATCGACCATATCGAGGTGCTGAAGGATGCCGCCGCCGCACGCTATGGTTCCGACGCGGTGGCCGGGGTGGTGAACATCATCCTCAAGTCCCAGGACTCGGGTGGACACATCGAGACCAGCTACGGCGAACTGTTCTCCGGCCAGGGCGCGAGCAAGAAGATTGCCGCCGACGAAGGCTTCAAACTGGGCGACAACGGCGGCTTCATTCACCTGTCTGCCGACGCCCGCAAGCGCGATTACGCCCAGTGGGACGGCAAGGCCGACAGCACTGTCATCGCCTACAACGACCCGGCCAAGCAAGCGGCCTGGGACCGCGTGGCGATCAAGAACGGCGACCCGGAGCTAAAAGCCTACAACCTGGGCTACAACGCCGAACTGCCGCTGGACGGCGTGACCCTGTACTCGTTCAGCACCTACGGCGAGCGCAAGGCGGTGATCCAGAACTACTACCGCTTCCCCAACGGCACCGCCTCGGTGCCGGAGATTTTCCCCGACGGCTACTACCCGGTGAACAACCTGCGCGACATCGACTACCAGTTCGTGTTCGGCGGCAAGGGCGACGTGGGCGGCTGGAACTACGACCTGAGCACCAGCTACGGCCGCGACACCCTCAAGTATTCCAGTGAACTGAACCTCAACCCGTCGCTGGGCACCGACTCCCCCACCAGCTTCAACAACCTGGCCACCTTCCGCTCCGACCAGTGGGTCAACAACCTGGACTTCAGCCGCCGTTTCGAGAACCCGTTCAACCTCGGCGTGCCGGTGACCGTGTCCACAGGGCTTGAGCACAAGTGGGAACGCTTCAGCACCTTCGCAGGCTCCGCTGATTCGTACGAGACCGGCACCTACAACGCCGCCACCGGCGCCCAGGCCACGGTGATCATCCGCCCCGGCGACGAGGTGGACCTGATCCGCAACACCTACGCCAGCTACCTGGACCTGGGCTTCGACCTGACCGACCGCTGGTACGCCGACGTCGCCGCGCGGGTCGAGCATTACGACGACTACTCGGGGAACAAGCTGGGCCTGAAATTCAACAGCCGCTACAAACTGACCGACACCGTGGCCGTGCGCGGCACCATCGGCACCGGCGTGCGCGCCCCGTCGTTGATCCAAGAGGGCTACACCACCACCGACAGCCGGGTGAACACCGACGTCAACGGCAACGTCGTGCCCGCCACCACCCGCCTTACCGCGTCCGACAGCGCCCTGGCCAAAGCCCTGGGCGGCGGCGCGCTGAAGCCGGAAAAATCGCAGAACGTGGGGCTGGGCATCACCTGGCAACCGGCGCCGCGCACCAGCGTCACCGCCGACGCCTACGTGGTGGACGTGCAGAACCGCATCGCCCTGACCAGCGCCATCTACGACCACGGCGACGGCACCATCAACAGCATCCTCGCCGCCCAGGGCGTGACCGCCGGCACCTGGGTGGACTACTACACCAACGCCTTCGACACCCGCACCCGCGGCCTGGACGTGGTGGCCGACCACACCACCCCGTTCGGCGAGTTTGGCGACGTGCGCTGGAGCGCGGCGTTCAACTACAACAAGACCACCATCACCAACGCCAAGGACACCCCCGCCTCCCTGGCCGACGCCGGCGTGACCCTGGTGGGCCGCAACCGCGAAGGCGACCTGACCGACGCGCTGCCCAAGACCAAATGGATACTGGGCGCCAACTGGAAGGTGGGCAATTGGAACACCAACCTGAGCACCACCCGCTACGGCTCGGTGTCGACGCTGGCCGTCAACGAGACCGGCGACCGCAGCTTCGGCGCCAAGTGGATCACCGACCTGGACATCGCCTACACCTTCTTCGACCACCTGACCGTGAGCGTCGGCGGCAGCAACATCTTCGACGTGCGCCCCGACAAGAACGCGGTGTACAGCAGCCTGGGCCTGGCGCCTTACGGCAACCCGCCGTTCTACCCCGGTGGCGGCTCCTGGTACACCAAGCTGGCCTACGACTTCTGACCCTGCGGCTGCATCGCGCCCCCACGCGGTGCGGCCTTTTTTCTTCAAAGCCACATGAGGAACCGCCCCATGAAGCTGCAACGAACCCTGGCCAGCGCGGCCATCCTCCTGGCCCTGGGCCTGACCGGCTGCGGGCCGTCGCACCCCGACGCCCAGGCGGCCAGCACGCTGAAAATCGCCTTCTTCGGCGACAACACGCAACTGGTCAGCCTCGACCCCTTCCAGGTCTACTGGCTGGAGCACCGCGTGGTGCTGCGCAACGTCGTGGAATCGCTGACTGACCAAGACCCGAAAACCGGCGCCATCATCCCCTGGCTGGCCGACAGCTGGGACATCAGCCCGGATGCGCGCGAATACACCTTCCACCTGCGCAAGGGCGTGACCTTCAGCAACGGCGAAGCCTTTGACGCCAACGCGGTGAAGACCGCCTTCGACAGCGACAAGGCCTTCGCCGCCGAGCTGCCCAGCGTGTTTGGCGCCACCTACCTGACCGGCTACGACCACGCCGAAGTCATCGACCCGCAGACCATCAAATTGGTGCTGAGCACGCCCAACGCCGGGTTCCTGCAGGCCACCTCCACCACCAACCTGGCCATCCTGGCGCCCGAGTCGTACCGCAAGAGCGCCAAGGAACGCTCCCTGGGCGCGATCATCGGCAGCGGCCCGTTTGTGCTTCAGCACTACACCCCCGAAACCGGCCTGCGCCTGGAACGTCGCAAGGGTTATGCCTGGGCCTCGGCCAACGTGCAGAACAAGGGCGAGTCGCACCTGTCGGCCATCGACGTCAGCTACATCCCCGAAGAGAGCGTGCGCAACGGCCAGTTCGTGCAGGGCAAGGTCGACATCCTGTGGCCGCGCAACCCGTTCTCCGACGTTGACCTGAAGCTGTTCGAAAGCAAGAAAGCCACCATCCAGAGCCGCTCGCTGCCCGGCCCCGCCTGGAACCTGTACCCCAACACCCGCGGCGGGCGCATCCTGGCCGACGCCGACGTGCGCCTGGCGGTGCAGAAGGCCATCGACCGCAAGACCTACGCCAGCACCGTCTACAGCCCGCAGTTCCCGGTGGTGGACGGCGTGTACGACGTGACCACGCCGTACTTCCGCAGCCAGGGCGACAAGCTGGCCTACGACCCCCAGGGCGCCGCGCAGCTGCTGGACAAGGCCGGCTGGAAGCTGGGCGCCGACGGCTATCGCGCCAAGGACGGCAAGCGCCTGAGCCTGGTGTACAACATCCCCGCCAAGGAAACCGCCGGCGACGTGCTGATCCAGGACCAGCTGCGCAAGGCCGGCATTGAGCTCAAGCTCAAGGTGCAGACCACCGCCGAGTGGTTCAACACCAACGCCTCGGGCAACTACGACCTGACCTTCTCGTACATGACCCGCGCCGACCCGATCGTGCTGCAGACCATCCTCGACCCGCGCGCGGCCAACGCCTCCACCTTGGCCACCAACGTCTACCCACCAGCCATCCTGCCCCAGGCCCAGAGCCTGTTCGATCAGGGCCTGACCGCTACCGCGCCGGCCCAACGCGCCCAGGCCTACGGCCAGTTGCAGGACTTGCTGATCGACCAGGGCTCGGCGATTCCGGTGTTCGAGCGCGTGTGGCAGGCCGCGACCGCGCCACGGGTGCACAACTTCCGCTGGAGCGCCGAGGGCTTTGCCTTCCTCAATGACATCGAGGTATCGCCATGAGCCGCTACCTGACCAGCCGCATCGGCCAGGCGCTGTTGGTGCTGTGGGGCGCCTACACCATCACCTATTTCATTCTGTACCTGCTGCCGGGTGATCCGCTGTCGATCATGCTCAGCGCCTCGGGCATGGAAGTGGACTCGCTGTCGCCGGCGCAACTGGCCAAGGCCCGCGCCTACTACGGCCTGGACCAGGGCCTGATCGAGCGCTACCTGCACTTGCTGTGGGGCATGCTGCACGGTGACCTGGGCCAGTCGCTGACGCTGAACCGGCCGGTGACCGCGGTGCTGGCCGAGCGCCTGCCGCAGACCCTGGCGCTGGCCGGCACGGCCATTGTGCTGTCGCTGATCGGCGGCGTGGGCCTGGCTTACCTGACCGCTTACGTACGCTGGCAGCCGCTGAAAACTGCCCTGGCGCGGGTGCCGGCGCTGGGCTTTTCGGTGCCGGTGTTCTGGATGGGGTTGCTGCTGATCCAGGTGTTCGCCTTCAGCCTGGGCTGGTTCCCGTCCACCGGCAGCGATGGCGTGGAAAGCCTGGTGCTGCCGGCCGTCACCCTGGCCATCCCCAGCGCCGCGGTGTATGCGCAGGTGCTGCAACGCGGCTTCCTCGACGTGTGGCGCGAGCCCTACATCGTCACCGCCTACGCCAAGGGCCTGAGCCGTGGCCAGGTGCAGGCGCGCCATGGCTTTCGCAACGCCGCCCTGCCGCTGCTGACCCTGATCGGCCTGCAGGTGGGCAACACCGTGTCCGGCGCGGTGTTGGTGGAAACCATCTTTGCCCGCAACGGCGTCGGCCGCCTGGTGCAGGACGCCGTGCTGCGCCAGGACATCCCCGTGGTACTGGCGGTGGTCACGGTGTCGGCCGCCGCCTTCGTTGTCATCAACTTGCTGGTGGACCTGCTGTACCCGGTCCTTGACCCGCGCATCACCCACTCGCCCAAGGTGACCTGAACATGACCGATCGCGCCCTTGCCCCCACCACCCCTGCGCCGCTGAGCGCCAGCCCGTCCTGGCAGCCACGCGGCCGCCTGCGCCGCGCCCTGGACCTGGCTGTCCCGCTGCTGCGCCGGCCGGGCTTCGTGCTGGCCGCAGCCCTGGTGCTGTTTATCCTGCTGACGGCCATTGCGCCTTCGCTGTTCAGCAGCCTCGACCCGTACGCCACGGCCCCGGCGGCCAAGCTGCTGCCGCCGGGCGCCGGCCACTGGTTCGGCACCGACGAGCTGGGCCGCGACCTGTACACGCGCCTGCTGTACGGCTCGCGCCTGTCGATCCTGGCGGCGCTGTTGGCGGTGGGCCTGGCGCTGGTGTGCGGGCTGGGCCTGGGCATCGTCGCCGGGTTTATCGGCGGTCGCATCGACGCGGTGATCATGCGCCTGATCGACGTGATGCTGGCCCTGCCCGGCCTGCTGCTGGCCCTGGCCATCGTCACCGCCATCGGCTTCGGCACCCTGCCGGTGGCCATCGCCGTGGGCGTGGGCATTATCCCCGGCTTTGCCCGCACCACCCGCGCCGAAGTGCTGCGGGTCAAGACCCTGCCTTACGTTGAAGCCGCACGGCTGGGCGGCGCCAGCTGGACCCGCACCCTGCTGCGCCACGTGCTGCCCAACGCCTGGGGCCCGGTGGCGGTGCTGGCCACGCTGGACTTCGGCGCGGCGATCCTGGCCACGGCCGGCCTGAGCTTTCTGGGCTTCGGCGCCCAGCCACCGACCGCCGAATGGGGCACGTTGATTGCCAACGGCCGGCAGTTCCTGATCACCGCGCCCTGGGTGTCGCTGTTGCCGGGCCTCTTGGTGGTGCTGGTGGTGTTCAGCCTCAACCATATCGCCCGCACCTTCGAGGAAACCCAACGATGAGCGCCCTGATCGACGTACGCAACCTGAGCGTCAGCTACCACAACGCCGGGCGGGTAAAAGAAGCCGTGCGTGACCTGTCCTTCAGCCTGCAGGCCGGCGAGACACTGGCCATTGTCGGTGAGTCCGGCTCGGGCAAGACCACCCTGGCCAGCGCCCTGCTGGGCCTGCTGCCCGCCAGCGCGCAGATCAGCGCCGGCAGCCTGGCGGTAGACGGCAACGACATCAGCCACGCCAGCGAGCGCGCCCGTCGGCAACTGCGCGGGCGCTTTATCGGCCTGGTGCCGCAAGACCCGATGGTCAGCCTCAACCCCACCCTGAGCATCGGCAAGCAGATCGGCGAAAGCCTGATCCTGGCCCACGGCGGCCGCCGCTACCCGGCGCTGGACGCCGACGTGCTGGCGCTGCTGGGCCAGGTGGGCCTGGACAACCCCGAGCTGCGTGCCCGGCAATACCCCCATGAGCTGTCCGGCGGCATGCGCCAGCGCGTGCTGATCGCCATCGCCCTGGCGGGCAACCCACGGGTGATCATCGCCGACGAGCCCACCAGTGCGCTGGATGTGACGGTGCAACGGCGCATCCTCGACCACCTGGAGCAACTGGTGCAGGCCCGGGGCATCTCGCTGATCATCATCACCCACGACCTGGGCGTGGCCGCTGACCGGGCCGACCGGGTGCTGGTGATGAAGGACGGCGAACTGGTAGAACAGGGCGTGGCGCGCGAGGTGCTGTCAGCGCCGACCCAGCCTTACACCCGTGACCTGCTGGCCGCGGCGCCTGCGTTTGGCGACGGCAAACAACCCCTGCCACTGCCCCCGCGCCCGGCCCGGCCGTTGCTGAGCTTGCATGGGGTGGGCAAACAGTATCCCTCGGGCGGCCAGCCGTTCCAGGCGCTCAAAGGCCTCAGCCTGGACCTGTACCCCGGCCAGACCCTGGCCATCGTCGGTGAATCGGGCTCGGGCAAAAGCACCAGCCTGCGCATCGCCCTGGGCCTAGAACCGCCCAGCGAAGGGCGGGTGCATTTTGACGGGCAGGACGTGACGGGGCTGACGTGGCAGCAGTTTCGGCCGCTGCGCCAGCGCATTCAGCTGGTGCAACAGAACCCCTTCGCCTCGCTCAACCCGCGCTTCACCATTTACCAGAGCGTGGTGGAGCCGCTGCTGTCCTTCGGCTTGCGCGATGGTGCCGAGTTGCATCAGGCGGCGCGGCAATTGATGGAGCAGGTGCAATTGCCGGCCAGCTTCCTGGATCGACTGCCGCGTGAATTGTCCGGCGGCCAGCGGCAGCGGGTAGCGATTGCCCGTGCGTTGGCGTTGAAGCCTGATCTGGTGTTGCTGGATGAACCGGTGTCGGCGCTGGATGTGTCGGTGCAGGCGCAGATTCTGGAGCTGCTGCGTAATTTGCAGGCCGAACTGGGGGTGGCGTACGTGCTGGTGTCCCACGACCTCGCGGTGGTGCAGAGCCTGGCCCATGAAGTGGTGGTGTTGCGCCAGGGGCAGGTGGTGGAGCAAGGGCCGGCGAGCGAAGTGCTGCATCGACCGGCGCATGCTTACACCCGTGAGCTGCTGGATGCCATTCCCGGTCATCGGCTCAGCGCATAATGTAGGTGCCCGTACTGGCCTCATCGCGAGCAAGCTTTGCTCCCACAGTGGTGGGCCGAACTCAGAGGGTAGGCACACCACTGTGGGAGCAAAGCTTGCTCGCGATGAGGCCAGCAGCCCGACAGCAGATCCGCTGCCTGATCACCGGCGGCGCTTGCGGGTACCCAGCTCTATCCACGTCGGCGCATGATCGCTGGCGTGCTCCTCGTTGCGCACCCACGCATCCACCCCGGCATTCTTCAAATAAGGCGCCATCGCCGGGTTCAACAGCAGATGATCAATCCGCAACCCGCAATTGCGCGGCCAGTGCTGGCGGAAATAATCCCAGAAGGTATACACCCGCTCTTCGGGGTACAGATGCCGCAGCGCATCGGTCCAGCCCTGGGCCAGCAGCCGCTCGAAACAGGCGCGGCTTTCGGGCTGCAGCAAGGCGTCCTTGAGCCAGGACTTGGGGTTATAGATGTCAAAGTCCGTGGGCACCACGTTGTAATCGCCCGCCAGCACCACCGGGTGCTCACTGGCCTGCAGCTGCGCGGCATGGGTGATCAGGCGTTCGAACCAGGCCAGCTTGTAATCGAACTTGGGCCCCGGCTGCGGGTTGCCATTGGGCAGGTACAGGCAACCCACCAGCACGCCGTGCACGGCGGCTTCCAGGTAGCGGCTCTGGGTGTCGGCATCATCGCCCGGCAAGCCACGGCGCGACTCCAATGGCTCGGCATCCCGGGCCAGGATCGCCACGCCGTTCCACGACGGCTGGCCATGGTGCAAGGTGCCGTAGCCGATGGCCTCGAAGTCGGCGGCGGGGAACTGCGCGTCGGTGGCCTTGAGTTCCTGCAGGCAGGCGATGTCGGGGCGTTCGCGCTCCAGCCAGTGCAGCAGGTTGGGCAGGCGTGCGCGCAGGCCGTTGATGTTGAAGGTGGCGATTTTAAGCGCTTTCATCGGTGGTCTCCGCTCGGTACCGCGTCGCGTTCGGACGCCGCCTTCGGCAGCTGCTACAGGGGACGTGTAGCAGCTGCCGAAGGCGGCGTCATTGGCACCGCTGATGTTTCGAGTCACACCATCGCAGGAACGTTCACCCCGTCACCGCCATTGAACTCTGCCCCACCGCCACCCCTCCCACCTTGTAGACCCCTGATCGCGCTGGAACCCCGCCATGGCCAGATCCCTCGAGCAATACCAGCAAAAGCGCAACTTCGACGCCACCCCCGAACCCAGCGGCAAGGCCAGCCGCCGTGGCAAGGGCCATGCGCTGCAGTTCTGCATCCAGAAGCACGACGCCAGCCACCTGCACTACGACTTCCGCCTGGAGCTGGACGGCACGCTGAAAAGCTGGGCGCTGCCCAAGGGCCCGTCGCTAGACCCCAAGGTGCGGCGCCTGGCCGTGCACGTGGAGGACCACCCGCTCGATTACGCCAACTTCGAGGGGCACATCCCTGAAGGGCATTACGGCGCCGGCGACGTGATTGTCTGGGACCGTGGCGTGTGGATTCCCGAAGGCGATGCGCAGCAAAGCTATGAAAAGGGCAAGCTGCGCTTCCGCCTGCAAGGTGAAAAACTGTCGGGCATCTGGAACCTGTTTCGCACGCATTTGGCCGGCAAGAAGGAGCAATGGCTGCTGATCAAGTCGGCAGATGCCGAAGCCCGGCCCCAGGCCGACTTCGATATCGTCGAGGCCGCGCCCGACAGCGTGCTCAGTGACCGAACGCTGATTCCCAAGGCCGCGGCCACACCGGCCAAGGCCGCCAAGCCTGCCAAAAAGACCAAGGCCTTGAGCAATGCCCCCAAGGCCGCCCTGCCCGCCACCCTCACCCCGCAACTGGCCACCCTGATCGAGTCCCCGCCCAGCGGCGACTGGCGCTACGAGATCAAGTTCGACGGCTATCGGGTCATGGCGCGCGTCGACGGCGCCAAGGTCCAGCTGTTCACCCGCAACGGCAAGGACTGGACCGCGAAGATGCCCAGCCAGGCCAAGGCCCTGGCCGCCCTGGGCCTTGAATCCGCCTGGCTGGACGGCGAAATGGTGGTGGCCAATGCCGACGGCGTCTCCGACTTCCAGGCCCTGCAAAACGCCTTCGACGACGGCAGCGACGAGGCCATCGTCTATTACCTGTTCGACCTGCCCTACCTCAATGGCCGCGACCTGCGCCAGTGCCCGCTGCAGGAACGCCGCACCGCCCTGGCCGCCGTGCTGGAGCACAACGATGCGCCGCAACTGCGCTATTCCGAGGATTTCGACCAACCGGTCGATTCCCTGCTGGCCAGCGCCTGCCAGATGGACATGGAGGGCCTGATCGGCAAGCGCGTGGACAGCCTCTACAGCGGCAAGCGCAGCCACGACTGGATCAAGCTCAAGTGCAAGCAGCGCCAGGAATTCGTGATCGTCGGCTACACCGATCCCAAGGGCAGCCGCAGTGGGTTCGGCGCCTTGCTGCTGGGCCTGCACGACGCCGACAGCGGTGACCTGCGTTACGCCGGCAAGGTGGGCACCGGCTTCAACACCGCCACCTTGGCCAGCATCCTTGAACGCCTCAAGCCCCTGCACACAACCAAGCCCCAGGTCGCCAACCCTCCCACCGGCGCCCAGGCCCGTGACGTGCACTGGCTCAAACCGCAGTTGCTGGCCGAGGTCGCCTACGCGCAGATGACCCGCGACGGCGTGGTGCGCCATTCGGTATTCCACGGCCTGCGCGACGACAAACCGGCCAAGGCCATCGCCCAGGAGAAACCCGTGAAAGCCGCCAAAGCCACGAAATCCGCCGCCCCCGACACCCTGCGCCTGACCCACCCCGACCGCGTGATCGACGCCAGCTGCGGCGCCACCAAGCGTGACCTGGCCGAGTACTACGCCCAGGTGGCGCCGTGGATCGAGCCGCACCTCAAGGACCGCCCGGTGGCCCTGGTACGCGCCCCGGAAGGCCTGGCCGGCGAGCTGTTCTTCCAGAAAAACGCCGGGCACCTGGACATCCCCGGGCTGATCAGCGATGAAGCAGCCGGGCAATCGGTGATCATCATCAACCGCCCCGACGCCCTGCTGGGCGCCGTGCAGATGAACACCCTGGAGCTGCACACCTGGAACACCACCCGCGCCAACTACGACAAGCCCGACCGCTTTATCCTCGACCTCGACCCGGACCCGGCGCTGCCGTGGAAAAGCATGCTGGAGGCCACCCAGCTGACCCTGACCCTGCTGGACGAACTGGGCCTGACCGCCTTCCTCAAGACCAGCGGCGGCAAGGGCATGCACATCGTCGTGCCGCTGACCCGGCGTGCCGGCTGGGATGAGGTGAAGGACTTCAGCCACGCCATCGTCAAGCACCTGGCCGACCTGCTGCCCGATCGCCTGACGGCCGTGTCCGGGCCAAAAAACCGCGTGGGCCGTATCTTCATCGATTACCTGCGCAACACCCGCGGCGCCACCACCGCCTGCGCCTACTCGGTGCGCGCCCGCGAGGGCCTGCCGGTGTCGGTGCCCATTCGCCGTGATGAACTGACCGACCTCAAGGGCGCCAACCAGTGGACGCTGTTCAACCTGGCCGAACGCCTGGCAGAGATCGACGACCCCTGGGCCGAATACGCCAGCACCAAGCAGTCGATCACGGCAGCCTTGCGCAAACGTCTGGGCGGTAAATGATGGCCCAGGCCACGGTGCATATAGGTGTCTCGGGCTGGCGCTATACGCCCTGGCGCGGCGACTTCTACCCCGAGGGGCTGAAGCAAAAGGACGAACTGCGCTTCGCCTCCCGCGCGGTCAGCAGCATCGAAATCAACGGCACCTTCTACGCCCTGCAACGGCCCGAGCGCTTTGCCGAGTGGGCCTCGCAGACGCCGGAGGGTTTTGTCTTCAGCGTCAAGGGGCCGCGCTACATCACCCATACCAAGCGCCTGCACGACATCGACGAAGCACTGGCCAACTTCTTCGCGTCCGGGCCCTTGTCGCTGGGAGATCGACTGGGGCCGATGTTGTGGCAGTTCCCGCCCAACCTGCGCTTCGACGCTGGCCTGTTCGACGACTTCATGGCCCGCCTGCCGCGCACCGGCGCACAATTGATCGACCAGGCGCGCCATTGCGCTGAACGCCTGCAGCGGCCTGGCTACCTGGACGGCAACCCCAGGCAGCGCCTGCGCCATGCCATCGAGATCCGCCATGAAAGCTTCGTCGACCCGGCCTTCGTCGCGCTGCTGCGCACGCATGATGTGGCGCTGGTGGTGGCCGACGCGGCGCGCAAATGGCCCCGGGTGCAGGACGTGACCAGCGACTTCATGTATATGCGCTTGCATGGTGACAAGAAGCTGTATGCCAGCGGGTACTCCGATGAAGCGCTGGAGCAGTGGCGCAAGCGGATCATGGCGTGGAAGCGGGGGGCGCAGCCGGGGGATGCGCAGTTGATCGACTCGCAGCAGAAGCCAGCCAAGGCCAGCGCACGGGAGGTGTTTTGCTATTTCGACAACGATATCAAGGTGCGCGCGCCGTACGATGCGCGGCGGTTGTTGGGGTTGTTGAAGCTGGATAAGGGGTTGGAGACGACTCCAGGGCAGATGTGACAATTAATCCGCAGAAATCACTGCTCTTACGGGCCTCATCGCGAGCAAGCTTTGCTCCCACAGTGCCGCGACATACACCTGCATTCGGCTCAACACTGTGGGAGCAAAGCTTGCTCGCGATGAGGCCGGTACAGTTGCCGCAGGTCAGGAGGCCTTCTTGGCAGAGCGCTTGGCCTCCTTCTTCGGCGCCGGCTTTTTCCCCGCCAGGCTGCGCTTGAGCAAATCAGTCAGGTCAATGATATCGGCACCTTTGTGCTCGCCCTGCTCATCCACCGACGTCACCGTGGCGATCTTGCCTTTGCTGGCCTTTTCTTCCACCAAGTCCATGATGGTCTGCTTGAAATCATCCTGATACTCCTCCGGCGTCCAGGTGCCGCTCATGTCCTCCACCAGCCGCTTGGCCATCTGCAGCTCGCGCTTGTCGATCTTGGCATCGGTGACGCTGCTGTCCAATTCCAGCCCTTCCAACCCACGCACCTGCGACGGCCAGCGCAAGGTGATCATCACCAGCGCATCCTCCAGCGGCCTGATCAGCGCAAGGTGCTGCTGGGTGTGCAACACCACCCGCGCCAGCGCCACCTTGCCGGTGCTGTCCAGGGTCTGGCGCAACAACGCATACACCTTGCCGCCACGCTTGTCCGGCGCCAGGTAGTACGGGGTTTCAAATGCCTGCAAGGGAATTTCCCCGGCGGTGACAAACGAGAAAATATCGATGGTTTGCGTCGCCTCCGGTCGCGCCTTGCGGATCTCGTCTTCGCTGATCACCACGTAGCGGCCCTTCTCGTACTCCACGCCCTTGACGATATTGTCCTTGTCGATGTCCTTGCCGGTGACCTTGTTGATGCGCTTGTAGCCCACCGGGTCCATGCTGCGCTTGTCCAGCCAGTCGAAATCGATGCGCTCGCTGGACACGGCGGTGGTCAGCGACACGGGGATGTGCACCAGGCCAAAGCTGATGGCGCCTTTCCAGATGGCTCGAGCCATGATTGTCCTCCTGCATGGCCCGCGGGTGGGGGCCCATACAAGACTGACTGCGTGCCGATGCGAAGGTTTAACCCAAACCTGTACCCGCTGCCGCCAGGCTGCGCTGGCCGCTGTGAACCCTGGAGATCTGCAGCGAGGCACGGGCCCAGCGCAGCCTTCGGCAGCGGCTACAGGTTACCGAACGCCCCAAATTGGGCATTCATCGCACTGCATGGGTGCACAACGGTTGTGGACAGATGACCTGTCACCATGCGTAACACGATTGTATACAATAAATTCCTGACCACCCGGGCATGATTCAGGGCAGACGGGCCGCGGCAAATTCCACATATTTCCTTGAAAATCAAACCCCTCGATCGTCGGCAAACGCCCGACAGAAAATAACGCACACACAACTGGCACAAATCTGGCTTACCAGAACCACAAACTTGTATACATAAATACAATAACGTGGAGCCCCACCGATGCAGCTGAACAGCCCTGCCGAGACCTCCCTGACCGACCTGTCCCCCGCCCGCAACCGTGACACCGCACTCAGCCCGCGCCTGCACAACCACGACCTGGCCCCCACGCGCATGGAAGGCCGATGCTGGGGCAGCTACAGCATCTTCGCCCTGTGGACCAACGATGTGCACAACATCGCCAACTACTCCTTCGCCATGGGCCTCTACGCCCTGGGCCTGGGCGGCTGGCAGATCCTGCTGTCACTGCTGATCGGCGCCGCCCTGGTCTACAGCTTCATGAACCTCACCGGCTACATGGGCCACAAGACCGGCGTACCCTTCCCGGTCATCAGCCGCATCAGCTTCGGCATCCACGGCGCGCAATTGCCGGCCCTGGTGCGGGCGGTCATCGCCATCGCCTGGTTCGGCATTCAGACCTACCTGGCCTCGGTGGTGCTTAAAGTGCTGGTCACCGCATTGGCGCCTGGCATGGCTGCCTATGACCACAACCTACTGCTGGGCCTGTCGAGCCTGGGCTGGGCGTGCTTCGTCAGCATCTGGCTGGTGCAGTTGGTGATCCTGGCCTACGGCATGGAGATGGTGCGCCGCTACGAGGCCTTTGCCGGCCCGGTGATCCTGCTGACCATGACCTCGCTGGCGGTGTGGATGGTGAACCGCGTCGACGGCGCCTTCAGCTGGTCGATCCGCCAACCGCTGGAGGGCGCGACCATGTGGCGCCACATCTTCGCAGGCGGCGCCCTGTGGCTGGCCATCTACGGCACGCTGATCCTCAACTTCTGCGACTTCGCCCGCTCGGCGCCGTCGCGCAGCAGCATCCGCCGCGGCAACTTCTGGGGGCTGCCGGTGAACATCCTGGCTTTCGCCATGGTCACCGTGATGCTGTGCGGCGCGCAGTTTTCCATCAATGGCCAGGTCATTGAAAACCCCACGCAGATCATCCAGTCCATCCCCCACACCGGCTTCCTGGTGCTGGGCTGTCTGGCGCTGCTGATCGTCACCGTGGCGGTCAACATCATGGCCAACTTCGTCGCCCCCGCCTTCGTGCTCAGCAACCTGGCGCCACGCCTGCTGACCTTCCGCCGCGCCGGCATGATCAGCGCCACCGTGGCCGTGCTGATTCTGCCGTGGAACCTGTACAACAGCCCGCTGGTGATCCAGTACTTCCTGGCAGGCCTGGGCGCGCTGCTGGGCCCGCTGTACGGCATCATCACCGCCGACTACTGGCTGCTGCGCCGCGGCCAGGTCAACGTGCCACAGCTGTACAGCGAAGCCCCGCACGCGGCCTACCACTACCATCGCGGCATCAACCCGCGCGCCATGATCGCCGTACTGCCGGCCGCCGCCATCGCCATCGTGCTGGCGCTGGTGCCCGCCTTCGAGACCGTATCGGCGTTCTCCTGGCTGTTCGGCGCCGCCATCGCCGCCGCCGTGTACCTGCTGATCAGCGACCGTCACCAGACGTTCACCGACGTCAGCGGCGAAAGCATCGCCGTCGACAACGCCAGCCACTGATTTTCTGCCAATGAGGTTTTCCATGCGTATTCTGGTCGTCAACGTCAACACCACCGAATCCATCACCGCCACCATCGCCGAACAGGCGCGCAGCGTCGCCGCCCCCGGCACCGAAATCATCGGCCTGACCCCGCGCTTCGGCGCAGAGTCGGTGGAAGGCAACTTCGAAAGCTACATGGCCGCCATCGGCGTGATGGACGCGGTGATGCGCTATGACCAGCCCTTCGACGCCGTGATCCAGGCCGGCTACGGCGAACATGGTCGTGAAGGCCTGCAGGAATTGCTCAACGTGCCGGTGGTGGACATCACCGAGGCGGCCGCCAGCCTGGCAATGCTGCTGGGGCATGCGTATTCGGTGGTGACCACGCTGGATCGGACCGTGCCGTTGATCCAGGACCGGTTGCGGTTGGCGGGGCTGTATCAGCGGTGTGCATCGGTGCGGGCCAGTGGTTTGGCGGTGCTGGAGTTGGAAGAAGACCCGGCGCGGGCCGTGGCGGCTATCGTTGCCCAGGCTGAATTGGCGGTGCGTGATGACAAGGCTGAGGTTATTTGCCTGGGGTGCGGGGGGATGGCAGGGTTGGATGAGTTGATTCGTGAGAGTACGGGAGTGCCGGTGGTGGATGGGGTGACGGCGGCTGTCACACTGGCCGAATCGCTGGTGCGGTTGGGTCTGAGCACGTCCAAGGTACGCACCTACGCCACACCCCGCACCAAGCGCATCGACGGCTGGCCCCTGGCCCGCGGCTGATCCTGCACACCCCACTGTGGGACCGGGCGAAGCTCGGGAAGCGAACGACTCGGTTTCTGCAGTGCCCCCTTCCCGAGCTTCGCCCGGTCCCACATGGACTTGTAGCCGCTGCCGAAGGCTGCGCTGGGCCCCAAGTACGCTGAAGATCTTCAGGGTTCACACCGGCCAGCGCAGCCTGGCGGCAGCGGCTACGGGTTAGCTTGAGGCATCGGTGGTTGCTGCGCGCTTGGCGTAAAAGTCGTTCCAGATGGCCTCGATATCCCGCTGCATTTCAGCCACGCGCTGCGGATCAAACGGCGACATCGATTCCTGTTCCGCCAGTGCGATCAACTGGGCTTCGTGCTCCAGCAATTGGGCCAGCATCTTGCGGCGTGCGCTGCCGAAAAACACCATGCGCTCGCGGAAGTAGCTGCCTCGCGGCTCACGGCCGTAGGGGTACAGAAACCAGGCTCGCGAATCGTGGACCTGATCGTCGAACAGCGCGCGCAAATCGCCGGTCGGCTGGTCGGCGTTGCGACGCTCGTCCATGTCACCCAACTGCACATAGGAAATACTGTCCCTGGGCGAGATCGGGGTGGGAAACAACTGCGGGTATTTCTTGAAGCCCTCGCTTTTCAAACGCGCGGCTTCGATAAAGGCGTTCCTGGGCAATGCGAACAGCAATACCACACGGGAAAACCGCGGCAGAATGCGCCGCTCCAGCGCAGAGCTCAGCGGGTCGTGATCGTTGTAGGCCAGACGGAATTCTGCAGCCGCCTCCCGCAATTGGGTCTGGGCCATGTCGGCGTCGAAATCCTTGATGCCGGCGGGCATCAGTTGCTTGGCATAACGGGGGTCCCGCTCGCGGGCCTTCTGCTCGCGGCGCAAAGCTTCAACGTCAGCCTGCTTGCGGTCGCGGGCGGCCTGGGCGGCGGTGCGGATGGAAGGTTCGGCCTGGGTATCGGTGGCGCGCTGGTAGAAGGGTGTGGTCTTCAGGCTGTTGGAGGCGTAGCGGCCGATGCGCCAGGCGGTCAGCCAGGTGAGCTGGTCGTTCATGGCTTTTTCAAGGGGGACGGGGGCGGGGGTTGGGGTGTAATCGTCGATGGCCTCCTGCGGGAGGGGCTCGGGGGTTGGGGGGAGGTCTAGGGTGACTTGGCGCCAGGCGTTGAAGCGCTTAACTAATTCTGGATCAACTGCAAATGACCGCTCCAAATCAGTAGGCATTGCGCGCCATAAGTCATTTTTCTCCATCTCCGGTAACGCCAGTTGAGGCACTTTCAAAGGTGCTCCCGAAGCAAAAGCATCTGCAAGAAGCTCGTGTAATGCAATCTGTGATAACAAGGAACCGTCGTTTGCACCATTCGCTTTTCCTTGGTCTCCGGGCGGATAACCACCACCCACATCAGAATGCACACCCGGGTAGATAACCTCAGCACAGTTAACCGGATAACTACCATCCTCACGTCGAATGGAATCCACCGGGAAGCACAACCGCTGCTCATGTCCGGCCACCAAGTGCAGACACCGTTTGACCAACCCGCTCTCTGGCAGCGGCTGGGTACGGTCCGCCCAAGCCGAGTGCCCACTTACCCCCGGCGCGATATCGGCAAGCCCGACCGACGCCACAGTATCCAAAATCCCCAGATACTCGACACTGATGGGCAGCTTCACCTCGTCGAGCTGCAGGTAAGGCCGGGACTCCATCAACTCGTTCAACCAACTGACAAACGCCCGCGCTGACGCTGCCCCCCGCGAAAACCCATACACAAACAGCTTGAGCCCCAGCACCTTGCATTGGCCTGCATTGGGCGGGTTCAACGCCCAGCTCAGCGGCCTCTCGATCATTTTCAGCTGACGGCGCATCTCGGCCGCCCGGGCACTCGAGCCTTGTTGGCGGGATGCCCCGTGCAGCGAGGCCATGGCGCGGTTAGCCGCATGCAGCGCTTCATGGCCCAGCCGGGGCAAGTCCAGCGCCCGGCGCAGGGCATCGATGATCATCAGCAGCCCCCAGTTGATGCGGGCTTCGCCGAAAGCGCCAAACGCCATGCCAGTGGTGCTGAAATCCAGGTCCTGGACTTCGGGAAAGGGCGTACCCACCCCCGGCATGTAGTACTTGAAGAACTCCTTGTCCACCACATTCTCATCATCCATCAGCCCCCGCATTTCGCTGGCACCACCGGCGTGGCCCATACCCAGCGTTGCCCGGAACAGCCGAACGATATTGGTGGGGTGAGGCGGTTCGGACTGATACAGATCGTGCTTGAGGTTATTACCGGTGCCATCGAAGAACAGGCTGATATGCAAACTCTTGCAGCACGGACGTGTCAGACGCCGCCCCGCCGCCACGCAAAGGGCATTGTGATAATCCCGCTCCTCCTTGCCGAGGCGCAACAGGTTCCGATGCACCAGCCACTCGTCGCTTGGCAGGCGCCCCTGGAGGGGAAACTGAGGGGGATACCAGACGGGCGTGGACGTTAGTTCGGACATGACTTCGGCTCCGGTAGATGCAGCGGTGTCTTGATGGGGTAATCGGGACTGCCGTAGGCGTGGCAGGACGTGGTGACCTGGAGTTGATCGCAAGGCAGGAAGTGAACGGTGATGCCGCATTGCGCTTGGCCGGAATAGTCCGGGATCGGCACAGATTGGCTGTGCCGACGCGTCTGTGCGTTGATTCCTTCGGCCCATGCGAGGTATTTGGGCCAGTCCAGAAAGCCGGGGAACCCTTTGGAACCTCCCACGCCGGTTTCCCATTCAACACGCACCGCCAACCCCGGCGTCCACTGCGCCGGCGCGACATAGCAACACCCACCGCCTCCGCCCTGGTAAGGCCCAATGATGTCCAGCCCTGGCTCCCCATCAACGCTGAAGCGATTGATCGCCCAATGGGTATGGTTGAGGGCCTCAATCAGCCCGGCCTGGGCAGGCGTCAAACGCGAAGCGAGCAGCGCGCCGAACAAAACGAGCGGCAACCGACTCATCTTTATTTTTGGCATGAAAGCGGCTCCGGCAGGCGCAACGGTGTCTTGATCGGGTAGTGGGGAGAACCGTAGGCGTAACAGGAGGTGGTGACCTGCAGCTCATCGCAAGGAAGAAAGTGAACAGTGATTCCGCACCGTTTTTCACCGTCGTAATTCGGAACTGAAACAACTCGGGTCAGATGACGGGTTTGAGCGTCAACCTTTCTTTCCCACTCCAGGTACTTGGGCCAGTTGGCGAAACCAGGCGAATCATCGGCAAACGCGATGCCGGCTTGCCAGGTGACACGCACTGTCAAGTCGGGTCTCCACTGCGCCGGCGCGACATAGCAACACCCACCGCCCCCGCCCTGGTAAGGCCCGATGATGTCCAGCCCTGGCTCCCCATCAACGCTGAACCGATTGATCGCCCAATGGGTATGGTTGACGGCCTCAATCAGCCCGGCCCTTACCCCTTGGGCGGTAATCCCTGCGCCCAAGCAGCACAGCAATGCGACTCCCTTCCTGAGCCCAGCACCTCGCAGCTCGCTCATACGGCCGTTTCCGCCTGCTGCTCTGGCGCGAGAAAATACCGAACTGACAACGTGAGCCAAGTGGCGGGGTGAGTGGCGCTACACGGTTGGATGGCGGGCATGGGCTACCTCTGTCAATCCAGTTAAGGGATGAAAGAGGGAACCTTACGCAGCGCTACAGGGTGAGGCTGTAGGACGTTTCTGAGCGTCTAAATTTTTTTGCTTCGACACATGACAGCCGCCCCATCCTACCTGTCGGACCGGGCGAAGCTCGGGAAGCGGACGACTCGGTTTCTGCAGTGCCCCTTTCCCGAGCTTCGCCCGGTCCCACATGGACTTGTAGCCGCTGCCAAAGGCTGCGCTGGCCCCCAAGTACACTGAAGATGCTGAGGGTTCACACCGGCCAGCGCAGCCTAGCGGCAGCGGCTACGCAGTTTCGCCATGCGCCACATACCTGTGGGACCGGGCGAAGCTCGGGAAGCGGACGACTCGGTTTTCACAGTTTCCCTTTCCCGAGCTTCGCCCGGTCCCACATGGACTTGTAGCCGCTGCCGAAGGCTGCGCTGGGCCCTGAGTACACTGTAGATTTTCAGGGTTCACACCGGCCAGCGCAGCCTGGCGGCAGCGGCTACGCAGTTTCGCCATGCGCCACATACCTGTGGGACCGGGCGAAGCTCGGGAAGCGGACGACTCGGTTTTCACAGTGCCCCTTTCCCGAGCTTCGCCCGGTCCCACATGGACTTGTAGCCGCTGCCGAAGGCTGCGCTGGGCCCTGAGTACACTGTAGATTTTCAGGGTTCACACCGGCCAGCGCAGCCTAGCGGCAGCGGCTACGATTGAATGCCGCTGACGAGGTCGTATGTTGTAACTGGCACTACAACCCCCCTCCTCCGTACCACCCGGCACAATTCCCTGTACAAAAAAAGCACCTTTTCCCCAAAGCCCTGTCATACCCAAATCCCCCCTCCCAACCCTTGCGCCGCCTGTCGCGCCATTGCTGCTAGCTGCAAAGCTAGCCTGCGTTCCTGTATCCATTTGCTATACATAAAGGATCCCATCCGTACAGGATTTTTCGGTACGCAGTAATCGCATGCCATTGATCACCTCGCCATGTGTTGTGGGGTGGCAGGAAAAAAAAGCGAAAGGAAGAGCCGATAATGGAAAATATCGTCGTCGCCGACAAAGCCACTGCCCAAGTCACTGCCCAGGCGTTTGGCAACGTCCAGCTGCAAAACCCTGCCGTTGTCCAGATCCCCGTGCCCCCCGAACAAGTCGCGTCCGTCAGCCGCAGCGGCGATGACGCGGTGCTCAACCTGAAAAACGGCGAGCATGTGCGGGTCAGCAATTTCTTCAAGGTCAACCCTGAAGGCGTGCAGAGCGACATGGTGTTCCAGGGCCAGGACGGTACCCTGTGGCAGGCGCAGTATGACGCGCAGGCGTTCCACGGTTTTACCTTCGCTGAAGTCTCTTCCATCGATGACCTGCTGGCCGGCGTGGCCGTGGTGGGCAGCGCCACACCTGAGTGGGCGATTGCCGGGCTGGGCCTGCTGGGGGCCGGTGGCGCCACGGCGGCCGCCGTGGGCACGGGCGGAGGCGGCGGCGGTGGCGGCGACAGTGACAGCGGCACCGGTGCGGACACCACCGCCCCGGACGCCCCCACGGGCCTGACCCTGTCCCCCGAAGGCCTGACCCTCAGCGGCCTTGGCGAGGCTGGCGCGACAGTGACGGTGCGCGATGCCGCCGGCAATGTGCTGGGCAGCGGTACCGTGGGCACTGACGGCACCTTCCAGATCCCGCTTAACAGCGCGCAGAACAACGGCCAGACCCTGGACGTGACCCTCACCGACGGCGCTGGCAACGTGTCGGCGCCTGGCACTGTCACGGCCGCCGACACCACCGCACCCACCGCACCGGACAACCTGGTGCTGGGCGCCGAAGGCCTGACCCTGACCGGCACCGGCGAAATCGGCAGCACCGTGATTGTCCGCGATGCCGCCGGTACTCAGCTGGGCACCGCCATCGTGGGCAGCGACGGCAGCTTCCAGGTGTCATTGAGCCAGGCCCAGGCCAACGGCCAGACCTTGAGCGTGACCCTGACTGACGCGGCGGGCAATGTCTCGGCGCCCGGCACCGTGGTCGCCGCCGATACCACCGCGCCCGATGCCCCCACCAACCTGATCGTGAGCACCGACGGCAGCGCCCTGACCGGCAATGCCGAAGCGGGCAGCACCGTCACTGTCAAAGATGCCGACGGCAATGTGTTGGGCACCGCGCTGGTGGCCAGCGATGGCACCTTCAGCGTCACCCTGGTGCCGGCGCAAACCCAGGGCCAGACCCTGACCGTCAGCGACACCGACCCGGCCGGCAACGTCTCGCCGCCGGTCAACGCCTTGGCACCGGTGGAGGGCGGCTCCACCATTACCCTGCCAGCCCCCACCGACGTCGCCATCAGCGGCACCGGCACCCTGGTCACCGGCCATGGCGAAGTGGGCAGTACCGCCACGGTGATCGATGGCAACGGCACCGTGCTGGGCACCGGCGTGGTAAACAGTGAAGGGCTGTTCAGCATCACCATCAGCCCGGCACAGAACAGCGGGCAACTGTTGCAGGTTACCCTGAGCGACAGCACCGGCAACCTGTCCCCCAACGTCGCCCTGCCTGCCCCCGACACCACCCCGCCGGCCCAGCCGAGCAACCTGGCGCTGGCCGCCGATGGCGTGACCCTGACCGGCACCGCCGAGGCGGGCGCGCGGATTTTGGTGCGCTTCCACGGCGCCGTGATCGGTATTGCCCGGGTCAGCGTCGACGGCACCTTCAGCGTGACGTTGGACAGCGCGCAGACCAACGGCCAGCACCTGGACGTCAGCGTCACCGATGCCGCCGGCAACAGCAGCGCCCCCGAGGCGCTGACCGCCCCCGACACCACCCGGCCGGACAACGTCACCAACGTGGTCATCAGCGCCGACGGCCTGGCCGTGTCCGGGCAAGGCGAAGTCGGCGCCACCGTCACCGTGCTGAACATAACAGGTACACCGATCGCCAGCGGCGTGGTCGGCGTCAACGGCAGCTTCAACATTGCGCTGCAACCGGCCGTGGTGATGGGCGACATCCTGCGCCTCAGCCAGGCCGACGCCGCCGGCAACAGCTCAGCCAACGTCGCGGTCATCGCCCCGTCAGCCGATGGCCCGGGTACCCCCACGGACCTGGCGGTCAATTCCGACGGCTCGCAACTGACCGGTACCGGTACACCGGGCAACGCCATCGAGGTGCTCGACGCCAGTGGTACGGTGGTCGGCGTGGCCGTGGTGGACGGTAACGGTATCTTCACCGTCAACCTGTTGCCCAACCAGGCCAACGGCGAAGTGCTGAGCGTGATCGCCACCGACAGCAATGCCGTCAGCTCGGTGAGTGTGCCCGTCACCGCCCCGGACATCACCGGCCCTGCCGCCGCCACCGACCTGGTGGTCAACGCCAACGGCCTGCTGCTGACCGGCCGCGGCGAGGCTGGCGCCACCGTGACCGTCAAGAACACCGCCGGCACCGTGCTGGGCACCGCCGTGGTGTCGGACACCGGTAGCTTCGCCGTCACCCTCAACAGCGCGCAGATCGACGGACAGGCGCTGCACGTGACCCTCAACGATGTGGCGAACAACACCTCGCCCATCGCCGACATCAGCGCGCCCGACCTGGACGGCCCGCTGCAACCGGGCAACCTGTCGATCAACACCGCAGGCACCGTGCTCAGCGGCGTCGGCGAAGCCGGTTCGCTGGTCACCGTGCGCAGCGCCGGCGGCACGGTACTGGGCACTGCCACCGTCACCGCCGACGGCACCTTCCATGTCACCCTGAACAGCGCGCAGAACAACGGCCAGAGCCTGACCGTGGCGGCCACCGACAACACCGGCAACGGTGGCGGGCCGGTGACTTTCCAGACCCCCGACACCCAGGCACCCGCGCCGCTCACCAACCTGGTGGTGGGCACCGCAGGCGACACCTTGACCGGCAACGGTGAAATCGGCGCCAACGTCACCGTGCGCGACCCTTCGGGCAACATCATCGGCACCGCCGTGGTGGACAACAACGGCCAGTTCACCGCCCTGCTCACCACCACGCAAATCAACGCGCAAGTGCTGCAAGTGGTGCAGACGGACGCCGCCGGCAACCCGTCGACGCCTGCCACCGCCACAGCGCCCGACCTGACACCGCCGGCTGCCATCACCGACGCCGTGCTGTCCAGCAACGGCCTGATAGTGGCCGGGCATGGCGAGATCGGCGCCACTGTCACCGTCAAGGACGCCAGCGGCAACCCCCTGGGCAGCGGCGTGGTGGCCAGCAACGGCCTGTTCCAGGTCAACCTGGGCACCGCGCAACTCAATGGCCAGACCTTGACCGTGCTGCAAACCGACCTCGCCGGCAATCCGTCACCCGGCATTTCATGGACAGTGGCGGATATCCAGGCGCCCTCGGCCCCTACCCTGCTCAGCCTCAATAACACCGGCGATGCACTCAGCGGCACCGGTGAAGTAGGCACCACGGTGCGCGTCTACGCCCAGGACGGCAGCCTGCTGGGCAACGTGGTGATCACCAATACAGACGGCACGTTCACCGTCACCCTCAGTGGTGTGCAGGCCGACGGGCAGTTGCTGCACGTCAACCAGACCGACACCCACAACAACGTCTCCGCCGACGCCTCGTACACCGCACCTGACACCACCGCCCCCGGCAGCCTCACCAACCTGGCCATCAGCGCCAACGGCGCCACGGTCACAGGCCTGGGCGTGGCCGGCGACACCGTGTACGTGCACACGGCCGGTGGCGTGTTGCTGGGCAGCGCAGTGGTCGCGGGCAACGGCAGCTTCAGCGTGACCCTGAACCCGGCGCAGCTCAACGGCGAGACCCTGGACGTCCACCAGGAAGACGCCAGCCAGAACCCCTCGCCCACCCAGACCGTGACCGCACTGGACCTGACCGCGCCCACCGCGCCTACGGACCTTGCGGTAGTGGACGGTGGCACCCACCTGACCGGCGTTGCCGAGGCAGGTAGCACCGTGCGGGTGACGGACGCCAACGGCAATGCCTTGGGCAATGCCACGGCCGACGGCACAGGGGCCTTCGACATCACCCTGAGCACCGCGCAGACCAACGGCCAGGCCTTGCTGGTGACCGCGTCCGACGCCCTCTACACCTCGCTGCCCGGCAGCGTGAATGCCCCTGACACCACGGACCCTGCCGACCCCTCGCAACTGATCCTGACCCCGGACGGCAGCCAGTTGTCGGGCCTCGGTGAGGCGGGCACGACCATCACCGTGCGCGACAGCGGCGGCAACGTGGTGGGTATCACCACCGTCGCCAGCAATGGCGGCTTCGTGGTCACCCTGACGCCGGCCGCTGTCAGCGGCAGTACCCTGACCGTGACCGGCAGCGACGCTGCGGGCAATACCTCGGCTGACGTCACCGTGAGCGGCCCCGACGGCACCCAGGTGGCCACCCCGGCTGACCTTGCGCTGAGCAGCGATGGCACGGTGCTGACCGGTACCGGCACGGCGGGCACCACCGTCACCGTGACCGACAACAGCGGCACCGCCCTGGGCAGCGCCGTGGTCGACGGCACCGGGCATTTCCGCGTGCTGTTCAGCACCGCGCAGGTCAACGCCCAGACCCTGCACGTGACCGCCGCCGACGGCAGCGGCCATGCCTCCGTGCCCGCCACCCTGGTGGCCGGCGATTCCACGGCGCCCGACGCGCCCACCGACCTGGCCGTGGCCGCCAACGGCAGCACCCTGAGCGGCAAGGGTGAAGTGGGCGCCACGGTATCGGTCGCCGACGCCAGCGGCGCCGTGGTCGGCAGCGCCGTGGTCGCCGCCAACGGCAGCTTCGTGGTGGTGTTCACCAGCGCCCAGGCCAATGGCCAGGCATTGACCGTGACCCAAAGCGACGCCGCCGCCAACGTCTCGCAACCCGCCAGCACAGTGGCCCCGGATATCCAGGCGCCTGCCGCGGCCAGCGGCCTGTCCATCAACAATGTCGGCACCGTGGTCAGCGGCCAGGGTGAAGCGGGCGCCAGCGTGTCCGTGCGCAATGCCAGTGGCGCCGTGGTCGGCACCGGCACGGTCGACCAGAGCGGCAACTTCCAGATCAGCCTCACCCAGTCGCAAACCGACGGCGGCGCCCTGCGCGTGACCCTGACCGATGCGGCCGGCAACGCCTCGCCCATCGCCAGCCTGGCCACCATCGACACCACCCCGCCCGCGGCCGTCAGCGGCCTGACCATCAGCCAGGACGGCGGCACCCTCAACGGCACCGGCGAGCCCGGCGCCACCGTGCAGGTCACCAGCAGCACCGGCGTGGTGCTGGGCACCGCCACGGTGGCCAGCAACGGCAGCTTCTCGGTGAGCATGGCCAACCCGCTGGTCAACGGCGAAACCCTGAACGTCAACCAGACCGATGCGGCAGGCAATGTGTCGCCGTCGGCCACCCAACTGGCCCCGGACCTGACCCCGCCTGCCGTGCTGACCCAAGTGGCGATCAACGCCGATGGCCTGACCGTGACCGGCCACGGTGAGCCCGGCGCCACGGTGCGCGTGTACAGTGCCGACCACACGTTGCTGGGCTCGGGCGTGGTGGCCAGCAATGGCGCCTTCAGCCTGACCCTCAACACCGCGCAGCTCAACGCCCAGGTGTTGACCGTCAATCAGGAAGACCCGCCGGGCAACGTCTCCGTGCCGGTGGACATCATCGCCGTGGACCGCACGCCACCCGCCACCCCGACGGACCTGGTGCTCAACGGCGCCGGCCTGCAATTGACCGGGCATGCCGAAGCCGGCAGCACGGTGACCGTGACCAGCGCACAAGGTGTCGCGCTGGGCACCATCACCACCGGCAGCGACGGCGTGTTCCAGGTCACGCTCACCAGCGCCCAGACCAACGGCCAGACCCTGACGGTGACGGCCACTGATGCCGCCGGCAATATTTCCGGCCCGGCCACCGCCACCGCTGCCGACACCACGGCGCCGCTGGCCGTCAGCAACCTGGCGGTGAGCGCCAATGGCGCCACCCTGGCCGGCCTGGGCGAGGTCAACGCCATCGTCACCGTCCGCGATGCCAGCGGCACCCTGCTGGGCACCGGCACCGTGGCCAGCAATGGCAGTTTCAACCTGACCCTGAACCCGGCCGCCACGCCGGGTGAAGCCTTGAGCGTGATCCAGACCGATGCGGCCAGCAATGCCTCGCCCGCCGCCACGGTGACCGCGCCCGGCGCCCTGGCCGAAGCCGCCCCGGACAACCTGGTGCTCAGCGCCAACGGCCTGACCCTGACCGGTACCGCCAGCTTCGGCAGTACCGTCACCGTGCACAGCGCCTCGGGCGCCACCCTGGGCAGCGCCGCCGTCAACAGCGACGGCACCTTCAGCATCACCTTGAGCAGCCCGCAGCTCAATGGCCAGTCACTGCTGGCCACAGCTACCTCCAGCGACGGTATCGCCTCGCTGCCCACCACCCTGCTGGCCGCCGACGTCACCGCCCCGGCGCCGCTTACCGACCTGCACCTGGCCGCCACCGGCGCCACCCTGACCGGCCACGGCGAAGTCGGTGCCACCGTCACCGTGCTGGGCCAGGGCGGCGCGATCCTGGGCACCGCCGTGGTGGCCAGCGACAGCAGCTTCAGCGTCACCCTGACGCCGGCGCAAATCAACGGCCAGACCCTGACCCTGAGCCAGACCGACCCGGCCGGCAACGAGTCCAACAGCGTCAACCTGACGGCCCCCGACCTGGTGGCACCGACCGTTCCCACCGGCCTTGCGGTCAGCAGCGACGGCCTGATCCTGTCCGGCACCGGCGAGGCGGGTGCTACCGTGCGCGTGGTCAGCACCGGCGGCGCCGTGGTGGGCACGGGCACCGTGCTGCTCGACGGCAGTTTCCAGATCGCCCTGACCACGCCCCAGGCCAATGGCCAGACCCTGGCCGTGACCCTCACCGATGCGGCGGGCAACACCTCGACGGCGGCCAACGTCACCGCTGCCGACACCACCGCGCCCACCGTGCTGACCCAGCTGGCCATCGCCAGCGACGGCGCCACCATCACCGGCCAAGGTGAAGCGGGCGCCACGGTCACGGTCAGCGACGCCAGCGGCACTGCGCTGGGCACCATCGTGGTGGGCAGCACCGGCACCTTCACCCTGGTGCTGAACACTGCACTGACCAACGCCGAAGTGCTGACCCTGGTGCAGAAGGATGTGGCGGGTAACGTATCGCCCTCGGCCACCCTGGTGACACCGGACTTCACCCCGCCCGCCCCGCTGGCCAACGTAGACATCAATGCCGCGGGCGTGGTGGTGACCGGTACCGGTGAGGCCGGCGCCACCGTCACCGTCAAAAGCGCCGCCGGCGTTGTGCTGGGCAGCGGCGTGGTGCTGGCTGATGGCTCGTTCTCGGTCACGCTGACCACCGCGCAGATCAACCGCGAGCCGCTGACCGTGCAGCAAGCCGACCCACCCGGCAACGTCAGCACGCCGGTGGTGGTCAACGCGCCAGACCTGACCCCGCCCGCAGCGCCCACCCAGTTGCAGTTCAACGCCGCCGGCACAGTGGTCAGCGGCAGCGGCGAAATCGGCGCCACGGTGACCATCCGCCTGGCCGGCACGCAGATCGGCACCGGCCTGGTCGACAACACCGGGCATTTCCTGATCACCCTGAGCAACAACGCCACCCTGACCAATGGCCAGGCCGTGTCGGTGACCCTCACTGACGGGGCGAGCAACACCTCGGCGGCCGGCACCCTGCTGGCCCCCGACACCACCGCGCCGAACCCGGTGCAGGGGCTGGCCCTGAGCGCCAGCGGCCTGGTGCTGACCGGCACCGGTGAGGTAGGCGCCACCGTCACCGTCACCAACAGCACCGGCACCGTGCTGGGCACCGGTACCGTCGCCGCCAACGGCGGGTTCAGCGTCACCCTGACGGCCGCGCAGCTCAACGGCCAGGTGCTGTCCGTGGTGCAACAGGACGTAGCAGGCAACATCGCCACCGCCACCCCGTTGACAGCAGCTGATGTCACCGCGCCGGTGGCGCCGGTGGTACTGAGTGAAACCAGCAACGGCCTGAGCTTGACCGGCACCGGCGAAGCCAATGCCACCCTCACCGTCACCTCGGCCACCGGCACGGTGCTGGGCACCACCACGGTCAATACCGACGGCACCTTCAGCGTTACCCTCAGCAGCGCACAACTCAACGGCCAGATCCTCACCGTGGTGCAGACCGACGGGGCCAATAACCAGAGTGCCGCGCTGCAGTACACGGCGCTGGACACCACCCTGCCCGCCAACGTCCAGAACCTGGCAGTCAGCACCAACGGGCTGTTGCTGACCGGTACCGGTGAAGCGGGCGCCACCGTCCACGTCAGCGTGGGCGGCAGCGAGGTGGGCACTGCCCTGGTGGCCGTCGACGGCACCTTCAGCTTCACCTTGCCCACCGCGCTGCTCAACGGCCAACCGGTGTCCGTGACCCAAGTCGACCCGGCGAACAACACCTCGACCGCGGTGATCGTCAATGCGCCGGACAGCACCGCCCCGGCGCAGCCCATCATCGACTCGCTGACCAACAGCGGCGCTACCCTCAACGGCCGGGCCGAGATTGGCAGCGTCATCACCGTCACCAATGCCGCCGGTACCCAGGTAGGCACCGGCACCACCGACGGTAACGGCGTGTTCCAGATCACTCTGAGCCCGGTGCAAAACAACGGTCAGGTGCTGTCGGTGGTGGCCACCGACGGGGCCAACAACCACTCCGTGGCGCTGGTCTACACCACCGCCGATACCCTGGCACCCACGGCGGCGACCGACCTGAGCATCAGCGCTGACCACAGCGTGCTGGCCGGGCGCGGCGAGGTCAACGCCACGGTGGTGGTCACCAATGCCAGCGGCACCGTGGTGGGCAATGGCGCGGTTGGTGCCAACGGCACCTTTACCATCAACCTGGCCCCGGGCATCGCCTCCAATGCCGTGTTGACGGTGAAGCTCACCGACGCCACCGGCAACGAGTCGCAGGGCAGCGACCTGACCGTACCGGTCAACCCGGCACCCGACGCACCGGCCAACCTGGTGCTGGCCGCCGACGGCCTGACCCTGACCGGTGTGGCCACCGCGTCCAGCACCATCACCGTCTACAACGCCGCCGGCAGCGTGCTGGGCACCACCACTACCCCCGGCAGCGGGGTATTCACGCTCACCCTCAACACGGCACAAACCAACGGCCAGACCCTGTCCGTCACGGCCACCACGACCCTGGGCGGTGCGTCGCTGCCCAGCTCGGTGGTGGCGGCCGATACCTCGGCACCGGACCCGCTCAACAGCCTGGTGGTCAATGGCGCAGGCCTGCTGGTGACCGGCCATGGTGAAGTGGGCGCCACCGTGACGCTCACCTCCAGCACCGGCGCGCCGCTGGGCACCGGCATCGTCGGCGCCAGCGGCACCTTCACCATCACCCTGGGCACGGCGCTCACCAACGGCCAGCTGATCAATGCCGTGCAGGCCGACGCGGCCGGCAACGTGTCCAGCAACGCCACCGTCAACGCCCCGGACACCACGCCGCCCGCCGCCCCCACCCTGCTGGTCCTCAACGGCACGGGCCTGCTGCTGTCGGGCAGCGGCGAAAGCGGCGCCACGGTGACCGTGCGCGACGCGGCGGGCAACGTGCTGGGCTCGGGCCTGGTGGTGAACGGCAGCTTCGCCGTGGCCCTGAGCGGCGCCCAGACCAACGGCCAGACCCTCACCGTCAGCCAGGCCGACGTGGCTGGCAACGTCTCCACCAACGCCACCCTGACCGCCGCAGACACCACGCCACCGGCAGCCTTGAGCAACCTGGCGCTGAGCGCCAGCGGCCTGCAGGTGACCGGCGTCGGCGAGGCCGGTGCCACGGTGACCGTCACCAGCGGCAGCACTACCCTGGGCACCGCCGTGGTCAACTCGGCGGGCGCCTTCACCGTCACCTTGAGCAGCGCCCAGCTCAACGGCCAGGCCCTGAGCATCAAACAGGCTGACGCCGCGGGCAACGTTTCGCCCACCGCCAGCCTTACCGCCGGGGACACCCAGGCGCCCGCTGCGCCAACCGGCGTGGCGCTGGCGGCCAACGGCCTGACCCTGACCGGCAGCGGCGAGATCGGCGCCACCGTCACGGTCACCAACGCCGCCGGCACCACGCTGGGGACTGGCATCGTCGGCCTGGGCGGGACCTTCACCGTCACCCTGACCACCGCGCAACTGGACGGCCAGGTGCTGACCGTGCGCCTGGCCGACCTGGCCACCAACGTCTCGGCCGGCACCAGCGTCACCGCGCCGGACACCACCGCCCCCGGCGTGCCCACGGGCGTGCTGGTCAACGCCAGCGGCACCCTGGTCACCGGCACTGGCGTGGCCGGTTCCACCGTCAAGGTGCTGCTGGGCAGCACCGTGCTGGGCACCGGCACCGTGGCGGCCAACGGCACCTTCTCGGTGGCCATCGCCGCGCAGATCAACAGCCAGGTGCTGAGCGTTACCCAGGCCGACCCCAGCGGCAACGTCTCGGTGGCCGCGACGGCGACCGCGCCGGACCTGACCCCACCGGCAGCCGCCACCGGCCTTGCCGTGACCACCAACGGCCTGACCCTGACCGGCAGCGGCGAAGTCGGCAGCACGGTGACGGTGAAAGCCGCCTCGGGCACGGTGCTGGGCACCGCCACCGTGGGCAGCGGCGGTACGTTCAGCGTCACCCTCAGCAGCGCGCAGAACCATGGCGAAACCCTGACCGTCAACCTCGCCGACGCCCGTGGCAACGTCTCCAGCGCCGCCACCCTGACGGTGGCCAACATCGACGCCAACATCCCGCTGGTGGCCAGCAACGACCTGGCGGTGGCCACGGTCAACATCAGCCCGGTGACCTCCACCACCCATGCCGCCGACACCTTCACCACCCTGCTCTCCGGGTTCAGCAAGACCTATACCTTCACCGTGGGCGCGGGCACCAGTGTCATCCCGACACTGACCCTGACCGCCAGCAGCCTGGTATCGCTGCTCAACGGCGTGGTCTATACCCTGCAGGTGAAGAACGCCAGCGGCGCCTGGGTGACCCTGGACGTCAACGGCAACGGCGGCCTGCTGGACCTGCTGACCCTGGGCTCGCAACAGGTGCAGGCCAAGATCGGCTCGCTGCTGGCCGGTGATTATCGACTGGTGGTGTCCAGCACCGGCATCGGCGTGCTGACCACGGTTACTACCGACTTTGCCGCGCAGACCACCAGCCTGACCCAGTTCACCGGGGCGGCCGGCGCGGTCACCACCGGCAACGTGATCACCGACATCGGCACCACCGGTGTGGCCGACAGCCTGGGGCCGAACAATGCCGCCGTGCTGCAGATCTCCAAGGCCGGCAGTTGGGTCACCGCCGCCAGCGGCGCCGGCACCACGGTGCAAGGGCTGTACGGCACGCTGGTGATCCACGCTGACGGCAGCTACACCTACACCCCCAACGGCAGCGTCACCAGCGTCGGCCAGGTGGACACGTTCAACTACCAACTGCTGCTGGCCAACGGCACCGCCGCCACCGCCACCCTGTACGTGCGCATCGACAGCCCGCAGGCCACCGAGGTCTGGAGTAACACCAACCTGGCCAGCCCCGCCACGGTGGTGGACGCCACCTATGACGTGGCCAACACCAGCATCACCCTGGCGGCCAAGGAGGTCACCACCACGACCACCCTGGGCACGCTCACCACGCTGGTGGGCGGCGGCAACGCCACCTACACCACCACCGTGGCCGCCAACACCGTCACCGACCTGACCATCACCCTCAACGCCAGCAACCTGTTGAGCGTGGCCGGCAGCCTGACGGTGACCATCTCCAAGCTCAATGTCAGCACCGGCCAGTACGTGGTGGTGAAAACCGTCAGCGGCGGCGCCCTGGTGGGCATCGGCGGCGGCAACTACACGGTGAACGTCGACGACCAGACCGCAGGCACTTACCAAGTGAAAGTGGTACTGGGCGGCCTAGCCGTGGCCACCAGCATCACCACCAGCGTCACCGCCGCCGCCACCTACACCAACCAGAACGTGGTCAGCACCTACACGCCGGTCACCGGCAACCTGCTGACCGACACCGCCGGCGGTGGCGCCGACGTGCTGGGCTCGGCCTACACCGTGCTCAGCGTGCTGCTGGCCGGCAACTACGTGGTGCCCGGCTACAACGGCACCACCCTGACCGGCACCTACGGCACCTTGCTGGTGCACGCCGACGGCAGCTACGTGTACACCCTCAACGCCGGGTCGACCGATGCGGTGATCGGCCACTCGGACGTGTTCACCTACGAGCTGACCCACCCCAACGGTGCCACCGACATTGCCACCCTGACCGTCAACCTCAACCAGGCCGGGGCCGTGGCCACGTTCTCGGCCCTGGCCCTGGTGAGTGACGACACCGCGGCGGCAACCGCCACCGTGGCCGCCACCACCGAGGTCATCCAGGGCACCAGCGGCAACGACACCCTGGACGCCGGCCACGGCGGCGCGGTAACCCTCAACGGCGGCGCCGGCAACGACACGCTGATCATCCACGACCAGAACTTCACCTCGGTGGACGGCGGCACCGGCACCGACACCCTGGTGTGGGGCGGCGGCGACGCCACCATCGACCTGGGCACCCTGGCCAGCCGCATCCACAACATCGAGATCCTGGACCTCAACACCACCAGCTCGGTGAACCTGACGCTGACCCTGTCCGACCTGATCGCCGTGACCGAGACGGGCGCCGACAAACTCATCATCAAGGGGGACAGCAACGACACCGTGCACATGACCGGCAGCACCTGGGTGGCCGATGCCAGTGAACAATCCGGCGGAGTGAACTATACCCAGTACACGCCGCAGGAAGATCCCAGTCATCACCTGTGGGTGCAGAGTGGGGTGCATGTTGTATGACAGAGGCTAAAACCTCGGTGGATCAGGCCATGGCACGTTGCAACAACTGTAGGAGCCGACCTTGGTCGCGATGCGCCGCGCGGGCGGCGCGCGATCTCATGAGCGCCACAGCACTCAAGGCAGGCACCCGCCAGTTGCGCCGCAGCCTTGTGGGACCGGGCGAAGCTCGGGAAGCGCACGACTCGGGGGGCCTGGCTGGCCTCTTCCCGAGCTTCGCCCGGTCCCACAGGCATAGAGGCGCGCGGTGAGGCTTGGAGGTGCATGTCTTGAATGGTGGGGTGGTCGTGAGATCGCGCGCCGCCCGCGCGGCGCTTCCCGGGCAGAGCCCGGTCCCACATTGGTTGCAACGTGCCATGGCCTGTTAGACCGAGTGGGATGCTTTGTGTGTTTTTAGGGAAGACATCAATAACAGTAAGGGAACCACGTGAAGCCAGTTCGCCTCTTGAAGTTGTCGGCGGTCCTGTTGTCCGTCGGCCTGCAACACTGCATCACGACCTCGGCCAGCGCCGACGATCACCTGGAACCCGGGCTCAGTGTCATCAGCCCTACCAAACTGCAAAACCAGCCGCCTGCGCGGCGCACGCAACCACCACCGCAGGCGGTCAACGCCAGCGAACAGACCCTGGGCCTGGAACAGGCCATCCGCGTGGCCGTGGACTGGCACCCCAGTATCGCCGAGGCCGTCGGCACGCTGATGCAGCAGGGCGAGAACATCAACGTCGCCCAGGCCGGCTACTACCCGCAGGTGACCGGCGGCATCAAGGGCGGCTACGACAATGGTTATGACGGCAGCCGCAACACCCAGGCCATCAGCATTTCCCTCAAACAGATGCTCTACGACTTCGGCAAGGTCGACAGCAGCGTCGACGCCGCACGCGCCAAGGCCGCGCAAAGCCAGGCCAATATCCTGCTGGCCATCGACCAGGTGGCCCGCGACACCGCCTACGCCTATATCGAAGTGCAGCGCTATCAGCACCTGCTGGCCACCGCCCGCGACCAGATCCACGGCATCGGCGACATCGTCGACCTGGCCCAGCAGCGCAGCGACATGGGCGCCAGCACCCGCTCCGACGTGGTGCAGGCGCAGTCCCGGGCCCAGGGTGGCATGGCCACGTTGCAGGACTACAAGGCGCAGTATTCACGCTGGCAAACCACCCTGGCCAACCTGCTGGGGCGCCGCAGCGTGCCCCAGGTCACCGACGCCTTCGCCCCCGGCCTGAACCAGTCCTGCCAGGCCCCCGACAGCGGCGACGCCCTGCCGGGCGTGCTGGCCGCCGTGGCCCAGCGCACCCAGGCCCAGGCCGAACTGGCCAACGCCAAGGCCCAGGCCTACCCCACCCTGTCGCTGGAGCCGTCGCTGACCCAGAACCTGGACAACGACTTCAACAAGGACGACCCGTACGTCAAACGCACCCAGGCGGGCATCTTCCTCAACCTTGAAGTACCGATCTACCAGGGCGGCGCCACCAGCGCCCGCACCCGCGCCGCCGGCCACGCCCTGACGGCTGCCGACTCCGCCGAGGACGCCGCGCGCCTGCAAGCCCGCCAGGGCCTGACCGAAGCCCAGTCGCAGACCAGCAGCCTGGACCGCCGCCTGGGCGCCCTGCAAACCCGCGAAGCCAGCATCCGCCAGGCCCGCGAGCTGTACGGCAAGCAGTACCTGGAGCTGGGCACCCGGCCCCTGCTGGACCTGCTCAACGCTGAGCAGGAGATCTACCAGTCGCGCTTTGACCTGGAAAACACCGTGGCCGACATGCGCCGCCTGCAAATCGATTGCCTGTACAACAGCGGCGGCCTGCGCCGCGCCTTCGGCATCGACCACAGCACCATCCAGCACGTGGAGATCCTGCCATGACCGACGCCATCGTCATCCCCCACGACTCCGCCCCGCCACCGCCACGCGCCGACTACGCGCCCTGGCTGGAAGCGGTGCTGACCATCGCCCGCCACTACCGCCTGGACGTGTCACCGGAAAGCATCCGCATTGCCTCGCAGCAGCCCGACGCCCGCCTGGAAGACGTGGTGCGGCACATGGCGCGCCAGGCGGGCCTGAGCGTCAAGTTCGCCGGCTTCGACCGCCGCAGCCTGAGCCGCTGGCGCGCGCCATTGATCGTGCAACTGCGCGACGGCCAGGTGGGCGTGGTGGAAAGCGTGGGCGCCGAGGGCGAACTGGGGATCGTCTTCAGTGGCGACCAGGGCCTGCAAAGCCGCATCGACCCGGCCACCCTGGCCGGCGAAGCCGTGCGCACCGTGGTGCTGCGGCCCACCCAGGTGCTCAGCGACGTGCGCACCGACGACTATGTGAAACCCTTCGACGAGCGCTGGTTCCGACGCATCGTGCTGCGCGACCTGCGCCCCTACACCCAGGTAATGATCGCCTCGCTGGTGGCCAACCTGCTGGGCATGGCCGGGGTGCTGTTCTCCATGCAGGTGTACGACCGGGTGATCCCGGCCGAGTCGCTGCCCACCCTGTACGTGCTGTTCGGCGGCGTGCTGCTGGCGGTGGTGTTCGACTTCGTGATGCGCATCATGCGCCTGCGCATCACCGACCTGCTGGGCAAGCGCGCCGACCTGCGCGTCTCCGACCTGGTGTTCGGTCACGCCCTGCGCCTGCGCAACTCAGCCCGACCGCGGTCCACCGGCTCGTTCATCTCGCAACTGCGCGAGCTTGAGCAGATCCGCGACCTGATCACCTCCAGCACCGCCACGGCGCTGGCCGACCTGCCGTTCTTCTTCCTGTTTTTGCTGGTGTTCTACCTGATCGGCGGCGCGCTGGTGGCCATCCCCATCGTGGCGCTGATCCTGATGGTGCTGCCCGGGGTGTTCGCCCAGCGCAAGCTGGCGCGCCTGGCCAACGAGTCCATGCGCGAAGCCGCGCTGCGCAACGCCATGCTGGTGGAAGCCATCCAGGGCCTGGACGACATCAAGGCGTTGCAGGCCGAGCAGCGCTTTCAGCAGCAATGGAACCACTACAACGCCGCCTCGGCCGAAAGCAGCCTGCGCCTGCGCACCCTCACCAACAGCCTGGTGGCCTGGACCCAGAACGTGCAAAGCGCGGTGTTCGCCGTGGTCATCGTGTTCGGCGCGCCCATGGTCATCGCCGGCGACCTGACCACCGGCAGTCTGGTGGCCGCCTCGATTTTGTCATCGCGGATGATGGCGCCCATGGCCCAGCTCACCCACGTGCTGACCCGCTGGCAACAGGCCAAGGTGGCCCTGGAAGGCCTGAACCGCCTGATGCAACTGCCCGTGGACCACCCACCGGGCAGCCAGCGCGTGCACCTGCCGGCGATTCGCGGCGAGTACCAGTTCAAGCAGGCCGGCTTCCGCTACAGCGAAGACGCCTCGCCTGCCCTGAGCGGCATCAACCTGACCATCCGCCCCGGTGAACACATCGCCGTGCTGGGCCGCAACGGCGCCGGCAAGTCCACCCTGCTGCAAGCCCTGGCCGGGGCCATGGATTTGAGCACGGGCGAAACTACCCTGGACGGCATCGCCCTGGCCCACCTGGACCCCGCCGACCTGCGCCGCGACGTTGGCCTGCTGCCCCAGCATGCGCGGCTGTTCCACGGCACCCTGCGCGACAACATCACCCTGGGCGCAGGCCAGGCCAGCGATCAGGAAATCCTCGCCGCGCTGTCACACACCGGCGCGCTGGACTTCGTGCGGCAACTGCCCAAAGGCATGGACCACGTGATTCTGGAAGGCGGCCAAGGGCTGTCCGGCGGCCAGCGACAAAGCCTGTTGCTGTCACGCCTGCTGCTGCGCCAGCCGCAAGTGCTGCTGCTGGACGAGCCCACCGCCAGCCTCGACGACATCACCGAACGGCGCCTGCTGGAACAGCTGGGCACCTTCTGCCAGGGCCGCACCCTGATCGTCGCCACCCACCGGGTCAGCCTGCTGCAACTGGTGGAACGCATCATCGTGGTGGACGGCGGGCGCATCGTCATCGACGACCACCGCGACGCCGCCCTCGCCCGCCTCAAGCAACCCCAGGGAGCCCAGGCATGAGCACTTACGAACACGCGTCCTACCTGGACGGCGAGGACGATCGCGGGCTGGTACGCGGCACGCGGGTGATCTGGGGCTGCGCGCTGATGCTGGCGTGCTTTTTTGCCTGGGCCTACTGGTTCCAGGTGGTGGAGGTGTCGACCGGCACCGGCAAGGTGATCCCCAGCTCCCACGAGCAGGTGATCCAGTCCATGGAAGGCGGCATTGTCCAGCAACTCAACGTCACCGAAGGCGCGCTGGTGGAGCGCGGGCAGGTGCTGGCGCAACTGGACCCGGTGAAGAACCAGTCCAACGTCGGCGAAAGCGAGGCCAAGTACCGCGCGGCGTTGGCCAGCGTCAACCGCCTGCAGGCCGAGGTCAACGACACGCCTTTGAAGTTCGCCGAATCGCTGCAAGCCTATCCCGACCTGATCAGCGCCGAGACCGCGCTGTACACCACTCGCCGTCGTGGCCTTGAGTCGACCCTGGCCGGTATCCAGGAGTCATTGCGCCTGGTGCGCAGCGAACTGGAGATCACCGAAAACCTGGCCAAGATCGGCGCCTCCAGCCGCGTCGAGGTGCTGCGCCTCAACCGCCAGCGCTCGGAGCTGGAGCTCAAGGCCACCGAAGCGCGCTCGGACTACATGGTGCGCGCCCGCGAAGACCTGGCCAAGGCCAACGCCGAGGCGGACATGCTGGTGGCCATCATCCGTGGCCGCAACGATTCGCTGGAGCGCCTGACCCTGCGCTCGCCGGTGCGCGGCATCGTCAAGGACATCGAGGTGACCACCGTGGGCGGCGTTATACCGCCCAACGGCAAATTAATGGAGATCGTGCCGCTGGATGAGCAGTTGCTGATCGAGACGCGCATTTCGCCGCGCGACATTGCCTTCATCCACCCTGACCAGGAGGCGAAGGTGAAAATCACCGCCTATGACTACTCGATCTACGGCAGCCTGGACGGCAAGGTGGTGACCATCAGCCCGGACACTATTCAGGATGAGGCCAAGCCGGAGGTGTTCTACTACCGGGTGTTTATCCGCACCGCCTCGGATGTGTTGCGCAACAAGGCCGGCAAGACCTTTGCGATCGTGCCGGGGATGATTGCCACGGTGGACATTCGTACGGGCGAGAAGACGGTGATGGATTACTTGATCAAGCCGTTGAACCGCGCCCGAGAAGCGTTGCGCGAGCGCTGATCAGGAGAGTGCGAGCTACCTGCGCCGGCCTCATCGCGAGCAAGCTTTGCTCCCACAGTATTGAGCCGGATACAGGTGTAGGGCACAACACTGTGGGAGCAAAGCTTGCTCGCGATGAGGCCAGCACTGACTGCACAAAACCATAGGCTGTAGTATCAGCGGCTGGCCAGGTTGGTGGTGTCCTTCAACGGCTGCGACTGCGCCAGGTAGCGGTTCCACTCCCGCGTAATCTCGGCATACGGCAGGAAAATACTCACCCGCTGCTCACCCGCCAGGTCCTTGCGCTTGAGCCCCGCCAGGTCGCCCTCGGTCAGGTACGCCACGTTGATCCCCACCACCTTGCCGTCGGCCGCAAACACCGGCCCGCCGGACATGCCCTTGGCCGTGGGGGCGTCATTGGTGGCATACATCACGTTGCCTTCCTTCGCGTCCAGCCGCACCATCGCCGACAGCGCGCGGCCCTGGCCTTTCACGGGCACGTAGAGGGAATTGAAGCCCACCGCCGTCAGCGTCTCGCCCGGCACATAGGCGCGCCACAGCGGCGCACCGTCGGCCTTGTGGCGGAAGAACTGCACATCGGCCTGGCCCTGATAGACGGCGCCCGGCAGGTATGGAATGTGTTTCACCGTAACCGCATAATCGGCGTTCCACTGCACCGCCGTGCCCATCAGCATAAAGGGCAAAGGCCCCCCTGAGTGAACGACGAAGGCTTGATCATAGACGGGGTCCGTGGTGTAAGCGGTCGGCATTCCATTGCACCCGCTGAGCAGCACACAGGCTGCCAGGAGCGACTTGAGGGGGTTCATTTCTGCACGCTGAGGTGAGTGAGTGATGGCGCAAATATATCAGTGTGCCATCACTCGGTCGATAGCCTGAGACTACCGTTCGGCCGGATCCAATTTATTCAGAGTATCGCCCGTAGCCGCTGCCGCCAGGCTGCGCTGGCTGGTGTCAGCCCTGAATATCTCGAGTGAGGCACGGGGCCAGCGCAGCCTGGCGGCAGCGGCTACGGAATTGTTTGGGCTTCGGGGTGCCGAAGGTAGGGAGATCAACCCATCCCGGAGATCACGATGCCCACCCGCAAACAATCCTTCCCTGTATCCAACGTCCGCCACTTCCTGGAACCCGGCCCCATCGTGCTGTTGTCATCCCGATGGCAGGATCAGACCAACATCATGACCCTGGGCTGGCACATGGTGATGGAGTTCACCCCGTCGCTGATTGGCTGCGTGGTGTCCAGCGCCAATCATTCCTTCCAGATGGTGCGCAACAGCGGCGAGTGCGTGATCAACCTGCCCGAGGCGTCGATGGTGGATACGGTGGTGGGGATCGGCAATTGCTCGGGCACCGAGGTGGACAAGTTCGAGCACTTTGGCCTGACGGCCGGCGAGGCCAGCAGCGTCAAGGCGCCGTTGATCGAGGAGTGTCATGCCAACTTCGAGTGCAAGCTGCATGACGATGCGATGGTGGATGGCTACAACCTGTTTATCTTCGAGGTGGTGAAAGCCCATGTGGCGCCCTCGCCTGCCCACCCCGAGACCCTGCATTACCAGGGCATGGGGCAGTTCATGCTGTCGGGCAAGAGCATTGATCGCAAGCGGTTGTTCAAGTCGTCGATGCTGACCTGACGATGGATTTCTTTCCTCTGGAACGACGTCGCCTGCATCGCGGCCAAGGCCGGCTCCTACGCTGTCCGTGGTAGGAGCCGGCCTTGGCCGCGATGAGGCCGCTGCGTCAATCCGGGATGACGGCAATCACATCAATCTCCATCAACCACTGCGGCTGCCCCAGCGCCGACACCACCAGCCCCGTGGAAATCGGGAACACGCCCTTGAGCCACTTGCCCACCTCCTGATACACCGGCTCGCGGTAGCGCGGGTCGATCAGGTAGGTGGTGGTCTTGACGATGTGCGACAGGTCCGAGCCCGCCTCTTCCAGCAATTGCTTGACGTTCTTCATCGCCTGCTCGGCCTGGGCACGCGGGTCGCCGAGGCCCACCAGGTTGCCCTCGAAATCGGTACCCACCTGGCCGCGTACGTACACGGTGTTGCCGGCGCGCACGGCCTGGCACAGGTCGTTGTCCAGCGACTGGTTGGGGTAGGTTTCCTTGGTGTTGAACATGCGGATGCGGGTATGGGTGGGCATGCAGTACTCCTCAAAGTCGTTGGAAAATTCAGGCGCTGACGGTGGGCTGTTCGACGGCCTTGGCCTGCCGCTGGGTGGCGTCGCGATGGTAGGCGGCGTACTGGCGCTGGATGGCGATCTGGTCGGCGATGTACTTGGCGTCATGCCACACGCCCCAGATGAAGGACGACCCCCGACGTGACTGCCACGGCAGGCCCAGGAAGTACACGCCAGGCTCGGTGGACACACCGCGCTGGTGGGCCGGCTTGCCGTTGGCGTCGAAGGCGTCCACGGCCAGCCAGCTGTAGTCGGTGGCAAAGCCGGTGGCCCAGATGATGGTGGTGACACCGGCGGCCGGCAGGTCCAGTTTCAGCAACGGTTGGCTGATGCAGGCGGCATCGGGGAAACGGCGGCGCGCCTCGGGCTCCGGCGGCAGGTCGAGGCCGTTGCGCTCGATGTAGGCGTCAGCGGCATCGAGCAGGTTCAGGTAGTTGTCGTCGCCACGGTTGAGGTTGTCGGTCAGGTCCGGCTGGAAGCTCACAGTGGTGCCGTCGAAGGATTGGGTCAGGCCGACCAGCGTCATGCCCTGCTGCGCCAGCTCGCGGAAGTCCACGGTGCGGCCACCATGGGCGCCGCTGACGGCGATGGTGACGTGCTCGCGGCCCGGCTTCATGGCCGCCGCGTCCCACTCGCCCAGCACACCCAGCCACCAGCAGAAATCGCGGCCACGGTAGGCGCGCGGCGGCCGGTCGTGCTGGCCCACCGAGAGGTACACGTCACGGCCGGCGCGGCGCAGTTCATCGGCGATCTGCACGCCGGAAGAACCGGCGCCCACCACCAGCACGCCGCCTTCGGGCAACTGCCGGGGATTGCGGTAATCGGCGGAGTGCATCTGCGTCAGCGCAACATTCTGCGGCGCGATCGGCGGGATCACCGGGCGCTGGAACGGGCCGGTGGCGGCCACCACGCGTCGAGCCTCGATGATGCCTTCACTGGTCTCGACGGTGAAACCGGGGCGGCCGACGTTGCGCTGCACCTTCTTCACGTCCACGCCGGTGCGGATCGGCGCGTTGAACTGGCGGGCGTAGGCTTCGAAGTAATCGGCCACGCGCTCTTTGGGGGCGAAGCCGTCGGGGCTCAGGTCATCGAATTCCATGCCCGGAAAGCGGTCGTGCCAGGCGGGGCCGTTGGCCACCAGCGAATCCCAGCGGCCGGTGCGCCAGCGCTCGGCGATACGGTTGCGCTCCAGCACCAGGTGCGGCACGCCCAGCTTGCTCAGGTGCTCGCTCATGGCCACACCGGCCTGGCCGGCGCCGACGATGAGCGTATCGATTTCCACGGTTGCCACTGTCATGTGTGTGTCCTTCTCGAAAGCGGGCCGAGTCGGTTCGGCCGGGATGCTCTTGAGCGCATTCTGTGCAAGGACGGGGTTTGGCGAAATGAGGTTTTTTGTGGTTGCAGGGCAGGAAAAAGCTAGGGGGGGGTCAGGCCAGCAGGCCATGGCACAGCAGGCCGAGCATGGCGCGCATGTGTGCGGCATGGGCGGTGCGATCGGGCGCGGGCTCCGTGGCCAGGCGGATGAATGCCAGGTTGGCGTACTGGTTGAACACCGTCGCCGCCACCTCGATGTCCACCCCCGCGCGCAGTTTGCCCAGGCGCTGGAAGTGCCCCAGCAGCGCACGCGTTTCGGCCACCACCGCGTCGTTCCATGGTTGCAGCACGGCGGCGAATTCACCGGTGAACAGGAACGGTGCCAACTCGCGCCACAGGGTCGCAGGCATGGCCTGCAACTGGTAGCGGGTCATCAGCCCTTCCAGTTCACACAGGGCTTCCAACGGGTCGCTGTGATCGTCCAGGTGCGCCCGCGCTTCCTGCATCGCCAGCTGGTCCGGCCCCTTGAGCAGCGTCAGCAGAATCTCCTGCTTGCCGCCAAAATAGTTGACCACCGTGGGCGCCGACACGCCCGCACGGTTGGCGATCTGCTCAAGCGTGGTGGCAGCGAAACCCTGGTCTTTGAACAGCTCAAGGGCCGCCTCGGCGATGACCTGGCGGCGCTGTTCTTTCTGTCTTTCGCGTAATCCGGTCATGGAGGCTCTGGGTGGCGGCACTGAAGGCCTTAGGGTAACGGTTTGTCTTTTTCCTGAAAAATATTTTGTTTACAAAAATATTTTTGCGTGAAAATAATTATCCCACTTCCCTTGCCGCCACAGGAGCCATGCGATGTCCACTCAGCCCCGCAGCACCCTCGACTACCAGGCCGCCGACGCTGCCCACCACATCCACGCCTTCGTCGACCAGAAGGCCCTGAACGCCGAAGGCCCGCGGGTGATGGTGCGCGGTGAGCGCCTGAACCTGTGGGATAACGAAGGCCAGCGCTACCTGGACGGCATGTCGGGCCTGTGGTGCACCAACCTCGGTTACGGTCGCAAGGACCTGGCTGCTGCGGCCAGCCAGCAGCTGGAACAGCTGCCTTACTACAACATGTTTTTCCACACCACCCACCCGGCCGTGATCGAACTGTCGGAACTGCTGTTCAGCCTGCTGCCCGGCCACTACAGCCACGCCATCTACACCAACTCCGGCTCCGAGGCCAACGAGGTGCTGATCCGCACCGTGCGCAAGTTCTGGCAGGTGATGGGCCAGCCCGAGAAAAAGGTGATGATCGGCCGCTGGAACGGCTACCACGGCTCCACCCTGGCCGCCACGGCGCTGGGCGGGATGAAGTTCATGCACGACATGGGCGGCACCGTGCCGGACGTGGCGCACATCGACGAGCCGTACTGGTTTGCCCACGAGGGTAACCTGACGCCCGAGGAGTTCGGCCTGCGCGCCGCGCGCCAACTGGAAGACAAAATTCTGGAACTGGGCGCCGACAAGGTCGCGGCTTTCGTCGCCGAACCCTTCCAAGGCGCTGGCGGCATGATCATTCCGCCCGCCACTTACTGGCCGGAGATTCAGCGCATCTGCCGCAAATACGATGTGCTGCTGTGCGCCGACGAAGTCATCGGCGGCTTTGGCCGCACCGGCGAATGGTTCGCCCACCAGGCGCTGGGCTTCGAGCCTGACACCCTGTCCATCGCCAAGGGCCTGACCTCGGGCTACATCCCCATGGGCGGGCTGATCCTGTCGCGGCGCATGGCCGAGGCGCTGGTGGAGCGCGGCGGTGTGTTCGCCCATGGCCTGACCTATTCCGGGCACCCGGTGGCGGCGGCGGTGGCCATTGCCAACCTCAAGGCCCTGCGCGATGAAGGCGTGGTGGCACAGGTCAAGGCCGACACTGGCCCGTACCTGCAGAACACCCTGCGCGAGGTGTTCGGCAATCACCCGCTGGTGGGTGAAGTGCAGGGCATTGGCCTGGTCGCGGCATTGCAGTTTGCCGAGGACAAGGCGACGCGCAAGCGCTTTGCCAACGAGAACGACATTGCCTGGCGTTGCCGCACCATTGGCTTTGAGGAAGGCGTGATCATACGCTCCACCCTGGGCCGGATGATCATGGCGCCGGCGCTGGTGGCCACGCGGCTGGAGCTGGATGAACTGGTGGACAAGACGCGGATTGCGGTGGACCGTACGGCTCGCGAGATCGGGATTCTGTAAGGTCTGTTGTGGGAGCGGGCTCTGCCCGCGAAGCAGGCACCGCGGTTCGCCAGGACCTTTGCGGTGTGACCTTCGCGGGCAGAGCCCGCTCCCACAAAAATGTTCAGGGCTAAAGAGTTTTTTATTGGCCAAGCACCACAAAAATCCTCGTTTCGCCCCGCAAAGCCCCATGCCCACAATGGTCTTGAGCACTCAACAGGACCCTCCCCCATGACGTTTTCCATCGTCGGCCGCTGCGCCGAAACCGGCCAACTGGGCATTGCCATCAGCTCCTCCAGCATCGCCGTGGGCGCCCGCTGCCCGTGGCTGCGCCCAGGCGTGGGCGCGGTGTCCACCCAGAACATCACCCTGCCGGCCCTCGGCCCGCAGGTGCTTGACCAACTGGAGCACGGCCTCACCCCGGCCCAGGCGCTGGACAAGGCGCTGACCAGCAACGGCTACAGCCAATACCGCCAGGTCACCGCCCTGGACCACCTGGGCAACGCCGCGCACTTCAGCGGCAGCGAAACCCTGGGCACCCACAACGCCGTGGTCGGCGAGCAGTGCGTGGGCGCCGGCAACATGCTGGCCGACCGCGCGGTGATCGACACCCTGGTACGCACCTTCGAAACCAGCGAAGGCCAACTGGCCGACCGCCTGCTGGCCGCCATGCAGGCCGCCGTGGCCGCCGGTGGCGAGGCCGGCCCGGTGCATTCGGCCGCCCTGGTGGTGGTGGGTGAGCTGACCTGGCCCATCGTCGACCTGCGCGTGGACTGGGCCGATGAGGCGCCGCTGGACGAACTGGCCACGCTCTGGCACGCCTACCGCCCGCAGTTGCAGGACTACCTGACCCGCGCCCTGGACCCCACCAAGGCCCCCAGCTATGGCGTACCCGGCGATGAATAGCCGCGCCCTGCTGGCCGACCTGATTGCGTTCGACACCACCAGCCGCGAATCCAACCTACAACTGATCGAGTACGTGCGCGACTACCTCGCCGGGTACGACGTGCCCTGCCAATTGATCTTCAACCAGACCCGCAGCAAGGCCAATCTGTTCGCCACGCTAGGGCCCGATGATCGGCCCGGCATTGTGCTGTCCGGCCACACCGACGTGGTGCCGGTGGACGGCCAGGCCTGGAGCATGCCGCCCTTCACCCTGAGCGAACGTGACGGCAAGCTGTTCGGCCGCGGCGCGGCCGACATGAAGGGCTATATCGCCTGTGTGCTGGCCGCCGTGCCGCAGTTGCTGGCGGCGCCCTTGCGCATGCCCGTGCACATTGCCTTGAGCTACGACGAAGAAGTGGGCTGCCTGGGCGTGCGTTCATTGCTGGCGGAGCTGGCGCAACGGCCGCACAAACCCGTGCTGTGCATCATCGGCGAGCCCACCGAACTCAAACCGGTGCTGGGCCACAAGGGCAAGCTGGCCATGCGCTGCGACGTGCACGGCGCCGCCTGCCATTCGGCCTATGCGCCGCAAGGCGTCAACGCCATCGAATACGCCGCCGAACTGATCGGTGAACTGGGCCGCATCGGCGCCGATCTGCGCGCGCCAGAGCTGCACGACCCACGCTTCGACCCGCCCTTCAGCACCGTGCAGACCGGCGTGATCGGTGGCGGCAAGGCGCTGAACATCGTGCCCCAGGATTGCCGCTTCGACTTTGAAGTGCGCGCCCTGCCTGCCTATGACCCGCGTCGGGTGGCCGAGCGATTGCAGCGTTATGCCTATCGGGACGTGCTGCCGCGCATGCAGGCGGTCAATGCCGCCAGCGCCATTGCGTTCACCGAACTGTCGGCCTACCCCGGGTTGGCCACGGACAGCCAGGGCCAGGCGGCGCAGTTGATTGCGCAGCTGTGCGGGTCGGATGAATTCAGCACCGTGGCGTTCGGCACCGAGGGTGGCTTGTTCGATGCCATCGGCATCGCAACGGTGGTGTGCGGGCCGGGCAGCATGGACCAAGGGCACAAGCCGGACGAGTTTGTCAGCGTGGCGCAGTTGCAGGCCTGTGACGCGATGCTGGTGCGCTTGGCCGAGTACCTCCATGCGTAGCGAAGCTCGATATCTGTGGGAGCGGGCTCTGCCCGCGAAGCGAACACCGCGATGCATCAGGCATTGCGAGGTGTCTTCTTCGCGGGCAGAGCCCGCTCCCACACTGCAGAAAAATCGCGTCAACGCCATTACCTACCCTGGATTCTGGAGACCGCTGTGACTGACTTCACCACCTGGCAACGCCTGGCCCAAACCCAACGCTTCGACACCTGCGCGCATATCGCCGGGCACGCACACGCGGCCCTGTCAGGCGAAACCTTCGCCGTGATCAACCCCGCCACCAACGCCCTGCTGGCCCAGGTGGCCGCCTGTGATGAGGCCGATGTCGACCTGGCCGTGCGCGCCGCGCGCAACGCCTTCGAACACGGCCCGTGGGCGCGCATGGCGCCGCGCGAACGCAAAGCCGTGCTGCTGCGCCTGGCCGAGCTGATCCTGGCCCACCGCGAAGAGCTGGCCCTGCTCGACTCCCTGAGCATGGGCAAACCGGTGATGGACGCCTGGAACATCGACGTGCCCGGCGCCGCCCACGTGTTCGCCTGGTACGCCGAAAGCCTCGACAAGCTTTACGACCAGGTGGCCCCCACCGGCCCCGGCACCCTGGCCACCATCACCCGCGAAGCCCTGGGCGTGATCGCCGCCGTGGTGCCGTGGAACTTCCCGCTGGACATGGCCGCCTGGAAGCTGGCCCCGGCCCTGGCCGCCGGCAACAGCGTAATCCTCAAGCCGGCCGAACAGTCGCCCTTCTCGGCCCTGCGCCTGGTGGAACTGGCCCTGCAGGCCGGCATCCCAGAGGGCGTGTTCAACGTGGTCACCGGCCTGGGTGAACAGGCCGGCCGCGCCCTGGGCCTGCACCCGGACGTCGACGCCCTGGCCTTCACCGGTTCGACCCAGGTGGGCAAATACTTCATGCAATACGCCGCCCAGTCCAACCTCAAGCAGGTGTGGCTGGAATGCGGCGGCAAAAGCCCCAACCTGGTGTTCGCCGACTGCCAGGACCTGGACCTGGCCGCCGAAAAGGCCGCGTTCGGCATCTTCTTCAACCAGGGCGAAGTGTGCTCGGCCAACTCGCGCCTGCTGGTGGAGCGCAGCATCCACGACGAATTTGTCGAACGCATGATCGCCAAGGCCCGCGACTGGCAACCCGGCGACCCACTGAACCCGGCCAGCAAGATGGGCGCCATCGTCGACGCCACCCAGGCGGCGCGCATCATGGAGCACATTGCCGACGCCGAGGCCAGCGGCGCACGGCGCGTGGCCGGTGGCCAGCGGGTGAGCATCAATGGCTCGGACAATTTCATCCAGCCCACCCTGTTCACCGACGTGCGCGCCGACATGCGCCTGGCCCGCGAAGAAGTGTTCGGCCCGGTGCTGGCGATCAGCGCCTTCGACCATGAGGACCAAGCCGTGCACCTGGCCAACGACCACATCTACGGCCTGGCCGCCTCGCTGTGGACCGATGACCTGAACCGCGCCCACCGCGTGGCACGGCGTTTGAATGCTGGCACGGTGTCGGTGAACACCGTGGACGCCCTGGACGTGTGCGTGCCGTTTGGCGGCGGCAAGCAATCGGGCTTTGGCCGCGACCTGTCGCTGCACTCGTTCGACAAATACACCCAGTTGAAAACCACCTGGTTCCAGTTGCGCTGAACGCTTCAACAACACTGACCTTTTCTTGTGGGAGCGGGCTCTGCCCGCTCCCACACAAAACAACAATAACCCAGCTGCACTTTCTTGATTTATCTGCCCGCCACCCATAGAGCGAACGCATGCCATGAATCACCCCACCCCGAAACCCGCCACCCTGGAGCTCAGCACCATCCAGCCCATCGCCCCGGACCAGCGCCACGGCCGCGCCCGGGACCTGTTCACCATCTGGTTCGGCTCCAACATCATGCTGCTGACCGTGGTTACCGGCGCCCTGGCGGTGACCGTGTTCAAGCTGCCCTTCTTCACCGCCCTGCTGGGGCTGATCCTGGGCAACCTGATCGGCGGCGTGTTCATGGCCCTGCATTCGGCCCAGGGCCCGCAGTTGGGCGTGCCGCAGATGGTGCAGACCCGTGGCCAGTTCGGCTCCTACGGCTCACTGCTGGTGGTGGCCCTGGTGGTGATCATGTACCTGGGCTTCTTCGCCTCCAACCTGGTGCTGGGCGGCCAGTCGCTGCACAGCCGCTACCCGCTGTTCAGCACCAACCAGGGCATCGTCCTGGTGGGACTGATCAGTGTGGTGGCCACGGTGTTCGGCTACCGGCTGATCCATGGCTACACACGGGTGATGTCGTACCTGTCGGGCGCCATCCTGCTGCTGTGCTTCGTGTGGATCGTGGCGGTGCACGGCCTGCCTGCGGACTTCTTGCAGCGCAACAGCTTCAACCTGCCGGGCTTTCTCGGCACCCTGTCGGTGGCGGCGCTGTGGCAACTGGCGTACGCGCCCTACGTGTCGGACTACTCGCGCTACATGCCCGCCGACACCGGTGACCGTTCGGCCTTCTGGTCCAGCTATTGGGGCTGCTGCCTGGGCTCGATCCTGCCCATGGCCCTGGGCGTGATCGTCGGCCTGAGCGTGGAGGGCGACATCATCACCGGCCTGATCGAAATGACCGGCCCCATCGCCACCCTGGTGGTGGCGGTGTTCTCGGTGGGCATCGCCGCCACCAACGCCATGAACCTGTACTGCGGCACCCTGTCGGCCATCACCGTGGGCCAGACCCTGGTGCCGAAATGGTCGGCCGGCGCCCTGTCGCGCACCATCACGGCGCTGGTGCTGTTCGGCATTTCCCTGGCCCTGGCGCTGCTGGGCCAGGATGACTTCATGGCCAACTACACCAACTTCATCCTGTTGCTGCTGTACGTGCTGGTGCCCTGGACCGCCATCAACCTGGTGGACTACTACCTGGTGTCCCACGGCAGCTACGACGTGGCCTCGTTCTTCCGTCGCGACGGCGGCATCTACGGCTACTGCAACTGGACGGCGGTGGGCTGCTACGTGCTGGGCGTGCTGGTGCAGGTGCCGTTCATGGCCACCGAGCTGTACACCGGGGTGGTCGCCAAGGCCATGGGCGGCGCCGACATTTCCTGGATTGTGGGGCTGGTGGTGATCTCGCCGGTCTATTACCTGCTCAGCCGCCGTCGCCGCGCCCCCGCGCTGCTGGCCGGGAGAAACGCATGAACACTGACTACGACTACATCATCGTTGGCGCCGGCTCCTCGGGCTGCGTGCTGGCCAACCGGCTGAGCGCCGACCCGCAGGTCAAGGTGTGCCTGATCGAGGCCGGCAGCCACGACAACAGCCCGCGCATCCAGACGCCGGCCGGCACCATCACCTTGTACAAGAGCAAGAAGTACAGCTGGAACTTCTTTTCCGCGCCGCAGAAAAACCTGGGCAACCGCTCGCTGCATACCCCGCGCGGCAAGGCCCTGGGCGGTTCAAGCTCGATGAACAGCATGATCTACATCCGTGGCCACGCCAGCGACTACGACCGCTGGGCGCAGCCGGGCTGGGACTGGAACAGCGTGCTGCCGTACTTCAAGCACTCGGAGAACAACCGCCTGGGCCAGGACCCGGCGCTGCACGGCACGGGCGGCGAGTTGAACGTGGAGGCGGCGCGCGACCCCAATCCGGTGTCGGCGCTGTTCGTCAAAGCCGCCGAAGCCATCGGCATTCGCCGCAACGACGACTTCAACGGCGCGCGGCTGGAAGGTTGCGGTATCTACAACCTGACGCAGAAAAACGCCAGGCGCCTGTCCAGTTACCGCGCCTTTGTGGCGCCGGTGCTGGCGCGTGAAAACCTCACCGTGATCACCGACTGCACGGTGAAAAACGTGGTGCTGGAACAGCGCGTGGCCAAGGGCGTGGTGGTCGACAGCGACGGCGTGCACACCTACCTCAAGGCCCGTCGCGAAGTGATCCTCAGCGCTGGCGCCCTGGGCAGCCCGCAATTGTTACTGGCCTCGGGCATCGGCCCCGCCGCCGAGCTGGCCGAGGCCGGCATCGAGGTGCGCCACGACCTGCCGGGCGTGGGCAAGAACCTGCAGGACCACCTGGACGGCCTGGTGACCGTTCGGTCCAAAAGCCCGCTCACGCTGGGCTTTTCCGCAGGCTCGCTGCCAGCCATCCTGGCCTCGCCGTGGCGCTACCTGATGCGCAAGAAGGGTTGGCTGACCACCAACTACGTCGAAGCGGGCGGCTTTGCCCGCACGCCGCTGGCCGAGGGCCTGCCGGATGTGCAGTTCCACTTCGTGCCCGGCTACCGCAGCCATCGCGGGCGGCTGTTCGAGTGGGGGCATGGGTATGCGGTGCACACCTGCGTGCTGCGGCCGGGCAGCATCGGCGAGCTGCGCCTGGATCGGGACGGCACGCTGGTGATCGACTTCAACTTCCTCAGCGACCCTCGCGATGCGGCCGTATTGGTAGAAGGCATCAAGCTGGCCAGGCGCATCCTTGCCGATTCGGCGTTCGACGCCATCCGCGGCAAGGAGATGCTGCCCGGCGCCCAGGTGCAGACCGATGCGCAGCTGCTGGACTACGTGCGCGACTATGCCGCCACGGTGTTCCACCCCGTGGGCACCTGCAAGATGGGCAGCGACCCGATGGCGGTGGTTGATCCGCAGTTGCGCGTGCACGGGGTGCGGGGGTTGCGAGTGGTGGATGCCTCGATTATGCCGACCTTGATCAGCGGCAACACCAATGCGCCGTGCATCATGATTGGCGAGAAGGCGGCGCAGATGATTCTCGAACCCGCCAATGCGCCTACCGCCAAGATGACCGCGATTTAACCTGAAAACCCTTGTGGGAGTGGGCTCTGCCCGCGAAAAGAACACCGCGTAAACAACAGGAGATACGCGGTGTTCTTTTCGCGGGCAGAGCCCACTCCCACATCTAGGTCACACCCCGCCCGTGTTCGTGCCGAACAACCTTTTTCCTAGCCAGCGACCACATATTTCCTCGTTTTCCTGCCCGCCCACATGGGCCAACATCGACCCTGCCGCACTGAGGCAAAAGGTCCGTCAGAGACCCACCCGCTGCATGTTTTTGGCGTTACGCCCACTGCCCCGAGAAACCCATCAGAAAACCAAGATTCCGGGAGTGTCACATGATCAAGTCGTTCGTATCGCGCTGCGTGCGCCCACTGGCCCTCACCGCGCTGGCCGCCGGCATCGCCAGCGGTGCCCAGGCCGGCACCCTGTCCATCGGCCACACCACCTGGGTGGGCTACGGCACCCTGTACCTGGCTCAGGACCTGGGCTACTTCAAGGAGAAGGGCCTGACGGTCGAGCTGCCCACCATCGAAGAAGCCTCCATGTACATGGCCGCCCAGGCCTCGGGCAAGCTCTCGGGCTCGGCCTCCACCCTGGACGAGATCCTGAAGTACCGCCCGCAGTTCTGCTTCAAGGCCGTGGCCGCCCTGGATGAAAGCCATGGCGGCGACGGCGTGCTGGTGGGCAAGGACGTCACCAGCCTGCAACAGCTCAAGGGCAAGGCCGTGGCCGTCAACGAGGGCTCGGTGTCGCAGTTCTGGCTGGCCTACCTGCTGAAAAACGCCGGCATGAAGATGAGCGACCTGACCATCCAGAACATGACCGCCGACGACGCCGCCACCGCTTTCATCGCCGGCCGCGTGCCGGCCGCCGTGACCTGGGAGCCGCACCTGAGCACCGTGCGCGAGAAAAACGCCGGCAAGGTGCTGGTGGACAGCAGCACCACCCCCGGCGTGATCGTCGACGTGGTGGCCCTGAGCTGCGACGTGGTGGACAAGCAGCCTGACGACGTCAAGGCGCTGGTGGCCGGCCTGTACAAGGCGGTGCAGTACACCAAGGACCACCCGCAGGAAGCATACGCGATCATGGCCAAGGGCGTTGGCGGCTACCTGGCCGACCCGGCTGAGCTGGCCTCGGCGGCCAAGGGCGTGCGTTTCTACGACCAGGCCATGAGCGAGAAGCTGCTGGGCAGCAACGGCAGCACCGGCGAGGCCGCCACCGTCATCAAGCTGGCCAACCAGACCGCCACCGAACTGCAAGGCAAACCGTTCAACGTCAGCTACAGCGACCTGATCGACAACCGTTTCGTCACCCCGCGATAGGAGCCTGGCATGTCCAAGCGCAACTCATGGCTCAACCGCTGCCTCACGCCCAAGACCAGCCTGCCGGTGCAGGTGATCTGGAGCGCCAGCGCCCTGGCCTGGACCCTGCTGATCGGCCTGTGGGCGGTGCTGTCCTACGGCGGCGTGGTGCCGGCGATGTTCCTGCCCACCCCCGGCGCCGTCCTGGACGCTGCCCTGCGCCTGGCCCATGACGGTACCCTGGGCACCCACGTGTGGGCCAGCGTCGAGGTGGTGATGGTGGGCTTCATCCTCTCCTCCCTGGTCGCCGTGCCGGTGGGGCTGATGATGGGCAGCTTCCGCGTGGTGCAGGCGTTCCTGGAGCCGCTGGTGAACTTCATCCGTTACCTGCCGGTGACCTCCTTCGTGCCGCTGTTCATCCTGTGGATCGGCATCGGCCTGGAGCAGCGGGTGTCGATCATCATCTTCGGCGTGTTCTTCCAGCAACTGGTGATGATCGCCGACGTGTCCAAGGGCATCTCCAAGGACCTGATCAACGCCTCCTACACCCTGGGCTCCAGCCGTACCGATGCAGTGCTGCACGTCATCGCCCCGGCCTCGGTGCCCGGCATACTGGACACGCTGCGGGTGACCATGGGTTGGGCCTGGACCTACCTGGTGGTGGCTGAACTGGTGGCTGCCTCCAGCGGCCTGGGCTACCTGAGCCTGAAGGCCATGCGTGGCTTTCAGGTGGACGTGATTTTCCTGGCGATCGCGGTCATCGGCCTGCTGGGCCTGATCACCGATCAATTGTTCCGTTTCCTGCGCATAAAGGTGGCCGCATGGGCTCAGTAACTGCAACCTCACCCCGGCTGGTCACACCGATGAACATCCCCTCCACTGGCGCGCCACGGCTGCAGGTGGACAAGGTCACCCTGCAATACAAGACGCCGTCGGGCGATACCTTCACGGCGCTGGAACAAGTGTCGTTCGAGGTGCCCGACCAGCAGTTCGCCGTGCTGGTGGGACCCTCGGGCTGCGGCAAGTCGAGCCTGTTGTACCTGACTGCCGGCCTGGCCGAGCCTACCAGCGGCGAGATCTACGTGGGCGGCCAGCAAGTGGACGGCCCGGGCGCCGACCGCGGCATGGTGTTCCAGAGCTACACCCTGTTCCCCTGGCTCACGGTGCGGCAGAACATCGAGTTCGGCCTCAAGCGTCGTGGCATGCCGGCGGGCGAGCGCAAGGACATCGTCGAGTTCTACCTCAACGAAGTGGGCTTGCAGCGCTTCGCCGACAACTACGCCAAGCAGCTGTCGGGCGGCATGATGCAGCGCGTGGCCATCGCCCGCGCCCTGGCCAACGACCCGCAGATTCTATTGATGGATGAACCCTTCGGCGCCCTGGACAGCCAAACGCGGCTGCAGATGCAGCAGTTGCTGCTCAAGGTGTGGGAGCACAGCAAGAAGACCGTGCTGTTTGTCACCCATGACATCGACGAAGCGATTTTGCTGGGCGACCGGATATTCGTGATGGGTGCACGGCCTGGGCGGATCAAGCAGGTGCTGGACGTGCCGATCGAGCGGCCGAGGAACCTGGATATGGTGATGGATGCGGAGTTCATCCGCATGAAGCGCGAGATCTTTCACCTGCTGCACGACGACGCCCACTAAAACACCGATCCGTAGCCGCTGCCGCAGGCTGCGCTGGCCCGTTGCCCCGCTGCAGATCTCCAGGGTTCATTCGGGCCAGCGCAGCCTGGCGGCAGCGGCTACGGTGGGTGTGCGTCGCGGTTTACGGCAACACGTGCGTCAACGGCTTGCCCAGCTCGGTGATGTAGGTGCTGACGATCTCGGTTTCCTGCGGCCCATTCTTGACGATGTGCGGGGCACCTGCCGGCGTCTCGAAGGTGTCGCCGGCGTGCAGCACGTGCTCCGGCTGGCCGTCGATGGCGATGGTCACCGAACCGCGTGCCACGTAACCCGACTCAAGGCCTGGGTGGGTGTGGTGCGGGGAGTTGGTGTTGGCGGGCAGCACGATGCGAATCACGTTCACCTCATAGCCTGCCGGGTACACCACGTGCTGCAACACCGTGCGCGAACCGGCGGCGGGTTTTGCCGGTGGGGTCATCGAGGCGCAGCCGCCGATTGCCAGCGCGGTGGCCAATACGGCGCAGGTTTTGCCATTGAAACCGAACATCGTGGGGGTTCCCTTTCCAATATGAAAAAACAAAGACAACAGGATACCTGAGAAAAAATGAATTACCGCGCAAAGCGGCCGGTCAAGACCTATGTACAGGGTAATCTGACGAGGTAACAACCATGACTCTCGAAGCAGACACACTGGCAGAATTGACCGAAGCCTTGCAGCAACGCGGGCTTGTCCTGGTGGCCCAGGTGAAGTTCACCCGGGCGCCGTACCGGCACGATCATCACTGGATTTGCAGCGTGGCCTGACCCCGTAGCCGCTGCCGCCAGGCTGCGCTGGCCCTGTGCCTCGCTGGAGATCTGCGGGGTTCATACGGGCCAGCGCAGCCTGGCGGCAGCGGCTACGCAGTACGGATGGCGGTGCGGGGTAGCTTACGGTAGTGGGTCGAACTTCAGGTCTGCCAGGCTTTGCACTTTGTCTTCGCGGACCATTTTGTACGGGGTCTCAGGGCCGATCCAGCGGTTCCAGATGGCGTCGATCTCGCCTGCCTGGTCCATGGCGCGCAGCGACTCGTTGACCTTGGCCAGGAACGCCGGCTCGCCCTGGCGCATGCCTGCACCAATAGGCTCCAGCGCCATCGGGTCCTTGGCGATGGCCAGCTCCACGCCGCCCTCCTTCGCCTGGCCCACCAGCTTGATGGCGGTCATGGTGTTGGTCACCAAGCCCACCACCTTGTTCTGCTGCAGGGCCATGTAGGCCGAACCGGTGTCCTGGAAGGTCACCGGGGTGGCGTCGGCCATGCGGATCGACTGCTCGGAGGTGGAGCCCTTGGTGGAGCTGATTTTCTTGCCCTTGAAGAAGTCACGCGGCTGCTCGGCGTTGGCCGCACGCACCACCAGGGTTTCCTTGGCGATGTAGTACGGGTCGCTGAACTGGATCTGCTCGGCGCGGCTCTTGGTGTAGGCAAGGTTAGCGAAGATCAGGTCGACACGGCCCATCTTCACTTCCGGGATGCGCGCCTCCACCGACATCGGCTTGAGCTCCAGGGCCACGCCCAGGTGCTTGGCCAGCGCGGTGCACAGGTCCACGTCCATGCCCACCAGCTCGCGGGTTTTCGGGTCCGGGGCGGAGAACGGCGGCACGTCGGCGTATACGCCGCAGCTCAGGCTTTTCTTGCTCATCACATCGCTCAGCTGGTCGGCCTGGGCAACACTGATTGCCAAGGGGGCCAGCGCCAGTGCGGCGAAAATTTTATGCATAGCCATGGGCTTACTCCAGATCAATCAAGGTTGAATTCAGTGGGCACGCAGGTCAGCGATGAAGCGCTGCGCCCGTGGGTGTGACGGCTGGCTGAAGAACTGCTCGGGCGCGGCCTTTTCCAGGATCTGCCCGGCGTCCATGAACCAGATGGTGTCCGCCACTTCCCGGGCGAAGTTCATTTCGTGGGTCACGCACATCATGGTCATGCCTTCCTTGGCCAGGCCTTTCATCACGCTCAGGACTTCACCGACCATCTCCGGGTCGAGGGCGCTGGTGGGCTCGTCGAACAGCATCACCGGCGGCTCCATGGCCAGGGCGCGGGCGATGGCCACGCGCTGTTGCTGGCCGCCCGACAATTGCGCGGGGTAGGCGTTGGCCTTGTGGGCCAGGCCCACGCGGTCGAGCAGTTGCATGGCCTGGGCGCGGGCTTCGCTGGCCTTCAGGCCGCGCACCTTGGTGGGCGTCAGGATAATGTTGTCGAGCACCGACAGGTGCGGGAACAGGTTGAAGCTCTGGAACACAAAACCGACCCGGCTGCGCAGGCGGTTGAGGTTGGCGTCGGTGCCGTTGACGTCCTGGCCGTCGAACAGGATCTGGCCCTTCTGGATGTCTTCCAGGCGGTTGACGGTGCGGATCAGCGTCGACTTGCCCGAACCCGAAGGGCCGCACAGCACCACCACTTCGCCGCGCTTGACCTCGGCGGTGATGTCGGTGAGGGCGTGGTACTCGCCGTACCATTTGTTGATGCTGGAAAACATGATCATCGGATGCATGAAGGCAACCCTCTTCAGTTATCGGTGGTCAGCAGGGAGGCCTGCGGGGCGGTGCTGGTGGTGGTGCCCAGGCGCTTGCGGGCGATGCGCGCTTCCAGCACACCGGCAAGGCGGGTCAGCCCGTAACACAGCACGTAGTAGGTAATGGCCAGGATGAAGAACACCTGGAACGGCTTGGTCAGCAACTGGTTGTTGACCTGGTTGGCCGCAAAGGTCACTTCCTGCACGTTGATCACGTAGCCCAGGGAGGTTTCCTTGATGATCGAGACGAACTGGCTGATCAGGCTGGGCAGCGCGTTGTACAGCGCCTGGGGCAGAATCACCCACACCGTGGTGCGCACATAGCCCAGGCCCAGGGCCCGCGCGCCTTCGTACTGGCCACCGGGCAAGGCCTGGATGCCGCCGCGGATGATCTCGCACAGGTAGGCGCTCTGGTACACCACCAGGGTGCAGAGCATGGTGGTGAAGCCGGTGATGTTGTGGCCGATCAGCAGCGGTACCAGGAAATAGGTCCAGAAAATCACCATCAACAGCGGAATACCGCGCAGCACATACACCCACACCGTGGCCGGGTAGCGCAGCCAGCGCCACGGCGAGACCCGCGCCAGCGCCAGCAGCAACCCCAGCGGGAAGGCCAGCACCAGGGCGCCGGCGGCCAGAATCAGGGTATTGGCCAGGCCGCCCAGGGGGCCGTGGGGGTATTGGCCGATCAGGAACAGCGGCCAGTTGTCGTGGACAATCTTGAAGAAATCGAACATCGCCGCTTACCTCGCCATGGCTTTGCTGAAATGCCGCGCCACCAGGGCGCCTGCGCCCATCAGCAACAGCGAGAGCGCCAGGTACACCACCGTGGCCACCAGGTACGACTCGAAGGTGCGGAAGGTGTAGTTCTCCACTTCCCGCGTCGCGTAGGTCAGCTCCACCACACCGATGGCCATGGCCAGGCTGGTGTTCTTGAACAGCAGCACGCTGTGGTTGATCAGCGATGGCAGGCAATTGCGCACGCCCTGGGGCAGGATCACGTAGCGCAGCGAGCGCACATAGCCCAGGCCCAAGGCGCGGGCGGCTTCGGCCTGGCCGTTGGGGATGGCACGCAGGCCGCTGCGGATGTCTTCGCTGAAATAGGCGGCCTGGCAAAGGCCCAGGGCGATGATGGAAAACAGGTATTCGGTGCTGTAGTTGGCCAGCCATATCTGGGTGTTGTCGCTGAGCAGCGTGGGGATACCGAAGTACCACAGCATCAGCTGTACCAGGGTGGGCACGTTGCGGTGGTAGGACACGTAGGCCGCCACCAGGCGCTCGGCGTATTTGTTGCCGGTGAGGCGGATCGACACCAGCAGCAGGGCCAGCACCATGGCCAGGCACCAGGCAAACAGCGCCAGTTGCAGGGTCATGCCTATGCCCTTGAGGATCAGATCGGCGTATTCGCCCTGGAAAACGGCGGCAAGATCGAAGTCATGCTTCATGGTCAATTCCCATCGACATGCGGCTTGGGGCAGATACAAGGCGCCAGGGTGTTGCCTGGCGCAGTACAGCGACGACGGCTCGGGCCGTTCTTTTGCTGAAGGTGGGGCTCAGCCCTGCCATTCCTGCGGGCGGGCGGTGGACAGGCCGCCCGGCACTTGCAGGGTGGGGGTGATTTCCATGTGGCCGACGTTCATCGACACCGGCGCGGCAATGGCGAAGGCGATGGCATTGGCGATGTCCTTGGCCTCGGGCAATTCGAAACCTTCGATGAAGCGCTGGCGCACTTCTTCGGAGTCGCCGTGCACGTGGGCGAAAATGTCGGTGGCCACACGGCCGGGGCAGATCTCGGTGACCCGCACGCGCTTGCCGAAGGCGTCCACACGCAGTTGCTTGGAGAGCATGCTGACGGCGGCCTTGGTGGCGTGGTAGGTGGCGTTGCCGCCGAAGTTGTAGGCGGCGGCGATGGAGCTGATGTTGATGATGTGGCCGTTGTCGCGTTCTACCATGCCCGGCAGCGCCAGGCGCGCCAGGTGCAGCACGGCGCGCAGGTTGACGTCCACCAGCAGGTCGATGCCTTCGGCGTCGGCCTTGAGCAGCGAGCCAGGACGGTCGACGCCGGCGTTGTTGACCAGCACGTCGAACTGGTAGTTGCCGAACAGCGCGGTCAGGCCGGCCAGGTCGGTGACGTCGATGGCGTGGGCGATGCAGCCGGTGCGTTCGGCCAGCTCGGCCAGCTTGTCGGCGCTGCGGGCCAGGGCGTGCACCTGCAGGCCTTCGGCGCACAGGCGCTCGACCACGGCGGCACCGATGCCGGAGGAAGCGCCGGTGACCAGCGCGGTTTTGTAGTCGGAGAATGGCATGCTGTAGTCCTCAAATCCTGCGTCTGCCTTGGACTGTACCGAGCAGGGCTCGAACCGACCAAGACGCATTGGTTGTGTGGCAATAAGGTGCGCTTATGACCGCACCAGTTGGCTGATCGGGGTGATGACGGCGCCCTGCCCTTCGATGAACGCACGCAGGTCGCGGGCCAGTTCCACCGCGCCCGGCGTGTCGCCGTGCAGCAGGATGGAACGGGCATTGACCTTGACGCGCTGGCCGTCGAGGGTGGTGACGGTGCCGTCCTGCAGCAGCTGGGCAACGCGGTCGCGCACCTGTTGCGGGTCTTTGATGACCGCGCCGGGGGTGCCACGGGGCACCAGCAGGCACTGCGCGTCGTAGGCGCGGTCGGCCAGGAAGGTGGTGGCCACCGGCAGGCCGTGTTTGTCGGCAGCGGCCTCGATGGCCTGGCTGCTGGATGAACTGATGATCAGGTTGCTGTCGAACTGCGCCACGGCGCCCACCAGCACGTCGGCCATCTGGGCGTCGGCGGCCACGCGGTTGCCCAGCGCGCCGTGAAAGCTCATGTGGGTCATGGGGTAGCCGGCCACGGCGGCCATGCCGGCCAGCGCGCCCAATTGGTAAACCACGTAAGTGGCCAGCTCGCCCAGCTCGATGTTCATGGCCCGGCGGCCGAAACCCTGCAGGTCGGGGTAGCCGACGTGGGCGCCCAAGTCGATGCCAAGGGCCTTGGCCCGGCGCACCGTGGTGTCCATGATCAGCGGGTCGCCGGCATGGAAACCGCAGGCCACGTTGGCTGAGGAGATGATCTCCATCAGCGCCTGGTCTTCGCCCATTTTCCACGGGCCGAAGCCTTCGCCTAGGTCGGCGTTCAAGTCGATACGCATGGTAAGCCTCCTCAGCCAGCCAAATCGAATAGCGGCTGGCCGTAGCCCACCGGTTCACCTTCGCCCGCGCGCACGGCGCTGACCTGGCCGTCCTGCGGGCTGCGCACCGGCAGCAGCAGGTGGCCGATCTGCAGCACGCCCACCAGTTGCCCGCTGCGCACCGTATCGCCGGGCTTGACCCAGGCCTTGCGCTCGTCGGGGTGGTGGCTGAAAAACAGCCCCGGGCCGCCGGCCTTGATCGAGGCCACGGATGCCTCGACCACCACGGCCTGCTCAGTGTGCACCGCCGCCTGAACGGGCTGTGCGGCAGCCGACCCACGGCGCAGCAGTAGATCGAAACCGGGGCGCTGGATGTGCAGCACGCTAAGGTTGGCAGCGCCCAGCCAGCCGGCCAGTTGACGGATTTCCTTGATGTTCATGGCGACGTCCTCAAAGGCTGTGCAAGGTCAGCAGGCGCCGCGTGGCGTCGAGGAAGGCGCGGTTAGCCTCCAGGGCGTCCAGGGCTTGCTCATAGGTGCAATGGATAAAGCGCACGTGGCTGCCGATGGGCGCCTGGCCCAGGCGCCACAGGTCGGCTTCGATCACCGTGCCGAACTTGGGGTAGCCGCCGCTGGGCTGGGCGTCGCGCATCTGGATGATCGGCTGGCCGCCATGGGGCACCTGGATCACGCCGGGGACGATGCCGTGGGAGCGCACTTCCAGCGGTTTTTCCGGCAGCAGCGGCTGGCCTTCCAGGCGGTAGCCGTAGCGGTTGCTCTGGGTGGTGACTTTCCATTGCCCGGCCCAGAACGCGGCCTGGGCCTCGGCGCTGAAGCAGTCGTATTCGGCGGCGGGCAGCACACGCATGGCCGGCACGCCGTCCACGTCCAGCGGCAAGGCGCGGGTGGCCAGGCTGACGCCGAAATCGGTGTTGCCGGCGCGGCCTGGGCGGCCAGCCGGCAGGCGGTCGCCCTGCTGCAGCATGCGCCCCTCGAGGCCGCCGAACTCGCCGCGCAACTGGGTGCTGCGCGAGCCCAGCACTTCAGGTACGTCGACACCACCGGCCAGGCACACATAAGCGCGGCTGCCGGCCGAGGGGTAACCCAGCTTCAGCACCTGCCCGGCGCTGGCCTGGGCCACCCAGTTAGGCGGCAGCGCCTGGCCGTCGAGGGTGGCGCCGCAAGCAGCGCCGGTGACGGCAAAGGCGCAGTCTTCGATAAATCGCGCTTCAAAGGGGAACAGCGGAATCTCGATGGCGGCCGCGCCCTCCTCGTTGCCCAGCAGCAGGTTGCCGAGGATCAGCGACAGGCTGTCCATGGCCCCGGAGGTGCCCACGCCGTAGCCCAGGCTGCCGTGGCGCCCCAGGTCCTGGACGGTGGCCAGGGCGGTGGCACTGATGATCTCGATCATCGAATGATCCTCTCGATACGGAAGCGGATGTGGTCGCCGGGCTGCAGCAGTGCCGGGGGTGATTGCAGGGCGTCGAAGAACACCATGTCGGTGTGGCCGATGGTGTTCCAGCCGCTGGGGCCGGCCGAGGCCGACACGCCGGTCTGCACCCCGCCGATCGACACGGCGCCGGCGCCGATGCTGAGCACCGGCACCTGACGGCGTGGCGTGGCCAGGCGTGGGTCCATGCCGCCCAGGTAGCAATAGCCGGGGTGGCTGCCCAGGGCGAACACCGGGTACAGGGGCTCTGCGTGCAGGTTGGCGATGGTCTCGATGTCCAGCCCGGTATGGGCCACCACGTCGGCCATGTGCGGGCCGTGCTCGCCACCGTAGATTACCGGCAGTTCGATGATGCGGCCTTCCAGCGGCAGCGGCTGGCACTGTTCCCAGGCTTCCAGCAGGCGGCTTTTCAGGCCTTGCAGGTCGCGTGGCGGGGTGGCGAAGGTCAGCATCAGGTTGTTCATGCCCGGTACGGCTTCGGCCACGCCGCCCCAGTCCTGGGCCAGGCGGGCCAGGGCCCAGATGCGTTGTTGCGGCGGCAGGTCGAGGCTGCCGGGGGCTTCGAGCAGCAGCGCGGTGGTGCCCAACAGGCTGATGCGCGGGGCGGCGTCCATGTGCATGGCACTCATGATGCGGTCCTCTGTTGCAGCCAGCGTTCAAGGTGATGAATGTCGACGCCGCCCTCGCAGAAACCGGGGTCCTGGAGGATGTCGCAGTGCAGCGCGATATTGGTGCTGATGCCTTCCACGCGCATCTCGCTCAACGCCAGGCGCATGCGCGCCAGGGCCTCGTCGCGGGTGGCGCCGTGGGTGATGACTTTCGCCACCATGGAGTCGTAGTAAGGCGGCACGCGGTAGCCGTGGGTGACGTGGCTGTCCACGCGCACACCGTAGCCGCCGGGGATTTCCCAACGGCTGACCTGGCCCGGGGTGGGCATGAAGGTGTGCGGATCCTCGGCGTTGATACGACATTCCAGCGCGTGGCCCTGCACGCCGATGTCGGCCTGGGTCAGGCTCAGGCGTTCGCCGCGGGCCATGCGTACCTGCTGCTGGACGATGTCGATGCCGGTGGTCATTTCGGTGACCGGGTGCTCCACCTGCAAGCGGGTATTCATCTCGATGAAGTAGAACTCGCCGTCCTCGAACAGAAACTCGAAAGTGCCCACGCCCACGTAACCGATCTGCCGGCAGGCGGCGGCGCAGCGTTCGCCCACCTTGGCCACCAGCGCCGGGTCGATGCCGGGGGCCGGCGCTTCTTCCAGCACCTTCTGGTGGCGGCGCTGCATGGAGCAGTCGCGGGCGCCCAGCCACAGGGCGTTGCCGTAGGCATCGCAGAGCACCTGGATTTCCACGTGGCGCGGGTGGCCGAGGAATTTCTCGATGTACAGCTCGGGGTTGCCGAAGGCGCGGCGCGCTTCTTCGCCGGTCAGGGCAATCGCGTCGAGCAGCTTGTCGGCCTGTTCCACCACGCGCATGCCGCGCCCACCGCCGCCACCGGCGGCCTTGACGATCACCGGGTAGCCGATGCCTTGGGCGATGGCGAGGATGCTGTCGGCGTCGTCCGGCATGCTGGTGTCCGGCCCCGGCACGCAGGGCACGCCGGCTTCACGCATGGCGCGCTTGGCCGACACCTTGTCGCCCATGGTGCGGATACAGGCGGCGCTGGGGCCGATGAAGGTCAGGCCGGCCTGCTCCACGCGCTCGGCGAAAGCGGCGTTTTCCGAGAGGAAGCCGTAGCCGGGGTGGATGGCCTGGGCGCCGCTGAGTTCGGCGGCGAACAGCACGGCGGCGTGGTCCAGGTAGCTTTGGCCGGGGGCCGATGGGCCGATGCAGATGGCCTGGTCGGCCAGTTGCACATAGCGGGCGTCGCGATCGGCTTCCGAATACACGGCCACGGTCTTGAGGCCCAGACCCTGGCAGGCGCGCAAAATGCGCAAGGCGATTTCGCCGCGGTTGGCAATAAGGACGGTATCGAACATCACACGGCCTCCAGGCGGAACAGCGGCTTGCCGGCCGCGACTTCTTCGCCGCTGGCGGCCAGGATGGCCTGGACGATGCCGGCGCGTTCGGCCTTGAGCGGGTGAAACATCTTCATCGCCTCGACCACCGCCAGGGTCTGGCCGGCTTCCACCCGGTCGCCCAGTTTGACGAACGGGGGTTGGTCCGGGGCGGGTGTCAGGTGCAGCACGCCGTACAGGGCGGCGCTGGCGTCGAAGGTGTCGCTGATCGGTGCCGGTGCTGCGGCTTGCTTGAGCGGCGCAGCGACCGGGCTCGCCACGGTCGCCGACTGACCGTCGCGCAGCAGTCGCAACTGGGTGTCGCCTTCGTTGAGGCTCAGCTCGCTGAGGTCGGATTCGGCCATCAGGTCGATAAGCGCTTTAATGCGTTCCGGGTTCATGCAAAGGCCCCTGCCGTGAATAGTAAAAGTGGCTGGATGAACTCTATCGAGCGCACAAAATCACGGCCAAGACGGTTTGACTGTGGGGAGATAAGGGCGGCTTATGACGGGTAGACGGGGCAGGCAGCGCCAATGCATCAGGCCATGGCACGAAGGCTGGCAACTCCAAACCATCAGGCCATGGCACAAAGGCTGGCAACTCCAATCCAACAGGCCATGGCACGGTGCTACAAACGTGGGAGCGGGCTCTGCCCGCGAAGCGCCGCGCGGGCGGCGCTCGATCTCAAGAGCGCTAGAAAAACATCGGCTAGCACCTGGTAGCCCTGACTCGATTCCCAGACATGCCAGAGCGGGCTTCGCTTTGCCCCCACTGGGGATAGCATCAAGGCCGCCAAGTGCCAGTCGATGCTTTTCCAGAGCCCTCAAAATCGAGCGCCGCCCGCGCGGCGCTTCGCGGGCAGAGCCCGCTCCCACGTTTGTTGCACCGTGCCATGGCCTGTTGGATTGGGGTTGCCAGCCCTTGTGCCATGGCCTGGTGGATTGGCGTTGCCAGCCTGGTTTGCTCGGCTTTGAAGGTGTGTGAAGCCGCATTGCTCAAGCCTGCACCGACACCAAATTCCCACGCATCTCGGCAATCAGCTCCAACAGAATCGCCTTCACCGCCTGAGCCGGCACCGACAGCGGCAAATGCCCCGACAGGCACAGCGCCAGCGGCGCTTCGATGTCGGGCGCGGTGATGCGCAGCAGGTGCGCCTCATGCACTGCCACCAACGCGCGGGCAGCAGACTCGGGGAGGATGGTGGAACCGAAATGCTCGCTGACGGCGGTGGCCAGGGTGGTGGACGACTCCACCTCGGCAATCACCCGGGCGCTGAGGCCGATTTTCAGGAAGGCTTCGTCCACCAGGCGGCGCATGGTGTTGTAGGTGCGTGGCAGCAGCAGTTCCAGCTCGGCGACTTCGGCCAGGCCGATTTCATCGCGCTGTTGCAGTTCGGGGTCGGCGCTGACCAGGTACAGCTGTTCGCGCATCAGCGGCACGAAGGTCAGGCCGTGCACTTCGCGGCCGCCGTACAGCACGGCCATGTCCATGCGGCCGTTCATGATCAGTTCGCTGAGGGTGGTGCCGAAGTTTTCGTTGAGGTACAGCAGGATACCGGGGTGGCGTTCGCGTACCCGGCGCAGCAACGGCAGCGACAGCGCCGAGGCGGCAGTGCCGGGGGCCAGGCCGACCGAGACCTGGCCGGACAGGGCGAAACCGGTGGCGTTGACGTCGCTCTGTGCCTGCTCGCACTGGCGCAGGATCAGTTGCGCGTGGCCGTACAGCACCTTGCCCGCTTCGGTTGGCGTGACGCCGCGCTTGGTGCGGATGATCAGTTGCTGCTGCATCTCGGCTTCCAGCGTCACCAGTTGCTGACTGAGGGCGGGCTGGGCGATGTGCAGCACGTCGGCGGCCTGGGTCAGGCTGCCGACATCGACGATCTTCACGAAGTACTTCAAACGACGCAGGTTCACGGGGGTGGCACTCAGACAGATGGACTCTTGAGGCTACAGAGCAAGACCTGGGCCAGTTTTCGACTCAGCAGTCACAACCCCAGTCATAAGCACGCCCTATATTGGCCATCCCCCGGCGCGTAGCCGCTGCCGCCAGGCTGCGCTGGCCCTGGAGTACACCCAGTAAATCCCCTGTGAATGCGCGGGCCAGCGCAGCCTGGCGGCAGCGGCTACAGGTGCGCACCATGATGGTGCGAAAGCGGTCATAAGCTGTGCCTATCAACCCAGAACAAACTTGTCTTATCAGCCCCGTCGCCGCCCCTCGTAACGTAGCCGCCATCAGGCCACCAACGAGGACTTCCCCGTGACCGCTTCCCGCATCGCCGCCCGTGTGCATCGCATCAAACCCTCGCCCAGCAGCGCCGCTGCCGACCGCGCCAACGAGCTGCGCCGCGCCGGCAAGTCGATCATCAACCTGGTGGTGGGCGAGCCCGACTTCGATACCCCGGCGCACATCCGCCAGGCTGCCTGCGCCGCCATCGAGAACGGCGAAACCCGCTACACCCAGAACGCCGGCACCCCGGAACTGCGCCAGGCCATCGTCGCCAAGCTCAAGCGCGAGAACGGCCTGGACTACACCGCCGCCCAGGTGGTGGTGACCAACGGCGCCAAGAGTGCGATCTACAACGCCTTCTCGGCCACCCTGGGCCCGGGCGATGAAGTGCTGATCCCGGCGCCGTACTGGGTGTCCTACCCGGACATGGTGCTGGCCTGCGAAGGCGAGCCGGTGACCCTGGCCTGCACCGAGGAACACCACTTCAAGCTGACCGCCGAACAACTGCGCGCCGCCATCACCCCGCGCACCCGCTGGCTGCTGCTGAACTCGCCGAGCAACCCCACCGGCGCCGTGTACCACGCCGAAGAGTTGCGCGCCCTGGCCGATGTGCTGCTGGACTACCCCGACGTGCTGGTGATGACCGACGACATTTACGAGCACATCCGCTACGACGACCGCCCCGCCACCCACATCCTGGCCGTGGAACCGCGGCTCAAGGACCGCGTGCTGGTGATCAACGGCGTGTCCAAGTCTTATGCCATGACCGGCTGGCGCATCGGCTACGGTGCCGGCCCGGCCGACCTGATCACCGCCATGGCGACCCTGCAGTCGCAGTCCACCAGCAACGCCTGCAGCGTCAGCCAGGCCGCCGCGCTGGCGGCCATGAACGGTGACCAGAGCTTCATCGCCGAGAGCCGCGCCGTCTACCGCCAGCGTCGCGACCGTTGCCTGGAATTGATCAACGCCATCAACGGCCTGAGCTGCATCCCGCCCGAAGGCGCCTTCTACCTGTACGTCAACTGCGGCGCCGTGCTGGGCAAGCGCACGCCGCAAGGCCAGGTGCTGGAAAGCGACAGCGATTTCATCCTCTACCTGCTGGAAAGCCAGGGCGTGGCGGTGATCCCCGGCAGCGCCTACGGCCTGGCACCGTTCTTCCGCATGTCAACCGCATCGGCGATCGAGACCCTGGAAACCGGCTGCCAACGCATCGCCACCGCCGTCGCGGCGCTGGTGTAAGGGGCCGATGATGACGATGCCGAGCCACAGCGCCCTGACCTTCAAGAAAGCCTTGCTGGCCATGCTCGGCATCTCCCTGGTGCTGATGCTCTCGGCCCTCGACCAGACGGTGATCGGCAACGCCTTGCCGAGCATCGTCGCCCAGTTGCAGGGCTTCGAGCTGTACGCCTGGGTGGCCACCGGTTACCTGCTGGCGTCGATCGTCACCATCCCTATTTTTGGCCGTTTGGGCGACTACTACGGGCGCAAGCCGTTCGTGCTGGCGGCCACTGTGATCTTCACCCTGGCGTCGCTGGTGTGTGCGCTGGCCACCGACATGCTGGTGCTGGTGCTGGGCCGGGCCCTGCAAGGGGTGGGCGGCGGCATGCTGATCGGCACCGCCTTTGCCTGCATTCCCGAACTGTTTCCCGACACCCGTCAGCGCCTGCGCTGGCAGATTCTGCTCAGCGCGCTGTTCAGCGTGGTCAACGCCATCGGGCCTGGCCTGGGCGGCTACCTGACCGGCGCGTTCGGCTGGCGCTCGGTGTTCTACATCAACCTGCCGCTGGGCGCGGTGGCGCTGTTTTTCGCCTGGCGCTACCTGCCCCATTACCGCCCACTGCAAAGCCGCGCTATTCGCCTGGACTGGCTGGGCGCGCTGCTGATCGCGGTGGCGCTGGGCAGTCTGCAACTGTTCGTGGAATGGCTGGGCCAGGCGCGGGTGTGGGGCAGCGCGATACTGGGTGTGGTGTGCATCGCCGCTGCGGTTGGGCTGTGGTGCTGGGAGCGTCGCTGCAGTGAAGCGTTGCTGCCTGCCGCGCTGTTCCGGTCGGCCAGTGTGCGCCTGCTGTTCGTGCTGTCGCTGCTGGCCGGCGCGATCATGTTCACCCTGCTGTTCTACCTGCCACTGCTGCTGCAAGGCAGCTACGGTTACAGCCCGCAAGACGCCGGACTGCTGATCACGCCGCTGGCCCTGAGCATCACCTTGGGCGCCATCGTCAACGGCCGCATCATTACCCACCTGCGCAACCCCAACCTGATCCCCCTGGCCGGCTTCGCCGTGCTGCTGGTGGCCTGCGCCGGGTTGTCGCTGGTGGGCCTGAATGCCTCTTTCCACGTGTTGCTGGGCCTGATCCTGCTGGCCGGGCTGGGCCTGGGGTTCATCCTGATGAACCTCACGGTGTTCACCCAGACCCTGGCCGAGCGCCAGTTCCTGGGCATCGCCACCGCCCTCACCCAGTCGCTGCGGCTGGTGGGTGGGTTGCTGGGCACCGCGGTGATGGGCGTGCTGGTCAAGCTGCTGTACGCCAGCCACCTGCAAGGCGCGTTCATTGCCGCCGGCCACGCCGACGCCCTGCCCCGTTATATCGACCCGCAAGTGCTGCTCCAGGCCAGCGACGACCCGGTGCTGCTGCACCTGGCGCGCCAGGCCCTGGCCCAGGCCCTGGGCAGCGGCCTGCTGCTGTGCGCAGGCCTGGGCGTGTTGGCCCTGTGGGCGCTGTACCGCTTGCCCCCGGTGGCGCTGACCCGCGCCCCGGCCCCTGTTGCTCCTGACGAATAATAAAAATCTTTGACTGCCGCCATTGCCTGCCTCTCACAACATTGACTACAGCATGAGGAATAACCGATGGTGCTTTTGAATCGCGCAGCCAACCGCGCCCCCACCCTCCTGGCCGGCCTGTGCGGGCTGGTCATCGCCCAACAGAGCAACGCCGAGGGCTTTATCGAGGACAGCACCGCGAGCATTCTGGCGCGCAACTTCTTCAGCAACGCCGACAACCGCAGCGGTTCGGCCAACCCCAACTACACCCAGGAGTGGGGCCAGGGTTTCATCCTCAACTTCAAGTCCGGCTACACCCCCGGCACCGTCGGTTTCGGCGTAGATGCCATCGGCATGCTGGGCATCAAGCTGGACTCGGGCAAGGGCCGGCACTACAACCCGTCGGGCAGCAGCTACAACGGCAACATCTTCCCCACCGACGATGGCCGCGCCGCCGATGAATTCGGCAGCCTGGGCGCCACGGCGAAGATGCGCTTCGCCAAGACCGAAGTGCGCGCCGGTACCCTGGTGCCGATGCTGCCGGTGGTGATGTCTACCGACCGCCTGCTGCAACAGACCTTCAATGGCACGCAGATCCAGTCCAAGGATTTGAACAACTTCACCTTCATTGCCGGGCAACTGGACAGCGTCAAGGGCCGTGGGTCGACCAACCAGATGGGCATGTCGATCCCCGGGTCCAACAGCCGCCTGACCGGCAAGTTCGTGCACAAGTTCCAGTACGCCGGTGTCGACTGGAAAGCCACGCCCGACCTGTTACTGCAGTACTACTACGGCGGCCTGGAAAACTTCTACAACCAGCACTTCCTGGGCCTGGTGCATAACTGGCAGGTGGGCCCCGGCACCCTGCGCACCGACCTGCGCTACTTCAACAACAGCTCGGCCGGCAAAAACGGCAATGACTCGGATTACTACACCGCCGGCTACTACGGCGATGGCGTGACCAAGGGCAAGGTCGACAGCCAGCTGTCCAGCGCCTTGTTCACCTACAAAGTGGGCCCGCACACCCTTGCTGCCGGCTTCCAACAGGTGACCGGGGACAGCGATGCGGTGTGGTTGAACCAGGGTGACGGCTCTACCTCGTACTTCATCACCGAGTCGATGATCGGCAAGTTCCAGCGTGCTGGCGAGCGCACCTGGCAGGTGCGTTACGGTTACGACTTTGCCGCGCTGGGCGTGCCGGGGCTGACGTTCCTGGGCATGTACGAAAGCGGCTCGGGCGCGCGTACGGCGACGGGCGAGAAGAGCGAGTGGGAACGCAACCTTACCGTCAGCTACACGGTGCAGTCGGGGCCGGCGAAGGATTTGAACATTGCCTTGCGCCATGCCGCGATGCGTTCCGAGTTTACCGGGGTGCGTGATCAGGATGAGCATCGGGTAATTGTGAGCTACCCGATCAATCTGTTCTGATTCTGGGCTACCTGGCCCTTGTGGGAGCGGGCTCTGCCCGCGAAGGGCACACCGCCGTGTGTCAGCACCCATGCGGTGTGCCCTTCGCGGGTAGAACCCGCTCCCACACAGAACCTGCTCCCAAATGGAAGGTGGGCGGCGATTACAAGGGTTGTGTGCAGGCGACTTCGTCAAGCTTCAACAGGAATTCCCCAAACCCCTCCCGGCACTTGAAATCACGCCGCGCACTGGTGGTGACCGAATTGGTCGCCGTCCAGACAATGCGGGCGCCGATGCGCTCAAGGTCCGCCACCAGTTGCACGTCTTCATGCGCCGCCAAATGCTGAAAGCCGCCGGCCTTTTCGTAGGCCGCCGCACTCAACCCCAGGTTGGCGCCATGAATGTGCCGATGCCCTTCCTCGAACCGATACCCTTCCAGGTACCGCGCCCGCGCCTGCTCGCTGTAACCCTGCCAGCTGTCCACCGCCACCGTGCCACACACCGCATCGGCCTCGAAGGCCAACTGCCGGGCCAACCAATCGGCAGGGACCCGGGTGTCGGCATCGGTAAACGCCAGCCAGCGCGCCCCGGCGTTGAGCAACGTCTGCGCGCCTACGGCGCGGGCCTTGCCGACGTTACGGAACCACACCTCAAGCGTCGGATGGCCCATGGCCGCGGCCAGCGCACCCGTGTCGTCGCTGCAATCGTCCAGCACCACCAGCACCTGCACCGTCCCCCCCGCCAACAGCGGATGCGCAGCGGCCACCTCGATTGAGGCCAGGCACTGCTCGATATACCGTGATTCATTGTGCGCAGGGATTACCACACCAATCATGTCTCGCCCTCCTCGGCCCACGCGGTGCCTGTAGCCAATCGACTGGTGGGGGGCGAAGAAGGTTTAAAAAATATGCAGCAACCCGTAGCCGCTGCCGCCAAGCTGCGCTGGCCCGCGAGAACCCTGAAGATCTTTAGGGAGGCACAGGGCCAGCGCAGCCTGGCGGCAGCGGCTACAAGGCCGGGCAAACTTACTTGAACTCGCCCGTATGCCGCGGCTCCATACCTTATGGGCAGAAAATGCCAGCCACGAAGCCGCCTGACCGAGGAACCTGCCATGAGCAATGACAACAACCGCCCCGAAAACGCCCCGCCTCGCGACACCTCCGGCAAGCCGGTGAATGTGGTGAAGCGTGACCTTGAGGACCGCGATGACGATACCCGTGGGGTGGATGAGGTGATTACGCCGTCGTCTACCCGTGCCAAGGAGCAGGATGCGGAAACGCTGGAACGCAAGACGGCAGAGATTGAACGCAAGGTTGCGGACGGGAACTGAGGGCTATCCAGGTCGCTGCCCCCTCAGCGATCTGGATGCGCGGTTGGTATCGCAAGGATTAAGCGGATCTATACGTGACGAGAAAGTCGGTTTCCACGGTATAGGTTCTACTGAGAAAAACTGCTTTCACCCTGAATTTCCACCGTATTGCGCGGGTACCTTCACCAATGCTGCGGGAAAACCAGTCCAGAATGCTCGCTTTGGAAAGGCGATAGTCAAAGGTCCTCGACAGTGGCCTTCGAATATCGGACTCAGCATGGAGGCCTACCTCATGCCCCAACACCGTCACCCAAACCACACTCAAGTCCCATCGGTCACACGTTCCCTGGCTTTCAGGTAATGTAAGCCGCAAGGTAGTGAAGTCATGGGCGTCGAAGTAGCTTGTATAAATCCATCCATCGTCTGCGCCATCGATAGTGATGTTATTCAGGCCTCGCTCAATCCGTCCATCTCCCGACTTGACGTTGATGTTGTCGTCCTCAGATTCAATGTGCATTTTCACGTCCTCGCAACAAGCAGGCGGTGTACCTGCTCACTCGGCCGATTAGGACATGCGACCTAACGTTGCGGTACTGTCATTACTACTAGCAGCATGTAGCCATCACCCAGCGCGCCGATCTCTTGGCGCCCGCCGTACCGACAGGCGGTTCAATACACTGTGGACGTGCGCTCGCTGGCTGATGTTGGCTGTGACAGGTGCAGCAACCGATAGTGCTGCAGGCACGACGATAGCGGCAGCACGGCGGGCCGGCGGCGAAACACCATACGTACCAGGCTCCACTGTGCAGGATCAATTCCCGTCACCACAGCCTCCACACGGGGATCATCCAGCAAATCTGCAGCCAACTGCTGCTCCTGAATCCACAGGGCGGCCAATGGCGCGTGCGAGTCCACAGCAACGATTTCCCGGGTGACAAACCTTGCCCGTGCCAGGGTTGCCTTGCGCTGTTCGATCACCGGCAACCACGTATTGACCGTGGGCCGACCGAACGCTTCGCTGACGCCAGCAAATGCAGCGCTAGCCAAGAATGCGACCAACGCCTGGGCATTGGCCCACAGGTAAAACGGCGCGTAGAGGTTCTCGCTGGCCGGCACCTCATCGTCCTTCTCGCTGGCCATCAGGAATGCCTTGAACACCAGGTGCGGCCAGTCATCAAACAGGTGCCCCTTCTCCGCCACTCGCCGAGCGATCGCCGACATGTCGTGGCCTTGCGGGAACGAAAACGAATACTGCATGGCAATCATGACGCGATCTCCCCGTTCATGCGCCCCCCGCCAAACGACCACTCCTGCGCCGCAGTGGTGTTGATCACCACCATCACGTCCTCCGGATCAAGCCCCAGCGCCTGCTGCAAACGCGCCACCAGCGTCTGGTAGAACGCCCGCCGGGTGCTGTCGCTGCGCGGTTTGCCGGCGGTGATGGCGATCAGGGTGAAGGCGTCGCTGCGCGGGCCGCCCAGGTAATGTCGGTCGAACATCAACTCGCCTGGCGCGTGCTGGTGGATCATCTGGAAGCGGTCGCTGGGCGGTACGTCGAACGTGTCGACCATGGCTTGGTGCACCGTGGTAGACAGGCTTTGCAGGTACTGCGGCGAGTGGCCTTGCAAGAGGGAGATGCGCACAAACGGCATGGCGGGATCCTTGGGAGTGTTGACGAGCACAAGGCTAACAAGGGACGATACTCCCGAATATCAGATTAGTCTGAACTGACGATCCACTTTTTCAGGACAATCGCCATGCGCGTTCCCGCCTTCGATCTGGATGTGTTGCGCACCTTTGTCACTGGGGTAGAGCTGGACAGTTTTGCCAAGGCGGCCGAGCGGCTGGGGCGCTCCACCTCGGCGGTCAGTGCGCAGTTGAAAAAGCTGGAGGACCAGGTGGGCGCACCGGTGCTGGCGCGCTCGGGGCGTGGGCTGGTGTTGACGCCGCTGGGGGAATTGTTGCTGAGCCATGCGCGGCGATTGTTGAGCCTCAACGACGAGATTTTCGGCCATCTGCACGGCACCCAGGCCCAAGGCACGCTGCGGCTGGGGGTGCAGGAGGACTTTGGCGAGCACCTGCTTAGCCAGGTGTTGCAGCGTTTCGCCGCGGTTTACCCGCGCATCAATCTGGAGGTGCGGGTGGGGCGCAGTGCCGAGTTGCTGCCGCTGATCGACAGTGCCCGGCTGGATGTGGCGCTGACCTGGGATACCGGCGCCAGGACACCGTGGGCAACCCCGCTTGGGCACACGCCGATGCGTTGGATCGGCGCGCCGGCCAGGCGCTTTCCCGCTGACGAGCCTTTGCCGCTGGTGCTGTTCGATGCACCCTGCGTGTTGCGCAGCGCGGCCATCGAAGCCCTGGATGCAGCCGGGATTGCCTGGCGCATTGCGCTGACCAGCCCCAGCGTGGCGGGGTTGTGGGCGGCGGTGAGCGCCGGGTTGGGGGTGACGTTGCGCACCAGCGTGGGGTTGCCTGCATCGTTAATGGTGCTGACTGAGCTGCCGACGGTACCGACGATAGGCTATGTGCTGCATCGGGCGCGGGAGCATGGCGGCGCGGCGGTGGATGATCTGGTGCAGATGATGGGCCAGGCGATGGCCTGAGTTCAGCGTTGGGTGGCCGGGCCAGCGCAGCCTTCGGCAGCGGCTACGGGGGTGGCGAGCTTTTTCTCGAGGGTGGCGATGGGTGGGGCGTAGAGGAAGCCGAACGAGACGCTGTTGTGGCGGCCCTTGACCTTGTGATGCATCAAATGCGCCTGGTACAGGCGCTGCAGGTAGGGGTGGCGTGGGCTGGGGCGCACCGGCCAATGGCGGTGGACAATGCCGTCGTGGAAGAACATGTAGATCAGGCCATAGCCCGCCACGCCGGCGCCGATGCTGTGGACCACGGCGTCGCCCAGTAGCAGCAGGCTGACGGCGATGATGGCCAGGGCCAGCAGGAAGACGTCATTGGCTTCCAGCGCGCCGAGGTGCTCCTCGTGGTGCGAGCGATGCAGCCACCAGCCCGGGCCGTGCATGATGTACTTGTGCGCCAGGGTGCCGACGGCTTCCATGGCGGCCAGGGTGGTGAGGAAGATGAGGAAGTGGGTGATCATGGGGGGAGGATACAGTGAAAGTGGGGTGGGGCCGAGGTGCCTGGCTTGAATTTTTTGGTGGTCATGAGATCGAGCGCCGCCCGCGCGGCGCTTCGCGGGCAGAGCCCGCTCCCACGTTTGTTTTGGACCAGTTATGTCTGCAAGATCACCTTGATCGCCTTGTTGGTTCACTACAAATCTGCAGTGAAAAAACAAAGCGGACAAGGTGATGGCACTGGCAAAATTGGCCCGAAACAGACGTGGGAGCGGGCTCTGCCCGCGAAGCGCCGCGCGGGCGGCGCGCGATCTCATGAACACCCCAAAACCCCAGCCATGCGCCCCCGCCCCCCCCCCCCCAAAAAAAAACCCTAAACCCGCCACCCCAACCCCAACGCCTTATGCAACGCCGCAAAATCCTTCAACAACTGCGCATCCCCACTGATCCGATTCTGCTGCGCATCAAACCGCGTACGCTCCGCATCCAGCCAGTCCAGCGTACTGGCCGTCCCCGCCTTATACCGCTCACGGGTCAAGCTGGCCGCCCGGCCGGAAGACGCTTCGATCTCACGCAACAACACCACGTTCTGCCGCTGATGCCCATAACGCGCCAGCGACGTATCGGCATCGCGCAACGCCTGCAACACCACGCTGCGGTAATGCGCCTGCGCCTCATCACGCCCCGCTTCGGCGCTGTCGACGCTGGCGGCCACGCGGCCGAAATCCAGTGCGTTCCAGGTCAGGCGCGGCAGCAGTAACCAGGTGCCATTGTCCTTGCGAAACAGGTGCGAAGGTTCCGCGGCGCTGAAGCCCAGGTCGCCCATCACCGACAGTTTGGGAAACCAGTCAGCCTTCTTTTCACCAATCTGCGCGTTGCTGGACGCCAGTTGCCGCTCGGCAGCACGGATGTCCGGGCGTGCCTTGAGCAGCGCGGCCGGGTCGGCCAGGGGCACCGTACTCGGTACTTTGGGCAGATCTACCGGCGTGGCCAGGCGCGCGTCCAGCTCGCCCGGTTCCAGGCCGCAGAGCACCGCCAACTCATCCAGCGAGTCGATGATCTGCGCCTGCAACGGCAGGCGCTGGGCCTGGGTGGTCTGCAGTTGCGTGGTCACCTGCTCCAATTGCAGTTGCGAGGCCACGCCCCGGGCGCGGCGCTGCTGGGTGAGGTCCAGCACCTGGCTTTCCAGGTCGACGGTGGCGTCGACCAGGGCCAGGCGTGCCTGGCGGTCACGCAGGTCGACGTAGGCCTGCACCACTTCGGCGGCCAGTTGCACCTGGGCGTCGGCCAGGTCTGCCTGGGAGGCGTCGGCGCTGGCGGAGGCGGCTTCGATGGCGCGGCGGGTGCCGCCGAACAGGTCCACTTCCCAGCTGGCGTCGAAGTCGGCCAGGTAGAACTGCACCGGCCCACGGCCGCCGCCGCCGCTGTCACTGCCAGTCAGCGACGACAGGTCCGGGGAGCGCATGCGCAGGCTGGTGGCGTTGGCGCTGAGCTTGGGCATGCCGTCGGCCTGCTGGCTGTGCAGGCCAGCGCGGCTCTGGCGCAGGCGGGCCAAGGCGGAATGGATGTCGGGGCTGTCCTTGAGCGCGGACTCCACCAGCTCGTTAAGCTGGGCATCGCCCAGGCCGCGCCACCAGTCGGCGGCCGCGGGCGCTGTGGCCGCATTAAGGTCGGCATGGGGCAGGCGCCCGGCGGCCACGCTGTCACGCGCCACCACGGGGGCACCTTGATAGTCAGGGCCCACGGTGCAACCGGCCAGCAAGGCCAGCACCAGGGCCGTAGTCAGGGTTCTGTCGATCATGGATGGCTCGCCGGTTTTTTCAGAAGTAAAGCCAGGGGCACGCACACCACCAGGGCAATGCCCAGCAGGTAGAAACATTCGTTGAAGGTCATCACCGTGGCCTGGGTGGCGATATTGCTGGCCAACTGCGCCGAGGCCTTGAGCTGCGCCAGGGCCTGGTCGCCGGTCTGGGCCAGGAAGCTGGCGGTCTGCCCGGCCATGTAGTCCTGGCCCTGGGTGCTGTTGGCGGTCAGCGACTCGCGGATCACGTCGTCGTGGTAGGTGTTGCGACGGTCGATCATCACCCCCATCAGCGCCAGGCCGATGGAGCCGCCCAGGTTGCGCGACATGTTGTACAGCCCCGCCGCGTCGCCCGCTTCATCGTTGGCCACCGCCGCCATCGCCGCCTGGTTGAGCGGCATCATCGCCAGAATCTGCGCGAAGCCGCGCAGCAGCTGCGAGCCGTAGAAGTCATGGCCCACACTCAGGGCCGTCAGGCCGATGTCCATGGCGCAGCTGATGGCGAACATCACCAGGCCGATGCCCACCAGCCAGCGGCTGTCATAGCGTTGCAGCAGCGTCGGCAGTATGGGCATCAGCAGAAACGCCGGCAGGCCCGACAGCAGCATGATCGACCCGGCCTGCTGGGCGTTGTAGCCGGCCACGGTGCCAAGGAACTGCGGCAGCAGGTAGGAGATGCTGTAGATCGCCGCGCCCACCGTCGACACGATCAAGATCACGCTGGCGTAACGCGGGTTGCGCAGCAGGCTCAGGCGCACGATGGGCCGTTTGGCCGTGACCTGCCCCACCGCCACCAGGAAAAAACCCAGCAACGACAGCAGGCTCAGCCACACGATCAGGTGCGACTCGAACCAGTGCTCGCGCTGACCTTCTTCCAGCACCACGGTCAGTGTGCTCAGGCCCAGGGCCAACCCTGTGATGCCGATCCAGTCGGCCTTGATGAACTGTTGCAGGTCGGCCTTTTCCGGGCGCAACCCAGTCCACAGCAGCGCCACCAGGGCCAGGCTGATGGGCAGGTTGAGGAAGAAACACCAGCGCCAGCTGGCGTTTTCGGTCAGCCAGCCGCCCACCACCGGGCCCATCAGCGGCCCCAGCAGCACGGTCAGGCCGAAGATGGCCATGCCCGCCGACATCTGGTGCTTGGGCAGGCGGGTGCGGATGATGGTCTGCGCGGTGGGGATCATCGCGCCGCCGGCAAAGCCCTGGCCGATGCGCCCCAGCACCATGCCCATCAGGGTGGTGGACAGGCCGCAGTACATGGAAAACACCGTGAACATGATCGCCGTGCCCATCAGGAAACGGCGTAGCCCGAACACCCGGGTCAGCCACGCGGCCAGGGGGATCATGACGATTTCGGACATCAGGTAGCCGGTGGAAATCCACGTGCCCTCGGTGCCCGAGGCGCCGATCTGGCCCTGGATCTGCGGCAGCGCCGAGTTGGTGATGGAGATGTCCAGGGTGGCCAACAGCGCCCCCAGGGAGCCGGCGGCCACGGCCACCCAGTCACTGAGCGAGGCATTGGCTTCGCGCGGGGCGCTGGCCGGTGCTGCCAGGGCCTCAGCCATGGGTGCGGGTGTCCACGTCGACGGTCACCGACAGGCCCGGCACCAGCACCTTGCGTACGTCATCCGGCACGTCCATCTGGATGCGCACCGGCACCCGCTGGACGATCTTGGTGAAGTTGCCGGTGGCGTTCTGCGACGGCAACAGAGCGAACTGCGAGCCGGTGCCCGGCGACAGGCTGTCGATATGCCCGGCCAGGTCCTGGCCCGGCAGCGCGTCGACGTGCACGGTGACCTTCTGACCAGGGCGCATGTCGCCGATCTGGGTTTCCTTAAAGTTGGCGGTCAGGTACAGGGCCTGCACGGGTACCACGGTCAGCAGGCGGGTGCCAGGCTGGGTGAACTGCCCTACCCGCACGCTGCGGTCGGCCACGCGGCCGGCCAGGGTGCTGACCACCGTGGTGTCGTCCAGGTCCAGCTGCGACTGGCGGGCGCTGGCCTGGGCCACCACCAGTTGCGCGCGGGCCTGTTGCAGCTGTGCTTTTAGGATGCCGGTGCGGGTCTGCGCCGATTGCAGCGCGGCCTGGTGCGCGGCCTGGCCGGTGGTGGCCTGGGCCAGCTTGTTGTTGAGCTCGGCCAGGCGCTCTTCGGTTTCGGCCCCGGACTTGGCCAGCGGCGCGTAGCGGTTGACCTCGGCGCGGGCGTGCTGAGTGTCGGCACCCGCCCCGGCCAGTTCGGCGCGGGCCTGGGCGATGCTGGCGTCCTGTTGCACCAGGTCAGCCTCGGCCTTGGCCACGTCGGCCTCGCGGGAGGCCACGGTGGCCAGCGCTTCGTCCAGCGCCGCCTGGTACTTGCGCGCATCCAGGCGCACCAGTGGCTGGCCCAGTTCGACGGTCTGGTTGTCGGCCACCAGCACTTCGGTCACGTAGCCGCCCACCTTGGGCGCCACGGTCATGCTGTCGGCCGCCAGGTAGGCGTCATCGGTGCTTTCGATAAAGCGCCCATGCAGCCACCAATAACCGCCCCACACCAGGGCCGCCAGCACGATCAGCAGGCCCAGGCCCATCAGTACCTTGCGGGGGCCGGCCCGTTGCGGCTCATCGACCACGGGGGAAAGTTGCTCTTGCGCACCGAGAGGGCGATCGACGGACATGCCGGGGGCTCCAAAATATTCCAGTCGATACAAAATGTGACGGTGGCGAATTTATGTCAAGTGATATATTTTGCTTGCACACCCTACAGGCGCTTTGACATGGCACGACATCGACCCGCGAAAGAAGGCGGCTACCAGCGCGGCGAAGAAACCCGCTCGCGCATCATCGAGGCGGCCATGGGGCTGTTCGCCGAACGCGGTTACGAGGGCGCTTCCACCCGCGACATCGCCACGGCGGCGGGGGTCAACGCCCCTGCCCTGCAGTACTATTTCGACAACAAGGAAGGCGTGTACGTCGCCTGTGTCGACCATATCCTGATGCACATCTGGGAACAGCTGAGCGGCGTGGTGATGCACGCCGAAGCCCTGCTGGAAGACGCCGATGCCAGCGATACCGCGCTGATCGACGCCTACCTGGAGGTGCTGGGCGGCTTCGTCAGCTTCATCCACGACACCCCGCAAAGCAGCGACTGGCGGCTGTTCATGGCCCGTGAACAGGCAGGCCTGGGGCCGCCAGCGGCGTTCGAGATGATGAACCAGGGCTTCAACCAGCGCCTGAGCAGCGTCACCCGCGGCATCGTCGGCCGCCTGACCGGGCGCAGTGCCGATGATGAGGTGACGATCATTCGGGCCATGGCGTTCAACAGCCAGGGCATGGCCTTCCGCGTACTGCGCCGGCCGGTGCTGCGGGCGCTGGGGTGGGACACGATTGATCGGGCGCGGATGGAGACGGTGCGCGATACGTTGCTGTCGCAGAATAGGTTGACGCTGGAGGCGTTGGTGCGCGAACGGCTAGCGACGCAGGACTGATGCCGAAAAAACAAGGCTGACAACGCCGCTATCACAGGCCATGGTACGTTGCAACAAATGTAGGAGCTGCCGCCAGGCGGCGATGCGCCGCGCGGGCGGCGCTCGATCTCAAGAGCGCCCCAACAATCCAGACATGCCCCTAGCGGCCCCACGCAATCGCGTAGCCGCTGCCGAAGGCTGCGCTGGCCCTGTGCCCCACTGGAGATTTTCAGGGTTCACACGGGCCAGCGCAGCCTGGCGGCAGCGGCTACAGGGTCGGCGGCGTCTGGTGGAGGTGCAGGTCGGGGTGGAGGCCCTTCACCCCATCACCACCTGATTGCGCCCCTGCGCCTTCGCCTGATACAGCGCCTGGTCCGCGGTGCTGAAGCTGTCGCGCGACGACACCCCCGGCCCCACCACTGCCGCACCAATGCTCACGGTAACCCGCCCAAAGCTTGAGCGCCGATGCTCGATGCCCAGATCCTGGATGCCCCGGCGTAGCGCTTCCAGCGCCTGATGCACCGCCTTGGCCGGCACGCCGCTGGCCAGCAGGCCGAACTCTTCGCCGCCCAGGCGCCCGGCGATCAGGTGGTGCTGATCGGCCACGGCCTGGATCACCGCCGCCACCTGGCGCAGGCAGTCATCGCCGGCCGGGTGGCCGTAGGTGTCGTTGTATTGCTTGAAGTAATCGATGTCCACCATCACCGCCACCAGGGTCTGGCCCACGGGCGCTTCCTGCCATTTGCGCTGGATGCTTTCGAGCATGAAGCGACGGTTGAACAGTTGCGTCAGCGGGTCGATGGCGGTAGCGGTGCGCAGGGCCAGGTCGTTTTCGATCATGGCCTGCAGGTGCACCAGCACCTCGCGTTGCGGCTCGCTCAGGGTGGCGGGTTGCGGGTCCATGGCGCACAGCACGCCCACCACTTCACCGCCCGGCGCACGCAAGGGGATGGCGGCGTAGAAACGAATGAAAGGCGCGGCGCTGACCAGTTGGCACTGAGCGTAGCGGGCGTGCTGGCGGGCATCCTCGACCACGAACACGTCCTGCTGCCGCACCACGTAATCGGCCAGGGAACGGCCACGGGGGATGATGTCCAGGATCACGCCAGCTTCGGCGCGGTAGTGCTGGTGTTCGGCGTCCAGCAGGATAACGGCGCTGTAAGCGGTGCCCAAGGCGGTCTTGAGGATGGCCACGGCGTGGCGGAAGCACTCGCGCATCACCTGGTCGTCGTGCAGCAGCCATTCGATGATCGCGTGTTCGGGTTCGGGGCTGTCCGCGCTGGACTGTACCCGGCTGGCGGGGCGATCAAGGGAGGTGATGAGACTCACGACGTGCCTCTGAACGGATGATTGTTGGAAGGTATCGTCATCCGTTTGAAAAGCTTGAGTCCGGTGGTCGGGTTTAAAGGCGATACACCGCGTCGCCTGCATCGCGACCAAGGGCTCGACGCCGCCCTTTCTCCCACAAAATGAAGCCTGGCATCGATGGTTGGCCCAACACTGTGGGAGATTCTATGGTCTTGGGCAACCTGAACCGGCCTCTCGCGAGCAAGCTTTGCTCCCACAGTGGTAAGCCATGCACCGTGGTTGGCTCACCACTGTGGGAGCAAAGCTTGCTCGCGAGAGGCCAGGTCAATCACAGCAAAGCCTCCCTGACACGCCATCAGCTCTCCCCTTCCACATCCTCCAGACTGAACGTCTCGGTATGGTCGTCATAGGAGAAGATCTCCGCATACCGCCCCCAGCTGATCACGCTTTCCAGGGTTTGCTGCACCGCCGAATCGGTCAGCGAATCCTCCAGCTCCTGCTCGAAGCGCACCCGCGGCGCGTGGTGGCCGCGGCGGCCCTGCAGAATGCCGCGAATGCGCGCGGCCAGCGGCACGTTGCGCACCAGGTGGTCGGCAAACAGGGTTTTGCGTTCCTGGGTGCCCTCCTCGGCGAACACCTTGCCGGCGTCGGTCAGGCTGATGTCGGCGCCCTTGAGTTCGACAAAGCCCAGGTGTTCGAGCATTTCGGCCACGGGGAACAGGTCGTCCACCTCCAGCAGCAAGCGCTCGGCCACCATCGGCATGCCGGCGCGGCCGTGGTACGGCTCGGCGGCCAGGGCCTCCATCAGGCCGGCCATCAGGTTGGTGGACACGTTGGGCAGCAGGCTGCCCACTTTGAGTTCGGCGCGGCCTTGGCTGGCGTCGGCGCTGCGGCGGTCGGTCATCAGCGCGTAGATGTCGTCCACCAGGTTGCGGAACTTGGGCTCCAGGCGGTTGCGCGGGTGGGCGAACGGCACGTTGATCTGCGCCACCACGCGGCCCGGGTTGGAGGACAGCACCAGGATGCGGTCGCACATCAGCACCGCTTCCTCAATGTTGTGGGTGACGATCAGGATCGACTTGATCGGCAGTTGCTTGTCGCTCCACAAGTCCAGCAGGTCGGTGCGCAGGGTCTCGGCGGTCAGCACGTCGAGGGCCGAGAACGGTTCGTCCATCAGCAGCAGCGTGGGGTTGACCACCAGGCCACGGGCGAAGCCCACGCGCTGGCGCATGCCGCCGGACAGCTCGCGCGGGTAGGCGTTTTCGAAACCGTCCAGGCCGATCAGGTCGATGGCGGCCAGGGCGCGCTGGCGGGCTTGCTTGCGCGGCACCTTGAGCGCGTGCAGGCCCGCTTCCACGTTTTCCAGCACGGTCAGCCACGGGAACAGCGCGAAGGTCTGGAACACCATGGCCACGCCTTCGGCCGGGCCGGTCAGCGGTTTGCCCTGGTACAGCACCTCGCCGGCGCTGGGCTCGATCAGGCCGGCAATGATGCGCAGCAAGGTCGACTTGCCGGAGCCGGAGCGGCCCAGCAGGCCGACGATCTCGCCTTCGTGCAGGGTCAGGTCGACATCGCTGAGCACCTGCAGCGCCTCCTTGCCCTTGCCGAAGCCGCGGCTGACGTTGCTCAGGGAGAAAATCTGCGCCGCGGTGTTTTCCGGGTGTTGGTTCAAGGTATTCATGCTCGCAGCCCCATTCAATTCATGCGCAACTTGTTTTCAGCGATGCTGTACATCGGGCGCCACACCACGCGGTTGAACACCACCACGAACAGCGACATCACCACCACGCCCAGGGTGATCTTGGGGAAGTCGCCGGCGGCCGTGGTCTGGGCGATGTAGGCGCCCAGGCCATGGGCCGCGACCTTGTCCTGGCCCCAGGTGACGAACTCGGAGACGATGCTGGCGTTCCAGGCGCCGCCCGAGGCGGTGATGGCGCCGGTGACGTAATACGGGAAGATCCCCGGCAGCATCACCGTGCGCCACCACTGCCAGCCACGGATGCGGAAGTTCGCCGCCGCCTCGCGGAAGTCATTGGGAAACGCGCTGGCGCCGGCGATCACGTTGAACAGGATGTACCACTGGGTGCCCAGCACGATCAGCGGGCTGAGCCAGATGTCCGGGTTGAGGTGGTAGTGCAGGATGACGATGACGAACACCGGGAACAGCAGGTTGGCCGGGAACGCGGCCAGGAACTGCGCCAGTGGCTGGACCTTTTCCGCCCACTTGGGGCGCAGGCCGATCATCACGCCCAGCGGCACCCAGATCAGCGAGGCCACGGCGATCAGCAGCAGTACCCGCAGCAAGGTGATGAAGCCCAGGCCCAGCACGTGGATGCACTCGTCCAGGCCCACTTCGGCGCCCACATACCGCACGATGTGCCACAGGGCATAGAGGGTCAGTGCGCCGATGGCCGCGTTCCACACCCAGTCCACCAGGCGCGAGGCCGCAGGGCTTGGCGTGGTGCGACGGGCCCGGCGCGGCAGGCTGAAACGGCGGTTGCCCAAGCGCCCGATAGACCGGGTGACAGGCCGCAGCAGGCGCTGCACCAGGCGCGTGCGCTGGATCAGGTTGAGCACCCAGGACTCCGGCGCGCCGGCCTGGGAGGCGGTGTTTTCCATGCGGAACTTGTCGGCCCAGGCTACCAGCGGGCGGAACAGGAACTGGTCGTACAGCACGATGACCACCACCATGGCCAGGATCACGTAACCCACTGCGGCCAGATCCTGATGCAGGATGGCCGTGGCCAGGTAGGCACCCACCCCCGGCAGGGTGATGGTCTGGTCGCCCACGGTAATGGCTTCGGAGGCCACCACGAAGAACCAGCCGCCGGACATGCTCATCATCATGTTCCACACCAGCCCCGGGATGGCGAATGGCACGTCCAGCTTCCAGAACTTCTGCCAGGCCGACAGCTGCAGGTTGCTGGCCACCTCGGTCAGGTCGCGCGGCAGCATGCGCAGCGACTGATAGAAGCTGAACGTCATGTTCCAGGCCTGGCTGGTGAAGATGGCGAAGATGGCCGCGCATTCGGCGCCCAGCACGCGGCCGGGGAACAGCAGCAGGAAGAAGGTCACGGTGAACGAGATATAGCCCAGCACCGGCACCGACTGCAGGATGTCCAGCACTGGCACCAGCAGCTTCTCGGCGCGCCGGCTCTTGGCGGCCAGGGTGCCGTAGATCAGGGTGAACACCAGCGAGGCGGCCATGGCCGCGAGCATGCGCAAGGTGGTGCGCACGGCGTATTCAGGCAGGTTGGCCGGGTCCAGCGAGATGGCCTGGGTTTGCAGGGTGGAGATCGGCGCCCAGGTCTGGTGCGCGCCGATGGAGAAAAACAGCAGGAAGCCCACCACCAATGGCAGGGCCATGAGGTCCCAGCGGTTGGGCAGCATCCGCAGCGTCGAAGCCGGAAGATAGTGGCGCAGTACCTTGTTCATGGGGCGGATTCCGGCAAGGTGTCGAACGGGGTTCACGACGGCACGCCAGGGCCGCGCCATCGGGGCGGAGTATAGGTTCGCGAATATGACGGAGGGATAAAATCGGCGGTGTGTTAACGCTTTGTTCAGGAATCTGCCCAACCGGCCTGTAGCCGCTGCCGCCAGGCTGCGCTGGCCCTGTGCCCCACTGGGGATGTTCAGGGTTCACGCAGGCCAGCGCAGCCTGGCGGCAGCGGCTACGGGTGTTAGATTTTCTGGCCGGCCTGCTGGGCCTTGTAGATGCCGGTGTGCCCCGACACCAGGTAGCTGGCCACGCAGGCCACGGCCGCCAGCGGGCCGATGTCGGCGCCGAACAGCTCCATGGCCATGATGATGGTTGCCAGCGGCGTGTTGGCCGCCCCCGCGAACACCGCGACAAAGCCCAGCCCCGCCAGCATGGCGAACGGCAGGTGCAGCAGCGGCGCCAAGGCGTTGCCCAGGGTGGCGCCGATGTAGAACAGCGGCGTCACTTCACCGCCCTTGAAGCCCGAGCCCAGCGAGGCCACGGTGAAAGCCAGCTTGCCCAGCCAGTCCCACGGCGCCGCGGGCACCTGGAACGCCTGCACGATGCTGGGGATGCCCAGGCCGATGTAGTCGTAGGCGCCCAGGGCCCACACCGCCACGGCAATGACGATGCCGCCCACGAACGGACGCAGCGGCGGATAGGCGATCACCCGCTTCACCCACGCGCCCAACCGGTGCGTGGCGGTGGCGAACAACAGGCCGGCCAGGCCGAAGATCACGCCTGCGATCAGCACCGCCAGCAGGCTCCACGGCCCCACCGGCACGATCTCGCCAATGGCGTAATGCGTATGCTGCACGCCCCAGGCCAGCCCCACCTGATCGGCGACAATGGCCGCCACCATGCACGGGAACAGCGCGTCATAACGCATGCGCCCGATGGCCAATACTTCAAGCCCGAACACCGCCCCCGCCAGCGGCGTGCCGAAGATCGAGGCAAAGCCTGCGGCAATACCGGCCATCAGGATGATGCGCCGGTCTTCACGGCGCAGGCGCAACACGTGGGTGAGCTGGTCGGCCAGCGCACCGCCCATCTGCACCGCCGTGCCCTCGCGGCCCACCGAGGCGCCGAACAGGTGCGACACCAGGGTGCCGCCCAGCACCAGCGGCACCATGCGCAGGGGCACCACGTTTTTGGGATCGTGAATCTCATCGATCAGCAGGTTGTTGCCCGCCTCCACCGTTTTGCCCAGGCGGTAGTAGACCCAACCCACGGCGAAGCCTGCCACCGGCAGCAGCGCGATCAGCCAGCGGTGGCCTTCGCGCACGCCGGTGACGTAGTCCAGGGCGAACAGGAAGAAGGCCGAAGCGCTACCGGCCAACAAGGCCACGACGCTGGCCAGCAGCAGCCATTTGCCGATGTAGGGCAGCAGTTGGAGTTGTTCGAAGCGTTTGAGTCGAGACATGAAGTCAGTCACACAAAGGGGTGGATGTGCCTGACCAGAAGGGATTTGTTGCGCGTACGCCTACAGCCCCTGGTGGTCAGGTGGTTGTAGGCATCATCAGCTGCGGCCAGCGCGGCGGTTCGGGGAGGAATGCCATCTCCGGGCGGGCATCATAGCCAGATGTTGCAGGGTTTTACAACTTGCCTCGCTGGGCAGGTGCGGTGTTCTCGCGGGCCAGCGCAGCCTGGCGGCAGCGGCTACGTAGCCGCTGCCGAAGGCTGCGCTGGCCATCAGACGCCCCGAAGATTCCAGGTTACAACGCTGCGATCGGTACCGCCTGCCACACCGCGCGCCGCTCGGCCCCCAGGTAATCGCGGCCCAGGCTCAGGGCCGTATCGAAGCGCAGGTAATCCAGCGCCTGCGCATCATGCCGGGGCCAGGCCGGCAACGCCTTGGTCTGCGGATCCCCTGTGTGCGCAAAGGCGATGAAGCAATCGCGCATCTGCTGCGACAACGCCTGCTCCGCTGCAGTGAAACTGCCCCGCCCCTTCCCCGGCTGACCCAGCCCGAAGGTGTAGGGAATATCGCTGCCATGGCACGGCCCATACGGCCCGGCCTGGGCGTAGTCGAAGCGGTACGTCCATACGGGGGCGCCGGCGGCGCTGAGGCGATCGGCCAGGCGCAGGGCCGGCACGCCGACGAATATGTCGCTGAACAGTTCGCGCTGCCAGTCACCGTCCGCCGCCGTGGTGGCCTGGTAGGTCTGCACCACGTGCTGCCAGGCGGCCTCGCCGATCTTGCCGCGCACCCGGGCCGGCAAGCCCTCCAGCAGGTTGACCGCCTTGCCGGCCACGAACAGTCCGCTTTCGTCACGGCAGTGGCCGATCAGCGTCGGCACGGGCGTCAGGCCTTCCAGCGGGTGGCGAGGCAGCAGGCTGCCATCCACCGCCGGGTGATAGGCCTCGCCGCCCAGCAAGGGGGTGTTGGACTGGGACGCAACCTTGATGAACAGGTTGTTCAGGTCGGCCACCGGCATGTGTTGCAACTGCGCCGTGGTGACGGCACCGGCCTGCAACACCTGGTGCAGCACCTGCGCGGTTTCATCGGCCTGGAACAGTGGCCGCGCCCCGCCACTCTGGATGATCGCGCGCTTGAACAGGCCCTTGGCGGCGGGTGCGCCCAGCAGGCAGCCGATGGACATCGCCCCGGCCGACTCGCCCATCACCGTGACGTTGGCGGGGTCGCCACCAAAGGCCGCGATGTTGTCGCGCACCCAGCGCAAGGCGGCGATCTGGTCCTGCAGGCCCAGGTTGGCCGCGCCTGGTTCGTCGTGTACCTGCAAATAGCCGAAGCCGCCCATGCGGTAGTTCACCGTCACAAACAACAGGTCACCGCGCTGGGCGTAGTCGCTGCCGTCGAAACGCGGGTCACCGCCACTGCCCAGCACAAAGGCGCCGCCGTGAAGCCACACCATCACCGGACGTGGGCGCGAAGCAGCTTCGGCTGGGGCCCAGATATTGAGATACAGGCAGTCTTCCTCGCCCTTGGGTTTGTCCTGCGCTACGGGCGGATAGGGTTGCTGCACGGCCCACGGGCCGTAGGCGTCGACCTTCAGCGGGGCGTGCCAGGCGTGCACGGGCTGGGGGGCCTTGAAGCGCAGCTCGCCCACGGGGGGCTGGGCAAAGGGGATGCCCTTCCAGGTACGGGTGCCGTCGGGTTGGCGTTGGCCCAGCAGTATGCCTTGGGCGACTTTTATCTGGGTGGGGGCGTCGGTGGCGGCCAGGGCGAACGGTGGCAGTAGCGCTACGGTGGACACGCTGAGGCAATGCTGGAGGAAACGGCGGCGCGATGAAGTGACGGGCATCGGTATCTTCCTTGAGTCGTTGTTGTTATGGGCCGCAGGTGCGGTACAACGAGGATAGATAGCCAGCTAACGGGTTGCCCAGGCAGTGGGGGTGAAAGCGGGCGATCAACGAACGGTTGTGTGGCCTGGATGTGGTGGCGCCTGTGTTGAGCAGCCTGTGGGAGCGGGTTCTACCCGCGAAAAGAACGCCGCGAAGTACCTGAAATACCGCAGTGCTTTCTTCGCGGGCAGAGCCCGCTCCCACAATGCCAATGCAAACAACGATATGAGCCTTGACACTGTGGGAGCAACCGGGGTCGCGCTCGACCTTGCTCGCGAGAGGCCATCAGCCCCACCACACAGCTCAAATCCGCCCGACCCTCATTGCCCCACGGCCGTGGCGTATTTGCGCGCCGCCGGGGCCACGTCGATGTTTTCGCCCCAGCGCGGCATGTCGTCCACCTCCAGGCCGAAGCTGTCCAGAGCCCGCGCCACGCTGTGGTCGACGATGTCGGCAAGGCTGGTGGGGTGGGTGTAGAACGCCGGCACCGGCGGGTGGATCACCCCGCCCAGGTCGCTGACGGTGAGCATGTTGCGCAGGTGCCCGGAGTGCAGCGGTGCTTCGCGCACCATCAGCACCAGTCGCCGGCGCTCCTTGAGCACCACGTCGGCGGCGCGGGTCAGCAGCGTGGTGGTCACGCCGCTGGCGACTTCGGCCAGGGTGCGCACCGAGCACGGCGCCACCAGCATGCCCAGGGTGCGGAACGAGCCGCTGGCAATGCTGGCGCCGACGTCGGCAATCGGGTGCACGTGGTCTGCCAGGGCGTAGAGCTGCTCGCGGCTGAGTTCGGTTTCGTACGAGCGGGTCATCTCGGCGGCCTTGGACACCACCAGGTGGCTCTCGACGTTGAGGGCCTTGAGCATCTGCAGGGCACGGATGCCATAGATGATGCCAGTGGCGCCGCTGATGCCGACTACGAGTCGTTGACGTTGGCTGCTCATGCGGGCCTCCGGGGGAACAGTTCAGGCGCATACGGATGCGGATCGACCTCGACGAATTCGGCGCGGGTGAAGTGTTCGCGCAGATGGAACGGCGCCGTGCAGTCGAAGATGGTCTTGCAGGTGTTGCCGCGCACCAGCAGCGCCGGGTTGTATTCCGGGCCCTGCGACGGGTCGAGCACATGGCCGGGCACCCCGGGCAAAAAGATCGTGTCCATGTCGCCCTGGTAGCGGGTCTGCATGGCCCACAGCACGTCGTCGGAGTCGAACGGGTCGACGTCTTCGTCCACCAGGATCACGTTTTTCAGTTCGCGGTACACGCCCAGGGCAATGATCGCCGCCTGGCGCTGACGGCCTTCGTCGCCGGCCTTGCGCTTGGCCACCTGCAAAATCGCCAGGAACTTGCCGCCGCCCGCAGTGTGGGCATAGACGTTGACCAGAAAGCCCGGCATGGCCAGGTCCACGGCGTTGCGGATGCTGGCTTCGGTGGGGATGCCGGCCAGGTTGGTGTGCTCCTCGCCCGGGCCTACCAGGGTTTGCAGGATGGCGTCGCGGCGCATGGTGACCGCGGTGACGCGGATAATCGGCAGCGCCGGGTTGGCCGGGCCGTTGTAGCCGGGGAACTCCGGCATGGCGTGGCCGGTGTTGGTGTTGATGTCTTCACGCATGCGCTCGTAGGGCAGGATCTCGCCTTCGATGACGATCTCGGCGCGGGCGATGGATTTCTGCTTCACGCTGACCGCGTCCACCAGTTCCACGCCTTGGCCGCGCAGGCCGCCAGCGATCTTCAGTTCATCGAAGCCCAGAGGCGTGGTGGGTGCCTCGAAGCAGGCGCCGATGGGGATCGCAGGGTCCAGGCCCATGTTGATGGTAATGGGCAGCGGCTTGCCGGCGGCTTCGGCCTTCTGGCGGAAGTGGTCGATGTGGCGGTCGGGGGCGAAGAAGATGGTCAGTTTGTCACGGTCCTGCACGCACAGGCGGTGGATGGTGACGTCGGTATGGCCCAACTCCGGGTCGCTGCCCAGCACCAGGCCCAGGCAGAAGAACGGCCCGGCGTCTTCGGCCGTGTTGGTGGGTGCAGGCAGCAGGGTGCGAATGTCGAAGTCGGGGTCCTGGGCGCTGAAGACGATTTCCTGGCACGGCGCATCGGCATGGTCGACCATCACCGGGTCGATTGGATGCTTCACCGCCTCGCCCATGCGTTCGGCGAGCTTCTCGGGGGCGCTATCCAGCAGCAGGCCGACGCGCTCGCGGCTGGCCATCAGGCCTACCAGCACGCGGGAATGGGGGTAGCCTTCGATGTTGTTGAAGATCATCGCCGGGCCCAGCTGGGTCGGGCGCTTCACCGTGCCCCCGGCGCCAACGCGGCGGTAGACGCCGGCCAGTTGCGCGTCGGGGTTCACCGGGTGGTCGGTTTCCAGCAGTTGGCCGGGGTGCGCCTGCAAACGCGCCAGGGCGCTGCGCAGGTCGTTGATGGGTTGCTTGTCCATGGGTTCTGGGCACTCAATTTGGCGCTACACGTAAGGTAGGCAAACGATGAACCCAAACGAATGGATGATCCATCCACTGAAAGGTGCGTTATTGATAAGAAAAAACTTATAATCCAACCATGACGACCTCCCTGCGACGCCTCGCCTATTTCCTCGACGTGTGCGAAACCCTGCACATCGGCAAGTCCGCCGAGCGCCTGGGCATTGCCCAGCCGGCGCTGAGCCAGCAGATCAAGAAGCTGGAGACGGAGCTTGCGGTGCAGCTGTTCTTCCGGCGCAAGCGCGGCATCGAACTGACCGTGGCCGGCGCAGCGTACCGGCTGGAGGTGCAACGGCTGCTGCAGATGCACGAGCAGGCCAGCGAAGTGGCCCAGCGCACGGCGCGGGGCGAGTTGGGCTCGCTGCACCTGGCGTATGTGGGCTCGGCGATGTTCGAGCCCGAGTTCCCGGCGTTGCTCAAGCGCTTGCGCAGCCAATACCCCGGCGTGCGCCTGACGCTGCATGAACAGCGTATCGAGGATCAGTTGCAGGCATTGCAAAGCGGCGAACTGGACATCGCCGTGGTACGTGCACCGGGGGTGGAACTGGGGCCGCGCCAGGGCAAGCGCGTGGGCTCGCGGCGGCCGTTGATCGTCGCCCTGCCCAACGACAATCCGCTGCTGGCCAAGCCGGCGCTGAGCATTGCCGAGCTGGCTGACCAACCGATGATCAGCTTCAACGACCCCGCAAGCCTGGCCATCCTGCAGATCGCCCACACCCTGGCCCAGCGCGCCGGGGTGCAGTTGAACGTGGCCTGGCGGGTGCCGGAAGTGGCGAGCATTCTGGGGCTGGTGGCGGCGGGCATGGGCTACGGCATCGTGCCGGCGTCGATTGCCAGCTTGGCGATGCCGACGGTGAGTTTCCGGCCGCTGACCGATGAAGGGGCGTATGCGGAGCTGTGGTACATCTGGAACGAGGACCGCGTAACGCCGGCGGTGCAGCGGTTTCTGGAACTGTTGTAGCCGCTGCCGAAGGCTGCGCTGGCCGGGGTGAACCCTGAAAATCTCCAGTGAGGCAGCGGGCCAGCGCAGCCTGGCGGCAGCGGCTACGCGGCGGTTGGCGTTGCGGTCACGGCGCGTAGCGCAGCGGCAGGCGGGTGGAATACTTGATTTGTTCCATGGAAAAGCTGGAGCTGATGTCCGACAGCCCGGGGATGCGGATCAGTTGCTTGTACACCGCGTCGTAGCCCGCCACGTCCGGCACCGCCACGCGCAGCAGGTAGTCGGTGTCGCCGGCCATGCGGTACACCTCCACCACTTCCTCGATGCCTTCCACCGCCTGATGGAAGCCTTCGATCCACTCGGCGTTGTGCTGGGTGGTGCGAATGGACACGAACACCACCACGCCGACGTTGAGTTGCTTGCCGTCCAGCAACGCCACGCGGCCGCGGATGATGCCCGACTCCTCCATTTTCTGAATGCGCCGCCAACAAGCGGTGCTGCCCAGGCCGATCTGGTCGGCGATGTCGCTGACCGAACGGGTGCAGTCCACTTGCAGGATGTCGAGGATGGCGCGGTCGAGTTTGTCCATGGGCTTGCCTGGCAGGGGAATTTTCAGAATTTTATTCGCACTCACGCCGCAATGTCAGAATATTTTTTCAGCACGCCAGGCGGCCGATTGCCTATTCTGAGAACATCGCCACTGAACCTTGCCGCCCGCCTCCGGTCGACTGGATCAGCCAGCGCTTCGCTGCCTTTTTCCTTGCTGGAGACGTACTGTGATCTCGACCTTGCACATGGCCAGGCTCAAAGCCTGGGGCGCCCATGGGTTTACCGCCACGGGGGTGGTGACCGCCTTGCTGGCCACCCTGGCGCTGTTTGAAAACCAGCCCAAGGCCTGCCTGATGTGGCTGGGGGTAGCGCTGATCGTCGATGGCGTCGACGGCTCGCTGGCGCGCCGGGTGAACGTGCAAACGGTATTGCCGCAGTTCGACGGCTCGGTGCTGGACCTGGTGATCGACTACCTGACCTATGTGTTTATCCCGGCACTGTTCATTTACCGCTACATCCCGCTGCCCGACTACACCGCGCTGGTGGCCACCTCGATCATGCTGGTGTCGTCGCTGTTCTGCTTCTGCAACGTCGACATGAAGAGCAAGGACAACTACTTCCAGGGCTTCCCGGCCGCCTGGAACGTGGTGGCGCTGTGTTTGTACACCCTGGCGCCGTCGCCGTGGTGGACTTTGCTGACCATTGTGCTGCTGGCGTTGCTGACGGTGACGCGGATGAAGTTTCTGCACCCGTTCCGGGTACGGCGCTTTATGCCGATCAATATCGCGGTGACGGCGATCTGGCTGCTGTGCAGCTTGTCGCTGGTGCATGACCACCCGGCGATCAATCCATTGGTGATGACGGTGTGGTCGTTGATGTCGGCGTATTTTCTGGGGGTGTGCGTCTGGCGGACGGTGGCGGAGTGGTTTGCGAACGATGTCGCCTGAACGGGCCTCATCGCGAGCAAGCTTTGCTCCCACAGTGCGAAGCCAACCACCGGTGCAAGGCCTTGCACTGTGGGAGCAAAGCTTGCTCGCGATGAGGCCAGTGAGGATTGCCCAAATCCATGACGCTAAGAGGACGGATGCAGCACCGAGGGCTCCACATCGTGGATGCCTTGCTGTCGAGCCTTCAGCGGGCCGCCCTGGCGGCCGTTGAAGGCGGCGGTGATCTCGGCCAGGATGGCCATGGCCACGCTTTCCGGGGTGTCACCGCCCAGGTCCAGGCCCATGGGGTAATGCAGGCGCTCCAGTGCCGGCGTGGCGTGCATGTCGGCCAGCAGGCGCTCGGTGCGGTCCCGTGGCCCCAGTTGGCCGATATACGCAGCTTTACTGGCGAGCGCGGCCTGCAACCAGTGAAAGTCCTGGGTCAGGCTGTGGGTCATGATCGCCACGGCAGCGCCGTCCAGCACCACACCGGGCGGCAACGGCTCGCGCGGATGGGCGCACACCACCTGCTCGGCCTGCGGGAAACGCTCGGCACGGGCGAAATGCGAGCGGCCATCCACCACCGTGACCTTCCAGCCCAGCAGGCTGGCCATGCTGACCAGCGGCTGCACATCATGCCCGGCACCGAACACCACCAGCCGCCGCGCCGGCGCCAGGTATTCGAGGAACACCTCGACCTCGCCCCATTCGCCGCGGTAACGGCGCAGGGCTGATTTGCCCTGCTCCAGCACGCTGACCAAGGCCTTGTGCACCTGATCGTTCAGCGACGGCCACGCCCAGTCGGTTTCGTTCAAGGCACGGCGGGCGCCGACGGGCAACGGCCCGTCGCTGGCGATCACCGTCGCCAACGCTCGCGGCTGCCCCGTGTCACGCAGGGTGCGCAACAACAGCGACTGCTGATCGTGCACCCGCTCCATCAACACGAACACCGTGCCGTTGCAGCCCAACCCGAAACTCAGCGACGCCTCGTCCAGCGGGTCATCCTCGTCCGCCGCCGTGCTGTAGGCCACCACCTTGGGCCCCTGCTCGCTCAGCCACCAGGCCTTGCGCGCCACCTCGTTTTCCAGGCAGCCGCCGCTGACCGTGCCGCTGGGGCTGCCCACTTTTGGAATGAGCATGCGCGCCCCTGGCCGGCGGTAGGCCGAGCCCTGGACCTTGACGACGGTGGCCAGCACGACCTCGCCAGCCTCGTCGATGGCCCGCAGCAGTGGATCAATGCAAGGCACTGGCACGGCTCCGGGCCACTTGCTGGGCACTGATACGCGCATCGCTCTCACCGAAGCGGCGCAACACAAAGGTACTCACGGCGGCCAACTCCTTATCGCTGTAGCCCTGGGCAAACCCGGGCATCTTCTGTTGCGACCCGAACGAATACGGATAGTGCCCGGCCAACAGCGCGGCGATCACGTTGCTGCCCGATGGATCGTTCAGCGACTTGAGCCCGGTCAGGGTCGCCACGCCGGTCTGGTTGCCCTGCCCGTCCAGGCGATGGCAACCGGCGCAGGCGTCGACGAACAGCTTGCGGCCCAGGCCATCGCCGGGCGGCAGCGGCCCATCGTTGACCACGGTGGCCGGCCGGGGGATGCCCTCGGCGCGCGCCGGCGAGCCTTGCAGGTACACCGCCACCGCCTTGATGTCGGCCGGGGTGAGGAAGCGCAGGCTGTGCTCCACCACGTCGCTCATGGGCCCACCGGCCATGGCGTAGCCGGGTGCTTCGCCGGTGGCCAGGTAGGTGGTCAGCACGTCCTGCGGCCAGCTGCCGACGCCAAAGCGCTTGTCGGAACTGATGTTGTACGCCTGCCAGTTACCGATGGCCGCGCCCGCCAGGGACTTGTCGCTGTCCACGGCCTGGAACAGGTTGCGTGGCGAATGGCACTCGCCGCAGTGGCCGGGGCCCTGCACCAGGTAGGCGCCGCGGTTCCATTCGGCGGACTGCGCCGGGTCTGGGGCAAAACGTCGGTCGTCGGCGAACATCATGTTCCACATGGCCATGCCCCAGCGCTGGTTGAAGGGGAACGAGATAGCGTTGTCCTTGGCTGCCTGGTTCACCGGCGTCAGGCTGAACAGGTAGGCCTTGATGGCCAGGATGTCCTCGCGCGGCATCAGCGTGTACGAGGTGTAGGGGAACGCAGGGTAGTAATGCTTGCCGTCCTTGCCCACGCCCTTCTGCAAGGCGCTGACAAAGTCGTCATCGCTCCAGCCGCCAATGCCGGTGGCGGTGTCGGGGGTGATGTTGGGCGAGTACAGGGTGCCGAACGGCAGCTGGAACGCCAGCCCGCCGGTAAACGGCTTGCCGCCGGGCGTGGTGTGGCAGGCTTCGCAGTCGGCGGCGCGGGTCAGGTATTCGCCCTTGGCGATCAACTGCGGGTCGGCGGCCTGGGCGCTGGCGCCCAGCACGGCCAGGGTGGCGGCCAGGGCTACTTTGATAAACGTCATGTCAGCCATCCTCAAACGGTGTAGTAGCCGGAACGGCTCAGGGGCAAGCGGCGCACGCGGGCGTTGGAGGCTGCGTGCAGGGCATTGACCAGGGCCGCCGCCACCGGCACGGCGCCGGTTTCGCCGACGCCGCCGGGGCTTTCCAGGCTGGGCAGCAGGTGCACTTCAACCGGCGGCGCGTCGCTCATGCGGATCTGCCGGTAGGCGTTGAAGTTGCTCTGCTGCACGCGGCCGTTTTCCACCAGGATCTCGTTGAACAACGCCGCCGACAGGCCAAACAGCGTGCCCCCCTCCACCTGCGAGGTCACCGAGGTGGGGTTGTTGACGAAGCCGCAGTCGATCACCGACACCAGGCGCTTGATCTTGATGGCGCGCTCGCCCTGCATTTCCAGCTCGACCACGGTGGCGATGAAGCTGCCGAACACGGCGCTGACGGCGATGCCACGGCCCTGCCCTTTGGGCAGCGGGGTGTGCCAGTCGCTCAACTCGGCCGCGCGCTTGAGCACGGCCAGCGCGCGGGGTTGCTCGGCGATCAGCTGGCTGCGGTAGGCCACCGGGTCGGCCTTGGCGCGGTGGGCCAATTCATCGACGAAGGACTCCAGCGCATAGGTGCTGCGCAACGGGCCCACACCGCGCCACCAGGACACGGGGATGGTTTTCGGGTCTTCGCGGATGTAGCGCACTTTCAAATGCGGCAGCTGGTAGATCGGCTCGATGGCCACTTCCACCGCGTCGGCGTCGACGCCGCTGGGCGGCAAGGCGCCAACGAAGCTGGCGATCACCGAGGCGCCGGCGATGCGGTGCTCCCAACCCTGGGGGCGGCCCTGCTCGTCCAGCGCGGCGTTCATGCGGTCCACGTAGTGCGGGCGGAACAGGTCGTGGGTCATGTCCTCTTCACGGCTCCACACCAGCTTGATCGGGTAGTCCACCTGGCGGGCGATGTCCACGGCCTGGAAGATGAAGTCCGACTCCAGGCGACGGCCAAAAGCGCCGCCGATCAGCTGGTTGTGGATGATGATTTTTTCCGGCGGCAGGCCACTGATCTTGGCCGCGCCCATCTGCGCGAACACCGGTGCCTGGCTGCCCACCCACAGCTCGCAGGCGTCGGCGCGCACGTGGGCGACGCAGCCCATGGGCTCCAGGGGCGAGTGGGACAGGAAGGGTTGCTGATACACTGCCTCGAACTGGCTGCTGGCCGAGCCCAGGGCATTGGCGATGTCGCCGTTTTCATGGGCGATCACGCCGTCGCGGGCGCTGGCGTCCAGCAGCGCCTTATCGAGAAGGTCGGAGTGGCCGTCGCCGTTGGCGCCGTAGTCCCACTCGATGCGCAGGGCCTTGAGGCCCTGCTGGCAGGCCCAGAAGTGATCACCGACCACCGCCACGGCGTTGCTCAGCTTGATGATGTCGTGCACACCGGGCACTTGCCGGGCATCGCCCTCGTCGAGCGCCTTCAGCGTGCCGCCGTGCACCGGGCACGTCAGGGTGGAGGCGATGCGCATGCCGGGTACTTTCAGGTCAATGGTGAACTGCGCCTTGCCGGTGACCTTGTCGGGGGTGTCCAGGCGCCGGGCCGGGGTGCCCAGCAGCTTGAAGTCGGCGATGGCCTTGAGCGGCACGTCGGTGGGCAGCGGCAATTGCGCGGCGGCGTTGGCCAGCTCGCCGTAGCCCAGCACCTGGCCCTGAGGGCCGTGGACCTTGCCTTGTTCGGCGTGGCACTGGCTGGGCGCCACGTTCCAGCGCACGGCGGCGGCCTGGATCAGCAGGATGCGCGCCGTGGCCCCGGCCTTGCGCAGCGGCTCCCAAGTGAAGCGCGTGGAGGACGAGCCACCGGTGGCCTGGAACTGAAGGATGGTGTCGGTGTACAGCGCGCCATTGGGCGGTGCTTCCTGGATCTGGACCTGGTCCAGGCCCACTTCCAGCTCTTCGGCCACCATCATCGCGATGCCGGTCTGGGCGCCCTGGCCCATCTCGATCTTGGGCGAGATAACGCGCACGCGGCCGTCTTCGCCAATCTGCACGAAGGCGCCAAAGCCTTCAAAATTTGTCACGCCCGGGCGTCCCGGGGCCACGGCTTCGGCCGCAGCCGAACGGGCCACCAGTGGCGGCAGCCACGTACTCAAAATCAGCCCGCCCATGGACAGCGCACTGCCCTTGAGCAAGCCACGACGCGACAGCGCCACACCTGAATGATCGGCGGTTTTCATGGGGTTGATCCTCAGGCCTGGCTGACGCTTTTGATCGCGGCGCGGATGCGCGTGTAGGTGGCACACCGGCACAGGTTGCCGGTCATGGCCGTGACGATCTGCTCGTCGTCGGCCTTGGGGTGGTTGTGCAGCAAAGCTGCCGCAGCCATGATCTGGCCCGGCTGGCAGTAGCCGCACTGCACCACTTCGTGCTCAAGCCAGGCCTGCTGCAGCTGCGCGCCCACCGGCGTGTCGCCCACGCCTTCGATGGTGGTGATGCTGTGCCCTTCCACGGCGCTGACCGGCAGCACGCACGAGCGCACCGCCTGGCCGTCCAGGTGCACCGTGCACACGCCGCACTGGGCGATGCCGCAGCCATATTTGGTGCCGGTCATGCCCAGCACATCGCGCAGCACCCACAGCAACGGCATATCGGCGGGCACGTCGACGTCGTGCGCCTGCCCATTGATGGTCAATGTGTGCATGGTTCTTCCTCGTTGCGACAATCACGGTAACGTCTGCGCGGCTACGTTGGCCGGGCAGTACGGTTGCAAGTCTAGAACCTTACCAGTGCAGGCCCGTGAATATTGCACCGGTGTGCTACATCCGGACGATCACGCAAGCAATCCGCAGCATTGTGCAAGGCCGGGTGCACTGACTATGCTGGAGCCATGACCACCCCTGCCCCGATCCGCCAACCCTGCCCCCCTGCCGCCTGCACTTGCGGGCATGCGCAGCTGCTGGCGACAGAGGGCGGTGATGTGCGCATTCTGCAGCTGACGCGGCATGAAGAGCGCAAGCTGATCGAGCGGTTGGAGAACCTGCAGAGTGTGGAGGATTTGCATCGGTTGTGTGGGCGCATGCATGAGTTGCTGGGCATTGGCGTGCGGATCAATCCCAGCCGCAATGAGGTGCGTAGCGTGCGGGGGTTGGTGATTGAGTTTGATGAGCAACTGGGGTTGTGTCGCAAGACGCGCGAGGCGATACCGGCGGCCATACGGCGGGCGTTGGTGCAGCGGCCGGAGATTTTTTATCGGTTGCTGGATGGGTATGATTTGTTAGGGTCGTAGCGTTTCTATGGTGTTGTGCAACCTGTAGCAGCGGCCGCCAGGCCGCGTCACAGGCGCCTCGGTATCCCTGACGCTGCTACAGAGGCGGGGTACACCCGGTGGGAGCAAAGCTTGCTCGCGAGGCGCCGGCACTGACGCCATCGCGAGCAACTTTTGCCACAGGTGTTTGCCTTGGCACCGTGGGAGCGGGCTCTGCCCGCGAAGAGAGCGGCGCGGTGTTTCAGGTACTTCGCGGCGTTCTTTTCGCGGGTAGAAACCCGCTCCCACAGGTTGCTCAACACCCTAGAATCTCCCACAGTGTGTGCCTCCACAGGAGAGTCGCTGCTACGTCGACGGTGTTGGTGCTTGAAAGGAATGTAGGAAAAATCTGATCTTCCCGTCAGGTAATACATCCTCAGATTGAATCTGTAGAATGCCGCGTTCTTTCCACTGTCAGGATGACAAATGCGCGTTCCCCCCTGCCCCCGTGGTATCACCGTTGACGCCAACCTGCGTGGAGCCCGCGTGCAGTTTGCCGCGAATGTCCTGCTGGCCTTGTTGTTTGTCTACATCGTCGGGGGCTGGCTGCTAAGCCCGGCCGGCCCGCGCTTGGACAAACTGGTCGTCAAACAGGCCTTGGGGGACAACACTTTTCTGTACGGTGCGCGCGACAATGGCGGTGGTGCCACCACCCGCTTCAGCTATCTCTATTTCGTGGGGCCGGAGTGGGGGGAAGGCCAAGCGGCGCTGCAGCGGCTTGGCGAAGTGCATCCTTTTCTGATCAGCGACGACGATGCCGTGCAGGCTCAGCAGGTTAAGGACTTGATCACGATCAAGGTCCAAGGGCGCGTGCTCGAGTACCGCAGCGACGCGCTGATTGGGACGGGGGATGATTACCGTCAGGTGAAGTTTGCCTTGGTGCAGCAGCCTGGGCCGGCAGCTGCACCCTGAAACGCTTAGCTGCTGCAGATTTGCAGCGCACATTAGGGCCAGCGCAGCCTGGCGGCAGCGGCTACAGCGGCCAAGGTTGCGGCTCTACGTCGGCGGGAGTGGGCCTCAACCTTTTCGTGGCTGACCCCGGGGGTTTTTATCATTCAAGGCCTCCAGGAACCAGGCATCGTGTGTGAGCGGGTCCACCGCCGTCTCCACGGGTAACGTCGATAGGGTCATGCTCATTTCCCACTACTGAGGGCTCCGAGAGCCAGAACCTCGAGCTCTAGGGAAACGCTTGCCTGATCACCATCCCCCACCCCAAGCGTCACCTGTAGCCGCTGCCGTAGGCTGCGCTGGCCCTCTGCCCCGCTGAAGATTTGCGGCGCACAGAAGGGCCAGCGCAGCCTGGCGGCAGCGGCTACATCAGGCGGGGGTGTGCCAGGGTTTTTGCTGGCGCATGGCGGCGGCCAGGCGGTAGACCTTTTCGCGGCCGGTGTGGCGGGTCCAGCGCAGGTTGTCGACCAGGGTCTTTTCGTCGGCGTTGAGGTGCAGGCGGTGGGCTGAGGGGGCTGTCAGGTCATCGTGCAGGCAGCGCAGTTGGCGCATAAGGCCTTCTGGAAGATCATGGTTTTCGAGTTGGGTGATGATGGAGTGCAGTTGGGTTGCGTTATGCATGGTCAAACCTCCTGAAAAAGCAAAGAACGACCACCTGACGCCAATCAGGTGGGCGAAGCCGTACGGGTTGGCGTACCGGAGGAGGACCGGCGTGCCCGAAGGCACCCACGCACGGCCCCGCCCATAACAGGCGTAACCATGCTGCAAAGATGAGAAGACCGCCGAAAGCGGCCTCTCATTTGCTCACTCCTGCCAGGACGCCAATCCTGCACCGCTGATGTGCAGCGGCGGGCGAACCTTACCCAAGTTGGTCGGTGCGAGGCAACCCCTTCCCCCCAGCTACGCGTCAGTAAATCGGCGCCGCCCACTTCAGCCTTGCCACTTATCGCATCCACAAGCAATTTTTTTGAATTCCCACGGCATCCGTGCACTCCCACTCACAGGGATCGACGGAGGCACCCATGAATCCACAGCTCTATGTCATTGAATACCGCCTGCACGGCAAACCTGCGTCGTTCATTATCCGCTTGGAAAAGATGGACAACGCCATCGCCTGGCATTGGGCCAGTTGCGACGCCGGGGTGGGGATCATTCCCAAATTTGGCCGCCAGCAGATTAAGCAGGTGAGCAAGCCTATGGCTGAACGGTACGGGATTACCGAGGTGAAATGGCGCTTGGCGGGGCAGCCTGCCGCCAGGCGTGACACTGATCCGGAAGCGTCGACGCAGCCTGCGGAGCCGTAAATCTGATAACGATGCACGGGAGTACAGTTGTACTCCCGCACGCACTCCCCCCCCTCTTCAGTCATTCAAGGAGATAGCCCATGAGTACATCCCTGCAAGGCAAGAAAATTCTGGTCATCACCAGCAACACCGGCATCGAGCGCGATGAGTTGCTCAAGCCGCTGGAGACCCTGCGCAGTTACGGCGCCACCTTGGTGCACGGCTCGATCAAGGGCGGCACCACCCAGACCTTTCAACAGGACACCGAGAAAGACCGCACGGTGGAATCGGACGGCAAACTGGCGGTGTACAACGGCGCCGACTTCGATGCGCTGGTGATTCCCGGCGGCACCGTGAACGCCGACACCCTGCGCCAGGACAGCGATGCGCAGCGCCTGATCAACGAGTTCGTGAAGGCCGGCAAGACCGTGGCGGCGATCTGTCATGGGCCGTGGGCGTTGATCGATGCCGGGGTAGTCGAAGGCAAGACCTTAACCTCGTACGTCAGCGTGCGCACCGACCTTGTAAACGCCAAGGCGGCCGGCTGGGTGGATGCTGAGGTCAAGCAGTGCGGCGCCAATGGCTGGACGCTGATTACCTCGCGTACGCCCAAGGATTTGCCAGCGTTCAACGAAGCGATTGCCAAGGCACTGCAGGCGGCCTGACCAGCGGCGTATGCGCGAAGGCCCGCAGGGCGTAGGCTGGCGAGTCACCGTGACAGGGATTCTGCGGAGACTGCTGCCGTGCCGGACCGACCGATCAAACTCAAGAACTGGGACCGCGCGTGGCGTTTGCTGGGCGACCATCTGCAGTGCCCTCAGTGTGGGCAGACGCAGTTGGCGAACAAGGCTTATACGCCGTTCAGTCATCGTCATGATTGCGCGGCGCGCACGGAGCAGGATCAGTATCCGTGGCTGGACCTGGATGCGATTTTGCGCTCGGTGTTGAAGGATTATTAGCCTGTTGTTTCGTGTGGGACCGGGCGAAGCTCGGGAAGCGAGCGACGCGGTTAACTGGGCGGGCCTCTTCCCGAGCTTCGCCCGGTCCCACACGAAATACCTCCCACCCTGCGCCGCTATGCCCGGTGGCCATACGCGAGCGGTTGCGTCGCCACGCTTGGGTACCTATAGTAGCCCCAGGCGCCATCCACGCCCGCATCCGCGCAAAGGGCCGCGCCCCGGATTTTCACCCCTGTTGACCTGTCATCACGACTCCCGACCATGAAGCGGACCCTGGTTGCCCAAGGAGATCGTATGCCCGCCCCTTCCCTGCCCTCGTCCAGCGACGGCCGCCTTAACCTTGAGCAGCAGCGCAAGCGCGCCAAGGATCTGCTCAAACAGCTCAAGCAAACCGCCAGCCCTGTGCAGCAACCGACCTTGTCCGAGGCTCAATGGCAGATCGCCAAGCAATTAGGTTTCAGCAGTTGGCCCAAGCTCAAGGCGCACGTCGACGCCATCGATTTTGCCGCGCGCCACCCCGATTTCGACGCCAGCGATGAAGCACAGACGACGCATTGGCGCTGCGGCAATGACATAGCCCACAGCCTGCAACTGGCCGGCTTCAAAGGGCGCTTCCGCATGCTTACCGATCCCCTGTGCATGGGTCCGGTGCGCGAATTGCCGGCCGATGCCTACCGTCAGGAACGCAGCCAGTTCATCAGCCAGGCATTCGCCATGGACCTGAGCGAGGTAACCCGCCGCTTCGACGACGAGTACCGTGACCTGGCCGAATTGGGCGAAGACCGCCCCGGTGTGATGTGGTGCGAGGCCGATGCCTATGACCAGCTTTTCCTGATCCGCGCCTTGGCGGGGCTTGCGCAGGTGCCCACGCGCCTGACCCTGATCGAAGTCAGCCAGGTGCCGGGGGTTGAGCGTTTTATCGGCATCGGCCAGTTGGCGCCGGACGTGCTGGCGTGGCTGTGGCCCCAGCGCCGGCCGGTGGATGCGGCCATGCTGGGGCTGGCGCGCCAGGCGTGGCAGGCGTACTGCGCGCCTTCGCCGCTGGCGTTGGCGGCGCTGGCCCGGGTGGACCATGCAGCGTTGCCCCTGCTGGCGGCTGCGTTGCGGCGGCAGTTGCAGGAATTGCCGGGGGTGCGCGATGGGCTGTCGCTGACGGAGCGGTTGGCGTTGCAGGTGATCGATGAGGCCGGGGCGCTGCCCATCGGCAAGGTGTTTGGCGTGTTGATGCTCAAGCATGAGCCACTGCCGTATTTGGGGGACATGATGTTTAACGCGATGCTGCGGCCGTTGATCGAGGGGGCTGCGCCGTTGCTGGTCGAGGAGCAGCCTGAACTGCCTTGGCCGCAACGGCCGGTGAGTTTGACGGCGCTGGGGCGGCGCGTGTTGGCTGGCCAGGCGTATTGGCCTGAGCATGCCAGCCATGAGCGCTGGGTGGGCGGTGTGTGCATATGGCCTGGGCAGGCGCATTGGGTCATTGATGAACACAACCAGCCCGTGTGGCGCGAAAACCCGTAGGCGTGGGCTTTAGTCGCAATACAGACGCCACCATTTCAAGCCAGTAGCGACACCCGTAGCCGCTGCCGCAGGCTGCGCTGGCCCTGACCCACGCTGAAAATATCCAGGGTTCACCCCGCCCAGCGCAGCCTGGCGGCAGCGGCTACAAGATTGGCAGAGGCGCCTGCCACGGACGGTGTAGGAGCCGACTTTAGTCGCGATGCAGACGCCACCATTTCAAGCCAGCAGCTACACCCGTAGCCGCTGCCGCCGGCTGCGCTGGCCCTGTGCCCCACTACACATATCCTGGGTTCACCCCGGCCAGCGCAGCCTGGCGGCAGCGGCTACAAGATTGGCAGCGGCGCTTGCCACGGACGGTGTAGGAGCCGACTTTATTCGCGATGCAGACGCCACCATTTCAAGCCAGATGCAACCCGTAGCCGCTGCCGCAGGCTGCGCTGGCCCTGTGCCCCGCTACACATATCCTGGGTTCACCCCGGACAGCGCAGCCTGGCGGCAGCGGCTACAAGATTGGCAGAGGCGCTTGCCGCGGACGGTGTAGGAGCCGACTTTAGTCGCGATGCAGACGCCACCATTTCAAGCCAGCAGCTACACCCGTAGCCGCTGCCGCAGGCTGCGCTGGCCCTGTGCCCCACTACAAATATCCTGGGTTCACCCCGGACAGCGCAGCCTGGCGGCAGCGGCTACAAGATTGGCAGCGGCGCTTGCCACGGACGGTGTAGGAGCCGACTTTAGTCGCGATGCAGACGCCACCATTTCAAGCCAGATGCAACACCCGTAGCCGCTGCCGCAGGCTGCGCTGGCCCTGTGCCCCACTGCACATATCCAGAGTTCACCCCGGCCAGCGCAGCCTGGCGGCAGCGGCTACAGCGCAGTGCTGAATTTAGCGCTAAGCATAGTCCCATTCGATATTTGGTATATACCAAACCTTGCGTTTATAAAGGGCCACCTTCCAAAGACCGAACAAGGCCCGCCCCACCATGCCGTCACTGCGCATCATGCTCGAGTACTTCCACCCCTGGCCCAACTCCGCCGGTTTCTACCTGGCCCGCGAGCGCGGCTGGTATGCCGAGGCCGGGCTTGAGGTGGAGTTGTGCGTGCCGGACCCGGCGCGCGGCGATAGCCTGCAGCACTTGCTGGACGGCGCGGTGCAGTTGAGCGTGTTCCCCAGCAACCGCCTGCTGGTGCGCCGCGACCTGGGCCAGCCGCTCAAGGGCGTGGCGGCGATCAATCATGATGGGCTGGAGGCGTTCCAGACCCTGCGCGAATTCGGTATCCAGCGCCCCCGCGATTTGATGGGCAAGCGCCTGGCCATGAACCCTACCCCGCGCGGCCTGGCCATGGTGCGCGACCTGGTGCGCAAGGACGGCGGCGACCCCGACGCGGTGATCATCGTCGATGCCGGTGCCCGCGAGCTGCGCCCCGAGGAGCTGGAAGCCGGCCGCGCCGACGCCAGTTTCGGCGGCTACTGGGCCTGGGAGGCGCTGATGGACAGCCCGGTGCCGGCCGAGCGGCGCGTGGTGCACCGCGTCAGCCAGTGGGGCGCGCCGGCCTATCACAGCTACTTGCTGGGGGCCCGCGAGGACTGGATTGCCGATAACGCGGAGGTGCTGCGCGCCTTCCTGGCAGTCACCACCCGAGGCTTTGAAAGCGCGGCCGCCGAGCCTCTGCTGGCCCGTGAGGCCTACGAGCGGGTCATCCCTTATTTCCCCGGCGCGCTGATTGACCGCTCGCTCACCCACATCGCCCCGACCTGGCTGCACGAAGGCCGTTTCGGCGTGCAGCGCCAGGCCTTGATCGAACCCTATGCCCACTGGCTGCACAGCCATGGCATCCTGCAGCAACCGCAAGTGTGGGCTGCAGCCACCACCAATGAATACCTGCCTGGAGTGACGTCATGAGCCAAGCGCTGCACAGCCACGGCCTGGCCGGCGAAGAAGTGGCGCCGGTGTGGGCGCCGCTGACCGCCGGCGAGTTGCAGCCGCTGCTGGCCCAGTACCCGCAGGTGGGCTGGTTGCAGCGCATCGACTGGCACAGCCCACGGCCGTTTTCGGCGGCGGCGCTGGTCAGCACGGCCAGTGGCGAGTGGTTTATCAAGCGCCACGCTCAGCAGGTGCGCAGCGCCGCGTGGCTGGAGGAGGAGCATCGCTTCATCGCCCATCTGCGCACACAAGGCATCCCGGCGCCCGACGTGCAGATCAGCGAAACCGGGGCCACGGCGATTGCCTCAGGCCCGTGGACCTATGAAATACACGCCCGCTCGCCGGGCGACGACCTGTACCGCGATGCCCAGTCGTGGTCGCCCTTCCAGAGCACGGCCCACGCCCTGGCCGCCGGTGCTGCCCTGGCGCGGCTGCACAACGCAGCGGAAGGCTTCGACGACGCCCCGCGCCAGACTGACGTGCTGACCAGCCGCTGCCACGCCTTCACCCAGCCCGATCCGTTGGCCACGCTGGCCCTGCAGATCGACAACAGCCCGGCCCTGACCCGCTACCTGGCCAACCGCGACTGGCGCGCCGAATTGAGCCGCGCCCTGCTGCCCGCCCATGCGAATCTGCTGCCCCATCTGGCGGCACAACCACCGCTATGGACCCACAACGACTGGCACGCCTCCAACCTGCTGTGGGCAGGCGGCCACGTCAGCAGCGTGCTCGACTTCGGCCTGTGCGACCGCACCTGCGCGCTGTACGACCTGGCCACGGCGCTGGAGCGCAATGCCATTCCCTGGCTGGACCTGGACGTGGGCGGCGTTGCGCGCGCGGACCTGGCCACGGTCGATGCCCTGCTGAGCGGCTACGCCAGCGAACGCGCCCTGCCTGCCATCGATGCCCTGATTGCCTGGTTGCCCCTGGTACACGCCGACTTCGCCGTGTCCGAAACCGAGTATTTCGAAGGCATCCTCAACGACCGCGCCAGCGCCGACATCGCCTGGGACGACTACCTGCTGCGCCACGCCGACTGGTTCAACGGCCCGGAAGGCCAGCGCCTGCTCGACCATCTGCGCCAAGGAAACGGGTCATGACCGCGCTGCTGGTAGACGTCGCCTGGCTGGCCGCCCATGCCCAGGATGAAAACCTGGTGGTGCTCGACGCCACCGTAGACCTCAAAGCTCCGCAGTTCGACGGCGACTACCAGGCCTACAGCGGAGAACCCGGCTGGCAGGCCGAGCACATCCCCGGCGCCCTTCACGCCGACCTGCTCGAACGCCTGCACGACCAAGCGGCCGATTACAGCTTCGCCATGCCACCGCTGCCGCAATTGAATCAGGCACTGCAAGCACTGGGCATCGACGATCACAGCCACGTGGTGATCTACGACCGCACCGACGGTTTCTGGGCCGCGCGCCTGTGGTGGATGCTGCGCAGCGTCGGCCTGCAACCGGCGATTCTGGACGGCGGCCTCAAGGCCTGGCGCCTGGCGGGTCTGCCTCTGGCCAACGGCACCACCGCCTCCGCCAAAACCAGCGGCGCATTGACCCTGCAAGCGCAACCCGGCTACTGGGCCAGCCTTGAACAGGTCCACGCCGTCAGCCAGCAAAACGCCCCCGGCCACCTGATCTGCGCGCTGTCGGCCACCGTATTCGAAGGCACCACCGCCACCCGCTACAGCCGCCGCGGCCATATCCCCAACAGCCTCAACCGCCCGGCCCGCGCGCTGTTCGACGACAGCGGCCGCTACCTGCCCATCAACACCCTGCGCAGTGCATTGGGCGTGGACCACCTGCCCCAATCCCTGCTGCTGTACTGCGGCGGCGGCATCAGCGCCGCTGCCACTGCCTTCGCCCTGGCCCTGCTGGGCCGCCACGATGTGACCCTGTTCGACGGCTCGCTGCAGCAATGGAGCGCCGACCCCGCTTTGCCAATGACCACCGGAGCAGCTCCGGCCTGAAAACCTGATCGGCGCAGGCCATGATCGTTGCGCGTAGCCTTGCGGCCTCGCGCAGGGTAGCCTGCAGCCCAAAAAAACATATGTGCGACAAGGAGCTGCCCCATGTTTCGCCCCATTCCCTTCCCGGCGCGCCTGCTGGTGACGAGCATCGCGCTCGCTTCACCCTGGGCGGCTGCGGAAGAACCCACGACGCTGAGCGCCGTGACCGTGCTCGGCGAATCGCCGGACAGCTACCGGGCCACCAGCGCCTCGGTCAGCGGCGTGGACGACACGCCGTTGCTGGACACCCCTGCCGCCATTTCGGTGTTCAACACGCAATTGCTGCAAGACCAACAGGCGCGCCTGCTCAGCGAAGTGCTGCGCAACGACGCCTCGGTGGGTGACAGCTACGCCCCGGTGGGCTACTACGAAAACTTCGTGATTCGCGGCTTTTCGCTGAACGCCGCCAGCAGCTACAAGATCAACGGCCGCACCATCACCGGCGAGCAGAACGTGGCGCTGGAAAACAAAGAGCAGGTCGAAGTACTCAAGGGCCTGGCCGGCCTGCAGAGCGGCGTCAGCGAACCGGGCGGCGTGATCAACTACGAAACCAAGCGCCCCGCCAACGTGCGCTCGGTCACCGTGTCCACCGACGAACAAGGCGGCCGCTACCTGGCCACCGACCTGGGTACCTGGTTTGGCAGCGAGCAGCAGTTCGGCATCCGCACTAACCTGGCCCACGAGGACATTCGCTCCTATGTCGACCACGCCGACGGTACCCGCGACTTCGGTTCGGTGGCCCTGGACTGGAACATCGACTCGCGTTCCAGTCTGCAACTGGACCTGGAATACCAGCACCGCGAACAACGCTCGGTGCCCGGTTACCAGTTGCTGGGCGGCACCGAGCTGCCGCACCACGCCGACCCGCATGACCTGCTGGGCTACCAGAGCTGGTCGAACCCGGTGGGCATGACCTCGCTGAACATGGAAGGCCGGTACCAGTATCAGCTGACCGACGACTGGAAGACGCAGTTGAGCCTGTCGCGTAGCCGGGTGGTTATTGATGACTACAGTGCGTTTCCTTATGGGTGCTATTACGGCGACGGTTGCACGGCGGTGAACAGCCAGTTCGGCAGCACCGGCAACTACGATATCTATGACTTCCGCAACCCTGATGACACCCGCCGCAATGACGAGGCCGAAGCCTCGCTGAGTGGCGAGTTCAACGCCTTCGGCCTGCGCAATGAACTGGACGTAGGTCTCAGCGCCTTCCGCCGTACAGTGGACCAGCGCGACGCCGTCAACGAATACGTCGGCAGCGGCAGCCTCGATGCCACGCCCCAGACCTTTACCCCCTCTGCCGACTCGCCGAGCCACACCTACCGCCACCTGGACAGCCGCCAGTACGGCCTGTTCTTCAACGACCGACTGCACCTCAACGAGCAGTGGCAGCTGGTGCTGGGCGGCCGCGAAGTAAGGCTGGACGAGAAGACGTTCGACGCCGACGGCGACACCACTCGCCACACGCAGATGTGGGAGTTTTTGCCCAACTTGGCGGTGATCTACAAGCCGACCGACAACCTGTCTTTGTACACCCGTTACAGCAAAGGCCTGTCCCTGGGCAGCGAGGCGCCGTGGTTCGCCAGCAACTACGGCGACACCCTGGCCCCAACCATTTCGCGGCAACTGGAAGTGGGCATCAAGCAGGACTGGCAACGCCTGAGCCTGGGCGCGGCGCTGTTCCAGATCAGCCAGGCCTACCAGTTCTCGCGCCCCAATGGCGATGACACCTTCACCTACGTGCAACAAGGCAAGCAGAAAAACATCGGCCTGGAGCTGACCGCAAGCGGCCGCGCCACCGAGCGCCTGCAACTCAACGCCAGCCTGGCCGTCACCCGCGCGCGGGTCACCGATAGCGGCGTGGACGCCTACGAAGGCCACCAGGCCATCAACGTGCCGCGCCTGCGTGCCAGCTTCTATGGCGACTACAGCGTGCCGGGCATCGACGGCCTGGCGCTGCTGGGCGGGGTGCAGTACAGCGGCAAAAAGTACGCCAACCGCGAAGGCACGGTGCAGGTCGGCGACTACGCGGTGTTCAACGCCGGCAGCCGCTACGCCACGCGCATCGAAGGCTATGAAACGGTGTTCCGGCTGAGCGTCGACAACCTCTTCGACAAGCGCTACTGGCGTGACGTGGGCGAGTATGAGGGGGATGATTACCTGTTCATGGGCGCCCCGCGTACTGCGCGGCTGTCGGCCACCATCAATTTCTAAACGAGAACTGCCATGTCGAACCTGGAAATAATCGCAGTGCTGGTCAACGTCCTCGGCGTGTGGCTGACCGCCCGCCGCACCCCTTGGTGCTGGCCGGTGAGTGTGGTGGCGGTGCTGCTTTACGTGTGGATCTTCTACGACGTGAAACTGTATTCGGACATGCTGCTGCAAGTGCTGTTCGCCTTGCTGCAGGGCTACGGCTGGTGGCGCTGGCGCACCGGGCGCCTGAGCGAGGGCAAGGTGCGCATCGAGCCGTTGCCACTGCGCCTGGCGGTGGTCAGCCTGGTGGCCGGCGCGGTGCTGTCGGTGTTGCTGGGTGCCGGCATGGCACACTTCACCGACGCGGCGGTGCCGTGGCTGGACGCGACCCTGACCGGCTACAGCCTGGTGGCCAGCTACTGGGCGGCGCGCAAATTCGTCGCCAGTTGGTGGCTGTGGATTGCACTGGATGCGGTGTACACCGGTATGTACTACGTCAAGGGTTTGCCGCTGACGGCCGTGCTGTACGCCGGGTTTATCCTGCTGGCCGTGTACGGCTGGCGCGCCTGGCAGCGCGAGCTGCAAGCCCAGGCGCCCCTCAACGCCGCCGAGCCGTTGCAGGCCAGCTGAGATGAGCATCAAACCCGCCCAGTCCCAGTACCTGCGCATCAGCGACCAGCTGACCGACGACATCGCCCACGACCGCCTGGCTGCGGGCGAGCGCCTGGCCACCGAACGCGACATGGCCGAGCATTTCGGCTGCACCCGCGTCACCCTGCGCCAGGCGTTGCAGCGCCTGGAGGCACAGGGCGCGCTGTACCGTGGCCATCGGCGCGGCTGGTTCGTGTCGCCCACGCCCATCCGCTACGACCCCACGCGCATCACCGGCTTCATGGAATACGTCAGCGCCCAGGGCCGCGAGCCGCGCACCGAATGCCTGCTGGCCGAGCAGCGAGCGGCCGGGGCGTGGCTGGCGCAGCGCATGGGCATCGGCGCCGATGACCTGGTGTTCTACCTGCAACGACGGCGCTGGGTGGATGGCCGGCCGGTGCTGCTGGAAACCAACGTGCTGAACCCTGCGTGGTGCCCCGGTTTGCTGGAACATCGGCTGGACGGCTCGTTGACGGCGCTGCTGCGCGACCATTACGGCCGTCAGCAGGCGCGCAGCCAGATCAACCTCAAGCCCTGCCTGCTGGATGAGAGGCAGAGTGCGGAGCTTGAGATTGCCAGTGGCTCCAGTGGGTTGTACCTGGAGCGGGTGTGTTTTGCCCAGGATGGCAGCATTGTTGAATTCGACCGCGAGTTCTGGCGGCCGGATGCGGTGGAGGTGTCGTTGGCGATTGATCGCTGAACCTCCGTAGCCGCTGCCGCCAGGCTGCGCTGGCCCTGTGCCCCACTGCCGATCTCCAGGGTTCACACAGGCCAGCGCAGCCTGGCGGCAGCGGCTACGGGCGATTTGGTTGCCCCTTCATTCGCGCAACCCGCGATGGCAACACTGCAACGCCACCGTCATCAACTGATGCACCCGCCCCACCGACAACCCCAACCGCTCACTGATCTGCGCATAGGTCATGCCGTCCAGTTGGCGGTGCACGAACACCGCCTTCGCCTGCCCCGCCAGGCGCCGATCGAGGGCCAACAGGCTCTCATTCAGCATCAGTTGCTCCTGCGGGGAGTGATGCACGTCTTCAACGTCCCCTGCCAAGCCTTGCAGGTAGGCCTTTTCAACATCGCGTCGGCGCCAGCCTTCGTACATCAGGCGCTGGGCAATGGTGGTCAGCAAGGCACGCGGCTCACGGATGGCGTCAGGTTCGGCCAGGGTACACACCCTCAAAAACGTTTCGGCGGCGATGTCCTCGGCACGGTCGCTGCACCCCGTGCGGTACGCCAGGCGCGTACACAGCCACTGGTAATGCTGCTGGAAAATCTGCCCGATGACTCGGGTCTTGTGCACGCTCTGGGCTTCCATAAATCCACAATCTTCGTGGACTGCACACGCCAACGGACACGATGGTGGTGGGCCTGTCGGGTTGAGGTTGGGCTGCGTCCTGCAGGTGGGGCCAGTGTGCCCCAGCCCATATCATGAGAGAAAAGAATAAAAAATTCGCACTTGCTGCGGTTTATTCATAAAGAAATCTTCAGCTACTGGCCTACAAAAGCCTCTAATCCCCAAACCAATCAGTCTAAGTTCGCGCTGAAAATTGCACCGCGAAGTTGCTCAAGCTCATCGAGAACACCTCCCCATTGCCAAGGACAGACGATGAGCGTCAGCAAACGAAAAACGCCCCACCTGCTAGGCGGCCTGCTGCTGGGCAGCCTGTGTGTCGACCCCGCCTGGGCGGCGGACGACACCGAACCCAAGCTGGAAAAAGTGGAAGTGGTGGGCGCCCGCGTCACCGAAGCCAGCGCCGCCATTGGTGAAGACAAGATCAGCAACACCGTGGCCATCTCCCATCAGGCCCTGTTGTCGGCGCCGGCCGGCACCTCGGGGCTGAAGATGCTGGAGGGCCTGCCCGGCTTCAACGTGCAGGTCAACGATGCCCTGGGCCTGTACGAGTTCGGCAACTCGGTGTTCGTGCGCGCCTTCAACCTGCAGCAGATCGGCTTTTCCATCGACGGCGTGCCCTTGGGCCGCACTGACCAGTTCGGTGGCAGCCCGATCTACCGCTACGTCGACAACGAAAACACTGAGCGGGTGACCGCCTCCACCGGCGCGGGCGATGTCTCGCAATCGGGCTATGCGTCGCTGGGCCCCTACGTGGATTATCAGACCAGCAACCCCAGCGTCACGCCGGGCGCCAGCGTTTCCTACACCCTGGGCAGCGATAGCCTGCGGCGCAGCTTCGTCAAGTTGCAAAGCGGCGAATACCAGGGCCTGTCGGCCTACGTCAGCCGCTCGAAAATCGACGGGGACCTGTGGCGCGGCCCCGGCACCATCGACCGCGAGCACCTGGAAGCCAAGGTGCGCTACCGCTTCGGCGACCACAACGAAGTGTGGCTGCGGGCGGTGCACAATTCGTTCTATGACTACGACTCGCCCTACGTCACCCTGGCGCAATACAACGGCACCGCCAGCGATCCGTTTGGCCGCTCGGGGCGCAACTTCGCCTACCTGGACAGCCTGCCCAACCTGCCGGAAAGCGTGCCCGGCGTGCGCTACAGCAACGCCAACTACAACCAATACTACAAGCAGGCGGTGAACCAGCGCCGCGACACCCTGTACAGCCTGGGTGGCACCTTCGAGCTGACGCCCAACCTGGACAACTACACCACCCTTTACTACGAGGACAAGAAAGGCTTCGGCGTGTCGCCCGAGTCCTACGCCACGTCGCTGGCGCTGCACAATGCCGAAAGCAACGTGGCCGGCCTGGTGGCGCCGCGCGGCGTGCAGTACGGGCTGTCATCGCTCAGCGGCCACCGTTTCGGCGGCCGCACGGGGCTCAAGTGGAGCATCGGCCAGCACGAAGTGGAAACCGGCCTGTGGGCCGAGACCGACGTGTTCAACCGCCAGCAGGCGCGCTACAACCTCAGCGACGGCAGCCCCGACGGCTACCCGCTGTTTGACGAGCCGGTGCACCTGCAAGGCGACTTCACCTCCACGCGCAACTCGCTGCAGTTTCACCTCAAGGACACCTGGTCGCTGCTCGATGACCGCCTGCGCGTGCAGTACGGTTTCAAGAGCCTGAACCTGGACTACCGCATCGAAGGCTACCGCAATGCCGGTGACTACATTGCCGGTCGCCAGCCGCGCCTGAGCACCGAATGGAACGATGCCTTCCTGCCGCAACTGGGCCTGGTCTACGACGTGACCGGCAACAGCCAGGTGTTCGCCAGCTACTCGGAAAACATGGCCCTGCCGCGCGGCGCCGATGATATCTATCGGGCTGCCAGCCCCCAGGCCCCGGCGCCGGATGCAGAGCGGGCGAAAAACTACGAGGTGGGTTACCGGGTCAATCACCCTACCTTCAACGCTTCCTGGGCGCTGTACCGCACCGACTTCGACAACCGCCTCCAATCGTTCGCCTCGCCGGTGCCGGGCAGCAGCCAGGTGGAAACCTACTACCAGAACGTGGGCAAGGTGCAGGCCTATGGCAGCGAACTGAGCGGCCAGTGGAAACCGCCGGTGCTGGCCGACAAGGTGGTGCTCAACGCCAGCCTCACCTACAACAAATCCACCTTCAAGGACAACGCCGCCGGCCTGGCGCTGCGCGGCAACGACCTGCCCGACAGCCCACGCTGGCTGGCCCAGGCTGGGGTGACCTTCGAGCTGGCGCCGTGGGTGCTGCTGAATGTCTCCGGGCGCTTCATCGGCGAGCGCTACAGCAACTTCACCAACAGCGAATCGGTGCCCGGCTACACCGTCTACAACGCCTATCTGGACCTGGGTGGCGAGCGCGTGCACTACGGGCCGCTGAAGAACATCAAGCTGCGCTTCAACCTCGACAACCTGTTCGACAAGGACTACCTGGGCTACATCTCGCCCACCGCCTCGGGCCCTGCCGCGTTCCGCCCCGGTTCGCCACGCACCTTCCAAACTACCCTGAGCGTGGATATCTGACATGACCAAGTCGATGCTTGCCTTGACCCTGGCCCTGCTACCCCTGCTGGGCCACACCGCCGACACCGTCGTCAGCCCCGCCACCCTGGCCCTGCACCAACGCTTGTTGGTGCTGGACAGCCACCTGGACACACCGCTGGACCTGACCCGCCCCGGCTGGGACATCACCCAGCGCCACGACTACCGCCAGGACGGCAGCCAGGTGGACGTGCCGCGCATGATCGAGGGCGGCCTGGACGGTGGTTTCTTTGCCGTGTACACGCCCCAACAGCCGCTGACCGATGAAGGCCGTGCCTACGCCAGCGCTTACGGCCTGGCCACGCTGATGCGCATCCACGACATGATCGACCGCAACCCGCAGGTGTTCGGCCTGGCCCTGACCGCCGACGATGCCCGGCGCATCGCCGCCCAGGGCAAGCGCGTGGTGTTCATCAGCATGGAAAACGCCGAGCCCCTGGCGGCCGACCCCGGCCTGCTGCACACCTACTACCGCCAGGGCCTGCGCATGCTGGGCCTGGTGCATTTCGCCAACAACGAACTGGCCGACTCGGCCACCGCCCTGCCCCAGTGGAAGGGCCTGAGCCCCGAGGGCCGGCAGTTGGTGAGCGAGGCCAACCGGCTGGGCATCCTGCTGGACGTGTCCCATGCCAGCGACGCGGTGTTCGACCAGATCCTGGCGCAGTCCACCGCGCCCATCATTGCCTCGCACTCCAGCAGCCGCGCCGTCAACCCGCACCCGCGCAACCTCGACGACAAGCGCTTGCGCCAACTGGCGGCCAAGGGCGGCGTGGTGCAGGTCAACAGCTACAGCGACTACCTGGTGCCACTGACCCCCAACCCCGAACGCAACAAGGCCCTCGCCGCCCTGGGTGCCCGCTTCCACAACCTGGCAGCGCTGAGCCCGGAACAAAGCCATGCGCTGTACCAGGACTACCACGACATCGACACCCGCTATCCGCAGGCCAAGGCCGACCTGGATGTGTTCATGAAACACCTGCTGCACATCCTCGACGTGGTGGGGCCGGAGCACGTGGGCATTGGCGCCGATTGGGATGGCGGTGGCGGGGTCACGGGGCTGGAAGACGTGAGCCAGTTGCCGAAGATCAGCCAGCGGTTGCTGGATGCGGGGTATACCGAGAAGGATTTGCGCAATATCTGGGGGGAAAATCTGCTGCGGGTGTTGCAGGCAGCGCAAGCGGCGGCCCTTGCGCCCCGCTGAAGATCTTCAGAGTCTACACAGGATCATCTGTGGGACCGGGCGAAGCTCGGGAAGGGTACGACGCGAGGGTTGGGTTGGCCGCTTCCCGAGCTTCGCCCGGTCCCACAGGAGGGGGCAACCGTAGCCGCTGCCGCAGGCTGCGCTGGCCCTGTACCCCGCTGAAGATCCTCAGGGTTCACACCGGCCAGCGCAGCCTGGCGGCAGCGGCTACCACGCAGACCATCTGTGGGACCGGGCGAAGCTCGGGAAGGGTATGGCGCGAGGGTTGGGTTGGCCGCTTCCCGAGCTTCGCCCGGTCCCACAGTAGACAGTGACAATATGCAAACAAGGCATTACCAAAAACAAATCAAATCCACAAACAGCATATTAGCTTAGAACAAAACAAACCTTCACAACCCCCCTCCCCCCGTCTACCGTCACCCCATACAGCCCGACCCTACGCTGCGGAGGCCTGCTTCCTCCACAGCCATGAGGGCTATCCATGAGCACCGCCACACCATCGCTGAACCAACTGCTGGCCGACCTGCACGCCGAGCGCGTGCGCACCTGGGACCCGGCTGCCCTGCAAGTCAATATCGACCAGCGCCAACGCCTGGTCGACCAGGCACCTGCCCAGCCGTTCGTGCGCGCCGGCGACAACCTGGGCCCCTTCACCCTGCTCAAGGTGGAAGGCGGCGAACTGGACCTGGACACCCTGGTACGTCGCGGGCCGGCGGTGCTGGTGTTCTTCCGCTTCGCCGGCTGCCCGGCGTGCAACATCGCCATCCCCTATTACCAGCGCCATCTGCAACCAGCCTTGCAGGCCCGCGGCGTACCGCTGGTGGCGGTGAGCCCGCAGGTGCCCGAGCGGCTGGTCGAGATCAAGCAGCGCCATGAGCTGACCCTGCAGGTGGCCAGCGACCCGGACAACAATTTGGGACGGCGCCTGGGCATCCTCTACAGCTTCGACGATGCCTCGCGCGCAGCGGCCGAGGCCAAGGGTTCGAGCATCGGTGCGGTGACCGGCACCGGCACCTGGGAACTGCCGCAGCCCACGGTGGTGGTGATCGGCAGCGACCGCCGGGTGCACTTCGCCCAGGTCAGCCCCGACTGGCTGGTGCGCACCGAAGCGCAACCGATCATCGATGCCGTCGACGCCCTGCTCACCCCCACCCAAGCCACCGCCTGACAAGGAGCACCACCATGGGCGCGGAATACGCCATCGCACTCGAACAACCGCTGACCGTCACCGCACTGGAACCCACCTTGGGCGCCGAAATCAGTGACGTTGACCTGGCCCGGCCACTGAGCCCGGCCCAGCGCGAGCAGATCCACGGCCTGCTGCTAAAGCACAAAGTGATTTTCTTCCGTGATCAACACCTGACCAGCGCCCAGCAGGTGGCCTTCGCTCGCCAGTTCGGCGAGCTCTATGTGCACCCCACCACCGACACGCAGGACCCAAGCCTGCCTCAGGCGCACCTGATCCGCGCGGAGGATGCCGCGGTGGCCTACGGCGACGCGCGCAAGGGCCGTTGGCACACCGACACCAGCTGGATGCTCAAGCCCACCTATGGCGCCGTACTGCGCGCGGTGAGCCTGCCGCCGGTGGGCGGCGACACCCTGTGGGCCGACAGCGGCCTGGTGTATCGCGGCCTGCCGGCAGAGGTGCGCGAGCGCATCGACAATGCCTTTGTCACCCACAATTTCAAGTCGTCGCTGGACCAGGTCGGCCACCCCTACCCCATCCTCGCCCACCCGCTGGTGCGCACCCATCCCGAGACGGGCGAGGACGCGCTGTTCATCAATTTTTCGATGTCGCCGCAGATCATCGGCTGGTCGCAGGAGGAGAGTCAGGCACTGGTGACGTTGTTGCTCAAGGCGTACAGCAACCCCGAGTACCACGTGCGTTTCAAATGGACCGAGGGTGCCATCGCCTTTTGGGACAACCGCGCGGTGCTGCATTACCCGGTGTACAACTACGGCGATTTTCCGCGGGTGATGGAGCGGGTGTTGATTGCTGATGATGATATTCCTCACCGCAAGCGCTGACTCAACCCTCCCCTCGTAGCCGCTGCCGCCAGGCGGCGCTGGCCCTGTGCCCCGCTGGAGATCTTCAGGGTTCACACCGGCCAGCGCAGCCTGGCGGCAGCGGCTACGGGGCATGTCATCACATAACGTCAAATCATCATCAAACCTGGGAAAAATCACCACAACCGCTCTACATCAACACTAACCCCTGCGACACCCGGTCACTTTGACACCCCAAAAAATTATCGTAGCCGTTACATTCAAAGCAGTGGTACGATGACTGACCCGTGATGAGCCAGACGATACTCCAGTATCGCGCCCTCTTTGCCGAGCAGGTTTTGCACCCGCCGGCCCGATGTGACCAGTCCAATTAGAGCAGCCCCAAGGCCTGCCACCCCCTCAGCACCGATGCGGCCAACCGCCCCCTTGTGCCTTTCCCCATCAGCGGGAAAGCCAGGCCTTTGGCTGGGCGCTTTTCGAGGGGGCTTGCACACCGTTTCGAGCGCTTGGCCGTTGTCTTGCCTCGTCCGGATTTTGCAAGCCGCTAAAGTGAGCCCCCTTATGTTGTTAGCCTCGCAGACATCCCGAAGAAAGTTTCTGCTGTCCTCCCTGATTGCCTTGCCGGCCATGGGCGTGGTGGTCAAGGGCCTCAGCGCCGCCATGGCCGCAGACCTGGTGGCCCCCACCCTTGAGACCTACCGCCCGACGTTTTTCGACCCGGCGCAATGGGCCTTCATCATGGCCGCCTGTGACTGCCTGATACCCGGCGGCGGGCGCGGCCCCGGCGCGCTGGAAACCAACGTACCGGTGTTCCTGGACCAGCAACTGGCGGGCGACCTGGGCAGTGAGATCTATCTCGAAGGCCCGTTTGACGTCAAAGCCCCCGCCACCCTGGGCTATCAATTGCCCTACCGGCCACAAGAGGTCTACCAGAAAGGCATCGAAGCCGCCCAGGCCTGGTGCCAGCACACCCACGGCGCCAACTTCGCCGCCCTGGATGAAGCCGGGCGCATCGATGCGCTGAAGCGGTTGTCGTCGGACGAGATCAATTTCGCCGACTTCGGTGAGAGCATCCTGGGCGCCAAACTGTTCTTCGGCGAGCTGCTCAAGCACAGCAAACAGGGCTACCTGGCCGACCCCATCTACGGCGGCAACAAGGGCATGAAGGCCTGGATCGCCATCGGCTTCCCCGGTGCGCGTGCCAGCTACCTGGAATGGGTGGCGCAGCACAACGTCAAGTACCCCCTGGGTCCCGTCAGCCTCAGCGGCGAACGCGGCTGAACGCCCCCCTGCGCCCCACTTTATCGAGAGTTTTATGGCAACTATTACCAATGACGAAGTCGACGTCATCGTCGTCGGCATGGGCTGGGCTGGCTCGCTGATGAGCATCGAGCTGGCCCAGGCCGGCCTCAAGGTCCGCGCCCTGGAACGCGGCGAAGACCGCACCAACGCCGACTTCGGCTACCCCAAGCCTGCGGACGAATACGCCTACGGCGTGCGCAACAAAATCATGGTCACGCCCAAGGACGGCGCCCTGACCGTGCGCCACAGCATTCACGACACCGCGCTGCCGACGCGCCAATGGGGCGCCTTTGTGCCCGGCACCGGCGTGGGCGGCTCGGGGCTGCACTGGACCGGCGTGCTGATCCGGCCCACGCCCACCGACATCAAGCTCAAGACCTACGCCGACCAGGCCTACAAGCCCGGCCAACTGGGCGAAGGCATGCAGGTGCAGGACTTCCCGTTCACCTGGGAAGAGATCGAGCCGTACCTGGACCGCTTCGACAAGATCTGCGGCCTGTCCGGCAACACCGGCAACCTGCGCGGCACGATCATGCCCGGCGGCGACCCGTTCGAGGGACCACGCTCGTTCCCGCACCCGCTGCCGCCCATGGAAGACACGCTCAACAACACGATGTTCGCGGACGCGGCGCGCAAGCTGGGCTACCACCCCTTCCCCAACCCGTCGGCCAACGTCTCGCGGGCCTGGACCAACCCCTACGGCAACCAGATCGCGCCATGCAACTACTGTGGTTACTGCAGCAAGTACCCGTGCCTGAACTTCTCCAAGGCCTCGCCGCAAACGGCGGTGCTGGACTCGCTCAAGCGCATGGAAAACTTCTCCTACCGCACCAACGCCAACGTGCTGCGCGTGGACCTGCACGCCGACGGCAAGACCGCCCGTGGCGTGACCTACGCCGACGGCCAGGGCAACGAAGTGTTCCAGCCGGCCAAGATCGTCGTGCTGGCCGCCTTCCAGTTCGTCAACGTGCGGCTGATGCTGCTGTCGAAAATCGGTACGCCCTATGACCCCATCAGCGGCAAGGGCACCGTCGGCCGTAACTATGCCTTCCTGAGCAACGGCGGCACCACGCTGTTCTTCAAGGACAAACACTTCAACCCCTTCGCCACCGCCGGCGCCACCGGCCAGCTGTTCAACGACGTCTCGCCGGGCAACTTCGACGGCCCGGGCCTGGGCTTTCTAGGCGGCGCCAAGATCCAGAGCGCGCAAGCCACCGGCACGCCCATCGGCACCTCGCTGCCCAGCGGCACGCCCGAATGGGGCCAGGGCTGGAAAGACGGCATGGTCGACTGGTACGGGCACTCGATGAAGATCGGCATCACCACCAGCTGCATGTCGTACCGCGATCACTACGTGGACCTGGACCCTACCTACAAAGACCCGTGGGGCCAGCCGCTGCTGCGCATCACCTTTGACTGGAAGCAGAACGAGCTGAAGCTGCAGCAGTACCTGCGCAAGGTCGTGCTGGGCATCACCCAGGAACTGGCACCCGACAGCTACAGCGAAAGCTACTTGGGCATGGACTCGCACTGGGACATCACCAAGTACGTGTCCACCCACAACGTGGGCGGCGCGGTGATGGGCGATTCGCCTGAAACCAGCGCGCTGAACCGTTACCTGCAGAGCTGGGACGTGCACAACGTGTTCGTGCCGGGCGGCAACGCCTTCCCGCAGAACTTCCAGGCCAACCCCACCTCCATGATCGGTGCCCTGACGCTGTTCGCGGCCCAGGCCATCAAGGACCTGTACCTGAAAAACCCTGGCCCGCTGGTGAGCGCATGAGGAACGAGGTCATGAACAACACACGCCGTTTTCCCTGGCTGATGGTGGTAGCACTCCTGGTGATCCTGGCGCTGGCCGCGTGGGGGCTGAGCCTGGTGCTCAACCGCGCCGGCGATGCCCAGGCCAGCCTGTCGCAACCGGTGACGCCCGCGCTGATCCAGCAGGGCGAGTACCTGGCCCGCGCGGGCGACTGCGTGGCCTGTCACACCGCCCATGGCGGCAAGGCCTTTGCGGGCGGGCTGCCGATCGAGTCGCCGATCGGCACCATCTACTCCACCAACATCACTCCAGATCCTGATACCGGCATTGGCCACTGGAGCTACGGCCAGTTCGAGCGCGCCGTGCGCCGGGGCATCGGCCATGACGGCAACGCACTGTACCCGGCCATGCCCTTCCCCTCCTACGCCAAGGTCAGCACGGCAGACACCGAGGCGCTGTACGCCTACTTCATGAAGGGCGTGGCCCCGGTGCAGCAGGCCAACCAGGCCAATGGCATCCCGTGGCCATTGTCGATGCGCTGGCCGCTGGCGTACTGGCGCAGCCTGTTCGCCCCCGCGCCACAAGCCGACAACACCGTGGCCAACCGCGATGCCGTGATTGCCCGTGGTGCCTACCTGGTGCAGGGCCTGGGCCATTGCGGTTCGTGCCACACGCCACGGGCGCTGACCCTGCAAGAGCAAGGCCTGGACGACAGCGCCGCCAGCTACCTCAGCGGTACCGAGCTCAATGGCTGGGCCGTGCCGGCGCTGCGCGGTGTGAAGCACTGGTCCCAGGACGAGTTGGTGGCCTACCTGGCCGGCGGCCGCAACAGCACCGCTGCCGTGGCCGGCGAGATGAAGGACGTGATCGCCAACAGCACCTCGCACATGACCCCCGAGGACTTGCAGGCCATCGCGACCTACCTGCAATCGCTGCCCGCCACCGGTGAGCCGGCGTATCACGCCGACGCCGAGCGCAGCGCGGCCACCACCCGGCAATTGACGGCGGCCACCGACCTGTCCCTGGGCCAGCGTCTGTACCTGGACAACTGCGGGGCCTGTCACTTTGTCACCGGCCAGGGCGCGCCACGGGTGTTCCCGCATCTGGATGGTGCCTCGATCGTCAATGCGCAGAATCCCACGGCGTTGATCGCGGTGATACTGACGGGGGCGCAAACGCCTTCGACGGCGCAGGCGCCGTCTGTGTTGCCGATGCCGGGCTTTGGCTGGCGCATGAATGACAGCGAGGTGGCCGAGCTGGCGACGTTCCTGCGTGGCGGTTGGTCCAACCGTGCCGGGGCGGTGTCGGCGGATCAGGTGCGCAAGGTGCGGGGGCAGTTCAGCGCGGCTTCGCACTAAACGCCCGTGTGGGGGCCTTGGTGCCCCCATGCGGCGTTGATGCCAAACACACAACGCTGACAACCCAAAACCCACAGGCCATGGCACGGTGCAACAAAATGTGGGAGCGGGTTCTACCCGCGAAGCGCCGCGCGGGCGGCGCTCGATCTCAAGGCCGCTAGAAAAACATCGACTAGCCCTGGCAGCCATAACGCAATCCGCGTAGCCGCTGCCGCCAGGCTGCGCTGGCCAGTGTAAACCCCAGAGATTTTCAGTGAGGCACAGGGCCAGCGCAGCCTGTGGCAGCGGCTACAGGTCTTGCACGCCGCGCTTGTAGCCGCTGCCGCCAGGCTGCGCTGGCCGGGGTGAACCCTGGAGATTTTCAGTGAAGCACAGGGCCAGCGCAGCCTGCGGCAGCGGCTACAGGTCTTACACGCTGCGCTTGTAGCCGCTGCCGCCAGGCTGCGCTGGCCGGGGTGAACCCTGGAGATTTTCGGTGAAGCACAGGGCCAGCGCAGCCTGCGGCAGCGGCTACAGGTTTATAGCGTTCGCGGTATTGGGCGGCATGACCTCCTCCAGCAGCGCCCGTGTAAACGGATGCTCCGGCCGCTGGAACACCACCTCGCACTCGCCCTGCTCCACCACCCGCCCCCCTTGCATCACCACCACCCGATCCGAGATCTGTCGCACCACGGCCAGGTCGTGGGAGATGAACAGGTAGCTCACCCCCAAGCGCTGCTGCAATTCATCAAGCAACTGCAGAATCTGCCGCTGCACCAGCACATCCAACGCCGACAACGGCTCATCCAGCACCACCAATTCCGGCTCCAGGGCCAAGGCCCGGGCAATGGCCACCCGCTGCCGCTGGCCGCCCGAGAGGTTACCCGGGCGGCTGTCGATCAACGCGGCAGGCACCTGCACCTGGGCCAGCAGTTCAATCACACGTTCACGACGGCTGTGTGGAGTGCCCACGGCAAATGCCTGCAACGGCTCGCTGATGATCTGCGCCAGGGTCAGGCGTGGATTGAGCGAAGCGTAGGGGTTCTGGTAAACCACCTGGATCCGCCGGCGCAGGTCCCGCCATTCCCTCCGTGAAGCCGCCAGCAATTCGCGACCGTTGAAACGCACCGAACCCGCATCAGCCCGCTCCAGCCCCAGCAACAGCCGCGCTGTGGTGGACTTGCCCGAACCGGACGCCCCCACCAGGCTGGTGGTACCCCCGCGGGGCACATCGAACGCTACATCGTCCACTGCCAGGGGCCGGGGCTGGCGCCAGGTGGCGAAGCTCTTGCGCAGGCCGCTGACGCTCAGCACCGGCGCCTGCCCAACCTGGGCACCGGAACGCTGGCGCGGGCAAGCCGCCAGCGCACTGGGCGCCGCCGCCAGCAAGGCGCGGGTGTAGGGATGGCGGGGGGCGTTGAACACCTGCGCGGCGCTGCCGCTTTCCACGATGTGCCCGCGCTGCATCACCAGCACCCGGTCGGCGCGCTGCAAGGCCACGCCCAAGTCATGGGTGATGAGGATCACCGCGGCCTGCCGCTGCTGGGCAAGGCCTTGCAGGCAATCGAGCACCTGGCGCTGCACCGCCACATCCAGCGCGCTGGTGGGCTCGTCGGCGATGATCAGGGCCGGCCGATTGGCCAGGCCCATGGCCACCAACACCCGTTGGCGCATGCCGCCGGACAGCTCATGGGGATACTGCCGGGTCAGGCGCTCCACGGCCTCAAGGCCGACTTCACGCAGCAACGCCAAAGCTCGCAAGCGCGCCGGTTTGCGCGGCACGCCGTGCACGGTCATGGCCTCCGCCACTTGCTCGCCGATGCGCTTCACCGGGTCCAGGGACAAGCCCGGGTCCTGCGGCACAAAGCCGATCTGCACACCGCGCACCGACTGCCATTCACGCTCGCGCAGGCCCAGCAGTTCGCGGCCCGCCAGGCGAATGCTGCCACCGCGCACCTGGGCGCTGTCCGCCAGCAGCCCCACCAGGGCGGCCGCCGTGGTGGACTTGCCCGAACCGGACTCGCCGACTATCGCCAGCACCTCACCGGCCTGCAGGGTAAAGCTAACACCGGCTAGGCCAATGGCCGTGCCGTAGTCGATCCGCAGGTCAGTGACCTGCAGCAAGGGGACTGTACTCATGGACGAACTCCCTGTTGTGCCTGTAAGGCCCTGGCGACTTGGTTGGCCGCGACGACCACGGCGGCCACCACCAGCCCCGGCAGCCCGGTGTACCACCACGCCGTAACCATGTAATTGCGCCCCTCGGACACCAGCAGCCCCCACTCGGGCTGCGGCGGTGGCGCGCCAAAGCCCAGAAAGCTCAACGCCGACACCGCCAGCACTGCGCTGCCGAACTCCAGCGCCGCCAGCGCCAACACGGGCCCGGCCACCGGCGGCAGGATGTGCCGCGCGATCACCGTCCACGGCCGCACCCCGCAGGCGCTGGCCGCTTCAACAAAGGTACTGACCCGCCAGCGCAACACTTCGCCGCGCACCAGCCGGGCAAAACTGGCCACCGCCGACAGGCCCACCGCCAGGGCGATGTTCAGGGTGCCGAAGCCCAGCACGGTGATCACCGCCATGGCCAGCAGTAGCGCCGGGACCGCCATCAACACCTCCACCAGGCGCATCAATGCCGCGTCCAGCCAGCCGCCGAAAAAGCCGCTGAGCACGCCCAGCACGATGCCGCTGAGCAGCGCGATCAGCACCGCCAGCAAGGTCGCCCGCAACGACAGCCCGGCGCCGTGCACGGTACGGCTGTACAGGTCGCGGCCCAACTGATCGGTGCCAAACCAATGGGCCGCGCCCGGCGGCTGCAAGGCGTTGCCGGGGATCCCCAGCAACGGGTCAGCGTGGCTGAACAACCCCGGCCACAGCGCCCAACCCAAGGCCGTGGCCAACACGACCACGGCAATCACCACACGCCAGCGTTTCATCAGCGCCTCCCCAAACGTGGATCGAGCCACGGATACAGCGCATCCACCGCCAGGTTGACCACCACGAAGATCAACGCCGCCAACACCACCACGCCCTGGACCATAGGAATGTCCTGCACACTCACCGCCGCCTGAGCCAGACGGCCGATGCCCTCGCGGGAGAACACTGTTTCGGTGACCACGGAACCGGCCAGCAGCGAGCCGACAATCACCCCCGAGAGGCTGAGAATGGGCACCAGTGCGTTGTGCAGCACATGCGCGCACACCACCCGCGGCCAGCTCAAACCCTTGGCGCGCAGCGCTTCGACAAAGGGTTGGCGCTGCACCTGGGCCATCGAGCGCAACAGCACCTGGGCTATCACCGCCGAGGTGGGAATGGCCAGGGTCACCGCCGGCAGCACCAGGGCCGACACGCCACGGTTGCCCATGGCCGGAAACCAGTGCAGGCCGAACGAGAACGCCTGCAACAGCAACAGCCCCACCCAGAACGTGGGCAGCGACACCGCCAGGGCCGGCACGCCCAGCAAGGCGTCACGCAGCCACGGCACGCGGTTCAGGCTGGCCAGCAACGCCAACCCCGTACCCAGCGTCAGCGCCAGCAGCAAAGCGGCAAACGCCAATTGCGCGGTGGCCGGCAGCGCTTGCAACAAGGCCCCGGCCACCGGCTGCCCGGTCTGGATCGAGCGGCCAAAGTCCAGCTGCAGCGCCTTGCCCAACGCCAGGCCGTATTGCACCACCAATGGCTTGTCCAGGTTGTACTCCGCACGCAGGCGCGCTACCTGCGCAGCGTCGACGCTGGTCTGTTCGCCGCTCTGGTTGAGCATGATGCTCACCGGGTCGCTGGGCAGCGCGTACAGAATCACGAACGACACGCTGAACGCCGCCCACAGCACCAGCAGCGCCTGCCCGACACGGCTCAACCACGCCAGCAGCGCGGCGCTCATGGCTGCACCCAGGTGTCGAAGAACTGCAGCCGCGAGGACGCCTCATAGTGCAGGCCGTTGACGTTGGTGGCGTGGGCCAACACGGTGGCCAGTTCGACCAGGGCGATGGCATGCCCCTCCACCAGCAGACGCTGGCTGGCCTGATCGATCAGGGTTTGACGCTGGCCAGGGTCCAGGGTGGCCGCCGAGTCGGCCAGCACCCGGTCGATGTCCCCCGGCTGGCGCACGCTGACGTTGTAGCCCGGCGCCTGGAACACGGTGCGCAGTACGTCCGGGTCGGCGCGGGTCAGGTTGAGGAAACGCACGCTGTAGTCACCGCCCGCCTGGGTCGCCGTGACCTGGCTGAGGGTGGTCTTGTTCAGGCGCAGGTCGATGCCCACCTGGCGCAATTGCTGCTGCACCAGTTCCAGAATCGGCACCTGCTGCCAGTAATCGAGCTTGAACGACAGCCGCTGGCCGTCCTTGACCCGAATACCGTCACTGCCCGGCACCCACCCGGCTTCATCGAGAAGGCGCTTGGCGCCCGCATCGTCATGGGCCAGCAGGGTGGAGTAGTCGTGGTACAGCGGCGTGCTGCTGGCCAGCAACGCCGTGGCCACCTGCTGATAGCGCGAGATGATCGGCTTGAACTGCTGACGGTCGATGGCCTTGTTCAACGCCTGGCGCACGCGCACATCGCTGAACAGGGGCGTGGATTCATTGGGCGCCAGGATGAACACCACGCCGGGGTTGGCGCGGCTGAGGATCGGCAGTTTCTGCGCTTGCAGCGCCGCTTCGTCCTGGGGCGCAACGCTGGTGTTGACGTCGATCTGCCCCGACACCAGGCTGCCCAGGCGCACGCCCGATTCAGGGATGATCAGGAAGTCGAGGCCGTCCAGCCAGGCCTTGCCCTGATGCGCGGCCAGCGATGAAGGCCAGTGATAATCCTCGCGACGGGTCAGCGACACCACCTGGTTGTGCACGAACGACTTGACCACGAACGGCCCCGAGCCCACCAGTTCACCCTGGCAACGCTGGGCCGAGGGCAGCGCCAGGGTGCGGGCGGCGAACAGGCCCAGGCTCATGGTCGAGGTGGCCTGCAGGAACTGCGCATTGGGCTGGGCAAACCGCACCACCACGGTGTGGGCATCGGGGGTGTCGATGCCCTGCAGGCCGGCCAGATAGGTGGAGCCCAGAATCGCCTTGGCGCCCAGGTCGACGATGCCCTGCAGGTTGGCCTTCACCGCCGCCGCATCCAGCACCGAGCCGTCGCTGAAGGTCACGCCGTCGCGCAGGTGGAAGGTGAACCGCCGCGAGTCCGGCGACACCTCCCAGCGCTCGGCCAGCCACGGTTTGATGGCGCCGCTGGCGGGGTCCTGATCGGTCAGCGAATCCACCAGTTGCCGGCCGACGTTGAGCGCGGTGTTGTTGCCCGCCTGTTGCGGGTCGATGCACTGCGGGTCGCCGTCCAGCGCCACTTTTAATACGCCGCCACTGTGGGGCGAGCTGGAGGTTTGGGTGGCAGGTGCCTTGGCGTCGCCACAGGCGGTCAGCGCCAGCGCCAGCAAAGACAAGGCCAAGGGACGCATCAGGCTCATGAACGGCCCTCGGTTTTACGCGCATGGCGGTTGGCAATGAACGGCAGCCCCAGGTTGTCGCGCAGGGTCTGGCCTTGATACTCCTCGCGGAACAGACCACGGCGTTGCAGCTCCGGCACCACCAGTTCGGCAAAGTCACCGATGCCCTGATGCAACCCGGAGAACATCACGTTGAAACCATCGGCGGCGCCGCCCTCGAACCATTCCTGAAAGTCATCGGCGATGCTCTGCGGCGTGCCGATCAGGATGCGATGGCCGCCCGCCGTGAGCTTGTTGAACAGCTGGCGCACCGTGGGCCGTTCGCGGCGGATCAGTTCGAACACCAGCTTCTGGCGGCTCTTGTGGGTGTTGGTGTCGAACTGCTCGGGCGGCAGCGGCACCACCGCGTCGAACGGCAGTTCGGACAGGTCGAAACCCAGGCTGGTGAAGCGCGAGATGGAGCGCAGGAACGACGGTGCGTCCAGCAACGCCTGCTGCTGGTCGTAACGCGCCTGGGCCTCTTCCAGGGTGCGGCCGACGATGGGCGACACGCCCGGCAGCACTTTCAGGTGCTCGGGGTTGCGCCCCAGTTCAAGGGCCCGCTGCTTTATCTCGTCATAGAACGCCCGGCCCTGCTCCACGGTGTGCTGGGCGGTGAAGATCAGTTCACCGGCGCGCACGGCCAGGGCGCGCCCGGCATCGGAGGAACCGGCCTGGGCAATCACGGGGTAGCCCTGGGGCGAGCGCGCCGCGTTCAGTGGCCCGCGCACCTGGAAATGCTTGCCGTGGTGGTCCAGCACGTGCAGCTTGTCGGTGTCCAGGAAGCGGCCGCTGGCCTTGTCCTGGATAAAGGCATCGTCCTCCCAGCTGTCCCACAGGCCGGTGACCACGTCATAGAACTCTTCGGCGCGGTCGTAGCGGTCGGCGTGCAGCACGTGGGCGTCACGGTTGAAGTTCTCGCCGCCGCCCAGCGAAGTCACCAGGTTCCAGCCCACCCGGCCGCCGCTGAGGTGGTCGATGTTGGCGAACTTGCGCGCCAGGTTATAGGGCTCGTTGTAGGTGGTGCTGGCGGTGCCGATCAGGCCGATGCGCTGGGTGGCCAGGGCCAGCGCGGGCAGCAGGATCAGCGGGTCCCAGCGCACGCTGTTGGGGCCGTGGGCCAGCACGTCGAGGTCGGCATCGACGTTCACCGAGTCATTGAAAAACACCGCGTGGAAGCGCGCCGCCTCAAGCGTCTGCGCCACCCAGCGAAAGTGCTCGAAGTCGCGAAACGAGTCCTTGGCCGCAGAGGGATGGCGCCACGCCGCGCCCATGATGCCGGCACTGGGAATGAAGGCACCCAGGATGATTTGCTTGTGGGAAGTACCCATGTGCCGCTCCTTAGAAGTTGTAGGTCAGGCGCGTGTACCAGAAGCCGCCATAGGGGTCGAAGGGCTCGATGCTGCCGAATTTGGGGAAGCCGTTGACGTCGCCCTGGGGGTAGGCGTTGTTGTCGGCGCGCACGTCGAACAGGTTGTTGGCGCCCACCGCCACGCTGAAGTCCTTGGTGACCGCGTAGGCCACTTCCAGGTCGGTGAGCCACTTGGCGCCGTAGGTCACGTCGTACTGCGGGTTGGTGTCGCGGGCGGTGACCTTGTCGTAGCGGGTCACGGCGCCGGTCACGGTAAAGCTGCCGATGTCCCACACGCTGCTCAAAATCAGCTTGGTCTTGGGGTTGGCCACGGTCAGGTAGCCCTGGGCCACGCGGTCGAACAACACCAGGTTGCTGCCGGCGGCCGTGAGTGCCGCCGGGGTGGACTTGATGCTGTCGATCTGGGTCTTGTTCCAGTTGAAGGCCACGCCGTACTTGACCCGACCATAGGCGCCGTAGTCGACCTTGTAGTCGGTGACCAGGTCCAGGCCGCGGGTGGTGGTGTCGGCGGCGTTGGTGAAGTATTTGACCTGGTAACCGGGCTTGTAGCCGTTGGCGACCAGGATCTGGTTGACGCCGGCGCCCGAGAGGAAGCCGGTCAAGGCGATGCGGTCGTCGATCTTGATCTGGTAGGCGTCCAGGGTCACGCTGGCGGCCTGGATCGGCTGCCAGGTAAAGCCCAGGCTGATGTTCTGCGACTTCTCCGGTTTCAGGTCGGTGGCGCCCAGGGCCTGGGCCAAAGCCGAGTCGACGCGGGCGGTCTTGGCCTCGACGAACTGCGACACGCCGTTGACCGAGGTGTACTGGTTGGCGGTCTGCGCATACACCGACTGCGACAGCGATGGGGCGCGGAAGCCGTTGCTCAGGGTACCGCGCAGGGCGAAAGTCGGCGTCAGATCATAGCGCAGCGACAGCTTGCCGCTGGTGGTGGTACCCGAGCCATCGTCGTAGCCCTCGAAGCGCCCCGCCGCGCCCACGTACAGTTTCTCGAAAGGGTTGAAGCCCACGTCCAGGTAGCTGGCGTAGCTGTTGCGGCTGGCTTGCCCGGCGTCCTCCGGGGTCAGGGTGATCGCGCCCTGGGCGCCCACCGCCGCCGGCTGCCCGGCCAGCGGGCCGCTGGGGTAGATGTAGCCGCCGTTGATGTACGACAGCGGGTCATCGGACTCGGTCTTGTAGCGCTCGTGCCGGTGCTCCAGGCCCCAGGACACCTGCGCCGGTTTGCTCAGGCCAACGTCGAAGGCGCGGGTGAAGTCCAGGTTGTTGGTCCACTGGTCGAAGGTGCTGCTGTAGGTGTCGAAATGCGTGGGGCTGCTGGGGCCCAGGGAGGCGTTGAGGGTTTCGTCGGCGCCCGACTGGGCATCGTCGCGGCCGAAGGTGCTGCTCAGGTCCCAGTTCCAGCCGGCCACCTGGCCCTTGGCACCGGCGGCGGCCTGGTAGTCGTCCTCCACCAGGGTGTAGAACGGCGCGGTGCCGTCCGGGTAGATCTGCGGGATGATGTTGGTGGAGTTGGGCCGCCGGTAGTTCTGCCCGCCGCGCGCGTCGCGGTGGCTGTAGGTGGAGAACGAGTACAGGGTCACGTCCTCCAGCGGCAGCTCGGCGTTGTAGGCGACCTTGATGTCCTTGATTTTGGGCAGGCCGTTTTTCTGTACCTCGCGGTCGGCGGTGGCGTCGCGCGGGTCGGCGCTGCCGTCGGCCTGCCGGTAGTAGAAGCTGCCGGTGGCGTCGCGCGAGCGCACGGCGGTCTGCTGCGATTTGGCATCCAGCGACAGGTTGAAGAAACCGTCGTTGGGCAGTGTGAAACCCTGGTTGTAGGTTTGCCGCAGGATGGCCCCGTCACCTTTCTCCGGATAATCGCCATAGGAGGTGCTGACCGAACCGCCGTGGTCCTGCTGTTTGAGGATGATGTTGATCACCCCGGCGATGGCGTCCGAGCCGTATTGCGCCGACGCGCCGTCGCGCAGCACCTCGATGTGGTCCACGGCGCTGACCGGGATCATGTCCAGGTCCACCGGGTTGGTGCCGTAGGCGGCGGTGGAGTCGAGGTTGATCACCGCGCTGTTGTGGCGGCGCTTGCCGTTGACCAGCACCAGCACGTTGGAGCCGTTGAGGCCGCGCAGGCTGTAGGGCCGGGCAATGCTGTCGTTGGAGCTGCCCGAGGGCCGTTGCGAAAACGACGGCAGGGCTTTCTGCAGGGCGCCGCGCAGGCTGCCGCTGCCGGTGTTTTCCAGTTGTTGGCTGCTGATCACGTCGATCGGCGCCGGGCTGCTGGTCACGGTGCGCGACTCGCTGCCGCGCGAGCCGGTGACCACGACGGTGTCCAGGGTGTCATCGGCGCTGGCGGCGAAGGCCGGTTGCAGGGCGTAGCCGGCCAGCAGCAGGGGCGCGAAACGCAGCCCCGACAAAGAGGATTTCAGCTTCATGGGCATTCAACTGTTCAAAAGGTGATGGAAGTCGTCACGCCACAGCGGTCGCACGTCGACGGCCTGGCGCAGTAATTGGTTGGCGTAGAACAGGTCGGCGACCTGCTGTTGCGAAGCGATGGCCGCGTCGTCGATCGGCACCAGCTGCGCCGGTTGGCTGCGGCGCTGGAACTGCTGCAGGTACAGCTGCCGGTCGATGCCGGTGAGCTTCGCGCTGCGGGTGGCCCAGGCGTCAGGATGGTTTTGCACCCAGGCCCAGGTGGCGCGCTCGCGCTGCAGGTAGTCGGCGATGCGCGCGCGGCGCAGCGGGTCGGCCAGGGCGGCTTCGTTGGTGGCGATCAGGTAGTTGCCGGCGTAGAAACCCTCGGTGCCCGGCAACAGCTGGCCGTCCATCAGGGTCTCGGCCTGCAGGCCGCTGATGCCGCCGGCCACCAGCGCGTCGATATGGCCGCTGCGAAAGGCGAACAGCGCGTCCTGCATGGGCATCGGCACCGGCACCACGTCGGCCAGCGACAGGCCCTGGTGGGCCAGCAGGTTGAGCAGGTAGCACTGGGTGTTGGTGCCGCGCACAAAGCTCACGCGCTTGCCTTTCAGGTCGCTGACCTGGGCAATGCCGGCGTCCTTGCGCACCACCAGGCGGGTCTCGTTGGCGTCGCCCTTGACCACGGCGATCAACTTGATCGGCGCCTTGGAAGCGGCGGCGAACACCGGCGGGATCTCGCTCATGTAGGCGTAGTCCAGGTGGTCGCTGGCCAGCGCTTCGATGACAATGCTGCCACCGGCGATGTCGGCCCATTGCACCGGGTACGGCAGATCGCCCTGCCCCGCCAGGTCCATGAAGGAACTGGCCAGACCCTTGTAGCGCCACACGCGCAAGGCCGGCTCGGCGGCCCAGGCCATGCGCTGCCCGGCGCCCAGCAGCAGGCCCGCCTGCAACAGGCGTCGTCGAGAAAGATTCGGCATGGCTAAGCCTCAGTCCAGCAGGTCGGGTTGTTCCAGGCGGATGCGATCCCACAGCGGCAGGAAGTTCAGCCAGCTGAAGAATTCGTGGCGGGCTTTGTCGCCGGCGTCGCGCGGGTCGGCTTCAGGAACCACCGGCGTGCCAGCGCTGTAGGCCAACAGGTGGGCACGAGCGGTATCGTCGGCGAGGATGAAGCGCCAGGCCGCGCTTTCCACGCTGTGGCCCACGGTCCACAGGCCGTGGTTCTGCCACACCAGCAGGTTGTTGTCGGCGAAGGTCTCGACGAACGCCTGGCTGACCCGGTCGCGGTTCTGCTCCAGACGGCCGTCGGCGGCGCGCAGGGCGTGGCGATCGAAGATCACCTGGTCATCAATGAAAGCGCCGGACTCCGCGGTAATCGGCTGGAACAGTTTGCCTTGGGACGACCAGACGCGACCGTGAAAACCGTGCACATGGGCAATCCCGACCACCTCGGGGCGGGCCTGCTGCAGGTCGTAGTGCAACTCCAGGGCGCTGGTGTTGAGCACGCCCTCGCCCTCCACCACCTGGCCAGTGCCATCGACGCGCAGCAGGTGCGACACGCGGATCTGCGAGAACGGCACGCCCAGCGGGTTGATCCAGTAATGGTCGGTGTACACCGGGTCGCGCGCAGTGAAATGCCCCGCCACGCCGACCTCGAACCCCAGTTGCGCGAACAGCCGGTAGGAGGCGGCCAGGCGCTGTTTGCGGTGCAAGCGTTCGGCGATGGGGTCTTGCTGGGTGACGGGCTGGGTCAGGGTCAGGCGGTTGTCGGCATGGGGCAGGCCGTAGATGCTTTGGGGGTGTGCGTGGCTCATCGGACAGACTCGGGTTGTCTCCTGCCTGGGGGCAGGTGCTTTGAGTGGCGCAGCCGGGTTCGCTGAAGTGAGTCAGGGCGGCGGCGGTTTTCAGGGGGCTCGAAGCAGTCGGTGGGTCAGGTTTGCATGGGGTGTCCCTCACGGTTCAGGAAGCGAATAGGCTCTCCTCCACCGTGCGGGGGTCGGGATGGACGCTTGGGGTCAAGCGTGTATCAACATTATTCGTCTAAGTATCGGCTGTAAAATCACGATTGGTTATATTGTAATTATTTTTTATTAAAGTGGTTTTTGGTTATCAGGGAAATGCATTTTGTTGGGGTGAGGTGGGGGGCATGAAGGTGCTCGCCTGGAGGGTTTCTTCGTGCTTGAGATCGAGCGCCGCACGCGCGGCGCTTCGCGGGTAGAACCCGCTCCCACGTTTGTTTTGGGCCAGTTAGGTCTGGAGGATCACCTCGACCGCCTTGGTGGCACCACCACAAATCTGCAGCGAAAAAAAAAAGCGGACCAGGTGATGCCACAGACAAAATTGGCCCGAAACAAATGTAGGACCGGCCTCTGGCCGGGAAGCGCCGCGCGGGCGGCGCGCGATTGCATGAACACCCGAAAAACATCGGCATGCACCTGTCAGCCCTCATGCAATTTACCGCCTGGAGGAGCAGCTTGGCGGTGTGGCTTAAAGGTGTTCGCCTTGAGGCTTTCTTCGTCCTTGAGATCGAGCGCCGCCCGCGCGGCGCTTCGCGGGCAGAGCCCGCTCCTACATCTGTTTCGGGCCAGTTAGGTCTGGAGGATCACCTCGACCGCCTTGGTGGCACCACCACAAATCTGCAGTGAAAAAACAAAGCGGACCAGGTGATGCCACAGACAAAATTGGCCCGAAACAAATGTAGGACCGGCCTCTGGCCGGGAAGCGCCGCGCGGGCGGCGCGCGATCGCATGGACACCCAAAAAACATCGACATGCACCTGCCAGCCCCACCCCAATCCCCTGCCACCCCACCACAGCTACCCACCCCAGATATACCAGAATCGAATTACACAATACCCATTCAGTATTTAAGGTTCTAAGCCCATCCCGCTATCCTGACCCCACCCCGGCATTCGCCGCGCTGCCCCAAGGAACACACCCATGACTGCCCACACCAACGTGATCGACCTGACCCTGCACCGCAATCGAAAGAAAGCGCAGCACCTGGGCAAGCTGATGTGGGCCATGTACAGCGGCCAGACGGCTGTCATTCAGCAACAATGGGCGCAAGCGCTCAAGGCCGCCGATACCTCGCGCCAGGCTTGATCGATGGCCTTGCCCAGCGGTTTCCTCGACAGCTCGTTCGCGCTGCCCGCCGAATTCAACAGCCCCGAAAACACCGATGACGACCTGGTAGGCCAGCGCGTGGCGCTGAACCTGCAGCGCCTGCGCGCCAAGCGGCAGTTGTCGCTGGACGCCACGGCGCGGGCCAGTGGCGTGAGCCGGGCGATGCTGGCGCAGATCGAGTCGGGGCGCAGCGTGCCGTCGATCAAGGTGCTGTGCAAGATTGCCAAGGCGCTGAAGGTGTCAGTGGCGGCGTTTCTTGAGCAACGTGAGTTCGATGGCGTGGCGGTGTTGCCGGCGCGTGAGAGCAAGAGATTGGTCAGCGCCAATGGCACCTTCATCAGCCGGGCGCTGTTCCCCTTTGATGTGGCGCGGCAGGCAGAGTTTTACGAGTTGCGCTTGAGCCCCTTGGGCGAGGAAAGCTCTGAAGGGCACGGCCCCGGGGTGCAGGAGAACCTGGTGGTGTCCCAGGGGGTGCTGGAGATCAGTGTCAACGAGGAACGCTATCTGCTGTCCACCGGTGATTCGATTGTGTTCTACGCCGACCAGCCACACCGCTATCGCAACCCGGCGGACAGTGATGTGCTGGCGTACCTGGTGATGACCTATCCAGAACGCCTCGGCTGACCTGAATTATTCCAAGCGAGCAACACCTCTCCCCCAGTGCGTACCCTGTCGATCGCGTTGCCTGCATCGCGGCCAAGGCCGGCTCCTACCACGGACGGCGTAGGAGCCGACTTTAGTCGCGATGCAGACGACGCGGTTTCAAGACAGTTGCTCTACCGTGCTATCAGCAGGTGCAGCACATCATCGGCATGCCGTTGCAGCTCATCATCATCGGCATGCTGCAGTCGGTCATCATTTTCATCATCAGCATGCCGCCGTTTTTCATCATGTCCATGGTCATGCCCGGCATCGGCATCATCTTGCAGGTCATGCCGTCGGCCATCATGGTGCACTCCATCACGCACTTCATCATTGGCATCGGCATGCCCATCATCGGCATCATCATGCCCATCGGCATGGCCATGGCGGCCTGGGACATGCACATCATCGACATGTTGCCGCAATGCATCATCATCGGCATGCCGCAGTTCATCATCATCTGCATCATTTCGCAGTTGTTCTTGAACATGGCCATGTCCATGCCGGCGGCAGGCTTCATGGTGCACATCATGCAGTCTTCCATCATGTCCATGGTCATGGTGGCCATCATCATCGGCATGCCCATCATTGGCATCATCGGCATGTTGGCGCTCATGGGCATCTGCATTGCGTTCATCATGGTGAAATCCTCTTTCAATTCGATAGTGGGGTAGAAGCTGATGGGGGCGGATTCTACGGATCGATGGGCGGCGGACAATGGGCCGGTAAAGCGAAGCAAATGGCCGTTGCAGCGTTGTCTTTGGCCTGATGGCAAGCGCTATTGACGCTAGCACAGGGGAAGTGACGCTTTGGCGTCATTGGTCGGCGCCAGGCATTCAAAAGCGGCGTAATGGATATGCGATTGGACGATTAACTAATAACCCAGATGAATAATCGTTCTAAGGTGCGGCATTATTTTCTAGCAGGGGTGGCCCTGACGCAGCCTTCGGCAGCTGCTACAGGGTGTGCGCCAACCTGTAGCAGCTGCCGAAGGCTGCGTCAGGGGCCAACGCCGCATATGCCAAAACGCCAGCCCGGCGAGTTTTTGGTTCTTTTTCAAATCGATGGCCGACAGGCACAGTAGCGGGCCACCACCGCTTCTGGAACCTGCGTCACCATGCACCTGGATCTGCGCCAGCTTCGCCATTTCATCGCCCTGGTCGAATTTCGCAATTTCGGTCTGGCCGCCCAGTCGGTCAATATTTCGCAATCGGCGTTCAGCCGCAGTATCCAGGCGCTGGAGCAGAGCTTTGGCGCGCGGCTGATCGACCGAAATCGCAACCTGGAACCCACCAAGAAAGGCCTGATCGTGCTGGAGCACGCACGCCTGCTGGTGGGCAACGCGCATAACCTGATCAACGAGGTACGCCAGTTCAACGAGCGCGAGGCCGGCGAGTTGTCGTTCGGCTGCGGGCCGGCGCCCGCGGCGTGGTTGATGCCCCAGGCGATCGGCCAATTCACCCGGCAGTTGCCCAAGGTGCGGCTGCGTTTTCACGTGGACAATTGGCAGGCGCTGGGGCAGCGGCTGTTGGCCGAGGAATGCGAGTTTTTTGTCGCCGACGCACGCCATTTCGAGTTCGACCCCGACTACCGCGTGCAGCTGCTCAGCCCGCACCGCTGGGGTTTCTGCTGCCGCAGCGGGCACCCGCTGGCGCAGTTCGACGAGGTGACCGTGGAGCAGCTGTTCAGCTACCCCCTGGCCGGCACCGTGCGCCCGCCCAACCTGCGCAAGGCGCTGGTGGAGCTCAGCGGGCGGCCGGATTTCCAGACCAGTATCGAGTGCGACAACGGCTACAGCCTGGTGGCGGTGATCCAGCATTCCGACGCCATCGGCACCACCAACGTCAGCCGCAGCAACCCGTATTTGCAGCAAGGCCTGAAGCTGTTGACAGTGCGCGGGCTGGACCCGCAGGCGGCGGAGTTTTTTACCCATTACGGCATCGTCAGCCGCGCAGGCTACAAGCTATCGTTCCTGGCCCAGGCGCTGATCGACGCCTTTCTGGACGCCGACCGCGCCATGCAGGCCGTGGAAGCCGCCCTGCCCGCCACCCCGCCGGACAGCCTGCGCGACGTGCTTACAGGGCTTGCACAGTGAAGTCGCCGATGCGCTGGCGCGACCATACCGAGCGAAAGCCGAAGTAGCCCGGCGCGGGCAGGCCGTCCAGTGCCTGATGGAACACCCGCTCGCCGTCGACCCAGAAGCTGGTGCCGGTGGCCCGTACCTCGATGACGATGTGGTAATCGTGGCCGGCCTTGAGCAGGTGCCCGGCGTCCAGCCACTCGCCCAGCAACGGCCGCCGCTCGCTGCCGTCATAACGACGAAAGCGCGTGGTGGTGTTGCCGTTGCCGCCCATGCCCACGTACCAGGTGTCCAGCGAGTCGTAGCTTTCCAGCACGCCGTCGCGCGGCAGCAAATCCGTGCTGCCCGGCTCGTGGGCGGCCCAAAAGCAGTTGAGGTCCGAGAGCCGGTCGTTGGCCTGGCCCTGCACCAGCACCTGGCGCTGGAAGGCGATGCGGTAGGCGCCGCCCAGCGGCTGGTTCAGCCACAGGGTCATGCCGGCGCTGGTGTCCATTACCAGCCTGCCCTGCTCCACGCTGACCCGCGAATCCTCGCCGCGCTCCACTTCCACACGCCAGCGCTGTGGATCAAAACGTTCGAATCGGTCACGCACAATCTGCTGCATGCAAGCCTCAATGCTCATGGGGAACGGGCCGGCCGGCCAGGGCCAGCAGCGCCATGGCGGTCAGCCCCCACTGGGCAACCGCGTTGGTGGACAGGTTGGCTTCCTGAGAGGTGCCAGCGCGCTCGTCGATGATCGACACGGGCGCGGGCTCCTTGAGGTTGCGTACGTAGGCCGGCACCAGCACGTCGTGCAGCTGGCGATCGGGCTTGGGGATGCCGCCGGAGCCGGCGGCGAACTCGCGCCAGGCGCGCTGCTGCAAGCCCGAATCCTTCAGGCGCCAGCCGGCGAAGGCAGTCAGGCGCGCGTGGCCCTGGGCCAGGTTGAGGTTGCCCAGTGGCTTGCCGAGGGCCTTGCGCACCTGATCGGCGGGGGCGTTGTACAGGCGGCAGTAGTCCAGCCAGGCGCTTTCGAAACGTGCCGAGGGCAGCACTTGCAGCAGCTCGCTGCAGATTTCTGCCAGGCCAAACACGGCGGATAAATGCGACACGGTGAGCTTGCCGCTGGTGTCGATGTCGAAGCGGCCGCTGTCCAGTTCCATCTCGCCCACGCCGGTGAAAAAGCCGTGGGGCTGGGCGGCGATGCTGTCCATGCTGTTGCGCAGGCGCTGGGCCACGGCCGGGTCGCCGGTGCGCTCCCACTCGGTCAGCCAGGCGGCGGCGATGGCGCCCCAGTCGGTGCCAAAGGAGATGCTGGCATAACCCTCGCGGGCGTCGCGCTGCTGGCCCACCTTGCGGCCCGGCACCACCTCGCGCAGGGTGCGCAAGGCTTCGACCTGGGCACGCATCAGGTCACCGACGCGCTCGTCGGCGGTGAGGTAGTACAGGAAGCGGCGGTTGGCCACGGTGGAGATGCGCAGTTGCTTGGCGCTGTCGCCCCAGTGCTGCACGTTGTGCCGCGAGCCCAGCGGGGCGAAGCGCCCGATGTGGTGCACGTCGACTTCGCCAGTGTGGCGGGTCATGGCCTCGGCCATGCGGAACACGTCGTGGCGGCCGGTGCGCAGAAAGTAGAACCACAGCCACAGGTCGGTGCTCAGCTCGGAGTTGTCCCAGGCGTAGCCGCCCACGTCGTAGCGCCACACGTGGCGGTCTTCGTCGTAGGTGTGCATCACGTCGCCGTAGTCCCAGAAGCCGTACCAGCGCCGCTGCTCCACCTCATCGCGGTAGAAATCGAAGTAGAACGCCAGTTGCGCCTCCAGCGGCTTGGCGCCCTGGGCGCTGCTGTCCAACGGCGCCCAGTCGGGGCCGAACACCCCGGCACGATGCAGGCGCGTGGGGCTGGCCACCAGCAGGGCCGGGTCCTGGATGCGCGCGGCGATGTCGACCAGCGCGGTGTTGCTGGGGGTGGCGGCGACGAATTGCAGCTCGATTTCGCTGGTGCGGGCCACGCCCAATGGCGTGCCGAAGCCGGGTTCGTAGTCCTCGTAGGTGATCTCCAAGGCTTCACGCTGACGGGTGAAATCGGTCTCGCCCAGGCCGTCGTGGTAGAAGCGCAGGTCCATGGGCGCAGCCTGCGAAGCCCACAGCCATATCGTCACTTGAGCGAGGTCGGTGTGCGCGGCGCTGATGTCCAGTTGTGCCGGGTAGCTCTGCCAGAAGTTGCGCAGGCCGAACACCACACCGCCATTGGGCGAGCCCAGGTAGCCGACGCCCGCCGCGCGCTCGCCGGTGGCGCTGTTGAGCCAGCCGTGGCCCTGGGCGGTGCGTTTGGTGATCTGGTAGCCGTCGGGGTGGGCCTGCAGCAGGCGGTAGCTGCCGAAAGCCGGGATGTACTGCAGGCGCTGGCCGACTTCGGGGGCGAATTGGGCGACCGGTGGCGTCGGCCGGCCCTCGATCTGGGCCTTGCGCACCGCTTCGCCGGGGTCGCGGCGCAGCCCGGTCAGGCCGCGTACGGCTTCGGCGAACACACCGCCGTTGGCGGTGACGAAACGCACGTGACGGTCGTGCAAGGCGGCGGTTTGCGGCGTGTCGAAGCGCAGGGCGATGCCGCTGATGAAGTCGGTGTGTTCATCGGCGTCGAACACGAAGGAATGCACCAGGCGCAGGCGCTCGCTGTTGGCGTAGGCGTACAGGCGCACGGTGAAAGGCAGCAGTTTACGGCTGCCTTCCGCCGTCTGATGGCTGCCATGCACGGCGATGACCGCGCGCACCGGGCCTTTCTGCTCGACCACCACGCGTTCGATCTGGCTGCGCAGCGCTTGCACGGCAGCGCCGGGTTGATCCGGGTCGCCCTGCACGTGCAGCAACAGGTGGCCGTTGCGCAGGGTCGGTTGGCCCTGGCGCGCTACCAAGGCCAGCAGAACATCGCCTTGGCGCGGGATTTCGCAGCGCAGCAGGCCGGTGTCCAGTATCAGGCTGTCAGCCGTTTCCGTGACCAGGTCGGCGCCAGGCGCCGGGGCCTGGCTTACCGGTTGCAGTTCGTACTGCGCCGCCAGGCGTGCCTGCGGGCCCACGGCATGCCCGGTCCATTTCAGGCTGCCGTCGGGCCAATAGGCCAGCGGCCAGCTTTGCACCGGGGTGTCATGGCCGGCCAGGACGAAATGCCGATCGGCGGGCACCAGGCCCTGGGGCCATGGGGTGCCCCAGGTCACGCCTTCGAAGCTGCGCGGGGTCGCCTGCCCCAGCCAGCCCAGGGGCGTACGCAAAGGGCCAGGTTGAGGGGCGCTGTTCGCCAGAGCCGGGCCGATGAAGGGCGCAGCGCTGGCCAGCACCGCGCTGCCGCGCATGAAGCTGCGACGGTTGAACATCAGGGAAGTCATTGCCAGTCGCCCTCAGAAGTCATAGCCCAGGGTCACGCCCAGGGTGCGCGGGTCGCCCAGCACGCCGAAGGCGCTGCCGTAGTCGCCGGCGGTCATGGTCACGTAGTAGCGTTTGTTCAGCGCGTTGTTGACCCACAGCGAGGCGTTCCAGCGACCGTCGCCGTACTTGCCGCTCAGGCCGGTGGACAGGCCCAGCAGGCCGTAGCCGGGGATGCGCGTGAAGGCCGAATCGTCCACGGTGCCAAAGGCCCAGGTGCGGTACGACCAGCGCCCGGCGGCGAAGGCCTGCAGGTTGTCCAGTGCGGTCCACTGGTAGCGGGTGTTGAGGCTGTAGGTGAGTTTTGGCGAGCGGAACACCTGCTGGCCAGTCTCGTCGCAGGTGGCTGGGGCCCCGGCGGCCAGGCTGATGGCCGGCGGGCAGGTGGCGTTCTTGAAGTCCAGGTACTTGTTGTCCAGCACCGTGGCGTTGAGGTCGATGCTCAGGCCGTCGAGGGGCTTGAGGCCCAGGGTGGTTTCCACGCCACGCGAGCGCATGGTGCCGGCGTTGATCAGGTAGCTGCTCTGGCTTTCCAGGTCGTAGGCGGTGGTCTGGAACTTGGACACCTGGGACCAGAACACGGCCGTGTCGAGGGTGACGCGGTTGTCCAGCCAGTGGCTCTTGAAGCCCAGTTCGGCGCCTTTGGTGGTTTCCGGTTCGATGTACAGGCTGCCGGTGCCGGCCTTGGCGGCGGCACCGGAGGACACGTTGAGGCCGCCGGCTTTTTCGCCGTAGGCCACGGTCAGGTAGGTCTGCACATTGGGCAACAGTTGGTAGCTGAAATTGACCATGGCGGCGGGCAGGCGGCTGTACTGGTGCAACTCGCCGGAGTCGAAGTCGCTTTTGTTGACGCGGCGGAACGAGCCGGACTTCTGGTCGTAGGTTTCCCGCGCGCCGGCCGTCACGTCGAACTTGTCGGTGAGGTGCCAGGTGCCCTGGGCCCACAGCGAGAACACCTGGTCGTTGAGCTCGCCGAAGCGCTGCACCAGCTTGTTGGTGTTGGTGGTGTTGCCGTAATAAATGGTCGGGTACACCGCCGCATAGTGGTCGTGGGCGTAGGTGTCCAGGTTCTCGCCGAAGTAGCTGGCGCCCAGGGCGTAGTCAAAGAACTCGCCGCGCGGGGAGTCGAGCCGCAAGCTCTGTGACCAGGTACGGTCGTGCACGTCGGCGCCGCTGTCGCTGTACAGCGGCACGTCAAGGTTGTCGGCGGTCTTGGGCTTGAAGCCGAAGTAGCGGAATGAGGTCACCGAACGCAGGTTGTAGCCATCACCCAGGCGCCAGTTGGCCTCGGCCGACACCCCGCCCTGCTCCACCTTGGCGCTGCTTTCATCGTCCAGCGCCACCTTGCGCCCGCCCGTGACCACGTCGGCGCCCAGGGCGCTGGCGCGGTTGCGGTAGGTGTCGACGCCGTTGATGGCGTGGGTGCTGTCGAGCACCAGCACCGGGTTATTGCTGGCTTGGTTGTAATCGGCGATCAGGCGCAGGCTGAAGTCGTCGTCAGGCTTGTACAGCAGTTGCCCGCGGAAGCCGTCCTGGATGCTGCCGCCCAGTTCATGGCCGGTCTCGATGTTTTCCACGGTGCCGCCGCGCTCGGTGTGGGACAGGTTGATGCGCCCCGCCCAGCCATCGCCCAGGGAGCCGGAGAGCATGCCCTGGGTCTGGGTGAAACCGTGGCTGCCCAGCGATTGGCGCACCGAAGCTTGAGGGGTGAAGGTGGGCTGGCGGCTGTGGATGTCGATGGCACCGCCCGTGGTGTTGTAGCCGAACAGCGTGCCTTGCGGGCCGCTGAAGACGTTGGCGCTGTCGATGTCGAGCAGGTCGTTGGACAGCATGCCGGGGCGGCTGAGGTAGACGTTGTCCAGGAACAGGCCGACGCTGCTGGGCATGCCGATGTTGATCTCGCTGCCGCCGCCATCGCCCACGCCGCGAATGGTGACGCGTGTGTCATACGAATTGACCGTGGCGATGTCCAGGCCCGAGGCAACTTGCTGCAGGTCCTGCAGACGGTAGATACGCTGCTGTTCCAGGGTCTTGCCGGACAGCGTGCGGGTGGACGCTGGGGGCTGCTGGGCGTCGACGGTGCGCGCCGCCTCGACCTTGACGGTTTGCAGTTGGGTATCGCCGGGACTGGCAACCGTCTCGTCGGCCAGGGCGCTGGCGCTACTGATCATCAGGGCCAGCAACGAGGTATAGGGGTTCAGGGCAAAGTGCTTCATGGGGTGTCCATCGAATCGTGAGGCGGTTCGGTTCAGTGAGCGGCGGCGGTCTGCGCAGGTACGCCCGGTTCGGGGGAGGTTGAAAGGGGCGGTGGCACGCTGGCCAGCCAGTCGCGTACCTGTACATCGCGGCGGATCAGGCGGGCGGCCAGGGCCGTGTCGACTGACTGCTGCAGTTGCTCGATGAACGCGCTGTCCAGCGTGGGTGACAGCAGCACCGACAGGGGCGGTGCGCCCTCGAGGTCGGCGCGCAGGATGCCTTCCGGGTAGCCGGCCTGGGTGGCCAGCAACTGCAGGTAGGCATCGCGATGTTCGGGGGCGGCCGCCCAGTGCGCGGCCTGCTGTTGCACCTCAAGGATGCGCGCCAGCCAGTCCGGGTGGTCGTGGGCCAGGCCGCCGGTGACCAGCACCAGCCCGACCAGCTCGCCAGCGCCGCCCAGGGTGCGGGTGGACAGCGGCACGGCGGCCAGGCCTTTGTCGCGCAGGGCCAGCACGTTGGCGCCGCCCCAGGTAGCGTCGATCTGCCGGGCGGCCAGGGCGGCGCTGGCGGCGACGAAGTCGAGGTTGACCACGCGCACGTCCTTCTCGGTCATGCCGGCGGTTTTCAGCGCCTGGATAAACGACAGTTGCGCGGCGGTGCCACGGAACAGGCCCACGGTCTTGCCCTTGAGGTCGGCCAGGGTCTTGACGCTGGAGCCCGGCGGCACGGCCAGGTAGTGGCTGACGCCCCGGGCGGCGGCAGCGACGATCCGCGTGTCCAGGCCGTTGGCCTTGCCGACGATGCTGGCCAGGTCGCCCAGGTAGGCCATGTCCACCTGGCCGCTGGCGAAGGATTCGTTGATCAGGGGGCCGGCGCCCTTGAAGAACATCCATTTGACCTCGACCCCATCGGCCGCGAAGGCCTGCTCCAGCAGATGCCGGCTGTGGATGACGTCCACCAGCCCGCCACCCGACGGCGTGGTGCCGGCGCCGATGTCCGGCACGGCGATGCGCAATTGCGGCTGGGCCAGGGCGTGGGCGCAGCACAGGCTGAGGGCCAGTGCGCTGAACAGGGATCGATACATGGGGGCCGAGGCTCCGTGACAAGTGAACACGGCGCCGTTAAATCATGGCCAGGTTAGTAACCGTAAATACTAAAAATCGTTGCATACCAGTGGTTTTGGCATAAGCCGTGTAGTGTCTGGCTCTTATGGATTATTCGCAAAGCGCAAAAATACTTTGATGAATATGCATTGGCCGGCGGGCCATCCATTCGCGTTTACTGGCAGCCCCCTGCGTTCCCCCTCCCCTTGCCTTGCGAACCCGCCATGACCCTGCCCCTGCTGTTGCTGCTGGCCACCGCCCATGTGTTCAACGATCTGTTCCAGGCCGTGCTGCCGTCGCTGTACCCGCGCCTGAAAAACGATTTTGCCCTCAGCTATAGCCAGATCGGTTTGATCACCCTGGCCTTCCATGCCACCGGCTGCCTGTGCCAGCCGCTGGTGGGCGCACTGGCGGATCGCTTTGCCCTGCGCTGGCTGTTGCCGCTGTCGATGCTGTGCATGGCGCTGGGCATGGGCGTGCTGGGGCTGGCCCAGGGGTTTGCGGGGCTGGCCGGTGCGGCGGCGCTGGTGGGGTTGGGGTCGTCGCTGTTTCATCCCCAGGGCTCGCGGCTGGCGCGGCAGTTGAGCAATGGCCGGCCTGGGCTGGCACAGTCGGTGTTTCAGTTGGGCGGCAACGTGGGCTCGGCGTTGGGGCCCTTGTTGCTGGCGGCGTTGCTGGTGGTGTCGTTGCCGGTCGGCGCAGCGTGGCTGGTGGCCCTGGCGTTGCTGGGCGGGGTGCTGTTGGTGGTGCTGGTGAAGGCTGTGCCGCAGGCCCCGAGCGTGGCTGGTGTGGTCGGCACGCCTGCGCAGGTGCCTCGGGCGCTGATGCTGCTGGCGGTGCTGGTGATGTCCAAGTACGTGTACCTGGCGGCCATCGCCAACTTCTACACCTTCTTCCTGATGGACCGCTTTGGCCTGAGCACGGCGCAGGCGCAGGTGCAGCTGTTTATCTTCCTGGCCGCCATTGCAGCCGGGTCGCTGATCGGCGGGCCGCTGGGTGACCGCATCGGGCGCAAGCCGGTGATTGTACTGTCGATCCTGGGGGTGTGCCCGTTCACGCTGTGGCTGCCTTATGCGTCGTTGCCGGTGACCACGCTGTTGTCGGTGGTGATCGGGGTGACGCTGGCGTCGGCGTTTGCGGCGATTCTAGTCATGGCCCAGGAGCTGCTGCCGGGGCGCACGGGGTTGGTAGCGGGGCTGTTCTTCGGGCTGACGTTTGGTATCAGCGGCATGGCGGCAGCGGGGTTGGGGATGTTGGCCGATCAGGTGGGCGTGGCGATGCTGTTTCGCCTGTGCGCGGTGCTGCCGTTGCTGGGGGTGCTGGGCCTGGCGCTGCCGGGGCGGCGTCAGTCAGCGGGCTGAAGCCAGCGCTGGAAAAACGCTTCGCTGGCCTGCACGGCCTGGGTGACGGCGGCCTGCTTTTGCGCTGCGTCGGGGCTGGTGAAGCTGTGGCCTACGCCGGGGAGGATCAGCAACTGGCTGTCGTCGCTCAGTTGGCGCGCCATGGCCTGGGACTGGCGGTGCGGGATGACCTGGTCCTGGTCGCCGTGGATCAGCAGCATGGGCGGCGAGTCGGCGTTGAGCAGGCGCAGGGGGCTGGCGCTGGCGGCGTTCTGGCTGTCGCCCAGCCAGCGGCGGGCGGCGTCGGCGGTGGCGGGCGGCAGGTCGTCCAGGGTTTGCAGGTCGAAGGCGCCGTACCAGGCGACCACGGCTTGCACCGGGGCGTTGACCGCGCTCAGCGCTGCCAGATGAGCGCCGGCCGATACGCCCCACAGCCCGGTGCGCTGGGGGTCGATGGTGAGGCGTTGGGCGTTGGCGTGCAGCCAGGTCAGGGCGGCCTGGATGTCGTCGACCGCCGCCGGGTAGGGGGCCTCGGGGCTGAGGCGGTAGTTCACCGAGGCGACCACGTAGCCCAGGTTGGCCCAGCGTTGCAGTTCGGCGGGGAAGTCGCCGAAGGCGGCGTGGGTGCGGGCATCGCCGGCTTGCCAGCCGCCGCCGTGGATGAAGAGGATCAGGGGGTGGGTGGGCTGGGGGATGTGGGGGTGGTAGAGGTCGAGGGGCATGGTGGGGGATCTGGGTTGGGGGGTTACCTTTGCATGGCTTTTGGCGAACGTCCAATGATCAAAAGGCAAGATATATGGCTTGCCTGGCATAAGGGCGATGTGGATTAGGTGACCCCACAGGCATAACTGGCCTGAAACAGATGTGGGACCGAGGGAACCTCGGGAAGCGCCGCGCGGGCGGCGCGCGATCTCAAAAGCGCTGAAAAAACCAAGACATGCACCTAGGAACCCAACACAGTCCGCGTAGCCGCTGCCGCCAGGCTGCGCTGGCCCTACGCCTCGCTGGAGATCTTCAGGGTTCACACAGGCCAGCGCAGCCTGGCGGCAGCGGCTACATGGGCAGTGGTGTTTGTTGTAGGCGCATGTCTTGGGTTTTGCAGTGTTCTTGAGATCGAGCGCCGCCCGCGCGGCGCTTCCCGAGGTTCCCTCGGTCCCACATCTGTTTCGGGCCAGTTTTGCCTGTGAGATCACTTGGTCCGCCTTGTCTGCCAGGCAGGAGAGATGAAAACATCCAAAAATCTCACCCTTCGCGCGAACCCCGCCCCCCTTTCCACGGTCTGGATATTCTTCACCTGCAATCTTTGTTTAAAAATGGACGCTAAACGCCCATTCAGACTCGACTTGCGGTTAGGCTAGAATCGTCTTTCGCTGTCCCGACCCTGGAGCCCTCCATGCCCGACCTGTTGCCCGCCTTGCGCATGGCCACCCTTTCGCTGAGCCTGAGCCTGGCTACCCACGCCGCTGCCAGCGACGAGTCGCAGCTCACCGACTCGATCAACCAGTTCCGGGGCCAGGTGCAACGCTGTGACGGCCAGGCCTCCCACGAGCTGCCGCCCCTCAACCTGGACCCGCGCCTGGTGCTGCCGGCCAGTGGCGGGGGCGATTTGCGTGATGCGATGGCGCGGGCCGGGTACCCCATGGTCAGTGTGCAGGCCATCAGCCTGTCGGGGCCGCGCGATGCCCAGGCGGCCATGGCGGCGGTGCAGGAAAGCTTCTGCAAGGTGGTGCTGGACCCGCAGTTCATCGACATCGGCGTCAGCCACCAGGGCCAGGACTGGCGCATCGTGGTAGCGCGACCGCTGCTGGCCGGCGGGTTGGGTGATGCGGCGGCCGAGGGGCAGAAACTGCTGGTGCAGATCAACAGCGCCCGCGCGCAGCCGCAGACGTGTGGGGCCAAGGCGTTCAACCCGGCGCCGCCCCTGACCTGGAATGCCACCCTGGCCGGCGCCGCCCTGGCGCACTCCCAGGACATGGCCAACCACAACTATTTCGACCACCTGGACCACGACGGCCACACCCCCGGCGATCGCGCCGAACTGGCCGGCTACAGCGCCCAGGCCTTGGGCGAGAACATCGCCGCCGGCCAGGACGCGGTGCGCAAGGTAGTGGCCGGCTGGCTGGCCAGCCCGGGGCATTGCGCCAACCTGATGAACCCGCAGTTCCGCGACCTGGGCGCGGCCTACGCCACCGACCCAAAAAGCGACGCGGGCATCTACTGGACCGGGATGTTCGGCGCCCAGCAGTAAGGCCGGTTCACACCTGGCTGACCTCCACCCAGCGCTGTTCGCGCGCCGCCACACGGATGGCGGTGGCCAGGCGCTCCACCGCCACGGCTTCGGCGAAATCGGTGCCGGACTGGCCCTGCCCGGCCAGCGCCAGGATCAGCTCATGCACTTCCAGGGTCTTGAGCTCGTTGTAGCCCAGTTGATGCCCGGGCGCCGGGCTGAACGCCGCGTAGCCAGGTAGCGCAGGGCCGGCCAGCAGGCGCTGGAAGCCGCTTTCGCCCGCGCGGCACAGCCGCAGTTCATTAAGGCGTTCCTGATCGAACGACAACGTGCCCAGGGTGCCGCTGATCTCGAAACTGAGGTGGTTCTTGTAGCCGTGCTTGAGCCAGCTGGTGCTGAAGGTGCCGCGCGCGCCGTTGGCGAAGCGCAGCAGGGCCTGGGTGTGGTCGTCGACGAGGATCGCCTTGGTCTCCTTGCTGCCCGCCAGCGCCGGACGCTGGCGATGCACGGTCTGGCTGTCGGCGCACACCGCCTGCACATCGCCCACCAGGTAGCGGGCCATGGCCAGCAAGTGGCTACCCAGATCGCCCAGCGCGCCGCCGCCATGCTGCGGCTCACAGCGCCAGGCCCACGGCGAGGCGGCGTCGGCCATGAAGTCTTCGCTGAACTCGCCCTCGAAGCTGATGATCTGGCCCAGCTCGCCACTGCTGATCATCTGCCGCGCCCACTCGATCATGGGGTTGTGCTGGTAGTTGTAGCCCACGCGCGTCACCACGCCGGCCGCCTTGGCGGCCTGATTCATTTGCTCGGCCTCCTCCAGGGTGACCGTCAGCGGCTTCTCGCAGTACACCGCCTTGCCTGCGGCCAGCGCCGCCATGGCCATGGGGAAATGCAGGTGGTTGGGGGTGGTGATGGCGACCACGTTGACTGCCGGGTCGTCGATCAGGCGTTGCCAGTCGCTGTGCGCCGTCTCGAAGCCCCACGCCCGCGCGCACTGGCTGGCGCGCTGCGGATCGGCGTCGGCCAGCGCAGCCAGGCGCAGGGTGACGGGCAGCTCGAACACCGCGCTGACATGACGAAACGCCAGGGCGTGGGCACGCCCCATGAAGCCTGTACCGATGAGACCGATGCCGAGTTCGCGCATGGGGGGGAGCCTTTTGGAGTTGTTGTTGTGGGATGCACTATTTATGGAATATAAATTCTGTTTAATCAATATCGGAATTTTTTATTTTTTACCCCTGCACATCCAATGCCATGCGCCCAAGGCTGACAACCCAAATCCAACAGGCCATGGCACGTTGCAATAGATGTGGGACCGGGCTTGCGCGTGAGGCGGGGAAGCGCCGCGCGGGCGGCGCTCGATCTCCAGAACGCCACACACCCCAAGACATGCACCTCGAAAACCCAACACAATCCGCGTAGCCGCTGCCGCCAGGCTGCGCTGGCCCTATGCCTCGCTGAAGATCTTCAGGGTTCACACGGGCCAGCGCAGCCTGGCGGCAGCGGCTACGGGATTGCGTTAGGGCCTTTGGGTGCATGTCTTGGGTTTTAGGGGCTTTCTGGAGATCGAGCGCCGCCCGCGCGGCGCTTCCCGAGGTTCCCTCGGTCCCACATCTATTGCACCGTGCCATGGCCTGTGCCATTTGGGTTGCCAGCCCTGTTTGCATGGCCTGGCACCGCAGGGGCCGCCCGCTCTGGCACAATGCTTTTGACGTCCCCCCCCTCGCGAGCCCCCCCCATGCCCCCGCTCTCCCGCCTCACCACCTTCCTCGACCAGGCCCGCCGCGCCATCAGCCTGGTCTGGAGCACCTCGCGCCCTCTGTTCATCGGGCTGGTGCTGGCCACCCTCACCGCCGGCATGCTGCCGGCCCTGGCCGCCTGGATCGGCCAGCGCATTGTCGACGCGGTGCTGGCCGCCATGCAGGTGCACGCCAGCAGCGGCCAGGCGCCGGTGTGGCCGGTGTTGCGCTATGTGCTGGCCGAGGCCGGCGTGTTGGCACTGCTGGCGGCGGCGCAGCGTGGGTTGTCGGTGCAGCAGGCGCTGCTGCGGGTGCAACTGGGGCAGAAGGTCAACCTGCTGATTCTGGAGAAGGCCCAGACGCTGTCGCTGCTGCAGTTCGAGGATTCGGACTTTTACGACAAGCTGGTGCGCGTGCGTCGTGACGCGTCCACGCGACCGCTGGGGCTGGTGACCAAGGGCCTGGGGCTGGTGCAGAACCTGATTTCGCTGGTCAGCTTTGCCGTGCTGCTGGTGCACTTCTCGCCTTGGGCGCTGGCGATTCTGGTGCTGGGGGCGCTGCCGGTGTTTTTCGCCGAGGCGCATTTTTCCGGGGACGCCTTCCGCCTGTTCAAGCGCCGCGCGCCGGAGACCCGTCAGCAGGGCTACCTGGAGGCGCTGCTGTCCCAGGAGGCCCACGCCAAGGAGGTCAAGCTGTTCGGCCTGGCACCGCTGTTGCTGCAACGCTACCGCGACAACTTCGAGCGCCTGTACAGCGAAGACCGGCGCCTGACCGTGCGCCGCGACGGCTGGGGTTTCGCCCTGGGCCTGCTGGGCACCACGGCCTTTTACCTGGCCTACGCCTGGGTGGTGCTGGACACCGTGAACGGCCAGACCACCCTGGGCCAGATGACCATGTACCTGGTGCTGTTCAAGCAGGGCCAGAGCGCCATCAGCGCCAGCCTGGGCGCCATCGCCGGGTTGTATGAGGACGGCCTGTACCTGTCCGACCTGCATGACTACCTGGCCCATCCGGTGCAGATCGCGCGCGGCACGCTCACGGCCGGGGTCAAGCCGGGTGACGGCCTGCGCTGCGAACAGTTGGGCTTCCGTTACCCCGGCGCTACCCGCGACACCCTGAGCGACATCAACCTGCACCTGGCGCCCGGCCGCAGCCTGGCGCTGGTGGGGGAAAACGGTTCGGGCAAGACCACCCTGATCAAGCTGCTGACCCGGCTGTACACGCCGCATCAAGGGCGCATCCTGCTGGACGGCAGCGACCTGCAGGACTGGGAGGAACACGCCCTGCACCAGCGCATCGGAGTGATTTTCCAGGATTACATTCGCTACCAGATGACGGTGGGCGAGAACCTGGGCGTGGGCGACGTGACTGCGTTCGGCGATTCGGGGCGCTGGCGCGACGCTGCCACCCAAGGCATCGCCGCCGACTTTATCGAGCGCCTGTCCCAAGGCTACGCCACGCAGCTGGGCCGCTGGTTTGTCGGGGGCCAGGAGCTGTCCGGCGGGCAGTGGCAGAAGGTGGCGCTGTCGCGGGCGTACATGCGCCGGGATGCCGATATCCTGATCCTCGACGAGCCTACCGCCGCCCTGGACGCCGGGGCGGAAGCGGCGGTGTTCGAGCATTTTCGCGAGTATGCGCGGGGGCGGATGACGTTGTTGATTTCCCATCGCTTCAGCAGTGTGCGCAGCGCCGATCACATCATCGTGCTGGACAGCGGGCGTGTGTTGGAGCAAGGCAACCACGATCAGCTGATGGCCGCCCACGGCCGCTATGCCGAACTGTTCGACTTGCAAGCCCAGGGCTACCGCTGACCGTAGCCGCACATTTTCTTTGTGGGAGTGGGCTCTGCCCGCGAAAAGGGGTACGCGGAGCGTCTCATGTAACGCGTGATTCTTTTCGCGGGTAGAACCCGCTCCCACAAGGGCGGCGCCTACGATAGGAAGGTAATGGCAGCAGTCACGGCAATTGCATTCACACGGCGTGATTGGTTCAATGTCGCCCACCCTGCCCCAGCCTTCAGGCCCACCATGATCGAACTGAACCAGGTCACCGCCTTCCAACAGCAAACCCGCGTGTTCCACGAGTTGTCCCTGCACATCGGCTACAACGAACGCGTGGCCATCCTGGGCCCCAACGGTGCTGGCAAAAGCACCCTGCTCAAGCTGATCAACCGCGAGATCTACCCGGTGGAGCGCCCGGAAAGCTACCTGCGCCTGTTCGGCCACGAAACCTTCAACCTGTGGGACCTGCGCGCCAAGATCGGCTTTGTGTCCCAGGACATGCAGGAAGACTACACGCCCCACACCTCGGCGCTGGACGTGGTGATCTCCGGTTTCTTCGGCGCCATGGGCACCCACGCCCACCTGCAGCCCACCGCCGAGCACATCGAGCGCGCCCGTGAACTGCTGGGCCAGCTGGGCATGCAGATCGATGAGCAGCGCATGTTCCAGCGCCTGTCGACGGGGCAGAAACGCCGCCTGCTGCTGGCCCGCGCCCTGGTGCACAACCCGCGCGCGTTGATTCTGGACGAACCCACCAGCGGCCTGGACATGGGCGCCAGCCTCAGCCTGCTGAGCCTGATGCGCGACTTCTGCCACGATGACCGCGCCATGATCATCACCACCCACCACATCGACGAGATCATCCCCGAGATCGACCGTGTGATATTGATCAGCCAGGGCCAGGTTATCGCCGACGGGCCCAAGGCCCAGGTATTGACCAGCGAACGGCTGTCCGAGCTGTACCAAACCCAACTGCAGGTCAGCGAGCACGACGGCTGGTACCGTTGCTGGCACGGCTGATAGACCTCATGATCGACTCAGGACGCAGCCATGACTGACACCTCTCATACCCTGCCCATCGCCGTGACCCCGGAGCTGGATTTCAACCTCCAGGCCGCGGGCCAGCTGGGCGCCGTGCTGGCGGACCAGTACCGCCAGGCCGAACCGTTCCCGCACATTGTGATCGACAACTTCCTGCCCGATGAGCTGATTGCGCGCATCTGCCGGGAGTTCCCCGTCGAGGCCACCAACAACGAGCAGCTCTACGAGCGCGGCTACAAGGGCCAGCTCAAACGCCAGGTCGACCCCAACCACTGCGCGCCCTACCTGCGCACTGTGTTCGCCCTGTTCAACAGCGCGGCGATGCTCAATTTCATGGAGCAGATGACCGGTATCCAGGGGCTGATCCCCGACCCGTACTTTGTCGGGGGCGGCCTGCATGAAACCCGCGCGGGTGGTTTTTTGGGCGTGCACTCGGACTTCCGGCTGAACAAGAAGCTCAAGGTGCAGCGGCGCATTAACGCCATCATCTACCTCAACCCCGACTGGCAGGAAAGCTACGGCGGCCACCTGGAGCTGTGGGACAAGCCCATGACCCAGTGCCTGAAGAAAGTGCTGCCGGTGTACAACCGCTGCGTGGTGTTCAACACCGACGAGGACAGCAACCACGGCCACCCCGAGCCGCTGACCTGCCCGCCAGACCGCTCGCGGCGCTCGATTGCGTTGTATTACTACACCGCAACGCCCGCCGAGGTGGAGCCCGGCACACGCCAGAAAACCCACTACAAGCCGCGCCCCAAAGACCGCTTGAGCCTCAAGTATTATCTGGACAAGCTGTTGCGCAAAAAGCGCTGACCGTCCGGCACCTGCTGAGAAATACTGGCGTAGCCGCTGCCGCAGGCTGCGCTGGCCCTGTGCCTCACTGCAACTCTCCAGGGTTCATGCGGGCCAGCGCAGCCTGGCGGCAGCGGCTACAGGTATTCCATCCGGTGCTATGCAAGTAGCCCAATATGATTATTCGAACATAACCAGACTTGCTAAGGTGCGACCATTGCCCTGCCCCGGTCGCCTGCCATGCCTGCCTACCTCGACGCTGCCCATCAGCAGCACATCAACCAGCTTCACCGCACCTGGACCGCGCGCACCGACTGGCCCACCTGGCTGTTGCTGCTGGGCACCTACGCCGCCTGGTTCGCCCTGGTCAAAGCCAGCGCGCAGTTGGGGCAAGGCTTGAGCATCATCCTGCTGGTGCCGCTGATCACCCTGTGGATGTCGCTGCAGCACGAGCTTCTGCACGGCCACCCCACCCGCTGGCCCTGGCTGAACAAGGTGCTGGGCTACGCGCCCATCGCCATCTGGTACCCCTACACTCTCTACCGCGACGATCACCTGCGCCACCATCGCGACAGCGAGTTGACCAGCCCGCACCACGACCCCGAAAGCCGCTACAGGGGCCACCGCGACTGGGAGCAAAGCAGCCCCGTGGAGCGCGGCGTGCACTGGCTGAACAAGACCCTGTTCGGTCGCCTGCTAATAGGCCCGCTGCTGGCCCTGGGGCCGCTGATGGTGCAGCAAGGCGGTCGGTTGCGGCGTGGCCAAGGCTGGGGCATGTGGCTGTGCCATGGCGCCTGCGTAGCGCTGTTGCTCAGCTACGTGCAGGCCCAGGGCGGGTTGTCGGTGGCGGGTTACCTGCTGGCCAGCGTGCTGGCGCTGGGGTTGTCGATGGTGCGTTCCTATTACGAACATCGCCCCGCCGCCGAGCCGCAACAGCGCTCGGTGATCAACGAAGCGGGCTGGCCATGGCGCTGGCTGTTCCTCAACCTCAACCTGCACCTGGTGCACCACGACCTGCCCGGCCTGCCCTGGTACTACCTGCCCCGCGTCTATCACCAGCGCCGCGACGACTGGCTGCGGCGCAGTGGCCAGTTCCTGGTGCGCGGCTATGGTGAACTGTTCCAGCGCCACGGCTGGCGTCCCATCGACAGCCCTCGTCACCCCTGGCATTGAGGAGCACACCGTGACCGTCGCACAGATCGCCGAACTGCCCATGTACGTCGCCCCCACGGCGGTGCATGAAGCCAATGAACAATGGCTGGCCTTGACCCTGGAGTTGCTGGGCGTCGAGGTGCATGAGCGCTTTTTCGGACCGTTGGACGAACTGTGGCTGCACCCGCGCCTGTTGCTGACGCAGACCTGCGGCTACCCGCTCAAGACTCGACTGGGTGAACGGGTCCACGTGATCGGCAGGCCCTGTTTCGACCTGCCCGACGCCCGTGGCGGCGCGCATTGCAGCCTGCTGGTGGCGCATCGCGACGATGGCCGCCATACGCTGGCGCAGTGGCTGGGCAGCCACGGCGTGCTCAACAGCCGCGACTCCAATACCGGCATGAACCTGCTGTACCGCACGCTGGCACCCTACGCCGCGCCGGGACAGTTCTTCGCCCGGGAAAGCATCAGCGGCAGCCACCGTGAAAGCCTGGCCTGGGTGGCCACGGGCAAGGCCGACCTGGCCGCCATCGACAACGTCACCTTCGCCTACCTGGCCGGCCATGCGCCTGAGGAAGTGGCGAACGTGCGGGTGGTTGGCCGCACCGAACACAGCCCCACGCTGCCCTACATCACCCGCGCCTATGGCGTGGATGGCGAAGCCGTACGCGCGGCGATGAACCAGGCGCTGGCGGCACTGCCACAGGTGCGCGAGGTGCTGGCGCTGACCAGCATCCTGCCCGCCACCCTGTCCGACTACCAACACCTGTAGCCGCTGCCGAAGGCTGCGCTGGCCGGTGGTGCCCCTGAACATCTTCAGCGAGGCACAGGGCCAGCGCAGCCTGGCGGCAGCGGCTACAGGGATGCGCCAGGCTTGCAGTGGGGGGCGAGAGAGCTGAAGAACAACTCACTCCCTGAGAAAACATCTTCTATCAGATATTTCGTACTGGACAGTCAGAAATCCCGCGTCTCTTTTCGGAGTTATCCGATTCCTCGGCCCATCGATCACTATTACTCTCGGTTTATTCAGGCGGCACCCTCATCGAACTCTCCAACTGATTCCAACCAACCCCATAGCAGGATTCAAATGTTCACTATCTTGAGCGAAACTCCGCTTTGGGCTTACGCTGCATTTTGCATAATCAGCTACTACGGCATCCTAGCTTGCTTCAAAAACCAGGAAACTAAGCGCTCGCTAATTATCACACCAACGATATTCACCATTGCCTCCGTTAGCGCATTGAACTTCAGTTCTGGAATTTCAGTTCCCACTGCGTGCTATGCGTTCGGTATCCTGCTAGGCCGGATGTTTGCTGTGCGCTATTACCCTTTCCACGCAGTCATGATCGAAAAACACCGGCTGATCCTGGAGGGTTCACAGAGAATCCTTATCGCTTACTGGGGCTTCTTTGCTTTGCGGTACTGCATCGAGTACCAGACATCCATAGATCCCGGCCAACTTGATAACAGCTCATTCACGGCTTGGACTTCCTTCGCGCTCGGGATAGCAAATGGGATGGTCCTGGGGCGCAGTCTAGAACTGCTCAGCCTTCTGAAATCCTATAAAAACTAGCCGACCAACTCGATAAACACCTGTAGCCGCTGCCGAAGGCTGCGCTGGCCGGTGCTGAACCTGAACATCTTCAGCGAGGCGCAGGGCCAGCGCAGCCTGGCGGCAGCGGCTACGGATTGGGGTGTGCCCTGTGGGACCGGGCGAAGCTCGGGAAGCAGGCGACGCAGAGCGTCAGGCAGACCGCGTCGTGTTGTTCCCGAGCTTCGCCCGGTCCCACAGCCAGTCGCGGTGCAGCAAGATCCCCCCGTCTGTACGCCACCGCACAGACTCCGTCACCTCCCCCGCCCCACACTCATACCTCGCCGTTCCCCCATGGCAAGGACATTCATGGATCGCCCCTGGACCCGCCTCATTGCCGCCGCCAGGCGCCGCTGGCTGCCTGCCGCTTCCCGTGCGTTTACGTACGAGGCCATTCTGCGGGCCGAGTTGTTCAGCGCCGAGCAGATGGCCGACCACGGCATCCTGCTGGCGCGCCAGCATCAGCTCAGCCCGACCCGCCCCAACGATGCGCTGCTGTCGCGGCTGACCGACAACGCTGCCACCCTGGCCCACAGTTGCGCGATCCTGGCGCGGGCGCATCCGTCTACCCGGCGGGCTACGCCGGCAGCGGAGTGGTTGCTGGACAATTACTACCTGGTCGAAGAGCACATCCGCATCGCCCGCAGCCACTTGCCCAAGGGCTACAGCCGCGAGCTGCCGCGCCTGGCCAACGGGCCGTGCGCGGGGTTGCCGCGGGTGTATGACATTGCCCTGGAAACCATCGCCCACGGCGATGGCCGGGTGGATGAGGCCAGCCTGAGCCGCTTCGTGCAGGCGTATCAGTCGGTGACGCCGCTGGCCCTGGGCGAGCTGTGGGGCATCGCCATCATGCTGCGCCTGGCGCTGATCGAGAACCTGCGCCGCGTGGCCTCGCGGGTGATGGCTAACTGGACGGATCGCAACCTGGCCGACGACTGGGCCGACCGCCTCACCGACACCGCCGAACACAGCCCGCGCAACGTGGTGCTGGTGGTGGCCGACATGGTCCGCTCGGCGCCGCCGATGTCGCCGGCCTTCGTCGCCGAACTGACCCGCCGCCTGCAAGGCCAAAGCGCGCTGCTGGTGCAGGCGCTGACCTGGGTGGAGCAAATGCTGGCCGAGTCAGGCCTGACCATCGAGCACCTGGTGCACCTGGATGCCCAGCAGCAGGCCGCCGACCAGGTGTCCATCAGCAACAGCGTGGCCAGCCTGCGCATGCTGGCAGCCACCGACTGGCGCGAGTTCGTGGAGCGCATGAGCCACGTGGAGCGCACCCTGTGCCAGGACCCTGCCGGTGTGTACGCGGCCATGGACTTCGCCAGCCGCGACCATTACCGGCATGTGATCGAACGCCTGGCCCGCCATTGCCCCCACGATGAAGAACCCGTCGCTAGCGCTGCCCTGGCCTTGGCCACCGAGCATCGCCCGCTGGCACCAGCGCCCAGCCACATCGGTTACTACCTGATCGGCGCCGGGCTACCCCTGCTGGAGCAGCGCCTGGGCGTGCGGGCACCGCTGACAGAGCGCTGGCAGCGCCTGGTGCGGCGGGCGCCGCTGGCGTTCTTCCTGGCACCGGTGACGCTGCTGTCGGTGGCGCTGGCCTGGCCGTTGCTGGCGATGCTCAGTGGCGTGGCCCTGGCCCTGCTGGCGCTGCCCGCCGTGCTGCTGACCAGCCGCCTGGCCATGAACCTGATCAATGGCCTGGTGACGTTCACCATCGCCCCCTGCCAACTGCCGCGCCTGGACTTCAGCAGCGGCATTCCTGCAGCAGCCCGCACCCTGGTGGTGGTACCCACCCTGATCGCCGACGCGGCCGATGTGCAGGCGTTGGTCGAAGACCTGGAGGTGCGTTACCTGGCCAACCGCGACGAGCACCTGCACTTCGCGTTGCTGACCGATTTCCTCGACGCCCCGGCTGCCGAGCAACCCGCCGACGACGCCCTGTTGGCCCAGGCCACCCAACTGATCCAGGCCCTGAACCGCACCTACCCGGCGCTTGCAGGCGATCGCTTTTGCCTGCTGCACCGGCCACGCTGCTGGAACCCCGGCGAGCAGACCTGGATGGGCCTGGAACGCAAGCGCGGCAAACTGGCGGCGCTCAACGCCCTGCTGTTGGAAGGCGACCGCAGCGGCTTTGCGCTGATTGTCGGCAACCTTGAGGCCCTGGCACCGGTGCGCTACGTGATCACCCTGGACACCGACACCCAACTGCCCCGCGATGCCGCACGCCAGTTCGTCGGCGCCCTGGAACACCCGCTCAACCATGCCCGCCTGAACGACCAGGGCCAGGTGGTGGCCGGCTACGCCATCCTGCAACCGCGCATCGGCATCAGCCTGCCCAGCGCCGCCCGCTCGGCCTACGCCCGCCTGTTCGGCAGCGACGCCGGCATCGACCCCTACACCCGCGCCGTGTCGGACGTGTATCAGGACCTGTTCGACAACGGCTCGTTCATCGGCAAGGGGATCTACGACGTGGCGGCCTTCGAGGGGGCGCTGCAAGGCCGGTTCCCGGCCAACCGCATCCTCAGCCATGACCTGATCGAAGGTTGCTACGCCCATTCCGGCCTGCTCAGCGACGTGCAACTGTTCGAGCAATACCCCAGCGGCTACCCCACCGACGTCAAGCGTCGCCACCGCTGGATCCGTGGTGACTGGCAACTGCTGCCCTGGCTGCTGCCATGGGCGCGGGCCGGCGATGGCCGCTGGTGCGCCACCGGCCTGACCGCCCTGGCGCGCTGGAAACTGTTCGACAACCTGCGCCGCAGCCTGGAACCGGCGGCGCTGCTGACCCTGCTGCTGTGGGGTTGGCTGGGCAGCGCGCAGCCGCTGGCGTGGACGCTGACGGTGCTGGCGCTGATCTTGATCCAGCCAACCCTGGACAGCCTGCTGGGCATACTCCACAAGGCCCCCGAGGCCTCATGGCGCCAGCACCTGAGCGCGGCCACGCGCAGCGCGGCGCTGCATTTTGCCCGCAGCGGCCTGGCCCTGGCCTGGCTGCCGTTCGAGGCCGGCTTCAGCCTGGACGCCATCGCCCGCACCCTGTGGCGCCTGGCCGTCAGCAAGCGCCACTTGCTGCAGTGGAGCCCGTCGCGGGAAGTGGAGCGCCAGGCCACCCAGGACTTGCCGGGGCTGTACCGCACCTTCTGGCTGACCCCGGTGCTGGCCGGCGCCCTCGGCGCCCTGTTGCTCAACCGCCCGCTGAGCCTGGCCGTGGCGGCGCCGGTGCTGCTCCTGTGGCTGGCCGGCCCGGCGCTGGCCTGGTGGGTGAGCCTGCCGTCGACCCTGGCTGGCTTCGACCCCTCCGCCGAAGAGCGGCGCCTGCTGCACCGCCTGGCACGTCGCACCTGGGCGTTTTTCGATCAGTACATCGGCCCCGAAGACCACTGGCTGGTGCCGGACAATATCCAGGAAGCGCCCTACGCCCAGGTAGCCCACCGCACCTCGCCCACCAACCTGGGCATGGCCCTGCTGGCGCACCTGGCCGCCCATGATTTCGGCTACCTGGGCCGTGGCCGCCTGCTGACGCGGCTGGACCTGATGCTGACCAGCATGGAGGGCCTGGAGCGCCACCGCGGGCACCTGTACAACTGGTACGACACCCAGACCCTGGCCCCGCTGAAACCGCTGTACGTGTCGACCGTGGACAGCGGCAACCTGGCCGGCCTGCTGCTGACCCTGCGCCCCGGCCTGCTGGCCCTGGTTGACGCGCCGCCGCAACCGGCGCAGGTGGTGCGCGGCCTGCTCGACACCCTCGATGTGCTGCTGGCCGCCTGCCGCGCCGCCGACGCACAGGCGCAGGTGATCGAGGACCTGCACCGCGATGCACAGGCCTGGCAGCCAGCCGCCGAGGGTCATGTTCAGCCGTTGCTGGAGCTATTGCAGCGCGGCATCGACCTGCCCTGTCCGGCCGGTGACGATGACGTGGCGTACTGGCGGCAGGCGCTGCACGTGCAGTGCCTGGACCTGCATCAGGATCTGCTGGGCGGGAGCCCCGACATCGCCCAGCGAGCCAAGGCCCTGGCCGCCCGCGCCGCCGCCCTGGCGGTGATGGACTTCACCTTCCTGTACGACGCCCCGCGCGACCTGTTCGCCATCGGCTACAACGTCACCGACCAGCGCCTGGACAGCGCCTATTACGACCTGCTGGCCTCGGAGGTGCGGCTGACTCATTTCATCGCCATCGCCCAGGGCCAGGTGCCCCAGGCCAGCTGGTTCTCCCTGGGCCGGCTGCTGACCAGCAACGGTGGCGTGCCGGTGCTGCTGTCGTGGTCGGGGTCGATGTTCGAATACCTGATGCCGCTGCTGGTGATGCCGACCTACCCCGGCACCCTGCTGGACCAGACCTGCCGTGCGGCGGTGGCCCGGCAGGTGGAATACGGCAACCAGCTGGGGCTGCCGTGGGGGGTATCGGAGTCGGCCTACAACGCCCAGGACGCCGCCTTCACCTATCAATACCGCGCCTTCGGTGTGCCGGGGCTGGGGCTCAAGCGCGGCCTGGGCGAGGACAGCGTGGTGGCCCCCTACGCCAGCGTGCTGGCGCTACTGGTGGCGCCACAGGCCGCCAGCCGCAACCTGCAGCGCCTGGGCGAGCACGGCCTGAACGGGCGCCTGGGCCTGTACGAAGCAGTGGACTACACCCAGGCGCGCCTGCCGCCGGGCCAGCGCCTGGCCGTGGTGCGCTCGTTCATGGCCCACCACCAGGGCATGAGCCTGCTGGCCCTGACCTCGGTGCTGCTGGACCGTCCCATGCAGCGCCGGTTCGCCAGTGACCCGCAGTTTCAGGCGTGCGAGCTGTTGTTGCAGGAGCGCGTGCCGCGCAATGCCACGCGTTACCTGCCGCCCGACCAGGCCGGCGCCGACGAGGACAACGCCCGCCAGGGCGAATCCCTGCTGCGCGTGTTCAGCGACCCGGCGCACCAGCGCCCCGCCGTGCAGCTGCTCTCCAACGGCCGCTACCACGTGATGGTCAACAGCGCCGGCGCCGGCTACAGCCGCTGCAACGACCTGGCCCTGACCCGCTGGCATGAAGACAGCGTCAGCGACCAGCTGGGGATTTTCTGCTACCTGCGCGACGTCGCCAGCGGCACGTTCTGGTCCACCAGCCAGCAGCCCACACAGCATGTGCCGTTCAGCCAGGAAGCCATTTTCAGCGACGCGCGCGCCGAATTCCGCCTGCGCGAGCGGCATTTCGACTGCCACACCGAGATCGTCGTCTCGCCTGAAGACGACGTGGAACTGCGCCGTCTGCACCTGACCAATCACGGCCGCACCCGGCGCACGCTGGAACTGACCAGCTACGCCGAGGTGGTGCTGGCGCCCGCGCTGCCGGACGCACTGCACCCCGCGTTCAGCAAGCTGTTCGTGCAGACCGAACTGTTGCCGGCGCTGCAGGCCATCGTCTGTACCCGCCGCCCAGGCTCGCAGCAGCAGGCCATGCCGTGGATGTGCCATTTGCTGGCCGCCCATGGCGTGGACATCGACGCCATTTCCTACGAGACCGACCGCGCCCGTTTCATCGGTCGTGGCCGCACCCTGATGGCCCCCGCGGCCCTGGACCCGGGGGTGGAGCAGTTGAGCGGCAGCCAGGGCTCGGTGCTCGACCCCATCGTCGCGGTGCGCTGCCGCATCACCCTGGACCCGGGGCAAAGCGCGACCATCGACCTGGTGACCGGGCTGGCCGACACCCGCGACGCCTGCGTGCAGCTGATCCACAAATACCGCGACCGTCACCTGGCCGACCGGGTCTTCGACCTGGCCTGGACCCACAGCCAGGTGCTGCTGCGCCAGCTCAACGCCTCCAGCGCCGATGCCCACCTGTTCGAGCACATGGCGGCCTCGGTGATCTACCCCAGCGCCGCGCTGCGTGCTGATAACGCCGTGCTGATCAGCAACCGGCGCAGCCAGTCCGGGCTTTGGGGCCAGGCCATTTCCGGGGATTTGCCGATTGTGCTGGTGCAGATCGGCGAGGCGGCCAACCTCGACCTGGTGCGGCAGATGGTGCAGGCCCACGCCTATTGGCGGCAGAAAGGCCTGGCCGTGGACCTGGTGATCTGGAACGAAAGCCAGGCCGGTTACCGGCAGCTGCTGCAGGACCTGATCATGGGCCTGGTGACGTCCGGCAGCGAGGCCAGCCTGGTGGATCGCCCTGGCGGGATCTTCATCCGTCCGGGCCAGCAGTTGTCGGCCGAGGACCGCACCCTGCTGTTGTCGGTGGCCCGCGTGGTGGTGCGCGACAGCCTGGGCACGCTTGAAGAACAGGTGCACCGCCGCCGCGGCCAGCCACCGCTGCCGCGCTTCGACGCCAGCCTGGTGCAAACGCCTGCGCCCGCCCCGCCGCCCCCGCCTGATCCGACGCTGATGATGGCCAACACCTACGGCGGCTTCAGCGCCGACGGCAGCGAATACATCATCCACCACACCCCGGGCCGGCCGACGCCGGCGCCCTGGGTCAATGTGCTGGCCAACCCGCACTTCGGCACCCTGGTGTCGGAATCCGGCAGCGCCTACACCTGGGCCGACAACGCCCACGAATACCGCCTCACGCCCTGGCACAACGACCCGGTCAGCGACCCCAGCGGCGAGGCCCTGTACCTGCGCGACGAGGACAGCGGGCGCTTCTGGTCGCCCACGCCGCAACCCTGCCCCGGCACCGGTCGTTACCGCACCCGCCACGGCTTCGGCTACAGCGTGTTCGAGCATGAACAGGACGGCCTGCACAGCGAGTTGTGGGTGTACGTGGCGGTGGATGCGCCGGTGAAGTTTTCCCGGCTGACGGTGCGCAATACCAGCGGGCGGACCCGGCGGCTGTCGGCGACCCAGTACGTGGAGTGGGTGCTGGGCGATCTGCGCAGCAAGGCGGCCATGCACGTGGTGACCGAGGCCGACCCGTTCAGCGGCGCGCTGTTTGCGCGCAACGCCTGGTCGATGGAATTCGGGGGCCGTGTGTCCTTCCTCGACACCGACTCGCCGGGCCGCCGCATCACCGGCGACCGCGCCGAGTTTCTGGGCCGCAACGGCAGCCTGCGGGCGCCGGCGGCGCTGTCGCGCTCGCACCTGTCCGGACGCACCGGCGGCGGGCTGGACCCGTGCTCGGTGATGCAGGTCAGCCTGGAACTGGCCGACGGTGCCAGCCAGGAAGTGATCTTCCGCCTGGGCGCCGAGCAGGACGCCACCGCCGCCACCCGCCGCGTGCAGGAATACCGTGGCGCCCGTGCCGCCGGCCTGGCGCTGGAGCAGGTGCGTGCCCACTGGCGTGCCACCTTGGGCGTGCTGCGCGTGCACACGCCGGAGCCCGAGATTGATGTGCTGGTCAACGGCTGGCTGATGTACCAGGTCATCGCCAGCCGCTTCTGGGGGCGCAGCGGTTTTTATCAATCCGGTGGTGCGATCGGCTTTCGCGACCAGTTGCAAGACAGCATGGCCATGCTGCATGCCGCGCCCGAGCAGGTGCGCGCGCATTTGCTGCTGTGCGCCCGGCATCAGTTCCGTGAAGGCGATGTGCAGCATTGGTGGCACCCGCCGCTGGACCGTGGCGTGCGCACCCGCTGTTCGGACGACCTGCTGTGGCTACCGCTGGCCACCAGCCGCTACGTGCAGGTGACCGGTGACCTGACGGTATTGGACGAACGGGTCGATTATGCCCAGGGGCGCGTGCTCAACGAGGGTGAGGAGTCCTATTACGACCTGCCCACCTACGGCGGGCCGGCGGAAAGTCTGTACCAGCATTGCCAGCGCGCACTGGATCATGGCTTGCAATGCGGCAGTCATGGCTTGCCGCTGATGGGCAGCGGTGACTGGAACGATGGCATGAACCGGGTGGGCGAGCGCGGGCTGGGGGAAAGTGTGTGGTTGGGGTTCTTTGGCTATGACGTGCTGCAGCAGTTCGCCCAGGTTGCCCGGCGCCAGGGTGACAGCGCTTTCGCTGCGCGTTGCACCGAACGCGCCGCCAGCTTGCAGGTGCACTTGCAGGCCCATGCCTGGGATGGCGACTGGTACCGGCGCGCCTGGTTCGACGACGGCCAGCCGCTGGGCTCTGCCAGCAATGATGAATGCCGCATTGATTCCATCGCCCAGAGCTGGGCGGTACTGTCGCGTGCCGCACCGCCGGCACGGGCGCGCACGGCCATGGCGGCGCTGGACCGCTACCTGGTGCGCCGGGACATCGGCATCGTGCAATTGCTGACGCCGCCGTTCGACAGCGGTCAGCTGGACCCCGGCTACATCAAGGGTTACGTGCCGGGCGTGCGCGAGAACGGCGGCCAGTACACCCACGCTGCCGTATGGGCGAGCATGGCCTTTGCCGTGCTGGGCGATGGCGACAAGGCCTGGGAGCTGCTGCGCCTGATCAACCCGGTGCGCCAGGGCAATCCGGCGTTGATCGAGCGCTACAAGGTGGAGCCCTATGTGATGGCCGCCGACGTTTATGCCGCCGCGCCCCACGCTGGCCGGGGTGGCTGGACCTGGTACACCGGCTCGGCGGGGTGGATGTACCGTTTGATCGTCGAATCGCTGCTGGGCGTGCAGCGCGAAGGCGACGTGCTGCGCCTGCAACCGCTGTTGCCCAGGGACTGGCCGGGGTACCGCCTGGACTACCGCTTTGGCCACACCCAGTACCACATCACCGTCAGCCGCGGCAGCGGGCCGCCGTGTTGCCTGACGCTGATTGATGATGGCGGGGACCACAGCCTGGCGGCGTTCGTCGATCCGCTGCCCGTGCGTGGCGAGTCGGTGGCCAAGTAGCGTAGGCTAAAGCCTTCCCCTACGGTGGCTGCCATGTCCCCTGCACTTGAGCCACACCAGAACCACCTGCTGGCCGCCCTGCCCGCGCCCGTGCGCGAGCGCCTGCAGCCATACCTGAAACTCATCGACCTGCCGCTGGGCAAGGTGCTGTACGAGTCGGGCGATGCCCTGCGGCACGTGTACTTTCCCACCGATGCCATCGTGTCGTTGCTGTACGTGATGGAGAATGGCGCGTCGGCAGAGATCAGCGTGGTGGGCAACGAGGGGCTGATCGGCGTGGCAGTATTCATGGGCGGTGAAAGCACCCCCAGCCGCGCCATCGTGCAAAGCGCCGGGCAGGCCTGGCGTTTGCCGGGGCAACGGCTGAAGGACGAATTCAACCGCCACGGCGAAATGCTCTTGCTGATGCTGCGCTACACCCAGGCGCTGATCACCCAGATGGCCCAGACCGCCGTGTGCAACCGCCACCACTCCATCGACCAGCAACTGTGCCGCTGGCTGCTGCTGTCCCTGGACCGCCTGCACGGCAACGAACTGACCATGACCCAGGAACTGATCGCCAACATGCTGGGCGTACGTCGCGAAGGCGTGACCGACGCGGCGGGCAAGCTGCAGCGCTTGGGGGTGATCGAGTACAACCGCGGGCACATCAAAGTGCTGGACCGCGCGCGGTTGGAACAACTGAGTTGCGAATGCTACGCCGTGGTGCGTGCGGAGACCGAGCGGTTGTTGCCCTACATGCCAAACCGCGTGTAGCCGGTGCTGCTGTTGCGCTGGCCCTCTGCCCCCTGGAGATCTTCAGCGTACTCAGGGGCCAGCGCAGCCTGGCGGCAGCGGCTACGGCGCAGGCCTTGTGGGACCGGGCGTAGCTCGGGAAGAAGGCTACTCAGGGTGTCAGGCAGACCGCGTCGTGCTTTTCCCGAGCTTCGCCCGGTCCCACAGGGAAGGGCAGCGTTGCGGGTTGCCCAGGGCCGCGACGCAATCCGCGTAGCCTGGCGCGGACCCTGTGGGACCGGGCGTAGCTCGGGAAGAAGGCGACGCAGGGTGTCAGGAGGTCAGTGGAGTCAATGGGCGAACAGTGAGCCGCCCTGCTTGCCGGCCATTTTCTCCGGTTTGATCAGGAACCGCGCCAGCGCCGGCAGCAGCCACAGCGCGCCGAACATGTTCCACAGCAGCATGAAGGTCAGCATCAGGCCCATGTCGGCCTGGAACTTGATGGCCGAGAAGATCCAGGTACACACGCCAATCGCCAGGCACAGGCCGGTGAACAACACTGCCTTGCCGGTGGATTTCAGCGTCTGGTAATAGGCTTCCTGCAACGGTAAGCCAGCGCGGAGGAAGCTCTCCAGGCGGCTGTAGATGTAGATGCCATAGTCCACACCAATCCCCACCCCCAACGCCACCACCGGCAAGGTCGCGACCTTGACGCCAATGCCCATGAACGCCATCAGCGCGTTCCCCAGTACCGAGGTCAGCACCAGCGGCAGCACGATGCACAAGGTGGCAGCGAAGGATCGGAAGGTGATCAAACACATCACCGCCACGCACAGGTAGACCAACAGAAGGATTGCCATATCGGCCTGCTTGATCACCTCGTTGGTCGCCGCTTCGATTCCGGCATTACCCGCCGCCAGTTGGAATTGCAGGCCATCCTTGTCATGACTCGCCGCAAACTGCTTGATCACCGTCACAGCCCGGTCCAGCGTCTCGGCCTTGTGATCGTTGAGGAACACCAGCACCGGCGCCAGCGAGCAGTTGCCGTTGAACAGACCATCGGCCCGCGCCACCGAGCTATTCAGCACTTCAGGGTTGCGCGACAGGCTTTCCCATTTCAGGTTGCCTTCGTTCATGCCCTTGATCACCTGCTTGCTGACAGTGACCAGCGAGATGGTCGATTGCACCCCGGCGGTGTTGTCCAGCTGCCACATCAGGTCGTCGATCGGCTGCATGGTTTCGTAGTGCGAGCAGCCTTCGGCCGCCGTCTGCACCATCACAACCAGCACATCGGAGCTGGTGGCGTAATGGTCGATGATGAACTGGTTATCGCGGTTGTAGCGCGAGTCGGGACGCAGCTCCGGCGCGCCTTGGTCGAGGTCGCCGATCTTCAGGTTGTGGCCGTACCACAAGCCACCGCCCAGGGCGATCAGCGCCAGCACCACCGATACGCGCGCAACTTTCGGGTTGGCGAAGTTCGACAGCGCCCGCCAGAACGGGTGCTCGCGCACCGCGTCCTTCTTGCTGCGCTCGATGGCGCGTTTGCTGATGCCTACGTAGGAAATGGCCACCGGCAAAAGGATCAAGTTGGTGAAGACGATCACCGCCACGCCAATGGACGCACCAATCGCCAGCTCGCGGATCACGCCGATGTCGATGATCAGCAGGGTAATGAAGCCCACCGCGTCGGCCAGAATCGCGATCATGCCCGGCAAGAACAGCTGGCGGAACGTACGCCGCGCCGCGGTCAGGGCGTTGTCGGCATCACTGGACTGCAGCGCGATGCCGTTGATTTTCTGCACGCCGTGGGAGATGCCGATGGCGAAGATCAGGAACGGCACCAGCATCGAATACGGGTCCAGCCCAAAGCCGAATGCATGCATCAGGCCCAGCTGCCACACCACCGCGACGAGCGTGGTGCTGAGCACGGCGATGGTGCTGCGCAGGCAGTGGGTGAAGAAATACAGCAGCACCAGGGTGATGACGAAGGCGACGCCGAAGAACATCACCACCATGATCAGCCCATCGATCAGGTCGCCGACCTTCTTGGCGAAGCCGACGATGTGCACTTTGACGTTGGGGTTCTGGGCCTGGAACTTGTCGCGAATTTTCTCTTCCAGGCTGTGGGAAAACTGCTGGTAGTCGAGCTTGAGCAGGCGGCCTTGATCAGCCGGGTCAGGGTAGGACTCCAGCAACGGAATCTCGACGATGCTCGACTTGAAATCGTTGGCCACCAGCCGGCCGACCTGACCGGACTTGAGGATGTTGCTGCGCAAAAGCTCAAGGCTGTCAGCCGAGCCATTGTAGCTCTGCGGGATCACCTCGCCGCCGGCAAAGCCCTCCTCGGTTACCTCGGTCCAGCGTACGCTGGGGCTCCACAGCGACTTCATGCCCGAACGGTCGACGCCAGGGATGTAGAACGCCTCGTCGTTGATCTGCCGCAAGGTCTCCATGTAGTCCTTGTTGAAAATGTCGCCATTCACCGCCTCCACCGAGATACGCACGGTGTTGCCGAGGTTGGCCAAGTCGTTGCGGTGCTCGATCATGCGCTCGATGAACGGATGCTTGAGCGGGATCATTTTCTCGAAGCTGGTCGACGGGCGGATCTGCGTGGCTTGCCAGAACAGAAAGACGCTGACCAGCACGCAGAGGAAGATCACCGCAGGGCGGTTGTTGAAGATCAGGCGTTCAAGCAGCGTGCCCTGGGGCGCCGGGAATTTCTGGTGAATGCTCATGGCTGCTGGCCCTCGCTGCCGTTGTTGTCGGTGTGGTGCACGCCGTTCTCGCCTACCAGCAGCAGGCCGTCGCTGACCGCGATGGCGCTCGCCAGGGCCTGGCGGTCGGGGCGGGTCACGCGGCTGAAGCTTTGGCCGTCATCGACGCTGCGCAGTACGGTGCCGCCCTCGCCCACCAGCATCAACGTGCCGTCGTCGAGCAGGCGCGCGTTGGCCAGGCCGGCCTCCAGGGGGCCGCGCTCGCCTTGCACAGCGATGGGTTGCCAGCTGTCACCGAAGTCACTGGAACGGAACACATGGCCGCGCAGGCCAAACACCAGCAGGGTGCGCGACTGGGCCGTGCCGACAGCGCCGAACAGCGAGCCCTCGTAGGGGCCTTGCAGGCGCTGCCAGGTTTGCCCGGCGTCGGCGGAGCGGAACATCAGCCCCTGCTCGCCGACAATCACCAGGCCCGCGTCCTTGACCGCCGCAATGGCGTTGAGGTGCAACTGGTCGGGGTTGTCGAGGCGCTCGCTGACGTCCTGCCAGTGCTGGCCGCCGTCGTCGGTGCTCAGCAAGGCGCCGTACGCCCCCACGGCAAAACCGTGCTGGGCATCGAGGAAATGCAGCCCCAGCAGCGGTGCCTGGCGTGCCGGGTCCTGGAACTGCAGGCGCCAGGTGGCGCCGCCGTCGACGGTGGCGAGGATCTGCGTGTCGTGCCCCACCGCCCAGCCATGCTGGGCATCGGCGAAGTACACCGCCGTGAGCAGTTGTTGGCTCGGCACCTGCGCCTGCATCCAACTGCGGCCCTGATCATCGGACAGCAGCACATGCCCGCGCTCGCCCACCGCCACCTGCCGCGCCCCGGCGCTGGCGATGTCGGTCAACAGCCCCGTCACTGCCTTGGCCGGCGCCAACGGCCCCGCCTGCGCAGCGCCGCTGATCACCAGCGCCAAGATGCCCACCTTCAACCACTGCCTCGCCACCGCACACACTCCCATTTCCTGTTGCCGCCGCCTGTGGGCGCGGCCCTGGGGCCATTCTAGGGAGCCCCGCCAGCCCTGCCCTCTCGCGAGTTTTCATGGCTATACCCGGCGGGAATACCCCGCACCTTCCCAAGGCATCGCGCCCTCACTTGGGGCCTTGCGTGGGGCGCACTTCACCTTTGGCTATAGGCATAAGAATTTGCTGGAAGGCAGAACGCGGCGCGCTGCCTACCATGCGGCCTACCTGGAGCACAGGTGGTGTTACCAGCAGCCAGCGGGGCGACGACCCCGCGTCATCGACATGCAGGTTTTGGGGGAGAGCACCGTGATAACGATAAAACGCCTGGGGACACTGTATCCCCACAGCTTGGCCATCGCCGTGGCACTGGCCGGCAGCGCACCGGCCCTGGCCGTGGACTTCAACATCGGCGAGATCGAAGGGCATCTGGATTCGACCCTGTCCGTGGGCGCCAGCTTCGGCACCGCCAACCCGGACAAACAGTTCATCGGCACCGCCAACGGCGGCCACGCCGCCACCCGCACCAGCGATGACGGGCGCCTGAACTACAAGAAAGGCCAGGCCTTTTCCGAGATCTTCAAGGGCGTGCACGACCTGCAGCTCAAGTACGAAGATACCGGCGTGTTCATCCGCGCCAAGTACTGGTACGACTACGCCGTCGAGCATGGCAACACCCACCTCTACGACATCGACGACAGCGGCCGCGACGAGGCCGCCAAGGGCCAGGGCGCGGAAATCCTCGACGCCTTCGTGTACCACAATTACAGCATCGCCGACCTGCCGGGCAGCGTGCGCGCCGGCAAGCAGGTGGTCAGCTGGGGCGAAAGCACCTTCATTGGCAACTCGATCAACGCCATCAACCCGGTGGACGTCTCGGCCCTGCGCCGCCCCGGCTCCGAGGTCAAGGAAGGCCTGATCCCGGTGAACATGCTGTACGTCAGCCAAGGCCTGAGCGACAACCTGTCGGTGGAAGCCTTCTACCAGCTGACCTGGCAGAAAACCGAACTGGACAACTGCGGCACGTTCTTCGGCAGCGACGTGGCCGCCGCCGGCTGCACCCAGGGCATGACCATCAATGGCACCGACTTCGACCGCACCGGCAGCAGCTACGGTTACGTGCCGCGCCTGAGCGACGACGATGCGCGCAACAGCGGCCAGTTCGGCGTGTCGCTGCGCTGGACCGTGCCGCAACTCAACGACACCGAGTTCGGCTTCTACGCCCTGAACTATCACTCGCGTACCCCGGAGTTCAACTGGACCGTGGGCCGTGGCGCCCTGGCCGACCCGGTCGGCGGCCTGTCCGGCCAGGGCGGCGTGAGTACCGCGCGCTACTACCTGACCTACCCCGAGGACATCCGCCTGTACGGGCTGAGCTTCGCCACCAATATCGGCGCCACAGCGGTGTCGGGCGAGATCAGCTACCGGCCCAACATGCCCATGTCGCTCAACGCCAGCGACGTGTCCAACGCCGCGGTGCTGGGCTCGGCGGCCACCAACCCGCTGGTCAACGCCGGCCTGCCGATTTTCAGCACTGGCTGGGCCAGCTCGGCCTACGGTTCGACCATCCAGGGCTACAAGCGCATGCCCTACACCCAGGCGCAGACCACGGCGGTGCGCACCTTCGACCACGTGCTGGGCGGCGACCGTTTGAACCTGGTGGGCGAGATCGGCATGGGCTACATCAGCGGCCTGGGCGCCACCGACGGCTCGGACCTGCGCTTTGGCCGCAGCAGCGTGTACGGCAACGGCGAGCTGGCCGACGCCGGCACCGCGCTGTTGCTGGGCGGGCTGTCGGGCAACGACATCTGCAAGGCGCTGAACAGCTCCAACCCCAGCCAATGCAGCAGCAAGGGCTATTACACGCCGATCTCGTGGGGCTACCGCCTGCGCGCCGTGGAGGAATACAGCGACGTGTTCGCCGGGGTCAACCTCAAGCCCAACATCACCTTCTCCCACGACGTGCACGGCAACGGCCCGACCTTCACCCAGGGCAACAAGGCCATCAGCGTGGGCGTGGATGCCGATTACCTGACCAAGTACACCGCCAGCCTGAGTTACACCAACTTCTTCGGCGGCGATTACAACACCAACACTGACCGTGACTTCGTCGCCTTGAGCGTCGGCGTCAGCTTCTGATACTGCGAGGTACCCGATGAAACATCTGCATCTGTTTACCCTGAGCCTGTGCCTGCTGGCTTCCCAGGTCCACGCTGCCGTTTCCGCCGACCAGGCCGCGCGCCTGGGCACCGACCTGACGCCGGTGGGCGCGCAGAAAGCCGGCAACGCCGACGGCAGCATCCCGGCGTTCACCGGCGGCTTGCCGACCAACGCTGGCGCCATCGATGCCGACGGTTTCCTGGCCGACCCGTTCGCCAATGAAAAGCCGTTGTTCGTGATCACCCAGGCCAACGCCGCGCAGTACAAGGACAAGCTGACCCCGGGGCAACTGGCGCTGTTCGCCCGTTACCCGGACACCTATCGCATTCCCGTGTACCCCAGCCACCGCAGCGTCGGCCTGCCGGACAAGAGCCTGGCCGCCACCCGCCAGAACGCCACCGACACCCAACTGATCGCCGGCGGCAACGGCCTGGAGCACTACCACCCCGGCGCCGTGCCCTTCCCTATCCCCAAGGACGGCCTTGAGGTGATCTGGAACCTGATCGGCCGCTACCGCGGGGACACCCTCAAGCGCATCGTGATGCAGGCCTCGCCCCAGGCCAACGGTGATTTCACCCCCACGGTGCTGAAGCAGGAACTGGCGTTCCCCACCGGCCTGAGCGATTACGACGCGCAGGAGCAGGCCAACATCCTCAGCTTCTACCGCGAGGAATTCCTGGCGCCGGCGCGCATGGTCGGTGGCGTGCTGCTGGTGCACGAGACCGTCGACCAGGTGAAGGAGCCGCGCGAGGCCTGGATGTACAACGCCGGCCAGCGCCGCGTGCGCCGTGCGCCGCAGGTGGCCTACGACAGCCCGGCCGCCGAAGGCCTGCGCACCTATGACGACTTCGACCTGTTCAACGGCGCGCCGGACCGTTTCGACTGGAAGCTGGTGGGCAAGCAGGAGCTGTACATCCCGTACAACAGCTATCGCCTGGAATCACCCAAGCTCAAGTACACCGATATCGTCAAACCGGGGCACATCAACCAGGACCTGACCCGCTACGAGCTGCACCGGGTGTGGCACCTGACGGCGACCCTGAAGCCCGGCGAGCGGCATATCTACTCGCGTCGTGACGTGTACATCGACGAAGACAGCTGGCAAGGCGCCGAAACCGAGGCCTACGACGGGCATGGCGCGCTGTGGCGGGTGTCGGAGGGGCATGCGACGTTCTTCTACAACGTGAAGGCCCCGGCGTTTGCCGCCGAGGTGCATTACGACCTGCTGTCGGGGCGTTATGCGGTGAACTCGCTGCATAACGAGGAGAAGAATGGCTACACCTTCAACGTGCCGATGAGCCGCAAGGACTTTACCCCGTCGGCGCTGCGCGTAACGGGTATCCGCTAACCCCCTACCTCCCCCCTGTGGGACCGGGCGAAGCTCGGGAAAAGACCAACGCGGTGCATCAAGCCCTACGCGGTGTTCGCTTCCCGAGCTTCGCCCGGTCCCACAAAGGACTTGTGCGAAGCAGAAGGCCCGGTTTTTGCTTTATTTTCAAGAACATCTCTGACGTCCAGTGAGTTCTCATGAAGTTGCACCAACTGCGGGCCATGGTCTCCATCTGCGAAAGCGGCAGTATCCAGGAGGCCTCCCGCCTGCTGCATATCTCCCAACCGGCCCTGTCCAAGGGCATCAAGGAACTGGAAGCAGAACTGGGCGTGCCCCTGCTGATCCGCTCCAACCGCGGCATCACGGCCACCGAGTACGGTGAACGCCTGGTGCGCCGCGCCCGCCTGATCCTTGAAGAAGTACGCCGCGCCCGCGAAGAAATCGAGACGCTCAAAGGCGTGATGGACGGCAAGCTGTCGATCGGCGTGTCACCGGTGACGCCCGGGGCGCAGTTCATCAGCAGCCTCAACCGTTACCGCAAACGTTACCCAAAGGTGCACATTCAGATCCACGAGCTGCGCCCCTCGAAGTTGATGGAGGGGTTGCGCGAGGGGTTGCTGGACATGGCGCTGACGTCATTGCCACCCGCGCGCAGCACCGATGGCTTCCATTGGGTGGAGTTGTACGAGCAGCCTACCGTGCTGGCGGTGCGCAAGGGGCATCCGCAGGCCGATGCCACGTCGCTGCTGCAATTGCGCGAGCTGGACTGGTTGCTGCAGGACTCGCTGGAGCAGTCCAAGGTAGGCACCATGTTCGAGGACAACGAAATCCCGTGGCCGGAGAACGTGATCGAGTGCGCCTCGGTGGTGCTGTTTTCCGAGATGGCGACCTCGACCGATGCGGTCAGCTACTGGTCGCAGCGGGTGCTGGACCGCACGCAGAATTTGATGGATGGGTTGCAGGTGCTGAAGATTGCCGAGCCGGTGCCGCCGATGAATATATCGCTGGTGTGCCGTGATCAGGAGTTGATGACGCGCGAGGCCAAGGCGTTGGCCGATGAGTTGATCTATGTGTACAAGAGTCCGCATGCGGTGAAGGTGCCGGACCTGGTGTAGCCCATGATTTCAGGGAGGCTTCACGGGCCTCATCGCGAGCAAGCTTTGCTCCCACAGTGTCAGGCCATCCACTGTGGTCGGCTCGACACTGTGGGAGCAAAGCTTGCTCGCGATGAGGCCCTCAAGCACACCATCACCTTCAAGAAATTGAGGCGCCATAACCAGCCCTGATAAGCATGTGCAGAGGTGATTATCCAGCCGCAAAGGGCTGGGGCATGCTGTGTCCATCGTACCTCCATAGCACAAGGACACCCCATGACGCCTCCCGCGCCCCCGCGCCGCCCGCTGGTGATCGGCCTGCTGATGGCCGTGATGGTCATCAGCGTGCTGGACAAGACCATCTTCGCCTTCGCCGGGCCGCAGATTATCGATGAACTGCAATTGAGCGCCGAGCAGTTCGGCTTTGTCGGCAGTGCCTTCTTCTTTCTGTATTCGCTGTCCGGCATCACCGTGGGCTTCTTGGCCAACCGCTTCCCTACCCGCTGGATTCTCAGCCTGATGGCCCTGGTGTGGACCAGCGCGCAATTGCTGGTGACCTTCGCCAGCGGCCTGGGCGCGCTGACCGCCAGCCGCCTGCTGCTGGGCGCCGGTTGCGGACCGGGCACGGCGGTCACCCAGCACGCCAGCTTCAAGTGGTACGCCGCTGAAAAGCAGGTGCTGCCGGCCTCGCTGTTGCAGGTGGCGATCATGCTCGGCGGCCTGCTGGGGGCCATCGCCCTGCCCTTCAGCATCGCCCACTTCGGCTGGCGCTCGGCCTATCTGCTGCTGGCAGGCTTGAGCCTTGCGTGGATGCTGGCCTGGTGGCTGCTGGGGGCCGAGGGCACTCAGGGTGTGGCTACCGATGGCCAAGCGGCAACGGACAAACACGTGCCCTATCGGCACCTGCTGCTCAACCGCACCTTCGTGTGGATTTCGCTGATGTGCTTCCTGGCCTACCTGCCCAACGCGCTGTCGTTCAGCTGGTCGGCGGTGTACTTGCAGAAAGGCCTGGGGCTTAGTGCCATGCAGGCGGGCTACGTGCTGTTCGCGGCCACCTTGAGCATCATCGTCATCAACCTGCTGCTGTCGGCCTTGTCCCAGCGGCTGCTCAAAAGCGGCGCCAGTGCCCGTCGCAGCCTGGTGCTGCCGCCCATGGCCTGCTGCATGCTGGGTGGCCTGGCGTTCTGCGCGCTGGGCACCTTTACCCAGGAGCTGGCGATGAAACTGGGCTGCTACGTGCTGGGCGGCGTGTTGCTCAATGGCGTGTTTGCCTTTGGCATGACCATCACTTCGCACATCTCGCCCCAGCGCCAGCGCGGCGCCATGCTGGCCATTCACGTGGGCAGCATGACCCTGTCGGGCATGGTCGCGCCCTGGGCCGTGGGCCATCTGGTGACCCTGTTTGGTGGCGACATCGCCCAGGGCTTCGAGACCGCCTTGCATGGTATCGGCATTGCCGCCGTGCTCTGCGCGGCGCTGGGCCTGTACGTGATCACCCCGGCGCAGACCCGCCAGCGCCTGCAGGCGCGCTGGGCCAGCTAACGCCGCTCCCCCTTTCGTTTGCCTCAACCACCGCGCGCGGGCCTTGTCCGCGCGGCATGGCCGTGCGCGCGGCCGTTACCTTCATCGACCCTTCAGGACCCTTGCATGAACCTTTCCGTCTTTTCTTCCAGCTATGCCCAGGCGCGCCAACAGTTCCTGCTGGCCTGCGCCCGGCGCGGGCTGGCCGTGACCTCGCGCGTGCACCCGCTGCCCGGCAGCGACAACGAGACCCTGGCGCTGGACGTGGCCCGCGTGGGCTCGCCCACCGCGCGCAACCTGATGGTGATCAGCAGCGGCTGCCATGGGGTGGAGGGCTTTTGCGGCTCGGCGGTGCAGATCGATCTGCTCAACGATGACGCCTGGGCGGCGTCCATCGACCATCCGGACCTGGCGGTGCTGTACCTGCATGCGTTGAACCCTTACGGGTTTTCGTGGCTGCGGCGGGTGACCCATGAAAACGTCGACCTGAACCGCAACTTTCTCGACTTTTCCCAGCCGCCGGCGGCCAACCCCGGCTATGACGCGATTGCCGAGCGACTGCTGCCCGAGCAGTGGCCACCGTCGCGGCTCAATGAGCTCAAGCTGATGCTGTACGTGGCGCGCAAGGGCCGCAAGGCGTTGCAGGCAGCGGTGTCCAGCGGCCAGCAAAGCCACCCTGACGGGCTGTTTTTCGCCGGCACCGCACCCACCTGGAGCAACAAGCAGATCCGCGAAATCCTGCGCGAGCACGCCCAGCAGTGCCAGCGCATCGGCTGGATCGATGTGCACACCGGGCTTGGTCCGCAGGGCGTGGGCGAACGCATCTACAAAGGCCCGGCCAGCGCCGAAGACATCGCCCGCGCCAAGGCCTGGTGGGGGCCGCAGGTGACCAACAGCTTCGACGGCAGCTCCACCTCGGCCAACCTGAGCGGCACCCTGGACCTGGCCGTGATGGAAGAATGCCCCCAGGCCCAGTACAACGGCGTGACCCTGGAGTACGGCACCCAGCCGGGGCCCAAGGTGCTGCAGGCGTTGCGTGCCGAACAGTGGTTGCAGCGTCACCCGCGCACGGGCAGCCCGCAGCGCCAGCAGATCAAGCAGCAGATTCGCGAGGCGTTTTATGTGGAGACCGATGAGTGGAAACGGCGCGTGCTGGAGCAGTCGCGCGAGGTGTGCTGGCAGACGGTGGATGGGTTGTTGACGCGGTGATCATCATTTAGCGATCGCCCAGAGCTCATGTGGGAGTGGGCTCTGCCCACGAAAAGGACACCGCGATTGGTCTGTAAATCCGCGGCGTGCTGTTCGCGGGCAGAGCCCGCTCCCACATCAAACATCAGCGATCACGTCACCGGAGTTACCAGCTTTTTGCCCTTGTGGAACCAGCCATCAATGTTCTGCCACACCAAATCGCCCATGGCCTGGCGGGTTTCGGCGGTGCCGCTGCCCACGTGGGGCAGCAGCACCACGTTTTCCATGGCCAGCAGGCTGTCGGGCACATTGGGCTCGTCCTCGAACACATCCAGCCCGGCGCCCGCAATCACCCCCTGCTCCAAGGCCTGCACCAGCGCTGGCTGGTCCACTACCGAACCCCGGGCGATGTTGATCAGATAGCCCTTTTCACCCAGCAACTTCAGCCGACGGGCATCGATCAGCCGATCCGTGGACGCCCCACCCGGCACCGCCAGCACCAGCACGTCACAGGCACTGATCATCGCGTCCAGGTCGGCGTAGTAGCTGTAGCCCACGTCTGCCTTGGGCTTGCGGTTGTGATAAAGAATCTCCATATCGAATGCCGCCGCCCGGCGCGCGATGGCTTGGCCGATATTGCCCAGCCCGACGATACCCAGCTTCTTGCCGCCCAACTTCACCGCCACCGGGAAGCGCGCCTGGGTCCACTTGCCGGCGCGCACGTAGCGATCGGATTCGGTAAATCTCCGCAAGGTGTCCAGCACCAGGCCCATGGCGGTGTCGGCCACGCAATCGTCCAGCACCTGCGGGGTGTTGGTGACCACAATGCCCCGGTCGCGGGCCACGTCCACGGCGATGGCGTCGTAGCCCACGCCGAAACTGAAGATGGCTTCCAGGTTGGGCAACTGCGCCAGCAACTCGGCGCTGGCGCCGTAGACGCCACTGGTGACCAGGGCCTTGATGCTGGCGCCGTTGGCCTGCTGCCAGGCGTGCTTGTCGGCCAGCTCCCAGGCGCGGGTGGCGGTGAAGTGGGATTCCACGGCCGTTTGCAGGCTTGGCAGCAAGGGGCCGGCGATGAGGACCGGGGTGGGCTGTTGGGTCATGGGATGCTCCTGAGTTGTTTTTGTACTGCGAGTCAAGTCATCGTACAACTGTAGCGCAGTACTCAACAACCCTGGCGCCCCCTTCAGAAACCGATCCACCGCCTTATCAACCTGTGGGGCTGACCTCCCAGCCCCACAGTGCCCCGCATATTTCATGATCTAACAGTTACCGGACTTTAGCTCATTCCACAATCAAAGTTTTTTGTTGGGGGGTGAAGAGAAAAAACCTGAGCCTATGACAATCGTCGGCCCCATCTTTATTTCAACAACAATATCTTTTAACACCCCCTGAACGTGTTTTGACTCTCGATCAAAAACCTCCAGAATCACTTCACCACTCTTTATAAAGCAGGGATCTGGGTATCCTTCGGCGTCGCGAATCGCCAAATTCATCCAAACAGGAGGCTCATCCGATAACAGGTAACGCCCAGGTGCAAGATCACCTTCAAAATACAACTGAACCTGAGCAACTTTACTTTTCTCATTCCCTGCATTGAACCACGTGAATTCAAAAGGCTCTCGAATAGTGGTCAACGTGGCTTCAGGAACATCTAGTTGCCCGCCAAAGTAATCAGAGTTCAACCTCACCGTTGCAGGATAACTGTCTGCCTTCGCGCCGTTCGAATGTGCGATATTTTCAGCTTCAGCGCGGTCAAATTTTTTCCCAGTCATGTCAAGATCCACCGTAAGTTGGTTTCGGACTTTCGTGGCGCAGTGAAGAAAAAACACTAGGCCTAGAGCAGAGCAATGCTCTGCCGAATCAAATCCTATCGAAAGAAAAAAACATCACAACTGTCAGAAGTAACAGGGCAGAGATTGAAAAAAAGCAGACTAAAACAACAACCTCGTACAATGATCTTTAGCCACGCCGGCCTTGAAGCATTCACTTCATATCGGCCAGCGCAACCTTCAGCAGCGGCTACCTATCTCGCCTTTGCAGAATCAGCATGTTCGACCCAAGGACGTTTTTGCCGCTGTTCTTTCGCCACAAGGTAGACCTCGGTGCGTCCCGCATGACGGGTCCAGCGCAGGTTTTCAATCAAGGATTTTTCTTCGTCGTTAAGGCGCGTATAGCCCAAGCCACGAATAGTACGGAGTACGACGGTATCTAGCACGGTGTTGTCAGACATAGTGAAACCTCAACGAGAAATTTGCATGCCGTCACCCTGACGCCAATCAGGTGGACGGAGCCGTACGGGTTGGCGTACCGGTCTCGTTAGCCGGCGTGCCCGAAGGCACCCACGCACGGCTCCGCCCATAAAGGACGTTGCCATGCAGCGGGTACAGGAAAACCGCATGCGCGATTATCATGTTCCGCTTCGAGACCCAGGACGCCAATCCTGTGCCGCTGAATTTGCAGCGGCGGGGCGAACCTTAACGACATCCCGGGCGACAGACAACCCCTAGATGGTTGATGCCATTCAGCCTTGGCAACATCACACAATCACGAACTTCCTGCCCGCCCCCGAGTCGGTATTCTCATACGGCTCCCAGGAAGGTCCCCCCATGCTCACGCCCCAACCCCAGCCACAGCCCGAGCAGGCCGCGGCGGTTCATACGCTGCGGATTCTGACGGTCAACACCCACAAGGGCTTCAGCGCGCTGAACCGTACGTTCGTGCTGCCCGAACTGCGCGAGGCGGTGCGGGCGGTGTCGGCAGACGTGGTGTTTTTGCAGGAGGTGCTGGGCATGCACCGCCTCCACGGGCAGCGCTTTGCCAATTGGTCGGACGTGCCGCAGTACGAGTTCCTGGCCGACAGCATGTGGCCGGTGTACGCGTACGGTCGCAACGCGGTGTACCCGGACGGCGAGCATGGCAATGCGCTGTTGTCGAAGTTTCCGATCATCAGCCATGACAACCTCGACATCAGCGTCAGCGGCACCGAGCAGCGCGGGTTGCTGCATTCGATCCTGGCGGTACCGGGCCATCGCGAGGTGCACACGGTGTGCGTGCACCTGGGCCTGGGCGAGCGCCAGCGTCAGCAGCAGTTGCAGTTGCTGTGCGGGTTGCTGGACGGTTTGCCTATTGATGCACCGGTGATCGTGGCCGGTGATTTCAATGACTGGCGCAAGCGCGCCGACGCGGTGCTGGCCGAGTGCGGCATGAAGGAGGCGTTCGCCCACACCTACGGCGCCGTGGCCCGTACCTTCCCCGCGCGCCTGCCCATGCTGTGCCTGGACCGCGTGTACCTGCGCAACGCCACCGCCGTCACCCCCAAGGTGCTGGCGCGCAAGCCGTGGTCGCATTTGTCCGACCATGTGCCGCTGGCTGTGGAGGTGCGCCTGTGAACCGCCTGTGGCGGGACGACAACGCCGTGCAGTTGCTGATCAACGGCGAGGCGTTCTTTGACAGTGTGTTCCAGGCCATCGAGGCGGCGCGCGAGGAAGTGCTGATCGAGACCTTCATTCTGTTCGAGGATGAGGTGGGCCGGCCGCTGCAGCAGGCGTTGATTGCCGCGGCCCAGCGTGGCGTGCGCGTGGAGGTGCTGGTGGACGGTTACGGCACCGCCGACCTGAGCCGGCAGTTCTTGCATGAAATGGTCGAGGCCGGGGTACGGCTGCAAGCCTTTGATCCGCGCCCCAAGGTGATGGGCATGCGCACCAACCTGTTCCGCCGCCTGCACCGCAAGATCGTGGTGGTGGACGGCGAAACCGCGTTTATCGGCGGCATCAATTACAGCGCCGACCACCTGCTGGCCTCCGGGCCCATGGCCAAGCAGGACTATGCGGTGAAGGTGCAAGGCGCGATCGTCGCCGACCTGCACCAGGCCACCCTGACCCTGCTGGACGAAACCAGCCGCGTGCGCCGCGCCGCCCGCCCCTGGCTGACGCCGCGCCAGGCGATCGACGCCGACACGGCGAGGGCGCGCATGCTGTTGCTGATCCGCGACAACCAGCAGCACCGCACCGATATCGAGCAGCAGTACCTGCTGGCGATCCGCCGCGCGCAGGAACGCATCATCATTGCCAACGCCTATTTCTTCCCCGGCTACCGTCTGCTGCGCGAACTGCGCAACGCCGCCCGCCGTGGCGTGGCAGTCACGCTGATTCTGCAGGGCATGCCCGACATGCCCCTGGTGCGCCTGTGTTCACGGCTGTTGTACAACTACCTGCTGCGCGATGGCGTGCAGATCCGCGAATACACCCAGCGCCCGTTGCACGGCAAGGTGGCGGTGATCGACCGGCAGTGGGCCACGGTGGGCTCCAGCAACCTGGACCCGCTGAGCCTGTCGCTGAACCTGGAAGCCAACGTGATCATCGAGGACGGCGACTTCAACCAGTTGCTGCACGATCACCTGGCCGAACTGGCGGCTCAGCACTGCAAGACCGTGACCCTGCAGCGTGTGCTGCGCGGCTACTGGTGGCGGGCACCGCTGATTTTTCTGACGTTCCACTTGTTGCGGCACTTCCCGGCGATTGTCGGCATGTTCCCCGCCCACTCGCCGAAACTGGCGCCGCTTGGCCCGGTACTGCCGGAGCCGACGGAAACCGCCCAGGACAAAGCTTATGAGTAATCACGCCACCCTGTGGAAATGGCTGCGCCGGGGCTTCAACGTGCTGTTCCTGGTGCTGGTGCCCGTGTTGCTGGTGCTGCTGTTGCGCAACATGGACTGGCAGGAAGTGGGCCATGCCCTGCGAGCCTACCCCTGGCCGCTGCTGGCGGCCGGTGCGGGAATTGCCCTGGTCAGCTATGGGGTGTTCGCCAGTTACGACCTGCTGTCGCGGCGCTACACCGGGCATCGGTTGCCGGTGCGTCAGGTGCTGCCGCTGGCGTTCGTCTGTTATGCGTTCAACCTCAATCTCAGTTCGTGGGTGGGCGGAATCGCTTTGCGCTATCGGTTGTACGGCAAGCTGGGGCTGGATGTGCCGACCATCACCAAGATCCTCAGCCTGGGGCTAATCACCAATTGGTTGGGCTACCTGCTGGTGGGCGGCGTGCTGTTTGCCTCCGGGCTGCCCGATTTGCCCGACAGCGTGAAAATGGGCGAGACCGGCCTGCGCCTGATCGGCGTGGCGATGTTGGCTGTCGGCTGCGCCTATTTGCTGGCCTGCGCGTTCGCCAAACGGCGCACCTGGCAGATCCGCCAGCACAGCATCACCCTGCCCGGCATACGCCTGGCCGCAGCCCAGGCGTTGCTCAGTGCCGTGAACTGGTCGCTGATGGCGTCGATCATCTACCTGCTGCTGCCGGACAAGGTTGGCTACCCCAGCGTGCTGGCGATTCTGTTGATCAGCAGCATTGCCGGGGTCATCACCCATATCCCTGCTGGGTTGGGGGTATTGGAAACGGTGTTCATCAGCCTGTTGCAGGGCCAGTATTCACGCGGCACGCTGCTGGCGGCGCTGCTGGGCTATCGGGCGTTGTACTTCCTGCTGCCGTTGCTGATTGCCTGCGTGCTGTACCTGTACATGGAGCGCCAGGCGCGGGCTGCCGCGCAGGCGGCGCCGCAGCCCGCCAGGCGCTGACAGTCTCAGGCATCCAGCACCGCACGCACACGTTCAGTCAGAGCCTGCATGGCGAAGGGTTTGACCAGCAGGTGCATGCCCGGCTCAAGGTTGGAGCGCTCTATCACCGCCTGCTCGGCGTAGCCGGTGATGAACAGCACCTTGAGCCCCGGACGGATGCGCGCGGCGGCATCGGCCACCTGACGACCGTTGAGGCCGCCGGGCAGGCCGACGTCGGTGATCAGCAGGTCGACTTCGCCGGTCATCTGCAGCAGCGCCAACCCGGCTACGCCGTCGGCGGCTTGCAGCACCTGATAGCCCATCTCCTCCAACTGTTCGGCCACCAGCATGCGCAGGGTGGCCTCATCGTCGATCAGCACCACGGTCTCGCCCATGCGCGCCGGGCGGGCGACGGAAGCGGCGCACGGGTCGGTTGGCGCCTGGGGCGCACCCAGGTGACGTGGCAGGTACAGGCGCACCGCCGTGCCCTGCCCCAGGGTGGATTCGATGCGCACGCGCCCGCCCGACTGGCGGGCAAAGCCGTAGACCATCGACAGCCCAAGCCCCGTGCCCTGCCCCAGCGGCTTGGTGGTGAAGAACGGGTCGAAGGCGCGCTCGATGACTTCGGGGCGCATGCCGGTGCCGCTGTCGACCACGCTGAGGCACAGGTACTGGCCGGGCGGCAGGTCATCTTCGGTGAACGCACGGTGATCCTGCTCGTGATGGTGCACCTCAAGCACCAGGTGGCCGCCGTCGGGCATGGCATCGCGGGCATTGATGCACAGGTTGAGCAAAGTGCTTTCCAGCTGGTTGGGGTCCACCAGCACGGTCCACGGCGCGGCGCCTGGCTGCCAGTCCAGTACTACGGTGGGGCCCAGGGTCTGGCGGATCAGGTCGCGCAGGTCGTCGATCAGTTGCACCACGTCGGTGGGCCGCGGGTCCAGGGTTTGCCGGCGGGCAAAAGCCAGCAGCCGGTGCGTGAGGGTGGCGGCGCGGGTGGCGGCGCCGTGGGCAGCGTCGAGGTAGCGGTCCAGTTCGCTGAAGCGGCCTTGGGCGATACGCCGGCGCAGCAGTTCCAGGCTGCCGGTGATGCCGGTCAGCAGGTTGTTGAAGTCGTGGGCCAGGCCGCCGGTGAGCTGACCCACGGCTTCCATTTTCTGGCTGTGGCGCAACAGTTCTTCGGCCTGGCGCAGCGCTTCGGCACGCTCGCGGTCGACGGTGACGTCGCGGCCCACGGCGTTGAAGAAGCCGTCGCCCGGCACGGCGGCCCAGTTGATCCAGCGGTAGCCACCCTGGTTGTCGCGCAGGCGGCAGTCGAGGTCTTGCACGGGCTCGCCGCGGGTCAGCAGCGCGGCGGCGGCCAGCACCAGAGGGCGGTCGTCGACGTGCACCAGGTCAAGCACGCTGCTGCCCAGCAGCTGGCATTCGGTCCAGCCCAGCACCTGCTCCCAGGCAGGGTTGAGGGTGACCACGGCCAGGTCCGGACGGGTGACCAGGATGATGTCCGAGGACAGCTGCCACAGGCGGTTGCGGTCGGCGGTGCGTTCGGCCACCTGGCGCTCGAAGCTGGCGGCCAGCTCGTGGGTGCGCAGTTGGGCGAGGATGGACTCGGTGGTTTCCATCACGGTGTCGAGGAAGCCCACCACCTGGCCGTGCTCGTTGCGCACCGGGCTGTAGGAGAAGGTGAACCAGGCGGGTTCCGAGAAGCCGCGGCGGTTGACCATCAGCGGCAGGTCGCGGCTGAAGGTCGGCTCGCCGGCCAGCGCGCGGGCGGCGATGGGGCCTACGTCAGCCCAGATCTCGCCCCATACCTGGCGGAATGAGCGCCCCAGCGCCTCGGGCTTGTTGCCCAGCACGGGCACGAAGGCGTCGTTGTGTATGGCGATCATGTCCGGCCCCCACACCAGGCAGGTGGGGAAGGCATTGGCCAACACCAGTTCCACGGTGGTGCGCAGCACCTGGGGCCAATCCTGTATCGGCCCCAAGGGGGTGGCGGCCCAGTCGAAGTGGCGCACCTTGTCGCTCATCTCGCCGCCCGTGGCGGGAAAACTGCCCAGCGATACTTCCTGCATCGGCTGACTCACGTATGGCTAAGCCCAAGAGGATAGCGCCTGCACCTGGGGTTACGCCACCTTCAAGGGTTGTAGCCGCTGCCGCAGGCCGGTGTGAACCCCGAAGATGTTGGGCGAGGCACTGGGCCAGCGCAGCCTGGCGGCAGCGGCTACGGGGTTCGAGCTTGCGGCGCAGGTTTTTGATGTGGCTGTCGACGGTGCGGTCTGAAGGGTTGTAGCCGCTGCCGCAGGCTGCGCTGGCCGGTGTGAACCCCGAAGATGTTGAGCGAGGCACAGGGCCAGCGCAGCCTGGCGGCAGCGGCTACGGGGTTACCATTGCAGCTTGTAGCCCACGCCGTAGATCGACTGGATCGGTTCTTCGCCGGGGGCGGCCTGTTCGAGCTTGCGGCGCAGGTTTTTGATGTGGCTGTCGACGGTGCGGTCGGTGACCACGCGGTGGTCGCTGTACAGGCGGTCGATCAGTTGATCGCGGGAGAACACGCGGCCGGGGTGTTCGTTGAGGGCCTTGAGCAGCCTGAACTCCACGGGGGTCAGGTCCAGGTCGACCTGGTTGAAGCGCGCCTGCCAGGTGGCCTCGTCCAGTTGCAGGCCGGTGTCGTCGGCCTGGCGCGGGCGGCGACGCAGGATGGCGCGGGCGCGGGCCACCACCTCGCGGGGGCTGAACGGCTTGCAGATGTAGTCATCGGCCCCTAGGTCCAGGCCCAGCAGGCGGTCGACTTCCTCTACGCGGGCGGTGATCATGATGATCGGCACGTCGCTGAAACCACGCAGTTCCCGACAGATGGCCAGGCCGTCCTGGCCCGGCAGCATCAGGTCGAGCAGGATCAGGTCCGGCATGGCCGCGCGCACGGCGGGCAGCACCGCCAGGCCATCGGCCAGGCACTGCACCTGATGGCCGGCAGCCGTCAGGTAATCGCGCAGCAATGCCGCCAGCTTGGGTTCGTCTTCCACGACCAGGATGCGGGCGGGGGTATCTTCGACGCTCATGCGACCTCCAACGGCAGTTCGATGGCCAGCCACAGGCCGCCCAATGGCGAGGCCTTGGCTTCAAGGGTACCACCGTGGGCCTCGACAATGGCGTGGCTGATGGCAAGGCCCAGCCCTGCCCCGCCGCTGACGCGATTGCGCGAGGCTTCGCTGCGGTAGAAGCGCTCGAACAGGCGCGGCAGGAATTCGGCGGCTACGCCGGGGGCAGTGTCCATGAAGTCGATGTGCACACGGCCGCCGACGGCGATGGCGCTGATACGCAGCTCGCCCCCGGCGTGGGTGTAGCGCAGGCTGTTTTCCAGCAGGTTGTTGAACAGTTGCTGCAAGCGGCCTTCGTCGGCCAGCACCTGAAAGGGGCCGCGAGGCGGTTGCCATTCCAGCCGCACGTCATGGCTGGCGAAGCGTTCGCGGAACATTGCAGCGCCCTGGGCCAGCGTCTCGGCCACGTCCACCGACTGCTTGCGGTAGGACAGCGCGCCGACGTCGGCCAGGGACAGTTCGTACAAGTCGTTGATCAGCTTGCCGAGCATGCCCACCTCGCCCAGCAACGACTGCAGCGATTCGGCGTCCAGCTTGCGCACGCCGTCTTCCAGCGCCTCCAGCTCGCCGCGCAGCACCGACAGTGGCGTGCGCAGTTCATGGGAGACGTCGGCCATGAACTCGCGGCGCATGCGTTCGTTGCGTTCCAGGGTCAGCGCCAGCTGGTTGAAGTCGCGGGCCAGTTGGCCGACCTCGTCGTCACTGTCCACCCCTACCCGCTCGCTGTAGGTACCGGCGGCCAAACGGTGTGTGGCCGCCGCCACCTGCCGTACCGGGCCCAGCAGGCGCCGCGACACCCACCACACAATCAGGGCCGCCAGCGCCAGGGCCACCAGGGCGACGATCAGGCTGGAGGCCAGTTGCTGACGCATGAAACGCTCGCCGCCAGCTTCAGTGACACTTTGCAGGGGCGTGGTGGCCAGCCAGCCGACGGTCTTGCCCGCGACCACGATGGGCACGCGCAGGGCGTCTTCGCTGACGTCGTCGTAGCCCATGACGCGATGGCCGTCGGCGTCGAGCAGGCTGATGCGGAACACCGCGCCGGTGAGGTCGGAGATGGGCGTGAAGCGCACCACGTCGTCGGCGCTGGGCGCGTCGGGGCGCACCAGCTGGAACCAGACATGGGGTTCGCCGCGCACAAACTCCCAGCTGCCGTGGTCGCGGTAGGCATCGACGAACCGCGGCTGGGCGGCGCGGGTGCGTTGTTCGGCCAGTTCGTTGATGTAGCCCAAAAAGCCACGGGTGAAGCTCAGGCCGTTGGCGAAGGCCATGGCCAGCACGAGCAGGATCATGGTGCTCATCAGGGCCAGGAAGAGTTTGGTGGACAGGCGGGTTTTCATTGGCGCGGCACACGGCGGGCGGGGGATGCGGTGTATTAAGGCGCGTTGGGGGGTGGGGGGCAAGGGGTGGGGGTGGAAGTTCTTAATTGCTGCACATTTTGTTTTTTTTGGGGGGGGCAGATGTGCCAGGCGATGGTTCTGCGGTGTTCAATGTGCCAGACGAGGGTTCTGCGGTGTTCATTAAATCGCGCGCCGCCCGCGCGGCGCTTCGCGGCCGCAGGCCGCTCCTACCGTTTGTTTCGGGCCAGTTTTGTCTGTGGCATCTCCCGGGCCCGCCTTGTTGGCATTCACACAGATCTGCAGTGAACCCGCAGAGCGGTCCCGGGAGATGGCACTGACATAACTGGCCCGAAACAAACGGTAGGAGCGGACCGTGTCCGCGAAGCGCCGCGCGGGCGGCGCTCGATGGTGGCCTTGATGCAAACCCCAAGGCGGGCCCCTGGTAGCCTTGATGCAAACCTCAAGACAGGCCCATCGAAATCACCCCTTCAGCGTGGCCATGTCGATCACGAAACGGTATTTCACATCCCCCACCAACATCCGCTCAAACGCCTCATTGATATTGCGAATATCCAACATCTCGATATCACAAGTAATCCCATGCTCAGCACAGAAATCCAGCACTTCCTGGGTTTCAGCAATACCACCAATCAACGACCCAGCCAGCACCCTGCGCTGCAGCACCAGGTTGGCCGCATGCAATGGCGGCGATACCGGCTCGATCAGGCCGACCAGGATGTGCACGCCATCAAAGGTCAGGGTCTGCAGGTAGGGGTTCAGGTCATGCTGCACCGGAATGGTGTCGAGCAGGAAGTCGAAACGACCGGCTGCGGCAGCCATCTGCGCGTCGTCGGTGGAGACGATAACGTGGTCAGCACCTTGCTTGCGCGCTTCGGCAGCCTTGCTGGCCGAACGGGTGAACACGGTCACTTCGGCGCCCAGGGCCTTGGCGAACTTGATGCCCATGTGGCCCAGGCCACCCATGCCCAGGATGCCGACCTTGTGGCCCGCGCCCACGCCGTGGTGCTTGAGCGGCGAGTAGGTGGTGATGCCGGCGCACAGGATTGGCGCGGCGGCGGCCAGGTCCATGCCCTGGGGGATACGTACCACGAACTCTTCACGCACCACGATGTGGTCGGAGTAGCCGCCCATGGTGTTGGTGCCGTCGATGCGGTCCGGGGTGGCGTAGGTCATGGTCGGGCCGGCCTGGCAGTATTGCTCCAGGTCTTTGCGGCAGGCCGCGCACTGCTGGCAGGAGTCGACCATGCAGCCCACGCCCACCAGGTCGCCGACCTTGTAGTTGCGCACGGCCGGGCCCACGGCGGTCACCTTGCCGACGATCTCGTGGCCGGGCATCAGCGGGTACACGGCAATGCCCCACTCGTTGCGCGCCTGGTGCAGGTCGGAGTGGCAGACGCCGCAGTACAGGATGTCGATGCTGACATCGTTGGCGCGCGGGTCGCGACGGTCGAAGGCCAGGGGGGCCAGCGGCGTGGTGGGGGTCAGGGCGGCGTAGCCGAGTGCTTTGGACATGGGGGGTACCTGTTTTGCGATAACCGGGCAGAAGCCCTTAAAGCGGCGGCATTGTCCGGATTACAGGGTTGCCCGGCCATGGGTGATCCTGCGCGATGCATGCCTATTCCTCCGACACCTGCCGCACACGGGCAAAAATTTGCGATCATGGCACCCTGATCGTCATTACTGCGGAACCCTTCATGTCCCCCACTTGCCACCTGGACGCCAACGCGCGGCTGGTGTCCCTGCTGCAACCGCTGGCCCACAGCGATGGCTTCCTGCCGACCGCCATCGACGGCCTGCGCGTGGTCAGTTCCCACGGCAATGCCGCCCGCTGCCCGCAGATCTACGACCCCAGCCTGATGATCATCGCCCAGGGCAGCAAGATCGCCTACCTGGGCGAGCGCTCGCTGGAATATGGCGCCGGCCACTACTTGGTGCAGGCCCTGCCCGTGCCGTTCCAGTATGAAACCTTCGCCACCGAGCAATTGCCGCTGCTGGGCGTGAGCATCCCCATCGACCGCCTGGTGCTGGGTGAACTGGTGCTGGCCATGGGGCCGGGCGAGTATCAGGCGCAGACACCCTCTTCGATGGCCAGTGCCGAGCTGGACGAAGACATGCGCTGCGCCGTGGAGCGACTGCTGGAGTGCCTGCACGATCCGCTGACGTGCCGCATCCTCGGCCCGTCGCGGCTGCGTGAAGTGCTGTTCGCCGCCCTGCGTGGCCCGCAGGGTGGCGTGCTGCGCGCCCTGGTCGAGCAACAGGGGCAGTTCGCCCGCGTCGCCGCCGCCCTGACCTGGCTGCACAGCCACTACGCCCAGCCGTTGCAGGTCGATGAGCTGGCCCGCCGGGCCAACATGAGTGCCTCCACCTTCCACGAGCACTTCAAGCGCGCCACCCTCGCCTCGCCCATCCAGTACCTCAAGCAACTGCGCCTGATCAAGGCGCGCTCGATGCTGGTGGCCGAGGGCATCAGCGTCAGTCAGGTGGCCCACCGCGTGGGTTACCAGAGCAGTTCGCAGTTCAGCCGCGAGTACAAACGCTACTTTTCGCGCAGCCCGGCGCAGGAACGCCTGCCGCGGGATGCCGAGCTGGAGCTGTGAATTTTCCCCACGATTAAACGCAAGCTCCTACGCCTGACGCCGATCGCGGCTACAAAATGGCCGCACACACCCCCTTTATGCTGGATGGATGATTCATTGACTCCCCCCACTCAAGGACGTGTGCATGAAACTCTCTCCTTTCCTCTCGTCGCCGGTGCCGGGCATCCTGGCGGCGACGATCATTGGCCTGCTGCCCGTCATCAGCGGCCTGGCAGTGATGCACTGGCACGTGGAGCGCAGCCTGGCGCGAGAAGCGGACCACATTGCCGCCGAAGCGGTGCGGCAACTCGACAACATCATCGATCAGGCCGCCCAGAGCGCCATTCGCCTGTTCCCCCTGGCGGGAAAACCCTGCGATAGCGTTTTGCAACAGTTGCACACTGAAGTCACGCTGGAGCCGCTGATTCGTTCAGCCAACCTAGTGCGCGACAACCTGGGGTACTGCAGCACGTTTTATGGCCCCTACGACCGCACGGTGGACCCGGGCGATTACCTGAATGGCCACCTGTGGCTGCGCGCCAGCAATGCGGTGACCCCCGACAGGGCGTCGCTGGTGTACCGTCTGGCGGACGATGCCTTCGCGGTGCGTACCGTAATCGATGGTCGTACCCTGGCCAGGGCGCTGGAGCAGATCGAGGAAGACGCAACCCTGGTGCTGGAGGTAGGCAATGCCTTTTTGTGGAGCAATGGCAGCGTTGAAGGCGGCGAGATCCCGGATCATCCGGAACATCACACCTTGCTGGTGTCGCAGCGGCACGGGTATCGGGTCCATACCGGCTACCCGGTGGGGCACAGTTGGCGTGAGTTGAAGAAGCATGGGTTTGCGACGCTGGGGGGGCTGTTGTTGCTGGGGGTGCTGACCGGGGGCGTGTGCCATTGGTTGTATCGCCGGCCTCGGTAAACACCGCAGGCCTGATGGCGGCCCGCGCAGCCTGTAGCCGCTGCCGAAGGCTGCGCTGGTCCTGTGCCCCACTGAAGATCTGCAGGGTTCACGCCGGCCAGCGCAGCCTGGCGGCAGCGGCTACGTGGTAATCCGTAGCCGCAGCGGCGTCAGGTATCGGCCGTATGGGTATCAAGCACACCGCGCAGCACCTGGTCGCGTTCGATGGATTCGAACAGTGCCTTGAAGTTGCCCTCGCCGAAACCGTCGTCCCCTTTGCGCTGGATGAATTCGAAGAAAACCGGCCCCATCAGCGTCTGCGAGAAGATCTGCAGCAACAGGCGCTGATCACCAGGCTGCGACGAGCCATCCAGCAGGATACCGCGGGCCTGCAGTTCACCCACCGGCTCGCCGTGGCCAGGCAAGCGACCTTCCAGCATCTGGTAGTAGGTGTCGGGCGGTGCGGTCATGAAGCGCATGCCGATGGCCTTCAGGGCGTCCCAGGTCTTGATCAGGTCGTCGGTGAGGAAGGCCACGTGCTGGATGCCCTCGCCGTTGAACTGCATCAAAAACTCTTCGATCTGCCCGGCGCCGCGCGACGATTCCTCGTTGAGCGGGATGCGGATCATGCCGTCCGGGGCGGTCATGGCCTTGGAGGTCAGGCCGGTGTATTCGCCCTTGATGTCGAAGTAGCGGATTTCGCGAAAGTTGAACAGCTTCTCGTAGAAACCGGCCCAGTAGGCCATGCGGCCGCGGTAGACGTTGTGGGTCAGGTGGTCGATGATCTTCAGGCCCGCGCCTTCCGGGTGGCGGTCGACGTCAGGCAGCCAGTTGAAGTCGATGTCGTAGATGGAGCTGCCTTCGCCAAAGCGGTCGATCAGGTACAGCGGCGCGCCGCCGATGCCCTTGATGGCCGGCAGGTTGAGCTCCATGGGGCCGGTGGGGATCTCGATGGGCTGCGCGCCCAACTCCAGCGCCCGGGCGTAGGCCTTGTGGGCATTGGCCACGCGAAAGGCCATGCCGCACACCGACGGGCCGTGCTCGGCGGCAAAGTAGGACGCCACGCTGTGCGGCTCGTTGTTGAGGATCAGGTTGATGCTGCCCTGGCGGTACAGGTGCACGTCTTTGGAACGGTGCTCGGCCACGCGGGTGAAGCCCATGATCTGGAAGATCGGCTCCAGGGTGTTGGGGGTGGGCGATGCGAATTCGATGAACTCGAAGCCCATGAGGCCCATGGGGTTGTCATAGATGTCGGCCATGATTGGCTCCTCGGCAGTGCACGGATAACGAAAAGTGTCGTTGCGTCAGGCACGTGAACGAGGTGGCGCGCAGGGAATGCCGCGCACGCTGCGAGCGAGAAAATCGCCGAAAATCAGTTTGAACCCGAGTCGCTTCATGTGGACTCTTCCCCGCCGGTTTATTCTTGTATGCGTAAATTGATTCTACAACGCGTAATCGCGTTTGTCCCCCACGGCTTTTTCGCCCGCCGGTTTGGGCAAGCCGACAAATATTGCCTATGGTTGAGACTACCGCGTCCACTACAGGTGTCATGCCATGGAAATCGATACGCTCTTCGCCGATCTGCACAGCTTGCCCAGCATTCCCAAGGTGGCCCAGGACCTGATCCAGCAGTTCGACAGCCCCTCCACCAGCCTGGAAAGCGTGGCCCGCAATATCGAGAAAGACCCGGTGATTGCCGCCAAGATCCTGCGCCTGGCCAACTCGGCGCGCTTTCGCGGCGCCCGCGAGTCGGCAAGCATCGAGGATGCGGCCCTGCGCCTGGGCTTCAACACCCTGCGTACGCTGGTACTGGCGTCGGCGGTGACCGGGGCTTTCAAGGCCAGCGCCAACTTTGACCTCAAGGGGTTCTGGCTCAAGAGTTTCCAGGTGGCCGGCATCTGCCGCTTGCTGGCCAAGCAGGCCGGGGCCGACGCGGAAACCGCGTTCACCTGCGGGGTGATGCACAACATCGGCGAACTGCTGATCCAGACCGGCGCGCCGATGGTGGCCGCGCAGATCAACCATGCGCACAAGTCCGGCAACTCGGGGCGTGCGGCCAGCGAGACGCTGCACCTGGGCTTCGGTTACCCGGAAGTGGGCGCTGAACTGGCCCGGCGCTGGCAGTTGCCGGTGTCGATCCAGCAGGCCATCGCCTTCCAGGCGCGGCCCATGCAAGCGCCGCCGCCCGGTGACCTGCCGCGCCTGGTGGCCCAGGCCATCGCTATTTCCGATGCGCTGCAGGCCAATGACGACGATACCGAGGAGGCCCGCCAGGCCGTCAACGGCCCGCTGCTGGAGGGGGTGGACCTGGATGCGCTGTTCGCCGCCCTGCCGGCGGTGCTTGAGGCGGACAAGGCGTTTGCCGAGTTGTTGACCTGAAACGCCCCTTAGCCGCTGCCGCCAGGCGGCGCTGGCCCGCATGAACACTGCAGATGCATGGCGAGGCATGGGGCCAGCGCAGCCTGGCGGCAGCGGCTACGGGGGGTGCGCAATCTGCGCAAGGAATGTTTTGCCGGCCCCGGGGTCAGAACCTGTGACGACCACAATCACCGGGAGTACAGGATGAAAATCACGACATGGACCGCCATGGCGGTCGTGGTGGCAAGTCTGAGCGGCGTCGCGGGCCTGGCCCAGGCAGCGGAGCCAGCAGAACCTGCGGTGCATATACCGGGCACCGACACCGGCCAGTTCAACGTCGGCGACAAGATCCCCGACCACTTCCGCCGCGAGTCCGAAGAGGTCAAGGACTGGCACGCTCGCGGGTTGTCCGCGCCGGAGGAGAAGAAGAGCCATTGGGTACGGGTCAACGATAAATATGTGCTGGTGCAGCTAAGCAACAGCGTCATCGAGAAGATCGTACCGGTCAAACGCTAAACCAAAAGCCCCTGCGGGGGCTTTTTCGCAGACAACAAAAAACCCGCCGAAGCGGGTTTTCTTCAAGACCATCCAACTCCCTGTCGGCAGCCCTCCGGGCCAATGGTCGATCTTCCTTGATCCCGCTGCACTCCTGTGCAGCAGTTGATGGATCCAAGTTTACGCAGATGCCCGGGGTCGCCATAGAGGAGATCCACACCAGCGCGTGTAAGCTTTGGCTTACACGCCAAACCCTGCCAAGAAAGATTGGACGCTAACGATTCACTTCCCTAACCTTGCCGGCCTGGTCTGGCGTACAAGGTGTTTTGCTGCTCATGTCTTCCGTGCTCAACGTTCTGCTGCCCATTTTCGCCCTGATCCTGGTGGGGTTCATTTGCCGGCGCACCAACCGCCTGGGGCCCACAGCTGCGTCGGAAATCAACCGCATGGTGGTGTGGCTGTGCCTCCCGGCCCTGCTGTTCACTTCCACGGCCACGGCCACCTGGGAGCAGATCTGGCACCCCGGCTTCGTCGCCACCTTTACCCTGGGCACCCTGGCGATGTTCTTCATCACCCTGGCACTGCGCTGGAAGAAGGCCGGGCACTTTGCCGACGCCAGCATCGATGCGCTGAGTGCCTCCTACGCCAACACCGGTTACATCGGCATTCCGCTGTGCGTGATGGTGCTGGGCGGCAGCGGCCTGGAGCCGGCGCTGATCGCCTCGCTGCTGGTGGTGTGCGTGCTGTTCGGACTGGCGCTGGTGTGCATCGAGGTCGGGCTGCAGAGCGAAGCCCAGGTGCATCGCATCGTGTTCAAGGTGCTGGTGGCGCTGGCGAAGAACCCGTTGGTGATTTCGCCGATCCTGGGCGCCTGCTGGGCCATGACCGGTGCGCCGCTGCCGGCCCCGGCCAGCAAGTTTCTGAGCCTGCTGGGCGCGGCCACCACGCCCTGCGCGCTGATTTCCCTGGGGCTGTTTTTGGCGCAGAAACAGCAAGGCCCCCGTGAAGGGACCTCGCTGCTAGTGCTGATCAAGCTGGTGGCGCACCCGTTGCTGACCTGGTTTTTGGCCTACAAGGTGTTCCACCTGCCGCCGCTGTGGGCACATTCGGCGCTGTTGCTCAGCGCCCTGCCCACCGGCACCGGGCCGTTCATGCTGGCCGAGTACTACAAGCGCGAGGCGTCGGTGGTGTCCAGCACCATCCTGATTTCCACGCTGGGCTCGCTGGTGACCCTGTCGATCTGCCTGTACATCATCAACGGCTGACGCCTCAGCCTTTCAGGGCCACCGCCACCGCGTCGGCAAACGGCGTGGTGGGGCGACCGATCAGGCTGCTCAGGACCTTGCTGTCATCGAACAGCGCGCCCTGTGCGGCCGCCGCGTCGGAGTTGGCCAGCAGTTCGGCGATCGGCTCGGGCAGGCCCACTTGCACCAGCACCGCTTTGTATTCGGCTTCCGGCAGGTTGTTGTAGGGCACGGCCTTGCCAGCCTGACGGGAGATCTCGGCGGCCAGTTCCGTCAAGGTGTAGCTGCTGTCCCCGGCCAGCTCATAGGTCTTGCCCACGTGACCGTCAGTGGTCAGCACTACGGCAGCGGCTTCGGCGTAGTCGGCACGGGCGGCCGAGGCGATGCGGCCCTCCCCCGCGCTGCCCAGCAAGGCATCGTGGGCCACGGCTGCGGGCACGCCGGCGCTGTAGTTTTCGTGGTACCAGCCATTGCGCAGCAACACGTGCGGCACGCCGCTGGCGGCCAGCGCCTGCTCGGTCTGCTGGTGCTCGGCCGCCAGGCCCAGGGCCGAGCCGGTGGCGTGCAGCACGCTGGTGTAGGCCAGCAGCTTGACGCCGGCCTGCTTGGCCGCGTTGATCACCGCCTGATGCTGGGCGGCGCGCTTGCCCAACTCGCTGGAGGAGATCAGCAGCAGACGGTCGATACCTTGCAGGCCGATCACCATGGCTTCGGGCTGGTCGTAGTCGAACTCACGCACGGCAACGCCCAGGTCGCCGGCCTTTTCCGGGTGACGAGCCAGCGCGACGATCTGCTCGGCAGGCACGCGCTTGAGCAGGGCTTGAATGACCAGACGACCCAACTGACCGGTAGCACCAGTGATTGCGATCATGAAGATTTCCTTGGCAGGTGATGGAAGTGGAACCACCTTATCGCCTAGACTTACGAAAAGTAAGTACGTACGAAAAGGTAAGTATCGATGAGTGATTCCTTCACTGCCCAGGCGCGCCGGGGCGAATTGATGGACGCCAACTGCCCGTCGCGGGATGTGCTGAAACACATCACCAGCCGTTGGGGGGTGTTGGTGTTGGTGATTTTGTCGGGGGGCATGCACCGCTTCAGCGACCTGCGGCGCAAGATTGGTGGGGTCAGCGAGAAGATGCTGGCGCAGACGCTGCAAGGGCTTGAGGGTGACGGGCTGGTGTTGCGCACCTCGTTGCCGGTGGTGCCGCCGCATGTGGAATATCGGCTGACGCCGTGGGGGGAGGAAGCGGCGTTGCTGGTGGGGGACCTGGCGGACTGGATCGAGCGGACGTTGCCGCAGATCATGGCGCATCGGGGGGCCAGCGCTGAAATCGCGTAGCTGATCCCAGACGCTCCGGGTGTTGCTACCGGCCTCATCGCGAGCAAGCTTTGCTCCCACAGTGTCGAGGCTCGCATCGGTGGTTGCCTTGGGACCGTGGGAATTGGCTTGCCAGCGAGCTTTGAGGCCTTAAGAGCTCGCTGGCAAGCCAGCTCCCACAGTCCCAAGGCCTTGCATCGGTGGTTGGTCCAACACTGTGGGAGCAAAGCTTGCTCGCGATGAGGCCGGTACTGGGTTACGCGCCGGGGCAGGCCCAGCTGTTCGCCGCCTTGGCGATCTGGCTGGCCAGTTGACCAATGGCCTTCTGGTGGGCCAGTACCAGGTCGTCCATGGCCACGCCGCTGGCTTCACGAATGACGCTGGCGCAGGTCAGGCTGCGGCGCTTCTGGCCGTCGCTGCGCTGGCTGAGGCTCCACACCACGTCGATCAGGGCGTACTGCCCCGGCAGCGAGTCGAAGCGGCGTACGTCGGTCTGCAATGACACAATCGGCTTGTCGGTGGCCTTGGGCAGCCCCGCCAGGTCGCGGGTGCCCAGTTTCAGTTCCAGCTGCCCGGCCAGGGCGTCATGGAATTCGTCGGCCAGGGGCGCGCCCCAGCGTTCGGTTTCCAGGATCGCCAGGCCGCCGGTGCTCTGGCGCACCACCATCTGCGGCTGGTCGACCTGCACCGGCATGCGCACGCTGAGCATCTCGAACTGGAACGCCGGCGCCGGCACGGGCGCCGCAGTTTGCGGCGCAGTCGGCACCAGGGTGTAGTAATGGGTCGGCGCCGAGCTGCAGGCCGCCAGGCCCAGGGTGGCCAGCAAGGCCAGGGAACGTCGGGTCATGGCGCTCATTCCTGTTCAATTTCGCGAGAGGTCGATGTGGCCGGCTGGTAGGCGTCCGGTTTGCCGTCCTTGATGCGGCCACGGATCAGCGCCTCCGGATGACGGCCCAGGAAGTCAGTGAGCACGCGCACCGAGCGCGCCGTACGCTGCACTTCATCCAGGGCCTGGCCCAGTTGCTGACGCTGCGGCGAATCTTCGGCGAAGCTGTCGTTGGCGGTGGCCAGGGTTTTGCGGGTCTGTACCAGGGTGTCACGCATTTCCGGCAGCACTTGGCCGTTGACGTTTTCCAGGGTCTTGTTCAGCTGGCCCAGGCTGCCATTGAGGTTGTCGGCGATCTGGTCGATCGGCACCTTGCTCAGCTTGTCGACGAAGGCCTGCAGTTGCTCCTGCAGCTTGTCGAGGCTGCCTGGCACGGTTGGAATGATCATTGGCCGTGCGCTCATGTCGAAGGCCACGGGCTTGGCGTTGGGCACGAAGTTGAGCGAGATGTACAACTGGCCGGTCAGCAGGTTGGCGCTGCGGGCCTGGGCGCGCAGGCCGTGTTTGACGAACTGGCTCATCAGCAGCGCGCCCTTGGCATCATCCTCACCACCCATCTGCGCCAGCAGTTTTTCATGGGCCTTGCCCAGGCGGTTGGGGTAGATCACCGCACCGATCACGGTCGGGAAAGTCTCGGTCTTGGCGTCATAGTCCAGGTCCACCGACACCACCTTGCCCACGTTGACACCCAGGAACTCCACGGCAGCGTTCACCGCCAGGCCACGCAGGGACTGGTCGAAGCGCATCTGCACGTAGCGAGCCTCACCATCAGGCGGCGCCAGGGCGGTTTCCTGGTCGTCGAACAGGGTGAACTCGCCGCCCTCCTCGGCCTGGGTCTTGTCGGCGCTGTAGTTGGGCTCCACGAAGGCAATGCCGCCCGACAGGATCGAGGCCACCGACTGGGTGTTCACCTTCAGGCCGTTGGCGCCCAGGCTGACGTCCACGCCGCTGGCGTTCCAGAAGCGGCTGTCCTTGCGCACGTACTGATCGTTGGGGGCGTTGATGAAGACGTCGACGTCCACGCCCTTGCCGTCATCGGCCAGGTGATAGGACACCACCTGCCCCACCTGGATGCGGCGGTAATAGACGGCCGAACCGATGTCCAGCGAGCCCAGGTCGGCGGTGTGCAGGGTAAAGCGCTTGCCCTTCTGCCCGTAGGTGATGGCGGGTGGGTTTTCCAGGCCGGTGAAGTTTTTCTCGGTCTCTTCGGCGTTGCCAGGGTCGGCGCCAATGAAGGCGCCGGACAGCAAGGTATCGACACCCGACACGCCGCCGGCGCCGATGCGCGGGCGCACAACCCAGAAGCGTGCATCGCGGACGGTGAAGGCCTTGGCCGACTGGTCCAGGTCGATGGTGGCATCGATGTGGCTGCGGTCTTCGCTGAGGGTGATGGCGGTGACCTTGCCGATCACCACGTTCTTGTACTTGACCTGGGTCTTGTTGGCTTCCAGGCCTTCGGCCGTGAGGAAGCTGACCACAATCTGCGGCCCGGCCGACAGGGCCTTGTGCACCACCATCGACAGGCCGATCAGCGCGGCCACGATCGGCACCAGCCAGACCAGCGAGACGTTGAAACGTCGGCGCCGGATCTCGGGGCTCGAAGGCGTGAGGGTGGAACTCGGGTGTTCAGGCATCTTCAACCTCTGCGTCCCAGATAAGCCGGGGATCAAAACTCATGGCGGCGAACATCGTCAGCACCACCACCAAACCAAAAAACAGAATGCCCAGCCGCGGCTCGATAGTGCTCAGCGAATGGAACTGCACCAGGGCTGCCACCAGGGCCACCACCAGTACGTCGAGCATGGACCAGTAACCGATGATCTCGATAAACCGGTAAAGCTTGGAGCGCTCGCGCATGGCCCACTGGCTGCGGCGCTGGCAGGTGATGAGCAAGGTGCCCAGCACCACGAATTTCATGCACGGCACGGCGATGCTGGCGATGAAGATCAGCAGGGCGATGTCCCATGACCCGCCCTCCCAGAACTCCATCACGCCACTCATGATGGTGTTTTCGCTGCCGCTGCCGAACATGTTGGTGTACATCACCGGTAGCAGGTTAGCCGGTATGTAAAAGATCAGGCTGGCAATCAGGAACGCCCAGGTGCGCGCCAGGCTTTCGGGCTTGCGTCGGTGCACCACCGAGTCGCAACGCGGGCAATAGTGGACGCCTTCACTGCAGGCCTGGCCACAGGTATGGCACAGCACCAGCTTGAGCTCGTGGGCATAGGGCGGCAGGCTCACGGGATCACCCCTTCCAGGTCTTGCCACAACCGGCGAATACCCTTGCCCGAGATCAGGATGATCAGCACCGTGAGCATGCCCAGCGCCCACAGGCCAAGCCCCGGGTGCACATCGAGCATGCCGCCCAACTTGACGATGGCCACCAGTATGCCCAGCAGGCACACCTCCAGCATGCTCCAGGGGCGCAGGTGCTCCAGGGCGCGCATGCAGGCCTTGAAGCCAGGGGCGGCGGTGCCGACCACGGCGAAGCTGAGCACCCAGCACAGCAGGATGATCTGCATCATCGGCGCCAGGATGATGGTCAGCCCGGCGACCGCGGCGATCACACTGATACGTCCCTGGGCCAGGGCCTCAACCGACTGCCACAGGGTGGCTTCATTGCTCAGGCCCTGCAGGCTGATGGAGATGACCGGGAAGACGTTGGCGAAGCAGAAGACGATGGCGGCGCAGATCGACAGCGCCAGCAACTGCTGAGTGCTCATGTGCCCGCCCCGGTCCAGCACGGCGCCGCAGCGGGTGCAGCAGGACTTCTCGCCCTTGACCAGCGGTGTGGGCTGGTAGACGGAGTCGCAATGCTCACAGATGATCCAGTCGGGGTTGTTCATGGGTGCTTTGATACGGATAGGAGCGGCATTTTCGTTTGAATGGCAGGGCGGCGTCTAGTTCAGCGTAGGATACATATACAATTGCGCGGGTTCGGGGGTTGGGGGTGGCAGGTGCATGTCCATTGTTTTGGGGTGGCCATGGGCATGTCGATGGTTTAGGGGTGCCCATGTGCATGTCGATGGTTTTGGGGTGCCCATTAGATCGCGCGCCGCCCGCGCGGCGCTTCGCGGACACGGTCCGCTCCTACCGTTTGTTTCGGGCCAATTATGCCAGTGATATCTCCCGGGACCGCATTGGTGGTTCACTGCCGATCTGTGTAGGTGCCAACAGGGCGGTCCCGGGAGATGCCACAGACAAAACTGGCCCGAAACAAACGGTAGGAGCGGACCGTGTCCGCGAAGCGCCGCGCGGGCGGCGCGCGATCGCATGAACACCCGAAAATCATCGACATGCACCTACCTGCCCTCACACAATCCCCCCCGCCAACCTCACCCAGGCAACCTCCGATCCCCCTCCCCCAACCCCCGCTGCATCAACACCGTATCCACCCACCGCCCATGCTTGAACCCCACCGCTTCAAACACCCCCACCCGACGAAACCCCAACCGCTCGTGCAGTCTCAACGAGGCCGTATTGGCACTGTCACCCACCACCGCCACCATCTGCCGCCAGCCGCCTTTTTCGCAGTGTTCGATCACCGCGGCCAACAGCAACGCCCCCAAGCCGCGACCGCCCATGCCTTCCTTGAGGTACACCGAGTCTTCGCAAGTGAAGCGGTAGCCAGGCCTTGGCCGGTACGGGGTGGCGTAGCCGTAGCCCACTACTTCGCCATCGAGTTCGGCCACTTTGTACGGCAACCCTGCGGCGCAGACGGCGACCCACCGCTCCTGCATCTGCGCGACCGTGGGCGGCTCCAGTTCGAAGCTGGCGCTGCCGTGCAGCACGTGTTCGGCGTAAATACGTTGGATGCCCTCCATGTCGCCGGCCATGGCGTCGCGCAACCGCACTTCAGGTGTCATCGGCATCTCCTTGTGAAAGTACATGGCATATTGCCCACCCGCGCGCACTAAATAAAGCTATGATCGGCGCACCTCTGCATAAGAAATACTTTGCCATGGCCGCCCTCAATCTGGTTCACCTGCAAACGTTCTCGCATGTCATCGCCCTGGGCAGTTTTTCGGCCGCTGCGGCGCACCTGGGCTTGACCCAGCCGGCCATCAGCCTGCAGATCCGCCAGTTGGAAGCGCGGTTGCAGGTACGCCTGATCGAGCGCGTGGGCCGACGCCTGACGCCGACGGCCGCTGGCAACACCTTGCTGGAGCACGCCCGGCGCATCGACGCGCTGGTGGAAGAAGCCCTGCAGGACCTGGCCAGCCATGCCGATGGCGTGGCCGGGCGCGTGGCCATCGGCACCGGCGCCACCGCCTGCATTCACTTGCTGCCGCCGATGTTGCAACGGCTGCGCCAGCATTTCCCCGCCCTCGATGTACGGGTTGCCACCGGCCACACCGAGGCGATGCTGCGCGATGTGGAGCACAACCGCCTGGACCTGGCGCTGGTGACCTTGCCCGCCAGCGGCCGCAGCCTGGTGGTGACGCCGTTGCTGGAGGACCCGTTCGTGGCGATTTTCGCCGAGGGCGCCACCCTTCCCCCGAAATTGTCCGCAGAACACTTGGCTGATCTGCCGATGGTGGCGTTCGAATCAGGTAGCGGTACGCGCCTGGTGATTGACGACTGGTTCGCCCAGGCCGGGCTGCGCCTGCGGCCGGTGATGGAGTTGGGCAGTATCGAGGCGATCAAGGAGATGGTCGGCGCGGGGTTGGGGTTCAGCATTGTGCCGGCCATGGCGGTGCAGGCCGTGCATCACCGGCGTGGTTTGCAGATTCAGCCGGTGACGCCGATGCTCAAGCGTACCCTGGGGCTGGTGCTGCGCCAGGACAAGCCGTTGAGCCGGTCGTTGCAGACGGTGCTGGAGGCGATGCGGGCGCTGGCACCTTGAACGTCTGACAGTGCGCGGTGCCCGCATCGCGACCAAGGTCGGCTCCTACACCAAGCGTTGTAGGAGCCGGCCTTGGCCGCGATCGGACCAACCCCGATCACGCGCCAGGCGCGATGCTCAGCGCTGCTTGAGCCGGTCGATGATCACCGCGATCAGCAGGATGGTGCCGCGAATCACGTATTGGTAGAAGGTGTCGATGTTCTTCAGGTTCATCGCGTTTTCGATGATCGCCAAAATCAGCACCCCGGCAATCACGTGGCGGATCATGCCGATGCCGCCGCTCAACGACACGCCACCCAGCACGCAGGCCGAGATAACGGTCAATTCAAAGCCCTGCCCCACCATGGGCTGGCCGGAGGTCATGCGCGAGGCCAGCACCACGCCCGCCAGGGCACCCACCAGACCATGCACGGCGAAGATGATGATCTTGGTGCGGTCCACGTGCACGCCGGCCAGGCGCGCCGCTTCCTGGTTGCCGCCGATGGCCATGGTGTTGCGGCCGTAGGTGGTGTAGTTCAGCAGCCAGCCGAAGAAGATGAAGCAGACGATGGTGATCAGGATCGGCACCGGCACGCCGAACACCTGGCCGTTGCCGAACACGTAGAAGCCTTCGTTCATCACGCCCACGGCCTTGCCGTTGGAGAAGATGTAAGCCAGGCCGCGCACGATCTGCATGGTCGCCAGCGTGGCGATCAGGGCGTTGATGCGCAGCTTGGCAATGACGATGCCGTTGATCAGGCCCACGATCAGGCCCATGCCCAGGGCGGCGGAGACGCCCAGGAACACGCTGTTGGTGTCACGCATCACCACGGCGGCGATGACGCCTGCGCAGGCGATGACCGAGCCGACCGACAGGTCGAAATGCCCCGACGCCAGGCAGTAGAGCATGGTACAGGCGGCGATGCCGGTGGTGGAAATCGCCAGGCCGAGGCCACGCATGTTCATGGGCGACATGAAGTTGTCGATCACCAGGGTACAGAGCAGAAAGATGCCCAGGGCGGCCAGCAGCATCGCCCACTCATCGAGGAAACGGCGCATGTTGAGTCCTTGCCGTGGAGCCTGCAGGGTGGTGGGAGTGGTCATAAGCACCTCGTTTATTATTGTTCAGCCACGGGTGCGTGGCAGGGCCAGTTGCAGCAGACGGGATTCGTCGGCCTGTTCACGGTTCAGCTCGCCGGTCAGCGCGCCCTCGCTCATCACCAGGATGCGGTCGCTGATGCCCATAACTTCCATCAGGTCGCTGGACACCACGATTACCGCGATGCCTTTGGCCGCCAGGTTGTGGATGATCTGGTAGATCTCCGACTTGGCGCCGATGTCGATGCCGCGGGTGGGCTCGTCCAGCAGCAGCACTTTCATGGGCATCGACAGCCAGCGGCCGAGAATGGCCTTCTGCTGGTTGCCGCCGGACAGGAACATGATCTGCTGGCTGGGGCTGGGCGTTTTGACGTTCATGGCGCTGATTTGCTGGCGGGCGTTGTCACGCTCCCAGCGACCTTGCAGCAGGCAGCCCAGGTGGGCGTGGCGGCTGCGGGCGCCGATGTTGATGTTTTCGGCGACACTGGACAGCGGCACGATGCCCTCTTTCTTGCGGTCTTCGGGGCACAGCAGGATGCCGGCGTCGATGGCCTGGCGCGGGTTTTTCAGGTGCAGCGCGCGGCCTTCCAGTTCGATGTCGCCGGCGCTGTGGCGCGCCAGGCCCGAGAGCAGGCGCAGCAGTTCGGTACGCCCGGCGCCCACCAGGCCGAAGAAACCCAGCACTTCGCCTTTCTGCACGCTGAAGCTGACCGGTTCCTGCAGGCCGGGGCCCAGCAGGTTGTTTACCTGCAAGGCCACGCCGTGCTGCTGGCGGGGGCGGTAGTCGTAGATGTCCTGGATGTCGCGACCGACCATGCAGGTGACCAGTTGATCGTGGGTCAGTTGCGCCATGTCGTCGAAGGTGCGGACGAAGCGACCGTCCTTGAACACGGTGACGGCGTCGCAGATGCGGAAGATTTCTTCCATGCGGTGCGACACATAGAGGATCACCCGGCCCTCGTCGCGCAGCCGGCCGATGATGGTCATAAGGCGGTCGATCTCGCGGGCCGAGAGGCTGCTGGTGGGCTCGTCGAACGCAATGACGTGGGCGTTGCGCGACATGGCCTTGGCGATTTCCACCAACTGGCGCTGGCCCAGGGACAACTCGCCCAGGCGGGTGCTGGGGTCGATCTCGTCGGCCAGGCCCTTGAGCAGCTCACGGGCGCGGCGCAGCATGGCGCCGCGGTTGACCAGGCCGAAGCGCGCGGGCATGTGGCCCAGCAGCAGGTTTTCGGCGACGCTCATTTCCGGTACCAGGTGCAGCTCCTGGTGAATCACCGCCACGCCGTGGCCGATGCTGTCGGCGGCGGACTTGAACGCCATGGGCTGATCGCCGATCAGCACCTGGCCGGCGCTGGGCTGGTAGGCGCCACCGAGAATCTTGAGCAGGGTCGACTTGCCCGCGCCGTTCTCACCCATCAGCGCCAGCACCTGGCCCGGGTGGGCGGTGAAGCTGATGTCGGACAGCGCGCGCACGCCGGGGAAGTTCTTGCCGATGGCGTCGAAGCGCAGGCTGCCGTTGGCGGTGTGTGGTTGTGTTGCCGTGGATGCTTGCATAAAGAGCACTCTTCACCGTGACGATGTAGCCGCTGCCGAAGGCTGCGCTGGCCGGCGTGGACAGCGGAGATTTTCAGCGAGGCATAGGGCCAGCGCAGCCTGGCGGCAGCGGCTACGGGTTACCCGTGGTTATTTCCAGAGACCGATCTTGGTCAGCACGTCCTGGAAGTTGGCGCGGGTGATCAGGGTCACGTCGTCCATGGCCGTGTACTTGGCCGGCTCTTTGCCGGTGGTCACCCACTCGAACACCTGCGAGGCGGTGTTGTAGCCTTCCTTGTCGGGGCTGGGCAGCATTGAGCCGAAGAAGCCGCTTTTCGGTTTCTTCAGTTCGTCGATGGCGTCGGTGCCGTTGATGCCGATGCCGATCACGTGTTCAGGCTCGAAGCCGTTGGACGCCGTGGCCCGTACCCCACCCAGCACGGTGTTGTCGTTCATGCCGCCGATGATCAGGTTTTTCGCGCTCTGCGGCAGCTTGGGCAACGCGGAGTTGACCGCGTCCATGCCGCCGGGCACGTCGAGGGTTTTCTGCGGCGCGGTCAGGATGTGGTCAGCGGGCAGGCCGGCCTTTTTCAGCGCGTCGATCGAACCGTCGGTGCGCTTCTTGCCGGTGTCCAGCTCGTTGTAGGTGTTGATGATGGCGTAGGTTTCTTTCCAGTCCCAGTTGCGCTTCTTGGCCTCGTCGGCCATGGCGGCGCCCTGTTTCTGGCCCACTTCGAAGGCGGCCATGCCCAGATACGGCACGTCCTCCATGAACTTGCCGCTGGCATCGACGAAGCGGTCGTCCACGGCCATCACCTTGAGGTCGTTGGCCTTGGCCTTGGCGACGATGGCCGGGCCCAGGGACACGTCCGGCGGGCAGATGACGAAGCCCTTGGCGCCGTTGGCGGCCAGGCTGTCGATGGCCGACAGGGTTTTCTCACCGTCTGGCACGGCGATTTTGATCAACTCAAAGCCCTTGTCCTTGGCGGCTTTCTCGGCGAAGGCCCATTCGGTCTGGAACCAGGGCTCTTCCGCCTGCTTGACCAGGAAGCCGATCTTGACCGGATCGGCAGCATAGGCGGTGGAACCCAGGCCGAGGATGGCGGTGGATACGGCGGCACAGCACAGGGAACGAATCCCATGACGACTCAACATAGCTAACTCCTTGTTCTTATTTGATATAGCTACAGCGCCCAACGGTTTCACGTGGCGCCCTATCTGGGGCGATGTACAGTCTTAGCAGGTAATTCGATGGATCAATGTAACGTAGTGTCACCCGCCGAAACGCTGGCAGGGCTGGCCACGGATGCCGACGTCGGCCCACAGCACCGCGCCGTCGAGGGCGTTGGTGCTGCCGGCCTGGCGTGAACTGGTGACGTACAGCCGGGTCAGGTCGGGGCCGCCGAACACGCAACTGGTGGGGTGTTCCACCGGTAATTCGACCACACGGTCCAAACTGCCGTCAGGGGCGAAACGCAACAGGCAGTGGCCGCCCCAGCGGGCGTTCCACACGTAGCCTTCGGCGTCCATGGCCGAGCCGTCGGGCGCGCCGCGCGGGTGCTCAGCCGCCCATACCTGGCGTTGGCCGGGCAGGCCCTGGTGGTCGAGGGGGTAGCGATAGATCACGCCGTCGAGGGTGTCGGCGCTGAGCAATGATTGACCGTCATCGGTCCACAGCAGGGTGTTGACGATGCCCTGCCCTTCCAGCAGCGCGTCGACACGGCCCTGGTGATCAATGCGGAACAGGCCGCCGCTGCGGCGTTCCAGCGGCAGGTCGCCGCCTTCGGCATCAAGATTGTTCTGCATGCTGCCCAGCCACAGGTGCCCGTGGGGGTCGCAACGCGCCTCGTTGGCGCGGTTGCCGGGCACGGGGTCGGCCTGGCACCACAGGCTTACCTGCGGGGCATGGTCGGGGGAATCCAGGGCCAGGCGGTGCACGCCGGTGGCCAGGGTTACCAGGGCGTCACCCGCCCGGGTGGGGATGAACGCCGACACCGGCTGGTTCAACTGCCAGTGCCGCGTCTCGCCGGCCTGCAACCGGCACGCCTTGAAACCGGCGATATCCACCCAGTACAAGGCCTGGGTGGCGGCGTCCCAGAACGCCCCTTCGGCGAGCCGGTAACGCGTGGGTGAAAGTGCCTGCCAATTCATGTCACGCCCTTCTGTTTTTATTGTTGTCGCTGGTCGCCGTGGCTACCGATGGCCACAGCACCACTAAATAGTATTACCATTTATTTTTCAAGTGCTGTTTTTTCGACTATATAAGCTTGCCGCACCGAAAAAGAAGGTAAATAGTCTGACCAATAGATAGGAAATTTCCGAAAGCATCCGCCAAAACAACAAGAAGGAAGGCTTACCATGCAACCACGTCTTACCCTCGCCAGCCTGGGACTCTCGATCATGATGGCCAGCATCACTGCCCACGCCGCCGGCCTGAGCGCCGAACGCGGCAGCTTCGGCACCCTGCCCGATGGCACCGCCATCGAGAAGTACACCCTCAAGAACAGCCACGGCGTGCAAGCCACCATCATCACCTACGGCGGCATCCTGCAGTCGCTGCTGATACCCGACAAACACGGCAAGACCGCCGATGTGGTGCTGGGCTTCGATGACCTGCACGGCTACCAGTCCAACCCCACGGTGTACTTCGGCGCCACCATTGGCCGCTACGGCAACCGCCTGGCGGACGGCAAGTTCAGCCTGGATGGCAAGCCCTTCCAGATTCCGACCAACGATGGGCCGAATTCGCTGCACGGCGGTACCCAGGGCTTCGACAAGCACGTGTGGAAGGCCGAGCCCAGCAAGGCCAAGGACAGCGTCGGCGTGACCCTGACTTACGTGTCAGCCGACGGCGAGATGGGCTTCCCCGGCACCCTCAACACCCAGGTCACCTATAGCCTGAACGAGCGCAACGAGCTGCGAATCGAGTACCGCGCCACCACCGACAAGCCAACGGTACTGAACCTGACCAACCACAGCTACTTCAACCTGGCCGGCGCCGGCAATGGCGATATTCTCAAGCAGGTGGCCACGGTATACGGCTCACACTACACGCCGGTGACCGCCAAGCTGATCCCTACTGGCGAGCTGGCGCCGGTGGCGGGTACACCGATGGACTTCCTCAAGCCCACTGCGTTTGGTGCGCATATCAAGGAAGATCATCCGCAGCTCAAGTTTGCCGAGCCCAAGCAAGGCGGCTTTGACTTCAACTGGGTGCTGGACACCCATGGCGACGTAAAGCGTTTGGCTACCGAGGTGAGCGACCCTGATTCGGGGCGTGTACTGCAGCTGTATACCACCGAGCCTGGGGTGCAGTTGTACACCGCCAACTTCCTGGATGGCAGCATTCATGGCAAGGGCGGTACGGTGTATCCGCACTGGGGGGCGTTCACGCTGGAGACGCAGCATTATCCGGATTCGCCGAATCAGCCGAAATTCCCGAGCACGCGGCTGGACCCGGGGAAGGCGTATACGCAGACGACGATTTTCAGGTTTAGCGCGAAGTGACAGACCGCAGCGCCTGCATCGCGCCCAAGGGCGGCTCCTACGCCAATGGTGTAGGAGCCGCCCTTGGGCGCGATGGGCGCGACGCGGTTAGACGGGGGAATGCTTGGGATGCAGCGGCGCTGCCGCCACCGGGTCGGCCTTGGTGGCCGGCGTCGGGTTGGCGTACTCAGGTTTCAAGTGACCGTTCTGGTCCAGCAACCAGGCATCCATGATCTGCCGCACCACGGGGCCGGCGACGCGACCACCGGCCTCGCCGTTTTCGATCATCACCGACACCACGATCTTCGGATGCTCGGCCGGTGCAAAGCCGACGAACAAGGCGTTGTCGCGGTTGCGTTCCAGGGTCTTGAGGCGGTTGTAACGCTCACCCTGCTTGATCGCCACCACCTGCGCGGTACCACTCTTGCCGGCAATGCGGTACTGCGCGCCCTGGGCTGCGGCCCGGGCGATACCGCGCGGGTCGTGCATCACCATCTGCATGCCGTGGTTCACCTGTTCCCAGTACTGCGGGTTGCGCAGCACGATGTTGGGCATCGGGTTCTCGTCCACAGGGGCCACGCCGCCGACGGTTTCGGCCAGGTGCGGCCGGCGCCACACGCCCTTGGCGGCGATCAGGCTGGTGGCCTGGGCCAGTTGCAGCGGGGTGACCTGCATGTAGCCCTGGCCGATCCCCAGGATCAGCGTCTCGCCCGGGAACCAGGCCTGGCGGCGGGTAGCCCGTTTCCACGCCGGTGACGGCATCAGGCCAGGCGCTTCTTCGTACATGTCCATGGACACTTTCTGGCCCAGGCCGAAGCGGGTCATGTAGTCATGCAGGCGGTCGACGCCCAGCTTGTGCGCCAGGTCGTAGAAGTAGGTGTCGTTGGAGCGCATGATGGCCGCGTCCATGTCCACCCAGCCGTCACCGCTGTGGTTCCAGTTGCGGTACTTGTGGTCGTAGTTGGGCAGTTCATAGTAACCGGGGTCGAACACCCGCGACTGAGCGGTGGTGGCGCCACTGTCGAGGCCGGCGATGGCCACTTCCGGTTTGATGGTGGAACCCGGTGCGTACAGGCCGCGCAGGGCACGGTTGAACAGCGGCCGGTCGATGGAGTCACGCAGGCTGGCGTACTGCTTGAAGCTGATGCCGGTCACGAACAGGTTGGGGTCGAAGGCCGGCTTGCTGACCATGGCCAGCACCTCGCCGGTGTCCGGGTCGATGCACACCACCGAGCCGCGACGGTCGCCCAGGGCGTCCTCGGCGGCTTGCTGCAAGTGGGCGTCCAGGCTCAGCACAATGTTTTTGCCCGGGATCGGGTCGGTGTGCCTGAGCACCCGCATTACCCGGCCCTGGGCGTTGGTCTCCACTTCCTCGTAGCCCACGTGGCCGTGCAGCTCGGCTTCGTAGAAGCGCTCGATGCCGGTCTTGCCGACCGACTGGGTACCGCGGTACTCGGTCTGGTCCAGGGTCTTGGATTCTTTTTCGTTGATGCGGCCCACGTAGCCGACCGAGTGGGCGAAATGCGCGCCCAGCGGGTACTCGCGCACGAACTGCGCTTCCACGTCGATGCCGGGCAACAGGTACTGGTTGACGGCGATCTTGGCGATCTGGTCTTCGGTGAGCTCGTACATCAGCGTCACGGGTTCGAAGGGGTGGCGTACGCGCTTGAGTTCCTTGTCGAACTGTTTGCGGTCGTCCTCGGTCAGACTGAGCACCTGCACCACTTCGTCCAGCACGTGCTTGTAGTCCCCTGCCCGCTCGCGGGTCAGGGTCATGTTGAAGCTGGGGCGGTTGGTGGCCAGCACTACGCCGTTGCGGTCGTAGATCACGCCGCGTTCCGGCGGGATGGGCAGCACGTGAACGCGGTTGTTCTCGGAAATGGTGGAGTGATAGGCGAATTCGATGACCTGCAGGAAGTACAGGCGGCCGACCAGGGCAAAGCTCAGCGCCAGTACGAACACCGCGCAGGCCACCAGCCGGCGGTTGACCAGGCGTTTCTCTTTTTCGTGGTCTTTCAGGGGAATGGGTTGTGGCATTAAACCGCTCTAACGACAAAAAAATGAAAAAACAGCAGTCCCCGAACACCTCGACACGCCTGCCAGATTAGGGCAAACGCCGGTTTCAGGGGGTGAAACGCCCTCCGGGCGCGTAGGAAAGAGAGACAAATACCGTAGGTAATGAGCACGGCGGGCGTGATGGTAACGAATGCACCCGCCACGCCTCAAGGCTGACGTCCGACGGGCCGACGTAGCGCTTGCCGATGACGTGATTATGCCCTTTTCAGTGGATCCACTGAAGCCGTATCAATTGACAAAACATGAAACACTGACCATTAATGGATCCATACAAAAACAATAAACCTGATGTGGAGAACGTTCATGTACCCGAAAAATACCTGGTATGTCGCCTGCACCCCCGACGAAATCGCTGAAGGCCCGCTGGGCCGGCAGATCTGTGGTGAGTCCATGGTGTTCTACCGTGACGGCGCAGGCAAAGTGGTGGCCCTGGATGACTTCTGCCCACACCGCGGCGCCCCGCTGTCGCTGGGCCGTGTGGTGGATGGGCAGTTGGTGTGTGGCTACCACGGCCTGGTGATGGATTGTCAGGGCAAGGTCCAGTCCATGCCCGGGCAGCGGGTGGCCAGCTTCCCGCTGACGCGTACCTTTGCGGCCGTGCAGCGCCATGGATTCATTTGGGTGTGGCCGGGCGATCAGGCCCAGGCCGATCCCGCCTTGATCCCGCACCTGGAATGGGCCGAGAACCCCGAATGGGCCTACGGCGGCGGCCTGTATGAAATCGCCTGCGACTACCGCCTGATGATCGATAACCTCATGGACCTGACCCACGAGACCTACGTGCACGCCAGCAGCATCGGCCAGAAGGAAATCGACGAGGCGCTGCCCGTGACCACGGTCAATGGCGACGAGGTGGTGACCGCGCGGCATATGCACAACATCATGGCCCCACCCTTCTGGCGCATGGCCCTGCGCGGCAACGGCCTGGCCGATGACGTACTGGTGGACCGCTGGCAGATCTGCCGTTTCACCCCGCCCAGCCACGTGCTGATCGAAGTGGGCGTGGCCCATGCCGGGCAAGGTGGCTACGACGCCCCGGACAGCTGCAAGGCGTCGAGCATCGTGGTGGACTTCATTACCCCGCGTACCGAGACTTCGATCTGGTATTTCTGGGGCATGGCGCGGCGCTTCCGGCCGGACGATCAAGCGTTGACGAATACCATTCGCGAAGGCCAGGGGAAGATTTTCAGTGAGGACCTGGAGATGCTCGAGCGTCAGCAGCGTAACTTGAGTGCCCACCCTGAGCGTACGTTGCTCAAATTAAAGATTGATGTGGGCGGCGTGCGGGCGCGGCAGGTGATTGATCGGTGGATGGCGGCGGAGAGCAATCTGATTGCGACCAGTGCTGCCACGGCTTGATCCCCCCTGGATCGCGTCGTCTGCATCGCGGCCAAGGCCGGCTCCTACCCCGTACGGCGTAGGAGCCGGCCTTGGCCGCGATGCAGACGACGCGGTTTCAAGTCATTGCGCACGCAGCACTTTCATCCGCTCGCTGGCAGCTTCGAACACCTGGGCGTAGCGCAATGCTCGCGCCCTGGTGGCTGGCCAGGGCGCCGACAATGGAGTGATATCCGTAGCCGCTGCCGCAGGCCGCGCTGGCCCTGTGCCTCGCTGCAGATCTACAGCGTAAATGAGGGCCAGCGCAGCCTCCGGCAGCGGCTACGTTGCGGTGTAGGCGCGCAGCACTTTCATATGCTCGCTGGCAGCTTCGAACACCTGGGCGTAGCGCAATGCTCGCGCCCTGGCGGCTGGCCAGGGCGCCGACAATCGAGTGATATCCGTAGCCGCTGCCGCAGGCTGCGCTGGCCCTGTGCCTCGCTGCAGATCTACAGCGTAAATGAGGGCCAGCGCAGCCTCCGGCAGCGGCTACGGTGCGGTGTAGGCGCGCAGCACTTTCATTTGCTCGCTGGCAGCTTCGAACACCTGGGCGTAGCACAATGCTCGCGCCCTGGCGGCTGGCCAGGGCGCCGACAATCGAGTGATATCCGTAGCCGCTGCCGCAGGCTGCGCTGGCCCTGTGCCTCGCTGCAGATCTACAGCGTAAATGAGGGCCAGCGCAGCCTCCGGCAGCGGCTACGTTGCGGTTTAGGCGCGCAGCACTTTCATCCGCTCGCTGGCGGCTTCGAATACCTGGGCGTAGCGCAATGTGGCGTTGGCATGCTCGCGCATCAGCGCCTCGGCGCGCGCGCCCTGGCGGCTGGCCAGGGCGTCGACAATGGAGTGATGCTGCATGTGGGCGTAGTTGAAGCGCCGGTATTCGGACTTCAGGTCCTGGCAGTCCACGGCCAGCGCCGTCACCGACGCGAACGGCAGATGGTCGTTGCGCGCCAGTGCCTCGGCGATGGCCGGGTTGCCGCTGGCCTGCACGATGATCTGGTGAAAACGCATGTTGAGGTCATGGTACAGCTGCAGGTCGTCTTCGCTGACATGGCCCTTGTCGAACAACTCGTCACCCTCGACCAGGCACACCCGCAAGCCTTCAAGCTGTTCAGCCGACAGCCCCTGCTCCGCCGCTTGCCTGGCCGCCAGGCCTTCCAGCACGCCACGCACCTCGACCGCACCGGCAATGTCCTGGGCACTGACGCTGCGCACCTGATAGCCGCGGGCGCCATGCTGAACCAACAGGCCCTCCTGCTCCAGGGTGCGGAAGGCAATGCGGACCGGAGTGCGCGACACCCCCAGCGCTTCGGCCACCGAGGTTTCGAACACGCGCTCGCCTGCGGCGAGCTCCCCCGCCGCAATCATCTTGCGCACTGCAACCAGTACCCTTTGTCCGGGTTTACTCATGAACAGCCTTCCACCATTGGATCCTGCCCATGATAAACCAGATCAGAGCGGATCCTGCGGCAACTTCACCTGCGGTTTGGTGGCGGCGAAAATCGACCAGCTGGACATGAACAACGCGGCAATCAAGGGCCCGATCACGAAGCCGTTGAGGCCGAACACCGACAGCCCGCCCAAGGTCGACACCAGGATTAGGTAGTCGGGCATGCGCGTGTCCTTGCCCACCACGATAGGGCGCAACACGTTGTCGACCATGCCGATCACCAGCAGCCCGTAACCAGTCAGCAGTGCGCCCTGCCAGACCTGGCCATTGATGAGAAAGAACACCGCCACCGGCGCCCATACCACGCCCGCCCCCACAGCCGGCAGCAGTGACATGAAGGCCATGACCACGGCCCACAGTAGCGCGCTGGGGATGTCCAGGAACCAGAATATCGCGCCGCCCAATGCACCCTGCACCACCGCCATCAGCAGGTTGCCCTTGACCGTGGCGCGCACCACGCGATTGAACTTGAGTTGCAGGCGGCGCTTCTGGTGTTCGGCCAACGGCACGGCGCTGCGTACGCGGCGCACCAGATCCGGACCGTCGCGCAGGAAGAAAAACAGCAGGTACAGCATGATGCCGATGCTGATGATGAAGTCGAAGGTGCCCTGGCCGAAGTTGAACGCCTGGCTGGCCAGGTCCTGGCTACCCTGCATGGCCCACTTGGTAATCTTGTCCCTCAGCCCGTCCAGGTTGCCCATGCCCATGCGATCGGCCAGGTGTTGCAGGGACGCTGGCAGCGCATGTTTGAACTGGGTGATGTAGCCGGCGATGTCCAGTTGCCCGCTCTCGATGTTCTTGTACAGCGCCGCCCCTTCCTGAACCAGCAAACCGCTGACCACGATGACGGGGAGGATGGCGATGACCAGGCAGATCATCAGCGTGGCCAGTGCTCCCCAGTTGCGCCGGCGGTTGAATTTGAGGGTAAGGCGGCGCTGCAACGGCGCGAAGACGATCCCGAGGATGATCGCCCAGAATATCGCGCCATAGAACGGCAGCATGATCCAGATGAAGGCAAGGGTCACCAGGACCAGCAGCACCATCAGTGCCTTGTGTTGCAACAGGGTTTCATTCATGGGCGGTCCTTGTCATTCAATGCGTTACGGCGAGTGCCGTACAAGCATTAGGCAACACAACCCGCGCAGAGTTTAGCCGGCAGCGCGACGCGGCAGGCCAATGCGTACGCGCAGCCCGCCCTGGGGGCTGGCGAGCAGCGCCAGGGTGCCGCCCCAGGCGTCGACGATGTCACGCACGATGCCCAGGCCCAGGCCATGGCCACTGACTTGCTCGTCCAGGCGCGAGCCGCGGTTGAGCACCCCTTCACGCTGGGCCTGGGGGATACCGGGGCCATCATCGTCGACCTCCAGCACATACCCATTTGCGTGGCCGGTGACGGTCAGGCGCACTTCGCTGTCGGCCCATTTGCAGGCGTTGTCCAGCAGGTTGCCCAGCACTTCCAGCAGGTCCTCGCGGTCCCAGGGCAGCATCAGGCCCGGCGGCTGACTGCAGGTGATGGTCAGTTCTTCGCCATGGATCATCCGCAGGGTGGCCACCAGCCCCGCCAGCTCGGTTTCGCAGTCGAACAGCTCGCTGGGCAGCGCATCCCCGGCCAGCCGTGCGCGATTGAGTTCGCGACCCAGGCGCTGCTCGATCTGTTCCAGTTGCTCACGCAATGCCTTGGCCAGCTCGGGGTGGGCGGCCAGGCGCTCGCCGGCGACCAGGCTGAACAACACCGCCATGGGCGTTTTCAATGCATGGCCAAGGTTGCCCAAGGCGTGCCGGGAACGCCGCAGGCTGTCCTCGGTGTGGGCCAGCAGATGGTTGATCTGGGCCACCAGCGGTTCCAGCTCCACAGGCACTTGGGTGTCGAGCTGGGATCGTTGACCCTGCTGCAGTTGCGCGATCTGCTCGCGGGCGCGCTCCAGGGGGCGCAGCGCGCGTTTCACCGTCAGGCGCTGCAACACCAGGATCAGCAACAGCGCCGCCAGGCCCATGCCCAGGCCGATACGCTGCATGCGCTGGAAGCTGGCACGCACGGGCGTGTAGTCTTGCGCCACACTGATGGACAGTGATTGGCCGAGACGCTTGTAGTCCGAGCGCAGCACCAGCAGCAGCTGGTTTTCCGGCCCCAGGGTCAGGTTGGCGTGCAGGCCGGTGACGTCCGGTTGCGCAAACTCCTGGTCCCAGAGCGACCGTGAGCGCCAATGGCCATCAGGGAAATCAATGCGAAAGTAATGACCGGAGAACGGGCGCTCGTAGGCCGGAGAAATACGCCGGTCATCCAGTTGCAGGCCAGTAGGGCCGCGCACCAGCGCCACCAGCAGGTTCTCGCTTTCGTTACGCAGGCCAGCTTCCAGATAACGTTGCAGGCCCACCTCGAACAGCCACAGGCTCAGTTGCGCCACGGCCACGCCGACCACCACCAGCACGCTGATCAGGCCGACACTCAAGCGCCCCTGAATCGACTTCAAGGCGAGCCCGCTCCAAACAGGTAACCCTGGCCGCGACGGGTCTCGATGACCGCACGACCCAGCTTGCGCCGCAGGTGGTTGACGTGGACTTCCAGCACGTTGGAGTCGCGCTCGGTTTCACCGTCGTAGAGGTGTTCGGCCAGGTGCCCCTTGGAGAGGATCTGCCCGGGGTGCAGCATGAAGTAACGCAGCAGGCGGAACTCGGCGGCGGTGAGTTGAATATCGACACCGGCCTGGCTGACGCACTGGCGCCCTTCGTCCAGGTGCAACCCGGCCGCCTGCAGGGTGGGCTGGTTGGCCAGGCCACGGGCACGGCGCAACAGGGCCTGCACGCGCAGGTGCAGCTCCTCGGGGTGGAATGGTTTGGTCAGGTAATCGTCGGCACCGGCCTTCAGGCCCTCGATACGTTCGGCCCAGGAGCCGCGCGCGGTGAGGATCAGCACGGGCGTGGACAGGCCGCCGCTGCGCCATTGGGCCAGCACCTCCAGGCCCGGCAACCCCGGCAACCCGAGGTCGAGAATGATCAGGTCATAAGGTTCCACCGAGCCTTGATAGGCGGCGTCACGCCCATCCGCCAGCCAGTCCACGGCATAGCCCTGGGCCTTGAGCCCCGCCGTGAGTTCGTCGGCCAGGGGCACGTTGTCTTCAACCAGCAGCAGGCGCATCAATCATCTTCCTTGTCCTTGCGCAGGTGGCCGGTGGCCGCCTCCAGCTCGATTTCGCGGACCACGCCATCGGCGGTCAGCAACTCGACTTCATAGGTGTAGACGCCATCATCTTCCTCCAGCTCCGCTTCCAGCAGCTTGGCGCCCGGGTAGCGCGCCATGGCCTTGTGCAGCAATTGCTCCAAGGGCAGGATCACCCCCGCTTGACGCAGCTTGAGGGCTTCATCCTGCCCCAGGTCGTGGGCGCTGGCAAAGGTGCAGCAGGCGGCCAGGGCCAACAGCGGGCCTGGCCGTAGAGTCGGTTTCATCAGGTGTCCTGGTGGTCCTTGAGGATTTCGCCGGTGGCGGCGTCCAGTTCCAGGTCCCATTCGGTGCCCTTGGCGTCGCGCAACTCGACCTGGTACAGGTGCTTGCCGTAGCTTTCCTCAAGCTCGGTTTCCTTCACCGTGGCGCCAGGGTGACGGGCCAGCGCGGCGGCGTTGAGTTTTTCGAACGACTGGATGGTACCAGCATCGCGCAGGCGCAGTGCCTCGTCGGGGCCCAGGTCGCGGGCTTGGGCGGCGCTGGCGCCGAGGGTCAGGGTAACAGCGGTGATCAGGGCAGTGACGTGGTTCATGGCAGGCTCCATTGAGTCATCAAGTGGGTACGGAGCAAAGGCTATCCGGAACAACTTAATTGAAACTGAAATTGAAAGGCCATCATCGTAGCGGAGTGCGTTGCGGACGTCGGCCAGACTAGGGCAATGCTTCCTGTAGGAAAATTCCCAAGTTTATGAGGTGTCCCGTCGCCGCTGCCGCCAGGCGGCGCTGGCCCTGTGCCTCACTGGAGATCTCCGGGGTTCATACAGGCCAGCGCAGCCTGGCGGCAGCGGCTACGGATTCATGCGCCACGGTTGGAAATGCAGTAGATTGACCTGTCTGTTACGAGGTTTTTGCATGAGCGCCATCCATATCAAGTCCCCTTCCCTGAGCATCAAGGTCGGCCATCAGGCCATGGCGCGCATCCGCGAGCAGGGTCTGCAGGCCGCCGACGTCGGTATTTTGCCGGGGGCGGCCGGCGGGCCCAAGGCCTTGGGCATACAGGGGCTGGACTTGGCGCTGTTCGGCGAATGGCTGCCAGGGGCGGTGCGCGAGCGCTCGCTGATTGGGGCCTCGATCGGCTCCTGGCGCTTCGCCAGCGCCTGCCTGCCGGACCCGGTGCAGGGGCTGCGTCTGCTTGGCCAGCTGTATAACGAGCAGAGCTTTGCCAAGGGCGTGACCATGGCTGAAGTCAGTCAAAGCTGCCACCGCATGCTCGACGACCTGCTGGCCGGCCAGGACGCGCGCATTCTCGACAATGCGCATTACCGCCTCAACGTCATGGTGGTACGCAGTCACGGGCGCCTGGCCCAGGACCATCGCGGCCATCTGGGCCTGGGCCTGGGCGCGGTGATTGCCGACAACCTGATGGGCCGGGCGCGGCTGTCGCGGCATTTCGAGCGGGTGATCCTGCATGACCAGCGCCTGGCCCCGCCCTTGCACCCCCTCACCGACTTCCCCTCGCGCTGTCTGCCGCTGGACACCGGTAACCTGCGCCAGGCGTTGTTGGCCTCGGGCTCCATCCCCATGGTGATGGAGGGGGTGCGCGATATCCCCGGCGCGGGCGTTGGCACGTTCCGCGATGGCGGACTGCTGGACTACCACCTGGACTTGCCCTACAGCGGCGAGGACCTGGTGCTGTACCCGCACTTCACCGACAAAATCATCCCGGGCTGGTTCGACAAAACCCTGCCCTGGCGGCGCGGTGATGCCCAGCGCCTGCGCAATGTGGTGTTGCTGGCCCCCTCGGCGCACTACCTGGCCAGCCTGCCGCATGGCAAGTTGCCGGACCGCAGCGACTTCAAGCGCTTCATGGGCCAGGACAAGGCGCGCCAGGATTATTGGCGCACGGCCATGAGCGAAAGCCAGCGCATGGGCGATGAGTTCCTGGAGCTGACGCAAAGCGGCAAGCTGGCCGATGTGCTGCAGCCCCTCTGACAGCTGGGTCAGGTTACTGGTAGACTAGGCGATTGCATTGGCTTTTTCGGGTTCAAGACACGTGGAAATCTTCAAGGAATTTACTTTCGAATCGGCTCACCGGCTGCCACATGTCCCTGAAGGGCATAAATGCGGCCGCCTGCATGGCCACTCGTTCAAGGTGGCGCTGCACCTGACCGGCCCGGTCGACCCGCACACGGGCTGGATTCGCGATTTCTCGGAAATCAAGGCGATCTTCAAGCCGCTGTATGAGCAGCTTGACCATAACTACCTGAACGACATTCCTGGCCTGGAAAACCCCACCAGTGAAGTGCTGGCCAAGTGGATCTGGGAACAGGTCAAGCCGCTGTTGCCGGAGCTGTCGAAGGTCCGTATCCATGAGACGTGCACCAGCGGTTGCGAGTACTACGGCGACTGATGATCGCTGTTGTGAAAAAACCACCCTCGCGGTGGTTTTTTTATGCCTGGGAAATGTGTAGCCGCTGCCGCAGGCTGCGCTGGGCTTATGCTTCACAGGAGATCTTCAGCGTTCACACCCGCCAGCGCAGCCTGGCGGCAGCGGCTACGAGGTGGCATGCGGCAATATGTCGCAAATAAAGGTCGATTATCGCCCACTTGGCGGACTGGGGGCTAAAGCATGGCCAAAGGCTAGCGATATAGAGGAAGCGGACCAATCTGACAATAACAACCCAGATGCGCTTGATACCCCCTGCTGGAACGAGCGAAGAGTCCGCGCCCGACCTCGATCTGTGGAGTTGATCGCATGTTTCGTCACCTCAGTATTCGCACCAGCATGGGCGCGATCCTAGCCTTGTTTGTCGCTGCCCTGCTGTTTTCCACCGTCAGCGCCTGGCGCAACGCCGAACAAAGCGATGCCCAGGTGCAGGAGTTGCACCGCACGGCCCTGCAGGCGGACCGCCTGAATAACGCCTTGCTGCTGGCCATCCGCACCAGTGCCAACGTGTCGTCCGCGTTCCTGGAAAACCTGGGCGGCCAGCACGAGGCGTCGACGGCGCGGCTGGCCCGCTCGCAGGAGATCTGGCAGCAGTCGGCGCAACTGATCGACCATTTCGGCCAGACGCTGGAGCCGCATAATACCGCCCTGGGCCTGCAGCTGGAGCAATCCTTTGTGGCTTACGGCAAGACCATTGATGGTCAACGGGCTGCGGCGCGTGCCGGCGACCTGGCAGCCTACTTCACAGTCAACCAACAGGCGGCTGCGGCCATGGGCGCGTTGCAGGATCAGCGCAACGCACTGATGAAAGCCCTGAACGATCGCAGCTCTGCGTTGATGGTGCTGACCGATAGCCGCCTCAGGGAAGCCAAGACCATTGCCGTATTGCTGTTGCTGACCACGCTGTTGCTGGCGGGCTGCTGCTGGAGCTTTATCGTTGCCCGAGTGTTGCGCCCCCTTGGGTTGGCAGGCCAGCACTTCAAACGCATTGCATCGGGTGATCTGCGCGAACCTATTGAGGTGCACAGCCGCAACGAGATTGGTGAGCTGTTTGCCGAACTGGGTCGCATGCAGGACAGCCAGCGCCAGACGATCGCCCACATCAGCGCTTCGGCGCAGCAGTTGGCCGGGGCAGCGCAGCAATTGTCTGCGGTGACGGAAGAGTCCAACCGCGGTGTTCAGCAGCAAGATCAGGAGCTGGAACAAGCGGCCACCGCCGTCACCGAGATGACCACTGCCGTTGAAGAAGTCGCCCGTAACGCGGTCTCGACGTCCGAGGCGGCTGAAGCCTCCAATGCCCTTTCGCAGCAGAGTCGCCAACAGGTTCAGGACACCATCGACGGCACTCATGCCATGGCAGCCGATATCGAGGGCAGCTCACAGCTGATCCAGAAACTGGCCGGCGAGACCCGCGAGATTGGCAAGGTGCTGGACGTGATCCGCGCCGTGTCTGAACAAACCAACCTGCTGGCCCTGAACGCGGCGATCGAAGCTGCACGCGCAGGCGAGGCCGGGCGTGGGTTTGCCGTGGTGGCCGACGAAGTCCGTACCCTGGCCCACCGCACGCAGGAGTCGACTCGTGAAATCGAGCAGATGATTGTCCGCCTGCAGACCGGTACCGAGGCGGCAGTCAACTCCATGCGCTCGAGCACTGAAAAGGCCCAGGTCAACCTGACGTTGACCCAGGCGTGTGGTGATGTGCTGGAGCAGATCTATGGGGCGATCAGTGAAATCAACGAGCGTAACCTGGTGATTGCCAGCGCGGCGCAGGAGCAGTCTCATGTGGCGCGGGAGGTGGATAGCAATCTGATCAACATTCGCAATCTGTCGCTGCAGTCGGCCGAAGGGGCTGGCAGGACCAGTGCGGCGAGTCGGGAGATGACGGCGTTGGCTGGGGAGCTGACGGCGTTGGTGGCGCGGTTCAGGGCCTGATTTGTTGCTTCATGATAGCCACCCTGCGGGGTGGCTTTTTTGTGCCTGTTATTGGCGGTCTGTAGCCGCTGCCGCTAGGCTGCGCTGGCCCTGGTGTGCGCTGTAGATCTTCAGTGTGGCTTGGGGCCAGCGCAGCCTGGCGGCAGCGGCTACGATGCGGTGTGTCAGGTAGGGCCTCATCGCGAGCAAGCTTTGCTCCCACAGTGGTCACTTAACCTGAGATGTACACCTGTGGGAGCAAAGCTTGCTCGCGAGAGGCCAGCACAGCCAACCAAAATCCTGAAGCCCGGAAAAGACAAAACCCCCACCTGCTTTCGCAAGTGGGGGTTTCGGAATTTAATCTTGACGATGACCTACTCTCACATGGGGAAACCCCACACTACCATCGGCGATGCATCGTTTCACTGCTGAGTTCGGGATGGGATCAGGTGGTTCCAATGCTCTATGGTCGTCAAGAAATTCTGTAGCCAGGATGCCCTTTGGGTGGCACTCCAGCGAATCGGGTATGTGATGGTATTTGTGAATCGCAAACTTTCGGTTCGTATCATCTTCACAACACCGCAATCTGGCTTCCGCTCAAATTGCTTGGGTGTTATATGGTCAAGCCTCACGGGCAATTAGTATTGGTTAGCTCAACGCCTCACAGCGCTTACACACCCAACCTATCAACGTCGTAGTCTTCGACGGCCCTTCAGGGAACTCAAGGTTCCAGTGAGATCTCATCTTGAGGCAAGTTTCCCGCTTAGATGCTTTCAGCGGTTATCTTTTCCGAACATAGCTACCCGGCAATGCCACTGGCGTGACAACCGGAACACCAGAGGTTCGTCCACTCCGGTCCTCTCGTACTAGGAGCAGCCCCTCTCAAATCTCAAACGTCCACGGCAGATAGGGACCGAACTGTCTCACGACGTTCTAAACCCAGCTCGCGTACCACTTTAAATGGCGAACAGCCATACCCTTGGGACCGGCTTCAGCCCCAGGATGTGATGAGCCGACATCGAGGTGCCAAACACCGCCGTCGATATGAACTCTTGGGCGGTATCAGCCTGTTATCCCCGGAGTACCTTTTATCCGTTGAGCGATGGCCCTTCCATACAGAACCACCGGATCACTAAGACCTACTTTCGTACCTGCTCGACGTGTCTGTCTCGCAGTCAAGCGCGCTTTTGCCTTTATACTCTACGACCGATTTCCGACCGGTCTGAGCGCACCTTCGTACTCCTCCGTTACTCTTTAGGAGGAGACCGCCCCAGTCAAACTACCCACCATACACTGTCCTCGATCCGGATAACGGACCTGAGTTAGAACCTCAAAGTTGCCAGGGTGGTATTTCAAGGATGGCTCCACGCGAACTGGCGTCCACGCTTCAAAGCCTCCCACCTATCCTACACAAGCAAATTCAAAGTCCAGTGCAAAGCTATAGTAAAGGTTCACGGGGTCTTTCCGTCTAGCCGCGGATACACTGCATCTTCACAGCGATTTCAATTTCACTGAGTCTCGGGTGGAGACAGCGCCGCCATCGTTACGCCATTCGTGCAGGTCGGAACTTACCCGACAAGGAATTTCGCTACCTTAGGACCGTTATAGTTACGGCCGCCGTTTACCGGGGCTTCGATCAAGAGCTTCGCGTTAGCTAACCCCATCAATTAACCTTCCGGCACCGGGCAGGCGTCACACCCTATACGTCCACTTTCGTGTTTGCAGAGTGCTGTGTTTTTAATAAACAGTCGCAGCGGCCTGGTATCTTCGACCGGCATGAGCTTACGGAGCAAGTCCTTCACCCTCACCGGCGCACCTTCTCCCGAAGTTACGGTGCCATTTTGCCTAGTTCCTTCACCCGAGTTCTCTCAAGCGCCTTGGTATTCTCTACCCAACCACCTGTGTCGGTTTGGGGTACGGTTCCTGGTTACCTGAAGCTTAGAAGCTTTTCTTGGAAGCATGGCATCAACCACTTCGTCGTCTAAAGACAACTCGTCATCAGCTCTCGGCCTTAGAATCCCGGATTTACCTAAGATTCCAGCCTACCACCTTAAACTTGGACAACCAACGCCAAGCTGGCCTAGCCTTCTCCGTCCCTCCATCGCAATAACCAGAAGTACAGGAATATTAACCTGTTTTCCATCGACTACGCTTTTCAGCCTCGCCTTAGGGACCGACTAACCCTGCGTCGATTAACGTTGCGCAGGAAACCTTGGTCTTTCGGCGTGGGTGTTTTTCACACCCATTGTCGTTACTCATGTCAGCATTCGCACTTCTGATACCTCCAGCAAGCTTCTCAACTCACCTTCACAGGCTTACAGAACGCTCCTCTACCGCATCATCATAAGATGATACCCGTAGCTTCGGTGCATGGTTTGAGCCCCGTTACATCTTCCGCGCAGGCCGACTCGACTAGTGAGCTATTACGCTTTCTTTAAAGGGTGGCTGCTTCTAAGCCAACCTCCTAGCTGTCTAAGCCTTCCCACATCGTTTCCCACTTAACCATGACTTTGGGACCTTAGCTGACGGTCTGGGTTGTTTCCCTTTTCACGACGGACGTTAGCACCCGCCGTGTGTCTCCCATGCTCGGCACTTGTAGGTATTCGGAGTTTGCATCGGTTTGGTAAGTCGGGATGACCCCCTAGCCGAAACAGTGCTCTACCCCCTACAGTGATACATGAGGCGCTACCTAAATAGCTTTCGAGGAGAACCAGCTATCTCCGAGCTTGATTAGCCTTTCACTCCGATCCACAGGTCATCCGCTAACTTTTCAACGGTAGTCGGTTCGGTCCTCCAGTTAGTGTTACCCAACCTTCAACCTGCCCATGGATAGATCGCCCGGTTTCGGGTCTATACCCAGCGACTAAACGCGCTATTAACACTCGCTTTCGCTACGCCTCCCCTATTCGGTTAAGCTCGCCACTGAATATAAGTCGCTGACCCATTATACAAAAGGTACGCAGTCACAGAACAAAGTCTGCTCCCACTGCTTGTACGCATACGGTTTCAGGATCTATTTCACTCCCCTCTCCGGGGTTCTTTTCGCCTTTCCCTCACGGTACTAGTTCACTATCGGTCAGTCAGTAGTATTTAGCCTTGGAGGATGGTCCCCCCATATTCAGACAAAGTTTCTCGTGCTCCGTCCTACTCGATTTCATTGATAAGAGATTTTCGCGTACAGGGCTATCACCCACTATGGCCGCACTTTCCAGAGCGTTCCGCTAATCTCAAATCAACTTAAGGGCTGGTCCCCGTTCGCTCGCCACTACTAAGGGAATCTCGGTTGATTTCTTTTCCTCAGGGTACTTAGATGTTTCAGTTCCCCTGGTTCGCCTCTTGCACCTATGTATTCAGTACAAGATAACCATCTTATGATGGCTGGGTTCCCCCATTCAGACATCTCCGGATCACAGTCTGTTTGCCGACTCCCCGAAGCTTTTCGCAGGCTACCACGTCTTTCATCGCCTCTGACTGCCAAGGCATCCACCGTATGCGCTTCTTCACTTGACCATATAACCCCAAGCAATCTGGTTATACTATGAAGACGACATTCGCCGAAAATTTGCAATTTGAATCACAAATTTTACCTTAGCCTGAATAAACACCAGTGAAAGTGCTATCCAGTCTATCTTTCTATCACATACCCAAATTTTTAAAGAACGATTCTGATAAAGTTCAGAAATCAATATTCGATGCGAATATTCATTTCTAAGCTTTGGAAGCAGTTTATGGTGGAGCCAAGCGGGATCGAACCGCTGACCTCCTGCGTGCAAGGCAGGCGCTCTCCCAGCTGAGCTATGGCCCCATAACAAAATTGGTGGGTCTGGGCAGATTCGAACTGCCGACCTCACCCTTATCAGGGGTGCGCTCTAACCAACTGAGCTACAGACCCAATTTCGAGCGTAACTGTTAGCTAGTTCAGCTATCAGCTTGGAGCTTAAAGCTGCTTCTATCGTCTTCTTCAATGAATCAAGCAATTCGTGTGGGAGCTCATGATACAGCTGATGTCGTCGATTAAGGAGGTGATCCAGCCGCAGGTTCCCCTACGGCTACCTTGTTACGACTTCACCCCAGTCATGAATCACACCGTGGTAACCGTCCCCCCGAAGGTTAGACTAGCTACTTCTGGTGCAACCCACTCCCATGGTGTGACGGGCGGTGTGTACAAGGCCCGGGAACGTATTCACCGCGACATTCTGATTCGCGATTACTAGCGATTCCGACTTCACGCAGTCGAGTTGCAGACTGCGATCCGGACTACGATCGGTTTTGTGAGATTAGCTCCACCTCGCGGCTTGGCAACCCTCTGTACCGACCATTGTAGCACGTGTGTAGCCCAGGCCGTAAGGGCCATGATGACTTGACGTCATCCCCACCTTCCTCCGGTTTGTCACCGGCAGTCTCCTTAGAGTGCCCACCATTACGTGCTGGTAACTAAGGACAAGGGTTGCGCTCGTTACGGGACTTAACCCAACATCTCACGACACGAGCTGACGACAGCCATGCAGCACCTGTCTCAATGTTCCCGAAGGCACCAATCCATCTCTGGAAAGTTCATTGGATGTCAAGGCCTGGTAAGGTTCTTCGCGTTGCTTCGAATTAAACCACATGCTCCACCGCTTGTGCGGGCCCCCGTCAATTCATTTGAGTTTTAACCTTGCGGCCGTACTCCCCAGGCGGTCAACTTAATGCGTTAGCTGCGCCACTAAAGACTCAAGGTCCCCAACGGCTAGTTGACATCGTTTACGGCGTGGACTACCAGGGTATCTAATCCTGTTTGCTCCCCACGCTTTCGCACCTCAGTGTCAGTATCAGTCCAGGTAGTCGCCTTCGCCACTGGTGTTCCTTCCTATATCTACGCATTTCACCGCTACACAGGAAATTCCACTACCCTCTACCATACTCTAGCTTGCCAGTTTCGGATGCAGTTCCCAGGTTGAGCCCGGGGATTTCACATCCGACTTAACAAACCACCTACGCGCGCTTTACGCCCAGTAATTCCGATTAACGCTTGCACCCTCTGTATTACCGCGGCTGCTGGCACAGAGTTAGCCGGTGCTTATTCTGGCGGTAACGTCAAAATTGCAGAGTATTAATCTACAACCCTTCCTCCCACCTTAAAGTGCTTTACAATCCGAAGACCTTCTTCACACACGCGGCATGGCTGGATCAGGCTTTCGCCCATTGTCCAATATTCCCCACTGCTGCCTCCCGTAGGAGTCTGGACCGTGTCTCAGTTCCAGTGTGACTGATCATCCTCTCAGACCAGTTACGGATCGTCGCCTTGGTGAGCCATTACCTCACCAACTAGCTAATCCGACCTAGGCTCATCTGATAGCGCAAGGCCCGAAGGTCCCCTGCTTTCTCCCGTAGGACGTATGCGGTATTAGCGTTCCTTTCGAAACGTTGTCCCCCACTACCAGGCAGATTCCTAGGCATTACTCACCCGTCCGCCGCTGAATCGAAGAGCAAGCTCTTCTCATCCGCTCGACTTGCATGTGTTAGGCCTGCCGCCAGCGTTCAATCTGAGCCATGATCAAACTCTTCAGTTCAATACTGCAATTAGGTTTTGAGAAAACCTTATAAACTTGGCTCAGCAATCGTTGGTTACATCTTTGATTTCTCGCGGAGTAACTTGTGATGCTGATAATCTTGTTGACTATCAGTCTGAGTCACAAGCACCCACACGAATTGCTTGATTCAGTTGTTAAAGAGCGGTTGGTTGATTCTTTCGTCTCAACCGAGGCGCGCATTCTACGCTTTCCTCAGAGTCTGTCAAGCGTTTATTTTGAAGTTTTTCAGAATTTCTCGTTGAACTTCAAACACTTGGCTCGCTTCGATCTCTCGTTAGCGGGAGGCGAATTATAAGGAGATCTGGAAGGAGGTCAAGGGGTAATTCACATAAATGTCATGAAGATCAAAAGCATTCCTGCGGGGGGCGGTGTCAGGGCTACCAGGTGCATGCCGGAAGAGTTTCATGCCTCATGAGATCGAGCGCCGCCCGCGCGGCGCTTCGCGGCCACAGGCCGCTCCTACCGTTTGTTTCGGGCCAGTTTTGTCTGCTGGATCTCCCGGGACCGCCTGGGTGGCACCAACACAGATTTGCAGCGAACAAACAAGGCGGTCCCGGGAGATGCCACTGGCATAACTGGCCCGAAACAAACGGTAGGATCGGCGGGGCGGCCATCCGCCCGTGGCCGCGAAGCGCCGCGCGGGCGGCGCTCGATGTCACGGGGCATGCATCTCTCCAGGCATGCATTTGGTGGCCATCATGCGATGGCATGGCATGCACCTGGCGGCCCTCATGCAACCCCACGGCATGCCCCTAGCAGCCCCAACCCAATCCCCCCAAAAAAACCACCACCCATCTTTTCCATTGCGCACTATATTGCCCAATACCCACTTCCCGCGCATCATGTCCCCTGCTCCCCCCTTCCTATATATAAGACGGACCTGCCCCGCAATGACCGACCACCGCCGCAGCCTGGCCACCTCGTTGTTTCCCGTTGGCCTGCTGCTGATCGCCATGGCCTCCATTCAATCCGGCGCATCGCTGGCCAAGACCATGTTCCCCGTTATCGGCGCGCAAGGCACCACTACCCTGCGGCTGATTTTCGCTGCGGTGATCATGGTGCTGCTGCTACGCCCATGGCGCGCCACGCTCACCGCACGCTCCCTGCTGACCGTGGTGATCTACGGCATTTCCCTGGGCGGCATGAATTTCCTCTTCTATATGGCATTGCGCAGCGTGCCGCTGGGTATCGCCGTGGCGCTGGAGTTCACGGGCCCACTGGCCGTGGCACTGTACGCCTCACGTCGGCCGCTGGACTTTGTATGGATTGCCCTGGCGGTGGTCGGCCTGATCCTGTTGATCCCCATGGGCGACGCCAAGGCCGGGATCGACCTGGTGGGCGCCAGCTATGCACTGGGGGCCGGCGCCTGCTGGGCGCTGTACATCCTGTTCGGCCAGAAGGCGGGCGCTGACAACGGCATCCAGACCGCAGCGCTGGGCGTGGTCATCGCCGCACTGTTCATCGCGCCCATTGGCATCGTGCACGCGGGCACCGCGCTGCTTTCCCCCGCGCTGCTGCCGGTGGCGCTGGGGGTGGCGGTGCTGTCCACGGCCCTTCCTTATAGCCTGGAGATGGTGGCCCTGACGCGCCTGCCAGCGCGTACCTTCGGCACCTTGATGAGCATTGAGCCGGCGTTCGGCGCATTATCCGGGCTGTTGTTCCTGCATGAAGTGTTGTCGTTCTCGCAGTGGCTGGCCATTGCCTCGATCATCACGGCCTCGATCGGCGCCACGCTGACCATGCGCCGCGAGCCCCACGCCACGCCGGTGGCCGACTGAAGCAAAACCGTTACAGAAAAAGTGGCTTTGCCAATTGCGGCAAAGCGCCAGCCTGTTTAGGCTGTGCTCCTTCGTCAAACGTGAAGTTTTTCGACCGTGACAAGGATGTCCCATACGGGTCAGGTGATAAGCCGAGAATCAGACCTGGACGACAGATCCGGGCTTGCCAGTAAGGACATTAATGAAACAGTTGTTGATCATGGTGGCGGTTCTGGCGGTTGCCGGTTGCGCTGCCACTTCCAGTACCTCCATCAAGCACGGCAAGAAAGGGCTGCACATCAACTGCTCCGGCCTTTCCTCTTCGTGGGACAAGTGCTATCAGGCGGCTACCGACGCCTGCGGCGCCAAGGGATACAAGGTGCTCGCCAAGTCCGGCGACGCGGTGGAAGACCCAGGTGACTACCCTTTTGGTCTGAACCCGGCGGGTTACACCAGCCGCAGCATGATCGTGATCTGCAAGTAGCCCTGAAAAATAGCGGATTCGCCCTCCAGAAAGGGCCGGCCATCGGTTGCCGGCCCGTCGATACATCGCCTATGGTTCGTTCCATCGACACTCGAAGGAACCGCCCCCATGGCTTCTGCGCCCAATCATAAAGTCGTGCTGGTGATCGGCGCCGGTGATGCCACCGGTGGTGCCATTGCCCGACGCTTTGCCCGCGAAGGTTACATTGCCTGCGTGATCCGCCGCAGCGCCGACAAGCTGCAGCCCTTGGTGGACAGCATCGTGGCCGAAGGCGGCCAAGCGTTCGGCTTTGCCTGCGATGCACGCAAGGAAGAAGAAGTCATCGACCTGGTCGAGCACATCGAACGCGATATCGGCGCCATCGATGTCTACGTGTTCAATATCGGCGCCAACGTGCCGTGCAGCATCCTCGACGAAACCGCGCGCAAGTATTTCAAGATCTGGGAGATGGCCTGCTTTTCGGCGTTCCTCACTGCCCGGGAGGTGGCCAAGCGCATGGTCACCCGCAACCGCGGGACGCTGCTGTTCACCGGGGCTACCGCCGGCACCCGAGGCGCGGCCGGGTTTGCCGCCTTCGCCGGGGCCAAGCATGCACTGCGTGCCTTGGCCCAGAGCATGGCCCGCGAACTGGGGCCGCGGCACCTGCACGTTGCCCATGTGATCGTCGACGGTGCGATCGACACCGAATTCATCCGCACCCAATTCCCGGAAAAGTACGCCGAGAAGGACAACGACGGCATCCTCAACCCCGAACACATTGCCGACAACTATTGGTTCCTGCACTGCCAACCGCGTGATGCCTGGACCTTTGAGCTGGACCTGCGCCCCTGGGGCGAACGCTGGTAACCCCCCGACCGACTGCGAGGCACCACCATGAGCAAGACCGTGGAGTTCTATTTCGACCTGGGCAGCCCTGCCAGCTACCTGGCCTGGACCCAACTGCCGGGCATTTGCGCCGACACCGGCGGCCAGCTGGTGTACCGGCCGATGCTGCTGGGCGGCGTGTTCAAGGCGACGGGCAATGCCTCGCCCGCCAGCATTCCGGCCAAGGGGCGCTACATGAACCTGGACCTGCAACGCTATGCGACGCGCTACCAGGTGCCGTTGCGGTTCAGCGCGCACTTCCCCCTCAATACCCTGCCACTGATGCGCCTGATCACGGGTGTGCAGATGCGCCAGCCCGAACGTTTCCTCAGTCTGCTGGATTGTCTGTTCCCGGCGATGTGGGTACGCGGGTTGAATCTGGGTGACCCGGCCGTGGTGCAGGAGGTGCTGGCGGCCGATGGCTTCGATAGCCAGGCGTTGCAGGCGCTGGTACTGGATGATGAGGTGAAGGGGCAGCTCAAGGACGTGACCGAGCAGGCCTTGCAGCGCGGGGTGTTCGGTGCGCCCAGCCTGTTTGTGGATGACGAGCTGTTTTTTGGCCAGGATCGGCTGGAGTTCGTGCGCGAGGCCCTGCTGCGCGACTAAAGACCGCCCCGTAGCCGCTGCCGCCAGGCTGCGCTGGCCTTGATGTGCGCTGAAGATCTTCAGTGTACTCAGGGGCCAGCGCAGCCTGGCGGCAGCGGCTACGGGGGTGAGTGGTCAGACTGCTGCGGTGCGCGTTTGCAGCCAGGCCAGGGCCGCACCGTCAACCAGCGGTGCAACACGTTCCAGCACCTGGCGATGGTAGGCGTTGAGCCACTCGCGCTCCTCGGCCGTCAAGTGCTCCACCAACAGGCAGCGGGTGTCGATCGGGCACAGGGTCAGGGTCTCAAAGCTGAGGAACTCACCGAACTCGCTGCTGCCCGCCTCGCGGTTCATCGCCAGGTTCTCGATGCGCACGCCCCACTGCCCCGGCCGGTAGGTGCCCGGCTCGATCGAGGTGATCATGCCGGCCTGCATGGCGGTTTGCGGGCCGGGTGCGGCCTGGTAGGCGATGACCTGCGGGCCTTCGTGCACATTCATGAAATAGCCCACGCCGTGGCCGGTGCCGTGACCGTAGTCGACGTTGTCGGCCCAGATCGGCGCGCGGGCAATGGCGTCCAGCAATGGCGAAAGGATGCCGCGCGGGAACCGCGCGCGTGACAAGGCGATGACACCCTTGAGCACGCGCGTGCAATCGGCTTTCTGTGCCTGGGTCGGCGTGCCGACCGGCACCATGCGAGTGATATCGGTGGTCCCGCCCAGGTACTGGCCACCCGAGTCGATCAGCAGCAGGCCGTCACCTTCGATGCGCGCGTGGGACTCTTCAGTCGCGCGGTAATGCGGCATGGCGCCGTTGGCATTGAAGGCGGCGATGGTGGCAAAACTTGCCGACACGTAATTGGGCCGACGCTCGCGGGCAGCGGTGAGGTGCACGTCCACATCTACCTCGGTCACGGTCTCCCGGGCCAGGGCCGGCTCCAGCCAGGCGAAGAATTCGCACAGCGCCGCGCCATCCTGCTCCATGGCCTGACGGATATGCACCGCGTCGGCCTCGCTCTTGCGCGACTTGGCGAAGGTGCTCGGCGCAATGCCTTCCACCAGCACCACGCCGCTGTCCAGATTATCCAGCAGGCCGCAGGTGGCCTTCAACGGGTCGACCAGCAGGCGGGCGCCGGCCGGGACCTGGGCCAGGGCAGCGCCGACCTGATGGTAATCGCGCAGGCTCACACCTTCAGATGCCAACGTGGCGGACAGCGAAGCGTCGACCTTGCCCGGCGCCACGAACAGCAGCGCCTGGTCCTGGCTGATCAGGGCAAAGGACAGGAACACCGGGTTATAGGACACATCGCTGCCGCGCAGGTTGAACAGCCAGGCAATGTCGTCGACCGTGGCGATGAAATGCCACTCGGCGCCGCGCTCCTTGAGGGCTGCGCGAACACCGGCGAGCTTTTCCGTGCGGCTGACGGTGGCGTACGGCGGCAGGTGGGCATAGACGGGCGCATCCGGCAGCGCCGGGCGATCGCTCCAGACTTCCCCCAGCAGGTCCAGGTCGGTGCGCAGGCGTGCGCCGCGCGCACTGAGCTTTTCATCCAGGGTGCGTCGCGAGGCCAATGCCATGACGGCACCGTCCACAGCCACTACGCCATTATCGGGGGTCTGCTCGGCCAACCACTCCAGCGGGCCGGGTTTGCCAGGCCCCAGCTTGACCAGGGCGATGCCGCTGCCGGCCAGCTCTTTGTCGGCCTGCTCCCAGTAGCGGCTGTCGGCCCACAGGCCGGCGAAATCCTGGCTGACCACCAAAGTGCCTACCGAACCGTGAAAGCCCGACAACCATTGGCGCCCCTGCCAGTAACCGGGCAGGTATTCGGACAGGTGCGGGTCGGCGGACGGCACCAGCAGCGCATTGACGCCTTCGCGGGCCATGACGGCGCGGACCTGCGCCAGACGGGCCGGCACATCCTGGGGGGTTGAAGACTGCGTGCTCATGCTCACTCCTGGGCCACGGTGTAGATCGTTATAAGAATAGGAGGTGGATAATGAAGCAGCGCCGCCCAGGCGGCAACTGGGGCAGTGCTTGCGGGATGTTTCGCCGTAGCTGTCAGGCTATGGGTTTGCGGTGGGGCTTAGGGGGGCATGTCTTGGGTTTCTGTGGTGTTGTTGAGATCGCGCGCCGCCCGCGCGGCGCTTCCCGGCCACAGGCCGGTCCTACATTTGTTTCGGGCCAATTTTGCCAGTGGCATCACCAGGTCCGCCTTGTTTGCACCACCACAGATCTGCAGTGAAAAAACAAAGCGGACCAGGTAATTTCACAGACAATGGCACGTTGCAACAAATGTAGGACCGGCCTGTGGCCGGGAAGCGCCGCGCGGGCGGCGCTCGGTCTCGAGCGCGCCACAACAATCAAGGCATGCACCTGGCGGCCCTGACGCAAACCTGCTGCGGCTACGGGCGCTGCTGTCAACTGAACTATCTTCTGCCCCCGCCATTCAAACACAGCAAACACCCCACGGGAGCTGCCCATGCCCAGCACGCCACGCAAGTCCGGGGTTGTCCTGTTACCCGGCGCCAAGCCAACGCCTGAGCATGAGCACGTCGTGCACAAGCACTTGGCGATCCGTATTGCCGCGCTGCTCGGCACGCGGTTTCTGGAGGAGGACGAGCGTCAGGGCAGCAAAGGTGAAGACCTTTACTACCTGCCTGCCGACACGCTGATCGACCCGACGGCATGGCGCGAGCGCTGTGGCATCGCCTCGGTCAACGACTTCTTCGGCGGCCTGGTCAGCCAGCCGTTCATGGTGACCAAGGCCATTTCCCACCCGCGCGTGCCCGGCAGCGAGGCGCCCCAGGGGTGGACCGACGCATTTGCCACCCACGCCGGCGACGCGTTGCTCGACGGACTCACCGTGTTCAGCCTGGACGATGCCCGCACGGCCGCCGCGCTACTGTTAAAGGAGGCGCCCCTGCGCCTCAAACCCGTGCGCGCCACCGCCGGCCGCGGCCAGACCATCATTCGCGACACCCAGGAACTGGACCTGGTGCTCAACCATATGGACGAAGCCGAAATCCGCGTCTGGGGTCTGGTACTGGAACAGAACCTGACGCAAGTGCGCACCTACAGCGTCGGCCACGTGCAAGTGGGCGGCACTACGGCGTCCTATCACGGCACCCAGCAACTGACCACCGACCATCGCGGCGAGCTGGTGTACGGCGGTTCGGACCTGGTGGTGGTACGTGGCGATTACGCGCAACTACTGGCCCTGGACCTGGAGGACGACACGCGCCTGGCCATTACCCAGGCGCAGCGCTATGAACAGGCGGCGCTGTCGGCCTTCCCCGGCTTTATCGCCTCGCGCCGCAACTATGACGTGGCTCACGGCCTGGACCATCGCGGCCAGGTGCGCAGCGGCGTGCTGGAACAATCCTGGCGGGTAGGCGGCGCCAGCAGTGCGGAAATCCTGGCGCTGCAAGCCTTCGCCGCCGACCCCGCCCTGCAGTGCATTCAGGCCTCGACCCACGAGGTGTTCGACAACAGCCCGATCCCGGCCGACGCCACCCTGTTCTACCAGGGTGACGACAGCGAGCTGGGCCGACTGAGCAAATACGCAAGGATTCGTGACTATGAGCGTGCATAGCGAGACCATCGACATCCAGGTCAGCAGCGAGACCATTGCCGGCACCCTGCTGACACCCGCCAGCAAGGTGCCCGGCATTCTGTTCGTGCACGGCTGGGGCGGCAGCCAGCAGCGTGACCTGGCACGGGCCAAGAACATCACGGGCCTGGGCTGCGTGTGCCTGACGTTCGACCTGCGCGGCCACGAGAAAACCGAGTCCCAGCGCCAGAGCGTGACCCGCGAACAGAACCTGGACGATCTGCTGGCCGCCTACGACCGGCTGGTCAGCCATCCGGTGGTGGACAGCAACGCCATCACCGTGATCGGCAGCAGCTATGGCGGTTACCTGGCCGCCATCCTGACCCGCCTGCGCAAGGTGCGCTGGCTGGCATTGCGGGTGCCGGCGCTGTATTGGGACAACGAGTGGAACGTGCCCAAGTACGCCCTGGACCGCAGTGGCCTGCAGGTGTATCGACGGGAGAATCTGGGGCCGGCAGACAACCGTGCGTTGGCGGCATGCGCGGAATTCGAAGGGGATGTGTTGCTGGTGGAATCGGAGCAGGACGACTATGTGCCGCACACTACCCTGATGAGCTACCGCTCGGCGTTCGTCAACGCCCACTCGCTTACCCATCGCATTGTCGACGGGGCCGACCATGCGCTTTCAACCGATGCCAATCAAAAAGCCTACAGCTCGATCCTGACCCAGTGGGTCAGCGAAATGGTGATCGGTGCGCGGCTGGAAAAATACCCGCATCACTCACCGCGGTATTCCTGATCAACCTTCCCGCACGCCTGAAGTGGCGAGGGCGCGCTGGCCAATGACTTCCTGAGTCTGGGAGCGTTCGATGCGAGTGCGTTCGCGCTGGTATTCGTCGAACGACAGGCCGCGGCGGCTCAAGGCTTCCAGGGCCAGCTCGTGCTGTTCCTCGGCGCTGTAGGGGCGCTCTTCGGGGTGGTTGGCGGCGCAACCGGCGAGGGTGGCGGCAAGGATCACAATGCTCATGGCGATGGCGGATTTCATGGGGGGCCTCCTGCACCCTGCGGTGCGTCATATGGCTGATTCGATGGATAAAGGCTACCGCCCTGCCCCCCTGCTCGAACAATCACTGCTCTCAATAGTGGCTATGCAGTTTTTTGCGCCCGGCACCGGTCGCACCTGTGGCGCGGCTACAGGCCGCGCTACTGCCCCGGCGCTGGCGAAATCCGCGGTGCGTGGTAGGCACCTGTACGCAAGCCCCACGCAACCTTCAGCAGGTCCAGCAATACGCCAGGGGCAACCCGCAAGACGGCCCCGGCCGCCAATTTGCTGCCCTGCTCAACGTCGCACCAATCAGCAATGGGCAGCATCGACACCGGGTAGCCAAAATGCCGCGCCAGGGCCAGCAGCTCCAGATCGAAACCGAAGCCTTCGATGCGCTGCAGCGCGAACAGCTGCCGGGCCACGTCGCGACGCAGCACCTTGAACCCGCACTGCGTGTCGTCGATACCCGGCACCAGCAACCCTTGGGCAAGCCAGTTGCCAAGCCGGGAAATGCGTTGCCGCAAGCCACGATGCGCTCCCTGCAAGGGTCGTACACCGATGCCGATGGGCTCGCCGCGCTGCATCAGGGCGAACACTTGCTGCAGGTGCGGCAACGGCGTAGCCAGGTCGGCATCCATGAACAACGCATAGCGTCCACGTGCGCTCAGCATGCCCAGCGCCACCTGCCGCCCCTTGGTGAACTGGCCCGCCGGCTTGGGGCTGGCTTCGATCAGCCGCAGCATCGGGTAGCCACCCAGCAACGACCGCACCACGCCCGCCGTACCATCAGGGCTTTGTGCGTCGACCACGATGATCTCGAAGTCCAGTTCGGGCGCGTTGCCGTGCAGGTAGCCTGTGAGCTTTCTCAGCGTGCGCCAGATACGTGGCTGACCCTGGACCAGCAGCGCCTCGTTGTAGGTGGGGATGATGATGGACAAGTCGATGGCACGTGCAGTGGACATGGAACCACCCGCTCGATGTTGGCGTCGTGCAACCACATTGGCGAGCAAGGCAACGGTCTGTCCAGCGCTGTACAAAGGTATTCCCGGCAAGCGTGGGTGAGGCTTTTGGTACTTACGGGTGCAGGCGATCAGCCGGGGCGAATACCCAGTGCCGATACCCCAGATAGTTGAACAACATGACCACGGCGACGGCCACCAACCAGGCCAGATTGCGCAGCACAAATGGCTGCCCGGCCGAAGGCAGCCACTGCGCATGGCCCTGCCCCCACACCAGGACGATCGCCATCAGCCAGGGCCGAACCAGGTAGAGGCTGCCCGCCGTCAGCACCGCGAACAGCACGCAACGTCGCCATGGCGTGTGCCTGACCCTGAAGGTGAAACGCTGGTGAAGCACAAAGCCATTGATCATGGCCACGGTGCCGGACAGCACGGCGGCAGCAATCACCGGTACACCCAGCCAGTGCGCGGTCAGCAAGTTGAACAACAGGGCATCAAGCAGCGTGTTTACGACGCCGGCCAATCCGAAGCGGGCCACGCTCATGGCCGACCGGCACAGGCACTGCCGGGCGCCGCGTGGCGTACATACAGCCAGACGTTCAGCACGTCATGCGCAAATTGCTCAACCAGTTGCCACTGCTCCCGCCCCTGGATTGACTCATTGCCGTCGACGCCGGGGGCCACCCACCACAGCCTGCACGTTGCGTCGGGCACATCCTCAAGCGACGTGGCGACCGTCTGCTTGCTGTCGCGATAGAACAGCGCCTGACTGCCCAGCATTGAGGGCATGTTATCCGACGCAAACAGGCGCAATGGCACATCGGGCCGTAGATAGAAAAACAGCCGGGAGTAGTCGTAGGAGCTTGGGACGAGTACCTGGTCACCGGGTCGAAACCGCGTATTGATGGTCTGCGCCAGCGCGGCGTTGTGGTCCTCTGCCCGTTGATCGAAATCGATGCGCTCCCGGGCGCCGGAGACGTTGTACACGCCGACGGCCGACAAGCCGACCCAAAGGCCCAACCCTGTCAACGCGCACACGTTGAACCGCGGTATGCCACGGTCCACCGCCAGGGCAACCCATAAGGGCAATGCCCCGGCGGCATACATCAGATAGCGCGGATACAGCATGGGGATCTTCAGGGAAATCAAGCCTGCCACGAGCAGCGGCACCCCCACGGCCGCCAGCATCAATGCTGCCGGTTCAAGGGCCATGCGTTCCCTGGTCACCAGTGCCACCGCCAGCACGGCGGCCAACAGCGGCCACGCGAGCCACAGCCCTGTGGGCAAGGAACGGGCATCGGTGACCACGGAGAACTTCCAGATCAGCTCCGGCACCGTGCCTGGCGTCACGGCTGGCAGCCACCCCAGCGACAAGCCGGTATGCTGCAATTGCGCCAGCAGGCTGGGCAGCCAGGGCACAAACAACACGCCGATCATGCCAGTGGCCGCCCACCACGCCGGTGCCCACACCTCCGGCCGCCCACGCCGCAGGCGCAACCAGAGCAGATAGACCCAATGGGTGGCCAACGCCAGCCCGGCAAAATAATGGGTGTACAGCGCCGCAGTCATCAGGGCGGTATACAGCACCAGCCACAGCCAGCGCGCCGGCGACCGTACCCACAGCACCAGCACGAAAGTCGCCGCCCACAGCCACAGGGCCAGCCAGCTGTACATGCGCACGTCCTGGCTGTAGCGCACCGCAAACGGCGCGATGGCCATCAACAGCGCTGCCAGCAAGGCGGCACGGCGCCCGACCAGCACCTGCAGCAACAGCGCCTGGATCACCACGGTGATCACCCCGGGTATCACACTCAGCAGGCGCACCCCCGCCACACTGTGGCCCACCAGCTGCAGCCAGCCATGCAGCAACAGGTAATACAGCGGCGGATGCACATCGCGCGCGGTGAATTCGACAATGTCGCCAGGGGCGAACTGGCTGAGCATCAGGCTATAGCCTTCGTCATCCGTCAGCGAACGGAAGGAAAGATGCCAGCAGCGCACCCCGACCGCCAACAGCAGAATCAGCCAGAACCGATAATCACGCAGCAGCCCTCGCATGGCGGCACCCTTGATCGGCGATATGCCCATGACTGTGGCCGGGTGCGGCGAGGCTGTCCAGCGGTGTCGGAAAGTATTCAGCCGCAGCCAAGCGTAGGGCCGTTTTCATCCGGGGCTGCGGCTACCAGGGTTTTCGCCAATGCCTTGGCCTGCAGGGCTACGTCGGTGACAGCGGTGCTTTCCCACCACAGGCCACGCAGCGGCGGGCCCATGGCGAACAGGTGACGTGCCGCGTGACCATCGGCGTCGTGCACGGCGCCGTCGGGTTCGGCCGCAATACCCAGCGCCAGCGGCCCGGGACGGATCAGCCCGCGTGCCAGCAACTGGCGCGGCAAGGGCCGGTCCACACGGCGCCAGTCGTATTCAATGCCGGTGGAATTGATCAACGCCACTCCCGTATCGATACGCGACTGCGCCTGGCCACGGTGGCGCAGGCGGATGCTCACCTGCCCTGCTTGCGCAGGTGCCAGGCCCAGCAGCGAAGCCGCCGATATCTGCACCCGCCCCTCGGCCAGTAGCCGCTGCAACAACGCATCGCTGGGCGGCGGCGAGCGGTGGTGATGGCTCTCCCACCACGGCCGCGCGTGGCGCACAAACTGGCGCTTGTGCCAGTCGCTGGCCTGGCTCCACAGGCGGCCGACGTTGGCGCGCACGGTGTCCAGCGGCGCCTGCCAGTCGATGCCCGCCGCCATGGCCTCCCGGCACTGCTGGCGCAAGGCACGCCACACCTGCAACGGCGTGCGGATGGACGGGTCGGCGGCCAGAAAATCCGGCCAGGCCGGTGGCTGCCGGCGCACGTGGGGCAGCAGCCCGTGACGCGAGTAGACCTGGATCGGGCCGCGATGCCCGGCCTGCTCCAGGGACACCACGGCATCGACCATGGTCAGCCCCGAACCGATGATCAGCACCCGCCCCTCGGGGTCCAGCCCGCGCATGGCCTGCACGTCCCACGGGTCTACGGCCGCCGCATTGAGACCACTGGACTGCCGCTGACGCGTGCGCGCCGCCGGGAACATGCCGGTGGCCAGCACTGCCCGCGCGCCGCGCAATTGACTGCCATCGGCCAGGGTCAGCAGCACGCCGTCAGGGTCTGTCTGAAGGTCAACCACCTCACCTTGCACATGGGTCAGCGTCGAGCCCTGGGCGGCACCGACCGCCTGGGCTTCGGCCAGGCGTTGACGGGCGTAAACGCCAAACAGCCCGCGCGGCGGGAACAGTTCGGCCACCGGCACCTGCTGGGCGTCGGACTCGGGCCAGCCGCCAGCGGCGATGTGCGCGGTCAGCCATTGCGTGAGGTCATCGGGGTTGTCCGGGTCCACGCTCATGCGCGCGGCGTTGCCGTTCAGGGTATGGCCCAGTTCGGTGGCACTGTAGGCTTCGCCACGGCCCAGTTCGGCACGCGGTTCGATGACCTGGATGCTGCGCTGGCCGGGCTGGCGCAGCAGTTGCGCGGCCAGCAGGGCGCCGGACAGGCCGCCGCCGATGATCAGAATGTCGTTCATGAAGGCTCATGGTGGTCGGTGTAGTGGCCGGGACTATCTTAAACAGGTTGGCGATCTTAGGGAGCCCTCGCCATGCCGGTTGCCGGCTTGAAACGCAGCATCGCCGACAGGGCTGCAAACTGAACAAATATTCATCCACTCGATGAACCGCTCGTTGCACAGTGCGTCCCGCTCAAGCGCTGGCCCGGGCCCTGCGACGAAAATTTCACGGCCAGTGTTATACAGTTACTTTATGCGGGTAGACTGCCCGGTCGCCTGTGCGTCTGTTTTATTCAACCGTGTAACCGCAACGGCCCACGCCTGGGGCTGCGCACCTGCCTGTGCGAGCGTATGGAGATTTGATGAGAGTTGATCTGGATTCACCCGGCGCCGACCTGCACGGCCTGCCGCGCTTCGTGCGCGCCGGTTGGCAGGCACGGCGCCTGTTCGCTGTGTTCCTGGGGCTGGCCAGCCTGCTGGGGCTGGCGCTGCTGGCCGGCATCTTCATCGAGCTGTTCACCCGCGATACCCTGTGGCTGCCCCTGCTGTGCCTGGTCAGCGCTGCCAGCCTGACGCTGCTGGGCGTGACCCAGTGGGCCTGGCGCATCGCCCTGTGGCGCGAAGCGGCGCTGGCGGGCGAGCCGTTGGGTGCCCCGGTGGAGTGGGTACAGGACGAGCCCCAGGGCCTTTACGACCGCCTGTTGAACCGCGCCACCGACCACTTCGGCCTGTGGGTGGAACGCCTGGGCGTGGGCGCCCTGTGGCTGATGGGCAGCAGCGTACTGGCGCTGATCCTGGTGCGCTACGGCTGGAACCTGGCGCTGGCGCCGCAGGCCCTGGGCCAGGCCGCCTACGCCATGGCCGGTCTGGCCCTGGTCCTGGCCTTCGGCCTGCTGGTAGTGGAACGCCACCTGAGCGCGGCCGATGCCGTGGAGTGGCCGGAAGCCTCGGGCCTGGCCCTGCAGATGCGCGTGACCCTGGCCAGCCTGTTGCTGGCCGCCATTTGCCTGTTCTTTGCCGACAGCCAAGCCACCTGGCCGCTGCGCCTGGCGGTGCTGGCCGGGCTGATTCCGGCGCTGGCAGCGGTGGAATTGCTGGTGCGCGCCGCGCTCTCGGTGTTCAGCCCGCAGCGCCCCAGCCTGGAACCGCAGATCATCGCCGACAGCCTGTTCGCCGGCCTGCTGCAATGGCCGCCGCGCCCGCTTCGCCGTCTGCAGGATGAGATGCAGCAACGCTTCGGCATCGACCTGCGGCAGATCTGGGCGCTGGGCTTCATGCGCCGCGCCAGCCTGCCGGTACTGAGCCTGATCGCGGTCATCGGCTGGCTGCTGAGCGGCGTCACCCAGGTGCCTATGAACGGCCGCGGCGTGTACGAGCAGTTCGGCAAGCCTGTAACCGTCTACGCCCCCGGCCTGCACGTGGGCCTGCCCTGGCCGTTCGGCCAGGTACGCAGCGTCGAGAACGGCGTGATCCACGAACTGGCCACCAGCACCGAAGGCGGCGCGGGCGACGACACCAGCACCGCCGACGGCCCTGCCCCGGTCACCGCCAACCGCCTGTGGGACGCCTCGCACCGCGCCGAAAAGTCCCAGGTCATCGCCAGCAGCGCCGGTGACAAGCAAAGCTTCCAGGTGGTGAACATGGACGTGCGCTTCGTCTACCGCATCGGCCTCAGCGACCAGGCGGCCCTGGCGGCCACCTACAACAGCGCCGACGTACCGGCCTTGATCCGCAGCACCGCCAGCCGCGTGCTGGTGCACCAGTTGGCCGGCCGCGAACTGGATGACATGCTCGGCGAAGCCCGCGCGCAGCTGGGTGAGGAGATCGGCCAGCAGGTGCAAGCCGACCTCGATGGCTTGAACAGCGGCGTGGAGCTGCTGGCCACCGTGGTGGAAGCCATCCACCCACCGGCCGGTGCCGCCGACGCCTACCACGGCGTGCAGGCCGCGCAGATCGGCGCCCAGGCGCTGATTTCCCGCGAGCGCGGCAACGCCAGCATCACCAGCAACCAGGCGCGCACCGACGCCAGCATGGCCACCGACAATGCCCAGGCCGGCAGCGCCGAAACCCTGGGCACCGCCAAGGCCGCCGACCTGCGCTTTGGTGCCGAGCTGCAGGCGTGGCGCAGCGCCGGCCAGGCGTTCATCGACGAGCAGTATTTCAGCCAGCTCGCCAAGGGCATGGCCAATGCCAAGGCGCTGATCCTCGACCATCGCATCGCCCGAGACCAGCCGCCCACCCTGGACCTGAGAACCTTCGCCGCACCGGTTGACCCCGGTCAACCACGCCAGTAACGGCCCGCAGGAGTATTGAGTTTGAGTTCATCGCACAACCACGCGGGCCACGATCACGCCCACGACCACCATGACCACCATGGCCATGACCATCACGACCACGACGCCACGCCCTCGCGCCCGTGGAAACGCATCGGCATCGCCGCCGTGCTGGTGCTGTTCGCCGCCGCCACCGCCTGCCTGGTTCAGGTGCGCAGCGGCGAGGCGACGGTGATCACCCGTTTCGGCAACCCTTCGCGCGTGCTGTTGCAACCGGGCCTGGCCTGGCGCCTGCCCATCCCGTTCGAATCGGCCGTGCCGGTGGACCTGCGCCTGCGCACCACCTCCAGCGGCCTGCAGGACGTGGGTACCCGCGACGGCCTGCGCATCATCGTCCAGGCCTACGTGGCGTGGCAGGTGCAGGGCGACAACGCCAATGTGCAGCGCTTCATGCGCGCCGTGCAGAACCAGCCGGATGAAGCCGCGCGGCAGATCCGCACCTTCCTGGGCTCGGCGCTGGAAACCTCGGCCAGCGGCTTCGACCTGTCGGCGCTGGTGAACACCGACGCCAACAAAGTGCAGATCGCCGACTTCGAAGACCACGTGCGCCAGCAGATCGCCAAGCAGTTGCTCGACACCTACGGCGTGCGCGTGCTGCAAGTGGGCATCGAACGCCTGACCCTGCCGGCCGTGACCCTCAACGCCACCGTGGAACGCATGCGCGCCGAACGCGAAACCATCGCCACCGAGCGCACCGCCGAGGGCAAGCGCCAGGCCGCCGAGATCCGTTCCGCCGCCGAGCGCGATGCGCGCATCCTGCAAGCCGACGCCACGGTGAAAGCCGCCGATGTCGAGGCCCAGTCGCGGGTCGAGGCCGCACAGATCTACGGCAAGGCCTACGCCGGATCGCCCGAGCTGTACAACCTGCTGCGCTCGCTGGACACCCTGGGTACCATCGTCAACTCGGGCACCCGCCTGGTACTGCGCACGGACGCGGCGCCGTTCCGCGCCCTGGTGGACGGCCCGCCGCAATTGCCGGCGCCGGCGGCCGGCGGTGCCAAGCCATGAGTGGCACTGCCCCCACCCCCAGCCCGTGGATGCAGGCTGGGCGCCTGACCTTCCTGGCGCTGTACGGTGTGACCCTGCTGGCGGCGTTCGGCTGGGCCGTGTCCAACATCCGCCAGGTAGGCCCGGAAAGCCGCGCCGTGGTGCTGCGCATGGGCGCCCTGGAGCGCATCCACAGCGCCGGCCTGCTGCTGGCCTGGCCGCGACCGTTCGAGCAAGTGGTGATGCTGCCTTCGGCCGACCGGGTGATCGAACAGCGGGTGGAAACCCTGCTGCGCGAAAACCAGACCCGCGGCATCGACGCCAACACCTCGCCCAACAGCGACGCGGTGGCCGGTGCCGGCTACCTGCTGACCGGCGATGCCGGCGTGGTGCAACTGGACGTGCGCATTTTCTACAAGGTCATCGACCCGTATGAATACGTGCTGCAAAGCGCCAACATGACCGCAGCACTGGACCGACTGGTGTCGCGCAGCGCCGTGGCCGTGTCGGCCTCCCGCGACCTGGACACCATCCTGGTGGCGCGCCCGGAACTGGTGGGCAGCGACAGCCAGGCCGCCGAGCGCCGCGAGCGCCTGCGCGGCGACCTGATGCAAGGCATCAACCGCAGCCTGGAGGCCTTGCAGGCTCAGGGCGCGGGATTGGGCGTGCACATCGAACGCGTCGACCTGCAGTCGAGCCTGCCCGACGGCGCCGTCAATGCCTTCAACGCCGTGCTCACCGCCAGCCAGAAAGCCGAGCAGAACGTGGCCTCGGCGCGCAACGACTCGGCCAAGGTCACCCAGGCCGCCACCCAGGACGCCGACCGCACCCTGCAAGTGGCCCACGCCCAGGCCAGCGAGCGCCTGGCCAAGGCCCAGGCCGACACCGCCACCATCACCAGCCTGGCCGCCACCCAGCGCCAGCAGGGTGACCCCGGCCTGCTGCAACGCCTGTACCGTGAACGCGTGCCCGCCATCCTGCAAAAGGCCGGCAGCGTGACCACCGTCGATCCCCACGACGACGCCCGTCTGATTCTGCAAGGCAGCCAACCATGAGTGCGCATTCGCATCACCACCACGGCCATGCCCACCATGGCCACTCCCACGGTCATTTGACCGGCGGCATGCTCAGCGCCGACGAGCAGCGCAGCGCCGCCCGCCAACTGAGCCTGGCGATGATCGCCCTCGGCCTGCTGGCCCTGGGCCTGGGCTGGCACTGGTTCGACCCGCAGCAGGACGGTGTGGCGCAGATCCTGTTCGGCGTGGCCTCGTTGCTGGTCGCCATCCCGGTGCTGCGCTCGGCCTGGTTCAGCATTCGCCACCCCAGCCTGCACGGACTGACCGACCAGTTGGTCGCTATTGCCCTGCTGGGCGCCTGGGCCACCGGCGATTTGCTGACCGCCGCCCTGCTGCCGATCCTGATGATCTTCGGCCACGTGCTGGAAGAGCGCAGCGTGATCGGCTCGCAAGAAGCCATCGAGTCGCTGGGCAAGCTGACCCGCAGCCACGCGCGGTTGATCGACGCCGATGGCAGCATCCGCGAAGTGGACAACGCCAGCCTCAAGGCCGGCGACCAGGTGGAAGTGCGCGCCGGTGATCGCGTGCCGGCCGACGGCCGCGTGCTGGAAGGCCAGGCCAGCCTGGACACCGCGCCCATCACGGGCGAGTCGGTGCCGGTGCAGGCCGCGCCGGGCATGGACGTATTCGGCGGCGCGATCAACCTCGACGGCCTGTTGCGCATCGAAGTGTCGCGCACCGGTGATGATTCTACCCTGGGCAAGGTTATCGCCCTGATGCAGAAGGCCGAGCAGTCCAAGCCGCCGATCACCCGCCTGCTGGAGCGCTACGCCGGCCAGTACATGGTGCTGGTGCTGCTGATTGCCGCGGTCACCTGGTTCATCACCAACGACCCGCAGGCCATGCTGGCCGTGCTGGTGGCCGCCTGCCCGTGCGCGCTGGTGCTGTCGGCGCCGGCCACGGCCATCGCCGGCATTGCCGTGGCGGCGCGCCATGGCATCCTGATCCGCAGTTCGGCATTCCTTGAAGAGTTCGCTGACCTCAGCTCGCTGGTGATCGACAAGACCGGCACCCTCACCTACGGCGCCCTGCACTTGCAGCGCCTGGAGGCCGTACCGGGCAGCAGCGCCGACGAATCGACCCTGCTGCACCTGGCCGCCAGCCTGGGCGCTGCCAGCAGCCACCCGGTCAGCCGCGCGCTGGCCACCCTGGTGGCGCAGGACGCCTACCACCCGCTGGAACAACTGCGCGAGCGCCAGGGCCTGGGCGTGATCGCCCAGACGCCCCAGGGCGAAGCGGCGCTGGGCCGTGCCGAACTGTTCCAGCAACTGGGCATCGACCTGCCGCCGGTGCCGGTGCACGACGGCCCCATCGCCGGCCTGGCGCTCAACGGTCGCTTCCTGGCCTGGCTGCTGCTGGCCGACCAGGTACGCCCGGAAGCCGCCGCGGCCCTGGCCGACCTGCGCGAACTGGGCCTAGGCCGCCAACTGCTGCTGACCGGCGACCGCCGCCCTGTGGCCGACGCCCTGGCTGCGGTGGTGGGCATCAAGGACGTCGTCGCCCAGGCGCTGCCTGAAGACAAACTGCACCGCGTCACCGGCGAAATCCGCAATGGTTTCCGGCCGTTGGTGGTGGGGGATGGCATCAACGACTCGCTGGCGTTGAAGGCCGGTGTGGTGGGTGTGGCCATGGGCGCTGGCGGTTCGGACATTGCCTTGGCGTCGGCAGATATCGTGCTGATTGGCAGTGACTTGCGTCGGTTGGGCACGTGTGTGCGGTTGAGCCGGCAGTGTCGGCGGACGTTGCAGGTGAACGTGGCGATTGGGTTGGGGTGGACCCTGGCCATTGTGGCCGCGGCCGCGTTCGGTTTGCTGGGTGTGGCCGGGGCGGTGGTGGCGGCGTTGCTGCATAACCTGAGTACGTTGCTGGTGCTGGGGAATGCGGGGCGGTTGTTGAGGATTGAGGAGCCTTTGAAATAGGGGGCACTACAAATCTGCTGTCGAACAAACAAGGCGGGCCAGGCAATCCCCCAGACATAACTGGCCCGAAACAGATGTAGGACCGGCCTCTGGCCGGGAAGCGCCGCGCGGGCGGCGCTCGATTTCAAGAACGCCCTCAAAATCTCGACATGCCCCTGTAAGCCACACCGCGACCCGTAGCCGCTGCCGCCAGGCTGCGCTGGGCCCAAGCCTCACTGAAGATCTTCAGGGTTCACACCGGTCAGCGCAGCCTGGCGGCAGCGGCTACAGGATGGTGGGGGGGTCAGGAGGTGCCTGTCTCGGGAGGTGTGGGGTTCTTGAGATCGAGCGCCGCCCGCGCGGCGCTTCCCGAGCTTTGCTCGGTCCCACATCTGTTTCGGGCCAATTATGTCTGGGGGATTGCCTGGTCCGCCTTGTTTGTCTGGCTTTGGATTTTTAGGGGGCTCAAGGCCGGCCGCGCAGGGTTATTGGCCGGTAGAGGCTGCGCAGACCATACCTTTCGCGATACTCACTCAACGCGTACCCCGTCACACGCAGGAAGATCTTGCGCAGCGCCCCTACGTCCTGATACCCCACGCTCGTCGCGATCTGGTCGACATTGCGCTGGGTGGTTTCCAGTAAATGGCAGGCGCGCGCAATGCGCAGGTGCTGGCAATATTCGGTGGGCTTCAGGCCGGTGCTGGCGTGAAAGCGCCGCAGGAAGGTGCGCGGCTCAAGGCCGGCGCAGGCGGCCATGTCGTCCAGGGTGACGCCCATGGCGCGGTTGTCCTGCAGCCACAGTTGCACCTTGAGCACGGCGGTGTGGCCGTGGTCCAGGCGGGGCTGGAAGGGGCTGGGGGGCAGCGGTTCGTCGCGCAGCGGGACGTTGAGCAGGCCGTGGGTTTCCACCGCCAGCGAGGCGCCCCAGTAATGGGCCAGCACGGCCAGACCCAGTTCCTGCCAGGCCAGGGTGCCCGAGGAGGTGACCACGTCACCCTCGTCCACCGCCGGCTCATGGGGCAGCACCTTGATCTGCGGATAATGCACCGCCAGGCTCATGGCCTGGTCCCAGTGCAGGGTGGCCCTGCGCCCTTGCAGCAGTCCGGCCATGGCCAGCAGCCATGTCCCGGAGCACACCGCCATCAGCACCGCGCCTGCGGCGTGCCAACGCCTGAGCGCGGCCACCCACGGCGCCAGCGCCTGGGGGTCGGGTGTGCCCTGCCCCGTCAAGGCCGGCACGAAGATCACGCTGGGGGCAGCGTCCTGATCGTCGAGGGTCAAGGGCTCGACCTGCAGGCCTGACGTTTTCGCCATGCCCAGTTCGACCGCCACTTGCCGCGCGCGTGCGAACAGATCGGTCAGCCCGACCGTGCAGGAGGGTTCAGCGCCGGGGTACTGCAGCACGTACAGCCGCTGCGTGGAACGCTCGGGGGAATCTGTCATTTTTCACTGCCTTCTACGCGAATGCGCACATGCTACCCAAACACCCCGATGGCAGAGAAGCGCTTTAAAACACTACGTTGCGCACAAACCGCACCGCCACCTCACCCTCGTTACGATAGCCATGGGCGCGGTGGCTGGCGAACATGAAGAACTCGCCGGCCGCAATCTGTCGCAAGGTGCCATCGATTTCCAGGGTCAGGCAACCTTCGTAGACAAACAATTGCTCGCTGAAACCCTCGGCATCGCAGCTGCTTTGGTAGTGTTCGCCAGGGGCCAGGCACCACTCCCACAACTCCACCTCGCGCCGCGCCGGGGCACTGGCCAGCAACACCGCCTTGCTGCCCGGCTGGCTGCCGGCCCAGGCCACTTCGTTGATGCGGCCACGGTCGCCATTGTCAGGCGCGCGGATCAGGTCGCTGAACACCACGTCCAGCGCTTCGGCGACACGGTCGAGGGTGCCGAGGCTGACGTTTTTCTCGCCCGCTTCGATGGCCACCAGCATGCGTCGGCTGACCCCGGAGCGTTCGGCCAGGGTGCTCTGGCTCAAGCCTGCGGCGTGGCGCAAGCGGCGCACGTTGAGGCTGACGTGTTGCAGCACTGAAGCGCGAGCGGGGGAGTCTGGGGGCACGGGGAACGGCTCCGGGGGCAAATGTGCGCAGTATATTGCATCACAGCGCGCACAACACTGTAGCCGCTGCCGTAGGCTGCGCTGGCCCGCGTGAGCCCTGATGCTCTCCAGCGTGGCGTAGGGCCAGCGCAGCCTTCGGCAGCGGCTACGATGGGATCGGTCTTGTAAAATTTTGTCATGAAAAAGCTGGCAAATAGACCACTATTGTAGGGTTCTGCCACAGATTCATGGTTGGTGATGCCCGCCTGCCCCCGTATGATCCTTAATCCACTCCAGCAGATCAGACCACTATGTCATTGATAGTTCTACTGCTTCTGCCCTTTATCGGTAGCTGCCTGGCAGCCGTGCTGCCCCATGATGCGCGTAACCGCGAGTCCATTCTGGCGGGTCTTGTGGCCCTGACTGGCACTGTCGCCGTGGCCTTGATGTACCCGCAGGTAGCCCATGGCGGCGTCATCCGTGAAACCTATGCGTGGCTGCCCAGCCTGGGCCTGAACCTGACGCTGCGCATGGACGGCTTTGCCTGGTTGTTCTCGCTGCTGGTGCTGGGCATCGGCACGCTGGTGTCGCTGTATGCGCGCTATTACATGTCGCCGGACGATCCGGTGCCGCGTTTCTTTGCCTTTTTCCTGGCGTTCATGGGCGCCATGCTGGGCCTGGTGATTTCCGGCAACCTGGTGCAAATGGTGTTCTTCTGGGAACTGACCAGCCTGTTCTCGTTCCTGCTGATCGGCTACTGGCACCACCGCGCCGACGCGCGCCGCGGCGCCTACATGGCCCTGGCCGTCACCGGCGCGGGCGGCCTGTGCCTGCTGGCCGGCGTATTGCTGCTGGGCCAGGTCACGGGCAGCTACGACCTGGACACGGTGCTGGCGGCCGGCGAGCAAATCCGCGCCAGCCACCTCTACCCGGTTTTGCTGACGCTGATCCTGATCGGCGCCTTGAGCAAAAGCGCGCAGTTCCCCTTCCACTTCTGGCTGCCCCACGCCATGGCGGCGCCGACGCCGGTGTCGGCTTACCTGCACTCGGCCACCATGGTCAAGGCCGGGGTGTTCCTGCTGGCGCGGCTGTGGCCGTCACTGTCGGGCAGCGAGCAGTGGTTCTGGATTGTCAGCGGCGCCGGGGCCTGCACCCTGTTGCTGGGCGCCTACGCAGCAATGTTCCAGAACGACCTCAAGGGCCTGCTGGCTTACTCCACCATCAGCCACCTGGGGCTGATCACCCTGCTGCTGGGGCTCAACAGCCCGCTGGCCGCCGTGGCGGCGGTGTTCCACATCCTCAACCACGCCACTTTCAAGGCCTCGCTGTTCATGGCCGCGGGCATCATTGACCATGAAAGCGGCACCCGCGACATCCGTCGCCTGAGCGGGCTGTTCCGGCTGATACCGTTTACCGCCACCCTGGCCATGGTAGCCAGCGCCGCCATGGCCGGGGTGCCGTTGATGAACGGGTTCCTGTCCAAGGAAATGTTCTTCGCCGAAACCGTGTTTATCACCTCCACCGCCTGGGTCGAGGCCGCGCTGCCGGCGGTGGCCACCCTGGCCGGCACGTTCAGCGTGGTCTACGCGCTGCGCTTTACCGCCGACGTATTCTTCGGGCCGCCCGCCACCGACCTGCCCCACGTACCCCACGAACCGCCCCGCTGGATGCGCGCCCCGGTGGAACTGCTGGTGATGCTGTGCCTGGTGGTCGGTATCTTCCCCGCGCAATCGGTGGGCCCGCTGCTGGCCGCTGCCGCACTGCCGGTGGTGGGCGGCGAGTTGCCGGCCTACAGCCTGGCGATCTGGCACGGTTTCAATGCGCCGCTGATCATGAGCCTGATCGCCATGGCCGCCGGCATCGTGCTGTACCTGCTGCTGCGCGGGCAGCTGCGCCGCGGCCGCCTGCAACAGCCACCGCTGGTGGGCCGCCTGAATGGCAAACGACTGTTCGAGCGCAGCCTGGTGCTGATGATGCGTCTGGCCAAACGCTGCGAACGGCTGCTGACCACCCGGCGCCTGCAAACGCAGCTGTTCATGCTGGTACTGGTGGCCGTGGTAGCCGGCCTGCTGCCGTTGCTGCACTCCGGCCTGGCCTGGGGCACGCGCCCCAAGATCGCCGGCTCCGGGGTATTCGTCGCCCTGTGGCTGATCGCCATTGCCTGCGCCCTGGGCGCCGCCTGGCAGGCCAAGTATCACCGGCTGGCGGCGCTGACCATGGTCAGCGTCTGCGGGCTGATGACCTGCGTCACCTTCATCTGGTTCTCGGCACCGGACCTGGCCCTGACGCAACTGGTGGTAGAAGTAGTCACCACGGTGCTGATCCTGCTGGGCCTGCGCTGGCTGCCACGACGCATCGAAGACGCCCTGCCGCTGCCCGGCAGCGAAGGCCGGGCACGGCTGCGGCGCCTGCGCGACCTGCTGCTGGCGGTGGCGGTGGGCGGCGGCATGGCCGCGCTGTCCTACGCCATGCTGACCCGGCCCACGCCCAATGTGATTTCCGAGTTCTACCTGCGCCGAGCCCTGCCCGAGGGCGGCGGCAGCAACGTGGTCAACGTCATGCTGGTGGACTTCCGCGGTTTCGACACCCTGGGCGAGATCACCGTGCTGGTCGCCACCGCGCTGGCCATCTACGCCCTGCTGCGCCGCTTCCGGCCGCCCCGCGAAAGCATCCAATTGCCCGCCCAGCAACGCCTGCTGGCGCCCGACGTGGTCACCGACCTGGTCAACCCGCGCCACGCCAGCGATACCGCGCTGGGCTTCATGATGGTGCCCGCGGTGCTGGTGCGCCTGTTGCTGCCCATCGCGCTGGTGGTGTCCATGTACCTGTTCATGCGTGGCCACAACCAGCCGGGGGGCGGCTTTGTCGCCGGGCTGGTGATGGCGGTGGCGTTCATCCTGCAGTACATGGTGGCCGGCACCCAGTGGGTAGAGGCGCACATGCGCCTGCGGCCGCAGCGCTGGATGGGCGTGGGGCTGCTGTGCGCCACCCTGACCGGCATCGGTGCGATGCTGCTGGGCTACCCGTTCCTGACCACCCACACCGCCCACCTGCACCTGCCCGTGCTGGGCGAGGTGCACGTGGCCAGCGCGCTGTTCTTCGACATCGGCGTGTTCTGCGTGGTGGTGGGCTCGACATTACTGATCCTCACTGCCCTCGCGCACCAATCGGTGCGCGCCCATAAACCCACGGCGCTGCCCAAGCCCGTGACCCCAACGCCCGGGAGTGCCTGATGGAAGAAGTCATTGCAATCGCCATCGGCGTGCTCGCCGCCTCAGGGGTATGGCTGATCCTGCGGCCACGTACCTTCCAGGTGATCATGGGGCTGTGCCTGCTGTCCTACGGGGTCAACCTGTTCATCTTCAGCATGGGCAGCCTGTTTATCGGCAAGCCGCCGATCATCAAGGACGGCGTGCCCCAGGACCTGCTCAACTACACCGATCCCCTGCCCCAGGCGCTGGTGCTGACCGCGATCGTCATCAGCTTCGCCATGACGGCACTGTTCCTGGTGGTACTGCTGGCCTCCCGCGGCCTGACCGGCACGGACCATGTGGACGGCCGGGAGCGCGGCGAATGAGCCTGATGCCTGCGCTGCTGATCGCGCCCATCCTGTTGCCGCTGCTGACCGCCGCCGTGATGCTGTTGCTGGGTGAAAAACATCGCCCGCTGAAGGCGCGGATCAACCTGCTGTCCACCTTTGCCGGGCTGGGCATTGCCGCCGTGCTGCTGCACGGTGCGCAGCAGCAGGATCAGTCCACCGCCATCGGCGTGTACCTGCCCGGCAACTGGCCAGCGCCGTTCGGCATCGTGCTGGTGCTCGATCGGCTGTCGGCGCTGATGCTGGTGCTAACCGGGATTGTCGCCAGTGCTGCGCTGTTGTTTGCCACGGCGCGCTGGGACCGGGCAGGCGCCAGCTTTCACGCCTTGTTCCAGATCCAGTTGATGGGTCTGTATGGCGCCTTTCTCACTGCGGACTTGTTCAACCTGTTCGTATTCTTCGAAGTGTTGCTCGCGGCGTCCTACGGCATGCTGCTGCATGGTTCGGGGCGGGCACGGGTGTCGTCGGGTTTGCACTACATCGCCATCAACCTGCTGGCCTCGTCGCTGTTCCTGATTGGCGCGGCGATGATCTACGGGGTCACCGGCACGCTCAACCTGGCCGACCTGGCGGTGAAGATCCCGCAAGTGCCGGCTGCCGACCTGGGCCTGTTGCACGCAGGCGTGGCTATCCTGGCTACCGCCTTCCTGGCCAAGGCCGGCATGTGGCCGCTGAATTTCTGGCTGGTGCCGGCCTATGCGTCAGCCAGTGCGCCGGTGGCGGCGCTGTTCGCGATCATGACCAAGGTGGGCGTGTATACCCTGCTGCGCCTGTGGACCCTGCTGTTTTCCAGCCAGGCCGGCGCCTCGGCGCACTTTGGTGGCGACTGGCTGCTGGCCGGCGGCCTGGCCACCATCGCTGTCGCCGGCATTGCCGTGCTGGCGGCCCAGCGCCTGGAGCGCATGGCCAGCCTGAGCATCCTGGTGTCGGCGGGCACGCTGCTGGCGGCCATCGGTTTTGGAGTCACGGCCATTACAGCGGGCGCGCTGTTCTATCTGGTCAGCTCCACCCTGGCGCTGTGCGCGCTGTTCCTGCTGGCCGAACTGATCGAGCGCTCGCGCTCGGCCAACGACCTGCCCCTTGAGGATGACAGCGACCTGCTGCCGCGCCCGGTGGAGTCCCTGCACCCGCCCAAGGGCATCAACCTGGATGACGAACAGAAAGCGGTGGTCGGCCAAGTGATCCCCTGGACCATGGCCTTCCTGGGCCTGAGCTACATCGCCTGCGCCCTGCTGGTGATCGGCATGCCGCCGCTGTCGGGTTTCATCGCCAAGCTCAACCTGATCCGCGTGCTGTTCATCGATGCCAGTCCTGCGGCGTGGACCCTCGTGACGTTGTTGATCCTCTCCGGGCTGGGCACCTTGCTGGCCATGACCCGCGTCGGCATCCAGCGCTTCTGGACCCCGCAAGAGCGCCCCTCGCCGCTGCTGCGGCGGTTCGAATGCATTCCCATCGTCGTGCTGCTGGGGTTGTGCCTGCTGCTGACAGTGCAGGGCGAAGCGCTGCTGGGCTACGTGCAAGCCACGGCCGCCGGGCTGGATGACCCCAGTCACTACATCAACGCCGTGATGACGGCCCAGGTGCGCCCATGAATCGCCTGTTTCCTGCCCCGCTGCTGTCGTTGGCCTGTGCCCTGCTGTGGCTGCTGCTGAATGTGTCGCTGAGCGCCGGCAATCTGATCCTGGCGGTGCTGCTGGGGGTGCTGGCACCGCTGCTGATGCGCTCATTGCGCCCGCAGCCGGTGCGCATCCGCAAACCCTGGGTGATCCTGCGCCTGCTGGGCCGCGTCGGCATCGACGTGGTGGTGTCGAACCTGCAAGTGGCCTGGGGCGTGCTGAACCTGGGCCGCCGGCCGCCGCGCTCGACGTTCGTCAAAGTACCCCTGGACCTGCGTGATGCCAGCGGCCTGGCGGCGTTGTCGACCATCACCACGGTAGTACCGGGCACGGTCTGGTCAGAGCTGGCGCTGGACCGCAGCATCCTGCTGTTGCACGTGTTCGATTTGCAGGACGAGGCGCGCTTTATCGAGCACTTCAAGACCACCTACGAGCGTCCGCTGATGGAGATCTTCGAATGAGTGCCCTGCTCGACCACGCCATCGTCCTGAGCCTGGCCATCTTTGCCCTGGCCATGGTGCTGACCTTGTACCGACTGTTCAAGGGCCCTTCGGCCCAGGACCGGGTATTGGCACTGGACTACCTCAACCTGCTGGGCATGCTGACCATGCTGGCGCTGGGCATTCGCTACGCCAGCGAGACCTACTTCGAGGCGGCGCTGCTGATTGCCCTGTTTGGCTTTGTCGGCTCGTTTGCCCTGGCCAAATTCCTGCTGCGCGGCGAGGTGATCGAATGAACGAGATGCCGGTGTGGATTCAGCTGGCGGTCGGCCTGCTGCTATTGCTGGGCAGCCTGTTCGCCTTGCTGGGGGCCATTGGCCTGGTGCGGCTGAAGGACTACTTCCAGCGCATGCACCCGCCTGCCCTGGCCTCGACCCTGGGGGCCTGGTGCGTGGCGTTGGCGTCGGTGCTGTTCTTTTCCGGGCTTGCGCACGGGCCGGTGCTGCACGCCTGGCTGATTCCGATCCTGCTGGCGATCACCGTGCCGGTCACCACCCTGCTGCTGGCGCGTGCGGCGTTGTTCCGCAAGCGCATGGCAGGCGAGCCGGTGCCGGGTGAAGTCAGCAGCCGCGACTGAATCGCGGTTGTCTTGGGACCGTGTTGCCGGCATCGCGACTAAAGTCGGCTCCTACGCCGTGCGTGGTAGGAGCCGGCCTTGGCCGCGATGCTGACGACGCCGTCCTGTGGCAGCAACCGTCTTTGTGGGAGCGGGTTCTACCCGCGAAAAGGACACCACGGGGCGTCAGATACTACGCGGTGTTCTTTTCGCGGGTAGAACCCGCTCCCACAGTGTGTACCCCGCTTCTGTGGCAGCAACTGTCTTGAAACCGCGTTGTCTGCATCGCGACTAAAGTCCGCTCCTGCATCGTCCGTGGTAGGAGCCGGCCTTGGCCGCGATGCAGACGCCGCAATTGACAAGGCGTACGTGCCCTCGTAGCAGCTGCCGACAGGCTGCGTCACAGGCGGCGCGGTGAGTCTGCCACAGCGTGAATCCCTACAAGGCCGCCGCGACCTTGGCGGCGACAGGTTCCGGCACCCAGCTGCGCCACAGATCGGGATGGGCTTTGAGGAAGGCGGTGGCCGCCTGCCGTGGCGGCTGGTGAGCTTCGCTCATGCTGGCGAGCGCTTTGTTCAGGTCGTCGATGGGCAGTTTGACCTGCGCAAAGAACGTCGCCAACTGCGGGTAATCATGGGCGAACGCCGACGATACCCCCACCGACAGGATCGACGGAGGCGAACGCGTCGGCCGTGGCGTGGGGTTGTCGGCCTGGGTCAGGGTTTTCCAGGCCTCGGCGTCGAACGGCGGCTCCTGCAACTGCACCAGCTTGTAGCGGCCCAGCAACGGCGTGGGTGACCAGTAATAAAACAGCACCGGCTGGCCACGCTTGATCGACGAGCTGATCTCGGCATCCAGCGCCGCGCCGCTGCCGGAGCGGAAATTGGTGTAGCTGTCAGTCAGCCCGTAGGCTTTGAGCTTCTGGCCATTGACCACTTCTGACGTCCAGCCGATAGGGCTGTTGAGGAAACGGCCCTTGCCCGGCTCCTCGGGGTCACGGAACACATCCTTGTAGCGCGGCAGGTCGCTGACGCTGCTCAAGTCCGGCGCCAGGGGTTTGAGGCCCCGTGCGGGGTCGCCCTTGATCACGTATTCGGGCACCCACCAGCCTTCGGTGGCACCGTCCACCAGGTTGCCCAGGCCCTTGACCTGGCCGGCGGCCTCGGCCTTGACCCAGACCGGGCTGCGCCCCGCCCACTCTTCGGCGATGACTTGAATGTCGTTTTTCGCCAGCGCCGTCTCAAGCGTGATGGTGGTACCCGGCAGGGTATCCGTGGGCAAGTCGTAGCCCTTCTCCACCACCAGCCGCAGGATTTCGGTGATCAGGCTGCCGCTTTCCCAATTAAGGTCGGCAAAATGGATGGGGGCAGGCGCGGCGCGCACGGGAGCGGCCAGCAGCGTCAGGCACCAGAACACCACGGGGAGTATCACTTTCATCGGCAAGGCCTCTACAGTCAGCACCCACTGACTGTAGACCACCGCCCACGCGTTACTCGCTGGGTTTGAACGTCAACTCGCCCTTGCGAAACTTGGCCGCCTTGGAAGACGCTGCTTTCAAGGTTTTGGCCAGGCCGCCCTGCAATTGTTCCTTGGCGGCGAACACCATGACCACGGTCTGGCTTTCCTTGAAGACAATGCCTTCGCCGTCGGCCGTACTGACAAAGGCGTATTCGCCCAGGCCATACACCGCCAACTTGATCTCACGGAACTTGATTTCAAACTTCCCGCCTTCACGGCTGGGCAATACCGCGGCGCGGAAATGGTCGCCGACCTTGAGTTCCAGGCGGGGCTTGTCGTCCACCACCAGCGCACTCTCGGTGTCGATCTCGGCCATGTAAATACCTTCGGCCGTTTGTTCGGTGACATACACGAAACGCGATTGAAATAGTTTCACCAGTTTGGCGCGAAGATCGCCCAGCACGAACAAGGCGTGCATTTCCAGATTACTTACTGCCAATTAAAAAATCCTCGAAATGAAAACACTGTCTGGCGTGAGATAGACAGTTGAACTGAACCTGTCCACACCCGAAAACCAAGGCGCGGAACAACAAAAAACAAGTCCATGGGCAAGCCGTGCGGCGGCCCGCCGCTGCGCAAGACTAAAGGAAAGCATCCGCTGGGGACGCTCGCAGATAGCGACTGCCCTTGAAGGAAAAAACACCCGGACATGTCAGGCATTGCCCGATCACGGGAATCAGCAATACGCCGCAGACAAAAGTGCCTTTTCCTACATCGTGACGAAGTAAAAAGTGCGATAGCTATGCAACTCGCTCGACCATGGGGGTCAGCGTAGCAGGCAGTCGGTGCCCAGGGCGCCCCACGGGAAGGAACGAATATGCACGATTCAATGGAAAGCCGTCGAGAAAATATCGACACGCCGGACGCAACTATCGACTTCGGCGTTGCATTGTACCGGCTCAAGGGCCTGCGGGGCTACCGTTGTGCGCCGCGCTACCAAGTGATTCCGGCCGGGCGCGACTTCTTCCATATCCGCGAGGCTGCCACCGGGCGAATACTGGGGTTCAGGCAAAACCATCTGGCCGCATGCAACCTGGCCCGCCATCTGGAAACCTGCTAAAGGACTTTGTAGCGCCGCCGATACAATGGGCAAACTCCCAGGAAGTGGACGCCATGATGGACATCACCCCGGTCAACACGCTGTTCGGCCTGATTGGCGAAGATGCTGCCAAATTACGCGCCGATGCCGAGGCCGCCGCCAGCAAGGCTGCCGCAGCCAAGCGTCAGGCGGCCCAGCAAACGGCAGCCCGGCGCCGCACCCGCGAGCATAACCAGAAAGTCGCCCAACTCAAGAGTCAGGCGCGCCGGGAACTGCACGAGTTCATGGCCGCCCAGAGCGCCGAATATCACAGCGTGGCCGAGCGCAACCTGGCGCTGATCCGCGCCCGCGCCAGCATGATGGCGGCCAACATCGCCCGGGACCTGGCCACCACGGTGCCGGCGCGCCCGCAACAGACGGCGGATGTGCAGAACACCGATTCACGCAGCATCGATACCGACGCCTGAGGCGTCAGATCAGCTTGCGTTGCAGCGCCTCTTGCAGCGAGCTCTGCGCCAATTCCCGGATGACCGCGTCCGGGCCAGGATTGAACGGTGCCGCGAAGATCAACAGCGTCTGCATCCAGGTGGTGATCGTCTCGCTTTTGCGCACCGTGCCCAGGACCTTACCGTCGCGGTCCTTGTAAACCGTCTCCAGGGTCAGCACGTTGTCGAACTTCGACGGCACCAGGAACAGCGTGAAACCGGTGATGTAGGCCATGGCCAACACACCTTTCTCCTGGTTGAGCAGATGAGCCTGGGCATAGACGTCCGACTCGACCTTCTGCGTGGTCACCTGCTGGAACAGCCCCGAGGCGCTGTAGGTATCCACCAGCGCCTGCTGCCAGCGCACGGCATCGACGCCGCCCGCTGCTGGCGTACCGTTGAACTGATGCTCGGCGACCAAGCTGACGTAGACGCGCGGCTTGTGCGCCGAGTCAGGCGCCACCGGCGGCCACTGCCCCACCTGCGCCACATCATGATGGGCGTAGGACAGACAGCCGCCCAGTTGGGTCAGCATCAGCAGGCACAGCAGTCGCCACTTACTCATGGGCAGCGACCTCTGGCTTGGGCAGTTTGGCGGTGCCATCGGCCAACAGCTTGGCCACCAGTTCGCGCATTTGCGGCCTGCCCAGGGTCGGCGCCCAGTATTCGCGGTCGTACAGGCCAATGTTGCGTTTCAGGTCAACGCTGTCCTGCACCTTGGCCAAGGGCTTGCCGTGGGCATCTTCGATAGTGAGGGTGCCCGACAGGTCGAGCGTATCGGTATAGATCGGACCATCCACCCAGATCCAGATGGTCAGGGTCAACAGCGCGCCTGGCAGGTACGCCGGATGCATGCCGCGATGGCCGTACAGGTGGGTGAAGTCGAATTTGAGCACCACGTCGTCCCCCGCGGCCTTGGCCGGGAAGCTGACCACCTGGTGGAAGTAATCGCTCAAGCCCACGTACTGGGTAATCTGGTCAGTCAATTGCTGACCGATCACGCCACGCTTGGCGTCATTGAGCTTGGGCACGCTGACCACCACGTCGGCCACCTGGGCGCCCATGGGCAACGTGGCTGGCGCCTTGGCCAAGGGGGCGCCAATGGGTCCCGAGGGGGTGTAGGACACACAGCCCGCCAGCGATGCGATCACGGCCACAGCCAGCAGTTGAATCAGACTCTTCACAGCGAAAATCCTTATTCCATTTTTGAAGCCACCTTGTCGGCCGCTCTGGAATAAGGTTTAGAGCCCGATCGAACTCTTTTGCATGAAACTTTTCATAGCTTAAGCAGACCGCATTCAGCGTGCAGCACCGGCTGCCAAGGAGATGACATGGAAACCGAACAAACCAATCTGGGCACCCTGTTCGAGCAATTGGGACTGGACGGTGACCCCGCCAGCATCGACCGGTTCATCAGTGCCCACCCGTTGCCGGCGGACGTGAAATTGATCGATGCGCCGTTCTGGAACGAACGCCAGGCCAGCTTCCTGAAAGAAGAGTTGCGCGCCGATGGGGGCGACTGGGCCATTCCCATCGACGAATTGAACCTGCGCCTGCATCAGCAGGCGTAGCGGGTTTCCAGCAGGGTGGGATCGACGGCCAGTTGAGCCATCCAGGCAGTGCGGCATTCCTCGGCTTCAGCGCGGCTCGCGTAAGCGGTGCCGCGCCGCTCGCCGTTTACCAATACAACCCAACATACACGACTGCCAATGGCCTGGAGGCTGGCCGGTACGCCGCTGCCGATCATCACGGCAACGTCGACTTTGCTTTGCATGATTGCCCCCCGAGAGTTCATAAGCAAATTAACTGTATGGGCCATTATAGTGCCTGGCACTGCCCCACAAATACCCCATCCTGGTACAGCTGCGTTACCACAACGGTAACAAAGCGAGGTTAACCTCGCGCTTTTTGCGGCACGTAACCGAGCCGCAACCCGCCCCAATGCCGCCCTTTCACGGTGATCGGCACCGACAGGTCATGCATCAGCTCGCCCGTGTCACGGGTATAGGTTTGCAGCAGCATCGCTTGCTGATGGCTGCCGCAGCGCGACCCGGTGCGGTCATCGAAGCGGCGCTTGGTTCGGTTGTGCAGCGTGTCGTGGGCCTGGTCGCCGGTCAGCGGCTGGCTGAAGGCCTTGTTGTGCGTGGGCACGTAGCCTTGCGGCGTGCAGGCAATGGCGAACACCAGGCCCTCATGACGGCTGAGCAGCGGTTCCTGGATAGCGGGTAACACCTGGTCGGCGTAGCGATCGAAGCGGGTGTGGAACTTGGCTGGCTGCGTATTGGCGATCGGCTGGTAGGTGCGATCGAACAGGTCATCCAGGCTGACGCGCCCCTGCTCCACATCCCGCTCGAACTGGGCAGCAATCTGCACCGCGCCCTCACGAGCCAGGTCGTAGATACGCTGGTGATAATCGTCCAGGCCGACTTCGGCCAGACGCTCACTGATGCGCTCTGCCTGGGCTTCCATCTGCGCAGCGGCCTCGGCCAGGCTGCGGGTCTGGCCGTCGCTGACCGCAAGGTCCTCGCGCATCTGCTCCACCGCCTGGAACAAACTGGCCAGCTGCTCACGGTTGGTTTCGGCGCCCCGGGCGATCTCGCCCACCTGGGTTTCCACCCCCGCCGCCAAGGCCGCGATGGTCTCCAATTGCTCGCCCGTGTGCTCAACCTGCACCACGCCCTCGCCCAGGTCGGCGGCCAACTGCCGGATCTGCTCCACCACCTGGGCGGTGCGCAACTGAATATCGGCCACCATTTGCCCCACCTCCTCGGTGGCCGAGGCGGTGCGCCCTGCCAGGCCCCGCACTTCATCGGCCACCACGGCAAAGCCGCGGCCGTATTCGCCCGCCCGGGCTGCCTCGATAGCGGCGTTGAGCGCCAGCAGGTTGGTCTGGCTGGCGATGGACTGAATGACCGCGGTCACCCGCTGGATGTCCTCGCTGCGCTGGCTGAGGGCTTCGATCAACTCGCGACTGGCGGTGGCGCGTTCGCTGAGCTGATGCATGCGATGGATGGACTCGGCCAGCACTTCGCGCCCGGCCACGCCATGGCGATGCGCCTCGCTGGCGGCGCCCAGGGCTTGTTGGCTGAGCTGCGAGGTGGCCTGTTCGGTGCCGATCATCACTTCGGCGCTGCTGACGATCTGCGCTGCGGCCCCCAGTTGCGACTGCACCCGCGCCGCCAGTTGACGCACGGAGAAGGCCACGCCGGCGGCGGACAGGGCGTTGTGGCTGGTGGTGTGCGACAGGTCGCGGGTCAAGCGGGCGACGGGGTCGGGGCCAACGGCGGCAGGTATGGGGGTCGGCCTGCCCAGGCGGGGCAGCCACAGGCACAGCAAGGCGGCGGGTGCGGCCAGGTAGAACGGCAATTGGGCGAAGGCCGTGGCGGCAAGCAGGCCTAGCAGGGCCAGGCTTTGTAGGGCTGGAAGCCAGGAGAATGTGCGAGCTGGCGCTTGTGGCGGGGCAGTGTCGAGCAGAGATCCGTCTCTCGTCATGGCAGGTACTCCATAGCTATTGTCGTTGTTTTGACGTCATTAAACGTCAAGTAATGGCAATTGGCTATGATCACTTGGTAGCAAAGGACGAACGTATTATGCCGTTAGGCGCGGCAGCGAAAGCGCTCAGCGAGCGCACTGCTTTGGCTTTCGCTTTTGATCTTGCTGTTGCTCTGGCTTTTGATCTTGATCTTAGGCCCCGTTAGAGCCAAGGGCCGACCGAAGGCGTCGATCAAGCGGCCTTCAGCGCAGCTGAAGGAGACGGAACCGGAGACGCTTCTATTCCGGGCCGTCGTCCGCTTGATCGACGCCGTAGGGAGGGGACCCGGAGCGCAGCGTAGGGCCCAGGCTCGGGGCGAGCCCTTTTTGGTTACTTTTTGGGGCGACTGCCAAAAAGTGACTCGCCGTAAGGGCGAAACCGCCGGTGGTCGCACCCTAGATAATGGATATGTCCAGCATCCGCAGAAGCGGGATACAAACACCGTGAGCATATCCATTATCACCAGCGATGCTGAATCACCTTTCCGCCCTTACGGCGGGTCACTTTTTTTCAAACGCCAAAAAAAGTAACCAAAAAAGGCTTGCCCCCGAGCCCGGTCCCTACGCTTCGCTCCGGGTCCCCTCCCTCCGACGTCGATCAAGCGGACGACGGCCCGGAATAGAAGCGCCTCCGGTTCCGTCTCCTTCAGCTACGCTGAAGGCCGCTTGACCGACGTCTCCGGTCGGCCCTGGGCTCTAACGGGGGCACACAATCAAGATCAAAGGCCTCACGGAAGCAAAAGCAGTCCGCGGTACGGCAGGCATTTCTAGCCACAGCACAAACGCCTGTGGGACCGGGCGAAGCTCGGGAAGCAGCCGCCCGAATTATCGAGCCGTGCGCTTCCCCAGCTTCGCCAGGTCCCACAGAAATTGCAGCCAACAGCAGCGTAGCGTTTACGCCTGACGCTGGTGCTTGTCGATCTGCTCGTGACGTTCCTGCGCTTCAATGCAGTACTTGGTGGTCGGGCTGATCAGCAGGCGTTTCAGGCCGATCGGCTCGCCGCTGTCATCACACCAGCCAAAGCTTTCGTCAGCGATGCGACCCAGGGCCTGCTCCAGTTGCGGCAGGGAACGCTGGTCGCGGTCGATGACGTTCACCAGCCAGTGGCGCTCTTCTTCAACCGAAGCGGCGTCAGCCGGGTCGGCCGGGGTGTCCAGGCTTTCGATGGCAATGCGGCTCTGCTCAATGCGCTCGTGGGTTTCCACCTTCAGCGCCTGCAGCAGCCCGGTGAAGAATGCCAGTTGCTCGGCATTCATGTAGTCATCGGCCGGCATGGCCAGCAACTTTTCCTTTGTCATTGATTTCTCTATAAAAAATACGTGCATTAAGGCGAAGCAAGTAGTGTGACCGGGCAGCGCCCGACCTCACGGAATTCTTCAAGCGCCAACTGGCACTCAATTTATGAGGGGCGGCAGTCTAAGGCCGGTTTTCGCGCGCAGCAACTGAATTGAAGGTGGATTTGACCAATAACCGCTATATAAACGCAATCGGATGTATTAGGCAGCCGCAAAATACCTGACAAGCCGCTACCCAACCCGAAAAAAATGTTGCCATCACCTGCGAACGAGCTGGCATAAGCTTGCAAACACAAAAAAGCCCGCGCAGCACCAGGGTCGGTGCCACGCAGGCAAAAAGCCGCACGCCAATCAGCGTTTGAGTATGCGTTTATTACGGTACTGGTCGATCACCACCGCCACCACGATGATCAGGCCCTTGATGATGTCCTGCACATAGGCGTCGACACCGACAAAAGTGAAGCCAGATGCCATCACGCCAAGGATCAGCGCGCCGATCACCGTGCCACTGATGCGCCCTACCCCGCCCACCAGGCTGGTGCCGCCGATCACTGCGGCGGCGATGGCGTCCAGTTCATAGGACATGCCCATGCCCGCCTGGCCCGTGGCCGCCCGTGCCGAGGCCACCACCCCGGCCAGGCCCGCCAGCAGGCCGGCGATGCTGTAGACGATGATCAGGTGACGCTTGACGTTGATGCCGCTGGTACGTGCCGCCTGCATGTTGCCGCCGATGGCGTAGGTGTACTTGCCGTAGCGCGTATAGCGCAGGGCGATATGGAAGATCACCGCCACCACCAAAAAGATGATCACCGGCATCGCCCCGCGGCCGATGGCCGTGTAGCTGTCCGAGAGCATGCTGATGGGTTGCCCTTCGGTGTACAGCCGCGCCAGGCCACGGGCCGAGACCATCATGCCCAGGGTGGCGATGAAGGGTGGGATGCCGGTCATGGCGATGATGCTGCCGTTGATGGCCCCTGCCAACAACCCCACCCCTAGCCCCGCGATCACCGGCGCCCACACCGGCAGGTCGGTGAGATGCGGGAACACCGCCCGGGCATAGTCCGAACTCTGCGCCAGGCTGGCAGCCACCATGGCCGACAGCGCCAATACCGAGCCTGAGGACAGGTCGATACCCGTGGTGATGATCACCTGGGTAACGCCAATGGCGATCAGGCCGATGATCGACACCTGCAGAATCATCAGCACCAGGCGCTGGGAGTTCATCAGGAAGCTCTGGTCACGCACGATCCAGCCGAAGATCTCGAACACCAGGCCAATGCCGATCAGCACCAGCAGGATGCTCAGCTCGGTGGGCATGCGCCGACGCGAACGGTTGGGCGGCGCGACGACAGGTTTGTTTTCAGTCAGGGTAGTCATGGTCAGTTCCTTGTTCAGGCGTGCGCTGGCGCATCAAGGTGCGGGGCGGCTGCGGTAACGCCCGAGGCCAGGTGCATGATGCGTTCCTGGGTGGCGTCGGCGCGGTCGAGGATGCCGGTCATGTGGCCTTCGTGCATCACCATCACACGGTCGCTCATGCCCAGCACTTCAGGCAGTTCGGAGGAAATCATGATCACTGCCAGGCCTTCGTCGGCCAGTTGCGCGATCAAGCGGTAGATTTCAGCCTTGGCGCCGACGTCGACGCCACGGGTCGGCTCGTCGAGGATCAGCACGCGTGGCTTGGTCATCAGCCAGCGCGCCAGCAGGGCTTTCTGCTGGTTGCCGCCCGACAGGCTGTCAATGCACTGGTCCAGCGACGGGGTCTTGACCCGCAAACGCTTGCACATGTCCTCGCACAGCAGCCGCAAGGCTTTCTGATGCACGAAGCCATGGCCGACGTAGCTGGGCAGTACCGCCACTTCCATGTTTTCCAGCACCGACAGGCACGGAAACAGCCCGGTCAACTTGCGGTCCTCGGTGAGCAGGGCCATGCCCAGTTCGATGGCCTGGCCGGGGGCGTTCATGTGCACCGGCTGGCCGTCGACGAAGATCTCGCCCTGGGTGGCCGGGGTGATGCCAAACAGGGTCTCGGCGATGTTGGTGCGCCCAGCCCCCATCAGCCCGGCGATGCCCAGCACCTCGCCCGCACGCAGTTCGAACGACACGCCCTCGAACACACCCGCCAACCCCAGGTTGCTGGCCGCCAGCCGCACGTCGCCCAAGGGCTGGGTACGCTGGGGGAACAGTTGGGTCAGCTCGCGCCCCACCATCAAGGTGATCAGGTGGTCGCCGTCCAGGCTGCTGGCCGGGTACTGACCGATAAAGCAACCGTCGCGGAACACCGCCACCTGGTCGGCAATGGCAAACACTTCATCCATCTTGTGGGTGATGTAGACGATCGCCTTACCCTGGGCCTTAAGATCCTGGATGATGGAAAACAGGTGAGCCACTTCTTTCTCGGTGATGGCCGAGGTGGGCTCATCCATGATCAGGATGTCAGAGTTGTAACTCACCGCCTTGGCGATCTCCACCATCTGCCGCGAGGCGATGCTCAGCTCGCCCACCAGGTCGTCCGGCGACAGGTCGATGCGCAGCCGCGCCAGCAGTTGCGCGGTGGCACGGTGCATGGCCCCGTGGTCCACCAGGTGCCAGGGCGACAGCGGCTCACGGCCGATCCAGATGTTCTCGGCGATGCTCATGTGCGGCATCAGGTTGAGTTCCTGATGGATCATGGCAATGCCCGCTTCCAGCGCCGCCAGGGGGTTGTCCAGGGCAATGGCCGCACCGCGCAGACGCAGCTCGCCGCTGTCGGGCTGGTGGATGCCGGCGATGATCTTCATCAGCGTCGACTTGCCGGCGCCGTTCTCGCCCATCAGCGCCAGCACTTCACCGCGGTGAACGCTCAGGCGCACGTTGTCCAGGGCGGTCACGCCGGGGAAACGCTTGGTCACGCCCACCACTTCCAGCAGGCATTCATGTTCGGTTGGATCATTGGCATAGGCAAGCATCGAGGTGCACTCCACAGGCCGGGCGGGCAATCAGTGTTTGAACTGGTCGGCGTTGTCGGCGGTGATCAGCTGGTAAGGGACCATCAGGCGCGGCGCCACGGTTTCCTTGTGGGCCATTTTCACCGCGGCTTCCACCGAGGCGTCGGCCTGCCCCTTGGCGTCCTGGTACACCGAGACGGCCAAATCACCCTTCTTCACGGCGTTGAGGCCATCGGGAGTGCCGTCGACGCCGCCGATCAGCACCTTGCCTTTCTCGACACCGGCCTGTTTCAACGCCATGGCCGCGCCGATGGCCATCTCGTCGTTGTTGGACAGCACGGCGTTGAACTCGCGACCCTGGGTGATCCAGTCGTTGACCAGGTCCATGCCTTTCTGGCGCAGCCAGATGCCGGTCTGTTCCTGATCGATCTTGATGCCGGGGTACTTGGCCAGCACTTCCTTGACGCCCTTGGTGCGGTTCTGCGTGGAGTTGTTGGCCAGGTCGCCCAACAGGATCACCACACTGCCCTTGCCGCCCATTTTGTCGGCCAGGTACTGGGCCTGCATTTCGCCGGCCTTGATGTCATCGGAGGCCACCACGACCACGCCCTTGGGCTGGTTGGGGTCATCGGGGCTGCGGTTGACGTACACCAGCGGGATGCCGGCCTGGGTGGCCTCGTCGGTGATGCGCTTGGTGGCGGCGGTGTCCACGGGGTTGACGATGATGGCGTCGACCTTCTGGCTGATGAAGCTTTCCACCTGACTGAGCTGCTTGACCACGTCGCCACGGGCATCTTCGAACTGCAGCGAAACGCCATCGGGCAGGGATTTGGCCTTGGCCCCCATGGCCTCGCGCAGGTAGGTGAGCCAGGTGTCGTCGAACTGCGACATGGCCACCCCCACTTTGAGGTCGGCCAGGGCCGCGCCGCTGGCCAGTGACAGGGCCAGTGCAAGGCACAGGCGGCGGACGGGAGATGTGCGTGTGGAGCGCAGGCCGGAGGCATGCGGGGTAGAGGTTTGCATCGACGGCACCTTTTTATTGTTGTGCTTGGTATTTGCATGCGTCGCGCCGGGGGCGCGTTGCATGTGAAGTCGGAACCTGTAATTGACTCTAGTGGAAAATAAATTCCATATCAAATTAAATTAGAATTTAATTGCATCATCGAGTTTCACCACTTCGCGGCGCTGGGCACTGCGTCGCGCGGCGTCCAATATCACCAGGGCCTGCACCGCATCGCGGGCGTCCACGGGCAGCGCCTGGCCTTGGTCGACCGCCGCCTGCAACTGCTGGTAGAACCCCGGCCAGTTGCCGCGCTCGGAGGGGACCTTCTCGCGCTCACCGCCCTGCTCGAACCAGCCCCAGCGCCGATGCTCCTCCACGCCCCAGCTGTCGCCGGCGGTGGCCGGGGTCAGGCCGGCCTCGGCCTGCTCGCTCTGCACGTCCAGGCCTTCGACGCTGTAACTGCCATGCTCGCCGCTGACGCGAAAGCGTGGCCGTGGCGTGCTCTGCAAGCCGTTGCCGAACAAGTGGCTGACCACCCCGCTGGCGTGGGTCAGGGAGACGAAAAAGCCGTGATCCACGCTTTGCCCGGCTTGCTGTTCAAGCTCGGCATACACCTGCTGCACCGGGCCGAACAACTGCAGGGCCTGGTCCACCAGGTGGCTGCCCAGATCACGCAGCCAGCCACCGCCACTGTCGTTGCCCAGGTTGTCGGGCTCGAAGCGCTCCACTGCCGATTCGAAGCGGGACACCTTGCCCAATGCGCCGCTGTCCACCAGCTTGCGCACGGTGAGGAAGTCCGAATCCCAACGACGGTTCTGGTACACGCTGATGGGCACGCCCTGACGCTCGGCGGCCTGCACCAAGACCCGCCCCTGGTCAGCGTCGGCAGCGAACGGTTTGTCGCTGACCACCGCCACGCCGTGTTCGATGGCTTCCAGCACCAGGCCCGGGCGGCCCTTGAGCGAGGTGGAAATCACCACCGCGTCCACGCCCGCCTCCACCAGTTGTGCCAAAGTGTCGAAGGCCGGTACCCCGGGATAATCCGCCGCCAGTTGCGCGCGCCGCTCGGGCGAGCGCGTGACCACGCCGACCCAGGTGGCATCGGCCAGACTCGAGAGCATGGGGGCGTGGAACACCCGACCGCCGCGGCCGTAGCCTACAAGTCCTATACGCATGATCGTTTCCCCGTCGTCGCAAGTCAGTACTGGCGCGCCTTGGCCAGCTGTTCGTCGAGCTCGTGCCTGGCCTGGGCCGTGCGCGCGCTGGTGGAGACTTCGGCCACGCCCACCCGCCACCAGCTCAGGTAGCCGTGGACCATGGTCTTGGGCAGTACCTTGATGTCGATCAGGGTCGAGACCGTCTGCTGGCGAGCGTCCTGCAAGGCCGCGTGCAACTGTTCCAGGGTGCTGACCTTGTAGGTCTTGCAGCCATAGGCCGCCGCACTCATGGCGAAATCCACCGGCACGAAGCCGCCGTCCAGGTTGCCGGTTTCCGGGTTGCGGTAGCGGAATTCGGTGGCAAAGCTGTCCATGCCATGGCCCATCTGCAGGTTGTTGATGCAACCGAAGGTCATGTTGTCCAGCAGCAGCACGTTGATCTTGCGGCGCTCCTGGATCGAGGTGGCCAGCTCGGAGTGCAGCATCATGTAAGAGCCATCACCCACCAGCGCGTACACCTCGCGCGCCGGTTCGGCCAGCTTCACGCCTAGCGCGGCGTTGATCTCGTAGCCCATGCAGGAGTAGCCGTATTCCAGGTGGTAGCTATTGACGCTGCGGCTTTGCCACACCCGTTGCAGGTCGCCCGGCAGGCTGCCGGCGGCGGCGACAATCACCGCGTCGGGGTCGAGCTGACGGTTGATCACCCCCAGCACCTGGCTCTGGGTCAGGGCCGAGCCGGTCAGTTCGATGAACTCGCGCAGCACGGCCGGGTCCAGGTGGTCGCTGATCTCGGGGCTGAAGTCTTCGCTGCTGTACTGAGCGGCATACACCCGCTCGACCTCGGCGTGGTACTGGCTGCGCGCTTCGATCACCTGGTTGCCCCAGCCGGCCCGGTAGCCTTGGCGGGCCAGCGGCTCGGCCAATTGCTGCAAGCCCAGCTTGGCATCGGCCAGCACCTGCACGGCGTCGAGCTTGAGCACGTCGCCGCCGTTGACGTTGAGGTTGATGAACTGCACCTCGGGGTGCTGGTACAGCCACTTGGACGAGGTGGTGAAGTCGGTGTAGCGGGTGCCGATGCCGATGATCAGGTCGGCCTCGCGGGCCAGCAGGTTGGCGGCCAGGCAGCCGGTTTCGCCAATGCCGCCGACGTTGAGGGGGTGGCTGGAGACGATGGCGCTTTTGCCGGCCTGGGTTTCGGCGAAGGGGATGTCGAAGCGTTCGGCAAAGGCCTGCAACGTGTCGGCGGCGCCGGAGTACTTCACCCCACCGCCGCAGATGATCAGCGGTTTGCGTTTGCCGGCCAGCAGCGCCACCGCGTCGTCCAGCGATGCGGCACTGGGCTGACGACGGTCCAGGCGATGCACGCGGCGCGCCAGGAAGCTGTCGGGGTAGTCGTGGGCCTCGGCCTGCACATCCTGGGGCAAGGCCAGGGTCACGGCGCCGGTCTCGGCAGGGTCGGTGAGCACGCGTATGGCCTGCAGCGCGGCGCTGATCAACTGCTCGGGGCGGTTGATGCGGTCCCAGTACTTGCTGACGGCCTTGAAGGCGTCGTTGGTGCTGATGCTCAGGTCATGGAACTGTTCGATCTGTTGCAGCACCGGGTCGGGCTGGCGGCTGGCGTAGACGTCGCCGGGCAACAGCAACAACGGGATGCGGTTGGCGGTGGCGGTCGCGGCAGCGGTCAGCATGTTGGCCGCGCCCGGGCCTACCGAGGAGCTGCAGGCGTAGATCTTGCGGCGCAGGTGCTGCTTGGCGAAGCCGATGGCGGCGTGGGCCATGCCCTGTTCGTTGCGGCCCTGGTGGACCACCAATTGGCCGCGGTCCTGCTCCAGGGCCTGGCCCAGGCCCAGCACGTTGCCGTGGCCGAAAATGGTGAACACGCCTTCGACGAACTTGCTTTGCACGCCGTCGACTTCGATGTACTGATTGTCCAGGAAACGCACCAGGGCCTGGGCCATGGTCAATCGTGTCGTGCTCATGCTGTGCACCTTTTATTGTTCGGTGTGAGGGGGGGGCCTCGCTGGAATTTTTTGGCGTGTGCGCGGGCCAGCGCAGCCTTCGGCAGCGGCTACGGGTGGGGTGGCGTGGCCGACGCTAGCTGACGGCTGAGGTAAGCCATGCTCTGCCCCAATGCCTGGCGGATGTCGGTCAGGTCGTGAACGCTGTCGGCGAAGGGCTCCCACGACACGTAGCCGCCGTAGCCGGTGCTCAGCAGGCTGTCGATCTGCGCAGCATTGCCGAGGATGTCGGCGTCGCCGATCAACACCCGATGACCGTCGACAATACTGCCCAGCGGCGCCTTGGCATCCTCCACACCGCTGATGTGCACCAAGCCGGTCAGCGCCGGGAAGAACTCCTGCTCGCCGGCCAGGTGATGGTGGAAGGTGTCGTGCACCAGGCGGAACACGTCCAGGCCGCCGATGGCCTTGATGGCCTCCACCGCCGTACGTTTGCGGCGCAGGGCCGAGGTTTCGAAGCCCAGCGGTTCGACGAAGCCCAGCAGGCCATGGTCGCGCAGGATCGGTGCCAGGGCGGTCAGGGCAGTGCGCAGGCCGGCGGCGCGTTCGGCGACGCTGCGGCTGTCGGGTTCGTTGAACGGGCACATCACCAGCCCCTGGGCGCCGCAGTCGCGGGCATAGGCCGTCAGCTTCAGGGCCTGGGCGCGGCGCTCGTCGTTCCACACGTCGAAGGGGTATAGGGCGTTGATCGACAACACGGTGATGCCGTGGGCCTCACACAGTTGGCGGACGGTTTCGGGCGGTGTGCCGTTTTCGATTTCGACGCCCTTGAGGTCATTGCGAATTTCGATGGCGTCGGCCTTGAGGGCTACCGCCAGCTGGATGAACTCAGCCAGTGGCAGGCGGGGGGCGACCATGCGGTTGAGGGCGAAACGCAGGGGTTGGCGCATTGTTATTGTTCTCCTGAGTTGGAAGGGTGGTGGCCTCTTCCCGAGCTTCGCTCGGTCCCACACCGTTCGCGGCAGTGGTGTCAGGGGGGCAAAGCTCTTAGCTTTTGGCAGCTCCGCAGATGAGCCTGCAGTGCGACCAAAAGCTGAGTGCTTTGCCTGACTGATTCAACTGCCGCGAACGGTGTGGGACCGAGCGAAGCTCGGGAAACAGGCAACACACATCTATTTGGCAGTCGGCATACTGAATTCGGCACCCTTGGCGATGCTGTCCGGCCAACGCTGCATCACGCTCTTGTAACGGCTATAAAACCGCAGCCCTTCCTCACCATAGGCATGGTGATCACCAAACAGCGACCGCTTCCAGCCCCCAAACGAATGCCAGGCCATGGGCACCGGGATCGGCACGTTGATACCCACCATGCCCACCTTGATGGTGCGCGCGAACGCCCGGGCAATGCCGCCGTCACTGGTGAAGCACGACACACCGTTGCCAAACTCATGGGCGTTGATCAGTTCCACTGCCGTGGCGAAATCCGGCACGCGGATGATGCCCAGCACCGGCCCGAAGATTTCCTGGCGATAGATGCTCATCTCGGTGGAAACGCCATCGAACAGCGTGGCGCCGACGAAGAACCCTTGCTCATGGCCCGGCACTTTCAGGCCACGCCCATCCACCAGCAATTGCGCGCCCTGGGCCACGCCCTCGGCGATAAAGCCTTCAACCTTGGCCTTGTGCTCGGCAGTCACCAGCGGCCCCATTTCACTGGCCGCCTCCAGGCCGTTGCCAACCTTGAGGCGATCGATGCGCGGCAGCAGTTTCTCAATCAGCCGGTCGCCCACATCGCCCACCGCCACGGCGATGGAAATGGCCATGCAGCGCTCCCCTGCCGAACCGAAGGCGGCGCCCATCAGCGCGTCGGCGGCCTGGTCCAGGTCGGCGTCGGGCATTACGATCATGTGGTTCTTGGCCCCGCCCAGCGCCTGCACGCGCTTGCCACGGGCGCTAGCCTGCTGGTGGATGTATTCGGCAATCGGCGTGGAGCCGACAAACGAGATCGCTTCCACGTCCGGGTGCTGCAGCAGTGCATCGACGGCGGTCTTGTCGCCCTGCACCACGTTGAACACGCCGTCCGGCAGCCCCGCCTCGGTCAGCAACCGCGCCATCAGCAAGCTGGCGCTAGGGTCGCGTTCCGACGGTTTGAGCACAAAGCAGTTACCGGTGACCAGGGCCATGGGGATCATCCACAGCGGCACCATGACCGGGAAGTTGAACGGCGTGACGCCGGCGCACACGCCCAGGGGCTGGCGCAGGTTCCAGTTGTCGATGCCGCCGCCGATGTTGTCGCTGAACGAGGTTTGCAACAGGCTGGGCGCACCGCAGGCGAACTCGACGATCTCGATGCCGCGGGTCACTTCGCCACGGGCGTCGGAGAACACCTTGCCGTGCTCACGGCTTATCAAAGTAGCAAGTTCGTCCTGGTGCTGGTCCAGCAGCTCCTTGAACTTGAACAGGATGCGCGCACGGCGCAGGGCCGACTGCTCGGACCAGGCCGGGAACGCCTGCTTCGCCGACGCAATCGCCGCCTCCACGGTTTGCACACTGGCCAGGGCCACCTGGGCCTGGGGCTGGCCGGTGGCCGGGTTGAACACCGGCACGTGGCGCTCGGCTTCGGTGTTCAGGCGACCGTGCAGGTAGTGGCCGATAACGGGAACTTCGCTCATGGGGATTCTCTTGTCCGTAAAAGTCAGAGGTCCAGCAGCCATTCGTGCTGCGGGTCGTTATGGAACTGCCAAACGCGCTTGGGGCCGGCCATGACGTTGAGGTAATAGCTCTCGTAGCCGTATGGCACGCTGACCGGGTGGTAACCCTCGGGCACCACCACCAGGTCGTTGTTTTCCACGGCCATGGCCTGGTCGATGCGCCGGTCATCGGTGTACACACGCTGAAAGACAAAACCCTGGGGCGGGTTGATCTGGTGGAAGTAGGTCTCCTCCAGAAAGCTTTCCGCCGGCAATGCATCGCGGTCGTGCTTGTGCGGCGGGTAGCTGGAGCTGTGACCCGAGGGCGTGCGTACTTCCACCACCAGCAGCGAATGGGCCACCGACGTGTCCGGCAGGATGTCGCACACGTAGCGGGTGTTGGCGCCCTTGCCGCGGGTGCTGCGCTTCATGCTCTCGGGCGTGATCACCCGTGCCGCCAAGGCGCCCGACGCAGCGCCAGGGGCCGCGCACACCGCCACCTGCACCTCGCCAAGGGCCTGCAGGCGCGCCTGGCTGCCGCTGGGGAGGTACACCGCCCACGGCGACTTGTCCTCGAACACTGACTGGCGCTCGCCCAGGTTGTCCCAGCTGAAGCTGCCCTGCACGGGCGCCTCGCCCGCCAGGCTGGCGCGGCCGCTGAGCAGCACCACGCACAATTCCTGGCTGCCTGCGCTCAGGGGCAGGCTTTCGCCCAGGCTCAGGCGGTGGGCGCTGAAGCCCACGTATTCCAGGGTGCCGTCGGCCAGACGCACTACGTCCGGGCCCTGTTTCTGACTTTTGACCAGCAGGCTCATGCTGCACTCCTCCGTTGCCGGGCCTGGGCGAGCAAGGCGCTCAGGGTGTCGAAACCTTTCTTGGCGTAGACGTAGCTGGGGGCCACGGCCGGGTCCTGCTCGGCCTCCACCACCAGCCAGCCGCTGTAATCCACCGCCAGCAACTCGTCGAGCAGCGGCGCGAAATCGATGTCGCCGTCACCGGGCACGGTGAACGTGCCGTTGACGATGCAGTCGGGGAAGCTCCACAGGTTGTTGCGCGCCAGTTGCACCACCGGTTGGCGCACGTCCTTGAAATGCACGTGGCAGACGCGGCGGATATGCTTGCGCAGCACGGTCAGCGGGTCGCCGCCGCCCATGAAGCAGTGCCCGGCGTCGAACAGCAGGCCTACCTGGTCGCCGGTCAGGGCCATCAGCCTGTCGATGTCCTCGGGCGCTTCCACGTAGGCGCCCATGTGATGGTGGTAGGCCAGGCGCACGCCCTGGCTCAGGGTAAAGTTGGCCAGTTCGTCGAGCTTGGCCGCGTAGTCTTTCCAGGCGGCTTCGCTGTGAAAGCGCGGGCGCTCCACCAGGCGGATACGGCTGCCCTGAATCGAGTCGGCCACCTCGCCGTACACCAGCACCGTGGCGCCGTTGGCGGCCAGCAGCTGCACGTGGCTGGCGATGGCGTCGATCTCTTCGGCAGCCGAGCGGCTGGCCAGCCGGCCCGAATACCAGCCCGAGACCAGCGCCAGGTCATAAGGCTTGAGCACCTGGGCCACGCCCTGGGCGTCCTTGGGGAATTTACCGTTGAGTTCAAAGCCTTCGTAGCCGATGGCCTTGCCCTCGCTGAGCGCGGTGCTCAGCGGGGTTTCGCCGCCCAGGGACGGCAGGTCGTCGTTGCTCCAGGAAATCGGGTTGATGCCGATACGAATCGCGGATGGCATGGCTGCACCTGTTGTTGTTATCGGTGTGGGTGACGTTCAGCGCCCGTGACGGGCCGAGCGCCAGGCTTCGATCAATTGACTGAACCGCTGGCGCACCTGGGCCACCAGCCCGGCGTCGTCGATCTCGCCCTGGAACCAGGCGCGGCTGGGTTCGTGGAAAATCGTGCGGCCCACGGCGAAGCCGCGGCAGGTACGACTGTCGGCGGCCTGGGCGAAGCCTTCGGCCAAGTCAGCAGCCGGGGCATTGAGGCCCAGCAGCACCACGCCACGGCAATAGGGGTCGCGCTCTTCAATCAGAGCGTCCAGCGCTTGCCACTGCTCGGCGCTCTGCGCTTCGATCTTCCACCAGGCCGGGTAAATGCCCAGGTTGTAGAGGCGCTTGATGGCGCGGTACAGCACGTCGGGGTGGGCGCCGGGCAGGTCTTTGGGCGGTATCACTTCCAGCAGCAGTTCGTGGCCGCTGGTGATCGAGGCTTCGTACAGGCCGCGAATCTGCGCTTCCTGTTCCAGACGCAGCAGCGGCTCGTCGTCAGGATGGAATTGCACCAGGCACTTGATGATCTGTTCGCCAGGCCAGGCAATCAGGTTGCTGGCCACCGAGCGGCCGTGTTCGAAGGCCAGCGGCCGCGAGCCTTGCACCTCGACCGGGCGAGCGATCCACCAGCCACGGCCGGTGGCGGCGTTGAGGGCGTCCTGGCCAAAACGCTGGTCCGCCAGCAGGCCAACATCGGCAGCGATGCCGCGCTTGGCCAGGTCGCCCTCCACTTCCTCGATGGCCCGCAGGAACAACTGTTTGAGATGCGCGATAGTGTCCAGGTCACGCCCGGCCTGCTGGGCCAGCTCCACCAGTTGACCACGGTGGTCAAAGGCAAAGATGAACAGCTGCTGCCACTGTTTGCGCGGCACGGTCACGCGGTGCAGGCGCTGCAGGGTTTCGTCCTTGTCGGGCCGGGTGATGGGCACCGGGCTGTTGAACAGGTAGTCCAGCTCGGCCGGGGTGGGCATGGCCGGCGCGCAGGCATGGCGCGACACCACCAGGCCGCCGCAGGCATTGGCCAGCTGGCAGCAGCGGTCGTCATCGGCATCGTCCAGCCAGCCGCTGAGGAAGCCGGACATGAAGGCATCGCCGGCGCCCAGCACGTTGAGCACTTCGACGCGGGTGCCGGGGTGGATTTCGCCGTCTTCCAGGCGGGCCGGGATGGCGCCGTGGATCACCGTGCAGCCTTGGGCGCCCAGCTTGACCACCAGGGTGGCGGCGCTCAGTTCGCGTACGGCGCGCAGGGCAGTCAGCAAATCAGTGCTGCCACCGGCAATCAGGAATTCTTCTTCGGTGCCGACGATCAGGTCGAAGCGCGGCAGGATGCGCTGCACGTGGGCGGTGACCTTGTGGTCGGCGACAAAGCGCGTCTCGCCGTCGGCCTTGCCGGCCAGGCCCCACAGCACCGGGCGGTAATCGATATCCAGGACACGTTTGACGTTGTGCCGCTCGGCGTAATCCAGCGCCTGGCTGCTGGCCTGGAACACGCCGTCGGTGGAGAAATGCGTGCCGGTGATCAGCAGTGCCTTGCTGGAGGCGATGAAGTCCTCGCGCACGTCTTCGGCGCGCAGGGCCATGTCGGCGCAGTTTTCGCGGTAGAACACCAGTGGGAAGGTTTCACGGTCCTTGAGGCCCAGCAGCACCATGGCGGTGAGGCGCTCGGGGTCGACCTTGATGGCGTCGGTGTTGCAGCCTTCGCGCTGCAGCGACTCCACCAGGAAGCGGCCCATGTGGTCGTCGCCCACCCGCGTCAGCATCGCCGACTTGAGGCCCAGCCTGGCTGTACCGAAGGCGATGTTGGCAGACGAGCCGCCGAGGTATTTGGCGAAACTGGTAACGTCCTCCAACCTGGCGCCCACTTGCTGCGCATACAGGTCGACGCCCAGGCGTCCCAGGCAAATCAGATCCAATTGACGCCCAGTGGCAAAACGAGTCTGGCCCATGCTGGCTCCTGTTATTTTTATCAGCCTGCGCACCGGCCAAAGGTGGCCGATGTCGTTGTCTTGGCTCCAGACTAGAACGCCTTTTCTACGGAATCAACTTTTTTTCTATAAGAATTTTACTCGGAATTTATTTTCCATTTCCATTCCGTCATACTGCGCTTGAGCGCTTCTGGCGGGATTGGCCGTGGAACTGGACCTTTTGCTCAGGTTTTTTTCCTTGCCTACCCTGTAGACTGCGCCCATAACATTTAGAACAGGGACGCCCGTGCAAGGCCGGCCCTAGTGATTCCGCCAGAAGGATAAGACCATGTCCCGCCCTGATCAGCAGGCCCCCACCGAGCCGCAAGCCGACAGCGCCCCGGCCACCGCCGAGCAGCTGCTGCAACTGATCACCCGCGAATACGAAGGGCTGCCCCGTCAGCTCAAGCGCATCGCCAGTTACATGAACCAGCAGAGCGATCGCATCATGGTCGATCGCATCAGCGACATCGCCGGGGAATGCGAGGTGCACCCTTCGGCCATCGTGCGCTTCTCCCAACGCTTTGGCTTCAGCGGTTTCAGCGAAATGCAGGCGCTGTTCCGCGACGCCTATACCCACAAGGCCACGCCGGTACAGAACTACCAGCAGCGGATTCGCAACCTGATCGCCAACAAATCGCAGAAAGCCAGCGGCGCGGACCTGGCGCGCGAGTGCATCGACGCGACCTTGTCGGGTATCGAGCGTTTGGGCGGGGAACTGGATGACGTGGCCTTCGAGAAGGCCGTGGACCTGGTGGTCAATGCCGAGAACATCTACGTGGTGGGTGTGCGCCGCTCGTTCGCGGTGGCCGACTACCTGGTCTATAACCTGCAGCACACCAACAAGCGTATTCACCTGGTGTCAGGGCTGGGCGGCAGTTACCGCGAACAGATGCGCAGCGTGCGCCAGGGCGACCTGGTGATTGCCATCAGTTTCACGCCGTATGGCAAGGAGACCCAGCATTGCCTGCGCATTGCCCAGCACCATCAGGCCAAGACGCTGATCATCACCGATTCCAACCTGTCGCCGCTGGCCAAGCGGGCCAATAGCGTGTTGCTGGTGAATGAGGGGAGTTCGTTCGCGTTTCGCTCGTTGAGCGCCACGTTGTGCCTGTGCCAGGCGTTGTTCATTGCCGTGGCGTATCGGCTGGAATTGAAGGTGGATGAGATGCACGAGCAGGTGGGATTCGACGATTGAGCCCCCTCACCCCGGCAGATCGATCTGCGGTGGATGCATCGCGGCCAAGGCCGGCTCCTACACCAATCGTGGTAGGAGCCGGCCTTGGCCGCGATACGGGCGACGCAGATTAGACGGTTTTCTGCGCGCCTTCGAACCAGGCCAGCTTTTCGCGCAACTGCACCACTTCACCGACGATGACCAGTGTCGGGGCATGTACTTCATGCTCCGCCACCAACCGCGGCAGGTCGGCCAGGGTGCCGGTGAAGACACGCTGGTTGACCGTGGTGCCCTGCTGCACCAACGCCGCCGGGGTATCGGCGGCGCGGCCATGCTCGATCAGTTGCTGGCAGATGGTCGGCAAGCCCACCAGGCCCATGTAGAACACCAGGGTCTGGGCCGGCGCCACCAGGTCGCTCCACGGCAGGTCGCTGGTACCGTCCTTGAGGTGACCGGTGATGAAGCGCACCGACTGGGCATGGTCGCGGTGGGTCAGCGGGATGCCCGCATACGCCGCGCAGCCACTGGCCGCGGTAATGCCCGGCACCACCTGGAACGGGATGCCATGGGCCGCCAGCTCCTCGATTTCCTCGCCACCACGGCCAAAGATGAACGGATCGCCCCCCTTGAGCCGCACCACGCGCTTGCCTTGCTTGGCCAAGGTCACCAGTTGCTGGTTGATCTGGTCTTGCGGCACGGCATGGTCGGCGCGGCGCTTGCCCACGTAGATGCGCTCGGCATCGCGGCGGCACAACTCGATGATGGCCGGGGCCACCAGGCGGTCGTACAGCACCACATCGGCCTGCTGCATCAGGCGCAGGGCCTTGAAGGTCAGCAGGTCGGGATCACCCGGACCGGCCCCTACCAGGTAAACCTCACCCGGGGCATGGGGCGGCTGGCCGTTGATCTTTTCCACCAGCATCTTTTCCGCTTCCGCGCCCTGCCCCGCCAGTTGACGGTCGGCGATCGGGCCCTGGAACACCTCTTCCCAGAACGCGCGGCGTTGCTGCACGTTGGGGTAAAGACTTTTCACCTGGGCACGAAAGCGCGCCGCCAAACCGGCCAGCTCGCCATAGGCCGACGGAATCCAGGCCTCCATCTTGGCGCGGATCAGGCGCGCCAGCACCGGCGCGTCGCCGCCACTGGACACCGCCACCACCAACGGCGAGCGATCGACGATGGCGGGGAAGATCACGCTGCACAGGGCCGGCGCGTCCACCACGTTGACCGGCACGCAACGGCGCTTGGCATCGGCTGACACCTGAGCGTTGAGGGCTTCGTCGTCGGTGGCGGCGATGATCAGCTGGCAACCGTCCAGGTCGCTTTCCTGATAACCGCGAAGCACCGCTTCACCGCCGCTGCTGTGCACCAGTTCGTCCAACTGCGCCTCAATGGCCGGGGCCACCACGCGCAGCAGCGCGCCGGCATCGGCCAGCAGGCGCGACTTGCGCAGGGCGATTTCGCCCCCGCCCACGACCAGCACGCGGCTGCCCTTGAGCTTGTGAAACAGCGGCAGGAATTCCATTTAGCCGATAACCTCGAGGCCGCCCATGTAAGGCTTCAGCACGTCCGGCACGCGGATCGAACCGTCGGCCTGCTGGTAGTTTTCCAGCACGGCCACCAGGGTACGGCCCACGGCCAGGCCCGAACCGTTGAGGGTGTGCACCAGCTCCGGCTTGCCGGTTTCCGGGTTGCGGAAACGCGCCTGCATGCGGCGGGCCTGGAAATCACCGGTGTTGGAGCACGAGGAAATTTCGCGGTACTTGTCCTGGCTGGGGATCCACACTTCCAGGTCGTAGGTTTTCACGGCGCTGAAGCCCATGTCGCCGGTGCACAGGGCCAGCACGCGGTACGGCAGCTCCAGGGCCTGCAGCACGCGCTCCGCGTTGGCGGTCAGGCTTTCCAGGGCTTGCATGGATTTCGACGGCTCGACAACCTGCACCATCTCGACCTTGTCGAACTGGTGCTGACGGATCATGCCGCGGGTGTCACGGCCCGATGCGCCGGCTTCGCTGCGGAAGCACGGGGTGTGGGCGACCAGTTTGAGCGGCAGCTGCTTGGCGTCGAGGATTTCGCCGGCGACGATGTTGGTCAGCGACACTTCGGCGGTCGGGATCAGGTACAGATCGGCTTCGCCTTCGCGGCTGATCTTGAACAGGTCTTCCTCGAACTTGGGCAGCTGGCCGGTGCCTTTGAGCGCCGGGGCCTGGACCAGGTACGGGGTGTAGGCCTCTTCGTAACCGTGCTCGGTGACGTGCAGGTTGATCATGAACTGCGCCAGGGCGCGGTGCAGGCGGGCAATCGGGCCGCGCAGCAAGGCGAAGCGTGCGCCGGACAGCTTGGCGGCGGTCTCGAAGTCCAGCCAGCCGAACTTCTCGCCCAGGGCCACGTGGTCTTTGACTTCAAAACCGAAGTCGGCCGGGGTGCCCCAGCGGCGCACTTCGACGTTGCCGTCTTCGTCTTCGCCGACCGGTACCGATTCGTGCGGCAGGTTGGGAATGCCCAGCACGATGGAGTCCAGCTCGGCCTGCAGCTTGTCCAGCTCGGCCTTGCCTTCGGCCAGCTCGCCGGCCATGCGATCGACGTCCGCCATCAGCGGCGCGATGTCTTCGCCGCGCTGCTTGGCCTGGCCAATGGATTTGGAGCGAGCGTTACGCTCGGCCTGCAGTTGCTCGGTGCGGGTCTGTACGGTCTTGCGCTGGGCTTCCAGCGCTTCCAGGCGCGCCACGTCCAGGCTGTAGCCACGGGCTGCGAGGCGATCCGCGGTTTCGTGGAGCTTGGTACGCAAAATCAGGGGATCGAGCATGTCGGTCTCTCGTTATCAAATTAAGTCTTGGTCAGCCCTTGTTGCGGGCGGGACACCGGGCAGCCGACCATATTAACGGCCAGCGTACCGGGATAGAAGGGCTGTTTCCAGAACCCATTCATCTAAAGCGGGCAAACGGGGCTGACAACGCCGATCCATCAGGCCATGGTACGTTGCAACAAACTGTGGGAGCCGGGCTTGCCCGCGATGCGCCGCGCGGGCGGCGCTCGATCTCAAGAGCGCTGCAAAAACATCGACTAGCCCCTTGCAGCCATAATGCGATCCGCGTAGCCGCTGCCGCCAGGCTGCGCTGGCCGGTGTGAACCCTGAAAATCTCCAGTGGGGCACAGGGCCAGCGCAGCCTTCGGCAGCGGCTACGGGGTTTTGTGTGGCTGCTGGCTGCATGCCTTCAGTGAGGAGGCGGCCTTGAGATCGAGCGCCGCCCGCGCGGCGCGCGATCTCATGAGCGCTGCAAAAACATCGACTAGCCCCTTGCAGCCATAATGCGATCCGCGTAGCCGCTGCCGCCAGGCTGCGCTGGCCTGTGTGAACCCTGGAGATATCGAGTGAGGCTGAGGGCCAGCGCAGCCTGCGGCAGCGGCTACGGGGAGTTTTGTGTGGCTGCTGGGTGCATGTCTTTAGGGGTGTGGCGACCTTGAGATCGAGCGCCGCCCGCGCGGCGCTTCCCGGCCAGAGGCCGGTCCCACATCTGTTTCGGGCCTGTTTTGTCTGGGGGAGTGCCTGGTCCGCCTTGGTGGTTCGGCCTCAGGGTTTGCGGCGTTGGCGTGGGCTGAGGCGGTCGAGCTGGGATAGGTGCTTGAGCTTTTCGCCGATTTTCAGCTCCAAGCCTCGCGGCACCGGCTGGTAGTACGGGCGCGGTTCCAACTGGTCGGGGAAGTAGTCTTCACCGGCCGCATAGGCATCGGGCTCATCGTGGGCGTAGCGGTATTCTTCGCCGTAACCCAGCTGCTTCATCAGCTTGGTCGGCGCGTTGCGCAGGTGCAGCGGCACTTCCAGCGAGCCGTATTCGGCCGCTTCGCGCATGGCCTGCTTGAAGCCCATGTACACGGCGTTGCTTTTTGGCGCGCAGGCCAGGTAGATGATGGCCTGGGCCACGGCCAGTTCGCCCTCGGGGCTGCCCAGGCGCTCCTGCACATCCCACGCCGCCAGGCACAGGCTGAGGGCGCGCGGGTCGGCGTTGCCGATGTCCTCGCTGGCCATGCGCACCACGCGCCGGGCCACGTACAGCGGGTCGCAGCCGCCGTCCATCATGCGTGCGTACCAGTACAGCGCGCCGTCGGGGTTGGAGCCGCGCACTGACTTGTGCAGCGCCGAGATCTGGTCGTAGAACGCCTCGCCGCCCTTGTCGAAACGACGGCGGGTGTCACCCAGCAGGCTTTGCAGCAGTTCGGTGGCGATTTCTTCGCCGTCTTCGGCCAGGTCCGAGGCGTTTTCCAGCAGGTTGAGCATGCGCCGGCCATCACCGTCGGCAGCGGCCAGGAGCATGCCGAAGGCTTCATCGCCCAGGCGCAGCTGGCGCTTGCCCAGGCCACGCTCTTCGGTCAGGGCACGGTCCACCAGTTGCCGCAGCGCCGCCTCGTCCAGGCTCTTGAGCACGTACACCCGCGCCCTTGAGAGCAGCGCGTTGTTGAGTTCGAACGAAGGGTTTTCGGTGGTGGCGCCGATGAAAATCAGCGTGCCGTCTTCCACGTAGGGCAGGAAGGCGTCCTGCTGGGACTTGTTGAAGCGGTGCACCTCGTCCACGAACAGGATGGTGCGACGGCCGTACTGGCCCGCCTGCTGCTTGGCCACTTCAACGGCCTGGCGGATCTCCTTGACCCCGGCCAGCACCGCCGAGACCGTTTCGAAATGCGCGTCCGAGACTTCCGCCAGCAGCCGCGCCAGGGTGGTCTTGCCCACCCCCGGCGGGCCCCAGAAGATCATCGAATGCAGGGCGCCCTGCTCCAGCGCTTCACGCAGCGGCTTGCCGCGCGCCAGCAGGTGCTGCTGGCCAACGTATTCGTCCAGGTTGCGCGCCCGCAGACGCGCCGCCAGGGGCTGGGCGATGGGCTCACTGCGAAACAGGTCCATGACGGGCGGGGCTACCTCTTATTCCTGGATCACGTCGGTGCCCTTGGGCGCGACGAAGGTGAACTTGCTCTTGTCGACCGGGGCGTTGGCTTTGACACCGGTGAACAGGATATTGGTGCGCTGGCCGACACTGTCGATCAGTTGCATGTCATTGATCAGGCCCTTGCGGAACGACAGGCGCAGGGAGTCGAACAGGGTGTCCTTGGTCTTGGGCTTGAGCATGAAGTCGATCACGTCACCCGATTCCTTGGCGGTGATGTCGAAGCTCTGGTTGATCTTCGAGATATCGCCGGACAGCAGCAGCGCCGGGGTCTGGGTCAAACGCTGGTCGAGCTTCTTGATGGTCACCTGCTCAAGGTCCGGGTCGTACAGGCTGACCTTCTGGCCATCGGAGACCATGGTCTGCTCGTTAGGGGCATCGGTGTGCCAGTAGAACAGGCCAGGGCGTTGCAGGGTCATTTCACCGGCGGTTTCCTGCAACTGGGTGCCGCTGCCGTCCAGGGTCAGCTGCGAGAAGCGCGCGGTCAGGGTCTGGGAATTTTCCAGCAATTTGGTCAGGCTGGCCACGTCTTGATCGCCGGCATGGGCAGGCAGCGTGGAGAAGGCCAGGGCAGAAACCAACAGCATGCGAATCAGGCGCATGGGAATCCTCGTACAGGAGAAAAGGACCGGTCGCTGCGTGTCAGCGACCGGTGTGTCGATCAATCAATCGCGTTGCGGCCCGGGGGCGATGACTTCGCGCGAACCGTTGGTGTTCATCGGGGTGACCACGCCGGCCATTTCCATGGCCTCGATCATGCGTGCGGCGCGGTTGTAGCCAATCTTGAGCTTGCGCTGCACGGCCGAAATAGACGCGCGGCGGCTTTCCAGCACGAAGTTGACGGCCTCGTCGTACAGCGCGTCGGACTCGCTGTCCTCGTCGCCGCCACCGCCCCCGCCGCCGCCATCAAAGCCGCTGCCGGCCTCTTCGACGCCCGCCAGAATGTCTTCGTTGTAGTCCGGTACGCCACGCAGCTTCCAGGCTTCCACCACGCGGTGCACTTCTTCATCGGAGACGAACGCGCCGTGCACGCGGATCGGCAGGCTGGTGCCGGGCGGCATGTACAGCATGTCACCGTGGCCCAGCAGTTGCTCGGCGCCGCCCTGGTCGATGATGGTACGGGAGTCGATCTTGCTCGACACCTGGAACGCCATTCGGGTGGGAATGTTGGCCTTGATCAGGCCGGTGATCACGTCCACCGACGGCCGCTGGGTGGCCAGGATCAGGTGGATACCGGCAGCACGGGCCTTCTGGGCGATACGGGCGATCAGTTCTTCGACCTTCTTGCCGACGATCATCATCATGTCGGCGAATTCGTCGACGATGACCACGATGGTGGGCAGGGTTTTCAGCAGCGGCGCTTCGTCGTCCATGCTTTCGCGACGGTACAGCGGGTCGGTCAGCGGTGTGCCCTCCTCCTGCGCGTCCTTGACCTTGCGGTTGAAGCCGGCCAGGTTGCGCACGCCCATGGCCGCCATCAGCTTGTAGCGACGCTCCATCTCGGCCACGCTCCAGCGCAGCGCGTTGGCGGCGTCCTTCATGTCGGTGACCACCGGGCACAGCAGGTGCGGGATGCCTTCGTAGATCGACAGCTCGAGCATTTTCGGGTCGATCATGATCAGCTTGGCGTCTTCGGGGCTGGACTTGAACAGGATCGACAGGATCATGGCGTTCACGCCCACCGACTTACCGGAACCGGTGGTACCGGCCACCAGCAGGTGCGGCATTTTCGCAAGGTCGGTGATGACCGGCTTGCCACCGATGTCGTGGCCCAGGGCCATGGTGACCGGCGACTTGGCCTCGTCGTACTGCGGCGAGGACAGCACCTCGGAGAAACGCACGATCTGCCGGTCTTCGTTGGGGATCTCGATGCCCACGGTGGTCTTGCCCGGAATCACTTCCACCACCCGCACGCTGGTCACGGCCAGCGAGCGCGCCAGGTCCTTGGCCAGGTTGGCGATGCGGCTGACCTTGACGCCGGCCGCCGGCTGGATTTCGTAACGGGTGATCACCGGGCCCGGGTGGATGGAGTCCACCGAGACCTCGACACCGAATTCCTTGAGCTTGATTTCCAGCAGATGGCCCACGCCCGCCAGGGATTCAGGCGAGTAGTTGACCTTCTTTTTCTCCGCAGGATCAAGGATGGAGATGGGCGGCAGCGTGCCTTCCACGGCGCTGTCGACGAACAGCGGCGCCTGTTTTTCCTTCTGCACGCGCTTGCTCGGCTCCGGCGGCTTGGCCATGGCCGGGGCTGGCATGATCACCGGTGGCGCCTGTTTCTCGCGCTCGGCGGTGTGTTTGGTCAGCGACTGGTCGCGCTCGATGATGCGCTCGCGGGCCTTGGCCTGCTCACGGCGGTCCGGGGTGACCGGGGCCACCACGTCGTGCACGCGCACGTCCACCTCGCGCAGCTGCGCCACCAGTTCGCGGCGCTCGTTGCGCGCGGCCCACCAGCGGCCGGCGGCGCCCTGCACCAGTTCCAGCAGGTCGAGGGTGATCTTGCCGGTCAGGTCCATCACCTTGAACCAGGACAGGTCGGTGAACACGGTCAGGCCAAACAGGAACAGGGCGATGAACAGCAGCGTGCTGCCCTGGGCATTGAGGGCGTGATAGGCCAGGTCGCCCAGGCTTTCGCCCAGCGCGCCACCGGCCGAGGCTGGCAGGCTGGTGGTTTTGAAATGGATGTGCGCAAGCGCCGCACCCGACAGCACCAGGAACACCAGACCGATCAGTCGCCAGCTGAAAAGCCAGCCGCTCCACTGCCAGGGTTCATGACGCTGGCGGAAGATCTGCCAGGTCTTGACCGCCAGCAGCAGCGGGAAGATGTAGGCGAAGTAGCCCAGCACCATGAACAGGATATCGGCGGCGAAGGCGCCTACGCGGCCCGCGGCGTTCTGCACGTCGTGGGCGGTACTGGTGTGGCTCCAGCCCGGGTCTGCCGAGTCGTAGGTGAGCAGCGCCATCCACAGGTACAGGCACAGGGCGCCCATGGCAATCAGGGCACCTTCCTTGAGCCGGTAGTGCATTTGCTGGCGCCACAGGGGCACGGCTGGGGTGGGTATCGCGGTGGATTTCTTCAAAACAAGTCTTTTCCTGCGCCCATGGGCGCGACCAACAGATGATTGACCAAGAAATTACCAGCCTGGTATGGCCAGTCAAAAAAATAATGCAAATGATCGCTGCATTGTACGGGTTCGCCACAGCATAGCCCAGCGCCTCTGGCGTCAATCAATTGGAGCATGCATTGTCTTTTGTGACAAAGGCTTATGCAGGGTTTTCAAAGACATTATCGAAGGTTTACGACCGCGACATGGGCGTAGAGTTGCAGGGTGGGGGATTTTGCGGTTGTATGGCTTTGGTTTGGGGGTGGGGCGTTCCAGGGCAGAGCCCTGTCCTACACCGTTCGGCCCATGGGTGCCAGTAATGCAAAGCGGACCGCCTTTGAGCGCTCCGCAGGTCTATCGGGTATCCATCAAAAGCGGACCGCTTTGCGTGCCTGACACCACTGCCGCGAACGGTGTAGGACAGGGCTCTGCCCTGGAACGCCCCACCACCAAACCAAACCGCCCTCCCCTCCCCTGCCCAGATGGAACCCATGCTGACCTGGTTGAAGAAGAACGAGCTGACCTTCCCGCCCCTGGACAAGGCCTTGCGCGACCCCAACGGCCTGCTGGCCGCCGGCGGCGACCTGAGCGCCGAACGCTTGGTGCAGGCCTACCGCCATGGTTGCTTCCCCTGGTACCAGGACGGCCAGCCCATCCTGTGGTGGTCACCCGACCCGCGTACGGTGCTGTTCCCTGCCGAGCTGCACGTGTCGCGCAGCCTGGCCAAGGTGATTCGCCAGCAGCGCTACCGCGTCACCTTCGACCAGGACTTTGCCGCCGTGATCCGCGCCTGCGCCGGCCCCCGCGCCTACGCCGACGGCACCTGGATCACCGACAGCATGCAGGCCGCCTACATTGAACTGCACCAGCGCGGCCTGGCCCATTCGGTCGAGGTGTGGGACGGCGAGCAACTGGTGGGCGGCCTGTACGGCCTGGCCATGGGCCGGCTGTTTTTCGGCGAATCGATGTTCAGCCACGCCGACAACGCCTCCAAGGTCGGTTTCGCCACCCTGGTGCAGCACCTGCACGGCGCAGGCTTTGCCCTGATCGACTGCCAGATGCCCACCGAGCACCTGATGAGCCTGGGCGCACGCTCCATCAGCCGCGAGGACTTTGCCTGGCACCTGCGCACCTACCTTGACCAACCCAACAACGCGACCTGGGTTTGCTAGGCGAGTTGCTCATGCCTGGCTTACACTTATTCAAAGGTTTCGATCCGAGGGTTGATCATGACTGAGTTGGCGCGGTTGAAGTTCTATGCCACTCAACCCCATTCGTGCAGCTACCTGCCTGACGAACAGGCCACCACCCTGTTCCTGGACCCCAGCCAGCCGATGGACGTGCACGTCTACGCCGACCTGTCCGAAATGGGCTTCCGGCGCAGCGGCGATCATCTCTACCGCCCCCATTGCCAACGCTGCAACGCCTGCGTGCCGGCGCGCATCCCTGCGGCCAGCTTCAGCCCCAACCGCCAGCAGAAGCGCATCGTCAAACGCAACGCCGACCTGACAGTGACGGCCACCAAGCCGGCCTTCAGCGAAGAATATTTCGACCTGTACCAGCGCTACATCGAACAGCGCCACGCCGACGGCGACATGTTCCCGCCCAGCCGCGATCAATTCTCGACTTTCCTGGTGCGCGACCTGCCCTTCTCGCGCTTCTACGAATTCCGCCGTGAAGGCCAACTGCTGGCCGTGGCGGTCACCGACCTGCTGCCCAACGGCCTGTCGGCCGTCTACACCTTCTACGAGCCTTCGGAGGAGCGCCGCAGCCTGGGCCGCTTCGCCATTTTGTGGCAGATCGGCGAGGCGCTGCGCCTGCAACTGGACGCGGTGTACCTGGGGTATTGGATCAAAAACTGCAAAAAGATGAATTACAAGACCCAATACCGCCCCATCGAGCTGCTTATAAACCAGCGCTGGGTAACACTCAACTGAAGGGTCTTGGCGTTACGCCCCTTTTTCAGGCACAATGCACGCCGCTTTTGCCTGGCGCAGTTGCACCGGGCCATTAACTGGACACCGAGGGCTTTACTGCATGTCGAAAGAAGACAGCTTCGAAATGGAAGGCACTGTCGTCGACACCCTGCCAAACACCATGTTTCGCGTGGAGTTGGAAAATGGGCACGTCGTAACCGCGCATATCTCCGGGAAGATGCGCAAGAACTACATTCGTATTCTGACCGGCGACAAGGTGCGTGTTGAATTGACGCCCTACGATTTGAGCAAAGGGCGCATCACCTACCGCGCTCGCTAAGCGACACAAACGAAAACGCCCGGCATGTGCCGGGCGTTTTTGTGTGGGCGATACATTTGCATCGTAGCCGCTGCCGCAGGCTGCGCTGGCCCTATCTTCCACTGGAGATCTCCAGCGAACATAGGAACCAGCGCAGCCTGGCGGCAGCGGCTACAGAGCCTTACGCCATCTCCGCCGTGGTTTCGAAGTCGAAGGTCATCTCGCCGTCCTTCACATCGATATGCACCACGCCGCCATGCTCGGCCAGCTCGCCAAACAGGATCTCTTCGGCCAACGGCCGCTTGATCTTGTCCTGGATAAGCCGTGCCATCGGCCGGGCACCCATGGTGGCGTCGTAGCCGCCGGCTGCCAGCCAACTGCGGGCCGCGTCCGTAACCTCCAGCAGTACACGCTTGTCTTCCAGCTGGGCCTGCAGTTCGGTGAGGAACTTGTCGACCACGCTTTTGATCGTCTCGTGGCTGAGGCGGCCGAACTGGATGATGGTGTCCAGACGGTTGCGGAACTCCGGCGTGAAGCTTTTCTTGATCACTTCCATGGCATCGGACGAATGGTCCTGGTGCGTGAAGCCGATCGAAGCACGCGCCGCAGTCTCGGCACCGGCGTTGGTGGTCATGATCAGGATCACGTTGCGGAAGTCCGCCTTGCGCCCGTTGTTGTCGGTCAGGGTACCGTGGTCCATCACCTGCAGCAGCAGGTTGAAGACTTCCGGGTGGGCCTTCTCGATTTCATCGAGCAGCAGCACGCAGTGCGGTTGCTTGGTGATGGCCTCGGTCAACAGGCCGCCCTGGTCGAAACCGACGTAGCCCGGAGGCGCGCCGATCAGACGCGACACGGTGTGACGCTCCATGTACTCCGACATGTCGAAACGCACCAGCTCCACGCCCAGCGCCTTGGCCAACTGACGAGCGGCTTCGGTCTTGCCCACGCCGGTAGGGCCGGCGAACAGGAAGGAACCGACCGGCTTGTCCGGCGACTTCAGGCCCGCGCGCGACAGCTTGATGGCCGTGGCCAGCGAATCGATGGCTGCGTCCTGACCAAACACGGTCAGCTTGAGGTCGCGCTCCAGGTTACGCAGCAGCTCCTTGTCGGAACTGGTGACGTGTTTTGGCGGAATGCGCGCGATCTTGGCGACGATGTCTTCCACCTGCGGCACTTCGATGCGTTTGACCCGGTTTTCCACCGGCTGCAGGCGCTGGTAGGCACCGGCCTCGTCAATCACGTCGATGGCCTTGTCGGGCATGTGACGATCGTTGATGTAACGCGAGGCCAGCTCGGCGGCCGCACGCAGGGCCTCGTCGCTGTACTCGATGTTGTGGTGCTGTTCAAAGCGCCCTTTCAGGCCGCGCAGGATGCCAATGGTGTCTTCCACCGACGGCTCGCTGACGTCCACTTTCTGGAAGCGCCGCGCCAGGGCACGGTCTTTCTCGAAGATGCCGCGAAATTCCTGGAACGTGGTGCTGCCGATGCAACGGATGTCACCCGAGGACAGGAGTGGCTTGAGCAGGTTGGAGGCGTCCATCACCCCGCCCGACGCCGCACCGGCACCGATGATGGTGTGGATCTCGTCGATGAACAGGATGGCCTGCGGACGTTTTTTCAGCTCGCCGAGCAGCGCCTTGAAGCGCTTCTCGAAGTCGCCGCGGTATTTGGTACCGGCCAGCAAGGCGCCCAGGTCGAGCGAATAGACGACGCTGTTGGCCAGCAGGTCCGGCACCTGGCTGTCGACGATGCGCTTGGCCAGGCCTTCGGCAATGGCGGTCTTGCCCACGCCCGCTTCACCCACCAGCAACGGGTTGTTCTTGCGTCGACGGGCCAGGATCTGCGCCACGCGCTCCACTTCGTTCTCGCGGCCTACCAGCGGGTCGATACGGCCCTGGCGTGCGAGTTCGTTGAGGTTGCTGGCGTAGGCGTCCAGCGGGTTGCCTGACGAAGAAGACTCACCGCCCTCGTCGTCCTGCATCTCCTGCTCACCCTCGGAGTGATCACCGTGCCCTGGCACCTTGGAGATACCGTGGGCGATGTAATTGACCACATCGATACGGGCCACGCTCTGCTGTTTGAGCAGGAACACAGCCTGGCTTTCCTGTTCACTGAAGATGGCGACCAGCACGTTGGCGCCGGTGACTTCACGCTTGCCCGAGCTCTGCACGTGGAAGACAGCACGTTGCAGCACACGCTGGAAGCCCAGGGTTGGCTGGGTTTCGCGGTCCTCGTCATGGACGGGGATCAGCGGCGTGGTGGAGTCGATGAACTCCTGCAAGTCGTGCTTGAGTTTGTCGAGGTTTGCGCCACAAGCGCGCAAAACGGTGGCGGCGGCCTCATTATCCAATAATGCCAACAGGAGGTGTTCCACGGTCATGAACTCATGACGTTTGGAACGCGCCTCCTTGAAGGCGAGATTGAGGGTGACTTCGAGCTCGCGGTTTAACATAGCTTCACCTCATACCCAAGTGGTCGGCGATTAACCGTCCTTCTCGATTTCACAGAGTAGCGGATGCTGGCTTTCCCTGGCGTATTGATTGACCTGCATGGCCTTTGTCTCGGCGATGTCGCGGGTGAACAATCCACATACGGCTCGCCCTTCCGTGTGGACGGCGAGCATGACCTTGGTCGCCAGCTCGCGGTTAAGGTTGAAAAACACCTCGAGCACTTCGACGACGAAATCCATCGGTGTGTAGTCATCGTTAAACAAAACCACCTTATACATGGGTGGCGCCTTCAGGGCCGGCTTGGCTTCCTGTATGGCCACGCCCGCTGCATCGTCCTCATGCGATTGCGGGCGATCCTGATTGAATGTTAGTCGAATCTGGCTGATTGCATGCATGGAAAGAAGGTTCATGGTTGAGCGAATAGGGTTGTGTGTTGACCTTGTGACCGACTGTAAGCTCGGCCGCCGCATGACCTTGACTATCGGCAAAACGGTGTTACAAACAATAGAACCCACATTGGGGAATAAAGGTCCGCGCAGTCAACCAAATTTTTTGATCGGTCCGAATGCCGGATGAAGTGGATGATACTCCAGAGATGGAGTCCTTTGCAGAGGGATATGAGCATGGCAAACGGTAAGGTCAAGTGGTTCAACAACGCCAAAGGCTATGGCTTCATCGTTGAAGAGGGTAAAAGCGAAGACCTGTTCGCCCACTACTCGGCCATCAAGATGGATGGCTACAAGACCCTCAAGGCCGGCCAGCCCGTCAAATTCGAAATCATCCAGGGCCCCAAGGGCCTGCACGCCGTCGACATTTCCGCTGCCACTGACAGCCCTGCACAGCACGCTGCGTCGCAGCCTGCGCAGCAGTCTGCAACTGCCTGATACACTTTGTAGCCGCTGCCGAAGGCTGCGCTGGCCCTGCTCCTCGCTGAAGATCTGCAGTGAGGCATAGGGCCAGCGCAGCCTTCGGCAGCGGCTACGGTGGTTTCCAGGCGTGAAAAAACCGGCCAGGGCGGCCGGTTTTTTTGTTGCCTGCGATTACATATGCTTGATCAACGCCTCACCAAACCCTGAACTCGACACCAGGGTCGCGCCTTCCATCAGCCGCTCGAAGTCATAGGTCACGGTCTTGGCCCCGATGGCGCCGTTGGTGCCCTTGATGATCAAATCCGCCGCCTCCAGCCAGCCCAGGTGGCGCAGCATCATTTCCGCCGACAAAATCACCGACCCCGGGTTCACCTGGTCTTTGCCCGCATACTTGGGCGCGGTACCGTGGGTGGCCTCGAACATGGCCACGGTATCGGATAGGTTGGCGCCCGGCGCAATACCGATGCCGCCCACTTCCGCCGCCAGGGCATCGGACAGGTAGTCACCGTTGAGGTTGAGGGTGGCGATCACGTCGTACTCGGCCGGCCGCAACAGGATTTGTTGCAGCATGGCGTCGGCAATGGCGTCCTTGACGATGACGTTACGCCCGGTTTTCGGGTTCTTGAACTGCATCCACGGGCCGCCGTCGAGCAAGGTGGCGCCGAATTCGTCGCGGGCAATCTCGTAGCCCCAATCCTTGAAGGCGCCCTCGGTGAATTTCATGATGTTGCCCTTGTGCACCAGGGTCAGCGACTCGCGATCATTGTCGACCACGTATTGCAGGGCCTTGCGCACCAGGCGCTGGGTGCCTTCCTTGGACACGGGTTTTACGCCGATGCCGCAGTCCTGGTCGAAACGGATCTTGGTGACACCCATCTCCTCTTTAAGGAACTTGATCACCTTCTGCGCTTCGGGCGAGCCGGCCTTCCACTCGATGCCGGCATAAATGTCCTCGGAGTTTTCGCGGAAGATCACCATGTCCACGTCGCCAGGCTTTTTCACAGGGCTGGGCACGCCCTGGAACCACACCACCGGGCGCAAGCACACATAAAGGTCGAGTTGCTGACGCAGGGCCACGTTCAGCGAGCGGATGCCGCCGCCCACCGGCGTGGTCAGCGGGCCCTTGATCGACACCACATAGTCTTTCACGGCGTCCAGGGTTTCCTGGGGCAGCCAGGTGTCCTGGTCATAGACCTGGGTGGCCTTCTCGCCGGCGTACACTTCCATCCACGAAATCTTGCGTTTGCCGCCGTAGGCCTTGGCCACCGCGGCGTCCACCACTTTGATCATGACGGGCGTGACGTCCACGCCGATGCCGTCGCCTTCGATGTACGGAATGATCGGTTGGTCAGGAACATTGAGAGAATGGTCTGCATTGACGGTAATCTTTTCGCCGACGCTCGGTACCTGAATCTTCTGGTATCCCATGCTGGACTCCGTTTTTGTGGGTTGAACATCCTGGCTACCCCTGAGCGTAACCCACCTGCCCGGGACCGCAACCGGCACATGATCAGCTGAATCTGCCCAACTGCATCATTTATCGCCCATGACCAGTGGTATACTGTCGCAGTGACCATCGAGTCACCGGGGGCCGAGGCGTCTGCAACCAGACACCAAGCCTTTGAAAACGCTTGAAAAGGCCTGGTTGTACCGCAACTCGGTCGCTTGACGCTCTACTGATGCATCCAACATCATCGCGACGAATCCTCGACTTTCGGCTCATTGATCACATTGGACGAAAGCGCCTACCCTGCGCATCTCGAGATTCTGTGCACGCTTAGCAAAGAAGAGAGTTAATCCGAATATGCCCACCCGCTCAAAGATCATCTACACCTTCACCGACGAAGCTCCGGCCCTCGCCACCTATTCCCTGCTCCCTATCGTAGAGGCCTTCACCGCCTCGGCTGATATTGCCGTGGAAACCCGGGACATCTCCCTGGCTGGTCGTATCCTGTCGAGCTTCCCTGAGCAACTCAAAGCCGACCAGGTCATCGCTGACGACCTCGCCGAGCTGGGCACCCTGGCCACCACGCCGGAAGCCAACATCATCAAGCTGCCGAACATCAGCGCCTCGGTACCGCAATTGAAAGCGGCCATCGTCGAGCTGCAGGCACAAGGCTTCAACATCCCGGACTACCCGGAGAACCCGGCCACCGACGCCGAGAAAGAAGCCAAGTCGCGTTACGACAAAATCAAGGGCAGCGCCGTTAACCCGGTACTGCGCGAAGGCAACTCCGACCGCCGCGCCCCGCTGTCGGTCAAGAACTACGCGCGCAAGCACCCGCACAAAATGGGTGCCTGGGCTGCTGACTCCAAGTCCCACGTGGCCCACATGGCTTCGGGTGACTTCTACGGCAGCGAAAAAGCCGCACTGATCGAAACCGCCGACGCGGTGCGTATCGAACTGCTGGCCGCTGACGGTTCGGTTTCGGTATTGAAAGAAAAGACTTCGGTAAAGGCCGGCGAGATCATCGACTGCGCCGTGATGAGCAAAAAGGCCCTGCGTGCCTTCATCGCCGCCGAAATCGAAGACGCCAAGGCCAAGGGCGTTTTGCTGTCGCTGCACCTGAAAGCCACCATGATGAAGGTTTCCGACCCGATCATGTTCGGCCAGGTGGTTGCCGAGTTCTATAAAGAAGCACTGGCCAAGCACGCTACCGTGCTGGAGCAGATCGGCTTCAACCTGAACAACGGCATCGGCGACCTGTACGCGCGCATCCAGTCGCTGCCTGCCGAGCAGAAAGCGCAGATCGAAGCCGACATCCAGGCCGTGTACGCCACCCGTCCGGCGCTGGCCATGGTCAACTCCGACAAGGGCATCACCAACCTGCACGTGCCAAGCGACGTGATCGTCGACGCCTCGATGCCGGCCATGATCCGTGACTCGGGCAAGATGTGGAACACCGAAGGCAACCTGCAGGACACCAAGGCGGTGATCCCGGACCGTTGCTACGCCACCATCTACCAGGCCACCATCGAAGACTGCAAGAAGCACGGCGCCTTCGATCCGACCACCATGGGCAGCGTGCCAAACGTTGGCCTGATGGCGCAGAAAGCCGAAGAGTACGGCTCGCACGACAAGACCTTCCACATCAAGACCGACGGCACCGTGCGCGTGGTCGATGGCAAGGGTCGCACCCTGCTGGAACAGAAGGTTGAAGCCGGCGACATCTTCCGCATGTGCCAGACCAAGGACGCGCCGATCCAGGATTGGGTCAAGCTGGCCGTCAACCGCGCCCGCGCCTCCAACACCCCGGCGATCTTCTGGCTGGACCCGGCCCGTGCCCACGACGGCGTGATGATCGAGAAGGTCCAGGTTTACCTGAAAGATCACGACACCTCGGGCCTGGACATCCGCATCATGTCGCCGGTCGACGCCATGAAGTTCTCCCTGGAGCGCATCCGCAAGGGCCAGGACACCATCTCGGTGACCGGCAACGTACTGCGCGACTACCTGACCGACCTGTTCCCGATCATGGAACTGGGCACCAGCGCCAAGATGCTGTCCATCGTGCCGCTGATGAACGGCGGTGGCCTGTTCGAAACCGGCGCCGGCGGTTCGGCTCCGAAACACGTGCAGCAGCTGGTGGAAGAGAACTTCCTGCGCTGGGACTCGCTGGGTGAATTCCTGGCCCTGGCCGCTTCCCTGGAACACCTGGGCGTGACCACCAACAACGCCAAGGCCAAAGTACTGGCCGCCACCCTGGACCAGGCCACCGGCCAGTTCCTGGACAACAACAAGTCGCCATCGCGCAAAGTCGGCAACATCGACAACCGCGGCAGCCACTTCTACCTGGCCCTGTACTGGGCCCAGGCCCTGGCCGCGCAGACCGACGATTCGGCCCTGCAAGCCCAGTTCGCCCCGCTGGCCAAGGCACTGAGCGAGAACGAAGCGACCATCGTCGCCGAGCTCAACGCCGTGCAAGGCAAGCCGGTGGACATCGCTGGCTACTACCACGCCGACGCCGAGAAAGCCGCCAAGGTGATGCGCCCAAGCGCCACCCTGAACGCCGCCATCGCTTCGCTGAAGTAAGATAGCCTGCAACACACAAAGCCCCGGCCCATGCCGGGGCTTTGTTGTTTATGGCACTATCGATTCTTTGAACATTACCCGTAGCCGCTGCCGCCAGGCTGCGCTGGCCCCTTGGTTCACTGGAGATATTCAGTAGGGCACAGGGCCAGCGCAGCCTGTCGGCAGCGGCTACAAGGAGTTTGTCATGCGCCCATGGATCCCCCACGTCACCGTCGCCACCGTCATCGAAGACAACGGCCGCTTCCTGCTGGTGGAAGAACTCAAGGGCGGCCGCGCCGTGCTCAACCAGCCTGCCGGCCACCTGGAACCGGATGAAAGCCTGATCGAGGCCGCCATCCGCGAAACCCTGGAAGAAACCGGCTACGACGTCGAGCTGACCGGCGTGATCGGCATCTACCTGTACACCGCGCCCAGCAACGGCGTGACGTACCAGCGGGTATGTTTTGCCGGCAAGCCGCTGCACCACGACCCCGAGCGCACACTGGACCACGGCATCATCGGGCCGCAGTGGCTGACCCGCGATGAAATCATCGAGCAGAAGGCGCGCTGGCGCAGCGAGTTGTTGCTGCAGTGCATTGACGATTACCTGGAACACCCGCTGCACAGCCTCTCCCTGATTCGCAACTGACCTGTAGCCGCTGCCGCAGGCTGCGCTGGACCTGGCGTGCACTGGAGATTTCCAGCGAGGCATGGGGCCAGCGCAGCCTGCGGCAGCGGCTACAGAAGCGAGCGCAGCGCGGCGCTTGGTGGTAGAATCCCCTGCTTTTCCCAGACACACTCTCAATTCCTATGCGTGATTCAGCTGCTGCCCCTGAAACCCAGCGCGTTATCGTCGGCATGTCCGGCGGCGTTGACTCTTCCGTGTCCGCCCTCCTGCTGCTCGAACAGGGGTACCAGGTGGAAGGCCTGTTCATGAAGAACTGGGAAGAAGACGACGGCACCGATTACTGCACCGCCCGCGAAGACCTGGCCGACGCCCAGGCCGTGTGCGACCGCATCGGCATCAAGCTGCATACGGCCAACTTCGCCGCCGAATACTGGGACAACGTCTTCGAACATTTCCTGGAAGAGTACAAGGCCGGCCGCACGCCGAACCCTGACATCCTCTGCAACCGCGAAATCAAGTTCAAGGCCTTCCTGGACTACGCCCTGTCGCTGGGCGCCGACCTGATCGCCACCGGCCACTACGTGCGCCGCCGCGACATCGACGGCCGCACCGAGCTGCTCAAGGGCCTGGACCCCAACAAGGACCAGAGCTACTTCCTGCACGCCGTGGGCGGCGAGCAGATCGCCCGCACGCTGTTCCCGGTCGGCGAGCTGGAAAAGCCGGAAGTGCGCGCCATCGCCGAGAAACACGGCCTGGCCACCGCCAAGAAGAAGGATTCCACCGGTATCTGCTTCATTGGCGAGCGCCGCTTCAGCGACTTCCTCAAGCAGTACCTGCCGGCCCAGCCGGGCGAGATCCAGACCACCGAAGGCGAAGTCATCGGCCGCCACCACGGCCTGATGTACCACACCATCGGCCAGCGCCAGGGCCTGGGCATTGGCGGCCTGAAAGACGCCAGCGACGAGCCGTGGTACGTACTGGAAAAGGACCTGGACCGCAACGTGCTAGTAGTCGGCCAAGGCAACGACCACCCGTGGCTGTTCTCCCGCGCCCTGCTGGCGTCGGAAATCTGGTGGGTCAACCCCGTCGACCTGAGCAGCCCGCGGCGCCTGACCGCCAAGGTACGGTACCGCCAGGGCGACCAGGCCTGCACCCTTGAGCAGACCGCCAACGGTTACCGCGCCGTGTTCGACGAGCCGCAGCGCGCCGTCACCCCCGGCCAGTCCGTGGTGTTCTACGACGGCGAGATCTGCCTGGGCGGCGGCGTCATCGAAGTGGCCCAGCCGTGGACCAGCAAAGGCGCCGCTGCATGAACCCCATTCAGGAGCAATTGATTGCCCTGGGCGCGGTGTTCCAGGCCGCCGTGCTGGTAGACCGCATCGCCAAGACCGGCCAGAGCGCCGAGGCCACGATGGGCTGCATGCTGGGCAGCCTGCTGATTCGCGACCCCAAGGACACCCTGGAGGTGTTTGGCGGCGATGACCTGAACCTGCGTGACGGCTACCGCGCCCTGGTCAGCGCCCTTGAGCGCGACCCGGCCAGCCTGCAACGCGAACCGCTGCGCTACGCCCTGTCGATGCTCAACCTGGAGCGCCAACTGGGCAAGCGCGACGACCTGCTGGACGTGATCGGTCGGCGACTGCCGCAGATCCAGTCCCAGGTAGAACATTTCGGCATTACCCACGAGAACGTTATTGCTGCCAGTGGCGCGCTGTACCAGGACACCCTGAGCACCTTGCGCCAGCGGATCCAGGTGCAGGGCGACATGCGCAACCTGCAACAGCCCAGCAACGCCGCGAAAATCCGCGCCTTGCTGCTGGCCGGCATCCGTTCGGCGCGTTTATGGCGGCAATTGGGCGGCCACCGCTGGCAACTGGTTTTCAGCCGGCGCAAGCTGCTCAAGGAACTTTATCCGATGATGCGCGGTTAACGCTCGTCACCTCACGGGCGTGGTCGGCGCTGGGCTGCCGACCTGCATTGAATTTTCATGTATGATACGCGCCCCATTTCGTTGCCCGACTGTCCGAGAACACCCCATGCAGCTTTCTTCGCTCACTGCGGTTTCCCCTGTTGACGGCCGCTACGCCGGCAAAACCCAGGCCCTGCGCCCTATTTTCAGCGAATACGGCCTGATCCGTTTCCGCGCCCTGGTCGAGGTGCGCTGGCTCCAGCGCCTGGCCGCCCACCCGCAAATCAGCGAAGTGCCGGCGTTCTCCGCCGAAGCCAACGCTATCCTCAACGCCCTGGCCGATGATTTCGCCCTCGAGCATGCCGAGCGCGTGAAAGAGATCGAACGCACCACCAACCACGACGTGAAGGCCATCGAGTACCTGCTCAAGGAGCAGGCTGCCAAGCTGCCGGAACTGGCCAAGGTCAGCGAATTCATCCACTTTGCCTGCACCAGCGAGGACATCAACAACCTGTCCCACGCCCTGATGCTGCGCGAAGGCCGTGACACCGTGCTGCTGCCGCTGATGCGCCAGATCGCCGACAACATCCGCGAACTGGCCCACCGCTTCGCCGACGTGCCGATGCTGTCGCGCACCCACGGCCAGCCGGCTTCGCCGACCACCCTGGGCAAGGAACTGGCCAACGTCGTCTACCGTCTGGAGCGTCAGATCGCCCAGGTAGCCGCCGTGCCGCTGCTGGGCAAGATCAACGGCGCCGTGGGCAACTACAACGCCCACCTGTCGGCCTACGCCGACATCGACTGGGAAGCCAACGCGCGCGCCTTCATCGAAGACGAGCTGGGCCTGGGCTTCAACCCCTACACCACCCAGATCGAGCCGCACGACTACATCGCCGAGCTGTTCGACGCCATCGCGCGCTTCAACACTATCCTGATCGACTTCGACCGCGATATCTGGGGCTACATCTCCCTGGGCTACTTCAAGCAGCGTACCATCGCCGGCGAAATCGGTTCCTCGACCATGCCGCACAAGGTCAACCCGATCGACTTCGAAAACTCCGAAGGCAACCTGGGTATCGCCAACGCCCTGTTCCAGCACCTGGCCAGCAAACTGCCGGTTTCGCGCTGGCAGCGTGACCTGACCGACTCCACCGTGCTGCGCAACCTGGGCGTTGGTTTCGCCCACAGCGTGATCGCCTACGAGGCCACCCTCAAAGGCATCAGCAAGCTGGAACTCAACGAAGTTCGCATCGCCCAGGACCTGGACGCCTGCTGGGAAGTACTGGCCGAGCCAATCCAGACCGTGATGCGCCGCTACAACATCGAAAACCCGTACGAAAAACTGAAAGAGTTGACCCGCGGCAAGGGCATCACCCCTGAAGCGCTGCAAACTTTCATCGACGGCCTGGACATGCCAGCCGAAGCCCGTGCAGAACTGAAGAAGCTGACCCCGGCTTCCTACATCGGTAACGCCGCGGCCCAGGCCAAGCGCATCTGACGCACCGCCCCGTCGCTATGACGCCCGGCTCAGCCGGGCGTTTTTATTCGTGACTTAAAAGCGCTCTCATTCAATAGGTTACACATGAATCCTGATACTCCTCTGCAACTGCTGGGCGGCTTGACTGCACGTGAATTCCTGCGTGATTACTGGCAGAAAAAGCCCCTGCTGATCCGTCAGGCGTTCACCGATTTCGAAAACCCGATCAGCCCCGATGAGCTGGCTGGCCTGGCCCTGGAAGAAGAAGTCGAATCGCGCATCGTCATCGAAAACGGCGAGCGCCCGTGGGAAATGCGTCGCGGCCCGTTCGAGGACGACGCCTTCGGCCAACTGCCCGAGAAAGACTGGACCCTGCTGGTGCAGGCCGTTGACCAGTTCGTGCCGGAAGTGGCCGAACTGCTGCAGCCGTTCCGCTTCCTGCCAAGCTGGCGCATCGATGACGTGATGATCAGCTACGCCGCCCCGGGTGGCAGCGTGGGCGCACACTTCGACAACTACGACGTGTTCCTGCTGCAAGGCCACGGCCAGCGCAACTGGAAAATCGGCCAGATGTGCGATTCCGAGAGCCCGCTGATCGAACACAGCGACCTGCGCATCCTGGCGGACTTCCAGCAGACCGACGAGTGGGTGCTGGAGCCGGGCGACATGCTCTACCTGCCACCGCGCCTGGCCCACTACGGCATCGCCGTGGACGAGTGCATGACCTATTCGGTAGGTTTCCGCGCCCCGAGCGCCGCTGAAGTGCTGACCCACTTCACCGACTTCCTCACCCAGTTCCTGCCGGACGAAGAGCGCTACACCGACGCCGACGCCCAGCCGGTCAGCGACCCGACGCAGATCCAGCACGATGCCCTGGACCGTCTCAAGAAGCTGCTCAATGAGCACATGAACGACGAGCGCCTGCTGCTGACCTGGTTCGGCCAGTTCATGACCGAGCCGCGCTACCCGGAGCTGGTCACTGGCGACACCCTGGAAGAAGACGACCTGCTGGACGGCCTGGAAGAAGGCGCCATCCTGATCCGCAACCCGAGCGCGCGTCTGGCGTGGTCGGAAGTGGGCGACGACCTGCTGCTGTTCGCCAGCGGCCAGAGCCGCCTGCTGCCGGGCGAGATGCGCGAGCTGCTGAAGCTGATCTGCGCGGCTGACGCCCTACACATTGAGAACCTGGGCCCATGGATGATTGACGAGCAAGGTCGTACACTGATCTGTGAGCTGGTTAAACAGGGAAGTCTGGGGTTCGCTGCCGATGAATAAGATTCGCGTACGTGTGGCTGATTGGCACAAGGATATCGCCGACATTCGACGTATCCGCGAGGCTGTGTTCATTGCCGAGCAATCGGTACCCCCGGAGCTGGAGTTCGACGCCGATGACGTCGACGCCGTGCACTTCCTGGCGTGCGAGGGCGACTACCCCATCGGTACCGCCCGCCTGCTGCCCGACGGCCAGATCGGCCGGGTGTCGGTGCTCAAGGACTGGCGCGGCCTGAAAGTGGGCGACGCCCTGCTGCAAGCCGCCATCACCCAGGCCGAGAACCTGGACCTCAAGCAGCAAAGCCTGAGCGCCCAAGTGCACGCCACGGCGTTCTACGAGCGCCACGGCTTCAAGGTGGTGAGCGAAGAGTTCCTCGAAGCGGGCATCCCGCACGTGGATATGGTTCGCGACAGCTGACCCCCCTTGTAGCCGCTGCCGCCAGGCTGCGCTGGCCCTTGTGCACACTGGAGATTTTCAGTGCACGTCAGGGCCAGCGCAGCCTGGCGGCAGCGGCTACAGGCCACCATCTGCCATAATGTCCACTCCAATGATGGAGACTCCGGACATGCCGCTACGCCCCCTGCTCCCCGCCCTCGCCCTGCTGGCCAGCTTCACCGCCAGTGCCGCCACTGAAATCGTGCCGCTGAACAATCGCACCAGCGACGACCTGCTGCCCGTGGCGCAGAATTTCCTCGGCCGCGACGGCAAGGTCAGCGCCTACGGCAACCAACTGATCGTCAACGCCGACCCCGACAAGATCCAGCAGCTGCGCGCGCTCATCACCCAGCTCGACGTGGCCGCCCGGCGCCTGCTGATCAGCGTCGACACCAGCGACAGCAACAATGGCGACAACGGTGGCTACACGGTCAACGGCAATAACACCCGCATCATCACCTACGGCACCACCAACCGCACCGGCGGCGTGCAGCAAGTACAAGCCACCGAAGGCAGCCCGGCGCTGATCCAGGTTGGCCAGAGCGTGCCTTTCACCACCGCCCAGAGCGACAGCTACGGCGGCCTGCAAACCCAGACCCAGTACAAGAACGTCACCCAGGGCTTCTATGTAACCGCGAGCGTCACCGGCGAGACCGTCCACCTGAACATCAGTACCAACAATGACCGGATGAGCCAGGAGCGTCAGGATGTAGTGAACGTGCAAAGCACCGACACACAGGTCAGCGGACGCTTGGGCGAGTGGATCACGTTGGCCGGCAGCAACGAGCAAACCCAGCTCAACCAGCGCGGTTTTACCCGAAATTGGTCCACGAAGGGCCGTAGCGACATGACAGTGCAGGTAAAAGTGGATCCCCTGGACTGAAATCATGACCTATGGGTCGCAAAATCGACCCACAAGTCGTCGACCCAGGCACCCGAAACTGACTGATTAGTCGCTTACGACCAAAGATGTAGTGCTCAAAAATAATCACTACAAAACATTTGACGACACAATTTCGTCGAGGCATGATGGCCTCGCTCCCGCTAATCAGGGGCCCTGGAAAGGGCCTTCGGATCGGTCTCTAACCTACCCACCTGAGCCGATTCGTGTCTGGAACGCCCACAAGGCAGCCTGACGAGATTGCGACTGGAACGAAGAAGTTGTCCCGAGGGACGGAAGCGCATTCTGGCAACACGGCAAGACCTGTACGTTCGCACAACGGCATCCACGAGCCACGTGCGCCCGGGCAACCTTGGCCAGCCATCTGTCTTCCCCCGCCTTCAAACAACTGTTCGGTCGTCGCCTTCTCCGTCAAGCCCGTCCCAGACCTTCTAAGCTTCTGATCTGCGAGCGCCACCATGGTGTTTCTGTTAAGGACAGCGCCGGCGGAGCGAGAATTTTCATTCAAACCTATGCGACGAGGTTTATCTCCATGGCACTGACACGCGAACAACAAATAGCTGCCCTTGAAAAAGACTGGGCAGAAAACCCGCGCTGGAAAGGTGTAACGCGCAACTACTCCGCAGCCGACGTTGTGCGTCTGCGCGGCTCGGTCCAACCTGAGCACACCTTTGCCCGCCAAGGCGCGGAAAAGCTGTGGAACCTGGTGACCCAAGGCGCCAAGCCGTCCTTCCGTCCGGACAAGGACTTCGTCAACTGCATGGGCGCCCTCACCGGCGGCCAGGCCGTGCAACAGGTCAAGGCCGGCATCCAGGCCATCTACCTGTCCGGCTGGCAAGTGGCCGCCGACAACAACTCGGCCGAGTCCATGTACCCCGACCAATCGCTGTACCCGGTCGACTCGGTACCCACCGTGGTCAAGCGCATCAACAACTCGTTCCGCCGCGCCGACCAGATCCAGTGGAAAGCCGGCAAGAACCCGGGCGATGACGGCTACATCGACTACTTCGCCCCGATCGTGGCCGACGCCGAAGCCGGTTTCGGTGGCGTGCTGAACGCCTACGAGCTGATGAAAAGCATGATCGAAGCGGGCGCCGCCGGCGTGCACTTCGAAGACCAGCTGGCCTCGGTGAAAAAATGCGGCCACATGGGCGGCAAGGTACTGGTACCCACCCAGGAAGCCGTGCAGAAGCTGACCGCTGCCCGCCTGGCTGCTGACGTGGCCGGCGTGCCGACCATCATCCTGGCCCGCACCGACGCCAACGCCGCCGACCTGCTGACCTCGGACTGCGACCCGTACGACCAGCCATTCGTGACCGGTACCCGTACCCAGGAAGGCTTCTACAAAGTGCGCGCCGGTCTGGACCAGGCCATCGCCCGTGGCCTGGCCTACGCGCCGTACGCCGACCTGATCTGGTGCGAAACCGCCAAGCCGGACCTGGACGAAGCCCGTCGCTTCGCCGAGGCCATCAAGAAGGAATACCCGGACCAGCTGTTGTCGTACAACTGCTCGCCGTCCTTCAACTGGAAGAAAAACCTGGACGACGCCACCATCGCCAAGTTCCAGCGTGAACTGTCGGCCATGGGTTACAAGCACCAGTTCATCACCCTGGCGGGCATCCACAACATGTGGCACAGCATGTTCAACCTGGCGCACGACTACGCCCGCAACGACATGACCGCCTACGTGAAGCTGCAGGAACAGGAGTTCGCCGACGCCGCCAAGGGTTACACCTTCGTGGCGCACCAGCAGGAAGTGGGTACTGGGTACTTTGACGACATGACCACTGTAATTCAGGGTGGCAGCTCGTCGGTGACGGCGCTGACTGGGTCGACCGAGGAAGAGCAGTTTCATTGATGTGAGGTAGATGCTGTGATGAGAAAGGCCACCCCACGCAGGTGGCCTTTTTTTGTTGTGGGTGAGATGCGCCCGCCTTGAGTTTTTTGGCGCTCTTGAGATCGAGCGCCGCCCGCGCGGCGCTTCGCGGGCAGAGCCCGCTCCCACGTTGGTTGCAACGTGCCCCGCTGTAGATTGGTGGTGCGCCTGGTCACACCAACACAGATCTGCAGTGGACACACAAGGCGGACCAGGTGATGGCACTGGCATAACTGGCCAGAAACAAACGTGGGAGCGGGCTCTGCCCGCGAAGCGCCGCGCGGGCGGCGCTCGATCTCAAGAGCACCAAAAAACTCAAGCCATGCACCTCTCACCCCCACCCCAATCCCAACCACCCCCCCCAACCCGCCCCACATCGACTACGCTTCTACAACCAAAGTCTTGATCCACGCCAACTTATATAGAGGGAAAATAGCGTAGAACGTACGAGTTGGTTAACGCGCACCACAGGGTTGACACGAATTGGAACCCTTTAAATGATATTAATTATCATTACACATTAAAAGAACCTCCAAACGGGTGTAACAACGTTATAAATACAACGCCCTGGAACCCCCGCCCCATGGGGCCTGCAGGCACTTGCAAGGTGTGTATGTGCTTAATCCTACGAATAAATTTGCTGTAGAAAATTTACTTGCCACCGCTTTACCCATAAAATCAGCGCGATTGATTCAGCTGCGACATTTCGTCACTGCTTTACTACTTTCAAGTACCGAGACATTTGCTCTCCGTTAAGGATTCCAGCATGCCCGATTCGACAGGACTCATGGCCCACAACTGGGGCTTTGCCATCTTCCTTTTGGGTGTCGCCGGGCTGTGTGCCTTCATGCTGGGGCTGTCGGCCCTGCTGGGCAGCAAGGCCTGGGGCCGCAGCAAGAACGAACCATTCGAATCCGGCATGCTGCCGGTCGGCAGCGCCCGTCTGCGCCTTTCCGCCAAATTCTATCTGGTCGCGATGCTGTTCGTGATCTTCGATATCGAAGCCCTCTTTCTCTTTGCATGGTCTGTGTCGGTACGCGAAAGCGGCTGGGCCGGATTCGTCGAAGCACTCGTTTTCATAGCAATTCTGTTGGCAGGTCTTGTCTACCTTTGGCGAGTGGGGGCGCTCGATTGGGCTCCCGAAGGTCGCCGTAAGCGGCAAGCGAAGCTGAAACAATGAGGCTTTGGCAATGCAATACAATCTCACCAGAATCGACCCGGATGCACCCAACGACCAGTATCCGATCGGCGAACGGGAAACCGTTACCGATCCGCTAGAGGATCAGGTCCACAAGAACATTTTCATGGGCAAGCTCTCGGATGTCCTGAGCGGTGCGGTCAACTGGGGACGTAAGAACTCCCTGTGGCCGTACAACTTCGGTCTTTCGTGCTGCTACGTGGAAATGACCACCGCGTTCACCGCACCCCACGACATCGCCCGCTTCGGCGCCGAGGTTATCCGGGCATCGCCACGTCAGGCTGACTTCATGGTGGTGGCCGGCACGTGCTTCGTGAAAATGGCCCCCATCATCCAGCGCCTGTACGAACAGATGCTGGAACCCAAGTGGGTCATTTCCATGGGTTCGTGCGCCAACTCCGGCGGCATGTACGACATTTACTCGGTCGTTCAGGGGGTGGATAAATTCCTTCCCGTGGACGTTTATGTGCCCGGCTGCCCGCCGCGCCCAGAGGCCTTTCTGCAAGGCCTGATGCTGTTGCAGGAATCGATTGGCCAAGAGCGTCGCCCGCTGTCCTGGGTCGTCGGTGATCAAGGCGTGTACCGCGCCGAGATGCCGTCGCAAAAGGAACAACGCCGCGAACAGCGCATTGCGGTCACCAACCTGCGCAGCCCCGACGAAGTCTGATCCAGCTCTTTACGCGGCATCGCCACAAAGAACCCTGGCCTCATTCTGTACGTTGACGAATAGCGACCGAGAACATGACAGCGGACACCGCTCTATATATCCCGCCTTACAAGGCTGACGACCAGGACGTGGTCGTCGAACTCCAACAGCGCTTCGGCCCCGAGGCGTTCGTCGCCCAGGAAACCCGTACCGGCATGCCGGTGCTGTGGATCGCCCGTGCCAAGCTCAAGGAAGTGATGAGCTTCCTGCGCAACGTGCCCAAGCCCTACTCCATGCTGTACGACCTGCATGGCGTCGACGAGCGCCTGCGCACCCAGCGCCGCGGCCTGCCGGGCGCCGACTTCACCGTGTTCTACCACCTGCTGTCGGTGGAGCGGAACAGCGACGTGATGATCAAGGTAGCGCTGCACGAAGGCGATTTGAACCTGCCCACCCTCACCGGTATCTGGCCCAACGCCAACTGGTACGAGCGTGAAGTCTGGGACATGTTCGGCATCACCTTCCAGGGCCACCCACACCTGTCGCGCATCATGATGCCGCCCACCTGGGAAGGTCACCCGCTGCGCAAGGACTACCCGGCGCGCGCCACCGAGTTCGACCCCTACAGCCTGACCCTGGCCAAGCAGCAGCTGGAAGAGGAAGCCGCGCGCTTCCGTCCTGAAGACTGGGGCATGAAGCGTTCGGGCACCAACGAGGACTACATGTTCCTCAACCTGGGCCCCAACCACCCTTCGGCCCACGGTGCCTTCCGCATCATCCTGCAGCTGGACGGCGAAGAGATCGTCGACTGCGTGCCCGACATCGGCTACCACCACCGTGGCGCCGAGAAGATGGCCGAGCGTCAGTCGTGGCACAGCTTCATCCCCTACACCGACCGCATCGACTACCTGGGCGGGGTGATGAACAACCTGCCCTACGTGCTGGCGGTGGAGAAGCTGGCCGGCATCAAGGTGCCGCAGAAGGTCGACACCATCCGCATCATGATGGCCGAGTTCTTCCGTATCACCAGCCACCTGCTGTTCCTGGGTACCTACATCCAGGACGTGGGCGCCATGACCCCGGTGTTCTTCACCTTCACCGACCGCCAGAAGGCCTACACGGTGATCGAAGCCATCACCGGTTTCCGCCTGCACCCGGCCTGGTACCGCATCGGTGGCGTGGCCCACGACCTGCCGCGCGGCTGGGAAAAGCTGGTGAAGGACTTCGTCGAATGGCTGCCCAAGCGCCTGGACGAATACACCAAGGCTGCCCTGCAGAACAGCATCCTCAAGGGCCGTACCGTGGGCGTTGCCGCCTACAACACCAAAGAGGCCCTGGAATGGGGCGTCACCGGTGCCGGCCTGCGTTCCACCGGTTGCGACTTCGACCTGCGCAAGGCACGCCCGTACTCGGGTTACGAGAACTTCGAGTTCGAAGTACCGCTGGCCCACAACGGCGATGCCTATGACCGCTGCATGGTGCGCGTGGAAGAAATGCGCCAGAGCATCAAGATCATCGACCAGTGCATGCGCAACATGCCCGAAGGCCCGTACAAGGCGGACCACCCGCTGACCACGCCGCCGCCCAAGGAGCGCACGCTGCAGCACATCGAAACCTTGATCACGCACTTCCTGCAGGTTTCGTGGGGCCCGGTGATGCCGGCCAACGAATCCTTCCAGATGATCGAAGCGACCAAGGGCATCAACAGTTATTACCTGACGAGCGACGGCGGCACCATGAGCTACCGTACCCGGATTCGCACCCCAAGCTACCCGCACCTGCAGCAGATCCCTTCGGTGATCAAAGGCAGCATGGTCGCGGACTTGATTGCGTACCTGGGTAGTATCGACTTCGTTATGGCCGACGTGGACCGCTAAGCATGAACAGCACGCTTATCCAGACTGACCGTTTCGCCCTCAGCGAAACCGAGCGCTCGGCCATCGAGCACGAGCTGCACCACTACGAGGACCCGCGCGCGGCGTCCATCGAAGCCCTGAAAATCGTGCAGAAGGAACGCGGCTGGGTGCCGGACGGCGCCCTGTACGCCATCGGCGAGATCCTGGGCATCCCGGCCAGCGACGTCGAAGGCGTGGCCACCTTCTACAGCCAGATCTTCCGCCAGCCGGTGGGCCGCCACATTATCCGTGTGTGCGACAGCATGGTCTGCTACATCGGCGGCCACGAATCGGTGGTCAGCGAGATCCAGAGCAAGCTGGGCATCGGCCTGGGCCAGACCACGGCGGACGGGCGTTTCACCCTGCTGCCCGTGTGCTGCCTGGGCAACTGCGACAAGGCCCCGGCGCTGATGATCGACGACGACACCTTCGGTGACGTACAGCCAGCCGGCGTTGCCACACTGCTGGAGGGCTACGTATGACCCTGACTTCCTTCGGCCCGGCGAACCGTATCGCCCGCACCCCGGAAACCCATCCGCTGACCTGGCGCCTGCGTGACGACGCCGAACCCGTGTGGTTCGACGAGTACGTGGCAAAAGACGGCTACGCCGCCGCGCGCAAGGCCTTTGCCGACCTGTCCCAGGACGACATCGTCCAGACGGTGAAAGACTCCGGCCTCAAGGGCCGTGGCGGTGCGGGTTTCCCCACCGGCGTCAAATGGGGCCTGATGCCCAAAGACGAGTCCATGAACATCCGCTACCTGCTGTGCAACGCGGACGAAATGGAGCCCAACACCTGGAAAGACCGCATGCTGATGGAGCAACTGCCCCATCTGCTGGTGGAAGGCATGCTCATCAGTGCCCGCGCACTGAAAGCCTACCGTGGCTACATCTTCCTGCGTGGCGAGTACGTGACCGCCGCCAAGCACCTCAACCGTGCCGTGGAAGAAGCCAAGGCCGCCGGCCTTCTGGGCAAGAACATCCTGGGTTCGGGCTTCGACTTCGAGCTGTTCGTGCACACCGGTGCCGGCCGCTACATCTGCGGTGAAGAAACCGCCCTGATCAACTCCCTGGAAGGCCGCCGCGCCAACCCGCGCTCCAAGCCGCCGTTCCCGGCCGCCGTGGGCGTGTGGGGCAAGCCGACCTGCGTCAACAACGTCGAGACCCTGTGCAACGTGCCGGCCATCGTCGGCAACGGCGTGGACTGGTACAAGTCGCTGGCCCGCGAAGGCAGCGAAGACGCCGGCACCAAGCTGATGGGCTTCAGCGGCAAGGTCAAGAACCCCGGCCTGTGGGAGCTGCCGTTCGGCATCCCGGCCCGCGAGCTGTTCGAAGACTACGCTGGCGGCATGCGCGACGGCTTCAAGCTCAAGTGCTGGCAGCCAGGCGGCGCCGGTACCGGCTTCCTGCTGCCCGAGCACCTGGACGCGCAAATGTACGCCGGCGGCATCGGCAAGGTCGGCACCCGCATGGGTACGGGCCTGGCCATGGCCGTGGACGACAAGGTCAACATGGTCTCGCTGCTGCGCAACATGGAAGAGTTCTTTGCCCGCGAATCGTGCGGCTTCTGCACCCCGTGCCGCGACGGCCTGCCATGGAGCGTCAAGCTCTTGCGCGCCCTCGAGAATGGCCAGGGCCAGCAGGGCGACATCGAGACGCTGCTGGGCCTGGTGGGGTTCCTTGGCCCAGGCAAGACCTTCTGTGCCCACGCACCCGGTGCCGTGGAGCCCTTGGGCAGCGCGATCAAATATTTCCGCCCGGAATTCGAGGCTGGCATCGCCGCAAGCAGCGGCCTGCGCCCCGACCTGGCGCGCCCGATCCAGGTCGGCGCATAACAAGACACAAAAGCCGGTGGTCCGTGCCACCGGCTGCCCGCCCCCGGCCCTTGCATGAAGGGCCGCGGGGCGAGCACACAGCTTTCCATTAGCCACGCCCGCCCACGCGGGCCAACGAAGAACTTTGAACCATGGCCACTATCCACGTAGACGGCAAAGCGCTCGAAGTCGATGGCGCAGACAACCTGTTACAGGCCTGTCTGTCGCTTGGCCTCGACATCCCTTATTTCTGCTGGCACCCCGCACTGGGTAGCGTTGGTGCCTGTCGCCAGTGCGCGGTCAAGCAGTACACCGACGAGAACGACACCCGTGGTCGCATCGTCATGTCGTGCATGACCCCTGCCACCGACAACACCTGGATTTCCATCGACGATGACGAGTCCAAGGCGTTCCGCGCCAGTGTCGTCGAATGGCTGATGACCAACCACCCGCACGACTGCCCCGTGTGCGAGGAAGGCGGTCACTGCCACCTGCAGGACATGACCGTGATGACCGGTCACAACGAGCGTCGCTACCGCTTCACCAAGCGCACGCACCAGAACCAGGAACTGGGCCCGTTCATTGCGCACGAGATGAACCGCTGCATCGCCTGCTACCGCTGCGTGCGCTTCTATAAAGACTACGCCGGCGGTACCGACCTGGGCGTGTACGGCGCCCACGATAACGTGTACTTCGGTCGCGTTGAAGACGGCGTGCTGGAAAGCGAGTTCTCCGGCAACCTCACCGAGGTGTGCCCCACCGGTGTGTTCACCGACAAGACCCACTCCGAGCGCTACAACCGCAAGTGGGACATGCAGTTCGCCCCCAGCATCTGCCACGGTTGCAGCAGCGGCTGCAACATCAGCCCCGGCGAGCGCTACGGCGAACTGCGCCGCGTGGAGAACCGCTACAACGGTTCGGTGAACCACTACTTCCTGTGCGACCGCGGCCGTTTCGGCTACGGCTACGTGAACCGCAAGGACCGCCCGCGCCAGCCATTGCTGGGCCAGCAGAAGCTGGGCCTGGACGCTGCACTGGATAAGGCCGCCGAACTGCTGCGCGGCCGCAACATCGTCGGCATCGGTTCGCCCCGCGCCAGCCTGGAAAGCAACTACGCGCTGCTGGAACTGGTGGGCGGCGAGCACTTCTACAGCGGTATCGAAGCCGCTGAGCTGGGCCGCATCCGCCTGGTGCTGGACGTGCTGAAAAACAGCCCGCTGCCGATCCCGAGCCTGCGCGAAGTGGAAGACCACGACGCCGTGTTCGTGCTCGGTGAAGACCTGACCCAGACCGCCGCGCGCATGGCCCTGGCCCTGCGCCAGTCGGTGAAGGGCAAGGCCGTGGAAATGGCCGAAGGCATGCGCGTGCAGCCATGGCTGGACGCCGCGGTGAAAAACATCGGTCAGCACGCCCTGCACCCGCTGTTCATCGCCAGCCTCACCGACACCAAGCTCGATGACGTGGCCGAAGAATGCGTGCACGCAGCGCCTGAAGACCTGGCGCGCATCGGCTTTGCCGTGGCCCACGCCCTGGATGCCAGCGCCCCGGCCGTTACCGGCCTGGACGCCGAAGCCCTGGAACTGGCGCAACGCATCGCCGACGCCCTGCTGAAGGCCAAGCGCCCACTGATCGTGTCCGGCACTTCGCTGGGCAACAGCGCCCTGATCGAAGCCGCCGCCAACATCGCCAAGGCGCTGAACCTGGCCGGCAAGCAAGGCTCGCTGAGCCTGGTGGTGCCCGAGGCCAACAGCCTGGGCCTGGCCATGCTCGGTGGCGAGTCCGTGGACGCTGCGCTGGACGCAGTGATCGATGGCCGTGCCGACGCCCTGGTGATTCTGGAAAACGACCTGTACACCCGCCTGCCAGCCGCCAAGGTTGACGCCGCCCTGGCCGCCGCCAAGGTGGTGATCGTCGCTGACCACCAGCTGACCGCCACTGCCGAGCGCGCCCACCTGGTACTGCCAGCGGCCAGCTTCGCCGAAGGCGACGGCACCCTGATCAGCCAGGAAGGCCGCGCCCAGCGCTTCTTCCAGGTGTTCGACCCGGCGTACCTGGATGCCAGCAACATCATCCACGAAGGCTGGCGCTGGCTGCATGCCCTGCGCAGCACGCTTTTGGACCGTATGGTCGATTACACCCAGCTGGACCAGGTGACCCAGGCCGTGGCCAACAGCAAGCCGGCCCTGGCGCGCATCGTCGAGGCCGCACCGTCGGCAACGTTCCGCGTCAAGGGCCTGAAGCTGGCCCGTGAACCGCTGCGCTACAGCGGCCGTACTGCCATGCGCGCCAACATCAGCGTGCACGAGCCACGTACCTCCCAGGACAAGGACACTGCGTTCGCGTTCTCCATGGAAGGTTACTCAGGCTCCGCCGAACCGCGCCAGCAGGTACCGTTCGCCTGGTCGCCGGGCTGGAACTCGCCACAGGCCTGGAACAAGTTCCAGGACGAGGTCGGTGGTCACCTGCGTGCAGGCGACCCGGGCACCCGCCTGATCGAAACCCAGGGCGACAGCCTGAAGTGGTTCAGCGCCATCCCGGGCGCCTTCGCCCCGGCCCGTGGCACCTGGACCGCCGTGCCTGTGCACCACCTGTTCGGTTCCGAGGAAAATTCGTCGCGCGCCGCGCCTGTGCAGGAACGCATCCAGCCGGCCTACGTCAGCCTGGCCAAGTCGGAAGCCGACCGCCTGGGCGTCAACGACGGCGCGCTGCTGAGCCTGAACGTAGCCGGCGTGGCCCTGCACCTGCCGCTGCGCATCAATGAAGCACTGGGCGCAGGCCTGGTGGCCCTGCCCGCAGGTTTCGCCGGCATCCCACCCGCGTTCGCCGGCGCTACCGTCGACGCTCTGCAGGAGGCAGCACAATGACCTGGTTCACCCCTGAAGTGATCGACAGCATCATCGCTGTCGTGAAGGCCCTGGTGATCATGCTGGCCGTGGTGGTGTGCGGCGCGCTGCTCAGCTTCGTCGAGCGCCGCCTGCTGGGCTGGTGGCAGGACCGTTACGGTCCGAACCGCGTCGGCCCGTTCGGCATGTTCCAGATCGCCGCCGACATGCTGAAGATGTTCTTCAAGGAAGACTGGAACCCACCGTTCGTGGACAAGGCGATTTTCACCTTGGCCCCGGTGGTGGCCATGAGTGCCTTGCTGATCGCCTTCGCCATCATCCCGATCACCCCGACCTGGGGCGTGGCGGACCTGAACATCGGCCTGCTGTTCTTCTTCGCCATGGCCGGTCTGTCGGTATATGCGGTGCTGTTCGCCGGCTGGTCCTCGAACAACAAGTACGCCCTGCTGGGCAGCCTGCGGGCGTCGGCGCAGACCGTGTCGTACGAAGTGTTCATGGGCCTGGCGCTGATGGGCATCGTGGCGCAGGTGGGTTCGTTCAACATGCGCGACATCGTTGAATACCAGAACCAGCACCTGTGGTTCATCATTCCGCAGTTCTTCGGCTTCTGCACCTTCTTCGTCGCAGGCGTTGCGGTGACTCACCGTCACCCCTTCGACCAGCCCGAAGCGGAACAGGAACTGGCCGACGGTTACCACATTGAATACGCCGGCATGAAATGGGGCATGTTCTTCGTCGGTGAGTACATCGGCATCATCATGATCTCGGCGCTGCTGGTGACCCTGTTCTTCGGCGGCTGGCACGGCCCGTTCGATATCCTGCCGCAGCTGTCGTTCATCTGGTTCGCCCTGAAGACTGCGTTCTTCATCATGCTGTTCATCCTGCTGCGCGCCTCCATTCCGCGCCCGCGCTATGACCAGGTGATGGATTTCAGCTGGAAATTCTGCTTGCCGCTGACCCTGATCAATTTGCTGGTGACCGCTGCCGTCGTGTTGCTCAACACGCCAGCTGTTGCGGCCCAGTGAGGATTTGACCCATGTTCAAATATATTGGTGACATCGTTAAGGGTACCGGTACCCAGCTGCGCAGCCTGGTGATGGTCTTTGGCCACGGCTTCCGCAAGCGCGACACCCTGCAATACCCCGAAGAAGCCGTGTACCTGCCGCCGCGCTACCGCGGCCGCATCGTGCTGACCCGCGACCCCGACGGCGAAGAGCGCTGCGTGGCGTGCAACCTGTGCGCCGTGGCCTGCCCGGTGGGTTGCATCTCGCTGCAGAAAGCCGAGACCGAAGACGGCCGCTGGTACCCGGACTTCTTCCGCATCAACTTCTCACGCTGCATTTTCTGCGGCCTGTGCGAGGAAGCCTGCCCGACCACCGCGATCCAGCTGACCCCGGATTTCGAAATGGCCGAGTTCAAGCGTCAGGACCTGGTGTACGAGAAAGAAGATCTGCTGATCTCCGGCCCCGGCAAGAACCCTGACTACAACTTCTATCGCGTTGCAGGGATGGCCGTTGCCGGCAAGCCGAAGGGCGCTGCGCAGAACGAAGCCGAGCCGATCAACGTGAAGAGCTTGCTCCCTTAAGGAAGAAAGATGGAATTCGCTTTCTATTTCGCAGCCGGAGTCGCCGTGGTGTCCACCTTCAGGGTGATCACCAACACCAACCCCGTGCACGCGCTGCTGTACCTGATCATCTCGCTGATCGCCGTGTCCATGACCTTCTTCAGCCTGGGCGCACCGTTTGCCGGTGTGCTGGAAGTGATCGTCTACGCCGGCGCCATCATGGTGCTGTTCGTCTTCGTGGTGATGATGCTCAACCTGGGCCCGGCCTCGGTGCTGCAGGAACGTGGCTGGTTCAAGCCCGGCATCTGGGCAGGGCCGATCTTTTTGGCCGGCATGCTGCTGTTCGAACTGCTGTACGTGCTGTTTGCCGAGCCTTCGGGCGCGGCCATCGGCCAAGAGACCGTGGGCGCCAAGGCCGTGGGCGTGAGCCTGTTCGGCCCTTACCTGCTGGTGGTCGAACTGGCTTCGATGCTGCTGCTGGCCGCCGTGGTCACCGCCTTCCACCTGGGCCGCAACGAGGCGAAGGAGTAACTCATGTCATCGATTCCTCTGGAACACGGTCTCGCAGTAGCCGGTGTGCTGTTCTGCCTGGGCCTGATGGGCGTACTGGTACGCCGCAACATTCTGTTCGTATTGATGAGCCTGGAAATCATGATGAACGCCACTGCCCTGGCGTTCGTCGTGGCCGGTGCACGCTGGGCGCAGCCGGATGGACAGATCATGTTCATCCTGGTCATCACCCTGGCAGCCGCCGAGGCCAGCATTGGCCTGGCGATTCTGCTGCAGCTGTACCGCCGCTTCCACACGCTTGATATCGACGCTGCCAGTGAGATGCGCGGATGAACCTAATCTTCCTGACCTTCGTATTCCCCCTGCTCGGCTTCCTGCTGCTGTCGTTCTCGCGCGGGCGCTTCTCCGAAAACCTGTCGGCGCTGATCGGCGTCGGCTCCATCGGCCTGTCGGCGATCGTCGCCGCCTGGGTCATCTGGCAGTTCAACGTCTCGCCACCCGAAGCGGGCCACTACACCCTGGTGCTGTGGCGCTGGATGTCGGTGGACGGCTTTGAACCCAACTTCGCCCTGTACGTCGACGGCCTGTCGGTGACCATGCTGGGCGTGGTGGTGGGCGTGGGCTTCCTGATCCACCTGTTCGCGTCCTGGTACATGCGCGGTGAAGAGGGCTACTCGCGCTTCTTCTCGTACACCAACCTGTTCATCGCCAGCATGCTGTTCCTGGTACTGGCGGACAACCTGCTGTTCCTGTACTTCGGTTGGGAAGGCGTGGGCCTGTGCAGCTACCTGCTGATCGGTTTCTACTACAGCAACCGCAACAACGGTAACGCCGCGCTGAAAGCGTTCATCGTCACCCGTATCGGTGACGTGTTCATGGCCATCGGCCTGTTCATCCTGTTCCAGCAACTGGGCACGCTGAACATCCAGGAACTGATGGTGCGTGCCCCTGCGCACTTCAAGGTCGGCGACTTCTGGATTGTCTTCGCCACCCTGATGCTGCTGGGCGGTGCGGTGGGTAAATCGGCGCAACTGCCGCTGCAGACCTGGCTGGCAGACGCCATGGCCGGCCCTACCCCGGTATCGGCACTGATCCACGCCGCCACCATGGTGACCGCAGGCGTTTACCTGATTGCCCGTACCCACGGCCTGTTCGCCCTGGCGCCGGATATCCTGCACCTGGTGGGCATCGTCGGCGGCGTGACCCTGGTACTGGCCGGCTTCGCCGCCCTGGTGCAGACCGACATCAAGCGTATCCTCGCCTACTCCACCATGAGCCAGATCGGCTACATGTTCCTAGCCCTGGGCGTAGGCGCCTGGGAAGGCGCGATCTTCCACCTGATGACCCACGCCTTCTTCAAGGCGCTGCTGTTCCTGGCCTCGGGTGCGGTGATCGTTGGCTGCCACCACGAGCAGAACATCTTCAAGATGGGCGGCCTGTGGAAGAAACTGCCACTGGCCTACGCCTGCTTCATCGTCGGTGGCGCGGCGCTGTCGGCCCTGCCGATCCTGACCGTGGGCTTCTACTCCAAGGACGAAATCCTGTGGGAGGCCTTCGCCAGCGGCCACACCTACCTGCTGTACGCAGGCCTGGTGGGTGCGTTCATGACCTCGATCTACACCTTCCGCCTGATCTTCATCGCCTTCCACGGCGAAGCCAAGACCGACGCCCACCCTGGCCACGGGATTTCCCACTGGCTGCCGCTGGGCGTGCTGATCGTGCTGTCGACCTTCGTCGGCGCCTGGATTCACCCACCACTGGCCGGCGTGCTGCCGGAAAGCGTGGGCCATGCCGGCGGTGAAGCCAAGCACAGCCTGGAAATCGCCTCGGGCGCCATCGCCCTGGCCGGTATCCTGCTGTCGGCCATGCTGTTCCTGGGCAAGCGCCGCGTGGCCACCGCCATCGCCAACAGCAGCCTTGGCCGCGTGCTGTCGGCCTGGTGGTTCGCTGCCTGGGGCTTCGACTGGATCTACGACAAACTGTTCGTCAAACCGTACCTGGCTATCAGCCACCTGCTGCGCAAAGACCCCGTGGACCGCACCATCGGTCTGATCCCGCGCATGGCCAAAGGCGGCAACAGCGCCATGAGCCGTACCGAAACGGGCCAGCTGCGCTGGTACGCCGCTTCCATCGCCGCCGGTGCCGTGCTGGTACTGGGCGCCGTTGTGCTGGCGGCGGTCTGACTATGAACCTTGCGACTTTGCGAAAGGAATTGAGCCCGTCATGATTCTGCCCTGGCTGATCCTGATCCCCTTTATCGGCGGCCTTCTGTGCTGGCTGGGTGAGCGCCACGGCGCCACCCTGCCACGCTGGATCGCGTTGCTGACCATGTCCCTGGAACTTGCCATCGGCCTTTGGCTGTGGGCCCACGGTGACTACCACCTCTCCCCTGCCCCGGGCGCTACCCCGGTGTGGGCCTACGAGTTCAAGGTCCAGTGGATCGAGCGCTTCGGCATCAGCGTGCACCTGGGCCTGGATGGCCTGTCGCTGCTGATGATCTTGCTCACCGGCCTGCTGGGTGTGCTGTCGGTGCTGTGTTCCTGGAAAGAGATCCAGCGCCACGTCGGCTTCTTCCACCTCAACCTGATGTGGATCCTGGGCGGCGTGGTCGGGGTGTTCCTGGCCCTGGACCTGTTCCTGTTCTTCTTCTTCTGGGAAATGATGCTGGTGCCGATGTACTTCCTCATCGCGCTCTGGGGTCATAGCTCGTCGGACGGCAAGAAGACCCGGATCTACGCGGCGACCAAGTTCTTCATCTTCACCCAGGCCAGCGGCCTGATCATGTTGGTGGCGATCCTGGGCCTGGTGCTGTTCAACTACAACACCACCGGCGTGCTGACCTTCAACTACGCCGACCTGCTCAAGGCCAAGCTGCCCCACGGTGTGGAATACATCCTGATGCTGGGCTTCTTCATCGCCTTCGCGGTGAAGCTGCCGGTGGTGCCGTTCCACTCCTGGCTGCCGGACGCCCACGCCCAGGCGCCAACCGCCGGTTCCGTGGACCTGGCCGGTATCCTGCTGAAGACGGCGGCCTACGGCCTGCTGCGCTTTGCCCTGCCGCTGTTCCCGCACGCCTCGGCCGAGTTTGCGCCGATTGCCATGACCCTGGGCCTGATCGGTATCTTCTACGGCGCGTTCCTTGCGTTCGCGCAGACCGACATCAAGCGCCTGATCGCGTTCTCCAGCGTGTCGCACATGGGCTTCGTGCTGATCGGCATCTACTCCGGTTCGCAACAGGCGCTGCAAGGCGCGGTGATCCAGATGCTGGCTCACGGCCTGTCGGCGGCGGCGCTGTTTATCCTCAGCGGCCAGCTGTACGAGCGCCTGCACACCCGTGACATGCGCGAGATGGGTGGCCTGTGGTCGCGCATCGCCTACCTGCCGGCCATCAGCCTGTTCTTCGCAGCCGCCTCCCTGGGCCTGCCGGGCACCGGCAACTTCGTCGGCGAGTTCCTGATCCTGATCGGCAACTTCCCGGTAGCCCCGATCGTGACCATCATCGCCACCTCGGGCCTGGTGTTCGGTTCGGTGTACTCGCTGATCATGATCCACCGCGCCTACTTCGGCCCGTCGAAATCCGACGCGGTACTGGCCGGCATGGACACCCGCGAACTGATCATGGTGCTGGGCCTTGCTGGCCTGCTGATTCTGCTTGGCGTCTATCCGCAACCGTTCCTGGACACTTCGGCCGCCACCATGGCCGGTGTGCAGCAGTGGTTCGGCACCGCTTTCACTCAACTCGCTTCGGCCCGGTAAGAGCGCTATGGACCTGACCCTTCAACACTTTATCGCGCTTGCACCGCTGCTGATCACCAGCCTCACCGTTGTCGTGGTGATGCTGGCGATCGCCTGGCGGCGCAATCACTCGCAAACCTTCCTGCTGTCGGTGGCGGGGCTGAACGTGGCCCTGCTGTCGGTGTTGCCGGCCCTCAAGGTGTCGCCCATCAGCGTCACCTCGCTGATCCAGATCGACCACTTCGCCTGCCTTTACATTGCCCTGATCCTGGTCGCCACGCTTGCGTGCGTGACCCTGGCACACGCCTACCTGGGTGATGGCGGCTCGGGCTACCCGGGCAACCGCGAAGAGCTGTACCTGCTGATCCTGATGGCTGCCGCCGGCGGCATGGTATTGGTCAGCGCGCAGCACCTGTCGAGCCTGTTCATTGGCCTGGAGCTGCTGTCGGTGCCCACCTACGGCCTGATCGCCTACGCCTTCTTCAACAAGCGTTCGCTGGAAGCCGGCATCAAGTACATGGTGCTGTCGGCCGCCGGTTCCGCCTTCCTGCTGTTCGGCATGGCGCTGCTGTATGCCGACGCCGGCAGCCTGCAGTTCGGCGAAATCGGTCGCGCCCTGGCGGCCACCGGCAAGCCGAGCAGCCTGGCGGCCCTGGGCCTGGGCATGATGTTCGTGGGCCTGGCGTTCAAGCTGTCGCTGGTACCGTTCCACCTGTGGACCCCGGACGTGTACGAAGGCGCCCCGGCGCCGGTGGCGGCCTTCCTGGCCACCGCCAGCAAGGTAGCGGTGTTTGCGGTAGTGGTGCGTCTGTTCCAACTGTCGCCTGCGGCCAGCAGCGGCGTGCTGACCACCGTGCTGGAAGTGATTGCGGTGGCGTCGATCATCATCGGCAACCTGCTGGCGGTGACCCAGACCAACCTGAAACGCCTGCTGGGTTTCAGCTCGATTGCCCACTTCGGCTACCTGCTGATCGCCCTGGTGGCCAGCAAGGGCCTGGCGCTGGAAGCCATCGGCGTATACCTGGTCACCTACGTGATCACCAGCCTCGGCGCCTTTGGCGTGATTACCCTGATGTCCTCGCCGTACAACGGCCGTGACGCCGACGCCCTGTACGAATACCGCGGCCTGTTCTGGCGCCGTCCGTACCTGACCGCCGTGCTGACCGTGATGATGCTGTCCCTGGCCGGCATCCCGCTGACCGCCGGCTTCATCGGCAAGTTCTACATCATCGCCACCGGCGTCGAGTCGCACCTGTGGTGGCTGACCGGCGCCCTGGTGATTGGTAGCGCCATCGGCGTGTTCTACTACCTGCGCGTGATGGTCACCCTGTACCTGATCGAGCCGACCCTGCGTCGCCACGATGCGCCGTTCAACTGGGAACAGCGCACCGGTGGCGTGATGCTGCTGGCGATCGCGATCCTGGCGTTTGCGCTGGGAGTGTACCCACAGCCGTTGCTGGATCTGGTGCAGCATGCCGGGTTTCAGCTTGTTGGTTAATTAACCCTGCCATAACAAAACACCCCGCCGAGTGCGGGGTGTTTTGTTTTTGGCCTCCCAAAAACCCCAGCCATACAAACAAAGGCGGACCAGGTGATGCCACAGACATAACTGGCCCGAAACAGATGTGGGACCGAGGGAACCTCGGGAAGCGCCGCGCGGGCGGCGCTCGATCTCATGAACACCACAAAACCCCCGCCATGCCCCTCTCAAATCCCCCGCGATCGCGTAGCCGCTGTCGCCAGGCTGCGCTGGCCTGTGTGAACCCTGAAGATCTCCAGTGTGGTGGAGGGCCAGCGCAGCCTGGCGGCAGCGGCTACAGGATTGTGTTATGGCCACCAGGGGCATGGCTTGGGGGTTTGCAGCGGTCTTGAGATCGAGCGCCGTCCGCACGGCGCTTCCCGAGGTTCCCTCGGTCCCACATCTGTTTCGGGCCAGTTATGTCTGTGAGATCACCTGGTACGCCGTGGATTTGTGTCGCGCCCCTATGCGCCAGGCGCTACAGTTGGGGAAGTCTTTCTTTTTGTTCAAGGCGCTTTTTGATGACCAAACCCTTCCCCCTCCTGCTGCTCGCCGTCGCCCTGCTCGCCGCCTGTTCCAGCGCCCCCAAGGCCCCCACCCCCGAGCAACTGGCGCAGATCGAAGCGGCCAACCTGCGCACCGACGCCGACATGAGCCTGGTGCTGAACAAACTGGCCAGCCTCAACCCGCAGCCCATCGAAAGCCTGGACGTGGCCACCGCGCGCGTTCAACCCACGCTGGCCGATGCCGCCAAGGCGGTGCTGGCTGATCAGGGCGCCAGCGGCGACATCGCCGGCGTGCAGGCCTATGACCGCAATGTACCCGGCGCGGCAGGGCAGATTCCGGCCACGGTGTATACCCCGGACGGCGGCGGTGCCAAGCCGGTGATTCTGTATTTCCACGGCGGGGGCTGGGTGCTGGCCGACCGCAAGGTGTATGACAGCTCGGCGCGCGCCCTGGCCAAGGTCGCCGACGCAGTGGTGGTGTCCATCGACTACCGCCGTGCGCCGGAAGCCCCCTTCCCGGCGGCCGCCGACGACGGCGTGGCGGTGTACCGCTGGCTCACCCACTACGCCCGCGCTGTAGGCGGTGACCCGATGCACCTGGCTTTGGCCGGTGAAAGCGCGGGGGGCAACCTGGCGCTGGCCACCGCCATCGCCGCCCATGAACAAGGGCTGGCTGCGCCCAAGCATGTGCTGGCGATCTACCCGGTGACCCAGACCGGCAGCGACACCGAGTCCTACACCAAGTACGCCAACGCCAAGCCGTTGAACGCGGCGATGATGCCGTGGTTCTTCAACCAGTTGCTCAGCGACCCGGCGCAAAAGCAGGACCCGCGCCTGGACGTGCTGCATGCCAATTTGCAGGGCTTGCCGCCGGTAACCTTGATCAATGCCGAAGTGGACCCCTTGCGTGACGATGGCGCGCTGATGGAAACCGCGTTGAAGGCGGCCGGGGTGAACGTGGAGCGGCGGGTGTACAGCGGCGTTACCCATGAGTTCTTTGGGCTGGGCAACCTGGTGCAGAAGTCGGCGCAGGCGCAGGCCTATGCTGGCGAGCGGCTGACCGCCGACCTGCACCGCGCTATCTCGGATACCCCCGACACCCCCGCCCCATAACGACCCTGTAGCCGCTGCCGCCAGGCTGCGCTGGCCCTCGACCCCGCTGCAGATTTGCAGGGTTCACACAGTCCAGCGCAGCCTGGCGGCAGCGGCTACAGGTGTTGGGCGTTATAATCCGTCAGCGTGCACAAAGCACAGCTTGTTGCCCTCCGGGTCGCGGCAGTAGGCGCCGTAGTAGTCGGGTGAATACTGCGGTCGCAGGCCCGGGGCGCCTTCATCCGTGGCGCCCAGCGCCAACGCCGCGTGCCACGCGGCATCCACCTGTGCCCGACTGCCCGCGGCAAAACTCACTTGTACGCCATTGCCCCAGGTGGCCGGCAAGCCATTGATCGGCTGCTGCACGAAAAACTGCGGCCAACGCTGGCCAGGCCTCTGCCAGCCTTCACCCGATGGGCCGCCATCGTCCTCGACCGGCATACGCACCATCCCCAGCGCCCCCAGCACTGCGTCATAAAACGCCGCCAGTCGCGCCACGTCGCGCGCACCCAGTTGAATATGGCTGTACATGGTTGATCCTCCCTTTGCCGTCTTTATGACAAAAAACTCAGCCCCACCGCAATGGCCCAAGGCGGGTTTACACTCGCCTCATCCCTTCATCACACGAGCGCTTTCATGACCGCCTCCCTGATCCTGCGCGGGATGTTCGTCGGCATTGTCGCCGGCTTTCTCGCGTTCAGCTTCGCCAAGTATTTCGGCGAACCCCAGATCGACCAGGCCTTCGCCTTTGAAGAACACCTTGACCAAAGCGCCGCCCCGGAACTGGTGGGCCGCGAGGTGCAAAGCGGCATCGGCCTGATCAGCGGCGTGCTGATCTACAGCGCCAGCCTGGGCGCATTATTCGCCCTGGCCTTTGCTAACTGCGTGGGCCGCGTCAGTGGCCTGGGCCCGCGAGGGCTGTCGGCGCTGCTGGCGCTGGCCGGTTTCGTCGCCGTGATCGTGGTGCCGGCGCTGAAATATCCGGCCAACCCGCCGTCCATCGGCGACCCGGAGACCCTTCGCGAACGCACTCACTTGTTTGCGCTGATGGTGATGCTGTCAGTGGTGGCCATGGTCATCGCGGTCAATTTCGCCGCCAAGCTGCTGCCCCGGCATGGCGCCTGGACCGCCGCGCTGGTGGGCATCGGCCTGTACCTGCTGGTGATCAACCTGGGCGGCTCGGTGTTCCCGCCGATCAATGAGGTTCCAGAAGGCTTCCCAGCGGAAAACCTGTGGCAATTCCGCCTGGCCACCCTGGGTATTCACTTGGTAATGTGGACCGCCCTGGGGCTTGTTTTCGGCTACCTGACCGAGCGCGATTTCCGCCGCCTGCGCTGGCAATCCCAACGCTGATACAGCGCTTTCCGATGGCCGGTTTTCGCTGCACAAAACCGGCCACAACGCCACACAAATATATTTGCAAAAGCACCCCCTGCCCCCCTTCTCAACGCCTTGGCGATGCCTAGAATAGGCGCTCGGTTGTGGTCCTCGTCCTGAGGTCGCCGCCCGTATCGAATTCATCCTCAATCATGTCTGATAACAACCCTTGCGTGAGTTGCGGCGCCTGCTGCGCGTTTTTCCGTGTGTCGTTCTACTGGGGTGAATGCACCTCGGTGGGGGGCCTGGTGCCCGATGAACTGACCGTGCAGGTCAGCCCCAACCACGTGGCCATGCTGGGCACCGACAGCAAGCCGGCGCGCTGCACCAGCCTGGCCGGCGAGATTGGCTGCTCGGTGGGCTGCACCATGTACGAGCAGCGCTCCAGCACCTGCCGCGAGTTCGAAGCGTCGTGGGAAACCGGCTCGCACAACGAAGCCTGCGACCGCGCACGGGCACACCACGGCCTGCCGCCCCTGGAGCCGGGCTGGGCGCTGAGCGCCTGATTGCCAGTGAACGTTGGGTAGTGGCAAAGTGTCTAGCGTTCTAGCACGCCGCCTTTCAGGAACTGACCGTGGACCCGAAGACCCTCGACGCCTACGACCAGCGCGCCCCCGACTACGCCCGCGAGTGGGACCGCCAGGCGCCGCCCAGCGACATGTACGCCCTGCTGCTGCGTCATTTCCGCCCCGGCCCCACGGTGGACGTGGGCTGTGGCAGCGGCCGCGACCTGGCTTGGCTCAGCGCCCAGGGTTTCGACGCCCTGGGCGTTGAAGCCAGCACCGGCCTGCTGACCCAGGCCCGCACCCTGCACCCCGATCAGCGTTTTGCCCTGGCCAGCCTGCCCACCCTGCAGGGGCTGCAAGCCGGCAGTTTCCAGAACGTGCTGTGCGAAACCGTGATCATGCATTTGCCCGAAGACCAGGTCGCCGCCGCCACACGCCGGCTGCGCGAACTGCTGCGGCCTGGCGGCACCTTGTATTTGAGCTGGCGGGTTACCCCCGAGGCGTCCATCCGCGACGCGGCCGGGCGCCTGTATAGCGCGTTTGATCGACGGCTGGTGCGCGAGGCGTTGGGGAGTGTTGAGGTGCTGCTGGATGACGAGTCACTGAGCGTGTCGTCGGGCAAGCGCGTGCATCGGCTGATCGTACGGGTGTAATTCCCGTAGCCGCTGCCGAAGGCTGCGCTGGCCCTTGTGCACACTGGAGATTTCCAGCGAGGTACAGGGCCAGCGCAGCCTGCTGGCAGCGGCTACAGTGGCTTAGCCGAACCGGCCGGTGATGTAGTCTTCGGTCTGGGTCTTGGCCGGGTTGGTGAACAGCGTGTCAGTGTCGCCGTGCTCGATCAGCTCGCCCATGAACATGAACGCGGTATAGTCCGAGCAGCGCGCGGCCTGTTGCATGTTGTGGGTCACGATGATCACGGTGAACTGCTCTTTGAGCTCGGTGATCAGCTGCTCGATACGCCCGGTGGAGATCGGGTCCAGTGCCGAGGTCGGTTCGTCCAGCAGCAGTACCTGCGGCTTCAGCGCGATGGTACGGGCAATGCACAGACGCTGTTGCTGGCCACCCGACAGGCTCTGGGCGCTCTGCTTGAGCTTGTCCTTCACCTCACCCCACAACGCGGCGCCGTGCAGGGCCTGCTCGACACGGTCGTCCATTTCGCGGCGACCCAGCTTTTCATGGTGACGCACGGCGTAGGCGATGTTGTCGTAGATCGACATCGGGAACGGCACCGGCTTCTGGAACACCATGCCCACGTGGCTGCGCAGGCGGTTCATCGAGTAGCTGGGGGCCAGGATGTTCTCGCCGTTGAGCAGTACTTCGCCCTTGGCTTCCTGTTTCGGGTACATCGCGTAGATACGGTTGAACACGCGCAGCAGCGTGGACTTGCCGCAGCCGGACGGGCCAATGATGGCGGTCACGCGCTTCTCGGGGATGTCCATGTCGATGGATTTCAGCGAGCGCTGCTGGTCGTAGAAAAATTCAAGGTTGCGCACACGGATTTTGGTGCGTTCCTGGGCAAGACTTGTCATCAGTGAGACCTATTGCGCAAAAGGATCAATCGGGAAAGCAGGCTCAGACACAGCACGAACAGGGTCAGCACCAGGGCCCCGGCCCAGGCGATGGCGTGCCAGTCGTCGAACGGGCTCATTGCGTATTGGAAAATGACCACCGGGACGCTGGCGATCGGCTTGAGCAGGTTGCTGCTCCAGAACTGGTTGCCGAAGGCGGTGAACAGCAGCGGCGCGGTTTCGCCGGTGATGCGCGCCAGGGCCAGCAGCACACCGGTCACCACGCCCGCCTTGGCGGCACGCAGCACGATCTGCAGGGTCAGTTTCCACTGCGGCACGCCCAGCGCCAGCGCCGCTTCGCGCATGGTCGAGGGTTGCAGTTGCAGCATTTCATCGGTGGTGCGCACCACCACCGGGATCACCAGCAGCGCCAGGGCCAGGGCACCGGCGAATGCCGAGAAACCGACCAGGTGGTTGGTGAGGTGGTTGAGCGGCAGAATCACCGCGGTGTAGATGAACAGGCCCAGCACGATGGACGGCGCCGACAGCAGGATGTCGTTGATAAAGCGCACGGTGTTGCCCAGCTTGGAATGGCGGGCAAACTCGGCCAGCCAGATACCGGCGGCCAGACCAATCGGCGTGCCGATCAGCAAGGCCAGCACCGACATCAGCGCGCTGCCATAAAAGGCGTTGGCCAGACCGCCCTCGGTGCCCGGTGGCGGGGTCATCTGAGTGAACAGGTTCAGGTTCAGGGCCTGGAAGCCATTGATGACGGTGGTGATCAGGATCCACACCAGCCACAACAGGCCGAAGGCCGTGGCGCCACAGCTCAGCGTCATGGCGATGCGGTTTTTCAGGCGGCGAACGCGGTACAGCCGCTCGTGGTCGTTCATAGTCCCTCTTTACGCGACAAGCGCATCAACATCAGGCGGGCGGCGGCCAGCACCACGAAAGTGACGATAAACAGCAGGAAGCCCAACGCGATCAGTGCCGAACGGTGCAGGTCGGTGTAGGCCTCGCTGAACTCGTTGGCGATCACCGAGGCAATCGAGCTGCTGGGCATCAGCAAGGAAGCGGAGAACTGGTGGGCGTTGCCCAGCACGAAGGTCACCGCCATGGTTTCACCCAGTGCGCGCCCCAGGCCCAGGAAGATGCCGCCGACCACCGCCGAGCGGGTGTAAGGCAGCACGATGTCCCACACCACTTCCCACGTGGTGTTACCCAGGGCGTAGGCCGATTCCTTGAGCGTGGTCGGCACGCTGCGGAACACCTCATGCATCACCGAGGTGATGAAGGGGATAATCATGATCGCCAGCACGATACCGGCCGTCAGCATGCCGATGCCCAGTGGCGGGCCCTGGAACAGCGAACCTATCAGGGGCAAGGCGCCCAGGTGATCGTTGATCCACGGCGCCATGTGCGCGGCCATGAACGGGCCGAAGATAAACAGCCCCCACATGCCGTAAATGATGGACGGGATACCGGCCAGCAACTCGATCGCCGAGGCAATCGGCATGCGCAGCCACATGGGCGCCACTTCCGTAAGAAAAATGGCGATGCCGAAACTCACCGGAACGGCGATCAGCAACGCCAAAAGCGAGGTCACCAGGGTACCGAAAATAGGCACCACGGCGCCGAACTGGCCGTTGACCACATCCCACTGGGTGCTGGTCAGAAAGCCGAAACCAAAGGTGCGAAACGCTTCGCTGCCGCCCCACAGGGTGGAGCCGGCGATGCTCAGCAGCAACACCAGCACCAGCATCCCGGCACCCATCATGGTGCGGCGGAACCACATGTCGTGACGATGATCGCGGGCCGCACGGGCTTCGCTGGCATCCTGGCTGGTGTTGGTTGAGGTCATGTATTGGGTGTTATCTGTCATGGCAATCCACTCGCAAGGCAGACGCCCCCGCAAGACTCTTCAAGGTCCGCAGGGGCGCGCCGGTTTACTTCACATCAATGGGCGAAATCGGATTTCCAGTAACCTTCGATCTTCTGCACCAGCGAGCTTGGCAGTGCTACGTAGTCCAGGGCGCTGGCCTGTTGCTGACCGTTTTCCAGGGACCATTTGAAGAAGTCGAAGGCGGCCTTGCTTTGCTCGGCGTTCTTGGACTGCTTGTACATGATGATCCAGGTAGTGGCAGTGATCGGCCAGGCGTTGTCGCCCGGGGCGTTGGTCATGATCAGGTTGAAGTCCTTGGCGCTGCCCCAGTCGGCGGTGTCGGCGGCAGCCTGGAAGGCCTTGGCGTTAGGCTCGACGAACTTGCCGGCGGCGTTCTTCAGCTGGGCAGTGGCCATTTTGTTCTGCAGGGCGTAGGCGTATTCGACGTAGCCGATCGAACCTTTGATCTGCTTCACGTAGGCAGCCACACCTTCGTTACCCTTGCCGCCCACGCCTACTGGCCAGGCTACGGTGGTGCCGAATTTCAGGGTTTCAGCCCAGCTTGGGCTGACCTTGGCCAGGTAGTTGGTGAAGTTGAACGAAGTACCCGAGCCATCCGAACGATGCACCACGGTGATGGCGGTTTCTGGCAGCTTGACGCCAGGGTTCAGGGCCTCGATGGCCTTGTCGTTCCACTTGGTGATCTTGCCCTGGAAGATGTCAGCCAGGGTCTGGCCGTCCAGTTTCAGCTTGCCGCCTTCAACGCCTTCAACGTTGAACACTGGCACGATGCCGCCGATGACGCTGGGGAACTGGCCCAGGCCGGCTGCCTTGAGGTCTTCAGCGCTGAGGGGGGCGTCGGATGCGCCGAAGTCAACGGTGGCTGCCTTGATCTGGGCGATGCCGCCGCCCGAACCGATGGACTGGTAGTTGATGCGGTTGTCTTTCTGCTTGCTGTAGTCCTGGGACCACTTGGAAAGCACCGGGTACACAAAGCTGGAGCCCGCTCCGGTTACATCGGTCGCGTGGGCCAGGCCAGTGAGGCACATGGAGGCCAGCAAGAGCGACAGACGAGTTTTGTTCAGCAGCGTCACGGCAACACCTCGGCAAATGAGTTTGAGTGGGTCCTACCCACACGGGTTTGGCCGTGACGATTTAATGCTTTGAATATTTCGGTTTAATGACAGTTAGATGGATGGGGGGTGAAATATTCCAATGGGCCAGTATTGAGGGGGCTTGAAACGCCAGGACCGGGCTCCGCCCAACAGTCCTGCGACCCCCGCTTTGGCTTTGGCTTTGGCTTTGGCTTTGGCTTTGGCTTTGGCTTTGGCTTTGGCTTTGGCTTTTGATCTTGCTGTTGCTTTGGCTTTTGATCTTGCTTTTGATCTTGATCTTCGGCCCCGTTAGAGCCAAGGGCCGACCGGAGGCGTCGATCAAGCGGTCTTCGGCGTAGCCGAAGAAGACGGAACCGGAGGCGCTTCTATTCCGGGCCGTCGTCCGCTTGATCGACGCCGTAGGGAGGGGACCCGGAGCGCAGCGCAGGGCCCAGGCTCGGGGCCAAGACCTTTTGGTTACTTTTGGGGCGACTGCCAAAAGTGACTCGGCGTAAGGCCGAAACCGCCAGTGGCCGCACCCTCGATAATGGATATGCCCACCACCCTCAAAAGCGGGATACGGACAACGTGTACATATCCATTACCACCAGCGATGCGCAGTCACCTTTCCGCCCTTACCGCGGGTCACTTTTTTCAGTCGAAAAAAAAAACCAAAAATTCTCAGCCCCGAGCCCGGTCCCTCCGCTTCGCCCCGGGTCCCCTCCCTGTGACGTCGATCAAGCGGACGACGGCCCTGGGCTCTAACGGGGCATACAATCAAGATCAAAGGCCTCACGGGAGCAACAGCTGCCTCGCTTGGGAATTGTTTTGGATGGGGCGGCCAGCGCAGCCTGGCGGCAGCGGCTACGGGGTTCGGCGTGTTACTGGATGAATTTAACGCCCGGCCGTTCGCGTTCATCGACCACCAACTCGAACACATCCGGCCGCGAATAGTGCCCAACCACGTCGAAATCGTAGCGCGCACGCACAAGCTCCTCACTGTCGATCTCAGCCACCAACAACCCCCGCTCCCCCACCAACGGCCCAGCCAACACATCACCCAAAGGGCCAATAATGACACTGCCACCATTGATCAATGGACGTCCAGCCGGCCAGTTCGCAATGGCCTGCCCCAACACCTCAGGCGAGTCCTGCACCTGACACGCACTGACCACAAAACACCGCCCCTCACACGCCACATGCCGCATGGTCACCTGCCACATCTCACGCTCATCCACCGTGGGCGCACACCACACATCGACCCCTTTGGCATACATGGCCATGCGCAACAGCGGCATATAGTTCTCCCAACACACCGCCCCACCGATACGCCCCGCCGCCCCCTCAACCACCGGCAGGGTCGAGCCATCGCCCTTGCCCCAGATAAGCCGCTCGGTGCCGGTAGGCATCAACTTGCGGTGCTTGGCCACCAACCCCTGCTGCGGGCAGAAGTACAGCACCGTGCAGTACAACGTATGCCCACTGCGCTCGATCACCCCCAGCACCAGGTTGGCACCGGTGCGCTGGGCCAGCCCGGCCAGGGCCTCGGTTTCGGCGCCGGGCACGTCGATGGCGTTAGCGTGGTAGCGGGCGAAGGCGTCACGGCCCTCGGGCAGGCGATAGCCCAGTTGGGTGCCGAAGGTTTCGCCTTTGGGGTAGCCACCCAGCAGGGCTTCAGGCATCACCACCAGTTGCGCACCGGCCTGGCGGATGGCGTCTTCATAGCTGAGGATCTGCGCCAGGGTATCGGCCTTGCCGCCGGGCAATGAACCGATCTGCAGGGCGGCGACGATGGACGTGGGCATGCTGGCAAACTCCGTGTGCAGGAAAGATTGCACATTGTGGTGGCCTGATGAATCATGAATAAAGCCCACTGCGCTTCTGAATGATATTAACCACATGAATATCGTCGATGTTGATCTCAACCTGCTGAAAGTCTTCGAAGCCCTGCACGACGAAGTCAGCGCCAGCCGCGCGGCCCTGCGCCTGGGCGTTACCCAATCGGCGGTGAGCGCCGCGCTGCGGCGGCTGCGCGAGGTGTATGGCGACCCGCTGTTCGTGCGGACCGGGCGCGGGCTGGCCCCAACGTTGCGAGCAGATCAGCTCAAACCGCTGATCAGCGAGGCGCTGAACAAGTGCCGGCAAAGCCTGACCCTGCTGGACCCGCACGCCAGCGATTACACCGGCCGCGCGGTCAGCCTGGGGCTGTCGGACGATTTCGAGATTGCCTTCGGCCGCGCCTTGATCGACGACCTGGCCACAAGGGCGCCGGGGCTGCGACTGATTTTCCGCCAAACCCACACCCAGATCGTCGCCCAAGCCCTGAGCGAGCGTACGCTGGACCTGGCCCTCACCGCCGGCGGCTTCAATGAACGGATGTTGAGCCGCCAGGTGCTGGGCGACGGGCATTACCTGAGCCTGGTGGACCCGCAGAGCCTGGCGCCCGGGCAGGCGCAGATCAGCGTGGACGAGTTCGTCGCCCGCGAGCAGATCCTGATTTCTTCCGGCGGTTTCATCGGCATCATCGATGAGGCGCTGGCGGCGCTGGGCCGCAGCCGCCAGGTGCTGGCCTCGACCACGCACTTCGCCGCCCTGCCCTATCTGCTCAAAGGCACCCGGGCCATCGCCACGGTGCCCGCCCATGCGGCGTGGCGCCTGGCCGAGGTCAGTGGCCTGGTGCCACTGGCGTGCCCGTTGAGCCTGCCGCGCTACCCCATTGAAATGGGCTGGCGCACCCACGCCCAGATCGACCCGGCGCTGGAGCGGGTGCGCGAGGCCATCAGCGCCACGGTGGGGTCGGCGTTACTTGTTGGCAGCCATTAGCCGGTTGACTTCGGCGCGCACCATGTTGGCGTACTCGGGCGGCGACATGCCGTCCAGTTCCGCACGCACCCACTCGGCCCAGCGGCCCTTGCGCTTGGACTTTTCGCCGATCAGGCGCGCCGCATCGGCCTTGGCCTTGCCCAGGTTGGACTGCCAGAGGTCAAACAGGCGGGATTTGTCGTCCTCGATCAGTGCCCGTTCGGCGAGGCTCATGTTGGCCAGATTGAAACTCATGGGGTAACCCTGCAGCGTGAAAATTGGCGGCTATCTTACACTGTCGGGCAGGCTCACCTGAACACCGCTGCAACTTTCAAGACCGCCTGCAATCCATTGTTCATCGCCATCAACTATCAGGAGCACCGCATATGGCCCGTAAAACTGCCGCGCAAGCCGCCGATCAGATCAAGGATCAGGCCTTCAGTGAACTGCAGGCGCTGATCGAGGAATCCGAAGCCCTGCTCAAAAATGGCGCATCGCTGGTGGGCGACGAAGCCGAGACCTGGCGTGAACAGGTCGGCCTGAAGCTCAAGCAGGCACGTGAATCGGTCACCGGCGCCCGCGACCGCGCGCAACCGGTGGTGGAAGCAACCCAGGAATACATCGGTGGCCACCCTTGGCAGACCGTCGCCATTTCGGCCGGCTTCGGCCTGGTAGTGGGCCTGCTGTTGGGCCGCCGCTCCTAAATCGCTTGTAGCCGCTGCCGCCAGGCTGCGCTGGCCCTCACCCCACTGAAGATTTCCAGTGTGGACACGGGCCTGCGCAGCCGGGCGGCAGCGGCTACAAAAGGCCGCGCAAGCGATTCAGCTCTTCAGTACCCACCGTCACTCCCTCCACCTCGGCCCTTGCCCGCTCGCGATAACGTCGCTCACCCGCCCGCCGCGTAACCCCGGCATCCTCCATGCGCTCCACCAGCTCCCGACTGCGCGCGGCAAAATCATTGCCTGCTGCCTTCGACGGATCAATGACGATGATCAATTGCCCCGTCCACGGTGTCTGCGCCCCAGGGTGTTTGCTCCAATCGAAGCCGAACGAAAAATGGCCCCCCGTCAGCGCTGCCGCCAGCAGTTCGACCATCATCGACAGCGCCGAGCCCTTGTGGCCACCGAAAGGCAACAACGCGCCGCCGTCCAGGATGGCCTTGGGGTCGGTAGTAGGCTGGCCCTCACGATCAACCCCGGTACCCGCCGGCACTGGCTGCCCCTGGCGCGCAGCAATCTGCACATCGCCATGGGCCAGGGCGCTGGTGGCCATGTCGAAAACGATGGGATCATGCCCCTCGCAGGGGGCGGCGAAGGCAATCGGGTTGGTGCCAAACAGCGGTTTGCGCCCACCGTGGGGCACCACGCAGGTCATGCTGTTGACCAGGCTCAGGGCCAGCACGCCTTCGCGGGCGAACGGCTCCACGTCGGGCCACAACGCGGCGAAATGATGGGAGTTGCGGATCGCCAACACCGCAATACCGGCCTCCCGGGCTTTGTCCACCAGCAGCGGCCGGGCCGCTGCCAGCGCCGGCTGGGCAAAGCCGTTGGCGGCGTCCACACGCACAAACCCCGAGGCCACGTCCTCCACCACCGGCACCGCCTGCCCGTCTACCCAGCCGCTGGCCATGGACGACACGTAACCGGGCACGCGGAACACGCCATGGCTGTGGGCGCCGTCGCGCTGGGCGGTGGCGCAATTGTTGGCCAGCACCTGCGCCACCTGGGCAGAGGCACCGTGGCGCTGGAAGATCTGCTGCAGCAACTGCACCAGTTCGGCGTAGGGCAAGGTCTGGCTGTGGACATCCGACATCGACAAGGCTCCCGGGAGTATTCACCGATTAATCGCACCCGCTGGCGGGGGCTGTCAAGGCTGCGGGCGCCCTGCATAGCTACCACCGTGCAGGCAGCGTCGAGACCTAAGGTAGGCCTTCCATTGACCTACTCAACGGCTAATACCATGTCAGCGATCAACATCCCCTTTTTCCATCCCGCCCTGCTGCAAAGCCACTACCAGACAGACCTGGGCACCGCGGTAGCCACTGAAACCCTCAGCGAAGCGGAGCAGGCCTGGCTCTCCACGATCGATACCGCCAGCGCCAGCATCAGCGCCGCGCGCCCCACCCTGCCCGAAGGCCAGCGCCTGGACCCGCAATTGGCGCCCGCGGTAGTGCTGACCCACACCAGCAACCGCTGGACCGCGGTGTACCTGTGGACGGCCCTGGACGGCATCCAGCCGTTCGATGATCGCAGCGCCCTGCACCAGCATTTGCGCCGTGTGCAAAACGACGCCACGGCAGCATTCAGCCTGGAAAAAATCGACGGCCCCGTGTTCGAGGCACTGGCCGTGAACTACCTGCTCAGCCGCGGCGAGCACCTGGAGGAAGTTGCCCAGTGGTTTGCCCAATTGCCCAACCTGGATGATCAACTGCAGGCCCTGCTGGCGCCGCTGATGGAGCAGCATTACCCCGAGCTGCCGGGCGGCTCGCGCAGCCTGTGGCTGCAGGTGACCCGCGGCAGTGACGGCGCCGTACTGCGCACCATGACCCTGGCCCAATGGCACCTGCAGTGCTTTGCCGGCCAGTCGCTGGCCGATGGCGAACACCTGCGCTGGCTCAATCCTGATGGCACCCCGTTGAGCGAGGACGTGTGGGCGGCCTTCCAGCAGGCGATCGACAACAGTCCAGGCACCCTGCCGGACGCCTTCGTCAACAGCCTGTCGATTCAATGGGCCACCCAGCGCGACAACATCGCCCAACTGTACGGCGCAGCCTTCTATCAGGCCCTGCTGCAAGCGCGGTCCAACGGCAACATCGAGCAGGCGCACTGGCCCTGGCTGCGTGCCGCCCTGCCCCAGGGGCGCGCCGAAATGATCGGGCTGATCGATGCCAGTTCCCCAGGCCAGCCCTTGTTGCTGCCCGGCGCCCTGCTGTTCAGCGATCCGTCCGCCAGCAGCCTCTATGCCTACGACGGCTTCGGCGAACTGCAACGCCACGCCAGCCGCAGCTCACTGGCCCTGGACCTGGCCATGCAACCCGATCCTTCGCCATTGCTGGCGCTGGATGACCGGCCCGCCTGGGGCCAACTGAACATCCCGCACCTGTGGAGCACGCCCCTGGGCGCGACACCGCTGCTGGCCAGCGTCGACGCCATCCGCCAATGCCAGGCCCGCGACTTGCGCACTTGCCTGGCCGTGAAGGCCGGAACCCCGGGACGGGCCATCGTGCAGGTGGATGAAGTGCTGGATGTGCGACGCAACCTGGAACTGCGCCTGGCGGCACTGGACAGCGCCCGGCGCTGGCGTTCGGTGCCGCTGCTGAACCAAACCGTGCTGGTGCCCAAGGCAGGCGCCCAGGGACAGACCGCGCAATGGCTCAAGCAGCATCACGAACTGGGCAACCGCTTCCAGGCCTTGCGCGGTGGCACCCAGGACGCCGAGGCCACGGCGCAGGCGCTGCTGGCACCAGGGCTTGCGGTGCTGGAGCCATTGTGGACCAGCCAAAACATTGCATTTGACCTAAAGGGTACCGAACCTTCGCAGACGCGTACCGTCACCCTGGGCGACCTGCTGCTTGAACGGGGCAGCCGCAGCGGCGGCCCTCGCGCCCCGCTGCCAGCAGCCCAAGCCACCAATGGCGAGGGCGAATCGCTCTACGCCCTGCACCCGGCCCTGGTGGAAGGCCTGCTTGGCCACGCGGGCGCGCGCCTGCTCAAGCGCCTGGGTACCACGGTGGACAGTGACCGCGGCTGGCGCCTGCAGGGTGTGTGGGAGGACGCACGGCAAGCCATGCCACAACTGCGCGAGTCCTTGCTGCGGCTGGACCTGAGCATGCAGCGCACCTTCGGGAAACTGCCCGTTCCCCTGCTCGACCTGCTGCAGCAGGTGCTGGACTACCCCCTGCACTCTCAGCGCCAGGCCCGACCGATCGCGGCGCAAGTCCACGGCTTGGCGATTTCGGTCAACGGCCGCGGGCCCACCACGCTCACCAATTGCTTCGTGGTACACGCCGGCGGCGAGGCGACGGGCCCGGTACTGTTCTGGTCCTGCCTGAACGGGCTGCATGCCTTCGATTCGCTGGACCAGTTTCGCACCTGGTTGCTCGAGGATCTGCAGATCGCGCCAGGCAAATGGGAATGGCGGCGTCTGCTGCCCGCCGGCGAACAATACCTGCCCAGCAAAGACACCCAAGGCGTGCCGGGCAATACCCTGGCCATCAGCACCTGGCCAATCACCCAGCCGCTGACGCTGCAACTGCACGCCGATGAGCGCAAACGCCAGCAACGCGCGGTTCGGCAGGCCTTCCAGACAGCCATGTCCATGCGCTTCAACGGCGAACTGACCCGGCGCTACATGCACCTGAGCGCTTTGGATGATGCGCTCACCCTGCACGTGCAAGGGCTGTCCTACGCCCTGGAGTACTGTCACTTGCGCGCCGTGCTGCCCAAGTGGCTGCTGGAAGCGCCCATGCAGGATTTCGTCGCCTACACCAACCTGGTCTCCCAGTTGGCCTACCTGCAGAACCTGGGGGAAGAATACCTGTTCGACATTCCCGACCTGCAGAGCTTCAGCAAGGCGCGCGTCAGCGAACGCCTGCGCCAGGACATGGGCGAGCTTGCGCCCGACCCCGACCAGGTGCTCATTACCCTGCACCAGTACCAGTCCATGCCGGTACCGCCAGGGCAGATACCCTCCGCCGTACCCGCCGCCACCCAACTTCGACGCGAAACCCTGACGGCTGCCGCCCTGGATCAGTTGTCGTGGTTCCCCGGCACCCCCGCGACCGTGGAAATGGCTGACCTGCAGCCAATGCTCGCTGGGCTGACGCCTCAGTACCTGCGCGAACTCATCGAGACGCTGAACGTGGCCAAGGCCTACCGCGACCTGATCAGCGAAAAATTCCGCATAACCGACCCCGACTACCCCGAGCGCCTGCGCCGCTATGGCAAACGCGTGGTGCCAGAGCTGTCGACCAGCGCACGGCAGCAACAGCTGATGGGTACCCTCAGCCGAACAGCGACAGCCTTTGTCGAGCATGTACTGACCCTGCCTGACGGCCTGGCCCGTCCACCGCTGGACGGCGTGGACATCGTGCTGCGGCCCTTCCAATTGAAAGCTGCCGACTACCTGGACCCGGACCTGGTGATAGGCACCCACCTGATCGGCCCCAGGGACACCAGCCAAGGGCCACAGGTGCTGTACATGCTGTACGACAGCAAGCATCAATTCCGCGAGTTCGCCAATCTATCCGCCTTGCTGCAGGCCCTGCGCACCGACACCGACCTGCAGGACAAGATCATCGCCCACCTCCCCTCCCGGCTGCAGGATCGCTACAGTCGCGGCGGCTTCCGCCACCCGCATTTTCCCGAGGCCGTGGGCGGCGATGGCTTTGACGTGGAGCTGCGCAGCGATGGCACGCAAGTGGTCGACGCCACGCCAGTGGCCGGCAATGCCCTGAACTACCTGTTCCGCGACAACCTGGCTGTATTGCTGGACTACGCCCTGACCAACTCCGTGACCCGCGACGAGGCACGCTGGAAGCAGTGGTGGTACCTGATGACCCTGGGCCTGGAACAAGGCACCGTCCTGCTGCCCGGCCCCCTGTCCTCGGTGGTCAACGCCTGGGAAAGCCAAAGCTGGTTCCAGTCTGCGTTCAGTGCTGCGGTTGAGCAACGCTGGGGCGAAGCCCTGGGCAGGTTCGTCGCCGGCCTGGGTTTGCTGGCCGGTGCCCGCGAGGGTAGCGAAAAGATGGTCGGTGCCAGGCGCCGGTCGCTGCCCTACGCCCCCGGCAGTCCCTCCCGACCGGCGATGGGCGTGGCGAGTGCGCAACAGGCGCGGCTCAAGCCCTTCACCGTCGAGCACATGGCCCTCAACGTCATGACCCACGACGCAACCACTCACCTCTACAGTTTTTCCGGCCGCCAGTACGCACAGGTCAAGGGGCAGATCTACCAGGTGCGCCAGGACGATGGCCATTGGCATGTGTACAAGGGCCAGCGCAAAGGCCCGGCCATTGAATGGCAGGCGTCCGGCGCATGGGGCCTGAAACCTACGCCGCGGGTGGCCAATGCCGGCTTCAGCATCACGCGCATCCTGGACCTGCGCGGCACGCAAAAGGAGGTCGCGAGCTGCTTCATCCCCCAAACCCGCTCGATGGGTGAGCTGTTCACCGTCGATCCGGTCAAGGCGCAGCAGTTGGGCACCGGTTACTACCAGGCGCAGACCTACCTGCTGACCGCCCTGCAAAACCTCAACGCCCGGCACCCCGAGCGCCCCTTGCCGGCGGCGACCGAAGCCATACTGGCCAACACGTTCGGGGTCTCGGCCAGCACCCCCAAGCTGCTGGGCAAAGTGCGCACGACGTTCAAGGCGCTGCTATCGCACCTGTGCGACCGTTCACTGGAACCGCTGGACTCCCATCGCTACGTGGTGGGCGAAAATCGTGACGGTTATGAAAATACCTACGGCTTCGTCTACCCCAAAGACCCGCTCAAACGCATTTTCCTCACCGAGCGCTTTTTCCGCGTACGCACCGAAATACTCCAGCAGGTGGACCCGACGTTAACCACGGTTGACCCGCTGGTCCACCTGCAGGCCACCACGCTGATTCACGAAGTGTCGCACCTGGCCGTCGACACCACAGACATTGCCTACCTGGAAGCATCGGTGCCGCACATCGATACCCTGCTTAACCAGACACCTGACCAGAAAGCCTTCGTGACCCTGCTGACCCAGTACCGCCAGCGCCTGTCGCTGGCTACCCCCTGGGCCGATCTGTTCACCGTGCAGGACCGTGAGAGCGGTGAATTGCGTGACGTGGACGAGTCCGACGGACGAGCGCTGGGCCGGATCCTGGCCTTGGCCAGGACGAATGACCTGGACGCCGCGCGGGATCTGTTCCAGACCGATCAGGACATTCGCAGCGCGATTATCCTGGCCAACGCCGACTCCGTCAGCCTGCTGTGCTCGCAACTGGGGCGCGAACGCTGGCAGTGAAGGCTTCAGCCAATCCGGCAAGCGGGTTAGAATGGCGTACACCTGACCGAGCTGACCCGCCCAATGCCTGCTGCCCCCTCCCACCCAGACGCCATCGCCGAGGCCGCGGCCCACTGGTGCCTGCGCCTGAACAGCGATGATTGCACCGCACAGGAGCGGGCGGCCTTCGAACAGTGGGTGGCCGCAAGCCCCGAACACGCGGCAGAGTTTGCCGCCATGCAGGACCTTTGGGGCCTGTCCGCGCATCTGCCGCGCCCCCAGCCTGACCAGGCGCTGCCCACACCGCGCGCCCCCCGGTCGGTGCGCCGTTGGGCGGTGGCGGCAGCGGTCGCCCTGCTGGGCTTGCCCCTCGCCGCGTTCACCGGCTGGAACGCCGGCTGGCTGCCGGACGCCTACCAGCACGAAAGCAGCCAGGGCGCCTTGCGCCAGGTGGTGCTGGGTGATGGCTCGCGCGTGGAACTGAACCTCAACAGCGAGCTGACCTACACCCACTTCAAGGACCATCGGCAAGTGCGCCTCAGCCACGGCGAGGCGTTTTTCGAGGTCGCCCACGACGCCCAGCACCCGTTTGTGGTCAAGGCTGCCGAGGGCCGCATCAAGGTGACCGGCACGCGCTTCAACGTGTGGAAATACCAGGACCAGGTGCGCGTTACGCTGCTGGAAGGCTCGGTGCTGGTCAGCAGCATCAATGCCGACCCCGACGGCGGCTTCCGCCTGAGCCCAGGCATGCAGGCCCGCTACAAGGCCGGCGATTACGAGCCGCAGTTGAGCCAGACCTATGCGGGGGACACCAGCCTTGCGTGGCGCGACGGCAAGCTGATCCTGGACAACCTGCCGCTGGTCGACGCCCTGCCGCTGATCAATCGCTACCTGGAAAAACCCTTGGTGCTGGGCGATGACCGCAGCGCGCGGATACGCATTGGCGGCATGTACGACACCTCCCGGATCCGCTCGCTGGTGACCAGCCTGCCCAAGGTGCTGCCCATCTACCTGACCCGCAACAGCGAAGGCGATACGGTGCTCAACAGCATCCCTTCCCAGCCTTGAAGCGAACTTTTCCCATTCCATACACGGGAAAATCACAAATTTTCGACAGTCGGGGCTTCATGATTGGGTCGGTCCATTCGTCCTATAACTTAGGAGCGACAATAAACCGGACCAGCTCGGTAACAGGAGTCTTCGCATGCACAACTCGCCAATGCCCACCCCAACCTTCGCTGCCACCCGCCATCTGCCTGCAGAGCCCGTGGCGGAGCGTTGCAGCAACAGCCAGATCAAGGATGTGCTCAAGAGCTATGGCCTGCGAACCAGCCTGATCCGGCTCAAGGTGATCGACGCCTTGCTCAGCGCCGACCGCGAGGGTCGCACCATTGGCGTACGCACCGCCCATGCGCATTTGCAGGAGCTGGACATTCCGCTGTCGTTTCTCAGTGTGCGTGAAGTGCTCAAGCGCTTGTGCAGCGAAGGGGTCATCGAAGCGCGCGCCGACAAGACCTACGGCCTGAGCGAGCATGCGTTGGCGATGCTGCGGCACTAGTTGCCCCGGCAGCAACGGTCTTGAAACCGCGTCGTCTGCATCGCGGCCAAGGCCGGCTCCTACGCCATCCGCGGTAGGAGCCGGCCTTGGCCGCGATGCAGACGACGCCGTGCGTGGCGTGAACCTCAGGGCTTGACCTTGCGACGCATGATGCCGTTGAGCACGACTACAACCACGGCCACGCCGATGGCAATGTACTGGAACGGTTTCTCGCCGATCATGCCGCCCTTCTGCATCCACGACAGGCCAAGCATGATGGCCAGTACCACGAGGGAGATGATGACGGAGTAGATCAGGCGCTGCTTCTGAGTCATTGGGGTTTCCTGGTGAATATGTATCGATCTGGTGTCATTGAGCACACCAAGCGCATACCCGATAAGCGGGATGCATCCGGTTTTTCAAGGTCTCATAGTACAGTGCCCATCCTGCTTTGTGGACGGGTGCTTCACTCTATGAGGATTTACCCATGCTGCGTCGAATCACTTTGCTGATTCCCCTTCTCTTGACCGCCACGCTGAGCGGTTGCTGGATGTTCATGCCGCCAGGCGGCGGTGGCGGCGGCCACGGTGGTGGTGGCGGCGGTGGTGGTTTCGGTGGCGGCCATGGTGGCGGCCCCGGCTTCATGCAAGGACGCTGATTCTGGAAGCGAGCCCCAGGGCTCGCTTTTTTCATGCCTGGCAGGCAACAACCTTCTACCGCCCATCCACCCAATAACATGGGTCGGCCAACCATCGCGTGATAGCTCCACGCCAGTTTCCCGGAACCACAGCGCTCCAACCTTCCCTTGGGCGACTCGCACTACACAACAACATCCCTTTTCCTACCGCTGCTATCACCATTGCCGTCTGTAGCGTCCCGCGATTCCACATAGAATTTGACCCAGCACCGCCACCTTATCGGTTGCCAAGCAAATCCAATCGCCATTACAAGGACGTCAACATGGATATCAATGACCTCAAGCAAGTCGACATCAGCCAACTGCCTCATTCCCTGCAACGGCTCATCGATTGCATCGGCGTGGAACATGCCTACCATCTGACCTGCCTGTACGGCGGTCGCCCCAAGTACATCCCCAAGCACCCTCAACGCACCGCACTGGCCAAGCACCTGCCACCCGAGGCACTGGCACGTCTGATCGAACGGTTCGCCGGGCTGGCCCTGGAAATCCCCAAGGCGGATCACTTCTGCCGCCAGCTGCGTAACCGGCAGATTCAGGAGGAAAGCACCCAAGGCAGCTCGCGCAGCGAACTGGCCGACAAATACGGCCTGAGTCTGCGCCAGATCGGCAACATCAGGCGCCAGGAAGGCAGCACCTACGCAGAGCGGCCATGAGCCCTGCGGCAACAGTGGTCTTGAAATGGCGTCGCCTGCATCGCGACCAAGGTCTGCTCCTACGCCGTGCGTGGTAGGAGCCGGCCTTGGCCGCGATGCAGGCGACGCGATCGACAGCCCGTAGCAGCCCCACAAGGCAGTCAGAAATCGCGTTTGTAGAAGATATCCAGTGAGCTGGCGACCCCGCTGGCCACTTCCACATACACCTTCTTGCTCAACTTGTAGCGCAGCGCAATGGTGTTGGCCGGTTCGAACACCCCCACGCCGTAGCGCAAGGTGAGCTTCTCCGAGAGATTGCCGCTGGCCACCACGCTGGTGGTGTTGCCGCTGCCCTGGGTATCAAGTTGAAAGTCCTGGATGCCCAGGTTCTTGGCCAGGCTGTCCGTCACCTTCGAACTGCCCGCAAGCCCCAACCCCAGCGCCGCCTGGGCGAGCATGTTGTTGTCCTCGCCCGTGGTGCTCAACGGCCGGCCCAGCACCAGGTATGACAACGCCTGCTCCTGGCTCATGGTGGGTTCGGAGAACACCTCGGTGGTGGGCTGTTCGGCGCTGCCGCTCAGGCGGATGCCGGCGATCACGTCGTCGGTCTGGCGGATGGCTTCGATGTCCAGGTACGGCTGGTCGATGGGCCCGGCGAACAGCAACCGCGCCCGGCGGATAGTCAGGCGCTGACCGTAGGCGCGATAGCGACCATCGTTGAGGTTAAGCTCGCCGCGGGTGTCGAGGTTGTTACCGATGTGCACATGGCCCGCCAGATTGGCGCTCAGGCCAAAACCGGTAAAGGTCAGCTTGTCCTGGCCCACTTCGACGTTGATGTCCATGGCCATGCCCAAGGCGGGCGCGGCGGCCGGCGCCTGGTGGCCGATGATCACCGTGTCATCGGAGACCTTGACCGTCGACGGCGGCAGTTCACGCACGGTGATCGAACCGCTGGGGATCAGCACCTTGCCGGTCACCGCCAGCTTGTTGTCGGCCAATTGCACATGCAGGTCGGGCGCCGCTTCCAGTTCCGCGTAGGGCTCCACGGTGACCGGCAGGCGGGTGCCCTTGAGGGTGATGTCCGCCGCCAGCACGGGGCCCCATTGCACTTGGCCACCCAGGCTGCCCTGGCCGGCCTTGCCGCTTTTCCAGTCGCCCTGCAGGTGCAGGCTTTCGCCGGCGATCTGCGCCTTGACCTGCAAGGCTTCGAGGCTGATCGGCAACTGCCCGCCGCTGACCTCGCCGCCGGTGAGGCTGAGGTTACCGTTGACCTGGGGAGCAATCAGGGTGCCCGACAGCTGACCGCTGCCATCCAGATGCCCAGCCAGCTTCTCGACCATGGGCGCAAACGGCCGGCCGATGCCCACGTCCAGGCCTTGCAGGCGGAAATCACCGGACAGCGGCTTGTTGCGCGCCAGCGGATCGATGCGGGCGTTGACATTCAATTGGCCCAGGCGCTCGCCCATGAACTGCAACTGCGTGTCGATGCGCCGCGGGGCCAGGGTGCTGGTCAGGCGCAGGGTCTGGTAAGGGAAATCCAGCCACTGATTCTTGTCTTTCAAGCGCAAGGTGCCGCCGCTGGCGTCCACCATGACCTTGCCCTTGGGGCCGCTGGCCGGCAGGTCCAGCTGCAGATCGGCATTGAGCAGGCCCTGCCAGGCAAAGTCCTTGGGCAACCACTGGGCCAGGCTTTGCAGCGGGAACTGCTTGAGGTGGTAGCGCAGCTTGGGCTCGGGCATCAGGCGCTGGTCTTCACCACACAGGCTGGCGCTGCCGGACTGGAAGCAGTGGGCACCCAGGTTGAGCGTGCCATTGGCCAGCCGTTCGAGCTTGGCGGGCCCCGCCAGGCGCCAGTCCTGGCCGCCGGCCTGCACGTCGGCACTGGCCAGCCGGCCGCGCCAGTTGCCTTTGTCCAGGGTGCCGTCCAGGCCCATGGCCAGGATCAGTTGCGGGCCCTTGAGGTCCAGTTGCAGTTGCTGGCGGCGCAAGTCGCCCGCGCCTTTGGCGGTCAGGGTGCCCAGCGCCGTGTCGCCAGCGCGAATGCCGGCCACGTTCAGCGCGATGTCGGCCCGCTGGGCCTTGTCCAATGTAGCGGCGAGCTTGAGGCTTTGCAGGCGATTGTCCGCCAGCGCCACGCCCTGCCCGGTCAGGTCCAGCTGGCCCTGTGGAGCCTGTAGCGTGCCGGCCACGTCCACGCGCCCCTTGAGCTGGCCCTGCAACTGCGGCCACAACTGGCCCAGGCGCGGCAGGTCGAGGTCGATGCGCCCGGCCAGGCGCTGGTCCAGGCTGCCGCTGCCCTTGATATGGTTGTCGCCCAGGCTCACGTCCAGCGCGCCCAGCGTCCAGCGCTGATCGGCGCCCTGGGCCTTGACCTGCAGCACCGCAGGCTGGCCGCGCAGGCGGCCCTTGAGGTCCAGGTCGGCGTCCAGGCGCAGGGCGCCATTCACCAATTCGCCCTTGCTGCGCAGCGGGCCGCCCAGGTTGCCCGGCAGCTCGGCCACCCAAAAGGCAGGATCGAGATTGCTCAGGTCCAGCGCGGCATCCCAGCGCACGGCGTCGGCAAACTGCAATTTAAGGCTGCCGGTGGCCTTGCCCTTGCCAGCCGTCAGCTCAAGCTGGGGCAGGAACACCTGGCTCAGGTCGCCACTGAACGGCGTCACCAGGCTGAATGCTCCGGCCGGCCCAGTGAAGTCGCCACTCAGGTTGCCGAGGTAGTTGCCGTTGCGGTACGAGACTTCGGTGGTCAGCCGATGGACGCTGACCTGAGGCTCGGCGATCTCGGGGTACAGGCTGTGCCAGGGGAAGTCCAGCCAGTCGAGCTTGGCATCGGCGCTCAGGCCGTCGTGCCAACTGATCTGACCGTTGAGCTTGACCCGCTGGGCCTCGCTGCCGCCCAGTTGCAGGCCTTGGATCTGCGCGCCCTGGGCCGTGGCCACGCCGGTCAGGTTGAGGTCCATGGGCTGGCCTTCGGCGGGCAAGCGTGCCTTGCCGGTAATCTGGTAACCAGACTTGAGATCGCCCTTGGCGTTAAGGTCGACTTGTTGCAACTCCAGCGTATCGGGCAGGCTCGGCGCGCCCTTGAAGGCCTGCGAAGTAATGTGCAGTTGCGCCGGCAGGTTGTCGGCCAACGGCTGCAATTCACCGCTGAGCGTGGCCGGCAGGTAGCCGCTGCTCTGTCCTTGCAGGCGCAGGGTGTCGAGCAGGTTGCCATCAATGTCCAGCGCCAGTTGCCAGGGCTGCTCACCGACCTTGGGCAATTGCAGCTGCGCCTGAGCCTTGAGCGGCCAGCGCCCACCCGGGGCCAGCGTACCGGTCAGGTCCAGGCTCAAGTCATCGCGCTGGGCATGCAGGGTGTCGATGCGCAAACCATCGGCAGTCCACTGGGCTGCCAGCTTGAGTTTTTGTACCTGCTCGCTGCCGTCGATGGACAGGCTGCCCAGGTACACCTCGCCCAGTTGCAGGGTGATCGGCAGCTTCAGGTCGGGCAGCTGCAACGGCCCGCTGTCGCTGGTGGAGGTGCTGGGTGGCAGCGTCAGGCTGATCTGCTCCACCTCCAGGCGCTCGATGCACAGGGTCATGTGCAACAGGCACGAGGGCGACCATTCCAGCAACGGCGTCTGCAATTGCAGGCGGGTGCCGCCCTGCTCCCAGCGCACCTGGTCGGCGCTCCAGTGGCCGCCCAGGCGGCCGCGGAAATTGTCCACGGCCAGGCCCGGCACCTGGGCCAGCGCCCAACGGCTGCCGCCAGTGGTTTCCAGCACCAGCACGGCGCCCACTACCACCAGCCCTACCACGGCGGCCACGCCGCCACCGGCCCACAGCAGGCCGCGTTTCAAACGCCGATTCAAAGCTCAGGCCCTATGGAGAAGTGAATGCGGAAACCGCCCGGGTCTTCCAGGGCATGGGCCAGGTCGACGCGGATCGGCCCAACAGGCGATACCCAGCGGATGCCGACACCCACGCCGGTCTTCAGGCTAGGCAGTTGCAGATTATTGAATGAGTTGCCCTGGTCGACGAAGGTCGCGATGCGCCATTTCTCGGCAATCGAATACTGGTATTCGACGCTGCCGGCCACCAGGTAGCGGCCGCCGATCTTGTCGCCGTCGGAGTTTTCCGGCGACAGGGTCTGGTAGTCATAGCCGCGCACGCTCTGGTCGCCACCGGCGAAGAAACGCAGCGACGGCGGGATGGCCTTGTAGCCATTGGTCAGGCTGCCGCCGAACTGCACCCGGCCCAGCAGGCGATGGTTCTCGCCCAAGGTAGTCAGGCCCTTGAGCAGCACATTGCCGTGGATCAGGTTGGCGTCCGAGCCCAGCCCTTCCTTGGCCACCTGGCCGTCGAACTGCAGGCGGTAACCGTTGTGCGGGTCAACCTTGTTGTCGCTCTTGAGGTAGCCATAGCTGATGCCGGGCATCAGCAGCGTGCTCAGGCCGGCATCGTTGCCCAGGCGGTATTCTTCGCGCTGCCACTTGAGCGAGATCACCCGCTGCCAGCCGCTGGGCAGCTTGCTGTGCCATTCGGGGCCCACGGTCAGCAGTTTGCTGAGGCTGTCGGTGTCGGCGATTTCTTCGTATTGGTAACCCGCCGCCCAGCGCAGCTTGTCGGTCAGCGGCGGGTCCAGCGGACGGTCGTACCACAGGCCGATGTTCTGTCGTGGCGCGGATACTTCGGCTTCGGCGCCGTAGCTGTCGCCCTTGGCGTTGACCCAGTGACGGGTCCAGTTGGCCTTGACCCGCGGGCCCACGTCGGTGGAGTAGCCCGGGCCGATGCCGACGGTGCGCGGCTTGCGCGTCTTGAGCTGCACGTCCACCGGGATGATCTGATTTTCGGCAGAGGTAGGCGATGCATCCACGCGCAGGCTTTCAAAATAGCCACTTGATTGCAGCGCCTGGTTCAGCTCGGCCACCAGTTGCGAGTCGTAGGGCGTGCCGGCCTTGAACGGCACCATGCGTTGCAGCAGATCATCGTCAAAGGGCGTGTCACCCTCGAAATGCACGGCGCCCAGCGAGTAGCGCGGGCCGCTGTCATACACCAGTTCGATATCGGCCACCCCGGCTACCGGGTCCACCGCCAGGCGCTGTTGGGTGAAGTGGCCCTTGAAATAGCCGAACCGTGAGGCCTGGTTGACGATCAGGTGCTTGGCGTCTTCGTAGTGGCCGTGATTGAGCACGGCGCCGGCGCGCAGGTCGGGGCTGTCGGGCAGGCGGAAGCGCTTGAACTGGCTGGCCGGCCCATCGATGCGGATAGTGACGTTGCGCAGGTGAATGGGCTCGCCCGGCTCGATGCGTAGCACCAGCTGCGGGTTGGCGCCGTCCTTCACCTGGCTGGCGATGTGTGCCTGGTAGTAACCCAGCGCCTGGGCGGCCTTGGCGGCCTGCTCCTCGGCGCCATGGCTGAAGCGCTCGAGGGCCTCGGCATCACGGTTGCCCAGGCTGCCGACGTAACCTTCGACGTTGGCCTTGAGCGCGGCATTGGCCGGTTTGACTTGTACCACCAGTTCGCTCTGCGCATGGGCAGCAAAACTTGTGAACAGCAACACCAGACCGCGGGTAAATCGTCCTGAAAACTTCATGGCGCGGATGCTATCACGGTAAAGCGACGTTTTAAGAGCGAATCAGCCCTCGCAAGATTCTGATACTAGACGCGAATGTGTTCCAAATGTTGCGGGCTTGCATGAAAAAACACATGCTCGCGGACGGGGCCTACAGCGATCTCGCCGATTTCCTCGTAGCCCTGGCGCTGATAGAAGTCCAGATAACGCGGGTTGCCGGTGTCCAGCACCACGCCGTCAGAGTGCTCATCGTCGGCGCACCAGTTGTGCACGGCGGTCAGCAGCTGTTCGCCGAAATGGTGACCCTGATACTGAGGATGGATGGCCAGCAACGGCAGCACGTGCACCGCCTCGCTGGGCAGGCAGGCCAGTACCGACTGGTAATATTCCAGGTAGCGCCGGGTGCAGCGCAGCCCGGTGCTGAGCAACATGCGCAGGCGCCAGGCCCAGCTTTCGGTAATGCCCAGGCGCCGTTGCGGCGGCGCGATCAGGGCCACGCCCACCAGGCGGTCTTCGTGCAGCAGGCCGATGCCGGGCAGGTCCTGCAGAAAGTGCTGCTTCACCAGCTCGCGCACCGTGGCCCGCACGCGCTGCTCGTAGCCGGGGCGGTCCGCCTCGAATACATACGCGAAGGTCGGTTCGTGGCGGTAGGCGTGGTACAGCAAGGAGCGCACCTCACTGGCGTAACCGCCGTCCAGCAATACGATGGTGGCCGTCTGGGTCATGGTTGAACTCCTGTGCAGCACGGCGCCGCTTGATGCGACGCACTGTTGTATTGGGGTGTGGCAACGCGCGAGGGTTCCATCCAATGACGCTAGCACGAGGCTCGCCATGCTGCGGCCCATCCGTTAGCATCGCTGTTTTACTCAGGACTGCCGCCTCCATGAAGATTGTCTCGTTCAACATCAACGGCCTGCGTGCCCGGCCCCATCAGCTGGCGGCGCTGATCGAAAAACACCAGCCCGACGTGATCGGCCTGCAGGAAACCAAAGTCAGCGACGAGCAGTTCCCCCTGGCTGACGTCGAGGCCCTGGGCTACCACGTGCACTTCCACGGCCAGAAGGGCCACTACGGCGTGGCCCTGCTGTCGCGCCAGGCGCCGCTGGCCTTGCACAAGGGTTTCAGCACCGATGAAGAAGACGCCCAGCGCCGCTTCATCTGGGGCACCTTCGCCGACGCCAATGGCAACCCGGTGACCATCATGAACGGCTACTTCCCCCAGGGTGAAAGCCGCGACCACCCCACCAAATTCCCGGCCAAGCGGCGCTTCTACGAAGACCTGCAGGCGCTGCTGGAAGGCCAGTTCAGCAATGACCAGGCGCTGGTGGTGATGGGCGACGTGAACATCTCGCCCGAGGACTGCGACATCGGCATCGGCCCGGACAACGCCAAGCGCTGGCTGAAGACCGGCAAGTGCAGCTTCCTGCCCGAAGAACGCGAGTGGATGGCACGCCTGAAGAACTGGGGCCTGGTGGACAGCTTCCGGCACCTGAACCCGGACGTGGCCGACCGTTTCAGCTGGTTCGACTACCGCAGCCGTGGTTTTGAAGACGAGCCCAAGCGCGGGCTGCGCATTGACGTGATCCTGGCTTCCCAGGGGCTGTTGTCGCGGGTGGTGGATGCGGGGGTGGATTATGAGTTGCGGGGCATGGAGAAGCCTTCGGATCATGCGCCGATTTGGCTGAAACTGGCTTAATTTCGTCTGGGTTCGCTTTGGATTTGTGGGGATGTTGAGATCGAGCGCCGCCCGCGCGGCGCTTCCCGGGCACAGCCCGGTCCTACATTTGTTTCGGGCCAGTTTTGCCTGTGAGATCACCTCGACCGCTCTGTTGGTTCACTGCAGATCGGTAGTGAAAGAACAAGGCGGACCAGGTAATGGCACAGGCAAAACTGGCCCGAAACAGATGTAGGACCGGGCTGTGCCCGGGAAGCGCCGCGCGGGCGGCGCTCGATCTGAAGAACAACAAACCCCTCAAGCCTCCCCCCCCAAAAACACCCCAAAAACCCTGTAACACCCCCGTAACCCCCCTGTCTTATTCTCGTCGCACCGCCCCTAAGGCTAAACGGTCCGAGAATAATGCTCTCCCGCCTCCTCCTTATCCTCGCCCTGGTATGTGCCCCCCTCGCCGCCCAGGCCGACGTCCCCGTGCTGCGCATCCAGGGCTCCAACACCATCGGCGCCGAACTGGGCCCTGCCCTGGTCAAGGCCATGCTGCTGGACCAAGGCCTCAAACAGGTACAGATCGACACCGGGCCGCACGCCAACGAGCAACAAGTCCGCGCCCTGACGGTGGACGGCCAGCACCTGCGCATCGAGATCGACGCCCACGGGTCCAGCACCGGGTTCAGCGCACTGGAGCACGGCGAAGCCGACCTGGCTGCCGCCTCGCGACCGATCAAGGACAGCGAACTGGTGGCCCTGGACAAGCTGGGCGACCTGAAAAGCGCCGAAGCCGAACAGGTGATCGCCATCGACGGCGTGGCGGTGATCGTGCATCCCGACAACCCGCTGCGCCAGCTCAGCACCGGGCAACTGGCGCAGGTCTTTTCCGGGGAAATCCGCGACTGGGCGCAATTGGGTATCGGCCACGGGCCGATCCACCTGTTCGCCCGCGATGACCAGTCCGGCACCTGGGACACGTTCAAGGAACTGCTGCTGAGCCCGCGCGGCAAAGCCCTGGCCACCAGCGCCCGGCGCCTGGAGTCCAGCGAACAATTGTCCGATGAAGTCAGCCGCGACCCTCAGGCCATCGGTTTCATTGGCCTGCCTTATGTGCGCCACGCCCGCGCCCTGGCCATCGGCGACGGCGCCGCCCAGGCCATGCCGCCCAGCATCAGCCTGATCGCCACCGAGGACTATCCGTTGTCACGGCGCCTGTACTTCTACCTGCCACCCGCGCGCAGCAACCCCTGGGCCCAGGCGCTGGTGCGCTTCACCCAGAGCGACAAGGGCCAGGCCATCGTCGCCCAGTTCGGTTTTGTGTCACAGACCGTGCAGGCCATCCAGGTGCCGACCAGCCTGACCATGCCCGGCGACTATCGCCAGCTGGCCAGCGAAGCCCAGCGCCTGTCGGTGAACTTCCGCTTTGCCGAAGGCAGCGCCAGCCTGGACAACAAGGCCCAGGCTGACGTGCAACGGGTGCTGGAATACCTGCGGGTGCACGGCAAGACCTACAAGGACGTGACCCTGGTGGGCTTCGGCGACACCAAGGATGACGACGCCCGCGCGCTATTGCTGTCGCGGTTGCGGGCGATGGCCGTGCGCCGTGAGCTGGCGCGCAATGGCGTGGTGATGCGCGATATTCGCGGCCTGGGCGCGGAGATGCCGGTGGCGGCCAACGACCTGGATGAAGGCCGTATCAAGAATCGCCGCGTGGAGGTGTGGGTGTATTGACCTGTAGCCGCTGCCGCAGGCCGCGCTGGCCCCCGAGTACACTGAAAACCTCCAGCGAATATCAGGGCCAGCGCAGCCTGACGGCAGCGGCTACAGGGTTCAGTGCTGCTCGCGGGCGCTGCGCAGCAGCTCCTTGGGCACATATTTGCCGATTTCGTATTTGCCGATCGCCGCACGGTGCACTTCGTCCGGGCCATCGGCCAATCGCAGGGTGCGCTGCATGGCGTACATGTAGGCCAGCGGGAAATCACCGCTGACACCCGCGCCGCCGTGAATCTGAATCGCCCGGTCGATCACCCGCAACGCCACATTGGGCGCCACCACCTTGATCTGCGCGATCTCGCTCTTGGCCACCTTGTTGCCGGCGGTGTCCATCATGTACGCCGCCTTCAGGGTCAACAGGCGCGCCATGTCGATCTCCATCCGCGAGTCGGCGATCTTGTCGATATTGCCGCCCAGCCGTGCCAAAGGGCGGCCAAAGGCGGTGCGTTCCGCCGCGCGTTTGCACATCAGTTCCAGCGCCCGTTCGGCCATGCCGATGGAGCGCATGCAGTGGTGGATGCGGCCTGGGCCAAGGCGCCCCTGGGCAATCTCGAACCCGCGCCCTTCGCCCAGCAGCACGTTGTCATAAGGCACCCGCACGTTGTCGAACAGCACCTCGGCGTGGCCATGGGGCGCGTCGTCGTAGCCGAACACCGACAACGGCCGCACAATCTTCACCCCGGGCGTATCCACCGGCACCAAAATCATCGAATGCTGCTGGTGACGCGGGCCATCGGGGTTGCTCAAGCCCATGAAGATCATGATTTTGCAGCGCGGATCACAGGCGCCGGAGGTCCACCACTTGCGCCCATTGATCACCCACTCATCACCGTCACGCTCGGCACGGGCGGCCATGTTGGTGGCGTCGGACGAGGCCACGTCAGGCTCGGTCATGGCGAAGGCCGAGCGGATCTCGCCACGCAGCAAGGGTTCCAGCCAGCGGCGCTTGTGCTCCTCGCTGCCGTAGCGCACCAGCACTTCCATGTTGCCGGTGTCGGGCGCCGAGCAGTTGAACGGCTCCGGCCCCAGCAGCGAGCGGCCCATGATTTCCGCCAACGGTGCGTATTCGAGGTTGGTCAGCCCCGCGCCCAGCTCGGATTCGGGCAGGAACAGGTTCCACAGGCCCTCGGCGCGCGCCTTGGTTTTCAGCTCGTCCATGATCGCGGTCGGCTGCCAGCGATCGCCCTCGGCCACCTGGCGTTCGAACACGGCTTCGGCGGGGTACACGTACGCATCCATGAACGCGGTGACGCGCTCACGCAATTCCTGAACCTTGGGCGAATAAGCAAAATCCATGGGGCGGCTACCTGTGAGCAAGGGTTGTCGTTGGCATGAAAACGATGCTAGAACAGGCACCAAGATTTATCTAACCTATTCTCGGCGTCTATTATCATTCATCACCGATATAGGATGACGCGATGCATCGGCATAACCACAACAAGAGCGCAGCCACATGAACCTGAGCAAGGTCGACCTGAATCTGTTCATCGTTTTCGATGCCATCTACACCGAGGCCAACCTCACCCGCGCAGGCCAGATCGTCGGCATCACCCAGCCGGCGGTGTCCAACGCCCTGGCGCGCCTGCGCGAAACCTTCAACGACCCGCTGTTCGTGCGTACCGCCCAGGGCATGGTGCCCACGCCCATGGCGCAGAACATCATCGGCCCGGTGCGCAACGCCCTGTCGCTGCTGCGCGTGTCGGTGCAGGAAAGCCGCATCTTCAACCCGTTGCAGGCCAACAAGACCTTCCGCATCAGCATGACCGACCTTACCGAGGCGGTGATATTGCCGCCCATGTTCCAGCGCCTGCGCCGCCTGGCACCGGCCGTGGTGATCGAAAGTTTCCTGTGCAAACGCCGCGAGACCACCAAGGAACTGGCCGCCGGCCGCCTGGACTTTGCCGTGGACGCCCCGCTCAACACCGACCCGCAGGTGCGTCACGTCAAACTGATGGAAGACCAGTACGTGTGCGCCCTGCGCAAGGGCCACCCGCTGACCAAGGAAAAGATCAGCCTGGACGACTACCTGGCGTTGACCCACATCCACATCTCCAGCCGCCGCAACGGCCTGGGCTATGTGGACCTGGCCCTGGGCAAGATGGGCCTGCAACGCAAGATCGCCCTGCGCTCGCAGCATTATTTGATGGCCTCCCAGGTGCTGCAGCAGACCGACATGGTGATGACCGTGCCCGAGCGTTTCGCCCGCCGCCATGACCTGAACTACGTGGCCCTGCCGGTGAACGACGTGCCGCCGGTGGAAACCCACCTGTACTGGCACGAAAGCACCGACCAGGACCCGGCCAACCGCTGGATGCGCGAACAGATGATCGAACTGGGCCAGGCCGTGACCCGCGCCGACCAGAACCGCACCGCGTAACCCCGTAGCAGCGGCCGCCAGGCCGCGTCACAGGCGCTGCGGTACAACTGATACACCGCGTGTGCCAGACGCAGCCTTCGGCAGCTGCTACACCACCCCCTGTGGGAGCGGGTTCTACCCGCGAAAAGAACACCGCGTAATACCTGGCGCAACGCGGCGTCCTTTTCGCGGGTAGAACCCGCTCCCACAAAGACAGTTGCTGCTACCGGCCGGCGGTGTCTGCATCGCGGCCAAGGACGGCGTAGGAGCCGACCTTGGTCGCGATGCAGGCGACGCGGTTTCAAGCCACCCCTTACACCAACGGCTCAAAATGCCGCCGCGCCTGGGCCAGGCTGATGGGACTGCGCCATACACGCTCATTGGCGCCCTGGGCGGCTTGCTGCGCTTCCCATTGCGCGCCCAGCAGGCGCTGGTCGGCGCGCTTGAGGTGGGCGGCGCTGAAGGCGTCGAAGGCATGGCGCTGCTTCTGGTAATGGAAGTGCGCGAACCACAGGTCCTCTCCCGTAGCCAGTTCCACCACCGCATATTCCTGCAGGAAACTCTGCCCCTCAAATCCTTCCGGCACCCGCCCGCCACGGCGCTCCAGACGCACCTGGCGCTGCTCCAGCAGGTACTCCACATAGGCCATGGTCGGCTGCTGGCTGGTTTTGCTCAGACGCACCCGCACCACCGTCGCCTGGGCGATCAGGTCCTGGCCACGCGCACGCAGTTGCGTCACCAGTTCAGCGATATCATCAGCCGCCGTGGCCAGACGTTCAATCTGCCGGGCCAGTTCCTGCAGGCCGCGCCCCTCGTTCGCCAACAGGTCATCGACACTGGCCAGCGGCATGCCCCGGCGCCCGTAGCCTTCGGCGCGCAGCACCAACTGCGCGGACTTGTCCAGGCGCACGCGGGCCTGGGCCTGCAACTCCGACAACTGCTGCTGCAACAGCGCCCCTTCCTGCAGCCGCCACTTGCCATTGGCCTGACGCTGGTAACGCTGGGCACTGCCATCCTGCAAGTCCACCTGCATGATCTGGGCATCGCCACGGCCCTGCTCGACACCAATCAGCACCCGGTCATCCACCGTCTCGAACACGCGCTTGCGCGGCCCGCCCTCGGGCTGTTCGCGGCGCAGCGTGGGGTTGTCCCTGGCCAGGTCAGCCAAGGCGTGATCACGCAGTGCCTTGAGGTGGCGCAGCACACCTTTCTGATAACGCAGATCAATTTGCTCGGGGTAGGCGCCCGTCCACTCTTCCAGGCGCCAGCGGAAGTATTCCATCTCACTGGCGAACTGTTCCAGCAGGCGCTTGCGGTGGGCGCCACTGAGGTTGACCACTTCGCCCATGTCACGCCACGTGGTGAGCAAGGCGTTGAGCGCGCGCACGTCGCGGGCGAACAGGCGTGCCAGCTCGACACGCTCGGCGGTGCCGCCCACGTCATCCTTGAGCACCAGCTTGAGCAGGGTTTCGGCCTTGATCACCTGGTGCAGGCGCGGCTGGTAGCGATAGTCGCTTTCGCGCATCACCCGCTCCATGTCGGTACGGCGCTTGGGGTCCAGGGCAGCGCTGTGCCATTCCTTCTCGAAGCGGGCGCTCCAGTGGTCGATGAAGTCGGCCTGCTCCAGCAATTGAATGCGCAACTCTCGGGCCTGGCGCAAAAAGTCTTCGCTGGCGCGCACGAAGCGGTCGATGTCCACCTCGCCGCGTTCGGCCGCCGCGATTACATCGCCCTGGGCATCCTGAATACGGGCGTAGTTGGCGGACAAGGTGCGCAAGCGGTCCTTGCCCAGGCGGATCAGGTTCTGGATGCGCCCCATGGCCTGGTAGCGCGTGCCGCGCACGGTATTGCGGTAAAGGTGATCGGGCAGCCGACCACGCTGCTGGCCCAGGGTCAGCAGCAGTTGATCACAGGCCTGCACTTCTTCCAGGGCCACTTTCAACAGGGCGTTGCGCAGTGCCTCGTCATTGTTGACGTAACGCTGGCGCGCCCACTCGGTGGCCATGAAGAGACGGGACACCTCCCGTTCTTCAGTCAGCAGCCGATCATAGATGCGCCGCTGCTCGCGCGCCTGGGCATCACCCAGCCACCGCGGCAGACGACGCTGCACCGCCACAGGCAAGCGTTCCACCATCTGGTCGGCGACATGGGTCAGCACCCCACCGCCACCTTCCAGGCCACCGCTGACCAAGCGCCCATGGACCGCGCCATGAGTGTTCCAGTTGCCATCGGCGTCCCTTACCACCGGCTGGCGGTAGGTTTTCAGCGCGTTGCCGCGCAGCCGCCAAGTACGGTAGGTGGCGTCCCATTGCACCGCGTACGCCGTGCCGGCGCGCACGATGTAGTGTTGATCGGCATGGCTGAATACACCGCCCTCGGCATTGCGCAACAGCAGGGGCGACAGTTCGCTTTCATAGCCGCGAAACGCCGAGCCGTACAGCCCGTCAGTACTGCCGGGCGTCAGGCGGCGAGCGTTGGCGGCCTGCCGCGCGCGCACCACGCTGCGTACTTTCAGCGCATTGCCGGCAGCCAGCCCCGGCAGCACATCCATGGCCGCGCCCACCAGCGCGGCCAGCAGATTCTCCATCTGATCGAGGCCCTCGCCAGGGCGCCCGTTGGCCCAGGCGTCCACTACCGCCATGGCATTCTCGAAGGCGTCATACAGGCCCACCGCCGTGCCCACGAACGGCACCAGCCCGATGAACACCTTGATGATCGGGAAAATGACGGCATGGCCCTGGGCGGCCGCCTCCAGCCACAAGGTGTCCTGGGAGCGCGCCGAGGCGCGGTGCTGAGTGATGATGCGCCCCATCTGCACATTCAATTGGCGCTCGGCCAGGCTGGCCGCCGTGGCCACAGGCTCGCCGGGGAAGACAAAACCGGTGAAGTTGTTCAGCAGCGCCTGGCGCAGATAGCCCGCCTGTTGCGCGGGGTTGCCCACCACCGGCTGGGTGGCCAGGTAATCGACCATGCCGCTTTCCAGCGCCATGCCGGCCAGGGCGGCGCAGGCGGCGTCAGGGCTGGCGTGGGCCGTCAGCACCTTGCCGTTGGGGGCATCAGGCAGGTGCAGCACGGTCAACGGTTTTTCGGGATGACGTATCAGCGTCACGCTGCCCAAGGTGGTACGGGAGCCGTCCAGCGCATTCGGCCCCCGATGCAGGCCTACGGTGTGCAGCAGCGCCCCCGCATTGCCCACCAGCTCGATGGCCTCGGCATCCAGTTGCCCCCGCAGGTGCGCCAGGGTGGTGTGCAGCGCCAGGCTGGCGTGCCAGGGCGCCAGCAATACCTGGCGGCGCGCCGTTACCGCCTCTGCACTTTCAGCACGCGGGCCCATGAAGGCGTCGCGCAAGGTCTGCTCGTACAGGGCCGGCACGTCCAGTTCGGCGCACAAGGCCTTGAGCTGATCCACCGTGGGCAGCCGCGCGGTGTCGGCCAACCCTACCCCCTGAACGTGAGCGAAGTGCAGCCGCGTGGCCAATGCCTTGTCCACCCCGGCCAACGCCAGGGCGGTGAGCGTCAGGGTCTCGCGCTCGCGGCTGGGGGTGTTGACCTGGCGCGACGGCGTGCCAGGCGTACCGCCTTCACTGACCACTTCCTTGACCGCTTCCACCGACACCGGCAGGTCGATCAGCACTTGCTCCGGCTGCAGGCCGAAGTCGCGCTGCAGGGGCCCGGCCAGGCGTGTGGCGACAAACTCGTCACGCGGCGCCACATCGCGCTGCAACTGCTGGCGAGCCTTGCCCAACGCTTGCAGGTAAGCGTTGAGCCGTTGGTCAACCAGGTCACGATCGGCCTGGGCCAGGTGGGTCATCCAGGCTGGCAGGCCACGGGCCAGGTCACTGGCGGTGTGCTCCTGCAGCAAATCGGCAAAGGCCTGATCACGGGCGTCATGGCGTGCCGCGCTCAAGGACGCCACGGCTTCCTGCTGCCAGCGCTGGCGCGAGGCTTCGGGGCTTGGGGCATCGTCATACAGGCGCTCGCCGGCGTCGATGGCCAGGGCATGGGCGTGCAGCCGACGCCACTGGCGCGCCAGCCCCACTTCAAAGGCATGCCCGACGATCGGCGCCAGCGACAGGGTGGTCTGCGCCTGCGCGGCTTCATCCAGCCACATCAACAGCTCGCGCTTCACGTGGTCCAGTGAATCGAACACCGCCAGGCCACCCTCCGCGCCTGGCCAGTACACCAGCACATCGTAGGCGGCGGTCGGGTTCTGCACTGCGTCGCGATGGGTAATCAGCATCACGCCGGGCACCACCTCGTTGCCCTCGGGATTGAGCAGCGCCAGGTCCGCGACCAGCGTGTCGTCGGCGGGGCGCTGGGCATCATCGGGCGCCTCCAGCACACTCAGCAGGCGCGCGGCCTGCACGTCGGTCAGTTGGCCCAAGGCCTTGGCCATGTGGTACTCGGCGCGCAGGGCGCGAATGTGCGCCGTGCACAAGGCATCGAACAGCACCTGGCCAGGCTTGAACTGCGGCCAGGCATCGGTACGGCCTACCACGGCACGCGCCGCGGCGGCGCAGGCCCGGCGGGCGTCGCCCAAGGCGCGCTGGTGGGTTTTGAGTGTCAGCCACGCGCTCGACGTCAGGTCTGGATCATCACCGGTGGCCTGGCGAATGGCGTCCTGCTGGCGGACCACCTGCAGGTGGCGCCACAGCGGGTCGATTTCATCGGCGAAGGCGCCGAACAGCAGCGGGGGAAGCGGTTGATCGGGTAAGGCAGAGGTCATAGTGGCAGCCCTTCTAGGGGTGAATGAAGGCGCCATTGAGCCGGGTGAGGCGGTGTGGGGGGTGGTAATTACCTAGGGGCTGAATGCATGTAGCCGCTGCCGCCAGGCTGCGCTGGCCTTCGCGTACGCTGGAGATTTTCAGGGGCCACCACGGCCAGCGCAGCCTGGCGGCAGCGGCTACAGCGCGTTGAGGCGCAGGGCTTGACGTTCACGTCAAGCAAGGCTTACGTTAACGTCAACCACCCCGCCGAGCCCCACCATGACTTACAGCATCTCCGACCTGTCCCGCGAGCTGGACATCACCACGCGCGCCATCCGTTTCTACGAAGAACAAGGCATGCTCAGCCCCGAACGTCGTGGCCAGGAACGCATCTACTCCCCCCGGGACAAGGTCACCCTCAAGCTGATCCTGCGCGGCAAGCGCATCGGCTTCTCCCTGGCCGAGTGCCGCGAGCTGATCGAGCTGTACGACCCCAGCGGCAACCAGAAACAGCTGACCAGCATGCTGGCCAAAATCAGCGAACGCCGCCAACAGCTGCAACAGCAGTTGCTCGATATCCAGCAGATGCAACTGGAACTGGACACCGCCGAAGAGCGTTGCGCCCAGGCCCTGGCCGAGATCGACACCCGCCCCGTCACCGCACAGGAGTAACCCCATGGCCCTGCCCCACGCCGTCCGCCTGGTCGAGGTCGGCCCCCGCGATGGCCTGCAGAACGAGGCACGCCCCATCGACGTCGCTGCCAAGGTGCAGTTGGTTGACGAGCTGACGGCGTGCGGTTTCAGCTACATAGAAGCCGGCAGCTTTGTCTCGCCCAAATGGGTGCCGCAGATGGCCGGCTCTGGTGAAGTGTTCGCCGGTATCACCCGCCGCGCCGGTGTGACCTATGGGGCGCTGACCCCCAATCTGCAGGGTTTTGAAGCCGCCCTCGCCGCGGGCGTCAGCGAGGTGGCCGTGTTCGCCGCCGCCTCCGAAGCGTTTTCCCGGCGCAACATCAACTGCAGCATCAGCGACAGCCTGGCGCGCTTCGCCCCGGTGATGGCCGCCGCCCAGGCCGCCGGCATCCCGGTGCGCGGCTATGTGTCCTGCGTGCTGGGCTGCCCTTATGAAGGCGCCATCGCCCCCGCCCAAGTGGCTGCGGTGGCGGGCGAACTGCATGCCATGGGCTGCCGCGAAGTATCGCTGGGTGACACCATCGGCACCGGCACACCCGGCGCCACCCGCACCCTGTTCGACACCGTGGCCGCCGTGGTGCCGCGCGCACAATTGGCCGGGCACTTCCACGACACCTACGGCCAGGCCCTGGCCAATGTCTACGCAGCGCTGCTGGAAGGCATCAGCGTGTTCGACAGCTCCGTCGCCGGCCTGGGCGGCTGCCCCTACGCCAAAGGCGCCAGCGGTAACGTGGCCACCGAGGATGTGCTGTACCTGTTGCATGGCATGGGCATCCACACCGGCATCGACCTGGACGCCGTGGTCGCCGTGGGCCAGCGCATCAGCCAGCAACTGGGCCGCGCCAATGGCTCACGGGTAGCACGGGCGCGCGGGTGTGGGGACAGTGTGTTACCGCAGGGGTGACGGACGAGTATCAGGGGAACACTTTTTCCGTCATTCGGGCCGTTCCAGAGGGGCGGAAAACGGGCAAACCCTTGATTTACGGGGCTTTGCAAAAGTTGGCACGGCACCTGCTATATCTCTTGCACAACAAAAACAAAAAACTCAGTACCACCCAATAAAAACAACACGTAACGGCTCTGGCATAACAAGAACAAACGCGGCAGAGGCGAAGCTAACAGATTTTTTTGGAGAAGACGCGCCACCGGGGCTTGCCCCACACCGTACACAGAACAATAAAACTGCCCCAAGGCAGCGACGTACCGGTGACAGGCGAATCAGCGCTCAAAAAAATACGTTTGCTCTTGACCCAGGATGTGGGTCACACGAAACAGCGGTAAGGGTCACGGCCACCAAAAACAACAACAGGCCGCCCCTCAATAATAAAAAAAGAGCAAGCAACATGACCTTGAGGGGCGCTTCGGCGCCCCTCAGTGCTTTCTGCGATTCCCTCCCCCGTAGCCGCTGCCGCCAGGCTGCGCCGGCCCCATGCCACACTGAAAATCCGCAGGGTTCACACCGGCCAGCGCAGCCTGTCGGCAGCGGCTACAGGTCGGCCGGATTTGACACCACCCACAGGGGTGCGACAAAGTGTCACCTCACCCGCACTTTTCCCCACAAAACGGGTAACAGGGAAACACCTTGGGTTGTGAAAACCCGGTGAAAAATTCCTGAAAACGGCGAAAGCCCCGGATTCATTGGGTTTTGAAAAGTTGGCACGGGACCTGCTATATCTCTCGTACAACAAAAACAATAAAACAGCAGTACCCAATAAAAACAACACGTAACGGCTCTGGCATAACAAGAACAATCGCGGCAGAGGCGAAGCTAACAGATTTTTTTGGAGAGGATGCGCCACTGGGGCTTGCCCCACACCGTACACAGAACAACAAAACTGCCCCAAGGCAGCCACGTACCGGTGACAGGCGAATCAGCGCTCAAAAAAATACGTTTGCTCTTGACCCAGGATGTGGGTCACACGAAAAGCGGTAAAGGGTCACGGTCGCCAAAAACAACAACAGGCCGCCCCTCAATAATAAAAAAAGAGCAAGCAACAAGACCTTGAGGGGCGCTTCGGCGCCCCTCAGTGCTTTCTGGCGTTTGCGTAGGCCAGCCCCCCGTTAGCCGAAAGAAAAACCCCACCATCACGTAGTCCCTTTCCGATCCTTCTGTAGGAATCCGTAGCCGCTGCCGTAGGCTGCGCTGGCCCACCCGGCCACAGCCCAACCCAGCCGGGAAAACCGCCCCCGCAAGGTTTCCCTACCCACCCAAAAAGCCCCGAAATACGGGGGTTGTAGCCCTCCCTGCACCCGCCTAGTCTTCCTCCGTCGCCACACAATAGCGACCCGGTTTAGCGACCGGAATGCTTACGAAAACCGCAGCCCCACATCTCGGGAATTGGCTATCATGCCACCCCGCGTTATGGCGGCTGTGTGTGGGAGGCCCCCGGGCCTGCCGGGTTCGTAGCCTCGGTTCGCTAACCCGCACACAGCCGCCACCCTTCGTTTAGCGACGACGTCTGGCGGCTCCACCAGCTACGGAGCCACCCCATGCACATCCTGCAACCCACCCTCTTCATTCGCCACAACCGCGCCCTGCGCGCCGTCGCCCACAACCGCCAGATCTGGTTCTGCGCCCAGGACCTGGGCCGCCTGATGGGCGTGCACCTGAGCCCGCGCATCCTGGAAAAACTCGATGATGACCAACGCCTGGACGCCTGCCTGGAACACGCCGGCCGTCGGGAGGAAAAAGCCCTGATCAGCGAGTCGGGGGCCTACACCATGCTGGTGCATCACAACATTCCCGAGAACCGGGCGCTGCGGTACTGGTTGACCCATGAGGTGGTGGCGGCCATGTGGGGACGGGCCGGGGCGATGCTGGCCTGATGTAGCCGCTGCCGCCAGGCTGCGCTGGGCCTGTGCCCCGCTGGAGATCGCCGGTGCATGCCCGGGCCAGCGCAGCCTGGCGGCAGCGGCTACAGGTTTTTCGTCAGTGGCTGACTGCGGGGAGAGATTGCAAATATGGAGAACGCAAATGACTGAAACCTTTACTGACTACGACCCAGCCACGTACCTCACAAGCCCAGCGACGATCGCCGAGTTCATGAGTGATGCCTTGGAAACCGGAGACTCGGCCTATGTGGCTAAAGCGCTGGGAGTGGTAGCCCGCGCCAAGGGAATGACCGAACTGGCGGACAGACAGGGCTATCACGCGAACAGCTGTACCGCTCCTTCAGCGGCATGGCAACCCCACGTTGAAAACATTGCTGACGGTGATGAAAGCGCTGGGTGTCGATCTGGCAGTACGTGCCCATCTTCCTCACTAAGCTGCATCAAGGATGAAGATACGATGGCGCCGTTTAGACACGGCGCCTGACGGCAGCACATTATGCGCCGTATGCGATATTCCGGCGTAGTAAAGCTTGGCGCATCCCATGCAGTCCCTGCGACTTCTCTTTTCCTACAAAGCGTACGGCTCTGAAAGGGCAGCGCGGACGGCATCAAAAACATACTGAGGATCGTCAACAGCTAAACCAGCCTCGTAGATCGCCTCTGTTATCGCTGTAAATGTTTGGACGCCACCAGCATAAAACAATGCCGAAATCGCCCGAGCCTGACTAAATGTTGCCACAGCGGCGCTATCGCTATTTTCATCGCCCACCTCCTGCGAGGAAAAGTAATTTCCATCCAGGGCGTCAATCAGCCCCCGCAAGCCAGCCAATTGCTCTGGGGTAAATTTCGTGCCTGCCGTCAATTGGGCAACTAGGGCACCTATTGGCAGCGCATCAACAGACGCAATCTGCAATGCGAGTTCGCATGCAACCCTCACGGCATCCCTTCGCTTCTCACCAGTAGCGCATCCAAGCCTATCAACCAAGGCTGACTCAATGGTTCTCAGTCGCATGATTTACTTTAGTCTCTGGTGTCTATCAGATACGCGTCCATCACAAGCAGAAAGCTCCCGCTTCTCACCTCCGGACAGCATCATCCCGGTCACCAGGGCAAGGGGAAGATGCGAGAGAATTGCCGCTCTAAAATATGTGACGGCAGCACGATTCAAATCTGCCCCTTTCGCTCTTCCCACCCACGACTCCCAGTCGTCGAGAAAAGAATTTCCCCATGCAAACTCAAAGAGCTAATCCATCGTCATACCAAACGTCCTCATAATTTTCTGCTATTAGGAACCGCCAACCAGGGGGGAGGCCGAGATACGGGCGCACCAAAGGTTCCCAGTCAGCAATGTGACCCGCATGCAGTGGTTTAAAGAAATCAGCTGACTCAGAATATTCACCAGCCCAAACATACCAGCCACTCGTTCCCTGTGTAGGGTTCACTCTCATCCCATGAATTGGCCTCACGCCTTCTTTCAAACTCAACGAGACGCCTAACTTTAATTCATCCCTGCATACAGTAAACTCGGCACCATACTTCCGACATATGTCTCTTTGAGCAGCTTCAGCTTCAGTATTCATCATTGTAGACCTAAATATTTTTTCATTGCCCTGCTAAAAGCACTTAGCTGACCACCTTGGGCAGCGGAGCACGCTGGGCAGTGAGGCTGCACAGCCTCAACGCTTTTCTGGGCAGCGACGTCGACAGCCCCATCACGATAATACTGTACGACAAGCGGATCAATGTGATCTGCGACTTGGTTACTGGAAACAGCTCCGCAATCCACACAAGGCAGGCCTTGAACCGATGCCCTTTGTGCGGAGTTTGGACCTGCACCTTGAGGGCGAACATATGGAGACGTGATGTCTGGATTTGGAGTAAAGCTGGCATCTGGTACTCCAGATTTCGTACCAAAACCTAAGACCCTAGAAAGAGCACCGGCAAGAGAAATCCCACCAAGTGAAGGACCTTGCAATATTTTTGGAACATCCACTATCCCGAGGTCTTCCTCCTCCTGAAGAGTGGGGGGAAGCCCCATTTCTTTCCTGCGCTCTACGTCTTCTCGCTCTGCCTCATGGGCCTGGTTGTTATATTTCTCTGAGGCCCCCCCAATCAAACTACCGGTGGAAGCCTTACCGCCTGAGGCCGCAGCAGCGACCAGACCGATAATCTGTGCTGTAGCGACTTTGTCTTGAGATCCCTGAGTACTTAATTCGCCCGGTGCAAATTCATCACTGACATAGGTCGCCAACAAAGCGTTTACAATTGGCGTAAGCCCTTCCGCAGCTCCACCAGCGATCACACCGCTCTCGAAATCACCGCCTTTGGCTTCCGAGATCAATCCACCCAACAATGCGTGCAGCACTACCTTTTCCGAGAAGGCCGGCTTCAGGTCACCGATCGCCTTGTTAGCCTCCGCAGCCCCAAGATCAATGGCTTCGCTTGTCGCTGCACTCGCCAGGTTGCTGGTAAAGCTTCCACCACCAATGGCCGTAGTAATGCCCGCACTGATCAACGCATTGGAGCCACTGCGAAGCAGCGTTTGCTCCAAATCACTTCCATTAAGCATCGCCGTCGAATAGCCGGGGTTTTGGACCCCTGTCGTGATGACCTTCGAGCCCCCGCTCGACGCCCCATCTGCGGCGGTAAAGTACTTCGCATCGACGTAGCTGGTTGCTCCCGCTGCGAGCGATGAAATCGCCACGCTCTTGAGGTTGCTGGAGCTGAAAGTGTCCCCCAGCGTGCTTCCCAGATTTCCTTTATCGTTAATCAGGTTGACGGTTGCACTACTTGCCAAGGAAGTGATTGCCGCCGTGGCTGCGACGTTGCCCCACCCTGCCGCAGTGTAAGCAATGCCTTGCGCAAGCTCAGCGCTGGTGGTCGCAGCGGCCATCGCCGATCCACTGCCTGCTTCCGCGCCGGCCAGCATCCCAACCTCACCACTCGCCGCCCCTGCAGTGAGCACTGTGACCAAGATCACAATCGCCAGCATCGCCCCTTCACCAAGGCTCGAACTGCTGTACTTGAACGAGTCATGCAGCTCTTTAACCTGCTGCCAATTCACATCCCCCCGCGCCTCGGCATCCTTCAACCAGCTCAGGCTAGGATCCGCCTTCACCATGGTGTCGATGACCTGGCTAACCGTTTCCTTATTGATCTGTTTCACATCAATATTCAGCCCGTTGACCGCATTGATCACGGTCTTGCCCTTGGCTGTCATCTCGGTTTGCTGCAGGGTCTCGTCTGTACTGCCCTTGCCTTTCATGGTGTTCCACGAAAGGCTGGTGCTGCTCTTGGTATGCGTCTCCTGATGAAGGTCTTTAACGCCTTCAAACGTCACCGCCCCACCACTGCTGATGGTCAGGTCATTCCCGCTATTGAGCTTCGCCGCCTGATACAGCTGATCACTGTTACTGGCCAGCGTCAGATCACCCCCACTGGTAACCGCGCTCCCCACATTGGTGACCTGGGTCGTCTCGTCATGCTGGGTTTTCTTACTGCCCCAACTGCCGCTCTTCTTCATGTCATACAGCGAGTAATCGCTGTTCTGGGCAGCCAGCAATTGCAGCTTGTCCCCCGCATACACGTACGCATCAGTACCCGCCGTCACGTTGCTGGAGGTCAGCGTTACGTCCTGCCCAGCCTGCAGCGTGGCACTGCCTCCGGCCGCAACCGTTGTCCCCACCTGCGCCACATGATCCTGCTGCGACGTCACCTTATGCGTCTTGCTATAGCTATGCGTCTCATCCGCCGCCGAGCTCAAGCTCAGGTTGTCCGTGGCCGTCAGCGCCACATTCCCCCCCGCCGTCAACTGACTGGCCGTAGCCGTCAGATCCTGCCCGGCGCTGATGCTCAGGTCCGTCCCCGCCGTCACCGTGGCGCTGTTCTGCGTGGTGGTGGAGCGTGTGTGTTTACTGGTCCGCGTGCTGCTGTCCACCGCCTGCGCAGCCGTGATGTTGACGTCGCGCGTCGCCGTGATGCTGGTGGTGGTGCCGCTGCTCAGCACGCCGCCGGTGTTGTTGACGTCCTGCCCGGCATTGATGGTCAGGCTGCCCGCCGCCTCGACCCGCGCGGCGCTGTCGACGAAGTCGGTGCGTTCGGTGGCCGAGCCCAGGGCGCTTTGGTGGCTGGTGACGGTGCGCTCGTTGGTCACGTCGCCGCTGACGGCGGTCAGGCTTACGTCGCGCCCGGCGATGATGCCGCCGGCGCTGTTGGTCAGGTTGTTGCCGGCCAGCAGGTCCAGGCGGCTGTCGGCCTGCACTACGCCGGTGTTGGTCAGGTTGTTGCCGGCGATGGCCGACAGGCTGCCGGTGGCCTTGAGGGTGCCGGCGTTGCTCAGGTCGCTGCCGGCGATGACGCTGACGTCGGTGCCTTGCACCAGGGCGCCGTCCGGGGCCAGGCGGTTGTTGGCGTTGGCCAGGTACAGCACGGGCACCAGCACGGTCTGGCCGTCGACGACTTCGCTTTGCATCCAGACGATGTCGTGGGTCAGGGCGGCGACCTGTTCGCTGGTCAGGGCGGTGCCTACGGTCAGGTTCAGTGACTGCTGGGCGGCGATGCCGTTGTCCATTAGGTACTGGAACTGGCCGGCGTCGCTGGTTTGGCCGTCGATGTAGCGGGCACCGGTTTTGGCGACGATGGCCTGGTCGACCAGGGTTTGTTCGTAGAGGCCGTCACCCAGGCGCTTTTCGCTGTCGTCGGGATTGTAGCCCAGGGCGGACAGCATGTAGTCCGAGCTCATGAATTGCTTGAGGTTGGTGAGCGCGGGGTTGGTTTCGATCAGGTATTTCTGCGGTTGCGATTGGGCGCTGGTGTCGGGTACGCCCTGGACGCGGGCGATGGTGGTGTCGCCGCTGCCGCTGTTTGCCTGGGTGGTGCCGCTGATGGTCCAGTTGGTGCTGCTGCCGGTGGCGGTGCCGGTGCTGGTGCCGCTGAGGCGGAACAGGCCGTTCTGGCCGGTGGGCAGGCTGAAGCCGGGCAGGCTCAGGGGGTCGACTTCTTTTTGCGCAAGGTCAGGTGGCAGTTGGGCGTTGAGCGACACGCGGGTGGAGTAGGCGGTGCCTGCGGCCGTGGTGTCGGTGCGGGTGCCGGCGCCTACGTAGTCGTAGCCGGCGCGTACCACGCTGCTGTCGAAGTTGTTCTGGGTGGTGATGTTGACGGCGCCACCGGCCTGGATGACGGCGGCGTAGCTTTGGTCGCCGGTGGACAGTTGCGTGGTTTGCGCGTACTGCGTCAGCTCGTTTTGAGTGGAGGCGATGAAGCGGCTGAGGGCTGCGTCAAGGCCGCTGAGGTCGGCCGGATTGTAGCCGGAGCTGTCGATCCAGTACTTTTGCGTGAACTGGGCGGCTGGACCGCTCCAACGGCCATTACCGTCTTCGCGCTCGGTCTCGAATACCCTGAAGGTTTGCGTGTCAGTGGGGATAACACCTTGGTTGGTCAGGCTGTCGGCACTGACTGACAGGTTCTGGCCAGCACTGATGGTGCTGCTGGCATTGTTGACTTGGCCGGCGACGATGTTGAGGTTGCCACCGGCAGAAATCGAAGAGGCCGCGCTGCTGGCGGTCACGGCCAGCTTGTCACGCTCGGTGATTTCGTAAACGTAATTCTGTTTGCCGTCGCAGTCGGCAATTGAGTTGTTCAGGTACTTGTAGCAACTGACCTCGACGATCTCAGCGGTGTACTTGCCCGCATCATCCACCACCAACACCGCGCGCTGGTTGTCCAGCGTGCTGACGTTGAGGGTCATGTTGCCGTCGCTCTGAATCGTCGACGAGCTGTTGACGATGCTGTCGGTCAAGCCGCCCTGCCCGTCGCGGTCGATGCTCAGGTTGCCCAGGCTGTAGATGTTGGCGTAACTGTTGTTCAGCGACGCCACGCGCAGGCTCATGTCACCGCCGCTGAAGATCAGCCCCTGGTTGTTGCTCAGGGCGCCGGTGGTCAGGATCAGGCCGGTGCCGCTGCCAAAGGTACCTTCGTTGTCGACGCCGCCCGCGGTGACGGTGAGTGCAGCTGCCGAGTTCAGGCGCCCGGCGTTGCTCAGCTGGCCACTGACGTTCAGCGTCGCATCCGCGCCGCCCTCGATGCTGGCCGCGCTGCCCAGGCTGACCTGGGCAGCACTCAGGTTCAGGTCGCCGACACTGGTCAGGCGCCCGTTGCCGCCGTAAGTGCCGCCAAGGGTCAGCCCCAGGGCACCGTTACTGGCGATCAGGCCATCGTTGTTCCAGTTGCTGCCGGTGCCGGTGAAGTGGCTGCTGCCCAGTAACTGGCCGCTGCCGGTCTGGGTCAGGCCAGCGACGTTGACGGTCAGGTCGCCTGCCTGGATGACGCTGCTGTTGGTCCAGTTGTCGGCGTCGATGGTCAGGCTGCCGTTGGTGACCACGCTGCCGCCTACATCGGACAGGTTGGCCGTGGCGATGCCGAACGTCCCCGTGCCCACGTGCAGCAGGCTGCCACCCACGTTGCTGAAACTGCCCAGGTTGAGGGTGAGGTTCTGGTTGGCGGTTTCCAGGGTGCCGTTGCTGTTGTTCAGCAGGCCGCTGACGTTGAACAGCGTGCTGCCGCTGGTGCCCAGGGCGCGCAACTGGCCGGCCTGGTTGTCGATGCTGGCCGCGGTGATGCTCAGGGTGCTGTCGCTCTCAACCAGGCCGTTTTCGTTGTTGAGCGCGCCGCTGAGGCTGAGGTCGATCTGCTGGCCGCCGATCTGGCCGTCGGCCGCGCCGCTGTTGTCGAAGTCGTGGGCGGTGACCTTGACCTTGCCGGTGGCGTACAGGCCGCCGTTCTGGTTGTTGAAGTCGCCGGTGCTGATCACCGCGTCGCCGGTTTGCGCGGCGATGCGGCCGCCGTCGTTGTCCAGGCTGGCGCTGGTGATGGTCAGGCTTTGCGCCTGCACGCTGCCCTTCTGGCTGGCGTTGGTCAGGTCGTAGCCGTTTTTCAGGGCGCCGGTGAGTTGCGCGGTGAAGGCACCCTGCTGGCTGCCGAGGGTGCCACCGCGGCTGTCTAGGTTGACGGCGTTTATCGTCAGGTCGCCGGTTTGCGCCAGGAGGGTACCGCTCTGGTTGTCGATGTCGCCGCTGGTGGTGACGGTCAGCGCGGTCTGGCTTTGCAGGGTGCCGCGGCTGTTGGCCAGGCTGGCGGCGCTGAGGTTGAGGTCGGCGTTCTGACTGTAGATCAGGCCGTCGGCGTTGTTTTGCACCGCGCCGGTGGCGGTTAGGGTCAGGGCGTCGTTGGCGGCGATCGTGCCGCTGTTGCTGTTGTCCAGGCCGGCGGTCAGCAGGGTCAGCAGGGTTTGGCTGGCCAGTTGGCCGTGCTGGTTGTTGACCTGGGTGGCGCCCTGGATCAGCAGGTCGGCGCCGGTGGCGAGCTTGCCGTTGGTGTTGGTCAGCACGCCCAGCAGGTTGAGGGTGCCAGCGCCGTTGCTGGTGACGCTGCCGTTGCTGTTGTCGAAGGTGGTGCCGGTGAAGGTGAAGGCGTTTTGCGCGGCGATGGAGCCGGCGTTGTTGGTCAGGCTGATGGCTTGCAGGGTCAGGCCGGCGGCGCTGGAGAGAATGCCGGCGCTGTTGTCGAGGTTGTCGGCACTGACGTTGAGCGCGCCCTGGCTGACCAGCGCGCCATTGTTGCCGTTGAGCAGGTCGCCCTGCACCGTGACGGTAACGTCGCCGTAACGGCTGGAGACGGTACCGCTGTTGCGGTTGTCCAGGCTGCCCGCCGTGACGGTCACGCCTTGCCAGCCGGACACCAGGCCGCCGGGGTTAAGCAGGCTGTTGGCGTTAAGCACCAGCAGGTTGTCGCTGATCAGCTTGCCGCCGGTGTTGTCCAGGGTACGGCCGGCCAGGGTGAGGCTTTGGCTGCTGGACAATTCGCCGTTCTGGTTGTTGAGGTCGCGCAGGTGGCTGACGGTCAGCTGGCCAGTGGTGGTGATCAGGCCGCTGGCGTTATTGAGCTCGCCGGTGGCGGCGCCGAAGTCCAGGGCGATGGCGCTGCCCAGCAGGTTGCCGCCGGCGCTGTTGTCGATGCCAGCGGCGTTGATGGCCAGGGTGCCGTCGGCGTTGATCAGGCCCAGGTTGTTGTTGGTCAGTTGGCCGCTGACGTTCAGCGTGAGGTCGCCCTGGCTGTTCAGGGTGCCACCGGCGTTGTTCAGGCTGGCCGCTTGCACGTGCAGGCTGGCGGCGGCGATGGTGCCGTTGAGGTTGCTCAGGGCCTGGTTGACGGTGACGCTCAGGGCTTGATTGGAAAGCAGTTTGCCGTTGTCGTTGGTCAGGCTGTCGGCGCTGAAATCGAAGGTTTGGGCGCTGGAGATTTCGCCGCTGCTGTTGTCCACCGCGCCGACATTCTTCAGTACCAGCACGGGGGCGGTGATCAGGCCGCTCTGGTTGCCCAGGGTGCCGTGGTTGAGGTCCAGGGTCAGGGCGCTGTTGCTGAACAGCTTGCCGCCCTGGTTGTCGACGGTGCCCGTGGTGGTCAGGCTCAGCTGGCCAGCGCTGGACAGGCTGCCCAGGCGGTTGGACAGGCTGGCGGCGCTGGCGGTCAGCAGGCATTCGCTGCTGAACAGGCCGCTGGTGTTAGTGAGGTCGCCGGTCAGCGCCACCGTCAGGTCGCCCTGGGTTTTCAGCTGGCCGTGGCTGTTGTTCAGGCTACCGCCCTTGAGCTGCGCCTGGGCCGCGCTGATCGCGCCGCCCTGGTTGTCCAGCAGATTGGCCTGGGTAGTCAATTGGCGGCTGGCAATGACATTGCCGGTGTTGCTGACCGTCTGCGCGCTGAGGCTGACATCGCCGCTGCTGTTGCGGCTGTTATCGCTGTTGACCCCGGCTTCGATGATGCCGCTGTTGCTCAGCTGGCCGCCGCTGCTCAGGGTGATGGCGTCGCGAGCGGCCAGGTTCTGGCTGTTGTTGAGGTCGCCCGTGGTGGTCGCGTCCAGATGGCTACCGGCGTAGACCGGGCCGTGGGTGGTGATGCTTTGGGCAGTGGCTTTGACCGCCCCGCTGGCCGCCACCTGGGCCACGTTGAGCTGGCCGTTGGCGTCCAGCTCGATATCACCGGCGCTGGCCGCCAGGTTGCCGGCCAGGTTCACACCCACGCCCTGCTCGGTGCCTACCAGTTTGATGGCGCCGGCATACATGCCGCCCAGGGCGGTGGAGTCGATGGCCAGGTTGGGTTTGGCGCTGCCGTCATCGGCGCGCGCCGTGGCTTTCAAGGTGCCGGCGTCAACGTCGTTGCGACCGGCGATCACGGTCAGTTGGTTGGCATTGATCTGCGCGTTGATGCGCGCCGAACGGGTGATCACCTCGAAGCTGTCGACGTTGCCGGCGTTGATGCCCGCGCCGTCAATGGCCACGTCACCGCCGTCGACCTGGTAGTGGTCCAGCTTGCCGCTGGCGTCCAGCACCGGCTTGCCGGTGGTCAGGGTCGCCTTGGGGGTGTTGATGAAGCCGCAGCCATCGCAGGTGATGCCGTAGGGGTTGGCGACGATCACGTGGGCGGCCTGGCCGGCCACCTCGGTGTAGCCGTTGAGCTGGCTGCGGTTGTTGCCGGTGACCTCGTTGAGGATGGTGCTGGCCGCCTGGCCCTTGAGGTTGCTGTTGCCCAGGATGATGCCGCCCAGTTGGGTACTCTGGGTGCTGCTGGTGGCGTTGTTGAGGATCAGCCCTTGGCTGCCGACGTTGTAGTCGCTGAACTGATTGTGCGACAGGCCGCTGGCGTTGGGCGCGGCAATGTTGACGATGGGCACGCCGTTGGCCGCGGCCGTGGTGGTGGTGCCCTGCCCGCTGACCGCAAGGCCGCCGGCCTGCGCCCACAGTGGCTGCCAGAACAGGGCGTTGGCCAGCACGAAGGCCAGGCCGCGTTTGGAGATGCCCCAGAAACGCTCGCGAGGTTGAATGGCAGCCGAAGGCTGGCGGGCCAGGAAGGCCAGTTGGCGTACGTCCATGTTCAGGTCTCGCAAGCGTTTTAAAGGAGGAATTCGAGGCGGAAATACACGGGGGCTTCGCTGTCGCTGAACGCCGCCGGGCGCTGCAGCGAGTGGGCCAGGGTGACGCTCAGCGTCAGGTGCTGGCCGCGGGCAAACAGCTCCAGCGAATCACTGGACACCCGGCCGTGCTGGTCGCCGGCGTGTTTGCTGTCGCTGATCACACCCTGGTCATAGCCGATGTCGCTGCCGTATTCGCTGAACACCGGTTGCACCCAGGCCCACACCACCGGGCGGCTCCAGCGCAGGTCGTTGCGCCAGTAGCCCCCGTTGTCGCCGGTCAGGGTCTGGTCCTTGTAGCCGCGGATCGACGACTCGCCGCCCAGGCTCATGCGCTGGGGGCTGAACAGCACGTCTTCGCTGTGCTGCCCGGTGGCCAGGCTGGTGAAACTGAACGACTCGCCCCACAGCTTGAACGGCAGCAGGTAGCTGGCCGTGGCGGTGTACTTGCGGTAGCGCGCGGTGGGGTCGGCGGGGCCGGGGTCATGGTCGCCCTGGGCGTCGAGGGCGCCGATACCTTGCTGCAGGCCCAGGTCCAGGTTGAGGAACGCGCCGCCGATGCGCCGGCCGTGGTTGATGCCGTATTGCAGCTCGGTGATGCGGTTGCTGCTGTTGTCCAGGCGGCTGCCGGCGATGTAGTTGTTGGTGGCCAGGTGCGACAGGCCCATGCTCAGCGAGGTCTTGCTCAGGGCGTCGCGGTACACCACGCGTTCGGCCTTGAACTGGTGGGTGGCGCTGTCGCCGTTTTGCTTGAAGTCGAAGCCATTGGCCTGGGTCAGGTCGCGGTAGGTGCTGTGGTTGTAGCTGTAGGTGAAGTTCCACCAGCCCCAGGGCAGGTTGTAGCTCAGGCCTGCGTTGTGGCTGTTGTGCTGGTCGTCGGGGTGGGCGTCCTGGCCGCCGTTGAGGCTCAACTGGTCGGCCAGGCCCAAGGGGTTGTCCCAGTCCAGGCGCGTGCCCCACTGTTGCTCGCCGGTGCTCTTCTGGCCCGAGTTGCTGCTGTTCACCGACGCCCGCCAAGGCTTTTGCGGGGCGTTGTTGACCTGCACGTCGGTGCTGCCCACAGTCTGGCCGGGCACCAGGGCCATCTGCGCCTGGTTGGACGGCAGGCGGTTGAGCTGGTCGACCAATTGCTCCACTTCGCGCAGGTTGAGCACCTCGCCGGGGCGGCCGGGGAAGCCCATGTTCAGCTCGCGCTGGGACAGGCCGCTGCCCTGCCCCGGCTGGAGGCTTTGCAGGTGGCCTTCGATGACCTGCACCACCAGGTGCCCCTTGGACAGGTCCTGCGGCGGCAGGTAGGCGCGGCTGGTGACCAGGCCCAGGGCGATGTAGCGGTCGGTGATCACCTTGAGCACTTCGTTGAGCTGGGCCACACCCAGGCACTGGCCTTGATAGGGTTTGACCAGCGCGGGGCCGTCGGGCAGATGGTCGGCGCCCTTGAGCTCAATGGTGTCGATGCGGAAACAACGGGTGGTGGCAGGTGTGGCCGGGGCAGCGGGCGCAGGGGTGGGCGCGGGCAGGTTCTGCAGATCATCCAGGCGTTTGCGCTGTTCTTGCAGCAGACGGTCCTGGCGGTCGCGGATCAGGTCCTGGTCGCCGGGGTTGGGCGTGGCTGCATGGGCCAGGGGCATGGTGATGGCCAGGCACACAGAAAGCATCAGCCGGGTGAAAGGCGTCCTTGACCACATTGCAGAATCGTCCCTAAGCGGTGTATCGCAATTTTTTACAATTGCTTACATTTTCAAAGGGCGCGATGGTGATGTGCCATCATTCTGGCGTCAAATTAACAAAAACTCAGGTTTGTACACCTGTAGCCGCTGCCGCCCGGCTGCGCTGGCCGGTGGGAACCCTGAAAATCTTCAGTGAGGCACAGGGCCAGCGCAGCCTTCGGCAGCGGCTAAATGGGGACAGCGTTAACGGCCTTTGAACCGCGCCTCACGCTTGGCAATAAAGGCAGCCATGCCTTCCTTCTGATCTTCAGTGGCAAACGCCGCATGGAACACCCGGCGCTCAAACCGTACCCCCTCACTGAGGCTGACCTCAAAGGCGCGGTTGACGCTCTCCTTCACCATCATCGCCACCGGCAGCGACTTGGCAGCAATCTGCACCGCCGTGGCCAGGGCCTCTTCCAGCAGTTTGTCGGCCGGCACGATGCGCGCCACGATGCCCGCCCGCTCCGCTTCCACCGCGTCCATCAGGCGCCCGGTGAGGCACAGCTCCATGGCCTTGGCCTTGCCCACCGCGCGGGTCAGGCGCTGGGTGCCGCCCATGCCCGGCAGCACACCCAGCTTGATTTCCGGCTGGCCGAACTTGGCGGTGTCGGCGGCCAGGATGAAGTCGCACATCAGCGCCAACTCGCAGCCGCCGCCCAAGGCGAAGCCGGCCACGGCGGCGATCATTGGCTTGCGGCGGTTGGCGATGCGGTCGGTTTCGCTGAACAGGTCGTCCAGGTAGATCTGCGGGTAGGTGCGCTCGGCCATTTCCTTGATGTCGGCGCCAGCGGCAAAGGCCTTGGCCGAGCCGGTGATGACGATGCAACCTACCTCGCGGTCGGCGTCCAGGGCGTCGAGGGCCTGGTTCAGTTCACCGATCAACTGGGCGTTGAGCGCGTTGAGCGCCTCGGGCCGGTTGAGGGTGATCAGGCCGACACGGCCACGGGTTTCCAGCAGCAGGGTTTGATACGCCATCGTAGCGTTCTCCGTCTTATAAATTGCGGGCAATCACCATCCGCTGGATATCGCTGGTGCCTTCGTAGATCTGGCAAATGCGCACGTCGCGATAAATCCGTTCCAGCGGGAAGTCGTTGAGGTAACCATACCCACCCAAGGTCTGCAACGCGTCCGAACAGACCTTTTCGGCCATTTCCGAGGCGAAAAGCTTGGCCATGGACGCCTCCACCAAGGCGGGCTGCCCGGCGTCGCGCAGGGCGGCGGCGTGGTAGACCATTTGCCGCGCCACGCTGATCTGGGTGTGCATGTCGGCCAGGCGGAAGGCCACGGCCTGATGCTCGATCAGCGGCTGGCCGAAGCTGGTGCGCTCGCGGGCATAGTCACGGGCAGCCTCGAAGGCGGCGCGGGCCATGCCCACGGCCTGGGCGGCAATGCCGATGCGGCCACCTTCAAGGTTGGCCAGGGCGATCTTGTACCCCTGCCCTTCAGCGCCCAGCAGGTTGGCGGCCGGTACGCGCATGTCGTCGAACACCAGCTGGCAGGTGTCAGAGGCATGCAGACCGAGTTTTTCCTCGACGCGCACCACCTGGTAGCCGGGGGTATCGGTGGGCACGATGAAGGCGCTGATGCCGCGCTTGCCCGCCTCGGGGTCGGTGACGGCGAAAACGATGGTCATGCCGGCGTTGCTGCCCGAGGTGATGAACTGCTTGCTGCCGTTGATCACGTAATGGTCGCCGTCGCGACGCGCGCGGGTGCGCAGGTTGCTGGCGTCGGAGCCGGCCTGGGCCTCGGTGAGGGCGAAGGCGCCCAGCATGGCACCGGTGGCCAGCGGTTCAAGATACTGAGCCTTTTGCGCCTCGGTGCCGAAGGTGAGGATGGGCACGCAACCCACCGAGTTGTGCACGCTCATGATGGTAGAGCAGGCGCCGTCACCGGCGGCGATTTCCTCCAGGGCCATGGCGTAGGCCAGGTAGCCGGTGTCGCAACCGCCCCACTGCTCCGGCACCAGCATGCCGAAAAAACCCAGTTCGGCCATTTCGGCCAGGGCTTCGCGGGGGAAGGTGTGGTCGCGGTCCCACTGGGCCGAGAACGGGCGCAGGCGCTCCTGGGCGAACTGGCGCGCGGCGTCGCTGATCTGGCGTTGCTCTTGATTGGCTAGCATGGGCGCTCCTTAATCCAGGCATTCAATGGCAACGGCCGTGGCTTCGCCGCCGCCGATGCAGATGGCGGCGATGCCGCGCGAGAGGCGACGTTGGCGCAGGGCGTGAATCAGGGTCACCAGGATGCGTGCGCCCGAGGCGCCGATTGGGTGGCCCAGGGCGCAGGCGCCGCCGTGCACGTTGACCTTGGCGTGGGGCAGGTCCAGCGCCTGCATGGCAGCCAGGGTGACCACGGCGAAGGCTTCGTTGATCTCGAACAGGTCGACGCTGGGCAGCGCCCAGCCGGTGCGCTTGAGCAGTTGCTGGATGGCGCCGATGGGGGCCGTGGGGAACAGCGCCGGGGTGTCGGCGAAATCGGCGTGGCCGTGGATGATCGCCAGGGGCACGAGGCCCCGTTTCACCGCCTCACTCTGGCGCATCAGTACCAGGGCTGCGGCGCCGTCGGAGATGGAGCTCGAATTGGCTGCGGTCACGGTACCGCCATCGCGAAAGGCCGGCTTGAGGCCCGGGATCTTGTCCAGGCGCGCCTTGGGCGGCTGTTCATCGTCGCTGATCAGGCGCGACTCTTTGCCGGCCGTCACCGTCAGCGGCACGATCTCGTCCTTGAACAGGCCCTGGGTGATGGCCTGCTGGGCACGGGTCAACGAGGCGATGGCGAAGTCATCCTGCTGCTGGCGGCTGAAGCCGTTGGCCTGGGCACAGTCCTCGGCGAAGGTGCCCATCAGCCGGCCCGGTTCGTAGGCGTCTTCCAGGCCGTCGAGGAACATGTGGTCCAGCACCCGGCCATGGCCCATGCGGTAACCGCAGCGGGCCTTGTCCAGCAGGTAGGGGGCGTTGGACATGCTTTCCATGCCGCCGGCCACCACCACGCTGGTGCTGCCGGCCAGCAACTGATCGTGGCCCAGGATTACGGCCTGCATGCCCGAGCCGCACATTTTATTCAGGGTGGTGCAGGGCGTGCCTTTGGCCAGCCCGGCGCCCAACGCGGCTTGGCGCGCGGGCGCCTGGCCCAGGCCTGCGGGCAGTACGCAGCCCATCAACACCTGGTCCACCGCCTCGCCGTCCAAAGTGGCTCGGGACACGGCGGCGCGGATCGCTTCGGCGCCCAACTGCGGCGCGGTCAGGCTTTTCAAGTCGCCCTGCAGGCCGCCCATGGGCGTGCGCACGGCGCTGACGATAACGACGGGATCGTGGTTCATGACGGACTCCTTCATTTGGCGGCCATGCGCAGGGCGCCGTCCAGGCGGATGACTTCGCCGTTGAGCAGGCGGTTCTCGACGATATGGCGCACCAGCGCTGCGTATTCGGCCGGCAGCCCGAGGCGCGGCGGGAACGGCACGCCGGCGGCCAGAGAGGCGCGCACCTCGTCGCTCATGCCGGCCATCATCGGCGTTTCGAAAATGCCGGGGGCGATGGTCATCACACGGATGCCGAAGCGGGCCAGTTCGCGGGCGGCCGGCAGGGTCATGCTGACGATGGCGCCCTTGGAGGCGGCGTAGGCGGCCTGGCCGATCTGGCCATCGTAGGCGGCGATGGAGGCGGTGTTGATGATGATGCCGCGCTCGCCGTCCTCCCCCGGTTCGGTCTCGGCCATGGCAGCGGCGGCCAGGCGCATCAGGTTGAAGCTGCCAACCACGTTGATGTCCAGCAGGCGGCTGAAACTGTCCAGGGCGTGGGGGCCTTGCTTGCCCAGGATCTTCTCGCCGGTGACCACGCCTGCGCAGTTGACCAGCCCGTGCAGGCCACCGAAGGTGCTGACCGCCAGTTGCACGGCGGCCTGGGCCTGGTCCTCGCGGCGGATGTCGGCCACGGCATGGCGGGCGCGGTCGCCCAATGCGTGGGCCTGGGCGGCGACGGCGTCGGCGTTGAGGTCCACCAGCACCACATTGGCGCCGCCGTGGGCGAGCATGGTGGCGGTCGCCGCACCCAGCCCCGAGGCGGCGCCGCTGACCACGAAAATCCTGTCTGCAATGTGCATGGAGCGCGTCCTTATTGTTGTAGGCGTCTCCTTGAAATATGGCCCTGGGCGGGCCGGCCGGCAATGGTCAAAGCGCTCAGTCGCGGTGAGCGGTTTGGCCAGTGCTGCCCAGGATCAGGCTGCGGTACTGGCCGGGGCTGGCGCCGGTCCATTTGCGAAAGGCTTTATAGAACGAGCTGGCATCGGCGAAACCCAGTTGCGCGGCGATCGCCTCGAAGGAAAGCTGCGCATCGGCCAGCCAGGCGATGGCCAGTTCGCGGCGCACGCTGTCCTTGAGGCGCTGCCAGGTCTGCCCTTCTTCGGCCAGGCGACGGCGCAGGGTGGGCGCCGACAGGTGCCAGTGGCGGGCCATGTCGTCGGCCTCGGGCCAGCTGTGGGGCGGTTGCTCGCGCAGGTGCTGGCGGATACGCGTGGCCAGGCTGTCGGGGTCGCGGTATTTGACCAGGATGTTGGCCGGGGCGCGGTTGAGGAAGCGTTGCAGCTCCTGGGGCGTGCGGCGCATGGGCAGGTCCAGGCACTCGGCGGCGAAAATGATCCGCGTGCGCGGCCGCTCGAAGCGCAGGTTGTGGGAAAACATCACCCGGTAGTCGTCGCAATACTCGGGCGCCGCGCCGCGCAGCTCCACCGCCAGGATCGGGATGCGCCGCCCGGCCAGCCAGCAGGCCACGCCGTGGACGATCATCCAGTAAGTGAAATAGGTAAACGCGCGGCGTGGCGGCACGGCGCTGTCGTCGATGACGATCTCGGCCAGGCCGTGTTGGCGCACCAGCTGCGCGGGCAGGTCGGCCAGCATCAGCGACAGGAAGCCCAAAGCGGCGTCCAGCGCCGTGGCCAGGGTGGGCTGGGCCATGGCGCAGCGGCATAGAAACGCCAGGCTGCCGGAGCGCAAGGGGCGCGGGTCCATGCCGAAGAATTCGTCGTCGGTGTGGCGGGCGATCTGGCGCCACAGGCGTGCATACAACAGCACGGGGACACGGGCGTCGGGCTGCTGGAGCAGCGTGCCGTCGATGCCCACGGCCGACAGGATCGTCGCTGGATCGACGCTGCTTTGCAGCAGAGCCTCACGGACCATTTGCACGGAGATGGTGTCTTTTTGCGCCATGGAACTGCCCGGGGGTTTGTAGATCCCAATCCTACCAGTGATTGAGGCTGGGGCTACTGGCCTCATCGCGAGCAAGCTTTGCTCCCACAGTGTTAAGGCTCACATCAGTGTTTGCCTTGACACTGTGGGAGCAAAGCTTGCTCGCGATGAGGCCACCACTGACACCCCAAAACAGCTGCGGTAAAGTCCACCTCTGCTGCAAAACAACTGAAACCAAGGAGCAAACGCCGTGCGCATAGCCGTGATCGATGACTGGCAGGACGTGGCCAGCGATGTGGTGGACTGGTCGCCGTTGCAGGCGCTGGGCCAGGTGGACTTTTTGCCGGACTACCCGGCCGATACCGCAACGATGGTGGCGCGCCTTTCGCCCTATGAGGTGATTTGCGTAATGCGCGAGCGCACCGCATTCGACGCCGAACTGCTGCGCGGCCTGGGCAACCTCAAACTGCTGGTGACCGGCGGCATGCGCAACGCCGCCCTCGACCTGGCCGCCGCCAAGGCCCTGGGCGTGCAGGTGGTGGGCACCGACAGCTACAAGCACGCAGCGCCGGAACTGACCTGGGCGCTGATCATGGCCTCCACCCGCAATCTGGTGGCCGAAGCTGCGTCGCTGCAAACCGGCGGCTGGCAGATTGGCCTGGGCGGCGACCTGCATGGCAAGACCCTGGGCATTCTGGGGCTGGGCAGCATCGGCCAGAAGGTGGCCAACTTCGGCAAGGCGTTTGGGATGAACGTGATCGCCTGGAGCGAAAACCTCACCGCCGAGCGCGCCGAGAGCGCCGGCGTACAGTGGGTCAGCAAGCAGGAGCTGTTTGCCCAGGCCGATATCCTCAGCGTGCACCTGGTGCTCAGCGACCGCACCCGGGGCCTGGTGGACAGCGAGGCACTTGGCTGGATGAAGCCCCGTGCGCTGCTGGTCAACACCGCGCGCGGGCCCATCGTCGATGAAGACGCGCTGGTGGAAGCCTTGAAGGCCAACCGCCTGGGCGGCGCCGCGCTGGACGTGTTCAGCGTCGAGCCGCTGCCGGCCGGCCACCCATTCCGCACCCTGCCCAACGTGCTGGCCACGCCCCATGTGGGCTATGTCAGCGCCAACAACTACCGGCTGTTCTACAGCCAGATGATCGACGACATCCTGGCCTGGCACGCCGGCACGCCCATCCGCCTACTGACCTGACCACACCTGGGCCTCGGTCCAGCCCAGCTCGGCGAAGTCCTGGGCGCGCAAATGCGCCTCGCCTTCGCAGAAGAATTCGTCGAGCTGGGGCGGCTTGATCTCGGTTTCCGCCAGCATGGCGTGCACCTGGCCACGGTGATGAATCTGATGCTCGAACAGGTGCGCCAGCAGGCGCACGCGGGTGTCACGCTGGGTACGGTCGGGGCGCAGGATGGTCACGTAGCGGCCCATGCTGGCGTCCTTGAGCTGACGGCAGTACGCAATCAGCCGGTGGTCCACCTGCGCCTGCTCGCGGTGCAGGTCCAGGCAGGTGTGGAACGGCTCTTCGGGTTCGAAAAAACGCAGGCTGTCCAGCTCCGGGGGCTCACCGGCCTGCTCGCACTCCAGCGCCTGCAGGTAGAACCAGTCCACCGTCAGCAGGTGGTTGAGGGTGGCCTTGATTGACGGAAAAAAGCTGCTGCGCGGCGCCACGAACTCGTCCTGGCTCAGTTGCAGGCAAGCCTTGTACAGGCGGTGATTGGCCCAGCCGTTGTTGTAGGCCATGCTCAGCAGGTGATGCGACAGGGGGTTGTCCATGGGCACTCTCCTCAGCTGAAACGTTGCAATTGCATCTCCCGCAGGCGGCTCAGGGTGCGCCGGAACGGGAACGCCAGATACCCTTGAGTGTAGAGCGCCTCGAGCGGCACCTGCGCCTCGATGCACAGCGGCACCTTGCGGTCGTAGCATTCGTCGACCAGGGCGATGAAGCGCCGTACGCCGTCATCGTTGGGCGACAATTGCGGCAGTTCGCGGTCGCCAGCCAGCACCTGGGCAGCGCCGTCCTCGGTGCCGCGGGCGATCTTCGCCGGTCGTTGTCGGGCGCCCAGGGCCGGTACCTCGCCCAGCAGGATGGCGCTGTAGCGGTCGCACAACTGCATGAAATCCATCGCCGCCCAGGGCTGCTCGCACAACTGCGCGTAGGTGCACCACAACACCGTGTCGCTGGCACGCACCACCGGCAGGTGGCGATAGCCGACGGCCACCGGTTGAGTCCCGACCGGCCGATCGCCATTGAGTTGCTCGAATGCAGCCTGCAAGGCGCGGGCGTCATTGACCCAGTAACGCTGTTGCGCAGTGCCGGGGTGCAGGCGGTGATCCTGCTCGCCTTCCACCGCCACCACCTGCATGTGCGCCTCGATGGCGCGGATGGCGGGCAGGAAGCGGTCGCGGTTGAAGCCATCGGCGTACAGCTGGTCCGGCGGCTGGTTGGACGTGGCAACCACCACCACGCCGGCGTCGAACAGCTCGGTCATCAGGCCGCCGAGAATGATCGCATCGGCGATGTCGGTGACAAAGAACTCGTCGAAGCACAGCACGCGGATGTCCTTGGCCAGGCTTGCAGCCAGGGCCTTGAGCGGGTCGCGCACGTGGTCGAGCTGGAACAGGTGCTGGTGCACCCAGGCCATGAAATGGTGAAAGTGTTGGCGGCGGGCGGGCACGGTGAGGCAATGGTGGAACAGGTCCATGAGCCAGGTTTTGCCGCGCCCGACCGGGCCCCACAGGTATACGCCCTGGCCCGGTTGGCCGGCTTCGATGGCCGTGAAACAGGCCTGCAATACCTCGACGGCGTGGGCCTGGGCGGGGTCGGCGGCGTAACCGCGTTCGGTGAGGGCGGTGTGATAGGCGGTGAGTGGCGATAATGCAGCAAGCATATGACGTCCTTATCTTACGTAGCCGCTGCCGACAGGCTGCGCTGGCCTTGAGCCTCGCTTAAGATGTGCAGTGTACATCAGGGCCAGCGCAGCCTGGCGGCAGCGGCTACTGGCTACTGTTGCAAGCCGACTTTCAACAACTGCCCATCCTGGGCATCAGTCAGCACATACAGAAAACCATCCGGCCCCTGCCGCACATCACGGATGCGCGCCTTCAAATCGCCCAGCAGCCGCTCTTCATGGCTGACCTTGTCGCCCTCGAATTCCAGCCGTATCAGCTCCTGATCCGCCAGCGCCCCAATGAACAGGTCGTGCTGCCAGGCCTTGAAGCGGTCAGCGTCATAGAACGCCATGCCACTGATGGCCGGGGATTTCTCCCACACGTGGATCGGGTCCTTCGCGCCCTTGAGCGTCTTGCCCTGCGCCTCGGGGATCGGCAGCAGGCTGTAGTTGATGCCATGGGTCGCCAGTGGCCAGCCATAGTTTTGCCCGCGTTCGATCACGTTGATTTCATCACCGCCGCGCGGGCCATGTTCGTGGGTCCACAGCGTGCCGGTCCAGGGGTTCAGCGCCGCGCCCTGCTGGTTGCGATGGCCATAGGACCAGATCTCGGGGCGGGCGCCCTGCTTGCCCACGAACGGGTTGTCATCGGGGATGCGGCCATCGGGGAAAATACGCACCACCTTGCCCTGCAGCTTGCTCAGGTCTTGGGACGTGGGCCGCTGGTTGTTCTCGCCCAAGGCGATGAACAGGTAGCCGTCGCGGTCGAACACCAGCCGCGAGCCGAAATGCGCGCCCTCGGACAGCTTGGGCTGCTGGCGGAAGATGACCTGGAAGTTCTCCAGACGCGTGAGGTCATCTGACAGCCGCCCGCGCCCCACCGCCGTGCCGGCCTTGCCATCGGGCCCGGCTTCGGCGAACGACAAATAGACCAGCCGGTCTTCCTTGAACTGCGGCGACAACGCCACGTCCAGCAAACCACCCTGGTTCTGCGCCCACACCGCAGGGCCGCCGGTGATGGGCGCCGACAGCTTGCCTTCGGGGCTGATCACCCGCAGGGAGCCGGGCCGTTCGGTCACCAGAAAACCCTGCTTGCCCGGCAGGAAGGCCAGCGCCCAAGGGTGGCGCAGGCCATCGGCGACGGCGGTCACGCTCAAGGGCCCCGCTTCGCTGGGGTAGGAGGTAGCGGCATGGACCGCCAGGGGCAGGCTCAACAAGGTCGTCAACAGGATCTGACGCAGCATGGGCAATTCCTTCTGAGTGGGGAGGTTCAGCGGGTCTCGTCACGCGCAGGGCGCTGGCGATCGAAGTCCGGTTTGGTCGGCGTGGTGCGCAGGTTGTTGCCGTTGCCGATACCGCCGTTCTGCAGGGTGGGCGGGCGCGGGTTGGTCTGCTGGCGCAGGCTGGGCGAGACCGGCGTGACCGGCTGGGTGCCCTGCATGCTGTTGGGGTTGGCGCGGCGCACGGCGCTGTTGTAGGGGTTGTTGGTATCGGCCCAGGCGCTGGCGCTGGCCACCACCAATAGCAGGGCAAACACGGGCGGGAATACGCTCATAGTGGCACTCTCCCTTTCGATGAATCGTGACTATAGGCTCATTGGAACCGCTGCCAGGGTGAGTGTTCGATGAAACCTGCGGCGCAGTCGTAACATTTTGTGGCCTGGGGCCGCGCCAGGCAGCGAACGTGGGCGTGCGGGCGCTGTCTCACGCACACAACAACTGCCTCGCTTCGAGACTCGATCATGCGTTCATACCTGCTGCCCACCCTGCGTCACTACCTGCTGCTGATGCTGCTGGTGGGCCTCAGCGCCTGTGCCCTGCTGCCGCCACGCGACCCCATCAACATCAACGTGGTGGGCATCGAGCCATTGCAGGGCCAAGACCTGGAAGTGCGCTTTGCGGTGAAGATCCGCCTGCAGAACCCCAATGAAACCAGCTACACCTACAACGGCGTGGCCCTGAACCTGGACGTCAACGGCCGCCCGCTGGCCTCGGGCGTGAGCAATGAAAGCGGCACCCTGGCGCGCTTTTCCGAGACCATCGTGACCGTGCCGGTCAGCGTCACCGCCTTCAGTGTGCTGCGCCAGACACTGGGCCTTAGCCAGACGCAGTCGCTGGACAACCTGCCGTACGAGCTGCACGGCAAGCTGGCCAACGGCGTGTTCGGCACTGTGCGGTTCAGCGACCACGGCAATCTGTCGCTGGCCCCGCTGGATAGCGATACCGCGCCACAGCGTTCGGAGAACCCGTACCGCAATAGCCGTTGGCCCGCCGCCAACCCTTGATTACACTGCGGGGACTGACAAGGAGTCCCCACCATGCCCCCCTCCCTGCACACCCAACGCCTGCTGCTGACCCCGCTGCAACTGAGCGACGCCGCCGATATCCAGCGCCTGTTCCCCGTGTGGGAAGTGGTGCGCTACCTGGACAACCACGTGCCATGGCCCTACCCCGCCGACGGGGCTGAAAGCTGGGTGCGCGACTTCGTCCTGCCCGCCATGGCCGAGGGCAGGCACTGGGAATGGGCGATCCGCCTGCGCAGTGCGCCGCAGTCGCTGATTGGCTGCATTGGCCTGATGGACCAGCCTGACAACCACCGCGGCTTCTGGCTGGCGCCGGCATGGCAGGGCCAGGGCTATATGAGCGAGGCGTGCGCGGTGGTGACCCGCTACTGGTTTGAAACCCTGGACCGGGCCGTGTTACGGGTGCCCAAGGCAGTGGAAAACCTGGGATCGCGGCGGGTGTCGCAGCGTGAGGGGATGCGCCTGATCGGCGAGGCAGACGGCGAGTTTGTCAGTGGCACGCTCAAGCGTGAGCTATGGGAGCTGCGCCGCGAGGATTGGCGCAATACCGTAGCCGCTGCCGAAGGCTGCGCTGGCCCTACGCCTCGCTGAAAATTTCCAGGGTTCACACCGGCCAGCGCAGCCTGGCGGCAGCGGCTACGGGTTATTGGTCGCGGTACGGCACTTCGTCTTCCGGGCCCAGGTACACCGGCACGCGCCAGCCCACCTCACGCAGCGAATGCTGTACCTGGTCCTGCACGCCCATCAGCGTGGCGAAGATCGCCATGCGCACGGCGATGCCGTTGTCGGTCTGCTTGAAGATGGCCAGGCGCGAGTCGTTGTTCAGGTCCACGCTCAGGTCGTTGGCGCCCGGACGCGAGTCGCGTGGCAGCGGGTGCATGATCAGCGTGTGCGGGCCGCAGGTAGCATTGACCAGCGCCTGGTTGATCTGGAAATCGGCGCTGTAGCCTTCCAGGGTTTCTTCCTGGCCGAAACGCTCTTTCTGGATGCGCGTGGCGTACACCACGTCGGCGCCCTTGAGGGCCGATTGCAGGTCGTGGCTCTGCTCCACGTGGTGACCGTGGTTGGCCAGGTATTCGACCAGGTGTGGCGGCAGCATCAAGGATTCAGGCGACACCAGGGTGATGCGCAGGTTGCGGTACAGCGCCAGCAGCTTGCTCAGCGAGTGCACGGTACGACCGTACTTGAGGTCGCCGGCGAAGACGATGTGCGCGCCGTCGATCAACTTGTCCAGGCGCGAGAACTCGCGCTGGATGGTGTACAGGTCCAGCAGTGCCTGGCTGGGGTGCTCGCCCGGGCCGTCACCGGCGTTGATCACCGGCACGTGGGTGGCGCGGGCGAATTCGGCCACGGCGCCCAGGTCCGGGTGGCGCACCACGATGGCGTCCGCGTAGCCGGCGATGACGCGGCTGGTGTCGTGGATCGACTCGCCCTTGGCCATCGACGAGAAGGTGAAACCGGTGGTGTCGCACACCGAACCGCCCAGGCGGGCGAAGGCCGAGCTGAAGCTCAGGCGTGTGCGGGTGCTGGCCTCGAAGAACAGGTTGGCCAAGACCGCGCCTTCCAGCACGCGGGTGGTTTTCTGCCGGCGGGCGATGGGCTGCATGATGTCGGCCACGCGCAGCAGGTCTTCCACCGAATCACGGGTGTAGCCGTCTACCGACAGCAGGTGATGGCCCGATTCGTTGTTGCCATGATGTACACCCTGTGTATCTGCCGAGACACCCTTGAGAATTTCTAGCACAAAGCGTTGGGCGATGTCGGGCATCTTGCGCATTTCCGGCGACTCGTCCGGCAGCAACCAGCTGTCCAGGGCCCGGCGGGACACGCCAATGCGCTGCGCCAGGGCATCGCGGGTGTAGTTGAGACGGCGCATGGCATCGCGCAGGAAAACTTGCTGGGACATGGAGGGCAGACTCGGCAGGATATACACGCTGCGGATTATCCTGATGCCGAACCACGAACGCAAGCGGATCCCGTAGCCGCTGCCGAAGGCTGCGCTGGCCCTGTGCCCCACCGAGGATCTCCAGGGTTCACACAAGCCAGCGCAGCCTGGCGGCAGCGGCTACAGGCTACGGGCGGCTAAGCAATGCCAGCCGCACCGCCAACATCGTCAGCACCGTTGCCAACCCCAGCGACTGCACCTTCGCCCAACGCCCCGTCGACGCCAGGCGCCGATGAATCGCCGCACCAAACACCCCCAGAATCGAGTGAAACACCGTGGCCGTCAGCGCCAGCATCACCCCCAGCTGAATCAGCTGCCAGCCCACCTGCCCGCGCTCCGGCACCACGAACTGCGGCAAGAACACCATGAAAAACAGCAGCGCCTTGGGGTTGAGCAGGCTGTTGAGGGTGGCCGAGAACAGGATGCGCGACAGCGGCAGTTGCTCACTGCCATCGAGCGCCCCCAGGCCACCGCCGCGCAGGGTCTTGAACGCCAGCCACAGCAGGTACACCGCACCGGCATAACGGATGACGTCAAACGACGGCGGCCAACTGGCCACCAGCGCAGTCACGCCGGTGGCGGTGAGCACCGCCAGGGTCAGGTCGGCAAAGGTGATGCCCAGCGCCGCCATCAGCCCCCCGCGCCAGCCGCGTGCAATGGCCTGGCTGAGCACAAAGGCCATGTTGGGGCCTGGCGACAGCAACAACAGGATTACGGCGAGGAAGAACACCGGCAGGGTGTCGAGGGCAATCATGGCAGGCATCCGTGCAGGAAAGTGGGGGCCCAGCGTACGCGGCGGGCCAGGCGGCGTCCTGTAACAGTTGGGTAGAATTTCACGGGCGCAGTTGCGTGGCCGCTGAGGTGTCGCCTGAACACAAGGCATAAAAAATGTACTCGCAGGCCATGAAAAAACTGGCCTGCCGGGTGCACACACCGACCCTCGGGATTGGTATTGTGCCCATCAGTCTTGCGCCGTGGTACGCGACTTGCTGGTTGCTTGCCACCTGCCAATCCCGAGGTCCGTCGTGGCTGCCTACAACCTGCGTCAACTCAAATACTTCATCACCACCGTCGAGTACGGCAGCGTCGCCGAGGCGTCGCGCAAGCTGTATATCGCGCAGCCGTCGATCTCCACCGCCATCAAGGCCCTGGAGGACAGCTTTGGTGTGCAATTGCTGATCCGTCACCACGCCCAGGGCGTGTCGCTGACGCCCAGCGGTGCGCGCTTCTACCGCAAGGCCCAGGAACTGCTGCGCATGGCCCGCGAGTTCGAACAGAACGCCCTGGCCGACAACGACGTGGTGGCCGGGCAGATCGACATCGGCTGCTTCGAAACCGTGGCGCCGCTGTACCTGCCCGAACTGATCGCCGGCTTCAGCGCACTCTACCCCGGCGTGGAAATCCGCATCCGCGACGGTGAACAGCAAGAGCTGGTGCAGGGCCTGACCTCGGGCAGCTTCGACCTGGCCATCCTCTACAAGCACGACCTGGACAGCACCATCGAAACCGAACCGTTGATGCCGGCCCAGCGCCCCTATGCCCTGCTGCCCGCCGACCACCGCTTTGCTGGCCAAGCCCAGGTGTCACTGCGCGACTTGGCCAGCGAGCCGATGATTCTGCTCGACGTGCAGCCCAGCCGTACCTACTTCGTCAGCCTGTTCGAAGAACTGGGCCTGACCCCGCGCATCGCCTTCAGCTCGCCCTCTATCGAGATGGTGCGCGGCATGGTCGGCCAGGGCTTCGGTTTTTCGATCCTGGTTACCCGGCCGCATTCGGAGTGCACTTACGATGGCAAGAAGGTGGTGTGCGTGGACATTGTCGAAGAGGTGACCGGCTCGGGCCTGGTGGCGGCGTGGCTCAAGCGTGGGCAGTTGACCAAGCCTGCGCAATTGTTCGCCGATTACTGCCGCGAACAACTGACTGCCAAGGCCGAGCGCAGCAACAACTTGCAGCAGCAACTGTCTTGAAACCGCGCCGCCTGCATCGCGACTAAAGTCGGCTCCTACGCCATCCGTGGTAGGAGCCGGCCTTGGCCGCGATGCAGACGCCGCCATTTCAAGACAGTTGCTGCCACAAGGCGCCTGGCGCGAAAGCGGCTATCATGCAGGGCATGCCCCCAGGCCTTCGAAGGATCCACGCCTGCCCATGCCGTTTTTCACCACCACGCCACGCCCCTCGCGCCCGCTGCGCCTCGTCGCCCCGTGGCTGGCCGGCGCACTGCCGCTGGTGCTGGGCCTGGCCGCGCTGTACTGGCAGGCCGAACGCGACCTGGCCAACCAGGCCCACGACACCACCCGCCAGGCCCTGACCCAGTTCGAACTGATGCTGGACAATGTCGCCGAATCGGCCAATGCCCTGCTGCCCCTGGCCGGCCAGCCCTGCGCCGACGCCACCCTGGCGCTGCGCGAGCAGGTCACCCGCCGCCCCTTCGTGCGCTCCACCAACCTGGCGCTGGACGATCACCTGTACTGCAGCTCGCTGTTCGGCGACTTCAGCGAGCCGATCAACCCCGGCGATTACGTGGACGGCCGCTTGTGGCTGATGGACGGCAACCCGGTGACGCCCGGCCAGGCCCTGCTGGTGTACCGCGCCGCCAGCGACGACCAGACCGCCCTGGCCACGCTGGACGGCTACCACCTGGCCAATGCCCTGCGCATGATCGGTCGCGACCAGACAGTGCTGCTGCAGGTGGGCAATGCCTGGCTGTCCCCCGACGGTCAGGTGCACGACGCCCCACTGCCCACCTTTGCCGTCGCGCCCACGCAGTTGACCTCCAGCCGCTACCCGTTGAGCGTGGCCAGCGGCTACCCCGTTGGCACCACCTGGCACTGGGTGCTGAGCCAATATCCCTTGTTGCTGGTGCTGCTGGGCGTGCTGGCGGTGGTCGCGGGCGCTGTCTGCCACTGGCTGTTCAAGCGCGCCCAGTCGCCACGGGCTGAACTGGCCCGCGCGCTGGAAGCCGACGAGTTCATCCCCTATTACCAGCCTGTGATCCGCAGCCTCACCGGCCGCTGGTCGGGTGCCGAGGTGCTGATGCGCTGGCAGCACCCGCGCGAAGGCCTGGTGCGGCCGGACCTGTTCATCCCCTTTGCCGAGCACTCGGGCCTGATCGTGCCCATGACCCGCCAGTTGATGCGCCAGGCCGCCGAGGACCTGCGCCCGCATGCCGAACGCTTCGACGATGACTTCCACGTGGGCATCAACATCACCGCCGAGCACTGCCAGGACCTGGCCCTGCTCGACGATTGCCGCGACTTCCTGCAAGGCTTCCCGCCCGGCCGCGTGACCCTGGTGCTGGAACTGACCGAACGCGAACTGATTCGCCCCACGCCCGTCACCCACCAGCTGTTCGAGGCACTGCACAACCTGGGCGTGATGATCGCCATCGACGACTTCGGCACCGGCCATTCAAGCCTGGCGTACCTGCGTGAATTCAAGGTGGATTACCTCAAGATCGACCAGAGCTTCGTCGCCACCATCGGCAAGGACGCGCTGTCGGGGCATATCGTCGACAGCATCATCGAGCTGTCGGGCAAGCTCGACCTGGGCATCGTCGCCGAGGGCGTGGAGGATCAGGTGCAGCGCGATTACCTGACCGAGCGGCGCGTGGAGTTCCTGCAAGGCTACCTATTCGGCAAACCGATGCCGATCAACGCATTCATCGAAGCCCTGTAGCCGCTGCCGCAGGCTGCGCTGGCCGGTGTGAATCCTGGAGAACTTGAGTGTGGCCGAGGGCCTGCGCAGCCTGCGGCAGCGGCTACAGTGCACCGATACGGGTCGCAGCGCCCCATTTTGGTGACACGCCCCGCCCCACAATGCGACAATTGCCAGCTTACTTCCTGCCCGTATCACCCCGCGTTCCAGAGGCTATCTTGTCCAAAGGCATCATCTCGTCCGTCACGGCGTCCAGTCTGTTCGCCGTGATGTACTTCTATACCTCGCTGCTGACACCACTCACCGGTGAAGAAATCTTCGGCTGGCGCATCCTGCTGACCGTGCCGTGCGTGACGCTGTTCCTGCTGATCACCCGCGACTTCAAGCTGGCCGTAGGCTTGCTCAAGCGCATGGCGGCGCAGCCGATCCTGATTTTGGGCAGCATCGGCACAGCGTCCCTGCTGGGCGTGCAGTTGTGGCTGTTCCTCTGGGCACCCCTGCACGGTCGCAGCCTGCCGGTGTCGCTGGGCTACTTCCTGCTGCCGCTGACCATGGTGCTGACCGGCCGCGTGGTGTACGGCGAGCGCCTGTCGTACCTGCAAAAAGTGGCGGTGGGCTTTGCCCTGTGCGGCGTGGGGCACGAACTGTGGGTGCACGGCAGCTTCGCCTGGGAAACCCTGCTGGTGGCCTCGGGTTACCCGGCCTACTTTGTGCTGCGGCGCAAATGCCAGACAGACCACCTGGGCGGCCTGTGGACCGACATGTGCCTGATGATGATCCCGGCCACCTGGTTCGTCACCACCGGGCCACTGTCGGCGGCCGACATGCTGCAACACCCGGCGCTGTACGGTCTGATCCCGGTGCTGGGCATGATCAGCGCCCTGGCGCTGGTGACCTACGTGATGGCCAGCCGGCTGTTGCCGTTCAGCCTGTTTGGGCTGCTCAGCTATGTGGAGCCGGTGTTGCTGGTGGGCGTGGCGCTGCTGCTGGGCGAGAGCATTGCGCGCGATCAGTGGTGGACGTATCTGCCGATCTGGATGGCGGTGGTGGTGTTGATCATTGAAGGCTTCAAGCACTTGATCCGCGCCCGCCGCAAACCGATGTAGCCGGCGCGTACCCTTGTGGATCGCGTTGTCTGCATCGCGGCCAAGGCCGGCTCCTACCCCGAACGACGTAGGAGCCGACCTTGGTCGCGATGCAGACAACGCGGTTTCAAGAGGGCAGCAACAGCAACATCAGGCTCACCGTGAAAAACGACCCCAGGGTCGTCAACACCAACGCCGCCGCGCACCGCCCCTCCAGCCCGAAACGCTGCCCCATGATCGGGTACACGCTCATCATCGGCGCCCCGGCGATCACCACGCCGGCCAGCATCATCGGCACCGGCACATCACTCAGCACCCAGAACATCAGCGCCAACAACAGCGGGTGCACCAGCAGCTTGCCGCCGCCGATCAATCCCAGCTCGTTGAGCTGCCCCCGCACCGGCGTGCCGAACAGCACCCCGCCAATCACGAACAACGCCGCCGGCGCCGACGCCTGGGCCAGCATCTCGATGACCTTCAGCGGCGCCGCCGGCAGCTGCACCCCGGCCAGCGACAAGCCGCCACCAACGATAATGGCGACGATCAGCGGGTTGCGGCTCAGGCGCTTGAGGGTCTCGACGATGACCCGCCGCGCCGAGCCGCCCTGCTGCTCTCCCGCTTCGGCCAAGGCCAGCGCCAGGGGGATCATCACCAGGTTCTCGATGATCATGCCCAGCGCCAGCGCCACTACGGCCGGCGGGCCTGCGACCATGGCGGCGATGGGGTAGCCGATGAAGCCGCTGTTGGACACCGACATGCCCATGCCGGCGATGGCGCTGTTGGCCACGCTGGCGCCCCGGTAGCGGCGGAACACCGTGTAGCCCAGGGCAAAGCTGCCCAGCGAGGCCAGGCCGTAGGCCAGCAGGTAGTGGTAGTTGAAGATCTCGCCGATGGGCCGCTGGGCCAGCGCCTTGATCACCAGCGCCGGCAGGCAGAACATGATGACGAAGGTGCCTACGCCGCGCATCTGTTCGCGGCTGAGCAGCTTCAGCGCCGAGGCCAGGTAGCCCAGGCCGATGATGATGAAAATAGGCGCGGTGATGCTGAGCACATCAAGCAAATCGAATCTCCATGTGTACATCCGTAGCCGCTGCCGAAGGCTGCGCTGGCCCTGCGCCCCACTGCAGATCCTCAGGGTTCACACGGGCCAGCGCAGCCTGGCGGCAGCGGCTACGGGTCAGATAGCGTCCAGGGTGACCAACTCATGGCTGCGACACGCCTGCGCAATCGCCTCCACCACCCGCAAATTCTGCAACCCATCGCGCACACTCACCAGCGGCTGCGCCTGGCCACGGATCACCTGGCAGAAATGCGCCAGCTGGCGCGCCAACGGGTCATCGCGATCCTGGGGCAGTTGCTCCTCGAGGAACGGCTTCCACCATGAGCGATCTTCAGCCTTGCCGTAGCGCTTGAGGCGCATGGTCGGCACCGACAACTGGCCAAAGGTGCCGGTGATCACATAGCAGTCCTCATCCTGGTAGTGACTATAGGTCTTGTTCTCCTGACTGGTCTGTTCCCAACTACGCGGGCTGGCCGCCGTGTCCGACAGCAGGAAACTGCCCAGCGCGCCGCTGGCGAAACGCAGGGTGATGGCCGCCGTGTCCTCCACCTCGAAACCACGGGTGGCGTGAGAAGCCATCGCCTGCACCGCGACAATCTCGCCACACAGCGAGCGCAGGTTGCCGATTTCGTGGATCAGGTTGAGCAGGATCGGCCCGCCGCCCACTTGCGTGCGCCAAGGGCCAGCAGCGAAGTATTCGTCCGGCTTGTAGAACAGCGCCGTGCCCATCACCGCCACCAGATCCCCTACCATGCCATCGGCGATCACCTGCCTGGCCTGGGCCAGGATCGGGCTGTGGGCACGGTGATGCCCCACCAGCAGCGGGGTGATCGAGTCGCGGCTGGCGGCGTACAGGCGCTCGCCCTCTTCCAGGGTGTGGGCCAACGGCTATTCCACCAATGCCGGCACCCGCGCGGCCAGACAGGCCAGCGCCTGGGGCACGTGCAGCGCGTTCGGCGTGGCCAGGATGACGCCATCAGGCCGGGACTCGGCGAACAGCGCGTCCAGTGACGTGAACAGCGGCACCTGCAACTGCGCGGCCAGTTCAGCCGCAGCGGGCGACGGATCAACGATGGCGGCCAGTTGGCACTCGTGACTGGCCTGAATCTGCTCGATGTGGAAACGACCGATGGCACCGGCGCCGGCTACGGCAATACGAAGAAGGGACATAAGGCTCTCTGATTATTCTGGGTGAGCAATGGCCATAGCTTAATCAATCGCGATCAGGACATAATCCGCCATTATGAAGATTCAGAATGCGCAATTAGCGAACAATGAGCCCTTCCTGCGCGACCTGCAGTTGTTCTGCAGCGTGGCCCGGCATGCCAGTTTTGTCACGGCGGCGCAGGAAAGCGGTATCTCCCCGGCCCACCTGAGCAAGCGCATCGCGCTGCTGGAGGCGTCGCTGGGGGTGAAACTGTTCCAGCGCACCACGCGGCGGGTCAACATCACCGCCGACGGCGAGACCGCCTTTACCTGGGCGCAAACCCTGCTGGGCAATGTCGACGACATGCTGCAGGCCTTGTCCGGGGTACGCAACGAACCACGCGGGGCCCTGCGCATCAGCACCAGCCTGCGCCTGGGCCGCGAGTACATCGCCCCGGTGATGGCGCGCCTGCGCCAGCGCTATCCGGCGCTGGAGGTGTGGCTGGAGCTGCTGGACCGCCGCGCCGACCTGATCGCCGAGAACTTCGACATCGACATCCGCGTGGGCGAAGTACTGGAACAGCACCTGATTGCCCACCGCATCACCAGCAGTTACCGCATCCTCTGCGCTGCGCCCACCTACATTGAACGCATGGGCACCCCGCGCAGCCTGGCCGAACTGGCCCAGCACGACTGCCTGCTGTTCCGCGAACGCGATCAGCGCTTCGGCCTGTGGCGCCTGCAGGGCGCAGGCGGCGAGCAAAGCGTGAAGGTCACCGGGCCCATGGCCTCCAACCACAGCGACGTGGTGCGCCAGTGGGCCCATGAAGGCTACGGCATCATCATGGCCTCGGTGTGGGACGTGGCCGGCAGCCTGCGCGCCGGCGAACTGGTGCAGCTGCTGCCCGGTTATCGTCAGCCGGCGGACGTATGGGCGGTGACCACGGCGCGCGGCGGGGAGTCGGAAAAAATTCGCGTGTGTATCGAATTCCTCAAGCAGGCCCTGACCCAAGGCCCCCAAGCCCTGATCACCGAGATCCCGTAGCCGCACATCAGGTCTGTAGCCGCTGCCGCCAGGCTCCGCTGGCCCGCAGCCTCACTGAAAACCCACAGTGTCCACAGCGGCCAGCGCAGCCTGAAGGCAGCCGCTGCGAAAGGTTGACGCCAGAAAAATTTCAATTCTGGTACTAAAGTACAACAATTGGCACAGATCTTTCTAAAGCAATCGGCCAATGCTTTCAGGGTCCCTTTTAATTGGATCCGCCGGTGCACACAATGCACCATAAGCAATCAACGGGCAGTATCCCTGTCCATTACCAGTGCACCCACCCTGTCATAAGCGAGGGGGTGCTAGCAGTAGATCAGGAAGTTGGATCAATGTTCGAAGTGCCCTCCTCACTCAAGCTATTGCTGTCGCGATTCAATGCGGCCCATCAACAGGCCAGCCATTTCCACTCCCTGCGCTACGTCCAGCAGGACAACCTGGGCCTGTCGGTGACCCGCAATGTCGTCGACCCGCCCCGCCGCCACCGCAGTTGCGGGGTGATGCTGTGCGTGCGGGTCAACGGCAACGAAGCGTTCGCCGCCACCAGCGACCTCACCGAAAAAGGCCTGGAACAAGCCTATGACCAGGCGCTGCTGCTGGCCCACGCCATGGGCCAGCGCGCCTTGCTCAGCCTGCCGCCCTTGCAGGGCGCGGCCGTGCGCAGCGAATACCGCTCGCCGGCACTGGCCCAGGCGCTGCCTGATGCCGCCCACTGGCTGGACGTATTGCGCGGCGAATCGGCCAAGGTGCCGCAGCACGAGCGCCTGGTGAACTGGTCGGCCAGCCTCAACATCACCGACACCCAGCAACTGTACGTGGACAGCACCGGCAGCGAGATCGCCAGCCACAAGCGGCTGTTCTTCCCCGAACTGGACGTCACCGCCTTCGACGGCCAGCAAAGCCAGCGCCGCACCTGGGCCATCGCCCGCCAGGGCGGCAGCGAACTGGTGCACGCCTCAGGCTTCATCGGCCAGATCGAACAGGTGGCCGACCAGGCCCTGCAACTGCTGGCCGCGCCCAACACCCCGGAAGGCCCGCGCGACCTGCTGCTGATGCCCGACCAGATGATCCTGCAAATCCACGAGTCCATCGGCCACCCGCTGGAACTGGACCGCATCCTGGGCGATGAGCGCAACTACGCCGGCACCAGTTTCGTCACCCAGGACATGTTCGGCAGCTACCAATACGGCTCGCCGCTGCTCAACGTCAGCTTCGACCCGCAGGTGCCGGACGAGCTGGCCAGCTACAGCCACGACGACGAAGGCACGCCCGCCAGCAAGCACCTGCTGATCGAAGCCGGCGTGCTCAAGCGCCCGCTGGGCGGCGCCCTGTCCCAGTCGCGCAGCGGCCTGGACGGCGTGGCCAACAGCCGTGCCTGCGACTGGAACCGCCCGCCCATCGACCGCATGGCCAACCTCAATGTCGAGCCGGGCGACCAGAGCCTGGCGCAGATGATCGGCAACATCGAACACGGAATTCTCATGGCCACCAACCGCTCCTGGTCCATCGACCAGGCCCGCAACAAGTTCCAGTTCGGTTGCGAATGGGCGCAACTGATCGAAAACGGCGAACTGGCCGGCGTGGTCAAGAACCCCAACTACCGCGGCATTTCCTCGCAGTTCTGGCGCAACCTGAGCGCCGTGGGCGACCGCTCGACCTTCGAGGTGATGGGCACCCCCAACTGTGGCAAGGGCGAACCCAACCAGGCGGTCACGGTGGGGCATGCTTCGCCGCCCTGCGTATTCAGCCAGATCGACGTATTCGGGGGGCAGGCCTGATGAGCATCGTCATGAACCACGCCCTGTACCGCCGCAGCTTCGACACCCTGGAGCAATGGCTGCACACCCAACTGGCCGCCGGCGAGCACTTCTCGCTGTGGTACAGCGCCGAAGACTCGCAGTTCATCCGCTTCAACCACGGCCAGGTGCGCCAGGCCAGCCAGGTCAAGCAGATCGACGCCACCCTGCGCCTGATCCACGATGAACGCCACGCCAGCCACACCCTGAACCTGACCGGCGACGTCGATACCGACCGCCAGCGCCTTGCCGAGGCCCTGGCGCAACTGCGCGAACTGCTCAAGGTGCTGCCTGCCGACCCGTACCTGCAACTGGACAACCAGATGTTCGCCAGCGACCGCCTGCCCGATGGCAGCCTGCCGGCCGCTGACGAGCTGATCGAACAGGTAGGCGTCCTCAGCGCCGGGCTGGACATGGTCGGCATCTACGCCGGCGGCCCCATGTACCGGGGCTTCGCCAGCTCGTGGGGCGGCCGCGGCTGGCACGTGGCGATCAGCGCCAGCCTGGACTTCAGCCTGTTCCACGCCAACGGCGAAGCGGTGAAAATCACCTACGCCGCCAGCGAATGGGACGCTGACGCCCTGGCCGCGCAGTTTGCCCAAGGGCGCGAGCAACTGGCGCACCTGGGCAAGCCGCGCAAAACCCTGGCGCCCGGCCAATACCGCGCCTACCTGGCGCCGGCCGCCGTCGAGGAAATCATCAGCATGCTGCAATGGGGCGGCTTTTCGGCCAGCGCCCTGGCCACCCGCCATAGCCCGTTGCAAGCGTTGCAGCTGAAGACCGCCAGCCTGTCGCCGCAGATCAGCATGAGCGAAATGGCCTCCACGGGCCTGGAGCCGCTGTTCAACAGCGAAGGCAGCCTGCGCCAGGACCAGGTGTTGATCGAACAGGGCCAACTGGTCGGGCAGATGGTCAGCTCACGCTCGGCCCAGGAATACGGCCTGGCGGCCAACGGCGCCGATCAGCAGGAGATGCCCGCCTCGCTGGTCATGGCCGGGGGCGAGCTGCCCAGCGCCGAGGTACTCAAGGCACTGGGCACCGGCCTGTACATCGGCAACCTGTGGTACCTCAACTACTCGGACGTGGGCCTCGCGCGCATGACCGGCATGACCCGCTTCGCCAGCTTCTGGGTGGAAGACGGGCAGATCGTGGCGCCGATCGACACCATGCGTTTCGATGACAGCCTGTATGCCATGTTCGGCGACAACCTGCTGGGGCTGACGCGTGAGCAGAGCCTGCGGATCAGCACCAGCACCTACTCGCAGCGCGGGGCGCAGACCTTGCTGTTGCCAGGCGTATTGATCGACCGCTTCACCCTCACACTGTAAACAGTGCGGTATCCCCCGGGGCCCTATAGGGCCCTTGGGGTTTTTATTACTGTTATTTGCCCGCCGCCCTCCACGGGCAAACGGCGGGCTTTATATTCAAACACTGTAGCCGCTGCCACCAGGCTGCGCTGGCCCGCACATGCACCCCAACTTACGAGGTGCATGAACGGCCCCGTGACGCCTATTGCAATGGCAGCAAAGGAAGTTAAATGGATAAATAAAAAAACAACAACGCACCAAATAAATTCGGTCTTCCCGGATTGGTGCACGCCCTGTCAGCACCCTGCACCGTGACGATTCGATGTTTAAACCACATCGCGATCGCGGCCCCGTGCAGCCCGAAACTTACCCCATGATGGCAATCGATTTGCCGGTCAGGCCCCCGCGTGCACACGGCCCACGGCAAAGTTACAGGAATGCGACATACCCTGTCCGATGTGGTCCGCAGGGCTCTATATCAGTCGTTCTGGCACAGCGGTTGCTCTGTATCTGGCAGCGGACAAACCCGTACATTTGAGTACATATGATAAAAAGGAAGGCGTCATGAAACCGTACATCAACACAAGCCCTTAACTTAATAGACTGAATTCTGACGCACGACAGCAGACTTCAGGACCTTTAACTTTATTGCACTTTTGAACAATCGAATATCGAACCGATATTTGAGCGAACCCTCTTTGCCTTTCTATTTGTTCGAGGGAGACTTGATGAATGATGCGGTAAAAAAGAAGCCACCCCAGGTGCCAACTTCCAGCGCGGTGGTAACAACGTGGCCCCGTATTCCGTTTCAACCGAATACGTCGACACCCAGCACATTAAAGAAACACCACGTGTTGTTATTGGTCGCTGTTTCCCTGGTATTGCATGGCAGCGCCTGGTGGTGGATGCAACAGGCCAAGCCCCCGTTGCCTGAAGTGGCCGCACAAGTGCCGGAGATGACCGTGGAGCTCACCAGCCCCACGCCGCCCGCGCCCCAGCCGCCGCCTGAACCGCCACCGCCGCCGCCTCCTCCACCGCCACCAGCGCCCGAGGAAGACCCGGACGCGGTCAAGCCGCCGCCCAAGCCGGTGGAGAAGAAAGTCGAGAAGCCCAAGCCGGTGCCCAAGCCGCAGCCGGTGAAAAAGCCCGCGCCACCGACACCGCCGCCGCCCGCCCCGGCGCCTGCGCAAAGCGCGCCGCCCAGCCCGGCGCCTGCCGCGCCGGCACCGGCTGCCGCGCCCGGCCCGGTGAAGGAGTCGGCCGCGGTGTCCGGGCTGGCGAGCCTGGGCAACCCTGCGCCGGAGTACCCATCGCTGGCCCTGCGCCGCAACTGGGAAGGCACGGTGGTGCTGCGCATCAAGGTGCTGCCCAACGGCCGTGCCGGCAGCGTCGAGGTGACCAAATCCAGCGGCAAGCCGCAGCTTGATGACGCGGCAGTGGAAGCGGTGCGCAATTGGAAGTTCATACCGGCCAAGCGCGGCGACACGCCCATAGAAGGCTTCGCCAGCCAGACCATCGACTTCAAGTTGCCGCAATAAACGAACTCAACCCTTTACGTAGTGCGAGGTGAAACCATGAACGCATCCTTTTCCGCAATGATTGTCCCCGGCGTACTCTGGGCCCTGGTGTTTTTTTCGGTGCTCAGTTGGGGCTTGCTGCTGATCAAATCGGCCCAGTACCTGCGCCTCAAGTCCCAGAACAAACAATTCACCCGGGCATTCTGGGCGGCCCCCGACCTGCTCACCGCTGCCGAGCATTCCACCCAGTATCCAGGCTCGCTGGCACGCATTGCCAACAGCGGCTTCGAGGCCATGGCCAGCGAAGAGAAACCGCGCACTGCCCAGCAACTGGCCCACACCATCAACCGCCAGGATCGCCTGGAGCGCAACCTGCGCCAACAGATCCAGAAAGAACGCCGCGCCCTGGAAGCTGGCCAAGCCATTTTGGCCAGTATCGGCAGCACCGCCCCCTTCATCGGCCTGTTCGGTACCGTGTGGGGCATCATGGAAGCGCTGCAAAGCATCGGCGCCAGCGGCTCGGCCAGCCTGGAAACCGTGGCCGGCCCCATCGGCCATGCCCTGATCGCCACCGGCGTGGGCATCGCCGTGGCCGTGCCTGCGGTGCTGATCTACAACTTCTTCCTGCGCCGACTGAAACTGGCCATGGCCGACATGGACGATTTTGCCCATGACTTCGACAGCCTGGCCCAGCGCAGCGCCTTCGCCGTCAGCCGCGAACCCATCGCCCACAAGCATGCCACCGGCGTGCGGGAGGCAAGCTGATGGCTTTCTCCACACAAGACAGCGATGAAGTGCTCAGCGAAATGAACGTCACGCCCCTGGTGGACGTGATGCTGGTGCTACTGGTGGTGTTCATCGTCACCGCACCGCTGATGACCAACGCCATCAAGGTCAATTTGCCCAAGACCGACGCCGTGGCCCCCGCCGACAAGAAAGACCCGGTGGTGGTGAGCGTCGACCAGGACGGCAAATTCTTCCTGGCCAAGAGCGAAATCGCCCCCGAGCTGCTGGAAAAAAGCCTCACGGACGTCAAGGCCAAGGACCCGGAGGTGCGCGTCCAGTTGCAGGCCGACACCAGCGTCAATTACGGGCAAGTGGCCAAGGCCATGGCCTCCATCGAACGCTCGGGCATTACCAAAATCTCGGTGATGACCTCGCGTTGACGCGCGGGCCGGGCGGGGGATGAGACAGCCCGGCCCCGCGTAGCAGCACCTGCCGTTGCACACCTGTGCGGTGCCCCTTTGGGCGCTGCAGGGGGGCGGCTTGTTCGTAGCAAAGGAGTTTTGTCCGGGGCCGGCATAACCCATCCGGAAAAAGAGGGCTCACAAGGCCATTTCACAAACGTCTGAAAAAAGTCGGAAATTACCATGCTGATGAGTTTTCCACGTTTCACCCTCAAACCACTGGCAGCCACCTTGCAACGGCATCGGCTGGTGCCGCTGTATGTGATGGCCATGGGGATGGGCGCCGTGCAGGCAGCCGAAAGCACCGATGACAGCGGCACCGCCGCCGCTGCCGTGGTGGCGCCCGCCACTACCCAGTTGCAGAAAGTCGAAGTGACCGGCTCGGCCATCCGCCGCGTCGATGCCGAGACCGCCGTGCCGGTGACCATCCTGCGCACCGCGGACCTGGAGAAGCAGGGGGTGACCACCACCGCTGAACTGATGCAGCGCGTGACCGGCAACAACTCGATCGACAACGCCTCAGGTTCCGTGGGCGCAGCTACCGGCGGCGCAAGCTTTGCCGACATGCGCGGCATCGGCGCCAACAAGACCCTGGTACTGCTCAACGGCCGCCGCCTGGCCAACAACGCCATGTCCGGCACCAACAGCCAGGGCGGCGCCGTGGACCTGAACATGATCCCCTTCGCCGCCATCGACCGCGTGGAGGTGCTGCGCGACGGCGCCTCGGCCCTGTACGGCACCGACGCGATTGGCGGGGTGATCAACTTCATCACCAAAAAATCCCTCACCGACGGCACCCTCACCCTGGGCGGCAGCGACCCCACCAACAGCGGTGGCGGCGGCAGCAAAGACATGAGCGGCAGTTGGGGCTTTGGCGACCTGGACAAAGACCGCTTCAACGTGATGGGCGTGTTCAATTACCGCACCTCGCAAAACCTGGACGCCAACGACCGCAGCTTCGACCAGGACTATGTGCCCGGCCGCGGCCTGGACAACACCTCGGGCACCGCCTTCCCGGCCAACTACAGCCAGAACGGCAACGCCGCCAACCCCCTGGGCACCGCGTGCAGCGGCGCCAACCTGATCGCCAGCAACGGCGTGTGTCGCTACAGCACGCGCAACGCCATCGACATCCTGCCGCAGACCGAATCCACCTCGTTCTTCGGCAAGGCCACCGGCAAGCTGGCCGATGACCACAACGTCAACCTGGAATACTTCTGGAGCCGCAACAACAACAGCACCACTGTTGCCCCGGCGCCGTTGACCGGCCTGAGCCTGTCACCCTCCTCACCTTACTACCCTGGCAACGGCATCACCCCGCTGCCCACCAGCTTCACCCTCGACCCTACCCAGCCTGTGGGCGTGAACTGGCGCGAAACCGCTGCCGGCGACCGCGAATCCAAGGACCAGAACACCAGCCAGCGCCTGTTGCTGAGCTTCGATGGCACCGTGGGCGGCTGGGACTACAACGTGGGCGCCGGCTACAACCAGAACCAGGTACGCAACAGCGTCACCGGCGGCTACGTCAGCGATTCAGCCCTGATCTCGGGCCTGGACAGCGGCCTGATCAACCCATTCGGTGCCCAAAGCGATGCTGGCCAGGCCTTCATCGACGCCAACACCTACCATGGCGCCTACGCCGTCTCCACCGGCCGCGTGGCCTCACTGGACGGCAAGGTCACCCGTGAAATCGGCGACTGGTTCGGTGCCGGCCCCGTGGGCCTGGCGCTGGGCGGAGAGTATCGCAAGGAGAAGTACCACGAGTCGGTGGCCGACTGGGCGGGCGACTTGTCGAGCCTGGGCGTGGACCCCAACAGCTCGGTGTCGGGTGAGCGCAGCATCAGCGCCGAATACGCCGAAATCAACGTGCCGGTACTCGACAGCCTGGAACTGGGCGCTGCGGTACGCCACGACAAATACAGCGACTTCGGCAGCACCACCAACCCCAAATACACCTTCCGCTTCCAGCCGTTCAAGGAACTGGTGATGCGCGGTGCGTACAGTGAAGGCTTCCGTGCCCCGTCCCTGTATGAACTGAACAACCCGACCTACACCACGTTCACCCAGGGCAACTACAACGACCCCACCCTGTGCGCCGGCGGCGTGGTACGCCCGGGCGGCAACGGCGGGCGCGACTGCAACCAGCAATTTCTGAACAGCACCGGCGGCAACCAGGACCTCAAGCCCGAGACTGCTCGCAACGTGACCCTGGGCTTCGTCTACCAACCGGTGCGCAACCTGTCCATGGGACTGGACTTCTGGTGGATCAAAATCGCCGGGCAAATCGAGGAGTTTCCCGAGTCCGAAGTGTTTGCCCACCCCGACGAGTACGCCGACCGCATCGTGCGCGCCGCCGACGGTTCCATCGACCACATCATCACCGGCCTGGCCAACCTGGGTAACGTGAAAACCAGCGGTATCGACGTCAACCTCAACTACCGCTTCCCGCAGACCTCCATCGGCCAGTTTGGCCTGGACCTGACGGGTACGTACGTGACCCGCTACGACTACCAGCAAACCATCGGCGGTGCCTACACCGACCGCGTCGGCGACTTCCAGGGCGACAGCGTGGCCCAGCGCTGGAAGCACAACATCACCGGCAGCTGGAACTTCGGCGCCTACCGCGCCTCGGTCACCAACCGCTTCACCACCGGCTACAACGACTACGACCCCGACACCCACCAACGTGTCAGCGCCTACTCGCTGTGGGACCTGGCGGCCGGCTACACCTTCGACAAGGTGCTGGACCTGGACGTGGGCGTGAAGAACGTCTTCGATCGCGACCCACCCTTCTCCAACCAGGCCTACACCTTCCAGAGCGGCTATGACCCGCGCTACACCGACCCGCTGGGCCGCACGCTGTTCGCGCGCATGACTTACCACTTCTGACCTGGACCGACGGGCTGCGCTCCGGCCCCAATCGATCCGCCTGCGATATCGCACCCCCGGTGGTCCTCCACCCCGGGGGCTTTTTCCAGGCCTTGAGTGTTTTTGCGGTTCGAGGAATTCCAACCATGTCACAGCCCCTCACCTTTTTACTGGCCGGCCTGTTGTGCCTGGCCTGCCTGCCGGTTAGCGCCGAGCCCGTCACGGCCATGACCGTCTACGGCGACGCGCCCAAATACCCGGCCAGCTTCCAGCACTTCGACTACGTCAACCCCAACGCCCCCAAGGGCGGTTCACTGAGCCGTTCGTCCATGGAAATCGGCCAGTTCAACTACATCCTGCCGTATGTGGACCAGGGGACCGGTGTGGTACAGGCCGACACTTGGCTGTACTCGCCGCTGGCCTACCGCTCACTGGACGAGCCGTACACCGTCTACGGCCTGGTGGCCGAGAAAATGGAGCATGACCCCCAGGGTATGTGGATGCGTTTTTACCTCAACCCCAAGGCGCGTTTTGCCGACGGCGCGCCCATCACGGCCAGGGATGTGGTGTTCACCTACAACCTGCTGATGACCAAAGCCAGCCTGGGCTTCCGACTGCTGTACGACGATGTGCAGGACGTTGTGGTGGAAGGTCCGCTGCAGGTGCGCTTCAATTTCAAGAATAACCTCAACCGCACCCTGCCCCTCGACCTGGCCTCCATGCGCGTGCTGCCGGAGCACTACTGGAAGGACCACGATTTCAGCAACGGTGGCGGCTTTGAAGCGCCCCTGGGCAGCGGCCCCTACCGGGTGACCAAGGTCGACCCCGGCCGCAGCATCACCTTCGAGCGCAACCAGGACTGGTGGGCCCGCGACCTGCCCGTCAGCCGCGGCCTGTATAACTTCAATACCCTGACGGTGAACTTCTACGGCGATACCGAAATTGCCCGGCAACTGCTGCAGGCCCAGGCCTTCGATTACAACCGCGAGTTCTCGTCCAGCGGCTACGTAGTGGGCTACCAGAGCCCGGTATTGGCGGACGGCCGCCTGCAACGCAAGATCCTCGCCCCCGAGCAGCCCAAGGGCGCGCAAGGCTTTGTGTTCAACCTTGAACGGCCGCTGTTCAAGGATCGCCGCGTTCGCCAGGCGCTGACCCTGCTATGGGACTTCGATTGGGCCAATCGGCAAATCATGCGCAGCTTTTATACCCGCCAGGACAGCTACTTCCCCAAGAGCGACATGGCCGCCACCCAACTGCCTGACGCCCAGGAGCTGTCGATACTGGCGCCCCTGCGCGGCAAGATCCCCGACGAGGTGTTCACCCAGGTCTACCACTCCCCCGTCACCGACGGCAGCGGCAACATCCGGCCGCAGCAGATGGCGGCGCTCAAGCTGCTGGCCGAGGCCGGCTGGCACCCCGAGCACAATCGCCTGGTCAACGCCCAGGGCGAGCAGATGAAGTTCACCTTCCTGGATGGACAGGGGGGCTTCGACCGCCTGCTGCTGCCCATGAAACGCAGCCTGGCGCAGATCGGCATCGACCTGGAACTGCGGCGCATCGACGCCGGCCAGTACAACAACCTGATGAATGCCCGCGACTACGACTTCATCGTGGTGCAGTTCCCCCGCAGTGGCGACCCTATCGTTTCCCCCGGGCGCGAACTGTACAACCTGTACGGCAGCGCCAGCGCCACGGCGCCCGGCAGTTCCAACTTCATGGTACTGCGCGACCCGGCCGTGGATAGCCTGATCGACGGCCTGGTCAAGGCCACCACGCGCAACGACATGGTGCACTACGCCCGCGCCCTGGATCGCGTGCTGCAGTGGGGCTACTACTCGATCCAGAACTACTACAGCGAAGGCACGCCCACCGTGTACCTCAACCGCTTCGGCATGCCCAAGGTGTCGCCTGTGTATGACGTGGGCCTGGACACCTGGTGGCAGATCAGTCCACGGCCGCTGACCGACCTGCAAATGAGCGCCCTGGCGCACGCCCCCGAGGAGCACTGACATGCTGCGCTATATCTGTCGGCGGTTACTGCTGATCATTCCCACCCTGTTGTGCATCCTGGTGGTCAACTTCGTCATCGTCCAGGCCGCACCCGGCGGCCCGGTGGAACAGGCCATCGCCCGTCTGCAGGGCGCCGGTGGCCACGGGATCGGCGGCGGTGGCGGGGAAAGCGCAGGCGGCAGCGGCAGCCGCTCCAGCCGTGGCCTGGACCCGGCGCTGATCGAGGAAATCAAGCACCACTACGGGTTCGACAAGCCCACGCACGAACGCCTGTGGCTGATGCTCAAGCACTACGCCCAACTGGACTTCGGCACTAGCTTTTTCCGCGGCGCGCCGGTGACTGAACTGATCGCCCAGAAGATGCCGACCACCCTGTCCCTGGGCCTGTGGGCCACCCTGATCACCTACCTGATCTCCATCCCCCTGGGCATCCGCAAGGCAGTGCACCATGGCAGCCGCTTCGACGTGTGGAGCAGCACGGCGATTATCATCGGTTACGCCATGCCGGCGTTTCTGTTCGCCATTTTGCTGATCGTGGTGTTTGCCGGCGGCAGCTACGTCGACTGGTTCCCGGTGCAGGGCCTGGTCTCGTCTAACTTCGATCAGCTGTCGACGCTGGGCAAAATCGGCGATTACCTGTGGCACCTGGTGTTGCCGGTCAGTGCGCTGGTGATTGGCGGGTTCGCCACCCTCACCATCCTGACCAAGAACAGCTTTCTCAACGAGATCAGCCGCCAGTACGTCACCACCGCCAAGGCCAAGGGCCTCACCGAGCACCGCGTGCTCTACGGCCATGTGCTGCGCAACGCCCTGCTGCTGGTGCTGGCCGGTATACCCCAGGCGCTGATCGATGTGTTCTTTGCAGGCTCCCTGCTGATCGAGACCATTTTCAACCTCGACGGCATTGGCCGCATGAGCTACGACGCCGCCGTGTCGCGGGACTACCCGGTGGTGTTCGGCACGTTGTTCCTGTTCACCCTGTTCGGCCTGTTGATCAAGCTGGTGGGCGACCTGTGCTACACGCTGGTCGACCCGCGCATCGACTTTTCCGCGAGGACCGCCTGATGTTTCGCCTCTCCCCCCTGGGCCAGCGCCGTCTGGCCGCGTTCAAGGCCAACCGCCGTGGCTGGTGGTCGCTGTGGCTATTCATCGCGCTGCTGCTGGTGTGCCTGTGCAGCGAGCTGTTGGCCAACGACAAGCCGCTGGTGATCCAGTTCGAAGGTCGGTTGTACTACCCCATCCTGCATGAGTATCAGGAAACCGACTTCGGCGGCCAATTGCCCTTCGAGCCGGACTACAGCAGCCAGTACGTGCGCGAGCTGATCAGCGCAAAGGGCGGCTGGATGCTGTTCCCGCCTATCCCCTTCAGCGACCAGTCGGTGAACTACGACCTGACTCAGCCCTCCCCCAGCCCCCCCACCCGGCAAAACTGGCTGGGCACCGACCAACAGGCACGGGACGTGCTGGCGCGGGCCTTGTATGGCGCGCGGGTGTCGATTCTGTTTGCGTTGACGCTGACCGTGATCAGCGCCGTGATCGGTGTATTCGCAGGCGCGGTGCAAGGCTTTTATGGCGGCTGGATCGACCTGCTTGGCCAGCGCCTGCAAGAGATCTGGTCGGGATTGCCGGTGCTGTACCTGCTGATCATCCTGTCGGGGTTCGTGGCCCCCAGCTTCTGGTGGTTGCTGGGCATCATGGCGCTGTTTTCCTGGCTGGCGCTGGTGGACGTGGTGCGGGCCGAGTTCCTGCGCGGTCGCAGTCTGGAGTACGTCAAGGCAGCGCGCGCCCTGGGCGTTACCGATGGGGTACTGATGCGCCGGCACATCCTGCCCAACGCCATGACCAGCACCCTCACCTTCCTGCCCTTTATCGTGACCGGCGCCATCTCCACCCTCACCGCCCTGGATTTCCTCGGCTTCGGCATGCCAGCAGGCAGCGCCTCGCTGGGCGAGCTGGTGGGCGAAGCGAAACAGAACCTGGAAGCCCCCTGGCTGGGCCTGACGGCCTTCTTTGCACTGGCGCTGATCCTCTCGCTGCTGGTGTTTATCGGCGAGGCCTGCCGTGACGCGTTCGACCCAAGGACTTGAACATGACTGCCAACCTGATTGAAATCCGCAACCTCACTGTGGCCTTCGGCGACCGCGAAGTGGTGCACGGTATCGACCTGGACATACGCCGTGGCGAGTGCCTGGCGCTGGTCGGCGAGTCCGGCTCGGGCAAGTCGGTCACGGCCCATTCCATCCTCAACCTGCTACCGCGCAACAAGACAACCACGGCGGGCAGCATCCGCTTCAACGGCCAAGAGCTGGTGCACAGCACCGAGAAGCAACTGCGGACCCTGCGCGGCAACCGCATTGCCATGATTTTCCAGGAACCCATGACCTCGCTGAACCCGCTGCACACGGTGGAAAAACAGATCAGTGAGGTGCTGGTCGTGCACAAGGGCCTGGGCGGCCGGGCGGCGCGGGCACGGGTGCTGGAGCTGCTGGAGTTGGTGGGCATCAGCGAGCCCGGCAAACGCCTCAAGGCCTACCCGCACCAACTGTCGGGCGGGCAGCGGCAACGCGTGATGATCGCCATGGCCCTGGCCAACGAGCCGGACCTGCTGATTGCCGACGAACCCACCACGGCACTGGACGTGACCGTGCAACAGAAGATCCTCGAACTGCTGCGCTCGTTGCAGGCGCGGCTGGGCATGTCGTTGCTGCTGATCAGCCACGACCTGAACCTGGTGCGCCAGATCGCCCAGCGCGTGTGCGTGATGCGCGATGGCGAAATCGTCGAACAGGCCGACTGCGAGACGCTGTTCCAGCAGCCGAACCATTCCTACAGCAAAGTGTTGATCGAGGCCGAACCCGATGGCCGGCCGGTGCCGGTGATGTTCGACCAGTTCCTGCTGACGGTGGACGATGTGCGGGTATGGTTCCCCCTGCCTCGGCGCCTGTTTGGCCAGGAGCGCGAATACATCAAGGCAGTGGATGGCGTGAGTTTCAACCTGCTCAAGGGCAAAACGCTGGGCATCGTCGGCGAATCAGGCTCGGGGAAGTCCACCTTGGGTCAGGCTATTCTGCGCCTGGTGGACTGCCAGGGCAGCATCCGTTTGGGCAACAAGGAACTGACCCTGCACAGCCAACGGCTGATGCGACCGCTGCGCCGGCATATGCAAATTGTCTTTCAGGACCCGTTTGCGGCCCTTAGCCCGCGCCTGTCCGTACAGCAGATTATCGCCGAGGGCCTTGAAACCCATTGCATCGGCACGGCCGCGGAACAGGAAGCGGCGGTGATCCGCGTGCTTACCGAGGTGGGACTGGACCCCGACACCCGCCACCGCTACCCCCATGAATTCTCCGGCGGGCAACGCCAGCGCATCGCCATCGCCCGCGCCCTGGTGCTGGAGCCGGAGTTGATCCTGCTGGACGAGCCCACCTCGGCGCTGGACCGCACGGTGCAGAAACAGATCATCGAACTGCTGCGCAGCCTGCAACTGCGCCATGGGCTGACGTATCTTTTCATCAGCCACGACCTGGCGGTAGTGCAGGCGCTGGCCCACGACTTGATGGTGATCAAGCACGGCCGCGTGGTGGAGCAAGGTCCGGCGCGGCGGGTGTTTGCCGACCCGCAGCATGCCTATACCCGCGAGTTGATCAAGGCCTCGGGGCTGAAGCAGACAGCCCGGCGCACCCCGGCGGCAGTCAATAACCCGTAGCCGCTGCCGAAGGCTGCGCTGGCCCCCAGCCCCGCTGGAGATCTTCCGGGTTCATGCCGGCCAGCGCAGCCTCGCGGCAGCGGCTACACGGCCGAAGGCTTGGGGTGGGCAGTCGGCACCCCAAACACCCGGTCGAACCCCCACTGGAACACCAGCGCGTAGAAGAAGAAAAACGCAAACAGTCCCACATCCGTCACCAGCGCCTCCCACAGCCCGATGCCCAGCCATACCGCCACCAACGGCGTGAGCATCAGCGTCAGTCCGCCCTCGAACCCCAAGGCATGCAACAGGCGACGGCGGCCGGTACGGGTGGGATCCGGCTGGCGCCGCTCCCAGCGTTCGAACCCCAGGTTGAACACCAGGTTCCAGGCCAGCGCGACCAAACTGATCACTACCGCCAGCGCCGTGGAGTAGCCCAGCCCCTGTTCGAACAGCCCGTTGAGCAGCGGGCCGACGCACAGCACGGCGATGCCTTCGTAGAGAAGTGCCTGGGTGATTCTGCGGGATATGCCTTGCATGACCGGTCTCGTCTGTCGGTGTCGAGGGGTCAGGCTAAGGCCCCGCTTGCGCTGGCTCAAACCAGTCCTGTTGAGCCTGGCTTAGCTGATTTCACCCGAGATACAGATGACCTTGTCTGTTTTTATTGAACACCCATCCAATGCTAGCAACATCTCGATTTTTCCTAGCATAAATCAAGAGCCGCTGAAAACCGCATTCTAGACAGGTTAAGATACATTTGACCCTACGAAGAATTTCGCTAATATCGCCGCACAATTATTCAAGATGGCTTTACGGATGAACATCAAGATCGAAAAAAACAACAACGATTCCACCTGCCTGGTGTGGCTGAACGACGATCCCGTGACCTTCCGCAACGAGGAAGAAGCGCAGGCCTACGTCGATCAGTTGAAGGCCCGCCTGGAGGCGGCCCGCGCGCCGGTACCTGAACTTCAAGATTGAACCTGCCCTTCCCTTGACGAACACGCTCGGCTTGCGCTTCATAGGCTACTGCCTGCCCCTGATCGAGAGCCGACGTGTTTGCCCGACTGCCCCTGACTGCCCTGCGCACCTTCGAAGCCGCTGCCCGCCTGGGGAGTTTCAAGACTGCGGCCGATGAATTGTCGGTGACCCCTGCGGCGGTGTCGCACCAAGTCAAAACCCTTGAGCAAACCTATGGCGTGCTGCTGTTCGAGCGCACCGGCCAGGGCGTGCGCCTGACCGAAGCGGGCGAGCAATTGCAACGGCAGGTGCACGGCGCCCTGCGCGAACTGCTGGCCAGCGTGCAAGCCCTTGCCCCTGCGCCGGACGCCCAGGCCTTGACCCTGACCACCACTGCCGCCTTTGCCAGCCTGTGGCTGATCCCGCGGCTGGGGGATTTCCATCGCCGCTACCCGGATGTGCATGTGCGGGTGGAGACTGCCAATCAGGTGGTGGACCTGCAACGCGAGGGCGCCATCGACCTGGCGCTGCGCGCGGTGATCGAGCCGGACGCGGCGTTGTTTCAGTTGCCGTTGATGGAGGAGTTCATGGGGGTGTACGCGCAGCCCGGCGCGCAGATTGCCGATCATGGGCCGCTGGAGTTGATCAGTGTGCCTTGGCAGTCGCAGTTACCGCTGGTGGTGGACTGGGCGACCTGGTGCGCCCGCGCCGGCCATCAGGATTGGCCGGCGCGGGCGCGGGTGCGGCAGTATGATGATGAGCATTATGCGTTGCAGGCGGCGATTGCGGGGCATGGGTTGGTGTTGGCCAGTACGGTGTTGGTGGGTGACAGTGTGGCGCGGGGGTTGTTGAAGGCCTATCGGCCGGAGGTACGCTTGCCGGCGGCGATGTACTGCGCAGTGTGCGTGCCCGGGCATGAGCGGCGCACGCCGGTGAGGCAGTTCATTGCGTGGTTGCAGGAGCAGGTGAACAAGCAGAGCGATAGCGACCGCGTTTAACCTGCTGCTTTGGCTTTTGATCTTGATCTTGATCTTGCTTTTGATCTTGCTTTTGATCTTGCTTTTGATCTTGATCTTGATCTTAGGCCCCGTTAGAGCCAAGGGCCGACCGAAGGCGTCGATCAAGCGGCCTTCAGCGTAGCTGAAGGAGACGGAACCGGAGGCGCTTCTATTCCGGGCCGTCGTCCGCTTGATCGACGCCGTAGGGAGGGGACCCGGAGCGCAGCGCAGGGCCCAGGCTCGGGGCGAGCCCTTTTTGGTTACTTTTTGGGGCGACTGCCAAAAAGTGACTCGCCGTAAGGGCGAAACCGTCGGTGGTCGCACCCTCGATAATGGATATGCTCACAGTCCTCAAAAGCGGGATCCGCCCACCGTGAGCATATCCATTAAAGAGGGTGATGCGCAGTCACCTTTCCGCCCTTACGGCGGGTCACTTTTTGACAAACGCCTCAAAAAGTAACCAAAAAAGGCTTGCCCCCGAGCCCGGTCCCTACGCTTCGCTCCGGGTCCCCTCCCTCCGACGTCGATCAAGCGGACGACGGCCCGGAATAGAAGCGCCTCCGGTTCCGTCTCCTTCAGCTACGCTGAAGGCCGCTTGATCGACGTCTCCGGTCGGCCCTGGGCTCTAACGGGGGCACACAATCAAGATCAAAGGCCTCACGGAAGCAAAAGCAAAAGCAGTCCGTGGTGTATTCACGCTAGCGCTGACTGCTCAAAATCCAAACAACTTCCCAGGCCCATCACACAATATCGCCCTTCGCTGCGCGTCCCACGGCACCAAACTCTGAAACACCGCAAACTCCCCCGCGTAACTCACCCTATCCTCATGCTGCGTATGCGGCCAATCACTCCCCCACATCAACCGATCAGCCCCAAAATGCTCAATCAACAAAGGCACCGCATCATGGGCAAACGCCAAATTCTCGACCCGCGTGCCGCCCAACCGGTAAACACCCGACACCTTGACCCAGGTCCGCCCGTTGTCACCCAGCTCCAGCAACCGCTGAAAGGTCGCATGCTGGGTACCAAACGCCGCATGGGGCCGGCCAAAATGATCAATGGCCACCTTGCAACCATACCGTTGCAGCGCCGCGCACAAGGTGGGAATGTCCTCGATCTGCCGATGCAACTCCACATGCCAGCCCAACTCCGCCACCGCCTCCAGCAACGGCGCCCAGGTGCTCGAAGCCAGATCAGGCAACGCCTGCCCCATCAGGTTCAAGCGGATGCCACACACCCCCAGCCGCGCCATGCGCTTGAGCTGCGAGTGGCTGATGTCCGGGGCCACCACCGCCACGCCGCGCAACTGCTCGGGCGCCGCCGCCAATGCCTGGAGCATATGGCTGTTGTCAGTACCCAGGAAGCTGGGCTGCACCAGCACGCCATGGCTCAGGCCCTGGCTGCGCAAGTGCGCCAACCAGTCGGCCAGCGTGGCGTCGTAGTCCGGGGTGTATCGCCGGCCCTCGACCAGGTCCAGCTGGCGGCTGAACACGTGGGCGTGGGCGTCGATGCCGAGGATGGGCATGGGGGCGGTCATGGGCATGATGGTTGTCTGTGTAGAAGGTAAAAGGGTCAGGCCCGGGTCGGGTTGGCGCCCGGCACGCAAGGCGCAGTCGCGGGTTCGTCGGCCACCAGGTGGCGGCCGCGGGTTTCAGGCAGTGCCAGGGCGGCGATCACCGCAACGCCATAGGCGATGCCGGCGTCGATGCCGATGGCCGAGCCCAGCGACATGCTTTCACTCATGTGGCCCACCATGAACGGGAACACCGCCGACAGCACGCGGCCGAAGTTGTAGCAAAAGCCCACCCCGGCGCCGCGCACGTCGGCCGGGTACAGTTCGTTGAACAGCGAGCCCAGGCTGGCCGGGATGCCGGCGGCGAAGAAGCCCAGCGGGAAGCCCAGGAACAGCATCTGCTGGTTGGTGAGCGGCAGGAACAGGTAGGCCTGCACGGTCAGCACGCAGCACAGGGCGAAGAGGATGATGTTTTTGCGGCGGCCGATACGGTCGACCATGAAACCGCTGGCCACGCAGCCACAGAAAAACGCCACGATGATCACCGCCAGGTACCCGCCCGAGCCCAGCACCGAGAGGTTGCGCTCGGTCTTGAGGAAGGTCGGCAGCCAGGTCATCACCGCGTGATAACCGCCGTGGGCGCCCAGGCCCAGCAGGCCGCCCAGCAGGGTCACGCGCAGCAGTTGCGGGCGGAAGATGCCCGCCATGGCGGTGAACAGGCTTTGGGGTTTGGTGTTGTGTTTTTGCTCGCGCAGAAAGCTGTCGGGCTCTTGCACGCTGCGACGCACATAGATGATCAACAGCGCCGGCAGCAGGCCGACCAGGAACATCACCCGCCAGGCGTAGTCCGCCGGGACAAAGGAATAGATCAGCGTGAACACCCCCACCGCCGCACCCCAGCCCACCGCCCAGGCGCTCTGCACGGTGCCCATGACCTTGCCGCGATAGCGGGCCTGGATGGTCTCGGCCATCAGCACCGCGCCAGCCGCCCACTCACCGCCGATGCCAAAGCCTTGCAAGGCCTTGACCACCAGCAACTGGCTGTAATCGGTGACGAAGGCCGACGCGAAGGTGAACAGCGAGAACCACACAATCATCCACTGCAACGTGCGCACGCGGCCGTAGCGGTCGGACAAGGTGCCGCCCAGCCAACCGCCCAGCGCCGAGGTGATCAGGGTGATGCTGCTGATCATCCCCGCCTCGCCCTTGCTCAGGGCAAAGGCGGCGATCAGCGCGGGGATGGCCAGGCCGAACATCTGCACTTCCAGGGCGTCCAGCGCCCAGCCGCCGAAGCAGGCCCAGAAGGTCTTGCGCTCGCGCGCAGTCACGTCTCGATACCAGGTGAACATGTTTTTCTTATCCTTATCGGTCAACGGATCAGCGAATTTCGACGCTGTAGCGGAAGTGCCGGGCGTGGCCCCACGAGCGCCGCCACTCCAGCGGGTGGCCGGCGTAGTTGCGCGCCAGGCGCTCGATCACCACCACCGGGCTGCCCGCGTCGACGCGCAGCAGGCGGGCATGCACTTCGCTGACGGCTTCGGCGGTGAGGGTTTCGTCGGCAGCGGCGATCACCTGCCCGCACAGGCTTTCGTAGATGGGGTACAGCAGCGGGCCCTGGGCATTGAGGTCGTGGTCCAGGATGGCGGCGAAGGGTTCCAGCGGCAGCCAGATTTCTTCCACCAGCAGTGGCTGGCCGCTCAACAGCCGCAGGCGCAGCAGGCGGATCACCTGGGCGTCGGGCTCAAGGGCCAGCGCCTGGCTGACCTCGCCGGGCGCGGTCAGCGCTTCGTTGGAAAGAATGCGACTTTCCGGCACTTGGCGTACGCCATCGGCGTCCTGGAAGCGGAAAAAGCGGAACAGCGAAGACAGGAACTGCGGGCGCCGCACGAAGGTGCCACGGCCCTGTTGGCGCTCCAGCAAGGACTCGCTGACCAGTTGGTCGATGGCCTTGCGCACGGTGCCAACGGACAGGCCGTAGTCGGCAGCCAGCGCCGCTTCGGTGGGGATGGCTGTGCCGGCGGGCCAACGGTTGTTGGCGATCTGTTCGGCAAGCTGGTCGCGCAGGCGCTGATACAGCGGCAAGCGCTCGTCACTGGAAAGACTGTTCATGGAGGACTCGCTCTTTATAGTTATGTAGTCATCTATATGAATTTGAGCCCAGTATCATCTGCCCTTCCTCCCGCCGTCAACGTGTCCCCGACGGATCACCGCAACCTGGTAGGAGCGGGCCGTGCCCGCGAAGCAGCCGCCGCAGTATTTCAGGGCGCACGCGGTGTAGCCTTCGCGGACACGGTCCGCTCCTACAGGACAACCATGTGGACATCCACAAGCGCGGTTGTGAAAGGTGCCCCACAGCACTGGAACCGTTATACTGCTTAACGATTCCAACAATGAAAGCCGGACGCCATGGCCACACCCAGCACGCCGCACCCCTCCCCCGACACGCTGGAAACCGGCGTGCTCGACGACCTGATCGGTTATGCCCTGCGCCGCGCGCAGATTCAGGTGTTCCAGCACCTGGTGGAAAAGCTCAATGCCTATGACCTGAGGCCTGCGCAGTTTTCCGCGCTGGCGATCATCGCCCGCAACCCCGGCCCCACCCAGGCAGAACTGGCCAAGGCGCTGGCCATCGAGCCGCCGCAGGTAGTGCCAATGGTGAACAAGCTGGAAGAACGTGGGTTGGCGTTGCGGGTGCGCTGCAAGCCGGACAAGCGATCGTATGGGCTGTTCTTGAGCAAGGCCGGGGAAGCGTTGCTCAAGGAGCTGCAGGACGTGGCGGCCAGCAGTGACCAGGAGGCCACCGCGAACCTGAGTGGAGAAGAACGCGGGCAACTCTTGGGGTTGTTGCGCAAGGTGTATCAGGGCTGACGCTGTAGCCGCTGCCGCCAGGCTGCGCTGGCCAGCGTGAACCCTGAAGATTTTCAGCGAGGCACAGGGCCAGCGCAGCCTGGCGGCAGCGGCTACAGGGCCAGCACGCGTTCCTCCTCTCCCTGATACAACCCATCAATCAACGAAGCCCGGCACTGCAACACCTGCCGCTGGTTGATCGACCCCTTGTCGGTGATTTCGCCACGGTCAATCGACGGCGGCTCATGCGCCAGGCTGGCCCATTCGACCCGGCTGGCACTGCCGGTGGCCTGCAGATTCAGTCGCCCCAACAGCTCGGCCAACCAGGCTTGCACAGGGCCAGCACTCAACACCTGCGCCACGCTGGCCTGCGCCCCCAGCCCGGCGAGCTGCCGGCACTCATCCAGCCGCGGAAAAATCAGCAACCCCAGGCGCTCGCGATCCGGCCCCAGCACCACCACGTCATGCACGTAGGGCGCGCCCTCCAGCACCACGCGCGTGCGCAACGGCCCGACGCTGACGAACACCCCTGACGACAGCTTGAAGTCCTCGGCGATACGCCCATCAAACATCAAGCCCAGTTGCGGATTGCCCGGGTCTGCCAGCCGCACCGCATCCCCCGAGCAGTAGAAGCCCTGCTCGTCAAAGGCTTCCCGGCTTTGCTGTGGCGAGCGCCAGTAGCCGGGCATTACATGCGGCCCGCGAAAGCGCACTTCCAGCTTGCCGTCGCACGGCACCAGCTTGACCTCGCAGCCTGGCGCGGGCAGGCCGACGTAGCCGGCCACCGACAACGGCCCGGTGGTGAAGGTGCACGACGGTGCGGTCTCGGTCATGCCCAGGCCCGCCATCATGCGGATACGCTCGCCGCAATGCTGCACGGCCACCCGCTCCAGGCGGTCCCATACCGATTGCGAGAGGCCGGCACCGGCGAAGAAAAACAGCTTCATGCGCGCAAAGAAGCGCTCGCGCAGATCGCCATCCTGCTCCAGTTGCGTGACCAGCTCTTCCCAGCCCTTGGGCACCGTGAGGTAGGCCGTGGGCGAGATCTCGCCGAGGTTGCGCAGGGTTTCACCGAACAGCTGCGGGGTTGGCTTGCCGTCGTCGATGTACAGGGTGCCGCCGTTGTACAAGACGATGCCCACGTTGTGGCTGCCGCCGAAGGTGTGGTTCCAGGGCAGCCAGTCCACCAGCACCGGCGGCTGGTCGGCGAACTCGGGGAAAGTCTGCAGCAGCATCTGCTGGTTGGCGCATAGCATGCGCTGGGTGGTGACCACGCCCTTGGGCATCTTGGTGGAGCCGGAGGTGAACAGGAATTTGGCGATGCAGTCAGCGGTCAGCCCCTCGAAGGCCAGGTCCGCCGGGGTTGTGTCGACCTCGGCCAGCAGATCGCTGAACGCCTGCCCCGCGTGCCCTTGGGTGAACACCAACGGCACCTCGGCCGGCACCACGGCAGCAATGGCGGCGGCAAAACTGTCATCGGCGGCGAACACCAGGCCGGGGGTGAGCGTGTCGATGATGTGCCGCAGCTTGCCGTAGTCCTTCGACACCAGCGAATACGCTGGCGACACCGGGCAGTAGGGAATGCCGGCGTACAGCGCGGCGCAGGTCAGTTGCAGGTGCTCCAGGTCATTGCCGGACAGGATCACCAGCGGCCGCTCGGCGCTGAGGTCGAAGCGCAGCAAATGCGCGGCGATGACGCGCGTGCGGGCCAGCATGTCGGAATAGCTGATGCGCTGCCACTGGCCATCGGCTGCGCGTCGGGCGGCGAAAGTCTGCTGCGGGCGCACATCGGCCCAGTGCAGCAAGCGCTCCATCAAACGCTGCGGGTGGGCCTGCAGCGGCTCCAGGGCGCGCATGTGCAGCACGCCCTGCACTTCATCGACCTGCACTTGCGGGTGGCCGATGTTCACGGCGCGCCACGGCGCCGTTTGCGTTGAACGATTCACGTGATATCCCTCTGCCGGGCTGTTGTTATTGGAAGCAGGTAGATCGGATGCAGGTGTTGCACGCAGTCAGATGGGGTAGTGGCGCGCTCCGTTCTGAATCGTGACCCAGCGCAGTTGGGTGAACTGCTCGATGGCGGCGGTCGCGCCGAAGCTGCCGTAGCCGCTGGCTTTCACGCCGCCGAAAGGCATGTGCGCCTCGTCGTGCACGGTGGGGCCGTTGATGTGGCAGATGCCCGATTCCAGGCGTTGGGCCAGGGCCAGTGCGCGCGAGGTGTCACGGCTGAAGATGGCCGCCGACAGGCCGAACGCCGAGTCGTTGGCCAGCGCCAGCAGGGCCTCGTCGCCGTCGGCGCGCAACACCACGGCCACCGGGCCGAAGGACTCTTCGTGGTACAGGCGCATGGCCGGTTGCACATGGTCCAGCAGCACCGGCTGCATCAGGCTGCCCTGGGCTTGGCCGCCACACACCAGGGTGGCGCCCTGGTTCACCGCGTCGTCCACCAGCGCCTGAATACGCGTGGTGGCCGAAGGATCGACCAGCGAGCCCAGCACCGAGCTGCTGTCGGCCGGATCACCGGCCTTGAGCCCCGCCACCTTGCGCGCCAGCTTGGCGACGAAGGTGTCGGCCACCGTGGCGTCGACGATCAGGCGCTCGGTGGACATGCAGATCTGGCCCTGATTGAAATAGGCACCGAAAGCGGCCGCCTCTACCGCGGCGTCCAGGTCAGCGTCGGCCAATACCAGGAACGGGGCTTTGCCGCCCAGTTCCAGCAAGGCGGGTTTCAAGTGCTTGGCCGCAACCTGGCCGATGATGCGACCCACATGGGTGGAACCGGTGAAGTTGACCCGGCGCACGGCCGGGTGGGCGATCAGCCGTTCGACGATGGCCGCGGCATCGGCCGGCGCATTGCTGATGATGTTGACCACGCCGGCGCCGATGCCGGCGTCTTCCAGCACCTGGCCAATCAGGCGATGCACGGCGGGGCTCAGTTCCGAGGACTTGAGCACCACGGTGTTGCCGCATGCCAGCGGCAACGCGATCGCGCGGGTGGCAAGAATCACCGGGGCATTCCACGGCGCAATGCTGAGGATGACCCCGCACGGTTGGCGCAGGGCCATGGCGAAGCTGCCGGGCACATCGGAGGGGATGACCTGGCCCTGAACCTGGGTGGTCAGGGAAGCGGCTTCGCGCAGGATATTGGCGGCCAGTTGCACGTTGAAGCCATACCAGTTGGCCATGGCCCCGGTTTCGGCGGCCATGGCCATGAATTCGCTGCTGCGCGCCAGCATCAGCTCGGCGGCGCGCAGCAGGCGGTTACGGCGCTCGCCGGGGCCCAGCGCGGCCCAGGCTGGGAAGGCTGCCTGGGCCGCAGTGACCGCGGCGTCGGCGTCTTCCAGGGTAGCGGCGGCAGCCACCGACACCACCTGCCCGGTCATCGGGCAGCGGCGCTCGAACGTACGACCATCGCGGGCGCCAACGGCACGGCCTGCGATCAGCAGAGGGACTTCGAACATGGTTGCTTTCCTCATGAATGGGGGATGCCCGTGACGCGGACCGTAGGAGCCGACCTTGGTCGCGATGAAGACGCTGCCGTGTGTCAGGCATGGCGCCATCGCGCGCAAGCGCGGCTCCTACAGGGCTGTGTCACGGGCGAGGTGCCTTCAGCGTTTGTAGGCTTGCAACCCAGGCTTGATGCTCTTGTCATCCAGGAACTGCTTCAAGCCCTGCTCGCGCCCATGCTCGGGGTCGCGCAGCTGCGCCTGGTCGAGTTTGGCGTACAGGTAATCCTCGCTCTGCTCCCAGGTCAACTCGCGGCAGCGCTTGAAGCCGTTCTTGGCCGCGCGCAGCACCACCGGGTTCTTGTCCAGCAGGTCACGGGCCAGCAGGATCACTTCTTCACGCAGTTGCGCCAGCGGCACGCTCTTGTTCACCAGGCCCATTTCGGCTGCCTTGGGGCCTTCGAAGGTTTTGCCGGTCATGATGTAGTACAGCGACTGGCGATGGCCCACGGTGTCGGCCATGGCCTTGCTGACCAGGTTGCCCGGCGGGATGCCCCAGTTGATTTCCGACAGGCCGAAGGTGGCCTCGTCGGCGCAGATGGCCAGGTCGCACGCCACCAGCGGGCTGAAGCCGCCGCCAAAGCACCAGCCGTTGACCATGGCGATGGTGGGCTTGCTGTACAGGCGCAGCAGTTTCCACTGCCACTCCGAGGCGTCGCGGCGGATGCGCTCTTGCAGAATTTCGGGGCCGGCGTCCACTTCGCGGAAGTATTCCTTGAGGTCCATGCCGGCGGTCCAGGCGCTGCCGGCACCGGTCAGCACCAGCACGCGGGCGTCGGCGTCCTGCTCGACGGTTTCCAGCACGTCGCGCATTTCCCGGTTGAGGGTGGGGCTCATGGCGTTGCGTTTTTCCGGGCGGTTGAGGGTTACCCAGGCGATACCGTCTTCGACGTCGACGGTCACGGTCTGCCAGCGGTTTTCGTAGCGGCTCATCTCACACCTCTTGTTCTGGGATTGTGTGTTGCGGATGACTAGACGTTAACCGGCAAAAACAGTTACGTCAATTAATGATTAATGTTGTTAACTATATTTTGCTTCCATCGCTTGCGCCCTGCCCTCGCCGAGTAGCGCCAATGCGGCAACCGCTGCCACCACCAGCCCGGGCGCAGCCGCCAGCAGTACCCCGCTGACACCTGCGCCCGCCGCCAGAATCTGCCCGGCCGCCAGCGGCCCGGCCATGGAGCCCAGGCGCCCCACGGCCACGCAGGCGCCCACGCCGGTGGCGCGGATGTCTGCCGGGTACACGCGCGGGGCCAAGGCATACAGCACCAACTGGCCACCGATGCAGCAATAGCCGGCCACCATCCCGGCCAGGGCCATGCCGGTGAACCCGGTGGCCAGGCCCAGCCCGGCCAGCGACAGCAGCATGCCCAGGTAGGCGATGGCCACGGCCAGCCCGGTACGGCCACGGTCCATCAGCCGTCCGGTCAGCAACGAGCCCGCTGCCCCGCCGATGTTGAACAGCACCTGCACCCACCCCGCCTGGCCACGGTCAAATCCCTTGGCCATCAACAGCGACGGCAACCAGTTGAGCAGCAGGTACAACACCGTGAGGGTAAAGAAGCAGGCCAGCCACAGCAGCAGCGTGCGCCGCGCTCGGCCTTGGGTGAACAGGCGCGCGGCAGGCGAGCCCTGGCGTTGATCGCCCACCACCGCCACGGCGGCGCCAGGCAGCCACAGCATCAGCGCGACCGCCACCAACAGCGGCGCCAGGCCACCCACGTAGAACACGTTGCGCCAGTCTTCGCCCACGCCGCTGAGGCTGATCAGCGAAGCCAGCGCACCGCCCAAGGGCACACCACAGTAGGTGAGGCTGACCGCAGTGTTGCGCAGCCGCGGCGAGGCCGCGTCACTGGCCACGGCAATGATGATCGGCAGCGCCGCCCCCAGCCCCAGGCCGGTCAACAGCCGGGCCAGCAACAGGCTGGGGTAGCTGCCGGCGTGGGCGGTGAATAGCGTAAACACGCCGAACAGCAGCACCGCACCCAGCAAGGTGCGCTTGCGCCCTGCCCGATCGGCCAGCCAGCCGCCCAGGAAGGCGCCCGGCAGCAGGCCCAGTAAACCTGCGCTGAATACCCAGCCCAGCTGGGCCGGGGTCAGGCCGAAGGCCTTGGCCAGAAACGGTGCGGTGATACCGGTGGATTGCAGATCGAAGCCTTCGAGCAAGGCCACGGCACAGCAAAGCGCGACGGTGAGGACCGGTCGCGATAACGCGCGGGAAGCAGGCATGGTGTGCATCTCTTGTTGTGATTGTCGGGCACATGGGTAAATCAGTTAATGATTATATACATTAACCAATTGTTTGCTGACAACCCAACAATCGTCAGCCAGGCATCCAAGGCGGACCAGGCAATGCCACAGGCATAACTGGCCCGAAACAAATGTAGGAGCCGGGCTGCGCGTGAGGCGGCGATGCGCCGCGCGGGCGGCGCGCGGTCTAATGAACACCACCAAAACACCGGCATGCACCTTTACGCCACACCGCGGTCCGTAGCCGCTGCCGCCAGGCTGCGCTGGCCGGTGTGAACCCTGGAGATTTTCAGTGAGGCTTGGGGCCAGCGCAGCCTGGCGGCAGCGGCTACGGATTGCGGTGGGGCGTAGAAGTGCATGCCTTTAGGGTTGCGGCGTTCTCGAGATCGCGCGCCGCCCGCGCGGCGCATCGCCGCCTGGCGGCAGCTCCTACATTTGTTTCGGGCCAGTTATGTCTGTGGGATTGCCTGGGCCGCCTTGGAGGTTTGGCTGGGGATTGGTGTCGGGGCTGCAGTTTCTCTGAACCAAGCCACCACAACATCTGTCGTACAAAATAAGCCATCTATACTGGCTGTGCTTGTCCCAAACGAGATGGTTCTACCCACTGATCGAGGACGTCATCCATGAAGCGAATGTTAGGCTGTGGGCTGTTACTGCTGGCAGGCGCGCTGAGTTTCCAGGCCAGCGCTGCCAGTGACACCGAAACCTGTGACGCCAATATCCAGCGCCTGCAGGACCGCATCAACAGCGCCGCCACCACCGACCCCAAGGTGCATGAGCTGGTGGGCAAGGACATCGATTCGGCCAGCGCCGCCCGCGACAAGGGCAACGTCAAGGACTGCATCGAGATCACCGACCGGGTTAAAAGCCGGCTGGACAAGTACAACAAGTAACGGCCTCTGGTGGGCGCCCGCCGTAACGGCGCCACACTTCGTTTTCACGCCTGACAGCGCCGTTCCAGCTGCGCTGTCAGGTCACCCAGGGCATCGCGCAGTCGCGTGATCAGTGTCGGCGCCACGGGGTGCTGGCCTTGGGCGCACGCCACCTCCAGCTGTTCGCATGCCGCCATCAACGCCATCGCCTTGATGATCCGCGCGCCCCCCTTGATGCGATGCGCCAGGTCGGCCAGTACCGTGCAGTCCGCGTCATTGCCCAACGTCACCAGCCGGTCAAGATCGTCCCGGCAGCACTCGATCAAATCGCCCAGCAGGGCCTTGAGCGCATCGGTGTCCCCGGCCGTCAGTTCCTGAAGGGTGCCCAGATCGATGCCCTCCTCCGTCGACGGCAGGGAGTGCGGTTGGACCTCATCGTCCCGCTGCAATGCCATCGCCAGGTCGGTCAGGCTCAAGGGCTTGAACAGACAGTCATCCATGCCCGCCGACAGGCAGTGCTCGCGCTCTTCGGGCACCGCATTGGCGGTAAAGCCGAGCACGCGGCAGGGCCTGGTGCCGTGGCGTCGCTCATGAACGCGAATCGCCTTGACCAGCTGATAGCCGTCCAGGCCTGGCATGTTGCAGTCGCTCATGACCAGATCAAAACCGCCGGCCAGCCAGCACTTGAGGCCCTCCTCGCCATTCTCGGCCAGGGTGACGCGGTGGCCCAGGTACACCAGTTGCTGTTGCAGCAGGATGCGGTTGGCTCGGTAATCGTCCACCACCAGGATGTTCAAGCTGCGCCCCTTGGGCGGTAGCGCCGCCAGCTCAGCCTGGGGCGCGCCCACTGCCCACGGCAGGTGCACCGCCAGTGTCACGCAGGTGCCCTCGCCCAAGGTGCTGTCCAGTTGCAGGGTGCCGCCCATCATGGCGCACAGGGTGCGGCTGATGTTAAGCCCCAGGCCACAGCCCTCACGGGCCGAATGCTGGTTGTTGCTGGCCTGGGCGAACGCGGTGCCCAGCTTGGAGACCTCGGCCGGCGGGATGCCCACGCCGGTGTCCACCACCGCCAGGCGCACGCCTACCCCCAGCTCGTCGGGCGCAAGGTCGATCTGCACCCGCACCTGCCCTTGTTGGGTGAACTTGACGGCGTTGCTGACCAGGTTGGAGACAATCTGCTTGAAGCGCAGCGGGTCGATGTTCACCGCCCTGTCGAGGTTGCCTTGCACCTGCAGCAGCAGGCGCACACGCTTGTGCCGGGCCTGCACCTGGAACAGCCGCACCACGCCCTCCACCAGTTTCATCAGGTCGGTGGGCCGCGGTTCGAGGGTCAACTGCCCGGATTCGATGCGGGTGATGTCGAGAATGTCGCCGATCAACACCAGCAAGCCATTGGCGGCGTTGGCCGCGACTTCAATGGAGGCGTGGTCGTGGCAGCCCTGTTCGGACTTCTTCAGGACCAGTTCGAGCATGCCGGTGATCGCGTTCATCGGCGTGCGTATTTCATGGCTCATGGTGGCCAGGAACACGGTCTTGGCGTGGTTCGCCGCTTCAGCGGCTTCCTTGGCCTGTTGATAGGCCTGCAACAGCCGCTGGCGGTCGGTGACGTCGATCCAGCCACCGATCAGCCCGGCGATGTGGCCGCCGCCCGCCCGATACGGCAACACCCAGTGGTAGATGGTCTTGCTGTCGCCATTGCGCAAGCGCACTTCACGATCGTCCACCACCTTGGTGCCCGCTTCCATGGCCTGCAGATACGCCTGCTGGTAGGCCTCGGCCTGCTCGAAGGTGAAGGTCACGGTGTGCGCCACCGGCTTGCCGATGACCTCGTCGCGGGTGACCTGCAGCTCTTCCAGGTAACTGGTGTTGCACGTCACCAGGTTGCCGTCGCGGTCACGCACGTACAGGGGGTGCGGGGTGCCGTCGATCATCACGCGCATGAACTCCAGTTGGTCGGTCAAGGCCCGCTCGGCGAACGCACGCCGGGTGGCCTGGCGCTTGAGCTGCGTGACCCAGCCCAGCACCATCGCCCACAGCACGGCGCCCATGATCAGCGCCTGGGTGATGTGCCAGCGGTGGCGCACCCAGAAACTCTCTTCCAGCACCACCTCGCCGCGCCAGCGCGCCGCCAGGTCGTTGAATTCCTGGGGCGGGATGGCCAGCAAAGCCTTGTTGAGGATCGACAGCAGCTCGGGGGCCTGGCGCGACACCGCAAAGGCCAGGCTGGCCGGCCGCACCGGCAAGGTGGCATTGATGCGCAGACGGCCCGGGTATTGGCGGGAAATCCGGTAGCGGGCACCAATCAGCGTCAACACCGCGGCATCGGCCGCGCCATCGGCGACCAGGGTCAGGGCGTGGTCGGCACTGCGCGCCTCGAGGCGGGTGATGCCGGGGTACTGGTCCATCACCTGATCGAGCATGAAACTGCCATGGATCAGCGCCAGGCGTTTGCCATCCAATTGCTCCAGAGATGCCGGCTGCTGTTCCTTGTCCCGCGTCACCAGCACCCGCGGGCTGCTCATGTAGGCGCGGGTAAAGCCCAGCTCCTCCTCGCGGGCGCGGCTCTGCGGCAAAGCGGCGATCAGGTCGGCCTGGCCGCCCTGCACTCGTTCGCTCATCTGCGCCAGCGTCAGGCCCGATTCGACGTCGAAGGTCAGGCCGGTCATTTGCCCGATCAGCTCCAGGACCTGGGCGCTGATGCCCCGATAACGGCCTTGACCGTCGCGGTAGCTCAGGGGCAGGAACTGCTCGTCCATCAATACCTTGAGCGCAGGCGCCGCGTCCAGCCAGCGCTGCTCGGCGGCGGTCAGCTCCAGCGGGCGACGCTGGCCGATACTGAAACCGCCCACGCTCCAGCGGCCCAGGATAGCCTGACGCTCCTGCTCGGGGATCGCCTCCAGGGCGATGTTCACCAGGGTCAGCAGGCGGCTGTTGCCGGTGGCCATGGCAAAGCCGAAATAATTGCTTTGCACCGGCACGAAATGGCTCAGGTGCAGCCCGCCCAGCTGCCCCTTGTAGATTTGGTAGTAGGCCCCCAGGGCGTTGCCCAGGAACACGTCGGCCTGACCGAATGCCACCGCTCCCAGCGCCGCCAGCGTGGAGGGATATAACTGCACGTGAGCCTCGGGGTACAGGTCCTGGACCATCGCGCGCGGCAGGTAGAACTCCTGCATCGCCAGGCGCCGGTCGCGCAGGCCGCTGAGCAGCGCCGTATGATCGTCGCTGCGGGTGGCCAGCACCGACTGATCCTGGGCGTAGGCCTGGGACAGCACCAGGTTGGCGGTGGCCGCCTCGAACACGTTGGAGGTGCCCAGCAGGTCGATCTCGCCATCGCGCACTGCCGCCAGCGCCTCGGCACGGCTGGGGTAGCGCACCACCTGCACTTCCAGGTGCAACAGCCCCGCCAGCAGCCCCGCATAATCGGCGGTGATGCCCTCGTACTCGCGGCCGGTGCCCAGAATGTCGAACGGCGCGTATTCGGGCTGGCTGACGCCCAGGCGCAGCACCCGTTGCTGCCACAGCCAGCGCCGGTCGGCGTCGGTGAGATCCAGCGGCGCGATCTGCTCGGCCACCAGGGTGGAGCGCCCATACAGCCGCGGCGATGCCTCATCGGCCACTGCGGCCACCGTCCATTGACTCAACAACAACCACAGCCAGCAAAACATCCGTGCACTCATGGCCGGTCTTTCCTAGACGAGGGAATGGCGCCTGGCCAGATCCGCCAGGTCAACCAGGGATTTGACCCGCAGCTTGTCGATCAGGCGAGCCTTGTAGGTGCTGACTGTCTTGTTGCTAAGCAACATGGCGTCACCGATGGCCTTGTTGCTGTAGCCTCGCGCCAGGTGCTGCAGGATCAGCAGTTCGCGATCGGTCAGGCGTGCCAGGCATTGCGACTCACTGTCCAGGCTGTCGCCGCGATGCACCGAACTGAAGGACACGTCGGGGAAATAGGAGTAGCCGCTCTTGACGGCCTGCACCGCCTTCATCAACTCCTCCAGGTCTTCGGCCTTGGAGACGTAGCCGGCGGCACCCATTTTCATGCAGCGCAGAGAGAAGTAGTCAGGCGACTGGGAGGTCAGCACCAGGATCTTCACCCGCGCGCTGAGTGCCTTGATGCGCGAAATCGCCTCCATGCCATCAATGTTGGGCATGGAAATATCCAGCACCACCAGGTCCGGTGTGTGGTCGCGCACCAGGTGTATCGCGTCGCTGCCATTGTCGGCCTCGGCCACCACCAGGATTTTCATCTTTTCCAGCAACATCCTCACGCTGGAGCGAATGAAGGGGTGATCGTCGACAATTATCGCTCTGTACATAGCCACCTCGCGTGCGCCGCCCAAACCGTCGTTCACCCCTTGAACTCGACCTGGCGCGACTGATCACCCTCGATCACCTCGAAGCGGTATTCGCGGCCCGGGCGTTTGTCGAAGGCGCGGCGGGTACCGGGCAGCAAGTGGTGCTTGGTGGCCACCTCACAGTTCTGCCCCCCTGCTTCACAATCGTTGAAATGGTCCAGCACCACGGTGCTGTTGCCCTGGTTGGGCACCAGGAAACGGCCGCTTTGCTGCACCACCTGGGTGTCGAAGCGGGTGTGCAGCGGGCGCACGAACACCAGCGAACCGTAGCCGGCGAGGATGTTGACCCCCGCCTTGAGCGAGTCTTCGTACTGTTTGCTTTCCTCCTGGGTCAGGGCGAAGTCGTCGTTGGCCTGGGGCAATACGGGAATGAAGCGCACGCGGAAATAGCGCTCGTGCAGGCGCTCGCCGCGGTACAGCAGGCGCACGGCCTGCATGCCGTTGGCCGGCACGATCAGCCGTGCAGGGCTGGCCACCAGGGCGCGCTGGTCCGCCGGCAGGCCCTCCATGGGCACCTCGCGCGTGGTGCCGTCGGCCTCGTAAATGATCTCTGCCACGCTGACCTTGACGAAGGCGGTACTGTCACCCCCGTTGCGTATGCGCTTGAGGTGGGTGCTGCGGTTGCCGTCCAGGTAATCGTAGAGCCCGCCGATGTTGAGCTGCGGCGCCGCGTGCAGAAGGCCTGGCAGCAAACAGGCCATGGCAAGGATGAAACGCTTCATGATGATCGACCTTGAGGAAATGGATCGGCACTGCCAAATGGCCAGCCCCGACGTTTATTATTGGTAGGTAGCTCGACGGAGGATGTAGGGCATTTCCTAATCCTCACGTCGAAATTTCCGAGATGCGGCTCACGCCCCTTCGCCATCGCCCCCCTGCGCCGCTGCCAGGGTGTCGGTTGAGCACCGCTGATCGCCGACCAGCAGCACTTCGTTTTCGCGACGTGCGTGCTTGGCGTCCAGGCGCAGGAAGCACAGGCGCGCGCCCTGGTGGCGCACCTCCAGGGTGGGGGTGGACTCGCTCATCTCCACGGCGAAGAAGCCATCGGCCTCACTGACGCTGCGGCTGGCGTGGTTGATCACCAGCGCGCCCTTGAGTGGCTGGCCCTGTACATCCAGCAAGCGGCCCAGCACCGTCAGCGTGCGCATGACCCGCACGGTGCGGTATTCCACGCCGCCCTTGTTGAGGTGGTACGCAAGGCTGGACGGCTGGATGGTCGCGGCGTGGGCGTCGCTGCCAACGAAGTCCAGCTGCACGCTGCCCGACTTGTAGGCCTGTACCGGGATCACGTTGCGGCCCGGGTGCAGCAGGGCACTGGCGCCGGAAATGTCGTCACCGCGCAGCCGCAGTTGCGCCACGTCCGAATCCACGTCAACGATCAGGCCTGCTTCATACGGTGCGTACTGGCCGCTGAGGGCCACGTGCCCCGCCCCCAGCGCCAGGGTGCTTTCCAGGTTGAGACCGGCAGAGATATCGCCGTTGTAGGACGAGTTTTGCGCGTAGGCATCGCCAAACACGTAGGCGTTCTGGAACTGGGTGTTGGCCCCCAGGCCAGCCCCGTAGCGGTCAGCCGACACCGAGCCCGACACACTGCGCAGGGTGTGGTGCTGCAAGTCCTGCTGCAGGGTCAGCGTGGCGGTGTGGTCGCGCCCGCCATCGCGGGCGGCCTGGCTGCCCAGGCTGGCGGACAAGCGTCGGCCAGGCGTACCCAATGCCAGGCTCAGGCTGAGGTTGACGCCGCGGTTGCGCTGGTTGTCGGAGCTGTAGGTGCCGGGACGGTCGAACACCGACAGCCGCCAGGTGGCGTCCGAACCCTTGACCTTGCCGTAGTAGGCCCAGCCCAGGTCCAGGCTCAGGCCTTGGATGGCTCCGCTGCTGTGGGAGACGCGCGCGCTGGCCGTGTTTTCCCGACTGACGCGGTGGCTCAGTGACAGCGAACTCTGTGCAGTCTGCCCGCCCTGGGCGCTGCGGTAGCGGCGTACCGGTTCACGGCGATCCCATTTGGGCGGTTCGGTCCAGGCACGCGTGTGGCTGGCCACCAGGCTGCCGCGGTCATAGTTGAGGATACCCTGCAGGTCGAAGCCGTTGCCCTGGTCCTGGGTGTGATACAGGTTGCCGAACAACTTGAAGCGGTCGTGGGGGTCCCAGTCCAGCGAAGTGCCGTACTGCATCTGATCGTCCACCCGTTGCGCCGACAGGCCCACCACCGCGCGCGGGTGCAACAGGTAATTGGTCAGCACGCCGGCGCTGAGGCCGTGGCTCTGGTTGTCGTTTTCCCAGTTGCTGAGCAGGTCGCGCTGCTGGCCGGCAAACACGTTGTAGCGCCAGCGCTGCTCGGGGTTGGCCCAGTTGCCCGGCTTGTAGATGAATTCATTGCTGCGCGAGCTCACCTGGCCGTCTTCCACCAAACGCACTTCCACCTCATAGATACCGCCGGGCAGCACGCGGGTATCGATGGTCTGCAGGCCGGCCTGCACCGGCTGGCTGTTGATCAACTGGCCGTTGCGGTAGATCTCGACCACGCCGGGACGGTTGGGCGTGACGTAGATCGGGGTGCTGCTGGGTGCGCCGTTATTGATGGCAAGGCTGTCACTGCTGCCGTACATCACGCCTACCGTGGAGTCGGGGCTTGACCCCATCAACCGCGGCTGACGCGTCAGCCCTTGGGAGCTGGGGGTGAAATAGCCGAGCCGGAAGAAATGTTCCTGGCTGACGCGCTCGCCATACAACTGATCGATGCGATGGCGGCTTTGCGCGCCGATTTCGTTGCTGCGGTCAGCCTGGGCATTGGCCAAGCCGGTCCAGTTGCCCAGGCTGGTCTGCCCTTGCAGGGCATAACGGCCACTGGTCTGCTGGCCGTCGCGGGCCAGGTTCAACTGGTTGCGCATCAGCAGCCCGCGGCTGCCCTGCTCGGGCAACGAGTAGTAACGCAACTGGGCGGGGTCCTGCTCCACGGCGCGGGTGAGGATGGACAACTGCGAGTTGACCAGGCTGTAGTGCAGGGCCACCAGGTCCTGGGCACAGTCTTTCAGGCAATTGCCCAGGGGCCGCCCTTCCACCAGCAGGTCGCGCCAGCGCTGGCGGGTGGCGTCGGGTTCATGGCTGTCGTCCACCTGGGTGAACTCCAGCAATTGCACGGTTTCGTTGCGCGACAGAACGATCATGGCTTCGCCCAGGAAGCGTCCGTCCAGATCGACGCGCACGGCCAGCGGCACGTCGAAGAAATGTTCACTGAAATCACTGGGCAGGTTTTGTGCCTGGCTCAGGATACCCAGGGGGGTGGGCGCTGCTGTCGCCGCCTGGGCCTGAACAAACCACAGCGAGGCAACACAGCAGCCCAGTGCAAGGCGAATGGAAAAGGCTAGGGACATGACAGACGCCGTTGACAAATAACAGGCAAAGGCCTCCCCTGCCCGCGCTTGCAGCGCTGGCGGGGAAGACCGCTCAAGGTGGCTACCCGATCACGGTGCCGGTGCCGGCGGCGGGGTAACGGTTTCGAACATCATGTTGATGACGCCCTGGTAGTTGCCCGCCACGTAGCTGGCACCCGCGCCCTTGGCGGCCACCTGGAAGGCGACGGTAGTGCCCGGGGCCGCCTGGGCCGCAGTCACCACCTCGGCCGCCGTGGTGGTCAGCACTTTGCCGCCCACCGAGACGTCCAGGCCGATGTTGTTGACGCCACTGGTCATCACCGCCGGGTTCAGCAGGTAGGCGGAGATGGCGCCCGAGGTGCTCTTGACCTGCAGTTGCTTGCTGATGGGTTGCAGGCTGTTCTGGAACGAGTTCCAGGCCATTTCCTGCGGGTCGTTCATCCAGTTGCCGCCAACCGGCTCTACATAGAAGTTGTCAGTGGGGATGACAGCAGTGACGGTCACCTGTTTTTCAATGGGGTCGATGGCCATCGCGTTGCCAACAACGAACAAGCTCAAAGGCAGGGCGAGGAACAGGCTTTTCATGGTGAATCTCCGTAAAAGGTCAGTTAGGAGGCAGCGCGTTCGGATCGCCCTGCCCCGCGACCGCACACTGGACAGGTGTCCGTGCAGTCAACGGGGCGCAGTATTGGCAACGTGGCCTGTGAGAAAAATCGGACATTTCCCAAGGAAATCGCGAAATTTCCCAATCAGACATTTCCTACAAAAAACCGACGGCACCTGCGGCCCCGGATGAGGTCCACCCTGAAGACCTTCTGGAAAACTGCCCGCCATGCCCGACCTGACCGACGTGCCGTTACTGCCACCCGACCTTCATTACGTTGACGATCGCCAGCCGGGCATACGTCGGCGACGCCAGGGCGACCACTTCATTTATGTGGCCGTCGACGGCTCGACCATCAAGGACCCCGAGCAGATCAAGCGCATCAACGCCCTGGCGGTGCCGCCGGCCTACACCGATGTGTGGATTTGCAGCGACCCGCGCGGCCACTTGCAGGCCACCGGGCGCGATGCCCGCGGGCGCAAGCAGTACCGCTACCACCCACGCTGGCGTGAATGGCGTGACGAGGACAAGTACGCGCGCATGATGGATTTCGGCAAAGCCCTGCCGCGGTTGCGCCAGCAGCTGGACAGCCACCTGGCGCTGCCGGGCCTGGACCGCAACAAGGTCATGGCCACGGTGATTTCGCTGCTCGACACCACGCTGATCCGGGTGGGCAACACCCAATACGCCCGGGACAACCGCTCGTACGGCCTGACCACCCTGCGCAACCGCCACGTGGCGGTGAAAGGCAGCGCCATCCAGTTCCACTTTCGGGGCAAAAGCGGTGTGGAACACAATGTCTCGGTACGCGACAAGCGCCTGGCGCGCATCATCAAGCGCTGCCTGGACCTGCCTGGGCAGCACCTGTTCCAGTACTTGGACGAGCAAGGCGAGCGGCACACCGTCAGTTCCCATGACGTCAACGCCTACCTGCGGGAACTGACCGGCGCCGACTTCACCGCCAAGGACTACCGTACCTGGGCGGGCAGCGCGCTGGCCCTGTCGATGCTGCGCGAGCTGCACTGGCAACCGGAGCCTGAGGCCAAGCGCCAGATTGTGGAGATGGTCAAGGCGGTGGCGCGCACGTTGGGCAACACCCCGGCGGTGTGCCGGCGCTGCTATATCCACCCGGCGGTGCTGGAGCGCTATGTGCTGGGGGAGTTGGCCAAGCTGCCCAAGCCGCGCCAGCGCAAGGGGTTGCGGTTGGAGGAGGTGGCGCTGGGGACGTTTTTGCAGCGGTTGGTGGCGGCGCAAGGGGGGTAGGGGTGGGGTTTGGGAGGTTTTTCGGTGGGGGCTTGAGGGGGTACGCCTTGGTTTCTTTGGTGTTCATGAGATCGCGCGCCGCCCGCGCGGCGCTTCCCGGGCGCAGCCCGGTCCTACATCTGTTTCGGGCCAGTTATGTCTGTGCCTTTGCCTGGTCCGCCTTGTTGGTTCACTCCAGATCTGTGGTGAAAAAACAGAGCGGACCAGGTGATCCAACAGGCAAAACTGGCCCGAAACAAATGTAGGACCGGGCTGCGCCCGGGAAGCGCCGCGCGGGCGGCGCGCGATCTCATGAACACCCCAAAAACCAAGACATGCACCCAAAACACGCCCCAACTGGCGCCCCACCCCCCCGTGCGCGATAATCCCCCCTCACCAACCCGCCCCGAGCCGCCTCCATGTCCCAGCCCACCTTCCCCGCGCAGGTCGATCCCGAGAAGATCAAGATCACCCGGCTGTTCCCCACGCCGATCGCCGCCCTGCAACACCCCGATCACGAACGCCTGAACGAGCGCCTCAAGGCGGTGATCCTGGCGCGTAGCGAGTCGCACCCCGGCACGCTGCGCAGTAACGTGGGCGGCTGGCAGTCGGAGGAGAACTTTACCGAGTGGTCGGGCGAGGCTGGCGCTCAACTGCTGGCCTTCGCCCAGGAGATGGCCAACCAATTGTCGGCAGTCAGCTCGCCCGAACACGGTCTGATAGAGGCACATTTGACCTGGAACTACAGCGCCTGGGCCAATATCAACCGCCGCGGCCACGCCAACGCCCTGCACGGCCACCCCGGTTCGTTCTGGTCGGCCGTGTATTGGGTGGACGACGGCGGCCGCTCGGGTGACCCGGCAGTGGGCGGCGAGCTTGAGTTCGTCGACCCGCGCGGCATCACCCCGATGCTGCTCAACCCCGCCCTGCGCATGCGCATCGAGGGCTGCCTGGGTGCCGGTTCGTCGAGCGTGCAGACGCCGCAAAGCGGCACACTGCTGATGTTCCCGTCCTGGCTGCTGCATTCGGTACGCCGCTACGACGGCGAGCGGCCGCGCATTTCCGTGGCGTTCAATTTTTCCATCTGAGTTGGCACCCGGCAGGTATGGAACGTTCGACCTGCCGGGCAACATTTGGGAAACGTCCTACAGAAAATTCAAACTGTACGCACGAACATGGCGCCTTCTTGAGCCAACCAGGAAGGAGCACTATCGTGAAAAAGGAATACATCAGCCTGTTGTGGCTGCTGGTGGGCCTTGTGCCGTGGTCGTCCACGCACGCCAGTGAACTGGCGATTACCGCCGAGTTTGCCCCCAGGGTCAGCTCGCCCGACACCGTGAGGTTCGTCAACACCACGCCGTTGTCAGGTTATTGCTACGGCAACGCCAGCCATTGCAAACCCGGCGACTTCACCATTCAGTTCCCACTGAACATCGACCGCGAATGGGTCAGCCCTGGCCCCATCGAGGGCCACAACTACCAACGCGTGGATGGCAACTGGAAGACCGTGACCGTGACCGCCGACAATGGCGGCCAGGCCGTACCCCTGCAATTTCGCCTCAACCTGCTGTCACGACGCTATAACCGCGGATCGCTGGCACCCGGCGGCATTGATGGCAGTATTACCAACATCAGCAACTATTCAGGCGTCTATGGCGCCAGCCGTGGCGGCTGCCAGGGTCGCGTGGGTGCCGGCAATGCCGCCCTCTATGAATTTGCCTGGGGGGTGCCGAGCGGTATCGCCACCTGCTCGCGAGAACCCAACGACGTGCCCATAGGGCCCTATCTGGGCAGCGTCAACAACGTCTCGGTAGGCTACGAGCTGGAGGCGCCCAACCCTTTTGCCCTGGGCAATGGCACCTATCGCGGCAGTGTCACCTATACCCTGGGTTCAGGCCAGCAGATCGACCTGGGCACCGGCGAGTACAGCGATTCGGAACTGACCTTCAACTTTGAGCTCAAGGTGCAGCACGAGCTGCGCGTGGACTTCCCCGCAGGCAGCGACCGTGCGGTACTGGAGCCCGACGGCGGATGGCAGCGTTGGCTGCACGGTGGGCAAGTACCCACGCGGCTGCAGCGCACCCACCCGTTCCAGATATGGGCATCGGCCCCGATGAAGATGTACCTGCGTTGCGACACGCCCATGGCCGGCCAGTGCTCGATTCGTGAGCCTGGGAACGGCCATCAGGTGCCGATTGTGGTAGCGGTCACCCTGCCCGGCGAAATCCGCTATCAAGGGGCGCCCGTCCAGCAACTGCCCTTGCCGCTGGGCGAGGCCCAGGCCCTGCAGTTTCAGAGCGTGGCCATCGCCGCCGCTCGCCAGGCCCGCCTGCACTATTGGGTCGATCAGCCCCACGTGGCGGCCATGCTGGAACACCGGGGCAGCCAGTATCGAGGCGACGTGACCATCGTCTTCGACGCGCAGATTTGACCGCGCTGCGCACTTTGCCGGCATCGACAGGTCGGTTATAAGACGTGATCGCCATTGCAGGTGCAGTCGTTTATGAAACCAATCGGCCAGTCCGGGTACGTGCGTGTGCGCGGCGCCCGGGAACACAACCTCAAGAACGTCGATGTCGATATTCCCCGTGACGCCCTGGTGGTGTTCACCGGGGTGTCGGGCTCGGGCAAGTCATCGCTGGCGTTCGGCACCTTGTACGCCGAAGCCCAGCGACGCTACTTCGAATCGGTGGCGCCCTACGCGCGGCGGTTGATCGACCAGGTGGGCGTGCCGGACGTGGACGCCATCGACGGCCTGCCGCCCGCCGTAGCCCTGCAACAACAGCGCGGCACGCCCAGCACTCGGTCCTCAGTGGGCAGCGTGACCACCCTGGGCAGTCTGGTGCGCATGCTGTACTCGCGGGTAGGCGACTACCCGCCGGGCATGGGCATCCTCTACGCCGAGGACTTCTCGCCCAATACCCCCCAGGGCGCTTGCCCGGAATGCCACGGCCTGGGCCGGGTGTACGAGGTCAACGAGCAGACCATGGTGCCCGACGACTCGCTGACCATCCGCGAACGCGCCGTGGCCGCCTGGCCCACCGCCTGGCAGGGGCAGAACCTGCGCGACATTCTCGTGACCCTGGGCTATGACGTCGACATCCCCTGGCGCGACTTGTCCCGCGAGCAGCGCGACTGGATTCTGTACACCGAGGAACAACCCACGGTGCCGGTCTACGCAGGTTTTACCCCCGCCGAAACCCGCCAGGCGCTCAAGCGCAAGCTGGAACCCAGCTACCAGGGCACCTTCACCGGCGCCCGCCGCTATGTGCTGCACACGTTCACCCACTCGCAAAGCGCACTGATGAAGAAGCGCGTCAGTCAGTTCATGCGTGGCGCGCCCTGCCCCCTGTGCGAGGGCAAGCGTTTGAAGCAGGAGGCGCTGAAAGTGACCTTCGCCGGGCTGGACATCGGCCAGTTCTCGCAGATGCCGCTGGCGCGCCTGGCGCAGGTGCTCAAGCCCCTGGCCGAGCACGGCGCCCAGGACGATGGCCTGTCGGTGGAAAAGCACCTGGCCGGCCAACGCCTGGCCCACGACCTGCTGCAACGCCTGCACACCCTTACCGACCTGGGCCTGGGCTACCTGGCGCTGGAGCGCAGCACCCCGACGCTGTCCTCGGGTGAATTGCAGCGGCTGCGCCTGGCCACCCAGCTCAACTCACAGCTGTTCGGGGTGATCTATGTGCTGGATGAGCCGTCGGCCGGCCTGCACCCGGCCGATGGCGAAGCGTTGTTCGTGGCGTTGCAGCGGCTCAAGGCGGCGGGCAATTCGCTATTCGTGGTGGAGCACGACCTGGAAACCATGCGCCGCGCCGATTGGCTGGTGGACGTCGGGCCTGCGGCCGGCGAGCACGGCGGCACCGTGCTGTTCAGCGGCCCGCCCCATGGCCTGACAGATATCCTGGAGTCGCAGACACGCCTGCATTTGTACGGCGATGCGGTGCCGCTGCCTCATCCGCGGCGCCAGCCCAGGGACTGGCTGAAGCTTGCGGATGTCACCCGCAACAACCTCAAACGCTTGGCCGTGGACTTCCCCCTGCATGCCTTCACGGCCGTCACGGGTGTTTCGGGCTCGGGCAAATCCAGCCTGGTCAGCCAGGCGTTGCTGGAGCTGGTGGCAACCGCCCTGGGCCACACGCTGGCCACGGAAGACGAGCCAGCCGACAACCCACTGGAAGACGCCGCGCCGGTAACCGAGTCCGGGCACATCGTCAGCGGCATGGCCGCCATCCAACGCCTGGTGCAGGTGGACCAGAAGCCCATCGGCCGCACGCCGCGCTCCAACCTGGCCACCTACACCGGCCTGTTCGACCAGGTGCGCAAGCTGTTCGCCGCCACGCCCCAGGCCCGCGAACGCGGTTTTGATGCCGGGCAGTTTTCCTTCAACGTGGCCAAGGGCCGCTGCCCGCATTGCGAAGGCGAGGGTTTTGTCAGCATCGAGTTGCTGTTCATGCCCAGCGTCTACGCGCCCTGCCCCACCTGCCACGGCGCCCGCTACAGCCCGCAGACCCTTGAGGTGCAATGCCTGGGCTTGAACATTGCCCAGGTGCTGCAACTGACGGTGGACCAGGCCTGCACGGTATTCACCGAGCAGCCGCCGATTCAACGCGCGCTGACCGTGCTGCGCGACATTGGCCTGGGCTACTTGCGCCTGGGTCAGCCGGCCACCGAACTGTCGGGCGGCGAAGCCCAGCGCATCAAGCTGGCCACCGAGCTGCAACGCGGCCAGCGCGGCGCCACGTTGTACGTGCTGGACGAACCGACCACCGGGCTGCACCCCTGCGACGTTGACCGCTTGCTGGCGCAACTGAACGGCCTGGTCGACGCCGGCAACACGGTGATCGTGGTGGAGCACGACATGCGCGTGGTGGCGCAGAGTGACTGGGTGATCGACATGGGCCCGGGGGCCGGCGATGCCGGCGGCAAAGTGGTGGTCTGTGGCAAACCGGAAAAGGTCGCGCACAGCAAAACCAGTAAAACCGCCCCTTACCTAAGGGCCGTGCTGCCCTAAAGCCGAACCCCAAAGGCGGACCAGGCGATGCCCCAGACAACACTGGCCCGAAACAGACGGTAGGAGCCGAGCTTGCTCGCGATGCGCCGCGCGGGCGGCGCTCGATCTCAAGAGCGCCCTACCCCCCAAGACATGCACCTGCAAGCCCCAACGCGGTCCTTGTAGCCGCTGCCGCCAGGCTGCGCTGGCCGGTGTGAACCCTGGAGATCTCCAGCGTGGCGTAGGGCCAGCGCAGCCTCGCGGCAGCGGCTACAGGTGCATGCCGGTGTTTTAGTGGCGTCCTTGAGATCGAGCGTCTGTTTCAGGCCAGTTTGAGAGCGGTGCTGCCCTAAAGCCGAACCCCAAAGGCGGACCAGGCGATGCCCCAGACAACACTGGCCCGAAACAGACGGTAGGAGCCGAGCTTGCTCGCGATGCGCCGCGCGGGCGGCGCTCGATCTCAAGAGCGCCCTACTCCCCAAGACATGCACCTGCAAGCCCCACCGCGGTCCTTGTAGCCGCTGCCGCCAGGCTGCGCTGGCCGGTGTGAACCCTGGAGATCTCCAGCGTGGCGTAGGGCCAGCGCAGCCTGGCGGCAGCGGCTACAGGTGCATGCCGGGGTTTTAGTGGCGTCCTTGAGATCGAGCGTCTGTTTCAGGCCAGTTTGAGAGCGGTGCTGTCCTAAAGCCGAACCCCAAAGGCGGACCAGGCCATCCCCCAGACAACACTGGCCCGAAACAGACGGTAGGAGCCGAGCTTGCTCGCGATGCGCCGCGCGGGCGGCGCTCGATCTCAAGAGCGCCCTACCCCCCAAGACATGCACCTGCAAGCCCCACCGCGGTCCTTGTAGCCGCTGCCGCCAGGCTGCGCTGGCCGGTGTGAACCCTGGAGATCTCCAGCGTGGCGTAGGGCCAGCGCAGCCTGGCGGCAGCGGCTACGAACCGCGTTGGGGCATAAAGGTGCATGCCTGTGTTTTAGTGGCGTCCTCGAGATCGCGCGCCGCCCGCGCGGCGCATCGCGAGCAAGCTCGGCTCCTACCGTCTGTTTCGGGCCAGTTTTGTCTGGGAGAACGCCTGGTCCGCCTTTGTTTTTATAGGGTGGGAAATGCGCTGAACCCTTTGTGCACGCCGGGAGTCGACTGTGAAGGTTTGCTCTGGAGAACGGCATGCACATATCCCTCGAACATCAAGTGGCCCTGGTCACCGGCGCCAGCTCCGGCCTGGGGGCCGGGGCAGCGCTGGCGCTGGCCGAGGCCGGCGCGGCAGTGGTGGTCAACTACAACAGCCATGCCGAGCCTGCCCAAGCACTGGCCGAGCGCATTCGCGAGGGCGGCGGCAAGGCCATCGCCCTGCAGGGCGATGTGTCCAAGGAGGACCAGGTGGAGGCACTGTTCGCCCGCACCATCGAGACCTTCGGCGCGCTGGATATCCTGCTGGCCAACTCCGGCCTGCAACGCGATGCCGCCACCGTCGACATGACCCTGGCCGACTGGAACCAGGTGCTGGACGTCAACCTTACCGGCCAGTTCCTCTGCGCACGCGCTGCCCTTCGCCAGTTTGCCAAACAAGGCCCGCGCCCCTGGGTGTCCAGGGCCTTGGGCAAGATCATCCACATGAGCTCGGTGCATCAACTGATCCCCTGGGCCGGGCATGCCAACTACGCCGCCTCCAAGGGCGCGGTCGATCTGCTGATGCGCAGCATCGCCCAGGAGGTGGGCTGCCAGCGCATCCGCGTCAACGCCATCGCCCCCGGCGCGGTCAGCACCGCCATCAATCAGGACACCACCACCGGCGACAGCGCCCACAAGCTGCTGGAGCTTATCCCCTATGGTCGCCTGGGCGAGGTCCAGGACGTGGCCAATGCCGTGGTGTGGCTGGCCTCCGACGCCGCCGACTACGTGCACGGCACCACCCTGTTCATCGACGGCGGCATGAGCCTCTTCCCAGGATTCAAGGACAATGGCTGAAAAACCCCACACGCAGCAAAGCCCCATCCAGGCCCACGGCATTATCGGCGACATGCGCAGCGCGGCACTGATTGCCGACACGGGCAGTGTCGACTTCTTCTGCTGGCCGGATTTCGACAGCCCTTCGATTTTTGCTGCCGTACTGGACAGCCCCGAAGCAGGCATATTCGAGCTCTACCCGGAATTGCCCGACGCACGCCGGCAACAAATCTATTTGCCCGACAGCAACATCCTGCAGACCCGCTGGATCGACCACGGGGCCGTGGTGGAAGTCACCGACCTGATGCCCATCGGCGAAAGCGCCGAAGACACCCCGCGATTGGTGCGGCGCCTGCGCGTGGTCAACGGCAGCGCCCAGGTGCACATGCGCTGCCGCGTGCGCCACGACTACAGCCGTGCCGACACCCGGGCGCAGTTGGACGACGACACCGTGCTGTTCCAGGCCGAGGGTCAACCGAGCCTGCGCCTGGCGTCGTGCCAGGCATTGCAGGCGACCGAGGATGGCTGGGCGCTGGCGCGCTTCGAGCTGTCGCAGGGCCAGTGCGTGGAATTCATCCTGGGCGCCGAGGATGACCCGCTGGTGCGGGTCGGCCAAAGCGAGCGTTGCTTCGAGCACACCCTCAAATACTGGCGCGACTGGCTGGGCCAGTCCCACTACCGTGGCCGCTGGCGGGAAATGGTGCATCGCTCGGCCCTGGCGCTCAAGCTGCTCACCTCACGCAAACACGGCGGCATCATCGCCGCCCCCACGTTCGGCTTGCCCGAGCAGGCCGGTGGCGCGCGCAACTGGGATTACCGCTATACCTGGATCCGCGACGCCTCATTCACCGTCTACGCGTTCATGCGCCTGGGTTTCAGCGAAGAGGCCAACGCCTACGTGCGCTGGGTGCGCGAGCGGGTCAGCGATTGCTGCCAGGAGCACGTCGACCTGCACCTGATGTACGCCCTGGACGGCCGCGAGCAACTGCCCGAAAGCGAACTGCCGCACCTGACTGGCCATGGCGGCGCCACACCGGTACGCATCGGCAACGACGCCCACACCCAGAAGCAGCTGGACATCTACGGCGAGCTGCTGGACGCGGTGTACCTGGCCAACAAATACGGTGAGGCGATTTCCCACGAAGGTTGGGCCAATGTGCTGACCCTGGTGGACAAGGTGTGCGAGCGCTGGCAGGAAAAGGACGTGGGTATCTGGGAGATGCGCGACAACCCGCAGCACTTCCTGCACTCGCGGCTGATGTGCTGGGTGGCCCTGGACCGCGCCCTGCGCCTGGCCAACAAGCGCTCGCTGCCGGCGCCCTTCGCGCGCTGGGATGAAGCCCGGCAGGCGATCCATGCCGACATCTGGGACAACTTCTGGGACGCCGAGGCCGGGCATTTCGTCCAGCATCTGGGCAGCCGTGACGTCGACGCCGCGCTGCTGCTGATGCCGCTGGTGCGCTTCGTCGGCGCCAGCGACCCGCGCTGGCTGTCGACGCTGGCGGTGATCGAGCGCGAACTGGTGCGCGACGGCATGGTGTATCGGTACCGCAGTGGCGATGGCCTGGACGGCGAGGAAGGCGCCTTCACCGCCTGCAGCTTCTGGTACGTGGAATGCCTGGCGCGCGCGGGCCGGGTGGAGCAGGCGCACCTGGAGTTCGAGCAGTTGCTGCGTTACGCCAACCCGCTGGGGCTGTATGCCGAAGAGTTCGACCGCCAGGGCTGCCATCTGGGCAACACCCCGCAGGCGCTGTCGCACCTGGCGCTGATCAGCGCGGCAAGCTTCCTGGACCGCAAGCTCAGCGGCCAGCGCACTCACTGGCAACCGTGAGCCCTGGAACGCAAAACCTGTAGCCGCTGCCGCCAGGCTGCGCTGGCCGACGTGAACACTGCAATATGCAGCGAGACACAGGGCCAGCGCAGCCTTCGGCAGCGGCTACGGTTTGATCGCGTCCTGTCGATTTATTTATCTGCAATGAAGTTTTTCATTCAGGCAGGCGCAAACGCGCGGAAACAGCCATAATGGCAAGCATCACATCCTGATACTTAATTGTTTCCTATTCTGAAAAGACCGGATCAAGGCAAGTTCGGGGAATTTAATCCGGTCCTGTGCGTCTCAATTCCCGACCCGAAAGTCAAAAGTGGACTCACTGACCCAGCAAGGAGCAGCACATGCTGATACTCACCCGTAAAGTAGGCGAGACGATCGTCATCAACGACGACATCAAGATCACCATCCTCGGCGTCAAGGGGATGCAGGTTCGCATCGGTATCGATGCACCCAAAGAAGTACAGGTTCACCGCGAAGAGATCTACAAACGCATTCAGGCCGGCAGCCCTGCCCCCGAAAAAGAAGACCACAACCACTAAGGTCTCCTGCGTTCCCCGCCTTGCCGCCTGGGCCGATGGCCCAGTCGCACGTGATTGGATGATGAAGCCGGTAATGCCTGAGTCCGCTCAGGCCTGGGGTTGGCGTTCCGCGAACAGTGCCTGTTCGAGCTTGTCCGCCAGTTCGTCATCGCGAAAGGGCTTCTGCACCACCAGCGGCCCACCGTCCTGCAAGCCCCCCGCCTCGGCGTAGCCGGTGATGAACACCACGGGCAAATCCGGGTAGACCCCACGGGCTACTTGCGCCAGTTGCGCACCGTTCATGCCAGGCATGGCGTAATCGGTCAGCAGCACATCCACCTGTTCGCTGAGAATATCCAGCGCCACCTGGCCGCTGGCAGCTTCGAGCACCCGATACCCCAAGCGCTCCAGCAGCTGCGCGGTCACGGCCCGCACCTGATGGTCGTCGTCCACCAGCAACACGGTGCGGTCCTGCCCGCTGGCCGCGCGCTCGTCGCGTACCGGCGCAGGCATGGCAGGGCGTGGCGCGCTAGCGTCCTGGCTGGGCAGGTAGACCTCCACGGTGGTGCCCTGCCCCGGCGCAGTGATGATCGCCACGCCGCCGCCCGATTGCTTGGCAAAGCCGAACACCTGGGCCAGGCCCAGGCCCGAACCCTTGCCGATGTCCTTGGTGGTGAAGAACGGCTCGAAGGCCTTGGCCAGCACGTCGCTGGTCATGCCGCTGCCGGTGTCGCCGATGGACAGCACCACGTAGGCACCGGGCTCCGGGTCCTGGGGGCTGTGCGCCGCGCGGGTGACTACCTCGTTACGGGTGGCCAGGCGCAGGGTACCGCCGCCGGGCATGGCGTCGCGGGCGTTGATGGCCAGGTTGAGGATGATCATCTCGGTCTGGGTGGGGTCGACCAGCGCACTCCACAGGCCGTCATCGGTGTGGGTCTGGATCCAGATGCTGCCACCCAGGGTACGCTGCAGCAGTTCGAACATGCCGAACACGGTGTCGTTGAGGTTGACCGGGATTGGTTCCAGACGCTGACGCCGCGAAAACGCCAGTAGCTGCGCCGTCAGCTTGGCGCCACGCTCCCCGGCTTCGCGAATGTTGTGCAGACGACTTTGCACTTTTTCCATCACCCCGCGCTCCAAGTCACGGCTCAGGAACGTGGCGCTGGTGAGGATGACGGTCAGCAGGTTGTTGAAGTCGTGGGCCACGCCCGCAGTCAACTGCCCTACCGCTTCCAGGCGCTGCATCTGCTGCAACGTGGCTTCGATGCGCTCGCGTTCGTTGATCTGCTGGCGCAGTTGCTCGTTGGCGGCCGCCAGTTCATCCAGTACCGTGCGCTCGCCGGTGATGTCGCGCACGGCGGCGTACATCAGGTCTTCGTCGGGCACGATGGTCCAGGACAGCCAGCGGTAGTCACCGTCGGCATGACGCATGCGGTTGACGAAGCGCGTGGAGACGTTGCCGCTGGCGATGTTCTCGGTTTCGCGCACTGTGGCGCCGATGTCGTTGGGGTGCACCAGCTCCCACAACTGCATTTGCCCCAGCGCCTGGCGCGACCAGCCCAGGGCGCTTTCCCAGGCCGGGTTGAGGGCGATGGGCGACATGTCGAAGCGCATTACCGCCAGTAACTCGCGGGACAGCTCCCAGGTGCGGTCGCGCTCGCGGGTGCGTTTCTCCACCCTGTCGCCCAGCAGTTCGTTGAGGCGCTGCAGGGCCTCGGTGGCCTGCTTCTGTTCGCTGATGTCCTGGATCACGCCAGTGAAACGCACGCACACCAGGCCTTCGAAGAACGCCCGGCCACTGGTGGACAGCCAGCGCTCACCGCCGTCCGGCAACAGCGCGCGGTATTCGACCTGGTAGCCGACGCTGCCTTCAGGTGACATGGCCTGGGCCATGCGCGCCTCGACCAGCGAACGATCCTCGGGATGGCAATGCGCGAAGAAATAATCCATGTCGATGGGCGTGGCGTCATCGATGCCGTACAGGCTGCGGCAGCGCTCATCCCACAGCAGTTGGCCGCTGACCGGGGAAAAATCCCACACGCCCATGCGCGCCGCATCGATGGCCAGACGCGCGCGCACCTCCACCTGCTGCAGGCTTTCCTCCGCGCGCAGGCGCTGGCGGCGCTCGTTGACTTCGGCCAGGGCGCGCTTGACGGCCTTGGGCAGCAGCGGCAGGTTCTGCTTGAGCACGTAGTCGATGGCGCCCAGGCGCATCATCTCCACGGCGTTTTCCTCACCAAACACGCCGGAGAGGAAAATGAAGGGGGTTTGCGGGGCAATCTCCCGCGCCCGTTGCAGCACTTGGGCCCCGGAGGAGCCTGGCAACAGGAAATCACACAGAATCAGGTCGAACACCTGGGTGCGCAGCGCCTGCTCGGCGCCCTGGTGGTTGAAGACCAGTGTCGATTCAATCACCAGACCCGCCCGCTCCAACGTGAGCAGGCTCAGTTCGGCATCTCGCGGGCTGTCTTCGATCATCAGCAATTGCAGGGGCTTGGACAGCATACGCAGGTTTCGATCTCTCTTGGAAAGGCCCCTTTACGTGGGGCGACGTTGCAGGCGCAGCGAGCCAGGCGGTGGTTCGTTGAGCACCGCCCAGAATACCCCAAGGTCGGAAATGGCCGCGACGAATTCCTTGAATTCCACCGGTTTGACCACGTAGGCGTTGACGCCCAGTTCGTAGGCGCGCATCAGGTCCGGCTCTTCGCGCGACGAGGTCAGCATCACCGTGGGGATGCTGCGCAGCTCGGGCGATTCGCGTACCGCCTTGAGCACTTCCAGACCGTCGACCTTGGGCAGCTTGAGGTCCAGCAGCAATACGGCCGGGTTGCCTCCCAGGCGTTGGGCGTGGGCGTTGCGGCGCAGCAGGTAGTCCAGTGCTTCAGCGCCGTCACGCATGACGATCACTTCGTTGGCCAACTGGCTGCGCTCAAGCGCCACCAGGGTCAGTTCCAGGTCTCGTGGATTGTCTTCCACCAGCAGGATAGGTTTGAGCATGTAGTGCCTCGGTCAAATCATTCAGTAGTACTGGCAGGCGGGTGAGGCAGGGCGAAACTGAACGTGGCCCCCTCGCCCAGGCTGCCCTGGGCCCAGACACGGCCGTCATGGCGCTCGATGATGCGGCGCACGCTGGCCAGGCCAATGCCGGTGCCTTCGAATTCTTCCATGCGGTGCAGCCGCTGGAACACGCCAAACAGCTTATCGACGTAGGCCATGTCAAATCCGACGCCGTTGTCTCGGACATAGACCACGGTTTCCGCCATTTGCTCCACGGCGCCGATTTCGATGATGGCCGGGGTGCGATCGCGGCTGTATTTCAAGGCGTTGCTGATCAGGTTGCGCAGGGCCAGGTGCAGGAACGCGGCGTCCGCCACCACCCGTGGCAGGGGCTGGACGTGCCACTGCACCTCGCGCCCTTCGTAGTCGGGCAGCATTTCGCGGCGGATGGCCTCCACCAGGCTGCCCAGGTCCACGTCGGACAGGCGCAGTGCCGAGCGGCCCATCTGCGAGAAGCTGAGCAGGTTGTCCACCAGGCTGCCGGCGAAACGCGCCGACTCGCCGATGTGGTCAAGGAAGCGCTGGCCGCGCTCGGACAGTTTTTCACCTTCAAAATCGCCCAGCAGCTCGGCATAGCCGGCGATGTGCCGCAAGGGCGCGCGCAGGTCGTGGGAGACGCTGTAGGAGAAGGCTTCAAGTTCTTTGTTGGAGCGCTTCAATTCGCCGGCCAGTTGCGCCAGTTCTTCAGCCTTGCGCAGCACAATGCCCAGCACGGCGGTGCGCAGTTCGACCACGCCTTCGATTTCCAGGGCGTCCCAGGGCGTGGAGAAGCCCTTCACCGTCTGCTGCCAGCTGTCGAAGCTGTTGCGCGGCGAGAGTACCCCAGTGTCGCTGACGGTTTTGGTCGGCTGACCGGCCCATACCACCGTGCGGGCCTGCTCGCGCTTGAACCAGATCAGGTAGTGGGAGTGAATTTCGGAAATGGCCACGGCCAGCACACCGCCCACCTCGCCGGCCAAGGTCGGCAGGTTGGGGATGTCGCGGCCCACGTTGTCGCTATGGAACACCTCGTGGCCGCCGCGTTCGGCCAGCCACTCAGTCAAGGCCAGCACCTGCGCCTGGCTGGGCGTTTCACCCAGCAGGTCGCAGCTGGAGGCGGTGATGACCGCCGCGCCATCAGCGCGCACGAAGCCCAGCAGGGTGTCGCCCAGGGCCAGCGCGCCGTCGCGCACGCTGTCGCGGTCGGCCATGGCCGATAGTAACTGCACGATCTGACGGCGCACGCCCAGCAGCCGGGCGTTGCGCTCCTGCACTTCCATGGATTCGATTTGCAGCGACAGCACGCTGCCCAGCAGTTCACAGGCGGTGCGGCTCTGGAAACGCACCGGGCGCGGGTCGGCGTGGTGGCAGGAAATCAACCCCCACAACTTGCCGCCCACCACGATAGAGATCGACATGGACGCCAGGGTGCCCATGTTGCGCATGTACTGCAGGTGCACGGGCGAGACGCTGCGCAGGGCGGCGTGGCTCAGGTCCAGGGGTTGCCCGGTGAGCGGGTTGAACTGGGGATGCAGCGCGGCGGGCACATAGTTGGCGTCCTCGATCACGCGGATGCGGTTGGCGCAATACAGCGCCCGCGCCTGCGGCGGGATGTCGGAGGCCGGGAAGCACAGGCCCAGGTAGCTGGGGTAGCCTTCGTCGGCCTGCTCCGCCAGCACCAGGCCGTCACCGACCTGATCGAAACGGTACGCCTTGACCCGGCCGAAGCCGGTGATGCGCTTGACCTCGGCCACTGCCTGGGCACACACCTGCTCGATGCTGTCGGCGCCCTGCAACTGGCCGATGAAGGTGCGCACCAGCGGGTACAGGCTGGCGTACGCGGCCAGCACATCGCTGGCCGGCTCGAACTCGGCGATCAACACACCGTCGTATCGGTGCACCATCAGGGCAATCGGCGGCCCCTCATAAGTGCCTACGGCAAAGCGCACATCGGCCACATGGACGGGCTTGTGCTCTTCGCTGGCGCGCTCTGCCAGCAGACGCACCACCTGGTCGCCGCTGTGCAGCAGTTCGGGCAGTCGACGGCCCAGCCACCAGGCCGTGGGCTCGCCCAGCCAGCGCTGGACATTGTCGCTGACCTGCAGCACGGCCAGGCTCTCAGGGTCCAGTACCAGCATGAAGCCGTGGGGCTGGATGCTGCCAGGCAGGTGGATTCGTTCTTTCGCGCAGTTGTCCGTGGCTTGTGCCAAGGCAGCCGAAATGTCGCCGGATGTCAAAGAAGATCTCCTTATGCGTGCCGCTGCTCTACGCCGGCAGGGGCACGGATCATGGTCATCCGCTCGTCAAACAAACAGACAGTCATGACTCAGACAGCACCTTAACAAATTCTATCGATGGGCTTGAGAAAATGATGGCATTTAGAGCGTAGCAGCCTGATTGCCGGCCGCGTAGCCGTTGCCGCCAGGCTGCGCTGGCCGGTGTGAACCCTGAAAATCTCCAGCGAGGCAGAGGGCCAGCGCAGCCTGCGGCAGCGGCTACACCGGCGTGGGGAAATCATGGCAACGGGAGCGTCACAACCACAGCCCCGACATGTAGCCGCTGCCGCCAGGCTGCGCTGGCCGGTGTGAATCCTGAAAATCTCCAGCGAGGCAGAGGGCCAGCGCAGCCTGCGGCAGCGGCTACACGGGCCTGGGGAAATCATGGCAACTGGAGCGTCACAACCACAGCCCCGACATGTAGCCGCTGCCGCCAGGCTGCGCTGGCCGGTGTGAACCCTGAAAATCTCCAGCGAGGCGTAGGGCCAGCGCAGCCTGCGGCAGCGGCTACACGGGCGTGGGGAAATCATGGCAACTGGAGCGTCACAACCACAGCCCCGACATGTAGCCGCTGCCGCCAGGCTGCGCTGGCCGGTGTGAACCCTGAAAATCTCCAGCGAGGCGTAGGGCCAGCGCAGCCTGCGGCAGCGGCTACGGTGCGGGCTAAGGGGATGGCGGGTCAGCGACCCTGGGCGACCAGTTCCTTGCCATAGCTGACCAGCCAGTTGCGCACCTGCGGGGTGGTGCCCGCCTTGTCAGCCAGATGATGAGTGTTATTGGACACCCAGGTCAGCCGCGTGAAGCTGTTGCCCTGGGCGTCACGCAGGCCATACATCATGCCGTGATGGCCCGCCAGATCGACGTTGGCCAGCTCCTTGATGGTGGTCACCGACACCCCCTTGAGCACCATGTCCTGCACCAGCATGTCGCCGTCCGGGCAATGCAGATAGCGGCGCAGGCCGTTGAGGCCGTCCTGGGTGTAGATGCCCATCTTGTACGACGCCTGCACCTCGCATTGCCGGGTCAGGCCAAGGCGCGGCGGCTCGTACAGGCCGGGCGCGTTGGCCAGGCGGCGGCTGGGCCGATCGGCCTGCATCTGCGCCAGGCGCGCGGCCATGCTGGCGTTATCGACCTGCTCTACATAAGTACTGGGCTTTTTGCGCTTGCGCAGCTTTTGCTGGATCAGCGCCCGCTCCTCTGCCGACGGCCCGGTAGCACCGCCACTGCTGGCGCGCATCAGGTGCGCGCTGGTCATGGCATCTTCCAGGTGGTCCTGGTCCTTGAGCGGGATGTCGTAAATGGAGATTTCACGATTGCCCTCGGCCGCCGCTGGCCGCCCCAACGGGTCGGCGTGGCTGGGCAAAGCGCCCATCATGGGCAAAAACAACAGGGCCAAGGCCAGGGGCTTGGGTGAGGTCATGGTTTCAGTCCTTGAAACACGGGGGTTGCGGTGAAGGGGTAAGGCTGGGGAGTAGTTTTACTACAAAGAGGATAGTTGGGGAATGGAGGGCGGGGGGTGATGTGGATCAATGCGGGGGATGGGTTGGCGTGAATGGGATGGGGGTCACGTATGGAAATGATTTCCCGCAGCCTTTCCATAGGCATCGGATAGCAGCGCGGGGATCATCAGCCCCTGTGCATGCCGTCAGCAAGGGATGGCTTACCACCTATCGCTTGGCCGCATAAAGATACAGATAACCCCCGACCAACTGTCCCTTTAAAGGTACAATCAATGTATGAGGTGCACCATGCCCACACCGACAATGATGTCGACCTGTACCAGACCTGGCTCGACTCCCTTCGCGATAATCGAGCGAAAGCGCGGATCACCACTCGCGTAGAGCGTGCAGCTGTAGGCAATTTCGGTGACTGCGCCTCTGTCGGGGGCGCGGTCTACGAACTTCGTATCGATTACGGCCCCGGCTATCGGGTGTACTACGTGATATCAGGCAAAACGATTCTGCTTTTGCTGGGAGGTGGAACGAAAGACCGCCAGCAGACCGACATTCATAATGCGATAGGTATCTGGAAAAGCCAGAAGGAGTGACGCGATGAAAAGCGTGAACAACCATGAGGCAAGCGTCCTTGAGATGCTCCGCAAGGACGAGGGCTTCGCGATTGAATACCTTGCAGCGGCCTTGGAGGAAATCGACGAAGAAGGTGGAGAGGCGGTCTTCCTTACCGCCGTGCGCCGTATCGTGGAGGCCAGGGGCGGGTTCTCTGCTGTGTCCAAATCTACAGGGCTTAACAGGGGCAATCTCTACAGACAATTTGCTGCGGACGGTAATCCGGGACTTTCGACGCTACTGAAGGTGCTGTCCTCGGTGGGTCTGGGACTGTCGAAAGTGATTACCCATGGCCACGAGGAACACGGCCCTGTAGCTGGCATGTAGCCTGCGGCAGCGGGTACAGCGGGTACACGGCAGAAACAACAAGGGCTTGCCAGCACAGTGTGCGGCAAGCCCTTGATTTTATGTGGTGCCCGGAGCCGGGGTCGAACCGGCACGTCCTTACGAACGGGGGATTTTAAGTCCCATGCGTCTACCAATTTCGCCATCCGGGCGGTAGCGCGGTGTTGTCGGTGACATGGGATTTTAATTCCCCTGCCCTGCCGATGCTCGTGCTGCCTAATAACGTTTGGAACGCATTGGGCGCTAAACAGCGAGCCGTCGAATATATACATCCACCCCTGATCACGCAAGAACGTTCAGAGGCTTTCCACGACAAAATATTACATCATCGGGGAAATAAAAAAGCTCTGTAGATCAAGGATCTACAGAGCTCGTTTATAATGGAGGCCGAGGTCGGAATCGAACCGGCGTAGACGGATTTGCAATCCGGAGCATAACCACTTTGCTACTCGGCCTCAAATGTGAAGCAACTTACAACTGCTGCTCCACATGTAAAGTGGAGCGGGAAACGAGACTCGAACTCGCGACCCCGACCTTGGCAAGGTCGTGCTCTACCAACTGAGCTATTCCCGCGTCGTGTTGATGGGCGCCATTCTATCGATTTAAAAAGCGCCGTCAACCCTTTGATTCAAAAAAGTTTTATTTATTTTCAGAATGGCTGTTCAGGTGCGGCCAGGCAGCCCGCAGATAGTGCGCCATGGACCACAGGGTCAGCGCCGCCGACACCACCAGCAAGCCGTAGCCCAGCAGCACCCAGAAGGTGATGGCCGGCGGGTTGGCCAGCAGAATCACCAGTGCCAGCATTTGCGCGGCGGTTTTCCATTTGCCCAGGTTGGACACCGCCACATGGGCACGCGCGCCAATCTCCGCCATCCACTCACGCAGCGCCGACACCACGATCTCGCGACCGATGATGACCGCCGCCGGCAACGTCAGCCACACGTTGTGGTGCGCCTGCACCAACAGTACCAACGCCACCGCCACCATCAGCTTGTCGGCCACCGGGTCCAGGAAAGCGCCGAACGGGGTGCTCTGCTCCAGACGACGGGCCAGGTAGCCATCGAGCCAGTCGGTGGCCGCCGCGATGGCGAACACGGTACTGGCGGCTGCATAACTCCACTCGTAAGGGAGGTAGAACAGCAGGATGAAGAACGGAATAAGCAGGACGCGCAGAACGGTAAGCAGGTTCGGGATATTCATCGGCACAACTGGCGGCTGGGTGAGTGGGGCATTCTACTCGCTGTGCAGATTCGCATAAATCGACTCCGCGAGCTTTTTACTGATGCCGGGTGCTTTGGCAATTTCATCGATGCTTGCACGGGACAGCTCCTGCAAGCCACCAAAATGTTTCAACAAATCACGCCGACGTTTCGGCCCTACCCCAGCCACACCTTCCAGGGTGGAAGTACGACGGGTCTTGCCGCGCCGCGCCCGGTGGCCGGTGATGGCGAAGCGGTGCGCTTCGTCACGGATCTGCTGGATCAGGTGCAGGGCCGGCGAGTCGCCCTTGAGCGTGAACTCGTGGGCCACGTCATTGAGGTACAGGGTTTCGAAACCGGCCTTGCGCGTAGTGCCCTTGGCCACGCCCAGCAGGATCAGGTCGGGCACGGCCAGTTCCTGCATCACCTCGCGGGCCATGTTCAGCTGGCCCTTGCCGCCGTCTACCAGCAGCACGTCGGGCAACTTGCCCTCGCCGTCCTTGAGCTTGCTGAAGCGCCGGGTCAACGCCTGGTGCATGGCAGCATAGTCATCGCCAGCGGTCACGCCTTCGATGTTGTAGCGGCGGTAATCGGACTTGATCGGGCCTTCGGGGCCGAACACCACACAGCTGGCCACGGTGGCTTCGCCACTGGAGTGGCTGATGTCATAGCACTCCAGGCGTTGCGGTGGCTCGTCCAGGTTCAGCACCTCGGCCAGGGCGTCAAAGCGCGCAGCCACATGCTGCCGGTTGGCCAGGCGCGCGGCCAGGGCCTGTTCGGCGTTGGTCACGGCCAGTTGCTGCCAGCGCGCCCGGGTGCCACGCACGCGGTGGCTGACGCTCAGCTCACGGCCGCGCAAGCTGTCGATGGCGGCCACCAGGGCCTCGACGTCCTCGGGCACCACGTTGACGATCAGCTCGGTGGGCAGGTCGCGCTCGGAACTGGTGAGGTAGTACTGGGCCAGGAAGGCCGACATCACTTCGGCCACCTCCTCTTCTATGCCCACCTGGGGGAAGAAGTTCTTGCTGCCCAGCACCCGCCCGCCGCGCACGCTGATCAGGTGCACGCAGGCGCCGCCCGGGTTGACGAAGGCCGCCACCACGTCGACGTCGCCGCTGCCGCCTTCCATGTTCTGCTGGTCCTGCACGCGCCGCAGCAAGGCGATCTGGTCGCGCAGCAGTGCGGCGCTCTCGAAGTCCAGGGCCATGGCGGATTTCTCCATGCTGGCCGACAGTTCATCGGTCAACTGATGGCTGCGGCCTTCCAGGAACATGACGGAGTGGCGAACGTCCTCGGCATATTCCTCAGGTGCCACGAAATCCACGCACGGCGCCTTGCAGCGCTTGATCTGGTATTGCAGGCAAGGGCGCGTACGGTTCTTGTAGAAACTATCCTCGCACTGGCGTACGAAGAATGTCTTCTGCAACAGGCTCAGGCTTTCGCGAATCGCCCCGGCGCTGGGGTACGGGCCAAAGTACTTGCCCTTGGCCTTCTTGGCCCCACGATGAATGCTGAGGCGCGGAAAGGCGCCATCGGACAGGAACACATAAGGGTAGGACTTGTCGTCGCGCAACAGGATGTTGTACGGCGGCCGCCACTCCTTGATCAGTGTCTGTTCCAGCAACAGCGCTTCGGTCTCGTTGCCGGTGATGGTGGTTTCCACCTGGGCGATACGCCCCACCAACGCGGCCGTCTTGGGCGCCAGGCCCGTCTTGCGGAAATAGCTGGACAGGCGCTTCTTGAGGTTCTTGGCCTTGCCGACATACAGCAGGCGCGCCTCACTGTCGAACATGCGGTACACGCCCGGCCGGGCGCTGCAGGTGGACAGAAAGGCAGAAGGATCGAATGGGGTGTCCATGGTCAGAGGCTGGCGTCGACCATGCCGTGCCGCACCGCCAGCAAGGTCAGTTCGACGTCGCTGGTGATCGACAGTTTTTCGAAGATGCGATAGCGATAAGTGTTCACGGTTTTCGGCGACAGGCACAGTTTGTCGGAAATGATCTGCACTTTCTGGCAGTTTACGATCATCAGCGCGATCTGGATCTCGCGCTCCGACAGCAGGTCGAACGGCGAATTGGTGGTTTGCGGCTGGAACGACTTGAGCGCCAGCTGCTGGGCGATCTGCGGGCTGATGTAGCGCTGGCCGGCGAACACCAGGCGAATGGCCTGGACCATTTCATCCAGGCCTGCGCCCTTGGTCAGGTAACCGGCGGCGCCGGCCTGCAGCAGACGCGTGGGGAATGGGTCTTCCTCACACACGGTCACCGCCACCACCTTGATGTCGGGGTAGCTGCGCAGCAGTTTGCGGGTGGCTTCCAGACCGCCGATGCCAGGCATCTTGACGTCCATCAGCACCACGTCCGGCTTCAGCTCGCGGGTGAAGCTCAGGGCTTCTTCGCCCGATTCGGCCTGGCCGATCACTTGCAGCCCGTCGATGTCCGCCAGCATCCGGGTAATGCCGGTGCGTACCAGATCATGATCATCGACAACTAGGACCCTAATCAAGCAGACACCTCGTTCTTGTGGGCTTTTGCGGAATGTTAGCCACCTTAGCAAAAAATCGGATCCGGAACCTAGCGCAAAGCGTCATCAACATGGCGCCATGCGTCCGTTCCGGTGGTGCAGAACCCTTAGCCGCTGCCGCCAGGCTGCGCTAGCCCTGTACCTCACTGGAGATTTTCAGGGTTCACGCCGGCCAGCGCAGCCTGCGGCAGCGGCTACGCTAGCTACAGCTTATCGCGCCTTGGGCGAGCCACGGCGCGGCCGGTTGGTGTAGCTGGCCGCCATTTCCGCCAGGCTGACCGCCATATGGCGAATGGCATCCTGACCCTCGCGCGGCAGCACACGATAATGCCCCAGCACGTTCTCTTCGGCCTGACTTAACCGATCAGCGGGGATGGGTGCCCGGTCCCCCGTCAATACATACAGCACATCCACCCCCTCGCCGGCCACTTTGGCCAGGTAGTTGGCCTTGGGGGTGCGCTCGCCACTTTCGTACTTGCCTTGAGCGTTGGGCTCGACACCACCGATGTCGCCAAATTCCTTTTGAGTCAGGCCAAGCCTGTCCCGCTCTTCCCGCAAACGCGAACCGATTCCAGTCATTTGAATGTATAATCCCTTATTAATCACCCAAAAGGGTGAGATTTCTAACCACAATTACACCAAATAAAACGGACTTGAACTATGCACGGTATACGGACTGCCGCACAAGCCAGGGCCTGGCTCGACCAGCAGGGAAAATCGGTACAAGAGTTTGCCAGGGAGCATGGCGTGGACCCGGCCACCACCTATCAGGTGTTGTCGGGGCGCAAGAAAGGACGACGCGGGGAATCGCACCGGGTCGCCGTCTTGCTGGGGATGAAGGAAGGGGTGGTGCCCGAACGGGCACCGGGTTGACCACCGCGGTCAATCAACGGTCAGTCAGGCGCTCCATGCGCCAGAAACACTCGTCTTCACCGACCTCGGCAAAGCCCTTGCGCAGGTAGAGGTGGCGAGCCGGATTGGACTGGAACACCATCAAGCGTACGCGGGGCAGGCGTCGCTCGCGGGCCAGTTCCACAATCCGTTCCAGTGCCCAGCCGCCGATTCCCTGGTTGCGCGCCTCGGGCAGCAGGTGCAGTTCACGGATGAACAGCGCCTGCCGATCAATGCTCAGACTGAAATAGCCGCACGCCACGCCATCGGCCAGCACGATGAAATTGTCCCGCCACAACCATGCCTGATTGAACGCTTCTTCCTGCCACAGCAGGCTGTAGCGCCCGTAATAGGGCAGCATGGCGCGACGCGTCAGGTCGCGCGCGAAGGTCAGGTCCTGCTCGGTGCCCGCACGTAGCGCAAGCTCCATTCGCCCCTCCCCCGTCATGTGAGTGCCACGACTTGGCCAATCCAGGCGTTGCCCTCGCGTTCAGCGACCAGCAAGTGGTCACCGGGACCCGCCGTCTGCGCAATAGGCTCGCCGCGATCGTCCCACAACACACTGCGACCGGCTGACTGCCAGCCACCGGTAGGCCCACCATGGTTGGCCACCAATACCGCCATGCCATGGGTTTGAGCATAGCCCTGAAGAATGGCGCTATCGACCGAGTAGCCCGATTCACCGATCAGCACGCTGGCGGCGTAGAGGGTGGCGCCTTCGGCCTTGGCCTGGGCGGCGTGCGAGGCGTGGGAAAAGTCGGCGCAGATCGCCAGGGCAATCTGCTCATCACCCAAGACCAGCGCCGCACCGCCATTGCCGGGGACGAAATAGGTGCCTTCACCGGGGTGCAGGTGTTGCTTGGTGTGCACGGTCTGCTGGCCGTCGGCGTGCAATACCAGCGCGGCGATCTGCACGCCGTCCTCGCCTGACTCACGCAGGGGCAGGCCGACAACGGTGGTCATGGCCAGTTGGCGGGCGCGATCGCGCAGCGGTTGCAGCAACGGCGTGTTGGCCGGTTGCGCCAACTGCGCCGCCAGGGCGGGTTCGTAGCCGGTCAGGGACAGCTCGGGGAACAGCAGCAACTGCACGCCGTGTGCAGCGGCGAGGTCCATGAAGCGCAGATGGTGAGCGATGTTGGCGAGCAGGTTGCCGGGGATGGAGCAGGATTGGGCGGCGGCGATGCGGGGGGCAGACATGCGACTTCCTGTTCATGGTCGAGAGCAGATCCGGATGATGCAGGATAGTGGGGTGGAATTTGAAGGTGTTCGACGGTGGATTTGCAGCTGTCATGGCCGCCAAGTGCATGCCTCCAGGATTTCATGCCTCATGACATCGAGCGCCGCCCGCGCGGCGCTTCGCGGACGCAGTCCGCTCCTACCGTTTGTTTCGGGCCAATTATGCCTGTGGGATCACCCGGGCCCGCCTTGTTGGCACCCACACAGATCTGCAGCGAAAGAACAAAGCGGTCCCGGGAGATGCCACTGACAAAACTGGCCCGAAATAAACGGTAGGAGCGGACTGCGTCCGCGAAGCGCCGCGCGGGCGGCGCTCGATCTCATGAACACAACCAATCCCCCGCCAAACACCTCTACGCCCCACCGCAAAAAATCTGCTTGTATCCCCCCATCCCCTGAAGTAACCTCAGCCCACCAAAACGGAGACATTTCCATGTCGCACAGCACTCACCTCCAGGCTCAACACACTGCCAGCGCTCGTCGCCCGGTAGCGGTTGCGTCCGTGTGCGCTGCCGTTGTTGCAGATTATTACTATGGGTATTGGTTTAGCCACTGGCGCGCCTGATACCTGATATCCGGCGGCCAGCACCCAGGTCGCCCGGTTGAGAAACTCCAAAACCCCCGGTCGGCCTCCCGACCGGGGGTTTTGTTTTTTCCGGCTTCGACACACTGATTTCACACTCTATTTGACACCGAGGATTTGCCCCATGAACTACGCCACCTATTACCGCAACGACTATTACACCGCCTGGCGATTTACCAGCCTCCGTTCGGGACAGCTTGCCGCCTCCGATCGGTCGTGCCTGGGTGGCCTGCAGCTAACACATACCAATAGTCGAACATCGCGATAGGGCTGAGCGCGCGCACATGACTGCGCCGCCAGCCCAGGGAAAACACCACATGAACATCTCCATCAGCGCACTACCCCTGGCCACCGCCCTGCCCCAAGCCCTGGCCCCAGCCGCCAACGCTCCGGCGTTGCAACGCCTGCCCAGCACCACCGAACTCAAGCAACAGCTGCCCCTGAGCCGCGACCTGGCCCAACAGGTCAGCGCCCACCGCAACGCGATCCGCGCCATTCTGGAAGGCCGCGACGAACGCATGCTGGTGGTCGTCGGCCCCTGCTCCCTGCACGATCCCGAATCCGCCCTGGAATACGCCGAACGCCTGGCCGCCCTGGCCACTGACGTCAACGACCAGTTGCTGCTGGTGATGCGCGCCTACGTCGAAAAGCCGCGCACCACCGTGGGCTGGAAAGGCCTGGCGTACGACCCGCGCATGGACGGCAGCGACGACATGGTCGGCGGCCTGAAACTGTCCCGCGACCTGATGCGCGAAATGCTGCACAAGGGCCTGCCCCTGGCCACCGAACTGCTGCAGCCCATGGCCGCCGGCTACCTGGATGACCTGCTGAGCTGGGTCGCCATCGGTGCGCGCACGACCGAGTCGCAGATCCACCGGGAAATGGCCAGTGGCCTGAAAATGCCCGTGGGCTTCAAGAACGGCACCGACGGCGGCGTGGCCATTGCCTGCGACGCGATGCGCAGCGCCGCGCACCCGCACCGTCATTTCGGCGTGTCGGCCGAGGGCCACCCGGCCATCATCGAGACCGCCGGCAACCCCGACACCCACCTGGTACTGCGCGGCGGCCACCGCGGCCCCAACTACGACCAGGACAGCGTGGCGCAGGTGCACAACGCTTTGGGCAAGGCCGGCATCCCGGCGCGCATCATGGTTGACTGCAGCCATGCCAACAGCGGCAAAAACCCGCTACGCCAGCCGGAGGTGTTCAATGACGTGCTGCGCCAGCGCCTGGCGGGGGATCGCTCGCTGGTGGCGACCATGCTGGAAAGCCATCTGTTCGAAGGGTGCCAGTCGATCGGACCGGGCATGCGCTACGGCGTGTCGGTAACCGACGGCTGCCTGGGCTGGGAAGCGACCGAAGCGTTGCTGCGTAACGCGGCGCAGCAACTGCGCTAATTTGGTGGTGCGCCCTTCCCGAGCTTCGCTCGGTCCCACACCTTTCGCGGCAGTTGTGTCATGGCGGCAAAGCTTTTAGCTTTTGGATGCACCGCAGGTCTATCTGGGATGCGATCAAAAGCTGAGAGCTTGGGCTTTTTGACACAACTGCCGCGAAAGGTGTGGGACCGAGCGAAGCTCGGGAAGCAGGCGACTCAATCCCCAAAGTGCGGTACGCTGCCCTCTTTACGTTTTTATGGAGTATTCCCCCATGGCCAAAGCCACTGCCCGTCACATCCTGGTTGCCTCCGAAGCCAAATGCAACGAACTCAAAGCCCAGATCGAAGGCGGCGCCGATTTCGCCGAAGTCGCCAAGGCCAACTCCACCTGCCCATCCAGCCGCCAGGGCGGTGACCTGGGTTCGTTCGGCCCAGGCCAGATGGTCAAGGAATTCGACACCGTGGTGTTCAGCGCCCCGGTCAACACCGTTCAGGGCCCGGTCAAGACTCAGTTCGGCTACCACCTGCTGGAAGTCACCAGCCGCCAGGACTGATCCTGACCTGCTGACTGACGGCCCGCCTTGTGCGGGCCGTTTTGTTTGTGATCGGCGCACGCGTTGGTGGTAGGGTTGTAAGCGCATGTAACTCCACCCATTCGAACAAGGCAGACAATGCGCTCGGTTTTCGCCCTCTTCCTGCTGACCGCCCACTTGCTGATGGTTCCCAGCGCCTTCGCCGCCCCCCAGCACGCCCTCACCGTGTACGGCGAGCCGCCCAAGTACCCCGAAGGCTTCAAGCATTTCGACTACGTCAACCCCGATGCCCCCAAGGGCGGCAGCCTGCGCCGCTCGGCGATGGAGCTCGGCCAGTTCGATCACCTGCTGCCTTATATCGACAAGGGCACCGGCGTCAGCCAGGTCGACGGCCTGCTGTATTCGCCCCTGGCGCTGCGCTCGCTGGATGAGGCCTACACGGTATACGGCCTGATCGCCGAGAAGATGGAGCGCGCCGACGACGGCCTGTCCCTGCGCTTCTACCTCAACCCCAAGGCCCGCTTCAGCGACGACGTGCCCATTACCGCCCAGGACGTGAAGTTCACCTTCAACCTGTTGATGACCCAGGGCAGCCTGCGCTTTCGCACCCAGTTCGCGGAAGTGAAGGACGTGGTGATCGAAGGCCCGCGGCAGATCCGCTTCGACTTCAGCGCCAGCGACAACCGCAGCCTGCCCTTGGACCTGGCCTCGTTGCCGGTGCTGCCCGAGCATTGGTGGAAAGACCACGACTTCGCCAACGGCGGCGGCTTCCAGGCCCCGCCCGGCAGCGGCCCCTATACCGTGGGCAAGGTGGATAACGGCCGCAGCATCACCTTCGAGCGCAACAAAACCTGGTGGGCCAAAGACCTGCCCGTGACCCGCGGCCTGTACAACTTCGACCAGTTCGGCGTGGAGTTCTTCGGCGACACTGAAGTGGCCCGCCAGGTGCTGCTGGGCGGCGCCTTCGACTACAACCGCGAATTCTCCGCCACCGCCTACACCATCAAATACAACGGCGCCGCCCTGGACGATGGACGCCTGCAACGCGCTCACTTGGCGCCGCAAAGCCTGCAGTCGGCCCAGGGCTTTGTGTTCAACCTGCAACGCCCGGTGTTCAAGGACCGCCGCGTACGCCAGGCCCTGGCGCTGCTGTGGGATTTCGAATGGACCAACCGCCAGCTGATGCGCAGCATGTACATCCGCCAGCAAAGCTTCTTCGCCAACAGCCCGCTGGCGGCCCGCGAGTTGCCTGACGCTGCGGAGCTGAAGATTCTTGAACCGCTGCGCGGCCAGGTCCCGGATGAAGTGTTCACCACAGTGTTCCAAGCCCCGCGCACCGACGGCAGCGGCTTCATCCGCGACAAGCAATTGCAGGCCCTGGCGCTGTTGAAAGACGCCGGCTGGCACCCGGACGGCGATCGCCTGGTGAACGCCGCCGGCGAGCCGCTCAGCTTCACGTTCCTCAACGGCCAGGCGGGCCTGGAAAAACTGATCCTGCCGTGGAAGCGCAGCCTGGCGCAGATCGGCATCGACCTGCAGATCCGCCGCATCGACTCCTCCCAGTACATCAACCGCCTGATGGCCCGCGACTACGACATGATCATCACCGGCTACCCGGTGTCCGCCTCACCGGGCATGGAACTGCTCAACTATTTCGGCTCGGCCAGCGCCACCGACACCGGCTCCAACAACTACATGGTGCTCAGGAACCCCGCCGTGGACAGCCTGATCAAGGGCCTGGTCAACGCCCGCACCAAGGCCGACATGACCGAATACGCCCACGCCCTGGACCGCGTGCTGCAGTGGAACTACTACTGGATTCCCAACTACTACCCGCCGGGCACCTCCACCGTGTGGTGGAACCGCTTTGGCATCCCCGCCCACCCGGCGCCGTATGACGAAGCCCCCGAATCCTGGTGGCAAGTCAGCCCCACGCCGCTGACCACTGCGCAAATGGCCGAACTGCGCGCCAAGGAGGCCCACTGATGCTGGCCTATACCCTGCGGCGCCTGCTGCTGATCGTGCCGACCCTGCTGATCATCCTGCTGGTCAACTTCATCATCGTCCAGGCCGCGCCCGGTGGCCCGGTGGAACAGGCCATCGCCCGCTTGCAGGGCCTGGGCGGCGTCAACGTCGGCGGTGGCGGCGGCGATTCGGCCCAAGGCGCCTCGCGCGCCAGCCGGGGCCTGGACCCCAAGCTGATCAAGGACATCGAGCGCCAGTACGGCTTCGACAAACCCGCCCCCGAGCGCCTATGGCTGATGGTGAAAAATTACGCCACCCTGGACTTCGGCAACAGCTTCTTCCGCGGTGCCAAGGTGACCGACCTGATCCTGGACAAGATGCCCGTCACCCTGTCCCTGGGCTTCTGGGCCACGCTGATCACCTACCTGGTGTCGATCCCCTTGGGCATTCGCAAGGCGGTGCAGCATGGCAGCCATTTCGACATCTGGAGCAGCACGGCGATCATCATCGGCTACGCCATGCCGGCCTTCCTGTTCGCCATGCTGCTGATCGTGCTGTTCGCCGGCGGCACCGAGCTTAACTGGTTCCCGGTGCGCGGCCTGGTGTCGGACAACTTCGAGCAACTGTCCACCCTGGGCAAGGTCGCCGACTACTTCTGGCACCTGGTGTTGCCAATCACCTCGCTGGTGATCGGCGGCTTTGCCACCCTCACCATCCTGACCAAGAACTCGTTCCTCAACGAGATCACCCGCCAATACGTGATAACCGCCCGCGCCAAGGGCGTCAGCGAGCGGCGCGTGCTGTACGGCCATGTGTTCCGCAACGCCATCCTGCTGGTGGTGGCCGGCCTGCCCCAGGCGTTCATCAGCGTGTTCTTCGCCGGCTCCCTGTTGATCGAGGTGATCTTCTCCCTCGACGGCCTGGGGCGGCTGAGCTATGAGGCCGCCGTGGCCCGTGACTACCCCATCGTGTTCGGCACCCTGTTCATCTTCACGCTGTTCGGCCTGCTGATCAAACTGGCCGGGGACCTGTGCTACACCCTGGTCGACCCACGCATCGACTTCGCCGGGAGGAGCGCCTGATGAACCGTCTGTCTCCCCTGTCCCGTCGGCGCCTGGAGCGCTTCCGCAAGAACCGCCGCGGCTGGTGGTCGCTGTGGATTTTCATCGCCCTGTTCGCCCTGAGCCTGGGCGGCGAGCTGATCGCCAACGACAAGCCCCTGGCCGTGAGTTACCATGGCCAGTGGTACTTCCCGGCCTTCAAGCGCTACACCGAAACCGAGTTCGGCGGCGTGCTGCCGTTCCAGCCCGACTACCGCAGCGACTACGTGCGCAAGCTGATCAGTGACGCCGGTGGGCGGATGATCTTCGCACCCATCCCGTTCAGCGCCGACACCCCCAACTATGACCTGACCCAGCCGGCGCCCAGCCCGCCCTCGGGCACCAATTGGCTGGGCACCGACGACCAGGGCCGCGATGTACTGGCGCGGGTGATCTTCGGTGCGCGGGTGTCGATTCTGTTTGCCATTGCCCTGACGGTGATCAGCTCGCTGATCGGTATCCTGGCCGGCGCGCTGCAAGGCTATTACGGCGGCTGGGTCGACCTGTTCGGCCAGCGCCTGCTGGAGGTGTGGTCGGGGTTGCCGGTGCTCTACCTGCTGATTATTTTGTCGGGGTTCGTGGAGCCCAACTTCTGGTGGTTGCTGGGCATCATGGCGCTGTTCTCCTGGCTGGCACTGGTGGACGTGGTGCGCGCCGAATTCCTGCGCGGGCGCAATCTGGAGTACGTGAAAGCGGCGCGGGCGCTGGGGCTCAATGACGGTAAAATCATCCGCCGGCACATCCTGCCCAACGCCATGAACGCCACCCTGAGCTACCTGCCGTTCATCCTCACCGGCGCCATTTCCACCCTCACGGCGCTGGACTTCCTGGGCTTCGGCATGCCGGCGGGCAGCGCCTCGCTGGGCGAGCTGATCGCCCAGGGCAAGGAAAACCTGCAGGCGCCGTGGCTGGGTTTCACGGCGTTCTTCACCCTGGCACTGGTGCTGTCGCTGCTGGTGTTTATCGGCGAGGCGTTGCGCGACGCCTTCGACCCCCGCGCCTGAGGCCGACATGAGCGATAACCTGATCGAAATCCGCCACCTGAGCGTGGCCTTCAACGAGCACCGGGTGGTGCACGACCTCAACCTGGACATCCGTGCCGGCGAGTGCCTGGCGCTGGTGGGCGAGTCGGGCTCGGGCAAGTCGGTGACGGCCCACTCGATCCTGCAACTGCTGCCGCAGACCGGCACCCTCACCCAGGGCAGCATCCGCTACCGCGGCACCGAACTGCTGGGCGCCCCGGCCAGCACCCTGCGCGAGATTCGCGGCAACCGCGTGGCGATGATCTTCCAGGAGCCAATGACCTCGCTCAACCCGCTGCACACCGTGGAAAAGCAGATTGCCGAAACCCTGCTGGTGCACCGCGGCCTGACCGGCAAGGCGGCCCAGGCGCGCACCCTGGAGTTGTTGCACCTGGTGGCTATCCAGCACCCGGAGAAACGCCTCAAGGCCTACCCGCATCAACTGTCCGGCGGCCAGCGCCAGCGGGTGATGATCGCCATGGCTCTGGCCTGCGAGCCCGACCTGCTGATTGCCGATGAGCCAACCACGGCCCTCGACGTGACGGTGCAGCGACGCATCCTGACGCTGCTCAAATCCTTGCAGCAACGGCTGGGCATGTCGCTGCTGCTGATCAGTCACGACCTCAACCTGGTGCGCAGCATCGCCCAGCGCGTGTGCGTGATGCGTGCCGGCGAGATCGTCGAGCAGGCCGACACCGAAACGCTGTTCTGCACCCCGCAACACCCCTACAGCGGCGTGCTGCTGAACGCGGAGCCGGCCGGCGAGCCCCTGCCACGCCATGAGCGCCCGCCGTTGCTGGACGTCGACAACCTGCGGGTGTGGTACGCCACCAGTGGCGGATTCCTGCGCAAGCCCCACTACGTCAAGGCCGTGGACGGCATCAGCCTGAGCCTGCAGAAGGGCAAGACCCTGGGCATTGTCGGCGAGTCGGGTTCGGGTAAATCCACCCTGGGCCAGGCCATCCTGCGGTTGCTGGATTCCGAAGGCGGCATCCGTTTCGACGGCCAGCCGCTGGACGGCCTCAATCCCAAGCAGATGCTGCCGTGGCGCAAGCGCATGCAGGTGGTGTTCCAGGACCCGTTCGGCAGCCTCAGCCCGCGCATGTCGGTGCAGCAGATCATCAGCGAAGGCCTGGAAGTGCACGTGCAGTGCGACGTGGAAAACCGCGAGCAGCGGGTGATCAAGGTGCTGGAGGAAGTGGGCCTGGACCCGGCCAGCCGTCACCGCTACCCCCATGAGTTTTCCGGTGGCCAGCGCCAGCGCATCGCCATTGCCCGGGCGCTGGTGCTCAAGCCCGACCTGATCCTGCTGGACGAGCCCACCTCGGCGCTGGACCGCACGGTGCAGAAACAGATCGTCGCCCTGCTGCGCAAGCTGCAGGACGACCATGGGCTAACCTACCTGTTCATCAGCCACGACCTGGCGGTGATCAAGGCCCTGGCCCACGACGTGATCGTGGTCAAGGACGGCCAGGTGGTGGAGCGCGGCGCCAGTCACGACCTGTTCGAGGCGCCGCAGCACCCCTACACCCGCGAATTGCTGCTGGCCGCCCATGTGCAGCCAGAGCCCCACGCCTGACGGAGGCAGCCACATGACACTCAAGGGCAAGACGGCATTGGTCACCGGTTCCACCAGCGGCATAGGCCTGGGCATTGCTCACGGCCTGGCGGCGGCCGGGGCCAACGTGATCCTCAACGGTTTTGGTGACGCGCAAGCGGTGCTGGCCGAACTGGCCGCCCATGGCACCCAGGTGGGCCATCACCCGGCCGACGTCAGCCAGCCGGCGCAGATCGAAGCGATGTTCGCCTACGCCCAGGCCGAATTCGGTGCGGTGGATATTCTGGTCAACAACGCCGGCATTCAGCATGTGGCGGCGGTGGAGGATTTCCCGGTGGAGCGCTGGGACGCGATCATGGCGATCAACCTGTCCTCGGTGTTCCATGCCACTCGGTTGGCGCTGCCGGGCATGCGCGAGCGGGGTTGGGGACGGATCATCAACATCGCCTCGGTGCATGGCTTGGTGGGTTCCACCGGCAAAGCAGCGTACGTGGCGGCCAAGCATGGCGTGATCGGCCTGACCAAGGTGGTGGGGCTGGAGACGGCGAAAACCCAGGTGACCTGCAACGCGATCTGCCCGGGGTGGGTGCTGACGCCGCTGGTGCAGAAGCAGATTGATGACCGTGCAGCCAAGGGGATCGACCCGCAACAGGCGCGGGAGGATCTGCTGGCCGAGAAGCAGCCATCGCTGGAGTTCGTCACGCCCCAGCAGCTGGGTGAACTGGTGCTGTTCCTGTGCAGCGAAGCCGGCAGCCAGGTGCGCGGCGCGGCGTGGAACATGGACGGCGGCTGGTTGGCGCAGTAACAGACACGATGCACAATCCCCTGTAGCAGCGGCCGCCAGGCCGCGTCATTGGCGCCGCGTAGAAACTGATCCACCACAGGGCCGTGACGCAGCCTTCGGCAGTTGCTGCTATAGAGGGGCGGCGAACACTGTGGGAGCACCCGGGAGGCCCCTCGCGAGCAAGCTTTGCTCCCACAGTGGGGAAGCAACCACCGCTATAAGCCGCCCCACTGTGGAAGCAACCGGGGTCGCGCTCGACCTTGCTCGCGATGGCATCAACGCCGTCATTCAGAAAAACCGCATCGCCTGCATCGCGGCCAAGGCCGGCTCCTACCACGGGCCGTGGATGAGGCGACTTTAGTCGCGATGCAGGCGACGCGGTTCGAAGATAGCTGCTGCTACACCACTCCCGGTGGGAGCGGGTTCTACCCGCGAAGAAGGGCGCGCGGACTTCCTGACGCACCGCAGTGTGTTTTTCGTGGGCAGAGCCCACTCCCACAAAGACAGTTGCTGCTACAGGGACCCCGCACCGCCTCAATGACCGTTATCGTCATCCACCAGGTTCCAATCCGCGCTGTCCACATCCGCCGCCGGGGTCGGCGGCGCCGGCGCGGTACTCACCTCATGCGCATTCTCGCGGTGCAGCTTGAGCCGCAGCCGCAGGTTGTTCTGCGAGTCGGCATTCTTCAGCGCTTCCTCTTCATCGATCGCACCTTCCAGCGCCAACTCATACAACGCCTGGTCAAACGTCTTCATGCCCAGGTTCACCGACTTCTCCATGATGCCCTTCAGCTCACCAAACTCGTTGCGGTGAATCAGGTCTTTAATGGTCGCCGTGCCCAGCATCACCTCCACCGCCGCCCGGCGCTTGCCGTCCACGGTTTTCACCAGCCGCTGGGACACGAACGCCTGCAGGTTGTTGCCCAGGTCGTTGAGCAACTGCGGGCGGCGGTCTTCGGGGAAGAAGTTGATGATGCGGTCCAGCGCCTGGTTGGCGTTGTTGGCGTGCAGGGTGGAGATGGCCAGGTGGCCGGTGTCGGCGAACGCCAACGCATGCTCCATGGTCTCACGGTCACGAATCTCGCCGATCAGGATGACATCCGGCGCCTGGCGCAGGGTGTTCTTCAAGGCCGCCTGGAAGCTGCGGGTATCCACGCCCACTTCCCGCTGGTTGATGATCGACTTCTTGTGCCGGTGCACGTACTCCACCGGGTCTTCGATGGTGATGATGTGGCCACTGCTGTTGCGGTTACGGTAATCGATCAGCGCCGCCAGCGAGGTCGACTTACCTGAACCGGTGGCGCCGACGAACAGCACCAGGCCGCGTTTCTGCATGATGGTTTGCAGCAACACCGGCGGCAGCTTGAGGTCTTCAAACTTGGGGATGTCGAGCTTGATGTTACGCGCCACGATCGACACTTCGTTGCGCTGCTTGAAAATGTTCACCCGGAAGCGGCCGACACCTGGCAGCGACATGGCCAGGTTCATCTCCAGGTCGCGTTCAAAATCGATGCGCTGCTCGGCGTCCATGATATCGGCGGCGATGGCCGCCACTTCGCCGGGTTTCAGCGCATCACCCGACAAAGGCTTGAGCACGCCATTGAACTTGGCACAGGGCGGTGCCCCAGTGGACAGGTAAAGATCTGAACCGTCTTGGGTCGCGAGGATTTTGAGCAGGGCTTGGATTTCCATATGCGAGGGTCCACAGGGCGAAAATAGAAAGTAAGCTATAGCTTGGCGGCAGAACACCCCGCCTGGCAAATCAAAGGACACACCCATGAGCGGTACCCCTGTCGGCGGCTCCATCGTCGAACTGCTGGAACAACTGCCGTGGCGCGACAGCCCGCTGCCCGCGCCCGACCAATGGCCACAAAGCCTGCGCACTGCCGTGGATATCGTGGTGCATTCGCCCATGCCGATGTTGCTGCTGTGGGGGCCGCAACTGTGCCAGCTGTACAACGACGGTTTCGCCGTGCTGGCCGGCACCAACCACCCGCGCGCCTTCGGCCAGCCGGTGGACCTGATCTGGCCGCAGCTCAAGGATTTCACCGACCCTATCTACCGCGCAGTGCTGGACGGCGAAGTGCGCACCTACGTCGAACAGGGCTTCATCCTGCCGCGCAACGATGGCATGGCCCAGGTGTGGCTGGACCTGACCTATAGCCCCATCCGCGACGAAAGCGGCACGGTGGCCGGCATCCTGGTGACGGCCATCGAGGCCAACGAGCGGCGCCGGGTGGCCGACGAGCTGCAGCGCCGTTCCGAGGCCAGCGCCAAGGCCCAGCTGGACACCGAGGAGCGCTTGCAGCTGGCGCTTGAGGCGACCAACGGCGTGGGCACTTGGGACTGGGACATCCGCGAAGACCTGTTCCAGGCCGACGCCCGCTTCGCCCAATTGCACGGCGTGGAGCCGGGCCTGGCCGGCAAGATGCCCATCGGCGAATACCTCAAGGGTGTGCACCCCGACGACCGTGGCCGGGTGGCGCGCAGCATCAATGCCTGCGTGCACAGCGACGGCGAGTACGCCAACGAATACCGCCTGCTGCGCCCCGACGGCGAAGTGCGCTGGGTGTACGCCCGCGGTCGCAGCCACAACGATCACCACGGCCGGCCGGTGCGCTTCGTGGGCGCGTCCATCGACATCACCGAACGCCGTGAGGCGGAAAAAACCCTGCTGCGCCTCAATGAGACGCTGGAAGAACGCGTGGCCGAGCGCACCGAGGCACTGGCCGAGGCCAACCGCCGCCTGCAACAGGAAATGCAGGAGCGCGAGCGCGCCGAGGACGCCCTGCGCCACGCGCAGAAAATGGAAGCGGTGGGCCAGTTGACCGGCGGTATCGCCCACGACTTCAACAACATGCTGACCGGCATCATCGGCAGCCTGGACCTGATGCAACGCTACATCGCCGCCGGCCGTACCGACGAGATCGGCCGCTTCACCGAGGCTGCCGTCACCTCCGCCCATCGCGCCGCCGCCCTCACCCATCGCCTGCTGGCGTTCTCGCGGCGCCAGTCGCTGGACCGCAAGCGCCTGGACCCCAACCACCTGGTGCACTCGCTGGAAGAACTGCTCAGCCGCACCAAGGGCGAACACATCGAGCTCAGCATCCGCCTGGCGCCGGACGTGTGGCCGGTGAACACCGATGCCAACCAGCTGGAAAACGCCCTGCTCAACCTGGTGATCAACGCCCGCGACGCCATGCCCGACGGCGGACAGCTGCGGATCGACACGTGCAATTGCACGGTCAGCGGCCAGGAACCGGGCCTGGAAGTGCTCAAGCCTGGCGATTACGTGGTACTGAGCGTCAGCGACAACGGCGCCGGCATGAGCCCGGCCATCCAGGCCAAGGCCTTCGACCCCTTCTTCACCACCAAGCCCATTGGCCAGGGCACGGGCCTGGGGCTGTCGATGATCTACGGTTTTGCCCAGCAGTCCGGCGGCCAGGTGAGCCTGGACAGCACACCGGGCCAGGGCACCTGCGCGCGCCTGTACCTGCCCCGCCACCTGGAGCAGGCCGACCCGCGACCCAAACCCCTGGCGCCGCAGGACGTGCCCCTGGCCCAGCGCGGCGAAAGCGTGATGGTGGTGGAGGACGACCCGGCGGTGCGCATGCTGGTGCTCAACGTGTTGGACGAACTGGGCTACCACGCCCATCCGGCGGCCGATGCCAAGACCGCCCTGCCACTGCTCGAATCCAGCCTGCGAATTGATCTGCTGGTGACCGACGTCGGCTTGCCGGGCCTCAATGGCCGGCAACTGGCGGAAATTGCCCGTCAGCATCGGCCCGGGCTCAAGGTACTGTTCATGACCGGCTACGCCGAGAAGGCCGCCGAGCGCCACACCTTCCTGGCCGAGGGCATGGACATGGTGACCAAGCCGTTCTCCATCGACCTGCTGGCCAACAAGATCCGCGAAATGATCAATCAACCCGCCCCGGATGGCGGATTTGCGGCATAATCGCGCGCTTTTTTCAACGTCGTACACAGGGCCCCGCGTCATGAAAGCTCAAGCTCGCCACATTCTGGTGAAAACCGCCGAAGAGGCCGAACAACTCAAGCAGCGCATCGCCAAGGGCGAAGCGTTCGACGTGCTGGCCAAGAAGTTCTCCACCTGCCCGTCGGGCAAGCGCGGCGGCGACCTGGGCGAGATCCGCCCCGGGCAGATGGTGGGCGCGATTGATCAGGTGATCTTCAAGAAGCCGTTGCGCGTGGTGCACGGGCCGATCAAAAGCAAATTCGGCTACCACCTGGTGCAAGTCTTCTACCGCGACTGACAGCACCCCGTAGCCGCCAGGCTGCACCGGCCCTGTGCCTCGCTGAAAATCTACAGGGCTCACACTGGCCAGCGCAGCCTGGCGGCAGCGGCTACGGGTCGAGGCGCCAGGAATGCGCTCCCCCACTTTGTACCAATTGCCTACCAAATTCCCATCCCAAAAATGCCGCGACCGCGCTACTATGCGGCTCTTCGCTGGATGCACCACTTTTTCAAGGACTAGAAATGCAGTTGACTTTCCGTCGTCTCGCGCTTTTTTGCGCCATCCTCTGCTTTGCCCTGGCCATTATCTGGGGCGCCTATGCCGAACGCCTTCTGGCCTTCTGGGACATCCCCCACAGTGAAGTCTCGCCCCTGCTGGGCAGGCGCATCGCCGCCTTGCTGGTGGGCGTGGGCGTGATGTTCTTCAGCGTACGTGACTGCCCGCCCTCGCCGGCCCGGGCCGCAGTGGTGCGCGGCTTCATGGTGGGCTGCCTGGTGATGGCCATGCTGGGCCTTTACGACTGGCTGAGTGGCCACGCAGGGCCGGGCATCCTGATCTCGGTATTCGCCGAACTGGCGCTGGGGTTTGCCTTCATCGGCGTGGGCAATGGCGAACGCGCGACGCTGCGTCAGATGCACACCTCGCGCTGACTGCCGCGCACAAAAAAACCGGCCACCAGGCCGGTTTTTTCATGGCCGCAGCACGGCCGTCACAAGCTGTCGTTGACCCGACGCGGCTGGTTCAGGTGCTGGCTCTTGAGGTCTGAACGCAAACCGGCGATCAGATTGGAAATCGCGCGGCTGCTGTTGAGCTGTTGCGCGCTGATGCCGGTGACCATCAGGTCCACCCGGTCCGACGTTCGGTCAAACACCTTCACCGTCAGGGACTGATCCTGGGCCAAGGTGCATTGGCAACGCATGGGCAGAAAGCTTGATTCAATGATGTTGCGCAGTTCAAGAGTGGACAGCATGGTGACGCTCCATTTTTTTTAGTGACATCCGTGAGTTAAACAGCGGGCCTCGTGCAGCCTAGATGGCTATTTGATTGCGCGCTGCACCACCGGTCAGGTGGTGTGAGGGCCTGATGAACTTGTTGCAGTTTTCATACCGAAATCCGCCGCGTAAAAACGGTCATCAATTCAACGAGATGGCACTCAAGCCAGAAAACGCCATCATGCAAAATGCCAGCATGGCCACCATTTGCCCTGCAAATTGCACGTCCATTTCGCCTTGAAACTTTGCCCGCCCCGCCATGGTCAGCTGAAAATATCGCCACTGAAGCCCACCTCCCCGAGGTTCAGACCAGGAAAATCGATCATGGCCGAGTCGTTGAGCGAAGACCGTCGCAGCGCCGCTGGCGACACCCCCTCAGAGCCAGCCCCTATCCCCTCAAGCCTGGCACCGCAGCGGGCCACCCGCGTTCAACAGCCCCCCGAGGGCGATTGGCTGTACGAGATCAAGCACGATGGCTATCGCCTGATGAGCCGCATCAGCGGCGGCGAAGTGCGGCTGTTCAACCGTGAAGGGCTGGACTGGACCGCCCAATTGCCGCGCCAGGCTGCCGCCATCGCCGCCCTGAACCTCAACGAGTGCTGGCTGGACGGCAAGCTGGTGCAGCCCGATACCGATGGCGTGGCCGACTATCACGCCTTGCAACAGGCGTTCGAGGCAGGGCGCTGTGCGGGCCTGCATTACTACCTGTTCGACCTGCCCTTCGACGACGGCAAGGACCTGCGCAGCCAGCCCCTGGAACAGCGCCGCGCCCAGCTGAAGAAACGGCTGGCCGGTACCCGTCACCCGCTGCTGCGCTATTCCGACAGCTTCACCGCCACTACCCTGGACGTACTGGAAGGGGCCTGCACCCTCAACCACGAAGGGGTGATCGGCAAGCGTCGCGGCAGTGAGTATCGCGATGGCGAGCGCAACCTGGACTGGATCAAACTCGACTGCCAGCGTGAAGACGACCCGCTGCCACCGCTGACCGAAAGCCAGGCCCGGCACACCTACGTGCCACCCCATGACTTCAGCGACGGCCATCGCGAATCGGTGGCCGGTGTGTCTTTGAGCGACCCCTTGCGCGTGCTCGATCGCGACACCCAGATGCGCCGTGTGGACCTGGCCCAGTTGTACCAGCGCATGGCGCCGTGGTTGCTGCCGCAACTGCGCCAACGCCCGGCAGCCTTCATGCGTGCGCCCCTGGGCGTTGAGGGTGAGCTGTTTCTGCAGCGTCATGCCGAGCACCTGGCCGAACCTCACCTGACCGTGCTGCCCGCCAGCCATGCGCCCCTGATGCAGGTCGACAGCCTGCCAGCACTGATTGAAGCCGTGCAGGGCGGCACCCTGGAGTTTCACACATGGGGCGCCAGCAGTGACCGCCTCGACGCCCCCGACCGCCTGGTGCTGGACCTTGACCCCGACCCGGCCTTGCCGTGGCGCCTGGTACTGGACGCCACCCGGCGGACGCTGGACCTGCTGGACCAACTGGGCCTGCGTGGCTACCTCAAGACCAGCGGCGGCAAGGGCATGCACCTGGTAATCCCCTTGGCCCGCCATGTGCGCTGGAACCAGATGCTCGCCTTTGCCAAAGCCATGGCCCATTACCTGATGACGCAGATGCCCGAGCGTTTCACCGCCACCCAGGGCGCCAAAGGGCGCGCCGGCCGCGTGTTCGTCGACTACCTGCGCAACCAGCGGGGGGCAAGCACGGTAGCGGCCTATTCCCTGCGCGCGCGCCATGGCCTGCCTGTGTCCACCCCTATCGCCCGCCATGAACTGGACGACTTGAGCGGGCCGCAGCATTGGCACGCGGCCAATATCCTTCAGCGCCTGGAGCGGTTGGCCGAGGATCCCTGGGCAGGCTACAACTACCGCCAGCGGCTGACCGAACGCATGTGGACCCGCCTGGGGGTCGAACCGCCCCATGACTGAGCAGGATGGATCCGATTGTTGTCGAGTTTGAAAAGGTGTTTCACTAATTGTTAGCTGGCTCATCATTTGCGCGCAGGCTATCTTTATCCCCGTGGAGCCAGGACGGCTCAACGTTTGCCCTTTGAAGGGCCAGTGCCCGGAGATCCCCAACCCCGAGGGCACTGGCCTTTTTTTTCGCCTGCCGACATCTGCGTAGCCGCTGCCGCCAGGCTGCGCTGGCCGGTATGAACACTCCAGATTTCCAGCGAGGCACAGCGCCACCGCACCCTTCGGCAGCGGCTACAGGCCACCTGTCATTTCTTACAGTTGTCGAAACTGTTACATCAGGCCTATAACCGTCCCACAGCCTTCATGTCGGATGGTGCCCCATGCTTTGCCCACGACTGGTGATCTGCACCCTGCTACCCATACTGTTCCAGGAAGCCCACGCTGCCTGCATCCTGGCCCCTACCGCCGCCAACGACACCTATGTGTGCGACAGCGGCACCGCCACCGGCCTGACCGACCTGCTGGGCAACAACAGCCTCACCCTGCCTGCGGGCGGTACCGGCAGCATCACCGGCAGCGTGGCCTTCGGACCCGGCACGGATCGGGTACAGATCGACAGCGGCACTATCACCGGCAACGTCGACCAAGGCGCCGCCATCGACACCTTCATCATGACCGGCGGCAGCATCGGCTCGCTGTCCCAGGGTGATGGTCGCGACCAGTTCGTCATGAGCGGTGGTACCATCGTCGGCGCCTTCGAGGACGGCGACGTGGCCCAATTCACGGGCGGCACCATCGGCCGCGTCGACATGAAGCTGGACAACAACGTATTCGTGATGACTGGCGGCACCATCCTCGGCAATCTGGTGACCGGCCTGGGCCAGGACACCATCAGCGTCTCGGGCGGACGCATTGGCGGCAACATCAGTGTCAGCGGCGGCGCCGATGTACTGACCTTCACCGGCGGCGAGGTGGGCGGCCAGGTGCTGATGAGCGTGGGCAACGACCGATTCACCTGGGACGGCGGTGGCACCATCAGGGGCGTGATTTCCATGGGCGACGGCGACGACACCGCGCGCCTGGCCAACCTCGACGAAACCATCCTGGGCAGCACACCGGCACTGTTGGGCAACCTGGGCAACGACACGCTGATCTTCGACCACAGCGCCATCACCCGTGCCAATCGCTACCTGCTGTGGGAAAACGTCAGCCTGATCAACGGCAGCACTTTCGACCTGGCCGACACTCTGACCCTGGGCGACCCTGGCAGCCAGACCGGCCACCTGGACATCGACGCCAGCAGCCTGCTGGGCTCCACCAGCGGCCTGATCACGGCGGCCGTCGCCGGCCAGAACGTTACCGTCAACAACGCTGGCGTGCTGGACCTGACCCGCGCAGGCAGCGCCACTGCCAACCGGCTGACCATCGTTGGCAATTACAACGGCGACAACGGCCAATTGATCGTCCAGAGCGTGCTGGCCGGTGACGACGCCCCCTCGGACCGCCTGATCGTGTCCCAGGGCACGCTGTCGGGTACCACCACGTTGAACGTGAGCAACGTGGGTGGGCTGGGCGCCCTCACCACCCTCAACGGCATTCAGGTGGTGGAAGCCAACCTAGGCGCTACCAGCACTGACACTGCCTTCAGTCTGGCCAGCAGCCTTTCAGCGGGGGCTTACCAGTACTATCTGTTCAAGGGCGGGGTAACGGCGGGCAGTGAAAACAGCTGGTACCTGCGCTCCAGCGTGGTAGCACCAGCCATACCGGTGGCCGCTGCACCGGTGACGCCAACCGAGCCGAGCCAACCCAGTGGGCCCACCCCACCGACTACACCGACTACACCCACCACACCCACCACACCTACTACACCTGCTACACCTGCTACGCCTTCCACCCCGGCAGCACCCAGCGCGCCCGCTGCCAGCGCCCCCGTAGCGGCGCCCGGCACGCCGGCGTTGCCCGTGGCCACGCCCGGCGAGTCAATCGCGCTGTATCGCATCGAAGTGCCCGTCTACGCCGCCGCCCCGCCTGCCGCCGCCCTGCTGGGTCAGGCCATGCTGGGCACCTTCCATGAACGCCAGGGCGACCAGGCCATGCTGGATGAACACGGCGCCCTCGCCGCCGGTTGGGCGCGGACGTTCGGCAGCCAGCTGCGCCAGCATTGGAGCGGTGCGGCAGCGCCGTCCGTGGATGGCTCGGTGGGTGGCTATCAGGTGGGGCACGACCTGTTCGCCGCGGGCGACCCGGACGGCTACCACCAGCACTTCGGCCTGTTCGTCAGCCACGCGCGGCTGTCCGGCGATGTCAAAGGTTTCGCGTTGGGTTTCCAAGGCCAGGCCTCAGGCAACATCAGCCTGGAGGGCGACAGCCTCGGGGCCTACTGGACGCTGATTACCCCCGGCAAGGCCTACATCGATACCGTGCTGATGGGTACCCGCTTCGATGGTCAAAGCCGCTCGATACGCGGCTGGTCCCTGGACCTCAAGGGCCATGGCACCAGCGCCTCCGTGGAAACCGGCTACCCCGTGACCCTGTCCGCACACTGGTCGCTGGAACCCCAGGCCCAGCTCAGCGTCCAGAAAATCCAGCTCGACAGCGCCAGCGACCCAGTCTCCCGAATCAGCTTCGACGCCGCCCCCTGGTGGCGTGCCCGGCTGGGCGCCCGCCTGATCGGCAGCTACCAGGCCTTCGGCATGCCCATCCAGCCCTGGCTGCGCGCCAACCTGTGGCGCACCCTGGGCGGCACCGACAGCTTGATCTTCGATGACCGCGACCGCCTGACCACCGACCACCGCGCCAGCACCGTCGAGCTCGGCGGTGGCGTCAGCGCGCGGCTGAGCCGCGAGGTCAGCCTCAACCTGAGCCTGGGCTACAGCCGCAACCTGGACACCGACAGCCAGCAGGCCCTCAACGGCAGCATCGGCGTTCGTATCAGTTGGTAAACGGCCTCAACGTCGCGCTGCCAGCAGCCCCGCCCCGGCACACCCCAACAGCACCGCGCTGCCGCGGTTGAACAATCGACGCGGGCGCGGCTGGCTGAACCAGCGCTGCAGGTGGCTGCCCAGCCAGGCGTAAATGGCGATGGCCAGCCATTCCAGCAACAGGAACATCAGCCCCAGCCAGAAGAACTGCTGGCCAACCGAGGTGGGGCTACCCACCGTGACGAACTGTGGGAGGAGGCGGTAAAAATCAGGATCGCCTTCGGATTGCCGGGCGATGGTCAGTATAGTTTTTGAGCAGCAGAAAGTACGCGCGTTTAGGCTTATGGGCATTTTGGATCACTCAGGTAGGTAAACTACCTGCACTCCAAGGCTGCGAGCGAATCACTTCTCTCTGTCCATATGAACGGCTTGGGAGTCTGCGATCGACCTAGAGCCAATTTCATGCATTGGCGTTGCTCTCTATGAATAGGTTTGACAAAGATATAAGGTATGCTCCCGTACAATCCACAGTACATCGCACCTGTACATTTCATTATAGATAAGGAGATTCCAGTGGATGTAATACACGACCGCCGCACTGACTGCTATTCCGCGCTAGGCAAAATGTCGACCGGGGATTATCTCACCCTAGTTCGAGATGCCCATGCGCAGCGAGGTGGGATCAGCGGCCAACGCGAGGTGTTAAAAACTACAACAGCAAAAAGGATACGAGAGCGGATGATTGCAGATATCCGTGCCGGAGCTGTGCTACCACCTGTCGTGATAGGCATTGTCGTCAGCGACGCCGTAGTAGATGCCGTCTCATCGGGTAGCCTTGCAGGTGCTGAGGCGTTCCTAGACGCCGTTTCCCAGCACGAGTTGACGATTATCGACGGAATGCAGCGTACTGCAGCATTGTCTGCAGCCTGCGAAATTGACTCCAACATATTGGCACGCGAAATGCGGGTCGAATTCTGGGTGGCTCGATCAGTTAGGTCGCTAGTATATAGAATGCTAGTACTGAACACCGGACAAGTACCTTGGACACTAGCAAGACAACTCTCCGTAGTATATGCACCCCTGCTAGACGAAATTCAAAACAAAGTACCAAATATTGATCGCATTTTCTCACCCGACCGACCTGGCAGACGTGTAGCCAGCGCACAGTTCAGTTCAGACTCATTAGTTGAACTATACCTAGCCTTTTCTCTTAGAAAAACCAACGTAGATACCAAGGAAACCTTGTCAGAGGAGTTCTCAAGACTAGACTTTGTCGACAACTTATCTGACATAGGATTCCAAGATCACTTCTACCAAACTTTATCAACCTTAGTTGAACTCGACAAAGTGTTTGACCGGTTCGGCAACGGGAATACCGGCCGTTTCTCGCGCGGTAAAGAAGTATTCGGAAGCCAACCGGCGCGTATAGGTTTCATTGTAGCAACCGCACAGTATGTGCTCGGCCGCCCCGGTTTGGATCGAGATCCGGATGATAGAATTCGTCGAATGTCGAGCATCGTTCAGCATGCAGAGACGATGGTAAGACGACTTGAAAACCTCGACCCTATGGAGGTTGGCGAATTTTTACGCTTAGATGTACTGAGCGAAATTTTAGACAGAAAAGTCGGCCAAGTCGGGCGATACGAGCGCGGTATATTTTTCGAAGCATTCAAGGTCCTCATCGATGACAATTTCCATATCCCGAATATGGAACCTTGCTGGCGCGCAAGCTAATGGCGACGAGAAACAAGATCGAAGCGAATTCGAACATATTCAGAAACCTGGATGATTACTGCTTGGTGAATGAAGAGCCACTAGCTAATGCGGGTGAAGGCCGCTGGATCACCAGTAAAATTGGCATTGACAAACAGCGCCTAACATCCGCCGACCTAACATCAAGTATGTCTCTAGGGGCATCTTTAAAAATAGCACGCTTTGACCTAGAAGGAGAGTCCATATTCTGCACCGTTGGATTAGAGCTACCGGAGGACGTAGCAGAACTTCTTGATGAAGAAGTTTTTGGTGGAATGATGACACTGGTGCTTTCAGAGCTAAAGCCGACGCCCAGCGCAACGGCCATTGAAATCAAAAACGTTATCGGAACGGGTGTAACAACACCAGGCTATGCGGGGCATGAGCCATACGAAATTGCTCCGTTATTCCCAACCATTCGCGTATTCTCCGGCACTGACATTAGCAATGAAGAAACACCTAGAATATATTTTCTTATCTGCCTAGCAGATACCGTGCGCGCGGGCACATGGATGGATAGGAGGCTTCGTTCAAATTTAGAGTTAATTGCAGACATGAGCCCTACGGCCATCCCATACCGAATACTCTGTCGTTCGTTATTCGACACGGACCCCGCCGCCGTCTTCCTAGCTTTGTACAGATGTTTAGAGGCGCTTTACGCATACTCTCACACTTCGGACCTCATGAAAAAATTGGGCATGGACCGGGAGTGGAACCAAGTGGCACAAATCCTGGAAGAAACGTTGTCTTGGCGTCCGCGGGAAGAGCCGAGCCTAGGCATACTTTTACAAAAGGCTGTATCTGAAGACTTAAAAATGATGCTAAATGCATTAGACACCCCCTTACCAGAAAAAGCAAATCTGGTAAACTTTACAACCAAGCAAATTTACCAACTGCGGAATTCGCTTGTCCATTATCGCGCTTTCCATCACTCTTTCGACCCAGACAGAATTGACTGGAACCGACTTTGCGAAGCAACCGCCCTGACCGTATTACATATTTACAGTTCAATTAACGAAAAATAACCAGCAAAAACCCTAACCATCATGCAAAGCAGCTATTTCAAATCAGCTGCTTTATTTACAGCTCTTTCCCTAACGGCAGCCTTAACCTTGTAGCAACTTAAAACTAGCTGCCTCTCACCCCTCGACCAGCTACGGAAGATGTCATTTTCGACCGTTAGGTTCACTCCCAGTCATTGGATACCTGCTCAGGAGTTGAACCAATAACAGCTACATCTGATTGACCAGAGCATCTCCGTACACCATACCAAACACGTATCAAATGGCTGTCGTTATCCTAGGTATCTCGCTACCTGCCGCCGAATTCGGATGCGGATTTCACATAAGCCTGGCACGCTGCTAAAGCGATCAATCCCCTATCACCATCCCCGGTGATACCGACAATTCGTTGAGCATGCGCTGAGTCAAGTTGGCCTCGTGCACCTCCATGAACCACGCCGCCGGCGGAGGCGCCGGGCTGCACGCCTCGGTTACCGTGATCGGGCTTTGCATCGAGGATGACTGACAACCGCAAATCAGAAGTGGCCAGGCGATCGCGCAGGCGAGCCTGTGCTTGTTGAGCATCAGTGAGTTCCTTGTAGTGCGTTTCATCGTTGATCGCCAGCTGCCGCTCAAGGGATCGCCGTTTGCTTTGCTCCGCCCGCAGCAGTGCGGCGCCGCCAGCGGAAATGCTGGCAAGGTCAGATGCGTGATTCGCTTTGAGGTCAGCCAGTTGCTTCCCGTAGCTGTTGCCCTGCCAAGCCCACGCCCCTGCGCCACTGAAGGTCATAAGCATTAGAGCCAAGATTGTGTAGGTGGTCGTGCTTCCTTGTTCTGCGTTCATGTCAGCGCTCTACTCAGCCCCTCGGCAAACACATCGGGCGAATATGGGTTGCCACCGTTCTCGTGAACAATGATCCCGAGCATGACGGCGCTCAATGTGGCTGCCCTGCGGATATCTATGACGTCGTCCGGTCTCACGCTCAATCGGCGAGCCACGGCAGCAATGTACGCCTCGGTGTCATTCTCATTGCCGGGCGCCCATCGAGCGATGATTTCCCGCACGGTATCGATGCCTGGGCCGCCAACGCTAGGCATACCGTCCTTGCCGCGCCAATAGGGATGCGCCCATCAGCTAAAGCCAACAGAAACGCTCCTAGCGCACCTTGCTTGATGTGGTGTTGATGGTAGGCAGACAGCCCTTCATCTTTGAACGTGAGGCTTTCATCAAGGGTTATACCTCGCTCAGCAGCCCATGAAACGGCATACCGAATCTGGCGTTCGGCACTGGTCCCGAGCGCCTGCCTTGGATCAGAAAATCGAAGATAGCTGTATACCTTTACCGATTCCACTACGCAAACACCAAGATCCAAAAAACAAGCATACTGCCCCGCCTCCTCCAAGGCACCAGACCTGGTACAGAAAAACTGAAACAGAATATTTTAGCCCCTAAAAGCAGCTAATCATTATTAGATAGGAAAATGTACAAATCCTTTAATTTATGCAACAACTCATCAAAAGTAATTATTTCAACATCCCTTGAATTTCGACGAAACATCTCAAAACTTTTTTGCTCATCCGCCCCTGACGGAGTAGTACCCACAATCAGGCAACAATGTACGGAATACACTTCTAGCTCCAGACCTCGATCATTATGCTTGAGCCCGGCTACATTGGTGTTCAATCGATATTTCTGATCAAGCACTTGTACTAACGCTCCAGAAAACTCTTTAGCAGGCGAATACACGCCACCACGATAGGCAGCCTTGTTTAGCAAAGGCGTACTCGGCGTTTTAATCTCAAAAACTGCCGCATTGTTGGTACTGCTTTTTTTTGCAATAAAATCGGCGTATTTCTCACCCTCTCCACTCAAACGCCTGCCTCCGACGGCAGCTTGCTCGAGAACCACGACAATTGGATAACCAAACGCCATCGTCAAAATAAATTTGTTCGCATTAAAAAAGCGCTGCCAGTCACTTTCCACTGTTCGCTTCTCAAGCATCGCTTCAAACCGCTTGATCAAAACATCCAATGTAACTAATTCAATTTCACTCTGTAGCTTAACTAGCGCTGCAGGCTTAGCCTCTGCGATCTGTCGGCTATGCGCCTTCATCATAGCCACAACATCATCTCGATCTTTTTCACTCAACGGAGGCTTCCCTTGGGCGGCAGCCGTAATCAGTTTACGAACTGGACTACGGCCAACTGAAACTTCTCTTATATTACGACCAAGCCTTAGCGCCAACAAATTATAAGTAGTTACTTCCTTTACCTCTCCCGAAGCCTTCCCCCCTAAGCTACCTATATTTTGAATGCTTTTGCGAGCAATTTCGTAATCGTCCAAGCTCAAATAAAACACCTTTGAGATATTATCGATATGCGTATCTTTTTCCTGCGAGATAAATACCTCAACACAATCCGAATGCTCTTCAATCGCTTCAATTATAACCTTCAACTCCGAAGCAACCCCCAAACCATAATCCGGATCATGCGTAAAACCAGAAGGCACTGTCTCCCGCAACATATTCAGCATGTCCTGTATTGACGTGGCAGCGCATCGACCATAGACATTAATTACATCCTCTGGAATATCAAAGGAAACACGTTCCACCTTGGAGTATTTTTTTTGCAAAAAATCATGATGCCTAGGCAATGTAACCAGTGGGTACTCTGTCAGTACCGCACTCGCATAATCTATCGACAGCATCTTTACATCTGTACCATAAGGGACATTTGCGACGGTCGCCATTTTTTTTCCAGGGCGATAATAGCCTTCCACTACGCGAGGCGGTTTAACCCTTACGACAATATCGCCTTTCCTTTCCTGCGGCTTCGGCGCCGGTGGCATTCGCATCAATAAGCTCCATTTAGATGACTGACCATCAAACCTGCAAAGCGATAACTAGCTATGCAATACAGATTTAAATGTAGAAGAAATAACCCTTTTGACCCCACCTTAAGCGTGCGACAACGACTATAAGCTATTAGCTATTAGCTTATGACGGGCTTGTGATACCAATCAACTTCGTAGGTGAGGATAAAAGATTATATTCGGCAGCCCCCGGGTTGCCCGCCGCCACCCAGAACTCCTGTGCCGCCAACCGGAACAACCCGCGACCACCAGCCCCACCCGGCGCTTGCCCGTCCACCGGCGCGCGCCACAACTGTATCGCCAGGTAGAACAAATACAGTGCTCCCGCCACCTTGATGCCCATGAACAACAGCTCGGAGGCATGCAACACCACCGCCAGGCCCATCGCCGCCAGCGCAATCATCCCGGCAAAGGCCAGCAAGCGCCCGGCGCCGGCCAGGCACGAGGTGCCGAAGCCATAGCGGCTGGCGTTGTTGAGTGACAGCAGATTGTTGGGGCCTGGCGCCATGTTCAGGGCGAAGCAGGCAGGGATGAAGAGCAGCAAGGTCGAGAGGGTCACGGTGCCGAGTTCCATGGCAGAGGGCTGGGCAGATTAGCACCGCCCAACCGCAGCACTCAACGAGGGTCGTCCGGGCTCATTTCACCGTCGTCGGTTTCAGTGCGCACCTTGTCGGGATCAAGCTCCGGGTCTTCATCCAAGGGCAGTGGCGGCAGGTTTTCGTCGCCGGGGCGGGCCTCGGGCACAGGGTCCGGAGCCAGTGGACTGCTGGAGCGATCAAGCGGGTCGGAAGTCATGGTGCACCTGTGGTTTCAGAGCTGACTACTGTTTGATCCCCAGGCGGGCCAAGAGTTGCGTCACCCCCACGGTGGCTCTGGCCGCGAAAGCCATACCGCCTGACACACCGCAGCGCCCGGTTCGCGGGCACGGCCCGCTCCTACAGGCCGGCGCTGTCGGGTGCCATATCATGTATTGCCTGGCCCACCGCAGCTGGCTGCTGGGGCAGGCGCAGTCAGCTGCAGAAATGCACCGCCAGCAGCAACACCGTCACCGCCAGCAGTACCTCGCCGCAGATCTGCGCACTCTCGCCCATGGGCGCGTGGACCAACGCCTGACGATCACGCTGACGCACCTGCCAGCGCTTCGCCTCGCCCGCCGTCCAGGCCAACACCCCTGCTGCACCCGACGCTACTGCCACCGTCAACAACATCGACATTTTACCCGCCCCCACGGTTATGCAAAAAACCTTAGGGCGGATGCAAATGATTTCGTTCCACACCATACGTCGATTTAGCGGCAGCCTGGTCGCAACGGTTACCGCGCACCGTGCTGCTACGCTGATCTGGAAACGGAGGACTAAGCCATGTGCGGACGCTTTTCACAGGCAGCACGAATGGAGCAGTACCTGCTGGAGCTGGACTTCATCACCCGCGCCATCCACGGTGACCCGCCCGCCACCGCCCGCTACAACGTCGCCCCCACCACCCGCGTGCCGGTGCTGCGCACGGCGGACGATGGCCTGCGCATCGATGGCGTGCGCTGGGGCTGGGCGCCGCCCTGGGCCGCCGACAAGCGTCCGGCGCCTATCAACGCCCGTGTGGAAACCGTGGCCACCAGCCGCTTTTTCAAAAACCTGTGGCCAGCGGCGCGCCTGCTGGTGCCCGCTGATGGCTGGTACGAATGGGTGAAGGACCCCGAACAACCCAAGCTCAAGCAACCCTGGTTTATCCGTCTGAACACCGGCGCGCCGCTGTTTTTTGCAGCCTTGGGTCAAGCCACTGAAAGCAATGACGGCTTCATTATCATCACCGACGCCAGCGACCAAGGCATGGTCGATATCCACGACCGTCGCCCCGTGGTGCTGGGCCCCGACGCCGCCCGCGCCTGGCTGGACCCGGCCTTGAAAGCCGGCCAGGTCGAAGCCATTGCCCGCCATGAAGGCCGGCCGGTGTCGGACTTCCAGTGGTACCGCGTGGGCCGCGAAGTGGGCAACGTACGCAACGAAGGCCCGGGGCTGATTGCACCGTTGAGCACCCCGGACTCGGCACAGCCGCTGCTATTGTGAGAAAATAGCCCAAGTTTTCAAATGCTTGGAGAAATACGGTTTGGTTACCCACTACTCATCGAACGGCAGCGATATCGCTTGCGGTCGCAACACCCCCAACGTCGTCAGCTGCGCGAACCCTGAGGAAGTTTCCTGCAAATCCTGCCTGAAATCCCTGGGCAAGGCCGACGCTGCGCCCAAGGCGGCGAAGAACACCACCCCCTCCCTGGCGCAAATCCGCAAGCAGCGTATGCAAGAGCAGGCCGCCGCCAAGGCTGCCCCGGCCGCCCGGTCCGGCTTCTGCTTCCAGGCCAACTGGCGCCAGCGCCTGACCGCCCTGCCCAACCGTTGCCGCCTACCGCGCGGCAGCTTGAACGCACAGCCGTTCGTCTGACCTGCCACAGCGGCTACAGCCGCTCCTTGTGGGACCGGGCGAAGCTCGGGAAGCGAACGACTGGATGTCCATACCGTTCTCTTCCGAGCTTCGCCCGGTCCCACACACCTGGCGGCAGCGGCCACATTTGCGCACGGTGGCGCTGCGCTGGCAGCCCAGCTATGAGACAATAGGCGCAATGTCCGGTTTGACCCCCGCATTCTTCTTCCCCGCAGCTCGACCCCACGGCCTGAGCTGCTGTCGACGTTTGCGCCCCAAGTTATTGATAGGTAAGCCCTTTGATCTCCACAGCTAACATCACCATGCAGTTCGGCGCCAAGCCGCTGTTCGAGAACGTCTCGGTCAAGTTCAACGGCGGCAACCGTTACGGCCTGATCGGCGCCAACGGTTGCGGCAAGTCGACCTTCATGAAAATCCTCGGCGGCGACCTTGATCCGTCCGGCGGCCAGGTGATGCTGGAGCCGAACGTGCGCCTGGGTAAACTGCGCCAGGACCAGTTCGCCTACGAGCAGTTCACCGTGATCGATACCGTGATCATGGGCCACGAGGAGCTGTGGAAGGTCAAGGCCGAGCGCGATCGCATCTACTCGCTGCCGGAAATGAGCGAAGAAGACGGCATGGCCGTGGCAGAGCTGGAAACCGAGTTCGCCGAGATGGACGGCTACACCGCCGAATCGCGCGCCGGTGAGCTGCTGCTGGGCCTGGGTATTCCGCTGGAACAGCATTTCGGCCCGATGACCGAAGTGTCCCCAGGCTGGAAACTGCGCGTGCTGCTGGCCCAGGCGCTGTTCTCCGACCCTGAAGTGCTGTTGCTCGACGAACCGACCAACCACCTGGACATCAACACCATCCGCTGGCTGGAAAACATCCTGACCCAGCGCTCCAGCCTGATGATCATCATCTCTCACGACCGTCACTTCCTGAACAGCGTGTGCACCCACATGGCTGACCTGGACTACGGCGAGCTGCGCCTGTTCCCGGGCAACTACGACGAGTACATGACCGTGGCGACCCAGTCGCGCGAGCAACTGCTGTCGGACAACGCCAAGAAGAAGGCGCAGATTTCCGAGCTGCAATCCTTCGTCAGCCGCTTCTCGGCCAACGCCTCGAAAGCCAAGCAGGCCACTTCCCGTGCCAAGGCCATCGACAAGATCCAGCTGGCCGAGGTCAAGCCTTCGAGCCGCGTGAGCCCGTTCATCCGCTTCGAACAAACCAAGAAGCTGCACCGCCAGGCGGTCATCGTCGAGCACATGGCCAAGGCCTTCGACGGCAAGACGCTGTTCAAGGATTTCAGCTTCCAGGTTGAAGCCGGCGAGCGCGTGGCGATCATCGGCCCGAACGGTATCGGCAAGACCACCCTGCTGCGCACCCTGGTCAACGAACTGACCCCGGATGCCGGTAGCGTCAAGTGGACCGACGCGGCGGAACTGGGCTACTACGCCCAGGACCACGCCCACGACTTCGAAGACGACGTCACCCTGTTCGACTGGATGGGCCAGTGGACCCAGGGCGAGCAGATGATTCGTGGCACCCTGGGCCGCATGCTGTTCTCCAACGACGAGATCCAGAAGTCGGTGAAGGTGATCTCCGGTGGTGAGCAAGGCCGCATGCTGTTCGGCAAGCTGATCCTGCAGAAGCCGAACGTGCTGATCATGGACGAACCGACCAACCACTTGGACATGGAATCCATCGAATCGCTGAACCTGGCGCTGGAGAACTACCCGGGCACGCTGATCTTCGTCAGCCACGACCGTGAGTTCGTATCGTCCCTGGCCACCCGCATCATCGAGTTGAGCGCCACCGGCGTGATCGACTTCAGCGGTACCTACGACGACTACCTGCGCAGCCAGGGTGTGACGTTCTAAACCTGTAGCCGCTGCCGCCAGGCTGCGCCGGCCCTGATGTTCGCTGAAGATTCCCAGCGAGGTACAGAGCCAGCGCAGCCTGGCGGCAGCGGCTACGGATTCGATTGGATTCACTTCGTTAGCCTGCTTCCATTTCCCGCCCCACCCCGCCATCATGGCCTGACTCTCTAACCGCCCGCACGCGAACGAGTTGCCATGACTGCCGCCGAACGACCACCTTCCGTCAGCAACGTTACCCTGCAGATCGTCTCGATCGTCTTCTACACCTTTATCGCCTTCCTCTGCATCGGCCTGCCGATCGCGGTGCTGCCCGGCTATGTCCACGAACAATTGGGTTTCAGCGCGGTGGTGGCAGGGCTGACCATCGGCGTGCAATACCTGGCCACGCTGCTCAGCCGCCCCATGGCGGGGCGCGCCGCGGACGGGCTGGGCACTAAGCGGGCGATCGTGCTGGGGTTGAGTGGCATCGCCATCAGCGGGGCGTTGACCCTGGTGTCGACCTTGCTGCAGAGCCAGCCCTTGCCCAGCCTGTTGATCCTCATCCTGGCCCGCGTGTTGCTGGGGGTGGCCCAAGGCCTGATCGGTGTCGGCACCATCGCGTGGGGCATCGGCCAGGTCGGCCCGGAGCAGACGGCCCGGGTGATCTCCTGGAACGGCATCGCTTCCTACGGCGCCATTGCCCTGGGCGCGCCCTTGGGCGTGCTGATGGTGGGTGTCGGCGGCTTCAACACCCTGGGCATCGCCCTGTCGGCGCTGGCCGTGGTGGCGCTGCTGTGCATCCGGCGCAAGCCGTCGGTACCCGTGGTACGCGGTGAGCGCCTGCCGTTTTGGGCGGCGTTCGGCCGAGTGGCGCCCTATGGCGTCAGCCTGACCCTGGCGTCGATCGGCTACGGCACCCTGACGACCTTCATCACCTTGTATTACGTGGAGCGCGGCTGGACCGGCGCAGCTTTTTGCCTGACGGCCTTCGGGCTGAGTTTCATCGTCTCGCGGCTGCTGTTCATCAACGCCATCAACCGCCTGGGCGGGTTTACCGTGGCGGTCAGTTGCATGGCCGTGGAAACCTTGGGGCTGGCGTTGGTGTGGCTGGCGCCGACCACCACCGTCACCCTGCTGGGCGCCAGCCTGGCCGGCTTCGGCTTGTCGCTGGTGTACCCGGCATTGGGCGTATTGGCCATCAGCCAGGTGCCCAGCACCAGTCGTGGGGCGGGTTTGAGCGCATTCGCAGTGTTTTTCGACCTGGCGCTGGCCCTGGCTGGGCCGCTGATGGGCGCCATCGCCTTGCACCTGGGCTACCCGTGGATCTTTTTCTGCGCCGCCCTGCTGTCGCTGGGCGGCCTGGGCTTGGTGCTGATGCTGTCGCGACGCGCCGGCAAGGTTTACTGATCGGCGGTCTGCAGCCCGGCGTGGCTTGGCTCGCTGAGGGTCTGAGTGAAGAAATGCCCGGCCTGTTGCACCAGGTCGCGATGGATGTCGACGCGGTTGACGCCCTCGGCATCGTTGCACAGGCCCGGCATCACCGCTTTCTGCTCATCGTCGCACGGGGCCATGAACACGAAGTGGCCGGCGCCCGCCAGCAGCTTGTAGTCCGACACCATCGGCAGCTTGCGCGCCAGCGCTGCGGCGTTCTTGTCCAGGGCCAGCAGCTTGTCGTTGTCACCGCTGTAGATCAGCGTGGGCACGTGCACCTGCGACAGCGCCTGGCGGTTGAACATCAAGCCCAGCGGCGCCATCAGCAACAGTGACTTGACCCGTGGATCTGCTGCGGGGCGCAGGTCATCGCGGTCTACCAGCATTTCACCATGGGTTTGGCAGGCGTCGGCATCGTTGGGGAATTCGGCGCAGTACTTGCGCAGGCGGTCCAGGTCGGGCCGTGCACCGGACAGGATCAGCGCCGTCTCGCCGCCCGCCGAATAGCCGATCACGCCAATCTGGTCAGGGTCGATGAAGGGCGCCAGCATCGGTTCGGCCAACGCCGAGGTAATGGCTTCGGAAATCTGCAGCGGCCGGCCGTACAGGTTGCTGACCGCACCCAGACGGCTGTGATCCTTGTAGTTGTCGCCGGGGTGGTACACCGCCACCACCACAAAGCCCTTGCGGGTCAGCGAGGTGATCAGGTCGTGCAGGGCCAGGGGGGTGCCAGCGTTGCCATGGGAGAGCATCAGCATGGGGTAACGCCCCATGGCGATGCGCGCGTCTTCCGTGGCCTCGATCTTGTAATTCTCGACCTTGGTCACCTGCTCGCGCTGGTTGGACGGGTAGAACGCCAAGGCCTGCATGGGCTTGTGGTCGAGGGGGTCGAGGAAGGTCAGGCGATGAAAGCCTACGCTCCAGTGCGCCGGGGGCGCAGCCTGAGCGAGCACCGACGTCAGGCCCAAGGCCATGCATAGAAAGAGATTTGCACAAAGACGCATCATGGGATGCCCACCTTTGCTACCCGCCTGATAGGAACCTTTCGCAGTGATCACAGTGTACGTCCAGTTGCGGCCGTTCACCGAATGAAAGGTTAGTCAGCTATGCATAAGCATAACTCGGGCCAAAAGCCGCGCATCATACGCGAAATGCAGGTAAAACAAAGCGCCCGTGGTGCTTTGAGCAGCCACGGGCGCGGGGGTTCAGCGTGTTTCGATCTATCAGGCGGCGAACAATTTCGAATCGATCTTGGCCTGGGCGCCGGCCAGGGCCTTGGCGCGAACTTCTTCACCGTAGGCCAGGCCTTCGGCGCGGACGATTTCGATGTCGGTGATGCCGATGAAGCCCAGCAGCACTTTCAGGAATTCTTCGTGGGCAACGCCCGATGGCTGGCCAGCGTGGATGCCGCCGGAAGTGGAAACGATGACCACTTTCTTGCCGCCGCACAGGCCTTCAGGGCCGGCTTCGGTGTAGCGGAAGGTGGTGCCGGCCACACAGATGCGGTCGATCCAGGCTTTCAGTTGGGTCGGGATGGAGAAGTTGTACATCGGCGCGCCGATGACGACTACGTCGGCAGCCAGGAACTCGCCCAGGGTGTCGGCCGACAGCTTGGCTTCCACTTCGCCGCCCGCCAGGGTGGCCGAAGAGAAGTGAGTCAGGGCTTCAGCGGCCAGGTCACGGTAGGTGACGTCGGCACCGACGAAGGATTCCACCACGGCGCGGCTCAGTTGGCGCGAAGCAGAGTTGTCGCCGAGGATGCTGGAATCGATGTGCAACAGTTTCATGGGGAATCTCCTGTCTAGGTTGGCCGCCGTGGCAGCCGGGAATGGTGATCATCCTACCGGGATATGGAATGGATGATTAGTCTGCCTGTTTGCGTTAGATTGTCCTATGTGTGAGACAGTCAGGACAGCCAATGCAAGACCTCAACGACCTGTATTACTTCGCCAAGGTGGTGGAAGCCGGCGGTTTCGCCGCCGCCGGGCGCCAATTGGGCGTGCCCAAGTCGCGGCTGTCACGGCGCATCGCCGAGCTGGAGGAGCGCCTGGGCGCGCGCCTGCTGCAACGCACCACACGGCAACTGAGCCTGACCAGCGTGGGCGAGCGCTACCTGCGCCATTGCCAGGCCATGCTGCTGGAAGCGGAAATGGCCGACGAGGTGGTGGCCAGCCTGTCCAGCGAACCGCGTGGGCGGCTGCGGGTGTCGTGCCCGGTGGGGCTGGCCCATGAATTTCTGCCACAGGTGATCAGCAGCTTTTTGCAGGCCTATCCCCACGTGCAGCTGGACATGGTGTTGCTCAACCGCCGGGTTGACCTGATCACCGAAGGCATCGACGTCGCCCTGCGCGTGCGTGAGCCGTGGGACGAAGACCCGGGCCTGGTGACCCGGCGCCTGCGCGAAGCCCGCGCCATTCTGGTAGCCAGCCCGGCGCTGTTGCTGGGCAACACCATCGCCAGCCCCGACGACCTGGTGGCACTGCCGGTGCTGGGCGCGCTGGAAGCCGACCGCATGGTGCATTTGCGCCTGCTGGACGAACAGGGCAACAAGCGTGATCTGGTGCTGGAAGCCCGGCTGGGCATCGAGGACTTCGTGGTGCGTAAAGCCACCGCCATCGCCGGTCTGGGCTTTACCCTGCTGCCGTTGATGCACTGCGAGGCCGAGCTGGCCAGCGGCGAGCTGGTGCAATTGCTGCCAGACTGGTCGCTGACCGGTGGCTGGCTGCAGGCGGTGTACCCGCATCGGCGCGGGGTACTGCCGGCCGTGCGGGCGTGGATCGACCACCTGGTGAAGTCACTTGAGGAATGCGGGGAGCGGTTCAAATGATGGATGAGGCACAGCTGGCGCGCTATTGCCTGGGATTGCCGGGGGCGCGGGAAGACTACAAGTGGGGCGGGATACGCGTGCTGTCGGTGGCGGGCAGCAAGATGTTCGCGGTATTCGGCCTGGCGGGGGACAGCCTGTCGTTGAAAGTCGACAAGGACCTGTTCCTGGGGTACGTGGACCGCCCCGGCATCCGCCCTGCCCCGTATCTGGCGCGGGCGCATTGGGTCAGCCTGGAGCTGCCGTTGCCGGTGAGTGATGAGGAAGTGCGCGAACTGCTGCGCCGTTCGCATCAGTTGGTAGTAAGGCGCCTGCCCAAAAAGACCCAGGTAGGGTTGCTGCTAGACCTGTAGCCGCTGCCGAAGGCTGCGCTGGCACTGCCCCCCACTGCAAATGCTCAGGGTTCACGCTGGCCAGCGCAGCCTGAGTTACAGCGCGTGCTGGGTCAGCAGGTATAACCACCCCGCCTGATGCACCAGCACGATCAGCCAGAACACCACCTGGTAACTTACCTTGCGCGTCTTGTGCCGGAACACCTGCTGGGCCACCAATGCCCCCGGCCAGCCACCCAGCAGCTCGGCGGCGTGCAGCAGCTTTTCCGGTGTGCGCTGGCCTTCGCGGCGCGCCTGGTGCTTGTCGCGCCAGTACAGACCGTAGGCAACAAGGCTGGCCAACACATAAACGGCCAGCACCAGCGGCCGCCCCCCGCGCATCATTTGCATCACCACACCGCTGGCCGGCAAGGCCAGCAGCAGGCAGAACACCAGCAGCTTGAGCTTGAGGTGGCGCACCCCCGGCGCGCCATTCGACTGTGACGCCCGTGCGGCGCCGGCGTTACGGCTGGACATGGGCCCAGTCGATCCAGCCGAACCACCAGGTGGCCAAAATCAGCATGCCAAAACCGATGCGGTACCAGGCAAACAGGTCGTAGGTATGGTTGGCGATAAACTTGAGCAAGCCCTTGACCGCGATCATGGCGAACACGAACGCCGTCACGAAGCCCAGCGCGAACACCGGCAAGTCACTGGCCTGGAACAGGTGACGGTACTTGAACCCCGAGTACACCGCCGCCCCCACCATGGTGGGCATGGCCAGGAAGAACGAGAACTCCGTAGCCGCCTTGCGCGACAGCCCGAACACCAGGCCACCGATGATGGTAGAGCCCGAACGGGAGGTACCCGGGATCATCGCCAGGCACTGGGCAAAGCCGATTTTCAACGCATCGGGCCAGCGCATGTCATCCACATGCTCGATGCGCACCACGTGCTCGCGCTCCTCGGCCCACAGCATCACGATACCGCCCGCCACCAGCGCCACCGCAACGGTTATGGGGTTGAACAGGTACTCATGAATGACATCGGCGAATATCACCCCCAGCACCACGGCCGGCAGGAAGGCGATCAGCAGGTTGGCGGTGAAGCGCCGCGCCTGAGGACGGGTGGGCAACCCCGTGACGATTTCAATGATCTTGCTTCGAAACTCCCACACCACCGCCAGGATCGCCCCCAACTGGATGATGATGTTGAAGGCCATGGCCCGCTCACCGCCAAAATTGAGCAAGTCCGCGACAATGATCTGGTGTCCGGTGCTGGAAATGGGCAAAAACTCCGTGAGCCCCTCCACTATCCCTAGAATCAGTGCCTGTGCGGCGGTCCATAAATCCATCAATTCCCCCAAATGGAGCACTGCTCATGGGCAGGCTCCTGATTTTCTTTTAGTCGTAAACAACAGCGTTGCAGCAAGGCGCGCCAAAGATCGGTGGCAAACCGTGAAAAATTCGTGAATTCAACGATTTGAAACGAAGTGCCGAAAAAGCGGCGAAATGCTATCAGAAGACGGTAGCTCAACTGGGCGACAAAACGATGAAAACCGCTCTGTCCCGGCACTTTTCGTGTAACAAGCCGCCAGCACAAACGCGAGCACCGTTACAATCGTGACGTTTGTCCCACGGAATCGAGAAATGTTCCCCGCCCCCTCCCCCGGCGCCATGAAAGTCGTGGTGCTGACCGGCCCAGAATCCAGCGGTAAAAGTGTACTGGCCCACGCCCTGCAAGCACGTTTCGGCGGGCTGGTGGTGGGTGAATACGTGCGCCATTTCATCGACAGCCACGGCGGACGCGACACCTGCCTGGGCGATATCCCGGCCATCGCCCGCGGGCAATTGGCCTGGGAGGATGCGGCCCGTGCCCAGCGTCCAGGGTTGCTGATACTGGATACCCATCTGCTGAGCAATATGTTGTGGAGCCGCACGCTGTTTGGCGACTGCCCGGCGTGGCTGGAATCCGAGCTGCTGAGCCGCCGCTACGACCTGCATCTGCTGCTGTCGCCTGAAGGCGCACAGTGGGTGGATGACGGTCAGCGCTGTCAGCCACAGCTGGCGCAGCGCACGGTATTTTTCGAGCAGACCCGGCACTGGCTGGCGCAACACCGGCAACCCTTCCAGGTGGTGGAAGGCGACTACGCACAGCGCCATGCCATGGCCCGCGACTGGGTGGAGCGACTGCTGACCTGAGCCGGTGAACTGTCCGTTCCTGATACACACCTGCGGCCGCACAGGCCCGGTGTTGAGGGGCTTACCCCGGCGGAACACACAGTTGTAATGCTGGCGATACACCCACGTTTGGGGCCATTCCCGGCCACTGGCCACTGTCCAATCGAGCATCCGTTGTCTACCCGTATCACCTGCGTTACAACCATTTTCTGGCAGTCATCAACCTCATTGTTAAGTCGTTGATTCAACGCACATTCAAAAAACTGGCACAGCCCCTGCTCTCTTCCTCGCAACGCCACCAAGGCCGACGCGACAACAAGAAGAAGAGGGATAAGGGCCATGATCGGGACAACTCAAAAAGGCATTGCCTGCCTGCTGTTGCTGGGATGCTGCCATAGCCTGACGGCCGAGGCCGCCGGTGATGGCAGCGTCGTCATCCAGCGCACCGTGCAGCCGCGGATGGCCACCCGGGCACCGCTGCAACCCGACCCCAATCCCCTGACCGTCAACACCAACGTTTCCGCCCAGGTGCGTTCAGCCACCAGCATGGAACTGAGCGACGGCGACATCGCCGGCATCAGTAGCGGCAACGCCATTACCCGCCTGATTGTGCCTGACGGCAATCTGCGCGGCATGGGCGGCGGCGATCAAGCCCTGCCCGGCATGAGCGCCGGCCATGGTGGCGGCTCGGGCGGCGGCATTGCCAACACCGTCAACCAGGCCGTCAGCCAGGGCCTGTCCCCGCTGCGCATTCTGAGCGGGGGGCGCTGAGATGAAAGCCTCCCTGACCCTGATCGCGCTGCTGGTGAGCGGCAACGTACTGGCCGCTGGCGGTATCAGCGCCGACAACAGCGCTGTGATCAACGGCTCCGGCGTGGGCTACGAGGGCAACCTCAGCATCAACCAGGCCGCAGGTGATGTGCAGCAGCAGGCCAACACCCGCGCCATCGCCATCGGCACCGACGCCAGTGCCACTACCCGCATCAATCAGAAACTGCGTACCCAGGTAGACCCGGCCATGAACGCCCGGTCCTCGATCCAGGGTAACGCCTTCAGCAATGGCAACGGTGCACTGGGCGTCAACCAGTCCGCCGGCGCCGCCAATCAACAGGCCAATGCCATGCGACTGACCATCAGTGCCCAGCCGCTGAGCATGGACGACAGCGCCCTGTCGCAACAGAACGTGGCGCTGGTAAAAGGCTCCGATTCAGCAGGTCCGACACTCGGCAACCACCAGGTCAACACCGATGACCAGGCATTCACCGGTAGCCGCGGGCTGATCCAGCTGAACCAGAGCGCAGGGGTGGGAAACCGCATGGGTAACACCCTGAGCGTACGGGTCGCTGATTGACCCTCCAAGACAGAAACAACACTTAACTAGAAAACAATAATACGGAGAAACACCATGAAACCTACATTGGCACTCAAGCCACTGGTCTTCGCCCTCGCTGCCGTCATGGCTGTTGCCGCTCACGCGGACGATCGCAGAGGTGGACACGACGATCCGCACCATGGTGGTCATCAGCAACAACCCGATCCCATGGTGCAAATCCAGCTGACCGCAGGGTCTGCCGCCGTGGTTCAGGATACTCAAAGCAGCACCAACAACGCCGTGATCAACCAAGGCACCCGTAATGGCGCTGCGATCGACAACTCGGCTGGCAACTCCAACGGCAACCTGGGTGTCAACGTTGCCGCCGGCGATGCCAACCAACAAGACAACGCTGCCGCGATCGCCACCGCCGACGAGAGCTTCATCTTCGGCAGCGCCTTCGCGTCCTCTGCTGCTACCCAGACCAATACCGGTAACGCTGTAGCCAACTACTCGACCACCTCCGCCGCGTCGCTCACCAACAGCGCCAACGGCAGCTCGGGCAACATTGGCATCAACCTCACCACCGGCGACTTCAACCAACAGAAAAACAACCTGGCCATCGCCGTGTCGGGCGGCCGTGTAGCGGGCGCCTCGGCCTCGGCCAACCAGACCTCCAGCGGCACCGTGGTCAACAACGTGGCGGACCGCACCTACAGCAAAGACACCCTGTACTCGGCCTTCGCCGCCACCGGTACCTACAAAGGCACCGGTACCGGCACCGTCGGCAGCGACGACCCTCGTGGCGGTGGCCACGGTGGCTGGGACAACAAAGGCGGCAAAGACAAAGTTGAACCGCTCAAATTCAAAGAAAGCGGCAGCTTTGAACTCGGTGGCGTAGCCGCCTACCAAGTACTGACCCCTACCGGTTGGGCCAACCCTGTGACCAACACCGCCTCCATGTCCAACTCGCTTAACGGCGTATCGGGCAACGTCGGTGCCAACGTCTCGGCCGGTGTGGGCAACCAACAAAGCAACTCCCTGTCCATCGCTGCCGGTTGCAAAGCCTGCATGTAACACGCACGTCCCGAGAGCCCCCACCCGGGGGCTCTTTTTCGACACCATCAAGCAAGGCATTCAGACCATGCGAATTCGAGCACTGCTTGCGCTATTGCTGCTGTTGGCTGGCCCCACCTGGGCCGGACAGATGTCAGTCGCCGCCCTGCCTGGCGGCACCGTCATTTACAAGCCAATCCAGAGCATGCGCGAGCGCCACTTCTCCGACCTGGTCCAGCAGAAAACCGACTTCAGCTGCGGCGCCGCCGCGCTGGCCACGGTACTGCGCCAGGCGTACTGGCTGGATGTGGATGAACACCAGGTAATCGAAGGCATGCTGGCCCATTCGGACATGGACACCGTCAAGGTGCAGGGCTTCTCCATGCTCGACATGAAAAAGTACGTCGAAAGCATCGGCATGCGCGGCAGAGGCTACCGCATCCCGGCCGAAGACCTGGAAAAGATCACCATTCCGGTGGTGGTGCTGATGGACATTCGTGGCTACAAGCATTTCGTGGTGTTGCAGCGCGTCCAGCGCGACTGGGTCTATGTCGGCGACCCGGTGCTGGGGCACAAGCGCTACAGCCGCGAAGACTTTGCCAAAGGTTGGAACGGGATCATTTTCGCCGTTGTCGGCCAGGGCTATGACAAGACCAATGCCTTGCTCAAGCCCCCGCTGCCATTGACGGCCAAGGGACAGCTGGATCAGTTCAAGCCCGTACAGGATGCAGACCTGATGGACTTCGGCTTCATCCAGAGTGATTTCTTCTAATTACAAGGGGCATGACGCTCCGGGAGCATCGCATGAACACTCACACTTGGTTGCTGGCCGCGTGCCTGGCGGCCAGCCTGCCGGCGCACGCAGCGTCGGTGCTCAAACCCATCGAGATCAAAGACGCGGAACTGGCTACCCTGCGCGGCAAATACGTGATGCCGGGACGCATCATCAGCTTCGGCGTGGTGATGTCCACCACCTGGCAGAACGCCAACGGTGACGTCATCGGCGCCCGCGGCACCCTGGACGTGCAGGCCACCACCATCAAACCGCAGTTCTACGTACAAATGGTTGACCAGAAAGGCCTGCAGGCCAGCGCCAACGCACTGGCACAAGGTACCGGGACCGTCACCGGCGGCGCCGGGCTGACCACCACCCAAGGCGTGACCCAGTCGGTGCGCGCCGCAGGCGACTACAACACCGCGTACAACAACGTCGACATCAACGTGAAGGAGAGCAATTCGGCACCCGCAGCCGCCGCACCCCAAGGGCAGGCCCTGGCCGCCGGCAGCACCATCAGCGCCGCCAATGCCGCTGGCAACCTGAGCGTTTCCAGCACCGGCGGTGGCGTGCAGATGGCGATCAATGCCAACAACAACCAGGGCGCTGCCCTGCAAAGCATCAGCGGCGCAGGTTTGCTGCAAAGCGCCACCTTGCTGGGCGGTGCCAACGCCGTCAACAACCTCGCCCAGCTCAACGTGGTGCTGCGTGACAACCTGCCCACGGCCGGCGCACTGGACTGTAATTTGAGCCAGCTCAAGGGGCTGCGCAACATGGGCATGTGAACGGCGAGGCGTAAAAAAGTGAACTACGCTTCGTCTCAAAATGTTGCAGTCACAAGGGACGGCTCACCATGCACCGATCGTTTTCGTTCAATGCGGTTGTCTGCCTAAGCGCGTTGCTACCAGCGACCGTGCTGCAAGCGGCACCAGACCCCCAAGTGGAAGAACTCAAACAAGAACTCTTGCAACTCAAGCAACGTTACGAGCAACAACAGCAAGCCCTGATGGTACTGGAGCAGCGGGTCAAACAAGTGGAGGCCACGCCCGCTGCGCCACCGCCCAAACGCCTGACCAAATCCCCCGCCGAGCCCAGCCGGGCGCAGACCGTGGCCACGGGTGCGCCGGGCGCTGCGGGCAGCACGGCCGGTGGTTCGTCCTACGGGCAGTCGCTGAAGGATGATTCGGCGCCGGCCCAGAGCGTGAACAACCTGTATGACGAGAGCACCGGGTTCTTTGGCGGCGGCAAGTTCAGCCTTGAAACCGGCATCACCTATTCGCACTACGACACCCGCCAACTGGTGCTCAATGGTTTCCTGGCACTGGACTCGATCTTTCTGGGCAATATCAACATCGACCGCATCAAGTCCGACAACTGGACCCTGGACCTGACCGGGCGCTACAACGTCAACAACCGTTGGCAGTTCGACTTGAACGTGCCGGTGGTGTACCGCGACTCGACCTTCCAGTCCGCAGGTGCCGGCGGCTCTACCACGGCCATCTCCCAGGAATCGGTACGACGCGATCCCACTATCGGCGACATCAACGCCGGGGTGGCCTACAAGTTCATGGACGAAGGCCCGTACCGTCCCGATGCGGTGTTCAGCGTGCGCGTCAAGGCCCCCACCGGCCAAGACCCTTACGGCATCAAGCTGATCCAGTCGAGCACCAACAACAACCTGTCGGTGCCTGAATCACTGCCTACCGGCAACGGTGTGTGGTCCATCACCCCGGGCATCTCGCTGATCAAGAGCTTCGACCCGGCGGTGCTGTTCGGCAGCTTCTCCTACACCCACAACTTTGAGGACTCGTTCAGCGACATCAGCCCGCAGGTCAACAGCAAAATCCCCGGCAAGGTCGACCTGGGCGACAGCTTCCAGATAGGCGCCGGCGTGGCGTTCGCCCTCAACGAGAAGATGAGCATGTCGTTCTCGCTGTCGGACCTGATTCAGCGCCGCAGCAAGATCAAACAGGACGGCGGTGACTGGCAGGGCGTGCCGGCCAGCGATGCCAACGCCGGGTATTTCAACATCGGCATGACCATCGCCGCCAGCGACTCGCTGACCATCGTGCCCAACCTGTCCATTGGTTTGACGGATGATGCGCCGGACTTCACCTTCAGCCTGAAATTCCCGTATTACTTCTGATGCCACTCGCACGCAGCGCGACTGCCTCCGTGGGAGTGGGCTCTGCCCACGAAAAGACCACCGCGTAGCGTCAGCGACTATGCGGTGGCCTTTTCGCGGGTAGAACCCGCTCCCACAGGACAGTGTTCAGCGGATTTGGTGTTTGTGCAGCAGCCGATAGAACGTCGGCCGCGAGATACCCAGCACGCGCGCGGCGATGCTGAGGTTGTCGGAATGGCGGTTGAGCACGTCGCATAATGCCTGACGCTCGGCACGGTGTTTGTAGTCTTCCAGGGTGCCCATGGGCACCACGGTCGCCGCCTGGCTGATCAAGCCCAGGTCCTGGGCCTCGATCTGTCGCCCTTCGGCCAACACCAGGCCACGACGCACACGGTTGGCCAACTCGCGGACGTTGCCCGGCCAATCGTGCTTGCCCATGGCGATCAGCGCGTCTTCGCTGAAACTGCGCGGCCGGCGGCCGGTTTCCTGGCTGTAGAAATGGGCGAAATGGTTGGCCAGCATCGACAGGTCACCATGGCGCTCGCGCAGCGGCGCCGTGACCACCTGCAACACATTAAGACGGTAATAAAGATCTTCGCGGAAGCGCCCCACACTGATCGCCGACTCCAGATTAACGTGGGTGGCCGCCAGTACCCGCACATCCACGGCGATGGGCTGGCTGCCCCCTACCCGCTCGATGTGTTTTTCCTGCAGAAAGCGCAGCAGGTTAGCCTGCAACTCCAACGGCAGGTCGCCGATTTCATCGAGAAACAGCGTGCCGCCATTGGCCGCCTCGATACGCCCCACCTTGCGCTGATGCGCCCCGGTGAAAGCGCCCTTCTCATGGCCAAATAGCTCCGACTGGATCAGGTGCTCGGGAATCGCCCCGCAGTTGATCGCCACGAACGGCTTGGCATGGCGCAGGGACTGGCGGTGCAGGGTGCGCGCCACCAGTTCCTTGCCGGTGCCGCTCTCGCCGCGAATCAACACCGGCGACTCGGTGGGCGCCAGTTTGCTCAACAGCTTGCGCAAGTCACGGATCGGCCGGCTGTCGCCCAGCAATTCATGCTCGGGCTGATTGACGTGCACCGCCCCCTGCCCCCTCAGGCGCGCCATGCCAAAGGCGCGGCCCAGGGTCACCTGCACGCGGGACACATCGAACGGCAGGGTATGGAAATCGAAAAACCACTCGCACACGAAGTCGCCGACATTCTGCATGCGCAGCACGTCCTGGTTAAGCACGGCGATCCATTCGGTGTTGCTGCGGCTGATCAGCTCCTTCACCGCCTCCGGGCGTTCCAGGTGAAAGGGCTGCAGGCGCAGCAGGCCCACGTCGCAGGGGCGGTCGGCGGCCTCGTCCAGCTCGCAGCTGTCAACCTCCCAACCCACGGTGCGCAGGCCGGGCAGTAGTTGGTGGCAGTCATCGCACGGATCGACAATTAACAGGCGTCGCGTGTTCGCCATCTCGAGCATGACTGACTCCTTGGCGCCAATAATATAAAAGTTATTAGAAACAGCAGGTTGGCGACCCCGTCTGTAACAGTAGCAACTAACTTGACGCTGCCTAGGACCGTTGGTCTACAAAACCGTTACAAATTTTTGCCGTGACGGAATTTCGTTGATTTTTCAACGTCAAAACGTTCGCCTGAATGTAACGAGAAAAAAGTTTGAACATTTTTCTGCCCGCGTGTGACTTGTTGCCCGGTTGGCAGCATCAGTACAAACAAGCAGACGCAATCGGTAACGACCTTGCCGAAGCGCTGCAACCTTTTGGGCACACTAGAGAGACCAAACCCATGAACGCCCCGCTGCGTGTCAACGAAGCACTTCTGATTGCCGGCCACGCCTTTGAACCCTTCCAGTGTGTGGCCTGGGCCCCGCAGGATGGCAATGGCGAACTGAGCCTGACGGTGGTGGACCGCACCCGTAACAGCATCGGCCGCAAGCAAGTACCGAGCAGCACTTACTCGGACCCGGCCCAGTGGGCTCACTTGCTGGAAGAAGTACGTGCCGAACTGCGCCAGGAAGGTTACGACCTGCAACCCTGGAGCATGCCACAGCAATAAGTGGCACTTTGCGTTGGGCTGGAGTGGCAACTTTGGATAGTTGGGTTATTCATTAATCCTTAGTTGCCTTGCCCTGCGACATAAGAGCGCAGCTCTTATCTTTTACTATTAAACCCCCACAAAATATCTCCCCACAGGCCCCACTCCCGCCTGCGCTTAGCCGTGCTTTGGCTTTGGCTTTGGCTTTGGCTTTGGCTTTGGCTTTGGCTTTGGCTTTGGCTTTGGCTTTGGCTTTGGCTTTGGCTTTGGCTTTTGATCTTGCTGTTGCTCTGGCTTTTGATCTTGCTTTTGATCTTGCTTTTGATCTTGCTTTTGATCTTGATCTTAGGCCCCGTTAGAGCCAAGGGCCGACCGGAGGCGTCGATCAAGCGGCCTTCAGCGTAGCTGAAGGAGACGGAACCGGAGACGCTTCTATTCCGGGCCGTCGTCCGCTTGATCGACGCCGTAGGGAGGGGACCCGGAGCGCAGCGCAGGGCCCAGGCTCGGGGCGAGAATTTTTGGTTACTTTTTTTTCGACTGAAAAAAGTGACCCGGCGTAAGGCCGGAACCGCCGGTGGCCGCACCCTGGATAATGGATATGTCCACAGCCCTCAACAGCGGGATCCGCAGACCTTGAACATATCCATTACCCAGGGTGATGCAGAATCACCTTTCCGCCCTTACGGCGGGTCACTTTTTGACAAACGCCTCAAAAAGTAACCAAAAAAGGCTCGCCCCCGAGCCCGGTCCCTACGCTTCGCTCCGGGTCCCCTCCCTCCGACGTCGATCAAGCGGACGACGGCCCGGAATAGAAGCGCCTCCGGTTCCGTCTCCTTCAGCTACGCTGAAGGCCGCTTGATCGACGTCTCCGGTCGGCCCTGGGCTCTAACGGGGGCACACAATCAAGATCAAAGGCCTCACGGAAGCAAAAGCAGTCTGCGTTGTGCTTGAGGGTGGGGCATGAATCAAGATCAAGGGCCTCACGGAAGCAAAAGCTGCCTCGCTGGGGACTTGCTTTGGATGGGCCGGCCAGCGCAGCCTGGCGGCAGCGGCTACATCAGCGGCCGCCACCCAAGTCCAGGAAACTGCCCGTGGTATAGCTGGCCTGCTCGGACGCCAACCACAAAATCGCCTCCGCCACCTCATGCGGCTGCCCACCACGCCCCATCGGAATCCCCGGCTCCAGCTTACTGACCCGATCCGGATCACCGCTCAACGCGTGAAACTCGGTAAAGATATACCCCGGCCGCACTGCATTGACCCGCACGCTCTCCCCCGCCAACTCTTTGGCCAGGCCTACGGTGAAAGTATCCAGCGCACCTTTGGAAGCCGCATAGTCCACATACTCGCCAGGCGAACCCAGGCGGGCCGCGACGGAGGACACGTTGACGATGCTGCCGCCATGGCCACCATGACGCGTGGACATGCGCAGGATGGCGTGCTTGGCACACAGAATGGGACCGGCAACGTTGCTCTTGAGCAGCTTGAGCAGGCGGAATTCGGACATCTCGTCCACCCGCGAGGTGTGGCCCACCGTGGCGGCATTATTGACCAGCGTGGTCACCGGCCCCAACTCCACGTCGACCCGGTGGAACAGGTGCACCACCTCATCCTCGACACTGACGTCGGCGCGCACGGCAATGGCCTGTGCCCCCAGCTCGCGCACCTCGGCCAGGGTAGCCTGGGCCGCCTGCTCATCGGACAGGTAATTGATGCACACGCGATAACCCTGGCGGGCGGCCAGGCGCGCCGTGGCGGCACCAATGCCGCGACTGCCGCCAGTGATGACAATGACTTTATCCATGGACCTCGGTGCACTCCTCATGGGGGTTTGAATCAAGGTAGAAAGCAATGTGACATTACCGCACCAGCCCCCCGCCCCGCCAGTGCCTGATCAGGCCTGGGCGACGCGCTGGTGTGCTTCGGCGGCGTGAATATCGGCCATGAAGCGCTCGGCAGGCAGCGGATGGCCCAGATGATAGCCCTGCAGCGCATCACAACCCAGACGGGTGAGGAAATTCTGCTGGTTATCGGTTTCCACGCCCTCGGCGACGATCCGCAGCCCAAGCGCCTGCCCCAACGCGACGATGGCCGAGACAATGGCGGCATCATCGCTGTCCTGCTCAAGATCGCGGACAAAACCACGGTCGATTTTCAATTCATTGGCCGGCAGACGCTTGAGGTACATCAGGCTCGAATAGCCGGTACCGAAGTCATCGATGGACAGGTCCACACCCATGTCGGCCAGCTGGCGCAGCACACTCATGCTGGCATCGGCGTCGCTCATGGCCGTGGACTCGGTAATTTCCAGGGTCAGGTTGTTGGCCGCCAACTGGTGACGCGCCAGCGCCGCGGCAACGCTGCGCACCAGCCCCAGGTGGCAGAACTGCAGCGCCGACAGGTTGACCGCGATACGCCAGTGGCCGTAGCCCTCCAACACCCACTGGCGCATCTGCCGGCAGGCCTCGTCCAATACCCACTCGCCGATGCTGATAATCAGGCCGGTCTTTTCCGCAAGGCCAATGAAGCTGTCCGGGGCCAACAAGCCCTGCTCCGGGTGCTCCCAGCGCACCAGGGCCTCGGCGCCCACGGGCTGGCCGGTGGCGGCGTCGAACTTGGGCTGGTAGAACAGGCGGAACTCCTTGCGCTCCACCGCCAGGCGCAGGTCCTGCAGCAACTGCAACTGCTTGCGGGCGTTGGTGTTCATCGAGCCGTCGAAGAAGCTGTAGCCGTTCTTGCCCGCGCTCTTGGCGTGGTACATGGCGGCATCGGCGTTCATCAGCAGGGCGTGCTGGTCGGCGCCGTTGCCAGGGTACATGGCAATGCCGATGCTGGCGGAAATCTGCAGGCTCTGCTCGCCCACGCCGAACACCTGGCCAATCAGGGCCACCTGACGCGCGGCCACCGTGGGGGCATCGTTGGGCTCGCGCAGGGCCACCAGCAGCACGAACTCGTCGCCGCCGATGCGCGCCAGGGTGTCCTGGCCCTGCAGGTTACCGCGCAGGCGCAAGGCCACCGCGCGCAGCAACTCATCGCCCATGTGATGGCCAAAGGCATCGTTGACCGGCTTGAAGCCGTCCAGGTCGATGAACATCAGCGCAAAGCAGCCGCCGTTCTCGTCCACCATCTGCATGGCCTGGGCGATGCGGTCGGCCAGCAGCACGCGGTTGGGCAGCCCGGTGAGGTTGTCGTGCAGGGCCAGCTGGGTGAGCTCGCGGTTGGCCAGGCGCAGGGAGTTGGCCAGGTCCGCCGTACGGGCCTCCATGCGCGCGTCCAGCACCGAGGTCAGCAAGGTGATGCCCAGCACCGACAGGCTGGTGATCAGCACCATGTAGTCCAGGCCCTTGCCGTTCAGGCCGCTGGCACCGCACACGCTGCCTTCGGGGAACATGGCCGCGGCCATGCCGGTGTAATGCATGCCGACGATGGCAATGCCCATCACCACCGACGCCACGCTCCTGGCCAGCAGCACATGGGGGGTGGCATGGCGCAGGCGGAAGGCGATGTACAGCGCCGCCGCCGAAGCACCAATGGCAATGACCAGGGAGTCGATAAACAGCACCGTGTCGTACTGAATGCCCGGCGACATGCGCATGGCCGCCATGCCGGTGTAGTGCATCGTCGCGATGCCACTGCCCATGATCAGCGCCCCGAAGGCCAGTTGCAGCAACGGCAGGCGCGGCTGGCTGACCAGCCACAGGGCAAAGCCTGAGGACAGTACGGCGATCAGCAGGGACAGGCCGGTAAGCGCGAGGTCGTAGCCCAGGGGAATCGGCAAGCTGAAGGCCAGCATGCCAATAAAATGCATCGACCAGATGCCGATGCCCATGGACAGCGAACCGCCGGCCATCCAGAAATACACCGCGCGACCTTTGGCGGTGGCGATGCGGCCGACCAGGTCCAGCGCCGTATAGGACGCCAACATGGCCACGCACAAGGAAATGACGACTAAAGAAGGGGAATAACTACCAATCAGCATGCGACTCTCTACACCTGCGAATCCGACGCGTTCCCTGCTCATCAATCGCCAGGGATTGTACGCAATTAAACGTTTGTTTGCTTGCGAAGAGCGCCTGACTGCGGGGGTTTCACGAGATATCGCTTTGCCACTACCGCGCCCAGCTTCTACAAGGGTCCTGTCCCTGTACAGCCGTGTACAGGAACAGGCAGACCTTAACCTTTCAGACGAACGGCATCAAGGATTGCGACTCAGTTCCAGCTGCCCGTCCCAGCCGCCACCCAAGGCGGCGATCAACTGCACGCTGGCCACCAGGCGGCTTTGCAGCACATTGAGCACACTGCGCTCGTTGCTCAAGGCCGTGGCCTGCACCGTTACCACATCCAGGTAGGCGATCAACCCGGCCTTGTATTGATTGGTGGTCAGGCGCAGGGATTCGCGGGCTGATTCCAGTGCCTGCTGCCGCACTTGGGCCTCGTCCTCGTACACCTTGAGCTGGACCATGTAGTTTTCCACTTCCTGGAAGCCGTCCAGCACGGTCTGGCGGTATTGGGCGACGGTCTGGTCGTAGACCGCCTCGGTGCGCGCCACTTCCGCCGAACGCTGACCGCCGTCGAACAGCGTGCCGGCCAGTTGCGGCCCTACCGACCAGAAGCGGTTGGGCAAGGTCAGCCAGTTGGCGAAGGTGCTGCTGCTGTAGCCACCGGACAGGCTCAGGGTCAGGTCCGGGTAGTAGGCTGACTTGGCCACGCCGATGTTGGCGTTGGCCGCCATCACCGAGCGTTCGGCGGCGGCGATGTCGGGGCGCCGTTCCAGCCATTGCGACGGCACCTGCACCGGGATCTGTGGCAGGGCCGGAATCGACGTACTCTCGGCCAGGTTGAAGTCGGCCGGCGGCACGCCCATCAGCACGGCGATGGCGTTCTCGTACTGGGCGCGCTGCCAGGCCAGGTCCACCAGGTCAGCCTGGGTGGTGCGCAGTTGGGTTCGCGCCTGGGCCACGGCATCGGCGCCGGAGACGCCCACCTTGTACTGGTTCTGGGTCATGGTCAGCGAACGCTGGTAGGTTTCGACCGTGGCTTGCAGCAGGCGCTTCTGTTCATCGATCACCCGCAACTGCAGGTAGTTCTGCACCAGTTGCGACTGCAGGCTCAGGCGGATGGCCGCCAGGTCCGCCAGGCTGGCCTGGGCGCTGCCCTTGTCGGCTTCCAGGCCTCGGCGCAGTTTACCCCACACGTCAGCTTCCCAGCTGACGCTGGCCTGGGTGCTGTAGGTGTTGCGGATACCGCTGCTGGCGCTGCTGAGGCTCGAATTGCTGCTGCCGGTGCCTTGGCTGGAGCGGCTTTTGCTGGCGCTGAGGTCCACCGTGGGGAAGAACGCACCCTGGGCGCTTTTCACCAGCGCCTGGGCCTGACGGTACTGGGCCTCGTATTGCACCACTGTCTGGTTGGAATGGTTCAGGCGTTCCACCAGACCATTGAGCTGCGCATCACCGTACAGCTCCCACCAGGCGCCACGGGCCAGGGCGTCACTGGGCTGCGCCTGACGCCAGCCCTGGGCGGCCTTGAAGTGGGCCGGTGCGGCCACCTCGGGGCGCTTGTAGTCGGGGCCCACGGCGCAGCCGCCCAGCAGCAGGCCGCTGAGCATCAGCGCGCTCAGGCTCAGGTTGAGCCCCCGGGAACCACGGGCGGTGGCCATCTGGCAGGTCATGGGGCACGGCACGATCGGCTTGGTCATAGCGGGATTTCCAGGGATGCATCGGTACGTACGCCGCGCCAGCGGTTGACGCGGTGGCGCAGGCGGTCAAGGTAGAGGTACACCACCGGCGTGGTGTACAGGGTCAACAACTGGCTGAACACCAGCCCACCGATGATGGCCAGGCCCAGGGGCTGGCGCATCTCGGCGCCCTCGGTGCCGCCGATCAGCAGCGGCAAGGCGCCGAGGATGGCCGCCAGGGTGGTCATCAGGATCGGCCGCAGGCGTTGCAGGCAAGCCTGGCGAATCGAGTCGAACGGACCCATGCCCTGCTCGCGCTCCAACTGCAAGGCCAGGTCGATCATCAGAATCGCGTTTTTCTTCACCACGCCGATCAGCAGGAACAGCCCCAGCAGCGAGATCAGGCTGAACTCGCCACCGGTCACGTAGATGCTCAGCAGCGCGCCGACGCCGGCCGACGGCAAGGTCGAGAGGATGGTCAGCGGGTGCACGTAGCTTTCATAGAGAATGCCCAGCACCAGGTACACCAGCACCAGCGAACCGAGGATCATCCACGGTTGGCTCTTCTGCGCGGCGGCAAAGGCATCACCGGTGCCGGCGACCTTGACGATGATGTCCTCGGGCAGGCCCAGGCTGGCAATGCCGCGCTCGATGGCCGCGGTGGCACGGTCCAGGGGCACACCTTCGGCCAGGTCGAAGGCGATGCTTTCGGAGGCGAACTGGCCTTCGTGGCTGACGCTGTCGTCGGCCAGGCTGTTGTCGTAATGGGCGATGCTGGACAGCGGCACGCGCGCCCCCGCCGAGTTGATCACCTGCACCTGGTCGAGGGTGACCGGGTCCTGGGCGTATTTGGGGTTGATCTCCATCACCACCTGGTACTGGTTGAGGCTGTCGTAGATGGTGGATATCTGCCGCTGGCTGTAGGCGTTGTTGAGCACCGCGGTGACGGTGCTCATGTCGATGCCCAAGCGCTTGGCCTGGTCGCGGTCTACCACCAGGGTGACCTGCGGCGCGCCGCGGCCTTCGCGGGCGTCGATGGAGGTCAGCTCGGGCAGTTTCTTGAACGCGGCGACGATTTTCGGGTACCACAGACGCAGCGCGGCCAGGTCGCCGCTCTGGATGATGTACTGGTACTGCGAGGTGGTCTGGTCGCGGGCGCCGCCGAACTGCAGGTCCTGGTCGGCCATCAGCATCAAGCGGGCGCCGGGCACCTTGGGCAGGTTCTTGCGCAGGCGCTCGATGACCTGCTGGGCGTTGACGTCACGCTCTTTGATGGGCTTGAGGCGCACCAGGATGGTGGCGTTGTTAGTGCCGTTGTTGCCACCGATGAAGCCGGCGACGCTGGACACGGCCGGGTCGGCGATGATGGCGCGGCGGAAGGCTTCCATCTTCGGCTGCATCACGGTAAACGAGAGGCCGTCGTCGCCGCGCACGAAGCCCATCAGCTGGCCGGTGTCCTGCTGCGGCATGAAGGTCTTGGGCACCACCACGTACAGGGCAATGTTGACGCCGATGGTAATCAGCAGGCTGATCAGGGTCAGGCGTCGGTGCGCCAGGGCCCAGCCCAGGGTACGGTCGTAGCCGCGCACCAAGGCATCGTGCACGCGGTTGCTCCAGTACTGCAGGCGCGTCTCGCGGCTGTGGTCGTGGGGCTTGAGCCAGCGCGCGCAGAGCATCGGCGTCAGCGTCAGCGACACCAGCAGCGACACCACAATGGCCGCCGACAGGGTGATGGAAAATTCGCGGAACAGTTTCTCGATGATGCCGCCCATGAACAGGATCGACATGAACACCGCCACCAGCGAGGCGTTCATCGCCAGCAAGGTGAAACCCACTTCCTGGGCGCCCTTGTAGGCGGCCTTCATCGGCGCCATGCCGTCATTGATATGCCGGGCGATGTTCTCCAACACCACGATGGCGTCGTCCACCACCAGCCCCGTGGCCAGAATCAGCGCCATCAGCGACAGGTTGTTCAGCGAGAAGCCCCACAGGTACATGATGGCAAAGGTGCCCACCAGCGACACCGGCACCGCCAGGGTGGGGATCAGCGAGGCGCGCCAGTCGGCCAGGAACAGGTACACCACCAGCACCACCAGGGCCACCGCGATCAGCAGGGTGCTTTCGGCCTCGTGCAGGGTGGCGGTGATCACCGGCGAGCGGTCCATGGCGATGTTCAGCCGCACGCTGGCCGGCAGCACCGCTTGCAGCGCCGGCAGCTGCGCCTTGATCTGCGCCACGGTCTTGATGATGTTAGCGCCGGCCTGGCGGTTGATCACCAGCAGCACTGCCGCGTCGTCGTTGAAGAAACCGGCGTTGTAGCGGTCTTCCACGCCATCGGTGAGCTTGGCCACGTCGCTCAGGCGCAGGGCCGAGCCGTTCTGGTAGCGAATGATCAGCGGGCCGTAGTCCTTGGCCTTTTCCAGCTGGTCGTTGGCCTGCACCTGCCAGTTGTGTTCGTCGTCCTCGACGAAGCCCTTGGGCCGGCGCACGTTGGCGTTGGCGATGGTGGTGCGCACCTCGTCCAGGGACACGCCGTACTGGTTGAGCAGGTTGGGCTCCACCTCGATGCGCACCGCCGGCAGCGAGCTGCCGCCGATCTGCACCTCCCCTACCCCGTCCACCTGGGACAGGCTCTGGGACAGGATGGTGGACGCCAGGTCATACAGTTGGCCTTTCTCCAGCACGTCCGAGGTCAGCGACAGCACCATGATCGGCGCCTGGGCCGGGTTGACCTTTTTGTAGGTGGGCATGCTGCGCATGCCGCTGGGCAGCAGTGGCCGCGAGGCGTTGATGGCCGCCTGTACTTCGCGGGCAGCGCCGTTGATGTCGCGGTCCTGGTCGAACTGCAGAATCACCCGCGTCGAGCCTTGGCTGGAGCGGCTGTTCATGTTGCTCACCCCCGAGATACTGCCAAAGGCGCGCTCCAGCGGCGTGGCCACGGTGGAGGCCATGACTTCAGGGCTGGCGCCCGCCAGGTTGGCCGACACCACGATCACCGGGAAGTCCATCTGCGGCAGCGGCGACACCGGCAGCAGGCCGAAGCTGACGCCGCCCAGCAGCATCACCGCGACGCTGAGCAGCAGGGTCGCCACCGAGCGGCGAATGAACAACGCAGACAGGTTCATGCCGACGCCTGCGGTTCAGCGGCCGGGGCCTTGCGCCAGCGGCGCGCCAGGCGGTCGAAGTACAGGTAGATCACCGGGGTGGTGAACAGCGTCAGTACCTGGCTCACCAGCAACCCGCCCACCATCACCAAACCCAGGGGCTGGCGCAGCTCGGCGCCCGAGCCACCGGCCAGCATCAGCGGCACGGCGCCGAACAGCGCGGCCATGGTGGTCATCAGAATCGGCCGGAAGCGCAGCAGCGCCGCTTGGTAAATGGCGGTCTGCGGGTCCAGGCCCTGGGTGCGTTCGGCGTCCAGGGCGAAGTCGATCATCATGATCGCGTTCTTCTTGACGATGCCGATCAGCAGGATGATGCCGATGATGGCGATCATGCCCAAGTCATTGCCGCTCAGCAGCAGCGCCAGCAAGGCGCCCACCGCCGCCGACGGCAGCGTGGAGAGGATGGTGATGGGGTGGATATAGCTCTCGTAGAGAATGCCCAGCACGATGTACATGGTGACCACCGCCGCCAGGATCAGCAGCAAGGTGCTCGACAGCGAGGCCTGGAACGCCTGGGCGGCACCCTGGAACTGGGTCTGCACGCCAATCGGCATGCCGATGTCCTGCTGCACCTGCTCGATCAGTTCCACCGCCTGGCCCAGCGCCACGCCCGGCGCCAGGTTGAACGAGACCATCACCGCCGGGAACTGGCCGATGTGGGAAATGGCCAGCTGCGCCTGGCGCTGCTCGATGTGCGCCAGGCTCGACAGGCGCACCTGGGTGCTGTTGGTCACCGGCAGCGACGAAGAGGCACCGGTCAGGGTGCTGGACACGGTCTGGTTGATGGCGCTGTCGCTGGGCGTGCTCTTGACGTAGATCTGCTCCAGCGCCTGCGGGCCAATGACCGAAGCGTTGGCCGCCTGCAACACCACGCGGTACTGGCTGGCCTGGGTGTAGATGGTCGATATCTGCCGCTGGCCGAAGGCGTCATACAGGGCGTTGGTGATGTCGGACACGTTCACGCCCAGGCGCTTGGCCTGGTCGCGGTCGATCACCAGGTACACCTGCAGGCCCTTGTCCTGCAGGTCGCTGGCCACGTCGGTGAGTTGCGGGTGCTGACGCAGGGCGTCAACCAGCTTGCCGCTCCACTGGCCCAACAGCTCGGCGTCGGGGGACGACAGGCTGAACTGGTACTGGGTGCGGCTGACGCGGTCTTCGATGGTCAGGTCTTGCACCGGCTGCATGAACAGACGCATGCCCACCAACTGGTCAGCCTGCGGCTGAATGTTGGCAATGACTTCGCTGGCGGTGTGGCTGCGCAGGCCCAGGGGCTTGAGGTTGATCAGCATGCGGCCGCTGTTGAGGGTGGCGTTGTCGCCGTCCACGCCGATGTACGAGGACAGGCTTTCCACGTCCGGGTCCTGCAGCACGATGGCGGCCAGCTGCTGCTGACGCTGGCTCATGGCGCCGAAGGAAATCGACTGCGGTGCTTCGGTGATGCCCTGGATCACCCCGGTGTCCTGCACCGGGAAGAAACCCTTGGGCACTACCATATAAAGGAACACGGTGAGGCCCAGGGTGGCCACGGCCACCAGCAGGGTCAGCGGCTGGTGACGCAGCACCCATTGCAGCTTGCGGCCGTAGGCCTCAATCAGCCAGTCGATCCAGGCGCCGCTGGCGCGGTAGAAGCGCGTCTGCTCTTCGGGCTTGGGCTCACGCTTGAGCAGGCGCGCGCACATCATCGGCGTCAGGGTCAGGGACACCACCAGCGAAATCAGGATGGCCACCGCCAGGGTGATGGCGAACTCGCGGAACAGGCGCCCCACCACGTCGGCCATGAACAGCAGCGGGATCAGCACGGCGATCAGCGAGAAGGTCAGCGACAGCAGGGTGAAACCGATCTGGCGGGCACCCTTGAGCGCGGCCTGCAGCGGTGTCTCGCCCTCCTCGATGTGCCTTGAGATGTTCTCCAGCATGACGATGGCGTCGTCCACCACGAAACCGGTGGCGATGGTCAGGGCCATCAGCGTCAGGTTGTTGATGGAGAAACCGGCCAAATACATGATGCCGAACGTGCCGATCAGCGACAGCGGCACGGCCACCGAAGGGATGATGGTGGCGCTGAAGCGGCGCAGGAACAGGAAGGTCACCAGCACCACCAGGGCCACCGAGAACAGCAGCTCGTGCTGCACGTCCTTGACCGAGGCACGGATGGTTTGCGTGCGGTCGGTGAGCACCGTCACGTCCAGGCCGGCCGGCAGGTTGTCGGTGATCGACGGCAGCACCGCCTTGATGCGGTCCACCACGTCGATGACGTTGGCACCGGGCTGGCGCTGGATGTTCAGCAGCACCGCCTGGTTCTTGTTGGCCCAGGCCGCCAGGCGCTCGTTCTCGGCGCCGTCGACGATGGTCGAAACGTCCTTGAGGCGCAGCGGCGCGCCGTTGCGGTAGCTGAGGATCAGGTTGGCGTATTCCTCGGGCGACACCATCTGGTCGTTGGCGTCGAGCATCGACACCCGCGTGGGGCCGTCGAAGTTGCCCTTGGGCTGGTTGACGTTGGAGGCGGCAATCAGCGTGCGCACGTCGGCCAGGTTCAGGCCTGCGGCCGCCAGGGCTTCGGGGTTGACCTTGATGCGCACCGCCTGGCGCTGGCCGCCGGCAATGGAGACCATGCCCACGCCCGTGATCTGGGCGATTTTCTGCGCCATGCGTGTGTCCACCAGGTCATTGAGCTTGGGCAGCAGCATGGTTTTCGAGCTGATGGCCAGGGTCAGTACCGGGGTGTCGGCGGGGTTGACCTTGTTGTACACCGGCGGTGCCGGCAGGTCGGTGGGCAGCAGGTTGGTGGCGGCGTTGATGGCTGCCTGCACCTGCTGCTCGGCCACGTCCATGTTGATGTCGAGGCTGAAGCGCAGGGTCAGCACCGAGGCGCCGCCACTGCTGGTGGAGGCCATCTGGGTCAGGCCGGGCATCTGCCCGAACTGGCGCTCCAGCGGCGCAGTCACGGCGCTGGTCATCACTTGCGGGCTGGCGCCGGGGTACAGGGTCATGACCCGGATGGTCGGGTAGTCGACCTGTGGCAACGCCGAGACCGGCAACAGGCGGTAGGCGATCAGGCCGGCGAGGATGATCGCCAGCATGCTCAGGGTAGTGGCTACCGGACGCAGGATGAACAGCCGCGACAGATTCATACGCCCGCCTTGCTCCGGTGGCCGGTGCCGGCCTGCTTGCCCGCCGCGTCTTCACCCTTGAGGTGCTGGCCGGGGGTAGTCGGCACCTGGGCGGGGTCGTTGACCACTTCCACGGTGCTGCCGTCGCGCAGGCGGTCAGTGCCTTCCAGCACCACGCGATCGCCCTTGGCCAGGCCTTCCTCGACCACCGTGACGTTGCCGTCGGAGGCGCCGATTTTCAGGGTGCGGATGCGCACCTTGTTGTCGCCGTCCATGGCGTAGACGAAGGTGCCGTTGGTGCCGAACTGCACGGCGGCCGACGGCGCCAGCACCACGTCTTTCAGGGTGTCGGACAGCAGGTGGACGTTGACGAACTGGTTGGGGAACAGGGCCAGGTCCTTGTTATCGAAGTAGGCCTTGAACTTCAGGGTGCCGGTGGTGGTGTCGATCTGGTTGTCGATGCTGTGCAGTACGCCGCTGGCCTGCTGGGCGCGGTCGCCGCGGTCCCAGGCTTCCACCGGCAGGGTGGCGCCGCTGCGTACGCGCGCCAGCACCGGGTCCAGGGTGGTTTCCGGCAAGGTGAAGATCACACTGATGGGCTGTACCTGGGTGATCACCGCCAGGGCAGTGGTGTCGTTGGCGGCCACCAGGTTGCCCACGTCCAGTTGGCGCAAGCCCACGCGGCCGCTGATGGGCGCGCGGATCTGGGTGAATTCCAGGTTGAGCTTGGCGTTGTTGACGTTGGCCTGGTCGGTCAGCAGCGTGCCCTGGTACTGGCCTACCAGCGCCACGGCGGTGTCCAGGGTCTGCTTGGCGATGCTGTCCTGGGCGAACAGCTCTTTATAGCGCTGCTGGTCCATTTGTGCGTTTTTCAGCTGCGCCTGGTCCTGGGCCAGGGTGCCCTGGGCCTGCTGCAAAGCAATTTCGTACGGACGCGGGTCGATCACCGCCAGCAGGTCACCGGCCTTGACCATTTGCCCTTCCTGGAACGCCACCTTCACCAATTCCCCCGCCACGCGGCTGCGCACGCTGATGGTGTTGGTCGCAGTCACCGTGCCCAGCGCCTTGAAATAGACCGGGAAGTCGCCCACCGTCGCTGGCGCCACGCGCACCGGCGTGGGGCCGGTATTGGGGCCGAAGCCTGGGCGCATGGGGTTGCCGCCTGGTCGCCCGCCGTGGGGCCGCCCGCCTTCCGGTGGCCCACCCGCTGGCGGGCCTGCCTGGAGCTGAGCCGGGGCGTGCATCGACCGCCAGTAGAGCCCGGCGGCAATCAGCAGGATCAGGATCAGCAGGCCAAACAGCCAACGGGGGAATTTACGGGAACCGGCGGGTTGCATGGAATGATCGACCATTATTGGAGGTGGGTGGGAGTCGAGAGGCTGGAACGATAATCATTGTTGCTGATATTGCAAAGCGCCTTTACTGGCAATTTACCTATTGTGCGTTTATGCCGTGTTTCAGCGGCAAAAGAAAACGGCCTGGGAGGTACCAGGCCGTTTCTTTATTACCGTATGTAATTGCAATGCTCGCTGGGCATCGGCGGCGTGGCAGAGGGCCAGCGCAGCCTGGCGGCAGCGGCTACAGGTGCATGCAGATTACTTTAGTACAGCCAGTGCAGCCTCATAGTTTGGCTCTTCGGCAATCTCGCCGACCAGCTCGGTGTGCAGCACGTTGTCGTTCTCGTCCAGTACCACCACGGCGCGGGCGGTCAGGCCAGCCAGCGGGCCGTCGGCCAGGGCAACGCCGTAGGCTTCCTTGAACTCGCCGCCACGCAGGGTCGACAGGTTCTGCACGTTTTCCAGGCCTTCGGCGCCGCAGAAACGGGCCTGGGCGAATGGCAGGTCGGCGGAGATGCACAGCACCACGGTGTTGGCCAGTTCGTTGGCCTGGGCGTTGAACTTGCGTACCGAGGTAGCGCAGGTAGGGGTGTCAACGCTTGGGAAGATGTTCAGGACTTTGCGCTTGCCGGCAAAGCTTGCCAGGGTCACGTCGGCCAGGCCACCGCTGACCAGGGAGAAGGCCGGGGCCTTGGCACCGACTTTCGGCAGTTCGCCCTTGACCTGAACAGGGTTGCCTTTGAGAGTCACTTGAGCCATGAACGGAATCCTTTTGCGAGTGGGAATAAAGGAACGAAGTTAACCATGAATCCCCTCCACAGCAAATGCCAATCACCTGTGGGAGCGGGCTCTGCCCGCGAAAGCCACACCGCGGTATCCGATAGTGGCGGCGCGCCCTTCGCGGGCAGAGCCCGCTCCCACAGGCCAACAGCACTGTTACCAGAGCGGCATCACGTAGCTGACGTAGAAGCGGTTTTCGTCCTGGTGGGTCTGGCCGGTCATCTCGGGGTTGGCCTGGGCGTTCTTCCAGGTCACGCCAAGGCCCTTGAGCTTGCCGTCCGGCACCACGTAGCTGAGCGCCAGGTCGCGTTCCCATTCGCTGTCGCCACCGCTGGCCACCTTGATCTGGTCACCGTGGGCATACAGCGCCGAGAAGCCCAGGCCCTTGAGGCCCAACTGGCCGAAGTCATACTTGTACAGCGCCAGGAAGGTCCGCTCGCCGGCGTGCTGGAACTTGTTCAGTTGCAGGTTGGTGAGCGCCGGGGTGTCGGCGCCGCTGCCAGGGCCCTGCCGGGCGTCGCCGCTGTTGAGGCCCGAGTCCAGGTACGGGAAGTCGCTGTCGCCGGTGTTCTTCTGCGCGCCCAGACCGATGGTGTGGCCCATCAGGCTGTAGCTTTCCATCAGGCTGAAGGTGGACTGGTTGATGCGGCCCTTGGTGGTGGTGCCGCCGTAGTAACCGGCCGCCGCGTAGTCGCTGTCGCCATCACCGTTGCCGCCAGTGCCCAGGCTGCGGTAGGCGCGCAGGTCGGTGGCCAGGCTACCCACTGGCAACTGGTCGGTGTGCTTGAGGCCCAGGTAGAACTGTTGGTAGTAGTCGGCCAGGTTGGAGTACCAGCCGCTCAGGGTGGTGTCCTTGATGCCGGTGTAATCCGCACCGCCGTAGCTGAAGCGGTTGCTGCCCTTGGCGCCGCCGCCGGTGATCATGTCCTGGTCGCCGGTTTCGTTGCGGATCTTGGTCTGGGTGATGTTGCCCAGGGTGAACACGTAGTTGTCCAAGTCCTTGGACACCAGTTGCGCACCGGTGTTGGTCTGCTGGTACAGACGGCCGTCGGTGTTGGCCAGCATCGGGTTGTTCTGGGTCAGGGCGCCGACGCGCAATTCATCCTTGAGGAAACGCATCTTGAAGGTCGGGCTGATGACGCCGAACTGGTTGGCCGACTTGCCGTCGTCCAACGGGAACATGCTGCCCTGCTGTTCCTGGGAGTCCAGCTTGACGCCATAGAAGGCTTGCAGGTCCAGGCCGAAGCCGACGGTGCCTTCGGTATAGCCGGACTTGAAATTGAGCTCGAAGCCCTGACCCCAGTCGCGCACGCTGTTGGCCTTCTTGGTGCTGCCCACCACGTCGCTGCCCTGCTGGTTCAGGTAGCGGTTGAGCAGCGTCAGGTCAGCATGGCTGTCATCGATGAAGTCGGCGTGGGCACCCAGGGCGGCAGTGCCCAGCATGGCGCCTACCAAGGGACGGACTAGCTTCTTGATCATCACGGGTCTCGTTACGGGTCAGTTGAAAAACTGACGCCATTACGGGTCCGGCACATGACAGTTCCGAGACAAGTTCCATGAAACACCATGAAACAAAATTTAGAAAAGTAGCGAAGAGCCAGTGTTTGCCCGGCGCCGCTGAGCGGCGCCGGTGTCGCGCCTAGCCAGCCAGCGCGTGGGGGAAAGTGTGGCGATTGTGCGCAAGATCGTAGCGTAGTTCAGCGATCAAGTTGGAGATGGCCCGGCTGCTGCTAAGACGGTCGGTCGAGATGCCGGTAACCATCAGTTCCACATGCCCGGTGACGGGGTCGGTCACCTGAACGGTCAGGGATTGGTCCGGCGCCACCGTGCAAGTGCAACGGGCCGGTAGAAACGCACACTCGATGATATTGCGTAGTTCCAGTGAACAAAGTCCCAGTGTCATCATCTTCGGCATCCTCGCTCAGGCAGTTTGGCGCGCAGGTTGCGCAGTAGCTTGAGATATATACCTGGCCGGCTGGGGCGGCAATGGCGAGGCGACGAGAGAGCGAAGGGAATCGATTCAGCGCAAATCATTAAAATTTTCACATCTCATTCACCAGATGTTAACCCCTGGCTTTCTAGAGTAGCGCCACTTTCCCAGCGCCCTGGAACCTCCATGCCGGTACATTCTGTCGCCCTGCCCTCCCGCTGGTTCAGCCTGCGTCGCCGCACCCTGGCCATCGCCCTGGCGGCCGTCGCGGCGTCTGCATCGCTGGCTGGCTGGGCGCTGCACCCCACGGGCCCTGCGGACTTGAGCGACGGCAAGATCATGCGCCAATCCGGCCTCAAGGCAGCGTGGCAGGCCGGCAACGTCGCCGTGCTGGTGCGCCATGGCGAACGCTGCGACCGCTCAAACGGCGCCTGCCTGGGCGACGCCGACGGCATCACCCTGGACGGCAGCCGGGTGGCCAGTGGCGTGGGCAACGGCCTGCAGGCCATGGGCATGAACCAGGCTCAGGTGCTGACCAGCCCGCTGACCCGCACCCGCCAGACCGCGATGTTCATGTTTGGCGCGGCTGCCACGCCCCAAGACTGGCTGATGGATTGCCGGCAAAGCATCCTTGGCGATGTGGTGGCGCACAAGCATCCTGGCCACAACCTGGTGCTGGTGACCCATAGCGAATGCATCAATGCCTTGGAGAAAAAGGCCGGCATCCACGGCGGCAGCGGCCCGGGCTATGCCAGCGCGCTGTTCGTCAGCGTGGACCCGATCACGGGCGCCTCCCACGTGCTGGGCGCGGTCAACCCGTCGCAGTGGGGCCGCATGCTGCACCACCTCAAGGGCTAGATACCGTAGCCGCTGCCGCCAGGCTGCGCTGGCCCTGTGCCTCACTGGATATCTCCAAGGCTCACACTTTCCAGCGCAGCCTGGCGGCAGCGGCTACACCACCAGCCGTACTTCGAAGCAGCAACCATGGGGCTCGCGACTGGTCAGGGTGACTGACCAGCCTTCGTTCACGCAGATGCGCTGCACCAGTGACAACCCCAGCCCCAGACCTTCGCCGCGCTGTTCGTCACCCCGCACGAAGGGGCGGAACATCTCCAGGCGCTTTTCCTCAGGGATGCCGATGCCGCTGTCCTCCACCTTGAAGCCACCCGGCAACAGGGTCAGGCGAATGAAGCCCTCGTCGGTGTAGTGCCAGGCATTGCGCAGCAGGTTGCCCATCACCGCGCCCAGGAACGTTTGGTTGAACACGCCCTCCCCCGCCTGCGCTGGCAGGTAGATCAGCTCAAGCCCCTTGTCTTCGATGGGCTTGCGCCAGGTCTCGATCAACTCCTGGGCCACTTGCAGCATGCCGGCGCCCTGCCCGCGACTGCCCTCGGCATTCTCGGCGCGCGCCAGCAGCAGAAAGGTGTCCACCAACTGCCGCATGGCGCTGCTGGCCCGGGCAATGCGCGACACCTGGTCGCGCGCCCGCGGGTCCAGCGCCGGGTTTTCCAGCAACAGTTCGCTGGAGCTGGCCAGCACCATCAACGGGGTACGCAGTTCGTGGCTGACGTCGCCGGTGAACAGCTTCTCGCGCACCAGCGCCGAACGCAGGCGGCCCAGGGTGTCATCAAAGGATTTGGCCAGGGTGCCCACCTCATCGGCGGCATAGTCGGGTGCCAGCGGCGGCGCCAGGTCCAGCAACTGATCACGATGGCGCACCTGCCCCGCCAGGCGGATCACCGGCGCCATCACCTTGCGCGATAGCAACCAGCCCAGCAGGATCGAACCCAGCAGGCTCAGCACGAAACCGGTGATGACCACGCCGAACAGCAGCCGCTCGCGCTCCTCGAAGCCTTGCTGGTCGCGCAGCAGCACGTATTTACGGCCGTTGACTACCCGCACCATGGCGTACCAGCTGCGCTCCAGGCGCCGCACCTCGTGAAAGCCCTGGTCCAGGGTTGCCAGGTCAGGGGGCATCAGCATGTCGCCCTGGCCGTCGTCGGCGAAGAACAGTTCGTCCTTCTCCGGGCGATGGTTCCATTCGTCGCGGTTTTCCATCATCAACATGCGATGCAGGTTGCCGCCCAGCCCCAGGGTGGTGAGCTTTTTCTCGACCACGTGCACCGTGGCCACGATGCCCACGGCAAACACGCCTGCCACCAGGGTGGTCATCACGGCAAATACCACGATGATGCGCTGGGCCAGGCTCTGGCGGGAACGCTTGGTTCTCCAGCGCGAGAAGAGGGATTTCATGAGGGGGTGGGGCTCGATGGCATGCTGGGAGGTCCGGGGTGTTTCGCGCGGGAGTGCAGTCTACCAGTCTCGATGGAAGGGATCAGTGGCAAAGCGAAGCTTTGCAACATGAAAAAGCGTTTACGCACGCTGCTGTCGCTGTTGCTGTTGCTTTGGCTTTTGATCTTGCTTTTGATCTTGCTTTTGATCTTGCTTTTGATCTTGATCTTGGCCCCGTTAAGCTTAGGCCCGACTGGAGGCGTTGCCCACGCGGCTGCCCGCAGGGCCCTTCGGCGCAGCCGAAGGAAACGGCAGCCCGCCCGCTTCTATAGCGGGTGCCGTTTAGCCGCGTGGGCGACGCCGGAAGGAGGGGACCCGGAGCGCAGCGTAGGGGCCAAGCTGGGGCCGAGACCTTTTGGTTACTTTTGGGGCGACTGCCAAAAGTGACCCGGCGTAAGGCCGGAACCGCCAGTGGTCGCACCCTCGATAATGGATATGCCCGCAGTCCTCAAAAGCGGGATCTTCAGATCGTGAGCATATCCATTATCTAGGGTGATGCGCAGTCACCTTTCCGCCCTTACGGCGGGTCACTTTTTTCAGTCGAAAAAAAAGTAACCAAAAATTCTCGCCCCGAGCCCGGGCCCTGCGCTGCGCTCCGGGTCCCCTCCCTCCGCCGTCGATCAAGCGGACGACGGCCCGGAATAGAAGCGCCTCCGGTTCCGTCTCCTTCAGCTACGCTGAAGGCCGCTTGATCGACGGCGGAGGGAGGCCCAGGGCTCTAACGGGGCCTGAGATCAAGATCAAGATCAAGATCAAGATCAAGATCAAGATCAAGATCAAGAGCCAAAGCAACAGCAACAGCAACAGCAACAGCAACAGCAACAGCAACAGCAACAGCCCCTCTACAGGCAATCTGGGTAAAAGCCGGACGGTCCTAAAAAAGCTGGCACAGAGACAGCATTTTCATACCCTTCTCACCCTTTTTTGACACATGAAAGCGCACATTTTGCACATCAGGAAAACGAACCCATCAGGACTGCATATTCCGCCCTATATTTAAGTAATTTCCTACATACGGACCCTTTGCAAGTCGCTTTCAATGCCCGCTGGAACCTTGTGCACACCCATCGGCCCAAAGGCCTCCCAATGAATCGTTCAGCAAGCGTTCGTTCAGCTTGCAGCGGTAATAATCACCCTCTATAACGGACTGTCCTACGACTAAAGTGGGAATTGTATGACGCACGAAGCGCATAAGCCTGTCAGATTCCGAGGATGCCATGAATCAGAGTTTTCTCCCCTTTTCCCGTCCTAGCATGGGTGACCAGGAGATCGCTGCAGTAGAGCAGGTATTGCGCAGCGGTTGGATCACCACCGGCCCCAAGGCCCAGGAGCTTGAGCAGGAATTCGCTCGCCGCGTGGGCTGCGCCCATGCCGTGGCCCTGTCCTCCGCCACCGGCGCCATGCACATCGCTCTGCTGGCCCTGGGCATCGGCCCGGGTGACGAAGTCATCACCCCGTCCCAGACCTGGGTGTCCACCGCCAACATGATCTGCCTGCTGGGCGCCACCCCGGTGTTCGTCGATGTCGACCGTGACACATTGATGTGCAGCATGGCCGATATCGAAGCCGCCATCACCCCGCGCACCAAGGCAATCATCCCGGTTCACTACGCCGGCGCCGCCTTCGACCTGGACCCGCTGTACCGCCTGGCCGACCAGCACGGCATCCGCGTCATCGAAGACGCCGCCCACGCCGTAGGCACCCGTTATCGTGGCCGCGAGATCGGTGCCCAAGGCACCGCGATTTTCTCGTTCCACGCCATCAAGAACATGACCTGCGCCGAAGGCGGCATGTTCGTCAGCGATGACGAAGCCTTCGCCAACCGCGTGCGCATGCTCAAGTTCCACGGCCTGGGCGTGGACGCCTACGACCGCATGACCCACGGCCGCAAGCCGCAGGCGATGGTTCAAGAGCCAGGTTTCAAATACAACCTGGCCGACATCAACGCCGCCATTGCCCTGGTGCAACTCGAACGCGTGGACGCCATCAACGCCAAGCGCGAGCAGTTGGCCCAGGCCTATCTGGAGCGCCTCAAGCACCTGCCGGTGCTGCCGCTGACCCAACCGGCCTGGCCGCAACAGCATGCCTGGCACCTGTTCATTCTGCGCATCGACCCGGAACGTTGCGGCATGGATCGCGAAGCCTTCATGAAAGGTCTTCAAGATCAAGGCATTGGCACCGGCATCCACTTCATTGCCACGCACTTGCACACCTGGTATCGCCAGAAATTCCCGGACGTGTACCTGCCCAACACTGAATGGAACTCGGCCCGCCTGTGCTCCATCCCGCTGTTCCCCGACATGACCCTCGACGACGTCGAGCGTGTTGCCTGCGCCATTGAGAAAACCCTGGAACACCGCCCGTGAGACCTTACCCAATCAACACCGTGTCCATCGTGATACCGGTGTACAACGAAGAACAGAGCCTGCCGGAGCTGCTGCGCCGCACCGAAGCAGCCTGCGCCCAACTGACCCAGAAGTACGAAATCGTGCTGGTGGACGACGGCAGCCGCGACGCTTCGGCCGACATCCTGCAGGACGCCGCAGAACGCCCGAACAGCCCGGTGGTGGCGGTGATCCTGAACCGCAACTACGGCCAGCACGCGGCGATCATGGCCGGCTTCGAGCAGTGCATCGGCGACCTGGTGATTACCCTGGACGCCGACCTGCAGAACCCGCCCGAAGAGATCCCCAACCTGGTGGCCCAGGCGGCGCTGGGCTACGACGTGGTCGGCACCGTGCGCAACAACCGCCAGGATTCGGCCCTGCGCCGCTGGCCGTCGAAGCTGATCAACCTGGCCGTGCAGCGCTCCACCGGCGTGGCCATGAGCGACTACGGCTGCATGCTGCGTGCCTACCGCCGCAGCGTGGTCGACGCGATGCTGGCGTGCCGCGAGCGCAGCACCTTCATCCCGATCCTGGCCAACAGCTTCGCGCGCCACACCACCGAAGTCCTGGTGCAGCACGCCGAGCGCGAGCATGGCGACTCCAAGTACAGCCCCATGCGCCTGATCAGCCTGATGTTCGACCTGGTCACCTGCATGACCACCACGCCGCTGCGTCTGCTCAGCGTAGTCGGCATCGGCATGGCCGCCCTGGGCGTGCTGTTCGCCTTCGCCCTGCTGGTGCTGCGCCTCATCTACGGCGCCGCCTGGTCGGGCCACGGCACCTTCGTGCTGTTCGCCGTGCTGTTCGTGTTCACCGGCGGCCAGTTCATCGGCATGGGCCTGTTGGGTGAATACCTGGGCCGCATGTACAGCGACGTTCGTGCCCGTCCGCGTTTCTTCGTCGAAAAAGTGTTGCGCGCCAACGACCCAGCCGGCACCACCAGCGAACCTCATCCTGAAACATCGATTTCCATCTCTTCCAGCAAGGCTGCCTCATGAATCAGAAAGCTGTTGTCTTCGCCTACCACGATATCGGCTGCGCCGGCATTAACGCCCTGCTCGAGGCCGGCTACGACATCGCCGCCGTGTTCACCCACGCCGACGACCCCAAGGAAAACAATTTCTACGGTTCGGTCGCCCAGCTGTGCGCCCGCAAAGGCATCCCGGTACACGCGCCGGAAGACGCCAACCACCCGATCTGGATCGAGCGCATCGCCAAGCTCGACGCTGACTTCATCTTCTCGTTCTACTATCGCAACCTGCTGAACGAGGCCGTGCTGGCCTGTGCCAAAAAAGGCGCGTTCAACCTGCACGGCTCGCTGCTGCCACGCTACCGCGGCCGCGCCCCGGCCAACTGGGTACTGGTAAAGGGCGAAACCGAAACCGGCGTTACCCTGCACCGCATGGTCAAGCGCGCCGACGCCGGCGCCATCGTCGCCCAGCAGCGCGTGGCCATCGAGCGCGCCGACACCGGCCTGAGCCTGCACGCCAAGCTGCGTGACGCCGCCAGCACCCTGCTGCACGACACCCTGCCGCTGCTGGCCAAGGGCGAAGTCACCGAGACCGAACAGGACGAAAGCCAGGCCACCGTATTCGGTCGCCGCACCCCGGCCGATGGCCTGCTGGACTGGAGCCGCCCGGCTGAACAACTGTTCAACCTGGTACGCGCCGTGACCCAGCCCTACCCGGGCGCCTTCTGCGCCGTGGGCGAGCACAAGCTGATTGTCTGGAGCGCCGAAGTGGTCGCCGGCAACCAGGGCTTCGAGCCAGGCCACGTGATCAGCGTCGAACCGCTGCGCATCGCCTGCGGCACTGATGCCCTGCAGATCACCGCCGGCCAGCGCAACAACGACGGCCTGTACCTGAGCGGCCCGCAACTGGCCCGCGAGCTGGGCCTGGTGGACGGTTCCAAGTTGATCGGCAAAGCCGCCGGCCGCCCTGTGCGCCGCACCCGCGTGCTGATCCTGGGCGTCAACGGCTTTATCGGCAACCACCTGTCCGAGCGCCTGCTGCGTGACGACCGCTACGAAATCTACGGCCTGGACATCGGCTCGGACGCCATCGAACACCTGCGCGGCAACCCGCGTTTCCACTTCGTGGAAGGCGACATCAGCATCCACTCCGAGTGGATCGAATACCACATCAAGAAGTGCGACGTGGTGCTGCCGCTGGTGGCCATCGCCACCCCGATCGAATACACCCGCAACCCGCTGCGCGTGTTCGAACTGGACTTCGAAGAAAATCTGAAAATCGTCCGTCACTGCGTGAAATACAACAAGCGCGTGATTTTCCCGTCGACCTCGGAAGTCTACGGCATGTGCCAGGACGCACACTTCGACGAGAACACCTCGAACCTGGTGGTCGGCCCGATCAACAAGCAGCGCTGGATCTACTCGGTTTCCAAGCAACTGCTGGACCGCGTCATCTGGGCGTACGGCGACAAGGGCCTGAAGTTCACCCTGTTCCGTCCGTTCAACTGGATGGGCCCGCGCCTGGACCGCCTGGACTCGGCGCGTATCGGCAGCTCGCGCGCCATCACCCAGCTGATCCTGCACCTGGTGGAAGGCACCCCGATCCGCCTGGTAGACGGTGGTGAGCAGAAACGTACCTTCACCGACGTCGATGACGGCATCGAAGCCCTGGCACGCATCATCGAAAACCGTGATGGCAAGTGCGACGGCGAGATCATCAACATCGGCAACCCGACCAACGAAGCCAGCATCCGCCAACTGGGCGAAGAGCTGCTGCGTCAGTTCGAAGCCCACCCGCTGCGTGGCAACTTCCCGCCGTTCGCAGGCTTCCGCGAAATCGAAAGCAAGGCGTTCTACGGCAACGGCTACCAGGACGTGACCCACCGCACCCCGAGCATCGAGAACGCCCGTCGCCTGATCGACTGGACCCCGACCATCGAGCTGAGCGAAACCATCGGCAAGACCCTGGACTTCTTCCTTCGCGAAGCCATGGTCGAAATCGAGAGCAAGCGTTAATGCAGGCAGGTCTGCGCATCGACGTCGACACCTACCGAGGCACCCGTGAAGGGGTGCCGCGGTTGCTCGAACTGCTCGACGAAGCCAACGTGAAAGCGACGTTTTTCTTCAGCGTCGGGCCGGACAACATGGGGCGCCACCTGTGGCGCCTGATCCGCCCGCAATTCCTGTGGAAAATGCTGCGTTCCAACGCCGCAGGCCTGTACGGCTGGGACATCTTGCTGGCCGGCACCGCCTGGCCCGGCAAGCCGATCGGGCGCGACCTGGGGCACTTGATGCGCCAGGCCCGCGACGCGGGTCACGAGGTTGGCCTGCACGCCTGGGATCACCATGGCTGGCAGGCCAACACCGGTCGCTGGAGCGACGCACAACTGCACGAGCAGATCCGCCGGGGCGTGGAAACCCTGAACGACATCCTCGGGCAGCGCATCGATTGCTCCGCCGCCGCTGGTTGGCGCGCCGACGAGCGCGTGGTACAGGCCAAGCAGGATTTCGGTTTCCGCTACAACAGCGATTGCCGTGGCACCCACCTGTTCCAGCCACGCCTGGCCGATGGTTCGGCCGGCACCGTGCAGATACCCGTGGACCTGCCCACCTTTGACGAGGTCGTGGGGCCGACGGTCAGTGCACAAAGCTTCAACGACTACATACTGGAACGTTTCAAGCCGCAAGGATTGAACAACTACACCATTCATGCCGAGGTTGAAGGGATTCTGATGGCTGAAGATTTCCGCCGCTTGCTGGCAACGGCGCGCGAGCGACAGATACAGTTCCAACCGCTGGGTGAACTGTTGCCTCAAGACACCGGCACCCTGCCGGTGGAGCAACTGACCCGTGGCGTGCTTGAAGGACGCGAAGGCTGGCTTGGGGTTCAAACACCATGAGCCAGCGTTGGTCCCTGCCCGTCTTGCTGCTGGCATTCGGGCTTTTCTACCTGCTGCCACTGCCCTTCCACGGGCTGTGGATTCCCGATGAAACCCGCTACGCGCAAATGAGCCAGGAGATGCTGCTGACCGGCAAATGGGCCGCGCCGCATTTCATGGGCCTGCGCTATTTCGAGAAGCCTGCCGCCGGCTATTGGTTGATTGCCATCGGCCAGTGGCTGTTTGGCCAGAACCTGTTCGGCGTGCGCGTGGCCTCGGCCTTGAGCCTTGGCCTGAGCGCCCTGCTGACGTACTGGGTGGCCAACCGTCTGTGGGCCGACAAGCGCAAGGGCGTGATCTGCGCCGTGCTGTACATGAGCTTCGGGCTGGTCGCAGGCCAGGCCGGCTATGCCAACCTGGACCCGCAATTCACGCTGTGGGTCAACCTCAGCCTGGTGGCCCTGTGGTTTGCCATCGACAGCCGCACGCCCCGTGAGCGCCTGCTCAGTTGGGGCCTGCTGGGCCTGGCCTGCGGCATGGGTTTCATGACCAAGGGTTTCCTGGCGTGGGTATTCCCGGTGCTGGTCGCCCTGCCCTGGATGATCTGGCAGAAGCGCTTCGGCGAACTGGTCCGTTTCGGCCTGTTCGGCGTGCTGGTGGCCGTGCTGGTGTCGGCGCCCTGGGCACTGATGGTCAACCATCAGGAGTCCGACTTCTGGTCGTTCTTCTTCTGGCACGAGCACATCCGCCGCTTTGCCGCCGACGACGCGCAGCACGCCGAACCGATCTGGTTCTACCTGCCACTGCTGCTGCTCTCCAGCCTGCCCTGGGCGTTGCTGCTGCCGGCCACCGTGCGCCAGGCCTGGCACACCCGTGGCGAGCCGAAGGCGGTATTCGTGCTGCTGTGGCTGCTACTGCCCCTGGCGTTCTTGAGCCTGAGCCGCGGCAAGCTGCCGACCTATATCCTGCCCTGCATGCTGCCGCTGGCACTGTTGGCAGGCCACCTGTTGAGCCACAGCCTGGCGCAGGGCAAAACCTTGATGCTGCGCTGCAATGCGGCGCTGAACCTGGCCATGGGCCTGTTGGGCCTGGCCGTGATTGCCTGGCTGCAGCACAAGAAGCCGGTGTACATCGACGAGCCGCAGCACCTGACGCTGATCACCGTGGCCCTGGCCGGGGTTGCCGTGGCCAACCTGCTGGCCCTGACCCAGCCCCTGCGCCTGTGGGCCGCGCCAGCCGTGGGCATGGGCCTGTTGGTGGCGCTGCTGCCCGCCGCGCTGCCCAACAAGGTGGTTTTCAACAAGACGCCGGACGCCTTCATTGCCGACCACGCCCAGGAACTGGGCGGCACTCACACCTTGCTGAGCAACGACCTGGGCGCGGCATCGGCCCTGGCCTGGCACGTGGCACGCCCCACGGTGTACCTCTACAACACCGTGGGCGAAACCAAGTATGGGCAAAGTTATGCCGACGCCAGTGACCGCGGGGTCGACCTCGACCAGGTGCAGGCGTGGATGACCCAGGCGCGTCGCCAAGGCTCGGTGGGCGTGGTGATGCGGGTCAAGAGCAGCGACGAGAGCCACGAAGTCGACCTGCTGCCCAAAGACGGCAAGCAGTACGAACAGGGCAACATCAAGATCTTCATTTTCGACCAGACGGCGCCATGATCTTTCTCTTGTTGCTGGCCGCCTGCACGCTCACGTGCCTGGGACAGATCGCGCAAAAACTGGCGGTGGAGTCCTGGCGTGACGCGCCCGGCGGCGCCATGGCCATGCTGGCCACGCCATGGCTGTGGGCCGCCCTGCTGTGCCTGGGCCTGGGCCTGCTGCTGTGGTTATTGGTGCTGCAACACCTGGAGGTGGGCATCGCCTACCCCATGCTCAGCCTCAACTTTGTGCTGATCACCCTGGTGGCGCGGTTTGTCTTCAAGGAACACGTGGACGCCCGCCATTGGCTGGGCGTGGGCGTAGTGATGGCCGGCGTGCTGTTGCTGGGATGGCAGGCATGAGCCGCGCACAGGGTTTTGCCCTGGCCGGCGGCAGCGTGCTGCTGGTGAGCAGCGCGCAACTGGGCATGCGCTGGAGCATGACGCGCCTGCCGGTGCCGGCCCAGTGGCTGGACACCCTGCTCAACGGGCCGGTGCCATGGCTGGCGCTGGGGGTGGTGATGGCGGCGATCTTCGCCTACGCACTGTCGATGCTGTGCTGGCTGGGGGCCTTGCAACACTTGCCCCTGGGCCGCGCGTATTCGCTGCTGAGCATCAGCTACGCGCTGGTTTACCTGCTGGCAGCCAGCCTGCCAGCCTTCAATGAACATTTTTCGCTGTTGAAAAGCCTGGGGGTGACGCTGGTCGTCCTCGGTGTGCTGACCATCAATTCGCGACGTACACACGGCAACAAGCCATAGGATCTGCGCAATGAAAATCAGTGTTATCGGTAGTGGTTACGTAGGTCTGGTGCAAGCCACCGTGCTGGCAGAAGTGGGCCATGACGTGATCTGCATGGACATCGACCAGCACAAGGTCGAGCAACTGTCCAAGGGCCATGTCACTATCTTCGAGCCGGGCCTGTCAGCCCTGGTGCGCGAGAACCTGGACAGCGGTCGCCTGCATTTCACCAGCGACGAGAAGCTGGCCATCGAGCACGGCGAGGTGCTGTTCATCGCCGTGGGTACGCCCTCGGGTGACGATGGTTCGGCCGACCTCAAATACGTGTTCTCGGTGGGCGACGCCATTGCCCGTCACCGTGTGGCGCCACTGATCGTCGCAGAAAAATCCACCGTGCCGGTGGGCACCGGTGATGCCCTGCAAAAGCACATCAACGAAGCCCTGGCCAAGGCCGGTCGCACCCTGCAGTTCGATATCGTCTCCAACCCCGAATTCCTCAAGGAAGGCTCGGCGGTGCGCGACTGCCGCCGCCCCGACCGCATTGTCATCGGTTGCGAGCGCCAGGAAGTGCGCGACGTGATGCGTGACCTGTACGCGCCGTTCAACCGCAACCACGACCGTATCCTGTTCATGGATCTGCGCAGCGCCGAGCTGACCAAGTACGCCGCCAACTGCATGCTGGCCACCAAGATCAGCTTCATCAACCAGATTGCCGAGCTGGCCGAGCACCTAGGTGCTGACATCGAAGCGGTGCGCCTGGGCATGGGCGCCGACCCGCGCATTGGCTATGACTTCATCTACGCCGGCTGCGGCTATGGCGGCTCGTGCTTCCCCAAGGACATGCGCGCGCTGATCCACACCGCCGAGGCCGCCAACTGCTCCAACGACCTGCTGCAGGCCGTGGAAGCCATCAACGAGCGCCAGAAGCACAAGCTGTTCGAGCGCGTGAAGGCCTACTTCAAAGGCAATCTGGAAGGCCGTACCTTTGCCCTCTGGGGCCTGGCCTTCAAGCCCAACACCGACGACATGCGCGATGCCCCCAGCCGCGAACTGATGGAAGCCCTGTGGGCGGCAGGCGCCCAGGTGCGTGCCTTCGACCCGGAAGCCATGCAGCAAACCCAGTTGCTGTACAGCGAAGAAAGCAAGCTGATGCTGATGGGCACCCCGGAGGCCACCCTGGCCGGCGCCGACGCGCTGATCATCTGCACCGAATGGCAGCAGTTCAAGGCCCCGGACTTCGACTTGATCCACAAGCGCCTGGCCAACCCGGTGATCTTTGACGGCCGCAACCTGTACGACGTGGAGCGCCTGGCGCAGAAGGGCATTACCTACTTCCCGATCGGTCGTGGCGAGTCGTGCAACCTGCCCATCCCGCACCAGAAGTGGCAGTGATCGCCTGACGCAACATAGCGTCGCCTGTATCGCGAGCAAGCTTTGCTCCCACAGTGTGCGCCGCACCTCTGTAGCAGCTGCCGAAGGCTGCGTCACAGGCGGCGCGCTGGTTCAGTCAGTGCGCGGCGTCAGTGACGCGGCCTATCGGCCGCTGCTACAAGCAAAGCTTGCTCGCGAGAGGCCGGTGAAGGTTGCCCACAACCATCGCGCGGCGAGCGCTCAATCACGGGCGCTCAAGAAATAATACGCGCGGTCCCCCACCACGACTTTGCTCACCACCGAGAACCCGGCCCCCGGCTCGCTGGTACGCTCCATCACCGCCACATTTTGCCGCCTCTGCGCCAGGAAGTGCGTCAGCGCTTCATCGCTGGGCAATGCCGGCAGCAGGCTCTGACTGTAAAACACCCCCGCCCCCGCCAGCCGCTCGCTGGGCATGGCCAGCGCCACCGTGTGCCCCTGGGCTTGCAGCGCATGGATCTGCTCGGTCAGCGGCAGGAACGACTCACCCCGGTCCGCCTTGGGCACCACCCACACCGCCACGCCCAGATACGCCACGACCAGCACACCCATCACTGCGCTTGCCGCGCGTTGCCAGGCAATGTGGCCGCGCCAGGCCTGCAGCCGGGCGATCAACACCCTGGCGTATTCAGCCCCGATCACTGCGGCGGCAGGCGCCAGCGACATCAGGTACACCATGCGTTTGCTCGACGCCACGGTCAGCAACGCGAACTGAGCCAGTACCCACAGGCTGAAGAACATCAGATGCGGTTGCACGCGCCACTGCTTGCGAAAATGCCACAGCCCCAGGTACACCAGCAGATTCCAGGGCAGGAAAGCCTCGGGCAGTTTGCCCAGGTAGTAATCGAACGGCTCGAAATGCCCCGCCTCGGTGAACGAGCCGCTGAAGCGCCCGACACTGTTGGCCCACAGCACATCCTTGAGCGCCTGCGCGCCACCCTGCTGGTACAGAAAGCCCAGCCAGACCAGCGGTGGCAACAACCCCACCAGCGTCATCAGGGCAGGCCATAGCCACCGCGCCAGGTTCACGCGTCGTTGTTGCACGGTCTCGGCCACCAGCCAGGCGAAGATCACCACGCCGGGCAGGGCCAGGCCCAGCACACCCTTGCTCAAGGTAGCGATGGCGATGCCGACGATGAACAACCATGCGCTGCCCAGGCTGCGGCGCTGGCTGGCCTGATAGAACGCCAGCAGCACCAGGCTGACACCCAGGCTGAGCAGCGAGTCCTCGCCCACCTGGCGCACGTTGCCCCAGAAGCTGGCCGTGGTCGCCAGCATCAGGCCAGCCGTAACGGCCACGGCAACGGGGCGGGCGTTACGGCGCAAAAAGCCGTACAGCAGCATCACGCTGCACACCCCTGCCAGCGCCGATGCCAGCCGCACCGACCAGGTGCTGGGGCCGAACGCCGCCATGGCCGCGCTGTCGAGCCACAGGCTTAGCGGGGGCTTTTCCAGGAAAGGCTCGCCGTTGAGCCGTGGCGTGACCCAGTCGTGCAACAAATGCATTTCCATGGCGATGCCACCGACCCTGGGCTCGGTGGAGCCCTGCAACTGATGGTTGCCCAGGGCGACGAAGAACAGCAGCGTAGTGATGACCAGCAGTAGTACGAAGGGACGTCTCGATGTCATGTACCGATCCACAATGGTATGAAATACACAATCCGTAGCCGCCTGTAGCAGCAACTGTCTTGAAATGGCGTCGTCTGCATCGCGACTAAAGTCGGCTCCTACGCCGTCCGTGGTAGGAGCCGGCCTTGGCCGCGATGCAGACGACGCGGTCTGTAGCGGCTAAAGTGTGAAACGGCGCCGGTCAAAACGACGTGAACCCAGGGCGCCCCGCAGCAATTTCATCCAAAACGCCATCAACGGTTTTTTCTCAATTCAGTCACGCGTTCCTGACGCCGCACGCCCTAGTCTTTGGCCGCACTTCTCCAGGCCTGGCGATCATTGACTGATGAAAGAAACACTCCTGCGTTACTTCAAGAGCGAGCGCGGCGCGCTCATCCTGCTGCTGGGGGTGTCCGCTGTCGCCCTGCTACTGGGGCTGGGCCAGCGCGAGCTGTGGGGCGCCGAAACACGCTGGGCCAACATTGCCCTGCAAATGCTGCAAAGCGGTGACTACTTCGACCCCTATCTCAAGGGCGCCCCCTATTACGACAAGCCCCTGCCCTCCTACTGGCTGATCACTGCCACTGCGGGCCTGCTGGGCGGCCTGGGGCACTGGTCGTTGCGCCTGCCCTCGGTGATCGCCGCCTGGCTGAGCATCTGGCTGGTGTACCTGATCGGCGAGCAACTGTTTCGCAAAGGCACCGGGCTGATCGCCGGGTGGTTATTGGCCACCACCTTCTATTTCCTGGTGTGGTCGCGGGTGGCTACCGCTGACGTGCTCACTGTGTTCGGCGTATTGGCTGCGGTGTGGTGGTATTGGCGCGGGCCGCTGGACACACGCTTTTCTCGCTATGTGGCATTTTTCCTGATTCTGGCGCTGACGTCCCTGCTCAAGGGGCTGATCGGTTTCATCCTGCCCGGCTTGATGTTGTTGCCCCACTTGGTTGGCGAAAGCCGCTGGAAGCGTCACCTGAACCTGCGCATGGGCGCCGCCCTGATCGTGGCCGGGCTGGTGTATATGATTCCCTTCGTGTTATCGCACCTGTACGGCGAACCCACGTATGGCGAAAGCGGCCTGGCCCTGGTCATACGGGAAAACGTGGTGCGGTTTTTCAAACCGTTCGACAACTTCGGGCCCCTCTATACCTACCTGGTGTATCTACCGGTGTACACGCTGCCTTGGGCACCCTGCTGGCTCATCGGCCTGTGGCTGGCCGTGCGCAACTGGCGCAACACCGACGCCAGCACGCGGTGGCTGGTGCTGGGGCTGGGGTTGATGTTCGCTTTCTTCACCGCGTGCGGCAGCCGCCGCAGCTACTACGTGCTGCCCCTGGTGCCCTTTGCCCAGTTGCTGGGGGCCGCCTGGCTGACGCAGTACCTGGCCAGGCGGCCGGCCAGCAGCCTGCGCTGGCGCCGCGGCATCGGCATCAGCGCGGTGCTGATGATTGTGGTGGTGGGGGTTGCCTACCCGTGGACCAACGGCAACGGCGGCATCATCCGCTTTGGCCAGGACGTGCAGGCGCGCGCCAGTCGGCAGGCGCCCTGGGATCAATGGCACCTGGTGATGCTGGAGGTGGACAATAAGCTGCCCCTGTATGTGCAGAACCACGGCGCACCGTTCACTTACATCGCCGAAAGCGAAGACTACCCCCGCCAGGGCAGCAGTGCCGACTTCATGGCCTGGCTGGCCAAACGCACCGGGCAGCCATGGAACCCTGCGCGCACCATCATCTTCGCCCAGTACCCCACGCTCAAATCCCTGCCCCTGCGCTATCTGGGCGAAGACCATGACATCGTGCTGACCCAGCCCGACAACGGCGCCCGCCTGTTCCGCGCCCACGACAACCAGAGCGTTGCGTTCATTCCAAGGCCCGCCCCGGCGACGGTGGCAAGCGGCGCGCCCTGACTGCTATGGTGGGGCCCCTGCATCCCCTTTGCACCGAGGCCCCATGCTCGACCTGGAACGTCTGCGCACCGATACGCCCAACTGCGAACAGCTGATTCACCTCAACAATGCCGGCGCCTCATTGGCGCCCCGGGTGGTGCTGGAGGCCGTCAATCGTCACCAGCAACGCGAAATCGACATGGGTGGCTATGAAGCGGCTGATGCGGCCTGTGATGAACATGAAGCGGTGTACCACTCGGTGGCGCGCCTGCTCAATGCCCAGGCCAGCGAAATAGCCCTCGTCGACAATGCCACCCGCGCCTGGGACATGCTGTTTTACGCGCTGCCCTTCAAGCCGGGCGATGTGGTGTTGACCTCGCTCAGCGAATACGCCGGCAATTACATCCCCTATCTGCAACTGCGGCAGCGCTGCGGCATTGCTATTGAAGTGCTGCCCAACGATGAGCACGGGCAGGTGTGCCTCACGGCGCTGGAACAACGCTTGCAGCAACCAGGCGTGGCCCTGGTGTCGCTGCCGATGGTTGCCAGCAACGGCGGCGCCGTACAGCCGGTACACGCGATCGGCGCGCTGTGCCGGGCGGCCGGCGTGCTGTTCTTGCTCGATGCCTGCCAGGCGGCCGGGCAGATACCGTTGGACGTCAAGGCCATCGGCTGTCACATGCTGACCGCGACCAGCCGCAAATACCTGCGGGGGCCACGCGGGGTCGGTTTTTTGTACGTCGACCACCAGCTGTGCCAGCGCCTGGAGCCAACGTTCCTGGACTTGCATGCGGCGTCGCTGATTACCGCGCAACACTACGAGATTCGCACTGATGCGCGGCGCTTCGAAAGCTGGGAACACAACATGGCCGCCACCCTGGGGTTTGGGGCTGCGGTGGATTACGCGCTGGCGTGTGGCGTGGAAAACCTATGGACGCACATCCAGAAGCTGGGCAGTTACCTGCGCACCGGCCTTGCGCACATACCCGGCGTGCACTGCCATGACCAGGGCGGGCCGCTGACTGGCCTGGTGACCTTCAGCCACGAGCGGCACAGCGCCAGTGACATCCGACAGTACCTTGCCCAGCGTCCCACACGCATCAACGTCAGCGTGGCGGGGCCGGCATCGACCTGGCTGGACATGCACCAACGCGGCCTTGCCGAAATGGTGCGCGCCTCGGTGCATGCCTACAACACCGAGGCCGAACTCGATGCCCTGATCCTGGCGTTGCAGTCCCTGTAGCCGCCGGCGTGAACCCTGAGGCTCTCCAGCGGGCACAGGCCCTGCGCAGCCTTCGGCAGCGGCCACACCCCGTAGCCGCTGCCGCCAGGCTGCGCTGGCCGGTGTGAACCCTACAGATCTACAGCGGGGCACAGGCCCAGCGCAGCCTTCGGCAGCGGCTACAGCCCGTAGCCGCTGCAGCCAGGCTGCGCTGGCCGGCGTGAACCCTACAGATCTACAGCGGGGCACAGGCCCAGCGCAGCCTTCGGCAGCGGCTACAGGTCGGCGAATGAGGGACAATCAGGCCAGCTTGCGTGCCATCAGGCGTTCAAGTACGCGCAGCGGGGCGCGCTCGATGTCTTGCATGGCGTCGACCGGCAGCAGGAAGGTCTGCTCCAACGCGCATTTGCCCCGCGTCGCCGCGTGGGACACCTGGTCGGTAAACACCATCCACACGGTGCCCGCCGGAAATTGCCAGACACGCTGGGGCGCAGACTGCTGGTAGGCCAGGTCTGCCTTCATGCGGTCGTGCAGGTGCAGCATGTAGTGGTCGTAGGCGCTACGCGGCGCCTTGGTGATGCCCAAGGCGTTGAGCAGAGCCGCCGAACCCCACAGCGGCTTGGGCAACGCATTGGCATAACGCTGCGCCAGTTGCTCGAAGGGCTCGCCCAGGCGCCAGCAGCGTGGCTCGCCCTGGGGGTTGATGTTGGCGAACACGCGCAGAATGCGTTTGCCACGGGTGGGCGAGGACGGAAAGTTATCCACGTGCAGGCGGGTGTCATCCTTGCGCCATGACGTCTGGCGCCCCGCAACTTCCTCGGGCCGGAAGCTGGTACGCGCCCGCTGCAGAGCCCCGGCATAAGGCGCCAGCAGGTTGCGCACCAAGGTTTCGGCGCAGTCGGCAAAACGCCCCACCATCGCCTGCATCTGCCGCGCACGGGCCTCGTCGCCCTCCACGCCCTTGAGCGCATCGCCCTGGGGCGACAGGCTGATGTTCTTGCTCTTGCCACCCGCTTGCGGGCTCAGCAGGTCATGCTCCAGCTCACCGACCTCAAAGCGCAGGCCAGGGAAGGCCAATACGTTGCCAGCCTCAAGCGCCGCCAACCCTTGGGCCTGAACCCCTGCTTCAATCGTGTCTGTCCAAGCCGAGAGGGGCAAGCTGACAACTTCGGTCATAAATATCGCCTACGCATATCCGTGTGCCGGACATGTAAAACGCCCGCTTTCTGCGCAGCGCGTCCGTACACAAGTTACAAAATGTTTCCATTTATAACGTATCGGACATAATCGAATATGAAAATTTCGTAGAAACGTTTTAGACCGGATCTTCCTCCCCGTCAGCCTCAATCCCCTTGCACACCAACTGGTAGCCGATGCCATGGATGGTGTGAATCAACGGTACGCCAAACGGCTTGTCGACCATGCGCCGCAACAGATGCAGGTTGCTGCGCAGGCTGTCACTGTTGGGGGTGTACTCGCCCCACACCGTCTCCTCCAGCTCGCGTCGGGTGACCACCGCCGGGCTGCGGCGCATCAGCAGTTCGAGCATTTTCAGGTTGGTAGGGTTGAGGCGCAGCGGCGTGTCGGCGCGGGTGATCTGCAAGGTGTCCAGGTCGTACTCCAGGTCATGTACCTTGAGCACCCTTGAGCTCTTGCGCTTGAACCGCCACACCAGCGCCTCGATACGCGCCATCAACTCCGATAGCGCGAACGGCTTGATCAGGTAGTCGTCGGCGCCCGCCTTGAAGCCCTCCAGGCGGTCGGACAACGCATCACGGGCGGTCAGCATGATCACCGGCGTGTCGGCGCGCGAGCTTTCGCGCAGGCGCTGGCACACCTGGGTACCGGTCATGCCCGGCAGCATCACGTCCAGAATGATCATGTCAAACGACCGCGTGGCCGCCAGGTGCAGGCCGCTCAGGCCGTCCTCGGCCCGCGTGACTTCACAGCCGCGCAATTGCAGGTATTCGGTCACGTTATCGAGGATATCAATATTGTCCTCAACCACCAGAATTTGCATGTAGCCCCCACGTTCTTTCTTGTACTGGCCGGGCGCGAAGGAGCAGCGCCCAATTGTGCAAGGCGTATACCATCCTGCGCGTCAAAAACACGTGACGAATGCCTTGGGAGCAGCGACAGATGACAATCGATCGCCCTGCGGTGAATTTTCGAATTTTTCACATCGCTTTCACCGCTCCCCCACTTTGTCGCCCATAGTGTGGCAGGCTTGGATTTGATCGGTAACCGGCCATGACCTCATCTTCGCGCCCTCTGCCCCGCACCCGGTTCACAGGGCTGACGATCGGCTGCGCAGCGCTGCTTCTGCCCGCTCTGATCGCCGGTTTCATGGTGTGGCCACGCTCCCCGCTTAATCTGGGCGAAGAGGGCAACATGGCCAAGACCCAGATGCTCAAACACTGGGCGGCGGGGGACGTGATCGCGGTGGTCCGCCACACCGAACGGTGCGACCGCTCCGATGGCGCCTGCCTGGCCGTGGCCGATGGCATTACCCACGACGGCAGCCAGGTGGCCGTGCGCGTCGGTGACGGCTTCAAGACCCTGGGCATGGCCAACGCCGACGTCATGACCAGCCCCGCCGTGCGGACGATGCAGACCGGGCAATTCATGTTCGGTGCTGCCAGCCAGACCCAGCAATGGTTATGGAACTGCGATCGCAAGACCCTGATGCAGGAAGCCATCGCGCACAAGCAGCCCCATCGCAACCTGGTGCTGGTGGGACACAGCGATTGCATCAGCAAGCTGGAAGCCCAGCTCGATTACCAGCATGCCGCGGCCAGCGAATATGGCGCGGCATTCTTCATCCGCGTGCATCACCACATCAAGCCCAGCGCCCTGGGCGTCATCAACCCGCAAGACTGGGACACCGCCCTCAAGCCTTGAGGCTCACAAACTCGTCCTGTAGCCGCTGCCGTCAGGCTGCGCTGGCCCTTAGCGGCTACAGCGGGTCTGTGCCGGCAGCGGCTACGGGGTGCGCAGCAGCACGTAGTCATCCTTGTCGAAGGTGCCCCGCACTGTCGGCGGCACGCTGCCCAGGGCGGTGCCTTGCAGCACGGCATGATCCTTGGCGTCCATCATCACCCAGGTGCCGGCCGGCAACGCCGCAAGCTGTGCCGGGCTGTCGGTGAACTGCGGCAGCAGGTCGTGATCCAGGTTGACCATGAACTTGATCGCCTTGGCATCCTTGCCCATGCCATGCAGCACCAGCGGCCCCGGGGCCTGCTGCACGGCCTGGTCGACCGCCTGGCTGAAGTGCCGGGTGTCGTACATCACCTGCTCCACCGGCTCGAACACCAGGATATAACTGGACCACAGGGCCAGCACCGCACAGAAGGCCAGGCCCACGGCCCGCGCCTTGTCACGCCACAGCAGCGCCACAGCCACCAGCTGGATCACGGCCAGCAGCACCACCGGCACCGTCACGTGCGGCAACCATTGCGCGAACCGATGGTGGGCCACCAGCAGCCCTGCCATCAGCAGCGCCGGCATCACCAGCCACAGCCCCTGCATGATGCCGCGCAGCCAGGCGAACACCCGCCCGCCCAGTCGATGAAACGGGTAGCCGGCAATCACGGCAGCCATGGGCAGCATCGGCAACACGTAGCGTGCTTTCTTGGCCTGGGGCACGGACAGCCCCAGCAGCACGATCAACCCCGCTACCGCACAGCACTTGAGCAACTGCAACCCAGGCCCCTGGCGTGCCGGGCCTGCGAACCAGGCCCCGGCCAGCACCAACAGCGCCAACGGATAGGCCAGGGCATAGTTGCCCAGCGAACTGATGAAATAGTACAGCGGGCCACTGGCACCTTCGCTGCCGTCGATGCGACCGGTGACCTGCATGTGGATCACGTCCGTGACGAAGGCATCACCGCCGCTCAACCGCGCCAACCACAGCAGCAGGCCAATGCACAGCCCCAGCAACGCCAGGGCGCAGAAGCCGAAGGTGAACAGGCGCTTCCACTGGCCATTGACCAGGTAATAACCGCACAGCATGCCGGTAGGTACCACCAGGCCGATCGGGCCGCGAATGGCAAAGCCCAGCACCACCAGCGCCAGCAACGCCCACAGTCGGCGAGGGGTGTGGAAGTGATCACTGGCATAGCCCAGGTAGAACACCGCCAGGCTCACCGCCGCCAGCATCAGGTCCTGGGAGACCGCGCGGGTTTCCATGACGAATGTGCCGCTAAGTGCCAGCAACGCAATGCTGATCAGCGCCCACGACCGTGAATACGGCGCCACCAGCCGGTACAGCAGCGCCACGATCACCGCAGCGGCAATACCGCTGGGCAGCCAGGCACTGAAGCTGTTGACCTGCCCTGCCGGCAGCGAAAACAGCCAGATGAAAAACGTGGAAGTCGCCGAGTAGTCGGCGTAGGGCGCACCGTACGTGGTGGGGAAAAACGACGGCCCATGGCGCAGCATCTCCTGGGCAAACATGAAGAAGCGCGAATCGAAACCGATAGGTGCCTGGCCCCAGGCGCCGGCCATGAACAGGATCAGCGCGACAAGGCCCGCCAGGCAGGCCTGGCGGGTGATACCACGCGAAGCATTGGCAGGCAGCTCAAGCATTGGCGATGCCTGTCAGGGTCAGGAAAACAAGGCCGGTGATGGTGATGAACGACAGCAACTGGACGAATCGGGTACCCATCGAAGCAATTCCGTTTATTGTTGGGAGCGCGCACATTATCAGTGAACAGTTATCAAATTTATGTCATTGGTGATGCAGATATGGGCGGCAATCATTACAGGTTACGACAAGGAAGATCATGACAATCGCCACCTTCGACGTATTGATCGTCGGCGCCGGCCTGTCCGGCATCGGTGCCGCCTGGCGCCTGCAAACCCAGTGCCCCGGCCGGCGCTACGCGGTGCTGGAGGCGCGCGATGCGCTGGGCGGCACCTGGGACCTGTTCCGTTACCCCGGCATCCGCTCGGACTCCGACATGTTCACCCTCAGCTACCCCTTCCGGCCCTGGCAAGGCAGCGCGTCGATCGCCGATGGCGCCAGCATCAATGCCTACCTGCGCGATACCGCGCGGGCTGGTGACATTGAGCGGCATATCCGTTTCGGGCACAGAGTAACGGCCGCTTCGTGGGATTCACGACAAGCGATGTGGCAGGTCAGCGTCGAGGTCGACGGCCAGCGGCACGACCTGCAATGCGCCTTCCTCTACCTGTGCTGCGGCTACTACGATTATGCGCAGGGCTATCGCCCGACCTTCCCCGATGAGCAGTGCTTTGCAGGACGCTGGGTGCACCCGCAACAATGGCCGGCCGATCTGGATTGCAGCGACCGGAATGTGGTGGTGATCGGCAGTGGCGCCACCGCCGTTACCCTGGTGCCCGCCCTCGCGGCCACCGCGCGGCAGGTCACGCTGCTGCAGCGCTCGCCCAGCTACGTGCTGGCCTTGCCCGCCCGTGATGGCCTGGCCAACCTGCTGCGTCGCCACCTGCCGGCGCACCTGGCCGGCAGCCTGGCCCGCTGGAAGAACGCGCTGGGCGGCCAGGCCTTGTACCAGCTGTGCAAGCGGCTACCGACGCTGTCACGCCGCTTGCTGCGCCTGGGGGTCAGACGCTCGCTGCCGGCGAGCTACCCGGTGGACACCCACTTCAATCCCCGCTACGCGCCGTGGGACCAGCGCCTGTGCATCGTGCCGGACGGCGATCTGTTCAAGGCCATCGCCAGCGGCAAGGCGCGGGTCGTCACCGACACCATTGCCCGTGTCGAACCCGATGGCCTGCGCCTGAGCTCGGGCGAGCACCTGGCCGCCGACATCATCGTCACCGCCACCGGCCTGACGCTGCAGGCCTGCGGCGGCATGGCGCTGAATGTCGACGGCCAGCCCGTGGACCTGGGCCAGCGCCTGGCTTACCAGGGCCTGCTGCTGGATGGCGTGCCAAACCTGGCGTTCTGCGTTGGCTACACCAACGCGTCATGGACCCTGCGCGCCGATCTGTCCTCGCAGCATGTATGCCGCCTGCTCAACCACATGCAAAAGCACGGCTACCGCCGATGCGTCGCCCATCTGCAAGGCCCCGGTGGCGCGCGCCGACCGCTGCTGGATATCAGCGCAGGCTACGTATTGCGGGCGCTGGACGGTTTACCCAAGCAAGGCACGCGGGCGCCCTGGCTGCTGCGCCAGAACTACCTGCTGGACTACCTGGCGTTCCGCCTGGGGCGGCTGGACGACCCCGAGTTAACCTTCGACTAGGCAACCGCCCCCAACCCCAACGCGCTTACGCCACCTGGCTGCCAGGCATCGAAATGCAAGGCCACCAGGCACTCGCCCTTGACCTTGCGCGCAGGGCCCAGGCGCTGCTGCACCACGCCGTTGCGCTGGAAGTAGCGTTCCAGCGAAGCCGTGGTCACCGCCACCACGGCGCTGGCGCCCAGCTCCCAGGCCGCGTGCAAGGTGCTCCAGAATACCCGCATGGCCAACTGCGGATCCTGCTCGGCGCGGGCGGCAAAACGCGATATCTCCCAGGTCTGGCGGTTGGCCGGCGGCGGCTGGTCACACAGGTAGTCGAACACATCGCCCAACAGGTAGGGCTCCACCGTTGGCAGCAGGCGCGCGCAACCCTGCACCTGGCCGTGACGGTCCAAGGCGATGATGTAGCGGGTGCCAGGATGGTCGAACTGGTCGAACTCACGCCCTGGCAAGGGCGACGTGGAGGTGACATCCCAGCCCATCTGTTCGATGAACACGGCATGTCGATAGCGCCCCAGTGCGTCTCGCAGCGGCGCCGACAGTTCGCTGTGGCGTTGGCTGATGATCTGAATCATTCAGGGAAATTTCCTTTTCCTAGAGCAGCCCAAGCATCGCGGCGTGGGCCGCCGCAAGCGTCTTGCTGGTGGCCTTGAATTTTTTCAGGATGGCCTTGAGGTGAAAGTTGACGGTGTTGATCGAGATATCCAGGATCAGCGCGATTTCGCCGGAGCTCTTGCCATCGGCGGTCCATTGCAGCACCTGGCGCTCACGCTGGCTGAGGGTGATGGATGGCTGCGACAGCATCGGATGGCCCAGCTCGGCCAGGCGCTGCATGGCGTGTTCGATCAGGCAGCGCAGATGCAGACGCACCACGGCGCTTTCCGCACGGCTGATCCTGCCGGCCTGGCGGGCCACCGAGAGCACGCTCAGGGTCTGGTTGCTGCTGCGCAGCGGCAAGGTGGCGCCCACCCGCAGACCGTGTTCACGCGCCTCGCCCCACAGCTGGTGGCTCTCGCCAAACAGGGCATCGTCCCATATCACCATCTCGCTGGAACGCAGGCCATGCAGCAGCGCCGGATCGATACGGGCGTAGTCCTGGGACTGGTAATGGGCCAGCCAATCGTCGGGGTAGGAACCGATCACTTCGGTGATCGGCCGCGTGAACGGCACCAGGTGGCGGATGCCGCAGGCGTAGTAATCGAAGCCCAATCGACGCACCTCACGGTCCAGCACCGCCAGCACTTGTTCGGTGTGCTGCTGTGCAAGCATCTCGGCGCGCAGGTCGTCAGCCCACCGCACCAGATCGCTGTCCTTGTCCATGACTCTGCTCTCGATTGCCCATCCGTGCAGGGGAATCTAACGCACAGTCGCTGTGTGTCAACAAAACATCCACTCACATGACGCCAATAAACCGTCACACCGCACGCGACAACGCCTGACCGCTATGCCGCGCATGGCACTCCTCGATCAGTTCGACTGCCTGGGCGCAGGCGTCACTGGCCAGCGAACGCTGATGGGCCAACAGGCAGGCCTGACGCACCTCAGGGTCGGTGCGCACGTGCGTCAGCGCTTCCAGCAGGTCATGCTCGCCCAAGGGCAGTGTCAGGCGCACACCCGCCCCCAGGCGCACCAGGCGCTCGGCGTTGTCGAACTGGTCGTGGGCCACGGGCATCACCACCTGAGGGATGCCCGCCGCCAGCGCCAGGCTCATGGCCCCCACACCCGCTGGATGGACCAGCGCCGCGCAATGCGGCAATAGCGTGGACATGGGCGCGTAACTGCACTGCAGCACATTGGCCGGCAGATCGCCGATGGGCGCGCGGTCTGCGGTCAGGAAGATGCCCCGCGCGCCCAGCTTGGCCAGGGCGCTGATGGCCAGCCTGTAGAAGCGCTGGTCGAAGTGCGTGGTCGAGCCCTGGGTAAACACGATGGGCGCACTGCCCGCCGCCAGAAACGCTTGCAGTTGCGGGTCCAGCTCGCCGCCCTGGCTGCCGTCGAACAGCGGGAAGCCGACCATGCTCAACGGGCGTGGCCAGTCAGGCTGCACCGCCGCGAACCAGCCGGGGAACAGGCACAGCACCCCCTGGGGCGCGTGCAACCATTGACTGAACACCCGCTGCACAGTACCGGTCAGGCCGATCTTGTGGCGCAGGGCATCGATGGCCGGCGCACAGGTACGGTCCAGGCTCAGGTATTCAATGCCCCGCCACAGCCACTTGCGCAGCGGCAATGGCATGCGCGGCGACACGTTGAACTTGGGGTGCACCGGCGGCACATGGGCCGACAGCAGTGTGGAAGGCGACACCTGCACCGACAGGTAGGGAATGTCATAGCGCTCATGGGCGATGCGCGCCCCCAGCGCCCACAGCGACCCCACCACCACGATGTCCTCGAAACGCCGCGACACCACGTAGCGATACACCGGCTCGAGCATGCCGGCGATGGCCTGCCACAAGGTGCCGAACGAGGTCTTGGGCTCCCACAGGCGCGGGTCGTCCATGGCCTGGCGATACGTCAGCGCATCGCACACCGGGACAAACTCCAGGCCGTGCTGTTCGATCGCGGCCTGGAACGGCGGCATGCTGCACAGGGTCACAGCATGCCCCTGCTCGGCCAGCGCCTTGCCCAGGCCAATAAAGGGAAAGACATCACCGGCCGAACCGATGGCCACCAGGATTACCTGCATGGGGGAACCTCGCTGGATGCTGGCACTCAGGCGTACCGGGCCTGGGCGACCACGGGTTTCCACGGCACCGACAACAGATGCCCCATCAGTGCCCGGTGCACGCGGGCGGCGGCCAGGCGCGACTCAAGGTCCAGGAAATGCCCCGTGCCTTCCAGCACGGCGAAGCTGCAACTGGGCACGTACTTGGCGAAATTCAGGGCGTCGGCCGGGCTGGTGTATTCGTCCCACAGGCCGTTGATGAAATGCACGTGGCTGTTGATGCTTTGCAACCGGTGCAGGTAATCGCCGCCACCCAGTTGCAGCACCTGTTCGATGTGGAACTTGGCCTGATGGTATTCACCGCTGGCCAGCGAGGCCATGTGCTGGTGGTTGCTGGCCTTCAAGCGCGGCGGCAGGTAGCGGCCCACGGTGTCATTGAGCAGGTGGCCGATGTCGGACTTGCTGTCGCTTTCGATCAACAGCCGTGCCTTCTGCACGTAATCGAGCATCGCCTTGTTCAGGCTGGGTGCGAAAGCCATCACCACCGAACTGTCGATGGACTCGGGGTTGTGGCTGAGCGCCAGCAGGGTCGAAATACCGCCCCAGGACGCCGACGCCATATGGTGGATCTCAAACCGCTCGATCAGCCCCAGCAGCAGCTGCACCTCGTCATCTTTGGTCACCAGGTGTTGCTGGCAGTTGTGCTCCCGGGAGCGACCGGCGAACGGCAGGTCGAACATGTACACGTTGAAGTGCTCGGCCATCACCTTGGCCGCCCGGGCAAACGAGGTGGTGGTGGCCATGGCGCCGTTGACGCACAGCACGTTCTTCCTGCGCGGGTCATTGCCGATCCTTTCGACGTAGACCTTGTAATCCTTGAACAGCCCATCGACCACGAAATTGTCGTGTCGCATGTCACACCTCCCACATGAATCATCCATTTGCGTGCATACAGGCCGCCGATGCCCGGGTAACAGGCACGGCAGACCAAGAGATCGTCCTTGTTGTTGTGAGACGGCTGAGGGCTTTGCAAATCAGGCACGGCAGCGCAAACACTGGCTGCCAATAGGAGCGATTCTCGACGTGATGGCGCAATGGCACAACTACCTGATCTGGTAGGTGGGCGTGAAAAGATTGAACTTTGGAGGGGGGACCAGGCCGAGGCAACCCCTATCCAAAGACGGACAAACAAGGCTGACAACCTGGTGGGTCAGGCCATGGCACGTTGCAACAAATGTAGGAGCCGGCCTTGGCCGCGATGCGCCGCGCGGGCGGCGCTCGATCTCAAGGGCGCCACAGAAACATCGGCTAGCACCTGGTGTGCCATGACGCGGTCTGCTTCGGAACGGGCGGGGGGCTCCGATGTGCCTGGCTGGGGACCGCAGGGGGGCTTACAGGCGCATGTCTGGATTTTTTTTGGCGTTCTTGAGATCGAGCGCCGCCCGCGCGGCGCTTCCCGGGCAGAGCCCGGTCCCACATTTGTTGCAACGTGCCATGGCCTGACCCTCGGAGTTGTCAGCCTTGTTGGCCAGGCAGCAGATTGGGGGGCTGGGGTTAGCGGCGCATCATCAGCGCCGCCACGGCGCAGCCGGCCAGCGCCACGAAGGCGATGTAGAACGCATCGCTGTAGGCCATCAGGTACGCCTGGTGCCGGACGCTGTCCATCATCAGGGCCAGGGTCTGTTGCTGCTGCGGCAAGGACGGATCCAGCATCCCGCCCAGGCGTTCCTGCACTGGCTGGGTGAAGATGTTAAGGCCTTCGCCGATGCGCTCGCTGTGCACCCGCTCGCGCACTTCCACCGCCTGGGCCAGGGCGGCGGTCACCACCGCGCCGCCCAGGTTGCGCAGCATCGAGAACAGCGCCGACGCCGACCCCGCCTCGGCCTTGCTCAGGCCCGCCACCGCCAGCACCGACAACGCCACCATGATCAGCGGTTGGCCAATGCCGCGCACCACCACCGACGGTACGATGACGTTGGCGGCGCTGTCAGCGTCCAGGAACGCGCCCAGGTAGCAGCCCAGCGCCATGATCAAAAAGCCGCTGGCGACCATCAGTTTCGGGTTCAGGCGTTTCATCAGCGCCGGCATCAACGGCGCCAGCAACAACTGCACCACGCCATACAGGATCAAACTGACACCCACCTCGCGCGCGCTGTAGCCCTGCTGCTGAGATAAGTAGTTGGGCACCAGGAACACCAGGCCAAAGGTCATGCCGCCGAACACGAACATGGCCACGCTGGCCACGCCGAAGTTGTAACCCTTGAGCAGGCGCAGGTTGATGAACGCCCGGTTGCCATACAGCTGCGACCAGACGAAATACACCAGCGCCAGGCACGACACCCACGTCATGGCAACGATATAGCTGGAGCCGAACCAGTCTTCGCGCCCGCCCTCCTCCAGCACGATCTGCACCCCGCCCAGGCCAATGATCATGGCGGTGATGCCGGCCCAGTCGCCGCGCCTGAGTAGCTGCAATTTCATGGGGCTGGCATCGATGGCCCAGGCAATGGCCATCAGCAGCATCACCCCGGGCAGCAATTGCAGGTAGAAGATCCAGCGCCAGCTGTAGGCATCCGTCAGCCAGCCACCAATGGACGGCCCCGCCGCCTGGGCCACGCTGTTGGCCAGGCTGAACAGCGCCATGCCCATGGGCACCTTGCTGGCCGGCAATTGCGTGATGATCAGCTGGAACGACAGCGGGATCAGCACCGCCCCCGCCGCGCCCTGAACCACGCGTATGGCGATCATTACCGCCAGGTTGGGCGCCAGCGAGCAGGCCACTGACGCCAGCAAAAACACGAACGCCCCCACCAGCATCACCCGTCGCAGCGAGAACACCTCCACCAGCCAGGCGGTGAGCGGGATCATGACGATCTCTGCCACCAGGTAGGCCGTGGAAATCCACGACCCCTCCTGAAAACTGGCGCCCAGCGCCCCTTCGATTTCCGGCAGCGCAGCGCTGGTCACGTGCACGTTCATGCCGGCCATGAAGCAGCCGAACAATCCGCCGATCACCGCCACCCAGGCGCGCAGGGAGACCGGCGCTTCAACGCTCATCGCGGGTGTCCACGGTGGCGACTACCGACATGCCGGGCAGGATCGGCGCGCGCTCGTCGTGGGCATCAAGCACGATGCGCACCGGGAAACGCTGGACGATCTTGGTGAAGTTGCCGGTGGCGTTATCTGACGGCAGCAAGGCAAACACCGCGCCCGAGCCTGGCGAGAAACTGGCGACATGGCCGTGCAGGCGCTGACCGCCATAGCTGTCCACCCGCACGTCCACCGGCTGCCCCGCGTGCATGCCCTGCAACTGGGTTTCCTTGAAGTTGGCCACCACGTAGGCCTGCTGCACCGGCACCACGGCCAGCAGTGGCAACCCCGGCGCCAGGTACTGGCGCTCGCGCACCTTGCGCTGGCCAACCACGCCGTCCAGGGGCGCGCGGATCAGGGTGTCCTGCAGGGCGTTGTCGGCCAGGGTCAGCAGCGCCTGGGCCTGGGCCTGACGCGCCACCTGCCCTTGCAACGTGGCCTGGGCCAGCTGTTCGCGACCGCGGGCGATGGTCAGGGCCAGGTCCTGCTGGCGTTGCCGTGCCTGTGCGGCATCGAGGCTGGCACGGGCCTGGGCGAAGCTCGATTGCGCACTTTCCAGGCGCTGGGCACTGGCGGCCTGGTCGTGCACCAGGCCTTGATAGCGCTGGCGGTCCAGGCCGGCGCGCTGGAACTCGGCCCGCGCACCTTCAGCCTGGGCGGCGGCCTGGGCAATGGCCGCCTGCTGCGCGGCCACCCGCTGATGGGCCACGCTCAGGCTGGCCTGGCCGGCCCGCACGGCAGCGTCAGCCTCATCCAGCGCCGCGCGGGCCTGGGCCAGGCGCGCCTGACAATCACGGTCATCGATGCGCACCAGCACCTGCCCGGCCTTGACCGGCTGATCGTCATTGACCAGCACTTGCGCCACATAGCCATTGATGCGGGCACTCACCGGCACCCAGTCGGCGCGCACATAGGCGTCATCGGTGCTTTCCAGAAAGCGCCCTTCCAGCCACCAGTACGCCGCGCATCCCACGGCTGCGCAAAGCCCCAGTACTGCAGCGCTTGTCTGCAATTGACGCTTGCGCCGCAGTTGCCGGGCCTTGGCCAAGTGTTCAGTGTGTTCGATCTCATGGGCGGCAATGTTCATCGGTTACTTCCGTCGGCATGGGCAGAAAGGGTGTCGGGGCGCTGCCAGCCGCCCCCCAGGGCGGCGAACAGGTTGATCTGGCGTTGCAGCAACTGGCCGTCGGCATCGGCCAGTTGCGCCTTGAGGCGGATCAGCTCGCGTTCGCTGTCCAGCACATCGAGAAAGTCCAGGGCGCCGGCCTGGTAGTTGCGCTGGGCCAGATCGAAGGCGCGCTGGCTGTCGCTCAACGCGTCAGTCAAGGCGCCGTGGCGCTGGCGCTCGCCGTCGTACAATGCCAGCGCCTGGCGAACCTGCTGCAGGGCCAGTAGCACCTGGCCGTCGAAGCGGTTCAGGGCGCCCTGCTCCATGGCCTTGGCCTGTTCGACGCGGGCACGATTGGCGGCACGATTGGGAAACTGCCAGCTGATCAGCGGGCCGATACCGAACATCACCGCCTGGCTGCTGCCCAATTGGTTGACCGGGTGGCTGGAGGACGTCACTGAGGCGCCGAAGGTGACCTTGGGGTACAGGTCGGCCTGGGTGACGTCTACTTGCAGGCTGGCGGCCTGCAATTCACGGTTGGCCTGGCGGATGTCGGGGCGGCGGGCCAGCCACTGCCAGCCATCGCCCACGGGCAGTTCCTGCTGCAACTGCGGTACTTGGGTGCAGGTCACCGGCTGGGGCGTGGTGGTGCCGGTGAGCGTTGCCAGCTCGAACACGGCCGCCTGGCGGCGTGCCTCCAGCATGGGTAACTGCGCCTGGGTCTGGCCCAGCAAAGAGCGCATGCGCGACACCTCGAAATCGGTCACCACCCCGCCCTGCCGCTGGCGTTCGAGCAACCGCACGCTGTCGCCCAGCACGCTGAGCGACTGGCGCTGCACCACCGCGCGAGCCGCCAAGGCGCAAGCACTGACATAAGCCCGGGTGGTCTGCGCGGCCACGGTCACGCGCAGCTGATCCTCAGCGGCCGCCGCGGCCTGGGCGTCGGCCTGGGCTTGCTCGATGGCATGCTGCACCTGCCCCCACACGTCTACCTGATAGGCCAGCTCCAGGCCTGGGTTGAATTCCCATTGGGCCGGGGCGTGGCTGTCGGTGGCTTGCGCCAGGGTCTGGTCATCGGCGGTCTTGCCGTAGCTGGCGCCCAGTTGCACCTGGGTCGACGGCCAGCGTTGCGCGTCAGCCTGGTGCAGGCCGCCCAGCATTGCCTGCACATGGGCCTGGGCGACGGCCAGGTCACGGTTGTGGGCCAAGGCCTGTTGCACCATCTGGTTGAGTTGCGGGTCGCGGTACAGCTGCCACCAGTGGGCGGGCAGAGGTTGGTCGCTGACCTGGGCCGGCAGCGGTTGCAGCGCGTTGCCGGGGTTCAGGCCGGAGCGCGCGGGCTCATGGCTGGCCCACTGGCTGCAGGCTGGCAGCGTGGCGAGCAGCAGCCAGGGCAGCAGTTTTACGCGGTGGAAACGGGAGGGGGGCATTGCAGGCCTGCTTGTTATTGGGCAAGGCTTGAAGGTTATTGGATCCTATGGGTTGGGTGCGCATGCGTTCGGGACAAGTGTCGTTTTGATTGGGACATTGGGTTGGGATTGGGTTGGGATTGCGAGGTGCATGGCGGGGGTTTTGTGGTGTTGCGCAGATCGCGCGCCGCCCGCGCGGCGCTTCCCGAGCTTCGCTCGGTCCCACATCTGTTTCGGGCCAATTTTGTCTGTTAGGTCACCTGGTCCGCTCTGTTTTTCCACAGCAGATCTGAAGTGAACAAACAAGGCGGACCAGGTGATGGCACAGACATAACTGGCCCGAAATAGATGTGGGACCTAGCGAAGCTAGGGAAGCGCCGCGCGGGCGGCGCGCGATCTAAAGAGCGCCAAAAACCTCCAGCCATGCACCTCCAATAACCACCAAAGCCCCCCTCACCCCACCGTATAATGACTAGGCGCATACCCCAACTCGCGCTTGAACATCGCACTGAACGCACTGGGGCTCTGATACCCATGCTCCAGCGCCACCTCCAGGATCGTCACCCCCGACGCCAGCCGCTGCAAGCACAGCACCAGCCGCGTGCGCGTGCGCCATTCGCCAAAGGTCATGCCCAATTCACGCATGAACAGCCGCGCCAGGGTGCGCGAGCTCATGTTGCTCTGATCGGCCCAGTCCTGCAGGGTGGATTCCTGCGAGGGGTCGGCGACGAAGGCTTCGCACAGGGCCTTGAGTCGTGGCTGGCTGGGCAGCGGCACGTAGGTGGCCAGCGGCGGCGCCACCTGCAATTCGGCAAACAGCAGGCCCAGCAGATGGCGGTCGTGGGTCTCGCACTGCGCCACCCCCAGGCTGCCGATGGCCGCCAGGATCAGCTCGCGCACCAGTGCCGACACCCGTACCACTTGGCACGCCGGCACCTCGAAACCCAGGGCCGCCGGCTCGATGAACAAGGTGCGCATCTGCACATGACCGGTCATGCGAATGCCATGTTCCATCGCTGCCGGTACCCACAGGGCATGCCCCGGCGGCACCACCCAGCTACCCTGGGCGGTGGTCACGCGCATCACCCCCACCGTGGCATGGATCAGCTGGATCTGCGCATGGCAATGCGGGGCAATGAACTCGCCGCTGGCGTAGTCGTCGGCACAGGCCAGTAACGCTGGTCGCTCACCCATGCCGACTCAGCCCCGAAGCGGCCGCGGGATCAGCGCTTGCAGTTGCTGCGCCAGGTAGTCGGCGGTCAGCAGGTGCACTTCCGGCTCCTTGACGCCACGGTCCTTGCGCCACTGCCAGTCCTGGGACGGCGGCGTGCAGATCAGGCTGATGCTGCCGTAACGGTCGGAGGTCAGGCCCATCACCGCCAGCGACACCTGGCCCTTGGCACCCATCACTTCAGGCACGAACTCCACGCTGCGCAGCGCCAGGGTAATGGTCAGCTTGTGGCTGGCGAATGGCGACAGCGGCGCCGCGAAGGCAGCGTTGGCGGCCAGGAAGGGTTCGCGGGTGATCTCCAGCAGGCCGCCCTGGGTCAGCGGCTGCAGCCACTGCTCGATCTGCTCGAACAGGGCATTGATGCTCAGGGTCCAGTGGCTGCACTGGGCCTCGAACTGCTGTTTCTTGTGCTCTTCACTCAGCGCGTATTGCTTGAGCATCTCGCCCAGTTGCCCGACTTCGTCCATTGCCGCCTGTCTCCTCAAGAGGTCGATGCCAGGTGCCGGCGAAGATCGCCCACCGCCTGTTCGACCGTAGCACTGTACCCTGCCCAGCTGGCCGCCAACATCAAATTGCGCGGCAGGTTGAAATCTTCCACGGCAAAGCCCTGGGCGTCATAGCCCTGGGGGTCGTGGGGCACCTGCTCGCGCAGGCTACGGTCGAGGGCGAAGTAGGCCCACACCGGCTTGCCCAGGGCCACCGCCAGGCCCACCTCGAAGGCGGTGCCGGAGTCCGGCTCCTGGCCACGGAACATATTGAGGTTGGCCAGCACCCCATCGCAGCGCCGGATCATGGCGATGTTCTGCTCGCAGATCCAGCGCGCCGCCGCCAGCCCCTCAAGGCCGGCCGGCAGCTGATTATCAAAAGGATATACCCCTTGCAGCCCCTGTTCGGCGCACAGCGACTTGAGGTACTGCCCATACGCCACCGCATCGCGGCGGAACACATCGAAACCAGCCAGGTACACAGGCTTGCACGGGGTCATGAACATCCTCCTGAACATCAGTACACCAACCGGATCGCGTTCATGGCCTGGTAGGTGCCCGGCGCGCCGTCGCGGCCCGGCTGCATGCGCGCGTATACCGTGTAGGTACGGGTGACACTGGCGTTGGCCGCCAGGCTATAGCTGTCACTGGCGAACGCCTGCCCGGCCAGGATCGGCTGGCGACCGTTGGCCATGAACAGCTGATAATGGGCGGTACCGCTGCCACTGCGCAAGTCGTCACCGGCACCGTCCATATACAGGCCGTAGGCAACGCTGGCCGCGCTGGCACCGGCCTGGCAGGTGACCGTGACGCTGGCGGTGCTGCTGCGCACCTGCTCGGCGACCCCGGCGACACTGCCGAACATCAGCGGCGTGCTGGCCACCGAACAGCTGTAGGCCAGGGCGGCCGGGCTCAGGGACAGCGCACTCAACAATAACAACAGGCGCATGGGCAATTCCTCATTGGCAGATCAAGGGGCCGATGTCGGGAATCTGTCCCGGTTCGGCGTGGTAGTCGAAAGTGACGCTGCAGTCCGGGTGCCCGGGCGTGTGCACGCGCACGTGGTTGTGATCGGCCAGTTGCTGGAAGAAGGCTTCGCCGTCGTAACCCAGCGGTGTCTGTTCGCCGCTGCCCGCCAGGGTGGCGATGGCCCCCACCGGCAAAACGTGGTGAGTGCTATCGAGCAAGTGCAGCGTGGCGCTGTGGGCCCGGTGCACGGCGAAGTGTGCGCGCACGGCGCTGCGATCGCCTGGCGTCACATGCAGTTGATCGGTGTCCAGGTCGACGTCCATCGGCACATCGCCGGGGTCGATGGACAGGTGATTGTCTTCGAAGGCGCGCAGTTGCTCGACGAACAGCAGACCGTGACTGTCGGTGCGCCCCAGGTCGCGGTTTTCCTGGCGCACGGTGACATCGGCCAGGCCGTCGGTGTCCACCAGGGCGAAGGCGTCGTCGATGGTGTTGGAAGCGAACAGATGGCCGCCCAGCAGGGTCACGGCGCCTTGGGCGCTGGCACGCCAGTCGGTTCCCGTGCTGCTGCGCTCGGCTTCGCCGCTGACCAGGCCATAAGGCGATTTGTAACTTGTGGCGAAGTCGTCGCGTTCGATGTCGCCGGTTTCACGCGCCACTCGCCAGCCCAGGTCGCCGCGCTCCACGGCCGGCCGTTCGGCCTGCACGGTCTGGTAGGCGCTGCCGCCACTATGGCTGCTGCTGGCGCTGAGGCTGGCACCGTCGCCGAAAGGTACCGAAAGGCCGATGAACAAGCCGTTGCCGGTGGTGCCGGTGTAGTCATGCACCGCGCTGATGGAGCCGTAGGCGCCCCAGGGCAAGGGCCTCGAATAGGTCAGCGCCAGGGCCGTGGTCAGCACGCTATTGGAGGTGTCTGCGTATTCGTCATAGATGTTCACGCGCTTTTTGGTGAACACCATGCCCAGCGAGCCCAGCCCCGGCAGCGACCAGCCCAGGTTGGCGCTCAGGCTGGTGCCGGGGCGGTCGTCACCGTTGGCGGAGGCCAGGTCGTTGAAGGCATGGTCGGCACGCAGCACGCTGAAACCGGCATTGAACAGATGGCTGGCATGGCTGAAGCCCAGGCCGAACTGCTTGCCGGTCTGCCCCTGGTATTGGCTGGCGGCCAACGAAAGGTTGAACACCCCCACCTGGCCCAGCAGCCAATCGCCCCCCGCCCCGCCCATGGCCAGGGTGTCGCTGCCTTCCAGGTGCGACTCCCAAGTGAAGCGGTCGCTGGCGCCGTGGCGCCAGGTAACGGACGCTGCGCCCTGGGCGTAATCGGCCGACTGGCTGGCGTAGTGTTGACGCACGCTGCCGGCTTCCAGCGACAGCGAATCCAGCCCCGGGCTCAATAAGAGACTGCTGGTGTAGAACGGCAGCATCTGGGTGGTCTGCCGGCCGCTGGCATCCTTGACCACCACGGCAATGTCGCCGCTGCCGGTGGCCACCGGCAATTGGCTGGCCTCGAAAGGACCAGGCTCGACCTGGCCAGACAATTGGTGCAGGCCGTTGACGTAGATATCCACCGACGACGGCACCGCCACGCTGGAGCTGATGCCGGGCCGCGGGTAGGTGACCAGGTCCGGGCGCAGGCCGAAGTTGGTCGCCATCTGCACACCCGCCAGGCGTACGGGGCGGGTCCAGCCGAGGCCACCGTTGACGAAATCACCCACCTTCCACGAACGCAGATGGTCCAGGTCCGACTGGGTCCAGGTGGTGTCCAGGCGCACCGTGTTGTCCACCGTGGTGCTGCGGGTCTGCAGGCTGCTGGTTTCCAGGATGCCGGGGCCGCCCAGCAGGCGCAGCCTGGCCAGGGTGCTGGAGGTATCCTGGCCATTGGCGCGGGTGTACTGGGTGTCGTAATTGAGCACGGCGGCGCGGTCGCTGGGCAGGTTTGCGGTCGTGCTGCCCCGGGGGTCGTGGCGCAATTGCTGGGCAATCAGGTCCCGATCGGGCAAGTCCAGGTACAGGCGCGCAGCGGCTTGATCCAGGCGGTAATGGCCGCCCGGCAGGCTGGCCAGGTCCACGGGATCGCTGCGCCCCTGGGCGCGGATGCCCAGGTCGGCCAGTTGATCGGCGGCCACCATCAGCCGGCCCTGTTGCTCATCCACCTCCTGGGCGGCCACGCGGCTGCGGCCATTGACCAGCACTTCCAGCAACAGCGTGTCGGCACGGGCGCCTGCGGGAATAGCCAGGGCTGCCAGCAACAGCAGGCCCTGGTAGAGCCGGGTGTTCAACGCGGCTGATCGAGGGTCAGCCAGCGGTCCATGGCGTTGCCACGGCCAGCGGTGGTCAGGTGCAAACGGTCACCGGCGTGCAAGGCGGTTGACGAGGGCGCGATCAGCCAGCGGCCGTCCTGGCCAGCCAGCAGGTAAGGCAAGGCCGGACGGGTGAGCTTGAGGGCATGGCCATCGGCGGTGGTGAGTGTCAGGCTGGCCAGTTGCGCGTGGGCCTGCCCGGCGTTGTGGGCCACCAGGCTCCACTGGCCGTGGTCCTGCACCACCGTCCAGCTGACATCGGCCTTGGCGCGGGCAGCCGCATCGGCAAACACCGGCACGGTCAGGCGAAAGGCCAAGGCCACCTTGCTGGCGTCGGCTTCAGGCAATTGGTCGAAGAACACACGGTATGCTTGCTCATTGCCGGCGGCGGCCTGGCGCAGCAAGATACGCACGGTCTGCGACTGGCCGGGGGCAATCTGGGCGAAGGGCGGGCTGACCAGCAAGGCCTGGGTCGGCGCGAAGGTATCGGTGTTGTTGGCCTGGGTCCACTGAAAGCTGCGTACCTGCACGCGGGTGGGTTGGCTGCCGCGGTTGACGAGGGTAAAGCTGGCCGTGCGCTGGCCGGCGTCCAGGACCTGGGCAATGGGCACGATGTCCAGTGCCTGGGCGCGGGCCTGTGGCGCAAGCGCGCACAGGCCGGCCAGTGCACAGACCCCGTAAAGGCGTGTGGCGAAGTTCATGACGGGGACTCTGCGGGGCGGATCAGTAGTTGACGGTGACAACCACGGTGTCGGCGTAGCTGCCGGTGCTGGCGCTCAGTTGGCTGGCGGCGATCTTGCCGTAGACGCTGATGGTCTGCGCATCACCCGTGCCGGTGCCGGCCAGGGTGTCGGTGCCGGTGGTGTTGCCCCAGCTGGTGGCGTAGCTGCTGTCCTGGTACAGGCCGTAGCTGAGGGTGGAGGTGCTGTCGGATGAACTGGTCATCAGCCGCGCCGAGGTGGTGGCATCGGTGCCGGTGCCCGCGTCCATGGCGATGGTGTACGGGGCGTCGTTGGTGCACGTTACCGACAGGTCGGCCGAAGCCGTCACGGCGCTGCCCGAGTAGGAGCCGAAGGCCAGCGAGCCGGCCGAGACCGAGCAGGTGGCAACGACGGTGGCGCTGACGCTCATGTTGGCGGTGGCGGTGGAAGCATTGGCGCTGCCGGACAAGGCGACGCCCAGGCCGATCAGGGCAACGGCCCCGGCCTTGAACAAAGTACGAGTGGACATGTGATTTCCTGCAAACGCTGGTCAGTGTAGGTCCCGAGGGTCTGAGTGCCGCCCGGTGACCTTTTAAAGCTTACGTTGCAGGAAAAACCCAAGTGCGGCGAAACCGTGGCATTTGCGGCCATCAGTGCTGCAAATCCGGCCGGATCAGCCTTGCCAGCTGCAGATCCACAGCACGCGGCCGATCACGTTCAGTTCGGCCAGGCGATCGTGGGGCAGGTGCAGGTCACGAAACTGCTCGTTGATGGCCAGCAGGCTCAGGGAGCCATCGCATTGAAATTGCACGCGCTGCACCCGCAGCGTGCCGCCCAGTTCCAGCAGGTAGAGACCATCACCCGCCAGCCCGGATGCAGCGCGATCAATCAGCACTGTGCCGCCGTCAAACAGGGGCGCACAGGCCTGTCCGCTGTGCAGTTGCACCGCCAGCAGGGTGTGCGCAGCCAGGCCGCGCTGCCGCAGTTCGACCGGGCTGACAAGCAAAGGTTCGATGGCTGCGACGCTGCCTGGCCAGGGCAACCGCGCAACACAGGCCCGGGCCGGGTAGCGCTGAATACGCACAGTGACTTGATCCGTGATGGCCGGGGCGTCGCCGCCACGGATCAGCCAATCCAGGCTCACGCCTGCCGACTGCGCCATGGCCACGCACACCGCCAGGCTGGGCGCACTGCCACCGCGGATGTATTTGTACAGTTGGGTTTCGTGCACACCGGACTGGCGCGCCAGGTTGCGCTTGCCGCCTAGCGATTCAGCTATATCGGCGATGCGCTGCCCCAGGCCCGCCAGGGAAGCTTCGCTGGGCCCCGGTACTGTCAATCCTTTGGCATCCACGGCAGATGCGGCGCAGGCCGACTGTTCCATCTTCATGCTGTTGAACTCTCGAAGTGCATAGCTTTAAGGCTTGACCCTCTATAGCTAACTGACTATATTTTGACGTCCATCTTTTGACGGTCCGTCAATATCCCGTGTCGCAGGCAAAAGCGCGACCCGTAGATGACAGCAAATGGCCACTTTATGTCGCCGCGCGCGAAAATATTTTTCGCAGGCGGCCATGGGTCCTGAAGGTATTAACGGCACATTCGGCCGGGGCTTTATTTTTTTGCACACCGCGACGCACATTTCCCCCACCACAACCGCCGCGCCGTTGCACAAGGCGCCGGCGCTGGTGCGTGAGATCGCCATCCTGAGTTACCCCGGGTGCTACGTGGGCGACGTGATCAAGCTGCTGGAAACCCTGCACGCCCTGGATCTGCGCCCTTGCTGCAGCCTGCGGCGCGGGGCAAGTCTGCGCGCGCGGGTGTATTCGCTGGACGGCCAGCCGCTGCGTTCACCGGGCATGCCCTGGGTCAGCCTGCAGACCCAGCCATTGAGCGAGAGCGTGCCCCAGGCACCCGACACGCTGATCATTGCCCACGGCCCGGCCCAGGCGCTGGACACGGCTGCCGCGCCGCTGCTGCACTGGTTGCGCCAGGTACAGCCGCTGGCCCGGCGGGTGGTGGCCCTGGGGGCCGGGGTGTTCTGGCTGGCGGCGGCGCGGCTGCTGGAGGGCCGCCAGGTCACCACCCACAGCGGCTTGAGCGCACTGCTGGCCCAGCGCTTTCCCGGCCTGGTTGTGCAAAGCCGCGGCAGCGTGCAGATCGACGGCCCTTTCTACACCACCAACGAACGCATGAGCGCCAGCGACATGGCCCTGCTGCTGTTGCGCGACCACTGCGCCGCCGTGCGTGGCCTGCCCTGCCCGCCCGTGGGCAAACCACCGCGGGCGCCCAGCCGCGAAGGCCCGGCCTGGCGCCTGTGCCGCTGGTGGCTGCAGCGCCTGGACCAACCCCTGAATGCCGCCCAGGCGGCCGCACACCTGTACACCAGTGAACGCAACCTGCGCAGGCTGCTGCGACAGGATTGCGATTGCTCGCCCCATGGGTTGCTGTCGTTGCTGCGGGTGGACATGGCGCGCCAGGCGCTGCTGGACAGCGACCTGCCGGTGGACAAGATTGCCCGGCGTGGAGGGTTCAGTGACGGCCAGCAGTTGGCACGTTCGTTTCGCAAGTATTTGGGCATGGCGCCCGGGGAGTACCGACGCCTGCGGGCGCCGGCGCGGTTGCAGCGCGATTACGCGCAGCTGTTCGATGGGCTGCAGCGGCCGGGGTGGCTGGTGCAGCTGTGTAACACCACAACGCCTTAGCGGCAGTTGGCCATGTGGGAGCGGGTTCTACCCGCGAATGGCACGCCGCGGTGCGTCAGAAAGCACGCGGCGTCCCATTCGCGGGCAGAGCCCGCTCCCACATGGGGTATTGCGAGCTTACAGGGTGTAAACCAGCGCCGAAATCGCCACCAAACCTACCACCACCACAAACACGTTCGACAGCTTGCCGGCATACACACGCATGGCCGGCACGCGGCGGATGGCATACATCGGCATCAGGAACAGGATGGCCGCGATCACCGGGCCGCCCAGGGTTTCGATCATGCCCAGGATGCTCGGGTTCAGGGTTGCCACCAACCAGCACACCACCAGCATGAAGGCCGCCACCAGGCGGTCCATGGTCTTGGCCGCCGGGCGCTTGCCGCTCTTCACGATCAGGCCCTTGAGGCCTTCGCTGGCACCGATGTAGTGGCCCAGGAACGACTTGGCAATGGCCACGAAGGCAATCAGCGGCGCGGCGAAGGCGATGGTCGGGTTGCTGAAGTGGTTGGCCAGGTACGACAGGATCGACAGGTTCTGCGCCTTGGCTTCAGCCAGTTGTTCCGGCGACAGGGTCAGCACGCAGCTGAACACGAAGAACAGCACCATCACCACCATCAGGCCATGGGCACGCGCCAGGATCTGCGAGCTGCGCTGTTCGGCATTGGCGCCATAGCGACGCTTCTGGTCAACCGCAAAGGCCGAGATGATCGGCGAGTGGTTGAACGAGAACACCATCACCGGGATCGCCAGCCACAGCGTGTGCAGGAACGCCGACGGCTCAGGCACGTTGCTGGCCGTGGTCAGGATGCCACCGGTCCAGTGCGGCACCAGGAACAGCGCCAGCAGCAACAGCGCGACGATGAACGGGTACACCATCAGGCTCATGGCCTTGACGATCACCCGCTCACCGCACCGCACAACGCCCAGCAGGCCGACGATCAGCACCAGGGCCAGCAGCGCGCGCGGTGGCGGTTGCAGGTGCAGTTGGTGCTCGATGAAGCTGCCCACGGTGTTGGTCAGCGCGACGCTGTAGATCAGCAGGATGGGGAAGATGGCGAAGAAATACAGCAGGGTGATCAGGGCGCCGGCACGGGCGCCGAAATGCTGTTCCACCACCTCGGTGATGTCCGCGCCTTCACGCCCCGACAGCACGAAACGGGTCAAGCCGCGGTGTGCGTAATAGGTCATCGGGAAGGCCAGCAAGGCCAGGATCAGCAGGGGCCAGAAACCGCCAAGGCCCGCATTGATCGGCAGGAACAGGGTCCCCGCGCCGATGGCTGTGCCGAACAGGCCCAGCATCCAGGTGGTGTCGTGACGGTTCCAACCGCTCAGCGTCGCTTGTGGCGCCGCGTAGTGTTGGTCGAGGCTGTTGGCCTGTTCATTCATCCGGTCGAATCTCCGCTTGCCGGTTATTCATACGTGGCCGAGACGGGATGAAACATGAAGCAGGCAGCGCCCCGGCCATAAAAGGGGGGGCGATTGTCCGGGATTGTGCTTGAGAAGCAAAGACTTAGCTGAGCAACGGTCGAAAATGGGAAGGGTTTTTGGTGTGGTGGGTTGTCGCAGGGCGACCCACGGTATCTTTTAGGCTTCAACACAACAGCGACATGCTCCCCGATACATTCGTGAAATCAACGCGACACAACCCGGCGCGATGCTGCCTCATCAGAACGTTCCGGCCCAAGAGCCCTCGCATGTCCAGCCTTCGCCTGCCGCGCTTCGCCAATTCGCTGTTCGCCCGCCTGTTCGGTATTTCCGTGTTCGCCATCGTCCTGGCCCATTGCCTGGCGTTCGTGTGGTTCCAGGAGTACGGCAAGGCGCAGGAAGAAGCACGTTTCCACGCCGAGCACCTGCATGAACTGCAGACGGGCGAGCTCATCGAGCCGCCGCCGCCCAACCCGTTCAGTGGACCGATCGTGCCGTTGATTATCCAGATTGCCAGCCTGGTGGCGGGCGCCTGGTATTGCTCCAAGCTGCTGTCACGGCCCATCCAGCGCTTCAGCGCCGCCGCTGAACGGCTGAGTGAAGACCTGGACAGCCCGCCCCTGCCGGAACTGGACCATGGGTTGCTGGAGGCGCAACAGGCGACCCTGACCTTCAACCGCATGCAGTGGCGCATCCGCGAACAGCTGCGCCAGCGCGGCTACCTGCTGGGCGCGGTGTCCCATGACCTGCGCACGCCGCTGTCGCGCCTCAAGTTGCGGCTGGAGCTGTATGACGAGGCGCGCGAGCACCTGGAAATGCGCCAGGATATCGATGATATGGTCAGGTTGCTGGATGCGACGTTGGCCCTGGTGCACGAACGCCCCACGTCCTGACTGGCAACATCCGTAGCCGCTGCCGCCAGGCTGCGCTGGCCCCCGTGTGCGCTGAAGATGTTCAGCGAGGCTCTGGGCCAGTGCAGCCTGGCAGCAGCGGCTACGGCGTATTCACGCCGATCGAACTCACCGCCCCCACCACGGTCATCATAAAACCAGCCCAAGCTACACTCTTGCCTGCACCAACGTTGCCCAAGACCCAGGTCGCCCACTCACGTCGCCAACGACGAAGCCGCGGAGCCATGACTGATGAATCTTATGCCACGCCATGCCCTGGAAACCCTTCCCACCCTGGCCGATGAACGCCTGCAACGCTACCGCCAGGTGCGCCGCCATAGCGAACGCCTGGCCAGCCCCCTGAGCCCCGAGGACATGGTGGCGCAGTCGATGCCCGACGCCAGCCCCACCAAATGGCACCTGGCACACATCACCTGGTTCTTCGAAACCTTCCTGCTGGCGCCCAACCTGCCTGAATACCGGCCCTTCGATGCCGACTTTGCCTACCTGTTCAACTCCTATTACGAAGCCGTCGGGCCACGCCAGCCGCGCCCCCAGCGCGGGCTGATGACGCGCCCGGCGCTGGACCAGGTGATGGCCTACCGGCAATACGTGGACCTGCACATGGGCAGCCTGCTGGCCATGGACCTGGACGCCGCCACCCTGGCACTCGTGGACCTGGGCCTGGCCCACGAGCAGCAGCATCAGGAATTGCTGCTGATGGACATCCTGCACCTGTTCAGCCTGTCGGCGCTCAAGCCGGCCTACGACCCCACCTGGCCGGCCGACGCGCCGGGCCGCGAGGGCCAGTTCAAGACACTGGACGGCGGCCTGGTGGACATCGGCCACGACGGTGACGGCTTCGCTTTCGACAACGAGGGCCCACGACACAAGGTGTACCTGGCGCCTTTCGAGATCAGTGACCGGCTGGTGACGAACGGCCAGTGGCTGCGCTTTATGGCTGCTGGCGGCTACTCGACAGTTGGGCTGTGGCTGTCCGACGGCTGGGCCATGGCGCGCGAACAGGACTGGCAGGCCCCGCTGTACTGGCAGCAGCATGGCGAGCAATGGCAGGTCATGACCCTGGCCGGGCTGGTGCCCGTTGACCCGGACGCCCCCGTCACGCACATCAGCTATTACGAAGCCTGCGCCTTCGCCACCTGGGCCGAAGCGCGCCTGCCCACCGAGGCGGAGTGGGAGCTGGCGGCCACCACCGGCCTGCTCGAACAGGTAGACGACGTGGCCTGGCAATGGACCCAGACGGCCTACTGCGCCTACCCAGGCTTCCACCCCGCGCCCTCGGCGGTGGGCGAGTACAACGGCAAGTTCATGGTCAACCAGATGGTGCTGCGCGGCGGCGCCAGCATCAGCAGCCCGGACCACTGCCGGCCCAGCTACCGCAATTTCTTCACCCCCGGCCTGCGCTGGATGTTCGGCGGCCTGCGCCTGGCCCGCGATGCCTGCCAGCAAGGCGGGCACAACAGCGAGTTCGCCCGTGACGTGATTGCCGGCCTGTCGGCCCCGCACAAAAGCCTGTCGCCCAAGTACTTCTACGACGCCGCCGGCTCGCAGTTGTTCGAGGCCATCTGCACCGTCCCCGAGTACTACCCTACCCGCGCGGAAACCACCCTGCTGACCGATGTGGCCGCGCAGATCGGCGCGATCATCCCCGACGGTGCGGCACTGGTGGAGTTCGGCAGCGGCGCCAGTGACAAGATCGCCATGTTGCTGGATGCCGCACCGCAGATCGGCGTGTACGTGCCCATCGACATCTGCCAGGACGCCCTGGACAACGCCGCCAGCAACCTGCGTGGCCGCTACCCGCACCTTGAGATCGCGCCCCAGGTGGACGACTTCACCCGTGCCCTGCACTTGCCGGACGCTGTAAAAGGCAGGCCACGGGTCGGCTTCTTCCCAGGCTCGACCATCGGCAACTTCACCCGTCCGCAAGCCGTGCAGTTCCTGCGCTCGGCCCACACGCTGCTGGGGCGCAACGCCTGGTTCATCGTGGGCGTCGACATGGTCAAGGAGCCCGCCCTGCTGGAAGCGGCCTACGACGACGCCCAGGGCGTGACCGCCGCTTTCAATCTCAACCTGCTCAAGCGCATGAACCGAGAACTGGACGGCAACTTCGTACTCGATGACTTCCGCCACCTGGCGCTGTGGAACGCCGAACTGCAACGCATGGAGATGCACCTGGTGAGCCAGCGCGAACAGGTGGTGCAAGTGGCCGGCCAGGCTTTCCACTTTGCCGAGGGCGAACGCCTGCACACCGAGAACTCGCACAAGTTCACCGTGGAGTCATTCACTGAAATGGCCGGGCTGGGTGGCTGGCGGGTATGCCATCAGTGGATCAGCGAAGCGCCGCAGGTGGCGTTGTTCTGTCTGTGTTGAACGGATGATTTCGGGAGGCCGGGGCGACAGTCATTTTGGCACTAAATATTCAAGCCAAAAACACTAAGACCGCCCGTCTCGGCTTCCTATAATCAATAAACTTTTGGCGGCTTTGCCTTTCACAGTTAATGCACGGTCAACGGCTGTGCGAATCCGATAAAACTGAGGAAGAGAATCATGGCTAACACAGGCAAGTCGAACCCAGGAAACTTCTCCAACGATCGTGAAAAAGCATCTGACGCCGGGAAAAAAGGCGGTCAGGCATCTTCCGGCTCGACTGCAGGCAAAATGCCAAACGACCGGAGCAAAGCAACCCCCGACAGCAGTAAAAAAGGCGGTCAAGGCAGCCACGGTGGCGGCCGCAGCTAACCGCTGAGGCAGGGCCGGGGCAATGTCCCCGGCCTGCATACCCGAATACAAGGACATGACGGTGAGCCAACAACACATTGTTCATTTCCATTGCCAGATCGACCAAAGTACTCACGAACGCCTGCGTGACCGTTGCCTTGAAGCCGTGAAGGCTGGCGCCGAATCGCTGTGGCTGAACATGTCGTCCTCGGGCGGCAGCACCAACTTCGGCTTTACCATCTACACCTTCATCAAATCCCTGGGCATACCGGTGCGCACCATCAACTCCGGCAACATCGAGTCCATGGGCATCATCGTCTACCTGGCCGGCACCGAACGCATTGCCGCGCCGCAATCGCGGTTTTTGATTCATCCCATGAACTGGTACTTCAGCCAGAACTCGGTCGACCATTCGCGCCTGCGTGAGTACCTCTCCAGCCTCAACAACGATCTGGAGCGCTACGTCACCATCTTCAAGAACGAAACCGCCGACGCTGAGCAGAAGCTGGACATCTTCAAATGCCTGTCCGCCGAGGAAAAGGTGATCGCCGCCGACGACTCGCTGACCTGTGGCATCGCCCACCGCCTTGAACAGGTGGTATTCCCCAAGGATGCCGTGCACTGGACCGTCAGCGGCGAGTAACGGCTGTCCGACAATCCGACTGAATTTTTTCCCCCCGGCATGATCTGTAGCAGGTCACAGGGAGGAATTTCGGTTTTATGAACAGTGCAAAACTCTACGTCATTGATTACACCCTCAATGGCGAAGCGAAGTCGTTCATTATCCGCGCGCAAACCATGGACAACGGTGAGGCGTGGCATTGGGCAAGTTGTGATGCAGGCGTGGGCCGCATCGGCCGGTTCGGACGTGAACGGGTCAAGAAAACCAGCCGGCCCATGGCGGAAAAATTCGGCATAGAGGGGGTCAGTTGGCGACTCGCGTGAACGCCAGACCTTAAAGAAAGTCAAAATAAAGGTCGATCACACTCTATTCTTGCGAGCGTGATCGGCCTATATTTTATGGGGTTATACCCAAGCGTTGGCCTTCGATATTCAGGGAGTGTTGAGATCATGCGGATTTTGATCGTGGGGGCCGGGGCGGTGGGCGGCTATTTTGGCGGGCGACTGTTGGCGGCCGGGCGCGACGTGACCTTCCTGGTGCGCGCTGCACGCGGCCAGCAGTTGGATGAGCAGGGTTTGCAGGTGCGCAGCCCGCTGGGCGACATCAGCCTGGCCAGGGTGCCGTGGGTGCAGGCAAGCGACATCGACCGCCCATTCGACGTGATCATTCTAAGTTGCAAGGCCGGGCAACTGCAGGCGGCCATGGATGACGTGGCGGCAGCGGTAGGGCCTGAGACCCTGATCCTGCCGTTGCTCAACGGCATGCGCCACCTGGACGTGCTGGACGAGCGCTTTGGCGCCCGCCACGTGCTGGGCGGCAAGTGTTTCGTGTCGCTGGACAAGCACGCCGACGGCACCATCGTGCATTTCAACGAACGCGATGACCTCAGTTTTGGTGCCCGCATCGGCCAGGACAGCGAGCGCGTACAGGCCGTGGCGCAGGCGCTGGGCAATGCCGGTTTCGCCGCCCAGCTGAGCCCCGACATCACCCAGGAAATGTGGGAAAAATGGACCTTCATCGCCACCGGCGCCGGCATTACCTGCCTGATGCGCGCCAGCGTCGGTGACATCGTGGCGGCGGGCGGCGAAGACTTGATCTGCGACCTGTTCGAAGAGTGCTCGGCCATTGCCCGGCAGGCCGGCTACCCACCGCGCGAACCGGTGCGCGACGCGTTTGTGCAGGTGCTGACACAACCGGGCTCGGCGCTGACGGCCTCGATGTTGCGTGACGTGGAGCGCGGCGACGCCACCGAAGCCGAGCACGTGCTGGGCGACCTGCTGCGTCGACGCCTGCCTGAAGAGGTGGAAACCCCGGACCGTTCCGTGCTGCGCCTGGCCTATACGCACTTGCGTGCCTATGCCGCCCGCCGCGACCGCGAACAGCAATGACCCCCTTACCTTTTGCGCCTGTCACACCGAGACCATCATGCCCCGCGTATCCCGCCAGCAAACCGAACGCAACCGTGAAATCATTCTGCAAGTGGCCACGCGCCTGTTCCGCGAGCGTGGCCTCAAGGGCCTCAGCGTCGCCGAGGTGATGAGCGCTGCCGGGCTGACCCATGGCGGCTTCTATGGCCACTTCGAGTCCAAGGAAGCCCTCGCCGCCCAGGCCTGCCGACAGGCATTCGCGCAATCCGTGCAGCGCTGGGCCGAACGCATCGCCCCTACCCGCGACCGCAAGGGCGCACGCCGGGCGCTGGTGGACAACTACCTGGCCGACAGCAACCGTGACCTGCCGGGCGAAGGCTGCCCCACCGTGGGATTCTCCGGCGACGTATGCCGCGAGCCTGCGGACAGCCCGCTGCGCAACGCCTACCGCGAAGGCGTGGGCGCGCTGCTGGATGATTACGAAGCCGTGATGGAACAACCCCAGGCGGACGAGCGCCGCAAAGCTGCGCTGATCGAATTTACCCTGATGGTGGGCGCCATTACCCTGGCCCGCGCCACCGAGGGCGACCCGCTGTCGGATGAAATCCTGCAGGCCACCCGGGACTACCTGGCATGATCAGTTTCGTACCCATCCTGGCCACTGACGCCCTCGTTCGCGAACGCGTGCGCCAATTGCGCAACCAGCCCCAGGTACGTCGGTTCATGTACACCGATCACGAAATCAGCCCCCAGGAGCATCAGGCCTGGCTGACCAGCCTTGAAGGCAACGGGCGCCAGGCGGTGTACGTGGTGATGGTCGATGAGGTGCCCCGTGGCGTGGTGTCGCTCAACGCCATCAACAGACTGCACCAATGCGCCGATTGGGCGTTTTACCTGGACAGCGAACTGCAGGGCAAGGGGTTGGGCAGCCAGGTGGAATGCTGGTTGCTGGACCATGCCTTTGATGATGTCGGGTTGGCCAAGCTCAACTGCGAAGTGCTGGCCAGCAACCCGGCGGTGGTGCGCTTGCATCAAAAGTTCGGCTTTACCCTGGAGGGCGTGCGGCGGCAGAACGTGTGCAAGGAGGGTGAGCGGCTGGATGTGATGTTGCTGGGGATTACGGCGGATGAGTGGCGGGCGCAGCGGCCGCAGATTGTCAAGCGCTTGGCGCGGTTGGGCTGAGCGGAACCACCTGCCGGGAACGTCTTTCGTTTTTGACAACCTGCACTGGCCTCATCGCGAGCAAGCTTTGCTCCCACCAGTGAAACGCCTCACATAAGTGTTTGACTCACCACTGTGGGAGCAAAGCTTGCTCGCGAGAGGCCCTCATAAGCACCATCAATCGTGCCTGAGTGTGCAAAGCCTCACCACTCGCTGGGCGACACGCCGAACTGGCGGCGGAACATGGCGCTGAAGGCACTGGGGGTGTTGTAGCCCACCTCCAGCGCCACTTCCAGCACGCTGCGGCCCAGGGCCAGGTGCTGCAAGGCAGTCAGCAGGCGCGCTTGCTGGCGCCATTTGCCGAAGGTCATGCCGGTGTCGCGCACGAACCAGCGTTGCAGGGTCTTGGGGTTGACGGCCAATTGCGCGGCCCAGTCGTTGAGTTCCAGTTCCAGGCCCTGCCCCATCAGGATCTGCTGGCTCAAGGGCTGCAAGGCGGCATGATGCAACTGCGGCAAATGCAGCGGCAGCTCCTGCTGCCGCGCCAACTCATCCAGCATCAGCGCCACCACCCGCCCATCGCGGCTGTCCGGCAACCATGGCTGGCGGATGTCCACCGCGGCCAGTATCAGCTCACGCAGCAAGGCAGAAACGCCCAGCACTGAACAGGTATCAGGCAACTGCACCGGCACCTGCGCCGGGTCGATGTACAGGGTTCGAATGCGCACCGCACCGACCATGCGCGTCCAATGCTCCACCCCCGGCGGAATCCATAACCCGCGATTGCCCGGCACCAGCCAATGCCCCTCGGCGGTACCTACCACCAACACGCCTTGGGTTGCATAAAGCAGCTGCGCCTTGTGGTGCCGGTGATTGGCCACCCAGTGGCCGTCATCGAAATCCAGCGCCACCGCCGCCACGCTGCGGGCATCACGGGGTTCACCATGATCCACCTCGATGTCCATTTTACGCATGCCAGCGCCCTTTTATCGTTAGACGCACACTCTGCCCTATCCCTAAGCTTGTGCCCAGCCATCCCTGCACTGTGATATCACCATGTCCACGACGATTGACAGCTCTGCCCTGCTCGCCCAGCTCGAACGCATCGCCAACAGCCTGGAGCGCGCTTTCCCGCCCGAGCAGGCGCAGGTGTTCGACACTCAGGCCATCGCCTACCAATGGCACTACCGGCGCGTGCGCGGGGTGGAGCAGGCGGTGCTGCACGCGGTGAAAAACCCCAGCCTGATCAGCTTCGAGGCCTTGCAGAACATCGACCGGCAGAAACGCCTGATCGAGCAGAATACCCGCCAGTTCGTCGAAGGCCGCCCGGCCAACAACGTGCTGCTGACCGGCGCCCGTGGCACCGGCAAATCCTCGCTGGTCAAGGCGTGCCTTGAGCGTTTCCACGGCCAGGGCCTGCGCCTGATCGAGGTGGACAAGGCGCACATCGGCGACCTGCCACAGATCCTCGACTTCACCACCGGCCGTCCCGAGCGGTTCATCCTGTTCTGCGATGACCTGTCGTTTGAAGAAGGCGATATCGGCTACAAGAGCCTGAAGACCGTGCTCGACGGCTCGGTGGCCGGCCAGGCCGCCAACACGCTGATCTACGCCACCTCCAACCGCCGCCACCTGATGGCCGAGCGCGCCAGTGACAACCTCAACTGGAAGCGCGGCGAGAACGGCGACCTGCACCCGGGTGAAGAGTCGGAAGAGAAGATCTCGCTGTCGGAACGCTTCGGCCTGTGGATCTCGTTCTACCCCTTCTCCCAGGACGAATTCCTCGGCGCGGTCAACGAATGGCTAGCGGCGTGCGGGGTGCCTGAAGAAGCCTTCCCACAGGCCCATGTCGAAGCCCTGCGCTGGGCCACCCAACGCGGCTCGCGCTCAGGGCGCATTGCCGCGCAGTTCGCCCGCGACTATGCCGGGCGCTTGGCCGCCGAGGGCTGACTTTCGAGCATCTCCTGCATGCCCAGCAGGTTCGGCGATCGCGTGCCGCGGCGCCAGGTCAGCCAGGTCTGGCGCCAGCTGTATTCGCCGCCCAGCGGCCAGGCGCTGACGTTGCTGCTGCCCGGCATGCTCTCCAGCATGCTGCGCGGCACCATCGCCAGGCCCGCGCCAGCGCTGACGCAGGCGAGCATGCCGTGGTACGACTCCATCTCGAAAATGCGCCCCGGCGTGGCGCCGTCGGCGATGAACCAGCTTTCCAGGTGCCGCCGGTAGGAGCAGTTGGCGCGGAAGGCGTAGACCGTCTCGCCGCTCACGTCCAACGCGCGGGTGACCGGTGCGTGGCCCTTGGCGGTCACCAGCAGCATTTCTTCTTCAAATACCGGGATGCCGTCCAGCAACGGGTGCAGCGGGCCATCGACGAAGGCCGCGGCGAAGCGCCCGGCCAGCACGCCGTCGATCATGTCACCGGACGGCCCGGTGGACAGGTCCAGCTCCACCTTGGGATAGCGCTGGTGATAGGCGGCCAGCAACGGCGGGATGCGCACCGCCGCCGTGCTTTCCAACGAGCCCAGGGTGAACACGCCCTGAGGCTCGCCGCTGGACACCGCCAGGCGCGCCTCTTCCACCAGGTCGAGGATGCGCCGGGTGTAATCCAGAAAGCTGTGGCCGTTGGCCGACAAGCGCAATCGCAGTTTCTCGCGAATGAACAGGTCCACACCCAACTCGCTTTCCAGTTGCTTGATGCGCGTGGTCAGGTTCGACGGTACGCGGTGCACCTTGGCGGCGGCGGCAGTGATGCTGCCTTCCTCGGCCACGGCCTTGAACAGTTCAAGTTGGGTGAGATCCATAACTTTCTCGATTCGTGAGTGTTTCGCTGATTATTATTCATTATCCATGAACCAGGCAACGGCTTAAGGTATGTCCATCTACTGCCTTTGGAGGTTTGCGATGAACGCCCCTGCCGCTATCGACTACGCGATTTCCCTGAACCCGGCCACCGGTGAAGAACTGGCGCGCTACCCGTTCCAGACCGCCACCGAGCTGGACCAGGCCCTGACCCGCAGCGCTGACGCCTACCGTCAATGGCGGCGGGTATCGGTGGCCGAGCGCGCCGCCGTGCTGGTCAACGTCGCCGCTGCCCTGCGCAACAACAGCGAAGCCCTGGCCCGCAGCATGACCCTGGAAATGGGCAAGCCGATCGTGCAAGCCCGCGCCGAAGTGGAAAAGTGCGCCGGCCTGTGCGAGTGGTACGCCGCCCAGGGCCCTGAGCTGCTGGCCCCCGAGCCGACCCAGGTGCCGGGCGACAAGGCCTTCATCGAATACCGCCCGATCGGCCCGATCCTGGCCGTGATGCCGTGGAATTTCCCGGTGTGGCAAGTGCTGCGCGGCGCCGTGCCGATCCTGCTGGCCGGCAACACCTACGTGCTCAAGCACGCGCCGAACGTGATGGGCAGTGCCTTGCTGATGGCTGCCGTGCTGCGTGAAGGCGGCGTGCCGGAAGGCGCGTTCGAAGTACTGAACGTGAGCAACGACGGCGTCTCCAGCGCCATCAACGACCCGCGCATTGCCGCCGTGACCGTCACCGGCAGCGTGCGCGCCGGCGCCGCCATCGCCTCCCAGGCCGGTGCCGCGCTGAAGAAATGCGTGCTGGAACTGGGCGGTTCCGACCCGTTCATCGTGCTGGCCGACGCCGACCTGGACGAGGCGGTAAAAGCCGCCGCCATCGGCCGTTTCCAGAACGTGGGCCAGGTGTGCATCGCCGCCAAGCGCTTCATCATCGAGGACAGCGTCCTGCCGGCCTTCACCGAGAAACTGGTGGCAGCGGTCAAGGCCATGAACGTCGGCGATCCGCTGGTGGACGGCAACTACATCGGCCCGATGGCGCGCTACGACCTGCGCGACGAACTGGACGGACAGGTGCAACAGACCCTCGCCGAAGGTGCGACCCTGCTGCTGGGCGGCCACAAGGTGGAAGGCGTGGGCAACTACTACGCACCGACCATTTTGGGTGACGTGACGCCGGACATGACTTCGTTCAAGCAGGAGCTGTTCGGGCCGGTGGCCTCGATCATCGCCTGCCGCGATGCCGACCATGCCGTGCAGTTGGCCAACGACAGCGAATTCGGCCTGGCCGGCAGCGTCTGGACCGCCGACGTGGCCCTGGCCCGCCGCCTGGCCGCCGAGCTGGACACCGGTGGCGTGTTCATCAACGGCTACTGTGCCTCCGACCCCCGCGTGGCCATTGGCGGGGTGAAGAAAAGCGGCTTCGGTCGCGAACTGTCGCACTTCGGCCTGCGCGAGTTCTGCAACGCCCAGACCGTATGGGTAGATCGTCGCTAAATGAAACATGGCCGTCGGTCGCCCCGCGGGATCGACGGCCCCCACCCCGCAGCCTAAGCTGGTGAAACGACCTTATCGAGGGAACGTCACCATGTTCAGGAAAACCCTGCTTGCCTTGTCCACCGCCGGTTTATTGTGTGCCGTCTCGGCCGTTGCCGTGGCGGCGTCCGACAGCCCCATCTCGATCAACCCCGGTACTGACTCCTCCTCCCCCTCAAGCCCCGGCGCAGACCCACGGACCCAAGGCGCCGACCCAGGTCGCAATGGCGGCACCGACAACAACGGTGGCGGCTATGACGGTAAGAGTGGCATGAGCAGTGGCGGCGGTGGCGGTGGCGGGGATGACGATGATGATGACGATGGCGACGATAGCGGTGCAGCCGACAGCGCCGCGCCGCCTAACTGACCAACTGTCTTGATACCGCGTCGTCTGCATCGCGACCAAGGTCGGCTCCTACGCCGTCCGTGGTAGGAGCCGGCCTTGGCCGCGATACAGCCGACACCGTCCCGTAGTAGCAACTTCCTTTGTGGGAGCGGGTTCTAACCGCGAAGAGGACGCCACGTGCCGCCAGGTATTACGCGGCGTTCTTTTCGCGGGTAGAACCCGCTCCCACAGGGGGGTAGCAGCAACTGTCTTGGAACCGCATCGTCTGCATCGCGACTAAAGTCGGCTCCTACGCCGTCCGTGGTAGGAGCCGGCCTTGGCCGCGATGCAGGCGACACCGTCCCGTAGCAGCAACTTCCTTTGTGCGAGCGGGTTCTACCCGCGAAGAGGACGCCACGTGCCGCCAGGTATTATGCGGCGTTCTTTTCGCGGAGAACCCGCTCCCACAGGGGGGTAGCAGCAACTGTCTTGATACCGCGTCGTCTGCATCGCGACCAAGGTCGGCTCCTACGCCGTCCGTGGTAGGAGCCGGCCTTGGCCGCGATGCAGTCGACACCGTCCCGTAGCAGCAACTTCCTTTGTGCGAGCGGGTTCTACCCGCGAAAAGGACGCCACGTGCCGCCAGGTATTATGCGGCGTTCTTTTCGCGGAGAACCCGCTCCCACAGGGGGGTAGCAGCAACTGTCTTGATACCGCGTCGTCTGCATCGCGACCAAGGTCGGCTCCTACGCCGTCCGTGGTAGGAGCCGGCCTTGGCCGCGATGCAGGCGACACCGTCCCGTAGTAGCAACATCCTTTGTGGGAGCGGGTTCTACCCGCGAAGAGGACGCCACGTGCCGCCAGGTATTACGCGGCGTTCTTTTCGCGGGTAGAACCCGCTCCCACAGGGGGGTAGCAGCAACTGTCTTGATACCGCGTCGCCTGCATCGCGACTAAAGTCGGCTCCTACGCCGTCCGTGGTAGGAGCCGGCCTTGGCCGCGATGCAGCCGACGCCGTCCGTAGCTGCCGAAGGCCGCTACAGGTTCCAGCACCATAGGCTTGTACAGGGTTCAGGCGCGCATGGCGCCGGTGCGCGACTGGCCGAAGTGGCGGCAGACGATGCGGTCACCGCCCGCGCGCGTGGCTTCATCACACAGTTGCGCCACGGCATTGAAGAACGCCGAATGACCGGCTTCACTGCGGGGGATCAAAGTGCCTGCGCCGAAACTGACGGTCGCCCCGCCAATCGCCCGCACGCCTCGCTGGCAACGCTCGGCCACCGCACGCGCGCCATCGGCCGGGGTATCGGGCAACAAAATCATGAAGGCATCGGCCGAGCACCGCCCCGCCGCATCGCGGGCACGTCCCGCCGTGGTGATCAGGACCGTACCGATGCGCTGCAACTGCGCATTGACCTGCTCACGGCCATAGTGCGTGGCCAGGCTACGCCCGTGATCCACCGTCACCACCAGCAACGACAAGGGCTGCTGCAACCGCACGGCCTGGGCCCACTCCGACACCAGCAGCAATGCCACCGCACCGGAGGGCGCCAGGGGGTCATTGCAGGCAGGTTCGCGGGCAACTTCTGGGGGCAGGATCACGACCGACTCCTTGGGTGATGGGCACTGTGACGAATGGCGATCACCTTATCGCCTGCTCTTTTACCCTGTCCAGCATAGAGCCTGCCCGCCGCGTAGCCAGTCGGTAACAACGGCGGTACGTGGTTTTTACATTGCAGTCTTGAAGCGCAGGATGTTGTAGGGCGCCGTACGCAGGTCCTTCCCGCCATGTAGCCCCGGCACTCGCTGCCACTGCCCCACCGTAACGTACAGGTAGCCGCCCTGCCAGTAGAGGCCGTCGGGCCAGATCAGGCGCGAATCCTGCCCCACCAGGCTGAACTGCCCTGCGCTGTTGCGACGGATGATGGAATAGCGCGAGGCGTCGCCGAAATACAGCGTGCCCTTGTCGTCCACCGCGATGCCGCCGCTGGAGGCGGTCTGGCCTTCGAAGTGGATGTCCTTGACCAGGGCGTCCTCGGGCCGATTGAAGTCACTGAGCGCCGCCGTGTCGATGCTGTAGTAATTGGGGTTGGTGGGGATGGTCCAGTACAGCTTCGTGTGGTCCGGCGACAGCTCGATGCCGTTGACCCCGCCCTGGGGCATGCTCGGGTGGTCGAGGCTGTAGGCGTGAGGCTGGCCTTCGACGTAAGTCATGAAACCTGGCGCCGGCGAGGTTTGCGGCAGGTTGTGGAACACCTCGCGCATCTTGCCGCTGGCCAGGTCCACCACGATCAGCGAACAGTCCGAGGGGCTGGAGTAGCCGTTGTTGGAAATGTACACCGTGCCTTGGGCGCCGTGGTCGGGGTCCACGCGCAGGTCGTTGAGTTGCAGGCTGTCGCGCATGAACGGCTTGTGGAAGACGATGGTCTTGAGCACCTTGCGCGTGGTGATGTCGATGCCCACCAGCTTGGCCGAGCCGTCGGGGATGCCGTCGATGCCTGGGCGTTTGCCCTCATCCAGCACCCACAACGTGTTGCCAGCCAGCGTCAGGCCCAGCGGCGACACCAGCCAGTCCGTCAGCGGTTTGCCGGTGTCGGTGGTGGTGGCCAGGTCCGGGAAGGCCACCTGCTTGCCCTTGACCAGCTCAACCACCGAGGGGAAGGCGTGGTTGCTGCCGGCCCGCGGCAATGTCAGGAAGGTGCGGCCGCCGGGGGTGACGACGATGCCGCTGGCTTCGGTGTTGTCCAGGGCTGCGACCAGCTCGCCCTGGGTAGCCGCCTGGGCAGTACCTGCGGCGATGCAGGCCAACAGGGCCATAGTCCGTGCTTTCATTGCTACCTCCATGTCAAACCGTCCTCACTGGGGTTGTGCATCAAAGACCGGGGTGCCGTCGGTGGGCGTGCGCACCAACAGGTACGGCGGCTGGCGGGTATCGGCATGGGCGCCCAGGCGGTCCCACTGGCCCAGGGTGACGTACACCTGGTTGCCGGCCACGAAAATGCCGTCCGGCCACACTAGGCGCGGGTCGCGCAGCACCACGTCGAGGTGGCCGTCGGGCCAGCGGCGCACGATCTGATGGTGCTCGGCGTCAGTCAGGTACAGGCGGCCCTGGGCGTCGGTGGCCATGCCGTCGGTCATGACTTTCTCGCCTTCGTCGCGAATCTGCGCGGCCAGTTGCTTGTCGTCCTTGCTGAAGTCGGCCAGGGCCGCAGTCGGAATGCTCCACAAGTGGCGGCTGGTCAGCGGCGAGTAGTACAGGCGCGAGCTGTCGGTGCTCAGGGTGATGCTGTCGACGCCGCCATGGGGGAAGGCGCTGGCCTTGCCCTGGTAGCGCATGGGCACGCCGTCCAGCTGGGTAACGAAGTCTTTTTGCGGCAGCACCGACGGATCTTTACTGAGCACTCGGCGCTGGTGGCCGGTGGCGAGGTCGACGACGACCAGGGCCGGGTCTTCGCCGAATGAAGAGTCGGCCACGAAGGCGGTGCCCTTGGCGCCGTGGGTGAGGTCCACGCGCAAATCGTTCATGTGGCTGTCCTGGCGTAGGGCATCGCTGAGCACCCAGGAGGCAAACACCTTGTTGGTCGCCGGATCAATGCCCACCACTTTTGCCGCGCCCGGCTTGATGCCGTCGATGCCGGCGCGCTTGCCGTCGTCGATCAGCCACAGGCGGCCCTGGGTATCGGTGGTCATGCCGTGTACCGAGATCAGCTTCTGCGCGTCGCCGCGCTCGGACGGCAGGCTGGTGGCGGCGTCGGGGTATGGCACCAGCTTGCCGTTGACCAGTTCGCCCAGGGTCATGCCGGGGTGGTTGATGGCATGACGGGGGAAGCCGACGAACACCCGGCCCGACGGCGTGACCACGATACCGGAGGGGCCCGGCCCCTCGAACGCGGCCACTTCTTCCAGGGAACCCAGCGGGATGGCGCTACGGTCAACGGTTTCGGCCAAGGCCGGCAACGTGCTGCCCAGCAACAGGCCAGCGGTTAACAACAGGCTTGCGGACGTTCTCACAAATCATCTCCGGATTTGACTGAAACCGGTTTCAGGCCGATGCTGAAAAAAACCCGAGCGACAGCATCGGGCCGGGTCAATACATGGGAACACTGATCTGTAACGGCGTTCCCTGCGCCGGGCCAGTATAGGAACCGGCTCCGCCACGGCGGATGAAAGGATTTTCATCAACCTCGTAAAAGGAAACTGCCATGTCTGCGACCACCCTGTGGCGCACCAGCGCCGCCCTCGCCATCAGCCTTGCCGCGATGACCGCCCAGGCCGCCCCCAGCCACCTGATCAGCAGCCAGAAGCTGCCCTGGCAGGTGGCCCAGCAACTGGCCGCCGAGGCCGTGCAAACCTGCGCCGCCAAGGGCTGGTCGGTGACCGCTACGGTGGTTGACCCTTCCGGCCACGCCCAGGCGGTGATCAAGGGCGATACCGTGCCGCTGCAATCGTTGTCGGTGTCGTACCGCAAGGCCTACACCGCGTTTTCCTACGGGCAGGCGTTCGACAAGGACACCATCAGCGAACTGCTGGCGGCCAAGCTGGATGGGCCGGCCAATGGCGCGCTAAACACCGTGCCGCAGGTGCTGTTCATCCCGGGTGGGGTGACGTTGCGCAAGGCCGATCGGCAGGTGCTGGGTGGGCTTGGGGTGTCCGGTGCGCCGGGCGGCGACAAGGACGAAGGCTGCGCCTTGGCGGCAGTAAAGAAATTCCAGCCGCAGTTCGAATAACAACGCCTGTAGCCGCTGCCGCCAGGCTGCGCTGGCCCTTGAGTACACCCGAAAGTACTGGGTTGGAACACGGGCCAGCGCAGCCTGGCGGCAGCGGCTACAGGGCATTTACCGCCGCCGCGATGAAAGTATTTTCACCTTGGCGGCTTTTCACATCGCCTTCACAAACCAAGGCGCACAGTACACCTACTCCTTTGTGATGATTCATTTAGCCCGCCACGTTGCGGGCTTTCTTTTGCCTGAAAATCAGCGCGAACCACCACCACCGCCATTGCCACCCGGGCCGCCGCCCCCGCCAGGACCGCCGCCACCGGGGCCGCCCTGCATGCCCCCGCCGCCACCGCCACCGCCGTGACCACCGCCCCCGCCACCGTGGTGCGGATCGAAGATCCAGCAGCCCCCCAGGCTCGACATCAACACGGCCACCAGGGTCAGCTTCGCCAGGTACTTTTGCATAGCAGTTCTCCAGGTTGCGAACGGAAATACCGTCCTTCTCAGCTGTGACCGGCAATCCCCCGGTTTGCTCATATCGATTGGAAACAAGGCCGATACATTTACGTAAATCCCGCGCTTTTTTGACGTTTTTTTGTCACGGGGCTGCCTACCTTCGGCTACAAATAAGTATGCAAATGATTCGTATTGAATTCATTCAGCCAACAAGAAAACGGAGCCCATTCAATGAAGCCTTCCTTCCCCCTGCTGAACGTGGCGGCCTTGGCATGCGCGTTATTCAGCGCCGGCAACGCCTTGGCCCAGGACGCGGACCTGGTGGTGTACAACGCCCAGCACGAGAGCCTGACCAAGGCCTGGATCGCCGGTTTCACCCAGGACACCGGCATCAAGGTGACCTTGCGTAACGGCGATGACACCGAAATGGCCAACCAGCTGGTGCAGGAAGGCGCCAAGTCCCCGGCCGATGTGTTCCTGACCGAGAACTCGCCCGCGATGATGCTGGTGCAGAACGCCGGCCTGTTCGCCCCGGTTGCCCCCACTACGCTGGAGCAAGTGGGTGCGCCCTACCGTCCGGCGCAGGGCAAGTGGGTGGCCATCGCCGCGCGCTCCACGGTGTTCGTCTACAACAAGGACAAGCTGGCCGCCGACAAACTGCCGGCCTCGCTGCTGGACCTGGCGCAGCCGGCCTGGAAAGGCCGCTGGGGCGCATCCCCGGCCGGCGCCGACTTCCAGGCCATCGTGGCTGCCGTGCTGGCGCTGAAGGGCGAACCCGCCACGCTGGAATGGCTCAAGGGCCTGAAGGCCAACGCTACCGTTTATCGTGGCAATAGTGCGGTGCTCAAGGCGGTGAACGCCGGGCAAGTCGACGGTGGGGTGATCTACCACTACTACAGCTTCGTCGACCAGGCCAAGACCGGCGAAAACAGCAAGAACACCAACCTGCACTACTTCAAGCACCAGGACCCAGGCGCCTTTGTCAGCCAGTCCGGCGGCGGCGTGCTGGCCGCGAGCAAGCATCAGGAACAGGCCCAGGCCTTGCTGAAATGGATTACCGGGCCCAAAGGCCAGGCCATCCTGAAAACCGGCACCTCGTTTGAATACGCCGTGGGCCAGGGCGCAGCGTCCAATCCCAAGCTGGTACCCCTGGCAGAGCTGGATGCACCGACCGTCGATGTGTCGAAACTGGACAGCAAGAAGGTCGTGGAATTGATGAACCAGGCGGGGCTGCTCTGAGGTGTCCCCCCCTTCCGGACTGACCGGGGCCGCCACACAGGTGGCCCCGCTTGCATTGCGCGGGCGACAGCGGCGGGGCGGGGTCTGGCTGGTGGCGGTGTCAGTGGTGATTTCGCTGCTGGCTTTGCTGCCGCTGATCTTCGTCGCCGGCGTGTCGGTGCAACAGGGCTGGCAGAGCATCGTCACCCTGTTGGTACGGCCGCGGGCGGGCGAGTTGCTGCTCAACACCCTGCTGCTGATGCTGCTGACCTTGCCCTTGTGCATCGCCCTGGGGGTGGCGCTGGCCTGGTTCACCGAACGCACGCGCCTGCCCGGCCGACGGCTGTGGTCGTTGCTGGCCACCGCGCCACTGGCTATACCGGCGTTCGTGCACAGTTATGCCTGGGTCAGCGTGGCCCCCTCGCTGCATGGGCTGCCCGCTGCGGTGCTGATCTCGGTGATCGCCTATTTCCCCTTTCTGTACCTGCCGGTGGCCGCGACGCTTCGCCGGCTGGACCCGGCCCTGGACGACGTCGGCCAGTCCCTGGGGCTCAAGCCCTGGGCGGTGTTTTTCCGCGTGGTGCTGCCGCAACTGCGCGTGGCCATTGGCGGTGGCACGCTGCTGGTGGGCCTGCATTTGCTGGCCGAATACGGTCTGTACGCGCTGATTCGCTTCGACACCTTCACCACCGCCATCTACGACCAGTTCCAGTCCGCGTTCAACGGCCCGGCGGCGAACATGATGGCCGGGGTGCTGGCGCTGTGCTGCCTGCTGCTGTTGACCGTTGAAGCCTCGACCCGAGGCTCGGCGCGCTATGCCCGCGTGGGCTCGGGCAGCGCCCGCGCGCAGTTGCTCTGGCCCTTGCGCCCGGGCCAGCGGCTGGCGGGGCTGGGCTTGATGCTGGCCACCTGCGTCCTGACGCTGGGGGTGCCACTGTGGACCCTGGGCCACTGGCTGGCCGCAGGCGGCGTGGAGGTATGGCGCAACGACGAACTGTGGGACGCCGTGTGGCAAACCCTGGCGCTGGCCACTGCCGGCGCGCTGCTGACCACCCTGGCCGCAGTGCCGGCTGCATGGCTGTCGGTGCGCGCACCCAGCCGCCTGCAGCGGCTGCTGGAAGGCTGCAACTACCTGTCCAGTTCGCTGCCGGGCATTGTCGTGGCCCTGGCGCTGGTGACCGTGACCATCCAGTTCGCCCGCCCCCTCTACCAGACCCTTGTGACCGTGCTGCTGGCCTACCTGCTGATGTTCCTGCCCCGCGCCCTGGTCAGCCTGCGAAGCGGCATCGCCCAGGCGCCGGTGGAGCTGGAAAACATCGCCCGCAGCCTGGGCCTGGCACCGCACCAGGCGCTGTGGCGCGTCACCCTGCGCCTGGCCGCGCCCGGGGCGGCTGCCGGCGCGGCGCTGGTGTTCCTGGCGGTCTGCAACGAGCTGACCGCCACCCTGCTGCTGGCGCCCAGCGGCACCCGCACCCTGGCCACCGGCTTCTGGGCCATGAGCAGTGAAATCGACTACGCCGCAGCGGCCCCCTACGCCTTGATCATGATCATGCTGTCACTGCCGTTGACCGCCCTTCTCTACCAGCAATCGAAACGGAGCGCCGCCCGATGAGCACCCTTGAACTGAACCAACTGCACAAGCGCTTCGGCACCTTCGCCGCCCTGGACGACGTCAGCCTGAGCGTGCCCAGCGGCAGCCGCACGGCCATCGTCGGACCCTCGGGCTCCGGCAAGACCACCTTGCTGCGGCTGATCGCCGGCTTCGAATTCGCCGACCACGGCAGCATCACCCTGGGCGGTCAGGCGCTGGTCGAAGGGAAGCAGGCGGTGCCTGCCCACCAGCGACAAATCGGCTACGTGCCGCAGGACGGCGCGCTGTTTCCGCACCTGAACGTGGCCGCCAACATCGGCTTCGGCCTGCCCGGCAGCACTGCGACCAAACGTGCCGAGGTCGAGGCCCTGCTCGACCGCGTAGCCCTGGACCGCCGCCTGTTGCAGTGCTGGCCACACGAACTGTCCGGCGGCCAACAGCAACGCGTAGCGCTGGCCCGCGCCTTGGCCCAGCGACCGCGGCTGATGCTGCTGGACGAACCCTTCTCGGCCCTGGACACCGGCCTGCGCGCGTCCCTGCGCAAGGCCGTGGCGCAAGTGCTGGGCGAGGCCGGCATCACCACCGTGCTGGTCACCCATGACCAGGCTGAAGCCCTGTCGTTTGCCGATCAGTTGGCAGTGATGCGCCAGGGGCGGCTGGTGCAGGCAGGGCCGCCGCTGGAGCTGTATCGCCACCCTGAGGATGCACAGACGGCGCAGTTCCTGGGCGATGCGGTGTTGCTGCCCGCGCAATTGCATGATGGCCTGGCGAGCTGCGCATTGGGCAACCTGCCGGTGCGCGATCGCGGGTTGCGGGGCGCTGCGCAGGTCATGCTGCGGCCCGAGCAGTTGCACCTGTGCGAGCAAAGCCCGGGGGCCGTGCGGGGGGTGGTCAGCGAGACGGACTTTGTGGGTAACAGCTGGACCCTGGCGGTGCGGTTGAATGGCGCGGCGGCCACGGTGATTCGGTTGCGTAGCCAGGGGGTGGAGGTGCCGGGGGTGGGGAGTGAGGTGTATGTCAGGGCGCAGGGGGTGGCGCATGTGGTTGGGTAGGGGATAGGGTTTGTGTGGGATGGCATGAGGGCCGCCAGGTGCCAGGCTTTGTTTTTATGGCGCCCTTCAGATCGAGCGCCGTCCGCACGGCGCTTCGCGGACACGGTCCGCTCCTACCGTTTGTTTCGGGCCAATTATGCCGGTGATATCTCCCGGGGCCGCCTTGTTGGTTCACTGGAGATCTGCAGCGAAAATACAAAGCGGTCCCGGGAGATGCCACAGACAAAATTGGCCCGAAACAAACGGTAGGAGCGGACCGTGTCCGCGAAGCGCCGCGCGGGCGGCGCGCGGTCTCAAGAACACCGATGCAACAACGGCTGGCACCTGTCAGCCGCACCACCCTCCCCAGCCTGGCGACAACGCCTCTGGAATTGTGGAGTACCTTGCAAGTGCATGTCTTGAGCAATGTGGCGCTCTTTAAATCGAGCGCCGCCCGCGCGGCGCTTCGCGGGTAGAACCCGCTCCTACATTTGTTGCAACGCGCCATGGCCTGTGCCACCGAGTTGTCAGCCTTCATTGCACCCTTTGAGCATTATGTTGCCTGCGCTACGCCCTACCGCATCCCCCGTGTCGTCATTTGCGATACATACCCCGTAAACTACCCCCTCGCCCCACCACCCAGGAGTACCCCAATGCCCCACGAAGGGAGCCTGCTACAAGCCGCCGTCGTCTTCCTGTTCGCCGCCGTCATCACCGTGCCTCTGGCCAAACGCCTGCAGCTGGGCGCCGTGCTGGGTTATCTGTTCGCCGGTGTGATCATCGGCCCGCAAGTGCTGGGCCTGATCGGCAACCCGCAGAGCGTTTCGCATATTTCCGAACTTGGCGTGGTATTGCTGCTGTTCATCATCGGCCTGGAGCTGTCGCCAAAACGCTTGTGGGTGATGCGCAAATCAGTGTTCGGCGTAGGCCTGGCGCAGGTGTTGCTGACCGGCGCGGTGATCGGCGCGGTGGCCATGCTCGGCTTTGCCCAGCCGCTGCCGACCGCCGTGGTGCTGGGGCTGGGCCTGGCGTTGTCATCGACCGCTTTCGGCCTGCAAAGCCTGGCCGAGAGCAAGCAGCTGAACAGCCCCCACGGGCGCCTGGCGTTTGCGATTCTGCTGTTCCAGGACATCGCCGCCATCCCGCTGATTGCCCTGGTGCCGCTGCTGGCCGCCGGCGGCCATGACGCCAGCCCGGGTGACAATCTTAACCATGGCCTGCGCGTGCTCGGCAGCATTGCCGTGGTGGTGGTCGGTGGCCGCTACCTGCTGCGCCCGGTGTTCCGCACCGTGGCGCGTACCGGCCTGCCGGAAGTGTCCACGGCCACTGCGCTGCTGGTGGTGATCGGTACCGCGTGGCTGATGGACCTGGCCGGTGTGTCGATGGCCTTGGGCGCGTTCCTGGCTGGCTTGTTGCTGGCCGATTCGGAATACCGCCATGAACTGGAATCGCAGATAGAACCGTTCAAGGGCCTGCTGCTGGGGTTGTTTTTCATCAGCGTGGGCATGGGCGCCAACCTGCAACTGCTGGTGGAGTCGCCGGTCACGGTCATTGGCCTGATGCTGTTGCTGATCGCCATCAAGTTGCCCCTGCTGCTGTTCATCGGCCGCCTGGCGGGTGGCCTGAGCAGACTGAGTGCGGTGCGCCTGGGCGTGGTATTGGCTGCGGGCGGCGAGTTTGCCTTTGTGGTGTTCAAGATCGGCAAGGACCAGGGCCTGTTCGACCAGCACCTGTACGACACCCTGCTGCTGACCATCACCCTGTCCATGGCGGTGACGCCGCTGTTGCTGCTGGCCTGCGCGCGCTGGATCAAGTCGCGGCCCAAGCCGGTGGTGCCGGTGCCGGAGCACCTGAAGGCGATCGAAACCGATGCCCCGCGCGTGGTCATCGCCGGGATGGGGCGGATGGGCCAGATCGTCTCGCGTATCCTGCGCGCGCAGAATGTCTCGTTTGTGGCGCTGGATACGTCGGTGGACACCATCGAGCTGACCCGCAGCTTCGGCAACGTACCGGTGTTCTACGGCGACCCGCTGCGCCCCGAGATTCTCAGTGCGGCCAAGGTGGGTGAGGCGGAGTATTTCGTCATCGCCACGGACGACCCCGAAACCAACATCAAGACCGCCGAACTGGTGCACCGGCTGTACCCGCACATCAAGATCATCGCCCGCGCGCGCAACCGTCAGCACGTGCACCGGCTGGTGGAAGCCGGCGCCGTGCCGATCCGGGAGACCTACTATTCCAGCCTGGAAATGAGCCGCCGCACCCTGGTGGGCCTGGGCCTGAGCGAGGAGCAGGCCAGCTGGCGCATCCAGCGCTTCAAGCAGCACGACGAACAGGTGCTGGCCGCCCAGTACCTGGTGCGTGACGACGCTGCCAAGGTGCTGCAAACCGCCCAGGAAGCACGTGCCGAACTGGCCACGCTGTTCGAGTCCGACAGCGGCGAACAGGACCGCGCACACCTGTCCTGATGCCAACCCTGTAGCCGCTGCCGCCAGACTGCGCTGGCCCTGTGCCCCACTGTAAATCTGCAGGGTTCACACCGGCCAGCGCAGCCTGGCGGCAGCGGCTACAGGGTTTAATGAAAGTTGTGCGGCGCGGCGCTCTGCCGCCTAGGCGGCTACCGGGTTTTGACCTATATTCGCGCGCGCCTCGGCCACCGGCCGGGGGCGTTCGATTTCAACACCCAAGGCACCTGAGCACCATGTCCGAGCCCTTCGAAGTCCCCTCCCCCCACGAACACCACGTCGAGCACGCCCACCACAGCGGCGACAGCTTCGCCAGCAAGATCGCGGTGATGACGGCGGTCATGGCCACCATCGGCGCGCTGCTCAGCTACCAGGCCGGTTCTACCGAAAGCGAAGCGGCGATGAACAAGAACAACGCCGCCATCAAGAAGACCGAAGCCTCCAACCAGTGGAACTACTACCAGGCCAAGTCCAGCCGCCAGAACCTGGCCGACCTGGCCAGCCACATCCCGGGCATGGACGCGGGCCACTACCAGGCTGAGGTAGAGCGCTACAAGGTGCAGAAGGAAGAGGCGCGGCAGAAGGCCGAGGCGCTGGAGAAGGAAGCGGCCGAGTGGGACGTGAAGTCCGAGACCATCCTGCACCAGCACCACCGCTGGGCCCAGGCGATGATGGCGATCCAGATTGCCATTTCGCTGGCGGCCATGACGTTGCTGACGCGCAAGGAGTGGCTGGAGCGGTTGTCGATGGGCGCAGCGGGCTTGAGCGTAGTGCTGGGGGTGTTGGCCTGGTTTCACGTCTGAGGTTTTCGCGTCGTATGCATCGCGACCAAGGTCGGCTCCTACGCGGGTCGGGGTAGGAGCCGGCCTTGGCCGCGATGGCGTCACTACGGATACACCCTATGAGGCAACATGCACCGGATACTTGCGGAAGTAATCGCCAATCGACGCATGCAGCGCCTGCGCCAATTCCACCTGGTGGGTATGCTGGATCAACCGCCCGCAATCGTACCCATTGCTCATGAATCCATGCTCCACCAGGATCGACGGAATGTCCGGTGACTTGAGCACCGCGAACCCCGCCTGCTCCACCCGCCGCTGATGCAGGCGGGTCACCTGCTTGAAATGCCCCAACACCGTGCGCCCCAGGTCCAGGCTGGAGGCGATGGTGGCGTTCATCGACATGTCCACCAGCACCTTCGACACCATGGGGTCGTCGTTGCTCAGGGTCTTGTCGAACACCCCGGCGTAGGCGTCCGAGCTGTTCTCGCTTTCGGCGATGTAGCGGGCCATGGCCGAGGTCGCGCCATGGGGCGACAGCACGTACACCGACGCCCCGCGGGCGGAGCGCGACGGCGCTGCGTCGGCATGGATGGACACCAGCATGTCGGCCCGCCGTTGATGCGCCAGCAACACGCGCTGGTGCAGGGGCACGAAGAAATCGCTGTCGCGGCTCATGGTCGGCTGGAAGCGCGGGTCACGCGCCAGTTGCTGATGCAACGCGCTGGCGATGCCCAGCACCACGGTTTTCTCGTAATGCTTGCCGCCACCCACGGCGCCCGGGTCCTTGCCGCCATGCCCCGCGTCGATCGCGATGATGGCCGGACGCACTTTCGGTGCGTGACGTGCGAGCACGGCAGCCGCCTTGCCCACCGGCAATTCCACCACCAGGCGCTGATGCCCACCCGGCAGGTGCACCAGGTGCGCCACCGCGTGGGCGGGCTGATGCATGTCCAGCACCAGGCGCATGCCGGTCTTGGTCGGGCCACTGCGCAGGCCGCGCACCGGCGTGCCGGCGAAATTCAACGCGGCTGCGGGCATGTGGGCCGCCACGCCGTGCAGGTCGATCACCACGCGGTCGGGGCCCTTGAGGGTGAACAGCTGATAGTCCACGGTACCGGCCAGGTCCAGCACCAGGCGAGTCAACCCGCCCTGATGGGTGACCTGGCAATGGCTGACACCGCTCAGCGGCGCCGCCAGCAACCACGACGGGGACATCAGCGACACGGCGCTGATCAAGCCTAGAAATTTGCGACGGTTCACGACAATGCCAGCCTCGGTGTCACGGGGGTAGTCCATTAAACCGTCGCGCGTGCAAGGCCCTGAATTAAGTCGTTTAAATAAAAATTTAATAGAGTCCGACGCACTGCCTCCCTAGGGTAGCGATGCCATTTACAATGGCCCCCCCAAAAAACATCGGAGCCTGCAGAGGAGCAACCCATGAGCCGTGCCCTGGTCATTGAAGACGACGAGGTGACCGCCAACGTCATCATGACCGAACTGAGCCTGCACGGGTTTGCCGTGGACTGGAGCGCCAATGGCCGCGACGGCCTGGCCCGCGCCATCGCCGGGGGCTACGACGCCATCACCCTGGACCGCATGCTGCCCGACTTCGACGGCCTGACCATCGTCAGCACCCTGCGCAGCCTGGACATCCACACACCGGTGCTGATGATCAGCGCCCTGTCGGACGTGGACGAGCGCGTGCGCGGCCTGCGCTCGGGCGGTGACGACTACCTGACCAAACCCTTTTCGCCGGTGGAAATGGTGGCCCGCGTGGAAGTACTGTTACGCCGCCCCAGCGCTGCCGCCAGCCACCCGCAACTGCAGGTGGGCGACCTGTGCCTGGACCTGGTGGAACACCGCCTGAGCCGCGCCGACGAACACATCGCCCTGCTGCCCACCGAGTTCAAGATTCTCAACTACCTGATGCGCAACGCCGGCCAACTGGTGACCCGCACCATGCTGTTCCAGGAAGTGTGGGGCTACCATTTCGACCCCGGCACCAACATCATCGACGTGCACCTGGGGCGCCTGCGCAAGAAGATCGAAGGCAGCGAGCAGTCCCCCGTGATCCAGACTGTCAGGGGCACCGGCTATGTCCTCGCGCCCCGCGCTTGAGCCCTGGCGCTCGTCCAGCAGCCGCCTGATCGGTTTCTACGCGCTGTTCTTCGTGGCCTGGGGCGCGCTGTTCACCGGCGTGCTGTACTGGCAGATCTCGCAGTACCTGGGCAGCACCGCCGAGCGCACGCTGATGCAGCGCGCGCACTATTACGCCAAGGTCGACGATGAAAATCTGGTGGGCGAACTGGCCGCCAGCGAAGCCTATTCCACCCCCAACATCGACGCCTACGGCTTGTTCGACGCACAGGGCCAGCACCTGGCCGGCGACCTGCTGAAACTGCGCGCCAGCCTGCCCGACGACGGCCAGGTGCACTACCTGCAAAAAGGCCTGAGCGTGGCCCAGTCCAGTGAAGAGCCGCGCAGCAGCTACGCCCTGCTGGTGCACCGCCACGATGGCCGCATGCTGGTACTGGCCCGTGACGGTGGCTCGGTGTCGGCGGTGGGCGGCATCATCCAGCAGGCGCTGGCCTGGGGGCTGTCGCTGACGTTGATCCCCGGCCTGATTGGCTGGCGCCTGTTGCGCAGGCGCCCGATCAAGCGCGTGCAGGGCCTGCAGCGCAGCACCGAAAGCGTGGTCTCGGGCAACCTGGCCGACCGCCTGCCGCTGTCCAGCCGCCGTGACGAACTGGACATGCTGGCCAGCGCCGTGAACACCATGCTCGACCACATCGAACAGCTGATGCTGGAGGTCAAGGGCGTGTGCGACGGCATCGCCCACGACCTGCGCACGCCGCTGACGCGTCTGCGTGCCCGCCTGCATCAGCTGGACCAACTGCCGCTGGACGCGCCGCAACGGGCCACCCTGGACTTGGCGCTGGCCGACAGCGAGTCGATCATGGTGCGTTTCCAGGGCCTGCTGCGGGTGGCCGAGCTTGAAGACACCCGCCGGCGCAGCGCCTTCCAGCCCTACCTGCCGGGCGAGTTGCTGCAGCAGGCCCACGAGTTCTATGAGCCCATGGCGCTGGAGCGCCAGCAAACCCTGAACCTGGACATCGCCGGGCCCTTGCCTGCGCTGATGGGCGACGCGGCATTGATGTTCGAAGCGCTGGTGAACCTGCTGGACAACGCCATCAAATTCACTCCGGTGGGTGGTGCGATTGTGCTGCGCGCCAGCGCCACGGCTGGGCAGGTGATGCTGGAGGTGATCGACAACGGCCCCGGCATCGCCCCGGCCGAGCGTACCCAGGTCAGCCGCCGCTTGTATCGCGGGCCCAGCAGCGAGGCGCAGCCGGGGCATGGGCTGGGGTTGTCGCTGGTGGCGGCGATTGTGCGGTTGCATGGGTACAGGCTGGATATCGCCGGGGATGAAGGCGGCGCGCGGATCAGCATCCACTGCGCCTGCCACCCCGTGTAGCCGCTGCCGCAGGCTGCGCTGGCCCTGTATCCCACTGAAAACCTCCCGGGTTCACACAGGCCAGCGCAGCCTGGCGGCAGCGGCTACAGCGTGAATTAAGATTACTTAACACAGGTTAAGTTGAGCCACCCGCCCCCCACCGCCACAGTCTCGGCCCCCTTCCCCGCCGAGGCCCCGCCGCCGTGAAACGCCTGCTCCTGCGTACGCTCATCCTGTTGATCCTGCTCGCCTGCCCGTACGCCGTGTTCGCCGCCACCCTGGTACCGCGCCCACCCAGCCTCAACGCCAAGGCCTGGGTGCTGATGGACGACCAGACCGGCGCCATCATCACCGAGCACAACAGCGATCAGCGCCTGCCCCCGGCCAGCCTGACCAAACTGATGACCGCCTACCTGGCCACCCGCGAGATGCAGGCCGGCCGCCTCAAGCCCGACGACAAGGTAGTGGTCAGCGAAAACGCCTGGCGCACCGGCGGCTCGCGGATGTTCCTCGACCCTGGCACGCAGATCAGCGTCCACCAACTGCTGCAAGGCATCATCATCGATTCGGGCAACGACGCCAGCGTGGCCATGGCCGAACACATCGCCGGCAGCACCGACAGCTTCGTGCCGTTGATGAACGCGGCCGCAAGCAAGCTGGGCATGGCCAACACCCACTTCGCCAACCCCACCGGGCTGCCCATGGATGATCACTACTCCTCGGCCCACGACATGGCCGTATTGGCGCGGGCGATCATCAACGACGAGTCCGGTTACTACGAACTCTATGCCCACAAATACTTGACCTGGAACGGCATCCGCCAGCCCAACCGCAACCTGCTGCTGTGGCGCGACCCCAGCTATGACGGCCTGAAAACCGGCCACACCGAGGCAGCCGGTTATTGCATGGTGGCCTCGGCCCAGCGCAACGGCCGGCGCCTGATCAGCGTGGTGTTCGGCGCCACCAGCGAGCGCGCCCGGGCCGAAGACAGCGCCAAGCTAATGGGCTATGGCTTTCGTTTCTTTGCCACCCAGACCTACGCAAAAGCAGGGCAATCGGTGGCCACGCCACGGGTGTGGCTGGGTCAGCAGGACAGCGTGGCCGTGGGCCTGGCGCAGGACATCACCCTGACGCTGCCGGTGAATCAGCAGCGGCATACGCGTAATCAGGTCACCCTCAATGAGCCGTTGCAGGCGCCATTGGCGGCGGGTGATCAAGTCGGCACGCTGGCGTTGTATGACGGTGATCAACTGCTGAGTAGCCAGCCGCTGGTGACGTTGCAGGCGGTTGAGGCGGGCAATTGGTTCAGCCGTTGCTGGGACCGGTTGTACCTATGGATCAGCTCGATGCTGCAAAACCTGTAGCCGCTGCCGCCAGGCTGCGCTGGCCCTCGACTACACCCGAAAAATACTGGATTGCCATGCGGGCCAGCGCAGCCTAGCGGCAGCGGCTACAGTGTGGATTGGGAAAAGATTCGTAACGTAAATACTGAATTAAATCCGCGCAAAATATGTCCTGACAGCTTGACCCTGCAGCCCGCACATGCCTTTGCAGAGCCTCTCCACGCAATTGATCATTTCTTGGCCATTGCCGCCAAGGTACTGGCCCTGCTGGGTTTGGCAAAGTTATCCACAGAGATACCCACGATTTCCGGGGACAACTGTCCACGCACAAAAAATTCGAAACCATAATTCGCAGGCCACGCGCAATGGCCGCAAAAGTCCCCTTTTGGCCGCTGCGGTTCCGCATGCCCTCCCCCGCCTGGGGTAAGAATGTCGACGGCGCGTTCGCCTGACTGACGAGGGGAATCCAATGAGCAAGGTCATCCGTTCCATGGGCGCGCTGGCGTGCGGCCTAACGTTGCTGGCGGGCGCGGTGCACGCCGAGCAGCGCGAACTGAAGGTGTACAACTGGGCCGACTACATCCTGCCTTCCGCGCCTCAGGATTTTGCCAAGAGCAGCGGCATCAAGGTGACCTGGGACACCTTCGAAACCAACGAATCGCTGGAAGCCAAACTGCTCACCGGCCACTCGGGCTACGACCTGGTGGTGCCGTCCAACCAGTTCCTCGACACGCAGATCAAGGCGGGCGTGTTCCAGAAACTGGACAAGTCGAAGCTGCCCAACTGGAAGCACCTGGACCCCGACCTGCTCAAGCTGCTAGACCGCAACGACCCCGGTAACCAATACGGCGTGCCCTACATGTATGGCACCGTGCTGATCGGCTTCAACCCGGCCAAGGTCAAGGCGGCGCTGGGCGCGGATGCGCCGGTGGACAGCTGGGACCTGGTGTTCAAGCCCGAATACATGGCCAAGCTCAAATCCTGCGGCGTGGCCATGCTCGACTCACCGTCGGAGATCCTGCCCATCGCCCTGCACTACCTGGGCCTGGACCCCAACAGCCAGAACCCCGCCGACTATGAAAAAGCCAAGGCGCTGATGCTCAAGGTGCGCCCGTACGTGACCTACTTCAACTCGGCCAAGTACATGACCGACATCGCCAACGGCGACATCTGCGTGGCCATTGGTTATTCCGGCAGCTTCTACCAGTTCGGCAACCGCGCCAAGGAAGCCGGCAACGGCGTGGTAGTAGACTGGCGCCTGCCCAAGGAAGGCGCGCCGATCTGGTTCGACACCTTCGCCATCCCCAAAAGCGCCGACAACGTCGCCGAAGCCCACGAGTTCCTCAACCACCTGCTGGACCCCAGCGTCATCGCGCCGATCAGCAACTACGTGGGCTACCCCAACGTGAACAAGGACTCGATTTCGATGATCACCAAGGCGATTACTGAAAACCCAGGGCTGACGCCAACACCCGAGGAGCGCAAGAAGCTGTACGTGGTGCAGCCACTGCCGCAGAAAATCGAGCGGGTGCGCACGCGGGTGTGGAGCAGTATCAAGACCGATAGCTGAGCGGCGGCGCAAACTGTGGGAGCGACAGTCTTTGTGGGAGTGGGCTCTGCCCGCGAAAAGCACACCGCGGTGCGTCAGGAAGCCCGCGCAATCTTCTTCGCGGGTAGAACCCGCTCCCACAGTGAGTGGTGTACCAGCAACTGTCTTGACCGCGTCGTCTGCATCGCGACCAAGGTCGGCTCCTACGCCGTCCGTGGTAGGAGCCGGGCTTGGCCGCGATGCAGGCGACGCGGCCTCAGGAATACAGCCCCAGGCTGTCGTCGGTGGCGATCGGCTCATCCAGCTCGGGCAGCGGCAACGGCTCGGGGGTGAAGGCGTCGATGGCCAGGGTGCGCAAGCTCACCGGCAGGTCGGTGGTGAGGTATACCCACAGGTCCGCGGCATCGTCGGTCAAGGAGGAAGACGATGATGGGCCAGTGCTCATGTCCCAGTCCCAACTGTCATCACGCTCATCGTCTTCGACAACCGCACCGGCCGGTGGCTTGCTCAGCAACACGATCTGCCGGACCTGTTCGCGCAGCGCAGGCGACAACGGCAGGTTGTCACGCTGGGACTGGCGCAGGCGGTCGAGCAGTTGGCCGCCGTCTTCGCGGGCGGTGTCGATCAGGCGCTGCTCATTGGCCAGTTGCTGCAGCTCATCATCGAAGGCCGGCAGCTGCCCCCAGCACACTTGATCCAGGTGGCTGGCCAGGCGTGTCTGCAACACCGCCAGCGCGCGGCTGTAGTCCTGCCCGGCGAACAACCCCAGCCATTTGCGCTGCTGTTGGCAGTGCTGGCGGATGGGCGGCGTGACGAAGTCGGCGACGCGGTATTCCAGCAGGCGCAGGGCGCCGTCGGACAGGGACGGCAACAGGCTGGCGGCGGTGTCGGTCAGCCAGCGCTGGCGTTGGCCCAACAGTTCACCACGGTGCTGTTCGAGGTCGGCCAGGCGCCACTCCAGCCCGGCCGTGGCCTTTGACAAGGCGGTGATGGCGACCTTCAGGTCGCGGGACGATGCGTCGCTCATTCAAGCTCCTTGGTCGGCGAGCAGGCCGTCTTCGTGACGGCTGGCGAAATAGTTGGCGAAGTAGTCTCGCAGCCCCGGCTTGTCCATGCCGCTCGCCCATTGCAACGGTAGGCCGGGACGGGCGACGAGGTCAGTAAACGGGTCATAGCCCAGGTCGGTGATGTCGTGCATGCGCAGGAAGTAGCGGCGGTTGACTGCATCGCCGTGCCACAGGTGACGGATCTGGCCGCTGACCACGCCCAGGCTGCCTTGTACCCGCGCGTAAAAGCGCTCGCGCCAGGCCTGCAAATGCGCGATTTGCCGGGGGTCATGCTTGAGCGCGTTGCGGATGCAGAAATTGCCGTCGCCATAAATGGCGTGGGCCATGAAGTGGTCGGCGCTGCCTGACACGGCCGCTTCGTACAGACCCACTTCATCGAAGATTTCCCGGCGCATGGCCCAGCCGTAGCCGGTGTGACCATGGCGGTCATAGCGCCCGGCATCCAGGGCATCGGGGTGACGGCGCATCACCGAGGCGAAGGATTCGGCCACATCGGGTGTATCGCCTGGGACATTGCCGCGCTGCAGGCGCAGGGCGGTTTCGAACACTTGCACCACCGGGTGGCGTTGCAATTGCTTGACCAGTTCACGGGGCCAGCGCGGGTTGTCGAAGAGGATGTCGCAATCCAGCCATGCAACGTAGCGGCACTGGCGCGGCAGCCAGGAGGCGGCCAGGTTGAGCAGGCGTTCTTTCTGCCATAACAGGGTATTGGCGCGCACCTGGATGACGTCCAGGGCGGGCGGCAGTTCGAAGGGCGCCTCGCCGAATGCGCATTCGATGGTGATGCACGTCACCCCCGCCTTGTGCATGCCGGCCATGAACAGGTCGTAGTTGCGCCGGCGCGTGGCGTAGCGGCACGGGTTGAAGTAGGTGGTCAGCACCACCAGGGAATTGTTCAAAACACTGATCCTTCAGTTCCTGTAGCAGCGGCCGGCAGGTCGCATCACAGGCAACGCGCACTGGCTGACCCACCGCGCTGCCTGTGACGCCGCCTTCGGCAGCTGCTACAGGGGTTGTGGCGTAAGTTACACCAGGCGTTCGATCTTGCGGTGTTGCCACACGCCTTTGTAGTACGCGGTCTGCAAGGCCAGCATCGCCAGGTAGGTCAAGGGAAACGCCATCCACACCCCTTGCAGACCGAAGTGGCTATTGAGCAGCCACGCCGCCGGCAGTTCCACGCCAACGATGCAGAAAATCGAAATCAGCACCGGCACCAGCACCGTGCCGCTGGCGCGCATGATGCCGCCCACCAGGGCCTGGAAGCCGAACACCAGCATGCTCCAGAGCATGATGTGCAGCAGGTGCGACGCTTGCGCCAGTGCCACCGGATCGGTGATGAACAGCCCCAGCAGCCAGTCGGACAACAGGTAGCCCAGCAGGATCAGGCCGCCGGTGAGCCACACATTGATCGCCAGGCCCGTGCGCAGGATCGGCCCGATGCGCTCCAGGCGCCCGGCACCAATGGCCTGGGCGCCGAGGATCGAGGCGGTGATGGCAATCGACAGCGCCGGGAATTGCACGTAGTTGACGATTTGCGTGACCGCGCCGTAGGCCGCGGTGGCCTGGGAGCCATGGCCGTTGACCAGCGACAGGATCACCAACTCGGACAGCGAAATCACCACCATCTGCACCCCGGTGGGCAGACCGATGCGCATCACCTTGGCGAGGATCGCGCGGTCCAGGCGCAGGGCCTTGATGAACTCGGCGTCCAGCGCCAGCGGGTGCTGGCGACGATTGAGGCGCCAGGCCAACAGGCCGATGGCGGCGATGTTACCCGCCAGCCCCGCCAGCACCGCGCTCTGGATGCCCATCTGCGGCAGCCCCGCCCAACCGCGAATCAGCGCCGGCGTCAGCACCAGCCCCACCACGGTGGACAGCAGCAACGCCAACAGCGGCGACAGCGTGTCGCTGACACCGCGCAGCAACTGGGTGAACAGCACAAACACCAGCAGAATGGGCATGATCCACATCATCACCCGCGCATAGGCGACGGCGTCGTCCAGCACATCCAGCGGGGTGCCCAGCCCCTGCAAGGCCTGGCGCGCAAAGACGCTGCCGAACACCGCCGCCACCAGACCGATCAGCGCACCCAGCAGCAAGGTGGCACCGGCAATCTGCTTGACCACCTGCGGCTCGCGCGCGCCCCACGCCTGGCCGATCAACACCCCGGCGCCGGCGCCCAGGCCGATCACCAGGGCGATGAAGAAGAACACGATGGGGAACATCCCCGACACGGCGGCCAGCGCCTGGGTGCCCAGCATCTGGCCGATGTAGATGCTGTTGAGGGTGCCGGACATGGACTGCAGGAAGTTGGACAGCACCATGGGCGCCAGGAACGCCAGGTAGGTTTGCCACAAGGGGCGTTGCGGTGGGATGGGCATGGAATACTCGGGCAGGTGGAAAGGTGCGCCGGGATTCTAGCGCATTCACACCGGTCAACACCGTGTCGCTCGCATCGCGAGCAAGCTTTGCTCCCACAAGGTGAAGCCTAACATCGATGGTTGGCTCAACACTGTGGGAGCAAAGCTTGCTCGCGAGAGGCCCGAACTGATTGCCCAAAACCATAGAATCTCCCACAGCATACGCCGCACCTCTGTAGCAGCTGCCGAAGGCTGCGTCACAGGTGGCGCGGTGGATCAGACAGTGCGCGGCGTCAGTGACGCGGCCTGACGGCCGCTGCTACAGGTTGCCCGACACCATAGAATCGCCCACGGTACGGCGGGGTTACCAGGCGCGCACTACGCTGACGCCCGCACGGTAGTCGGCGATGGCGCCGGCGCTGCCGCGGCGTTCCACGGTGATCTGGTAGCGGCCGCGCTCCAGGTGCACTTCGCTCAACTCGGCGTGCAGTACGCCAGCACTCCAGGAGGACAGCGCGGGGTGGCTGATGCGCCGGTCCTGGATGACCACCGCGTCGTCGACGTCGTAGATGCGCAGGTTGACGCTGAACGGCGCGCCGCTGTCGCGCCCGCCTCCCGCAGCGTCCCACAGCACCTTGCGCGCCAGGGGGTCGGTGGCCGGGTAGAAATAATCGATGCGCACCGAATAGCTGTCTTCCTGGACGATACGCACGGCAAGGCCGGTGACCGCGCCGGAGCTTTTCAGGCTCAGGGGCGCAGCTTCGCTGGCGTCGGCCAGGCGGGTGCAGGGGGCCAGGCACAGCAGGCAGAGGGTGAACGGCAGACCTTTCAAAACGCAACCTCGATACACGCATTGCGTTACAGGTTAAACGATTTTTCAGGTAATGCCCGACCTGAGGTCGTACGCACCTGCGTAGGAGCCGACCTTGGTCGCGATGCAGCCACCGCGGGTATCAGGCATGGCCTCATCGCGCGCAAGCGCGGCTCCTACGGTGCTGTGGCGGTCCAGAGGTGGCGGATCAGGTCCTTGAGGCGTAGCGCTTCCTGCCAGCGGTCGGTCAGCTCGCGGCCATCCGCGCCGGTGATGGCGTACGGCGGCGGCCCCAGTTCGCAGGTGAACGACAGGCTGGCGTCGGCGCTGACTTCACGCGTCAGCCAGTCCTGCATTCCATACCGCCACCAGCCCAGAAACCGCTGCACCCACGCCTGATGCTGGGGAAAATCGACCGACACCTGCACCTGTTCGCTGCTGGCCACCCGCCCATGAAAGCCCCAACTGCGCCGCAGCACCTGGCGGATGGCTTCATCGTCCTGCTCGCAGGCATCTTGCGGCAACTCGCGCCCCACCACGTAGTGCGACAAGTCGGCGAGCAATTTAAGACTGGGCAACTCGTCCAGCAACGCCAGCGTCAAGGGCAGGTCATTGGTGATGCGATACCGATGGGTTTCCAGCAACACGGGGAAGTCCACCTGCTCGATCAGCCGCTGCCAACCGTTGAGCAGCGGCAGCACCTGCGCCACCGAATCCGCCCGCACATCGGCCTGCACCGTCAGATGATGGCAGCCGTACTGACCAGCCACGTCCAGGGCCGCGGCCAGATCGTCGACGGTGCGCGGAAACACCTGCCCTTCTATCGACAGGCCAAGATCACCTACCAACCGGCTCAGGCGGCGAGCGTGCTGCGGTTGCCAGAAGTGATCGGTGATGCCGTCGTAGCCGGCAGCGGCGATCTTCTCCAGTTGTGCCTCCAGAGGCAAGGTCGGCTGGCCCTGATGATCGAGCATGGCCCACAGCGATTGAAACACCAGCAAACGTGGCATGGTCAGTTCCTCAGCAGGGTTTTCAGCGACAGGCCGGGGTCGGCCAGCTGGCTGGCATTCAGGGGTTGGCCGCTGGTGATCAGGCGTTCGCACAGCTTGATGTCCTTGGCCACGCTGTTGCCCACCCCCCACCCGCAGGCGCCTTGCAGGCGTTGCTGGCTGTCGAGGTAGAACAGCAGAAAACCGCCGGCCAGGTTGCGCCGAGCAGCGGGCAGAACGTCGGCGGTCTGGCCCACCGTCTGCACGCCATGATCGTATTGATCGGACCAGAATCCGGGCACCTGCTGGAACGGCTGCGCAGCCCCTAGCATGTTCAACGCCGCATGGCGCCCCTGTGCCTCGGCATTGCGCCAGGTTTCCTGGCGCTGATACGGGCCGTCAGGGTGCAGGCGAAACTCGCACACATCGCCGGCCACATACACGTTCGGCGCACTGGCGCGCAGGCAGTCATCGACGCGGATGCCCTGCCCCACCGCCAACCCGGCCGCCTGCGCCAGGCCGATGTTGGGCTGCATGCCGATGCCCACCACCACGCTGTCGCAGGGGATGCGCGTACCATCGTCCAGGCGCACGCAGTCGATGTCCTCCCTCCCTTCGAATGCCTCGATGCGCGCGTTCAAGCGTACGTCCACGCCCTGCTCGCGGTGCAGCGCCAGCAAGGCGGTGGACACCTCCTGCGGCAGCACGCGGCCCGCCAGCCGGGGACCGGCCTCCAGCACTGTCACCGTGCAACCCAGGGCACGGGCGCTGGCCGCCACTTCCAGGCCGATGAAGCCACCGCCCACCACCACCAGGCGCACGCCACCGCGCAGGCTGGCACGCAACGCCAGGGCTTCGTCGTGGGTGCGCAGGTAGCGCACGTTGCGCACGCCCGGCGCCAGCCCCGGCAAACGTCGCGCGCTGCCGCCGGTGGCCAGCAGCAAGCCGCTGTAGGGCAAACGACGACCATCGGCCAGAAGCACCTGCTGGCCTTGCACGTCCAGCCTGTCCACGGCACGACTGGCAACGTGCTCGATGCTCAACCGTGCCAGCTCATCAATGCCGCTCAGGCTGTAGCCCTCCAGTTCGGCAGTGCCTTGCAGCACGCCCTTGGACAACGGCGGGCGCTCATAGGGCGCATGGGGCTCATCGCCGATCAGTAATAGCTCACCGTCATACCCCTGCTCGCGCAGGGTCAATGCCGCGCGGCCACCGGCATGGCCGGCACCGACGATGATCAGGGGCGCAGCGTTCATGGGTTCACCGCCAGCAGCACGCGCCCGCCTTCAACCCGCACCGGGTAGGTCTTGAGGTTCACGCACACCGGCGCGCCCAGGGCCTTGCCGGTGCGGTAGTCGAACCGGCCGTTGTGCTTGGGGCACTCGATCACATGGTCCATCACCAGGCCGTCGGCCAGGTGGATGGCCTCGTGGGTGCAGCGCCCGTCGGTAGCGAAGAACTCGCTGGCGGCCGAGCGGTACACCGCGTAGCTGTGCTGCTGGTGATCGAAGCGAATCACGTCTTCCTCGTCGATGTCGTCGATGGCGCACACATCAATCCATTGCTCGCTCATGGTCAGGCCTCTTGTGGTTGGACGTGGCCGGTGGGCACCGGGCGGCGGACGTGGCAGGTGGGGTCACGGCGCTGGCGCCACAGGGTGGGCAGTATCTCGCGGTAGGCCGCCAGCAGATTGGGGTACGGCGGCGGGCAGTCGTGGCGGATGGCTTCGTGCAGTTGCGGCAGCGCGTGGTACGGCACCATGGGGAACATGTGGTGTTCCAGGTGGTAGTTCATGTTCAGGTAGAGAAAGCGCAGCAGCGGGCCCATGTAGATGGTGCGGCAGTTGTAGCGATGGTCCAGCACATCCTCCGCAAGGCCGACATGCTGGGACACGCCGAACACGTAGTTGAGCCAGCCGCCATAGAGGGTCGGCAGGCCGATGATCATCAGTGGCAGCCAGCTGTGCGACAGCACCGCAGTGACGGCGGTGATGCCGAGAATCAGCAGCCAGATACGCGCGGTCCAGATCACCTTCGGCCATTCGGATTCGGGGATGAAGGTTTGCTCTTGCTCATCCATGCGGCCACCGGCATGGCGCAGCAGCGCGCCGAAGGTTTTGTAGACATGGGGCAGGCTGAACAGGCTCAGGACCATCTTCACAAAGCTGGGCGGGCGCGGCTCGACGATTTCCGGGTCGCGGCCGACGATGATGGTGTCGGTGTGATGCCGGGCGTGGCTCCAGCGCCATACCTGGGGCTCGAACAAAATCATGAAGCTGGCGATGTGGTAGACCGTGTCGTTGAGCCAGCGGGTCTTGAACGCGGTGCCGTGGCCGGCTTCGTGCCAGCGGGCGTTGGCGGCGCTGCCGTACAGCACGCCATAGGCGAAGAAGAACGGCACGCAGGCCCAACTGCCCCACAGCCAGCAGCCGGCGGCGCCGGTGATCAGCAAGGCCAGCAGCCACAGGCCGGTGTCACGCAGGGCCGGGCCGTTGCGGCGCTGCATCAGTTCCTTGAGGTGTTTGCGCGGGATCGGCGATTGGTACCAGGTAGCCGAAGCCAGGCCCTGATCCACCGCGCGAGCGGCGTCCTCGCCGGTCAATCGATAGTCGCGGCGCGCGGGGTGCGCACGGCGTGCAAAGGTTGCACTGTGGTCGGTCATGTTGTTGTTCTCCGCAGGCGTGAAGGTCGGCGGCCTGGGCGGCACGCTTGCGGAAAATATAGGGAGGGCCTGTTTGCCCCTCAATGCCTTGAAGACATTCACTCTCAAGCTATCATCGCAAGGGATTCACGCTTGATAGTTTTCTTGCACGCCAGGCACAAGGGCCCTCATGAACAATAAAAAACGCCCCACCATTGCCACCGTTGCCGCCCAGGCGGGCCTGAGCGTGGCCACCGTTGACCGGGTGCTCAACGCCCGTGCGCCGGTGACCAGCGACACGGCCGAACGGGTGTTCCACGCCGCCGAGGCGGTGGGCTATTTCGCCGCGCGACTGATTGGCCAACGCATCCAGGAACGCCGCCCCACCTACCGCTTCGGCATCCTGCTGCTGGGCACTGCCCAGGCGTTCTACGGGCAACTGGCGGCGGCCATCGAGCACGCGGCGCGGCGCCACGCCAGCGCCAACCTCACGTGCCAGTTCGAGTACGTGGTGGACCGCAGCCCGGCCGCCATCATCCATCAGATCGAACAGTTGGCGGTGCAGTGCGATGCCCTGGCCGTGGTGAGTTTCACCGACCCGCAGATCAATGCCTGCATCGAGCAGATTCGTGCGGCGGGGGTGCCGGTGGTGGCATTGCTGTCGGACGTGGATATTCAGGGGCAGATGCCCTACGTGGGGCAGGACAACCGCCAGGTGGGGCGCACCATGGGCTGGTTGCTGGCGCATATGTGCGGCACGCGCGAAGGCAGTGTCGCGGTGCTGCTGGGCGGGTATCGGTTTTTGGGCCATCAGGCGCGGGTGGATGCCTTGCGAGAATACTTGCAGACGCAGGCGCCGGGGCTGCGCATGCTCGATGCGCTGATCAACCTGGATGATGACCGGCTGACCGAGGAAGCGACGCTGGAATTGCTGGCACGGCACCCGGATCTGTGTGGCCTGTGCGTGGTGGGCGGTGGCGGTGATGGCGTGATCCATGCCCTGCGCCAGCGACCGCCTGGGGATGGGCTGTGCAGCATTGTGCCGGAGTCGACGCCGTTGTCACGGCAGGCGCTGGCGGATGGGGTGTTGAGCCTGGTGATCGATTCCCAGGTGCAGGGGATTGGCGTGGCGTTGATTGAGGTGTTGCTGGGGTTGCAGGAGCGGCCTGAGTTTGATGCGCAGAGCCAACGGGTGTTTGTGCCGTTGCAGATCATCACCCGCGAAAACCTGTAGCCGCTGCCGCAGGCTGCGCTGGCCGGCAGCCTCGCTGGAAATCTCCAGCGCACTCCAGGGCCAGCGCAGCCTGGCGGCAGCGGCTACAGGGTTGGGATTGCCGGTTATGCCAGGCGGGCGATGGCCTGGGCGACGGCGCCCACATTGTGCTCATTGAGCCCCGCCAAACACATCCGCCCACTGTCCACCAGGTAGATCCCCGACTCCTCGCGCAACTGCCGCACCTGCGCAACGCTCAACCCGGTGTAGCTGAACATGCCTTGCTGACGCAGCAGATAATCATGACGCCCATCCGGGCATTCATCGCGCAGCAGCGATGCAAGCTGCGTGCGCATGGCCTTGATGCGCACGCGCATCTGCTCCACTTCCGCCAGCCACTGGGCACGCAGTTGTTCATCACCCAGCACACCAGCCACCAGACGCGCGCCGTGGCTGGGCGGGCTGGAGTAGTTGCGGCGCACGGTGGCCTTCAACTGGCCTTGCACGTTTTGCGCGGTGGCGGTATCGGCGCACACCACCGACAGCCCGCCGACGCGCTCGCCGTACAGCGAGAAAATCTTCGAGAACGAATTGCTCACCACCACCGTCAAGCCAGCCTCGGCCATGGCGCGGATGGCGTAGGCGTCCTCTTGCATGCCCTCCCCCAGGCCCTGGTAAGCGGTGTCGAGGAAGGCGATCAGTTGGCGCTCGCCGAGGATCTTTACCACCGCGTCCCACTGCGCCGGCAGCAGGTCGGCACCGGTGGGGTTATGGCAGCACGGGTGCATCAGCACGATGCTCTGCGCCGGCAGTTCGGCCAGGGCCGCGCACAGGCCGTCGAAGTCCACGCCGCCGGTGGCCGCGTCGAAATACGGGTAGGTGTTGACGGTAAACCCGGCGCCGCCGAACAGCGCATGGTGGTTTTCCCAGGTCGGGTTGCTGACCCACACCTGCGCCTGCGGGAACCACTGGCGCAAAAAGTCGGCACCCACTTTCAGCGCGCCCGAGCCGCCCACGGTCTGGATGGTGGCCACGCGGCGCTCGTCAAGCACCCGGGCCTGCTCGCCGAACAGCAGGCGCTGCACCTGGCCGCAGTAATCGGCCAGGCCGTCCATGGGCAGGTACAGCGACGGGCCCTGCTCGCTGGCCAACCAGCGACGCTGGGCTTCGGCCACCGACGGCAACTGTGGGATGCGACCTTCGGCGTCGTAGTACAGGCCGATGCTGAGGTTGACCTTGTTGGCGCGCGGGTCGGCCTGGTAGGCCTCCATCAGCGACAGAATCGGGTCACCGGCATAGGGACGAACGTGATCGAACATGATGAACTCCAGACAGAAAAAGACTTACGCGCAGTAGCGACCGGCGCGATGGTTGAGGGCCACGATCAGGTTGAGCACCACCACCCCGGCCACCGACACGGCCAGCACCGGCAGCGACACGGTGGCCAGCGACAGCGACAGGATCAGCACGTCGCTGCCCATCTGCAACCAGCCGGCCCGCCAGCCGAAGCGTTGCTGCAGGTACAGCGCCAGAATGTTGAGACCGCCCAGGCTGGCGCGGTGGCGGAACAGAATGAGGAACCCGGTGCCCAGGATGATATTGCCCATCACCGCCGCATACAGCGGCTGCACACGGGCAAAACTGATCAGCCCGGCAAGGTGGTCGGAAAACAGCGACACCAGGCCGATGCACAGGAAGGTCTTGAGGCTGAACGCCCAGCCCATGCGTCGCACGGCCAGGTAGAAAAACGGCACGTTGAGCAGGAAAAACACCACGCCAAACGCAAAGCCGAACGCGTAATGCAGCAACAGCGCGATGCCCGCCGTGCCCCCGGTCATGATCCCCGCAGTGCGCAACAGCAGCAGGCCGAAGGAGATCATGACGGTGCCCACCAGCAAGGCCAGGCAATCTTCGACGCGACTATGGGGGAAGCTGGGGGCGACGGCTGTGGTCATGGTGCACTCGATGTCCGGGAAGTCTGGGGCGGCCGGCCTGGCCCGAGGAGCCAGATGACCGAATCGAGCGCGAAATTAGCAAAAAACAAAATTAATGTGTATTTAAAAATCATATTTCGCACGAATCACGCACAAACAAGTAAAACCATGCGCCACGCGAGTGCAAAAGCTCAAACCCTCGCGCGGTTTCGGTGCGTTTTTACCGCGCACCAATGCCCGCTTCCTTGATCCGCTGCAACACCACCGCCGTCTTCATGTGCCCGATGCTGCCACTGCTGGCCAGGCGGCCCATCAGTGCGTTGAGCTCGATCAGGTCCGCCACCGCCACCTTCAGGGCGTAGTCGGCATCGCCGGTGGTTTTGTAGGTATCGATGATCGCCGCCTCGTCCAGCACAAAGGCCTCGAAGTCCTCGGATTGCGCCGGCGTGTGGCTGACCAGTTGCACTTCGATCATCGCCACCATCTGGGTATTCATGGCCTGGGGCGCCAGGCGCGCGTGGTAGCCCAGGATCAGCCCGGCCTGTTCCAGGCTGATGCGCCGGCGCGAACACTGCGACGCCGACAGGCCCACCAGCTCGCTGAGGTCCTGGTTGGTGAGGCGGCCGTTGGCCTGCAGCAGGGTCAGGATCTTGAGGTCGAAATCGTCAATCGCGGACATGGCTCGGTTCCGTTGCGCGGGTGTGAGGGGCAGGCAGATTAACAGCACCCAGCCTGTGCGCTGAACCCCTTCGCGGTGATTGGCACCTGATTTGCAATCGTCCCTGCATGACGTCACCCAGGGCACCGGCCAGTGCCCGCCCCTCACTGATCAGGACATCACCATGAGTCAGCCTGCACCCTCGACGCTGCACCGAGGCTTGAAGAACCGCCACATCCAGCTGATCGCCCTGGGCGGCTCGATCGGCACCGGCCTGTTCCTGGGCATCGCCCAGACCATCAACATGGCGGGGCCCGCGGCCATCCTGGGCTACGCCATTGCCGGCCTGGTGGCGTTCGCGATCATGCGCCAGCTGGGCGAGATGGTGGTGGAGGAACCGGTCACCGGCACCTTCAGCCACTTCGCCAACCGCTACTGGAGCCCGTTCGCAGGCTTTATGTCGGGCTGGAACTATTGGGTGCTGTACGTGCTGGTGGGCATGGCCGAACTGACCGCCGTGGGCCTGTACGTGCAGTACTGGTGGCCCGGCGTGCCCACCTGGGCGTCGGCGGCGGTGTGCTTTGTGCTGATCAACCTGATCAACCTCACCCACGTCAAATGCTACGGCGAGGTGGAGTTCTGGTTCTCGCTGATCAAGGTGGTGGCCGTGGTCAGCATGATCGTTTTCGGCGGTTGGCTGCTGGCCACCGGCACCGGTGGCGAACAGGCCAGCATCAGCAACCTGTGGGCCCACGGCGGTTTCTTCCCTCACGGCCTGAGCGGCTTGGCGATGGCCATGGCGGTGATCATGTTCTCGTTCGGCGGCCTGGAACTGGTGGGCATCACCGCCGCCGAGGCCGACGACCCCAAGCGCAGCATTCCCAAGGCCACCAACCAGGTAATCTGGCGCATCCTGCTGTTCTACATCGGCGCCTTGGCAGTGCTGCTGTCGCTGTACCCATGGGAGAAGGTGGTGACCGGCGGCAGCCCCTTTGTACTGATTTTCCATGCGCTGAACAGCAACGTCATCGCTACCGTGCTCAACGCCGTGGTGCTGACCGCCGCGCTGTCGGTCTACAACAGCTGCGTGTTCAGCAACAGCCGCATGCTGTTCGGCCTGGCCCGCCAGGGCAATGCACCGGCGGCGGTGTTGCGGGTGAACCGTCGCGGGGTGCCGGTGGTGGCGCTGGGTATTTCGTCGCTGGCCACGGGTGCCTGCGTGGTGATCAATTACCTGATGCCGGGCGATGCCTTTGGTCTGCTGATGGCGTTGGTGGTGTCGGCGCTGGTGCTCAACTGGGTGGTGATCACCATCACGCACCTGAAATTCAAGCGCCAGCAACGGCGTGCCACGGCTTATCCCAGCTGGGGCTACCCCATCAGCAACTACCTGACCCTGGTGTTTCTGGCCGGGATCGTGCTGGTGATGTTCCTGACACCGTCGATGCGCCTGTCGGTGTACCTGATGCCGGTGTGGCTGGGGCTGTTGGCGGTGGCCTATCGGCTGCGCACTGCGCCGCTGAACACAGAAGGGTTGGCCCCGGCCGCGCAGAGATGAAATTAAGCGGCTGCCTGAAGCGTGGCGTTTACTCGTCATGCTTCCCGGCTACGCTCTGATTTTCAGCCTCCCTTCTGCAGGACATCACCTTGGCAACAACCCTGTGCGCCGCCGGCCTCGATACCGGCTTTGCTTCCCTCGACTATGTGCAAATCGGCATTCTGGGCGTGATCCAGGGTATTTCCGAGCTGCTGCCCATTTCATCCACCGCGCACATGCGCATCGTCCCTGCCCTGCTGGGCTGGCCTGACCCGGGTTCGGCATTCTCGGCGGCCATGCAACTGGCGGCGCTGGCGGCGGTGGTCAGCTATTTCTGGAGCGACGTGCGCCAGGTGGTCAGCGGCAGCGTGAGCGCCGTGCGCGAGGGCGACTTTGACAGCCCGTGGTTCAAGCTGGGCGTGGCGATCATTCTGGCCACCATTCCCATCGTCATTTTCGGAGTACTGCTGGGCCCGCTGCTCAACAGCTGCAACTCGCCGCTGCGCGGGTTGATGGTGATCGGTGTCTCGTGCCTGGTGATGGCCGTGCTGCTGGCCGGCGCCGAGCTGAGTTGCAGGCATCGACGGGACATGGACCAGATGCGCCTGCGTGATGCGCTGATCGTCGGCATCGCCCAGGTGGGCGCGCTGATCCCGGGGGTGTCGCGCTCGGGTTCGACCCTGACGGCGGCCTTGTTTCTCAACTTCAAGCGCGAAGAGGCCGCCCGGTTTTCCTTCCTGCTGGGCTTGCCGGCCATCGCCCTGGCCGGGCTCAAGGAGCTGTGGGTGCTACTGCGTGCCGGCATTGGCGCCCAGGCGTGGGGGCATCTGGCGTTCGGCCTGGTGATTGCCAGCATCTCGGCGTTTTTTGCCATTTGGGGGCTGATGAAGTTTCTGGAGCGGTTCAGCACCTGGCCATTCATTGTGTACCGGGCGGTGCTGGGGGTGTTCCTGATTGTGGCTGTTGGCACAGGGTTGTTGGGGGCCTGAAGGGATGGGCGCGGCCAGCTGCTGTACGACGGTGTCGTCTGCATCGCGGCCAAGGCCGGCTCCTACCACGGACGGCGTAGGAGCCGACTTTAGTCGCGATGCGGGCGACGCGATTCGGCTACGGGTCAGGCGTGGTCCAGGGGGGATGGCTTGGCGTCGATGCGGATTTTGTACAAGTGCACCGGATACTGCACGGTCGACGGTTTGCCGCCCGTGGTTGCCGGGGTGCGGTTGATCTGCGCCGCGGGCAGGTACAGGTAGCCGTCCTGAATCCACAGCGCGTCCACCCACACCAGCCGCGGGTCGGCCACCACGGTGGTCACGGTCTTGTCCGGGGCGATGCGCTTGACGCTGCGGGTGTTGACGTCCGATGCGTAGATATTGCCCGCCGCATCAATGGCCGTGCCGCCGGTGCTCCAGGTGTCCAGCCAATGTTCGGCGTGGGCTTCGACGTCCTTGGCCGACAGTGTCGGGTTGTTGATATAGCGCGTGGCGATGCGCGCCAGCGGCCCGGGGATGGCCTGGTAATAGAGGTACTGGCCGTCGGGCGAAACCTCCAGTTGATCCAGCCCCACGCGTTTTTCCTGGCCATTGGGGATGAACAGCTTCTGGCCATCGGCGTACATCGGCAGGTGGTCGATGGACAGTTCATGCCCCTCCAGCACCGTGCGCGCCTTGCCACTGTCCAGGTCCAGCACCACCAGGCGCACGGCACCCGGGTCGGTCAGATAGGCCAGCCGCGAACGGAAGCGCACGTCGTCGAAGTAGCTGTTGTCCTTCTGAATCGCACTGTCAAAGGTGTAGGTCTTGTCCACCTGGTTAGTGGTCAGGTCAATACGCACCAGCTTGCCCGCCCCCGGCACCGCATGGGCACCGGTGTTGATGCCGGTGTTGCCGGCATCCACTGCCCACAATTTGCCATCGGGGCCGACGCGCAAGGCGTTGACGTGCAGGAAGTGCTTGCCGGGCTCGGCAGCGTTCCAGCTGTTCCATTGCGCATCGGGATAGGGGTGCAACTGCCCGTCCTTGCCCACCTCGGCCAGCGACATGCCCGGCCCTTCGGACTGGGTCAGCGACACGAAGATGCGGCCATCGGCAGTGACGGCAGCACCGTTCCAGATATGCGGCGAGGTGGCGACTTCGATCAGGCGGCTGTCTTGCTGGGTGGGCAGCGTGGGCGGCAGGACGTCCTGGGCGGTGGCGAGCAATGGGCAGGACAGCGCCAGGGCGAGTAGCAGGGGCTTGCAAAAGGGCATGGGCAGTTTCTCCGTCTTATTTAAGGGGAGTATTGCCGCGAGGGATAGTTCGTTTCCATTTGCGAATATTCAAGCAATGATTCCCAGCAGGAATGATTAGCCGTGTGGTGCCTCATCCGCGTCCCGAGCCAGGTGCTGGTATTGCAGACACAGGTAATGAGCGATGATCAAACGTGCGCTCAGCCCGGTCCCCGGCGCGGTGCGCTCGATGGCGCTGTAACCTGCGGCGTGCAGGCGCGCGGCCCATTGCTGCAATGCCTGCTCCAGTACCGGGCAGGCCTGAACACCGCGTTCGGCCTGCTGCCACAGCCACAGGGCAAATGCCGCCAGGGTCGGGCAGCCCGCCGGCGCATCGGGGACAGAACGCTCCGCTTGGGGTGCTGGGATGGGTACAAGCGCGGGGTGCTGCGGCGAGGACGGCGCGAAGTGCACGTCAACCACCGCGCCATCCGCCAGGCAGAAGGTACTCAGCGGCTCGGCCACCCAGCCTGCCCCCCGGGCCTGCAAGCGGGCCACCCAGCGGGTGTCCGGGCGCCAGGGTTGCCCGGCCATGGCCTCCAGGTTGGCAATGGCCTGCCGGGTGTAGGGCGAGTAGCTGAGTTCCAGGTTCAACCACGCACCGTTGAGGTCGCGCATCGGCCACACCAGCACCTGCCGCGCCGGATCAAAATGCAAGGCATCCATGCCCGCCGGCGCCAGCACCACCCAATCGAGCATCGGCTGCGCAGACGCCAGCAGGCTGTGATCACAGGCCCGGTGCCGATGGGGCAATTGTTGCCAATCGCTGATGGCCGGCAACTGCTGCAACTGGGCAGCCGTCAGCTCCCCGTGAACCACCGCCACCACGGATTCGGCGAGCGACAGGCGCCCCTGGGCATTGACCTGCGCGCTTTGCAACGATAGCCGCCTTCCGCTGGCCTGTGCCGGCGAGCCCAACCCGGTCCAGGGGCCTGGCAGGGTGTAGCGCAGCAGCGGATCGACACCGCCCTGTAGCTGCGGCCGCACCTCGCTGGCCGACAGGAAACCCTGCTGCGCCGGGCTCCAGAACAGCAGGGTCAGCCCCAGATAGCCGGAGGCGGATCGCCAGGCACTGGCACCCAGCCCCCACAATTCCAGCGAGGCCGTGGGCACATAGCGAGAGCGCACTTGCCCAACCAGGTGCGCAGGTGCCTGGCCACGGGCGGCGGCGCTGTGCAGCGCCTGCAGCAAACCGTAGCAACGGCTCAGCTCATGCAACAGCCGCTGAGTGTCTGCCCCCGCCGAGCGTTCGAGCAGTTGCTGCACCTGATCGGCCAGGCGCTGCAACGACAGGGCCAGCCGCGGGTAGTGCGCCCCCCGGGCCCACACGGCCAGGGTCACGAAACGCTGCTGCATGGCTGCTGACAGGTGCGCCAGCCCCAACCCCACGGCGGCCTCCAGCAGCTGCCGGGCCTGCTGACGCAACCGGTGTCGGGAAGCCTCGTGGGGCGAGGCCCCGGCATCCTCGGTTGCCCGCGCCACCGGTTGCGGCGCCACCCAGCCCTGCCCTGCGGCGTGCTGCACAGCCAACACCGCGGCCACCTGATAGCGGGTGCGGGCCGTAGCCGCCGGCTCAACCAGCATGCCCTGCAAAGGGCCGCCCAGATAGCGCAGCGTCACAGGCGGCTGGCCCAGGGTGATCACCAAGTGCTGCTGCCCGGTCACCTGCAGCGCCTGCTGGCGCTCCAGCCCCTGTACCCACTCGAATGCCCATCGATACCCGGCCTTGCCGGCGTGTTTGAGCAGTTGAGCGTGGGGGATGTCGAGCAACGCCTGACGCAGTTCGGACAAATGCGCCTGCTGCACGGCCACGTTAGGCAGCGCATCCTGCGGCGCCTGCTGCAGGCTCAGGGCCGCCGTGAGGATGTGCTGGCACACGCCACTGGCCGGGCACGCGCAGCGGGCAAAGGCCACACCGCGCGCGTCGAAGCACACCCTATGGCCGTCACACTCAAGCACCAGCTCATCTGCTGCCTCCTCGCGCAGGCTGGGCGGGTGGCTGTCCAGGTCCTTGCAGGCGCGGCGGTACAATCCGCGATTGGCCAGCGCGACGAACGCCGCCTCGTCGAGGCGCGACAGCTGGGCCAACAATGCCTGCCTGAGTTCGCTCACGAGATCACCTTGAGCAGCCATTGCGCCAGGCCCTGTGGGCTGAGGGCCGCCGTGGTCATGCCGCATTCGGCCAATTGCGCCGCCATGTGCCGGTCATAGCGCGGTTCGCCCTGCTCGTCCAAGGCCGCCAGGCCGAGCAGCGTCACCCGTGCCTCGGTCAATTGCTTTACGCGGCGCAGCATTTCACTGGCCGAGCCCCCTTCGTAGAAATCGCTGATCAACACCAACGCCGTGCGCTGGGGATTTTCCACCCACTGGGCGCAGTAGCGCAGCGCCTGGCCAATGTCGGTACCACCGCCCAACTGCACACGCATCAACAGCTCCACCGGGTCGTCAACATAACCACTGAGGTCTACCACTGCCGTGTCGAAGACCACGATCTTGACCCGCAGCGCCGGGAGCCCCGCCAGAATGCCCGCCATCACCGCCGCATGAATCACCGAGTCAGCCATGCTGGCGCTCTGGTCTACGCACAGGATGACGTCCCAGGGCAGGCGGCGGGTATTGCGCGCGAAGTAATAGAGCTTCTCCACCACCAGGCGGCGCTGTTGCGTGTCGTAGTGTTTGAGGTTACGGCGCACCGTGCCCCAGGCATCGAAGTTGCGCGCAACCGCCAGCGGCGAGTGGCGCTGGCGGTCAAGGCGCCCCGACAGCACCTGGCGCACCTGCGGTTCGAGCCGCAGGCGAATCTGCTGCAGCACCTGGCGCACGATGCCCCGCGCCATCTGCAACACTTCGCCGTGCAGGTGGCTGCGCACGGCAAGCAAGGTGCGCAGCAACGCCTGATTGGGTTCCAGACGCTCCAGGGCCTGCGGGTCGGTGACCAGTTCGGTCAGGCCGTAACGGTCCAGGGCATGCTGTTCGATGACCTCCACAGTGGCTGTGGGGAACAGCTCGCGCACCTCCCCCAGCCACGTCACCAGGGTGACCTGCGAGGGCTCCAGAGAGCCGTCCCGGCCATCCTCGCGCGTGCCTCGGCCCTGGTACTCACGGCCGTACAGGTACTCCAGGGCCGCGTCCATCCGCGCGGCCGCCCCGTGCAGGCTGGCCCCTGCCCCCTGCTCGCCCAGCGGCGCATCGGCGTACTTGCCCAGCACCAGGCGCCAGCGCTCCAGGGGCGTCATGCGTTCACCCAGCCGTCCAGGCCATCAGCGGCCAAGACCTGCAGCAGTTGGCCCGACGCCCTCAGATTGGCCTGCATCTGCTCGGCCGTCACCGCGTCGGCGCGCAGGCTGCCCAGGTCGCGGCCGCCATGAAGCGCGGCCACTTGGCTGGCGACGCGGTCGGTTTCACGCGGCGTCAGGTCGGCGAAGGCCAGACGCAATTCGGGCAGGCACGCGACAAACTGCTCCTGGCCCCACTCGGCAAACAGGGTGTCCAGCACCCGCAGCAGTTCGGGGAGTTGCCACGCCGTTTCCCGGGCAGTCGCCAGCAGACCGCGTACGAAGGCCACGGCCTGCTGGGGCTCGGCCAGGCCGCGCAGATGCCCTGCCAGGTCGCTGGCCAGTTGCGCGGGGCTCAAGCGCGTGGCCAGATACAGCAGCCCGGCGCAGGCACCGCGCACCAGGGCATTGGCCGGGCGCTGATAGGCGCTGGAGACCATGTGCCAATACAACTCGCTTTCCAGCCCGTGGCCAGCCGGCCCCAGCAGCAGTTCGCGCAGGTGCAGCAGGCACTGGATATAGCCCATCGGATCGCCCTGCCCCGGCGCCTGTCCCCCCAGGTAAATGGCTCGTTCATAGGCACGCGCCAGCATGGCCCCCAAGCCTGCAAGCCCGGCCGTCTGCAGCGGCTCGCGGGCCTCCAGCAACACTGCCAGGCTGCCGGCGGCTGCCACCAGCCGGTCGAATTGGCCATCCGCGCCCAGGGCTTCGCTCAGCCAACTCAGCACCAAATCCAGCTGGCCCTGCAAACCCAGCACACAGGCCTGCACCATCAGGGAAGTGGCCGCCTGGGCGTCAGCCTTGCCATCGCGCATCGCCCCTTCCAACTGCTGGGCAAAGCGCCAGGCGACGGCCTGGGGCAGGCTGACGCCCATCATCGAGGCTTCTACCAGGGCGGCCTCGGTGTTGCCCGACCAACTGTATTCCCAGTGCTCCTGCAACAAGTGCACGGCGTGCCCACTGGCGAAATCCGGGCCCCGCAGGCGATAAGCAAAGGGAATGTCCAGCAACGCCAGGCCATGCAGCATCTGGCTGGTTCGGCGGTGTTCGGCACGACGGTAGAGGTCCAACACCACACGTCGTGGTTGGGTATCGTGCACTTTCAGGCGCTGCCGCCAGACGCGGTTGAGCACATCCTGCACCAGCGGCGGCGTCAGCGTACCCGGCGGTACCTGGCCCAGGGCATGGCCGGTGAAACACCGCTGCGCCGCCTGGCGAACCCAGGCACCCTCGGCGTCGGCGTCGCCCTGGATGAAGCAACTGATGATGGCGTCCTCCACGTCAACGCGGGTGGGCGCATCCCGCCCGCGCAGGGTGGTCAGGCGCAGCACCTGCTCGTAGGCGGCGCTGATGGCCGGCAAGGGCAAGGCAATCTGGTGCTCCCGCACCTCGGCGGCCACCTCGAACAGCACCTCGAGGGCGGCGTGCTGCCGCGCGCGGGCCGGCGCTGCCTGGCCCTGACCGATCTGCTTGAGCTGGGCCTCCCACACCCGCTGGTGCCAGGCTGGAGCGCTCATGCCCGCCGCGTAACCGTTCAAGCGCTCCAGGCGATCAAAGCTGTAGCGAATCAGTGCACAACCCTGTTCGCCGTCGCCGCCGGCCTGCCTGGCCGGACGCGCTACCGGCGCGGCCAGCAAATCGGCCAGCGCCACGGCATGCAAGCCGCCGAGCACCACCAGCACCGGGCCATCCCCCGGCGCACGCGTTGCCAGGGCCTGCTGGATTTCCCAGGCCATCTGCGCTTCGCGAGCCAGGGTGCCATCGGCCTGCAATTGGCTGGCTGTGCAGTCCAGGCGGGTCAGCTGGCAATAGCCCGCCACGGCGATCAGGTGTTCGCGCCAGTCACGGCGGGTCGCGGGCACCTCGAACAGGTGTTCCCACAACGCTTCGTGATCGCGGCAGCCCAGTTGCCCGGCCAAGCGCTGCAAGTGGTCGCTGCGCCCGTAGTGGCGCTCATCCAGCAGGCATTCGTGATCAGACGCCGTGGTGGCCGATTCAAGGGCACACTGCTCGGCGTACTCCAGGTCGATGAAGCGTGCCGCGATACCGCGCTTGGCGGCTTCGCGCAGGGCAACCCATTCGGGGGAATACTCGCAGAACGGGTAATACGCCGCGCGCCGCACGCCCCCCTCACCCGCCTGCGCCGCATAGGTGTAGATGGCCAGGGGCAGCCGCGCCTGCGGGTGCACCAGCGAGGGGATCAGCGTATCGAACGATTGCGGGCCTTCCACCAGGACGACGCTGGGCGGATGGCTGGCGAACAGCTGCTGCACGTGCCAGGCACAGCCGGGGCTGTGATGGCGCACGCCAAACAGCACCAGTTCGTCGCTGATCAGCCGCTGCCCCACCGCGCGCAGGCTGGCACTGTCGAGCAAGGGGCTAGCGCTCCAGTTCACGCCGCGCCTCAAGCACACGCTGCCATTGCGGTTGCTGGCGGGCACGCTGGCGTACCACCACGTCGAAATAGTGCCTCAGTTTGCCGCCATCCTCGGGGTTGTCCTTGAGCACGGTACCGATCAGCTGACGCGCGATGTGCTCGCCACCCACTTCGCCGCTGCCGAAATAGTGCGCGTCCAGGCAGGCCGCATAACCCACCGCCACGGCCTCGGCCGCCGACATGACAGCGGTCGGCCGCTCCACCAGCGTGCCTTCGGCGGTGGCGCCGTGGCGCAGGTCGTTGAAAGCGGTCACCAGCAGTTCGAGTACGTCGGGCCCCAGTTCGACCTGCACCTGAGCCTGCTGCAACAAGGCCTGGGTCTGTTCGCGCACCAGCTGGGTTTCCAGGCGGCGGTCGCTGATGGGGCGCACGGTCTCGAAATTGAAGCGGCGCTTGAGGGCACTGGACATCTCGTGCACACCCCGATCGCGCAGGTTGGCGGTGGCCAGGATATTGAAGCCCGGCGCGGCAAACACGGTGGCCTGGGGGCCGCTGAGCTCAGGCACGTGCAGCACCTTGTCCGACATGGGGCTGATCAGGCTGTCCTGGATCTCAGGTTGAATGCGGGTGATTTCCTCTACCCGGCACAGGGTGCCGCGGCTCATGGCCTCGTACAGGGGGCCACGCACCAGCGCGCGCTGGGTGGGGCCTTCGGCCAGCAGCAAGGCGTAGTTCCAGGCATAGCGGATCTGCTCTTCGCTGGTGCCTGCGGTGCCCTGCACCGTGCACAACGAATGCCCGCTGATGGCGGCGGCCAACAGCTGCGACAGCATGGACTTGGCGGTGCCCGGCTCGCCTACCAACATCAGGCCGCGGTTGCTCATCAAGGTCACGATGCAGCGGTCGACCAGTGCATCATCACCGTAGAACTTGCGTGACACCTGCACGCCCGCATCGCCCAGAATGAACGCGCGCACGGCACGGGGCGAGAGCTTCCAGCCTTGGGGACGCGGCCCGGCATCGTGTTGCTGCAGGCGACTCAATTCGGCGGCGTGGGCCTGCTCGGCCGGCGCCTTGAGGGGGGCGTCAATATTCACTGCGCGTCTTCCATTGGGGGTCGAAGCCGGTGCCCTGTGCCGCTATCAGGCGCAGGTCGTGGTAGCACTCGGACAACAGGATGGGCGGCACGTCGGCCAGGTCCAGCGACTGATCGCGGCGGTAGAAGGTGAGGTCCAGCAAGGCCACGGTACGGTTGGTTTCGGGCAATGGGTTGCCGGTGAAGCGGATGACCGCCGCCAGGCCCAGGCTGACGAAGGATTTTTCATAGGTGTAGAACCAGCCACCGTCCTCGGTGCCCCCGCGGGTGTAGCCCAGTTTCTGCGCCCGGTTGCGCAAGGCGAAGGTGTCCAGCAAATGCCCCTGGAAATCCTTCAGCGTATAGGGATCATCTGGCGCCTCGGGCAAGCGATACACGCCTTTGCCCAGTTGCTGGAACAGTGGCGTCACCGCGTAATCCACCAGATGCGACTGCCACTGGGCCACTTCGTCTGCGCTCAACAGTGATTCGTGGGCCAGACGCACCCGAGCTTCGTCGCCCAGTTGCAGGGGGTTGTCATCGCTGTCGGTGAGGCTGCCGTCGTCCAGGGGCCGGAAGATCGCCACCACCTGGTCGTTCTCGACCTGCACCCAGATCAGGCGCTGCAACAGGTGGCGCATCACGGGGTGCTGATTGAGGTACCGCTGCCAGTCGGCGAACGCCCAGTCCCGCCCCGTGCACAACGCATCATAGAGCCGTGCGGTCTGCTGCTGGACGATGGTGGCCAGGGCTTTCTTGACGCCGCTGTAGTGCTGCTTCGACGCCTTGGCTTCCTCGGCGTCGTCGTCCTGGCGAGGCTCTGGCAATGCAGCGATTTTCTTGCCGTCGCCATTGAACAGCTCCACGCTGAAATCCGGCAGCAGGCGGGCGGTGAAACTGCGCTCGCCGTAACTGAGCTCCAGCACACCCTGCTCATCGAAGCCTGCGGACGGCAGGGTTCGGTCGGCCAGCTGCGCCACGGCCCAGCCCTTGCGCTTGGCCAGCGCTCTGGCGTGGGTGATTGCCTCTTGCTGGAAGCTGCGCGTGCGGAAACGGCTGGCCAGCGACAGCAGGGCCTGAGCAGCCGAGTCGTGGTCAATCCAGCCCAGCATGGCGATCAGCGCCTTGCCCTGGTGCGCGCGGGTGCCGTAGAAGGTCTTGAGGTAGCGCAAGGCCAGGGGCGCGGCCTGGGCGCCGGCGCAGGCCGCCACCACGGCCAGCAGCCCTTTGCTGGCCACCGCCGAGCCCGCGGGCTGGCGCAGCAGGGCGGGCAGGAAACGTGCGACCAGTTCTGCGTGGCTTTTGCCCAGCAGTGGGCTGCCCTGGTAGTGCTGGGGATAGCGCTGAATGTACTGCAAGGTCGAGTGCGCCCGGCTGTCGGCCAGGGCCTGAGCCTGTTGCGCAGGGATGGGGCGGGTGTCTTCCTGCAGCCACGCTTGCAGCACGAACTGACCAAACGCCTCGCGCTCATGGGGGGCGAATAGGCTACAGAAGCGTCGCAACGAAGCCCCTGGTTCGGCGCTTTTGAGCTTGACCGCCTGGGCGAGCATGCCCTGTACCGCTGCCAAGGGCAGTGGCTCGTCAGTGTCGGCCCAGCGGAGCCCTGGCAGGGTATCCCATGGGAACCAGGTGAGGTCCTTGGGTACGCCCTTGGCGGCTGCGCGTGTGCATTCGGCCAGCCACTGATGGCGATCCAGGTATTGCTCCACGGGCTGCCCCAGGCCTTCCAGTACGTCCAGCAGGGCGGTGCGCACGGCGTCGTTTTTCTCTTTGGCCAGTGTCTGCTCCAAGGCGGCAACGGCGGGCTCATGGCCCACCCTGCCCAGCCACTGGGCGGACTGCAAACGTACGTCGGCCTTGCCCGAGGCAAGGCCGGCGAGCAGCCAGCTCTCCTTGCCGGGCACCTGTGCCAAGGCGCGCTGAGCCTGCACGCGCTCGACTTGATTGGCGCCCAGGGCGATGGCGAACACCCGCTCAAGCAACGGCGCTGCCAACGGTGCCACACGCGCAATGGCGCGGTACACCGTGGAGCTGAAATAGTCATCGAGATGGGCCAGGGCGTGCTCCAGCCCCTGCACATGCAGCGCCAGGTAAGGCACCACGGCATCGTCCCCCCACACGTCGGCAAAGGAAAAGCGGCAGTGGTCGCGCCACAGCACATCGCCATCGCGACCGCTGGCCACCAGCAACTGGGCCAGGCCCATCAAGGTTGGCTGGCCGCAGGTCAGGTGGAGCGCATCAAATCCCGCCTGCGCCGCCCCGCCCAGGCCACCGCTGGGTGCCTGCAGGGCGTCGAAGAACACCAGCACCTTGAACAGCAGCACCGGCGTCATTGCCTGGCTCTGCGCCAATGCTTCGATGACGGGAGCAAGCCTGTAGTCGCTGACAGGGGACGCCGCTGTCGGTACGCTCACGTCTGCGCTGCCCAGGTAGGCAGTGAGCGCGTCCAGGCTGACGGCGGTGCGATCATCGTCATTGAGCGCGACGCACAGCTGCTCGAGCGCGTCGAGCTGAGCTGCGGTAAGGCGAACCGCCCAATCAATCACCGGCACGTCATAGTCAACCGCCAATGGGGTGGCGACCTCGGGTGCCTGCCATTCGTCAATCAGGCTGCGCACCGAGGCGGCGCGATCCTGGCGGGCCAGGTCCAGCACCTGTGTGCGCAGTGCGGCGTCCTGGGCCTGATCGGCAAAAGCCCAGAGCAGGCGCAGGGCATGACTGCGCTGCTCCGGCTTACCCTGGCGCGCCAGGTTCGATAACGGCGCCAGCGCCCCGCCCTGGCAGGCGCGCACCAGTGGCTCGGCCTGTTCGCGCACTTCACGGTTACCGCCACAGGCCATCTCGCACAGCGGCACGGCCAGCGCGCCCAAGGCAGCCAGATCGAGGGTGGTCATCAATGCCATGACCTGGGACTTGGTGTACATATCCCCGGCCAGCACCAGAGGCCGCAAGACATCGGCATGGCGCACCACCCACTCGGAATAACCCGGCAGGTTCTTGATCAGATAGATACCGTAATCGCAGGCAAACCCCAGATGGGTGCCGCCGAAACAGGCGGTCAGCAACGCGGTGGGGGGCAACTGCGCCTCCACCAGCGTAGCCTCCATCAGCGTAGCGTCGATGCACTGGCAAATCCGGCTGACGTCCGCGCGGGGATCACGGCGCCGGTCGACGCTGTGCATCAACAGGATCTCGGCCCAGTGCGACCCGTCCGCCATGGGGATGCCGAAGCGCGGGTGGCGCAGTTGAGCGGCAGCGGCCTGCAAGGCGCGGGCCCAGCGCAGCAGCTGCGTGGGTGACACGCCGGTCATGTCGTCATACAGCGCGGGGCCCAGGCTGCCGACGCGGCAAGCGTGCCCTTGCATCAGATGCAGCGCGTCAGCAACACCATCGAGCCGCGCCAACTCGCTCAGTACCTGCGGGCCATCGCCATCGCGGACATAAGCCAGTACCTCGCCGGCCAACCCGCCGCCGGACAATCTATCCAGGGGTGCCAGGTAAGTGTGCAGGCGTTGCAGCCAGACCGCGGTGGGGGCTGGGGAAGTCGCGCCAGCGCTGCTGCCCAGCACCTTGCCAATCCATTTGAGCATGTAACGTCCTGTAGATCTGCGTCCTTATCGGGCGCGCAGGATATACCACAAACTCGGTTCTGTACGCCCTCGGTGGGCCCCGCGGCCTGGAGATTCACAGGCCGACGAATTGTATACAATCAATATGGACATATGCGACCAACATTGAATACAGTAAGCCCACAACAAAAATCAGGGTACCACCATCATGATCGAGTCCCCGCCAGCCGCTGTCCGCCCCGAAGATGAAAACCTGGGCCTGTTCGCCAACATGGCGTACGGGCTGCAACACGTGTTGACCATGTACGGCGGGATCGTCGCCGTACCGTTGATCATTGGCCAGGCGGCGGGGCTGTCACCCGCTGAAATCGGCCTGCTGGTAGCCGCCTCGCTGTTTGCCGGTGGCCTTGCCACCTTGCTGCAAACCCTGGGGGTGCCATTTTTCGGCTGCCAGTTGCCGCTGGTGCAAGGGGTATCGTTCTCGGGGGTGGCGACCATGGTGGCGATCGTCGGCAGCCAGGAAGGCGGCGGCGTGGCCTCGATTCTGGGTGCGGTAATGGCGGCGTCATTGATTGGCCTGCTGATCACGCCAGTGTTCTCGCGCATCACCCGCTTCTTTCCGCCATTGGTCACGGGCATCGTCATCACCACCATCGGCCTGACACTGATGCCGGTGGCGGCGCGCTGGGCCATGGGCGGCAACAGCCGCGCCGAGGATTTCGGCAGCATGGGCAACATCGGCCTGGCCGCGCTGACCCTGGTGCTGGTGCTGCTGCTGAGCAAGGTCGGCAGTGCGGCCGTCTCGCGGCTGTCGATTCTGCTGGCGATGGTCATCGGCACGGTGATCGCCAGCCTGCTGGGCATGGCCGACTTCTCCACCGTCAGCCAGGGCCCAGTGTTTGGTTTGCCCAGCCCGTTTCACTTCGGCATGCCGAGCTTCCATGTGGCGGCGATCATCTCCATGTGCATCGTCATCATGGTGACCTTGGTGGAAACTTCCGCCGACATCCTCGCCGTGGGTGAAATTATCGGCACCAAGGTCGACGCCAAACGCCTGGGCAACGGCCTGCGCGCCGACATGCTGTCCAGCCTGCTGGCGCCCATCTTCGGCTCGTTCACCCAGAGCGCCTTCGCCCAAAACGTGGGCCTGGTGGCGGTCACCGGGGTGAAAAGCCGCTATGTGGTGGCTACCGGCGGCGTGTTCCTGGTCATCCTTGGCCTGTTGCCGGTGATGGGCCGCATCATTGCCGCCGTGCCGACTTCGGTGCTGGGCGGTGCCGGCATCGTGCTGTTCGGTACCGTGGCGGCCAGCGGCATTCGCACCCTGTCCAAGGTCGACTACCGCAACAACATGAACCTGATCATCGTCGCCACCTCGATTGGCTTTGGCATGATCCCCATCGCCGCACCGAATTTTTACGATCATTTTCCCACCTGGTTCGCGACCATCTTTCACTCGGGGATCAGTTCTTCGGCGATCATGGCGATTGTGCTGAACCTGACGTACAACCACTTCACGGCGGGCAACTCCGATCAGCAGTCGGTGTTTGTCGCGGGTACCGAGCGCAGCTTGCAGTATCGGGATGTGGCGGCGTTGCGAGAGGGGGATTATTTCAGTGGCGGGAAGCTGTATGACGCGCAGCATCAGGAGATTCCGCTGGTGGAGGAGCGGCATCGGGCGCGGGAGGTGATGGGGGTGGCTTCGGAGCATTCGTGATGCAGGCACCTACCATTCTGTCAGACCCCGCGTAGGACCGTTCTGATTTCGCTGGCCACCCTTGAAGCGTTCGAACCACAGCCCTACCCTGATGACTTGCACATTCAATCACGACAGGGATGGATGAGTTCGAACGCTTCGGCTGCCTCATTCGGTGCAGCCAGAAAGTCGCGGAAGATTGGTCGCTCCACTAACGGTGGGGACCTCCCCCCAGGAGATGATGAAATGGAAGCTCGCGTTACCGCATTGGAAAATGCCACGACGGAAATCAAGGAAAAACTTATACGCTTGGAAACCCGGTTTGAAAGCGTTGAGAAGAACATGGCGACCAAAACGGACATTGCCGAACTGAAAACGGCTATGGCAGAGGGATTCACCAACCAGACAACATGGTTTTTCAGCACGGCAACTGCAGTGGCCGTGATTGCGTTCACAGCTGCGAAATTCATTCATTGAGCCAATACTACGCCGACTGATGACTTGACTCGCTCAGCCAAGCTTTGCCACTATTTCCTCGTAGCATCACGCCTTCCAAATCGCCAGCCTCGCCAAAGCCATTTGCCGGGGCTTTGTCGTCTTTGGCTATTGGAGGCTGATATGTCGAGAGCTCAAGGACGACACGACACGCGTCGAATCAAGGCGAAATACTACGCACATCACCAGACCCGCTTGTGGGACGGGACCCAAGGCACGCCCCAAGGTGCGGGCATGTTCGCCAACCATGGCAAGCTCTGTTCCTGCTGGATGTGCTGCAACCCACGCAGGCTTGGCCTACTAACCCTGCAGGAACAGCGGGTTGCCACGTGCTTGCGCGAACATCAGGATGCACCGGACATTGACCTGGCAGGGACGCAATGCAAGACCTCTTCGATCTGATCACAGCGCTGCTGGACTGGCCCACCTTCCCATCCAAACGGCGCCGCAAGCGTGTTTTTTCCAAGGGTTTCGTGGCACTTGCCGTATGCGTGGCAGTGGTCGAGCAGTCGGCCACCTATGAAGAGCTGCGCAAGCTCAACAGCAAAAGCAACTGGCATCGTAGCCGCTGCCGAAGGCTGCGCTGGCCCTTAAAGGCACCGCTGACTATGCAGCGTGCATCGGGCTTGCGCAGCACATGACCTGGCATCGCCCCTTCCAGCAAAACCGTAAATCGCCCCCCGCGGCGCCACTCTCCTCCAGTGATCGCGCCCCCCACTTTCATGCCCCCCTTTTATAGACTGTCTCCAGTGCAGCGTTTCCAACCCATGGCGGTTACGACGATGGGGAATCCCTGCCATATGCAACCCTTCGGGACGTGGAGATAGTATCCAAGCTCCACTAACGCAAGAGTTTGGAGTGCGACAACCATGGACGAATACTTCGTGGAAGAGATCATGGTCGGCATGATTGATGAGTGGCCGAATTGGATAGTAGAAGCCGAACTGGACTGCCCAGGCTGGGACACGATCCGCCTGCGCGATTCAATGCGAAATTTCCCGGACAAACCCGACATCATGGAAAACATGACCTTGGGACAGATAAAAGCGTACCTGGAATCCCGGGTTGAGAATGCCGAACAAACAAGCACGTTCACGCTGTCATCCATCACTTTCGGCAGAGCTGACGAATGGCCCAACTGGCCGCTGAAAGCATTCTTAAAACACCCGGACCACACAATCAGCGAGTTCCGACACTATGGCCGCGACCCGGATGTAACCCCAGGCGTGGCGGATGAAACCGTCTTTGGTCTCGTAAATGAGATCGAGCGTCAGCACCGCAGAGAACTACGCTGGCGCTTGCAAGACAAGAGCTGAAGCCACTAGGGGCTCCGCCCCTTGCACCACTCGCTGACAAAAACGACTTGGACAAGGAAAAGCCAATGACTCATTACCCGCTGCTACGCCTGAACTTCCGCCCCTTTGAGGACCAGCCAGATCGAGAACTTGTAGCTACCCTGCTGAATCCAGATGGGACGTTCAGGGAATTCACTCTACGTCTGGATGAGCTGCCGGATAGACTCTTTCGTATGACGCTGGCGGACTTAAAGTTACATATCGAGAGCAAGTACAAGGCCCTAATGGATGCACGATGACTCAGTCTCACGTCGATGTGGTGACTGGTACAACACGGTTACGGCATCCCGGGACTGAGCCCTGAATCGCAGATACAAAAAAGCCCAACCTGTGAAGGCTGGGCTTTTTTGAGGAATATGGTCGGGACGGAGTGATTCGAACACTCGACCCCTAGCACCCCATGCTAGTGCGCTACCGGACTGCGCTACGCCCCGACTAGGCGTGAATCTTGTTGCTAAAAACGCGTTCCTTGTTGAAGGGAACGATCAAGAATATACCGCAAGCTTTTGAAAAGTGGAAGTATTTTCTTGATGCTAATTATTACTTTTTCAGTACCACCAGCACGTCTTCCAACTCGGAGATCATCTGCCGAATCAGCTGCTTGTACTGGGTGGTGTCGTCCTTGGCTTCGTCACTGGACATGCGCAACCGCGCACCGCCAATGGTGAAGCCCTGGTCGTACAGCAAGGCGCGGATCTGCCGGATCATCAGCACGTCCTGGCGCTGATAATACCGGCGGTTTCCGCGGCGCTTGACCGGGTTAAGCTGGGGGAATTCCTGTTCCCAGTACCGTAGTACGTGGGGTTTTACAGCGCAAAGTTCACTGACCTCACCAATGGTGAAGTAGCGTTTGCCAGGAATCGGCGGAAGCTCGTCGTTATGACTTGGTTCCAGCATATGCCTCAACTCGGGCCTTCAACTTCTGCCCTGGACGAAAGGTGACCACACGGCGAGCCGTGATCGGGATTTCCTCACCGGTTTTCGGGTTGCGGCCAGGCCGCTGGCGCTTGTCGCGCAGGTCAAAGTTTCCGAAACCGGACAGTTTGACCTGCTCGTTGTCTTCCAGAGCGTGCCTGATTTCCTCGAAAAACAGTTCGACCAATTCCTTGGCCTCCCGTTTGTTCAGACCCAGCTCTTCGTAAAGACGCTCGGCCATCTCAGCTTTCGTCAGAGCCCCCATGCGCTACTTCCTTAACGTGGCATTCAACCTTTGTTCGAGCGAGGTGAGGATAGCTTGCGTCGTGGAATTCACCTCATCGTCATTAAGAGTGCGCGATGGATGCTGCCAGGTCAAGCCAACTGCAAGGCTTTTTCTATTGGGATCAATACCTTTACCTTGGTAGACGTCAAACAGGCTGAGGTCTGTGAGCCATTCCCCTGCATTTTCACGAATAACCTGCAGTACGGCGCTCGAAGGCACTTGAATATCGGCTACCAAGGCCAGGTCGCGGCGCACTTCCGGGAAGCGCGACAGCTCCGAGAACTTCGGCAGTTTGCCTTCGGCCACTTCGGCCAGCACCAGCTCGAACACGAATACCGCGCGGTCCAGGCCCAGGGCCTTGACCAGCTCTGGGTGCAGGGCACCGAGGTAGCCGACTTCGCGACCTTCGCGCACGATACGTGCGGTTTGGCCTGGGTGCAGCGCCGGGTGCTTGCCTGGCTCGAAGCTGAACTGCTGCAGCGCGCCGGCGAAGCCCAAAACGGCTTCCACGTCGGCCTTGGCGTCGAAGAAGTCGACCACGTCACGGCCTTGTGCCCAGCCTTCCGGCAGGCGCGAACCGCAGATCAGGCCGGCCAGCATCGGCTCTTGCTTCAGGCCGTCCAGCTGCCCCACGAAACGCAGGCCGCTTTCGAACAGACGCACGCGGTTCTGCTGACGGTTGAGGTTGTGTTGCAACGCCTTGACCAGGCCCGGCAGCAACGAACTGCGCATGGCAGCCATGTCGTTGGAGATCGGGTTGGCCAGCAGCAGCGGCTCGACACCTGGGTTGAACAGCACGAACCACTTCGGATCGATGAAGCTGTAAGTGATCGCTTCCTGGTAGCCGCGGGCAACCAGCAGGCGACGCAGCTCGGGCAGTTCGCCACGGGCTTCGGCCTTGGCTTGCGGGGCCAGGCGGGCTTGCGGGTAACGAACCGGCAGGTGGTTGTAACCGTACAGACGCGCCAGTTCTTCGATCAGGTCCACTTCCAGGCTGATGTCGAAGCGGTGGCTTGGCACTTCAACGCGCCATTGGCCTTCGCCTTCGGCAACAATGCCCAGGCCCAGGGCGGCGATCAGGCTTTCGATCTGCGCAGCCGGCATGTCCATGCCCAGCATCTGGCTGACGCGCTCGGCACGCAGGGTGATCGGCGCGATGTTCGGCAGGTGTTGCTGGCTGACGGTCTCGATGATCGGGCCAGGCTCACCCCCGGTGATTTCCAGCAGCAGGCCAGTGGCACGCTCCATGGCTTCACGGGCCAGGTTGAAGTCCACGCCACGCTCGTAGCGGTGCGAGGCATCGGTGTGCAGGCCGTAGGAACGGGCCTTGCCGGCGACGGCGATCTGATCGAAGAACGCACTTTCCAGGAAGATGTCGCGGGTCTTGGCGGTGACACCGCTGTGCTCGCCACCCATGACACCGGCGATGGCCAGGGCACGGCTGTGGTCGGCGATGACCAGGGTGTCGGCACGCAGGGTGACTTCCTGACCGTCCAGCAGGACGAGCTTCTCGCCCTCCTCGGCCATGCGCACACGGATACCGCCGTTGATTTCAGCCAGGTCGAAGGCGTGCAGCGGTTGACCCAGTTCGATCATCACGTAGTTGGTGATGTCGACGGCAGCGTCGATGCTGCGCACGTCGCTGCGACGCAGACGTTCCACCATCCACAGCGGAGTCGGCTTGGACAGGTCGACGTTGCGGATGACGCGGCCCAGGTAACGCGGGCAGGCAGCAGGTGCCAGCACGTCTACCGGACGCACTTCATCATTGACCGGTGCCACGGCAGGCACGACTGGGCGAGCGACAGGGGCGGCGTACAGCGCACCCACTTCGCGGGCCAGGCCGGCCAGGGACAGGCAGTCGCCGCGGTTCGGGGTCAGGTCGACCTCGATGCTGGCATCGTCCAGGCCCAGGTACACGCGGAAGTCCTGGCCCACCGGCGCGTCGGCCGGCAGTTCCATCAAGCCGTCGTTGCCCTCGCCCACTTGCAGCTCGGACTGCGAGCACAGCATGCCGTTGGACTCAACGCCACGCAGCTTGGCTTTCTTGATCTTGAAGTCACCGGGCAGCTGGGCGCCCAGGGTGGCGAACGGGATCTTCAGGCCCGGGCGCACGTTGGGCGCGCCGCAGACAACCTGGAAGGTCTCGCTGCCGTTGCTGACCTGGCATACGCGCAGCTTGTCGGCATCGGGGTGTTGCTCGGTGCTCAGCACTTCGCCGACGATCACGCCGGTGAATTCGCCAGCCGCGGGGGTGACGCTGTCCACTTCCAAACCGGCCATGGACAGACGGGCCACCAGCTCATCGCGGTCGACCTGCGGGCTTACCCAGCCACGCAGCCATTGTTCACTGAATTTCATCCTGCTCTCCTAATAATTCGTTTAGCGAAATTGCGCGAGGAAGCGCAAGTCGTTGTCGAAGAACAGGCGCAAGTCATTGACGCCATAACGCAGCATCGCCAGGCGCTCGGCGCCCATGCCGAAGGCAAAGCCCTGGAACTCTTCAGGGTCGATGCCGGACATGCGCAGCACGTTCGGGTGCACCATGCCGCAGCCCATCACTTCCAGCCAGCCGGTCTGCTTGCACACGCGGCAGCCTTTGCCGCTGCACATCACGCACTGGATGTCGACTTCAGCCGATGGCTCGGTGAACGGGAAGTAGGACGGACGGAAGCGTACGGCCAGCTCTTTCTCGAAGAACACCCGCAGGAATTCCTCGATGGTGCCTTTCAGGTCCGCGAAGTTGATATCGCGGTCGATCAGCAGCCCCTCGACCTGATGGAACATCGGCGAGTGGGTGATATCCGAGTCGCTGCGGTATACCCGGCCTGGGCACACGATGCGAATCGGAGGCTGCGAAGTTTCCATGGAGCGGACCTGCACCGGCGAGGTGTGGGTGCGCAGCAGCATGTTCGCATTGAAATAGAAGGTGTCGTGCATCGACCGGGCCGGGTGGTGGCCTGGGATGTTGAGCGCCTCGAAGTTGTGGTAGTCGTCTTCAACCTCAGGGCCTTCGGCAATGCCGTAGCCGATGTGGGTGAAGAACTGCTCGATCCTCTCCAGGGTGCGAGTGATCGGATGCAGGCCGCCAGAGGTCTGGCCACGGCCCGGCAAGGTCACGTCGATCTGCTCGGCGGCGAGCTTGGCACTCAGTTCGGCTTCTTCGAAGCCTGCCTTGCGTGCATTGAGGACTTCTGTAACACGCTCCTTGGCTTCGTTGATCAGCGCACCGACTTTCGGACGCTCATCGGCAGGCAGGTTGCCCAGGGTCTTCATCACCTGAGTCAGTTCGCCCTTCTTGCCAAGGAAGTGAACCCGGATCTGCTCCAGGGCATTGATGTCTTCAGCGTTTTGCACGGCCTCCAGAGCTTGAGAGACCAGCGCATCCAGGTTTTCCATGTACAGACTCCAGATACAAAACAGGGGAAGAGCTTAAAGGCTCTTCCCCTGTTTATGACGTTTAACACCCAAGGCCGCAAACGCGACCCCAGGTGATTGTCGTGGGTACTTAGGCCAGAGTGGCTTTAGCTTTCTCGACAATCGCAGCAAACGCCGCTTTTTCGTTCACTGCCAGATCAGCCAGAACCTTACGGTCGATCTCGATGGACGCTTTTTTCAGGCCAGCGATGAAACGGCTGTAGGACAGACCGTTAACACGAGCACCAGCGTTGATACGAGCGATCCACAGAGCGCGGAACTGACGCTTCTTCTGGCGACGGTCGCGGTAGGCGTATTGGCCTGCCTTGATGACCGCTTGCTTGGCTACACGGAATACGCGCGAACGCGCGCCGTAGTAGCCTTTAGCCAGTTTCAGAATCTTTTTGTGACGCTTACGGGCAATGACGCCACGCTTTACACGAGCCATGAGTAACTTCCTCTATCTTTGACCGAAAATTAACGAAGGCGCAGCATGCGCTCGACTTTTGCAACGTCCGACGGATGCAGCAAGCTGCTACCGCGCAGTTGACGCTTACGCTTGGTCGACATTTTGGTCAGGATGTGGCTCTTGAAAGCGTGTTTGTGCTTGATGCCGTTAGCGGTTTTCAGGAACCGCTTAGCTGCACCACTCTTGGTTTTCATCTTTGGCATGTTCGGATACTCCGCATTCAGTTGATAAACATAACCGCAAGGCCTGCCGTGCCCTGGTGGTTATTTCTTTTTCTTGGGGGCGATGACCATGATCAGCTGGCGTCCTTCCATCTTAGGATGCTGTTCGACGGAACCGTACTCCAGCAGGTCTTGTTCGACCCGCTTGAGCAGTTCCATACCCAGCTCCTGATGCGCCATCTCACGGCCGCGAAATCTCAACGAAATCTTGGCCCTGTCCCCATCACTAAGGAAACGTACCAGGTTGCGTAGTTTTACCTGGTAATCCCCTTCCTCCGTCCCTGGACGAAACTTGATTTCTTTTACCTGGATCTGCTTCTGGTTTTTCTTTGCTGCCGCAATCTGCTTCTTCTTCTCGAAGATCGATTTGCCGTAGTCCATCACTCGGCAGACCGGTGGCACTGCGTCAGCAGAAATCTCTACCAGATCCAGCTTCGCTTCTTCAGCGATACGAAGCGCTTCATCAATCGAGACGATGCCAATCTGCTCGCCGTCAGCGCCAATTAACCGAACCTCGCGTGCCGAGATATTCTCGTTGATCGGGGCTTTCGGTGCAGCTCGTTTATCTTGTCTCATTTCACGCTTAATAATAATTACTCCGAATCTTGGCGACCACGCCGGGAAACCGCTTGTGCGAGGAACTCGGTGAACTGGGCGACGGGCATGGAGCCCAGGTCTGCGCCTTCACGGGTACGCACAGCGACAGTTTGCGTTTCAACCTCCTTGTCCCCGATAACCAGGAGATAAGGAACCTTGAGCAAAGTATGCTCGCGGATTTTAAAGCCGATCTTTTCATTTCTCAAGTCGGACTTGGCACGAAAACCGCTTTCCGTCAGATTTTTTTCCACGGACTGGACAAAATCAGCTTGTTTATCAGTGATGTTCATGATCACCGCCTGGGTTGGCGCCAGCCAAGCCGGGAACGCACCTTCATAGTGCTCGATCAGGATACCCACGAAACGCTCGAACGAACCCAGGATGGCGCGGTGCAGCATCACGGGATGCTTGCGACCGTTGTCCTCGGAAACGTATTCGGCGCCCAAGCGGATTGGCAGGTTGAAGTCCAGCTGCAGCGTACCGCACTGCCAGACACGACCCAAGCAATCCTTGAGGGAAAACTCGATTTTCGGACCGTAGAACGCACCCTCGCCCGGCTGCAGATCATACGGCAGGCCAGCGGCGTCCAGCGCGGCGGCCAGAGCGGACTCGGCACGATCCCACAATTCATCGCTGCCCACACGCTTTTCTGGACGAGTGGACAGTTTGAGCTGGATGTCCTTGAAACCGAAGTCGCTGTAGACGTCCATGGTCAGCTTGATGAACGCGGCCGATTCGGACTGCATCTGCTCTTCGGTACAGAAGATGTGCGCATCGTCCTGGACGAAGCCACGCACGCGCATGATGCCGTGCAGGGCGCCCGAAGGCTCGTTGCGGTGGCAGGCACCGAACTCGGCCAGACGCAGCGGCAGCTCGCGGTAGCTCTTCAGGCCCTGGTTGAACACCTGCACGTGGCACGGACAGTTCATCGGCTTGATGGCGTAGTCGCGGTTTTCCGACTCGGTGGTGAACATGTTTTCGGCGTAGTTGGCCCAGTGGCCCGACTTTTCCCACAGGCTGCGGTCAACGACCTGCGGAGTCTTGATCTCCAGGTAGCCGTTGTCGCGCTGCACCTTGCGCATGTACTGCTCCAGCACCTGGTACAGGGTCCAGCCGTTGGGGTGCCAGAAGACCATGCCCGGCGCTTCTTCCTGGAGGTGGAACAGGTTCAGGCGCTTGCCGATCTTGCGGTGGTCGCGTTTTTCCGCTTCCTCGATGCGCTGGATGTAGGCCGCCAGCTGCTTCTTGTCAGCCCAGGCGGTACCGTACACACGCTGCAGTTGCTCGTTCTTGGCGTCGCCGCGCCAGTAGGCGCCCGACAGCTTGGTCAGCTTGAACGACTTGAGGAAACGAGTGTTCGGCACGTGCGGGCCGCGGCACATGTCGACATATTCTTCGTGGTAATACAGGCCCATTGCCTGGGTGTCAGGCATGTCCTCGACCAGGCGCAGCTTGTAGTCTTCGCCACGGGCAGTGAACACGTCGATGACTTCGGCACGCGGCGTGACTTTCTTGATCACGTCGTACTCGGTCTCGATCAGCTGCTGCATGCGCTGCTCGATGGCCGCCATGTCGTCAGGCGTGAAAGGACGCTCGTAGGCGATGTCGTAATAGAAGCCTTCGTCGATGACCGGACCGATGACCATCTTCGCGGTGGGGTACAGCTGCTTGACCGCATGGCCCACCAGGTGCGCGCACGAGTGGCGAATGATTTCCAGCCCCTCTGCGTCCTTGGGGGTGATGATCTGCAGGGTGGCGTCGTTTTCGATCAGGTCGCAGGCGTCGACCAGGTTGCCGTCGACCTTGCCGGCCACGGTGGCCTTTGCAAGGCCTGCACCGATGGATGCGGCGACTTCAGCGACCGAAACCGCGTGATCGAACGAACGTTGACTGCCGTCGGGAAGAGTAATGATGGGCATGGCGCCTCCTCTCCTAGTGGTGACCCCTACCAAAGGTCACGTGGGTTGGGATGAGCCAGTACAAGATTCGGCGGTGTGCCTGCCTCACAGTGGCAGGAGCCGCTAGGCCAACCAGGACCGAACCAGAGTGACTGGAATAGTAAAAAGGTAACCCGCCATCACGGTTGCCAAAGGAGCAACCCGCACCTGGCGAGGGCGCTCACTCTAGCATAGATAATCACCGATGAGTGGTCGCAGGCTTGCCGCTTGCAGGAACTTGATGGCTCGCCTTCACTCTGATGACAGACAAGCCATACTTTGAATCAACCTGACCCCTGGAGCATTACGGTATGCGTCTTCAATCGCTTTTCCTTTCCCTGGCCGCCTGCGCTGCGATCACCCTGCCCCAGCTCGCCAGTGCTGGCGAGTGGCCGGCCGGGGCGCAGAACCAGTTTCTGGCGCAGTGCGAAAAGGCCGCTACTGAAAAGGCCGGCGCCGCTCGAGCCAAGACTGTCTGCGAATGCAGCGACAAGGCCATCACCAGCAAGCTGAGCACGGCCGAATTGAAGCAAGTGGCCAACTCCGACAACGGCGTGGACGCCCAATTGCAGAAGAAAATGATGGAAGCGGCGGCCAGCTGCCGCACCTCGAAGTGACCCGTTTTACCGCCTTGCGTGGCGTAAAATGACCCCACAGGCCGGAAATCCGGCCACCCGAAGGTAAATTCTGTGTTTTTTTTCGGCTTTTTTTCACGCTGCTTTTTTCCGCCAAACCCAATGAAATCAGGGGTATGGCGGCTTTTGCGTGGCCGGAGCGAAAAAATAGCTGAGACAAATGCGCATCTAAAGAGCTATTCGGTCGAACAATTAGACTATGATAGCCCGGTGTGCCCAGTTGGCCTGAGCAGCACAGCACTACTTAATATGTTTCTTGGAGATACACCATGTCTAATCGCCAAACCGGCACCGTAAAATGGTTCAACGATGAGAAAGGCTTCGGCTTCATCACTCCTCAAGGTGGCGGTGACGACCTGTTCGTACACTTCAAAGCTATCGAATCCGACGGTTTCAAAAGCCTGAAAGAAGGCCAGACCGTTTCGTTCGTGGCTGAGAAAGGCCAAAAGGGCATGCAAGCTGCTCAAGTTCGCGGCGAGTAATCTCCCGAGCTAAAAAAAACCCGTCCATGTGACGGGTTTTTTTGTGCCTGGGATTTGGTGCCGTGTCGAGCCCCCTCCTCGTAGCCGCTGCCGCCAGGCTGCGCTGGCCCCTGAGTACACTGAGCATCTGCAGCGTGTGAGAGGGCCAGCGCAGCCTGGCGGCAGCGGCTACGGGGCGCGAGTGGCAGGCTCAGCCGCAGTTGACGCGCGTGACCTTGCCGCTGTCATCGGCATTGAGGTTGACGCGATCGGAGCGGTATTCCAGGGTCATCACATCACGCGGCTTGAGAATGCGGGCAATCTGCGACCCCGAACCGGTACGCGCCTGCTCCAGCAATGCCGGGCTGGCCTGCTTGCCCACGGCAAACTGAGCACCGTCGGCGTGGCAGCGCCCGTCATTGGCCACCGCAGCCGAGCCGCCTGCCGATTCACCGCCAGCCGAACCGTTGCCGGACGACGCACACCCAGCCAGGGCCAACGCCGCCAGCAGGGTTACCCATGATGCACGCATGCAGGACATGAAGCCTCCTTGTGAGAAATAGTGTTGCCCAGAGTGCGACAGCACAAAAGGCACAGGGTTGCATGACAACCAGTCTGCCCCACCCCGGGACGGCCGGCGCAGGGCAATCGTGTCGAAATGTTAATAGACGTCGATGTAGTCGAACGGGGGATTGGGCCAGTTCTGCTTCAGCGCATTGAAGATCTGCTGCACCCATACGTCGTCACAGGCAGCCACCTCCCCGACGTAGCCCGACCCTGCTGCCCAGGTTTCCAGACGAAAGCGCAAACCGTCGATGTCCTGGCCGCCCACCACCGTGGACAGCCAGGCTTGCCCGGTCTTGCTGACGCGCAGCTGGTTGTGGACATGGTCGTCGCCTGCGGCAATCAACTGCCGAACGGCGTCCAGGGTGAAGGCGTTGCTGTCGTTCAAATCGATGCGCACAGAGGGGTTCCAGCCAGGCAAATAAACCCGATTTTGGCACGATTGGCGCTTTATGCCTAAGTAGGAGTGCCAAAAGGCGCGCCAGATGGTTTACTGATGACCCCGCGCTGGCCTTGTGCCGCGTCGGGCTCGGCGACCAGGGAAACGGTGCGCTGAGCCAATTCTTCTGTCCAGGTAGCCCACGCATCATGGCCAACGTAACCGTAGACGCCGACATCAAAGCCAAATGGCCTCAGGGGCAATGCTCCTACAGCCCGGGCAATCCCGAAGAGCTGGCGATCATCGCCATCGACCTGCTGGTAAAGGAGTTGGGCACGCCGGCGGCGCTGTCGTTTATCGAGCAGGTGTTCGGCAAGTATGCGGCAGAGCCTGGGCATCAGGCGGCGCTGCCAGCCTGAGCCTGCTCCCCCTGTAGCAGCGGCCGCCAGGCCGCGTCACGGACGCCGCCTTCGGCAGCTACAGGACGGCGTTGTCTGCATCGCGGCCAAGGCCGGCTCCTACCACGTACGGTGCAGGAGCCGACCTTGGTCGCGATGCAGACAACGCGGTTTCAAGACGGTACATCAGAAGGTAACGCCGGCAACCAGGATAATGTTGCTGTACGGCTGGCATTCGCCCGTACGCACCACTGCACGCGCCGTGCGGGTCAACTGTTTGAACGCCTCATGGCTGACCAGTTGCTGAGCACCCAGCGCCCCCTCGCGGTTGAGCGTCTCAAGCACCGCCAACGCCGGCGGCGCCTTGTCGAAAATCTCCTGCGCCAACACATGCCCCTCCACCTGCATCTCGCTGAGCACCACGTTCAGCGTCGAGACAAAGTCCGGCACCCCCGCCGTCAGTGCCAGGTCGATCAATTCAACGCCCGGCGGCACCGGCAGTCCGGCATCGCCGATGACCACGGTGTCGCCATGCCCCAGCGAGGCGATCAGCCGCGACAGGGCGATATTGAGCAACGGTGTTTTCTTCATGGCTGGGCAAACCCCGCAACATCGGCATAGGTCGGGATCGACGGCTGCGCGCCGGCACGGGTGACCGACAAGGCTGCCGCTACCTGGCCAAAGGCGATGGCTTGACGCTCACCTTCGCCGCGCGCCAAGGCAGCGGCAAACGCGCCCACAAAAGTGTCGCCTGCCGCAGTGGTGTCCACGGCCTGCACTTGGGGTGCGGGAAAATGCTGGAAACCGGCCCCATCGGCAAACAATGAACCTTGCGCCCCCAGCGTGATGATCACCTTGCCTGCGCCCTGGGCCAGCAACTGCGTGGCCGCCTGCCTGGCACTGTCCAGGGAATCGACACGCACGCCGGTCAAGGTAAACGCTTCGGTCTCGTTGGGAATCAGGTAGTCGATGGACGCATACCAATCAGCCGGCAACGGCGCACTGACCGGTGCGGGGTTGAGGATGACCGTCTTGCCCAGCGCCCTGCCCCGTTTGAGCGTAAATGCCACCGTCTCGGCCGGCACCTCCAACTGGCAGACGATCACCTCGGCCTGCTGCAACAGCGCATCGGCCTGCTCGACCCGCCGGGGGCTGACCTCACCGTTACCGCCGGCCACGATGACAATCGAGTTTTGACTGGCATCATCCACCACGATCAGCGCCAGCCCGCTGCTGACCCCGGGCGCCGTATCGACCGCCTGGCAATCGATGCCTTCATCCAGCAACGCTTGGCGCAATTGCGCACCGTACGCATCGTCACCCACGCAACCGACCATGGCGGTCGAGGCGCCCAGGCGTGCGGCGGCCACTGCCTGGTTGGCGCCTTTGCCCCCCGGCACTGTGGCAAAGCCGCTGCCCACCACGGTTTCGCCCGGTTGCGGCAAGCGCTGGGCGCGGGCCACCAGGTCCATGTTCAAACTGCCTACTACCACAACTTTCGCTTGCATGTGCCTGCACTCTGTTTCAGCGGTATTCATTGAAAAGATCCGAACGCGGCGCGGTGGATTCGCGCAGCACGATACTGGGGGCCACGATCTGCTGGACCACGCCCTCGACCGTCTTGGCACCGATGCGCACCAGCAGCCGCTCGGCCGCCTGTTCGCCCAGCTGGCGAATGGACTGGCCTACCGTGGTCAACGCCGGGTACACGTAACGACACAATTGAATGTCGTCGAAACCGATTACCGACAGCTCATTGGGCACGCGGATGCCGCGCTCGGCGGCAGCCCGCAGCACCCCCATGCCAATCATGTCGTTGGCCGCAAAGATCGCCGTGGGTCGCTGCGCACCGTCCAGCAGTTCGCCCGCCGCGCGATAGCCGCCGGGGCCACTGAAATCGCTCTCCAGCACGCGCTCAGGCGCACTGTGCACGCTGAATTCGGCCAGCGCCCGCTGATAGCCCGCCAGGCGCATCTGCGCCACGCTGGTGTCGGCAGGGCCGTTGATGCAGGCGATGTCGCGGTGGCCCAATTCGAGCAGATGACGGGTGGCCAGATAACCGCCCAACTCGTGATCGATGCGCACCAGGTCGGCCGCTACACCGTCCAGACTGCGGTCGACAATGACCATGGGCGTGCGCACCGTGGCCAGGCTGCTGAGCAGGTCGCTGTCCTCGCCCACCGACGCCACGATCAGGCCATCGACGCGTTTTTCCAGCAGCACGCGCAAGTAACTGCGCTGTTTTTGCGGGTTGTCGTCAGAATTGCACAGGATCACGCAGTAGCCGTTACGCTCGCAAAAATCCTCGATACCCCGCGCAAGCTCAGCGAAGTAAGGGTTGATACTGTTGGGCACCAGCAGGCCGATGGTGGCCGTGCTGCGTGCTTTCAGCGACCGCGCCACGGCGCTGGGCACGTAATCCAGTTGGGCAATCGCCGCCTCCACCTTGAGCCGCACCGGCTCGCTGACCGGGCGGGTCTTGTTCAGCACATGGGACACCGTGGTGTAGGAAATACCCGCCAACGCGGCCACATCTTTGATCGTCGCCATGGCTCAGCTCCGCTTCTTCGCACGTTGACTGCGGTAGGTATCCAGCACCACCGCCACCACGATCACTGCACCGGTGATGATGCGCTTGGTGGGTTCGGTGGCGCCAATCTGCGCCAAACCTGCCGCCAACACCGAAATAATCAATACACCGAAAAACGTACTGATGACCGAACCACGGCCACCCATCAGGCTGGTACCGCCGATCACCACCGCAGCAATCACCTGCAGCTCCAGCCCCGAGCCGGCGTTGGGGTCGGCAGCCTCCAGGCGCGATATCTGAAACAGCGCTGCCAGGCCCGCCAGCAGCCCCATCAGCGAAAACACCAGCACCTTGTACGGCTTGGGGTTGATGCCGGCCAGGCGCACGGCTTCCTCGTTGGTGCCGATGCCGATGAGGTAGCGGCCAAACACGGTGCGCGTCAGCACCGCCTGCGCCACCACGATCACCACCAGGGCGATGATGAACGAGGGCGATATGCCCAGCGCCAGCGGGTCGGACAGCCAGGCGAACGCGTCACCGATGTAGGCCGTGCGCGAATCGGTCATCTGATACGCCACGCCCCGCGCCATTTCCAGCACACCCAGCGAGACGATGAACGACGGGATACGCCAGGCCACGGTGATGGACCCGGTAATGGTACCGGCCAGCGCCGCGCAGCCCATGCCCAGCAAGGCGGCCGGCAGCACGCTCCAGCCCCAGCCGAGGATGGCGACGCTGACCGCCGAAGCCGCCAGCGCCAGTACCGAGCCTACCGACAGGTCAATGCCGCCGATGATCAGCACGAAGGTCATGCCCACCGCCAGCACCATCAGATCGGGGATCTGGTTGGCCAGGGTGCTGAAGGTGCTGTAGGACAGAAAGTGATCGCTGAGCACGGAAAACAGCACGATCATCGCCAGCAACGCACCAGCCAAACCCAGGTAAGTGCCCAGGCCGAAGTAGGTGCCGCTGCGCTTGGTTGCAGGCGCGGCCTGCGGTACTACGGAAGGTTTCATGCAAGGTTCCTGGGCGCTGTATCACTGACCAGCGCATCTCGTTTTTGATAACCGGCAAAGGCAGCCGCCAGCAGTTGATCCTGGGTCCAGTTGTCGCGCTCGAAGGTTTCGATCAGGCGCCCGGCCGACAGCACGCCAATGCGATCGCAGATCAGCATCAGCTCGCGCAGGTCACTGGACACCACCACCAGCGCCTTGCCCTGACGGGTCAGCTCGCCCAGCAGGGCGTAGATGTCGAACTTGGCGCCCACGTCGATGCCGCGGGTGGGCTCGTCGAACAGCAACACCGAACAATCGCGCTCAAGCCAACGCCCGATCACCACCTTTTGCTGGTTGCCGCCCGACAACTGCGACACCAGTTGATCCGGGCTGGAACTGCGGATGCGCATGGCGGCAATCTGGCGCTGGGCCAGTTCGCGCTCGGCGCTGCCGTTGACCAGCCCACCTGCGGAAATCGCCGGCATGTTGCCCAGGGCGATGTTGCCGCTGATGGACTGCGGCAGCAGCAGGCCTTCGCCCTTGCGGTCCTCGGTGATCAACGCAATGCCGTGCGCCACCGCGTCGGCGGGCGAGCGGATGGCGGCCTTGCGCAGCGGTTCACCCACTTCGACGTGGCCACTATCGGCAGCGTCGGCGCCGAAAATCAGGCGCAGCAATTCGGTACGCCCGGCGCCGATCAGGCCCGAGATACCGAAGATTTCGCCCTTGCGCACCTCGAACGATACGTCCTTGACCTTGTCGCTGCGGCTCAGGTTTTTCACCGCCAGCGCCGGCCCGCCGATAGTCCGAGGCCCCAGGTCGATATGCTCGCCCAGCTCGCGCCCCACCATCAGGTTGACCAATTGCTCGCTGTTGTAGTGGCTCATCTGATCCACGCACACCAGTTGGCCGTCACGCAGCACGGCGATGCGCTGGGCCACACGCGCCAGTTCTTCCAGGCGATGGGAGATGTAGACGATGGCCACGCCGCGCGCCTGCAGGCGGGCGATCTGCTCGAACAACATCTCCACTTCCCGCGAGGTGAGCATGGCGGTGGGTTCGTCGAGGATCAGCACATGGCAATCGCCGATCAGGTTGCGGGCGATTTCCACCATCTGTTGATGGCCAATGCCAAGCTCACCCACCGGCGTGTCCGGGTCGATGGCCTCCAGGCCCACCTGGGCCATGGCCTGCAGCGCTGCTTCACGCAGGCGCTTGCGGTTGATCCAGCCGGCCCGGCTGGGCAGGTTGTGCAGGAACAGGTTTTCGGCCACCGACAGGGTCGGCAGCAGGTTGAGTTCCTGCATCACCATGCGCACGCCCAGGGCTTCGGCCGCGGCACGACTGCCCGGACGGAAGGGCTGGCCCTGGTACTGCATTTCACCCACGGTGGCGCTTTCCAGGCCACCGATGATTTTCGACAGGGTGCTTTTACCGGCGCCGTTTTCACCCGTCAGGGCCAGCACCTCGCCACGCACCAGGCTCAGGTCGATGCCTGACAGCACGGGCTGCGCATACGTCTTACCGATACCACTGACCGAGAGTACGACGTTCGGGGCAGCAGCTGACATAGGAATTCTCCAGGCGCCTGCCCAGGACGGGCAGGCGCGGCAGTGCAAGGAAGGCTCAGGGCTTGGTGACCAGCTCGACCGGTGTTTCGATCACGCCGTTGGCGGCGCCGTCGATGGGTTCGTGCTTGATCATCTTCAGGGCTGCCTGGATACCGAACACGGCCTGCTTGGCGGCGAACTGGTCGGCGGTGGCCAATACGCGACCATCCTTGAGCATCGGTTTGATGGCGTTGATGTTGTCGTAGCCCACCACTTGCACTTTGCCGACCTTGCCGGCGGCGCGCACGGCCGACACAGCGCCCAGCGCCATGCTGTCATTGCCGGCCAACAGCGCCTTCAGGTCGGGGTATTCGTTGAGCATGGCCGAGGCCACGGCATTGCCCTTGTCGATTTCCCAGTTGCCGGACTGGGTGGAGACGATCTTCATCTGCGCGGCGTCCATCGCATCCTTGAACCCGGCGGTGCGCTGCTGGGCATTGGTGGTGGTCGACACGCCTTCGATGATGCCCACCTGGTCGCCGGCCTTCAGCTGTTTGGCCAGGTACTCACCCACCAGGCGCGCGCCCTTGCGGTTGTCAGGGCCCACGAATGGCACGCTGATGCCTTTGCTCTTGAGCACGTCGGCATCCAACTGGTTGTCGATGTTGATCACCGTGATACCAGCGTCCATGGCTTTCTTGATCACCGGCACCAGGGCCTTGGAATCGGCCGGGGCGATCACCAGCGCGTCGACCTTGGAGACAATCATCTGCTCGACAATGCGGATCTGGTTGGCGGTGTCGGACTCGTCCTTGATCCCGTTGGAAATCAGGTCAAAGTCAGTGGCATGGGCTTTCTGGTAGTCCTTGGCGCCGTCTTCCATGGTCAGGAAGAATTCGTTGGCCAACGACTTCATCACCAGCGCCACCTTGGGCTTGGTGGTGTCGGCAACGGCCTGGGACAGGGGGGCGACCGCGCAGACGGCGGCCAACAGCGAGACAGCGAGGAAACGTCCAGCGAATGGCAATTTCATGGGTCACTCCGATCTTATGATTATTGTATGCAGCGGATGTGCGCAGGATCGTGCTGAAAGGATTAAGCGAGGATCCCTCAACGCAAACGTTTGCGTTGGGGAACTATGGTAACGCCGCACGACTTTGTCAACTGGCCGCACGGCGTTTTTGCAGCACCTGGGGGCGGTGCCGCTGAAGGGGCAAAAGGTCCTACAGGCGGATAAACCGGCTGGTTTCACAGCATAGCCCAGCTTCGTCGCGGCACCCAGCGATCAGCGCTTTTATGCGTCCTACACCCTGGCCGCCATGACCAAACAGAAAAATTTCCTCGTTGCGCAGCAAAACATAAATTTCGTGGTCAGACATGCGCTTCTTCAGTCGACCTGTTGCGAAATTGCCCACAGTAAAATACTGTATGCACGTACAGCACAATAAGGAATGCTTCGTGGCCACCAACACTTCCCCACTCGACAGCTACCAACAGCTCGGTCTGCGCATCTCGAAAATCATCAATTCGCCCACGGCGCAAAAGGCCCGGGCTGCGCTGATTTTCAAGCTGGACCACGAATCGCCCGATGATTGGGCGCAGTTGCTGGAGGAGATTGGCGAGAACGACAACGTCACCCTTGCCTGGCGCGACGACGGCGGCGTGCAGATTTTCTGGGTCGTGCCCAAGGAAGACTGAGCCGACGCCGCGTCCTTTCACGGTGGCGGGCCCGCAGGCGCCCGCCCCTCCCCTCGTTTTTGATTGGAATCATGCATGTTAAGGAAATTAACCACGGCGCTGCTGGCGTTGACGCTCGTCTGCGGCCAGGCCTTTGCCGATGTACGCATTGGCACCTGGAACCTGGAGCACCTCAGCGTGCGCCCCGGCAAGGACTTCACCAGCATTGCCAAGGTGGCGCAGAACGTCGACTTCCTTGCGGTACAGGAATTGATGAACGAAGAGGGCCTGACTGCCCTGCAGAAAGCCCTGGAGCAGGCTACCGGCAAGAAATGGTCGGCCATGGCATCCCACGCCACCGGTCGTAGTTCCTACAAGGAAATGTACGGCTTCGTCTGGCGTGATGATGCGGTTGCCTACGAAGACGGTGCCGTGACCTACCTCGACAAGGGCGACCATTTCGAGCGCGAGCCCTACTCGGCGCGCTTCCGCAACCTGAAGGACAACACCAGCTTCGTGGCCGCCACCGTGCACATCCACTACGGCAAGACCGTGGCCGACCGCACCAAGGAAGTGGCGGTGCTGGGCGAGTACTGGGCGTGGCTGAAAAGCGTGTACGACGGCAACACCAACATCATGCTGATGGGCGACTTCAACACCCCGCCCACCTCGACCGCCTGGGCCGGCCTGCGCACCAGTGCGCGCCCGCTGATGCTGCAGGGCGCCAGCACGCTGGCGACCACCGACGGCCAGTTTTCCAACCTGTATGACAATATTTTCGTGGCCAACGAAAGCACCATCAACGTCAAGACCGTCAAGGTGTTCGACTACCCCGCCTACCTGAAGATGAGCAATGCCACGGGGCGCTCCAGCGTGTCTGATCACGCACCGATCTTCATGAACGTGGTCATGGGTGGCAAGTCGACCGGCAAGGCCGCGCCATTTGCCGCGGCCCAGCCAGCCGTCAAGCCTGCCCAGGTGGCGAGCGCTGCCGTGTCTGGCAAAAGCGGCCCGGTGCGCGGCAACCGCAATTCCATGACCTACCACCGCCCGGACTGCCCGTCCTACAACTCGATTTCGGCGAAAAACCAGGTTGAGTTCGACAGCGAATCGGCGGCACTGGCAGCCCACTACCACATCGCCGGCAACTGCCGCTGATCACGGAACGTGCAAGGAGAAAAACGATGCGACGTATTGGCTTGACCCTGATGGCCCTGATGCTGGCGCTGGCCGCCGGCACCGCGGCGGCCAAACCGCTGAACCGCCATGAGGTGGACATGTGCCGCTGGGGCGCGGAGATCGCCCGGCAGGCGCAGCAATCGAAGCTGTCCGGCGTGACCCTGTACAGCGCCCGCCGCAAGCTGGAACGCCGCCATTTCAGCCAGCCATGGATGCGCCACATGGCCATCGGCATTACCGAACAGACCTACCACAGCCGCTCGCGCCTGCGCCCGGCGGCGGTGAAGCAGGAGTATTACCAGGGTTGTATCCGGCACGAGAAGGGCCGCCGGTAACTGCGGTGTAGCAACCTGCGCCGCCGCTGCCTCCTGTAGCAGCGGCCGCCAGGTCGCGTCGCAGACGCCGCGCATTGGCTGACCCACCGCGCTGCCGGTGACGCAGCCTTCGGCAGCTGCTACAGGACTGCGTTGTCTGCATCGCGGCCAAGGCCGGCTCCTACCCCGGCCGGCGTAGGAGCCGACCTTGGTCGCGATGCAGGCAATGCGGTTTCAAGACAGTTGCTGCTACGAATCGCATACGCTCTTCAACCGCGCCATGCTGTAGACGTTGACCAACCGACCATCACGCAGCGCGTAGTCACGCAGCTCGCCTTCCACCTCGAAGCCAACCTTGCGGTACAGCGCCAGCGCCGGCGCGTTATCGACATAGACCGTCAGTTCCACGCGGCGCAGCCCCATCCAGTTGTCGGCCACATCCAGCACCGCAGCCATCAGTCGACTGCCAATGCCCTTGCCCTGCCAATCCGGCGCCACGCCCATTGCCAGCGAACCGCTGTGCGCCAGGCGCACGCGTTCGTTCTGCCATAGCCCGCAATGGCCCACCACCTGCTCGCCGTCAATCGCAACCAGGGCTACCCGGCGCTCGCTCTCGGCGCCCAATGCCAGGCGCTTGGTCCACATATCCACGGTTGGCCAAGGCATTTGCAGCACTTGGCGCGCTACCGCAGGCGCACCGTATAACTGCGCAAGACCTTGCGCATGCTCCGGCGCCGCGGCAACCAGACGTATCCCTTCCACTAATCCATTCACAGGCCTGCACTCCTTGTCAGTGAGGCCCGAGTGTAGGCGAGCGTGGCCCGCCCTGACCAGTCAGTTGGCCTGATGCTCCACCACTACCGACTTGATGCCCTGCGCGGCCAGCAGCTGCGCACGCTTCTGCTCGGCTTCTTCCTGGGTCTTGAACGGCCCCAGGTACACCAGTTGCTTGCCATCGCGCTGCGCCACGCTGGCAACAAAACCGTTTTCGATCAGGCGCGAAGTCATGTCACTGAGCGCGCCCATGTTGGCACCGTCGACGATTTGCACTTCCCAGCCGTTGGCGCCGGCCACGGCAGCAGGCTTGCCCTGGGTAGCAGTCACTTCCTGGCCTTCGCCGCACACTTCACGCACCTTGGGGTTATTGCCATCTTCATCGATGACGGCGGTGAAGCCTTCTTCAGTCTTGATTGCCGCGTAATTGCGGTAGCCTTCGAACTGGCCAGCGGCGTTCTTTTGGCGTACCTGGCCGCACACATCGCCCTTGGTTGTGGTGCGCACGTTGGTGAAGCGCGCCGTCTTGGGATTGTCCAGGTGCAACAGCACGGCCTTGGCCGACTCTTCCACCGCACTGCCGCAACCGGCCAGCATCAGCACCGCACCCACCACCATCAATTTGCGCACACGCCCACCTCCCGAATATGATCGGTCGATTTTACCACCGATCGTCGCGTGAAGGCCTGCATGGCACAACGCAAGCACGCCGCAACGGTCTTCAATTACATGAACCGGCTATTCCACGCCGACACGCGCAGGCCTGGCGATGAAGTTACTGATGCTGTTAGTACTGCTGTTCTTCGCCCTTATCCTGCTGGCTGCCGCACTGAATGCAGCCGCACCCTGAGCGCCTGGCCCTTCACGTTACCGGGGCGCTGACAGATAATGGCCCCGCTTTTACCGCCTGACAGAGATCACCATGATTGCCAAAGAAGCCCGCAGCCAGCTCGCCCTGGACAAGTTTGTCGCCAGCAACCCGCAGTTGCTCGACGAGATCAAGGCGCTGAGCCCCAAGGACCAACAGCAGCAGATTCAGTGGGCCTTCGAAGACCAGGCTGAAGAACAGGGGATCGAGCCCTGGGAACTGACCCTGGAATTGATCGCCACCTCCGCCGAAGAACTCAAGGCTATGCGCCTGGAAGTTCACCAGGAAGTGGCCCAGACCCTGGGCATGAGCTGGGAAGAATACTGCTCGTTCAATGAGATCGAACCCTGAGCGCAGGGTAAGTGAATGCCGGGCATCCAGGATGCCCGGCCCCCCTTGAGGAGGCGACGCCATGGCACCCGATCCGGATTTTGATCACGGCGACGAAGCACCGCTCAACGACTCCGATGAAGGCGAAGCCAACCTGGACACCGCCGAGGTGTTGCCGGACGAGCCGGAAATCATCATCGACGACGGCGTCAACGGCGTCGACTAGCCGTGGGCAACGGCCGGCGCCGGCAAATCACCCGTACCGCGATAGCGCACCACAATCCCGCGGATTTTATGGTCATGGCGTAGCTGGTCGAGTTTATGGGTGGCCTCGGAGCGCGAATCGAACGGCCCCACGAACACCCGACTGACATTGTCCTCACGCGCCACATACGGGGCGTAGCCCATGCCCTTGAGTTTTTTGCTCATCAGCGCTGCCGAGCCGGCGCTGGTGGATGCCAGCTGCACTGACCATTTGACCCCGGCGATTTCGGCCGGCCCTTTCGAGGCCGCCACTGCCGGAGCTGGAGCCGATGCAGGCGCAGGTGCCGGGGTGGGCACGACGGCCAGCGGATAGCCACATGCCTGAGCGGCAACAGCGTTGGTGGATGACTGATCCAGAGTCACCTGAAAACCGTCCGAGCCCTTGCGCGCCAGGTAGTGACCGAAGCCCGAATAGGCCCCATAACTGTTCTTGCCATTGACCTCGCCGCAGACGCTGCCATCTGCCAGTTCGCGATCGCCGCGGAACTGCGCCGAAGCAGGGTCCGTCAATTGGTACGCCACAGCCTTGTGTGCAGACTCCAAGGCGCTGTCACCACAACCGGCCAGTGCCAAGGTAACCATCAGAAGGGAAAATGTGCGCATCGGGAGACCTCCGCAGGGGGACTACATCCTTGATTCTAGCAGCGCCGCGCGGTGGGGCCGCGGGGATAGGTGCCAGACCCGTACTGACTATAGGCTCGACAGGAGAGGAGCGGCAAGCGGTGCAGGGCGGCGCTCAACAGAGTTTCATAAAAAACCAGCACCCCTTACCGCGCCCCATTCGCCACCACCAGCGGGGAGACCACACTGGTCCAGGCCGACACCACTGATGCCCATGCCATGGCGAGCGCCCCCAAGAGAATTCCGGGCTTTTGATCCCTGAGGACGCCAAGGTCCTCTACCGGCGCCGCGTACGTAGTGACCCCGAGCAAGACGGCGGCCACTGCGCTGGCACAGGACATCGCCACCATGACCACATGGGTGAGCGTTGGCACCTGACGCCGGTAACCACATAGCACTATGTAAATGAGGATGAAAGACAGGCTTAGCCCGACAGACCAGCGCAATGGATCAATCTCGATTGCCATACTGGCTGCCTCACGCCACTCGCAGCGCGTAAAGCCCGAACAGCAGACCCAGCACAGCCCCGACCAATAGGCTGACCGAGCTGGGCAGCAGGGCATTGGCAATGGTCGCGCTACCCGCCATAGTCGCCAAGGGTGTAACGCTCATGAAGCGTGACGGGATGAGAAACGAAAACGCCTTCTTGTGTGGCATGCTCAGACTCCCTGTTTGAATCGCCAGACCGACACTGGATGTGTGCCGGCCCAGCCAGTATGGGCAACGCCTCAAGGGCACCACAACCCACGAACAAAGAATCAGAACAGTCCTACAACCACCAGGGAAAGCGCTCCCTCAGCCCCCACCCACTACAAACACGTACTCAACGCCGCCAACCGCTGATGCGCCAACGCCGAGCCCTGCTCAGCGAAATACGCTACCGCACTGCCCTTCCCCGCCTGGCGCACATCGGCGAAATTCTTTGAATCGATCATCACCGTCAGGCTGCCATCCTTGTTCGGCTCGGTGTGGGAGTCCGCCGCCGAACCGGACAGCACTTCATCCTGCCAGGAGTACTCGATGCACTGGGCAACGTCCTTGGCCGGTTTTTCCGATGTAAACGAGCGATAGGCACCCTGGCTACGGGCCTGGTCCATGTTGGCGGACATGCAGCCGCTCAGTGAAACCAGCAGGATTGCGCTCAACAGCTTTCGCATGGTGTTCCCTCAAGAGTGATCAGGGCGGCACTTTATCATCCGCAGGCACGATTGCCGTGTCCGAATGGTTTCCTGAAGACAAACAAAAAAGGCGACCCTTTCGGATCGCCTTTTTCACACCGCCCAGCAGAGCGGATTTTGTTTGGTAGGCGCGATTGGACTCGAACCAACGACCCCCACCATGTCAAGGTGGTGCTCTAACCAACTGAGCTACGTGCCTGCTGTAGGGCGGCATTTTACGGATTTGCCGGGGGCTGTCAACGACTTTTTTAGCTAACCCACTGAATATCCGAAATTTTTAGCCAAAACAGGCTTTCCAACTTACCGCTGGAATCCGGATTTCATCTCAGGTACGATTTGCCAACACGTCAAAAATATAAAACAGAGGTTGCAGCAATGGCGAACACCCCCTATCCACAGTCGTACTACGCCGCATCAGCCAATGCCGCGCCTTCACGCCCATCCTTGCAGGATGAAGTGCAAACTGACGTGTGCATCATCGGCGCTGGCTACACCGGTCTGTCCAGCGCACTGTTTCTTTTAGAGAACGGCTTCAAGGTTACCGTTCTCGAAGCCGCCAAGGTCGGTTTTGGCGCCTCGGGCCGCAACGGCGGCCAGATCGTCAACAGCTACAGTCGTGACATCGACGTCATCGAGCGCACCGTGGGGCCCAAGCAGGCGCAACTGCTGGGCCAGATGGCGTTCGAGGGCGGGCGCATCATTCGTGAACGCGTGGCCAAGTACAACATCCAGTGTGATCTGAAGGACGGCGGCGTGTTCGCGGCCCTCACCAGCAAGCAGATGGGTCACCTGGAATCGCAGAAACGCCTGTGGGAGCGCTTCGGCCACACCCAGCTGGAACTGATGGACCAGCGCCGCATCCGTGAAGTGGTGGCGTGCGACCAATACATCGGCGGCATGCTGGACATGAGCGGCGGCCACATCCACCCGCTGAACCTGGCACTGGGCGAAGCCGCCGCGGTGGAATCGCTGGGCGGCACCATCTACGAGCAGTCGCCTGCGGTGAAGATCGAGCGCGGTGCCAACCCGGTGGTGCACACCCCGCAAGGCCGCGTGCGCGCCAAGTTCGTCATCGTCGCCGGTAACGCCTACCTGGGTAACCTGGTGCCGGAGCTGGCGTCCAAGTCCATGCCGTGCGGCACCCAGGTGATCACCACCGAACCGCTCAGCGACGAACTGGCCCGCACCCTGCTGCCCCAGGACTACTGCGTAGAGGACTGCAACTACCTGCTGGACTACTACCGCCTGACCGCCGACAAGCGCCTGATCTTCGGCGGCGGCGTGGTGTACGGCGCCCGCGATCCGGCCAACATCGAGGCGATCATCCGCCCGAAAATGCTCAAGGCCTTCCCGCAGCTCAAGGACGTGAAGATCGACTACGCCTGGACCGGCAACTTCCTGCTGACCCTGTCGCGGTTGCCGCAAGTGGGCCGCCTGGGCGACAACATCTATTACTCCCAGGGCTGCAGCGGCCACGGCGTGACCTACACGCACCTGGCGGGCAAGGTGCTGGCCGAGGCCCTGCGTGGCCAGGCCGAACGTTTCGATGCGTTCGCCGAACTGCCGCACTACCCGTTCCCGGGCGGCCAGTTGCTGCGCACCCCGCTGACCGCGCTGGGCGCCTGGTACTACAGCCTGCGTGACCGTCTGGGCGTGTAACCCGGCAGAAAACAAAACGGCACCGCAAGGTGCCGTTTTTGTTACTGGGCGTCCAGCGCCCGGGTGGCGCGTGCCGCCGCCTGCTCCTGGCCAGCCTGGCCCAGGTCGTTGGCTGCCTTCAGCCAGCGCTGGCGATCGACATTGGCCGGCAATTGCCCCGGCTTCTGCACCAGCACTGCCCAATGCCCGGCGCTGTTCCAGGCAGAGCGGAAGCTGTCGAAGTTCATCAGCTTGCGCCGCTCGTTGCCCGAGCGCAGCAGTACGTGCTGCTTGTAACGGTCGTAACCCACCAGCAAGGCATAGCGCGGGCTGGTCCAGAGCGTGCCGTCCATGTAACGCACCAGCACCGGGTAGCCCGCCGCCACCTGGGCAAACAGCGCAGGTAGATCATCAGCCAGCGGGTAGACGACCATGCCATATTCCTGGGCAGTGGCTTGCAGCGAGGTTTGCAGCTTGTCTTCGCCGCCCGGCATATGCAGCGACTTGTCCAGCAACCCCGGGGTAATCACGATGCCTTGCTGCGACAGCGCGCTGGCCAGGGCCATGGAGGCGCCCTGCTCGGTGTCACCACGGAAGAACGGCACACTGCTGAGCTCGACCCGATCCGGCAGGCCCTTGATCGGCGGCGCCGGCTTGTGGCTGGCGCAACCGGCAGCGGCCAGCACCATCAACAGGGGGGCGAACAGCTTGATGAAGGGGGTGCGCAAAGTAACCTCACTGTCAGGGACAACGCCGCTGCTGGCGGCCGGGGCCCCGATGATAGGCCGCCTGCGGGCAAGGGTATAGCGTTTGCGCGCAGTTTCATCCGCGCCATAGAGCCAATCAGCCCAAGCGCTGCGACCTTTGGTCAATAGCCTGAAACACGCCACCGACTAGACTGTTACCTGTACACCGTTACTGCCTTCTGGAGGCACTGTTTATGAGCCTGACCATGGCCATCGTGATGATGGTCGGCGCCTGGATACTGGTGGCCGCCGCCATGCTGTGGGGCGTGATGCGCATTGCGCGGCGCCATCAGCATCCCGCGCCACGCCCCCGCGTCAACACCCGCCCCGTAGCCGCTGCCGAAGGCTGCGCTGGCCCTGTGCCTCGCTGAATATTTCCAGCGCACGGCAGGGCCAGCGCAGCCTGGCGGCAGCGGCTACAGTTTACGCCGGCTGCGTCAGAGCCCGGCGTGACAGCATGTTCAGCCCTTCAATTGATGCGCATTGCGCGGCGCCATCAGCATCCCGCGCAACGCCGCCACGTCAACACCCGCCCCGTAGCCGCTGCCGAAGGCTACGCTGGCCCTGTGCCTCGCTGAACATTTTCAGCGTACAGCAGGGCCAGCGCAGCCTGGCGGCAGCGGCTACCGGTTACGCCGGCTGCGTCACTTCGCGCTTTTTGCGAGCCCGGCGCGACAGCATGTTCAACCCTTCGATCAATGCCGAGAACGTCATGGCAGCGTACACGTAGCCTTTGGGCACATGGGCGCCGAAGCCTTCGGCGATCAGCGTCATGCCGATCATGATCAAAAAGCCCAAGGCCAGCATCACCACCGTCGGGTTGTCGTTGATAAAGCGCGCCAGCGGCTCGGCGGCCAGCAGCATCACCAGCACGGCACTGACCACGGCGATGATCATGATCGGCAGGTGCTCGGTCATGCCTACTGCGGTGATGATGCTGTCGATGGAGAACACCAGGTCCAGCATCAAAATCTGACAAATAGCACCGGCAAAGCCCATGGCCACCTGGCCACCCACGCTGGCCTCGTGCTGGGCCTGGGGGTCGACGCTGTGATGGATTTCCTTGGTGGCCTTCCACAACAGGAACAGACCACCGGCAATCAGGATCATGTCCTTCCACGAAAACGCCTGCCCGAACAGGTCGATCACCGGCTCGGTCAGCTGGACGATATACGCCACTGTGCTCAACAAGCCCAGGCGCAACACCAGCGCCATGCCGATGCCCAAGCGACGGGCCTTGGCCTGATATTGCTTGGGCAATTTGTTGGTGAGGATCGAGATGAAAATCAGGTTGTCGATGCCCAGCACGATCTCCATGACCACCAGGGTGGCCAGGGCAATCCAGGCAGTGGGGCTAGAGGCGAGTTGCAGAAGGTAGTCCATGGGGGTGCCGCTCATGCTGTCGATGGGATGCGATGCAGTGTAGGAAAAATAAAACCTCAGAAAAATTCGTATTTTTAGCCGGTATACTTCGGTTTTTACGAATCGGCTGGTTGCCATGCTCAATTACCGTCAACTGCACTATTTCTGGGTGGTGGCCAAGACCGGCAGCGTGGCACGCGCCGCCGAGCAACTGAACCTTACGCCCCAGACCATCAGCGGTCAGATCACCCTGCTGGAAGAAACCTTCGGCCTGGCACTGTTCCAGCGGGTCGGCCGCCAACTCGAGCTGACCGAAGCAGGCCGCCAGGCCCTGCCCTACGCCGAGCAGATGTTCCAGCTGGGCAACGAACTGCAAACCCTGCTGCGCGCCCAGCCCGGCCAGCAGGCACTGGCCCTGCGCGTGGGCGTGGCCGACGTGGTGCCCAAGTCCATCGTTTACCGGCTGATCGCGCCCAGCATGCAATTGGACGAACCGGTGCGCATCACCTGCCGCGAGGACAAGCTCGAACGCCTGTTGGCAGACCTGGCCGTACAGCGCCTGGACCTGGTGATTTCCGACAGCCCCATGCCCGCGCACCTGGACATCAAGGGCTACAGCCAGAAACTGGGGGAATGCGGCATCAGCTTCTTTGCCACCCAGCCGCTGGCCGAGCGCTACGGGCCGGGCTTCCCCGCCAGCCTCAACGGCGCCCCGCTGTTGATCCCCGGCCAGGAAACCATGGTGCGCAGCCGCCTGCTGCGCTGGTTCGGCGATCAGCTGATCCAGCCGAAAATCGTCGGCGAGTTCGACGACAGCGCACTGATGCAGGCTTTCGGCCAATCGGGCAGCGGCCTGTTCATCGGCCCCAGCGTGATCGCCGAGGAATTGCAGGCACAGCACAACGTACGGCTGATCGGTCAAACCGAAGCCGTACGCGAGTCGTTCTATGCCATCTCGGTGGAGCGCAAGGTCAGCCACCCCGGCATCGTCGCCATCACCGAAGGCGCGCGCCGGGAGCTGTTTACTGCACCTCAGGCCTGAGGTACGGGGGTAACCCGGCGGGCACTCATCATCAGCCACGCCAGGGCAATGGACAGCAGCATGAAGCCGGCGGCAGCAAAGCCCACGCTGCCCAGGCCCAGGGTGTCGATGACGCGACCACCGACAATGGCGCCCAGGCCGATGCCCAGGTTGGCACCGGCAATGTTCAGCGAGGCTGCAAAGGCCGGCGCCTGAGGCGCAGCCTTGATCAGGCGCACCTGGCTGACCAGAAACAGCGCAGCCTGGGTCACGCCCCACACGGCAAGTGCCGCCGCCAGGCCGAAGGCCGAGTGGATGCTGGGCACCACCGCCACAAGCCCTGCAATCATGAACCCGGAGAACAGCATGGAGGCGATCAGCGGGTGACGGTCCACCAGGCGGCCGCCCAGCGAGTTGCCGATCAGGCCCACGGCACCGAAGGCCATCAGACACCAGCCCACCACCGAGCCTTCGAAGCCGGCCAGACGCTCGAGGATGTCGGCCAGGTACGTGTAAGCCGTGAACATGCCGCAAAAGACGATGACCGACAGCAGCACATGGCCCTGCATCAGCGGCTGGCGCAGGATGGCAAATTGCGAGCCCAGCGAGCGCTCCTCCGCACGGGCCTCGCTGCGCGGCAGGTACACCAGCAGCAACACAGCCTTGGCCAGGGCCACGCCGGCGATGATCCAGAACGCGGCGCGCCAGCCCAGGGCGTTGCCGATCAGGGTGCCGACCGGGATGCCGAATACCGTGGCGCAGACAATGCCGAAGCCTATTTTGGCAATGGCGCGGCCGGCGTGGTCGGGGCCGACGATGTCCACGGCGGTCTCGCTGGCCAAGGCCCAGAACACTGGCAGGCCCAACGCCGGGATCAACCGGGCGATGCTCATGACCGCGATGTTGGGCGCCAGGGCCGCGATGACGTTGGCCAGGGCGAACAGCAGCAGAATGATGACAAACAGGCGCTTGCGCTCGAAACGGCCGCACCAGGCGGTCAGGAACGGACCCAGGGCCGCAACGGTAAAGGCGAACAGTGTCACCAGCAGCCCGGCCTGGGACACGCTGACGTCCAGGTCACGAGCGATCGCCGGCAGCAGGCCGACGATGATGAATTCCGTGGTCAGCACGGTGAAGCCGGCGGCCGACAACAGCAGGATGGGGAACAGCATTGAAACCTCAAAAAAAGCGAAACCACAAACAGTCTGTAGCCGCTGCCGCCAGGCTGCGCTGGCCGGAGTGAACCCTGCAGATTTTCAGCAAGGCACAGGGCCAGCGCAGCCTGTCGGCAGCGGCTACGGGAGGGACCGAATCAATAGGCGCCCATGAAATCGCGCTTGCCCACTTCCACACCGTTGTGGCGCAGGATGTCGTAGGCGGTGGTGACGTGGAAGAAGAACTGCGGCAAACCGTAGTGCAGCAGGTAGGTCTGGCCGCTCAGCTTCTTCTCTTTCGGGGTGCCTGGGCGCAGCACGATTTCGCGCTCTTCCTGGCCGTCGATCTGCGCCGCTTCCAGGCTGGCGATAAAGCCCAGCACCTTGGCCAGCAGCGCCTGCAGGTCAGCAAAGCTCAGCTCTGCATCCGGGTAGGACGGCACTTCCACACCAGCCAGGCGGGCCGAGACGCCGTTGGCGAAGTCGACGGCGATCTGCACCTGGCGAACCAGCGGGAACATGTCCGGGTACAGGCGCGATTGCAGCAGCACCGATGGCTCGATATTGCGCGCAGCCGCGTGGTCCTCGGCTTTCTTGAGGACATCGCCCAGCGCGGTCAGCAGTTGCTTGAACACGGGAACGGAGGCAGCGTACAGAGAAATGCTCATGAGAGCTCCTGATAACGGGTTAAGGGCAGTGAGCCGCCAATGATAGACCGTGGGCCAGGGCGGCGTCCGGTGTTTTATTGCATACTGGCGCCCTACCTGACCCGCCGCCCACGGAGCGCCCCATGTCCGCCGAACAAGAATCCACCACCGACACGCTGCTGCTCAGCCCCAGCGAAATCCGCATCCTGGGCGCGCTGATCGAAAAGCAGGCCAGCAACCCGGAAACCTACCCCCTGACGCTCAACGCCCTGGTGCTGGCCTGCAACCAGAAAACCAGCCGCGAGCCGGTGATGAACCTCACCCAGGGCGAGGTTGGCCACAGCCTGCGCGCCCTCGAGGGCCAGGGCATGACCCGCCTGGTGATGGGCAGCCGCGCCGACCGCTGGGAACAACGCCTGGACAAGGCCCTGGAACTGGTGCCCGCGCAGCTGACCCTGATGGGCCTGCTGTTTTTGCGCGGCCCGCACACCATCAACGAACTGCTGACCCGCAGCAGCCGCCTGCATGACTTCGAAGATGGCGAGCAGGTGCTGCACCAACTCGAGCGCCTGGTGGCTCGCGGCTTCGCCCTGCACCTGCCACGTCAGGCCGGCCAGCGCGAGGACCGCTACACCCACGCCCTGGGCGGCCCGGTGGACATGGATGCACTGCTGGCCCCGCGCCAGAGCGGCGCCGAGCGCAGCACCGGCGCAACTGTGTCCCAGGAACGCCTCGACGAACTGGAAGCGCGCGTCGCCGCCCTGGAAGAGCGGCTGGCGCGCCTGGAAGGCTGATCAGCCGCGGGCGTACTCGGTGGCCAGGCGCACCTGCTCGTCCGTAGGGCGCACGCCGGTGTACAGCACGAACTGCTCCAGTGCTTGCAGAGCGATCACCTCAAGGCCGGTGATCACCTGCTTGTTCAAAGACTGGCCCAGCAATACCAGCGGCGTCTGCGCCGGCAGCGCCACCACGTCGAAAACGATATCGGCGGCCTGCACGGCCTCGGCGCAAAACGCCAGGTCATCGACTTGCGGCCCGCCGCTCATGCCGATCGGCGTGACATTGACCAGCATCTGCGGGCGCAGGTCGCCCAGCTCGGCACGCCATTCATAGCCCAGGTGCTGCGCCAGTGCCTTGCCGCTCTGCGGATTACGGGCCACCAGCGTGCCGTGGGCAAAGCCGGCATCGCGAAACGCGGACGCCACCGCCTTGGCCATGCCGCCGCTGCCGTGCAGGGCGAACGAGGTGTCGGGCGATAGATCATGTCGCTCTATCAATTGACGAATGGCGATATAATCAGTGTTAAATGCCTTCAAATGACCGTTATCATTGACCACGGTATTGATCGACTGGATGGCCGCCGCCGAGGCATCCATTTCGTCGACCAGCGCGATGCACGCTTCCTTGAACGGCATCGACACGCCGCAGCCCCGAATCCCCAGGGCGCGGATACCGGCAATCGCTGCCGGCAGGTCACTGGTGCTGAAGGCCTTGTAGTAATAATCCATACCCAGCTGCTCATACAGGTGGTTATGGAAACGCACGCCGAAATGCCCCGGCCGCCCGGCCAGGGACATGCAAAGGACGGTGTCGCGGGTTGGAATCATGGGCATTGCAAGGCTCCATCACTGGCATGTAACTGAGTAGTAAGGACAATGTAGTTTCAGACCTTACACAAAATTTACCAAACCCCGTCGCAGATTCTTACAAATTCGCTGTCATAGTAGTGCGACAGTCCTTGGGTGAACCAATCCGGCCCCGGGTACTGGAATCGTAATATGAGGAACAAGTCATGATTCGTCAGCTTCCCAAGATTGCCTTGCTGATCGGCGCCCTCGCCGCAGCCGGCCAGGCGTCCGCCCATGGCGGTGGTGGTCCAGGTGTGTTGGGTGCAGTTCTAGGTGGCGCCGTTGTTGGCGCAGTGGTGACCTCTGCCCTGGCCCCGCGTGAAGTCGTGGTACAGCAGCCGGTCTACGCCGCGCCGCCGCCACCGGTTTACGTAGCGCCACAACCGGTCTACGTGGCTCCGCAGCCTGTTGTCTATGCGCAACCGGTCTACGCGCCGCCACCGCCACCGCGCTACTACGGTCCACCACCGGTCTACTACGGTCGTCCAGGCTGGTAAGTGGAATGGCCACCGACGGCTGCCTGCGGGCAGCGTCGGTGAGCTGATGTGTTGCATCAATGATCACTATTGAAAGCGATGATTTCCCGGCAATCCTGCGCGGCCTTAATCTGGCCTCACGAAATGCAGGAGCCACCCATGAACACCGTCAGCATCATGTCAGTCATCGGCAGCGCCGTTCCCGCCAAGCTTCGCGACCTGGGGTTGCTGGCTTGCTGGTACGTAGTACGCGACGGTGAACCGCTCAGCGGCCCCTTGATGTCGCTGGACCAGGCGCAGGCCTTGTCACAGACCTTGATGAGCAGCAAGGCCGACAAGCCCGTGACCCATTGACCCTGCAACACCCCCGAATTTGTGTTGTGCGTTGCTCTCGCACCCCCCTTGCCCCGCCACCCTCGTCGCGGGGCTTTTTAATGCCTGCCTGTAGCCGCTGCCGAAGGCTGCGCTGGCCCGTATGTGCGCTACAGATCCAGGGTGATCTCAGGGGCCAGCGCAGCCTGGCGGCAGCGGCTACAGTCCCCAGCCCCGAGCCCTGCAGGTAGCCGCTGCCGAAGGCTGCGCTGGCCTGTATGCGCGCTGTAGATCCACAGTGGTCTCAGGGGCCAGCGCAGCCTGGCGGCAGCGGCTACAGTCCCCAGCCCCGAGCTCTGCAGGTAGCCGCTGCCGAAGGCTGCGCTGGCCCGTATGTGCGCTATAGATCCAGGGTGATCTCAGGGGCCAGCGCAGCCTGGCGGCAGCGGCTACAGGGTGGTCAGGCTTTCTCGGCCATCAGGGCATTGGCCTGCGCGCGCTGCGCCAGTTTTTGCACGAGTTTTTCCAGCCCTTGCAGCACTGCGCGGTCAGAGCGGCCACTTTCCAGCTCATCCGCCAACGCGTTCACCACCTGGCGCAGCTCATGGGCGATGACGATGCGGTCATCGTTGTGGTCCTGCTTGTGCGACTCGAAAAGCCGATGCAGGTAGTCCTGCAACCCCGCCTGCACGCGATGACGGTCCGTGGCGCGCCAGTGCGCCATGTTCACGCCGACCTGGTTCAACAACTCCTGAAACTCCAGCACCAGGTACTGCAGCCGCCGCGCGTAACCCACCTGCTCGTCACGCCATGTCTTGTGCCGCGACACCGCTTCCTGCTTGCGCTGCAAGGCCGGCACGGCAATGGCCAGCATCAGCGCGATGACCACCGCCACGGCCTGAATCCAGGCCATGGCATCCCATGGTTTTTGAATGAACGCACACAGCAACAGCACTACCGCAATGGCACCGCTCCACAACAACAGCGCCCGGTAGTCCTGCTGGAAAAAACCCTTGAACATTGCGCGACTCCCACGTCGTTTTTAAACGGTATTGGTAGGGGAAACCCGCCAGATCGCACGTGGATGGCAGGCGAAGATGAAATAACACTTTTATTTTTTTATTACAGGGGTTTAAGCCCGCCAGGCAATCGACAGCGCCTGAGCCATACTCATAAACTACGGCGTTTTTTCAAGAACAACCCGTTACAAACGGCTTATCTACTTTTTAGCGAGCGCTACACGTGAAAACCTCCCTTTCTATCCTGAGCCTGTTGCTTGTTCTGACAGGTACTGCTGCCGTCACGTCGAACGCTGTTGCCGCCGAAAAACCTGTTTCCCAACGAGATCCCTCGCAGTTGCGCCTGGCGTCGGGCAGCGCCCTGCTGATCGACCTGGAAAGCAACAAGGTGATCTACGAAAACCGCGCCGATACCGTGTTGCCAATTGCCTCGGTGTCCAAGCTGATGACGGCCATGGTGGTACTGGACGCCAAGCAAGACATGAACGAGATGATCGATGTCGACATCAGCCACACCCCGGAGATGAAGGGAGTCTTCTCCAGGGTCAAGCTGGGCAGCGAACTGACCCGTCACGACATGATGCTGATCGCCCTGATGTCCTCGGAAAACCGCGCCGCGGCTACCCTCGCCCATCATTACCCGGGCGGCTACAACGCCTTCATCAATGCCATGAACGCCAAGGCACGCAGCCTGGGCATGAGCCACACCCACTACGTGGAACCCACCGGCCTGTCCACCAGCAACGTCTCCACGGCCCGTGACCTGAGCAAGCTGCTGATCGCTGCCCAGCACTACCCCACCCTGCGCGAGCTGAGCACCACCCGCGAAAAAACCGTGTTCTTCAAGAAACCCAACTACAGCCTGGGCTTCCACAACACTGACCACCTGGTGAACAAGAACAACTGGGACATCCGCCTGACCAAGACCGGCTTCACCAACCAGGCCGGCCACTGCCTGGTGCTGCTGACCACCATGGGCAACCGCCCGGTGGCCATGGTCATCCTGGATGCCTTCGGCAAGTACACCCACTTCGCCGACGCCACGCGCCTGCGCAACTGGGTCGAAACCGGCCGCAGCACCGCCGCCCCCGCCGTGGCCCTGCGCTACAAGGCCGACAAGCACGGCCGTCAGGTCGACTGACCGGCCTGCGCGCTGATCACGCCACAGGCGTGGTCAGTGCTTGCGGCTGGCCTGCTTGTGCGCGTACATGGCCGCATCGGCCTCGGCCAACAACCGCTTGATCGAATCATGCTTGGCCGGGTCGTACTCGATACGCCCCAGGCTGTAGCGAATGTCGTAGCCGCGCTGGGCCTCGACATTGCGGCGCGCCAGCGCCTGCTTCAGCCGCTCGGCGATCACGTCGCCATCCTGGGCATTGGAGCCCATCAGCAGGGCGACGAACTCGTCCCCGCCCAGCCTTCCCACCAAGTCCATCTCGCGCAATACCTCGCGCAAGGTCTCGGCAAACGTCACCAGTGCCCGGTCGCCTTCGGCGTGGCCCCAGGTGTCGTTGATCTTCTTGAAATCGTTGAGGTCGAAAAACAGCAGCGAGGCCGACGTGTTCATGCGTTTGCAGATGCTCAGCGCATGCTCGGCCAGGGCCTCGAAACCACGACGGTTGGACACCTGGGTCAGGTCGTCGATGGTGGCCAGCTGCAAAGCTTCGATTTCCTGCTCGGCCATGCTGGCCAGGTCGCGCAGCAACTCGCGCTCCTCGGCATCGAGGATGCGCGGGCGCGAGTCGATCAGGCACAGGGTGCCGATCTTGGCGCCGTTGCCCACGCGTAGCGGGCAACCGGCATAGAAACGGATATTGGGCTCACCGGTCACCAGCGGGTTGTCGTGAAAGCGCTCATCGTTGGTGGCGTCGGGAATCATCAACACCTGGTCGCCCAGGATCGCGTGGCCGCAAAAAGAGATGTCGCGCGGGGTCTCGCTGGCACTCAGGCCCTGGCAGGACTTGAACCACTGACGGTTGACGTCCACCAGGCTGACCAGCGCAATGGGCACATCAAACAGCCGTCGCGCCAGGCGCGTCAGCCGGTCGAAGCGCTCTTCGGGCGCGGTGTCGAGGATGTTCATCGAGCGCAGCGTGGTCAAACGCTCCGCTTCGTTCACAGGCTTGGATGGGGCCAGCATCGAAACACTCCAGAGTCCGGGTTTTGCTGATTCAGCTAAGCCTAGCCCATAAGTGCGCGCGCACGAATACTGGCCCCCAAACATCATGCGGTGGTGTTGATGGTGGAGCCGGTGGTGCTGCTGCCCTCGTCGGTGAGGGCTTGCGCCAGCTCGGCGCTCAGCGACGAGATTTGCGCCGACGTCGACGAAACCTGTGCCTGGGCGGCGGCCACCGCTGTAGCCTTGGCGGTCTCATCCTTGATTTGCTGGGCTTTCTGCACCGCCTGCTGCTGAGCTTGCAGCTCTTTCTGCAGTTCGGCGATCTGCTTCTGCAGCTCGGTCACGGTGGTGCTGCTGGAGCTGGAGCTGCTGTCGCTGCTGCTACCGCTGCCGCCACCGCCACCTGCGGCGGACGCGCCGCTGGCCGAACTGGTGGAGGTGGTGGACGTAGTGCCGGTAGCGGTGCTGTCGGTGCTAGTGGTGGTGTCGTCGGTGCTGGCGGTGGTTGCCGCAGTCGACTTGGTCGACGTGGTGGTCGGCAGGTGCAGTCCTGACGAGATGTTGCTGATGGTGGACATGACGAAATTCCTTTAAGGGAAGATGGTTCATGTGTCATCGACTGACCACTCTTCAGCTTTAGAAATATCGTGTAACACCTGGGATACCTCGGCGATACATCCCCGCACACCGCTGAAAGCGTTGATTTAGAGCCTTCTGTGGCGAAGCTCCATAGATGAAATAATCTTCAGCAAGGCGACAGGTAAAACTCGGCACAATGTGCCCTCAACAGCCGAAATCCCAGGTACAACACCATGACACGCGTTTTGACCATCGAAGACGATGCCGTGACAGCCAAGGAAATCGTGGCCGAACTGAGCAGCCACGGCCTTGAAGTGGATTGGGTCGATAACGGCCGCGAAGGCCTGGTCAAGGCCGTCAGCGGCAACTATGACGTTATCACCCTGGACCGCATGCTGCCTGAGCTTGACGGCCTGGCCATCGTCACCACCCTGCGCACCATTGGTGTGTCCACCCCGATCCTGATGATCAGCGCCCTGTCCGATGTGGACGAGCGTGTGCGCGGCCTGCGCGCCGGCGGTGACGACTACCTCACCAAACCTTTCGCGTCCGATGAAATGGCCGCCCGCGTCGAAGTGCTGCTGCGCCGCAAAAGCACCGTGGCCGACGTCGACACCACCCTCAAGGTCGCCGACCTCGAACTGGACCTGATCACCCGCGAAGCCCGCCGTGGCGAACAGGCGCTGAACCTGCTGCCTACCGAGTACAAGCTGCTCGAATTCCTGATGCGCAATGCCGGGCAGATCCTGACCCGCATGATGATCTTCGAGGAAGTCTGGGGCTACCACTTCGACCCGGGTACCAACCTGATCGACGTGCACATCGGCCGCCTGCGCAAAAAGATCGATCCGCCGGGCGCCATCGCGCTGATCAAGACCGTTCGGGGCTCGGGCTATGTCATTGCCGAACCCCTCTAAGGGCTGGCGCTCGTCCAGCAGCCGCCTGCTGGCGCTGTATAGCTTTCTCTTCGTGGCCTGGAGCAGCATCCTGATGGGTGTGCTCTATTACGAAGTGTCGGACTACCTGAACAGCCTGTCGCGCCACTCGTTGATGCAGCGCCAGCACCTGTTCTCGCGCTTCAGCGGCCAGGCCCTGGACGACGCCCTGTCGGCCAGCGAGACCTTCGACAACCGCGCCTACGACGCCTACGGGCTGTTCGATGCGCAGTTGCGCCCGCTGGGCGGTGACATCAAGGAAATACCCAAGGGCGTGGCCCTGGACGGCAACATCTACGAACTGGATGACTGCATCGACTCCGATGACCCCAAGCTGCCCCAGCAAGGCTGCGACGCCGTGGCCATGGCCACCCAGGACGGCCGCTGGCTGGTGCTGGTGCGCGACAACGGCTCGCTGTTCGCGGTGACGCGGATCATTCTGCACGCGCTGCTGTGGGGCATCTCGCTGACCATCATCCCCGGGGCTGCGGGCTGGCATTTGCTGCGCAGGCGGCCGATACGACGGATTCGCGCCATTCAGGACAGCGCCGACGCCATTGTCGCCGGCGACCTGACCCAGCGCCTGCCGCTGTCCAACCGGCGTGACGAACTGGACATGCTGGCCGCCATCGTCAACGCCATGCTCGACCGTATCGAACGGCTGATGATGGAGGTCAAGGGTGTGTGCGACAACATCGCCCACGACCTGCGCACGCCGCTGACGCGCCTGCGGGCCCAGTTGTACCGCATTCAGCAGCAGGCCGGGGTCGACTCCGAGCACGCCCTGCAACTGGATGGCGTGATTGCCGAAACCGACACGCTGATGGCGCGCTTCCGCGGCCTGCTGCGCATTTCCGAATTGGAGGACCATCAGCGTCGCTCCGGCTTCGTGGAATTCGATCCGCTGCCGTTGCTGCACGAGCTGCACGACTTCTATCTGCCGCTGGCCGAAGAAGGCGAATTGCGCCTGGAGCTTGATTCACCGCAGGTGCTGCCCAGCCTCAATGGCGACCGTGCACTGCTGTTCGAGGCCATCGGCAACCTGCTGAGCAACTCGATCAAGTTCACCCCGCCCGGTGGCGTGGTGATACTGCGGGCGCGCAATGAACTGGACAGCACCTGCATCGAAGTGCAGGACTCGGGGCCGGGCATTCCCCAGGATGAGCGCGAGGCGGTGTTCCAGCGTTTCTACCGCTGTGACGACGACAACACCCAACCCGGTTTCGGTCTGGGCCTGTCCATCGTCGCCGCCATCGTCAACCTGCACGGGTTCACCCTGGAAGTGGGCAACAGTCAACAGGGCGGTGCCAGCCTGGCACTGCATTGCCGTCAAAGCAAAGCGCGAGTGTGATCCACATGAATCTGCTCTATATCGCCGATATTCGGGACGAACAGCTGCTGCGCGGCTTTGCTGACAGCGGCCAACGGGTGGTCGAGGCCAAGCCTCACGAAGCCGACTGGGCCCTGGCCGACAGCAATTACGGCTTCATCCTGCTGGACCTGCAGCACGCGCAGCCCGAGCTGCTGGAGCGTTGCCTGGCGCGCAAGCGCAAGTCGCGCATCCTCGTGCTGCTGACCGAAGACAACGGCCCGGCGCGGGTGGCCGCCCTGCGCGCCGGCGCCGAGCTGTGCCTGACCAAGCCGGTGCTGTTCATCGAACTGCAGGCGCGCATGCACGCCCTGCTGCGCGACCACCTGAGCCCCGCGGTGGACGCCGAGGCCGGCCTGTGGCTGTCCACCACGCGCCTGCTGCTGGGCCGCGGCCCGCATCAGCAGCCGCTGACGGTCAGCGAACAGCGCTTGCTGGCCATCCTGGCAAAGCGTCCCGGCGCGGTGAGTCGCGAGCTGATTGAAGAGCAGCTATGGGGCGCAGCCCATGACTCACGCAGCGCCCTGATCGAGCGACACATCTGCAACCTGCGCCGCAAATTGGCCAGGCTCGATGCACCCAATGCGCTGCAGACGCTGCGCGGGTTCGGGTATAGCTTGCGGGAGACGGTGCATGTGCGGACTGATTGAGATCAAGGGCGGGCGGCGCTCGCACCGATAAGCCACACCTGCGACCTGTAGCCGCTGCCGCCAGGCTGCGCTGGCCCTCAGCCTCGCTGAAAATCTGCAGCGTGCACGCAGGCCAGCGCAGCCTGGCGGCAGCGGCTACAGGTCGATGGTGGTATGCCGGTCTGTGGGATGGGTTCGGCCTCAGCCGATACACACCTTTCCATCAAACAACAACCGCGCCGTGCGCACCAAGCCGCAACTCACCACCTTGCCATTATCGGTATGCACCGCCACGGTGAACTCCCCCGTGGGATGCTCCACCGCCAAGCGCTTGTGCGCACCCTCGGGCACCACGGCCAGGTCGCTGGCCACCGAGCCTGGGTACAGGCACGCGGTGGCAACGCTGACCGCACCAAACACACCGATGGAAGCGTGGCACTTGTGCGGGATGAAGCTGCGGCTGCTGATGGCCCCGCCCTGCTGCGGCGCGGCCACCAGGCACATTTTCGGCACGGTGCGGGCGCTGACGTCGCCCAGCTTCATGGCCGGCCCGGCCTGCAGGCGGATCGACTCCAGGCGCGCCTTGAGTTCGCTGTCGGCGTCCAGGTCGGCGCGGCTTTCGTAGCCCGTGCGACCCAGGTCGGCGGCGCGGATCAGCACCACCGGCATGCCGTTGTCGATGCAGGTCACGGCCACGCCGTCGAACTCATCGGCGACGTGGCCGGTGGGGAACAGCGCACCGCAACTGGAGCCGGCAATGTCATCGAACTCGATGACCATCGCCGCTGCCGTACCGGGCACGCCGTCGATACGCGTGTCACCGGCGTAGGCCACTTCCCCGCCCGGGGTTTGCACCTGGGCGGTGGCGGTCTGGCCGGTGTTTTCCATGAAGATGCGCACGGCGGTGACATCACCGGTGGCTTTTACCAGCCCGCGCTCAAGGGCGAACGGGCCGACACCGGCGAGGATGTTGCCGCAGTTCTGGCCGTAGTCCACCCGCGGTTCGTCCACCACCACCTGGGCAAACAGGTAGTCCACGTCCACGCCGGGGCGCGTCGAGGGCTTGATGATGGCCACCTTGCTGGTCAGCGAGTCGCCCCCGCCGATGCCGTCGATCTGCCGGGCGTCGGGCGAGCCCATGGCCGCCAACAGCAGGCGGTCGCGGACCTCGCCGTCTTCGGGCAGGTCGCTGGCCAGGAAGTAGGCACCCTTGGAGGTGCCGCCACGGATCATCAAGCAGGGAATACGACGCTGGGCCACGGTATCAGTCCTCCAGTTCGCTGACGTCGTCCACGTAGCGCAGGCCCTTCTCGGCCAGGCGTGGGCGCATGTTGTAGATGTCCAGGCCCAGCTCGCCGCTGGCCAAACGCAGGCGTTTGCTTTCTTCCAGATCAGCGCGCTTGCGGGCGGCCTCCACCACGGTGTGCAGCTCGTCGCGGCGCACTACCACCACGCCGTCGTCGTCGGCCAGCACCACGTCGCCGGGGTTGACCAGTTGGCCGGCGCAAATCACCGGGATGTTCACCGAGCCCAGGGTTTCCTTGATGGTGCCCTGGGCGTGAACCGCCTTGGACCATACGTGGAAGCCCATCTCGCGCAGGGTGTGGGTGTCACGCACGCCGGCTTCCAGGATCAGGCCGCGTACGCCACGCGCTTGCAGCGAGGTGGCCAGCAGGTCGCCGAAATAGCCATCGGTGCACGGTGAGCTGGGGGCAACCACCAGGATGTCACCGGCCTTGCACTGCTCGACCGCGACGTGAAACATCCAGTTGTCGCCCGGTGCTACCAGCACGGTGACCGCCGAGCCACTGATGGCCACGCCTTGCTGGATGGGGCGCATGAACGGCGCCAGCAGGCCCTTGCGGCCCTGGGCTTCGTGCACGGTGGCCACGCCGTACTGGCGCAGCTCGTCGATCAGGGCACTGTCGGCACGCTGAATATTGCGTACCACCACTCCGGTTTTTCCGACCAGGCTCATCCCAGATTCTCCGTTACGCGTGGGAAGATGCTTTGATAGCCCTCGCCGTAGATGATGTCTTTCTTCGCGGTGATGCCGATGTTGCGTTTGGCTTGCACGCCACGTTGCAGGGCCACGCGGGTGTAGTACTCCCACAGGTGTTCCTGGCCGGCCATGCACTGGATGGCGGCGTATTTCTGGTCCCAGACCTCGGTGATGTCCAGCAGCACGTCCGGCTTCCAGTCGCATTGTTCTGGCTGGTGCGGTTCGAAGCTGTACACCGGCGGCGCGCCGACGATTTTCTCGCCCGGCTTGTAGCCTTCGGCCTGGGCAATGATGCGCGCTTCCTGGGCCAGGTGGGTGGCCAGGGGATGGTCGTAGTTGTACGGGTCTTTCAGCGAGTGGCTGAGGACGAATTCAGGCTGTACGCGGCGGAACACGTCGGCCAGGCGGAACAGGGTGTCGGTGTCGGCGCGCATCGGGTAGTCGCCGATGTCGAAGAACTCGACGGTAGCGCCCAGCACTTCGGCAGCGGCTTCAGCTTCCTGGCGACGACCGGCCTTGACGATCTCTTCGGTCATGCCCGGGCCTTTGCGCCACATTTTGGCCGATTCGCCACGCTCACCGAAGGACAGGCAGACAATGTGCACGTCGTAACCTTGCTTGGCGTGCAGGGCGATGGCACCGCCGGCGCGCCAGACGAAGTCGGCGGAGTGGGCGCTGACCACCAGGGCGGTCTTGTTGGTATTGGCAGACATGGTGGACTCCAGTGGGGTTGCAGTGACTTCATCCTGTCACGCGACCTTGGCGGGGAATATTGCATTCAGTTAGTCTAGGTATACTTTTTGTTTATCGGGGCGCCTGCCATGCTCGCTGAATTGCCAAACCTGCTACAGATCCGCGCCTTTGTGCGGGTGGCCGAGCATGGCAGCATTTCCCGCGCCTCCACGCTGATGTACCGCGCCCAATCAGTGGTGACCCGGGCCATTCGCGACCTGGAAATACGCCTGGATGTGCCGCTGTTCGAACGTCACGCCAGTGGCATGCTGCTGACCGACCAGGGCAAGCGCGTGCTGGCCCGGGCCAGGCGCACCCTGGCAGAACTGGAAAGCGTGCCGGCGCTGCTGGGCAACGTCGCCGGCCATGCTGCCGAGCCGCTGTACCTGCTCAACGCACGGCGCCTGGAGCTGTTCATCGCCCTGTGCCAGACGCGCCACATGCAAACCGTGGCCAGCCTCTATGGCCTGACCCAGCCCGCCGTCAGCGCGGCACTGAAGGTGCTGGAAGGCGGCAGCGGTTGCCTGCTGTTCGAGCGCTCGTCACGGGGCCTGCAACCCACCCGCGCGGCCAGCGAGATCCTTGCACCACTGCGCCGTGCGCTTAACGAACTACGCCATATCGAGGCGGACCTGGCGGCGTTGCGCGGCTCGCTGCAAGGCACCGTCAACGTCGGCGCCCTGCCCCTGGGGCGCAGCCGCCTGCTGCCCGCCGCCATCGTTGCACTGACCGCCGCCCACCCGGCCGTGCGCGTGGCCACCAACGAAAGCCCGTTCGAATTGCTGGCGTCGGAGTTACGTGCCGGGGATGTGGACTTTGTGTTTGGCGCGTTGCGCCCGGCGGACTTCGCCAGCGACCTGCACGGTGAGGCGCTGCTGACCGAAGCCATGGTGCTGCTGGCGCGCCGCGATCATCCGCTGCAAGGCCAGCCGATCACACCGGCCGACTTGCAAAGCATGCGCTGGGTATTGCCGCGTGCCGGCAGCCCGGCCCGTGGCTTGCTTAACGGTCAGTTCGCCGCCTGGGGCATCGATGCGCCGCTACCGGTGGTGGAAAGCGCGGACCTGGCGATCATCCGCGGCCTGCTGCTGGGCTCGGACATGATCGCCGCTGTGTCGGCCCACCAACTGGGCCACGAGATCGACAGCGGCGAGTTGCAACCGCTGAAGCTTGAGCTGCCGCTGACTGAACGCCCCATCGGCCTGACCTACCGCGCCGCCGGTTTGCATGCACCGGCGGCCCAGGCGTTGATGGAGCAGATTCGCGCGGCAGTGGCTCAGCGCTTGCCGGCCACCGAGTAGAGGACCTGCTGGTTGCGGGTTTTCTGGAACTCTTCCAGCGACAGGCCGCGGAACGCCGAGTAGATGTGCAGGTTGGACACCCCCACCACAGCGCCCAGCTTCTCCAGCAGGAAGAAGATCACGCCGTACTGCAACAGCCCCAGCCAGTCGCGGCGGCGCACCAGATCGCGCTCTTCGTCGCTCAGGCCGGCCTCTTCGAACAGCGCCTCGGTGTCGCCCAGGAAGCGTTCGCGGTAAGCGGGCACGATCAACTGGTGCAGGAACTTGTTCAGGCGGTAGCCCTTGTGGCTGCGCTCCAGGGTGAACGGGTAGGTGCCGGGCAGGTTTTCCACACCCTTGAGCTGGTAATCCATGTGTTCACGGTGACGCGCCAGCACGTCCACCGGCACTTCGCGCGCCTGGTTTTCCAACACCAGGGTGGCGATGCCGGTCATCGACGGCAGGTAGTAGCCCTGATGACGCTTGATGACGTTGGACGACAGCGCGCCGCGCATGATCAGCCAGGTGATCACTTCCGAGCCTTCCATGCCGCCCAGTTCGGCGTATTCGGCCAGAGTGATCTCGGTCAGTTGCTGCGGGTCGTTGACCAGCAGGTCGAGGAACTGCGCGTCCCACTCCGGGTTGTTGAAGCCGCAGCGCTCGCCATGCACCTGGTGCGACACGCCACCGGTGGCGACCACGGCCACCTTGATGTCCTCGGGGAAGCTCTCGATGGCGCGGCGCAGGGCCTGGCCCAGCTTGTAGCAGCGCTTGGCGGTGGGGATCGGGAATTGCAGCACGCCCACATGCAGGGGCACCACTTGCACCGGCCACTGGGTGTCGAACGGCATCAGCGCCGACATGGGCGAGAACAGGCCGTGGTCCACCGGCTTGTCGCGGAAGAACGACATGTCGAATTCATCGGCCATCAGGCTGCGGCCGATGTGCCGCGACAGTTCGGCGTGGCCACCGATGGGCGGAATGGCGCGCACACCGCCGCCCTCGTCGGCCACGGCGTATTGCTCATCCACGCCCAGGCAGAAGGCCGAGTAGTGGTCGAAGAAGAACGAGGTCACATGGTCATTGAAGATGTAGAACAGCACATCGGGCTTGTTCTCTTCGAGCCACGCCTTGATCGGTTCGAAGTCCTTGAAAATCGGTGCCCAAGCCGCCTCTTGCTGCTTGTTGTGGTCTACGGCAAAACCGATGGTAGGCGTGTGGGAAACGGCGAGACCGCCAATGATGCGCGCCATGCAAACCTCTGCTCGCTAATGAAATTCTTGTGATGAGGCAGGCTAACCCAGGGCGTGGCCAGCGTCGTCTGTGTAATGGTTATAGAGGGGTCGTTTTTGTTTATCGCTGGCATACAGTCGCCCATGGCCTTAGCCTAGCTGGCATGATTTACCCTGTAGCCGCTGCCGCAGGCTGCGCTGGCCCTGTCCCTCACTGAATATCTTCAGCGTATACAGGGGCCAGCGCAGCCTGTCGGCAGCGGCTACATTCTTTGACAGAGTCCGCCAATGACCAGCCTGACCGAGCCTTTGCCCCCGCAGCACCCCACCATGACCCGCGCCATGGTGGCGCTGTTCGCCTTTTGCTGCGGCGCCATCGTCGCCAATATCTACTACGCCCAGCCGATCATCGAGCTGATCGCCCCCGACATCGGCCTGTCGGCCCACGGCGCCAGCCTGATCGTGTCGCTGACGCAGATCGGCTATGCCGCCGGCATTTTCTTCCTGGTGCCCCTGGCTGACCTGCTGGAAAACCGCAAGCTGATGCTGGCCACCACCCTGTTGGCCGTGGTCAGCCTGATCGGCGCGGCGCTGAGCCACCAGCCCAGCGTGTTCCTGATCGTCTCGCTGCTGATCGGCTTCAGTTCGGTGTCGGTGCAGATGCTGATCCCCCTGGCCGCGCACATGGCCGACGAATCCTCACGCGGGCGCGTGGTGGGCAGCATCATGGGCGGGCTGCTGGTGGGCATCCTGCTGGCGCGGCCGCTGGCCAGCGTCATCGCCGACCACTTTGGCTGGCGCGCGGTGTTCTACGTGGCGGCGGTGGTGATGGTGGCGATCACACTGGTGATGGCCCGTACCATCCCGCATCGCCAGCCCGATCACAGCGCCAGCTACGGCCAGTTGCTGGCTTCGCTGGGCACCTTGGTGCGCCGTCACGCGCTGCTGCGTCAGCGTTCGTTTTATCAGGCGATGATGTTTGCCACGTTCAGCCTGTTCTGGACCGCCGTGCCGCTGGAGCTGTCGCGGGTGCATGGGCTGACGCAAAGCCAGATCGCCATTTTTGCCCTGGTGGGTGCCATCGGTGCCATTGCCGCGCCCATCGCCGGACGCCTGGCCGATGCCGGTCATACCCGGCGCGCCTCGCTGGTGGCCATGGTGTTGGCGCCGCTGAGTTTTACCACTTCGTTGCTGTTACCGGGCTACAGCGTCATCGCCTTGGCCCTGACCGGTGTGCTGTTGGACTTTGCCGTGCAGATGAACATGGTGCTGGGCCAACGGATTATCTACAGCCTGGATGCCAGCAGCCGGGCGCGGTTGAATGCGCTGTACGTGACCAGCATTTTTGTTGGCGGTGCGGTGGGGTCGGCGATTGCCAGCAGCTTGTATGAGGCGGGGGGTTGGGGCTTGATCCTGAAGGTGGGCTGCGCGATTCCACTGCTGGCGCTGATGGCGTATCTACTGAATTCACGCCGATAACTGTAGCCGCTGCCGCAGGCTGCGCTGGCCTTGTGCCTCGCTGGGATTTCCAGTGTATGTGAGGGCCAGCGCAGCCTGGCGGCAGCGGCTACAGGGTAAGGGTCAAGGCACCAGGATGACCTTCTGGCTGCTGCCGGCGTTGACGTCGGCATAGGCCGCCAGGCCTTCGGCCAACGGCACTTCCACAAGGTCCACCGGCAGCGGCAAGGTGCCGTTGTCGAAGTGACGCCCGAACTGCTCCAGCATGCGCGCGCACGCCGCGCAGTTGTACAGCAGGCTGTTCACCCCCACCAGCGAACCGCCCTTGCGGTACAGCCCCAGCGCCGAGAACTCCACCAGGCCGTTGACCGGCGCGGCGATGATGGCGATGCGGCCGAAGGTGGCCAGCGCCGTCACGGCCGCCGGCAGCCAGAAGCCCGTGGTGTCGAAGACCACTTCGGCGCCGCCGGGGAACACGGCCTCAACTTGGGCAGCCAGGGTGTCGGCCTGGTCCAGCAGAATCACTTCATACCCCTGCGCCTTCAAGGCTTTGGCCTGTTCGGGGCGGCGCACCGCAGCCAGTACCTCGGCGCCACGCACACGGGCCAGGGCCAAGGCAGCGGTGCCCACCGCGCCATTGGCGCCCAGCACCAGGAAGCGCGTGCCCTGCTTCACCTGACTGCGCTCAACGGCATCCCAGGCCGTGGTGTAGGGCACGCCCAGGCTGGCGGCCTGGGTGAAGCTCAATTGCTGGGGTTTTAGCGCCACGCCGTCGGCCGGCACGGTCAGGTACTGGGCGTGGCTGCCGTTGTGCTTGAAGCCCAGGTCGCTGCCGGTGCCCCACACGGCCTGGCCCAGCAGGTGCTGCGGGCCTTCGATCACGACGCCGGCGAAATCGCGGCCTGGCACCCGTGGCAACGTGGTGTAGGGAAAGCGGCCCAGCACGTTCTTGACGTCGCTGGGGTTCAGGCCGGCGGCTTTCACTTCGACCAGCACCTGGCCGGCGGTAGGCACCGGGGTGGGCAGGTCGACTACCTGCAGGTGGGCCAGGTCGCCGGTGCGGTTGAATTGCAGCGCTTTCATGGGGGACTCCGTCGGGATGATGGCGGGCAGTCTATGGCCGGTTGGCTAGGGGTTCCGGTCAAGTAGTTCATCCTGTCGGCCATCCTTCGCCTGTCAGGGCCAGCGCAGCCTGTCGGCAGCGGCTACCGTAGCCGCTGCCGACAGGCTGCGCTGGCCATCATGTACGATGAAAGTCCTCAGCGAGCACAAACTGCGAAGGCGCCACGCCCAGCGCGCGCTTGAACATGTCGCTGAAGCTGCTCGGCGAATAGCCCAGGCTGCGGGCGATGGCGCTGACCGGCACGCCCTGGATCAACTCGGCGGCAGCGGTAGCCAACTGCACCTGCCGCCGCCATTCGGCGAAGCCCATGCCCAGGCTGGCCTGGAACAACCGCGACAGGGTACGCACGCTGGCCCCCGCCTGGTCGGCGTGCTGCTCAAAGGGAATCGTCAGCGACGGCTGCGCCATCACCGCCTGGCACAGGTTCATCAAGCGCCGATCGGAGGCCGCCGGCATCGGCACGCGCAGGGCGCTGCGGCCGGCCTTGTGCAGTTCCAGCACGGCCAGTTGCGCCAGCGCCTGGTAATACTCGCCCTGGCGGTCCTGCTGGTGGGCCACCAGGGTCAGGATCAGTTCGCGCAGCAGGCTGCCCACTTCCAGCACCTGCACCTGAGTGTCGAGGGTGGCGGCAATGGCCGGGCGCAGGTAGATATTGCGCATCTGCAGGTCGCTGACCACGCGGATGCCATGGGGCACGCCCGGCGGCAGCCATACGGCCCGTTGGGGCGGCACCACCAGCGCCTCGGTCGGTGTTTCGACCCACATCACCCCGCTGACCGCGTACAGCAACTGCCCCCACGCGTGCTGATGAGGCTCCACGAACAGCCCGCGCGGATAGGTGCGCGCCAGCGGTTGGAGAGGAATGTCGAGGTTGCTCAGGTCTGGTGGGGCGGCGATGGCCATGGTGTGTGCAGCGCGGCAGGTGACGATCGCACAGGGTAACCATCCCCTCCGCCGGCCGCCAGTAGCGCTTGGCCGGATGGCCTGGCAGATGAAAAATTCTTAACCTTTACAGGTATATAGTGCGACAGCCCGACGCAGAGCGTTTTAGCGACCGATCATCGAACTGGTTCGTACATTTTGTCTTGACCCTGTCCAAGGCCTTCAATAGCCTGCCCGCAACAACTACAAAGACGAGAATCACCCCATGCCTGATAACCATTCGGGTGCAGTGACGATCGCCGCCGCGACTCGTTCCGCTGCTGCCTCTGCCGTGCGCCCCAGCCGTGCCCGCTTTGTCATTCTGACCTTGCTGGCGGTTGGTACCATCATCAATTACCTGGACCGCAGCATCCTCGGGATCGCCGCGCCCACCATGACCACCGAACTGGGCATCGACCCGGCGCTGATGGGCGTGATGTTTTCTGCCTTCGCCTGGAGCTACGTGCTGGCCCAGGTACCCGGTGGCGCCCTGCTCGATCGCTTCGGCAGTGGCAAGACCTACTTCGTCGCCGCCAGCGCCTGGTCGCTGACCACCCTGCTGCATGGCCTGGTCTCCGGGTTCGCCTCGCTGATCGGCCTGCGCCTGCTGCTGGGCGTGAGTGAAGCCACCTGCTTCCCCACCAACAGCCGCGTGGTGGCCACCTGGTTCCCGCAACAGGAACGCGCCCGCGCCACCAGCATCTACACGGTGGGCGAGTACATCGGCCTGGCCTTCTTGAGCCCCCTGCTGTTTGTGCTGCTGGCGCATTACGGCTGGCGCTCGCTGTTCGTGCTGACCGGCATCATCGGCCTGGTGTTCGCCGTGGTGTGGAAACTGCGCTACCGCGAGCCTCACGAGTGCACCAAGGTGAACCAGGCCGAGCTGGATTACATCGAAGCCGGTGGTGGCCTGGCGCCCAAGGAAGAAAAGAAGACCCCGTTCTCGTGGAAAAGCCTGCGCACATTGCTGGGTTACCGGCAGATCTGGGGTGCCTGCCTGGGCCAGTTCGCCGGCAACTCGACGCTGGTGTTCTTCCTGACCTGGTTCCCCACCTACCTGTCCACCGAGCGCCACATGGGCTGGATGAAGATGGGCTTCTTTGCCGTGCTGCCGTTCATTGCTGCCGGTTGCGGCGTGATGCTGGGCGGCTGGTTCTCCGACCGCCTGATCCAGCGCACCGGCAATGCCAGCCTGGGCCGCAAACTGCCGATCATCGCTGGCCTGCTGATGGCCAGCTGCATCGTGGCGGCCAACTATGTGCAGAGTGACCAGGCGGTGATCGCCATCCTGTCGCTGGCATTCTTTGGCCAGGGCATGGTGGGCTTGGGCTGGACGGTGATCTCCGATATCGCACCGAAGAAGCTGATTGGCTTGAGCGCCGGTGTGTTCAACCTGGTGACCGGTTTGGCGGGTATCAGCACGCCGCTGGTGATTGGTTTTATCGTGTCCAGCAGTGGCTCGTTCGTCGGCGCGCTGTGGTTTATTGGTGCGGTGGCGTTGGCCGGGGCGTTGGCTTATCTGCTGTTGCTGGGTGAGGTGAAACGCCTGGAAGTGTGAAGTCCACACCACCCACGTAGCCGCTGCCGCCAGGCTGCGCTGGCCCTGATATACACTGCAGATCTTCGGTGTGGGTAAGGGCCAGCGCAGCCTGCGGCAGCGGCTACAGGTCAGCGCCCCATCTCGCCCACGATGTAGTCGACAAAACTGCGCAACTTGGGCGAGCGATAGCGCTCCTGCGGATACACCAGGTGCATCGGCCGTACCGGCAGATGCCACTGCGGCAACAACGGCACCAGCCGCCCATCCTGCAATTCCTCGCGCACCAGCGCGTCCGGCAACATCGCAATCCCCAGCCCCGACAACGCCGCCCGCTTGAGCGCCGGCGCACTGTTGACGGCGATGCGGCCGCTGACGTCCACGCTCACTTCGCCATCGGCCCCGGTCAAGCGCCAGTGCTTCTGCGTCCAGCGCCATTCGGTGCCGGCCGGGTACGCGAACGCCAGGCAGTCATGCCGGGCCAGCGCCTGCACGTCCGTCGGCGTGCCGCGGGCTGCCAGGTAGGCAGGCGCCGCACACAGGGTCAGCCCATAGTCGTACAACGGCCGCGCCACCAGGCTGGAGTTCTCCAGGGTGCCCAGGCGGATGGCGGCGTCGAAACCCTCCTCCACCAGGTCCACCAGCCGGTCGGTCAATACCACGTCGAGTTTCACCGCCGGGTTCGCCGCCAGGTATCCGGTCAGGCACGGCATCAGGCACTCGGCGCCGAAGGTGGGCGGCGCGGTCACGCGCAAGGTGCCGTGGGGCACGGCCTGCACTTCTTCGGCCAATTGCTCGGCGGCGCTGACCTGGCCGAGGATGTCCAGGCAGCGCTGGTAATACGCGCTGCCGAATTCGGTCAGGCTCTGCCGCCGCGTGGTACGGCGCAGCAGGCTCACGCCCAACCGCTGCTCCAGCGCCCGCAGATGGTTGCCCACCATGGTAGTGGAAATGCCGCACGCTTCGGCGGCAGCGGTCATGCTACCGCCCTCCACCACCTGGACGAATACGCCCATGGCCTGAAACAGGTCCATTAACCACTCCTGCTTGATAGTCCTATCAGTGTAGAGCCGTTTATCCCACAGTGCTGGATAAACATACTGAGGACGCCCAACACAGGAGACGGCGCCCATGACTGCTTTGCCCAGTACCCCACCCAGCCTGATGAACAACTACCAGCCGCTGCCGATCAGTTTCGTGCGTGGCGAAGGCTGCCGCCTGTGGGACAGCGAAGGCCGCGAATACCTGGACGCCCTGGCCGGCGTGGCAGTGACCTCGGTGGGCCACAGCCACCCGCGCATCGTCGAAGCCATTCGCGAGCAGGCCGGGATGCTGCTGCACACCTCCAACCTGTACCGCATCGACTGGCAGGTGCGCCTGGCGCAACAGCTGACGGTGCTGGCCGGGATGGACCGCGCGTTCTTCTGCAATTCCGGCGCCGAGGCCAACGAAACCGCGCTGAAACTGGCGCGCCTGCACGCCCAGCGCAAGGGCATCCGCCAGCCGCTGGTGGTGGTGATGGAGAACAGTTTTCACGGCCGTACCTTCGCCACCCTGTCAGCCAGTGACAGCCCCAGTTGCCAGGCGGGTTTCGCGCCGCTGATGGACGGATTCATCAAAGTGCCGTTCGGCGATGTACTGGCGTTGCAGGCGCTGGCGCAAAGCCATGGGCAACGCATCACCGCCGTACTGGTAGAACCGGTGCAAGGCGAAAGCGGCGTACAGGTGGCGCCCCGCGGTTACCTCAAGGCCCTGCGCGAGCTGTGCGATGCCCAGCAGTGGCTGTTGATGCTTGACGAAATCCAGACCGGCCTGGGCCGCACCGGCCGCTGGTTCGCAGGCCAGCATGAAAGCGTGGTACCTGACGTGATGACCCTGGCCAAGGCCTTGGGCAACGGCGTGCCGATCGGCGCCTGCCTGGCTGCGGGGCCCGCCGCCGAACTGTTCGGCCCCGGCAGCCACGGCAGCACCTTTGGCGGCAACCCGCTGGCGTGCAGGGTGGCGTGTACGGTGCTGGAGATCATCGAGCAGGAAGGGCTGGTGGCCAATGCCCAACGGCAGGGTCAGTTGTTGCTGGAGGGGTTGCGTACAGCCTTGAAGGACCACCCGCAGGTGTCGGCCGTACGGGGGCACGGGCTCATGATCGGCATTGATCTGCGCCAGCCGGGCCGTCATCTGGCAGAGCTGGCGGCCCGTGAACATCGGCTGCTGATCAATATCGCCCGCGGTCAGACCATTCGCTTGCTGCCGCCGCTGACACTGGGCGACGCAGACCGCGAGGCGATTGTTGAACGGGTAATGGCGTTGCTGGATTCAGTGAGGTGAATTGTCGGACGGGCCGATCAGTTCACGCACCTTGGCCACCACATCGTCGATCTTGAACGGTTTGTCGAACACAGCAGCGAACAGTGCCGGGGTGGCGCGGCCGATGCTGCCCTGGGCGCCGCTCATCAGCAGGATGGGTAAGTGCTTGTGCAAGGGATGCTCGCGAATCTTGCGGGCCATCTCCAGCCCATCCATCACCGGCATCATGAAGTCGGTGATCACCAGCGCCGGACGCTCGCGCTCAAGCACCTCCAGCCCCTTGCGGCCGTTGGCTGCCTTGACGACCTCATAGCCCTCATCCTCGAACGCCAGTTCGAGAATGTTGGCAATCATGAATTCGTCGTCGACGATCAGGATGGTGCTCATGTCAGCTCGATCCGGGCGTCTTCAAGGCTTGCTGACCGCCGAGGCGCTACCGGATAACACTGCCTCTGCATGCTTGAAGGCCTTTTTGAGATCGATGCCGTGTTCGTCGATGACCAGTTCCAACAGCGAAGGATCATAAACGCTGTCCCTTACTTTAAGGATGGACAGCAGGCGTTTAAGTTCAGCTTCATATTCGACAAAGCGCAGCAGCAGGATGTTGTCGACGATGCTGGACAGGTCCGGGGTGGGCGAGGCTATCTCGGGGCCGAACAGGCCTCGGATTTCCCAGGTCACGAACACGGTGACGCCACGGGCACGCAACTCGCTCATCAGCGCGCTGAAGAACTCGGTCAGGCGCCCCTGGCTGGTGGCGCAGCGGGTCATGCCGCCCAGGCTGTCGATCAGCACGCGCTTGATGCGGTGCTGGTCCACCAGCTTGAGCAGGCGTGCGCCCAGGCCGTCCACCAACCCTTCGGTGGTAGGTTGCCAGGCCACGAACAGCGCGCCGGCATCTTGCATGGACTGGAAGTCGTAGCCCAGCGCCTTGGCCTTGATGCCCAGGCGCTGGGGCGATTCGTAGAAGCCGAAATGCAGCGCTGGCTCCACGTGGGTGCCGGCGCCGAGGAAGTGAATACCCAGCGAGGTCTTGCCGATGCCCGAAGGGCCCATGGCCAGGGTCACCGAGGAACGCGGCAGGCCGCCACCGATCAGTTTGTCCAGCGCCGGCACGCCGCTGGGCAGCCGGGTGAGGTCGGCATCGTCGGGGCGCGACGGGTGGCTGTAGAGGCTTTCCAGCCGTGGGTACACCACCAGCCCGTCGTCGGTGATCTCGCATTCGTGCAGCCCGGACAGCGCGCCGCTGCCGCGGGTCTTGCGCAACTGGATGCGGCGTACCGAACGGGTGCCGAACAGCTCTTCACCCAGTTCGATGACGCCATCGACCATGGTGTGCTCGGGGCTGCCATCGTCCAGGCGCGAACTGGTGAGGAACAGCACGGTGCAGCCGGCGAACGCGGCGTGGCCCTGCAATTCGGAAATGAATTTTTTCGTGTCGATCTGCGACTCGGCCTTGGAGCGCGCGTTGAGCAGGCCGTCGACGATCAGCACTGTGGCTTTCTGCCGGCTGATCTCGCGACGCAGTAGCTTGACCACTTCGTCCAGGCCGTCGTTTTCCAGCGTGTCGAACGCGCTGACGAACTGGATCTCGTTGCCGATGCGGCTGGCGTCGAAGAAGCTCAGGGTGGACAGGTACTGGAAGAGTCGCTCGTGGGACTCGGCCAGCAAGGTCGCCACCAGCACGCGGCCGCCGTTGCGCACATGGTTGAAGCCCAGCTGGTTGGCCAGGATGGTCTTGCCCGACCCCGGTCGCCCCTGGACGATGTAGGACGAACCTGCGACCAGCCCGCCCTTCAATAGAAGGTCGAGCCCTTCAATACCGCTTTCAAGGCGTTTTAGCTGTTCCAAGATCCGGCCTGCCTTTGTGAATAATCGCCGAGATAGAGCCCTGTGCGAGCACAGCGCTCAATCTCTTGAAGAATAAGGAATTCTATACCGCTTCGATGAAGATGTTGGCACTTTTCTCCGTAGCCGCTGCCGTCAGGCTGCGCTGGCAAGCGTTAACCCTGGAGATCCTCAGCGAACCACAAGGCCAGCGCAGCCTGGCGGCAGCGGCTACGCAAACGTTTGACCATCGACGGGGTCAATCGCGCTATCGAAACAAGCGATTAGACGTGCAGGCCTCTAGCCATTAGCTTTTGCGCCAATCAATGTCGCAAATCGTCGCAGGGCCAGGATGGCGCAGCGTGGTAAAGCGCACCCTTTTATCCGGCTCAAGAGTGACTCCCCATGTCCCTGAACACCCCCCAGCAGATCGCCGAAATGGCCATCGAAACCGGCACCAAAAAAGCCCAGGCACCGCTCTCGGCGATCCTGGTGCTGGGCTTTCTGGCCGGTGCCTTCATTGCCCTGGGCTTTTTGCTGGACATCCACGTCAGCACCATGATCCCCGGCCCTTGGTCGTCGCTGGGCAACCTGCTGGGCGCCGCGGTGTTCCCCCTGGGACTGATTCTGGTAATCCTGGGCGGCGGCGAGCTACTGACCGGCAACATGATGACCCTGCCCATGGCGCTCTTCAGCGGCAAGATCGCATTGGGCGCGCTGCTGCGCAATTGGTTGCTGGTGACCCTGGCCAACCTGGCTGGCGCGGTGTTCGTGGCCTACTGCTTCGGCCATGTGCTGGGCCTGACCGAAGGGCCGTTCCTGGCCAAGACCCTGGCCATTGCCAACGCCAAGGCCAGCGCCGACTTCACCCATGCCTTCGTCTCGGGCATAGGCTGCAACTGGATGGTGTGCCTGGCCGTGTGGCTGAGCTACGCCAGCAAGGAAGTGACCGGCAAGATCCTGGGCATGTGGTTCCCGGTGATGGGCTTCGTGGCCATCGGTTTCCAGCACGTGGTGGCGAACATGTTCGTGATCCCGGCGGCCATCTTTGCCGGTGCGCTGGACTGGAGCCTGTGCGTGAACAACGTGGTGGCGGTGTTCCTGGGTAATGCCGTGGGTGGCGCGGTGTTTGTGGGCCTGGCCTACTTCGTGGCATTCGGCAAGCAGGCGCGCGCCGAGGCCGCGCTGGTTGAAGTCCAACGCTGATACCGCGCCATACGCCAAGGCGGACCAGGCGATCCCACAGGCAAAACTGGCCCGAAACAAATGTAGGACCGGCCTCTGGCCGGGAAGCGCCGCGCGGGCGGCGCGCGATCTCCAGAGCGCCACAACAACATCGGCTGGCACCTGCTGGCCATGATGCAACCTCCTGTGGGACCGGGGGGCCGCCCATCCGGTCCCACACCCATACCCCAAGCCTACCCGTAGCCGCTGCCGAAGGCTGCGCTGGCCCTGTGTTCCACTGGAGATTTTCAGGGCTCACTCAGGCCAGCGCAGCCTGGCGGCAGCGGCTACGGGCTGCGTTGGATTTCAGAGATGCATGTCGCAAGATTTGCAGCACTCATGAGATCCGCGGCGCTTCCCGAGCTTCGCCGGATGCCCCCCCCCCGGTCCCCCACCCATACCCCAAGCCTACCCGTAGCCGCTGCCAAAGGCTGCGCTGGCCCTGTGTTCCACTGGAGATTTTCAGGGCTCACTCGGGCCAGCGCAGCCTGGCGGCAGCGGCTACGGGCTGCGTTGGATTTCAGAGGTGCATGTCGCAAGATTTGCAGCACTCATGAGCTCTGCGGCGCTTCCCGAGCTTCTCCGGATGGCCGCCCCCCCGGTCCCCCACTCATACCCCAAGCCTACCCGTAGCCGCTGCCGAAGGCTGCGCTGGCCCTGTGTTCCACTGGAGATTTTCAGGGCTCACTCGGGCCAGCGCAGCCTGGCGGCAGCGGCTACATTGCCAAGCGATCGCGAACGCTTTATAAACCGGGCCCTTCCCTTTGTGAGCCGTACCGATCATGGACCCGATCCCTGCCCGCCTGAGCTGGCGTTTTCACCTGGCAAGCCTTGCCCTGTTGTTGCTGTCTTCCGCTGGCGCAGCCCTTGGCGTGGGTCTCGGCTCGCTGTTCGTGGGCGGCATGCTCACCGATCCGATCTACTACAACCCCTTCAACGCTGCGCGGCTGACGGTGTTTATCCTCGGCGCCGTGGTGGGTGTGGCCACCTTGTGGTGGATCTACCTGCACCTGGCGCGCCACGCATGTCAGCCTGCCAATCGGCGGCGCCGCTTGGCGGGCCTGGCCTGCGGGATGATCACGGGCCTGTTTTTGCTCGAGCAGGCCGAAACCTGGACCGTACGATTTGCCGTTGCCTTGGTGATGCTGGGTGCCATCTGGCTGGCACGCATCCGCCGCGACACCTGATGATGAAAACCTGACGGCTGGCCCCGGCTCTGTTACAAAGACATTTTTGTTACTGCCGCGCACTCCCATGACCATCGACGACAGCATGATTACCCGGGCGATTTTCGCCCTGCTCTCCCAACGCGCCCCCGAGGACTCCATCTGCCCCAGCGATGTGGCACGGGTGCTGAGCGCCGACGAAGCCTTGTGGCGCAGCCTGATGCCTGACATCCGCCGCGTGGCCTCGTGCCTGGCCGAAGCAGGCGTTTTGCGCATCACTCAAGGCGAGGCCACCCTGCCCCCGAATGCCATCGGCAGCGGCCCGATCCGTCTGCGCCGCGGGCGGCTGATGCGCTGACTGATAACACTTGCGCATTAATTCATCAGAAATATGCAGTTATCATTTCAAAATATTTCCGCGACCATCGTCCCCTTACAAGAAACCCATGTGCCCTGCCGCACGTGTCATAAAAACGATGGGAGATGCACATGCAGTCCTCGCACCAGGGCGCGTCCGCGTCCGCACGCGCCAAAGCCGGCGCGGTATTCCGGGTAACCTCCGGTAATTTTCTGGAACAGTTCGACTTCTTCCTGTTCGGCTTCTACGCCACCCACATCGCCGCCGCCTTCTTCCCCGCCAGCAGTGAGTTCGCCTCGCTGATGATGACCTTCGCCGTGTTCGGCGCCGGCTTCCTGATGCGGCCGCTGGGCGCGGTGATCCTGGGTGCCTATATCGACGACGTGGGCCGCCGCAAGGGGCTGATCGTGACGCTGTCGATCATGGCCAGTGGCACCATCCTGATTGTGCTGGTGCCCGGTTACGAAACCATCGGCCTGCTGGCCCCCGCCCTGGTATTGCTGGGCCGCCTGCTGCAAGGCTTCTCGGCCGGTGCAGAGCTGGGTGGCGTGTCGGTGTACCTGGCCGAAATGGCCACGCCCGGCAAGAAAGGCTTCTACACCAGCTGGCAGTCGGCCAGCCAGCAAGTGGCTATCGTGGTGGCTGCCGCGCTGGGCTACGGGCTGAACCAGTGGATGAGCGGCGATGACATTGCCGCATGGGGCTGGCGCATTCCGTTCGCCGTGGGCTGCATGATCGTGCCGTTCATTTTCCTGCTGCGTCGCAAGCTGGAAGAAACCGAAGAGTTCAGCGCCCGTCGTCATCGCCCAGCCATGCGCGAGGTCTACAACACCCTGGTCGCCAACTGGACCATCGTGGTGGCCGGCATGCTGATGGTGGCCATGACCACCACCGCGTTCTACCTGATCACCGTGTACGCGCCGACCTTCGGCAAAAACGTGCTCAACCTGAGCACCGCCGACGCGCTGATGGTGACCCTGCTGGTGGGCGTGTCCAACTTCATCTGGCTGCCCATCGGCGGCGCACTGTCGGACCGCATTGGGCGCAAGCCGATGCTGATCGCCATGACCGTGCTGGCCATCGCCACCTCGTACCCGGCGCTGTCGTACCTGGCCCAGGCGCCGAGCTTTGCGCACATGCTGGAAACCCTGCTGTGGCTGTCGTTCATGTACGGCATGTACAACGGCGCGATGATCCCGGCGCTGACCGAAATCATGCCGGTGGAAGTGCGCGTGGCCGGTTTCTCCCTGGCCTACAGCCTGGCCACCGCCGTGTTCGGCGGCTTCACCCCGGCCATCTCCACCGCGCTGATCCACAGCAGCGGCGACAAGGCTGCGCCCGGCTATTGGATGAGCTTCGCCGCCCTGTGTGCCCTGTGCGCCACCCTGTACCTGTACCGTCGCGGCAGCACCCAGCTGCGCGCCGCTGTGTGAGGGGCGAGGCGATGAAGACATTGATCAAGACCCTGGCAGCCCTGACGCTGGCCGCCAGCAGCCTGGCCCAGGCTACTGAACTGAACGTGATGACCTCGGGTGGCTTCACCGCCGCCTACAAGGTGCTGGGCCCGCAGTTCGCGGCCCAGCACGGCGATACCCTGAACACTATCCTGGGGCCGTCCATGGGCAAGGCCGCCGAGGCCATCCCCAACCGCCTGGCGCGCGGCGAGCACGCCGACGTGGTGATCATGGTCGGCTATGCGCTGGATGACCTGATCAAACAGGGCAAGGTGTTGCCGGGTTCGCGGGTGGAGCTGGCGGACTCGCGCATCGGCATGGTGGTCAAGGCCGGCGAGCCCAAGCCTGACATCAGCAGCGTCGAGGCTTTCAAGAAGACGCTGCTGCAGGCGCGCTCCGTGGGTTATTCCGACAGCGCCAGTGGCGTGTACGTGCAGGACCAGCTGTTCAAGCGCCTGGGTGTCGAAACCCAGCTCAAGCCGAAAGCGAAGATGATCGAGCGTATTCCGGTGGCCGGTGAAGTGGCCAAGGGCAACCCGCAAGTGGGGCTGCAGCAGGTCAGCGAACTGCTGCCCATCGCCGGCGTGACCTACGTGGGCAAGATCCCTGAGCCTGTGCAGTCGGTCACCCGCTTCGCCGCCGGTATCCCGGTGGGCGCCGAGCACCCGGCTGAAGCCAAGGCCCTACTCGACTACCTGGCCTCATCCCAGGCGCAATCGGTGGTCACCGGCACCGGCCTTGACTCGGTGCCTCACTGATCAGCCAGCGGCTTGCGCATATCCCTGATCAGCTGTTCCAGCTCCAGCGCCGCCGGGGTCAATGACCGACCCCGGCGACGAATCAGGCCCACGCTGCGCATCACTTGCGGTTCCACCAGGGGGATGCTGGTCATCCACTGGTGTTCGCCCAGCGGCAGTGCCATCGACGGCACCGCGGCAATCCCCAGCCCCGCCTCCACCAAACCCAGCATCGTGGTCACGTGGCGCGTCTCGCAGATGCTCGGCCGCGCCGGGCGGATGTGCAGCAGCGCCTGGTCGAGTACGAAGCGGTTGCCCGAGGTCTTGTCCACCGAGATGTAGTCCTGCTGGAAGTACTCCTCCCAGGTCAGGGTCTTGCGCCCGGCCAAGGGGTGATCACGGCGGCAGGCGGCCACGTAGTGCTCCTGCACCAGTTGCTCGAATTCAAGCTCGCCCGGCAGGTTGCCGGTGAAGCTCAGGCCCAGGTCGGCTTCGCCGCTGATCACTGCCTGCTGCACGTCGTTGGCGCTGGCGTCGAGCACTTTCACGCGGATGCGCGGGTACAGCTTGTGGTAGCGCGCCACCACCTTGGGCATGAAGTAATAGGCCGCCGAGGGCACGCACGCCACGGTGACGTTGCCCAGGCGCGTGGAGGCCACTTCGCCGATGCCCAGCAGGGCGATGTCCAGGTCATTGAGCAAGCGCTCGGCACTGGGCGCGAATGCGCGGCCCACCATGGTCAGGCTGACCCGGCGCGTGGTGCGGTCGAACAGACGCACGTTGAGCGCGCCTTCAAGCTTCTCGATGCGCCGGCTCAGGGCCGGCTGGGAAATGCTGATGGCCTCGGCGGCCTTGCGGAAACTGCCCTTTTCCACCACGGCACGGAAGGCCTGCAGGTCATTCAGGTCGAAATTGATGCTCATCCCGGTACTCATCACCGAATTTTAATTATCCGATCAGCTTACTGCATGAATGCCGCCTATTGATGCTGGACCTTAGTCGCTAACCGTTCGTCGCCGCAAGCGCACCAACGCGCCGCCCCAGCGCTCCATTATTTACCGCGATGACTTTCATTGCAGATCAACAAGAACAACGGAGACTTACTATGGACGCATTCAAGGCAGGCAAGCTGGCCCTCGCACTGGCGTTGGCCGGCGCACTGAGCAGCCCGGCTTTCGCCGAAACTTCCAATGATTTTGTCGACAATGCCGCGGCTGGCGGCATCACCGAAGTGGAAGCGGGCAAACTGGCACTGGAAAAAAGCAGCTCGGCGGACGTGAAAACCTTCGCCAATCACATGATCAAGGATCACGGCGCCGCCAACGAACAGCTCACGGCCCTGGCCCACAAGCTGGACATCAAGGTTCCTGATGACGGCACGCTGATGCAGCAAGCCAAGCAAAAAATACTGGAGTTGCGTGACGATTCTTTCGACAAGTCCTACGCCAACAACCAGGTGAAAGCACACGAAGACACCGTGGCGCTGTTCAAGAAAGAAGCGGCCTCTTCAGACAATGCCGAGCTCAAGGCTTTTGCGCAGAAAACCCTGCCAACACTTGAAGCCCATCTGAAAATGGCCAAGGAACTGCAAGCCAAGCATCAATAAGCCGTGAGGCGCACGGCTGAGCATTTCCCACAGCCGTGCGCCGCGGTTTACCATGGGGCCTTTATGCCCTGCCAAAAGTCTTCCATGAACACTGATGCCCTCGCCGTACTGCAGCAACAGCTGACCACCGCCCTGCACACCTCGCCCACCGAAACCCGCCGTCTGTTCCATGGCCGCGGCCGCTGCTGGCCGGGCCTGGAGCAGATCACCGTGGACTGGCTGCAAGGTGTGCTGCTGGTGTCGCTGTTCCGCGAACCGGCCGCCGATGAACTGGCGGCCCTCAAGCCCCTGTTGATGGCGGTGGCCCAGGCCACGCCGCAGGTGCACAGCCTGATCCTGCAGCATCGTTATCTGCCCGACAGCGCCGCCGAGTGGCTGCTGGGCGAGCCGGTGGACACCTGGTTCATCGACGAAGATGGCCTGCGCTACCAGCTGGACCTGGGCCGCAAGCAGAACATAGGGCTGTTCCTGGACATGCGCTATGGTCGCCAGTGGGTGCGAGAGCAGGCCGCAGGCAAGCGGGTACTCAACCTGTTCGCCTACACCTGTGGCTTCTCGCTGACAGCCATCGCCGGGGGCGCCGAGCACGTGGTGAACCTGGACATGGCGCGTGCCGCCTTGAGCCGTGGCCGCGATAACCATCGCCTCAATGGCCATGATCTGGATCGCGTCAGCTTCCTGGGGCATGAACTGTTCAAGTCGTGGGGCAAGGTCAAGCGTGGCGGGCCTTACGACATGGTCATCATCGACCCGCCATCGTTCCAGCGCGGCAGTTTTGTCTTGACCCAGGATTACCGCAAGGTGCTGCGCAAGTTGCCGGAGCTGCTGACTGAAGGCGGGGTGGTGCTGGCGTGCGTGAATGACCCGGCCATTGGCTCGGACTTTTTGATTCAGAGCATGGCTGAAGAAGCGCCGGGGCTGGTGTTTCAGCATCGGTTGCAGAACCCGCCGGAGTTTCCCGATGCCGAGGCCGAGGGTGGCTTGAAGGCGCTGGTGTTTGCCCCCTGCGTCGACACACCTTTATCGTCGAACACACAAGGCTGACACCGCCGCTCTCACAGGCCATGGCACGTTGCAACAAATGTGGGACCGGGGGGCCGGCCATCCGGCTCTGCCCGGGAAGCGCCGCGCGGGCGGCGCTCGATCTAATGAACGCTAAAAAAACATCGACTCGCACTTGGCGGCCACGACGCCTTCCCGCAGCCTGGCGGCAGCGGTGGGGCGTGGAGGTGCATGTCTTGAGGGTTGTGGCGGTCCTGAGACCGCGCGCCGCCCGCGCGGCGCTTCCCGGGCAGAGCCGGATGGCCGGCCCCCCGGTCCCACATTTGTTGCAACGTACCATGGCCTGTGAGACCGCGTTGCCAGCCTTGTCTGCCCGCTTTGGAGGGATGGGTTGCTCTGGGTGGCAATGCAGCCTACCCTTGCCCGGCTTTTTCATGCAGGCAGCAGGAAGCCGGTTTGAATCCGGTGCGGTCGCGCCACTGTGTTCGGGCTTTGCCCGTCAGCCAGACCTTGCTGCTTGTTTCCCCTTTCGCCCAACGGACGCGCCATCCCGGGAGCTGCTTTATGCTGTTTCGTCACCTTGCCTTCGCCTGCCTGTCACTGTCGGCCACCGCTGCGTTTGCCGACGCCACTCACTACCCGCTGACCCTGCAGAACTGCGGCCACAGCGTGCGCATCGACGCCGCCCCGCAACGGGCCGTCAGCCTGGGCCAGGCCAGCACCGAGCTGCTGCTGTCCCTGGGCCTGGGGCCGCGCATGGTCGGCACCGGGGTGTGGTTCGGGCCGCTGCCCGCCTCGCTGGCCGATGCCGGCGCGAAGGTGCCGCGCCTGGCCGACAACGCACCCAGCTTCGAATCGGTAGCCAAGGCCGCGCCGGACATCGTCGTGGCGCAGTACACCTACCACGTCGGCCCCCAGGGCGAGGTGGCAACCCCTGAGCAATTGCTCAAGCTGGGCATCCCCTCCTACGTGTCCCCCAGCGACTGCGACGGCAAGGGCGTAACCGCCCATTCCAACGCCGACGGCAGCCGCAGCCAGTTGTATTCCCTGGCGCTGGTGGACAAGGAAATCAGCGAGCTGTCGAGCATCTTCAACGTACCCGCGGCCGGCCAGGCGCTGAGCGCGCGCCTGCACCAGCGCGTCGCCGCGGCGGTGAAGCTGGCCAACGCCACCCCGCACCCGCCGTTGTCGGTGCTGTACTGGTTCTCCAGCACGCGCCTGGAAGGCGACCCGTGGGTGGCCGGCAAGAACGGCGCGCCCGGCTATATCTCCCAGGTGCTGGGCCTGAACAACGTGATCGACAGCGACGAGGAATGGCCCGGCGTGAGCTGGGAAAGCATCGCCGCCAAGGACCCCGACGTGATTGTGCTGGCGCGCATGCAACGGCGCCTGTACCCGGCCGATGACGTCGAGAAGAAGCTGGCCTTCCTGCGCAACGATCCGGTGACCCGCGAACTGAAGGCCGTGCGCAACGGCCGCCTGATTGTGGTCGATGCCAACACCCTGAACCCGTCCATGGGCGTGGTCGACGCCATCGAGCAGATCGCCACGGGCCTGGCTGATTCCACGGGCAAGCACCCGTGATTCAACCCGTGCTGGCCGACAGTGGCCGCGCCCTGCGCTGGCTGCTGGCCGTTCTGGCCCTGGCCAGCCTGGCGCTGTCGATTGCCCTGGCGGTGTCGTTGGGCGAGCTGAATATTCCCCTGGACGTCACCCTCAAGGCGCTGCTCAACGGCCTGGGCCTGGGCAGCTATGAAGTACCGCGCATCCAGCAGGGCATCATTTTTGAATACCGCCTTAGCCGCGCCTTGGTGGCAGCGTGCTGCGGCGCCGGCCTGTCGCTGTGCGGCGCGGTGTTGCAGGCGCTGCTGCGCAATGCCCTGGCCGACCCTTACGTGCTGGGCATCAGTGCCGGCGCCTCCACCGGCGCGGTGCTGGTGATGTTGCTGGGCCTGGGCGGCGGCCTGATCGGCATCTCGCTGGGCGCCTTCCTCGGCGCGGCCTTGGCCTTCGGCCTGGTGGTGCTGCTGGCCACCGGCATCCAGGGCGGCCCGGCGCAAGTGATATTGGCCGGGGTGGCCGGTGCGCAATTATTCAATGCCCTGACGGCGTGGATCGTCTCGACCTCGGCCAACGCCGAACAGGCTCGCAGCGTGATGTTCTGGCTGCTGGGCAGCCTGGGCGGGGTGCGCTGGAACGACGTCGGATTGGCGGCCACCGTGGTGGGCATCGGCCTGGCGGTGTGCCTGTACTGCGCACGCACCCTGGACGCCTTCACCTTCGGCGACGATGCCGCCGCCAGCCTCGGCGTACCCGTGACCCGGGTGCGCTGGCTGCTGTTTGCGGTGACGGCGCTGATCACCGCCAGCCTGGTGAGCATTGTCGGCGCCGTGGGCTTTGTCGGCCTGGTGGTGCCGCACATGGCGCGCCTGCTGGTGGGCCCACGGCACGTGCGGCTGTTGCTGGCCAGCGCGCTGATCGGCGGCAATTTCATGGTGCTGGCCGACATCGCCTCGCGGCTGATCGTGCCCGGGCAGGTGCTGCCGATCGGCGTGGTCACGGCCCTGGTGGGCGCGCCGGTGTTCGCCGCCCTGCTCTACCGCAAGCGAGGCACGGCATGAGCCTGCGCGCCGATAACGTCGGCTGGCACAGCGATGGCCGCCTGATCATTCAAGGCGTCAGCCTGGCCCTGCCCGAGCGCGGCATCCTCGGGCTGATCGGCCCCAACGGGTCGGGCAAGTCGACGCTGCTGCGCTTGCTGGCCGGCTTGCGCCCGCCCAGCCAGGGCAGTGTCAGCCTGGATCAGCAAGCGCTAGCCCAGTGGCCGCGCAAGGCCCTCGCCCGGCGCCTGGCCCTGGTGGAACAGCACGCCGGCACCGACATCGACATCGCCGTGCAGGACATCGTGCGCCTGGGCCGCACGCCCCATCGCGGCGCCCTGGCACCCTGGACCAGCGCCGACCAAGTGATTGTCGATCAAGCCCTGGCGCGCATGCAGTTGAGCGACCTGCGCCAGCGCCCGTGGCGCAGCCTGTCCGGTGGCGAACGCCAGCGCACGCAGATCGCCCGCGCCCTGGCGCAATGTCCCAGCGAGCTGTTGCTGGACGAACCCACCAATCACCTGGATATCCAGCATCAGTTGCAGCTGCTACAACTGATCCAGGGGTTGCCGGTCACGTGCGTGATGGCCCTGCACGACCTGAACCTGGGGGCGATGTTCTGTGACCAGCTGGTGATGCTGCAACACGGTCGCGTGGTGGCCTGTGGCAGCCCCGAACAGGTCATCACCGCTGCGCTGATCGCCGAGGTCTACGGCGTACGCGCCGAGGTTACGCGTTCGACCCACCATGGCCGGCCGCACGTTCAATACCTGCCCTGAGGCATGCCCATGAAAACCGTTCTGGTGATTGGCATTGGCGCCGGCAACCCGGACCACCTTACGCTGCAGGCGCTCAAGGCACTGAACCGCGTGGACGTGTTCTTCCTGTTCGACAAGGGGCCGGCCAAGCATGGCCTGAACGACCTGCGCCGTGACCTGTGCACGCGGTTGGCCACCGAGCGGCCGTGGCGTTTTGTGGAAGCTGGCAACCCCGAGCGCGGAACCGATGGTGGCAGCTACACCAGTGCGGTCGAGCAACTCAATGAAGACAAGCAGCAGGTGCTGGAGCGCCTGATGGACCAGCACCTGGCCGATGGCGAATGTGCGGGCATCCTGGTATGGGGTGATCCGTCGCTGTACGACAGCACCCTGCGTATTTTGCAGACGATACTGGCCGGCGGGCGCCAGATGTTCGAGTACCAAGTCATTCCCGGCATCAGTGCGGTGCAGGCGCTGGCGGCCAGCCACAAGGTCACGCTCAATGAGATTGGGGGGTCGGTGCGGATCAGTCCCGGGCGGCAGTTAGCGACGCCTTTGGCGCCTGGGGACAGTCAGGTGGTGATGCTGGATGCCCATCAGGCGTTCGCGCGGTTGCGTGGGCAGGGGTTGTTTATCTGGTGGGGGGCGTACGTGGGCAGTGTCGATGAGATATTGATTGCCGGGCCGCTGGATGAAGTGGCCGATGAGATCATCCGGGTGCGTGAACAGGCACGTGCGCGGCATGGGTGGATCATGGATACCTACCTGCTGCGGCCTGCATCGTTGTAGCCTAGCGGCAGCGGCTACGGATGGCATGTAGCCGCTGCCGAAGGCTGCGCTGGCCCTGCGCCTCGCTGGAGATTTTCAGGGTTCACACCGGCCAGCGCAGCCTAGCGGCAGCGGCTACGGATGGCAGGTAGCCGCTGCCGAAGGCTGCGCTGGCCCTGCGTCTCGCTGGAGATTTTCAGGGTTCACACCGGCCAGCGCAGCCTAGCGGCAGCGGCTACGGATGGCAGGTAGCCGCTGCCGAAGGCTGCGCTGGCCCTGCGCCTCGCTGAAGATTTTCAGGGTTCACACCGGCCAGCGCAGCCTAGCGGCAGCGGCTACGGATGGCAGGTAGCCGCTGCCGAAGGCTGCGCTGGCCCTGCGCCTCGCTGGAGATGTTCAGGGTTCACACCGGCCAGCGCAGGCTTCGCCAGCGGCTACAAAGAAAAAGGCCGCTTTCGCGGCCTTTTTCGTTGGGGCATCAAACGCTTAGTAGCGCGTGATGTCCGCCTTGGTTTCCAGCGCCTTGCGGTAGGCAGCAAAGTCCTGCTGGCCGGCACGCGAGGCCAGGAAGCGACGATATTGCGCTTTCTCGGCATCGCTGGCAGCAGCGGCTTCGTTGACACCGTTCAGGCGCACTACCACGTAGCTGCCATCGGACAGGGCAACGCTGTCGTAGACCGGCTTGTCCTTGCCCTGGGGCTTGGTCATGCGGAACACGGCCTGCAGCACGGTTGGGTCAACCCCTTCCTGGCTGCGGGTAGCGGCTTCCTGGGTTTTCCAGCCTTGGGCGTCAGCCGCCTTGCCATCACGCAGGCTGGCGATCAGGGCGTCGGCCTTGGCCTTCACCGCGTCGCTGGCCTTGACTTGCGCCAGGTGCTTACGGATCGCGTCGGACACGGCTTCCAGCGGCAGTTGCGCCGGCTTGCGGTGTTCCTTCACGTGCACCACCACGGTGGTTTCCGGGTCCAGTTCGATGGCCGAGCTGTTGGCGCCTTCGTCCATCACTTCGGGGCTGAACGCGGCCTGGATGACGGCACGGTTGGCGGTCACGCCTTCGCTGCCACCGTCGCGACCGAACGCTGCGGAGGTCTGCACCTTCAGGCCCAGGTCCGAGGCCGGCTGCACCAGGTCAGAGGCTTCGAACGCCGAGTCTTCCAGCTTCTTCGCGGCATCGACGTACATCTGCTCAACCTGGGCGGTCTTGGCTTCGCGGGTCAGCTTGTCTTTCAGGCTGGCGAAGGTCGGCACGTTCGGTGCCTGCACGCCCAGCAGCTTGATCAGGTGGTAGCCGAACTGGCTGCGCACCGGCGCCGACACCTGGTCCTTGTTCAAGGCATACAGGGCGGTTTCGAAGGCCGGGTCGTAGACACCCTTGCCGGCGTAACCCAGGTCACCGCCATTGTTGGCCGAACCCGGATCCTGCGAGAACTCCTTGGCCAGCTTGGCGAAGTCTTCGCCCTTGGCCAGGCGCGCCTGGATGTCTTCGATCTTGGCCTTGGCCTGGGCGTCGGTGGTCTTGGCGTTGACTTCGATCAGGATGTGCGCGGCACGACGCTGCTCGGACAGCGCAGCGGTCTGGGCCTTGTAGGCGGCCTGCAGGTCTTCGTCCTTGACGGTGACCTTGTCGAAGAACGACGACTTCTTCAGCTCGATGTAGTCAATCACCACCTGGTCGGGGCTCATGAACTCTTTAGCGTGCTGGTCGTAGTGCGCCTTGATTTCATCGTCGCCAACCTTGACGGCGGACGGATCAGCCTTGAGCGTCAGCGAGGCGAAATCGCGGGTCTGTTTTTCCAGACGGGCGAAGGCCTGCACCTGGGCGTCGGTGACGAAGCTGCTGCCCGCCACACCGGCGCGCAGTTGGCCGACCAGCATTTCCTGGGCCATCATCTGGCGGAATTGCAGACGCGAGTAGCCCATCTGGCGAATGACGGCGTCGAAACGGTCGGCGCTGAACTTGCCATCCACCTGGAACTCAGGGGTTTGCAGGATCAACTGGTCCAGCTCGGCTTCCGAGAAGCTGAACTTGGCATCGGTGGCGCCCTGGATCAGCAGCTTGCGATCGATCAGCCCTTTGAGTGCGGCTTCACGCAGCATTTTCTCGTCGAGCATGGAAGCGTCGAAGTCCTTGCCCAGCTGTTGCATCAGCTGGCGGCGTTGCATTTCGACAGCCTGGGCCAACTCGCTCTGGGTAATGGCGTCGCCATTGACCTTGGCGGCTTCGGCGGTATGGCTGGTGGCCTTGAAAATGGCATCGAAGCCGGTCAGTGCCATCAAGGCAACGATGACACCGATGATGGTCTTGGCAATCCAGCCTTGTGAATTGTCCCTGATATTCTGCAGCATGCGTCCCCCAGAAACGGTTGTACTGATTAAGCAACCGCGGAGAGTGGGTAGAATCCGGATAGAAGAAAGGCGCATCCGAGGATGCGCCTTCTCGTAACTGGCGGAGCAATCACCGGCGCCGTGCGTCGGCTTGAGACCAGCTCAATGGCTGCTCCGCTTCCAGGTCGGAAATTTTTCCCGCCCCGGTCGGGCAAAGGCGTGAAAGAACTTAGTTTACCGCTTCTTTCAGTGCTTTGCCGGCTTTGAAGCCAGGCTTCTTGGCAGCAGCGATTTCCAGGGTCTTGCCAGTCTGTGGGTTACGGCCAACGCGAGCTGGACGGTCAGTCACAGAGAAAGTACCGAAACCTACCAGTACCACGGAGTCGCCAGCCTTCAGAGCGCCAGTGACGGAGTCGATTACTGCGTCCAGCGCGCGGCCAGCTACAGCTTTCGGGATATCAGCAGATGCGGCGATAGCATCAATCAGTTCCGACTTGTTCACTCTAAGTCCCCTTATATCTATATGAGTTTGTTTCTAAGTATGTGGTGAAAGCTAAAACTGCGCCGGGAGGCTGCTGACACATTGAAGTGCCGCTTTATAACAAGGGCTTTAAAAAGCTGTCAAGAAAGCCCCCCGGTGAAAAATGCTTGCTAGTGCGTGCTGATTCTTTCCTTGGAATCAGAGTCGCGTTTCTCGTCCTTCGCGACAATCTCCGGAGCCACATCGGGCAAGGGCTCCGGGGCGTATTGCAGCGCAATCTGGAGCACTTCGTCAATCCATTTAACCGGTTTAATCTGAAGATCCTGCTTAATATTGTCAGGAATTTCCTTCAAATCACGCACGTTCTCTTCGGGAATGATCACTGTCTTGATTCCACCGCGGTGAGCGGCCAGCAATTTTTCCTTCAGACCACCAATAGCTAGCACCTGACCACGCAAAGTGATCTCGCCAGTCATGGCCACATCGGCACGAACCGGGATCTGGGTCAGTGCCGAGACCAGTGCGGTGCACATGCCGACGCCGGCACTTGGGCCATCCTTCGGTGTGGCGCCTTCGGGCATGTGGATGTGGGTGTCGCGTTTCTCGTGGAAGTCCAGGGGGATGCCCAGGCTCTTGGCGCGGCTGCGCACCACGGTCAATGCGGCGGTAATGGATTCAACCATCACATCACCCAGCGAACCGGTCTTGATCAACTGGCCCTTGCCCGGTACCACGGCGGCTTCGATGGTCAGCAGTTCGCCGCCCACCTGGGTCCACGCAAGGCCGGTCACCTGGCCGATCTGGTCCTGCTGCTCGGCCAGGCCGTAACGGAACTTGCGCACGCCCAGGAAGTGCTCGAGCGAGTCGGAGGTCACTTTCACCGAGAAATGCTTGTCGCGGGCGTGTTCCTTGACCACCTTGCGGCACACCTTGGCGATCTGACGCTCCAGGCCACGCACACCGGCTTCACGGGTGTAGTAGCGGATAATGTCGCGAATCGCGGCCACTTCCAGCTCCAGCTCACCCTTCTTCAGGCCGTTGGCCGTGATTTGCTTGGGCGACAGGTACTTGGTGGCGATGTTGATCTTCTCGTCCTCGGTGTAACCCGGCAGGCGGATCACTTCCATCCGGTCCAGCAACGCTGGCGGGATGTTCATGGAGTTCGAGGTGCAGAGGAACATCACGTCCGAGAGGTCGTAGTCGACTTCCAGGTAGTGGTCGTTGAAGTTATGGTTCTGTTCCGGGTCCAGCACTTCCAGCAGTGCCGAAGCCGGGTCGCCACGCATGTCGCTGCCCATCTTGTCGATTTCGTCCAGCAGGAACAGCGGGTTGCGCACCCCTACCTTGGTCATCTTCTGGATCAGGCGGCCCGGCATGGAACCGATGTAAGTACGACGGTGGCCACGGATCTCGGCCTCGTCACGCACGCCGCCCAGGGCCATGCGCACGAACTTGCGGTTGGTGGCATGGGCGATGGACTCGGCCAGCGAGGTTTTACCCACGCCAGGCGGGCCGACCAGGCACAACACCGGACCACGGATCTTTTTCACGCGCTTCTGCACGGCGAGGTACTCAAGGATACGTTCCTTGACCTCTTCCAGGCCGTAGTGGTCGGCGTCGAGGATGTCCTCGGCGCGGGCCAGGTCAAGGCGCACCTTGCTCTGGGCCTTCCACGGCACTTGCACCAGCCAGTCGATGTAGGAGCGCACCACGGTGGCTTCGGCCGACATTGGCGACATTTGTTTCAGCTTGTTCAGCTCGGCCTGGGCCTTGGCGTAAGCGTCTTTTGGCAGGCCAGCGGCTTCAATGCGCTTTTTCAGCTCTTCGACTTCGTTGTGGCCTTCGTCGCTGTCGCCGAGTTCTTTCTGAATGGCCTTCATCTGCTCATTCAGGTAGTACTCGCGCTGGCTGCGCTCCATTTGTTTTTTCACCCGGCCACGGATGCGCTTCTCGACCTGCAGCAGGTCGATTTCGGCGTCCAACAGGGCCAGCACGTGCTCGACCCGCGCGGACAGGTCGATGATTTCGAGGATTTCCTGCTTCTGCTCGATCTTCAGCGCCATGTGCGCGGCCATGGTGTCGACCAGGCGGCCGGGCTCATCGATGCTGTTGAGCGAGGACAGGACTTCGGCGGGGACTTTCTTGCCCAACTGCACGTATTGCTCGAACTGAGCCAGCAGGCTGCGCACGAACACCTCGGACTCGCGGTCCGGGGCCTCGACTTCGTCGATCAGCTGCACTTCAGCGCGGCAATGGCCGTCCACTTCCATGAAGCTTTCAACGGTACCGCGCTGCTCACCCTCTACCAGCACCTTGACGGTGCCATCAGGCAGCTTGAGCAATTGCAACACGGTGGCAACGGTACCCACGCGATACAGGGCGTCTTCGCCTGGATCATCGTCGGCTGGATTCTTCTGGGCCAGCAGCAGGATCTGCTTTTCGCCCGTCATCGCCGCCTCGAGGGCTTCGATGGATTTCTCGCGCCCCACGAACAGCGGGATCACCATGTGCGGATACACGACGACATCACGCAATGGCAGGAGAGGCAATTCGATGGTTGTCTTCATGATTTCGCCTCTACAGCGGCCCTCGGGCCGTAGACAGATGGAATTGAGCTTGTGATCAATGTGGGGGCAGCCCCACAAAAAAACAAGCGCTGCGGGCAGGAAAAGCAAAGGGGCCCGAAGGCCCCTTCCTGTTTCAAGCCGCAGTACGACTTATGCGTCTGGCGCAGCCTTGGCCGGCGTCTCACTGTTTTCGTAGATTAACAGTGGCTTGGACTTTCCTTCGATGACGCTTTCGTCGATCACCACTTTACTGACGTCAGTCTGCGAAGGGATCTCGTACATGGTGTCCAGCAGCACGCCTTCCAGGATCGAACGCAGGCCACGGGCACCGGTTTTACGTTCCAGCGCGCGGTGAGCCACGGACTTCAGCGCGTCGGTACGGAATTCCAGGTCCACGCCTTCCATTTCGAACAGCTTGGCGTATTGCTTGGTGAGGGCGTTCTTCGGCTCGGTGAGAATCTGCATCAGCGCAGCTTCGTCGAGCTCGTCAAGGGTCGCCAGCACCGGCAGACGGCCAACGAATTCCGGGATCAGACCGAACTTGACCAGGTCGTCAGGCTCGACTTCACGCAGGGACTCGCCCACCTTCTTGCCTTCCTGTTTGCTGCGCACCTGGGCGTTGAAGCCGATGCCGCCTGCGGTGGAACGGTTCTGGATGACCTTTTCGAGGCCCGAGAACGCACCGCCACAGATGAACAGGATGTTGCGGGTGTCGACTTGCAGGAACTCCTGCTGAGGATGCTTGCGACCGCCTTGTGGCGGTACCGAGGCAACGGTGCCCTCGATCAGCTTCAGCAATGCCTGCTGCACGCCCTCGCCCGAGACATCACGAGTGATGGACGGGTTGTCGGACTTGCGCGAGATCTTGTCGATCTCGTCGATGTAGACAATGCCCATCTGGGCCTTCTCGACATCGTAGTCGCACTTCTGCAACAGCTTTTGAATAATGTTTTCAACGTCTTCACCGACATAACCCGCTTCAGTCAGCGTGGTGGCGTCGGCGATGGTGAACGGGACGTTGAGCAGGCGCGCCAGGGTTTCAGCCAGCAGCGTCTTGCCCGAACCGGTCGGGCCGATGAGCAGGATGTTGCTCTTGCCCAGCTCGACGTCGTCGCCTTTCTTGTCGCGTTGGTTCAGGCGCTTGTAGTGGTTGTACACCGCTACCGCCAGAACTTTTTTGGCACGTTCCTGACCAATGACGTACTGATCAAGGATGCCGCTGATTTCTTTGGGCGAAGGCAATTTATGCGCGTTGCTTTCGGCCTGGGCTTCCTGCACCTCCTCGCGGATGATGTCGTTGCACAGGTCGACGCACTCGTCGCAGATAAAGACCGAGGGGCCGGCAATCAATTTGCGTACTTCATGCTGGCTTTTGCCACAGAAGGAGCAATAGAGCAATTTGCCGTTGTCCTCGCCGTTGCGGGTGTCAGTCATTCGATCGATCCAAATCCGATAGGCTTGCAACACAAGATGAAGGCAATCGCGGGGTTTTTCAAGTCCGCAGGTGGCTGACAATGCCAACCACCTGGCATTTGCTCCGCTTAGGCAGGCATCTGACGCTTGTTGATGACCGAGTCGACCAGGCCGTACTCAGCCGCACGCTCGGCATTCATGAAGTTGTCACGATTGGTGTCTTGCTCGATCTGCTCGATGGTCTGGCCGGTGTGGTAGGCCAGCAGCTCGTTCAGGCGATGACGAATCGTGAGGATTTCGCGGGCGTGAATGTCGATGTCCGACGCCTGGCCCTGGAAACCGCCCAGTGGCTGGTGAATCATCACACGCGAGTTGGGCAGGCAGTAACGCTTGTCCTTGGCACCACCGGCCAGCAGGAAGGCGCCCATGCTGCACGCCTGACCAATACAGGTGGTGGACACGTCCGGCTTGATGAACTGCATGGTGTCGTAGATCGACATGCCTGCAGTCACCGAACCGCCTGGGGAGTTGATGTACAGATGGATATCCTTGTCCGGGTTTTCGGCTTCAAGGAACAGCAGCTGTGCGCAGATCAGGTTGGCCATGTAGTCCTCTACCGGGCCGACCAGGAAAATCACTCGCTCTTTCAACAGACGCGAGTAGATGTCGTATGCGCGCTCGCCACGAGCCGATTGCTCGACAACCATCGGGACCAGGCCGCCAGCGGCCTGGATGTCAGAACTGTGCTGAATATAAGAATTGCGGGACATGTCTCGCACTCACTCCCAAATAGTCAAGTCTTGAATACGCATAAGCCAGCACGAAGGCTGGCTTATGGTGGTGTTCCAACGCAGGAAGGAATCAGTCGGCTTGTGCAGCTTCCACCGGCTTGACTGCTTCTTCGTAGGAGACCGATTTGTCGGTCACGCTAGCTTTCTGCAGAACAGTATCCACAACTTGTTCTTCCAGCACAACCGAACGCACTTCGTTCAGTTGCTGGTCGTTCTTGTAGTACCACGCCACGACCTGCTCTGGCTCCTGGTAGGCCGAGGCCATTTCCTGGATCAGCTCACGTACGCGGGCTTCGTCCGGCTTCAGCTCGTTGGCCTTGACCACTTCAGCGACGATCAGGCCCAGGACTACGCGACGCTTGGCTTGTTCTTCGAACAGCTCGGCCGGCAGTTGGTCAGGCTTGATGTTGCCACCGAACTGCTGAACGGCTTGAACGCGCAGGCGGTTCACTTCGTTTTCCAGCAGGGCTTTTGGCACTTCGATCGGGTTGGCAGCCAGCAGACCGTCCATGACCTGGTTTTTCACCTTGGTCTTGATGGCCTGGCGCAGCTCGCGCTCCATGTTCTTGCGAACTTCAGTGCGGAAGCCTTCCAGACCGGTTTCCTTGATGCCGAACTGATTGAAGAAAGCTTCGTTCAGTTCTGGCAGGGTCGGTGCGGAAACGCTGTTGACGGTGACGGTGAACTCGGCGGCTTTGCCAGCCAGGTCCAGGTTCTGATAGTCCTCTGGGAAGGTCAGGGTCAGAACGCGCTCTTCACCGGCCTTGGCGCCAACCAGGCCGTCTTCGAAGCCTGGGATCATGCGGCCGGAACCCAGCACCAGCTGAGTGCCCTGGGCCGAACCACCGGCGAAGGCTTCGCCGTCGATCTTGCCGACGAAATCGATGTTCAGCTGGTCTTCGTTTGCAGCGGCATGGTCGGCAGCTTCAAAACGAACGTTCTGCTTGCGCAGGATTTCCAGCATGTTGTCCAGGTCGGCGTCAGCCACTTCGGCGCTCAGGCGCTCGACAGCGATGGACTCGAAACCTGCGACGGCGAACTCTGGGAATACTTCGAAAGTAGCGACGTATTCCAGGTCCTTGCCCTTTTCGAACACTTTAGGTTCTACAGCCGGGGCACCGGCTGGATTCAGCTTCTGCTCAACCACGGCTTCGTAGAAAGTCGCCTGGATCAGGTCGCCCAGGGCTTCCTGACGAGCGGAATCTTCGTAGCGCTGGCGAATAACGCTCATCGGCACTTTGCCAGGACGGAAGCCTGGAACCTTAGCGCGACGGGCAGTCTGTTGCAGACGCTTGTTGACTTCGGTCTCGATGCGCTCGGCAGGCACGCCGATGGTCATGCGGCGCTCGAGAGCGGAAGTGTTTTCAACAGAAACTTGCATGGATTTTCCTCGTTGCACAGACGTTAGCCGGCCATTTCCGACCCCAATCAAGGGCATGCATTCTAGAGGGTCGAACACAAGAAGTCACCCTGTGCAAGGCAGCTTGAAACAACGAATGGCAAAAGTGCCGCAAAAGCCCGCCTGCAAAGGGCTTGGCAGGGCTCTGGCCGTAGTTTTCCACGCGTTCGCGATGCGACCGACGGCATTTACCCGGCGAGCATGCACTGATACCGCGCACGCGGATCTTTTCAAAATATTTACGTTCATAGACAAACAGTTACAAAAATCCGGTGTCTGATACATCAGAACGGGCGCATTTACCCCGACACCAGGAGACAACCGTGTTCAACAAACTGACCAAGTTCACTATCGCCGCCTTCGCTGCCGTCGCCATCGCCAGCACTTCGGGATGCATTATCCTGCCGGGCCACGGGCATGGCGGCGGCGGCGGCCATCACGGCGGCTGGTACCGCTGATAGCTAAGCAGGCAAACTGACGAAAGCCCGCCTTCGCAAGAAGGCGGGCTTTTTGTTGTGCGGCCCGCAACCGCAGCGCGCACCCGCACTGCAATCGCCTGCCCCCGCTAACAGAGCGGGCAGCGCTCGAAAAACCCTTCGCGGCTCTGCACCATCAACGCAGCGCGCTTGTGGGGGAAGTCAAATTCCTTCTCCTTCCAGAAACCCTGGCGCTGCATGTGGCCGATCATTCGGGCATTGTCCGCGCGAGGCTCGGCGACAACCCGCTGAGTGCGGGGATCGTCCAGCAGCAGGTAATGCACCAGCGCGCCGAGCCAGCTCTGCACCTTGTGCGGGCCACGGTGTGCGTCCTCCCCCACCAGCATATGGATGCCGCGGTCATAGTCATCGGCCTGGTAAAACGGCGCAATGCGATCCTCCTTGGCCCAATAGGCCTCAAAGTACGCAAACGGCTGATCATCGAAACAGCCGATCAGCGTCAGGCTGTGAGGATCAGCGGCAAGCCTTTCCAGGTATTCACGATGCTGGGCCACACTCCCACCCTCTTGCCAGAACTCCAGCACCCGCGGGTGGTTCTGCCAACGGTTGAAGCGCTGCAGATCCGTGTCGATCTCCAGGGTGCGCAAGGAAATCCAGCTTCCCAGCCGCGCGTCGAAACGACGATAGACCTCACCCTGCGGCTTGGGCGCACGCACGGGGTGACGGCGCCCCTCACTCATGCACAGCTGCTGCGGATACACACCGGCACCGGGCGCCTTCAACCATGGCCGGCCCAATTGCCAGAATGCCGCGCGCTGAATCTGGTACTCGCCGACACCCGGCCCCTGCTTGAGCAAGCCTTGCCGCAACACAGACGCAGGGCATTGCGTCGCATCCATCCGGATGGTCACTGCCTGACAGCCCGGATCACTGGCAAAACAGCCCTGGGCCAGGGCCCACAGGCCCACCTGAAGTTGCGGCACGTGAGCGCCAGCCGGCAGCTGCCAGGCATCGCCGTGGCGAGTCAATTCGAGCAACAATTGCTCATCGGCCAGCAATCGCAGGAAACGCTCGCCGACATCGATCACCAACCGGCGCCCATCGGGCAAATACAGCGGAACAGGGTCAGGGCTAAGGAACATGACGGGTCAACCTCGGGCTTGGCAGTAAATGCACGAATGGAAACTACGCCCCGCATGACAGGCCAGCAGTGATCTGCGGCCTTGCCACACCAGGTTCCAATAAGACGAGGCAGAGCAGGAAAGAATTATGCCTAGCGCCGCGCTGAGCGCTTTTCGGGCACGACGCCGGGAAACTTAAACACCGGGAAAAACAAAAAAGGCGCCTGATTCGCATCAGGCGCCTTTTTCATGAGATATGGGGTGGACGATGGGGATCGAACCCACGACAACAGGAGTCACAATCCTGTGCTCTACCAACTGAGCTACGCCCACCATAAAACATTTACAACCAGTGCCCCACTACAGACGGGGCGATACAGCTTGAATGGTGCGGACGAAGAGACTCGAACTCTTACAGCTTGCGCCGCTGGAACCTAAATCCAGTGTGTCTACCAATTTCACCACGTCCGCATTGAAGCGTTTTAAAGCAAAGGCGCCAGACTCTCATCAGGCGCCTTTCGAAATATGGGGTGGACGATGGGGATCGAACCCACGACAACAGGAGTCACAATCCTGTGCTCTACCAACTGAGCTACGCCCACCATATTGCGCTTACTGCGTCACTTGTGCCAAAGCTGCCTGAAATGGCGCACCCGGCAGGACTCGAACCTGCGACCATCCGCTTAGAAGGCGGATGCTCTATCCAGCTGAGCTACGGGCGCTTATATAACCTGCAATCGGTTACGACTGCAAATTGTAAGCTTCAGTCATGCCGAGTTAAATGACTAACTCTGCCTGACCTTTTTCACCAGTGCTAGGCCCTGCCCGACAAGTGCGACGAATGTTATAGACGACCGGTCAGGTCGTCAACTCCTTTCTGAAAAAAATTCATTTTATTTAAGGGCTTAGCGGAATCGTCGGACCAAGCGCCTTTGCCCTTCCTCTATAGCATGCGAGAATGCGCGCACATTTTCTTCCCTCTCGATGGTTAATCACGCGTCATGACTGCACAACTTATCGACGGCAAGGCAATCGCCGCCAGCCTGCGCCAGCAGATCGCCCAACGGGTCACCGAGCGTCGCCAGCAAGGCCTGCGCACGCCGGGCCTGGCAGTGATCCTGGTCGGCAGCGATCCTGCCTCCCAGGTTTATGTCTCGCACAAGCGTAAAGACTGCGAAGAGGTCGGCTTTCTGTCCCAGGCCTTCGACCTGCCTGCCACCACCACCCAGCTTGAGCTGGAAAGCCTGATCGACCGTCTGAACGATGACGCGAACATCGACGGCATCCTGCTGCAACTGCCGCTGCCCGAGCACCTGGACGCCTCCAGGCTGCTGGAGCGCATTCGTCCGGACAAGGACGTGGACGGCTTCCACCCCTACAACGTCGGCCGCCTGGCCCAGCGCATCCCGCTGCTGCGCCCGTGCACGCCAAAAGGCATCATGACCCTGCTGGAAAGCACCGGTCAGGACCTGTACGGCATGAACGCCGTAGTCGTGGGCGCCTCCAACATCGTCGGCCGCCCCATGGCCATGGAACTGCTGCTGGCCGGTTGCACCGTGACCGTCACCCACCGCTTCACCCAGGACCTGGCCGGCCACGTCGGCCGTGCTGACCTGGTGGTGGTGGCCGCCGGCAAGCCGGGCCTGGTCAAGGGCGAGTGGATCAAGGAAGGCGCCATCGTCATCGACGTGGGCATCAACCGTCAGGCCGATGGCAAGCTGGTGGGCGACGTGGTGTACGACACCGCCCTGCCCCGCGCCGGCTGGATCACCCCGGTACCGGGCGGCGTAGGCCCGATGACCCGCGCCTGCCTGCTGGAAAACACCCTGTATGCCTGCGAAAGCCTGCATGCCTGAGTGATGCCGGTGCTGTGAAGAACGCCGCATGCCCGGACCCGGGATGCGGCGTTTTGCATGGCGCCGCCATTGGGTGGTAAGTATTACCCACCTGCGAAACATCTCCCTGCCTACCATCACGCGCTCACTCACTGACAAAAGGACTTTGTCATGCCAAGCGCCCCTCAACCTGATCACGCCACCCTTATCAAGGGCAAGCTCCCTGCGTGGCTGCTGGCCGAGCCCGCCAGCACGCGCCAAGCATTGCGCCGCGCCGGTGCAGCCCCCCTTCCCTGGTTCGAACAGGCGCTGACGAGCAGGCCGGACACGGTCGCCGCCCTGCGCAGCGCCTACGCCCGCCATCGTTTCGATACTACCCAGCTCAATGCCATGCTTGACCACCTGCCCAGCGTCGAAGCCTTCGCCGAACCGCTGCTCAAGGCCGCGATCCTTGCGCGCTTCAAGATCAGCCTGGACGTGAACCGCACCTACCTGTTCAACGCCGCCCACGCCCTCATCGATCAATCGTTCCAGGCTGCCTCCACCGACCCCGCCGTCAGTATCCAGCGCGCGCTCAAGGGCGCGACCAGCACGCTGCTGACCGCTGCGTTGCAAAACTTCGAGCCGGCGCACGCCGAGCCGCACGGAATGGACGGTGAGCGAGGTGCCGCGGGCCTCTACGCAGCCTATCCAGTGCAGGGCATTTCCGTGATCGGTGAACGGCTGCCCATCGAACCCCACGCCTTCGCCGCCCTGTGCCGCGAGCTGGACCTGGGCCAGCGCTATCAGCAGCAGATCACCACCGCCCTGCAGTCCATCGCCCGCCCCGGCGATGCGCCTGACGCGGCCGAGGCCAACATCACCGCGCGCTTCAAACTGTTCGAGCAATCCGCCTTCGAGTTGCAGGTGCACCTGGCTTTGCTCAAGCACGACATCAGCCAAACCACGCACCAAGCCTTGCTTGAGCTTGCCCGGCACCAGCACGCCAGCCAGTGTCACTTCCTGAGCCTGTTCGACGTGGAACTGTCAGGCATCGTCGCCATCATGCGCGACGACGGCGTCACGGTGTATATCCCGGAAGACCCCATGGCACCGCTGAAAACCTACGAAAACGCGGCGCACTTCACCCACGCTCTGCGTGATCGCCTGGGCAACCCCGCCTACCAGCGCTTCTTCGCCCGGTTCGTGCCAGCCCGCCAGCGCAATACCGTATTCAGCCGGCTGCACAGAACGCTTTACCCACTGACCTGGAACAGTGCCCAAGGCCTGTACGAAGAAGTACTGGACACCTCGGCCAGGCTGGACCTGCGAAGCACGGCGTTTGACAGCGATTTCCTGGCCGCCCTGGTGACCCGAAAGCGCCTTGCACTGACCTCGGACGCGCTGTTCCACGCGGTGCCCACCGCCGTGCAAAACCAGAAAGCCCACGATGAAAAGGTCCAGTACGCCCTTGGCCTGTTCTATGAAGGCCTGAACGTGGCGGCCTTCGCGGTGCCCGCCCTGGGCGCCGTGATGCTGGCCGTCACGGCGGTCGAGTTGTGCCACACCGTCTATGAAGGGTTCGTCAGCCTGAGCCGGGGTGACCGCGACGCCGCCTTCAGCTATTTCATGGACGTGGCGGACAACCTGGCCATGCTGGCCCTGTTTGCCGCGGCCGGCGGCGCGGCCAGCGGCAGCATTCCCGCGCTCGAACCTCCGCCTGCCGTGGCTGGCATGAAGCCGGTGGTACTGCCCGACGGCAGTTCCCGCCTGTGGCAGCCAGACCTTGCGCCCTTCCATCATGACGTGCTGCTGCCCGCCACCCTCAAGCCCGACGCCCAAGGCCTGTACCACCACGGGGGCAAACAGTGGCTGCCGCTGGACGGCCGCACCTATCAGGTCAAGCCGCCCGAGGGCGACAAGCCCTACCGCCTCGTCCACCCCACACGCCCCGACAGCTATGAACCGCCCCTGCGCGGCAACGGCAAAGGCGCCTGGCTGCACGAACTGGACACGCCCGGCGAATGGGAAGGCGACACACTGTTCAGACGCCTGGGCCATCCCGCGCACGATGTGCCGGAGAAAATGGCCCGGCGCATCATGCGCGTCAGCGGCACCCACGACGCCGCGCTGCGCCGCAGCCTGGACCTGGGCGAGGCGCCACCGCCCCTGCTGGAAGACACCCTGCAACGCTTCAAGCTGGACCAGGCGCTTGAGGGCAGCGACCCCACCACCCGTAACAGCCTGTTCGACAGCCGCTATCAGGCCCTGCAGCATAGCGAAGCACCGTTGCCGCAACTGATTCGCCGCAGCTTCACCGACCTGCCCACCGTGGTCGCCGAGGAACTGGTGGCCCATGCCACCCCCGCAGAGCATGCCACGTTGCAGGACCAGGGCCGGATCCCCCCTCGCCTCGCCGAGGAAGCCCAGGCGTACCGGCGCAGGATTCGACTGGCCCGTGCCTACGAAGGCCTGTTCCTGGACAGCGTGCACAACCCCGACAGCGAGAAGGTCAAACTGCACAGTCTCGAAACCCTGCCGGGCTGGTCCCGGGAGGTCAACATCAGCGTGCGCGACGGCCATTTCCGCGGCGCCGAACTCGACAGCAGCGGCCCCGCGCAGGCGCCCATTCGCAAAGTGCTGATCAAGGAGGGGCATCGCTATGAAACCCGCGATGAAGACAACGGCCATCTGCACGGCAAGGATGATCTTTATGGCTCGGTGCTGCATGCCCTGCCTGACCCGCAACGCGCTCAACTGGGCTTTCCGCACACTGGCCAGAAGGCCGAGCTGATGGTGGCTGTGCGCGATGTCGCGCTGCTGCCACGCCGCAAGGTAGAGGCTTTGCTGCAGACCCGCCCCCACGAGCCGGGCGAACGCTCGCCCATGGGCCTGGCCGAAGGCAGGGCCGGCCTGCCCGTCACGGCAACCGGCCGCGTCATTCTGCAAGACTCGCTGCTGGACAAGCTGCGCATCCTGGAACTGGAGGCGACGTTCCAGGCCGACGCCTCCGCCCTGCTGGGCTGGCTTGAGGAAAGCGGCCTGAGCCGCGAAGCCATCGACGCCCGCCTGAACCAGTTGCTGAGCGAGCAGCAAGCCCTGCAAGCCAGCCTGGACCAATGGGCGCAGGATGCCAGCGCGCTGCCTGCACTGGACGCCACCCGGCAAGCCAGTCGCCAGCGCATCGGCGAGGCCCTGTGGCACCACTGGCGCGCCAACAGCCTGCCCGAGCTGGGCCGCCGCAATGTGCCCCTGCACCTGGACGGGGTGATCCTGCAGGACTTCCCGCAGCAGCTGCCTCACTTCATCTACCCGCAGGTGCACAGCCTGGAGCTGAGCAACTTCAGCCCCCGCTCCCCGGATCTGATGAGCAACCGCCCGCTGACAGAGCTGATTGCCGAGAGCACCGCCCAAGCCGAGACACTGGGGCGATTCTTTGGCCGCTTCCCCCAGGTGACCGAACTGCGCCTGACTGGCAGCCGCACCTACCCGTTCAACGCGCGCCAACCCTGGACAAGGCTGGTGCGCGAACATTTCCCTGGGCTGACCTCACTGGACGTGGTGGACATGTCCCTGCTCATCCAGCCCCCCGAAATGGCCGACCTACGCGCCCTGACCCAACTGCGGCACCTGGACTTGAGCGGCAATTTCCTCTCCGGCACTCCGAACTTCGCCGGGCTGGAACTGGACTACCTGGGCCTGGATCGCACCGTGTATGACGCCCGCCACGCCATCGCGCCGCTGTTCGACGACACCTTGCTGGACCACGTGAGCGAGATCTCCCTGCGTGGCAATCGCCTCACGGAACTGCCTGTCCAGGTCCTGGCCAACCCCACCACCCCGGGCCGGCGAACCCGCATCGACGTGCGCAACAACCCCTTGTCGCGAGCGACCACGTTCGAAGCGCTGATGAGTGAGCGAACCAACAGCCGGTACTACTTCTCGGTCGACCTGCCGGAGTCCGAACGCAGTCAATTGACCCTGCAACGCGATCAGCTGGTACGCGCCCTGGACGACTGGCGCCAGGCATCAGGATCGTCGAGCGCGGTCAATGTCGAACGCGAAGCCCAGCGCGACCTGACCGAGCAGTTGCTGCTGAACTATTGGAATAGAGCCTCAGCCAATAGCAGCGCACCAACCCTGGATCTGGAGGGCGACATCAGCGATTTCCCCCTGGCGCTACCGGACTTTTTCTATCAGCGAGTGGAACGGCTGGCCCTGACCCGCCCCCTCGGCAGCCCTGCCGAGCTGGACCGCTTGTTGCGGCGTTTCCCACGCCTGGAAAGCCTGACGCTGTACGGGCACGCCGCCCCGTTACGCGGCCTGCCGGCGGCGATTCGGGACATGTCCAGCCTGCATTACCTGGACCTGACCGACCAGGGCCTGGTCATCGACCAGGCGCTGCTCGACGACCTGGCGCGCATCACCACCCTGCGCGGCGTGGCACTGGAGAACAACCGGATCGGCACGGTGACCGACGGCTCGGTATTGCGCCGCACCGGCATTAACTCGCTGAGCCTGGAAAACACCGGACTGACCACATGGCCCACCTGGGTGAATGAGCTGCTGCCGCGCCCCTTGCAGGCCCTGAACCTGGAGAACAACCAACTGCGGGCCGTGCCTGACTACCTGATTGCCAATGCCCGTAGCCAGGATCACGTAACCCACATCAACCTGCGCAGCAATCCACTGCCCGATACCCTGATGCAGAGTTTGCACGTGTCCGAGTCCTATTCCACCAGCTACACCTTCGACACGGACCTGGCCGAGTATGTAGGGGGGTCTTCAAGCTTCGGCGATTCGGACAGCAGCCACTCGTCTCACGGGTCGCCCGCCCCGAGCGCGCCGGCCACCGTCGAACCCTGGCTGACCAGCGGCGATGTCGAACAGTTGGCCGCTCGCCGCCAGGTGTGGGAACACCTGGCGGCCCAGGGCAACAGCCCGCACTTGCTCAGCCTGATCGATCACTTGCAGGGCGCCGCGGACTACCGCACCGCCGCCAGCCGCGCCACCCTGACCGAGCGGGTGTGGGCCGTACTGGAGGCCGCCGACCAGGACGCCGTGCTGCGGGAATTACTGAACGCCACGGCCGAAGCCCCTCTGCAACAATTGCGCAGCCGCGAGACCTGCTCCGATGGCATGCGCCTGGCGTTCAACCAGATGGAGATTCAGGTGTTCACCCAGCGCGCGATCAGTGAATCGCCAGGGCTGGACCGCGGGCAGCAGCTGCAACGCCTGGCACGGCGCCTGTTCCGACTGGAGGAACTGGACCGCCTGGCCATCGCCGCCAGCGGTTCAAGGGATGAAGCCGAGGTGCGCCTGGTGTATCGCTTGCGCCTGGCGGCAGCGCTGGACCTGCCGCTGCAACCGTCGAGGATGCTGTACGAGACCGTGGCCAACGTCAGCCAGAAAGAACTCGATACCGCGCTGGGCAATGTGCAGAACGGCGAGCACGGGCAGGCATTTTTGCGCTACGCGGCGACGCAGGATTTCTGGACCACTTACCTGCGCGAAACCTATGCCGAGCGGTTCAAGGTGTTGAAGGAGGAGTATGAGGCGAGCGTGCTGGCGCTGGATGACCGCTACCCCGAGGAAACCCAGGAGCAATTGGGCGCGCGTATTGTGGTGCTGGAACAGCAGTGGCGGGAAAAGGAGGTGGAACTGCTGATGGAGTTGACGCGAATGGAGGAGCGTAGCGCGGACGCTTGAGACCTTCAGCGTGCTTGAGGGCCAGCGCAGCCTGGCGGCAGCGGCTACGAACTGTAGCCGCTGCCGAAGGCTGCGCTGGCCCTATCAGGCACCCAAGCGCGCTTCAGGCCTAATCAGCCAGACGCCAGGTGGTACCACCCTTGCCGTCTTCCAGCACCACGCCCATGGCGGTCAGCTGGTCGCGGATACGGTCCGATTCGGCCCAGTCCTTGCCCGCACGCGCCGCCAGGCGCGCGGCGATCAAGGCAGCGACTTCGGCCGCGTCGACCTTGCCTTCGGCACCGGCACGCAGGAAGTCATCGGCTTCCAGTTGCAGCACGCCCAGCAGGCTGCCCAGCTCACGCAGACGCGCCGCCAAGCCAGCCGCCGCCTCCACATCGCTGTCACGCAGACGGTTGATCTCGCGCACCAGGTCGAACAGCACCGCGCACGCCTCGGGCGTGGCGAAGTCGTCGTTCATCGCGTCGGTGAAACGCGTGACGTACTCTTCGCCACCGCTGGCCGCAACGGCCGGCAGGCCCTTGAGCGCGTGGTAGAACCGCTCCAGCGCCCCTTTGGACTCGCGCAGGCTGTCCTCGGAGTAGTTGATGGAACTGCGGTAGTGGCTGGACACCAGCAGGTAGCGCACCACCTCCGGGTGATACTTGGCCAGCACGTCGCGAATGGTGAAGTAGTTGCCCAACGACTTGGACATCTTCTCGCCATTGATGCGAATCATGCCGCAGTGCATCCAGGCATTGGCGTACTGCTGGCCGGTGGCGGCCTCGCTCTGGGCGATCTCGTTCTCGTGGTGCGGGAACTCCAGGTCGTTGCCACCGCCGTGGATGTCGAAGGTGTCACCCAGGCAGCAGGTCGACATCACCGAGCATTCGATGTGCCAGCCCGGACGGCCCGCACCCCATGGCGATTCCCAGCTTGGCTCGCCCGGCTTCACGCCTTTCCACAGCACGAAGTCCAGCGGGTCCTGCTTGGACTCGTCCACTTCGATGCGGGCACCGATGCGCAGGTCTTCGATCTTCTTGCGCGACAGCTTGCCGTAGCCCTGGAACTTGCCGACGCGGTAGTACACGTCGCCATTGCCCGGGGCGTAGGCGTAACCCTTGTCGATCAAGGTCTGGATCATGGCGTGCATGCCGGCGATATGGTCGGTGGCACGCGGCTCCAGGTCCGGCTTGAGGATGTTCAGGCGCGCTTCATCCTCGTGCATCGCGGCAATCATGCGTTCGGTCAGGGCGTCGAAGCTTTCGCCGTTTTCCCGGGCACGGTTGATGATCTTGTCGTCGATGTCGGTGATGTTGCGCACGTACGTCAAGTCATAGCCGCTATGGCGCAGCCAGCGGGTCACCAGGTCGAAGGCGATCATGCTGCGGCCATGGCCGATGTGGCAGAAGTCGTAGACGGTCATGCCGCACACGTACATGCGGACCTTGTTGCCGTCCAGCGGCTTGAAGACTTCCTTGCTCTTGGTGAGCGTGTTGTAAATGCTGAGCACGATGATTCCTTAGCTGCCCCACGAGTCGCGCAGGGTGACGGTACGGTTGAATACCGGACGACCAGGCTGAGTGTCTTTCAGGTCGGCGCAGAAGTAGCCTTCGCGCTCGAACTGGAAGCGGTCTTCCGGCTGTGCATTGGCCAGCGAAGGCTCGGCACGACAACCGGTCAGCACTTGCAGCGAATCAGGGTTGATGTTGTCCAGGAAGGTCTGGCCTTCCTCGGCCTTTTCCGGGCTGGACGAACGGAACAGACGATCGTACAGGCGCACTTCGCATTCCACGCTGGCGGCGGCCGGCACCCAGTGGATCACACCCTTGACCTTGCGGCCTTCAGGGTTCTTGCCCAGGGTATCGGGGTCGTAGCTGCACAGCAGTTCGACGATGTTGCCGTCGGCGTCCTTGATGGCCTCGTCGGCGCGGATCACGTAGCTGCCGCGCAGGCGCACTTCACCGGTGGGCTCCAGGCGCTTGTAGCCCATTGGCGGCTCTTCCATGAAGTCGTCGCGGTCGATGTAGATTTCGCGGGCGAACGGCAGCACGCGAACACCCATGTCTTCTTTCGGGTGGCGCGGCAGCTCCAGGGTTTCTTCCTGGCCTTCCGGGTAGTTGGTGATGGTCACCTTCAGCGGGCGCAGCACGCACATGGCGCGCGGGGCGTGGCGGTCCAGGTCGTCACGGATGCTGAATTCGAGCATGTTCATGTCGACCACGCCGTCGGAACGGTTGGTGCCGATCATTTCGCAGAAGTTGCGAATCGAGGCCGCGGTGTAGCCACGACGACGGAAGCCCGACAGGGTGGACATGCGCGGGTCATCCCAACCATGCACGTGCTTCTCGTCGACCAATTGCTTGAGCTTGCGCTTGCTGGTCACGGTGTAGCTCAGGTTCAGGCGGCTGAACTCGTACTGGCGCGGCTTGCATGGCACCGGCAGGTTGTCCAGGAACCACTCGTACAGCGGGCGATGGCCTTCGAACTCCAGGGTGCAGATGGAGTGGGTAATGCCTTCGATGGCATCCGACTGACCGTGGGTGAAGTCATAGTTGGGGTAGATGCACCATTTGTCACCGGTCTGGTGGTGATGGGCATGGCGGATGCGGTACAGGATCGGGTCGCGCAGGTTCATGTTCGGCGAGGCCATGTCGATCTTGGCACGCAGCACGCGCTCGCCGTCCTGGAACTCGCCAGCCTTCATGCGGGCGAACAGGTCCAGGTTCTCTTCCACCGAACGCTCACGGAACGGGCTGTTCTTGCCCGGCTCGGTCAGGCTGCCGCGGTATTCGCGGGCCTGCTCGGGGGTCAGGTCGCAGACGTAGGCGTTGCCCGACTTGATCAGGTCAACGGCCCAGTCGTGCAACTGGTCGAAATACTGCGAGGCGTAGCGCACCTCACCGGCCCAGTCGAAGCCCAGCCATTTCACGTCGCGCTCGATGGCGTCGATGTATTCCTGGTCTTCCTTGGCCGGGTTGGTGTCGTCAAAGCGCAGGTGGCACACGCCACCCAGCTCTTTGGCCAGGCCAAAGTTGACGCAGATCGACTTGGCGTGGCCGATGTGCAGGTAGCCGTTGGGCTCTGGGGGGAAGCGCGTGACGATGCTGGCGTGCTTGCCCGAGTCCAGGTCGGCCTGCAGGATGGGCCGCAGGAAATTGGTGGGAACTACCGGCGCGCCTTTGGCGTTTGCGGCATTGGGAGCGTTATCGGCGGTGGGCTTGCTCATAGGATCCTTGAAAACGTACCTGTGGCCATGGGTAGGCCGACTAAATCAAAGCGCTTATCATAGCCGAAGCTGTCAAGTCGCTGACAGGCCAGTCTGCCGGGTTTCGCCGGCCGTCTGCGAAAAAACAGCCTCGAAATGCGTATCGCGACCTGTAAACTGCGCGTCAGGGTTATAACGACCCGCCAAATTCTCCAGAAAAGAGCGAATCCTGAAATGTCCAAAGTAAAACTGACTACCAACTTCGGCGACATCGTGCTGCAGCTCAACGCTGACAAAGCGCCGAAAACCGTGGAAAACTTCATCGAGTACGTCAACGCTGGCCACTACGCCAACACCGTATTCCACCGCGTCATCAGCAACTTCATGATCCAGGGCGGCGGTTTCGAGCCAGGCATGAAGGAAAAGAAAGACAAGCGCCCAAGCATCCAGAACGAAGCCAACAACGGCCTCTCCAACACCAAGTACACCGTTGCCATGGCCCGCACCATGGAGCCGCATTCGGCATCGGCGCAGTTCTTCATCAACGTCGCCGACAACACCTTCCTGAACCACAGCGCACCGACCGTTCAAGGTTGGGGCTACGCCGTGTTCGGTGAAGTGGTTGAAGGCAACGACGTGGTCGACAAGATCAAGGGCGTGGCCACTGGCTCCAAGTCGGGCCACCAGGACGTACCGGTTGAAGACGTGATCATCGAGAAAGCCGAGATCGTTGAGTGATTCTGCTGATCTCCGATCTGCACCTGCAGGAAGAACGCCCGGACATTACCCGGGCGTTTCTGGAGTTTCTCGCCGGGCGCGCGCGCTCGGCGAGCGCTCTTTATATACTGGGGGACTTTTTCGAAGCCTGGATTGGCGACGATGGTGCCAGCCCCTACCAGCTTTCGATCGGCGAGGCCCTGCGCGCATTGAGCGACAGTGGCACGAAGATCTTTCTGATGCACGGCAACCGCGACTTCCTGATCGGCAAGCGCTTCTGCAAGGCCGCCGGCGCCACCCTGCTGGCCGACCCCACTGTGGTCGACTTCTACGGCGAGCCGGTGTTGCTGATGCACGGCGACAGCCTGTGCACCCTGGATGAAGGCTACATGCGCATGCGCCGTATCCTGCGCAACCCCCTGACGCTGTTCATCCTGCGCCACCTGCCCTTGCGCACCCGCCACAAGCTGGCGCGCAAGCTGCGCAGCGAAAGCCGCGCGCAAACCCGCATGAAGGCCAATGAGATTGTCGATGTGACGCCTGAAGAGGTGCCGCGGATCATGGCCCAGTACAAGGTGGCCACGTTGATCCATGGCCACACCCACCGGCCGGCCATCCACAAACTGCACGTGGGCGATGCGCCCGCGCGGCGGATTGTGTTGGGGGATTGGGACAAGGAGGGGTGGGCGCTGCAGGTGGATGAGCAGGGGATGTCGTTGGCGGCGTTTGCTTTTTAGACCGCGGTGCCCTTTTCCCGAGCTTCGCTCGGTCCCACACCTTTCGCGGCAGTGGTGTCAGCGAGGCAAAGCACTTAGCCCCTGGTGGCACCACAGATATTCCTGCGGTGCCACCAAGGGCTAAGTGCTTGATGTCATTGACTCAACTGCCGCGAAAGGTGTGGGACCGAGCGAAGCTCGGGAAGCAGGCACCACCGATCAGTGCCCTGAAGCCTCCGGCCCCGCCTTGGCCGCAAACGGCGGCTTGGCCAGCCACACGATCAACACCAAGCCCATGAACATCCAGCCCAGCAGCGTGAAGTAATCCACGGTGGAGAGCATGTACGCCTGCGCCTCGACGATCCCATCCAGCTGCTGGTAGGTCTTGAGCCCTGCCCCACCCATTTGCTGGATGGTGTGCTGGGTGGCCGGGTCGTACACGGTCACGCTTTCCGTCAGGTAGGCATGGTGCTGGTCCGCCCGGCGGATCCAGATCCAGGTGGTCAGCGACGCCGCGAAGCTGCCGCCCAGGGTGCGCAGGAAGGTCGCCAGGCCCGAGCCGTCGGCGATCTGGTGCGGCGGCAGGTCCGACAGCAGGATGGTCAGCGTCGGCATGAAGAACAGCGCCACGCCAATCCCCATGAACATCTGCACTAGGGCGATGTGGTTGAAGTCCACCTCATTGGTGAACCCGGCCCGCATGAAGCAGCTGGTACCAATGGCCAGGAACGCCAGCCCTGCCAGAATCCGCAGGTCGAACTTGGTGGCGTACTTGCCCACGAACGGCGACATCAGCACCGGCAATATGCCCAGCGGCGCCACCGCCAGCCCTGCCCACGTAGCGGTGTAACCCAACTGCGTCTGCAACCACTGCGGCAGGATCAGGTTGATGCCGAAGAAGCCGGCATAGCCCAGGATCAGCACAATGGTGCCGTAGCGGAAGTTGCGGTACTTGAACAGCTTGAGGTTGACCACCGGGTGCGCATCGGTCAGTTCCCAGATGACGAAGAACGCCAGGGCAATGGCCGAGATCACCGAGCCGATGATGATGAAGTTGGACTCGAACCAGTCGGCGTCGTTGCCCTTGTCCAGCACGATTTGCAAGGCGCCGACACCGATGATCAAGGCAATCAGCCCCACGTAGTCCATGGGCTGGCGACTGGTGACCACCGGTCGCGCAGCCAACTGCTGACGCACCACCAGGCAGGCAAAGATACCGATCGGCACGTTGATGAAGAAAATCCACGGCCAGCTGTAACTGTCAGTGATCCAGCCACCCAGGATCGGCCCGGCAATGGGCGCCACCACCGTGACCATGGCCAGCAGTGCCAGTGCCATCCCCCTTTTCGCCGGGGGGTACACCGCAATCAGCAGCGTCTGGGTCATGGGGTACAACGGCCCCGCCACCACGCCTTGCAGCACGCGGAAGCCGACCAGCTCGGGCATGGAGGTGGAAATACCGCACAGGAACGAGGCCAGCACGAACAGGATGGTGGCCCACAGGAACAGTTTCACCTCGCCAAAGCGTCGGCTCAGCCAACCGGTCAGCGGCAAGGCGATGGCGTTGCTCACCGCAAACGAGGTGATTACCCAGGTGCCCTGCTCGGAGCTGACGCCCAGGTTGCCGGAAATGGTCGGCAGCGCCACGTTGGCGATGGTGGTGTCGAGCACCTGCATGAACGTCGCCAGCGACAGGCCGATGGTGCTGAGCAACAGGCTGGGCGGCTTGAAGGAAGCGTTACTCATCGCAAATCCCCAGGAAAAAAGTCAGACAGGCCCCGCGCATGGGCGGCGGGGCCTGGGATCGGCGAATCAGCGTTGGGCAGTGCCGGCGGCAGCGCCGACGCTGTTGTCGTGGATCAGGCGGGCGATCATGTCGTCGGCCTCACCCAGTTGGCGGTCGTAGACCTGGGTGCTGAACGTGGCTTTCTGCGGCGGCTGCTGGGCCAGTACCGGGCCGCTCTGGTCGTGCAGGTTGACGTCGACCACGGTGGACAGGCCGATGCGCAGCGGGTGGTTTTTCAGCTCGTCGGCGTTCAGGTGGATACGCACCGGCACGCGCTGGACGATCTTGATCCAGTTGCCGGTGGCGTTCTGCGCCGGCAGCAGGGCAAAGGCGCTGCCGGTACCGGCGCCCAGGCTGTCGACGGTGCCGCTGAACTTGACGTCGCTGCCGTACAGGTCGGCGGTGATGTCCACCGGCTGGCCGATGCGCATCTTGCTTAGTTGGGTTTCCTTGAAGTTGGCGTCGATCCAGATCTGGTCCAGCGGGATCACGGCCATGGTCGCGGTGCCCGGCTGGATGCGCTGCCCCAGTTGCACGGTACGCTTGGCCACGTAGCCGGTCACCGGCGCGATCAGCGTGGTACGGGCGTTGGCCAGGTAGGCCTGACGCAGTTGCGCGGCGGCCGCCATTACGTCCGGATGAGTCGCCACGGTGGTGTCATCCACCAGCGCGTTGCTGCCCTTGAGCGCTTGCTGGGCGTTGGCCACGGCCGCCTGGGCGGCGTTCAGGTCGTCACGGGCGTGGGACAGTTCTTCCTGGGAAATCGCCCCGCCGGCCGCCAGGGTACGACGACGGTCGTAGTTGTCCTGGGCCTTTTTCAGGTCGGTCTGGCGCGACAGCAATTGCGCCTTGGAACCGTCGACGTTGCTGTACAGGCTGCGCGCCTGGCGCACGGCCTTGGCCAGGTTGGCCTGGGCGCTTTGCAGGTTGACCTTGGCATCGGCCGGGTCGAATTCGAGCAGCACTTGGCCGGCGTGCACCAGGTCGCCGTCGTCGGCGCCGATGCTGGTGACGGTGCCGGTGACCAGCGGGGTGATTTCCACCACGTTGCCGTTCACATAGGCGTCATCGGTGCTTTCGCTCCAGCGGCCGTACATTTCGTACCAGCCCCAGGTGCCCAGGCCGCCGAGGATCACCACCAACAGCAGAATGAACAACATCACCTTGCGCTTGCGCGGGTTGCCAGCGTTGGGTTGTTCCGTGCCCGGAGCCTTGTCCGGCGATTGTGTAGCGGAGGCAGTAGCCATGACAGATACCTTGCTTATTCAGTCTGTGTTGCGTGTGCGGGAGTGGCGGCTGCCTGGGTGACGTCTTCACCCTGGTAACCGCCGCCAAGGGCTTGCATCAACTGGATCGACAGATCGATCTGCTCGGCGTTGAGGCTGGCCAGTTGGCGCTGTGCTTGCAGCAGTTGCTGTTCGATGGTCAGCACGTCCACGTAGTTGCCGATACCCGACCCGTAACGCAGGGTGCCGGTGTCGAACGACTGTTTGGCGATGCTGGCGGCGCGTTCCTGCGCCTTGATCTGCAGGTCGATGGCGTGCAACTGGTTGATGGTGTCGCTGACATCGCCAAGGGCCTTGACCAGGCTCTTGTTGTACTGCGCCACGGCCAGGTCGTAGTCGGCGTCCTTGGCGTCGAGGGCGGCGCGCAGGCGGCCACCGTCGAAGATCGGCAGCGACACGGTCGGGGCGATAGTGAAGAACTTGCTGGCGCTGCCGAACAGCGCGTCACCCAGCAACGACTGCGTACCCGCTTGGGCGCTCAGGTTGAGGTTGGGGTAGAAGCGCGTCTTGCTCGCGGCCACGTCCTTGCTCGCCGCCTCCACGCGCCAGCGCGCGGCGACCAGGTCGGGACGGCGGCCCAGCAGCTCGGCGGGCAGCACTGACGGCAGGGCCACGGCGCTGGCTTGCAGTACTTTCGGGCGGGCGATTTCGTTGGCGCGGTCCGGGCCTTTGCCCAGCAACACGGCCAGGGCGATACGGGCGCTTTGCAGGCGTTTCTTGGCGTCTTCGGCCGAAGCCTGGGAGCTGGCCGCCAGGCTCTCGGTCTGCTGGAACTGGTAGTCGCTGTCGATGCCGGCCTTGAGACGGCGCTGGCCCAGATTGAGCATCTGCTGGGTGCGTTTGAGGTCCTCTTGGGCCAGGTCGTCCATGATGTACGCCTGGCCCAGGTCGCTGTAGGCACGGGCGACGTCGGCGGCCAGGGTCAGGGCAGCGGCCTGGCGATCGACTTCAGCGGCACGGGCCTGGCCCAGTGCGGCTTCCCAGGCATCACGCTGGCCGCCCCACAGGTCGAAGCTGTAATTGAAGGCCAGGTCGGCCTGGCGCACGGTGGCGTAAAGGCCGCCCACGCCTTGCGGGTCCTGCACCTTGGGCAGGCGCTCGCGGGTGACGCCGGCCTGGGCGTCCAGGGTCGGCATGCGTGAGGCGTCGACGGCATAGGCGGCAGCGTCGGCCTGGTGGGCACGGGCCGCGGCCACCTGCATGTCAGGGCTGTCACGCAGCGCTTCGCGGATCAGGCCGTCGAGCTGGTCATCGCCCAGGCTCTTCCACCAGTCGGCCTTGGGCCAGGCGGCCGGCGACAGGGTCACGCCCTTGAGCGTGCCATCGGCGTGCAGGGTTTTGGCGTCGGTGGCGACGCCCGAAGTGTTCAACCCGTGGAAATTGGCGCAGCCAGCCAGGCTCATGGCCAAAAACACCAGGCTGAACCGGTTGCGTAAGGACTTGCCGCTCATTTTGCACCTACCCGCAAGGCGGTGAGGGTGTCCCCTGCCGCCAGCAATACTTTGGTTAAGATTCGTTCCAGGCTTTCCAGTTCATCCGGCTCCAGCACGCCCACCAACTCGTTCATGGCGTCGGAACCCACCACCGGCAACTTGCCTGCCAGCTCAAGGCCGGCATCGGTCAGCCCGACCCGCACCTGGCGGCGATCGTCGGCACAGGGGCGGCGCACAATCAGTGCCTTCTGTTCCAGACGGTCGAGCATGCGCGTCATCGAACCGCTGTCCAGCGACAGGTAGCGGCACAGCTCGGCCGGCCGGTCGACGCCGAACTGTTCCATGATCAACAGCACCTTGAATTGCGCGGCGGTAACGCCCTCGGGCACCAGGTGGGTATCGAGGATGCGGTCCTTGACCGACGACGCACGGCCCAGCAACAGGCCGATGGTGCAGTTGCGGAAATTTTCGGGGGTGAAGTGTCTCATCGTGTAAAAGCCTGCCTAGGCAGTAATGTTCACACAATGTTACTGCCTAGGCAGCTAATGTCAAACTAAATTGTTAGCTTGCTTATTATTTAGACGATACCCACGCGGGAAAGTTTAGAAACTCACAAGGCGGGCAACGCCAACCTGACAGGCCATGGCACATTGCAACAAACGTGGGAGCGGGTTCTACCCGCGAAGCGCCGCGCGGGCGGCGCTCGATCTCGAGGGCGCCGTTACAACATCGCCTGGCACCTGGTGGCCGTGACGCTGTCTCCAGGCGGGACCTTCGAAGAAAGCTCGGTATGCCTGTCTTGAAACCGCGTCATGGCGCCTAGGTGCATGTCTTGGTTTTTTTATCGCTCTTGAGATCGAGCGCCGCCCGCGCGGCGCTTCGCGGGTAGAACCCGCTCCCACATCTGTTGCAACGTGCCATGGCCTGTTTGAGCGGCGTTGGCAGCTTTGTTCGCCAGACGTTGGAGAAGTTACGCGGTCGCAGGCACGCCGCTATGGAACCGGAATTCGGGGTCGGGACTGAGGATCAGGTCGGCCTCCACGGCGCGGACCTTTTCGATGGTCTGGGCGATGTCTTTCGCCTCGCCATACTGATGCGCCAGCTTCAGGTAGCCCTGGTAATGCCGCGCCTCGCTCTTGAGCAGGCCGTGATAGAAGGTGCCCAGCTCTTCGTCCAAATGCGGCACCAGCGCCTCGAAACGCTCGCAGCTACGCGCTTCGATGAAGGCGCCCACCACCAGGGTATCCACCAGCTTCACCGGCTCATGGCTGCGCACCACCTTGCGCAGGCCCGAGGCGTAGCGCCCGGCGTGCAGCGGCCGCAGTTCGATCTTGCGGCGTTTCATCAGGCGGATCACCTGCTCGTGATGCACCAGTTCTTCGCGGGCCAGGCGCGACATCATGTTGATCAGGTCGGCGTGGGTGCAGTACTTGGCGATCAGGCTCAGCGCGGTGCTGGCGGCCTTGAATTCGCAGTTCTTGTGATCGATCAGCATGGTTTCCTGATCGGCCAGGGCCGCCTCGACCCAAGCCTGCGGCGTCCTGCAACCGAGGAACTCATGGATTTCAGACAGCATGCGCAACTCCTGGCGGTGGGCAAAAGCGGGCGATTATACGGACCCCACGGCAGATCGCCAGCCGCTATGCTTTAGAGAGGTGAATGAGCCTGACTGACGGCTGTCTATAGTAGACAGGCGCCTACATCCCTACCCCCGCGGGAGAACCGTCATGCAAGCGATCCGCAGCCTTCTGGTGGTGCTGGACCCCGAACACGCCCACAGCCAGGCGCTGACCCGTGCCAAGCTGATCGCCGGCGTCACCCAGGCGCACATGCACCTGCTGATGTGCGATCCGCATCAGGAGCACAGCGCCCTGCTCTCCCTGCTGATCAGCCAGCTGCACGACGATGGCTTCACCGCCACCGCCGAGCAAGCCTGGGAAGGCAGCCTGGAGAAAACCATCATCAAGGTGCAGCAGGCCGAAGGCTGCGGGCTGGTGATCAAGCAGCACCGGCATGAAAGCGCCCTGAAGCGCTTTTTGCTCACGCCCACCGACTGGAAACTGCTGCGCCATTGCCCCTGCGCGGTGCTGATGGTCAAGAGCGAGCGCCCCTGGACCCATGGCGTGATCCTGGCTGCCGTCGATGTGGGCAATGCCGACGGCGAACACCGGCACCTGCACGGCAACATCGTCGAACACGGCTTCGACATCGCGCGCCTGGCCAAGGGCGACCTGCACGTCATCGCCGCCCACCCCTCGCCCATGCTGTCGGCGGCCGACCCGACCTTTCAGCTCAAGGAAACCATCGAGGCCCGCTACCGCGAGCAGTGCGCGGCGTTTCAGGCAGAGTTCGACATCGATGATGGGCACCTGCACATCGCCGAGGGGCCGGCGGACGTGCTGATTCCGTTTACCGCGCACAAGCTCAACGCGGCGGTGACGGTGATCGGTACGGTGGCGCGCACCGGGGTGTCGGGGGCGTTGATCGGCAATACCGCAGAGGTGGTGCTCGATGCGCTGGAAAGCGATGTGCTGGTGCTCAAGACCGATGAGATCATTGCGCATCTGGAGGAGTTGGCCCGCGGCTAACCCGTAGCCGCTGCCGAAGGCTGCGCTGGCCCTATGCCTCACTGCAGATCTCGAGGGTTCACACCGGCCTGCGCAGCCTTCGGCAGCGGCTACAGGTTATTCGCCCTGCAAGGCATCCTGCAAAAACCCCGGCGCGATGTAGCGCTCGTAGTGCGCCTCGGACAGAAGGAAAAATTCCCGATCAATGGCATCGCGCAGATCCGGCAGCTCCCAGTCACGGAATTCGGGCAGCAAGACCATGCCATAGGCCTCCAGCTGGTTGATCACCCGCGCGCCACGGGCAATCAACTGGTACGCCCAGCAGTATTCGGATTGATTAGGGACAAAACGGATCTTGCGTTGCTCCAGCTGAAGGCGCAGCTTGTCCTTGTCGAAGATTTCCAGCTTGGCGACCATCACCTGCACCAACAGCTGTTCCAGACGCAGCCACACGGCGCGCTTGGCTTCGTCGTCATACCCGTTCCAGTGGATCACTTCGTGATGGAAGCGCTTGCAGCCGCGGCACACGAGGTCCCCGTAAACCGTGGAGCAGAGGCCTACGCAGGGGGTCTTGATGGACTGGTTGGACATGGCTTGGCAACGCATTGAAAAGTAAGACAGGCGGCCATGTTAGCCCTTTGTCTAAGGATGATCACCCCCGAAGTGGTAGGGCTTAACTTACCTTTCTGGAATTTTTGCCGTAGAATCACGCTGCCTTTTTAGGCACCAATGTCCGCTAGAAGCTGTTTTCAAAGCGTCACGAGCACAGTTATCCGACAGAACGGCGTTGGCGCAGGTATTTGCAGGCTCGAATACCTGGCGCCAGCCCTCATCAGCTCCCCGTTCTGGAGGCGTAAAACTTTGAAAGCAGCTTCTACAAGGAATTTCTGCAGCCCAGGCTTGACGGCTCATAAAGCCGTGCGGCGCATGGGCGCAGAAGTGACTGGATGAGCGTCCCGGACAGGGACCACTGATGAGGGTAATAACTGTGCTTGAAGCCTACCGCAAACACATCGAAGAGCGTGCCGCCCAGGGTATCGTGCCCCAGCCGCTTAACGCCGAACAAACAGCCGGCCTGGTCGAGCTGTTGAAGAATCCTCCCGCTGGCGAAGAAGCCGTCCTTGTCGACCTGATCACCAACCGCGTTCCACCCGGTGTGGACGAAGCGGCCTACGTGAAGGCCGGCTTCCTCTCCGCTATCGCCAAGGGCGAAGCCACTTCCCCGCTGATCGACAAGAAACGTGCCGTCGAGTTGCTGGGCACCATGCAGGGCGGCTACAACATCGCCACCATGGTTGAGCTGCTGGACAGCGCCGAGCTGGCCGCTGTTGCCGCCGAACAACTCAAGCACACCCTGCTGATGTTCGACGCCTTCCACGACGTGGCGGAAAAAGCCAAGAACGGCAATGCTCACGCTCAAGGCGTGCTGCAGTCCTGGGCTGACGGCGAGTGGTTCAAGAAGCGCCCGGTACTGGCCGACAAGATCAGCCTGCGCGTATTCAAGGTCACCGGCGAAACCAACACCGACGACCTGTCGCCTGCCCCTGACGCCTGGTCGCGCCCGGACATCCCGCTGCACGCCCTGGCCATGCTGAAAATGGCCCGTGACGGTATCGTCCCGGACGTGCAAGGCTCCATCGGCCCGATGAAGCAAATCGAGCAGATGCGTGGCGAAGGCTTCCCGATCGCCTACGTGGGTGACGTGGTAGGTACCGGCTCGTCGCGTAAATCGGCGACCAACTCGGTGCTGTGGTTCTTCGGCGACGACATCCCTTACGTGCCTAACAAGCGCGCCGGTGGTTTCTGCTTCGGCTCCAAGATCGCCCCGATCTTCTACAACACCATGGAAGACGCCGGCGCCCTGCCGATCGAATTCGATGTCTCGAACATCAACATGGGCGACGTGATCGACCTGTACCCGCACGCTGGCAAAGTCTGCAAGCACGGTACCGACGAAGTCATCACCACCTTTGAAATGAAAACCCCGGTGCTGTTGGACGAAGTCCGCGCCGGCGGCCGTATCCCGCTGATCGTCGGCCGTGGCCTGACCGAAAAAGCACGCGCCGAGCTGGGCCTGGGCCCAACCGACCTGTTCAAGCTGCCAGAAGCCCCGGTCGACACTGGCAAGGGCTTCACCCTGGCGCAGAAAATGGTCGGCAAGGCCTGCGGCCTGCCAGTGGGCAAGGGCGTGCGCCCGGGCACCTACTGCGAACCGAAAATGACCACCGTGGGTTCGCAAGACACCACCGGCCCGATGACCCGCGACGAGCTGAAAGACCTGGCGTGCCTGGGCTTCTCCGCTGACCTGGTCATGCAGTCGTTCTGCCACACCGCTGCCTATCCGAAGCCGATCGACGTGGTCACCCACCACACCCTGCCGGACTTCATCCGTACCCGCGGCGGCGTTTCGCTGCGCCCAGGCGATGGCATCATCCACAGCTGGCTGAACCGCATGCTGCTGCCGGACACCGTTGGTACCGGTGGTGACTCGCACACCCGCTTCCCGATCGGCATCTCGTTCCCGGCAGGTTCGGGCCTGGTCGCCTTCGCCGCAGCCACTGGCGTGATGCCACTGGACATGCCGGAGTCGGTGCTGGTGCGCTTCAAGGGCAAACTGCAACCGGGCATCACCCTGCGTGACCTGGTACACGCCATCCCTTACTACGGCATCCAGAAAGGCCTGCTGACCGTCGAGAAGAAAGGCAAGATCAACGCCTTCTCGGGTCGCATCCTGGAAATCGAAGGCCTGGACGAGCTGACCGTTGAACAAGCGTTCGAACTGTCCGACGCCTCGGCCGAGCGCTCTGCCGCCGGTTGCACCATCAAGCTGCCGGAAAAGGCCATCGCCGAGTACCTGAAGTCGAACATCACCCTGCTGCGCTGGATGATCAGCGAAGGCTACGGCGATGCGCGCACCATGGAACGTCGTGCCCAAGCGATGGAAGCCTGGCTGGCCAACCCTGAACTGCTGACCGCCGATGCCGACGCCGAATACGCCGAAATCATCGAAATCGACCTGGCCGACGTCAAGGAGCCAGTCCTCTGCGCCCCTAACGACCCGGACGACGCTCGCCTGCTGTCCACCGTTCAAGGCCAGAAGATCGACGAAGTGTTCATCGGTTCGTGCATGACCAACATCGGTCACTTCCGCGCTGCCGGCAAGCTGCTGGACCAGGTCAAAGGCCAACTGCCAACCCGCCTGTGGCTGTCGCCGCCAACCAAGATGGACGCCCATCAGCTGACCGAGGAAGGCTACTACGGCATCTACGGCAAAGCCGGCGCGCGCATGGAAATGCCGGGCTGCTCGCTGTGCATGGGTAACCAGGCACGCGTTGAGCCGAACAGCACCGTGGTGTCGACCTCGACCCGTAACTTCCCGAACCGTCTGGGCGATGGCGCCAACGTGTTCCTGGCCTCCGCCGAACTGGCTGCCGTTGCCTCGATTCTGGGCAAGCTGCCAACCGTGGAAGAGTACATGGAATACGCGAAAAACATCGACAGCATGGCTGCCGACGTTTACCGCTACCTGAGCTTCGACCAGATCGCCGAGTTCCGTGAGGCTGCTGCCAGCGCGAACATTCCGGTGGTTCAGGCCTGAGGCCACGCTGAACGCCTGGGTGGTTGACGGGTGAATGAAGAAGGGTTGCCCCTGTGAGGGGGCAACCTTTTTTTTTCGGTAATGGGTGAGGGACTACATTACGGAGCCCCCCTATAGGCGTATTGCCGAAAATCCCGCAGCTCTCATGGGCAGTGATCGCGTAGTGATAGCGGCCTTTAGGCTTCTTTAGATATTTACCTTTCAATACCCCGGCCAAGTCCCTCCACGGCGTCGCCACCAACCACCCCCCCTGCGCTATTTTACCCCTCGCAATGGTGATGTAATATTTGCGACGGCCAACTCGGCAGAATAAGCTGGCAATAAAAGAATCGCCCATAAATCTTTTCATGACGACCTCCGTGGTCAATGTAAAGGCCGAGTGAAACTTTCAGATTTCAACCGGTTTGTGTCAACCTCGTGAACGAGGAGCCAGAATGCACGCAAAAACGTTCATCATCGCCGACAGTGGCGTACTGGGCTCTCACCCAACAAGCGTTGCGCGGAATACCGCAACGGTATCGGCGCCAAGCGTCAAATAGGTATCGTTGTAAATACCCACTTGGCGCCCGGCCTCGGAGCGAAGCGTGAAGTCCAGTAATGCCCCGCCCTGCCATTCCCCCATCGGCTGCACCTTCCAATAATCGGCCGTGCCGCTGTATTCCGGACGGTACATACCCAGATAATGATTACGACTAACATCAAGGATCGTGTCTTCCCAGATGCCTTTACGGGCATTATGGACTTCGAAGTGAATGCGATCCTCGGTCTGCTTCAGGTATTTGAAATAGAACAGCATGGGAGCCGCACTGGGGTCCAACGTCAACCACCCGTTATCCGTGGGCAAGGCGGCATTTTCTATAATATTGACCGCCCGAGGGTTCTCCGGACCTTCATAGCCGAGGGTCAGGCATTCCAGCTTTGCATAGAACGAGGACTGCGCGAACTTGTTCATCATATTCTCCTGATTGTTGATAATGCACATTTGGCTTGAGGGGCAGCGCGCCTGCTATTACAGCCACTTCAAGATGCGGGCATGAAAGCCTGTATCACCACTGCCGTAAACACCCATATAATGAACAATAAGATTGGCGCCATGAGCCTGATAGATAAACTCATCCTTTCGACCAACTTTATTCCCCGCTTTATCCAACCAATCAAAATCAAATTCAGTGTCACTGACCTGCCGGGTAACGTTAACCACCCAACGATTATCGGCCTCCGAAACCTTGTAAAAGCCCATGAAATTTTTAAGACTGAGGTCTAGTTTTCCATCGGCATATTCTCCGGCCGCCGGGGCGCCGCTAATCCGGAAGCACAGCCCTGTCTTCACCACCTCGACAAATTCGAAGCGTAACTCCACCTGCTCACCCTGTGGCTGAAGCCATCCCCCCTGAGCGGGCAGTATCGAATAACTGCAGGAAACCGGTCCGGACTCGCCTTTATCGGACCATTTAAGCGTTGCAATGAATGATTTACCTTCCAATGATTTCATGTTGACTTCCTTTTCTTATGAGTGCTACTGACAGGAAGGCGCTGGCGCCTCAAACAGGATGGAAATATGAATCGGTCCAACGCCGAACCCATACACAGAGCTTTGCGGACGAAAACCCTAAGATCTGACGTCCTCCAGGGTAAACTCCAGTATTGTCCCGCCCGAAGTGTTCAAGTAAGGAATGCTCACGGGCAGGTTCCCAACTCCGACTTCGATGGCTGTTACACGATATCCATCTTTGTCCCGCAGGAAAAAGCGCCCGTCCCGGTAACTGACGCTGACCAAATCGAACTTCCAGACGTTCTCGATACTGGCCAGGTGGTACAACCCCAGATATCCTCGGCTGCTGACGCCCAACGTGGCATTGGCGTAGTAGCCCGCGCTATCGGCGCCGGTAATGGCGTAATGAAAGCGGTCTTTGGTCTGGCTCAGGTAGGTGAACTTGAACTCCGCCGCTGGCCATTCACTGTCCGCAAAAGTAAGCCAACCCGACTGGCCTGCAATGACAGTGTCCGAGAGGGCAATCCTTCTTTGGTACCCTGGGGTAACGCCTCGAATCTTGGCAACGAATGACGTGCCCATTAAATCTTTCATGGTGACCTCCTTGGTCATTACCGCGATGCGGCCTGATGTGCTTCCTTCCACAGTTGATACGCTACAGGGCTTGAGCTTGGGCAGGCGTTACATAATTAAGCGCAATGGCCAGACGCTGCGGTCGCAGGCATAAAAAAACCCGTCGATGTCGACGGGTTTTTTTTGAAGCGCTTACGGTTTAAGGATTAGAGGTCCCACTCAGCGCCAGGTCCATCAACTCCCGGTTCGCCACGGCGTACATGGCGTAATCGGTCCCGGTCGCGGCTTTGAGCTCCTCTAGCATGGCGCGCCAGCGCACCACCATGTTTTTGTGCTGCTCGGCCCACAACTCCACACGCTCATCCATGTCCGCCGGGGCATCGGCCATCTGCAACACGGAGATGGTGATGGCCCGCTGCTGGAAGTCGATGTCATCGCGGAACGCCTCGCGGGCCAGGGCCTGCCAATTGTTTTCCACCGGCAGGCTGCTGATTTGCTGCAGGTACCAGTTCAGGTCCAGCGAGCTGCCCACCGCGAAGAACGCCTTGGCCACTTCGGCAGCGTTGTGCCCGGTGACGTCCGACGCCTCGATGATCGGCAGCAGCGTGTACAGGTGACTGGTGCCGGCAACCATGCGCGCCAGCAACTCCGGCACCCCCGCTTCCACGTAGGCTTGGTAACGGGTTTGCCAGACTTCGCGGGTCGGGCCTTCCAGCAACTCGTCGAGCTTGAGGCCCAATGCGGCGATGTGCGGCCCGAAGTGGGCCACGTCGCGGCCGGCGTCCTGCTCGTTGCGGCGGCTACGCAGGAACCAGCGCGTGGCACGACGACCCAGGCGCATCAGCTCATCCATCAGCGTCAGTTGCACCTCGGCAGCCACTTGGTAGTCCAGCGCCTCGATCTGGCGGAACCAGTGCGGCAGGTGGAAGATGTCGCGCACGATCACATACGCGCCGGCCACGTTGGCCGGGCTCATGCCGGTGGACTCCTTCAGGCGCTGAACGAAGGTAATGCCCATGTTATTGACCAGGTCGTTGGCGATCTGGGTGCTGACGATTTCACGCTTCAGGCGGTGACGGCGCATGGAATCGGCGTACTTGTTCACCAGGCTTGGCGGGAACGCGGTTTCCATGTCGCGGGTCAGGTAGTCGTCGTCCGGCACCTGAGACTTGAGCAAGGCTTCCTTGAGGTCGATCTTGCTGTAGGAAATCAGCACCGACAGCTCGGCACGGGTCAGGCCCTGACTGGCCGCCACGCGCTCTACCAGTTGCTCCTCGGTAGGGAGGAATTCAATGGCGCGGTCCAGCTTGCCGCGGCTTTCCAGATCGGCCATCAGACGCTTGTACTCGGCCAGGCGCTCGTAGGCACGGCGCGCGGCCAGGGACAGGGCCTGGGTCTGCTTGTAGTTATTGCCCAGCACCAGGTTGCCGACCTCATCGGTCATGCTGCCCAGCAGCTGGTTGCGCTGCTTCTCGGTCATGTCGCCGGCCTGCACCACTTCGTTGAGCAGGATCTTGATGTTGACCTCGTGGTCGGAGCAGTCCACGCCCCCGGCGTTGTCGATGAAGTCAGTGTTGGTGGCACCGCCCAGCAGGCCGAACTCCACGCGGCCCAGTTGAGTCATGCCCAGGTTGCCGCCCTCGCCCACCACCTTGCAGCGCAATTCGTTGCCGTTCACGCGCAGGGCGTCGTTGGCCTTGTCGCCGACGTCGGCATGGCTTTCCTGGCTGGCCTTGACGTAGGTGCCGATGCCGCCGTTCCACAGCAGGTCCACCGGCGCCTTGAGCAGCGCGTTGAGCAGCTCGGTCGGCGTCAGGCGATCCGCCAGGATGTCGAAGCGCGCCTTCATCTGCGGGCTGATGGCAATGCTCTTGGCGCTGCGCGGGAAGATGCCGCCACCCTCGGACATGATCGAGGTGTTGTAGTCGCTCCAGGCCGAGCGCGGCAGGTCGAACAGGCGCTGGCGTTCGGCGAAGCTGGTGGCCGGGTCCGGGTTGGGGTCGATGAAGATGTGCAGGTGGTTGAACGCGGCCACCAGTTGCAGCTTGTCGGACATCAGCAAGCCGTTGCCGAACACGTCACCGGCCATGTCGCCGATGCCGATGACCGTGGTCACGTCCTGCTGCACGTTGATGCCACGCTCGCGGAAGTGGCGCTGCACACCCACCCACGCGCCCTTGGCGGTGATACCCATCTTCTTGTGGTCGTAACCGGCCGAGCCGCCGGAGGCGAAGGCGTCGCCCAACCAGAAGCCGTAGTCGATGGCGATGCCGTTGGCGATGTCGGAGAAGGTCGCGGTGCCTTTGTCGGCCGCTACCACCAGGTAGGGGTCGTCGTCATCATGGCGCACCACGTTGGCCGGTGGCACCACGCCGCCGTCCTTGAGGTTGTCGGTGATGTCCAGCAAACCGGAGATGAAGATGCGGTAGCAGGCGATGCCCTCGGCCTGGATATCGTCACGGCTGCCGCCCAGGGGCAGGCGCCGTGGCAGGAAGCCGCCCTTGGCGCCCACCGGCACGATCACCGAGTTCTTCACCTGCTGGGCTTTGACCAGGCCCAGCACTTCGGTGCGGAAGTCTTCCTCGCGGTCCGACCAGCGCAGGCCGCCACGGGCCACGTTGCCGAAGCGCAGGTGCACGCCTTCCACGCGCGGGCTGTAGACGAAAATCTCGAACTTGGGCACCGGCTTGGGCAGCTCGGGAATCAGCTTGGGGTTGAACTTGAAGCTGAAGTACGACTTGGCGTGCCCCTTGGCGTCGGGCTGGTAGAAGTTGGTACGCAGGGTGGCCTTGATCAGGTCCAGGTAGCGGCGCAGGATGCGGTCTTCGTTGAGCACCTGCACGTCGTCCAGGGCCGTGAGGATGGCCTGTTCCAGACGCTGCTGCTTGTCGTCCAGGTCTTCTCCGGTGAGCTTGCGCGCCAGGTAGAAGCGCGTCTTGAACAGCCGGGTCAGCTCACGGGCGATGTCAGTGTGGTTGTTCAGGGTGCTGGCGATGTAGCCCAGGTCGAACCCCAGGCGGATCTGCTTGAGGTAGCGAGCGTAGGCACGCAGCAGTGCCACGTCACGCCACGGCAGGCCGGCGGTCAGCACCAGGCGGTTGAAGGCGTCGTTCTCGGCGTCGCCCTGCACGATGTGCACAAAGGCATCCTGCAGGGTGTCGTTGAGCTGCTGGATGTCCAGGTTCAGGCCTTCGGCGGCGGTGAAGGCGAAGTCGTGAATCCAGAACTCGCGGCCGTTGGTGTGGCGCAGGCGGTACGGGAATTCACCCAGCACGCGCAGGCCCAGGTTTTCCAGGATCGGCAGCACGTCGGACAGCGCCAGCGGCGTGTCGGCATGGTAGAGCTTGCAATGCAGCTGCTGTTTGCCGGTCTGCGCCAGCGGCTGGTAGAAGCTCATCACCAGCGGGCGCTTTTCCGACAGGGTCAGCAGGTGCTGCATGTCCACCACCGCCGAATGCGCGGCGAAGCGCTCGCGGTAACCGGCCGGGAAACCCTTCGGGAAATCAGCCAGCACGTTGGTGCCATGGGCCTCGCCGAAGGCCTCGACGGTGAGGCTGGCGTAGTCGTCCTGCCAGGAACGGCAGGCTTGCACCACTTCGTTTTCCAGCTGCAGCGGGTCGATGTCGATACGGTTTTTCGGGTCCACGCGCAGGATCAGTTGCACACGCGCCAGCACCGATTCGGAGAAGAAGGTCCAGAACTCGCAGTCGCTGGCCTTCAGGCGCTCCATCAGCACCTGCTGGATTTTCTGCCGCACCTCAGTGGAATAGACATCACGCGGCACGTAGGCCAGGCAGTAGCAGAAGCGCCCGTACGGGTCCTTGCGCAGGAACACGCGGACCTTGTTGCGTTCCTGAATCTGCACGATGGACATTACCGTGCTGAACAGCTCGTCCACCGGGGTCTGGAACAGGTCGTCGCGCGGCAGCACCTCCACCACCTGGGCCAGCTCCTTGCCCAGGTGCGCCTTGGCGTCGAAGCCCGAGCGGCGCTCGATCTCGGCCACCTTGCGGCGGATGTAGGGGATCTGACGCACGCTTTCGCCGTACACCGACGAGGTATACAGGCCCATGAAACGGCATTCCTTGATGACCTTGCCGTCGGCGTCGATCTGGCGCACCGACACGTAGTCCGGATAGGCCGGACGGTGCACGCGGCTGGGGTGCGCGGCCTTGGCGAACGACAGCAGCAGCGGCTCGTTGAGGTAGCTGACCGCGTAATCCTCGATGCGCAGGTCGTCGGCAGTAAGGCCGGCGCGCAGCAGGCGGGTCAGGCCCAGGAACGAGCTTTCGTCGTACACCAGGTGGCCGCCATCGGCGTCGTTGGTGACGGTGAATTCTTCATAGCCCAGAAAGGTGAAGTGGTTGCTCACAAGCCATTCCAGGAAGGTCTTGATCTCGGTCTTCTCGTCGGCGTCGACGGCGTAGGCGCTCTGCTCCACCACGTGCAGCACGTCGCGCACCTTGGCCTTCATCAGCTCGAAATCGCCGACGGCCACGCGCACTTCCACCAGCACCTGCTCCAGTTCACGCGCCAGCAGGGTCAGCTCGGCGGCGTTGGCGCAGCGGTCGATCTCCAGGTACATCAGCGATTCCTGCAGCACGCCGTCGCCCTGGGTGCCCTTGGGCAGCACTTCCAGCAGGCTGCCATCGGCGCCGCGGCGCACGCTCAGCACGGTGGTTTGCAGGGTGTGGATGCTGTAGCCGCGGCGGTTGAGTTCGGTACGCACCGAGTCCACCAAAAACGGCAGGTCGTGGTGCAGCACTTCGACGGCCGTGTGGGTGGATTGCCAGCCGTGGCGTTCGTAATCGGGGTTGTACACCCGCACCTGGGGCTGGGCGTGGTCGAAGCGCTCCAGCAGGCGCCAGGCCGAGAGGGTACAACCGGCCAGGTCGCTTAGGCGGCGCTGGGTGAGTTCGTCCAATGAGATGATGCCGAAGAACTGATCGGCGAACAGCGCTACTTGTGGCAGTGCCTGTTCACTGATGTGCTGCGCCAGGGCCGTCTGCAGTTGTTGCTGGAAATCGGCTTTGCTGGCTGCGGTGAAGAACGCCATCTGTGGTACTCCGCTTGGGCTTGTTTTTGAATGAAGCGTCGCGTGTGTTCCCCTCTGGGATCAACCATAGCCAACCCGCTGCGAGAGGGGAGGAAAAACCCGCTACCGAAGTTTTCCGGCACCGAGAGGCAAGGGTCCGAACGGGCGCCTTGGACGTTGCACCAAAATGGACCGCTTGCCGACTCCCCAGCTTAACGAGTGCAACAGGTTGGATACTTGCGGGGCTGCGACATATTCGGTCAATCAGGAGTTGTCATACGAGATACACAGGGCGTTGCACACACAGGTTTCTGATTCGACGCAAACAGTGTCAGAATCGCTGCCTGCCCACTAACCTTGGTAATAAACATGCAATTTCAAGCCAGCCAGTTGATGGTCAACCCTTGCGACGACGAAGAAGACAACATGGCGCTGCTGTGCTGCCATGATGAAAAGGGCGGCATGATCCTGATCACGCGTCTGGCCGAAGACAAGGACGTGGAGTTCACCCTGGGCGAGGAAGACCCCTGCTACGTGCGTGACTTCAAGGTAACCCTGGACGACAAGACCCTGACATTCGAGCTGGCCGCCGACGACGCCGACGTATTGAACGGCGACGTGGAACTGGTGATCAACTATGACAGCAGCCAGGTAGACCTGCCGGAAGTGGAAGAGACCCTGCGCAACATCCTCGACGGCACCGGCACCTACGTCAGCCACATCGCCCGCTGATCAGCGCACAGGAGCGCGCCATGACCCGCCAGGTATTCGACGCTCACTGCCACATCATCGACCCGCGCTTCCCGCTGGTCGCCAATGACGGCTACTTGCCACCCACCTACACGGTGGACGATTACCTGGCCCAGGTCACGCCGCTGGGCGTGAGCAGTGGCGCGGTGGTGTCCGGGTCGTTCCAGGTGTTCGATCAGGGCTACCTGCTGGATGCCCTGGCGCGCCTGGGCCCGGGTTTTGTCGGCGTTACCCAGTTGCCGGCCTCGGTGACCGATGACGAACTGCAGCACCTGGACCGCCATGGCGTGCGGGCGCTGCGCTTCAACCTCAAGCGTGGCGGTTCGGAGCAGCTGGACAAGCTGGAGCCGTTTGCCAAGCGCGTGCATGAGCTGCTGGGCTGGCATGCCGAGTTGTATGTCGATTCTCGTGATTTGCATGCCCTGGAGGCGCGCCTGCTGCGCTTGCCGGAAGTCAGCATCGACCATCTGGGGCTGAGCCGTGAAGGCTTGCCCACGGTGCTGCGCCTGGCCGAGCGCGGGGTGCGGGTGAAGGCCTGCGGGTTCGGGCGTGTCGATTTTCCGGTGGGTCCGGCGTTGCAGGCGCTGTATGCGGCCAATCCCCATGCCCTGATGTTTGGCACTGATCTGCCGTCTACGCGCGCGCCGCGGCCGTTTCAGGTGGATGACCTGACGTTGGTCGAGGATGTGTTGGGGGAAGACGGGGCGCAGATGGTGCTGTGGGGCAATGCGCGGGATTTCTACCGCCTGTAGCCGCTGCCGCCAGGCGGCGCTGGCCCGTGTACACCCTGGGGATCTCCAGCGAACATCAGGGCCTGCGCAGCCTGGCGGCAGCGGCTACGGTCAGTCGAGTTTCTTGCGAATCCAATACAGGTAAGTCCCCTCACCCTCCCGCTGCTCCACCAACTCATGCCCCAAAAACACACAGAACTTGGGGATATCACGCTTGGTCGACGGGTCTGTTGCAATCACTTTCAACACACCGCCCGCCGCCAGGTCGCGCACGTGCTGGTGCAGCATCATCACCGGTTCAGGGCAGTTGAGGCCGGTGGCGTCGAGCACACCATCCACGGCCAGTTCAGCGGGTTCAGACATACAACTCTCCAGAAACATGCAGGCAATCAGCCCTTGCGTGGGGCCTTCTTGGTCGGGGTGTCGAGGCGGCGCAGGTGGCAGGTCACTTCTTCGCGGTCGTGGTACAGCTGCTTGCAGCCGATTTCGACGTCGATACCACGGGCCTTGAAGCCGTCGGCAATGCGCTCCAGCAGGCGACGCACTTCGGCATAGCGCTGCTTCATCGGCAGTTTGAGGTTGACCACCGCTTCGCGGCATAGGCCCTCACCCAGCCAGGTTTCCAGCAGGAACGCACTGCGCGCCGGCTTTTCGACGATGTCGCAGACCATCCAGTCCACGGTGGGGCGCGGCTTGTAGGTGAAGCCATCGGCCATCAGGTGGGTGACCAGGCCGGTGTCCATCAGCCTCTGCGCCATGGGGCCATTGTCGATCGCGGTCACCAGCATGCCGCGGCGCACCAGCTGGTAGGTCCAGCCACCGGGGGCGGCGCCCAGGTCAACGCCGGTCATGTCTTCGGACAGACGCTCATCCCACTCATCGCGCGGGATGAAGTGGTGCCAGGCCTCTTCCAGCTTCAGGGTCGAACGGCTGGGCGCCTCGCGGGGGAACTTGAGGCGCGGGATACCCATGGGCCACATGGCCGAGTTGTCGGCCGGGGCCAGGCCCAAAAACACCTCGCGGCCGCTGCGGAAGGTCAGCAGCAAGCGTGGCAGGCTGTCGTCTTCCACCAGCTTGCCGGCCTTTAGCAGTGCCTTGCGCAGCGGGCCTTCGAATTTGCGACAGAAGGTCGACAGTTCCTTGCCGTCGTTGGTGTCCAGCACCTCCAGCCACAGGCTACCGCAGGTCGGATAAGCACCCAAGGCATCAAGCAGCACGCTGATGCGGTCAGTTTCCGGCAATTCCACGAATTCGCCGCGGGCCCACTGGCGCGGGAAGATCAGGTCGCTGAAGTTGACCTCATCCATCAACCGCTCAAGGTCGGCCGGTTCATGGCAAATGAACTCGGCAAAGGCGCTGGACGGCTTGGCCTTGGCGTAGCCAGCCACGTCGAAGTAGGCGGCCAATTCGGAAATTTCGGAACAGACTTCGCCTTCGAAGCCCGACCGGCAGTGCATAAACAGGGTATTCATTAACCACTCCTGGACCGGCGACCCGACAGTGGGCCGCCGCCATGGCGGGCGCGCCACTGGCACGCCGCCGAAATGGGCGCATGATAAAGGAAGTTCGGAACCGGCGACACGCCTGGACAGTCCAGTGTAATGATAGCTAGCTACGCTTTCTGCCCGGGTCCGTGCCGTGCGGACCTTCACGGCAACTGCCAAGGAGTGATTTCATGCCCTCGCTTGATAGCCTGAAGACCCTGACAACCCTGCAGGTTGACGACCGTCAGTACCACTATTTCAGCCTGCCCGAAGCCGCCAAGAGCCTGGGTGCCCTGCAACAACTGCCGATGTCCCTGAAGGTGCTACTGGAGAACCTGCTGCGCTGGGAAGACGGCAAGACCGTCACCGGTGACGACCTCAAGGCCTTGGCCGCCTGGCTCAAGGACCGCCGCAGCGACCGCGAGATCCAGTACCGCCCTGCCCGCGTGCTGATGCAGGACTTTACCGGCGTACCCGCCGTGGTCGACCTGGCGGCCATGCGCGCCGCCGTGGCCAAGGCCGGCGGCGACCCGCAGCGCATCAATCCGCTGTCGCCGGTGGACCTGGTGATCGACCACTCGGTGATGGTCGACAAATACGGCACTGACCATGCCTTCGGCGAAAACGTCGACATCGAAATGCGGCGCAACGGCGAGCGCTATGCGTTCCTGCGTTGGGGCCAGAGCGCTTTCGACAATTTCAGCGTGGTGCCGCCGGGCACCGGCATCTGCCACCAGGTGAACCTGGAATACCTGGGCCGCACCGTGTGGACCAAGGACGAGGACGGGCGCACCTACGCCTTCCCCGACACCCTGGTGGGCACCGACTCGCACACCACCATGATCAACGGCCTGGGCGTACTGGGCTGGGGTGTGGGCGGTATCGAGGCGGAAGCGGCCATGCTGGGGCAACCGGTGTCGATGCTGATCCCCGAAGTGATCGGCTTCAAGCTCACCGGCAAGCTCAACGAAGGCATCACCGCCACCGACCTGGTGTTGACCGTCACGCAGATGCTGCGCAAGAAAGGCGTGGTGGGCAAATTCGTTGAATTCTACGGCGACGGCCTGGCAGACCTGCCCCTGGCGGACCGCGCCACCATCGCCAACATGGCCCCGGAATACGGCGCCACCTGCGGCTTTTTCCCCGTGGATGACATTACCCTGGACTACCTGCGCCTGTCAGGCCGGCCCGACGCCACCGTGAAACTGGTGGAGGCCTACACCAAGGCCCAGGGCCTGTGGCGCCTGCCCGGCCAGGAACCCCTGTTCACTGACAGTCTGGCGCTGGACATGGGCGAGGTGCAGGCCAGCCTGGCCGGCCCCAAGCGGCCGCAGGACCGCGTGGCCCTGCCCAACGTGCCCCAGGCGTTCTCGGACTTCATCGGCCTGCAACTCAAGCCGTCGAGCAAGGACGAAGGCCGCCTGGAAAGTGAAGGCGGCGGTGGCGTGGCCGTGGGCAATGCCGCCCAGGCCGGCGAGGCGCAGTACAGCTGGCAAGGCCAGACCCATCACTTGAAGGACGGCGCCGTCGTAATCGCGGCCATCACTTCATGTACCAACACCTCCAACCCCAGCGTGATGATGGCCGCCGGGCTGGTGGCGAAAAAAGCCGTGGAAAAAGGCCTGCAACGCAAGCCGTGGGTGAAGAGCTCCCTGGCGCCTGGCTCCAAGGTGGTCACCGACTACTACAACGCCGCCGGCCTGACCCACTACCTGGACGCGCTGGGCTTCGACCTGGTGGGTTACGGCTGCACCACCTGCATCGGCAACTCGGGGCCGCTGGACGAGCCGATCGAAAAAGCCATCCAGCAAGCCGACCTCACTGTGGCCTCGGTGCTGTCGGGCAACCGCAACTTCGAAGGCCGCGTGCACCCGCTGGTCAAGACCAACTGGCTTGCCTCCCCGCCCTTAGTTGTGGCTTACGCCCTGGCCGGCAGCGTGCGCATCGACATCAGCAGCGAGCCGCTGGGCACCGGCAGCGACGGCCAGCCGGTGTACCTGCGCGACATCTGGCCCAGCCAGCGGGAAATCGCCGAAGCGGTCAGCCGCGTCGACACCGCCATGTTCCACAAGGAGTACGCCGAAGTGTTCGCCGGCGACGCCCAGTGGCAAGCCATCGAAGTCCCCCAGGCTGCGACCTACGTGTGGCAGGACGATTCCACCTACATCCAGCATCCGCCGTTCTTCGACGACATTACCGGGCCGCTGAAGGCCATCACCGATGTGCAGGGCGCGCGGGTGCTGGCGTTGCTGGGCGACTCGGTGACCACCGATCACATCTCCCCCGCCGGCAATATCAAAATCGACAGCCCCGCCGGCCGCTACCTGCGCGACAAAGGCGTGGAGCCTCGCGACTTCAACTCCTACGGCTCGCGCCGGGGCAACCATGAAGTGATGATGCGCGGCACGTTTGCCAACATCCGCATCCGCAACGAAATGCTCAACGGCGAGGAAGGCGGCAACACTTACTACATCCCCACCGGCGAACGCCTGGCAATCTACGATGCGGCCATGCGCTACCAGGCCGATGGCACGCCGCTGGTGGTTATCGCCGGCCAGGAATATGGCACGGGCTCCAGCCGCGACTGGGCAGCCAAGGGCACCAACCTGTTGGGGGTCAAGGCAGTGATTGCCGAGAGTTTCGAGCGCATTCACCGTTCCAACCTGGTGGGCATGGGCGTGTTGCCGTTGCAGTTCAAGGATGGCCGGAGCCGCAAGACCTTGCAGCTGACTGGCCGTGAAACCCTGGACATCACGGGCCTGACCGGTGCCCAGGTGCGGCCGCACATGGACGTGGGGTTGCGCATTACCCGGGAGGACGGCAGCCAGGAGAACGTGACGGTGTTGTGCCGTATCGATACGCTGAACGAGGTGGAATACTTCAAGTCGGGGGGCATCCTGCACTACGTGCTGCGGCAGTTGATTGCCTCTTGAGTTCGAGTCGTCTGCATCGCGGCCAAGGCCGGCTCCTACGCTATGCGTGGTAGGAGCCGGCCTTGGCCGCGATGCAGGCAACGCGTTTTCAGATCCGAACTACAGACAACCAACCACCACACCCGGTAGCCTCGCAGTTTTTGAAAACCCGGCTGCCCCAATGCCCGCCCCACGCCTACTCGCCCTGCTCCTGCTGACCACCGGCTATGCCCTGGCCCTTTGCTTTGGCGCCCTGGACAGCGATGCCATACCCGTCTTCGCCCTGCTTACCGTAGTGGCCTTCGCGGCATACCAACCGCGCCTGAAACCACTGGCCCACACCCTCTTCATCCTCCTGGCCCTGGCCCTCGCCGCCCACCTGCTGCCCGGCTTCGACAACGCCTTGGTGATTGACCGGCAAGTCATGAGCCCCGACGCGCCACCGTTTTCCATGGCCCTGAACCTGGACAAACCGCTGATCGGCTTTTGGCTGTTGCTGGCGTGCCCGTGGACGGTGCCCAACACCCCCTGGCGCCAGGCGGCACAGGCAACCGTGGTTACCCTTGCCGCCACCAGCGCGGTGGTGTTCGGCCTGGCCTTGGCCGTGGGCGCGGTGGCCTGGCAGCCCAAATGGCCGGCCAACGGCGGCCTATGGCTGCTCAACAACCTGTTGCTGGTGTGCATCGTCGAGGAACTGCTGTTTCGCGGCTACCTGCAGCAGGCGCTTCAACGCTACCTGCCCGGTGCGATGGCGATAGCGATCACCGCGCTGCTGTTCGGCGCCACTCACCTGGCGGGCGGCTGGCAATGGGCCGTATTGGCCACCCTGGCGGGCATTGGCTATGGCCTGGCGTTCAAACGTGGGGGGCTGTGGGCTGCAATAGCCTGTCACTTGGGCCTCAACCTGCTGCACTTCAGCCTCTTCAGCTACCCATTGGCGATCTGAACCAGGTCGAAAGTACGAGAAATATAATTTCAATTTCGTGTCACCGCTGCCGACAACCTGTGAAAGCCTTGCGGAACCCCACAGCCATGCGTAACAACCAGCCTGTCACCCAGCGCGAACGGACTTTTCCTGCCCAACAGCGCCTGATTTCCACCACCGACGCCAAAGGAATGATCACCTACTGCAATGACGCATTCGTCGATATCAGTGGTTTTTCCCGTGAAGAGCTGATCCGCGCGCCGCACAACACCGTGCGCCACCCGGACGTGCCCCAGGCCGTGTTCGAACACATGTGGGCCACCCTGCGCCAGGGCCAGCCGTGGATGGGCATCGTCAAGAACCGCTGCAAGAACGGCGATTTCTACTGGGTCAACGCCTACGTCACACCGATTTTCGAGAACAACCACGTGGTGGGTTACGAGTCGGTGCGGGTCAAGCCCACCGCCGAAATGATCCGCCGTGCGCAATCGCTGTATGAACGTCTGAACAACGGCAAATCCGCCGTGCCCCAGCGCGACCGCTGGTTGCCGGTGGTGCAGGATTGGCTGCCGTTCATCCTGGTCAGCCAGGTCGGCTTCCTGATCGGCAGCTGGCTGGGCACCTGGTGGGGCTTCGCTGTAGCGGCGCTGCTGTCGGTACCGCTGGGCCTGGTTGGCCTGAGCTGGCAACAGCGCGGCATCAAGCGCTTGCTGCGCCTGGCCGAACAGACCACCTCCGACCCGCTGATCGCGCAGATGTACACCGACAGCCGCGGCGCCCAGGCACGCCTGGAAATGTCGATCCTCAGCCAGGATGCACGCCTGAAAACCTGCCTGACCCGCCTGCAGGACACGGCCGAGCACCTCAATGACCAGGCGCGCCAGTCCGACGGCCTGGCCCACCAGAGCTCCGAGGGCCTGGAGCGCCAGCGCGTGGAAACCGAACAAGTGGCCGCCGCCGTCAACCAGATGGCCGCCACCACCCAGGAAGTGGCCAACCACGTGCAGCGCACCGCCGACGCCACCCAGCAGGCCAACCTGCTGACCAGCCAGGGCCGCAGCATTGCCGGTGAAACCCGCGAAGCCATCCAGCGCCTGTCGGTGGTGGTGGGCGAAACCGGGCAGACCGTGACCCAGCTGGCCAAGGACAGCGACGAGATCGGCGGCGTGGTGGACGTGATCAAGGGCATCGCCGACCAGACCAACCTGCTGGCGCTGAACGCCGCCATCGAGGCTGCACGCGCCGGTGAAATGGGCCGCGGTTTTGCCGTGGTGGCCGACGAAGTGCGGCAACTGGCGCAGCGCACCAGCGAATCCACCGGGCAGATCCACGCCCTGATCGCCAAGCTGCAACAGACCGCCGGCAACGCCGTGCAGACCATGGACGCCGGTCACCGCCAGGCCGAAGAAGGCGTGGCACGGGTGCTGGAAGCCGATCAGGCGCTGGTGGGCATCAGCGAAGCGGTGGCGCACATCACCGACATGACCACGCAGATCGCTGCCGCCACCGAGGAGCAGAGCGCGGTGGCCGAGGAAATCAGCCGCAACATCAGCACCATCGCCGACCTGGCTGACCAGACCAGCGAACAGGCGCAGAACTCGGCGCTGCTGAGCGAAGAGCTGACCCGTACTGCGCACAGCCAGTACTCGCTGGTAGAGCGCTTCAACCGCTGATCCTGTAGCCGCTGCCGCAGGCTGCGCTGGGCCTATGCCTCACTGGAGATTTTCAGTGTACTCAGGGGCCAGCGCAGCCTGGCGGCAGCGGCTACACGTCACGCCAAAAACCGCGTCACGGCCTCGGCTGCCGCCGCGATATGCTGCTCATGGCTGTAGCCTGATGCCTTCAACGGCTTGAGGTCATGATCCCCCGCCACCAGCCAGCACAGCTGGATCTGCGCCGACAACTCATACCCCTCCACCGTCGCCCGATTGCCCAAGGCATCGCGCTCGCCCTGCACAATCAGCGTCGGCGTTTTCAGCCCGGCCAAGTGCTCTACCCGTGGTTTCTCCGGCTTGCCCGCGGCATAGAACGGGTACCCCAGGCACACCAACTTATCCGCCCCCAATTCGTCCGCCAGCAGGCTGGCCATGCGGCCACCCATGGACTTGCCACCCATCGCCAACCTGCCCCTCACCAGCGGCCGCACCTGGGCGTACACCTCGCGCCAGCACTCCAGCAGTTTGGGCTTGGGGTTGGGCGGCCGTTTGCCGCCGTCAATGCGACGCTGGGCCATGTACGGGAACTCGAAACGAACCACCCCCACGCCGCGCTCGGCCAGTTGCCCGGCGATGCTGTCCATGAACCCGCTGTCCATCGGCGCCCCGGCGCCATGGGCCAGGATCAGGCAGGCCACCGGCGTGCCCTGGGGCGCGGTCCACAACCAGCCCCGTGCCTGGGCCAGCGCGGCCAATTGATCCTGGTCAATGCCGCCATCCTGCGCGTCTTTCATGCTTGCCCCACCGTGAAAAAAATTTGATCGCCATGATGCCATGCCCGCAATGGCGCCTGCGTGCGGTATGTCCACACAACGACTAAGCTCATAGCGATCAATACGGGCCCGGCGGATATGTTTCCGGATGTGCGGAAACCCCTTCGCCAGCGACCCCGGCCAGGCCCTCGGCAGCGCTGCAGGCCACGCCAGGTGGACGTCGGAGCGACCAACAAGGATTGCTAGCCATAATTGCTAGCAACTCTTGCATCACCCCTTTGCATTCTCCATACTGCGGCCGGTTTATAACCCTAATAACAACACCTGAACCGTGGATAACCAGCTATGAGCACCGTAATCGCTCCGACTGCGTACAACTACAAAGTGGTTCGGCAGTTCGCCATCATGACGGTGGTCTGGGGAATCGTCGGCATGGGCCTGGGGGTGTTCATCGCCTCGCAACTGGTCTGGCCGCAGCTCAACTTCGACCTGCCCTACACCACCTTCGGCCGCCTGCGCCCTCTGCACACCAACCTCGTAATCTTCGCCTTCGGCGGTTGCGCGCTGTTTTCCACGTCGTACTACGTGGTGCAGCGAACCTGTCAGACGCGACTGATTTCCGACGGCCTGGCAGCGTTCACCTTCTGGGGCTGGCAGGCGGTGATCGTCAGCGCCATCATCACGCTGCCGCTGGGCTACACCACGACCAAGGAATACGCCGAGCTGGAATGGCCGATCGCCATCCTGCTGGCCATCGTCTGGATCAGCTACGCCATCACTTTTTTCGGCACCATCGTCAAGCGCAACACCAAGCACATTTACGTGGGCAACTGGTTCTACGGCGCGTTTATCCTGGTCACGGCGATGCTGCACATCGTCAACCACATCTCGCTGCCGGTGAGCCTGTTCAAGTCCTACTCGGCCTACGCCGGCGCCACCGACGCGATGATCCAGTGGTGGTACGGCCACAACGCCGTGGGCTTTTTCCTCACCACCGGGTTCCTGGGGATGATGTATTACTTCGTGCCCAAGCAGGCCGAGCGCCCGATCTACTCCTACCGCCTGTCCATCGTGCATTTCTGGGCGCTGATCACCCTGTACATCTGGGCCGGCCCTCACCACCTGCACTACACCGCCCTGCCCGACTGGGCGCAGTCGCTGGGCATGGTCATGTCGATCATCCTGCTGGCGCCCAGCTGGGGCGGCATGATCAACGGCATGATGACCCTCTCCGGTGCCTGGCATAAGCTGCGCACCGACCCCATCCTGCGCTTCCTGGTGGTGTCCCTGGCCTTCTACGGCATGTCCACCTTCGAAGGTCCGATGATGGCCATCAAGACGGTCAACTCGCTGTCGCACTACACCGACTGGACCATCGGCCACGTGCACGCACGCCGGTGCCCTGGGCTGGGTGGCGATGATCTCCATCGGCGCCGTCTACCACATGATCCCGAAACTGTTCGGCCGCGTGCAGATGCACAGCATCGGCCTGATCAACGCGCACTTCTGGCTGGCCACCATCGGCACCGTGCTGTACATCGCCTCGATGTGGGTGAACGGCATCACCCAGGGCCTGATGTGGCGCGCCATCAACGACGACGGCACGCTCACCTATTCCTTCGTCGAAGCCCTGCAGGCCAGCCATCCGGGCTACATCGTGCGTGCCCTGGGCGGCTCGTTCTTCGCCAGCGGCATGCTGCTGATGGCCTACAACGTGTGGCGCACCGTGCGGGCTTCAACGCCTGAAGAAGCCGAAGCGGCCAGCCAGATCGTCGTCCTGGGGGCTCACTGATGAAACATGAAGTGGTTGAAAAGAACATCGGCCTGCTGGCGTTCTTCATGGTCATCGCCGTGGCCATCGGCGGCCTGACCCAGATCGTCCCGCTGTTTTTCCAGGACGTCACCAACAAGCCCATCGAAGGCATGAAACCACGCCCGGCGCTGGAGCTGGAAGGCCGCGACGTGTTCATCGCCAATGGCTGCGTGGGTTGCCATTCGCAGATGATCCGGCCGTTCCGTGCCGAGACCGAACGCTACGGCCATTACTCGGTGGCGGGTGAAAGCGTGTGGGACCACCCCTTCCTGTGGGGCTCCAAGCGCACCGGTCCGGACCTGGCCCGCGTGGGCGGACGCTACTCGGACGACTGGCACCGCGCACACCTGTACAACCCGCGCAACGTGGTGCCCGAGTCGGTGATGCCGGCCTACCCGTTCCTGGTGGAGCGCAAGGTCGACGCCAGCCTCACGGCCAAGAAGATGCAAGTGTTGCGTGAACTGGGCGTGCCCTACACCGACGCCGACATCGGCGGCGCCGAAGCGGCCGTCAAGGGCAAGACCGAAATGGACGCACTGGTGGCCTACCTGCAAGGCCTTGGCACCCTCATCAAAAGCAAACGGTGACGCACATGGATATCGGAACCATCCGAGGCCTGGGCACCGTCGTGGTGATGGTGGCCTTCATCGGCCTGGCGTTGTGGGTATTCAGCAGCCGGCGCAAGAAGGACTTCGACGAAGCCACCTTGCTGCCCTTTGCCGATGACCCCGACGCCATCGCCAAGGTAGAACAAGCCCAGGCGCAAGCGCGCGCGTCCAGGAGTGACCAGCAATGACAACGTTTTGGAGTCTGTACGTAACCGTCCTGACCCTGGGCACCATCGTGGCCCTGACCTGGCTGCTGTTCTCGACCCGTCGCGGGCAGCGCAGCGAGGCCACCGAGGAAACCGTGGGGCACTCGTTCGACGGCATCGAGGAATACGACAACCCGCTGCCCAAGTGGTGGTTCCTGCTGTTCGTGGGCACCATCATCTTCGCCCTCGGCTACCTGAGCCTGTACCCCGGCCTGGGCAGCTGGACCGGGCTGCTGCCGGGTTACCAGTACCTGGACAACGACACCCAGAAGCAGTTTGCCGACGGCAAGAGCGGCTGGACCGGCGTGCACGAATGGGAAAAGGAAATGGCCCGCGCCGACGCCCGTTTCGGTCCGATCTACGCCAAGTTCGCGGCCATGCCCATCGAAGACGTGGCCAAAGACCCGCAAGCGCTGAAAATGGGCGGCCGCCTGTTCGCCAGCAACTGCTCGGTGTGCCACGGCTCTGACGCCAAGGGCGCCTACGGCTTCCCCAACCTGACCGACCAGGACTGGCGCTGGGGCGGCGAGCCCGCCACCATCGAAACCACCATCCTGGGCGGCCGCCACGCGGTGATGCCGGCCTGGGCCGAAGTGATCGGCGAGCAGGGCGTGGCGGACGTTTCCGCCTTCGTCATCACCCAGCTCGACGGCCGCAAACTGCCCGAGGACGCCAAGGCCGACCCCGCCAACGGCCAGAAAATCTTCGCCGCCAACTGCGTCGCCTGCCACGGCCCCGAAGGCAAAGGCACCCCGGCCATGGGCGCGCCCAACCTCACCCACCCGCAGGCGTTCATCTACGGCTCAAGCTTTGCCCAGTTGCAGCAGACCATCCGCTACGGCCGCCAGGGCCAGATGCCGGCGCAGGAATTGTTGCAGGGCAAGGACAAGGTGCATTTGCTGGCGGCGTATGTGTACAGCCTTTCCCACGGCGAACAAAAAACCGAGGAGTAACCTGTAGCCGCTGCCGCCAGGCTGCGCTGGCCTTACGCCCCACAGGGGATCTCTAGCGTGCCCAAGGGCCAGCGCAGCCTACGGCAGCGGCTACGGATGTATTGATTTCAAAAGTTGTAGTAACGTGACTACATTCACGTATAGGGGTACGCTTCCATGACCATCACAACGGTTTCCAGCAGGGAATTCAATCAGGACACCAGCGGCGCCAAAAAGGCTGCGCAGCTCGGCCCAGTGTTTATCACCGACCGCGGCCGGCCAGCCCATGTGCTGATGACTATCGAGGAGTATCAAAAGTTGACCGGACATACCCAAAGCATTGTGGAGCTCCTGGCCATGCCGGAATCCGATGACATCGAATTTGAAATAGAGCGGGCCCATATCGTCCCCCGCCCAGTCGACCTCTCCTGATGTTCCTGCTCGACACCAATGTCGTGTCAGAACTGCGCAAGTCGACCGCAGACCCACACGTGCGGGCTTGGGCCAGCGATGTTGCCCCCGCCAGCCTTTACATCAGCGCGATCACTGTCATGGAGATAGAAAAAGGCGTCCTCAGAATCGAACGACGGGACGCTCAGCAAGGCAAGACCCTGCGCAAGTGGCTGGATTCGCGTCTGATACCTGCCTTTGCCGGGCGGGTACTGGCCGTTAACACGCAGGTCGCCATCCGCTGTGCGCAACTGCATGTTCCAGATCAGCGCAGCGAGTGCGATGCACTGATCGCCGCCACCGCATTGGTGCACGGCCTGACCCTGGTAACGCGCAATGTGGCAGATTTCCAGGGCAGTGGCGTGCCCATCATCAATCCTTGGCAGGCCTGAACAGTATACCCGGTAGTTCTACCAATTTCTGACCGCGCTCGGCATGCACCGAACCGGCACCCCAGCCCCACCGTGAGGCTCACTGATGAGCAAGCAGATTCCGGTACACGATGTCACCCCGCCGGCCGCCAAAGGCGACAGCGTCGACCTGTACGCGGCGCGGGAGAAGATCTACACCCGGGCCTTCACCGGGGTGTTCCGCAACCTGCGGCGGGTGGGCGGGGCGTTTCTGTTCGCGCTGTATTTCGGCATCGTGTGGCTGGACTGGGGCGGGCATCAGGCGGTGTGGTGGAACCTGCCCGAGCGCAAGTTCTACATCTTCGGCGCCACGTTCTGGCCGCAGGATTTCATCCTGCTGTCGGGCATCCTCATCGTCAGCGCCTTCGGGCTGTTTTTCATCACCGTGTTCGCCGGCCGCGTGTGGTGCGGCTACACCTGCCCGCAAAGCGTGTGGACGTGGATTTTCATGTGGTGCGAAAAGGTCACCGAAGGCGACCGCAACCAGCGCATCAAGCTCGACAAGGCGCCCACCAGCACCCACAAGATCCTGCGCAAAACCGCCAAGCACAGCCTGTGGCTGTTGATCGGCTTCGTCACCGGCATGACCTTCGTCGGCTATTTCTCGCCCATCCGCGAGCTGGCCGTCGACTTCTTCACCGGCCAGGCCGATGGCTGGTCGTATTTCTGGGTAGGCTTCTTCACCCTCGCCACCTACGGCAACGCCGGTTGGCTGCGCGAGCAGGTTTGCATCTACATGTGCCCCTATGCGCGCTTCCAGAGCGTGATGTTCGACAAAGACACGCTCATCGTCTCCTACGACCCGCGCCGCGGCGAGAAACGCGGCCCGCGCAAGAAGGAGGCGGACTACAAGGCCATGGGCCTGGGCGACTGCATCGACTGCACGATGTGCGTGCAGGTGTGCCCCACCGGCATCGACATCCGCGACGGCCTGCAGATCGAATGCATCGGCTGCGCCGCCTGCATCGACGCCTGCGACAGCATCATGGACAAGATGGACTACCCGCGCGGGCTGATCAGCTACACCACCGAACACAACCTGTCCGGCCAGCAGACGCACAAATGGCGGCCGCGCCTGATCGGCTACGCCGTGGTGCTGCTGGTGATGATCGGTGTGCTGGCCGGCGCCTTCTTCACCCGGTCGCTGGTGGGCTTCGACGTCAGCAAGGACCGCGTGCTGTACCGTGAAAACGCCGAAGGGCGCGTCGAGAACGTCTACAGCCTGAAGATCATGAACAAGGACCAGCGCCCGCACACCTACGTGATCGAAGCCTCCGGCCTGCCCGACCTGCGACTGCAAAGCCGCAACGAAATACAGGTGGCCGCCGGCGACATCGTCAGCCTGCCCGCCGAGCTCTCGGTGGCCCCCGAACAACTGCCGTCCAGCACCAACGAGGTGATGTTCACCCTGCGCGACGCCGAAGACGGCGACGTGCACGTGCAGGCCAAAAGCCGCTTCATCGGCCCCCAAGTCCGTTAAGGAATTGCTATGTTCAACGCCACGGCGAATGCCGCCACCCCTTGGTACAAACACCTCTGGCCCTGGATCATCATCGCCATCCTCAGCTGCTCGGTGGCCCTGACGCTGTCAATGGTGACCATCGCCGTGCAGCACCCGGATAACCTGGTCAGCGACAACTATTACGAAGCCGGCAAGGGCATCAACCGTTCGCTGGAACGTGAACGCTTGGCCCAGGATTTGAGGCAGCGTGCCGACATCACCCTCGACAACCTCACCGGCGAAGTCGACGTGCGCCTGAGCGGCGACAGCCAACCGGCGCAACTGACCCTGAACCTGATTTCGCCGACGCAGCCGGACAAGGATCGGCGTATCGACCTGAACCTTGCGGGCAATGGCCGCTACGTGGGCCACGTGGTGGACCAGGTGCAAGGCCGACGCTTTGTCGAGCTGCTGGGCCTGCAGAACGGCATGACCTGGCGGCTATTTGAAGAAGAACAAGTATCGCCCGACAAACCCCTGACCCTGGGCGACGAACCCCTGCAAGGCGCCGAAGACTTGAAACCTTGAGGCAATCACCCGTAGCCGCTGCCGACAGGCTGCGCTGGCCCTCATTGCCACCGCTGATTCTTGGGTTGTATCGGCTGGCCAGCGCAGCCTTCGGCAGCGGCTACAGAGTATTTGGACCACCATGATCATCCCCTGCTACCACTGCGCCCTCCCCGTCCCGCCCGGCGCCCCTTTCACCGCCGTGGTCCTGGGCCAACCGCGAGCCTTCTGCTGCCCCGGTTGCCAAGCCGTGGCCGAAGCCATCGTCGCCGGTGGCCTGGACAGCTACTACCAGCACCGCGACCAGGCCAGCGCCAACCCCCAGGCGCTGCCACGGCAACTGGCCGACGAACTGGCGCTGTATGACCGCGACGACGTGCAGCGCCCCTTCGTCCACCACCAGGGCGAGCTGCGCGACACCACGCTGATGATCGAAGGCATCACCTGCGCCGCCTGCGGCTGGCTGATCGAAAAGCATGTGAGAGCCCTGGACGGCGTGGTCGAGGCGCGCCTGAATCTGTCCAACCACCGCCTGTTCGTGCAATGGGACCCCGCCCGCCTGGCCCTGAGCCACCTGCTGGCCGAACTGCGCCACATCGGCTACGCCGCCCACCCCTGGCAACCCGACCGCGCCGCCGAGCAACTGGCCAGCGACAACCGCCGCGCCTTGCGCCAACTGGGCGTGGCCGGCCTGCTGTGGTTCCAGGCGATGATGGCGACCATGGCCACCTGGCCCGAATTCAACATCGACCTCAGCCCGCAACTGCACACCATCCTGCGCTGGGTGGCGATGTTCCTCACCACGCCCATCGTCTTCTACAGTTGCGCGCCATTCTTCCGCGGCGCGCTACGCGACTTGCGCACCCGTCACCTGACCATGGACGTCTCGGTGTCGCTGGCCATCGGCGGCGCCTACGTGGCGGGTATCTGGACGGCCATCAGCGGTAGCGGCGAGCTGTATTTCGATGCGGTCGGCATGTTCGCCCTGTTCCTGCTGACCGGGCGTTACCTGGAGCGCCGCGCCCGCGAGCGCACGGCGGCGGCCACTGCGCAACTGGTCAACCTGCTGCCGCCCTCCTGCCTGCGCCTGAACAGCGAGGGGCTGGCCGAGCGCATCCTGCTCAGCGAACTGAACCTGCATGACCGGGTGCAGGTGTTGCCCGGTGCCGTGATCCCCGCCGACGGCCGCATTGTCGACGGCCAGTCCAGTGTCGATGAATCGCTGCTGACCGGCGAGTATCTGCCCCTGCCTCGACACACCGGCGATGCCGTCACCGCTGGCACCCTCAACGTCGAGGGCGCGCTGACCGTGCAAGTCACCGCCTTGGGGCAACACACCCGGCTGTCGGCCATCGTCCACCTGCTGGAGCGGGCCCAGGCAGAAAAACCGAAACTGGCGCAGTTGGCCGACCGCGCCGCGCAGTGGTTCCTGCTGTTTTCCCTGGCCTGCGCGGCGGCCATCGGCCTGTTGTGGTGGCAGCTGGATGCCAGTCGCGCGTTCTGGGTGGTGCTGGCCATGCTGGTCGCCACCTGCCCGTGCGCCCTGTCGCTGGCCACGCCCACCGCGCTGACCACCGCCACCGGCAGCCTGCACCGCCTGGGCCTGCTGCTGACCCGCGGGCACGTGCTGGAAGGCCTGAACCAGATCGACACGGTGATCTTCGACAAGACCGGCACCCTCACCGAAGGGCGCCTGCAACTGCACGGCATTCGCCCCCTGGCGCAGTTGGACAGCGACCATTGCCTGGCGCTGGCGGCGGCGCTGGAAAGCCAGTCCGAGCACCCCATCGCCCGCGCCTTCGGCCATGCCCGCCTGGCCGCCGAACAGGTCGTCAGCCACCCCGGCCTGGGCCTTGAAGGTCACGTCGACGGCGGGTCATTGCGCATTGGCAACCCCGCCTATGCCTGCGCCCTGAGCGGCTGCCCGGTGCCCACCGCCCCGGACAACCACGGCCAATGGCTGCTGCTGGCCGACAACCGCCAGGCGCTGGCCTGGTTCGGGCTGGATGATCGCCTGCGCGATGACGCCAAACCCTTGCTCGACGCCTGCCGTGCACGGGGCTGGCACACCCTGCTGCTGTCCGGCGACAGCTCGCCGATGGTGGCCAGCGTGGCCAAGGCGCTGGGCATCGACGACGCCCACGGCAGCCTGGCGCCGGACGCCAAGCTGGCCATCCTGCAGCGCCTGCACCGTGAGGGGCGCAAGGTGCTGGTGGTGGGCGACGGGGTCAACGACGTGCCGCTGCTGGCCGCCGCCGACATCAGCGTGGCCATGGGCAGCGCCACCGACCTGGCCCGCACCTGCGCCGACGCGGTGCTGCTCAACAACCGCCTGGACACCCTGGTGCAGGCCCTGCACATGGCCCGTCGCACGCGGCGGGTGATTATCCAGAATCTGGCGTGGGCGGCGCTGTACAATGGCTTGATGCTGCCTTTCGCGGCCGCAGGGCTGATCACCCCCGTGTGGGCCGCCGTGGGCATGTCACTCAGCTCGCTGACCGTGGTGCTCAACGCTCTGCGCCTGAGCCGCACCGCGCCGCCACGTCGGCCGCAGACCACGGCCGCCGCCCCCAAGACACCGGAGCTAGCATGCCCGCCCTCTACATCATGATCCCGGCCGCGCTGGTGATCGTCGCCATCGCTATCTACGTGTTCTTCTGGGCCGTGGACAGCGGCCAGTACGACGACTTGGACGGCCCGGCGCACAGCATTTTGTTCGACGACCAGGACCCACGCCACCAGGCCGGCGTCGATGAGGCCAACGCCAGCAAGCCCAGCCAGGACAAGGCCCCGCCCCATGCTTGAACTGGCCCCGCAACTGGTCTCCGCCCTGGTGCTGGGCCTGCTGGGCGGCGGTCACTGCCTGGGCATGTGCGGCGGCCTGATGGGCGCGCTGACCCTGGCCATCCCCGCCGAGCAACGCGGCCGTCGCCTGCGCCTGCTGCTGGCCTACAACCTGGGGCGCATCCTCAGCTACGCCTGCGCCGGCCTGCTGCTGGGCGTGGCTGGCTGGGCGCTGGCCAGCAGTCCGGCGGCCATGGCCCTGCGCGTGGTGGCGGCCCTGCTGCTGATCGCCATGGGCCTGTACCTGGGCGGCTGGTGGAGCGGCCTGGTGTATATCGAGCGCGCCGGGCGCGGCCTGTGGCGGCTGGTACAGCCCCTGGCCAACCGCCTGTTGCCGGTCAGCAGCGTGCCCCGCGCCCTGCTGCTGGGCGCCCTGTGGGGGTGGCTGCCGTGCGGGCTGGTGTACAGCACCCTGCTGTGGGCAGCCAGCCAGGGCAATGCCGCCGACAGCGGGCTGCTGATGCTGGCGTTCGGCCTGGGCACCTGGCCGGTGCTACTGGCCACCGGCCTTGCCGCCGAGCGCACGCGGCGGCTGTTGCGCCAGCGCGGCGTACGCACCGCCGGCGGTATCCTGGTGATAGTGTTCGGCCTGTGGACGCTGCCCGGCCCCCACCAGCACTGGCTGATGGGCCACTGATAACCCCGTTGATGCACATCAATACGCCCTGGTACGCACGTCCCTAGACTGGCCCCACGCACGCCAACCGGGGAGTCCCGCATGCTCGATAGTCTTGTCTGGGACGCTGAGCTGATCCGTCGTCACGATCAGCCAGGTCCGCGCTACACGTCCTACCCCACCGCGGTTCAATTCGACAACCAGGTGGGCTCGTTCGACCTGCTGCACGCCCTGCGCGACAGCCGCAAGGCCTTGCGCCCACTGTCGTTGTACGTGCACCTGCCGTTCTGCGCACACATTTGCTATTACTGCGCCTGCAACAAGGTCATCACCAAGGACCGCGGCCGCGCCCAGGCCTACCTGCAACGGCTGGAGCAGGAAATCCAGCTGATCGCCTGTCACCTGGACCCGCGCCAGAGTGTGCAGCAGCTGCATCTGGGCGGCGGCACGCCGACCTTCCTCAGCCACGATGAACTGCGCCAGCTGATGGCCAGCCTGCGCAGCCATTTCAATCTGCGCCTGGACGACGGCGGCGACTACGGCATCGAAATCGACCCGCGCGAGGCCGACTGGTCGACCATGGGCCTGCTGCGCGAGCTGGGCTTCAACCGCGTCAGCGTCGGCGTGCAGGACTTCGACCCGCAGGTGCAGCGCGCCGTCAACCGGCTGCAGACCCTGGACGAAACCCGCGCCATCATCGAGGCGGCGCGCACCCTGCAGTTCCGCTCGGTGAACCTGGATCTGATCTACGGCCTGCCGCGCCAGACCGTCGACAGCTTCGCCCGCACCGTGGACGAAGTGATCCAGCTGCAACCCGACCGCCTGTCAGTGTTCAACTACGCCCACCTGCCCGAGCGTTTCCCGCCCCAACGGCGCATCGACCACGTCGAACTGCCGCCTCCCGGCGTGAAGCTGCAGATGCTCAAGGGCACCATCGAGCAACTGACCGCCGCCGGTTACCGCTACATCGGCATGGACCACTTCGCCCTGCCCGACGACGACCTGGCCATCGCCCAGGAAGAAGGCCAGTTGCAGCGCAACTTTCAGGGCTACACCACCCATGGCCACTGCGACCTGATTGGGTTGGGGGTGTCGGCGATCAGCCAGGTGGGCGACCTGTACAGCCAGAACAGCAGCGACTTGAACGAGTACCAGAACACCTTGGCCGGCGCGCAACTGGCCACCGCGCGGGGCTTGAACTGCGACGCGGACGACCGCCTGCGGCGGGCGGTGATCCAGCAGTTGCTCTGCCATTTCGAGGTGGATTTCGCGGCGTTCGAGCAGCGCTTCGGGATTGAGTTTCGCGGGTATTTTGCGGCGATCTGGACGCAGTTGCAGCAGATGCAAGGCGAGGGGTTGATCGCGCTGGATGCAGCGGGCATTCGAGTGAAGCCGGTGGGACGGTTGTTGGTGCGCTCCGTGTGCATGCTGTTCGATGCACACCTGGCGCCGCAGGATCAGCTGCGCTTCTCCCGCGTCATCTAACCTTCCTTTGTGGGAGCGGGCTCTGCCCGCGAAGGCCTCACTGCGGTATTACTGATCTATCGCGGTGCCCTTTTCGCGGGCAGAGCCCGCTCCCACAGTGGCAGGATGTGATGATATTCAAGGCGCTATTTGGCGGCCAGGGCGCCCGCCTTGAGCACTTGCTCAGGCGACAGGTTCTGATCTTTCATCGACTGTGCCAGGCTGGACATGGCCACGATCATCGCCGCGTTGATGGCGTTGATCGCACTTTGCAGTGCCGCCATGCGTGCCTGGCGCTGCTGCGCAGGCATGTCCTTGTCACCGGCCAGCGCCTGCAGCTCGGCCATTTTCTCCGCCAGTTGCTTCTTCAACTCGCGGATCATTTTCAGGGTTTCCTGAATGCTTGCAGGCAAACCGCTATCTTCTATGTCCTTATTGTTACTTTGCTGCGCCGCCTTGCTCATGCCCGGTGAGGAAAGCGTCACTTTGACCGCCGGACTGGCTACAGGCTCCGTGCCATCATTGCTGGCCGTGGCCTGCGCTTGGGTGTCGTGTATCTGCCACTGGGCGGGCGTGGGCGTGGTGCGGGGGTCGAAAATCAGCATCGCGGGGCTCCGTGCGCAGGTCATGATGTCAATTGTATCGACGATGAAATACTTTTCTTGAGCGCGCGCTGCGACTAAACGTCGGCTGGTCTCGTACGTTTCAAAAAGGTACCCTTACAGTCAATGTGTGTTTTTTCCAAAGGATTTGAATAGATGTCCGAGCCAGTCAAAGTACGTACTGTCACTCAGGCCCACTGCAAGGATTGCAGCCTGGCACCCCTGTGCCTGCCCCTGTCGTTGAACCTGGAAGACATGGACGCGCTGGACGAAATCGTCAAACGTGGCCGTCCCATGAAAAAAGGTGAGTACCTGTTCCGCCAGGGCGACCGCTTCAATTCGGTGTACGCCGTGCGTTCCGGCGCGCTGAAAACCTTCAGCCTCAGCGATGGCGGCGAAGAACAGATCACCGGCTTCCACCTGCCCAGCGAACTGGTGGGGCTGTCGGGCATGGACACCGAGTCCTACCCGGTGACCGCGCAGGCCCAGGAAACCACCTCGGTGTGCGAAATCCCTTTCGAGCGCCTGGACGAACTGAGCGTGCAATTGCCGCAGCTGCGTCGGCAATTGATGCGGGTGATGAGCCGCGAGATTCGCGACGATCAGCAGATGATGTTGCTGCTGTCGAAGAAAACCGCCGACGAACGGATCGCTACCTTTCTGGTCAACCTGTCCGCGCGTTTCCGCGCCCGCGGCTTTTCCGCCAACCAGTTCCGCCTGAGCATGTCGCGCAACGAGATCGGCAATTACCTGGGGCTGGCCGTGGAGACGGTGTCGCGGGTGTTCACGCGCTTCCAGCAGAACGAGCTGATTGCTGCCGAGGGCAAGGAGATCCACATCCTCGACCCGATCCAGCTGTGCGCCCTGGCCGGCGGCACCCTGGAAGCCTGATTTCGACCTGACCGATCGAACAGGTATACTGGCGGGCATATTTTGCCTGCCAGGACCTCCCCACGATGGTTATCGATACCTTCAGCTTCAAATCCCTGATCCGCCCCGTCGTGGACTTCCCCAAACCCGGTGTGATCTTCCGCGACATCACCCCGCTGTTCCAATCGCCCAAAGCCTTGCGCATGGTGATCGACAGCTTCGTGCACCGTTACATCGATGCCGAGTTCAGCCACATCGGCGCCATGGACGCGCGCGGCTTCCTGATCGGCTCCATCGTCGCCCACGAGCTGAACAAGCCGCTGATCCTGTTCCGCAAGCAAGGCAAGCTGCCCGCCGACGTGCTGGCCGAAGGCTACAAGACCGAATACGGTGAAGCGTTCCTGGAAGTGCACGCCGACAGCCTGTGCGAAGGTGACTCGGTGATCCTGTTCGACGACCTGATCGCCACCGGCGGTACCCTGATCGCCGCCGCCAACCTGGTACGCCGCATGGGCGCACGCGTGCATGAAGCCAGCGCGATCATCGACCTGCCGGAGCTGCTGGGTTCCCAGCGTCTGGAAGACATGGGCATCCCGACGTTCTGCCTGACCAACTTTGCGTTGACTGATATGTGATCGCCTGTAGCCGCTGCCGCGAGGCTGCGCTGGCCGGTGTGAACCCTGAAGATCTTCAGTGGGTTACAGGGCCAGCGCAGCCTGGCGGCAGCGGCTACAGATCAGGGTCAGATCTTACAGGCTGACCGGCTTGCGCCCGGCAAAGGAATGCGCCAGCGTACCGCCGTCGACCATGTCCAGCTCGCCGCCCAACGGCACGCCGTGGGCAATGCGCGAAGCGACCAGGCCTTTGCTGGCCAGCAACTGGGCGATGTAGTGCGCCGTGGCTTCGCCTTCAACCGTCGGGTTGGTGGCCAGAATCACTTCCGTGAAACTGCCCTGCTCTTCAATCCGCGCCATCAGTTGCGGAATGCCGATCGCCTCCGGCCCCAGGCCGTCGAGCGGCGACAAATGCCCCTTGAGCACAAAGTAGCGACCGCGATAGCCGGTCTGCTCCACCGCGTACACATCCGTCGGGCCTTCCACCACGCACAGCAAGGTGTCGTCACGGCGATGGTCGGCGCACTGCGGGCACAGTTCCTCTTCGGTCAAGGTGCGGCATTGGCGGCAGTGGCCCACGCCTTCCATGGCCTGGCTCAGCGCCTGGGCCAGCCGGGTGCCGCCGCTGCGGTCGCGCTCCAGCAGTTGCAGCGCCATGCGCTGGGCGGTTTTCTGACCCACGCCCGGCAGGGTGCGCAGGGCATCGATCAGTTGGCGGATCAGTGGGCTGAAGCTCATGGGTAAATGCCTGACAAAAACAACGAGACGCGGTTTATACCCGCGCCTCCGGGTGGCGTCAAATGCTCACGCCTCTGACACTTTGACCACCAGCTTGCCGAAATTGCGCCCCTGCAGCAGGCCGATGAAGGCTTCGGGGGCATTCTCCAGGCCCTCCACCACATCCTCGCGGTAACGCACCTTGCCATCACGCACCCATGGCAGCATGGCGGCGATGAATTCGGCCTGGCGGTCGCCAAAGTCGTCGAAGACGATGAAGCCCTGCATGCGGATACGCTTGGTCAGCAACAGGCGTGGCAACAGCGACAGACGGTCGGGGCCAGCTGGCAATTCAGTGGCGTTGTACTGGGCGATCAGCCCGCACACCGGGATACGCGCACAGGGGTTTAGCAACGGCATCACGGCGTCAAACACGGCGCCGCCAACGTTTTCGAAGTAAATGTCGATGCCCTTGTCGCAGGCCTTGGCCAGGTCCTGGGCGAAGGTGGGCGACTTGTGGTCCAGGCAGGCGTCGAAGCCCAGTTCGTCGACCACGTAGCGGCATTTGTCGGCACCACCGGCCACGCCCACCACTTTCAGGCCCTTGAGCTTGGCCACCTGCCCCACCACCGAGCCGACGGCGCCCGATGCGGCGGCCACTACCACGGTCTCGCCGGCCTTGGGCTGGCCGATGTGGGTGAGGCCCATGTAGGCGGTCATGCCGGGCATGCCCAGCACGCCCAGTGCCAGGGAGGGGTTGGGGATACCGGCGGGCAGCACGATCAGGTCGTCGCCGTTGGAAATGCTATGGGACTGCCAGCCGGTCATGCCCACCACCTGGTCGCCGACCTGGTACTTGGGGTGGCGCGACTGCTCCACCACGCTGACCGCGCCGCCGGTCATCACCTCGTCGATTTGCACGGGGGCGGCGTAGGACGGCGCGTCGCTCATGCGGCCGCGCATGTAGGGGTCCAGGGACAGGTACAAGGTGCGCAGCAGAACCTGGCCGTCTTCCAGGTCAGGGAGCGTCACGCGTTCAAGGCGGAAGTGCTCGGGGGTGGGGGCGCCCTTGGGGCGCGATACCAGCACGATGCGCTGGTTGAGGATCAGGTCCTGGGACATCGAGGGGCTCCTTCAGGTGGGACGATATAGAGCAGACCCTATCATGCCTGACGGCGTTCCCCCGCTTCGCGTAGCCGCTGCCAAAGGCTGCGCTGGCCCCGTGCGGCACCGGTATTCTTCAGCGTATGAGAGGGCCAGCGCAGCCTGGCGGCAGCGGCTACGGGTGTGACGCGGCGAATAAACAACAATGCCAGGCATGAGCCTGGCATTGGGGTACAGCGCAAGACGCCTTAGAACGGCATCTTGAAGCCCGGTGGCAGTTGCATGCCAGCGGTCATGCCGCCCATTTTGTCCTGGCTGTTGGCTTCGATCTTGCGCACGGCGTCGTTGACGGCGGCGGCGATCAGGTCTTCCAGCACTTCCTTGTCTTCCTGCATCAGGCTGTCGTCCAGGCTGATGCGCTTGACGTCGTGACGACCGGTCATCACCACGCTCACCAGGCCGGCGCCGGATTGACCGGTCACTTCGGCGTTGGCCAGTTCTTCCTGCATCTTGGCCATTTTTTCCTGCATCTGCTGCGCCTGCTTCATCAGGCCGGCCATGCCACCTTTCATCATGGGGATCACCTCATCGGTTGTTTGGTTTGCCGCGCAGCGTGCCCCGGCGGGGTACGCTGCGCGTGGTTAACGGGTTACTGGCTTTGGCTGACCAAAGCGTCGACAGGTTCAATAGTATCCTCGCGCACGCTGGCGCCGAACTGGCTGATCATCTGCCGGATGAACGGATCGGCATGGATCGAGGCCACGGCTTCGCCCTGGCGCTCGTTGCGGCGGCGCGAAGCGGCCTGGGCAGGGGTTTCCTGCTCGGGGCGGATCAGTTCGATGGTCAGCGTCAGCGTACGGCCATGGTACTGGTTGAGGGCGTCGTTGAGGCGCCGCTGCTGGGTGCTGTTGAACAGCGCGCTGTGCCCCGGGTCCAGGTGCAGCAACCAGTGGTCACCGTCCACGGCAATCAGGCTGCAGTTGGCGGCAATGCTGCCCGTCATGCCGGAAATCGGCAGTTTGGGGAACAGTTCAAGCCACTGCAGGGCCAGGCCGGTGGCCGGCTGTGAGGCCGGCAATGGCTCGGGTTCGGGCGCAGGCTCGGGCGCGCTCTCGCTGGCCAAGTCGTCCAGGTAGCTGTAGGAAGCGGTGTCGATGTCCGCTTCGTAATAATCTTCGTCAAGCGGCGGCTCGTCGTCGCGGTCCATGCCGGCGGGCACGTACTCGATGGGCGGCACGTCCACCTGGGGCGCTGGCGGCACCACGCTGGCCGGCACCGGTGCGGGCATGGGCGTGAGGGCCGGTTGCTCAGCGACCACGTCCAGCACCGGCTCGTCGACCGGGACGGGCTGCGGATCGGGCTCTACCTGCGGCGCAGGCGGTGGCTCGATGGCCGCGGGCTCGTTCCACGGCAGGTCGACGTCGGCGACCATGGGCGCGGGGGCTGGCTGTGGCTGGGGTTCTGGCACAGGCTCGCGCACGGGCTCAGGCGCTGGTTGCACCGGGGCTGGCGCAGGCTGCGGCGCGGCCACAGGGGCCGGCGCAGGCGCGGCGATGGCCGCCACGGCGGGCGCGGCAGCCAGGGCTTGCGGGGACTCAGCTGTGGCTTGGCTGGTCCCCACCGGCTTTAGCACCGGCCTGGGGGCGTCGCCGGTGTCTGCCGGGCGGAAGGCCAGCATGCGCAGCAACACCATCTCGAAGCCACTGCGCGGGTCGGGCGCCAGCGGCAGGTCGCGACGGCCGATCAGGCCCATCTGGTAGTAGAATTGCACGTCCTCGGCCGGCAAGGCCTGGGCCACTGCCAGCACACGGTCGCGGTCGCCGTGGCCGTTGTCCACCGCCTCCGGCAGGGCCTGGGCCACCGCCACGCGGTGCAGCACATTGAGCATTTCGGCCAGCACGCCATTCCAGTCCGGGCCCTGTTCGGCCAGGTGACGCACGGCCTCGAGCAAGGCCCGGGCGTCGCCCTCCAGCAGCGCCTGCAACACGCCGTACACCTGACCATGGTCGAGGGTACCGAGCATGGCGCGCACATCGGCGGCCAGTACCTTGCCTTCACCGAAGGCAATCGCCTGGTCGGTCAGGCTCATGGCGTCACGCATCGAGCCGTCCGCGGCGCGGCCCAGCAACCACAGGGCATCGTCTTCATACGGCACGTGTTCGGCGCCCAGCACGTGGCTCAGGTGCTCCACCACGCGCTCAGGCGTCATGTTTTTCAGCGAGAACTGCAGGCAGCGCGACAGGATGGTCGCCGGCAGCTTCTGCGGGTCGGTGGTGGCCAGGATGAACTTGACGTAGGGCGGCGGCTCTTCCAGCGTTTTCAGCAAGGCGTTGAACGAGTGGCTGGACAGCATGTGCACTTCGTCGATCAGGTAGACCTTGAAGCGCCCGCGGCTGGGGGCGTACTGCACGTTGTCGAGCAGTTCGCGGGTGTCCTCGACCTTGGTGCGGCTGGCGGCGTCGATCTCGATCAGGTCGACGAAGCGGCCTTCATCGATCTCGCGGCACACCGAACATTCGCCGCAGGGCGTGGAGGTGATGCCGGTCTCACAGTTGACGCACTTGGCGATAATGCGGGCGATGGTGGTCTTGCCCACACCGCGGGTACCGGTAAACAGGTAGGCGTGGTGCAGCCGCTGATTGTCCAGTGCGTTGATCAGCGCCTTGAGCACGTGGGTCTGCCCAACCATTTCGCGGAAGGAGCGCGGACGCCATTTACGTGCAAGAACCTGATAACTCATCGAAAACCGTCGCAACTAGAATGCCAAAGACCGCTAATCGTAGCGGAGCAGGGGCAAAAAAGCATCCAATGGCGCGCCTAACTTGTCGCAGCCTGTCACGGCGAGTGCTGCAATTGCAGTCACGGCCCTGGCAGATAGTGGCTACGCTATCGGATTGAAGGTTTTTTCACGGCACGGAGACGCCGATGCGCCTGACCTTGATCGCGCTGGTGCTGATTGCCGGCCAATGCCTGGGCGCCGAGCCACCGCTGCGATTTTCCATCGCGCAGAGCTGGCCCATGCCGCTGGTTCAGGTCGAAGACGGCCACCCCACCCAGGGTATCCTCTACGACATGATGCAAAGCCTGGCCCGCCAGGTGGGCTCACCGGCCGAGTTTCGCGTCATTGCCCGCCTGCGGTTGCAGGCGGCCATGGAGCGCGGCGATGTCGACGTGCGCTGCTACGCCGCGCAGTCGTGGCTGCCGGGGTTGTCGGGGGACTACATCTGGAGCCTGCCGCTGATCACCCAGCGCGACTACGTGGTGGCGCGCCCGGAGGATGCCACTCCGGTCAGCCTAAACGCCTTGGCCCCGCAGGTGATCGGCACGGTGCTGGGCTACACCTACGACGGCTTGCAGCACCAGTTCGCCAGCGGCCAACTGCAACGCGACGACGCGCGCAGCGAAGACCAGGTGCTGCTCAAGCTGCAAGCCCGGCGCTACCGCTACGCCATCATCAGCAAGCTGTCACTGGACTGGTTCAACCAGCACCTGGCGCCGGCGCAGCAGCTCAAGCCGGTGGCGTTCGTGGAGGAACAGGCGCTGGGCTGCTACGTACGCAATGACCCGGCGGTGCCGGTGCAGCGCATCCTGCGCACCTTGCTGCGAATGAAAATGTCGGGGGAAATTGATCGCCTGGTCGAGCACTACACCGGCGTGCCGGTTGCCGCGCAACCCTGACCCTTGTAGCCGCTGCCGCCAGGCTGCGCTGGTCCGTGTGAACCCTGAACGTCTTCAGCGAGGCAGAAGGCCAGCGCAGCCTGGCGGCAGCGGCTACAGGGCTGGTGGCATAACGGTCTCATCTGTATCCTGTGCGACAAATTTGATTCAAAATGTAAGGGAATACGATGAAATACCTGCGCCCCCTCCTGGCCGCAGCACTGCTGTGCGCGGTTCAATTGCCTGCCTATGCCGATACACCTGCCGGCACCACGCAAACCCAACCGAAGATGACCGCCGAACAACTGATGGCTTCCCTCAAGCCCCAGCACGGCACCATCAACCTGCCCGGCGACATCGCCACCCTCAAGCTCAACGACGACTTCTATTACTTGTCACCCGATGACGCCGAACGCGTACTGAACATCGGCTGGGGCAATCCGCCGGGCATCAAGACCCTGGGCATGATCGTGCCCAAGGCCACCAACCCGCTGTCAGAGCGCGGCTGGGGTGTGATCGTCAGCTACACCGAAGACGGGCACATCTCTGACGAAGACGCCAACAAGATCGACTACAGCCAGCTGCTCAAGGACATGCAGGCCGAAGACGAGGACGACAACAAGGAGCGTCGCGAGCAGGGCTATGACGGCATCAGCCTGGTGGGCTGGGCCGAACCACCGCACTACGACGGCCAGAGCCACAAGATCTATTGGGCCAAGGAACTCAAGGCCGACCACGCCGACGTCAACAGCCTCAACTACAGCATCCGCGTGCTGGGCCGCAAAGGCGTGCTGGAGCTCAACGCGGTGGCCGCCATGAGCGACCTGCCCACCATCAAGCGCGAACTGCCGCAGGTGATGGGCTTTGCCGATTTCACCGATGGCAACCGCTACGCCGATTACAGCCCGTCCACCGACAAGCTGGCCTCCTACGGCCTGGCCGCGCTGGTAGCGGGCGGCATCGCCAGCAAGGCGGGCCTGTTCGCCAAGCTGGGCATCATGCTGCTGGCCTTCAAGAAGTTCATCGTCATCGGCGTAGTGGCCGTGGGCGCCTTCCTGCGCAAGCTGTTCAGCCGCAAGGGCTGATCACGCTCACGAAACGCTGGCGAGGTGCCCCAACAGCACCTCGTTACGCTGGCTGAACCCGCCATCGTCGGTGCCCAGCATGCGGTTGTAGATCAACCGGCTGAGCGCCGACTGCGGCACATTGAAATTGCGCTTGAACGGCGCGATCTCCCAGTCATTGGCCAAGGCCTTCTCCATCAAGCGCTCGAAGCTGCCCACCACGGTCTTGGCGGCATGGTCGCGGCTGACCCCGCCACGCTGGTAATAAGCTGCTGCATCGCGTGCGGCCCGATGCAGCAGGTTACAGACCTGGGCGACGGTAAAGCATTGCAACGCCCGGGTGATCATGGCGCAGGTCTTGACCCCCGCGCGGTACCCCAGGCGATATTCCTCCAGCGCGGTTTCCAGGAAGGCCAGGCACTCCAGCAGCGCCAGGTGTTCGCAGCATTCGCGGATATCCTCGGCGCCTTGCTGCAGAAAATCGGCTTGCAACACCTGAGCTTCCAGGCGCTCGTACAGGGCCGCACCGCTGAGCCCCTCCACCACCGGCTGCCAGCGCACTTCGTTGAAGTGCACCCGGGCATCCTGCTCGCTGTCCAGTTCGAAGGCTGCCGTGTCCGACTCGGGGTCCACGGCAATGACGCCGGTGCGCCATAATTGGTTGATCAGGTCGCGGTCCACATCGCGCATCGGCGTCAAACGTCCGTGCCGCACCTGGCAATAGGGGCGGATGTGGCTGAGGTCTTCGCTGCCCGCATGCTTGATCAGGGCCAGCAGGTACAGGCAGTGACGCGGCCGCAGTGCCGTCAGCGGCTGCGCGGCGGCCATTGCCTGTTGGTAGGCCTCAACGATGCGCATGCGCTTGGCTGTGTCCAGTTGTTGCTGTTCCAGGGCCTTGCACACGCCGCAACGAAACGGCCTGCCTTCGCGACGCCCGATGAAGTCGGTGCGCGTGGCAAACTGCACCGGCTCGCCGCAACGCGAGCACTTCATCACGGTCGACCACGCCCGGGAATGGCGTTTGACCAGCGCGGTCAGCTCGCCCGAGCCCATGCTCTCGGCGCGATAAATGGTGGCCACGGTTTCCAGGAAACGTCCGGTGTCCTGGCTGACGCGCCAGTAACGCTGGCACAGGGCGCGGATCCGGGGGTCGGCATCCAGGTACTCGATATGCAGGCCTGGGTGATCGGGCATGGCGACAGCTCTCGCGTGGTTCTTCAGGGCCCATCACAGTAGAGCGGAGCTGGGGGGAAGTAAGCCGGACAATTCCCAAGCAAGGGAGGGAAATTTCCGAAACCAGGGCCCCTTGCGTCCTACAACGCAAGCCGATACGCCACACTCCGTCGCCGCTGCCGGAGGTAGCGCTGGCCGGTGTGAGCCTGAATTATCTACAGCGGGGCGCTGGGCCAGCGCAGCCTGGCGGCAGCGGCTACGGGATCGACGCCAGCCTTGTATCCATGACAATTATTTGATTGCACTGTCTGGCAGGCTCAGGATTAGCACCCAGCAACCCTACTGATCAGGACCCGTCATTGGAACAGACCGCCACACCCCCTTCGCCCCTGGCCGCCCCTTCCAGCGGCTGGCTCAACGGCTTCATCGGCGTGCTGATTTTCAGCGGCTCGCTGCCCGCCACGCGGCTGGCGGTGATGGACTTCAGTCCGCTGTTCCTGACCGTCGCGCGCGCCAGCCTGGCCGCCCTGCTGGCGCTGTGCATCCTGCTGCTGTTCAAGGAAAAACGCCCGGCGCGCGCTCAACTGGGATCGCTGGTCATCGTCAGCCTGGGCGTGGTGGTGGGTTTCCCGCTGCTGACCGCCTTGGCGCTGCAGCATGTCACCTCGGCCCACTCCATCGTGTTTCTTGGACTGCTGCCGCTGTCCACCGCCCTGTTCGGCGTACTGCGCGGCGGCGAGCGGCCGCGGCCGGCGTTTTGGCTGTTCTCGCTGGTCGGCAGCCTGATGGTGGTGGGTTACGCCGTGGCTCAGGGGCTGTCGGCCTCACCGATGGGCGACGTGCTGATGCTGTGCGCGATCATCGTCTGTGGCCTGGGGTATGCCGAAGGCGCCCGGCTGTCGCGCAGCCTGGGCGGCTGGCAGGTGATTTCCTGGGCGCTGGTGGTGGCCCTGCCCTTCATGGCGGTAGGCACTGTCGCCCTGCTGCCGTCGAGCTTCGCCCAGGTGCACTTGGCGGGCTGGCTCAGCCTGGGTTACGTGGCGCTGTTCAGCATGTTCATCGGCTTTGTGTTCTGGTATCGCGGCCTGGCCCAGGGCGGGATCGCCGCCGTTGGCCAACTGCAATTGCTGCAACCGTTTTTCGGGCTGGCGCTGGCCGCCACATTGCTGGGTGAACAGGTGAGCTGGGGCATGCTGGGGGTCACTGTCGGCGTGATCGGCTGTGTGGCCGGTGCGCGGCGGTTTGCGCGCTGAGCGCGGCATTCACGCCTGGTTGATGACGTTACCGCGCATCTGTGCCACACCCTTGTCATCCAGATCGCGCCGCGTGCGAATCGGCCGCAACTCACCTTGAATACGGCTGTTGATCTCATCAATGCCGGTCTGCTGCCTGTTGGCGTTGGACTTGCCCACCAGATACCGCAACGACAAGCGAAACTGCTCCGACTCATGAGCCACCGGCCGCGTGCCGTGTAACGTGCAGTTGTGCCACAGCCCTACATACCCCGGGCCGCCGATCAGGCGCTGGTCAGTGCAGGCCAGGCTGTTGCCCTGATCGTCGCCATACACCCAACTGTCACCTTGCTGATGCTGTAACCGATGGGGAAACAGCGTGGCGCCCAGCCGATGGGTGCCCGGCATCAGGTGCAGCGGCGAGTCATGCTCGGTGACCTCGTGCAGGTATACATACAGCGTCATGAACGTGGAAGGGTCCAGCTCCACACGACCGCGCGGCCAGTCGATGATGTCCTGGTGGAAATCGATACCGCGAAAGTAGGTAATGTCGCGGTACGGCTTCTTGATATATGGCCCCAGGTTGGCCACGTTCACGTCGCGAATACGCTCGCGAATCCAGTCCGGCAGCCAGGCGTCCGGCACCCCGCACACGGCCTTGCGGATGACCACCTCGTAATCCTCCCCCAGTACATGCGCAAGCACCTGGGTCAGGCGTGGGTCCTGTTCGATGAACTGCAACTGCTCGTCGAACTGGTTGAGGAAATTGAATGCAGGGGTGGGGTTGGCGTTGAAATGGTTTTCCTGCGCCAGGTACTCGGCCTGGTCCATGAACAGGCTGCCGTCAAAGGCACGGGCCGCAATCATTTGCTGATAGAGCGCGTGCGTGCGGTCTGCGTCGAGGATTTCGCCGAAGACGTGGGCGCCTTGATTCAGGAGATTGTTGACGCAGGTATGCATGGGGGCTCGCTTGATGTTGCGCAGGTATAAAGGCGTTATCGGCGGCAAGGCCAGCAATTTGATACCGGCAACGAAAAACACGACCGCGCCGTGCCAAGATGCAGCAAGGCACACACCCAGGAGCAGACATGGATATCCAACTCGGCAAGGCCGGCATTCAGCACGCAGACGTTATTGCACCGCTGTTTGATGCCTATCGAATTTTTTATGGCAAAACCTCGGACTTACCCAAGGCCAGGGCTTTTATTGGCGAACGGCTTGAGCGCGAGGAATCAGTGATCTTTTACGCCTGTGACAGCGAACACGGGGCGGTGGGGTTCACGCAGCTGTATCCGACGTTCTCGTCGCTGGATGCGCAACGTACGTGGCTGCTCAATGACCTGTACGTCAGTGAAGTCGCACGGGGGCAAGGGGTGGGCAGGTTGCTGCTCGATGCTGCCAGGGCGTTTGCCATCGACAGCGGGGCCGTGGGGATTGTGCTTGAGACAGGGCGCGGGAATCTGGGTGCGCAGCGGCTGTATGAGTCGTTGGGGTATGTGAGGGATGAGGGGTATTACACCTATTGGCTGGCGCTTCCGGTGAGTCACGATATCGAAACGTGAGCGCTCTAGCCTCTGCGTCTCTTACTTGCCGACGCTAGCGAACCACGTATGTTGATTCGAATCGCCCTACCCTCTGATGCAGGCGCTGTCGCCCCCCTGTAGCCGCTGCCGGTAGGCTGCGCTGGGCTTGGTGTGCGCTAGAGATCTTCGGTGGGGCTTGGGGCCAGCGCAGCCTGGCGGCAGCGGCTACGGCAAGGTGGTACTGGCCCGGTCCCACAAGGGCGGGGGGCGCGGAGCCATAAAGACAAAACCCCCACCTGCCTTCGCAAGTGGGGGTTTCGGAATTTAATCTTGACGATGACCTACTCTCACATGGGGAAACCCCACACTACCATCGGCGATGCATCGTTTCACTGCTGAGTTCGGGATGGGATCAGGTGGTTCCAATGCTCTATGGTCGTCAAGAAATTCTGTAGCCAGGATGCCCTTTGGGAGGCACACCAGCGAATCGGGTATGTGATGGTATTTGTGAATCAGCAAACTTTCGGTTCGTATCATCTTCACAACACCGCAATCTGGTCTATTCGACGCAAATTGCTTGGGTGTTATATGGTCAAGCCTCACGGGCAATTAGTATTGGTTAGCTCAACGCCTCACAGCGCTTACACACCCAACCTATCAACGTCGTAGTCTTCGACGGCCCTTCAGGGAACTCAAGGTTCCAGTGAGATCTCATCTTGAGGCAAGTTTCCCGCTTAGATGCTTTCAGCGGTTATCTTTTCCGAACATAGCTACCCGGCAATGCCACTGGCGTGACAACCGGAACACCAGAGGTTCGTCCACTCCGGTCCTCTCGTACTAGGAGCAGCCCCTCTCAAATCTCAAACGTCCACGGCAGATAGGGACCGAACTGTCTCACGACGTTCTAAACCCAGCTCGCGTACCACTTTAAATGGCGAACAGCCATACCCTTGGGACCGGCTTCAGCCCCAGGATGTGATGAGCCGACATCGAGGTGCCAAACACCGCCGTCGATATGAACTCTTGGGCGGTATCAGCCTGTTATCCCCGGAGTACCTTTTATCCGTTGAGCGATGGCCCTTCCATACAGAACCACCGGATCACTAAGACCTACTTTCGTACCTGCTCGACGTGTCTGTCTCGCAGTCAAGCGCGCTTTTGCCTTTATACTCTACGACCGATTTCCGACCGGTCTGAGCGCACCTTCGTACTCCTCCGTTACTCTTTAGGAGGAGACCGCCCCAGTCAAACTACCCACCATACACTGTCCTCGATCCGGATAACGGACCTGAGTTAGAACCTCAAAGTTGCCAGGGTGGTATTTCAAGGATGGCTCCACGCGAACTGGCGTCCACGCTTCAAAGCCTCCCACCTATCCTACACAAGCAAATTCAAAGTCCAGTGCAAAGCTATAGTAAAGGTTCACGGGGTCTTTCCGTCTAGCCGCGGATACACTGCATCTTCACAGCGATTTCAATTTCACTGAGTCTCGGGTGGAGACAGCGCCGCCATCGTTACGCCATTCGTGCAGGTCGGAACTTACCCGACAAGGAATTTCGCTACCTTAGGACCGTTATAGTTACGGCCGCCGTTTACCGGGGCTTCGATCAAGAGCTTCGCGTTAGCTAACCCCATCAATTAACCTTCCGGCACCGGGCAGGCGTCACACCCTATACGTCCACTTTCGTGTTTGCAGAGTGCTGTGTTTTTAATAAACAGTCGCAGCGGCCTGGTATCTTCGACCGGCATGAGCTTACGGAGCAAGTCCTTCACCCTCACCGGCGCACCTTCTCCCGAAGTTACGGTGCCATTTTGCCTAGTTCCTTCACCCGAGTTCTCTCAAGCGCCTTGGTATTCTCTACCCAACCACCTGTGTCGGTTTGGGGTACGGTTCCTGGTTACCTGAAGCTTAGAAGCTTTTCTTGGAAGCATGGCATCAACCACTTCGTCGTCTAAAGACAACTCGTCATCAGCTCTCGGCCTTAGAATCCCGGATTTACCTAAGATTCCAGCCTACCACCTTAAACTTGGACAACCAACGCCAAGCTGGCCTAGCCTTCTCCGTCCCTCCATCGCAATAACCAGAAGTACAGGAATATTAACCTGTTTTCCATCGACTACGCTTTTCAGCCTCGCCTTAGGGACCGACTAACCCTGCGTCGATTAACGTTGCGCAGGAAACCTTGGTCTTTCGGCGTGGGTGTTTTTCACACCCATTGTCGTTACTCATGTCAGCATTCGCACTTCTGATACCTCCAGCAAGCTTCTCAACTCACCTTCACAGGCTTACAGAACGCTCCTCTACCGCATCACCAAAAGGTGATACCCGTAGCTTCGGTGCATGGTTTGAGCCCCGTTACATCTTCCGCGCAGGCCGACTCGACTAGTGAGCTATTACGCTTTCTTTAAAGGGTGGCTGCTTCTAAGCCAACCTCCTAGCTGTCTAAGCCTTCCCACATCGTTTCCCACTTAACCATGACTTTGGGACCT